>NZ_RBTP01000019.1 GCF_003702045.1 Pseudomonas viridiflava
GTATAAGAGACAGGTTGAGGGGGGCAGCAAGAAATGGTCTATGAATAACTCTGTCGCTTTAACACCCCATCGCCCGATCAGGCCTTTAAAGCTGGCCGTTACCAGATGTATTGGTCCGCTCCCGACATAGCAGTGATTTTAAGATGCGCAGCCAAGGCATGCAGGTATCAAAAGCCGCATTTATCGGAAGCGATCAGGCCGCTACTTTTGGATGCGTTTCTTAGGCGCTGGAGAAGCATAGAGTGGGGCTGCTGAGTAGGCAATCCGCTACTCGCAGACCAATTGCAGCGAAAGGAAATGTGATCGTAGCGCTTTTTTACTAGGCGCGTCGCACGGCAGATTGGGCAGTGAGATAGGGGTGTCTTCGAACTGTTGATATTCACTGGTCATGAGCTCTGCAGCTAACCTGACTCGAAATGTCTCCGGTTCAATCCATAGCAGACCGATGTCGAATAGGGTGTGAATATCTGTGCGCAGCAGTAAACCATTACTCGTTACATTCGTGCTCGTTCCCAGATAAGGCACGATATGCGCTGCCTCTAGCAACGATTCGATTTTACAACCCGTCACAGCACATTGACCTGAATAGGCGTTCAGCAGGTTTTTACGGAAGGTAGTTTGGCCTTGGCGACGAACAATGTTGGTAAATATTCGTCCCCGAGCGTCAACGATGTCGACAGGGTCAAACTCGCCCTGAAGATCCAATTTGGTTTTAATGTCAGTGATTGAATAGGGAAGGGTACTGGTTCTGTGTAATACAAATTTAGTGGGTGATGAGCCTTCTTTCGTTTTATAACTAAAACGTCCCTCGTAGCAGAACCCCGCCCCAGGATATTGATACTTTTTCTTACGGTAAAATACCAGCAGTTCTAAGTCTCGTTCGATATGTTCTTCAATCAGGTAGTCAGTGCCTCCCTTGAGTTGACCTTCCAGGTGAAGCACACTGTCGATCAAGGCATCTTCGTATTGTGTGCGATCTGCTGTTTTATGTTCAGTAACAAAGATCCATACGGAGTCGAAAGCAGCTGGTTTGAAAATACCGTTGTTAAGGCTTGAGGCTGTGATCTGGAAGCGATTTCGCAGGTCGTCGCGAGTATAAATGTCCCCTATTTTTAACTGGTCAGACGCGAAAGCTCCCGCGCGTTTTGCGATCGGTTTTTTGCTGAGCACTGCGTAGTCCTTTTCCATGCTTTCTGTAGGAAATGGATGATGCTATAGCCTTGCCAGCTATGACAATCTGTTTCATGTTGGGCATTGGGGGGGCGGTGACAAGAGATGATCTCGGTCTTGAACGCTAGCGGATTCAGAGCGTTGAGTCGGTGTCGCCTAACCTTCCTGCCGATATTCATCTTCAGAAAAGCTAAGTGCTTTCATCATTGTGATAGTGCTGTGCGTATCTGACTGATAACGCTATTAGAGTTAGGGGATGCGACATAGGTGCGCAGCGTCATGTGAGCGCTGTGCTGGCGCTATGGCCGCTCACGTGTCCATTGCAGACCAGTGCCTCTAAGCGGCAGCACTTTGGTAGACCTGTCAGCGCTCACAACCTGACATAACGACTAGCTCACACCCCCCGCCCCAAAACCTCACCCACCACCCCCATAAACGCCTCCACCAACAACGACCGTCCCTGCGTCCGGGTCAGCATCAGCAAATGCACGCACGCTTCCGGCTCGTTCAACGGCCGATAGACAACGCCCTTTTTAGCCAGCGTCCGGGTGCATTCCGGCACCAGTGCGACGCCCTGGCCGGCGGCGACGAGGGCGATGATTGAGGTGATCTGGCGTCCGGAGGGGCCTGGGTGGACGGGCAGGTCGTGCTGGCGATAAAGGTGGCGGATGGATTCGTTGAGACCGGAGCCGTAGTCCGCCGGGAATAGAATGAGGGGGTAGGTGGCAAGCTGGGGAAGCGTCACGTCTTCCTGGCTGGCCAGCGGGTTGTCGCAGGCGAGGGCGGCTACCAAGGGTTCTTCCATCAGTGACAACACCTGCACGTCGGTCTGTTCACGTTCGGGCTGCAAGCGGCTGAGGCCGACATCGACGCGGCCGTCCACGACTTTCGAGTACAGGCTGCTGGAGGCGCTTTCCACCAGGGTCAGTTGCACTTCAGGGTAACGTTGGGCGAAGGCCTGGATGGTCTGGCTGAACAGGTCTGACAGCGCAATCGAGCTGGCGTAACCCAATACCAATTGGCCGGCTTCGCCCGCCGCAAGTTTGCTGGCGATGACTTCTGTCAGGCTGGCCTGATCCAGCACTGCGCGGGCGTACGGCAGAAAATGACGGCCTTGCGGGGTCAGCGTCACGGTGCGGCTGGTGCGGTCGAACAGGCGAAACCCCAGTTCGGCTTCCAGCGCCGAGATCTGTCGGGTCAACGGGGGCTGTGCAAGGTGCAGGCGCAATGCCGCGCGGCCGAAGTGCAGTTCTTCAGCAACCGTCAGAAAATAACGTAACTTGCGTAAGTCGAGCATCCTGTTCCTTGGGTATCGATCGGTCGTAATTCGGTATTGGTGTTCGCAAGGCTGCTCATTCTATAAAGACCCGTCAGGATAAAACGAGAGGTCTCATGGATTCGCGCAAGCAGCATGCTCGCGTCGCGCTTTTTTTGTGTGGTTGTGCGGCCTTTCTTAATCTTTATTCGACCCAGAGCATTCTTCAGGAACTGGCCCTTAGTTTCCAGGTGAGCGCCAGGCAAGCCGGTTGGAGTATCACCGTCACGACCCTGGCGGTTGCCATGACCGCGCCCTTTGTCAGCCGACTGACATTTCGCTTCGAGCAACGCTCAGTGATTGTCGTCGCGGCGATGATGCTGACGATACCGGCACTCTTTGCTGCTCAGGCTGGCAGTTTTGCCGAGTTGCTGATCTGGCGCTTCCTTGAGGGCATGTTGATACCTGTGGTCTTCGCGACCAGTGTGGCTTATATCGGTGATCGCTGGAAAGGCGGGGCCGTGACCGAGATCACCAGTTTGTATGTGGCCGGCACGGTGCTGGGCGGTTTTGCCGGGCGTTTCGTGTCAGGAACCATGACCCAATACGTGGGCTGGCGCGAGGCCTTTGAGTTGCTGGCCGTGGTGGGGTTGGTGGTGGGGCTGGCCATTCAGCTCCTGATGCCCAACGAGCCGGTGGCGGCGCGTAAGGCATCCCCCGTTCGCTTGGGCAGCTATCGCGAGCTGTGCCGCAAACCGTTGCTGGCCGCCTACGGTGTCGGTTTTTGTGTGCTGTTTTCCCAAGTGGCGATGTTCACCTACGCCGGTCTGTATCTCGGTCAGGCACCGTTCAACCTGGGGGCCGCCGCGCTGGGTGCCATTTATGCGGTGTTCCTGCTGGCGTTGGTGGTGATCCCGATTGCCGGACGTCTGAGCAAGTCCAGGCCGCAGTCGGAGCTCTTGACCGCAGCGGCGCTTCTCGGCGTGTCCGGTTCGGTCCTGACGCTGATGCCGTCGTTATGGCTGATCGTGCTGGGCCTGGCATTGAGTTCGACGGGGGTTTTTCTCGCTCAGGCGTCTGCCAACGCGTTTATTGCGGCAACCGCTGGCCCCCACAAATCCGGCGCGGTCGGGCTGTACCTGACGGCGTATTACCTGGGCGGCAGTTTTGGCGCGGTGGTGCCGGCGGTGGTCTGGAGTCACTGGGGTTGGCAAGGGTGCGTGGCGCTGATCATGGGGTCGCAACTGCTCTCGTTACTGATTGGTTTGGGTGGCTGGAAGCCCGTCCAGCCTGATCAGCCTCGGTTGGCCGCCGCACCGGCAAAGGCCAAGTCGATTCATTTGCCCGATTCGTCATCTGAAAATAACGGTTACAGGAGGTGATCATGAGTAACGTAGTGGCGCAGCAAAGTCAGCTGTTGAAAATCATCGAGCCTGTATTGAACGACATGCCCGCCAGTGCACTCAAGCATGCCTTGTTCGAGGCGTTCTGGGAGCAGGAAGAGTCGTTGACGGCAATCGAGGATGCCTTTACGCAGCTTACGTCGCGTCACCATTCGCCCGTGGTGCTGCGCAAGTTCTTTGCGAGCTGGTCGAAGACCAATAACTCGGCAGCCAGCGTGTCCGGTTTGGCCAACCGCCTGACGTTGCTGGCGCGCGCGGAGCAGGACGACAAGGTTGCCCGGCAGCTCTACAACGCCTGCGGCAGCCTGCAACGCATTACCGATGAGGATTTGGGTGCGTTGGGCAACATCCAGCACGCAGACCTGTTCTACAACATGGCAACGCCGTTGTGCGGCGATGATCAGTGGTTGTTGAGAGAGAATTGCCTGCCCTCGGCGCAGCTGTTCAAAGACTGGACCGACACGCGCCGCCTGCGCGACCGCGACTTGATGCAAGGCTTGCTGACGACGCTGGTGCATGAGGTGTATACCCACGGCGAAGTGGAGTTGTTGCACCCGCTTTACTCTCGATGGTTCGTGCGCGATATGGGCATCCCCGATTCCCGCGTCCGCTCCACAATCGCATGGGTCACGGTACACACCGGCGGCACTGAAAGTAATCACTTTGCGCATGCCGTTGCGGCGATCACCGCGTTTGTCGAAGCGACGCAGATCGAGATCGATCCTGCGGCGGCGCGGGGTATTTTCTCCGAGTACTTGCGTCGCAAGTCCAACGTCATGAAGGACTGTGCGCGGCTGATGCACTGAGCCGCCAAGGGCGTTCGGCAGCCTGGAAGCAGGCAAGTGCGCCGTCGCGGTCATGTCATTGGCTGCGATGGTGCCGCTGGCAGTGCATTAAGCATGTAACCCCGGTTTCGCTTTCAGTATCAATAACGACAGAAAGAGTATTGGCCCGCCCGGTAACGTGTCATCAAACTATGAAGCGGGCCAAGTGTTCATACGGTCGCTCTATTAGATTCGTCGTTGCCGGGTTTCACTGACTTACGGTGTTCCTGTTTGGTTGCTTGGATCGTTCGGCTGGTATAAGCATGAATAACAACGCGCCCGCTGCAATTCAACTATCGCTCGCCTGCCGTGTACGTGGATGGGGTGCTCTTGGCACGTCCGATATCCGCAATAAAGTTTCTGCGCTGAAAGAAAGTGGCGTCGACGTTATCAACTTTGCTGATGGCGAATTATCGTTCGACGCCAGCGAGGCGATGAAAACGGGTGCTGTCGATGCCATTCGGCGGGCGCACAACCGTTATACCTCGCCCATCGGTATGCCTGCAGTGCGCGAGGCGCTGGCGAAGGACGTCAGTCAGCGTTGTGGTGTGTCGTTTGTGGCCAGTGAAGTGGCGGTGACTGCCGGCGCCAGGCAAGCGCTTTTCAACGCGGCGATGGTGTTACTCAACCCTGGCGATGAGGTCGTTGTCCCCGCGCCTTATGGAGAAACCTTTCCTGCACAGATTCTGCTGGCTGGCGCCGTGCCTGTTTATGTCGACACCCGAGCCGACGACTATCGTCTGACGTGCAAAGCCGTCGAGCAGGCGATTTCCCCGCGAACCCGGATGATCGTGATCAACACGCCCAACAACCCTACGGGCACGGTGTATCAGCGCGAGCAGTTGCTGCTCATTGCAAGGCTTGCCTACGATCACAAGCTCTGGGTGGTGTTCGACGAGTCCTACCGCAAGCTGATCCGCCAGCCCCATGAACACCACAACATCGTGTCACTGTTCCCGGCCTTGAAGGAACAGACGCTGCTGGTGGATTCGTTTTCCAAAAGCCATTCCGTTGCCGGCTGGCGGGTGGGCTACGTCTGCGCTCCCGCCAACGTGGTTGCCGCCATGCACAACCTGCAGGGCCATACCACCTCCAACCCCAGCACCCTTTCCCAGTATGCCGTGCTAAATACGCTGAACAGTGACTCCACAAACTTCACTCGCGAAGTGAATACGTTTCTCGATCAACAGTTGCAAGCCGCGTTCATCTGCCTGAGTTATGTCAATGGCATAACCTGCGCGCCGGCAGAGGGCGCGTTTTATCTGTTTATCAATGTCGAGCGGCAGTTGGGTGGCCGGTATCTGGGCGTGGTCATTCGCGACGTCGACCATTTGACTGAACTGTTATTGACCGAGGCGCACATCGCTGTTGTTTCAGGCTCGGGGTGTGGCGCGCCGGGGTGTATCAGAATTTGCTATGCCGTAGGGCGTGAAGCGCTCATTCAAGGACTGACGCGTCTGGGGCAGTTCATGTCTGAAGTGATGCAGGATAAATAATGTTTTCGGATGAGCCTTGGCAAGGCTCGGCAAGTAAGGCGGGTTATACCGACTAACAACTGGTCATTGCGTCTATGCAACACCCTGGTTTCTCTAGTTGATAAGGAAGCGGTCATGGAACCACTCACGCGGCATTTCATTTCCTACGTCGATCATGCATTGACCGATGTCGAGGACAGGCATCTGGTCTATGCGCTGCTGAGTGGCTTTCATGCTCATACAGACAAGCTTGATGCCTATTGCGAGACGTATGAGGAGATGACGTCCAATCAATGGACCCAGTCCTCACTCTGCACGTTCTTTTGTGGCTGGAGAAGTCCAGACAGTGCTGCGCACGCGGTTTCCAGCATTATCGTGCGCATTCTTCAGGAATCCCGATCGCTGAGTGACGACGCCAAGTTGCAGATGCTGGCCGCCGCCCGGCATTGCGGGGAAATCATCGTCGAAGACGTCGGGCTTGGCGAAATGCAGGGGCATCCTCACCATTCCAAACTGTATTACCGCATGGCCTCTGCCATCTGCGGCTCCGATGATTGGCGTCTTCAGGACCGCTTTCTCGATCCGGCCTTTAATGAGTTTTCCAGTTGGGTGGGGCAGGCCCGGCCCTTGGCACCCAACCTCATCGAAGCGTTGGAAATGATGGTCATGACGGAGTTGTTCAGCACAGGCGAATACAACCTCATGACCCCGATGTGGAAGCAGTGGCTCCGAGAGGTTCGCGGTTACCCTGCGGGCGATGCCAATCAGGTTGTCGCGTTCTTGAGCGCTCACTGCGCAAGCGCCGAGGTCATGCATTTCAAGCACGCAGCAGAAGCGTTGAAACTTTATGCCCGCGCCACTGAGCAGCCTCTCAATTATCGGCGCATCGAACGCCTTTCACGGGAATACGTGCCCAGGGCCTGCGAGCATTTGGGCAAGATGGCATCGGTGCTGAAAAGCGAAGTGCCCGCGTGGGATTAAACGCGAGCACACCTCTGTTAAAACCTCAATCACTCACCCGTATCGACGCTTTGTGGCCCAGGCGGATCAATTCGTTGGAGAAGCACAGGCCAACGATGATCAGGGCCGCTCCCAGGTAGAGGCTTTCACGCGGAACTTCATGAAGGGCTACGAACGCCAGCAGTGCTGCGAATAGCGGCTCGGTCAGTTCAAGCGCTTGCACTTGAGAGGGTTTGAGGTATTCGATGGCTTTGGTGGTGCAGAAAAAGCCGAGGATGGTCGGCAGTGCCGCCAGCGCCAGCAGTGCAGCGATAGTCATTGAGGACAGTTCGCCTATAACGAATCCGTCGGCAGCAGCGGGCATCAGCAGGTACAAGCTACCAAAGAACAACAGTTGCCGAGTGAAGTGCAGTCCTCCTGAGACACCCATTTTTTTCATGGCAACTGAAAATGCTCCGTAGCCGCAGCCTGCGATAGAGGCGAGCGCTGCGCCTTCCAGGGTGAATCCCTGTTGTAAGTCAGCGCCGAAGATCACTGCGATCCCGGAGATGGCAAGTGCTGCCCCCACGGTAGCGTTTGCAGTAATGGCGTCTTTCAGGAACAGGCGTCCCAGAATAATCGACGAGATTGAAGCGCTGGCCATCAGTACCACGACCACACCCGCAGCGGCGTAATGTCTATAGGCCGAAGTTTCGAAGTGGAACAGCACGAAAATACCAAGGAACGCGCAGATCGCGGCCTGGCCCCATTTGGCCGCTGATGTCGGGCGTTTCAGGAAAAGCAGTACGACCGAGAGCAGGATGCATCCCAGAATGGTTTTGACCACTGCAACGCTGCTCGAGGTAAAACCGTTGCTCATGAGTATTTTGCTGAGCACGCCAATCGTTGCGTTAAGGGCTGCGGCGGAAAGCGCAAATAGGACGCCTTTGCTGAAATTAGATTGCATTGATGACGTTCCCTGTCGCTGGTTTGTCGTTTGATAAGATGCTCGCCCACATTGACGGGGCGAAGTTGGAGGATGTGAAGATCCCGCCAAAGCCTGCATTCACTGCGGCATAAGCTGGATCGCTCAGCAGTATTCGGTGCGCCTTCTTGAGTTTCCAGTGCGGGATGGCAGGAAAGAGATGGTGAATCAAATGGAAATTCTCTCCATGCATGGCCGTGAAAAAGTGCTCGATAGGATGGCTGAAGCGGTTGCGGGTGGCATGCAGGTCAACGTTCGCCTTGGCGATCATCGGGTAATGTTCGGCGAGTTCTATAAACCAGGTCAAGGCCTGGAAAGTGGTCAAGTACGGCAGCAACCAGTAAAGCAGATAGCCCTTAATGCCAAACATGAGCGTCAGAAGCAGTGCGAGCAGGCTTTGGCACACCAGTACTGAAAGCAGTTCGCGCTTGCTGGGGCTGCGAATCAGCCGATTCACCAGCAGATATTTCAGGCTCCCCGGTGCGCTGATGAACAGCATCGGTTTTATCAGATGCTCAAAGGCGAACCTGAACGTGGAGCGTGCTTCGAATACGCCGGATTGCCGATAATACTGGTAGTCGGGGTCGCGATCCGGGTCGCCGAGCTTATGGTGATGATCCAGAGTATGGGAACGTTTGTAGCTGGCCCAACCCTGGAAAATCAAATAGCCGGAACACCAGGTGCCCAGAAAATTTTCCAGTCGTCTACTGCGGCACAGTGCCCCGTGCGCTGCTTCGTGAAGCAGTGTGGCAAGGGCCCGCTGTCGTGAGCCGATCAGCAGGATCATCAGTGGCAACAGCCAGGGCGTGGCCTCGGCCAGATAGATCGCAAGACTGATCCAGAACAGGTTCTGTAACAGCGCTAAAGGCCCGTGATAGTTGTCATACCTGTACAACGCTTTGATCTGTTCCTTGATCTCTTTCGAGAATCGGTGTCTGGCTAACATCGACAATCCTGTTGATAACCTGAAGCGTGGCAGTGCGCATTACATGCGAAAAGTCTCGCATGAATACAGAGGTGGGTAAGTGTGTGAGACATGAAGAGTCTCTTCGTTTCTTGAAAAAGTCGGGCTCTGATGGCTTATTAGTTATAAATGACGAGGACCTATTCGACTTGACGCTGTCGGATTCGCACCGTGGGCATCGGCGCTCGAACGCAGGCTGCGCAATGACAGGCGCCTAGTTCGCATCTCTTTCAAGCAGAATACCGATTGCCGCGAGCGCAGAGGCGCTGAGAGAGGGCTCTCGTCGTTTGGCCAGTCAAGACCTTTTTGATACCTGTCTACTTAAATCCTTTTATTGAAGCTTCATCCTGAAAAAACGAGGCAAGGTAGTTGGAAGGGTTAAAGCAGTCGAGTGAAAGTCAACTTCATCAACAGTGACCTCTGTACTGATGCGTCGACAGGCTCAGCATGATGCCGTGTGCCCTGATCGTTATCTAACTCGATTAGAAAACGTGCCCAAGGTTACGCGTATCGATATTCGAACGCAACTTGAACGCCATTATCCTGTTCATGACTAGGCGTCACTGCCTCCACACATAAAGGCTAGCCTTGGAAAAAAAACAGGTGCGTACTTGCTATCCATTCGTGAGCGAAACATGAGGCCCCGAAACGCGGCTCGTGTGAGTAATCACACTGCCTTCGATGCCATCAGAGCGTTCAGCGTTCAAGTAGACGTCGCACCGCATGTTAATGAATAGATCGACGCCAGCCTGCCAGCCCATCTTTTGCGACGTCGACCCTTGCGATTCCCGTGGCATTCAATCGATTTTCAGGGTCGCCAGGCCGTTTCATGCTGCGGCAAGGGGGGCAGGATTTAGTCCCGGCTTAACGCAGTGCCAGTCTGATACCCGGTCACGCGGGTTTCTAACCACGGTTATCGCCTGCTCTCGAAGTTCGCTCGTAACAGCTTCGTACTCAGGTCGTCCCAGTGCTCGACGAAAGCCGCACGAGCTGTCTCGAAATCCCGACTTCGCAAACACTCTATCAAGTGCTCATGGTCAGCGACGATATCCTTGGGGTCTTCATAGCAGGGTTGCTGGAGCACCAGCAGAAGTTCGATCTCACTTTCCAGCATGGCGTAGCTTCGCTGTAATCGCGGGCTGCCGCTGGCACGGATAATTGCCCGGTGAAAATCTCCATCGGCAACCACAACATCTGAACGCGGTGCATCCGCTGGGGTCTGGCGCAGTTTTTCTACTGCCCTGAGTGCATCAGGTGGAATGACGCCGCTCAAAATAATCATGCGCACCGCTTCGGTTTCCAGCACCCCTCGCAACCTGGCGATATCCACGATTTCGTTCGGCCCGAACTCGGGTATGCAAAAGCCGCGATGTGGCACTTTCAGCAACAGGCCGAATGAAACAAGCAATTGGGCCGCGCTGCGGAACGTGTTGCGGGCCACTTCGTACTCCTCTGCCATTTTAACGTCCCGCAGAAATTCACCTGGCTCGAAATCACCGTTCAGGATCCTGGCTTTGAGCTTGGCAGCCAGCGCCTCTACCGCCGATAGGTTGGCGGCGGGGGCTTCAATGTGCGTGCTAAGGAAATTCATTTTATACAAGACCAGGGTGGAGGCTCGGCTGAGGGCGATTCTAATACGTGGTGAGGATGTTGCACCAGTGAGGCTATGGGTGATTCAGGTAATTGTTCAACAAAAAATGGTAGTTCAAAAATAATAGTATTTTAATTTTATCGTTTAAATACAGTCAGTTGAGGATCTATTTTGTCGCTTTAAAGCCTGTTTTTCGACCCCGTTTTCAATTTCACTTGTTTAAATTTTAAAAGTTGTAGCACAATCTTGGCTGTAAAAGGCCTGATACACACGGCCTTCCAAGGCTTGGAGTTCTGCGATGCGAAAGACGCGTAAAGGTGTGGATAAGGACGGCCTTACGGCACTGCAGGGCGATCTGGCGGCCCCTTTTACCCCGATTTCATTAGAGGAGGGCGGACGAATTCTGCTGGATCGGTTTGGAGTCAAAGCCGATCTGACGCGTTTCTCTACGGAAAAAGACGACACCTTTCGATGTGACAGTGCTGACGGAAAATCCTGCGTTCTTAAAATCTCCAACCCCCAGGAGGTGCCGGTTGAGCTTTCGTTGCAAATCGAAGTCATGCGTCACATTGGGCATACGGCCCCTGAGCTTCCGGTCCCCAGGGTGTATCAGTCGCTGGAGAGCGAGTACCTGACGCGCATTACGACGGCCAATGGCGATGTCAGGCACGTGAGGCTGATGAGTTTTCTTCCGGGTATGCCTTTGGATAAAACCAGTGCGAATGCTGAAGTTCGCGAGCACATCGGAGAAATGCTTGCACGCCTCAGGTTGGCCACCGCCGGTTTTTCCCACCCGGGCGAGTCTCGAAAAGTGTGCTGGGATGTTCAGCACTTGAGCACGCTTGAACCCTTGATGAGTTATGTGCCCGAGCTCGCGCTTCGACAGTTGCTGGAGAAGGCACTCAATCGATTTCTGGACATTGAGGGCTTGATTGCCGGTTGTCGAAAACAGGTGCTGCATAACGACTTCAATACCTCAAACATCGTTGTCGATCCGCACAACCCGACGTCCGTCAGCGGCATTATCGACTTCGGTGACACCGTTAAAACGGCCATCGCCATTGATGTATCCACCGCCATGATGAACCAGTTGGGCGTGGTGGGTGCAGGCAACGACGTCGATATTTTCGCCCCGGCAAACGATGTTCTGAGGGGGTATTTGCGTGTCGCCGATCTGACTGCCGAAGAGCTCTCCCTTATCCCGCATCTGGCGATGGCGCGTCTGATCGCCAGGGCCTTGCTAACCACCTGGAGGTCGCAGCTTTTTCCGCAAAACAGTGCCTACATCCTCAGAAATGCGGCTCCAGGTCTGGCTCAGCTTGACTGGATACTTAGCCGTTCACCGTCACACATGTCAGAGCTTCTGATGCCCTTCTCCGATTGATTCATCCTTGTGAGCGAGGATTCAAATGAGTAATTCAAAAATCGAGGCTGTCCGCGGTGATATGCCTAATGGCTTCAACCCTGCCCATACTCAGCACCTGGATGTTGCGGCGCGTGAGCATATACAGCGACGCACCAACCTTCTGGGTCCCGGCTATCGGTTGTTCTACAACGAGCCTGTTGGCGTGGTCCGGGCAGAGGGTGCCTACCTGTACGACAAGGACGGTAACGAGTACCTGGATGCCTACAATAATGTGGTGTCAGTCGGGCATTGCCATCCGCGCGTTGTGGCCGCGATAACCCAGCAAATGACGACCTTGTGCAGCCACACCCGGTACATGCAGGAAGGGATCCTGGATTATGCCGAGCAACTGCGCGCTACCGCAGACGGTGAGATGGCGGCCGACGGCCAGATGATGTTTACCTGCAGCGGTTCGGAAGCCAACGATCTGGCAATCCGCATTGCGCGCCACCATACCGGGAATACCGGCGTCATCGTCACTGCTGAGGCCTATCACGGCAACTCGGCCACTGTGGCCGCTTTCTCACCGTCGCTTGGGGCCAATGCCAAACTCGATCCCTATGTGCGTCGCGTGCCCGCACCGGATTCTTACCGTATCCCGCGTGAAGCCTTGGGCCGCTATATGGCCGATCAGGTTTCTGCACAGATTCAGGATATTCAGCGTCATGGCGGCGGGGTAGCTGCATTCATTGCCGACTGCCTGTTTTCGTCCGATGGCCTGTTCTGTGATCCGGTGGACATATTCGGGCCGGTTGCCGATGTGGTGCGCAAGGCCGGTGGCTTGTTTATTGCCGATGAGGTTCAGTCGGGATTTGGCCGCAGCGGCACGCATTTTTGGGGCCATCAACGTCACGGTGTGGCTGCGGACATCATCACTATGGGCAAGCCAATGGGTAACGGCTACCCCGTTGCCGGGTTAATGGTGCGCCCGCATGTGGTTGCGAGTTTTGGGCGCGACATGCGTTATTTCAACACCTTTGGTGGTAACAGCGTCGCCATCGCCGCCGCCCAGGCAACCCTCGACGTCATCCAGCAAGGGCAGCTCATGCTTAATGCCAGTCGCATTGGGGGACTGATCCTGGCAGGTCTCAGAGACCTGGCCACACGGTATGAGCAAATTGGCGATGTGCGAGGTACAGGCATGTACTTCGCTGTCGAGTTGGTCACAGATCGAGCTAGCAAAACCCCGGACATGAAAACCGCACTTCGGCTGGTTAACCATTTGCGTGAAAACCGTGTGCTCATTTCCGCCACAGGACCGGACGCAAGCATCCTGAAAATTCGCCCACCCTTGATATGGTCTGAAAGGGAGGTAGGGCGGCTGCTTGACGCCCTCGAGAGCGCTTTCAACGCGTTGTAAAAAGTACACGTCGGCTGCGTCGGTAAAGTCTGCCGGAGCAGGCTAGCCAAACGATATTTTGTGCCGCTTAAACGTGATTTCCAATCGGTTTACATGGCGTCATGGCGTTCTAATAAATCCATGACAAGCCTGTGTGTGTACCGAGTAAATGCTTGACCCGTTGCGACCTCACTACTCATTCAGGACGGCATTCATGAGCTTTCTTCGCCCCCAGTACATCACCTTCGACTGCTACGGCACGTTGACCAATTTCAAAACAGCCGCGTTGACGCGCGAGTTTTTTGCCGATCGCGTTCCGGCCGAGCGGATGGATCAGTTCATCAAGGACTTCGCTGCCCATCGACTGGACCAGGTGATGGGCGACTGGCGGCCTTATGACGAGATTCTCAAGACGGCCCTGGCACACACGTGCAAGCGGTGGGGGATTGAATATCGGGAAGAAGGCCAGCTGTACTACGATGCGGTACCGACATGGGGCCCGCACGCTGACGTACCCGCCGGACTTTCAAAAATTGCCGGCAAGATCCCCTTGGTGATTTTTTCCAACGCAATGGACGAGCAGATCATGCACAACGTCGACAAGCTCGGCGCGCCCTTCCATAGAGTCTTTACCGCCCAGCAGGCGCAAGCCTACAAGCCACGCCTGGCCGCATTCGAATTCATGCTCGATAACCTGGGTTGTGGCCCGGAGGATGTGTTGCATGTGTCCTCAAGTTTTCGTTATGACCTGATGTCTGCCCATGACATGAAGATCAAACATAAGGCATTCGTTGCCCGTGGCCATGAACAGCCGGCGAATGCCGCTTTTGGCTATCACCAGATCCCGGATATCGGAGGTCTGGCCGGGTTGGTTGGGCTCTAGTCCCTTGATGCGCCTGTGAAGGAAAGCGGTCACGCCAGGTCCGCTTTCAATCGTCCGCCTGAGGCAAGGTTGCGGCGTTCTGAACGTACACACCGCTTGACTCAAAGGAATCTTTCTTATGTTGAAGCACGCCGATCAGAACGCCCCATCCGAGCCCCGGCACTGCGCATCCGCGGACCCGGCGGTGCCTCAGCTGATGCCATTGCGTGCTGACCATTTACCGCAGGCGGCCGGTCTTTCATCTGCATTGGCGTGGCCATACCGTGAGCTTGACTGGCGCTTTGCCTTCGAACTCGGCGCCGGTCTCGCGGTGGAGGTAGAAGGCCAATTGGTCGGCACTGCATTGTGGTGGCCGCAAGGCGAGAGCCATGCCACGGTTGGGATGATCATTGTTTCCTCAACCCTGCAGGGCAAGGGCATCGGGCGCGCGTTGATGGACAGTCTGCTGCAGCACACTGGCGAGCGAACCCTGATGCTCAATTCCACTCAAGAGGGCCTGGCGCTTTACACGCGCCTGGGGTTCGTCGCCCACGGGCGGATTCATCAGCATCAGGCACTGCTGGAGCACACGTCTCATTTTGTCGCTCAAGGGGCGCCTGTCAGGTTCATGCAGATTGAGGATCAGCAGTCGGTACGGCAACTGGACAGGGCTGCCACCGGCAGGGATCGCAGCGCACTGTTAAATCACTTGTTTGAAATCGGCAGCATCCTTGTCGTCGATCACGGTGACGGCGTGTCGGCTTACGGTTGTGTGCGCGAATGGGGCCGCGGTGTGGTCATCGGTCCGGTAGTCGCCAGCGGGCCAGAGGCGGTGCCGGATGCCAAAGCGCTTATCGCTGCACTCGCTGAGGCTCATCGAGGCCGCTTCATTCGCATCGACGTGACCGAAGACAGTGGCTTGTCACCCTGGTTGAGCGAGAGCGGCTTGCCCTGCGTGGGGCATGCGACCCCTATGGTGCGCACCACGCACGCTCCGCCGGGTTCTGCTGAAACGGATGCGCGTTTGCTTGCCCTGTCCAACCAGTCGATCGGCTGACCCCAGGCGACCGCTGCAAAGCCTGCATGGCGCGAATGGTTCGCTTACCCCTCGGATGATGGAATTGCGTATGAAAATGATGCCCTACTGGCTGGATACCGCTCCCAGGTTTGCAGCAGGTGAATGTGACGCACCCAGTGGCGAGGTTGACGTGGCGATCGTTGGCGCCGGGTTTACCGGCCTGTCCGCCGCCATCGCGCTGGCCAAAAAGGGTGCAAAGGTTGCGGTGTTCGAGGCTGGGCTGGTTGGCAACGCAGCCTCCGGACGCAATGGCGGTATGTGTAACAACGGTTTTGCACAGGATTACCATGCATTATCAACCGCTATCGGGCGCGAGCGGGCGAACCTGCTGTATCGCGCCTTTGACGCCGGCGTCAGTAAGGTGGAGTCACTGATCGCAGAGGAGGGCATCGACTGCAGCTTCAAGCGCGTCGGCAAGCTCAAACTGGCGGCAAAGCCTGAACACTTCGACAAACTGGCCCGTTCCCAGGCGCTCATGGAAAAAGAATGCGATCCGGATACCTCGATGTTGACTCGCGAGCAGTTGAGCGGTGAAGTCGATTCAGACCGTTATTTTGGTGGCCTGCTCTTCGGTAAAAGTGCCGGTATGCACGTGGGCCGCTATGGTCAGGGACTTGCGGAGGCGGCCGTCCGGCGTGGCGTGCGTATTTACGAGCATGCGCCGGTGCTTGGCCTGTTCCGTCAGACAGGCACCGTGCATCACGTAAAGACATCACGCGGCGGAGTGCGTGCCAAGCAGGTGCTGCTGGCGACCGGCACGTCCTCGGTGGGACCTCTGGCCTGGTTTCGCCGACGCATTGTGCCCGTGGGCGCCTTCATCATTGTCACCGAGCCCTTGTCCGTCGAATTACTCGACCGCCTCGTGCCAAACAGGCGCATGTACACCGATACGAAAAACTTCGTTAACTACTTTCGGATCACTCCCGATAATCGTCTGTTGTTCGGGGGCCGTGCGCGCTTTGCTACGTCCAACCCTGCATCCGACATGAAAAGTGGCGTCATCCTGCAAAAAGCGCTGATCGATATCTTCCCTGAACTAAGCGGTACGCGCATCGATTACTGCTGGGGAGGCATGGTGGACATGACTCGCGACCGGCTGCCCCGTGCCGGTGAGCACGACGGGCTGTTCTACTCAATGGGCTACAGCGGCCACGGCACCCATATGGCGACCTACATGGGCACGATCATGGCTGAAGTGCTTGATGGCCGCGCTGACCTCAATCCGTGGCGGGACTTCACGTGGCCTGCAATCCCCGGGCATTTCGGCAACCCGTGGTTTCTGCCGTTAGTGGGAGCCTATTACCGGTTTCAGGACTTGGTGCGTTAAGCCGCGCCCCAAATTTTTCCACGCTGCACGCCAGTTACATTGATGTTGGCATTACCGTCGTTCGCGTTTGAAGGACGTTCCGCTCAATCGGGACGCTCTATTTCCTCATTTTCGACAGGTACAACTGAAATGACCGATACCGAAATCGACTCCCAGCTAATCAGCGGCCAAGAAAGCATGCGCGTCTTCGAAAGCCTGAATCGTGATATCTCTCGGCGTCGAACGTTGCAGATGTTGGGGGTCGCCGGTGTCGCAGCCGCTGGGAGCAGTAGTTTGTTCGGCGCTGCCGGGAAGCTGTTCGCCGATGACGCCACCGCACCTGGTAAAGGCAAACCGGGCGGGCGGATCCGCGTCGCCGGCATGAACAGCTCCACCGCCGACACGCTGGATCCCGCCAAGGGCTCCGGCGCTACCGATTACACGCGGCAATTCATGTTCTATAACGGGCTGACGCGTTTCGACAGTCATATGGTGCCGCAGCTGGAGTTGGCTGAGCGCTTTGAGACGACCGATGCCACGCTTTGGGTGATCACTCTGCGAAAAGAGGTGACTTTCCACAACGGCAAGTCCCTGACGGCGGCCGACGTCGTGTTTTCGTTGTTACGGCACAAAGACCCACTCTCCGGCTCCAAAGTCCTGCCTCTGGCAGAGCAGTTCAGCGAGATCAAGGCGGTCGGCCAGAACGAAGTGCAGATCCGCCTCAGTGGCCCGAACGCCGAGCTGATGTCGATTCTCGCGGTGTCGCATTTTCTGATCGTGCCTGAAGGCACCACCGACTTTAATCTGGGGATTGGCACGGGACCGTTCAAGGTCAAGGAATTCAAGCCCGGCGTGCGCTCGATTGCCGTGCGCAATACCCACTATTGGAAACCGGGCTTGCCTTATCTTGATGAAATCGAATTCGTCGGCATCGCCGACGAACCTTCAAGGATCAACGCGTTGCTCTCGGGCGATGTGCATATCACCATCGAAGTCGACCCGCGCTCCACCTCACGTATCACTGCCAGCAACACGCACAGGGTCGTTTCATCACCCTCGGGCAACTACACCAACCTGATCATCCGGCAGGATCAAATGCCGGGTCAAAATCCGGAATTTACCTTGGCGATGAAATACCTGCTGGACCGTGAGCAGATCGTATCCGCCGTGTTCAGGGGGTTCGCCGTGGTCGGCAACGATCACCCTATTTCGCCCGGCGCGCGTTACTTCAATGCCGCGCTGCCGCAGCGAGCCTACGACCCGGAAAAAGGCAAATTTCTACTGAAGAAGGCCGGCATGGAGAGCATCAGCATGCCGCTGTTCGCGTCGCCGGCTGCGACCGGTTCCGTGGAAATTGCGTTGCTTTTGCAACAGTCGGCGAAACAGGCCGGGCTCAAGCTCGATGTCAACCGGATGCCAAGCGATGGTTACTGGAGCAATCATTGGACCAAGCACCCGCTGACGTTCGGCAACATTAACCCACGGCCGAACGCCGACGTGATGTTTTCGCAGTTCTTTAAATCGAATGCCCCCTGGAACGAATCCGCCTGGAAGAATGAGCAGTTCGACCAATTGCTGCTCCTTGCCCGAGCTGAAACCGATGACGCCAAGCGCGGCACAATGTACGCGGACATGCAGACACTGGTGCACGATCATTGTGGGATTGGCGTACCGGTGTTCATCAGCAACATTGACGGAGTCGATCAGCGCATCAAGGGCTATGGCGCCAATCCGCTGGGCGGTTTCATGGGGTATATGTTCGCCGAGCAAGTCTGGATGGAGGCTTGAGCAAAGGGCTGAAACTCATGCCCGCTCGAATAACGATGCCGGTGCGGCGTTGGTTTGGAACCTGGCGGTTTCCTGTACCCACTTCTCTCTGACGAGAGTGCAGTCCTTCGCCATCAGAGGCCTGTAGCCAGTGGGTGCAACGCAGCCCGGAGTCGGCGCTGCGTTGTGGCTATTTCTGTTGATCCTTGTTGCAACCCTGAAGCCTGAAAGAATCAGGCTTTGCCAAATCCGAAGTTAAAGTGCCCAGCCATCGTGATGACGTGACAGTACTTTGTGACCTGTGAGGGTTGGCTATTTAGTCCCAGCTCAACGCACCGCCAGTCTGATACTCGATCACGCGGGTTTCGAAGAAGTTCTTCTCTTTCTTCAAGTCCATGATCTCGCTCATCCACGGGAACGGGTTGGTGGTGCCTGGGTACTCTTCCTTCAAACCGATCTGGCTCAGGCGACGGTTGGCGATGAATTTGAGGTAGTCCTCCATCATGGCCGCGTTCATGCCCAGCACGCCGCGTGGCATGGTGTCACGGGCGTATTCGATTTCCAGCTGAGTGCCTTGCAGGATCATCTGCGTGGCTTCTTCTTTCATTTCGGCATCCCACAGATGCGGGTTTTCGATCTTGATCTGGTTGATCACGTCGATGCCGAAGTTCAGGTGCATGGATTCGTCGCGCAGGATGTACTGGAACTGCTCGGCAACGCCGGTCATCTTGTTGCGACGCCCCATCGACAGGATCTGGGTGAAGCCGCAGTAGAAGAAGATGCCTTCCAGAACGCAGTAGTAAGCGATCAGGTTGCGCAGCAGTTCTTTGTCGGTCTCGACGGTGCCGGTTTCGAACTTCGGATCGGAGATCGAACGGGTGTACTTCAGGCCCCAGGCTGCTTTCTTCGCGACCGATGGAATCTCGTGGTACATGTTGAAGATTTCGCCTTCATCCATCGCCAGCGATTCGATGCAGTACTGGTAAGCGTGGGTGTGGATCGCCTCTTCGAACGCCTGGCGCAGGATGTACTGGCGGCATTCCGGGTTGGTGATCAGGCGGTACACGGCCAGTACGAGGTTGTTGGCAACCAGCGAGTCGGCGGTGGAGAAGAAGCCCAGGTTGCGCATGACGATGCGGCGTTCGTCGTCGGTCAGGCCTTCCGGGTTTTTCCAGAGGGCGATGTCGGCAGTCATGTTGACTTCTTGCGGCATCCAGTGGTTTGCGCAACCGTCCAGGTACTTCTGCCAGGCCCAATCGTATTTGAACGGCACGAGCTGGTTCAGGTCGGCGCGGCAGTTGATCATCATTTTTTCGTCAACGGCAACGCGAGCGCTGGCGCCTTCGAGTTCAGCCAGGCCTTCGGCAACGTCCAGTGCATCCAGCGCTTTCTTGGCGCGGATCAGGGCAGCGGAGTCGTTGGCGGTGACTGCACGGGCTTCTTGAGCCGCAGCGCCACCGGCCGTGTCGAGGCGGTCCATGTTGGCTTCGTTGGCGTGACCGGCATTGGCGGCTTTGGCAACTACTTCGCCGTCTTCTTTATCGAATTCGTCCCAGCTCAGCATGGTGAAATCTCCTGCTTGAGGGTCAGTCGGTGGGGCTGACCTGTTGGATCTAAAGGGTATGTTGGTTGCGTGTGTGTTTCGCGCAAGGAACATGAATGTATTAGCCCGGTTGTGGTGGCTTGGGCTTCGGGCCTCTTCGCGGACAAGTCCGCTCCCACGGTGCTGCGTTTGGTCTTGGGAATGAGGCCTGGGTTTCGGGCCTCTTCGCGAGCAAGCTCGCTCACACAGGTGAGGTTTCATCTGTGAGAGCGGGCTGAGTTTGCCTTACTGGCAAGCCTCGCAATCCGGCTCGTCAATGGCGCACGCCTTTGGAACCGGTGCTGGACCTGCCGGTGCTGCTTCGGTCGGGCGTGGGGCGGTGATGGCCGAGTCGTCCGGGCCGTGGCCGCCGCTCGATACGGCGTTGAGCTTGCCGGTGTTGACGGTCGATTTCTCGGTGCTGGTCGCAGCCAGGGCGCGGAGGTAGTAAGTGGTTTTCAGACCACGGTACCAGGCCATGCGGTAGGTCACGTCCAGCTTCTTGCCCGATGCGCCAGCGATGTACAGGTTCAGCGACTGAGCCTGGTCGATCCACTTCTGACGACGACTTGCCGCGTCGACGATCCACTTGGTGTCCACTTCAAAGGCCGTCGCGTAAAGCTCTTTGAGCTCTTGCGGGATGCGCTCGATCTGTTGCACCGAACCGTCGTAGTACTTCAGGTCGTTGATCATGACCGAGTCCCACAGATCGCGAGCCTTGAGGTCGCGGACCAGGTACGGGTTGATCACGGTGAATTCGCCCGACAGGTTCGATTTCACATACAGGTTCTGGTAGGTCGGTTCGATCGACTGCGACACGCCGGTGATGTTGGCGATGGTGGCGGTCGGTGCGATGGCCATGATGTTCGAGTTACGGATACCTTTCTGCACACGGGCACGTACCGGCGCCCAGTCCAGGGTTTCCTTCAGGTCGACGTCGATGTACTTCTCGCCACGCTGCTCGATCAGGATCTGTTGCGAATCCAGCGGCAGGATGCCTTTGGACCACAGCGAACCCTGGAACGTCTCGTAAGCGCCGCGCTCGTCAGCCAGGTCGCAGGACGCCTGGATGGCGTAGTAGCTGACCGCTTCCATCGAGCTGTCAGCGAACTGCACGGCAGCATCGGAACCATACGGAATGTGCTGCAGGTACAGCGCGTCCTGGAAGCCCATGATGCCCAGGCCGACCGGACGATGGCGCAGGTTGGAGTTCTTGGCCTGCGGCACCGAGTAGTAGTTGATGTCAATCACGTTATCGAGCATGCGAACGGCGACGTCGACAGTGCGCTTGAGCTTGTCGGTGTCCAGTTTGCCGTTGACGATGTGATTCGGCAGGTTGATCGAGCCCAGGTTGCAGACTGCGATCTCGTCCTTGTTGGTGTTCAGGGTGATCTCGGTGCACAGGTTCGAGCTGTGAACCACGCCCACGTGCTGCTGCGGGCTGCGCAGGTTGCACGGGTCTTTGAACGTCAGCCAAGGGTGACCGGTTTCGAACAGCATCGAGAGCATCTTGCGCCACAGATCCTTGGCCTGGATGGTCTTGAACAGCTTGATCTTGCCTGGGTATTCGGTCAGCGCTTCGTAGTACTCGTAACGCTCCTGGAAGGCTTTGCCGGTCAGGTCGTGCAGGTCCGGTACTTCGGATGGCGAGAACAGGGTCCACGGGCCGTCATCGAAGACGCGCTTCATGAACAGGTCAGGGATCCAGTTGGCGGTGTTCATGTCGTGGGTACGACGGCGGTCATCACCGGTGTTCTTGCGCAGCTCGATGAACTCTTCGATGTCCATGTGCCAGGTTTCCAGGTAGGCACAGACAGCGCCTTTGCGCTTGCCGCCCTGGTTGACCGCAACAGCGGTGTCGTTGACCACTTTCAGGAACGGCACGACGCCTTGGGATTTACCGTTGGTGCCCTTGATGTAGGAGCCCAGCGCACGAACCGGCGTCCAGTCGTTGCCCAGACCGCCTGCGAATTTGGACAGCATGGCGTTGTCGTGGATCGCGTGGTAGATGCCCGACAGGTCATCCGGCACGGTGGTCAGGTAGCAGCTGGACAGCTGTGGACGCAGGGTGCCGGCGTTGAACAGTGTCGGGGTCGACGACATGTAGTCGAAGGACGACAACAGGTTGTAGAACTCGATGGCGCGGTCTTCACGGGCTTTCTCTTCGATGGCAAGGCCCATCGCTACGCGCATGAAGAAGATCTGCGGCAGTTCGAAACGCACGCCATCCTTGTGGATGAAGTAACGGTCGTACAGTGTCTGCAGGCCCAGGTAGGTGAACTGCTGATCGCGCTCGTGGTTGATCGCCTTGCCCAGCTTCTCGAGGTCGAATTCGGCCAGCACAGGGTTGAGCAGCTCGTACTTGATACCGGCAGCGACATAGGCAGGCAGCGCCTTGGCGTACAGGTCGGCCATCTCGTGGTGCGTGGCGCTTTCGGCCACTTGCAGGAAGCTCAGGCCTTCGGCACGCAGGGTGTCCATCAGCAGGCGGGCGGTCACGAACGAGTAGTTCGGCTCGCGCTCGACCAGCGTACGGGCCGTCATCACCAGTGCGGTGTTGACGTCTTTCAGCGCAACGCCGTCGTACAGGTTCTTCAGGGTTTCGTTCTGGATCAGGTCGGCGTCGACTTCAGCCAGACCTTCGCACGCTTCGGTGACGATGGTGTTCAGACGGCCCATGTCGAGCGGCGCAAAGCTGCCGTCGGCACGGGTGATGCGGATCGAAGGGTGAGCCTGAACGTCGTCTTCCGGTGCGCGAACGGCACGCTCTTTGGCGCGCGAGTCGCGGTAGATCACGTAGTCGCGGGCCACTTTCTGCTCGCCGGCACGCATCAGGGCCAGTTCGACCTGGTCCTGGATTTCTTCGATGTGGATGGTGCCGCCCGAAGGCATGCGACGTTTGAACGTGGCGGTGACCTGTTCGGTCAGGCGGGCAACGGTGTCGTGGATGCGCGACGAGGCGGCAGCAGCGCCGCCCTCAACTGCAAGAAACGCCTTGGTGATGGCGACGGTGATCTTGTCATCGGTGTAGGCGACGACAGTGCCGTTACGCTTGATCACGCGCAGTTGACCAGGGGCGGTTGCGGACAGGTCCTGTTGGGCCTGGCCTGACAACGGCGCAGTGGTCGGCGAGTTCTCGCGAGTTGTGTCTGTTTGCATGGGTGTCTCCACGTTCTTTAAGTTTGTTCGGGCATGGCTGCCCACCTTTCCGTTTTGCGACAGTGAGCCGCCAAGCGGGCGACTCAACGACTCCAAAACGGAGGTGGAGGCGGGTTTCACCGCTTCCGGGTTTTGAAGTCAAAAAGGGACTGGGTCATGTGCCCAATCCCTTGAAAATCTGCTGAAGCATGCGTGTTCTATGTTGCAAGACGTGTACCGGGTCGCCTGGGTGTGAGCGCGAGCGGTTTGGTTACCGAATACGTCTTAAAGTTCAACCCCACAAACGCAAGAAAAGTGCTTGAATTTCTCGTTTGAGTTGTGCTGGAGCTTTTGCAGAAAACCCTACATGTAGGGTGTCGCTGCAGCTCGGGCTACAAGATAATGCGTTTTGGACATCAATTGCAACGTACGACCTGTGGATAAAGTTGTGTGTAGTTTGTGTATGAAACGCCCACATCGCGTGTAGGCCGCATGGCTGCTGCGTCGGACCGTTTGTCACCGGGTTTTACAGATGTCATAAGGCCGCAATGGATTTTTGCGGGCGCGAACCCTATCACAAAAAAAGTCGTCCGCAAGGGTGGGCTGGCATGTCGTGTGCTTTGCTGCGCGGTTGCTACAATCGCCAGACTCGCCCATCGGGTTGTAACGCCTGAATCCGCGATTCAATAACAACAAAAGGAAGCCGTTTGTGGAGCGACACACCTGGCAGGTGCTCATCGTCGAAGACGATCAGCGATTGGCGGAACTGACCTGCGACTACCTGCAGAACAACGGCTTGAACGTCAGCATCGAAGGCAACGGCGCGCTGGCGGCAGCGCGCATCATTAAGGAGCAGCCGGACCTGGTGATCCTTGATCTGATGCTGCCCGGCGAAGACGGTTTCAGCATTTGCCGCACGGTGCGTGAGCGCTACGACGGGCCGATCCTGATGCTCACTGCGCGCACCGACGATACCGATCACGTTCAGGGGCTGGACACCGGTGCTGACGATTTCGTCTGCAAGCCGGTGCATCCACGCGTTCTGTTGGCGCGCATTCATGCCTTGCTGCGCCGTAGTGAAGCGCCCCAGGTGCCTGCTGCCGAGCTGCGCAGGCTGGTGTTCGGGCCGCTGGTGGTGGACAACGCACTGCGCGAGGCCTGGCTGCGTGAACAGAGCATCGAGCTGACCGGTGCCGAGTTCGATCTGCTGTGGCTGCTGGTCGCCAACGCCGGGCGCACGCTGTCCCGTGAAGAAATCTTCACCGCGTTGCGCGGCGTGGGGTATGACGGGCAGGACCGCTCCATCGATGTACGCATCTCGCGTATTCGCCCCAAGATTGGCGACGACCCCATCCACCCGCGTCTGATCAAGACCGTGCGCAGCAAAGGCTACCTGTTCGTGCCTGAAGCCGCGCAGGACATGAGCGGCCACGTATTCAGCGGCTGACCCCTCATGAATTCGATCTTTTTACGTATCTATGGCGGCATGTTGGGGGTGCTGGTGCTGGTGGCGCTGCTCGGCATGCTGGCGCTGCACGTGCTCAATCAGGCGCGTGGCGAACAGTACCGTGAGCGTTTGGCCCACGGCACGTTCACGGTGATGGCCGATAACCTGATCGCCCTCAACGACGTCGAGCGTCGCCGTGCGCTGGCGGTCTGGGAGCGCTTGCTGGGTATTCCGCTGAGTCTGCAGCGTGTCGAGCAGGCGCAATTGGACAGCAGCGCACGCAGTCGCCTGGCGCGTGGGCAGGTGGTGGTCGAACAACTCGGCCCGCATGCGGCCAAGGTCTATCGACAGTTGAGCGATAAGGAACCGCTGCTGTTGACCGGTGAGGTGCAGCAGATCACCGAGCAACTGGCGCGGGCGACGATATACCTGTTGATCGATGAACTGGTGCGTTTTCCGGTCGATGAGCAACCGGCGCGTTTGCAGGCGTTGCGGGTCGATAAGGGTTTCGGTTTCGATATGCACCTGCTGGCGCTGGACCAGGCCGATCTGGATGACGATCAGCGTCGTCGCATCTATGAAGGCGACACGGTCATGGCGCTGGGCAAAGGCGGCGACTCGATTCGCGTGCTGGCCGGGATCGTCGACACCAACTGGGTGCTGGAAATCGGCCCGCTGTATCAGATGAATCCGTATCCGTTGCAATGGCTGGTGTTGATTGCCCTGCTGGGACTGTGTTTCATCGGGCTGGTGGTGTATTTGCTGGTGCGGCGTCTAGAACGTCGAGTGCTGGCGCTGGAAGCGGCAGCCACGTTGATTGCCCAGGGCAGCCTGCAAACCCGCGTGCCGACCGAGGGATCTGATTCGGTGGGGCGACTGGCGGCGGCGTTCAACAGCATGGCCGAGCATTTGCAACGCTCGCTGATGATCCAGCGCGAACTGGTGCGGGCGGTGTCCCACGAATTGCGCACGCCGGTGGCGCGACTGCGGTTCGGTCTGGAAATGGTCAGTGACGCAACGACTGCCGAGGCGCGCCTCAAGTACATGCGTGGCATGGACAGCGACATTCAGGATCTGGACAAGTTGGTGGATGAGATGCTGACCTACGCACGTCTGGAGCAGGGCGCACCGACCCTGAATTTCCAGCGCATCGACCTGGATGCTCTGATCGATCAGGTCATCGCCGAGTTGGCGCCGTTGCGCGCGGGTGTTCGGGTGGCGCGAGGGGAATGCATGACCGCTGCCGAGGGCGAAAGCGCGTGGGTGGAGGCTGAACCGCGCTATCTGCACCGGGCACTGCAGAATCTGGTCAGCAACGCGATGCGCCATGCCGAAACGCAGGTGTACATCAGCTATCGATTGAGCGCGCAGCGTTGCCGCATCGACGTGGACGACGACGGCCCCGGCGTGCCGGAAGACGCATGGGAGCAGATATTCACGCCCTTCATGCGCATCGACGACAGCCGCACCCGCGCCTCGGGCGGTCATGGGCTGGGTCTGTCGATCGTACGGCGCATTATCAACTGGCACGAAGGGCGCGCACTGATCGGACGCAGTGGCAGCCTGGGTGGGGCCTGTTTCAGCCTGTCCTGGCCACGCACGCAGCCGCCAAGGTGAAGGGAGACAGTCATCCGTCGAAGAAGCGCTTTTATAAGGCAGCCTCACCCTGTCTTCGACGCAGCGCTGTCGCTCTGCAAACTTCGTGGGAGCGGACTTGTCCGCGAATGCTGTATTTCAGCCGATAAATATTCGTCGGATATACAGGTCTTTTCGCGGACAAGTCCGCTCCCACGGTCCGGTGTTTGCTGCGCGACAGCGCTGCGTCGAAGACAGGGTGGGGC
>NZ_RBTP01000063.1 GCF_003702045.1 Pseudomonas viridiflava
TACGCGGTGAGGGGTTTTGTCCTTTAGTAGAAGTCACCATTTTCGCTGACACGTTAGTCTTTAACGGATCGGCTACAGAATTTCTTGACGACCATAGAGCATTGGAACCACCTGATCCCATCCCGAACTCAGCAGTGAAACGATGCATCGCCGATGGTAGTGTGGGGTTTCCCCATGTGAGAGTAGGTCATCGTCAAGATTCAATTCCGAAACCCCTCATCGTTTACGCGATGAGGGGTTTTGTTTTTCTGCAGTAACGAAACCTGCCAACCCGCTTTCAACTCATGTGAACAGATTGCGCACATTACTCATGGCGCTGTCAGCGAACCCCTGCAAGAACGTTTCGAAAGCGGGTAACGCCTCAGGGCCTCCCTGATCGGGTTCGGCGATGATTGTCCACGTAGCGATGCACTTCCCATCACCAATGGCGTGCACAGTCATAGACGCCCACAAGTTGCCGACAGGCAGACTGGTGTGAATCAGTGACCAGGTGATGTATCGCTCCTGATCATCCCGGCTGTTCAACTGCTCAATCGCGAAGTTACCGTCCTTGAACAGCTTCTTGCGTACCGAGCGAACGCCATTGCCGGTGACCTCTGTATGTTCGATGGCCGGTATAAACGCCTGAAAGCCGCCGAAGTCGCCGACGACCGCCCATACACTGTCGGCATTACTCGAGATTTCCACTGACGAGGAAACACGGCACAGCGCAGGGTTCTTGATCAACGTGTCAGGCTTGAGAGCGTTGTGGATTGTGTTCATGTCATTCTCCATTTTGCTAAGTGAGTGAATCGACTCAGATGAAGTCGATTTCTTTCAGGTAATCGCAGCCCTTGCGCAGAAGCGCGGGAGTTTTCTGCGGGTACTGCTCGCCCATTTGGCGGATGCCAGACAGGGTGTTCTGGTACTCGATCATTGAGATATCCCCGATGTCCTCTTCAAAGCCATCCAGATAAAAACCAAGCACACCAAACAAGGCGTTTTCGCTGTCGACCCGGTTCAGTTGAGCCTGCCACTGAGCCACGCTGACCAACTCAAACTCGCGGCCTGCCTCGTGGAACGATTCCACGTAGTGGTTCCAGCTCAAGGGTTCAGGGTTATGCAAATTGAACACGGCGCGTTCGGGCTGGTAGCGACTGGCATGAAAGCCAATGAAGCGCGCAAGAAAGTCCACCGGCATCAAATCGAAGTTGATGTCGAACTCGGGAACCTGGCCCAACTGCAGTGACCCCTTGAGCATCAGCATCAAGCGGTTCTTCTGTGGCTGGCACACGCCGGTAGTGCTGTTGAATGCGATATTGCCGGGGCGATAGATGTTGACCCACACCCCCTGATCCCTGGCGCGTTGCAGGATGCGTTCAGCCACCCATTTGGAGAGGTTGTAGCCGTTCTTGATGTAGATCGGAGGGGTCTCGGCAGCCGGCTGCTCAAGCACATTTCCAGCGGCATCCACGGCGCTGCACGCAGATAACGTCGAGACGAAATTGAAGACTTTCTTGCTTTGCCCTTCACACAATTTCAGGCATTCGAAGACGGGAGCCACGTTGTCTCTGGCCAGGGTTTCATAATCCTGAACATGGTTTACGTTCGCCGCGTTGTGGACGAGTGCGCCGAAGTCTCTGTCCAGCCGTTCGTACACCTCGTCGCTCAAACCCAGCCGCAGTTGGGTGACATCGGCGGGATATACCGTCACCCGACTCAGGTCCAGATGGCTCAGCCTGTTTTGCGCCAGCGACTGTTCGAAGCGCTCCTGTGCGCTACACCCTGATGACTCACGCACCAGACACGCAATCTCGGTCGCGCCCCAGTCCAGCAACGCCTGAACAATGTGCACCCCCAGAAACCCGTTGGCGCCGGTGACAATCACTTTATGGACGTCACCCAAACGGCTGACCGGCAATGCCGTCAGATGAATGTCCGGATTGGCATCCAGCAACGCCTGGGGGCTGATGGTGTAGCTTTCGCCACCCTCACTGTCCAGAAGACCTTCCAGCGTGAGCACGGTAGGTGCCTCAATGAAACGGTTGATCGGAATGCTGCGCCCGAATCGTTCGCGTATCCCTAAGAGCATGCGTGACAGCAGAATCGAATGACCGCCCAGATTGAAGAAGCTTTCGTCAGTTGAAATATCGCTTGGCGGCAGCTCTAACAATTCAGCCCACAGCATCACCAGATGCTGTTGCCGCTGGGTGTCCGGTAAGCGACGAGTCTGTTGAGCGCTAAAGCTGACCGGTATGTCCAACAACGCTTTGCGGTCAATCTTGCCGTTATTGGCGAACGGCAAAGCGACCAGTGAGGTATACGCGGCAGGGTGCATGTAATCGGGCAATGATCGCTGCACGTGTGTCCTGAGTCCTTGCAGTGCTGCCTCCTCACCTCCCTCTCCATGTGGCTGGGCGACGAAAGCGAGAATGCGTCGCTGGGTGTCGATCACCACTGCGACCTGGCGATAAGCCTGGCTGGTACGCAGGCAGTGCTCAATTTCTTCGGGCTCGACCCGAAATCCGCGAATCTTCACCTGGTTGTCACGACGACCGCTCAGCTCAATGCCCTCAGCGGTCCACTTGGCCATGTCCCCCGTGCGATAGGCCCTCAGCGGCTCACCGTCCGGCCGCGTAAGCCGCACATAACGTTCCGCTGTCAGCTGCGGGTTGTTGATGTAGCCCAGGCAGACACCCGGCCCGACGATGTACAGCTCACCCTGAGTCTGCTGCGCCACGGGTTGCAGTTGCTCATCGAGAATCCAGACCTGGCTGTTGGCAATCGGTTGTCCCAGGTTGCGGTTACTGTGGTTCGGCTGAAACTCTCCCGCCGTGACCAGCACCGTGGCCTCGGTAGGCCCGTACAGGTTGTGGAACCGGCAGTGTTGGGTGAGCTGTGCAATAACGTGCGGTTCACAGACATCGCCACCGGTCACCACATGTTCAAGCCCCAGCGGTTGATCGAGTGGCAAAATACTCAGCAGTGCAGGCGGCAGGAACGCGTGGGTGATACCGGCTTTCAGTACGCTGACCAGTTGTAGCGGGTCACGGCGTTGATCTTCATCAGGCACTACCAGCTCGGCACCGCTGAGCCAGGTTGGGAAGATATCGATCACTGACGAATCGAAGCTGAGGGTCGAGAACTGCAGCACTCGGCTCTGCTGGCCCAGGCTCACATAGTCCGCGTACCAGGCGGTGAAGTGGCTGAGGTTGTGCTGACTGAGCAAAACGCCTTTTGGGTGACCCGTGGTGCCGGACGTGTAGAGCGCCATGCACGGCGACTCACTGTGAGGGTTAACCTGCCTGGCAGCAGGGGCTGTTTCGGAGATCTGCATGGCGGCGATGTTCAGCGCGGGAAACTCTGCGGCGGCCAAAGGATGCGAGCCATCGTGCAGGAGAAGTACCGCGCCTGAGTCGTCCAGCATGTACTGTTGCCTGGCGAGGGGCAGAGCTGGATCAAGCGGCAGATAAACCGCCCCGTAACCCAGAATCGCCAGAATGCCTGCATACAGCGCTACGGACTTTGGCAGGCAGATGGCAATGACAGGTGGCGTGTCAGCTTTACCTGCCTGGGCGATGAAAGGTGCCAGAAGACGATGAATCGCGGCACTGTGCATCGCCAGATGTTGATAGCTGAAGGACTGCCCGTGTATCGACAGCGCTGGCCGTTCGGCAAAGATATGTAACGCTTGAGTGAGCCGCTGGGTGAGTGATGTCTCGGCCAGATGCAAGAGGTGGGGCTGCTGCGTCTGATTAAGGCGGTGTTCGAACAGCAGCGCATCGATCGCCTGTAACCCTTCCTGATGCGCGCTTTGAGCGGGCTGTGCCACGGGCGTGTGGATGAAGCAGTCGCTGTCACGCGACAGTCTGCTGACCTGCAAAGCAATCAGGTCTACCCAAACGGCGACAGCCTCGTCGCGCAGCATTCTGCCGTTGCCTGAGGGGTGCGCTGGCAGCCACTCCTGCACGATCAGGCGTTGCGCCTTGGCTGAACCGTGCCAGCACAGCATCTCAAGTTGCGGTAACGAATGCGCATCGGCCTTGAGGCCTACGCGCAGGCTAAGCAGATCAGTCTGATCGAATGCCTCAAGTTGCGCGGGGCTCAATGCAAGGCTGCCGTCTTCAATCAATAGCGATACGTGGCGAGTCGTCCATGCGTGCAGCGCAGCCAGGTCGTGCAGGTGATGCACATCATGACCGTGCGCCTGCAGTTCAGTGTTCAGTTCGCTCAGGGTCAGGCTATGACCTATGAGCACGATCTCAAGACGTTTCATTGCAGCATTCCCTGGGCAGGCAAATAGTCGGCCAGCGCACGCTGCACGTCAGGGTCTTCCAGCATTGAGCTGCTCTTGAAAAAGCGCACGATGTTGCCGATCAAGGGGTGATGGCAGTTGATCGGAAAGCTGACCGCAAGGGTTTCGGCCCTGAGTGCCTGTTTGATGGAATCAGTAACGCGCAGGTGCTCAATCAGGGTGAAATCGAAGCCGTGCTGTATATCGCTGGTCAGGTACTGCGCGATGAACACCGGCATGATGGCGGCGATGCATTGGCGATCACGCTCGGGTGCCGTATGCCAGTAGATACGCACCAGGCGCGCCCAGAACCCGGAGTGACGACCCTCGTCCAGCAGGTGGTCGGCCATCAGGCCCTTGACCGATTGCTTGACCGAGTCATCTTTGGCAAAAGCCGCTACGTCGTTGGTCACCGTGTTTTCCGCGATGGCCACACAAATCAGTTCCACAGCGCTGCGCAGGTGCTCCGGTGCCAGCGCCAGTGCGGCCGGGATCGCTCGGCTCAGTTCGATTTCGCCAGGCAGCTCGATGGGCTCGATGCCAGTCAGCGCGATGGTCTGTTGCATGAAGTCCATCGCAACCAGCGCGTGATAGTCCTCATCGACCACTACCGTCATCGCGTCGTAGCGGCAGGCAAACGGGAACCGGATCGCAAAGTTATCCTTGGCAATGCTACGCGCGGTCTTGTCGACGATTTCGGTCTCGAAGATCACGACATCATTGATGAACTTGTAAAGACTCTGCACCAACGCGTAGTCACGCAAATGCGCACATTCGCGGCTGAAGGTCTCGCTCAGCACCAAGGCCTGGCGGCTGAGGGGGTAGATCAGTTTTTCATCGTTTTCAACGATCCTGCGAGGGCGGGTGCGAATGGTGGCGCGGCCTTCCCACGCATCGATGAATGACCTGTAGTCTTCTGCTTTCATAATGGCTTCCTTGTAGAGACGTGAGGGCCAACCCGTAAAGGTCAGCCGGTCCTAGGCGCTGGCTTGCATGAGCGGTGCGCGCATGCTGAGGCGCAGCGTGTCCCATAGCCGGACCCTGCTGTCCACCGCCGCAATGGCGGCCTGATACACCTCCTTCTCGCGCTGTGGATCGCCCGCCACCAGACGTGCCAGCAAGTGCTCTGCAGCGGGTCCGTGGTCTTCGGAATCAACTTCGATGTGGCGTTCCAGGTAGTAACGAAACGTGGGTGCCTGATCGCCAGTGATGCCCCAGTCGTCGAGGATGCTCTGGAACATTTGCGGGATGACGCTTTCTCGGCCATGCAGAAACGCGGCAGCGACACAGTGAGCTGAGGCATGCAGTGCCGTATCGAGGGTGTGCGTGACAAAGACAGACGCGGCTTGCCCTGCGTTGACGCGTTGCAGCGCGGTTGCGTAATGCACGCCCTGTTTCTGAAGCTCGATAAACCGTTCGATCTGCACCGTACTGGCACCGATCTCGCGCATTGCGTCCAGGTACAGTTCGAAATGGCTGTAGTGCCCGTGATCCAGTCGGTCGTCAGATTCCTCCCCCAGCACGATCTCGTTGATCAGCCTGGCGGCTGCGGCATCCGTCGGCGGCAGCCAGGGCAATTGGGTGCAGGTCAGTTCCTGTTGCAGACGTTTGGTGAGTGACATGAAGTCCCATACGGCAAATACATGGGTTTCCATGAAGCGTCTCAGCACCTCCAAAGAGGTAATCTCGGCAAAGATCGGGTGGCAACTAAGTTCCTGTTTCTTGTGGTCAAGTAATGTTTTTTGACAATGCATGGCGGGGTCCCTTATTCAGGCAAGGCGAATGGAAGTTTATCTGTCGGCGCATTGCGTTATTCAGCGTTACTTGAAGCCCGTGTCCACTCGGAATAACAGGCAGGCGAAAGTCTGTGCGTTGAAACGATTCACGATCGCTAACGTCATTATTCCGCAGTGCGGGGTCTAAGTGGCTCGTATGCGTGCGCCGGCAGCCTTTTGTTTCGTGGGCTCCACGTCATTGATGTGGTGATCACGCAGACTGCGAAGAAAAGTTAAAACACAACTAATGCCGCGTGCAATTACTTTATGAAATTATTTTAATCATCATTTTTATAAGGCGCAGCGATAGCGGCCTATATTATAAGTTTTAAGGATATAGGGATGTAAGCAACCCTTCCGGTCGTTAAGGCCAGAATTATAAATAATGAACGAATGCCTCGTTCAGCGTTGCCGTAATGCCGAACAATTAAAATGAGTATGTTTTTAGCGGGCGATATCGGAAACGACTTCCAATGTCTCTCTGCCCGTTGCACTGACTCCTTTTTCGTTGAGCTGATGAACAGATACCGCTGCCTCGGTGACGTGCAGGCAGCCGATCATGACCCAATGGACCCTCCGGTTGGATCCAGCATGATCGCGGTCGAGTTTGCCTTATTCCAGCGACAGACCGCCCGGCGGCTCGGGAAAATAGATAGAAAAGCGGTATGCAGGCGTTGCCTGATTCAAGCAAAAGAGGGTACGAATAGAAGCGGCCGCTCCAGCAGGCAAGCGCATGCTGGAGGCGAGGAGGGCTTTAGTACGGCGTTATGCCGTACTTTTCTTGCGGGGACGTGCTGTCTTTTCTGCGCTGGCTTTGTTGTTCAAGTATTGGGTAATGGCATGAACGCCGCGATTGAGGTGATGTTGCAGGGCTGCCACGGTTTGCTCGACCTCCTTTGCTTCTGCGAGGCGAAGCAATTCCCAGTGGTCATCTTGAGAGAGTTTCCCCAGCCCCATCGACGAAAGATTGAAACGCAGAAAACGTTCCTCTTCGTTCAAGCCTTCCTCGACCAGTTGCATCAGGCGCTTGCTGGTTGTTTTGGCATACAGCGACATGTGGAATAAACGGTTGAGCCTGCCGATCTGGGTGAAGTCGGTTTCAACTTCAAGCTGCTCGATGTAGCGCCTGGCTGCAGCAAGGTCTTCTGCGTTCAGATGTGGAATCGAAAGGCGCAGCGCTTCGGACTCCAGCAAAATGCGTAACGCGTAGGCGTCGACTGCATCTTCGGTAATCAGCGGAGCGACCACGGCGCCCTTGTGCGTCTCAACCCGCAGTAGAGACTGCGCTTCAAGTTGCCGCAAGGCTTCCCGCACGGGCATTCGGCTCACGCCAAACAGCGTCGCCAGTTCCTGTTGGCGCAACGCAGTACCGCTCGGCAAGCTGCCGTCGATAATCGCATTGCGCAGTTTTTCCTCGATCACGGCCCGGGCGACATTGGCCGCAGGCTGTTCGTTGCCCAAAACCGAGCTTAAAAAAGCTTCTCTATCTGATTTACGCATCACCACACTTCTTTATCAAACCGGCAGAATAGGATCCAATAAATACCTGGACTGCCAAGAGACTAGTCAAGACTTGCCAAGAAGTCGCGAGCGTAGGGGCATCTTCAATTTTTTTTACGCAGCACATGGGTCGCATTTTCGGTAAGCAGTCGTCGATACATTCAACGCTATCTTAGCGCCCATCGGGTCCGAGTACCGAATGAGCATTTATATACATATCGATTTTCAGCCCTGCTTTTTATGCCATCACGGGCTGGCCGGTCAACGCCAGCCGGTGATTATGCGTGCTTCAAGGACCCGTGCCGAAGGCTCAAGAGCGGGGCATACGTCCTGAGACAAAATGCTGAACGTCGTTGAAACCGGGTGTCGAGGCATGGCCGGGTGTGACCAGCGAGTCGATGAATGCCTCGTCTTGCGTGGTGATCTCGACGTCGAGCGCCTTGGTGTAGCCGTCCCACTGTTCTTCGGTCCGAGGGCCGACAATCGCTGAACTGACCGCTTGATTATTCAGCACCCAGGCAATGGCAAACTCCACCATGCCCACGCCTTTTTCCTGCACGTGTGCCTGAATACGCTGCGCGATACGCAAGGACTCCACACGCCACTCCGTCTCCAGCAGCCGCTTGTCCTGACGTCCGGCACGGGTGCTGCTGTCAGGCGTCACGTCGGGTGCGTATTTGCCGCTGAGCACACCTCGCGCCAATGGGCTGAATGGCACAACCCCCAAACCATAAAACGCAGCGGCGGTCATCTGCTCGGTTTCCGCCTGCCGGTTGACGATGTTGTACAGCGGCTGACTGACGACCGGCTTGTCTACGCCCAGACGCTGCGCGACATTGACGATTTCCGAGATCCGCCAGCCGCGGAAGTTAGAAACGCCCCAGTAGCGGATCTTGCCCTGACGTATCAACTCGCCAATGGCCGACACCGTGACCTCCAGAGGCGTGTCGTGGTCCTCCCGGTGCAGGTAATAGATGTCCACGTAATCGGTGTTCAGTCGGCGCAGGCTGTTCTCGATAGCGTTGAACACATGCTTGCGACTCAGACCTGCCCGGTTAGGAATATCGCTGGGTGCGCTGTAGCCGAGTTTGGTGGCCAACACCCAGTCGCTGCGACGCGAGGCAATGGCCTGACCCACCAGCTGTTCCGAACGGCCGCCGTTGTACACATCTGCCGTGTCGACAAAATTGACACCCTGATCCCAAGCCTTGTCGATAATGCGCAAGGATTCTTCAGCGCCCGTTTGCTCACCGAACATCATCGAGCCCAGCGTCAGTGTGGAAACCTTGAGGCCGGACTGGCCGAGAACACGATAATTCATATTTAACATCCTCCATGTCGTTCACGCGGGATCAGTCGGACATACTCGCGCGTTTGCCGAAGCGTTAAAAAGGTGAGTCGACTTCCGGTCGTACGTGAGGTGGTTTACCGGATATCCGGCAGTCCCCACTCGTTGAGCGAGAACTCGGCCAGCGATGAGATAACCAGGTCCGCATGTTCGTATTGTTCACGTGGCATGTGCGAATCCGGCACCGCGACGGCATACATGCCCGCCGCCTTGGCTGCGGTCACACCAAACGGTGAGTCTTCGAACACCAGGCAATCGGCGGGCGAAACGCCCAGTCGGCTCGCGGCAATCAGAAAGATATCCGGCGCGGGCTTGGCTGCCGTCACTTCCGGGTCATCAGCGGTTACTACCGTTTCGAACAGCTCGAACCAGGCGCGATGCAAGGTGGTCTTGGCGTGGAAGTAATGCACCGACGAACTGGTGCCCACGGCGATTGGAATGTTGTGTTCGGCCAGATGACGGACCAGCGCCTCGGCACCCGGCATGGCGGGCGAATGCGGGAATCGTTCGTCGAGCATTGGCTGGCGAATTTCGAGGAATTCTTCGGCTGTCATCGGCAGTTCGAGAGTCTGTGTCACGTACTCCGCAAAGTCGGTGGCACCTCGGCCGATGGTGTGCTGCTTGATCGCCCAGTCGAACGTCTTGCCGTGGCGGCTGGCGATGGCGTGAGTGACTTCGGTGTAGATGCCCTCGCTGTCCAGCAACAGGCCATCCATGTCGAAAATGACAGCCTTGATCGGGCCGCGTGGTTTCTGCGTAGCGCTCATGTGATTCCGTCCGGTTGGCAAATTCGTTTCAGCCTAACGTTTCCACGAAGAGCGTGGCTACCCCGGGTTTCGGTAATGGTGTTTTTACACGCACATTCGGGGCGGCTGTGCGCAACAAAAGGCACAAGGCCATGTCCAAAAGGCCTCATTAAGTGTTCCCACCCACAGAACTGGCCGAGAATGCTGGGCCGCCGGGAGCTGCCAGTGATAATCTCTCGCCACTTTTCGGCAGTGCTGCGGGCTCTGTCGACCCATGACTCACGCGTGTGCCTTCAGGCCCGGCGTCGATTCAGGGACGACCTCTTCTCATCAGAACGGACATCTTCGAGTCACTATGAATAAATCAGCAGGTATAGCGGTTGGCGTCATTGTCGTGGCAAGCGCGCTGGCAACAGGCGGCGCCTGGTACACAGGCACTCAGCTGGAAGGCGCGTTGAACGACTCGATAGGTCAAGCCAACCAGGAACTGGCGAAATCCTTCAAGGGCACCGACACCAGCGTCAAGCTGGAGATGGTTTCTCTTGAGCGCGACTTTTTCAGCAGTACCGCGCACTACCGTGTCGATATTCAAAACCTGTCCGATAGCACGCAAAATGGCGAGTTCCTGTTCGTCGATCACATCCAGCACGGTCCGATTCCGCTGTCCCGCCTGAAGACGTTGAACCTGCTGCCGGTCATGGCGCTGAGCAACTTCGAAATGGAGAAAAGCCCAAGCTCGGAAAAATGGTTCGCCATGAGCAAAGACGTTTCGCCGCTCAAAGGCCAGGCCAGTATCGGCTATGACCGTGCCACCAAAGGCTGGGTGCAGATAGCCCCCCTGGAAATGAACGATACCGACGGCACGTTCAAGTTTTCCGGCATGACCGTGAACGCCGCGTCTTCTGCAGATGCTCAGAAATTCGACCTCGACGGCAATCTCGACAACCTGCTGCTCAATGTCACCTCGCCCGACGGCCCGGTGAACATCGAAATCAAAGGCATGACGTTCGACACCGGCGGCACGAAGGGTAAATCCGGGTTTTACCTGGGCCACACCAACATGAAAATCCAGAACACCGCGTTCCAACTGGTCGGCAAGCCGCAGGTTCAGCTCAAGGATTTCACCAACACCAACCTGGCTCAGGAAGATGCCGGCAACTTCGCGGCGCAGGTCAGCTACGACATCGGCATGATCGCCTACGGTGGCAAGGACGTTGGCTCCGCTCACATGGGCATCAAGATCGCCAACTTCAACGCCGTGGCCACTCAGGCGCTGTATCAGCTCTACCAGAACACCATCATGCCGCAGCAGCAGGCCGCGATCCTGGCCGAGCGTCCGCTGCAGCTTGAGCTGACCCCCGCCGAGCGTGAGGTGATGAACACCCAGTCAAAAGTGCTGCTGGCCGGTAAGCCGCATATCGAGTTGGAAAAGCTTTCGCTCAAGACGGCCAACGGCGAAAGCCATATGAGCATCGCGGTGGACCTGACCGATCCGGGCTCGCTCGATCAGCCTGCCGATGCGCTGGTCATGAAGACGGTGGGCGAAGTCAACGCCAAGGTCCTGCTGTCCAAGCCGATGATCCGCGATATCGCGACCCAGCAAGCCCTTCGTGACGGTCAGACCGACTTGAAGGCCATCGCCGACCAGGCCAGTGCCGCCAGTGACATGGCCAGCGCGATGGCCGAGATGATGCAGCTGGCGAAGGTCGACGGCGATAACATCGTGTCCAACCTGCATTACGCCAACGGCATGGTCGATTTCAACGGCCAGAAAATGACCGTGCAGCAATTCATGGCCACGGTCATGGGCAAGGTCGGCGCGCTGAGCGGCCAGTAAGTCTGTCCGCGTAGCCCGGGCTGCAATAGCAGCTTCGGGCTACTTTCAGAAGACAGCGCGTTGTTAGCGGCGGTGCGAGCGTATCGCCCTATTGGGTAAGCCCCACCAGGGTATCCGCCAACTGACGTGTGCGTTGCGAAGTGCCCGCTGTCATGTCGCTTGACCCCTCCAGTTCGGTCAACAGCCCGGTCAGCGTCCCGACTTCCGTCGACTGCTCTTCGATATGTTGCGCGACTTTGCGGATCTCTTCTGCCAGCCGTTCGATATCGGTGCCAATGTCGTTGGCGTTCTGCGACGTTTTTTGCGCCAGTTGCCGAACCTCGTCGGCCACCACCGCAAAGCCACGCCCCATTTCGCCTGCGCGTGCTGCTTCGATGGCGGCGTTGAGCGCCAGCAGGTTGGTCTGTCCGGCGATCTGCTGAATCGTCTGCACCACCGACTGGATACGCAGGCTGGACTTGGCAAGTTCTCGCGAACCCGACACCACGTCGTCGGCCTGACTGACCAGGCTCTTGACCGTATCGCCCGCCTTGTCGATGACCTTCTCCTGATGAGTAATGGTCTGGGTCAATTCATCCATCGAGACGTGCAACTCGCCGGAGTAATGGCGCAGTTGTCCGGCAATTGCTTCCTGATCCTGATGAGCCTTGACCAGCACGTCTCCCAGATCGCTCAGGCCGCTGAACACCGGGCGTATCTGCTCATCCAGACCGCTGGGGTCGATGGATTGAGCGAAGTTGCGCTGTTTGAACTGATCGATCTGCTTGACCACCACGTGGCTCAGCCCCGCCAGTTTTTTGATCTGCCGACGCAGGAAGAACGCCTTGAATTCGCCGTAGTACGCGATGAAATTATCGATGTATTCGTCACGGAAGGACTGGCCTTCAGGTACCTTGAAAAAGAACACGGCGGTGAGCGTCTGGTTTAGGTTCAGCCCGAGAATTTCCCCGAAGGTCGAAAAGCCCACGACAGGCGTGTCTCCGAACACGTCATTCATTCGGCCCAGTTCGCTGCCGTTGTTCAAGCGACGCAGAATGCAGTCACTCAACAGGCCCAGCAATGGTTTGCCCGACTTGCCCTGCAGGAAGCGGGCGAAGTCCTTGCGCGTGCTGTCGATCATCGACGTTCGCTTGACCATCACCAGTTCCTCACCCGGCGCGACGTCGCAGAACAGATGAACCCGCTCGCTCTCATAGTCAATTCGGGCGATGGAACGCACGAACAATTCCTCGCCCACCCGGATGGCGAACGAGTACTGCGCCAGCTTGCTCTCCAGATCACGCCGTTCGCAATGCAGCGCATCGCACAGCGCCGCCACCATTGTGCTGATCTCGCCGCGTGAGTTGACCACCTGACTGATGTAACGCTCTTCCAAAGACGCCGTCAGCACGCTCAGGCTCAGGGACGTCGGCTCAAAGTTCTGGCTCTTGAACACCCCGAAGCGCACATGCTTCGCGCTCTTGAGGAACACCACCTGCGCATGGTTTTCGTAACTGCGTTTGCCGTCATGAATCAGCGTTTTCTGAAAGTCGCCCTTGCCACCGGCAGACCCACCGACGAACAGACACGGAAAGCGTCCGGACTCGTACAGCGCCTCCATGAAAAACGATTCCGACGCCGACAATCCGTCGAACGTGACATAAGCCAGCGTGTCTCGATGATCAATGGGCGTGCTCACTTGCGTGCGCTTGATCGAGTCGGTCAGCCGCGCAATACGTTCACGCATGGACAGCCGTGTGCCCGAGCCGCGAATGTCCTCACTGTGCAGCGGAATATGCACCACCTCGGCACTCTTGATCACGCTGGCGTCGAAGAGCGCCAGCACGATCCGGTCCCATTGATTGCCAGCGGCGCAATACAGCGAGTCGTTGCTCGAACACAACTCGCCCGACGTCGTACACAAGCTGATCTTGGCATTGGGGAAACGCGCCGCCACAGATCGCGCAACCTGATCGAAATCGACATGGGGCGAGACAAAACCGGTGAGGTAAACAGGGTCGAAACTCAGGGCCGAAAGTTTGGCAGTCAGCTCGCGGGCAGAGGTAATGACACTGAGAACGCCGCCGGTCCTCGTGGCCGCCGGTCCTCGTGGCCGTGGTCCGTAGACGGGATAGAAAGCTCATGGCTGGGTCCGAAGAAAGAAAAAAGCAGAGGCCGCGCTGGATGCGGTCCGATACTGTTTCATCGGCTGGGAGGGGGATCAGCTGAGTGCTAATGGCGAAGAAACTTGTCCAGGCAGACAGTTTCTGACCGTCGGTATTGCTGCATTGCCCAATGCCATCGAATGGCTCGGTGCGTCACGACTGATTCATCTCGCATTGCTCAGGTGGCTGCCCCATGCGTCTTAAGAATTGTTGCTGCTGACTGATCAGTTCGCGATAACCGATACAGCGATAATCCATTCCGTGTTCAACGGCCAGCTCGGCGATGATTGACGCCAGGGCAGGGTAGTGGCGGTTGCTCCAGCCCGGGAACAGGTGGTGCGTGAGATGGAAGTTCAAGCCGCCGATCAAAGGGTGTAGCCAGCGTGGCGATGGCTGCCAGTCGCAGGCAGTGGCGAAGTTGTGGCGGTACCAGCCGTGGGGCATTTGGGCAGAGTCGGGGGCAGGGTAGAACTCGGCCTCGGCCCAGTGAGTTCCCAACAGCAGAAACACCACCCACAGCGAAGCCATCGTCTGACTTAACAAATAGGCGATCAGCACGGTCGTCCAGCTGCCGTCAAACACCAGTAAGGGGATCACTAGAACCAGCAGCAAATGAGTGACCTTGCTGGCGACGAACACCGGCCATCCCGGTAAAGTGCGTCTAGCCTTGAGCGGTGTTTTGCCCAACCGGTCAGACCAATCGAAGATCCAGGCGATGTAAGGAAGTGACAGTGCGGCAATTAGCGGCCAGTACAGGTGCTGATAGCGCATGTGTTTACGCCATTGTTGATAAGGGGTCTGCCGGAATACACCGTTTTCTTCAGTGTCCAGATCGTAGTGTTCGATGTTGGCGTAGACGTGATGAAACTCTACATGCCGGACTCGCCAGTAATCCGGGTCGATGCCCAGCGGCAGCGTTGCCAGTCTCCCCACCAGCCTATTAGCCCAGGTTGCACGCAAAAATGAGTTATGCGCTGCGTCGTGAAATACCATCACGTTGAGCAGCATGCCCATCATGACAAACATGAAGTAGCAGCCGATGAATGCCCAGCCTGTGTCCTGCACGAGTGTCAGCCAGTAAAATCCGCCGCACAGCACTGACAGGATCAGAGCCGAGGCCAACTGCCAGCGATTGGCATAACGATGGCCTTGGCCCAGGTAGCGACGCGCTGCCTGTTTGAGGGCGTGATGAAAGCGCTGCTCGTCATCTGCAGGAAATTTTAGGGGCGTCAATGAATCAGCCATGAGGTTTACCCGCTGCATCTGCACCCATGACGGTCTGGCTGCGAAAGACCGTGCCAATCAACATGCCATGAACGGCCAGTGCAGCCATAGGCACTTGCCAGTAGGCTTGCGACCAGCCGAAATACCCGAGAAACAACATGGGAATGCCCACGCTGACTAAAAGCCAGACGGACATACCCCAACGTTTCGCGTCGCTCATTGCGCCCAGCGCCACCGACCCCAGGACCAAAAACAGAAACAAAATGATCTGCGGACCGTTGATGTCGCTGTAGCCATACCCGTACTGATAGATGTAACCCACGACCAGCGTAAACAGCAGCAGCGCGCCACTGAGTACGCTCATACTCGAGTGACGAAGTACGTTGGAGGGGCGGGCGGATGGGCCTCGCAGGCGCAGGTAACGCATGAACGGCACGTTGCTGGCCCAGAACGGATTGGAAGATGAGCGAGCGCCGCCCACGCCGAAGACGTAAGGCGTTTCAGGGAGACGGGAGAACGTGCCGAACAGTTTGTCCCAGAAGATGAAAGTGCCACCGAAGTTCTTGTCGGAGTAAGCCCTGTCCTTCACGTGGTGAACACGGTGGTGTGCCGGCGTCACGAGCACATTTTCCAGAATGCCCAGTTTTGGTGTCAGTGCACTGTGGTTAAACAGTTGCATCGAGTAATGCAGGATCGAGACAGTCACGAAGACATGCAGCGGCACACCCAATATGGCCAGCACTATGAAGAACGGAATCGATGTAAGCGAGGAGTACCAAGAGTTACGCACGCCCAGCGACAGGTTGAAATGTTCGCCCTGATGATGCACCAGATGCACAGCCCACAGGACGCCGAAATAGTGGTGCAGCCGGTGCAGCCAGTAGAAGCAGAAATCCCATGCCAGCAGGGCGAATGCCCACATTAGCAGCGGCGGCCAGGTGTCGAGCAGCCCTAGACTGAAATGCGTAGCCACGAGGCCGTAGAACGCCACCTCCAGACCCCGGAACAACCACAGCATGATGTGCCCGGAATTGAGGTTGAACACCACGTCGTGCCAGTCCACCGGGCGCCGCTGAACCCAGCGCAGTATCATCGCTTCGCCCATCACAACGACCAGCATGATCGCAATTGGAATAGCTAGGTCGCTCATTGCAGATCCCCCTTGAGTACGCTTTTTCTGCTCTCCTCAAACATCTTCACCAGCCACCCTGCGAGCACCGCCAGCAGCGCACCGCTGAGCACATCGATGAACAGATGTCGACGCAGTTGCAGGATCGACCAGGCGATCACAGCAACCCACACAACGAACAGCACGGTTCTCACTGTACGCCTGGCGGCGCTGATTCCCCAGGCGGCCAACACCATCAGGGCCATGTGCAGTGAGGGAAGGCAATTCTGGGAAGAGTCCACCCACGTCAGGAAAACCAGCATTGCGGAACTGAGTGTCGAGCCTTGATCGACTGGGTAGACCAGAGTTGTAGGCCACAGCATATAAACCATGCCTGCGCCCAATGCGGTCAGGCGCATGGATCTGGATAACCAGCGAACCTTGTCCTGCGGGGCCAGCAGATACCCCAGCGGGATTACGATAAAAAACGACATGTACAGCCAGACTGCATGGGGACTGAAGGCGATCATTCGGTCCAGCGCTGACGGCTCCATCACGCGCCCTTTGCCTTGTAGCACCCCGCTCAGGGTGTAAACCAGCCCGACGGTGCCCCAGCCGAGAAACATATGCCACAGCCTGAACAGCAACGGACGGTCGAGCAGCGCCGAATTGATCATGCGCATGCTTGCCGAATGATACGTCGCCGCTTCTGATCGAACTGCGGCATCACGTTTTGAACTGTCAGTTGCCAAGTCAGTTGGTCGGTGGCGATGCCCTGTTGTCTGAATAGCATGACGAGTTGCTCATGGCACCGAGCCAATTCTTCCTGCGTGCAATCTACGATCAGGTGCAACTGGGTGTCTGTCTTTTGAACCAGACGGTAATCACTGGTCAGCGGCAATGTATTGGCGACCGCACGGCTGCACGCGTCGGCGAAAACGGTCTGCATCTGTCCGTGCCTGTTTGGCAATAGCAACTGGTCATCGCGACGGCCTTCGATTCGGGCGATGGCCATCGAATGTTGACCGCATGGGCAAGGCTGCGACTGTCGCACCAGAATGTCGTCCAGTCGGTAGCGCACGATGGGCTGTGTGCTGCGTGTGAAATCGGTGATCAGAGGCGTGAACCGATGCTCATCGATCCATTGCGGCTCTATATGCACGAACTCCTCGTTCAGATGTAGCGTGCCGTGAGCGCAGGTAGCTGCCAAAAAGCCCTCGGTAGCCTGATACACCTCGCCGACTTCTTGAAATGTTCTCTGCAATAATTCACGGTCCTGTGCATCCAGCACCTCAGCGACAGAGATCACCTTCTTGACGTTAAGCCGGACCTGTCCAGCATTCACGGCCAATGCCAGAGCGCGCAGCACTTGTGCGGGCGCGACAATGATGGTCGGCGCCTGCGCTTCAAGGCGCGGTAGTTGGTCCGCAAAGGACGCGAACAGGTCGTAAAACGCCAGGCTCAGCCAGTGGTTATCGACACTCTGATACAGGTTGTTGTCGGCGCGTAGAAACAGTGCCACCCGCTCCCCTGCAAACAGACCGTCAGGCAGCATTTTGGCAAGCATTCCGCCGGCCCAGATCTGCTGTTCCCGAGGACCGACTACAAAGACGCCACGCTGTCCCGACGTACCCGATGACAGCCCCACACTGAACCTGCCAATCCGCGGTGTGAAGTCCCGCTCGGCCTCGCCACGACGGGCGCACGCCAGAAGTTCGTCACGTTTGAGTCCGGCGGTGTTCATCTGATCGAAGTTCGCCATCATCAACGCCTTGTCCATTACCGGCCATGCATTGATCGACCGCTCGAGGTATGGCCGAAAGTAAGGGCTTTTCGCCAATACCGTTCTGGCGAACCGTTGCAACTGCCGTGTCTGGAATCTCTCCAGCGCTTCGCGACTGGAAAAGCGCAGGCGTCGGGCACGCCAGTAGTGCCAGAGCGTCATGACCGGAATCACAAGTCGCCCTCGTGGCACAGGCGAATATCAACATGGCCCGCTGTCCATAATTGATTCAATTGGTTGAGCGTCCGGTAATACGTCTTGCTGTCATCCATCAACACGTTGGCGAACACCGATGGCCCGCGCAGCTCCTGATAACTGAGCGGGGACCACGCCGAGTCGCTGGCCAGCAGCGTCCAGCCGTCATCCGTAAGAATGAACGCACCGATATGCCCCGCAGCATGGCCGGGCAAGGGCACCAGAATGATTTGACCGTCACCCCCCGGCAATTCATAGCCTTCTAAGAACGGGGCCAATTGTTCAGGCAGGCTGACGCGCTCGAGGCCTTCCATGAACCGCAGGGACGCCTCGAAACACTCTGGAATCAGGCCGGGTACGAACGCCCGTTTCAGCGCTGCAATTCCGCGCAGTGGACGTGTTTTTTGCCAACCTTCGCCTGAACAGATGAAGTCCATATGAGGGAAATCACGCAGGCCAGCAATATGGTCAGCGTGGAAGTGGGAAACGATCAGCCCCTGAATGTCGTTCGCGGCATAGCCCGCTGCGCGCAATTGCTCTATCAGCGTTTCGCCTGTTTCCAGATACACCGGCGTCACTTGGCTGTAGACACGAAAAATGCCTGACTGAGTGTGCTTTTGAAAGTGGTTTGCGTAACCCGTGTCCCATAGCCATCGCCGGTCACCAACTTCCAGCAGATATGCTCTCGACGGAAATTTGCACACCCGCATGCCTGCACCTTTCAAGGCCATGCAGCCAATGTGCGTGCAGTAACCTACTTCGAAGGTCGTGATTTTAGCCATTAAGGTCAACCCGTTCAGCGTTCAGCCATTGCCCTGTCATCCGGATGCCTTCTTCCATCGAGTACAGCGGCTGATAGCCCAGCTCCTCGATGGCTCGGGTCTGGCTCAGGGTCATGTCGTAATTAACCGCGCCCACGCTGTAGCGCGTCAGCGGGGGTTCCTTGCCAGTGAAGCTGGCCAGCGCTTCGAGTACTGCGGCCAGCGAATGCAGCAAACGATACGGTATGGACTGCACGCGATAACGAAGCCCAAGCTGGTCGTGCAGTAAAAGCTGCAACATATCCACCAGGCGCTGGGGCTGATGATTGGTGATGTTGTAGGCCGCGCCCGACACCAGACCGATCCTACGGCTCGCCAGATCCATCGCATGGACAACGTTGAGCACGAACGTCAGGTCCAGCACCGCCTCACCGCCTCCGGGTAATCGCAAGACGCCGTTGTCGCGTTCGATCTGACCCAGGATGCGCGGAAGAATCACTCGGTCGTGGGGGCCAAATAAGCCCCGCGGCCGAAGAATCACGAATGTGGTCTTTGGATGACGTGGTATCAGGGCCTGAATGGACTGCTCCGCCAAGTACTTGCTGCTTGCGTAATGGTTGGCGAATCGACGTGCGCGGTAACCCTCGTCGACGTGTCTGTGATGCTGGAAATCAAAATAGATCGAAGGCGTAGAAATATGCACAAAGCGTGATACGCCACAGCGACCTGCCGCCTCGGCCAGTTTCTCCGTGACCATTACATTAGCGTCATGAAACTGCGACTTTCGGCCCCACGGCGATGACTTGGCTGCACAGTGCCAGACGACGTCACAACCAGACATCAACTGCTCGCATTGACGCTCTGTCGCTTGCGTGAGGTCCAGTGCGGTGAATGCAGCGCCTTGCTCGCGCAGCAGGTCACCTACTTCTTGATCACGTCCGGTCGCATGCACCTCATGACCCGCGTTCAGCAGCCAATGCGCGGCATTGCGTCCCAGCCCGCTGGTCGCACCTGTCAGCATCACCTTCATGGCAGCAACACCATGCCGGCCAGCGTCAGGCCAGCGGCTGTACCAATCAGCATCACGGGCTTGCCCGGCTCGAAGCGGCCGGTGGTCATCGCTGTGTGCAGCGCAGTCGGAATCGAAGCCGACACCTGGTTGCCATGCTGTCGATAGATATCTACCAGCACATCGGAGGAGACGTGCAGACGTTTGCGCATGTGCTCCAGCGACAGGTGACTGGCTTGATGGGGGACAACCGTCGCGATCTCGGCCAGGGTCACGCCGCTGCGGGTCAGCAAGCGCGCCATATAGTCCTCGATAAGCGCTGCCGCCTGACGAAACAGCTGCTTGCCCTTCATGTGAAACAGAAAATCGTTGTCAGTGATCCCGGTACTTGGGTTGCACCGTGTGCCGCCTGCCTTGATCTCACAGAGTTCGCTATCCTGCGGATAGGTTTCGACCAGACTACCCAGGATGCCGCTGTTGCCGTCGCCCCGCTCGACAATTGCGCACGCGGCACCGTCGCCGAAAATCAGCGAGCTTTCCTCATCTGCCCAATCGATTCCCCTTGAAACCAGGTCTGACGAGACAATCGCAATTCGCCGATAAGCCCCTGTGTTCAATAACCCGGCAGCGACCTGCAAAGCGCTGATGAAACTGACGCAGCTGCTGTTCACGTCAAAACCGGGGGTTCCTGACGGTAATCCTGCCACTTTCAGAATCAAGGCCGCCGTGCACGGTAATGCCTGAATGGCGACAGCCGATGCCGAGATCAACAGATCTATCGAGTCCGGCGAAATATGGCTTCGTGTCAGAGCGTGGTTGAGCGCCGACGCAGCAAGTTCCGCCTGGCTTGCATCGCGACTTGCATGAAATCGATGATGCACTCCGGACCGCTTCTCGACATAGCCCGGCGGCTTGTTCAGACGCCGATCAAGCTCACAGGATTCAACCCGCCCAGGCGGCAACGCCGCGCCGGTCGCGATGATTTTCAGAGGTAACAAGCCTGCACGAGGGGGGAGTGCAGTCATGGGGAATCGGGCCTTGCATCCATACGAAAAAATTCCTGGATGTTCGCGTGTTGAACATTGAGGGCCAAAGCGCGGTAGAAAGTCAAAACAACGAATCCGCAGGCTCATCGAGAGAGAAGTACGGTCTTTTGAGCAACTAATACCGAGGTCAGAAACGCTTGCCTATGGACGGGTTTCAGTCTTGCTCGCGTTTACTGCTATCAGGTCGTAGGCGTAATGGGATGTCAGGATGCCGTGATTACCGTTGTTTCTCAACTGTTCAGTCAGGCGGAAAGGCTGCTCTATGCATATCGTGGGCTGTTTTATTCCGATAAAGACGAGGCTTCCGATATCGCGCGTCCCGTGAGTCGATTTGTGAGTTTTAGGGGTTAGGAATGTGATCACGAACACATTTCTTAATACAGTAATTTGATCTCAGGGTTTTGGTAACGTTGATCAATGGAAATTCCCGATTGTATCAAACGCTCTTCTGCAACCTCGCGTTGCGATGCAAGCTTTTTTAGCATGTTGGGCAATAGTTCGGCCAGTCGCTCGCGATCTGCATAGTCGAAGTATTCGGAAAAAAATCTTTTTTCAGATTTGAAGGTCAAAGTGAAAAGGTACGTGCCTCTCTCCAATGGTTCGCTGTCGCTATTTTCTCGCTGAACGCTGAGCGTAAGATATTCATTGTCTCGGTAAAGAAACCAGTCATTGGTTAATGGCATCGAGCGCCACATTTCGGTTGATAATCGTGTTGTGGGATCAGTCCAAGGCCCCGTTAAGACGGGCTTTCCAAGTACTTCGTTAATCGTATTGAACTTGTTTATTTCCGTCCCGGGAACTCTGGGTTCTCCGAGTCGAATATAACGTTTCCATCCTGAAGCTTGGAGTTTCGCCAAAAGTGTGTAGAACTCCGACTCTGCATCGCTGTGCTTTGAATCTTCTGGTGGCCCCACCGGACTCAGATTGATGAGCTCAATGTTATGAGCATCCTGCTTATATACAGGCACTGAAAAAGCAAAAACATCCTGAATGTCAAAGGCTTTTTTGCCACCTAGTATCAAGGTCAAAAAATCGCCGCTACGCGTAGGCTTTCTGTACCGATACCAGCAAAGATCGGCATCACATTCACTGGACAGTTCGGCACCGAGTTCTTGTTTGACAGACTCGATGGTGTTGCCAATCCACAGTTTTACAGGCGTTCTTTTATTCATTTCATCTTCGCATCCAGATAACAAAAAAAGAGTAAGGCACAAAATAAGCCTCATGTGCGCTCGCTCCATCCGGCAATCGTCGTGATGGACGCAGTCATATAAGCTGCTGCAGAAAACATTTTTTCATGGTAAGTGTTCGCGATTTCAGTAATAAATGCCATTCGATCTTTTTTATTATACAGATCGCCTGTTGTCATGACCTTGTCCAGCGCTGAATTGTTTGTCTCGCACGCTGTGCTCAACGCTGCCAAGCGGCGCGGAATACCCCAGTTGCCTTCTACAATAGATTGTGAATCAAGAAGCCTTCTGAATACAGAGTCTTCGTAAATTAAAGGTTGCAGTATTTTAATCTGCTCGTGCCTCGCAATTGCCATTAGCGACTGAAACTGCAAGGCTCTGCGGTCTGACGTAGTAGTGGCGGCTTCAGTTTTTTTTATGAGTTCGAAGCCTTGCCTAAGATGATCTGTTACTTTTAGGGCGTTAATTTTAGGGATAGCAATTTTAACCCACGGTAGCTTTTGAAAAGCAGCAATAAAGCGATCATCGTACTCATTAAAGTCTCGAGCCTCAATACACTCGTTGAACTGCTGCGGAAAGTTTATGTAAAACCAATGCCAAACGAAAATATCTTGAAACAGCCAAAAATTGCCCATGCCCAAGAACTGCTTTGAAAGGTCCAAGGATAGATCCATAAAAGGGACCATTCTCATTTTGGTCTGCGAGGTATAGTCCAATGCACACATGACTTGCTTGCTGGCAAACGCAGCCAGTCCAGTCCAGTAAAAGCGCCCCTTTAGTTCGGGCTTTCCATTTTTTTCCAGCTCAAGATAAATACGAGCGTAGTTGCCCGCGATTCGGGCTGCGCGTGCTCCAAAATCAGCGATAAGCTCATAGCGAGCTGGCTGTGTGCACTCAATGCGGGTTTTTATGCACAGACGCCGTACAGCCACCTGTTGCCCTAAAGACCAAAGCTCGGTACAACCAGGGTTAAGGTCGTTGATGGAGCATGTTCTGGGATTGAGTTTGAAATCCTCCTTCATGATTTCTTACTCGGCACATATTGATCGGCCCCGGGAGGAACGACCAGATCATCGGGGATGAGTGTAACCTTGCCGCTACCTGGGTTATCACTGAAAAAACGCGGAGTATTCCCATCTTGATCAGTGAAAAACACTTTTTTCCCTTCGCCAGGTACGTCTACTTCTACGGCTACGTTTTCCAAGGGGATGCCATGGCGAGTCATCAAGCGGTTCTGCTCGTCATAAAGCCCCGACGGAACGCTGACCGGTAATTCTGTATTCGAATAGTCCATGCTTGCAGGCCCGCCAAGAGCCTTTTTAGCACCTTTAACATCGATGGTTCCTGGTGCGTGTACCTCGATGTTTCCGCGGGTGATTCGAATATACGCACCGCCGCTGGTCAGTAATATTTCCTTTTGAGCAGACATCTCCACCAACTGGGCCAATGACGTAATTTTCATCGCCTGCTGCGCCGTCAGCTCCATCGCATCG
>NZ_RBTP01000044.1 GCF_003702045.1 Pseudomonas viridiflava
GGTTGACCGGATTTTCAGCGCTGTAGCCGTCCAACGAGGCTTCGATCAGCAGGCACTGCACGTGCGCGGGAACCGGCAGCCTGTCCCGTACAGACGCTTGGGTCAGCAGCAACTCAATGCCGCTGTCCTGCATCAGAAAGCTCAGGCGATCCTGCGGGTAATCCGGGTCCAGCGGCACGTAGGCGCCGCCGGCTTTCAGGATCGCCAGCAAGCCAACGATCATATCCAGACTGCGTTCGGCCGCCAGGCCCACGCGCACGTCCGGGCCGACGCCCTGCTCGCGCAGTTTGTGGGCCAGCTGGTTGGCGCGCTGGTTGAGCTGCTCGTAGCTCAACGTCTCGGCGCCCAGACTCAAGGCAATGGCCTGAGGCGTTTTTGCAGCCTGCGCCTCGAAACGCTGGTGAGCGCACTGTTCGGTCGGATACACCTTCAGACCGGCATTCCAGCCTTGCAAGGTGGCCTCACGCTCAGCGGCGCTCAACAACGGCAAGTCGGCAATGCGCTGCTGTACATCGCCGGTCATGGCGTGCAGCAGGTTGCGCCAGTGGCCAGCCATGCGCTCGATGGTGGAGGCGTCGAACAGATCGGTGGCGTAGATCAAGGAGGCGCCCAACCCGTCCGGGCGTTCGCAGGTATCCAGCGTCAGGTCGAACTGCGCGGTGTGCTTGTCGGACAGTTGATATTCCAGGCGCAGCCCTGCCAGTTCGCGGGCTTCATTACGGGCTTCGGTCTGGTGGTTGTAAGCGACCTGAAACAGCGGGCTGCGGCTGGGATCGCGCTCCGGCTGCAAGGCTTCGACCAGTTGCTCGAACGGCAGGTCTTGATGCGCCTGAGCCTGCACAGCCGTGTATTTGATCTGCTGCAGCAGGTCGGCGACGGTGGTCTGCGAAGAGAACTCGGCCTTAAGCACTTGGGTGTTGACGAAGAAGCCGATCAACCCTTCGGTTTCGCTGCGGTTGCGGTTTGCAATCGGCACGCCGACGCGCACATCGTCCTGCCCGCTGTAGCGATGCAACAGGGTCTGAAACGAGGCCAGTAACAACATGAACAGCGTGATGCCTTGCTCGCGGGCCAGCGCTTTGAGGCGGCTCAGCAGTACGGTGTCCAGTTCGACATTCAAGCGCGCGCCGTGATGATCGCGCATCGCGGGACGTGGACGGTCGGAGGGCAATTCCAGCACCGGCTGCTGCTCACCCAGCTGGTTCGTCCAGTATTCCAACTGCCGGGCCTGCTCACCCATTTCCAGCCAGTTGCGTTGCCAGATCGCGTAGTCGGCGTACTGGATCGGCAGCGGTTCACGCCTGATTTCGCGCCCCAGGCTGATGGCCTGATAGCCCTGCAGCAGTTCCTCGACCATGATCGGCATCGACCAGCCATCGGAGACGATGTGGTGCTGGGTCAGGACCAGCACGTGTTCGTCGTCGGCGACCTGCAACAGCCTGACGCGCAGCAGCGGCCCGTGTTGCAGATCGAACGGCTGCTGTACTTCATGATCGACATAATCCTGAACCGACTGGCCGTGCGCAAGCCGCTCTACGCTCAGCACAAAGGCTGCCGCCGGATGCACCACCTGAAGCGATTCATCGCCTTGTTGCTCAAAGGTCGTGCGAAGGGTTTCGTGGCGTTCGATCAGCGACTCGACACTGCGGCGCAAGGCTTCAGTGTTCAATGGGCCATGCAGGCGCAACGCCAGCGGGATGTTGTAGGCTGCGCTGTGCGGCTCCAGTTGCCAGAGAATCCATTGCCGCTGCTGCGCGAAGGACAGCGCAGACGGTGCCTGCGTCTCCCTCGGGAAGATCGGCGTGACCCCGTAAAGATTCACCCCCTGACGCTTGAGCAGGACCGCCAGCGCCTTGCGTTCACGGGGGGACAGCGATTTAACGGAGTCAAGCAACTGGTGCACGGGTGTTTCTCCTAAACAACTGAAATGAAGCATTCCTGAGGAAACTGCCGCTATGTCCTGACGCGACGCTATCTCGCGGTAGAGAGATATCCGTGGGAGCGAGCTTGCTCGCGAATGGGATCGTTCCACTCAATCCGGACGCGGTGCTTGAAACGAATCTTTCGCGAGCAAGCGCGCTCCCACTGTTTTTGATGACCTTTGAACAGCGCAGTGTCAGGGCACACACAATGCCCCTCCACCACGCAAAACCATCACGCCAGCAACTTATCAATGTCCTCCGCTGATAAACGTTTGAGAGCCTCCAGTGATTTAGTCAATTCATCCTGCGCGTGGTCACTTTCACCGTTTTTCCGCTCAAGCGTGGTGCTGAAGTCAGCAAGCGTGGGGCGTTCGAACAGGTCCTTGAGGCTGACCTCGTGCTGCAACTGCTCGCGTACGTGCACCAGCATCTGCACCGCCAGCAACGAATGCCCGCCCAGTTCGAAGAAGTTATCGGTGCGACCGACCTGCTCCACTTTGAGCACGTGCGCCCAGATGGCAGCCAGTTGCTGTTCCAGCTCGCCTTGCGGTGCAACGTAGTGAGCCTGCAACTGGCTGGCATCCGGCACAGGCAGGGCCTTGCGGTCCAGCTTGCCGTTGGCGGTCAGCGGCAGTCGGTCCAGCAGCACGAAGTGGCTAGGCACCATGTAGTTCGGCAGATGGGTTTTCAGCTCGGTTTTCAGCGCTTCGCGAAGGATCTGCGGGTCCTGTTCTGGATCGGTCGGCACCAGGTACGCCACCAATTGATCCTCCAGCGCGAGCACAGTCA
>NZ_RBTP01000028.1 GCF_003702045.1 Pseudomonas viridiflava
ACCAGACCGTGGCGCTGGGCGGAACTGCCGTCATCGCAGAGTACGGCGAGGCTGACGGGCTGACCGATGAGCTGCTCGGGATCGTATTCGGTGTCCTGCACCAGCACGTCGAGGGTGTAGCGCGGCACACGGCCAAGGCGCTCGACGCCTTGGACGCGCAGGGCCTGCAGCTGATGCTCGCCCAGGGGCGTGGTGAGTTGCAGGAGGCGGCCACTCTGGCTGAGGGCGGTTCCGAAGGTCAGGTCCATGAGAAAGTCTCCGTTTACTGGCGGTACAAACACGGTGCGATTATTGACATGCAAGACGTAGCCTAACTTGGTACGGCATCAATTGCTGGATGAGGCCTTTCAAGGTGCGGTGCCCCGTCGATTAAGACATTTCCATATAATCAAGCAAGGGCTGGGTTTCAAATCAAACATTTTAATCCAGTCTCTTTGCTGTGTTAGCTAACGCTTTTTTGTATAGGTAACTTATTACCGCTGCTGCAGATAAGGCTAAGCTTGCGAATAAACAAAACTGGCTGATAGCAGCGGCCACCTCAAGAATATGACGACTTTCAGAGTCTCCTCCAGAACCGCTAATGCCGCTAGCGGTGCCACCCAGATAAATAGCTCCTAACGTCACGCCTAGTGCTAAAAATGCAAGTGCCATCTTGAATAATACGCCGGAACTCAGCACGCCTGAAATTCCGCCTCTGGTGTCCGCAGTGACGGCGCGGTATACCACTAGGCCTATGTAGAATATTCCCCAAAAAGCGCTTGCGAAGAGGATCAGTGTAATCATTTTGTTATTCCGATCAGGTTAAATTTTGGGTTGTGTTATGTGGGACAATGTTCAAAAAAATATAGGCAGTCATTGTTGTTTTTCTTGTGCCTGTTAACAGCTTCTAATGTGTGGTGTGGCTTAAGTTGATAATAAGGTTGGGCTTGCGAGGGTGTCTAAGTTTCTTCTTGCTTAAGTGCTGTATTAAATTGTCTTCTGGCTTTTTGGGAGATGCTTTTATAGTGAGGTCATTTTCCCATTGCAACGTATTGTCCCAAGCCGGAACGTTGGCTGAGGGAAGTGGCACAATTGAGTCTGGTTCCTTGGTTTTAGAATTCAATGTTTCGTTGCTTCTAGGAAGTTTGGCAATAGCTGTACACCTACTTGAACGGTCCGGGTCGGGCTTTAAGTTCAGGTAATAGAGATCTTCCGGAGACGATGGCCCTTTGAGCGCTTCTGCTAACCTTCTGGCTGGTGCTAGGTCACCTAGCCTTACGCCTTGCTGATAAAATTTGACAGCTTCTGCATATTCACCGGACACACAAAAATAACCTGCCAGATCACGAGCAGCGCCTGCATACCTTTGAGGTTCAGCGCAGCGCTGCATCTGCTCCATTACAGCCTGACCTCCTGCATCTCGGCCTAGCAGTATGGCCAGGCTGACGGGCTGACCGATGAGCTGCTCGGGATCGTATTCGGTGTCCTGCACCAGCACGTCGAGGGTATAGCGCTGCACACGGCCCAGGCGTGCGACGCTCTGGTTAAGGGAGGTTCCGAAGGTCAGGTCCATGATGTTGCTCCTAGCTGACGTAAACCCCAGAATGACGAAACGTGTCGGGGCTCTCGGCTCCCGCCCTCTGGTTTACACACGCAACGAAACTTTCCATCTTCAAACATGATGCGTTTCCTTACGCGATTGAGAGAAGCAGACACGCCTGAATAAAACTGCTGCTTTGACCGCAAAAAGTAACATTTGATCAGTTATGGCGCTCAACTAATTGGACCGTTATCTGCAGACCAAGAGGGCAAAGGTGGTTTGCGCCTCCGATCCCCTCAAAATCGAAGCAGCGCTACTATCGCCCGTCAGGACTACGATCACCATCGTACAAGTCGGCCAGAGTCGTCCTGCCGTTCTGATATGTACGTATGAATAAGGCTACAGCCGAGGTCGATTGCGTCGATTCAGGCAACGCTGGATCGCCTGAACCGACGCACTCAAATGGCCGTTTTTATTCTTACGTTTCGACGTCCTCCCGTCGATGCGCCCACTGATACAACGCTGGCAATACCAGTAACGTCAGTGCCGTAGACGACAGAATCCCGCCAATCACCACCGTCGCCAGCGGCCTCTGCACTTCTGCACCAGTGCCTGTTGCCAGCGCCATCGGGATGAAGCCCAGCGACGCGACCAGCGCGGTCATGAGTACCGGACGCAGGCGGGTGAGGGCGCCTTCAGTGATGGCGTCGTGCAGGGAGCGGCCTTCTTCGCGCAGGTTACGGATGAACGCGATCATCACCAGCCCGTTGAGCACCGCCACACCTGACAATGCGATGAAGCCCACGCCTGCGGAGATGGACAGCGGTATGTCGCGCAGCCACAGGGCCATGACGCCACCGGTCAGGGCGAACGGGATGCCGGTGAAGACCAGCAGGCCGTCCTTGAGGTTGTTGAACATCAGGAACAGCAGCGCCAGCACCAGCAGCAATGCGACGGGTACAACGATCTGCAAGCGTTTGGCAGCCGATTGCAGCTGTTCGAACTGACCGCCCCAGTTGGTCCAGTAACCTGCCGGAATCTGCACGTCGCGGTCGAGGGTCTGGCCCGCGTCCTCGACGAACGAGCCCAGGTCTCGGCCTCGCACGTTGGCGCTGACGATCACCAGCCGCTTGCCGTTCTCGCGGCTGATCTGGTTCGGACCCAGCACCAGATCAAGGCTGGCGACCTGAGCCAGCGAGATGAAGCTGATCTGCTGGTTAATGCTGCCTGCGCTGGCCGGCACCGGAATCAGCAGGCTGGACAGCCCGGCCACGTCGGTGCGCAGTTGTTCGGACAGGCGCACCACCATGTCGAAGCGGCGATCTCCCTCATACAGTGTGCCGGCCTGACGTCCGCCCAATGCCGTGGCGATGGCGTCCTGCACATCAGCCACGTTGAGGCCGAAACGTGCGGCTTTGTCGCGGTCGATATTGATGGTCAGTACCGGCAGGCCGGTGGTTTGTTCCACCTTCACCTCTGACGCGCCCGGCACCTTTTGCATGGCGGCCGCGATTTTGGCGGCGGTCTGGTTAAGCACGGCCATGTCATCGCCAAACACTTTGACGGCTACGTCGCTGCGCACCCCCGATACCAACTCGTTGAAGCGCAACTGAATCGGCTGGGACAACTCATAATTGCTGCCCGGCACGCTGGCAGCGGCCTTTTGCAGCTCGGCGATCAGGGTTTCCCGCGACTTGTCCGGGTCAGGCCACTCGCTTTGCGGTTTGAGCATCACGTAGCTGTCAGAGATGTTCGGCGGCATCGGGTCGGCGGCGATTTCGGCGGTGCCGGTGCGGGCGAACATTCGCTCGACTTCGGGCATTTGTTCGATCACGGCTTTTTCGAGGCGCTGCTGCATGTCCACCGATTGCGCCAGGCTGGTGCCCGGTACGCGCAAGGCTTGCAGCGCGAAATCGCCTTCACTCAGGCTCGGGATGAATTCACTGCCCATGCGGCTGGCCGTAAACCCTGACAGCACCATCACCACGAACGCCAGGGTGAAGGCAATCCAGCGGTGCCCCAGCACCCAGCCCAGCACCGGTGCATAGCGCTGGCGAGCGGTGCGCATCACGAAGCCTTCTTCTTCCTTGACCTTGCCAGTCACGAACATCGCGATGGCCGCAGGCACGAAGGTGACCGACAGGATCATGGCACCGAGCAGGGCGATCACCACGGTGAACGCCATCGGGTGGAACATTTTGCCTTCCACGCCGGTGAGGGCGAAGATCGGCAGGTACACCACCATGATGATCAACTGGCCGAAGATCAGCGGCCGTCGGGCTTCTTTTGCAGCCGCAAAAACCTCATGGAAGCGTTCAGCGCGGGTCAGCATCCGGCCGTGTTTCTGCTGCGCATGGGCAAGCCTGCGAATCGAGTTCTCGACGATCACCACCGCGCCATCGACGATGATGCCAAAGTCCAGCGCGCCAAGGCTCATGAGGTTGGCGCTGACCTTGTTGGTGAACATGCCGGTCAAGGTGAACAGCATTGCCAGCGGAATCACCATCGCCGTGATCAGCGCTGCACGGATGTTGCCCAGAAACAGAAACAGGATCGCGATGACCAGAATCGCGCCTTCGACCAGGTTCTTCTTGACCGTCGCGATGGCTTTTTCGACCAGATGTGTGCGGTCGTAAACAGTGACCGCTTCGACGCCCTCAGGCAGCGTGCGGTTGATGTCGGCCAGTTTGGCGGCCACCGCTTGGGAAACCGTGCGGCTGTTTTCGCCAATCAGCATGAACACGGTGCCGAGGACCACCTCGCGACCGTTTTCAGTGGCGGCGCCTGAGCGCATTTCCTTGCCGATGCCGACTTCAGCCACGCTGCTCACCCGGATCGGCGTGCCCTGCACGTTGGCGATGACGATGTTGGCAATGTCGTCGATGTTTTCCAGCTGGCCCGGTGCGCGGATCAGCAGTTGCTCGCCGCCGCGCTCGATATAGCCCGCGCCAACGTTGGCGTTGTTGCGTTCCAGTGCGGCGACCAGATCGTTCAGGGTCAGCTTGTAGGCAGCGAGTTTCTTGGGATCCGGGGCGATTTCATATTGCTTGGCAAAGCCGCCGATGGTGTTGATTTCAGCCACGCCCGGTACGTTGCGCAATTGCGGCTTGATGATCCAGTCCTGAATCACTCGCAAATCGGTTGGTGTGTACGGCGTGCCATCTTCCTTCCGCGCGCCTTCCCGGGCCTCGACCGTCCACAGGAAAATCTCGCCCAGCCCGGTGGAGACAGGTCCCATCATGGTGTCGACGCCTTCGGGCAACTGGTCCTTGGCGATCTGCAGGCGTTCGTTCACCTGTTGGCGAGCAAAGAACAGGTCGGTGCCGTCCTCGAAAATCACCGTCACCTGCGACAGGCCCGAGCGCGACAGTGAGCGCGTCTGTTGCAGGCCCGGCAAACCTGCCATGTTGGTTTCGATGGCGAAGGTGATGCGTTGCTCGGTTTCCAGCGGCGAAAAGCCGGGCGCCGAAGTGTTGATCTGCACCTGCACGTTGGTGATGTCGGGCACGGCATCGATGGGCAGTTTCTGATAACTGGCGATGCCCAGCCCTGCCATCAGCACGACCGCGAGCATCACCACGATGCGCTGTTCAATCGCGAATTTGATCAACCGTTCAAACATGGGGGAGTACTCGTACGACGCAGGTCAATGGGCGTGCTCGGCGGAGCCTTTGCCCAGCTCCGACTTGAGAATGAAGCTGCCGGCGGCGGCCACTTGAGTGCCTGCGGCCAGGCCTTTGAGGATTTCCACATAGCCGTCATCGCTGCGACCGAGCGTGACCGGCGTCAACTGAAAGTCCTCGTCGTTGCGCACGAACACCGAGGGCTTGTCTTCGACGCTCTGGATGGCCGATTCGGGCAGGCTGACCGCGACCTGATTCTGCTCTGCGGCCACGTCGACCGAGACGAACAGCCCCGGTCGCCAGGCGCCATTGGGGTTGGCGAGGGTGACGCGAACGGTGGCGGCGCGTGTCTGCTCACCCAACAGGCTGCCGACATAACCGATGCGGCCTTCGACGCGAGCATTCAGGTCGGGGGCGCTGACGGTGACCGGGCGGCCGACGATCACTTTGTCCAGGTCCTTGGGCGCGACGCCGAAGGTGGCCCAGACACGGGACAGATCAGAGAGCGTAAAGGCATTGCTCGCCTCGCTGACCACCTCGCCGATGGCCAGGTGTTTTTCAACGACCATCGCGTCGAACGGTGCGATCAGTTCATAGCGGTTGCCCGCGGTGGGGCTGACGCTGGCACCGATGGCGCTGAGTTTCTGCCGGGCGTTGGACAGGCTGATGTCGGCCTCCTGAAACGCCTGTCGGGCCTGCTGGTAATCCTGCTCGGCCGAGATCTGGTCTTCCCAGAGCTTTTTCTCGCGTTGCAGGGTCAGCCGCGCCAGTTCCTGACGGCGCTGGGCGGCGCTCAACTCGCTGCGCTGGTCGGAGATCTGCTGGCTGGCAATGATCGCCAGCACCTGACCTTTCTTGACGCTCTGGCCCAGCTCGACCTTGACCGCCTCCACGACACCGCCGACGCGGGGCACCACATGTGCGGTCCGGTCTTCATCGAAGCGAATCTCGCCGGGGAAGGTGACCGACGTGCTCATCGGTCTGGGGCCGGCAGTGGCCAGTTCGATACCGGCGGCCTTGATCTGTTCGGCGCTGAGTTCCAAGTGGCCTTCCTCTTCCTCATGGGCCGGTTCCGAGGCGGCGCCATGCTGTTCGGGCTCATGGCCGTGACCTTTCTCGCCATGCTCTTTATCGGCGTGGGCTTCTTCCCCCGCGTGGGCGTCTGCCGATTCGTTGGGGTGGGTGTCCGATTCGGCCTGGGCGCTGAAGGGCAGCAACTCAGGGTTAACGGTCAGGCTGCCCAGGCCAATGATGACCACCACCGCCAGGGCGATGCCAATGCTTCGTTTGTTGTCCATAGATGCTCCCGGCATTCATGTCGATGCTGCGCACGCTGCGGTGCGCTCTGTGATGGCGAAAAATAGAGGTCAGGGTTTGGGGCTGAACCGGTCGAGGTCGCCGTAGATGCGCTCGACGGTGACGCTGGCGTCGGTGGCTATGGCCAACGATTCCAGGTACTGGCTACGGGCTGAGATCAGCGTGCGCTGTGCATCCAGCACGTCGAGAAAGCCGAATTTTCCCATCTCGAAACCGCGTGTCGCGGTGTCCACGGCGCGCTGTGCGGCGGGCAAAATGATTCGGTTGAACGACTCCACCTCGCGGGCGGCGGTGGACCACTGATCAAGGGCTGACTGGACCTGCGTGCGCAGCTTCAGCTCCACGGCGTTGCGCAGGTCGCGTGCCTGATCGGTTCGGCGCGCAGCGGAAAGGACGTTGCCCTGATTACGGTCGAACAGGGGGATCGGCATCGACAGGCCGACCACATTGATGCGTTCACGGTCTTCACGGCTGTACTGGCTGCCGACGCTAACGGTCAGGTCCGGGGTGCGCTTGGCGCGTTCCGAACCCAGTGTGGCTTCCTGTTGATCGATCTGTGCCTGGGCGAGACGCAGCTCAGCGGTCTGGTTGATCAGGCTCAGGAGTGTCGAGGACGGAGGTGACTGGCCGGGGGAGAGGTGGGTGTAATCCAGGCGGTCAAACGAGGTGCTGGCCGATCCGGTGGCTCGAGCCAATTCCCGGTAGCTATTGATTTTCAGTGTTTCGGCGCGGCGCACCAGCAGGTCGGTTTCGGCCAGTTGCACCTGAGCGCGGGTGGCCTCGACTGGCGAGGTCTTACCCGCCTTGACGCGTCCTTCAGCCACATGCAAACCGCGCTCGGCCAGTGACCGGGATTGTCGGGCCAGGTCAAGGCCTGCCTGGGCACGGGCTGCGGCGTAGAACGCCTGAACGACCTCGGCACGCAATTCATTGCCGCGTCGTTCCAGCTCTATCCGGGCGGCGTCCTGGCCTCGACTGGCGGCCTCGATACGTGCGCCTCGCTTGCCGCCCAGTTCCAGCGCCTGGCTGAGCATGACCGTGGTCGTGCGGGTTTCGCTGCGGGTATCCTCCGCTTCCCAGGACACCACCGGGTTGGGAATCAGGCCCGCCTGTTGGCGCTCGCCTTCAGCCACGCCGATTTCCCATCGGGCCGCCGCCAGATCCGGGTTTTGCTTGAACGCGGCATCGATAGCCTGCGGCAGACTCAAGCCTTGAGCCGTTGCCCACACGGGCGCTATCAACAGCATGCACAGCGCACCCGCTCTCATGCGTGTCAGTCCCGACACCCGCCTAGACCCGAGCACGTTCTTGGCTCTCCAGTCGCATACATCACCCTCATCAAAAAGAAAGAACAACGGCGCCACGGGGCCGGTTGAATCTGGATGGGAGGACTTTATGTAACCGGAGGTATCAGCGGGATTGCCGGAAAATTACAATTCCGTTATGTGCTGTGGAGGCTGGCTGATTGCCCGTACACTGCTTCTCAATCGCTCATCAGACAGGACACTTATCCATGCGAATCCTTGTAGTAGAGGACGAGCCGAAAACTGCCGAATACATGCATCAGGGGCTGACCGAAAGTGGCTATGTTGTCGATATCGCCGTCACCGGACTCGACGGCCTTTATCTCGCGCAGCATCAGGCCTATGACATCGTCATTCTGGATGTAAACCTGCCTGAAATGGATGGATGGGAGGTCTTGGCCCGGCTCAGAAAAACCGTCAATACCCGCATCATGATGGTCACCGCACGGGGACGTCTGGAAGAGAAGGTCAAAGGCCTGGAAATGGGGGCTGACGATTACCTGGTCAAGCCTTTCGAGTTTCCGGAACTGCTGGCCAGAGTGCGCACCTTGATGCGCCGCTGTGAGCAGCCGACCGCGCCTCAAGTGTTGCAGGTCGGGGACCTTGAGCTGGATCAAGGGCGTCATCGGGCGTTTCGTGGCAAGCAGCGTATCGACCTGACCACCAAGGAGTTCGCCCTGCTGCACCTGTTGATGCGCCATACCGGAGAGGTGATGTCGCGTACCCAGATCATCTCGCTGGTGTGGGACATGAACTTCGATTGCGACACCAATGTGGTCGAGGTGTCCATTCGCCGCTTGCGTGCCAAGATCGATGATCCGTTCGAAACCAAACTGATCCATACGCTGCGTGGCGTGGGGTATGTGCTGGAAGTCCGAGAATGAAGCCAACGCGCCTTTCAACCCGGTTGGGCCTGACGGTCACCGCGTTGAGCGCGTTTTTGGTGCTGATCATGGAGTTGTTCGCTTATGCGGCCATCTCCCACCAACTCGATCTGCGTGCCCAAGACAGCCTGCGAGAGAAGTTTGCGCAAATCGAACATGGGTTGAGCGAGGGCTTTCTGTCCGTCGGGGATATCGTTCAGTACCCCCACACGCTGCGCGATCAGATTGTCGGTCATGACAGTTTTGCACTGAGCATCTTCGATTCGAGCATGCCCAGGCAGCCGTTGATGAACATCGGCAACAAGGAGGGCCGCGATTTGCCGCCTCCTGCTGCCGACGGTCAGGCTGAAGGCTTTCATGAGTTGGATTCCAGCGAAGGGCACAAGCTGTTGGTGGGCTACAAGAGTATTCGCCTGAGAACCGACGAAAACATTCTGGTCATGCTGACGCTGGACAGGAAAAACGACACCTCGCTGTTGCACGCGTACATGATGTCCACGTTCATGATTCTGCCTGTGATTCTGCTGCTGGTCGGCCTTGGAGCCTGGTGGGTGGTGCGCCGCGGTTTGAAGCCGTTGGGGGCTTTCAGGAAAGTGACGGCGCTGATCTCGGCGCGCGACCTTTCCCACCGCATGAAAGTGACCGGACTACCAGACGAGTTGCGCGACCTGGCGCATGCCGTGAATTTCATGCTGCACCGGCTGGATGGCGATGTTCAGCAACTGTCGCAGTTTTCGGATGACTTGGCGCACGAGATGCGTTCGCCCATGAATAACCTGATGGGCAAGGCGCAGGTCACCCTGTCGCGGCCGCGTCCGCCAGAGGAATACAGGCAGGCCCTTGAATCCTGCACCGAAGAGTTGGAGCGCATGTCGCGCATGATCGCTCAAATGCTGTTTCTGGCCAGCGTGAGCCAGCCTTCGGCCCCGCTGGCGCTGGAAGCCATCGATCTGAGGGAAGAGGCGGAGAAGGTAGGCGAGCTGTTTTCGGCATCGGCCGAAGACCGGGACATCACCCTTCATATTGAAGGCAAGGGCCGGGCGATGGGGGATCGGCTGATGATTCAGCGGGCGATCTCCAACCTGTTGTCCAATGCCATTCGCCACGGCGTTAGCGGCAGCACCATCACGATAACGATTGTCACGCATGTCGACGAAATCTCGCTGACCGTGCGCAACGCGGGCGAGGGGATCAGCGCCGAACACCTTCCTCGGCTGTTCGACCGGTTCTACCGGGTACACGTCAGTCGCGCCCGGCAGCAGGGCGGCACTGGCCTTGGGTTGGCCATCGTTCGTTCGATTATGAGCCTGCACGAAGGGCAGGTTAAGGTCGAAAGCGAGCCCGGGCAGTTCACGACGTTCAGCCTGATATTTCCTAAACTGGTGTGAATGGGAAGAACCTTTGAGCGACATCCTGCTCTGAGCTTTTAGGCTGTTCCTGCCTGGCATGCTTCTCAATGAAGCCGAAACAATAAAGGATGGACCTATGACAGTAGCTTTCTGGTGTGTACTGGTGGCGATCCTTTTGCCCATCGCCTGCGCAGCCACCGCCAAGATCGGCAGTGGAAAATTCAAAAGGGGCAATAATCACGACCCCCGCGCTTTTCTCGACAAGCTCGAAGGCTTTCCCAAGCGTGCGCATGCGGCGCAACTGAACAGCTACGAAGTGACACCGGCATTCGCTGCTGCCGTGATAATTGCTCACATCGCGGGCAATGCGCAGTTGGTCACCATCGATGTGCTGGCGGTGTTGTTCATCACCAGTCGTCTGCTTTACATCATCTTTTATCTGGCAGACCTGGCGGCGATGCGCTCCATTACCTGGCTGGTCGGAATGGGCTTGATCGTTGCGTTGTTCGGGGTGTCGGCCTTTCCGGCAGCGGCGTGATTGCCGGATTCTGACACCGCCGTTGGCCAGCAAACCTGACGGTGGAGCGGATCGGGCGGCATTCCACTTGTCCGCGATCTGCCGGGAACCGGCAGCAACACCTGCAAATGCGTTAGGGCAGATGCCGCCAAGGGCCGCTGCGCAGCCCATCGCAGCCGTCGTAACCCCCGGAAGCTCCCACGCCCTGCGGGCAGAAGCGTCGTTCAGCGTTCTTGTTGGATAAGAGCGGAACGCCGCCCGGTCCGCCCCAGGGATCGATGCAAATAGCGCTCATGCAATGGATTGCGCGTATGAGGAGCTGCTGCTGATTTTCGCTCACTCGTCCGGCTGCACTTTTTCGAGCTCGGCCTGCGCGTCCTGCAACTCCTTGCGGGATTCGGCGAGCTTGTCCTTGCGCTTGTTGATCTTCTCCGGGTCGCCCTTGTCCATCGCCTTGTTCAGGTCGGTCTGACGGCGGCTGACTTCGCGTTTGGCGTCCAGCACCTTTTGTTCACGTTGTTTGAGCAATGACGTTTCGGTGCAGTTGGCATTGACCTCGGCCAATGCTTTTTCAAGGCCCGTCTGTTCGGCCTTGTTGCCTTCGGTTTTGGCATCTTGAATCTTGCTGCTGATTTCCTGACTCTTGAGCAGGCATTCGGAAGGCGGAGCCTGGTCAGCGGCCAGCAGAGGTGTGGCCAACAGCGTGCAACTGGCGAAAAGAATCAGCGGCGACAAAAACTTCATATGAACTCCTTTTGAAAACGACAACGTCCGGGCATAAAGAATGAAACCCGGCTTCTAGAAACCTGAAATACCTTGAGTACGCAATTGCTGGCTTAGTGCCTGCACGTGTGCGTCCTGAAAAAAAGCGTGTAGTTTCGCAGCGCGTCCCGGGCCAATCCCCGGTTCAGCCTGCCATTGTTCGGCGCTGCGTGCGGCAAGATCGTCCCAATCGTTGCCCAAGGGAGCATTTCCCGTCGGGGGCAGCCCAATGGCCTTGAGCCATGTCTGGAACGGCCTTTTCCGGGCGTCTTGCAGGCTGGCGAACAGTTTAGCGCTGCTGCGCTCGGCAAGGCCGGGAATGTTAGCAAGCTCGGCCTGTTCAAGGGGCATCCAATCGAGCAGGCCGCCGATTTTTCCGCTTTCGATCAGTTTGTCCCAGGTTCCCGGGCCTATACCGTTCAACGCCAAGCCCTTCTTGCCGCTGAGCCAGGTCAGCCTGGCCCTGAACTGGCTATGGCAGCCAGGCGTCGGCTGCCAGCAACTGAGCTCATGAAAATCGCTGGCGTGTGGAGCGTTCACCTCGGCGCGCTCGACGCTGCGGGTTATCACGCCGTCGAGTCGAGGGATGGTGAGGCCGGCCAGACTGACCGCAACCTGATCGCCGGGGCGGATATCCAGCGTTTGCCAGCGTTGCAGCGAACCTGTGCTGATACGGCTGATGGTGCGATCGTCCAGACGAATCGGCACCAGCTCCAGAATGGGCGTGACCCGGCCGCTGCGCCCCACCGTGAAACTCACGTTGCGTACCTGCGCCAGCGCCTGCGCGAAGGGGTGCTTCCAGGCCGCAATCCAATACGGCGCTTTGGCCTGCCAACGCTCGGCAGCGGGGCGCTCGCCCTGACGCAGGATTACGCCATCCGTGGCGAACGGCAGGGGGCTGCGATACCAGTGTTCACGCCATTGCGCAGCCTGGGCATGGCTTTCAAGTGGCAACGTGTAGGCGGCGCTATCGATGAAACCCAAGGCTTTCAGGCCGGCCAGACGTTCTGACATCAAAGCGGGTCCGTTGGGCCAGTCCCAGACGAACAAGCCGATGGTGTCGGCTTGCGCGGGGCTTATCGTCTTACGCGCCATCAACCCCGCAACCTTACTGCGCGCATTGACGCTGCCAGAGGAGGCTTGCACATGGTCTGTCAGCCGCTCGTACAACTCACCTTGCAGAATAACGTCATCCGGCCAAGGCAATTGCCGGGGTATGGCGTGGATCAGCTGTGCATGAGGCGTCCAGTCCTGCCCTCTGACACCGTCGCCTCGGCTGATGACGTGTGTCAGCTTGCCTGCGGAATAGACCAGGGTGACCGCCACGCCATCGACCTTGGGCTGAATCCACAGATCGGTTCGGCCCTTGAGCCAGGTTTTGACCGCTTTCTCGTCGGCCAGCTTGTTGACGCCCGTATGCGCAACCGGGTGTGGCACCGGGCCGCTTGCTGTCTTCAGCGGATTGTCGTCCGACATCGGGACCGCAAAGCATGCACGCCACGTGTTCAGTTTCTGGCGGGACTGATCATAAAGCTCATCGGCAATTTGCGAGACGCCCAAGCGGTGATAACTGTCGTCCCATTCGGCGATCTGGCGGTGTAGTTCGCGAATTTCGCTTTGCGCCTTGTCGTGGGACCATTCAGGGCATTGGCTGGCGGGTGCGGTGGTCGAGAAGTAAAGCAGAAGGGCAAAACTGATCAGACGAATTGCAAACGGCATCGAAGCGTCCTTGCTTGGGATTGGCTGCAAAAGGCTAGATGCAGTGTCGCTTTAGGGTCGATCTGGATGGTTTCCGGGTTTTGCGACGCTTGGCCGCCCGTACACTGTCTGCCTGTTTTGAGGCGCAGCTGTGCCTTGATCTCGTCAAAAAAAACATTTGCGTATCAGATTGTGCGTTTCTACAATGTATCTACAATTTTCATGGGGTGCGTTATGGAAGTCAAAATCCAGCAATGGGGCAATAGCGCGGCAATACGTTTGCCGGCCAATGTGCTCAAACAGATGAGTCTGGTCAGTGGTGATGTGCTGGTACTCGATGTCTCCACTGAAGTGATGACGCTGAAGCCTGCAAGGACGAAGCTGCGTTATCGACTGGCCGACCTGATGGCCCAGTGTGATTTGAGTGCAAGCGAGCCTGAGGAGTTGGCCGAATGGAACGCAATGCGGCCTACAGGACGTGAAGTTTGAAGCGGTCCAGATTCAACCGGTCTGATATCGTTCGTATCAATTTGAATCCGACCGCTGGCCGGGAGCAGCAGGGTGACTTTCGTCCCGCACTGGTGCTGACGCCTGCCGCTTATAACGTATCTGGCCTGGCAATCATTGCGCCGATCACACAGGGCGGAGACTTTGCTCGCTATGCCGGGTTCGCCGTCCCTCTAAGCGGGTCGGGCACCGAGACGCAAGGTGTCGTGTTATGTAACCAGATTCGTACGGTTGATCTGGAGGCCCGAGGTGCCAAGTGTGTCGAATCAGCTCCCGACGTAGTGATCGACGATGTACTGGCGCGAGTCCAGGCTCTTTTTGAGTAATGTGAAGGCTTCGTGAGGCAATAAAAAGCCCCCGGAGACTCGCGTCGCCGGGGGCTTTTGGTTACCGCAGGAACTTACAGGCCGGCAGCAGCGCGCAGGGCGTCGGCGCGGTCGGTTTTTTCCCAGGTGAAGGCGGTGAAGGTGTCATCGCCAACGGTCATTTCGACCGGGGTACGACCGAAGTGGCCGTAGGCCGCAGTGGCCTTGTACATCGGGTGCAGCAGATCCAGCATGGTGGTGATCGCGTATGGACGCAGGTCGAAGTGCTCGCGAACCAGGCTGATGATCTTGTCATCGGACAGCTTGCCGGTGCCGAAGGTGTTCAGCGAGATCGAGGTCGGTTGTGCAACGCCGATGGCGTAGGACACCTGGATTTCGCAACGCTCGGCCAAGCCGGCAGCGACGATGTTCTTGGCTACGTAACGGCCGGCGTAGGCCGCCGAACGGTCAACCTTCGACGGGTCTTTGCCGGAGAACGCGCCTCCGCCGTGACGGGCCATGCCGCCGTAGGTGTCGACGATGATCTTGCGGCCGGTCAGGCCACAGTCGCCTACCGGGCCACCGATGATGAAGTTGCCGGTCGGGTTGATGTGAAACTGAGTGTCCTTGTGCAGCAGGTGCGCTGGAATGACGTGCTTGACGATCAGCTCCATCACGCCTTCGCGCAGGTCTTTGTAGGAAACGTCCGGGTTGTGCTGGGTCGACAGCACGATGGCGTCGACGCCCACAACCTTGCCGTTTTCGTAGCGGCAGGTGACCTGGGATTTCGCATCCGGGCGCAGCCAAGGCAGCAGGCCGGATTTACGGGCTTGAGCCTGACGCTCGACCAGTTGGTGCGAGAAGGTGATCGGCGCAGGCATCAGTACGTCGGTTTCGTTGCTGGCGTAGCCGAACATCAGGCCTTGGTCGCCAGCACCCTGATCTTCAGGCTTGCTGCGGTCAACGCCTTGGGCGATGTCCACTGACTGCTTGCCGATGATGTTCATCACGCCGCACGTCGCGCCGTCGAAGCCGACGTCGGAGCTGTCGTAGCCGATGTCGAGGATGACGTTACGCACGATGTCTTCCAGATCGACCCAGGCCGACGTCGACACTTCGCCAGCGATGATCGCCACACCGGTCTTGACCAGTGTTTCGCACGCCACACGGGCGTATTTGTCTTCAGCGATGATGGCGTCCAGAACCGCATCGGAAATCTGGTCGGCGATCTTGTCCGGATGCCCTTCGGACACGGACTCGGAGGTGAAAAGTGAGTATTCGCTCATCTCTACGGGTTTCCTTCATTTTACCGATGGTGAGTGTCGCCAGCCGGTCGCTGAAAATGGCGAACCTGGATCTGGAAACCATTACGTAAGCCTATGTAAAGGCTTTCCCCGGGAACTAGCCCCGCAGCGATGGCCCAACGGGCCAGGTCTTCCTGCTCGAAACCTAACCAGAGATCGCCACAGGCCTCCCTGGCCCAGCTCTGGTCATGACTACACAATTCTGTTACCAGCAAGCTACCGCCGGGTCGTACGCATTCGGCCAGTTGCACCAGCGCTTCGGCCGGTGCGGCGAAATGATGGAGCACCATGTTCAAGACGACACAGTCGGCGCTCACTTTACTGTCTGTCAGTGCATCGGCCAGCTTGAGCTCTACATTAAACAGTGCTTTGCGCTCGCACAGGTTACGCGCCAGTTCAAGCATGGTCGGGCTGCTGTCCATCGCCACGACGTGCTTGAAACGCCGCGCCAGTTCAGGAAGAAAGCCGCCGTCGCCGGGGCCTACTTCCAGTGCGGTGGCCTCGCTGCCGAAGCTCAGTTTGTCGAGCAGCGTCAGCAGGCTTTCGCTGTACTGCGCAAGGCCTGCGATCAGGTCTTGCTGGGCACGAAACTTCTCCGCCGTACGAGCAAAGAAATCCTGGCTGGCCAGCGCCCGTTGGCGGTGCACCAGACCAATACGCCCCTGAACGTCAGTCGGCAACTCAAGGGTGTCGACCTCGTCGAGCAGCGCGGCGTGCAGCTTGCCGCCGGGCAGGTCGGTGTGGGGCAGGGCGCGACGGTAGAAAATCGCATTGCCTTCACGCCGGGTCGCCACCAGATCGGCCTGGGCCAGCACCTTGAGATGGTGGCTCATGCCGGATTGACCGATGGCAAAAATCTGCGCCAGTTCCAGCACGCCGAATGAGTCGTTGGTCAGCGCACGCAAGACATTGAGCCGCAAAGGATCACCGCCGGCCTTGCACAGGGCAGAGAGGTCGTCGCAGGCATCATGGCGAATTGCAGGTACGCGCAGGTTCATAGGCTCCGCAGTCTAGTGACCGATTCCGGACCTCGCAAGAGCAATATCAAAAAGTTTTGATATTGCTCGGTCAGTGGCGTCTGTCGATCCTGCTGAACTTGTCGTGTATCGGCGTTATCCAGTGTTAACAGGCTAATTAATGTCCACAACACAGGAAAAAAGCCTAAGGTCCACTATCTGTGATTGCCCCCGGCCGGTCCCTGAGGGAAAATGGCCGCCTTTTTCAGATCCCAATCCTTTATTCCCAGGAGATCAGCGATGCCAAGCCGTCGTGAGCGTGCCAACGCTATTCGTGCCCTCAGCATGGATGCCGTGCAAAAAGCCAACAGCGGCCATCCGGGCGCCCCTATGGGCATGGCGGATATCGCCGAAGTTCTTTGGCGCGATTATCTGAAGCATAACCCGGCCAACCCTGCGTTCGCCGACCGTGACCGTTTCATCATGTCCAATGGTCACGGTTCGATGCTGGTCTATTCGCTGCTGCACCTGACCGGCTACGACCTGTCCATCGATGACCTGAAGAACTTCCGTCAGTTGCACAGCCGCACGCCGGGTCACCCCGAGTACGGTTACACCCCAGGCATTGAAACCACCACCGGCCCGTTGGGTCAGGGCTTTGCCAACGCCGTCGGTTTCGCCGCTGCCGAAAAGACACTGGCTGCGCAGTTCAACCGTCCGGGCCATTCCATCGTCGATCACCACACGTACGTGTTCATGGGTGACGGCTGCATGATGGAAGGCATCTCGCACGAAGTCGCCTCGCTGGCCGGCACTCTGCAACTGGGCAAGCTGATCGCTTTCTACGATGACAACGGCATCTCCATCGACGGCGAAGTCGAAGGCTGGTTCACCGACGACACGCCGAAGCGTTTCGAGTCATACGGTTGGCAGGTCATCCGCAATGTCGACGGCCATGACGCCGACGAGATCAAGACCGCTATCGACACCGCTCGCAAGAGCGAGCAGCCGACCCTGATCTGCTGCAAGACCACCATCGGTTTCGGCTCGCCGAACAAGCAGGGCAAGGAAGAGTCCCACGGCGCTCCACTGGGCGCTGACGAAATCGCCCTGACCCGCGCTGCCTTGAAGTGGAACCACGGTCCTTTCGATATCCCGGCTGACATCTATGCCGAGTGGAACGGCAAGGAAAAAGGCCTGGCTGCCGAAGCCGAGTGGGACCAGCGTTTCGCGGCCTATTCCGCTGCACACCCTGAGCTGGCCAACGATTTCATCCGTCGCATGAGCGGCGAACTGCCGGCTGACTTCGCCGAGAAATCGGCTGCCTACGTGGCGGAAGTCAACGCTAAGGGCGAAACCATCGCCAGCCGTAAAGCCAGCCAGAATGCCTTGAGCGCGCTGGGCCCGTTGCTGCCTGAGATCCTTGGCGGATCGGCTGACCTGGCCGGTTCCAACCTGACCATCTGGAAAGGCTGCAAGAGCATCACTGGCGAAGACCCTAACGGCAACTACCTGCACTACGGTGTACGTGAGTTCGGCATGGGCGCCATGATGAACGGTATCGCCCTGCACGGCGGTTTCGTGCCGTACGGCGCGACCTTCCTGATCTTCATGGAATACGCCCGGAACGCGGTGCGCATGTCCTCGCTGATGAAGAAGCGCGTGATCTACGTGTTCACCCATGACTCCATCGGTCTGGGCGAAGACGGCCCGACTCACCAGCCGATCGAGCAGCTGACCAGCCTGCGTACCACGCCGAACCTGGACACCTGGCGTCCAGCCGATGCCGTGGAATCGGCAGTGGCCTGGAAATACGCCATCGAGCGTAACGACGGCCCTTCGGCACTGATCTTCTCGCGTCAGAACCTGCCTCACCAGGCGCGTGACGAAGCCCAGCTGGCTAACATCGCTCGCGGTGGCTACGTGCTGCGCGACTGTGTCGGCGAGCCTGAGCTGATCCTGATCGCCACCGGCTCCGAAATCGGTCTGGCCGTTCAGGCCTACGACAAACTGAACGGGCAGGGCCGCAAGGTTCGTGTGGTGTCCATGCCATGCACCAGCGTGTTCGAAGCTCAGGATGCGATGTACAAGCAGGACGTTCTGCCTCTGCAGGTCAGCGCGCGCATCGCCATCGAAGCGGCGCATGCCGACTACTGGTACAAGTACGTCGGTCTGGAAGGTCGCGTGATCGGTATGACCACCTTCGGCGAGTCGGCGCCTGCGCCTGCGCTGTTCGAAGAGTTTGGCTTCACGCTGGAAAACGTCCTGAGCACTGCTGAAGAGCTGCTCGAAGGCTAAGTACGACGCGTCCCCTCGCAGGGACGCGTTTGCCCGCAAACGGATTGCCCGGACAGTCTCCATGTTGTCCGGGCAGCCGCGGCCGTCAGCAAGCGCGCCCCTTCGGGTTCAGCTTAAATCCATGAGAACCCCATGCCCCAGCCCCGCCCCTATAAAGTTGCTCTGAACGGCTACGGCCGCATTGGTCGTTGCGTCGTGCGTGCGCTGTGTGAGCGAGGGACGAAAGCCGGGTTCGAAGTGGTTGCCATCAATGATCTGGCCGACATGGCCAGTCTCGAATACCTCACGCGCTTCGATTCCACCCACGGCCGGTTTCCCGGTCAGGTCAGGGTCGAAGGGCAATACCTGCACATCAATGATCACAAGATCAAGGTGCTGCGCAGTTCCACACCTGAAGACATCGACTGGGCCGCGCTGGAAGTGGATCTGGTGCTGGAGTGCTCGGGCGTCTACAACACCCGTGAAGACGGCCAGCGCTTTCTCGACGCTGGCGCACCACGCGTGCTTTTTTCGCAGCCGATGGCCAGCGAAGGCGATGTGGATGCCACGGTGGTGTTCGGCATCAACCAGCAGAAGCTGACCGGTCGTGAGCTGTTGGTCTCGGCCGCGTCCTGCACGACCAATTGCAGCGTGCCGCTGTTACGGTTGCTGGATCAGGCGGTCGGTCTGGAATACGTCACCATCACCACGATTCACTCGGCGATGAACGACCAGCCGGTGATCGACGCCTATCACCACGAAGATCTGCGCCGTACACGCTCGGCGTTTCAGTCGATCATTCCGGTGTCCACAGGCCTGGCACGCGGAATCGAAAGGCTGCTTCCGGAACTTGCCGGGCGAATTCAGGCCAAAGCTGTTCGCGTACCGACCGTCAATGTCTCCTGTCTGGACATCACATTGCAGACGGCTCGTGATACGGACGCTCAGGACATCAACCGAATCCTGCGTGAGGCCGCCACCAGCGGTCCGTTGAAAGGTTTGCTGGCCTACACTGAGCTGCCGCACGCCAGCTGTGATTTCAATCATGATCCGCATTCGGCGATTGTCGATGCGAGTCAGACCCGCGTTTCAGGACCAAGGCTGGTGACTCTGCTGGCCTGGTTCGACAACGAGTGGGGCTTTGCCAATCGAATGCTCGACGTTGCAGAGCACTTTCTGCGCGTCGCTGACCAACAACAGTAAAAAACAGGAACGCCTCATGACCGTGTTGAAGATGACCGACCTCGATCTGCAAGGTAAACGTGTACTGATTCGTGAAGACCTCAACGTCCCTGTAAAGGACGGCGTTGTCAGCAGCGATGCACGTATTCTTGCTTCGCTGCCGACCATCAAGCTGGCGCTGGAAAAGGGGGCGGCCGTGATGGTCTGCTCGCACCTGGGTCGCCCGACCGAAGGCGAGTTCTCCGCAGAGAACAGCCTCAAGCCGGTTGCCGACTACCTGAGCAAGGCCCTGGGCCGCGACGTTCCGCTGGTTGCCGAGTACCTGGACGGCGTTGACGTCAAGCCGGGTGATGTCGTGCTGTTCGAAAACGTGCGCTTCAACAAGGGCGAGAAAAAGAACGCCGATGAGCTGGCGCAGAAATACGCCGCGCTGTGCGACGTGTTCGTGATGGACGCTTTCGGCACCGCACACCGCGCCGAAGGCTCGACCCACGGCGTGGCCAAATTCGCCAAGGTTGCCGCGGCAGGCCCGCTGCTGGCTGCCGAACTGGATGCACTGGGCAAGGCGCTCGGCGCTCCGGCCCAGCCAATGGCGGCCATCGTTGCCGGTTCCAAGGTGTCCACCAAGCTGGACGTGCTCAACAGCCTGAGCGCGATCTGCAATCAGTTGATCGTCGGCGGCGGCATCGCCAATACCTTCCTGGCCGCAGCCGGTCACAAAGTCGGCAAATCCCTGTACGAGCCGGATCTCTTGGACACCGCACGCGAAATCGCCGGCAAGGTCAGCGTGCCCTTGCCGACCGACGTCGTGGTTGCCAAAGAATTTGCCGAGAGCGCCACTGCCACCGTCAAGCTGATCGCCGACGTTGCCGATGACGACATGATTCTGGACATCGGTCCGCAAACCGCTGCGCACTTCGCCGACTTGTTGAAATCTTCGAAGACTATCCTGTGGAACGGCCCGGTGGGCGTGTTCGAATTCGATCAGTTTGGCGAAGGCACCAAGACACTGGCCAAGGCCATTGCCGAAAGCCCTGCGTTTTCCATCGCGGGCGGTGGCGACACACTGGCCGCCATCGACAAGTACGGCGTGGCCGAACAGATTTCCTATATTTCCACAGGCGGCGGCGCGTTCCTCGAGTTCGTGGAAGGCAAGGTCCTGCCAGCGGTTGAAATGCTTGAACAACGCGCCAAGGCCTGAATCCGGGCTTTTGGACAAGGAGTCGTACATGGTCAGGGCATTACCGTTGTTTCTCATCGCAGGTTTGCTGGGCGGTTGTGCAGGCAAGCCTGAAGCCGAAGAGGCAGAGAGCACTGCCCCGACCGATGTGCTTCATTTGAGTTGCTACCAGGCGGGATGGCAGGCTGAAACGGTGCCAGTGATCTACAAGCGCGGCGGGCAGGAGGTATGGGATCGTTACGAATTCATGCCCAAAGCAACAGGATTGCCAGGCTGTCCGTGAGCCGGGTTGAAGTCTTTACGGCAACCTCGGCAGGCTTCAGCGGTCATTAATGGGTGGACATCTTTTATGAAGAAGGAGTTTTGCCATGAAGATCGCTGCCCTGGCGCTTGTGAGTTGCGTTGTGTTAGCCGGCTGTGCCGGTTCCGGTTCTCATGCCGGTGCCTGCAAAATATTCAGCCCGGCCTCCGTGGATGTGCCGACGACCGAGAACAATCAACGGGTTGAGGCGCGCGTTACGGGTGAACCGGCCGATGACCGTAAACAGGAACAGAATTGCCCTTGATACAACGAAACCACAGGCACGCGCCGGGTTTCGCAGGGCAGCCAGGAGAAGTCATGAAAGGCTTGATTGCCCTCGGAATATTGGCGGGGCTTGGCGGTTGCTCAATGATGAGCGCACCGCAACAGAATGATCCTTGGAACCACTGGACATGTGACAGTGGTGCCGAAATTCACTGGCGCTATATCGATTCAGCTAAAAAAGAAGTGGATGCGCGTCTGAATCAGAGCGATCAGGTTTTCCGGCTTAAAGCCGAACCGGGCGCTTCCAGTGGCACGCTTTACAGCAATAATGTGTTGGCGTTCGACAACAAAGGCAGCGAAGGCCTGGTGTACTGGGACGCTACCAACGATTTGATCGGTCGCGGCTGCAAGGCCCGATAAGTCGTAGCCGATGCACCACCCGCAGGGCCTCGGGCCCTTGCGTATAACTTGAATAGCAGCCGCCACTACGGCAGGCTTGCACGATTAACGACCCTACCGGGAGAGAAACAGACAATGGCACTTATCAGCATGCGCCAGATGTTGGACCACGCAGCCGAGTTCGGCTACGGCGTTCCAGCTTTCAACGTAAACAACCTGGAACAAATGCGCGCCATTATGGAAGCGGCCGACAAGACCGACTCCCCGGTGATCGTTCAGGCCTCGGCCGGTGCCCGCAAATACGCCGGTGCCCCGTTCCTGCGTCACCTGATCCTCGCAGCAATCGAAGAATTCCCGCACATCCCGGTGGTCATGCACCAGGACCACGGCACCAGCCCCGACATCTGCCAGCGCTCGATCCAGCTGGGCTTCAGTTCGGTGATGATGGACGGCTCGCTGAAAGAAGACGGCAAGTCCCCGGCCGATTACGAATACAACGTTGACGTAACCCGTCGCGTGGTGGCCTTCGCTCACGCCTGTGGCGTGTCCGTGGAAGGCGAGCTGGGCGTTCTGGGTTCGCTGGAAACCGGCATGGCTGGCGAAGAAGACGGCGTTGGCGCTGAAGGCATCCTGGATCACAGCCAAATGCTGACTGACCCGGAAGAAGCCGCTGACTTCGTGAAGAAGACTCAGGTCGATGCTCTGGCCATCGCCATCGGCACCAGCCACGGCGCTTACAAGTTCACCAAGCCGCCTACTGGCGACATCCTGGCGATCGAGCGCATCAAAGAGATCCACAAGCGCATTCCGAACACTCACCTGGTGATGCACGGCTCCTCGTCCGTTCCACAGGAATGGCTGAAGATCATTAACGAATACGGCGGCGACATCAAAGAGACTTACGGTGTGCCGGTCGAAGAAATCGTTGAAGGCATCAAGCACGGCGTGCGCAAGGTCAATATCGACACCGACCTGCGTCTGGCGTCCACGGGTGCCATCCGCGAATTCATGGCCAAAAACCGCAGCGAGTTCGACCCGCGCAAGTATCTGGCCAAGACTGTCGTGGCCATGCGTGACGTCTGCATCGCCCGCTACGAAGCCTTCGGCACCGCTGGCAACGCCTCGAAGATCAAACCGATCTCGCTGGACGCCATGTTCGAACGCTACGCCCGTGGCGAGCTGGATGCCAAGATCAACTGAGTTGATTGAGCATTGAGAAAACCCGCAGTGATGCGGGTTTTTTTACGCCTGTCAGAAATCTGCGATGCCGGTGGAATGTGACGCAGAGGGTCACGGGCTGCATGCCCACTCGGAGCGTGAGTACGATCTGCGTAAGATACACCGACGCTCGTTCCCACGCTCTGCGTGGTAACGCCTCTCAGGGCGCTCCGCGTCCGCTTCGTAGGTGATACGTGGGATTCTCATGTGGGAGGCGGCTTGTATCTGTGTCATCAAAGGTGGGGCATCAGCGCGTTCCCTAAGCCGACTTCATCAGCCCCGCACATGCCGTCTTGTAAGCCTCATGCTGGTATTTGTTCAGCGTGTCGGGCAGGGCGAAAGCGTGTTTCTTGTTCTGGGCGTTGATAGTTTGCGGGGAAACGAGCGTCACATCGCAATCGGACAGTAGCTGAAACACCGTCTCGATCTTGAACGTGGTCGGGCCACCGGCAAATTCGCCTTTCTTGCTGCGTTTCTTGATCGCGACATGGCTGATGCCGTTCTCGCGCACAAAACTGGCGATCTGGGTGGCGAACGCTTTGACGTTGGCGGACTCGTCGTCATCCTCCAGCGCAATCTTCTTGGTCGCCAGTGGCAAGTGTGCGATGCCGCCTTGCTGACGCGTGGCCAGAGCAAAGATGGCTTCACTGCCTTTGATTTCTACACCGCAAATAATCATGAGAAAACCTGATGAAGTGATTCATAAAAGAAACAGGTTATCTCATCGCTGGCGTTATTCCTGTGCAATCGACTCCAGATACTCCGACCGCTCATCACTCATGCGCGCTACGCAGTCGTTTTCACTGATGGTGAACGCCTTGCTGCCTGCTGCAGACGGAAACACCTCGACCGCACAATCGGCATCACGCAGCTTTTCCCAGGCGGACTGGGCCGTCTTGAGCTTGCTGGTGAAATCGTTGAACTGCGTCTTGTTGGCGACGAACTGCGACTGAACCCGCTGCAACAGGTTCTGAAAGTTTTCCTTAAGCAGTTCTTCGGCGGTATGGCGGCTGTAAGCCGAGCATTCCAGGGTTTGATTGTCACCATCCACACCGTCGCACGGCGTGCTGTCCGGGTTCTGAGCGGCGTGTGCGCCTGTTGCGACCGACGCCGCCAGGGCCAGGGTCAGGAAAATCGTCTTCATTGAGTCGCTCCGATCCATTGATGCCATGAATTCTGTCTCAAGCGCGTGGCAATGAACAGGTTTACAACACGGCGTGACGAGGTGCTGTCTCCCTTTGTCGTTTCTTGACGCTTTCGGCAAGCCCCTTGTCGTTTTTGCACCCGGCTCGCCCGACCCTCCGGCATATGCTGACCTCATTAGCGCCGACAGCCGATTCGGTGCGCAAGAACCAAAAGGGGACAGCCTGATGAGCCCAGCCGAACTGCACGCCGACAGCATCGTTATTGACGGGCTGATCATCGCCAAATGGAACCGTGAACTGTTTGAAGACATGCGCAAGGGCGGCCTGACGATGGCCAACTGCACCGTGTCGGTATGGGAAGGCTTTCAGGCCACCATCAACAGCATTTGCACCAGCCAGAAGCTGATGCGCGAAAACAGCGATCTGGTGATGCCCGTCCACACCACCGCCGACATCCGCAAGGCCAAGGAACTGGGCAAGACCGGCATCCTGTTCGGCTTCCAGAATGCCCATGCCTATGAGGATCAGATTGGCTACGTCGAGATCTTCAAGAAGCTGGGCGTGGGTATCGTGCAGATGTGCTACAACACCCAGAATCTGGTGGGCACAGGCTGTTACGAGCGCGACGGAGGTCTGTCGGGTTTTGGTCGCGAGATCGTGGCCGAGATGAACCGTGTGGGCGTGATGTGCGACCTGTCCCACGTGGGCTCCAAGACCTCTGAAGAGGTCATTCTGGAATCGAAGAAGCCGGTCTGCTATTCCCACTGCCTGCCTTCCGGTCTTAAAGAACACCCGCGCAACAAGTCCGACGCTGAACTGAAGTTCATCGCCGATCATGGCGGCTTTGTCGGCGTAACCATGTTCGCGCCGTTTCTGGCCAAGGGGATCGAGTCGACCATCGACGACTACGCCGAAGCCATCGAATACGTGATGAACATCGTCGGCGAGGACGCCATCGGCATCGGCACCGATTTCACTCAAGGTCATGGCCAGGACTTCTTTGAGTACCTGACCCACGACAAGGGCTATGCCCGCCGCCTGACCAATTTCGGCAAGATCATCAACCCGCTGGGCATCCGCACCGTGGGCGAATTTCCCAACCTGACCGAAACCCTGCTCAAACGCGGCCATCCCGAGCGCGTGGTGCGCAAGATCATGGGCGAAAACTGGGTGAACGTTCTCGCCGACGTCTGGGGCGAATAACCCGCCAGTCACACCTGAGCCCTCTTACACGCTCACCGCCCTGTTGCGGTGGGTGTAACCCGAATCATCTGGAGTTTGTTCCCCATGGCCAAAATCGCCCCGCAACTGCCCATCGAAGTCGACAGCGAAACCGGTGTCTGGACCTCCGACGCACTGCCGATGCTCTACGTGCCTCGCCACTTTTTCGTTAACAACCACATGGGCATCGAAGAAGTGCTGGGTGCCGACGCCTACGCCGAGATTCTCTACAAGGCGGGCTACAAATCGGCCTGGCACTGGTGTGAAAAGGAAGCCGAATGCCACGGCATCGAAGGCGTGGCGGTGTTTGAGCACTACATGAATCGTCTGTCGCAGCGCGGCTGGGGGCTGTTCAAGATCCAGGACATTGACCTCGAAAAAGGCACCGCCAGCGTCAAGCTTGAGCACTCCTGCTTCGTGTATGTCTACGGCAAGGTCGGTCGCAAGGTTGATTACATGTTCACCGGCTGGTTCGCGGGTGCGATGGATCAGGTGCTGGCAGCCAGCGGAAGCTCCATCCGCACAGTGGCCGAGCAGGTCTACGGTGGTTCGGAAGAAGGTCATGACGACGGACTCTTTATCGTCAAGCCGCTGTAAGTCGAGGATCGCGTTATGGCTTTCGAAGCGATGTTCCAGCCGATCCAGATCGGCAAGCTCACCATCCGCAACCGCGTGCTCAGCACGGCGCATGCCGAGGTTTACGCCACCGATGGCGGGATGACCACTGACCGCTACGTGAAGTATTACGAAGAGAAAGCCAAGGGCGGTATCGGTCTGGCGATCTGTGGCGGCTCATCCAGTGTTGCGATCGACAGCCCGCAAAGCTGGTGGAAGTCGGTCAACCTTGCCACTGACCGGATCATCCCGCACTTCCAGAATCTGGCCGACGCCATGCACAAGCACGGCGCCAAGATCATGATTCAGATCACCCACATGGGTCGCCGCTCCCGCTGGGATGGCGATCACTGGCCAACCCTGCTGTCGCCGTCGGGTATCCGCGAGCCGGTACACCGCGCCACCTGCAAGACCATCGAGCCGGAAGAAATCTGGCGCGTGATCGGCAACTACGCCAGCGCCGCCGCACGCGCCAAGGCGGGTGGCCTGGACGGTGTGGAGCTGTCGGCCGTGCATCAGCACATGATCGATCAGTTCTGGAGCCCGCGGGTCAACAAGCGTACGGACGAGTGGGGAGGCAGCTTCGAGAACCGCATGCGCTTCGGTCTGGAAGTGATCAAGGCCGTGCGCAAGGAGGTCGGTCCCGACTTCTGTGTAGGCCTGCGTCTTTGCGGCGACGAGTTTCACCCCGATGGCCTGAGCCACGAGGACATGAAGCAGATCGCCAAGTATTACGACGACACCGGCATGATCGACTTCATCGGTGTCGTGGGGTCGGGGTGTGACACGCACAACACGCTGGCCAACGTGATCCCCAACATGAGCTATCCGCCGGAGCCGTTTCTGCACTTGGCGGCCGGTATCAAGGAAGTGGTCAAGGCGCCTGTGCTGCATGCGCAGAACATCAAGGACCCGAACCAGGCCACGCGGATTCTGGAAGGTGGCTATGTCGACATGGTCGGCATGACGCGCGCGCACATCGCCGATCCGCACCTGATCGCCAAGATCAAGATGGGCCAGATCGACCAGATCAAGCAGTGCGTGGGCGCCAACTACTGCATCGACCGCCAGTATCAAGGGCTGGACGTGCTGTGCATCCAGAACGCTGCCACGTCGCGTGAATACATGGGCGTGCCGCACATCATCGAAAAATCCAGCGGGCCGAAACGCAAGGTGGTGATCGTGGGTGCCGGGCCTGCCGGGATGGAGGCTGCGCGTGTGTCTGCCGAGCGTGGACATGACGTGACGCTGTTCGAGAAAAAGGAGTTCATTGGCGGGCAAATCACCACGGCCTCGAAAGCGCCGCAGCGTGACCAGATTGCCGGTATCACCCGCTGGTTCCAGCTGGAACTGGCGCGGCTGAAAGTCGATCTGCGTCTGGGCACCGCGGCCGATGCAGCCACTATTCTCGACCTGCGCCCCGACATTGTGGTGCTGGCGGTGGGCGGTCATCCGTTTCTGGAACAGAACGAGCATTGGGGCGCAGCCGAAGGGCTGGTGGTCAGCAGTTGGGACGTGCTGGATGGCAAAGTTGCGCCGGGCAAGAACGTGTTGGTCTACGACACGATTTGCGAGTTCACGGGCATGTCCGTCGCGGACTTTCTGGCCGACAAGGGCAGCCAGGTCGAGATCGTGACCGATGACATCAAGCCGGGCGTGGCGATTGGCGGTACGTCGTTTCCGACCTACTACCGCAGCATGTACCCCAAGGAAGTGATCATGACCGGCGACATGATGCTGGAAAAGGTCTATCGCGAAGGCGACAAGCTGGTGGCGGTGCTGGAGAACGAATACACCGGGGCCAAGGAAGAGCGGGTCGTGGATCAGGTGGTGGTGGAGAACGGTGTACGTCCCGACGAGGCGATTTACTACGCGCTCAAGGAAGGCTCGCGTAACAAGGGCCAGATCGACATCGATGCGTTGTTCGCCATCCAGCCGCAGCCTTCGTTGAGTGAGCCGGGCGACGGCTACCTGCTGTTCCGGATCGGCGATTGCGTGGCGCAGCGCAACACCCATGCAGCGATCTATGACGGCCTGCGCCTTTGTAAGGACTTTTAAGAGCTCCCTTCCAATGGGAGATCCCACCAAGTCTTCGACATAGCGCTGTCGCGCAGCAAGCTCCGTGGGAGCGGGGTGGGAGCGGACCGGGCGACGCTCCGGTTGTCCGCGAATGCAGAGTTTCGGCCACTGCATCTGCGTCGGATGTACCGGCCTTTTCGCGGACAAGTCCGCTCCCACGAGTTGAGTTTCTTCAGTGGGTTACAGGTTGTTTGATAAGCGGATCGGAGCAGAGACAACATGCTGAACACACTTCTTCCCATCCTGCTGTTCACTGCGCTTGCACTTGCGGTAGTGGGCGCAATGCGGCGGGTCAACCTGTGGCGCAACGGTCGGGCGTCAAAAGTGGACTGGCTGGGCGGTCTGCTGGCCATGCCCAAGCGTTACATGGTCGATCTGCACCATGTAGTCGCTCGTGACAAATACATCGCCAACACTCATGTGGCCACGGCAGGCGGCGCGGTGGCGTCGATCATTCTGGCGATTCTGGTGCACGGTTTCGGGCTGCATAACCGGCTGCTTGGCTACGCGCTGCTGTTGATGACGGCCGTGATGTTTGTCGGCGCGATCTTCGTTTATCGCCGTCGCCTCAACCCCCCCGCACGCCTGTCCAAAGGGCCGTGGATGCGGTTGCCGAAAAGCCTCATGGCGTTCGCCGCGAGCTTCTTTATCGTGACCCTGCCAGTGGCCGGGATTCTTCCCGAGCACTTTGGTGGCTGGGTGCTGGTCGCCGTTTTGGGACTGGGCGTGCTGTGGGGTGTGAGCGAACTGTTCTTCGGCATGACCTGGGGCGGCCCGATGAAGCATGCCTTCGCCGGAGCGCTGCACCTGGCCTGGCACCGGCGTGCCGAGCGGTTCGGTGGTGGTCGCTCAACCGGCCTAAAACCACTGGATCTGAGCGACTCGAACGCACCGCTTGGTGTTGAAAAGCCCGAAGATTTCACCTGGAACCAACTGCTGGGCTTCGACGCCTGCGTGCAGTGCGGCAAATGCGAAGCCGCGTGCCCGGCGTTTGCCGCAGGTCAGCCGCTCAATCCCAAGAAGTTGATTCAAGACATGGTCGTCGGCCTGGCGGGCGGCACCGATGCGCACTTCGCGGGCAGTCCGTATCCGTCACTGGACGGCAAGGGCAAACCGATTGGCGAGCATGGCGGCAATCCGCATCAGCCCATTGTCAACGGCCTGGTGGATGCCGAGACGCTGTGGTCCTGCACCACCTGCCGTGCCTGCGTCGAGGAGTGCCCGATGATGATCGAGCACGTCGATGCCATTGTCGACATGCGCCGTCATCTGACGCTGGAGAGGGGCGCGACACCGAACAAGGGCGCCGAAGTGCTGGATAACCTGATCGCCACCGACAACCCGGGCGGCTTGGCGCCGGGCGGGCGGATGAACTGGGCGGCGGATCTGAACCTGAATCTGCTGAGCGAAAAGAAAACCGTGGACGTGCTGTTCTGGGTCGGCGACGGCGCGTTCGATATGCGTAATCAGCGCACCTTGCGTGCGTTCGTCAAAGTCCTCAAAGCCGCCGGGGTCGATTTCGCCGTATTGGGGCTGGAAGAACGCGACAGTGGCGACGTGGCGCGTCGTTTGGGGGATGAGGCGACGTTCCAGATGTTGGCCCGACGCAACATCCAGACACTGGCCAAGTACAGCTTCAAGCGCATCGTGACCTGCGATCCGCACAGCTTTCATGTGCTGAAAAACGAATACGGCGCATTCGGTGGCGAGTATCAGGTGCAGCACCACAGCACCTACATGGCCGAACTGATCCAGAACGGATCCGTGAGATTGGGGCAGCACAAAGGCACGAGCGTGACCTATCACGACCCGTGCTACCTGGGCCGCTACAACGGTGAATACGAAGCGCCCCGCGAAGTGCTGCGTGCGCTGGGTATCGAAATCAAGGAAATGCAGCGTTCGGGCTTCCGCTCGCGTTGCTGCGGCGGTGGTGGCGGCGCACCGATTACCGATATCCCCGGCAAGCAGCGTATCCCGGACATGCGCATGGACGACATTCGTGAAACCGGTGCCGAGCTGGTGGCGGTGGGTTGTCCACAGTGCACGGCCATGCTCGAAGGCGTGGTCGAGCCTCGTCCGCTGATCAAGGACATCGCCGAACTGGTGGCTGATGCACTGCTGGAAGGTGAAGTTATCCCCAGCAAGCCCGTCCCGGCAAAACGTGAACCTGCGGAGGTGGATTGATGAGCGACGTTATTCGCCGCGACCCGCGTGCCGAGTGGATTGCCCGTAACCGGCTGCATCCGCTGCATGCGGTGATGCAGCCTGCGCAAGCCAGCTGGATGGGGCCCAACGGTTTGATGCGCAAAAACGTGCATGGTGTGGGCTTTGTTGGCCCTAACGGCCTCAAGCGTATCGACCGCAGTGGCGCGCAGCAGGGCGGCTCGGTCAAGCGTACTGCGGCGGCCGAGGTGCAATTGCCGGTGCATCAGGTGATCGATCCAGCCTTTTACATCTGTGTTGTGCCGGACATGGTCGGCGGCCGCTTGAGCAGTCACGACCGTGACCTGCTGGGTCTGGCCCATCAACTCGCCGGCCCAGGCGGCGCAGTAATGGCCGTGGTGTTCGGCGAGCACAAGGAAACCACATTCGAGACGGCAGGCGTGGACCGTTTGCTGGTTCTGGATGGCGCTCAGTTCAGTGGCTATTCGCCTGAGCAGCGGGTGCAAGGATTGCGCGCTGTGGATAACCAGTTCAATCCGCGCCATTGGTTGCTGCCTGACAGCCGTACCGGGGGTGGAGAACTTGGGCGTCGTTTTGCCGCCAGCCTGGGCGAGCGTCCGGCGACTCGTGTCTGGCAGGTCAAGGATGAGCAATGCATTGGCCGAGCTGGGGCTGGGCGTGAAGACCTGATGCGACCATTGGCGAGGCTGATTCTGGCGGCGGCGGAATGCGCGGAACCGGTGAGCGAAACCCGGCATGAGGCGTCTGTCGTGGAGTTACCCACAAGCGTGCCACGCAGTTTGTCCCGAATTGAAGACCTGGGTGCCGTGACGGTTGATCCCGCCGTTATTCCAATGGCCGAAGCCGAATTCATTTTGTCCGGTGGGAATGGGGTCAAGGACTGGGCGCTTTTTCATCGCACCGCGATGGCCCTGGGAGCGACCGAAGGTGCTTCACGCGTTGCAGTGGACGACGGCTTCATGGGGCGTGAGCGCCAGGTCGGTGCCAGCGGCACCTGGGTGACGGCGCGGGTCTACGTGGCGGTGGGTATTTCAGGCGCCATCCAGCATCTTCAGGGGATCGGCGCTTGCGACAAGGTCGTGGCGATCAACCTCGATCCAGGCTGCGACATGGTCAAGCGTGCGGATGTGTCGGTGATCGGTGAAAGCGCGGCCATTCTTGAGGCGCTGATTGCAGCGGTCGAAACTTGGCGTAATGGGGAGAAGCAGGATGCAGCCTGAACAACGCAAAGTGGCCGTGGATAAGTCCGAAGTGCAGATCATCAGTCTGGTATCCGTTGGCGCTCACCCGACCTCGGGCCGTGCTCGCCGTGCGGAACAGGACGCACGCGCCGTCGAACTGGGGATGCAACTGGTTGGGGGTAACTTGCAGGTGTTGCACGCGGGTGATCCACAGGAGCCAGCGCTGCGCGCCTATCTGGGCATGGGGCTGAGCGAGTTGCAGGTGCTGGAGCAACCGCAAGGCGCCGATGCGCTGGGCGTGCTGACGGATTACATCCGCGACTCCTCCGCTCAGGTGGTGCTGACCGGCAGCCAGGCTGAAACCGGCGAGGGATCAGGCATGTTGCCGTTCCTGCTGGCTGAAAAGCTTGGCTGGCCACTGGTAACCGGCCTTGCCGAGATCGAGTCGCTGGATGACGGCACGGCCCTCGTTCTACAGGCATTGCCGCGCGGCCAGCGTCGTCGACTCAAGGTGCGCCTGCCGTTTCTCGCAACTGTGGATAACGCTGCGCCAAAACCGCGTCAAAGCGCCTATGGCCCCGCGCAACGCGGTGTTCTTGGTGTGGAAGAGGTTGAAGTGGTCAGCGACGAGTTACTCGCAGGCCAGGCACTGCAACCCGCCAAACCCCGTCCCAAACGTCTGAAAGTGATCAAGGCCAAAAGTGGTGCTGATCGTATGAAAGCGGCGACTGCCAAAGCCAGTGGGGGCGGTGGGCAAGTTCTGAAAGGTTTGAGCGCCGAGGATGGCGCAGCGGCCATTTTGAAACTGCTGGTTGAGGAAGGTGTGATTCGTTGAGCTGTCAGACGAACTTACTCACATTCCCTGTGCGCTCGCCTGTGGATAACGTGTTCAAGCCTTGCTGAACCCCTTGCAGAACGTGCTCTGCACGGGGTTGATTAAAAAGTGATCAGCCTAAGTGACGGTTTTCACTGGCTTTTTCGTGTGGATAAAAGGCTGCTATCCCTTCCCGTGTTTCCACAACTGCCCACAATCTCTGTTGGCGTCTCTGTGGACAAGTTGTTCGTGATCCTCTGCAGGCCTTTAAAAACGGGACTTTCATGGATTTGTACAAAAATTGATCAGTTGCGAACTATTCCGTCTCAGAGAGGGCGATAAGTGCTTGAAAGCGGCGATTGACACGGTTTTCCACAGCGGTTCGCTGAAACAACTGTAGTTGTACCCAAACTCTGTTGGCGCTTCTGTGGATAACGTGTTCGTGACCCCCTGAGAGCCAGCAGGAATAAGCCCTGTAGCATTTTGATCAAAAAACGTACAGAAAGGCATCGATAATGCCTTTTTGAATAAGTCACGGTTTTTAATGAAGTTTTGATAAAACAGGGAGGGGATATACACCGCTCTTGTGTATGGATCTGTGGATAAGTTGTGCACAGGTGTAAATCCGCTGTGTCTATACCAGGGCCGCATGAAAAGAGGGAGCATTGGCCCAATGCTCCCGGCAGCAGACGCGGGGTTACTCGTGATTCACCGCCACGCCCTTCAAATAGGCCGCAGGCTCGGCTCCCAGGTTTTCCAGCATTCGCGAGCTGTACCAGTCGACGAAGTTGACCACGCCAAACTCGTAGGTCTTGGAATACGGGCCTGGCTGATAGGCAGTGGAGTTGATGCCGCGCTGATTCTCTTCGGCCAGACGACGGTCCTGATCATTGGTGGCATCCCAGACCTGACGCATGCGTTCTACGTCGTAATCCACGCCTTCGACGGCATCCTTGTGGACGATCCACTTGGTGGTGACCATCGTTTCCTGCGCGCTGATCGGCCACACGGTGAACACGATGATGTGATCGCCCATGCAGTGGTTCCAGGAGTGGGGCAGGTGCAGGATGCGCATCGAACCCAAATCCGGGTTCTGGATGCGGCCCATCAGCTTTTTGCAGCCCACCTTGCCGTCCAGGGTCATCGACACGGTGCCTTTGAGCAGCGGCATGCGCACGATGCGATTGCGCAGGCCGAAGCTGGCGTGGGCGTAAGGAATCTTCTCGGCGTCCCACGCTGCGGCGGAGGAGGCCACATGGTCTTTGAAGGCCTGGTCGGCGCGCGGGTCGGTCACGTCGTCCCATTCAAGAAGCGTCTTGAGCAGTTCCGGGTGTGAAGCGTTGCAGTGGTAGCACTCGCGGTTGTTTTCGAGCACCAGCTTCCAGTTGGCTTTCTCCATCAAGGTGGTTTGCACCGCCACCTTGGTGTTTTCCATGTCGTACGGTTCCATGTAGTGACGCAGCGTAGACAGGAACTCGTCGATGGCTGGCGGGTTCTCCGCCAGGCTGATGAAAATGTAACCGCCAGCGGTTTTGACGTTCACAGGCTTGAGGCCGAACTGCTTCATGTCGAAGTCGTCGCCCATCTCGCTGCCTGCGTATAGCAACCGGCCATCCAGTTCGTAGGTCCACTGGTGATAGTGGCAGACCAGTTTGGCCACTTTGCCTTTCTCGGCGGTACACAGGCGTGAGCCACGGTGGCGACAAACGTTGTGGAACGCGTTGACCACGCCATCCGCTCCACGCACGACCAGGATCGGGTTCTTGCCGATCTGCAGCGTCAGGTAGTTGCCCTTGGCGGGTATTTCACAGGTCATCCCCGCAATCAGCCATTCCTTCTGGAAAATCTCCTGCATGTCGATTTCAAACAGCCGCTCATCACTGTAGAAAGGCTGCGGCAACGAATACGTGCGCTCGCGATTCTGCAGCATCTCGGCAGTGGCTTTGCGTGCAGGTTCCAGCGGGTCGCCCAGGCTCAAGGTTGCGGTGACGTCCATCGTTAAAGTCCCTCATGACCGCGTCTGAAAGGCGGCCTGCGAATGTGGCTGATACGGTTGTTGTCGCGTTGCACGCCGGGCGACGGATCAGTCATCCATGCTTGATTGCCCTTGTGGCGAGTGTGGAGGTGGGCGCTCGGTGAACCTTGTCTATGGGCGACATGGCCGCATCCGTTTCCGACGCGCAAGCCCCTGTAGTCAGGGGCTGGTCGCCGTAAGTACGTGAATGTCGTTGATGGATAAGTGACGGTGCCTTCTGTTAAGCAGAATTCGCTGCACAAGAGGCCGGTAGTCGGCCACGGAGATCCTGTATGTCCCAAAGCTTTCTCAGCCCGGTCACGACCCAGACATGGGCCAACGGGCGTCACCTGGTACGAGTCGTCAAAGTCATCCAGGAAACCTGGGATGTACGCACGTTCTGCTTCATGGCGGATCAGCCAATCCTGTTCTTTTTCAAGCCCGGGCAGTTCGTGACCCTGGAGCTGGAAATCGACGGGGTGCCGATCATGCGCTCCTACACCATTTCCAGTTCGCCCTCGGTGCCCTACAGCTTCTCGATCACCGTCAAGCGCGTGCCGGGCGGCAGGGTTTCCAACTACCTGCACGACACGCTGCACGAGGGGCAGGAGCTGGCAGTGCATGGCCCGGTCGGGCTGTTCAACGCCATCGATTTCCCGAACCCGAAGATTCTTTACCTCAGCGGTGGGGTAGGTATCACACCGGTCATGTCGATGGCGCGCTGGTTCTACGACACCAACGCCAACGTCGACATGGTGTTCGTCCACAGTGCCCGTTCGCCCAAAGACATCATCTATCACCGCGAGCTGGAGCACATGGCGTCGCGGATCGACAACTTCAGTCTCCATCTGGTCTGTGAAAAGCACGGGCTGGGCGAGCCGTGGGCCGGTTATCGCGGTTACCTGAACCAGAAAATGCTCGAGCTGATGGCTCCGGACTTCATGGATCGCGAAGTGTTTTGCTGCGGACCGACGCCTTACATGACCGCCGTGAAACGCCTGCTACAGGAAAACGGCTTCAACATGGCGCAGTACCACGAGGAGTCTTTCGGTGCGACGCCAGCGGAAGCCCGCGCCGATGCGGTCGAACAGGCTGAAATCGCCGCCGATGCCCCGGACATCGATATTGCCGATCTGCATCAGGTGGAATTCACCGACACCGGCAAGAGCATTCGTGTGGGGCCGGGAGAAACCGTCCACGCTGCCGCCGCCAAGCTGGGCCTGATGATCCCCAAAGCCTGCGGCATGGGGATCTGCGGAACCTGCAAGGTGATGAAAATCAGCGGCGAAGTAGAGATGGAGCACAACGGCGGCATCACCGACGACGACGTTGCAGAAGGCTACATCCTGTCTTGCTGCAGCGTGCCGAAAGGGGACGTGCAGATCGAGTATTAAGGTCGGTTTCCGGCCAGGCGGCGGCGATGCAGGTCAGCCCTGCATCACCAGACGGATGTCGGCCGCCAGCTCGCGCACGCGATCTTCCTCGGTGTCCCACGAGCACATGAAGCGTGCGCCACCGTTGCCGATGAAGGTGTAGAAACGCCAGCCTCTGGCCGTCAGTGCGGCAATGGCGGATTCCGACAGTTGCAAGAACACACCGTTGGCCTGAACGGGGAACATCAACTCCACGCCCGGAATGTCCTTAACCAGGTCGGCCAGCATCTGCGCGCAATGGTTGGCGTGGCGGGCGTGTTTGAGCCAGGCGTCGTTTTCAAGCAAGCCGACCCAGGGCGCCGACAGGAAACGCATCTTGGAGGCCAGTTGTCCGGCCTGCTTGCAGCGGTAATCGAAGTCTTCGGCCAGGTCGTGGTTGAAGAACAGAATCGCCTCGCCCACCGCCATGCCGTTCTTGGTGCCGCCGAAACAGAGTACGTCAACGCCCGATTTCCAGGTCAGTTCGGCCGGAGAGCAGTCCAGAAACGCGCAGGCGTTGGAGAATCGTGCGCCATCCATATGCAGGTGCAGGCCCAACTCCTTGCAGGTGGCGCTGATCGCCTTGAGTTCTTCCGGCTGATAGACACCTCCCACCTCCGTGGCTTGGGTGAGGGTCACGACCCGAGGCTTGGGGTAGTGAATGTCCTGACGCTTGAGCGCCACTTCGCGGATCGATTCAGGGGTCAGCTTGCCGCCTGCGCTGCGCGCGGTGAGCAGCTTGGAGCCGTTGGAGAAAAACTCCGGCGCGCCGCATTCGTCGGTTTCGACGTGAGCCGTTTCCGAACAGATGACACTGTGGTAACTCTGGCACAGCGACGACAGCGCCATTGAGTTGGCCGCTGTTCCGTTGAACGCGAAAAACACCTCGCAGTCGGTTTCGAACAGACGGCGGAAATCATCCGACGCTCGCGCAGTCCATTGATCGTCGCCATAGGCACGTTGATGACCCTTGTTCGCCTGTTCCATCGCAGCCCATGCTTCAGGGCAGATACCGGAATAGTTGTCGCTGGCGAACTGTTGGCTTTGGTCTGTCATGGCCGATTCCTTGTGGGCTTATGGTGCGCACTGTACCGAATAATGGGGGTTGCGGTCATGTCTCGACGATGTGACACGCCGATAACTTCAGGAGTGATATGGACCTTTCCAACCCGCCTTTTCTGCCGGGACGCAACAAGGCGCTGGACCTGCTGAAGTGGCTGGCGATGCTGAGCATGGTTCTAGACCATCTGCGCTACGTAGGCTGGTCGGTCAACGAGCTTTATGTGCCCGGCCGTTTTGCCTTTCCCTTTTTCTGTCTGGCCATTGCGGTCAATCTGTCACGGCGCAGTGCAGCGGTAATCGCCCCGCGTGTGCAGTGGCGATACCTCTTGTGGTTGCTGGCATTCGCTGCGCTCTCGGAGATTCCCTATCGCCTGTTCATGGCCGACGCAACGGTGCTCAACGTCATGCCGACCTTGCTACTCGGCTTGCTTATCGCGCAAGGCTGGCAACATCGGACTCCCGTAGCGCGGGTGATGGCGCTTGTGGCGTTGCTGTTGGGGACGATGTTCCAGAAATACCTGATGTTCGGGATTGCCGGGGTGTTGTTGCCGCTGGTGTTCCTGTTGGTGCTTAACCGATCGCTCGGTTACGCGGTTTTTCCTGTACTGTTCTGCGTGGCGGCTAATGCCTGGCCCGAGATGTTTGCCGGTGCAGCGTGGGGTGATCCGATTTCCGTCGGCTCGCTGATCGCCTGTCTGCTGGCGCCGGTGCTGGGCCTTGCGCTGCTGCGCACCAAGCCGCGCTTCAGCGTGATGCCCATGCGGCGCTGGGCTTATGCGATTTACCCGCTGCACTTTCTGGCGTTGCTGGGGTTGCGTGAAGTGTTGCGGGTGGTTTGAAAGTTCGGAATTGCTGCTTGTCTCCGGCGCAGCGCTTTCTCGCAGCAGGCACCGGACGGTGGGAGACGGCTTGTTGGCGAAGTGTTTTCAGTCGACTCGTCAGTGACTGGCCTGACGCAATCGCCGGCAAGCCGCCTCTTATCAAACAACCTGTAACCCACTGAAGAAACTGGATTTTGTGGGAGCGGACTTGTCCGCAAATGCTGTAGTTTAGCCGATGAATATTCGTCGAATGTACAGGCCTTTTCGCGGACAAGTCCGCTCCCTCCAAGTTTGCTGCGCTACATCGCTACATCGCTACGTCGAAGACGTGGTGGCGCCTCCACACTATCCGCATTCGTTTAGAGGGCATGCCTACGCGGAGCGGTGGGCACGATCAATGTAGAGGCAGGCTTGTGTATAACGAGCCGCGTATCGCTATAGACAAAACGCCAGCACTGCATTTATCTTCCGCGGCAGGCCGCCTCATGTGGCCAACGTCGCTCGGACGGTTCCGGGCGCTTACGTCTGCGAGATTCTCATGGCTGACCAAGGTTCGCCGCGCCGCTTTGCGCGCATCGATCGACTCCCTCCTTATGTATTCAACATCACCGCCGAGCTCAAAATGGCAGCCCGTCGTCGTGGTGAAGACATCATCGACCTGAGCATGGGCAACCCCGATGGGGCCACGCCGCCGCACATTGTCGAAAAACTGGTCACTGTCGCCCAACGTGAAGACACTCACGGCTACTCGACTTCGCGTGGCATTCCGCGTCTGCGTCGGGCGATCTCCAACTGGTACAAGAAGCGCTACGAGGTCGATATCGATCCCGAAAGCGAAGCGATTGTCACCATCGGCTCCAAAGAGGGCCTGGCGCACCTGATGCTGGCCACCCTCGATCAGGGCGACACGGTGCTGGTGCCCAACCCCAGCTACCCGATCCACATCTACGGTGCCGTGATTGCCGGTGCCCAGGTGCGCTCGGTGCCGCTGGTGCCAGGGGTGGATTTCTTCGCCGAGCTGGAAAAGGCTATTCGGGGCTCGATTCCCAAGCCGAAGATGATGATCCTGGGCTTTCCGTCTAACCCTACCGCGCAGTGTGTTGAGCTGGATTTCTTCGAGCGCGTAGTGGCACTGGCCAAGCAGTATGACGTACTGGTCGTCCACGACCTGGCTTACGCTGACATCGTCTACGACGGCTGGAAAGCGCCTTCGATCATGCAGGTTCCGGGTGCCAAGGACATCGCGGTGGAGTTCTTCACCTTGTCCAAGAGCTACAACATGGCGGGCTGGAGGATTGGCTTCATGGTGGGCAATCCCGAACTGGTCAATGCGTTGGCGCGCATCAAGAGCTACCACGACTACGGCACCTTCACACCGCTGCAGGTTGCGGCCATCGCCGCACTGGAAGGCGATCAACAATGCGTGCTCGACATCGCCGAACAGTATCGTCAGCGTCGTAATGTGCTGGTCAAAGGCTTGCACGAACTGGGCTGGATGGTCGAGAACCCCAAAGCCTCGATGTACGTATGGGCCAGGATTCCCGAAGCGTACGCGCACCTGGGCTCGCTGGAGTTCGCCAAGAAACTGCTGCTTGAAGCCAAAGTGTGTGTGTCGCCGGGCATTGGTTTCGGTGAGTACGGCGACGATCACGTGCGGTTCGCGCTGATCGAGAATCAGGACCGGATTCGCCAGGCGGTGCGCGGCATTCGCGGCATGTTCCGCGCCGACGGTAAGGTTTCGGGCAAGACGGCCTGATTGCGACATGGCTGGACAAAAATCCCTCGAGTGAACTCGGGGGATTTTTTTTGCCCTGGCGAATTGCCCGTGCCCACACAACTTTTCGTGCGTACGTCGGGACGCGGAGCGTCCTGTAAGGCATTCCCACGCGGCGCGTCACACCGAGGTGGACGTGGAGCGCATCTTCTGAGGCATTTTCACGCGGGGTATGGGAACGACAGACACCTCAAGCCCTGATGTCGTAAACGCACCTTTGCGTGGCGTCCGTAGGCATCTGGGCGGTCTGCGTCGGCCCTACCATCGGTTGCAAGGGGCTGTTCAAAAGCCCTACCGATAAGTCAGGCGTCACGCCGCCGCTGGGAGAACCGCGATGTTCAGCAAGCAAGACCAGATTCAGGGTTATGACGATGCACTGTTGTCGGCGATGAATGCCGAGGAGCAGCGTCAGGAAGACCATATCGAGCTGATCGCCTCGGAGAACTACACCAGCAAGCGCGTGATGCAGGCCCAGGGCAGCGGACTGACCAACAAGTACGCCGAAGGCTATCCGGGCAAGCGTTATTACGGCGGGTGTGAGCACGTCGACAAGGTCGAGCAACTGGCCATCGAGCGCGCCAGGCAGCTGTTCGGTGCCGATTACGCCAACGTACAGCCGCATTCGGGCAGCCAGGCCAACGCCGCTGTCTACCTGGCGCTTTTGCAGGCTGGCGATACCGTGCTGGGCATGAGCCTGGCCCACGGCGGTCACCTGACCCACGGTGCCAAAGTCAGCTTCTCTGGCAAGCTGTACAACGCCGTGCAGTACGGCATCGACACGACCACCGGCCTGATCGACTACGACGAAGTCGAGCGCATCGCCCTGGAAAGCAAGCCGAAGATGATCATTGCCGGTTTCTCGGCGTACTCCAAGACACTGGATTTCCCGCGTTTCCGCGAAATTGCGGACAAGGTGGGCGCCTACCTGTTCGTTGACATGGCCCATGTCGCCGGTCTGGTGGCCGCTGGTCTGTACCCCAACCCGCTGCCTTACGCCGACGTGGTCACCACCACCACCCACAAGACCCTGCGCGGTCCGCGTGGCGGGCTGATTCTGGCCAAGGCCAACGAAGAACTGGAAAAGAAATTCAACTCCGCCGTATTCCCTGGTGGCCAAGGCGGCCCGCTGATGCACGTCATTGCCGCCAAGGCGGTGTGCTTCAAGGAAGCGATGGAGCCAGGCTTCAAAGCCTACCAACAACAAGTGATCGATAACGCCCAGGCGATGGCGCAGGTGTTCATCAATCGCGGTTTCGATGTCGTTTCCGGCGGCACCGACAACCACCTGTTTTTGGTCAGCCTGATTCGTCAGGGCCTGACCGGCAAGGACGCCGATGCCGCCTTGGGTCGTGCGCACATCACCGTCAACAAAAACTCAGTGCCGAACGATCCGCAGTCGCCGTTCGTGACCTCTGGCCTGCGCATCGGCACCCCGGCCGTTACCACGCGCGGCTTCAAGGTGACGCAGTGCGTCGAGCTGGCGGGCTGGATCTGCGACATCCTCGACAACCTTGGCGACGCCGATGTCGAGGCCGACGTTGCAGGTCAGGTCGCCGCGCTGTGCACCGATTTCCCGGTTTATCGCTGAGTCAGGAGTAGCCCTACATGCAGCATTACTCAGGCTTCGGCCTTTTCAAGCACTCCCTCAGCCACCATGAGAACTGGCAGCGCATGTGGCGCACGCCGACCCCGAAGAAGGTCTACGACGTGGTCATCGTCGGTGGCGGCGGGCATGGTCTGGCCACGGCTTACTACCTGGCCAAAGAGCACGGGATCACCAACGTGGCCGTGGTCGAAAAGGGCTGGCTGGGCGGTGGCAATACCGCTCGTAACACCACTATCGTGCGTTCCAACTATCTGTGGGACGAATCAGCTCACCTGTACGAGCACGCGATGAAATTGTGGGAAGGCCTGTCCCAAGACCTGAACTACAACGTCATGTTCTCCCAGCGTGGCGTCTACAACCTGTGCCACACCCTGCAGGACATGCGTGATTCCGAGCGCCGCGTCAGTGCCAACCGGCTAAATGGCGTGGACGGTGAACTGCTCAATGGCAAGCAGGTTGCCGAAGAGATTCCGTATCTGGACTGCTCGAAAAACACTCGCTACCCGATTATTGGCGCAACGGTTCAACGCCGTGGCGGCGTGGCCCGTCACGATGCCGTGGCTTGGGGCTTTGCCCGTGCCGCCGATGCGCTGGGCGTGGACTTGATCCAGCAGACCGAAGTGATCGGTTTTCGCAAGGAAAACGGTGTATGCGTCGGTGTTGAAACCAACAAGGGTTTCATCGGTGCCAAGCGCGTCGGCGTCGTGACGGCAGGCAACTCCGGGCACATGGCCAAACTCGCAGGCTTCCGTCTGCCGATCGAATCCCACCCGCTGCAAGCGCTGGTGTCCGAGCCGATCAAGCCCATCATCGACAGCGTGATTATGTCCAACGCGGTTCACGGTTACATCAGTCAGTCCGACAAGGGCGATCTGGTGATTGGTGCCGGTATCGACAGTTGGGTCGGCTACGGCCAGCGTGGGTCGTACCCGGTGATCGAACACACCATCCAGGCCATCGTCGAGATGTTCCCCGTGTTGTCCCGCGTGCGCATGAACCGTCAGTGGGGCGGCATCGTCGACACCACGCCGGACGCCTGCCCGATCATTTCCAAGACGCCGGTCCCGAATATGTTCTTCAACTGCGGTTGGGGCACGGGCGGCTTCAAGGCGACACCCGGCTCGGGCAACGTGTTTGCCGCAAGCCTGGCCAAAGGCGAAATGCATCCGCTGGCCAAGCCTTTTTCCATCGACCGTTTCCACAACGGTGCCTTGATCGACGAACACGGCGCAGCCGCGGTCGCCCACTAACAGGAGAAACACTCATGCTGCATATCTTCTGTCCTCACTGTGGCGAACTGCGCTCCGAAGAGGAATTCCACGCGTCGGGCCAGGCGCATATTCCGCGTCCGCTGGATCCGGGTGCCTGCACCGACGAGCAGTGGGGCGATTACATGTTCTTTCGCGATAACCCGCGCGGCCTGCACCACGAGCTGTGGATTCACGCAGCAGGGTGCCGTCAGTACTTCAATGCCACGCGCAACACCGTGACCTACGAAATTCTCGAAACCTATCCGATTGGCGCCAAGCCGCAGTTCACGGACAAGGGAGACAAGGTATGAGCCAGAGCAATCGACTGCCCAACGGCGGCCGGATCAACCGTAGCAAGGTGCTGAACTTCACCTTCAACGGTCAGACCTATCAAGGCTTTGAAGGCGACTCCCTGGCGTCCGCGCTGCTGGCCAATGGTGTCGATATCATCGGCCGCAGCTTCAAGTATTCGCGTCCACGCGGCATCTTTGCGGCAGGCTCCGAAGAACCGAACGCCGTGTTGCAGATTGGCGCGACCGAAGCCACGCAGATTCCCAACGTGCGGGCCACTCAGCAAGCCCTGTATTCGGGACTGGTTGCAACCAGCACCAACGGCTGGCCGAGCGTGAACAACGACATGATGGGCATTCTCGGCAAGGTCGGCGGCAAGCTGATGCCGCCGGGTTTCTACTACAAGACGTTCATGTACCCGCAGTCGTTCTGGATGACGTACGAGAAGTACATCCGCAAGGCCGCAGGACTGGGTCGCTCGCCGACCGAGAACGATCCGGACAGCTACGACGCGATGAACCAGCACTGCGACGTGCTGATTGTCGGCGCAGGTCCGGCGGGTCTTGCCGCAGCGCTGGCAGCGGCGCGCAGTGGTGCCCGGGTGATTCTGGCCGATGAACAGGAAGAGTTTGGCGGCAGCCTGCTCGACAGCCGCGAAAGCCTGGACGGTAAGCCAGCCATTGAATGGGTGGCCACGGTCATTGCCGAGCTCAAAAGCCTGCGCAACGTGACCCTGCTGCCTCGCGCCACGGTCAACGGCTATCACGATCACAACTTCCTGACTATTCATGAGCGCCTCACCGATCACCTCGGCGACCGGGCACCCATCGGCATGGTGCGTCAGCGCATGCACCGCGTTCGCGCCAAGCGCGTGGTACTGGCGACCGGCACCCACGAACGCCCACTGGTCTACGGCAACAACGACGTGCCTGGCAATATGCTGGCTGGCGCGGTTTCTACCTACGTGCGTCGTTACGGCGTGGCGCCGGGCAAGAAGCTCGTGCTGTCGACCAACAATGACCATGCCTACCGCGTGGCGCTGGATTGGCTGGATGCCAGCCTGCCGGTGGTAGCGATTGCCGATGCGCGTCACAACCCACGCGGTCCGCTGGTGGAAGAGGCACGTGCCAAAGGCATTCGGATTCTGACCGGCAGCGCCGTGATCGAAGCCCGTGGCACCAAGCGCGTAACGGCTGCGCGGGTTGCGGCGATTGACGTCAAATCACACAGCGTGACCAGTCCGGGCGAATGGCTCGAATGCGACCTGGTGGCCAGCTCCGGCGGCTACAGCCCGATCGTTCACCTGGCGTCGCACTTGGGCGGCAAGCCGGTCTGGCGCGAAGACATCCTCGGTTTCGTACCGGGCGAAGCGCCACAAAAACGTGTCTGCGTCGGCGGCGTAAACGGTGTTTACAGCCTGGCGGACAGCCTGGCCGATGGGTTCGAAGGCGGCGTGCGCGCGGCCAGCGAAGCGGGTTTCAAGTTGGTCGAAGGCGTCATGCCCAAAGCCCTCAGCCGCGCTGAAGAACCGACCCTGGCGTTGTTCCAGGTGCCGCACGAAAAAGGCACTGCACGTGCGCCGAAGCAATTCGTCGATCTGCAGAACGACGTGACCGCAGCGGCCATCGAACTGGCGACCCGCGAAGGCTTCGAGTCGGTCGAGCACGTCAAGCGCTACACCGCGCTGGGCTTCGGCACCGATCAGGGCAAACTGGGCAACGTCAACGGCCTGGCCATCGCGGCGCGCTCGTTGAACGTGTCGATCCCGGAAATGGGCACCACCATGTTCCGTCCCAACTACACGCCGGTGACGTTTGGCGCGATTGCCGGTCGTCACTGTGGCCACGTGTTCGAGCCGGTGCGTTTCACCGCGCTGCATGCCTGGCACGTGCGAAACGGTGCCGAGTTCGAAGACGTCGGTCAGTGGAAGCGTCCGTGGTACTTCCCGAAAAACGGGGAAGATATGCACGCCGCTGTCGCCCGCGAGTGCAAGGCGGTGCGTGCCAGCGTGGGTCTGCTGGACGCCTCGACGCTGGGCAAGATCGACATTCAGGGGCCGGATGCCCGTGAGTTCCTGAACCGCATCTACACCAACGCCTGGACCAAACTGGACGTGGGCAAGGCGCGTTATGGCCTGATGTGCAAGGAAGACGGCATGGTCTTCGATGACGGCGTCACGGCCTGCATCGCGGATAACCATTTCCTGATGACCACCACCACGGGCGGCGCTGCACGCGTTCTGCAATGGCTGGAAATCTATCAGCAGACCGAATGGCCGGACTTGCAGGTGTATTTCACCTCCGTGACCGACCACTGGGCGACCCTGACGCTGTCCGGCCCCAACAGCCGCAAACTGCTCAGCGAAGTCACCGATATCGACCTGGGGCGTGAAGCGTTCCCGTTCATGACCTGGAAAGAAGGGTTGGTTGCGGGTGTTCCGGCTCGTGTGTTCCGTATCTCCTTTACGGGCGAGCTGTCCTACGAGGTCAACATCCAGGCCGACTACGCGATGGGCGTGCTGGAAAAGATTATCGAGGCAGGCAAGCCCTACAACCTGACGCCTTATGGCACCGAAACCATGCACGTACTGCGTGCCGAAAAGGGCTTCATCATCGTCGGTCAGGACACCGATGGTTCGATGACCCCGGACGACCTGAACATGGGGTGGTGTGTCGGCCGTACCAAGCCGTTCTCGTGGATCGGCTGGCGCGGTATGAACCGCGAAGATTGCGTGCGTGAACAGCGCAAGCAACTGGTCGGCCTCAAGCCGGTCGACCCTAACCAATGGCTGCCGGAAGGCGCGCAACTGGTATTCGATACCAAACAGGCCATTCCGATGAGCATGGTAGGCCACGTGACCTCCAGCTATGCGCACAATTCGCTGGGTTATTCGTTTGCGATGGGCGTGGTCAAGGGCGGTTTGAGCCGCATGGGCGAGCGTGTGTTCGCACCGCTGGCCGACGGCACCGTGATCGAGGCCGAGATCGTTTCGTCGGTGTTCTTCGATCCGAAGGGCGAGCAGCAGAATGTGGAGTGACGCTTTTGCTCGGTCCCATGCTCCAGCGTGGGAACGCCGCTCAGGACGCTCTGCGTCCGGCTCGTTCATGTGCGCAGCGTCTTAAACAGAATTCAGAGCAGGTGATCCATGACCACAGTCAATGTTTACCCACAACGCCCGACCTCCGACGTCAAGGCCGAGTCGCCGTTGTTTCACGCCAGTCTGGAAAGCCTCATTGGCAAAGGCCGCGCCAGCCCGGGTGTGTTGTTGCGCGAGAAGAAATTGCTGGGCCACCTGACCCTTCGTGGTGATGCCCACGACCCGGCATTTGCCGCTGGCGTCCACAAGGCGCTCGGCATGGAGCTGCCCGCCGCGCTGACGCTGGTCACCAGCGGTGAACGCTCGCTGCAGTGGATGGGCCCGGACGAGTGGCTGCTGATCGTGCCGAGCGGCGAAGAACTCGCTGCGGAGCAACAACTGCGCGAAGCATTGGCGGGCTTGCATATCGCCATCGTCAACGTCAGCGGCGGCCAGTCGATTCTGGAACTGACCGGTCCCAAGGTTCGTCAGGTCCTGATGAAGTCCACCAGCTACGACGTACACCCGGACAACTTTCCGGTGGGCAAGGCCGTCGGTACGGTGTTCGCCAAGTCGCAATTGGTTATTCGTCGTACAGGCGAAGAAACCTGGGAGCTGCTGATTCGTCGCAGCTTCGCCGATTACTGGTGGCTGTGGTTGCAGGATGCGTCAGCCGAGTATGGTTTGAGTATTCAGTCTTGAGGTGAGAGTGTCTGGTCGGTTGTCTTCGCGAGCGAGCTCGCTCCCACAGTGTCCGCATGGACAGTGGCGACGATGACCTGCCGGACACAATAAGGGTTCAGGAGTAATCGCTTAATGAGTCGTGCCCCCGATACATGGATTTTGACTGCCGACTGCCCCAGCGTGCTGGGTACGGTCGATGCCGTGACCCGCTTTCTGTTCGAGCAGGGTTGCTACGTGACCGAGCACCATTCGTTCGATGATCGCCTGTCGGGACGCTTTTTCATCCGTGTCGAATTTCGTCAGCCCGAGGGTTTCGACGAGGCAGGGTTTCGCAAAGGCCTGGCCGAGCGGGGCAGCGCGTTCGGCATGATCTTCGAGCTGACCGCGCCCAATTATCGGCCCAAGGTCGTGATCATGGTGTCCAAGGCAGATCACTGCCTGAACGACCTGCTGTACCGCCAGCGCATCAACCAGTTGTCGATGGACGTCGTCGCGGTGGTGTCCAATCACCCTGATCTTGAGCCGTTGGCAGCGTGGCACGGGATTGCGTACTACCATTTCCCCCTCGACCCCAACGATAAGCCTGCGCAAGAGGCCAAAGTCTGGAACGTCATCGAAGCGTCCGGTGCAGAACTGGTGATTCTTGCCCGTTACATGCAAGTGCTGTCGCCGGACCTGTGTCGCAAGCTCGATGGCAAGGCAATCAACATTCATCACTCGTTGTTGCCCGGTTTCAAAGGCGCCAAGCCTTACCATCAGGCCTACAACAAGGGCGTGAAACTGGTGGGCGCAACGGCGCATTACATTAACAACGACCTGGACGAAGGGCCGATCATCGCTCAGGGCGTGGAAGTAGTGGATCACAGTCACTATCCCGAAGACCTGATTGCCAAGGGCCGGGACATTGAAGGCCTGACACTGGCGCGTGCGGTGGGGTATCACATTGAGCGGCGCGTGTTTCTGAACGCCAACAGAACAGTGGTTTTGTAAGATTTCACAACACAATCACAGAACCGTGGGAGCGAGCTTGCTCGCGAAAAGGCCGGTACATCCAATCGCGCGGGTGCGCTTGAAACACCGCTTTCGCGAGCAAGCTCGCTCCCACAGCGCAGGCATATTCAGGAACACCGACACAAGCATCCCGGAACAATCGGTGCGTTGCCGCAACACCACTCAAAGCAGCGCATTTCTCCGCTACAACACACAATAAAAGCGAGGTGAAAGCATGTCTGGTAATCGCGGTGTAGTGTATCTCGGCGCTGGCAAGGTCGAAGTGCAAAGCATTCCTTTCCCCAAAATGGAAGACCCACGCGGCAAGCGCATTGAACACGGTGTGATTCTGCGCGTGGTATCCACCAACATCTGCGGCTCCGACCAGCACATGGTTCGCGGTCGTACCACTGCCCAGACCGGTCTGGTACTCGGTCATGAAATCACCGGCGAAGTGCTCGAGGCCGGTCGCGACGTTGAACACCTCAAGGTCGGCGACCTGGTGTCTGTGCCGTTCAACGTGGCGTGCGGTCGCTGCCGCAGTTGCAAAGAACAGCACACCGGCGTTTGCCTGACCGTCAACCCCGCCCGCGCAGGCGGTGCCTACGGTTATGTCGACATGGGCGACTGGGTGGGCGGCCAGGCGGAATACGTGCTGGTGCCTTACGCGGACTTCAACCTGCTCAAGCTGCCGGATCGCGACGCCGCGATGGAAAAGATCCGCGACCTGACCTGCCTTTCCGACATCCTGCCCACCGGCTACCACGGTGCCGTAACCGCGGGCGTTGGGCCGGGCAGTACGGTGTATGTGGCAGGTGCCGGACCGGTCGGCCTGGCGGCTGCTGCATCAGCGCGCCTGCTGGGCGCTGCGGTGGTCATCGTCGGTGACGTCAACCCGACCCGCCTGATTCACGCCAAGGCTCAGGGCTTCGAGATTGCCGACCTGTCCCAGGACACGCCGCTGCACGAACAGATCGCCGCCTTGCTGGGCGAGCCTGAAGTGGACTGCGCCATCGATGCGGTGGGCTTCGAAGCGCGGGGACACGGCCATGCAGGTGCACAATCCGAAGCGCCGGCCACCGTGCTCAACTCGTTGATGGGCGTGGTGCGCGTGGCAGGCAAAATCGGTATTCCAGGCCTGTACGTCACCGAAGATCCGGGTGCGGTGGACGCCGCCGCAAAAATGGGCAGCCTGAGCATTCGCTTCGGCCTGGGCTGGGCCAAATCCCACAGCTTCCACACTGGCCAGACGCCCGTGATGAAGTACAACCGCCAACTGATGCAAGCCATCATGTGGGACCGCATCAAGATCGCTGATGTGGTGGGTGTCGAAGTCATCAGCCTGGATGACGCGCCGCGTGGCTACGGCGAGTTCGACGCGGGTGTGCCGAAAAAGTTTGTGATTGATCCGCATAAGCTGTTTAGCGCGGCTTGAACCTGCATCGGGCGACAGGGCTGCGGTCACTGTCGCCCGATTATCAGGAAACGACCTGACATCAGGATCTAAATCTGTAGCTTTTTGAACAAGCCCTTAGGTGAACCAGACCGGATCGTAGTTGAACTGTTTCCAGCGGTGGTCACCTCTTTCAAAGGGATTTGTTATAGCGATCTGTGGTGCTCCAGCATTATCTTCACTGCGGATGGCTCTCATGTTTTTGTTCGTTACCCATCCTCGATAGCCTTGTGTAGGCTTTCCGGTCATCGCGGCTAACTTGGCTGCAAATGAGATGTCTCCACCATCCGCCGTACCGCATCCGATAACGTGAATGTTCTCGTACTGACGCATATTTACGTTGTTTTTTTCGAGCAGGCCGATAAGCCCTCTTGGGGAGATGTACTGCTTTTCATTTGATACCAAACGAGGTCCTCGATTGGACAAAGGCGCAGCGCCATGAGCGTTAATGGTCAGCCCAAGCGTGCCATCATCATTCAATTCATCAAACATATAAACGCCATTGGCCAAGCTCTTTCGTGGGCCTAGTTTCAGACTTTTTATCTGCACCGGAATTTCCCGAGGTATCAGCAGCGCAGTGCTAATAGTGTTGGTGCTCTGGAGGGTTTCGCTCACAAGGTTGGGTAGCTGAACGTTCGGCGTCGCTTTCTTCATCACGCCAACGGCTCTTAAGAGCGTTTTCAGAAATGCTGCCGTGCGCCCGCTCGGGTCCACTCGATTAACCGGATCCCCCACGCAATACGCATACGCATTCAATCCACCCTCGCCAAAAGGGCTGAAACTGTCCGGGCTATTGAACCTCATCAGTATCGGATTGAACGCCCGGTAGCCATTGCCTAACAGATAATGACCGGTCATCTCATCAGCCTGCTGACCCGTAAAGGCTGGCAGGTTCATGGCGTTGGTCTGTGGGTGGCGGCTGCCGTAGGGCGTATAGGAGAATCCTGACTGTGGCGTGGCGAGAGTCGAGCCTTGTTGGTCGGTCGCGAGCAGTGCGCAGTCGACGGTCTGATCATCATGATGTTGCTGGGCCAGCAAAAGCCCATCAGCGTGAAGCAGCGTGCGTGTGATCTGGCCTTGAATGTGAGTGGTGAGGTGGTTTTTGCGATAGAAACACTTCACGCCAGCCCGTCCCGTCGTCGTGCTACGGGCAAGACGATCCAGCGGGTCGTAGTGATACAGGCATCGTGTGGCACGCGCGGCGGAAATCATCGGGCTCATCGCTTGGTGATTATCGAGCTACGATCCTGCGCCATTCCCTGCCGTCGCGCCGCTGTCAGAAATGCTAGGGCAGGTGCTGCACGAGTGGCTCGCTCTGACGCCACAGTAGGAAATAAGCTGCATCCTCTGACCTGCGCCGGGAACAAGCCCCTGTCGATTCAGTCAAATCGTCTGTTTTACCGCCCACTTACGGGCTGTTCAGGTTTGATGAGGTTGACCGAATGAAGACTGCACGCGTGATGGCATTGGCAACAATGATGAGCCTGGCGGCAAGCCCGGTGTTTGCCTTCAACCTGAATGACGCAGCGAACGCGGTTTCCAACGCGACCAGCGGCAACCAGAAAGCCACGGCTGCGCCAGAAGCTGCCGGCTTGCTCAATGCGTTGGGTTCTCAGCTCAATGTCACGCCGGAACAGGCTGTTGGCGGGACAGGTGCGTTGCTGGGTTTAGCCAAGAACAAGCTGGCTGGCAATGATTATTCTCAACTGGCTCAGTCGGTGCCCGGTCTTGAGCAACTCTCTGGCACTTCCGCTCTGGACAGCCTGGGAGGTGCCAACGGCCTGGGCAAGTTGCTGGGCGGGAACAAATCGGGCGACAGTTCGCTACTCAACAGTGCCTTGGGCAATGTGCAGGACATGGGCGATGTGAACAGTGCGTTCAAAGCGCTGGGCATGGACAGCACAATGGTCAGCCAGTTTGTTCCGGTGATCCTGCAATACCTCGGTCAACAAGGTGCCAGTGGCTCGGCATTGCAAAGCCTGAGTGGGCTATGGGGTGCCGGTCACTGATGAAGACGATCAACTTGTCGCACTGACTGATTCTTCTGGAGCAACACCCTGCCGGTTTTATAAAGGTGTTGATCCAGAGTGCCAGAAGCTAACGCTCCTAGCATGTTGAATGTCAGGCCAACTAACGGTGTTGAACTCCCTCCTCGCGCGCGCACCATGCTGGCCCATTTCAGGGCCGCTTCGACATGTGCTGCGGTATTACTTAGCTGTCCGGCTTGCACTTTCACCGCCAGGTCCGCGTAATATTTTGCATGGGGCAAACTGAGGTCGGTGTCGCCGTGGCTGGCAAGGTTGCGATTGACTGAGGCAAGTTTCTTGATAAAGGGCAAATTCTGGTCGAAATTCTTGACCGTAACTTCGATGTGTCTTCTGGATTCAGACATGGGTAGGGGCGAAGTATTCCTGCGCAGGGCTCTGTCCACGGTCCGAACAACGCCGTCTTCGGTCATCAGGCTTGACCTGATGGCTCCAGTGTCGTGACGCCTTCTGAGTCGCACGCTGGCCATGCCTGCCATTCCTGGTATTGAATAATGGCCTGTGGGGTCCGTGTAATTGATGGGGTCGCCCTTGCAGTAGGCATAGGCATTGAGGCCGCCTTCACCGAACGGGCTTAGCGTGTCTAAGCGATTGAAACGCATCAGCACTGGATTGAAGGCGCGCTTTCCATTGCCCAGTAGATAATGGCCTGTGATCGGGTCGGGCACTTGACCGGTGTAACCCGGAAGGTACGTCGAGCGTTCTTTTGCGCACGTTCCATAAGGCAAGTAGGCGAAGACCCGATGCTGTTGAAGACCGATGCTGTGCAGTACCGATTCTGATTGATCAACGGCCAGCAAATCGCTGCCTGGTCCGCTTACATTCGTGTGCACTATGCCCAGCAGCCTGCCTTCGGCCCGCATAAAGGCAAACTGCTCAGGTCTTTTAAGTTCGGTGGACAGGTGATCCTTCTGATAGAACCTTTTGACGCTCGCCTGAAGCGCAGGCGTGCAAGCCGCGATGCGGTCCAGTGCATCATAACGGTAGGTGCCCAACAACGTACGAGTGGACGGCGGCATGATCGTGTTCTCCTTTCTCTCGGGAACAGTTTCAATCGCTCGCGGACAGTTATCTACCTGTCGAAACTGCTAGTTATTGCTGTGTTTTTTCCAACCTCAACGAAGCGATACGCGCATCTTTATCGATCCACAGCTGGTTGACCCAGCCCTGGATTTTCTCGCGAAACACCGGATCGTTTTCGTAATCGCCCTGCCACAACGCAGGATCCATCGGCCGTGTCTTGATATCGACGATCACTTTCGGAACGCGACCGCAGAGCATGTCCCAGAAGCCCGGAATACTTGAGCCCGGGTAAACCACGGTCACGTCCAGAATGGCGTCCAGTTGTTCACCCATCGCCGCCAGCACGAATGCAACGCCGCCAGCCTTGGGCTTGAGCAGGCGGGTATAGGGCGAGGACTGGTCCGTGTGTTTGGCCGGGGTAAAGCGGGTGCCTTCCAGGTAATTGACGATGGTCACCGGCTGACGCTTGAACAGCTCGCAGGCGGCCTTGGTGATTTCCAGGTCCTTACCCTTGAGTTCAGGGTGCTTGGCCAAAAACGCTTTTGTGTAGCGCTTCATGAACGGGTAATCCAGCCCCCACCACGCCAGCCCCAGTAGCGGCACCCAGATCAGTTCCTTTTTCAGGAAGAACTTGAAGAACGGCGTGCGCCGGTTTAGCGCTTGAATCAGTGCGGGGATGTCGACCCAGGACTGGTGGTTGCTGATGACCAGATAGGAGGTGTCGCTGCGCAGACCTTCATCGCCGCGAATGTCCCATTGCGTAGGGATACAGGCCGCGAAGATGATCTTGTCGATCTCGGCCCACGTTTCGGCAATCCACATGACCGCGTGGGAGCAACGGTCCCGCATCCGGCCTCTGAACAGCAGCTTGAGCAGAGCAAAGACCAGCAATGGGCCAATCAGTACAAGCGTATTGATCAGCAGGAGTGTGGCGACTAAACAGCCGGTAAGCGCACGGCGCATAAAAGACTCTTGAGCGTTCTGGGGCGCCAATGATAAAGATCATCGTGTTTCACGCCAATTGCACAGGTACTTACAAATGTTTCATGTGCGGGTGATTATGCTAATCCCTTGTTGAACGGTCGAACCAACCACAGGTTCGCTGTCTAAAAACCGGGCGCCAATCAGGCGTTGTCCATTGTGAGGAACCACCCACGTGAAACCGATTCTGGCGCTGTTGTCCCTGCTCGCACTGCCTGTCATGGCGGCCGAACCGACGCTGTATGGTCGCTACGAGAACATCAAGGTGATGGATGTCGGTCAGACCTTCAAGGCCAAGATGGACACCGGCGCGCTGACAGCCTCCCTGTCGGCCAAGGACATTGAGTTGTTCAAGCGTGACGGTGACGACTGGGTGCGTTTCCGCCTGGCGACCAAGGACGCCGACAGCAAGGTTTACGAACACAAGGTGTCGCGGATCAGCAAGATCAAGGGCCGCTCGGAAGGGGATGACGAGGACGATGAAACAGTCGACTCTGCCAAGCGCCCGGTCGTGGACATGGAGCTATGCCTGGGCAACCAGAAACGCACCGTTGAAGTGAACCTGGTGGACCGCAGCCACTTCAACTATCCGCTGCTGATCGGCGCCAAGGCGCTGCGCGAGTTCGACGCAGCGGTCAATCCGGCACGTCGCTATACCGCTGACAAACCGGATTGCTGATTGACGCAGAGGGCTGAAATCGCGCAACGTTTCGCCCTCTTTTCAAGCGCTCGGATGCCATGCCGCACATATTGATTGTCGAAGATGAAGCTGCGATTGCCGATACGCTGATCTATGCGCTGCAGAGCGAAGGTTTCACCACTTCATGGCTTAGCCTGGGGCAGGAGGCGGTCGAGCAGCAGCGCGTAGCGCCCGCCGACCTGATCATTCTGGATATCGGTCTGCCGGACATCACTGGTTTTGAGACTTGCAAGCAGTTGCGGCGCTTCAGCGAAGTGCCTGTCATGTTTCTGAGCGCACGTGATGGTGAAATTGACCGCGTCGTGGGGCTTGAGATCGGTGCTGACGACTACGTTGTCAAACCGTTCAGTCCGCGAGAAGTGGCGGCGCGGGTCCGGGCAATTCTCAAGCGTATGCAGCCGCGCACTGTGAGTGTTCCGCAAAACCAGCCATTCACGGTGGACCTCGAACGTTTCCAGATCAGCTATCGCAATCACACCTTGAGCCTGACCCGTCACGAATTCCGCCTGTTGCAGTGCTTGCTCGCCCAGCCTGAGCGCGTGTTCAGCCGAGAGCAGTTGCTCGATGCGATGGGGGTTGCGGCAGATGCAGGTTACGAGCGCAGCATCGACAGCCATATCAAGAGCGTGCGTGCCAAGCTGCGTATCGTGGCGGCTGACGCCGAGCCAATCCAGACTCATCGCGGGCTCGGTTACAGTTACAGCCCAGGCCACAGCTGATGCCGTTAAGCATTCGGATCTTTCTGGTGTATGCGGTGTTCATCGCACTGACCGGCTACTTCGTGCTCAGCACTGTGATGAAGGAAGTCCGTCCGGGCGTGCGTCAGTCCACCGAAGAAACCTTGGTCGACACTGCCAATCTGCTGGCCGAAATCATTCACGACGACGTCAGGAACGGCACGCTGGATCAAAGCCGTCTGCCGGACGCGCTCAAGGCCTATGGGTTGCGTCAGCCCGCCGCGACTATCTGGGGTTTGCCGAAAAATCAGGTCAACAACCGCATCTACGTGACTGACGCCAACGGCATCGTTTTGCTCGACTCCAGCGGTGAGGCAGTGGGTCAGGACTACTCGCGCTGGAACGACGTCTACCTGAGCCTGCGGGGCAAATACGGTGCGCGCTCGACGCGTAGCGATCCCGACGATCCCAACTCCTCAGTCATGCACGTGGGCGCGCCGATTCGCGATAACGGCACGATTATCGGTGTGGTGACCGTCGCCAAGCCCAACAGCTCACTGCAACCGTATGTCGATCGTGCGGAGCGCCGACTGCTCTGGTATGGCGGTGGACTGATGATACTGGGGCTGTTACTGGGCGGGCTTTTTTCCTGGTGGCTGGGTTCGGCATTACGCCGTCTCACCGGCTATGCACAGGCCGTTAGCGAAGGGCGTCGTGCCGAGTTGCCGCATTATCGTGGGGGCGAACTGGAGCAATTATCCTCTGCTGTCGAACACATGCGCACGCAGTTGGAAGGCAAAGCCTACGTCGAGCGCTACGTACACACATTGACCCACGAACTGAAAAGCCCGCTGGCGGCGATTCGTGGCGCTGCCGAGCTGTTGCACGATGAGATGCCCGGTGAACAGCGCAAACGGTTTGTCAGCAATATCGAAGACGAAAGTGCGCGGTTGCAACAACTGATCGAACGCTTGCTTAATCTGGCAATGGTCGAGCAGCGCCAAGGTCTCGAAGAGCGGGTTGCCATTGCACTGGCCGAACTGATCGATGAGTTATTAACGGCTAGACGTACACGTATCGAACGTCAGGGGCTGCGAGTCGACCTTCAGATTGATCCCGGCCTGCGGCTGCTGGGCGAGCGCTTTCTGTTGAGTCAGGCGCTGGCCAATCTGATCGATAATGCGCTGGATTTCACACCCGTCAACGGACGGCTGCGGCTGACAGCCATACGTGAGGGGGAACGCATCCGTCTCACGCTCTACAACGACGCAACGCCGATCCCCGACTACGCCTTACCGCGCCTTAGCGAGCGTTTCTACTCCTTGCCGCGTCCTGTCAGTGGCCGGAAAAGCACCGGGTTGGGACTGAACTTCGTTGAAGAGGTCGTGCAGTTGCATGAAGGCGACATGTGCATCGGGAATGTTGAGGGTGGGGTTGAAGTGAAGCTGTTGCTGCCTGTGATCTGAATAATGACTTCAGTGCGGTGGGAGCGCTGAAGCGTGCGCCAAACAACAATGGGTGCGATGTCAACGTCAGGATTTCCTGATATTGAACTGTTTTTCAGGGGGTCTGAACCACTTCGGTTCATAAGAGAAGTCAGGGTATTTAGGGTCTGACTTTTTATAGGGATTTTTTTTAACCAGGCGCAGCCTTTGCTCACCCAGGGAATCGACCATGATGCTTCCTGTGTAACCTTTAACCGGTAAGCCTGAGTGTTTGGATAACGCTGCCGCCATTGAGTTATGTTCACCCTGTGCCGAATAGCAGGCAATGAGTTTAATATCCTTGTAGCCTTCAACTGTCTTTGCGTTGAATGCGTTGGCAAATTCGGTGGGCGACGCGATCTTGTTCTGCATCTCGATTCCCTGTCTACCGAGTTTTGAGGCGTCAGCGCCATGACCTCTGATAACCAATTGCACGCCATCTGATTTTTTTGTTCTGTCATTGAGGTCGAGCCCGCGCCACACTCTATGGTTATACACACGCATTTCCTTGGGCGGTGGACGAAATCTTGTCGTGGCATTAACCAGCCTTCGTGACAGCGTTGACCACATTTCTGTAAGTGCTGAAATAACAGGAATATGCCCGGTTGGATCCTCTACATTGACGGGATTACCCAAGCAATACGCATACCCATTAATCCCACCTTCGCCAAACGGACTGAAGCTGTCCGGGCTGTTGAACCTCATCAGCACCGTATTGAATGACCGGTAACCTGCGCCCAACACATAATGCCCGGTCACGGGGTCAACCCATTGGCCATTGAAGCCTGGAAGTTGGGCCGGGTCGTTCGATGGATCACGTTCGCCGTAGGCTGTATACGTAAAAGCCTGCTGTGGTGCTGCAATGACCGATCCCTGCTGATCAATTAAAAGCGGCAGGCAATCCAGATGGTTGCCAATCTGATTTTGCTGGGCCAGCACACGATCCTCTGTCTGGAGCAATGAATGCCATACAGCGCCTTGGATTTGGCTGGCCAAACGGTTCATTTTATAGAATAAAAACGCACCGGCCTGCCCACCCCTGTTGCAACTGGCCAAGCGATCTAGAGCATCGTAGCGATAGGTGCAGAGTAAAACTGATGCACTGCCACACATTGGCTTTTTTCCCATCATGGCTGATCACGGGAATGAGTCTGTATGAGTTCGCTCAGGCCAACCAGCTAGTAGAACCAATAGGTCGAGTCACGCTTGCCGCCAAGTATTACTCGACCTTGCTCAGCCACCACACAATCTCCACACCTCCCCCATGCTGTCTCCACATAGCCATTTCAGACTCTGCCTATCAAAAAAGGGAGAGTCCCAATGAATCGAAATCTGGCTGTAAAACTGGGCACCATTGCGTTGTTGATTCTGCTGCTGCTGATTCCGCTGTTGATGATCGGGAGCCTGATTACTGATCGGCAGTTGCAGCGTGACGGGGTCCTTGAGGATATCGCGCGCAGCTCCAGCTTCAGTCAGCGTCTGACCGGCCCGCTGCTGGTTGTGCCGTATCGCAAAAACGTTCGTATCTGGAAGACCAACGCGCAGACGCAAGAGCGTTACCTTGAAACCGCTTCCGAGCGCGGGCAGCTTTATTTTCTGCCGGAGCGTTTCGAGCTTGATGGCAAGGTGCAGACCGAGCTGCGTTCACGAGGCATCTACGAGGCGCGGCTTTATCATGCCGATAACCACATCAGTGGCCAGTTCGTGTTGCCCGAGCAACTGGGTTTGACCGAGGACTTTGCCGACTACACATTCGAGAAGCCTTATCTGGCGCTGGGCATCAGCGACATTCGCGGCATCGAAAGCTCGCCGAAGCTGCAGATGAACGGACAGACGCTGGATCTGTTGCCCGGTTCGCGGGTCGATTGGCTGGGCGAGGGTGTCAGCGCCAACCTGCCGATGCTGGAAGGCCGTGAACAGGCCACGCTGGATTTCGCGTTCGATCTGCGCTTGCAAGGTACTGGCCAGTTCGAGATTGCGCCGGTAGGCAAGTCCAGCAATGTACAGCTCAGTGCCGACTGGCCACATCCAAGCTTCATCGGCAACTATTTACCGAGCCGTCGCGAGATCACGGGTCAGGGTTTCAGCGCCACGTGGCAGGCCTCGTTCTTCTCCACCAACCTGGAAGATGCGCTCAGCCGCTGTCTGACGGCGCAGACCTGTGAGGACTTCAAAAGCCGCAGCTTTGGCGTGAGCTTCGTCGACCCGGTGGATCAGTACCTCAAAAGTGATCGGGCGATCAAATATGCGTTGCTGTTCATTGCGCTGACGTTTGCCGGATTCTTCCTCTTCGAAGTGCTGAAAAGCATGGCTGTACACCCGGTTCAATATGCACTGGTAGGTGCGGCGCTGGCGCTGTTTTACCTGATGCTGTTGTCACTGTCCGAGCATTTGGGGTTTGCGGTGGCTTATCTGTTGTCGGCCAGCGCCTGCGTTTGTCTGATCGGATTCTATGTCTGCCATGTGCTACGCAGCGTGCGCCACGGAGCAGGTTTTGCGGCAGGTCTGAGTGCGCTGTACGGCATGCTGTATGGTCTGCTCAGCGCCGAGGATTACGCGCTGCTGATGGGGGCATTGCTGCTGTTCGGCCTGCTGAGCGTGTTTATGGTGCTGACCCGCAAACTGGACTGGTATGGCATTGCGATCAGTCGCCCTGGCCAGCCACTCGACGCCGCTGTGCAGCCATCTCATGAGTAAGTGGCTCGGCTTGCGCGAAGATCAGGCCCTGGCGCGCGGCCTGATCGTCATCATCACCAGCCAGCTGCCGGAGCCCTCACGTTCAACCGTACGCCCCGGCGAAAAATCACGCAGCCTCAGGCCGGTGGCTGCGTCGCCAGCATCGAAGGGCGCTGGCTGACTTCCAGATACCAGTTGGCCAGACGCGGATAGGCCCCGCGCCAGCGCAGGTCAGGCTGGCGGAAGTCCAGATAACCCAAGGCTGCCGCGACGCTGATGGACGCCACATCGAATGACGCGCTGAGTTCGGTGATGGCGTCTTGCTCGAGATAGCTGAGCGTGCGCTCGATCTTTGCCTGCTGGTTGTCCAGCCACAGATCCCAGTGTTTCTCGGCGGGGCGCAGCGCCGTTTCATAGCGGATCAGGATGGCGGCGTCGAGCAGGGCATCGGCTAGCGAGGCGAGGGTCAGGCGTCTCCAGCGTGCAGAACCTTCGCGTGGGATCAGCGGGTTGCCGACATGCTGGTGGTCCAGATAGTCGAGGATGACCCGGCTGTCGTGGATCACATTACCATCGGCCAGGCGCAAGGCCGGAAGCTTGCCTGCCGGGTTGTCGCCGTTGAGTTCGTCAGACGGATTGACCGGTGTCAGCACCGTGGGATGCAAATGCACGCGGTCAACCTGACCGGTTTCATGAAGCATCACCACCACCTTGCGGGCGAAAGGAGAGGCTGCGTTGAAATACAACGTCATCTGGGGGGCAGACATGGGTGTTCCTCGACTGAGACAGGTCCATAGACTAGTCAGCGAGTGGTGCGACTGCAACCAGCCGCCTCCCACAGGTTATGCATTCAGGCGGATACTGATGATCGTTCCCACGGTCCTGCGTGGTAACCCCGCCCAGGACGCTCCGCGTCCGCTCTCGAATGTGACGCAGAGCGTCACGGGAGGCATGCCCATGCAGAGCAATGGGCACGGTCAGTGACGCGCCAGCAACCCCCGGACACTCAACCCGGCGGCGATTCCCATGCCTGCCCACGCCAGCGTGTCCCACCAGCCATCGCCCAGCAATGCCGCAAACAGACCCGTGCCGGTCAGCAGCGCGATCCATGCGGGTTTGGCGAAGGTTTTCCAGAATCGGGACGGTTTGCCTGTCATTACGGCACCTGCGCCTGACCGGCGTTTACCGTGCGGACGGCGCGTCGTCGTACCCACCACAGGTAAACGCCGCTACCGAGCACGATGATGGTCAGCACATCCAGCGCGGCCCAGAGGATTTTCATCGGCATGCCGCCGTAGTCACCAAAGTGCAGCGGCTGCGACATGCCCAGCGCATCCATGTACCAGGGGCGCTCCACCACGGCGGTGACCTGCAGGGTTTGTGCATCGATCAGTACCGGTGTCGCCAGGTGCGCTCTCAGGTGCGTGTTGCCCTTGAGGAATACGGCGTAGTGATGCTCGCTGGAGAACCGCGTGCCGGGAAAGGCGATGAAGTCAGCCTGCATGCCGGGCGCGGCGGATTCGGCGATGTCCAGCAAGCGTGTGGCCGGTGCGCGTTGAGTCAGCGGCGGAGCGTCGCGATACGGCGCGATCATGGTGGCCAGGGCGTCGTTGCGCCAAGAGGCAATCAGCAGGTCGGCGCAAGCACTGATCACGCCCGTGACACCGACCACCAGCGCCCAGGTCAGCGTCACAATACCGATCAGGTTGTGCAGGTCCAGCCAGCGGGTTCGGGTTGATTTCTTCGCCCGTATCGTCCCGAATTCAAGCTTGCGCATGAAGGGCGAATACAGAACCGTCCCGGACACAATCGCCACCACGAACAGCAATCCCATGAACGCCAGCAACAGTTTGCCCGGCAGTTCGGCATACATGTCCACATGCAGGCGCAGCATGACCATCATGAAACCACCATTGGCCGAGGGCATTTCCAGCGCTTCGCCGGTGCGGGCGTCCAGGGCGAAGGTATGGGAGGAATTGGGCTCAGTCCCTGCCGTCGCGGCGGTAATCGCCATTACGCCATTGGGGGCTTCGTCGTCCCAGCCGAAGTACTGCATCACTTCGCCGGGACGATGGGCTTCGGCGGCCTTGGCCAATTGCTCCAGATTCAAGTGCGGCGTATCGGCAGGCATTTCCCGGTAATGCGGCGCATCGCCCAGCAGGTGGTCGATTTCATGGTGAAAGATCAGCGGCAGGCCGGTGATGGCCAGCATCAACAGGAACAGTGTGCAGATCAGGCTGCTCCAGGTATGGACGACAGACCAGCGACGCACGGTTTGGCTTTTCATGGAGTATCCACAGAAGAAAGGGCAGGGCTCGTTAACGCTAAGCCGTATGAAACCTGGAAAGTGTCAGTACCGCGCACGGTTTGGGCTCGCCGCTGTGTTTCAGCGTTTTGCCGCAGTGGCGGCGTTCTTCGGCAGAACGGTAACCCACCAGGGCGTGTGTTCCTCGATCTGTACCGGGAGCGCGGGCAATAGCGCCTTGAGGGCGAGGTCGGTGTCGGTCAGTGGGAAACTGCCGGTGATGCGCAGGTCTGCAACCTTCGGATCGACCCCCAGATGGCCCGCCCGATAACGGCCCACCTCCGCCAGCATGTCTTGCAGGCGAGCGTTGTCTACCACCAGCATGCCGCGTGTCCAGGCGTCTGCGCCCATTGGCAGGGCAAGCAACGGACCCAGCCCGTCACGGCTCAGGCGGATCTGTTGGCCTGCACGCAATACCTGCTCTTGTGGGGTCTCGCGAGCGTGGGCGGCGACGGCTGATTCCAGCACGCTGAGCAGCGTGCCATCGGCGTCACGCCTGACCAGAAAACGCGTGCCGAGCGCACGCAGGCTGCCATCCGGGGTTTCCACGATGAAGGGCCGCGGGTCGTCATGATCGCCGGTCTGCACCAGTATTTCGCCGTCCTGCAGAATCACCCGTCGCTGAGTGGCGTCGAAGCGCACATCGATGGCGCTGTGGGTGTTGAGGCGAATGACGGTGTTGTCCGCCAGACGAACCTCTCGCTGTTCACCGGTTGCGGTGCGTTGGTCGGCGAGCCAGTAGTCCAGTCCCAAATAACGATCAGCGGTGAACAGCGCCAGACCGCAGGCCAGAAACACACCGGCCAGACCGCCACCGAGCTTGCGCAGGCTGCGCCGCAGGGTGCCTGGCGACTGCTGCAAAGCCTTGCGCGCCGGACCTGTGGGCAGGGCAAAGCGCTGATTGAGCATGCCCAGCTGACTCCAGGCGCGGGCATGCTCCTCGTCGGCTGCCAGCCAGCGGGCGAACTCGGCACGTTCGGCATCATTGCTGCTTGTCGAATCCAGGTTCAGTTGCCACTCGATGGCTGCATCCAGCACACGGGCCGAGACTGGACGTGCGTTCATGTGGGTTCGCCGTACAGCGCTACATAGCACTGGCGCATGGCCCTGGCCAGATACTGCCTGACTCGTGAAACAGAGACGCCCAGGTGCTGGGCTATTTCGGCATGGCCCAGCCCGTCCAGGCGGCTGTAAAGGAAGGCCGCTCGCGCTTTGCCGGGTAATGTACAGAGCATGTCATCGATCGCTTTCAGGTCTTCCAGAATCAATAACTGCGTTTCAGGCGAGGGCTGGTCGGCTTCCGGAATTCGCATCAGTTCACTGAGATAGGCCTGTTCCAGCGCGGCACGTCGGAAGTGGTCGAACATCAGGCCTTTCGCAACGGCCGCCAGAAACGCACGAGGCTCTCTGGGCGATTGCAATTCGTCGCGACCCAGCAAGCGGACGAACGTGTCCTGACTCAAGTCCTGCGCGCGTTGCGGGCAGGAAATAGTGCGCCGAAGCCAGGCCAGCAGCCAACCGCGATGATCGCGATACAACGCACCAACGATCTCGCTATGTGGGCTTGGGACTGACGACACGAACGGCCTCGATGAGAAGAATCGAACTAAAGAGAATCATTCGCGATTGTGACAGGGCGTGCGGATAGTGGCAATTGGCGTCTGTCGGCTGGGACAGACGCCGACGTCAGATCGTCCCCAGGCTCCAGTGTGGAAATGCGACTCGGATGTTCAGATTCACGCCCGGGACGCTCTGCGTCCCAATGGCACTGATTCCCTGGATATTCAGGTCGGGCGCCGAACGCAATCAGATGATCAAAACGAATGCGATTGCTTGCGTCTGCGCCACTGTCCCAGGCATTCCTCCAAACGGAGCGGGCTGTCGATCTGCTGGCGACGGGCGTGGCTGAAGAGGATCAGTGCCAGTTCGGCGGTGACCAACGCATCGGCGCTGGCGTTGTGGCGCTCCTCGGCGTGCAGGCCGAAGAAGCGCGTCCAGTCGTCCAGCCCGGCATGGCGCAGGTTGGCCTGTTCACACAGCATCGGCGCTATCTCCGCGATGTCGAAAAAGGGATGCAGCAGGCGATACCCAAGGCTGTCTTTCAAGGCGCGGGACAACATGTGCTGGTCGAACGGCGCATGAAAACCCAGCACCGGGCTGTCGCCCAGAAACGCCATGAAATCCAGCAGCGCCTCCACCGGTTCGCAGCCCGCTGCAATGGCACTGGGTGCCAGGCCGTGGATCAACACCGCCGGACTGACCTTGTGATCGACGCGCAGCAAGGTGCGTTCGAATTGCTGGCCCAGATCGATGGCGCCGTCCTCAATCACCACCGCACCGATGGACAGCACCTGGTCGCGGTTCATGTTCAGCCCGCTGGTTTCCAGGTCCAGCACCACCCAGCGCTGCTGTCGCAACGGCTTGTCGCTCAGCTTTGCGCAGGATTGCAATGCCCCGAGTCGTTGCAACTGGTGGCTTTGCAGCGGTACTTTTTTAGGCCGTGGTCGCAGCCAATCGAGCAGGTTCATAGGAGGCCAATATTCACAGTTGGTAACGCAATGTCAGGCTGGTTTGCAGACGCTGCGCCTGACGGAAAGACTCTCGCAGAATGCGCCGGTCCAGATGATTGAGGGTGTCCGGGTCGATGCGGTTGGAATACGCAAGGTTTTGGCGGCTCTGCAACTGATGCTGCTGCATGCGCGTCTGCTGGATGAAGTGATAGCCCTCTTCGTAGGCGGCACCGTCCAGCGGATCGATGACCTCGCGTTCGACCAGTTGCCGCAGGCGCTCCAGCGTATTATTGGCACCGATGCCGTTGGCCAGTGCCAGCACGCGTGCGCCATCCACGAACGGCGTCAGCCCTTCGGTTTTGAGGTCCAGCGTGTCTTTCTCGCTGCCCTTGCGGGCCAGTACGAAATCCTTGAAACGACCCACCGGCGGGCGCTGGCGCAGGGCATTCTCGGCCATCATGCGCTGGAACAGACGGTTGCCCGCGACCTGATCGAGAATGCCACGGCGCAGTTGCTCACAGCCGCTTTCATCGCCCCAGACCACGCGCAGGTCGAAGTAGATGCTGGAGGCCAGCAGGTTTTCCGGTGTGGCCTCGCGAATGAAGGCTGCAAAGCGCCGAGACCACTCGCCGCGTGACAGACACAATTCCGGGTTGCTGGCCATGATGTTGCCTTTGCAGAGCGTGAAACCGCACTGCGCCAGGCTCTGGTTGATGCGCTCGGCGATCGGCAGCAGCAGGGCACGAATGCGTTCGGCATCGGCTGCGTCGGCGGCTTCGAACAGAATGCCGTTGTCCTGATCGGTGTGCAGCGTCTGCTCGCGTCGGCCCTCGCTGCCGAAGCACAGCCAGCTGAACGGCACGCCGGGGTCGCCTTTTTCTTCCAGTGTCAGCTCGATCACTCGGCAGACGGTGTGATCGTTGAGCAACGTAATGATCTGCGTAATCTGGGTCGAAGACGCGCCGTGGGCCAGCATGCGGTCGACCAATTGGACGATATCGCCACGCAGTCCCGTCAATGCTTCAATACGCGGCGCGTTACGGATGGTGCGCGCCAAATGCACCAGGTCGACGCGTTGCAGGGAAAACAGGTCCCGCTCGGACACCACGCCGCACAGCCGTCCGTCCTTGACCAGACACACATGGGCAATGTGTCGCCCGGTCATGGCGATTGCCGCATCGAACGCGCTGGCGTCCGGGCTTAGGTGAAACGGCGCGCGGCTCATGCTGTGGCGAATCTCGGCGCCAAAATCGGTGCTCACGTCCGCGACCGCCTCGCGCAGGTCACGCAGGGTGAAAATCCCCAGCGGTGCCTGATGCTCATCAACGATCACGATACTGCCCACTTGCTGCTCGTGCATGAGTTTGACGGCCTCACGCATGGGCATGTCGGGACCGCACATCACAGGATGACGCATGGCCAGTTCACCCAGTCGGGTGTTCAGGGAATATTGGGTGCCCAGGGTTTCGGCAGCGCGCTGCTGAACCTGTTGATTGACCTGATCCAGCAGGCTGCTCACCCCCCGCAAGGCGAAATCGCGGAAGGTGGTGGAGAGGGCGAACAATTTGATGAACGCCTGCTTGTTTAATTGCAGGCAGAAGGTATCTTCGGCGGCCAGATGCTCGGTGCGGGTGGCACGCTCGCCCAGTAACGCGGCCAACGGAAAGCACTCGCCGGTGGTGATTTCAAACGTCGTTTCATTGCCGCCTTTGGCAGAGTGAGGGCGTTCACCTACCACTCGACCTTGTTTGACGATATAAAAGTGTTCTACTGGCCCATCGCCGGGCTTGATGATGCTCTCATCGGCAGCGTAAAACCTGAGTTGGCATTGTTCGACCAGGTACGCCAGATGAGCGTTTTCCATCTGGTTGAAAGGCGGGAATCGTTGCAGGAACTGCATGGTGCCGTGGATGTTTTGCAGCACGGCTGTCTTGCCTGCCTGGGCGAAAGCGTCTGCTTTACTCATGAGCTGTTCCGCGTTTTTGTTATTGAGGCTCATGGTCGGCCGCTTGCGGCACAGTGCCCATTGGACGTAAGTCTTACGACTGTGCTGAACGCAATAGGCGACACTGGTGCCAAAGAAGTGATTGACGAACGCATTGGAGCGCGAACGATCATTGGCCGGGAAGCCGACGAAATGCATTGCAGATCGACCGTGGTCTGCTGTCGGATGAGTTCAGGGAATGATGAGATTGCGATGATTGATCACGACATATTGAGCGACGAAGAGCGCAGAGCCCTCACTGAGGTCATGCTGGAGCCCGACCGCGATGCGCCACAACGGGTCTTGATCGTTGACGACGACAATGACGCGCGCGAGCTGCTGGCCGAAATTCTGAGCCTTAACGACATCAGTTGCATCACTGCGTCCGATGTCGAAGGTGCAATGGAGTTGATCCGGACCCGTGACGCCATTGGCCTGCTGATCACTGACCTGCGCATGGCTCCTTCGGATGGCCTGGACCTGATACGTCAGGTTCGCGAATCCGACCGTGCAGAATTGCCCATCATCATCGTTTCAGGTGATGCGAACGTACGCGATGCCATTGATGCGATGCACCTGAGCGTCGTTGATTTTCTGCTCAAGCCGCTCAATACCAAGCAGTTGGTCAAGCTGATCAGGCGTGAACTGGGGATGTGACAGATGCCTCGATGGCTCTGATACCGCACTGTCTCGCAGCGAACACGGAACGGTGGGAGACCCACTAATCTTCGAACCAGCGCTGTCGCGTGGCAAGCCGCCTCCCACTGAAGAAACTCGGTTTTTGTGGGAGCGGACTTGTCCGCGAATGCAGAGTTTCAGCCACTGCATCTGCGTCGAATGTACCGGCCTTTTCGCGGACAAACGGAACGCCGCACGGTCCGCTTCCACGAAACCGCGTCTCGTCAATGAGTTACAGGTTGTTTGATAGGAGGCGGCTTGCCCGCTATGAAAGATGACGCAATTTCCTGATATACCGCGTCGACTGCATCGCCGGCAAACCGCCTCCCAAGGTCCGGTGTTTGCTGCGCGACAGCGCTACGTCGAAGACGTGGTGGGGCCTCCCACAAAAACAACGTCTACTCAGTAAATTACGGTCGGTGCGTGCGCTGCCAGGGCCTGGGCCCTGGCGCGCTTTGCTTGCGGCGTTACTGAGGGTTTTTAGCCTTGAACTCGCGACGGCGGCGATGCAACACCGGCTCGGTGTAGCCGTTCGGCTGGCGTACGCCCTCGATCACCAATTCAACCGCCGCCTGGAAGGCGATGTTGCTGTCGAAGTCCGGTGCCAACGGGCGATACAGCGGGTCATCTGCGTTCTGGCGATCCACCACCGGGGCCATGCGTTTCAGGCTTTCCAGCACTTGCGCTTCGGTGACCACGCCGTGGCGCAGCCAGTTGGCCATGTGCTGGCTGGAGATACGCAGCGTCGCACGGTCTTCCATCAAGCCGATGTCGTTGATATCCGGCACCTTGGAACAGCCCACGCCCTGATCGATCCAGCGCACCACGTAACCCAGAATGCCCTGTGCGTTGTTGTCCAGTTCGTTCTGGATCTCTTCTGGCGTCCAGTCGGTAGTCGGCGCCAGAGGAATGGTCAGGATGTCGTCGACCGACGCTGGCTCGCGCTGAGCCAGTTCGGCCTGACGGGCGAACACATCGACCTTGTGATAATGCAGCGCATGTAACGCAGCGGCCGTCGGCGAAGGCACCCACGCCGTGTTGGCTCCGGCCATTGGGTGAGCGATTTTCTGCTCCAGCATCGCTGCCATCAAATCCGGCATCGCCCACATGCCCTTGCCGATCTGCGCCTTGCCCTGCAGACCGCATTTCAGGCCGATATCGACGTTGGAGTTCTCGTACGCCGCAATCCACTTTTCGGCCTTCATCTGCGCCTTGCGCACCACCGGACCGGCTTCCATTGAGGTGTGAATCTCGTCACCCGTGCGGTCCAGGAAGCCGGTGTTGATGAACACCACCCGCTCGCTGGCGGCCTTGATGCAGGCCTTGAGGTTCACCGTGGTACGGCGTTCCTCGTCCATGATCCCGACTTTCAAGGTGTTGCGCGGCAGGCCAAGCACGTGCTCGATACGGCCGAACAGCTCGTGGGTGAACGCCGCTTCTTCCGGGCCGTGCATTTTCGGTTTGACGATGTACATCGAGCCACGACGGCTGTTGCTGCGCGTGGTGTTGCCATTGAGGTTGTGGAGCGCCGCAAGGCTGGTCAGCAGGCCGTCGAGAATGCCTTCCGGCAACTCATTGCCATGCTTGTCGAGAATCGCATCGATGGTCATCAAGTGACCGACGTTGCGGATGAACAGCAACGACCGACCGTGCAACGTGACCTCGCCGCCCGCAGGTGTGGTGTAGACCCGGTCCGGGTTCATGACGCGAGTGAAGGTTTCGCCGCCCTTGGTGACCGATTCGGCCAGGTCACCTTTCATCAGGCCCAGCCAGTTGCGGTACACAACCACCTTGTCGTCCGCATCGACGGCGGCGATGGAATCCTCGCAGTCCATGATGGTGGTCAGCGCGGCTTCCATGAGGATGTCTTTGACACCTGCGGGGTCTGTCTGGCCCACCGGGCTGGATGCATCGATCTGGATTTCGAAATGCAGGCCGTTGTGTTCGAGCAGCACGGCAATCGGTGCCGAGGCATCGCCCTGAAAGCCGATCAGTTGAGAGTCGTTTCGAAGCCCCGTGTTGCTGCCACCCTTGAGGCTGATCACCAGCTTGCCGTCGATCAGTTTATAAGCGGTCGAATCGACGTGTGAGCCCGCAGCCAAGGGCGCGGCCTGGTCGAGGAAGGCGCGGGCGAAGGCGATGACCTTGTCGCCGCGCACCTTGTTATAGCCCTTGCCTTTCTCGGCACCGCCCGCTTCGCTGATGGCATCGGTGCCGTAGAGCGCGTCATACAGCGAGCCCCAGCGGGCATTGGACGCATTGAGCGCAAAGCGCGCGTTCATCACGGGCACGACCAGTTGCGGGCCTGCCATCGTGGCGATTTCTTCGTCGACGTTTTGCGTCGTGATCTCAAAGTCCGCCGCTTCTGGCAGCAGATAACCGATTTCCCGAAGGAATGCCTTGTAAGCCGAGGCGTCGTGGGCTTGTCCGGCATGGGACTGATGCCATGCATCGATTTTTGCCTGCAAGTCGTCGCGTTTATCGAGCAGAGCCCTGTTTTTAGGCGCGAGGTCGTGGATCAATGGGTCCGTACCGGCCCAGAACGCAGTGGCGTCAATGCCAGTTCCGGGGATGGCTTCGTTCTGCACGAAGTCGAACAGGACTTTGGCGACCCGCAGGTCACCGACTTGAACGTACTCAGTCATTGCACTTGCCTCAATCTGCTCAGCAGGGTCCAGGTCGAGCTCACTCAAGGATCGCTCTGTTATTGATTCTGTTTTTATGTAGTGCGCGCTGCAAAATACTACATGAGCCGCTTTGTTGTGAAAATGTTGGCGAATATGTCATTAAAACGACCGGATTCCGTTATTCAGTCACGCTTGAATCGGGCTGTGCTCAAAATCCAGTCCGGATTGTTCCACAGGACGTGCTGAACGGTACACGATTTGCCTTGTAAGGTGCGCTGCGCAACCCTGCCTATACTCATCCAACCCTTGCATTGTGAACAAGAAGAGGAATTGACCGTGGATCATCTCGTCGTAACGCTGGTTGCCCCTGACAAGCCTGGACTGGTCGAACGTATCGCCCAATGCATCGCCGAGCAGGGTGGTAACTGGCTGGAGAGCCGCATGTCACGCATGGCCGGACAGTTCGCGGGCATTCTGAAGGTGGGCGTGGAACCTGAAAAGTACGACGACCTGATTGCCGCGCTTAACGCACTTTCAGCGCATGGCATTCGCATGCTGCTGGCCGAAAGTGTGGTCGAGACCGCAGGCGAAACCCGCCCCATCAGCATGGAGCTGGTCGGCAACGACCGCGCCGGGATCGTGCGTGACATCACCCGGCTGCTGGCCGGGCAGGGCGTTAACGTCGAACGCCTGATCACCGATGTATCGCCTGCGCCAATGAGCAGTGAACTGCTGTTTCACGCCCAGGCGCTACTGGGCGTTCCCGTGAACCTGTCGCTGGACGAGTTGCAGGCGCAGCTGGAAACGCTGGCCGATGACTTGATGGTGGAGTTGGTGTTCAAGTCAGAGCGTTGACCGCCCAGGCTTATCCACGCTTATCCTGCACCTGCCTGTGGATAAGCTGGGGGAATCACGCTACACGCCATGACCGGCGTGGCTTGGCGCGGGCTGATCAAAAAACCAACAGTTTCAACGGCTTGTTCACAAATAAGGTGAGCCTGCCTGTGGATAACCGTTGGAGAACCCGTTGCAGGCCACGCAGAATGTGGCCTGCAACGGGTTGTATGTTTTTTGATCAGCTGCGGCGACGCAAACTCAGCCACGCATCGATGCTGTAAATCGCCAATCCCGCCCAGATGCAGGCGAAGGTGACGATGGTGCTGGCATTCAGGTGCTCATCGTAAAGCAGCACGGCCAGCAGCAGGACGATCGTCGGCGCCAGATACTGGAGAAAACCCAGTGTGGTGTAGGGCAGGTGACGGGCTGCGGCGTTGAAGCACACCAGCGGAATCAGCGTCACCGGGCCTGCCGCTGCCAGCCAGATGGCTTGGGTGGTGGTCCAGAACTCAGCCTGTGCGCTGAGTGCGGTGGGGTTGAGCGCAAGCCAGATCAGCGCCAGCGGCACCAGCATCCAGGTTTCCACCACCAGCCCGGGCAGGGCCGCGACCGGGGCTTTCTTGCGGATCAGCCCGTAGAAGCCGAAGGTCAGGGGCAGCAACAGCGAAACCCACGGTAGATTGCCGACCTGCCAGACCTGCTGCGCCACCCCGGCGGCCGCAAACCCCACCGCCAGCCATTGCAAACGCCTCAGTCGCTCGCCCAGCAGCACCATGCCGAGCAGCACGTTGACCAGCGGGTTGATGTAATACCCCAGGCTGGCTTCGACCATGCGCCCGTTGTTCACCGCCCAGACATACACGATCCAGTTGGCGGCGATCAGCGATCCGCTTAAAGCCAGCACGGCAAGCCGTTTCGGGTTGTCCCTCAGTTCGCGCCACCAGCCGGGGTGCTTCCATAACATCAGCACGATCGAGCCGAACAGCGCCGACCACAGCACCCGATGGATGATGATCTCGATGGCCGGTACGGCTGCGATAGCTTTGAAATAGAGGGGGAACAGGCCCCAGATGGTGTAAGCACTCAGACCGAGAATGTATCCGCGGCGCGGATTGGCAGCTTGCATGGGTCGTCCCTTAAAAGCAGGTTTTTATAAGTGTCTGATTGTGCCTAACGCTCCGCGTAGGCATGCATCCCATGACGCTCTGCGTCATATTCGAGGGCGGACGCGGAGCGTCCTGGGCGGCGTTACCACGCAGGAGCGTGGGAACGATCATAGGGTGCTCAAAACAGCTTCAACGGCTCCTCGTTCAACGCCGACATCTGCTCGCGAAGCGCCAGGATCTGGTCGCCCCAGTACCGTTCGGTGCCAAACCAGGGGAAGCTGTGCGGGAATGCCGGGTCATCCCAACGGCGCGCCAGCCAGGCGCTGTAATGCATCAGGCGCAGGGCGCGCAGCGGTTCGATCAGCGCCAGTTCGCGTGGATCGAAATCGTGGAATTCGTTGTAGCCGTCCATCAACTCTGACAACTGACCAAGACGTTCCTGACGGTCGCCGGCCAGCATCATCCAGATGTCCTGCACGGCGGGCCCCATCCGGCAGTCATCCAGGTCGACGATGTGGAACACCTCGTCGCGGCACATCATGTTGCCGGGGTGGCAGTCGCCGTGCATGCGGATGTTGGTGTGCGGCGTTGCGGCATAGACATCCTCGACACGCTTGAGCAGGTCCCGGGCAACGGACTCGTACGCCGGCAGCAGGCTGCGCGGGATGCAATCGTTTTCCAGCAAATAGTTGACTGAATCCTGGCCGAAGTTTTTCACACCCAATGCTTCACGGTGCGCAAACGGCTTGGTCGCCCCGACGGCATGAATGCGCCCCAGCAACTGACCCAGACGGTACAGCTGATCGAGATTGCCTGGCTCTGGCGCGCGCCCGCCGCGGCGGGGAAACAGCGTGAAGCGAAAGCCTGCGTGTTCGAACAGGGTTTCGCCGTTGTGCACCATAGGCGCAACCACAGGCACTTCGACCGTGGTCAGCTCTTGGGTGAAACTGTGTTCTTCGAGGATCGCCTCGTTGGTCCAGCGGTGCGGGCGGTAAAACTTGGCAATCAGCGGCTGGCCGTCTTCGATACCGACCTGATACACCCGGTTTTCATAACTGTTGAGCGCCAGAATGCGCGCGTCGCTGAGAAAACCGATGCTTTCGACGGCGTCGAGGACCAGGTCGGGAGTAAGTGTTGCGAACGGATGAGCCATGACTACTCCTGCGCGCAGCAGGTTGCCGCGTCGGACCGCTGATGTTAACGCAGACCGGTCCCGGTTCGCCAAACCCCTGCCGTTTAATCTGCTTAAACGCACTGATTGTCACTGAACGGTCATCGACCGTACCCCGTTCGGCAATGTTCACTCGATAAAGTCGCCGCCAATGAGATCGATCTCAAAGAGGGCGACGATGACAGATTTGAAAGCGGTTGCGCGGTTGGCAGGGGTTTCCCGGGCTACGGCTGCACGTGCCTTCGCGACGCCTGACGTGGTGCGGTTCGAAACCCGAGAAAGGGTGTTCGTTGCAGCACGCGAACTGGGCTTTCGTCCGAACCGCCTGGGCCGCCAACTGCGGTTGCAAACCACCAACCTGATCGGCGTGGTCGTCCCCAATCTGCACAATCCGATATTCGCAGAACAGTTTCAGGCGATGGAAAGCGCGGCTCGCCAACGTGGGTACAACTTGCTGCTGGTCACCACCAATTACGCCATCGAGCGCGAAAGCGATGTGGTGGAAGAGCTGTTGCGCCAACGGGTCGACGGGTTGGTGCTGACGGTCACCGACGCGGAGCACAATCAGGTTCTGGAAGGGCTGATCAACGAAGACACGCCTTTCGTGCTCGCTTACCACCAGACCGACAACCCTGAGTACAGCGCCGTCTCGGTGGACAACCGGGCAGGCATGGCGCTGGCAACCCGACATTTGATCGAACTGGGGCACCGACGCATCGCAATGGTGGCAGGTCCGGCCATGCAGTCCGACCGCGCCCGCCTGCGTTACGCCGGGTATTGCGACGCGATGACCGAGCATGCACTTGAGGTGCAGCCGGTGCTTGAGATGCCGGCGCATACCGCGGCCGACTTCGCAGCGTTCGGGCCACTGCTGAGTTCATCGCAAGCACCTTCTGCACTGGTCTGCTCCAACGACCTGCTCGCCATTAGCGTGATTGCCGAGTTGCGCCGTAATGGCCTGGACGTGCCTGGGCGCATTTCCGTCATGGGCTTCGATGGCATCGCCCTCGGCACCCAGATGCACCCGACCCTGTGCACGGTCGTTCAGCCGATTGCCGAGCTGGCGCACACCTTAATCGACCAGTTGCTGGCGCAGATCGTCGGGTCTGCGCCGGTTTCCCATTGCCTGCCGTGCCATATCCGGCCCGGCGAAAGTATCCAGTCCTATCAGGAGACGCTTCATGCTCAGCCTCAGTAAAACCCTCGCGGCGCTGGTGTTGTGTGGCGCGGCGAGCCTCGCCCAGGCCGCTGAAACCGCGATCTGCTACAACTGCCCGCCCGAGTGGGCGGATTGGGGGTCGCAGCTCAAGGCGATTGCCGACAGCACGGGCGTGCAGGTGCCGCTGGACAACAAGAATTCCGGACAGGCGCTGGCACAGATCGTCGCCGAACAGGCCGCTCCGGTCGCCGACGTGGTGTATTACGGTGTGACGTTCGGCTTGCAGGCGCAGAAGGCCAGGGTGGTCGACACCTACAAGCCCAAGCACTGGGATGACATACCCGCAGGCCTGAAAGACCCGGCCGGGCATTGGTTCGCCATTCACTCCGGGACCTTGGGCATCATGGTCAATGTCGATGCCTTGGGCGGCCTGCCGGTGCCCCAGAGCTGGGCGGATCTGCTCAAGCCTGAGTACAAGGGCATGGTCGGCTACCTCGATCCATCCAGTGCATTTGTCGGTTACGTTTCGGCGGTTGCGATCAACCAGGCAATGGGCGGCACGCTGGACAACTTCGCGCCTGCCATCGACTACTTCCAGAAACTTGCGAAAAACTCACCCATCGTGCCCAAGCAAACGGCCTATGCCCGTGTGCTGTCCGGTGAACTGCCGATTCTGGTGGACTACGATTTCAACGCCTACCGCGCCCGGTACAAGGACAAGGCCAACGTTGCGTTCGTGATTCCCAAGGAAGGCACCATCGGCGTGCCGTACGTGATGAGTCTGGTCGCCAACGCGCCACATCGCGCCAATGCTGAGAAGGTGCTGGACTTCGTGCTGTCCGACGAAGGTCAGGCGCTGTGGGCCAAGGCCTATCTGCGGCCGGTACGCTCGACCATGCCCGCCGACGTGGCCGCGCAGTTCCTGCCGGACAGCGACTATGCCCGTGCCGGTGTGGTGGATTACCAGCACATGGCGGCGGTGCAGGAAGCCTTCGCGGCCCGTTACCTGCGTGAGGTGAAGTAATGACGGCCTCGCTGGAGCAAACCGTTACCCGGCGGTCCGGCGCAATGCCCAGGCTGCGCCTGCGCCCGACCGCTGCTGTGGCGCTGGCCCCGGCGATGGCGGTGCTGGTTGCTTTCTGGCTGCTGCCGCTGACGCACCTGATCGTGCTCGGTGCGCAGGGCAACGACGTCGATGGCAGCGGTTACTGGCAGGTGCTGAGCAGTGCCCAGTACATGGGCAGTCTGGCGCAGACGTGCGTGCTGGCGGCGGTAACGACGCTGGCAGCCCTATTGGTTGGCGGCATCAGCGGCGTGTTTCTTGCCCGCAATCACTTCTTCGGACGCTCGGCGCTGGTTGCGCTGCTGACGTTCCCTTTGGCATTCCCCGGCGTCGTGGTCGGATTTTTGGTGATTCTGCTGGCCGGTCGGCAGGGCATCTTCGCTGCGCTCGGCCTGGAACTGGCGGGTGAGCGCTGGATTTTTGCCTATTCGCTGACCGGGCTGTTTATCGGTTACCTGTACTTCTCGATTCCGCGTGTGATTCTCACGGTGATGGCGGCCTGCGAAAGCCTGGACCGCAGCCTGGAAGAGGCCGCGCATTCATTGGGTGCCGGGCACTGGCGCGTGGTGTGCGACGTGATCGTGCCGGGCCTGATGCCTGCGCTGGTGTCCTGCGGGGCAATCTGTTTCGCGACGTCGATGGGTGCATTCGGCACGGCGTTCACCTTGGGCACTCGTCTGAACGTCACGCCCGTGGCGATCTACAACGTGTTCACCAACTACGCCAATTTCACGGTCGCCGCTGCCTTGTCGGTGATTCTGGGGCTGGTGACCTGGGCGGTGCTGTTGGTGGCGCGCCGTCTGGTCAGACACTCAGGGGTTGCCCTGTGAAACGCTCTCCCTTGTTTGCCGCGCAACTGCTGTTCACGCTGTTGGTCTGCGCGTTCATGCTGGTGCCGGTGGTGCTCTCGCTGCTGGCCGGGTTGACCCGCAATTACTTTCAGGGCCTGTCGAGCGGGCTGACCTTCGACTGGCTGGTTCAGGTCTGGCAGGCCTACTCGCCGACGGTCTGGCTGTCGCTGCAACTGGCCGTGGCGTGCGCGCTGTGCGTTTGCCTGATCGGCGTGCCTGCCGCTTACGCACTGGTGCGCATGAACAACCGCTTCAGTCGGGCTTTCGAAGAACTGATGGTTTTGCCGGTCGCCATGCCGGGGCTGGCCAGTGCCTTGGCGCTGCTGCTGACCTACGGGCAATTTGGCCGCTTTCGCGGCAGCTGGCTGTTCATTCTGGTTGGGCATGTGCTGTTCACATTGCCGTTTCTGGTACGTCCGGTGATGGCCGTGATGCAGCGCCAGCAATTGCCGGTGCTTGAAGAGGCCGCCGCCAGCCTCGGCGCAGGACCGATCAAACGGTTCTTCAGCGTGGTGGTGCCCAACTGTCGCGCCGGGATTCTGGCCGGTGTGCTGATGGTGGTCACCTTGTCGCTGGGCGAGTTCAACCTGACCTGGATGCTGCACACGCCGATGACCAAGACCCTGCCGGTCGGGCTGGCCGACAGCTACGCCTCGGCGCGGCTGGAAGTCGCCAGCGCCTACACCCTTCTTTTTCTGTTGCTGATCGTGCCGCTGCTGATTGCGTTGCAGGCCATCAGCGCCCGTCTTGCCCGAGGAGACAGCCGATGAGCGGCACGACCATTCGCCTGAAGGGCTGCCGCAAGGCATTTGCCGACGGCACCGTTGCTGTAAAGGATTTGCACCTGACCATTGAGCCCGGCGAAACGCTGGCCATTCTCGGCCCGTCCGGCTGCGGCAAGACCACCACGCTGCGCCTGATCGCCGGGCTTGAGCGTCCCGATGTCGGCCAGGTGCTGTTCGATGATCAGGACGTCACACGCCTGCCTATCGAACGGCGCGACGTCGGCATGGTGTTCCAGAACTACGCGCTGTTTCCCAATCTGGATGTCGCAGGAAATATCGTTTACGGCCTGAAAATCCGAGGATTGTCGCCGGCCGAACGCAGTAAACGCTGCGATGAGCTGCTGGAGCTGGTGGGCCTGACCGGACACGGCACCCGTCGTATTCATGAATTGTCGGGTGGTCAGCGTCAGCGCGTTGCGCTGGCACGTGCGTTGGCACCGCGTCCTCGGGTCTTGTTGCTCGACGAACCGCTGGCCGCGCTGGATGCGCAACTGCGCGAGCGCTTGCGCAGTGAACTGGATCAACTGTTACGCGGGCTCGGCATCACCTCGGTGTTCGTCACCCACGATCAGGGCGAGGCGATGGCCTTGGGTGACCGGATTCTGGTCATGGAAAAAGGCTGTGTTTCGCAGTTGGCAACGCCGAGGGAAATCTATCAACAGCCTGCCAATGCATTCGTGGCCGGGTTTGTGGGCAACCTGAACGCGTTCAGCGTACTCGGTCGCACCCCCTCCGGGCTCAAGGTCAATGGCGGAGAGCTGCCGTGGCCGAGTGCCGAGGTGCCAGGGGCGGTGTATTGCCGCCCGGAGCATCTGCAATTGACGCCTGAGCGCGGGCACTTGCAGGGGCGTCTGGTCGGTCAGTTTTTCCAGGGGGCGCAGAGTCGGCTGCTGGTGGATGTCGGCGGGGCGCAACCCCTGTTAGTCGACAGCGCCGACAACCTGGTCCATGCGGCAGGCGCGAATCTTGACCTGAGCGTCGATCCGCACAGGCTGTTCACCCTGCATTCGTAAGCCGTTTTCTATCGAGGGATCGTTTTGAACCGTCCGTTTCTCATTGCCCAGATCAGCGACCTGCACCTCAAAGCCGATGGGCGTTTCAGCTATGGCGTGGTCGATACGCTGGGTGCCCTGCGCCGTGCTGTCGACCACATCAATGCCAGCCAACAGCGTCCGGATATCGTGGTCATCAGCGGGGATCTCGTGGATTTTGGCCGTGCCGACGAATACGCCGTGCTCAAGCCGGAACTCGAACGTCTGCACATGCCGTTCTATCTGGTGCCGGGTAACCACGATGACCGTGAGCAGTTGCTTGCGGCCTTTGCCGATCATGTCTACCTGCCGTTGTCGGCGGATGGCCCGCTGGACTGGATCGTGGAGCACCACCCGGTGCGTTTGATCGGGCTGGATTCGACCATTCCGGGCGAGCATGGCGGACAACTGGATTACTGCCAGCTCGACTGGCTTAACGCTCAGTTGTCGCGGCGTCCCGATGCGCCGACAGTGATCATCCTGCACCACCCGCCGTTCCTGTCAGGGATCGGTCACATGGACCGCCAGCCGTTCATCAATGCGCCAGAGCTTGAGCAAGTGATCGCACGCCATCCCCAGGTGGAGCGTTTGCTGTGCGGGCATTTGCACCGGCCGATGCAGCGTCGTTTCGGTGGCAGCCTGACGTGCGTCTGTCCCGGTACTTCACACCAGATCGTGCTCGACCTGGACGAAGCCGCGCCTGCGCATTTCAATCTGGAGCCTGCGGGTTACGTGTTGCATCGCTGGCATCCGCAGCAAGGGCTGCTCAGCCATAACGCCGTGTTCGGGGCGTATGAAGGGCCGTATCCGTTTTATGACGTGAACGGTTTGATTGACTGAGGTTGGCTGTATCGGATCGTCCTGGAAGGCATTCCCACGCGGGCGCGTGGGAATGATCAACGTGAGCATCAGGCGCCGATGACACCGCCGTCCTGACGGGTGATCACCATGACCGACGAGCGCGGTTTGCCGTTGGGCAGGTGCTCGGGGAAGGTGGAGCCGCCGTTTTCGCCGGGGTGCTGAACGCCGATGAACATCGTGCGATAGTCTGGGGCGAAGCTGATGCCGGTAATTTCGCAGCCCACCGGCCCGACCAGAAAGCGGCGAATTTCACCGCTGGCAGGGTCTGCGCAGAGCATCTGGTTGTTGCCCATTCCCGCGAAGTCGCCCTTGTTGCTGGAGTCGCCATCGGTCTGGATCCACAGGCGACCGGCCGCGTCGAAGCTCAGGCCGTCCGGGCTGTTGAACATGTTCTGCGGGTTGATGTTGCTCGACCCACCTTGCGGTGTACCTGGATGTACGGTCGGGTTGCCTGCGACCACAAACAGGTCCCACTCGAACGTCATGGACGATGCATTATCTTTCGTTTCACGCCAGCGCAGGATCTGCCCGTATTGGTTCTTGGCGCGTGGGTTGGGGCCGCCGACCGGCTGACCGTCCTCGCCACGCTTGGCGTTGTTGGTCAGGGTGCAATAGACCTGGCCATCCTTGGGGCTGACCACGATCCATTCCGGGCGGTCCATGCGAGTCGCTTTCACGACGCTGGCCGCCAGGCGTGCGTGGATCAGCACTTCGGCCTGATTGTTGAAACCGTTGGTTGCGTCCAGCCCATTCTTGCCGTGGGTCAACTCGATCCACTGGCCCTTGCCTTTGGGGTGATCCGGGTTGTTGTCGCCACCGTCGAACTGCGCCACGTACAGCGTGCCGTGGTCCAGCATGTTGCGATTGTTCTTGGGGTTGATGCGATCGATCTTGTTGCGGCTGACGAATTTGTAAATGAACTCACCGCGTTCGTCATCGCCCATGTACACCACGGCACGGCCGCCCTTGCTCAAGGTGAAGGCCGCGTTTTCATGCTTGAAACGGCCCAGCGCGGTGCGTTTGACCGGTGTGGAGTCGGGTTCGAATGGATCGATCTCGACCACCCAGCCGTGACGGTTGATCTCGTTGGGGTTCTTGGCGACGTCGAAGCGCGGGTTGTACAGGTGCCAGTTATTATCCCGGCTGGCGACCGTGACGCCGTAGCGCTTCATGCCTGCATCGAAGACCTGATCAGGGTTGGTGCTGCCGAAGCAGTCGGTGAAGTTTTCTTCGCAGGTCAGGTAGGTGCCCCACGGCGTCTTGCCGTTGGCGCAGTTCTGAAAGGTGCCCAGCACGCGGGTGCCGGTTCTGTCGGCTTCGGTCTTGAGCCAGTCATGGCCTGCAGCCGGGCCGCTCACCTTGATGGGCGTGTTGCCGTGAACGCGGCGGTTGTAACGCGAGCCCTGCACGAACTGCCATTTGCCGTTCTTCTGCTGGACTTCGATCACTGAAACGCCTTCTGCGGCCAGTGCCTTGCGCACGTCTTCGGCCGATTGCGGCGTCTGGCCGTGATCGAAGAGGTAGCGATAATTGGTGTACTCGTTGTTAATCGCCATCAATGCCCGGTCCTTGCGGCCACGCATCGGGAATAGGCTCATGCCGTCGTTGTTGTCGCCGAACTGCACTTCCTGTGCACGGGCTGAACCTTTGCCGCTCGGGTCGAACGCCGGGCCGCCTGCCTGCAAGGGCTGGCCCCAGCTGATCAGTACGGAGGCGTTGTAACCGGGCGGCAGGCTGATGCTGTCTGCCGTGGCGGCGGGGATGCTTTCAAAGCCCAGCAGCCTGCGGGAAGCCGTGCTGACGCCTTCGGCCAATGCGCTGCGGGTCAACAGGTTGCCGCCCAGAAACATCGCAGCGCCGCATAAGGCGCCTGCGCTGATGAAGCCACGGCGGGTGAGGCCGACCATGTTCTCCAGGTCGGTGGACTGATTTTCTTCTAATAGTTTCATCATCACGGCTCCCACAAATGTGGTCGCTACCTTAAAGCGCGTGTATGACGAAATTGTGTCTTGGCAATGGCCCTAAATTGCTAGAGCGGCGTACCCAGCAGAACCAGTGAAGGTGCGAAGCGAACTTGCACGGGTTTGCCGGTTTCAAGTCGCTGCGCGTGCAAGGCTACACGGCTTGCCAGGCCGCACAGCGTATGGCCGCTGGGCAAAAAGATGCGCACTTCGCTAGGGCCGTCTTCGGCGTCGATAACGTCTTCGATATGTCCGAACAGGCAATTGTTTCCCGATGTTTCAGAATGGTCCGCCGCGAACAATTCCAGCCATCCGGCTTTGATCAGGGCGACGACCTCAGTTCCGGTATCGAGCTCCATGCGCAGGCTGCTGTCGTGGGTGATTTGCGCGTCGATGAACAACGCGTCGGCCAGTTGCAGGCGAACCGTATCATTATGGCCCTGACGGGTAATGCTCACGATCCGCCCCAATAACTGGTTGCGTGCGCTGGTACGCAACGTGAGGCGATTGAGGAGTTCCAGATCGCCGCTTTCTTCGGCCGCCTCCAGCACCTGTGCCTGAAGCGCCTGAACCCGTTGATAAAGCCGCAGCACCCGCTCGCCTTCCGCCGACAACTTCGCGCCACCGCCGCCGCGCCCGCCGACGCTGCGCTCGACCAACGGCTTGTGCGCCAGATTGTTCAGCTCGTCGATGGCGTCCCACGCGGCCTTGTAACTCAAGCCCGCGCTCTTGGCTGCACGGGTGATCGAACCCTGCTCGCTGATGTGCTGCAACAGCGCAATGCGTTGCGGGCGGCGGGCCATGTGTTGGGTGAGCAGTGGTGGTAAGGACATGGTGGCTTGCAGCGATCGTCTGGGAGGACAGAAGTGTATGGCGTGGGAGTGGACTTGTCCGCGAAAGCTGCATCTGATCGTGGCGCGGGGCTGGATCATAAACAGTTCAATCCCCCGGCTTTGGCGTTCTGGCCAGGCAGTAGACGTCCACCCGGCTAGCGCCAGCGCTGGTCAATAAACGAGCAATCACGTCGGCCGTGGAGCCTGTGGTGAGCACGTCATCCACCAGCGCGAGGTGTTTGCCACGCAGCCAATCGGTGTCAACCAGAGCGAACGCCCCGCGCAGGTTGCGCTTGCGTGCTTTGGCATCCAGGCCTTGTTGATTGGGCGTTTCTCGGGTGCGCAACACATGCCGTTCATCCACCGGCAAGTGCAGCTCTTTCCCCAGCCAATCGGCGAGCATGGCGGCCTGGTTGTAGCCTCGCTGGCGAAAGCGCCTGCTGGCCAGCGGCACAGGCACGAGGTAATCGGGGCGCGACAGGCCTTCGTCAAATCGATGCTGCAAAAATTGCGCGAGCAGCTCGGCCATCAGCCGCCCCAAGGGCCATTTGCCGTTGTGTTTGAAGCGGGCTATCAGGCTGTCGACCGGGAAGTCATACAGCCAGGGCGCCAGCACCTGAGTAAAGCCAGGCGGCTTTCTGATGCATTGCGCGCAGCTCATGCCGAACATCGGTAAGGGCAGGGCGCAGCACTCGCATTGGTCGCCGAGCCAAGGCAGGTCGGCTTCGCAGGGGACGCAAATGGGTACCGGGACATCGCTGCGTTCATCGCACAACAAACACGGCTGTTTGTTTTTTAACCAGATGTAAACCTGATGTTTGTTGCTCGGTTGACAGCGCATGGCTCTTCCTTAAATATGCCCGACATCCGTGTCGCGCCTGTGGTCTTTATTGCCCGGCGCACAGCCCCCAGAAACACCAAGGAGCCGCCCGATGAGCGCCAGCATCACCGCCACTCTGCGTCACGACTGGACTTTAGCCGAGGTCAAGGCGCTGTTCGTACAGCCATTCAATGACCTGCTGTTTCAGGCGCAGACCGTGCATCGCGCTCACTTCGACGCCAACCGCGTCCAGGTATCGACCTTGCTGTCGATCAAGACTGGTGCCTGTCCGGAAGACTGCAAATATTGCCCTCAGTCCGGCCACTACAACACGGGCCTGGAAAAGGAAAAACTGCTCGAAGTCCAGAAGGTGCTTGAGGAAGCTGCCCGTGCCAAGGCCATCGGTTCGACCCGTTTCTGCATGGGCGCCGCCTGGAAGCATCCGTCGGCCAAAGACATGCCGTACGTGCTGGAGATGGTCAAGGGCGTGAAGGCAATGGGTCTGGAAACCTGCATGACCCTGGGTCGTCTGGATCAGGACCAGACCGCCGCGCTGGCGTCCGCCGGACTGGATTACTACAACCACAACCTGGACACCTCGCCGGAGTTCTACGGCAGCATCATCACCACCCGCACTTACGGCGAGCGCCTGCAAACCCTGGCCTACGTGCGCGATGCGGGGATGAAAATCTGCTCTGGCGGCATTCTGGGCATGGGCGAATCGCTGGATGACCGCGCAGGGCTGCTGATTCAACTGGCCAACCTGCCGGAGCACCCGGAGTCCGTGCCAATCAACATGCTGGTCAAAGTTGCCGGTACGCCGCTGGAAAATGCCGAAGATGTCGATCCGTTCGACTTCATCCGCATGCTGGCCGTGGCGCGGATTCTCATGCCCAAGTCCCATGTGCGTCTGTCGGCCGGTCGCGAGGCCATGAACGAGCAAATGCAGGCGCTGGCGTTCTTTGCCGGTGCCAACTCGATTTTCTATGGCGACAAACTGCTGACCACCGCCAACCCGCAGGCTGACAAAGACATGCTGCTGTTCTCGCGTCTGGGCATCAAACCGGAAGCGGGCGAAGAGCATCCCGACGAAGTGCACCAGGCCGCCATTGAGCAGGCGCTGGTCGAGCAGCAAAGCAGCGCGATGTTCTACGACGCCGCGTCTGCCTGACCCTCTGGAGCGCAGCCTGCATGTCTTTCGATCTGCGTACCCGACTTGAGGCTCGCCGCAACGAACACCTCTACCGCCAGCGACCCCTGCTGCAGACCCCTCAAGGTCCGCTGGTGGTGGTCGATGGCAAGCCGTTGCTCGCCTTCTGCAACAACGACTACATGGGCCTGGCCAATCACCCGCAGGTCATCGCCGCCTGGCAGGCCGGGGCCGATCGCTGGGGCGTGGGGGGCGGGGCGTCGCATCTGGTGATCGGGCACAGCACGCCACACCATGAGCTGGAAGAGGCCTTGGCCGAACTGACCGGCCGTCCGCGTGCGTTGCTGTTTTCCAACGGCTATATGGCGAACCTCGGCACGGTCACCGCGCTGGTCGGGCAGGGCGATACCGTGCTGGAGGATCGTCTGAATCACGCTTCTCTGCTGGACGCCGGACTGCTCAGCGGCGCACGCTTTTCCCGCTATTTGCACAATGACGTCGCAAGCCTTGAATCGCGGCTGGAAAAGGCCGTGGGCGATACGCTGGTAGTGACCGACGGCGTGTTTAGCATGGACGGCGATGTCGCCAACCTGCCCGCGCTGGCGCACGCTGCGAAGGCCAAGGGCGCGTGGTTGATGGTTGATGACGCCCACGGTTTTGGCCCGCTCGGTAATAACGGTGCAGGGCTTGTCGAACATTTCGGCTTGAGCATGGAAGACGTGCCGGTGCTGATCGGCACCCTCGGCAAATCCTTCGGCACGTCCGGGGCGTTTGTTGCGGGCAGTGAAGAACTGATTGAAACCCTCATCCAGTTCGCCAGGCCCTACATCTACACCACCAGCCAGCCACCAGCGCTGGCTTGCGCCACGCTGAAAAGTCTTGAATTGCTGCGCACCGAACAGTGGCGTCGCGAGCATCTCACCTGCCTGATCCGTCAGTTCCGACAGGGTGCCGAGCAATTGGGCCTGCAACTGATGGACAGCTTCACACCGATCCAGCCGATTGTGATTGGCGATGCCGGTCGCGCCTTGCGCCTGTCGCACTTGCTGCGCGAGCGCGGAGTGATGGTGACGGCCATTCGCCCGCCCACGGTGCCGGCGGGCAGCGCTCGTTTGCGAGTGACGCTGTCGGCGGCCCACACCGAGGCTCAAGTGCAGCTATTGTTGGATGCACTGGAGCAGTGTTCTCCACTGCTGGGTGCGGTTGAATCCTTGGAGCCCGATCATGCGTGACCGTTTGATCCTGCTGCCGGGCTGGGGCCTGGGTGTTTCACCTCTCGAACCGTTGGCGGCGGCATTGCGCGGGCTGGACGAGCATTTGCGTGTCGAGGTCGAGCCGTTGCCCGACATCGGCAGTTGCGACCTTAATGACTGGCTGGATGAACTGGACGCCAATGTGCCGGATGACGCCTGGTTGGGCGGCTGGTCATTGGGCGGCATGCTGGCGGCTGAACTGGCGGCGCGACGTGGCGAAAGCTGTTGCGGGCTGTTCACGCTGGCCAGCAATGCCTGCTTCGTCACCCAGGGGGCCTGGCCGCACGCGATGCCTGCGCAGGATTTCGAGGCTTTTCTGGCCGGGTGCGCAGCCGACCCCGACGCCACCCTCAAGCGTTTCAGCCTGCTGTGTACACAGGGCGCGCAAGATCCTCGCGGCCTGGCACGACTGCTCAAGGCGGGGGCTCCGCACGCAGGGGCGACCACGCTGGTCGACGGGCTGAAGATTCTGCAGCAACTCGATACCCGCAGCGCCCTGCAAACCTATCGTGGGCCGCAATTTCATCTGTTCGCCGGGCTCGATGCATTCGTTCCGGCCGAAGCCGCGAGCGATCTGCTGGACCTGTTGCCTGACGTTGAAGTGGGTGTGATCGAGCAGGCCAGCCATGCCTTCCTGCTGGAAAATCCCCACGGTGTGGCGGCGGCAATCCAGGCTTTCTTACATGAATCGGAACACGAGTCGGACCATGACTGACCTTTCACAGGCCGTATTGTCGGCAGGGCTGCCTGACAAGCGTCAGGTGGCGGCCTCCTTCTCCCGTGCGGCGGGCAGCTATGACAGCGTCGCTGAACTGCAGCGTTCGGTGGGGCATGAGCTGATGTCCCGGTTGCCTGCCGAGTGCCATCCCGCCCGCTGGCTGGATCTGGGCAGCGGCACGGGGTATTTCAGTCGGGTGCTGGCGCAGACATTCCGTGACAGCGAAGGCATCGCGCTGGATATCGCCGAGGGCATGTTGCGTCATGCGCAGCCGTTGGGCGGTGCCCGTCACTTTGTGGCAGGCGATGCCGAGCGCATGCCGTTGGCTGATCAGTGCTGCGAGCTGATGTTCTCCAGCCTGGCGGTGCAATGGTGCGCGGATTTCAAGGCCGTGCTCAGTGAGGCTTTTCGGGTATTGAAGCCGGGCGGAGTGTTCGCCTTCGCCAGCCTGTGTACAGGCACTTTGTATGAGCTGCGCGAGAGCTGGCAGGCGGTCGATGGTCAGGTACACGTGAACCGTTTTCGGCGTGAAGACGATTATCGTCAGCTGTGTGCGGCCAGCGGTTTGCGGATCGGCAGCCTTGAAGTACGTCCCCACGTGCTGCATTACCCGGACGTGCGCAGCCTGACCCATGAGCTCAAGGCGCTGGGCGCACACAACCTCAACCCCGGACGGCCGAGCGGCTTGACCGGACGCGAGCGGATTCTAGGCTTGGTGCGGGCGTACGAGCGCTTTCGTCAGGACGCAGGGCTGCCGGCCACTTATCAGGTGGTCTACGCGGTGCTTGAAAAACCCTGATCGGGTCCACTTCAGAAAGGGAAGGCCGCCGAGATGAGCGTTGCGTATTTCATCACTGGAACCGACACGGATGCTGGCAAGACAACCGTCGCAGCCGGTCTGCTGCATGCCGCGAGGCTGAGCGGGTTGAGCACCGCGGCCGGTAAACCTGTGGCATCAGGTTGCGTCGTCACACCTCAAGGGCTGCGCAACTCCGATGCGCTGGCGTTGCAGGCAGAGTGTTCGATCGAGCTGGGCTATGACGAAGTCAATCCGGTGGCGTTCGAGCCCGCCATTGCGCCACATCTGGCGGCGCGCGAGGCCGGTGTGGCGCTGACCGTCCGATCCCTGTTGCACCCCATGCAGCATATTTTGAGCAAACAGGCGGACTTCACCCTTATTGAAGGTGCCGGGGGCTGGCGTGTGCCGCTGGCCGATCAGAGCAATCTTTCCGATCTGGCCATCGCCTTGGGCTTGCCGGTCATTCTGGTGGTCGGTGTTCGGCTGGGTTGCATCAACCATGCGCTGTTGAGCGCCGAAGCCATTTCCAGAGACGGTCTGCAATTGGCGGGTTGGGTCGCGAACATCATTGATGGCAAGACCTCGCGACTGGAGGAAAACCTCGCCACGCTGTCCGAGCGCCTGCCCGCGCCCTGCCTTGGGCGTGTGCCACGGCTCAAGAACCCCAGCGCCGAAAACGTGGCGCAATGTCTGCATCTGGAGTTGCTGGACGCTTAGCACCGCTATCTCCTTGAGCCGCTTGAGGGTTTTGATTTTTCATGGCTGAGGCTATTAAAAGGCCTAGTGCCATTAGTCTATTTGTCGAGCGTTGCCCGACGTTTACTGGTTCAATGACACCTGTTCGCTATTTGAACCGAGGATCGGCTTATGCAAATCACCATGAATAACACCCTCTACCCAGGTCTGAGCGCCATGCAGGTCGGGCAGAGCCGTGTGGATCAGGCAGCCACTCAGATCGCCAGTAGCAATATCGAAGTGTCGGGCAGAAGCCAGTCTTCTGACTTTCAGCTCGAAAACCTGCGTTCGGTTGACCGCAGCCAGCGCTCCGACTTGCCAGCCAACATCGTTGAGATGGAAGCGGGCAAGTTTCAAATCGAAGCTGGCGTTGCCGCCCAAAGGGCCAGCAATGAAGCCCTCGGCACGTTGATCGACACCTACGCTTAAACGCGTTTCACGCCTGCGTTCACTGTCCTGTGCCGTGCCTTCTGCGCACGGCGTTCTTGTCTGAATCTTCCTGTATCACGCATCTGTATCTGCGCTTTAACCCTCTGTCCCTCGACTAGACTCCCGGTATCGTTTACCCGGCGTTGCGTCCCGTCGGCTGCGCGTTTTAAAGCGCAACGTGGACGAATGGTGCAAGCGCCGCTATTGACAAGGTTTGGGCGTAAACGTATGTTTCAAACACCTGTTTGACCGTAAGGCTAAAGAGATTGCCTGGTCTTGGGAGTATGCTTCCAGCACCGTCCGGTCATTCGTTCCAGGATTCATCAGCAGAGGTTTATCGCTATGCCTGATTACAAGGCCCCCTTGCGTGATATTCGTTTCGTTCGTGATGAGCTGCTCGGTTATGAAGCGCATTACCAGAGCCTGCCGGGCTGCCAGGACGCGACTCCTGACATGGTCGACGCCATCCTCGAAGAGGGCGCCAAGTTCTGTGAGCAGGTACTGGCTCCGCTGAACCGTGTCGGCGATACCGAAGGCTGCACCTGGAGCGAAACCGGCGTTAAGACGCCCACCGGTTTCAAGGAAGCGTACAAGCAGTTCGTTGAAGGCGGCTGGCCGAGCCTGGCCCACGACGTCGAGCACGGCGGTCAGGGCTTGCCCGAGTCGCTGGGTCTGGCTGTCAGCGAGATGGTCGGCGAGGCGAACTGGTCGTGGGGCATGTACCCAGGTCTGTCGCATGGCGCGATGAACACTATTTCCGAGCACGGCACGCCTGAGCAACAAGAGGCGTACCTGACGCGTCTGGTGTCTGGCGAGTGGACCGGCACCATGTGCCTGACCGAGCCGCATTGCGGCACCGACCTTGGCATGCTGCGTACCAAGGCTGAGCCTCAGGCTGACGGCACCTACAAGGTGTCCGGCACCAAGATTTTCATTTCCGCTGGCGAACACGACATGGCCGATAACATCGTCCACATCGTGCTGGCCCGCCTGCCGGATGCGCCGGCTGGCACCAAAGGCATTTCGCTGTTCATCGTGCCCAAGTTCCTGTCGGCTGCCGACGGCGGCGTGGGTGAACGCAACGCGGTGAACTGCGGCTCCATCGAACACAAGATGGGCATTCACGGCAACGCCACCTGCGTGATGAACTTCGACGGTGCGACCGGCTACCTGATCGGCCCGGCGAACAAAGGCCTGAACTGCATGTTCACCTTTATGAACACCGCTCGTCTGGGCACGGCGCTGCAAGGTCTGGCCCACGCCGAGATCGGTTTCCAGGGTGGCTTGAAATACGCCCGTGAGCGTTTGCAGATGCGTTCGCTGACCGGCCCAAAAGCGCCTGAGAAAGCCGCTGACCCGATCATCGTTCACCCTGATGTCCGCCGCATGCTGCTGACCATGAAAGCGTTCGCCGAAGGCACCCGCGCGATGGTGTACTTCACGGCCAAGCAGGTCGATATCGTCAAGTACAGCGAAGACGCCGATCAGAAGAAAGCCGCCGATGCACTGCTGGCGTTCATGACCCCGATCGCCAAGGCCTTCATGACTGAAGTGGGCTTCGAAGCTGCCAACCACGGTGTGCAGATCTACGGTGGTCACGGCTTCATTGCCGAGTGGGGCATGGAGCAGAACGTTCGCGACAGCCGTATTTCCATGCTGTACGAGGGCACCACCGGTATTCAGGCGCTCGACCTGCTGGGCCGCAAGGTGTTGATGACTCAGGGCGAAGCGCTCAAGGGCTTCACCAAGATCGTGCACAAGTTCTGCCAGAGCAACGAAGGCAACGAATCCGTTCAGGAGTTCGTGACCCCGTTGGCCGCGCTGAACAAAGAGTGGGGCGAACTGACCATGAAAGTGGGCATGGCCGCCATGAAGGACCGTGAAGAAGTCGGTGCCGCTTCGGTGGACTACGTGATGTATTCGGGCTACGCCTGCCTGGCTTACTTCTGGGCAGACATGGCGCGGGTTGCCGCCGAGAAGCTGGCAGCCGGTACGTCGGACGAAGCGTTCTACCGCGCCAAGATCCAGACGGCCCGTTTCTACTTCCAGCGCATCCTTCCGCGTACCCGCACTCACGTCGCCACCATGCTTTCGGGCGCTGGCAACCTGATGGAAATGAAAGAGGAAGATTTCGGCCTGGCTTACTGAGTCCGGTTCGATTCACCCAAACCGCCTGATCACTGATCAGGCGGTTTTTTTTTGCTTTTGATTTGATCGTGCCGACACGCAGCGTAAGGAACGATCAGGCACCTTCTGTCTGCAATGACTCCGTGTTGTATGGCTATTCACCATCAATCCATAAACCTTTTTGCTCTCCTGCCGTTACAGGACTGTCACTGTTCAATCCTGCTGAATGCATTGTTTTCAGGATGAAGGCACAATGCCATTTATTCGGGTGGTTACTCGAAGCCGGGTAGGAGACAGGCCCTTTTGTTACGTGCATCCGCTGCAAGACTGAGTCATTTCTTACCGTCACTGGCATTGCTGGTGGCGGGGCTGGCGGCTGCGTATGTCAAAGACCTGAACGTATTCTTTACCTCGCTGTTCAACGTGCTGCCAACGCTGGTGCTGCTATTGGGCGGAGCCTACTGCGGTGTTTACCGGCGTCAGCGCGAACTGTTTCTGATGATCACCGTGTACATCGCCTATTACCTGCTGGACACACAGACCGACTATTACCGCGACTTCGGCAAGGTACGGGAGGACGCGGCGGTGATCTTCCATCTGGTCTGTCTGTTGCTGCCAGTGCTCTACGGGCTCTATGCCGCCTGGGAAGAGCGCACCCACTTGTTTCAGGATCTGGTCGCACGGCTTGCGGTGCTGCTGGCAGTGGGCAGCGTGGCGCTCGGGCTTGAGCAGAGCTATCCGGGTCAGTTGCAAGCCTGGCTTGCGGACATCCGCTGGCCGGCGCTGCATGGCGCATGGATGAGCCTTATCCAGCTGTCGTACGCGATGTTCCTGATCTCCTTCGCCGTGCTGGTCTGGCAATACGTGGAAAAGCCCCGCCCGCTGCACGCTGCACAGATCGTCGGTCTGCTGGGGCTTTTCTGGGCGCTGCCCAAGACGTTCATCCTGCCATTCACGCTGAATATTCTGTGTAGCCAGGTGATGTTGATGATTGCCGCAGCGGTTGCCCATGAGGCCTATCAAATGGCCTTCCGCGACGAACTGACCGGCTTGCCCGGACGTCGCGCACTGAACGAACGTCTGCAGCGTCTGGGGCGCAATTACGTGCTGGCGATGAGTGACGTCGACCACTTCAAGAAATTCAACGACACCCACGGCCACGATGTGGGCGATCAGGTGCTGCGTCTGGTGGCCAGCAAGCTGTCGAAAATCACCAACGGTGGTGGCAAGGCGTATCGCTACGGCGGTGAAGAATTCGCCATCGTGTTCGCGGCCAAAACCCTCGATGAATGCCTGCCGCACCTGGAAGCCATCCGCGAGTCCATTGCCAGCTACGAGATCCAGTTGCGCAACAAGGACAGTCGGCCGCAAGACGACCAGCAAGGCCGACAACGACGCGGCGGCGCACACACAGGCACCGTGTCGGTCACGGTCAGCATTGGTGTGGCCGAGCGGCAGCCGGAGCACCGCACCCCCGAAGAGGTGCTGAAAGCAGCCGACCAGGCGCTGTATGCCGCCAAGGGAGCAGGGCGTAATTGCGTCATCTCCCACCAGCAGCACAGTCGTCGCGGCGCTGTGCGGACCGCTGAAGCGGCGACCTGAGTACACCTTTCAGACCGGTGACCTGTCATGACTTTGCAGTCACGACACGACCCTATGTGTCTGAAATGTTGTTCGGGTAGACTCGTGACTATCGACGGCTGATTCACGTTCCGAAGCGGAATGGATCAGTATTCACAGGTCTCTCGCTCCGTGTTCACGAGGTTTGCTATGGCTGACTACAAAGCGCCGCTGCGCGATATGCGCTTCGTCCTCAATGAAGTGTTCGAGGTTTCCAAACTCTGGGCTCAATTGCCGGCGCTGGCTGAAACGGTCGACGCCGAGACGGTCGAAGCCATTCTTGAAGAAGCGGGTAAGGTCACCAGTAAGACTATCGCGCCGCTGAGCCGCAATGGTGACGAAGAGGGCTGTCACTGGAAAGACACCGTCGTGACCACGCCCGCAGGGTTTCCTGAAGCCTATCGCACCTACGCCGAAGGCGGCTGGGTCGGTGTTGGCGGCAATCCTGATTTCGGTGGGATGGGCATGCCAAAGGTCGTGTCGGCGCAGGTCGAGGAAATGCTCAACTCCGCCAGCCTTGCGTTCGGGCTTTACCCGATGCTGACCTCAGGCGCCTGCGTTTCGATCAACACCCACGCCACCGAAGAGCTGAAAGCCAAGTACCTGCCGAACATGTATTCGGGTGTCTGGTGCGGTTCGATGTGCCTGACCGAAGCCCATGCCGGCACCGACCTTGGCATTATTCGCACCAAGGCCGAGCCACAGACCGACGGGTCTTACAAGATCACCGGCAGCAAGATCTTCATCACCGGCGGTGAGCACGACCTGACCGAGAACATCATCCACCTGGTGCTCGCCAAACTGCCGGATGCGCCAGCAGGGCCGAAAGGTATTTCGCTGTTTCTGGTCCCTAAATTCATGGTCGGCGATGACGGCAGTGTCGGCGCGCGCAACACCGTCAGCTGCGGCTCCATCGAGCACAAGATGGGCATTCAGGCATCGGCCACTTGCGTGATGAACTTCGATGATGCGGTCGGCTACCTGATTGGCGAGCCCAACAAAGGGCTGGCTGCGATGTTCACGATGATGAACTACGAGCGCCTGGGTGTCGGCATTCAGGGCCTGGCCTCGGGTGTACGTTCCTACCAGAACGCGGTCGAATATGCTCAGGACCGTCTGCAAAGCCGTGCGCCGACCGGTGCGCAGAACAAGGACAAGACCGCTGATCCGATCATCGTCCACCCTGATGTGCGTCGCATGCTGCTGACCATGAAGGCGTTCAACGAAGGCGGTCGTGCGTTTTCCAGCTATGTGGCGCTGCAACTCGACATCGCCAAGTTCAGCGAGAACGACACCGACCGCAAGCGCGCCGATGATCTGGTGGCGTTGCTGACTCCGGTGGCCAAGGCGTTCCTCAGCGATGTTGGCCTGGAAACCACTGTGCATGGTCAGCAGATCTTTGGCGGTCATGGCTACATTCGCGAGTGGGGCCAGGAACAACTGGTGCGCGACGTGCGCATCACCCAGATTTACGAAGGCACCAACGGTATCCAGGCGCTGGATCTGGTCGGCCGCAAGATCGTCGGTTCCGGTGGTGCGTTCTATCAACTGTTCTCGGATGAAGTGCGTGAGTTCATCGCCGCCTCGGACGATTCGCTCGCAGAGTTCACGCGCCCGCTGGCCTCTGCATTGGACATGCTCGACGAGTTGACCAACTGGGTGCTGGATCGGTCGCGCAACAACCCCAATGAAATCGGCGCAGCATCGGTTGAGTACCTGCATCTGTTCGGTTACACGGCCTATGCCTACATGTGGGCAATGATGGCCAAGGCCGCAGTGGGCAAGGAAGCGCAAGAAGACTTCTACGTCAGCAAGCTGGGCACGGCACGCTTCTATTTCGCACGCCTGCTGCCACGCATCCATTCGCTGAATGCATCGGTGCGCGCTGGCAGCGAATCGCTGTTTCTGCTGGACGCGGATCAATTTTGAGACTGATCAGTTTCGAAGCTGTGGCGTCGTGTAAGTAAATGCTTACACGACGTAGTGCCGATTGGCTTCTTCCTTTAAGTCGGATCCAAAGTTAATCTAGATTCATGGACGTAGCGCAGGATGCGCAAACAAAGATAACAGGGACACGTAGGGATGCCTGCCAGGAAGGTGGGAAGAAAGGGATGTCAGGGAAACAGTCTGGAAAACCTCGCTTCGGCGGGGTTTTCTTTGTGCGCGTGTTTTGTACCCCGCCGTTCAGTGATCGCTGATCGCTCTTATGCTCCTGCGCTCATCGTTCTATACAACTCTTGCTGCAACCCATGCACAGTGGGCGTTTTCGTCGATCACCCAACGATTTATTAATGGCGCGGTGCCAGAGCGGGTGGAACCCTCGTTGATGCTCAGGGTCGATTAGCTGTATGGCCAATCAGAGCCAATCAATCAGGAGCTTTTCATGGACATCATTCGTATCATCTTCGCCATTCTGCTGCCACCGGTGGGCGTGTTCATGCAAGTCGGCCTGGGCGGCGCTTTCTGGCTGAATATTCTGCTGACCCTGTTCGGCTACATCCCAGGCATCATCCACGCGATCTACATCATCGTTTCGCGTAAGTAGGCAGTCATCGCCAAAAAGCGCTGCGGTTGATCGTTCCCGGTGCGGGAACGGTCATACGGCGCCATCCAGTACATCCCGGTAAAAACGCCATTCCTTTTCCAGCGCATCTGCCAGGTTCGCTGCCTTGCGAAACCCATGATATTCGTCCGGATAAAAGTGCCCTTCGGCCTTGATGCCTTTGTCCTGCAACGCCTTGAGCATGTCACGGGTCTGCTCCGGAACCACGACGGCGTCCAGTTCACCTTGAAAGAAGATCACCGGCACGCGGATGTGATCAGCGTGTAGCAGCGGCGTTCTCGCTTCGTACCGCTCGATGTCTTCAACCGGGTTACCGATCAGCCAGTCCAGATAGTCGCCTTCGAACTTGTGCGTCGCCCTTGCCAGTGCAACCGGGTCGCTGACGCCATACAGACTTGCGCCTGCTCGAAAGACATCCTGAAACGCCAATGCGCACAGCGTTGTGTAGCCCCCGGCGCTGCCGCCGCGAATGAACGCCTTGGCGGGGTCGATCAGGCCACGTCCGGCGAGATGAGCAACCACTGCGCAGGCGTCTTCGACATCTGCCACACCCCACGCCAGGTGCAGGCTTTGACGATAGGCGCGGCCATAGCCGGTGCTGCCCCGGTAGTTGAGGTCTGCCACCGCAAAGCCCCGGTGGGTCCAGTATTGAATACGCGGGTCCAGCACCGGATAGCAGGCAGAGGTCGGGCCACCGTGGATGAACACCACCAGTGGCGGTTTCTCCGTTCCGGACATGGCCGGGTAGAAATAGCCGTAAGCCTCGGCGCCGCCGCTTGGGTAGCACAATGATTCGGGACGGCTGATCTGCTCGGGTGGCAAAGGTGAAGCGCCGCCGGCCAGGACCTGCGCGCTTTGATCGCTGCGTGAAATTGCCAGCACCGCCGATGTGCTGACGGCCGAAGCGGCGATGCAGTAGATGTATTCCTCATCCAGCGCCAGGCTGCGGAATCGGCTGTAACCGGCGCTGAAGTCGATGACCGAACCATCGGCCTGGCGTAACCCCAGGATTGCGGAGCCTTCCTGCGACCAACTGGCGAGAAAGCCATCACTGAGCGGCAGCCACGTGCATCCGCCGAGCTGCCACGGCGCGGGAGAGTGATCCGCCGTGGCGGCTTTCAGAGGTGCAAACCCGGCATTCGACTCTCTCCAGGGCTGCCAAAAGCCCGCCCTGTCAGTCAGGCACGACAGGCGGCCTTGCGCGTCGAAACGCGGTTGCTGCAAGGATTCTTCTGCGCCGTCTCCTGCAATGCACTGCGCCTGCCCCCAGCTGCCGTCATCCTGCCTGGTCGCCGCCATCAGGCGGGTAGACGTCCAGGGTTGGTGCGGGCGTTGCCATTGCACCCAGGCCAGTCGCTTGCCATCGGCACTGACGACGGGCGAGGCATAGAAATCCGCACCCTCGGCCAGCAACTGGCGCTGCCCGTCGGCCAACTCGATGCTCACCAGCCGATGGGTCTTGTGATCCTCCTCGACGGCCAGGATCTGGCCATTGGAGTGGAACACGCCGCCGTAGCGCTTATCGCCCTGAGTAAGTGGTACAGGTGAGCTGCCGTCGAGAGGCTGGCGGTACAACTGCTGGTCACGTTCGTTGACGAACACCACGTCATCATCGGCCAGACAGAACGACCCGCCGCCGTACTCATACACCCGGCTGCGCACGCTGTAACCGTCAGGCGTCAGGCAGCGCGTTGTGTTCGCGTACCAGTGCCAGATTCGACTGGCCCCGTCCTGGGGTCGGTATTCGTTCCAGAACAGGCCCGCCGAACTGACATCCAGTTCAGCGAAATCCACACCTGCGGCGACAGCCTGGGCAGCGGAAAGCCGCTCAGGACGATTTGGCGATGAGTCGTGAGTTTCGTTCATTGCGAAAGGCCAGCTCTTCGATGGTTTGGGTGGCAGTCTCGGATTCGTCGCGAGCCTGCGTGATCATCCCGTGGTGCTGGGACTTGCTGCACACCGGGTCGGCATTGGCGGCGTCGCCGGTCAGCATGAAGGCCTGACAGCGGCAGCCGCCGAAGTCTTTTTCCTTTTCGTCACACGACCGGCAAGGCTCTGGCATCCAGTCGTAGCCACGAAAGCGATTGAAGCCAAAGGAGTCATACCAGATGTGCTGCATGCTGTGATCGCGCACATTGGGAAACTGGATCGGCATCTGACGCGCACCGTGGCACGGAAGGGCGGTGCCGTCCGGCGTGACGGTCAAAAAAATACTGCCCCAGCCATTCATGCAGGCTTTGGGGCGTTCTTCGTAATAATCGGGGGTGACGAAGATCAGCTTGCACGGGTGATTCTGCGCCTCCAGCCGTTCCCGGTACTGGTTGGTGACGGCTTCGGCCCGCACCAGTTGATCCTTGGTCGGCAACAGACCTATACGGTTCAGATGCGCCCAGCCGTAGAACTGACAGGTCGCCAGCTCGACGAAGTCTGCTTCAAGGGCCAGACACAGCTCGATGATCTTGTCGATCTTATCGATGTTGTGCCGGTGGGTGACGAAGTTCAGCACCATCGGGTAGCCGTGTTTCTTCACGGCACGCGCCATTTCCAGCTTCTGCGCGAAGGCTTTCTTCGAGCCGGCGAGCATGTTGTTCACCTGCTCGTCGCTGGCCTGAAAGCTGATCTGGATATGGTCCAGACCGGCTTCCTTAAACGCGATGATTTTCTCTTCGGTCAGGCCGATCCCGGAGGTGATCAGGTTGGTGTAGTAACCCAGCCGTCGTGCCTCGGCGATGAGTTCGGCCAGGTCCTGACGCACCAGCGGTTCGCCGCCAGAAAAGCCGATCTGCGCGGCACCCATCTGCCTGGCTTGCTGCATCACCTTGAACCACTGCTCGGTGGTCAGCTCCTGACCCTGTTTCGCGAAGTCGAGCGGGTTCGAGCAATACGGGCATTGCAGCGGGCAACGGTAGGTCAGTTCTGCCAGCAACCACAGCGGCAGGCCGGTTTCCGGCCTGGGCGGTATCAGTGGGCTGGGGATTGCAAGCGTCAGGTCAGTCAAGGGTGATCCAGTGTTTTTCCTGAGCGACTTTCATGAAGTCATCGACGTCCATGCCCAGTTCAGGAACGTTGGGGAATTTGAGTTCCAGCGCTTCGATGATCGCCGCAACCGTTCGCTGTCCGTCGATCAGGCCGCCGATCCAGCCAGCGCTGTCGTTGAGCTTGATCATGCCTTCCGGGTAGAGCAGCACGTTGCCGTTCTGAGCCGGTTCGAACTGGAAGCGGTAGCCTTGACGCCACTTGGGGACTTTGTTGCGAAATGCCAGGCGTTCCGGGTTCGAATTGTCTTTGTGGGTATGAACGTTCATAGCGCGATTCCCTTATGCCAGACCCTCTGGTCTGTGACGCTGTGGTAGGGCGGGCGGTTCAATTCGTAAGCCATAGACATCGCATCAAGCATGCTCCACAGAATATCGAGCTTGAACTGCAGGATCTCCAGCATGCGCTGCTGGCCTTCGTACGTAGTGTAGTGCTGCAACGTGATCGCAAGACCATGTTCTACATCTCGACGCGCCTGACCCAGGCGGGTGCGGAAATACTCGTACCCGGCCGGGTCGATCCACGGGTAATGTTGCGGCCAGCTGTCCAGACGCGACTGGTGAATCTGCGGCGCGAACAGCTCGGTCAACGAGCTGCTGGCCGCTTCTTGCCAGTTGGCGCGGCGGGCGAAGTTCACGTAGGCATCGACGGCAAAACGCACGCCCGGCAGCACGAGCTCTTGCGAGCGCAACTGATCTGGGTCCAGGCCCACTGCCTGACCCAGACGCAGCCAGGCTTCGATGCCGCCGTCTTCACCGGGGGCGCCGTCATGATCCAGCAGACGCTGAATCCACTCGCGACGAATCTCGCGGTCCGGGCAGTTGGCCAGAATCGCGGCGTCCTTGAGGGGAATGTTCACCTGATAGTAAAAGCGGTTGGCGACCCAGCCCTGAATCTGCTCGCGGGTCGCACGGCCTTCGTACATCGCCACGTGATAGGGATGATAGATGTGGTAATAGGCGCCCTTGGCCCGCAGAGCCTGCTCGAATTCGGCGGGGGACAGCGCAGTGGCTTCGCTCATGTCGGCTCCTAAAGCTCGATGCTCATGCCATCGAAGGCTACTTCAACGTTGCGGCGCACCAGCTCGGCACGCTCGGGAGAGTCTTCGTCGAGAATCGGGTTGGTGTTGTTGATGTGGATAAGCACCTTGCGCTGGGTCGCAAAGCCTTCCAGCACTTCGAGCATGCCACCGGGGCCGTTCTGAGCCAGATGGCCCATCTCACGACCCGTACGCGTGCCGACGCCACGACGCTGCATTTCGTCGTCATCCCACATCGTGCCATCCACCAACAGACAGTCGGCATCACGCATCTTCTCGGCCAGGGCTTCGTCGACCTTGCCCAGGCCCGGCGCGTAAAACAGCTTGCCACCGGTGCGAGTGTCTTCGACCAGGAGGCCGATGTTGTCGCCAGGATGCGGGTCGAAACGGTGCGGCGAATAAGGCGGTGCGGCGCTGCGCAGCGGGAACGGCGTGAAGCGCAGGTTAGGGCAGGCCGGGATCACGAAGCTGCCTTGCAGTTCGATGCGATGCCAGTCCAGACCGCCGTTCCAGTGCTTGAGCATTTCGAACAGCGGGAAGCCGGTGCTGAGGTCTTCATGGACCATGTCGGTACACCAGACCTGATGCGGGCAGCCTTCGCGCAGGCTCAACAAACCAGTGGTGTGATCGATCTGGCTGTCCATCAGCACGATGGCGCTGATGCCGGTATCGCGCAGCGCCCGGCCCGGTTGCATTGGCGCAAAATTCTGCAACTGTGCACGGATATCCGGCGAAGCGTTGCACAGCACCCAGTTCACACCATCGTCTGACAGCGCGATGGAAGATTGAGTACGCGCCTGCGCCCGCAGGCTGCCATCGCGAAAGCCTGCGCAGTTGACGCAGTTGCAGTTCCACTGGGGAAAACCACCACCGGCAGCGGAACCTAGAATCTGGATGTACATGACAGCTCCCTACCACATGACCCGAAACAAAAAACAAAAGCAGCCTGACAATAAAAAAAGCCCCGGCGAACCGAGGCTTTACAGCACGCTGAAATCAACGGCTTGCGAAGTACATGGTGACTTCGAAACCGATACGCAAATCAGTGTAAGCAGGTTTTGTCCACGACATAGGAAAGCTCCTTCAGAGAATGCAGCGGTTGGTGACTACATCTTAGTGCGCGTGTAACGCCATACGTTCAGATGCTTAGGAAGCTATGTTACTCAATTTAACAATTCGAGAGCGCCCAAATCTTTACGAAAGACCCTTACCGTTCAGGTAACGATCCTTGTAGGCCGGGGCTGCTGGGCGATTGGCCACGATGAGCCAGCCTGCCCAGGCGCCGATCAGCGCTTCCAACGCGGCGTTCAACGAGTGTGTATCCAGATTTGACAGAGCCTTCTGCACGCACTGCACATGCCGTTCGGCTTGCCCGGCAAGATGTGCCTGCCACAGCATCTCTGCGGCCTGCTCATAGGGCAGTGCTGACCCGTCGAGTTGCGTACTCAGAGTCCGGCAGTGTTCTGCCAGATCGGTGCTGGCTATCAGTTCAGGCAGGGCACTCAAAAAGTCCTCAATGTGCAGGACGAGCTGATCCACGCTGCAGGCCGGCGATTGCACCCCGAACAGCAGCCCGGTCGTCCCATCGATTTGCCGGATGCTGCTGAATACGGCGTAGCCCAGTTGCAGCTCGACCCGGAGTCGCTGATAAAAGGGCGCCTGAAGCAGGTGAGCAGTCATTCGCCAAGCGGCTTCGTCCTGAGCGGATGCACTGGGGGCAGGGCAAAATACCAGCACCGCGTTTTCCGACGAAAATGAGGCTTCGGTTTGCCAGCGCTTGCCTGGCTGATGGGCTGGCGAGGGCTGCAACTGTACTTTTTGAGTGCCGGGCGCGCCGCTCAATGCCGCTGCCACACGGTCTTTGTGGTTGTCCGGTAAGCCTGTGGCAAAGCTCGTCCAGCGGGAGGCAGCCCAGACACGGTGGAGGTCGTCGGTCTCTGGTTCTGACGGCGTGTTTAAAAAATGATCAGGCAGTTGTTTGAGTAACTGGCGAATCGGGATCAGCGCGGGCTCGCTGACCGGCTGTCCATAGCGGGCCAGCGTTTCAGCCGTCGGGTGCCTCAATCGATGCAGGCAGTGGTCGAGAATGGCAGCGAATGGCTCAGGCAGCCCGTTCAGTCTCAGTTGCCAGTACGTGCCATAGGCATTGAAGGCGACAGTGACCCCGGCCTGTCGGGCGTCCTCGATCAAATCTTTCAGGCTGTCACTGAGCATCTGCCAAAGCCTGAGTTGCGGGTGCGGCAACTGCCAGCGCAGGTACACGGCCGATTCTTCGGCGACAGGCGGCGTGTCTGGCGCTGGCAGCAAAAACGGATTGGGCGCAGGCAGACGCCAGACAATGTGTTCTGGCGTCGAGTTATCCACAGTTCGCAGATTGATCAACGTCTCAGGGGTGAGCCGATCCAGTAAGGTGAGCAATGTCTCGGCACCTTGATCACTGAGTGCTGCTGGAAGGTCGCGGCAGTAATGATTCGCCAGCGCCAGTGCGCCGCAGACCTGCAACTGACGTTGCTGAACACGCCGATATTCTTCTACCAGCGAAAGCCAGTTCAACCTGAAAAACGCCAGCCAACTGAAGAGAAGGCGCGCCGCGTCCGTCGAAGCGGGCTCGCTCTCAACGCCTTTTTCAAACGCGACATCCAGCAGCAACTGCCCGCCAAACTGATAGAGCGGCGTGGCCTTCAGCGAGTCAATCAACCCGCGCTCGACCAATGTCGCCACCAAACCGCCTGGCTTGGCGGCGTTCATCCAGTGGCACAGGAACGCCACGGCCTCGTCAGCCTTTTTCGGTAAACCGTCGCAGGCGAACAAAAGGTGCTGACGTTGGGCGTCGTTATCCAGTATCGGTAGCGCATTTTCAGTCAGTGAGGGGGGCGCTTGTTGCTCAACGCGCTTACCCGTGGCGAACAATGCCCCGTAACGCGTTGCCAAGGTGTTGAGCTCAGCCAGCGACTGCGGCCCGCTCAGGCACAGCGTCATCTGCCCGGCCTGATAAAAGCGCTGATAGAAGTTTTTCAAGGCCTGTTGGAAAGCAGGGTTGGGCACTGACAGGCTGTAGCGATTGCCTGCATGAAAGCCGCGCAGTGGATGCTGAGGGTTCACCGACGCCAACAAGTGATTCTGCTGACGAGCCTGCGCGTCCCCGCGCCAAGCGATGAACTCGGCGTGCAGCACCTCGCGCTCACGCAACTGGTCTGCTACGGCCATGCGCGGATGAGCAAGCATGTCGCACAGACGTTCAAGCCCCTCGGCAAATACAGCGGGTGGCAGTTCGAAGAAAAAGTCGGTGGTGCGTTCGCGGGTGCTGGCGTTGATCTGACCTCCGTGGTGCTGCACAAAAGTCATCAGATTCTGCTCTTTGGCGAAACGCTCGGTGCCGAGAAAGAACAGATGCTCCATAAAATGCGCCAGCCCTGGCCATGCCTGAGGTACGTCATGACTGCCCACCGCCACCCGCAGCGAGGCTGCACAGCGTTTCAGGCGCGGCTCATGGCACAGCACCACGCTCAGGCCGTTGGCCAGGGTAACGCGTTCGACGGCTGAAGTGCGCGGGGAGGGCATGGCGAGTCGCAAAGGCTGGGAGACAGAGCGTCATGCTAGCGGAAAATCAGGCCGTTTCGCGAGGTGCTGGTGGTTATGAGCAGGCCTCAACACGGAGCATGGCAACGATCGGGGTGCCTTACAGCGCCGAGTACAACCCCGGCCTGCGATCCTTGAAGTAGTCATTCACCGTTCTGGCCTGCGTCAACTGCGCCCGGTCCAGGTCAGCGATGAGTAACGCTTCGTCCTGCGCTGCCAGGGCAGGACGGCTGCCATCCGGTGCGCAGACGCTGCTCAGGCCGCAGTAACGAATCTCGCCCTCGCTGCCGCAGTAATTGGCGTACACCACGTAGCAATGGTTCTCGAACGCTCGCGCCCTTACCGTCACGTCGCAGACGAAATCGAAAGGGGCCATGTTCGCGGTCGGGACCAGAATCAGCTCGGCACCGTCGAGTGCCAGACGGCGGGTATTCTCGGGGAATTCCACGTCGTAACAGATCAGCATCCCCACTCGCCAGCCGTTCAGTTCGACCACTGGGCCAAGCGCCTCACCCGCTGCAAACATCGACTTGTCCAGATCGCTGAACAGGTGCGTCTTACGGTAGTTGCTCAATCGATTGCCGTGGCTGTCGATCAACTGCACGGCATTGTAAATCTGCTGCTCGGCGCTGCGTTCCGGGTAGCCATACAGAATGGCAATCCCCTGTTCGCGGGCCATCTCGGCGATGCGCGTCGCGGCAGGTCCGTCCTGCGCTTGCGCCAGCTCGGCGCAGGCGTGTGCGCCGATGTTGTAGCCGGTCAGAAACATCTCCGGGCAGACCAGCACCTGAGCACCTTGCGCCGCAGCGGCCTTGGCCTGTTGTTGCAGCCGAGTCAGGTTGCCGCTGACGTCCAGCGGCAAGGGCGTGCATTGATACAACGCGACACGCATGAGGATTTCCTTCTGTCAGTCGGCGAGCGCAATCGGGCCGATGTCGTGGAACACGTCGCCGGGGCCCGGGTTCTCGGCGTGAGTCTTGCCGCCAAAGTGATTCATGATGCCCCACACCGCATTCAGAGACGTCTGCACCGCGCCTTCCACCCAAGCGGGCGTCCAGGACACGTCGTCACCGGCGATGAACATGCCGCGCTGTTCGCTGGGCATGTCCTGCTGCATGAAGTGCGCGTACATGCGCTGGTTATAGCGGTAATGACCTGGCAGCGCACCCTTGAAGGCACCGAGGAAGTGAGGATCGGCTTCCCACGATACCGTGATCGGGTCGCCAATGATCCGCGCCGCGATGTCGACCTTCGGATAGATCTTTTTCAAGGCATCCAGCGCCAGCTTCACGCGTTTGTCGATGGGCTGCGGCAGCATTTTCAACGCGTCGCTCATCCACGAGTACGACAGGCAGATCACGCCCGGTTTGTCGTCGCCGTTGTCGAACAGGTAGGTGCCACGGGTCAGGCGATCCGTGAGGGTCATGCTCATCAGGTCGCGGCCGGTTTCCGGGTCCTTGTCTTTCCAGAACGGGCGGTCGACCATGACGAAGGTTTTCGATGACTGCATGTAACGTGTGCGATCCAGCGCCATCCACATTTTTTGCGAGAACAGGGTTTCCTCGCATTCGATCTGGGTGGTCAGCAGCCAGCTCTGGCAGGTGGTCAGCACAGCGGCGTACTGGCGGGTATCGCCCCAGTTGTCGGTGACCGTCAGGTTGCCGTCTTCGCTGCGTGCAATGCGCTTGACGCCGGGCCGTGGCGCACCGCGATGCAGGGACGACAGGCTGGTGCCTTTTGGCCAGTGCGCGCAGTGATCGGGCACATGGCTCCACAGACCGACCGGTACCTGCTGCACGCCGCCGACGATCAGGTGCTGATGTTCATCGCAGTTGGTCATGACCACGCGAAAGATTTCCAGCATCGAGTTGGGGAAATCCGAGTCCCATCCGCCAGTGCCGAAACCGACCTGGCCGAACACTTCGCGGTGGTAGAACGACAGTTTGGCGAACGCCTTGGAGGTCGCCACGAAGTCATAAAACGTGCGGTCGTCCCACAACGGAACCAGCTTGTTCCACAGCGCTTTGAGGCGTGGCACATCGCGGTCGCGGATGGCTTGCTGGATGTCGGCGAACTGCGAACCGCTTTCGAGCGCATCGGCCCAGGCGTCGGCGACTTCCTGAAACAATGCAGGCAAGTCCGACAGCATCTGTGCGTAATACGTGGTGCCTTCCAGATCGATCACCGTGCTGCCCGATGCTGCGGTGAGCGGGTTGGGGAAGGGTTTGGACTCAAGGCCCAGCTTGTCGACGTAATGAAAAAAGGCGGTGGACGACACCGGAAAGCGCATGCCGCCCAGCTCGGCAACGATGCCTTTTGCGCCTTCGAACTCTTGCGAGCGCAGGCGACCGCCCATTTTCGACGCCTCGTAAACCACCGGTTTAAGGCCCATCTTCATCAGCTCGTAGGCCGCCACCAACCCGGCGATACCGGCACCGATGATCGCCACTTCCGCGCCGTGCTGCTCTTTGGGAATGCTGCCCAGACCTTTCGGGTGCTCGATCCACTCATCAAAAGCAAACGGAAAATCCGGACCAAACATAGTGATCGGCTTCTTGCCGTTGGCGGGGTGACGGTTGTTTTTCATGACTGACCTTGGTGGGCAACGGCGAAAAACAACAGTCTAGATAAGCGCGCGCACGTTATTAAGGCGCAAAGTGTCGTCGATATGAAGTTTGTTTGATCAAAGTGACGAAGTTGAACGTTATTTTGCGCGCCCTTATGTCGTTTTGTTCAGGATCAGACCGGTTGGCCCCGGTCGATCTTGCTGCTGAGGATGATGGACGTGGTGGTCTTTTCCACGCCGTCCACGCTGCCGATGAGGTCCAGCAGTTCGTCCAGTTGCTCGGGTGAGTCGGTGCGCAGCCAGGCCACGTAATCGAACTCGCCACTGACCGCGCACAACTGCTGCACCTGAGCCAGCGCACTCAGCCGACGCAGCACTTCTTTGCCTGAACGCGGTTGCACCGTGATGCCGACATACGCCTGCAAACCGCCATCGACGACCCGTTGGCCGAGACGCACGCCGTAGCCGGTGATGACCTTGGTGCTCTCCAGTCGCGCCAGACGCGACGTGACCGTGGTGCGTGCGATGCCGAGCTGGCGTGCCAGTGTGGCAACGCTCTCTCGGGCATTGATCTGCAAGGCGGCGATCAGCTTGCGGTCTATTTCATCCAGCGCTGGCGGGTGGGAGGCGGACACAGGACTCTCCATCAAAAACATAGGCTACTGATGCGGTAACGCTTCTTCGGTAGGAGTGAGCTTGCTCACGAAGGCACCAGTCAATTCAGATCGAGATGCAGCGTTTGAAACATAGTTTTCGTGAGCAAGCTCACTCCCACGGTCTGTGTTTGCTTCGAAGCTGCAATGTTGTTCAAAACTTCCAGCGCTTGGCAGTCTTGGCGAGACGCGCCTGCAGGCCGTCGAGGTTGTGCGCCAGTTGTTGGGTCATCAGTTCATAACCCACCAGTTCAGCCGGAACGTCGGGCCGCACGGGACTGGCTTCCGAGGAGCGCGCCAGGCGTTCGGTGGCACCGGTCTGTAGCGCTCGTGCCATACCAATCAGTTGGCGGCGGATCTGCCGGTATTCGGCATCCAGCGACGCCGTCAGCGACTCACCCGCCAGTTGATCCAGATTGGCCGGACGAATGTTGGCGAGGATTTCGAGCGTGCTCAGGCACATGCGGAAATGGCCCTGAATGGCGTCCAGCTCGACCATCGACATCTTCACTTCCTTGGACACCGACGGCAGCAGTGAGCGCAGTTGCAGCATCGTGGCGTTGAGCCTTGCGGTGAGCTTCAAATGTTCGTCGGCGGTCACCGGCTGGTTTTGCACGATACGCCCGTAGACCTTGGCGCAATCACGCAGACCGCTGGCCAGGTTGTAGCGCCACGAAAAGACGGCATACAGCGGCAGGGCAAACGAGAACGCCAGCGCCAATGCGATACCAATCAGGATATCCACCGTACGCCACAGCCCATCGCTGATCGGGTTGTAACCATGTCCCGCCACGATGAACAGCGTGATCGCCGACAGCAGCGCGGTGTAACCGCCTTTGCCGATGGCGTGATAGGCGAAGAAGCCGCACAGCACCGACATGATCGCGTAGGTCAGCAGCGGTATTTCCAGATAGCCCTGCTGCACCACGACCATCAGGCCCAGCCCCGCACCGATCAACGTCCCGTAGGCCCGCTCGACCGATTTCTTGCCAATGTTGCCATGATGCTGCAGCCCGCCGATCACGATCAGCATCGTCACCGACGCCCATTCGCCGTGCGGGATGCTGAGGCCGGAGGTCAGCAGAATCGTCACCAGCAACCCCACCGCGATACGTGCCGCGTGGATCAGCCGCGCATTACGATAACGGCGGTACGGATCCAGCAAAGGACGCAGAACAGGGCGAAGCCAGGAAGGTATGTAAGCAGAGCGCGAATTCGTCATGCGTTAAAAGACCGCGAGGGTAGGGAAGAGATCCCTGATTGGATGGCGATGACTGCCAGTAAGCCACATTTGATGATGCATGCGGCTGGTTTGTGGATGATTGACGGTTTTGAGCGCATTACTTGTGCGGTGTGATCTAAGAGGCTTTCGGGCTCGGGCGGTAATTCTTTAACGAGCAGGCCAGTTGATCTGATAACGCGTACTGCGACCGCCACCGGGCAGGCGGACGATGCAGTGCTTTGCCAGTAAATCACTAAGGTGGCGAGTGGCGGTCGCTTTTGAGACTTTGGTTACGGCTTGATACTGCGCCGCGTTGATGCCCTGTTCAAAGCCGCGATCGCCTCCATCGAGCAGGCGATTGAGCACTTTCACCTGTTCAGTGGATAAAGCATCAGCCTGATGCAGTTGCCAGAAGCGTGTTTTTGCCAGGACTCGTTCTATACGTGCCAGCGCATGTTCAACGCTTCGCATAAAGGTGCGCAAAAACCACTCCAGCCATTCGGTGATATCGGTCGTGCTTTTCTGGCTGCGCTCCAGAATGTGGTAGTAACCCGAGCGGTCTTCGAGAATGCTGGCTGACATGGCGTGCAGCCGCACCGTCTGCTGCTCGCCCTGAGCCAGAGCCAGGTCCGTGAGCGCACGGGTCAGACGACCGTTGCCGTCGTCGAATGGATGCAGCGTGACAAACCAGAAGTGCGCGATGCCTGCCCTAACCAGTGGGTCAAGGTGTGCATCGTTCTGGCTGGCGGCAAACCAGTCCAGAAAGTCATTCAGCTGTGGTTCGAGCTGGGAACGTGGCGGGGCTTTAAAATGCACAGTGGGCCGATCAAGGCGACCGGATACCACCTGCATGGGCTCATTACCGCGCAGTTGGCCTGCTTGAACCTGATGAGAGGCGAGCGTTTCCTGAGTTGGAAACAGCCAGCGATGCCATTTGAACAGGCGTTGGCGCGTGAGCGGCTGATCGTTGGCCTGCGTGACATCCAGCATCAGTTCCGCCAGGCCTTCACTGCGAGGACTGCGCTTGCCATCATCGTCCAGGCCCAGGCCCAGGCGACGCGCCAGCGATGATCTGACGGATCCGGCGTTCAGTTGCTCACCTTCAATTGCAGAGGACGTGATGATGTTTTGCAGCAACGTGTCCAGAGTGTCCTGAAGGGCTGTGTCGTCGTTGGCAACGCGGCTCATGCCCAGCAAACGGCCTTGTGCCTGGGTGCATTCGCGCAGCAGTGCTGCAAGGCGGTCACCGTTCCATGTGAATGCAGGCCATTGCGGCTGTTGCCAGATCCAGAGATGTTCAGACATGAGCGGTGTGCTCTGAGCCGAGCCGAATAGAAGGTCTAATCGGCTCATAAAGTGAGCCGATTGTGCGGGCTATTCGGCTCATCGTCCAGTTCAGCTTCATATCTGCCTGTTCATCGCGCTTCTTTTTGGCGGACCGCTTTCCTGAGTGTTTCAAGGGATTACGACACACCTGAACAACACGCTTTGTTTCATGAATCGTGCCTGTTCGGCTGCTTATACTGCGAGTCCTCCTGGCTTACCGGATCGCTGCAATGCTGGCTTCTCGCACGCTGTGGTTGTGGGTGCTCTGCGCCATACTGTTCTTCTTTGCACTGGGTAATCATCAACTCCAGAGTTCGACGGAGCCACGCGTGGCAGGTATCGCGATGGAGATGCACCTGACGGACAACTGGGTGACGCCGACCTTGAGCCGACAGCCGTTTCTGGAGAAGCCGCCGTTGAGTGTCTGGCTCGATGCCAGCGCGATCCGGGTGTTCGGCGCCACGCCTTGGGCCGTGCGGCTGGCGTCGGCTTTTGCCGGGTTGTTCTGCGTGTTATTGCTCTACGCGATGCTCAAGCGTATGGGGCGCCCGGTGCCGATTGCCTGGCTGGCTGCGTTCATGCTGGCGACGATGGCCAGCTTTTGGGCCAACTCACGTCAGGTTGGTGAGGACGTACTGCTGGCGCTGGGCGTGACCACCGCTTTGCTGATGTACGCTCAGGCGGTTAACCGCACGCCTTCTGACGTTCGAGCGTCAGGGCCGTGGGGGTGGTTCGCCCTGGGTATCGCGGTGTCGACGCTCAGCAAGGGCGTGCTGGGACTGGCGCTGCCGGGCGTGGTCATTTTTGCCTGGCTGCTGTGCGAAACGGTGCAGCAGCGTCGGCTGATCCTGGCCGACTGGCTACGTCCGGCGGTGTTTACCCTGCTGGGCCTGATACCGCTGCTGATCTGGCTGTATTGCCTGTATGGCCAAGGCGGTGTGCAGTCGCTCAAGGATGTGCTCTGGACCAACAGTGTCGGGCGTTTCAACGGCTCGTTCGAAGAGGCCGGGCACTACGAGCCGTTCTACTACTACATCGCAAAACTGCCTGAAGCGTTCATGCCCTGGAATCTGCTGGTGTACCTGGGGCTGTGGCACTTTCGCAAACAGTTGCTCGCCAATCGGTACCTGCTGTTCTTCAGTCTGTGGCTGGCTGCGCAGTTTCTGCTGCTGACGTTGGCGTCCAGCAAGCGCATGGTCTATCTGATGTCTTCGGCACCGGCGGCTGCCGTGATTGCAGCCGAGTACGCGGTGGTACTGGGTGCCAAAGTCCAGGCGCGTGCGGGCACGTCATCGCTGGCGGCGTTTGCGGTACGCCATCAACGCGGCTTGATGGCAACGGGCGTTGGTCTGATTGTGGCGGTTTACCTGGCGGCAGCTGTCTGGATGGTGCCCCGTGAGGATCGACAGTACTCGTTCGTGCCGCTTGCCACCGCTGTACAAGCGCTGCAAGCCCAAGGGCATCACGTGGCCTTGTTCCAACCCAGCGAGCGGTTGTCGGGCGCGAGCGCGTTTTATGTGCATGCCCTGCTCGACGCTTACGACAGCGAGGCGAGCGTGAACAGCTTTCTGATGAGCGACCCGGGCAATGTGGCGATCATGGAACGCACCCTCGAGCCTGAGCCGCCACTCAAAGCCATCGAGCGCGTCAAGATCGGCAATCGTAACTACTATTTCGTCAGCTACGACACGTCAACGCCTGGCCATTGAGGTCAGAGCGTCTGGCTACTGGCGACCGGCTGCACAGGCATCCACTGTTTCTGCGGGATCGGCAGCTCGCACGATTCGCCTCGGCCGATGGGGAAATAATGGAAGCCGCTTTTTGACAGGCGTTCGGTGTCGTACAGATTGCGTCCGTCGAAGATCACCGGGGCACCGAGCCGTTGCTGGATCAGGTCGAAATCGGGGGCCTTGAACTGCTGCCATTCGGTGCAGATGATCAGAGCGTCGGCGTCGTCGAGGGTCGATTCCGGCGTGCCCATCAGCACCAGGTCCTTGCGATAACCATAAATGCGCTGGGTTTCCTGCATGGCTTCAGGGTCGAACGCGCGCACCGTTGCGCCCGCTGCCCACAAGGCTTCCATCAGCACTCGGCTCGGCGCATCGCGCATGTCATCGGTGTTGGGCTTGAACGCAAGGCCCCACAAGGCGAAGGTCTTGCCGCGCAAATCGCCTTTGTAGAACGCGTTGACCCGTTCGAACAGCTTGTTCTTCTGCCGCTCATTGATGGCCTCGACCACTGACAGCAGGTCGTTGGAACAATGGGCTTCGCGGGCACTGTGGATCAGTGCGCGGATGTCCTTGCCAAAGCATGAGCCGCCGTAGCCGCAGCCGGGATAGATGAAGTCGTAGCCGATGCGCGAGTCGGCACCGATCCCCAGCCGTACCGCTTCAACGTCCGCGCCCAGATGCTCGGCCAGTTCGGCGATCTGGTTGATGAAGCTGATCTTGGTCGCCAGCATGCAATTGGCCGCGTATTTGGTGAGTTCTGCGCTGCGCAGGTCCATGAACATGAGGCGGTCGTGGTTGCGGTTGAACGGCGCGTACAGCTCGCGCATGACCTTTCTTACCGCCTCGCTTTCGCAGCCGATGACAATCCGGTCCGGGCGGCGGCAATCCTTGACGGCCGAGCCTTCCTTGAGAAATTCGGGGTTGGAAACGATATCGAACTGCAGCAAACGTCCGGCCTGGCGCAAGGCCTTATCGATGTGGGCACGCAGCGCGTCGCCACTGCCCACCGGCACTGTGGACTTTTCCACGATGATCAACGGCTCGCTGCGGTGCCGCGCAATGCTCTCGCCCACGGCGAAGAAACTGCGCATGTCCGCCGAGCCGTCCTCGCAGGACGGCGTGCCGACGGCGATGAACAGAACCTCGGCATGTTCGACGGCCATCTGCTCATCGCTGGTGAAATGCAGGCGGTTGTGGTCCAGGTTTTCACGCACCAGGTTGGCAAGCCCTGGCTCGTAAATGTGGACCTGACCCTGGCGCAACTGATCGACCTTGGCCTGATCGATGTCCATGCACACGACATCGTGACCCACCTCGGCAAGCACCGCCGCTTGTACCAGGCCTACATATCCGCTACCGAAAACGCTGATTTTCATGGAAAGAACCCTGAAGAGAACTGCGAGAAATGCGCCGAAGGTTGATGGTCAGAACCCCCATCACAATCAGAATGACGCCCACAGTTTTCGAAACCGTGAACGTCTCGTGGAAAAGCGGCAGGCCGGCGGCCAGCAGGTACACCAGTACGTAGCTGATGCTCAGTAAGGAGTAAGCGCGGCTCAAGGGCAGGTTGCGCAAGGCCAGCAGCCAGAGCAGCATCGACAGCGCGTAGGCACCTGTTGCGAGGCAGATGACGACCACGGCGGTTGAGTCGATTGCGCTGATGTTCGGAAAATGGAACAGTTGTTCGGGCGAGGGCAGGCGGCTCATGCTCCAGCGCATGCCCAGTTGTGCCGCGCTGACCAGCACGACGCTGCCGAGGGCGAGCGTGACGCCGAGGCGGCTCATGCCTGACGTCCCAGCAAAATGACGCCCGCCAGAATCAGGATTATGCCCAGCCAGTGCCGCCGGTCGACCGGCTCATTGAACAGATAACGACCGGTCAGGGTGATCAGCACGAAATTCAGACCCAGCATGGGATACGCGACGCCGACCTCCAGACGCTGCAACACCATCAGCCAGACCAGCAACCCAAGACCCAGGCAAGACACCGCCAGCCACAACCACGCCGAGCGCGCAGCGACGCGCAGACCGGGAAAGTGCCCTCGCCATTCTTCGACGGCCAATTTTTGGGCGATCTGGCCCAGGCACGTCAGCAGGCACGCGGCCAGCAGCAAGCACCCGGTCATGGTCCTGACCTTTCATAGATGACGATGATCAGGTCGCCTTCCTCGTAGCGCTTGCCGTCTTTGGGCAACGCGTCGATCTCGCGCAGTTCCTCTCTGCCGTCACCGCGCATGATCACCCCGACCTGACCTTTGTGCCGGGCTTCTGCCATCCAGGCATCAATGCCCTTCAGGCTGACCTCGCGCTGGCTGGCATCCGGATAGCCGAGGCCGTATTTCAGCTCGCCCACCGTATTGAAGAATGAGATATCCGAGCGCTTCAGCCGCCATGCCAGCGCCGAGGCGGCACCCAGGTCGTTGCTCAGCAGTGACCGGCTGAGCGCCAGCTCCGAAAAGTGCCGGGCCACGAACTGATCGGGCGTCTTGTCGTACACCAAGTTGTAAGGCAGCGCGGCGGGCAGCAACGCCACCAGCAGCAAACTGCCCGCAGCGGGCATCGCCCACCAGGACAGCGGCCGCAGGGCTTGCAGGGCATTGGCCAAAATCCAGACCGTCAGCACACCGATAGCCAGCATCAGGTGGATCGGTTCGTGGTCGTAGACCGGATTCTTCCATTGCAGGTACAGCAGCGCCCCTAAGCCAACGAGCGCGACGGCGGCATTCAACCAGCCGTTGACGCGCAGCGCCGTGACCTGACCACTCCTAAGCCGCTCGACCAGCGCGTCGGCCATCAGCAGGGCCAAGGGCACCAGGCAGGGCAGGATATAGGTCGGCAGCTTGCCCCGGCTCAGGCTCAGAAATATCAGAGGCAGGACGGTCCACATCAGCAGAAAACCGATGGCCGGTTGACGCCTTTGCTGCCATGCCTGCTTGAACGTCACTGGCAGCAACAGCGCCCAGGGCAGGCTGGCGGCAATCAGCGTGGGCAGATAGAACCACACAGGCTGGGCGTGTTGTGCGTCCTCACCGGCGAAGCGACGCACGTGCTCGTGCCAGAAGAAAAAGCGCCAGTAGTCCGGCTCCTGAGCGTGGACCGTCAGCACCCAGGGCAGGCACACGCCAATGGCGACGACAATCGCGAGCAGCCCGTAACGGATCAACTCAAGCAGGCGCTTCTGCCACAGCATGTAGGGCACCGCGATCAGTACCGGCAGCGCCCAGGCCAGAAATCCCTTGGTCATGAAGCCCAGCCCGCAGGCCAGCCCCAGCACAGTCCATGCGGCCAATCGCGCACGGCCTTCGCTGTGAATGGCCCACCAGAACGCGACCAGTGACAGGTTGACCCACAGGGTAAATTGCGGATCGAGGTTGCAATAGCCAGCCTGTCCGGCAACGAAACCGAAGCTCATGAACAGCAGCGCGGCAGTGAAGCTTTTGCGCCGGTCGCTCCATATACGGTTGGCGATCAGGTAGGCCAGCAACGCGCTCAGGCCGGTGCTCAGCGCCGAGGCAATGCGCACGCCAAACAGGTTTTCGCCAAAGAGCGCCTGCCCGGCGGCGATAAACCAGTAACCGACTGCGGGCTTTTCAAAATAACGCACGCCCATAAAGCGCGGCGCGGCCCACTGCCCGGTGTGGAGCATTTCTTGGCTGATCTGCGCATAGCGTGTTTCATCCGGAATCCACAGGCCGTGGGAGCCGAGCGGCAGCAGATAGGCCACGACGAACGCCAGCAACAGCAGCGCGATGTCTCGATGGCGGCTAGCGGTCATTGCTGCACCCCGAGCCAGCCTTCGCGTCCGCCGAGTGCTCCGCGAGTCACCTGACCGGGGGGCAGTTGCTCGATGTTGGCTGGCAACAGATCGCCGAGCGGCTTGAAGCGGATACCCTGAGCGTTCGCCAGCGTCAGCAATTGCTTGAAGTCGTTGGCCATGACGATGCCTTCGACTTCGGCATGCAAGGTGTAGACATTCAATCGATCGGCCGCAAAACGCCCCAGGATGAAACGGTTGAAGGCGCGGGCGTCGAGTTCCGGGCCGACCACCTCGTCGAAGGTTGGCAGGTCCACCGGAATCTGCGGCGTGCCCGGCGCACCGTCAGCCAGGCGCGGGCGAAAGATCGAATGGCCCCGGCAGTCGCTGTTGTAGCGAAACCCGAAAGGCTCTTTGGCTTGCACCACCCGCTGGTCGGCGCGCCAGCCCGCCGCTGCCGAGCAGGTCACCGGACCGCCCAGAATATCGCTCAAACAATCGACACCCCGACGTATCTGCGCAGTCAGCCTCGTCTCGTTCCAGTGCCCGACATTGGCCTGCCAGCCGTGGTGGTCCCAGGCGTGCAGGCCGACTTCATGGCCGGCATCGAGCGCACGTCGCATCAACGGGCCTAAGTCACGACCAATGGGTTTACCGGGCCAGGCGGTGCCGGCCAGAAGAATGTCCCAGCCGTACAGACTGGCGGCCCGGGAACGGAGCATCTTCCACAGAAACTGCGGCCGTACCAGCCGCCACACATGACGCCCCATGTTGTCCGGGCCGACGCTGAAAAAGAACGTGGCCTTGACCTGTGCTTCGTCAAGCATGTCCAGCAAACGCGGCACGCCTTCACGGGTGCCCCGGTAGGTGTCGACATCGATTCTCAAGCCTGCCTGCATCAGCGCCGATCCGCCTGTTCGGCCATCGCTTCGCGCAGAAAGAAGTCCAGGGTCTTGCCGATGGTTTCGCTCAGCTCGATGGTGGGCGTCCAGTCCAGCAGCCGTTTGGCATTGTCGACACAGGGTTTGCGATGGCTCACGTCCTGATAGCCCTTACCGTAGAACGACTGGCTTTCCACTTCACGAAACCCGGCGAACGGGGGAAAGTTGCCGCGCAGCGGGTGCGCTTCGAACTGGCGCAGAAGTTCTTCGCCCAGTTGCCGGATGCTGGCTTCGTTGTCCGGGTTGCCGATATTGATGATCTGCCCGTCGCAGCGCTCGCCACGGTTTTCGATGATGCGCGCCAGCGCTTCGATGCCATCGACCACGTCGGTAAAGCAGCGCTTCTGTGCGCCACCATCCACCAGCCGGATCGGCGTGCCTTCCACCAGATGCAGGATCAACTGGGTGATGGCGCGGGAGCTGCCGATGCGCGCCGAATCCAGGCGGTCCAGGCGTGGGCCCATCCAGTTGAACGGGCGAAACAGCGTGAACTGCAAACCCTTCTGGCCGTAGGCCCAGATCACGCGGTCCAGCAGCTGCTTGGACACCGAGTAGATCCAGCGCTGCTTGTTGATCGGGCCAACCACCAGATTCGAGGTGTCCTCGCTGAAGCTGGCGTCCTGACACATGCCATAGACTTCCGAGGTGGACGGGAAAATCACCCGTTTGTTGTACTTCACGCAGTAGCGAACGATCTTCAGGTTTTCTTCGAAATCCAGTTCGAACACGCGCAGCGGGTTGCGGGTGTATTCGATGGGCGTCGCAATCGCCACAAGCGGCAGAACCACGTCGCACTTCTTGATGTGGTACTCGATCCACTCGGTGTGGATGCTGATGTCGCCTTCGATAAAGTGAAAGTTGGGCTTGGCGCGCAGACGTTCGATGGCGTCCGAGCCGATGTCCATGCCATAGATCTCGTAGCGGTCGTCCTGCAGCAGGCGCTCTGACAGGTGGTTACCAATAAAGCCGTTGACGCCCAGAATCAGTACGCGAGTACGACGCGGCGACCGGCCTTTGTCTGCGCCTTGCAGGCGTGACCCTTCGACCAGCCCGAACTCGCGGGCCAGTTGTGCGCCGCTCAAATACAAACCCTCATCGCCGCGTTGACCCGCACCGATCACCAGTACGCCCTCGCCACAGGCAATGCGCAGCGGGTCGCAGCCGATCACGGTGCCGGGTGCCAGGCCGTGGTCGGTTTCTTCCACGCGCGCATGCCAGACAATCAGCTTGTGCTCGCCCACCGGGCAGAACGCGCCGGGGTAAGGCTGGGTCACGGCGCGAATGAGGTTGTTCAACGGCCCGGCGGGACGTGCCCAGTCGATCAGCCCGTCTGCCGGCGTGCGACGGCCGAAGCAGGTTGCCTGAGATTCATCCTGCGGTGTGCCGGGCAATCCGCCATGCGCCAGCAAGGGCAGAGCATCGGAAAGCAGGCTGGCAGCGGCCTCGCGTAATTTGCCGTGCAACGTCAGCGCAGTGTCCAGGGGGCTGATGGGCACGCGTTGCTGCGCGACGATAAGGCCTGCGTCTGCACGCTTGACCATGTGGTGCAAGGTGACGCCGGTTTCCTGTTCGCCGTTGACCAGCACCCAGTTGGCCGGTGCCCGGCCGCGATAGCGCGGCAGCAGCGAGCCGTGCAGATTGAAGGCACCTTTCGTTGCGCATGCCAGCAGGGGTTCGCTGAGCAACTGGCGGTAATAGAACGAAAAGATGAAATCCGGATTCAGCTTGCCGACCCGCTCGATCCACAGCGGATGGTTTGGGTCTTCCGGGGCGTGTACCGCGATGGAGTGTTGCGCGCACCATTGCGCGACCGAACCAAAGAAGGTTTTTTCGCCAGGGTCATCGGCGTGAGTGAATACCGCCTCGATGTCGTAACCGGCGTCCAGCACGGCTTGCAGGCCCGCGCAGCCAATATCGTGATAAGCGAAAACGACAGCTTTAGTGCTCATGGCGCAACCTTGTTCAGATAAGGAGAAGCGGAGGAATCCACACTGTCGGTCGTCGTCTCGGTTGAGCTGCGCACGACCTTTTCGATAAAGAAGCGGGGCCTGGCCCGCACATCGCTGTACATGCGGCCCAGGTATTCACCCAGCAGGCCCATGCCGATGAACTGCCCGCCGGTGAACACGAACAGCACGGCGAACAGCACGAAGGTGCCGTTCTCGGCCCACGGCGCGCCGAAGATCAGCCGCAAGACGATCAGCATCACAGCAAACAAAAGGCCCAGAAACGCCATGCTGAAGCCCACGATGCTGAGCAGCCGCAGTGGTGTGGTGGTCATGCAGGTGATCAGGTCGAACATCAGATTGATTAGCCGCATGGGGCTGTACTTCGAATCGCCGTGCTCGCGTTCGGCGTGCTCGACCAGCACTTCGGTGGTGTGGCGGGCGAAGCTGTTGGCCAGAATCGGAATGAACGTGCTGCGCTCGCGGCAGGCCAGCATCGCGTCGACGATGGTGCGTCGGTAGGCGCGCAGCATGCAGCCGTAGTCGTTCATGGCCACGCCCGTCGAGCGCTGCACGGCGAGGTTGATGAGCCTCGATGGCCAGCGTCGCCAGGCCGAGTCCTGGCGGTTGTTGCGCACCGTGCCGACCACGTCGTAACCCTGCTCGGCGAGGGCGATGAGGCGCGGAATCTCTTCAGGCGGGTTTTGCAGGTCGGCATCGAGGGTGACGATCACATCGCCCTTGCACTGCTCGAAACCGGCCATGATTGCGGCGTGCTGGCCGTAATTGCGGTTCAGGATGACCGCAACGACCCGACTGCCCTCGCGTTCGGCTGCCTGCTGCAGGATCTCGGCAGACCGGTCGCGGCTGCCATCGTCGACCAACACAATTTCGTAATCGTGGCGCAGTTGCCCGCAGGCCGCTTCGGTACGCCGCAACAGTTCCGGCAGGCTTTGCTGTTCGTTGTAGACCGGGATGACGATCGATACGCAGCGGATAGGGTAGGGTTTCAAAGGCGGGCTTCCACAATCGATTCAATGGCGTCCACGACCCGCTCGACATCGTCCAGGGTCATGTCGGGAAACAGCGGGATGGAACACAGGCGCGATGAATTCCATTCGGTGTCTGGCAGGTGAACGTCGGGGAAACGCTGGCGGTAATAGCTGTGCAGGTGGGTGGCGATGAAGTGAATGCCGCTTCCGATCTGGTGGGCCTGCAATGCTTTCATGAACGCATCGCGGTCCAGCCCGCAGCGCTCGGCGTCGATGCGCAGAATGAACAGATGCCAGGCGTGGCGTTGTGCGTAGTCAGGTTGTGCCAGTGGCAGAACCGCGCTGCTGGCCAGCCTTTCCAGGTAACGATTGGCGAGCATCTGGCGCTTGGCGTTGATCGCATTCAAGCGCTGCAACTGGACCAGAGCAATGCTGGCGTTGAGGTCTGCCAGGTTGTACTTGAACCCTGGTTCGATCACCTCGGCCTGTGGCTTTCTGCCCATTGTCATGCGGTCATAGGCATCGACGCCCAGCCCGTGAAATTTCAGCTGGCGCACACGATCCGCCAGCGTGGGGTCATCGGTGACGAACATGGCACCCTCGGCGCAGGTCATGTTCTTGATGGCGTGAAACGAGAAAATCGCTGTGCCACGAGCGCCGACCGGGCGCCCCTTGTACTCGGTGCCGGCGGCATGGGCCGCGTCCTCGATGAGGGCGATTTCGTAGCGGCTGGCCAGCGCATAGAGCGGGTCGAGATCGAGCGCGGCCCCTGCGTAATGCACCGGGATAATCGCCTTTGTTCGAGGCGTGATGGCCTGTTCGACGTGTGCGGCGTCGACCATCAGCGTGTTGCGATCCACATCGATGAAAACCGGGGTCGCGCCCAGCAGGCAGATCATGTTCGCCGTGGACACCCAGGTCTGGGAGGGCGTGATCACTTCATCGCCAGGGCCGACACCCAGTGCCAGCAGTGCGACATGCATGGCGCCTGTGGCGGATGACAGCGCAACCGCATGCTGAGCCCCGACACGCTCGGCGAATTGCTCTTCGAGTTTCTGACATTCCGGTCCGGTCGTGATCCATCCGGACTTCAACACGCGGGTCACTGCCGCAATTTCTTCATCGCCCACAGACGGACGTGAAAAAGGAAGAAAAGCCTGATTCATCATATGTTTTCCCACGCGCGCTCAATAACGTGAAGTGTGTTCTGTTTCACGTGATCCCTACCCGGCAATCAATGAGCCGGTCCTGCACTCAATGAAGTAACTGTTATAAAAGACGGCTGTATCGGATCCATTGAAAGTTGCAGGTGTACCGGGTTCCAATGCCACGAAAGTAGGGGTGGCAGCATAGTATGTAGCGCATGCAGAGCCCTGTTTATGGGGGTTTTTAGGTGCTGGCAATAGCGTCCCGGCTCTCCCGGGAAGCCATTGTTGATCCAAATGGAATGACGCTGTATTGAAAGTTTAAAGCCGTTAAGTGAGGCGACAGCTTTGTCCGGTAGAGGTGAATTATTTAATTTGTATTCATGTGCTTGTCTTGAGACTATTTTAAGCTGGGGAGGGTGTTTGTACCGTTTTTCAATAGTTTAAGAGTGGGTGTATTGCTTAAAACTTAACGTGCTTTAAGCGTTCGTTCAGGCCGACTATTTTTTGTTGTGAGCAGGCGCAATGGCCGTCTTGGGTTTTTGCATTTCTGCGCCGCTTTTAACCGGCAAGGCGACAGAACACTTTTTGCAGGCTCCCGCATTCGTCATGTGAGGTGTTATTTTGAGGATGTTTCTGATCGTCTGATCAGCTATTTCCCACAATTCTCCGCAAAGGAATGCCCTTAGCCATGAACCGTTCACTCAAGCATCTGGCCGCAACCACCCTGATGCTCGCCAGCCTTTCAGCGTTCACCCCCGTCGCGCTCGCCAACATCACACCGCAACAAAGCGCGGCCATTCTGAAAGCATTCAACGAACAGTCGACGACTGATTTCAGGCAATTTCTGGGAAGCGTCGCCAAGAGTGACCTGGCCAAAACCGCCAACCTTGAGCCTGCAATCAACGCTTTTCTCGAGAACAAGACACTCACTGCCGATCAGCAAAACGAGATTCATCGTTTGCTGGGGATTTACGCCCGCGTGAAATATGGCAGCGCGGCAAATGAGACCCTGCGTGAACTGGTCGCCATCCCGACCTTCGCCGTGGAAGGCGTCGCTCAGCATGACAACCCCGAGTTCATCAAGATCGCTGAAAAACTCAAGGCGCTGGCCGCGTCGTTCAACCTCAACTTCCGCAACATCGACAACCGCGTCTATGAGGTGTCTCTTGAGGGCAGCGGCGATGAAGTGGTCGGCATTCATGCGCATGCCGACGTGGTGCCCGTTACTCCGGCCAACTGGGTGCTGCCGGACGGCACCAGGCTGGACCCGTTCAAGGTCACTCTGATTGGCGACCGTATGTACGGTCGTGGCACCGAGGATGACAAAAACGGCATCGTGGTTGCGATGTACGCGATGAAAGTCATTAAGGAAGAAAAGCTGCCACTGGCTCGAAACTTCAAGCTGCTGATCGACACCACCGAAGAAACCTCCGGTGACGCGATTCCGTACTATTTCGAACGCAACCCGACGCCCAATTACAACCTGGCGCTAGACGGTGGCTACCCGGTGGTAATCGCCGAGAAAGGGTACGGCACCGTGATGGCGAATTTCCCTGTGCGTGAAGGGCAGGGCAAAGGCGCTGAAATCACGTCGCTGACCGGCGGGGCGGCGACCAATCAGATTCCATCGAAGTCGGTTGCCACGCTGGTGACCGACAAGCCCGCAGAACTGGCCGCTGAGCTGCAAAAAGCCGGCGCCGATTATGCCAAGCGCAACGGTGGCGATTTCCAGGTGGACGCCGCAGTTGAGGGCAAGGACGTGAAGCTGACCGTTACCGGCGTATCTGCTCACTCGTCCGATCCGGAGTCAGGCGTCAACCCCGTCGCCAGAATGCTCGACTTCATCAACAGCCTCGACGGCAAGGTGGCGCTGAAACACAACCACATCACCGACGCGGCTCAGTATGCGGCTGACAATTGGGGTCTGGATTATCTGGGCAGCAAGCTGGGCGTCGGTTTCTCGGACACCTTCATGGGCCCGCTGACCGCTTCCCTGACGTTTGTGGGGATGGATGCGAAGACCTTCAAACTGGCGGTCAACCTGCGTGTGCCCAAGGGCAAGTCGCCTGAGACGCTCAAAGCCGAGATCGCCGATAAGCTGACGGCATGGAGCAAGCAAAGCAAGATCGCGCCTGCGTTCGATTACTCCATCGCCGAACCGATGTATCGCAACCCTGAAGGTGAGTGGGTGAAGGCTCTGCTCGCCGTCGCCACCGAAAACCTGGGCATGCCGCACACGTTCGGCACCTCGGCAGGCGCTACGTCGGTTCACAACCTGCCCAACGGGGTGCAGTTCGGCCTCGCCAGACCTGAAGCCAAATACACCGGCCACACGGACAGCGAGTTCAAGACCACCGAGCAATTCCTGCTGGACTTGCAGATCGTGACCGAAATGATGGGCCGTATCGGGCAGTTGCCGAAGCTTTGATCTGAACACCTGGTCCTGCCCATGCTCTGCGTGGGCAGGCAGCCGGGACGCTCTGCGTCCCACCGGTACACCGCTCTAAGTGCTGATTTCTCGTGGGAGCGAGCTTGCTCGCGAAGGTGCCAGCAAATCCGGCATCAAGCCAACCCACCCACACACTATTGACGCCCCACCACCTGTCCCGGCATATTTCGCTCGTTTGTGATCGTTAATGCTCGTTTATGCAGGTTCACCTCGTCATGACTCCCACCCACGAAACCTTTCCCGGCGAACGCCAGCAACTCATCAGTGAGCGCTTGGCCCGCTACGGCCGTGTGATTGCGGCTGATCTGGCCAGCGAGTTCAACATCTCAGAACATTCGATCCGCCGCGACCTCAGCGCGCTGGCGGCTTCGGGTCTGTGCAAGCGCGTCTATGGCGGGGCGATCCTGTTGCGCACGGCGGAAGGCCCGATGGCCGCCCGGGTCCAGCAAGACGCTTCACGCAAAGACAGTCTGGGGCAGTGCGCCGCTTCACTGCTCAGCGACGGGCAGCATGTCTTCATCGATGCCGGATCCACCAACTTCGCCATCGCAAGTGCCATCGACCCCAGACTAAAACTGACTCTTACCACCAATTCGCCGTTGATTGCCGTGCAACTGATGACCCTGCCCAATGCCGAAGTGATCCTGCTGGGTGGCCGCCTGAACCCGACGGCAGGCGGCGTGATCGGCCTGACAGCAGTCCAGCAATTACGCCAGTTCAGCTTCGACCTGTGCTTTCTCGGCGCCTGTGCGCTGGACCCCGACAACGGCGTTACTGCGTTCGGCCTTGAAGACGCCGAGTTCAAGCGTGCAGTCGTCGCGGCAAGCGGTCAGATCGTGGTGGCCGTGACCAACGAAAAGCTTTCAAGCGTGGCCCATTACCAGGTTGCGCAGTGCGAAGACGTTGCCGCCCTGGTGGTCGAGCGAGACGCACCCGGTGAGCGGCTCGACCCGTTTCTGGGCAGGATTTCCAATGTCGTGACTGCAGCCTGAGCCGAAAACTGACGTATATGGCGACACCCCATTGTCTGGCGCGCCATTTACGTCTAGTTTGCTCCATGATTAGTCTGACTATTAATCGCAGTCTCACTCCACAACCCTAATAAGTACAAGAATCAGGAGCCACTGATGCAACCCATTCGTCTCGGTCTGGTGGGCTACGGCAAGATTGCCCAAGACCAGCACGTGCCCGCCATCCTCGCCAACCCCGCCTTCACGCTCGTGTCCGTCGCCACACAGGGCCGGCCTTGTGATGGGGTCGAGAACTTCAAATCCTTGACCGAGTTGCTGGAGAAAGGGCCGCAGGTCGACGCCATCGCGTTTTGCACGCCTCCTCAAGGCCGATTCGCGCTGGTGCAGGAAGCCATTGCCGCCGGTAAACACGTACTGGTCGAAAAACCACCGTGCGCCACGCTGGGGGAGGCGATGGAACTGGTGAAGCAGGTGCATGAACACCGCGTCAGTGGCCTGTTCGCCTGGCATTCGCGTTATGCACCCGGCATCGAAGCCGCCCGTGACTGGCTCGCAACGCGCACCCTGGAGAGCGTGAAGATTCAATGGAAGGAAGACGTGCGTAAATGGCATCCCGGTCAAGCCTGGATCTGGCAACCCGGTGGGCTTGGGGTTTTCGATCCCGGCATCAATGCCCTCTCGATTGTGACCCATTTGCTGCCACTGCAACTGTTCGTCGAGTCCGCCGAATTACGCGTCCCCGACAACTGCCAGTCGCCCATCGCCGCTGACATCAAGATGTCCGATGCCCGCCACCTCGACATCCGCGCCGAGTTTGACTTCGACCACGGCCACGACGAACTCTGGAGCATCGAAATCCGCTGCACCGAAGGCGTTCTAAGGCTGGACAACGGCGGGGCGCTGTTGAGCATCGATGGCGTGCGCCAGACGGTCTCGGAGGAAGGCGAATACGCGGCGGTGTATCGGCATTTTCTGCAACTGATCGGCGACAGGAAGAGCGATCTGGACCTGCAGCCATTGCGGCTGGTGGCGGACAGCTTTTTCGTCGGCAGCCGGGCATTGGTCGCGCCGTTTTACGATTGATGGTCGGTTGTTCTTTATCCGTGTTCTGACAGTTTGCTGCGAGACAGCAGACTTCGGAGGGCGGCTTGCGGGCGATCTATCGGGTATCGGTGGCGTGCGAAACGTCAGATGCACTCAGGGGCCGCTGCGCAGCCCATCGCAGCCGTCGTAACCTCCGAAAGCTCCCACGCCCTGCGGGCAGAAGCAGCATTCAGCGTCTCTTTAGAGGTTGGGTGTTTGCCGCGAAATTCGCAGGAGCAGACCGGGCGGCGTTCCGTTTGTCCGCGAATGCAGTCTTTCAATCACTGCCTATGCGTCGGATGTACCGTCCTTATCGCGGACAAGCGGATCGCTTTCCATGAGCATCTCCCAAGGTTTTCCGCACCATTGCAGCTTTGCGGAATGGACCGGATTCGTGCCCAGCGCCATGTCATGGATACGCGTGCTTCTCATGCATCTGCAAACGCCGCCGCGATAAACGCCTCCAGCGTTTTCTCCTCCAGAATCTCCACCGAGAAATGCCCGAACCGTTTGGGCAACCAGATAATTCGTCCTCCCGACGGGGTTTGCAGGTTCGAACGTGCCAGTGGCTTGCCGTTCTCGTCCTCCGGCTGTACACCGGCTGCCATCAGTTCGTCGTACGCCTGCTCGATATCGGGCGTCGAATAACAATGCCGGTAAATCATCCCCTCGCCTGACGTATCCAGCAGCTCCTTCAGATTCCCCGCCAACGGCTGAACCAGCATGAAACGCTCTGTGCCCATCATCGCAATGGCGTAACGCACATGCAGACCGCCGCGTTCCCAGACCAGGGTTTTGGAGATTCTGGCTTGCAGGATCTGCGCGTAGTAAGTGCAGGCTTCTTCAAGGTCGGTGACGAGAACGTCAACGTGGCTGAATTTCAGGTCCATGAAAGAGACGCTCCTGCTGATGGGGGATTGGGGACGTGCCTGCAATCTCGCACGTCTGAGGCGTGGTGTCATATCCTCCCGCAGCGAGTCAGTTGCCGATGAACAGCCAGGGGGCGGATGTATGACCGAGTGGGACATCTTTGAAACGGAGCACTGGCGGGTGAGCCATAGACGTGATGCCCGGTACAACGGCTATCTGATGGTCGCGTCTGTTGCACCGGCTTCTGATCTGACAGACCTTAACGATGAAGCGCTGGCTGAACTGGGAGGTGTTTTGCGCAGGACAGAACAGCTTCTAATGCGGGCGTATGAACCCTGGAAAGTGGTCGTCTACAAACTGGGCTTCTCGGCAGGGTTCACCCTGCATTTCCACGTCGCGCCGGTCACGAAGGCATTGCTGGGGGAGGTTGCGGACCATCCTGGATACGCCGCTGAGCCGGATGGAAATGACGTGATACTTTTCTTGAGCCGTGAGTATTGCGAGCGGGCGTTAAGCGAAGAGGAGAGGGTGATTCAGGGTGGGGAGATCGTCAGGTTGAGGGCGATCCTGGGCTAACCGCAGCCCACTGACCTGGAAATACATGCAGGAGGGCAAAAATGCCCTCCTGCACACACTACCGGCGACTACGCTCTCAGCGTGCAGTCAAGGCTGCATAGCTGTTCATCAGGTTGCGGTAGTTTGGAATACGCTGAGACAGCAGATTGCCCAAGCCTTCGATGTCGTTGCGCCAGTCACGCTGCAACTCACACGCCACCGAGAACCAGTTCATCATCTGCGCACCGGCCTGAGTCATGCGGTTCCAGGCGGCCTGCTGCACGGTTGTGTTGAAGGTGCCCGACGA
>NZ_RBTP01000051.1 GCF_003702045.1 Pseudomonas viridiflava
CTANCAACCTCTTGCCGCTAACGCTCAAATTAATGGATTATTCTCCTGCGCTGCTAGGTATTTTGATCGGGGCCTCCGGCAGCGGAAACATTCTGGCTTCCATATATATTTCTAAAAGAGCAACAAGAGCTACTCGAATTCAGACCGGTGAAAGCATTAAACCCATGTTGAACTCAGGCATCTGCACGGCCGCATGTTTTCTCCTGATAGGACTGTTAATGGGTACTGGCAACGACAATGCTCAAATTCTAATTGTAACTTCATTCATGGCAATAGGCATTTTCAGCGCGGCATTTTCGATCTCCACAAACCGTTTTTTATTTTGGGCATTTGCTAACAGAATTGGAAGTGCGACGGCAAAACTACAAGCGGTACAAAATGCATCAATGCTGGCTGCGCCGCTGCTGGGAGCATTTATTATCGATCACACCTCTCCAGGCATATTGTTCATCAGCGCAGGTGCAATTGCGATCATCGCTTTTGTCTTTATATATGCCCACTCTTCAATTCAGTTGAGGCACTCAGACACAAAGCCGATTTAATACATAGCAATCCATTGCAATAATTAGCCGAGCCCACGAG
>NZ_RBTP01000015.1 GCF_003702045.1 Pseudomonas viridiflava
GGTTTTGTCTTTTTGGCGTTTATAAACCATCGGTTGATTAGCCCCCTATCGTTAACCGCTTATTCATGGCTTTGGCTGACAAAAGTCCACTAACCACGTGAGCACGTGAAGGGAAGTGCATAAGCAAGTTGGAAGGGCCTGTCGCAACCCGCCATGCCCCTAAACGCGCCCACAAAAAAAGGCCGCATTCACATGCGGCCTTCTCGATACAACGTTTCAGAATTATGAAGCCAGCTCGGGAACGACCTCTTTCACCTCGTCACGACGCTGAATGTACTTCCAGTCTGCCTCATCAATGTAGATACCATTAGGCCCGCTACCGCCTTCCAGATCGATAGCCACATGGGCTGAGACCTGTGGCTTGACGCTCGCCAGGATAGGCACAAAGCCCAGCTGCAGGCTGGTTTCCAGAAGTGCCGCCTGGTTCTTCTCATCAATGTCTGCGGCTTCGTCCAGGTAGTAAGGCAAACGCACGCGTCCTGCCTGATCACGGTCCATCAAGTGCAGCAACAGGTACATGTTGGTCAGCGCTTTGATGGTCATGGTTGTACCGTTGGACGCTGCTCCATCGATGTCCGTGTGAATGACAGGTTGGCCATTGACCTTGGTAATCTCGAAGGCCAGTTCGAACAGATCCTTCAAGCCCAACTGGTTATGGTTGGCAGCCACCAGACGGGCCAGGTACTCCTTGGCCTCTTCGTTCTTGTTGTCCTGCTCGGCGCTTTGGCTCAGGTCGAAGACTGACAGTGTCTCGCCTTCCTCGTACTGACCTGCACTGTGGATAATCTGATCGATGTGTTTCAACGCTTCCTTGTTGGGTGCGAGAACGATACGGAAGCTCGCCAAGTTGGAAACCTGACGCTTGTTGATCTCGCGGTTGAACAGGGCAAGTTGATGCTCAAGGCTGTCGTAGTCGCTGCGGATGTTGCGCAGGGTACGCGCGATGTCCGTCACCGCAGCACGACGTGCCTTACCCAACGTCAATGCCTCGTCGGTTCGGTGTGCATACGCGTTGATCAGCAGGTGAAGACGACGCTCCATGTCGTCTTCACTGTCGAACTTCGCAACACCCTTGAGACGAACCTGTGCGTACAGCGCTTCAATCTGACCGTCACTGCGCAGCAAGCCCTGCCAGCTGTCCTGATAGTCGTTGAGCAGGGGCAGCAGGTTTTCCATTGAGTCGTCTATCGGGTCCATGAAAGGGATCCCGAATGGCAAGTCCGCTGGCAGCAACTGGCGACGGCGCAATGCGTCATCCAGCGTGCGCTGTTTGGATTCCAGATCACCTATCTGCCGCGCCACCAATTGCAGCTTGGCCGACAACTGCTGAACACGTTCTGTAAAGGCGTCGCTGGAGCGTTTCAGTTCGTCCTGAGCGGCTTCCATCTGCGCCAGGTCTTCAAGCTTTGAAGACTCTTCTGCGCTGAGGGTCTGGCAGCGACGGAAATCTTCCAGCGCTTTCTGTGCGTCCAACACCTGTTGATACAGTGCCTCGGTCTGCGTCTTACTCGCCGAGCGATCCGCTGCGACCGCCTGTTGGGTTTTCAGTTGTTTCAGTTCTTTTTCAAGGCGCTCTTTCTGATCACGCAGCGCCGCACGATCCGCCAAAGCCTGCAACGCAGGCGGCTCGATACTGGACAGATTGATGGTCAGGCCCGGAACAGAAAACTGATCGCCCTTGAAGCCATCCAGAATCATTTCCAGCGATTTGACCCAGGCGTCGCCATCGTCCAGCGCAATGCCCTGCTCGCCAAGCGGGAGGCTGAACAGTGCGCTGTTGAACAGGCGCATCAGACGCTCTACGTCCGGTTGCGAGAACTCTTCGCGCAGACGGGCATAACTGTTGTTGTCCGCATGATCGAGTTGCTGCTTGACCGATTTGAGGCGTTTTTCCAGATCGCGTAGTCGTTCGTCCAGGTCCTCGGCGCTGAACTGCCGAGATTGCGCCAGTGCGCCAGCCAACTCGTCGTGCGCATCCTTGGCGGCCAGCAGTTGCTGCTCCAGAACCTTGACGTCGTTGACCAGGGCAAAGCGATTCTTGAGTACGGACAGTTCGCCTACCCAACGCTGAATGCTGCTGATCTCCCGTTCCAGGCGCATGAGTTCCTGGGTACTGCTGCGCTGCTCGTTCTGCATTTCATCCTGCTGGGCACGGTAGTGCTCGGCCTGAATGACCAGCTCTTCCTTGCGTGCGCCGGAGTAGTCCGACCATGTCCCCAGCAAAGAGTCGAGAATCGGTGATAGACGGTGCAGCTTGCCGCGCAGCAGGTCACGCTGCTTGACGCCTGCGGCCAGTGCTTCGACCAGCGGACCGGCCAGCACCAGCGAGTTGTAGTCCTGTTCCATGCGACGCACGTCGCGGAAGGCTTCTTCACACGCCGCGATGTAATCGACGCTGCCAGAGCGCAAGCTGTGCTCGAAGGCATCGAGGAACAGTTGTTTAAGCTTGGCGGCAGTGATCTCACGCATGTGCAGCAGGTTGATGAACAGCGCCCGGAAGGTCTTCAGGCTCTGCTCACTGGTCGAGCGCAGCGGAATCAGCGTCAGGTCCAGCGGGATCGAGGTGTGGCCGCCCACCAGAAGACGTCGCAGTTCGTCCGGCTTGAGCTCATAAGCCTTGATGCCTTTGCTTTCGAGATTGCTGAACAGTTCTTTCTGACGCAGGCAGGTGTCGTTTTTCTGGTAATGCCCCAGATCCAGTTCACCGGCATAGGCGAAGAACTGGTGACCGAAGCCGCCGCCCGGGCCGCGACCGACCACGCCTATGACGTGCGGGCCATGAGGCAGAGAAACTTCCACCAGAATGTAGCTGGTGTCCGAGGCAAAGTAGAAGCGCCGGGATTGTTCCAGGCTGTACTTGCCAAAGCTCATGTCCGACATACGCGCCAGAATCGGGAATTGTAGGGCGTTGATCGACGCACTCTTGCCCAGGTTGTTCGCGCCATAGACCGACAATGGGTTCTCCAGCGGGAACAGCCCCAGGCTGTAACCTGCGGTATTCAACAGGGCGAAACGGCGGATACCAAAACGTTCCTGGCTCATGCGTCCAACTCCTGTTCATCGGCAATGGCGCGAGCCAGAGCCTCTTCTTCGGTTTCTTCGCTGAATTCGGCGAGGTCCAGTGGATCATCTGTTTCCAGCAGCTTTTCATCGCTGTCGTCATCGATGAGCACCGGCGTCGGCAAGGGCAGGGCACTGTGCAGGCTGGCTGCCAGGTCGCGGTCCTGTTGAACCGAAAGGCACACGTCGAGAAAGCGATGCATGGGCGGCAGGAAGCGGTAGATACCCACTTCCTCACTGGCAAAGCCAAGCTGGGTCATGCGCCGCATGATTTTCTCTTCCAGCTCTTCTTGAGTCTGAACCTCGGCCTGCAGAAACAGATCGCGGTACTTCTCCAGCATCGACGGCAGTTCGTCGCGGCCCAGGCTGCCGCCATCCAGCACCGCCATCGGGTCACGGCCCTGGTCAGCCAGATGTTCGACCAGAATGAAAGTGAACAAGGCCAGACGCTGGGCGGTCTTGTTGACCTGCGCAGCGGCAAGGTCCGGCACGAAGTAGTAGAAACCTCGGGTATCGCACACCAGCTCAAAACCCAGTGCCTTGAACAGCGCACGGTACTGATCCTGGAAGTTGGACAATTGGGCGTACAGCTCCGGATCACGGCGGCTGACGTGGTAGCCCTTGAACAGCTCGCGAAAGATCGGGGCGAGCTGGGACATTTCGGATAGATCAAGATGCATGAACAGTGCTCTCGGAATTCTCTGGCTGCATGTCTTCGGGGGCAAGCAGGGCAAAGGAGCGCAGGCTGACGCGGTGCTCCCGTGTGTAGTATTCGCGGCGCTCGAGACGTTCGCGCACAAAGCGCTTGTCACGCGACAGACGCGAGAACCAGTACAGCAACTCTTCTGTTTCGCCGTTAGGCTCCTGCTCCAGCAGCCAGGTCATGAGGTCTGGCATCGGCAGGGCGCTTTCGCAGCGTTCGAGCATTTCCTTGACGGTGCGTGGCGCACGCGGCGGTTCGCCCTTGCGCGTGGCGCTGGCCTTGGGAAAGCGAGCCGGCTTGGGCTCGAAACGCGCCAAGGCATACACATACGCTTCAACCTGGCTCGCGCTGCCCAGAAAGGTGCTTTGCGGACGCGTGAACATCGGCATCGCAGCCTGTGGCACGGCGTCCAGCCCTTTACGGCGGATGGCAGACAACGCCAGTGCTGCTCCCCGGGTCACGGCGTTATGGCGACGCGCTTCTTCACGCAGCGGCAGCAGCAACTCACGCGCATGGCGCAGGGTAAGCTGGGCGCTGGTCTGCATTTCCAGAATGCGTGCGTGGGTACGCAACAGCATGTCGTCATCGACCAGATGGCCCAGGCGCTGTTGTTCGGTCAGTAGGCGCAGCAGGACATTTTCGACCTTGCGCACGCCTTGCTCGAATGCGCCATCCGCGTTCACCAACTGAATCATCGGCTCGACATATTCATCCCAGGTCGCCAGCACTTCTGCATAACGCTGACGGAGCGGGATCTGCCGGTCGCTGGTCTTGGCCCGATCAGCGACCGCTACCAATGCCTGCTCGTCATTGGCGAGCTTTTTCAGGACGTCACGCACGCGCATGTCGAGCAATCGCAGTTGCCGGGCCAGATCGTTGGCATCGCGAATCTCGAAGGCATCCTGGATATAACCGGCCAGACGTTCCAGATGGCGCAGATAGGCTTCGATCTCCAGGCACAGGCCAAGACGGTGTTCGCGGCGCAAATACGACAGAAAGTCATGAATCTGCGCGTTGAGTTCGAAACGGTTCGGGCTTTTGGCGACAGGCACCAGAATGTCCAGACGAATCCACACGTCCAGCAGATTGGTGATGTCTTGCGGGGTGCTGTCCTGTTGTTGAGCGGCAAGCTGCAGGCGCAGCTCGCTCAGGCTCAGGGTGCCCTGGTCGAAGTGTTCGCATAAGGGCTCGAGTAGCGCCCAATGCTCGGCAAGGGCGCGCAGGACGCGCTTGGGTTCGATCATGGATAGGCCGACTGTTGGCAAATGAAAGGCGGCGATTGTACTGCATCATTCACCCAAGGTTTCACCCCGGCACGATATGCTTCAGCACGAAAAGACGAACAACGCTAGAATTGCGCGCCTAACGTATCCACAGGTGACTGACCCTTGCTCAATGAGTCCCGTCGCCGCGCCTATCTGACCGCCATGCAGGTGGTCAACTGGCTGCCGCGCACAGAACTGCCGTTCGCTGCCCCGTCGCGCCCGGAGCTGCTTGCACCGGTGCCGCCGCCGGGTGAAGTGCAGAACATCGTCCCTGCAGTTTTGTCACCTGCGCCTGTGGTTGCCGATAACGTCGTGCCGATGGAGCGGGCGCCCGAGCGATCGGTTGAGCGGCCCAAGGTCGAAGTGCCCCGGCCTTCACTGGCCAGCACGCGGACAGCCGCAACCGTGGTTGAGGAGGCCGAACCTGCGCCGCCCAAGGCGGTGGTCGTGCCGCCGCCGCGTTTCTCCCTGCAATTGCTGCGCGCCGGAAGCTGCCTGTTGTTGGTGGAGTTATCCACCGGGCAGCCATTTCAGAGTCGTGACCCTTCCTATCTGTTGCTCAAAGACATGCTGCGCGCTGCCGGACTGCCAGACAGCCCGCAGATCATTGGCGAGCCCGTGCGCTGGCCTTTACTGGTGCGCGGTCAGATGGACCAAGGGCCGGAAGCGGCGCGTGATTTTGTGCAGGGGTTCGTCGGCGCGCGGCTTGAAGACGAGCCGTGCACCTGCCTGTGGCTGGTGGGGCTGCCTGCCATGAAGTTTGCAGGCGAAGCCGATGCCGAAGCCTACAACCGCGAGCTTCAGGTAGAGGGGCTTGGTAGTGCCTGGGCATTGCCGGGCCTTGAATTACTGATGGACGAGCCTGAACGCAAGGCCGATGTCTGGAAAGCCATGCGTCGGCTGATGACGCGCTGGAAAAAAATCGATGAGTGATGCAATAAGCTTCAGGCCCATGACCGAGGCCGATCTGGATGCGGTGCTGAAGATCGAATACGCAGCCTTCAGCCACCCCTGGACCCGTGGCATCTTTCTGGACGGGCTCAAATCTTATGAAATCTGGCTGATGTTCGAAGGCGCGCAGCAGGTAGGGCATGGCGTGGTTCAAGTCATCATCGATGAGGCGCATCTGCTCAACATCACGGTGAAGCCCGAGAGCCAAGGACGAGGCCTCGGCTTGCTGCTGCTGGACCATCTGATGAAGCGCGCGTATCAACTCAATGCTCGCGAATGCTTCCTCGAACTGCGTGACAGTAACCGGCCAGCCTATCGTCTGTATGAAAACTACGGTTTCAACGAGATAGGCCGGCGTCGTGATTACTATCCGGCAGTGGGCGGTCGCGAAGACGCTGTGGTCATGGCCTGTACGCTTCTCGAATAGCCCGCCGCGGGAAGAATCCTTAACGCTTGGCGTTACTGTCCAGTGGGTCGACAATCGCCATCTCTTCTTCGTCCAGGCCGTCGCCGCCGCCAATGTCGTCTTCGTCGACAACGGTCAGGTCCAGATCGGCCGGGTTGTTCTCGCCACGTTCATTGGGCGAGCGTGCGCCATCTTCATGAATCAGGGTTTCAGGCGAAAGATCATCATCGGTAGGCTGATGATCGTCGGTGGACGCGCCAGTCATCCCGGCCTCACGCACGCGCTCATCCGGAATTTCATGTTGCAGTTCGTCTTCAGGCATAAGATCGCCAATACGGGCGGTTTCATCCTCTTTGAAATTCAGCTCTTCCATAGAGCCCATACGGTCTTCGTTGTCGTCGATGGGTTCCGGTTGAGTGGCATCGAACGGACGGCGTGAATCGTTCATGACGAATCCTCTTTGCAGGTGGTCTTGTAAGGTGGACCGGCTGCAACTTTGAAGATTCCTTCTGATTCACGGGTGGTGTGCTGTCGGGCAATTTATTTCAAACGGTTCAAAGGCATTGAGTCAGGGTGAGTAGTGGCACAAGGACGTGACTCCCGGAGTCAAAGGCCAGTCCAAGGCTGAGCATCATAAACGAGGCATCAAAGCATGAACGAGCTACAAGATCTGATTGATAACAATGCACGTTGGGCCGAGGCGATCAAACAGGAGGACCCTGACTTCTTCGCCAAGCTGGCTCGCCAGCAGACCCCGGAATTTCTTTGGATCGGTTGCTCGGATGCGCGCGTTCCCGCTAACGAGATCGTCGGCATGTTGCCCGGCGATCTGTTCGTACACCGCAACGTGGCCAACGTTGTGCTGCACACGGACCTGAACTGCCTGTCGGTGATCCAGTACGCCGTGGACGTTCTGAAGGTCAAACACATTCTGGTCACCGGTCACTACGGGTGTGGCGGCGTACGCGCGTCCATGCAGGACCGCCAGTTTGGCCTCATCGATGGCTGGCTGCGTTCGATCCGTGATTTGTATTACGAGAATCGCAACGTGCTGGCAGAGCTGCCGACCGAAGAGGAGCGTGTCGACCGCATGTGCGAGCTGAACGTGATTCAGCAGGTCGCCAACGTGGCCCATACCAGTATCGTGCAGAACGCTTGGCATCGTGGTCAGAGCCTGTCGGTGCATGGCTGCATCTATGGCATCAAGGACGGTCGCTGGAAAAGTCTGGACACTACCATTACCGGTTTCGAGCAGCTTCCTCCCCAGTATCGCCTGCGTCCGCAGGACTGATTCAGCTGCAAAATCAGGCGGTGTGCGCTTTCAACGGCGCACACTGCTGATCATCACAGCACGAATCGTTGCACCATCAGATTCAGATCCGTCGCCAGCATCGACAATGCGTTGCTGGCGATCGTGGTCTGCTGCGCGCCGGAGGCGGTCTGCGAAGACAGATCGCGAATGCTGCTCAGGTTACGGTCCACTTCACCCGCCACTTGTGCCTGTTGCTCTGCGGCGCTTGCGATCAGCAGGTTGCGGTCGTTAATGGTGCCGGTCGAGCTGATAATCACGTTAAGGGCTTCACCCGTTGCTGCGGCCTGCTCAAGGGTCAGGTTGGCTTGCGAAGCCGTATGACGGAGTGAGCTGGCAGTTTGTTGGGTGCTCTGCTGGACACTGCTGATCAAGCCTTCTATTTCCGCCGTCGACGCGCTGGTGCGTTGTGCCAGCGAGCGTACTTCATCGGCCACCACGGCAAACCCGCGTCCGGCTTCACCGGCGCGTGCCGCTTCGATGGCCGCGTTCAGTGCCAACAGATTGGTCTGATTGGCGATGGCGCGAATCACGTCCAGGATGCTGCTGATGCTCTGGGTGCGCTCGGCCAGCCCTTCTGCCTGATGCGAGGAGTCCAGTACGTTCTCGGTCAGTGCCTTGATCGAACTGATGGTCGCCGACAGTTTGACCTGGCCCTGCGCCGCCGCCTGGGTGGACGCTTCGGACTCGCTGACCGTATTGCTGGCATTGTCCGCGACCTCGACGGCGGCCTGGCTCATCTGGTTGACCGCCACCGCCGCCTGTTCGATTTCGCTGTTCTGCATGTGCAGATTGAGCGCGCTGGCTTCAGCGATGGTGCCCATTTCCTGAACCGACTGGGACAGTTGCGCGGCGGCTGCATAAATCTGGTCGATGGTGCTGTGCAGATTGGTGCGCATACGACCCAGCGTGGTCAGCAACTGCGCGGTTTCGTCCCTGCCTTCCGGAATGTCGTGACGAGTCAGGTTCCCGTCGGCAATGGTGCTGGCGATGTGCAACGCATGGCGAACCGGGCGGATGATGCTGACGCTCAAGCGCCAGGCCAGCAGAAGAGTGAGCACAAGGGCGACAGCGATGGCGGTGAGGGCGATCGTGCGCGTTTGCTCATAACGAGCGCTTGCGGCTTCGACGGCAACGGCGGCGCTCTGCTTGTTCAATTCGCGCAACAGTTGCACCTGCATGTCCATCAGGTCGCCCTGCATCGCCAGCATCGTGTTGGCCAGCATTCGTGCTTCATCCAGCTTGTTTTGCTCAATCAGCGCCATCTGGTCCAAAAGCCCGGGCATGAACGCCTTGTACGCGTCCTGCAAGGCGATGATCGAGTCATGCTCGGTGCCAGCAGTCACGCGGGCCAGGTAGTCCGCGAAGCCTTTCTCGACTTCATTCTTTAGCTGTTCAACGTTGATCTTGCTATTGATCACGGCGCCCGGATCATCAGCGTTGGCGATCAGGCGCGTGGTTTCGCTGCGCAGCTTCACCAGACCGATGGCGATGGCATCGGCCATCGCGATACTGGGCAGCGCGCCGCTTTCGACGGCCTCGCCCTGGCGTCGAATGTCCTGCATCTGCAACAAGCAGAAAGCGCCCAGGGCAACCATGAGCAGGGCCGTGACGCCGAAGCAGATCACCAGGCGTGGCGCGATCCTGAAACGACGCAGCACCGTTACCCCGGACTTTTGACGCAAGAAGCGAGGCAGGAATTTTTTCACAGCAGATGACCCCTTTGGACGGACCCTTTCGGAGAGCCGTTTATAAGGCACGTGTGTGATGTCTTTATGACATGCTTGCGGCATGTCGCATTGATGTCAGAAAGCGCCCGGTCCAATAGGCATCAGGTGAACGGGGCGCCGATTTCCTCCATCAGTTCTTCCAGATAGCGCTTCAGTCGTTCGTGCCTGACCTTTGCCAGAGACGCCCCCGTGGCGGTCTGAAAGCCATCGGCCAGGTGCAGCAGCTTGGTGTGGAAGTGATCGACTGCAAAATCCTTGTCATCGTAGGGACGCTGAGCGGCATGCGGGTCTGCCGGGTCATACAAAAAGCGGCCCATGCGCCCGGACACATAAAACACCCGCGCTACACCAACCATGCCCAACGAGTCGAGGCGGTCGGCGTCCTGCAGGATTTTTGCCTCCAGGGTCAGAGGCGTTACCTGCGCCGAAAAGCTGTGAGCCTCAATGGCGTGCGCGACCGAGGCGATGCTTTCTTCGTCCCAGCCCATCTCGGTCAACAGATCGGTGGCTCTGGCAGCCGCGAGTCGAGACGCACTGGAACGGAAGGGCGAATTCTTTTCCACCGACACACAGTCATGCAGCAAGGTCGCTGCGATGAGGACGCGGGCGTCACCGCCTTCATGGTCACGAATGGCACAGACATTGTTCCAGACGCGCAGCAGGTGCGAGGTATCGTGTGAGCCGTCGATCTTCTCGGCGTGGGTGTGCGGGATCAGCAGGCGAGCGAGGTCTTCGAAAGGGGCGAAACGGTCGGCAATCATCAAAAACTCCAGAGGCGGCTGGGCTGAACGAAGCATTACAGAAAACCAGGCGATCAGGCTACCGGGCCACGATTTCACTGATCTGTCCTGCCGGCAGTCACGCGCTATCGATCTCAGGGCGATAGCCAAGCGCCGGGTTATGAGAAATACCCGTTGGAGCGTGCTCTTGAAAAGGGACAGGCAGAAGGCAGTGACTGCGGTCCGGGACCGCTACCGCGAAGCGCAGGAATAGAGAGAAGTAATCAGTGGACGGGCCCTGTTGCGGATCGGTTTGCCCTGAAACGGGAAAAGCCCTTTATAATTCATGGTTTTTAACCCGATGCGAGAACCCCTGTGAGCTTACCGTCCTGCCCGAAATGCAATTCCGAGTACACCTACGAAGACGGCTCCTTGCTGATCTGCCCGGAATGCGCCCATGAGTGGTCCGCTGACGGCAGCGGCGAAGCGTCCGAAGACGTCAAGGTCATTAAGGATTCCACCGGAAACGTGTTGCAGGACGGGGACACCATTACGGTCATCAAAGACCTGAAAGTCAAAGGCTCCTCCCTGGTGGTCAAGGTGGGCACCAAGGTCAAGAACATCCGTCTGGTCGATGGCGATCACGACATCGACTGCAAGATCGACGGCATTGGTGCAATGAAGCTCAAATCCGAGTTCGTCAGAAAGGTTTGATTCGACGGGTCATGCGCTTTAGCCTGAACGCCTCGCCCGTCCTTCGACCGGCGAGGCGTTTTTATTCCAGCAAGAGGGCCCGCTCATGCCGAAAGCACCCGCACCCTATCTCAAGCCGGACGAATGCGTCGTGCTGTTCGACGGTGTCTGCAAACTGTGCAACGGCGTGGTGAAGTTTCTGATTCGCCACGACCCGCACCGGCGCCTGCGGCTGGCTGCCGTGCAGTCCGAAGAAGGCCAGGCGTTGCTGAAGTGGGCGGGGCTGCCGCTGGACGAGTTTCACACCATCGCGGTGATCCAGAACGGTCGCGTCTGGCTGCGTTCTGACGGTTTTCTGCACATCATGCGTCTGTTGCCAGCGCCTTGGCCGCTGTTGAGTATCCTTCGCGTGTTCCCGCGCTTCCTGCGGGACTGGGCCTACAACCGGATTGCGCGAAACCGTTATCGCCTGTTCGGCCGCTACGATCACTGCCTATTGCCTTCACCCGATCATGAAAAACGCTTCCTGGGTGCGCCGCCAGCCAAATGAGCCTGACCGGCGGTCACTTGCAAAGGGCGTGATACATGGATGTGTTGTGATCCACAGCATCGGCCCGTAGAATTCCTCTCATTCGGCTGTATCTCCCATATCGACAATAATCCACTTCGCACGCAGCGCTCGGTCAGCATCATTGAGCGGGGCGTTTTCGCGTTGGTTTTTTCGTTGGGAGATGTCGGGCATCAACGCTGCCTCGCTGCCAATATCGCGCTGCGGGTGTGCGTTTGCCAACGATGCGTCAGGTTTGTACCGGTGCCATGCGGGTTCGTGTGGCGGAAGACCCTTTGGGTCGCAACACACTTCGAGCGTTGTATATTTTTTGATGACTACACCTCCCCATGCACAGGCCGGTAGCTGGCTTGGCGTACTCGCGCTGGCGCTGGCGGCCTTCATTTTCAATACCACCGAATTTGTGCCGATCGGTTTGCTGAGCAATATCGGCAAGAGCTTCGACATGACCACCGCGCAGGTTGGCCTGATGCTGACCATCTATGCCTGGGTCGTGTCACTCATGTCGCTGCCGATGATGCTGATGACGCGCAACGTCGAGCGGCGCAAGTTGCTGATCGTGGTCTTTGCCGTGTTTGTGATCAGCCATATCGTTTCGGCGATGGCCACAAGCTTTGCGGTGCTGTTGGTCAGCCGGGTCGGCATTGCGTTTGCGCACGCGGTGTTCTGGTCGGTCACGGCGTCCCTGGCCGTGCGGATCGCGCCGCCCGGCAAGCAGGTGCAGGCGCTTGGGCTGCTGGCGACCGGTACGTCGCTGGCGATGGTTCTGGGCATCCCGCTGGGCAGGGTTCTGGGCGAAGCATTGGGGTGGCGGACCACATTCCTGGGGATCGCAGGTGTGGCTGCATTGGTTGTGTTTCTGCTGACGCGCTCACTGCCGCTTTTGCCAAGCCAGAACTCCGGCTCGTTGAGAAGCCTGCCGATGCTGTTCAAGCGCCCTAAATTGATGGCGGTCTATCTGCTGACCGTCCTGGTCGTCACGGCTCACTTCACGGCCTACAGCTACATCGAGCCGTTTACCGAAACCGTTGCCCATCTCAGCGGCGAAGTCACGACCATTCTGCTGCTGGTGTTTGGCGGTGCAGGGGTCATGGGGTCGATCATATTCAGTCTGTTCAGCGATCGTTTTCCCAACGGGCTGTTGCTCACCGCCATTGGCACCATTGCCGTGTGCCTGCTGATGATGTTGCCGTTGTCCGGCGATGCCGTAACGCTGGGTACGCTGACCGTGGTGTGGGGGATGGCGATCATGAGCTTTGGGTTGTTGCTGCAAGCCCGTGTGCTGTCGCTGGCGCCGGATGCGACAGACGTGGCGATGGCGCTGTTCTCGGGGATCTTCAATATAGGGATTGGCGGCGGGGCGCTGCTTGGCAGCGTGGTGAGCAGTCAGCTGGGTGTATCGAACGTCGGGATCGTTGGCGGCCTGCTGGCCCTGGGCGGGTTGGCGCTGTGCAGCTTTACCACGTATCACTTCGGTAAAACGGCCACGACGGCCGAGCCTCAGACCGACAGCAAATTCTGATCGGGTCCTGGCCACGCTGACCGGAACGTCCGGTCAGCGTGCGCGTTGGGTCAGGCTTTGAGCCGACCCAGCCATTCCAGCGACGTTCTCCAGATACAAATCCCCAGGAAATACGCCGACATCGCCAGCCACAGCCCCATGACTAACGGGCCGTTGTGCGGGTGGTTGATGATCAGCAGTGCGCTGGACAGCAACCAGACCGCCGTGACCGCAATGTTGATCGGCATGAAGCGACGTACCCGGAACGGGTGCAGAAACTTCATGCGGGTCAGTGTCAGCAGCGCCAGAACGATGATCGTGATAAAGGTCAGCCAGGGACTTGGCGACAGAATGTAGAGGCACAGCACGACAACGTTCCAGGCAGCAGGAAAGCCCTGGAAGTAGTTGTCCTTGCTCTTCATGTCTACGTTGCAGAAGCAGAACAGCGACGACACCAGAATGACCGACACACTCAACAGCAGCGTGTAGTCAGGCACGGGGATGTAGCGGTAGAGGAACAGTGCGGGAATGAACACGTACGTCAGGTAATCGATGACCAGGTCCAGAACCGAGCCGTCGAAGTGCGGCAGTACCGAGGTCGTATTGACCTTGCGTGCCAGCGAGCCGTCCACCCCATCCACGATCAGGGCGGCGCCAAGCCACAGCAGGCAGGCTTTCGGTTCATTGTTGAACAAGGCAATCGTCGCCAGAAACGCCAGGACCACGCCGGTGGCGGTAAAGCCGTGCGCGCCCCAGGCGTTGATTCTGGCTATGCGTTGATTGGTTATCACGGGGCGCTCTCCAGGAAATAATGCTTGTCAGGGTTGCCGTAAACCTGACCGGTAGCAACTATCGACCCGGCAATCGGCGATAAGGTTCAGCGGTGACTATCGCTCGTTTCCCTGTCGTTTTCCAGAAAACGGCGATCCTTGCCTGACCGCTCGTCTCTGTATTCTTGCGGTTCGACGAAGCAGGTAGGCGGTGCACCGTTAGCGTTGAGCTGGTTGATCAGCGTCGGTTGGCCCATATCATTGAACAAGACCTGGCCAATACCTGCCGAATTCCACAGCCGTTCACCCGCTTTACTGTGTTCTGGCGTGCGCGGGATAACCTTCATCAGGCGTCGCTTGGTGAACCAGTTCAGCGGCGAACGCGGTGAGTATAACCACCGATTGAGCCGATCAAAAGTGTCGAGTAGGCGTCGAGGGAATTCATTCTTGATCCCGCTGCTGGTGACCTGCCATATGCGCGGTCCGCCAGCGCGGTGTCGGATCAGGATTTCATAGACAAACGAGTAGTGCACATCGCCCGACAGGATCACGTAATTGCCCGGCGTTCTAGAGTGCCTGAAGATGTTCAGAATGACCTGGGCCGCGCCGCGGTGGGCCATCCAGTTCTCCGCATCCACCAGCAACGGGTAGCCGCACCAGCTGAAAATCCGCTGGATCGCCTCAATCAGCTTGACCCCGAAAATCGGCGCAGGTGACACGATGATGGCTGATTTGTGGTCGATCAGTTCCTGCTGCAGCTCGCACAGCGCCTCCCAGTCCATCAGTCCGGAGGGATGATTGAAATCCGACTCGCTGCGCCAACGGCGTGTCCGGGTGTCCAGTACCACCAGCGCAGGGTGGGTAGGCAGCACGTAATGCCATTGCTGGAATTTCAGCAGTTGATCGATCAGCGTGTCCTGAGCCGTGCTGTCCAGTTGGTTGTCCCGGCTGACCGCTTCACCGCTCAAGGCCTGCGCCTGGCCGACAAGCCCGTTCAAGGCATCGGGGTTGTTGCCCCAGCCCTGACACAACAGGTAGGCGATCAATGCATTGCCGATGATGCGTTTCGAAAAGGGGTGGCCGTAAGCCGTGTGTTCCCAGTTGGCCGACAGGTTCCAGTCGTCCGTGATGTCGTGGTCATCGAACATCATCATGCAGGGCAGGTGGGCCATCGCCCTGGCAACGCCCCCCAGGCCATCGCGAAAATCGTCGATAATCTGCTGCTCTTTGGCATAGCGCTCGCTTTCCTCGGCGTCGAGGTGCGTCGGCATGTCTGTTTCGACCAGCGTCCAGGGCACGGGTGACCAGACCAGCAGGTACATCGCCATGACTTCCGCCAGGGTGACCAGATGGTTATCTGCGGTGGCGCTGGTAAACACGGGTTTGCTGGTGCCGCCGAAGAAACGCTCACGCAGGGTGTCGTTACTCTTCAGGGCGGGCAGCAGGTCGGCACGCTGGTAGTAACTGGCCGGATGGTCATACAGGCTCTGGCTGTCGTCGACCACCGCACCTTCAAGCTGCTCGTCGAACAACCCCAGAAGGTCGATAAGTGCATGGATTTCCCGCAGCATCGGGCCTGCAACGTCGTCGGCGTAGACCTGATCGCCGCTCATCATCAACAAGGCAGGCCGTTGCAGCGGGTCGGGCGTGGCCGCCAGCAGACGATCCACGCACAGCAGCCCTTCAGCCGAACCATGATGGGGTTTGCGACACGAGCCGTGGAGCAGATGGTCAATCGTGCTGCGCACCACGAAGTTCGGGTGGCGCGCGCCGCTGTAGAGCAAATGAGGTGCCCAGTCGGCAATGCCGCTCTGTTCGTCGTCAATACGCAGGTCGTAGTCGATCAATTGGTCTTTGGGCAGCTCGCCGTCTAGGTGCACGTCAATCAGATGAACGAATGCCTGACGGCCGATCGCAACGACCTGGCAACGCTCGTCATTTAAGGCGTAGTCCGTGAACGCTACATCAGCCTGCCCACCCACCCGCAGGCGCAACGTCAACGCCAAAGGGCGCGAACCCACCAACCACAACACCAGTCGATGGGCTTCCTGGCGGCGTAGCACGGGGCCTGCAAGAACGGCGGGTAACGAGGCAAACGATGGCGCGGGCGAGGGGGGCATCCTGAATTCGGTCTCTGACTGAACAATGGCGGGAAATAGTAACGCAGCGCAGATGGAAAGTTCCGGTTACACAAAACCCATTGCTCTCAGCATGTTTCAAACCTGGCAGTGGCAAGCTGTTTGGTCGGAAAAGCCTGACGTCTTCCGAAAAAGAATCGCTCGTGCACTCCAGAGGTTTCGTACGTTGCCGATAGAGCCTTCTACAGGGAGCCTCACGTCGATGCAGCTACGCATCAAAAATGGAGCTCTACCCGGTTTCTCAGAAGTAGGGTTTTGCCATGAACTGGTTCTATAACGCTAAGCTGTCTACCAAGCTGTTTATCTCATTCGCGCTCTGTGCGCTCATCACTCTTGTGGTAGGCATCATCGGTAGCCAAGGCATCGGCGATCTTGCCAACAGCCTCAAGCTTACGTTCTCCAATAACCTGGTGTCGGTCGGCAAGACCAGCGAAGTCAAGGCCAACGCCATTGCGCAGAACCGTGACCTTTACCGCCTGCTGTCGACAGTGGCCGCCAATGCGCCCCAGAGCGTCAAGGATCAGGTCGTCACCAGTCTGCGCGAAAATCGTGCTCAGGCAGAGAAGGCCTATGCTACCTATCGCGCTACGCCGCTTGAAGATGATGAGCGCGCCGCTGGCGATCTCATGGACAAGGATTGGCCTGTCTATCAGGCTGCCGTTGATCGGGCTGTCGGCATAGCCATGACCGGTGATGTTGGAGCGGCAAGAACGCTGGTAGACGGTGAAGTTCGTGATATCTACCTCAAGATCATGAATGAGCTGAACACCATAGTCGATTCCAACGCCCGTCAGACCGGAGAAGGTGCGGTCGCTGCCGGCAAGACCGAGTCCGCCGCCAAGCTCAACCTGTACCTGGGCATCGGCGTAGCCTTCCTCGCCGCCTTCCTGCTCGGGCTGTTCATCAGCCGTGTCATCAGTCGGCCGATTGCATCCGCTCTGGTCAATGCCCAGCGCATTGCAGGGGGCGACCTGACCCAGTCGATTGTCAGCCTGCATCGCGATGAAGCCGGGCTGATGCTGTCGGCGCTGGGTGACATGCAGACCAGCCTCAAGAGCACCATCGGGCAAATCTCCAGCGCGGCCGATCAGCTCGCATCGGCTGCCGAAGAACTGAACGTTGTGACGGAAGAAAGCAGCCGTGGTTTGACGCGTCAGAACGACGAGATTCAACTGGCCGCCACCGCCGTGACAGAGATGACCGCCGCAGTAGAGGAAGTGGCGCGCAATGCCATTTCGACCTCCGATGCGTCGAAACTGACCAGCACCGAGGCTGCTACCGGCCGTGATCAGGCGCGGGAAGCGGTTGACGCGATCAATACGGTGAGCACCGAAATCAGTAGCTCGACGGCGATGGTTGAAGAGCTCGCAGGGCGTGTTCGCGAGATCGGCAAGGTGCTGGACGTGATTCGCGGCATCGCCGAGCAGACCAACCTGCTGGCCCTCAACGCAGCCATCGAGGCCGCGCGTGCAGGCGAACAGGGCCGTGGGTTCGCCGTTGTGGCCGATGAAGTGCGAGCCCTGGCGGCACGCACTCAAGCGTCGACGGGCGAAATTGAAACCATGATCAGCAGCGTACAGACCAGCGCAGACCAGGCCGTGCGTGCGATGGGCAACAGCCGCACCCTGGCCAGCAGCACTCAGTCACTGGCTCAGGCCACCGGTCAGTCGCTGGAGCGAATTGCCCAGAGCATCGCGGAAATCAACGACCGCAACATGTTGATCGCCACCGCCTCGGAAGAGCAGTCCCATGTTGCACGTGAAGTGGATCGCAACCTGATCAACATTCAGGACCTTTCCACCCAGACCGCTGCCGGTGCCAATCAGACCAGCGCATCGAGTCAGGAACTTTCACGCCTGGCGATCTCGTTCAACAACCTGGTGGGCAAGTTCAAAGTCTGACTTGCGAAAACCCGGCCAGCGTCTCCCGACGCTGGCCGCCGTTGCAATCCGTTCAGGCACTCAGGCGTTTCTGGAAAAAGAAACGCGCGTGACCGGGCGGGTAGTCCTCGATTTGACCAAACTCCGTAAAACCGTGATTGCGGTAAAAGTCCGGTGCCTGAAAGTCAAAGGTATCGAGCCACATGCCGATGCAGTTTTTCTCCCGCGCCAGGTCTTCGGCCATCTGCATCAGACGAGAACCTGTCCCTTGCCCCCGGGTTTGCTCAGGTACGACCAGCAACTCGATAAACAGCCAGCGGTAGAAGAAACGGCCGTGCAAGCCGCCGATAATTTCCCCCGTTTGCTCGTCACGCACCAGTAATGCGAGTTTCTCGGACAGACCGTCACCGGCCTTATCGGCGTTGTAGCGCCTTAAAGGCTCCAGAATCGCCAGGCGATCGTCTTCTGTCGGGTCCGTCTTGACTTCAATGTTCACGCTCATGCGGTGGCTCCCAGCCTTCGATTGCAAGCAGTCAGCGTAGAGCGCAGCGGTGATGGGGTAAAGCCCCCAGGGGCAGCGTCCGCGATGGTGCGTCAGGCCGAACGGATACAGTTACGGCCAGCATGCTTGGCGGCATACAGCGCAACGTCAGCAGCGTTGATTAGCTGATCGGCCGTGGCGTGCGGCGCCATTGCAGCGGCTACGCCCAGACTGATTGTCACCACAGCGCCTTCGCCTTGCGCCGGATGCGGCAATTTGAGCGTGGCCAGTGCAGCCTTCATGACCTCGGCAAGCGCCTTGGCCTGATTGATGCCGGTGTTGACCATCAGGATCAGAATTTCTTCGCCTCCGTACCGGAACGCGACTGCGCCATGCGTCTGCGCGTTCTGCTGGATCACTTGGCTCATCAGCTTCAGGCAGCTGTCGCCCTGAGGGTGGCCGTAGTTGTCGTTGTAGGATTTGAAGTGGTCGATATCCAGCAGGATGAAGGCCACGTGCGTGGGCGTTTCCTGAGCGCGCTCCCAGATTGAAGTGACCAGTTCGTCCAGATACCGCCTGTTGAACAGCCGGGTCAGTGCGTCGGTGCGCGCCACTTCCATCAACTGCACATGCAGCAACCGGCCGCGTAAGGCGAACAAATAGCTCAGCCGGGCACCTCGCTCGAGAAAATAAGAGGCCATCAATAGCAAGGCGACGGTGGATATGAATAACAGCGCGTTCGCTTGCCAGGTCAGGACGTCTGAGAAACCGGCCATGTCCGTCGTTACCAACTGAATGGTCAGCATGCACAGCATTGCCACGACGGCGTAGCGAAACGGCAGTTGCTGGATCATGGTGCCGTACACCATGACCAGCAGCATTCCCAGTTGGTAATGAAGTTGGTAGGGGCTTTCGCTGAAGGTCATGATCACTTGCGGCATCAACGAAGAGAGCACCGTGCCGACTGCCGCGGTCGTCTCCAGTGACCATCGAGACTTCATTCGCTGAACCATCACCAGCATGGTGATGAGCATCGGCGTGATCACGCACACCCGGCCTATCGCAACGTAGGTGAATACATCGCGCAACATCAGCCAGTCGCTGATGAGGTAGAGGTTGTAGATCAGACCGCCGACGATACCGACCGCCGTGAGGAACCGGCGTCGCTGTTGCTGGGTGTCTGCCTCATAACGCCGTTCAAGATTGCGGCTGAAGCGCAGGGCACCGACCCCGGAGGCAATGGTTCGCTCAACCTCGACAAGCGTCTGCGAGTCTTCGGCGGTTGGGCGATCAAGGGCAGGAGTGAGCATGTGGCACCGGGTTTCATCACATCGAGTCCATTAGGACAGCACGTGAGATGTCTTAGTGCCACTATTTAATGGCAGGCGGATGAAATGAGCAAGAAATCGTGTCGGTGACGAATTTTGGGGCTCAGGACTGGGGTCAGGCCAGTCCATCATTCATCGCGTTATGCCATAGCATAAACCATCAGGAATCACTCACTTTGAAAATGGCGACCTTTTGTTCAAGGCGCTCCGCCAGCAGCTCCAACGCCTTGCTGGAGGATGCAACCTGAAGCGATCCCTTGGCAGATCTCACGGTGGATTCGTGAATGCGACTGATATTGGCCGCGACATCCTCGGCCACTGCACTTTGCTGAACCGCTGCGCTGGCGATCTGGGAATTCATGTCGTTGATCGCGCCCACTTCCTTGCTGATTCTGGCCAGTGCGCTCTGGGCGTTGCGGGTTTGCGTCACGGTACGGCTGACCAGATCGCAGCAGTCACGCATGCTGTGCGCCGCCGTTTCAGTCCCGCTTTGCAGACTGCTGATCATTTCGCGGATTTCCTGCGTCGACTGCTGGGTGCGGTTTGCAAGGGATCGCACCTCATCGGCCACGACAGCAAACCCTCGCCCATGCTCGCCGGCGCGTGCGGCTTCAATGGCGGCGTTCAGAGCCAGCAGATTGGTCTGCGACGCAATGGCGTTGATCACCTCGATAACCGACTCGATGTGCTCACTGTCCTTTGAAACCCGTTCGACGGTGGTCGTGGTGTGACTCAGCGTGACGGCCAACTGCTCGATGGCCTGAGTGGTGTCGGCGACCAGTCGATTGCCGCTGTCGACTTCACCATCAGCCTCACGGGTTGCGCTGGCCGCTTTGGACGCATAACCAGACACCTCGTTGACCGTCGCTGCCATCTGCTTGATGGCCGCCGCAATCTGCTCGGCCTCACGTGTCTGAAGACTAATTTGATCGTTGTTCAGGGTGGATGTCGCCGATAGCTGACTGGAAGAGTGATTCACTTCCTGGGCAGCCATGCGTACCTGGGTAATGGTGTCTGCCAACTGACCGAGCGTGGTTTTCAGTACGCCCATCACGCTGCCGGGGTATTGAGTGACGATGGTTTGTCGCAGATCGCCTGCGGCCAGGCGCCGGATGGCTTCGGCCACTTCGACAGGCTCGGCACCCAGTGTCGATTTGACGAATCGGATGATGACAACCGCCAACAAAATGCTCAGCAGCAACGCCACACCGGTTGCCAGCAACATCAGCCCGGAAAACCGGCTGGCAGTCGTTTGCACGTCGTTGAGTTGCACCTTGATCGCTGCTTCTTCGTAATCGATCAGCGCATTGATGCGTTTCAGCCATTCGCTGTAATCGCCAGAGGTGCGGTTGAGCAGCAGCGCTTGGGCGTCAGTGATATTGCCAGCACGACGCAGATCGACAACCGCCTTGGTAGACGCCAGGGTCTTCACCTCGATTTCCTTGATGGCGCGCAGCAGCTCTTTCTCTTCCCGCGTGACGCCTGGGGCGTTGATCAACTGATCCATAGGCCGCGCTGATTCGACATAGGCTTGTTCAAGACTTGCCATCTCCGCCAAGTGAAACTCAAGGTCCCGGTCATTGTTCACCAGCACCGCATCGCGAATGGCAATGGCCCGATTGTGGACGCTGCCACGAAAGTTGATCGCGTAGCGCTGCACCTTTGCGGCGTTATCGCTGACGTTTTGCAGCGTGGAGTCAATGACATCCACACGCTGGATACCCACGGCTGTGATCAGGACGAGCAGCGACACGATAGCGGCAAAGCCGAGGCCGATACGGGTGGCGAGGCGGACGGGTGTTTTCATGGTCTTGGCTCGGGGGTGTAGGGAGATTCAAGCGATGATGTCAATGAGGCATCGCTCGAAAGCCGAGACCATACGTGAGGCTTGCAGGTCGAGCTAATTAAGAATGTGTAACCCAAGCCATAGCGAAGAATTATTGATCTATTTCGGCTGGAGGGTATCAGGCTCGGTTTTCGTCTTTATCGCCCAATGGCGAAAATGCGTGCGGGCGCAGAGGTGCGATTTGCGAAGAAAAGGGGGGGATATTCAGAAAAATAGAGACGTCAGAAACAAGAAAGCCCGCACGAGGCGGGCTTCTTGTTGAACTTGGTGGCTACACAGGGACTTGAACCCCGGACCCCAGCATTATGAATGCTATGCTCTAACCAACTGAGCTATGTAGCCAAGTGGCGCGCATTATTCGCTCGGAACGGATATGTGTCAAGCGTCTTTGTGAAAAATAATTGCGTGTGATCAACCGGTTAGGCTCCGGTCCGCTCCTGAGGCTCCTCAGAGCATTGAATTCTTCTACTCATTGCTTCTTCGCTCAACGCGGGTTAGAGGGCTGCGCAACATCGCTTGGCGAGGCTGATGGTGTCGTCGTCATCATGATGACTCCTTTAGATGAGATTCACGTTTTCAGACGCTTTCCCGAATGTCGCAGTGCATGGATCGCGACGCGTAGAGCTGGTGCGCCGCCGGTCCGGTTCTTGCTTAAAGCTATGTGCAACGCCAATAACAGGGCTTTTCGCCAAAAAAAAGAACAGGTAACCGCGCTTTTCGTACCAACTTGAAGCGATGTCTATCGCCATTGAATCAATAGCATGGCATTTTGCTGCTATCGCTTTTCAAAAAAAGACACCCGCTCGGCCTTCTTGGACGCGTGAGGTGTTCACGGGGAGTCGCTGGACATGAACAGTATTCTGTCACCGGGTATGCGCCTGATGGGGCATTTCGGTTTTGCTCGCAAGTTCCAGGTCTTGTTTCTGCTGTTCATGCTGCCACTGGTGGGCAGCCTGTGGATGATTGCCAGCGATTACCGGAACAAGCTGGCTGTGATCTCGGGCGAGCAGTCAGGCGTGCGGCAATTGCTGGCGCTCGACGATTTGAACGTCGAGCTGGCGACTCAGCGTGACAATGCTGCGCGTTGGAAGGCCGCTGACATCCTCAAAGAGCCAACTCCGGAAGCCAAGGCGGCGATGGCCAATGTTGATGCCGGTAATCCTCGCATCGCCAAAGCCCTTGAAGCCCTCGGCGCGTCCTTGAATGTGGAAGGCGCTCCCGGTGACACCATGAATCGGTACAAGACGCTCCAGGCATCTGTTACCGGGATGGATACCGCTTCGTTGCGCACGGTCGGCTGGTGGCCGGACGGTTACGACCGTTTCACCACTGCCCTGAACAACGTTCAGGCCTTGCGCGAGCAGATCGCGATGGACAGTGGGTTGATCCTGGACCCGTGGCTTGAAACCTACATGCTGATGCAGCTCTCCACGCAGCAAGTGCCCGATCTGATCGAGCGCATCGGGCGCATGTCCAGCATCGGCCAGACTTCGGTGGCCGCAGGCCAGTTCAGTCTGCAGAGCCGACTGCAAATGCGCGACCTGCGCAGCCGTATCGACGACGCCAAGGATCAGTTGCACAAGGCGGGCGCCTTGCTGATGTCCAAGCTTCCCCCGCAAATGCAACCGTGGGCCGATCAGTACGCAGCGTTCACGCAAGTGCTGAACACTGAACTGAAAGTACTTGATGAGGGCGTCTTCGGCGGCAGCATCAAGCTCAAACCGCAGGAGTTCGAGCGCAGCATCGACACCCTCACCAAAACCGTCGGTGACTTTCGTACCCAGTCACTGAACGCGCTTTATGATCGACTCGATTACTACCATGACAGCTCCAATATGGAGTTCATCCCGATGGCGGTGGTCTTTGGCACCTTAATGCTGCTGGCCATGTACCTGTTCGCCTGCCTGCAATCATCGATTCGCCACAGCGCCAGCGGCATCACCACGCTTGCCGAGTCGCTGCGTGACGGCAATCTGTGCGTCGAGGTCGCGGTTCAGGGGCGCGATGAGCTGGCAGCTATCAGCCACGCCTTAAATGTCGCGGTTGTCCAATTGCGCACCAGCCTCCTGGGCGTCAATCACGAAACTGTGCGTGTGGGGGATGCGGTGCTGACGCTCAATACCCAGTCCAGCGGTACGCTCAACGAAGTCGAAGAACAGCAACAGCAAATCAGCCAGATCGCTGCCGCCGCGACCGAGTTGGCCGCGACGTCTCAGGGTGTGGCCAGAAGCTGCGAACAGGCTTCGGCAAGCGCACGCCACACTCGCCAGATCGCCGAGCAGAGCAGCCAGGACAGCCAGCGTACGACCGACAGCATCCAGCAGTTGAACAAACGCCTGACCGACACCGCTGCCGCATTGGGGCGTGTCAGCGAGCAGGGCCAGCAGATTCAATCGGTCGTCGATGCCATTCGTGGGATCGCCGAGCAAACCAACCTGTTGGCGCTCAACGCGGCCATCGAGGCTGCTCGAGCGGGCGAGCAGGGTCGTGGCTTCGCGGTGGTCGCCGATGAAGTACGCAGCCTGTCGCAACGCACCCAGGCTTCAACCGCTCAGATTGCCGGGACTGTAGACAGCTTGCGCGCTACCGTGACCCAGGCCGTCGAATTGATGGAAGCGGCTTGCGGGCAGGCCGTTAACGACGCGCGCTCGGTGACGGGGCTCGGAGAGCGGTTGGGTGAAATTGCTTCGGCAGTGCAGGGCGTGACAGACACCCTGGTGCAAATCTCCACCGCCGTCGAGGAACAGGCGTCCACAGCCGATGAAGTCAGCAGCAACATTCAGCAGGTCGATCAGGCCGCAGGTCGCTTGCTTGAAGGTGCTCGTGCGGTGAACAGGGCGGCGGATACGTTGAGTCAGGGGAGCCGGGCGTTGAATGACAATACGGCGCGGTTTCGGTTGGGGTGAAGGCGTTCCGATGGCTAGTCGTTACCGAGACGCTAATCAACTGTAATGACGGTCGCTGTGCTTGCTCCTCAAGACCTGCATTGGATAAGCTAGGCGACCTCATTCTACGTTGAAGATGTTCATGAACAGTTACCTATCCAATGAGCGATGGCGAGTCGGTCTTCTGCACGTCTGAGCATCGAGAACACTGCTCATCAGGTCTCCCGAAGGGTGCGAGGTCTAAAATCAATTTATAAATGTCTCGTCATAAACGCACGAGCTATCGGACCTTTACATGAACATTGCGAAAAGTGAAGCGCTTCTAGAAAAAATACCGGTGTCGTTTGTGCTTTTTGCAGCCTTCATTTTTTATATGGTTAACTCCATTGTTGCCGGTTCGCCGATTTTTGCATCGGATGAGTATGTTTATTTCATCAGTGGAAAAAACGTCGACCAGCTATCAATGTTGTATGGGTTGGACCCGGCGTTACAACGTTTGTCCAATCTTATTTTCTTCCACGAAGTTAAACTATTGGCTCAGTTGTTTGGGGATCAATTCGTTCCACTGTTCCGTATTTTTCACGGCGTAGAGTATGTTTTGGCAGGGGGAATGCTGTACGCGTCCGTGAAAGAGCTCATGCCCAAGCCACACGCATTAATGGGCTTGATGGTTTTTTTGGCGTTGCCGAGTCATCTATATATTTATGCAGTGATGCCTGAAGTTGAGCTGATCTTCCTATCAGCGATGGTCGTATTTACGTTGGTCAGGTGGTATCAGTACGCACCAGTGCCGGCCGTTGCAGGGGTCGGATTAATTGTATCCGTTGCATTGTTGATCAAACCGCACACAATGGCCGTTGTGGTCGCGTTGCTTGCAGTTTTTCCTCTCTTCAATTTTCTCTATTTTAGAAAGGTATGGGTGCGAGTTAGCGCTCAGACGCTTGCCTGTTTTCTGCTTGCTCTTTACATTGGGGTGATTGGGCTGTGGGCTTTGATGGATGGAGCATTTACCTTTAATCCATCGGGCGCCTTAGGCCTGACCTTTTATGGTAAATATATTGATGGTCCCGCTGTCAGCGTGAGTCTTTTAACAAAGCTGTATCAGGTAGGTGTGTACTTTTTTGCCAACCTGACGGTTGTTTTACTGTTTTTTCTGCCGGTCTTTGTCTGGGCGGCGAGTCTGTGTGTAGAGGCGGCTAGAGGCGGTCTGAGTGTAGGCGAAGGAGATGCAAGAATATCACCTAAGATGGTGATGTTGATGTTGATAGCGATGCTCTCCATCGCTGCACATTTGCTAATGACCGCTTGGTTTACAGCGGGTGCAGCTATTTTAAGCCCCGGTGAAGCCCAACGCTTGCACGGCCGCTACCTTGGTCCTGCGCTTGCCGTGTTTCCTTTTCTGTTTTTCTATTCTATTAGCAGGCTGTCATCGTTAGGGAAGGGTATTCTGGCCGGTATGACGCTGGTCACGTTAATGCTGTCTTGCTGGTTTGTCAGTCAGTATTTCAAAATTTATCCTTGGGATAATCCTCTGTTATTCTCGTTTTTTAACGAGGCCAACTGGTATGGGTGGAATTATTTTAATTTGGGCTTCGGAGTAGGCAATGTCCTGTATCTGATCATTTTTCTAAGCTTCATCATGTCGCTTTTGTTTCGTCATCTTCAGGGTGCCATCAGTTCCGCAGTGTTATGTTTGATCGTCTTGGCAGGGTGTTTCCAAGGCTACCTATGGATGTATGTCCATTTGCATGGCAATAGTGAAATATCTCGTGCAAGCCGTCACCTCTCCGGCCTGATAGGTAGCGCTCGTCCCGGCGAAGGTATCGTCATCGGGCATGAACGCTACGGGCGTGAATCTTACCTGCTTTTCAATCTCGCCAGCGCACCCAAAGTTATCGATCGTTCAGAGGGCGCCGATATCACGCCTCAAGATATTTCGGGCCATTCATGGTTGATTACGGATGGCACTTATAATGCAAATGCGTTGGGGCGTCCAAATCTTCAGGTTGGAAGTCTGCGATATTATGCGCTTGGCCTTTCTGCCCCTATGAAACTGGACGTGCCGCAACCTGTTTTGGATTCTGCAAGTAAGCGTGTCCTCAGGCAGGCTACCAGTCTACTTATTCCGCTGGCTGACTTGCCCGTTGGCACAAATCTAGTTGGCTTCAACGGCGCGGAGGCTTGGGGCGCCTGGACTTCCCAGTCGACAGCCGAGATTGCGCTACCTGTTCAATTGAAAGGGAAAGTTCGAATAAGGCTTTTTGCTTGGACACTCGAGCAGAATCTTGTCCAGACTGTCTCGTTGCAAGTGGGGGATGTTGTCAAGCGACTGCCTATTGGTTCCAGCGGGTCTGAAATAACTGTCGATCTTGAGGTTGGGGCCGAAACTGACCGCATTTTTATAAGATCTGCCGTGGACAAGCCTTCGGATTCCGCACGGACACTAGGCGTCGCGATTGCCAGGCTGTCAGTTGAGATCCTGTAGGTCTGCAGAGCAGGGGGGCACATGACACCCTGGTTTATGTGGTTAGGGTGTCATGGCTAGGAGAACACCGGATGGTGTCACAGGCAATACCGTGTTTTTACGTGAGCTTGTGCTGCTGTAGGGTTTTTTTCTTCGAGTACCTCGGCTTGGCATTGCCACTATGAAATCGAAAGACCTAGAATGCCCCTTTATAAATTGTGCCGCCGGTCTGGCGGTACGGCCTAGCGCGGATTGTCCGAAAAAGTCGAGCAATGATTGAGCGGGTTCAGAGCAGGAAACGGCGGGAATATGACGAACTCCGATCTAAAAATTGCGGTTATTATCCCGTGCTACAGGGTAAAAGCTCATGTCTTGGGCGTTATCGCTGATATAGGCAGTGAGGTCACCAAGATTTATGCTGTTGACGATTGCTGTCCCGAGCAATCAGGTGACTTCATTGAGGAGCATTGCAAAGACCCGCGAGTCACCGTGGTGCGCAACGCTGAGAACCAGGGGGTTGGTGGCGCTGTGATGGCCGGTTACCAAGCTGCCATTAGTGACAATATGGATATTTTTGTAAAGATCGACGGCGATGGGCAAATGGATCCTGGCCTGCTACCGCGCTTTGTTGCGCCCATCATCCACGGCGAGGCTGATTATACGAAGGGCAATCGCTTCTTCGACCTGGAAGAGATTCGTCAGATGCCAAAAATTCGCTTATTTGGTAATGCAGCGCTCTCGTTTTTGACGAAGCTCTCATCAGGCTATTGGGATTTGTTTGATCCAACGAACGGTTTCACGGCGATACATCGTGATGTAGCCCGTCATTTGCCATTTCATAAAATCAGCCGCCGCTATTTTTTCGAAACCGATATGTTGTTTCGTCTTAATACGTTGCGGGCTGTTGCTGTTGATATCCCCATGGACGCCAAGTACGCAGATGAAGTAAGTAATCTTAAAATTTCCAAAATCGTAGGTGAGTTTTTCATTAAGCACATGCGTAATCTAGGGAAACGAATATTTTACAGTTATTACTTGCGTGATATGTCGCTTGCATCGCTTGAGCTGCCGTTGGGGTTGGGGCTTGTTACGATGGGCAGTCTGTTTGGTTTATCCCACTGGGCTGGCTCGGTGAGCTCGGGTGTGCCTACTTCAGCCGGAACTGTCATGCTATCTGCGCTGCCCGTTATACTGGGTACGCAGTTTATCCTTGCTTTCATCGGGCACGACGTCCAAGCGGTGCCCAAGCGTGCGTTTCATTTGCAGCGCAAGAATAGACTAGAGATAGGGCAGGATTCTAAATGATTTACTTCGTCGCGCTTATTTGCGTCTTGGGCATTGCGGCAGGCCAGATCCTGTTTAAGCTTAGCGCTGCGACCATGCAGCGTACTGGCAGCTTCTTTGATGTGGCGACGTTGACCACGTTGTTTTCCGCATTTGCGCTGTACGGTATTACGACAATTGCATGGGTATGGGTGCTCCAGAAAATCGAGCTTGGCAAGGTGTATCCGCTCATGGCGTTGGCATTTGTCATTGTGCCCATAGGCAGTCATTTTATGTTCGGTGAGCGATTTCAGTCTCAGTATTTCATCGGCGTAGCAGTTATTATTCTAGGTATCATCATCACTGTGAAGGCTTGATATAGGTCTAACAGTTACTGTACGACCGCGTTCGGAGCTCATTTTACAAATGTGCTACCGAATGCGGTCGCGCATGAGCGCTACCTGCTATAACTGTCCCAAGCAAGCTGCTATGAATAAGCTAGCGCTGCCTGCCGTCGTCTGCCGATAAACGCCTGACTTGTGCAATGCGCTTAGCCGTGCGGGAAGTCTCATCTTGCGCCCTAACGCAAAGTATTTAAGTGCCGTTCGACTGTCGTCGCTTAATCGGGGTGATAGGGTATCGAGTATCTGCAGGTTGGTATCAGTCCATTGAATAAACCGACCTGAGAGCATTTTACGGATGCGTGAGATCCGGTCGTGAAAACTCATGTTCGCTCCGATGAGATTTCCGCCGTGCTGACGGTAGTCGAGGCTCGGCGCGCTGTCGAAAACAGTATAGCCGCTGCACCCCGCGATTATCATATAGGTCAGCCAGTCATGAGCCACAATTGTGGCGTCATCCGGTATAAGGCATAACAGCTCGCGGGCCGCATGGTTGATCAGCATGGTGTTTGCGCCTGCAAGGCTTTGCACGAGCGCATTTCGAAACGATGGGGGGCGAGAAAAAAGTGGTGAGAAACCGATGACTTCGCCAGACGCATTGACCAGTCGGGTTCTCGAGCAATACAGGCTCGGCGTGTAGACGGTGGTGGCCTTGAGAGATTCTATACTGCGTTCAAGCTTGTCACTGAACCATACGTCATCCTGATCACTGAATGCGTAGTAGCTGGCCTGAACTTCTGGCCTTTTGAGTAGTGAAATAAAGTTCTTGCCAAAACCCTGGCAAGGCCCTTCGAAAGTGATGAGCCTATTTTCGCCCCATTGGCGTTGATATTCGGCCAGAATGCTGCGCGTTGAGTCAGTCGACGAGTCGTCGGATACGTACAGCGTCCAGTTCTGAAAGGATTGGGCCTGGAAGGATTCAAGCTGTTCGCGCAGATACGCTGCACCGTTGTAGGTGCACATCAGGATCGCCACATCGACAGGTCCTGAAGCTTGTTCCCCGCCTTTTTCGATCAGCTCGGTATTCAAGAAATTTTCACTAGTAAAATTCGTATTTTAACGCCTGAACCGCTGCCCGTCAGCCATTGGTTGGATAAATGTCGGACGGAGTTACGGTCCTCCAGCAATTCATGATCAGAGCATTGCTTGTGTCGTCTATGGCGTGCTGATGGGGCTCGGTTATTGCGACTCGTTACGTCCACCGAGGCTGAGTTGTGTCTGAGGCATATGACCAGGCCGGGCCCCATGCCCTAACAAGCTATGCGCGCCTTTTGAAGGAAGCGCCCGTAGGCGTTTCGGCACCTGCTTTCGGTAGCCGGAGGGGCGCTACTATGAGATGATCACCTGCTAAAAGACTGCTTGCCTTGCTCTTGGCTGAGTTTGCTAAAGGTGTTACCTGTCAAGTGTCAAGAGGTCTGTTGGAGGATGCGTGAACGGGCTGTTCTGACCAGCGCTAACGTAACAGTACTGGGGGCATGCCTGGCATGCTCCAGCGAAATGAGGAATTTGCGGAATGTTTGGGACGGGAAAAATCGGGGTCGAAGGCTAATGCAGGATTTTTCCGCATCTCCCAAAGAAATGGTTGCTAGCTTCGTACGAAATCGTCGACTGGTATGGGCTTTGATCAAGCGTGAAGTCATAGGTCGATACCGGGGATCCTTTGTAGGTATTTTGTGGTCATTCTTAAATCCTATTTTTATGTTGGCCGTATATACATTCGTTTTTAGCTTCGTTTTCAAAGCCCGCTGGGGTACCGGAAGTGATTCTAAAACGGAGTTCGCGCTGGTGCTGTTTGCAGGTCTTATAATGTTTAACCTGTTTGCTGAGTGTGTTGGGCGCGCCCCGGCGGCCATTTTAGCTAATGTTAATTATGTAAAGAAAGTAGTGTTTCCGCTTGAGATTCTCCCGTGGGTCAGTATGGGGGCTGCATTATTTCACCTGTTAGTCAGCTTAGGCGTATGGCTGATCGCCTACGCTATTTTTTTTGGTGTTCCGTCACCTACCGTTCTGCTGCTGCCGTTAGTGATGGTGCCGTTGATACTATTTATCATGGGTGTCAGCTGGGCGCTGGCCTCGTTGGGCGTTTACTTTCGTGATGTTTCACAGTTCATAGGTATCGTGATCACGGTACTCATGTTCATGTCTCCTATCTTTTATCCCGTCACTGCGCTGCCCGAAGAGTATCGCAGTATGCTTGAACTCAATCCGCTGACCCCCTCTATTCAAATGGCTCGAGAGGTATTGTTTTGGGGGCAGCTACCAGACATGGTTATGCTACTTCAGTACTACCTTGGCTCTATGGCCGTTGCGTTGCTTGGATTTGCCTGGTTTCAAAAAACAAGAAAGGGATTTGCTGATGTGCTCTGAAATCGCAATAAATGTCAGCGCGGTCAGTAAGTGTTTTCACATCTATGATAAGCCTCGTGACCGCTTGATGCAGATGCTGTCTCGTGGGACCAAGCGTTATTATCGAGAGTTTTGGGCGCTTAAGGATATTTCTTTTCAGATACAACGAGGTTCGACCGTCGGTATTGTTGGCCGAAACGGCTCCGGTAAGTCGACACTTCTGCAGCTCATTTGTGGAACGCTGAATACTACAAGCGGCGGCATCGAGACCAATGGCCGTATTGCCGCCCTTCTGGAGTTAGGGACGGGCTTCAATCCCGAATTTACGGGCCGAGAGAACGTGTATATGAACGCCTCGGTACTGGGCTTGACTCGGGAAGAAACCGATCTGCGTTTCGATGAGATTACGGCATTCGCGGATATAGGACTTTTTATCGATCAACCGGTTAAAACGTACTCCAGCGGTATGCTTGTCCGGCTGGCCTTCGCCGTGGCCATCAACGCGGATCCGGAAATTCTCATCGTAGATGAGGCGTTATCCGTCGGGGACGAGCTATTTCAGCGGAAATGTTTTGCCAGGCTTGAGGCAATCAGGAGTAAGGGAGCGACTATCTTATTCGTCTCTCATTCGGGTAGCACGATAGTTGAGTTGTGCGATCATGCAATATTGCTCGACTCAGGTGAGTTGCTCACTCAAGGCCATCCCAAGACAATTGTCAGCCAGTATCAAAAGCTCATGTACGCGCCCGCTGATAAACGCGAAAATATTCGAGCCTCCATCAAAGATGGTTTGACTGTTCAGGCGATGGAGCTCGATGCGCTTGAGTCCTCCATAACGGTTGACGATACTGTAGCAGAGAGTGAAGCGGACGATTTCTTCGATGAGAATTTGAAGTCCTCAAGTATGGTCGAGTTTGAGTCACACGGTGCTTACATTGACCATCCCTATATCACTGATATGAAGGGGAGGGCTGTGAATAATCTTGTTCGTGGTAGAGAATACTCCTACAACTATCGGGTTCGGTTTGAGCGCAGCGCTGAAAGGGTCCGCTTTGGTATGGTGATTCGTACCACGACAGGCCTTGCGCTGGGAGGCGCTCACTCCAGCACAGGAAGCCAGGCTCTTTCAATCGTTGAGTCCGGAACTGAGTTGCTTGTCAGTTTTCAATTCAACTGCCTCGTGAACCCGGGCACATACTTTGTCAACGCGGGCGTCTTTGGCACCTCCTATAATGGTCAGGAAGAGACTGTCATGCACCGACTTGTTGATGCTGTGGTGTTTAGAGTGGTGCCTGTTCAGAACAACCTCGCAACCGAACTAGTCGATTTCGGTTGCACTTCCAGTGTGACTTACCTATGAGCGGTCTTTTTTCGAACCTACTGGTGTCCTCTCCTAACGGAGGTGGATTGTTTTTTGTTAATGCTGGTAGCGTCAAGAAGCTTGACAGCTTCAACACGGTGGGCCTTTTCGCAGGGGCACAAAGGTTTATGCGCGGTATCCAGCCAGATGCGCTCTGGATATACGGTGATACAACGCTCGAAATAAGCAGTGAGACTGTATCAATCGGCGATGTGCACGATGTTCTTGAGTTTGAAGGCGATGTGTACGTTGTTGGTACTACCGGCAATGAGATCATCAAACTTGACCGTGACGGTGTGGAACGTCAGCGATGGCGTTATCCAGGCGAGGATGATTCTCGCCATGTTAACTGTTTGGGAGTCTGGAACGGGACGGTCGTATACTCAGCGTTTGGAGAGTTTACCAAGCACCGGGGCTATAAGGGGCAGTCGGACGGTCAGGGGTTCGTTAACGAATTGTTTTCAGGGAAACGGCTTATTTCTGGACTGTCCCAGCCTCATACACCTGTCGGACATGGGGCAAATCTGTTGCTTGCCAATTCTTCCTGTGGCGAGCTGCATGAATACGGCCCGGGCGGTAAGTTGATTCGGAAGAAAATATTGCCTGGTTATACACGAGGTATTTGCGTCACTGACGAGGCGATCTATGTCGGTTTGAGTAAGTCCAGAAATCTTGAGTCAGGGGGACCTGATTCTGCTGTGCTAGTGGCTCTGGACCCCGCGACATTGGAGGAGCTGGGGCAGATCGCCTTGCCTGCCGATGAAATTTATTCCGTGACGTACATTTGCAACGACGCTGCACTGTTGCGGACTGTTTCTGACATTGCCAGCCACACCACAGGTCGACTGGAGCGCAGAGTTTCAGCCTTGGTTGATCAAGCTACAGAGCAGCAGATCGAGTCTACGACGCGGCAAGAGCGCTCGGCCGATATCCGGAGCCTACTGCTTAACTGGTTGAGCCCATTCCGCGATTCCAGTGAGGGTGACCAACTGAATAGGGATGAAGCGCTTGATAGGGTGTTACAGACCCACCCAATCGAGCGATTTTTCGCAGATCATGCATTTGATAATGACAGCGCTGCGATAGCTGATATCAAATCCATGCTGGAAGCAGCTATGGCGATATCCGAGACCCAGGAAGCTTCACATCGCGACCATATCCGACATTTGGAAGTCATTGTCACCGGTTATCTTGACGCCGAGCATGCGGACAAGGAAAGGCTGCTGGAGCTCGAGAATACGCTAACCGTCTTTCAGCAGAACGAGCATGCTTACGTTGAGCGCATCAAGCAGCTTGAGGCAACGATTGAGGCTTTCGAATTTGCCGGCAGCGCCAGTCTGGAGCGCATTCAACAGCTTGAAATAATGAACGAAGCTTCAGAAGCCGCCGGCAGAGCCAGCCTGGAGAGGCTGCGGCAGCTTGAGGCTATGGTTGAAGAGTCAGAAGCCAGTAGTAACGCCAGTCTGGAGCGGCTTGGTCAACTTGAGTCGATTATTGAGACATCTGAAATCACTGGCCAATCTAGCTTGGAGCGCATTCGGCAGCTTGAGATGATGATCGAAGTCTCTGAATCCACCGGTAGGGCCAGTCTGGAGCGCCTCTGTCAGTTGGAGTCGATGATCAATGTTTCCGAAAACGCTGGAGCGGCGAACATGAGCCGCTCGCTTGAGCTTGAGGGGGCCTTGGCTGAATTGATCGCAAATGGCGACTCACAACGCCTTTGTCTGGAGCAGCAAATCCATCGTCATAAAACATTGTTGGAATTGATTCAAAAGTCTAGAACCTGGAGATGGACAGAGCCTGTGAGAAAAGCGAATGCTGATGTGTCCAATATGAAGAAAAAATTAAAAAATGGCCTTGTTAACGTTTATCGCGATTTGCCCATCGCGTCTCATAACAAGCAAAAGCTGAAGGGGACACTTTTCCGTTATTTTGGATTTGTCTTCAAAGATCTGTCCAGTTATAAATTGTGGAAAGAGTATCAGGACCGTTCGATTAGTTGGTCGGTAGCAGAAAGCCCGGAGCCGGATCTCGCCACATTGGCACCGGTGACCAGTTTGCCCAATGTCGAACTTCCAAACGCCAATGGCATCTGGGAATGGAAGGATTATCCAGAGGTACGTGCAAGGATCTCGCAGCTCAAGGCTGCTGAGCGCGCAAAGTTTCAGCCTCGGGAGCTTGATATGTTAGATATCAAGGCTTCCGCTTTCGCGGCAACGGCCTCTGGTTTCAGATTCACCGAGCCGGGTTTATCCCCGATGGTGTCTATCATTATCCCTGTTTTCAACAACGTGAAACTGACACTTGAATGTCTGTCTTCAATTCAACTGCACACGCCTCCAGAGTTGTCGGTTGAAATTATCATTGCCGATGATGCTTCCACGGATGAGACACAGGCTCTGCTTGAGCCCATCGCGAATATCAAATATATCCGCAATCAGCAGAATCTCGGGTTTCTCCTTAATTGCAATAACGCACTGGATCAAGTTACCGGCACGTTCACTGTTTACCTCAATAACGATGTACAAGTGACGGCTGGCTGGCTGGAAGTTCTGCTGTCCACGTTCGACGAGTATAAAAACGTCGGTGTGGTCGGCCCCAAGTTTGTGTACCCCTCAGGGCATCTACAGGAAGCGGGTGCATCGCTTGCCGTTGATGGCAGTGCGACCATGGTGGGTCTGAACGGCGACCCGGATGAGCCACGTTATAATTACGTAAGGCGCGTCGATTATGTATCCGGCGCATGCTTGCTTACGCCCACAGAGCTGTTAAAGAAGCTTGGCGGTTTTTCTAAAGACTTTTTGCCTTGCTACTGCGAAGACAGTGATCTTTGCATGAATATTCGCAGTGCTGGCTACGATATTTACTACAATCCTGGTGCTACGATTATCCACCACTTGTCCAAGACGACGGCGTCCGTGGATGAGTCATTCAAGATGTCGTGCATTGCTAAAAACGTTAATGTACTTTCCCGGAAATGGGCCCCGACGATAGAGAAAAAAGTTAATCCTCGGATCATCAGTTTTTACTTGCCACAATTTCACCCGATCCCAGAAAATGATCTCTGGTGGGGCAAGGGCTTTACCGAGTGGACGAATGTTAGCAAGACGCGTCCTAATTTCATTGGGCACTATCAACCTCGCATCCCTGCTGACCACGGCTATTACGATCTTCGTCTTCTCGAGGTTCTGCAGGCGCAGGCGGATCTGGCCCAGCGATATGGCGTGCACGGGTTTTGTTTTTATTATTATTGGTTCGACGGCAAGCGTTTGTTGGAGCGTCCGGTAGAGCAACTGTTGTTGAGCAAAGAGCCCGATATTCCATTCTGTCTCTGCTGGGCAAATGAGAATTGGACGCGTCGCTGGGATGGGCAGGAGCATGAAGTTCTGATGGCCCAGTCGCATACCCATGAGGACGACGTAGCGGTCATTTATGATCTGATACGATTCTTTAAGGATGATCGATACATCAAAATCGACGACCGGCCGCTCATCCTCATTTACCGAGCGACGTTGTTCCCCGATTTTGCAAGCACCGCTGCTACATGGCGCAAGATCTGCAGAGAGCAGGGGCTTGGCGAAATTTACATTGCTATGGTCGAATCGTTCGAACTTGTTCAGTCCAACACTCACCCTTCTGCGTTGGGATGTGACGCAGCAGTAGAGTTCCCACCGCAAGGTCTGGCAGAAGTTAAACAGCCAACGGGCGAGATAATAAACCCTGAATTTGTAGGGCATGTTGCAGATTACCGTGATCTTGCTGTTCGATATGCCACGCGGCCAGCGCCAGGATACACGCGATTTAAAGGTGTTATGCCTGGATGGGATAATACGGCGCGTCGTCCACACACCAGCTTCTGTTTTGAAAATGCTACGCCCGGCGCTTTTCAGGCTTGGCTTGAAGAGTCGATTGCGGATACCAAAGAGCAGAACTTTGGAGATGAGCGTCTGGTCTTCGTCAATGCGTGGAACGAATGGGCCGAGGGTGCATATCTGGAGCCTGACCGTCGTTTCGGCCACACATATCTGGAAGCAGTCAGGAATGCGACTGACGCCTCGCTTCTCCTGAAAAAAAATTGAGCGGTGGGTGATTGATGACTCGTGTAACCAACAACAGTGATGTTTGCTTGATCGGCCATCCTTACGCACCAATCGGAATGGGCGAGCATGTGCGCGCCACTTTTCGGTCGATGCGGGCGGTATACAATGCGCCCAAGCTGCATGATATTTACAAACTGGAGCACGCGGCGGCGTCTGATCTCGCTGAGTTCTCCAACGCTCTGGTAGAGACCCCTTCATCTGTCAATATTTTCCATATTAATGGGAATGAGGTGGATCAGGTGTGGAAGCACATGAATTACAACCGGCCTTGGTCGGGGTATAACGTGATCTATCCGCTTTGGGAGCTGCCTCGGTACCCGACGGAGTGGGCGACGGAACTAGACCGTTTTGACGAGATTTGGGCTCCGTCAAAATTTATCATGGAAGGTCTTAAAGAGGTTTGTACGAAGCCAGTTATCCACATGCCACTGGCAACTGAAATTAAGCTTGATTCTTTTTTGAGTCGCCGGTTTTTTGGGCTGCCTGAAACTGATTATATCTTCCTGTTTTTCTATGATTTGCGTTCTTACGCCACGCGAAAAAATCCTGAAGGTGTGTTGAACGCTTTCAATAAATTCTTGGCCAAACGACCTTATGCCAAGACGCATTTGGTCATAAAAGTTAATGGCGTAGAAACCAATCCGAAAGAGTTTGATGCCCTCAGGGATCGCGTCCAAGAACTCCACGGAAGGGTTACTTTGATTCATCAGAGTATGAGTAGTAACGAGGTCAAAAACCTGCTGAGGTGCAGCGACTGCTTCGTTTCGCTGCATCGCTCTGAAGGCTACGGCTTCGGTGTAGCAGAAGCGATGGTATTGGGTAAGCCTGCTATCGCCACAGCGTACTCAGGCAACATGGACTTCATGACGGAGGACACAAGTTTGGCGGTAAACTACCACTTAGTGCCTGTGCTTGAGGGGGAGTATCCTCACCATGAAAATCAACGTTGGGCTGAGCCGGATTATGATCAGGCAACACAGTACATGGTAGACCTGGTAGACAATCCGGCTATGGGTCGAGCGGTTGGTAGCCGGGCCAGATTGCACATGCAGGGCTATTTTGATTATCGTTCAACTGGGCTTCGCTATCGAGATCGTCTGAGTGAAATCTCTGACATAATATAACGCCTCATCTGCATGGATGGCGGTGCCACGTTTTCTCTATGCGGAATCTTGGCAAGACTGGTGGCATAAAAAAGGGCGCTCGACAATATCGGCGCCCTTTTTCTTTTCTAAAAAATTATTGTAGTGTGCCGACTTGGTGTCGCCAGTAGGTTAGAACGCTATTAAGTGTTTCCGAAAAAGCTGTATTCGGACTCCACCCTAACTCAGTATGAATACGTCTATTTGATCCAGCCGCGACCGGTATGTCCGATGGACGCAAACGCTCTGGGTCTGCTTGAACGTTGATTGAGCTGGATGTTTGGGCGAGCAACTCGTCTAGCACTGTTTGAATTTTCTGAGTCTCTCCCGACGAAATGTTATAAATCGAGTGGATGAGTTTGTTTGTACGTTGCCCTATGATTTTCACATAAGCATCGCACACATCGTTCACATTCAAAAAGTCTCTACTGGCTTCAAGATTTCCGACCTTCAAAACCGGTTCTTGTAGCCCCGCTTCGATTAGAGCGATCTGCCGAGCGAACGAAGCCGTTACAAAATCAACGCTTTGTCCTGGGCCGATATGGTTGAACGGTCTGGCAATGACGCCGTTAAGACCTTCGCGGAGGTACTGTTCAACTGCAATCTCTGAAGCAAGTTTACTGGCAGCGTACGGATTCATGGGCTTACACGCATTTCCCTCTGTAAGCAATTCCCCCGTTTTGAATGACTCACCGTAGACTTCAGACGAGCTGACAAACAGAACAAAACAGTTTGGAGCGTTCTTCTTTACCGACTCCAACAGGTTAAGCGTGCCAATAACATTCGTATTCCACGTCAGCAGTGGATCCTTGAAACTGTTTGCCACGTTAGAAATCGCGGCCAGATGAATAAGATGCGTTGGATTGACGCGTTGTACTATGCGATCAACTTCGGTGCGATCACCGATGTCCAGCGCAATGTAATGTTGCTCTTGGTCGCTTGAGGGCAGCGTTCTGACCGTGCCGAAGACCTCATGATTCTCCGCTAATAATCGCTTATGAAGCACTTTCCCAACGAAGCCAGCGGCCCCGGTCAGCAGGATTCTATTCACTAAAATGCTCCAAAATATTCATGCTAACTACTCATCCCTGGTGTTCGGGAACACTGCTGGCGTCGCAACCTTCGGTTTAAAAGGAAAAACCCTGCTCGTTTCGACGCAGATCTGCTTCAACCATCATGCGGCAAAGCTCCTCCAAACTCGTCTTTGCCTCCCATCCCAACGCATCTTTCGCTTTTTGCGGGTTGCCCAAGAGTAGATCAACCTCAGTTGGACGGTAGAATTTGGGGTTGACCGAGACGATTTTTTGGCCGGTAGCCTCATCTATCCCGACTTCGTTTTCGTCCTTGCCTGTCCAGGCAATGTTTATATCAACTGCCTTGCATGCGAGTGTAACGAAGTCACGTACCGATTCTGCGCGGTTGGTTGCGAGCACGAAGGTGTCTGGCTGATCGACTTGCAACATGCGCCACATGCCATCTACGTATTCTTTTGCGAAGCCCCAGTCGCGTTTGGCGTCGAGGTTTCCAAGCTCAAGTTGCTTTAGCTTGTTAAGCTTGATCTTGGCAATGCTGTCGGTAATTTTTCGTGTCACAAATTCACGACCGCGAAGTGGAGACTCGTGATTAAACAGAATTCCGCTCGTACCAAATATGTCGTACGATTCTCTGTAGTTGATGGTCATCCAGTGGGCAAAAAGCTTTGCAACGCCGTAAGGGCTTCTTGGGTAGAAAGGCGTGTCTTCTACTTGGGGAATGGCCTGAACCTTACCAAACATTTCGGACGTCGAGGCTTGGTAGAAACGAATCTTAGGGTTAACTATACGGATGGCTTCTAACAGATTGACTACGCCAAGCCCGGTGATTTCTGAGGTTGTCATCGGCTGATCAAAGGACACGCCTACGAAGCTCTGGGCTGCCAGATTATAAACCTCAGTCGCCTCGGTCTTTTCCAGCAGCCTGATGCAGGTTGAAAGATCAGTCAGGTCGAACTCTACCAGATGAAGGTTCGGGTGTTGTGCAACGCCCAGCTCCTCTATACGCCAGAAGTTGACTGAGCTGGTCCGGCGATAGGTGCCGTAGACGGTGTAGCCTTTATTGAGCAATAGTTCAGCCAGGTAAGCCCCGTCCTGACCTGTAATACCGGTGATAATAGCTTTCATGAAACCTCCAAACCTAAAATAGCTCCCCCGCCATCGTGGGGAAAGCAAGGGGCGGCCGCCCGAGCAGCATGATACTGGCTACGTGCGCTGAACACGAGTTGTGATAGCTCTTATGATCATGCTGTGGTGAGAAGGAGTCTGGAATAGGACGTCACTCCAAGAATGAGCAGGTGCGAGCGTACGCCGCCCAGCAGACGATACCGTCTCAGTGATGGGCTTTGGCGTTTATGTCTAGATGATCCGAAGGAATCTCGTCGGTTGCTATCTGTTATTCGACATTGTCTGCGTGATGGCAAAGTTTTTCGGCAAGCCGAATTGCATGAGCGCTGACATGCTGGCGAAGCTCTGGAACCGCAGTAGCCTCCCAGAACATTGATTTAAGCATTGGACCTACGTAGCTCAGCCATGTGACGGTGGTGTGTTCTGCTGTAACTACCGAGAGGTCTTCGTTCATCATAATGCCTAATCCCATAGGGTCGGAAACGATGAGGCCCTCATTCAGCAGTTGCTGAATGAGGGCAGACTCAGCGCTCGACACAGAGGTGTTCGGCCCCGTGCAGTTTATAACCAGGTCGAAAGCGTCCACCGTCGTCGAATGTTCGGTTGTCCTCAAAATTGTGCATGCAAGTTTATCGTCAATCACATCGGTCGCTAATAACCGGCCTTTGATCACTGTTAGCTGGCCGGATTTTTTCAAGCGGTCAAAGATTACGTGCGCTTCGGGTGCAGCACGGTGACGGTGGTTGTCCCAGTAAGGCCTTACATGACGAAGGAATCGGAGCTTCTCTGCATACGGTAGACGAGCCCACAGTTGGGCTGTACAGGGCCTCAGTGCGGCGATGATATCCCGCCAGTCGACACGAGGAGAGTCGGATATTAACCGGCGCACTGTCTTTATGTACGTGAGTGCAGTGGCCTTGACACTACACATAACCTGTCGTGTCAGGTCTGCATTTTGCTCGGTGTAATGGGAGTGTCCTCGGTGAACTTGGGGCGTTAAACCCCTTCGAGATATCGCCGTGATCTTGCCTGAATGGCCTTCCTCGGTCAGTCGGGATATGACATCCAGCGCTGTAAGGCCACTTCCAATGATGAGTACTGAATCGGAAGGGTGAAGCGTTCGGGCGGGAGCACACAAAGTACCCCATGGGGCGTCTTGATAGCCTGAATAATGCTTGATGGAAATAAAGGGCTTGGGTGTTGAAGGTGGGAAATTACCGCAAGCTAGGAGCACATGATTAACGGTCAAGCGACGTTGATTGCTCAACAGCACAGTTGCTCCACCTGTACAGGCCTTTATCTCAATAGCTTCGGCATGCACCCTCTCTACCGATAACGTGGCACCGCATGAGGAGAGCGCGGTGTCCAATAGGGAGGACAGATAGCGTCCATACTCTCGTCTAGGGACAAAATCACCCGGACCCGTTGCGAGGCCGTTGAGCAGGCAATACTCGAGAAACGAGTCGGGATGACCGTGCAGGGCCGACATGTTACCAGCCGGCACGTTCAAGACGTGGCTCTTGCTCTGATCCCCATAAGCAAGGCCTGGACCGAAGGCGCCTGTCTGTTCAACGATAATGAGTTTAGCCGGTGCACGGCATGCCCTGATGAACTCTATCGCTGCGACCGTTCCGCAGAACCCTGCTCCGACGATAGCCAAGGTCCTCAATGTTGATGCTCATCCAGGTAGTGGATTATTTTGGCGACAGCCGCTTCTATTGATTCGTTATTGGTATCTATACGAATCTCTGGGTTTACAGGGGGCTCGTAGTCAGAGCCGATACCTGTGAAGTTTTTGATCAGTCCCTGGCGTGCCTTGCTATAAAGCCCTTTGGGGTCACGTCTTTCGCATTCTTCAAGCGTCGCGTTTACGAAAACTTCAATGAATCTGTCGCTTCCCACGACAGCCCGTGCCAGTGCCCGATCCTTGGTAAACGGGGAAATAAATGCGGTTATCACGATCAATCCAGCATCGACAAACAGATTGGCGACCTCGGAAATTCTGCGAATATTCTCCACTCGGTCGTTGTCACTGAACCCCAAATCCTTGCACAAACCCAGACGGACGTTATCGCCGTCTAGTAAATACGTGTGCTTTCCTTGGGCTACAAGAGCCCGCTCGATGCCATTGGCAATCGTTGATTTACCGGCTGCGCTCAGGCCGGTCAACCAGATCACTACAGGTCGTTGATTTTTGATCGCACTTCTTTCACTTGCGGTGACGGATGACTGGTGAAGAGTGAGATTATTAAACATGACCATACCTGAACGTAATCCTGCTTCGCGTAGATGACAGGGATCCTAGCACTACAAGCATGGGTTGACGACATTTCTTGGCTGTTTGAAGTTGCTTGTGACGGAGGGGATGGCGGCTTCGGATTTTGCCAGCATATAGCTATTACGGTTTTTGCACTGACGCTCAGCGCGCTCAGGCGTCAGCAACCGCCGACCTCGCCTGTGCAGAAAAACTGATCGCTGCTCAGCTTTTACTCGATACGTGTCGCCGTCCGGAATATTAAAGGTACCGAGCGTCGATTAACGTTCATTCATACTGTTTAAAAAGGCAGGCCCCGGGTGAGTTTTTGATGCTCAACAGTGTGTAATGGGGCCTTGCTTCTGAACGAATGGCTACATCTGAAACTATGAACTCGCTCGCCCGTAGATATCTTCCAGCCGTACGATGTCGTCTTCCCCTACATAGTCTCCGCTCTGTACCTCTATAAGCACCAAATCGATGACACCGGGGTTGCTTAAGCGATGTTTATGGCCCGCACGAATGAACGTGGACTCGTTCGTATTGAGCATAAGCTCCTGCTCATCGTTCACCACCACAGCCATACCGCTTACGACGATCCAGTGTTCACTGCGATGATGGTGCAATTGCAGTGACAACGATGCTTTGGGTTTTACAACGATACGTTTGATCTTGAAGCGCTCACCGCTTTCAAGCGTCGTGTAGGTTCCCCAAGGGCGGTGTACTGTCCGATGGAGTTGGTGAAGGGTATGACCGGAGTCTTTAAGTTTCGCAACGATGTGCTTAACGTCTTGTGCGTGGTTTTTATCGACGATCATGAGCGCGTCAGGGGTGTCAATCACGATCAGGTTTTCAACGCCTACAAGTGCTGTCAGCCGGTCCTCGCTTTTCACATAGTTATTACGAGAGCTATGAGCAAGTACCTCACCTTCAAACCGGTTGCCGTCTTCGTCTGGAGGCGTCAGTTCGCTTACCGCGTTCCAGGAGCCGATATCGCTCCACCCTATATCGCACGGCACCGTAGCGACCTTGTCGGAGCGCTCCATGAGTGCATAGTCGATCGAAATCCCAGGAACGTCTGAAAAAGTCTCCGGGTCTATGGCAAGGCAATAGTAGTCATTACTTTGGCTGAGTCGTGACTGCTCGAGGACGCGAGCCACAGCCACCAGTACGTCAGGCGCATGTTTTTCGAATTCGGCCAGTACCATTCCGACTTGAAAGCAAAACATCCCCGAGTTCCAGAGATAATTATCAGCCGCGACATAAGACTCTGCTGATTTCAAATCAGGTTTTTCAACGAAGCGTAAAACTTTCACCCCCACTTCAAGGTCGAGGGAAGTATCCGTTTCAATATAACCAAAACCTGTTTCAGGATAATGAGGCTTTATGCCAAAGGTGACGAGCCATCCCTGCTCAGAAAGTATGAGCGCATTATCAACCGCCTCAGCAAACGCTTGCTCATTCTGAATCAGGTGATCGGCAGCCAGCACGAGCATGTGCGCGTCCGGTCCTTTAAGTTCTTTGATTTGTAGTGCGGCCATAGCTACTGCCGCCGCAGTGTTTCGGCCAAAAGGCTCTAGGATGAAACCTTGGGCGATCCCGGTTTTGTTGATGCTGCGATATTCATCTTCTGTTTTGAACAGCAGCTCACGATTGGTGACGGTGAGGATTTGTGAAACCCCTTGCAGCCGTGAAGCGCGCAGAAAGGTTTTTTGAATCAGGTTCTGACCGTCCGGCAGCGTCATGAACGGTTTCGGGTGTGTCTCGCGAGACACGGGCCAGAGTCGGCTACCGACGCCGCCGGACAAAATTACGGGTATCAAATCCATCAACTATTCACATCCTCTTGCGTATCTGGAAGGCAACCAATGACGGAGCTCAGCCGGCCCACGTTGTCTGCCAGAGCGCGGTACTCGGTGTTTCGAAGCGTCGTGTTCAGCCACTGTCAAAGGCTAGAATATCAGAGAAATTGTACGAAGGACGGCTGTTTTCTTGCTCGCAAGGCGCTGACATCCGTACCTGGTTTTCACTGCAATTGCCTCCATGTAATTGACACTATTTATCGTACAACTGAGCTTAAGCAAAATGATCGCGAGTGGGTTAACTATTAATTCATCTATGCTAACGGAAGTGGGTTGTGACGCGGGCTCGAGATCGTCATGGGGCGGCGACGGGTGCTGATTAATTTCGCGAGTATGGCGCACCCATGCGCATGATCATGCACAAAGTGTGCTGGGCAGCGTTAATACAGCAATTCAACGTATCCGACGGATGTCTCGCAGGGCAAAAAGTCTCAGGCGACTTTAGGTGACGCGGGCCTTAATAGCAGACGTAACACTGCTACCAGACAGGCAACTACGAACAGAAACTTATCACGTCGCCGCCTGCGGCATTGTCCGGATTTAAAGATCAGCTTGAAAAAAAACAGGCGTTTGGAGTGCGCTGCAGTAACGGGTAACCGAGAATAATTGCCGGTCAGTTGGGCGATCAGCAAGACCTGCTCAGGCCACCAGCCACTGCTAATCGTCTTCAGTCTTGCGATGAAGGCGGCAATTCCTATATTGGCTCCAACCTGGTTGTTGGCGTGTTGTCGATAATCCACGCCAGGCGCTGGATCAATGAACCATTGAAAACCATGACTACGAGCGTACGCGTAGCAGTACCAGTCGTGAAGGCTGACGCTTTGAGCTGATCCCCACAGCTCTATAAGAGACGCTTTAAATGCGTCCGCGAGGCGACGATTCAATACATACGTGCAGCCTGGGCCTGCGGCCTCAAAGCAATGATCCCAGCGAACCTGAGGCTGTGCTTTGTCGAGCAACAGGCGATGCCCACAAGGCCAGAAGGCCGTAACGTTGCTTGAGTATGCGTCGGAATTTTCCGACCGTAACCGCTGTGTAGCTCGCTCAAGCTTGTCCACATGCCAGATGTCATCCTGGTCAGAGAACGCGACGAAATCGAATGCCGAAAAATCGACATCCCTGATTAGCCGGAAGAAATTACGCGAAGCTCCGCCAAATCGCCCTGCTGATGAAAGCAAGGTCACGTTTGTGTGCGCTTGTGCATAGGACGCGCACCATGTCTCAGTGTCGTCCGTAGATGGGTCGACACTGATGAACACACTGACGCGTACATTCGCTTGCTTCAAAATGGAATCAAGCTGTTCTTCAAGCCATGACATGCCGTTATAGGCTGCCAGAAGTACCGCTATTCTTGGTGATTTAGCGCACATACGTTTTACAGCTTTGCGATAGTGACCACACTGGCCTAGAAAGAACCTAGATCCAGCAATTTTTGCAGGTACTGACCGTAACCGGTTTTCTTGAGCTTCTGAGCTTGTGCGCCCAATTGCTCTGAAGTGATCCAGCCATTGGTGTAGGCGATCTCTTCCAGGCAGGCGACTTTCCAGCCCTGGCGTTGCTCGATAGTGTGGACGAAGTGACTGGCTTCCAGCAGCGATTCGTGGGTGCCAGTGTCCAGCCAGGCAAAGCCGCGACCCAGGATTTCCACGGTCAGGCTCTTCTGTTCAAGGTAAGCACGGTTCACGTCAGTGATTTCCAGCTCGCCGCGCTCGGAAGGCTTGATGTTCTTGGCAATCTCGACAACCTGGTTGTCGTAGAAATACAGGCCGGTTACCGCGTAGCTCGACTTGGGGGCCGACGGCTTTTCTTCGATACTTAGGGCACGGCCGGTTTCGTCGAACTCGACGACACCAAAACGCTCCGGGTCGGAAACGTGGTAGCCGAAGACGGTCGCGCCGCTGGTCTGCTGGCTGGCCGAACGCAGGTTTTCCGAGAAGTGCTGGCCGTAGAAAATGTTGTCGCCCAGGATCAGGCAGCAAGGGTCTTCGCCGATAAACTGTTCACCGATGATGAAGGCTTGCGCCAGACCATCCGGAGTCGGTTGTTCAGCATAGTTGAGCTGGATGCCGTACTGGCTACCGTCGCCCAGCAGCTTGCGGAAGGAGGGCAGGTCTTCCGGTGTCGAAATGATCAGGATTTCGCGCATCCCGGCCAGCATCAGGACCGACAGCGGGTAGAAAATCATCGGCTTGTCGTAGATCGGCAACATTTGCTTGGACACGCCGAGTGTCAGGGGGTGTAGACGAGTCCCCGAGCCGCCGGCCAGGATGATGCCTTTACGATTAGTCGTGGTCATTTATTCAAAGATTCCATGAGCATGCGGGTTACGCCGCTTTGCCAGTCCGGCAAATGCAGAGAGAAGTTGTGACGCAACTTTTCTGTATTTAGGCGCGAATTCAGTGGGCGTTGCGCAGGTGTCGGATATTCGGTTGTGGCGATTGGATTGATCGTTTCCACAGCCAGCGGTTCCCCGTTCGCTCGAGCAAAGTCGATGACGAATTGGGCGTAGGCGTGCCAGGAAACTTCTCCAGCGGGCGCCAGGTGATAAATGCCGCAAAGTTCAGGGCGAACCAGCGCTTGCTGCAGTGCAGCGGTTGCGATGTCTGCCAGGAGTTCGGCGCCTGTTGGTGCGCCGATCTGGTCTGCGATCACGTTCAGGCTCGGACGATCCTTGGCGAGGCGCAACATCGTTTTCGCGAAGTTGTTGCCTCGTGCGGCATAGACCCAGCTGGTGCGGAAGATCAGGTGCTTGCAGCTCGAGGCGACAATCAGCTGTTCGCCTTCAAGCTTGGTCGCGCCGTAGTAATTGACCGGTGAAACGGTGTCAGTTTCTTTCCAGGCCTCGCTGCCTGAGCCGTTGAAGACGTAGTCGGTCGAGTAATGGACCAGCAGCGCACCCAGTTGAAGCGCTTCTTCTGCCAAGACCTGACTGGCAAGGGCATTGACCGTATGGGCAAGCTCACGCTCAGTCTCAGCTTTGTCCACCGCGGTATAGGCGGCGGCATTCACGATCACGTGAGGCTGAACGCGACGAATCGTTTCACGCAGCGCATTCAGGTTAGAGAGGTCGCCCGACACGTCGCCATAAGCGGTTAAAACCGTTTGGCGGTCGAGGGCGATGACTTCACCCAGTACGGCTAGTGAGCGTTGCAGCTCCCATCCCGCCTGACCGTTTTTACCCAGCAGAAGAATTTTCATTATTGATCGGCACGTGCGGTGTAGTTCTTGTCAATCCACTGCTGGTAGCTGCCGCTTTTCACGTGAGCAACCCACTCGGGATTGTTGAGGTACCACTCGACAGTCTTGCGGATGCCGGACTCGAAGCTTTCTTCGGGCACCCAGCCCAGCTCGCGCTGAATCTTGCTGGCGTCGATGGCGTAGCGCAGGTCGTGGCCAGGGCGGTCCTGAACATAAGTGATCAGGCTGGCGTGTGGCAGGTGAGCCGAATCCGGACGCAGTTGATCGAGGAGGGCGCACACGGTGTGAACGACTTCGATGTTCTGCTTTTCGTTATGGCCACCGATGTTGTAGGTCTCGCCGATCTCGCCCTCAGTCACGACTTTGTAAAGTGCGCGTGCGTGATCTTCGACATACAGCCAGTCACGAACCTGGTCGCCCTTGCCGTAGATAGGCAGAGGCTTGCCTTCCAGTGCATTGAGAATGATCAGCGGGATCAGTTTCTCAGGGAAATGGCATGGGCCGTAGTTGTTCGAGCAGTTTGTCACCAGCGTAGGCAGGCCATAGGTTCTGCTCCAGGCACGCACCAGGTGATCGGAACTGGCCTTGCTGGCCGAGTAGGGCGAGCTTGGCTGGTACGGCGTGGTTTCGGTGAACAGATCTTCCGGGCCTTCCAGGTCGCCATACACTTCGTCCGTCGAAATGTGATGGAAACGGAAGTTGCTCTTGCGCGCTTCGTCCAGTGAGTTCCAATAGGCACGTGCAGCTTCAAGCAGCGTGTAAGTGCCAATGATATTGGTCTGGATGAACTCGGACGGGCCGGTGATGGAGCGGTCTACGTGAGACTCGGCTGCCAGGTGCATGATTGCGTCGGGCTGGTGCTCTTGAAATACCTTGTCGATCGCTTCACGGTCGCAGATGTCCACATGCGCAAACGCATAGCGCTCGCTGTGTTCTACCGACTGAAGCGACTCGAGGTTGCCTGCGTAGGTCAGCTTATCGACGTTGATAACCGAATCATTTGTATTGGAAATGATATGGCGGATAACTGCCGAGCCAATGAAACCAGCGCCACCTGTTACTAAAATCTTCAAGAGAATATGCACCTTGGTTCAAGACAAGGCTTTGCCCGGTCCGTGGAGATTGATCTGGATTATGTCGCAATTATTGAGCATCTGCCTGAATGATCGTTCATGCTGGCGTATGTACGGCGACCATAAAGTGCGCATTTTACATAGAAAGATATGTCATCCCCATCAAATAATTCAGGGAGTTCAGAAATATGAAAGCCCCGGAGTCCGGGGCTTTTTGCTGGACACTCAAATGAATGTTCAGGACTTCGAATGGCTTTCTTTGCTTACACGTTGAAGCGGAAGTGCATCACGTCGCCGTCCTTGACGATGTATTCCTTGCCTTCCAGGCGCCATTTACCGGCTTCCTTGGCACCCGGTTCGCCCTTGTACTGGATGAAGTCGTCGTAGGCGATGACTTCGGCGCGGATGAAGCCTTTCTCGAAGTCGGTGTGGATCACGCCAGCCGCCTGGGGGGCGGTTGCGCCGACGCGTACGGTCCAGGCGCGGACTTCTTCGACGCCGGCGGTGAAGTAGGTCTGCAGGTGAAGCATTTCGTAGCCTGCGCGAATCACGCGGTTCAGGCCGGGTTCTTCGAGGCCCAGAGCTTCGAGGAACATGTCCTTTTCTTCGCCGTCGTCCAGTTCGGCAATTTCCGCTTCGATCTTGTTGCAGACCGGCACCAGCATTGCGCCTTCTTCTTCGGCGATGGCGCGAACCACGTCCAGCAACGGATTGTTCTCGAAACCGTCTTCAGCGACGTTGGCGATGTACATGACCGGCTTGGTGGTCAGCAGGTGGAAGCCGCGAATGACTGCTTTTTCGTCATTGCTCATGGACTTCATCAGGCTGCGGGCCGGCTTGCCTTCGGTGAAGTGGCTGATCAGCTGCTCCAGCAGGCCTTTTTGGACGACGGCGTCCTTGTCACCGCCCTTGGCGTTGCGGGCCACTTTCTGCAGCTGTTTTTCGCAGCTGTCGAGGTCGGCGAAGATCAGCTCAAGGTCAATGATTTCGATATCGCGTTTGGGGTCGACACTGTTGGAGACGTGAATCACGTTCTCGTCTTCGAAGCAGCGCACCACGTGAGCGATGGCGTCGGTTTCGCGAATGTTGGCCAGAAACTTGTTGCCCAGGCCTTCACCTTTCGAAGCACCGGCAACCAGGCCTGCGATGTCGACGAATTCCATCGTGGTCGGCAGGATGCGTTTCGGATTGACGATGGCAGCCAGGGCTGCAAGACGTGGATCCGGCATCGGCACGATGCCGCTGTTCGGCTCGATGGTGCAGAAGGGGAAGTTCTCGGCCGCGATACCGGATTTGGTCAGGGCGTTGAACAGGGTGGACTTGCCGACGTTAGGTAGGCCGACGATGCCGCAATTGAATCCCATGGTGTTTCCCCTCGAGTGATGTCAGGCCTTCTGGCTGTGCAGGTTTTTCATCGCCCGGTTCCATTCACCGGCGAAGATATCCGGCAGCACGCCGAGGGCAAAGTCGATACTGGCGTCCAGCTTTTCCTGTTCGGCGCGTGGCGCTCGACCCAGGACAAATCCGGATACCTTGCTGGCATCGCCTGGGTGGCCGATGCCAAGCCGCAAGCGATGAAAAGTGTTCTGGTTACCGAGCTGCGCGATGATGTCGCGCAGGCCGTTGTGACCGCCATGACCGCCGCCCACTTTGAGTTTGGCAACGCCCGGAGGCAGATCGAGTTCGTCGTGCGCCACCAGTATCGAGTCGACCGGGATGCGATAGAAGCCGGCGAGTGCCGCCACGGCCTGGCCGCTGCGGTTCATGTACGTGGTGGGAATGAGCAGACGAACATCCTGACCCTGATGCGAAAAGCGTCCGGTCAGGCCAAAAAATTTGCGCTCGGGAACGAGATTGACTCGTTGCGCCGCAGCAATGCGCTCAACGAAAAGAGCCCCTGCGTTATGCCGGGTCTGTTCGTATTCAGCGCCTGGATTTCCCAGGCCAACGATCAGTTGTATGGCGGTCACGACAGGGGCCCTTCCTTTGGAGTTGTGGTTCAAACCGCTTGCGACAGCGGCATTACGAACGAAATGTGCTCATTTACCATGATGTAAACTCCGCGATCTCGCCCGCTTTGCCTGCTATCGCTCGCGATGTTTCCTGAGCAACTCCGACTCTGCACAGTAATTGAATTACTCTGCAGCGCCTTCTTCTGCTTCTTTGTCGTCTTCTGCAACAACACGCGGCGCGTGGACGTTGGCGATTGCCAGGTCATTGCCGTGTGCCAGTGCAACGAACTCAACGCCTTTAGGGGCTTTCAGTTCGGACAGGTGAACGTTGTCACCGACTTCCAGCGCGCCCAGGTCAACTTCGATGAACTCAGGCAGGTCTTTTGGCAGGCAGGTCACTTCCAGCTCAGTGGTAGTGTGCGAGATCTCGCCGCCTTTCTTGACCGGAGCTTCTTCGTTGATGAAGTGGATCGGCACGATAGCGGTCAGTTTCTGGCCGGCGATTACGCGCACGAAGTCAGCGTGCATCACGTGGCCTTTGGCCGGGTGACGCTGCAGAGCCTTGATCAGAACGTTTTGCTTTTTACCAGCAACGTTCAGTTCGATAACGTGGCTGAAAGCAGCTTCGTTTTCGAGCAGTTTTGCAACTTCTTTGGCCAGCATGCTGATGGACTCAGGGGCTTTGTCGCCACCGTAGACAACAGCTGGAACCAGGCTAGCGAGACGACGCAGGCGGCGGCTCGCACCTTTCCCCAGGTCGGAACGCTGTTCAGCATTCAGAGTAAAATCGTTCATGTTGTTTCTCCAAAATAACCACATTCACAATGGCGTTTGCGACCAGCGCCAGAGCGATATGGGCAAAAAAGCCCCGCCCTGACCGGATGTCAGGGCGGGGCGCTTTTCGTCGACGAGATGCAGGCTTAGGGAAAACCCTTAGCGGAACATCGCGCTGATCGATTCTTCGTTGCTGATGCGGCGAACCGCTTCGGCGACTACCGGTGCGATATCCAGCTGTCGGATACGGCTACAGGCTTGTGCAGCAGCGGACAACGGAATGGTGTTAGTCACCACCAGTTCGTCCAGCACGGAATTTTCAATGTTTTCGATCGCCCGACCCGACAGCACAGGGTGTGTGCAGTAGGCAAAGACCTTGGCAGCGCCATGCTCTTTCAGGGCCTTGGCCGCGTGGCACAGTGTGCCGGCGGTATCGACCATGTCGTCGACCAGAATACAGGTACGCCCTTCGACATCACCGATGATGTGCATCACTTCAGAGTGATTGGCTTTCTCACGGCGTTTGTCGATGATACCGAGATCGACACCCAGGGACTTGGCAACCGCACGTGCACGCACGACGCCGCCGATGTCCGGGGAAACGATCATCAGGTTTTCAAAGCGTTGATCTTCGATGTCATCCACCAGAACGGGGGAGCCGTAGATGTTATCTACCGGAATGTCGAAGAAACCCTGGATTTGGTCAGCATGAAGATCAACCGTGAGGACACGGTCGATACCCACCACGGTCAGCATATCGGCAACGACTTTCGCGCTGATAGCAACACGTGCGGAACGCGGACGGCGGTCCTGACGGGCATAACCAAAGTAAGGAATCACAGCAGTGATTCGGGACGCTGAGGAGCGGCGGAAGGCATCAGCCATCACGACGAGTTCCATCAGGTTGTCATTTGTCGGAGCGCAGGTCGGCTGAATGATAAAGACGTCTTTACCGCGGACGTTTTCATTAATCTCAGTGCTGATTTCGCCGTCGGAGAACTTACCAACAGAAACATCACCCAGTGGGATATGCAGCTGACGTACTACACGCCGTGCGAGATCGGGGTTAGCATTCCCCGTAAAGACCATCATCTTGGACACGCGCAGTACCTAGAGGCTGAGGGTAACCTGGATGAGTATAGAAAATGGCAGGGGCGGCTGGATTCGAACCAACGCATGGCAGGATCAAAACCTGCTGCCTTACCGCTTGGCGACGCCCCTGTATTGAATCAATCGAGTGCCTGGCACTCAATTCCTGCTACAGATCTTGAAGCTTACGATGCAACATCGAGATGTTACTTCCTTTCGCTACAAACCCTGTAAGGGTCTCTGTAAGAAGGGCCGAGACTTTATCAGCTTCAGCTTTGTTTGGGAAGGCCCCAAACACACAACTTCCAGTTCCGGTTAATTTTGCTTCGGTAAAATTACCTAACAAATTCAAAGCGTTACGTACTTCTGGATAACGCCTCTCTACAACCGCTTTACAGTCATTTCGACTGTTTCCCTTGGGAACGGGGCGCACTTTAATGGGAGGAGAGTCGCGTGTCAACAACGGATCTGAAAAAATTTCTGCTGTACTTACAGCGACTTGCGGAACAAGCACCAAATACCAAGGTTCTTCCGGATTTACGGGGGTCAGAATTTCTCCGACGCCTTCTGCAAAAGCCGCGTGTCCACGGACGAAAACCGGAACGTCGGCACCCAGCGTCAGGCCGAGCGCTGCGAGTCGATCTTCATCCCAGCCAAGATTCCATAAGTGGTTCAGGCCCAAAAGCGTGGTCGCTGCATCCGAGCTTCCGCCGCCGATCCCGCCGCCCATAGGCAGACGTTTTTTCAGCCAGATATCCATCCCAAGCGTGCAACCTGATTGTTTTTGCAAAGCGCGGGCCGCCTTGACGATCAGGTTGCTGTCGTGAGGGACGCCGGCTACGTCGCTCTGCAAGCGGATTTCGCCGTCTTCGCGGATGGCAAAACCCAGCTCGTCACCGTAATCGAGAAACTGAAAGATCGTCTGGAGCTCGTGGTAGCCGTCGGGGCGACGCCCAAGAATGTGCAGCATCAGGTTGAGCTTTGCCGGTGCAGGCAGCAGGAGTTGGGGCGTATTCATCATCACTGCCCCAGTTTGCGAGGCTGCCAATCCTTGATGACCAGCGTGACGTCTAGGTCCTGACCGTGCAGTTTCACGCGTTCGGGGAGCCAGTAGCCGTTCTGCTCGACATAGCTCAGGTATTCAATCTGCCAGCCGTCCTGCACCAGGCTCGCCAACCGGCTGTCGCCATCCAGTGTGACCTGGCTCTTGCTGTCCGGGGCGGGAAGGCCGCGGACCCACCAGACGAGGTGCGAAACCGGCAACCGCCAGCCTAATTGATCCTGGAGCAGTTCTTCAGGTGTCTTGGCCTCGTAGCGGCCCTGGTTGGCCACTTCGAGGGCGACGGCGCCAGGACGGCCGGTCAGGCGTGCCGCGCCGCGCCCCAAGGGGCCGGAAAGACGGATGTCGTAATAGTCCTGGCGTTGCAGCCAATACAGTGTGCCGCTGCCTGAATCCTTAGGTGCGCGGATACCAACCTTGCCGTTGATCTGCCAGCCGTCGAGGCTGCTCAACTGCTGTTTGTGCTCGCGCCATTGCGCAGGGTCACCCTGGCCTTGAACCGCTTCGCGGGAAGTGAGGCCGGCGCAACCGGCGAGCAGGGCGATGAAGCTGAATACGATTACATGGCGCAAAAACATAACGTCAAAGGGTCTCTGATCCGGTCAAGCGCCGCAGAGTGCTGCGCAGAATAGGGCTGTCGGGTTGTTGTTCAAGGGCTTTGGCCCATACCTGTCGGGCTTCGCGCTGCTCACCCTTGGCCCAGAGTACTTCGCCCAGATGGGCTGCGACTTCGTGGTCGGGAAAGCGTTCGAGGGCCTTGCGCAGCAGGCGTTCGGCCTCGTCGAGATTACCCAGGCGGTAGTTGACCCAGCCCAGGCTGTCGAGTACCGCGGGATCGTCCGGGTTGATCTCGTGGGCTTTTTCGATCAGCGCCTTCGCTTCGGCATAGCGCGTGGTGCGGTCGGAGAGCGTGTAGCCCAGCGCATTCAAGGCCATTGCGTTCTCAGGCTCACGTTTGATGATCGCGCGCAGATCCTTTTCCATCTGCGCCAGGTCATTGCGTTTCTCGGCGAGCATGGCGCGCGTGTAAAGCAGGTTGATGTCGTCCGGGTACTGCTTGAGCGCCTGGCTTAGCACCTGCCAGCCACGGTCGGCGTGATCATTGCTGGTCAGCGTCTCGGCTTCGATCAGGTAAAGCTGGATGGCAAACTCGGGCTGAGCTTCCCGGGCTTCTGCCAGCCGCTTGGAGGCTTCTGCTGCGTTACCGTTGCCGATCAGGATGTCGCTCTGACGCAACTGCGCGGTCAGGAAATCGGTGCCGGGCCCGACCTGCGCGTATTCGTCCAGCGCACTTTGTGGGTCGTTACGTTCTTCGTGGATGCGGCCCAGGTTCAGGTGCGCCGAGTCGACGTGAGCGCCACGGGCGATCAATTCTTCAAGGTAGCCCGCCGCCTCATCCCAGGCCTTGGCTTCCAGGCAGACCAGCGCCAGTGAAAAGCGCAGGTCATCATCGTCGGGGTATTGCTGCAACAGGCTGGAGAACTGCACCTTTGCGTCGTTCATGCGGTTTTGTTCAACCAGCATGCGAGCGTAAGTGAGGCGCAGGCGCTTGTCGTCAGGGTATTTCTTGATGCTTTTTTCCAGAATGGGCAGCGCTTCCTTGCCGCGGCCCATGCTTTGCAGCAGTCGGGTGCGCAGCAGGATCGGCGCAACTTCGCCTTCTTTCGCAGGGTTGTCTTCAAGCAACTTGAGCGACTGTTCGGACTCGCCGTTCTGTTGCAGCAACAGTGCCTTGCCGAAGATCAGTTGACCATTGTTGGGGTATTTTCCCAGCAGCCGGTCAAAGCTCTTGAGCAAACCATTGCGTGTGTCGGAATCGGTTTCCGCCGCTGACAGGGCCAGAAAATCGAAATGCGTGTCGCCCTGTCCCTGCAAGACTTTTTCCATGTACCTCATGGAATCGTCATAGCGGCCGGAACGTGCCAGTTGAATCGCGGCGGCCCGTTGCGCTTCGAGATTCTTCGGATCGTTTTTTGCCCAAATCAGCGATGTCTCCAGCGCCGACTGATCGGCACCCATGTATTCGGCAATGCGATAGGCGCGTTCCGACACCCCAGGATCCTGAGTCTTGATCGCCTGGGTCACGTAGTTGTCCAGCGCAATGTCGAAACGGTTGCGTTGCCCGGCCAGCTCTGCGCTCAGCAGGCTGACGAAGGTCTCCTGAGTGAACGAACCGTAGACCTGCGGCTTGGGGGCGGGCGCGGGCGGGGTATCTTTCTGCGCAGTATCGGGCTGCGACGAAACGGGGGTCATTGACTGACAGCCGCCTAGAAAGGCAAGGGCAAGGAACAACGCGGAGAATCTATTCATATATAAGAAGGGCGGCTTACCTGCGGTTTGGGGCATCATGACACAAGGCTGTAGGCAAACCCACAGCCGTCGGAAAAACTACTGCAATGCTTGTTTTGACGGTGGCGCAGCCCTGCACAGACTGCCTGCGACGAGCGATTCTAGTGGGACAATAATATGCGGTGGTTGTTCTGAGCTTATTGAAGTAGGACAATTGCCGGCTTCACGTCACCACCAGCGACCCTGAATGGCCTTCCTTGCACTCGGTATCAACCATAAGACCGCCTCGGTAGACGTTCGCGAGCGCGTGGCTTTTACGCCCGAACAGTTGGTTGAGGCCCTTCAGCAGCTGTGCCGCCTCACGCACAGTCGTGAAGCGGCGATCCTGTCGACGTGCAACCGCAGCGAGTTGTACATCGAGCATGATCAGCTTGTGGCCGACCAGATTCTGGCCTGGCTTGCCGATTATCATCATCTGAGTCTGGATGAGCTGCGCGCAAGCGCCTATATCCATGAGGACGATGAGGCCGTGCGGCATATGATGCGCGTGGCGTCGGGTCTGGACTCTCTGGTATTGGGCGAGCCGCAGATTCTCGGCCAGATGAAATCGGCGTACGCTGTCGCCCGCGAAGCCGGTACGGTCGGTCCGCTGCTCGGGCGTCTGTTCCAGGCCACATTCAGCGCCGCCAAGCAGGTGCGTACCGATACGGCGATTGGTGAAAATCCGGTCTCGGTGGCGTTTGCCGCCGTCAGCCTGGCCAAACAGATTTTCAGCGATCTGCAGCGCAGCCAGGCGTTGCTGATTGGCGCGGGCGAAACCATCACACTGGTCGCCCGGCACCTGCACGATCTGGGCGTGAAACGTATCGTGGTCGCCAACCGTACACTGGAGCGCGCCAGCATTCTGGCCGCCGAGTTTGGTGCTCACGCGGTGCTGCTGTCGGATATTCCGGCCGAGCTGGTCAACAGCGACATTGTCATCAGTTCGACCGCCAGCCAGTTGCCGATTCTGGGCAAGGGTGCGGTCGAAAGTGCGCTCAAGCTGCGCAAGCACAAACCGATCTTCATGGTGGATATCGCCGTCCCTCGGGATATCGAGCCTGAAGTGGGCGAGCTGGATGACGTGTATCTGTACAGCGTCGACGACCTGCACGAAGTCGTCGCCGAGAATCTCAAGAGCCGTCAGGGCGCTGCGCTGGCGGCTGAGCAACTGGTCAGTACCGGGGCTGAGGAGTTCATGTCCCGCCTGCGCGAGCTGGCTGCGGTGGATGTATTGCGCGCCTATCGCCAGCAAAGTGAGCGGTTGCGCGACGAAGAACTGAGCAAGGCGCAACGGATGCTGGCCAACGGCAGCAATGCCGAAGATGTTCTGGTGCAACTGGCACGTGGCCTGACTAACAAATTGCTGCACGCTCCAAGCGTTCAGCTCAAGAAGCTGTCTGCCGAAGGCCGCGTGGATGCGCTGGCTATGGCCCAGGAACTTTTTGCCCTCGGTGAGGGCTCGACGGATAAAACCCCGCAATGAAAGCTTCACTGCTCAATAAGCTGGATGTGCTCAGCGACCGCTTCGAGGAACTGACGGCGCTGCTGGGCGACGCGGAAGTCATCAGCGATCAGACCAAATTTCGTGCCTATTCCCGCGAATACGCCGAAGTAGAGCCGGTTATCGCCCTCTATAACCAGCGCATCAAGCTGGTGGCCGACCTTGAAGGGGCGCAGGCACTGCTTAAGGACAGCGATCCTGACATGCGGGAGATGGCCGTCGAAGAGGTCCGTGAAACCAAGCTGCAACTGGTCGATCTGGAGGCCGAGCTGCAACGCATGCTGTTGCCCAGGGACCCGAACGACGGTCGCAACGTGTTTCTGGAAATCCGCGCGGGCACCGGCGGTGACGAGGCGGCGATTTTTTCCGGCGATCTGTTTCGCATGTATTCGCGCTATGCCGAGCGTCGCGGCTGGCGGGTGGAAGTGCTGTCCGAGAACGAAGGCGAGCATGGCGGTTACAAAGAGGTGATTGCCCGCGTCGAAGGCGAAAATGTCTACGGCAAGCTGAAATTCGAGTCCGGTGCCCACCGCGTCCAGCGTGTGCCTGAAACCGAATCCCAAGGCCGCATCCATACGTCGGCCTGCACGGTGGCCGTGCTGCCCGAGCCCGATGAGCAGCAGGCGATCGAGATCAATCCCGCAGACCTGCGTGTCGACACCTACCGTTCATCCGGTGCCGGAGGTCAGCACGTCAACAAGACCGACTCCGCCATCCGCATCACGCACTTGCCGTCCGGGATCGTCGTGGAATGCCAGGAAGAGCGTTCGCAGCACAAGAACAGGGCGCGCGCGATGTCCTGGTTATCTGCCAAACTCAATGACCAGCAGACCAGTGCCGCTGCCAATGCAATTGCCAGCGAGCGCAAATTGCTGGTGGGCTCTGGTGATCGTTCGGAGCGAATTCGTACCTACAATTTCCCTCAGGGGCGAGTGACGGATCACCGCGTCAACTTGACGCTGTATTCACTGGATGAAGTGATGGCCGGTGGCGTCGATGCAGTGATAGAGCCGCTGCTCGCTGAATATCAGGCTGATCAACTTGCGGCACTGGGTGATTAAATGACCATCATCGCCAGCCTGTTAAGAAGCGCTGAACTTCCCGATTCCCCGACTGCGCGCTTTGACGCCGAACTGCTGCTGGCCGCTGCCTTGGGCAAGCCCCGCAGCTTTCTGCACACCTGGCCCGAGCGTATCGTCAGCACCGAAGCGGCGTTGACGTTCTCGGGCTATCTGCAACGTCGCCGCGCAGGTGAGCCTGTTGCCTATATCCTGGGCCAGCAAGGGTTCTGGAAACTGGACCTTGAAGTCGCTTCGCATACGCTCATCCCGCGCCCTGAAACCGAAATGCTGGTCGAGGCCGCGCTGGAGTTGGTGCCGACGTTCGCGCCCGCCGAGGTGCTGGACCTCGGAACCGGCACCGGGGCGATCGGTCTGGCGCTGGCCAGTGACCGTCGACAGTGGAAAATCACCGCCGTGGATCGTGTGCTGGAGGCCGTGGCACTCGCCGAGCGCAATCGCAGCCGTCTGCAACTGGACAACGCCGCAGTCCTTGAAAGCCACTGGTTCAGCGCGCTGCAAGGTCGACAGTTCGACCTGGTCATCAGTAACCCGCCTTACATCGCTGAGTCAGACCCACACCTGGCTGCCGGGGACGTGCGCTTCGAGCCGAGCAGTGCGTTGACCGCAGGCCCTGACGGTCTGGACGATCTGCGCACGATCATCAGCGAGGCGCCTGCCCATTTGCGTCCGGGTGGCTGGCTGCTGCTGGAGCATGGTTACGATCAGGGGCCTGCTGTGCGGGAACTGCTGATTCGTCATGGTTTCGAGCGCATACAAACCCGACGTGATCTGGGTGAGCATGAGCGCATTACGTTCGGATGCCTGCCGTGCTGAGTGATCAGGAACTGCTGCGCTATAGCCGCCAGATTCTGCTGCAACATGTCGACATCGAAGGGCAATTGCGTCTGCGCCAGAGCCGCGCCCTGGTGGTCGGCCTCGGCGGGCTCGGATCGCCTGTGGCGCTGTATCTGGCGGCTGCCGGGGTTGGAGAGCTGCACCTGGCAGACTTCGACCGCGTCGATCTGACCAACCTGCAACGCCAGATCATTCATGACACCCAAAGCGTCGGTCTGACCAAAGTGGACTCGGCCATTGCCCGTCTGCGTGCAATCAACCCTGAAGTGAAGCTGGTCGCCCACCGTGAAGCGCTGGATGCCGACTCATTGAGCGCAGCGGTGCAGGCCGTCGATCTGGTGCTCGACTGTTCCGATAATTTCTCGACCCGTGAGGCCGTCAATGCTGCGTGCGTGGCGGCGGGCAAACCATTGGTCAGCGGCGCCGCCATCCGTCTGGAAGGCCAGCTGTCGGTGTTCGATCCGCGTCGCGTGGAGAGCCCGTGTTATCACTGCCTGTATGGTCACGGCAGCGAGGCTGAATTGACCTGCAGCGAAGCGGGTGTCATCGGGCCGCTGGTGGGCCTGGTCGGCAGTCTTCAGGCGCTCGAAGCCTTGAAACTGCTCGCAGGGTTTGGCGAACCGATGGTGGGGCGTCTTTTGTTGATCGATGCGTTGGGCACCCGCTTTCGTGAGCTGAAGGTCAAGCGAGATCCGGGTTGTAGCGTATGCGGACCGGGGAGCGGGCAGGGCGGGCATGTCTGATATTTTCATGAGCTATGGCGGCGACTCGCCGGTGGGCGTGTTCGATTCGGGTGTCGGCGGGCTGTCGGTACTGAGCGAAATCCGCCAGCTGCTCCCGAGTGAGTCGCTGATGTATCTGGCCGACTGCGGGCATATCCCGTATGGCGAGAAAAGTCCCGAGTACATCGTTGATCGCTGTCTGGTTATCGCAGATTTCTTTCGTGAGCAGGGGGTCAAGGCGTTGGTCGTCGCCTGCAACACGGCCACGGCTGCGGGCGTTGCGCATATCCGTCAGCGTTACCCGGACTGGCCGATTGTGGGGATGGAGCCTGCGGTCAAACCGGCGGCAGAGGCGACCCGCAGTGGCGTCGTTGGCGTGCTGGCAACCACCGGGACATTGCAGAGCGCTCGGTTCGCGGCCTTGCTTGATCGATTTGCAGGCGACGTACGGGTCGTCACCCAGCCTTGCCCAGGGCTGGTCGAACTGATCGAGAGTGGCGATCTGCACAGCCAGGAGATTCGCCAGCTACTCAGCAGCTATGTCGAACCCTTATTGGCGGAGCGTTGCGACACTATCATTCTGGGTTGCACCCACTATCCCTTCCTTAAGCCGCTGTTGCAGCAGATGCTTCCCGAATCGGTCGCCCTGATCGATACCGGCGCTGCAGTGGCGCGTCAATTACAGCGTCTGTTGTCATCGTGCGGGCTGCTGGCGAGTGGCCCTGCTCGTGAGACGTTGTACTGGTCCAGTGACGATCCTGACAAATTCAGAAAAGTCCTACGCGACTTGTGGAAAACCTCCAATAATGTGAGAAGCTTCCGTTTGTAAAAAAAACGTGAAAAAAAGCGTTATGGGCTGAACTATCGCTTCGTTTGCGATTTCTATAAGCGCAGCTGATCAATATCAATACGGGCAACACTTCATATAATTTAGGGCGTTTCTCATGAAGAGATTCTTTTGCATGGCTGTTCTTTCAGCCATCCTCGCGGGGCAAGTTTCAATGGCGCAGGCTGATGGCGTCGAGTTTTCGGTCGGGCAGACCGGGGAATCGACCATGACCTATCGTCTGGGCGTTCAATTCGATTGGGACAAGAGCTGGCTGCAAAGCGACATTGGTCGTCTGACCGGTTACTGGGATGGTGCCTACACCTACTGGGACGGCAAAGACTACAAAGACAACCACAGCCTGTCGTTCTCTCCGGTTCTGGTTTATGAGTTCGGCGCCGGTAGCGTGAAGCCTTACATCGAGGCAGGCATCGGGGTTTCGGTGTTCTCGAACACCCAGGTTGAAGACCGCAAATTCGGTTCGGCCTTCAACTTCGAAGACCGCGTCGGTTTCGGCTTGCGCTTCGCAGGTGGGCATGAAGTCGGTATCCGCGCCACTCATTACTCCAACGCCGGCATCAAACAGCCGAACGATGGTATCGAGAGCTACGCGCTGCACTACAAGATGCCGTTCTGATTTCAGGGCTGATCGTAATAAGGTAAACCTGTGGGAGGCGGCTTGACGCCGATGGCGTCAGTCCGCTCCCACAGAACGTTCTCAGTCTGACAGAGACACTCCGGTGCATCAGAGATAAGCCGTCGCAATCCCTTTGCGTTCGTTGAGACAATCCTCCGCTCCCGCCTCGAATTCCCGACAGATCAACGGTCGTTTCTCATAGATCGTACACATCATCGTGTTGCGATCCAGTGCTGCGCACCAGCCGTCGTCCAGCCGCAACATAACCTCGCCGCCCCACTCATCGATATCGATGTAGCGCTCAGGCACGCCCGTGTCGGTGATCAGCATCACTTCCAGCTGGCAGCAGCAGGCCGCGCAGGTGGAGCAGGTGACTTGCGTCTCGCCAGCGATGGCGACGACTGGAATGAGGGTGTTGTTCAGAGGGGGGCTCCCGTATGTCTGGCAGAAGGTGCGACGGTTCGCGCTGCCAGCCACTGAAGCAGGGGAAATACGACCGCCCAGATCAATCCAAGCACTGCCATGCTTGGCCAGAATCCGAGCGGCAGGTGGACCTGCGCCAGCTGCGAGCCGGCATAGTAAGACATCGGGCCGCCAATAGCGCCCAGAACCGCCGCTCGCCAGACAGGAACTGCCGTCCACGCCAAACAATGATTGAGCGTGGTGCCCAGAATCGCCCACAGCAGGATCAGCCACAGCGGAATCAGATAACCGCCGGTACCGAAATCGAACACGCCCAGGTTCATCAGCACACTATCCAGCACCGTGCCCGCCAGAGTGACCATCAGCACCAGTCGACCATCCGCTGCCCATGAGCTGACCCACAGAAAGTGAATGAGCAGTGCGCCGACGGCGATCAACAGCCAGTAACTGTCGCTGCCCAGCACACAGGCAAACCAACCGGCCTGGAACAACAGCGCATTGGCCAATAATTTAAGCATTGAAACGACCGAGCAACGGTTCACGCAGGGCTTCAGGCTTGGCCAGTAGCAATTGGGCCGTGCCGATGGTGCGTTCCAGAAAGCCCCCCTCGCAGTAACACAGGTAGAACTCCCAAAGCCGCAGGAAATACTCGTCGTAACCCAGTTCCCCCAGTGTGCCGTGCGCTTGCCTGAAATTGTCGTACCACATCCGCAGCGTACGGGCGTAATGCAGGCCGAAGTCTTCCATGTGCAGCAGGTTCATGTCGGTATCATTGCCAACGATGTCCAGCATTTTCGCCACCGACGGCAGGGCTCCGCCGGGGAAAATGTAGCGCTGGATAAAGTCCACGTTACGTTTTGCCTGGGCATAGCGCTGTTCGCGGATGGTGATGGCTTGCAGCAGCATCAGGCCGTCGCTTTTGAGCAGGTTGGCGCATTGCTTAAAGTACGTCGGCAGGAATCGATGGCCCACCGCTTCGATCATTTCAATGGACACCAGCTTGTCGTACTCGCCCTTCAGGTCTCGGTAATCGGTCAGCAAAAGCGTGACACGATCCTTGAGGCCCAGCTCATTCAAACGACGTTCGGTGTAGGCAAACTGCTCGGCGGACAGCGTGGTGGTGGTCACCCGGCAGCCGTAGTGCTGGGCCGCATAAATCGCCATGCTGCCCCAGCCGGTGCCGATTTCCAGCAAATGATCGGTCGGTTTGAGGGCGAGTTTCTGGCAGATACGCTCCAGCTTGTTCAACTGCGCCTGCTCCAGCGTGTCGTCTTCGCTCAGAAACTGCGCAGCGGAGTACATCATCGTGGGGTCGAGAAACTGTTCGAACAGCGTATTGCCCAGATCGTAATGGGCCGCAATATTTTTCTGCGAGCCTTTGCGCGTGTTGCGGTTCAGCCAGTGCAGGCCATGAATCAATGGACGCGTCAGGCGTGCAAAGCCACCTTCCATCGCGTCCAGCACCTCCAGATTGCTGACGAAGATCCTGACCACGGCCGTCAAGTCCGGCGTGGTCCAATAACCGTGAATGAAGGCTTCGGCGGCACCGATCGAGCCGGTGCTGGCGATCATGCCCCAGGCGGCCGAATCCAGAACATGCACTTCACCCTGGATCAACGCACCGGCTTTGCCGAAGATGTGGCGCTCGCCACGCTCGATGACGACCAGTTGCCCGTTGCGCAGGCCTGCCAGTTGTCGAAGTACACCTCGACGCAGGATGCTAGCGGTCAGGCTGTTGGTACCCAGATTGGCAGAAAAACTACTGCTACTGCTTTTCATGGCGTGAATCCTTGGGTTGCGCGGCGGCAGCACGGTACTCGCCGTCGGCAGCCTGATGGGAAAAGATCGGAATGCGTTTGACCAACAGGCGCATGGCCTGCCAATAAATGGCCAGACAGGTTTTTGCGGTCATCCAGGGAAACGTGATCAGGTAGCGGTGCAGCGTGTGGCGGTCAAGACTCTGGCGGGTGAGATTGAGCGTGGCATCGAACATCTTCAGTTCACCCTGCCAGTCTGCCATGTGTACGCCGATGCGTTCGGCAGGCTGGCTGAAGCTCATGCGGTATTCGAGATCGCGTGGCAGAAACGGCGACACATGAAACGCTTTAGCCACTGCAAAATGCTGATGGCCGTCACCGTTGGCGGGCAGCACATAGCTGTAGCGCTCGCCCCACGGGGTGTTGGTCACTTCACACAGAATCGCGGCCAACGTGCCGTCGCTCTCGTGGCAATAGAAAAAACTGACTGGGTTGAACGACAGGCCCCAGCTGCGTGCCTGGGTCAACAGGCAGACAGCGCCAGTCGGTGTGCGACCCAAGGCCGCGCTGACACGCTCACGGACCGCTTCGATCAACGACAGGCCACGACCCGTGAGTTCCGGCAGGTAATCGCGCTCTCGAAACGAAAACGGCGCAAACCGTTTGCGTCCTGCCAGGGGCGACAAGCCGAGCACGCTGGCCTGTTCGTCCAGGTCCAGGTACAGCAAGCCTATCCGGTAGGTGAACTCATGCGATCGGGGAGCAAACCGCCGATGTGAGATCCAGCCGCTGTAGAGCGCGCTGTTCACAGCGCTTCCCCAAAGGCCTGGGCCACACGCAACCCACTGACCACACCGTCTTCATGAAAGCCGTTGGCCCAGTACGCGCCGCAGTACCAGGTGTTGTCGACGCCATTGATCTCTTGCCAGCGCGCCTGTGCGGCAATGGCCTCAAGGCTGTATTGCGGGTGGGCGTAGCGATAGCGGCCAATGATCTTTTCAGGATCGATGGCGGCGGTCTGGTTCAGGCTGACGCAGAACGTGGTATCGCTTTCGATGCCTTGCAGAATGTTCATGTCGTAGGTGACGGCAGCCAACTGCTGCTCACCGCCGCCCAGCCGGTAGTTCCAGCTCGCCCAGGTCAGACGGCGGTCGGGCAGCAGGCGTGTATCGGTGTGCAGCACCACGTCGTTTTCGGCATAGCGCAGTGCCCCGAGTACCGACTGTTCAGCACTGGAGGGCTCGGCGAGCATTGCCAGCGCCTGATCGCTGTGACAGGCGAAGACCACCTTGTCGAAGCGCTCGGTGCCCATCGCGCTGTGCAGGGTCACGCCGTCGGCATCGCGTTCGACACGGCTGACAGGGCATGACAGGCGAATCTTTTCGCGGAACGAGGCCGTCAACGGCTCGATATAGCCTCTGGAGCCGCCTTCGATCACGCACCACTGCGGTCGGTTGGTCACCGACAGCAAGCCATGATTCTTGAAGAACCGCACGAAGAACTGCAGGGGAAAGGCCAGCATGTCGGCAAGTGACATCGACCAGATCGCAGCCCCCATCGGCACGATGTAATGGTCGATGAAGCGCTGTCCATAGCCCCCGTTTTTCAGGTAGTCGCCCAGCGTGGTGTCGGCCGCGATGCGCTGGTTCTCCAGATCGTCGATGGACTGACGATTGAAGCGCAAGATGTCACGCAGCATGCCCCAGAATGTCGGTGACAACAGATTGCTGCGTTGGGCGAACAGACTGTTGAGGTTGTTACCGTTGTATTCGACGCCGGTGCGCGGATCGTGCACCGAAAAGCTCATTTCGGTGGGCTTGAACGACACACCCAACTGGCCGAGCAGCTTGATGAAGTTCGGGTAAGTCCAGTCGTTGAACACAATGAAACCGGTGTCGATGGCGTGATGATGTCCATCGACCTGCACGTCCACCGTGTGCGTGTGTCCGCCGATCCAGTCGGACGACTCGAACACCGTCACATCGTGGGAGCGGTTGAGCAGGTAGGCACTGGTCAGCCCGGCAATACCGCTGCCGACAACGGCGATTTTCATTGAATGTCCTTGGTCGACGTCGCGCTCTGTGCCGAAGAACGGGCCATGCGCCTGCCAATGGCAAGTCTGGCGCGTACCGGGAGCATCGCCAGCAGGCGCATGCTGAGAATGAACACCGCAGGGAAGGCGATCTCAAGCGCACGCTTGTCGCGTGCCAGATTTTGCGCAATGTGCCTGGCCGCTTTGGCGACGGGCCAGCGCATGGGCATCGGGAAATCATTTTTCTCAGTCAGCGGGGTGTCGACGAAGCCGGGGCTGACGATGGTCACGTCGATGTTTTCGCTGGCCAGGTCCAGTCGCAGCGCTTCGAACAGATAGCGCAGCCCGGCTTTCGACGCGCCATAGGCTTCGGCGCGAGGCAGGGCCAGAAAGGTCACAGCGCTGGCAACGCCGACCAGATGCGGACGACGCCCCTTGCGCAGCAGCGGTAATGCTTCCTGGATGCAGAAGCTACTGGCCAGCAGATTGGTGCGGACCACGCGTTCAACCATTGCCGCTTCAAAGTGTTGCGTGTCGATGTATTCACAGGTGCCCGCATTGAGAATCGCGGTGTCCAGCGCACCCCATTCCTGGGCGATAAGGTCGGCAATGGCAGTGACTTGCACCCCGTCCGTAATATCCCCTGTCGCCAGCAGCACCTGGGTCGGGTACTGGTTCGCCAGGTTCTGCAGCGGTTCCAGCGTGCGGGCGGTCAACGCCACGCGATGGCCTGCCTTGAGCAGTTCGATGGCAAGCGCAAGACCGATGCCACTGCTTGCGCCGGTCAGCCAGATACGTCGTGCGACAGGAGTGTTCATGCCAACCTCTTCTTGAGCCAATTGATCACCCGACCCATGACGGGCAAGTGCTCGTAGAGCAATGCGCCAGCGTCGAAGTAGTCCCGGTGCCGATAAACCTTGTCATCGCGCCACTTCACGTGTGAGCAGCCTTCGACATGGATGGTGCGGCCATTGGCCAGACGCGGATGTGAGTAGTGCATGGTCCAGATCAGGTAGCCTTCACCGGCCCTGACTTCGTCGAACGCGTGGAAGTCGAAACGCAGGTCGCTGACGTTGGCATACAGTTGCTCGAAATAACGTCGCATGGCCGCGATGCCCTGAATGTCGTGCATCGGGTCGCTGAAGGACACGTCCTGGCTGTACAGCTCTCCAACGCTCTCAAGGTTGTCCTTATTCAGCGCTGCGAAGCCCTCGGCAAACCGAGGCAGGAAATCAGTCATCAGCGCTCTCCGTCGCAGACACACGGCCGGGCAGTGACTTGAAGGCGGCCAGTGCGCGTGCGCGGCTCTTGCCCAGGTCGACGATGGGCGCTGGATAGTCCGCAACGCCAAACAGGCCGCCCGCAGATGCCGGATTGTGGACCTGCTTTTTATTCAGGTCGGCCAGTTCGGGCAGCCAGCGTTTGATAAACACGCCTTCGGGGTCGAATCGCTCCGACTGTGACAGCGGGTTGAAAATGCGGAAGTAGGGCACCGAGTCGGTCCCGGTGGACGAACTCCATTGCCAGCCACCATTGTTGGCAGCCAGGTCGCCGTCAATCAGGTGGCGCATGAAAAAGCGCTCGCCTTCCCGCCAGTCGATCAGCAGATTCTTGGTGAGGAACATCGCAACGACCATCCTTAGTCGGTTATGCATCCAGCCGGTTTCCAGCAGTTGGCGCATGGCCGCATCAATGATGGGCAGGCCGGTGCGCGCCTCTTGCCAGGCCAGCAGTTCTTCAGGGGCGTCACGCCATTGCAAGGCTTCGGTTTCCGGGCGGAACGCACGGTGGCGTGACACCCGAGGATAGCCGACCAGCGTGTGCTTGTAGAACTCTCGCCACAGCAGCTCGTTGATCCAGGTCACGCTTCCTTCATTACCGGTTTCGAACTCGCCGTGATTGCTGCTCAGGGCCGCATGCAGGCATTGACGCGGCGAAACCACGCCAGCGGCGAGGTACGCCGAAATCTGGCTGGTGCCTGGCTTTGCAGGCAGGTCGCGTTCGCTCTTGTAGTAACTGATCTGCTCGTCGGCGAAGGCCGTCAGACGACGATGCGCCTCGTCCTCACCCGCAGGCCACAAATCGCGAAGGGCTTGGGACGGTGTGGCAAAGCCTTTAACGTTCTCCGGGATCGGGTCGCTCTTGATCGCCACCGTGTCCTGAGGCTTTGGCGTGCGAATGGTGTGGGGCATCGCTTCTTGCAGTCGCGAGTAGCAGACTTTTTTGAACTGGCTGTAGACCTGAAAGTAGTTGCCGGTCTTGGTCAGCACGCTGCCCGGTTTGAACAGCAACTGATCCAGATGACTGTGGAAATGAACGCCGGCGTCTTCCAGTGTCTTCTGCACGGCCTCATCACGACGGGTTTCGTTGATGCCGTATTCCTGATTGACATGGAGGGCTTCGATCCGGTGCTCCGCGCAGAGTTTTTCCAGAACGTGCGGTGCCTTTTCCCAGGTGTCTGCTTCGCCAATCAGCAGCGGCACGTTGAGCTTGCCCAGTGCCTTTTGCAGTTCCACCAGATTGCGCAGCCAGAAATCGACTTTGCAGTCTGCATCGTCATGGCTCTGCCATTGCGCCGGGCTGATCAGATAGACCGCCAGCGTCGGGCCCCGCTCCATAGCAGCGCTCAGGGCAGTATTGTCATGAACGCGCAGGTCGCTGCGCAGCCAAAGCAGTTGCATGTTAAGTCCTTAGATAATGCCGAGCTTGCCGAGCTCGATCTGAGCACTGAGCGGGTCATCGACGAGGGTCAGACCTGCAACCTCGTTTGCACTTACGAGCAACTCGGCGTTGTGGATCTTTACCGTTGGTCCACCCAGTACGACGGGGCAGGTGATGTTGGCCAGCAATCGCGGAAGTTGCGCCACGTTCAAGGCCTTGCTCGAATACAGCACGATGCCTCGCGGTTGCAGGTATTCCGCCGCCAGTGCGAGCTCACCCACCGGTAGCGGCCAATCGAAGACTTCCACAGGGCAGTCAGCGCTGCTGATCAGCCAGGCCGTTAGCCATAGATGCGGCTCGAGCGGCAGGTCGGAGTGGTTCACCAGCAGCACCGGCTTGCCACTGAGCTGGCGATTGTTGTGATAGATGCGTGCACCGAACTTGCTGCGCAGCCAGGAGTAAAAGAACGTGCGCTCCAGTTGAGCACCGAACTTGCCTTGCCAACGCTGTTCCAGTTCCGCCAGCAGCGGCATCAGGAGCTGTTCGCACAACGTGCGAGGCGGGTACAGGGACATGGCCTGGTTGAACACATCATCGACTCGACGCTCCGCCAGTTCGCCGATGGCGATCAGCAGCGTCTGGCGCAGGGCATCCCAGTCACTCGAGGGCGGCGGCGCATCCTGTCGGTCGTCGTCGAGCAAGGCTTTGACCTGGCTGACGGACACGCCACGGTTGAGCCAGGTGAGGATCATCATCACGCGCTGGACGTGTTCCTGCGAATACAGACGATGACCCTTTTCGGTACGGTGCGGGACGATCAGGCCATAACGCCTTTCCCAAGCGCGCAGCGTGACGGCATTGACGCCGGTCTGGCGTGCAACCTCGCGGATCGGCAGCCAGTCGTCCGGGGCATCCTTATCCAACTCATTCATGTTCAAATCGCATTGCGCAGGCTCAGGTTTTCCGGATGGGGCTGCATGTACACCTGCAGCGCTACATACGGATCCGGGTGTTGGCGGAAGTGGTGTTTGAGCAGGGTCAACGGCACGATCAATGGCACAATGCCTTGATGGTACTGGCCGATGAGCGTTTGAATTTCCTGCTTGTCCTCGGCACTGATGGTCTGCTTGAGGTAGCCGGTCAAGTGCTGAAGCACGTTGGTATGGGTACGACGGGTCGCGCATTTTTTCAGGGCGGTCATGAGCTCGCTGAAATACTGCGGAGCAATGTCTTTCGGATCGCTGCGCCCCATGCTGCCGAGCATCTTGCCCAGTGCCTTGTATTGCACCGGATCGTTGGCCATCAGCTGATATTTGTAACGCGAGTGGAACTCGGTCAGGGCACGGCGCGTCACGCCTTCCTTCAGCAGTTGCTGCCAGGCGGAGTAAGCGAACACGCGCGTCACGAAGTTTTCCCGCAGCACAGCGTCGTTCAAGCGGCCGTCTTCTTCGACGGGCAGGTTGGGGTGCAGGTCGCAGAACGCCTTGGCATAAATCCCGCTGCCGCCACCGTCGACAGGGGCGCCGTTCTCGCGGTAGACCTTGACCCGCTCCAGGCCGCACGAAGGCGATTTCTGCATGAAGATGTAGCCGCAGATATCGCCCAGCTCGCTGGCCATTTGAACGCCGTACTCGGCCAGCGCTTCGGTCACATCAAGGTCGCGGTTGACAGTGCCCAGGGCTCGCGGGTTTTCCGCATCGCCAACCAGGCGGATAGGCTCGCGCGGGATGCCCATACCGATCGCGACTTCAGGGCAGGCCTGGACGAAATCGAAGTATTGGCTCAGCGCGCGCGTGCATAGATGCGATTCCTTGTGGCCGCCATTGAAGCGAACCTCAGCGCCCATGAGGCAAGCGCTGATCCCCAATTTGGGCTTTTCGGTTACGGGCGTTGACATCACCAACCTCTACAGAAGACTTGTACAGACAACATGCTCTGTACAACTTGTCCTCATCATAGGTGCATAGCTGTACAAGTCAAATTGTTTGTAGAGGATTTGGACGGGTGTTTGAAGTCGTTGTCACTGGGTGATGGAAAGCGTCGCCCTGCCTTCGGTGTAATGCTGCCGTGCAGCAAACACCGGACGACTGTGGGAGCGGACTTGTCCGCGAATGCATGACTTCAGCCACCGCATTTTCGCCGGATGTACCGGCCGTTTCTCGAACATGTGGAGCGCAGCTCGATCTGCGCCTACAACAGGCCGTCTTACTTCCAGCCCATCCGCCAGACGTCGGCTGCCTGCAACACTTGCCACGGCAGACGTTCGCTGCGCTGGGTCAGCACCGCCTGCAGTTCGATCTCCAGCACCGTGCCTTCTTCGTCCTTGAACAGCTCGGTCACCAGAAAGTGTTTTTCACGATTGACCGGGGTGGCTGCTGTCCATTTCGACAGCAGCAGTTTACGTGGATTGATCTGATTCATTGGGCGTGTTCCAGTAGGCGACGTGCGGCTTCCTGACCGCTGAGCCATGCACCTTCGACCCGGCCCGACAGGCACCAGTCGCCGCACACGTAAATGCCCAGATCGGCATCGGACAGCGCGCCCCACTCGTGGGAACCAGCCGGTCTGGCGTACAACCAGCGATGGGCGAGGCTGAACACTGGGTCGGGCATGGTGCAGTCGATCATTTCTGCAAATGCGCCTTTCAATTGTTCGACGACTTCTTCCTTGGGCATGTCCAGGTGCTGCCTGCTCCACTGGCTGGTGGCATGCAGAATCCAGGTATCCAGCGTGTCGTCGCGTTCAGGTTTGCTGCGATTGCGTGCCAGCCAGTCAATCGGGCTGTCCTGCACGAAGCATCCCTGCATAGGCGTTTGCAGCGGTGTGCTGAACGCCAGGGCGACGGCCCAGGTCGGGTCCATCTTGACGCCGGCCACGACGCTGGCCAGTTTCGGTGCGGCAGCCAACAGTGGGGTGGCCTGAGGAGCTGGGGTGGCGATGATGACGTGGCTGAACGGACCGTGGCTCTCGCCCTCGGCGTCCAGCAGGTTCCAGTGCTGTTCACCGCGAAACACGTCGGTGATGCGGCATGAGAACGACACCGGCAAATCGCCGCGCATGGCCCGGGTAATGGCGCTCATGCCCGGCTTGCCCACCCAGCGCACCTGTTCGTCGGGCGACGGGCTGAGCCTGTTGCCGTGGAAGTTGTAGAGCGAAGGGGTCCACTCGGCGACATGGCCTTGGGCTTGCCATTGCTTGACGGCCGCTGCGAAGCGGCGATCACGCGCCGTGAAATATTGCGCGCCCATGTCCAGCGACCCGGCGTCGCTGCGTTTGCTCGACATCCGACCGCCGCTGCCGCGGCTTTTGTCGAACAGATGTACCTCGTGCCCGGCCGCAGTGAGCGCCTGGGCTGCTGAAAGTCCGGCGATACCGGTACCGATGATTGCGATAGGGACAGTCATAGGGGCCTCGTTACCTTGTCTGCACAGACTACGCCGTAGTTAAAACCTGTACAATCTTCTTGTTTGGTATAACTTGCAGGGGTTCTCAATATTGTTGTGAGCCACTCTGCAACCTTGAAGGTCGAAGACGTTCAGTCTGCTGCCAATCGACAATGGGCCAACCACCCGAGCGGGCAGTAAAGCTCCAGTCCGTTCAGGTGTGGCCTATTGTTCAGTCAATGGTTTCGTTGTCTGGATAAGCGTCACCTTTAAAAAATAGACTACTCAACAGCCACGAACGCCACGCGAGGTAACCTGCCATGCACATATTGCTGACCGGCGGTACTGGTTTGATAGGACGAGCGCTTTGCCGACACTGGTCCGCTCAGGGCCATCAGTTGACCGTCTGGAGCCGACAGCCCGCTGACGTTGCCCAGTTGTGCGGATCATCGGTGAAGGGCATTGCCCGTCTCGACGAACTGGGCGATCAGCCTGTCGATGCGGTCGTCAACCTGGCAGGCGCGCCGATTGCCGACCGACCCTGGACGCGCAAGCGCCGGTTGATGCTGTGGGACAGCCGTATCGGCCTGACCGAGCAATTGCTGGCGTGGATGGACAAGCGCAGTCAAAAGCCTGCATTGATGATTTCCGGATCCGCAGTCGGCTGGTACGGCGACAGTGGTGAGCGTGAACTGAACGAAACGTCCAACCCCGCCAAGCAGGATTTTGCCAGTCAGTTGTGCGGCGCCTGGGAAGAGACCGCGCAGCGTGGCGAAGCGCTGGGTGTGCGTGTGGTCGTGATCCGCACCGGTCTGGTGTTGTCCGACCGGGGCGGTTTTCTGCAAAAACTGTTACCTCCGTTCAAGTTCGGCATGGGCGGTCCTATCGGCAATGGCCGTCAGTGGATGCCCTGGATCCACGTCGATGACCAAATCGCGGCCATTGATTTTCTGTTGAATCTCGATGACGCACGAGGCCCTTATAATCTTTGCGCCCCGGCGGCGGTGCGCAATCGCGACTTCGCCAAGACCCTTGCCGGGATTCTCCATCGCCCGGCGTTCATGCCAATGCCGGCGCTGGCCCTGAAAGTGTTACTGGGAGAGTTATCGGTGCTGCTGCTCGGTGGTCAGCGTGCGCAGCCTGATCGTTTGCAGCAAGCCGGTTTCACGTTCCGCTTCACCGATTTGAAAACCGCCCTGCAGGATTTGCTGGGTCGACACTGAAAGCCATTGAATTAGGATGTTGCATGACCGATCACGCGTTGTTGCTAGTCAACCTGGGTTCGCCTGCTTCCACCCAAGTGGCAGATGTGCGTAGCTACCTCAACCAGTTCCTGATGGACCCTTACGTCATCGACCTGCCGTGGCCGGTGCGCAGACTGTTGGTGTCGCTGATCCTGATCAAGCGTCCCGAACAATCTGCCCACGCCTATGCGTCGATCTGGTGGGACGAGGGCTCGCCGTTGGTGGTGCTGAGCAAGCGTTTGCAACAGGCGATGAAAAAGGAGTGGGTTCACGGCCCGGTCGAGCTGGCGATGCGTTACGGCGAGCCGTCCATTGAAACGGTGCTGACACGGCTGGCGGAGCAGGGCTTCAAGAAAGTCACGCTGGCGCCTTTGTACCCGCAGTTCGCCGACAGCACGGTGACCACCGTCATCGAAGAGGCCAAGCGCGTGGTGCGGGCCAAGTCGCTGAGGATGCAGTTTTCGTTGTTGCAGCCGTTCTTCGATCAACCGGAATACCTCAATGCATTGGTCGAAAACGTGCGCCCGCATCTGGAGCAGCCACACGATCACTTGCTGTTGAGCTTCCACGGTCTGCCGGAACGGCATCTGCACAAGCTCGACCCGACCGGCAAGCATTGCTTCAAGGAAGACTGCTGCATGACGGCTCCCGCAGAAGTGCTTGCCACCTGCTACCGTGCCCAATGCTTGCAATCGGCTGCGGCGTTTGCCAAGCGCATGGGCATCCCGGACGGCAAGTGGTCGGTGTCGTTCCAGTCGCGCCTGGGGCGCGCCAAGTGGATCGAACCCTACACCGAAGCGCGTCTCGAAGAGCTCGCGGCCCAGGGCGTGAAAAAGCTGCTGGTCATGTGCCCGGCGTTCGTTGCCGACTGCATCGAGACGCTGGAAGAGATTGGCGACCGCGGTGCCGAGCAGTTTAAGGAAGCGGGAGGGGAGGAGTTGGTACTGGTGCCTTGCCTGAACGACGACCCGAACTGGGCGAAAGAGCTGAACAAACTTTGCGAGCGTGCGCCGTTGATGCTGTGAGGTGCTCACCCAACCGGGACGCAGAGCGTCCCGGGCTGAATAGAACTCACCGTGAATGCATTTATCCCTGTGGGAGAGAGCTTGCTCACGAGGGCTTTAGTTCAAATGCCCCTGTCTTCAGGGCTGTACCGGCCTATTCGCGAGCAAGCTCGCGCCCACGGGATATCAGCAAGACTTGTGTACAACCGGACGCTCCGCGCCTGAGGTGACGCAGAGTGTGACGATCAAGGCGCTTACGGCAACTGATCATCCAGCTGTTTGTTCTTCCAGCTGTCATTCCCCGGCAGGATCAGGTTCAGCACAATGGCGGTCACGGCGCAGAGGGCGATGCCTTTCATGCCGAAGTCATCCGGGCCGGTGCCCGTACCGATCAACACGCCACCGATACCAAACACCAGCGTCACCGAAACGATCACCAGATTGCGCGCTTCCGACAGGTCGATCTTGTGGCGGATCAGCGTGTTCATGCCCACCGCCGCAATCGAGCCGAACAGCAGGCACAGAATTCCACCCATCACGGGCACCGGAATGCTCTGCAGCAGCGCGCCGAACTTGCCGATGAACGCCAGGGTGATTGCAAAGACCGAGGCCCAGGTCATGATTTTCGGGTTGTAGTTCTTGGTCAGCATCACCGCGCCCGTCACTTCGGCGTACGTGGTGTTGGGTGGTCCGCCGAACAGGCCGGCTGCCGTGGTGGCGATGCCGTCACCGAACAGCGTGCGGTGCAGCCCCGGCGTCTTCAGGTAATCGCGACCGGTGACACTGCCCACTGCAATCACGCCACCGATGTGTTCGATGGCAGGCGCCAGCGCAACCGGCACGATGAACAGGATCGCCTGCCAGTTGAATTCCGGCGCGGTGAAGTGCGGGATGGCCAGCCACGGAGCAGCGGCAATCTTCGCGGTGTCGACCACGCCAAAATAGAACGACAAGGCAAATCCGACCAGCACGCCCGAGATGATCGGCACCAGGCGGAAGATGCCCTTGCCGAACACCGCCACGATCAGCGTGGTCAGCAGCGCAGGCATCGAGATCAGCATGGCGGTCTGGTAGTGAATCAGCTCGGCGCCATCACCGGTTTTGCCCATCGCCATGTTGGCGGCAATCGGTGCCATTGCCAGGCCGATGGAAATGATCACCGGACCAATCACCACAGGCGGCAGCAGGCGGTCGATGAAACCGGTGCCTTTGATCTTCACGGCAAGGCCCAGGAAGGTGTAGACGAAACCTGCCGCCATCACGCCGCCCATCGTCGCTGCCAGACCGAACTGGCCCTTGGCGAGAATGATCGGGGTAATGAAGGCAAAGCTCGACGCCAGAAACACAGGCACCTGGCGACCGGTCACGATCTGGAACAGCAGCGTGCCCAGACCTGCGGTGAACAAGGCAACGTTGGGATCGAGTCCGGTGATCAGCGGCATCAAGACCAGCGCGCCAAAAGCCACGAACAGCATTTGCGCACCGGAAAGGACCGTACGCCACAGTGGATCGTTGAACTCGTGCTGCGTCATCGGGTTATGCGTCCTTCTGTTTGGTGCCGAAAATCTTGTCACCGGCATCGCCAAGGCCCGGGATGATGTAGCCGTGCTCGTTGAGGCGTTCGTCGATGGACGCGGTGTAGATCATCACGTCCGGGTGCGCGTGCTCCACGGCCGCGATCCCTTCCGGGGCGGCAACCAGCACCATTGCGCGGATTTCCTTGCAACCGGCTTTCTTGAGCAGGTCGATGGTCGCGACCATCGAGCTGCCGGTAGCGAGCATCGGGTCGATGATCATCGCCAGGCGCTCGTCGATTTCGGGCACCAGCTTTTCAAGGTAGGTGTGGGCTTGCAGGGTTTCTTCGTTGCGGGCCACGCCCACGGCGCTGACCTTGGCGCCCGGAATCAGGCTGAGCACGCCGTCGAGCATGCCGATGCCAGCGCGCAGGATGGGCACAACGGTGATTTTCTTGCCGGCGATTTTCTCGACCGACACGGTTCCGGCCCAGCCCTGAATGTCGTAGTTTTCCAGGGTCAGGTCAGCGGTGGCTTCATAAGTAAGCAGAGCACCCACTTCCTGAGCCAGCTCACGGAAATTCTTGGTGCTGATGTCTGCGCGGCGCATCAGGCCGAGCTTGTGGCGGATCAGCGGATGACGGATCTCACGAATGGGCATAAGGAAAGGCTCCAGCGGGGGCAAAAAAACGGCCTAGGTTAATCTATTCAGCCGATACTGTCTTACGATGTGTGCAGTATTGTTCTGCTACTTGGACGTTCGCAGCTTTTAGAAGACACTCGCAACGTTAGTCCAGAATCGCTTGCCCTGAGCCGAACGGATGCGTACCTTTGCCCGCTTTTCTTACACTGCCCCCACCTGGAGAGCGCTTCATGTCTGCTGATCTCGAGCATATCCGTCAAATCATGCGCGAGGCTGACTGCCTGTACACAGAGGCCGAAGTCGATGCTGCCATCGCTCGCGTCGGCGCGCAGATCAATGCCGAACTGGCAGAACGCAACCCGGTTGTGTTTTGCGTGATGAATGGCGGCCTGATCTTTTCGGGCAAGCTGTTGACGCATCTTAATTTCCCGCTGGAAGCGTCTTATCTGCACGCGACCCGCTATCGCAACGAAACCACCGGTGGCGACCTGTTCTGGAAAGCCAAGCCGGAAGTGTCGTTCATCGACCGTGACGTGCTGATCATCGACGACATTCTCGATGAAGGCCACACGCTGGGCGCGATCATCGATTTCTGTAAACACGCGGGTGCCCGTGCTGTGCATACCGCCGTGCTGATCGACAAGGACCACGACCGCAAGGCTCGCCCGGACCTTAAAGCCAACTACGTCGGCCTGCCGTGCATCGACCGTTACATCTTCGGTTTTGGCATGGACTACAAAGGCTACTGGCGCAACGCTGCCGGTATCTACGCCGTCAAAGGCATGTAAAACTGCCTGATCGCTGCTCTGGCAACAGCCCGGGGCAGCGTTCATCCGCACTGCTCAAGGACAATTCTGCATGAAGCTACTGATGTCGGGCGCCTTTGCGCTGTCGCTGTTGTCGGGTCTGACAGTTGTCGCACCGGTGTCGGCCAGCCCCATGCATGAGCAATACCTGCCACCCGACGAGTCAAGTCTGCGTGCCGGCGAACACGAACAGCAGCAATTGATGCGGGTCACCGAATACACCATCGTTGCGGGGAATCAGAGAACGTCGAGCCAGCAGCCGATTCCGGTCACCTCGCCGTTGCTGTTGCGCCTCAAGGGCAAGTCCTTGAACAAGGGCGCATCCATCTCGCAGGTTCTGGTCCACTTCGATGCGGGCGACAGCAAGAGCTTGAAGAAGCCCGCTTACGACGAGCCCTCGCGCACCCTGACGCTTTACTACCCGCTGGCCCAATACCGGGTGCTGGTGGACCTGTTGCGCAACGAAAAGGTGTATTGCCAGTTCATCAGCTACGCCAACGGCCATATCTGGGCCGATCTGCACACCACGCCTGCACGCGCGCGTTGAGCCGTATGCTCGCAGGGGGGTAAACTGCCCGCCCGTGAACGTGTGCGATTAGCTGGAGCCTGCAATGCGTAAAGACAAGAAACAGTTGATTGGCGATGAGATCGGTGACGAGCAGATCAAACTGTTCCTTAACTTCGAACCCTACGACGCCACGTCGCCGTCGCTGCACAAACTGATCAAGGCCTATCGTGGCCTGCGTATCAACGATTTCGAGCGCTTTCTGGTGTTCTTCAAGGAAGCCGGTCATGACTTCGACGGCAAGGACGAGCACGGCAACGACTTCATCGCCCTGATCAAGGATCAGCGCAACGCCGAGGAATACATCGAGCTGATTGAACAGGCGCGCGGCTAAGCGTTTTTCGGTTCAATGATCGTGCCCATGCTCTGCGCTCATCGTTATACACATATCCTCATGGAGGAATACGATGCCTGAACGTGGGAGCGGACTTGTCCGCGAATGCTGCGCTTCAGACGCTGGATCTTCGTCGGATGTACCAGCTTTCGCGGACAAGCGGAGCGTCGCCCGGCCCGCTTCTATGGGCGAAAAAGTGCCCGCTCCAGATGCGCATTACAATGGGCGCTCTGCGTGGTAGCGCCGCCCAGGACGCTCTCGAATGTGACGCGGAGCGTGGGCACGATCTGAAGCGACTCTGAGTTACTTGCGGGCCTTGTAAGCCTTGCCGTAATGCCGCTCAAGCCTGGACTGCAACAGCTCCAGGCCGATCGACATAATCCAGTACAGCACCGCTGCGGTGGTCAGCATTTCGATGTAGCGATAGCTGGACCGGCCGTAGGATTGCGCCAGAAACATCACTTCCCAGACGCCCATCACCGAAATCAGTGACGAATCCTTGAGCATCGAAATGAACTGGTTAGTCGTCGGCGGGATGATGGTGCGCATGGCCTGAGGCAGGGTGACGCGCCAGAATATCTGGGTGGGACGCAGCCCCAGCGCCAGTGCCGCCTCGCTCTGTCCCGCCGCCACCCCAATGATCCCGGCACGAAAAATCTCGCTCAGGTAGGCCCCGTAGTTCAGCGACAGGGCGATCACACCGGCCATGATCGCGCCTGGCACAATCCCCACCTGTGGCAAGCCCAAGTAGATCAGCAGAATCTGGATCAGCAGCGGTGTGCCGCGAAAGAACGAGGCGTAGAAACTGGCGATGCCAAAAGCCACGGCGCTGCTGGACAGTCGCGCCAGGGCGGTGACGAAGCCCAGCACCACCGAGACGATGATCGAGCACAACGAAACGAACAGCGTCAGTGCCGCACCCTGCAGAAAGCCATTGGGCGCAAGATGCAGCCCGATCAGGTTGGGCAGCTTGTCGAGAATGATCGACAGCTTCAGGTCGAAGCTCAGGAAAAACCCTGCAAACAGCACGAACATGACGAGCCAGGTCAGGTAAAGCCGGGTGCGGAAACCGAAGATTCGTTTGAGCAGGCTTTCATCGGCCTGCTCGGGTGGGCGTGGGAAAGAAGTCATTTACTGATATCGGCGCCGATCCACTTTTGCGACAACTTGCTCAGGGTGCCGTCCTTTTTCAGCTCGGCGAATACTTCGCGAACCTTGGCATCCCACTCCGGATCATTCTTCTCGATGGCGACGAAGTTGGGCTCTTCGTACAGCGACTCGCCCGCCAGCTTGAAGCGCTTGTCCTGATCCAGCCGCGGTTTGGCGGTCACCAGATTGGTCAGCACCGCATCCAGACGCACGCCAGCGCCGAGGCCCAAGTCCTGGAACGCCACGTTGTCGTTGTCGTACGGCGCGATCTGCACGTTCTCGAACGGGTATTGCAGCGGCTTGTCTTCGGCGCCTTCGATGACCAGGTTCTTGTTCAGGTAACTTTCATAGCTCGATGCACTGGTCAGGCCGACCTTTTTGGCGCTCAAGTCCTTGGCCGAGTGAATGCGGTCATCCTTGGCGTTGACCACGATCACTGCAGGCGACGCGTAATACTCGACCGGGAAGTTGAACACTTCAGCGCGGGCCTTGCTCGGGGTCATCGAGCAAACGCAGATGTCGTAACGACCGCTCCAGCGCCCGGCTGCGATCACGTCCCAGGACGGTGTTTCAAGGCGCAACTTGACGCCCAGCTTCTGGGCGACCGCCTTGGCGACATCGACGTCAAAGCCGTCCAGTTCGTTCTTGTCGTTAAGGAAAGAGAAGGGCGGGTAACTTTCCATGAGGACGTTCACCAGCTCTTTGTTCTTCTGAACGCGGTCCAGTGTGGCGCCGGCCAGGGCTTGAGTGGAGGCGGCCAGAGTAACCAGGCCAATGCCCAGCAAAGCGCTAAGTTTCACGGATGTCCCCTGAGAAAGTGTTTGTAGTTTGTCGAAAGTGCCGTATTAAATACGTTATACAAGACTGACTCATAATGAGTTTTTTTCATATACATATAAGTAGATCAGCTATGACCCAAGGCTCAACTGTAATTCTCGATGGCGGCATGGGCCGCGAACTACAGCGTCGCGGCGCGCCATTTCGCCAACCTGAGTGGTCCGCGCTGGCGTTGAGCGAAGCACCCGAAGCGGTCAGCGACGTGCACGCGGCTTACATCGAAAGTGGCGCTCAGGTGATTACCAGTAACAGTTACGCGGTAGTGCCGTTTCACATTGGCGAAAAGCGTTTTGCGAAGGAAGGCCAGGCGTTGGCGGCACTGGCCGGCAAACTGGCACGGGCATCGGCCGATGCGTCCGGGGGACGTGCGCGTGTCGCAGGCTCCATTCCGCCACTGTTCGGTTCTTACCGTCCTGACTTGTACAAACCGGAGCGTGCTGCCGAAATCCTGGAGCCTCTGGTCGCCGGTCTGACGCCTTATGTAGATTTGTGGCTGGCCGAAACCCAGAGCTGCATTCTTGAAGCGCAAACCATTCGCACAGGGCTGCCAGCCGACGGCAAACCGTTCTGGCTGTCCTTCACGTTGCAGGACGAAGACACCGACGAAGTACCGCGTCTGCGTTCCGGCGAGCCGGTGGCGGAGGCTGCCAAGGCAGCGGCTGAAATGGGTGTCGCGACGCTGCTGTTCAATTGCAGCCAGCCGGAAGTAATTGGCGGTGCCATCGATGCGGCACGCGATGTGTTCAAAGCGTTGAACGTCGATATCGCCATCGGTGCTTATGCCAATGCCTTCCCGCCGCAACCCAAGGACGCCAAGGCCAACGATGGCCTGGATGAGTTGCGTGAGGATTTAGATCCGCAGGGCTATCAGCAATGGGCATCTGACTGGGTTAAGCGTGGTGCCACCCACATTGGTGGTTGCTGCGGCATTGGTCCAGAGCATATCGCGGTACTGTCTCGCAGCCTGTAATCGATGGCTTCGGATAGCGCAAAGAAAAACCCCGTGGCTCCGAGAGTCCACGGGGTTTTCAGTTCAACAGCAGTCGAATCAGGCGAAGGTCTGTTCCTGACTGGTCTTTTCGGTCAGTTCCAGATTCTCGTCGTTCTGGCTGCTGACGCGTTCATACAGCGCTGCGTCGGTTTCCAGCGCCTTCTCCCGAGCCGGGAAAATCTCGTTGAGCTTGGCAGCCCACTCGGTGCGGGTTTTTTCCGGGAAGCAGCGTTCGAGCAACTCCAGCATGATCGATACGGTAACCGATGCACCTGGTGAGGCACCCAGCAGTGCGGCGAGCGAACCATCTTTGGCCGAAACCAGCTCGGTGCCGAATTGCAGCACGCCGCCTTTCTTGGCGTCTTTCTTGATGATCTGCACGCGCTGACCGGCCACTTCCAGGCGCCAGTCTTCAGCTTTCGCCTCAGGGTAGAAACGACGCAGGGACTCCAGGCGCTGCTCCATCGACTGCATCACTTCGCTGACCAGGTATTTGGTCAGGTCCATGTTGTCGCGGGCCACGGCCAGCATCGGCTTGATGTTAGCCACACGCACCGACAGCGGCAGATCGAGGAACGAGCCGTGCTTCAGGAACTTGGTGGTGAACCCGGCATAAGGTCCGAACAGCAGGGACTTCTTGCCATCGACCACGCGGGTATCAAGGTGCGGCACCGACATGGGCGGCGAACCGACCGCTGCCTGGCTGTAGACCTTGGCCTGGTGATGCTTGACCACTTCAGGGTTGTCGCAACGCAGCCACTGGCCGCTGACCGGAAAACCGCCGAAACCTTTGCTTTCTTCGATGCCGGACATCTGCAGCAACGGTAACGCCGCACCGCCAGCGCCCAGGAACACGAACTTGGCGTCGATCTGACGGGTGCCGCCGCTGTTCACGTCTTTGATGGTCACGGTCCAGCCATCGCCCTTGCGGGTCAGGTCGGTCACGCGCTTGCAGTATTTGACCTGCGCGTCCGGCGCGCTGGACAAATGCTTGAGCAACTGATTGGTCAGTGCACCGAAGTTGACGTCGGTGCCATTCATCATGCGGGTTGCCGCGATCTTTTCGTCGGCTGGGCGGCCCGGCATCATCAGCGGCATCCACTCGGCCAGCTTGGCCTTGTCTTCGGTGTACTCCATCGACGAGAACGCGTGATGTTTGCGCATGGCCTCAAAACGGGTCTTGAGGAACGAGATGCCGTTTTCGCCCTGAACGAAGCTCAGGTGCGGCACCGGATTGATGAACGACCTGGCAGAGCCGAAGGTGCCCTTGCGGGCCAGGTAGGCCCAGAATTGCTTCGAGACTTCGAACTGGGTGTTGATATGCACCGCTTTCTTGATGTCGATGGAACCATCGGCAGCGGGCGGGGTGTAATTGAGTTCGCACAGGCCGGCATGGCCGGTGCCTGCGTTGTTCCAGGGGTTGGAACTCTCAGCAGCACCGGAATCCATGAGCTCAACGACTTCCAGCTTGAGGCCGGGGTCGAGCTCTTTGAGCAGTACGGCCAGGGTGGCACTCATGATGCCGGCTCCGACCAGTACTACATCGACTGCTTCGTTATGCGCCATTAACGCGTCTCCAAAATCTGCAGCACCAAATTGACGGCATACGATCCTGAGGCTGTGTGCCGGAATGTCGGGGCAAGGGTCTGGGTTGTGCCCATCGCTTCCCGGCCAGGATCATCTGTCCGATTCTTCGCAATTTTTTGCATCTCAAGCGCAGGTCCCGGTCAGGCTCGTGAAAGGTTCATCAGTACGGCATGAACGCATTTTCAAGCCCGCTCGGCCATTCGACCATCGTCAAGGCATCGGTCACCTGAGTGACCCGTCCCCGTCGACAGTCTTCAGGCTCCGGTGATGGAGGCGCAGTCGCGGTCAGTCCTGTTCAAAAGGGCCGGTTCAGACGCTGATGGTGCATTTACAAACGCGTACCTATTCATTTGCTCGCCACACTCTTGTGAAGTAGTGAAACCGTTTTTCACGTTCTTTTGGAAACGTGAACCAAACCTCAAAAATGGCTGCGGTAGCAGCTCTGGCAGATCGATGCATACAGAGTGAGGCGCTGACAGACCAGAAAGGTTCGATAGGATTCGAGCGATTCTGCACCATTCATCGAGCACACCGGCGTGCAATGACCTGTGTGGGCGGCTCTCTGTGGGCAGAACGGAGGCGCTAATACGGTGATTAGCAATGCTGCGAGGCCCGATCAGGAGACGTCCTTATAATCGGGGGGTGATTATAACGATGAAACGACAGAAATTGATCGGTCTAAGTGACTTTTATTCTTGATCGGGTCAGGCGGTGATGAGCTGGCGACGCGTTCTCGGCATGTCACGCTGCGCAATACGTGCGCTGGCGGGCAAGGGCTGATTCAGCCAGCCCAGCTTCTGTTCGCTGACTTCGACCCACTCATGCCCTGAAGGAGGCTCGGCGCAGTGTTTGAATGCACGGCAGACACCCGCATGATCCACGCGAGCGTAATGACGATGCTGTGGGCGTGCGGTGAACAGGGACCAGAACAGATTCATGGCGCAGCTCCTATCATGGGTGAGCGTCGAGGCAGTGAAGGCAAGTCTGCCGCCTTGATATGACGCCCTGATTACACCTCGCAGGCCTGAACCATCGCAGATGTGTGGCGGTCCTAGCCTTACCCATTGGCGGACACTGGTTCGCAGGTGTCGCACGCCGCTATACTGCGGCACATTTAGTGTCTGGCCCACGGAGAGATGAGCATGCTGCGTCGCATTTTGTTCGGTTTGCTTGCTGTAAGCAGTTTGACCCTGGTGGGCTGTGCCCACAGCCCGCAACAACTCAGCCCCCAACCCAAGCTGAACGCACAGCTTGCGCCCGTCGGACGCGGCCAGCCGGTCATCGTGCGGGTAGTGGACGGCCGTCCCGGCCCGACGCTGGGCACACGTGGCGGTATGTACCCGGAAACCAGCTCCATCAGCGTCAGCGGCAACGACATCGTGCCCAAGCTGCAAGCCCAGGCTGAAGCGGCCGTACGTCTGTTGGGCTTCACGCCGACTCAGGGTGGCGGCAACGCACCTCAGTTGACCGTGACCCTGGCTGACCTCAAGTACCAGTCGCCTAAAGAAGGCCTGTACGTAACCGAAGCCACGATCAGTTCGACCTTCCGCGCCGACGTGCGCAACAATGGTCGTAACTACAGCGGCCGCTACGCTGCATCGCTGGACCAGCGTTTTGGCATGGCGCCGAATCAGGAAACCAACACCAAACTGGTGAGCGATGTTCTGAGCGATGCGCTGACCCGCGTGTTCCAGGACCCGACCATCGGTTCGACCCTGTCGCAGTAAATCACTGCGCATAAAAAGCCCGGCCCTCAATGAGAGGGCCGGGCTTTTTTACGTCTGCAGGATCGGGGCGGGTCAGGCTGCCTGCTGATAAAAGTCCAGAAAGCTTAAGCCGGTGTCCTGATCCATGTCGGGGAGGTCGTGATGAACATGGCCACCCAAGGCACAGTAGACCAGCCAGTGGCGGTCTTGAACATTGAAAGACCAGGCGTCGACCAGCTCCTGCTGTTCATCGCTCTGGGCAATCAAATAAAGGCGGTCCTGGTTTTTTGCGTGCAGCATGACAAGCTCCAAAAGGAAGGAAGTCCGTTTCTTGAGGAGCCACACAATGCCGGTGGTGCGTTACGGTTAGGTGACAGCGGCAGGGAAAGTTCTTACAGGATGATGCGAGCAGACTAATGCCCTGTGGTCCGGACTGGTCGCTATAAGCGTCTGGCCGTGAATGACAGGCCGCGTGGGAGTGAGCTCGCTCACGAAGGCTATGGTTCGGACGCCCTGTTTTAGGGGTACGGTAATCACACCTGCTCACATTGCGCTCAGCGGACGTTACGAATCGCGCAGCAGGTGTTTGGTGAGCATCGATACTGCTTGCACCGGCGAAGTAAAGGCAGTGTCTATGCGAAATGGAACTTCGGTCCACGCTTCGTATTCGTGATCCAGCACAGATTCCCAAGTGGGTGGAGTGAGCCCGGGAATATCACCCAGCCTCGTTTCTACGCGGCGCTGATGTTCACTTTTATCCGAGCAAATCACTTCAATATTCATTAGCCGGACGTCCGCCTTCGAGGCAACTTCACTCCAGCTCATTCGGCTTTCGGTCACCGGATTTACACAATCAACGATGACTGTACGGCCTAGATAAAGATTACTCAGCGCAAGCTCATTAGCGACCATGTAACCGCTGTGCCCGACGTCTTGGGCAAGTGCGCCGGAGTTTCGAATCGCTTGCTCAATCGTATCGATACGCAGGTAGAGAGCGGCTACCGTAGCGACGAGCTCCTTGGCAATAGTAGTTTTTCCGGTGCCAGGCAGGCCGCTGAATACGATAAGCATTGTGTGTCCTTCACATTGGGTGGCTTACTGTAAGCCTTGGCCAGTCCTGCGGTAACCGTTGCCCAGTCTCGCTCGCTCCCTGCGTCGCCAAGCGAGTTGCTAATCAAACTTGCAAAACGAAGCGCTTCAATACGTAAGATCAGTCAGACGCCTCTCAACGTCCGCCGAAGTCACTCGCCAAGCCGGAGTAGGTAGTTATGCAGGCTTCTCTGCTTGCTTAGCCATTTGCTAAGCAAGCACGAACTGCCTCATTGCCGCCATCATTGCGATGACCAAAACGGCTAGCCCAATCGCAGACGTCCATTGGGCTGAAGGGGTTATTGAAAACCAGGAGCCTTTAGCAGGATACTTCCCCAAGGTAAGGGCCTTCATAAAAGGCCAGCCGATAGGGAAGCAAATCGCTTGGAAAACAATCTCAGCCAGTACACTCAATATTTCACTCAACGGTCATGTCCCGCCTAATTACCAGTCCCTGAAGTTTAATCAGACTGCTACAGCCTGGCGATGACAAGGGGAGCCGAGGGGCAAACGATACCGAGCAAGCCGCTCGCCTATCAGTTGATATCGGTTGAAATCACGCAAGATGACTTGGCTGAACGCTTACTTCCGGGGCTGTACGGGCTCCTTCGCGGACAAGTCCGCTCCACGGGATATCGGGTTTTGCCGGTCAATAACGGTGTTGATCATGCCAACGCGGAGCATTGGCACGATCGCCCGCGATTTAAAGCGCCAACCCTGCCTTGACCCGATACTGGTTACGCACCGGCATCGCGTACTGCTGCACCAGATAAGGCCGATGCTCGGCAGGTGCGCCGGCCAGTCGGCTTTCCCATTCATCCCTGGTGCGATTGAGTTCGTCGGCAGGGAACAGGTCGGCCGCCAGCGGCACATTCAGGCTCGGGTCGGCATCGGCCCATTGCGCATACGCCAGGTAATGCACCGGGAACAGGCGATAGCCGCCGAGAATCTGCCGGTCCATTTCGATAGCCAGTTGCTTGGTGTCTTCGAAATGCTCGGTGATCGGCGGGGCGAAGTTGACGTGTACGCGGCCTTTATAGCCGGTGATGCCCAGCGCGATACTGACGTCATCCTCGCCCGGGGTTTTGGTGTAAACGCCCGTGGTTGCGCGGATATACAGCTCGCGAGCCTTGGCCTGGTCGCACGGATCGTATTCGTAGCTGATCGACACCGGGGTCAGATTCAGCGAGCGGATCACGTCACCAAAAGGCTCGTCCTTGCGGCTCATGTGGAACATTTTCAGGATCGCCGATTCGGTACGGTCATCTCCGTCCTTGGCGCGACCTTCGGCCTGGGCGATCCAGATGGACTGGCAATCCTTGGTGATCGAGTGGTTGATGTAGGCCGACAGCAGTTGATAAGCCGCCATCTTTTCGCGTCGCCCGATGATCGAACGGTGCACGATAAAGCTCTTGTTCAGGCGCATCAGATCGCTGACAAAGGGCTTCTGCAGCAGGTTGTCACCAATGGCAATGCGCGGCGTAGGCAGGCCTGCGTGATACACGGCATAGTTGACGAACGCGGGGTCCATCACGATATCGCGATGATTGGCCAGAAACAGATAGGCGCTGCCGGATTTGAGTTGCTCCACGCCTGTGTACGTCACGCCATCGGTAGCGCGCTCGATGGTGTGATCGACGTAGTACTCGACTTTATCCTGCAGCGTTGCGACCGAATCGATACCGGCGAACTCACGGCGCAGTTTGCGGGCCAGGGTCGGTTGCAGAAACCAGCCCAACGCAGGCGCCAGACGAGGGAAACGAAATTTGGTCAGAATCGCGAGAAAGGCTTTATCACTCAGCAGACGTGCCAGAACGGCTGGGACTTCTGAATCGTTGTAAGGTCGGATGGCATCGAATTCGCCCATCATGCTCTCTTGTTGGAATCGGATAGGGTAAAAAGAAGGCAGGTTTTTCACGACAACCTTCAAAGAATGGCGCAATTATACGCACAACTGATCCCGGAGACCGCGATGCAGGAATTACAGAGTTACGACTGCCCTTACTGCGGCGAGCCCGTGGAGGCGTTACTGGATCTGTCCGGCGGTGATCAACAGTATATTGAAGACTGTCAGGTTTGCTGCCGTCCGATCGTATTCGACCTCCAGACCGACGGCGAGCAATGGACGCTGGATGTACGCACCGAGAACGAGTAATGCAGAGAATCTACGAGCCGGAAAACCTCATGGAAGGCGAGCTGCTGCAAGGAATGCTGGCCAGTGAGGGAATCGACGCGGGCCTTACAGGGCGTGATCTTCTGGGTGGCATGGGCGAGCTGCCGGTGTTCGGCCTGTTGTGGATCACTGTCGAGGATGACAAGGTCGAGCGCGCACGCGAACTGATCACTGCGTACAATGCAGCTTCGCCATTGTCCGGTGGCGATGAGCCGGACAGTTTTCCCGATGTACTGGTGTGCTGAGCGCCTTCCTTTAAAGAGTCCGATTACCCCTCATGTGTGGACGTTATGCCCTGTTTCGCTGGACGCCCGCGTTTGCGGCCTTGCCCGGTTTTCCGGCTGACCAGCAGGCGCAATGGAATATTTCCCCGGCCGACTGGGTACTGATCATGCGTGCTGCCGAGGTCGACGGCGATGTAGAGCTGGTGCGTGCCCGCTGGGGCCTGACGCCGGCCTGGCTGACGGACCTGTCGAAAACCCCTGCGCATGCCCGTGCTGAAACCGTGGCTGAGCAGCCAATGTTTCGCGAGGCGTTCAGCAAGCGACGCTGCCTGCTTCCCGCCAACGGCTTCTACGAGTGGCGCGGCACCTCGCGCAAGCGCCCGTTCTGGCTGACGCCGGGCGAGGGCTCGGCACTGTTTTTTGCGGCGATTTGGGAGGCGTACCCGGTTCAAGGTCACACCTATCTAAGTGTTGCGGTGGTCACCCAGGCGGCCGCCACTCAGCGCCGTCCCTTGATTCTGGATGCCGAAGGTCAGAAAGCCTGGCTGGCGGCCGATACGCCACTGCCCAAATTGCAGGCCTTGCTGGCTGCCCCGCAGGCCGCATTGCGTGAGCGACCGCTGGCCAGTTTTGTGAACGACCCGAAACTCAATGCACCTGAGTGTCTGACGCCGTTGAGTTAATAATGGCTTACAAGCGGTTACCTGTCTGATACACACCTGACATCCATAAGGAACCATTCGGTCTTGCCATGTACCAATATGGCAATTGGCTGGTATCTGGCGCTGGGTGTGTTCACACCCTAGGATGACCGCCTCATGAACAAGGAGATTCACCATGCGTCAGTCATTTGCCCTGTGTGCCTTGAGCGCTGCGTTACTGCTCGGCGGGTGTCAATCCGTTAATACCACGACGGGTGATTCGGTGGGTGTCGAGCGCAAGCAATACATGTTCAGCATGCTCTCCACCGATGAAGTGAACAAAATGTACGCGCAGTCCTACCAGCAGACGGTGGGCGAGGCGAGCAGCAAGGGTGTGCTGGACACGACCAGTTCCGATGCCAAGCGCGTCAATGCGATTGCCAAGCGATTGATTGCTCAAGCGCCCAAGCTGCGGCCCGATTCGGCTCAGTGGCAGTGGGAAGTGAACCTGATCAAAAGCGACGACCTGAACGCCAACTGCGGGCCTGGCGGCAAAATAATTTTCTACACCGGGCTGATCGACACGCTGAAGCTGACCGACGACGAGATCGCGGCGGTCATGGGCCATGAAATCGCCCACGCCTTGCGCGAGCATGGTCGTGAAGCGATGTCTAAAGCGTACGGCGTGGCAATGGCCAAGCAGGGCGCGGGTGCTTTGCTCGGTCTGGGCCAGGACAGCATGGCGCTGGCCGACACAGTGGTTAACTACAGCCTGACCCTGCCCAACAGCCGCAGCAACGAAAACGAAGCGGATCTGCTGGGGCTGGAGCTGGCCGCACGCGCCGGTTACAACCCCAACGCGGCGATCACCCTCTGGCAGAAAATGACTCAAAACGCGGGTGGTTCGCAGCCTGAGTTCATGAGTACTCACCCGGCTTCGCAGAACCGTATCGCGTCCCTGGAGGCGGCCATTCCCAAGGTGATGCCGCTGTACCAGAGCGCGCCCAAGTCCTGATTGGCGCGCATGGCCGCTGCGTTTCGTGAACATTCGCAACGCAGTCCGGCCTCGATCATACCCAGCCACTGACCTGCATGGCTTTGTACACGGCCACCAGCGCCAGTACGAAGAAGGCACAGGCGGCCAGTCGACGAATCATCGTCAGCGGTAGCTTGTCTGCGGCGAAGTTGCCCGCCAGCACCACGGGCACGTTGGCGATCAGCATGCCGACTGTGGTGCCGATGATCACCAGCCACAGATGCGAATATTGCGCCGCGAGCATGACCGTGGCGATCTGTGTCTTGTCGCCGATTTCTGCGATGAAGAACGTGATGAGGGTGGTCATGAACGGACCGAATTTGCGTGCCGTGCTGGCTTCGTCGTCGTCCATCTTGTCCGGGACCAGGGTCCAGAGCGCGGTGGCGGTGAAGCTTGCGGCGAGAATCCAGTGCAGAACTGCATCGGAAAGGAAGCTGCTGAACCAGGCACCTACTGCCCCGGCCGCCGCATGGTTGGCCAAGGTCGCGGCAACGATGCCGGCGATGATGGGCCAAGGCTTGCGAAAACGTGCGGCAAGGATGAGCGCGAGCAATTGCGTCTTGTCACCGATTTCGGCGAGCGCAACGACTGCGGTAGGGATTAAGAGTGATTCCAGCATCAGGTTTCCTAAGGGGCGGGTCGACACGGCTATGACACGTACAGCCTTCCCGCCCCGGGTAAGGTGTTCGTGTCATAGGTCTTGTCAAACCACCGATCCGTCTGAGCGGATTCTGGGTCGCACGCACCATGGTCTGAGGACCAAGTATGTTGATACGTGCCGGACGAGCGTGAGGCTCGTGGGAGACTACTCCCCTAGGACGGAGCGGATTCTGCCCTTGCAAAATCCTTTCGGCAAGCTCTTATTTTAAGAACGTTTGGCGCTATAGATCTTGAAGCCATTACCTTGCGCACGTACTTCGCAGGTGCCGACGTGTTCTTCGATCAGCGGCTGATAGCGCAGGAAGTTGTTGGCAACCAAGCGCAGTTCGCCGCCTGATTTCAGATGTTGACGTGCTTTTCGCAGCAGGTTTTCGGTCGCCATGTAGTCAGTATGAACACCGACATGAAAAGGCGGATTGCTCAAAATCGTGTTCAATCCCATCGGCGCGGCGTCGATTCCGTCGCCGGTCAAAACCTCTGCTTCAAGACCATTGGCTGCCAGAGTCAGGCGCGAACTGGCCGTCGCGAACGCGTCCACATCCAGCATCACCACCTCGTTATGCGGGTAACGACGCTTTACCGCAGCACCGAGAACGCCCGCGCCACAGCCGAAGTCCAGCAGATTGCCGCTCGGGAGCTTGTCGATATTTTCCAGAAGCAACGCCGAACCCCGGTCCAGGCGGCCGTGGCTGAACACGCCGGGAAGGCTGATGACCGTGAGCGGGCCGTCCTGCAGGTCGATCTGATAAGGCTTGGCGAGGCTTTCCAGGCTGACGGCCTGTGGAGCCGTTTCAACCGTCACTTGCCAGAGCTGGCAATGACGGGCGCTGTCGAGTTTGCGAGCTCGCCCGAACGGGCTCAGTTGCCGTGCGGCGGCTTCGATACCGCCACGCTTCTCGCCGACCAGAAACAGTTCGCGGCCCTGAAGGCGCGAGGCCAGTGCGTTGAGCAGGTAATCGGTCAGGTCGCGGGCCTTGGGCAGGAACAGCACCGCAGCGTCGAACGGTTGCTCCGGTGCTTCGACACCAAAGTGAGTACGCCCCTCGAAGCGTGCGTTCAGTGCCGCCTGATCACCCGCATGCCAGCACCAGCCACGGGCATCCGGCAGCTTTCCGAGCAGGTCATCGGCAGGCAGACCGGCCAACAACAGCGAGCCCTGAAACAGCTCGGCCTGACGGAGTAACACTTCACTGCGCGGGTCCATTGAATGGCTCCTGAAAAAGCGCGCAGTTTAACAGGATTGGCGAACGGGCATTCTGGAGAAAGGCGCAGGATTGGCAGTCTCTGACCCTCTGCGATCAAGTCTGCTTATACTGATCGTTCCTCACGCTCTGCGTGGGAATGCCGCTCAGGACGCTCCGTGTCCGGGCACGTTGGGCCGCCAAACGCTATCCACTCACCACCCTGACCGGCGAACCGGCGAAGAACGCCCGTGCGTTCTCGACCACCTGGCTGATGATGCGCTGGCGGGCTTCCTTGGCGCCCCAGGCGCTGTGCGGGGTGATGATCAGGCGCGGAATATCGCCTGCCAGCAGGGGATTGCCTGCGGCAGGTGGCTCGACGCTCAACACATCCGATGCAGCGCCGCCCAGATGACCATTGCGCAGGGCATCGGCCAGCGCCTGCTCGTTGATCAGCCCGCCGCGAGCGGTGTTGACGATGAACGCATGGGGCTTCATCAGGCTCAGTTCGGGCGCGCCGATCATATCGCGGGTGTTTTCGTTGAGCGGGCAGTGCAAGGTGAGGGCATCGATTTGGGGCAGCAGTTCCGCAAGCGGCAGACGATCCCCACGCGCTGGCCGTCCCGGAATCTGACCCAGCAGAACGCGCATGCCGAATGCCTCCGCCAGCCGTGCCACCGCGCCGCCCAGTTCGCCATGCCCCAGCAGGCCCAGCGTCTTGCCCTCCAGTTCGACTATGGGGAAATCCAGCAGGCAGAACTGCTTCGATTGTTGCCACAGTCCCTGATGCACGGCGTGCTGGTAATCCGGCAGGCGAGTGGCGAGCGCCAGCAGCAGAAGCAATGTGTGTTGAGCCACCGATGGCGTGCCGTAGCCCTGACAATTGCACACCGTTACGCCCTGTTCGTGGGCCGAAACCAGATCGACATTGTTGGTGCCTGTCGCCGTCACCAGCACCAGTTTCAGGTCGGGACAAGCCACGAACGTGTCGGCATCGATCACGATCTTATTGGTAATAGCGACCTGCGCACCTTTCAAGCGTTCTATCACTTGCGCCGGTTGCGTGCTGGCGTGCAGAACCAGTTCGCCGAAGCTTGCGTGCAGTGCCCCCAGATCCAGGTCGCCCAGGTCCAGCGAAGTGTGGTCGAGGAAAACTGCTCTGCCGGGATTGCTCATAGCTGTACCTTTTGCCAGGAAAATGAAAAGCGTAGTGTGAGCAGCCTATCAGAGCCAATGCTCGTCACTCTTTCCCAGGAGGCCCCATGTACTGGGCAGAATTTCTCACCGTCGCGTTGATCCATTTGCTGGCCGTTGCCAGCCCCGGACCTGACTTCGCGGTGGTGGTGCGCGAGAGTGTGACGCATGGCCGTAAGGCGGGCACATGGGCGGCGCTCGGCGTGGGTTCGGCCATTTTCGTGCACGTCGGCTATTCGTTGCTGGGTATCGGGATCATCGTTTCCCAATCCATCGTGCTGTTCAATGCGTTGAAATGGGCTGCGGCGGCCTACCTGCTCTACATCGGTTTCAAGGCGCTGCGCGCCAAGCCGGCCAGTGCCTCGGATGACCTCATCAAGCCTGCCGCGAGCGAGCGCACCGCTCGGGGTGCCTACGTGAGCGGTTTTGTCACCAATGGTCTCAATCCCAAGGCGACGCTGTTTTTTCTGTCGCTGTTCACCGTGGTGATCAACCCGCACACCCCGCTGCTGGTGCAGGGCGGCTACGGTATTTACCTGGCCGTCGCCACTGCGCTGTGGTTTTGTCTGGTCGCCCGCCTGTTCAGCCAGGCCCGGGTGCGTGCCGGTTTTGCCCGCATGGGCCACTGGTTCGACCGTGCAATGGGTGGGGTTTTGGTGGCGCTGGGCGTGAAGCTTGCGTTGACTGAGGTGCATTGAGTCTCGAGCCACTGCACAGGCCGGTCTGAGCCAAGGGAGAGCGGAATTGCGCTCGTGTGCCGCTTGCCAGACGCCTGCAAGCGCTCATGAACAAATCACCATTTCGGCTGATTTGCCTGGCGAGGCAAGTAGCTAGAGTCCATATTTCAGGCTTGGCCTGCGAACTTTGAAAAGGGACTCATATGTTACAGACTCGCGTTCTTCCGCCAGCCGATGGCGCTTATCAGTACCCTCTGTTGCTAAAACGGCTTCTGATGTCTGGAAGCCGCTACGAAAAAACGCGTGAGATCGTCTACCGGGACTCGGTTCGCTATACCTACCCTCAACTGAACGAGCGGATCTGTCGCCTTGCCAACGCGCTGACCGCTGCAGGCGTCAAGGCCGGTGATACCGTGGCGGTCATGGATTGGGACAGCCATCGTTATCTGGAGTGCATGTTTGCCATCCCCATGATTGGCGCAGTCATCCATACCGTTAACGTGCGCCTGTCACCCGAGCAGATCGCCTACACCATCAACCACGCCGATGACCGTGTCGTCCTGGTCAACAGCGAGTTCGTGGGGCTTTACCAGGCAATTGCGGGGCACCTGACCACCGTCGAAAAAACCCTGCTGCTGACCGATCTGCCGGAAAAGACCGCCGACCTGCCGAATCTGGTCGGCGAGTACGAACAATTGCTGGCCGCAGCGAGCCCCGAGTACGAATTCGAGGATTTCGACGAGAACTCGGTCGCCACGATGTTCTACACCACCGGCACCACGGGTAACCCCAAGGGCGTGTATTTCACCCACCGACAGCTGGTCCTGCACACGATGGGCGTGGCGACCATCATGGGCTGTATCGACAGTGTCCGGTTGCTGGGCACCGATGATGTCTACATGCCGATCACGCCGATGTTCCACGTACACGCGTGGGGTGTGCCGTACGCGGCGACGATGCTGGGGCTCAAGCAGGTCTACCCCGGTCGCTACGACCCCGAATTGCTCGTCGAACTGTGGCGCAAGGAAAAAGTGACGTTCTCCCACTGCGTCCCGACCATCATGCAGATGGTGCTCAACGCCAAGTCTGCTGCGGACATCGATTTCGGTGGCTGGAAAATCATCATTGGCGGCAGTTCGCTCACCCGCACACTCTACAAGGCCGCCAAGGCGAAAGGCATTCAGCTCACGGCGGCGTACGGCATGTCCGAAACCGGGCCGCTGATTTCCGTGGCGCACATCAACGAAGAGCTCAAGGCCGGCACTGACGACGAGCGTATTACTTACCGTATCAAGGCGGGTGTGCCCGGCATGCTGGTGGACGCAGCAATCGTCGATGAACACGGTAATTTCCTGCCTGCCGACGGCGAAACCCAAGGCGAACTGGTGCTGCGTGCGCCGTGGCTGAGCGAAAGCTATTACCGCGAACCTGGCAAAGGTGCCGAACTGTGGGCGGGTGGCTGGCTGCATACGGGGGATGTGGCCACGCTCGATGGCATGGGGTTCATCGACATTCGTGACCGGATCAAGGACGTTATCAAGACGGGGGGCGAATGGATTTCCTCGCTGGAACTGGAGGACTTGTGCAGCCGGCATCCTGCGGTGCGTGAGGTGGCCGTCGTCGGTATCGCGGATCCGCAGTGGGGCGAGCGACCGTTTGCGTTGCTGGTGGTACGCGAAGGTCACGAACTCGACGCTAAGATTTTGAAAGAACACCTCAGGCCGTTTGTCGAGCAAGGTCACATCAACAAGTGGGCCATTCCCAGCCAGATCGCGCTTGTTACTGAAATTCCCAAGACCAGCGTGGGCAAACTCGACAAAAAGCGCATGCGTCTGGATATCGTCGAATGGCAAAGCACCAACAGTGCGTTTCTTTCGACCCTTTAGCCTTTTTTCACCTCGTTCGCCTGCCGTACCGCTCAGGACGGCAGGCGCTTGAGTCGCCAGTGGTGACCCTCTGCTTGCCAAATCGCCAATTTCAGCCATTCTCCCCTCCAGGTCTGCTGTTCCGAACCTTCGGAACAGCCGGGCCAGAGGCGTTGATGCTGCAAATCACACTTTAGAGGGATCAAGCCTCAACGCCTGCTGGATATAGTCGGCATAGGGAATGCGCAAGAGCGGAGCCATACATTGTGTGTTAGCCATTCAGGCTGCCTGATGGATGTTGACAGTCGGTTATTGATTCGACGGTTGAGTCGTTTTTGGATGTTCCCCACTGCCATAACAATAAAAGCACAAGGAGTCGCGTCGATGACCACAACCAACCCCTTCTGGCGCCGGGCAAAATTGCCTTTGGCTGTCAGTCTCGCCTCTTCGCTCGCCGGCCCTGCTTTCGGCGTCACGTTCAATGTCGGTGAGATTGAAGGCAGCTTCGATTCATCGCTTTCGGTCGGTGCCAGCTGGTCGACCGAAAAGGCCAACAAGAACCTGATCGGCGCCAACAATGGTGGACGCGGTTTGTCGCAGACCTCTGACGATGGCCACTTGAATTTCAAGCGTGGGGAGACGTTTTCGAAGATCTTCAAGGGCATCCATGATCTGGAGCTGAAGTACGGCGACACCGGCGTGTTCGTGCGTGGCAAGTATTGGTATGACTTCGAACTCAAGGACGAAGGTCGCGAGTTCAAGGACATCAGCGACTCGGGCCGCAAAGAAGGCGCCAAGTCGTCCGGGTTCCAGTTGCTCGACGCCTTCGTGTACCACAACTATTCCATCGCTGATCAGCCGGGTGCCGTGCGTTTCGGTAAGCAGGTTATCAGTTGGGGTGAAAGCACCTTCATCGGGGGCGGTATCAACAGCGTCAACCCGATCGACGTGTCGGCGTTTCGCCGTCCTGGCTCGGAAATCAAGGAAGGCCTGATTCCGGTCAACATGTTCTACCTCTCGCAAAGCCTGACCGACAACCTGTCTGCCGAAGGTTTCTACCAACTGGAGTGGGACCAGACGGTTGTCGACAACTGCGGTACATTCTTCTCGCAGCCCGATGTGATCGCCGACGGTTGCGAAAACAACCTGGCCGTATTGCGCAGTCGCAGCGGCCTGAACACCTCGCTCGCCGCCGCCGGGCTTCCAGCCGCGGCACGTGGCGCGGTCTTCAACTCGCTCAGCCAACAGGGCGTGGTGTTCGGCAATCCTGACGAAGGCGCGGTCGTGCGCCGAGGCCCTGACCGTGATGCACGGGACAGCGGCCAGTTCGGTTTTGCCTTGCGCTACAACTACGAGCCGCTGGACACCGAGTTCGGCGCGTACATGATGAATTACCACAGCCGTGCGCCGATCTTCAGCGGTCGCGGTGGCTCGGCTGCCTCGTTCAGCCCGGCCGGTCTGGTGGGTTCGCTGGTGCGCAACGGTATTCCGCAAGCCACCGCCGCCCGTCTGGCACCTACCTTGCTGCCCGTCGTGGTGGCCGGTAACTCCAGCTACTACGTCGAATACCCCGAAGACATTCGTCTTTATGGCCTGAGTTTCTCCACCACGCTGCCCACCGGCACGGCATGGAGTGGCGAGATCAGCTACCGTCCGAACGCGCCGATCCAGGTCAACACCACCGACATCCTGTACTCGGGTATTTCGCCGCTCAACCCTAACGTGTCGCTGTTGAACGGACAGCCAAACACTGATCAACCCGGCTATCGCCGCAAGGAAATCACCCAGCTGCAGACCACCTTCACCCAGTTCTTCGATCAGGTCATGGGTGCCGAGCGCCTGACCCTGGTCGGCGAAGTGGGCTTCACGCACGTTGGCGGTCTGGAAAGCACGTCCGAGATTCGCTATGGCCGTGACCCGGTCTACGGCCCAGGCCCGCTGCCGGGTGGCCAGTGTGCGACGCTCAACGCAGGCACGTTGACCGGTGCCGATCAGAACAACCTGACCCGCTATTGCGAGAACGACGGATTCACTACTTCCAACTCCTGGGGCTACCGCGCTCGCGCCATCTGGGACTACAACAGCTTCTTTGCCGGTGTGAACCTGCGCCCCAGCGTGGCCTGGTCGCATGACGTCAAAGGCTACTCGCCAGGCCCTGGCGGCAACTTCGAGGAAGGACGCAAGGCGGTCAGTCTCGGTCTGGATGCCGAGTACCAGAATACGTATACCGCAGCCCTTTCCTACACCAACTTCTTCGACGGGAAGTACACCACGGTGGATGACCGCGACTTCGTTGCGCTCAGCTTCGGCATGAACTTCTAAGAACACGGTTTTTTCGGGATGACGATCAATATGAAAATAACAAAGGGTCTTTTGCAAGCCGGTCTGTTGGGCGTGTCGTTGTTGGCGACCAGCGTCATGGCGGCGGTGTCTGAATCCGAAGCGGCAAAACTGGGGACTTCCCTGACGCCGATGGGGGCCGAGAAGGCGGGGAACGCGGCGAACACCATTCCGGCCTGGACGCCCATGCCGAAGAATGCTGGAGCAGTGGACAGCAAAGGCTTCCTGGCGAACCCTTACGCCAGCGAAAAACCGCTGTTCACCATCACTGCAGCCAGCGTCGAACAGTACAAGGACAAGCTGGCTCCCGGCCAATACGCTATGTTCAAGCGTTACCCGGACAGCTACAGAATTCCTGTGTACCCGACGCACCGTGGTGCGAACGTGCCGGATGATGTGTACGCAGCGATCAAGCGGAACGCGACCACCACCAAGCTGGTCGGCGGCGGCAGCGGACTGGAGAACTTCGACACTGCCATCCCGTTCCCGATTCCTGCCAACGGCGTTGAGGTGATCTGGAACCACATCACCCGTTACCGTGGCGGCAGTGTGAAGCGTCTGGTCACCCAGGCGACTCCACAGCCTAACGGCTCCTACAGCCTGGTGTATTTCGCCGACCAGTTCGTGTTCCGCGACAAGATGCGCGATTTCGATCCGAAGAATCCGGGCAACATTCTGTTCTACTTCAAGCAGGAAGTGACCGCGCCAGCGCGTCTCGCCGGCGGTGTGCTGCTGGTCCACGAAACCCTCGATCAGGTGAAAGAACCGCGTTCGGCCTGGCTGTACAACGCCGGTCAGCGTCGCGTGCGTCGTGCGCCGCAGGTGTCGTATGACGGTCCGGGTACTGCATCCGACGGTCTGCGTACGTCCGACAACCTGGACATGTACAACGGCGCGCCGGATCGCTACGACTGGAAACTGGTCGGCAAGCAGGAAATGTACATCGCGTCCAACAGCCACAAGCTGGACGACCCGACGCTCAAGTACGCCGACATCATCAAGGCTGGCCACATCAACCAGGACCTGACCCGTTACGAACTGCGCCGCGTGTGGCACGTGACGGCCACCCTGAAAGAAGGCCAGCGCCACATCTACGCCAAGCGTGATTTCTTCATTGACGAAGACACCTGGCAGGCTGCGGTGATCGACCATTACGACGGTCGTGGCCAATTGTGGCGCGTCGCCGAGGCGCATGCCGAGAACTACTACGACAAGCAAGTGCCGTGGTACGCCATCGAAACGCTGTACGACTTGCAATCGGGCCGCTATGTGGCGCTGGGCATGAAAAACGAAGAGAAGCGTGCCTACGAGTTCGGCTTCACGGCTGGCACCAGCGACTTCACGCCCAACGCGCTGCGTCAGGAAGGCGTTCGTTAAGCAACGGTAGGTAGCGCCTCCGTATACAGGAGGCGCTACCTAAACGACGTTTGAACAGCAAAGCCCCGTCCGCGGGGCTTTTTCACGTTCGCCCACCCGCCTTATAAGCTGTAGGAATTTTGTTACAGTCTTTTCGGTGATGAACTTTCAAAACCCTTCTCGAACCCGCTAGTCTCCGAAACCGTTACGCCGAAAAAACTGATCCCTACAAGAGCCGGCCATGACTGATCTGTCCCGTATGCAAGGGTTTGCAGACAGCGCGATTCCTGCGTTGGAAGGACGATTTTTCCGACCCCCACTGCCTGATGGTCACGTTCCCAGACCTCGACTTTGCCAGCGTCTCCATGAGGGATTGTCCGGGCGACTTCTCCTGGTGTGCGCCCCGGCGGGCTTCGGCAAAAGTTCGTTGGCGGTCGAGTGCTGTCAGGCGTTACCCGATAAATGGCAGAGTGCATGGCTTGGGCTGAGTGCCAGAGACAGCGATCCCGGACGTTTTCTGGAGCGGCTGTTGAGCGGCCTGCAGCAGTTCTTTCCGCAACTGGGTGCCCAGGCGATGGGCCTGCTGAAAATGCGTCAGCGTCATCAGCCTTTTGCGTTCGAGCAATGGCTGGACGAGCTGCTTGAGGAGTTGGCCGTTCACTTGATGCTCAGTCAGCCGCTGTTGCTGGTTCTCGACGATTACCATCTGGCTCAAGGCCCCGTGCTTGACCGCTGTCTGCAGTTTTTGCTCAATCATCTGCCGGCTGGCCTGGTGGTCATGGTCACTAGCCGACAGCGGCCCGACTGGCATCTGGCCCGCTTGCGGCTCTCTCGACAGGTGCTCGAAATCAACGAGCATGATTTGCGACTCACGCAGGCCGAATCGATGGCATTGCTCGACGCACACCGTCGTTCGCTCGATAACGAAGCATTGCAACGGCTGATTCAACGCAGTGAAGGCTGGGTGGCGGGTTTGCGTTTCTGGCTGCTCGCTGCGGCCCAGGCGGGTGACGACATCGCGTTACCGCAGGCCTTGCACGGGGGCGAGGCGCTGATTCGGGAGTACTTGCTGGAAGAGGTCATCGATTGCCTGCCCGCCGAAGCACAGGCTTTTCTGTATGACACGGCCTGCCTCGACCGTTTTTGCGCGCCCTTATGCAATGCGGCTCGCGATGCCCACGACAGTGCAGACGTGCTGCGCTACTTGCAAGCGCACCAGGTATTTCTGGTACCACTGGACGAGCAGGGTCACTGGTTTCGCTATCACCACTTGTTTTCAGATTTGCTGCGCGACCGCCAGGCCAGCGGTCCGCAACAAACGCGTCTGCACCTGAACGCCTGCCGCTGGTTCAGTGATCAGGGGCTGATCGATGAAGCGGTTGAACAGGCCCTGCGTGCCGGGCACCTGGACGTTGCCGCCAATCTGGTGCAGAGCATGTCCGAAGAACAGCTGCTGGCCGAACAGAATGTCGGCATGCTGCTGCGCTGGAAGATGGACCTGCCCGATAGCCTGCTGACCAGTACGCCGCGTTTGATCGTGCTGTACGCCTGGGCGCTGGGGCTGGCCTGCCAACTGGACGCCGCCGAGGAACTGGCCAATCAGTTGAGTCGGTTTCTGCCAGCGCCGTCAGCCACGGCGCAGAAATCCATGCTCGCGCAATGGCTGGCGTTGAGTGGTGTCATTGCACGCGGTCGAGGTGACAGCGAAACAACCCTGCGTTATTGCAGCGAAGCGCTGCACAGCCTGCCGGAAAAGCGTTATGGACAGCGACTGGTGTGCCTGTCGACGCTGGCCAATCTGGCCATTGCCCAAGGTGATCTATGGCACGCCAGAGCATTGAATCGCGACGCTCTGGAGCTGGCGCAACGGGTCGCCAACCCCTTGTTCGAGGCGCTGGCCCACTATGACCGCGCCCGTACCTTGCAGGCGCGGGGCGAAATCCTCCGGGCGCTGGAGCAAGTGCGTCAGGGGCTGCAACGTCTCAAAGGCCTGTCCTCTTCAAGGCTGTATGCGGTGCGGGCGCGTTTGACCCTGTACGAAGGGTATCTGCTGGCGCTGCGCATGCAGGTCGATGCCGGTCGGGCCAGGTTGCTTGCCGGTCTTGCCGAAGCGCATGCCTGCCGCGATATCAGTGCATTGATCGGGCATTGCGTCATTGCCACGATGGAAGGGTGCCAGGGGCATTTTGCCGAAGCGTTCGCCGAGCTTGCCGAGGCCGAGCGCCTGATGCACATCTGGGACGTCCCGCCGATCTATTACCTGGCCATGATCACACTGGTCAAATGCGAACTCTGGCTGGCGCAGGGGCGTGTCGATCTGGCCGAAGCCTGGCTGTTGCGCCTGACCCAGACCTACACCGGCGAGCTGGCGGCGGGCGCACCTGAATGCCATCCTCAATTGCCTCAGCACATCGAATTGCAGCGCGCGTTACTGGACGGCATTCGCGGCGATCACGAGGCCTGTGAGCAACGCCTGGTGGCGCTACAGCAACACGCTCAACGCACGGGCGCGCAGCTGGTGAAACTGATCGCCATGACCCAGCACATCGGGCTGCTGCTCAACGCTGCACGTTACGACGAAGCGCGAGAGCGATTGATCCAGAGTCTGCACATCGCCGCTGGCGGTGCCCTGATGCCTTTTCGGACGCTGCTCACCAGGCATCCGCACTGGGTTCGCGAGCAACTGCTTCAGGCCCCCCCTTGTCCGGTACGTGAGGGATTGCTTGAACAGCTTCCGCCTTGCCCGTCAGCGCCCGTCGCAGAGTGGGTGCATGGCAGTGATTGCCTGAGCGTACGTGAAATGGAAGTGCTGCGTTTGATCGCGCAAGGCTGCTCGAATCAGCAAATCAGTGAGCAATTGTTCATTTCGCTGCACACCGTCAAGACCCACGCCAGCCACATCAACAGCAAGCTGGGCGTCGAACGTCGTACCCAAGCGGTGGCCAGGGCCAAGACGCTGGGATTGTTGAGCCAGTGACAGGCTGATCAGTCGGGCCTGGCGCCCGACCAGAAGTGATCGACGCTGTCCAGGCCCCAGTCGGTTGGCAATTCGATCTTGATAATGGCGTCGCGGTCTTCGGTACTGGCCAGATCAAGGACCTGTGGTGCAAACGTCTTGCGGGTTCGCGCCGACATGAACACTTTCACCTTGGGCAGCAGCAGGGATTTTTCGCTTTGCTCGATGACCACGCCCAGCCTCCCGCTTTCCAGGCGCACAAACGCGCCTACCGGGTAAATGCCCACGGTTTTGACGAAGCTGCGAAAGACTCGCTCATCGAAGTGCCCCTTCCACGACGCCATTTCACGAATCGAATGGGCAACGCCCCAGCCTTTTTTGTAGGGCCGATCGGACGTGATTGCGTCATACACATCGCACACCGCGCCCATTCTGGCGAGCAGGCTGATCTCAGAGCCTTGTAGCCCATGCGGATAGCCCGAGCCGTCGACCTTCTCGTGATGATGCAGGCACACGTCCATGACCATCTGCGCAACGGGCAGGTTCTCTTCGAGAATTCTCAAGCCCAGCTCAGGGTGGGCCTTCATGTGATCGAACTCTTCAGGGGTCAGTCTGCTCTGTTTGTTCAGGACTTCCGGCGCGATCTTCATTTTGCCCACGTCGTGCATCAGGCCCGCGACGCCTGCCTCACGAGCCAGGTCATTCGACATGCCCATCCGCCTGGCCAGCGCGACCATCAGCGCGCAGACCGCGACCGAATGCATGTAGGTGTATTCGTCTGAGGTTTTCAGACGGGACAAGCTGATGAGTGCATGCGGGTGGCGCAGAATCGAATTGGAGATTTCATCGACCAGCAACTCTACGTCATCCATCTGCATAGCCTGTCCCATGCGGGCTTCGGTGAACATGGTCATGACCACGTCCCTGGCTCGGCCACAGATCGCCTTGGCGCGTGCGACTTCCTGTTCCAGGCTGACTTCGGCCGTTTCGTCCTGGGCGGGCGCCGGGGCAGACGCGGGGATATGGTCTCGACCCTGACGGGTGTCGATCCAGACTTCCAGTGTGTCGGATGCCTGAATACGTTCCAGCACCGCAGTTTCCCGAAGAACGGTTTCTACGTGGGTGATCCAGAAGGGGTCGCTGTCCCAGGGGCGGCAAAATTTGTGGATGTGCATGCCAAGCGTCAGTTCGCCAACTGGGATCTTTTTCAGCATGCCCAATTCCCCGGGCCCTGTTCAACAGAGCCGCCGCCGAGGGGCGTGGGCGCAACGGACCCGTTTGATGGTCTGGCCAGGTTATGGATCGACATGACATCACCTCATTGACCGCAAGGATCATCCTGATCTCGTAACGCCAGTATAAGCAGCAGTTCAGGAAAAAATCTTGCGTATTTGGCTGACGCCAATAAGTTGGTTTATCTGCCTTTTTCTTATTAATCAGCAAGTTGAATCATGCGTGGTGTTCACGTCAATGACCCGATAAAAACATTCAATGAGCCTCTCGACTTGATCGGTGAAAGGCGATCTCCAACCGCTTTTTCATGGCACCGGGAGCAGACCCGGCAGAGGATGATAGCGACGGCCGAAATACACCAGCGCATCCGACTCGCTCTCGTGGCGGATACCCTGCACTTGGCAGAAGAGAATGTCGTGAGTGCCCACACTTACGGATTGGCTGATCCTGCAGTCCAGCGCCAGCTTGGCACCGTCCAGCACGGGGGCGCCAGTCAGGCCTTCCAGCCACTGTCCGCCTGCGAATCGCTCGGCCTGAGAGGTTTTGCCGCCGAACAGGTTGGAGAGCGCCTGCTGATCATGGCCCAAGGTGTTGACGCATAACGTGCCATTGCCGACGAACGCGTCGTACACCGATGCGCTGCGGTTGATGCAGACCAGCAGGGTGGGGGGTTGATCGGTCACGCTGCAGACTGCCGTCGCCGTGAAGCCGGCGCGGCCATGCGGGCCGTCGGTGGTGATAACGTTGACCGCAGCCGCGAGGCTGGACATTGCGTCGCGAAATTCAAGCTGGGTGACGACAGTGGCTTCGGTCGGGCTGATCTCGAATTGGGTAGGCATGGCAACGGTCCTTCAGGCTTGGGCGCTGAGAAAGTCGAGCAGGGCTCGGTGAAAGGGCTGTGGATCAGTGATGTTGGAGGCGTGACCGCCATATTCCAGAAGCACCAGCCTGGCGTCGGGCAAGGTATCGGCCAGATGCTGTGAACGCTGCCAGGGCACCAGCATGTCGTCGCGGTTGGCGATCAACAGGGTCGGGGTGCGTATGCCTGCAAGGCTCGCTTCGATGTCGAAGCTTTCCAGTGCGTGGATCCGCCGCAGCAGGTTGTCTGTGTCGGGGAAATGCGCCAGCGCATGCGCCTCGTCACTGGACAGCCGCGTGGTGTTCACCGCGATCCAGTCGGCCGGATAAAGAAACAGGGCCTGGGCTTGCACATAGGCTTCAGGCCCGCTGTTCAGCAGCAGCTTTTTGCGGACCGAAAAACAGCGGGCGCTGTGCGGGTTCGGACTGCTCCAGGCGTTGATCAGAACCTGACTCTGCATCAGGTGCGGACGCAACAGCGACAATTCCAGACCCACCAGCCCCCCCAACGCATGGCCCATGAAATGGCAGCGCTGAATGTCGAGCGAGTCGAGCACATCCATCAATTCGAGCGCCATGTGCCGGATTGAATAATCAGCAGGCAGTACAGCAGGGCTGCGTCCGGTCCCCGCATGATCGTAGACGAGCACCTGGTAATCCCGGGTCAGGATCGGCAGATCCTGTTCCCAGTACCGACTTGAGCCGCCCAGTCCCGAGCTGAGCAGCAGCGTCGGGGCATCGGTTTTTTGCGAAACATGCATTTCATGGAACATGCGGGTGCTCCAGGTGGGCGCCGAGCGCCCACGGTCGAGGTTCAGCCGATGTGGGCGATGCTGGCAATTTCGATCAGCGCGTCAGGTTTTACCAGGCCACACTGGATGCAGTAGCGCGCCGGTTTTTCGCCCGCGAAGTATTCGGCATAGACTTCGTTGACCTTCGCGTAATCGGCCCAGTCGCGAATCATGATCATGTTGAAGGTCACGTCATCCATCGTGCCGCCTGCGGTTTCAACCACGCTTTTGATGGTTTCAAGCACGTGGCGGGTCTGGGCAGTGGCGTCGCCGACATGCACCACGTTGTTGTCTTTGTCGAAGGGCAGGGTGCCGGACACATACAGCACACCGTCGGCCATCGAACCTGGTACGAACGGCGCGATAGGCTTGGTGGTGCCAGCAGGAATGATCGCTTTCTTGGTCATGCGCAAATCCTCACGAAGGTTGCCCAACCGGGCTGAAGGTGGTGCAGAAGTCATCGACGCTGGAAACCCAGCCGAAGAAGGTTTCGATGTTGAACAGGGCCGCCTGCTGAGCGAATTCGGGGCCTGCCTGATGGGTCGCGTCGGCCAGTACCACGCCGAAATATTCCAGGTGAAAGCCGTCACGCAAGGTCGATTCGACGCAGACGTTGGTGGCGATTCCGGTAAACACCAGGTTACGAATGCCTCGGCTGCGCAGCACGCTGTCGAAGCTTGAGTTGAAGAAACCGCTGTAGCGGATTTTCGGTACCACGATGTCGCCGGGTTCCGGTTTCAGTTCGTCGACCAACTGATAGTCCCAACCGCCCTTGGCCAACAGCTGGCCTTCAAGTTCGGGGCGCTTGCGCATGGTTTTCAGCGCGTTGGATTTGTGCCAGTTCGGCGAGCCCGGACCGCCCGCCTCGACGTAGGCCGGGTCCCAGCCGTTCTGGAAAAAAATCACGGGGATGCCGGCAGCACGTGCGGCGGCGCAGGCCCTTTTGATGTTGGCGATGACAGGCCCCGTACTGCTGACATCGAACCCGGCCAGGTCCAGATAGCCACCGAGCGAGGCGTAAGCGTTCTGCATGTCGACCACCACCAACGCCGTCTCGCCTGCTTTCATGCGCAGGGCTTCCGGACGGGCGGGCAGGTCGCGGGCGGGTTGCAGATCGGCTGGCAAATCCACGCCAGCAAACGTCGCAGGAGCGTTCATCAGATCACCTCCTTGAGCGGCAGGATGTGACGGCGACTGCTCATCAGCGGTTGAATCTTCTGGCCGAAATCTTCGACACCCTTCACGAAGTCGTCGAAGGTCAACATCACGCCCTGGGTGCCGGGAACACTGGCCACCTCGTCGAGCATCTTCGCCACGTTGGCCCATGAGCCGACCAGCGTGCCCATGTTGATATTGACCGCCGAGGTCGGGTCGGCCATCTGCCGCAGGTTCGAGCCCGCGCTCTTGTCGGCCGAGCCTTTATCGCTCAGCCAGGCGATGGCTTCCTCGTCGGCACCGTCCTTGATGTGCTCCCAACGAGCCCGTGCGGCTTCGTCAGTGTCGTCGGCGATGATCATGAACAGCACGCAGGACGTGACGTTGCGCCCCGTCTGTTGGTTGGCTTCGATCAGTTTTTGTGCGGTGGGCGCGAATGCAGTCGGGGTGTTCACGCCTTTGCCGAAGCAGAAGTTGTAGTCGGCGTATTGGGCAGAAAATGCCATGCCCGCTTCGCTTTGTCCGGCGCAGATCAGCTTCATGTCCGCTTGCGGACGGGGGCTGACGCGGCAGTCCTGCATGCTGAAATGCTCGCCCTGAAAATCGCTGCTGCCGTTGGCCCACAGGTCACGCAGCACCTGTGCGTATTCGGCCAGGTACTCGTAGCGGGTATGGAAGAACTCATCGCCCGGCCACAGGCCCATTTGTTCGTACTCGGGCTTTTGCCAGCCGGTGACCAGATTGATGCCGAAGCGGCCGTTGGAAATCGAGTCGATGGTCGAAGCCATTCGTGCCGCGATGGCGGGCGGAATGGTCAGGGTAGCCACCGTGGCGAACAGCTGGATCTTGCTGGTCACCGCAGCGAGCCCCGCCATGAGTGTGAAGGACTCCAGGTTGTGTTCCCAAAACTGCGTCTTGCCACCGAAACCGCGCAGTTTGATCATCGACAACGCGAAGTCGAACCCGTAGTCCTCAGCCTTTTGCACGATCTGTTTATTGAGTTCGAAGGTCGGCATGTACTGCGGTGCATTGCTGGAAATCAGCCAGCCGTTGTTGCCGATGGGAATGAAGATACCGATGTCCATATGAGGCCTCTCTGCGATAGTCGATGCGTGCCCCAGGGACAACGGGCGGCACTTGAATCGAACCTGCATGGAGCGGGCCAGTTTCTATTTATTGTTTTTATTCAAAAGCTTAGTTAATTTTTTTGATTATTTCGGACCATTTGGTCTGGATTAGAGCACTTGGTTTGTGCGTCGCGCACGCTGATGGGGCGTATGGCCGGTCAATAGATGGCAGGTTTCGCATTCATATCGACAAAGTATGTCCGCCCGTTAAGATGCCAGCTCATTTCTGCATCACTGGTTGGATGTGCGTGAACAAGAAACCTCCCGCGACAGAGCCCGCGAGCAAGCGCGTGCGAAAGGTCAAGCCCGAGAAGGCAGTCAAGGCGAGCCGCGAGCCCAGTGCATCCGCCCTCAAGCGGCGCATGCGGCTCATGGAAGGCAAGCGCAGCGTGATTCTCGATGCCGCGCTGGAAATCTTTTCCCGCTATGGCGTGCATGGCAGCAGCCTGGATCAAGTGGCGAGTCTGGCGGATGTGTCCAAGACCAACCTGCTGTATTACTTCAGCAGCAAGGACGATCTGTACCTGAACGTGTTGCGCCAGTTGCTTGAGGTGTGGCTCAGCCCGTTGTTGCACTTCACGCCAGACAAGGACCCACAGCAGGCCATCGGTGACTACATAAAAGCCAAGCTGGAGATGTCCCGCGATCACCCGGCCGAGTCGCGGCTGTTCTGCATGGAAGTGATGCAAGGCGCGCCGCTGATTCAGGGTGAACTGCAGCATCCGCTGCGTGACACGGTGCAGGCCAAAGTGGCGGTGATACAGCACTGGATCGACAGCGGTCAGTTGGCAGCCATCAATCCGCATCACCTGATTTTTTCGCTGTGGGCGACCACTCAGCATTACGCGGATTTCCGGACGCAGGTCGAAGCCGTGACCGGCCGAACGCTGGATGATCCCGAATTCTTCGACGAGGTTCTGCAAAGCCTGCGCAGCATGATTCTGGACGGCATCCTGCCGCGTGGTGCCTGAACATATCTCCACATGATCGACTGAAGTCACGCCATCGCCAAGCGCCACGTATCCGGCGTGGCGCCGTCGTGCAGCAAGCACCAGACTGTGGGAGCGGACTTGTCCGCGAGTACTGCATTCCTGTCGCTGAATCGTCGTCGGATGTACTACTTCTTTCGCGGACAAACGGAACGCCGCCCGGTCCGCTCCTACAAACCGCGTTTCTTCAATGAGTTACAGGTTGTTTGATAAGAGGCGGCTTGTCGGCGATCCGCCGGGAACCGGCAGCAAACCTGCACATGGCGTGTCAGATGCAACCTGGGGCCGCTGCGCAGCCCATCGGTGCCGTCGTAACCTCTGAGAGCTCCCACGCCCTTCGGGCAAAGGCTGCCTCCCACAGTTTGTGTGCCTTACGCACCCCGGCCGAGCAGCAACCGATCATTCTGCACAAACCAAGTGCTCTGAATCGGACCATGTGATCCGGTTTTTCCGTACTGTTTCCTGCAGTCCTTTGTTTCGTAACGTCTTTTCCGCAGTGGCATGGATGCTGCTATGGCCTGCTGGGTCGGCCCCGCGCTGTTCTTGCAGGCCATTACCCTCAGGAAGACGTCTATGTACAAGAAATTGTTGCCCGGGACACTGTGTGCGGCTGTCGCGCTGGGGATGGGCAGCCTTGCCCAGGCGGAAGGGCTGACCCTTAAAGGTCCGGCAAAGATCGCGATGGTGTACATCAGCCCGCGCAACGACGGTGGCTGGACCCAGGCATTCGACGAGGCCCGGCAAAAACTGGAAAAAGACCTGGACACCAAAATCCAGTATGTCGAAAGCGTTCCTGAAAATGCTGCTGCGATTACGCCTGTGGTCGATCGCCTGATCGCTCGTGGCGCGAACATCATTGTCGGCACCGCGTTCGGCTACTCGGACACCTTCCTGGCGCTGGCCAAAAAATACCCTGATGTGGCGTTTCTGAACGGGTCGGGCACCACCAACGCGCCCAACCTTGAATCGTTCTACGGCCGTACCTATGAAAGCCAGTACCTGTGCGGCATGGCGGCAGGCGCGACGTCGAAAACCGGCAAGCTGGGTTTCGTCGCTGCCAACCCATTCGGCCAGGTCAACTGGACCATCAATGCCTACGAACTGGGCGCCAGGCAGATCAACCCGAAGGCCACGGTTACAGTGGTTTACACGGGCGCCTGGAACGACCCGGTCAAGGAGCGCGCCGCGACAATGGCGCTGATCGACAATGGCGTCGACGTGGTCGGCCAGCACGTCGACAGCCCGACGCCACAGATCGTCGCGCAGGAGCGCGGTATTCACGGCACCGGTCACCACCGCGACCTCAGTGAATTTGCCCCCAAAGCCACGGTGTGTTCGTCCGTCTGGGTCTGGGATCGTTTTCTGGGGCCTGAACTCAAGAAAGTCATGGCAGGCAACTGGACCCCTGCGGCCAATGGTGCGCTGCTGTCGATGGAGCAGGGCGGCACTGACATCAGCCTGACCCAGGACCCGATCATTTCTGCGGACAACCGACAGAAAATCGAAGCCGAGCGGGCCGAACTGCTCGCTGGCCGGAAAATCATTTACAGCGGCCCGATGGCGGATCGCGATGGCAAGGAGCGCATCGCCGCCGGTCAGTCCATGCCTGACCCTGACTTGTGGAAAATGGACTGGTTCATCGAAGGCGTGAAGACTCAGCAATGAGTCAGGTCAACGCGCTCCAACTCACCGGGATCAGCAAATCGTTCGACGGTTTCAAAGCCTTGACCGACGCCGACTTCACCGCTCACTGGGGCGAGGTCCACGCACTGCTGGGCGAGAACGGTGCCGGCAAATCATCGCTGATGAACATTGCCGCCGGGCTGTACGCCCCGGAAACCGGCTCGTTGCTGATCGACGACAACCTCGTCCAGCTGCAAGGCCCCAAGGATGCGAGTCGTTACCGGATCGGCATGGTGCATCAGCATTTCAAGTTGGTGAAGCCGTTCACCGTGGCGCAGAACATTCTGTTGGGCCTGCGCGAACAGCCGGGCGAGGGCAGTTATCGCAGACGTTTGCGTGCGCTTGAGCAGGAGATTGCCACCAAAGCTGAAGAGCTGGGTTTTGTGCTTGACCCGACCCGCAGCGTCGACAGCCTGTCGGTGGCCGAGCAGCAACGCGTCGAGATTCTCAAAGTGTTGCTGGCCGGTGCGCGGATTCTGATTCTCGATGAGCCCACGGCCGTGCTCACCGACCAAGAGGCCGAGCGTCTGTTGATGACCGTGCAGACTTTTGCCCGGCAAGGCGCAGCGGTGATTCTGGTGACCCACAAAATGGCCGACGTGAAGCGCTATGCCGATCGCGTGACGGTAATGCGTGGCGGCAAAACGATCCAGACCCTCGACCCGCAGAGCGTGAGCGTTCAGCAACTGGTGCAACTGACCGTGGGCGACTCTGCGCCGGTCAGCGCGCGCAGTCCGGTCACGCCGGGAGAGGTTCGATTGCAGGTGCGTGACCTGCGCAGTGCCGCAGGCGACACGGCCCTGAACGGCGTCAACATGACCCTGCGTGCCGGGCAGATCTATGGCATTGCAGGCGTCGGCGGCAACGGTCAGGCAGAACTGGCCAACGCGCTGATGGGCCTGCCGCAACCCACCGATGGCGAGATTCATCTGGCCCAGTTCGGTGATCTGCGTAGCGCATCGACTGAGCAGCGGCGGCAGTTGCGCATCGCCTCGATTCCGGCGGATCGCTACGGCGCGGCGCTGGCCGGTTCGCTGTCGGTGGCAGAGAACTTCGGCATCGGCACTATTCATGACGGGCAATACGGCTCGTTCTGGCGCATGCGTTATGCGCGTTTGAAGCAGGACGCACAGCAGGCGGTGGCGGAATTCGATGTACAGGGCGTGCGTTCGCTCGATCAGAAAGCCGCACTGTTGTCGGGTGGTAACGCCCAGAAACTGGTGATTGCTCGCGAATTCAGTCGCGACCCTCAATTGGTGCTGGTCCACAGTCCCAGCCGGGGCCTGGACGTTCGCGCCACCCAAGCGGTGCATGACCGGCTGCGGGCGGCGCGAGATGCTGGGGCGGCAGTGCTTGTGATCAGTGAAGACCTGGACGAGGTCCTGACCCTGTCTGACCGGATCGGCGTGATGAATGGCGGGCGTATCGTGGCTGAGTTCGAGCACCCGGCTGACCGTCAGGCCATTGGCAAAGCGATGGTGAGTCATGACTGAATCGACTGTTTTGCACGCGGGCAGCGCGCCGCGAAGCCCCTTGCTGTCCCGACGCTACACCCTGGAAATCCGTCAGCAGACCGGCTGGCCGCTGCAGGCGCTGATCATTGTGCTGGCCTTGCTGGTCGGCCTGGCCATCTGCACCGCGATATTGATCATGGCAGGCGTTCCAGCAGGCGAATTGCTCAACGAATTCGTCATGCAGACGGTCTTCGATGCACAGAACTTCAAGGCTGTTTTGTTTCAGGCCTCGCCCATGATCATGGTCGGTCTGGCGGGCTGCATGGCGTTCCGGGCGCGGTTCTGGAACCTGGGGCTGGAAGGTCAGATGATTTGGGGCGCTATCGGCGCTACGGCGATTTCGCTGTTCGATGTGGGCCCGGACATTGTGCGCCTGCCACTGATGATGGCGGCTGCGATTGCTTGCGCGATGCTCTGGAGTTTGGGGCCGATCCTGTTGAAGCTGAAGTGGCAGGTCAACGAGATCATCTCCACCCTGATGCTCAATTACATCGCCGCCAACTTCCTGCTGCATCTGGTGTATGGCAGTTGGAAAGACCCTCGGGACAACTTTCCGTATTCGCCTGCGCTGCGCAGTATCGAACGCCTGCCGGATCTGTTCGCCGGGTACAACTCGGCCATTGTTCTGGCGCTGCTGGTCATGCTGCTGACGTTGTGGTTCATCGGCATTTCGAGGGCGGGTCTGTACCTGCGCTTCGTCGATGCCAATCCGAAAGTGGCCGGTGCCGTCGGTGTGCCGGTGCGCAAGATGATCATGGGGACCGTGCTGCTCTCGGGCGCGCTGGCGGGTCTGGCCGGGTTCGTCGTGACTTCCGGTCAGGAAGGCCGCCTGACCCAGTCGTTTTATCAGGGCTACGGATTTTCCGGGATTCTCATCGCCTTCCTGGCCCGCAACAACCCGGTGGCGGCGACGATTGTGGCACTGCTGATCGCCATGCTGTTCGTGGCCGGACGCAACCTGCAGGTGTTCTACCAGATCCCTTTTTCAATGGTGCAACTGATCCAGGCGATTCTGGTGATCTGCGTGGCTTCGTCCGACTTCTTCATTCGCCATCGCCTGCGACGTATTCAGGCAGGAGCACGCTGATGGACCTTCTGTCTCACTGGTTGGGCAGTGCCCCGGATTTTGCCGTGCCCTTCGCGCTGGCTGCGCTTGGCCTGATCCTGATCGAACGCAGCGGTGTGCTGGCGCTGGGCGTCGAAGGCATGATGCTGGTGGGCGCACTCGCGGGCATCGGCATGCAGTTGAGTGTCGGCTCGCCCGGTATTGCTCTTTTAGCGTCGATGGCGGCGGCAGGCGTGGTGTCATTGCTGTTCGCCCTGATGGTGCTGGTACTGCGCATCAATCAGGTCATTGCGGGGCTGGCACTGGTGTTTTTCTGCCAGGGCCTGACCGGGTTACTGGGCACGCTGCTGGGCTGGACCAATCGCCCGGTCAGCGGTTTGCAGGCTGTGGAACTGTGGCCACTTTCGGAGCTGCCAGTGGTGGGCAAGGTGTTTGTCCAGAACCCCTTGGTGTACCTGACCGTTGTGATCTTCATAGCGGTGGTCTGGCTGCTGGAGCGCACGCGCACCGGCTTGCGGTTGCGTGCGGTGGGTGAGAATCCGCAGGCTGCCGATGCGGCGGGGATTTCAGTGCTGGGCTATCGGCTGGTCGCCATCGTTGCAGGCTCGGCGCTGATGGGACTGGCGGGCGGTTTCATCGCGGTGTTGAGTACCAAGATGTGGATTGCCGACATGACCGGCGGCCGCGGCTGGATCGCGGTGTCTCTGGTGATCTTCGCGCGCTGGTCGCCGTGGCGTGCCCTGGCAGGCGCGCTGCTGTTCGGGGGAATCGAAGCCTTGATCCCGCAACTGGCCGCGACGGGGGTCAAGCTGCCCCAGTACTTCGTGCTGATGACACCCTACGCCGTGACCTTGCTGGTCATGGTCTGGGTGGCCGCTGGCAAGCGGCAATCCTCAAGCCAGCCTGGTGCGTTGGGTGAGCCTTATATTCGGGAAGAAAGACGCTGAGCAGGCCGTGACACGTACGGTTCAGGCCGTGTTAAGGAATTTTTGACAGACGCCATGCTCTAATCGGTCATTAGCGTTCTTCCAACCCAGGAGCTTCTGAATGTTCATTTCGCGTCGTTTGATTATTGCAGCCACCGCTGCGGCCATGCTCTCCGGCTGTGCGACGTCCAACCCCTATGACAATCAGGGTCAGGCGCAAAGCTCCGGCGGCATGAACAAGACCGCAAAATATGGCGGCATCGGCGCGTTGGCCGGTGCGCTGGCGGGTGCCGCAATCGACCATAACAGTCGCGGCAAAGGCGCGTTGATCGGCGCTGCGGTCGTCGGTGCTGCATCGGCAGGTTACGGTTACTACGCGGACAAACAGGAAGCGGCGCTGCGTGCCAGCATGGCCAACACCGGCGTTGAGGTTCAGCGCCAGGGCGATCAGATCAAATTGATCATGCCGGGCAACATCACTTTCGCGACTGACTCTTCGGCCATCGCCAGCAGCTTTTATTCTCCGCTCAACAACCTGGCCAATTCGCTCAAGCAGTTCAATCAGAGCAACATCGAGATCATTGGCTACACCGACAGCACCGGCAGCCGTCAACACAACATGGATCTGTCGCAGCAGCGCGCCCAGAGTGTCGCGACCTACCTGACTTCACAAGGGGTCGATCAGGCCCACTTGTCGGTTCGTGGCGCAGGTCCTGACCAACCGATTGCGAGCAACGCCGATGCCAATGGCCGCGCTCAGAACCGTCGTGTAGAGGTCAACCTCAAGCCGATTCCGGGCCAGCAATATCAGCAATACCAACAGTAAGTTCCTTGATCGATAATCGTGCCCATGCCATGTGTGGGCATGTAGACCGGGACGCTCCGTGTCCCAATGGGCCTGATCACCAAAGGCGTCGGCTGAGTGCGAGCACGCGGAATGTGGTAGCGATCAAACGCCTAAACACAAGCCCCGTAGGGGCGATCTTGCTCGCGAAGGTCTGATGTCCAACGCTGAGTTTATTGCGGATGTACAACCCATTTGCGAGCAAGCTCGCTCCCACGGGTATTGCGTAGGTCAACCGCGATACCGCTCGTGCATCTCTTCCAGCAACTGGTCTTTCTCTTCCCACAACGCGTTGATCCACTGCTGGAATTCCAGGCGGTACTCGCCGTCCTGATCATAATTTTTGCCCACGAACTGCTGCGGGACTTTGATCTCTTCGAAGTGGGCGACCACGTCCTTCACCCTGCCGCACAGCAGGTCCCAATAACCCGGCCGGCCAGCAGGGTAGTGAAGGGTGACGTTGATGATCGATTCCAATTGCTCACCCATCGCATCCAGTACGAAGGCAATGCCGCCAGCCTTGGGTTTCAACAGGTGGCGAAATGGTGAGTTCTGCTCTGCATGCTTGCCCGGCGTGAAGCGCGTGCCTTCTGCGAAGTTGAAGATTCCCACGGGGTTGTGACGAAACTTCGCGCAGGTACGGCGAGTGGTTTCCAGGTCCTTGCCTTTCTTTTCCGGGTGCTTGGCCAGGTACGCCTTGGAATAGCGCTTCATGAACGGAAAACCCAATGCCCACCACGCCAGACCAATCACCGGGACCCAGATCAGCTCCTGCTTGAGAAAGAACTTCAACGGACGGATGCGACGGTTCAGCACGTATTGCAGCACCATGATGTCGACCCAGCTCTGGTGGTTGCTGGTCACCAGGTACGAGTGCTGATAGTCCAGCCCCTCAAGGCCGGACAGGTGCCAGCGCGTGTTGCAGAGCAGTCGGATCCACGCATTGTTGTTGCCGATCCAGGTTTCCTGAATGTGGCTCATCATCCAGTCGGTGGCGCGTTGGGCGGCAGAGAAGGGCAGGCAGATCTTGAAGATCGTGACCACGAACAGCACCGTGCAGCAGACGATGGTGTTCAGCGCCAACAGCAGCGAGGCAATGACGCCGCGCAAGGGGGCAGGCAGGAAATCCATGACGGATAAGGCTCCGGGGCAGTGATCGGACGCCGCAGGTTCGCCTGCGGCATCATGGCTGTGTATCAGGCTCGTGTGTATCAGGGCAATGTGTCGGCCTGAATGGCTGTCAACGCAATGGTGTAAACGATGTCGTCGACCTGTGCGCCGCGTGGCAAATCGTTCACCGGCTTGCGCAGACCTTGCAGCATTGGCCCCAGACTCACGCAATCGGCACTGCGCTGCACCGCTTTGTAGGTGGTGTTGCCCGTGTTCAGGTCAGGGAACACGAACACGTTGGCACGTCCTGCAACCGGGCTGTCGGGTGCCAATTGCCGAGCGACGTGCTCGTTGGCGGCGGCATCATACTGCAGCGGCCCGTCGATCAACAGATCGCGCTTGGTCTCGCGGGCCAGTTGCGTGGCTTCGCGCACCTTCTCGACTTCTTCTCCACTGGCCGAATTGCCGCTGGAATAGCTGATCATCGCGACGCGCGGTTCAATGCCGAACGCGATGGCGGAGTCGGCGCTTTGCAGGGCGATCTCTGCCAGCTCGCTGGCGCTTGGGTGCGGGTTCATGATGCAGTCGCCATAGACCAGCACTTGCTCGGGGAACAGCATGAAGAACACCGAAGACACCAGAGTGCAGCCCGGTGCAGTCTTGATCAGTTGCAGGGCTGGACGGATGGTGTTGGCGGTGGAGTGAACGACGCCCGACACCAGGCCATCGACTTCATCCAGTGCCAGCATGACTGTGCCGATCACCACGGTATCTTCAAGCTGCTGCTCAGCCATCGGCGCGTTGAGACTTTTGCTTTTGCGCAACGCCACCATCGGCGCGATGTAGCGCTCGCGAATCAGGTCCGGGTCGAGGATTTCAAGCCCCGGTGGCAGCTCGATTCCGTGAGCCTTTGCAATGGCATGCACCTCTTCGGGCTTGGCCAGCAGTACGCAACGGGCAATGCCGCGAGCCTGGCAAATAGCCGCCGCCTGGATGGTCAGCGGCTCGTTGCCTTCCGGCAGCACAATCCGTTTGTTGGCCGACTGCGCACGCTGGATTAACTGATAGCGGAACACCGCGGGCGACAGGCGCAGCTCGCGGGGGGTGCCGCAGCGTTGATGCAGCCATTTTGCATCCAGATGGCTGGCGACGAAATCGGTGATGAGCTCCGCGCGCTCACGGTCATCGATGGGGATTTCCTTGTTCAACTGATTGAGGCGGTTGGCGGTGTCGTAAGAGCCGCTGCTGACCGACAGAACCGGCAGACCGGCCTGGAGCGCGCCTCGGCACAGCTCCATGATGCGAGGGTCCGGCACGGTGTCGCTGGTCAGCAGCAAGCCTGCCAGCGGCACACCATTCATCGCTGCCAGGCTCACGGCCAGAATGATGTCGTCGCGATCGCCCGGGGTCACCACCAGCACGCCAGGCTTGAGCAGGGGGACGGTATTGAGCACGGTTCGCGCACAAATGATGATTCGGGTCATGCGGCGCTGATCATAGTCGCCCGCATTGAGCACCTGAGCGCCCAGCAGTTCAGCAACGTCGCGGGTGCGTGGTGCGTTCAGTTCGGTCTGATAGGGAATGCAGCCCAGCAGGCGGAAATCGCCATTGCGCAGCAGGGGCGAATGCTCTTTGAGTCGGGCAGCGAACACTTCCATGCTTTCGTCGGTGCGCACCTTGTTAAGGATGACGCCCAATACCTTCGGATCCTTTGGGCCGCCGAACAATTGCGCCTGCAGTTCGACCCGTCCTGAGAGTTCGGTCAGCACTTCATTTTCCGGTGCGGACACCAGAATCACCTCGGCATCCAGGCTCTTGGCCAAATGCAGGTTGACCCGTGCGGCGTAGCTGGCGCTGCGCGTGGGCACCATCCCTTCGACCACCAGCACGTCTTTGCCGACAGCGGCCTGCTGGTAAAGAGTGATGATTTCTTCGAGCAGTTCGTCCAGTTGCCCATCGCCCAACATGCGCTCGACGTGCGCCAGCCCCAGAGGCTTGGGCGGTTTCAGGCCGTGGGTACGAGCCATCAGTTCGGTGGAGCGTTCCGGGCCAAGGTCGCCAGGGTGCGGCTGGGCAATCGGTTTGAAAAAGCCCACCTTCAGGCCGGCACGCTCCAGGGTGCGCACCAGTCCGAGGCTAATAGAGGTCAGCCCCACACCAAAATCGGTAGGGGCGATGAAAAACGTTTGCATTCTGGCTTCTCGATTGAGCAGTGCAAGGGTTGTGGCGAACGTAAACAGCCGACAACCGTAAAAAAGACCGGGAACCGTCTAATGCGGATCCTCCTTGCCAAGACTATCGCTATCCGGGGCTTTCGCACACCAGCCGCAGTAAAAGCCCTTGCCTATTTTTTGTTGGCGCTGAACCGGGTCCAGCACCCAGGCCCGGGACTGCCAGGGCGGCTGGTGGCGCACATGCTGCGTGTGCCCGCAGGACAGGACCGCGATCCAGTGTCCGTCTTCATCCTGCCTGAAATCGATGAGCGTTGAATTTTCCAATCGGGGCCGTCTGTCAGAGTTGCGTTCGCTTTCGGGCGATGGCTTGGTTAAACTTGCTCGTTCTTCAATCTTAAGCAAAGGTCTTGTCCCCATGCCGATCGCCGCCAATAAGGCTGTCTCCATTGACTATACCCTGACCAACGACGCTGGTGAGGTCATCGACAGCTCCGCCGGTGGCGCGCCGCTGGTTTACCTGCAAGGTGCCGGTAACATCATTCCGGGCCTGGAAAAGGCACTGGACGGCAAGAACGTCGGTGACGAGCTGAAAGTCGCCATCGAGCCGGAAGATGCCTACGGTGAGTACTCCGCAGAACTGGTCAGCACCCTGAGCCGCAGCATGTTCGAAGGTGTCGACGAACTCGAAGTGGGCATGCAGTTCCACGCGTCGGGTCCTGATGGCAGCATGCAGATCGTGACCATTCGCGATCTGGATGGCGACGACGTCACCGTCGATGGTAATCACCCGCTCGCCGGTCAGCGCCTGAACTTCGACGTGAAGGTCGTGGACATTCGCGATGCCAGCGAAGAAGAAGTGGCTCATGGCCACGTTCATGGCGAAGGCGGCCATCATCACTGATTTGTGCTGCTAAGCTCAGGTCACTGACAAGGCGCTCTGGCTGTTCTGCGATGACGACTTTCGTTACGCGTACAGTCATTGCGCCTTTTCAAGGTCTGGCTCAAGGTTCGGGCTTCAAGGGGGTTCTTCATGAGTGCTTTCCACGACATCAAGCTGAAAGCGCTGGATGGCCAGGAGCTGTCGCTGGCTCCGTTCAGTGAAAAAGTGGTGCTGGTTGTCAATGTCGCTTCGAAATGTGGGCTCACGCCGCAATACGCAGCGCTTGAAAATCTTTACCAGCAATACAAGGACAAGGGCCTGACCATCCTGGGTTTGCCCTGTAACCAGTTTGCCGGTCAAGAACCTGGGACTGAAAAAGAGATCGCCGATTTCTGCGAGCTCAACTACGGTGTGACGTTTCCTCTGGGCGAGAAGCTTGAGGTGAACGGGCCGCATCGTCATCCACTCTATCGTCTGCTGGCGGGTGAGGGAGCCGAGTTTCCCGGCGACATCACCTGGAATTTTGAAAAATTTCTCGTTCGCAAAAGTGGCGAAGTCATTGCGCGTTTCTCCCCGCGCACGGCACCTGACGATCCTGCCGTCATCCAGGCGATCGAAAAGGCGCTCGGTCTGCACTGATCGCCTGTTCGGGTGGCCTGCGACGCCTCGGCCACCCCGTCTGCCTACTGCTTCTGAACTCAAATCAGTCAAATCAATAGTACTGGGCCTGTGCTCGCAGTACGCCCTATGCTGCGCGCTTGATTCGGCATGCCGTGCCGGGTCGCGAACTGTCAATGCTCATTGGAGACCCCGCGCATGCCGGTAAAAGCCTTGTTCACACCCTTTCATCTGGGCAGCCTGGAATTATCGTCACGTGTGGTCATGGCGCCGATGACGCGCTCTTTTTCGCCAGGGCATGTGCCGAACTCAAAGGTCGTCGAATACTACCGGCGTCGCGCTGCCGCTGGCGTCGGGCTGATTATCACCGAGGGCACGACGGTGGATCACAAGGCTTCCAATGGCTACCCCAATGTGCCGCAATTCTTTGGCGAAGCGCCGTTGGCAGGCTGGAAAAAGGTCGTCGATGCCGTACACGCAGAGGGCGGCAAGATCGCGCCGCAGCTCTGGCATGTCGGCTCTGTCCGCCGTCTCGGCACTGAACCTGACGGCAGCGTGCCTGCCTATGGGCCGATGGAGAAGGTCAAGGACGGGCAGGTGCTGGTTCATGGCATGAGCACGCAGGATATCGACGAGGTTGTCGCTGCCTTCGCTCAGGCAGCCGCCGATGCCAAAGCCATCGGCATGGATGGCGTTGAAATCCACGGCGCTCACGGCTACCTCATCGACCAGTTTTTCTGGGAGGGCAGCAACCAGCGCACGGACGAGTACGGTGGCAGCCTTGCCAATCGTTCGCGATTCGCCATCGAACTGATCCAGGCGGTACGTGCCGCGGTCGGACAGGATTACCCGATCATCTTCCGTTTCTCACAGTGGAAGCAGCAGGATTACACCGCACGTCTGGTTCAAACACCGGAGGCGTTGGGCGAATTCCTTCAGCCACTGTCGGACGCAGGTGTGGACATCTTTCATTGTTCGACACGGCGTTTCTGGGAAGCTGAATTCGAAGGTTCCGATCTGAACCTGGCCGGCTGGACGCGCAAGCTGACTGGCAAACCGACCATTACGGTCGGCAGCGTCGGGCTAGATGGCGAGTTTCTGCAGTTTATGGTCAACACTGACAAGGTTGCTCAACCGGCCAGCCTTGAGAACCTGCTGGAGCGTTTGGGCAACGACGAGTTCGATCTGGTGGCGGTTGGACGAGCGCTGCTGGTTGACCCGGAATGGGCCGTTAAAGTGCGCGAGGGCCGCGAGCAGGACATCCTGCCATTCAGTCGAGAGGCACTGACGACGCTCGCCTGACCGTGGTGCGAGTGACCTGCTCTGCCTCTGGCGTGTTCAGGGGCGGGCAGACCTCCAGCAACTGGCGTTCGAACTGATCGATAATCGCTGGCCATCCCTGACGGCCCGCATGCTGCCTCGCGTTCAGGCGGACGCGACGCAGCGTCTCATCGTCTTCCAGCATCCAGAGCGCTGAGTCAATGAACGCCGCTTCGTCGGCAGGCATGGCCAGTGCGCCGTTGTGGCCGTGACGAATATGCTGTCCGGCTGCCGCCTCATCGTAAGCCACCACACCCAGGCCCGAAGCCAGCGCTTCCAGCACCACATTGCCAAAGGTTTCAGTCAGGCTGGGGAACAGAAACATGTCGCCTGATGCATAGTGTGTCGCCAGCGCTTCACCCCGTTGAGCGCCGCAGAACAGGGCATCGGGAATCTGCTGCTGCAGCCACGCACGCTGCGGCCCGTCGCCGACGATGATCAGCTTGATGTTGCGCTGCGGGTAACGGGTTTTCAGGGCTTCGAAGCTGTGTTTGAGCAGACCCAGATTCTTTTCGGGGGCAAGCCTGCCAACGTGAATGACAGCCGTGTCATGGGTGCCCAGCCCCCAGCTATCGCGTAGCGCCTGCGAACGGCGGGCAGGGTGGAACAGTTGGCTGTCGACCCCTCGGGATAGCAACGCGATGCGCTCGAAACCTCGCCGTTCCAGCTCCACTTTCTGGCTGACACTCGGCACCAGTGTCACGCGTGACCGGTTATGGAACCAGCGTAGATAGTGGGTCAATAGACGCGTGACAAAGCCCATGCCGTACTGTTGCGTGTACTGAGGGAAGTTGGTGTGAAAACCGCTGACCACCGCGATCCCCAGGCGCCTGGCTGCCCGCAACGCAGAAAGCCCCAGCGGCCCCTCAGTCGCGATGTACAACACATCAGGTCGCTTGCGCTGCCAGCGGCGCAACAGCTTGTGCATGGAAGACTGACCCCATTGCAGCCCTGGATACCCAGGGATAGGCCAGCCACGGCACAGCATCAGATCGTCGGCCGCGCTTGCAACAGTGTCGTCGCTCTGCCGGGGCCGGATCAGCTCAACCCGATGCCCGCGTAACCGCAGACCCTCACACAATCGCCCCAAGGTATTGGCAACGCCATTGATCTCGGGGGTGAACGTTTCAGTGATGAGGGTGACGTGCAGGGATTGGCTCATGAGAAGAGTCTCGTCCGAAGACATGTCGGTAATGTGGCGGGTTTGTGATGGATTTGTGATGGGGGGGACACGTCGCATTGAGGGAGGGAATGCAGGATGGGGCCAGTCACGTTTGAGCCGGGTTTGGAAGGGGCTATATACGAGGCTATATACGGACTACAGCGTCTTGTTAGGCGTTGATGATTCCACATGCTTCAGTATCTGAGAAAACTGTACGGCACGAGACCGCGCTGTTTTTTCTAGCGCCGCTGACTCGGCGTTTCCGGCCAGGCGGGATGTGGAGGAGGGCTGTTCAATGTGCATGGTTGTATGCTCCTGTTAGTTAAAACAGGTAGAGCAAATGAAGTGCCAGTTTTTTCAAAATTTTAGGTCCTACAGGATTGCGCTCAATAAAGTCATCAATAAACTTTTAAGTCCTACATACATGTCCTACACATGACGCCGTTTAAGCCGTGGCAATAATCTGCCGATTGGGGTGAGGTGTTGCCGTTGCATGATGGTTTTCCGGCAGGTGAGGGCGTTGTGTACACCCTCTATCCCTTACCGCTATAAGTGCTGCAGCGAGAACATCAGAGTGCCGTAACCCAGTTGGTCATAACCGCCGCTGTTAGGGCTGTAATTACCACCGCCGCCCTCGACCCTGACCTGTTTGGCGAACGCTTCCACATGGGGTGCTTTAAGGCGTTTCAATACCACATAATGGTTGTAGAGCAACTCCCAGACAGGGCGTTCGTCGCGGCGGTATTTGTCGGAAATGACCACCTGCGTACCGATACTTTTGGTATAAGGCGTAAAAGGTACGTCATAACCGAGGTTATAACGGGCTGCATACTCGGCACCTGCCAGGACGCGGTTGTTGTCGTAGCCGAACAGGTCATCACCCTGATTCCATGCCATTTGGCAGAATGAACCGAGCAATGCGATATCCAGCATCGTGTGCGCCTGATCCCGGCCACTTTCCTGCACCTGACCGAGGGAGGGGTTGTACAGGTGCCAGACAACATGTTTGATGGCGCCGTTGCCTGCGCCATTTTTGAAGTAGTTGACCGCCTCATTGTAAATATCGCGTCGATCACTCAGAACGCCGATGGCCAGCATGGCATTCATGTTCGCCAGATCCCAGTTCGCCCAGTGATGGTCAACCAGCGCGTTGTCATGATGAATCAGGAAGTCGTGGTTCATGGGGTAAAACTTCGTCAGCATCATGTTCTGAAAGCGTTGGAAGTCTGCGGGTGCCCAGCGAGGATAGTTACGCAGGATCTCGGCGGCGTTTGCGAACTCATAGCCATACAGTCCGGAAGCCAAATACCGGTCACCCGAGCCCTCAATCGATGTGAGGGTCGATGACCATTGATTCAGCACGTCGATGGCCTTTTCTGCATAAGCATTGTCATGCGAAATCTTCCAGCGCAGGGCCAGTGCGTACGCGGTCGCTGCGTCATTGAATAGCGCGCTGTAGTTTTCCTTGTGCTTCTGATGGTCCAGTCCGCGATAAACGATGGCTTGTGGATTGGGTTTCCAGTCGAGTGAGGCGTGACGGTTGGCGGTCAGTGTCTGCCAGCCTGCGCTCCACGGTTGTTCATGGTGAGCCACCTTGTTTTCCACGCGTTCAAAGTCTTGCTGCGAGTGCAGCAGGCCTGGATGTGTGAATGGCGATGCCGCCTGCGCTGCATGGCAGTGGACACTCATGAACAACAGGCCAATTAGCAGGCTGCCGCTGAAGACCGTCGATATCTTTCGTCCTGGACTGCATGATGATTTCAATGTCGTTCCCGTCTGCATGTCGATTGAATAAGGGTCAGCCCCGTTTCGCCGATGTTCACGTATCGGACGAATGACGATAGGCGCTCAGCTTTTCCATGATCGCCCCGGCGGCTTCCAGCTGCCGGCGCTCATCGTCTGTCAGGCACGCCTGCACGGCATCGCTCAACCATTGATCACGCTGGTCTCGACTCGCCTGCAAAATCGCGTTGCCTTTTTCCGACAGAGCAATCCAGGTACGGCGTTTGTCTTGCGTGTCTGGCGTTCGGGTAATCAGCTCGCGCGCGTCCAGTTCTCTCAATAAAGAGGCCAGGTTTGACGATTGCATGTTTTCGGTTTCGGCAATTTTTGACGGCGTTGCCGTTCCGCCCATCCGGTCAATGGCGCTCAGGACCAACATTTGCGACCAGCTTTCCGGGTGGTTCTGTGCTTCCTGACGAAGGCGTTTGCCCAGTCGGGTTACTTGTTCGCGTAACAGTGAAATGTTCATCGGCAAGTTCCGGACTTCGAAGTGTGATCGTTCATGCAGTGTGTTTTTTCATCCTCGCAAGCCCATCACAATGGGTGCGCTCAAACATCAACGGCGTTGCCGTGATATGCCCGGCAAGCAGTTCGGCCGATTCAGTCCCTGCCTGATCGGCCAGGTGGCCTCTTTCAAGGCTTAGCCAGTGATACTCGACACCACGCGGATCATGCTGTGAGCTGACGGTCACCCCGTCCAGGCGACCTTTGCCCTGACGTGTCAGCTTCAAGGGGCGGACGTCATTGAGCGCGTGGTCAGGGAAATTGACGTTCAGGCAAACATCGTCAGGCCATTGCATGTTCATGAGTTGAGCAATCACAGCGGGCCCGTGATGGAGCGCAACGTCCCAAGGTATCGCGCGATTGGGGGTTGTCGCCTGACTCAGCGCGATGGAAGGAATGCCGAACAAGAGGCCCGTCATGGCGGCACCCACCGTTCCTGAAAAGACGGTCTCGACGCCCAGGTTGGTGCCTCTGTTGACGCCCGAAAGAATAAGGTCAGGTCTGTCGTGATTGAGCAGATGCCCCAGCGCCATTGCCACACAGTCACCGGGAGTGCCGTTGACTGCAAAGCGCCGGTTACCGTGAGAGCTGAGCCGCAGAGGTGTGTGAAGGCTCAAAGAATGGGAGGCGCCGCTCTGATCAAGTAACGGAGCTACCACCCACACCTCATTGGCGAGCTGACAGGCGATACGCTCCAGAATTTTTAACCCTGGCGCATTAATGCCGTCGTCATTGGTGAGCAGGATCCGTTCGAACCCGGATGTTCGGCTGTTCATGAGTCGTCTCCCATCGCACGACCTTGACAGGTCGTAGGCTTACCCTAATTTTGCTATATTTACATAGCTAAATTTGTATAGGTATTCCTTAACGGGAATTTCATTTAGAAGCCGCGATGATGGTCCGGTCGTCGCGAAGGGCGAGCGACGACCGGCCAGTGTCGATCAGGTCCGCGTGACTCGGGTCGGCAACGCCTCCGCCCCACGCTCACGCACCCAGAACAAGGTCGCCCCTGCCACCGCAGCGGGCATCATCAGCAGGTTGACGACCGGAATCAGCAGCGCGACGTAAACGATGCCGCCGAAACTCAGGCTCTGCCAGCGTTTGGTTTTCAGCCAGCCGAGCATTTCGTTCCAGCCCAGCTTGTGGTTATCGGCGGGGTAGTCGATGTACTGGATGGCCATCATCCAGACGCCGAACAACAGCCATAGCGGCGCGGCGATGATGTTGACCACGGGTATGAATGACAGGATGAACAGCCCCAGCATGCGCGGCAGCATGTAGCCCAGTTTGCGCGCCTCACGCGCCAGGGTACGCGGCACCATCGCAACCAGTTCGGCCCAACTGAAGGCGGGTGATTCGTCCACGCCGCGCACCACCGCTTCGACTTTCTCCGACAGAAAACCGTTGAATGGCGCAGCGATGACGTTGGCAACCATCGTGAAGGTGAAGAACACCATCAGCAGCACCAGCGCGACGAAGAGCGGCCAGAGGATGTAGCTGAGAAAGCTCAGCCAGTGGGGCAGCGTGGGCATGAACGCATCGACCCACAGCTCGAACTGATGGATCGCCAGATAGATGACCCCACAGAACAGCACCAGGTTGATGCTCAAGGGCAGCAGCACGAACAGGCGCAGCTGCGGGCTCATGACCAGTTTCAGGCCTTCTCTGAGGTATTGCGGGCCGGTGAGGGCAGGTGCAGGCATGGCAGCCTCCGAACGCTTGAAAGGCGTGACCTTACCGGCTTTGTGTTGGCCGTGAAAGAGGCGGCTTGCAGCTGTTTTTTCAGGTTGGATTCGACGTGCGGTCGATCCGTCACCTCTGGAAGGAATAATCTGAACATCGCCCAAGGGGCAGAATCAGAATGACCTCTGGGTTGTATAGAGGCGGCCTATAAGGTGGATTGTGAAACGATATTTCCTTACTCTCTGCCACCCCGATAGGCTTGTCAGCAATTTCAGGACCTGTCCTTTCAATTTTTCATGGAGTTATCAATGAGCGTACTGGTAAACAAGCTAGCCCCGGATTTCGACGCAGCAGCGGTATTGGGTGACGGTTCCATCGTCGACAGCTTCAAGCTGTCGTCCCTGCGCGGCAAATACGTGGTCTTGTTCTTCTGGCCTCTGGATTTCACCTTTGTCTGCCCGTCGGAAATCATCGCCCACAACAACCGCATCGCCAAATTCCGCGAGCTGGGTGTTGAAGTGGTTGGCGTTTCCATCGATTCGCAATTCACCCACTTTGCGTGGCGCAGCACCCCGGTAGAAAAAGGCGGCATTGGCGAAGTCGAGTTCACGATGGTGGCCGACGTCAAGCACGAGATCACCCGCGCCTATGGCATTGAGCATGACGACGGCGTTGCTCTGCGTGCATCGTTCCTGATCGACAAGGCAGGCGTGGTTCAGCACCAAGTGGTCAACAACCTGCCACTGGGCCGCGACGTGGACGACATGGTGCGTCTGGTCGAAGCGCTGCAGTTCACTGAAGAGCACGGCGAAGTCTGCCCGGCAGGCTGGCGTCCAGGCCAGAAAGGCATGAAAGCCGATGCACAAGGTGTGGCTGATTACCTGGCTTCCAACGCCAAGAGCCTGTAACTGATGTCGGCGGCCTGACGTTCGTCGGGTCGCCGCCGCAGAATTTTCAGGACGGTTGAGCGATCTCAGGTTTCTCAGCCATCCTTTCTTATCCAGCCGTTCCGACCGCGGCGTAAAAGGCCGGTCGATAGGAGTGTGTCATGTCAGACGTACGTCATTCCCGAGTGATCATTCTCGGTTCCGGCCCTGCCGGTTACAGCGCTGCGGTGTATGCCGCACGCGCCAACCTCAAGCCACTGCTGATCACCGGCATGCAGGCTGGCGGTCAACTGACCACGACCACTGAAGTCGACAACTGGCCGGGCGACCCACATGGCCTGACCGGTCCGGTATTGATGGAGCGCATGCGCGAGCACGCCGAGCGTTTCGAGACCGAAATCGTATTCGACCACATCAACTCGGTCGATCTGGCAGGCAAGCCGTTCAGCCTGCAGGGCGACAGCGCCACCTACACCTGCGACGCGTTGATCATCGCGACCGGGGCCAGCGCTCGTTACCTGGGCCTGCCGTCGGAAGAAGCGTTCATGGGCAAAGGCGTTTCCGCCTGTGCCACCTGCGATGGCTTCTTCTATCGCAATCGTGAAGTGGCGGTTGTCGGTGGCGGTAACACTGCGGTTGAAGAGGCGCTGTACCTGGCCAACATCGCGAGCAAGGTGACGCTGGTTCACCGTCGCGAGACGTTCCGCGCCGAGAAGATCCTGATCGACAAGCTGCATGCGCGGGTTGCCGAAGGCAAGATCGAGCTCAAGCTCAACGCCACGCTCGACGAGGTGCTGGGCGATAACATGGGCGTGACCGGCGCTCGCCTGAAAAACAATGACGGCACCAGCGACGAGTTGAAAGTCGACGGCGTCTTCATTGCCATCGGCCACACGCCGAACACGTCGCTGTTCGATGGCCAACTGGCGTTGAAAGACGGCTACATGGTTGTGCAAGGCGGCCGCGAAGGCAATGCCACCGCCACCAGCGTCGAAGGTGTGTTTGCAGCGGGCGACGTGGCTGACCACGTTTACCGTCAGGCAATCACCTCAGCCGGCGCTGGCTGCATGGCCGCGCTGGATGTTGAGCGCTATCTGGACGGCTTGGCGAACGCGTCGTTCTGATTGCGTTTTGCAGGTATGAAAAAACCGGCCTTGTGCCGGTTTTTTTGTGGACTTTATCTCTGACACTGCACTGTCGCTCAGCAAACACAATGCATCGTGGGAGCGCACTTGTCCGCGATCTGGCGGGCACCGGCAGCATGCCTTGTACCAGATGCAATCTGGGGCCGCTGCGCAGCCCATCGCTGCCGTCGTAACCTCCGAAAGCTCCCACGCCCTGCGGGCAGAAGCCATTTCAGCGTTTATTCAGCCGGTTTTACGTTGCCTTTCAACCCTTGCGCTTGAGCGGCTCGCCTTCGAACGTCACGCCTGCCAGACCATGCTTGATCAATGCACGAATATTGCCGTGGTCGCTGCCTTCCGGTGTGGCTTGCACGGAGCGGTAGTGCTCGCCAAACGCCAACAGCGCTTCTTCGTCGCTCAAGCCCTCCAGCAGGGCCATGCCCAGGGTTTTGCAGGAGCCTTCGTTCTGACCTGCAGCGTTGTCCACGTTGCCGTTACGGAACGCCTGTGGCTGGTAGTCGTAGTGCTCGGCGATAAAGGCCAGGGTGTCGGAAAATACATGTTCGCCGCTGCGCAGGCGGGTGCGCAGGGAGTTCAGGTCAGTCATGCTTGGGTTCCTTGGCGAATGCGGCCTGTTGCTCGGCGCTCGCTTCTTTCTGGTATTGGGCTTTCCACTCGCTGTACGGCATGCCGTAGACCACTTCGCGGGCGTCATCGAGGCTGATGTCGATGTGCTTTTCGTCGGCCGCAGCCTTGTACCATTTGGACAGGCAGTTGCGGCAGAAGCCGGACAGGTTCATCAGGTCGATGTTCTGGACATCCTTGCGGCTGTCCAGATGCGCGACCAGTCGGCGAAAGGCGGCGGCTTCGAGTTCGAGGCGTTCTTGCTCGGTCATGACGGGCTCTTTTCAGTCAGTTGGGCTCGTCATGATAAGAGGTTCAGCGCTGACCGGCGAGTGTGATCGATACCGATTCGGCAAAGCGCAGGGCGTGGGGCTTGTCGACTTCCACTTCGGCGTAGGTCACGGCCTGATGGCTCATGACCAGATCCAGCACTTCTTGGGTCAGACGTTCAAGCAGCGCAAAGCGATTGCCTTCGACGTGCTGAATGATCGCCTTGGTGATGGTGCGGTAGTTGAGCGCATGCTCGATGTCGTTGTCACGCACGGCTTCCTGAGCGACGTACAGAATCGTCAGGTTGATCAATACGTCTTGCTTGTTGAGGATTTCGTCTTCATTGATGCCGATGAATGTGCGCAGGCGCAGATCCTTGACGCGAATACGAGCAGTGCCCGGTTCCAGTCGAGCCATTGCTATTTGCTCCTTCCGATCAGTTGCAGAAACTCCATGCGCGTGGTGCTTGATTCGCGAAAGGCGCCCAGCATCACTGACGTGTTCATGGTCGAATTCTGCTTCTCGACGCCGCGCATCATCATGCACATGTGCTTGGCCTCGATCACGACAGCTACGCCCGAAGCGCCCGTTACGTCCTGGATCGCCTCGGCGATCTGGCGGGTCAGGTTTTCCTGAATCTGCAAGCGTCGTGCAAACATGTCCACGATGCGCGCAATCTTCGACAGACCCACTACCTTGCCGGTAGGAATATACGCCACATGGGCTTTGCCGATGAAGGGCAGCAAATGATGCTCGCACAACGAGTACAGCTCGATGTTCTGCACGATCACCATTTCATCGTTGTCGGAGGCGAACAGAGCGCCGTTGACGATCTCTTCAACACTCTGGGTGTAGCCGTGACACAGATACTGCATCGCCTTGGCGGCGCGCTTGGGAGTATCCAGAAGACCTTCGCGGTCTGGATCTTCACCGAGGCCGACCAGAATTTCTCGATAATGCTGTGGCAGGGTTAAGCTCATCAGATTGATCCTCGGGGCGGCTTACTTGACGTGCCGTCCGCCGTTTACGGTCAGTGTTGTGCCGGTCACATAAGTGCTGTCCAGAAGATAACGCAGACTCTGGTAGATCACTTCTGCACCTGGCTCTATGCCCAGCGCCGATTTGGCGAGGGCGTTGGCGCGGTATTCTGCGTCGTCCGTGGCTTGAAACATCAACAATGCCGGGGCAATGCCGTTGACCTTGATCCGCGGTGCGAACCGTGCGGCAAACGACAGCGTCAGGCTTTCCAGGCCTGCCTTGCTGGCGCAATACGCGATGTGCTTGCTGCTGCCTTTGCGTGTGACGTCATCGCTGATATGAACGATGTCGGCCACTTCACTGGCGTGCAGCAACGAGGCGCAGTGCAGGTTGATCAGGTAGGGTGCAAGCATGTGCACGCTGAACATGCGGGTGAACTGTTCTGCTTCATCGCCTGGCGTTTCAGCCAGCCATTCGGACGCGTTGTGCACAATGGCGCGCAGGCTGTCGGTATGGTTCTTCAGCTCGGCGATGAACGCCATTACGCCTGCTTCGGTGGAGAAATCACCCTGAAGGGTGACCGCTCCCGCCTTGCGCAACTCATCGATGCCCGAGCGTTCGCTGCGATAGCTGACGATCACAGGCTGCCCTTGCTCCAGCAGGCGCAATGCGCAATGCAGGCCCACACGCTGGCTGGCGCCGGTGATCAGGATCGGTGCAGAAGAGAAGTCCATCGGCCATTCACGCATCTGTTCGTTAGGAAGGTTGTCGCTCGTGCGCCCGTTGGCAGGACGGTCATCATGTCCTTCGGGCTAAAAGCAAAGTTATACCAGAGAATTTTTTTGTACAACCCTGAACATCGTGAAACCCAATTCAATTGGCATGAAAAAACGCTTGGAGCACGCTAATTCCAAGGCTGAATGGTTTTATTCGAATCACCAAGACCTGTACCGGCTTGTTAATTTTGTACAGGTCTTGTCGGGATCAGCGGGATGACGCGGAGTGCGTGCGACGTGTGTTCGTCTCGGGAGAAGTCTGTAGCCAGGGAGCGAGCAGCCGGGTGGACAACGGTATGAACAGGTAAACCATCAATGGGGTCAGTATGGCGGTGCTGATCATGATGCGTGGCAGCAGCTCCAGATGATTGAGTAGCGGCCCTAGCAGGAAATTGAAAATCAGTGAAACCGGAAAGAAGGCCAGCCAGATCGCAACGGCCTGCTTCCAGCGCGGAGGGCGTTGATCGGCGGCGCCGAACCAGCCGTCTATGCCACTGACGCGATGCTCTGAAGGCTGGGCGAACAGGCCGCTGCCACGCACCAGCCAGGAGCGTCGAGAGGCGGAGTGCTCCCAAGTGTGCATGGTCTGCTCGTCGGCAAAGCGGAAGATGATCTGGAACTCATCGTCTCCGGGCGGCGGAGCGAGTACGCCCGAGCCCAGATAGCCAGGGAAGTCAGTGGCCAGTTGCTCGCCTTCATGCAGCCAGGCCATCATTTCCTGGTAGCGGCCGTGGGCAACACGACGTGCGACCATCAAGGTGACGGGTGAGGTAGACATTGTGTATCTCCGTTAGAGGCGTGAGTGTCCCGGGTAGGGAGGTCACATGGCGCAGCGCCGGGGTAGTGGGCTGCGTCAGCTTCGATCAGAAGCAAGCAAGGATTATTCCTGAATCCACCTGAAACAAGTAGAACTTTGTGGACAGTCACAGGACTCAACTTCTAAGGCATGACGCTATAGACCGTTCGACGGCGACGTTTACAATGCGCCGCACAACAATAAGTGAATTTGTATGAGTCAACCCATCGACGACCGCCCTGTCCGGAGTGAGCCTGACAAGGATTTCAAGCTACAAGAGCTTTATCCGATTCGAGAGGTCGCCCGCCTGACCGGCGTAAATCCGGTGACGTTGCGTGCGTGGGAGCGTCGGTACGGTTTGATTCAGCCCACCCGGACCGAAAGCGGACATCGTTTGTATTCGCAGGCTGATATCGAAAGTGTGCGCAGCATTCTGAGCTGGAACGAGCGAGGTGTGGCGGTCAGCAAGGTCGGCAAGATCCTGGCCCGCAGCGAAAGCGCACGCACTCAAGCTCTTGTGCCGGAAAACGCATTGTCACGAGCCGACTGGACGCAATGGCAGGGCCAGCTTCGGGAGGCCATCGGCGCGTTCGACGAACGCCGTCTGGAGCAGTTGTATGGCCAGATTTTCTCGACCTATTCACTCACGGTCGTGTTCGAAGACATTCTGATGCCGCTGTGGCGAGAGGCGATGCAGAATCAGGCGGGATTCGGGCATACCAGCGAGGCGTTGTTTTTCGATGCATTCCTGCGTGGACGTGTTTTGCAGCGGCTGCAACTCGCGAACGATATGCGCAAGGCTGATATCTTGCTGGCCGCCTTTCCTGATCAGGAACGAGAGCTTGAGCTGCTGGTGGCAGGCTTGCTGATGGGCACGACGGATTTCGCGACGAGGGTGCTGCCGATCGGTCAGCCTTTTGAGGAGCTGAGCCTGGTCTGTGACCGGATTCAGCCGTCGGCGCTGGTACTGTTTTCCAACGGTTCTGCCCCGGCCGAGCTGCCAAAGCGACTGAAAAAACTGGCGCTGACACTGGAGTGTCCGCTGCTGCTGGCGGGCGAGGTGTCGCATTTTGCGCAGGAAGGTCTTGCCGGTTCACCCATCGCCTGCCTTGGCAGTGATGGACGTTCCATGCAGCGGTTACTCAAACAGTTTATGGCTGGACAGATGGACACCTGATCGAGCTGCCAGAAGCTGACAGCATTTGTGGCGGGTGTCGCCGCTTACTGGTGCAGCGAGGGGTGTACGCGCTGGTGTTGTTGCAGGATGTACTGGCGCAGGCGCTCTGAGTTGTCTTTGCTGTGCTGGCTGAGGCGATAGGCACCCCGATTGTCGTCCTTGAGACGCTCCAGCTTGCCGCGCATGGCAATCGGGGCCTGACCGACGGGATTGAACCAGGCGGCGAAATGTTTGGGCAACTTGGCGCCTGGCTTGCGGCACTCCAGCAAAACACCTTTGAACGACAGCTCATGAACCCAAAGAGGCGTGAGCGAGCCTTTTTCAGTCTCCAGCGGGACCGGCTCATCCAGGATTAGCCGCCACGGACGAATCTGCGGACCTTCCTCGAAAATGCTGGGTGCTCCCAGTTCAAGGTGCAACGCGTGAAATTCATCTTCAACGAGGTGCAGCGGGAAATTCATCTGCTGATTCTTGAACTGAGCGTGAATCGTGACCTGTTCGTGAGCGGCCAGCCGGGTCAACAAATCCTGGATCTGCACGCCACCATTGACCAGTAGGCTGCGCGTGCTATCACGCACGTTCAGCTTGGGGTTGCGCTGCATGCCCTGGATGAAATCCAGTTCAGCCTGCGTGAGGAGAGATTCAGGTTGCATGAAGGGACTCGAACAAACCGGTAATAGATGAAAAAGACCTTTTGATCCGCACAGCGTTCCTGCCGTTCGTCGTATTCTCAGCTATTTCTCGATTTCAGTGCTTCAATTTCTGCCCGTGCCTCTGCCAACTGGTCCACAAGTTCTTTGATTCGTTGCTCATTCTGCACCTGTAAGGTGACGTCTTTCTGAATGCCGATGAAATACATGAGCTGATTGGCTTCGTTGCGCACCGGCGTGATGGATAGCTCGTTCCAGAACGTACTGCCGTCCTTGCGGTAATTGCGCAATACCTGTCGGCAGGCCTGGCCACTGCGCATGGCCTTCTGAATCGCTTCAAGCGCTTGCGGCTGGCGATCGGTGGCCTGTAGGAACCGGCAGTCCTGATACAGGACTTCGTCCGCAGTGTAGCCGGTCAAGTCAGTAAAGCCCTTGTTGGCATAAATGAGGATGTTGTCGTCGCCTTCCTGTTCCGCCACGACAATCCCGTCAGTCGATGCTTCTATTACCAGTTGCAGCAATTTTGCGCTGATCATTACATGGCAATCCCGAGCAGAGTTCAGGGCGGTATTCTAGAGGTTGTTGCCATCCCAGCGCGAGCCACTATCGGTCGGGGCTGAAATGGGCAGGGTCACTGGGGCATACTGTCGCCTTTTTCAACGCTGCCAGAGGATGAGTCATGAGAGTCGCGATTGTGTGCGGTTCGGTCTACGGATCGGCCGAAGAAGTGGCCCGCCATGCAGGCGGTCTGCTGCGAGCAGCCGGTCACGAAACCTTGCTCAACCCCCGCATCACGCTGCCAGAGTTGCTGGCCTTCGAACCACAGGCTTTGCTCGCGGTGACCTCGACCACCGGGATGGGTGAACTGCCCGACAACATCGTGCCGATCTACGCCCAGTTGCGTGATCAACTGCCTGCGGCGCTTCGCGGTCTGCCCGGCGGCGTCATCGGCCTGGGCGACGCCAGTTACGGCGACACGTTCTGCGCAGGCGGCGAGCAACTGCGTGAGCTGTTTGCCGAGCTAGGTGTCCAGGAAGTGCAAGCCATGCTGCCACTGGACGCCAGCGAGAGCGTCACGCCTGAGAGCGACGCCGAGCCTTGGCTTGCAGATTTCATCCTGCACCTGGGCTGAAATCATCCCGCCTGGTTATCGAGCACCATTCAGCAGCGGCCGGTTGATTGTGACCGGCCTGCGCGTGGTCGACACTTGGGGTATTACGTCACCCTGACAGTGGAGCCAGCAATGAGCGAATCCGTGCGTTTTGAAGATAAAGTCGTCATCGTGACGGGAGCGGGCGGGGGCCTTGGGCGTGCTCATGCGTTGCTGTTCGCGAAACACGGGGCTCGCGTTGTTGTAAACGATCTGGGCGGCTCGGCCCACGGTGAAGGTGCCAATGCCTCGGCGGCCGACAGGGTTGTGCAGGAGATACGTGACGCGGGCGGGACTGCAGTGGCAAACCATGACTCGGTCACGGACGGCGGCCACATTGTCCAGAATGCCCTCGACGCTTTTGGGCGCATCGATGTGGTGGTCAATAACGCCGGTATTCTGCGTGACAAGAGCTTCGCAAAGATGGAGGACGCCGACTGGGATCTGGTTTACCGGGTGCATGTGGAAGGCGCCTACAAAGTGACGCATGCGGCCTGGCCCCATCTGCGTGAGCAGAATTTCGGTCGGGTGATCTTTACCTCGTCGACGTCGGGTATCTACGGCAACTTCGGACAGTCCAACTATGCAATGGCCAAGCTGGGTTTGTACGGCCTGACCCGTACGCTGGCGCTGGAAGGTCGCAAGAACGGCATCTTCGTCAACGCCATCGCGCCGACTGGCGGCACACGCATGACTGAAGGGCTCATACCGGCCAATGTCTTCGAGTTGCTCAAGCCCGAACTGGTCAGCCCGTTGGTGGTGTACCTGGGCAGTGATCAATGTCAGGACAGCGGCAGCCTGTTCGAGGTGGGGGGCGGCTGGATCGGCAAGGTCCGCTGGGAGCGTAGCCTGGGCGCCAGCTTCGATCCCCACGCAGGTTTCAGCCCGGAGGATGTTGCCGCGCACTGGCAATCCATCAGTGATTTCGACGGCGCGGCTCATCCGGCAGATAACATCGAGGCGCTGAAAGAAATGATGGCCAACGTGCAAAAGTATGTGAAGTAACGCGCGCTGTTTAGCGTGATCGAACCGAACAGGTTTTCCTGTTCGGCGCACTGTTTGTCAGTGTGTTTACTCTCTTAGGTAAGACCTGTCTGGCGCACTTGTAGTACCGGTATTGATTTTTTCAAAGCGCTTAACTAACCGGTTTTGACTCCGATACGACGCTTGAACCCGTCCATTACCGGAGTAACCGATGGCCAGATCTATCTGGGGTGATTTTCCACCCGTCACTATCAAACAGCCTGCTGCGCGAATCGATCCCAAGAGGCCCACAGCTCAGATCAGCCAGGTGCTGGCGGAAGTCGGGGAAAATGCGATTGCGTTGAATTCCTTCGAAATGGAAAAGCGCCGGATGAAACCCCTGTTCAAGGGGTTCAACCCGGAACAGATCACGCCCAAGGAGCTGGGCAGGGCGGGAATGATCCTGTTCAAAGCGGGCTTTATCGATAATCACACGGCTGAAATCATGAGCCGTGCCGGCAATGAGTTCGACAGTAAAGGCAAAGTGCTTAACCCGGACCAGGAGATCAATGCCCTGGAGTTCTTTGCCAGCCGAATCGTCGACATGAAAGAGAAGTCAGACTCTGGGGATCCCTACGCGAAGATATTGGTGCCCGATTACATAAGGGCCATTCATATCATTCAGAACCTGCAAGCGTTCGCCGAATCGGGTGACAGCTACGACATGCTTAAAATCAAAGCGCTTGAAAAGCAGGGGCTTAAAACAAAAGAGCCCACTTTTAAAGGCTGAACGTGTTGGTTGATCCACTACCGTTCGAAAAAAACCGCCGCACGGAGAACCGTGCAGCGGTTAAACAGACGGGACCAGGGAGCTGAAAAATCCACGTCTTTAGAGGGCGCGAAGATTAACGCCCATGACGCGGTTGAAACATCCCGGGGCGGGATATGCAGCGTTACCAGGTTGGTAACAATACCAACCCTCGCTGCCGATCACTCAATGCACGCTGCGATGGGAGGGCAGTTCGCTCAGGCGTTGAGTGAGCTTGAGTCGCTGTATCGGGTCTTCACTGAGCATCAATGCGTGTTGCAGGTCGAAGCGTTCGGCCTGAGGGCATTCCAGTGACTGATAAAGGCTGGCGCGCGCCATGTGATCGCTGCTGGTCGCCTGACCGAGTTCCACAATTCGGTCGGCATCTTTCAATGCGGCCATTACGTCGTCATTGAGCGTGTGCAGGTGCCTCAGGTTGCGTGACAGGCGTTGCAACATGTTGACAGGCGTTGCTCGCGTCATGTGCGCGGCGTGCAATTGCATGGTCGGTCCGAACTGACGCACCAGCAGTTCCCGACAATCCTTGGGGTACAGCCTGCGTCCGCCACAGGGATCAAGCAAATGGTCGGCGCCAGGCACGCGCAGCAGAAAGTGACCCGGAAAATTGATCCCTTCCAGCGCGATGCCCAGCCGTCCGGCGACTTCCATCGCAATCATCGCCAGGCCCAGTGGCTGTCCCCGACGGCGCTGCATGACTGCATGCAGCAACGCCGAGTCCGGCTTTGGCGGATTCCAGTCATCCTGCTGAAAGCCCAGCGCGTTGAGCTGTCGCAACAGCAGTTGTGCAAGTTCCGGGGCGGGCACCACCGGTAACGCGGCATCGACCTGATGCTGCAACCGATCAAGGTCCGCCATGATTTCGTTGCGCGGAAAATGGGCGTCATGTTCTGCCGACACCCACAGCGCAGCGTCGAAAACTGAGGGCCGCGTGCGTTGTACGCAGTCCAGGCAATGCTGACGTGGAGTCATTGACCCCTCCGTTCGAACAGATAAAAAAGCAGGTACTTCTGATTCCTTGTAGCCCTGCCGACGTATTTCGTCCAGCCCTGCTTGTATCTGCCTGAGCGGTCGATTGTTTTTGCGGGGCAGCGCCTATACTCGCCAGACATAAGAAGAGGGAGCACTGTCCATGTTCGCTCTCATGCAGCAGTCGCATGCCGAAGCGCTGCATCTGGTCTGCGATCCAGATACAGGATTGAAAGCCGTTATCGCTATCCACAACAGCCGGTTGGGGCCAGCGCTGGGAGGGTGTCGCTACCTGACCTATCCGGACGAAGAGAGTGCGGTTGAAGATGCCATTCAATTGGCAAGAAGCATGAGTTACAAATCTGCACTTGCCGGTTTGCCGTTCGGTGGTGGCAAGGCGGTCATTATGCGATCTGCACAACAAATGAGCCGTGCGGCACTGTTCGAGTCGTTCGGGCGTTTTGTCGACAGTCTTCAAGGGCGCTACATCACCGCCGTCGACAGCGGCACCTCCAGCCTCGACATGGATTGCGTCGCGTGCAGTACCCGGCACGTCACCAGCACCAGTGAAGGAGGTGACCCTTCCATCAGCACTGCCAAGGGCATGTTCACCGGCATTCGTGCCACGGCGATGGCGCGATTGGGCAGTGACAACCTCGAAGGCCTGCGTATTGCGATTCAGGGGCTGGGCCATGTGGGGTATCCCCTGGCTGAGCTGCTGCACGGTGCAGGCGCCGAGCTGCTGGTCAGCGATCTGGACAGCGACAAGGTGCAGTCAGCAATGGCGCAGTTCGACGCACACCCCATTGCGTGCGAAGCGCTGTTGAGTACGCCGTGCGACATTCTTGCGCCCTGTGGCCTGGGCCAAGTGCTGAACTGCAAGAGCGTGGCGCAGTTACGGTGTGCAGCTGTCGCGGGGGCGGCAAACAATCAGTTGACCAGTCTTCAAGTGGCCGACCAATTGGAGGCCCGGGGCATTCTTTATGCACCGGATTACGTCATCAACTCGGGCGGGCTCATCTATGTTGCGCTCAAACATCAAGGCGAGGCTCCAGACACCCTTGAACGCCACCTCTCCCGAATCGGGATGCGATTGACCGAAGTGTTTGCCCACTCGCAGGCGGAAAAACGTTCACCGGCGCGCGTCGCCGATGCGTTGGCGGAGCGGTTGTTGAAGACATGATGGTCAATGAATGAGCCGCCTTGCTGGGTCAGTTTCGCAGCAACTCCCAACTTCTGAAGAAACGCTGAAATCCACTTCTGCCCGCAGGGCGTGGGAGCTTTCGGAGGTTACGACGGCAGCGATGAGCTGCGCAGCGGCCCGCCATTGCACCTGATACACGGCATGCTGCCGGTGCCCGGCAGATCGCGGACAAGTCCGCTCCCACGGTTCTGTGTCTGCAGGTGCTACGAGGCTGGGCAGTTATTTCTGCAGCGCCTTGACCAGTGCGGGTGTCACGTAGTGCGGGCCATCGAACAGGTAGAGCGGGTAGCCGTCATACGCTGCCAACTGCGGCTTCAATTCCGCAGCCGTTGCTGAGCGAAAACCACCGCCGACCTGCGGGCGAAACGCTTCGACGATGATTCGCACGCGGTTCTTGCCCAGCCGTGTGCGCAGGGCATCGGCATAGGTACGGGCGACCGGCGCGGTGCGGGCGTACACCCCCACGCCGTCCTGAAAGAACACGCCGATGTCATCCGGCAGCCAGGTTTTCAGCCAGTCGGCAGTGGCGGCAGGGCCGATGTTGGCGCCGTCGTAGACGCTGATCCACAGCGGTCTTGGCAGTTTTGCCAGCAGCGCGGGCAGCTCTTTGGCGCGGCTCCAGCTGGGGTCGACCTCGGCGGGAAAGTACCAGCCAGTCACGTTCAGCGGGGTCTTGACCTTGGCCAGTTGCGCCGAGAGCGCTGCCAGTTGCTCGATGTTGTCGCGCGACTGATTTTCGCTGAAGTGCCCGGCCAGCCCGAGAATCACATCCTGTGCCCAAGGCTCTTTGCCGATGCGTGCCCAGTCCGGAAGCACGGGCACCGAGGGCAGATCTGTGCCGGGAATGAACGCCTGGTTATCCACCGCCGTCCATTGCACCAGCAGCTCCCGTGCGCCGAGCCTGTCCCAGTCACCGTCGATGTCCACCGTTGCGTTGTCCGGCTGCCAGACGATGCCCACAATGTTCGAGGCCTTGGATGGAAACAGTTGGCCGAGTTCGCCCGTCACGATGCCCAGCGCACCGATCAGCAGCGCCACCAACGAGGTCTTGATCAAGGGCCGTCCTTGTAGCAGCGACTTCAGACCCTTCAAGCATTGTCCCCCCATCCACTTTCCGCCAGTGCGCTCACCATGAGAATGTCATGCGCGCAAAAACACCTTCCGCCCGGTCATCGCCGAACACTTTTTCCCGGTACTGCACCGAGAAATCGACATACGACTGCGGCGCCTTATACGTGTCCTCACGGAACCAGTAGCGCACGCCTGTACCGACCCCCAGGCCGCCCGCGTTATCGGACGAGGTGCGATTGCGACCCAGTGCATCGACTTCGCTGCGCATCTTCGAGTCGTAGTCCACGGCGGCGACCACATGCGGGAACACCACCAGCCTGGGGCTGATGCTGTCTATGCGAAAACTGCGGCCGACCTGCCATTCACTGTTGAAGTAATTGCGCTTGTCCTGCAAATAACGGCCGCCTTCCATGTACAACTGCGACGTCCACCAGCTCGGTACATCCACCCGCAGGTCGGTGCCGATGCTGGAGCCGTAGCCCAGCCGCACCAGCCAGTCGCCGTCGATATTGGAACTGCCCAGCGGAAAGGTACGCTCCAGCGCGCCGATCACGTTGACGCTACTGAACGGTTTGACCCGCACCCCGAGCGCGCCTTGCAAGGCATCTGCGCCGGTGTCTGCGCTGCTTTCCTTGCTCCACAAGGTGTCGGTCACCCTGCCGTAGAGTTCGACAAAGCGCGCATTGCGATAGCCGAACGGACGCCAGAACACCTCCGTGCTGTTCTGCACGCTGTCACTGTTGCTGCTCGGCGCGCCATTCAGGCCACTTGACGTGCTGGCACCGCGATAAGTGGTGGTGTTGGTCACACCCCATTCGCGGGACAGGTCGGATACGGCTCGACGGGTGTCGAACACCTGTTGATCAGGCATGCGCAGGTCGCCGGTCTGCTGGTAATCCAGCACGCGTCGGAAATAGGCAATGGCCTGCACGTCATCCGAAGTGCGCATGGCGCTGTAGGCGGCATCCTGAACTTCTTTGGGTGTAAGCCCGACCTGTCGGTCCACACGCTTGAATTCATTCAGCGCACCGCGATCATCGCCAGCCTGGCTGAGCAGGTAGGCAAGCTGTACTTCGTCACCCGGTTGCAACTGCCCCGAATCGCGGGCCTGTTGCATGCGCTGCATGGCCTCGTTGGGTTGTCCCATCGCGGCATAGAGCGAAGCCTGTTCGCGCAGAGGCAGATTTCCAACCGCCATCGCCTGGGCAAAATCCTGACGCGCTCCGGAGCTGTCGCCCAGGCGCTGGCGCATCTGTCCACGCTGAACGAGCAGGGTTGCGTCATTGCCATTGAGCGCCAGCGCTTCGGTTGCCGCAGAACGGGCTTCGCCATATTGCCGTTGGGCAATCAATGCGCTGACCAGCAGTTTTCGATAAGCCATTTGCTGTGGAAAGCGGCGCACGGCATCGCGAGCTTCGCTGACGGCTGTTTCGTTGTCGCCTCGGGCCAAAGCGGCATAGCCTCGAGCAGCCATATTAGCCGCAAGCTGCTCCTCAATCGTCTGCCGACGTCGGGTCAGTGCAGCCTGTGGTCCGACAGCCTGAACAGCGTCATCAATGGCTGCTTGAGCTTCTTGGAGACGCTGCTGACGTTGCAACGCTTCGATCAACATCATGCGGTAATCAAGGTTCTGGGGCGCTTGGCTGATGGCCTTGCGGGCATACTGCGCCGAACCCGCATAGTCGCGGTTGGCGTAGGCGCGCAGGGCGAGATTGCCTTCCAGGTAGCCGGGCTTTGGCCGGGCGGCAGAGTAGCGTTGCGGGTGATCGCGTCGCGCCTTGTCGCGCTCGGCCAAGGCGATCAGCTTGCGCAACTGATCGGCATCCTCACGTTGACGCAAGGCCTCTCGCGCCTTGGCGATGGCCAGGTCGTATTCTTTGCGGTTGTAGGCGGCATACGCTTCATTGGCGACGGCATAAGCAGGACCGGTCAGCGGCAGCGGCAGGATTTCGGCCTGACTGAACGTCGAACACAGGCTCAGGCCGGTCGTGATCAGCGACAGCATCAACGGGCGCTTCATAGCGGCTGCTCCGGGAGTGCGTCAGTTCGGTAAAGGTCGTGCTGACGTGATACGGCCTGTTCGATGGTTTCGCGAGGCAGCACGCCGATGTCGACCAGGTAATCGCCGATCCGGCCGTGGATGTGCGGTTTGTAGCCAAGCATGGCCTTGCTGAACACGTCGCGGTCCAGCAATCCTTGCTCGATCAGCAGGTCGCCCAGTAATGGCGTGGCGGCAGGCAACGGTTGGCCGCCGACGGCTTGCAGCAGGCGCAGTTGCGCGACGATCTCGCTTTCACGGGCGATCAGCTGCACCGGCTCCGTGCCCAGCTGTTCGGTGATCTGCCTCAGTCCGTCTTCTGGGAGCGGGCTGGCAACGGCGATTTCGGGTCGCCCCTGAATGGTGGCCATCAGCGGCACGGCACGCCAGCGCAGACAGAACTCATCGGCGAGTGCCGAGTCGTGAGCGCGTTTGCTGGCGATGTCGAATACCCGTGGCAAGTCGCTTTGAAACGCGATGGCTTCGGCCAGGGTTTCATCGTCGAGCCAGCCGTGGCTCAACAGAATTCTGCCCAGCGGCAGTTTGCGGGTCTGCTGTTCGGCCAGCGCGGTTTGCAGTTTCTCGTCATTGATCGCCTGCCACGACAGCAACACGCTGCCCAGTCGGCGCGGCGCGATGGCGACCAGGTCGGTGGACGGGAAGTCATGCATGGTCTTGTCCCAGGCCAGTTTGCGATTGAGCAGCTTGCCGACCAGAAACATCCGCCAGGCCCGTGCCGCAGCCATGAAGTTGACGAAATTGCCGACCACCATGCGTGGCAGCGACAACAGACCGTGCTGCCAGCCGTACAGAACCGTCGTGAAATAGAAGCGGTGGACCATGCGCCAGAGCAACGCGATGCCGTTGGCCACCAGCAGGTATTTGATGGCGCCATTGGTTTCGAACGGCGTGGGGAAACTGGTGTTCCACAACCCGCTGGCACGCAACATGATTAGCGCGACCAATTGCAACAGGATGATGTAGGCAATGATGCTGACGAACGAGGTCACCACGCCCTTACGGTCGCGAAACAGCAGGTAACGGTTAGCCAGCGAGCCGCTCCAGCCCATCTGTTCCCAGCCTTGCAGGCCGATGCCCAGCGTCCAGCGTGCTTTCTGGCGAAACGCCGTGCGGAACGTGTCAGGAAAAAATTCGCGGACACACAACGGCATTTCCAGCGTCGATTCATATGGCTTGCGAAACCAGGATTTGCGCAACACACGAAACTGCACCGGAAAGCGCACGAAAATCGCCTGCATGCCATATTTCGCCAACCGCGCGCCGACGTCGTAGTCCTCGGTCAGGCTCTCGGTGTTGAACGGCTGGTTCTGGTTTTCATCGGCCAGCACCATCAAGGCGCGGCGTGAGAAACAGGTGCCCACGCCTGCGGACGGGACGGTGTCAGTCATGCTTTCGCGCACCACCAGATCCTTGCCGTGCCACTCGGCGAACTCGTCCATGTAGGTGCCTGCCACCCATTCGTACCAGTTGCGCTCCAATGAAACGACCGGTAACTGAATCATGTCCTTGCGCGGCAGCAGGTAGTTGAACAGGCGCAATTCCAGCGGGTGCAGCACGTCTTCGCTGTCATGCAGGATGGTCCCGGCAAACTGCACGGCATGGGTCTTCTCGTAGAGAAAGATCGCCTGGATCACCCAGTTCAGGCAGTCGGCCTTGCAGGTAGGGCCGTCATGCGGCACCTCCACGCGGTGCAACTGCTTGTAGCGACGCCGCATGCGCTCCACCTCGTCGATGGTGCGCTGGTCGTTGATGTACGTGCCGACGAATACCACGTAGTTCTGGTAGTCGAGTGTCGACACCATGTTCTCGATCATCGGCGCAATGACATCGTATTCCAGCCACGCCGGAACCATGATCGCCAGCGGTTGCTCGTCGCGTGCCATCAACTGCTCGGCAGTCAGTGGCCGGTAGCGGCGTTCGGCGGTGAACTTGCGGTACAGCCGTCTGGCCCAGTACCAGACGTCGATGATCAGGTCATCGATGCTCGACACCAGAATGATCAGGCCGACGACAATGGTCGCGACTTCCAGCATTGTGTAGTAATGGGCCAGCCAGTAGGGCCAATAAAGCGACGTCATTGGAGCGTCCCGTTACGAGCGATTGCGACGGGCGCGACGGCCAGCCAGCAACAGCAGTAGAAACACCACGACAGTGCCAGGGATCAGCCACAGCAGCGACGGCTTGCGCCAGGCGTCCAGCCCGGTCGGCTCGTTGTCCTCGATCATCTGGCTGCCGGTCGGATCCTGAGTATCGAAGGTCACCAGCGAACCAATGTCAGCCAGCACCGTGGCGTTACCGCGCTCCAGCAGAAGCGGGTGCGCGAAGCTTGGCGCCTGGCCACCCAACGTGCGGTAAACCAGGCCGTGCTGACCGCCTGCTTCGACCACTTGCAAAGACGCCAGGTGATTGAGCGTCTTGAGGTCCAGCAGCGTCTGCTCTTTATGGTTGATCAGCAGATGGCCGTCACTGCCGACCTTGACCGCTTCATTACCGTCTTTGATCGGCAGCTCGAAGGCCAGGAATGCTTTGTCTGGTGCCACTGCAACGCTGACGTCGTCGCTGACGCTGAGCTGCGCACGCAGCGGCGAGACGCCCGAAGCGCTGGCGACGCGGATGACTTGCGGCAGGCTGACGGCCGGATGATCGAGCCAGGTTTTCGGCACCATGACCTCGGTGCTGGCTGCGAAACGCGCCGCCATGCCGGAGAAATCGTCGCCAGGCGTCACCTTGTCGATCACCACATGGCTGGTCGGCAGAATCGATATCGGGAAGGCCTGCGGTGTTTCCAGGCAATTATTGCTGACCGGCTGGCGCTGGAAGGACACCCGCAGTGTGTTCTGTGCAGCCAACGCATAGTGCGGAATGCGCGCTTCGATACGTTCCTTGCGACCGTCGGCGTTCAGTTGCATGGCGCCGATCAGGTAGTCGTTGAGAAACAACGTCGCGACCGGCGGCGTACCCGAGGCGCCAGGTGCTGCGGCCATATCGATCAGTGCGCTGACCGGGACACGACCGTCGTACGCCACGCTGCCCAGCGGAAACGATGCGCTCCAGTCGGTCTTGGCCAGTACGTCTACCGTACCGGGTTTGCCACCGAGACGCGTCAACGCTACGCGCCCGTCTTCACTGAGCGGCATGGCGGCTTCTTCGCCGATGGACAACTGGCGAGTGCGCGCCAGCTTGTTCCAGGCTGAGCTGAACAGACCGATGGCTTTTTCGGTGGAGGCAGGCTTGATCAGCAGCAGGGCACGATTGCCCAGCAACGCCAGGCTGACGTCATCAGCGGTATTGGCTGCGAAGGTTTTACTGCCACGCTCGCGCCATTGGCTCAGCGCGGTGGCTGCGGAAGCGTCGAGCCCCTGAATCTGCTCCTGCAAGGCATTCAACGCGTCGTCGATGGCTTTGAGCAATTGCGGATCGCTGACAGCCAGGTCGGCCTGCAATGCGGGCGTCTGACCCAGCATCAGCAACGCGCCGATTTCAGCCTGATTCTTCAGGGTGTATTGGCTTTGACCGTCCAGGCTGGCAAAGGCCGGGATCTGCTTCAGCTCGGCAGGCACGCGCAGACCACTCAGATCGATGCTGTCCTGTAGGGCCGGGAAGGGCAGGATCCGTGCGTGTTTGCCGATACGTTCAAGCGCGACACCCAGACGCCAGGCCGCGTCGTAACTGCCGCTGGACAGTGTACCGGGTGCGACCAACAGACCGGGTTTGCCGGGCAATGCATTCCATGCCGAGCCAACATCCTGCAACTGGCTGGCGTCGTAGCTGTAAGTCAGACGGGTATGCGGATCAATGCGCAGCACGTTGCCGATGGCACGCTGGTCTTCGCAGAGGGTCTTGGAAATCACCGACGACCACGCAATCCCCAACCGCACCGAGCCGGTTTCCCGCGCCCCTTTGTCCACGCCCAGCGTGGCATTGGCATTGCCTTGTTCTTCATTGAGGCCCAGCGCCCGAACCGGATAGCCATCCAGCGACAACAGCAAGGTATTGCGGCCCGCCTCGCCGTTCAGGTAACTGGCGTCGAAGTTCAGCGTCGCGTCAGTGAGGGCGACGTTGGCTGGTACCGGCAGGTACAACTCTCGACGTGCGTCAGTGGCGTTGAGAATGATTGGCCGGTCGATGCCCAGTTCTCGCAGTTCAACCACGCGCTCCTGACGAGCATCGGTGGTGATGCGATTGATGGCCTGAGTCAGCGGGCTTTCAGCAGCCAGCGCAAAGGTGGGCATCAGAGCCAGCAGGCTCATCCCGCAGGCAAGGGCGTTCAACGCGCCCGTGTTCACGGTAACGGAAGATTTCATCAGGCAGATCTCTTAAAGGCTCGTGGCCATTGGGGCTTGGTGCAGGGCGGCGCTGCGGCAACGGTTTTTCCGGGCACCCGGTCTGCACCGGATGCCCTGACGTGTTTGCAGGGTGTTCACTGCGAGTGAAGGTGTACGTCTGGTAGCGAGTGCGCCTGAATCAGCGCGCCATCGCACGCATAGGCTCAGGTTCAAAGCGGGCCTCTGGCGGCCTTTCGATGTGCTCTGGACGCCGACGCGGCAGTTCCACGACAAACTCGGTGATCGGACGGCCCATCAGCACATCAACGATTCGCGCACTTGCTTTGCCATCGCCGTAAGGGTTTGCGGCGCGTGATGCGCCCTGCCAGAGCAGGTCATCGTCGAACAGTGCGCTCACCCCCTGGATAATGGCGTGCGGTTCGGTTCCCACGAGGCGCACTGTGCCGGCCGCGACCGCTTCCGGGCGCTCGGTGACGTCGCGCATCACCAGCACAGGCTTGCCGAGCGACGGCGCTTCTTCCTGCACCCCGCCCGAATCGGTGAGGATCACATGAGCGCGTTGCATCAGGCGCACGAACGACAGATAGTCCAGCGGCTTGATCAGGTGAACATTGGACAGACCGCCAAGGTGTTCGGTGACCGGCCCTAATACGTTGGGATTCAGATGCACGGGATAGACGATCTGAATATCGTCACGCAGCGCCAAGGCTCCCAGGGCTTTGCAGATATTCAGGAAACCGTCGCCGAAGTTTTCGCGACGATGACCGGTGACCAGCAAGACCTTGCGTTCAGGGACCAGAAACGAAAATTGTCGATCAAGCGCATGGCGCAACTGGCGATTGGAGTCGATTCGTTGTGCGGTCAGTTGCAGGGCGTCGATCACGGTGTTGCCAGTCACGAAGGACACGCCTTGAAGACGCTCGCCCAGCACGTTGCGGCGAGACTCGGCGGTCGGCGTGAACAGATGATCGGAAATCAGATCAATGCACCGGCGGTTCATCTCCTCAGGCCAAGGCTGACGGATATCGCCGGTGCGTAAACCCGCTTCCACGTGACCGATCGGGATCTGGCGGTGGAACGCCGACATGGCCGCGACCATCGCCGACGTGGTGTCGCCGTGGACCAGCACTTTGTCGGGCTTCATCTCGTCCAGAATCGGATCGATGGCGGCGTACAGCGCGGCTGTCAGAGAGTTGAGCGTCTGTTGAGGGCGCATCACATCGAGGCTGTAGTCGGCCTTCAATTCGAACATGTCGAGTACTTGTTGCAGCATGCTCTGGTGCTGCCCGGTGATGCAGATTCTGGAATCGATGCCCGGTTCCGCAGCAAGGGCTCTGACCAGAGGGGCCATTTTGATGGCCTCCGGACGGGTGCCAAAAATAGACAGAATTTTCATTCTGGCGTGCTGAGTTGCCATTGATTTTCTCCCGCCCGTTATAGGCGTCGCACAGCAGTTGACCTGGGCTGCGAGCAGCTCAAGTAACCAGCGAGTTATATGATTTTTCGGGCGGACTGGATCGGAGTGGTTGGCTCGATGTTCACTTCAATGTGATGTAGCAGTATGCCTTGATACCCGGATTCGCCGACGATTATTAGCAGATGATATTAGCAAAGCCAAATTTTTTTATAACTATTTTCCAAGATGAGTATCGGTTGGAACTTTGTTTTTTAACGGCGGTCATTGAAGAGTTATTCGAGGTGGGGTGTGCGTTTCGGTCAATGAACACGGGGGTGGGCGGCGCCTCTGATAAACGCGATTGAACTTTCTAGAGTAGGCCGTCATTCAGCATTTCAACAGTTTCAAAAAAGCGTTACATATGAAAATCGAGAGGTATCAAATTCCTGACGCCTGATTAATGACAGTGCGAAATTAAGCTCACTATAAAAATGACGTTATTAATATGGCGGTGTTATTAACGGCGGGAAGTGGATAAATATCGCTGTTGTGCAAAGGCGTATAATGGGCTGGTTGTTCAGTGAGTCGTCGCCAAACAGTGCGCGCTACAGGGAAAGCATGAACAGGGAGTTGTGCCTCATACAGTGTCGAATCGATGGAAGTCAGCTGCGGCCTCTTCAGGTGAGGAAGCCGCGCGGCTGTGATGTCAAAGGCCCTGCACAGAAACCCTGGCTGAATCAGCTATCCGCTTCAGCAGCCGGCTCGGACAACTCGTTGAGCGCGGTCGCGTTGTTCTTGAACGCTGCTGCAAACACGGCACGATTTTTCGCCATGTAGATGCTCGCGTCTTCTGCATGCTTCTCGGAAAGACCCGGTACGTTCTTGACCAGAACGTCCGTGAGCAGCTCTGCCAGCTCAAGCATTTGATCGTGCGCATCGGCGAGTTTACGGTCCACGAAAGTAGTCTCCAGATCGCGGGTACTGCGGTAAAGGGTTTCAACAGCCATTTTGGCCTCGTCGTCATATCCAGTGTGGAAGGGCTAACCCGGGTGCTTCACGCTTTGACCAGGGGTGCAACAGACAGTGATCCTGCATGGCTGGCGTACCAGTCGCCTCTTCACCTGCCTTGGGTGTGAAATCAATTATTACTGTATCTTTATACAGTGTTCTGCGTGAGCCAATCAACCCCCACCTGATTAGTGGCGTTTAAGCATCTCTTTTGCATCACGCATGTGCCTTGCGACAACCGGTCGCGCTCTCAACCATAGCCTATGGCCCTGTTCCTGCTTTAAAAGGCATGTCGCACACCGCGTCACACGCACACAGCATCATTCGATCCAGTCCGGATCGTGATCAATGAAGGTTCAGAGGTAAAGCGTCATGGGAAACAAATGGGCAGCAAAAATGCGCCACCGCGTGCATACACAGGCCGAATCACTGGGCAATCTGTGCGTGGAGAGCTTTCACTTCCTGGCGCTGTTCGCCATCGGTGCCATCACGGCATGGGCGTCGGTGGTTGCATTTCTGGGGATGGTTGAGAAGGGCAATGTCACGGTCGATGACATTCTGCTGCTGTTCATCTATCTCGAACTGGGGGCGATGACGGGGATTTATTTCAAGACCAACCACATGCCGGTGCGCTTTTTGATCTACGTGGCGATCACGGCCTTGACCCGACTGCTCATCTCGGACGTGTCCCACCACAATCCGCCGGATATCGGCATCATCTACCTGTGCGGCGGCATTCTGCTGCTGGCGTTTGCGATTCTGGTCGTACGCTATGCGTCGTACAAATACCCGTCAGCCAAGATTCCCGACTCATCCAGTTCTGTGAAAGGCGCGGTGACGGAGGAGAAGGGCGAAATCTGAAATTCGAAAATGATCGTCCCCACGCTTCTGCGTGATAACGCCGTCCAGGACGCTCCGCTTCCGCTCTCAAGTGTGACGCGGAGCCTTCCGGGCGGCATGCCAACGCATAGCGTTGGCACGACCCTGTTCCGATAGGTGTGGCGTTCAGAGTCAGATCTGCCAGTGATCAGTTGACCCACATCCCGGCATGCCAGTGCCAGCCATCACCCGCGCTTTCCCAATGCGGATGCACGTAGCGATAGCCAGGCCGTTCCGCTACCCAATGGCCGTGAACCGGCACATAACGCCCGTCGCTCCAGTGCCAGTAGCCACGCGACCAGACATAGCCTGAACGAGGCGCAGGCTCCACCTCGATCACCCGTTCGGGCGGTGGTTGAGGTGCGATGACTTCAACATATTCATGGGGCGGCGGTCGTCTTTCATGAACGATTCGCTCTTCAACGCAGCCCGATGCCACTACCAGTGTCGCAATCAATATCCCGTAACGTAAGAACATATTGCCTCCTCGGAATGCTCCGCAGGTGAGGTGCAGCCGTGGCCAGTGCCAGAGCTGCTTGAATGTCAGTGCGCAGGATATTTGTAACAGTCTGAGTCTGTACTTTGGCTGAACCTGCTGTAGGACGCCCAAGGCGAAAAGAAACCAAGCGTGTGGCCTATGTCCCACGACCTTTGCTCCAGATGCCGATGAAACGTTGATCGGCGATGCCTGTTTCTGGTGTTTTTTGCTGTAGTCCGGTCATCCTCTGGCCGTGTTTAGTGCCGTGAGGCGTTCTCTCCCCCTCCTGATTATTCTGCCGCAGTCGCACCCTAAAACCGTGAGGCAGGCCGCGAACACCCTCTGTTCACCGTGAGGATGTGTCCAGTAGGCTTCGGCCCTCAATTATCCAAAAGGCAGGGAGCCGATATGTCATTTGATGCATTCATGAAGGTGGACGGGGTCGAGGGTGAATCGTTGGACGCTGACCACAAAGGATGGGTTGAGTTGTTGTCCTACCATTACGACGCCATTCAGTCGATCAGCCAGACCGCGAGTTCAAGCGGTGGCGCATCGGCTGGCGGCGTCAGCCTGGGTGACTTCCAGATCAGCAAATATGTTGATCGAGCCACGCCCAAACTTTTCGAACTCTGCTGTCGCGGGTCGCATTTGAAAACGGTCACTGTGCGCATTCATCGGGCAGGTGCCGAGAAATTCAAATACATGGACATCGTGCTCGAAGAAGTGCTGATCGCGACCGTGAGCGGACAGGGCGCCGAGCAGGGCGGTTTTCCAGTGGAAGTCATCACGCTGAACTATGGCCGGATCAAGTTCGAATATTCCCAGCAGCGGCGAGCAGACGGTGGCAGCTCGGGAATAGTCTCCGGAGGCTGGGACCGAATCGCCAATAAGCCATTCGCATAAGGGCGCTCTCATGCAAGACGACGGAGAGTTCCGTGTAGCGTTGAGCTTCGCGCAAATGGCAGCCATTCTGACCCAGGAGTCGTTATCGCCAGCCGAGATAATGTCCAATCGAATATTCGGCAGCTTTCGACTGGTCGGCGGCATTGTCGAATTGGCAGGTTCCGGTGTGCTGTGCGCTGTCCCCGAACCTACGATGATCAGCAAGCTGGGTTGCGTGGCGATGGGCGTGCATGCGTCTGATCAGCTCTCGGCAGGCATGACACAGCTGGTGACGGGCAGGGAAACGGATTCGTTTTCGTTCAAGGCTGGCGCATCGGTTGCGCAATCGCTTGGCGCGTCACACGCAACCGGGCAGGTCATTGGTCTGGCGACCGAGTTTGCGGTGCCGTTGTCGACGGCTTCGATGTATAACGCGTTTAGAGTGTCTTCGGTGCATGCAGGCCGAATGACGGTGGTGACGAGTGAGAAGCCGTTGCATGCGCCTAAAAAATCAGGCGGTGGCCATACGATTTTTAAACATGTGGGTAAAACGATTGAGTACTTGGTATCACGATTCGCCTCAAAGAAGGTCAATGTGTCGTCTACGTTTTACGATCTTGAAACGGCTGAGTGGGCAGTGAGTCAAGCGCTTAGAAGAAATCGCCTCAAGATTTTACTGCAATCAAAGGCTAGGCTTCTGCTTAAGGATAAGCGATATGAGTTTTCTACGGTTTTAGAAAAGCCGGTGGGCTGGGGTATAACAGGGGCTAATCCTGATAAGCCTATCCGTATGGCTAAAATCACGATTGTCATAAAATTTGCTGAGTATAATCATATGCCTTATTTTATAGTAAGCGCTTTTCCGTCAATTTAAGGTGTCGAAAATGGCTTATGGATTAATGCTGGATTTTCTATTCGATGTCGGTGATGGGGTTGGCGAGTTTTTACATGATGAAGAAAAGTTGGTATTCAGACCCCTTGGGTTGGACGCGATTGTTAAGGAGTATGTTGCTGAGCGTAATATGCTGAACGCCTTTTTCCTCAAAAGGCAGATAAAAAGTTACATAAGTAATCATATGACCCCACAAGGGCTTGAGTATGTAGATCCTCCCTTTAATCAGGATACGTCTTTCGTTGAAGATTATTTTGAAGAGGATCTACATGAGTTTCTGAAGAAAGTTATGTGTTTGCTAGATAGGGAAATGGAGGACTGGAGACGTAAAGTCTTGTCGAGGCTGACTGGACGATAATGTCAGCTTGCGTCGATACGGCTCCCGTGTAACTTTCAGTGGTCTAGCCGTCGTGTGGAGGTGAGGTATCCGTACATTTCCAGCTTTATGTTTTTTGGGGTGACAGGGTGGGTGAGCTTCTTCGTGACGAAGAACATGAAGTTTTCCGACCGATGTTGCTGTCTGAAGTATTGAGGGAATATGCGGGTGAGGGGTTTCAAGCACAATGCATTGCACTTATTTTAAGCGGGAAATCGAATGCTGTATTCGTAGCCATATGGCATTCGTAGGCTTGGAGTATGCAGATCCACCCTTTGGTCAAGACACGTCTTTTGTCGAGGATTATTTCGACGGTAACAACAGTGTCTGCTCTTCTTGACGAGAGCGTCAGAACGCATAGGCGCAGAATCTTCTCACTGCTGCTCGGCAAAAACTGGCGGTCATAAATTATTATTTTGAACGTTTTGTCTGAGCTGTTCAGAAGAGAGCGTTGAGCCATAAGAGTATATAGGTCATGGAAGAGAATCTCGAAGACAGTATCGTTCGCATGGTGAGTACTTTTCACGATTTGGAAGCAGCGGAGTGGGCGGTCAGACAACTGCTTGACCGCAATCATACCAAGATAGTGTTGTATTCAAAGTTCAGGGAATGGTTTAAGGGGGTGAAAAACAGGCAATTCGAAGCGTCGCTCGATCGCTCCATTGGATGGGGCATCTATCATGACGCACAAGACGATGTTGTGCAGATGTCTACCGTCAGGGTAGTGATTCAGTTTGTTGAGTATAATCATATGCCGTACTATATTTTAACGTCGTTCCCTTCTTACGGGGTGGGTGCGATGAAGTACAGTGCATTGACGGATTTTCTTTATGATGCCGGTTCGGGGGTGGGAGCATTTCTAAGCGATGAGGGAAAAGAAGATTACACGCCAATGAGGCTGGATGAAATAGTCAGTGCATACCTGGATGAGCGAAATTTCCTTGCTTCTTATTTCCTTGGTAAAGATATCAAGAAATACATTAGCACTTATATGACACCCCAAGGATTGGACTATGCAGATCCACCGTTCGATCAGGATACCTCTTTTCCTGAAGAGTACTTTGAAGGCGACCTGTATAGCTTCCTGACCAACGTGCTTGAGCTGCTCGACAAAGAAAAGAGTCGCCGGTGGCGCAGGTTTTTCAGGCGGTCATGATGGTCGTATACCTGATGCGTTCCCGGTTAGTCAGCTGGCACGCCTCAAATCAGAAGGGCATCACAAGGATGCCATCCCATCAGATCCCCGCCGCAAGATTCGGCCGCTTTCGCTGCCACTCGTCATTGGAAGGCGCGCTTGGCTGTCGAAGGGCAGCGCCATCTGTCATGGCGGCAAGGACCTTGATTGCGCTGTCGCCACGCTCGATGGCGATGCCGAACTGCACGCTTTCTATTAGGCGCCGCAGGCGTTCCGGGTCGTTACGTTGAGCGGCGCTGATCAGGCGCTTGGCGACGACGCCACGTTCGTTGGAGAGCGTCAGCATGATGCTGCCGTCCAGTCCTTGAATGCTCAGATTCACCCGATAGTCCGGATGGAAAGTGTCCGTGATCATCTGAAAAGGATTGTCCATATCATTTACCTGCTCAATGGTTCTGCATAAGTTGACCGGGTGTAAGTCCTTTTGGTTCTCAGCGGCCGATCAGTGGCTTGGCCGTGGTTTGGGTGTCGCCATCAGTGCATTGCACGGTTCGGGCCATTTTCGGGAGTCGACGGATCGGGCAGGCAGGATCTGTAACCGCCAGCAGCGTATTTCGCGGGAGATTGGCGCACTATCAGGTTGCCCAAAGGCGATGATTAATAGCGCGTGATTGAAGGCTTCAGGGCTGTCTCACGTGCTGATCGGCGCTGTCAGAAGGACGATTTTTAAAAGCCGGTTCGATGGATTGTCAGACATTCGGACGCTTTTCTTTTTCGGACAAGCATTCGCGTTTACGGGATGGAAACCTCGTTTGGAGGTGTTCCGAAAAGTACGGCAGTGGCCGCTCTGGACTGCGGCTGGAAGAGGGTAGAGCGCCCGCCGTGCGAGTCATCGTCCACTGCTCGGAGGCAGGCATCAGCGGCGACCGTGTTCGCTCGCGTAAGAGGCTGGAATGGCCCTCGGTATCGGTTTGTCACTGGATGTTAAATTCGATGGACGGCACCGAGACGTCGCGCTGGCGCAAGGCGAGCTGTGTTGCGGGTGATACAAAGCTGTGCGTCGAGCGTTTGTGGTGCGCACCGATCAGTCGCAGGGTGCAGCCTTTTTCAGCGCCTTTGACTGAGTCGAGCCGGGTATCACGAAAAAGGGCGAACCCTTGCGGGTTCGCCCTTCTTGTCTATTCGTGAAACCTGTTCATGCAGCGAGTGGGAATCAACCCAAACGAGCGGCTTCTTTCTCCTGCTCTTTTTCCAGGAATTCCTCTTCGAGCAATGCGTCCGGGCTCACCGAATCTTCATCCTGCTCGGTCAGGATCGGCGCCGCGCCGCGTTTGCCGCGCAGCTTGCCAAACAAATGCTCAAGGGCGTGATCGAGTTTTACCGCCGCGCCATCCACCGCCTGATCTACCGTATCGGCCTTGTGGGAAACAGAAATAGGTTGGTGTCCTTTTGGCCGGGCTTCCATCTGGCATTTGATGTCATGCGGGCCTGGCTTGTCGCCGTTTTCATCGCGGATATGGACTTCAACGCGAGTCAGGTATTCGTCGTAATGTTCGAGCGTGCTTTCAACGGTGGTACGAACCCACTCCTCCAGTCGGATACTGCTTTCGATGTGATTATCGCTATTGACCTGGATTTGCATAGTTAATCCTTATTAGGGCTTGCTCGTGTGAGCCTGGACTGCGCGATGACTCGCGGTTTCGTTTGCGCTCATTCACAGTGTTGGCGGCAATGACCCGACAATTCAAGCCCAATGTGGAAGAAATATTTCGCAGTAGAAAAAAACAGGAAGTGTTTGAACGAAAATTTCCTGTCTTGGCGGGCATTCTTTCCTACGGGTATGTCTGTGAAACGACGAAGCCCCGTCGCACAACAACTCCGCTCCCACGAGGTGAGGCATGCAGAATTGGACGCGGAGCGTCTGAAGAGGCGTTCCCACGGAAGCATGGGAACGATCAGTCAGCGATCAATCAGGTCAGGAAAATTGCATCAAAACGCAACCGAGGTTTGAACGTACAGCGTACGGGGCTCGCCCACGTATTTGCCGCGGTTGTTGTCGTCGAACGAGCGGGTGTAGTACTGGCGGTTGAAGAGGTTCTTCACGCCGACCGCCACGTTCAGGTCGGACAGCTGCGGGCCGAAGTCATAACCGGCGCGGGTGCTGAACAGCATGTAGCCGGGGATGCGCCCGGTGCTGCCGTCGGCGCTTTCGGCCGAGGTGTTGGCGTTGTCGGCGAACTGGTCGCTCTGGAAAGAACTGTCCAGGTTCAGCTTCCACGGCCCTTCGGTGTAGCTCACGCCCATCGTGCCTTTGTGTTTCGAGGAGAACGGTACGCGGTTGCCCTTGTTCGGACCGTCTTCACGAATGGTGGCATCGACGAAGGCGTAGGTCGCGTATACGTCATAACCTGCCAGCGCCGGGTTCAGGCCTTCCAGCGCGTAATTGATGCTGGTTTCGATACCTTGATGGCGCGTTTCACCCCGAGCGATCACGGTGTCGTTGGTCTGGTTGCTGTCGTACTGGTTGTCGAAGTTAATCAGGAACGCCCCGATCTCGGCACGCAGGTTGCCGTTGTCGTAGCGCGTGCCCAGCTCCCAGGTCCGTGCCTTCTCCGGCTTCACTTCGCCGCCGGTTACGCGGTTGGGCATCTGGCTGTATTGCACGCTGCCGAACGAACCTTCGGTGTTGGCGTACAGGTTCCAGGTGTCGGTCAGGTGGTAAAGCACATTCAGTGCGGGCAGCGCGGTGTTGTAGTCGCCCTGGTATTTGACGTTGGTCAGGTTGTTGTTCTGTGCGGTGTCGATCATTTCGTAGCGAATGCCGGGTGTGATGGTCCACTTGCCGATGTCGATACGGTCGTCGATATAGAACGCATGGGCTTCGGTGGAGCCCCTAGTGTCACGGTCGTTGCGGCTGGCGGTGGTCGGCAGTTGGCTGGTCACGGGTTCACGGTAGCGAAGTTCATGGCCCGCCTCGTTCACGTAGCGATAGCCGACGCCCACTTCGTGCCAGGTTTCGCCCAGCGCAAAGCCTTGAGAGAAGCGAGTTTCCAGACCGCGCACCCAGTATTCGCGGGGCGACAGGGACACAAAGCTGCCCTGGTCCAGATAACCGCTGCGCAAGGTCTTGGTGAAGAACGTATTGGCGGTGAAGACGCGGGCGTCCTGTTCGTAGCGATAGCCGAAGTTGACCAGGGTGCGGCGGCCCCAGAACTTGTCCTTGAGGCGCGTTGACTGGTACGGATCGGCATCGTAGTCAGCGACGCTCAAGCCACCCGGCATCTCGGCTTCGCCGTCGTAATACTGGGCCATCGCGTTGAGGCTGTTGGCCTCGTCGATCTGGTACTTACCTTTTAGGATCAGGTCGTCAATCTGCGTGTCGCTGTGTTCACGCCAGTCGCCGCCGCGCACGCCTGAATACAGAAGCGCGCCGCCCAAGCCGTTATCGTTGGTGCCGCCCGCCAGCAGGTTGCCGGTGGTCTTGAAGCCGTCATGGCTGGAAGACGGGCTGGTTTCGGTCTGGATGCCACCTTTGAGCGTTGGCTCGTCGGGGATGGCGCGGGTCACGAAGTTGACGATGCCGCCGACGTTCTGCGGGCCGTAGCGCACTGCGCCACCGCCGCGTACCACGTCCACGGCGTCCATGTTGCCCATGCTGATGGGCGCGAACGACAGCTGTGGTTGGCCATAAGGTGCGAAGGGCACCGGGATGCCGTCCATCAACACGGTGGAGCGCGAGGCCAGACGCGGGTTCAGGCCGCGAATGCCGAAGTTCAGCGCCATGTCATGGCTGCCGGTGCCGTTGTTGTCCGGTGCGTTAACGCCGGGGATGCGGTTAAGCACGTCGCGAGCAGAGGTCGCGCCGACACGCTCGAATTCTTCGCGACGAATGACGTCACGGGCGCCGGGATGTTCAAAGACATTGGTCTGTTGCGCCTCACCCAGCCAGTCGCCGACCACCGTTGAAACACCCAGCTCGATGGGCGCGCCCGCGACACTGGCCGATTGCACGGTGAAACCGTTGTTGCCATCGGCCACGGCTTGCAAGCCGGTGCCTTCGAGCAACGCGTTCAGGCCTTGCTCGGGCGTGTACTGGCCTTCAAGACCGCGGCTTTTCAGGCCGCTGGTGATCTGGGAGCCGTAGGAGATCAGCACGCCGGCTTCCCGACCAAACTGGTTCAACGCGGTTTCCAGTTCGCTCGGCGCGATGTGGTAAACCTTGGGCACCACGTCAGCGGCCTGCGCCATAGACAGGCTACCCACTGAAAGGCTGGCGCCGAAAATGACATGGCGCAGCGTGCGCACCAGCGGAGAAAGTTGGGTAGGGCGGGCTGACATGCAGGAGTCCTTTGACCGGAAGATTGAAGTGCTTTCCCTGTCTGTCACGCGAGTGGCTGGAAACGGCTCAAGTAATATGAAACATTTTTTTGTGGCGTTATTACACCGATACACAGGTGCGAGCATCGGGACGCGGAGCGTCCTGAAAGGCGTTACCACGCGGAGCGTGAGGAGGGATCAGTGCGTGCATGCAATCCGGGATTCAAACCCGTGCCTGCACGTTCACCCAATACCGGGTAAAGCGCTGCACATGCACGGGAAGGGCGATTTCCAGCATGTCGAGGATGCGTTCGCTGTCGGCCAACGGGTAACTGCCGGAGATGAGCAGGTTGGCGACTTTCGCATCACAGTTGAGGCGGCCGCGGCGATAACGCCCCAGCTCACCGAGAAAATCAGCCAGCTTCATGCGTGACGTCACCAGCATACCGTCGGCCCAGGCGCCGCTGCTGGCGTCCACAGCTCGGACGCTGTCCCAGGCGCTGCGGCTGAAGGTCACCTGCTGCTGTGCCTGCAAGGTCAGCCCCGAACCTGCGCGATCACCGGGTGCCAGTTCGACTTCTCCAGCGAAGACGGCCAGTTGCGTGCGCCCATTGAGCTGGCGCAGGTTGAAACGACTCGTACCGGTCGCCGCCCGCACTCTGCCTTCGGCCGTCAGCAGGTTCAGCGGGCGGCTATCCGCCGAGGCGGTCATCATAATTTCCCCGGACAACAGCTGAATCAGCCGCTGCTGCGCATCGAACTTCACGTCCACCGCACTCGCGGTATTCAACTGAACCTGGCTGCCGTCACTCAAGGCCACTTTGCGCTGTTCGCCCACACCGCTGTTGTAGTCGGCCAGCAAGGGCTGCAATGCAATCTGCTCACGCAGGCTCCAGCCAACGGCCGAGCCTGCCCCCAACAGCAGCAACAATTTAAGGGCATGGCGTCTCCCGCCGGATTTGGGCGCCCCCAGCGCGGCGTGTGCCAGCGGCGAGGAAAGGCCGCTCAAGCGCTGATTGACCCGCTGAATGTGCGCCCACGCCCGTTGATGCTCGGCGTTGCCGTTGAGCCAGAGCTGCCAGGCCTTTTGACGGGCGGCACTCAGCGAGCCTTCCTGCATTTCCAGCAGCCAGCCGACGGCCTGTTGCGCGACCGCAGGCGAAATGTCGGATTTGTTCAGGGATTCGGTGTTCAGGCTCATAGAGCGAAGTAGCAGCGTAGCGCGGCCTTGTTGAGGTGACGCTTGACCGTTGCGATGGAGATCCCCAAGGCCTCAGCAATTTCACCATGACGCATGCCGTCAACCTGCGACATCAGAAAGGCGCGCTTCACGGGGTCGGGCAGACCGTCGAGCAGTTGATCAAGCTCCACCAGCGTTTCAAGGATGATTGCGCGCTGTTCTTCCGAGGGCGCCACGTTCTCCGGCAGTTCGGCGAGCGCCTGAGCGTAAGCGCTTTCGAGGTCTTGACGCCGGTAGTGATTGCACAGCACGCGTCGGGCGATGGTGGTCAGAAATGCACGTGGCTCAACGATTTGCTGAGTGTCGCGCGCGCCCAGCACTTTGATGAAGGTGTCCTGCGCCAGATCGGCAGCACTGTGAGGACAGCCGAGCCTGCGCCGCAGCCAGCCGGTCAGCCAGGCGTTATGCGCCCGGAACAGGCCATCGACAGTGTGAATGAGAGCAGGGTGGGCGCTGTGCATCACGAAAGCAATCCAGAGGATTCATGGGTGGCGTGGATTCTGTCAGACTCTTTTGCGTATGAGAATATTTATCATTAATATTGCGCTTCATTCGTCGGTTTGAGGACGAATCAAGACGTTGCTGGCGTCATGACCAGCTTCCCGCCGTTTAATGCACCGAACGAAGACGCTCCAATGGATGGCTCCTCTGCCGCACCCACTCTCATGGTCAAGAAGCGAACATCCAGGACCAGGGGCGTGACAATCACCTATCGACTGGCCGTGGCCTCACGCGCACTTGCAGCCATCTTTGCCGGGTATCTGCTGGCTTCGATCACCAGCATGTGTATCACTCAATGGCTGCCGATGCCCCGCGCCGAAGCGGTGGTGACCGGCATGATGCTGTCGTTCCTCGTCTATATGGTGGCTGTGCTCTGGTGTTTTGCGTGCCGAACGGCGTTGCAGGCCTGGGTCGGAGTGCTGGTGCCCTGTGCTGTGCTCGGCGCCGCTTACGCGTGCGGCAGGTGGCTGCTATGAAAGAGGGTTTCCGCCAGGCGATGGCCTGGCTCCATACCTGGATCGGGCTGCTATTCGGCTGGCTGTTGTTCGCGATTTTCCTGACCGGGACGCTTTCCTATTTCAAAGATGAGATCACCCAGTGGATGCAGCCGGAGATTCCGGTACGCACGCTCGATGCAAGCGCCAGCGTGAAGATGGCCCAGACCTACCTGCAGGCTCACGCCGCCGGTGCTACGCGCTGGTTCATCAGTCTGCCTGACGAACGCACGCCCGGTCTGTCGGTAGGTTGGCTGCCGGACGGCAAGGCGGGCCAGCGCAACAATTTCGTGCGCAAGCTGCTCGATCCGCAGACCGGCACTGAGGTGCAGGCGCGCGATACCCGAGGCGGCGACTTCTTCTACCGTTTCCACTATCAATTGCAAATGCCGTATCCGTGGGGCCGCTGGCTGGCGACCATTGCGGCGATGGTGATGTTCATTGCGCTGGTCACCGGGATCATCATCCACAAGAAAATCTTCAAGGAGTTCTTCACCTTTCGGCCGCGCAAGGGCCAGCGCTCCTGGCTCGACGGCCACAACGCGCTGGGCGTGCTGGTGCTGCCGTTCCACTTGATGATCACCTACAGCAGTCTGGTGATCTTCATGTCGATGGTCATGCCTGCGAGCATCCTGACGGCCTATGACACCGTACAGGCGTTCTACAGCGAGGTGTTTCCGGCCTCTCGCCCCATCAAGGCCGAAGGCACGCCCGCGCCGTTGGTTGCGTTGGCGCCGTTGGTCAAGACCGCCACCGAGCGCTGGGACAGCGGGCATGTGGGGCGCGTGGTCGTCAACAACCCCGGTGACGCGGCGGCTTCGGTGCTGCTGACTCGCGACGACAAGGGCAGTATCGTCATGGAACGTGGTGGAGCGCTGACGTTCAACGGCGTCAGCGGCGAGTTGCAGAACGAAGTGCCAGAGCGGCCGATGGCGTTGCAGGTGTCTGGCGCGATATATGGGCTGCACGTCGGGCATTTCGCTCAGCCACTGTTGCGCTGGCTGTACTTTAGTTTCGGCGTTGCGGGTACGGCCATGATTGGCACGGGGCTGGTGATGTGGCTGGCCAAGCGTCAGCTCAAGCACGCGAAAAGTGGCGTGCTGCCACTGGAACTGAGGTTGGTGGAAGTGCTGAATATCGCCAGCATGTCCGGCCTGCTGATCGCTGTGGCCGCATTCTTCTGGGCCAACCGCTTGATCCCTGCCGAACTCACCGGGCGGGCCGATTGGGAAGTCAGTGTGTTCTTCAGCGCTTGGGGCGTGTCCGTACTGCATGCGCTGGTGCGTCGCGGTCGCAGTGCCTGGCGAGAGCAGCTTTGGCTGGGGGCGATTCTGTTTACGACCTTACCCCTGCTGGACTTTCTGACCAGTGGCCGCTACCTGCTGGACTCGCTGGCAGCGGGCAGTTGGGTGCTGGCAGCCGTTGACCTGACAGCGCTCGCCACTGGTCTGTTTCTCGGTTGGACGGCGACGAAGTTCAGGTCATCAATCGCCAGCAAGGCACTGCGTCCCGACAGCCTGCCGCTGCAAGCCAGCCCACAGGAGGCCAACTGATGCTGCTTGCGGCGTTGTTGTGCTACCTGGCGTTAGCCGCGTTGTGCTTGTCCATGCCACGCCATTACGGCGAGCTGTGCAAAGGATCGCTCACTGCGCATCGCCGCTTGGTTCTCAAGGTTGTCGGCTGGAGCGCACTGCTCATTTCGCCTTGGCCGGCAGTGGACGCCGATGGGTGGGCCATCGGTCTGGTGCAGTGGTTTGCGGTGTTGATGGCAAGCGCTGTGGTGCTGGTGTCGTTGATACCGTTTCGGCCGCGCTGGGTGTTGGTGCTGGCCGGTTGCGCGGTGCTGTTCAGCCCGCTGGCCGCGCTCAGTCAGTGGGTGTAAACGCGGCAAGGGCCAGACGATATTCGCTGGGGGTCGCGCCCATCGCTTGGCGAAACCGATTACTGAAATGACTGGCGCTGGCAAACCCGCAGGCCAGCGCAACGTCGCCCAGCGGTTTGTCGGTGGAGCGCAGCAAATGACGAGCCCGCTCCAGGCGACGTGCCAGCAGGTATTGGTGAGGCGGCAGTCCGAAGCTTTCGCGAAACATGCGAGCGAAGTGATATTCGGACAGCGCGCACAGGCCTGCCAGTTGTCCCAGGCTCAGTGGGTCTGCCAGGTGCGTCTCAATAAAGTCCACCAGTTGCCGCCTCAAATGTGGCGCCAGGCCGCCCTTCAAGCGCAGGCCTTCGCGCTGCCCGGTCTGGCTCAACAGCGCATGGCCGATCATTTCGTGAGCCAGACTGCTGGTGAGCAGCCGCTCACCCGGCTCTGTCCAGTTCAGGCGGATCAGTTGCTGGAAACGCTGCGTCTGTGCGGGATCGTCGAGAAAGGTGTTTTCCCGCAACTGCATCTCGCGCGGCTCGCGGTCCAGCAGCGTGACGCAACTCAATGCGAACTGCTCCGCACTGAAATACAGATGCGCCAGACGAATCTCCCCGTTCACGATCCATGCCGACTCGTGCCCCGCAGGCAGTATGCAGAGCTTGCCGGGGGAGCCTTTCTGGTCCGGCCGATCGCGCCGGAACGTGCCGGTGCCGTCTTCGATGTAGCACGACAGCGTGTGGTGAGTGGGCGCGTGGTACTCCTGTGAATCATGCCGGTTGTTCCAAAGGGCCGCCATCAACCCGTCGCCCAGCGCGGCGCTCTGCTCAAGGCAGGAATGCGGCGAGCTGTTCAACGCCTGGAAGACTTGAATGGTTTCGATGGATGGCATGGCGGTTCCTCTCTGCCGCTCATCCTACCCGCGAGCGATACGGTTGCCATCAGCGCGACGATCAAATGCGCAAGATTGTGCAAGCGCGAGCGGCGAGGCGCGCAGCAGACTGAAGGCTCATCAAGGAGCCTGTGTCATGAACATTTCGCTTTATCTTCTGACCGTGCTGATCTGGGGCACGACCTGGATTGCGCTCAAGCTCCAGCTGGGCGAGGTCGCCATTGCGGTGTCGATCGTCTATCGCTTCGCACTGGCGGCGCTGGTGCTGTTCGCGATTCTGTTGATTACCCGGCGGCTGCAACCGGTCAATCGTCGTGGGCAGTTGATTTGTCTGGCGCAGGGTGTCTGTCTGTTCTGCGTCAACTTCATGTGTTTTTTGACGGCGAGCCAGTGGATCCCCAGTGGCTTGATCGCCGTCGTGTTCTCGACCGCAACCTTGTGGAATGCCTTGAATGCACGGATCTTTTTCCGGCAAAAAATTGCCAGCAATGTACTGAACGGTGGTGCATTGGGATTGCTGGGGCTGGGCTGCCTGTTCTGGCCTGAACTGTCCGGGCACGGTGCCAGTCACCAGACCCTGATCGGGCTGGGCCTGGCGCTGCTCGGCACGCTCTGTTTTTCGGCGGGCAACATGCTGTCGAGCATGCAGCAGAAAGCCGGTCTGCGCCCGCTGACCACCAATGCCTGGGGCATGTTGTATGGCTCGACGATTCTGGGGGGGTACTGCCTGCTCAGCGGCACGCCGTTCACGTTCGAATGGAATACCCGGTATGTCGGCTCGTTGCTGTATTTGGTCATCCCCGGCTCGGTGATCGGCTTCAACGCCTACCTGACGCTGGTCGGCCGCATGGGGCCGGAGCGAGCGGCGTATTGCACGGTGCTGTTTCCGGTGGTGGCGTTGAACGTGTCGGCGTGGGTCGAAGGTTATCAGTGGACCTCGGCCGCACTGGTCGGGCTGGTGCTGGTGATGGTGGGCAATGTGCTGGTGTTCAGAAAGGTTAAGCCGGTGGTCGTGCCGGTGGGCAGCCCCACCACATCTTCGACGTAGTGGGGCCGCGCTGAAATCTGCTTCTGCCCGCAGGGCGTGGGGGCTTTCGGAGGTTACGACGGCAGCGATGGGCTGCGCAGCAGGCCTGGGTTTTGTCTGATGCACCGCGTTTGCAGGGTTTACTGCCGGTTCCCGGCAGACCGCGGGCAAGCCGCCTCCCACATTTGAACACAGCGTCTCTTTGAGCCGCAGGCCTGACCGTTATATGTCAACCCTTCCACACCTGCGAATTGACCAGATCCTGCGGGCGTTCACCCAGCAGGGCGCTGCGCAGGTTGTGGTAGGCACGATCGGCCATCGCCTGGCGGGTCTCGGTGGTGGCCGAGCCGATGTGAGGCAGTGTAACGGCGTTCTTGAGCTGGAACAGGGGCGACGCTTGCAGCGGCTCCTGTTCGTAGACGTCCAGACCCGCACCGCGAAGGGTGCCGTTCTGCAGGGCCTCGATCAGCGCAGGCTCGTCGACAATCGGCCCACGTGCAATGTTGACCAAGATCGCGCTCGGCTTCATCAGGCTCAATTCGCGGTGCGAGATCAGGTGGCGCGTCTTGTCGCTCAATGGCACGACCAGACAGACGAAATCGGACTCAGCCAGCAATTGATCCAGGCTACGGAATTGCGCGCCCAGTTCTTGCTCAAGCTCGGTCTTGCGGCTGTTGCCGCTGTACAGGATCGGCATGTTGAAGCCCAGGCGGCCGCGACGCGCAATGGCGGCACCGATGTTGCCCATGCCCACGATCCCCAGTGTCTTGCCATGCACGTCGGTGCCGAAATGCGGCGCTTCGATGCTGCGTGTCCACTGGCCTGCCTTGGTCCAGGCATCCAGTTCAGCCACGCGGCGCGCACTGCTCATGATCAACGAGAAACCCAGATCGGCGGTGCTTTCGGTCAACACATCCGGCGTGTTGGTCAGCATGATGCCGCGCTCGCTCAGGTAGCCGACGTCGTAGTTGTCATAACCCACTGAAATGCTCGATACCACTTCCAGACGGCTGGCGTTCGCCAATTGCTCACGGCCCAGTTTGCGGCCGGCACCGATCATGCCGTGGGATTCGGGCAAGGCGTCTTCAAACTGGGCATTGAGGTCGCCCCGCTTGGGGTCGGGCACGATCACGTTGAAGTCGTGCGACAGGCGCTCGGCCATTTCAGGGGACACACGGCTGAAGGCGAGTACGGTTTTTTTCATTGGGCAGTCACTCTTGAGCGGGTTGAGTGAGTAGCACGCTAACATTCCTGCCCGCCCTTTGGCAGCCGCTTTTTGCAGTTGTACGACGTCAGGATATGTTCTTGAGCGCCTGCACGTGCAGATCCGCTTCATCGGCCGCCAGAATCTCCGGCAGCGAGCCGCGCAGGTATTCGACCCACGTCTTGATCTTGGCATCCAGGTACTGGCGTGACGGGTAGATGGCGTACAGGTTCAGCTCTTGGGAGCGATAGTCGGACATGATCCGCACCAGCGTACCGTTGCGCAGGCCTTCGATGGCCGAGTAGATCGGCAGGATGCCCACGCCCATGCCGCTGGAGATCGCAGTTTTCATGGCGTCGGCCGAGTTGACCAGCAGCGGTGACGTGGTGATCGTGACCATTTCCTGGCCTTGCGGACCGTCGAACAGCCACTTCTCCAGCGGAAACACCGGGCTCACCAAACGCAGGCACGCATGGTTCAGCAGGTCCGCAGGTTTGTGCGCCGTACCGAAGGTCTTGATGTACTCCGGCGATGCACACACGATGCTGTAAGTGATCCCCAAACGCTGAGACACGAAGCCCGAGTCCGGCAGTTCACTGGCCAGCACGATCGACACGTCGTAGCCATCTTCCAACAGGTCAGGCACGCGACTGGTGAGGGTCAGGTCGAACGACACATCGGGGTGGCTGCGTCGGTAGCGGGCAATGGCATCCACGACGTAATGCTGACCGACGCCTGGCATCGAGTGCATTTTGAGCTGACCGGCCGGGCGCGCATGGGCGTCGCTGGCCTCGGCTTCGGCTTCTTCGACCGACATCAGGATCTGCTCGCAGCGCAGCAGGTAGCGCTTTCCGGCTTCGGTCAGCGCGATGCGGCGCGTGGTGCGGTTGAGCAGACGCGTCTGCAAGTGCGCCTCAAGGTTGGAGACGGCACGCGACACGTTGGCGGTGGTGGTGTCGAGCAGGGCAGCTGCCGCAGTAAAACTGCCCGCTTGCGCCACGCAACTGAAGGCGCGCATGTTTTGCAGGGTGTCCATGAATGTATCTCTGAGTAGATGGCAAATTGTGACATGAAGTAACGTTGGCATGTCAGCCATACCAAAGGATTATCGCCGTTTCGGTAACAAAGATTCACATATCTCCCTGCTTATCGCCATCTCGGGCGCCCCCTAGAATCGCCGCCACTCAAGGCGTTTCATCACCGGTCGGGAACTCGCAGCTGTGCCGCGTCGCATTATCAGAGGGCTCAAGCCCCTCGGTCTTCTGGCTTTATCGTTTGTCATCAGCGGCTGTATCGGCACTGGCGGAATCGGACCTCAAAGCAGCGTTTTGCCTGCCGACAGCCTGGCCACCGACACGGCAATCCATCGTGCTGCGCTCAGCGCACACTGGCCCACCGGGCAGTGGTGGCAAGTCTACAACGACCCGCAACTGGATCATTGGATCGAGCTGGCAGTTCTCGGCAGCCCCAGTCTGGCCATCGCGGCCGCGCGCGTGCGGGAGGCCAGAGCGATGGCCGGTCTGGCCGAGTCGGCCGAATCGCCGCATGTTCAGGGCACCGCCAGTCTGGCGCGTCACGATTGGCCCAGTGATCAGTTTTACGGCCCCGGCGCGCTTGCCGATCGTCGCACCTGGGACAACAATGCGACGCTGGGCCTGAGTTACCCGCTGGACCTTTGGGGACGTGAGCGTAATGCCAGCGAACAGGCGCTTGATCTGGCGCACATGAGCGCCGCCGAACAGCGCCAGGCGCAGCTTGAGTTGCAGGAAAACATCGTTCGCGCCTACATCCAGCTGTCCCTGAACTTCGCCCGTCTGGACATCGCCGAGGCCACCCTGGCGCAGCAACAACAAATGCTGGACCTTGCGCAGCGTCGTCTCAAGGGTGGTCTCGGCACGCACTTCGAAGTGAGCCAGGCCCAGGCAACGTTGCCGGAAAGTCATCGGCAGGTCGATGAGCTTGAAGAAGCCATTGCGCTGGGGCGCAACCAGTTGGCGGCGCTGGCAGGCAAAGGGCCGGGCGAGGGCGCGACCTTGCAGCGTCCCCGCCTGGCATTGAATGCCGAACTGAAGTTGCCGTCGGCATTGCCTGCGCAACTGCTGGGACAGCGCCCCGACGTAGTCGCCAGTCAGTGGCGCGTGGCCGCGCAGGCCCGGGGCCTCGATATGGCCCATGCCGACTTTTACCCCAACGTCGATCTGGTCGCCAGCCTGGGTTACATGGCCACGGGCGGCGGCATGCTGGCGTTTCTTACCGGCAGCAAACTCAGCTACAAGGCCGGTCCGGCATTCACACTCCCCATCTTCGATGGCGGACGTTTGCGTGCTGAATTGGGACGTGCGTCGGCCGGTTACGACCTGGCAGTCGCGCACTACAACCAGACGCTGGTGATGGCGCTACAGCGTGTGTCCGATCAGTTGATTCGTCGTGCTTCGCTGGACAAGCAGCAGGTGTACGCGGCCGAGTCGGTGACGTCGGCGCGCAAAACACTCGACATCGCCCTGGTCGCTTATCAGCGCGGGCTGACCGATTACCTCAATGTGCTCAACGCCCAGACATTGCTGTTCCGTCAGCAGCAGGTTCAGCAGCAGGTCGAGGCTGCCCGTCTGTCCGCGTATGCCGGGCTCGTGGTGGCGCTGGGTGGAGGGCTGTCGGCAGGTGACGATGTGCCTGCCACACTTGGTGGCGCACGCAGCCAGGTTGGTCGCTGACATGATGACCATCGCTCAGCGTTTCATCGCGCTGCCCTGGCGTCGTGAGTTCAACCGCTGGGCGCGCAGCGACGGGGTGACGTGGGTCTACATCGGCAAAGTGCTGATTGCCGCCTTCCTGACTTACTGGCTGGCGCTGCGCCTGGAACTGCCGCAGCCGCGCACGGCGATGATTACCGTGTTCATTGTCATGCAGCCTCAAAGCGGCCAGGTGTTCGCCAAGAGTTTCTATCGATTGCTGGGCACGCTGGCGGGTTCGGCCATGATGGTGCTGCTGATGGCGCTGTTCGCTCAGAACCCGGTGCCTTTCCTGATGTGCCTGGCGGTGTGGGTTGGACTGTGTTCGGCGGGTGCCGCGCGCTACCGTAATTTTCGTGCGTACGGTTTCGTGCTGGCCGGTTACACCGCTGCGATGGTGGGTCTGCCTGCGCTGGCGCATCCCGAAAGTGCATTCATGGCCGCGGTGTGGCGAGTAATGGAAATCTCGCTGGGAATTCTGTGTGCCACGGCCATCAGCGCTGTAGTGCTGCCACAGAGCGCCAGTGCGGCGATGCGCAACGCGCTCTATCAGAGGTTTGGCGTGTTTGCCCGCTTCGTCGTTGAAGGCCTGCGCGGTAATCAAGCGCGAGCCGCGTTCGAAACCGCTAACGTGCGTTTCGTGGCCGAAGCCATTGGTCTTGAGGGCCTGCGCAGTGTCACGGTGTTCGAGGACCCGCACATGCGCCGCCGCAACGGACGGCTCAATCGCCTGAACAGCGAGTTCATGGCCGTCACGACCCGTTTCAATGCGCTGCATCAACTGCTTGAGCGGCTCCGTACCGAGCAGTCAACGGTGGTGCTGAGTGCTATTGAGCCGGGCCTCGATCAACTGACCGCGCTGCTTGATGCGTTCGCCGACAAGGCGTTGACGACCGGCGATGCCACGCGGTTGGTGACGCGCCTGGACACCCTCAAGGCGCAGTGGCCGGAGACGGTCAGGCGTCTGCGTACCGATTTTGAACAAACGGGTCCTGGTGACGCCCATCGGCTGGATTTTCATACGGCATTCGAGTTGCAGTACCGTCTTCTTGACGAGTTGCTCGGGCATGCCCAGACCCACGCCTCGTTGGCCGATCATCAACATGTGCGTGAGCAGTGGAACGAGGCGTTTGTCCCCCGCACACACTGGATGACGGCGGCTGCAGCGGGCGTTCGAGCCACGTGCGTGGTTGCGCTTCTGAGCGCCTATTGGGTGTTGACCGCATGGCCCAGCGGGGCGGTCATGACGCTGGCTTCAGCTGCAACGGTTGCGCTGTCGTCAACCACGCACAACCCCAGACGAATGTCGTTTCAGATGACCTGCGGCACGCTGCTCGGCGCGCTGTTCGGGTTTGTCGAAACCTTTTTTCTGTTCCCGCAGATCGATGGCTTTCCCTTGTTGTGCTGCTTGTTGGCACCGGTGTTCATGGTGGGAGCATTTCTGGGATCGCGTCCGCAATGGACGGGCTACGGGCTGGGCTTGCTGATTTTTTTCAGCATCGGTTCGGTGCCGGATAACCTCACGGCCTACGACCCTTACACCTTCATCAACGATTACATCGCGATGGTGATCGGCATGCTGTTCTGCGCGGCGGCGGGTGCAATCATCCTGCCGCCCAACAGTCGCTGGATGTGGCAGCGGCTGGAGCAGGCGCTGCGTGATCAGGTGGTGTTTGCGATCAGTGCGCCTTTGCAGCGATTGGGGTCCAGCTTCGAAAGCCAGACCCGCGACCTGATGCACCAGGCGTACGGTCTGGCCAGCGGCAGGCCTGTCGTGCAGCGCGAACTGTTGCGCTGGATGTTTTTAGTGCTTGAGATCGGTCATGCAATCATCGAGCTGCGTCGCGAGCAGGCCGCGTTGCCGGTTCACCCTAGCTACGCCGAGTACCAACCCTGGCGCATTGCTCTGCGAGTGATGGGGCGTGCGTTAATCCGTCTGTTCATCCAGCCTGACCAGAGCAACCTGCTGCGTTGCCTGCTGGCGGTCGATCAGGCACTCAATCGAGTCCAAGAAGCGGACGAGCCTTTTGCCTCGCATTTCGATACCTCGGTGCTGCGCCGGGTGAAAAGCTATCTGCACTTCATCCGTTCTTCGTTGCTGGATCCTCAATCGCCAATGGCTGCCCACGGCCGCTCGCCGCATCTCTGTGGAGTGGCCCATGCCGCGTGAAATCGCTTTTCACGGTGTGTACCTGCCGACGCTGACCCTGATGTTTCTGCTTGCGATGGCCCTGGCCTGGGGGCTGGATCGCCTGCTGGCAAGGCTGGACCTGTATCGCCACTTCTGGCATCCGGCGTTACTGCGCCTGAGCCTGTTCGTTTGTTTGCTCGGCGCGCTCGCGCTGCCTCTTTATCGTTGATGCCTGGCTCGGAAAATCTCTGGATGAAAAAGCTTTTCAGCGTGATCGCCACGTTGCTGTTTCTGGCGCTGGCCCTGTGGATCGGTCGTGCCCTGTGGGTTGACTACATGGACACGCCCTGGACACGTGACGGTCGGGTGCGGGCCGACATCATCAACGTCGCGGCCGAGGTGTCCGGTACGGTGATCGACGTCCCTGTGCACGACAACCAGCAGGTCAAGCGTGGCGATGTGTTGATGCAGATCGACCCGCAGCCATACCAAATCGCCGTCAAGCAGGCCCAGGCGCTGCTCGCCTCGCGCAAGGCGACCTGGGAGATGCGCAAGCTCAACGCCAAGCGCAGGGCGGATATGGACGAGCTGGTGATCTCCGCAGAAAACCGTGACGATGCCAGCACCGTTGCGGCCTCGGCGCTGGCTGATTATCAACTGGCGCAGGCGCAGCTGGAGGCGGCAGAACTTAACCTGACGCGCACCCGTGTGCTGGCATCCGTGGATGGCTACGTCACCAACCTGAACGTGCATCGGGGTGACTACGCACGCATCGGTGAAGCGAAGATGGCGGTGGTCGATATGAATTCGTTCTGGGTCTACGGGTTCTTTGAGGAAACCAAACTGCCGCACCTGAAGGTGGGTGACCCGGCCGACATGCAACTGATGAGCGGCGAGGTCATTCAGGGGCATGTCGATAGCATCGCGCGCGGCATCTATGACCGCGATAACCCGCAGAGTCGCGAACTGGTCGCCGACGTCAACCCGACCTTCAACTGGGTCCGTCTGGCCCAGCGCGTGCCGGTGCGTATCCATCTGGATCGGGTGCCGGAAGGTGTGTTGCTGTCAGCGGGCATGACCTGCACGGTGATTGTGAGGCCGGGCTGATCTTGCCCCACAGATCATTCCTCATGCTCTGCGTGGGGATGCCTCCCGTGACGCGGAGCGGTCCTGGACTATATGCCCATGCGAAGCGCTCATCGTTATGCACACGTCCAAAAGAAGGGCAAAACGAGGCATAAAACACATGTGCCTGACTGAATGCATGCCCTGTGAGAGGCGGCAAGACGTGTGTATCACGCTGAGCCCAGGCACGATCAGATTACCGCCTGTCACAATGAAGCATTCAGCCCGAACCGCTTGCGCAGGCCGCTTTCCAGCAATCCCTTGGGCAGCAACCATGACATCAGCGGCAGTATGCGTGAGCCGTTGCCCAGGCGCAGCAGGCGTGGCGGGTTGGCTTGCTGGACGGCTTTGAGCAGGTCGCGGGCTAAGTCGGTGGCGGGGGTGGGGTTGTCTTGCGAGGCCTTGGCGCGTGCACGAATACCTTCACGGATCGGCCACCAAGGCGATTGTTCGCTGATGAGTTGTTCAGCTTCATGACTGGCGTTTTTCGCAAAGCTCGACGCAATGGCCCCCGGCTGGACTTCCATCACCTGCACACCAAACGGTGCCAGCTCCAGACGCAGGGCATCGCTGAGTGCATGCACGGCCGCTTTCGACGCGCAGTAGGCGCCCGCGAACGGTGTCACCAACACCCCGGATACACTGCCGATATTGACCACCAGCCCTTTGTTGCGGCGCAGTGCCGGGAACAGCGCCCGGGTCACGCCGACCACGGAAAACACATTGGTTTCGAACTGACGCTGCAAGGCCTGCACACCGCCATCGAGCAATGGTCCCATCGCGCCATAACCTGCGTTGTTGATCAACACGTCCAGCCCGCTGTGCTCCAGCCCTGCGGCGAGCTGTTCCAGCGCCATGCTGTCGTTGACATCCAGTTGCACGGCAATGAACCCCGCTGCGCTGAGCGCTGCGACGTCCTCCTGCTTGCGAGCAGTGGCCCACACTTCATAACCGTTTGCCTTGAAGGCCTCGGCGAGTGCGCGGCCAATGCCGCTGGAACAGCCAGTGATAAGCGCGATGGGCATGTCGATGTCCTTAGGGATCAGTCCGAGAAACTGCCTTGCAGATGTTCTGCACGAAACTCCAGGGTTTGCGGGCGATAGCCATTGCGCAGGGCGGGCACTGGCACGCAATCCTGCCACTGACCGTCTGCCGATAACTCACCCGGCCCGCGATAACGCGCAGAGGTATAGGTGTTGTCCGCCAGATTGACCGTATCGCCGGGCGCATACGCCGCGATCCGCCAACGCAGCGCCACTAACGATGCCCTGTTGCGGTTGGTGACCAGCACTTGCAGAGGGCGATCAGCCGGACACTGTTCAGGAGCGTAGGTCAGCCGGATATCCAGTTGCTCCAGCTGCCGGGTTTCGCGACTGTCCTGCCAGATCACGATAGCGGCCACGATGCCCAGGCCAGCGGCTGCCGCCAGCGACACAGGCAGTGCCTTGGCCGGATAACGCAGCAGCAGAATGAGCCAGGTCAGGATTAACAGGATACCGATCAGCATGCGGCAGGTCTCCAGCAGAGGGCGATGCAGAACATCCTACAGAAAGGGAAGGGCGATTGACCAACAGGGTCGCAAAGGGGTGATCCACAGGGGGGGGACCAGTCATGGTGAGCTGGCGTTTGGTTATCCGTGATCGGTAAGGCGATGACTTCAGTCTTCAAAAAAAAGCCCCCGACACTGTCCTGCGGATGGGATACGCAAGACAGTGCCGGGGGCCGGTGTTCTACCGCTATTGAGCTAGCCGTTGATCAACGCGCAATGGTCTGCGTTTTCACACCGGCTTCCAGCGCGCCCGAACGACCGTAGATATCTTCGAAACGCTCGATATCGTCTTCGCCCAGGTAGCTGCCCGATTGCACTTCGATGATTTCCAATGGAATCTTGCCCGGGTTTTTCAGGCGATGGACCGAAGCGATCGGGATGTAGGTGGACTGGTTTTCGGTGAGCAGGAACACGTTCTCGTCACAGGTCACCTGCGCAGTGCCGGATACCACGATCCAGTGCTCGGCGCGGTGGTGGTGCATCTGCAGCGACAGGCACGCGCCCGGCTTGACCGAGATGCGCTTGACCTGGAAGCGGCCGCCCATGTCCACGGAGTCGTACGAGCCCCACGGACGATACACTTCGAGGTGGTTCTGGGTTTCGGTACGGCCCTGTTCGTTCAGGGTGTTGACCATTTGCTTGACGCCCTGAACCTTGTCTTTGTGGGCAATCATCATGGCGTCCTTGGTTTCGACGACCACGATGTTGTCCAGGCCGATCACCGACACCAGTTTGCCATTGCCGTGAATCATGCAGTTGCGGCTGTCCTGGATCACGACGTCGCCCTTGGTGACGTTGCCGTTTTCATCCTTGGCGTTCACTTCCCACAGCGACGACCAGCAGCCGACATCGCTCCAGCCAGCCGACAACGGTACGACGCAGGCACGCTGGGTTTTTTCCATGACGGCGTAGTCGATGGAATTGTCCGGGCAGCAGGCGAAGGTGGAGGCGTCGATTTCAACGGCGTCACCGTCCTGGACACTGCGCTCCAGGGTCAGCAGGCAGGTGTCGTAGATGTCCGGATCGTGCTTTTTCAGCTCTTCCAGGAAACGGCTGGCGCGGAACAGGAACATGCCGCTGTTCCAGTAGTAGCCACCGGCTTCGACGAACTCGTTGGCACGCTTTTCGTCAGGCTTTTCGACGAACTGCGACACGCGGCTCACGCCTTCCGGCAGCAGCGCATCGGCAGTGGACTTGATGTAGCCATAGCCAGTTTCCGGCTTGTTGGCGGGTACACCGAACAACACCATTTCGCCACGCTCGGCGGCCACTGTGGCCAGTGCCAAAGCGCGTTGCAGGGCTTTCTGGTCTTCGATCACATGGTCAGCCGGCAGCACAAGCATCAGACCGTCGTTGCCTTCATTGACCAGTTTCATCGCAGTCAGGGCCACGGCCGGCGCAGTGTTACGGCCGAACGGTTCCATGAGGATTGCCTGGGTGTCCAGTTTCAGTGCCGCGAGCTGCTCGTTGACGATGAAACGGTGTTCTTTGTTGCACACCACGATCGGTTCTTGCATGCCGTCGAACACCAGACGCTGCAACGTCTGTTGAAACAGCGTGTGTTCACCGGTCAGAGCCAGGAACTGTTTCGGGAATTGCTTGCGCGAAAGCGGCCAGAGTCGTGAACCGCTACCACCTGACAAGATCACTGGAATCATTTTATTTCTCCAATAGCATTCAATATGGGCTGTACGTGCTGTCTGTCGTTTCTGTCTTTTTCTTGTTCCGCACCGGCCGGTTCAAGGCATGGCCCTGAACCGGCCAGCTTTGTCCTTTAGCGGGTTGCAACCGGTGGCTTGACCCACACTGGCGAGAGGCTGGTGCCGCTGCCGGTGATGTACAGAACGGCGGCTTCGCCACGTTCCAGGGCCACAGGTTTCACATCGGTGACTTTCTTGTCGCCGTCGTACAGCGCCAGACTGACTTTGACCGGGTTGATTTCACGCTCGCCGGTGCCTTTGGCTGCCACGGTCTTGACCACATCGGTCTTGCCGTCGGCGGTTTTGAGGGTCAGTGCCTTGTCGCTAAGGTTCTGCACGCGAACCAGGGATTTCTGCTTGTTCTTGAACGGTGGTTCTTCGATCAGTTGCGGTTTGCCGCTGGCGTTGTTAACCAGGGTGTAATAGTGATCGCCTGCCAGTTTCACCGGCACGCTCTGGCTGCCCAGTTTTGCGGTGTAGTCGCCCTGTGGCATGAAGCTGAACGCAGTGCTGCCCAGTGGCGCGACTTCGTTCATGTTGGTGTTGCCGACGCTGGCGCTGATTTCAGCGTTGCTGGCGTTGTAGACACGCACGAAGGTCGAGCCTTTCGGAGCGGTCGGGCCGTACAGGGCGGAGTCACCTGCGAGGGCTTGCAGGGACATCAGGCCCAGGCCTGCGGCCAGTGCGCAGGTTTTGAAGAAACGGTTCGTGTTCGAACGGTTTGCAGTTGTGTGTTGGGTCATGAGTCAGTCCTCTCAGTTTTGCGCCCGGTTGGGCGACTCGGATGGGTTGGCGTTTAACGCCACGTTATCTTGGGTATTGCGCGATTTTTTCAGCTCGGCGATCCATTGCTGATCGAACTCGCCAAGGTCGTTGTGAGCCGGCAGGTAGCGCTCCGGGAACTCCCAGATGACCACTTGCGGCGGGGTGTTCTTGAACGCATCGGTTTGCAGGTACTTGAGCATCGGCAGGATCGGACCGTGGCCGTCTTCGGCGTAGTTCACGACGTCGCTGCGCAGGGCTTCTTTCAGGGCACCCACGAAGTTCCAGTTCGGGTTGGCGCTGTAGCTGGTGCCGACCAGACCGACCGGAATGTCGCTGTCCGCGAACAAGGCTTCATCGCCAGCCGGTTCGCCCTGAACCGGATCGGTGCTGCGTTGCTGCAGCTCGTCAGGCTTGGGCAGCATGTTGCTGAACAGCGGATCCAGTGGCAGGAACGTGGTCAGGTCGCCCTTGTAGGGTTCGCTGCCCTTGGCCTGGGTGACGAACTGTTCAGGCTCGCCTTCCAGCGGGGTCTTCTGAGCGATGGCGACGCCCAGCTGTTGCGCGGCCACTTCAGCGCCCATCGGCGTCCAGTGGGTGTCGGTGCGCAGGAAGACCTGACCTTTCTGTTTGGCTGCTTGCAGCGGTGCCAGCAGGTCCGGCGCGAAGATCCCGGCTTTAGCGACCTGCGCGTGGAACTGCTGATACAGGTCGGCGTGCAGGCTGGCCGGTTTGTTGTCACCGATGTGTTCCGGGTACAGGCGGGTCTTGGCCGGGACGATGGCCAGAACCAGCTTGGTGCCCTGTTTTTCCAGTGCGTCACGTACGCCCTGGATCAACGCCAGGTTGTCCGCTTCGTTCTGCTCGCCATTGGCAATGGCATCGAACTCTTCATCGGTGTACAGCCACTGGTCCTTGCCGAGCACCACGCCCGGACGGCCTTCGTTGAACAGCTTGTAATCCAGCGCCGCCCACAGGTTGGTGCCCAGGCGCTTGATCGGAAACTCATCGTCGTAATGGGTTTCCGCCGCTTTGGTCCACTTACCGTTGAGCACGGTGGTCTCGGCCGAGGTCGAGAACGTGCTGAAGCTGCGCAACGACCAGGCGCCCAGGATCAACAGCAGACCCAGGAAGATGGCGATGTAGAGGATTCGTAATGAACGGGTCATGTCAGGCTCCTCAGAACTGGAAGTAAAGGAACGGCGAGAAGCTCTGCGCCGAAAGTTTGAGAATCGAAGCAACGAACAGCAGCAGGATCAGTGCGCGCATGGCGTAGCGGGGCCAGTCGGCAACCCAGTACGCCGGTTGCACCTGTGCTTCGCTGCCCACGGTGTAGCCGGGCA
>NZ_RBTP01000079.1 GCF_003702045.1 Pseudomonas viridiflava
GCGGCGCACGTACAACCCAACGAGGACAGCGGCGAGGTCAGACTCGACGGTTCCAAGGTTTCAGGCACCAAATCCACGCTCGATGGCAATACCCAACTGGGGCTGACGTTTGCGTACATGCTCACCCCGCACATCGGCATCGAACTGCTCGCTGCGACCCCGTTCAGCCACACCGTTGCGGTGAAAGGCCTCGGCCCAGGCCTTGATGGCAAGCTAGCGGACATCAAACACCTGCCGCCTACCCTGTCGCTGCAGTACTACCCGATGGAGCCTTCCTCCAAGTTCCAGCCTTACGCGGGCGTGGGCATCAACTACACCATGTTCTTCGACGAAGACCTGACAGGCGATCGCAAGAACCAGGGCTTCAGCAACCTCAAGCTGCAGGACTCGGTCGGCCTGGCCGCGCAACTGGGCATGGACTACATGATCACCGACAACGTACTGGTGAACGCATCGGTCTGGTACGTCGACATCAACACACAGGCCACCGTGGACGGCCCGTCGGCACTCGCGGTCGGCCGGACCAAAGTGGACGTGGAAATCGATCCGTGGGTCTACATGGTGGGCGTGGGTTACAAGTTCTGATTCTCCGCGCTTGGATCGTTTAAAACAGAAAGGCACCCGTTGGGTGCCTTTGCTTTTATGAACGCTCAAGTGCCTTGAACGTGCCACCGTCTATGTCAACGGTCGAGAATAACCGTGGCCCCTTACTTCCTCTTGGAAACAATTCGTAATGACCCCAGAGAAACTGCTCAGGCATCTGCAAAACAGTATTGTCGTGAGCGTCGATCTCCCGCACACCGACCGTGCCCATGCTCCGCGTTGGCATGCAGCCCGTGACGCTCTGCGTCACATTCGGGGTTCGGCTTTCACACTGATCGTGAATTAGCGCCCTATCAACAGCGCCAGTCCTGTGTTCAGTGGCGTGGGCGCGTCGATGTTGAAATGCTCAAGCAGCCGCTGATTGCTAGCCCGCGAATGCTTGATATCGCCTGAGCGCGGAGCTTGGTAAGTGACCTGCGGTTGCTTGCCTGTAACCTGCGCCAGTGCGGCGAGCAATTCGTTGAGCGAGGTGGTCTGGTTCAACCCGACGTTGACGGCACCTTCGATGGCACTGTCCAGCGCCAGCCCTTGCAGCAGCAGCTTGACCAGATCGCCGATGTAGAAAAAATCGCGGGTCTGCTCGCCGTCACCAAAAACGGTGATGGGCAGATTTTTTTCGATGCGCTCGGCAAAAATACTGATGACGCCGGAGTACGGCGATGAAGGGTCCTGGCGCGGGCCGAAGATGTTGAAGAAGCGGAAGATCACCGGCTCCAGGCCGTGCTGACGACGATAGAAATCCAGATAGAACTCGCTGGCCAGCTTGTCCGACGCGTAGGGCGTCAGCGGCGCCTTGGTGGTGTCTTCGGTGATGGCCTCGCCTTCGCCGTTATTACCATACACCGCTGCGCTGGAAGCAAAGATCACCCGTTTGACGCCCGCTTCACGCATGGCTTCGCAGACATTCAACGTGCCGATGAAATTGCTCTGATGGGTCCGCACCGGGTCCTCCACCGACGCCTGCACCGAGGCAACCGCCGCCAGGTGCACGACCGCCTGACAGCCCAATGCAGCACGCTTGACCAAGACTGCATCGGCAACATCGCCCACGATCAGTTCGACCTTGGGGTTATCAAGCGGCAGGTTGCTGCGCTTGCCCGCCGACAGATCATCGAGAACGCGCACGGCGTGCCCACGAGCCAGCAACGCGTCGGTCAGGTGCGAGCCGATGAAGCCCGCACCGCCAGTGATCAGAACAGGAGCATCAGACATGTCGGTAATACCGGTCCAGCAGGCTTGGCAGGCCAGCGCGCCAGGCGCGGGGCTTGATGCCGAAGGTATGGAGAATTTTCTTGCAGGCCAGCACCGCATGCTGGGGTTCTTCGCTGGCATCGGGACGTGCGGCATGAGCCTGCGCAGTCGGTGACTCGACGGCCAGCGGATGCAGAAGACGCGCTTCGGTCAACACAGCCTGCCCCAGCGCCAACGGCGTGGTGGCCTCGTGCCCCGCGTAATGGTAGGTGCCCCACAGCGGTGCTTCACAATCGAGCTGCTTGAGCACGGAAATGAGTACGCGGGCCGCGTCATCAACCGGCGTGGGATTGCCACGGCGATCATCGGCCAGGAGCAATTCCTGAGGCTTTTCGGCGCTCGACAGAAAACGGCCCAATACGCCATCGGCGCTGTCATCCAGCAGCCAGCCGAAGCGCACCAGCACGTGTTGCGGGCAGGTCGCGCGCACGCTTTGTTCAATCCGCCAGAGCGCTTGGCCACGAAGTCCCAGCGGGACCGGATCATCTTTTTCACTGTAGGCAGTGGCACGCGAGCCATCGAAGACTCGGTAGCTTGAAGGCTGGACCAGCGTAATGTTGTGGTGCTGACACAGTTGAGCCAGGCGCTCGACGGAGCGCTCCTGGCGGGTCAGACGCGCTTCGCTCACGGCCTCCGCCTGAAACCAGTCGAAGTAGTAAGCAAGGTTGATCAAGGCATCGGGACGGGTGTCATCGAGCAGTTGCGTCAGGCTCGCCGCGTCCCAACCGTCTTGCGGGGGACGTGGCGCGAGGAAGCCAATGTCTTCCTCGGCACCCAGACGAATCAACGCCTGCCCGAGGGCATTCCCACCGCCCAACAGCATAAGGCGCATTCGCATAGAGTCAGCAGGCTCGGTATCAGAATCATCAATTAGATAAATGAAAAACGCCTGCAAACATAACACGTTGGCTGCCAACCCCCAACAGTTGCGCAGCCTGGCGGGTTAATGGCGCTTTACGTGGCAGCCGGTCCCGGCGTGCCACTGCCTTTGGGCAGGCTCAGCGGGGCGGCAGGCGCTGTCGGCGAAGGCGGTCCTTCAGCTTCGGTGCCAGGCTGTGGCGTATTGATCCCCGGGCTCATCACCATCTGTGGATAAGTCTGGGCGAAGCGCACATTTGGGTGTTTATCCACAAGGCGCTTGAGACGCTCGTTGAACGCCCGCCCTACCGCATATTGTCCGCCAGAGGAGGTACGGAATTGCGCAGTCAGCACTACGCCGTTCAGGTCCATGCGGTCCACGCCGAACACTTCCAGCGGCCCTTGCAGGTTGTTCTTGAGCAGTACGTCCTCAGTGATCGACTGGCCCACCTCACGAATCAGCGACAGCGCGTCATCGATATCAGAGTCGTAGGTGAACTGCACCGAGAAGAACGCATAGGCGAACTGGCGGGACTGGTTGGTGACCGCCTTGATCTGCCCGAACGGCACCGAATGCACGAAGCCCTTGCCGTCACGCAGACGCACGGTACGGATCGTCAGGCTCTCGACCGTGCCGGAATGACCGGTGCTGAGCACCACCCAGTCGCCGATGGAAAAGGTGTCTTCCACGATGATGAACAGACCGGTGATCACATCCTGAACCAGCTGCTGCGAACCAAAACCGATCGCCAGACCGACGACACCGGCACCGGCCAGCAGCGGCGCGACGTTGATGCCCAGATTGGCCATCGTCGTGATCGCACAGATCACCACCAACACGATTTTCACCGCGTTACGCAGCAGCGGCAGGATGGTTTTGATCCGCGTGCTCGGGTGGCGCCCGCTGCGATGGTTGACCGGTGGCTTGAGGGCCTCCTGAATGGCGGTGTCCAGCACCACCCACAGCAACCAGGTCACGAGGAAAATCAGCCCGATGCTGCTCAGCGACTCACTGATCACCCGACCCAGCGTATTGCGCTGGGCAAACTCGAACATCGAGAAGCCCCAGATGCGGCCCAGTATCTCGATGAAGCTGATCGCAAGCACGATGCGCAGCACCGCATACAACAGGCTCAGCAGCCGTGCCTTGTAGACATGCCCTCCCCGTCCAAGCAATTCGGCAGGCTTGAACATGTGCTGGAAAACGGTGCTCAGGAATACTGTGGCAATCAACAGGATGGTGGTGAACAACGCGCAACGCAGCGCTTCCTGACTGTCCTCGCCGGCGCCGATCAGATTGATCGCCGACACCAGAATCATCAGCAGGATGGGCAAGTGCCACAGGTTGGAAAATATCTTCAGCGACTGTTGCAAGGCAGGCCTTTGCAGGCGGCTGCTCAATGACCGGTTGCGGATCAGGTGAGCCACCGGGCGGCGCACCTTGATGATCAGCATGCAGAACACCACCGACGCGAACAACCCGGTGAACACCGCCACGCTGGTGGTGACGTTGCTGCCCAATTGGCGAGCGATCTGCGGGCTGGTCAGTGCATCGCTCAGCGCTGCCAGAAAGCCGACCACGAACAAGGGGCGCGGTGCATAGCGTCGAATCATGCGCACGGCCGCGCGCTTGTGACCGGCATTGAACATCACGATCACGCAGAGCAGGACCGACGTCGAAACAATACCGCTGCTGGTGGCGTAGGCAAAACACAACGACAGTGCGCGCCCGACCGAGGAGGGCATGAAATGGCTGACATACAGCGTCAAAGGCAGGCAGATGATGGCGGGCAGCGTGAACGGCAACACGTATTTAAGCAGCGCCTGGCTGCGCTGGCGCACGCTCAAGAACGGCGTCCGGCACAGGCGAACGGCCACGAAGCGACCCAGCGTGGTCAGGACCGCGAAGGCCCCCATCCACACAAAGGACAGAATCAGGAAATCGCCGACCACACTCCAGGGTGATCGCGTCGTACGTTTATTGACCAGTTTTTCGATTTCATCTGCGGCGCGGTCAGCGCGCAAGCGCCAGGCATCCAGCAGGTTATCGTCCAGGTTGAGCTTTTCCTGCACGTCATCGATGCTGGTGCTGATCGCCCCGAGCAGACCGCCTTGCACGATCAGTTCGGCGGCTGGATCCGCAGCCGGATCCGCGGCGTCGGCCGGTTTATCGTCGGCTTTGGCATCGGACTTGGTATCGGCTTTGGCATCAGGTTTTGCATCGGGTTTGTCAGCCGCTTTACCGTCAGGTTTTTCAGCGGCCTTGTCATCGGCGGGAACTGCGGCGCTCATGGGCAGCGCAGGCACGTCCGCCGCCTGAACATGAAAACTGCCCGTGAACAGCAACAGACCCGTCAGGATCAAGGTTTTCAGCTGAGACGCCACGCAGTTTCCTCCTTCAATGGGCAGGCAGGGCTTCAGCCCCAAGGAACTGATTCCGGTTTGCGTGGCAAGTTCGGTTTTGGCGGGGGAAATAGATGAGCCGATGTTTCAGGTGGCCCTTTGCCTGTCAACGATCATGCCGTGTCTTGCCGATCACTAACGCGCCCGGACCGGTCAGCGCCAACCCCGCGAACAGAATCATCAGCAGCCAGGCGAACTGGCCCTGCTCCATTGACCATCCCGGGTGAACGAAGAGGACCGCCACTGCCAGCACAGCCAGTATCGGCAGGCACGCCAGCCGTGCCCACACACCAAGAATCAGCAGCACGGGGCAGATCACTTCAGCGAAGACAGCCAACCCCAGCGTCAGAGTGCCACCCAGGCCGAACGGGTCTTCGATGCGCTGCACCTCCTCGCTCCAGTGCATCAGCTTTGGCAGCCCATGCACGTGCAGTAACAGCAGCGAGACACTGACGCGCATGAACAGCAGCCCCCAGGCGAGCAGGGCCTGAGATCGTTTTGGCGACTGAGCGGACTGAAGGTGCGATGCGTCATTCAGCATGGTCTAGGATCTCTCGGGCAGGCTGGGCTTTAGCGCAATTATGCGACCGGCCGGTTGCAGGAAATTGTTGTGATGTGCCGAGTTCCGCAGGCAATCAGATGGGCACATGCACGCAATTACTGCGAGCGGACTGGATCGATACTGCTGCAGTGCGCGCCCATGACTGCGCCTGCCCCATCAACCCATACCCGAGGAACCTGCATGAGCACTTTCACAACGCAAGATGGCACTGAGATCTATTTCAAGGACTGGGGAACGGGCAAGCCGGTTCTCTTCAGCCACGGCTGGCCGCTGGACGCGGACATGTGGGAATACCAGATGGAGTACCTGAGCAGTCGCGGCTATCGCACCATCGCCTTTGACCGTCGCGGCTTTGGCCGCTCGAGCCAACCGTGGACCGGCTACGACTACGACACGTTCGCGGACGACATCGCGGCGCTGATCAAACACTTGGACTTGCGCGACGTGACGTTGGTCGGCTTCTCGATGGGCGGCGGTGATGTGACCCGCTACATCGCTCGCCACGGCACCGAGCGCGTGGCCAAACTGGCGCTGCTGGGCGCAGTGACACCGTATTTCATCAAAAGCGACGACCATCCCCAAGGCGTCGAAAAATCGGTGTTCGATGGCATCAAGGCGGGGCTGCTGAAAGACCGTGCGCAATTCATCGCCGACTTCGCTACGCCGTTCTATGGCACCAATAAGGGCCAGACCGTTTCTGAAGGCGTGCTGACCCAGACACTGAACATCGCACTGCTGGCGTCGCTCAAGGGCACGGTTGACTGTGTGACTGCATTCTCCGAAACCGATTTCCGCCCCGACATGGCGAAAATCGACGTACCGACGCTGGTCATTCACGGCGACGGCGACCAGATCGTACCGTTCGAAGCCACCGGCAAGCTGGCGGCGGAGATGATCAAGGGGGCTGAGCTGAAAGTTTACCCAGGCGCACCGCATGGTTTTGCGGTGACCCACGGGCAGCAGCTCAATGAAGACCTGTTGGCGTTTTTGGCTGATTGACAGTTCACCGAACGGTGGAAGGCCTCACCACATCTTCGGCGTAGCGCTGTCGCCCAGTAAACTTAGTGCGAGCGTACCGGGCGGCGCTCACGGTTGAGCTGCGTACGTAGGAGTGGACTTGTCCACGAAGGCTGTTTTCAGACGCCGTATCTCGGCTGATGGGCCAGCCGCTTTCGCGGACAAGTCCGCTCCCACGATTGAGCTGTGTGAGTGGACTTGTCCACGAAGGCCGTTTTTCAGACGCCGCGTCTCGGCTGAATGGGCCGCCCTTTCGCGGAACAGTCCGCTCCCACGGTTCGAATTGCGTCGTCTCAATCCGCCTGCACGGTCAATTGATTCTGTTCGCCCAACCCCTCGATCCCCAAGCGTATGCGCTGCCCGGCACGCAGGAAAACCGGCTCAGGTTTCACACCCAGTCCGACGCCCGGTGGTGTACCGGTTGAAATGACATCGCCCGGTTGCAGGCTCATGCAACGGCTCAGGTACGCAACCAGCTGCGGTATGGTGAATACCAAGGTTCGCGTGTTCCCGTTCTGATAACGATGGCCGTCGACCTCCAGCCACAGGTTCAGCGAATGCGGATCGGCAATCTCGTCACGGGTCACCAGCCAGGGGCCGAGCGGGCCGAAGGTGTCGAAACCCTTGCCCTTGTCCCAAGTGCCGCCACGCTCCAGTTGCCATTCGCGCTCGGACACATCATTGATCACGCAATAACCGGCCACGTGCTCCATTGCGTGGGCTTCGTCGATGTTGCGCCCGCCTTTGCCGATCACCACACCCAGCTCCACTTCCCAGTCGGTCTTGACCGAGCCACGCGGGATTTCGATGTTGTCGTTCGGACCGCAGATGGCGCTGGTCCATTTGTTGAAGATGACCGGTTCCTTGGGCACTTCCATATTGGACTCAGCAGCATGGTCGGCGTAATTCAGGCCGATGCACACGAACTTGCCCACTTGCCCCACACAAGGGCCGATGCGTGGCTGGCCTGTCACCAACGGCAGGCTCACGGGGTTGATCGTCGCCAAGGCAGCGAGACCGGCTGGCGTCAGCACCTCGCCCGCGATGTCTTTGATGTGGGCGGACAGGTCGCGAATCTGGTTGTCGGCGTCAAGCAGGCCGGGTTTCTCCGAGCCTTTGTCTCCGTAACGAAGCAATTTCATCGAGTTCTCCTGTTGTCTGTCGAACATGCAAAGCAGGGTTTCAAACGCTCATGCCGCCATCGATGACGTGCACCGCGCCCGACGTGTACGAGGATGCGTCAGAGCCCAGGTACAGAACCAGTTGCGCAATTTCTTCGACGCTGCCGATGCGACCCATCGGCTGGCGGTCGACGAACTGTTGATAGACCTGCGCCTCGGATACGCCCTGTTGCTCAGCCTGTGCAGCGATACGCATGCGCAGCGACGGTGAATCCACCGTACCCGGACAAATAGCATTGCAGCGAATGCCTTGCCCAATGAAATCTGTGGCGACCGATTTGGTCAGGCCTATCACGGCCGCTTTGGTGGCGCTGTAGGCGAAGCGGTTGGGCACGCCTTTGACGCTTGAAGCCACAGAAGACATGTTGATAATCGAACCGCCGCCACGCGCAAGCATGCCAGGCAAAAACGCCTGAATCATGCGATACATCGCCGTCACGTTGATCTCAATGGAGCGCTGCCATGCGGCTTCGTCGCACTCCAGAAGGGTCCCGCTGTGCACGTAACCTGCGCAGTTAAACAACACGTCCACCGGGCCGATGCTTTCGCTGGCAAGCCGGATGTCGTGCGCCGAGGTCACGTCCAGCCTGATGGCCTCCACGCCCTCAACGCCTTGCAGGTTGTGCAGGTCAATGTCTGTGGCAATGACCTGAGCACCGGCCTGTGCGAACGCCTTGGCACTGGCCAGCCCTATCCCTTGACCTGCCGCCGTGATCAGCACTCGCTTGTCGTTCATCATCATGTTTTCTCCATGCCGAGGATGGTGGGGGCAACCGGCGCGATCACTTCAGCCCTGCCAAGCATGCTGCGCGGGATCATCAGGATCAGCCCGCCACTGACCAGCAAACAGAGCGCCAGTACATAAGTCCCGTTGTTAATATCGCCCGTCAGCGTCTCTGCAACTGCCGTGATCATCGAACCGGTGAAACCGGACAGGTTGCCGATGGCGTTGATCATCCCGATGCCTGCCGCGGCAGCGACGCCGGACAGCAACGTACCCGGCAGCGTCCAGAAGATCGGCATCAGGCTGAGAATCCCCGACGCTGCCACACTGAGAAACACCACCGACAATACTAGATTGTGGGCAAAGTAGGCGCTAAGGATCAGACCAATGCCGCCAATGAAAGCTGGAACGGCGGCGTGCAGCCGGCGTTCACCGGTGCGATTGGAGTGGCGTGCATTGAGGAGCATGGCAATGGTTGCGATGCTGTAGGGAATGGCGGTCAACAAACCGATATGAAAGGTATTGGCGATACCGGCACTCTTGATGATCGACGGCATCCAGAAGGCCAGGCCATAGAAGCCGGTGTTGAACGTCAGCAATATCAGCACCAGCAGCCACACACGCGGATTGAAGAACACCTCACCGAGCTTCGATGCCTTACCCTTGTTGTCGTTCGCAAGGTTGGCCTTGAGCATGGCTTTCTCGGCTGCCGAGAGCCATTTGGCCGAATCGATGCTGTCGCACAGATAGACGATGACCACCACCGCCATGATGATCGAGGGAATGCCTTCGATGATCAGCATCCACTGCCAACCGGCCATGCCGTGGACGCCGTTCATGCGGGTCATCAGCCAGCCTGACAGCATGCCGCCCAGCGTCAGGCTGACTGGCAAGGCCATCAGGAAACCAGACATCACGCGGCTTTGCCGATGCGTCGGAAACCAATAGTTCAGGTACAGGATGACGCCGGGAAAGAAGCCCGCTTCACAAACGCCGAGCAAAAAGCGCAGCACGTAAAACATGGTGCTCGACTCGACGTGAACGAACCGTGCAAGCGGCACCGTGAACGCAACGGCGATGGACACCAGCGCCCAGCTGAACATGATTCGGGCAATCCAGAAACGCGCGCCAAGCCGATGCAGCAGCAGGTTGCTCGGCACTTCGAACAGGAAATAACCCCAGAAGAACACACTGGCGCCCAGCGCATAGACGGTGTTGCTGAATTGCAGGTCGCTGAGCATGTCCAGCTTGGCGAAACCTATGTTGACGCGATCCAGGTACGCGGCCATGTAGCACAGCAACAGAATCGGCAGAATTCTCAGGATGACTTTGCGATAGGTGCGGTTTTCAAAACCGGCATCGTGCCCTTGCTGTTCGGAGCGTGTATGCATGTGAATCACCCTTGGCATGCGGGCATGCCTCATTGTTTTTATGGAGTGGGTCTTCGCAGCGGCAGACGACCAGCCGCCCGATGCTGGGACTGGTCAGTAATCTAGGACAGGGATCGATTCAATCCCAATGGCATTTTTGGATTAAGCGATAACAGCTGGTTATTGATTTTGCCGCAGGCTCAAACCTGTTTCTCCTGAGCCAAACGTGCGTTCTCCAAAAGAATGCTGGCGAACTCCTGAGCAGGTCCCGCAAGCCGTTCGCTTTTGCGGGTCAGGATGCCGTAGAACTGTGGCACCAGATGCATCTGTGTTTCCAGCGTCTTGAGCAAGCCGCTTTCCAGGTGAGGAGCGACCATTGCGTCAGGCAGCATGCCGATCATCGGACCGCTTTGCAGCACCTTCAGAAAGGTCTGCATGGAGATGGTATCGATGGTGTTGCGCGGTACGTCCACGCCTGCATTGGCGAACGCCTCTTCCATGCGCCCGCGAATCGGCGTGCCCTTGGGGTACAGCATCCACGGCCAGTCCACCAGTTGCCGCAAGGTCATGGGGCCCGCGTCGCACAGTGGATGGCGGCTGTTGACCACGATACTGAAAGGCTCGGGCGCCAGCGCCTGAAAATCGTAGCGCTGCTGCTGGCCCTGTTCGGTGAAGCGCCCAATGGCCAGGTCCAGCGTGCGCTCCTCCAGCATCGCCATCAGATGGTCACTGGTTTGTTCCACCACTTCGATCGCCAATAACGGCCAGCGCTCTTTGATCTGCACGATGGCTTGGGGCAGCACCACGGCGGTGGCCGCGAAAATCCCACCCACCTTGAGGTGCCCATGACCGCCGGCACTCAGGTTGTTGATCTGCTCGACAAAGGTGCGGGCATCGTTCAACGCCAACTGTGCGTATCGCACCACCTGCAGCCCCAGCGAGGTCGGGACCATGCTGCGCGGCAACCGCTCGAAAATTGCGAAACCCAACAGGCTTTCAATCTCCTTGAGCATCTTGCTGAGTGCAGGCTGGCTGAGGTTCATCTGCTGCGCGGCCAGATGCATGTTCTGCGTTCGGCCCAGCGTATCGATCAGGGTCAGGTGCCGGAATTTAAGCCAGTTGCAGAAGCTGGAGAAGGACAGGTCCGACATGTTTTCCTCGGCCCCGGCAATAACGCCAGGTTATCGATAAGTGAAAATTTGCCATTGGAGTTTATCCACAGCGCCCCCTAGCGTGCAGGTTTTAATGAATCAGGAAGCCTTCGCCATGCCGATCAGCCTCACGCCCGAAAACACCCTGCCCACGGACGGCCTGCCCGCCACGCTGATCGGGCGCGCCTGGATTCCCGGCACACTGGCAGGCCCCTCTCCCATCGTGCTGCGCGCCGATGGGGTCTTCGATCTATCGGCACATTTTGCGACCATCAGCGAGCTGCTGGAGCAGGACTCGCCACTGGATGCCGTGCGTCAGGCAGAGGGACGTTTTGTGACCCGTCTTGACGCGCTATTGGCCAATACCGGTCCGAATCCTGATCCTGACCAGCCGTATCTGCTCGCGCCGCTGGACCTGCAGGTTATCAAAGCGGCGGGCGTGACCTTTGCCGCCAGCATGATTGAGCGCGTCATTGAAGAAAAAGCCGGTGGCGATGCAGCGGCTGCCGAAAGCGTGCGGGCGATGGTGCGTGAAGTGATTGGCGATAACTTGCGCGCCGTCAAACCCGGTTCCGAACAGGCTGCGCGTCTGAAAACGGTACTGACCGAGAAAGGCATGTGGTCACCGTACCTGGAAGTGGGCATCGGTCCTGACGCCGAAATTTTCACTAAGGCTCCCGTGCTGTCCGCCGTCGGCAGCGCCAGCCAGATCGGCATTCACCCTGGCTCGCAATGGAACAACCCAGAGCCCGAGGTGGTGCTGGCGGTGAACAGCCGCGGTCAGGTGAAGGGCGCGACGCTGGGCAACGACGTCAACTTGCGCGACTTTGAAGGTCGAAGCGCACTGCTGCTGGGTAAAGCCAAGGACAACAACGCGTCTTGTGCCATCGGGCCGTTCATTCGTCTGTTCGACGAACATTTCGGCCTGGAGGACGTACGCAACTGCGTCATCGATCTACAGGTACACGGCAGCGACGGTTATCGGTTGAACGGCGCCAGCTCCATGAATCAGATCAGCCGCGACCCGCTGGACCTTGTGGCACAGACGCTCAATGCCAATCACCAGTACCCGGACGGCCTGGTGCTGTTCCTGGGTACGCTGTTTGCGCCCACAGAAGACCGTGATCACCCCGGTGCCGGGTTCACCCACAAGCAGGGAGATCAGGTGACCATCAGCAGCCGCTCGCTTGGCAGCCTGCACAATCAGGTCACGTTCAGTGACATCGCCACGCCCTGGACATTCGGTATCAGCGCATTGTTCAGCAACCTCTGCGCCCGAGGCTTACTGGGGCGTTAAGCGGCACACTCCCGACCTGAACGCCCAATAACAAGAGAGAAAGCCACCATGACCCAGCCTTTGAAACGTTCCCTGCGCAGCCAGCAATGGTTCGACGACCCCGACCACGCCGACATGACTGCGCTGTATGTCGAGCGCTACATGAACTACGGCCTGACGCGAGATGAGCTGCAATCTGGACGGCCGATCATCGGTATCGCCCAGACCGGCAGCGACCTGACGCCCTGCAACCGTCATCACATCGAACTGGCCCAGCGGGTCAAGGCCGGGATTCGCGACGCGGGCGGAATTCCAATGGAGTTTCCGGTCCATCCGATTGCCGAGCAAAGCCGCCGTCCTACCGCTGCGCTGGACCGCAACCTGGCCTATCTTGGGCTGGTGGAGATTCTGCACGGCTATCCGCTCGATGGCGTGGTGCTCACCACCGGCTGCGACAAAACCACGCCCGCCTGCCTGATGGCTGCGGCGACTACGGATTTGCCGGCCATCGTGCTGTCCGGTGGACCGATGCTCGATGGCCATCACAAAGGCGAACTGATCGGCTCCGGCACCGTGCTGTGGCATGCACGCAAGCTATTGGCAGCCGAAGAGATCAGCTACGAAGGCTTCATGGAAATGACCACCGCCGCATCGCCCTCGGTCGGTCATTGCAACACCATGGGCACGGCGTTATCCATGAACGCATTGGCTGAAGCCTTGGGCATGTCATTGCCAGGCTGTGCGAGCATTCCGGCACCGTATCGCGAGCGCGGGCAAATGGCATACGCCACGGGCAAACGCATTTGCGATCTGGTGCGTGAAGACGTGAAGCCCTCGCACATCATGACGCGCCAGGCATTCGAAAACGCGATTGCCGTGGCTTCGGCGCTGGGTGCGTCGAGTAACTGTCCGCCGCACTTGATCGCCATCGCCCGCCATACGGGTATCGACCTGAGTCTGGACGACTGGCAGCGGATCGGCGAAGACGTCCCGTTGCTGGTCAACTGCATGCCTGCGGGAAAATACCTGGGCGAAGGCTTTCACCGCGCGGGCGGCGTGCCTGCCGTGATGCATGAACTGCAAAAAGCCGGACGTCTGCATGAGGAATGCGCCACGGTCAGCGGCCGGACCATTGGCGACATTGTCCGCGCATCCGTGACCACCAACACCGAGGTGATCCTGCCCTACGACGCGCCCCTCAAGTACCGCGCGGGGTTCATCGTGCTCAGCGGCAATTTCTTCGACAGCGCCATCATGAAGATGTCGGTGGTGGGCGAGGCCTTCCGCAAGACCTACCTGTCCGAGCCGGGAGCGGAAAACAGTTTCGAAGCACGTGCCATCGTATTTGAAGGGCCTGAGGACTATCGTGCACGCATCGACGACCCTGCGCTGGACATCGACGAGCGCTGCATTCTGGTCATTCGTGGCGCAGGCACAGTCGGTTATCCAGGCAGCGCCGAAGTGGTCAACATGGACCCTCCCGCCGCGCTGATTAAACAAGGCATCGACTCGCTGCCGTGTCTGGGCGACGGTCGCCAGAGTGGCACGTCAGCCAGCCCATCGATTCTCAACATGTCGCCGGAAGCAGCCATCGGCGGAGGCCTGGCCTTGCTGCGCACCAACGATCGCCTGCGCGTCGACCTCAACGCCCGCTCGGTCAACCTGCTGGTGGACGAAGATGAAATGGCCGCACGCCGCCAGGCATGGGCACCCTCGATTCCGCCCTCGCAAACGCCCTGGCAGGAACTTTATCGTCAGTTGGTCGGGCAGTTATCCACAGGCGGCTGCCTGGAACCGGCCACGCTGCACATGAAGGTGATCGCACGCAGTGGCGCGCCGAGGCATTCGCACTGAGGGGGGTGTAGGGAGCGCATCCGCCCTTGCGGCGGATGCGTGGTACGGGTCAGGCCGTTGCTTGCGCAAGCGTCGGGTAATCGGTGTAGCCCTCTGCCCCGCCACCGTAAAGCGTGGCCGGGTTCATTGCCGCCAGCGGCGCGCCTGCTTTCAAGCGCTCGGTCAGGTCCGGATTACTAATGAACGGACGCCCGAACGCCACCAGGTCAATATGGCCATCAACCAGTTGCGAGGTTGCCAGATCGAGGTCGTACCCGTTGTTGGCCAGATAGGTCTGATGGAAGCGCTTACGCAGTTGCTGATAGTTGAAAGGTGCAACATCGCGCGGACCACCGGTAGCGCCCTCGACGACATGAAGATAAATGACGCCCAGTGCACTGAGTTCCTCGGCAATGTAGTTGTACTGAGGCTGAGGATCGCTGCACGTGATCGCGCCAGCAGGCGAGGTGGGCGAAATGCGGACGCCGGTACGGTTCGCACCAATTTCATTGACGACCGCAGCCGTCACTTCCAGCAACAGACGCGCACGGTTCTCGACAGAGCCGCCGTAAGCGTCAGTCCGGGTATTGGCGCCATCCTTGATGAACTGCTCCAGCAGGTAACCGTTCGCGCCGTGCACCTCCACACCATCAAAACCGGCTGCAATGGCATTCGCCGCCGCCTGACGGAAATCATTCACGATGCCCGGCAACTCGCTCAATTCCAGCGCACGCGGCTCGGAAACATCATGGAAGCCGTTATTCACGAACGTCTTGGTTTCGGCACGAATCGCCGAAGGCGCAACCGGCGCAGCACCGCCCGGTTGCAAATCCACATGAGAAATACGCCCCACGTGCCACAGCTGCACAAAAATACGTCCACCTTTGGCATGCACCTCATCCGTCACCTTGCGCCAGCCATCAATCTGCGCTTGGGTATAAATGCCCGGCGTGTCTTGATAACCCTGCGCCTGCGGCGATACCTGAGTCGCTTCAGTGATCAGCAAACCGGCAGACGCGCGCTGGCCGTAATAGGTCGCAGCCAGCTCGCTCGGCACCAGCCCCGCGCCCGCACGGTTGCGAGTCAGCGGAGCCATGACGATACGGTTGGACAACACGAGGTTGCCGAGGCGGTAAGTGTCGAAGAGGGATTTTTCGGTCATGTTGAGGCCTGTGATTGAGGTGGCTTTGGTCATGGGTCTGAAGCTTGGACGCGAAAGCATTGGCGCCAACGGCATCATGGGTTCAAAAGATGAATTTATGATGATGACCAAAATCCAAATCGTCAAGGGTTTTGATTTTGACTGACATCTAAGATAGCTGGGTGGTGATGAGCGACATAATCTCAATGACCGTTTGGGATCGGGCTTACTGATGTTTTTTCTGACAGCCGTGCCACGTCGCTTACCCAAAGGAGTTATCTGTGCGTAAGGATTACCTCGCGTTTTTTATCTCGCTCTTTCTATCGAGGCTGGCGGATCAAATCCTGTTGTTTATTGTGCCGCTGGTGGTGTTCCAGACCACCAACAGCGCTTCTTGGACAGGACTGGCGTTTTTCGTCGAATCGTTGCCGCGATTCCTGGCTTTCCCGTTGTGCGGCGCCCTGTGCGATAAGTACTCGCCTATCAAGATCCTGCATATCAGTCAGGTCTACAGGGCATTACTCTGTTTGCTGGCGATGGCGCTCTACGGAATCATTGGTGGCATCGGCTGGGTTGTGGTCCTGTCGGCGCTGTGCGGAGTGCTGACCACGCAAGGCATCATGGCTCGCGAAGTGCTGATGCCGCATATCTTTCAGCACTACAGCTATACCAAGACTTTGTCCTACTCCCAGGTCGCCGACCAGACAGGACTGGTACTCGGGCCTCTGGCAGCGGCGTTGTTGCTCGATGTTTGGCCTTGGCATTGGGTGGTGCTTTGGATAGCCGGCTTGTTCCTGCTGGCTGACCTGAGCATGCTGGCGTGGCAACGTCTTAGTCGAATCAAACCAGAGGTGTTCGAGCAGCATCAAGACGTCTGGCTGCAGCCCTTGAGGATCGCTTTGGGGCATATCCGTAGCCTGGTGGAATTGAAAAAGCTCATCACGCTTGCGGTAGGAGTCAACCTGATCGTCGGTGTCACCTTGGCGACCTCGGCCGCCATGGTCATCGGCCAGTACAGCGCCGACAAGGATCACTATGCAGCGTTGCAAGCGGCCGGGGCGGTGACAACAATCGTGATCCTGTTTCTTCTCGCCCGGACTGTGTTGCCTCTGCGGGTCCTCGGGGGTGTCGGATATTCAATGATCGCAATTGGGGCATTCATCAGCGCCCTGAGTCCGAACCTGCTCGGCTATGTGCTGGGGTTCCTGTTGATCGTCGGATTCGACAAAATGTTCAACGTCTACATGCGCACTGTCCGGCAGCGGGTGATACCGGCTCAGGACTTCGGCAAGACGGTAGGCCTGATCACGCTGCTGAACAACATGTCCCAGCCTCTAGCAGGTTTGCTGGTGGCTATGTTCGCTTCACCCTTGGGCACCCAGAACGTAATCCTGATTTTGGCCGTGCTGACTTCTCTACTTGGGGCATTTGCCATGTGGTGGTTCGCAAAGGCGCGCAGCCCATTTCCGACCGCCATTCTCAAGGCGGATCAAGAAATCGGAAAATAAAAAACAGGGCTGAATCTTTTGCATTTTCAGGCAAAAAAAACCCCGAAGCCGCGAAGCTCGGGGGTTTTACACTCAGTGCTGAGTCGTATCCTAGAACGGTTATGCATACCTTAAAACAGCAAACATTGCGATTTATCCTTAAAAAACAAGGAGAAGACCGCATAAAAACCACTCTTGTTCAGTTTTTTGTCAATAAATCGGATCATTCACGCGTATTTGTTTACATCTCGTCTAGCGTATGAGAGGTGGCGGTCATGGGGATAAGTGGTATGGATCAACGAGGCGACTCTCCTTGAAAAAGGGGAACCGCCGCATGGGACGGATCCCGATAGGTTAAGCGATGCGGTGATGCGAAGGTTGGGTGGCTGTTTATTTGAGTAGACCAGCTTTCTACCGTGTCAGCCGATCTCAAGATCGACTAGCAAGAATTTGTATTTTTAACAGACAAGCAGGATCGTCAACAAAAAACTTAAAGTCCGATAGCTGGCTCACATTGAATAAAAAAAGTCGGCAACCGGTTTGACTAGTCTCCCGCTTGGCGGTGAGACAGCACAGGTTTTGTGTCGTAGGCTAGGCATGATTGATGCAGTCCTTGATGGTCGCCGCCGAATAAAAAATGGAGCACTCAGGATGCAGTTACAGTTTTCCGCCACGGATAACCCTTCGGTCACGCTTGTCGTGGCTCAACCCAGCGACTTCGAAGCGCTTGTCGCTATTCGGATTGAGGCCATGCGAGAAAGCCTTGAACGTATTGGCCGATTCGACCCTGTACGCGCCCGAGAGCGTTTTCGTGAGGGCTTTTGTGCTGAGTTCACTCGCCATATCGAGGTTTCCGGCCAGCGGGTGGGTTTCGTGGTCGTCAAACCTGATGATGGGTGGCTGCTTGATCACCTGTACATAAAGCCGAACGCACAGGGGGCGGGGATCGGTTCGATTGTCCTTCGTCACATCTTCATGGAGGCGGATGCTGCGGCCATGACATTGCGGGTGGGGGCCCTCAGGGAAAGCGCTTCAAATCGTTTTTATACGCGGCATGGCTTTCAGTTCGTCGAAAGTAGCGAATTCGACAATTACTATGTTCGCAGCCCTCAGGACATTCACACGCAACTGAACAGAAACACCACTTCCTGATCCCGACTTTAAGTTTAATGGCGCTCGCCCATTTATGTACGTGCCATCTTCGTCAAAATGCGTGAGCGAACGGTGGTCGCGTGCACCGGGGCCTGCCGGAAGAAGTCGCCACCGAGGTTTCGGTTTTCACCCGTGCAGGGGTGCACCGAGACAATACTTTTGAGTCCTTCAATCAAACGCTGACAACGGGATCCATATTCGTTTAGTTTACCGGCACCTCACAGGCTTCGTTTGTCTAACCCCTGGCCCCGTGGATTTAGAGAATTAAAACCGTCGAGACTCGTCCAGGGTGGCAGGGGCAGCAACCGCGTCGGAAAGAAATCCAAATCTATCGCAACACTTCAAACCACCGTTGGCGTCCCATGTTCTAGAGAATTAAACTGTCGCAAACGATGAAAAAGTAAAATTTTCCTTCGTCTCCGATGGGCGTTACTGGCTAAGGTTCGTAGTCTTCCGGCGGCTCGAAATCCGCGTTATAGCGGCCCTTAATCCAGGGCTGGACAATTTTGTCTTGAAGCTCGCGAACATAGGCCTGAAACTTCGGGTGCTCGTGTGCATTCGGGCCAAAGACATCAAGCATGAGAAAGCAGTTGGTAATTGCGTCGTACGCGTACAGCAGCGCGTTACGTACTTGGACGGCATACTCTCGCACAGGGTTGCTGGCTGAGCCTGGCCTCAACGTGTTTTCCAGCGTATCAAGTACCGAGTCATCCAGATATTTGTCTGCTCGACTCACATTGGACTTATTGATGTCTTCGGTCGGTTGGCCTTGATCTGCGACACCATTCGCCCAACACCATCATGGCTCGAAATAGAGGCCGGTAGATTTTGGTCTGCGAGAAAACCCAGGTAGTCCGCAATGACTGACATCCGCGCGTACTGATTGCCTTTACTTACGGTTCGCACCCTGCGGGAAATTGAAACGACACTCTCCCCATCCTCATCGGCCAAGGGCTTCTGCATGAAATCACGCAGCAAATGGATTTCGTGACTCAGCAGCAGCTCACCACACGAAAAACGCGATTCGACATCAATGCTGTAATAACTCTGCCATGCATACATGGCTTTGAGGGCACTGAGCGCGCTTTGAATTGTATTCAGAGCTAATGAGCGTCCGCGCATATGCACGGTTACGTAGAGCGCAGGGTAAAACAGAGGCATGCCAAGCTCATCGACAAGAACGATGAGGCGCTCACCATTTGAGGACTTAACCCTGCGAAGAGACAGGTTCATAGCAGCCACCTATTCTTTACATTTTTACAGGGTAGTACCTCCTAGAAATTTGCTCAGAATATTTTTAACACCTATAAAACACGAAGCCCAGCATTGCGGGGGCTTCGTGGCTAAACTTTACAAAAAAATCTAAGGTATACCCTAGAACGGAATATCGTCATCAAAACTGTCGAAATCAGCAGCTGGCTGCGGCGCTTGCTGCTGTGGCGCAGGGCGGGATTCGCGTTGCTGTGGAGGCTGCTGGTTGTAGTTCTGCTGTGGCGGAGCCGACTGCTGCGGGCGCGACTGCTGTGGACGAGGGGCCGACTGGTTGTAGTTGCCGCCACCCTGGCCTTGTTGTGCGTCGCCCTGTGGACGGCCGCCCAACAATTGCATGGTGCCTTGCATGTCGACGACGATTTCGGTGGTGTAGCGCTTGATACCGTCTTTTTCCCACTCACGGGTCTGCAGCTTGCCTTCGATGTAGACCTGCGAACCCTTGCGCAGGTACTCGCCAGCAATTTCGGCAACCTTGCCGAACATCGAAACACGGTGCCATTCGGTCTTTTCGACCTTCTGACCGGTCTGCTTGTCAGTCCACTGTTCGCTGGTTGCCAGACTCAGGTTGGTCACGGCGTTACCGTTAGGCAAGTAGCGAACTTCGGGATCCTGGCCGCATGTACCGACCAATATGACTTTGTTAACCCCACGGGCCATAACGTTCTCCTAGGCTTCGCACGCTTCTGATGCTGGGTTGATCAGCTTTTCGAGAGAGGCACGATCCAATAATTTTGTATCCAGTTTGATATAGATGGCTGCCTCCTCGGCAACCACCACTGCATCCGTTACGCCGGTTACGGACTTTAAACGCTCTGCCAGGCCTGCATCACGCTGCGCCTCTGGCGACAACGGCAGACGTAGGCTGGTCACGTAAGGCGGTTCACGCATGGTTATTGCAAACGCAAGCCAGACGGCGGCCATTGCTGCACCACCAAGGAACACCACGTCTAGCCCACCGTGCTGGAACAGCCAGCCGCCCAGTATCCCACCTGCGGCCGATCCAAGAAACTGGCTGGTGGAATAAACCCCCATTGCCGTTCCTTTTCCGCCAGCCGGTGACACTTTACTGATCAGCGATGGCAAGGATGCTTCCAGCAGGTTGAACGCGGTGAAGAATACCACTGTCCCTATGACCAGTGTCCGCAACGTGTTACCAAATGCCCAGAAGTAGAGTTCGGACACCATCAGCACGGTCACGGCGCCGAGCAGAACGCGCTTCATCTGGCGCTTCTTCTCACCGTATATGATGAACGGGATCATCGCAAAGAACGAAATCAGCAGTGCCGTCAGGTAGACCCACCAGTGCTGTTCCTTGGGCAGGCCGGCTTTTTCGACCAGCGCCAGCGGCAGCGCCACGAAGCTGGACATGAGCATGGCGTGCAACACGAAGATACCCAAATCCAGACGCAACAGGTCTGGGTGACGCAAGGTCTGGCCGAGTGCCTGTTTGGCGACGCCGGACTCACGATGCAGCAACGGGCCGTTCGCCTTGGGCACGATGAACGCGATGATCAGGATGCCCAGCAGCGCCATGCCGCCAGTGGCCAGAAACAGCCCCGACAGCCCGAACACACCCGTGATGACCGGTCCGACTACCATTGCGACGGCAAACGACAAACCGATGGTCATGCCGATCATGGCCATCGCTTTGGTGCGATGCTGCTCGCGGGTCAGGTCTGAGAGCAGCGCCATGACAGCGGCGGAAATCGCACCGGCACCTTGCAGGATGCGACCGGCGATAATCCCCCAGATCGAATCGGCATTCGCCGCCACGACGCTGCCGATGGCAAAAATAATCAGCCCAAGGTAAATGACCGGCCGCCGACCGATGCGGTCGGAAATGATGCCAAACGGGATTTGCAGAACGGCCTGGGTCAGGCCATAAGCACCGATGGCCAGGCCAATCAGCGCAGGGCTGGCACCCGCCAGGTCCATGCCGTAAGTGGCCAGGACCGGGAGCACCATGAACATACCGAGCATGCGAAACGCAAAGACCAGCGCAAGACCACCTGCGGCACGTGTCTCGCCGCTGCTCATTCGTTCGCTGTGGGGATCGTGCATGGAGAAACCTCGTGTGAACCGGCGGCGATTCTACCAGTCCCATCGATTGACGGGGTATATCGCGACGCTTTGACGCGTTTACATGACAGAGTTTTCATCTCTGACTGTAAAGCCAGTGGATAGTGTGTATCCATCCAGTATTTATCCGTATACTTCTACGTTTTCGACGCCCGCCGTGCGAGGCCATTTTGGACAAGATCCTGATTCGTGGGGCTCGAACCCACAACCTGAAAAACATTGACCTGACCCTTCCACGCGACAAGCTGATCGTTATCACCGGTTTATCCGGCTCTGGCAAATCTTCATTGGCTTTCGACACGCTTTATGCGGAAGGCCAGCGGCGTTATGTCGAGTCGCTTTCGGCGTATGCCCGGCAATTCCTGTCGATGATGGAAAAGCCGGATGTCGACACCATAGAAGGTCTGTCGCCTGCGATTTCCATTGAACAGAAATCGACCTCCCACAACCCGCGCTCGACCGTGGGCACCATCACTGAGATCTATGACTACCTGCGTCTGCTGTATGCGCGGGTCGGTCAGCCGCGTTGCCCGGACCACGATATTCCGCTGGAGGCCCAGACCGTCAGCCAGATGGTCGATCTGGTGCTGGCGCAACCTGAAGGCAGCAAGTTGATGCTGCTGGCTCCGGTCATTCGTGAGCGCAAGGGCGAGCACCTGTCGGTTTTCGAAGAGTTGCGTGCCCAGGGTTTCGTGCGTGCGCGGGTCAACGGCAAGCTGTGCGAGCTGGACGAATTGCCAAAGCTGGATAAGCAGAAGAAGCACTCCATCGATGTGGTCGTAGACCGTTTCAAGGTGCGTGCGGATTTGCAACAGCGTCTTGCAGAGTCCTTCGAGACCGCACTGAAGCTGGCGGACGGTATCGCATTGGTTGCGCCGATGGACGACGAGCCGGGCGAAGAGACAATCTTCTCCGCGCGCTTCGCCTGCCCGATTTGCGGTCACGCCATCAGCGAGCTGGAGCCCAAGCTGTTCTCGTTCAACAACCCCGCCGGTGCATGCCCAACGTGCGACGGCCTGGGCGTGAAACAGTTTTTCGACATCAAGCGACTGGTCAATGGCGAACTGACGCTGGCTGAAGGAGCGATACGCGGCTGGGACAGGCGAAACGTCTATTACTTCCAGATGCTGGGCTCGCTGTCCAAACACTACGGCTTTAGCCTTGAGGTGCCGTTCAAGGAGCTGCCTGCCGATCAGCAGAAAATCCTGCTTAATGGCAGCGGCTCGCAGAACGTCGACTTCCGCTATCTGAATGATCGCGGTGATATCGTCAAGCGCGCGCACCCGTTCGAAGGCATCGTGCCGAATCTGGAGCGTCGTTACCGGGAAACCGAATCGGCAACCGTACGTGAAGAACTGGCCAAGTTCCTCGGCACCCAGCCCTGCCCCGACTGCCGTGGTACGCGTCTGCGCCGTGAAGCGCGTCATGTGTGGGTGGGTGAAAAGACCCTGCCTGCGGTGACCAACCTGCCGATTGGCGATGCCACCAACTACTTCGACACCCTCAAACTGACGGGTCGTCGCGGTGAAATCGCTGACAAGATTCTCAAGGAAATCCGTGAGCGTCTGCAGTTCCTGGTCAACGTCGGCCTGGACTACCTGACGCTGGACCGTAGTGCCGATACGCTGTCCGGTGGTGAAGCCCAGCGTATCCGCCTTGCCAGCCAGATTGGCGCCGGGTTGGTCGGGGTCATGTACATCCTCGACGAGCCGTCCATCGGCCTGCATCAGCGCGATAACGACCGACTGCTTGGCACGCTCAAGCACCTGCGTGACATCGGAAATACCGTGATCGTGGTGGAGCATGACGAAGACGCCATTCGTCTCGCAGACTACGTCGTGGACATCGGACCGGGCGCCGGTGTGCATGGCGGTCATATCGTGGCCGAAGGCACGCCGGACGAAGTGATGTCGCACCCTGACTCACTGACCGGTAAATACCTGTCGGGGCGCGTGAAGATCGAGGTGCCAGCCAAGCGCACGCCGCGTAACAAAAAACTGTCACTGACGCTCAAGGGCGCTCGCGGCAACAATCTGCAGAACGTCAACCTGGAAATCCCGATTGGTCTGCTGACCTGCGTGACGGGCGTTTCGGGGTCGGGCAAGTCGACGCTGATCAACAACACACTCTTCCCACTCAGCGCAACGGCACTCAACGGCGCGACGACGCTTGAAGCGGCCACACACGACAGCATCAACGGCTTGCAGCACCTGGACAAAGTCGTGGACATCGACCAGAGCCCGATCGGTCGTACGCCCCGCTCCAATCCGGCGACCTACACCGGGCTGTTCACGCCGATTCGCGAACTGTTTGCCGGTGTACCGGAGTCCCGCTCGCGCGGTTACGGTCCGGGCCGGTTCTCGTTCAACGTCAAAGGCGGTCGCTGCGAGGCTTGTCAGGGCGATGGCCTGATCAAAGTAGAAATGCACTTTCTGCCAGACATCTACGTGCCGTGCGACGTCTGCAAGAGCAAGCGCTATAACCGCGAAACGCTGGAGATCAAGTACAAGGGCAAAAGCATCCACGAGGTGCTGGAAATGACCATCGAAGAAGCGCGTGAGTTCTTCGATGCCGTTCCGGCCTTGGCGCGCAAGCTGCAGACGCTGATGGATGTGGGCCTGTCCTACATCAAGCTGGGGCAGTCGGCGACGACCTTGTCAGGCGGCGAGGCCCAACGCGTCAAGTTGTCACGCGAGCTGTCCAAGCGCGACACGGGCAAGACGCTGTACATCCTCGACGAGCCGACTACAGGTCTGCATTTCGCGGATATCCAGCAACTGCTCGACGTGCTGCACCGCTTGCGCGACCACGGCAACACGGTGGTGGTGATCGAGCACAACCTGGACGTCATCAAGACAGCGGACTGGCTGGTCGATCTGGGGCCGGAAGGTGGTTCGCGCGGCGGACAGATCATCGCCACCGGCACGCCCGAACAGGTTGCCGAGATGAAGCAGTCTTACACCGGGCATTACCTCAAGCCGTTGTTGATACGCGACAAGGCATGATGGGTACTGACTTGCCGGGGCTGGCTTCGGCCACGTCCGGTTAGGTCCATACCTGATCGTTCGAATCGAAGACGAAAAAAAGCTCCTGTCACGTACGTGCAGGAGCTTTTTTCGTTACAGCCAGCGCGGAATCAGAACTGCGATTGCAGGTAGTTCTGCAAACCGATGGACTTGATCAGACCCATTTGCTGTTCCAGCCAGTAGGTGTGGTCTTCTTCGGTGTCAGCGAGTTGAATGCGAAGAATGTCGCGGCTGATGTAGTCCTTGTGCAGCTCGCAGAGGGCAATGCCCTTGCAAAGCGCGGCACGCACCTTGTATTCCAGACGAAGATCGCTGGCGAGCATTTCAGGCACTGTGGTGCCGATGTCCAGGTCGTCCGGGCGCATCCGTGGCGTGCCTTCGAGCATCAGGATCCGACGCATCAACGCATCAGCGTGTTGTGCCTCTTCTTCCATCTCATGATTGATACGCTCATAGAGTTTGGCGAAACCCCAGTCTTCGTACATGCGGGAATGGATGAAATATTGATCACGAGCCGCCAGTTCGCCAGTGAGCAATGTGTTCAGGTAATCGATTACTTCTGGATGGCCTTGCATCGCACCAGATCTCCTGCTTCAAAGGCGGTAGTTTGAACCAACCGCCGCGAGAGGTCACTTAGAAAAACGCAATAATCCGATAAAAAGCGCCGATTTCACGCCATCCAGAAGCGAAAAACCGCCCAAATGAGGGCGGTTCTGTTTCTCACTTCGACTCAACCCAGTTTTACACCGAGAGCGTTGGCGATACCTTCACCGTAAGCGACGTCAGCTTTGTAGAAGTGCTGCAACTGACGCTGCACGACGTCGCTGGACACACCGCCCATCGCGCCCGCGATGTTATTGATCAACAGCGCTTTCTGATCGGCGTTCATCAGGTTGAACAACTTGCCCGCCTGACTGTAGTAATCACCATCCACACGATGATCATGACGACCGGCATCGCCGATCAATGCAAGTGACGGCTCGGCATAACGCGGATCCTGCTTAGGCGCGTCCGAGTAGCTGTTTGGCTCGTAGTTAGGCGCAGCACCGCCGTTTGAGCCGAACGCCATCGAACCGTCACGCTGGTAGCTGTAGACCGGATTCTTCGGCGCATTGATCGGCAGTTGCTGGTGGTTAGTGCCTACACGATAGCGGTGAGCATCGGCGTAGGCGAATACTCGGCCCTGCAGCATGCGGTCTGGCGACAGACCTACACCAGGCACCATGTTGCTGGGGGCGAATGCTGCCTGCTCGACTTCGGCAAAGTAATTTAACGGATTGCGGTTCAGCTCCATCTCACCGACTTCGATGAGCGGGTACTCTTTCTGCGACCACGTCTTCGTCACATCGAACGGGTTTTCATGATGTTTGTTGGCTTGCGCTTCGGTCATCAACTGAATGCAGACCTGCCACTTCGGAAATTCACCCTTTTCAATGGCGGTAAACAGATCGCGTTGAGCGTAATCCGGGTCTGTACCGGCGATGCGTGCGGCCTCTTCGGGCGTGAGGTTCTTGATGCCCTGCCTGCTTTTATAATGCCACTTCACCCAATGGCGTTCGCCATTGGCGCTGATCAGGCTGTAAGTGTGACTGCCAAAGCCGTGCATGTGGCGGTAGCCATCAGGAATACCACGATCCGAAAACAGGATGGTGACCTGGTGCAACGCTTCTGGCGAGTGCGACCAGAAGTCCCACATCATCTGCGGGCTTTTCAGGTTGGTCTGCGGCAGACGCTTCTGCGTGTGGATGAAGTCAGGGAATTTCAGCGGGTCACGGATAAAGAACACCGGCGTGTTGTTGCCCACAATGTCCCAGTTGCCTTCCTGGGTATAGAACTTCACAGCGAAGCCACGCGGATCGCGTTCGGTATCGGCCGAGCCACGCTCGCCACCGACCGTGGAAAAACGAATGAAGACGGGCGTTTGTTTACCCACGGCACTGAATAGATCGGCTCGGGTGTACTGCGTGATGTCTTTGGTAACGGTGAATGTGCCGTGAGCACCCGAGCCCTTGGCGTGTACGCGACGCTCTGGAATGTTCTCGCGATTGAAATGTGCGAGCTTCTCGATCAGGTGAAAGTCATCAAGCAGCAAAGGACCTCGTGGGCCTGCCGAACGCGAGTTCTGGTTGTCGGCCACTGGTGCGCCACTGGCGGTCGTGAGCGTCTTCTGGGTCATGCTATCTCTTCCTCGTGCTTTGTGTGGCCAGCTAATCAGCTTGGGAGAGATTATTACCTAGGACTATTGAATAAGATAATTTATTAAATATTCGCTATCGATAGGCATCGCTAATTTAAGGCAACAAAAAACCGGGCACTAGGCCCGGTTTCTTGTTCAAACTGATGTCTTATTCAGCGGCTTCTACAGAGCCACCGACAGGACGATCAACCAACTCGACGTACGCCATAGGCGCGTTGTCGCCAGCGCGGAAACCGCACTTGAGGATGCGCAGGTAGCCGCCCTGACGGGTGGCGTAGCGCTTGCCCAGATCGTTGAACAGCTTGCCGACGATTTCTTTCGAACGAGTACGGTCGAAAGCCAGACGACGGTTAGCAACGCTGTCTTCCTTGGCCAGGGTGATCAGCGGCTCGGCAACGCGGCGCAGTTCCTTGGCTTTCGGCAGGGTAGTCTTGATCAGCTCGTGCTCGAACAGCGACACCGCCATGTTCTGAAACATGGCTTTGCGGTGAGAGCTGGTACGGCTCAGGTGACGTCCACTTTTACGATGACGCATGGTTCATTCCTTACCAAACTCGCGTTCGGTGATTACGACGATCAGGCCGTAGCCTTGTCGTCCTTCTTAAGACTTGCCGGCGGCCAGTTGTCGAGGCGCATGCCGAGGGACAGACCACGGGAGGCCAGAACGTCTTTGATCTCAGTCAAAGACTTCTTCCCAAGGTTCGGAGTTTTCAACAGTTCTACTTCGGTGCGCTGAATCAGGTCACCAATGTAGTAAATGTTCTCCGCCTTAAGGCAGTTAGCCGAACGTACAGTCAGTTCCAAATCGTCAACCGGACGGAGCAGGATCGGATCGATCTCGTCTTCCTGTTCGATTACCACGGGTTCGCTGTCGCCTTTGAGGTCGACGAACGCAGCCAACTGCTGTTGCAGAATGGTTGCAGCGCGGCGGATAGCCTCTTCAGGGTCCAACGTACCGTTGGTTTCCAGATCAATAACCAGCTTGTCCAGGTTGGTACGCTGTTCGACACGGGCGTTTTCCACCACGTATGCGATACGGCGAACCGGGCTGAACGAAGAGTCAAGCTGCAAGCGACCAATGCTGCGGCTTTCATCTTCATCGCTTTGACGCGAGTCTGCCGGCTCATAACCACGACCACGAGCTACGGTGAGCTTCATGTTCAAGGCGCCGTTAGACGCCAGGTTAGCGATTACGTGATCGGGGTTAACGATCTCGACATCATGATCCAGCTGAATATCGGCAGCGGTAACCACCCCCGAACCCTTCTTCGACAAGGTCAGCGTAACTTCGTCTCGACCGTGCAGCTTGATAGCCAGACCTTTAAGGTTCAACAGGATTTCAATGACATCTTCCTGTACACCTTCGATGGCGCTGTACTCATGGAGTACACCGTCAATCTCGGCCTCGACTACTGCACAGCCGGGCATGGAGGACAACAAAATGCGGCGAAGCGCGTTGCCCAGGGTATGGCCGAAACCACGCTCGAGAGGCTCGAGAGTGATCTTGGCGCGGGTTGGACTGACAACCTGCACATCAATGTGGCGGGGTGTCAGGAACTCATTTACCGAAATCTGCATGGATGCACCTATTTTCTAGCCCTTACTTGGAGTAGAGCTCGACAATCAGGCTTTCGTTGATGTCGGCGGATAGATCACTGCGAGCTGGTACGTTCTTGAAAACGCCCGATTTCTTCTCAGTGTCTACTTCTACCCATTCTACGCGGCCACGTTGGGCACACAGATCGAGAGCCTGGACAATACGCAGTTGGTTCTTAGCCTTTTCGCGGATAGCAACAACGTCGCCTGCACGAACTTGATAAGAAGGAACGTTAACGGTTTTGCCGTTGACGCTAACAGACTTGTGCGAAACCAATTGACGGGATTCAGCACGAGTCGAGCCGAAGCCCATGCGGTATACAACGTTGTCCAGACGGCATTCGAGCAGCTGCAGCAGGTTCTCACCTGTTGCGCCTTTCTTGCCGGCGGCTTCTTTGTAGTAGCCGCTGAACTGACGCTCGAGAACGCCGTAGATACGACGGACTTTTTGCTTTTCACGCAGCTGAGTACCGTAATCGGACTGGCGACCGCGGCGCTGGCCGTGGATGCCTGGAGCTGCTTCGATGTTGCACTTGGATTCGATAGCGCGAACGCCGCTCTTCAAAAAGAGATCGGTGCCTTCACGACGAGCAAGTTTGCATTTTGGACCAATGTAACGAGCCATTTCTTACAGTCTCCTGGATTACACGCGGCGCTTCTTCGGCGGACGGCACCCGTTGTGCGGGATTGGCGTCACGTCGGTGATGCTGGCGATCTTATAGCCACAGCCGTTCAATGCACGGACAGCGGATTCACGACCTGGGCCTGGACCCTTGACATTGACGTCGAGGTTCTTCAGGCCGTATTCCAGCGCAGCTTGACCAGCACGTTCAGCAGCTACCTGAGCAGCGAACGGCGTGGACTTGCGGGAACCACGGAAACCCGAACCGCCGGAGGTAGCCCACGAAAGAGCGTTACCTTGACGATCGGTAATGGTGACGATTGTGTTGTTAAATGACGCGTGGATGTGGGCGATGCCATCAACCACTGTCTTTTTAACTTTTTTACGAGGACGAGCAGCAGGTTTTGCCATGACTAAATTCCTGTCGTTGCGCTGGAGCGATTACTTGCGGATCGGCTTACGCGGACCTTTGCGAGTACGCGCGTTAGTCTTGGTACGCTGACCGCGTACTGGAAGACCACGACGATGACGCAGACCGCGATAGCAGCCCAGGTCCATCAAGCGCTTGATTTTCATGTTGATTTCGCGACGCAGGTCACCTTCAGTGGTGAACTTCGCCACTTCGCCACGCAGCTGTTCAATCTGCTCGTCGCTCAGATCTTTGATCTTCACCGCCGGGTTAACCCCGGTGGTTGCACAAATTTTCTGTGCAGTGGTGCGACCAACACCATAGATGTAGGTCAGCGAGATAACAGTATGCTTGTTATCTGGAATGTTAACGCCTGCAATACGGGCCATTCAGTGGGACTCCAATTGACAGCTACCTACGCCCCGGAAGCCAAGAAATAGGGCGCGAGATAATATCGCTGTAGTAACAAATAATCAACCCAGCAGCGCACTAGCTGCTGGGCTTAAGCACAAATCACAATCAGCCTTGGCGCTGCTTATGACGTGGTTCCGCGCTGCAAATTACTCGAACAACACCTTCGCGGCGAATAATCTTGCAGTTACGGCACAGCTTTTTCACCGATGCACGAACTTTCATCACCAACTCCTCGAACCTTAGGGGTGCTTCAGCGCAGCATACCGCCGCTGCCACCGTAGCCCTTCAGGTTGGCTTTCTTCATCAGGGATTCATACTGGTGCGAAACGAGGTGAGATTGCACTTGAGACATGAAGTCCATCACAACCACGACCACGATCAGCAACGAGGTCCCGCCAAGGTAGAACGGTACGTTTGCCGCAACCACCAGAAACTGGGGGAGCAGACACACGGCCGTCATATAAAGAGCACCGAACATGGTCAAACGAGTCAAAACGCCATCAATGTAGCGCGCCGACTGCTCGCCTGGACGAATACCCGGAATAAAGGCACCGGACTTCTTCAGGTTTTCCGCTACGTCTTTCGGATTGAACATCAACGCCGTATAGAAGAAGCAGAAGAAAATAATCCCTGCACTAAACAGCAGAATATTCAACGGCTGACCAGGAGCGATCGACTGCGAGATGTCCTGCAACCAGCCCAGACCTTCAGACTGACCGAACCAGGAACCCAACGAAGCCGGAAACAGCAAAATGCTGCTCGCGAAAATGGCCGGAATAACACCAGCCATGTTCACTTTCAGCGGCAAGTGGCTTGTCTGCGCAGCAAAGACCTTCCGGCCCTGCTGACGCTTGGCGTAGTGAACAGCAATACGACGCTGACCACGCTCAATGAACACCACGAAACCGATGATCGCTACTGCCAGCAAACCGATCGCGACCAGAGCGAAGATATTGATATCACCCTGACGTGCAGACTCGAAAGACTGCCCTATCGCTCTCGGAAGACCGGCGACGATACCTGCGAAAATCAACATCGAGATACCGTTACCGACACCGCGTTCGGTGATCTGTTCGCCCAGCCACATCATGAACATCGCACCTGCCACGAAGGTGGTTACGGCCACAAAATGGAAACCCAGGTCCCCAGAAAACGCTACGCCCTGACTGGCCAAGCCTACGGACATGCCGATAGCTTGAACCAGAGCCAGGACTACGGTGCCATAGCGGGTGTACTGGCTAATCTTGCGACGGCCAGCTTCACCTTCCTTCTTCAACTGCTCCAGCTGCGGGCTGACGGCGGTCATCAACTGCATGATGATCGATGCCGAAATGTACGGCATGATCCCCAATGCAAAGATACTCATCCGTTCCAGCGCGCCACCGGAAAACATGTTGAACAAGCTAAGAATGGTCCCCTCATTCTGTCGAAACAGTTCTGCGAGTCGGTCCGGGTTAATACCTGGAACCGGGATGTGTGCGCCTATTCGGTAGACGATAATCGCCAGGAACAGAAAACGCAGACGAGCCCAGAGTTCAGACATACCGCCTTTGCCGAGCGCTGAGAGAGCACCTTGCTTAGCCATTTATTCCTCGAACTTGCCGCCAGCTGCTTCGATAGCCGCACGCGCACCTTTGGTGACGGCGATACCTTTGATGGTGACAGCGCGAGTAACTTCGCCCGACAGCATGATTTTCACACGCTGAACGTTCTGGTTAATCACGTTGGCATCCTTCAGGGTCTGCACAGTTACGATGTCGCCTTCCACTTTAGCCAGTTCGGACAAACGCACTTCTGCGCGATCCATAGCTTTCAGGGATACGAAACCGAATTTCGGCAGGCGGCGATGCAGCGGCTGTTGGCCGCCCTCAAAGCCCGGAGCGATGGTGCCACCGGAGCGGGAGGTTTGACCTTTGTGGCCACGGCCACCAGTCTTACCCAAACCGCTACCGATACCACGGCCCGGACGATGCTTTTCGCGACGGGAACCCGGCGCAGGACTCAGATCATTGAGTTTCATCGATTAACCCTCGACTCGCAGCATGTAGTAAGCCTTGTTGATCATCCCGCGATTTTCGGGAGTATCCAGGACTTCTACAGTGTGACCGATGCGACGCAGACCCAAACCCTTAACGCACAATTTGTGGTTAGGGATGCGGCCGGTCATGCTTTTGATCAGCGTTACTTTAACGGTAGCCATGATCAGATGATCTCCTCAACACGCTTGCCACGCTTGGCAGCGATGGACTCAGGAGACTGCATGCCCTTCAGACCCTTGAAAGTGGCGTGAACCACGTTTACAGGGTTAGTCGAGCCGTAGCACTTGGCCAACACGTTCTGAACACCAGCAACTTCCAGCACTGCGCGCATAGCGCCGCCAGCGATGATACCGGTACCTTCAGAAGCAGGCTGCATGTACACCTTCGAAGCGCCATGAGCGGACTTCATTGCGTACTGCAGTGTGGTGCCGTTCAGATCCACCTGGATCATGTTGCGGCGAGCAGCTTCCATCGCTTTCTGGATTGCAGCAGGCACTTCACGTGACTTGCCACGGCCGAAGCCAACGCGCCCTTTACCATCACCCACTACGGTCAACGCAGTGAAAGTGAAGATACGGCCGCCTTTTACGGTTTTGGCCACGCGGTTAACTTGAACCAGCTTCTCGATGTAGCCTTCGTCGCGTTTTTGGTCGTTATTTGCCATAACTTAGAACTCCAGCCCGCCTTCACGAGCAGCATCAGCCAGCGCTTTGACACGGCCGTGGTACTTGAAGCCAGAACGGTCGAAAGCCACTTGCGATACGCCCGCGGCTTTTGCGCGCTCGGCGACCAGCTTGCCAACCTTAGTGGCCGCGTCGATGTTGCCAGTGGCACCATCACGCAGTTCTTTGTCCAAAGTCGAAGCGCTTGCCAGGACTTTGCTGCCGTCGGCCGAAATGACCTGGGCATAAATGTGCTGCGAAGAGCGGTGCACGCAGAGACGCACGACTTCTAGCTCGTGCATTTTCAGGCGTGCTTTGCGAGCGCGACGCAGTCGGGTAACTTTTTTGACGGTCATTTGCTATGCCCTACTTCTTCTTGGCTTCTTTACGGCGGACGACTTCGTCCGCGTAACGCACACCTTTGCCTTTGTAAGGCTCAGGACGGCGGAAGTCGCGGATCTCAGCGGCCACTTGACCAACCAACTGCTTATCGATACCGCGAATCAGGATATCGGTCTGGCTGGGGGTCTCAGCGGTGATGCCATTCGGCAATTCGTAATCCACCGGGTGCGAGAAGCCAAGTGCCAGGTTCAGGACCGTGCCTTTTGCTTGCGCTTTGTAACCAACACCGACCAGCTGGAGCTTACGCTCGAAGCCTTGGCTTACGCCCTGGACCATGTTGTTAACCAGTGCACGAGTGGTGCCGGCCATTGCGCGGGTTTGTTGATCGCCATTGCGAGCAGCGAAACGCAGCTCACCAGCTTCTTCAACAATCTCAACAGACGAATGGACGTTCAGTTCTAGAGTGCCCTTGGCACCCTTCACCGAAAGCTGCTGGCCGACGAGTTTGACTTCGACGCCGGATGGCAACTTAACGGGGTTCTTAGCTACGCGTGACATGCTTATCCCCCCTTAGAACACAGTGCAAAGCACTTCGCCACCGACACCGGCAGCGCGCGCAGCACGATCCGTCATCACACCTTTGTTGGTGGAGACGATAGACACACCAAGACCGCCACGAACTTTTGGCAGATCATCGGAGGACTTGTACTGGCGCAGGCCTGGGCGGCTGACGCGCTTAACTTCTTCAATGACCGGACGGCCTTCGAAGTACTTAAGCTCGATGGACAGCGATGGTTTAACTTCGCTGCTGATCTGATAACCCGCAATGTAGCCTTCGTCTTTCAGGACTTTTGCTACAGCAACCTTCAACGTGGAAGATGGCATGCTTACGACGGGCTTTTCAGCCATCTGGGCATTACGGATACGAGTTAGCATGTCCGCTAACGGGTCCTGCATACTCATGGGCTAGACGCTCCTAAAACAAAATAATTAGCCTTACGGCTACAGCTTGTCGCCGAGATTTTTCCGGGCAAGTGAAAACACGGGCTCAGGCGAGCCGGCAATTCTAGTCCTACCCCAGAAATGAATCAAGCCCCAAAAGGGGCTTGATTCAAATTCAAGCTTCATTCCAACCGACAACCTGCGCCGTCGATCGGATTGAAGCGAGAGTTGTGGCTTACCAGCTGGCTTTAACCAGACCTGGTACGTCACCACGCATTGCAGCTTCACGCAGCTTGTTACGGCCAAGGCCGAACTTGCGGTAAACGCCGTGCGGACGACCAGTGATGCGGCAACGGTTACGCATGCGCGAAGCGCTTGCGTCACGTGGTTGCTTCTGCAGAGCTACGGTCGCTTCCCAACGTGCTTCTGGAGTTGCTTCCAGATCAACGATGATCGCTTTCAGCTCGGCACGCTTCTTGGCGTACTTGGCAACGGTGAGCTGACGCTTCAGCTCACGGTTCTTCATGCTCTTCTTGGCCATTTTCCTACTCCAATCAGTTGCGGAACGGGAATTTGAAAGCACGCAGCAGTGCGCGGCCTTCATCATCGTTCTTGGCAGTGGTGGTCAGGGTAATGTCCAGACCGCGGAGAGCATCGATCTTGTCGTAGTCGATTTCCGGGAAAATGATCTGCTCTTTAACACCCATGCTGTAGTTACCACGACCATCGAAGGACTTGGCATTCAGGCCGCGGAAGTCGCGAACCCGAGGCAGGGAGATCGACAGCAGACGATCCAGGAACTCATACATACGATCGCGGCGCAGAGTCACTTTGACGCCGATCGGCCATCCTTCACGGACTTTAAAGCCAGCGATGGATTTCCGAGCGTAAGTCACAACGACTTTCTGACCGGTGATCTTTTCCAGGTCAGCAACAGCGTGCTCGATGACTTTCTTGTCACCGATCGCTTCGCCCAGACCCATGTTCAGGGTGATTTTTGTAACGCGCGGAACTTCCATCACGTTCGCGAGCTTAAGTTCTTCCTTAAGCTTCGGAGCGATTTCCTTCCGGTAAATCTCTTTTAGTCGTGCCATGGTCTTCTACCTAGCAGTGTTCAAGCATCAACCGCTTTTTGGGTCGACTTGAAGACACGAATTTTCTTGCCGTCTTCAACTTTGAAACCAACGCGATCAGCCTTGTTGGTTGCGCCGTTGAAAATGGCGACGTTGGAAGCGTGCAGTGGCGCTTCTTTCTCGACGATACCGCCCTGTACGCCCGACATCGGGTTAGGCTTGGTATGACGCTTCACCAGGTTGATCCCACCAACGACCAGACGGTCGTCAGCGAGAACCTTGAGCACCTTACCGCGCTTACCTTTGTCTTTGCCGGCGATCACGATGATCTCGTCGTCACGACGAATCTTTTGCATGTCGGATCTCCTTACAGAACTTCTGGGGCGAGCGAGACGATCTTCATGAACTTCTCATTACGAAGTTCACGGGTCACTGGCCCAAAGATACGGGTACCGATCGGCTCTTGCTTGTTGTTCAAAAGAACAGCAGCGTTGCCATCGAAGCGGATGATGGAGCCGTCTGCACGACGAACGCCATGGCGAGTGCGGACTACAACAGCAGTCATCACTTGGCCTTTTTTCACCTTGCCGCGCGGAATTGCTTCCTTCACGGTTACTTTGATGATGTCACCGATACCAGCGTAACGACGATGGGAGCCACCCAGCACCTTGATGCACATAACGCGGCGAGCGCCGCTGTTATCGGCCACATCGAGCATGGATTGAGTCTGAATCATATAATTTCTCCGACCCTTAGCCCTTAGACTTCCACAGCGCGTTCGAGGATATCAACCAATGCCCAAGACTTGGTCTTGGCTACCGGACGAGTTTCACGAATCGTGACCTTGTCGCCGATATGGCACTGATTGGTTTCGTCGTGCGCGTGCAGCTTAGTCGAACGCTTAACGTATTTACCGTAGATTGGGTGCTTTACGCGACGCTCAATCAGAACGGTGATGGTCTTGTCCATCTTGTCGCTGACGACACGGCCAGTCAGCGTACGGACGGTTTTTTCGGCTTCAGCCATGATTACTTACCTGCCTGCTGGTTGAGCACAGTCTTCACGCGAGCGATGTCACGCTTAACTTGCGAGAGCAGGTGAGACTGCCCCAACTGGCCAGTTGCTTTCTGCATACGCAGATTGAACTGGTCGCGCAGCAGGCCGAGCAGTTGCTCGTTCAGCTGCTGTGCTGATTTTTCACGAAGTTCATTCGCTTTCATCACATCACCGTCCGCTTAACAAAGGAGGTGGCGAGTGGCAGCTTTGCAGCAGCCAGGGCGAAAGCCTCACGCGCCAGCTCTTCAGTAACACCCTCGATTTCATACAGGACTTTGCCTGGCTGAATCTGGGCAACCCAGTACTCGACGTTACCCTTACCTTTACCCATCCGAACTTCGAGTGGCTTCTTGGTTACAGGCTTGTCCGGGAATACACGGATCCAGATCTTGCCGCCACGTTTTACGTGACGGGTCAGAGCACGACGCGCTGACTCGATCTGACGAGCGGTGAGACGACCACGAGCAACAGACTTCAGCGCGAACTCGCCGAAGCTGACTTTGCTACCGCGCAATGCCAGACCACGGTTGTGGCCGGTCATCTGCTTGCGGAACTTCGTACGCTTTGGTTGCAACATTTGGCGTACCCCTTACTTAGCAGCTTTTTTACGAGGCGCTGGTGCTTGTGGTTTCAGTTCTTCTTGGCGACCACCAATTACTTCGCCTTTGAAGATCCAAACCTTTACACCGATCACACCATAAGTTGTGTGAGCTTCGTAGTTGGCATAGTCGATGTCGGCACGCAGGGTGTGCAATGGAACACGACCCTCGCGATACCATTCAGTACGTGCGATTTCAGCACCGCCGAGACGACCGCTCACTTGGATTTTGATGCCTTTGGCACCAATGCGCATAGCGTTCTGTACAGCGCGCTTCATTGCGCGACGGAACATTACACGACGCTCCAGCTGCTGAGCTACGCTCTGCGCAACCAGCATACCGTCGAGCTCCGGCTTACGGATCTCTTCGATATTGATGTGCACAGGCACACCCATTTGCTTGGTCAGGTCCTGACGCAGTTTCTCAACATCTTCACCTTTCTTGCCAATCACGATGCCGGGACGAGCGGTGTGGATGGTGATACGTGCAGTCTGAGCCGGACGATGGATATCGATACGGCTTACGGACGCGCTTTTTAGTTTGTCTTGGAGATACTCTCGCACCTTCAGATCAGCGAACAAATAGTCCGCATAAGTCCGACCATCTGCGTACCAGACGGAGGTGTGCTCCTTGACGATTCCCAGGCGAATGCCAATGGGATGTACTTTCTGACCCATCTCTTCGACTCCGTTACTTGTCAGCAACCTTGACAGTGATATGGCAAGACCGCTTGACGATGCGATCAGCACGGCCTTTGGCACGTGGCATGATGCGCTTCAGCGAACGCCCTTCGTTGACGAAAACGGTGGAGACCTTAAGGTCATCAACGTCTGCGCCTTCGTTATGCTCGGCGTTGGCTACAGCCGACTCCAGCACTTTCTTCAGGATCTCGGCGGCTTTCTTACTGCTGAAAGCCAACAGGTTGAGCGCTTCGCCCACCTTCTTCCCGCGGATCTGGTCGGCGACCAAGCGGGCTTTCTGGGCGGAGATTCGAGCGCCCGACAACTTAGCGGCTACTTCCATCGTTCCTTACCCCTTAACGCTTGGCTTTCTTGTCTGCCACGTGCCCACGATATGTGCGGGTACCGGCAAACTCGCCTAGTTTATGGCCGACCATGTCTTCGCTCACGAGAACGGGAACATGCTGACGACCGTTATGCACTGCAATGGTCAAACCAACCATTTGTGGCAGGATCATCGAACGACGCGACCAGGTTTTAACTGGTTTGCGATCGTTCTTTTCCGCCGCCACTTCGATCTTCTTCAGTAGGTGAAGATCAATAAAAGGACCTTTTTTCAGAGAACGTGGCACTGTCGTATCCCTCTATTTACTTGCGACGACGGACGATCATTTTGTCGGTACGCTTATTACCACGAGTCTTCGCGCCCTTAGTCGGGAAGCCCCACGGCGATACCGGATGACGACCACCAGAGGTACGACCTTCACCACCACCATGTGGGTGGTCAACCGGGTTCATGGCAACACCACGAACGGTTGGGCGAACGCCACGCCAGCGTTTGGCACCAGCTTTACCCAGCGAACGCAGGCTGTGCTCGGAGTTCGAGACCTCGCCAAGCGTTGCACGGCATTCAGCCAATACTTTACGCATTTCACCGGAGCGAAGACGCAGGGTTACGTACACACCTTCACGAGCGATCAGCTGTGCAGAAGCACCAGCGGAACGTGCGATCTGTGCGCCTTTACCTGGCTTCAATTCGATGCCGTGTACGGTGCTACCAACTGGAATGTTGCGCAGTTGAAGAGCGTTGCCCGGCTTGATTGGTGCCAGAGCACCCGCAATCAGCTGGTCGCCAGCACTCACGCCTTTAGGGGCGATGATGTAGCGGCGCTCGCCGTCTGCGTAAAGCAGCAGAGCAATGTGAGCAGTACGGTTTGGATCGTATTCGATACGCTCGACAGTGGCAGCGATGCCATCTTTGTCGTTGCGACGGAAATCGACCAGACGATAATGCTGCTTATGACCACCACCCACGTGACGTGTAGTGATACGGCCATTGTTGTTACGACCACCAGTCTTCGATTTTTTCTCGAGCAGCGGTGCGTGAGGAGCGCCTTTATGCAGCTCCTGGTTGACCACCTTGACCACAAAACGGCGGCCAGGGGAAGTCGGTTTGCATTTAACGATTGCCATGATGCACCCCTTCCTTACTCAGCACTGCTGCTGAAATCGAGATCTTGGCCTGGCTGAAGGGAGATAACTGCCTTCTTCCAGTCATTACGCTTGCCCAGACCGCGAGCAGTGCGCTTGCTCTTACCCAGAACATTCAGGGTAGTAACACGCTCTACTTTCACGCTGAACAGGCTTTCGACGGCCTTCTTGATTTCCAGCTTGGTTGCATCAGTTGCAACCTTGAAAACGAACTGGCCTTTCTTGTCAGCCAGAACCGTGGCCTTTTCGGAAACGTGCGGGCCAAGTAGAACTTTAAATACGCGTTCCTGGTTCATCCCAGCAGCTCCTCGAATTTCTTCACGGCCGACACGGTGATCAACACCTTGTCGTATGCGATCAGACTAACTGGATCGGAACCCTGTACGTCACGAACATCAACGTGCGGCAGGTTACGAGCAGCCAGGTACAGATTCTGGTCAACAGCGTCAGACACGATCAAGACGTCAGTCAGACCCATGCCATTCAGCTTGCTCAGCAAGTCTTTGGTTTTCGGTGCTTCAACAGCGAAGTCCTGAACCACGACCAGACGATCAGTACGAACCAGTTCAGCAAGGATGGAGCGCAAAGCTGCGCGATACATCTTCTTGTTGAGCTTCTGAGAGTGGTCCTGAGGACGAGCGGCGAAAGTGGTACCGCCGCCACGCCAGATTGGGCTACGGATAGTACCGGCACGAGCACGGCCAGTACCCTTTTGACGCCATGGGCGCTTACCGCCACCAGAAACGTCAGAACGGGTCTTTTGCTGCTTGCTACCCTGACGACCGCCAGCCATGTAGGCCACGACTGCCTGGTGAACCAGCGTCTCGTTGAATTCGCCGCCAAATGTCAGTTCGGAAACTTCGATTGCTTGAGCGTCATTTACATTTAATTGCATGTCAGCTTCCCCTTAACCGCGAGCCTTGGCTGCCGGACGTACAACCAGGTTGCCGCCAGTAGCGCCAGGAACAGCACCCTTGACCAACAACAGATTGCGTTCAGCGTCCACGCGCACTACTTCCAGGGACTGCACGGTCACGCGCTCAGCGCCCATATGACCGGACATTTTTTTGCCCTTGAATACACGACCAGGAGTCTGGCACTGGCCGATAGAGCCCGGGACGCGGTGGGAGACGGAGTTACCGTGGGTGTTATCCTGACCACGGAAATTCCAGCGCTTGATCGTACCCTGGAAGCCTTTACCCTTGGACTGACCGGTTACATCAACCAGTTGACCAGCAGCGAAGATTTCAGCGTTGATCAGATCGCCAGCCTGGTAATCGCCTTCTTCAAGACGGAATTCCATGATGGTACGACCGGCGGCAACGTTCGCCTTGGCGAAGTGGCCAGCCTGAGCGGCTGTAACACGCGAAGCACGACGCTCGCCGACAGTGACTTGCACTGCACGATAGCCATCGGTTTCTTCGGTTTTGAACTGAGTGACGCGATTCGGCTCGATCTCAATGACCGTGACCGGAATGGAGACACCTTCTTCGGTGAAAATACGGGTCATACCGCATTTACGACCGACTACACCAATAGTCATGTTGTAAACCTCATGAGTGTACGGGGCTTTCACCCGCTATGGCCGCCCATTTCAGAGCGTTACACGACTAAGACCCAAGTCTTAGCCGAGGCTGATCTGAACTTCCACACCGGCCGCAAGATCAAGCTTCATAAGAGCATCAACGGTTTTATCCGTTGGCTGGACGATGTCCAGAACACGCTTATGAGTACGGATCTCATACTGGTCGCGCGCGTCTTTGTTGACGTGCGGAGAAACCAGAACGGTGAACCGCTCTTTACGAGTCGGCAGTGGAATCGGACCACGCACCTGTGCACCAGTACGTTTCGCGGTTTCCACGATTTCCTGGGTTGATTGGTCGATCAGGCGATGGTCAAAAGCCTTCAACCTGATACGGATTTGCTGGTTTTGCATTGGATTCAGACTCCAGATTGCTGTTCCCACCGAGCGCAATACGCCCGTTAAAAGGAGGCGCAATTCTATAGACGAGCTGGCAGGGTGTCAACCCAATAAAAAAGCCCCCGCAAAGCGGGGGCTCTTTCAAGGCATCAACGCTTAAGCGATGATTTTGGCTACGACGCCAGCGCCGACGGTACGACCGCCTTCACGGATAGCGAAACGCAGACCATCTTCCATCGCGATTGGCTTGATCAGGGTAACGGAAACTTTAACGTTATCACCTGGCATAACCATTTCTACGCCTTCCGGCAGTTCGCAGCTACCAGTTACGTCGGTAGTACGGAAGTAGAACTGTGGACGGTAGCCTTTGAAGAACGGAGTATGACGGCCGCCTTCTTCTTTGCTCAGAACGTAGATTTCAGCTTCGAACTGAGTGTGCGGCTTAACGGTGCCTGGCTTAACCAGTACCTGACCACGCTCAACGTCGTCACGCTTGGTACCACGCAGCAGAACACCGCAGTTCTCGCCAGCACGACCTTCGTCGAGCAGCTTGCGGAACATCTCAACACCGGTGCAGGTAGTGGTGGTGGTGTCACGCAGGCCAACGATTTCCAGCGAGTCCTGGACCTTGACGATACCGCGCTCAACACGACCAGTCACAACAGTACCGCGACCGGAGATCGAGAACACGTCTTCGATTGGCATCAGGAACGGCTTGTCAACAGCACGCTCTGGCTGAGGAATGTAGCTGTCCAGAGTCTCAACGAGCTTCTTGACGGCAGTGGTGCCCATCTCGTTGTCGTCTTTGCCTTCCAACGCCATACGGGCAGAGCCGATGATGATTGGAGTGTCGTCACCCGGGAAGTCGTAAGTGGTCAGAAGGTCGCGAACTTCCATCTCAACCAGTTCCAACAACTCGGCGTCATCTACCAGGTCAGCCTTGTTCAGGAAGACCACGATGTACGGAACACCTACCTGACGCGAAAGCAGGATGTGCTCACGAGTCTGCGGCATAGGACCATCAGCAGCCGAACAAACCAGGATAGCGCCGTCCATCTGGGCAGCACCGGTGATCATGTTCTTCACGTAGTCGGCGTGACCTGGGCAGTCAACGTGCGCGTAGTGACGCGTAGCCGAGTTGTACTCAACGTGAGCGGTGTTGATGGTGATACCGCGAGCCTTCTCTTCCGGTGCGCTGTCGATCTTGTCGAAGTCAACACGAGCCGAACCGAAAACTTCGGAGCAAACGCGTGTCAGAGCAGCGGTCAGCGTGGTCTTGCCATGGTCAACGTGACCAATGGTGCCGACGTTGCAGTGCGGGAGGGAACGATCAAATTTTTCTTTAGCCACGACAAATAACTCCTAGCCTAAAGGCGCTGAATCAGCCTTGTTTTTTGGTTACAGTTTCGACGATGTGCGACGGCGCTGTATTGTATTTTTTGAATTCCATAGAGTAGCTTGCGCGACCCTGAGACATGGAGCGAACGTCGGTCGCATAACCGAACATCTCACCCAACGGAACCTCGGCACGAATAACTTTGCCGGAAACCGTATCTTCCATACCCAGAATCATGCCGCGACGACGGTTAAGGTCGCCCATCACGTCACCCATATAGTCTTCAGGCGTAACAACCTCTACAGCCATGATCGGCTCAAGCAACTCACCACCGCCCTTCTGGGCCAGTTGCTTGGTCGCCATGGAAGCAGCCACCTTAAACGCCATCTCGTTCGAGTCGACGTCGTGGTAAGAACCATCAAACACGGTAGCCTTCAGGCCGATCAGCGGATAGCCGGCGACAACGCCGTTCTTCATCTGCTCTTCGATACCCTTCTGGATAGCCGGGATGTATTCCTTAGGAACAACACCACCCACCACTTCGTTCACGAATTGCAGACCTTCCTGACCTTCGTCAGCAGGAGCAAAACGGATCCAGCAATGGCCAAACTGGCCACGACCGCCGGATTGACGAACGAACTTGCCTTCGATTTCGCAGTTCTTCGTGATGCGCTCACGATAGGAAACCTGAGGCTTGCCGATGTTGGCTTCGACGTTGAACTCACGGCGCATCCGGTCAACCAGGATGTCCAGGTGCAACTCGCCCATGCCAGAGATGATCGTCTGACCAGTCTCTTCATCAGTTTTAACGCGGAAAGAAGGGTCTTCCTGAGCAAGCTTGCCCAGTGCAATACCCATTTTTTCCTGGTCATCCTTGGTCTTTGGCTCAACGGCAACCGAAATAACCGGCTCCGGGAAGTCCATGCGAACCAGAATGATTGGCTTGTCAGCGTTGCACAAGGTTTCACCAGTGGTGACGTCCTTCATGCCGATCAGGGCCGCGATGTCACCAGCGCGCACTTCCTTGATCTCTTCGCGGGCGTTTGCGTGCATCTGCACCATACGACCCACGCGCTCTTTCTTGCCCTTGACCGAGTTGATCACGCCGTCGCCGGATGCCAACACGCCCGAGTAAACGCGGACGAAGGTCAGGGTACCCACGAATGGGTCGGTAGCGATCTTGAACGCCAGAGCCGAGAACGGCTCATCGTCGTCTGCATGACGCTCCATTTGGATTTCCTCGTTATCAGGGTCGGAACCCTTGATAGCAGGAATATCGACTGGAGCTGGCAGGTAGTCGATCACGGCGTCGAGAACCAGGGGAACGCCCTTGTTCTTGAACGAAGAACCGCAAACAGCCAGAACGATCTCGCCAGCAATGGTGCGCTGACGCAGAGCGGCCTTGATTTCCGCGTTGGTGAGTTCTTCACCTTCGAGGTACTTGTTCATCAGCTCTTCATTGGCTTCGGCCGCAGCCTCGACCATGTTGCTGCGCCACTCGTCAGCCAGCTCCTGAAGCTCTTCAGGGATTGGCTTGCGAACAGGAACCATACCCTTGTCGGAATCGTTCCAGTAAACAGCTTCCATAGACATCAGATCGATCTGACCCTGGAAGTTGTCTTCGGAACCGATCGCCAACTGGATAGGCACCGGAGTGTGGCCAAGGCGCTGCTTGATCTGAGCGATAACGCGCAGGAAGTTAGCACCGGCACGGTCCATCTTGTTCACGTAAACGATACGTGGAACACCGTATTTGTTGGCCTGACGCCATACGGTTTCGGACTGCGGCTCTACGCCGGAAGTACCGCAGAACACAACGACAGCGCCGTCGAGTACACGCAGGGAACGCTCAACTTCAATGGTGAAGTCAACGTGGCCAGGTGTGTCGATGACGTTGAAGCGGTACTGGTCTTTATGCTGCTTTTCCGAACCCTGCCAGAAGGCAGTGATGGCAGCAGAAGTAATGGTAATACCACGCTCCTGCTCTTGAACCATCCAGTCCGTGGTCGCGGCGCCATCATGCACCTCGCCCATCTTGTGACTTTTGCCGGTGTAAAAAAGGACGCGCTCGGTGGTGGTGGTTTTACCAGCATCCACGTGAGCGACGATACCAATGTTACGGTAACGGCCAATCGGTGTAGTACGAGCCATAAAGCCCTCGCAAAATTAGTGACGCTGAAATTAGAAGCGGTAGTGCGAGAAAGCCTTGTTGGCCTCAGCCATACGGTGCACATCTTCACGCTTCTTGACCGCAGCACCTTTACCTTCGGCGGCGTCCAACAGTTCGCCAGCCAAACGCAGAGCCATAGACTTCTCGCCGCGCTTGCGCGCGAAGTCTACCAGCCAACGCATTGCCAGAGCATTACGACGGGACGGACGAACTTCGACAGGAACCTGGTAAGTAGCACCGCCTACACGGCGCGACTTTACTTCGACCAGCGGAGCGATGGCGTCGAGAGCTTTCTCGAAGATTTCCAGGGGATCGCTGTTCTTACGCTCTTTAACCTTCTCCAGCGCGCCATAAACGATACGCTCGGCAACGGCTTTCTTGCCGCTTTCCATCACGTGGTTCATGAACTTCGCCAGAATCTGGCTTCCGTATTTTGGATCGTCAAGCACTTCGCGCTTGGCTGCTACGCGTCTTCTTGGCATGGATAAGCCCTCAAACGGTCTTCAGGTTAGCTCGGGACCACCACCCAAAAATGGATGCGCCCGACCTTACTCTTATCGACTCAGAAAAATAGAAATCTGCAATTTTAATCAGAAGCCGAATACTACTTAGGCTTCTTGGTACCGTATTTCGAGCGACCCTGGTTACGGCCTTTAACGCCGGAAGTATCCAGAGAACCACGAACGGTGTGATAACGAACACCTGGCAAGTCTTTTACACGACCGCCACGGATCAGTACCACGCTGTGCTCTTGCAGGTTGTGACCTTCACCGCCGATGTACGAGGAAACCTCGAAACCGTTGGTCAGGCGCACACGGCAGACTTTACGCAATGCCGAGTTAGGTTTTTTCGGCGTGGTGGTATACACACGAGTGCACACACCGCGACGCTGCGGGCAGTTCTGCAGCGCAGGCACGTCGGATTTCTCGACGATACGCTTACGCGGCTGACGTACCAGCTGGTTGATAGTTGCCATCTACTAGCTCCACTGTTGTCTTGCGACGCTATTGTCTTACAAGAAAAGCAAATGACAGGGCACAAGCCCCGCCAAATTTAGGGGTACAAGAGTCTAAAGAGGATCCTGTCCCCAGTCAAGACAAAGCCCCGACGTCCACATCAGGCGAACAGCACGAATGCTACGCGACCGATGTGAGTGCCGAGGCTTTACTCTTAGTTACCGCTGGAGTTCAACGCTTCAGTCAGAGCGGCTTCTACCTCGCTCGCGCTGACACGCATCGGTTTGTCCATTTCACGGCGGCGCTTGCGCTCGCTGTGGTAGGCCAGACCGGTACCGGCCGGGATCAGACGACCCACGACCACGTTTTCCTTCAGGCCGCGCAGGTAGTCGCGCTTGCCAGTCACGGCTGCTTCGGTCAGTACGCGGGTTGTCTCCTGGAAGGAGGCCGCGGAGATGAACGACTCAGTGGACAGCGATGCCTTGGTAATACCCAGCAGGACGCGTGTGAACTTGGAGACAAATTTGTCTTCCGTGCTCAGACGCTCGTTCTCTACGAGTACGTGAGTCAACTCCATCTGGTCGCCCTTGATGAAGCTGGAATCGCCAGACTCGGCAATCTCAACTTTACGCAGCATCTGACGCAGAATCGTCTCGATGTGCTTGTCGTTGATCTTCACGCCCTGCAGACGGTATACGTCCTGGATCTCGTTGACGATGTACTTGGCCAGCGCACTCACACCCAGCAGACGCAGGATGTCGTGTGGATCGCTAGGACCGTCGGAGATAACTTCACCGCGGTTCACTTGCTCGCCTTCGAAGACGTTCAGGTGACGCCACTTCGGAATCAGCTCCTCGTACGGATCGCTACCGTCGTTCGGGGTAATGACCAGACGACGCTTGCCTTTGGTCTCTTTACCGAACGCGATGGTACCGCTGACTTCTGCAAGGATCGACGCCTCTTTCGGACGACGAGCTTCGAACAGGTCGGCAACACGCGGCAGACCACCGGTGATGTCACGGGTCTTCGAAGTTTCCTGCGGAATACGAGCGATTACATCACCGATCGCGATCTGCGCACCATCCGCAACACCAACGAGGGCGTTTGCAGGCAAGAAGTACTGGGCAGGTACGTCAGTACCCGGCAGCAACAGATCCTTGCCATCCAGACCGACCATCTTCACGGCCGGACGGATGTCCTTGCCAGCAGCTGGACGATCTTTGGCATCAAGCACTTCAATGTTGGTCATACCGGTCAATTCGTCAGTCTGACGCTTGATCGTGATGCCCTCTTCCATGCCGACGTAGGTAACAGTACCTTTCATCTCGGTGACGATTGGGTGAGTGTGCGGATCCCACTTGGCCACGATAGAGCCAGCGTCGACCTTGTCGCCTTCCTTCACCGAAATCACTGCACCGTATGGCAGTTTGTAACGCTCGCGCTCACGACCGAAGTCGTCTGCGATTGCCAACTCACCGGAACGGGATACCGCAACCAGGCAACCGTCAACACGCTCAACGTGCTTCAGGTTGTGAAGACGGACAGTACCGCCATTCTTCACCTGAACGCTGTCGGCGGCAGAGGTCCGGCTTGCCGCACCACCAATGTGGAACGTACGCATCGTCAGCTGGGTACCCGGCTCACCGATGGACTGTGCAGCGATTACGCCGACAGCTTCACCGATGTTGACCTGGTGACCGCGAGCAAGGTCACGACCGTAGCACTTGGCGCAGATGCCGTAGCGGGTTTCACAGCTGATCGGCGAGCGAACGATCACTTCGTCGATGCTGTTCAGCTCGATGAACTCAACCCACTTCTCGTCTACCAGCGTACCGGCAGGCACGATGACATCTTCGGTACCTGGCTTGAATACGTCACGGGCGATAACTCGACCCAGTACGCGCTCACCCAGAGGCTCGACCACGTCACCGCCTTCAATGTGCGGAGTCATCAGCAAGCCGTGTTCGGTGCCGCAATCGACTTCGGTAACCACCAGATCTTGCGCGACGTCTACCAGACGACGAGTCAGATAACCGGAGTTAGCGGTTTTCAGTGCGGTATCCGCCAGACCCTTACGAGCACCGTGAGTCGAGATGAAGTACTGAAGTACGCTCAAACCTTCTCGGAAGTTCGCGGTGATCGGCGTTTCGATGATGGAGCCGTCCGGCTTGGCCATCAGACCACGCATACCGGCCAGCTGACGGATCTGGGCAGCAGAACCACGCGCACCCGAGTCGGCCATCATGTACATCGAGTTGAAGGACTCTTGGTCGACTTCGACACCATGGCGATCGATAACCTTCTCTTTCGAGAGGTTCGACATCATCGCTTTGGATACTTCGTCGTTCGCCTTGGACCAGAGGTCGATCACCTTGTTGTACTTCTCGCCCTGAGTAACCAGGCCCGAGGCGTACTGACTTTCGATCTCTTTAACTTCTTCGGTGGCCGCGTCGATGATGCGAGCTTTCTCGTCCGGGATAACGAAGTCGTTAACACCGATCGAAACACCCGAGATAGTCGAGTAGGCAAAACCGGTATACATCAACTGGTCAGCGAAAATGACGGTCTCTTTCAGACCAACCACGCGGTAGCACTGGTTGATCAGCTTGGAGATCGCCTTCTTCTTCATAGGCTGGTTGACGACGTCGTAAGACAGGCCGGCCGGAACCACCTGGAACAGCAGCGCACGGCCGACAGTGGTGTCGACGATACGGGTGTTCTTGACGCTGCCACCATCACGATCGTTGACCGTTTCGTGGATGCGAACCTTTACCTTGGCGTGCAGCGCAGCTTCGCCGGCGCGGAATACGCGGTCGACTTCCTGCAGGTCTGCAAACACCCGGCCTTCGCCCTTGGCATTGATCGCTTCACGGGTCATGTAGTACAGACCCAGTACAACGTCCTGCGACGGAACGATGATCGGCTCACCGTTGGCTGGCGACAGAATGTTGTTGGTCGACATCATGAGCGCACGCGCTTCGAGCTGAGCTTCCAGCGTCAACGGTACGTGAACGGCCATCTGGTCGCCGTCGAAGTCGGCGTTGTACGCAGCACAGACCAGCGGGTGCAGCTGGATAGCCTTACCTTCGATCAGTACCGGTTCAAATGCCTGAATACCCAGACGGTGAAGCGTCGGTGCACGGTTCAGAAGCACTGGGTGTTCGCGAATCACTTCAGCGAGAACGTCCCACACCTCTGGCAGCTCACGCTCAACCATTTTCTTGGCTGCTTTGATGGTCGTGGCCAGGCCGCGCATTTCCAGCTTGCCGAAAATGAATGGCTTGAACAGCTCCAGAGCCATTTTCTTTGGCAGACCGCACTGGTGCAGACGCAGGGTCGGGCCAACGGTAATTACCGAACGACCGGAGTAGTCAACGCGCTTACCGAGCAAGTTCTGACGGAAACGGCCTTGCTTACCCTTGATCATGTCAGCCAGGGACTTCAGAGGACGCTTGTTGGAACCAGTGATTGCGCGACCACGACGACCGTTGTCCAGCAATGCATCGACCGCTTCCTGCAACATACGCTTTTCGTTGCGCACGATGATGTCAGGAGCGGACAGATCCAGCAGACGCTTCAAACGGTTGTTACGGTTGATCACTCGACGATACAGATCGTTGAGGTCGGACGTCGCGAAACGGCCACCGTCCAACGGAACCAGAGGACGCAGGTCTGGCGGCAGAACCGGCAGAACGGTCAGCACCATCCACTCAGGAAGGTTGCCGGAACCCTGGAAGGCCTCCATCAGCTTCAAACGCTTGGACAGCTTCTTGATCTTGGTCTCGGAATTGGTTTGCGGAATTTCTTCACGCAGACGGCCAATTTCGTGCTCCAGATCGATAGCGTGCAGGAGTTCACGGACAGCTTCGGCACCCATGCGGGCGTCGAAATCGTCACCGAATTCTTCCAGCGCTTCGAAATATTGCTCGTCGTTCAGCAACTGACCCTTTTCAAGGGTGGTCATACCTGGATCGATAACGACATAGCTCTCGAAGTAGAGAACGCGCTCGATATCACGCAGGGTCATGTCCATCAGCAGGCCGATACGGGACGGCAGCGATTTCAGGAACCAGATGTGGGCCACTGGCGAAGCCAGTTCGATATGAGCCATACGCTCACGACGAACCTTGGCCAGAGCCACTTCAACACCGCATTTTTCGCAGATAACACCGCGGTGCTTCAGGCGCTTGTACTTACCGCACAAGCACTCGTAATCTTTTACCGGGCCAAAAATCTTGGCGCAAAAAAGACCGTCACGCTCAGGCTTGAACGTACGGTAGTTAATGGTTTCCGGCTTTTTAACTTCACCGAACGACCACGAGCGGATCATCTCAGGCGACGCGAGGCCGATGCGGATAGCATCGAACTCTTCGACTTGACCCTGGTTTTTCAGCAAATTCAGTAGGTCTTTCAAGGCCTTTCCTCCTGGCGGAGCAGGGAGCAGGGATTTACGCCCTGCTCCCGATTCACGTCACGTGTTATTCGGTTTCCAGATCGATATCGATACCGAGCGAACGGATTTCTTTGATCAACACGTTGAAAGACTCGGGCATGCCCGGCTCCATACGGTGATCGCCGTCCACGATGTTTTTGTACATCTTGGTACGACCGTTCACATCGTCCGACTTGACTGTGAGCATTTCTTGCAGAGTGTACGCCGCGCCGTATGCTTCCAGCGCCCACACTTCCATCTCCCCGAAACGCTGACCACCGAACTGTGCCTTACCACCCAGCGGCTGCTGAGTAACCAGGCTGTAAGAACCAGTGGAACGCGCGTGCATCTTGTCGTCCACCAAGTGGTTCAGCTTCAGCATGTACATGTAGCCAACTGTTACAGCGCGCTCAAACTTGTTGCCGGTGCGGCCATCGAACAGTTGCATCTGGCCGCTCTCTGGCATGTCAGCCAGTTTGAGCATTGCCTTGATTTCGCTTTCCTTGGCGCCGTCGAACACCGGAGTAGCCATCGGAACGCCGTTACGCAGGTTCTTCGCCAGATCCAGAACTTCCTGGTCGGTGAATTCGTCCAGGTTTTCCTGACGGCCACCGATCTCGTTGTAGATCTCGGTGAGGAACTTGCGCAGCTCGACCACTTTACGCTGCTCTTCAAGCATGCGGTTGATCTTCTCACCCAAGCCTTTGGCCGCGAGGCCCAGGTGGGTTTCAAGGATCTGACCGACGTTCATACGCGAAGGGACGCCCAGCGGGTTGAGTACGATGTCCACCGGAGTACCGTTGGCATCGTGCGGCATGTCTTCAACCGGCATGATCACAGAAACCACACCCTTGTTACCGTGACGACCGGCCATCTTGTCGCCCGGCTGGATGCGACGACGGATTGCCAGATAGACCTTGACGATCTTCAGCACGCCCGGCGCCAGGTCATCGCCCTGTTGCAGCTTGCGCTTCTTGTCTTCGAACTTGTCGTCCAGCAGACGGCGACGGTCAACGATGTAAGCCTGAGCCTTCTCGAGCTGCTCGTTCAGAGCATCTTCAGCCATGCGCAGTTTGAACCACTGACCATGCTCAAGACCGTCGAGAACTTCGTCAGTGATTTCCTGACCTTTCTTGAGGCCAGCACCGCCTTCTGCAACACGACCGACCAGCGCGGAGCGCAGACGTTCGAATGTAGCGCCTTCAACGATGCGGAACTCTTCGTTGAGATCCTTGCGGATCTCGTCGAGTTGCGACTTCTCAATGGACAGTGCACGTGCGTCACGCTCGACACCATCACGGGTGAAGACCTGAACGTCGATGACAGTACCTTTGGTACCGGTCGGTACGCGCAGGGAAGTGTCTTTAACGTCGCTGGCTTTCTCACCGAAGATCGCACGCAGCAGTTTTTCTTCCGGAGTCAGCTGGGTCTCGCCTTTCGGAGTGACCTTACCGACCAGGATGTCGCCAGCGCCAACTTCGGCACCTACATAAACGATACCGGCTTCGTCCAGCTTGTTCAGAGCCGCTTCACCCACGTTCGGGATGTCGGCAGTGATTTCCTCTGGACCAAGCTTGGTGTCACGGGCCACACAGGTCAGTTCCTGAATGTGGATCGTGGTGAAGCGATCTTCCTGAACGACACGCTCAGACAGGCAGATGGAGTCTTCAAAGTTGAAACCGTTCCAGGCCATGAACGCGATGCGCATGTTCTGACCCAGTGCCAGCTCACCCATGTCGGTGGACGGACCATCGGCCATGATGTCGCTGCGCTGAACGCGATCACCCTTGCTCACCAGCGGGCGCTGGTTGATGCAGGTGTTCTGGTTGGAACGGGTGTATTTGGTCAGGTTGTAGATGTCTACACCGGCCTCACCTGTTTCAACTTCGTCGTCAGCAACGCGAACCACGATACGGCTGGCATCAACCGAGTCAATCACACCGCCACGACGAGCCACGACGCAAACGCCGGAGTCGCGCGCTACGTTGCGCTCCATGCCAGTACCGACCAACGGCTTGTCAGCACGCAGCGTAGGTACAGCCTGACGCTGCATGTTCGAACCCATCAACGCACGGTTGGCGTCATCGTGCTCAAGGAACGGGATCAGGGATGCTGCTACCGATACAACCTGCTTGGGCGAAACGTCCATCAGGGTAACGTCGGCAGGCGCCTTGACCGTAAATTCGTTGAGGTGACGTACCGCAACCAGCTCGTCGATCAGCTCTTGCTTGTCGTTCATTGCGGCCGAAGCCTGTGCAATGACGTGATCAGCTTCTTCGATCGCCGACAGGAAAACGATTTCCTCGGTAACCAGACCTTCTTTAACAACGCGATACGGGCTCTCGAGGAAACCGTACTGGTTGGTGCGAGCGTAGGCTGCCAACGAGTTGATCAGACCAATGTTCGGACCTTCCGGCGTCTCGATCGGGCACACGCGGCCGTAGTGAGTCGGGTGAACGTCTCGAACCTCGAAGCCGGCGCGCTCACGAGTCAGACCGCCAGGGCCGAGTGCAGAGACGCGACGCTTGTGGGTGATCTCGGACAGCGGGTTGTTCTGGTCCATGAACTGGGAAAGCTGGCTGGAGCCGAAGAACTCTTTGACCGCTGCTGCAACTGGTTTGGCGTTGATCAGGTCCTGAGGCATCAGGCCTTCGCTTTCTGCCATCGACAGACGCTCTTTGACCGCGCGCTCAACACGTACCAGACCTACACGGAACTGGTTTTCAGCCATCTCACCAACGCAGCGAACACGACGGTTACCCAAGTGGTCGATGTCGTCGACGATGCCTTTACCGTTGCGGATGTCAACGAGGGTCTTGAGGACCGCTACGATGTCTTCCTTGCACAGAACGCCCGAACCTTCGATTTCGGTGCGACCGATACGACGGTTGAACTTCATGCGACCTACAGCGGACAGGTCGTAACGCTCAGGGCTGAAGAACAGGTTGTTGAACAGCGTCTCGGCAGCGTCTTTGGTCGGCGGCTCGCCAGGACGCATCATGCGATAGATCTCGACCAGCGCTTCCAGTTGGTTGCTGGTGGAGTCGATCTTCAATGTGTCGGAGACGAACGGACCGCAGTCGATATCGTTGGTGTACAACGTTTCGATGCGAACAACCTGACCCTTGGCGATCTTGGCCAGGATTTCGGTGTTCAGCTCGGTGTTGCATTCAGCGATGATTTCACCGGTAGCAGGATGCACGATGACCTTGGCGGTGGTGCGGCCCAGGACGTAGTCCAGCGGCACTTCCAGCTCTTTGATCCCGGCTTTTTCCAGCTGGTTGATATGACGAGCAGTGATACGGCGACCTTGCTCGACAATGACCTTGCCTTTGTCGTCCAGGATGTCCAGGACAGCAATCTCACCACGCAGGCGCTGAGGCACCAGTTCCAGGCTCAGATTTTCACCGCGGACATGGAATACGTTGGTGGTGTAGAAAGCATCGAGCACTTGCTCGGTGGTGTAACCCAACGCGCGCAGCAGTACAGACGCAGGCAGCTTGCGACGACGGTCGATACGGACGAATACGCAGTCTTTCGGATCGAATTCGAAGTCCAGCCACGAACCACGGTAAGGAATGATACGAGCGGAGTACAGCAGCTTACCGGAGCTGTGCGTCTTGCCACGGTCGTGGTCGAAGAATACGCCAGGCGAACGGTGCAGCTGAGACACGATAACGCGCTCGGTACCATTGATTACGAAGGTACCGTTTTCAGTCATCAGGGGGATTTCACCCATGTAGACTTCTTGCTCTTTGATGTCCTTGATCGCTTTGTTCGACGACTCTTTGTCGAAGATGATAAGACGAACCTTGACTCGCAGAGGTACAGCGTAAGTCACACCGCGCAGCACGCATTCCTTGACATCAAATGCCGGTTCGCCCAAGCGATAACCTACATACTCCAGCGCAGCATTGCCGGAGTAGCTGATGATCGGGAAAACGGATTTGAAGGCTGCATGCAGACCGACGTCGCGGAACTGATCTTTGGTCGCTCCCGCCTGCAGGAATTCGCGATACGAATCCAGCTGGATGGCCAAGAGATACGGCACATCCATTACGTCCGGCAACTTGCTAAAGTCCTTGCGGATACGTTTTTTCTCAGTATATGAGTAAGCCATCAGCGTTCCCCAGCTTGGTCACCTGCTTGTTTGGCTCCCTCCCGACGGAAGCAGCCAGAAAATCTTGCAAACCCCTTGGTTTGCGCCACCGTCATCGGTGGGTCCTGCACGATACAGACACGGACAGCGCCGATCGTCTATAACGGAAAAAGGCCGGTGGCAAAAGCCACCAGCCATCAGCCTTTCGCTAAATGCGTGGGCTGGACACTCAAATCGATGCTTATTTCAGCTCGACTTTAGCGCCTGCTTCTTCCAGAGTAGCTTTGGCTTTGTCAGCTGCGTCTTTGGCAACAGCTTCCAGAACCATTGCTGGAGCGCCGTCAACGACTGCCTTGGCTTCTTTCAGGCCCAGACCGGTCAGCTCGCGAACTGCCTTGATCACGTTAACTTTCTTCTCGCCAGCTTCCAGCAGCATGACGTTGAATTCAGTTTGTTCTTCAACAACGGCAGCAGCAACAGCTGGGCCAGCAGAAGCAGCGGCAGCAGTAACACCGAATTTCTCTTCGAAAGCTTTGATCAGCTCAACAACTTCCATTACGGACATGTTGCCAACGGCTTCGAGGATATCGTTTTGAGAGATAGACATGAATCTAATTCCTGATTTGGGGACGGCCTACGCGACCATCGAAAAAAACAAAAACGCGAGAAACGGCCAGCCTTAGGCTGCAGCTGCTTCTTTCTGGTCGCGAACAGCCGCCAGAGTACGAGCCAACTTGCTGGTAGCGCCTTGAATCACGCTCATCAGCTGAGAAATTGCTTCGTCACGGGTCGGCAGGGTTGCCAGTACATCGATCTGATTAGCTGCGAGGTACAAGCCCTCGAACGCAGCTGCCTTGATCTCGAACTTATCCTGACCCTTAGCGAATTCCTTGAACAGGCGAGCAGCAGCACCCGGATGTTCGTTAGAGAATGCGATCAAGGTCGGGCCTGTGAACACGTCGTTGAGGACACTGAATTGAGTGTCAGCAACAGCGCGCTTGAGCAGAGTGTTACGTACAACACGTACATAAACGCCTGCTTCACGAGCCTCTTTACGGAGTCCGGTCATAGCGCCGACTGTCACGCCGCGGGCATCAGCCACGACTGCGGACAGACCAGCTTTGGCAGCCTCGTTGACTTCAGCGACGATGGCTTTCTTGTCTTCGAGTTTAATTGCCACGGGTTTAACTCCTGCTTGTTACCGTTTCATCGAGCCTGAGCTTGATGTCGTTTTGGTGTCTGATTCGGTAAGGAACCGGGAGCACCATCTGCGTAGGCTTGAGTTTTAAGACTTTCGCCGCCTACGGTCTTGGATAGCCCCCGCCAGGCAGGGACCCCAATTTTTTTAAGCGACACGTCGGACGTGCCGCCTTTGTCTTACGCGTCCAGCGAGCCTTGATCGATCACCAGGCCTGGGCCCATAGTGGTGCTCAAAGTAACGCGCTTGACGTAAATACCTTTCGAAGAAGCAGGCTTGATACGCTTCAAATCAGCGATCAGCGCTTCAACGTTTTCCTTCAGCTTGACGGCGTCAAAACCGACTTTGCCAACGGAAGTGTGGATGATGCCGTTTTTGTCGGTGCGATAACGAACCTGACCAGCCTTGGCATTCTTGACGGCGTTAGCAACGTCAGGAGTAACAGTGCCGACTTTTGGGTTAGGCATCAGACCACGAGGACCGAGAACCTGACCCAACTGACCTACAACACGCATTGCATCAGGAGAAGCAATAACGACGTCATAGTTCAGGTCGCCAGCTTTCATTTCGGCGGCCAGATCATCCATACCAACGCGATCAGCGCCAGCAGCCAGAGCAGCTTCAGCAGCAGGACCCTGGGTAAAAACTGCAACGCGTACAGTTTTGCCAGTGCCGTGCGGCAGAACGGTAGCGCTACGAACTACCTGGTCGGATTTACGAGGGTCAACGCCCAAGTTGACAGCGATGTCCACGGACTCGCTGAATTTAACAGTAGACAACTCGGTCAGCAGAGCAGCTGCGTCTACAAAGTTGTAGGCCTTGCCAGCTTCGATCTTGCCAGCGATTGCCTTTTGACGCTTGGTCAGCTTAGCCATTACACACCCTCCACGTTAAGGCCCATGCTACGAGCGGAACCGGCGATGGTACGCACGGCCGCATCCATGTCAGCAGCTGTCAGATCCGCATTTTTTGTCTTAGCGATTTCTTCCAGCTGAGCACGGGTCACGGTGCCAACTTTAACGGTGTTCGGGCGAGCCGAGCCGCTGGTCAGGCCTGCAGCTTTCTTCAGCAGAACCGACGCAGGAGTACTTTTTGTTTCAAAAGTGAAGCTACGGTCGCTGTATACAGTGATGATCACTGGAGTCGGCAAGCCAGGCTCAATACCCTGAGTACGAGCGTTGAACGCCTTGCAGAATTCCATGATGTTCACACCGTGCTGACCCAGAGCCGGGCCAACTGGCGGGCTAGGGTTAGCCTGAGCGGCTTTCACTTGCAGCTTGATGTATGCACTAATCTTCTTGGCCATGAGGCACTCCAATTACGGGTTCAAGCGCCAATAAAGGCTCCCCGGTTGCTTACGCGTATATCCCAGTGACGAAAAAACCCCACAGCCTTAGACTGCGGGGGTATGGGATTCCAGCTCAGTTATGCCTTTTCGACCTGACTGAACTCCAACTCTACCGGAGTAGAGCGTCCGAAAATGAGCACCGCCACTTGGATACGGCTCTTTTCGTAGTTAACTTCTTCTACCGTGCCATTGAAATCGGCGAACGGACCGTCGGTAACGCGAACAACCTCGCCAGGCTCGAAGAGAGTCTTTGGCTTTGGCTTATCGCTACCGTCGGCGACACGACGCAGAATAGCTTCTGCCTCTTTGTCGGTGATAGGCGCAGGCTTGTCAGCGGTACCGCCGATAAAGCCCATGACACGAGGGGTATCCTTGACCAAGTGCCAAGTACCTTCATTCATGTCCATCTGAACAAGCACGTAGCCAGGGAAGAACTTGCGTTCGCTTTTGCGCTTCTGGCCATTACGCATTTCAACCACTTCTTCAGTGGGAACCAGAATTTCGCCGAAGCCATCTTCCATGCCTGCGAGCTTCACACGCTCGATCAACGAGCGCATCACATGCTTCTCGTAACCCGAGTAAGCATGCACTACGTACCAACGCTTAGCCACGGGACACCCTTAGCCAACAATCAAGGAAACAAGCCAGCCGAGTAGGGAATCAAGCCCCCACAGCAGCAACGCCATAACCAGCACAACAGCCACGACAATCAATGTGGTTTGAGTGGTTTCTTGGCGAGTAGGCCAAACGACTTTACGGATCTCTGCGCGCGCTTCCTTCGCCAGAACGAAAAAAGCCTTACCCTTGCCAGTCTGCAACGCAACAAAAGCTGCCGCAGCGGCGATAACCAAGAGAGCCAGGACACGGTACAGGATCGGCTCAGCAGAGTAGTACTGATTGCCGACAACACCCACGACAACCAAAACGACTACCAGGAGCCACTTCAGCAAATCAAAGCGAGAGTCTGATGCTTCAGCCTTGGGATTCATCTACGGAGATCCTGTGAAAAGAAAGCCAGATTACACCTAGGGAATCTGGCAGGTCAGGAGGGAATCGAACCCCCAACCTACGGTTTTGGAGACCGTCGCTCTGCCAATTGAGCTACTGACCTAAAAGCAAAATCAGGCCGACCATTATGCGGACCCGACAAGAGTTTTTCAACACCTTATTCGGACGCCACCTAAAAGATGAACATCTGAACAGCCTTAGGCACACCGCTTACGGCCCTACCTAAAACAAAGGCAGATATTTTCATATCTGCCTTCAGCAATGGAGCTCTTGAGCGGATTCGAACCGCTGACCTCACCCTTACCAAGGGTGTGCTCTACCAACTGAGCTACAAGAGCAATACAATCTGCATAAGCCGCAAACATGGAGCGGGTAGCGGGAATCGAACCCGCATCATCAGCTTGGAAGGCTGAGGTTCTACCACTAAACTATACCCGCGCAATTTTGCAGCTCGCGCTAAATCTGGTGGAGGGGGAAGGATTCGAACCTTCGAAGTCGTAGACGTCAGATTTACAGTCTGATCCCTTTGGCCGCTCGGGAACCCCTCCTGAGCAGGGCAGCATTCTCAACTCATGCCGCCCTTCTGTCAACCTTTTTCTCAGTAAAAACCTGAGGTTACATGCGTTGACTCTTTCTACTCCGTTCGCAAGGCTTACACCTCACTGCGAAGCGGGCGCCATTCTATGCAAACTATTGCGTAGTTGCAATGCCCTCGCATGACATTATTTTGTTTTTTAATTGCGGAAAGTCCTGAGCAAGCTGGCTAATCACGCTTGACTCCACCAGACGACGACTATCAGGGGCTATTCTTAACCAATAGCCCGCCCCACTACCGGGCTGTACGCTCTGGAATTGAGACTGGATATCCAGACTGTTAAGCCTCTGCTCTACCGCACGCGCATCTTCCTGGCGCGTGAAGCCTCCCAAAAAAAGACAATTTGTGTCAGCCTCTCGCGATAAGTGCACTGGATCCGACTCGCTAAGGAGACGGATATCCTGTTGCGTCGCCCGGTGCAGCGACAATGGCATCACTTCCTTTGCCCTTAACGGTGCCTCCTGCTGATGCCAGATGTAATAGAAGCCGTTCAACGTCAACATCAGGAGAAATAACCAACGCATAGAAACCTCAAGACAATGGGCAAGCCAGCGCAAGACCCACGAACACAAGATCCGGAATGACCCGAGCATCTGGCAGCACGTCTACCACCAGACCTGCGTCCCCGCCAGTGACGAAGATGGCAAAATCATCCCCCCAGTACTCACGCGCGATCTCCACCTGCGTGACTGCAAAACCCCGCAGCATCAGAGAACAGCCTCGCTCAACCGCCTCTGCAGTGGACCGGCCCGGAACAAACTTTGCGAGCGCCCGCTCGGCAGCCGCGTCGTCATACCTGATGCGCCTTGTGTGGGTACGAAGCTGATTCCGCATCAAAGGCATCCCAGGACATATAAAGCCTCCAAGGTGCCTGCCATCCGCTGCTACGAAATCAGACGTGACAGCTGTACCCAGATCAATCACCAAGCATGCTTTGCGAGCACAGTGATAGGCACCGACGAATGCCAACCATCGATCAAGCCCCAAGCGCTCAAAGGCCTCGTATCCGTTTGTAACCCCTGCCAACTCACGCGCCGGCAATGTGCAGACAGGGCTTATGGCAAAAATACCCCTGATAGCCGAAATCAGACTTTCTGTTTCTGCGGCGTTGCGCACGCTGACTAGGCGACAATGGCTCAGCGTCAGGTCAGGCAATTCACCCAGACTTTCCAGCAACGCACTGTCGGCATCTACAACGCCTCCAGCCACTACCAGAGAAGCGTCACGATGGATGACACGCCACTTGATGAAGCTGTTACCACAATCGAGTTCAAGAATCATCGCGCAACCTCAGGCTGAGCTCACCACCATTAAAGCTTCTTTCCACGCCACCCACATCCAAACGCAACGCGCCCTGCGCATTGATACCCAAGACAACGCCATTAATGGCGTCAGCACCCGAAAGTAATGTCACTGCTGCTCCTTGCCATAAATGACCGCGCTCCCATTCATCCTGGAGCGCGGTGAATCCCTCCTGACGATGAATAGCGAGGAGAGACTCAAGCTTTTGACTCATTCGGGCAGCTAGCTCATTGCGATCAACCAGCTGGCCCGTCTCAAGACGTACAGAGGTCCACGCCTGATCAACCTCTGTTGACGTCTGCATATTCACGTTAACGCCGATACCTATCACCACGTGACACACATCAGCCGGATCACCGATCAGCTCTAGCAGTATCCCGGCGACCTTGCGGCGACCCACGAGAACATCGTTAGGCCATTTGAGTCCGGCATCTTTAACGCCCATTTCACGCAGCGCGCCCATCACTGCGAGCCCAACGAGCAAGCTAAGCCCCTCTAGCTGGCGCATGCCGCCATCAATCCGCTTTACGAGGCTGTAATACAGATTGAACGCAAAGGGACTTATCCACTTGCGACCACGTCGCCCCCTACCGGAAGTCTGTCGCTCGGCCAACACAAGCGCTGGCATCGTGCCTGCACCGGCTATCAGGCGCGCGGCTTCTGCGTTAGTAGAGTCAACCGAGTCATGGATATGAACGGACCAGGCAGAAGGTAGACCGTGACGTGACAATGACTCGCTATCGAGTAGTGAAATAGGCGAAGCGAGCTTGTAGCCGCGCCCACGCACCTTGTGGATCTCAACACCCAGATCGGCTTCAAGCAGTTGAAGCTGCTTCCAGACTGCGCTTCGACTGATCCCTAGAGCCTCACCCAGCACCTGCCCTGAATGAAAGGCCCCATCAGCAATTAGCTTCAACAACGTCAGCATTTAAGGATCGCCTCGCAATAAGGCACGCATGATAGCCACGACGAGGCATGGTGCATAGAAACGAACGTTTGTTTTTAAAGCTAAAAAAGACAAAACCCCTCACCGC
>NZ_RBTP01000061.1 GCF_003702045.1 Pseudomonas viridiflava
TAAGAGACAGCATCATGGCTTGCTTGACGTTGACGCATTCGAGTTTTTCAGTCATTTGACGCGCATAGAACTTCACGGTGCGTTCGGTGATATTCATGATCAGACCGATTTCACGGTAGGTCTTGCCCATGCTCAACCATCTGAGGAACTCGTTTTCACGAGGCGTCAATCGCAGGGCGTCTGATTGGGCAGAAGGCGTGGGCCGGTTGTGGTGCGCAAGCTCACTGATACCTTTGATCACCAGCCTATTGGCCTCAACGCTCTGAATGAACTCGTTGTTATCAGCCTTCGCAGCCAGGTGCATGGAGCCGAAGGTGCGACCCGGCTCGTGCAGTGGAACAGTGAAGCCGTGCTTTATCCCGTAACGCGCCGCCTGCCCGATGACTTCAAGGCCTGAATGCCGTGGTCGCAGGACGTCACTCCAAAAGAAGGGCGCGGAGGTGTTGGCGGTGTGGATGATGATCGGATCTTTTTTATAAAGCGATTTTTCACGGTACGTCGCCAGCCACTCGGCAGGGTAGTTGCTGAAGATGGAAACCCGCGAGCTGCCCAGTGGCGTCAGGTCAAGGTGCAAGTACGCAAAGTAGTCGACGTGCAACTTACCGAACAGTTGGCCCACCGTGTCAATATAATCGGCTTCGCCGGTGCCGGGAATGCGTTGCTCGGCTTCAATAAGCAAATCCAACATCTGCGAGCCGTGCTGCAGTGGCTTATGCATAAAGAGATAACCCGATGATATCCATTAGCGACACGTTTTGGTGCGTCGATTGTCCATTTAGAGTACCGCCTGTTGATGGTCCGGTGTTTGGGAGTGCCGAACCTGTGCAAAGGCGCTAGAGCGCTGGAACATCAAAATAATTCAATACCCGCTCTCTACTTTTCAAATGATCGGTCAATTAAAAGGGTCCCCGAAAACGGTCCGCTCGACGCGGAAAGAGGGCCTGGATCCATGAACGTTGTATTGCCATGCGGATTTGGATCCCATTCCTAGGCAAGACAGCAACAGGCTATATCGTTTCAGTGCGTCATACAACCCTAAAACGGTATTGCTTATAGTTTTTGGTTATAAGCGATATATCAATCCCATCTATAGGCTATCAGTCATCAATTAGTCAGACTGTTTAATGACCCTTAGTACACAAAAGTACCAATGGGAAGACAGGAAAGTCTCATTCAAACGTCCATATTAAATGTCACGCGTCATATTAAAAACAGGTGACTCAATGATTAACTTTACATGACGACCTTCATAACAATGGCTTTCGAAGCTCACTGCGGTGGGGTTCAAAAGAAGCGGTCGTTGCAGAGGTCGTTTCTGTCCAGCCGCCGCCCAATGCTTTGTACAGATTGACCTCGGCAGTCAACTGCGCCAAACGATCCGAGATCAGGGTGCTTTGTGCGCTGTACAGTGAGCGCTGTGCGTCCAGCAGAGTAAGGCTGCTGTCCAGGCCGCTTCGGTAGCGCGCTTCAGCGAGGCGATAGTAATCTTCGTTGGCCTTCAATGAATCGCGTTGCGCAGCGAGCTGTTGGGTATAGGTCTGCCGGGCAGCCAAGCCGTTAGCCACTTCCTGGAAGGCGGTCTGAATGCTTTTTTCATACTGCGCCACCCGAATGTCTTTCTGGATTTTCGAATAATCCAGGCTTGCGCGAAGGTTGCCAGCGTTGAAGATCGGCAGATTGATCTGTGGCTGAAATAGCCACGCTCCCGAGCCTGCCTTGAACAGGCCCGACAACTCGGTGCTCGATGTACCAGCGCTGGCGGTCAGGCTGATGCTGGGAAAGAAGGCGGCGCGCGCAGCGCCAATATTGGCATTGGCAGCCTTGAGCAGGTATTCGGCTTCCAGAATATCAGGACGGCGCTGCAGCAAGTCCGACGGCAGACCTGCGGGCACCGCTTCCAGCACTTCATTATTCAGGGGTTGACCGGGGAGGGCGTCTGCCACATTGGCGCCGACCAGCATCGTCAAGGCATTCAGGTCTTGCGCAACCAGCCTTTCATAATTTGCCGATCGCGCACGTGCATCCTCCACTGACGTACGAGACTGGCTCACCGCCAGGGCGGAAGCGGTTCCGGCCGTGTTTTGCCGTAGTGTCAGGTCGAGGCTCTGTTCGTAGGTCTGCAAGGTATCGCGCGTCAGCTTCAGTTGTTCCTGATCGGCACGCCAGTTCAGGTAGGCGATGGCCACGTTCGCAACCAGGCTTAAGTGCGTGCTTCTAAGGGCCTGCTCGCTGGAGAGGTAAGTCTCCAGGTTCTGCTGAGTCAGGCTGCGATTGCGACCGAACAGGTCCAGCTCGTATGCGCTGATACCCAGTGTTGCAGAGTACGAACTGCTGATGGTGCGTTCGCCGAGTGACGACATATTTGCCGGCAGGCTCTGTCGGCTTCCAGACCCCGTCGCGGAAATGGCCGGAAACAGATCGCTTCGCTGTATACGATACTGCGCCTGATAAGCCTGGATGTTGAGCACTGCCACGCGCAGGTCGCGGTTGTTCGACAAAGAGAGCGCTATCACGTGTTCCAGTGCCGGATCGCGAAAGAAATTTCGCCACCCCTGGTCTGCTGCTGCGATCCCATCGGCCCCGGGAGCGGACATAGGCCCATAAGCCGGACCGAGCGGGTAGTTCGAGGCGACAGAGGAGGGTGGGCGCTGGTAATCAGGAATGAGGGAACAACCACCCAGCAGCAAGCCTGCTGCGGCGCCGAGCAAAAAGCACTTCATAGGGACAGCCTTTTTTGAGGAAAACATCAGCCCGCAGCAGTTGGGGGGCTAAGCAGTCTGAGAGACGCCAATCATCCACTTGACCAGGCCATGACGACCTTTGACACCCAGCTTGGCCGCGGCCCGCTTCAGATACGTTTCGATGGAGCTGTTCTTGACGTGTAGTTTCTCGGCCATTTCCGGAACGGTCGCACCGGCAAGCAGGCCAAGACAGATTTCCTTTTCTCGCAATGAAAGCCTGACATCCGAGTGCGTCAGCTTTTCGTTGAAATCGCGTTGCAACTGTTGTCCGCCCAGTGCCATTGCATCACCTTCGGCGGGCACGTTGCATAGATTGCGGGTGGCTTGCGCGTGACGCTCGAGCAAGGGCAACAGCGTTTCAGAGAAATTTTTAAGGAAAGACAGCTCGTGTAGAGAGAAATCGCGCAAGGGTTGTTGACGGTGCAGGGAGATCACGCAGCGCCGATTCGATTTGCGCGACACCAGATTGCACTGATACGCCACCGAGGAACCTGTCGCATCACCAGGTACATCGCTGAACGGGTACCTGAGGTGGATCAGCAGCGAGTCATCGACGTTGACCATGCGCGTGAGCAGCATCTGGCTGTCCTGAGAGGGCGTCGAAAGAGCTTGTTTCTGTTCCGCGCCTTCGCGTCCCAACGGCTGAATGCTGATGATGCTGGCTTCGTTTTCGTCAATCGTCCACTCGCTCAGGTCCAGCAGGTCAATGGGTACTGACGCTGTGATGAGCTGGTACATATTGGAAACGAACTGCACATCGCCGACACTTGATATCAAACGTCCCAGTTCAAGAAAATAAGCAGGTTGTTTCCCCGTCATACGTAGATTTGCATTCATCACACGTGCGCCCCCATGGCAGCTGTTTCCGATGGAATCCAGGATCGCATCCGCATCGGAAGTCCATTGACATCTCGCCTCATGGCGTCTGTATCTTGTAGGACAATAGCTCTAATTTAGAGACGAATATACACAGCCGCTTCGGAAGACGTCTGTAAGGGAAACCGGGGACAATCTGTCATGCCTGTGCTTGAACCCCGAAGGCCCGCGATCGATAGAGAAGAACTGACGTAGTCGAAAGTCAAATTCCCAAAGGGCACGAACGAATTCCGGACCGGTTATTGGTCAGTAGTGACGGGATATGAGGTCCTGTTCGGACGCTCACACATCAGAACTCACCGACCGCTATCAAGTCGTCATTGCTCAGCGCTGACCGTCTTTAGCATGAGCGCTCAAAGTGTCGTGTCCCCGATTGCCGGGACAGACCTGTACGGGGCTGAATGCTTCCATTCCATGTCTCTTGAGTCAGCCGTATGACTTCGGATTTCGCGCGCAAGCGGCATCGATAAGGAAACCTGTTCATGTACGTCTTTTACCCTGGGTTGCTGGAATGGGCACGTGCTGGATCCCAGCCAACGGCAAATGGGGGCAGGGCGTGAGAATCTGGCGTTTCTTTCGCACGCTCAATTACCGCAAGCTCATTTTGCGACTGATCTTCATAGACCTGACCATCACGCTGGCAGGCTACGCCTTCTATAAAGCTGTCAGCGAAGACGCTGCCCCTGTGTACTTGACTGCTGCCGTTGAAGTCACGGACATTGAGCACGCGGTATTGGCAGACGGCGTACTCCAGGGAAAACAACAGGTCGACGTGGGGGCGCAAGTTTCCGGGCAGCTAAAAACACTCAACGTCGCACCCGGCGATAACGTTCGCAAAGACCAACTGCTTGCCGAAATAGATCCTTTACCTGCGCGCAATGCGTTACGTCAGGCGATTGTCAGCCATGAGCAACTCATCGCTCAGAAAGATGCGACAGCCGAGCAACTGAAACTCGCAGCACAGACCTACAAACGTTACGAGGAATTGGGACCGCAAGCTGCAGTTTCCCAAGATGACTACGACAAGGCAAAAGCTGACTATAGGGAACTGCAGGCCAGCCTGACGTCACTTGAGGCCCAAGTAAGAGCCGCACAGATCAAGATAGAGACAGCCAGGATCGAGCTGGGGTATACGCGCATTCTTGCGCCTATGGATGGCAAGGTTTTAGCGATTGTCACGCAGGAGGGCCAGACCGTCATTGCGGAACAGGCACCGCCCGTTATTCTGAAAATGGCCCAGCTTGACACCATGACGATAAAGGCTCGTGTCGCTGAGGCCGACGTGGTGAACATTCACCCAGGGCTTCCGATCTACTTCACCATACTGGGCGATCGTGATAAGCGATACGACGCAACCCTGAGCGCCATCGAGCCAGGCCCCGACCGTTTCGCCAGCCAAGCCAGTGGAGCAGGGCGCTCGAACGACGCGGTATTCTACAACGCCTCCTTCAACGTTCCCAATCCGGATGGCCGATTGAGAATAAACATGTCTGCCCAGGTGCGAATCGTTCTTGAAGTGGCGAAAGACGTCCTGACGATTCCAGTTGCCGCGCTGGGCAAACGTAACCCGGAAGGTACGTTCCCGGTTCGTGTCGTTGATGAGCGTGCGCACATCAAGACCGAAAACATCCGCACGGGCATCAATAATAATGTGCGTGTGCAGGTCATGTCTGGATTGAAGGCAGGTGAGAAGGTAGTGATTGGAGAGACGTTGAAAAGCGAATCTTCAGGTACATAGCCGGTAGGCTGTGATCCACAGTCATTCTATTAACTCAACTAAATACACGTTTAGTCGTGTTATCAATGCACGTGCTTTGTAACCAACGCGGGTGAGGGGAAAGATGCTGTTTATAACAGCGCAGTCATTGGCATTTCACGCAATAGCATGGATGTTTTCACTTGGGCTTATCCGCGTCAAGCCTTCACCTTAAAATCCTGGTCGTGCAGCTGTCGGTTCGGTTTCCATAGGCGCCATTGACACATTAGACACCCGTAATAAATAAGTATTTTGTACGGTCCGGGTGCCCGTCATCGTATGCGATCTTCCAGCCTATAAATGTCTGACGGGACGGAGATCAGTGATCGCTGAAGGATCTGCCCGGTAGCATTTCTTTTCTGGATATCCCCGGGTGACGTTGTGCAGTTTTTCTTCGCATTGACGTGATGACTGTCAGCGCATAGACGATCCAGGCAAACCATACTTATGGTTTAGCTGAGTTGCCGTCGCTACCAATCAGCCCGTTGGACTCAAATGATCTGCGCTTCAGGCCATTGCCGGTTCAACCGACTACTGAGGATCAGGCATTCTTTAGCGTGCTGGTTGAAACCGTGGATGGTGGGCGCAGATTTATGAACCAAGAAAGCTCCCGGGCCAAATGACGAACCGTCACTCAGCCGGAAAGGTATTGCGGTACGTTTATGTGAATCGATGAGCCTTGGTTGATCGCAGGTTGAGGGGGCGGGATTCAGGTTCAGGTAATGACGCGAAATTTGTCCCGCTACGCTCCTGATAATGCAACAGCTTATGTCGCATAATGTATATTATGTTAAATTGTGTCTATCTGTTACTTGACCCTGCCGCGCCATCTTCGACCGGTTCCTCTTCGCTGCTGACGTTGATTATTAGTCGGCGGCCATTTCTTCTCGCGAGAGCTTTTGGTGGCGGCCAGTGCATCGTCCATGCATTGACGCTTGGTGAGCTCACGACCGCCAGTACTCAAGAGGCATAAGCAACCACCCATAAACACAAGCTTCATCAATGAAGCGTTTCAACCACCGCGGCAAACAGCAAGCAGACACTCGCCACGCCGGTAAGCTGTAATCGCATCGGCAAGTACCACGCAGGCATGCTTATAACCCGCGAAAGCTGCCTGTCCTGCCGGAGTTGGGCAACCAAGCCGACGACCAACAATACGCAACCCACCGGTATTGGCAATAACGTGGCAATCCAGGCAATAAGCGCAGGCATGACGCTCCAGATGAATCGTTGGCTGCGCTGCTCCGCGCTCATGTCTTGCACGGTCATGGCGAAGCCCCAGTGCAAAGCGCCGACAAAGCTCAGAATGACGGCACCATAGTTGACTAGCGCAATCGCAATCAACGGCCGATAGTCCATAGAGAACGGGATGAGCAGCGTCAGAAAAATAAACGGCAACAGACCGCCATAACCCAACCATTTGACGTGTTTTGACTGAGAGGTTGAAGGTAACGCGTTCATTTGAATTCCTTGCAGTGAGCGACACTCAAAACGTTAAGCTCAACAGCGCCGATTGGGCGAGCCGGTTGAGCTTCTCCCAAAGGGTACAGAGCGTCTGTAGGTATGTGAAATTGGACAATCAAGCCACCTTCAGTTCATTTCCCCTGCGCGGCCTCAAGGGCTTTATAAATCCTCGACACCACTTGGCTCGTAGCGTCTTCGATCGTTCCCTCATTACGGCACAACCCCCAGCCGTTTTCTGAGACCGCTCGCTCAAATGACTTTGTGCAAGCGGCATGCTCTTCCAGCGTATGGATTACCGTACTGCCCAGCCCACGCCGTCGTTTTGCTGCCCTGGCCCATGAGATATCCGGGTCGGTTACGACGCCGATATGCAGGTCGGGTATGCGCACGTTTCGATCCATGTTCAATTGCAGAATCTCTGCAAACGGGATTATCCGGCGGAACGCGGCATCCGATGGGTACCAGCGATCAATCAGGATAATGCTTTCCGGCGGCTGTTGAGTCAGCACGTGCCGGGAAATCCAGTCACGGCTATCCGCCAGGTGCTCACAAATCTTCAGCTCCAGCGGTCGTGTAGGATCTTTGGTGAACGCATCAACGAGCGCCATTATCTCAGCCCGACGGGGATCGCTTTTTTTCTCGCAGAGCCGGATTACCTTATGGTTGTCCGCCCGCAGTACTGTGGTGACGGCCTCCAGCAGTGTGGTTTTGCCGACGCCTTTGGGCCCATCCAGAGAAACGAACATCAGTAATCGCCAAAAAGCCCACATGAACGGGCAAAGATGATCACTCTAACCCGGTTCATAGCCAACGGGTTTCAAAATACCGAGTCATGAATCACGAATGTATCGCGGTCGTGATCTCATAAAAAGTCGGCACATCCACTCAATCCCTCAGCGCCGACTTCGCAGACCCTCTTCATACGCCCGTTACCCCCGGTTTCCGACTAATGAAGTTTTTTGCATTTCCTCGATTTGCACTGGCCATGCCCTTTTATGCTGTGGTCGCCTCAACCTCCGCCGCCGGCTTGCTGGACGATGCCAAATCCGCCCTCCTCACCCGCAACTACTACCTCAGCAACGATTACCGATCACCCTCTCCTACCGCAAAAAGCTACAAGCAGGAATGGGCCCAAGGCTTCATAGGTACTTTCACGTCCGGTTTCACAAACGGCGCTGTCGGCGTCGGCCTTGATGCCCATGCGTTCTACGGTTTGAAACTGGATGGCGGCAGAGGGCATTCCGGTACCGGTTTGCTACCGGTAGACGGTGACGGTGACGGTGACGGTCGCAGCGAACGCGACTATTCCAGTGCCGGCGGCGCGCTCAAGCTGAAAGCCTCTCGGACGACACTGGCCGTGGGCGAGATGAGAGTTGAGACGCCAGTGTTCGCTACCTCAGACAAGCGCCTGCAACCTGAATACGCCACCGGGTTCCTGCTCAATAGCCGGGAAATCGACAACGTGAATCTGGTCGCCGGTCGTTTCACCGCGTTCAAGAATCAGGACAGTTCATCCGGCAAGGACGATTTTCAAGGCTATGGCGCAACTACTGACGCAGGTGGGATCAGTGTTATAGGGGCCGATCTGTTCAGCGACAGCCCAGTGGGTGCTGCGCTGTATGCCTCTGACCTCAGTGAAGCCTGGCATCAATATTACGCCAATCTGCACTTCAAGCAGTCCGGTGTGCTGCTCGATGCCAACGTCTACCACACCCGCGATACCGGGCAAGCGCTCGCGGGCGACATTGATAACACAGTGTTCAGTCTGTCAGGCAAATATACGTTGGGCGCTCATGCGGTCATGTTCGGCTGGCAGCGAATCAACGGTGACACGCCGTTTGACTTTGTCGGCGGCGACTCGATTTATCTGGCTAACTCAATCAAGTATGCAGACTTCAACGGAGCCCGTGAGCGCTCGTGGCAAGCGCGTTACGACCTGGACTTCGGTGCGTTTGGCGTGCCCGGATTGAGCTTCATGACCCGCTATGTGTCCGGCAGCCAGATCGACGGCTCCCACGCCCCCAAGGGTGGCGCATACAACACGTTCGACGCGGACAGCGGCCAGTATCAGCCTCAACAAGGTGCTGGCGGTCGTCACTGGGAGCGCGATATTGACCTGCACTACATTGTCCAGTCCGGCGCGGCCAAGGAACTATCGGTGCAGTTGTCGCAGGTAACGCACCGGGCCAACAGCGCTCAGGCGGACGATGATATCGACAGGATTTACGTCGTGATCCAGTACCCGCTGGCGTTCTGAATGCCGATACGGATGGCTGGCTCACTCACTCGGAGCCTGGAAAGAGCCCGACCACCCGCTTCACTGATCACACCTGAGGCCTATGGCTCAAGTCAGAGCAATGACGCTTCTTCGGCATCTCCCACCCGGTCTTCCAGTGCCTCGTCCTCCGTGGCCTCCTCCACCTGCACAGGCACAACGGCTTCGCCGGTCCACTCCCTGAACTCCACCAGGGCTGGCAGCCGGTCAAGTGCGCCGGTGGGTTCGATACCCAGTTGCGCCAGGCGCTTTAGCAGCTCTTCGAAGATTTCGTCCTTATGAAGGCTCCAGGATGACGCAAAGCAACGCCAGAACGTCCAGCCGGCACGTTCCAGAATGCGCTGGCGGTTCATGTCGGCTTCCCAGCGATCCGGGCCGTGGAAGGCGTCGCCGTCACACTCGATGGCCAGACGATTGTCGTTCGCCCCCTCCACCACCATGTCCAGGCGGAATGCCCCGCTTTTCACCTGTGGTGTCACGCGATAGCCGCGCTCGACCAGTCGGGTGAAGACCTGCTGCTCGAAGCCGGACTCACAGAGGTTGACCAGATCGTCCTGATCAACCTGCTCTTCAACCTGCGGCTTGCTGAAATACTCCAGAAGCGAGCGCCGAAGATCTTTTTCAGACAGGTCTTCCAGGGTGACCGAGCGAACCAGATACATTCTGTCTCGCGCCCGGCTGGCGGCAACGTTGAAGCGCTGTTCCGCCCCGACCCCGGACAACGGGTGATGATTTTCGACGTCAGCCACCAGCGAGATGAAGATGATGTCGCGCTCGCTTCCCTGGAACGTGCTGGCGTCGCCGCAGGCAAACTCCCGCGCGTGCAGCTCGGTCGCCGAGCATCGTTCACGCACCCGCGCATCGATATGTTTGGCTTGCTCCATGCCACCCAGCAGCGTGACGACACCGATGCTGCGTCCGGCATAGGCGTCATCGTTGATCAGGGCTTGAATTTCCTGAGCGATGGCTTCGGCTTCAAGGGTGTTGCAGCCCTTCTTGTCTTTAACGCCGTGCTTGACGTAAATGTCTACCAAAGGCGGGTCCAGTCGTTCGGAGGGGCGCGGGATTCTGAGCGGCTGGATCGCGCCGTTGTAGAAGCGATTGGAGTACGTGATGATCGGCGGAACACACCGGAAGTGTTCGCGCAGCATGACCATCTGGCCAGCAAAGACCCGTGCGGCGAGATCGTACAGCGACTTGTCAGGTGTCATGTCCGCGCCATACGGCTGGTCACTCAGGAAACGCTCCCGAAGTTCACCGATCCGTTTGCCGGACTTGAAGCCTCCGTCTGGCGACACCTGCTTGTCGTCACCGACCACCAGCACTTTCTTGGCGCGAACGATGGCCGGCAGCGCCCACAGATCGGACTGGCTGGCCTCGTCAACGATCACCAGATCGAAGGCGCCAATGTCCGCCGGCATCGATTCGGAAATCCTCGCATGGCTCATGATCCAGCACGGCACCGCACTGGCGGCATCCTGCATGCACTGTTGCGCGTCCCGGCGGTAGCGTTCTGCGTTGGGGCCTGTGCCTTGCCCTATTTTCCGCACGGCGGTCGAGTAGCCCGCCAAGGCTTGCAGCACCATCGGGCTGGCACTGGCCTTGGTGGACAGCCATGCCGCCCGACTGACGACCTCGCGGTACATACGCGCCAAACCGGACTCCAGGTCTGTGCGTTTGGCGTTCAACTCAACGAGTTCGTGCCGGGCCTCAATGCTTTCCAGATGGGAGCGGATGCGCGTGTGTTGCCACGCCTCTTTCCAGGACGTCGGCAGTGCCGTGTCTTCAGCACCATTGACGACCGGAATGCTGAGCACTCTTTCCGCAATCTTCTCGCCTCCGGCTTGCCTGAGGCGCTGAGCGCCGTCACGGACTTGGCAGAGCAGCGTTTCAAGCCCTTGGATACGCTGCAGTTCGGCGATCAGATCAGCGTAAGCCGTGACGACATGCTGATGGCCGGCTTCAAGGTTGCCCAGTTGCGTCTGGGTGAATGCAGACAGCCTTTCAATCACCGGCCCGCTGTGACGAGCGATCCGAGTGCGCAGGGTCGCGAGCGATGTCAGGGCCGTATTAAGGTCCAGACGTGCCAGGTGATGACGCAACTGATCACGGAGCGTCTTGAGTGTGGCCACGTCCACCGGGTTCAAGCCGGCAGGCGCATCGTCGAATACTGCCAGGCAAAGTGGAATCACCTGTTCCTCTACCTGGGTACAGAGTTCCAGTGCTGTCTGGACAGTGAAGGTGGTCGATTCCAGTTGCCTGAGATGGGCAATGCCACCCGGCTGAGGGGGTAACTCCAGCAATTCGGCCAACGGATTCCATCTGGCGGCAAAGGCTTTCACATCGGCGTGCAACTGAAGATAGCGCAGCACCGCCCGCCATTGCTCAACGGACTTGGGCGCTGACCCGTTGACCTGCACCTGCTCCAGATGGGCTTTGGCTTGAGAGACGCCAAAGCTCATCATGCCGAAGGGTTTGCCGGTTTCGGCGGCCCGCTCGACGGCCTCCAGCGTTTTTTCGCAATCGAGGCCTTCGTCCGGGAAATGCACGTGATTTTCGAGCAGATCCTTGCGGCGCTGCGCCAGATCCTGCGCTTCCGTGAGCCTGGTTTGCAAGACGGATATCTCGCTGTTGAAACGCTGTCCGGCCACCTTGTCACGCAGCCTTATAGACCAGTCGGGTTCGTTTTCTGCGCCGTTACGCAGTCCGGTCAACAGGCCCAGGCATGCTTCAAGCCGGGTATCCAGCAGTCTCGCGGAAGCGACCACCGCATCGTCTTCGGATTTCAGCGCGAGGATCCCGCCTTGATCGAACGCCTGATCCAGGTGCTTGAGCTGACACAGGGCGGCATGAAGCTTTCCGATGTCTTCAGGCGTCGGCAGCTGCGCCGGGTCGATCACATTGGCGTTGACGTAGACCAGATCGGCTCCCAACTGACGACGAGCCTGGCGCAAGGCTTTGCCCGTCTCATCATCGAACGGCAAGGCGTGTTCTTCGCCCAACGACAGTTCGTCGTCGAACCATTGATACTGGTCACCGCCTTTCATGATCAGCTCGGCAAGCTGCTCAGCGCGGTACAGGACGCCGTCGATATTGATCTGGGACAGCTGCTCCAACGCGATCTCATTGACCCTGCGATCCAGACGCACCAGGTCGGCGTGGGCGAGGTCGATGGACTGATGCAGGCGCTCGATTTCGCTACGGGCCAACGAAGGGTTGATCTGTGAAACCTGATGCTGGATCGCTTCGATCGAACCTTGGAACTGCCGGATGCCCTCGCGATCATTGGTGAGCAGCGCGACCGTCAGCGGGCGAACTTCCTCGGGGATCTTGGCTTGCAGGACTTTCAGTGCCTGCTCGCCACGCGAGGTGACCAGAATGCGTTTGCCCGTCGCCAAGTAGTGGCAAATGATATTGGCAATCGTGTGGGTTTTGCCTGTTCCCGGGGGGCCTTGAACGGCCACGCCAGCCGCGTGCTCCAGGCGTTGCACGATGGTGACCTGTTCATCGTTGTAGGGCAGCGGAAAATAGAGTTCTTTGGATTCGGCGACGGACCCGTCCATGCTTCGGCTGGAGAGTCCGCGGAAATTGACGCTGTCGTAGTTGACTGCGAATGGCGACGGGGGCGTCACCAGCGCCAGAGGGCCTTCGGGCACTTCTTCGCACTCGACGAGCTTCCGGCGGATGTTACGCAGGTCGTTGATCAGCCAGTTGCTGGGCTTGGGCCGGGCGAATACCACCCAGGACGAGCTGACCTGCAGCGCGTCGCCCGCCTCCGGTGTCGGCTGATCGGTCGCCATCCACTGAATGTATCGGCCACGGCTGTCCAGGCTGCTAGCGGTTAGCGTCAGCACATCGGTGAAGGTCGCCGGTATGAAAGGGTTCAGCGACATCTCGGTGCTTCTGGCCAGATGCTCCCGTACGGATTTCTCACATTCGCTGGCGCCGGGCACGCCTGCATTGATCAGTGCGTCGAACTCCACCATAGGATTCGTGGCGCGAGGGCGAATTTCCAGCGCCATCGTCGTCTCGTTGAGGCTGATCTCGGTGGCTTGGGTCAGCAGCGGATAATGAAACACCTGCGGGGTGTTATCGATCATCACTGACCAAGTGCTGACCCCCATGCCCCAGACCAGCTCACGGGCGGCCTTACCTGTCTCCATCTCACGCATGAGCGCAAAAATGTTGCCGTACAGGTCAATGGTCTTGCGACGTGGCGTTTCCACCTCGGCCCACTGTTGCCAGCTAACGAGATACTCCGCGAGTGCCGCCTTGGCCTGCTCTCGCACCCTGCTGTCTATAGCGGCCGGATCTGCGTCGGGCTCGTTGCCCTGCTCTTCCTTGATACGCTGCAGCAGCGAAACCTCGGCGATTACCGGGGCTTTGAATGGGTTTTCGCTGGTTTTGATCAGTGATTTGCCCAGCCCCTCTGCAAGCGCCGGGCTTCTTGATTCTTCCAACCGGTCTATCTGAAGCCAGATGCTGTCGCCCAGGAACTGCTGATCGAAATGCAGACCAGGCAGCGCCGTAAGAAACGCGGGGGTCAGGACCTCGTTCTTGGGACTTGATAGCTGATACCGGGAGGGCTCGAGCTCCTTGATGCTTTCCTCTGCGTACTCGAACAGTCTGCAGAGGAGCTCACTAGGCGTCCGTTGCATTTCACACTCCCCATCTTGCTGCGGTGGCAGTCAGGCCAATAAATTTCGCCAAGGATGCCATATTGTTCGCATCCTGACTGCCTGCGCAGCTTTTCAGGGGTCGATCAGATCACAGTCGCCGCTCCCGAGTCTTGAGCGCGGTAATCCAGGCGCAATTACAAGGCCCTGACCGGTTCCGTTTCGTCAACCTTGTCCTGCGTTTCCTCGGAACGGGCGCCTTCAAGGCGACGCATGGGCCCGTACACCAACGCCCCCAGTGCAAGCATGGCAACCCCCATGCCCGTGATCACGAACAGTAACCCCACGCCACGACCCTGGCCAACGCCCAGCCAGACACCGATAGATCCGGCGTAGGCGCCGTCGACGCTTAGTGCGGGCTGAAACCAATGATCCACCAGCACGCCGCCGCCAACAATCGCCAGGCTGGAGCCGGCAATGGTCAGCATGCTGATCAAGGCAAACACGCTGGCCCGGTTACCGGCCGGAATCCGGCTCATCCACAGCGCATTGACCCCGGCGTCGGCAATGCTGGCAACCATGATGGCGCAGAAGGCGATGGCGCAATACGCGACGAGTTCCGACGCCATGCCCAGGCCGATCACGCATACCGACAGCAGCAGGTCGGCGCCTGCCGCCATCACCATCAGTCTTCGCTGGTTACCGGCAAAGACCAGCAGCCCGGCGCCCAACAGCCCACCCAGCGCCGCCCACGTGTAAGCGATACCCAGGCTGTCACTGCCCAAGGTCGACAATAACAGCGGCGCCATCATCAAGGTCACCATCGAAAGCATGGCGTTGCGCAGCACCGCATAGAACAGCAGACAGGCCATCACGTGGTTGGCCACGAAGAACCTGAGCCCCGCCTTCACGTTGTTAAGCGCACCCTGCAGAACGGCCTCCTGCCCTTCCCCGTTTTTTCCGGCGGCGGGCGCTCGCTGCACCCAGGGCATATGGGAGAGTGCCTTGACCACCAGCACCGTGCCGGTGCAAAAGGTAATCAGGTCCACCATCAGAACGCTGACCAGTCCCGCCTTGGCCATGATCATCCCCGCCAACAGCGGTGCGACCAGCGACGATGCATTCTTGGTGATGCTGATGAAACCGGAAGCCTGGGTGTATTTTTCAGGGCGGACAAGGGCACTTACGGACGCCTGGTACGCCGGGGTACGGAACGCCGAAACGATCGAGGCCATGCAGTTGAAGATGTACAAGTGCATCGGTTCAAGACGTTCGAACCACAGTAAACCGATAACGCCGGCCAGTAACAGGGCCAGCAGCACGTCGCAACAGACAATGATCAGCCGGTGGCTGACCCGGTCGGCAAGCCCTCCCGCCAGCGGCAGGAACACCACTGCTGGCAAAGTCGCCGACAGCACCACGTTGGCAAAGGCCAGCGCCGAGCCGGTCGTGGTATAGACCCAGACGCCGAGCGCGAACTCGGTCAGAACCGTGCCGATGATTGCCAGGGATTCACCGCACCAGAGGTAGTAGAAACGCCGCCCCAGATCGAACCCTTTGAATGAGCGAACACGGTTCCAGACACTCATGGGTTGACGTCCTGTCGAGTTTTGGGCCTGAAGACCCCAGCCAGCCCGCGTCCCAACCGGTAGGCCATCGAATAGAGCACCGCGCAGACCACCAGTGGCGCCTGACGGGAAAACACGTAATTGCGCATCAACCGTCTGGCAATCGGCGAACGCATGTCACCGATCACGTGCAACGGAGTCTTGAACGTGGCCGCGACGGTCGCTCCGATCGCGTTGTCCATCGACTGCACGGCATGCCACCAGTAGACCGGTATATAGAGCGCGTCGCCCGGCTCCACGACTGCGCGCACGGCCCGCAGATTCCGGGTGCCCGGAAAGCGCTGGGTATCGATGTCATACAGGTAGCCAGCCTCCTCGACGACCGGCCGCAGCGCTTGCCAACTGGCCTCATCCGGTGGCAGCAACAGCACTTCCTTGGCGCCGACCACCTGAGACATGAAGGTTTCGTCGGCGCTGTGAAAGTGCCAGTCGGTGTACGAGTTGCGGTACATGAAGCTGCGGTACGGCGGGTAGTGCAACGGCGTGGACAGCTCCGGCATGAACGGTAATCCGCCCACGTCATGGCGCATCTGTTCAAGGGCCTCCCCCTCCTTGAAGCCGCAACTGTCCGCCACCAGCGGATGATCGCCCACCCCAAGACTGTCCAGAAACTCGTGGAACGGGATGTCCTTGTGGACCTGTTCCGAATACTGAATCAACGCCGATCTCACCTCCGGGTTCGACCAGCCCACCACTTCCGAAATGATTTTCGAACGAACCACCACATCACTGTTGCGCGAGTGGGCCTTGATGTAGCCCGACTGCTTCCATTTTTCGAATGCAGGCCAGTGCCGTACTGCGTTCTTGATCAGGCAGGGACGGTTGTAATTGACGTAGCGCCGAACGAAATCCTCCCGGGAAATGCTCAAGGCATCAATCACTTCCACAGGCTTTGCCTGGGCGTAATTGGGGAACCGGGACAGGCTCCAGAATTTCGTTTCAGGATGGTCCATTTCGGCGGTCAACGACATCTCGTGTCCCTCACAAATACGCTCAAGAGGCGGTGATATATACAGACTCCCAACGCCTTCCCCAAGCGTGGAAAGGCTCTTGCCCCGCAGTTGTCCCTGCTTCCCATGACAGACATCACAGGGGCGACGTTCTAATTTTTCTCATGCTTTTTCATCGTCCCGCGGACGGGCAGTTGCCTGGGTTTTTACACCGCTGCCCCACGGCTCGAGACGACCTCACTGATCCAGAAAACAGGTGTTACGAAATGAATTCGCCGACCGAAAAACTGACCGCGCAAGGCCACGCGTCCCATCAACTGGCTTCCGTTCAGCAAGGTATCTGGCTCGATCAACTCGCACACCCGGACCTGCCGTACTACAACATCGGCATGACCCTGGATATCAAGGGCGAAATCGACATTGCGCTGTTCGAGAAAGCCATCCAGAGGGTCGTCGACACTCATGACGCCTTGCGCCTGAGCTTCAGTCATGAAGGTGGCATCGGCAGTCAGCGAGTCCTGAGCCAAGCCCCCTTCGCACTTGAGGTCATCGAGCTGCCTGAAGGGCCGGACGGTGCCGAACAGGCCATGAAGTACCTGCGCAATGCGTTCCGCCAACCCTTCGAGGCACTGACCGGACAACTCTGGGAAACGCGCCTGGTACGGTGCGGAGCTCAGCGCTATTACTGGTTCAATCGCTACCATCACCTGGTTGCCGACGGCATCGGTGCTGTGCTGATCGGGCATGCGGTGGACGAAGCCTACACAGCGCTGCTGAAGGGTGACGAGCCCGTTGCCGAAGGCCACTCGTACCTCTCGTTTCTTGAAGAGGACAGAACGTACCTGAACTCTTCCCGTTACGAGCGCGACCGACTGTTCTGGGAGCAAAGCTTCGCGCAACTGCCGCCGCCTCTGCTGCAGCGTCGCGCGGATTTCAAGTCGGGCCTGGCCAACGTTCTGGCCCCCAGCGCTCAGGTTCAGGCATTGTTGCCCCGCGCCCTGTACAAAGCCCTGACGCAGTTTGCCAGCGAACGCAGCCTGACCGTCGCACACGTGCTGGTTGGCGTGATCAGCACCTATTTCTGCCGCACTGTGGGGGTCGATGAGATCGTCATAGGCATGCCTGTACACAACCGCACCACTGCACGACAGAAGGCCACCGTCGGGATGTTCTCCTCGGTCAGCCCGATTCGTCTGGCCTTCGATCCTCAGGCCTCGCTGGTCGACCTGATGAACGCGGTGGGCACACAACTGCGCCGCACCTATCGGCATCAGCGTTTCCCCATCGCAGAACTCAACCGCAACCTGCGTCTGGCACAAGCCGGTCGGCGCCAACTGTTCGATGTTGCGCTGTCGTTCGAAAGCTTCGATGGCGACGCCTACTACGGTCAGGACACCCCGGCCCGTGTGCTCATGCTGGACAATGGCTACGAGCAGACGCCGATGGCGATCTTCGTGCGCGATTACAACCCCGCCGAGGACGTGTACCTGGATTTCAACTACAACACCGCCTTCTTCACGCCCGAGGAAGCCCGGCGCGTCCAGCAGCGCATCTTCGCCATGCTCGAAGCAGTCCTGACGGAACATGACGCCCCGCTGGCGCATTTCCCACTGATGAGCGAGGACGAACACCAGCAACTGGTCGCGTTCAATGACACCGCTCACACCTATCCGCGTGACGTGCTGATTCATCAGTTGATCGAACACCAGGTAGCCCAGCGTCCGGACGCCTGCGCCGTCAGCAGTGATACCGGGCCGTCGCTCAGCTATGCAGACCTCAACAAGCGGGCCAACCAGCTTGCCCATCGCCTCATCGAACTGGGCGTAGAGCCGGACGCGCGGGTCGCGGTCAACCTGCGTCGCGGTCCGGAAATGGTCGTGGCGCTGCTGGGGATCCTCAAGGCCGGCGGTGCCTATGTACCGATTGACCCGGACCTGCCCAGCGCGCGTCAGGCCTACATGCTCGGCGACAGCTCGCCGCGTGCCGTGCTGACCAGTCACGACCTGCTCGATGACCTGCCAGCGCTAAAACTGCCGGTGCTGGTTCTGGATGACCACAACGACAGCGCCCAACTGACTGCACAGCCGACCGGCAACCCAGACGCCCAAAAGCTCGGACTGCTCCCAAACCACTTGGCTTATGTGCTGTACACCTCAGGTTCCACAGGGACGCCCAAAGGCGTGATGAACGAACACTTGGGCGTCGTCAACCGGCTGCTCTGGGCGCGGGATGCCTACGGTGTAGACGCACGCGATAAGGTGTTGCAGAAAACCCCGTTCGGTTTCGACGTGTCGGTGTGGGAGTTTTTCCTGCCGCTGCTCGCCGGCGCCGAACTGGTCATGGCACGTCCGGGCGGTCATAAGGAACCTGACTACCTGGCCCAGGTAATCCGCGACGCAGGCATCAGCCTGCTGCACTTCGTACCTTCCATGCTCGATCTGTTTCTGGAACACCGCTCGGCCCATGACTTCCCGCACTTGCGTCGGGTGCTGTGCAGCGGCGAGGCCCTGCCCCGCAGTCTGCAGCGACGCTTCGAGCAGCAACTGACCGGCGTCGAGCTGCATAACCTGTATGGGCCGACAGAGGCCGCCATTGACGTCACCGCCTGGGAATGCCGTCCGACCGATCCGGGAGAAAGCGTGCCGATCGGTCGTCCTATCGCCAACCTCCAGATGCACGTGCTGGACGAGCTGGGTCAGCTTCAGCCGCCCGGTGTGGCGGGTGAGCTGCACATCGGTGGCATTGGCGTAGCCAGGGGTTACCTGAACCAGCCGGAGCTGAGCGCCGAACGCTTCATCGCTGATCCGTTTTCCAACGATCCTCAGGCGCGCCTGTACAAGACAGGCGACGTCGGTCGCTGGTTGGCCAATGGCGCGCTGGAATACCTGGGGCGCAACGACTTTCAGGTCAAGATTCGCGGTTTGCGCATCGAGATCGGCGAAATCGAGGCCGCGCTGGCGCTGTGCGACGGTGTTCGCGAAGTGGTGGTGGTTGCCCGCGAGGATGATCCGGGACAACCGGACAGCAAGCGCCTGGTGGCCTACCTGTGCGGTGAACCAGCCCCGGCCAGAGAGCTGCGTCAGGCGTTGCTCAAGCACCTGCCCGACTACATGGTCCCGGCGGCATTCGTGCAGCTCGATAGCCTGCCGCTCACGTCAAACGGCAAGCTGGATCGCAAGGCGCTGCCGGCACCCGACATTGAAGCGCTGGTCGATCAGGGCTACGAGGCACCTGAAGGCGAGATCGAAACCGACCTGTCCCTGATATGGCAAGACCTGCTGGGCCTGGCCAGGGTCGGGCGTCACGATCACTTTTTCGAGCTGGGCGGCCATTCATTGCTGGCGACGCGGTTGATTTCGCAGATTCGCCAGCGTCTGGGCGTCGAGCTGAGCCTGGCAGAGCTGTTTGCCCATCCCGAACTGACGGCTCTGGCCGGGGTTATCGCCCGAGCGGGCCGCAGCACCCTGCCAGACATCACGCCAGTATCACGCGAATCATCCTGGCCGTTGTCCTTTGCCCAGCAGCGCCTGTGGTTCCTCGCCCAACTGGAAGGCGGCAGTGCGGCCTATCACATGCCGGCCGCGCTCAGCTTGCGCGGTGCGCTTGATGAAGCCGCCCTGCAACGCGCACTGGAACACCTCGTCGCACGCCACGAGGGCTTGCGCACCACCTTTATCCAGGGCGATGACCAACAGCCGTTGCAGCGCATCCAGGCAGCGGACACCGGTTTCAGCCTGCAACTGCACGATCTGCAAGGATTGGCGGACGCCGAACAGCAGTTGGCTGCACTGGCCAGTGAGGAGTCATCACTGCGCTTCGATCTGGAACAGGGGCCGTTGATGCGTGGCCGCCTGATCCGCCTGTCCGCCGATCACCACGTCTTATTGCTGACCCTGCACCACATCGTTTCCGATGGCTGGTCGGTGGGCGTACTGACGCGGGAAATGACATCGCTTTACGAAGCCTTCAGCCAGGGCCGGGGCAATCCGCTGGCACCGTTGGCGTTGCAGTACCTGGATTACGCCGTCTGGCAGCGCCGTTGGCTCAGCGGCGACGTGCTGCAACAGCAGACCGCGTACTGGCAGCAAACGCTGGCAGAGGCACCTGCCCTGTTGATGTTGCCCACCGATCGCGTGCGTCCGGCGCAGCAGGACTATGCCGGAGCCGTATTGCCGCTGGTTCTGGATGAAGACCTGACCCGAGGCCTCAAGGCATTGGGCAAACGCCACGGCACCACCCTGTACATGACCGTCATGAGCGCCTGGGCAACCCTTCTCGGGCGTTTGGCCGGGCAGGACGATATCGTCATCGGCTCCCCGGTCGCCAACCGCACGCGCAGTGAGGTTGAAGGGCTGGTAGGTCTGTTCGTCAATACCCTGGCCATCCGCGTCGACTTGAGCGAGCAACCGACGGCCGAGACGCTGTTGGCACGGGTCAAGCAGCGCACTTTGGGCGCTCAAGCGCATCAGGACCTGCCGTTCGAGCACGTGGTAGACGTGATCAAGCCAGTGCGCAGTCTGTCCCACAGCCCGGTTTTCCAGGTGATGTTGACCTGGCAGGATGCCGACGACATGAATTTCGTGCTCGGCGACCTGCAACTGGAAAGCCTGAAGCCCAGCCAGACGCTGGCCAAATTCGATCTGTCGCTGGACATCGGTGAGTCCGAGGGATGTCTGGTCGGTACGCTTGAGTACGCAACCGCGCTCTTCGACGAACGCACCCTGCAGCGCTATCTCGGCTATTTCCAGCGCGTGCTGCAGGCGATGGTCGATGATGATCAGCAAGTACTGGAACACGTGCCGCTGCTCGACACGGCCGAGCGTGAGCATCTGTTGCAGACGCTCAACGCAACCGACGCACCTTATCCGCAGCACACTGTTCATCACCTGTTCGAAACACAGGCTCAGGCACAGCCCGACGCCATTGCCGTGGCGTTCCAGGCGCAGCGCATGAGCTATGCCGAACTGAACTGCGAAGCCAACCGCCTGGCCCACCACCTGATCGGGCTGGGCATCGGCCCTGATGACCGGGTCGCGATTTGTGTCGAGCGTGGTGTGGAAATGATGGTCGGCCTGCTGGGCGTGCTCAAGGCCGGGGCTGCCTACGTGCCGCTGGACCCCGCTTACCCCGCCGATCGTCTCGTTTACATGATCGAGGACAGCGCACCGTCGGCGTTGTTGACCCAACGCGACCTGCAAACACGCCTGCCTACACTGGCTTTGCCCGTCGTGCTGCTCGACGACGGTCAGCGCCAGACGCTGGCTGCGCGTGATGACAACCCAGTGGTGAACGCCCTTGGCGTGCGCAACCTTGCCTATGTGATCTACACCTCCGGCTCCACCGGCAAGCCCAAGGGCGTGATGATCGAACACCGTGGCCTGGTCAACTACAGCCTCGACGCTGCAAAGCTGTTCGAACTGTCCCCGGCCGACACGGTGCTGCAACAGAACACCCTGAACTTCGACCTGTCGGTTGAAGAAATCTTCCCGGCACTGCTGGCCGGCGCCACGCTGGCACCCAGCCGGGAAATATTCGGCAGCGAACTGGCAGCGCAGGAGGGCATTCACCCGACAGTCCTGCACCTGACGGCTGCCCACTGGCACACCCTGGCCGCCGAATGGCACCACCAGCCGCAAGTCGCCGCGCAACGTTTGCAGCATGTGCGGTTGATCAACGTGACCGGCGACGCGCTGTCGGCCCAAAAACTCAAACTCTGGGATGAGGTGCGTCCTGCGCACACTCGCCTGATCAACACCTACGGCCCCACCGAGGCGACCGTATCCTGTACCGCCGCCTACGTCAGTCACGACGCTGTGGCAGGCAGCGAAGGCAGTGGTAACGCGACCATCGGCAAGCCGATGGCCAACACCCGTATCTACCTGCTCGATGCTCATCAGCAACCGGTGCCGTACGGCGTTGCCGGGGAAATATTCATTGGTGGCGATGGCGTGGCACGCGGTTATTTGAACCTTGATCAGGTCAATGCCGAGCGTTTCGTTTCCGACCCGTTCAGCAACAGCCCTGATGCGCGCATGTACAAGACCGGCGACCTGGCGCGATACATGGCCGATGGCCGTATCGAATATTTGGGTCGCAACGACTTCCAGGTCAAGGTGCGGGGTTTCCGCATCGAGCTGGGCGAAATCGAGTCCCGCCTGGGCAACTGCACCGGGGTGAAGGAAGCGGTGGTGATTGCCCGCGAAGACCGCCCGGGCGACAAGCGTCTGGTGGCGTACGTGGTCGCCCAGCCACAGGTGGTGCTGAATGCGGCCAGCCTGCGTGCCGAACTGGCGCCGCAACTGGCTGAATACATGCTGCCCAGTGCGTTTGTCATTCTTGATGCCTTGCCGCTGACACCCAACCGCAAACTGGATCGCAAGGCGTTACCCGTACCGGCGGACGACGCGTTTGCCAGTCGTGCCTACGAGGCACCGCAGGGTGAGGTCGAGCAGGTTGTCGCCGAGGTCTGGCAGGACGTGCTGGGCATTGAACAGGTCAGCCGTCATGACCGATTCTTTGAACTGGGTGGCCACTCGCTGCTGGCGGTCAGCCTGATCGACCGTCTGCGCAAGCGCGGCCTGAATATCAATGTCAGCGCCGTATTCACGGCACCGAGCGTGAGCGAGATGGCGTCCGCCATCCGCCAGAACGCTCAGCCCCTGTTTCAAGCACCGGCCAATCGTATCCCGGCAGGGTGCAGCCAGCTGACGCCGGACCTGCTATCGCTGGTCGACTTGAATGCCGCGCAGATCGACCTGATCACCGCCGCCGTTCCCGGCGGGGCTGCCAACATCCAGGACATCTACCCTCTGGCTCCGCTGCAGCAGGGCATTCTCTTCCATTACCTCTTGGACAATGAAAGCGACGCGTATCTGGTGCGCTCGATGATCGAGTTCGACGGTCGCCTGCGCCTTGACGCATTTCTTCAAGCGCTGCAAACGGTCATCGACCGGCATGACATTCTGCGCAGCTCGGTGCATTGGGTCGGTCAGCCGCAAGCGGTTCAAGTGGTTCATCGCCAGGCGCAACTGCCGGTACAGACCCTGACGCTGGCCCCGAATGAAGACGCGCTCGGCCAACTGGATCGCCTGACCGATCCGCGCCGTCTGCGTCTGGACTTGCAACAGGCACCGCTGATGCGCGGTTACATTGCTCGCGCCCCCCGTTCCGAGCGGTGGCTGCTGTCGCTCATCGATCACCACATGATCAGCGACCACGTCACCCAAGAGCTGATACTCGAAGAAGTTCGCCTGCTGATGCAGGATCACACTGCCGATCTGCCGGCGGTTCAACCTTACCGGGAGTTTGTCGCACAGACCCTGGCCTCGTCCCCCGAAGCCCATGAAGCCTACTTCAAGCGCCGTCTGGCCGATGTCGATTCACCTACCGCGCCTTTTGATCTGTTGGAAATCCAGGGCGACGGCACCCGAATCGAAGAAGCCGAACACCCCCTGAACGACGCACTTTCCCGACGCATTCGGGCCCAGGCCCGCGAGCGCGGTGTGTCGGCAGCGGTGGTGTTTCATGTCGCCTGGGCTCAAGTGCTGGCCCGTTGCACGGCGCGCGACGATGTTGTATTCGGCACCGTGGTCACTGGCCGGTTGCAGGGCACAGCGGGTGCCGAGCGGGCGTTGGGCATGTTCATGAACACCTTGCCGGTGCGTGTGCAATTTGCCGCTCACGGTGCTCACGACCTAGTCATGGCCACTCATCGCGACCTCAGCGAGCTGCTGGCCCATGAACAGGCGCCCCTGGCGCTGGCTCAGCGTTGCAGCGGCATCGGCACGTCGGTGCCGTTGTTCACCAGCCTGCTCAACTACCGCCATCAGGGCACCGACAGCCGCTTGGACTGGGCAGGTATTCGCCTGCTCGACAGCGCCGAGCGCACCAACTACCCGCTGTCGCTGGCCGTCAACGATTACGGCGATGAGTTCAGCCTGGTGATGCAGAGCGTGGCGCCGGTCTCGCCACAACGCCTGTGCGCCATGATGCAGCGTGCACTGGAGCAACTGACGGAGGCGCTGGAACACACGCCGCACATGGCGGTTAATCGACTGGACGTACTGCCGAGTCATGAACGCGAGCAGTTGCTCGAAGGTTTCAACGCCTCCGCCGTCGATTTCCAGCTGGACCTGACGTTCCCTGCGATGTTCGAGGCCCGTGTCGCCCTTGACGGTGAGGCCGTGGCATTGGTCAGCGAAAACGTGAGCCTGACCTACGACGCACTCAACCGTCAGGCCAACCGGATCGCCCACCGCCTGATAGGCATGGGCGTCGGCCCGGATGACCGCGTGGCGATCTGTGTCGACCGCAGCCTGGAAATGGTCGCGGGCCTTTTGGGTGTGCTCAAAGCCGGTGCGGCCTATGTGCCGCTTGACCCATATTTCCCCGCCGATCGCATCGCCTACATGCTGGAAAACAGCGCGCCGGCCGTGATTCTGACCCAAAACGCTCTGCAGTCGTCACTCGCGGCAGGCAACGTGCCGGTGTTGTTGCTCGACCCCGATTACGTCGAGCGAGACGGTTTCCTTGCACAGCCGGACCACAACCCGCAGCGCCCCGGCATGCGCGCCGAGCATCTGGCCTACGTGATTTACACCTCAGGCTCCACCGGGCGTCCGAAAGGTGTGCAGATCAGCCATCACGCCTTGAGCAATTTCCTCCAGTCAATGCGCCAGGCGCCTGGGCTGCGCGCGCAGGATCGTTTGCTGGCGATCACCACGATTTCCTTCGACATCGCCGCGCTGGAGCTGTATCTGCCCTTGGCCAATGGCGCCTGCGTGGTTCTGGCGTCCCGCGAGGCGACGATGGACGGTATGCAGTTGCAGCGCTTGCTCGAAGCGCAGCAAATCACCGTCATGCAGGCCACCCCGACAACCTGGCAGATGCTGGTGAACAGCGGCTGGGCCGGTAAGCAGGACTTGCGTATTTTCTGCGGCGGCGAAGCCTTTCCCCGCAGCCTGGCCCGCGACCTTCTGTCACGCAGCGAACAACTGTGGAACCTCTATGGCCCGACGGAAACCACCATCTGGTCGTGTGCCGCGCAGGTGGGCGCGCAGGGAGAATCGCTGATCGTGCCAATTGGCAAACCGATTGCCAACACGCGCACCTACCTGCTCGACGCTCAGCAACAACCCGTCCCACAGGGCGTGTCGGGTGAGCTTTACATCGGTGGCGAAGGCGTTGCACGAGGCTACCTGAACCGCGACGACCTGACCGCCCAACGCTTTCTCGCTGACCCTTTCAGCCAGCAACCGACGGCCCGCATGTACCGCACCGGCGATCTGGCGCGGTATCTGCCGGACGGCTCGCTCGAATACTTGGGACGCAACGATGATCAAGTGAAGATCCGGGGTTTCCGGATCGAACTGGGTGAAATCGAGGCGCGTCTTGGCGGGTGTGCCGGTGTCAACGAAGCGGTCGTGGTCGCCCTTGAGGGCAGCACGGGAGAGAAACGCCTGGTTGCCTATGTGGTTGCCCGATCCGACGCAACCGTGGATGCCACCGACCTGCGCGCAGAACTGGCCTCGCAACTGGCCGAATACATGCTGCCAAGCGTCTTCGTGATGCTTGATGCGATGCCGTTGACGCCCAACCGCAAGATCGATCGCAAGGCCCTGCCCGCCCCCGGTGCCGAGGACTTCGCACACCGCCAATACGAGGCGCCATTGGGTACAACCGAACAACGTTTGGCCGTTGTCTGGGCCGAGCTGCTGGGTCTGGAAAAGGTAGGTCGCCACGACAATTTCTTCGAACTCGGCGGTCATTCGCTGTTGACCGTGCAGCTGCAAGCCCGCCTGCACCAGGACCTCGGCGTCGAGATCAATCTGCGCACCCTGTTCGGCATCACCTCGCTGCTGGCCTTGGCCCAGTGCGTGGACCAGACCGCGCAGTCGCACCTCCAGCCCATCGACGTCGCCCCGCGTACCGGGCTCTTGCCGCTGTCGCTGGCCCAGCAACGGTTGTGGTTTCTCGATCAACTGGACCCGGCCGCCAGCGTCGCCTACCACATGCCCGCCGCCCTGCGACTGCGCGGCCAGCTCGATCGCACGGCTTTGCAGCGTGCCCTGGACCGTATCGTTGCCCGTCACGAAAGCCTGCGGACCACGTTCCACAAACAGCACGACATCGTTTACCAGCGCGTTGCCGCCGAACACATCGGCTTTGCGCTGACCGATCACGACCTGCGCGCCGTACCGGGCGAAGAGCGGCAGGCACGCGTTGAGCAATTGAGCGAGGCAGAGGTCCGCCAAGCCTTTGATTTGAGCAAGGGCCCTCTGATTCGCGGTCGTTTGCTGCAATTGGCCGATGATGAGTATGTACTGCTGGTCACCCAGCACCACATCGTCTCCGATGGCTGGTCGGTGGCCGTGTTGGTCGACGAGTTCAATCGTCTATACAGCGCCTTCAGTCAGGGCTTGGACGATCCATTGCCGACCTTGACGCTGCAGTACGCCGACTACGCCGCCTGGCAGCACCAGCATTTGCAAGGAGAACGCCTGCACGCCCAGACACGCTTCTGGGCCGAGCACCTCAAGGGCGCGCCGGGTCTGCTGGAATTGCCGACCGACAGGCCTCGCCCTCAGGTGCAAAGCTACCGAGGTGCGACACTCGCGCTGGAACTGCCGACGCCGCTCAGCAATCGGCTGCGACAGTTCAGTCAGCAGCAGGGTCTGACCCCGTTCATGGCCCTGCTGGCGGCCTGGTCAATCCTGCTTTCGCGCCTGAGCAATCAATCGCAAGTGGTCGTCGGCACGCCGGTGGCAAACCGTCCGCGTCAGGAAACCGAAGCGCTGATCGGTTTCTTCGTGAACACCCTGGCCCTGCGCGTTGATATCCAGCCCGGCAATCGAGTGGATCAACTGCTGGCGCAGGTCAAAACCCTCACGCTGGATGCCTACAGCCACCAGGACCTGCCTTTCGAACACGTGGTTGAAGCCCTGCAGCCGGAACGCAGCCTCGCTCACAGTCCGGTGTTCCAGGCCCTGCTGGTGCTGAACAATACGCCACGGGATCAAGCCCCTGCCCTGCCCGGTCTGGAACTGACTGCGCTGCCGAAGGCGACAGGCACGACGCAATTCGACCTGAGCCTGTCGCTGAACGATGACGGTGATCGCATCAGCGGCCAGTTCGAATACGCCACGGACCTGTTCGACGCGAGCACCATCACGCGCTGGGGTCGTCACCTGCTGCACCTGCTCGAAGCGTTGTTGGGCGATGTCGCGCAACCGGTGGCAAGCCTGCCGCTGCTCGATGCCGAACAGCGTGGGCAACTGCTCGACAGCTTCAACCCGCGCAGTTCAGCGTTGGACGAAAACCCGCAGCGTCTGCCTCATCGGGTGTTCGAGACCCAAGCGGCGTTGACGCCTCACGCTGTGGCGCTGGTCTGCGACGGCCAGACGCTCGGTTACGCCGAACTGAATGCCCGGGCTAACCGCGTTGCCCACCGGCTCATTGCGCTGGGTGTGGAACCCGACGACACCGTGGGGCTGTGTGCCCGCCGCAGCCCGGAAATGGTCATTGGCCTGCTGGGGATTCTCAAGACCGGCGCGGCCTATGTACCACTGGACCCACAATACCCGGCGCAGCGCCTGGCCCACATGCTGAGCGACAGTGCCCCCAAGGCGCTGGTCGTCCAGCACGGGCTGCGCGCATTGCCGGTGCCTGAGAGCCTTGCGACAGTCGAACTCAACGGCTCTTCTCTGCTGGAGGGCGCAGATCACAACCCGCAAGTGACGGCACTGAACTTCAACCATCTGGCCTACGTGATCTACACCTCAGGCTCAACCGGACTGCCCAAGGGCGTCATGGTCGAACACCGCGGCCTGCGCAACCTGCTGGACTGGTACCTCGACGACCTGGCGTTCCATGCCGGTGATGCAGTGCTGCTGGCTTCGTCCTACAACTTCGACCTGACCCAGAAGAACATCCTCGCTCCGCTGATGGTCGGCGCCACGCTGCATCTGGCAGAAGAGCCGTTCAACCCGGAGGCCATTGTCGCGCAGATCGCCGATGCCGGAGTGACCCACCTCAACCTGTCGCCCAGCGCTTTCCATGCGCTGGTGGAAGCCGACGCAGACCGCGTGATGACGTGCCTCAAGCGTGTGGTACTGGGCGGCGAGCCGATTCAGATTGCGATGCTTGAAAAGCTCGGCCAGCCTCGCCCGGCGGTGATCAATAGCTACGGCCCGACCGAATGCAGCGACGTAGTGGCCTGGCACCAGGCTGACACTGACCTTGCGACCTACCACGACCGCTCGATCCCCATTGGCAAGCCGATCCGCAACATGCAACTGCATGTGCTGGATGAAAGCGGTCAGTTGGCGCCAGTGGGCGTGCGCGGCGAGATTCACATCGGGGGTGTCGGGGTTGCCCGAGGCTACCTGAACCTGCCGCAATTGAGCGCCGAGCGCTTTGTTGCCGATCCGTTTGCGGAGCGTAACAACGCACGCCTGTACAAGACCGGCGACGTCGGACGCTGGCTGCCTGACGGCACGCTGGAATACCTGGGGCGCAACGACGATCAGATCAAGATCCGTGGGCTGCGTGTCGAGCTGGGAGAAATCGAAGCGGTGCTCAGCAGCCTGCCGGGTGTTCGCGAAGCGGCAGTCATCGCCCGTGACCACCAGAACGGACACGCCGACAGCAAGCGCCTGGTCGCCTACCTGTGCGGTGCGCCTGCTCCCGCCGAACAACTGCGCAGCGAGCTGTTGACTCGCCTGCCGGAGCATATGGTGCCGAGCGCGTTCGTCGTGCTTGAAACCTTGCCCCTGACCCCTAACGGCAAGCTGGACCGCCGTGCCTTGCCCGAACCTGCGCAGGAGGCCTACGCCAGCCGTGTTTATGAAGCACCGCAAGGCGATGTTGAAAGGGTCATCGCAGGCATTTGGGAGCAATTGCTGGGTGTGGAACGTGTCGGTCGTCACGACCGGTTCTTCGAGCTCGGTGGCCATTCGTTGCTGGCCGTCAGTCTGATCGACCGTCTGCGCAAACAAGGCCTGAACGGTAACGTGCGCACGGTATTCACTGCGCCGAGCGTACGTGAAATGGCCTTGGCCATCAGTCAGGACAACCATGCACTGTTCGAGGCTCCGGCCAACCTGATTCCGGCCGGCTGCACACACCTGACACCGGACATGCTGCCACTGGTCGAGCTGAGCGCCACACAGCTTGAAAGGATCGTCGCCGCCGTTCCTGGCGGCGCTGCCAATATCCAGGACATCTACCCCCTGGCACCGTTGCAGGAAGGCATCCTGTTTCACCACCTGCTGGGCCAGGAAGGCGATGCCTACCTGATTCGCTCCATGATCGAGTTCGACAGCCGCGAGCATCTCGATGGGTTTATCGAAGCGCTGCGGTCGGTGATCCAGCGTCATGACATTCATCGCACGTCTGTGCACTGGGATGGCCTGACCCAGGCCGTGCAAGTGGTGCAGCGTCAGGTTCATCTGCCGGTGCACAGCATGACGCTGGACAACGACACGGATGCGCTGGCGCAGATGTATGCCCTCAGCGACCCGCGCCACCTACGCCTCGACTTGCATCAAGCGCCGCTGATGCGTGTTTCCATTGCTCGCGACCCGCATTCCGAACGCTGGCTGCTGGCGCTGCTCAACCACCACATGGCTAGCGACCACGTGACGCTGGAAATCGTTCTGGAAGAAATCCACGCGATCCTTAACGGCAATGCCGACAGCCTGCCTGCGCCACAGCCGTACCGTGAATTCATCGCCCAGACTCAATCCATTCCCGCTGACGTTCATGAAGCCTACTTCCGCCGCCGCCTCGCTGACGTGGAGACGACCACCGCGCCTTTCGACCTGATGGAGGTTCAGGGCGACGGCAATCACATCGAACAGGCCGAGCTGCAACTGAGCAGCGAGCTTTCCCTGCGGATCCGCGCCCAGGCACGGGAGCGCGGCATAACCCCTGCGGTGCTGTTCCATGTGGCCTGGGCTCAGGTACTGGCGCGCTGCACCGGTCGCGATGACGTCGTATTCGGCACCGTCGTCGCCGGTCGCCTGCAGGGCTCGGCAGGTGCAGAGCGGGCAATGGGCGTGTTCATCAACACCCTGCCGGTGCGCGTGCAACTGGCCACGCTGGGCGCCGACGAACTGGTCATGGCCACCCACCGTGACCTTACCGACCTGCTGGATCACGAACAGGCGTCTCTGGCGCTGGCCCAGCGCTGCAGCAGCGTGCCGACCGCAGCGCCACTGTTCACCACCCTGCTCAACTACCGGCACCAGGGCGATGACAGCCGCTTGCAATGCCCGGGCATGCGCATGATCGACAACGAAGAGCGGACCAACTACCCGCTGGCCCTGTCGGTCAACGATTACGGTGTGGACCTGGGACTGTCGATGCAATGCGTGGAACCGGTGGATCCCCAGCGTCTGTGCGCCTTGATGCAGGGCGCACTGGAACAATTGACCGAGGCGCTGGCACATACGCCGCACGTGGTCCTCACCCATCTGGACGTGCTGCCCGCTGCGGAGCGTTCCCTGTTGCTGGACACGTTCAACCAGCACCGAGTGGCTGGCCCGACAGACCTGTGCATCCAGCAGGTGTTCGAGGAACAGGTGCGTCTTGCGCCCGAGGCCATTGCGTTGGTCGATGCCCAGTCCAGCCTCAGCTATGCCGAACTCAACGCCCGTGCCAACCGTATCGCCCATCGCCTGATCGCTGCGGGCCTGTGTCCGGACGAGCGTGTGGCGCTGCTGGCCGAGCGCAGCCCGGAAATGATCGTCGGCATGCTCGCGATCCTCAAGGCCGGGGGCGCCTACGTGCCGCTTGACCCGAACTACCCGAAGGACCGCCTGCAACACATGCTTGACGACAGTTCGCCACGGGTACTGCTGAGTCAAGGCACCCTGGCCGAACAGTTGCCACCACTTGCCGTTACCCATTTGCAACTGGAAGACGCGCCAGGCAACGACACCAATCCACACGTCAGCGAACTCACGTCGCGGCACCTGTGCTACGTGATGTACACCTCCGGTTCGACCGGCAAACCGAAAGGCGTGATGCTTGAGCATCGCTCCGTGTGCAGTCAGATCGGAGCCCTGCAAGAGCGTTACGGTCTGAATCCGCAAGACCGCGTTCTGCAATTCGCCACGATGACCTTCGACATGTCCGTTGAAGAGATTTTCGGTGCCTTGTTGTCCGGCGCAGCGCTGGTGCTGCGCAGCGATGCCTGGATTGCCGGAACGGCAGCGTTTGCCAGCCTGTGCGAGCAATACGCGATTACCGTGGCCAACCTGCCGACCGTCTTCTGGCAGCAGGTCAGCCGTGATACCGACGTCCCACTGCCGACCTGCCTGCGTCAGTTCATGATCGGCGGCGAAGCGGTGGGCAAGCAGGCTGTCGCGCAATGGTTCGAACGCGAAGGCCATCGCCCTGCGCTGTTCAACGCCTACGGCCCGACTGAAGCCACGGTCAACGCCTCGATTCGCCTGATGGAACGCGACAACGAGGACTTCCGTTCCATCGGTCAGCCGGTGCGCAATACGCAACTGTATGTGCTGGACACCGCAGGCTACCTCGCCCCGCTGGGCGTTGCCGGAGAACTGCATATCGGCGGCATCTGCGTGGCCCGTGGTTACCTCAACCGCGCCGAGCTGACCGCCGAGCGTTTCATTGCCGATCCGTTTACCGCCGACCCTGAGGCCCGCCTGTACAAGACTGGCGACCTGGCGCGCTGGCGTGCAGACGGCACCCTTGAGTACCTGGGGCGCAACGATGATCAAGTGAAGATTCGCGGTTTCCGTATCGAACTGGGTGAAATCGAGGCCGTGCTGAGCGCCTGTGCCGGGATCAGCGAAGCGGTCGTGGTCGCCCGTGAAAGCAAGCCGGGCCAGTCCGACAGCAAACGCCTGATCGCCTACCTGTGCGGCGAACAGGTGCCTGTCGAGCAGTTACGTACAGCGCTGCTGGAGGCCCTGCCCGATTACATGGTGCCGAGCGCCTACGTGCATCTGGAAACCATGCCCTTGACCCCCAACGGCAAGCTGGACCGCCTTTCACTGCCTGCGCCGGGTCAGGAGGCCTTTGCCAGCCGCGCCTACGAGGCACCTAACGGTGAAATCGAGCAAATGCTTGCCACTGTCTGGCAGGACCTGCTGGGGCTTGATCAGGTCGGCCGTCACGACAACTTCTTCGAACTGGGCGGCCATTCGCTGCTGGCCGTGCAGGTCATCTTGCGGGTACGCGAGACCTTTGACGTCGAGGTGCCGCTGCGGGGCCTGTTCGAACATCCGTCTCTACAGGCCCTCGCTGACCTGATCACGACCCTGCAACTGGCCCAGTACGGCGCCGATGACTTGCTGGATCTGCAACACGAAATGGCTTTGCTTTCTGAAAGCGAATTGCTCTCTATCCTTTCCAGGGATGCTTGAAAATTGAACGCACCTATCGATAGTCTCGACCCGCTGAAACGTGCCGCATTGCTGCGCCTGCTCAAACAACGCGGTGCCACGCGAGTGGTGGATACCACCCCGGACGACATGGTTGCCGTGGACCGCGAAGGTCCGCTGGCGCTGTCGTTCGCTCAACAGCGGCTGTGGTTCATCGATCAACTGGATCCGACCGCGAGCGCCGCCTACCACATACCGGCGTCGCTGGTGATGCACGGCAGTCTGGACCGCAGCGCGCTCAAGGCCACTCTGGATCGTTTGGTGGCCCGGCATGAAAGCCTGCGTACCACGTTTCGCCGTGAGGGCGAGCAGCCGGTTCAGGTCATCGCTGCAGCCGACTGCGGTTTCAACCTGGTGGAACACGATCTGCGCCACCTGCCCCGGGACGAAGCCGAACAACAGGCAGCCGGCCTCACCGAACAGGAAGCCGCAGCGCCCTTCGACTTGCTGAACGGTCCGCTGATCCGGGGCAGTCTGCTGCGTCTGGCTGACACCGAACACCGCTTGCTGATCACCCAGCACCACATCATCTCCGATGGTTGGTCCATTGGCGTGATGGTCAAGGAGTTCGCTGCACTGTACGAGGCGTTCAGCGCCGGCCAGCCCGATCCTCTGCCCGCCTTGACGCTGCAATACGCCGATTACGCGGCCTGGCAGCGTCACCATCTGGAGGGCGAGCGATTGAGCCGGCACGTCGAGTTCTGGCGCAGCCACTTGGCGGGCGCCCCGGCCCTGCTGTCGCTGCCGACCGATCGACCTCGCCCTGCCGTGCAGAGCTATCAGGGCGCGACCCTGTGTTTCGATCTGCCGGTGGCGCTGTCGGGTGCGATCACCCGGTTTGCCCAGTCCCGTGCCGCGACGCCCTTTATGACGTTGATGGCCGCCTGGGCGGTGTTGTTGGGTCGAATCAGCGGCCAGCAGGACATCGTGATCGGCACCGTAACGGCGAACCGTGAACGCCAGGACGTGCAGGCGTTGATCGGCTTTTTCGTCAATACCCTGGCCCTGCGTGTGCGCCTGGACGCCAATCCGACCCTTGATCAGGTGCTGCAACAGGTCAAGGAGTTGATGCTGGAATCTGCCAGCCACCAGCAGACGCCCTTCGAGCAGGTCGTCGAAGCACTAAAGCCTGCGCGCAGTGCCAGCCATAGCCCTGTTTTTCAGACCATGCTCTACACCGACGCCGAGGGCTCTGGCGGTCAGTTGCAACTGCCGGGGCTGAACCTGGAATTTCTGCCGTCGCAAAAGGACAACAACCAGCACGACCTGTCGTTACACATCGATGAAAGCGGCGAGCGTCTGTCGTGCAGCCTTTCCTATTCCACGGCCCTGTTCGACGCCAGTACGGTCGAACGTTTGGCAGCACGCTTCGAGCGTCTGCTGAGCCGCTTCACCGAAGCGCCGCAAACGCGTATCGGCGAATTGCAGCTCGACGCGGACCAGGTTTTGCCTGAGGTCTCGGCATTGGCACCGGTGGCTGACGCGATGCCGTTGTCCTATCACCAGGAACGGATCTGGTTCGTCGACACTTTCGAAACCGGCTACCTCTACGAAGCCAACCCGATCTACCACAACGTGGCCCTGTTGCTGGCGTTGTCGGGCGAGCTGAATGTCGAGGCGTTGCAGACAGCAATCAACGGACTTCTGGCCCGTCACGCCATCCTGCGCTGCCGGGTACACAGCGACGGCGCCAGTGCGTGGCAGCGTTTCGACGGCCCGGCCGTGCTGGCGCTCGAACAACAGCAGGCCACCCTGGAGACCTTGCGCGCCCAGGCATTGGCCGAAACGCGTCGGCCACTGGACATGAGCTCGGGCAGCCTGGTGCGGGCGACTCTGGTCAGGGCCGATGAGAATAACGCCGTGCTGGCGCTCGCCGTGCATCACCTGCTGGCTGACCGTACCTCGATGCAACTGATCAAGCGCGACCTGCTGGCCCTTTACGAGGCCGCTTGTGCCGAACGTGAGGCCGTCCTGCCGGTCCTGTCCCTGAGCTATGGCGACTTTGCGGCCTGGCAGCGCCAGTTGCCCGCCGCTGCTCTGGAAAACCTGCGCGCCTATTGGAGCTACCAGCTGCGTGGCAAACTGCAAGCCCTTGAGTTGCCGCTCAACCGGCCTCGGGCGGCGGTGCATGTGTTCAGCGAAGCGACCCACGAGTTCACCATCGACTCAGCGCTAACGCGGCGTCTGGAGCAGACGGCCCGTGACGTCGGCGTGAGTGCCGAAAGCATTGCCTTGAGCGCCTTTTCCGCCCTGCTGCGACGTTATGCCGGACACGACGAGCTGGTCATCGGCACCAGTGCAGCTTGCCGCGAACCGGGCCTGCAGAATGTGCTCGGTCCGATGGACAACTTGCTGGTCATCCGCACGGCGTGCGACAGCGACCTTTCCCTGCAGGCCTTGCTCGAACAGACGTCCACGACCCTGACCGATGCCCTGCGCAACCGTCACCTGCAGTTCGACCAACTGGTCCGGGTCCTCAACCCGGCCAAGGACATGAGCCGTACCGCGCTGTTCGACGTGTTGTTCAATTTTCAACACGTCAGCGACAGCCGCACCCTGATCGCAGGCCTCGAAGTCGACAGCCTGGAAACCAACCTGGGCTACGGTAAAAATGATTTGCACCTGCTCATCAGCGCAGGTGAACAGCGCTGGAACGGGCACCTCGTCTACAACGCCGACTTTTTCACGGCTGAATTCGTCACGCAACTGATGCGCCATTACGTGCGCCTGCTGCAAGCCTTCGTCGACACCCCGCAACAGCGCGTCGACGATGTCGTCCTGCTCGATGCCGCCGAGCGCCAGCGCCAGGTGCTCGACTTCAACGACAGCGAAGCGGCCTGGCCAGACACACTGACCCTGCATCAGATGTTCGAAGCGCAAGTGCGCGTGACCCCGGATAACATCGCGGTCAATCTGGGCGAAGAACGCCTCACCTATCGACAGCTCAACGAGCAGGCCAACCGCCTGGCGCATCGTTTGCGCAAGGCCGGTGTGCAGCCTCAGGAACTGGTTGCCATCGTTCTGGACCGCTCGCTGGCGATGATCGTCGCGACGCTGGCGGTGCTCAAGTCCGGCGCAGCCTATGTGCCGATCGACCCCGGGTCACCCTCAGAACGAATCGCCTACGTGCTGCGTGACAGCGGTGCGCGCAAGGCCATTGCCCGTCCGGACATGAGCCCGGCATTGCTGGCGCTGGACATCGAGGTGTTCGCGCCGCAGTCCAGCGAGGTTGCCCATGACGCCGAGAGCGTTGCCAACCTTGCCAACGTCAATACCCCGAATCATCTTTGCTACGTGATCTACACCTCAGGCTCCACCGGTGAGCCCAAGGGCGCACTGCTGGAACATCGCAACGTCGTACGACTGATGCACAACAACCGTTCGCCGTTCGCCTTTAACGCCGAGGATGTCTGGTCGCTGTTCCACTCCAATGCCTTCGACTTCTCGGTCTGGGAAATGTATGGCGCCCTGCTCTATGGCGGCCGCCTGACCCTGGTGCCTGACGCCTTGCGCCGCGACCCCGAGCAACTGGTGAGCTTCCTGGAGCAGGAACAGGTCAGCGTGCTCAACCAGACACCGTCGTCCTTTCTGCAACTCAGCGCCGCCGCCCTGGCCCGCAGCGACGTGAGCCTGAAAAGCTTGCGCTACGTGATTTTCGGCGGCGAAAGCCTGGAACCGGGCAAACTCGACGCATTCCATCGGGCGTTCCCCGACGTGGCGCTGGTCAATATGTACGGCATCACCGAAACCTGCGTGCACGTGACCTACAAGGCCATCGACGCGCAGGACATCGAAGCCGGCATTTCAAACGTAGGCCGTCCGATCCCGACCACCGTGGCGTACGTGCTCGACGCTCAGCAACGTTTGCTACCGGTCGGCGTTGCCGGGGAGATTTGTGTCGCTGGCCTGGGGGTTGGACGTGGTTACCTGAATCGGCCTGAACTGACAGCCGAGCGATTCATTGCCGATCCGCTGCGCCCCGGCGAACGCCTGTACCGCTCTGGCGACCTGGGCAAGTTGCTGGACAACGGCGAAATCATCCATCTGGGCCGCATGGACGCCCAGGTCAAGATTCGTGGCTTCCGCATCGAATTGGGGGAAATCGAGGCCAAGCTGCTGGCCTGCGAGGGGGTACGTGAAGCCAGGGTCCTGGCCCGCGACGATGCCAGTCAGGGCAAACGCCTGATTGCCTACCTGATTCCAGAGCCCTCGGTGCGTCTGGAAGTGGCGGCGCTGCGCAAACAACTGGGTGCCACCCTGCCCGACTATATGATTCCCAGCGCGTTCGTCAGCCTGTCAGCCTACCCGCTGACCGGCAACGGCAAGCTGGATCAGGACGCCTTGCCGGCGCCTGATCTGGACGCCATGTCCGAACGTGGCTACACCGCCCCCGAGGGAACCACCGAGCTGGCCCTTGCGCAGATATTCCAGGAATTGCTGGGGCTTGAGCGCGTAGGTCGCCATGACGGCTTCTTCGAACTCGGCGGTCACTCTTTGCTGGCGGCGCAACTGGTTTCCAGAGTGCGTCAACAGTTGGGTGGCGAGATGATGCTGCGCCAGCTGTTCAGCCATCCAACGGTGGCCGAACTGGCACGGGTCATCGGCGGCCTGCAAACCGCAGACAATGACGCTATCGAGCCGATCGGGCGTGACCAGCCGTTAGCGCTGTCGTTTTCCCAGCAACGTCTGTGGTTCCTCGACCAGCTCGACCCGGATGCCAGCCGCGCCTATCACATGCCGATTTCGCTGCTGTTGCGCGGCGATCTGGATCACGCCGCGCTCAAGGCTGCACTCAATCGCCTTGTAGCGCGCCATGAAAGCCTGCGCACCACCTTTGAACGCCACGGCGAACAGCCGGTGCAGATTATTGCGCCGCCAGACTGCGGTTTTGCTCTGGCCGAACAGGATTTACGCGCGCTGCCTTACGAGCAGGCGAGTCTCAGTGCTGCTCGCATCGGTAACAGCGAAGCCCTGGCGCCGTTCGACTTGCGCCAAGGCCCGTTGATTCGCGGCCGTTTGTTGCGCCTGACGGATGACGAACACATCGTGTTAATCACCCAGCACCACATCATTTCCGATGGCTGGTCGGTCAGTGTGTTGGTCAAGGAATTTGCCGCGCTCTACGAAGCGTTCAGCCAGCAGCAGGCAGATCCGCTGCCGCCGTTGTCGATCCAGTACGCCGATTATGCCGCCTGGCAGCGCCGCACATTCACGGGCGAGCGTCTGGCCGAACAGGCCAACTTCTGGCGCGACCACCTGTTGGGCGCTCCGGCATTGCTGTCGTTGCCGACCGACCGACCACGTCCGGCGGTGCAAAGCTACCGCGGCGGCAACATTACGATGCGCATCGAACCTGCGCTGTATCAGCGTCTTGAACGTTTCTGCCAGGCCCACAACGTTACGTTGTTCATGGGGCTGCTCAGTGCCTGGTCGGTGCTGATGGCACGCCTGGGTAATGAGCGCGATGTGGTGATCGGTGTACCGACGGCCAACCGTGGTCGCACGGAAACCGAAAGCCTGATCGGCTTTTTCGTCAACACCCTGGCGTTGCGTGTCGACCTGACGCAAAACCCGAGCGTCGCACAACTGCTGGATCAGGTTCGCCAGACCCTTCTTGCTGCGCATGAACATCAGGACATCCCGTTCGAACAGGTCATCGAAGCCCTGCAACCGCCACGTTCGCTGAGCCACAATCCGCTGTGCCAGGTTGCCCTGTCACTGGACAACACCGATGTGGGCGGTGAACTGAACATGCCGGGCCTGAGTCTGCAGCCCGTCGTTCAGGCCCATGACACCGCGCAATTCGACCTGATGCTGACCTTGGTCAGCGAAGACGGCGGCCTGTCGGGAGTGATCGAGTACGCCAGCGACCTGTTCGACCGCACGACCGTCGAACGTTTTGCCCAGCATTTCCAGATTCTGCTTGATGCGCTGGTCGCCGATGTCACGCAGCCTGCACTCGGCCTGCCACTGCTCAGCGCTGCGCAGCGTCAAAGCTCTCCAGCGTTGCAGCCGCCCCAAGCGGCGTTTGCGCCGGGGTTGATGGTCCATGAGCGCTTCGAACAGTTCGCTGCACAAACGCCTCACGCCACCGCGCTGGTCTTCGGCGAACGTGAGGTGACTTATCAAACGCTTAACCGCCAGGCCAACCGACTGGCCCGCGAGCTGCTCGCAAAAGGCGTTCGTCCGGATGATCGCGTGGCGATCCTGGCCCAGCGTGGCACACAGATGGTCAGCGCGGTGCTCGCCGTGCTCAAGGCCGGTGCCGCGTACGTTCCGCTTGACCCTAGTTACCCCGCCGAGCGTCTCGGCTATCTGCTGACCGACAGTGCTCCGGTTGTCGTGCTGGCTCAGGCTTCTTGCATTGACGTGCTGCCTGCGCACAACGTGCAGGTTATGACACTGGACGATGACGACAACGGCACGGCCCAGACGGATGCATCGTTTGACCACAACCTCAGCATCGAAAGCCTGGGGGTGTCGCATCAGCACCTGGCCTATGTCATCTACACCTCAGGCTCCACCGGCCTGCCCAAAGGCGTGCTGGTCGAACACGGCAACGTCGCACGGCTGTTCGATGCCACTGCCGGACACTTCAACTTCGGGCCTCAGGATGTCTGGACCCTCTTTCACTCCTTCGCCTTCGACTTCTCGGTCTGGGAAATCTGGGGGGCACTGAGCTACGGCGGCAAACTGGTGATCGTGCCGAGTGAGGTTGCCCGCTCGCCGGATGACTTCTACGCGCTGGTCTGCCAACGAGAGGTCACGGTGCTGAACCAGACGCCAAGCGCGTTCCGTCAGTTCATCCAGGCCCGCGAACGCAGCCCGCAGGAGCATGCCCTGCGCGAGGTGGTATTCGGCGGCGAAGCGCTGGATTTCCGCAGCCTGCAACCCTGGACCGCGAAGACACCGCTGTCGCGTACTCGTTTGGTGAACATGTACGGGATCACCGAGATCACCGTACACGCCACCTACTACCCGATCAGCCAGGCAGAAATCGACACCGCCATGCCGAGCCTGATCGGAACGCCCCTTGCTGACCTCTGCCTGCGTATTCTTGACGATTACCAGCAGCCGGTGCCGGTTGGCGTTAACGGTGAGATCTACATCGGTGGCGCCGGTGTTGCCCGGCATTACCTGAATCGTGAGCAACTCAATACCGAGCGTTTCATTGCAGACCCCTACGCCGTGGAAACCGGCGCACGGCTCTATCGCACCGGGGACGTGGCTCATTACCGTGCCGACGGCGGCGTGGTCTATGTCGGACGCAATGATTCGCAGATCAAGATTCGTGGTTTCCGTATCGAACTGGGCGAGATCGAAGCGCAACTGCTGGCCTGCGCCGAAGTCCGTGAAGCCATCGTCGTGCTGCGCGAGGACCGGCCCGGTGACAAGCGGCTGGTGGCCTACCTGATCGCCGAACAAGGCTGCATACCCGAGTCCTCAGCGTTACGCAGTCAGTTGGCTGGCGTGCTGGCCGAACACATGCTGCCCAATGCATTCGTGACACTGGAGGCCTGGCCGCTGACCACCAATGGCAAGCTGAACCGCACAGCGCTGCCTGCACCGGATCCGTCCGCTGCCGTGAGCCGTCAATACGAAGCGCCACTGGGAACGATCGAAGCCACGCTGGCCGCTGCCTGGCAGGAATTGCTCGGCGTTGAACGGGTGGGTCGTCAGGACCATTTCTTTGAGCTGGGCGGCCATTCCTTTCTGGTCATCAGCCTGATCGAGCGTTTGCGTCAAGCGGGACTGCAGCTGGATGTGCGCACGGTATTCTCGGCACCGACGCTGCAAGCGATGGCCACCGTCCTGGCCGGCGGCGGCAGCGCAGAACGTGTGGTCCCGGCCAACCTGATTCCAAACGATTGCAAGGCGATAACGCCGGACATGCTGCCGCTGGTCACGTTGAGCCAGCAGGAAATCGAGCAGATCGTTGACGATGTGCCCGGCGGCGCGGCCAATGTGCAGGACATTTATCCGTTGTCGTCCTTGCAGGAAGGCATTCTGTTTCACCATTTGTTGCAGTCCGAAGGCGACGCGTACCTGATGCGCACCGTGGTGACATTCACCACCCGCGATGTACTCGACACCTTCCTCGACGCGCTGCAAGTGGTGATCAACCGCCACGACATCATGCGCACCGCCCTGCGTTGGCAAGGTCTGCCGCAACCGGTGCAAGTGGTTCATCGCCATGCACCGTTACCCGTCATCCACTTCGACACCGCCGCCGATGAAGACGCGCTGCAAGCGCTGCGTGATCGCACCGACACCCATCATTTGCGTCTGGACTTGCAACAGGCACCGCTGATTGCGGCCCACGTCACCTACGACGTCGCAAACGATCAGTGGTTGCTGGCCCTGCTCGACCATCACCTGATCAGCGACAACGTGACCCTGCGTCTGATCATGCGCGAAATTCAGGCAGTCATGGACGGCCAGGCCGATGCGCTGCCACCGTCGCAACCGTACCGTAACTTCATCGCTCAGGCGGCTACCGTTTCCCAGGCTGAACATGAAGTCTACTTCCGTAAGTTGTTGGCAGATGTCGACTCCACCACCGCACCGTATGGCGTGCTGGACGTACACGGCAGCGGAGCCGGCATCCAGCGTTCCGTGCAGCATTTGAGCGATGACATCAGCGCCCGGGTACACCAGACCGCACGTGCTCAGGGCGTACCGACATCAGTGTTGTTCCATGCCGCCTGGGGCCTGGTTGTCGCCGCCACCAGCGGCCGCGACGACGGCATCTTCGGCACCGTTCTGTCAGGGCGTTCCCAAGGCACCACCGGCGCTGACCACGCGCTGGGGATGTTCATCAATACCTTGCCGATGCGCATTCGCCTGCAACAAAACAGCGTGCGCGACATCGTTCAGGACGCCTACCAGCAGCTCAGCGGCCTTTTGACCCACGAACAGGCACCTCTGGCGCTGGCCCAGCGTTGCAGCGCGGTGGATGCCTCGTTGCCATTGTTCACGGTGATCCTCAACTGCCGTCACGGCGATCTGGTGAACACGGCCGGAGAAAGCGTCGAGGAGATGGACGACCAGGACGGCATCCACTTCCTGGCTTCTGAAACCCGTACCAACTACCCCATCGAAATTGCCGTGGCAAACGAAGGCCCCGGCTTCTCACTGACGGCGCAATCGATCACCGGTATCGATCCTCAACGCATTGCCGCCTACCTCGGTCAGGCCGTTGCCGAACTGGTCAATGCCCTTGAACAAGACCCGGCGCGTCTGGCTGCAAGCCTTCAGGTGGTGCCCGATGCCGAGCGGCAGTTACTGCTCAACGACTTCAACGCCACGACCGACACGTTTGCGCCAGCAGAACCGATCCATGCGCTGTTCGAGCATCAGGTGCGTGTCAATCCGGACGCGGTGGCCCTGGTCTACGAAGACTGCCACCTGAGTTATCGTCAGCTCAATCGTCGGGCCAATCATGTGGCCTCGCAGTTGCTGACGCTGGGTGTGCAACCGGACGAACGCGTGGCTATCTGCGCCGAACGCAGCCTGGAGATGATCGTCGGCCTGCTGGGCGTGCTCAAATCCGGGGCAGCGTACGTACCCATTGACCCGGCCCATCCGGCGGATCGCATGGCCTTCATGCTGCAAGACAGCCAGCCACGTGCGCTGCTCGCCCAACGTGCGCTCAGCCTGCCCGTCGGCGACATCCCGCTGCTGACGCTGGACAGCGCCGAGTCACGATTGGCTGTGGACGATCAGGCATTCGACGCCAACCCGGTGGTGAACGGCCTGACACCGGACAACCTTGCTTATGTGATCTACACCTCCGGCTCCACCGGCCAGTCCAAAGGGGTGATGGTCGAACACCGGTCGGTGTTCAACTTCTGGAACGTGCTGGCCCGCACGACTCACCAGCACTGCCCGACACCGGCCACCGTAGCGCTCAACGCCGGGTTCTTCTTCGACATGTCGATCAAAGGCATCTCGCAGCTGTTTTCCGGCCACAAACTGGTGATCATCCCGCAACTGATCCGCGCCAGTGGCAGCGAACTGCTGGATTTCCTCGAGGCTCATCAGGTGCATGCCGTCGACTCAACGCCATCGCAACTCGATACGCTGTTGTCGGCCGGTCTGCTGGAGCGCAGCAGCTATCAGCCTGTGAGCGTGTTGTTGGGCGGTGAGGCGATCAATGCCAGCACGTGGGAGAAACTGCGCAATTGCCCGACCATTCGCTTCTACAACATGTATGGCCCGACCGAATGCACAGTGGACGCGACCATTGACCTGATCCGTGAACTGGGTGAAAAACCGAGCATCGGCAGGCCCATCGCCAATGTCCAGGTGCATGTGCTGGATGCGTACGGCGAGCCCGCCCCGCTGGGAGTGGCCGGAGAAATTCATATCGGTGGTAGCGGTGTGGCCCGTGGTTACCTCAACCGCGACGAGTTGAGTGCCGAGCGCTTCATTGCTGACCGCTTCTGCGCTGGCGCCAACGCCCGCCTCTACAAAACCGGCGATATGGGTCGCTGGCTGGCTGATGGAACCCTGGAATACATGGGGCGTAACGACTTCCAGGTGAAGGTCCGGGGCTTCCGGATCGAGTTGGGTGAAATCGAAAACGCCCTGCTTGCCATACCGGGTATCCGCGAGGCGGTGGTGATTGCCCGTAATGACAGCCAGGGTGACTCGGAAAGCCAGCGCCTGGTCGCTTATGTCTGTGGCGAGCCGGTTTCGGCCGAACAGTTGCGCAGCGAGCTGCTCAAGCACCTGCCTGAATACATGGTGCCCAGCGCGTTCGTCTCTCTGGATGCGCTGCCGCTGACGTCCAACGGCAAGCTTGATCGCCGGGCACTGCCCGCCCCCGGTCAGGATTCATTGGCCAGCAAGGCGTATGAGGCTCCGAAAGGCGACACCGAAGAGGCAATCGCCGAAATATGGAAAGCCCTGCTGCGCCTGGATCAGGTGGGCCGCAACGACGGTTTCCTTGAACTGGGCGGTCACTCGCTGTTGGCAGTGCAGTTGCTGTCGCGGCTGCGGCGCAAGCTGGGTACGCGAATCACCTTGCGCGAGCTGTTCGACGCACCGACCGTGCGTGGCCTGGCTTCACTGGTCAATGCCAGCGCACCCAGCGAAGCGCAATCGATTCCCAAGGCCAACCGGTCCGGCCGCTTGCCGCTGTCGTTTTCCCAGCAGCGCCTGTGGTTCCTCGATCATCTGGACCATGCCGCCGGTGCGGCCTATCACTTGCCGATGGCATTGCAGCTGACCGGCACGCTGGACAAGGCCGCCTTGCAGGCCACCCTGGATCGTCTGGTTGCACGGCACGAAACCCTGCGCACGCATTTTGAATTGGTGGAGGGCGAACCGGTGCAGAAAATCGCGCCGGCCGATACGCGCTTCCCGTTGCAGCAACAAGACCTTCGGCACCTGCCCAGCGATGAGCGCACGGCGACCCTTAACCGCCTTGGTCAGGACAATGCCACGCAACTGTTTGATCTGACGACCGGACCGGTCCTGCGCGGTGACCTGTTGCAGGTGGCGGATGAGGAGCATGTGCTGCTGATCACACTGCACCACATCGTGTCCGACGGTTGGTCCAACAGCGTACTGGCGCATGAAGTCAGTACGCTCTACAGCGCCTTCAGCCAAGGGCTCAAGGACCCGCTGCCAGCGCTGCCGTTGCAATACGTGGACTACGCGGCATGGCAACGGCAATCCCTCGACGGCCCGGCGCTGCAAGCTCAGGTCGACTTCTGGCGCACGCACCTTGAAGGCGCGCCAGGCCTGCTGAACCTGCCCCTGGACCGTCAGCGGCCGGCGATCCAGAGCTACACCGGCGGTATCGTCGACTGTGTGTTCTCGCCAGAACTGAGTGCCGACCTGCGTGCGTTCAGTCAGGCGCAGGGCAGCACGCTGTTCATGGTGCTGCTGGCGGGCTGGTCGGTGTTGATGACCCACCTCAGCGGCCAGCACGATGTGGTGGTCGGCACGCCGGTCGCCAACCGCCAGCGCCCGGAGCTGGAACCATTGATCGGTTTCTTCGCCAATACGCTGGCACTGCGCATCGCAACCGGGCGCGATACACGTCTGAGCGACATGCTGGCGCTCATCAAGGACCAGACACTGGCGGCTTACAGCCATCAGGACCTGCCGTTCGAACAGGTGGTCAGCGCCCTGCAGCCGACCCGCAGCATGAGCCACAGCCCGCTGTTCCAGGTCATGTTGAGCCTGGACAACACACCGCCCTCGGTGCTGCAACTGCCCGGCCTGCACGTCGAGTCGCTGGACAGCGCCCATCACACCACGCAGTTCGATCTGTCGTTGTCGCTGGTGGACAGCGGTGAACGTCTGGGCGGTAGCCTGCAATATGCCAGCGATCTGTTCGACGCCTCGACCGTGCAGAACATCGCACAGTTGTTTGCCAAGGTTCTGGAGAACCTGGTAACCGATGCGCGACAGTCGATTGGTCAGGTGCTGGACCATACGCCGACGCTGCCTCGCTCGGCCCACGCAACGCTGCCCGCTGAGTCTGTGGAGCAAGCGCCCCTTGACGTCCTGCCGTACGAAGCGCCTCAGGGAGAAACGGAAATTGCTCTGGCCAACTTGTGGAAGGAGCTGCTTAAGCTGGAGACGGTCAGCCGCCATGACGATTTCTTCAAACTGGGCGGTATTTCTCTGATGGCCGTGCAAATGGCCTCGCGCTTGCGCAAGGTCCTCGGCAAACCGATTGCAGTCCGTGATCTGTTCGTCGAGCCGACCATCGCAGGTTTCGCTCGGACACTGGACGGTCAGACACGTCCGGGCCAGCACAGCAACCTGGTGCCCATCCGCCGTACCGGTACGCAACGTCCACTGTTCATGGTTCACCCTCTGGGTGGCGAGGTGCAGTACGTGCGGGATCTGGCGCCTGTGCTCGACCCACAGGTGCCGCTCTACGGCCTGGCCGCCAGTGGACGGGTTGCCGGAGAAGCGCCGCAATTCGAGGTGTCAGGCATGGCCTCGCATTACCTGGCGGCTATTCGTCAAGTCCAGCCACAGGGGCCTTACCGGATCGGCGGCTGGTCTGCCGGTGGCCTGATCGCTTATGAAATGGCCCGCCAGTTGCTGTCCAGCGGCGAGCAGGTGGAGTTCCTCGGTATCATCGACACCTCCACGCGGCCTGAACAGCAAACATCGGAGTCCTTGAGCGAAGGACAATTCCTGATGGACTGGCTCAGCGGCCCTCTCGATCCCGAGGTTCGCCAACGCCTGAACGCGCTGGCGCAGGCAGATGCCATCGACGCCATGCTGGCGCTGTGCATCACGCACCGTCTGTTGCCGGAGGAACTGCCACAGGATGTCGATGCCAGCCTGTTACGCGGTCACCTGGCGGTGGCCTATGCGATTCGTCAGGCAATCAGCGCTTACGTCAGCACCCCCGCCCCGGTCACGGTGACGCTGTTCACCGCCAGTGGTCAGGAACGCAAGGACCCGCTGCTGGGTTGGGGGGATCTGCTTGAAACCCCGGTCAGCGTTACGGCGCTTCCAGGCACCCATGACACGCTGGTCAAGGCGCCTCACGTCGAGGCGTTGGGACAGGCGATTTCGCTGGCGCTTAAAGGTGGGACTGTTTCATAACGGGAGAGACGGCGCTGTGTGCTGACACAGCGCTGTCTTGCATCAAAAGCAGGAGTGACGGGTTCTGGCGGCCATCGGACGACTGGATTTGTCAGCTGTCTTGCTCGTGACTGACATGACGCCGTCGCCGGCAAGCCGCCCCTTTTCAAACAGCCTGTCATCCGCTTTGGATGTACAGGCCTTTTCGCGGACAAGTCAGTCGGTTCCCACAATTCCGTTTTTGCTACCCAATAACGCCTCGTCAGAGGTGTAAGGCTGAGTCTGTCAGAAGTCTGCGACCTTTCCCCACGACGATTGCTTGAAACGGTCGGGATGGTAGGGCCGCGGGTCCACGATGGGTGTGACGTCGCTGACGATGTCGGCAATCAGGTGCCCAGCGCCCGGCCCGATACCGAAACCATGACCACTGAATCCAGATGCCAGCACCAGCCCCGGCAGGCTGGCCACTTCGCCGATACCCGGAACGCCATCAGGCGTGCTGTCCACATACCCTGCCCACGCCGCGTTCACAGAGGAGCCCTTCAGCGCTGGCACCAGTTCCTGCGCGCGCTTGTAGGTCAGAGCCACGGCCGAAGCGTCAGCCCTGGGGTCGAGAATTCGCATTTTTTCCATTGGCGTTGGTTGGTCCAGGCTCCAGCGCTTCCAGCTTTCATGGCCTGCTCGGATGCCGTCTAGACCGCCGGGCGCCAGATTGCGCCATCTGCGCTGAAACATCGGTAGAAACTGCGCAGCGAAACCGAGCAGCTGAGGTGTTGGATCAACACGCCCTCTTCCGCTGATGGCCAATGTATAGCTACCATCGAACCGTCGTGTCATGGACACGCCAGACGTGTGCAGCGCACCGGGTATCTCATCGCTTGGCGCAGAGACCGAGAGCACGGTCTGACGAATCGTGGCCTGGGGAAAACGAATGCCGTACTGGCGACAGAACGACGACGCCCAGGCACCTGCCGCCAGCACCGCGACCGGGGTGCGGATGACGCCTTTCTCGGTCACGACCGCAGACACCCGCCCACCTTCGGTTTCGATACCACGGACCGCACACCCTTGATGCACGGTACTCCCTAAAGCCATGATGGCACGGGCGACAGCGGGCGCTGCGCGGGAGGGGTCTGCGGTGCCGTCAGAAGGCGCGAAAACCCCGCCTTTCCATTGTTTGCCGGTCGCCCTTCCATGCTCGGCAGCCTGCTGAGCGGTCAACATGCGGGTGTCGACATTGACCGTGCGTGCAAACTCCCCCCAGCGCGCCCAGCCGGCAATTTCCTTTTCATCATTGCTGAGGTAAAGCAAACCGCAGCGGCTGAAACCCGTCTGTTCGCCGGTTTCGGCGCCGAATTGCTCCCACAACTCCAGGGCCTTGGTGGCCATCGGCAGCTCACGTGCATCGCGGTTCTGCTGACGGCACCAGCCCCAGTTGCGGCTCGACTGTTCAGCGCCAATGCGCCCTTTTTCAATCAGGGCGACTTTCAGGCCGCGCTTGGCAAGGTAATAGGCGGTAAAGGAACCAATGATGCCGCCGCCGATCACGACCACGTCGGCTTGCGTCGGCAACTCAGGGGACGTTTCTATGGCGGTTAACGGTGCGGGCATGTTCAGAAGGTCCATTCAAGGCATACGTACATGGGCGTGTTGCATTACCGATCTATTACACCACCACAGCGCCACGCATAAATGCTTGAAAATGGCCGCCATCTATCACGATTCACCGTTTAGCAGGCCTGTCTCGGCAGACTTTGCCGATGAGCAACGAGTCGCGCTATCGCGAACACCCGGTTTTTAACTGTCTGTGTGCAAACGACGCTTTTTATTGCTGTCGTCTTCGATCCTCTTATCGAAGATACTGCGGCAGGACAGTGATGCTATAGATGAAGCATTTCCCCTCGCTCTTGAACGGAATCAAACACTGCAATGCTCAAACTCGCCGCTGTGCCGCTACTCATCCTTCCCCTGTTCGCTGTTGCCGACTGCACGGATCAACTGGATAACTGGGCCAGAACCATCAAGCCCGAGCTGAAATTTGATCGCGAACGAGCGGTCTGCAAGGTTAATCCAGCCAACGCTAGCCAGACGCTGGCGGCCCTGCCGTTTGCAGAGAGCGTCACCGCAGACGGCGAGGGCGATTATGGGCTTGCCGTACTCGTGGCAAATACGACGAGCAGCAAGATCATCGCCCAGCATTATCAAAGTGCAGCGATCAGCTCAGACGCTATTTTTTTGACGATCTGACACTGGACACCGCGCGCTATCAGCTTGCACCGAAGCTGCGAGCCTTTGGAGTCAGGGTGGCTCTTCGAAATTCATCCCGAGTTGTGACGGTGAGCAGCACACTTCTGAATCTTTATCTATTTGAGGGTAAAACGTTACGTCCGGTGATGAATGCGCTGGAAGTCAGCAGGTATAACGGTGAGTCCGACGGAATGTGCGATGGTCAGTTCAGCGAGACCCAACGTACGCTATCAATAGCAAACACAGGCATGAATGGAATGGCCAATCTACAAATAGACGCACGTGTCGTTAAGACACAGAACAAGGTCAAGGGCGAAGAATGCGAAAGCACCGACAGCGAACCTGTCGCGTCCAGGACGATTTTGAAATACGACAAAGACCACTATGAAGTACCGAGTGAGTTGTCATTTTTAGGGTCCTTATAAAGCATGCACGGCTCCCCCGTAGAGGTCGGTTGCCGGGCGATGTTCAACTCCCATTCAATCCCCTCGCCCAGACTGCCCTGCTGGTGTCCTGGAGTCAGCGATCCAGAAGAGTGCCCATCCATCACACTCAGGGCCGCATGGGTCAGCCGGCCGCTTTGCGCGGCTTGAGAGTCGTGCCCGGCGTATCGCGGATTTTCGCGACATAGCATGGCTACAGACGAACTGCCATAGTGACGAACGCACTCCGTGGGTTGCCCACTTGGAGGATCTGCAGATCGCCCGTCGGGTCGCTCGCGGCACTGGCGTCGGTGTTCAGGGTCGAGATGTAGCGTTTGTCGAACAGGTTCACCACGTTCAGCGATACCGTGGTGTCCTTGACGGCACCCAACTTGCCGAAGTCATAGCCCAGGGTCGTGTTGGCCAGCCAATAGCCCGCGACGCTCGAATCGTTGGTGTAGGTGTAGTAACGCTTGCTCATGTAGCTGCCCTGCAAGCCTGCGTTCCATTGCTGCCAGCGCCAGTCCAGGCTACTGGAATACATCAATTTGGGGGTGTCGACGACGGTTTTGCCTTTGACATGCACCGTGTCGGCACCGCTCTGGTAGTCATCATCGTACGTGCTTCGGTTATAGGACGCCGAGTTGGACCAGCGCCAGTTTTCATCAGGGGTCAGCGCGAAGGTCAACTCAGCGCCCCTGCTGGTGACCGAGCCAACGTTGGCCACGCTGTTCTGGCAAATCACGATGCCGGTGCAATTGGTAATTGCCACTAGACGATTGTCGAATTTGGTGTTGTAGACCGCCGCCGAGGTCGAGTACAGCGGATTGCTGCGGCGCACGCCGACCTCAACGGTCTTGGAGGTTTCCGGCTTGAGGTTCTTGAACCCGCCCGCCGCGTCGACGGCGACTTGCGTGGTGAAAAACGGGCTGTAACCGCTACTGGGGAACGCGGCAATATTTTCGGAATACGAGGTGAACACCTCGTCCTGATCATTGAGTTTGTATGTTGCGCCCAACTGCGGCAGGAAACGATCACGTGCTTCCAGCGAGCCACTGGCATAACCGCCGCCCTTGCCTTCTGCGGTCGAGGTGGTGACCGTATTTTTTGCACCGAACTCCAGCTTCAGTCGGTCGTCCAGCAAGGTGTAGCTGTCGCGCAGATAGAACTGCCGCGTCAGGTCGTTGTAGTCCTGGGCAAGGACGGTTGCGACCTGTGGCAAACCTTTGGTTTTCACAATGTTGTTCTGCGGTGCGGTCCCGGTCGGGTCGAATAGATAACGGCCAATGTCGCTCTTGTTCGACTGAATCCAGAATCCGCCTTGAATCTCATGCTGGCCGAGGAAATACGTCAGCGATGTCTGAAAACCCGACCGGTTGATGCCATAGACCGTGCTGCGAATGGAGTTGGTGGGCACAGTGGTGGTGCCGTTGGTGAAGACAAACGGGTAGTAGGAATTGCCGCGGCCCGAGTCGTGGTGGTGATAAACCGCCGCGTCCAGCAGCAGATCATCGCTGAGCGAGAAATTGCCGCTCAGGATGTCCAGTTCATCGTCACGCAGGCTGCTGCCGTTGTAGGTCGCATCCCCTGCACGGGTAACACCGCCGGTAAAGATGCCATTGGCCGCATTCACGGCGCGCGTCCAGTCAGGCGTGTAATAGCTCCAGTTGTAGCCCAACCGCTGAATAATGCTGCTCGACAGGGACGGCAAACTGGCCTCGTTGTGGGACGAGGTGCTGTGAAAGAAACTCACGCGGTTGCCGCCAAAATCGTAGGTGACCTTGGCGTTTATAGCGTCCGATTCCTGGGGGTTGTCGTGGCCTTTCCAGGCATCGGCGTCGTACGTTTCTCCGGAAATGTAAGCAGCCAGACCGTTGTATTCGCCGGTGTCGATTCGCGCGAACGTACGCTTGGTTTTGTAATCGCCCAGCGTCTGCGACAGCCGTGCACCGAACTCCTTGTCGGGGTTTGCGCTGGTGAAAGCAATCGTACCGCCCAGATTGCTGTTCGAGGCGGTGCCCAGTGCGCCAATACCGGCCGCCACTTCACTGTCGGCGATGTTTTCGGCAATGATCGCCCGGGTAATGCTCAGACCATTGAAGTTGGCAAAGCTCATGTTGCCCAGCGTGACGCCATCCAGCGTGTAGCCCAAGTGGTGCATATCGAAGCCGCGCAAACTGATGCGCTGGCTGCTCTCTTCCCGCCCCAGCGGGTCGCCCGATTGAAAACTGACCCCAGCCAGACGCTGCAGAACTTTCATCGGGTTCGTGGCGGCCGAATACGCCTTAATGTCCTCGTCACTCACGCGCTGCACCTGGCGTGTTTCGCCCTGGCCGATCACCGAAACCGTACCCAGCGTGGCGTCAGTGGCGTCAGTGACGCCGGAAACCGGTTCCTCGGTTGAGGCGGTCGGCGTCGCGGCGTCCTGCGCGTAGGTCGACAGACTTAACGCGTGCAAACCAATCAGTAGCACCAGCCGTCGGAGCGGAAAACGTGACGCGTGCGTGGTCGATGACGTGATCATGAGAGGGCTTCCAGGACGTAATGAGTCGACAGGTTTTGGCCTGCGTTAAGGCTGGCCGGGATTTTTATGGCTTCATGGGCTTTCAGTAATCACTGCCAGGCGTGTGATGCCGGATCGCTGCACATCTGCCAATACGCGGGCGACTCGTCCGTAGTCGGTTGCCGTATCGGCGCGCAGGGTCAGCGCGACCTCCGGGTCTCGTGTATGCAGGTTCTGCAGGGCGTCTGGTAGTTGCTCCTCGACCAGAGGCTCGCCATCGACAAACAGACTGCCGGTGGCATCGATACTGATCGCAACCGGCTTTGCGTCATCAAGGGGCGGTGGGTTGTTCAGGTAACCGGCGCGGCCAATGGGCGCGGCGGGCTTTTCGGAGGTAGGCGTTGCCCGGTTGGGTGCCGGAGCGTGTTCGCAAAATTGCTGCGGCGGACGTCTGGATGAAAGTAACGCAGGCATAGCATCACCCATTCAAGGCGGAGCACCTAAGAGACGGCACGTCTAAAAGTTGGGCGATGCTACTACGAGGTTTATGCAGTTAATGTGACGAGGCAGGAACTTGCTATTAAGTTTCATCTTACAGGGTGGTGGCCCGTTAGCATTAACTTTATATGCTCAATATCATTTATGGTGCCACGCCAAAAAGTGCCAGAGCGTGATGTTTTTATATTGCCATTGAGCGCTTTAATAGCCGTCATCGGTAATGACGTATGTACGATCACGTACAAGGCCTTCAGGTGAGTATCACATCAGTCATGCAGTGCCGGCGGCGGCTCTGGCCTGTTATCGCTTCCACATAATGCGCCGCTAACGCCTAAGTCATCCAGCCAGAACAGCCATTTAACAGGGCCTGATTAAACCGGCGCTGTTAATAAACCTGTTGGCGATGCATGAATGGACACTGCTCGCCGGAAACAGTCCACCGTCTTGAAATCTGACGGTACTTAGTCGATATGACAGATTGAGGACGTCATTTCCCAAGGTATATTGATGTGGCCTTGACAGTACCCCGCACAGAGGTAAGTAACTCCCATTAAATAAAGACTGACTCACTAGAGACCCCTGCTCACGGATCCAATAGACGGGTTATTGATCGGCCCAACGTCTTGCTGTTTCGCCCCAGCGCCATCCTGGCCGGCGCATGATCTGACGGGCGTTCCAGCCACAGGGCACCCGTCTGCCAACAACGGAAACTCACTGAATTTACCGGATTCATCCATGACTAAAACCTGTGGGTTTTTCCGGCAAGTCACGTGATGTACAGGCAGGAGCATGCGCAGGTGAGCAAACATGAAATAAACGTCATCAGAGGATTGCAAGCCGTTTTTCTGACTGTTGTCGCAGTGCTGGGTTGGGCGCCGCTGGATCGAACGACGTGGTTGATGGAAAACAGCGTGGTGGTGCTGAGCGCTGCAGCGCTCTGGGCCAGCCGTCACAGGTTCTACTGGACAGCAAGGTCCTGGGCACTGGTGCTGGCGTTCGTGGTTCTGCATGAGGTCGGCACGCACTACACCTATCCGCAGGTGCCCTATGACGCTACCGTCCTGAAGATGACGGGGGTCAGCATCGATCAACTGTTCGGCTGGCAGCGCAATCAATATGACCGATTCGTGCATCTGGCCTACGGAGTGCTGGGCGCCCTGCCCTTGCGTGAGATCGTGACTGTCAAATGCCGGCTTCAGGGCGCGTGGGCGTCGCTGATGGCCTGGTCGCTGGTCCTGTCCACCTCAATGCTTTACGAACTGATGGAATGGGTGGGCGGCGCTTATCTCGGCCCAGGAGGCTCGGCGTTTGTGGGGGCTCAGGACGACTTTTGGGATGCGCAAAAAGACATGGCCGCCGCTGCGGCGGGCTCGCTTGCGGTGCTGGTCTGCAGAGGCCACGCAATACGTGCGCCGTTCATGCAGGGCGAAGGAGCCGAACGATGAGGTCTGCTTTTGCCCGAAGGGCGTGGGAGCCTTAGGCGACTAAGACGGCCGCGATGGGCTGCGCAGCAACCCTTGGGTACAGCGCACTGCATGCGCAGGTTGTGATGCCGGTCCCGGTAGATCGCCGACACGTCGTCTCCCACCACTCAATGACTAACATGCCCTGTCCGTTTTCCAGGGTCTTCAGGCGTTGTACTTAATGATCGTCAGCTTCATCCGCTTTACGTTTCTGTCGCCTGGCGAGCCACACGCATAACCCGGCCCAGCCCCCGGCGACAGGCAGAATCAGCATGGCAACGATGCCGAATCCTGCGCCCAGTGCCGCCAGCCCCACCGACAGCCATCCACTCACCGCATCGCCACCGCGATACACCAGCGTTTCGATGACATTCTTGGCCTTGTACTTTTCCTCGCGACTGACCACGGTCCAAAGTACTTCCCGCGCCGGGCGCACAATGGAAAACTCGATGGCACGGCGCAGCCCCTGCGCCAGCGCGACCGTGGTAGGCACCGGTGCCAGCGCCATTGCGGTGAACGCGACCACGGTGGCCAGCGGTAACGCGATGAGCGCGCCGCCGATGCCGATCATGCGGATCAAAGGGCCGGTCAGCAACAGTTGAAAGGTTAGCGTCAGCATCGACACGATCAGATCGACGACGGCAAAGAACTGCGTTCTGCTGGCGACATCCGAATAACTGCCTGCAACGATTCGACCCTGCTCGAAGTACAGAAAGGTTGAGGCGGTGGTGTGCATCAGCATGAATAACACCAGCCCCAGCAGATAAGGCGAGCGTGAAATCAGGGTGATGCCGCCGAGCATGCTGCCGCCCATGTGGCGATCTACGTTCGACGGCCGGTAAAACTGAGTCTCGGTGCGAACCAAAAGCGCTCGGTGGCAGCGTACTGCCAGTTCCAGCAGCACTGCCGCCGCCAGCGTCAATGCAATCGGCCCGAGACGGGACGCCATCGTCGCCGCCAGCAACGGCCCGATGAACGTCCCCAACGTGCCGCCTGCGGCCACAAAACCGAATAGCCGCCGCCCCTGCTCACTGGAAAACCGGTCAACCAATACGCTCCAGAAGATCGACACGATGAACAGGTTGTACACGCTGATCCAGACGAAGAACACGTTGCCGACCTGCACCGGCGCAATCCGATTGGCGATCAAGATGCCGAACAAAATCATCGTCAGCGCAATGCCGCGATAGATCAGCGGCACGAAACGCCGGGGCGGCAACCGGGACACCAGTGCGCCAAACAGCGGGACCATCAGCAGCATCACCAGAAAGGTCGCGGTAAAGAGCCATTGAAGTTTGTCGGCACCGCCTTCAAGCCCAAGCGCATCACGCAAGGGGCGCACCAAGTAGTAGCTGGCCAGTACGCAGAAATGGAAGGCAAACCCCAGCAACAGCGCCGCTCGCTCGCCGGGCCGCACATCGGCCCACTTCAGCGCTGCTGCACGAATCATGATCGGGGGCTTTTAAGCGATGTGCTTGGCAAGGGGGTTACTCCCAGCGTCCGGTTAAAGGCTAACGCAATGTGCCAGAGACACTGAGGCATCTTCCACGGTTCAGTGCACCCTGATGAACAGCGGTATTTCGGAAACGAACCCACCATGACAATCAGTGAATACCAATATGCCTGACGTCGATTTGACCATCCGGTCAACATTCCCTACCGTAGCCGACCTTTTCCCCGCCCGAGACACTGATGACTACCCGCTCCAAATTGCCTCCAACTGTCTACCTGCTGGGTCTGACAATCTTTTCCCTGGTCACTGCCGAGTTCATGGTGGCTGGCATGATGCCTGCGCTGGCCGAGGCGTTTTCTGTCAGCCTGGCGCAGGTTGGCAATCTGATTGCCTATTACGCGCTGGGCATGGCGCTGGGCGGTCCGCCGGTTACGGTGCTGCTGCTCTCCAGAGGCATCAGCAACAAACGCGCGCTGGTCTGGCTGCTGACGTGTTACGTGATCGCGGGCGCCGTTGCGGCAGCGGCACCCAGCTACGCTGTCTTGGCGGTGGCACGTATCGTCATGGGTATTTCGAGTGCCGTGTGCATCGGCTTGTGCATGACCATCTGCGCAGGCCTTGTCGCACCTGAGGGTCGTGGCCGCGCGGTCTCTGTCGTGCTGGCCGGGTTGATGCTGTCTCCCGTCATCGGCGTGCCGATGACCACCTGGGTCGAGCAGCATGTCGGCTGGCGTGCCAGTTCCTGGGCGGTCGTTGCGCTGGCCATGCTGTGTACCGTGTTGGCGACACGACGTCTGCCAGCCATTCAGAAAGGTGGCGAACCGCCGCTGAGCCAGCAGTGGGCGGGCTTGAGAAACCCCAAGCTGTGGGGAGCGTACATCACCAGCGGACTGATCATCGGCGGGACATTTGCAGCGTTCAGTTACTGCACGCCGATCCTGATTCATGAGGTCGGCATTGCACCGACGCTGGTTGCCCCTGTTCTGGCTATCTATGGGGTTGCCAACCTCATGGGCAACATGATCGTGGGTCGCTTCGCCGATCGCTACACATTCCCTGCCCTGGCTTGGGGGCTCGGCCTGATGGTGCTGGCATTGGGCGGCTTTGCTCTGGCCGGTGACCATCTGTGGCTGAACCTGGGCTGCTTCTTCGCGCTGGGGCTGACGGGTGTTGCCTTGAACCCTGCGATGGTCGCACGCGTGATGAAGGCGGCCGAACCTGCGGCGATGGTCAACATCCTGCACACCTCGGTGATCACTGCGGGCCTGGCGTTCGGCAGTTGGGCAGGTGGCGCTGTGATTGACGCCGGGTATGGTTTGCGTTCACCGCTCTGGGTGGGCGCTGTGATGGCGCTGGCGGGTCTGGTGAGTCTCGTGCCTGCGATGAGCCGGGTGCGACGTGACAATGACGTTTCAAAATCGGCTCCGTGCGCATCGTGATGCCACGAAGACGCTGACCCGTTAGCGGGCGCTGCTCTCACTGGGCGCCGAGTCACCTGTTACGGAGGGGTCACCCCGCCCCTCCGTTGATGACCTATCTGCGCAAAACCATCTCAATCCTCAACTCACGCATCGCTCGCGACATGACGTGTGCCTGAAAACAGCCTTGCCAACCCGCATCAGGATTCGACGAGCCGCCCCATTGGCCGTTCTTCATGAACTTGAGCCGATACCTGCCCGGCTTTACATGACGAGTGGCATTCATTAATCAGGCGGGCAGCCGATAAGCGCCGAAGTGACCTTGCTACACAGAACCCCTGCGCTAGACACTTCAAAGGCTCGTATCCGCATGACCAAATCCCTGAAATTCAGCCATAAGATTCTGCTGGCTGCCTCTCTCGTGGTAATTGCCGCGTTCACATCGTTCACGTTTTACAACGATTATCTGCAACGCAATGCGCTGCGTGACCAGCTAAAGGAAAGCCTGAATCAGACCGGTGACAGCACCGCGGGCAATATCCGCAACTGGCTCTCCGGACGAATTCTGCTGGTGGAAAATCTGGCAGACAACGCGGCTGTGCCACAAACGGTAGAGGCGCAGAATGTCGCGCTTGGCCAGCGTACCCTGCTCGCCACATTCATGAGTATTTACGTAGGCAAGAAAGACGGATCGTTCAGCACTCAGCCTCCTGACGATATGCCGGGTGACTATGACCCGAGAACTCGTCCCTGGTACACGGGCGCCATCGCCGCAAGCAAAACGACGCTTACCGAGCCCTACCTGGACGCGGTCACCAAGGGCCTGATCGTAACGATTGCGACCCCTGTCAAGGCTGCTTCAGGGGTTTCTGGGGTTGTCGGCGGAGATTTGAGCCTGGAAACCCTCGTTAAAATGATCAGTTCCCTACGCCTGCACAACGATGGCTATGCATTTCTGGTCGACGCCAACGGTCGTATTCTGGTCCACCCTGACGCATCGCTGGCCATGAAAACACTGGCTGAGGTTTACCCCGTGGCAACCCCAAGGCTGTCGCAGGACATCAGCGAGAGCAGCTACGCGGGCAAGCCCCAGATTCTGACCTTCGCGCCGGTCACCGGGCTCCCTTCAGTCAATTGGTATGTTGGCGTGGCGATGGATAAAACCAAGGCCTACGCCACCTTGGGCGAATTCAGAAATTCAGCGATCGTGGCCACAGTCGTCGCCGTGGTGCTGATTATCGGTCTGCTGGGCATGCTGTTGAGCGTACTGCTGCGTCCTCTCAACCTGATGGGCCGTGCCATGCATGACATCGCTGCGGGCGAAGGCGATTTGACACAGCGTCTGACGATTGAGAGCCAGGACGAATTTGGCTATCTGGGCAATGGCTTCAACCTGTTCGTGGAGCGTATACACGACTCGATGCGAGAAGTGGCGTCCTCAACGGTGCAGCTCAACGAAGTCGCCTTGAGGGTAGTGAGTGCGTCCAATGCCTCGATGCTCAACTCGGATCAGCAAGCCAACCGCACCAGCAGTGTCGCGGCGGCAATCAACGAACTGGGCGCTGCCGCTCAGGAAATTGCTCAGAACGCCGCACGCGCCTCCGGTCATTCCAGCGACGCCCGCACGCTGGCGTCCGAGGGTCAGGAGGTGGTCGGTAAGAACATCGCGGCGATGGATCGCCTGTCCTCTCGTATCAGCGGTGCCAGTGGCGAGATCGAAGCGCTCAATACCAAGACGGCCAACATCGGCCAGATACTGGAAGTCATCACCGGCATCTCTCAGCAGACCAACTTGCTTGCGCTCAACGCGGCTATCGAAGCGGCACGTGCTGGTGAGGCAGGCAGAGGCTTTGCCGTGGTCGCTGATGAAGTTCGCAATCTGGCCCATCGAACCCAGGAGTCGGCCAGTCAAGTGCAGGAGATGATCGAGCAGTTGCAGTCAGGCGCCCGTGAAGCGGTGGCGCTCATGAACGACAGTCAGCGTGAGAGCGTCGAAACGGTTGGAATCGCCAATCAGGCTGTTTCAAGCCTTGAAAGCGTGAGCGTGCGCATTGGAGAAATCGACGGCATGAATCAATCGGTTGCGACAGCCACTGAAGAACAGACCGCTGTTGTCGAAGCGATCAACGTCGACATCACGCAAATCAATACCCTGAATCACGAAGGTGTCGAGAACCTCAATGCAACGCTGCGTGCGTGTACCGATCTGGAACGCCAGTCAGCCCGTCTGACGCAACTGGTCGGCAGCTTCCGTATCTAGCGTGCAGGTGAATCGCTGCGGAATCGATTCACCTATTTATGCCGCAGGCTTCCAAATATCCGGAACTCTGGCGTCGAACACGGTTCTAGACCCCTTCTCCGATGCTCAGTCAGCGTCGGCGTTTTTCGTTTGGCAATCCTTCACGACGGAGCGACGCATGTCGATACAGCAAAAAACCGGGCACGTTTTGCCCGCGCGCGCCGCTGGCAAAATGGAAGCCGCAATGGCTGTGGGCAGCTTCGCCATCGGTACGGGCGAGTTTGCAATCATGGGTTTGATGCCTGATATCGCCAAAAACCTGCACCTGAGCGAGCCTCAGGTGGGCCATGCAATCAGTGCGTATGCGCTTGGCGTGATGGTGGGCGCCCCGCTGCTGACGATTATCGGTGCCAAACTGTTACGCAAGCACATGCTGTTGCTGCTGATGGCGCTCTACGCGATGGGTAACGTGGCCACGGCTTTTACGCCGACCTTTGGCAGCCTGGTCGCCTTTCGTTTCATCAGCGGTCTGCCACACGGAGCCTACTTTGGTATCGCAGCCGTGGTTGCGTCGAGCATGGTGCCGGACAACCAACGCGCAGGTGCTGTGGCGCGGGTCATGATGGGCCTGACCCTGGCGATGTTGCTGGGTAATCCGATTGCAACCTTCCTTGGCCAGTTTTTCGGTTGGCGCTCGGCCTTCGCGCTTGTAGGACTCCTCGCCCTCTGCACCATCGCGCTGGTGTGGCGCTTCGTGCCTGACCGTCGTGACGAACCGCGCAGTGATCCACGCAAGGAACTGGGCGCCTTCACCAAACCGCAGGTGTGGATGGCGCTGGCCATCGGTGCCGTCGGTTTTGCCGGCATGTTCTGCGTGTTCAGTTACCTGGCTCCGACCATGCTGGACGTCACGCGTGTGTCACCTCAGTGGATTCCCTTCGGACTGGCAGCCTTTGGCGTGGGCGGGATTATCGGCAACATCGCAGGCGGCAAGCTGTTCGATCACATGCAGTTCAAGGCCGTCGGCGTGTTGTTGATCTGGTCGATGGCCGTATTGCTGTTCTTCCCGTTCGCCGCCGGCTCGCTGTGGGGTGTGTTGCTGGGTATCGCGCTGGTCGGCACGATGGTCGCGCTGGCCGCACCGTTGCAGATCCGCCTGATGGACATCGCACATGAAGCGCCGAGTCTGGCCGCAGCCTCCAACCATGCAGCATTCAACCTGGCCAATGCGCTGGGTCCCTGGTTTGGCGGCATGGCGATCACCGCAGGTATGGGTTGGACCAGCACGGGCTACATTGGCGCTGGCTGTGCGCTGGCGGGCTTGGGCATTTACCTGCTGGCCAGGCGCATGAAGGGCGGGCAATAGAGCCTGGCGGCTGAACAGCAGCTTAAGAAGGGTCGATCTACACGCCAGCGACTCGTTGAATGTCGGATGATCGACCTTTAACGAGTCGTTTGCTGCCTGCGGAGGCATCCTTTTGTATAGATCGCTGCTGCAGGGGCTGGCCTTGTGTTGCACGGTACTCGTCACCCCTTCATGGGGGCACGCTGCCGAGCACCCCGACGGTTTTGCCAAAGACGTCACCGGCGGTGCCAATGCCGTCGCCGTGCATCCCGCCACGCTGGATGAGCTCGAGCAGGCGTTGTGCAGCACTTACGATCACCGTGGCAACTGCACGGATACGACGCCGCGCGTTGTTCTGCTAGACCACATGTTCGACTTTCGCGGCAGCGTAGTGGCGAACGGCAGTGCCACCACCACCGAGACCGGCTGCATGGTCAAGGCTTGCTCCGATGGTGGCGCGCAGCTGGCACTCAACGGCGCAAACGACTTCTGCCAGTCAAGGCCGCCCGCCTTAGTGACTTACGACAACGCCGGGTTAAAACGTCTGAAAATCGGTTCGAACAAAACGTTGCAGGGGATGGGGAAACAGGCAGGCATTCAGGGCATGGGGCTGTGGATCGGTGGCGGTGTCCATAACGTCATCGTCCGCAACCTGACCTTGTCCGACATCAATGCGCAGGTCGTCTGGGGAGGCGATGCGCTTACCATCGACGACGCAGACGGCGTGTGGATCAACCACAACACCTTTGCGCGCATCGGCAGGCAGATGATCGTCACCGGCTGGGGCGCCGCGTCTCACGTGACGATATCCGACAATGAATTCGACGGCCGAACACTCTGGTCCTCTACCTGCGACGGGCATCATTACTGGGTATGGCTGTTCCTTGGCGGCCATGACACGCTGACGCTGGCGCGAAATTACGTGCACGACACGTCAGGCCGTGCGCCTCACGCCGGCGGAATGCACGATGCTGCCGTGATCGCCCAGCTGGTCAATAACGTGTTTGCCCGCCTGACTTATCAGGGCGCGATCATGTCACGCACGCCCTCCTCACAGTTATTGGTCGAAGCGAACGGGTTCGAAAACGTGACGCACCCGATGTTCAACGATGAAAAGCAACCGGGCGCAGGGTTTGCCCTCTTCTCAACGGCTGCAGCAGCGGCTGTGAACGACGAATGTCAGCGCACGATTGGCAGAGCGTGTATCGCCAATCTTCAGCAACTGAGCGGCGACGACTATCGCCCACAGGACGACGCGGTACTTGAAGCGTTCGTGCCATACCGCCAGTACTTGGTGACGCCTTTATCTGCCGATGTAGCGCTGGCGAGAGTGCCTCTGCACGCCGGTGCGGGTAAAGACTGATTCCTTTTTGAAATCCCGTGAGTACGCCTTATGCAACGCTTGATCTGGATGCTGTGCTGCGGTTGCCTGGGTCTGGTCGGCCTTGCGGGCGAGGCACACAGCGCATCCTTTGGATTCGTTCGAACGCCGCCGCAGATTGTCGTGGACACCGGTAGCCAGCTGATATTCAGCGTGGACACGCGCAATGGCGATCTGGTCTCCCTGCGCTACCGAGGCCAGGAATTACAGACCCGCGAACCAAAAGCGTCGCAGATCGCATCAGGCTTGGGCGCGGCGCAGGTGAACGTTAAAACCGTAGGCGATGTGATCCTGATCAGCGCCCAGGCAGGTGACCTGACGCAGTACTACATGGCAGTGAAAGGCCGCGACGCTATTTACATGGCAACGTATGCGCCGACGTTGCTGCCGGTTGGGGAGTTGCGATTTGTCACGCGACTGGATGTGGGCAAGCTGCCCAAAGCAACGCATGGGACCGACTCCAATGTCGGCACAGCGATCGAAGGCAAGGACGTGTTTTTGCTGCCGGATGGACGCACCAGCTCCAAGTTCTACTCGGCGCAGCCGATGATCGATGATGCCATTCACGGCGTAAAAGGCCCGGGCGTGGCGGTGTATATGCTCATGGGCAATCGTGAACTCAGTTCGGGAGGTCCGTTTTTCAAAGACATCGCCACCCAGAAAACCGCCAAGACTCACGAGTTGTACAACTACATGTTCTCCAACCACACCCAGACCGAAGCTTATCGGGGTGGTCTGCACGGCGTTTATGGCCTGCTATTCACACAAGGGGAAGCACCTTCGGCTGAACTGGCCCAATTGGATTTTCTAAACGGTCTGGGGCTTGAAGGGTTTCTGAACAGCACTCAGCGAGGTTCGGTGTCCGGCCATGCCTCGGGAACTGATCACGGCCTACCAGCGGTGGTCGGTCTGGGCAATGAAACGGCGCAGTATTGGGCGCGAACCTCCACGGCGGGTGATTTTCTCTTGCCCGATGTTCGCCCTGGGCGTTATCGATTGACGCTCTACCAGACCGAGCTGGAGATCGCCCACGGCACAGTGGACGTTTCAGCGGGCAGCGTCACACACACCACACTGAATGCCGGATCGCCCAAGGGTCGAGTGAAATGGCAGATCGGGTTGCCCGATGGAACCCCTACAGGCTTTCGTAACGCACAACTGCTGCCAGCGGCCCACCCCTCCGACGCCCGTATGGCAACGTGGAAGTCAGGAACCTACACGGTCGGAACAAGCACGCCTGCCGATTTCCCGGCCGCACAATGGCGTGACATCAACAGCCCTGTCCGAATCGAGTTCTTACTGGCCGCCAAGGAAATACGCGCCTACCGGTTGCGAGTGCTCATTTCCCTCGCTCAGGCGGGCGGACGACCGCAATTGAGCGTCAACGACAGCTGGCACGCCGAGGTGCCAGCGGCCTCAGCGCAACCCGACAGTCGTGGCATCACCCGCGGCACCTGGCGTGGCAACAATACCCTGTTCGAATTCAACATCCCGGCGTCGGCACTGCATTCAGGCAGCAACTCACTCGAGATCGGCGTTGCCTCCGGCAAGTCAGGCACGGGTTTTTTGAGCCCGGGGTTTGTCTATGACAGCGTGCAACTGGTCGAATAGGCCATGTGACAGGCTCACTTGGCCTTGAGCGCATACTCAACGATCGTGTCCGCGCAGGCTTGTATGCCGCCTTGGGTGATGATTTCGTAGCCATGCGTATTTTCCGTCGGGATGGCGATGCACCCGGCTCTCGCTGCCGCGCCAATGCTCATCACCGCGCTTGCATCGGACGCAAAGTCCACCAAAAGCGCGACCTGGGCGTCGTACCCGGCTCGTGTTGCAGCAGCAATCAGGTCGTCAACGACGCACCGGGTGTAGACGCCCTTCTGATCGCCTGTACTGATAATGGGGTTGTCTTCCAGGCGAGTCCCGTATTCCTCCAGCACGGGTCCCACCTCTACGGCAAGTACCGTATCACCCGGCAGTCTGGAGGCCGCGTACATGGCCCCGGCATTGGTTTCCTCTTCCAGCGTTGTGCAGACAATCCAGACATCCTGCCTGAGTTCGTGGCGTCTTTTGCACAACTCTTCTGCTGCCTGAATGACCGCCAGAAGCGGTGCCCGGTCGTCCATAAAATGCGCCGCAATGGCATCGGGCAGATACCACGGGGCGCGCCAGTGCTTGCTCAGGACCACACGCGTTCCAGGCCGGATGCCCAGTGCCGACAGTTGTTCCCGGGGTCGGCGGGTGACCACATGCACGTCCGACCATTGCACGTTGCCCTTGAGGACGTCCCGGCTTTGGGATGTGCCGCCACTGCTGTGCATGGATCCGAATGAGAGCACGCCTGGGCATCTTTGCGTATCGCCCAGCACCTCGACGGGGGCCACCCCGAAACAGATGGGTTGGGCACCGCCCAGTGCTTCGACCAGCAGCGTGCCGTCTTCATTCACGAGCTTGACGACCATTGCTATCTCGTCCATGTGAGCCATCACGCTGATCCCGTCATCGGGATCAGAGGCGTGCGCCGCTTTTATCAGCCCTATGACGTTGCCTGCCCGGTCAACCGTGACCTCGTCGCAATGGCGTTCCAGTTCTGTCTTGCACAGCTTACGGACTTCATCTTCCTGCCCGCCCGGGCCGTAGGCCAGCAGCAAAGCTTCCAGCAAGGATTGGCGTTGATCGCTCATGGTTTCTCCGATGAAATGCACAGATCGATCGAAACCGTGTCCACTCGATCACGTTGCAGGGTCGAAAGGCTTTTCAGTGTTTTTTCATATACGGCGTCGGCAGTGTCTTTCAAACGCTGCCACTCCTGCAGGGTGATCACCTCGCGCAACACCAGTTCGTCGGCTCGACGAATCAGCGTCTGGTAGAAGTCATCGGGAAGATCCAGTCGATAGGTGTCATCCTCCAGTAACAGGTGCCATGCCTTCAGTTCCATTTGCTTGTCGTTTCTGGTCATGATTGCGTCTCCTGAGCCTGTTGCTTATTGGCCGGGGAGTGAAAGTCGGGATCACGGACGACGAACTCGTGATCCAATGAAGGTCAGTAACGATAAATGGCCGCAGCGCCCGTTTCGCTCGGCATGGAGCGCTCCGGCGGCAGTACAATCACCTCTCCGCCATGCTGCATGACGGCCAGAATCATTTCGTCCAGCACGTCATCCGAACCTGCCTCGTCATTGCTCTGAAGCGCAAGATCGCCGCTCAGCCCATCCATCACGCCATTAACCGTGCGTTCAGCCTCGACCAGCAGCAGGGCCACCCTGCCCTCGGTGGCCGCTCGTGCGATTTCAGGCAGTTCATGTGCGCTCAGCCGCTGGCCCACGGCTTTTGCGTATCGACCCAAGGCCTCATCCAGCCTGTCGTCCTGACGCAGACGGATGAGTTCGCCGCATGCGGACGTCAACTGCGCCGCCGTCAGTGTCGCCGGATCCTGTTCTATGCCCACCGGCAGCAGAAACGGATTGCGACTCTGCGCTCTGAACACGGCCTGGTTTTCAGCCAGTGCTACCAGAACAAGCGGTAATTTCGAGACCCGCGAGCAATGTTCGGTAATCCTGCGGTCAACGATGCGGAAGAACCGTTCGCGATCCAGGTTGATTTCCTCCTGCTTACCGCTGCCGCCCGACTCGTGCATCATCGGATCACCGCGCTCCCCGCCACCGCTGAACCCGTCTGGATGGCCCCGCTGGTCGCGGGGGGTAAGTTCATCGCCCAGCGCTTGATTTTGATTGGTCGGCACCGCCTCCGGCAGACTGACCTCCTGCAGGCTCTGCATGGATCCTTCATAAACACGCACGCTGTCACGCGACAGACAAAGAACCTGATAACGATCCGTCATCGGCGCAAGGCGCAATAAAGGCTTCAAGTAGGGATGGCTATTGACCACTGCGGTTTCCGGCACCGCCTTATGCAGGCCCACTACCAGAAAATGCTCCAGCCCGCCAAAAATGGCGATGGCTTCAGGGCAGGTGTTCCAGAACGCATGGTCGTCGATCAGCGCGTGGAACGGCGCGATCAGTGCCTGGCTGGCTATCTGTGGGTAATGCTGCTCCAGCAGGATTTCCAGTTCCTTGATCAGGTTTTTCAACCGAATAGGGTCCTGGGTGCGCTGCGGAAACGTTCGATGCGTTGGCATGTACACACTGAGGTTGGGACGTCCCGCCAACGCCAGCAGCCTGTTCAGTGTCTGCTCGGTAAAAGGTTGAATTGGAACCATGACGACCTCCTAGTCTTTGGCAAGCCGAGCCTGTTTTTCGAGGAACTCGTCTTCCAGCATGGCGTCCACCTCGGCGGCCGAGTCCTCATGCACGACCGGCGCAGTCAGATGCCCGGTTGACTCGACTTTCGACGACAGTTTCCCCATAAGATGTTCCAGCGCATGGCTCATTTTTCTGGCGGCACCTGCGACAGCCAAGTCCAGGCTGTCCGCCTTGTGGGTGACGGAAAGCGGTGTATGTCCCTTGGGGCGGGCTTCGATCTGGCAGCGTTTGTCCTGAGGGCCTGCTTTCTGTGCGTTGACGTCGCCTACGTGAATCTCTATCCGAGTCAGCAGATCGGCATAGCGTTCCAACTCATCGACCACCGTACTGCCTACCCACTCCTGCAGCTCTGCGCTGCCTTCGATGTGATTACTGTCCACCTGAACTTGCATGTGATTATCCTCCGACACAGGCGCCCGACTGCGCCTGTGCCAGTAGAAAGATCCGGCAACGGGTCGGTTCCTGAAAATGGATAACTGGTCAGTCCAGAGTGATCCGGGATGCTCAGTGCAAGGCGGTGCGTTTCAGTGCCTGCTTCCAATGCCCGTATAGTTCGGGGACTGCATTGCTGCGAGGTTCGTATCGCTGGCGAGGACGTTCGAGGCTTGCCAGTGCGTCCTCATCCGGCCACCAGCCAAGCGCAAAGCCTGCCAGGTGCGCAGCGCCGATGGCGGACACTTCCGGCGACAGACTGCGGATGACCGGACGTTGCAACAGGTCTGCCTGAAACTGCATCAGCCATTCGTTTCGGGTGGCACCGCCATCGACCCACAGCTCTCCCAAAGGGCCGGGGCTGTCCAGCTCCATCGCTTCGAAAACGTCGCGAATCTGGTAGGCAATGGCTTCAAGGGTGGCGCGCAGAATGTGCGCGCGGGTGGAGGCCTCGGTCAGTCCGGTGATCAGCCCGCGAGCTTGTGAGCTCCAATGAGGCGCACCCAGGCCGCCAAGTGCGGGAACGAAATACACACCGCCTTTATCCGGCAAGGCCGCCGCCTCGGCGGCCAGTGCGTCAACGTCCTGCGGCCCCCAGCAGGCGAGCCGCCCAGCTTACGGCGACTCCGGTGTGCACGATATTGCCTTCCAATGCATACGTGGGTGCATCGGTCTGCCAAGCAACAGTAGTCGCCAGCTGTTGGGCGGCGTGGGTAATAAAGGCGCTTTCGAGGCCACACTGCTGACTCAGCAATTGGCGACGCTGCTGGGTTGCCCCGCCTACCTGCTGCCCTCACAAAGCATCGAACAATCCGTCGACAGCCGTCATCGCATTCTGCAACTGGACGAAGTCAGAGAAGTTGTCGAGCGGTTCTCGAACCTGACCGTTGCGCTGGTCGGTATTGGCGAGCTCGAACCCTCGAAACTGCTGCGCAACAGTGGCAACTATCATGGCGAACCGATGCTGAAGCTGCTGGCCGAGCGTGGCGCCGTGGGTGACATCTGCCTGCGCTATTCGATGCCGACTGCAAACCGGTGCTGCAGGACAGCGAGGAAGTCGTGGTATCCGTAGACCTTGAGCAGCTTCTGAGCATCGCACGGGTCGTCGACCTTGCCGGCGGCGAGCGTAAAGTCAACGCGATTCGCGGCGCGCTGCGAGGTGGCTATCTGGATGTATTGATTACTGACCTTGCGACGGCCCGCTCGCTCATAGGCTGAAGTTCCGCACCGTACATCCGTTTGCGTCGGGGAGCGGATTCTTTGCGAAAGGCGGGATGCCCGCCTCTTACGCCTCTATCTCAGACAGCGCGGTCGACAGTGGAGCGCCGTTACTCAAGACCAAACCCGCCCAATGACGCCTCTGCGCGATGAGATGAGCTGTTTTTCAGAAAAATATGAATTTTTCCTCCCCTGTTTTGCTCATATCAGCATGAGCAACGGTTACGTCCAACGTTGCGGTGTTTTTGAATGTGAAATGCAAGGCTGAGGGAACGAGAAATGGCTCAATCAGAGCAGTATGGGAAGCCTGAACCAGGTGAAGGTCTGGTGCTTGTCGTTGAAGACGAGCAGACAATCCGTGACTTCGTATGTGAAATCCTTGAGACGGATGTCGGACTTCGCACCAAGGCCGTAGAAAACGCTGACCAAGCCATGAAATACCTGGAAGAGCACACGAATCGGGTTGCGCTGCTGCTCACCGATGTCCGTATGCCCGGCAGCATGGATGGTATTGCCCTGGCCAACGTGGTGGGCGAGCAGTGGGCGCACATCCCCGTGGTGGTGATGTCGGGCCACGGCACGCCCGGCAGCGATCAGTTGAAAGACGACGTGCTGTTCATTGCCAAGCCCTGGACCATCACGCAACTGGTCAACGGCATCATGGACAGCCTGGGCGCAGAAGGCATTGCCCACGTATCAATGGACGATCCGAACTGAGCGCCTTCGAGCCTGCTGCGCGCAATGAGTGCTGAATGGCATTGCGCGCAGCGCCGGGGGTGTGGTTGCGACCGGGCTAGCCGATGAACCGCTTAGAAACATTCATGCGCTTTTCAACCAGTCGCTCAAGCAATTCTTCTCGACGCGCCCGATCCGCCCTCTCCTTTGCCAACAACTCAGGCAGCATCTGACACGCTTGTTGCGCACTCATGATGAAAACGCCGTCATCGTCGCCAATGGCAATGTCGCCCGGCTGTACCGTCACCTCGCCAATCCTGATCGGACTGTTGAGCGCCCCGCTTTCTCCAAGGCTGCGCGTGGTCACGGCACTGATAGCACGACTGAACACCGGCAAGCCATGCTCGCGAAGAGCGGCGACATCGGTGACGGCACCGGACACCACTACACCGGCCAACCCTTTGATCAGGCCCGCCAAGGTGCGCAGCTCGCCCCAGCATGCGCAATGCGCATCACCTGCACATTCGACGACCAATACGTCGCCAGGCTCGCTGTTGATCAAGGCGTCACGCAGGATGCTGCCATCGGGCAGGTCCACCCGGACAGTGACGACGTTGCCGACCAGCCGCGCCCCTTCAGACACAGGCCTGATGCCCGGCAGATAACCGGATTCGGTCAAGTGGCCGATGGTCGATGCTGAAATTTCCCGGTACTGATCAAGTACGTCGTTGCTGACGTGTTGCTGCCTGGGTGCGATTCGCTCGTTCATCGGCATTTCTTTGGCCTCAATAGCGGACAGGTCGAGCAATACTCGACGGGATTGCTGGCGTCGTAATAAAAACAGCAGGTGCGGCGAAAGCGAATGCTTTGCCCGGTCGGCAGTGTCGTCGGCGGTCGCCTGAAATGCTTGAGCGGGTTGTAGTCCAGCCCGAACAACGATGGATCTGCATGGTTCAACAACCAGTCGAAATCCGCTTCGTACCGTGCCCGAATGGCAGGGTCATCGACTTTAGCCATGCGCTTTTCATACAGCGAGTACACACGTACTGCGGTGTTTTCCCACAGGATGCGTCGAGATATACCGCTTACCCGGTTGAAGGTTTCCCATAACGGCTTCAACAGGTCGGCAAACAGCGCACGGACAATGGACGCCCGCCAGAGGTCGCGCGCACCCTCCTCGCAGCCAATCGGCGTGATGGCTGTCATCGGCATGGCCGATGTCCACACGCCATTGTCATGGGCGTACTCGACCACACTGTTGTCCAGCGACAGTATTAGCCCTTTGTCATAGACCGACATCGCGTACAGGCAGGCCCCCGTGCTCAGGAAGGAAAAACGCTTGGCCAGCAACGAGGCTGTGATGGCGAGCGTTGGCGAACCAATGACAGGCCCCAAGGCGGCGAGCATCTGCCTGCACACCTCTTCATCCAGCAACGCCCGTGCGGGCAGTGAACGCGGATCCCGGGTGTCGGCCGTCTTTAACTGCAACGCACCGCTGAGCACCGCCCATTCGGCGTTGCTGAAGGCTTGCCCCTGAGTCATTGGGGCAGTTCCCGGCCAAAGGGAATGCACAGCGGCGTACCAAAAAACGGGTCGGCGATGATTCGGCAGTTCAGGTCGAAGACCTGTTTGACCAGCGCTTCGCTCAGGATATCGGCCGGCCGCCCTTGCGCAAAGGCCGTACGCTGATGCACGGCAATCATGTGGTCGGCATAGCGACACGCCAGGTTCAGGTCATGCAGGACCATGACGATGGTTTTGCCTTCCTGCCGGTTCAGGTCGCGCAGCAGGTCCAGCACTTCGATCTGATGGGCCAGATCGAGAAAGGTGGTTGGCTCATCCAGCAGAACGATATCGGTGTCCTGAGCCAGGGTCATTGCGATCCATGCGCGCTGACGCTGGCCACCGGACAACGCATCCACCGGGCGTTCGGCCAGTGCCAGCGTACCCGTCTGCAACAACGCTTTTTCGACCATCGTTTCATCCTGGGCAGACCACTGCTGCATCCAGTTCTGGTAGGGATAACGCCCCAGCGCCACCAACTGCCGCACGGTAATGCCTTCAGGCGCACTGGGCATCTGCGGCAGAATCGCCAGTTCACGCGCGACGGTTGCAGTGGATTTCTGGTGAATGTCCGCGCCATTGAGCACGACTGTGCCTTGCTGGGGCTTGAGCAAACGGGCCAGGGATTTGAGCAGGGTGCTTTTGCCGCAACCGTTACTGCCGATCAACACCGTTACCTGGCCCTGAGGCAACTGCAGGTCGAGGCTGTCGATGATGACTTGGCCTTGATAACTCAGGGTCAGGTCATGGGTTGCAATGGACGCCATCCGAAATTCCTTAATGCCGCTGGTTGATCAATAGATACAGAAAAAACGGCGTGCCCAGCACCGCGACAAAAATTCCTGCGGGCAGGTCCAACGGCAGGAACAGGGTGCGTCCGGCCAGATCGGCCAGCATCACCAGATTGGCCCCCATCAGCGCAGACATCAGCGCCTGACCGGCAAAGCCAGGCGGGATCAGGCGCTTGGCGATATGTGGCGCAATCAACCCGACAAAGGCAATCGCCCCGCCCCAGGCCACCGCCAGCCCCGCCAACGCCACGCTGACCAGCAGCAACCCGGCGCGCAACCACTGCACGCGTACGCCGATACCCTGCGCCAGATCATCGTCGAGTTGCTGCACCCGCACCTGCCGAGCCAGCAGCACCAGCAAGGGCAAAAGGACCGCCAGCCAGCTTGCCAGTGCGCGCGGCTCAGGCCAACTGGCACCATACACGCTGCCGGTCAGCCAGACGTAGGCCGACAGGGTGGTGGTCAGCGGGCTGAAAACCAGAATGAACGTGGTCACGGCCGCCAGCAGTGCCGACACCCCTACCCCGATCAGCACCAGCCGCAACGGCGACGCGCCCTGATTCCAGGCCAGCAGATAGATCGCCAGGGCCGCCAGGCCAGCGCCGCACATGGCGGCCAATGGCAGGAACTGCGCGCCCAGCGCCACCGAGAAAAACGACAGGTAAATCACCGCCGCAGCGCTGGCACCGCTGGTAATACCCAGCAGGTCCGGGGAAGCCAGCGGGTTGCGGATAATGCTCTGCAAAATCAGGCCTGAAACCGCAAGCGCCGCCCCCACCAGTGCAGCCAAGGCCAGTCGGGGCATGCGCAATTGCTCGACAATGAACACCAGGCTGTCATCCGCGTGGCCGAAAAGCACACTGAACAATGTCGCAGGCGACAGGTTGACCTTGCCCAGTGACAACGAGGCCATCATGACCGCCAGGGTAAAAATGACCGCCGTGAGCAGCCGCGTCAGCCCGGCGAGACTGAACCGTCGCGAGAAACCGCGATAGCGCAACGTGAGGTGCTTATCCATAACGAGCCCCCCGGCGTGCCAGCGCAATGAAAAACGGTGCGCCGAACAGCGCAGTCATCACACCGACCGGTACTTCCTGCGGCAGAATTACCACCCGCGCCAGGGTATCGGCCAACAGCAGCAGCGTTGCCCCCAACACCGCACAACCGGGCAGCAGCCAGCGGTGATCGATCGACAGCGTCTTGCGCACCATATGGGGGACCAGCAGACCGATGAACCCGATGCTGCCTGCCAACGCCACCGCGCTGCCTGCGAGCGCGATGATCACCCCGCTCATCAGCAGGCGAATGAGCCCGGTACGTTGTCCCAGTGCCGTAGCGATGGCTTCGCCCGTGTTAAGCACATTGACCTGCCCTGCCAGCAGCAGCGCGGCGATCAACGACAACAGCACACACGCCAGTAACGGTGCAGCAGTGGCCAGGTCACGTTCCGACAGCGAGCCTGCAAGCCAGAACAGCACGGTATCCAGTCCATCCTGATTGACCACCAGCAGCGCCTGACTGAATGCGGTAAACAGCGCGGTGATCGCGGCACCAGCCAAGACGATACGCAACGGATTGAGGCTGCCCTGCCCGCGATTGCCGATCACCCAGACCAGACACCCGGCCACCGCTGCGCCGATAAACGCACACCACAGCCACTGACTCATCGACGTCAGGGTCAGCAGCGAAGAGCAGACAATGATCGAAAATGTTGCGCCAGCATTGATGCCGAACAGACCCGGAGACGCCAGTGGGTTGCGTGTCAGGGCCTGCATCAGTGCACCGGCGACCGCCAGGCTTGCGCCCACCGCAATGGCCATCAGCGTGCGGGTCCACCGGCTGTCGAGCAGAACATGCTGGCTGGCGCTGAGCGCGTCGGGCTGCCAGACACTGGAGAAGATGGCTGCGGGCGAAATCCAGCTGGCGCCCGAGGCAAGGCTGAGCCCCATGCAGACCAAGAGCATCGATAAGCCGACAGCCAGTTTTTTTCCCGCACTCATGAAAGGTTGTTCCCGAGCGCAACCCGCGCTATCTCGTCGAGCATACGATTGGCCCCCAGGATCCCGCCGGACAGACTCCAGGCCACTGCATCGACGCGCCAGACCTCTCCGTCCTGCGGGGCGCGCAATTGTTTCCAGAACGGATGTTGCACAAGCTTTTGGTAATTGTTCATCGCGGCTTGGTTATCACCGCGTTGAAACACAAAGAACAGGTCGGCATCGACCACAGGCAGACTCTCTTTACTGCTGAGTTTGAGGGAAACGCCTTGCGCTTCGCGGGCAGCGGGTGTCCAGGCGAAGCCCAGTTCAGTGAGCACTGAACCTGCAAAACTGGCGGGCAGATAACTGCGGATGTGGTCTTCGCGGATATCGAGCACCGACACGGTAATGGGCCAGCGGCCGGCGAACTTCGCCTGCAACTGCTCCCGTAATTGCACCACGCGGCGCTGCCACTGCCCTAACAGGTCGACGGCCATCTGCTGACGGTTCAGCGCCGCGCCCATCATCGCCAGCGTGCGCTTGAACTCGAACACCTCCTCCAGCATTACCAGCGGAGCGATCTGTTGGAGCAAGGGGGCAATGCGTTGATGGCGAAAGCGCGAGGCGACGATCAGGTCCGGCTTGAGCAGTACGATGTCTTCAAGGCTCGGCTGGGTTTCCAGGCCGACATGGGGCACCGCCGCCAGCGCCGGGCGCAGGTAGCGGTACATCGGCTTCTCACTCCAGGAGTCAACGACACCGCAGGGTGTCACACCCAATGCCACGGCGGTGTCGGAAGCGCCCTGAAACAACGTGACCACCCGCAACGGCGCTGCCCGGGCAATGCCGGGCAGCGACAAACCGGGTAACACCAGCAGTCCCAGCGATAGGCGCAATGCCCTGCGCCGGGACGATGACAAGGGTTCGTCAGACGTCACGTCGCAACCTGTGGAACGGGTTGACCACTTCGCCCTTGCCGAACGGCATGCTGCCCGGGCCGCCCGCGCGGGCGATCATTGGCGTGAGCAGCAGTTTTTGTGGCCAGTTCGGTGCGTCGAACAGTTGGTGCCGGAGCATGGTGCGGGCCTCCTCGTCGAATTCAATGGTGGTGATCAGGTCGTCCAGCACGTCGCGCAATACAGTCCACAACGCGGTCACAGGAACCTCGTAAACCTGCGCGAGTGTGTCCATGATTGCCCGGACATTGACCTGGATACCCAAGGTCTGCAGCCAGAACAGCAAATCTTCAGGGCGCTCATGGTACAGGGTATTGGCATGACCTTTCTTCATTCGATAGACCGGATCCTGCATACCGTTGCGTTCCAGCCACGGCACGAAGATGCGCAGCGAGTCGTGATCGCGCAACAACAAGCCCTGCGCCTGCCCGGATTTCCACACCAGCACCGCATTTTGCCCATGCACTTCGCCGAGCATGCCTAGGCGCAACATGCGCAGGTTGATGTCGAAGAAACGGTGGCTCAGCTCGCGAAACAGCGTCAGCACCGAAGCCTGGTTGCGCGGCAACTCACGATAAGCCATCCACTCATCGAAGAAGTGTCGGTTACTGCCCGGCAACGGCGTGCCCAGCGCAGCCATTGGCAGCAGGCGGCACTCAGGATCGTCGAGCAGTTCGGAGGGATACGTGCGCACCATCGCAGAGAGGTGGCGCGGCCCTTCGTCGAACAGGCTCGCGTCTTTCGGCATGAAGGCCCACCACTTGCGCTCGTCGCACAGGTGCAGCGAGCGACTCAGCGCTTCATCCTTATGGACCACCTGGCGCAGCAACACCTCACTGAGGTTGCCGTTGATCATCTTGACGGCTGGCAGATAACGCGACGCACCCAACGAATGGATGGCCATTGGCAGTTTTAGGTAATCGGCGCTGTCGAAGCATGGCGTCATCGAGCGCAACGATGAAGTGGCGAACACCGAGGCTTCATTGAAATCCAGACGCAGGCAATCGCCCTTGGCCAGCGCATCACCCACCTGCGCGTCCAGCACGTGATCGAACTGCCAAGGGTGAACCGGCAGCGCGACGTGGCTGTTCGCAACGCCGCGATCCTTCATTTCCTGATCAAGCCTGACTTGCAGGTGTGTAGGCAGCAAATGGCGAGCCGGGAACGACGTCTGCAGATCATCGACGCCCTCACCGCATTGCAGCAGGGTTTTGTCGACCGCCACCCAGTTGAGCGCGACCGGCTGGGCGAACTCGGCCTGATAGGCGCGGTATTGCTCCTCGCTCAAGCCCTGCTTGGCCTTGGCCAGCGGATGGTACGGACGGTCACGCAGCGACGCCCACTGTTCCATCGTACGGAAGAACGTATGACCGTCCTGAGCCATCAGGTTTTGGTCATCCACCTTGTGATCCAGCGACAGCGCGGTCTGCCAGACGCTGATGCGCAACACATCCAGAAACAGCGACAAGCCCTTTTCGTTGTCGGCAAAACGCGGCGCCATGCCGGCAAACACCCATTTCATGAAGTCTTCGGGCGACAACTGCGTCCAGCGCTCGCCCTGACGGCCCAGAACCGGCGTGCCGGGTACTTTCTCCCATCGCTGAGTGATGCCCGGGCGCAGCGCGATACTGATAAAGCGCTGCTCGGCGGCATCGCAGTTCCAGTCCCAGACCTGCTGGCCCGCACCTTGACCGGCCAATGCAGGCGCGTGCGGATGGCTCCGTTGCCAGGCTGCGGTGTCTTGCAGGTTCAGGTTATCGCCACCGAAGAAATCTTCGGCCAGCAGGCAATCGACCAAATCCTGCATGACCAGGTCTACCGCATGTGATGTGAAATTCATCGAATCAGTTTCCTTCTACAGAATGTTGGGTCAGGCGGGCCTGAAGCGCACGAAAGGTAATGCCGCGCTCATCCCCCAGAACAAAAGCGTTGACGCCACGGGCCTGCCAGCGAGCGGCGTCGCCGGGCTGGCGGGGAATCGTGCAATATGGAACACCTGCGGCTTGGGCAGCCTGCCAGGCATCGAGCAGCGCTTGCTGCACGATGGGTTGATCGATCTGCCACGGCATGCCAAGCGATTGCGACAGGTCAGCAGCGCCCTCAAGGATCATGTCCAGCCCCGGCACCGCAGCGATCTCGCTGGCGCGGCGCACGCCTTCGGCGCTTTCGATCATCGCCACCAGCATGATTTGCCGGTTGGCCGCCTCCACGTACTGCGCCAGGCTATGTTTGCCGAACGCACCCGGACGACCGGCATTGAGGCTGCGATGGCCCAGTGGGTGGTACTTGCAGGCGGCGATGGCGGCGGCCAGTTGTTCGGGGCTTTCGATCATCGGCAAGACGATGCCCTGCGCCCCGCCATCAAGCAGTCGCAACAGCGTTTTCGGGTTCAGATCGGCGACCCGCACCAATGGCGTCAGGTCATAGCTTTCAGCAACACGGATCATGTTCTCCACGGTTTCCGGGTTGATCAGCACGTGTTCCATGTCGATGATCACGAAGTCGAAACCGGCTTCGGCAATCAGCTCGATGGACGCCGGGGCCGGAATCGAGCTGATCAGCCCGTACACGGCCTGGCCGCTGCCCAGCTTTTGCTTGAGTGTGTTGGTCCTCAACATCATTGCGGCCTGTATGCGTGCAGTGGGTTGGGAACCGACCTGAACCGGCGCTCGCTGTCACCGAGCAAGCGGCGCTTGGTCAACTCTTCCACTTCGTAAGTCGGTGCGAACACATCGAACAGACCGTAACGTTCCTGGTGCTGCGGATGCGCTTTTTGATAGTCCAGGATCACGTCGGCGGTCATTTCCCAGAACAGCGCTTCGTCCAGCTGATACTGCTGGCGCAGGAAAATGGCCATTTCAGCCAGGCAGATGAAGAAGAAACAATCGCAGGAGAAGTCGCGTACCGCGTTGACATCATCGGTAACGATGAACGAGTTGCGGTTGAGCTTCGCGTGGCTGGCAGGCAGCGGCACCAGCTCGGGGCACAGTTCGGGGCGACCCAGATGTGCAGGCGAATACCGCACGCCGTCATGGAAGTCCTTGAGCGCAATACGCTGCGGCCAGCCGTCCTTGACGATCAAGACGATGTTCTGGCCGTGGGATTCCATACCGATGCCTTCGGCGTAGAGCATGTGGATGATTGGCGGCACGGTGACGCTCAACAGCTGCCGGGTCCATTTTTCCAGGCCGTATTGGCGCACCCAGGCGTCGATGAATGGTGACTGATCGCCGTCGCCATATTGGTTCTCGACATGGCTCAGGCCGTTGAACGGCACGGCTTGCTCGTCGTCCCTGAGGTACCGGTGAAGGCTTTCGCGCCAGATCGCGCCCAGCGTGCCGTATGTTTGTGCCGAACGTGACTCCGGCAGATGACGGTAGTCGAAACTGACGCCGGCGACTTCGCCAAGAATCACGAAATCCAGCTCGCGAGCGGTGCTGTCGGTGCCAATCAGATGTTGCAGCCAGTCGGCGATGATCGGGCCGTTCAACACGGTATGGCGCGCCAGAATGCGTGTACTGGATGTATTGGTCATGCTCATGGACAGCTTGACGTAGGGCTTTTTCGGATCGCTGGCGTTAGCCAGGGTGCGGATCGATTGCTGGGCCTTGTACACGTCGGCCGAGGTACCCAGATAAATCAGTTCGCCGCTGGCCAGCTCCGGAAAGAACGTCGAAACCGTCAGGTTGTCCCATTGCCACGGATGGACAGGCATCAACTGGTAGTCGTCTATGGATTTGCCCTGCGCCGCCAGTGTATGGGTAAACACTTGCCACCGCTGCGCGCCCAGCTCTTCGCGCACGAACTGTGGGAAATTCATGGCTCGGGAATGCCCGACCGACGCGCTGGATTTTGCGACCGCCAGCCAGACCACTGAAATGGGTGTCGCAAACTCAGGTCCGTAGTTGACGTTGTCATCCAGCGAGAAGCCGATACGCGATTTGTAGCAAGGGTGGTAGCTGTGGGCGTCCATGAAATGCTGTTCAAGCGCATCGACGTCCAACTGATGCGCAGGCTTTGCAGGCTGGTAACCCTGAGTGCGGGCTTGCAGGTCCTTGAGCTGAGTCTGCTCGATTTCCTGAATGAAACGCGCTAGATGTGGGCTGTCCTTGAACGGGCTCAGCAGCTCGGCCAGCGCCAGATGCAAGTCCGGAACAGTGCGCTTACCGTCTTTGTCGACGCGTTCCAGGCTGGCATGGTCCAGGCGGATCAGATCGAAACTGGTGCTCAACAATCCATTGCAGCGGTATTCGACCGGAGCCTGTGAGGCATCGGTGACAGGGACGACGAACAGGTGCCGATGCTCGTCCAGCGACACGCAGGTGTAAGGCAGCGCGGCTTCATACAGCAACGTTTGCAACAACTGGCCTATCACCCGGCGCTGCACCTTTGTGTAACGGCCGGCGTCGATATCGGCCAGCCAGTCGCCGGTGGCTGGAGTGTTCGCAGCGTGTTGAACGAGCGGTAACGGGTTCAGCGGTAAAGGGGTTGCCATAGTTCATACCTCGAACGGAAATTATCGGGTTTCGACCGCGCCGGGCTCAGCCTCGACGCGCTCGTTTTCAAGAGGAAAACGCCAGGCACAGGGCAGTGCCAGCAGAATCAGAATGCCGGTGGCAACGAAGACTTCGCTGATGGCCGAGGGGGTGGCGGCCGGTCCCGCTGAACTGATGCGGAACTCAAGCCACAGCGAGGCAATGACAATCCCCAGCGATGCCACGAGACGCCGTGAAATGTTGTTCATCGCTGCACCCTGAGTGACCATCGGTTCGGGCAGTGCATTGAGCCCGGCGGTGGTCACCGGCATGTAGGAAAGCCCAAGGCCTGCGCCACGGATCATCATCAACACGAACACCACACCAATGGCCGCGTCGGCTTTGAGCAAGCCCAAGGCCAGCGTCGAAATGCCGGTCAGCAGCAGGCCGATGGCAACCACTGCGCGCGGGCCGTGCCGGTCCAGAGCCTTACCGCCCCACTGCCCGAACAGGCTGGCAAACGCGGCAGTACACAGCAGCGACAGACCTGTCCAGATCGGGTTGTAGCCCATCACGGTTTGTACCAGCAGCGGGAGCAGCACCAGGCACTCGAACATCCCGACCGATTGCACCACCGCGACGATCACGCTCATCCGGTAGCCGCGCAGGTTGAACAGGCGCAGGTTGAGCAGCGGAGCCTTGCGGCGCAGTTCTACCCAGACAAAAGCGATCAGGCAGACCACCGCCACCAGTACCATTGCCTGATTGAGCGGATCCCGCAGCGCCTCGGCATGGTGCATCCGGCTGATGGCAATCATCAGCAGTCCGATACCCGACGCGATCAGCAGGTAACCGACCAGATCGAACGGCTTGCGCTCTGGCGGCTCCGAAGCAGGTAGCACGCCGATGCCCAGCACCAACGCCAGCAGGCCGATGGGCACATTCATCAAGAACAGCGAACGCCAGTCGAACCACTCCAGCATGAGGCTGCCGCACAACGGCCCGAGCGCCGGAGCCAGCATGACGGCGGCACTCCACAGCCCGGTCACACGGCCCCGTTCGTGCTTTTCGTACACGGCGAAGATGATGGCCAGCGACAACGGGATCATCAGCCCGCTGGCCACGCCCTGCACCACCCGAGCCGCGATCACCACCGCGATGGAGTTGGCCAGCGCCCCCAGCAGCGATCCACCGATGAACAGCGCAACCCCCCACAGATAAAGGCGCTTGCGCCCGATCCGCTGGCTGAGAAAGCTGGTCAGCGGCATGGTCATGCCCATGCTGGTCATGAACCCGGCAACGATCCAGGTGGCCATCAGTGGACCAATCCGGAACGCTTCCATGAACGCAGGCAGTGCCGGATTCAGCGAACTGTTGCTCAGGCTCACCGTCAGCGTGCCCAGCAAAACGTTGATCACCACCCAACTGCGCGGGACGTTGAAGCGTGCTGTCACCGAGCATCCTCCACAAGGCGTTCACCGCCACGCACAAAGTGCTGTGCCGGACGCGGATGGCAGAGAAAATCCACATGGGAGATGTTGAAGCCATAAGCCCCGGCCATTGGCAGCACCAGCAGATCGCCGATGGCGACGCCCTTGAAGGGATGCTTGCGGCTCAGCACATCCTTGGGCGTGCACAGTTGCCCGACCACAGTGCAGGCCTTTTCTTCGGACTCGGCCGTCTGAGGAACGCTTGGCAAATGGATGACCGGATGATCGTGGCTCTGGGCGACCGGCAGGCGAAACTGGTGGGTGCCGCCGCGACAGACCAGAAAATGCTCTCCATGACTGGTTTTGGCGTCCAGCACTTCGATCACGTAATAGCCGCAGTAGGCGCTGATGAACCGGCCCGGTTCGAAACGCAGGATCGGCGCATCGGCTTGCTCTCCGAGCCGCTTCTCCAGATATCGGCAAAAACGCTGCCAGTCGAAACGCTGCTCGGTCAGGTAGTCCACGCCAATCCCGCCCCCGACATTGAAGTGGGTCACTTGATCCGGTTGACGTGTCAGCGCTTTCCACTGTGGCCAACGCTGCAAGTAAAAATCGATCAACTGCTCGTGCCGCTCCACCGAAAGCTGATGCGACATGGCATGCACATGAAAGCCCTTGAGCGTCAGGTGGCTGGCATCGTCTACGCGCTGCACGGCTTCAGCGAGATCCGCCTCGTCGATTCCAAACGGAGTTGCGGTTCCGGCCATCGCCAGTTTGCTCGACTGGGTAGGTGGCAACTGTGGGTTGATGCGGATGAACACCGGTTGCACGCGTCCAACGTCGCTCGCCAGTGCTTGCAGGCGCTCGATTTCGTTGAGGCTTTCCACATGGAACGCTTCGACCTTGTTGAGCAGCGCCCAGCGCAAGTCGGAGTCCAGCTTGCCGGGGCCGGAGAACACAAACGATTTGCGCGTCGGACAGGCCATCACCCGCTCGATTTCTCCGCCCGACGAGATTTCGAAGCCACTGACCAGGGGGGCCAGCGTTTCCAGCACAGGCGCTTCGCTGTTGGCCTTGATGGCGTAATACAGCTCCACTCCTGCGGGAAGCGCCGCCATGACCTCGCTGACATGCTGCTGGAGCGCATCGAGGTCGTAGACAAACGCTGCCAGTGGATCGCTTTCCAGAGCCCGCGCCTCATCGATCACCGCGCGCACCGCGTCCGGCAACTTATGCATAACGGACCTCCTTGGCATAACGTGTTTCTTCACCCCACGGCGAGGCGAGGCGCACGTAATTGGCCTCGCGATCAGCCTTAGCGGCCAGACGGACCTTGAGGTTGGTCTTGCAAGCGATGGAGTCGCCAGCAATCAGCGCGTCCAGCTCAGGTGCCGGACGCAGCAGCTCGGCGCGAATACGGCGCAGTTGTTGCTCGACACGCTGCCACATCAACGGCGCAAGGTGCGCCCGCTCCCAGCTCAAGGCCAGCACGGCTTCGGACAGGTTGTTGATCAACAGGCAGTAGGTAATGCGGCTCCAGCCCTGCTCGCGGGAATACTGCATGGATTGGCGAACACGCGGATGCAGCGCCGTTTCAATGTGCTTCATGCCCAGTTCTTCGGTCAGCTTGACCCCTTCGAAGTCGCGCAACAGCAGTTGTTGAGGACGGCCGTTGTCGTGGATCACGACGGCATTCTGCAAATGCGGCTCCATGACGATGCCGTGGTTGAAGAACAACGCCATGACCGGACGCAGCAACAGGGCTTGATACTGGTCGAACCACGTCAACAGATCCTCGTCGTCCAGCGCTCTGCCTTTGAAGCCTTCGAGAAATTCGAGCACCAGAGGCCTTGAACGCAGATCACGCGCGAACAAGGTGCCCGCCATCACGCTGCAATCGGGACCGGAGCGACGGCAGAAATTCTCTCGCAGGATCGCGCCGGTCTGCTCGCGAAACCAATGATCATCCGATTCGCTCGCACCCTTTGGCGCCCAGCTCAGGGACCCCGGCTCGGCGACAGCGGACAGCCCACCAAGGGTTTCCGGCCGTGTGGTGTGCAGACGCTGGAACAGCGCGTCGATGATCAGTGTGCTTTCCAGCTCGTACCAGGCGTTTTTCCTGACGCAGTTGGTGATACGCACGTTCAGCGAACCCTTGATGAAATAGTCGTGCCCTTCGATGTACCAGGTGCGCATCGAGGCCGTCGGGCTGGCAAGCGGCCCGCTGGTGCCCAGGTCCACCACGTCGCCCTGCTCGATCAGACGTTGCACGCGACGATCCTGCAGGAACAATTCGGCCTGGACCGGGTGCATGCAAATCAGCGCGTGGCCCGGGCGGGCTTTCGCTTGATCCACAAACCCTTCCATGACCTGTGTGTCGCTCAGACCATTGGCGCTGATTCGCAGCCCGTCCAGCGGCACTTCGAACAGGTGCAGCGCCGTTTTTGCCTGAAATTCCGGGGCATAGGTTTCCTGCGCCAGATGCTTGGGCCACAGGCGCGCCTTGGGGGCCGGGTGATTGGGGTGACCGAACCACAAGCCTTGCTCGCTGGCCAGATAACCACTCAACGGCTTGGGATGCTCGCCGCTCATGTTATGGGCCACAATCGCGGCCGTCAGTTGCTGGCTTTGCAGGACCTGATCCAGCAGTTCGTCGTTGCTGGAACGGGTCATGTACTCGCACGCAGACAGCATCTGCGCGACGAACTCTGGAAACGCCAGGCATTGCCAGGTGCCTTGGCCACGTCGCGCATAGACGTCGGACAGGTAACGGTGGCTACCCAGACGGTCCTGGCGGTCTACCAGTACGAAGAACTGTTGCTTGTTGGGCAGGCTGATGGTCAGCGGAATCCCCTTCCATTGGCCACCGTCGACAAAGCTGCCGGGCGCGATACCCAGCATGCCTTGCGGCCAGGTGTAATGAAGGCAGTCTTCTGGCAGTGCAAATTCCTTGATCAGGCAATTAAGTAAAGCGCGGGTCGTCGCCAACTCGCTCACCATGTTTGATAAAACGGTGCGATCGGTATTAGTCATGTCTGCTCCACAGTCGCTGTTCGCTGACTGTTCAGGTACGTCGCAACAAGCGTTAATAACGGCTTGCGGCCTGACAACTTACGTACGGGCATGATTTATCACGGGAACAATCGCCGCTGGATAAATCCTTTCACCCAATACACTGTATTTTTGCGGGCCTGGCATTGTTTAAAGGGTCGTCAATGAGCGACGCCGTTATGTGCGCAGTTGAAGGAGCGCTGATTTGAGGGCTTCTTCAAAACGCTGGATCACTAACTGACATTGTTCATCGGTGATAATCAACGGCGGTAATAAACGAATGACATTGCCATTTCGGCCACCGCGTTCAAGCAACAAACCGTGTTTGAAACACTGTTGTTGAATCACGAGTGCAAGTTCTGGATCCGTGGGAAAACTGCCCAGGCGGTCTGCCGGTTTGCGCTCGTCAACGATCTCGATGCCCAGCATTAAACCGCGCCCGCGCACCTGCCCCATCGCGGGATAGCGTGATTGCAGAAGCGTCAATTGGTCCATGAGCCACTGGCCACGCTTGCTGGCCTGACCGGCGAGATTCTGCCGCTGCAGCACTTCAAGCGTCGCAAGCCCTGTGGCCATCGCCATCTGATTGCCCCGGAAGGTGCCGGAGTGATTGCCCGGTGACCAGGCGTCGAACTCGCGCTTGATGCCCAATACCGCCAGCGGCAGGCCGCCCCCGACCGCCTTGGACATAACAATGATGTCCGGCTCGATGCCGGCATGTTCGAAGGCGAACATCTTGCCGGTGCGACCGAAACCTGCCTGCACCTCATCCAGAATCAACAGAATGCCGTGTTTGCGAGTCACTTCACGGATCTGCCGCAGCCAGCTGTTCGGTGCCGGATTGACGCCGCCCTCGCCCTGTACGGCCTCTAAAATCACCGCCGCTGGCAGGGATACACCGCTTTCGACGTCCTCGATGAACTGCGTGAAGTAATACCCCAGCGCCTCTGTGCCTGCTTCGCCACCAATGCCCAGCGGACAGCGGTATTGATGCGGATAAGGCAAGAACTGCACACCGGGCATCAGACCGGCTACCGCGTCTTTCGGCCCGGTGTTGCCGGTCAGCGCCAGGGCACCGTGGGTCATGCCGTGGTAGGCCCCGGAAAAGCTGATGATGTTGCTGCGGCCGGTGGCGGTCTTGGCCAATTTGAGCGCTGCCTCGACAGCATCTGCGCCGGAAGGTCCACAGAACTGCAGGCAATAGTCGCGTCCTTGTCCCGGCAGCAGGCTCAGCAGCGTTTCGCTGAAAGCGTCCTTGACCGGGGTGGTCAGGTCAAGGGTGTGCATCGGCATGCCGGAGGTCAGGAAGCTGTCCAGACTGGCCATGATTGCTTCATGGTTGTGCCCCAATGCCAGCGTTCCCGCCCCGGCCAGACAATCCAGATACGTGGTACCCTCAACGTCCGTGACCCAAAGCCCGTGCGCCTTGGCAATAGCCAATGGCAACTTGCGCGGATAACTTCGAACATTGGATTCAAACTTCGCCTGTCGAGCCAGATAGTTGGCATTGGTTTTCTGCGACGCAGTAGAGTGCAATAAGCCATCATTCAACATCTGTTAACCCTCGCTTAATTCGGGATGAAAACTATTCTCATTTCCGGAAAAGTGCAAGTACGTTATGACAAATTAATTCTGAATTTAATATGACAACGGCACAGCCAGCGACATGAACATTACAGGCACACTGAAGCACCGATTAAAGAATCGGCCATTATCAAAGTGCCACGACGGCAGCGCACAATGGGGGCGCATTCCTTATTGCGGTAATCACAACGGAACCGGTCTTTAGTTATAAAGACGTTTGCTATCCAAGTTGTCATCTACATCGCATGTTCTCTGTGTAATGGGTCCATCTTTATTCAACGACACTGCTGCCCTGCCCTGGGCAGCAGCCGTGCATGATCAGAAACCAACGGTGGCCGAAATCAAGTAGGTTCTCGGAGTGGCGAGCGTCAAGCCAGGCTCACTGTCATCCGAAGCCCCCGCCGAACTCCAATAGCGCTTGTCCATGACGTTCTCGACATTGGCCCGCAGGGTGATGGTCTTCTGATCGACCTTGAAGGCGTAACGTGCGCCGACATCGAAACGCTCGGAGGAATCGATTTCCTTGGTGTTGGCTTGATCCAGGTACTGGGAACTGGTGTAGATGCCCCGCCCGGTCAGGGTCAGACCTTGAACCGCCGGCACGTCCCATTCGGCACCCAGGTTCACGTTGTACTCAGGTGTCGCCGGGGCACTGTTGCCGTCAAAGGCGCCACCGGTTGTATTTTTCAGCTCGCTATCGATATACATCACACCGCCCAACAGGCGGAAGCCTTTGAGCGGTTCGCCGAACATGGTCAACTCGACGCCATTGTTTTCGCGCTTGCCATTGGGCCCGAACACGCGAGAAGCGGCGTTGGTTTCGTAAGCAGGCTGCTTGATGCGGAACACGCTGCCGGTGAAGGCAAAGGAGCCCAGGTCATACTTGGCACCGACTTCGACCTGGCGACTGACGAAGGGCGGAAAGATCTCGTCTTCATTGATCGATGTCGAAGGCGCAATCTTGCCTTGACTCAAGCCTTCCATGTAGTTGGCGTACACCGACAGCTCGTCGGTCACCTTGTACAGAATGCCGCCCGACGGTGAGATTTTTTCCTCGTCGTACGCGGTGTCGCCTTTGACATTGTTGGTCCAGTCATCAACCTTGACTCGCTGCCAACGCGCTCCCAAGGTCAGCAGCAGACGGTCATCGAAGAATCCCAGTGTGTCGGACAGCGCCAGACCGCTGAAGCGGTTTTCGGTGTAAACCTTGTCATCCCTGCGTGTCGGGTTGGCCGGTGTCGGGGTATCGATGGGGTTGAACAGGTTGCTCGGGGACGCCGCGTAACGCGCACCACCGTTTTCGAAGTCCATGTAGAAATAACTGGCGGCCAGATTGACCTCGTGGCTGACCGGACCGGTATTGAACCAGTTGCGGACACCGGCGGACGCAGTGCGTACGTTCTCATCACGCGTGAAGTCACGAGGCTGCACGCTGAAATCACCCGCATTGTTGGTGATCGAGACCGCATGGCGCAGGAAGTCATGATCACTCTTGCGGGCACCTACGCCGCCGTAGACCATCACCGAATCGCTGACGTCGTATTCGGCGTTGACCGTACCAAAGGTGTCCTCAGTGCGTGCCTTGCTCCAGGATTGCGCATAGTTGTCACGCACATCGTTGGGGTTGGGCACTTTGGCATTCGGACCAATTTGCACTCGTTCCTGTGGTGCGTCAGTGTTGCGTTCGGTGTGGCCGATATCGGTCGAAAGACGCAGGCGCTCACCCCGGAAGTCCAGACCCAGGACGGCCATTTCGCGGTCGACGCTCTGATGGTCCCAAGTGGTATCGCCGGACTGCTTGACGCCGTTGAAACGAATACCGAACTTGTCTTCGTCGCCGAACCGGCGGCCGATGTCTACCGCGCCGCCCACCTGGCTGTCGGAGGCATAGCTGCCGGTGAATTCAGTGATCGGTTTGTCGGTCGCGCGCTTGGGCACCACGTTGATGCCACCCCCGACACTGCCACGCGGAGAGATGCCGTTAACCAGCTGGCTCGGGCCTTTGAGGATGTCCACCCGCTCGGCCATTTCCATATCGATCGTGTAGGTCGGCAGAATGCCGTACAGGCCGTTATAGGAAACATCGCTGTTGAACAGGCTCAAGCCACGGATGGTGAACTGCTCGTAGCGTCCGCCAGCCGGGTTGGTCGCGCGCACCGACGGATCGCTGGCAATCAGGTCGCCCAGCGTGCGGGCCTGCTGATTCTTCACTGCCTCCTGGGTGTAGGTGGTCATGCTGAACGGGGTGTCCATGAAGTCCCGCGAGCCGAGCATCCCCTGCGAGCCACGACGTGCAACCTGACCACCGGCGTAAGCCTGACCGTCGGTCGTGCCGCCCGCGCCGAGAATCGAGGTGGGTGCCAGTTCCAGGCTGCCACTGCTGGGTGCTGGGATCAGCGTGTAAGCCTGTTCGCCCACCGGCACCAGTTGCAGACCGGAACCTTGCAGCAGACGGGCAAAACCCTCCTCGACGGCGAAGTCGCCAGACAGGCCGGCACTGTTACGTCCGTTTACCAGCGCGGGGTCAACCGACAGATTCACGCCCGCCAGGCCTGCAAAGCGTGTGAGTGCGGCGCTCAGGCTACCAGCAGGCACTTCGTAGGCACGGCGTCCCGACGTTTCTGCCCAACTGTTGGAGATGAACAGCGGGCTGGCGCTGAGTGTCAGCAGAAGACTGACGTGCAAAAGCGGACGTAAACGGAAAGGAGGCACTGCGGACATGTAGGGAAGCTCTCGTAGTTTTTTGTTCACTTACCTGCAATGACAAGTGAGCCGAAAAAAAGGGACAGGCTTCACGCAGTATTTTTTGTAGAGCGACTTTTTCGAGGCACCACCGTGACCCAATAGCGGGTGCGCATCTGCACATCCACCGGCAGACTGGCTGCCAGCAGCGAGAGGACCCGGTCAGTGTTGTCGAGCCGGAAGCTTCCCGTGACACGCAGCGTTTCAAGCTCGGGCTCCCAGCGCAGCAGGCCAGGCCTGTATCGCCCCAGTTCGCGAAGGAAATGGCCCAATGTCTGGTTCTGCGCAGTCAGCACACCGTCTCGCCAGCCGGGCGACATCGCATCGAAGACGCTGATCGGGCCTGCCCCGCCGCGTTGCAGACTCAGTTGCTGTTGAGCGTGCAGGTCCAGGTCCGGCCCTTGCAGAGGCTGCACCCGCACAGTGCCACTGACCACCGACACCCGACACTGCGCCGCATCAAGACGCATGCAGACTTCGCTACGGGCGACAATGACCCGGCCATAGGGACCTTCAAGGGTCAGCGGCGCACTGCCCGGTACTTTCAGGGAAATCTCGCCACGCAGCAGCGTCACTTGCCGCGTGGTCAGGTCGACGTTCACAGCGCTGTCGGTGTTCAACTGCAAGGTGCTGCCATCGGCGAGAGACAGCCGTTTGTGTTCGCCAATGGAGGTTTGCAGGTCGGCACGCCAGACATCCAGCGGCAGTTGGCGCCCCAGCAACCATACGGCGGGCACCAGCGTGGCGACACCGAGCGCCCTTTTGAGGGCTGCGCGGCGGGCCTTGTCGGGGCGATCGAGGGTGGCCATCGCCAGATTGGCGGGCAAGCCGAAAAAACGCTGGCGCAGCTGTTGCGCCTTTTGCCAGGCGCGTTCATGACTGCAGGAACTGTCACGCCAGAGTTGCAGCTTGACGTGATCTTCGTCACTGGCACCGCCGGATTCTAGCAAAGCCAACCATTGCGCAGCCCTGCGCGCGACTTCGCGTTCCTCGCTGGACGGGGCCGAACGGATCACCAGTCCACCAGCAGGCAGTGTTCGTAGGCTTGGGCCATGTAGCGTTTGACGGTGCGCTCGGAAACCTGCAAACGTTCGGCAATTTCGCGGTAGCCAAGCCCCTCGAGCTGGCTCAAGAGAAAGGCCCTGCGCACCACGGCGGACAGCCCATCGAGTAACTCGTCCAGCGCTTGCAGGGTTTCCAGCAACAGCCATCGCTGCTCAGGCGACGGCGCACTGTCTTCCGGCAGATGTGACAGCGCTTCGAGGTAGGCCTGCTCCAGACTGCGACGTGTATAGAAGTTGCTGAGCAGGCGTTTGCCTACGGTCATCAGATAGGCGCGAGGCTCTTGCATGTCAGCGATCTGCTGTGAACTGGACAACACGCGCAGAAAGGTATCCTGGCTCAGGTCCGCAGCATCCCAGGCATTGCCCATCCGTCGCCGCAACCAGCTTTCCAGCCAGCCATAATGGTCGCGGTACAGGGAATGTAGAGAGTGGTCCGTTGACGTCGCTGCTTCGATCATGTCGAGAGGCCTTGCGCTATGGATGTGTCAAATGAGACTCATTCTAATTAGTGTTATATCCCGAGTCCATGTCCTTTTTCCATAAACACCCCGTCGCAGCGGAGTCAAAAGGGTCCAAACGGCCCTCAACGACCCGGTTTGCAACGGCTGCGCCGCAGATGGAATCTTGACAGATTCCTGTGGATCAGGGCCTGCCGTGACCCAGACGCACCACGACCAAGCCGTCGCTTGCTACGTTTCCCACTGATCGACACGGCTCTGCAAGCGATGAACCCACGCCCGGTTTCTCCCGAGTGATCGCGGGGCATTCCTTGAAGCAGAGGGATCAGCAACCCCCTTCCTCGCAGCCGCATACCCGTCGTGCGCAATGGAAATAACGCTTAGTCGCTCTAAATCGTCATCTTTCGCAGGCAGCTTAGTTGGAGAAATAAAAAACTTAGTTGTGTGACCGCGCCGCGTTACTCGCGTCTTAGATACGTCAGTAGTTCTCGAATCATGGATGACAAAGATGACGCCAACCTTACTTCCGCAAATCGGCAGGGCCATCGCCAGCATCGGCAATGGCAACTTTTCAAGCATGTTCCACGCGCTGATCAACTCCCAGCTCGCCGTGGATGCCACCCACCTCTACCTGCTGCCCAGGCCTTGGCAGTCGCCACAGAGCGGCGTGTCGACCGTGTTCAACGAAACCGTCACCTCGCCCCGCGCCGCCCAGCGTTTCACGGACTCGATACAGTTGAATCCGTTACAGGAGTCGCTCAACTACTCCTGCAAGATCACTGCATTTCGAGGCCGGCCTTCCCACGACTTTTCCGTGAGCGAACGCCGTCGTCTGGAAGACATTTCACCGTTGTTGTTTTCGATTCTGGAAAAGCACGTCGATGCCCTCCAAACAGCGACCCTGGAAGCCGAATCGAAAAAGCCCGAAGGCCTGGAAGATCGTTTCCACGAGCGGCTGCGTGAAACCGGGTTGATGCTGTCCGAACGCGAGCTGCAAATCTGCTTGGGGCTACTGGCCGGACAGACCGCCGTGGAACAGGCTGAACGCCTGTCGCTCAAGGTCAGCACGGTGAGTAGCTATCAGCGCCGTGCGGCGGTCAAGCTGGGGATCAGCGGACGCAATTCGTTGATGCGCTGGATGTACGCCTCGCCCGAGCACCTTGCTGCGGGCGAAAGCGCCTTGTAACCGTAACCGTTGCGTTAATCGCGTGCCAGCGCCTCGATGGGGTCCAGCCTTGCGGCATTGCGGGCTGGCACGAAACCGAACAGCACACCGATCAGGGTGGAACAGGCGAACGCGGTCACCACCGAGGCCATCGAAAAGACCATTTCCCACTGTTTGACGAACAGCGTGAACAGGTAGCCGATGGCGTATGACAGGCCAATGCCAATCACGCCGCCGATCAGACAGACCATGACCGCTTCCACCAAAAATTGCTGACGGATGTCCGACTGCCGGGCACCCACAGCCATACGAATGCCGATCTCCCTTGTGCGTTCGGTGACCGACACCAGCATGATGTTCATTACGCCGATGCCGCCCACCACCAGGGAAATGACAGCGATCAGCGATAACAGCAAGGTCAGCGAACGGCTGGTTTTTTGGACCGTCTGCATGACGCTGTCCAGGTTATTGGTGAAAAAGTCTTTCGTGCCGTGGCGCTGCAGCATCAAGCTCTTGATCTGCTCTTCGGCCAACTTGCTGGGCATTCCGTCCTTGACCCGGACGCTGATGCTGTCCAGATGACGCTGGCCCAGCACCCTTCCTGCCGCGGTTTCGTAGGGCATCCAGATATTGAGCGTGTTACCGGCAATGAACATGTTTTTGTGATCGCTGGTGACGCCAATCACTGTGCAGGGCAGCTTGCCGATCAGAATGACTTTGCCGAGGGGATTGACGCCAGGCCCGAACAGGCGCTCGGCGGCGTTGTGATCCAGCACCACCACTTGCGCCTGACGACGTGCATCCTGGTCGCTGAACGTGATCCCAGCCGCCAATTGAATATTGCGCACCTGGAAATAACGGCTGCTGACGCCGTTGAGCTGCGCATCGACGTCGATGTTGCGGTAACGGATCAGCATGCTGCGGCCGACCACCGGGGTGGCGCTGTCGATGTAATACAGCTGGTTGAGCGCCGTGGCATCAGATGGCAACAGCGTTTCGATGGACTTGGCCCGGCTGTCGCCAAAATTGCTGCCGGCGTAGATGTCGATGGTATTGCTGCCGATCGACTGGATGTCCTTGAGCACGTAACGCTTGGCGCCTTCGCCAATGGCCGAGATCGACACCACCGAGGTGATGCCGATAATGATCCCGAGCATGGTCAGCAACGTGCGCATGCGGTGCGAGATCAGCGCAATCCAGGCCATGTTGAAGGCTTCTCGGAATAATCCGAAGCTGGCAATCCACCTTCGTCGTCGCCTGGTGGACGCGTTTACCGCAGTAGCCGGCTGTGTCGCGGGCTGTATGTGGGGACGCGTACGTGTGTCGTTGATGATTTCACCATCGCTGACTTCGATGATGCGCTCGGCATTGGCCGCCACCTTGGGGTCGTGGGTCACCAGAATGACCGTATGACCCATCGCATGCAGTTCCAGCAGGGTGCGCATGACCTCCTTGCCACTGGTGGTGTCCAGCGCGCCGGTAGGTTCGTCGGCCAGAATCACCTCCCCGCCGTTCATCAAGGCCCGGGCGATACTCACCCGCTGCTGCTGCCCACCCGACATCTGACTCGGCCGGTGTCCCAGATGGCCGCCCAGTCCCAGACGTGTCAGCAGTTCCTGAGCACGCAGATGACGCTGGGCCTGTGAGGTGCCTGCATACACAGCCGGAATCTCGGTGTTGCGTACGGCGTCCAGGTGCGGCAACAAGTGATAACGCTGGAAAATGAAGCCGAAATGGTCGCGGCGCAGCGCGGCCAGTGCGTCGTCGTCCAGATCCCGTGTTGGCTGCCCGGCGACGCGATAAATCCCGCTGCTGGCGTTGTCCAGACAGCCGAGAATGTTCATCAGCGTGGACTTGCCGGATCCGGAAGCACCGATGATCGCCACCAGCTCGCCCGCATGGATCGCCAGATTGATCTGTTTGAGGACCTTGACCTCGCGATCCCCGGCCATGAAACTGCGGCTCACGTTTTCCAGTTGCAACAACGGGCGGTCCGTTTCAATCGGGGTTGCGCGCAGGTCAGCGGCGTCTACCTTCTGATTCATGTTAGGCCTCTGCCACAGCCGCTGTCGGATCGCCGATCACTACTTGGTCCCCTTCAACGAGCCCGTCCTTGATCTCCACCTGCACGTTGTTGTTGATGCCGGTCTGCACCTTGCGCTCTTGGGCAAAGCCTTTGGCGTCCACCACGCGCACGACAGCGGTGCCCTCGACAGTACGAGGCCCCAGGGCCGCCACCGGCACCGTGATGGCGTTATGGGCGGTGCCCAAGACGATCCGCACCTGGGCAGTCATGGCGATGCGAAGGCGCTGATCAAGGTTCGGAACTTCGAACAGTGCGTTGTAAAACACGGCCGAATTCTGCCTGGAAGCCGAACTGCCGCTTTCGGTTTCAAGGTAATCCTGCGGCGCAGGCTCGGTGCCACGAAGCTTGGCGTAATAGCGTTTGTCTTCCCCCAGAATCGTGAAATAGACCTCCTGGCCCGGCGTGATGTGAATCACGTCCGCTTCGGAGACTTGGGCCTTGATGGTCATGGTGTCCAGATCGGCCAGCTTCAACAACACCGGCGCCAGTTGTTGGGCGATCACGGTCTGGCCTTCCTGCGTCACGATACCGACCACGTCGCCGTCAATGGGCGCAATGATCCGCGTGTAGCCCAGATTGACTTTGGCCGTGTCTATCTGCACCTGAGCGCTTTTTATATCGGCATCCAGTGCACGCACATTCGCCTGCTGCATTTCGTAGTCGGACTCGGCACTTTCATAGTCCTGGCGAGATACCGACTGATCGGTCTGTAATTGCTTGTAGCGGTCGTAAAGCCGCTTGGCCTGTTTCATCCGGGCCTGGGCGGACGCACGTTGGGCCTTGAGTTTTTCCTCGTCCACCTCGGCTTGACGCAAGGTATTGCGCAGCACCAGTGGATCGATTTCGGCCAGCCACTGGCCTTTTTTGACCTTGTCGCCGAGTTTGACCTTGAGCGATTTCAACTGGCCAGACACTTGAGCGCCGACGTCCACTTGCTTGATGCCTTCCAGAGCGCCCGTGGCGAGCACCGCATCCTCGATGTCACCGCGTTCGGCCCTGGCCGTGATGTACGCGGGTGGTTTGGCCGGGGCTTCCACGGCGTAGAGCACAGCGCCCGCCGCCAGTACCAGGGCGCTGATTAATCCAGCCTTGCGTAGTTTCGACATATTCATAAATGCCTGCTGATCCTTGGATCGCGCCCACTGATCGGGGCGGCGATTGATTTTCCGTTTATCCATGTACTTGCCCCGGAGCAGGCGCCTGCCTGCCACGGGGTTCATCATTCAGGGATTCATGAGAGCGTTTCCCTGACGGCAATCGGCTGCTGGTCGTACCACCAGGCTGCGAGACTGTAGACGTTCGGCGTCTTGAGGATGCTGAAGTGATCACCGGGACCGTTCCAAAGCGTGAGTTGGGGCAACAGGTGTTGCCAGCCCTGCGTCATCTCGGTCTGCTCGTTTTGGTTGGCTTCTTCGTCCAGGCCGGGGTCGGTCAACAGCACCAGACTGGCAGGTCCGGTGTAATGCTCAACTGGCCGGTACAGGGTGCGAAGCGCGCTGGAGAACGTGCGAACGATCCCGTTCAACGCGTGCGGTGCCACCCGTGGCGAGAGCAGACCGACCCGTATCATCGCTTCGCGAAGCTGATGCAACTGGGCCGTGTGATCGGCATCGGCGAAGGCCTGCGACCCCAGCCCCAGGTCCTTGCCGCTGGACAGCTGCAGCGCATTGATCAGCCGCTGTACCGCCGCCGTGGCGGTATAGGGCTTGCCGCACATTCCCATACCGCTTGGCGCTTCACTGTCGATCAGGGTCAGCGACACCACCTCGCGACCTTGCGCCTGAAGCCTGCTTGCGATGGCATGCGCCACCCAGCCGCCAAACGAATGCCCCACCAGATGCAGCGGCCCCTGCGGATACACGTGCTGGATTTCGGCTGCATAGCACTGCGCCGCCGCTTCGACACGACTATGGGGGACGGAGCGACCCTCCAGCCCCCTAGCCTGCAAGCCATAGATCGGCCAGTCCGGACCAAGCGCCTCGGCCAGACCGATGAAGCTGGTGACACTGTCGCCCGCACCCGGTACGCAGAACAGCGGCGCCCTCGCACTGTGTCCGCTCTGGATCGCCAACAGCGGCTGATAGACCGGCATCGGCTGAGCCGCACTCACCGGCGCAATCAACGCCCTGTCAATTGCCTGGCCGAGCCCACGAACATGAGGCGCTTGCATCATGCTCATGTGATCGCCAGGCACACTGATGCAGTGCAGTTGCCATGTCGGCACAACCGCCGCCCAGCCATGACTGTCATCTCGCGATGATCCAGAACGGTCAGTCGCATCGATTGGCGCGTTATGCGCCTGCTCGGCACGGAACAGATGCACCGGCAAGTTAATCGACTCCAGCCGGTAATGGGCCAATGCGTGACCGTGGGCCAGTTCGCGCTCAAGGTAGTGACGCAATTGCTCGTCGCTCGCCTCGGCCAGCTCCGGGTACAGCAACTTCTCGTCCCTACACACTTGCAAAAGGGCCTCGAATGCCGGCTTGTCAGCCTGTTCCTGCAAGGCTTCCAGTCGCATCAGCGGCGTGATGCCCGCCTGCCCCTTCGCCTGCCAGTACGCCGAACAGTGGGCGAGCAACTCGCGTTCCACCAGATTCGGCCCCTGCCAGCGAGCCTTTCCTTGATCGGTCAGGTGCGGCACGTAGCTGTCCAGCAGCCCCAGGAAAGACACGGTTTCGTCCATGCCCATCAGCTGCGTGGCCGCTTCATAGGCCAGCACCCCGCCGAACGACCAACCCGCCAATCGATAAGGCCCCTGCGGTTGTACCGCCCGAATCCGGTCGATCAATCGGGTGGCCAGACCTTCCAGCGTATTGAGTTGCGGCTGGCCCAAACCAATACCGGGCAGACCGTAAATAGCAAAATCGCCTTCCAGGTGCTGACCCAGTACCGGGAAGTAGGCGTCCAGGCCCGTGAAGTCATGGATCAGGAACAGCGGTGCTTCGCTATCGCCGTCGCGCACCGTAATCACGTCCTGCATCGGGTCCGTTTTGCCCGAACGCTGTTCAAGCAAACCTGCCAGCGACGCAATACTCGGGTGCTGGAACAGCTCGGCGAGACTCAGCGTCAGGCCGGACTTCTGAATCAGGCTGACCAGCCGAATGGCCAGCAACGAATGACCTCCCAGCTCGAAGAAACTGTCGTGACGACCCACCCGCTCCACTTCCAGCACACTGGCCCAGAGTTCGGCCAGATGCTCCTCCAGCGCCGTCTGCGGAGCCTGATAGCTGCTCGTTGCCAGCGCGTCCATGTTCGGCAAAGGCAACGCCTTGCGGTCCACCTTGCCGTTCTGGGTCAGCGGCAGCGCATCCAGCACCACGTAGGCCGCAGGCACCATGTATTCCGGCAGCCGACCGATCAGATACGCTCGCAGGCTTGACGCGTCGAGCGATGCGTCGCGCCGGGTGAACCAGGCCACAAGCCGCAATCCACCTTCTTCCAGGTGTTGCGCCATGACCACGGCTTCAGCGACGCCTGGGCACAGAGCGAGCTGCTGCTCGATTTCGCCCAGCTCGATACGAACCCCGCGAATCTTCACCTGATCGTCATTGCGCCCCAGATACTCCAGCGTGCCATCGGCCAGCCAGCGAACCAGGTCGCCCGAGCGGTACATCCGTGCATCCGGCGCGTCGCTGAAGGGGTCGTTCAGAAAGCGTTCGGCAGTCATCTCTGGACGGTTCAGATACCCGCGAGCGACACCGTTGCCACCAATATACAGCTCACCAGGCACCCCTAACGGTACGGGCTGGCATCGCGCATCCAGCACGTAAAGCCGTGCATGGGAAACCGGTTTGCCGATATGCAGAACCTCGCCTGGCGTCATCCGGCCAGAGCTGGCGACCACCGTGGTTTCCGTAGGGCCATAGTTGTTGATCACCGCAAAACCCGGATCACGCTGGAAATGGCGCAGACGATCACCGCCGATCAGCAGCGTACGCAGGGTCGGGTGCCGAAGCTCGCGGCTGAAAGCGTATTCGGCCACCGGCGTGGGCAGGAAAGCCACTTCCAGCGGTTGAGCCAGCCACCAGTCCAGCAAGGCATCCAGTTGCTCGTTGCCGATGTCGGCTGGCGGTAAATGCAGCGTCGCCCCGGCGCAGAGCGCAGGCCAGACTTCCCAGGCCATTGCGTCGAAGCCAAAGCCGGCGACGCTGGCGGTGTGACTGCCCGCGTGCAGATCGAACGCCTGACAGTGCCAGTCCACCAGGTTATTGAGGGTGCGATGCTCCACCATCACACCTTTAGGCAGGCCGGTGGAACCTGAGGTGTAGATCACGTACGCCAGATGGGCCGTCGTCAATGCGCCGATCTGTGGGTTGCCCGTACGCGTCGCCCACTCTGCTCGGTCCAGGGCAATGACAGGCACGGTTAGATCCGGCAGACGCCCTGCCAGATCGGCCTGAGTCAGTACCGCGACCGGCGCGCTGTCTTGCAGCAGATAGCCGATGCGTTCGTCGGGGTGCGCCGGATCGATGGGCACATAACCGGCACCGGCCTTGAGCACGGCCAGCAGACCGACCAGCGTATCCAGCCCGCGCCGGGCCATGACCGCAATGCGGTCGTCAGGGCGCACGCCCAGCCCGATCAAGTGATGGGCCAGCGCGTTGGCCTGGCGATTCAGTTCGTCGTAGCTCAAACGCTGGTCACCGACCTGCGCCGCCACGGCATGGGGAGCGACGATTGCCTGCTGCTCAATGCGTTGATGGATCGTCAGCGTGCTCTCGGGCTCGCTGCGTCCGGCGTTGAAGGTGTCCAGCAGCTCGATGCGTTCAGTCGCAGGCAAGAGATCGAGCGTCTCCACAGACAACTGCGGCGTTTGTGCCAAAGCCTGAGTCAGACGCTCCACTGCCTGAACCATGTAGGCACAGATACGCCGCGCATCGATGCCTGTCGACGTGAGTGCGGTGAGGTCGAAACCCTCGCCCAGATCGTCCACGCTCAGGGTCAGGGGATAATTGCTGCGCTCTTGGGCAGCGAGCAATTCAATGCCCTGCCACGCCTCGCTGGCCACCGCGCCGGCGTCATGAGGCGCTGCGCTGTGGCGATAATTGAGCAGCGCGCTGAACAACGGCGCACCGGCGGGAAGCGCACTGCAACGTTGCGCAAGGGCCAGCGGCGCATGCTCATGCGCCAACAAGCCACTGAGACGACGATGGGCCTGTTGAACGGCATCCCGCACCGACCGCCCGACCAGATCGATACGCAGCGGCAAGGTGTTGATGAACACCCCCAGCGTGCGCTCGACCCCTTCACCGCCTTGCAGTCGACCGAGCAGAACGGTGCCGAACACCACCTGATCCCGACCGGACAATTGCCCCAGTACGTGCGCCCAGGCCAGATGCATGAGGCTGGCAGCACTGACGCCGAGCTGGCGTGCCTGATCGCGGACCTGACGACTCAGATCGGTGCCAAGTGTTTGCCTGGCTTCGCCGGGGACTTCTGCTCCCGGCAACCAGCCCTGCCCGTACGGCAACGTCGGTTCGTCAAGATCACTCAACTGCTCGCGGAAAAACGCTTCGTGGGTCTGCTCACCCTGCTCCTGCATGGTATGGGCAATGTAATTGCGATACGGAACGGGCGCGGGGAGATCCGCTTCCTGATCCAGCAACATGGCCTGCAATTCGTGACTCAACAGCTCCAGCGCCATGTGGTCCATGATCAGGTGATGGAACAGCAGCACGGCGACAATGCGCCCATTGGCCGGATCATCAGCATGGACCAGACGCAACAGCGGCGCCTGCTCCAGACCAAGCGGTGCAGCATCCGTCAGCGCATCCAGCGCCACTTCGATGACCGGCAGCGTTGCCTCGCGCCACACCACCTGCACCGGCGTTTCCAGCCCTTCCCAACACATTGAGGTGCGCAGCACATCATTACGGGCGATCACCCGCTGCAAAGCCGCGCAGAATGCGTCCATGCGTGAGCGGTCGGCGAAAGCAAACCGGGCCTGCAACTGATAGGGATCGTCGCCGCCAGCGGACAGGTGATGAAAGAAAATACCGGCCTGTAACGGACCCAGCGGGTAAATGTCCTGCACGTTGCTTACGCCACCGGGCACACGGGCCACAATCAGGTCGATGTCGGCCTGATCCAGCGCCACCAACGGCAGCAGGTCCGGCGTGATCCGCACACACTTCGCCTCGATCAGGTTGGCCGGTATCTGCGTTTGCCGAGTACTGCCGATCGTCTCCGCCAATGCAGCCAGCGTCGGTTGCGCGAACAGGGTGCGGATGTCGGTATCGAGCCCCTGACGACGCATCTGCGCAATCAGGTTGACGGCCAGCAGCGAATGCCCGCCCAGTTCGAAGAAGTGGTCGTGGCGCCCCACTCGCTCCACCTGCAGCAGCCCGCTCCAGATCTCGGCCAGTGCCATTTCCACCGCCCCTTGAGGTGCTTCGTAGTCGCGGCCGGGCAATGCTTCGCGATCAGGCACCGGCAACGCACGACGATCGACCTTGCCGTTGGCCGTCAAAGGCCACGCATCAAGGCGAACGTAGGCACTGGGCACCATGTAGCCCGGCAGCACCGCCAACAACGCGGCGCGCAGCTCGGAAACCGGTGTCGGCAACGAGGCGTCACGTTCGATGAAGTACGCCGCCAGCCGCGGCTGGCCCGGCTCGTCTTCACGGGCCAGCACCAAGGCTTCTTCAATACCCGGCAACTGACTCAACTGCGCTTCGATTTCACCCAGTTCGATGCGCACACCGCGAATCTTCACCTGATCGTCGTTACGCCCCAGGTATTCAAGGGTGCCATCGGCGTTCCAGCGGGCCAGGTCGCCGGTGCGGTACATCCGTGCGTCTGCCTGGCTGCTGAACGGGTCGCGCAGGAAGCGCTCGGCGGTCAGGGCCGGCTGGTTCAGGTAACCCCGCGCCACGCTGTCACCGGCCACGTACAACTCGCCTGCCACGCCCAGCGGCACCAGTTGCTGACGTTCGTCGAGCAGGTACACGCGGGTGTTGGCAATCGGTTTGCCAATATCCAAGGCACCATCGGGCAGCAGACGGCCCGAGGTGGCGACCACGGTGGCCTCGGTCGGGCCATAGTTGTTGATGACCGCAAAGCCGGGGTCACGGTGGAACTGACGCAGGCGGTCACCGCCGATCAGCAGCGTGCGCAGGGTCGGATGACGCAGGTCACGGCTGAACGCATATTCGGCCACCGGTGTAGGCAGGAACGCCACCTGCAATGGTTGGGCGATCCACCAGTCCAGCAGCGCATCGAGCTGTTCATTGCCGATCTCCGCAGGTGGCAGGTGCAGGGTCGCCCCGGCACACAGCGCAGGCCAGATTTCCCAGGCCATCGCGTCGAAACCAAAGCCTGCGACGCTGGCGGTGTGGCTGCCAGCGTGCAGGTCGAATGCCTGGCAATGCCATTCGATCAGGTTATTGAGGGTCCGGTGTTCGACCATCACGCCTTTCGGCTGGCCGGTGGAGCCGGAGGTGTAGATTACGTAGGCCAAATGCGCGGAAGTCAGCCCCGCGACCTGCGGGTTGTCCTGACGCTCAGGCCACTGCGGCCGGTCGAAGGCAATGACCGGCACCGACAGCTCGGGCACCCGGCTCAGCAATGCCTGCTGGGTCAGCACCACTTTGGGCGCGCTGTCGGTCAACAGATAATTAATGCGCTCATCAGGGTGCGACGGGTCCACCGGCACGTATCCCGCGCCGGCCTTGAGCACGGCCAGCATGGCGACCAGCGTGTCCAGGCCGCGACGGGCCATGACCGCAACGCGGTCGTCCATGCGTACGCCCAGGCTGATCAGATGATGAGCCAGGGCGTTGGCGCGGTGATTAAGCTCGCCGTAGGTCAGGCTACGGTCATCCACCTGAGCCGCCACACGCTCAGGCTCGCTGGTTGCGCGCGTTTCAATGAGCGCATGCACGGTTTGCTCGAAACAGACCTCCAGCGCCGTGTCGTTAAGCGTTTCCAGCAAGTGCAGCCGCTCCTGTTCGGCCACCAGTGCGACCCGGTCAAGCGGCGTCTGCTCGTGGTTAACCAGCGCTTCAAGGGTCCTCACGAAATAGCCGAGATACCGCTGCACGGTCGCCGCGTCGAACAGCGCCGTCGCGTAATCCAGCGTACCGATCAGGGTTTCGCCCTGCTCGCTCAGGTTCAGCGAAAGGTCGAATTTGGACACCTGACTGACCTGTTCCACAGGTGCCACGACAAGCCCGTTCAGTGGCACCGCCGTGTGTTGACCGGGCATCCAGTTCAAGGTGGTCTGGAACAGGGGCGCGTGCGCCAGACTGCGAGCAGGACGCACGATTTCTACCACCTGCTCGAAAGGCAGGTCTTGATGATCCTGCGCCTCAAGCACGCGCGCCTTGACCTGTGCCAACAAAGCCTGACCACTCGGGCTGCCCGAGGTGTCGATACGCACGGCCAGGGTGTTGACGAACAGACCGACAAGGTCTTCCAGTTCGGTACGCCCGCGTCCTGCGACCGGGCTGCCGATCACCACTTCAGCCTGACCGGACAGACGCGTGAGCGTTGTCGCCCAGGCGGCCATCAGCGCCATGTACAGCGTGACGCCCTGACGGTGCGCCAGCGTGCGCAGAGCTTCGGTCAATCTTGCATCCAGTTGCAACGCAAGGCTGGCACCCGCAAAGTCCTGCTGTGCCGGACGGGGGCGGTCAGTGGGCACGGTGAGCAGCGTGGGCGCGCCGTCCAGCACCTGACGCCAGTAGGCAGACTGGTGTTGCAGACGCTCGCCCGTTAGCCAGCGGCGTTGCCAGACCGCGTAATCGGCGTACTGGATCGCCAAGGGCGGCAACGGATCGCGCTGCCCTGCACAGAATGCCGGGTACAGCGCGAGCAATTCCTGAGTGAGCACGCCCATCGACCAGCCGTCGGCGACGATGTGGTGTACGGTCAGCAGCAGTACATGATGATTGTCGGCCATGCGCAACACATGAACGCGGATCAGCGGTCCATGCGCCAGATCGAATGGCACAATCGCCTCGGCCCGCAGGCGCGCACCCAGTGATGCGGGAGCATGGCTCAGGTCTTCGACGAGCAGCATGGCATCGGCGCAGGTGGGTACGAAGAACACCTGAGCGCTGTCGTCAGTGGCCACGAACCGGCTGCGAAGGGTTTCGTGGCGTTCGATGATACGTGCCAGAGCACGTGTCAGGGCAGTCACATCCAGCGCCCCCTCAAGGCTCAGCGCCATCGGGATGTTATAGGCCTCGTTGCCGCCGTCCATCTGCGCCAGGAACCACAGGCGCTGTTGGGCAAAAGACAATGGCATCGGCTGGTCGCGCTTCACTGGCAGGATCGACGGCAGTTCACTGCGGGCTACGCCGCAAAGGGCTGCCGCGACAGCCGCCAGCTCACCGAGCGCAAACAGTTCCCCCAGGGGCAACTCAACGCCCAGTTGCTGGCGAACCTGAGACACCATGCGCATGGCCAGCAGCGAGTGCCCGCCCAGATCGAAGAAGTGGTCGTGACGGCCAACGCGCTCCACCTGCAGCACGTCGGCCCAGATAGCCGCCAGCGCGACTTCGAACTCGCCCTGCGGTGCTTCGTAACTGAGGCCGAACAGCGCCGAGCGCTCAGGCTTGGGCAGTGCTCGACGATCCAGCTTGCCATTGGCCGTGAGCGGCAGTGTCTTCAGTTCGATAAAAGCCGTTGGCACCATGTAATCCGGCAGGCTGGCCTGCAAGTGCGCACGCATCTGCTCGGGCGCAAGCAGTGCGCCCTCTTCGTGGCTGGTGTAATACGCCACGAGCCGCACATTGCCCGGCTCGTCTTCACGCGCCAGCACTACCGTTTCCCCGATTCCCGGCAACTGGTGCAGGCAACTGACGATTTCACCCAATTCGATACGGAAACCGCGAATCTTCACCTGATCGTCGTTGCGTCCCAGGCATTCCAGCTGACCATCATCCAGCCAGCGCGCCAGGTCGCCGGTGCGGTACATGATGGCGTGCGGTGCATCGCTGAACGGGTCGACGAGAAATTTCTCTACGGTCAGGTCCGGGCGATTCAGATACCCCAGCGCCACGCCATCGCCGCCAATGTAGAGCTCGCCGGTCACACCCTTGGGCACCAGACGCTGGTGAGCGTCCAGCACATAGATACGGGTATTGCCGATGGGCCGGCCAATCGGCACGGTCTCGGCATCTTCAGACAGCGCATGCACTTCACAGACGGTGGCAAAGGTGGTGGTTTCGGTCGGGCCATAGGCGTTGAACAGGCGTACGCCCGGCGCATGTGCCAGCAACGTCCGATAGCTGACCGGGTCGGCGCGCTCGCCACCGGACATTAGCAGCCTGAGGCCTTGCAGGGCCGCAGGGATCTGCTGCGCATATTGGTTGAACAGCGCCGTGGTGATGAACAGGACGCTGATTTGGGCATCGACCAGCAAGGCACTGAAACGGGTCGGATCGACCAGGGTTTCATGATTCACCACGCACAATTGTGCGCCATTGAGCAGTGCGCCCCACACTTCCAGCGTGCTGGCATCGAACGCCGGGTTGGAGGCAAATGCCACGCGGTCCTGACTGCTGAAGTCGGCGTAGCCGTTGTTCAACACCAAGCGCGCAATGCCGCGATGAGGCACACGAACGCCTTTCGGCGCACCGGTTGAGCCGGAGGTGTACATGACGTAAGCCGCAGTATCCGAGCCTGGCGAGCGTTCGGGGTTGTGGGCCGGTGCATCGTTCAATGCCAGCAAGTCCAGATCGACCCGCGGAGTCGCTGCGTTGATTGCCGTCCGTGACTGGGTCAATACATAAACGGCCTTGCAGTCATCCAGCATGTAGCTCTGGCGCTCGGCCGGTGCGTGGATATCCAGCGGCACGAACGTCGCGGCGCATTTGCAGACGGCCAACTGAGCGACAAGCAATTCCAGCGAGCGTGGCAGAACGATTGCCACATGGTCATTCGGCGCGACCCCTTGCCCGATCAGGTAATGAGCCAGCCGATTGGCCTGTTCATTGAGCTCGCCATACGTGATTGAACGCTGCTCATGCACCGCCGCCAGGGTGTCAGGATGACGGGCAGCGCGGTGTTCAAACAGGCGATGCACCGGCTCTTCGCGCGGATATTCGCGACGTGTGTCGTTGAACGCTGTCAGCAGTTGTGTGCGCTCGGACGCAGGCAAAATAGCCAGTTGCGTCATGTCCCTGTCCGGTTGCTGCTCAAGCGCCTGGATCAGGTGCATCAACGTTTCATGCAGGTAATCGCAGATCCGCTGCGGCTCGATCCCCGACGCCGCCTGCGCCGTGAAGCTGAAGCCTTCGCCAAGGTCGTCGACGCTCAGGGTCAGTGGATAATTGCTGCGCTCTTCGGCATTCAGCACCTCAATGCCCTGCCACGCCAGCGCTGCGGCCTCGTCGACCGCTTTGTGCGATGCACTGTGGCGGTAGTTGAGCAGCGTATTGAACAGCGGCGCGCCGGCAGGCAACGCGCTGCAACGTTGAGCCAGCGCCAGCTGCGCATGCTCATGGACAAGCAGCCCGGTGAGCCTGCGGTGAGTGTCCAGCACGGCATCGCGTACCGGCTGGCTGCCCAGATCGATGCGCAGCGGCAAGGTGTTAATGAACACACCCAATGCCCGTTCCACGCCTTCGGTGCCATGCAGACGGCCCAGCAACACCGTACCGAACACCACACTTTCGCGTCCCGACAGATGCCTGAGTACCTGGGCCCAGGCCAGGTGCATCAGGCTGGCGGCGCTGACACCCAGCAAGCGGGCCTGATCGCGGACCTTGTGGGACAGGGCGTCGTCCAGCACAAGCCGGGCCTCATGAGGAAGATCTTCCTGAGACACGAAGGCCATGCCATACGGCAACGTGGGCTCGTCGATGTCACCCAACTGCTCGCGGAAAAACGCTTCATGGGCTTCATCGTCAGGCCCTTGCAGCACTTGAGCGATGTAATTGCGGTACGGCACGGGCGCGGCAAGCTGCGCCTCTTGATCCAGCAGGATGCTTTGCAATTCCTGACCCAGGACGTCGAGCGCCACATGGTCCATGACGACGTGGTGGAAACGCAGTGCGGCAGCGATCACCCCGGTGGCTGGGTCTTCGGCGTGTACCAGATGCAGCAGCGGTGCCTGCGTCAGGTCCATGTGCGGCGCGCTGTCCAGTTCCGGCAGGGTGACCTCGTCCACTCGCAGGGCTGCTTTGCGCCAGACCACCTGCACAGGTGCCTGCAAGCCCTCCCAGCACAGCGCAGTGCGCAGGATGTCGTTGCGCTCGATTACGCGCTGCAACGCATGGCTGAACGCATCCAGCCGGGTCTGATCGGCAAAGGCGAATCGTGGTTGCAACAGGTATGGATCGCTTTCGCCCGCCGCCAGGTGATGGTACAGAATACCCGCCTGCAAAGGCCCGACCGGGTAGATGTCCTGCACATTGGCTGCACCGCCAGGCACATGGGCGACGATTCGGTTGATCGCGTCCTGGTCCAGTGCCACCAATGGCAAAAGGTCAGGAGTGATGTGGCGGCAATCCGCGTCAATCAGATTCGCAGGTACATTCAATTCGTGGTTGTCACCCACGGCGCTGGCCAGCGCAGCCAGCGTGGGCTGTGCGAACAGCACGCGTATATCGGCGCTCATTCCCATCTTGCGCATGCGGGCGATCAGGGTGACGGCGAGCAGCGAGTGCCCGCCCAGCTCGAAGAAATGGTCCTGACGCCCTACCCTGGCCACGTTCAGCAACTCGGCCCAGAGTTCGGCCAGACGCGCTTCGGTTTCGCACAAGGGCGCTTCGTAGTGACGGCTCAGCACTGCGCTGGCGTCAGGCTCCGGCAACGCGGCTCGGTCCAGTTTGCCGTTGAGGCTGAGGGGCAATGCAGGCAGCGCGACGTAGGCCGTCGGCACCATGTAATCCGGCAACTGTGCCAGTACGTGGGCGCGCAATACCTCGATGCCGGGGGCGGAATGGCCCTCGCGGCAGCTGAACCACGCAACCAGTCGTTCGCCATGCAGCAAAACGGCAACTTCACGCAGCGAAGGATGCGCCGCCAGGCGTGCTTCGATCTCGCCCAGTTCGATACGCAGGCCATGCAGCTTGACCTGAAAGTCATTGCGCCCGAGAAATTCCAGCTGGCCGTCGGTGCGCAGACGCACCAGATCGCCACTACGGTACAGACGGTCGCCGGACACAAACGGGCTGTCGATGAAGCGTTCGGCCTGCATCTGTGGCAGGTTCAAGTAACCACGCGCGACGCCTGCGCCGCCAATGTGCAATTGGCCCACCACGCCTTGCGGGACGGGCTGGTCATGGTCATCCAGTACATACAGACGCGTGTTGCTGATAGCACGGCCGATGGGCAACGTCGAAACCGGCACAGCATCATTTGGTTCAAGGGTCCACACGCTGCAATCCACTGTCGCTTCGGTCGGGCCATAGACGTTGTGCAAGCGTGCCGTCGGCAGACGCTCACGGACCTGCGCCGCCAGCGCGGAGGTCAATTCGCCGCCGCCGCAGACGATGTCGGTCAGGCTGACGCACAGCGCGCTTTCGTCAAGGGCAAGGAACTGTTGCAGCAGAGCGGGCACGAACTGCACCACGCTGATCTGACGGTCCTGAATTTCCTGGGCCAGGTAGGCCGGATCACGCTGGCCATCGGGCCGTGCAAGCACCAGGCGAAGGCCTGCACACAGGGGCCAGAACAACTCCCATACGGATGCATCAAAGCTGACCGGCGTTTTGTGCAGCAGCGCACCGTTGGCGACCGGTGGACACAACTGTGAACCCCACTGCACCAGATTGCACAGCCCGCGATGCTCGACCATCACCCCTTTGGGTGTGCCGGTCGAGCCCGAGGTGTAGATCACATATGCCAGATTGTCAGCGTTCAGCCCTTCAATGACCGGGGCGTCGGTGGGTTGCGTACTCCAGGTACAGGTATCCAGGTCCACCTTCGGCAATGGGCTGTCGGCGAAGCGTTCACGTGTACCGGCATCGACCAGCAGTGTCAGCGCGCCGCTGTCAGTGAGCATGTAGGCCAGACGATCCATCGGGTAGCCCGGATCCAGCGGCACGTAGGCACCGCCGGCCTTGAGCACGGCGAGCAGACCGATGACCAGTTGCGGGCCACGCGCCAGGCAGACCGCAACCCGGCTTTCGGTCCGTACGCCCTGCTCGATCAGGTGATGTGCCAGGCGATTGGCTGCCTCGTTGAGCGTGCGATAGCTCAGGCGGACGCCTTCGGATTCCAGCGCAATGGCGTCCGGGTGTCTGGACACTTGAGCGTCGAACAGCGCCTGCAACGGTTGGTCAAGCATGAACGCCTGTTCGTTGGCATTGAAGTCCACCAGCAGGAATTGCCGCTCCGAAGCATCCAGTAACCCCGCTTTGGCGGGCACGGCATGGTCGTTGCCAATCAGGGTCCACAGCAGTTGCTCCAGATACCCGACGTAACGCACCACCGTTGCCTCATCGAAAAGGGCGGTGGCGTAATCCACGACCCCGCCAAAGCCTTCGGCGGTTTCGCCCACGCTCAACGTCAGGTCGAACTTGGCGAATGTCGGTTGATCGGACAGCGGCTCCAGATGCAGGTCGCCCAGTTGCAGTCCCAGACCCTGACTGCCATCCCAGGCCAGCGATGCCTGAAACAAAGGACTGTGGGCCAGACTGCGCGGCGGTCGAAGACGCTCCACCACTTGCTCGAACGGCAGGTCCTGATGCTCTTGTGCCGCTATCACCTGCGACTTGACGTGGGCCAGCAGCGTACTGACGTCCGGTTCACCGGAGGTGTCGATGCGCACGGCAAGGGTATTGACGAACAGGCCGATCAAGGCCTCGACTTCGCTGCGGCGACGGTTGGCCACTGGCATGCCGATCACGACCTCGGCCTGCCCGGACAACCGCGCCAGCAGCACGGACCAGGCGCCCATGAACAGCATGAAGGGCGTGACGGCGTGTTGCTGGCAGAACGTTTTGAGGTCATCGGCCAGGCGCGGGTCCAGACGCACCGGCACACTGGCGCCGGAATAATCCTGACGTACCGGACGAGCCCGGTCCGTGGGCAGGGTCAGTAACACTGGGGCACCGGAGAGCGCCTGATGCCAGTAATCGCTCTGGTGGCTCAGGCGTTCGCTGTCCAGCCATTCGCGTTGCCATATCGCGTAATCGGCGTACTGCAGGGCCAATGGCGGCAGTGGATCGTCCAGCCCCTGGTTGAAGGCCTGGTACAGCGCAGTGAGTTCACGGGTGAAGACACCCAGCGACCAGCCGTCAGCGACGATGTGGTGCAGAGTCAGCAACAGCACGTGACGGTCGTCCGCCAAGCACACCAGACGGCCACGGATCGGCAGGTCTTCCAGCAGATTGAACGGTTGCGCAGCTTCTTCGCGAACCACACGCTGCAACGCGTACTCATCGTGACCGCGCAAGTCCTGCCAGAGCAGATCAGGGGCGACGGAGGATGACGCAGCCTGCACGCGTGCTTCGCCCTCGTGTTGAATGAAGCGGCTGCGCAGGCTGTCGTGCCGCGCGACGATACGCTCCAGCGCACTTTTCAAGGCGTCCGTGTTCAGTTGCCCGGTCAGTTGCAGGCCCAAAGGAATGTTGTAGGCGCTGTTGGCGTCCTCCATCTGTGCCAGGAACCAGAGCCGTTGCTGGGCAAAGGACAACGGAACGGGACCGTCTTGCGCCACAGCCTTGATGGCGGGCAGTTCGCTTTGCACCGTGTCGCCCAGGCAGCGCGCCACCGCCGCCAGTGCGCTGTCGGCAAACAGGTCACCCAGCGCCAGCTCCAGCGACAGACGCTGACGCACCTGAGACACCATGCGCATGGCCAGCAGTGAGTGGCCGCCCAGTTCGAAGAAGCGATCCTGACGCCCTACCCGTTCGACCTGCAGCAATTCGCTCCAGATGGCTGCCAATGCAATTTCCAGTTCACCTTGAGGGGCCTGATATTCGCCTGTGTTCAGCGCGTCACGGTCCGGCGTCGGCAAGGCGCGACGGTCGACTTTGCCGTTTGGCGTCAATGGCCATGCGTCAAGGCGTACCAGTGCGCTGGGCACCATATAACCCGGCAAGACCGCCAGCAACGCAGCACGCAAATCGCTTACGTTCAGGGGGGTAGCACCCGGCTGTTCGGTGAAGTAACCCACCAGCCGTGGCTGGCCTGGCTCGTCTTCACGGGCCAGCACCAAGGCTTCTTCAATGCCCGGCAACTGACTCAACTGCGCTTCGATTTCACCCAGTTCGATGCGCACACCGCGAATCTTCACCTGATCGTCGTTACGCCCCAGGTACTCAAGGGTGCCATCGGCGTTCCAGCGGGCCAGGTCGCCGGTGCGGTACATCCGTGCGTCGGCCTGGCTGCTGAACGGGTCGCGCAGGAAGCGCTCGGCGGTCAGGGCCGGCTGATTCAGGTAACCCCGCGCCACGCTGTCACCGGCCACGTACAGCTCGCCTGCAACGCCCAGCGGCACCAGTTGCTGACGTTCATCGAGCAGGTACACGCGGGTGTTGGCAATCGGTTTGCCAATATCCAAGGCACCATCGGGCAGCAGACGGCCCGAGGTGGCGACCACGGTGGCCTCGGTCGGGCCGTAGTTGTTGATGACCGCAAAG
>NZ_RBTP01000039.1:0-10586 GCF_003702045.1 Pseudomonas viridiflava
GGAAGACGTGCCGGGCGACAAACGTCTGGTGGCGTATTTCACGTCCGATCAAGCACACATCGAAATCGAAACCCTGCGCAGCCATCTGCAAGGTCAACTGCCGGACTACATGATCCCGGCGGCTTACGTGCATCTGGAAAAACTGCCGCTGACCCCCAACGGCAAGCTGGATCGCAAGGCATTGCCTGCCCCGGATCAGCACGCCGTGATCAGCCGTGGCTACGAAGCCCCACAAGGCGACCTGGAAATCACGTTGGCGCAGATTTGGGCCGAAGTGCTACAGGTCGAGCAGGTCGGCCGTCACGACCACTTCTTCGAACTGGGCGGCCATTCGCTGCTGGCGGTGAAGCTGATCGAGAAGATGCGCCAGCAGGACCTGAGCGCCGATGTGCGCGTGCTGTTCAGCCAGCCAACGCTGATGGCGCTGGCCGCTGCCGTCGGTCACTCGGATCGCTTCACCGTGCCGGCCAACCTGATCGTGCCTGGCTGCACGCACATCACACCCGAATTGCTGTCACTGGTCAGCCTTGATCAGGCCACGTTGGACCGCATTGTCGCCAGTGTGCCGGGTGGCGCGGCCAATGTGCAGGACATCTACCCACTGGCGCCGCTTCAGGAGGGGATTCTCTACCACCATTTGGCCGCCGAACAGGGCGACCCGTATGTCTTGCAAGGCATCTTCGGTTTCGACCATGAAGACCGCGTGCATGCCTTCGCAAACGCCCTGCAAAGCGTCATCAATCGACACGACATTCTGCGGACCTCGCTGTTCTGGGAAGGGCTGGACGAGCCGGTTCAGGTGGTTTGGCGCGAAGCACATCTGGACCTGCGTCAGGTCGAGCTGGATGGGTCGGCACCGGATGTGATCAGCCAATTGCAGGCACGCTTTGACACGCGTCATCACCGCCTCGACATTCGTCAGGCGCCGCTGATGAGCCTGCGCTATACCCGCGACGAGGCCAATCAGCGCTGGGTGGCCATCCTGATGTTCCATCACCTGGTCATGGACCACGTTGCGATGGAAGTGGTGAGCCAGGAGATGGAAGCGTTCCTCCTCGACCAGGCAGCAGACCTGGGCGTTTCGGTGCCTTACCGCAACTACGTGGCTCAAGCATTACTGAATAACAGCGATGAAGCTCACGAAGTGTTCTTCCGGGAACTGCTGGGCGATATCGAGGAGCCGAGCCTGCCGTTCGGTCTGGATGAGATGAAAGGCGAAGGGCACGGCATCGAGGAACACCGGCTGGCGCTGAGTCCCGATCTCAGCCTGCGCTTGCGTGCCCAGGCGCGGCAGCTTGGCGTCAGTGCAGCGGCGCTGCACCACTTGGCCTGGGCACAGGTGGTGGGTGCGGCAAGCGGTCGTGACGACGTGGTGTTCGGCACCGTGCTGATGGGCCGCATGAACGGCGGAGACGGTGCGGATCGCGCACTGGGTATGTTCATCAATACCTTGCCGGTCCGCCTGTCGCTGGGGGCAACCAACGTGAAGTCAGGTGTGCGTAACACCCACGCCCGACTCACCGCTTTGCTGGCCCACGAACATGCATCGCTGGCACTTGCCCAGCGTTGCAGCGCCATTGCCGCCGGAGCGCCCTTGTTCAGTGCGTTGCTCAATTATCGCTACAGCGCCAACGCGGACGCGCACACGCCGTCGCCCGCCTGGCAGGGCATTGACGCGCTAAAGGGAGAGGAGCGTACCAACTATCCACTGACCCTCTCGGTGGACGATTTGGGTGACGGTTTTGAACTGGTTGTGCTGGTGCAGGAAAGCATTGGCGCTGCCAGAGTCACGGCTTACATGAAGACGGCCCTGGAGCGGTTGGTTGCTGCGCTTGAGGCAGGCGGCAACGCGCAACTGCATGAGCTGTCGGTCGTGCCGGAAGCCGAACTCGACCAAGTGTTGACCGGTTTCAACGACACCGCGGTCGATTATCCATCGCAGCAAACCTTGCAGGGGCTGTTCGAAGCGCAGGTCGAGCGCACGCCAGACGCCGTCGCGCTGGTACACGACGCTGCAGCACTGACCTACACCCAGTTGAATGAGCGGGCCAACCGCCTGGCTCATCACCTGCGCGATCTCGGCGTCGTCCCGGATGTGCGCGTGGGTATCTGTGTCGAGCGTGGTGCGGACATGGTGGTGGGGTTGCTGGCCATCCTCAAGGCGGGCGGTGCCTATGTGCCGCTGGACCCTGCGTATCCGATCGACCGCATTGCCTACATGCTGCAGGACAGCGAGCCTGCCGTCGTACTGGCGCACGGTGTCACTCGGCATCTGATCGCCGCATCGGGCGTGCCGGTCGTCAACCTGGATGAGGTGAACGGGCAGCACACATCCGTCTGCAACCCTCAGATCGAATCGCTGACCTCGGCGCACCTGGCCTATGTGATCTACACCTCCGGCTCCACCGGTTTGCCGAAGGGGGTGATGATCGAACACCGCAACGCGATCAACTTCCTGACGTGGGCGCAGCGTGCCTTCACGCCTTCGGTGCTGGCGAGAACGCTGTTCTCGACGTCGCTGAACTTTGACTTGTCGGTCTACGAGTGTTTCACGCCGTTGTTCTCGGGTGGCTGCGTCGAGGTTGTCACGAACGTGCTGCTCCTCAATGAACGGGAATACGACGTCACGCTGGTCAACACCGTGCCTTCGGCCTTGAAAGCGCTGCTGGAGTCCGGCGGCCTGGGGCAGAGTGTCCATACAGTCAACGTGGGTGGCGAGGCGCTCAAGCGCAGCCTGGCGGAGAGTCTGTTCGAACAGACTCAGGTTCAGCGCTTGTGCAACCTGTACGGACCGTCGGAAACCACCGTGTATTCCAGTTGCGTGGCGATGGACCGTGACAACGGTTTCGCCGCGCATATCGGCAAACCGGTGGACAACACCCAATTCTACGTACTGGATAAACACGCAAAACCGGTGCCGCTGGGCGTGCCAGGCGAGATTTACATCGGCGGTGCCGGTGTGGCACGGGGTTACCTCAATCGTGATGATTTATCGGCCGAGCGTTTTCTGAAGGATCCGTTCAGCCCTCATGCACAGGCTCGCATGTACCGCACGGGCGACCTGGGTCGCTGGCTGGCTGACGGCAATATCGAGTTCCTGGGCCGTAACGACGACCAGGTGAAGATCCGTGGTTATCGAATCGAACTGGGCGAAATAGAAAGCCGTCTTGCCCGGCAGGCAAGCATCAACGAAGCGGTGGTCATCGCTCGTGAGGACGTGCCGGGCGACAAGCGCCTGGTGGCGTATTTCACCTCCCATGAGGCACACACCGATATCGAGCCGTTGCGTAACCACCTGCAAGGGCAGTTACCCGAGTACATGATCCCTGCCGCGTACGTACACCTTGACCGGTTGCCGCTGACCCCCAATGGCAAGCTGGACCGCAAGGCCTTGCCGGCACCGGATCAGCATGCGCTGATCAGCCGCGACTATGAAGCGCCGCAAGGCGCCGTCGAAATCGCTCTGGCGCAGGTCTGGGCTGAGGTGTTGCAGCTCGAACAGGTGGGTCGCCACGACCACTTCTTCGAACTGGGTGGCCATTCGCTGCTCGCGGTGAAGCTGATCGAGAAGATGCGTCAGCAGAATCTGAACGCGGATGTACGCGTGCTGTTCAGCCAGCCCACGCTGATGGCCCTGGCCGCTGCAGTGGGCAACAGCACCGAGATTCAGGTGCCCGCGAACCTGATCCCGCCTGGCTGCACCCACATCACACCGGCCATGCTGCCACTGCTGGACATCAGCGAAGAGGCGCTGGCCCATGTGGTGTCAGCGATCCCTGGTGGCGCGGCCAATGTGCAGGACATCTATCCGCTGGCGCCGCTTCAGGAGGGGATTCTTTACCATCACCTGGCTGCCGGGCAGGGCGATCCCTATCTGCTGCAAGGCTTGTACAGCTTCGACACGGAGCAGCGCGTCAAGTCGTTCGCCAGCGCATTGCAGTCGGTGATCGATCGCCACGACATCATGCGCACATCGCTGTTCTGGGAGGGGCTGGATGAGCCGGTGCAGGTGGTCTGGCGTGAAGCGAAACTGGGTCTGGACCTGATCGAGCCGGAAAATGCCTCACTGGACGTCATCACGCAACTGAGCGAGCGGTTCGACGCCCGTCGGCACCGGATGGACATTCGCCAGGCACCGTTGATGCGTATCGCCTATGCGCAGGACCCCGCCAACCAGCGTTGGGTCGCCATCCTGCTGTTTCACCATCTGATCATGGACCACGTCGCCCTTGATGGGGCGAGTCTGGAAATTGAAGCCTTCCTGCTCGACCAGACGGCACAGCTGGGTGCTTCCGTGCCGTACCGCAACTACGTGGCGCAATCGCGTCTGAGCAACGACACTCAAACCCATGAAGCGTTTTTCCAGCGTCTGCTGGGCGATGTCGACGAGCCGACCCTGCCGTTCGGCCTGGACGAGGTCAAGAGCGAAGGACGCGGCATCGAAGAGCATCGTCTGACACTGGAACTGGCACTGAGTCTGCGCCTGCGGACTCAGGCCCGACAGCTCGGGGTCAGTGCGGCAGCCTTGCATCATCTGGCCTGGGCACAGGTACTGGGCGCAGTCAGCGGTCGCCAGGACGTCGTGTTCGGTACGGTGCTGATGGGCCGTATGAGCGGTGGTGACGGCGCCGACCGTGCACTGGGCATGTTCATCAACACGCTGCCGCTGCGCCTCTCGCTCGGCGCCACCCGTGCCGCAGAGGGCGTACGCAACACGCATACCCGGCTGAGTGACCTGTTGGCCCATGAACATGCGTCGCTGGCGCTGGCTCAGCGTTGCAGCGCGGTTCCGGCCGGGACACCCCTGTTCAGTTCATTGCTCAACTATCGCTACAGCGCCGCAGCGGATGAACACATGCTGTCGCCCGCCTGGCAGGGCATTCAGGTATTGAAAGGTGAGGAGCGCACCAACTACTCATTGACCCTCTCGGTCAACGATCAGGGTGAGGGTTTCGAACTCAGTGTGCTGACGCTTGAAGGCGTGGGGGCCTCCAGAGTCGCCGCGTACATGAACATGGCCTTGATGCGACTGGTGGACGCGCTGGAAGCAGGCGGTCAAGCGCAACTACTTGAACTGTCGGTCGTGCCTGAAGCCGAGCGTCAGCAATTGCTGGTCGGTTTCAACGACACCGCTGCCGAATACCCACTGGAGCAGACCGTTCATGGTTTGTTCGAAGCCCAGGTTCAGCGTACGCCGACATCCGTGGCGCTGGTCCACGGCGCGGCTGAGCTGACGTACAGCGAACTTAATGAACGCGCCAACCGCCTGGCCCATCATCTGCGTGCGCAGGGCGTGGTGCCCGATTCCCGCGTGGCGATTTGCGTCGAGCGTGGCGTGGACATGGTGGTCGGGTTGATAGCGATTCTGAAAGCGGGCGGGGGTTATGTGCCGCTGGATCCGGCATATCCGGCCGAGCGCATTGCCTACATGTTGCAGGACAGTACGCCAGCGGTTGTCTTGGCTCAGAACGTCACACGTAATCTGGTGGCTGCGTCGGGCGTGCCAGTCGTCAATCTGGATGATGTGACCTGGCAGGACGAATCCGTCAGCAATCCTGATAACTGTGAATTGACCTCGGCGCATCTGGCCTACGTGATTTACACCTCCGGCTCCACCGGCCTGCCAAAAGGCGTGATGATCGAACACCGCAACACGGTCAACTTCCTGACGTGGGCGCAGGCCTCGTTTGCACCGTCGGTGCTGGCGAAGACCCTGTTCTCGACGTCGCTCAACTTCGACCTGGCAGTGTACGAATGCTTGGCGCCGCTGATCTCTGGTGGTTGCATTGATGTGGTCACCAACGTGTTGGCCCTCAATGAAGGCGAGCATGACGTCACGCTGATCAACACCGTGCCCTCGGCTTTGAAAGCGCTGCTGGAATCTGGCGGTCTGGGGCAGGGCGTTAATACCGTCAACGTGGCGGGTGAAGCGCTGAAACGCAGCCTGGTGGAAAGCCTGTTTGAACAGACTCAGGTCCAGCGCCTGTGCAACCTCTATGGCCCATCTGAAACCACCACGTATTCCAGCTGGGTAGCAATGGACCGTGAAAACGGTTTCGCCGCGCACATCGGCAAACCGGTGGCCAATACCCAGTTCTACTTGCTGGACGAGCAAGGTCAGCCGGTGCCATTGGGTGTGCCGGGTGAGATCTATATCGGCGGCGCGGGTGTGGCGCGGGGTTACCTCAATCGAGACGACCTGACCGCCGAACGTTTCCTCAACGATCCTTTCAGCGTTAAAGCAAACGCCCGCATGTACCGCACCGGCGACCTGGGTCGCTGGTTGGCGGACGGCAATATCGAATACCTCGGCCGTAACGATGATCAGGTCAAGATTCGCGGCTTCCGTATTGAACTGGGCGAGATTGAGGCCAAGTTGGCCCAACACGCGTCCGTTCAGGAAGCGGTGGTCATGGCCCGGGAAGACGTACCGGGCGACAAGCGTCTGGTGGCGTATTTCACGTCCGATCAAGCACACATTGAAATCGAAACCCTACGCGGCCACCTGCAAGGTCAACTGCCGGACTACATGATCCCGGCGGCGTACGTACACCTGGAAAAACTGCCGCTGACCCCCAACGGTAAGCTGGATCGCAAGGCATTGCCTGCCCCGGATCAGCACGCCGTGATCAGCCGTGGCTACGAAGCACCGCAGGGTGACGTGGAAATCGCACTGGCGCACATTTGGGCTGACATATTGCAAGTCGAGCAGGTTGGTCGCCATGATCACTTCTTCGAACTGGGCGGCCATTCGCTGCTGGCGGTAAAACTGATCGAGAAAATGCGCCAGCAGGGTCTGAGCGCCGATGTGCGCGTGCTGTTCAGCCAGCCAACCTTGATGGCGCTGGCCGCAGCAGTGGGCAGTGGTACTGAAATTCACGTACCCGCCAACCTGATCGAGCCCGGTTGCACGCACATAACACCGGCCATGCTGCCACTGCTGGCGATCAGCGAGGCCTCGCTGGCACGCGTGGTGTCGGCGATTCCAGGCGGTGCGGCGAACGTGCAGGACATTTATCCGCTGGCGCCGCTTCAGGAAGGCATTCTTTATCACCATCTCACGGCAGAGCAGGGCGACCCCTACGTGTTGCAGGCGTTGTTCAGCTTCGACACTGAGGCGCGCATCAAGGCGTTTGCCAGCGCATTGCAACGCGTGATCGAACGCCATGACATTCTGCGTACGTCGCTGTTCTGGGAAGGTCTGGATGAGCCGGTGCAAGTGGTATGGCGTCAGGCGCAACTGGGGCTGGACCTGATAGAACCCGACCCTTCCGCAACGGACCTTGTCGGTCAATTGCAGGCCCGTTTCGACGCTCGTCAACACCGGATGGATATCCGTCAGGCGCCGTTGATGCGGATCGCCTACGTGCAGGATCCGGTTAACCAGCGCTGGGTCGCCATTCTGTTGTTCCACCATCTGGTCATGGACCACACCGCACTGGAAGTCGTGAGTCAGGAGATGGAAGCCTTCCTGCTCGATGACACCGTGCAACTGGCCGATTCCGTTCCCTATCGAAACTATGTGGCTCAGGCACGCCTGGGCAACGACAAGCAGGCTCACGAGGCGTTCTTCCAGGACTTGCTGGGTGACATCGACGAGCCGACGCTGCCGTTCGGTCTGGATGAAGTCAAGGGCGAGGGACGAGGCATCGAAGAGCATCGCCTGGCCTTGGCACCGGACCTGAGCCGGCGTCTGCGGGCTCAAGCCCGTCAGCTCGGGGTCAGCGCAGCCGCGCTGCATCACCTGGCCTGGGCACAGGTACTGGGCGCGGCGAGCGGTCGTGAAGACGTGGTCTTTGGCACCGTATTGATGGGGCGCATGAGCGGTGGCCAGGGCGCGGACCGTGCGTTGGGTATCTTCATCAACACCTTGCCGGTGCGGGTGAGTCTGGGTGCATCGGGTATCACTCAGGGCGTTCGCCAGACCCATGCACGTCTGACCGCGTTACTGGGCCATGAACACGCATCACTGGCCCTGGCTCAGCGTTGCAGTGCGGTTCCGGCCGGGATGCCGCTGTTCAGCGCGCTGCTCAATTACCGCTACAGCGCCGCAGCGGGTGAGCACAGCTTGTCAGAGGCTTGGCACGGCATCGAAGCGCTGGAAGGCGACGAACGTACCAACTACCCGTTGACCTTGTCGGTGGACGATCAGGGCGAGGGCTTCGAGCTGACGGTACTGGTGCAGGAGGGCATTGGTGCCACCAGAATTACCGCTTACATGAGCACCGCGCTGGAGCAACTGGTGACCGCGCTGGAAATCGACGGGCATCAGCCTCTGCGCGGGCTGTCAGTCGTTCCCGTCGCTGAGCGTGAACAACTGTTGACCGCTTTCAACGATACCGCCGCCGTTTATCCGCGTGACGCGACCGTGCATGGCCTGTTCGAAGCCAGAGTCGCCGCGCAGCCTGAAGCCCAGGCCGCGGTGCATGGCGCGGCCACGCTGAGCTACACCGAACTGAACGTCAAGGCCAACCAGTTGGCCCATTACTTGATCGATCTCGGAGTTAAAATCGGCGATACGGTTTCGATCCTGCTGCCTCGCTCGCTGGATCTGCTGGTCGCACAACTCGCGATCAGCAAGTGTGCGGCGGTGTACGTGCCACTGGACATCACTGCACCGCTGGACCGCCATGCGTTCATAGTGCAAGACAGTGGCTCTCGTCTACTGCTCACACACGCCGGTGTGGCTGCGCCGCACGCGATGACGCGTGTGGATCTGGATGCGCTGTCGCTGGACGACCAGGCGGTTCAAAACCCGCAACGTGACGCGACCGGCGAGTCGTCTGCTTACATCATGTACACCTCCGGTTCCACCGGCACCCCGAAAGGCGTTCGCGTGCCGCATCGGGCGATCAATCGCCTGGTGATCAACAACGGCTACGCCGACTTCAATGCACAGGACCGCGTGGCCTTTGCCTCCAACCCGGCGTTCGACGCCAGTACGCTGGACGTCTGGGCCCCATTGCTCAATGGCGGGTGCGTGGTGATTGTCGATCAGGACGTGCTGCTGTCGCTGCCGGAACTGCGTACGTTACTCATCGAGCAGTCTGTCAGCGTGCTGTGGATGACCGCAGGGTTGTTCCATCAATACGCGTCTGGGCTCTACGAAGCCTTTGCGCAATTGCGTTACCTGATCGTCGGCGGCGACGTGCTGGACCCGGCGGTCATCGCCCAGGTCTTAAAACAAGGTGCGCCGCAGCATCTGCTCAACGGCTACGGTCCGACTGAAGCCACGACGTTTTCGGCAACCCATGAAATCAAGGCCGTAGGCGAGGGCAGCATTCCCATTGGTCGCCCGCTGTCCAACACACGACTGTACGTGCTGGACGCCCATCGGCAGCCTGTACCGCTCGGCGTGATCGGCGAGCTGTACATTGGCGGCGACGGCGTAGCACTGGGCTACCTGAACCGTCCCGAGCTGACCGAGCAGGCCTTCGTGGCCGACCCGTTCAGTCTGGATGCGAAGGCACGCCTGTACCGCACCGGTGACCTGGTCTGCTGGCGTGCGGACGGCGCACTGGAGTACCGCGGCCGTAACGACAATCAGGTGAAGATTCGTGGTTTCCGCATCGAGCCCGAGGAAATCCAGGCCCGACTGGCGCAGCACGAAGCGGTCAAGGAAAACGTGGTGCTGGTGCGCGAGGACGTGCCGGGCGACAAGCGTCTGGTGGCCTATTTCATCACTGACAGCGAGCAGGTCGACATCGAATCGCTGCGTGACCATCTGCAAGCGCAACTGCCGGACTACATGGTCCCGGCCGCCTACATACGCCTTGAATCGCTGCCGCTGACCGCCAACGGCAAGCTGGACCGCAGGGCCCTGCCAGCGCCGGACCAGCAGGCGCTGATCAGCCGTGGCTACGAAGCGCCGCAGGGCGACGTGGAAACTGCACTGGCGCACCTCTGGACCGAGATCCTGCAGGTGAGTCAGGTCGGGCGGCATGACCATTTCTTCGAGTTGGGCGGGCACTCGCTGCTGGCTGTCAAACTGATCGAAAAAATGCGTCAGCAAGGCCTCAGCGTCGATGTGCGCGTGCTGTTCAGTCAGCCGACCCTCAAGGCACTGGCAGGTGCGGTCGGCAGCGGCACGGAAATCACGGTGCCCGCCAACCTGATCGAGACCGGTTGCACACACATCACACCGGCCATGCTGCCATTGCTCGATATCAGCGAGGCTTCGCTGGCGCGTGTGCTGTCCGCCATTCCAGGCGGCGCAGCCAATGTGCAGGACATCTACCCGTTAGCGCCTTTGCAGGAAGGGATTCTCTACCACTACCTGACGGCCGAAGAGGGCGATCCCTACGTGCTGCAAGCGCACTACGCGTTTGACACACGTGAGCGTCTGGACGCTTTCATCCAGGCCTTGCAGGCGGTCATCGACCGGCACGACATCCTGCGCACCGCCGTCCACTGGACCGGGCTCGACGAGCCGGTTCAGGTGGTCTGCCGCCACGTTGCGCTGCAACCACAATGGGTGGACCTGGACCCTGCATTCGGCTGCATCTCCACCCAACTGGCGGCGCGTTTCGATGCCCGTCATTACCGTCTCGACCTGACCCGGGCGCCGTTGCTGCATCTGGCCTGTG
>NZ_RBTP01000039.1:10663-15191 GCF_003702045.1 Pseudomonas viridiflava
GCAGCAACGCTGGGTGGCGACACTGCTGTTCCATCACCTTGCGCTGGACCACACCGCGCTCGAAGTCATACGCCATGAGATGCAGGCATTCCTGATGGGGAATGCCGAGCAACTGGGTGCGGCCATGCCGTATCGCAACTACGTGGCGCAAGCCCGGCTGGGTGCCGACCCTGCTGCGCATGAAACCTTCTTCCGCGAAATGCTCGGCGACGTCGACGAGCCGACACTGCCGTTCGAGATCGGCAATGTGCAGGGTGATGGTCGCAATATCGAGGAGGTTGAGCGTTTCGTTGACCCGCAATTGTCCGTCCGGTTGCGACATCATGCCCGCCAACAGGGGGTGAGCGCTGCCAGTCTGGTGCATTTGGCCTGGGCGCTGGTGCTGGGCAAAGTGTCGACAACCGACGATGTGGTATTCGGCACGGTGCTGCTGGGCCGTATGCAGGCAGGTGAAGGGTCCGACCGGGCACTGGGTATGTTCATCAATACCTTGCCGTTGCGGGTCGGACTCGACAGCAGTGTGCTGACGGCGGTCAGTCAGACCCACATCAGGTTGACCGGGCTGCTGGCCCACGAACACGCATCGCTCGCGCTGGCACAGCGTTGCAGCGGGGTGGCAGCACCGGCGCCGTTGTTCAGCGCATTGCTCAACTACCGCCACAGCATCATGGGCGATACGCAGGAGGATCTGGCCGGTTGGGAAGGCATGCGCCTGTTGGGTGGCGATGAGCGCACCAACTACCCGCTGACCCTTAACGTCGATGATTTGGGCGAAGCCTTCAAGTTGACCGCGCTGGCAGCGGCATCGGTGGGTGCGCAGCGGGTGTGTGACTACGTACACATGGCCCTTGAAGGTCTGGTCGATGCCTTGGAGCAGGCCCCCGACGCACCGCTCGGCAGCCTTTCGATTCTGCCGGCGACCGAGCGCGAGCAGCTGCTACGCACCTGGAACACCCGTGAGTCGGTATTTGCCGACGACCAACCCATTCACCGGATGTTCGAAGCGCGTGCCGCTGCGCATCCGTCGGCCATTGCCATCCGGTACGAGTCGCGCCGCCTGACGTACGGGGAACTCAACGCCCGCGCCAACCAGGTCGCCCATCGTTTGATCGAGCAGGGCATCGGCCCGGATGACCGTGTGGCTATTTGCGTCGAGCGCAGCCCGGAAATGATCGTCGGCTTGCTGGGGATTCTCAAGGCGGGCGCGGGTTATGTGCCGATTGATCCGGCTTATCCGGCGGACCGTCTGGCTTACCTGCTCAAAGACAGTGCGCCCGCCGCGTTGCTGGTGCAGCGCGCGACTCAGGCTGTCCTGACGGTCGAGCGCATGCCAGTGATCTGCCTGGATGATGGCAGTCTTCAAGGGCTGGCGATGCACAACCCGCAGATTGCAGGGCTGACGTCGTCGCACCTGGCGTACGTGATCTACACCTCCGGCTCCACCGGTTTGCCGAAAGGCGTGCAGGTTGAGCATCGCAACGTAGCGCGCCTGTTCTCGGCCACCGACGCCTGGTTCAGCTTCAATGCCACCGACGTGTGGGCACTGTTCCACTCGTTCGCCTTCGACTTCTCGGTCTGGGAAATCTGGGGCGCGCTGGTGCATGGCGGACAGCTGTTGATCGTGCCGCAACTGGTCAGCCGTTCGCCGCAAGAATGCTATGCGCTGATCTGCGAGGCTGGCGTCACGGTGCTTAACCAGACGCCGAGCGCGTTCCGTCAGTTGATTGCCGCCCAGTCCGAAAGCAAGCAGGCGCACTCGCTGCGCCAGGTGATTTTCGGGGGCGAGGCGCTGGAAACGGGGCTGCTCAAGCCGTGGTATGCGAAGGCGATGAACGCCGGTACGCAACTGGTCAACATGTACGGCATCACCGAAACCACAGTACACGTGACCTACCGCGCCCTCGAAGCCGCAGATGCACACCACATGGGCGTCAGCCCGATTGGTGTGCGAATCCCGGACTTGCAGACGTACGTGCTGGACGCCCAGCGCGAACCGGTGCCAGTCGGCGTGGTGGGCGAGCTGTACATCGGCGGCGCGGGCGTGGCCCGTGGCTACCTGAACCGTCCCGAGCTGAATGCCGAGCGCTTCATCGCCGATCCGTTCACCGCCACTGCAAACGCACGTCTGTACCGCACCGGTGACCTGGCCCGCTGGAATGCCGAAGGCAGTCTGGAATACCTGGGCCGGAACGACGATCAGGTGAAAATCCGTGGTTTCCGTATCGAACTGGGCGAAATCGAGGCCAAGCTGGCCAGTCATGCGCAGATCAGGGATGCGGTGGTCCTGGCTCGCGAGGACGTGCCGGGCGACAAGCGTCTGGTGGCGTATTTCACGTCGGAAGACGCCGGCGTCAACCCCGATATCGAGTCGTTGCGCACGCACCTTCAGCAACAAATGCCGGATTACATGGTGCCTGCTGCCTACGTTCATCTGGAGTCTTTACCGCTGACCTCCAACGGCAAGCTGGACCGCAAGGCGCTGCCAGCGCCGGACCAGTCGGCATTGCTCAGCCGGGCTTACGAGGCTCCCCAAGGCGCGGTTGAAACCACACTGGCGCAAATCTGGGCGGAGGTGTTGCAGCTCGAACGTGTGGGGCGCCATGACCACTTCTTCGAATTGGGTGGACATTCTCTGCTGGCGGTGAAACTGATCGAGCGCATGCGTCAGCACAACCTCAGTGCCGATGTGCGCGTGCTGTTCAATCAGCCGACGCTTGAGGCTCTGGCTGACGCAGTGCGTGGCGGACCTGCGCTGGTCGTTCCGGCCAATCTGATTCCCGACAACTGCACGCGCATCACCCCTGACATGCTGCCTTTGGTCGACCTGAGCCAGGCACAGATCGACCAAGTGGTTAACGGTATCCCGGGCGGCGTTGCCAATGTGCAGGACATCTATGCCCTTGCACCGCTGCAGGAAGGCATTGTCTATCACCATTTGAGTGCCACAGAGGGCGATCCCTACCTGCAATATGTGCTGTTTGGTTTCGACCAGGTGTCACGGGTCGAAGCCTTTGCCCAGGCCCTGCAGAACGTGATCTCCCGGCACGATATCCTGCGCACCGGCGTGGTATGGGAGGGGCTGAACGAGCCGCTGCAAGTGGTGTGGCGTGAAGCGAAGCTGGGTGTCGAGGCCGTGACGCTTGATCCGGACGATGGCGACATTGCCACTCAGTTGCACCGCCGTTTCGACCCACGTCATTACAGCCTGGATATTCGTCAGGCGCCGCTGATGCGCATTGCTTATGCGCAGGACACGACCCACAACCGTTGGGTGGCGATCCTGCTGTTCCATCACCTGATTGACGACGCCACCTCACTGGCGGTGCTGTCGCGGGAAATCGAAGCGTTCATGCGGGGCAGTGAAGCCACCCTGGCGGCGTCGGTGCCTTACCGCAATTACGTGGCCCAGGCACGTCTGGGCGTCAGTCGCGAAGCCCATGAAACGTTCTTCCGGGAAATGCTGGAAGACATCGACGAGCCCACATTGCCGTTCGACCTACACAACGTGCAGGGCGATGGCGTCGGAATAGAAGACATTCGCCAACTGGTAGACGCAGACCTTACCCGACGTCTGCGTCATCACGCACGCGGCCTCGGGGTCAGCATGGCGAGCTTCTACCATTTGGCCTGGGCGCAAGTGCTGGGCCGGGTGACGGGCAAGGATGATGTGGTGTTCGGCACGGTGTTGATGGGCCGGATGCAGGGCGGTGAAGGGGCTGACCGGGCATTGGGCATGTTCATCAATACCTTGCCGTTGCGGGTTACTCTGGGTGATATCGGTGTGCCTGATGCTGTCAGGACCGCCCATAAGCGTCTGACCGGATTGCTGGCCCATGAGCATGCGTCCTTGACGCTGGCTCAGCGCTGCAGCCCGATCAAAGCGCCTTTGCCGCTGTTCAGTGCCTTGCTCAATTACCGGCACACCGGTGCGTTGGTGGCTCAGGACGGTATGGACGCCTGGGCCGGTATCGACATTATCAAGAGTGAAGAGCGCACCAACTACCCGCTGACGCTGTCGGTGGACGACTCGGGACAAGACTTCGCCTTCTCTATCATGACCCCGGCGCATGTCGGCGCTCAGCGGGTCTGCGGTTATGTGCAGCAGGCACTGATGGGCCTTGCCGATGCGATGGAGCAAGTGCCTGCGGCGCGGTTGAATCAGGTGATGATCTTGCCGGCGCAGGAGCGTGAGCAAGTGCTGGTCGGTTTCAACGACACCGCTGCCGAGTACCCGCTGGAGCAGACCGTTCACGGTTTGTTCGAAGCCCAGGTTCAGCGTACGCCAGCGGCTGTTGCGCTGGTTCACGGTGCGGCTGAGCTGACATACAGCGAGCTTAACGAACGCGCCAACCGCCTGGCGCATCATCTGCGTGGGCAAGGCGTGGTGCCCGATTCCCGCGTGGCGATTTGCGTCGAGCGTGGCGCGGACATGGTGGTCGGGTTGCTGGCGATTCTGAAAGCGGGCGGGGGTTATGTGCCGCTGGATCCGGCTTATCCCGTCGAGCGCGTTGCCTACATGTTGCAGGAC
>NZ_RBTP01000038.1 GCF_003702045.1 Pseudomonas viridiflava
GGGCAACACTTCAAGAAAGCAACGTTGAGTGTTTATCGTGCAGGAGGCGACAAGCAAAAGTACATGGAAGTAACGTTTGAGAACTTTATTGTAAGCGGGTTTTATAGCGGGAATATATTTGACGCATTGCCCAGCGCTTTTCCAGAAGACGTTGTTTGGTTTAGTTACTCAAAAATCAAGATGATATATTCACAGCAGAGTAGAGCCAATGGGCAAATGATAGAACAAGTCGTTGCCGGATGGGACCAGGAACGAAACACCACTTATGCATAAGGATATTTAAG
>NZ_RBTP01000024.1 GCF_003702045.1 Pseudomonas viridiflava
AACACGGTCAACTTCCTGACATGGGCGCAGGCCTCGTTCGCACCGTCGGTGCTGGCAAAAACCCTGTTCTCGACGTCGCTCAACTTCGATCTGGCAGTCTACGAGTGCTTTGCGCCGCTGATTTCCGGCGGCTGCATCGATGTGGTCACAAATGTGCTGGCCCTCAACGAGGGTGAACATGACGTCACGCTGATCAACACCGTGCCATCGGCCTTGAAAGCGCTGCTGGAATCTGGTGGTCTGGGGCAGGGCGTTCATACCGTTAACGTGGCGGGTGAAGCGCTAAAACGTAGCCTGGTGGAAAGCCTGTTTGAGCAGACTCAGGTTCAGCGCCTGTGCAACCTCTATGGTCCGTCAGAAACAACGACCTATTCCAGTTGGGTGGCAATGGACCGTGAAAACGGTTTCGCCGCGCACATCGGCAAACCGGTGGCCAATACCCAGTTCTACTTGCTGGACGATCAGGGCCAGCCGGTGCCATTGGGTGTGCCGGGTGAGATCTACATCGGCGGCGCGGGTGTGGCACGGGGTTACCTGAACCGTGACGATCTGACCGCCGAACGTTTCCTCAACGATCCTTTCAGCACAGCGGCAAACGCCCGCATGTACCGCACCGGCGACCTCGGTCGCTGGCTGGCAGACGGCAATATCGAATACCTGGGCCGTAACGATGATCAGGTCAAGATTCGCGGTTTCCGTGTCGAACTGGGCGAGATTGAGGCCAAGCTGGCTCAACATGCCGCCGTTCAAGAGGCGGTGGTCATGGCCCGGGAAGACGTGCCGGGCGACAAACGTCTGGTGGCGTACTTCACCGCCGATCAAGCACACATCGAGATCGAAACCCTGCGCAGCCACCTGCAAGGTCAACTGCCGGACTACATGATCCCGGCGGCGTACGTACACCTGGAAAAACTGCCGCTGACCCCCAACGGCAAGCTGGATCGTAAGGCGCTTCCTGTGCCGGGCTCTCTGGCCACCGTCAGCCGTGGCTATCAACCGCCGCAAGGCGAAACCGAAAACAGGCTGGCCGAACTTTGGGCAGACGTTCTGAACATCGAGCGTGTAGGCCGCCATGACCATTTCTTCGAATTGGGTGGTCATTCGCTGCTGGCCGTCAGCCTTATGGAAAGGATGCGGCAGGCAGGCATCGAGGCTGATTTCAAAACGCTGTTCGAACAACCCACCCTTGCGGAATACGCCGCGGCGACGGAAAAAACGGAGATTGTCCTGTGAGTTTGATTGAACTGTTGGCAACACTGGAAGAGAAGGGAATCGAGCTTTCCGTCACGGGTGATCAACTGGTGGTTCGTGGTCGCAAACAGTCCCTCGCCGAGCCTGCAACGCTGGCATTGCTGCGAGAAAACAAAGCAGCACTGATCGAGTCCATCAAGGACGGGCGCTACGCCTCCGGCCTGTTGAGCCTGCAGACCGTACCTGAAAGCGGCATCGCTTCAGGGTGCGAGTACATCACTCCGGCCATGCTGCCGCTGTTGACACTGGAACAGGCTGCGATCGACAGCATCGTGTCTGCAATCCCGGGCGGTGCCGCCAACGTACAGGACATTTACCCGCTGGCGCCGTTGCAGGAGGGGGTTTTCTACCACCACCTGGCCGCCGAGCGGGGTGACCCCTACGTGCTACAGGCCGAATTCAGCATGGCCAGCCGTGAGCGGCTCGGGCATTTCATCGATGCGTTGCAGAGCGTGATCGACCGGCATGACATCCTGCGCACGTCGCTGGCCTGGGAGAACCTTGAAGATCCCGTGCAGGTCGTCTGGCGCAAGGCAGAACTGACGGTGTGCGACATCACCGACGAATTGAATGACGGTGACGTGCTGTCGCAGCTCAAGGCCCGCTTCGACCCGCGTCACTATCGCCTGGACATCCGCGAGGCGCCGCTGATGCGGCTGGTTGTGTGCGAAGACACAGCCCATGATCGCTGGGTGGCCATGCTGCTGTTTCATCACTTGGCCATCGACCATGCGGCACTGGAAATCGTGCAGCGTGAAATGCAGGCCTACCTCTCGGGGAATACCGATACCCTGGCCGCGGCTGTGCCATTTCGCAACTACGTGTCCCAGACCCGGCAGCCGGGCAAGCGTCAGGGTCACGAGACGTTCTTCCGCGAGATGCTGGGTGACGTGGACGAGCCGACGCTGCCGTTCGGCCTTCAAGACGTGCTGGGCGACGGCAACGATATCGAAGACGCTCACCTGCCATTGCCGGCAGAGCTTGGCACTCGCCTGCGCGCCCAGACGCGTCAGTTGGGGGTGAGCGCTACCAGTCTCTGTCATTTGGCGTGGGCCTGCGTGCTGGGTGCTGTCTCTGCGCGTGACGACGTGGTGTTCGGCACGGTCATGCTGGGCCGCATGAACGCGTCGCAAGGGACTGGACAGGCTATGGGCATGTTCATCAACACCTTGCCGCTGCGTATCAGGCTGGGTGGGCAAACGGTGCGGGACGCGGTAAAGGCCACCCACGCCAGCCTGACTCAACTGGTGGGCCATGAACACGCCTCGCTGGCACTGGCTCAACGTTGCAGCGCAGTTGCGGCCCCGACGCCACTGTTCAGTGCATTGTTCAACTACCGTCACAGCGCGCACGCCGAACAGGCAGTCGATGCGCAAACCCTGGCTATCTGGGAAGGCATGGAGAATCTGGGCGCCGATGAGCGTACCAACTACCCATTGATTCTCTCGATGGATGACTTTGGTGAACGATTTGCGCTCAGCGTGCAAGCGTCTGCGCAAATCGGTGCGCAGCGCGTTGCCGACTACATGGCGGCAGCCCTGACCCGGATCGTCGACATGCTGGAGGCGGGCGGAAGCGCGCCGCTGGCAGGTCTGTCAGTCGTGCCTGAAGCCGAGCGTCAGCAATTGCTGGTCAGTTTCAACGACACCGCTGCCGAGTACCCGCTGGATCAGACCGTTCACGGCCTGTTCGAAGCGCAGGTTCAGCGTACGCCGACATCCGTGGCGCTGGTCCACGGCGCGGCTGAGTTGACGTATAGCGAACTGAACGAACGCGCCAACCGTCTGGCCCATCATCTGCGTGAGCAGGGCGTGGTGCCCGATTCCCGCGTGGCGATTTGCGTCGAGCGTGGCGCGGACACGGTGGTTGGGCTGCTGGCGATTCTGAAGGCCGGCGGCGGCTATGTACCGCTGGATCCGGCATATCCGGCCGAACGCATTGCCTACATGTTGCAGGACAGCGCACCGGCTGCGGTGCTGGCACAGGACGCAACGCTTTCGCTTTTGTCGGCGTCGGGCGTGCCTGTAGTCAATCTGGATGACGTGACTTGGCAGGACAAATCCGTCTGCAATCCACAGGTCGATTCTTTGACCTCCGCGCATCTCGCCTATGTGATCTACACCTCCGGCTCCACCGGTCTGCCAAAAGGCGTGATGATCGAACACCGCAACACGGTCAACTTTCTGACGTGGGCGCAGGCCTCGTTCGCACCGTCGGTGCTGGCAAAAACCCTGTTCTCCACCTCATTGAACTTCGATCTGGCGGTTTACGAGTGCTTCGCGCCGCTGATTTCCGGTGGCTGCATCGATGTGGTCACCAACGTGTTGGCCCTTAATGAAGGCGAGCATGACGTCACGCTGATCAACACCGTGCCCTCGGCTTTGAAAGCGTTGCTGGAGTCTGGTGGTCTGGGGCAGGGCGTTCATACCGTCAACGTGGCGGGCGAGGCGCTCAAGCGCAGTCTGGTCGAGAGCCTGTTCGAACAGACTCAGGTCCAGCGCCTGTGCAACCTCTATGGTCCGTCAGAAACAACGACCTATTCCAGCTGGGTGGCAATGGACCGTGAAAACGGTTTCGCCGCGCACATCGGCAAACCGGTGGCCAATACCCAGTTCTACTTGCTGGACGATCAGAGCCAGCCGGTGCCATTGGGTGTGCCGGGTGAGATCTACATCGGTGGTGCGGGCGTGGCGCGGGGTTACCTCAATCGCGACGACCTGACCGCCGAACGTTTCCTCAACGATCCTTTCAGCGTTAAAGCAAACGCCCGCATGTACCGCACCGGCGACCTGGGTCGTTGGTTGGCGGACGGCAATATCGAATACCTGGGTCGTAACGATGATCAGGTCAAAATTCGCGGTTTCCGTATCGAACTGGGCGAGATCGAGGCCAAGTTGGCCCAGCATGCCGGTGTTCAGGAAGCTGTCGTCATGGCACGTGAAGACGTGCCAGGCGACAAGCGTCTGGTGGCGTATTTCACGTCCGATCAAGCACACATCGAAATCGAAACCCTGCGCAGCCACCTGCAAGGTCAACTGCCGGACTACATGATCCCGGTGGCTTACGTGCATCTGGAAAAACTGCCGCTGACCCCCAACGGCAAGCTGGACCGCAAGGCATTGCCTGCCCCGGACCAGCAGGCGCTGATCAGCCGTGGCTACGAAGCACCGCAAGGTGACGTGGAAATCGCGTTGGCGCAGATTTGGGCCGAGGTGCTACAGGTTGAGCGTGTCGGGCGGCACGACTATTTCTTCGAGCTGGGTGGCCACTCGCTGCTGGCAGTCAGGCTGGTTGAAAAAATGCGCCAGCAAGGGCTCAGTGCCGATGTTCGCGTGCTGTTCGGCCAGCCTACGCTGGCAGGGCTGGCGGCAGCCGTGGGCAGTGGACGGGAAATCACGGTGCCAGCGAACGGCATCGCCTCCGGCAGCACTCACATTACCCCGCAGATGCTGCCTTTGATTGAGCTGGACCAGTCGACGCTGGACGGCATCGTGGCCACCGTCCCGGGCGGTGCTGCGAACGTGCAGGATATCTACCCGCTCGCACCGCTGCAGGAAGGCATTCTCTACCATCACATCAGCGCCGAACAAGGCGATCCCTACGTGCTGCAAGCCACTTTTTCGGTCAGAAGCCGCGAACACCTGGACGCGTTCGCCAATGCGTTGCAACAGGTCGTTCAGCGCCATGACATCCTGCGCACATCGGTGCTCTGGGAAGGCCTGGACGCCCCGGTGCAAGTGGTCTGGCGTCACGCAGATCTGATCGTTGAAAGGGTGGACATGAGCCCGGCAGACGGCAGTGTTGGCGAACAATTGAGCAAATGTTTCGCAAGCAGCCATTACCGGCTTGATCTCGCCCAAGCACCCTTGATTCGTCTGGCCTGCGCACCGGACGGCGACAGTGGCCGCTGGGTCATGTTGCTGATCTTTCACCATCTGGCGCTGGACCATACCGCACTGGACGTGATTCGCGACGAAATGCAGGCGTTCATGCTGGGTGAAGGGGACTCGCTGCCGAGTGCCGTGCCTTATCGTAACTACGTGGCCCAGGCGCGCCTTGGGCTCGGTCAGGATGAGCATGAGGCGTTTTTCCGCGACATGCTGGGTGATATCGACGAGCCGACGCTGGCCTACGGTCAGGCATCGTTGCCCGACGACGGCAGCGGCATCGAAGATGCGCGTGTGAAACTCGATCCGGCAATCAGCCGTCAGGTACGCGCTCAGGCCCGCAAGCTGGGTGTCAGCGCCGCCAGTTTGATGCATCTGGCATGGGCACTGTTGGTCAGCAAGGCCAGTGGCCGCGATCAGGCAGTGTTCGGTACGGTGTTGATGGGCCGTATGCAAGGCGGTGACGGCGCTGATCGTGCGCTGGGCATGTTTATCAATACCCTGCCGTTGCGTGTGGATATCGATGCACGCAGCGTGGTCGACGGGGTCAAAGCCACACATGCGCGTCTGGCAACGCTGATGGCGCATGAGTATGCATCCCTGGCCCTGGCGCAACGCTGCAGTGCGGTTTCGGCACCGGCACCGTTGTTCAATGCACTGCTCAATTATCGCCACAGTGCTCAGGACGTGACGTCTGAACAGGCGCTGTCGGCCTGGGAGGGCATCGAAAGCCAGAGCGGTCAGGAACACACCAATTATCCGCTGGCACTTTCCATCGATGATTTGGGCGAAGATTTTGTCGTGACCGTCCTGGCCATGCTGGATGTCGGCGCGCGACGCGTCTGTGACACGTTTGCTGCGACGCTGCAGGAACTGGTCGAAGCGCTTGAACACGACCCGCAACGCGGTTTGCATCAAATTCAGGCGATTGCCGAAGCCGAGCGCCAGCGCGTGCTGCTCGACTTCAATGCCACGACGGCCGATTACCCGAGGGACGTTACCCTCACGGACCTGTTCGAGTCGCAGGTTGTGGCATCGCCCGATACTCTGGCAGTGGTGCATGGCCAACAGCAACTGACCTACGCCGCCCTGAACACCCGTGCCAATTGCCTGGCCCATTACCTGCTGGGCCTTGGCGTGACGGCTGGCGATTCGGTTGCCATTTTGCTGCCTCGCTCGCTGGACCTGCTGGTGGCACAGTTGGCGATCAGCAAATGTGCGGCGGTGTACGTGCCGCTGGACGTCAACGCACCGCCGGACCGTCAAACCTTCATGATGCTCGACAGCGGTGCCCGGCAGGTACTGACGCATCAAGACCGAAAGGTGCCTGAGGGCATCGTTCGCCTGGATCTGGACAGTCTCGACGTCCATGCGCAACCCGATCATGACCCGCTGCGCACCAACACTGCAGAGTCGGCGGCGTACATCATGTACACCTCGGGCTCCACCGGCACGCCGAAAGGTGTGATCGTGGCGCATCGTGGCATCGTCAAGCTGGTTCGCAACAATGGGTTCGCCGATTTCAACCACAACGACCGACTGGCGTTCGCTTCCAACCCGGCATTCGACGCCAGCACCCTGGAAGTCTGGGGCGCGTTGCTCAACGGTGGACAAGCGGTCATCATCGACCATGATCTGCTGCTGGATCCGCAGCGTCTGGCAGCGCATTTGACCGCCACCGGTGTGACCTCCCTGTTCGTGACCACAGCGGTGTTCAACCAGTACGTCAGCCTGATCGGCGACACCCTGGCCAATCTGCGCTTTTTGATGTGCGGCGGCGAGCGCGCCGACCCGCAGGTCTTCCGCGACCTGCTGGCCATCGCGCCTAACCTGACGCTGATTCACTGCTACGGCCCGACAGAAACCACGACCTATGCCACTACCGAGCATGTGACCCACGTTCCGGCGCACATGAGCAATGTGCCGATCGGCAAGCCGCTGGCCAACACACGGGTATACGTCCTCGACGCCCGCCAGCAGCCGGTCTCGGTCGGTGTCGCCGGAGAAATATGCATCGGCGGCGACGGTGTGGCGCTGGGGTATCTCAATCGTCCCGAGCTGACCGCTCAGGCGTTCATCGCTGACCCGTTCAGCACGGTGCCGGGCGCACGGCTGTACCGGTCCGGCGACCGTGGCTGCTGGCGCGCGGACGGCAGCCTGGAACACTTGGGGCGTGCCGACGGTCAGGTCAAGCTGCGAGGCTTCAGGATCGAACCGGGCGAAATCGATGCCCGCCTGCAATCCTGCCCGGGTGTCCATCAGGCTGCGGTCATGGTGCGCGAAGATGTGCCCGGACAAAAACAACTGGTGGCGTATTACACCGCCGAATCCAGCGACTCGACGCTGACCGTCCAGGCTGTACAGGCCTGGCTGCGCGCCGCACTGCCGGACTATATGGTGCCTTCGGCTTTCGTGCGCCTGGAAGACTGGCCGTTGAACGGCAACGGCAAGCTGGACCGCAGGGTGCTGCCTGCGCCCGATCAACAGGTACTCAACGCACAGGCCTACGAGGCACCTGTTGGCGAGGTCGAAACAGTGCTGTCGCGTATCTGGTCGGATGTGCTGGCCATCGAACAGGTAGGGCGCTTCGATAACTTCTTTGCCCTAGGTGGTCACTCGCTGCTGGCGGTGACGCTTATCCAGCGCATGCGCCAGAACGGCATGAACGCCGATATCAAAGTGCTGTTCAGTCAACCGACCCTCGCAGCGCTTGCCGCCTCCCTGACTCAAGAGCAGGAACCGGACGTTCCCGCCAACCTCATTCCGGCCGACTGTCGTCATATCGAGCCTGGAATGCTGCCGCTGGCCAGCCTGGAACAGGCGGAAATCGACAACATCGTCGCCCAGGTGCCGGGAGGTGTCGCGAATGTGCAGGACATCTATGCACTGGCGCCGTTGCAGGAAGGCATCCTGTACCACCACGCTGCGGCCCGGGAAGGCGACCCGTTCATTCTTCACTCGCTGCTGGCGCTGGACAGCGAAACCCGCCTGGCTTCGCTCGTCAGTGCGTTGCAGAAAGTGGTGGATCGCCACGACATGTTGCGCACCGCCGTGTTCTGGAAGGGGCTCGATAACCCCGTACAGGTCGTATTGCGTGCTGTCACGCTGCCGAGTGAGCGCCTCGAGCTGGACGCTTCGCAAGGAGACGTCATCGAACAGATGCGTGAGCGGTTCGACGCACGTAACTTCCGTCTGGACATCAGCCAGGCACCATTGCTGTGCCTGCCTTACGCCTGGGATCCGTCGACTCAGCGTTACATCGTCGCGCTGGTGTTCCATCACCTGATCATGGACCACGTTGCGTACGATGTGGTCATTTCCGAAATACAGAGCCTGCTGCTGGACGATTCGGTCGAGTTGCCTGCTCCGGTTCCTTATCGTAATTACATCGCCCAGGTCCGACTGCGCAACAACGACGCAGCCCATGAGCGGTTCTTCCGCGACATGCTGCAAGACGTTGACGAGCCCACCTTGCCCTTCGGCCAGCAGGCGTCCACACAGGCGTTGCAGGAAGCAAAGCAAACGGTGAACAGCGAAGCCTGCCTTCGCGTGCGACGTCTGGCGCGCAGTTTGAGCGTCAGTGCCGCAAGCCTTATGCACCTCGCCTGGGGGCTGGTGGTCGGGCGTGTCTCGATGCGTGACGATGTGGTGTTCGGGACTGTGCTGGTGGGCCGTATGCAAGGCGGCGAGGGGGCCGACCGCGCCCTTGGCATGTTCATCAACACGTTGCCGATCCGGGTGGCGCTGGGCGCGCAGACTGCGGCTCAGTCCGTCAGACAGATTCATGCGCGTCTGACCGGGCTGCTTGAACATGAACACGCTCCGTTGGCCCTGGCCCAGCGTTGCAGTGGTGTAGCCGCTCCGGCACCGCTCTTTGGCACGCTGCTCAACTACCGCCACAGCCCGGTGGACAGCTCGGCCCAGGCTTACACCGCCTGGCAGGGCATCGAGGGGCTTGAGGCGCATGAACGTACAGCCTACCCATTGTCCCTGGCAGTGGATGACATCGGCGAAGGCTTCATTCTGACCGTACAGGCCACCAACGGTATTGATGCCGAGGCGGTGTGCGGTTACCTGCAATGTGCCTTGAGCAATCTGCTCGATGCCCTTGAGCAGGCGTCATCGATGCCGGTCGGACAGATTTCGGTATTGCCCGACGCAGCCCGTGAGCATCTGCTGACCTCCCTCAACGACACCCAGGTCGAGTATCCGAAGCACTCGACGGTGCAGGGTCTGTTCGAGGCTCAGGTGCAGCGCACGCCTGAGGCCACCGCAGTGGTCCACGGCGAGCGACGCCTGAGCTATCGAGACCTGGACCGGCAGGCGAGCCAGTTGGCCAAACACCTCAAGCCGCTGCTGGGCGCGCGCAATGCACCCGTTGCGCTGTGCATGGAGCGCGGCCTGGAGATGCTGGTCGGGTTGCTGGGCATTCTCAAGGCGGGCGGTTGCTACGTACCGCTGGATCCGGCATACCCGGCGGAGCGCTTGAATTACATGCTTGAGGACAGCTCGCCGGTCGCGTTGCTGACACTGGGCGGCGTGCCGGACGGTCTGTCCTGCGCAGACATTCTGCTGATCGGGCTGGATCAGGACGCGACCTGGCGCAAAGCCGTTGTCGATGACGCAGGTGCCGACACGACGGCGCATGACGCTGCGCGCCAGTTGGCCTATGTCATCTACACCTCAGGTTCCACCGGTAAGCCCAAGGGCGTGATGGTCGAGCAGCGCGGCGTTGTCAATCTGCTCTGCGCCATGCGTGACATGACCGGTATCAGCGCTACTGACCGTTTGCTGGCCGTGACCACCATCGGGTTCGACATTGCAGGGTTGGAGTTGTATCTGCCATTGATATGCGGCGCCTGCACGGTGTTGCTGGATCGCCAGCAGAGCCAGGATCCGTTGCTGCTGGCCCAGGCAATCAGCCGCAGTGGGGCCACCTTGATGCAAGCCACGCCCGCCACGTGGCGGCTGTTGCTGGATGCCGACTGGGCAGGTGCTGCACGGCTCAAAGCGTTGTGCGGCGGTGAAGCGTTGCCACTGGATCTGGCGCACCGGCTGGCCGCCAGGGTCAATACGCTCTGGAATGTCTACGGCCCGACAGAAACCACCATCTGGTCGTCGGCGTTGCAGTTCGACAGCCTGGACACGGCGTCCACCAGCGTGAGCATCGGCCGGCCGATTGCAAACACCCGTTTTTACTTGCTGGATGAGCAGGGCGAGCCGGTGCCCCACGGCGTGGCGGCTGAACTGTACATCGGTGGCGACGGCGTGGCCCGTGGCTATCTGAATCGTGCCGACTTGACCGCAGAGCGCTTTGTCGATGATCCGTTCTCCCATGAATCGGGCGCACGGTTATACCGCACGGGCGATCTGGCCCGTTACCGGGCCGATGGCAGCCTCGAGTACCTGGGGCGCAACGATTTCCAGGTGAAGATCCGCGGTTATCGCATCGAGCTGGGTGAAATCGAAGCCAGGCTCAGTGCGCTGCCGGGAATTCGCGAGGCCGCGGTGCTGGCGGTCGAAGCGGCCCACGGCGATCTGCGCCTGGCCGGTTACTACACAGGGTTACCTTGTGCGGCGGCCGTCATGCGCGATGCGCTGCTGGCGACGCTGCCTGAGTTCATGGTGCCGAGTGTGTTCATGCATCTGGAGATGCTGCCGCTGACCCCCAACGGCAAACTGGACCGCAAGGCGTTGCCTGCGCCGCAGGCAAGCGTGGAGCGTGAATATCAGGCACCGCAAGGCGAGCTGGAAACCGGACTTGCCCAGCTATGGGCGCAGTTGCTCAAGGTTGAACAGGTGAGCCGTCACGACGACTTCTTTGAGCTGGGCGGGCACTCGCTGCTGGCGATGCGCCTGATATCCCAAGTGCGCAAGCAGTGGGGCGTCGAGCTGGAGCTGGCGGCGTTGTTCGCTCACCCGCAACTGGCGGCCGTGGCCGAACACATGGCAAGGACGACGCGTAGCGACTGGCCGGACATTACCGTTGTTTCACGCGATGAAGCCTTGCCGTTGTCGTTCGCTCAGCAACGTCTGCTTTTCCTGACCCGAATGGACGGTGCCAGTGCGGCCTACCATCTGCCAGCCGGTCTGCGGCTCAAGGGGCAACTCGACGTGCCTGCGCTGAAACGTGCGCTGGACCGTGTCGTGGCGCGCCATGAATCCTTGCGCACCTGCTTCGTCCAGCCCGCCAGCGGTGCAGCGGTGCAGCGTATTCTGCCAGCCGACATCGGCTTTGCCTTGCGCCATGTGGACCTCTCGCAACAGGCCGATGCCGCCAAGGCCCTGAGTGATCTGACGGCCGAGGAGGCCGGTCAGGCGTTCGACCTGCAACACGGCCCGTTGATACGCGGGCAATTGATCCGCATGGCCGATGACGAACACGTCCTGCTGGTGACGCTGCACCATATCGTCTCGGACGGTTGGTCAATGGGGGTGCTGACTCGCGAGCTGGGCGCGCTTTACGAGGCATTCGCGCACGGCGCGCAGGATCCACTGCCAGCGCTGACTGTGCACTATGCCGATTACGCAGCCTGGCAGCGACGCCTGCTGGACAGCGAGGCATTGCAGGCGCAGACGACCTGGTGGCGTACCACACTGGCGCAGGCACCGGCCATGCTGACCCTGCCAACCGACCGGCCACGTCCGGCGATCCAGGACTACAGCGGTGCGGCCATACCCGTTTGCTTCGACGTACAGTTGACTCGTCAGCTAAAGGACTTGAGCAAGCGTCATGGCACCACGCTGTACATGACGGTGCTCGCAGTATGGGCGGCGACACTGGGTCGCCTGGCGGATCAGGAACATGTCGTTATCGGCTCGCCGGTCGCCAACCGCGTGAGTGCCGAGGTCGAAGGGCTGATCGGTCTGTTCGTCAACACCCTGGCATTGCCCATCGATCTGTCCGGAAAACCCGCGTTTACCGATTTGCTGAGCAGGGTGCGTCAGGTGGCGCTTCAGGCGCAGGCGCGGCAGACACTGCCGTTCGAACATGTGGTCGAGGTGGTCAAACCGGTACGCAGCCTGTCTCACAGTGCCCTGTTCCAGGCGATGTTGTCGTGGCAGAACACTGAAAATGTCGACCTGATACTGGGCGAACTGACGCTCGAAAGCATCGGTGCGCCAAGGCGCACGGCCAAGTTCGATTTGTCGCTGGATCTGGGCGAGGTCAATGGGCAGTTGCAGGGCAGTCTGGAATTTGCGACGGCGCTGTTTCTGCCCGCCACCGTTGAGCGCTATCGCGGTTACATGGAGTGCCTGCTGCGCGCGATGGTCGCTGACGCCGATCAGCCGGTGCACGGCGTTGCGCTGCCGGACGATGATGAGCGCCGCCTTCTGGCGTTGTTCAACGACACGGATCACTACTATCCCTCTGGGCAAACCATTCACGGGCTGTTCGAAGCCCAGGTGCAGCGCACCCCCGATGCCGAGGCGCTGGTTCACGGTGGCGAGCGGCTTAGCTATGCCCAGTTGAACGAGCGTGCCAATCGTCTGGCCTGGCATCTGCGCGAGCAGGGCGTACAGCCGGATGATCGGGTGGCAATCTGTGTTGAGCGCAGCACACACATGGTGGTCGGGTTACTGGCCATTCTCAAGGCGGGCGGCGGTTATGTGCCGCTCGATCCGGCATACCCGGTCGAACGTATTGCCTACATGCTCAAGGACAGTGCGCCGACCGTGGTGCTGGCACATGCGGCGACCCTGGGCCTGTTGGCCGAAACCGCTGCGCCAGTGATCGATCTGGACAGCAACACCTGGCTGGGACAACCGGTATACAACCCGATCGTCACGTCGCTGACGCCTGCGCATCTGGCGTACGTGATCTACACCTCCGGTTCCACCGGCCTGCCCAAAGGTGTGATGATCGAACACCGCAACACGGTCAACTTCCTGGCCTGGGCGCAGCGTTCGTTCGAACCCTCGGAGCTTGCCAAAACGCTGTTCTCCACATCGCTGAACTTCGACCTGGCGGTTTACGAGTGTTTTGCACCGTTGGTCTCGGGCGGCTGCGTGGAGTTGGTGAAAAATGTACTTGAACTGAAACAGCGTGATTACACCGTCTCGCTGATCAATACCGTGCCATCGGCGCTCAAGGCGTTGCTGGAGTCCGGCGGACTGGGGCAGGGGGTACACACCGTCAACGTCGCGGGTGAAGCGCTCAAGCGCAGCCTGGTCGAAAGTCTGTTCAAACAGACCGACGTCAAGCGTCTCTGCAACCTCTATGGCCCATCGGAAACCACTACCTATTCCAGCTGGGTGGCGATGGATCGTGAGAGCGGGTTCGCCGCGCACATCGGCAAGCCGATCGCCAATACCCGGTTCTACGTGCTCGACGAGTACCTGAACCCGGTGCCAATGGGCGTGGCCGGGGAGCTGTTCATCGGCGGTGCGGGCGTAGCGAGGGGTTACCTGAACCGTGACGACCTGACGGTTCAGCGTTTCCTTAATGATCCGTTCAGCGAAGTGTTAGGTGCCCGGATGTATCGCACCGGCGATCTGGGGCGCTGGTCGGTGCACGGCAATATCGAGTACCTGGGGCGCAATGACGATCAGGTGAAGATTCGCGGCTTCCGCGTGGAGCTGGGTGAAATCGAAGCGCGGCTGGCCGGGCATCAGACGGTTCGCGAAGCGGTGGTGCTGGCGCGTGAAGACGCGCCTGGCGATGTTCGACTGGTGGCGTATTACACGCCGCAAGTTGCGCAGATCGAGGTGGACGCGGCTTCGTTGCGTGCGCATTTGCAGGCACAACTGCCCGAATACATGGTGCCAGCCGCCTACGTTCGCCTCGACGCTTTGCCACTCACGCCCAACGGCAAGCTGGATCGTCAGCGTCTGCCGGTGCCTGACAGCCAGGCCTATGTCACCCACCTTTACGAGCCGCCGCAGGGTGAAACCGAAACCTGGCTCGCCTCGCTCTGGGCTGACCTGCTCAAAGTCGAACGGGTTGGGCGTCATGACCATTTCTTTGAGCTGGGCGGGCACTCACTGCTGGCGGTCAGCCTGATCGAGCGGATGCGTCAGGCCGGTCTTGAAGCCGATGTGCGCGTGCTGTTCGGGCAATCGACGCTGATCGCGGTCGCCGCTTCCCTGAAAACGCTGACCGAGGTGCATGTTGCGGCCTCCAGCGTGCCAACACTGCAACGCAAACGCCGTATCTGATCGGATTCATATCGTGAATCCACGCCACTGACCCTCGCCTCACCCAACGGCGTCCCCCTACAAGGGGACGTCGTTTCCCCCGCACCTTCGGCACCTGCATCGGGTCTGTCCCTGCTTGCCGTGACAGACACCCCCGGACTGATGCTCTAGTTTTTTCCCATCCTGAAAGGTGAATTTTTACCTTTTGAAGTCGGCTTGTGTGTGCCTCCGACTTTCTCCGAATCCAAACAGCGCAGGTTCTTCAATGCTCTTCAACGAACTGATGGCTATCATTTCCGATCACCCGATCCGTCTCCAGCACGACGAAGGCGATCTCGTCATTCTGGGTGACGACGAAGGCCTTGACGATGCACTGATGGACAGCATGCGCGTTCACAAGGACGCGTTACTCGCACTGGTGAAGAAGAACGGCGGTGACTGGCTGAGCCCGGCTTTCCGTATCACCCCGCAGATGCTGCCGCTGGCCGAACTGAGCCAGGCCGCCATCGACCGGATCGTTGAAACGGTGCCTGGCGGTGCTGGCAATGTGCAGGATATCTACCCGCTGGCACCGCTGCAGGAAGGGATTCTCTACCACCATATTTCCGCTGCGCAGGGTGACCCGTATGTCTTGCAAACGGTCTTTGCGGCCGACTCTGCGCAGCGCCTGGAGGCGTTTGCCGGTGCCTTGCAGGGCGTCGTCGATCGCCACGACATTCTGCGTACCGCGATGGTCTGGGAAGGGCTGGACGCGCCTGTGCAGGTCGTCTGGCGCGAAGCCAGGCTTGGTTTTGAACAGATCGAGCTCGACCCGGCCGATGGCGACATTAGCCAGCAGTTGCATGAGCGTTTCGACAGCCGTCACTACCGCATGGACGTGGGGCAGGCACCGCTGATCCGCCTGGTCTGGTCGGCCGATCCGGTCAATGCCCGCTGCGTCGCGTTGCTGCTGTTCCATCACATGGCACTGGATCATGCGGCACTGGAGTTGGTGCAACACGAAGCGCAGGCCTTTTTGCTGGGAACGGCGGACACGCTGGCTGCCCCGGTTCCCTATCGAAACTACGTGGCGCTGGCCCGCAACGGCGCCGATCATGCAGCCCACGAAGCCTTTTTCCGCGACATGCTGGGCGACGTCGAGGCGAGCAGCCTGCCGTTCGGGTTCGCCGATGCGCTGGGGGCTGACACCGTTATCGAAGAAGCACGGCTGAAGGTTGATGAAGCGCTGGGGGCGCGTCTGCGTACCCAGGCAAGACGCCTTGGTGTGAGCGCTGCAAGCCTTGCGCACCTGGCCTGGGCCCAGGTGTTGGGGCGCATTTGCGGACGTGAAGACGTGGTGTTCGGCACTGTACTGATGGGCCGTATGCAAGGTGGAGAGGGCGCTGAACGGGCGTTGGGGATGTTCATCAACACCTTACCGCTGCGGGTCGAACTGGGCAGCCAGAGTGTGGACGACAGCGTCAAGGCTACTCACCAGCGCCTGACCGCACTGCTGGGTCATGAACATGCTTCGCTGGCGTTGGCTCAGCGTTGCAGTGGCGTAGCGGCACCTGCGCCCCTGTTTGGCTCATTGCTCAATTACCGTCACGGCAGCGCGGCACAGGCGGTGACCGCTCAGGCCCACCAAGCCTGGCATGGTTTGCAGGTCGTGGGCGGGGAAGAGCGCAGCAACTACCCGATCACGGTGTCGGTGGACGATCTGGGTGAACACTTTTTCGTCAGCGTTCTGGCACTTGCGCAGATTGGCGCCCAGCGGATCGCCGAGTACCTGGTCAGCGCTTTCGAGCAATTGACCGAAGCGCTGGAGCAGGACCCGCGATGCGCCCTGAGTGCGCTGGACCTCATGCCGTTACAAGAGCGTCAGCAGGTGCTCGACACCTTCAACGACACCGCCCGCACCTATCCCCGCGAACTCAGCGTGCCAGCCGTGTTCGAGGCGCATGCGCTTCGGCAGCCCGGCGCGACGGCAGCGGTGCATGCCGATCGGCAATTGAGTTACGCCGACCTGAACAATCGGGCCAACGGACTGGCCCATCTTTTACGTGCGCAGGGTATTCAGCCGGGTGACCGGGTCGCCATCGAGCTGGAGCGCTCGTTCGAGCTGTTGATCAGCCAGTTGGCGGTGCTCAAGTGCGGCGCAGTCTACGTTCCGCTGGACGTCAATGCGCCCGCTGAACGTCAACGATTCATGCTTCAGGACAGTCAGGCACGCCTGCTGCTGAGCGTGAGCACGCGCAGTGCTCTGGACGGCATCACCCGTCTGGAAGTCGACCGTCTCACGCTGGACGGCGAGATTAATAAAAGCTCGGCCCCGATGGCCCAACCGATCCTGGACGGTGGGGCTGCCGCCTATGTGATGTACACCTCGGGCTCGACGGGCACGCCTAAAGGCGTACTGGTGACACATCGGGCAATCAACCGCCTGGTGCTCAATAACGGCTATGCAGACTTCAACGCTACAGACCGAGTGGCGTTTGCCTCCAACCCGGCATTCGATGCCAGCACGCTCGAAGTCTGGGCGGCCCTGCTCAATGGCGGCTGCGCGGTGTTGGTCGATCAGGACATTCTGCTGTCTCGGGAGCGTTTTGCCAGGCTGCTGATCGAGCATTCGGTTAGCGTGTTGTGGATGACGGCCGGCCTGTTTCATCAATATGCACAGGGCATGAGCGAGGCGTTCAGCCGGTTGCGTTACCTGATCGTAGGCGGCGATGTGCTAGACCCGCTGATCATTGGCCGGGTTCTGGCCAATGGCGCGCCTCAGCATCTGCTTAACGGCTACGGGCCGACCGAGGCCACGACCTTTTCGACCACCTGGAAGATCGAGAAGATCGAGGGTGCGACCATTCCCATCGGCCGACCGATCGGCAACAGCCGTGTGTACGTGCTGGATGAACACCGTCGTCCGGCGCCGCTGGGCGTAACGGGCGAGTTGTATATTGGTGGTGACGGTGTTGCGCAAGGCTATCTGAACCGCCCTGATCTGACCCAGGAAAAATTCATCTCCGACCCTTTCGATACCCAAGCCGGGGCGATGCTGTACCGCACCGGCGATCTGGGTTGCTGGCGGGCTGACGGGGCCATCGAATACCAGGGGCGCAACGACGATCAGGTCAAGATCCGCGGCTTCCGTATCGAACTGGGCGAAATCGCTGCTCGCCTGACGGAATGCAGTGGTGTTGCCGAAGCGACGGTGCTGGTTCGTGCCGATCAGGACACGCCCGGGCAAAAACGCCTGTTGGCTTATGTGATCCCGCAATCGGGTGCCCAACTCAGTGCCCAGGCGTTACGTGACGAGCTGCTGGGCTCGCTGGCCGATTACATGGTCCCGTCCGCGTTCGTGGTGCTGCACAGCTTTCCGCTGACGTCCAACGGCAAACTGGACCGGCGCGCACTGCAGGAACCGGAGGCAGACGCGTTCGCCAGCCGTGAGTATGTTGAGCCGGTTGGCGCAGTGGAACAGACGCTGGCCGCGCTCTGGGCGCAATTGCTCAAGGTTGAGCGGGTCGGTCGCTTCGACAATTTCTTCGAGCTGGGCGGCCATTCGCTGTTGGCTGTCAGCCTTATCGAGCGTATGCGTCAGGCTGATCTGCACGCTGATGTGCGGGTGTTGTTCGGTCAACCGACACTGGCGGCGCTGGCCGCTGCAGTGGGTGAAAATCACGAAGTTGAAGTCCCGGCCAACGCTATTATCGCCGGGTGCTCGCGCATCACCCCGGACATGCTGCCGCTGGCAGACCTGGACCAGCGTTCCATCGACCGCATTGTCGCCCGCGTGCCCGGCGGCATTGACAATATCCAGGATATCTACGCGCTGGCACCGTTGCAGGAAGGCATTCTTTATCACCATCTGGCGGCCGAGCAGGGTGATCCGTACGTGCTGCAAACGCTGTTCAGTCTGGCGGACCTCAGCCGTCTGGACGCTTTCACGCAGGCGCTGCAAGCCGTTGTCGATCGCCATGACATCCTGCGCAGTGCGGTTTACTGGGAAGGACTCGACAGCCCGGTACAGGTCGTCTGCCGTCATGCGCGCTTGCCGGTTGAAGAGGTCGACCTCGACCCGCTCCAGGGTGATGTCGGTGCTCAGTTGCAGGCCCGCTTCGATCCTCGACAGCTGCGCCTGGACCTTGGTCAAGCGCCCTTGCTGCGCCTGGCGTTTGCCGAAGATGCCGTAAATCGGCGTTGGGTGGCGTTGTTGCTGTTTCATCACATGGCACTGGACCACACTGCGCTGGACGTGGTGCAGCACGAAATGCAGGCCTGGCTGCTGGGCCTTCAGCATGAGTTGGGCGAGCCGGTTGCCTATCGGAACTACGTCGCGCAGGCCCGCCTGGGCGTGAGCCGTGGCGACCATGAAACGTTCTTTCGCGACATGCTAGGCAATGTTGACGAGCCCACACTGCCGTTCGGCCTGCAGAACGTGCAGGGCAGCGGTGACGGTATCGAGGAGGTCCGGCAAACGTTGCACGAAGGCGTGGATCAACGACTGCGGGCACAGGCTCGTCAGCTCGGGGTCAGCGTCGCCAGCCTGGTACACCTGGCGTGGGGCGTGGTACTGGGGCGCATTTCAGGCAAACAGGATGTGGTGTTCGGCACCGTTCTGATGGGCCGTTTGCAGGGCGGAGACGGCGCGGACCGTGCCATCGGCCTGTTCATCAACACGCTGCCGCTGCGTCTGGATGTAGCCGAACAAGGGGTCCGCGCAGGCGTCAAGGCTGCGCACGGCAGGCTGAGCGGCCTGTTGGGGCACGAGCATGCTTCGTTGGCGCTGGCCCAACGGTGCAGCGGCGTGCCGGCTTCGATTCCGCTGTTCAGTGCCTTGCTGAACTACCGTCACAGCGCGGCTGGCGCTGTGACCGATCAGATGCGCGAAGCCTGGAAGGGCATTGAAGGGTTGTCCGGTGAAGAAAGAACCAACTACCCGCTGACGCTGAACGTCGACGACCTGGGTGACAACCTGCTGCTGACCACACTGGTGCAGAAAGGCGTCGATGCCCAACGTGTCTGCGATTACATGCAGACAGCCTTGCAACAACTGGTTGAAGCGCTTGAGCTGACGCCACAGGCGTCTTTGCGCAGCCTGTCGGTATTGCCGCAAACCGAGCGTGAGCAAGTGCTGCTCGGTTTCAACGACACCGCTGCCGAGTACCCACTGGAGCAGACCGTTCACGGCTTGTTCGAAGCGCAGGTTCAGCGTACGCCAGCGGCTGTTGCGCTGGTTCACGGTGCGGCTGAGCTGACGTACAGCGAACTTAATGAACGCGCCAACCGCCTGGCCCATCATCTGTGTGCGCAAGGCGTGGTGCCCGATTCCCGCGTGGCGATTTGCGTCGAGCGTGGCGCGGACATGGTGGTCGGGTTGCTGGCGATTCTGAAAGCAGGCGGGGGTTATGTGCCGCTGGATCCGGCTTATCCGGCCGAACGCATTGCCTACATGTTGCAGGACAGTGCGCCAGCGGTTGTCTTGGCTCAGAACGTCACACGAAATCTGGTGGCTGCGTCGGGCGTGCCTGTCGTCAATTTGGATGACGTGACCTGGCAGGACAAATCCGTCTGCAATCCGCAGGTCGGTTCGTTAACCTCGGCGCATTTGGCCTATGTGATCTACACCTCCGGCTCCACCGGACTGCCGAAAGGCGTGATGATCGAACACCGCAACACGGTCAACTTCCTGACATGGGCGCAGGCCTCGTTCGAGCCGTCGGTGCTGGCGAAAACCCTGTTCTCGACGTCGCTCAACTTCGACCTGGCAGTGTACGAATGCTTCGCGCCGCTGATTTCCGGCGGCTGCATCGATGTGGTCACCAATGTGCTGGCCCTCAACGAGGGTGAACATGACGTCACGCTGATCAACACCGTGCCATCGGCCTTGAAAGCGCTGCTGGAATCTGGCGGTCTGGGGCAGGGCGTTCA
>NZ_RBTP01000007.1:0-186 GCF_003702045.1 Pseudomonas viridiflava
CGGTCTGGGGCAGGGCGTTCACACGGTCAACGTGGCGGGCGAGGCGCTCAAGCGCAGTCTTGTTGAATCGTTGTTCGAGCAGACGCAGGTTCAGCGCCTGTGCAACCTTTATGGCCCGTCCGAAACCACCACGTATTCCAGTTGGGTGGCAATGGACCGTGAAAGCGGTTTCGCCGCGCACATCGG
>NZ_RBTP01000007.1:201-30143 GCF_003702045.1 Pseudomonas viridiflava
GGGTTACCTCAATCGCGACGATCTGACCGCCGAACGTTTCCTCAACGATCCATTCAGCACAGCGGCAAACGCCCGCATGTACCGCACTGGCGACCTGGGCCGCTGGCTGGCAGATGGGAATATCGAATACCTGGGCCGTAACGATGATCAGGTCAAGATCCGTGGTTTCCGTATCGAACTGGGCGAGATTGAGGCCAAGCTGGCTCAACATGCCGCCGTTCAAGAGGCGGTGGTCATGGCCCGGGAAGACGTGCCGGGCGACAAGCGTCTGGTGGCGTATTTCACAGCCTATGACTCAAAAGTCGAGATCGAGTCGCTGCGCAGCCACCTGCAAGGTCAACTGCCGGATTACATGATTCCGGCGGCTTACGTGCATCTGGAAAGCCTGCCGCTGACCCCCAACGGCAAGCTGGACCGCAAGGCATTGCCTGCCCCGGATCAGCACGCCGTGATCAGCCGTGGCTACGAAGCCCCACAAGGCGACCTGGAAATCACACTGGCGCAGATCTGGGCCGAAGTGCTGCAAGTCGAAAAGGTCGGCCGCCATGACCACTTTTTCGAACTGGGCGGCCATTCGCTGCTGGCGGTCACGCTGATCGAGAAGATGCGTCGCAAGGGACTGGCTGCGGATGTACGGGTGCTATTCAGCCAGCCGACCGTCGCAGCGCTGGCGTCGGCGGTGGGCACTGCGCGTGAAGTTATCGTTCCAGCCAATCTGATCGCCCCGGAATGTGTGCGGATCACCCCGGACCTGCTGCCTCTGGTCAGTCTGGACCAGCCTGCGCTGGACCGCATTGTCGCCAGTGTGCCGGGCGGCGCGGCCAATGTGCAGGACATCTACCCGCTGGCGCCGCTGCAACAGGGTATTCACTACCACCACGTTTCTGCCGTGCAGGGCGATCCCTACGTGCTCCAGGCCATGTTCACGGTCAGCGATCAGAGCCGTATCGACGCCTTTGCCGAGGCCCTGCAACACGTCATTGATCGTCACGACACGTTGCGCACTTCGGTGTTCTGGGAAGGACTGGAAAGTCCTGTTCAGGTGGTGTGGCGTCAGGCGCAGTTGTCAGTAGAACTCCTTGAGTTGACTGACACTCATGGCGATGTCGCGAACGCGCTGCGCGAACGGTTTGCGACCCATCATTACCGCCTGGATCTGGGACAGGCCCCACTGATGAAGCTGGCGTGTGCCCATGATCGTCAGAACGGGCGTTGGGTGATGATGCTCATGTTTCACCACCTGGTGCTTGACCATACTGCGCTTGAGGTGGTGAGCCATGAAATGCAGGCGTTCATGCTGGGTGAAGGCCAGTCACTGCCTGCTGCAATGCCGTACCGCAATTACGTGGCGCAGGCCTGCCTGGGGTTGACCGAGCAGGATCACGAAACCTTTTTCCGCAGCCAGTTGGCCGATATCGATGAGCCGACCCTGGCGTTCGATCAGGCGGGCGTGCGAGGTGACGGAACCGGCATCGAAGAAGCCTGCATGGCGCTGAGCGATGCGTTGAGCCTTCGGATACGTGCTCAAGCCCGGAAACTGGGCATCAGCGCTGCGAGCGTTCTGCACCTTGCCTGGGCACTGGTGACCCGTGCCGCCACCGGACGCGATCAGGTGGTATTCGGCACGGTACTGATGGGGCGCATGCAGGGTGGTGAAGGTTCTGACCGCGCGCTGGGCATGTTCATCAATACCTTGCCATTGCGTGTCGATGTCGACGCACGCAGCGTTCTTGAAGGCGTGAAGTCCACCCATGCGCGCCTGACCTCTCTTTTGGCCCATGAACACGCCTCCCTGGCGCTCGCACAACGCTGCAGTGCCGTCGCTGCACCTGCACCTCTGTTCAACGCATTGCTCAATTACCGTCACAGTGGCGCAGGTGCGGTGTCCGAACAGGCGCTCTCGGCGTGGGAGGGCATTGAAAGCCTGAGCAACGAAGAACGTACCAATTACCCGCTGACCGTTTCGGTTGACGATCTGGGTGCCGGCTTTGCGATTACAGCGCTGGCCATGACCGAAATCGGTGCGCAACGGGTGTGCGAAACGCTGACCGTTGCCGTCGAGCAGTTGATTGATGCGCTGGAACATCAGCCGGACACATCGCTAAACAGCCTATCAGTCGTTCCCGTCGCTGAGCGTGAACAACTGCTGACCGCTTTCAACGATACCGCCGCCGTCTATCCGCGTGACGCGACCGTGCATGGCCTGTTCGAAGCCAGAGTCGCCGCGCAGCCTGAAGCCCAGGCCGCGGTGCATGGCGACACCACACTGAGCTACGCGGAACTCAATAGTCGGGCCAACCGCCTGGCTCATGAATTGATTGACCGTGGGCTTAATGTCGGCGATTCGGTGGCGATCCTGCTGCCACGCTCTTTGGACCTGCTGGTTGCGCAATTGGCCGTCAGCAAGTGCGCAGCCGTCTACATGCCACTGGACATCACTGCGCCGTTGGAGCGCCAGGCGTTCATGATTCAAGACAGCGGGGCTCAGTGCGTACTGACGCATGCCGCTTCAGAGGTTCCGCAAGGCGTGCTGCGTGTCGATCTGGACATGCTGTCGCTGGACGCAAGGCCGTCTGACAACCCGCAACGTGACGCGACCGGCGAATCCGCCGCTTACATCATGTACACCTCCGGTTCCACCGGCACCCCGAAAGGCGTTCGCGTGCCGCATCGGGCGATCAATCGGCTGGTGATCAACAACGGGTACGCCGACTTCAATGCACGTGACCGCGTGGCCTTTGCCTCCAACCCGGCGTTCGACGCCAGTACGCTGGACGTCTGGGCCCCGTTGCTCAATGGCGGGTGCGTGGTAGTTGTCGACCAGGACGTGCTGCTGTCGCTGCCGGAATTGCGTACGTTACTGATCGAGCAGTCTGTCAGCGTGCTGTGGATGACCGCAGGGTTGTTCCACCAATACGCGTCTGGGTTGTATGAAGCCTTTGCGCAACTGCGTTACCTGATCGTCGGCGGCGACGTGCTGGACCCGGCGGTCATCGCCCAGGTCTTGAAACAGGGTGCGCCGCAGCATCTGCTCAACGGCTACGGCCCGACTGAAGCCACGACCTTTTCGGCAACCCATGAAATCAAGGCCGTAGGCGAGGGCAGCATTCCCATTGGTCGCCCGCTGTCCAACACACGACTGTACGTGCTGGACGCCCATCGGCAGCCCGTACCGCTCGGCGTAATCGGCGAGCTGTACATTGGCGGCGACGGGGTGGCACTGGGCTACCTGAACCGTCCCGAGCTGACCGAGCAGGCCTTCGTGGCCGACCCGTTCAGTCTGGATCCGCAGGCACGCCTGTACCGCACCGGTGACCTGGTCTGCTGGCGTGCGGACGGCGCGCTGGAATACCGAGGCCGCAATGACAACCAAGTGAAAATTCGCGGCTTCCGTATAGAAACCGGCGAGATCGAAGCGCGTCTGGCGCAGTGCGCTGGCGTTCGAGATGCGGTGGTGCTTGCGCGCCAGGACGCAACAGCCGGTCAGCCGCAGGGGCCCAAGCAACTGGTGGGCTATGTGACCGTCGAGCCGGGCATGAGCGTTTCGGTACACGATCTGCGGCGCGAGCTGAGTGCATCGCTTGCCGATTACATGGTGCCCGTAGCCTTTGTTGTACTGGACAGCCTGCCGCTGACCGCCAACGGCAAACTGGACCGTCGCACCTTGCCTGCACCCGATGCGCAGGCGTACGCGAGCCGTGAGTACGAGGCACCCGTCGGCAGCATTGAGCCGATACTCGCCCGACTCTGGGCCGACGTCCTGCAGGTTGAGCGGGTAGGCCGCCACGACCACTTTTTCGAGCTGGGCGGTCATTCGCTGCTGGCCGTCAAACTGATCGAAAAAATGCGTCAGCAAGGCCTCAGTGCCGATGTGCGCGTGTTGTTCAGCCAGCCGACACTGATGGCCTTGGCAGCCGCCGTCGGCAGCGGCACGGAAATCCGCGTCCCGGACAACCTGATCGAAGCTGGCTGCACGCACATCACGCCATCCATGCTGCCGCTGCTGGACATCAGCGAAGCGTCGCTGGCCCGAGTGCTGGACGCCGTGCCGGGCGGTGCCGCCAATGTGCAGGATATCTACCCACTGGCGCCGCTTCAGGAGGGTATTCTTTACCACCACATCAGCGCCGAACAGGGCGACCCTTACGTGCTGCAATCGCAGTACGGGTTCGACACGCGCGAGCGGCTGGACGCCTTCATTAAGGCGCTGCAATCGGTCATCGACCGCCACGATATCCTGCGCACGGCCGTGTACTGGAGCGGGCTCGACGAGCCCGTTCAAGTGGTCTGCCGCAACGTGGTGTTGCAGCCGGAGTGGGTCGAACTCGATCCGGCCGCAGGCCCGGTCGCCACGCAACTGACCGAGCGTTTCGACGCGCGCCATTATCGCCTGGACCTGACCCGGGCTCCGCTGCTGCATCTGGCCTGTGCCGAAGACGCTAACGATGGTCGATGGGTTGCGACACTGCTGTTTCATCACTTGGCGCTGGACCATACCGCGCTTGAAGTAATGCAACATGAGATGCAGGCGTTCCTGCTGGGGAATGCCGAGCAACTGGGTGCGGCCATGCCGTATCGCAACTACGTCGCGCAATCGAGGCTGGGCGTGGAGCCTGCCGCCCAGGAAGCCTTCTTCCGCGACATGCTTGGAGACATTGAAGAACCGACGCTGCCGTTCGGCCTGCATGATGTGCAGGGCGACGGGCATGGCATCGAAGAAGCACGTGCCTCTCTGGAGACTCACCTGAACCGCCGTTTGCGCGATCAGGCCCGTCAACTGGGCGTGAGCGCGGCAAGCCTGGTGCACCTGGCCTGGGCGCTGGTACTGGGCCGGGTTTCCGCCACAGACGAGGTGGTGTTCGGCACCGTCCTGCTGGGTCGCCTGCAAGGTGGTGAAGGTGCTGACCGTGCGCTGGGGATGTTTATCAACACCTTGCCGCTGCGGGTCGGGCTTGGCGACAGCAGTGTGCGTCAGGCGATCAGCCAGACCCATGCACGATTGACCGGGCTGCTGGCCCATGAGCACGCGCCGCTGGCGTTGGCGCAGCGTTGCAGTGGCGTGGCCGCCACCACGCCGCTATTCAGTGCACTGCTCAACTACCGTCATAGCGCAACAACGGTGAGTGAACAGGACCTCACCGCATGGGCTGGTATGCAGGTATTGGGAGGCGACGAACGCACCAATTACCCGCTGACCCTGAACGTCGACGACCTGGGCGATGGATTCCAACTGACCGTACTGACGCTGGACACCCTGGGCGCCCAGCGGATCTGTGACTACGTACTGATAGCGCTTGAGCAATTGAGTACAGCGCTCCAAAACACGCCGCACGCTCCGTTGAGCCGTTTGTCGATTCTGCCTGCGACAGAACGTGAGCAATTGCTCCACGGCTGGAATGCGAGTGAGGGTTCGTTCGCCGCCGATCAGCTGATTCATCAGGCTTTCGAAGCCCAGGCTGCCAAACAGCCGTCAGCTATCGCCGTTCGTTTTGAGGCGCAACAGCTTACTTACGGCGAGCTGAATGCCCAGGCCAACCAAGTGGCCCATCGCCTGATCGAACAGGGCATTGGCCCGGATGATCGGGTGGCCATCTGCGTCGAGCGTGGGCCACACATGATTGTCGGCCTGCTGGGGATTCTCAAAGCCGGTGCGGGCTATGTGCCGCTGGATCCTGCCTATCCTGCGGAACGCCTGGCGTATCTGCTGGACGACAGCGCGCCGGTCGCTGTGCTGGTGCAAACCGCCACGGCAGACACGCTGTCGCTTGGCTCGCTGCCTGTCGTCAACCTGGACGATGCGGCTTTGCAGGCGCAATCCGTCTGCAATCCGGACGTCACAGGGCTGACCTCGTCGCACCTGGCGTACGTGATCTACACCTCAGGCTCGACAGGTTTGCCAAAAGGCGTGCAGGTCGAGCATCGCAACGTAGCGCGCCTGTTCTCGGCCACCGACGCCTGGTTCAGCTTCAATGCCACCGACGTCTGGGCGTTGTTCCATTCCTTTGCCTTCGACTTCTCGGTCTGGGAAATTTGGGGCGCACTGATGCACGGCGGGCAGCTGCTGATCGTGCCGCAACTGGTCAGCCGTTCGCCGCAGGAATGCTATGTGCTGATCTGTGAGGCTGGCGTCACGGTGCTTAACCAGACGCCGAGCGCGTTCCGTCAACTGATCGCCGCACAGGCCGAAAGCAAGCAGGCGCATTCGCTGCGTCAGGTGATTTTCGGGGGCGAAGCGCTGGAAACCGGGCTGCTCAAGCCGTGGTACGCAAAAGCCATGAACGCTGGTACGCAACTGGTCAACATGTACGGCATCACCGAAACCACGGTGCACGTAACCTATCGAGCGCTCGAAGCCGCAGATGCACACCACATGGGCGTCAGCCCGATCGGCGTGCGGATCCCGGATTTGCAGACTTACGTGCTGGACGCCCAGCGCGAACCGGTACCAGTCGGCGTGGTGGGCGAACTGTACATCGGTGGCGCAGGCGTGGCCCGCGGCTACCTCAACCGTCCCGAGCTGAATGCCGAACGCTTCATCGCCGATCCGTTCAACACAACCGAGCAAGCACGTCTGTACCGCACCGGTGACCTGGCGCGCTGGAATGCCGAAGGCAGCCTGGAATACCTGGGCCGGAACGACGATCAGGTCAAGATTCGGGGTTTCCGTATCGAACTGGGCGAAATCGAGGCCCAATTGTCGGCCTGCAACGGTGTGCGTGAAGCGGTGGTGATCGCTCGCGAAGACGTGCCGGGTGACAAACGCCTGGTGGCTTATTTCATCGCTCAGTATGAAGAGAGCCCGACCGCCGCTGAACTGCGTACCCAATTGCAGCAGAACCTGGCCGAGCACATGCTGCCCAGTGCTTTCGTCATGCTGCCCTCGTTCCCGCTCACTGCCAACGGCAAGCTGGACCGCAAGGCGCTTCCTGCGCCGGACCAGTCGGCATTGGTTAGCCGCGCCTACGAGGCGCCCCAAGGCAACGCCGAAATCGCCATCGCACGAATCTGGCAGGAACTGCTGGGTGTCGAGCAGGTGGGTCGTCATGACCATTTCTTCGAACTGGGCGGCCATTCGCTGCTGGCGGTGAAGCTGATTGAGCGCATGCGCCAGCAAGACCTCAGTGCAGACGTACGGGTATTGTTCGGCCAACCGACGCTGGCTGCACTGGCCGCTGCGGTGGGCGGACAGACCCAGGTCGTAGTACCGGCCAATCTGATCGGTCCGGACTGCGAACGCATCACCCCTGAAATGCTGCCGCTGGTGGATCTTGATCAGGCAGCCATTGATCGCGTGGTCGCCAGCGTACCGGGCGGGGTTGCCAATATTCAGGACATTTACGCCCTTGCGCCGTTGCAGGAAGGCATTCTGTATCACCACTTGGCTGCCGCCGAAGGCGATCCGTACCTGCAATACGCTTTATTCGGTTTCGACAGCCTGGAAAGGCTTCACCAATTCGGCGCAGCCCTGCAAGGCGTGATTTCCCGTCACGACATTCTGCGCACCAGCGTGCTCTGGGACCGCCTGAACGAACCCGTTCAGGTGGTGTTGCGCCAGGCGGAGCTGGTGATCGAGGAAATTCGCCTAGACCCGGCCGCAGGCGATGTGGCCGGGCAGTTGAGCGCGGTGCTGGATCCGCGCCATTACCGCCTGGACATTCGTCAGGCGCCGATGATGCGCATCGGTTATGCCCATGATCCGGCCAATCACCGCTGGTTGGGCATGCTGCTGTTCCATCACATGGTCGACGACGCCACTTCGCTGGGGATCCTGACGTCCGAAATCGAAGCGTTCATGTCCCACAATGATCCGCAATTGCCTGTCTCGGTGCCTTACCGCAATTACGTGGCACAGGCACGACTGGGCATCAGCCGGGAAGACCATGAAGCGTTCTTCCGCGCCATGCTGGGCGATATCCATGAACCGACCTTGCCGTTCGGGCTGCTGAACGTTCAGGGTGACGGGCAGGGGATCCAGGAAGTGCGTCAGGTTGTGGATGCCTCGTTGGCCAGACGTCTGCGTGCTCAGGCCCGCAAGCTAGGCGTAGGGGCGGCCAGCCTTTATCACCTGGGTTACGCTCGGGTGCTGGGTGCGTTGTCGGGCCGCGATGACGTGGTGTTCGGCACGGTTTTGCTGGGCCGCCTGCAGGGTGGCGAAGGCGCGGATCGGGCGCTGGGCATGTTCATCAACACTTTGCCGCTGCGCGTCGATCTGGGTGAACGGGCCGTGGGTAGTGGCGTGCGAGCCACCCACGCTGGCTTGACAGCCCTGTTGGGGCATGAACATGCCTCGCTGGTACTGGCGCAGCGCTGCAGCGGAGTGGAGGCTCCCACGCCGCTGTTCAGCGCCTTGCTCAACTACCGCAACCTCGAACAACACGCCCAAGGCAACAATACCGCCGCATGGGAAGGCATTCAGGTGCTGGGCGGCGAGGAACGGACCAATTACCCGCTGACGCTGTCGGTCGATGACTTGGGCGAGGGCTTCAACCTGACCGTCATGGCGCAAGAGCAGATCGGTGCCGAACGCGTCTGTGGCTACATGCAGCGGGTCATGCATCAACTGATCGATGCACTGGAGCAGTCTCCGGAAACGCCATTGAGCCACCTGTCGATTCTCCCTGAAGACGAGCGCCAACAGCTGTTGCACGGCTGGAACACCACCGATGCCACGTTCGCCGCTGATCAGTTGATTCATCAGGCTTTCGAAGCCCAGGCTGCCAAACAGCCGTCAGCTATCGCCGTTCGTTTTGAAGCGCAACAGCTGACTTACGGCGAGCTGAATGCCCAGGCCAACCAAGTGGCCCATCGCCTGATCGAACAGGGCATTGGCCCGGATGATCGCGTGGCCATCTGCGTCGAGCGTGGGCCACACATGATCGTCGGTCTGCTGGGGATTCTCAAAGCCGGCGCGGGTTACGTTCCGCTGGATCCGGCCTATCCGGCGGAGCGCCTGGCGTATCTGCTGGACGACAGCGCGCCGGTCGCCGTGCTGGTGCAAACCACCACAGCGAACACGCTGTCGCTTGGCTCGCTGCCTGTCATCAATCTGGACGATGCGGCTTTGCAGGCGCAATCCGTCTGCAATCCGGACGTCACAGGGTTGACCTCGTCGCACCTGGCGTACGTGATCTACACCTCCGGCTCCACCGGTTTGCCGAAAGGCGTGCAGGTTGAGCATCGCAACGTAGCGCGCCTGTTCTCGGCCACCGACACTTGGTTTAGCTTCAATGCCACCGACGTCTGGGCGCTGTTCCACTCGTTTGCCTTCGACTTCTCGGTCTGGGAAATCTGGGGCGCTCTGATGCACGGCGGGCAGTTGTTGATCGTGCCGCAACTGGTCAGCCGTTCGCCGCAGGAATGCTATGCGCTGATCTGCGAGGCTGGCGTCACGGTGCTTAACCAGACGCCGAGCGCGTTCCGTCAGTTGATTGCCGCCCAGTCCGAAAGCAAGCAGGCGCACTCGCTGCGTCAGGTGATCTTCGGCGGTGAAGCGCTGGAAACGGGGCTGCTCAAGCCGTGGTACGCAAAAGCCATGAACGCCGGTACGCAACTGGTCAACATGTACGGCATCACCGAAACCACAGTACACGTGACCTACCGCGCCCTCGAAGCAGCAGATGCACACCACATGGGCGTCAGCCCGATTGGTGTGCGGATCCCGGACTTGCAGACGTACGTGTTGGACGCCCAGCGCGAACCGGTGCCGGTTGGCGTGGTGGGTGAGTTGTACATCGGCGGCGCGGGCGTCGCCCGTGGCTACCTGAACCGTCCCGAGCTGAATGCCGAGCGGTTCATCGCCGATCCGTTCACCGCCACTGCAAACGCACGTCTGTACCGCACCGGTGACCTGGCCCGTTGGAATGCCGAAGGCAGCCTGGAATACCTGGGCCGGAACGACGATCAGGTGAAAATCCGTGGTTTCCGTATCGAGCTGGGCGAAATCGAGGCCAAGCTGGCCAGTCATGCGCAGATCAGGGATGCGGTGGTCCTGGCTCGCGAGGACGTGCCGGGCGACAAGCGTCTGGTGGCCTATTTCACATCGCCTGAACCCGACACCGATATCGAATCGCTGCGCACGCACCTTCTACAACAGATGCCGGACTATATGGTTCCGGCGGCGTATGTCCGTCTTGATAGCCTGCCGCTGACCTCCAACGGCAAGCTGGACCGTAAGGCGCTGCCAGCGCCCAACCAGTCGGCGCTGCTCAACCGCGCGTACGAGGCGCCGCAGGGCGAAACTGAAATCGCCATCGCCTTACTGTGGCAGGAACTGCTCGGCGTGGAGCAGGTGGGCCGTTTTGATCACTTCTTCGAACTGGGCGGTCATTCGCTGCTGGCGGTGAAGCTGATCGAACGCATGCGTCAATTGGAGCTGAATGCGGATGTGCGCGTCCTGTTCGGCCAACCGACGCTGGCTGCACTGGCCGCTGCGGTGGGCGGACAGACCCAGGTCGTAGTACCGGCCAATCTGATCGGTCCGGACTGCGAACGCATCACCCCTGAAATGCTGCCGCTGGTGGATCTTGATCAGGGAGCCATTGATCGCGTGGTCGCCAGCGTACCGGGCGGCATCGCCAATGTGCAGGATATCTATGCCCTTGCACCGTTGCAGGAAGGCATTCTCTATCACCACCTGGCTGCCGCCGAAGGCGACCCGTACGTTCTGCAAGTGCTGTTCGGATTTGATGACCGCGAGCGACTGGACCGTTTCGCCGGGGCGCTGCAAAGCGTGGTCGACCGTAACGACATTCTGCGTACCGCAGTGGTGTGGGAAGGCTTGAGCGAGCCTGTTCAGGTGGTTTGGCGTACCGCGGCGATGAGCGTTGAGATCGTTCAACTGGACCCGGATACCGAGGACGCGCTGCACAGCCTGCAGCAACGTTTCGATCCACGTCACTACCGGCTCGATGTGTCTCAGGCACCCTTGATCCGCCTGGCCTGTGCTTTGGATGCGGTCAACAACCGCTGGGTCGGGATTCTGCTGTTTCATCACATGGCGCTTGACCACACGGCGCTGGAAGTCGTGGTGCAGGAAATGCAGGCCAGCCTTGACGGGCAAACCTCTCTACTGCCAGAAGCGGTGCCGTATCGCAACCACGTGGCGCAGGCGCGGCTGGGGGTCAGCCGCGAAGCGCACGAGGCATTCTTCCGGAGCATGCTGGGCGACATCGACGAACCGACACTGCCGCTCGGACTGCAAGACGTGCAGGGTGACGGTACAGGCATCGAAGAAGTGCATCAGATGCTGGAAGCTTCCCTGAGCAGGCGTTTGAACGCTCAGGCGCGACGTCTGGGGGCGAGTGCTGCCAGCCTGGTACACCTGGCCTGGGCGATGGTGGTGGGCAGCCTTTCCGGTCGTGAGGAAGTGGTGTTCGGCACTGTTTTGATGGGCCGCATGAGCGGTGCGGCGGGTACGGACCGCGCACTGGGGATGTTCATCAATACCCTGCCATTGCGCATCGATGTAGGCGATCTGGATGCCCAGGCTGCCGTACGTGCTACGCACCAGCGGCTCTCGGCCCTGTTGGGGCATGAACATGCCTCGCTGTCACTGGCCCAGCGTTGCAGCGGTGTACCGTCGGCGTTGCCGTTGTTCAGCACGTTACTCAATTACCGCCACAGTGGCGGCCAGGCACCTGCCGCCGAAGCAGTGGCCGCCTGGGCGGGTATCCATACACTGGCGATGGAAGAACGGACCAACTACCCGCTCACGCTCAATGTCGACGATCTTGGTGAAGCGTTCATGCTGACCGCGCAGGCAGTGGCCGACATCGGCGCGCAACGTGCCTGCGATTTCATGCAGACCGCCTTGCGCAACCTGGTCGAGGCGCTGGAGACGACGCCTCAGGTGCCGCTGAATCGGCTTTCGGTGGTGCCAGACGCCGAGCGTGAGCAATTGCTCCTGGCGTTCAACGATACGAGCGTCGACTATCCGCAGGAACAGACCGTCCACGGCCTGTTCGAAGCGCAGGCTGAGCGCACGCCAACGGCTGTTGCGCTGGTACACGGGGCTGTCAGCCTCACTTACGCGCAACTGAACGAGCGCGCCAACCGTCTGGCTCACCATTTGCGCCACCTCGGCGTACAGCCGGATGCCCGTGTGGGGATTTGCATCGAGCGCGGGGTTGAGATGGTGGTCGGTCTATTGGCCATTCTCAAGGCAGGTGGCGCTTATGTGCCGCTGGACCCGGCCTACCCGGTTGACCGCATTGCCTACATGCTACAGGACAGCAACCCGGCGGCGATTCTGGCCAGCGCCGCCAGTCTCGAACTGTTGGCGGCATCCTCTGCACCGATCATTGACCTGCATCGCTGCACCTGGCTGAACGAGCCTTCTGCCAACCCGCACGTCGCAAACCTGACCTCTGCGCATCTGGCTTACGTGATCTACACCTCAGGTTCCACCGGTTTGCCCAAAGGCGTCATGATCGAACACCGCAACACGGTCAATTTCCTGACGTGGGCGCAGGCCTCGTTTGCACCGTCGGTACTGGCCAACACCCTGTTCTCGACCTCGCTGAACTTCGACCTGGCAGTTTATGAATGCTTTGCACCGCTGATTTCTGGTGGCTGCATTGAGGTCGTTACCAATGTGCTGGCCCTTAACGACGGTGAGCATGACGTTACCCTGATCAATACCGTGCCGTCGGCGCTCAAGGCGTTGCTGGATTCTGGCGGTCTGGGGCAGGGCGTGCATACGGTCAACGTGGCGGGTGAGGCGCTCAAGCGCAGTCTGGTTGAAAGTCTGTTCAAGAAGACACAGGTCCAGCGCCTGTGCAACCTGTACGGCCCGTCTGAAACCACCACGTATTCCAGCTGGGTGGCGATGGACCGCGAAAACGGCTTTGCGGCGCACATTGGCAAACCCGTCGCCAACACCCGGTTCTACCTGTTGAACGAGCACCGTCAACCGGTGCCGCTGGGTGTGGCGGGCGAACTGTATATCAGTGGCGCAGGCGTGGCGCGGGGTTACCTGAACCGCGACGACCTGACAGCCGAGCGCTTCCTCAACGATCCATTCAGCGCAGACCCGACCGCCCGCATGTACCGCACCGGCGACCTGGGTCGCTGGCTGGCAGATGGGAATATCGAGTACCTGGGCCGAAACGACGATCAGGTCAAGATTCGTGGTTTCCGTATCGAATTGGGCGAGATCGAAACCAAGCTGGCCCAGCACGCATCGATCAAGGAGACGGTGGTTGTAGCGCGCGAGGATGTGCCCGGCGACAAACGTCTGGTGGCGTACTTCACCGCCCGTGCCGAAGACGTGGCCATCGAGGCGCTGCGTGAGCATCTGCAGGCGCTGCTGCCTGATTACATGGTGCCGGTCGCTTACGTGTGCCTTGAATCGCTCCCGCTGACCCCGAACGGCAAGCTGGACCGCAAGGCGCTGCCTGCCCCTGATCAGCAAGCGCTGGTCAGCCGTGGCTATGAGGCCCCTCGGGGTGAAATCGAGGTCGCGCTGGCGCAACTCTGGCAGGAACTGTTGGGTGTCGAGCACGTGGGACGCTTCGACCGTTTCTTCGACCTGGGTGGCCACTCACTGCTCGCCATTCGCCTGATCTCCCAAGTCAGGCTGCGCCTTGGCGTCGACCTGAGTCTGGGGCAACTGTTCACTCACCCGGAGCTTTCGGCACTGGCCAGCTGGCTGGCAGACGCGGGTCGCAGCACACTGCCGGACATCGTCCGCGTTTCCCGAGACGACGATTTGCCGTTGTCGTTCGCCCAACAGCGCCTGTGGTTCCTGGCACAAATGGAAGGTGGCAGCACGGCCTACAATATGCCGGCCGGGCTTCGCTTGCGCGGTGCCATCGATGAGGATGCGCTGCAACGGGCATTGGCGCGTATTCTGTCCCGTCATGAAGCGCTTCGCACCCGGTTTGCCGTGCGTGAGGACCAGGAAGCGGTTCAATGCATTACCCCGTTCGATAACGGTTTTACCCTAAAACGCCAGGACCTTCAGGGTCGCAGCGACCGTGAAGAACAACTGCGGGGCATCGCGCAGGAAGAAGCGCTGATGCCCTTTGACCTTGCCGCAGGCCCGCTGATAAGGGGACGCCTGATCCGTCTGGACAGCGACGACCACGCCCTGTTGGTGACGGTGCATCACATCGTCTGTGACGGCTGGTCGCTGGGCGTATTGACCCATGAACTGACCGCGCTCTATGAGGCGTTCCGTCAGGGGCTGGACGATCCATTGCCGCCGCTTGCGGTGCAGTACGCCGACTATGCGGTCTGGCAGCGCCGCTGGCTCAGTGGTGAGGTGCTTGAAACGCAAAGCCGCTATTGGCAGCAGACGCTGGCTGACGCGCCTGCGGTGCTGGACTTGCCGACCGACGAGCCGCGTCCTGCGCAGCAGGACTATGCCGGTGCAACGCTGGGCATCGTGCTCGATCCTGAGCTGACGCGCGACCTCAAGGCCCTGAGCCAGCGCCACGGTACGACGTTGTACATGACTGTTTTAGCCGCCTGGGCCGTGTTGCTGAGCCGCCTCTCGGGGCAGGAAGACGTTGTGATCGGCTCGCCGATCGCCAATCGGAACCGAGTCGAGGTCGAGCCGCTGATCGGGTTGTTCGTCAATACTCTGGCCGTGCGTATCGATGTCTCGGGTGACCCGGACGTCGGTGCGTTGCTGGCTCGGGTCAAGGCGCAGGTCCTGGGCGCTCAGGCGCATCAGGACCTGCCGTTCGAGCAGGTGGTCGAAGTGGTTAAACCGGTGCGCAGTCTTGCGCACAGTCCGGTATTCCAGGCGATGTTGAGCTGGCAGACCCTCGACGACATGGCGTTGACGGGGGTGGCACTGGAAGGCATCGGTATTACCAACACCGTGTCCAAGTTCGACCTTTCCCTGGACTTGGGTGAGGTGCAAGGGCAACTGGTCGGCAGTCTGGAATACGCCACTGCGCTGTTCAATGAAGCCACGGCCAGTCGTTACACCCGTTACCTGGAGCGCGTGTTGCGCGGGCTTGTGACCCATGAGCGGATCCCCGTGACGCGCATCGAGCTGCTGGATACTCAGGAACGCCAGCGAATGCTGAGCGACCTGAACAGCACGCACGCTGCGTATCCGAACACCGTCACCGCTCATCATCTGTTCGAAGCACGCGTCGCCGCACAGCCGCAAGCGATTGCACTGGTGTGTGAAGGCCAAAGCCTGAGCTATGCGCAATTGAACGTGCGGGCCAACCATGTGGCCCATGCGTTGATCGAAATGGGCATTGGCCCGGATGATCGTGTGGCGCTCTGCGTCGAGCGCGGGGTGGACATGCTTGTCGGTCTGCTGGGCGTGCTCAAGGCGGGAGGTGCCTACGTACCGCTGGACCCGGCATATCCGACCGATCGTCTAGAATTCATGTTGCAGGACAGCCAGCCCAAGGCGCTGCTCAGTCATCGCGGCCTGCATCGTTCACTGCCGGACGTGAAAGTGCCCATGCTTGCGCTGGACGCCGAGATGACCGGCGCCGAGCACAACCCGCATGTCGAGCACTTGAGTTCGCGAAACCTTGCGTATGTGATCTATACGTCCGGCTCGACCGGCAACCCCAAGGGCGTGATGATCGAACACCGCGGGCTGGTCAATTACAGCCTCGACGCGGCGCGCCTGTTCGAACTCAGTGCCAGTGACGCGGTGTTGCAGCAAAACTCGCTCAATTTCGACCTCTCGGTGGAAGAGATTTTCCCCGCACTGCTGGCCGGTGCGACGCTGATACCGACCCGGGATATCTTTGGCAACGAAGGCCTGCCAGCCGGCACAGCGGTGCCTGGTGTCGTGCACATGACCGCTGCTCACTGGCACACCCTGGTGGGTGATTGGCATCATCAGCCCGAACAGGCCGCAAGGGCACTTGCTCATGTGCGCTTGATCAACGTGACGGGCGATGCCTTGTCCGCGCAGAAGCTTCAATGGTGGCAGGCGTTGCGTCCTGCTCACGCCCGACTGATCAATACCTACGGCCCTACTGAAGCGACCGTGTCTTGCACGGCGGCTTATGTCGATGATGGTTCTACCCGCCAGAACGTCAGCATCGGCCGACCGATGGCCAATACCCGCATTTACCTGCTCGACGCCCGGCAGCAGCCGGTCCCGGCCGGTGTGGCGGGGGAAATGTACATCGGTGGCGATGGTGTCGCGCGTGGCTACCTGAACCTTGAACGGGTCAACGCCGAACGCTTCCTGGCCGATCCTTTCAGTGATGAGCCACAGGCCCGGATGTACCGCACCGGGGATCTGGCGCGTTATCTGGCCGATGGCAGCCTTGAATACCTGGGGCGCAACGACTTCCAGGTCAAGGTGCGCGGTTTCCGTATTGAACTGGGCGAAATTGAAACCCGCCTGGGCGATTGTGACGGGGTCAAGGAAGCGGTGGTCATTGCCCGCGAAGACGCGCCGGGCGAAAAACGGCTCGTGGCTTATGTGGTGCCACATACCGGGCAGACACTGACGGCGGGCATGCTGCGCGATGCGCTGGCTCCGTTACTGGCCGAGTACATGATGCCCAGCGCCTTTGTGCTGCTGGACGCGATGCCGCTCACGCCGAACCGCAAACTGGACCGCAAGGCGCTGCCGGCACCTGACAGTGACGCGTTTGCCAGCCGTCTGCACGAGCCGCCGCAAGGCGCGACCGAAACGGCGCTGGCGCAGATCTGGCAGCAGTTGCTGAATGTCGAGCACGTCGGCCGCCATGATCATTTCTTCGAGCTGGGCGGGCATTCGCTGCTGGTCATGCGCTTGATTGCCCATGTCCGCCAGCGACTGGGTGCCGAGTTGCGCCTGATGGATGTATTCGCCGAGCCGGTGCTGGAGGCAATGGCCCGAGGCCTGGCGCAGGCCGCCCGTACGGCGCAGCCATCGGTGGTTGCGGTATCACGCGATCAGCCATTGCCGCTGTCGTTCGCCCAGCAACGGCTGTGGTTTCTGTCGAGGCTTGAAGGCGACAGCGCTGCCTATCACATTCCGGCTGGACTGCGAGTGCGTGGGGAACTGGATGTGGATGCACTGCAAGGTGCCCTGGACATGCTCGTGGCGCGCCACGAGTCATTGCGCACCACCTTTGTTCAGACGCCGGGCCAAGAGGTGCAACAGCGCATTGCGCCTGACGATATCGGGTTTGAACTGCAGTTGCAGACGCTGGAAGGGCAGCCTGCCGCCGAGCAGGCCTTGATGGCGTTGATCGCCGATGAGGCGCGAGCCCCGTTCGACCTGGTGCACGGCCCATTGGTGCGAGGTCAGTTGGTTCGCATGGCCGATGACGACCATGTGATAGCGGTGACCTTCCACCACATCATCGCCGACGGCTTGTCTTCGGACATCTTCACCCGCGAGCTGGGGATGCTTTACCAGGCCCTGCATGCAGGGCAACCGAATCCGCTGCCTGCGCTGACACTGCACTATGCCGACTACGCCGTATGGCAACGCTGCTGGCTGACCGCAGAAGTCCTGCAGCAACAAACCGGGTATTGGCAGCAAGCGCTGGATGACGCGCCTGCGCTGCTGAGTCTGCCAACGGATCGCGTACGGCCTGCGCAGCAGCACTATGCCGGTGACGCGGTCGGGCTGGCGCTCGATCAGACGTTGACCGATCAGCTCAAGGCGTTGAGCCAGCGCCAGGGCACCACGTTGTTCATGACGGTCATGGCCGCCTGGGCGACGGTTTTGGGCCGTCTGGCCGGTCAGGATGATGTTGTGATCGGCACGCCGGTCGCCAACCGTACCCGCGTCGAGGTCGAGGGATTGATCGGCCTGTTCGTCAACACACTGGCGCTGCGCGTGGACCTGTCGGCTGAGCCTACGGTTGAGGCACTGTTGCAGCAGGTCAAGGCGCGCACGCTTGAGGCTCAGGCCCATCAGGACCTGCCGTTCGAGCAAGTGGTGGAAGCGGTCAATCCGTTGCGCAGCCTGTCTCACGCTCCGATTTTCCAGGCCATGCTCTCCTGGCAGAGCGGCGCTGGCGAAGCACCGGCATTGGGTGACATGAGTTTGCAAGGGGTGAATGCCAGCAGCCGGACAGCCAAGTTCGATGTCTTGCTGGACATGGCGGAAATCGGCGGTCGTTTGTACGGCTCTCTGGAATACGCCACGGCGTTGTTTGATCGCGACACTGTCGAACGCCATCTGGGCTATCTGGAAACCACGCTGCGGGCAATGGTCGCCAACAGCCAGGCCATTGCGACGCATATCCCGCTCGTGCAGGAAAACGAGCATCGTCAATTGATCCAGGCGTTCAATGAGACGGCTCAGGCGTACCCGCAGGGGCTGACGCTGCATGGCCTGTTTGAACGTCAGGTGGTGATGACGCCGGAGGCGATAGCCGTGACGTTCGAAGGTACGTCCTGGAGCTACGCAACGCTCAATGCCCGGGCCAATTGCATTGCGCATCGCCTGATCGCGATGGGTGTCAACGCCGATGACCGAGTGGCCATCTGCGTAGAGCGCAGCCTGCAGATGGTGGCGGGGCTGTTCGGGATTCTCAAGGCGGGCGGCGCGTATGTGCCACTGGACCCGGACTACCCGGCGGATCGTCTGGCCTACATGCTTGAAAACAGCGCGCCTGTCGCCGTGCTCAGTCAGGATTCGCTGCGCGGCGTTCTACCGCCATCCGCTTACACCGTGCTGATGCTGGACGGACAGGGTGCAGACGATAGCTTCGCAGGCCTGCCCAACGACAATCCGGCGCTTGACGGCCAATCGGCCACTGATCTTGCGTATGTCATTTACACCTCCGGCTCCACAGGTCAGCCCAAGGGCGTAATGAACGAGCATGTCGGTATCGTGAACCGGTTGCTGTGGATGCAGGATGAGTATCAGCTTGAAGCCAGCGACGTGGTCTTGCAGAAAACGCCGTTCAGTTTCGACGTGTCGGTATGGGAGTTCTTCTGGCCTCTGATCAACGGTGCGCGACTGGTAATGGCGCGTCCGGGCGGTCACCGCGAGCCGTCGTATCTGTGCGACACGATTCAGGCGCAGGGCGTGACCACCTTGCACTTCGTGCCTTCCATGTTGGAGGTGTTCCTGGCCCACGGCAATCTGGAGCGCTGCCACAGCCTGACACGGGTCATGTGCAGCGGCGAAGCGCTGCCGGGGCATCTGGTCAGACGCTTCAAGGCGCAACCCTCCAGCGCTGTGCTGTACAACCTGTACGGTCCGACCGAGGCGGCCGTAGACGTCACCGCGTGGGATTGCAGCGGGCTCAATACGCCGGACAACACGCCGATTGGTCGTCCCGTGGCCAATACCCGTATCTACCTGCTCGACAGCGTCGGCCAGCCCGTACCGCTGGGCAGTGCCGGTGAGATACACATCGCCGGCGTGCAAGTGGCGCGCGGCTATCTGGGACGCCCCGAGCTGACTGCCGAGCGCTTCGTTCGCGATCCGTTCAGCAGTGACCCGACTGCGCGCATGTACCTGACGGGTGACATCGGTCGCTACCTGGCAGACGGCACCCTGATTTACCTGGGCCGCAATGACGATCAGGTCAAGGTGCGCGGCTTCCGCATCGAGCTGGGCGAGGTAACGGCCCGACTCAACAGCCATCCGGACATCGTCGAGGCGGTTGTCGTGGCGCGTGAAGACACGCCGGGCGACAAGCGTCTGGTCGCCTATTACACCGCCGTTGCCCATACCCCGAGCCTTGCAGTCGAGAGTCTGCGCAGCTACCTGTCGGGTCTGCTGCCTGAGTACATGGTGCCGTCTGCCTATGTCAGGCTTGACCATCTGCCGCTGACCGCCAACGGCAAACTGGACCGTCGTGGCCTGCCTGCGCCGGATCGCGACAGTGTCGCCAGTCGCCGTTATGCGCCGCCCCAAGGCACCATCGAAACCGTGCTCGCCGGTATCTGGTCCGAGCTGCTGAACGTGGAGCAGGTTGGGCGCTTCGATCACTTTTTCGAACTGGGCGGTCACTCGCTGCTTGCCGTCACACTGATCGAGCGTATGCGTCAGGTCGGGCTGAGTGCCGACGTTCGCGTATTGTTCGGTCAACCGACCCTGGCTGCGTTGGCCCTGGCCGTTGGCAGTGAACATGAAGTGACGGTGCCGTCCAACCTGATCGCCGCGCAGGGTTGCGAGCGTATTACGCCGGAAATGCTGCCACTGATTGACCTGACTCAGGCGCAAATCGACCACTTGATGGCTGTGGTTCCCGGCGGCACGACGAACATTCAGGACATCTACCCGCTGGCACCGCTGCAGGAAGGGATTCTGTATCACCACTTGGCCACAGGGCCAGGTGACGCCTACTTGCAACAAGCCGTGTTCACGTTCGACAGTCAAGACCGTCTGGACGCCTTTATCGGCGCACTGCGTGGCGTGATCGGGCGTCACGACATTCTGCGCACGGCCATTTTCTGGGAGGGCTTGAACGAGCCCGCGCAGGTGGTGTTGCGTCAGGCGCCGTTGTCGATAGAGGTCGTGACACTGGATCCGCGTCAGGGCTCCCTGGAAAGCCGATTGCGCGAGCGCTTCGACCCACGTCACTACCGCAGGGATGTGCGTCAGGCCCCCTTGATGCACTTGGCGTATGCCTATGACGATGAGCAGGCGAAATGGGTGGCGATGCTGCTGTTCCACCATATTGCGCTTGACCACACCGCGCTTGAGATCGTGCAGGCAGAAATGCAGGCCTTCCTGACCGGTCAGGAAGCACAGCTGGGCGCTGCTGTGCCATATCGCAACTACGTCGCGCAAGCCCGACTGGGTGCCGGGGCGCAGACCCATGATGCATTCTTCCGGGAAATGCTGGGCGATGTCACAACCTCAACCCTGCCGTTCGGCCTGCACGACGTGCAAATGGATGGCACCCGCATCGAGCAGGCTCGCCAGGTGCTTGAAGAGGGGCTGTCGGACAGGATTCGCGTCTGCGCCAGGCAATTGGGTGTGACCCCGGCCAGCGTGCATCATTTGGCGTGGGCTCAGGTGTTGAGCCTGGTCAGCGGTCGCGAGGACGTGGTGTTCGGAACACTGCTGATGGGGCGCATGCAGGCGGGCGAAGGTGCGGATCGAGCGCTTGGGATGTTCATCAACACGCTGCCGATTCGAATCGATGTGGGCAACCAGAGCGTCAGGGACAGCGTGCGCACGACACACGCTTCGCTGGCAGCGCTGCTTGGCCACGAACACGCCTCGCTGGCGCTGGCCCAGCGTTGCAGCGGTATCCAGGCGCCGGCTCCGCTGTTCAGCGCGTTGCTCAACTACCGCCACAGCGCTGCGCAGGCGAATGCCGAAGCACAGGACGCGTGGGCGGGCATTCAAGGGCTGGGCGGTGAGGAGTGGAGCAACTATCCGGTTGCGATGAACGTGGATGATCTGTCCGATGGCTTTGCGCTGACCGTGCAGGCGCTGCCGGAAGCCGGAGCAGAGCGCCTGTGCGGGTACATGAATCGGGCGTTGTACAGTCTGGTCGAGGCCCTTGAGCGGACACCGGACCTACCGGTACAGGCGTTGCAGGTCATGCCGCTGGCAGAGCGCCATCAGGTGCTACTGACATTCAATGACACCCGGACCGATTACCCATCGGACCAGCCGGTACACCGTTTGTTTGAAGCGCAGGCAGCCCTCAATCCGGAAGCGATTGCGGTGGAGCATGATGGTGTCGAGACGTCCTACCGGGCGCTGAATGACAGGGCCGCGCAACTTGCCGCGAAGCTCAGGCAGGAAGGCGTCGTGCCAGGCGACCGCGTTGCGATCTTGCTCAATCGCTCGTTGAACTGGCTCACGGCGGCGCTGGCGATTCTCAAGTGTGGCGCGGTGTATCTGCCGCTGGACCGCCAGGCACCGCAGGAGCGCTTGCGGCTGATGCTGGAGGACAGCGCTGCGGTTTTGACCTTGAGTTGCGATGACATGCCGATGCCTGAAGGCCTTCGCTGGCTGGATGTGTCTGAGCCGCTGGATACGGTTTTCGAAGCGCAATTGCAACCGTTTGGCGCTCACGGCGATGACGTTGCGTGTCTGGTGTACACCTCGGGCTCGACCGGTACGCCTAAAGGTGTGTTGGTGCCTCATCGCGGGATTGCTCGTCTGGTGCTCAACAACGGTTTCGCGCAGTTCGACGCCGACGACCGTATTGCCTTTGCTTCCAACCCGGCGTTCGACGCCAGCACCCTCGAAATATGGGGTTCGCTGCTCAATGGCGCACGCATTGTGATCATTGACCATGACTGCCTGCTGGATCCGCCGCGCTTCGCCGACGTGCTGACGCGTACCGGGGTCAGCGTGCTGTTTCTGACAACGGCGGTGTTCAATCAATACGCGGGGCTGATTCCCGAGGCGTTGGCTGGCGTACGCGTCCTGATGTCCGGCGGCGAGCATTGCGACCCGAACACGTTCAGAAAAATGCGTGCGCTGGCGCCCGATCAGCAACTGATTCACGCCTACGGACCGACGGAATCCACGACCTATGCGACCACGTATCTCGTGCAGAACGTTGTCTGCGACGCCGCCAGCCTGCCAATCGGCAAGCCTTTGTCCAATACACAGGTGTATGTGCTGAACGCGAGGCAACGCCCGGTCCCTGTCGGGGTCGTCGGTGAGATCTATATCGGCGGCGACGGCGTGGCCCTGGGCTATCTGAATCGCCCTGATCTCACGGCAAACGCCTTTATCGAAGATCCGTTCAGCGACGCTGAAGGCGCGCATCTGTATCGCACCGGTGACTTGGGCCGCTGGCGCGCCGATGGCTTGCTCGATTGCCTTGGCCGCAATGACAGCCAGGTCAAGATTCGCGGCTATCGCATCGAACTGGGCGAGATCCAGGCCAGGTTGAACCTTCACCCTTCGGTCAGGGAGAGCCTGGTGGTGGCACTGCCACTCAGCGCCGCCGGGCAATGTCTGGTCGCTTATTTCACTGCGCAGGACGAGGTGGGCATCGACGCACTGCGGGCTCACATGCAAAGCGCACTGCCGGACTACATGGTCCCGGCCGCTTACGTAAGGATGGAAAACATGCCATTGACCCTGAACGGCAAAACCGACCTGAAAGCTCTGCCAGTACCGGATGAGCAAGCAATGATCGGTCGCGGCTACGAAGCACCTTGCGAAGGGCTGGAAACGAGGCTGGCCGAGGCGTGGGCACAGGTGCTGCAGGTCGAGCGCATAGGGCGCCACGAGCGCTTCTTCGAAATGGGCGGGCATTCGTTGCTTGCGGTGCGTCTGGTCGGGATGCTGAACCCGATTGACCCTCGCATCACCTTGTCCGAAGTGTTTGAACACGACAGCGTCGCTGCGATGGCTGCGCTGATCCAGTGCCGCGAACCCGCCTCGGCGCAGGTGGACGAGGTGCCGGGGCCGGTCGTGGTGCGCCGCGCCGGCACCCGTCAGCCTTTGTTTCTGGTTCATGAATTCAGCGGTCTGGACATCTACTTTCCGGTACTCGGCAAACAGATCGACCCGGATACGCCGGTCTATGGGTTGCCAGCCTTGGCCTGGGGCGAACCTCAGTTGCAGACGCTGGAATGCATGGCCACCCGCCTGATCAGCATGATGCGCTCGGTTCAGCCGCACGGTCCCTATCGCCTGGCGGGCTGGTCGTTCGGTGGTGTGTTGGCCTACGAGATCGCCAACCAGCTCGTGGCCCTTGAGGAAACCGTCGATTTCCTCGGCCTGATTGACAGCTATTACCCGCGCTGCGTCGACCAGGGTCGCGACCGCTGGTTACCCGAGCGAGCGCATGCGCTGCATTTGCTGGACCGTTGCCAGGTACTGAGCGATGCCACCGAACGGGACAGTGAAACGCGTGGGCGCATATCGACGGTGCTCGCTGCCTTGCAGTCGAAAGCCCGGCAGACGGACTTCGATACATTGCTGGCCGCCTGTCGCGAGCAACAGGTTCTGCCAGCCGAACTGGCAGGCCTGAGTCGCGATGAGCTGTGGCATTACCTGGACCGCGAAGTCGCACACGGCCATGCCCTTGCGAACTACACCGTCTACCCGATTCCAGTCCCGTTGCATCTGTTCGTGGCTGCCGAGCGTGCCGAGGATGCACCGCAGCATGAAGGGTATCTGGGTTGGGAAGCGGTCATGCCTGTTGCGCAGTTGCGCTGCATATCGGTGCCGGGCACTCACCAGACCATGATGGAAGCGCCTCATGTCCAGGCACTTGGCAAAGCCATCGATCAGTCGTTGGCAGAACACTTCCCGGTCGTGCCGGTTCCCAGGTTCCAGCCGTTACTGACGATTCAGTCCGGGCGTGCGGATCACGCTCCTGTGTTCTGTGTGCCAGGTGCTGGCGACAGCGTTACCGGTTTCATCGGGCTGGCGGACGCCTTTGGCCCGCATTGGCCCATTCACGGGCTGCAGCCTCGAGGCCTGGACGGTGCGACGGTCCCATTCGGCCTGGTCGAAACGGCAGCGCAGGCCTACCTTGCCGCGATCGACAGCGTGCATCCACACGGTCCTTTGCACCTGCTGGGTCATTCCTTCGGGGGGTGGGTGGTCTACGAGATGGCCATCCGCCTTCAGGCTCAGGGGCGCGAAGTCGCTTCCCTGACCTTAATCGACAGCGAATCACCGGGTGGCAACGGCGTGGTCGGACGTCCTTATACCGGCAGCGGCGTGCTGATGCGTCTGATCGAGGCCATTCAGTTGTCGACGGGCAAATCACTGCAGATCGATGCGGGGTCATTCGCCGCACAAAACGATGCCGGGCAAATGCGCCTGTTGCACGCGGGAATGGTACGCGCCGGCATTCTGCCTGCTCGCTCGCCGGTCAACGCGATGGCAGGTCCGGCCCGTGCCTTTGGCGCAGCACTGCGCACTCGATACCAGCCTGTTGACGGTTACAACGGTCCGGTCAGGCTGGTGCTGGCCGAGGATCCGACACTGGATGCGGCGAATAACCAGCGTGAGCAGCAGGCCATGATCGACGGCTGGAAAGCACGCGTGCCCAACCTGAGCATCTGGTATGGCCCGGGCAACCATTTCACGATTCTCAAGGACGGGCATGTGCAAAGCCTTGCGCGATGGTGGCGGGAGGGACTTGAGGCTTCCGGCAAACCGGCCAGCCCTCAATCGATGCTGCAATAACGGCCAGGACGGCAAGCAGTGACACATTTCATCCCGGCTGTCAGCCAGCCGGGTCTGTCAGCAACGTATTCGTGGTCCTTTATGCCTAAGTTCAAATTTCGTAAAACGGTCATTGTCCTGAGCCTGCTGACGCTGGCGGGGATTGTCTTCGCCACTACGCGTTCCGAAGAGGCGCCGCCGCAATACCTGACGGCCAAGGCCGAACGTGGCGACATCGAGAATTCGGTGCTGGCGACGGGCGTCCTGCAAGGCGTCAAACAGGTCGACGTGGGTGCTCAGGTGTCCGGTCAGCTGAAATCACTCAAAGTCCAACTGGGTGACGAGGTCAAGAAAGGGCAATGGCTGGCGGAAATCGACCCGGTTGTGCTGGAGAACTCGCTGCGTCAGGCACAGGTCAACGAAGAAGACCTGATCGCCAAGAAGCAAGCCACTGCCGCGCAACTCGCCAAAGCCAAGGCAACGTATGAGCGTTACCAGACGCTTCGGCCGGGCGATGCGATATCCAAACAGGATTTCGAAACGGCGCAGTCGGACTTCCGCGTCGAGAGCGCCAACCTGCGCTCTCTGGATGCGCAAATCAAGGACGCACGGATCCAGGTGGAGACTGCACGGGTCAATCTGGGTTACACCCGAATCGTTGCGCCTATCAATGGCGCGGTGGTTGGGATCGTGACGCAGGAAGGCCAGACCGTGATCGCGCAACAGCTGGCGCCGGTTCTGCTCAAGCTGGCGGATCTGGACACCATGACCGTCAAGGCCCAAGTGTCGGAAGCGGATGTGATTCATATCCAGCAGGGGCAAGAGGTCTATTTCACGATCCTGGGTGAGGCCGACAAGCGTTATTACGGCAAATTGCGCGGCATCGAGCCTGCGCCGCAGAACTTTCTGGAAACCCAGTCCAACAATTCCAGCCGTCAGAACACGGCTGTGTTCTACAACGCGCTGTTCGATGTGCCCAATCCTGAGCACAGGCTGCGTATCTCGATGACCGCGCAGGTCCGGATCGTACTCTCCAAAGCCAGTGGCGTATTGACCGTGCCCGTTGCGGCATTGGGTGACAAAGACGCCGAAGGGAGGTTTGCCGTTCGCGTGCTGGATGCCCAGGGCAAGGCGCAGGTACGGCAGGTCAAGACCGGCATTAACAACAATGTCCGTGTGCAGGTGGATGAAGGCCTGCAGGAAGGGGATCAGGTGGTCATCGGCGAGCCGTCCACGGCGACTGCAGGAGCAGGGGCATGACGACCGAACCGTTACTGGAGCTGCAAGGCATCACCCGACGTTTCAGCGCGGGTGACAAGGATTTCATCGCCCTGAACGATATCAACCTGTCCATCCATTCGGGTGAACTGGTCGCCATCATGGGGGCATCGGGGTCTGGGAAGTCGACCCTGATGAACGTGCTGGGCTGCCTGGACAAGGCCAACTCCGGCAGTTACAAGGTCAGTGGTCATGAAACGCACGCGATGGACGACAACGCGCTGGCGGCGCTTCGCCGCGATCATTTCGGTTTCATCTTTCAGCGCTACCATCTGCTCAGCCATTTGAGTGCAGTCAACAACGTCGAGATGCCCGCGATCTACGCCGGCGTCGGCGAGTCGAAGCGCACCGATCGTGCTCGGCAATTGCTGTCTCGACTGGGGCTTGGCGATCACATGAGCAACCGGCCCAACCAGCTGTCGGGTGGGCAGCAGCAACGCGTGAGTATTGCCCGTGCGCTGATGAATGGTGGCGAGATCATTCTCGCCGACGAACCGACCGGCGCACTGGATACTGCCAGCGGCAAAGAAGTGATGAAAATCCTTCTGGAGCTTAATGCCGCCGGCCGCACGGTGATTCTGGTCACCCACGACGAAAAAGTCGCCGCGTACGCTGAGCGAATCATCGAGATTTCAGATGGCAGGATCATCAGCGACCGCACCAACCCTGATCGCCAGAGACTGGAGAATCAGGCCCCGGACGCCTTGCCGACCAAGGACAAGCATGGCAATCGCCTGGTCGCCAGTTTCGAGCTGTTTCGTGAAGCGTTCACAATGGCCTGGGTTGCGCTGATTTCGCACCGAATGCGCACGCTGCTGACCATGTTGGGCATTGTGATCGGCATCACCTCGGTGGTGTCTATCGTGGCCGTCGGGGAGGGTGCCAAACGCTACGTGCTCAACGATATCGCGGCGATTGGCAGCACGACGATCGAGGTCTTTCCCGGCACCGATTGGGGCGACAGTCGCTCGGCTGCGATCGAAACCCTGTCTTTGGGAGACGTTGCTGCTTTGAGCGACCAGTATTACATCGACAGCGCGACTCCCAATGTCGGGCGCAACCTGCTGCTGCGTTATCGCAATGTGGACGTGACGGCGACGGTAAATGGCGTGGGTGACAATTATTTCCGAGTGCGCGGTATCAAGATGGGCGAGGGCGTCGGCTTCAACAAAGAAGACAGTATTCGACAGGCCCAAGTGGTGGTGATCGATCACAACACGCGCACGAGGCTGTTTGGTCCTAAGGTGAATCCATTGGGCCAGGTGATTCTGGTCGATAACCTGCCGTGTACCGTAATAGGCGTCACGGAAGACAAAAAGAGCGTGTTCAATACCAGCAAAAACCTCAACATCTGGATGCCTTACGAGACAGCGTCGGGGCGCTTGCTTGGCCAGCGGTACCTGGACAGCATCACCGTGCGGGTCAAGGACGGTCAGCCAAGCAAGCTGGTGGAAGAAAACGTCAGCGCCCTCATTGAGCGGCGGCACGGTACAAAGGACTTCTTCACCTACAACCTGGACAGCATCATGCAGACCGTACAGAAAACCAGCCAGTCGCTGGCGCTCTTGCTGTCGCTGATTGCAGTTATCTCTCTGGTGGTTGGCGGTATCGGTGTGATGAACATCATGCTGGTGTCGGTGACCGAGCGCACCCGTGAAATTGGCATCAGAATGGCGGTGGGCGCCAGGCCTTCGGATATTCGTCAGCAGTTTCTCGTGGAAGCCGTCATGGTCTGCCTGTTGGGCGGCTTGATCGGCATCAGCCTGTCATTCGCCATCGGTTACATCTTTTCTCTGCTGGTCAAGGAATGGCAGATGGTGTTTTCAGTGACGTCTATCGTGACGGCATTCATCTGTTCGACGCTGATCGGTGTCGTGTTCGGCTTCGTACCCGCCCGCAACGCAGCTCGTCTTGACCCGATCGAAGCCTTGGCGCGGGACTGATCGCTCCATCCATCTTATCCTCTCCCACCGCTGGCCTTCAGGCCAGCGGTGCCCGTTTATGTGAGCCCTGCCTATCTGCTTCGAACACGTCGGGTAATCCTACAGAGTGTGGTCATGAATGCGGCGCAAGCGCTTTGCGAATGGTGATGGTGGCTAGGGAGGGATGGGATGGGATGGGATGGTGCAACGATATCGATCCGGACATCTGGGGGATGTCCGGGTCGATATCGTTGCATTGAGAAAAGAAGGTGAAGCGGGGTCAAGCCTAGGTGCGGATCAGACCGCTTTTTGGAACAAGACGGGTGCCGGGGCGGTGTAGCGGGTATCCGTCGCATGAAGCCAGCGCAGCAGCGGGCTGCGTCCACTGATACCCATCTTGACTGCAGCGCGCTTGAAGTAGCTTTCCACTGTGCTCACTTTCAATGCCAGCCGCTCAGCCAGTTGAGGCACGGTCAGCCCCGCCAGCAGCCCTACGCAGACTTCAACCTCACGCAACGACAGCGTCAGCTGTGACCCTTTCAATCGGTTCAGAAAGCGCTGGCGCAGACTTTCCATTGCAACGTCTTCTCCTGACGCAGCCGACAGGGCTGGCGAGACGATAGCTTTCTGGATTGGCGTCAAGGTTGCGATGTGTTCTTCGACGATGGGCAGCAACATCCATGACAGGTCTTTGAGCTGCGCTCTTTCCTGTCCGCTGAACGCTTTGGAGGCAGGCGAGCGATAGACCGAAATGACACAGCGGTATCCGTTCAAATGCGAGGCCAGATGGACCTGGGAAGCCTCTGCACTGTCCTGCGAGCAGGCCAACGGCTTTTGCAGGTCGCAGCCGGGTGTGCCAAAGCTGATGGATTTATCGATGCGGGCATTGGCGAATTGATCTGCGCTCAGCAGCACAGGCTCAGGCCGATACTGGCCATCGTCGTGGGTGGTGCAGGGGCCGGTGTCGAAGCGGTCAGGCGTCGAAGCGCCTGAAGCAACGTCTACTAGCCGGGTACGGTGTTGAGTGACGTGAGTAGCGTCTACGTGGAGCGAGGTACTGATCAGATCATGAAGCAAGCGGGCAAACTGTCGGCTTCCAGTACCGGTGATGACTTTCCCCAAGTGCGGGAAGAGTTGTTGAACGTTCATCAGGCTTCCTTTTTATGTGTGATGGAGTCAATAGGCTCTGGATCATCAACCGAGCTCAGCGCGCACTAAAGTGAGGCGCTGGGGCGCTGATCAGCCGACATCAACCAATCAAGTCCTTTGGTCATGTCGTCAAGTAAGAGCCGTTGCGGGGGTGGATGGAAAACAAGTTAGGGTGGTAAATCATTAAGTCTTTAGTATTAGTTGAGTAACTAATTTTTAACTTACACCCCTCGGCTTTACTACTGTACCTAGGTACAGGAACGGTTCGCTTTATCACTGTTTCGGCTGTTCGTTCAGGTGACAGGTCTTAATAAGGCATTAATGTTTAATGCTTCCTTACGCTGGCGTATCGCGGCGTTAAACATTACCTTGATTTCCAGTAACGGGCCGAAGAGTCAGGTCGTCTTTGCGCGTGCGTGTGACATAAATGGCACATCGGCGGCGGAGGCCGATCGAATGTTTCAAACACCTGTTTGTAACATAAATAAGTAAGCATATTACAGACGATGGCACAGGCATCGTGTTATCAGATGTCTGTGCCATCGTGTGTAAATGAGTGATGGGAGGTTTAAATAGAGGCAGTTCGGGGGCTGTCTCTT
>NZ_RBTP01000069.1 GCF_003702045.1 Pseudomonas viridiflava
CTTGAACGAGAACACCGGCTGCAAGTCTTCGCGCTTGAGCAAGACCTGATTGCCGAGCCGCTCGGACAGCTGCCGCGCGCCGTGCAGCGGGGTTTCGATGGCGACGTCGTAGACGCGAGAAGTGAGGATTTTCTTGACGTACTGTTCGAGCATCGGGACGACATCACTGGCGGAAAGGGCAAGACCGGCAAGTTTACCCCGCGCTCCGATGCACGACCACACGAATGACGGGGCTTTGCGCCGCAGTCGCCGCTATAATGCGGGCCCTTTTGCATCCCTCTGGCACCGTGGAGCCCGCATGACCCAGGATCAACTCAAACAGGCAGTCGCTCAGGCAGCTGTCGATTTCATCCTTCCAAAGCTCGACGACAAGAGCATTGTGGGCGTTGGCACCGGCTCCACGGCCAACTGCTTCATCGATGCGCTGGCCAAACACAAGGCCGCCTTCGACGGCGCAGTCGCCAGCTCCGAAGCCACCGCTGCACGCCTCAAGGGCCACGGCATTCCGGTGTATCAACTCAATACCGTCAGCGACCTAGAGTTCTACGTCGATGGCGCGGACGAGAGTGACGAGCACCTGAACCTCATCAAGGGCGGCGGCGCAGCCCTGACCCGCGAAAAGATCGTAGCGGCCGTCGCGAAAACCTTCATCTGCATCGCCGATGGCAGCAAGCTGGTGCCGGTGCTCGGCGCTTTCCCGCTGCCGGTTGAAGTCATTCCGATGGCGCGCAGCCATGTGGCTCGCCAACTGGTGAAGCTGGGCGGCGACCCGGTCTACCGCGAAGGCGTGCTGACCGATAACGGCAACATCATTATCGATGTGCATAACATGAGCATCACCAACCCGGCGGAGCTGGAAGTACAGATCAATGCCATCGTCGGCGTGGTCACCAACGGCCTGTTCGCTGCACGTCCGGCAGATCTGCTGTTGCTGGGTACGGCCGACGGCGTAAAAACACTGACCCGCTAAGCGTTATGGCGTGAAAAAATGCCCACTTTGCGTGGGCATTTTCATTTCAGGGAAGCGGCTGTTTTGTAACGCGCTACGGTTTGCGAAACACATAGAACAGATTCGGCTCGCTCACCAGATACAGCACCTCGTCGTCGTCCATCGCGACACCTTCGGCCTGCGGCACGCTCTTGCTCAAGCCCATCTGGCCTTTTTTCAGCGAACTGCTGCCAATCGGGCGGCCGTCGACATCCAGCTCGACGATCTGCTTGGACTCATCGGACAGCGCCAGCAGATGACCGCTGTTCTGATCGAATTGCAGACTAGAAAGATCACGCACGAACAGGCCGGCATCGCGTTTGCTGTCGGCAATCACCTGCAGATTGCTCGGGCCCTCGGCGCTGCTCTTGGGAAAACCCCGGACTTCGATGATCTGCACCGGATCTCGCTCGCGAGCGACGAACAGGCGTTTGTTATGACGGTCGTAGGCCAGGCCTTCATAGCCTTTGTTGCCACCGGCGTTGAGTCCGAGTGTCAGTTGCTCGGCGTTGGCGGCATCCAGCGACTGCGTTGTGTCGTCGATGCGCACCTTGATCAAGCGCTGCTGACGTTCGTCGCTGATCACGTAGACGCCGGGGCTTATGTATTCAACCGCCTCTGCGTCACCGAAGCCGATCAACTTGATGCGCCGCAGGACATGACCGTCCAGACTCAGCTCGACCATTTCGGCGTTCTGGTTGGTGACGGTGAACAGGCTTTTACGATCCGGATCGAAACTCAGTCCAGAAACGTCGTCGGTCAGCCCATCAATGACCATGCCTTCGATAACGGCACGGTATTGGTCAAGGCCGATGGCTTCCTGAGAATCGGTTTGCCAGTACATTTGCCAGTCGAACTGGGCGCGCTCTACAAAACGGTATCGCTGGTTGGCAACCACCAACAGCATAATCAATGGCACAAGGAGCAGAAGCAGAAGCAAAGAGCGGGTAGAGCGACGCATTGGGGTGACTCGGAAAGGTTGAGCGGACGGCATTGATAGCACGCCATTCTGAAAGCAAGCTTAATGGCGTAGTGCTATTTTTTACCGGTTATGTAACCAGCCGTCCTGGCTCAATGTTTGCGAAACGAGTAGAACAGGTTCGGTTCGCTCACCATGTACAACGTTCCTGCTTCATCCAGCGCAACGCCTTCAGCACGCGGAATGGTTTCTTTAAGGCCATTCATCCCGCCCAGCAAGGCCATGAAACTGACCTGCTCACCCTGCTCGTCCACTTCCAGCAACAGGTGCGAGTCCGCCGACAGCGCCAGCATGTGGCCGGTACGCGGATCGATGCTCAATGACGACAGGTTGCGCATGTCCAGCGAACGGCTGGGCAGCTTCTGCTTTTCGCCCTTGAGTACATCACTGCCATCGCTGCCCCAGGTAAACAGCGCTGCAGGCCGTTCTTCGCCAAGAATCAGCTGCTGACGACGCGGGTCCCAGGCGATGCCTTCGAACCCCTTGTTCTGGTTTTCGGATTTGCCCAGGTCGTATTTCGGGAAATCGGCGAGGTTGAGTGTGGTCGTTTCAGGCGTCACTTTGACGATGGTCAGTTGGTGCTGACGCTCGTCGGTGATCGCGATCAGCCCATCATTCATCACCGCCACGCCCTCGGGATTGCTCCAGCCGACCAGCGGGATCTTGCGCAGTACATCGCCGGTGAGCGTCAGCTCGACCAGAAACGCGTTCTTGCCCATGACGGCGAACAGGGTCTTGGTCACCGGGTTATAAGAAAGGTCCGACGCCTCGTCTTTTTCCATGCCTGGCAACGCTTTGGCATCGATATCCACATGGTAGTCCGGCAACCAGATGCTTGCGCTGCGGCCCGCCTTGTTTTCGAAGCTTTCCTGCAACCAGAGCACGGCACGGTCATCCCAGTGCATGGCAAACGCCAGACCGTACCCCATGACCGCCACCAGCAACAGCCACGAGTACCAGCGCAGACTTCGGATGAAAGCAAAGCGTTTCTTGGAGGCAGGCAGCGTTTGGGCAGGAAGGGGCATTCAAGGTGTTCCCGAGCAGAAATAACGTCGATGTGGCGTATTGCCCCAAACGGGGCGGGCAGGATTATCCAGAACAGGTGTGAAAAAAACGCAAATCCGTCGGAACTATTACCCACCGGACAGACAAAAGCCACCCGGGCGTTGATCCGGGTGGCTTTGGGAGGTGAAACGTAGTCAATCCAATTAGCGAACGACGCTCTCGAAAGGCGTCTGGCCACCCAGCTCGAGGACGATCTGGTCACCGGCTTCGAACGGACCGACGCCCGCTGGCGTACCCGTCATAATGATGTCGCCAGCCTGTAACGAGAAGTTGGCGGCCATGTGCTGGATCATCGGCACGATCGGGTTGAGCATCAGGCTGCTGTTACCATCCTGGACGACCTTGCCGTTGATGGTCAGGCGAATGCCGATGTCGGTCAGGTCGGGGAACGTTTCAGCCGGTACAAAGGGGGCGATCACCGCTGCGCCATCGAAGCACTTGGCCAACTCCCAAGGCAGACCTTTTTCACGCAGACGCGACTGCACGTCACGTAGCGTCAAATCCAGACCCGGAGCGAAACCGCTGATGGCATCCAGCACTTCTTCGCGGGACGGGTTCTTGGTCAGCGGCTTGCCGATCAGTACCACGATCTCAGCTTCGTAATGCACCGAGCCACGGTCGGACGGAATGGTAAAACCGCCTTCCAGCGCAACCACCGCGCTGCCCGGCTTCATGAAGATCAGCGGCTCGGTAGGAACAGGGTTGCCCAGCTCCTTGGCGTGCTCAGCGTAATTGCGACCGATACACACCACTTTGCCAAGAGGGAAGTGAATATTCGTTCCATCGACATATTTGTGCTGGTAGCTCATGACGTCTCCTGAGTCTGAAAAGATGCGGCTTTTATGAGGTTTTTATAAGGCTTTGGGTATCGCTACGGCAGTGATCAAACAGCGAATATTTTACCGGGGTTCATGATCCCGTTCGGGTCGAAGATCGCCTTCAGGGCTTTCATGTACTCGATTTCCACCGGCGAGCGGCTGTAGGTCAAGTAATCGCGCTTGGTCATCCCGACGCCGTGCTCGGCGGAAATCGAGCCGTTGTATTTCTCGACCGTCTCGAACACCCATTTGTTGACACGGGCACATTTGACGAAGAACTCATCCTTGTCGAGGCTTTCCGGCTTGAGAATGTTCAGGTGCAGGTTGCCGTCGCCGATGTGGCCGTACCAGAGCACATCGAAATCGGGATAGTGCTCACCGACGATGGCGTCAATTTCTGCCAAAAATTCAGGCACTTTCGAGACAGTCACCGAGATGTCGTTCTTGTAGGGCGTGAAGTGCGAGATGGTTTCAGAGATGTACTCGCGCAGCTTCCACAGATTGCGCAGCTGCTGCTCACTCTGGCTCATCACGCCGTCCAGCACCCAGCCCTGCTCCACACAATGCTCGAAGGTCGCCAGCGCCTGATCGGCCAGGTCCTCGGTGGTGGCTTCAAATTCCAGCAGCACATAGAACGGACAAGGCGTATCGAACGGCGACGGCACGTCACCCCGCGCCATGACCCGGGCGAAGGACTTGTCGGAGAAAAATTCGAAAGCGGTGAGGTCGAGCTTGCCGTGAAACGCATGCAGTACCGGCATGATCGAATTGAAGTCGGTGGTGCCCAGCACCATCGCGGTCAGGTTGCGCGGGGCACGGTCCAGGCGCATGGTCGCTTCGACCACGAACCCCAGCGTGCCCTCGGCGCCGATGAACAGCTGGCGCAGATCGTAACCGGTGGCGTTCTTGATCAGGTCTTTATTCAGTTCCAGCAGATCGCCCTTGCCAGTCACGACCTTAAGGCCCGCGACCCAGTTGCGGGTCATGCCGTAGCGAATCACCTTGATCCCGCCCGCATTGGTGCCGATGTTGCCGCCAATCTGGCTGGATCCGGATGAAGCGAAATCGACCGGGTAATACAGGCCGTTTTCTTCCGCCATCGCCTGCAACTGGCGGGTGATGACACCCGGCTGGCAGACGGCAGTGCGGTCGGTCAGATTGAGGTCCAGAATCTGGTTCATGTAGTCGAACGAAACCACCACCTCCCCATTGGCTGCAACCGCGGCTGCGGAGAGGCCCGTTCTGCCACCCGATGGCACCAGCGCGACCAGGCGCTCGTTGGCCCAACGCACGATGGCCTGAACCTGCTCGGTGGTTTTGGGGAATACGATGGCCAGCGGAGCCGGGGTGAATTGTTTGGTCCAGTCCTTGCCGTAAGTCTGCAGGGAATCCTCGTCGATCAGCACTTTGCCGGGGTCGACCAGGGTCTTGAGCTCATCAATCAAAGCGGGATGGGTCATGGACTCAACTCTCGAACAATTCATGGGCATCCTGAGAACGGTTCACGTTCAAGAATGGGGTTTCGCGGGGGGCTTATGCTAGCATACGCCCCCCGTGAACAGCGCCTGACGCCGTTTCGGCCACCCCCTGCCAATTTTCTTCGGGACACAGGTTTACGCAGATGAGCAAGACTTCCCTCGACAAGAGCAAGATCAAGTTCCTTCTTCTCGAAGGCGTCCACCAATCCGCCGTCGACGTCCTCAAGGCAGCTGGCTATACCAGCATCGAGTACCACACCAAGTCTCTGCCGGAAGCCGAACTGAAGGAAAAGATCGCCGACGCTCATTTCATCGGTATCCGCTCCCGCACCCAACTGACCGAAGAGATGTTCGATTGCGCCAAGAAACTGGTCGCGGTCGGCTGCTTCTGCATCGGCACCAACCAGGTCGATCTGGGCGCTGCACGTGAACGCGGTATCGCGGTGTTCAACGCGCCGTACTCCAACACACGCTCCGTTGCCGAACTGGTGCTGGCCGAGGCCATCCTGCTGCTGCGCGGCATCCCTGAGAAGAACGCATCCTGCCACCGTGGCGGCTGGATCAAGAGCGCAGCCAACTCGTTCGAAATCCGGGGCAAGAAGCTGGGCATCATCGGCTACGGCTCGATCGGCACACAGCTGTCGGTTCTGGCTGAAGGTCTGGGCATGCAGGTCTTCTTCTTCGACCCGCTGACCAAGCTGCCACTGGGTAACGCGACCCAGGTCACCAGCCTGAACGAGCTGCTGGGGATGGCCGACATCGTTTCGCTGCACGTGCCTGAGCTGCCGTCCACCCAGTGGATGATCGGCGAGAAGGAAATCCGTGCCATGAAGAAAGGCGCGATCCTGATCAACGCAGCGCGCGGCACCGTGGTCGAGCTGGAAGCCCTGGCGGCAGCGATCAAGGACAAGCACCTGATCGGCGCGGCCATCGACGTGTTTCCGGTCGAGCCTCGCTCCAACGACGACATTTTCGAAAGCCCGCTGCGTGGCCTGGACAATGTGATCCTGACCCCGCACATTGGCGGTTCCACTGCCGAAGCGCAGGCCAACATCGGTCTGGAAGTGGCAGAGAAGCTGGTCAAGTACAGCGACAACGGTACGTCGGTGTCCTCGGTCAACTTCCCGGAAGTGGCCTTGCCCGCTCACCCTGGCAAGCACCGCCTGCTGCACATCCACGAAAACATCCCGGGCGTACTCAGCGAGATCAACAAGGTCTTCGCCGAGAACGGCATCAACATCTCCGGTCAGTTCCTGCAGACCAACGAGAAAGTCGGTTACGTGGTGATCGACGTCGACGCCGAATACTCGGACCTGGCGCAAGAGAAACTGCAGCACATCAAAGGCACCATCCGCAGCCGCGTTCTGTTCTGATCGCCGCACTGCCATAAAAAAGGAGACCTTCGGGTCTCCTTTTTTGTGGTTCGCGGGTCAGCCTCTTATCGAATACCTTGCTGCTGAAGAAGCACTGAAATCTGCTTCTGCCCAGAGGGAGTGGGCGCTCTCGGAGATTACGACGGCAGCGATGAGCTGCGCAGCGGCCCCGGATTGCAGCTGATACACCGCATGCGCAGGCTTTGCTGCCGGTGCGGACAAACGGAACGCCGCCCGATCCGCTCCCACGGTCGGGTGTTTGCTGCGCGACAGCGCTACATCGAAACGTGGCGGGACCTCCCACAGTCCGCTGGCCGCGTGCATGACGATTAGCGCTTCGCATGGGAATGCGTTTGTAGACGCTCCACTTCCCGACAGTGACGCCGGACTGTGTGTCCGCCCTAAAGGAGGCTGACGGTCACTTCACATTAATCGTGATCTTCTTCGACTCGACGCTCGGGTTCAGCGGGATGTGGCTCTTGTCGCCCACCAGCAGTTGCAGGGTGTGCTGACCTGGCGGCAGATTCACTTCGGTTTCAGTCTGGCCTTTGCCGAAATGCCGGATATTGTCAGTCATGGGCAGCGGTGCATCCATCGCAGGCTGGTCCTTCACGTCGATCAGCAAATGGTGGTGACCGGTTTCCGGAACATCCACACCGGCCGGTGCAACGCCCATGCCCTTGAGCCCGAACTGCACCTTGAAGGGCGAGGTGACGGTTTCACCGTCCTTGGGCGAAATGATGTAAACCTCGGCACCCGCCGCCGAGGCGGTGCGCGGGATATCGGCAGCGCTGACCAGCATGGAAGCACTCAACAGAACGCTCGCAACGACAGCTCCAGAAAATAACGACTTCATGATCTCTCCAGACACGGTTGACGGAATGACGAAGGCTGCCACGATAGCCCGGCCGGCGCTTCAAGGTCCGGACGTGTTCATGAAACAGTTTTCATGAAGCGCAGGTATCGATCAGGGGAACAGCTCGTTGCCACGACGCCGGAACCAGCCCGTCAACGAGAGCCGGTCGCGGGTCGCGGGCAGCACCTCATGGGGGATCTCGCCGGAAAGAAACACCACCAGGCAGCCGCCGGTAGGCTGCACGTCGTACGCCACCTCACCCTTGAGGTACATGCGCAACTGACCGCCGTGTTCCGGCAGCCAGGCATTGTTGAGGTACAGCACCGCCGACACCATGCGCTTGTCGTCGTCGCGAAAGCGGTCCACATGACGCAAGTAGAACGCGCCGGGTGGATACTGGGCAAAATGGCTTTCGTAATCCTCAAGCCCTAAAAACAGACCGCGATTCAACGCCTGACGCAGGCTGTCCATAAGCGCCAGATAACTGTCGCAGCAACTCGCCTGCCCAGTCTCCAGCCACTGGATTCGGTCACCGCGAATACCCTCTCGCACCTCCTGCGCAGGACCTCGACCCACACCGGCAGGCTCAAGCTCACCTTCGGCAGCACGCTTGCGGCACTCTTGTTCCAGTTCCAGGGTCAAACTTTCGGGCAGGAAAATATTCTGCTGCGACCAGCCGTTTGCGGCCAGGTCGTCGACGATTCGTAGCAGCAGTGGGTGATCGGAGGGTATGCGCATGCGGCGCATCATATCCATAAGCCCTGAAATCCGACAGAGGCGCGTTTACGTAGTGTCATATGCCGCAGATTTCGCTTCGCAAGGGCAGTGATAACTCGACAAGCCCCCGGTAACACCCGGAGAATAGCGACCTGCCGACAGGAGTCCCTAATGCGCCGTTTGTTTGTTGTGTTGTTGATGTTATGTACTGCGCCTGCCTGGGCAGACAGCTATGACCAGTTGTACAAGGCCGCCGGCTGGCCGGAACAGCGCGCGCACTTCAACGATGCCTTGAAAGCCGCGCAACAGCGCTATCAGAACAACCTGCCGCCTGCGGTTTTCCAGGCGCTGGTCAATAACAGCAATCAGCGTTTCGCACCGCAGGCTATGGATCAGCGCGCCGCGCGCCGCCTGCGCGAAAGCCTCAAAGACCCTGCGCCCTCCCTGCAGTTCTTCCAGTCGCCATTGGGCCGCAAGATCGTCAACGCCGAACTCACCGCCACACGCGCAGATCAGTTGGCCAAACATGCCGACGGACTGCCGCACATCGAAGCCGACGCGACCCGCCAGTTGCTGATCGGCCACCTGGCTCAAGCGCTGCCAGCCAAACAGGCGGGTGCCGAAGTCAGCCTGGCCATTGCCGGGGTTGCAGCAGACAGCTTGAGCCAGATGATTCCCGGCCTGCTGGGCGGTGGCCAGGCGCAGGGCATGCTCGAAGGCCAGCGCGAGCGGTTGATGGCGCAGATCAGCGCAGACCTGAACAACACACTGCTGTACGTGTACCGCGACCTGTCGGATCCTGAACTGGAAGAATTCTCGACCTTCGCCGAATCCCCTGAAGGCAAGGCGTATTATCAGGCCGCACTGGCCGCGATTCGCGCAGGACTGGCCGTCGGCCAAAGCACTTCAAGCCTCACCCCTGCGCAGTAGAACCGTCAGCCAAGTCCAGGAAGGACCCTATGAAAGACTCAATCGCGCTCATTGCCACCGCAATCGTGATGGCAATTCTGGCTTGGCTGTTCTGGTCGAAACTGGGTCAGGACGCCTTTGGCGTACTGGGTCTGGTCATGACCGCTGCAATGGCTGCCGACAACTTCCGCCTGCGCCGTCAGGTCAAGGCGTTGTCCGCCGGTACAACCCGCAGGCCTTAACGCAATCGCGCTGCCAGAAAGTCAAAGTACCGCGTCCGCAGTTCGGGCAGCTCGTTGGCCAAATGGTGACGGGCGGGGCCGAGCATCAGGATCTGCGGCTCGCTGAACTTGGCCTTCAGGACGTTCAGGTTGTGCGCCCAATCGACGGTCATGTCCGCCTCGCCTTGAATGATCAGCGGGCTGCGCGTACTGCGTGGCGCACTCTCGATCCGCACGATCCACTTCGCCAAGGCTCCTACCCAGGCGGTGGGCAGCCGATTGGGCTGTAGCGGGTCCGCGAGCAGAAACGGCAGAAAGGCCGGGGCGTTCGAGTTTTCGGTGAAGCGCCGGGCGATTCCGGTCACGAAGGGCTTGATCAGGTGATAGCTGAGCCGCGACCAACCCCACGCGCGGGGTCGCACCAGCGGCGCCAGCAGGATGACCTGCCCCTGCGCCGGGCTGTCGGCCCCCTGATTAAGCAGATGATCGATCACGATGGCACCGCCAGTGCTCTGCCCGCACAGATGCCAGGGTTGCGGCAGCCCGAGGGTTTGCGCTTCCAGCAACAGTTGCTGGAGCACGGTCTGATACTCCGCAAAATCGTTGATGCTCGCACGACTGCCGCTGGAAAGCCCATGCCCCGGCAGGTCACAGGAGATCACCGCAAAGCCCTGCCCCAATGCCCATTCGATGACGTGCCGGTAAAGCCCCATGTGGTCGTAGAAGCCGTGGAACAGAAACAGGGTCGCCACGGCGTTTTCGGGTATCCAGACCTGGCCGACGATTTCGTATCCCGCAACATCCAGACGCCCCAGCCAACTGCGAATGACGTTCTCACCGCCCAATCCGCAAAGCCCGTAGAAACGCTGATACGCCAACCCATCCAGGGAGAGCGGATCGATGACACTCAATGGCAACAGGCTGGCGCGCAGATTATCGGGGTCGAACGTGACGGACATGGGCTTTCCAGTTTCGGGCGAGCGTCGCAAGAAATGATGCTGGGATATTCATCTGTCTGCCCCGTCATGGCAAGCCGGACGGGCACAGTCAGCGCGTTTTCAAAGAACTCGGCCAGTGTATCTGCCTGGTATCTTCACTACCCAGCACCGAGTCAAAACGGTAGCCTTCATCCCCGCAATACGCCACACATTCGAGGAAACGGATGAAACGCAGCCTGATCGTTCTTGCCATCGTCATCGCCGCCGTTGCCAGCGGTGCAGGCTGGTACGTCTACAGCAAGCAGCCGGTGCGTGATGGCGAGGTTGCCATGAATCACCTGCAGGCACCGGTCAGCGTGAGTTATGACGAGCGCGGCGTGCCTCACATCCGCGCCAAGAACGAGGCAGACCTGTATCGCACCCTGGGTTATGTGCAGGCCCAGGACCGACTGTTCCAGATGGAAATGATACGGCGCCTGTCGCGTGGCGAGCTGGCCGAAATCCTGGGGCCAAAGCTGATCGAGACCGACAAACTGTTCCGCAGCCTGCGCATCCGAGATCACGCAGCGGCCTATGTGGCGCGTCAGGACAAGAACACGCCGATGTGGAAGGCCCTTGAAGCGTATCTCGATGGCATCAACCAGTATCAGGACACCCACGCAAGTCCGATGGAGTTCGACGCACTGGGCATCCCCAAGCGGCCTTTCAGCGCTGAAGACACGCTCAGCATCGGCGGCTATCTGGCCTACAGCTTTGCGTCGGCATTGCGTACCGAGCCATTGCTAACCTATGTGCGCGACCGGTTGGGGCCGCAGTACCTCAAGGTATTCGATCTGGACTGGCACCCTACCGGCATGCTGGACCAGAAACCCGCGCTGGCCAATCTGGACTGGAAAGGCCTGGGTGCGCTCGCTAAATTGAGCAATGAAGCGTTCGAACAGGCAGGCCTTCCGCAATTCGAAGGCAGCAATGCCTGGGCGGTTTCCGGCAGTCGCACGCAAAGCGGCAAACCCATTCTGGCGGGCGACCCGCACATTCGCTTCTCGGTACCGGCGGCCTGGTACGAAGCGCAGCTGTCAGCGCCGGGCTTCGAACTGTATGGGCACTTTCAGCCGCTGAACCCGTTCGCGTTTCTGGGCCACAACATGGACTTCGGCTGGAGCCTGACCATGTTCCAGAACGACGACATGGACCTGATCGCCGAGAAGACCAATCCCGAAAACCCGAACCAAGTCTGGTATCACGGCCAATGGGTCGAGATGACCCGTACCGAACAGCAGATTGCGGTCAAGGGCGAAGCGCCAGTTAGCCTGAGCCTGCTGGAGTCGCCGCACGGGCCTATCGTCAATGATGCGATGGGCAAGAACGCGGGTCAGACGCCCGTCGCCCTGTGGTGGTCGTTTCTGGTGTCGGAGAACCCTGTGCTGGACGGTTTCTATGAGGCCAACCGCGCCGACACGCGAGAGAAGATGCGCAGCGCGGCCGAGAAGATCCAAGCGCCCGGCCTGAACATCGTATGGGCCAACGCCAAGGGTGACATTGGCTGGTGGGCTACAGCGCAATTGCCGATCCGGCCGGAAGGCGTCAACCCGGCTTATATCCTCGATGGCAGTACGGCGCAGGCCGATAAGCTGGGTTTCTATCCCTTCAGCGCCAACCCGCAGGAAGAAAACCCGGCACGCGGCTACATCGTATCTGCCAACTTCCAGCCGCTCTCGCCCACCGGCATGGAGATTCCGGGCTACTACAACCCACCGGAACGCGGCCAACAGCTTGATCGCCAACTGAGCGATGCGTCAGTGAAATGGGACCTGGAGGCCAGCAAGAAGCTGCAACTGGGCACCCGCACCGATTACGCCCCGAGCATCCTGAGGCCTTTGATTCCGGTCTTGCGCAGTGTCGTCACCGACCCTGAAGAACTGGCGCTGGTCGAGCGGCTGGCGAGCTGGAACGGTGAGTACTCGGTGGGTTCGGTCGGCGCGACGCTGTTCAATCAGTTCCTGTTCGACCTCACCGAAGAAACTTTCCATGACGAACTGGGCGATGACCTGTTCCACACGCTGCTCACGACGCGCTCGCTCGACATGGCCCTGCCGCGTCTGGCCGCCGATGCCGATTCGCCCTGGTGGAACAACCGCAACTCACCTCACGAGGAAAGCCGCGCCAATACCGTCAAGGTTGCGTGGCGCGCCAGCGTTTCTCACCTGAAATCCCTGTACGGCAACAACCCGGACGAATGGGTCTGGGGCAAAGCCCACACGCTGACTCAGGGGCATCCGCTAGGCTCGCAAAAGCCACTGGATAAAATCCTGAATGTTGGCCCTTACCCCGCACCGGGCACCCATGAGGTGCCGAACAACTTGTCTTCCAGCATTCGTCCTGCGCCGTGGCCCGTGAACTATGGTCCCTCGACGCGCCGCATCATCGACTTCGCCGACCCGGCCAACAGCTTGGGCATCAACCCCGTCGGCCAAAGCGGCGTGCCGTTCGACAAGCATTACTCGGATCAGGCCAAGGCCTACATCAACGGCGAGTACATGAAGCAGCACTTCAGCGAGCAGGACGTCGCCGAGCATACCGAAGGCGTGCTTAGGTTCGTGCCGGGGCAATGACAGAAGACCCTGACCGCGGGCATGACGCCGAGCGTCTCAAGAGGCGTTTTCAGGCTGAAGCGTGGAGCAGATCGTGGCCAACAACATGTACTGACTGACTAGATGCCATTCGTGGGAGGCCCCACCACGTCTTCGACGTAGCGCTGTCGCGCGGCAAACTCAGTGGGAGAGGACCTGTCCGCGAATGCAGATTTTCAGCCGCTGCATCTGCGTCAGTTGTACCGGCCTTTTCGCGGACAAGCCCGCTCTCACCCAATCGCGTTTCTTCAGTGGCTTATAGGTTGTTTGATAAGAGGCGGCTCGCCGGCGATTCGGTCCCCCAGGCACAGCACCTGTGACTGAACGGACCCCATCGCCGGCAAGCCTCCCCCCACGAGGCCCTTATTGCCGCGAGACAGGCCAGACAGCAGCCTTGACCATCACGCAGCCGGAGCGCGGCGTGGGTCGGGTTGCTTCCAGGATTCGGCAGCGCTTTCCTCAATGGCTTGCTGGATCGCGCGCTTGCGGTTGTTTTCCGCACGGCGGGTGAAGAACCAGACCAGGAAAGTGGCCAGCGACACGGCCAGCAAAATCAGACTCGCCACGGCGTTGATCTCAGGCTTCACGCCCAGGCGCACCGCCGAGAACACTTCCATCGGCAAGGTGGTCGAGCCAGGCCCGGACACGAAGCTGGCCAGCACCAGGTCATCCAGCGACAGCGCGAACGACATCATGCCGCCCGCCGCCAGAGAGGGCGCGATCATCGGGATGGTGATCAGGAAGAACACTTTCCACGGACGCGCCCCCAGGTCCATCGCCGCCTCTTCAATCGACAGGTCCAGCTCACGCAAGCGCGCCGACACCACGACCGCCACGTAAGCCGAACAGAACGTGGTGTGCGCGATCCAGATGGTCACGATGCCGCGTTCCTGTGGCCAGCCAATCAGCTGCGCCATCGCCACGAACAGCAGCAACAGCGACAAGCCAGTGATCACTTCCGGCATCACCAGCGGTGCCGTGACCAGCCCGCCGAAGAACGTCCTGCCCTTGAAACGCGTGATACGGGTCAGCACGAACGCCGCCATTGTCCCCAGCGCCACGGCCGCAATGGCCGTGTAGCAGGCGATTTCCAGCGAGCGCATCACCGAGCCCATCAATTGCGAGTTGTCCAGCAGGCCCGCGTACCACTTCACCGACCAGCCGCCCCAGACCGTCACCAGTTGCGAGGCGTTGAACGAGTAAATGACCAGAATGACCATCGGCGCATAGATGAACAGCAGGCCGAGGATCAGCATCAGGTTCGAGAATCGAAAGCTCTTCATGCCTTGCCCTCCAGTTCTTTGGCCTGACTGCGGTTGAACAGGATGATCGGCACGATGAGCACCAGCAGCATGATGACCGCCAGCGCCGAAGCCACGGGCCAGTCACGGTTATTGAAGAATTCCTGCCACAGCACGCGGCCGATCATCAGGGTTTCCGGGCCGCCCAGCAGCTCGGGAATCACGAACTCGCCCACCACCGGGATGAACACCAGCATGCAACCCGCGATCACGCCGTTCTTGGACAGCGGCACGGTGATTTTCCAGAAGCTGTTGAAGGTGCTTGAGCCCAGATCGGATGCGGCCTCCAGCAGGCTGGTGTCGTGCTTCACGAGGTTGGCATACAGTGGCAGGATCATGAACGGCAGGTAGGAATAGACCACGCCGATGTACACCGCCAGGTTCGTATTGAGGATCTGCAACGGTTCGTCGATCAGGCCCAGCCACATCAGGAAGGCATTGAGCAGGCCGTTGTTGCTGAGAATGCCCATCCAGGCGTAGACCCGGATCAGGATCGCGGTCCAGGTCGGCATCATGATCAGCAGCAACAGAACGGTCTGGATATCCTTGCGTGCATTGGCGATGGCGTAGGCCATCGGGTAGCCGATCAGCAGGCACAGCAGCGTACTGATGAACGCCATTTTCAGCGAGCCCAGGTACGCCGAGACGTACAGATCATCGCCGGTCAGCAAGGTGTAGTTGGCGAAGTTGAACACCACCTGCAGCTTTTCTTCGGCGTAGCTGAAGATTTCCGTGTACGGCGGGATCGCGACGTCAGCCTCGGCGAAGCTGATCTTGATAACGATCAGGAACGGCAGCGCAAAGAACAGGAACAGCCAGAGGAACGGCACGCCGATGACGATCTGCCGCCCGTTGGGCTTGATGCGCTCGAAGGCGCGCTTGATCTTGCGGATTTTCATGAGCGCAGTACCACGCCGCTGTCGTCTTCCCACCACACATACACTTCATCGCCCCAGGTCGGCCGGGCACCCTGGCGCTCGGCGTTGGCGACGAAGGACTGCACCAGCTTGCCGCCCGGCAGTTCGACGTAGAACACCGAATGGCCGCCCAGATACGCGATGTCGTGGACCTTGCCGCGTGACCAGTTGTATTCGAAGCCCGGCTGCTCGGTGGTGATCAACAGTTTTTCCGGCCGCAGCGCGTAGGTGATGCTCTTGTCTTCTACGGAGGTACTCACGCCGTGGCCGACATAGATGTTGCGTTCAAGCTCAAGGCTGCGGATCAGCGCATGGGCTTCCATGTCCTCGATCACTTCGCCTTCGAACAGGTTGACGCTGCCAATGAATTCACACACCAGGCGGCTGGTCGGGGTTTCGTAGATGTCGATCGGGCTGCCGATCTGGGCGATCCAGCCCAGGTGCATGATCGCGATGCGTTCGGCCATCGTCATGGCCTCTTCCTGATCGTGGGTCACCATCACGCAGGTCACGCCCACGCGCTCGATGATTTCCACCAGCTCCAGTTGCATCTGCGAACGCAGCTTCTTGTCCAGCGCCCCCATCGGCTCGTCGAGCAGCAGCAGCTTGGGTTTTTTGGCCAGCGAGCGGGCCAGGGCCACGCGCTGACGCTGACCGCCAGAGAGCTGATGCGGCTTGCGCTTGGCGTACTGGGTCATCTGCACCAGTTTGAGCATTTCGGCCACGCGGGCGTCGATTTCCGACTTGGCCAGCTTGTCTTGCTTGAGGCCGAAGGCAATGTTGTCGGCCACGGTCATGTGCGGGAACAGCGCATACGACTGGAACATCATGTTGATCGGGCGTTCGTACGGCGGCATGTCGGTGATGTCGACGCCATCGAGGTAAATGCGACCCTCGGTCGGGCGCTCAAAGCCTGCCAGCATGCGCAGCAGTGTGGACTTGCCGGAGCCCGATCCGCCGAGCAGGGCGAAAATCTCACCCTTGTTGATTTGCAGGGACACGTCGTCCACAGCAATCGTCTCGTCGAATTTTTTCGTGACGCGATCGATCTTGACCAGCACCTGTTTGGGTTGCTGACCGCCTTCGAGGGCTTTCTTGTAGGCGCCGGAGGCAACTGCCATGGGTGAAACTCCCAACATGATAGGCAGCCCGGCCAAAACGGCCGGGCGCTGGATTGTTATTTGCCCGACTTGACCTTGGTCCAGCTGCGGGTCATCAGACGTTGCACCTTGGGTGGCAACTCGCTGTTCACGAACAACCGGTCCAGCACTTCCTGCGGCGGATAGACCGCTGCGTCGGTGCGGATCGTCTGGTCCATGAACTCACCCGAGGCCGGGTTGGGGTTGGCATAACCGACTTCATCGCTGACCTTGGCGATCACTTTGGGATCGAGCAGGTAGTTGATGAATGCGCTGGCGGCTTTGACGTTTTTCGAATCAGCCGGAATCGCCAGCATGTCGAACCACAGGTTGGCGCCCTCTTTCGGAATGCTGTACGCAAGCTTCACACCCTTACCGGCTTCTTCGGCGCGGGCCTTGGCCTGGAACACATCGCCCGAGAAACCGGCTGCCACACAGATGTCGCCGTTGGCCAGGTCAGTGATGTATTTGGAGGAGTGGAAGTAGGTCACGTAAGGACGAATCGCCATGAGCTTGGCTTCGGCCTTCTTGTAGTCGGCTTCCTTGGTGCTGTTGGGGTCGAGCCCAAGGTAGTTGAGCATGGCTGGCAGCATTTCGTCAGCGGAGTCGAGGAACGCCACGCCGCAGCTGGACAGCTTTTTGATGTTCTCAGGCTCGAACAGCACAGACCAGGAGTCGATCTTGTCGACACCCAGCGCCGCCTTGACCTTCTCGACGTTGTAACCGATGCCGTTGGTGCCCCATAGGTAAGGCACGGCGTACTGGTTGCCGGGGTCGTTCTTCTCCAGACGCTTGAGCAGCGCCGGGTCGAGGTTTTTGTAATTGGGCAGCAGCGACTTGTCGAGCTTCTGGAACGCGCCCGCCTTGATCTGCTTGCCCAGGAAATGATTGGACGGCACCACCACGTCATAACCGGTGCGGCCAGCCAACAGTTTGGCTTCCAGGGTTTCGTTGGAGTCGAACACGTCGTACATCGGCTTGACGCCGGTCGCGGCTTCGAAGTCCGCCAGCGTGGTCTTGCCGATGTAATCGGACCAGTTATAAATATGCACGGTGGATTCGGCCTGAACACTGGCTGCCAGTGTCAGCCCGGCCGTCACCAGCAAGGCTTTGGAAAAATTAGAAATAGACACCACATGAATCCTTTTAACAGAGAGGCCTGAACGCCGGATGGCATCCGGACGACAAAACCGGCGCGCAACTTACCGTCTATGAGTCCAACCAGCAAAGTTTTCGGCAATTTTCCTGTCTGTTGGAAGCTGCGCGCCCTCAGGCCACGCAGCTTCCACAGGTTTCATGACAGGCTTATTTACCTGATTTGATCTTGGTCCAGCTGCGGGTCATGATCCGCTGAGTCGCGGCAGGCAGATCTGCAATGGCATACAGTTTGGCCTGAACGTCAGCAGGCGGGTAGACGCCCGGATCGCTGGTGATTGCCTTGTCGACCAGAGGCGTAGCCGCCGCGTTGCCGTTCGGGAAGCGCACCGCGTTGGTGATCTCGGCCATGATTTCCGGCTTCATCAGGAAGGTCATGAACTTGTAAGCGCCTTCGACGTTTTCGGCATCCTTGGGAATGGCGACCATGTCGTAGAAGCTGCCAGCACCTTCTTTCGGAATGTTGTAGCTGACCTTGACCTTGCCGCCCGCTTCTTCAGCACGGGATTTGGCCTGGTAGATATCACCCGAGTAACCGACGGCTACGCAGATGTTGCCATTGGCCAGGTCCGAGATGTACTTGGACGAGTGGAAGTAGCCGATCGAAGGACGGATCTTCATGAACAGCGCTTCGGCTTCGGCCAGTTGCTTCTTGTCCTGCGAGTCGGTCGGGTAGCCCAGGTAATGCAGGGCGATCGGCAGCATCTCGGTCGGCGAATCGAGGAAGCTGATGCCGCACGACTTCAGCTTGGCAGCGTTCTCAGGCTTGAACAGCAGGTCCCAGGAGTTGACGGGCGCATCGGCACCCAAGGCAGCCTTGACCTTTTCCGGGTTGATGCCGATACCGATCGAGCCCCACATGTACGGGAAGGCGTGCTTGTTGTCCGGGTCGCTGACCGACACGGCCTTGAGCAGCGATGGGTTCAGGTTTTTCCAGTCAGGCAGCTTGGACTTGTCCAGCTCCTGATAGACGCCCGCCTTGATCTGTTTGGCGAGGAAGTTGTTGGACGGCACCACGATGTCATAGCCGGACTTGCCGGCCAGCAATTTGGCTTCGAGCGTCTCGTTGCTGTCGAAAACGTCGTAGACCACCTTGATGCCCGATTCTTTCTCGAATTTGGCAACGGTATCCGGCGCGATGTAATCGGACCAGTTATAGACGTGCAGCACTTTGTCATCGGCCTGCGCAGCGGTCGCCACGACACCCATCATGGACAGGGCGAGAAGGGTCTTGCCAAATTTTTTCATGCGTAGCTCCAATGTTTTTTTATCACTGACCGATTAGATTAGCGGCTTGTAGCCATTAGTCTGGCAAGTTCAAGGGCAGGCTTTCAAGCCGACACCTGTCGAACAGCCCTTATCCCGCTGAAGAAACGCTTTTTTCTGTGGATAACTGCCTTTCATCAAACAAAACGCAAGCCACTGAGACGCAGCAAATCTGGTGGGAGCGGACTTGTCCGCGAATGCTGCGTTTCAGTCGCTGAACATTTATCGGCTGTACCAACCCTTCGCGGACAAGTCCGCTCCCACAATCAGGTGTGCTTTACACCTGTTCCTACCCTTCCAACGCAGCCAGGGTCAGATCCAGACACGTGCGGGCCTTCTCGACCAACTCATCAATCTGCTCGAACGTGATCACCAGCGGCGGCGCGATGATCATGGTGTCACCTACCGCCCGCATGATCAGGCCATTATCAAAGCAGAAGGTTCGACAGATCATGCCTGCGCCTCTGTCGGTGTAACGCTCCCGCGTCGCCTTGTTCCTGACCAACTCGATGGCGCCCAGCAGGCCGACGCCACGGACTTCGCCCACCAGCGGATGATCGTTCAGCTCACGCAAACGCTTTTGCAAATATGGTGCCGTTTCAGACTTGACCCGTTCGACGATCTTTTCTTCGCGCAGGATACGAATGTTCTCCAGCGCAACGGCGGCGGCCACCGGATGGCCCGAGTAAGTGAAACCGTGGTTGAAATCGCCGCCCTCGTTAAGCACCGCGACGATTTCGTTGCGCACCACCAGCCCGCCCATCGGCACGTAGCCGGAAGTCAGGCCTTTGGCGATGGTCATCATGTCCGGTTTCAGGCCGTAAAAATCGCTACCGAACCACTCACTGGTGCGTCCGAAACCACAAATCACTTCATCGGCCACGAACAGGATGTCGTAACGCGACAGGATCTCTTTGATCTTCGGCCAATAGCTATCTGGCGGCACGATCACGCCACCCGCTCCCTGAATCGGCTCGGCGATGAACGCCCCGACGTTGTCAACGCCCAGCTCAAGAATCTTCTTCTCCAACTGCTCCGCCGCCCAGACACCGAACTCATCCGGCGTCATGTCACCGCCCTCGCCAAACCAGTACGGCTGCGGGATGTGAGCGATACCCGGAATCGGCAGGTCGCCCTGCTCATGCATGTACGTCATGCCGCCCAGACTAGCGCCCGCGACCGTGGAGCCGTGGTAGCCGTTGACGCGGCTGATAATGGTCTTCTTGTTCGGCTGCCCTTTGAGCGCCCAGTAATGGCGAACCATGCGCAGCATGGTGTCATTGCCTTCGGAGCCGGAACCGGTGAAGAACACGTGGTTCATGCCTTCCGGCGCGATGTCGGAAATCGCCTTGGCCAGTTCAAGCACAGGTGGATGCGCGGTCTGGAAGAACAGGTTGTAGTAAGGCAGCTCACGCATCTGCTTGCTGGCGGCATCGGCCAGCTCTTCGCGACCGTAGCCGATGGCCACGCACCACAGGCCGGACATGCCGTCGAGAATGCGATTGCCTTCGCTGTCCCACAGATAAACGCCGTCGGCGCGGATAATGATGCGCGGGCCTTTCTCTTTCAGTTGTTTGTAGTCGCTGAACGGTGCCAAGTGATGCTCGCTGCTCAGGGCTTGCCATTCGAGGGTTTGCGGGTTGTGGTTGGCACTCATGCAGCACGTCCTTTTCAATCTAGTCAGTGAATCGAGCGCCGCATTGAGCAGCGGCGCTCTGCCGGGTCAGACGGCGAACAGCAGGAACTCGCGCTCCCAAGAGCTGATCACCCGCTTGAAATTCTCATGCTCGGCGCGCTTGACCGCGACGTAACCGATGATGAATTTCTTGCCCAGGTACTTCTCGATGGTTTTGCTGTTTTCCATACGCTCCAGCGCATCCTCGATGGTCAGCGGCAGGCGCAGGTTGCGGCGCTCGTAACCGCGACCCACCACCGGCGCGCTCGGGTTGATCCCTTCGACCATGCCGATGAAGCCGCACAACAGGCTGGCGGCAATGGCCAGGTACGGGTTGGCGTCAGCGCCCGGCAGGCGGTTTTCCACCCGGCGATTCTGTGGCCCGGCATCCGGCACACGCAGACCGACAGTGCGATTCTCCTCGCCCCACTCCACGTTCACCGGCGCAGAGGTGTCCGGCAGAAAGCGACGGAACGAGTTCACGTTGGGCGCGAACAGCGGCAGCAGCTCGGGGATGAATTTCTGCAGGCCGCCGACGTGGTTGAGGAACAGCTCGCTCATCGTCCCGTCTTCGTTGGAGAAGATGTTCTGGCCGGTTTCGATGTCGATGATGCTCTGGTGCAGGTGCATGGCGCTGCCGGGCTCGCCGGTCATGGGCTTGGCCATGAAAGTGGCCGCCACGTTGTGCTTGAGCGCGGCTTCACGCATGGTCCGCTTGAATACCAGAATCTGGTCGGCCAGCGACAGGGCGTCGCCATGACGGAAATTGATTTCCATCTGCGCGGTGCCGTCTTCGTGAATCAGCGTATCCAGGTCCAGGTTCTGCAGCTCGCACCAATCGTAGACGTCCTCGAACAGCGGATCGAACTCGTTGGCCGCTTCGATGGAGAACGACTGACGACCGGTTTCCGGACGGCCCGAGCGGCCGACCGGAGGCTGCAGCGGGTAGTCCGGGTCGTCGCTACGCTTGGTCAGGTAAAACTCCATCTCCGGCGCCACGATAGGCTGCCAGCCTTGGTCGGCATAGAGTTTGAGGACCTTCTTGAGTACGTTGCGCGGCGACAGCTCGATGGGGTTGCCTTGCTTGTCGTAGGTATCATGAATGACCTGCGCGGTTGGCTCGATGGCCCAAGGCACCAGGTACACCGCGTTCTGGTCGGGGCGGCAGATCATGTCGATGTCGGCAGGGTCCAGCAGCTCGTAGTAGATCTCGTCTTCTACGTAGTCGCCGGTCACCGTCTGCAACAACACGCTTTCAGGCAGACGCATGCCTTTTTCAGCGATGAATTTGTTGGTCGGGGAGATTTTGCCGCGGGTGATCCCGGTGAGGTCGGACATCATGCATTCGACTTCGGTGATCTTGTGTTCTTTCAACCAATCGGTGAGCTGGTCGAGGTTGGTACTCATAAATACCTCAGGGTTTTGGTGTCCTGATCGCGATCAGGCGTTTTTTAGACGCGTCGGCGTCATGGTGTACAACTCGTTTAAGAAGGCAATAAGGGGTAAGGTGACACTTGCAGTGACACAATTCCAGGCAGCCGCCGTCACACTGGCGAGGTCGCTATAGTGATAGTGTCCAGTATTGAGAATGTAACGGGTAAGGCGCAATGGCAGTTCGAAAGCCTTGGCGATCAGCGATAGCGCATCCTGAGCACGGGTATCACAGGCATGATGGCTGCTCTGCGGATTGGGCATGCGTGTGCCGGTCAAGGGAAGGCGCAGCATTGAACCCCCGGTTTTATTGCTTTATGGGTTGCAATCGAGCTTAGCCGTGTTCATTTTTTTATACAACAACCCGTTAAAAATAAAAGACAGGCTGCTTTTACTGCTATTTAGAAGTGATTTCAGCCCGATTAAAACGCCCCAAAGTGCAGCAAAAAAGACTGTTTTGCGCAGTTTGAGGGCACATTAAAGCGCTATTGACTTCATCATGGCTTTCGGATTGACTGAGACCCGTAATCATTGATGATTGATATTTTTAACAACAAAGGTGTTGCATCATGTCGGTACCCCCGCGTGCCGTTCAGCTTAATGAAGCGAACGCGTTCCTTAAGGAACATCCTGAGGTTCTGTACGTTGACCTTCTGATTGCAGATATGAATGGTGTGGTGCGTGGCAAACGCATCGAACGCACCAGCCTCCATAAGGTTTACGAGAAGGGCATCAACCTGCCTGCCTCTTTATTTGCTCTGGATATCAATGGCTCCACGGTGGAAAGCACCGGCCTGGGCCTGGACATCGGTGATGCTGACCGAATCTGCTATCCAATCCCCGACACCCTGTGCAATGAGCCTTGGCAAAAGCGCCCTACTGCGCAATTGCTGATGACCATGCACGAACTCGAAGGCGACCCGTTTTTCGCCGACCCGCGCGAAGTGCTGCGCCAGGTCGTCGCCAAGTTCGATGAAATGGGCCTGACCATCTGCGCCGCGTTCGAACTGGAGTTCTACCTGATCGATCAGGAGAACGTGAACGGCCGTCCACAACCTCCGCGTTCGCCGATCTCCGGCAAACGCCCGCATTCGACTCAGGTCTACCTGATCGACGACCTCGACGAATACGTCGACTGCCTCCAGGACATTCTGGAAGGTGCGAAAGAGCAAGGCATTCCGGCTGACGCCATCGTCAAGGAAAGCGCCCCGGCACAATTCGAAGTGAACCTGCACCACGTGGCCGACGCCATCAAGGCATGCGACTACGCCGTACTGCTCAAGCGTCTGATCAAGAACATCGCCTACGACCACGAAATGGACACGACCTTCATGGCCAAGCCCTATCCGGGTCAGGCAGGTAATGGTCTGCACGTCCACATCTCGATCCTGGATCGCGATGGCAAGAATATCTTCACCAGCGAGGATCCCGAGCAGAACGCCGCATTACGTCATGCGATCGGCGGTGTGCTCGAGACCCTGCCGGCGCAGATGGCGTTCCTGTGCCCGAACGTCAACTCGTACCGCCGGTTCGGTGCCCAGTTCTACGTGCCCAACTCGCCGACCTGGGGCCTGGACAACCGTACGGTTGCCATCCGGGTTCCAACAGGCACGGCAGACGCCGTACGTATCGAACACCGCGTCGCCGGTGCCGATGCCAACCCGTACCTGCTCATGGCCTCCGTGCTGGCAGGCGTACACCACGGCCTCGTCAACAAGATCGAGCCAGGCGCGCCGGTGGAAGGCAACTCCTACGAGCAGCATGAACAAAGCCTGCCGAACAACCTGCGCGATGCCTTGCGCGAGCTGGACGACAGCGCGGTCATGGCCAAGTACATCGACCCGAAATACATCGATATCTTCGTGGCCTGTAAAGAGAGCGAGCTGGAGGAGTTCGAACACTCCATCTCCGACCTCGAGTACAACTGGTACTTGCACACCGTCTGATTCAGGCTGAGCAACGAAAAACGCCGCAAGCTCTTTGAGCGCTGCGGCGTTTTTCGTGGTGCCCGAAGGTTTTTCAGATACGCCTTACAGCCCGCCGACGTGAAACGCCTTCACTTCCAGGTACTCGTCCAGACCGTAGCTGGAGCCTTCACGGCCAAGACCCGACTGTTTGACGCCGCCGAACGGCGCAACTTCCATCGAGATGATGCCGGTGTTGAGCCCGACCATGCCGAACTCCAACGCCTCGCCAAAACGCCATGAACGACGCAGGTCCTGGGTGAAGTAATACGCACCCAAACCATAGGGCGTGGCGTTGGCCAGCGCCAGCGCCTGGGCTTCGTCGGTAAAGCGCATCAGCGGTGCGACCGGGCCGAAGGTCTCTTCGTTGGCCAGCAGCATGCCTGCGTGGGTATCACCGAGCACGGTTGGCTGGACGAACTGGTTGTCGCCTTCAGGCATACCGCCATACAACAGCTTAGCGCCCTGACTCAGGGCATCGTCGATGTGCCGGGAAACCTTGCTGACCGCTGCCGGGTTGATCAGCGGGCCAATCGTAACGCCCTCTTCCAGGCCGTTGCCGACCTTGAGCTTGGCGACTTCTTCCACCAGCCGTGCAGCGAAGCGGTCGTAGATGCCGTCCTGCACCAGAATGCGGTTGGCGCACACGCAGGTCTGTCCAGCATTACGAAACTTGCTGAGCATGATGCCTGTAACGGCCTGCTCAAGGTCAGCGTCGTCGAACACGATGAAGGGGGCATTACCGCCCAGCTCAAGGCTCAGGCGCTTGATGTGTTCGGCGCTCTGGCGCATCAGTAAACGGCCCACAGCGGTCGAGCCGGTGAAGGAAATCTTGCGCACCACCGGGTTGCCGGTCAGTTCTTCGCCGATCCCGACTGGCATGCCGGTGATGACGTTGAACACGCCTGCCGGAATGCCCACACGCTCGGCCAGCACTGCCAACGCCAGTGCCGAAAGGGGCGTGAGGTCCGAAGGCTTGACGATGATCGGGCAGCCCGCTGCCAGCGCGGGTGCGCATTTGCGGGTGATCATCGCATTCGGGAAGTTCCAGGGCGTGATGGCCGCGCAGACGCCGACCGGCTGCTTGAGCGTCATCAGGCGACGGTCCACGCTCGGCGCAGGAATGGTTTCGCCGTAAGAGCGACGCGCTTCTTCCGCGAACCATTTGACGAAACTGGCGCCGTAGCGGATTTCACCCCGCGACTCGTTCAGCGGCTTGCCTTGCTCGAGGGTCATGATCAGCGCCAGGTCTTCGACGTTTTCCAGCATCGCCTGGTGCCAGCGCTCCAGCAAACCTGCCCGCTCGGCAGCGGGGCGAGCGCGCCAGGCAGGCCAGGCGCGATCGGCGGCTTCGATGGCGCGACGGGTTTCAGCGCCTTGCAGGGCCGGAACCTGAGCGATGACCTCGCCGGTTGCCGGGTCGGTAATGTCCAGTGTCGCGCCGTCGTCGGCAACGATCCACTGCCCATCCACATAAGCACGGTCTACCAGCAGGCTGGGGTCTTTCAAATGGTTCTTGAGCATGGTCGGTCGAGTCCTGTTCCGGGATGACTGCCAGTCTAAGCAGCCATCACAGTCCAGGATGCTGAAAGCAAAGTGTACGAGCTGCGTACGCTGCTGAATTTCGCGCCCGCACGGCAGCCTCTACTGCTTCAGCGAGCCCAGCAAACTTTGCAGAAAGCGCTCGCCAGCATTCATCTGGCTTTCTTCGATGAACTCGTCAGGCTTGTGCGCCTGCTCGATGGACCCAGGCCCGCACACCACCACCGGCACGTTGAGACGCCCGGCGAACAGACCGCCTTCGGTGCCATACGACACCTTGATGTGCTGCGTGCCGGGCTCGGCAAACGCGTGCAGCATGCGCACCGCTTCGACGCTGGGATGCGTTTCAAGCGCGGGGTATTCGTTCATGATTTCGATGTCGATGGCTGCCACGCCGGACAGCTGTCGGGCTTCACGCACCAGCACTTCGGCGCGCTCGCGCAATTGCGCCAGCAACAGGTCCGGATCATCGCCCGGCAGGTTGCGGTATTCGAACTCCAGCGTGCAAAGGTTCGGCACGATGTTCAGCGCCTTGCCGCCATCGATACGACCGATGTGTACGGTGCTGTAAGGGATGTCGTAGCCTTCGTCACGCACGCCCTGCTGCTCGACCTGCTTCTGACTCTTGCGCAGTTCGGCAATGAAGTCGCTGGCCAGATGAATCGCGTTGACCGCACGCGGCGCCAGTGAGGAATGCGCTTCCTGACCCCGGCAATAGGTGCGGTACGAACTCTTGCCTTTGTGACCGACCGCGAACTGCATCAGCGTCGGCTCTCCCACCACGCACAGAAACGGACGCACCGGTGCCAGGTGCAACACGTCCAACAAACGCCGCACGCCCACGCAGCCGATTTCTTCGTCGTGGGACAAGGCCAGTTGCAGCGGTCGCGTCAGGGTCATGTCTGCGGCGTCGAGCATGGCGTCGATGGCCAGCGCGATGAAGCCTTTCATGTCGCAGGTGCCGCGCCCGTAGATACGCCCGTCACGCACCGTCGCCTGAAACGGCGGCACGGTCCACGCCTGTCCTGCAGCAGGCACCACGTCGGTATGCCCGGAGAGCAGAACACCGGGTTGCCCTTGCGGACCGGTACTGGCGAACAGGTTGGCCTTTTTGCCCGTCTCGTCCTTGACGATCAGCGACTCGATGCCCTTGGTCGCCAGCAAGTCGCGAACGTAGTCGATCAGCGCCATGTTCGGCTCCGACGATACGGTTTCGAAAGCAATCAGGCGTTTGAAGATGTCCAGCGCACGCGGTGTCATGAGGCTTTACTCGCAAGTTCTGAGAAGGCGGCAAAACGGCGGATATCGAACGGACTGATCAGCGTTTGGGTACTGCCAGTGCTGATCAGCTCGGCCATGACATCGCCCACACCAGGGCCGAGCTGGAAGCCGTGACCGCAGAAGCCGAACGCGTAATACAGGCCGTCGACCTTGCCGCTGGGGCCCATGATCGGCAATGAGTCCGGCGTGTAGCTTTCGATGCCGCTCCACACGCGAATGATGTTCAGGTTGCCGACGCCCGGCAGCAGACGGCGCATCTGCTGCATGTGATTGATGAGGCTGTTGGGGTCGAAATACGCACGACGGTTGACCATGTCCGGCTTGGTACGCACGCCACCGCCAATGACGATGTTGCCGCGTGCGATCTGGCGGAAATACACCACTTCGTGCGGGATTTTGGTAAACACGCCGATCACCGTCGGCAGTGCATAAGGCACCGGCTCAGTGACAGACATCTGCGGGCCGAAGGTATCCAGTGGCACCGGCTCGCCGAACTGCGCCGAAAGCTTTTCGCCCCAGGCGCCGGCGGTGACCAATAATTGATCAGCGGTGAAGATTCGGCCATCGGTGGTCGTGACCTGAAATTCCCCACCGACCTTTTCGACGTGCAGGACTTCGGTGCGCTCTTCGATTCGAGCGCCAGCGCGAATCGCAGCGCGGGCCCAGGCAGGCGCGGCCAGACGCGGGTTGGCATGGCCGTCGTGGGGCGCATAGGAACCGCCCTTCACGTCCGGCCCGAGAAACGGAAAGCGCTCGTGCAGCTCTTTGCCCCGGAAGACCTTCAGGTCCAGTTCACGCGCTTGGGGCGCAGCCGCGTAGGCGTCGAACTCTTCGATTTCGTCTTCGCGGTAGCACACACGCATGTGGCCGCTGGGCAGAAACTCCAGGTCTTCGCCGATCAGTTGCGGTAGACGCTTCCACAGCGCAAAGGAGCGGTTGGCCAGATCCAGTTGGTCCAGGTGACGCCCTTGCCGGCGCACGTTGCCGAAGTTCACGCCACTGGCGTACTGGCCGACCACGTCGCGCTCCAAAAGTGTTACCGACTTGCCGCGCTGACGCAGGAAAAACGAAGACGCTGCGCCCATCACACCGCCACCGACAATCAGGACATCGACCTTGGGCTGCTTCATGACACCACCTCGTCTGTCATCATCGACAACGGTTTGACCGGGGCCTGCCCACGCTGGCGGCCGACCTGTTCGACCGGTACGCCGGATTCGGCAGCGATCACTTCGGCTCCGGCCTGGGAACAGTAGCGCCCCTGGCAGCGCCCCATGCCAACCCGGCTGAAGGCCTTGGCGCGGTTGACTTCGCAGGCGCCCTTCTCGCGCACGACACCTCGCAGTTCGCCTGCACTGATCATTTCGCAACGGCAGACGATGGCGTCATCGGGCAGCGCCTTGGCCTGCGCGGACGGCCACGGAAACGCCTCCATCAGGCCGACGCGGAAGCGATCCATGACCTCCAGATTCTGCCGCAGGTTATCCACACGCTGGTTATCCACAGGCTTGCCGAGGTCGGCCAGCAACGTCAGCGCGGCCAAGCGCCCCGCCTGCTCGGCCGCATCGGCACCGCGAATTTTCGCGCCATCGCCAGCGGCATAGACGCCCGCGACCGACGTGCGTCCATCGTCATCGACGGCCAGCACCCATTGCCCGGAGGCGTCGTCAAACCTCAGGCCGCAACCGGCCAGATCAGCCAGTTGGGTTTCCGGCCGCAGGTGGTAACCCAGCGCCAGCGCATCGCAATCGACCGTCAGCGCGTTGCCGTTGGCGAGTCGCACCCGCACGCCGCTGACGCCGTTTTTCTCATCACCGAGAATTTCTTCAGGCTTGATCCCCAGATGCACCGGGACTTTGGCGCTGTACAACTGAGCCAGCAGCTTCATGCCATTGAACAGCAGGCCCGGACGTGACAACAGCTTGGGCATCGCGCCAATGCGCTTGCTGAAGGGCGAGGTGTCGAGCACCGCTGCCACATCGGCACCGGCTTTGACGTACTGACTGGCGACCAGATACAGCAATGGGCCGCTGCCCATGAACACCACGCGGCTGCCAATCGACACGGACTGCGACTTGAGCGCAATCTGCGAGCCGCCCAGGCTGTAAGTGCCTGCCAGTTGCCAGCCCTTTATCGGCATCAAACGGTCGGTCGCGCCCGCGCACAGGATCAGCGCGTCGTATTCCACGACGGTGTGCAGGCCCTTGCTGACGCAGCACAACTGACCCGGTGTAAGGTTCCAGGCCAGGGTATCGGGGCGGTAATCGATCTGGCTGCGCAGGCGGTCGAAGCTTTCGTGCAGGTCGCGGGCTTTGGCCGCTTCGGTGCCGTACAGCGCCGAGTAATCGCGCTTGAAGCCTTCCGGCTGGCGACGGTAGATCTGTCCGCCGTCGCGACGGTTCTCGTCAATCAGGATCGGTTTGATCCCCGCCGCCAAAAGGGTTTCGGCGCAGCGAGTGCCTGCGGGGCCAGCGCCGACGATGACCACGCGAGGGCTGCCGGTGTGGCTGACGTTCAGCCGTGGAGAAGTGGCCATTTCGCCTCCGGTTGGGTGGTGACGATATCGAGTCCTTCACGGACTTCGTTGGAGCAGGCGCGCAGCCGCTCGCCGCTGCGGGTCCAGACCCAGCAGTCCTGGCAGGCCCCCATCAGACAAAAACCCGCTCGACGCCCCGAATCGAATTCGGACTGGCGCAAGGCCGTGCCGCCGGTCAGCAGCGCGACCATCAGGGTGTCGCCCTGCAAGGCTTCGACAGGCGCACCGTCGACGATCAGGCTGACGACGGGACGATCACGCTCCCCCAGTCTTACGAAACGGCCGCTCATGCGTAGGCTCCTGCGTGTTCCGGGTTAAGCGTGTTCCGACCGTCCTGCAGCTCGCCGCTGTCACGGTGGCAGAGAATTTCGCTGCCGCCCTCAATGTAGCGACGACTGGGTGCGGTCTTGTTGCACAGCCCCTCGATACGGACCGGGCAGCGGTTGAGAAAGGTGCACAGTTCGGGGGTGTTTGACGGCGCGCTGATCGGCGGCAGCTTGCCGTGGGTCACGCCACAGCTTTCCAGCCAGCCCTGTCGCAGCTCCGGCACCGAGCTGACCAGCAGGTCGGTGTAAGGATGGAACGGCGCCTGATTGAACGACTCCCGGCTGCCTTCCTCCACCTTGTGGCCGCTGTACATCACCACGATGTCATCGCACAGCGCGCGTACCGTGGAGATGTCGTGGCTGATGAACAGGTAGGAAACACCCAGCTTGCGGCGCAGATCGCCAAGCAGTTCGAGAATGCAGGCACCGACCACGGTATCCAGCGCCGAGGTGACTTCGTCGCACAGGATCAGGTCCGGCTTGGCTGCCAGGGCGCGGGCCAGATTGACGCGTTGCTTCTGGCCACCCGACAGTTCGTTGGGACGACGGTCGGCCAGTTCGCGCGGCAGACGCACCAAGTCCATCAATTCGTGAATGCGATCACGCAGTGCCTTGCCCTTGAGGTTGAAATACATCTTCAGCGGACGGGCCAGAATCGCGCTGACGTTGTGCATCGGGTTGAGTGCGGTGTCGGCATTCTGGAACACCATCTGGATGCGCCGGAACTGGTCTTCGGTACGCCCGGCCAGATCGCCGGACAACGGCGCGCCATCAAACGTCAGGCTGCCCTGTGCAGGGTCAAGCAGACCGGCGACCACACGGGCCAGCGTGGATTTCCCCGACCCGGACTCGCCAATCACGCCGATGGCCTGGCCACGGCGGATCGTCAGGTCGATGTTTTCCAGCACCCGGATCATCGGCATGCCTTGCAGATCTTTTTTGCCATAGCCTGCGGTCAGGCCCTTGATGGTCAGCAGCGTGCTGTCCTTGACCATGTCGCTGGCTGGCGACAGTTTTGCGTCGGGTCGGGCGGCGGCGAGCAGGCTGCGGGTGTATTCGTCTTCCGGCCCCTTGAGCAACGCCTCCGTGCTGCCCTGCTCGATGACCTTGCCGCCGTTGAGCACGACGATCTGGTCGGCCATCTGCGCCACGACCGCCAGATCGTGGGAAACATAGACCGCCGTCGCACCACGGTCCCGCACCACGTGCTTGAACGCACGCAACACGTCGATCTGGGTGGTCACGTCCAGCGCAGTGGTTGGCTCATCGAGGATCACCAGCAACGGGTCACTGATCAGTGCCATCGCCGCCATGACCCGCTGCAACTGCCCGCCCGACACCTGGTGCGGATACCGCTGACCGATGGTTTCGGGATTGGGCAACGCCAGGTCGCGGAACAGGTCGACGGCTTTTCGCTGCAGTTCCGAGCGACTGCCCAGGCCATGAATCAGCGCGCCTTCGATCACTTGGTCGATCAGCTTTTTCGCCGGATTGAACGCCGCCGCCGCGCTTTGCGCAATGTACGAAACCCGATTGCCGCGCAGGCCTTGCAGCTGGCTCTCCGGCAGACTGAGCATGTCGTGCTCGCCGACCTGCACCACGCCACCGGCAAGCTTGCAGCCACGCCGGGCATAACCCAGCAACGCCAGAGCGATCGTGGTCTTTCCGGAACCGGACTCGCCAATCAGCGCCAGCACTTCGCCTTTCTCCAGTGCGAAGCTGACGCCTTTGACGATTTCCAGCTCACCCTTGTCGGTGTCAGCCACGACGCGCAGGTCTTGCACCCGAATCAATTGACTCATATCAGTGCCCTCCCGAGCGTCGGCTGCGCCGTGATGACAGGCGGTCGATGAACAGATTCACGCCAATGGTCAGCGAGCCGATCGCCAGCGCAGGAATCACGATGGCTGGCGCGCCCTGATTGAGGCCGCCGATGTTTTCACGCACCAGCGAGCCGAGGTCGGCATCGGGCGGTTGCACGCCCAGCCCCAGAAAGCTCATGCCGCTGAGCAGCAGTACGATGAAGCCGAAGCGCAGGCCAAGATCGGTCAATACCGGGTTGAGCATGTTCGGCAGGATTTCGCGGCAAGCGATGTACAGGCGGCCTTCGCCACGGGTGCGCGCCACCTGCACGTACTCCAGCGCCTCGATGTTCACCGCCATGCTGCGAGCGATACGGAACGCGCCCGGCGTGTAGCTCAGCACCGCCGTACACACCAGCAGCACTTCGGAGGAGCCGAACGCCGACACCATGATCAGCGCGAGCATCTTGCTGGGAATCGAAATGAATGCGTCCATCAGGCGGCTGATGATTTCATCCAGCCACTTGGGCGCGACCACCGAGAGCAGTGCGCACATCGTGCCGATGCCGCTGGCCAGTACGGCGGAGATCAACGCCAGACCGACCGTGAAGCGCGCGCCGATCAGCACACGGCTGAGCATGTCGCGGCCCAGGTAGTCCGTACCGAACGGAAAGGCCGCACTCATGTTCTCGAACACGTTATCGGACACCACCTCACCCACCGGATGCGGTGCGAGCCACGGACCGAACAGCGCGATCATCAGCCAGAAAAAGCAGACCGCCGCGCCCACCAGGCCCAGCCAGGCGATCTTGCGAGGTGCGCGCACCGGAGTCGCGGGCGTAGACGTCTCAATGATTGGGTTCATTGGTTTCTCAGCCTCGGGTTGGAAAGAATGGCACACAGGTCGGCCAGCAGCACCAACCCAAGGTAAGCAGCACAGAACAGCATGGTGCACGCCTGAACCAGCGCCATGTCGCGATTGGTCACGGCATCGACCATCAGGCTGGCAATGCCTGGGTAGTTGAAGATGGTTTCAACGATCACCACCCCGCCCAGCAGGTACGACAGGCTCAAGGCAACCGCGTTGACAATAGGACCGATGGCGTTGGGCAGGGCGTGTTGCAACACGATACGCACGGGGCTCACACCCTTGAGTCGGGCCATCTCGACGTAGGGGCTGTCGAGTTGATCGATGACAGCGGCACGGGTCATGCGTGCCATCTGGGCGACGATCACGCAGCACAGGGTCATGACCGGCAACGCATAGGTGCGCATGAATTGCAGCGGCGTACTGGCGTCACCACCATAGGACAGCGCTGACAGCCAGCCCAGTTTGACGGCGAAGATCAGCACCGCCAGCGTAGCGACCAGAAATTCGGGCACCGCCACCAGTGACAGGGTGACGAAGTTCAGCGCACTGTCGATACGCCCGCCCCGGCCCATTGCCGCCCCGATGCCCAGCATCAAGGCGACTGGAACCGACACCAGCGCGGTGGTCGCCGCCAGCATCAGGGTGTTGGGAAAGCGCCCGGCAATCAGATCGGAAACCGGCATCGCGTTGGATACCGACTCGCCGAAGTTGCCGCCCAGCAGGTTCATCAACCACGTGAGATAACGCACCACACCCGGTTGATCCAGGCCCAGCTTCGTACGCAAGGCCGCAACCTGTTCAGGTGTCGCGAACTGTCCAAGTGCCTGCTGCGCCGCATCTCCCGGCAGTACCGCCGTAATGGCGAAGACCACCATTGAAACGATCAGCAGGGTCACGATCGCAGCACCGAAGCGCTGCAGGATCAACCCGAGTGTGTTGCTGTTCATCTGTACCCTCCCGCTCGGATTACAGCCGTTTTCACGCGTCCAGCCAGACTTGCTCGCTGAACATGTAGCCCATGAAACCGCCCAGCGGATTGCTGGAGTAGCCTTGAACACGCTTGTCCACACCGTCGATGTTGCTGATGAACACCGGGATGCCGATGCCGCAGTTCTGGCTGACCAGGGTCTGCATGTCGCCATACATCTTGGCGCGCTTGTCATCGTCGGTTTCGCCACGTGCCAGCATCAGCAACTGGTCGAACTGATCGTTTTTCCAGCCTGATTCATTCCACGGCGCAGAGGACTGGAAGAACTGCGAAAAAATCACGTCGGCGTTAGGGCGCGGGTTGATGTTGCCGAAGCTCAGCGGGTGCTTCATCCAGTGATTTGACCAGTAGCCATCGCTCGGCAGGCGGTTGACGTTGAGCGTCAGCCCGGCCTGTTTGGCCGATTGCTGCAACAGTACGGCAATATCGACCGAACCTGTGGCCGCAGGCGACGCTGCAACGGCCATCGTGATCTTTTCCATACCGGCTTTCTTGAGCAGAAATTTTGCCTTCTCGGGATCGTAAGGACGCTGCGGCAGGTCGGCATTGAAGTAACGCGAACCCGGCGCGATCGGGTGGTCATTGCCGACGCGGGCGTAGCCACGGAACACCGCCGACTTGACCTGCTCACGGTCCAGCAGGTACTTCATGGCCTCGGTGAAGTCCGGGCTTTTGCCGGGCATCTGGTCCTGACGAATGATCAGATCGGTGTAGTTGCCCGATGGCGCATCGACCACGCGGTGCTTGTCACTGGCCGCGATACGGCTGGTGGAGCGCGGATTGACCTCGTTGATCATGTGTACGTCGCCCGACAACAACGCGTTGACCCGCGAAGGCTCGTCGGCAATGGCGATGAATTCGATCTCGTCCAGGTACGGCAGGCCCGGTTTCCAGTAGTTGGGGTTACGCACACCGACCGAACGCACGCCAGGGTTGAACTCCTTGACCTTGAACGGACCGGTGCCGTTGCCCTTGCTGAAATCGGTGGTGCCCTCGGGCACGATCAGCAGGTGCGAGACGGCGAGGATCGATGGCAGCTCGGCGTTCGGCGAGCTGAGGGTGATCTGCACTTCCAATGGGCCGGTGGCCTTGATCTCGGAAAACTGCGCCATCAGCGGCATCACTTTCGAGCCGGTGGCCGGGTCTTTATGGCGCGACAGGGAGAACACGACGTCGCCTGCGGTCAGCGACTTGCCGTCGTGGAACGTCACGTCCTTGCGCAGGGTAATCGTCCAGACAGTGGCGTCCTTGTTCTCGATCTTCTCGGCCAGCTCCATGTGCGGGACCAGGTGGCTGTCGAAGCGAGTCAGGCCGTTGTAGAACATGTAGTGACGCACGTAGTCGGTGGACAGTGCGCCTTTCGCAGGGTCGAGTGTGTCGGCTGTAGAGCTGGACATGCCCGCCACACGAATGCGACCGCCGGGCTTGCCTTTCACAGGCGCCGCGTCGTCATCGGCGAACACTTTGCCGGCAGCGCCGAACAGGCTGGTGGAGCCTGCCGCAACCACACCGGCGACGCCCAGCATACGAAGTGCATCACGACGCGAAAGGCCGCGGTTGAGACCCTCGAAAACACGCAGGCTGTCTTCGCCTGTGATCAGCGGGGAATCGTTTTTCTTATCAGCCATATCAGTTCTACCTGTCGAAAAAGGGAAATTCCGAGTTGCTCACGGTTGACCGGAGCGTCCTTCAAACACACACGACGACGGTGAAACACAGCACTCAGTGACGACTGTCCTGATAGCGGTAGTAAGCGCCCACCAGCGGCAGGAACCAAGGTTTGCCGAAGTGCCCGGGAATGGCCGGCCAGTTCAGGTCCTTCCAGGGATTGGCCTGCGCCTTGCCTTCCATGACGTCTGCCATGACCTGCCCCATGTGCACCGACATCTGCACGCCGTGACCGCTGTAGCCCATCGAGTAGAAGACGCCGTCGTGCTCGCCTGCACGCGGCAAACGATCGGACGTCATGTCCACCAGACCGCCCCAGCAGTAATCGACCTTTACCTGCGCCAGTTGCGGAAACATCTGGATCATGGCCGCCTGCAGCACCTTGCCGCTTTTGGCGTCGGAGCTGCTGTTGGACATGGCGAAACGTGCGCGCCCGCCGAACAGCAAACGGTTATCGGGGGTGAGGCGGAAATAGTTGCCGATCAACCGACTGGTCACGTACGCACGCTGGTTGGGAAACAACTGGTCGATCAGGCTTTGTGGCAGCACTTCGGTGACGATCACAAAACTGCCGACAGGCACGATACGGCGGCGATACCAGCCCAGCCCACCGTGCTGACAAGCACCTGTTGCGAGAAACACCTGCCTGGCCTGAATGGAACCTTTCGAGGTGTTGACCACAAAGCCGTTGCGGTTGGCTTTCCAGTCCTTGACCGTCGTGTCCTGGTAAACGCGCGCGCCGTGACGCACAGCCGCATCGGCCAGCCCCAGGCCGAAGCGGCCCACATGAATCTGTACGCCATTACGCTGCAGAAGTCCGCCGTGGAACTCGTCCGAGCCGATTTCGGAACGGACGTCCTGCGCCGACAGCAGCTCGACATCGGCATCAACCTCACGACGGATCAGCTCGCAGGTGCGCGCCAGTCCTTCGTAATGACCCGGTTTGGCGGCCAGCTTCAACTTGCCGTTGCGCTTGATGTCGCAGGCAATGCTTTCCTGCTCGATCACGCTGACAACGCTTTGCACCGCACTTTCATACGCTTTGTAAAACTCGCGGGCCTGAGCGGGACCCAATGTGGCGCTCAACGACGCGTAATCCTGCGCCACTCCGGTATTGCACTGTCCACCGTTGCGGCCGGACGCTTCGCCGATTACTCGGCCGGCATCCACCACCACCACGCTGGCACCTTTCAAGGCCAATGCACGCGCTGCCGACAGTCCGGTGAAACCGCCACCGACCACCACCACGTCAGCCTGCCCCTCCACCGCGCCTGCCTGCGCGCCGGTGAAATCTGGAGCCGTATCGAGCCAGTAGGACTCACTGCGCATCTTGTTCCCCTTGTCACTCATGGAAGAGCACCTTGAAAAATGCCGTGTTGCCTGTGGCTCTACTTACAGACCGACCAGACCGGCAAGACCGCCAATGTCTGGAATCTGGTGATACTCGAAAGAACTGTGCGCTGGCTGTTCGTGACCACGGGCAACAAAGGCTTTGTTCTTGATCTTCATGTCGTGGGCCGAGAACAGGTCGTAGCGGAAGCTGGAAGATACGTGCAGCACGTCTTCAGGACCGCAACCGAGGTTATCGAGCATAAACTCGAACGCAGCCAGGCGCGGCTTGTAGACTTTAGCCTGATCCGCCGTGAACACTTTGTAGAACGGTGCGCCGAGCTTTTCGACGTTGGACATGATCTGGCTGTCGCTGGCGTTGGAGAAGATCACCAACGGAATCTTGTCTGCGATTTTCGAAAGGCCGGCTGGCACGTCTGCGTGCGGACCCCAGGTCGGAACGGCGTCGTAGTACAGCTGGCCTTCGCCACGGTATTCGACATTCCAGCGCTTGCAGACCCGCGACAGGGAGACTTTCAGAATCTCGTCGTAAGGCATCCAGTCACCCATGACTTGATCAAGACGATACGCCGAGAAATCCTTCACGAATTGATCCATCTGCTCAGCCGGAACACGGTCGGCGAAAAGCTCGCGCGTCATGGTGCCCATGTGAAAGTTGGTCAACGTGCCGTAGCAGTCGAACGTAATGAATTTTGGTCGAAGAAAGCTCATTGTGTGCGGTCCTGAAAGTTCGTTGGGGTCATGGCATGACGCGCAGTTTCGGCACCCTTGCAAGGGCCTTGATGCACGTTGCAGCACACCCTCATTACAACACCGTGAAATCAGCAGATGGCGTTAAAAGTGATGGCTGCTTGATAGAAAGCACCGTTTTGAGGTGCGCGCTCAGCAGACTTTGCGGGGCGCTCCAGCCTTGGGCAAACCCCGGTTTTCGGTGCCTTTTTGACCCTTTTCAGGGCGCTCAGGCTCAAACACGCGGCTTTGCACCGCAGATACTGCGCCTTTGCATCCCTTGTGGCTCAGCACAATGTACTGCGCCCGGAACCGGCTCATAAGCGCAGCTATATAAGGCAGACCCTGGACCTGAAAAGCTCAAGCATTTGCTGCCGGTCCCTTGGCCGATTTAAGCAGTAACTGTGGTCTGTCGAGTGGCCAATCGCGAAATCTGCCGAATGTTCGCAGCCCTCTTGTCACCCCGTCGCGCAGGTGGGATACAGCAAGCCTGCCGCATCCTTTTCTGTCCCTGTGCATCCTTCTGGAGGGAGACACATCATGCTTGCCCAGCAACGTCTCGACTTTGAATACCGCCCGATGACTGCCGCCGATGTGGTCAACGCCCATGAGCTGTCCATTGCCCTGAAATGGCCGCACCGACTCGAAGACTGGGCCATGCTGCAACGCGTTGCCGAGGGCTTTGTTGCGCTGCACAACGGTCGCCTGATCGGCAGCGCCTTCGCCTGTCATCAGGGCGAGTTTTCCACCATCGGTCTGGTGATTGTCAGCAATGACTATCAAGGCAAGGGGATCGGTCGCAAGCTGATGGAAATGGCAGTGGGCAGCGTTGCGCCCCGGACTGCGGTGCTCAACGCCACCCTTGAGGGCGCGCCGCTATACGCCAAGATGGGCTTCGTCAATTTCGGTGAAGTGCAGCAGCGTCAGGGCCAGGCCCAACTGCCCGCGCCGACCGATCTGAAGGCTGGCGAACGCTGCCGCGCGCTGAACGAGGCTGACCATGCTCGCGCCCTTGAACTGTCCAATGCGGGCACAGGCATGGACCGTACGAAGGTTATGAACGATGTGCTCGACCACCTTGAACACGCGGTGGGCATCGAGCGCGATGGTCAATTGAAAGCGTTCGCACTGATGCGCCCATTCGGTCGTGGCTTGTGCATCGGCCCGGTGGTTGCCGAGGACGTGGAACAGGCCAAACACATGATCGAGCAGTTGCTGGCCAAGGTGCCTTACGCCTTCGTACGCATCGACATCCCCACCGATGGCGGGCTGGTGGATTGGCTAGAGGAGGCCGGTCTCAAACGCGTCGACGCTGTGGCTTGCATGAGCATGGGCGACGTCCCACAGCCCAGCCAGGGCGTGCGCCAGTTTGCGTTGATTACCCAGGCGATTGGTTGAGCGCAGCAGCGCTCATGCCAGCAGCTATCTAACAACGCCAATTGACTGAACACACGCAGTTTGAGGGAGCCCCCACCACATCGTCGCCTAGCACTACTTCGAGTTTTTCAGCGGGTTACAGGTTGTTTGATAAGGCGGCTTACCGGCGATGAGGTTGACGCGGTGTATCAGAAAAACCGCGCCAGACTTCATCGCCGGCAAGCCGCCTCCCACAGCCCGGGGTTTACTGCGCGACAGCGCTACGTCGAAGACGTGGTGGTGCGTCCCACCGCTCTGCGAACAGTCCACATACCATTCTCGAGGACAGAACCATGACCCAACCCACCGTACTCCTGCTGGCTCGCGCCGATCACAGCCCTGTCGATACCGACTTCACACCGGGACCTCTCGACGCCAGCGACCCCTTCGCCAACGAACGCCGCACAGCCTTCATAGACGAGGCAGGCATCGCCGCCGGTGTCGTTCATTCCAGCACTTCAGTCTCGGTCGAGGCTTATCCCTACACCGAAATGCTGGTCGTGCATCGTGGTGCAGTCACCCTGAAGTCAGGTGCTGACAGCACCACGATCAGCACTGGCGAGAGCGCCGTTATCGGCCGAGGCACGCACGTACAGATCAACGCGCAACCCGACAGCCTCTGGGCCTTCTGCGCGGCCACTCAGGCCAGCGGACCGGACAAGCCCGGCGTCACGCCTCTGGACCGCCTCGCGATGCTCACACCATCCTCCCCGCCGGACCCGACCATCATGATCAGCGCACTGCCGCAGTGCCGCAGCAACAACATTTTCGAAGACACCGCCAGCACCCTGCGCATCGGCGTCTGGGATTCGACCCCCTACGAACGCATCTCGCGTCCGCACAGAATCCACGAACTGATGAACCTCATCGAAGGCAGCGTGACGCTGGGCATTGAGGGCGGTGAGGCGGTGGTGGTGAAAACCGGCGATACCGTCTTCGTTGCCCAAGGCGCGCCGTGCAAGTGGACCAGCACAGGGTACGTACGCAAGTTCTATGTAGTGACGTGATTTCCGGGTCGTGCCCTTCAACAATGAAGGGCACGGCTATAACGTTTAAGCCCTCAAGAAAGTTCAACACAGCAACTTCCACCCGCGCAGTTAATAGCCAACCTATACGCAGTACAATAACTATCGTATAAAGTCGATTTTTATTTTAGAACCCCCTCACAATCTGTTGCTTTCGTTGTCGGCGTCTGATTAAAAATCTGGCAGTGGACAACAGCGACTCTGTACATCGCCTGAATCCCAACGCTCAACATTCATTATTAATCGGACGATCCCACTCGGCCTCGGGCAACTGTTGCCGCCGATTGTCTGCCACTGAAACACCGCAAATAACATGACGTTAATCGTTTAACTTAAGGACATACCCATGAAACGCAACTACATCGCGCTCAGCTTTCTTGCCCTGACTACACTGGGCGCAACCGTTACAGCACAGGCCGGGCCGGCCGTGACAATAACGTTTAAAAATCTCGGGACGGAACATGCCGAGTACAAGCCTGTGACTCGTAATGAAAAGTCAACGCAGCTGAATGCCAGGAGTCAGATCAGTTTAATCGTACAACCCGGAGCGTCAGATTCCTACAACGTGCAAAGTACTATCTCACCAGACACCAACTACGCAAGTGTTCGTTACGTGATGGGCTCTAAAGCCTGTACATTCTCTACCACCTTTATAAAAGCACAAGGTGCAGGTGGGGCTAAAGTGCCTAAATGGAACCGAACAGCCAGCCCTGAGGGCGGAGCAGTCTGCACAGCCACTTCTCGGGTCACCAACTTCTCCACCCACGCATGGGCAGCGGAGTTTACAATGAAGTAAAACTGAGGCACGCGCGCCGGTTTCGGCGCGCATGCCTTTACGGAAATTAAAGATGACTCAGTGCAGGCCGATACAGATAACGCACACAGCGCCATGGATTGGCTATTACCGCGAGGACGCGAGCATGATAGAAATCCTTCCTGTCTCAGGCACCGCAGCACATAATACGACCAAGTCAGTCACCAAAGTGGAAACCGTGACGCTTGGGACAACGGCCTTGAAAGAGCCTGTTACGGCTATAAGCGGTTCGGACAAGAGCACACTCTCCACGCTGGCCAGACAACTCAGTGAAAGCGCAGCACGTGCGCAGTCACGCGATCAGACTCTCAGCTTTAAAGAGTTGGGCGCATTGGCTGCAGGGATTATCGACAAGGTGGTCGGTACCGGCTATTACGCTCATCGCGAGCTGCATGATTCAGAGGTGCCAGATACCACAGACAGTGAATTACTTGAGAGAGCCAGACAGGCCACTGAATTCAGCTACGGACGTGCCAAAAACCCTTTCCAGGGGCTGTCGCAAGATCAGTTGAGCTTGATCATCTATGACGAACAAGGTGACTACACGATAAACGAAAGAAATTCAGCATTTTCCGAGGACTACGCTCAGGATCAGGCGTGGAACAGTATCGTTATCAAACGTCTTGAAGATGAAGACAACGAAACTGGCAAGAGTACCAAAACCCTTTTCATGATCCTCGCTCATTACAATGATCTACCGCCTATAAAACAAGCTCGACAAGCTGAAGGCTATAAAGCCATTCATCTAGCGGTCGGGAGCCCAGCCCTGTCCTCATTCAACAGTCCGTCACAGAAGACTCCACCGCTTGGCGATGGTCGCTCGTAACAAAGAAGACAAAACGTCTCCAGACAAGGATCGGCTACCACCGCGAGGACGCTAGCTTGACGAATATCTCACCACTCTTAACTACCACAGTGCACCATGCGGCCAAGTCATCGGCCTCGGCTAACGATGTTATAGCCGTAGAGAGATCCCGCCCAAAATTGGCCTATCCGAATGATGTTGTCTTCTCTGCATTGGCAAGGCAACTGAATGAAAGCGAAGTGCGTGCTAAGACCCGCGACACGGCCCTCAGTTTTAAAGACTTAGGCACGCTGGCTAAAAACATTATCGACAAGATCGCAGGCAGTGGTTTTTACGCCAATCGTGAACTGCACGACGCTGAAGTACCTGATACAGACGACCCTGCGCTGCTCGAAAGGTCAGCCGTTCAGCACCAGTACGTAAAACTTGCTGTCCACCGCCATCACCGGGAAGCTGGCGGGGAGGTTCTCCTTGGCCACTTCGCTGAAACCGTGCTTCTCATAAAAGCGGTGTGCGGCGAGAAATTTGTCGGTGGTGCCGAGAAAGATCTCGTTCAAGCCCTTAACGCTGGCGTCTTCGATTAAACGGGCCAGCAGTTTAGCGGCCACTCCAAACTCGCGTCCGCGAAACGGCGCTGCGACAAACATCTTGCGCAGCGCCGCCTGGCCTCCACCGATGTCCTTGAGCCCGAGGGTGCCGATGACCTGCTCACCGTGCGTAGCGACCCAGAAGTCTCCGGTGCCGCTCTGATAGAAATCGGGAATGGCCTTGAGGTCAGGCTGGTCTTCGGCGGTGATGGCGATGCCGAACTCTTCACGCTGGATAGGCAGGATCATATCGACCACGCCCTGCTGGTGATGCGGCTCGAAACGTTGAATCAGGATATCGGTCGGGGTCAAAACACAGCTCCTTGTCATGATGTGCAACACCAGAGCAGTATCCCGGACAAGCAAACGCCCCGACAAGTCGAGGCGTTTGCTTGAACATTTCCGAACGCCGCGCTGAGGCGCGGCGTCGAGAATGTTTAATTACAACTTCGGACCGGCAGCCTTGATGGCGTCGCTCACGTCGAACTTCTTGAAGTTCTCCACGAACAGGCCGGCCAGGCCTTTGGCCGCTTCGTCGTAGGCAGCCTTGTCAGCCCAGGTGTTGCGTGGGTTGAGCAGGTTAGTGTCTACGCCCGGTACCGATTTCGGCACGTCCAGGTTGATGGTTTCAAGATGCTCGGTTTCAGCACCGATCAACGCGCCGCTCTGGATCGCTGCAATCACGCCACGGGTGGTCGGGATGTTGAAACGCTTGCCGACGCCGTAGCCGCCGCCGGTCCAGCCGGTGTTGACCAGGTAAACCTTGGAGCCAAAGCTGCGGATGCGCTTGATCAGCAGGTCGGCATATACGCCAGCAGGGCGCGGGAAGAACGGTGCGCCGAAGCAGGTCGAGAACGTGGACTTGATGCCCGAACCCGAACCCATTTCAGTCGAACCGACCAGTGCGGTGTAGCCGGACAGGAAGTGGTAGGCAGCCTGTTCTTCGCTAAGGATCGAGACGGGCGGCAGAACGCCGGTCAGGTCGCAGGTCAGGAAGATGACAGCATTTGGCTCGCCACCCAGGTTTTGCGGGGCACGCTTTTCGATCAGCTCACGCGGGTAGGCCGCACGGCTGTTCTGGGTCAGGCTGCTGTCGGCATAGTCGGCTTTCTTGTTGGCGTCGAGGACGACGTTTTCAAGAACAGCGCCGTGCTGGATAGCTTTCCAGATGACAGGCTCGTTCTTCTCGGACAGGTCGATGCACTTGGCATAGCAACCGCCTTCGATGTTGAAAACAACGCCTTCGCCCCAGCCGTGCTCGTCGTCACCGATCAAGTAACGGCTTTCGTCAGCAGACAGCGTGGTCTTACCGGTGCCGGACAGACCGAAGAACAGGGTCACGTCGCCGTCTTCGCCCATGTTCGCTGCGCAGTGCATTGGCAGCACATCGGAAGCTGGCAGCAGGAAGTTCTGCACCGAGAACATGGCTTTCTTCATTTCGCCGGCATAGCGCATGCCTGCGATCAGCACCTTGCGGGCCGCGAAGTTAATGATGACAGTGCCGTCGGAGTTGGTGCCGTCGCGCTCAGGGTCGCAGACGAACCAAGGGGCGTTCTGGATTTCCCACTGGTCCTTGCCAGCCGGGTTGTACTGTTCAGGGTTGATGAACAGACAACGGCCGAACAGGTTGTGCCAGGCCGTCTCGGTGGTCATCTTGACGGGCAGGTAGTGCGCAGGATCGGAACCTACATGAACGTGGGAAACGAAACGCTCGCGCTCGGCCAGGTAAGCACCGACACGGTTCCACAGCGCGTCGAATTTCTCGGCTGGAAACTTGCGGTTGATCGGGCCCCAGGCGATAGCGTCCTGGGTGCTCGGCTCTTCAACGATGAAACGATCGACCGGCGAACGGCCAGTACGATGGCCTGTCTGCACAACCAGTGCGCCAGTGTCGGAAAGTTCGCCTTCGTTACGGGCAAGGGCTTCCTTGACCAGTTCGTCGGTGCTCAGATCGGTGTACACAGCGTTGTTGGTTTGCGTCATGAGGTTCCCCGTCGGCCAGTGGCCGAGTGCTCCAAACGGTTTTGTAGTAAAAAAACAACCACTACTACAGCGTAAAAGTGGGCCGGATTATGCCAGAAAAGCCGAAGAATGGTAGAACCCTCCTGTCAGAACAGCTTTACAGGGGGCCACACCGTTTTCTGAGGCTTTTTCCGGTCCGGTCAATGACGTGTGTCAGATGGCGAATCGACACCGCCGCCAGCAAACAGCTGGACCACGTCAGTGGCGTCGAACAGATAGCGCTCGTTGCAGAACTGGCAGTCGATCTCGATGGTGCCGTTGTGTTCCTGAACCAATTGCTGCGCGTCTTCCAGCCCAAGGCTGATCAGCGCATTGGCCGAACGCTCGCGTGAGCAGCTGCAACGGAAGCAGATAGGCTGCACATCGAACAGACGCACCGGGTCTTCGTGGTACAGGCGATGCAGGATGGTCTGGTTGTCCAGGCCCAGCATTTCTTCGGCGGTGAGGGTGCTGGCCAGCGTGGTGACGTGCTCCCAGCTGGCATCACGCTCTTCAGGGTCCGGGATCTGTGAGATGGGCAATTGTTGCAGCAGCAGTCCACGTGCGCGATGACCGTCCGCTTTCAGCCAGAAACGCGTGCCCAACTGCTCGGACATCACGAAATAGCTGGAGAGGCTTTCAGAAAGGTCCACACCGTCCAGCGCGACGATGCCTTGGTAACGCTTGCCCTGGCGCGGATCGATGGTGAGGGCCAGCGATCCATCCGGCATCAGGTCCTGAAGGCCTGCGCCGGGTGTGATCAGCGCTTCGTCGTAACGGGCGATGCCACGCAGTTCACGCTCGCTGGAGCATTCAACCATCAGCAAAGGAACGGCGCCGCTGGAACGGGCCTGAAGAATGAGCAAGCCATCGAATTTGAGGGTGCCAACCAGCAACGCCGCAGCAGCCATCAACTCGCCCAGCAACTGCGCGACCGGTTCAGGGTACGGGTGCTTGGCGAGGACTTCGGCGTAACTGCGCTCCAGGGCGACCAGCTCACCGCGAACGTCGCTTTCGTCGAAGATGAAGCGCTGGGTGAAATCGGTGTCTGGGGTATCGTTCATAAAAAGAAGGTATCTACTGTGATGACTATTGATGGCAGCCGACGAATGTTGCATCGGTGAGGTTCGGCCAAGCGCTCTGTGCCATGCCGTTTGGCTGACATTTTAGGAGCTATCCGGCGAGGTTCCAAGCCGCACGGTCGTTCAGGTCGACGACGAGGCGGTTTCCCGGACGGCGATCACCCGTCTCGCTGGTTGCCACGAAAATCGAACAACTGCCGCCGCTGCTTCTTGGTAGGCCGCCCGTCTGTGGTCACTCCCAGATTTCCGGCTTTGCGCTGGGCGGCAGCCTGTTCACGCCGGGTGATGCTTTCCGGCGTTTCGCGGTACAGCGTCTGCGCCTCGGGTGCGCCGCGACGTACGATGGACAATGCCTCTACGACTACCGTACGCTCATCGAAACCGATGCGAATCTGAAATTCGTCGCCTACGCGGGGCTCCTTCCCGGGCTTGCAGCGTTCGCCACGGCAATGCACCTTGCCACTTTCGATTGCCGCCTTGGCCAGCGCCCGCGTTTTGAAAAAGCGTGCTGCCCACAGCCATTTGTCCAAACGAACCTTGTCGTCTTCCTCTGGCTTTTGAGCCATATGAATTCCTCATCCTTATAACAGTCAGAACGTGATCAGGCGCACACCGAAAGTAACGGCTTCTTCAGCCGCCCGCCTTTTGCGTTCGTCTTTCCTGAACAAACATGAAGTAACCGATCCTTGCTTGTCAAAAACAGCCCGACCAATTTCATGGCCTATCACCCCACATGGAGTGCGACGTGACAGAATTTCCAGCTTCTTTGACTGCACCCAAGAAAGGGTGTGAGGGTTGCACAAACAGTCCGGAACTGAGCTTCTCGTTCGACTATGCCTACCAGCCGATCGTGGACCTGCGCGACCAATCGACCTTCGCCCACGAGGCGCTCGTGCGCGGCCCCAACGGCGAAGGCGCCCTGTCGGTACTCAGCCAGGTGACGGATCAGAACCGCTACCGATTCGACCAGAAGTGCCGGACAACGGCCATCGCCGGAGCTGCCAGGCTGGGCATGACCGAGCGTCTGTCGATCAACTTTCTGCCCAATGCGGTGTATCGTCCCGAATTGTGCATTCGTAGCACACTGGAAGCGGCCAAAGCGCATAATTTCCCCATCGACCGGCTCATTTTCGAGACAATCGAAACCGAGCATGTGGATGATCAGGGTCACTTGAGCAACATTTTGCGCGAGTACCGTGAATTCGGCTTCATGACGGCCATCGACGACTTCGGCGCGGGCCATTCCGGCCTGTCCCTGTTGGCTGACTTTCAACCCGACCTGATAAAACTCGACATGAATCTGATCCGCGATATCCACCGTGATCGCGCGCGTCAGGCTATTGTTCGTGGGGTTGTCACAATGTGTTCCGAGTTAGGGATTAAAGTCATCGCCGAAGGGATAGAAAGCGTGGAGGAACGGGATTTCCTCGCCGATTGCGGCATTTTCCTGATGCAAGGCTACTGGTTCGCCAAGCCTGCATTCAAAGCCTTGGCTCAGATCAGTCCTGACGCCTGGCAGAAGTCTTGAGAAGTACGGAATCGCATTGAAAACATTCGATCATCTGACAGTCATCGGCCTGCGCGAGTGGGTGGCGCTCCCTGATTTGGGGGTCGCAGGCCTTCGGGCGAAAATCGATACCGGTGCCAGTACATCGAGCCTGCATGCTACTGAAATCGAGCCGTTCGAGCGGGATGGCCAGAAATGGGTCCGTTTCAACGCGCATCTGGGCACAGTGGTTCAACTACGACATCGCCGCTGCGAGGCATTACTGGTCGCCATGAAGACCATAAAAAGCTCCAACGGTCAGGCACAGGTGCGTTATGTCATTCGCACCACCCTGGCCTTGGGTGATCGCATCTGGCCTGTGGAATTTACCCTGGCCTGCCGCAAGTCGATGCGTTATCGGCTGCTGCTGGGTTCAAACGCTTTGATCGACGGCCAACTGGTGGTCAATCCGGGCATAACTTATGTACAAGACAAGCCGGTGTTCCCGGCCTCTACTTCCTCAGGTGCTGCATGAAGATCGCTGTGCTCTCGCGTAACCCGCGTTTGTATTCCACCCGTCGTCTGGTCGAAGCTGGTATTGAGCGTGGCCACGAGATGGTGGTGATCGATACCCTGCGCGCCTATATGAACATCGCCAGTCATAAGCCGCAGATCCACTACCGCGGCAAGCCGCTCGAAGGCTTCGATGCGGTGATTCCGCGCATCGGCGCGTCAGTGACATTCTATGGCTGCGCGGTGTTGCGCCAGTTTGAAATGATGGGTGTGTTTCCGCTCAACGAATCGGTGGCCATTGCGCGCTCACGGGACAAGCTGCGCTCGCTGCAACTGCTCTCGCGCCGCGGTATCGGCCTGCCGGTCACCGGTTTTGCGCACTCGCCGGACGATATTCCCGACTTGATTCAGATGGTCAACGGCGCACCGCTGGTCATCAAGGTGCTGGAAGGGACTCAGGGAATCGGGGTCGTGCTGTGTGAAACGGCGACGGCAGCGGAATCGGTGATCGAAGCGTTCATGGGCCTCAAGCAGGACATCATGGTTCAGGAATACATCAAGGAAGCAGGCGGTGCGGACATTCGTTGCTTCGTGGTGGGTGACAAAGTCATTGCCTCGATGAAGCGTCAGGCCAAGCCGGGAGAGTTTCGCTCCAACCTGCACCGAGGCGGCAGCGCCAGCCTGATCAAGATCACCCCGGAAGAACGCATGACGGCCTTGCGGGCGGCAAAGGTCATGGGGTTGAGCGTCGCCGGCGTGGACATCCTGCGCTCCAACCACGGTCCACTGGTGATGGAAGTGAACTCCTCGCCGGGCCTTGAAGGCATTGAGGTGACCACCAGCAAGGATGTCGCCGGGATGATCATCGAGTACCTGGAAAAGAACAGCGGCCCGCACATGACGCGGACCAAAGGGAAGGGATAAGTCAGTTGAGCGTGCCAATGCCCGGCGTCGGCACGCTCAACATAGCGCTTTAGACAGCATCCCTCGGCAACATCAGCCCCAGCGGCAAGCGCACTCGCGCCTCCAAACCGCCTCCCGACCGATTCCTCAATTCCACATTGCCGCCATGCATGGCAGCGATGCGCTTGACGATGGCCAATCCGAGGCCGGTGCCTTTGCCGCTGCGGGCACGGTCGCCACGAATGAACGGGTTGAAGATGGTATCCAGCTCTGACGGATCAATGCCGGCGCCACGATCCAGCACGCTCAGCACCACATAGGGCGCGTTTCTGTCGCCTGATACGTATGCGGCCACTTCAATGCCATTGCCTGCATGATGCTTGGCGTTGCCGATCAGGTTGGTCAGCAGACGCTTCATGGAAACCCGACGCAACGGAAACGGCGGAATCGGCTCCAGACACAAGCGGATGTCATCTTCGGCGCTGTTGAACGGCTCGACCACGTCGCGCACCAGATCCCCCAGATCGACTTCTTCGATTTCTTCGTCACGACCGTCACGAATGAACGCCAGGAACTGGTCGAGAATCGCGTCCATGTCCTCGATATCGCGCACCATGCCTTCGGTGAACTCGTTGTCACTCATCAGCTCCAGCGACAGCCGTAGACGCGTCAATGGCGTGCGCAGATCATGGGACACCCCCGCCAGCATCAGTTCACGTTCCTGACCGGCCTGCTCCACGTCCTCGGCCATCTGGTTGAAAGCCCGATACACCTCGGCCATCTCACTGGGGGTTTCACTGATGGGCAAGCGCACGCTGCGCCCCTGTCCCAACTGACGCGCCGCGAATACCAGCCGTTTGAGCGGCTGATTCAACTGACGCACGAAGATCCAGGCGGAAGCGGTCGACAGCAGGCCAATGGCCAGGAACCAGCCCAACACGCTCCAGATTTTCTGACCGCGCAGCGGATGAGGATAGAGCGGCACCTTCAGCCAACCGTCACCCAGGCTCGGCGCACGCACCCACAGCGCAGGTGGCGCATGCACACGCAGGCGCACTTCGGTATCAGCCCCCAGTTCGGCCTGCATCTGCCGTTGATAGATCTCGCTGTAGGGCCAGTGCTGCTCGCCTTCCGGTACGCCGCCGCCCACGACCCGAATCAGACCTGCGGCCTCGGCAATCGCTTCCCGATCATTTTCATCGGCCGCCCAGTAGGCACGCAGCGTCAGGGCCACGCCGTGGCTGTACTGCCTGTCGACCAGAACGTCTTCGTTCATCAGCAGATAGACCAGCGTGAGTGCCTTGGAAAACAGCACGACGATGAGCACCAGCCATAGCGTGCGGGAGAAAAAGCTTTGCGGGAACCAGAGCGGTGTCTTCATAACTGCAGCTACACACTTTGCGGGGCGAGGCGAGGCTCGCAAGTTTGCCGAACGCGGGCCGGACCCGAGGTACGAACGCAAAAAACCAGAACGTCGATAACCTTGAAAAGGTTATCGACGTGGCTGGCAGGAACTTCGGTGTTCTGTTCTGACAAACGATCTGTCAGCGACTTCCGGCACCATCGGGAACGAATACATAACCTACGCCCCAGACGGTCTGAATGTAACGCGGTTTGGAAGGATCCGGCTCAATCAGGCGACGCAGACGCGAAATCTGTACGTCGATGGAGCGCTCCAGTGCATCCCATTCCCGGCCACGGGCCAGGTTCATCAGCTTGTCGCGGGTCAACGGTTCACGGGCATGCATGACCAGCGCCTTGAGTACCGCAAACTCGCCGGTCGTCAGCATGTGCACTTCGTCACCGCGTTTCAGCTCGCGGGTCGCCAGCGACAACACGTAATCACCGAAACTGACCGATTCGTCTTCGCTGCCGGGCGCGCCAGGCACCGGAGCAGCCTGACGACGCAGGACAGCCTTGACCCGGGCCATCAGTTCGTCCGGGTTGAACGGCTTGGCGAGATAATCGTCGGCGCCCAGTTCAAGCCCTTTGATACGGCTCAACTCATCGCCCTTGGCGGTGAGCATGACAATTGGCACCTGATTGTTCGCTGCGCGCAAACGACGGCAAGCGGAAAGGCCATCTTCCCCAGGCAGCATCAAGTCCAGCACCACAAGGTTGAACACCTCACGGGACAACAGTCGGTCCATTTGCTCCACGTTCGCCACGGCGCGGGCACGGTAGCCCTTGCTGGTGAAGAACCGTTCCAGGAGGCTGCTCAGCCCCGGATCGTCATCGACGATCAGGATTTTTTCGCCTTCAGCATTTTGTGCAGTGCTGCTCATCGGATGCTCCTTTGATCTCGGGGCGCATTATGGCGTAGCTGCGGTGATGCGCACCTTGTGCATTGTTAGCAGATTTTACTGTGCGCCACACTCACGCCCGTTCTGCGGAGGGCAAAAAGGTCGCGCTCGTCGGCCAATCCCCTAATCCGGCTTCGCTGGGTATAATGCGCCGCCCTCAAGGTCAGGCGACGCCAGACTTGTGGGAGTTCGCCGGTCATGAAAACAAACCGCACGCGAATCGGAATCTGGCAAGCCGGACCTTACACAGCCCAGTTTTTTGCTCACAACTCCAGGTGGTCTTATGGACAGCATCAACAGCCGCATCGCCGAAGAACTCGGCGTACGCCCACAACAGGTCGCAGCGGCCGTAGCACTACTGGATGAAGGCTCGACAGTGCCCTTCATTTCCCGCTATCGCAAGGAAGTGACCGGCAGCCTCGATGACACGCAACTGCGTCATCTGGAAGAGCGCCTGCGCTACCTGCGCGAGCTGGACGATCGGCGTGTCAGCATCCTTGCCAGCATCGAAGAGCAAGGCAAGCTGACCCCGGAGCTGGCCCGTGACATCAAACTGGCCGATACCAAGACCCGTCTCGAAGACTTGTACCTGCCGTACAAACAGAAGCGCCGCACCAAGGGCCAGATTGCACTCGAAGCCGGTCTGGGCGAACTGGCGGACGGCCTGTTCAACGACCCGGGCCTGACGCCTGAAGCCGAAGCCGCTCGCTTCGTCGATGCCGACAAAGGTGTGGCCGATGTGAAGGCAGCGCTGGAAGGTGCCAAATACATCCTCATGGAGCGCTTCGCCGAAGACGCTTCCCTGCTCGACAAACTGCGCAGCTTCCTCAAGCAGGAGGCCGTGATCAGCGCGCGCCTCGTGCCAGGCAAGGAAGAGGAAGGCGCCAAGTTCCGCGATTACTTCGAACACGACGAACCGCTCAAGAGCATGCCGTCACACCGTGCGCTGGCCATCTTCCGTGGTCGCAACGAAGGTTTTCTCAGCTCGGCCTTGAAAGTCGGCGAAGAACTGCCGGGCACGATGCACCCGTGCGAGCTGATGATCGGCGAGCGCTTCGGCATTCAGAACCAGAGCCGCCCTGCGGACAAGTGGCTGGCCGAAGTGGTGCGCTGGACGTGGAAGGTCAAGCTCTACAGCCACTTGGAAACCGACCTGCTGGGCGAACTGCGTGATGGCGCGGAGACCGAAGCGATCAACGTCTTCGCCCACAACCTGCACGACCTGCTGCTGGCCGCGCCTGCCGGTCAGCGCGCCACACTGGGCCTGGACCCTGGCCTGCGGACCGGCTGCAAGGTTGCCGTGGTTGACGCCACCGGCAAACTGCTGGACTACGCCACTGTTTACCCGCACGTCCCCAAGAACCAGTGGGACCAGACCATCGCTGTCCTGGCCGCCCTGTGCGCCAAGCATTCTGTGGACCTGATCGCCATCGGCAACGGCACCGCCAGCCGCGAAACCGACAAGCTGGCCGCCGACCTGATCAAAAAATACCCAGGCCTGAAAATGACCAAGGTCATGGTTTCCGAAGCGGGCGCATCCGTTTATTCGGCGTCGGAGCTGGCCGCCAAGGAATTCCCGGACCTGGACGTCTCGATTCGTGGCGCGGTGTCCATTGCCCGCCGCTTGCAGGATCCACTGGCAGAACTGGTGAAGATCGACCCGAAATCCATCGGCGTCGGCCAGTACCAGCATGACGTTTCGCAGTTGAAACTGGCGCGTGGCCTGGATGCTGTGGTCGAAGACTGCGTAAACGCCGTGGGCGTGGACGTGAACACCGCCTCCGTTGCCCTGCTGGCGCGCATTTCCGGCCTGAACACCACGCTGGCGCAGAACATCGTGGCTCACCGCGATGAGAACGGTGCATTTAAAACCCGTGCAGCGCTCAAGAAAGTGGCGCGCCTGGGCGAGAAAACGTTCGAACAGGCCGCAGGCTTCTTGCGCGTCATGAATGGCGACAACCCGCTGGACTCTTCGGCCGTTCACCCGGAAGCCTATCCATTGGTGCAGCGCATCGCGGCGCAAACCGATCGTGACATCCGCTCGCTGATCGGCGATGCCAGCTTTCTCAAGCGTCTGGACCCGAAGAAATTCACCGACGAAACCTTCGGTTTGCCAACCGTGACCGACATCCTTCAAGAGCTCGAAAAGCCAGGTCGCGACCCGCGTCCCGAGTTCAAGACCGCTGAATTCCAGGACGGTGTGGAAGACCTCAAGGACCTGCAACTGGGCATGATCCTCGAAGGGGTCGTCACCAACGTCACCAACTTCGGTGCGTTCGTCGATATCGGCGTGCATCAGGACGGTCTGGTGCATATTTCCGCGCTGTCGGAAAAATTCATCAAGGATCCGCGTGAAGCGGTCAAGGCCGGTGACGTGGTGAAAGTGAAGGTCATGGAAGTCGACATCCCGCGCAAACGTGTCGGTCTGTCGATGCGCATGAGCGATACGCCGGGCGAGAAAATCGACGGTGCCCGCGGCGCACGTCCAGGTTCCTCGCCGCGTCAGCAGAACAGCGCGCCACGTAAGGAAACCTCCGCCCCTGCGCCCGCCAACAACGCAATGGCCTCGCTGTTCGCCAATGCCAAACAGTTGAAAAAGCGCTGATGGAGATTCCTGAGGACCTGACTCACAGTGCTTTTTTCAAGATGCTGGGCTGTGAGTTGCGGCGTCTGGACGAAGGCTTCGCCGAGGTTGCATTGCCACTGGAGGCGCACCTGCGCAACCGCGGCAATGTGATGCACGGCGGAGCGATCTTCAGCCTGGTCGACATCAGCATGGGGCTGGCGTGTTCCAGCTCCCACGGTTTCGACCAGCGCAGCGTGACCATCGAATGCAAGATCAACTACGTGCGCGGTGTGTCCGAAGGCGAAGTGCTGTGCATTGCCAAGGTTCTGCATGCCGGTCGCCGCACGCTGGTCGTCGAAGCTGAAGTCGTTCAGGGCGACAAGCTGATCGCCAAGGCCCAGGGCACTTTCGCGGTGATCTAGACTTCAACGAACATGGAACGAACGTTATCGCTATGAACGGAATCTAGCTGTAGGCAACCGATTTGGGTTAATTTCGGCACCATTAGCGTGGTGCCGAGTCCATTTGGTGGTACGACGAAGAGCCGTGATTGCGAACAGGCGTCAAAAGACCCCTACCAGGCGACAACGCCAGTTCCTTTCTTCACCCTTGTAGACCGTCATGTCCACCCCCATATCGGGGCGACCGATGCGTGAAGGATTCCACCTTGAGCGAACTTTTAAACCGTCGTCTGGCCTTGCTTGGCGAACGCAACAACCTCTCTCTGCTGGAGCAGTGCCTGCACGGTATCGAGCGCGAATGCCTGCGTGTAACGGATAAGGGAGAGCTGTCTCAGACGCCTCATCCCAGAAATCTGGGCGCGGCGTTGACCAACAGCCTGATCACCACCGACTATTCCGAGTCGCTGCTGGAGTTCATCACCCCGGCGTTGAAAGACCCGGTGCAGACACTCGACAGCCTCGACAAGATCCATCGCTTCGCCTACAGCAAGCTGGACCGTGAGCTCCTGTGGAGTCCGTCCATGCCTTGCCCGCTGCCGGACGAAGAACATATACCGATTGCCTATTACGGCACCTCGAACATCGGCAAGCTCAAGTATGTGTACCGCAAGGGTCTGGCCCTGCGCTATGGCAAGACCATGCAGTGCATCGCTGGCATTCATTACAACTTCTCGCTGCCAGAGGCCGCATGGCCGCTGTTAATGCAGACGGAAAATTTCGCCGGTGACGCGCGCGATTATCAGTCACAGGCCTACATCGCCCTGATCCGTAACTTCCGCCGCTACAGCTGGCTGCTGATGTACCTCTTCGGAGCCTCGCCTGCGCTGGACGCAGGCTTCCTGCGCGGCCAACCGCACATGCTCGAACAATTCGATGGCGACACGCTGTACTTGCCTTATGCAACGAGCCTGCGCATGAGCGATCTGGGGTATCAAAGCAACGCTCAGGCCGACCTGACCCCGTGCTACAACAATCTGGTCAGCTACACCGACAGCCTGCGCAAGGCCGTCGCTACACCGTACCCGCCTTATGTCGAGACGGGCACTCACGATGCCAGCGGTGAATGGGTGCAGCTCAACACCAACGTGTTGCAGATCGAAAACGAGTACTACTCCAACATCCGTCCCAAGCGTGTGACCTACTCGGGCGAACGTCCGATTCAGGCGCTGATGTCCCGTGGCGTGCAGTACGTCGAGGTTCGCTGCCTGGACATCAACCCGTTCCTGCCCACCGGCATCAGCCTGGAGCAGTCGCGCTTCATCGATGCGTTCGTGCTGTATTGCGCCCTTGAAGAAAGCCCGCAACTCGCGAACCACGAGTGCTCGAACGCAGGCTCGAACTTCCTGACCGTGGTCAAGGAGGGGCGTCGTCCTGACCTGGAATTGCTGCGCAATGACACGCCGATCAAGTTCAAGGACTGGGCGAACGAGCTGTTGCAGAAAATCACGCCAATCGCGCAACTGCTCGACGAGGCGCAAGGCACTGACGAGCACCTGAAGTCGATGGCCGTACAGCATGCGAAAGTCGCCGATGCATCGTTGACGCCTTCTGCACAGGTCCTGGAAAGCATGAAAGCGCATAACGAAGGCTTCACCGCGTTCTCGTTGCGCCAGAGCCAGCTGCATGCGGAGTATTTCCGCACGCACCCCCTGACCACGCAAGAACAGGCGCACTTCGAAGAGCTGGCCAGAACCTCGATTGCCGAACAGGCAGAGCTGGAAGCGACCGAAGAAGTGGTGGACTTCGACACCTTCGTCGGGTCGTATCAGGCAAGCATTTTGAAGATCAGTAACTAAAGAGTGGAATACGAAACGCCTTCCACGTTGATCGTTCCCATGCTCCGCGTGGGAACGCCCCTCAGAACGCTCCGCGTCCTACTGCAACCCGGTTCGGCCGCAGATTGGGACGCAGAGCGTCCCGGGCTGCATGCCAACGCAGAGCGTTGGCACGATCCCTCGTCTTAGCGGCGACTCAAATCGCCTTCTCGAATATCTTCGAATTGCGCTGGTAGTTATATAACGACGCACGGGCGCTGGGCAGGCGGTCGACACTGCTAGGCTCGAAACCACGCTCGCGGAACCAGTGTGCCGTGCGGGTGGTGAGGACGAACAAGGTGTTGATCCCCAACGCACGGGCACGGTTTTCGATGCGTTCCAGCAACTCGTCGCCACGGCCGCCATGCCGGTATTCCGGATTGACCGCCAGACACGCCAGTTCACCCGCCTGGGAGTCGACAATCGGATAAAGCGCCGCGCAGGCGATGATCAAACCTTCACGCTCAACCACACTGAACTGGGTAATCTCGCGTTCCAGTACCTCGCGTGAACGCCGCACCAGAATGCCCTGCTCTTCCAGCGGCGTAATCAGGTCCATCAACCCGCCCACGTCTTCAATGGCCGCCTCACGCACCTGCTCGAACTGCTCCTGAGCGACCAGCGTACCGCCACCGTCGCGGGTGAAAAGCTCGGTCAGCAGCGAGCCGTTTTCGGCGTAGCTGACGATATGACTACGGCCTACACCACCACGACAAGCCTCGGCCGCCGCATCCAGCAGCTCCGCCTGATAATTGCTGCCTAGGCGCTGCAAGTGCGCAGGCACTTGCTGAGGGCGCAGTTCGCGCACCAGACGGCCCTGCTCGTCCAGCAATCCGGTTTCCGCGCCGAACAGCAGCAGCTTGTCGGCCGCAAGGTCGATGGCCGCGCGTGTGGCCACGTCTTCACAGGCCAGGTTGAAGATCTCGCCGGTCGGCGAATAGCCCAGCGGCGACAGCAGTACGATATGGCGCTCATCCAGCAAGCGGTTGATGCCTTTGCGGTCAACGCGGCGCACTTCGCCAGTATGTTGATAATCGACGCCTTCCAGCACACCGATAGGCCGCGCGGTGACCACGTTGCCGCTGGTGACCCGCAGACGCGAACCCTGCATCGGCGAGGCGGCCATGTCCATCGACAAGCGCGCCTCGATAGCGATGCGCAGCTGGCCGACGGCGTCGATCACGCATTCCAGAGTTTCGGTGTCGGTGATGCGCATGTCGCGATGAAAGCGCGGGGTGATGCCGCGCTGCGCCAGACGGCTTTCAATTTGCGGGCGCGAACCGTGAACCAGCACCAGCCGCACACCCAGGCTGTGCAGCAGCACCAGGTCGTGGACGATGTTGCCAAAGTTGGGGTGCGCCACGCCGTCGCCGGGGAGCATGACGACGAACGTGCAATCGCGGTGGGCATTGATATAGGGAGACGCGTGGCGAAGCCAGTTAACGTATTCGGGCATGACAACGAGAGCCTGTAGAAAAAATGGACGAAGGGCAAAAAACACGCACAACGGCTGGGCGGTTATCGTCGGAACAGGCTTGGCAACACGCTCACTCTCCTTTCAAGGTTTTCTGACTCGCGTCACTGCGGGGTCAGGCAATAATGTTCGATCAACTGACGTAACAGAAGCACTGTAGGTTGCAAGCGTGACATTTCGAGGTACTCCCCCGGCTGATGCGCGCAGGCGATGTCGCCCGGGCCCAGGACCAGTGTTTCGCAGCCAAGGCGCTGAAGATAAGGCGCTTCGGTGCCAAATGCTACCGCTGCCGCCGTATGACCGGTCAGTCGTTCAGCTACGCGCACCAGTTCCGCGTCTGCGACCTGCTCGAAGGGCGCGCATTCCGGAAACAGCGGCGCGTAGTCAATCTTCACCTGATGCAGCTCAGCCAGCGGTTGCAGCTTTTGACGGATCGCCGAGCGCAGCACGTCCGGGTCCATGCCCGGCAGTGGGCGCAGATCGAACTCCAGCGAGCACTGCCCGCAGATCCGGTTGGGATTATCGCCGCCGTGAATACAGCCCAGGTTCAGCGTCGGTTGGGGCACTGTGAACTGGGGATTGCGGTACTCCAGCTGCCATTGCTTGCGCAGCCCCTTGAGTTCGCTGATCGCATCATGCATGGCTTCCAGCGCGCTGTGGCCCAGACTTGGATCGGAAGAGTGGCCGCTGCGCCCAAGAATATCGATGCGCTCCATCATCACGCCCTTGTGCATACGGATCGGCTTAAGCCCTGTCGGCTCGCCAATCACCGCCGCACGCCCCAGCGGACGTCCCGCATCGGCCAACGCACGCGCACCGGCCATTGAGCTTTCTTCGTCGCAGGTGGCAAGGATCAGCAGCGGCTGCTTGAACGGCTGATCCAACAGGCCGCGCACGGCTTCGATGACCAGCGCAAAAAAACCTTTCATGTCACAACTGCCCAGCCCGACCCAGCGTCCGTCCACTTCCGTCAGTTTCAACGGATCGGTCTTCCACAAGGCTTCGTCGAACGGCACCGTATCGCTGTGACCAGCCAGCACCAAGCCGCCCGGACCGGTGCCGAAGGTCGCCAACAGGTTGAACTTGCCAGGCGACACTTGTTGAATGTCACAGGCAAAACCCAGATCGCCGAGCCACCCGGCCAACAGGTCGATGACAGGGCGATTGGACTGGTCCAGAGAAGGCTGGGTGCAGCTCACCGACGGCGCAGCGATAAGGGCTGCAAACTGGTCTTTCATAGACGGCAAGGGCATGGGCGCTTCCTGTATTCGGGTCGAAACACGCCCCATCATAGGGTCATAACGACCCAGGAATAAACCGTTACGGGCCATGTCCTGTACACTGCCGACCTCAGCAGCCGTTCAATCACGGGCTGCGCTCCCGATATCAGCTTAAGCGTTTGGATTCCCCCGGCCATGCAAAAAGAAACAGAAATCAAACTCCGCGTCAGCCGCGAGACCCTCGCTGCACTGCGTGAACACCCGTTGCTCAAGAAGCGCAACAAGAGTGGCTGGGAGCGCCTCGAGCTGTCGAACCAGTATTTCGATACGCCAGAGCGTGAACTGGCCCACGCCAAGGTGGCCCTGCGCATTCGTCGCGATGGTGATCAGATCATCCAGACCCTGAAGACCAAAGGTCAGAGCGTTGCCGGCCTGTCCGAGCGCAACGAGTACAACTGGGACCTGCCCAAGGCCAAGCTGGACCTCAAGAAGCTGGAGGGCGATTGCTGGCCCGAGCAGTTGACCGGGCTGGACAAAAAAACCATCAAGCCGCTGTTCACCACCGATTTCGTGCGTGAAAAAGCCGAGATCGCCTGGGGCCGTGGCAAGGCCAAGGTGGTGATCGAAGCCGCTCTGGACCTGGGCCAAGTGGTGGCGGGCAAGCAAAAGGAAGAAATCTGCGAGCTGGAGCTTGAGCTGCGCGAAGGCGAGCCTGCCGCGCTGCTGGAGCTGGCTGCCGAACTGGCCGCAACCCTGCCATTGATGCCGTGCGACATCAGCAAGGCCGAGCGCGGTTATCGCCTGCTTGACGCCAGCAGCTACTCGCTGAGCCTTGCAGCGCCCGAGTTGACGGCTGAAACACCACTGGACGACGCCTACTCGGCGCTGGCCTGGCACCTGCTGAGCAGCAGCCAGCGTCTGGCCGAGCAATACCGCTTCAATGGCCACTGGCGTTTGCTGCAGGACTGGGTCGAATTGCTCGCCGAACTGCGTGCGCTGACCAGCAGCCTGGGGCAAGCCGCACCACGCGCATCGACCGCGCAACTGCGTACTGCGCTGGACGCCTTGCTCGAAGACTGGCGTCCGCTGGTTCTGGCCGGTCAGGAAGATGGCGACATCCGCGCCGCCGCCCACGAGCAGTTCCTTGAAGAGTTGCAGGACACCCGCTGGGGCGAGTTCTCACTGAACACTTCGCGCTGGTTGCTGGAGCGCAGCTGGGCCGCCGAGCGTAACAACCGTGGCAATCGTCAGGGCGCAGCACTGCTGGCCAGCTGGCTGCCGCGTTTGCTGGCCGACGAAGCCACTGCACTGCAGCTGGGTCGTTATCAGCAACAACCCGAAGACCTGGCCGAGCAACTGCCACGCATCGAGCGCATCCAGTCCTGGCTGCACTGGGCTCGCGGCGCGCTGGACCTGCCGGACCTGGATCGCCTGTATGGCGAGCTGAGAAAACTGGAAGAACTGGCTCATCAGGACATCAGCGACGAAGTGCTGGACGCCCGTGTGCATCAGGCGCTGACCGTGTTCCAGGGTCGTGCGTGGAAGACGTTGCTGCGTCTGTAACAGCGACGCGGGCTTGATTGCCTCCACGCTCTGCGTCCACTGCGGATGTGACGCAGAGCGTCACGGGCTGCATGCCAACGCGGAGCATGGCACGATCATCGACCGTGTTCCGCGTCCGACCGTGAGATGACGCGCAGCATTGTGCTCAACGCAACGGCAAACTCGTTGTGGATTTGATTTCCGATAGCGCTACGGTCGAGTTCACCTCCTGAATCCCGGGCACCAGCGACAGTTTCTCGAAGAAAAACCGCTCGTACGCCTCGATGTCGGAGGTCACGATGCGCAACAGAAAGTCGACCGACCCCATCAGCACATAACACTCCAGCACTTCAGGAAAGCCGCGGATCGAATCCGTGAATTCAGTGAAGTTGGAGCGGCCGTGGGCGTTGAGTTTCACCTCGGCGAAGATCTGCGTGTTCAGCCCGATCTTTTTGCGATCCAGCAGCGAAACCTGACGACGAATCACGCCTTCATCCTTCAGACGCTGAATACGCCGCCAGCAAGGCGATTGCGACAGCCCCACCTGCTCAGCGACCTGCGCGCTGGACAGTGACGCATCCTCCTGCAGCAAGGCCAGAATCTTGCGATCGTACGCATCCAGCTCAATTGACATAAACAATTCTCCATAGCTGTCAGCTGCGCATTAATAAGTCGAAACAAGCCTAATCCAATCCATCATCGACCAGATATTTCTTTTTTTGCATGCAAGAATTTCTCTCACTCGCACAGGAGAACCCGGCATGCCCAATCTCGAAACCGTCCTCACCCCTGCCCATCGTCCTGACCACTGGTCGTCTGCCAGCCATACCTGCTGTGTGCGCTATCAGATCCTGGCTGAGGCGGAGCCTGCGCTGTTGTGCCAAGTGCTGAACCTGTTTGCGATGCAGTACCTGACGCCTTGCCATATCCAGGCCACGCGCCAGAACGAACTGCTGGCCATTGATGTGCAGGTAGATGACCTGAGCTGGCATCGGGCCGGAGTCATTGGTGAAAAAATGCGCAATTTGATCAATGTGTGCTCGGTCGAATTGACCCACAGCGAATCGCTGCAGCCCGCAGAAACGTTCGTTGCGCTGGCGGCTGGCTGAACGCTGGAAAGCCTTTTGGAAATTCCCGGTCGCATAGACGGCCCAACACTGGCACGCTTGGCAGCTAGTCTTGTTCATCTTCCGATGATGAACTGCCTCAAGGAGCGTGCATGGCATCCCTGGCCCCTTCTTCACAGGATCGCTGGCTCGATCTGAACGATGTACTGCGTGATCTGGTCGCCCAAGGCGTGCTCAGTCAGGACGACGCTGAAGCAGCCGTTGCCCAGCGCCGCAGTGCTGCGAACATTCAGCTGCACCCGCTTGAGTTTCTCGCGGCCCAGCAATTCGATGACCTGAAACGTCCCGGTAAAAAGCTTGATCTCGAAACATTGACTGCTTGGCTGGCAAACGCCTGCGGCCAGCCCTACATGCGCATCGACCCGCTGAAGATCAATGTCGCAGCGGTCACACCACTCATGTCCTACGCCTTTGCCCAGCGCCACAAGATTCTGGCCGTGGCGGTGGACCGTGAGTCGGTCACCATCGCCAGCGCGCAGCCATATGTGCGGGCGTGGGAAGCCGACCTTGCCCACGTGCTGAAGCTGCAGATCAAACGTGTGGTCGCCAACCCGGCGGACATTCAGCGGGTCGCGGTGGAGTTCTTCAGGCTGGCGAAATCGGTCAGCGGTGCCAGCGCCACCGAACAGAAAGTCAGCAACATGGGCAACTTCGAACAGTTGCTCAAGCTGGGCGCCAGCGATCAGGAGCCCGACGCCAACGACGCGCACATCGTCAACATTGTCGATTGGCTGTTCCAGTACGCGTTTCAGCAGCGCGCCAGCGATATCCATATCGAACCCCGGCGCGAACAGGGTACGGTGCGGTTTCGGATCGACGGCGTGTTGCACAACGTTTATCAGTTCCCTGCCCAAGTAATCATGGCGATTGTCAGCCGCCTGAAAAGCCTGGGCCGCATGAACGTTGCGGAAAAGCGCAAACCCCAGGACGGCCGGGTAAAAACCACCACACCTGAAGGTGGCGAAGTGGAACTGCGCCTGTCGACGTTGCCGACGGCATTCGGCGAAAAAATGGTCATGCGGATCTTTGACCCCGAAGTGCTGTTGAAGGACTTCGATCAGTTGGGCTTTTCCAGCGATGACCTGCGCCGCTGGCGGGAAATGACCCGCCAGCCAAACGGCATCATTCTCGTCACAGGCCCGACGGGGTCCGGCAAGACCACAACGCTGTACACCACACTCAAGAAACTGGCGACTTCGGAGGTCAACCTCTGCACGATTGAAGATCCGATCGAGATGGTCGAGCCTGCGTTCAACCAGATGCAGGTGCAGCACAACATCGACCTGACCTTTGCCAGCGGCGTGCGGGCATTGATGCGACAAGACCCGGACATCATCATGATCGGCGAGATCCGCGACCTGGAAACGGCCGAAATGGCGATTCAGGCGGCGTTGACCGGTCACTTGGTGCTGTCGACACTGCACACCAACGACGCGCCGAGCGCCATCAGCCGGATGCTGGAACTGGGCGTGCCGCACTACCTGCTCAAGGCGACGATTCTGGGTGTCATGGCCCAACGGCTGGTGCGCACGCTGTGTCCGCACTGCAAAGCACCGATCAACCTGAACGAAAGCGACTGGCAGACCCTGACACGCCCGTGGCAGGCACCGGTTCCGGCCGGGGCGCACCAGGCCGTGGGCTGCGTGGAATGCCGTGACACCGGCTACCGGGGCCGCGCAGGTGTCTACGAGATCATGGTCATGTCGGACGCAGTGAAATCGTTGATCAGCGCTGATCTGGACCTCACCGCCATGCGCCGGCAGGCGTTCAAGGAAGGCACACGCAGCCTGCGCCTGTCAGGCGCGCAAAAAGTTTCTGCAGGATTGACTACGCTTGAAGAGGTATTACGCGTGACGCCGCAAAGTGAACAGCGCTGAAGGCAGTGTTCCAGCGCTTTAAATTCGGGCTGGCGGGGTTGCGCCACGGCTAAAAGTGAACAAGCTGGTACATTTATTGAACTAGTTTGTCACTTTGCCTATCCAACCCGTCAGAACAACCACAGTTGGAGTACCTCACCATGCGTCTCAAGTTTGCTGTCGCCACCGTAGCCTTGCTTTCCATCCCGATGGGTTCAGCGATGGCTGACACCTTCTGGCGTAACGTGATTTCCTCGGGTGCCACCACCGGCTCGACTTACCTGACCTTCAAGGATCACAAGCTGATCGTTGCTGCACAGGATGATGCGGGCAGCTACGTTGCCAGCAACGGCGATATCCGTGGTCCGTTTCTGGAAGCTGCCATCCAGCAGGTCCGTCAGGACAACCCAGGTCTGAAAGCCACCGACATGGAATTGGCCAACGCGATCCTGGAAAAGAACCTGGTTGCTGAAAATCAGTAATCACCGTTCATAAAAAAATGCCGCTCGATTGAGCGGCATTTTTTTGTCCGGGATTTACTCGCCGATGGCGCTCTTATAGCCCGCAGCGTCCAGCAACTTGCTCAGATCGGCTTCAGCGGCAGATGGCTTGAGCTTGAAGATCCAGGCACTGTAAGGCTCGCTGTTCAGACTCTCAGGCGAGTCGCCTAGCGCTTCGTTGGCAGCAATCACTTCGCCAGCCACCGGCGAATAGATATCCGACGCGGCCTTGACCGACTCGACAACGCCTGCAGCATCACCGGCAGCGAAGGTTTTGCCGATTTCCGGCAACTCGACGAAAACGACATCGCCCAGTGCTTCCTGTGCGTGATCCGAGATACCAACGGTGACCGTACCGTCGGATTCCAGACGCGCCCATTCATGGCTTTCGGCGAAACGCAGTTCGGCGGGAATATTGCTCATTTAGTCATCCTCAACATCGGGGTCAGCGGAAAACCCGCCAGATTAGGTTAGATCAGGGCTTTGCCATGACGCACAAACGCTGGCTGCACGACCCGTACCGGATACCACTTGCCGCGGATTTCGACCTCAGCGCGGTCAGCGGTGGCGATTGGAACGCGTGCCAGGGCAATCGACTTGCTTAGCGTAGGGGAGAAACTACCACTGGTGATCTCACCTTCGCCAATTTCTGCGACGCGTACCACCTGCCGGGCGCGCAACACGCCGCGCTCTTCAAGCACCAGCCCGACCAGTTTGGAGGCGATGCCCTCGGCTCGTTCAGCCTCAAGCGCCTCGCGCCCGATGAAATCGCGCTCTGCAGGCTCCCAGGCGATGCTCCAGGCCATGTTGGACACCAGCGGCGAAGCGTTTTCGTCGATGTCCTGACCGTACAGGTTCATACCGGCTTCGAGTCGCAGCGTGTCGCGTGCGCCCAGACCGATAGGGGAAATGCCGGCACCGACCAGATCATTGAAGAAACCGGGAGCCTGTTCGGCAGGCAGCATGATTTCCAGCCCGTCTTCGCCGGTATAACCGGTGCGGGCGATGAACCAGTCGGCGTTGTCGTGACCTTCGAAGGGCTTGAGCTGACGAATGAGATCGGCACGGGAGCTGGACACCAGCTCGGCGATTCTGCTTCTGGCCTGCGGGCCTTGAATCGCCAGCATCGCTATATCGCTGCGCTCAGTGAGTTGAACGTCGAACCCTTCCAGCCGGGATTGCATCCAGGCAAGGTCCTTGGCACCCGTGGCGGCGTTGACGACCAGACGATAGCCGTCGGTCGTGAGGTAGACGATCGTGTCGTCGATGACCCCGCCACGCGTGTCGAGCATCGCGCTGTACAAGGCGCGACCCGAGGTATTCAGCCTGTCGACATCATTGGCCAACAGGTAGCGCAGCCAGGCTTTGGCCTGACTGCCTGCAACATCGATCACATTCATGTGAGAGACATCGAAGACCCCACAGTCACGGCGCACCTGATGGTGTTCCTCGACCTGCGATCCGTAATGCAACGGCATGTCCCAGCCACCGAAATCGACCATCTTCGCGCCCAGCGCGAGGTGCAGGTCAAAGAGGGGGGTACGCTGTCCCATGGGTTTCTCCTTCCGGGCGTGGCGAAGGTGCGGGCAAACACATCACGGCAAGCCCCCCGTTGAATCGGAGTTTGCAGCAAAGACAGCGGACCGAATTGTCTGACAGACCGCACCAATTGCGGCGCATTGTAGCCGCAAGGTGAAGACCCCGCACCTAGCTAATCTGACGAGCCGAGCGCCGAATCAGCCCGATGACGGGCAGCAGGCCAACCAGCACCAGCGTCAAGGCCGGTAGCGCTGCACGCGCCCACTCGCCTTCACTGGTCATTTCGAAGATGCGTACGGCCAGCGTATCCCAGCCAAATGGGCGCATGAGCAGGGTCGCCGGCATTTCCTTGAGCACATCCACGAAGACCAACAAGGCTGCACTCAGCGCGCCAGGGACCAGCAGCGGCAGATACACGTTGAGAAACAACTTAGGGCCACTGACGCCCAGACTGCGTGCAGCTTCAGGCAATGATGGCCGAATGCGCGAGAGGCTGTTTTCCAGCGGACCGAAGGCCACGGCAATGAAACGCACCAGATAGGCCAGCAGCAGTGCCGAAAGGCTCCCCAGCAACAGCGGCTTGCCTGCGCCCCCGAGCCAGCCTGATAGCGGGATCACCAGTTCACGGTCCAGGTAGCTGAACGCAAGCATGATCGACACCGCCAGCACCGACCCCGGCAGCGCATAACCCAGATTGGCCAGGCTCACGCCCGAACGAATTGCAGGGGTTGGCGCCATGCGCCTTGCGAAGGCCAGCACCAGCGCTGCGCTGACGGTGATCAACGCGGCCATACCGCCCAAATACAGAGTGTGAAGAATCAGACCGGTGTATCGCTCGTCCAGGTCAAAGCGCCCCCGCTGCCAGACCCAGACGATCAATTGCAGCACTGGCACCACGAATGCGCAGAGAAACACCAGCCCACACCAGCCAGTCGCCGCCAGCGCCTTGATCCCGTGGAGGTTATAAAGCGCGGTGCCGCGTGGCCGCTCGTTGGTGACACGGCTCGCGCCCCTGGCCCGACGTTCGCCGTACAGCAGAATCAGTACCGCCAGCAGCAACAGGCTGGCCAGTTGCGCAGCGCTGGAAAGGCTGAAGAAGCCGTACCAGGTTTTGTAGATAGCGGTGGTGAACGTGTCGAAATTGAACACCGAGACAGCGCCGAAATCGGCCAGCGTTTCCATCAGCGCCAGCGCCACGCCTGCACCAATCGCCGGACGCGCCATCGGCAAGGCGACGCGCCAGAAGGCCTGCAACGGCGATTGTCCGAGCACTCGCGCCGCCTCCATCAAGCCTTTGCCCTGCGCCAGAAATGCGGTGCGCGCCAGCAGATAAACGTAGGGGTAGAACACCAGCACCAGCACGATGATCACCCCACCGGTAGAGCGCACGCGAGGCAGTCGCAAGCCGCTGCCGAACCATTCACGCAGCAGGGTCTGCACCGGGCCTGAAAAATCCAGCAGCCCGACGAACACGAACGCCAGTACGTAGGCCGGAATGGCAAAGGGCAGCATCAATGCCCAGTCCAGCCAACGCCGTCCAGGGAACTCGCACAAGCTGGTCAGCCACGCCAGACTCACCCCCAGCAGCGTCACGCCTAAACCGACACCCACGACCAGAATCAACGTGTTGCCTAGCAGACGAGTCATCTGGGTTTCGAGCAGGTGCGTCCATATCTGCCGGTCGATGCTTTCCCAGGAAAGCAACAGCACGCTCAGCGGCAGCAGCACCAGCGCAGCAATGGCAAAGACCAGGGGATACCAGCGGCGTTGGGCAGGATGGGCCAAGGGGTTCTCGAAGTCGGTAGAGGAATCATGATCTGGTGATCGTGCCCACGCTCCGCGTGGGCATGCAGCCCGTGACGCTCCGCGTCACATTCGAGAACGGACATAGAGCGTCCTGAGCGGCCTTACCACGCGGAGCGTGGGAACGATCAGAGGTCGAGTATTAAATCAATTCCAGCCCGCGCGATCCATCATCCGAATGGCTTCTGCCTGACGCTTGCCCGCCACTTCGACCGGGATGGTGTCGGCCTTGAACGCGCCCCAACTGGCCACTTCCTCTGACGGCGCCACTTTCGGGTTGGCCGGGAACTCCTGATTGACACTGGAGAAGATCTTTTGCGCCTCAGGACCGGTCATCCACTCAACCAGCGCCTTGGCAGCCTCTGGATGAGGTGCGTATTTGGTAAGCCCGATGCCGGACAAATTGACGTGCACACCCCGGTCGGTCTGATTCGGCCAGAACAGCTTTACCGCCAGGTCCGGGTTCTGCTTGTGCAGGCGACCGTAGTAATAGGTGTTGACGATACCCACGTCGCACTGACCGGCATTGATCGCTTCCAGCACCGCGATGTCATCGGAAAACACATCGGTGGACAGGTTGTTGACCCAGCCCTTGAGGATCTTCTCGGATGCTTCGGCTCCGTGGGTTTCGATCAGCGTGGCCGTCAGCGACTGGTTATAGACCTTCTTGGCTGTGCGCAGGCAGAGACGGCCTTCCCAGTTCTTGTCGGCAAGCGCTTCATAGGTGGTCAACTCGGCGGGCTTCACCCGGTCGGTGGAATAGGCGATGGTCCGGGCACGCAGGCTCAGACCGGTCCAGCCATGCGTAGACGAGCGATACTGCGCAGGAATATTGGCTTCGATGACCGGCGAGATGAAGGACTGGAGAATGCCCATCTGTTCGGCCTGCCAGAGGTTGCCTGCATCGACGGTCAGTAGCAGATCGGCAGTCGCGTTTTCACCCTCGGCCTTGATGCGCTGCATCAGGGGCGCTTCCTTGTCGGTGATGAACTTGATCTTCACACCGGTCTTGGCGGTATAGGCGTCGAACACCGGCTTGATCAGCTCGTCGATCCGGGAGGAATACACCACCACTTCGTCAGCTGCCTGAGCAGTGCTGCCCAGCAGGGCCAGTGTCAAAGCAGCCAGAAGACGCTTGCTTGCCTGCATGAAGGTATCTCGCGTTCGCAAATGAGGCGAAATGGTAGTGAATCCCATTTGCTATCTCAATCGAAGAGGCGCTGGAGCCGTTACCGGATGTTGCAGAACTCGACAAACCGTGGGAGCGAGCTTGCTCGCGAAGGCAGTGGTCGAGGCGCACGGCCTGGATTGGCCGTGCTGAGGATTTCGCGAGCGAGCTCGTGCCTACTAGGATCTCTGAGATTTTTACAACCGCGCTAACTCCGGCAAATCACCCGACAGCCCCAGCGCCTCGCGAACGAACAACGCCTTGGCTTCCGGCAGCTTGTTAACCACCTTGAGCCCGGTGTTGCGCAGCCAGCGCAGAGGCAGTGGATCGGCCTGGAACAAGCGCTCAAAGCCTTCCATCGCCGCCATCAACGCTAGGTTGTGTGGCATGCGGCGGCGCTCGTAGCGGCCCAGCACACGCACGTCCGACAGCAATTCGCCGCGTGCGGCCGCATGGGTCAGCACTTCGGCCAGTACAGCGGCATCAAGGAACCCGAGGTTCACGCCCTGCCCGGCCAGCGGGTGAATGGTGTGCGCAGCGTCGCCGATCAAGGCCAGACCTTTGGCGACGTAGCGCTTGGCATGGCGCTGACGCAGCGGGACGCACAGGCGAGCATCGACCGCCAGCACTTGCCCCAACTGGCCCTCGAACGCCTGTTCAAGCGCCTTGCAGAACATCTCGTCGTCCACTGCCATCAGACGCTCGGCCTCTTTGGGCGTGACCGACCAGACGATGGAGCTCCAATGTTCGCCTTCGCGATCCAGCGGCAGGAAGGCCAGTGGCCCTTCGTCGGTGAAACGCTGCCAGGCAGTTTTCTTGTTGGGTTCGGCTGTGCGAACGCTGGTCACGATCGCGCTGTGCAGGTAATCCCATTCACGGGTCGGCGTCGCCGTCAAACGGCGTACGGTCGAGTTCGGGCCATCGGCGGCCACCACCAGCGGTGCGCGCAGCAGGCGACCGTCAGCCAGGGTCAGCAGCCAGTCATCACCCGAATAGCGCATCTGCTCCAGCCGGGCATTGGCCAGCAGACCAATGTCGCTGTCATGCAGACGGTCGAGCAGCGCATCCTGCACCACACGGTTCTCGACAATATGCCCCAGCACATCGGCATGCACGCTGGACGCGGAAAAGTGGATTTGACCGGTGCCACTGCCGTCCCACACCTGCATGTGGCTGTAAGGGCTGATGCGCCGCGCGGCAATACCGTCCCACACCTCAAGACGCTGAAGAATCCGCTGGCTGGCGGCCGACAGGGCGCTGACACGCGGTTCGAAGGTCGAGTCCACGTCAAACGGCTTGACGCTCAATGGCCCGCCGTCGACCACGATCACATCCAGGCCGCTGCCTTGCAGGGCCAGCGCCAGGGCGCTACCCACCATCCCGGCACCGACAATCAGCACATCTGCACGCGTTTCCATGTTCAAACCATTCCCGCTTGCGGCCGCAGCCATAGGTTGAAAGTGCATGCCTTACACATCGGATCGAGTTCCCAGCCCCATTGCCTGCCGAGCGAACCAGCGCTTGGCGGTGGGCAGCAGATCCAGCCCGAGCAACCCCAGGTTGCGCCCCGTGGTCACAGCCGACTGAGTGCTGCCGAACAGGCGCGTCACTTTATCGGAGAAACCTACGGTCAACTGCTGATCGGCACGCTGACGCTCGCGATAAATCTGCAACGTTGCCAGATCGCCCAGCGCTGCATCGCTTTCAAGCAGGGTTTGCGCGAGCGCATCGGCATCGCGCAGTGAAAGGTTGAAGCCCTGCCCGGCAATCGGGTGCAGGCTGTGCGCGGCGTTGCCCAAGATCACCAAGTGCGAACGCACCTGTTCCTCGGCCTCTACCAGCGCCAGCGGATACACGTGCCGAGCGCCGACCTGGCGCAGCGTACCGAGGCGATAGCCAAACACGCCTTGCAGCTCCTCAAGAAAACTGCGGTCGTCCAGCTCGGCAAGGCGTTGGGTGTCATTACCGCGCCGCGTCCAGACAAGCGCACAGCGGTTTTCCGGTAACGGCAGCAACGCCATCGGGCCATCGTCGGTGAAGCGCTCGAACGCCTGGCCGCAATGGGCCTCGCTCGGCGTGATGTTGGCGATCAGTGCGCTCTGATCGTAAGGCGTCTGCCGCACGTTGATCCCAAGCTGCTCGCGCAGACTGGAGCGGCCACCATCGGCGAGCACAGCCAGATCGCATTCCAGCTCGGTTTCATCAGCCAGTGTCAGGCGGTAGCCATCGGCCAGCGGCTGCATCTTGCGCACCTCGGCCGGCACACGCCAGCTGACCACGTCACGATCCAGCCCCGCCCACAGGCACTGCCCCAGCCAGGCGTTTTCAACGACGTAGCCCAACGCAGGCACGCCTTCTTCGATGGCAGACAGACGCGTCGCGCCGAAGCGGCCACGGTCGGACACCTGAATTTGCAGAATCGGCTCGGCCCGGCGCGAGATCGGCTGCCAGACGCCAAGGCGCTCATAAATGCGTCGCGCGCCGAACGACAGCGCCGAGGATCGGGCGTCGTAGCTGGGCTGGTACGTTTCGCCCGGCGCAAACGGCTCGATCAGAACAATCTTCCAGCCGCGTGCCTTCGCGCCTGCCTGCAGCGCCAGCGCAAGGCTCGCACCAACCAGCCCGCCGCCGACGATAGCAATATTGAAACGGCTCATGCTGCCTGGATCCTTGAGGCGGCCATCAAGGCTTCGATTTCGGCCACTGTCTTGGGCACGCCACCGGAAAGCACTTCACAGCCTTTCTTGGTCACAATCACGTCGTCCTCGATACGCACACCGATACCTCGCCATTTCTTTGCGACATTCAGATTGTCGGGGGACACATAAATGCCAGGTTCAACGGTCAAGGCCATGCCGACCTCCAGCACGCGCCACTCTCCGCCGACCTTGTATTCGCCAACGTCGTGCACGTCCATGCCCAGCCAGTGTCCGGCGCGGTGCATGTAGAACGCTTTGTAGGCTTCATCTTCAATCAACTGCTTCACATCGCCCTGCAATAAACCCAGCTCGACAAGGCCGGCGGTAATGACCTGGACCGTCGCTTCATGCGCCTGGTTCCAGTGCTTGCCCGGGCCGATGGCATCGAAGGCCGCGTACTGGGACTTGAGCACCAGCTCGTAGATGGCTTTCTGCTCCGGCGAGAACGTGCCGCTGACCGGGAACGTACGGGTGATATCACTGGCGTAGCAGTCTATTTCGCAACCGGCGTCGATCAACACCAGATCGCCGTCTTTGAGCGCGGCGTCATTCTGCTGGTAGTGCAGAATGCAGGCGTTGCGGCCCGATGCGACGATGGACCCATAGGCGGGCATCTTCGCGCCGCCCTTGCGAAACTCGTAGTCCAGCTCCGCTTCCAGCGAGAACTCATGCAGCCCGGCAAGGCAGGCCTGCATGGCGCGTACGTGAGCGCGCGCAGAAATCTCCGCGGCGCCACGCATCACCTTGATCTCGGCCGCCGATTTGTAAAGACGCATGTCATGCAGCAGGTGATCGAGCGCGACAAACTCGTTCGGCGGCTGAGCGCCCAGATGCGCCTTGGAGCGGATCACGTTGACCCATTCCATCAAGTGGCGATCGAATTCGGGGTGGCTGCCCATCGCCGAGTACACGCGATCCCGGCCTTCGATGAGGCCCGGCAGGATGTCATCGATGTCGCTGATCGGAAACGCGTCGTCTGCACCAAAATCACGAATGGCGCCTTCCTGCCCTGCACGCAGTCCGTCCCACAGCTCGCGCTCGGGGTTGCGTTCGCGGCAGAACAGCACGTACTCGCCGTATTCGCGTCCCGGAATCAGCACCACTACGGCCTCAGGCTCGGGGAAGCCGCTCAGGTACTGAAAATCGCTGTCCTGGCGATACACGTGCTCGACGTCCCGATTGCGAATCGCCACGGCCGCAGCGGGCAGGATGGCGATGCTGTTGGGCTCCATTTGAGCCATCAGGGCTTTGCGGCGGCGGGCGTATTCGGACTTCGGTATAGAGATCATCAGCAACGTGAGTCCTGAGGGCGCGCATCGACCGAAGGGCAGTCAGCCCTGATCGATGACGCGAAAGTGAACAATCAGTGCAGCGACGGCTTGGGTTCGGCAGCCGCTGGCTTGTTGCATTCAGTGAACAGCAACAACGGCGCAACGCGCAGGTATTCCATCACTTCCATGTAGTCGGTTTCGCCGTCTTCGGACTCTTCCAGCGCGTCCTGTACCTGAGCGATGGCCGCCAGATCCTGGAGGACTTCGGTCGCTTCGATGCTCAGTACCTTGTCACCGGCTGCCAGACCGAAGCCCGACAGGAAGCCCTGGCACCACTGACCCAGCGCGGCAGCACGCTCAGCCAAGGGCTCGTCATCGCCCGGCAGCAGCAAAACGACGGTCATGTCATCGCTGGTGAGTTCGCCCTTGACCATTTCCTGCAGACCCACAAGGGCCTGACGAACGTTGTCTTGCGGCTCGGTTTCCAGCAGCACCGAAGCGTCGGCAAACCAGCCTTCGTTGTCGAAGCCTGCGCCTGCGCAACTGCGGCCCAGCAGCAGGCCATGAAGTTCAGCGGGGGAAACCGGGTGGCCACTGCCGTTGAGCAAGGTGGCGAATGCTTTGTACGGAGAATTCTGAATGGGCATGGGTAGCTAGTCGCCAAACGGCGCAGTGTCTAGAATGAAGGCCTTGTATCCTAGACTATCCGCGCGACAAGATCATCAACGCGGCGGTTTGGGCTTTGCCATGATCAATACCCATGCCATTCATCAGAAAGTACTCAGTGGAAAACAATGGAAGACACCGACCTGCAAGCGCTGATGAAACGCGTGGAGCTGCTACTCAAGCACGCCGAGCAACTTAAAGCCCAAAACGCACTCCTATTAGCTCAGGAAAAATCCTGGCGCGAGGAACGCGCCCACCTCATTGAAAAGAACGAAATCGCCCGGCAGAAGGTCGAGTCAATGATTTCGCGCCTCAAAGCTTTGGAGCAAGACTCATGAGTAATGGCAACAGCGTGACCGTTCAGATCCTCGACAAGGAATATTCCATCATCTGCCCTCAGGAAGAGCGCACCAATCTGGTCAGCGCTGCCCGCTACCTGGATGGAAAGATGCGTGAAATCCGCAGCAGCGGGAAAGTCATCGGTGCCGACCGCATCGCTGTGATGGCCGCCCTCAATATTACCCACGACTTGCTGCACAAGCAGGATTTGCCTGACGTACAGGCCAGCGGATCGACGCGCGAACAGGTTCGCGATCTGCTCGACAAAGTCGATCTGGTGCTGGCAACCGACACGCCCGGCACACCGGATTCAACACGGGGCTGATTATTTCGGGGCATTTCTGTATACTTGCGCCGCTCCCTGGAGTGCTTGCCAGTCGGTCATGTCCCTGAGCCGATACGCACAACCACGGGGGTTGCACGTTGGGGTTGGTGTGCATGTCCGCTCGACGGAAAGCCTTAAAACCTCCTGCAATCTCCACCTTGAACTTTCGGGTTCAAGGGCTACACCGACAGCGGTTCGTCGGGGAGTCCTCATTCAATCCATTGCCAGTCACGCTGTCTGGCGATGAAGATCCTGCCTTGATACCCACCTCAAGGATCAATCTTTCGGATCAGCCTGCATGACCTTTCGCTCATGACCAGCGCACCTTCGCTCACACGCCCGCAATTGCGTCGCCAATTGCGCAAAGCCCGTCGATCCCTCAGCCGTAGCCAGCAACGTGAAGCCGCCCGTGGCCTGTATCGCCAATTGGCGCAGCATCCGCTATTCCGGCGCGCCCGACATGTTTCGCTGTACCTGCCGATGGACGGTGAGATCGATCCGCGCCTGTTGCTGCGTGCGGCGCAGCGTCGCGGCAAGGCGACGTACCTGCCCGTTCTAAATGCCTGGCCGAGGACTCGCATGGTTTTCCAGCGCGTACGGCCAGGCGAGAAATTCAAACCCAACCGTTTTCGTATTCCCGAGCCGCGCATCAACCGCGCAAAGCAGCGCCGGATCTGGGCACTCGATCTGGTGCTGATGCCATTGGTGGGCTTCGACGACGAAGGGGGACGCCTGGGCATGGGCGGCGGCTTCTATGACCGCAGCCTGGCGTACAGGGCGCGCAGAAGCACATGGCGCAAGCCGGTGCTGCTTGGGCTGGCCCATGAATGTCAGAAGGTGGAGCGATTGGCGCAGGCCAGTTGGGACGTCCCATTGCAGGGTACGGTGTCGGATAAACGCTGGTATCTGGCTCAGGCACTCTGACCGGTCGGGCTTCGTTGCGAAAGCGTGCTGACGGTCAGAGCAGGATGGGGTGTATCAACGGAGAGATCAGTGCCGACCGGGCACTTTCTGTTGTTGCTGGGTAATCTCGACAGGGATGTCCGCTTTACCTGTCCACAGGCTCTGCGCATAACCGGTTGTCACGACACCCAAGCCAAACAATACAACCAAAATCCAGAGTAAATCAGGCTTGCGTTTCATTGACTGCCCTCCTTAGGCAAATCAATACGATGTCAGCATCGGTTTTGTGTGAGCCGTGCAGCAGCGTGGTGCTTAAAGGGCGGCATTTTGCGATAACGTGATCGAGTACGCAAATACTGGCACCCACCGACTGTCGGTTTGTCATCAAACTTACATGAACTTATTTCTTCAGGAGCAACCATTCATGGCCTACTGGCTGATGAAGTCCGAGCCCGACGAGCTCTCGATCAGCGACCTGCAGCGTCTCGGCGAAACCCGCTGGGACGGTGTGCGCAACTATCAGGCGCGCAACTTCATAAGGTCCATGACGGTGGGCGACGCATTCTTTTTCTATCATTCCAGTTGCCCCGAGCCCGGCATTGCGGGAATCGCGAAAATCATCAAAGCCGCGTACCCGGACCCGACAGCGCTCGACCCCGACAGCCATTACCACGATGCCAAGGCCACTCCCGAGAAGAATCCGTGGAGCGCCGTTGATGTGGCGTTCGTGGAGCATTTCGGCAAGGTTCTCGGCCTCGGCTACCTGAAGCAGCAAAGCCAGCTGGAACAACTGCCTCTGGTGCAAAAGGGTAGCCGACTTTCGGTCATGCCGGTGACCGCCGAACAATGGGCGGCGATTCTGGCACTGCGCTGACCAGGCTTACTGGACGATGAAGTTGTTGAACAGGAGGTCTTCAACGACCGGCTTGCCCTCTTCGTCGTTCATGACGCGCTGAACCTGCTTGAGCGCTTCCTGACGAATGTTCTCTTTCGCTTCGGCGCTGCTCATGCTGTCCACCGTCTGCTGCGTGAACAGCGACACCAGTTGGTTGCGGATCAGCGCGTCATTGCGCTTCACGGCCGCTTCAGCGTCGGCACCGGCGACGCGCAGCGCAATGTCAGCCTTGTAGACGCGCAGCTTCGGACCGCCGTCGAGCGCATAGTTGCCCACGAACGGCGGCGTTAGCGACACATACGCCGCCTTGGGCGGACCTTCTTCCTTGGCTTCTTCCTGCGCCATGACAGGCAACGACAAGGCCAGCAACATCAGAATCCACGCTTTCACAGTCCACTCCTTAATACGATTCGCCACACAGCTTATACAGCCGGTACAGCTTATGTGTACTTATCAGGCCGAGTCATGCTCATTGACCCGCACACCCGCTTAACTGACTTTATCGGCCATCTCTGGAAAAGGAATAGCCCCGATGAAAGCCCTCTTGTGCAAAGCCTTCGGCCCCGCCAGTACGCTGGTGCTCGAAGATATCCCTGCTCCTGACGTCAAGAAGAACGAAATCCTGCTCGACGTCCACGCCGCCGGGGTCAACTTTCCGGACACACTGATCATAGAAGGTAAATACCAGTTCAAGCCGCCCTTCCCCTTTTCACCAGGTGGCGAAGCAGCCGGCGTGATCTCGGCCGTCGGGGAAAAGGTCACTCACTTGAAAACCGGCGACCGCGTCATGGCCCTCACCGGCTGGGGCAGCTTCGCCGAGCAGGTCGCCGTGCCGAACTACAACGTGCTGCCGATCCCTGAAAGCATGGACTTCACCGTTGCCGCCGCCTTCAGCATGACCTATGGCACCTCGATGCACGCCCTCAAGCAACGCGCCAACCTGCAGCCCGGCGAAACCCTGCTGGTGCTCGGCGCATCCGGCGGCGTCGGCCTGGCTGCGGTGGAAATCGGCAAGGCGCTGGGTGCACGCGTCATCGCCGCTGCAAGCTCGGCAGAGAAACTTGAAGTCGCCAAAAACGCAGGCGCCGACGAACTCATCAACTACACCGACACCAGCCTCAAGGATGAAATCAAACGCCTCACCAACGGCAACGGCGCCGACGTGATCTACGACCCGGTCGGCGGCGACCTCTTCGACCAGGCCATCCGCGCCATCGCCTGGAACGGACGCCTGCTGGTCGTCGGCTTCGCCAGCGGCCGCATTCCCGAACTGCCGGTCAACCTGGCCTTGCTCAAAGGCGCTTCGGTCGTGGGGGTGTTCTGGGGTTCCTTTGCACAGCGCCAGCCGCAGGATAACGCCGCGAACTTCAAGCAGCTGTTTGCGTGGTTTGAAGAAGGGAAGTTGAAGCCGCTGGTGTCGCAGGTCTATCCGCTGGAGCGGGCTGGTGAGGCGATTGATGCGTTGGGGGGAAGGCGGGCTGTGGGGAAGGTGGTGATAAGCATGAAAAACCAAATTTAAAATATTTATATACATCGGGAGTGCATAAAAAACCAAACAACATAGCCATACAGAAAGGAGAACTGTATGGCTATCAGAAAAAAAAGACAGACCAATTTATTAAAGGACACAACTACCGGGACTGTAAACATTAGTCACGGCAGCTCGTCAAAACCGCAAAATACAGGCTTTTTCGGGAGCAGTTTCACCAATACGGGTTCCTCTAGCCGTAAGAGACGACGCAGGCGACTGCATGCCCGCGCACTGCAGGCTGCCCAAGCAATAGCTGAGGCCGAAGCCATCGCACAGGTCGAGCGGCAAGCTCAGGAACATGCGCAGAGCCTGGCAAGAGCGCAACATGAACGTGAACAACGCGTAAAAGCCGAAGAAACAGCGAGAGCACACGCAGAAGCTGTTATACGCGCCCAAGCCGAGAAAGAACAAGCATACCGACACACCATAAACTTGTTGACCAATTCTTTTCGAATTGAAAGTCAGGATATAGCACGACACTACACAACAAAGTCTGCGAGTTTATCCGAGTCGATAGCGCAGGAGATTGGCTTCGTTGATTCGCAACGGGTTCCCCATACTGGGCAGCAAGCACTCGATCTCATCCTTCACGAGAAAGCGCAGATCAACTACTTGATCGCCATGAAGAGTGCTGATCGGGACGCAATAAATAATGCACTTACGGCAAGTGGTACAGGCGTAGGCAACCCGGATTCAGGCCAGTACAAACATTTTCTGGAAGCCCATAGCAACGGTGATGCGAATCTTTCACATCAGCTTCATCGACGATGGATAGACGCCTATACGCAGACCCAACAGTCGCAGTTGCTTTCACAAGCTATCGCATTACTCGAAGAACGATCTAACCAACTCTCCACACAGCATGCCGAGTTATCGCACGCCTTCAGATCGGCCAGGGAGACAGAGGAGTCCGTCTCCGCGAAACAGGCCAACACTCTCTGGAAGGCCGTAGCACCTCCAGCGCTGTCGGCAACCACTGCTGGGATCGAAACGGTACAGACAAGGGCGGCCCAACTGGCGAAGGAATATTTTGTTCGAATCGCTTCAAAGGCACTCACACGCAATGCAGGTCTCGCGCTAGCCGCTTATGCGCCGACCCTGGGCGATGCCGAGCGGCCTTCGCCCGTAGTCGGCACGCCCCTTTCACAGCTCAATTTGCCTGAAACGCTGGACCTGGCTTACGTCGCCAGTGTGGGCGGTGCCATTGATGTACCTCATCGACTGGTCGAATCCACCGATAGTGAACGCTCGCTCACGCAGTGGACGGCAACCGATGGAGTAAAACTCGGCACGAAGGTTCGTGTACGAACATTCACCTACAACGCCCAGAACAACACCTACGAATTTATCCGAGACGGTGAATCCACACCGGCACTGATCTGGACCCCAATAGCACGACCGGCTGACAGCTCGACTGTCTCGCCTGTGAATCCACCAGCGCTGCCTGCTGATCCGGGCAGCGCCGTGTATCCGGTCGCTCCCGAGCTGGAGACGTACCCGGCGATCGATCGAAACGATCCTGATGACTACATTCTCGTATCGCCGATTGACTCAGGGCTGCCAGACACCTATCTGCTATTCAAGGACCCGAGGTCGATTCCGGGGGTGGCGAGCGGGTATGGCGGACCGGTTGATGCAAACTGGCTGAAAGACCCTGCGAAGGGTGAGGGAGTACCCATTCCATCAAGTATTGCGGAGCAACTCAGAGGTCAGAAATTCAATAGCTTTGACGGGCTACGACGGGCAATTTGGTTAGCTGTATCCAATGATGCGGAGCTAAGCAGACACATAGGGGCGGCTAACCTGAGAGAACTTTCGCAACACCGCGCTCCCTACGCACCTGTAGCCGACAGTATGGGTAAGCGTATCAAATATGAAATTCATCATAAGCATTGGATCAGTCAAGGTGGGCAAGTGTACGATCTGGACAATCTGATCATTATGACTCCGAAAGAGCACATTGATACTCACAGGACACTAAAACCATGAACCGAAAGTCAAAACTTGAAGAGTACACCGAAGCTGAGTTCACAGCACTTGTGAACGAACTGTTCATCGGACCCGACGGTGTAAGTGAAGACGAAGAGGAGCAGTACCTTATTGACCTTGCTCTTTACATTGAAGAAATCACTGAGCATCCTGAAAAGACAGACCTTTTATTCTACCCACCCGCAGATCGAGAAGACAGCGCCAACGGCGTCATACAGGAAATCAAGGCATGGAGAGCGCAGAGTGGCAAGTCGGGGTTCAAACAGACCGACTAAACCAATACCACACACTATCCACTATTGATTTTCAGCAACAATAACAATCAAAAAGGAATTGAATCATGGAAGAATTAAATCATCACCTGCAACAACTACCTAATTTTTTGCAGGCTGAACTTGCCGCTCACGTTGGCAGATTGAGCGGACTTGAATACATAGGGATTACTGAGCGATACATACATACAGCTTTTCACCTGATTAACAGCAAACGAGCACCGTTGCAGCAAGCACACATCGATAACGTACGTTTCATGTGGGGTGATGTACGCTCTACAAAGCTCGACATGGAAAACAAAGCCTTGTTGCGCAGCTTGCCGGGGGGTGGCCAGACCGACTTCTACTCCATGACGGTCGATGCTGATTTTCATCTGCAGAGCATTCGCTTTCTAAACGAGTTCAAAGCAGGCCTCGAATCGTTACACAGCAGGCTTAAAGAGCAGCAACGCCAGCATGCCGTGCTTGTTGCTCAAGAAGCCGCACGCCGCGCAGCCGAAGATGCTGCTCGGGCACGAATGCAGGCGGAAGAAGCCGCCCGGCGCATGGCAGAAGAACACGCCGCGCAGCAGCGTGCCCGAGAGGCCGCACTGCAGCTCGCGCAACGCCAGATTGAAGAGGCAGCGCGCGAAGTTGCACATAGAAAAGCCGAGGAAGCATTAAGGCTGGCATCAGAATCAGTACGTACAGCGGAAGCGATGCTGGGGCCTGAGGCAACAAAGCATATAGGTGTTGCCCTGAACGCACTCAAAAATGCCATTGAGTTTGCCGTTTTAGAATGCTCAAACGCACTGAGTGCTCAAGGCGTATCCAATGCTGAGCATTTTGAAGCCGTAGGAAAAATGAAAGTATTTGATTAACTGACAGCCGCAGCCGCCAGTTCAAGATTCCGTCGCCCGAACTGGCGTCACGGTCCAGCAGCTTCCTTTAAAATGACTGCCGAACACGCTCCGGCAAATAGTCCACATATCGCCGCCCAGGATTATCCCGACAACTCGCGATTACCGTCGGAACCGCCTGGAGCAAATCGCGCACCAACGCATCGCGTTCGTCCGGAGACAGAAACAGTTGTACGACGGGGCCGCTGGACAGGTAACGCTCAGTCCTGAGAAATACGTCCAGCTCGTAAGGCGCATGCGTTCCAAGCGAGTCCTTTTGCCTTGACTCACGATTGATCTGACTGCACATCACCTTCCTGAGATCGGCGTTTTCATCCAGCGGAGGACGAGAAGGCGCCGCTTCAGCGAACTGATAGGTCACGGTCACGTTTTCGCCTTCCGGATGGGAAGCGGGAGGCTCCCACGCCTCGAAGCGCCACTGCTCGACGACGTGTTTGGCGGCAGCAATAATGGCTGGGTCGGTGGTGTTCAGAACCTCAAGGAACCGAACTTCTCCGCTGGCCTTGATGAATACCCTTACGCTGACATCGACGCCGGACACTGCTGTAAGGCGCAGGCTGCGCGGGTATTCAATATCAGGCATATGACGCGGGACGGGATAGGAAGGCAGACCGTGTGCGACGCTGGCCAGACTAAGCAGCAACCACGCCGCGTGGAGTTTGAGCCTCATTCAGCGAGCCTCCTGCGTCAGCCCAACGGTGAAACCTGACTCAGCTGTCCCGACCAACACCGCCTTGATCGATGCAGGCAGGTAGTCGCCGTAGCGGTGATCAGGATTGTGTTCACAGTGGCTGACAATCATCGGGATCGAATCACTCAACTGCTCAAGCAACGCCTTGCGCTCGTGCTCTGTATGGCGATGCGCAACATGGCCACTGAACAGCACTTGGCCGGTGTACCAGAACACATCAACTTTGCTCAATGATTCGTCGGGGGAGTCCTGCCGGACGGACTGCACTTCGTGATTGAGGTAGCCGCAGCGAATGTCGCCCAACCCTACACTGACCTCGGTATTGAAACGTCGGTACCCGTGGGAACCAAAAATCACCGGTACGGTGATGCTGGTGAACGGCGGCGCGCCGACGGTGCCGATCCAGGGTTTATAGCGCCATTGCCTGAGCGTTTGCTCGACAGACGACGTCATGAGCGGATGCCCACTTTCAATCGCCTTTGCTTCATGCACTGAGCCGTCGGACTTGATCACCAGTTGAGCACGCACCTTTCCGGCGTAGCGGGCTTTCACCAGTTCAACAGGAAACGCTGGCTGGGGCGTGTACATCGGCACCAGAAACGCTTCTGCTGCGTAAATCGGCAGCGCCATCAACGCCATTGAAACCACCAGAATAACCACAATCCACTTCATCAAAACCCCTGCTCATCGCGACTTAACTGCCTGCATGGCATCCATGTCGCGATACTAGAAGGGGCCTCTATAAACATATAAGGACACGATTTCTTATACGGCCGTAGGACCTGTCCTATTCGCTTACTGAATCGTTAAACCTCTCTGACGTTCACAAAACAACATGCGTAACCTCCCGTTTCTCGCCGTTTTTCAGTCAAAAGGCACTGCTTTTTTCTGTAATGAAAATGTAATATTCGCTTTCGCAAAAAAATAAGAACCCGGAGAGTCTCTATGTTTGCGTTTTTCCGCCCTGCCAGGCACAAGGCACCCCTTCCCGAAGAGCAAGTCGACAGCACGTATCGCCGCCTGCGCTGGCAGATCTTCGCGGGCATTTTCATTGGCTATGCAGGTTACTACCTGCTGCGCAAAAACTTCTCGCTGGCGATGCCTTATCTGATTGATGAGGGTTACACCCGTGGTCAGCTGGGCGTGGCGATGTCGGCGATTGCGATTGCCTACGGCCTGTCGAAGTTCTTGATGGGGATCATCTCCGACCGGTCCAACCCACGTTACTTCCTGCCGTTCGGCCTGCTGGTGTCGGCCGGGGTGATGTTCATCTTTGGTTTCGCGCCGTGGGCGACGTCCAGTGTCACGATCATGTTCGTGCTGCTGTTCATCAATGGCTGGGCGCAGGGCATGGGCTGGCCGCCGAGCGGACGAACAATGGTGCACTGGTGGTCGCAGAAGGAACGCGGCGGCGTGGTGTCGGTGTGGAACGTGGCGCACAACGTCGGCGGTGGCCTGATTGGTCCGCTGTTTCTGCTGGGCATGGGCTGGACTAATGACTGGCATGCGGCCTTCTACGTCCCGGCTGCCGTGGCGTTGCTGGTGGCGGTCTTCGCGTTCGCAACCATGCGCGACACGCCGCAATCAGTGGGCCTGCCGCCTATCGAGCACTACAAGAACGATTACCCGGAAGGCTACGATGCCAGCCATGAAGAAGAATTCAGCGCCAAGGAAATCTTCGTCAAATACGTGCTGCGCAACAAATTCCTGTGGTACATCGCGATGGCCAACGTGTTCGTCTACCTGCTGCGCTACGGCGTGCTGGACTGGGCACCGACCTACTTGAAAGAAGCCAAACACTTCACGGTCGACAAGACCTCATGGGCTTATTTCCTGTACGAGTGGGCCGGTATTCCGGGCACGCTATTGTGCGGCTGGATGTCGGACAAGATCTTCAAGGGCAACCGCGGCCTGACGGGCATGGTGTTCATGTTTCTGGTGACCATCGCCACGCTGGTGTACTGGCTCAATCCTGAAGGCAACCCGACGGTCGACATGATCGCGCTGGTGTCCATCGGCTTCCTGATCTATGGCCCGGTGATGCTGATCGGTCTGCAGGCGCTGGAACTCGCGCCCAAGAAAGCAGCCGGGACGGCGGCGGGCTTTACCGGCCTGTTCGGCTATCTGGGCGGTTCGGTCGCGGCAAGTGCTGCGATGGGCTACACCGTAGACCACTTCGGCTGGGACGGCGGTTTTGTGCTGCTGATTGGCGCATGCATTCTGGCGATGGTGTTTCTGGCCCCGACACTGCGTCACAAGCAGGTCGCCAGCACCTCGCGTGAAGCCAAAGCCTGATTCAGGCGGTTGCTGACTGGCAGCGCTTGAGCCGCGCCTCCAGATGCAAATCTGGCATGGCGTGGCTGCGCAGGGCGATGACGGTCTGCTCAACATAATCGCGGGTGGTCCCATACCGCCCGCTTGCGCTGGCCAGCACCTGGCTCAGCACGCTATCCGGCAGATTGCCCGCGTAGCTGGGCAGATGACGCTCCAATACAAATCCCAATGCCTGGACCTGCCTGCCATCTTCGAGACGGCAGTTGAGCCAGTGCGGGCGGTAGGAGGGATAAGGCATCTCGCGCTGCCACAAGGCGAGCAGCGAGTCTTCAAGGCATTCGTCCGGGAGTCGATAGGCGAAGCCGGTGCAGGAGCCGCCTCGGTCCAGACCGAACACCAGGCCCGGTACTTCGGGCGTGCCACGATGCTCATGGGACCACAGGTACAAGCCACGGTGATAACCATGTACGCGACCGCGTTGACGCTCGACGGCGGTGCATTCGGGTCGCCAGATCAGCGAACCATAAGCGAACAGCCAGACCGGCCCGCCCTTATGGCGCTGCATGGTGGTGGCCATTGATGCGAGCAATTGCTCACGCGTCAGTTGCGGGCCAAGATCGATGACAGGTGGATACGTCAGGCCCAGGCCGTCGTGTACCGCGACGGCCAGTTCGTTGATTGGGTTCTCCATTTGCCTCCCTGACAGTCTGACTGCCAGTCTTTACCGAGCCCCGCTGAAACGCTCATGGGCGAGCGGCATCAGGGTGTCGTGGTGCGTTCACAGCGGCAGGCCGACGACCTGCATTGCCAAAAGGCATCTGGCGATGATTTGACATTGCCAGATGCTATAAGCGGGTTGAAGCAATTTATAATCCAACTACCTGACCGTCAGTCAGGTGTCACGGACGTGGCGCGTAGGCAAACACGTCTGCACGCATTTGATGAGCGTCCATACCGGCAGCGACGAGCGCATCGAGCGTGCCGTAGATCATCGCGGGCGAGCCGCTGCCGTAGACATGCACCGCCGACAGATCCTTGATGTCCTCACAGACCGCTTCGTGCAGCATCCCGCAGCGCCCTTCCCAGCCGCACAGATCACTGACGACCTTGTGCAGGAACAGATTGGGCAGTTGTGCCCATTCATCCCAGTGCGCAATCTCATAGAAATCGTCGGGACGCCTTGCGCCCCAGTACAGGTGCACGGGATGGTCGAAACCTTTGGCCCGACAATGCTCGATCAGACTGCTCATCTGCGCCATGCCGGTGCCTGCCGCGATCAGCACCAGCGGCCCGTCAGGCAGCTCGGCCAGGTGGGTGTCGCCAAACGGCAGTTCGACCTTTGCCATCGCGTTGCGCTGCAACTGCTCGATGAGGTTGCGCGCACTGTCTTCACGCACCAGCACGTGCAGCTCCAGATCGCGACCCCGATAGGGCGCGGAGGCGATGGAGAAGGCAGACTTTTCGCCGTTCTCGCGCTCGATCATCAGGTATTGTCCGGCGTGGTAGCGCGGCGGCTTGCCGGCCGGGGCGCGCAGCCCCACACGCCAGACATCGCCACCCACTTCGACGCACTCGCTCAGTTGGCAGGCGACGCTGCGCACCGGCAGCTCACCCTTGGCCAGCACGCCATCCCACAGCACCACACAATCTTCCAGCGGCTCAGCCAGACAGGTGTAGATCTCGCCGTGGTCATGCTCTTGATCCGCCTGCATGACCCGGCCTTCCACCAGCAGCGCCGAGCAAACGTGGCAATTTCCGTTGCGGCAGCTCTGTGGGCACTCATAGCCCAGGCGTTGCGCAGCGTCGAGAATCCGCTCGCCCGGCAAGGTATCCAGCACTGCGCCCGAGGGTTGCAAGGTTACGCGCATCACTTGATTCCCAACTGATCCCAGATTTCGTCGACCCGACGTGTAGTGGCCTCATCCTTGATGATCGCCCTGCCCCATTCGCGAGTGGTTTCGCCCGGCCACTTATTGGTCGCGTCCAACCCCATCTTGGAGCCCAGACCGGACACTGGCGAAGCGAAATCCAGGTAGTCGATAGGCGTGTTGTCGATCATCACGGTGTCGCGCTTGGGGTCCATACGCGTGGTGATCGCCCAGATCACGTCGTTCCAGTCGCGTGCATTGATGTCGTCGTCGGTCACGATCACGAATTTGGTGTACATGAACTGCCGCAGGAACGACCACACGCCCAGCATCACGCGCTTGGCATGGCCAGGATACTGCTTCTTGATGGTCACGACGGCCATGCGATACGAGCAGCCTTCGGGCGGCAGGTAGAAATCGACGATTTCCGGAAATTGCTTCTGCAGGATCGGCACGAACACCTCGTTCAGTGCGACGCCCAGAATCGCTGGCTCATCAGGTGGACGGCCGGTGTAGGTGCTGTGGTAGATCGGCTTGATGCGGTGCGTGATGCGTTCGACGGTGAGCACCGGAAAGCTGTCCACTTCGTTGTAATAGCCCGTGTGGTCGCCATAAGGCCCCTCATCGGCCATTTCACCGGGATGGATCACCCCTTCAAGCACGATCTCGGCGCTGGCGGGCACTTGCAGGTTGCTGCCCCGGCACTTGATCAGCTCGGTGCGCGAACCGCGCAACAGGCCGGCGAAGGCGTATTCGGAGAGGCTGTCCGGCACCGGGGTCACGGCGCCCAGAATGGTGGCCGGGTCTGCACCCAGCGCCACGGCAACCGGATAAGGTTCGCCCGGATGCTTGGCGCACCAGTCACGAAAATCCAGCGCGCCGCCACGATGGCTGAGCCAGCGCATGATGATCTTGTTACGGCCAATCACCTGTTGGCGATAGATGCCCAGGTTCTGGCGTTCCTTGTTCGGCCCCTTGGTGACCGTCAGGCCCCAGGTGATCAGGGGCGCTACGTCGCCCGGCCAGCAGGTCTGGACTGGCAACATGCCCAGGTCGACGTCATCGCCTTCGATCACGACTTCCTGGCAAGGTGCATCCTTGACCACCTTGGGGGCCATTGCGATGACTTTGCGGAATATCGGCAACTTGGACCAGGCGTCTTTCAGCCCCTTGGGCGGCTCGGGTTCCTTGAGGAAGGCCAAGAGCTTGCCGATCTCGCGCAATTCGCTGACCGCCTCGGCGCCCATGCCCATTGCCACGCGCTCGGGCGTGCCAAACAGGTTGCCCAGCACCGGCATGTCGAAACCCACCGGCTTTTCGAACAACAGGGCAGGGCCCTTGGCACGCAAGGTGCGATCACAGATCTCGGTCATTTCAAGCACGGGCGAAATCGGCATATGAATGCGTTTCAACTCTCCGCGCTGTTCAAGCTGCTGTACGAAATCCCTTAGATCTTTGAATTTCATTAACCCGGCCACTTATCCAAATAGACCCACATCCTACCTGCTCTGAGCACTCAAGGCAGCTAATGAGCCGAACGGCAGCCAAAAAAAATGGCACCCCGAAGGATGCCATTTCTTGAACCGACCCGTCTGTTACTTGCGTTTCATCGACAGGAAGAATTCATCGTTGGTCTTGGTCTGCTTGAGCTTGTCGATCAGGAATTCGATCGCAGCGACTTCGTCCATCGGGTGCAGCAGCTTGCGCAGAATCCACATACGCTGCAGTTCGTCATCAGCGGTCAACAGCTCTTCGCGGCGTGTGCCGGAACGGTTGATGTTGATGGCCGGGAACACACGCTTCTCTGCGATCTTGCGATCCAGAGGCAGCTCCATGTTGCCCGTACCCTTGAACTCTTCGTAGATGACTTCATCCATCTTCGAGCCGGTTTCCACCAGCGCGGTGGCGATGATGGTCAGCGAGCCGCCTTCTTCGATGTTTCGTGCAGCACCGAAGAAACGCTTTGGCTTCTCCAGGGCGTGCGCATCGACACCACCGGTCAGTACCTTGCCGGAGCTCGGGATGACGGTGTTGTAGGCACGGGCCAGACGGGTGATGGAGTCGAGCAGAATAACGACGTCTTTCTTGTGCTCGACCAGGCGCTTGGCCTTCTCGATCACCATTTCGGCAACCTGTACGTGACGGGTTGGCGGTTCGTCGAATGTCGAGGCAACCACTTCGCCGCGCACGGTGCGCTGCATTTCGGTTACTTCTTCCGGACGCTCGTCGATCAGCAAAACGATCAAGTGCACTTCCGGGTTGTTACGCGTGATGTTCGACGCGATGTTCTGCAGCATGATGGTCTTGCCCGCCTTCGGCGGAGCAACGATCAGGCCACGCTGGCCTTTGCCGATCGGTGCGCACAGGTCGATGACACGACCGGTGAGGTCTTCGGTGGAGCCGTTGCCGGCTTCCATCTTCATGCGCACGTTCGGGAACAGCGGCGTCAGGTTTTCGAACAGAATCTTGTTCTTGGCGTTTTCCGGGCGGTCGTAGTTGATTGTGTCGACCTTGAGCAGAGCGAAGTAACGCTCACCTTCCTTCGGAGGACGAATCTTGCCAACGATGGTGTCGCCGGTGCGCAGGTTGAAGCGGCGGATCTGGCTCGGAGAGACATAGATGTCATCCGGACCGGCCAGGTAAGAAGCGTCTGCAGAGCGCAGGAAGCCGAAGCCGTCCTGTAGGATCTCCAGCACGCCATCACCAGAAATTTCCTCGCCACTTTTAGCGTGCCTTTTGAGCAGGGAGAAAATCACATCCTGCTTGCGCGAACGGGCCATATTTTCTATGCCCATCTGTTCGGCCATTTCGAGCAGATCGGTAATCGGCTTTTGCTTGAGTTCAGTCAGGTTCATATGGGAATGACGTAATCGTGTATGGAGGGGGAAATTAAGCTTTTGGCTTAATGAGGCCGCGCCGCAGAGAAGGCGACAGGATCGCGTACTAAATCGAAAGGAGAGCGTCGGCGACGGCTAGCAGGGGGCAACGGAGAAGCCGTTGCGGGGCCGAATGTACCACTCGATTTTCAAGGAGTCTAGTACGACACCCGAAAAAAAGCCCCGCTAATTAGCAGGGCTTTGGGACACTTCAGATGTTGGCGTCGAGGAAGGCAGCGAGCTGCGACTTCGAAAGAGCGCCTACTTTAGTGGCCTCGACGTTGCCGTTCTTGAACAGCATCAGCGTCGGGATACCACGAACGCCATGCTTGGCCGGGGTTTCCTGATTTTCGTCGATGTTCAATTTGGCAACGGTCAATTTGCCTTCGTACGTGCTGGCGATTTCGTCCAGAACCGGGGCAATCATCTTGCAAGGGCCACACCATTCAGCCCAGTAGTCGACCAGTACAGGGCCTTGAGCCTTGAGTACATCGGCTTCGAAGCTGGCGTCGGTGACGTGTTTGATCTTGTCGCTACTCATGGATGTCTCCGAGTTCGTAGGCTAAAAAACGACGCTCATCATAGCGGGCCTAATGACATTCAGGAAGCGAAGGATCATTGAGTCTAGCTATGATGGCTTATGACTAAGGTTATAGCTCATCACTGACTCGAAGGGGAAACGAAAACGATGCCCGTGCGCAGCGCAGCGCCTCTGACGTGTTCCTGCATGGCTTTTTGCGCAGGTCCGGAGGCGTGCCGGGCCAGCGCGCGAAGGATCTTGCGGTGCTCCTGCCACGTCTCCATCACCCTCGCCGCCCTGATGAACGGCATCTTCTGGCTCTCCAGAAAAATATCGGCGCCTGCGGTCACGATCCCCAGCATCGCCTGATTGCCACTGGCGACCAGGATGTGCCGGTGGAATTCGAAATCAAGACGTGCGGCCGACTCGAAATCCCCGGCACGCAACTCCAGACGCATCGCCTCGACGTTGTCTTCCAGCACATCCCGTTCGTCGGCGGTCAGCGTCACAGCGGCCAGCCCCGCAGCGAAGCCCTCCAGCGCATAACGCAGTTGAAACGTATCAGCCGGAGAAACCTGAGCCTCGAACGGCCAGGAAAACCCACCCGTGCGCTGTTCTGGTTCAGAAAGGGCCTGCACGAAGACGCCTTTGCCAGGCTGCACACTGATGATGCCCAGGGCGCTGAGCGACGAAAGCGCCTCGCGCAGCGATGCACGACTGACCCCCAGCAAAACGGCCAGATCACGCTGCGAAGGCAGGCTGTCGCCAGGTTTGTAGCCCTGCTCGGCAATCAATTTACGGATGGCCCTGAGGGCGGATTCCGGTACGGCGAGCGAAGTATGCGGCATCACTGTTCAGGCCAGTCAGTCCAGTAAAAATCCCTTTTATCGTCATCCCGAGCATTCGGCAAGCGGCGCCCAGCGCTGGGGCGGCGGGGCTTTCAGACGCGCTAAAGCAGGGCATGCGCAAGATCAACTGTTCAGACCAGTAAGACCAAAAAATGCCTGTACCCCTTGAGTTATGGCCCGCTCAAGACGAGTGGCATGGGCTGTGCACTGGGTTAACGGCCAACACCTTACCGTTCCGTCCGGAGAGTTCTCATGACCAAGCGTTACAGCGCACTGCTTACTGCCTTGTTTGCCAGCCTGATGCTGAGCCAGGCGCCAGCTCAGGCCAATGGCCTGGAAGACGTCGTAGCGCGCGGCACTTTGAAGGTCGCCGTTCCACAAGACTTTCCGCCTTTTGGCTCTGTTGGCCCGGACATGAAGCCACGCGGTCTGGACATCGACACCGCACAACTGCTGGCCGACAAGTTGAAGGTCAAACTTGAGCTGACGCCGGTCAACAGCACCAACCGCATCCCGTTCCTGACCACCGGCAAGGTCGATCTGGTAATTTCGAGCCTGGGCAAGAACCCGGATCGCGAAAAGGTCATCGACTTCTCCCGCGCCTATGCACCTTTCTACCTGGCCGTGTTCGGTCCGCCTGATGCACCGGTCAAGGAAATTGCCGACCTGAACGGCAAGACCATCAGCGTGACCCGCGGCGCGATTGAAGACATCGAGCTGTCGGCTGTTGCGCCACAGGGTGCAACCATCAAACGCTTCGAAGACAACAACTCCACCATCGCCGCCTACCTGGCAGGCCAGACCGACCTGATCGCCAGCGGCAACGTCGTCATGGTCGCCATCAGCGAGCGCAACCCCAAGCGCATCCCGGCCCTGAAAGTTAAACTCAAGGACTCGCCCGTGTATGTCGGCGTGAACAAAGGCCAGCCGGAGCTGCTGGGCAAGGTCAACGAAATCCTGAACGCCGCCAAGGCCGACGGAACGCTGGAAAAGGCGTCCACCACCTGGCTCAAGCAGCCACTGCCAGCCGATCTCTGATCGCCGTTTTCTGATTCACAGGGTTTGCCAATGGCTTATCACTTCGACTTTGCACCCGTTCTGCAGAACATAGATCTGCTGTTGCGCGGGGCATTATTCACACTGGAATTGACAGCCATCGGCACCTTGCTGGGCGTTAGCCTGGGGATAGTCGGTGCCGTCGTGAGGGCCTGGAAAATCCAGCCCTTCGCGAGAATTTTTGCGGTGTACGTGGAGTTGATCCGCAACACGCCGTTTCTGGTCCAGTTGTTCTTTATATTCTTCGGCCTGCCCTCATTGGGCATGCAGATATCGGAATGGCAGGCCGCCGTGCTGGCGATGGTGATCAACCTGGGGGCCTATTCGACGGAGATTATCCGCGCAGGCATCCAGGCCATTCCAAAGGGGCAGATTGAAGCATCGGCAGCCCTGGCGATGAGCCGTTACGAAACCTTCCGCTATGTCGTGCTGGTGCCAGCTTTGCGCAAGGTCTGGCCCGCGCTGAGCAGCCAGATCATCATCGTGATGCTGGGTTCGGCGGTCTGTTCGCAGATCGCGACGGAAGAGCTGAGCTTTTTCGCCAACTTCATCCAGTCGCGCAACTTCCGCTCGTTTGAAACCTACATTGTTACCACGCTGATCTACCTGTGCATGGCCCTGCTCATCCGGCAATTGCTGGCCTGGATCGGGCGTCGCTACATCTCGAGGAGCAGCTGATGGACTTTACCCTTTGGGACATCGTGCGCAACCTGCTGACCGGCCTGCAATGGACGGTGGCCCTGTCGCTGGTGGCATTCATCGGCGGCGGCCTGATCGGCCTGCTGGTGATGGGCATGCGCACCTCGGAGAAATCCTGGCCGCGTGTGGCAGCCAGCTTATATATAGAGCTGTTTCAAGGCACACCGCTGTTGATGCAACTGTTTCTGGTGTTCTTCGGCGTGGCGCTGATGGGGATGGACATTTCCCCGTGGGCCGCCGCTGCACTGGCGCTCACGCTGTTCACCAGTGCCTATCTGGCCGAAATCTGGCGAGGGTGCGTCGAGTCGATTTCCAAAGGTCAGTGGGAAGCCTCTGCCAGCCTGGCCCTGACGCCTTTCGAGCAGATGCGCTACGTGATCCTGCCGCAGGCGCTTCGTATTGCCGTCGCCCCAACGGTCGGCTTTTCGGTGCAGGTGGTCAAAGGCACGGCGGTGACCTCGATCATCGGCTTCACCGAACTGACCAAGACCGGCAGCATGCTGGCCAACGCCACCTTCGAACCTTTCATGGTCTACGGCTTCGTTGCCTTGGGCTATTTCATCCTTTGCTATCCGTTGTCGCTCTGTGCGCGTCATCTGGAAAGGAGACTGCATGCCTCTGCTTAGAATTTCCGCCCTGCACAAATACTACGGCGATCATCACGTGCTCAAGGGCATCGATCTGACTGTCGAAGAAGGCCAGGTGGTGGCGATCATCGGTCGCAGCGGCTCGGGCAAGAGTACGCTGCTGCGCACGCTCAACGGGCTGGAGTCGATCAACGACGGCGTGATCCAGGTCGATGGCGAGTACCTGGACGCGGCCCGCGCCGATCTGCGCACGCTTCGGCAGAAAGTCGGCATGGTGTTCCAGCAGTTCAACCTGTTCCCGCACTTGAGCGTGGGCGAAAACGTGATGCTCGCGCCGCAGATCGTGCAGAAGGTGCCAAAAGCCGAAGCGGCCAAACTGGCGAGGAAAATGCTGGAGCGCGTGGGGCTTGGCGAGAAGTTCGATGCCTTTCCGGATCGCCTTTCGGGCGGGCAACAGCAACGCGTGGCGATTGCCCGTGCGCTGGCAATGTCCCCCAAGGTGCTGCTGTGCGACGAGATCACGTCGGCGCTGGACCCGGAACTGGTCAGCGAAGTGCTCAGCGTCGTGCGTCAACTGGCGGCGGACGGCATGACCCTGATCATGGTCACCCACGAAATGCGCTTCGCCCGGGAAGTGGGCGACAAACTGGTGTTCATGCACCAGGGCAAGGTACATGAAGTGGGCGACCCGAAAGAACTGTTCGCCAACCCGAAAACCCCGGAACTGGCCAACTTCATCGGGACTGTGGAACACGCGTGATACACATCACCAGCGGACAAGAAACGCCTTATCGTCATACACCCGTTTTGCTGGTTATCACGTGGGAGCTTGCTCGCGAATACGCCGGTGCAGACTTGAAGGAGGACAGGGCGTTTGAACCATCGCTTTCGTGAGCACGCTCACTCTCACGGGATTATGCAGTTCGTGACGCTCTGCGCGAGGTTAAGGGACGAACGCGAAGTCGGTGAGTGCTCACAGAGCGAGATTAATACCGGGTATTTCCGCCGCCCGGGCAGCTTCGCGTTGGCGGCAGAGGTGGATCGTGGCACGATGGCGCGGTTATCGAACGGGATTGCCAGACCATGCCGCACTCTAAACCCAAGAATCTTTCACTGATCGCCGCTATCGACCTGGGCTCCAACAGCTTCCATATGGTTGTGGCAAAAGCCAATCAGGGCGAAATTCGCATTCTTGAGCGCCTGGGCGAGAAGGTGCAGTTGGCAGCCGGAATTACCGAAGAGCGCCAGCTCACTGAAGAATCCATGCAACGGGGCCTCGACTGCCTCAAGCGCTTCGCCCAACTGATCAACGGCCTGCCACTTGGCGCCGTGCGGATCGTGGGCACCAACGCCCTGCGTGAAGCCCGCAACCGCAACGACTTCATTCACCGCGCCGAAGAGATCCTCGGCCATCCGGTGGAAGTCATTTCGGGCCGCGAAGAAGCCCGCCTCATCTACCTGGGTGTGTCTCACACCTTGGCAGACACCCCAGGCAAACGCCTGGTGGCCGATATCGGCGGCGGCAGTACCGAATTCATCATCGGTCAGCGTTTCGAGCCGCTGCTGCGCGAAAGCCTGCAGATGGGCTGCGTGAGTTTCACTCAGCGCTACTTCCGCGACGGCAAGGTGACACCTGCGCGCTACGCTCAGGCCTACACCGCCGCTCGCCTGGAAATCATGAGCATCGAGCACGCGCTGCATCGCCTGAAATGGGATGAAGCCATCGGCTCGTCCGGCACCATTCGCGCCATCGGCCTGGCACTCAAGGCCAATGGCTACGGCGCAGGCGAGGTCAATGCCGAAGGGCTGGCCTGGCTCAAGCGCAAGCTGTTCAAACTGGGTGACATCGAGAAGATCGACTTCGACGGCATCAAGCCTGACCGCCGTGCAATCTTTCCCGCAGGCCTTGCGATTCTGGAAGCGATTTTCGATGCCCTAGAACTCAAGCGCATGGATCACTGCGAAGGTGCCCTGCGTGAAGGCGTGCTGTATGACCTGATGGGGCGACATCATCACGAAGACGTGCGCGAGCGTACGCTGACGTCGTTGATGGAGCGTTACCACGTCGACATGGAGCAGGCAGCTCGCGTTGAAGCCAAGGCCTTGCACGCGCTGGAACAGGTCGCCGACAGCTGGGACCTGCAACACGAAAGCTACGCCGAGCTGCTGAGCTGGGCCGCCAAGGTGCATGAAGTGGGTCTGGACATCGCTCACTATCACTACCACAAGCACGGCGCCTACCTGATCGAGCACTCCGACCTGGCCGGTTTCTCACGCGAAGACCAGCAAATGCTCGCGCTGCTGGTGCGCGGTCATCGCCGTAACATTCCCAAGGACAAGTTCGCCGAGTTTGGCGATGAAGGCATCAAGCTGATTCGCCTGTGTGTGTTGCTGCGCTTTGCGATTCTGTTCCACCACATCCGTGGCACCCAAGAGATGCCACGTGTGGTGCTGCGTGCAGACGGTCCGAACCTGGATGCGGAATTCCCGTCCGGCTGGCTGGAAAACAACCAGCTGACTCAGGCCGACTTCGCGCTCGAAGCGGAGTGGCTGACCCGAGTCGGCATCGTCTTCAGCGTACGCTGAGGACCGGGTTGCTCAGGCGCTCCAGCAGGGTCGCCTGGGCGCTTCGAGCGTTCTGGTTGCCGGTCGGCGTACTGCGCACGTAACGCCCGTCAGACTGCAACAGCCAGCTGTGGGTGTTGTCGGTCAGATAGCTTTCCAGCTCCTTCTTCACGCGCAGGATCAGCTTTTTGCCTTCCACCGGGAAGCAGGTCTCGACGCGCTTGTCGAGGTTGCGCTCCATCCAGTCGGCACTCGACAGGAACATCTGCTCGTCCCCGCCATTGAGGAAGTAGAAGACGCGCGTGTGCTCCAGGAAGCGACCGATGATCGACCGCACATGGATATTGTGCGAAACCCCGGCGATGCCCGGACGCAGGCAGCACATGCCGCGCACCACCAGATCGATACGCACCCCTGACTGACTGGCCTTGTACAGCGCGCGGATGATCTTGGGATCGGTCAGCGAGTTGAACTTGGCGATGATGTGCGCAGGCTTGCCATCGACCGCGAACTGCGTCTCGCGGGCGATCATGTCGAGCATGCCTTTCTTGAGCGTGAACGGCGCATGCAGCAGCTTCTTCATGCGCAGCGTCTTGCCCATGCCGATCAACTGGCTGAACAGTTTGCCGACGTCTTCGCACAGCGCGTCGTCGGAGGTCAGCAGGCTGTAGTCGGTGTACAGACGAGCGTTGCCAGCGTGGTAGTTGCCTGTGCCCAAATGCGCGTAACGCACGATCTCGCCCGCCTCACGGCGCAGGATCAGCATCATCTTGGCGTGGGTCTTGAAGCCGACCACACCGTAGATCACCACCGCACCTGCCGCTTGAAGACGGCTGGCCAGTTGCAGGTTGGACTCTTCGTCGAAGCGCGCCCGCAACTCGATCACTGCCGTGACCTCTTTGCCGTTACGTGCCGCATCGACCAGCGCATCGACGATTTCCGAGTTTGCGCCACTGCGGTATAGCGTCTGACGGACGGCCAGCACGTGCGGGTCTTTAGCGGCCTGACGCAACAGATCGACGACCGGCGTGAAGGACTCGAAAGGATGCAGCAACAGAATGTCCTGCTTGCTGATCACACTGAAAATGTTTTCGCTGTTCTGCAGCAGCTTCGGAATAGCAGGCGTGAACGGCAGGTATTGCAGCTCTGGATGGCTGTCCAGACCGGTAATACTGAACAGGCGCGTCAGGTTGACTGGCCCGTTAACCTGATACAGCTCGGACTCGGTCAGGTTGAACTGCTTGAGCAGGTAGTCGGACAGGTGCTTGGGGCAGGTGTCCGCCACTTCCAGACGCACCGCATCGCCATAACGACGCGAGAACAGCTCGCCACGCAGCGCGCGTGCAAGGTCTTCCACGTCTTCAGAGTCCAGCGCCAGGTCGGCGTTACGTGTCAGGCGGAACTGGTAGCAGCCTTTGACCTTCATGCCTTGGAACAGGTCATCGGCGTGAGCGTGAATCATTGACGACAGGAACACGAAATTGTCGCCAGGGCCGCAGACGTCTTCCGGCACCTTGATGACGCGTGGCAGCAGACGCGGTGCCGGAATGATCGCAAGGCCCGAGTCGCGACCGAAGGCATCGATGCCTTCCAGTTCGACGATGAAGTTCAGGCTCTTGTTGACCAGCAACGGGAAGGGGTGCGTCGGGTCCAGGCCGATCGGGGTGATGATCGGCGCAATTTCGTCACGGAAATAACGGCGGACCCAGGCCTTGAGCTTGGCGGTCCAGTGACGACGGCGGATGAAGCGGACCTGGTGCTTTTCCAGTTCCGGCAAAAGAATATCGTTGAGGATCGCGTACTGGCGGTCAACGTGACCGTGAACCAGTTCGCTGATCCGGGCCAGCGCCTGATGCGGCTGCAAGCCGTCGGCTCCAGCCTGCTCACGGGCGAAGGTGATCTGTTTCTTGAGGCCCGCGACACGAATCTCGAAGAACTCATCGAGGTTGCTGGAGAAGATCAGCAGGAACTTCAGCCGCTCAAGCAACGGATAGGACTCATCGAGCGCCTGCTCCAGAACCCGTATGTTGAACTGCAATTGGGACAGTTCGCGATGAATGTACAGGCTGCTGTCGTCCAGATTCGGAGCGACGACGGCAGGCACCGCAGCAGCAGGTGCCTCGATGGCCGGGACCACCTCGATGTCAGGGTCAACCATAGGTGCAGTCTCCTGAATATCGACTTCAACAGCGGCTTCGATGAGTCCTTCGGTATTCATGAATGTTCCTGTGAGGCTATTGCCCTTTCAGCAGTTGAGCAGCGCGAACGGCAAAATACGTGAGAATGCCGTCAGCTCCTGCGCGTTTGAAGGCGGTGAGGGATTCCAGAATCACCCCTTCACTCAGCCAGCCGTTCTGGATTGCAGCCATGTGCATGGCGTATTCGCCACTGACCTGATACACAAAGGTCGGCACCTTGAACTCATCCTTGACCCGATGAAGGATGTCCAGGTACGGCATACCTGGCTTGACCATCACCATGTCCGCGCCTTCAGACAGATCGGCAGCCACTTCATGCAGCGCTTCATTGCTGTTGGCCGGGTCCATTTGATAGGACGCCTTGTTAGCCTTGCCCAGGTTCAACGAAGAACCTACCGCATCGCGGAACGGACCGTAATAGGCACTGGCGTATTTGGCAGAGTAAGCCATGATCCGCACATTGACGTGCCCGGCCAGCTCCAGCGCTTCACGGATGGCCTGAATACGCCCGTCCATCATGTCGGACGGCGCAACCACCTGAGCACCGGCATCGGCATGGGACAACGCCTGTTTGACCAACGCATCGACCGTTATGTCGTTCTGCACGTAGCCTTCTTCATCAAGAATGCCGTCCTGGCCATGCGTGGTGAACGGGTCGAGCGCTACGTCAGTGATGACGCCCAGCTCGGGGAAGCGGTCACGCAACGCACGTGTGGCGCGCTGGGCAATGCCTTCCGGATTCCAGGCTTCAGCACCATCCAGGGATTTCTTTTCAGGGGGGGTGACCGGAAACAGCGCCAGCGCAGGAATGCCCAGCGCGACCCAGCTTTCGGCTTCCTTGAGCAGCAGATCCACGCTCAAGCGTTCGACGCCCGGCATCGAGGCCACGGTTTCACGACGGTTTTCACCATCGAGTACGAATACGGGAAGAATCAGATCGTCGACGGTGACAACGTTTTCGCGGACCAGCCGACGGGAAAAGTCGTCGCGGCGATTACGGCGCAAACGAGTGAGAGGAAACAGGCGGTTAGCGGGGGTAAAGCTCACGGCGAGACTCCTGAGCCCGCATACGCGGGCAAGCGCGACAGTTATAAGCCGCCATTATGACCAATGTGTGACAGTCGTGGTTCGACCTGCGACTGCAGGTCGCAGCGGCGTAACTGGAGACAAAGGACCATTGTGGTTGCAAGAATCTTTAACGTCGAGACACATATGGACACTTTCATGATTGCGTTGGGCGCGTTAGGCTGCGCGTTCATTTCGCCAGCATCCAGACAATGCTCCAGAATTTCTTGAATGAGTTTGGCTACTTCGCCCTCTTCCTCGGCACCTTCTTTGAAGGCGAGACCATTCTGGTTCTTGCTGGATTTCTTGCGTTCCGCGGGTACATGGACCTCAACATTGTCATCCTGGTGGCGTTCTGCGGAAGCTACGCGGGCGACCAGTTGTGGTACTTCATGGGGCGCAAGCACGGCCGCAAACTGCTTGCGCGAAAACCTCGCTGGCAACTCATGGGCGACAAAGCGTTACGGCTTGTGCGCAAGCACCCGGACATCTGGGTGCTGAGCTTCCGCTTCGTCTACGGCCTGCGAACCGTGATGCCGGTGGCCATCGGTCTGTCCGGTTACCCGCCAGGACGCTACCTGCTGCTAAACGGCATCGGCGCCGCAGTGTGGGCCGCAGCGCTGGGCTCGGCGGCGTATCATTTCGGCGCGGTGCTGGAAGGTCTGTTGGGCAACGTCAAGAAATATGAGCTCTGGGTACTCGGCGCCCTGATCCTTCTTGGCCTGGGTCTGTGGCTGCGTCGCCGTATCAAGAATGCCCGCATCGCTCGCGAAGCCCGTGCAGAGAGACAATGCTGCGCGTCGGCAGCCGCGTCCGACCTGGACATGCCGGTCGAAGTCCCTGTCGACCTCAAGAAAAAATCCGACGACTGAATACTCCCGTTTTCTCCGGGCGCAGGCCAAACCGCCTCGCCCGGATGCTGCGCCCTTTCCCGCCTGATCCCTCCCCCGGCAAGACCCGACACTGAACAGATGACGCTCAATGTGTTCCATTGGTAGATGCGTCATGACCAAGGAGTCGAAATCATGCAAAAGAAAGTGGCTGTGATCCTGTCCGGCTGTGGCGTCTATGACGGTGCCGAAATTCATGAAAGCGTGTTGACCCTGCTGCGTCTCGATCAGCGCGGCGCACAGGTACAGTGTTTCGCGCCAAACATTGCGCAGCACCACGTCATCAATCACCTGACGGGCGAAGAAATGCCCGAAACCCGCAACGTGCTGGTCGAATCGGCACGTATCGCGCGCGGTGAAGTGAAAGACCTGCTTGAGGCCGACGTCAACGACTTCGATGCGTTGATCGTGCCGGGCGGCTTTGGCTCGGCCAAGAACCTGTCGGACTTTGCATACCAGGGCCAGGCCTGTCAGGTCAACGCAGCACTGCTTGCATTGGCAGAGGCGTTTGCGCTGGCAGGCAAACCCGTCGGGTTGATGTGCATCACCCCGGCTCTCGCAGCAAAGATCTACGGCCCGGGCGTGATCTGCACCATCGGTAACGACCCCGAGACAGCCGCCGCGATCACTAAAATGGGCGGTGAGCATCAGGACTGCGACGTATCAGAAATCGTGGAAGACGAGGCTCGAAAACTGGTCAGCACCCCGGCCTACATGGTCGCCAAAAGCATCAGCGAAGCGGCCGCAGGCATCAACAAACTGGTTGATCGCGTGCTGGAGCTGACTCAGGAGCAGGAGGCGTGAGAATCATAAGCCTCATCTGACCGCTCCGGACCCAAAACTGTGGGAGCGAGCTTGCCGGCGAGGCGTTTTTTCAGCCAGCCCATCAGTGGCCGGCCTACCGCTATCGCCGGCAAGCCGCCTCCCACGGGCTTTGTGTTCCGCCAGCTGCCGCCGTTTTAGCCCGGTCTCTGCGCAGCCACCTCGAGCCTGCGTTTCTCCGCCAGACGACTGCGACCGTACAGCACCGCAATGGCTGTCAGCGCGATGGCCTGCGCACCCAGCGAATAGGCGTCGGCATGAATGCCCAGCCAGTCGAACTCGAAGAACGGCACTGGCCGCGTACCGAACACCCCGGCTTCCTGCAACGCCTTGACGCCGTGGCCGGCAAACACCACCGAGAGCGCACACAGCAGGGCTGCGTTGATACCGAAGAATAGCGTCAGTGGCAACTTCGCCGAGCCGCGCAGGATGATCCACGCAAGCCCCACCAGCAGCACCAGCGCCGTCGCGCCGCCCGCCAGTACCGCGTTATGTCCGGCAGGACCGGCCTGAAGCCATAGGGTTTCGTAAAACAGGATGACCTCGAACAGTTCACGGTACACCGAGAAAAACGCCAGCACGGCGAAGCCGAAACGCCCTCCGCCACCGACCAGACTGCTCTTCACGTAATCCTGCCAGGCCGCAGCATGACGACGATCATGCATCCAGACGCCCAGCCACAGCACCATCACGCTGGCGAACAGCGCCGTGGCGCCCTCCAGCAGCTCACGCTGCGCGCCGCTTACATCGATCACATAGGCTGCCAGTGCCCAGGTCGCCAAACCGGCCAGCAGCGCAAGCCCCCAGCCCACGTTGACGCTGCGCACGGCCGATTGCTGTCCGGTATTACGCAGGAACGCCAGAATCGCGGCCAGTACCAGAATCGCTTCAAGCCCTTCACGCAGCAGAATCAACAGACCCGAGATGTAGCTCAGGGACAGACTCAGACCGTCGCTGCCCAGCAAGTCTGCCGACTGCTTCAACTTTGCCTTGGCCGCTTCCAGCTTCTGCGCCGCCTGGGCGACAGGCAGGCCGTCCTGCAACGACTGACGATAGGCCATCAGGCTTTTTTCAGTGTCCTTGCGAACCTCGGCATCGACGTTGTCCAGCGAGCTTTCGACCAGCTCAAAACCCTCCAGATAGGCGGCAACCGACAAATCGTAAGCCTGTTCACGGTCACCGGAGCGATAGGCCGCCAGGCTCTTGTCCAGGGTCACGCTGGTGTAGTCGAGCAACTGCGCAGGACCGCGCTGAACCTGAGGCGGTTGGGAACGCTGGGCGCGGAATGTTGCGGCAGCCTCAGAGCCTTCGACCGCCTGGATCTCGGCTGGCGTCTGACGCGCCAGGTCCGCGAGGTTGAATGTTTTGGTCGGATTGGCACTCGGCTGCGCGCTGAAGCTGGCGATGTAGGTGGCAATGTCCCAGCGCTGGCGATCATCCAGTTGATCGGCAAACGCAGGCATGTCGGTGCCCGCAATGCCCTGGCCCGTGGTGGTGTAAAGGCTATAAAGACTCAGACGGTCCAGACGCGCGACATCGCGCAGGTTTCCCGGCGCAGGTTCAAGCCCAATACCGGCAGGGCCATCACCGGCGCCGGTGTCGCCGTGGCAGACCGAGCAATGCTGCGCATACAGCGGCGCACCGCGAGCAGGATCAGGGGTGATTGCCGGTGCCTGGCTGACCTCATAGGCCAACGCCAGTTTCGCGCCCAGTTGCCTGGCCTGGCGAGCCACTAGCGCGCCGTCCTGCCGCTCGTCCACACCCTTTTTGAGGGTGGCAGCAGCCTGCTCCAGCTCTGCACGTTCGGTGCGCTGGGGTAGCGCGACCATCAGACCCTGGAGCACATGCAATGCGTCGAGCTGCTTCTGATACCCAGCGCTGTCGATAACTTTGCCGTCCACCACCGTCGCGGGATAGTCCGCGCTGAGGTAATCCAGCACATGCAGCGCTTGGGCCGCCCCCTCTACGGGATCGGCAAGCGCACCGAAGCTGCACAGCAACAGCATGGACGTCAGCAGCCGGACGAGTGAACGAGAAAGCAGGTGCATTGGTGAATCTCAATAAGAATGCGATGCGCTGCATTGTTCACGTCAAATTGATGCTACTCAATACTCCGGGCGTTTTTTTGTTACAGCGTTTTACGATATGCCCATTACGCCGTACCGCGATGCAACGTCGCGAGAAAACCCGCAGCGCCCACGAACAGGCTGGCAAAGGTCCGATTCAGGCGGCGCTGCTGAAGTGGCGTCTTCAATGTACGGAGGATGCGAGACGCAAGCCCGGTGTAGCCCGCCATCACAATCAAATCCACCGTCACCATCGTTGCGGCGATGATCACGTACTGCATCAACAACGGTGCGGCCGGGTCCACGAACTGCGGCAGGATCGCCAGCATGAACACCATCGCCTTGGGATTGCTGATATTGACCAGAAAACCACGCAGGACCAGCCTGGAGGGACTGCCGACCGGCCGAACCGCCGACCCTTCGGAAAGATCGACAGGCAGCGCTCGCCACTGCTTGATGCCCAGATAGACCAGATACGCCACGCCAAACCACTTGATCAACGTGAACGCAAGCTCGGACGCTGCAAGCACGGCGCCCAGCCCTGCTGCGACAATCGCGATCTGCGACGCCAACGCGATCTGTAAGCCCAGCGCATTCCAGTAACCGCGCAGGAACCCGTATTGCACGCCGCACGACATGGAGGCGATAGCGCCTGCACCCGGAGAAAGACTGATTATCCAGCAGGCTGCCAAAAAGCCCAGCCACGTTTCAAGCGCCATCACGCACCTCAAGCAGAGTCGAATGCTCGCTAAATTAGTGCGTAACGGCCCGTGTGACTAATGATTTCTAATCCTGCTCGTCTTGCGGGGTCGAGAGGTGGGCCTGAGGATACAGTTCACTGCCGCGCCAGCGGCGAACCGATTTCTGGAAGAACTGGCTGTTGGGCACCTGGACCAATGCGCCGCCGGCTTCCGGTGTTTCGATCAAGGTCGTGAACATCAGATTGATCGCCACCACACGGCCTTTCACGCCAGGCTTGTCCAGCGTGTCGACCAGCTCGACCAGATCGCCGATGCGGAACGGTCCGATGGTAAAGATCAGGATGGCGCACAGCAGATTAGACAACACGCTCCACATGGCAAAGAACGCCACGGCGGCGACCGCTACAAAGCCGGACAACGCCGTCCACAACACCGTGGCTGAAACGCCGAGCCGCCCCAGCACAAAGACGAAGGCACTGCCCATGATCAGCCAGCGCAGCCCGCCGCGCACCGGCACCAGAAGCTCGGGCGGCAATGGGTAACGCTCGCCCAGCCCGGTCAGAAAACGTCCAACGACCCGCTGCAACACATAACCCGCCAAGAGAATCAGCAGGATTTGCGCGCCCAACAGAATCGGTTCCACCCAATACGCAGAAACAGGCAAACCCAACATCTCCATCACGACAAGGCTTCCAGCTCGGCCTGCATCGACTCCAGCAATTCCAGGGCCTGCATCCAGGCGTCTTCCAGCTCGGACTCGCGCACTTTCAGTTTTGCCTGATCGGCCAACAGTTCGCGCAGCTTGTCTTTGTTGGCCGCCTCGTAGTTGGTGCTATTGGCCAGGGCTTCTTCCACCTTGGCGAGTTTTTCGTGCAACGTGCTCAGATCACGTTCCAGCTTGTCGGCCTCGCGCTTGTGCGGAGCCAGTTGCTGGCGCAATGCAGCAGCCTGCTGACGCTGGGCTTTCTTGTCGGTTTTGTCGGCGTTGACCGGCGTATTGCTCACCGGCGCGTTGCGCAGTCGATAGTCAGCCAACCAGCGCGTGTAGTCGTCCAGATCGCCATCGAACTCCTGAACGCGGCCGTCAGCCACCAGCAGGAAGTCGTCGGTCGTACTCTTGAGCAAGTGGCGATCGTGAGACACCACCAGGACAGCGCCACCGAATTCCTGAAGCGCCATCGTCAACGCCAGACGCATTTCCAGATCGAGGTGGTTGGTGGGTTCGTCGAGCAGCAACAAATTGGGTTTTTCCCACGCGATCAGAGCCAGCGCCAGACGCGCCTTTTCGCCTCCGGAGAAATTCAGTACCGGCTCGTCCAGACGTGCGCCACGGAAGTCAAAACCGCCGAGAAAATCACGCAGGGTCTGCTCGCGCTCGGTCGGCGCAAGGCGTTGCAGGTGCAGCAGCGGCGTAGCCTTGGCGTCCAGCGAATCGAGCTGATGCTGGGCGAAGTAGCCCACGGTCAGGTTCTCGCCGCGTACCAGTCGGCCGCTCTGAGGGGAGAGCTCGCCTGCCAGGTTCTTGATCAGCGTCGATTTGCCTGCGCCGTTAGGACCCAGCAGACCGATGCGCGCACCCGGCGTCAGTTGCAGCTTCACTTTTTCCAGAACAGTCTTGTCGCCGTAGCCCAAACGCGCTTCGGACAGGTCCAGCAGCGGGCTGGATATTTTGTCGGACTCACGGAAAACGAAGTTGAAAGGCGAGTCCACGTGCGCAGCGGACAACTCTTCCATGCGCTCCAGCGCTTTTATCCGGCTCTGGGCCTGACGCGCCTTGGTGGCCTGGGCCTTGAAGCGCGCAATGTATTTTTCCATGTGCGCGCGCTGCACCTGCTGTTTCTCGTAGGCCTGTTGCTGCTGGGCCAGACGTTCGGCACGGGCGCGTTCGAAGGCGCTGTAGCCACCCCGGTAAAGCGTGATCTTGCGCTGTTCGACATGAGCGATGTGGTCGACCACGGCGTCGAGAAAATCCCGGTCGTGGGAAATCAGCAGCAACGTGCCCGGATAGCTTTTCAGCCAGTCTTCGAGCCACAGAATTGCGTCGAGGTCCAAGTGGTTGGTCGGCTCATCGAGCAGCAACAGGTCGGAAGGGCACATCAAGGCCTGCGCCAGGTTCAGGCGCATACGCCAGCCACCAGAGAAGCTGCCCACCTCGCGTTCCATCTGCTCGTTGGTGAACCCCAGGCCCGCCAACAACTTGCGGGCACGCGCATCGGCGGTGTAACCGTCGGCACTGTCGAGCTCCGAGTGCAGACGAGCCTGAGCGGCCCCGTCCTGCGCGGCTTCGGCTTCGGCCAGCAGACGCTGAACCTCACGCAGACGCACATCGCCATCAAGCACGTAGTCCACGCCCAGGCGCTCGAGCGTGTCGACCTCCTGGCGCATGTGAGCGATGCGCCAGTCAGCCGGCAACAGACAGTCACCGGCATCAGGCGTAAGCTCGCCGCGCAGCAACGCGAACAGGCTGGATTTACCGGCGCCATTGGCACCGATCAGACCGGCTTTATGGCCGGCGTGCAGGGTCAGCTCGGCGTCTTCTAGCAGACGTTGCGGACCACGCTGTAAGGTAAGGCTTTGAAGTCGAATCATAATGGCGGCGGAGTCTACCAGCTTCGTCCTGAACAGGTGGATCACTATGCCTACAGACCTGTGGAGTTTCACCCTGGATTTTTACGCCCGACCGGGTGTGGAACAGGCATGTCTTGAGCTGCAAGCCAGCGGGGCCGACGTATGCGTGGTGCTGTGCGGGGTATGGCTGGGGCTGCGCGGTGTCGAATGCAATGCTCAACGATTGTCTGAAATCGGACAATTGGCAACGCCTTGGCAGAAGGATGTGGTGCGGCCCTTACGGGAATTGCGCACTCAATGGCGAGCGGCGGCGCAAGATGACGCGGTGCTGAGCGACTTGCGAGTAAGGGTCAAGGCGCTGGAACTGGACGCCGAGCAAACGCTGCTGAACCGACTTGAAGCCCTGACCGAAAGATGGCCTATCACAAAGCGGCGAGACATTTCGGCGTGGCTTTACGGGATTGACGAAACCAGGGCCGAAAAAAACCGCGATGCGCTGCATGTGCTGCGCATCGCGGCTGAGGTGACCGACGCTTAGGAAGCGCTGGTCGGTGTAGCGCCATTGGCTGCCGAAGGTGCAGGCGCGGCCGATGGGGTTGCAGGTGCCGGCGCGGCTGCTGGCTTGACCGCAGGCGTCGCGGTCGCTGCAGGTTTGGCGGCTGCAGGTTTCGTAGCGGCAGGTTTGGCCACGGACCTGGCGGCTGGCTTGGCAGTCGCAGGTTTGGCGGCTGCCTTCACAGGCGCTTTGGCAGGCGCCTTGACGGCAGGCTTGGCAGCGGCGGTGGCTTTAGCGGCTGGCGCCTTGGTGGTTGCAGGCTTCGCAGCAACAGGCTTGGCGGGCGCTTTGGCCACTGCTGGCTTAGCGGCAGCGGTTTTCGCAACAGCGGGTTTGGCTGCAGTCGGTTTGGCAGCGGCAGTCTTGGCAGCCAATGGCGCTTTGACGGCTGGCTTGGTAACGGGCTTGGCGGCAGCCTTGGCCGGTGCTTTGGCAGCAGCGGGTTTGGCCAAAGGCTTGGCGGCGGTTTTGGCTGGAGCCTTGGCCGCAGGTGTTTTGCTTGCAGGTGCTTTGGCAGTAGAAGGCTTAGCAGCAGGCGCCTTGGCGACCGCAGCCTTGGCAACAGGCTTGGCGGCCGCCGCTTTAGGGGCGGAAGCAGGTTTGGCGTCACGCGTGGTGAGGATCTTGCCAACCGCCTCTTTGACGCGGCCAATACCTTGGGCAAGCTTCAGACTTTCCTGCGCATCACGCTTGAGGTGCTGAATATAGGTGCGGGTTTCAGTCTGACGGTCCTTGAGCGCATCCAGCAGCTCTTCCAGTTCAGACACGGCACTTTTGGCCTTGGTCTGCGCCTTAGCCTTACCGACCGTGGCGGCATCCTGCAATTTGGTGCGGGACTTGTGCAGTTTTTCCTGCGCCTTGCCGCGTTGTTTTTCAAGCTTGGCGAGCAGTTTCTCGGCATCAGCCAAAGCTTGGGAACAGGCGTCTTCCAGATGTTCAAGCAAGCTGCCCGATAGTTGTTGGAGCAAATGCAACGGAGTATTTACTGGCTTCTTTTTGGCCGACATGACTTACCTCCTGGCTGACGAAATTGCGGCTCATACTAGACTTCTGCTCGCACCGCCGCTAGGGCATCTTGACACCATGAATGACGCCCTGTTGCATACTGCCAAAAATGATTGTCGGCCCCGTTTCGGAGCGTTTGCAAAATTCACCTCACAAGACCCATCACCCCAGACGCTTGCACTGGCATAATCGCTGACTTCCCAGGCCGGAGAGCATCCATGTCGCGCTACCTGTTAACGTCGTTGTTTCTCTTGCTACCGCTGGCTCAGGCGACTGAAAACCCGCCCAATACCGACTCTCACGACCTCGCCTACAGCCTGGGCGCAAGCCTGGGTGAGCGCTTGCATCAGGAAGTGCCGGACCTTGATCTGAAAGCGTTGGTGGACGGGTTGAAGCAGGCTTATCAAGGCAAGCCGCTCGCACTCAAGCAGGAGCGCATCGATCAGATTTTGCGTGAGCACGATGCTGCGATGGCGCAGGCCGAAACCACGGGCACGGACGCGCCTACCGAAGCAGCGCTGAGTGCAGAAAAGCGTTTCATGGAAAGCGAAAAAGCCAAGCCGGGCGTGAAAACGTTGGCTGACGGCATCCTGATGACTGAAATCACGCCAGGTACGGGGCCAAAACCGGACGTCAATGGCCGAGTCGAGGTCAACTATGTGGGGCGCTTGCCGGATGGCACCATTTTCGACCAGAGCAAACAGCCGCAATGGTTCAGGCTCGACAGCGTCATCAGTGGCTGGACCAGTGCGTTGCAGGGGATGCCGACCGGGGCGAAATGGCGGCTGGTGATTCCGTCGGACCAGGCCTATGGCGCAGAAGGCGCAGGGGACCTGATCGATCCGTTCACCCCGCTGATCTTCGAGATCGAGCTTATCGCCGTCTCGCAGTAACCCGCCTCGCAGAAACGCGAAAGGGTGCAAAAGCACCCTTGGCAACAACAGATTACGGCAGTAACGGAAACCGGTCAGGCCTGAGCCGTGACCTCTTCCTTGTGGGAGTTGTGCAGCACTTCGATCAGGCAGTCTTCCAGTTCGAAACGCTCATGCAGCAACTGACCCAACTGGTTGAACTCCTTGGCAACCACCGTGCAATCCGAGCAATCGCCCTTGTCGCAGCGGTCGTTGAAGGCCAGTGCGAATTTGGTGATGACATCCAGACGCGGGTAGATCGTGTCAGCCAGCTCAAGACCGCGCTCATCGTTGAACGCCTTGGCTTCGTTGCTGAGCTGTTCGTAAACCTCGAAGTGTCCGGCCGAAACGTAATCGACCAGGATCTCGCAAAAGCGCTGCAGCCCCGCGCGATCGGCCGCCAGTGCAGCAGGTGTGTCGCCCAGTGCGTCGTAGGCCTCGATCAGTTCATGGCGGTCCTGTAACCAGCGGTCAATCAGGAGATTGACGCCACCCCAGCGTTCCTGAGCATTCTGACAACTTTCCAGCATGATGTTCTCTCTTCCCTTCAGGGGCATGCGGTCCTGTGCCGGCCTTAAAGATTTTCAAGGACCTGGCCTCATAAAAGCGTCAGGACAGCATACTTCCAATGACGCGTGCGGCTCAGATTATGCCCGCTCGACTAGGCCATCAAGGTACGCAGGAGATAAAGTTCATACAAGCGTTTAATCGTCGGCCCGACTTCCGGCAGCTATCCACAGGCTCAACTCGCTCAAAAGGGGATACAACGGCAGCAACGCCAGCCCCACAAATGCCAGCAGGCTCCACTCGGGAAGGCTGAGTCCGAACAGTGACCAGGTGACTTGCGCGCAGAAAGCCGCCTGACCTCGCAAACCCTCATTCCAGCTGCCAAGCGACACGCTGGCGAACAGCCGTTCCAGCGACGCGACCAGCGGAATCAACTGATCGGCAGAGGCTGTCTGCAACCAGACCTGAGTCCCCGCCATCACCGCTCCCGCCAGCGCGATCAGCAGCAACGCCCCGCAATACCGACACCAGCCAGCAGCGGCAGGAGAGTGACAGGCCGCAGCAAGTGTCAGAACGCCGTAGCTGACCATTGCAGCCCGCTGAGTCAGACACAGCGCACACGGCTCAAGCCCGACGACTCGCTGAAGGTAAAGAACAGCGGCAATGATCAATGCACATGTCAGGCATGCCAGAAAGAACAACGAACGCGTGCGGGCCAGATGCATGACAGATCCGTAACAAAAAAACGAGACGTTAACGGTAGAGGAAAGGGCTCGACGCTTTCAAGGCAACGCCGTACAGATACGTCGCCACAAAACAAGGAAACAACATACGCACCAGCGAGGCTTTTTGACTGAGCGGTGTAGGACCATTCCGGCCCACTCAAGCTTGCGTTAAAACCAGACATTTCAGGCGAAAAAAAGCCCTGCGGACAGGGCTCTTTTTTCGGTTTCGACTCAAGCGCCGGTCAGCGCTGGCAACGGACGCGTCAGAATGCGTTCATCGAGCAAACCCAACCCTTCCTGAAAAAGCTGGTTGCTGCGGTCCGTCTCACCCAGTTGCGCAAGCAGGCGCGCCAGCTCTGCGCAGGTTTCGGGGTTGCGCTCAAGACGCAGACTGCTTTCCAGGTAATCACGCGCCTTGCCCCACAGTCGGCTTTGCAGGCAGATGCGACCCAGACTCAGCAGCAGGCTGGGATCGCGCGGATGATGCTTGAGCCAGCCCTCGGCCGTTTGCAACTGTTTGGCCGGATCACCGCCGCGCACCAGGCCGTACAACCGCGCCAAATGACTGTTGTAATCGCGCTTGAGCGCCGCACGCAGAACTTCTTCAGCTTGCGCGTCAGCGTTCAGACGACGCAATTGGTCGGCATACGCCAGCACCAATTGAGGCTCCTGACGTTGCGCCGAAGACAAACCTTGCCAGGCTTTCTCAAGCGAAGGCAGGCCGGTCAGTGCGCTTTCGCCCTCACCGCCCTCGCGGTAGGCCGCCAGCGTCAGGTTTTCGCCCCAGGCACGGCGTTCCAGCTCTGCGAGTTCCTGAGGCGGCAGTACCTTATCCTTGCGCAGCTCGGGCATCAGACGAATAAGTGCGGACCAATCGCCACGCTGCTGATAGAGCCGCTGCAACTGACGCAGCACCTGGGGGTTGTGAGGGTGACGTTCGTGCATGGCCTGCAGCGTGGTCAATGCGCCGTCGGTGTCACCGCGATCCTGCTGAAGCTGGGCGTGATTCAACGCAATGGCCAGCTCGGCCTGCGGCTGGCGGATTAGCGCACGCTCCAGCAGATTGTCACAGTCTTCGTAGTGACCTTGCTCGTTGGCCGCACGTGCCGCGCCGATGTAGTAAAGAAGCGGATGAGCATCGGCCTCTGCGGCGCGGTGCAGGTGACGTTGCGCGCTAGACCAGCGCCCTTCGGCAAGGTCCATCTGACCCTGCTCGATTGCAATCTGGATGCGGCGCCGACGATTGCGGCGCGACCAGGGATTGACCACCCCGCCGGACGTTGTCAGCAGATTGATCACCAGACGGACAAGCAAAATCACCAGCAGAAAGACGATCAACAGCGCCAGCGTCGCCCACAGGCTCGATTCATATCGAAAGTTCTGGTACGCAATCAACACGTACCCGGAGTGCTCGGCAATCGCGACGCCGACCAGCGCCGCAATGCCAATGGCGATGAACAGCAGTACGTAAAGACGCTTCATGGACTGGTCCCTCGCAACGCCTCAGCAGGCTGACCCGACGCATGACGACGCTCAAGGTAGGCTTGCACGGCACTCAGGCTCGGTGCCAGATCAGGCGTCTTGACTGCAACCGGCTGCGCGGCAATGACCTCGAGGCGCTCACCCAGCAGTTTGTTTTGCGGGTCGTCCTCGCTGAAGTTGGCTTGCAGAACGTTCCTGGCCTCTGAAAGCGCCTTGGCATAAACCTCAGGCTCGCCGTTGAGCGCGGCCCACTGCGCCTGCTCCAGCGTCAGGCTGAGGGCCAGACGGACCTGCGACAAACTCTGGCCTGCCAGCACCGGACGGATGTCCTTGTCGGCGTTGAAATCGACACGGAAGTAATGCGAAATCTGGTCCCACCAGCGCGTCCACTGACTGTCTTCGCCTTGGGCAGTGTCCATGCCTGGTAGCGTGTCACCCTTGTCTTCGTACTCGGGGGCCAGCTTGTTGAGTTGCACGGCCTGATCGCGCAGCGCAGCCAGTTGCAGGAACAACCCGGTGCGGTCCGGCTGCTCGACACTGCGCAGCGCACCCAGGCTTTTGGCGAGCTGCTCACGCGCCGCAAACGAACCCGGGTCATCCTGTTCACGCAGAATCTCGTCGGCGCCTTCTACAAGCGCCTCGGCACTGTTGATGTCCTGCAATGCGGAGAGACGCAGACTGGCCAGACGCAACAAGTGTTCGGCCTCGGCCAGACGCCAGTCCTTGCGGCTGGCACCCAGAACGGTTTCCAGACGCTGGCTCAGACGTTGCTGGTCGCCCTGCAGTTGCGCAACCAGTCGGCGACTGTCCTCGAGCTGATCGGCGGGCGGGAACTGAGCAAGACGAGCATTGAGCTGCTGATCGCTCTGGGCGAGCGCCAGGGTTTGCACCGCGATGTCCTGAACCTCGCCGCGCTGCTGCTGGTGGCCAGCCTGCAACATCCGCAGTTGCCAAACGCCCCAGCCTGCCACGGCGACACCCGCAATCCCCAGCAGCAATGCCAGAATCACCAGCCCACCGTTGCGATTGCCCGAACGCTCCGGGCGCACAGGGTCTGGCGTGGATGCCGATGGTTTCACTACCGATTCTTCGTCTTTAGGCAAGGCTGTTTCGCTCACGTATCCCATCCTTTGCATGTTGGCGTAATAGCGTAAACGACAAAGAGTCGATCAATACGCCTTGAAGGCAGGCTGAGGTTGATCCCGCAACGCTGCCAGCAGTGCCCCGGCGCTCGCGCCGTGGCAATCAATAACAGTCAGAGCCCCTGCTGCACGAGCCATCTCGGCAACGCGGGGACTGGGTACAAACAACGGCAGACCGGCCAGATCCGGCCAGCGATCACCTGCCAGCCTGAGCAGATGTTCAAAACCCTGCCCACTGCTGACCACCAGCCCGTTCAAGCGTTCCAACTCGACACGCTGCGGCAATGCCCGCGCCGGGTACTCTGGCAGATAACGGCGATACAGCGGCAGGTATTCAACAATGACGCCTTTTTCACGTAAACGCTCGGCCAGCAACTCGCGTCCTTCGTCACCGCGCATGATCAATACACGACTGCCCGACTGAGCAATCGCCGCCTGCAACGTTGGCAAATCCAGCAGCGCTTCGCTGTCATCGCCGCGTTCGGGCCAACTGACATCCAGACCATAGTCGAGCAGTATCTGCCCGGTGGCGGCGCCGACGCTGAACCACGGCTGAATGGGTGGCTGGGGCCACACCTCGTCGATCAGCTCGATGGCCAGACGCGCAGCGGGCTTGCTGACGACGATGACAGCACAATAATTGAGCAACTCGAAGATGACCGAGCGTTGCGCAGGCGTCAACGCCAGAGGCTCGGTTTCAAGAAGAGGCAGGCTGCTGCTGAAGATACCGGCATCAGCCAGCACCTTGGCCAGGGCTGCCGATTCCTCGGCAGGACGGGTCAGCAGCAGACGCCAGGCACTCATTCGTCAGAGGCCTCGCCATAGACGGCCTTGAGGATTTTCGCCGCCCCCTGAGCCAGAAGCGCTTCAGCCACTTCGACACCCAGCGCCTGAGCAGCGGTTTGCGAAGCGCGCGCCTCGGCCCGCAACAACACACTGCCGGATGGATCGCCGACCAGACCGCGCAACCAGACCTGATCGCCCTCCAGTACGGCGTAGCAGGCGATCGGCACCTGACAGCCACCGTTGAGGTGCTTGTTCAGCGAACGCTCGGCAATGACGCGCACAGCGGTGTCTTCGTGGTGCAAGGGCGCAAGCAGCGCGTGAATTTCGGCATCGACACTGCGGCACTCGATACCCACGGCACCCTGACCGCCAGCGGGCAGGCTGTCCTGGACGCTGATCGCTGACGTGATGCGCTCTTCAAAGCCCAGTCGGATGAGGCCGGCGGCAGCCAGAATGATCGCGTCATACTCGCCCGAATCCAGCTTGGCCAAGCGCGTATTGACGTTGCCGCGAAGGAAATGAATTGTCAGATCGGGACGACGTGCCAGCAGTTGGGCCTGACGACGCAGGCTGGAGGTCCCGACGATGCTGCCGGAGGGCAAGGCTTCCAGACTGGGGAAGGTGTTGGATACAAAGGCATCGCGAGCATCTTCACGTTCACAGATACAGAACAGACCCAGCCCTTGAGGGAAGTCCATTGGCACGTCTTTCATCGAGTGCACGGCGATGTCGGCTTCGTTTTCCAGAAGCGCCGTTTCAAGTTCTTTAACGAAGAGACCCTTGCCGCCGATTTTTGCCAAAGGCGAGTCCAGCAGCTTGTCGCCGCGACTGACCATCGGCACCAACGTCACGATCAGGCCTGGGTGAGCCTGTTCAAGCCGGGCCTTGACGTACTCGGCCTGCCAGAGGGCCAGAGCACTTTTGCGGGTGGCGATGCGGATTTCGCGAGAAGACATTGAACGATCCGTACTGGGTAAATGCGACGGATAATAACAGCTCAAGGGGGCTTGCTTCAGCGTTGACCGAAAAGTAGCACCAAGCCGCTTGCCCATGCAGGGCATCAGTTCACGCGTTGAAAGGTACGGAACGGGGTTGTTCGCAGAGAACCGGAATACCCGAGGCCTGGAATCTGGCGCCAGTGCCACGGCTCGGCCTTCGCGAGCAAACCATCGCGGTGATTGTTTACAACTGTTGCATCATTTTGCGAACGCCAGCCACATGACGACGACTGACGATCAGAGCATCACCATTGAGGCCTTTCAGAAACAACTGAAAATGCCCGAGCGGTGTGCGCTGCAAACGTTCGATACGCTCGCGAGCGACCAGCGCGTTGCGATGGATGCGCACGAATCGATCACCGAATTCGTCTTCCAGCGCCTTGAGCGGCTCATCCAGCAGCACTTCACCGCCTTCGTGACGCAGGGTCACGTACTTATGGTCGGCGATGAAAAAGATCACCTGATCCAGCGGAATCAGCTCGATACCTTTGCGCGTGCGCGCACTGATGTGAGTCCGTGGGCCGTTACCGCTTTCGGCTGCGGGTCTGGTCATGGCAGCCAACTGCACGCGGTTGGGCCGCTCGGCCTTTCTCAGTGCTTCGACAAGATGCTCGGGACGCACAGGCTTTACCAGATAGCCGACGGCACTGACCTGAAAAGCATCCAGCGCGAACTCGTCATGCGCCGTACAGAAAACCACGGCGGGAGGCGCTTCGCGCTCGCACAGTTTGGCGGCCACCTGCAGGCCGTCCATACCCGGCATGCGGATATCCAGCAGCACGACATCAGGCTTGAGATTATCAATCAGCGCCAATGCTTCATCACCATTTGTGGCGCTGGGTTCTAATACCCGGTAACCCTCGATTTCGCCGACCAATCGGCTCAGTCGCTCGCGGGCCAGGGGTTCGTCATCAACGATCAGGACATTCATATAGCTCTGGCTTCCTGCGTGAGTCTCGCACAAGGATAGCGTAGACAGGTGTAGTGACGACCGTCACGGCGCTCCACGCTCAGACTGGCGTACGGGCCAAAAAGTGCCGTAATGCGAGCGTCGATATTCGTCAGGGCCTGTTGAGTACCGTTGGAAGTCTGCCGAGTGGCAACTTCTTCATAGGGATTGCTGACACGCAATATGAACTCTCCCTCTCTATAGTCTGCTTCGACTGTTACTACACCCCCTTCAACTCGCGGGGCAATGCCATAGATCAAAGCGTTTTCAAGTAATGGCTGCAAGGTTAGCTGGGGAATCGGCAAGTCATCGGGAATTGCGCTGACTCTCCAGTCCAACTGTAGACGCTCGCCGAGACGATATTGCTCAATCGATAAATATCGTTTTGCCAAAGCCAGCTCTTCACCCCACGTTACAAGGCTGCCGGGCTTGGCCAGGCTGGCACGAAAAAGGTCGGAGAGGTCCAGCACAGCCTGCTCGGCCTTCAACGGATTGGTAGCCACCAGGCTGGCGATGCTGTTGAGCGTATTGAATAAAAAATGCGGCCGGATTCTCGCCTGCAGCGATTCGATCCTGGCCCGAAGCTCGCCCTGCTGCTGTTTGCGCCACTGACTCTGCAGATAAAAGTAGCGCAACATCAGCGCCGACATGATCAAGGCAATCAGCGAATAGCGGATGTAACGGTCCACCATCCCGCCCACCGTGATTCGTCCCGTGAGCTGGCACACATCCGTAACCGCCGTGCATAACAGCGTCAGCCCCACCACCAGCAAACAACCGAGCAGCCCTGCCAGACCGGGTGAAAGCCGGGCCAGCCAAGGGCGCAGCCCGCACAGCAAGGCGGCGGACAGCAGCACGATCCATTGCACGAACAGCGACATCAACGCCAGTCGCACCCAGTTGAAGCTCTCTCGCATCGGCTCGACCAGCACAAGGACAAGCACCAGCAGCTCGGCCAGAACGACGAGCACGAGCAAAGCTTGCGGCAGGCACAGTTCGGGAAGGAAGAAATCTTTGCCGGGAGCACGCCCGGCGTCGGGCTTTACAGGTTGATCTCGCATCGGCTCAGTCTCGGCCCTGACAGGGACAGCGGCAAGACATCCGGAAATAAAAAAGCATCAAGCCTGTTATCATCATAACCGCCTTTGTGCCACGTATCGGGCACGTCACTTTCCGTAAAGCAACGAGCGAATCCATGAGCACCGACAAGACCAACCAGTCCTGGGGCGGCCGCTTCAGTGAACCCGTCGACGCGTTCGTCGCGCGCTTCACCGCCTCCGTCACCTTCGATCAACGCCTGTACCGCCACGACATCATGGGCTCCATCGCCCACGCCACCATGCTGGCCAAGGTGGGCGTCCTGACTGACGTCGAGCGTGACACGATCATCGACGGCCTGAACACCATTCAGACCGAGATCGAGGCGGGTACTTTCGAGTGGCGCGTCGATCTGGAAGACGTGCACATGAACATCGAAGCGCGCCTGACCGATCGTATCGGCATCACCGGTAAAAAGCTGCACACCGGTCGCAGCCGCAACGATCAGGTGGCCACGGACATTCGCTTGTGGCTGCGCGATGAAATCGACCTGATTTTGAGCGAAATCACGCGCTTGCAAAAAGGTTTGCTGGGCCAGGCAGAACGCGAAGCCGACACCATCATGCCGGGCTTTACCCATTTGCAGACTGCGCAGCCGGTTACTTTTGGTCACCATATGCTGGCCTGGTTCGAGATGCTGAGCCGTGATTACGAGCGACTGGTGGATTGCCGCAAGCGCTTGAACCGCATGCCATTGGGCAGCGCTGCACTGGCAGGCACCACCTACCCGATCGACCGCGAACTGACCTGCAAACTGCTGGGCTTCGACGCCGTGGGCGGCAACTCGCTGGATGGCGTGTCGGATCGCGACTTCGCCATCGAATTCTGCGCTGCTGCCTCTGTGGCGATGATGCACCTGTCCCGTTTTTCCGAAGAACTGGTGCTCTGGACCAGTGCGCAGTTTCAGTTCATCGATCTGCCAGACCGTTTCTGCACCGGCAGCTCGATCATGCCGCAAAAGAAAAACCCGGACGTTCCTGAGCTGGTCCGTGGCAAGACCGGTCGCGTATTCGGCGCTCTCATGGGCCTGCTGACATTGATGAAGGGCCAGCCGCTGGCTTACAACAAGGACAACCAGGAAGACAAGGAGCCGCTGTTCGACGCTGCCGACACCCTGCGCGACTCCCTGCGTGCGTTTGCCGACATGATCCCTGCGATCAAGCCTAAGCACGCCATCATGCGTGAAGCGGCCTTGCGTGGCTTCTCGACAGCGACCGATCTGGCGGACTACCTGGTTCGCCGTGGCCTGCCGTTCCGCGATTGCCACGAAATCGTCGGCCATGCGGTGAAGTACGGTGTGGATACCGGCAAGGACCTGGCTGAAATGAGCCTGGACGAACTGCGCCAGTTCAGCGATGAGATCGAACAGGATGTGTTTGCTGTGCTGACCCTTGAAGGCTCGGTCAATGCACGCAACCACATCGGCGGCACCGCCCCGGAACAAGTACGCGCCGCAGTCGTTCGCGGACAGGAACTGCTGGCGGGTCGCTGATACTGGATTAAGGCCATCCCCTGTAGGAGCGGACCGCCCCCCCGGTCCGCTCCTACAGCCGACATCGTGCCCGCGCCACATGCTTATCGCGACGTTGTGGTGAGCGCGGAGCACAATCTGGTGTTCAATCAGAGCTACCCTGCCTGACGCCCATCGGGCCTCACACGCGCCATGAATGCGGGCCAGTCGGCTTCTTTGTCTGCTGCGACTCGCTGCACATTCGGATTCATGGCCAGCCGCTCCAGCAAGGCTTGCGCCTTGGGCATGTCCCCCAGAAAATCCTCGTCAAACAACCGCTCGCCTACCTGCTGCGCGAGATCGATGCTGTACAGGAAATACACATCTGCCACGCTGAACCGCTCGCCCGCCACGTAAGGCGCAAAGCGGGCGCGCTGGGCCAGAGCGGCAATGCCTTTGACCAGATCACGACGGGCCTTGGCTTTCAGGTCAGGCGGCGTCGGCCTGCCGCCGAATATCACTTCGGCGTAGCACACCCGCGCAGGCAATTCGATGTACAGCTCGATTTCCTTGGCGATAGTCCACACCTGAGCGCGCGAGAACGCGTCAGCGGGCAGCAATGGCCGCTCCGGGCAGATTTCCTCGATGTAGCGCAGAATGACATCCGTCTCACTGATGAAGCCTTCGGTCGTACCCAGCACCGGCACCTTGCCCCGTGCGCTGACCGCCAGCACATGAGGGCTCTGGCAACCGAACAGCGGCACTTCTTCGAATGGCATCTGCTTTTCCAAGAGCGCCAACTTGACCATATTGAAATAATTGCTTGATGCAAACCCGTAAAGCTTCAGCATCGCTGGCCTCCCTGACCCTGCCTGTTAACGCCATTCGTCAACTCCCCGAAGCCTATCCATCTACGTTTCCCCACCCATGACTTAAGTCATTTTTTTGATGGTGAAAGACCCGTCCTACGCATCCTTTCTGCATATCCCACAAATGCCCTGATCCACAGAATCCGGTTAAACTGCCTGCCTTACTTGAGGAATCACCATGACTGACGCCATCGACAACGACGAAGAAGAGTTCACCGCTTCGACCCTGATCGAAGCCATCGAAAACCAGATCGAAGCCGACAACCCGCCAGCGGCCAAGGCCACGTTAAACAAGCTGACACTGGTCGGTTACGAGCGTGAAGACATCCTTGAACTGATGGCTCACGTACTGGCCATCGAGATCGACGCCATGCTGGAGCAGGACCGCGCGTTCAACACCGATTGGTACGAAACCGCCCTGCGCGCACTGCCCGAGTTGCCGCCGGAAAAATAACCGGCACGTTGCTTCAAACCGCTCAGATATATGCTGCAAATTCTCCAGACGCTGGACTACACTGCGAAAGCCCCGCTGCCGCTAAATCCTCCGGGGCTCTCACGCCAAGCCGGCTTCAGCGGTCATCCAGAACCGACGAGCGCAGCACGGACACGTCGATTCCAGAGCACACCCGCAGCCTGCGAGGTCGTACTACTACAAAAAGTCTGGAGCACCTATGTCGTATACCCCTGAGCTGGTTGCCGAACTGGAAATCCTTGCACTGTTCAATCTGGGCAATACCCAGGAAGGCCTGAAAGTCCATCACGTGGCGGCCCCCACAGCCATTGCAGCTGCAAAAAGACTCTTTGAAAAAGGCCTGACGACCCAGGTCGATGGCGGTTACCTCACAAGCCTGGGGCTTGAAGCCGCTGAACACGCCCAGTCGTTACTGACCATTCTGAACGTATCCAAAGAAGCCGCCTGAGTGCCCCAAGGGCTTGCGCACAAAAAATAGCGTGGCAAGCCCTTCATTTATCGCGGTACAGGCCGATATAAAAAATTGGCGCCAGAATAACAACCCGACCGAACCTGCCTTCTTTCGGCTGCAAATCTTCTTCGCCATCTTGCTCAGTTAATCCACGCCTGCACAGGCCAGATGCCTTGAGTTGTGATGACGCGTAATCTTGAAATCCGCCCCGACCTGGATGAGGGTATCGACCGTAAGGTTCTCAGCCAGCTGCGTAACCGCTTCCTGACTCTCAATGACGGGCGGTACGCCCGTGCAATGGAAGGAATGTCGACGCGCCAGCAGACCGTCCTGACCCTGCTGCCGCTGTTCTTCCACGTCAATCACCCACTGTTGCCCGGTTACGTCTCCGGCACTACGCCTGCCGGTGTCTCCCATTACGAACCCGATGCGCAGGCACTGGCCGAAGCACAGCGGATGACACGCTCGTTTTCCTACAGGGTCCGACACGGCAATCCGCCCCAGCCGATTCACGGGCTGTTTCTGATGGGCAGCCTCGGCACGCTGGCACAGGCCGAGCAGAGCGACATGGACGTGTGGGTCTGCCATGACAGCGCGCTCGACGAAGAGGCCATCGCCGAGCTGCGTAAAAAATGCCAGGCGCTGGAAACCTGGGCCGCGACGATGGGCGCCGAGGCTCATTTCTTTTTGATCGACCCGGAACGTTTCAGGGCGGGTGATCGCGACACGCAACTCAGCTCCGAGGACTGCGGCACAACCCAGCATTACCTGCTGCTGGACGAGTTTTACCGCACGGCCATCTGGCTGGCCGGGCGCACGCCGATGTGGTGGCTGGTGCCCGTCTATGAAGAGCAGGGCTACGAGGCGTACACCCACACGCTGCTGTCCAAGCGATTCATTCGCGCAGACGAAGTCGTCGATCTTGGGCCGATGGCGCAAATCCCGCCTGCGGAATTCGTGGGGGCGGGCTTGTGGCAGTTGTTCAAGGGCATCGAGTCACCCTACAAATCCGTGCTCAAACTGCTGCTGATCGAGGTGTACTCAAGTGAACATCCCAGAGTCCAATGCCTGAGTCTGCGTTTCAAGCAGGCGGTGTTCGCCAATCAGCTGGACCTGGACGAGCTCGACCCTTACATGGTCGTGTACCGACGCATCGAAGAACACTTGTTGGCCCGCAAAGAGGCCGAACGCCTGGAGCTGGTGAGGCGCAGCCTGTACCTGAAGGTCAACAAGAAGCTCACCGGCCCGGCCCGCCAACGCAGCAACAGTTGGCAGCGTCAGTTGCTGGAGCGTCTGACCCAGGAGTGGGGTTGGGATGATCGCCAACTGGCGCTGCTCGATAGCCGCAGCCAGTGGAAAGTGCGTCAGGTGGCGCATGAGCGTCGCGCACTGGTCAATGAGCTCAATTACAGCTATCGCTTCCAGACGCAGTTCGCCCGGTTGCAGAGCACCGCTGAAGCCCTCGACCCACGCGACCTGACCATTCTGGGGCGTCGCCTGTACGCAGCCTTCGAACGCAAGGCGGGCAAGGTCGAGTTCATTAACCCGGGCATCGCCCCGGATCTGGCCGAGGATACGCTGACGCTGGTGCATTCGCCCGACAAGCGCGAGCCCGGCAAACATCAGTGGGCGCTGTACAACGGCAACCTCGGCATTCACGAACTGGCCAATTTTTCGCCGATCAAACGCAGCCGCGAGTTGCTTGAGCTGTTGGCGTGGTGTCATCGCAACAATGTGATCGACGCCACCAGCCGCCTGGCGCTGCACCCTGGCACCAGCGACTTGAGCGAGTTCGAGCTGTTCAATCTGCTAAGCGCGCTGCGACATACCATTGAATTGCCGCTGCCCGAAGTCAGCGACGAAGCCTTGCTTCAGCCTAGTGAGCCCAAAGAAATACTGCTGCTGGTCAACGTCGGTATCGACCCGCTCAAGCATCACCGCGAGCTGAACATCCTGATGACCACGGAGCGAACCGACTCGCTCAGCTACGCCGGCGTTCGGGAAAACCTGGTGCTGACCTTGGATCAGGTCACGCTCAATACCTGGAATGAAACGCTGGTCACTCGTTACGACGGGCAGCATGCCCTCCTCGACTGCCTGAGCGAACTGCTTGGCAGCTTGCCGCAGGGTGCCAGTCAGCCGAAGATCCATGTCCGCTGCTTCTGTCACAACCGTGCGCCGGCCATCGCGCAGCGGGTCGAAGAACTGGTCAGCACTGCGCGCCTGCTGCTCGCCCGACAGCTCAATCACCGCTACCTGATTCAGGTGCAGCAGCAATATCACGTGCTGGAAATCGCGCCCGGCCGAGTGGGCCATGTGGTGGTCAACAGCCTGCCGGGGCTCTTCAAATACCTGGGCGAAGAACTGCCCCGGTACAGCCCGCTGCACCTGGATCCCCACGCACTGGACAGCCACGATCTGGCCTTGATTCTGCCGTTCGGGCAGCCGGAATGCATTCAAGTGTTCTACCGAATCAACGAGGCGGACGCGGACCTGTATGTGCTGGACGAGCACAATTCGCTCTGGCATCAGCGCCTGCCCTATCACGATGAGCAGAGCCTGTTGATGCCACTGCAGCGCTTCTTCCATTCGCTGGTTTATCGCCGTGGCGCATCACTGCCGCTGGACGACCCCAGCGAGCCGGTTCTGCTGGAAACCCTGTACTACCAAGTGATGCCGTCCGGCACTTCACGCGCACGCCGCATCGAACCGCGCATGGCGCCCACTGCGGCGGACAAGCCGTTCTATGACGTGCAGGCCATTATCGAGGAGTCGTCACCGGGGCAACTGAACGTCACGCTGTATTGCGATAACAGCGAGTTTTCCGAACTGGAATATGGCGATCAGTTGTACGACGCGGTGGCCAAGCAGATCCTCGGCAAGCGCCTGGAGCCCAAGCGCTATCGCTGCTACATCACCGACCTGGACCTGTCGGGCCTGCTCGACGACGGGCACGGCCAGAGCATCCTGTTCCTGCGCCACAAGGCCGAACTGGAAAAGCTGCTCAATGAGGCGATGGAAGAGGCCTGAGGCTGAGGTCGTTGAGCCTGATCACTCCTCACGATTTGCGCAAGCCGACCCAATGGGACGCAGAGCGTCCCGGGCTGCATGCCAACGCGGAGCATTTGGCACGATCACGCTCGATTGTGTGGGTTGCAGGTTGCTTGATAAGAGGCAACTTACTGATACTCGCCCGCCGCTTCCGGCTGATACTCGACCGCGAGCAGTGTCAGCTTGAGGGTCTTGCCGCCTGGGGCGGGCCAATCGATGTGTTGGCCGACCTGCAAGCCCAGCAGCGCCGAGCCCATTGGTGCCAGCACTGACACCGTCCCCTCAACACCCGCATCCTGCGGATAAACCAGCGTGAGGTGGTAATCCTTGCCGCTGCTTTCTTCGCGGCAATGGACACGCGAGTTCATGGTCACCACACCGTCTGGCACTTCATCGTGGCCGACCACCTGTTCGGCACGATCCAGCTCGGCCTGCAACGCCTGAATGCCGGGGGTGGACTCGTCCATGCTGTCGATCAGATTCTCGAGACGTTGCACGTCAAGCCGGGTGAGGATGAGTGAAGGGGCAGTGTTCATGGTCTGGGCAGACTCCTTTTTCCGCGCGTTATAAAAGCAAAACCCCGCCGAGCCGGGCGGGGTTTTGATAGGCCACTCTAAAAAGAGAAGCAGGTTCTGACACTAACACAGCGTAATAAATACACAACCCGACGAGACGTCAGCCAGCGGCCTGACCCGTTTGGGCCTGCGAACGGCGCCGATCGGCCTCATGGCGGATCTGGCGGCGGCGATCATCATCGGCCGAACGCCACTCGCGGATGTCTTCAACATGACGAAAACACCCCAAGCAGACCTTTTGTTCATCCAGCCGACAGGTGCTGATGCACGGCGATGGCACGGCAGGACTGACATTGCTGAACAGCGGTTTGGGCGGCCTGACCGCGGCAGGCTGAGGGTTCTGGCCGAAATCCAGCTCGATGCCAGCCTGATCAAGCGTCATGCGGGCAAGCATCTCGCTCAGCAGTTCATCGCTGGTGTCACAGACCCAACGACTTTCGACTTCGTCATAATCGAAGTGGAAACCGCCAGAGCGCGCCGCCAGCCAGAGCTGACGCAGTGGCTCCTGACGACTGAAGATCAGTTGGGAGCCGTTTTCGAACTTGACGGTCAACACGCCGGCCGAGTTTTCAAGGTCCACGTCCAGACCACTCTCATCAAACACATCTTCCAGGTTTTGCTGGGTGGCATCGACCAGGTCATGGAAGCGGGCTTCGGTCAAACTCATTGCGGGAACCTCGAAAATGTCTACTGAAAGCGCAGTGGGGCAAGATACGGACGCCACCTGCCAAATGCAAAGCATACCCGTCATTGACCGCATCCGAACGCAATAATCCGGCGTATCCGGCCATTGCCTGCACAATCGCGTCAAAACCCCGCCAGACGGGAGGAGCCTCGCATAGGCAAGCCGCCGGGTGGTCGGTATACTCGGGCGCAATTAATGCTTTTACAAAGGATTTCGCCATGAAGCGCCTGATCTCTTCGCTTGCTGCGCTCGTCGCGGTCGCTTGCCTTGTTACAGCCTGTGGTCAAAAAGGCCCGTTGTACCTGCCGGATGACACCAAGTCACCCGATGAACAAGCCAAATCGCACACGACGCACAAGCATCTTTAAGGGAATCCCATGGACGCTTTCAACTACCGCGACGGTGAGCTGTTCGCGGAAGGAGTAGCTTTGTCTGCCATTGCCGAACGTTTCGGCACGCCGACTTATGTCTACTCACGCGCTCATATCGAAGCGCAGTACCGCGCCTATACCGACGCGCTGGACGGCATGCCCCACCTGGTGTGCTTCGCCGTCAAGGCCAACTCCAACCTGGGCGTACTCAATGTTCTGGCACGCCTCGGCGCGGGCTTCGACATCGTGTCCCGTGGCGAGCTGGAACGCGTCCTGGCAGCAGGCGGCAAGGCTGACAAGATCGTGTTTTCCGGCGTCGGCAAGACCCGTGAAGACATGCGTCGCGCTCTGGAAGTTGGCGTGCACTGCTTTAACGTTGAGTCCACCGACGAACTGGAGCGCCTGCAGACCGTCGCCGCCGAGCTGAACGTGTGCGCACCGATCTCGCTGCGTGTAAACCCGGACGTCGATGCGGGCACTCACCCGTACATTTCCACAGGCCTTAAAGAAAACAAGTTCGGCATTGCCATTGCAGACGCTGAAGACGTTTACGTGCGCGCCTCGCAGTTGCCGAACCTTGAAGTGATCGGCGTTGATTGCCACATCGGCTCGCAGCTGACCACGCTCGAACCGTTCATTGACGCACTGGATCGCTTGCTGGATCTGGTCGATCGTCTGGGCGATTGCGGCATTCACTTGCACCACATCGATCTGGGCGGCGGGCTGGGTGTTCGTTATCGCGATGAAGAGCCACCGATGGCAGCGGACTACATCAAGGCCGTGCGCGAGCGCCTGGCCGGTCGTGATCTGGGCCTGCTGTTCGAACCGGGGCGCTTCATCGTTGCCAACGCAGGCGTGCTTCTGACCCGCGTTGAATACCTCAAGCACACCGAACACAAAGACTTCGCCATCGTCGATGCGGCCATGAACGACCTGATTCGTCCGGCGCTGTATCAGGCCTGGATGGACGTCACGGCGGTGCGCCCGCGCGACGGTGCTGCACGCCCGTATGACATCGTTGGCCCGATCTGCGAAACCGGTGATTTCCTGGCCAAGGGCCGCGAGCTGGCACTGGCCGAAGGCGATCTGCTGGCCGTGCATTCGGCCGGAGCCTATGGTTTCGTGATGAGTTCGAATTACAACACGCGTGGTCGCGCTGCCGAAGTCCTGGTTGACGATACACACACCTTTGAAGTGCGTCGTCGGGAAACCGTGGCCGAGCTGTTCGCTGGCGAAAGCCTGTTGCCGGAGTAATCCCATGCTGCTGCGTTTTACCAAAATGCACGGGCTGGGTAACGACTTCATGGTCCTGGACCTTGTCAGTCAGCACGCGCATATTCTGCCCAAGCACGCCAAACAGTGGGGCGACAGGCACACCGGCATCGGTTTCGATCAGTTATTGCTGGTCGAAGCGCCGAATAACCCGGATGTGGATTTTCGCTACCGTATCTTCAATTCCGACGGTTCCGAAGTTGAACAGTGCGGCAACGGGGCGCGGTGTTTCGCCCGTTTCGTACTCGACAAGCGCCTGACCGCCAAAAAGCAGATCCGCGTCGAAACCAAGAGCGGCATCATTGAGCTGGATATCCGTAACGACGGACAGATCAGCGTCAATATGGGCCCGCCACGGCTGGTTCCGGACGACATCCCGTTCCAGGCCACGGCCCAGGCGAACAGCTACACCCTGGATGTGGATGGACAGAGCGTTGAGCTGGCCGCTGTCTCGATGGGTAATCCCCATGCGGTACTGCGTGTGGATGACATCAATAACGCCCCGGTTCACGAACTGGGCCCGAAGATCGAACATCACCCGCGCTTTCCGGCTCGGGTTAACGTAGGGTTCCTGCACATCGTGGATCGTCAGCGCGCGCAGTTGCGTGTCTGGGAACGCGGTGCAGGAGAAACACAGGCGTGCGGTACTGGCGCTTGCGCAGCAGCAGTGGCCGCCATCACCCAGGGCTGGATGATGTCGCCGTTGCTGATCGACCTGCCCGGCGGGCGACTGTCCATTGAATGGGCAGGCCCAGGGCACCCTGTGATGATGACTGGCCCGGCCGTCAGGGTCTACGAAGGCCAGGTTCGTCTTTAAGTGAGCAAATACGATGACCGATCAGCCTCCGGCTTCAACCGGCACCCCCAGCGAATCGCCTGCCGATAGCGCAGCGCCCAACCTTGAAGCAGAGGCGGTCATTGCCTTTCTGCTGCAACACCCGGACTTCTTCGCCGAACACGATGAGTTGCTGGTGTCGATGCGCATTCCGCACCAGCGTGGAGACACCGTCTCGCTGGTCGAGCGTCAGCTCAAGCTGCTGCGCGAGCGCAACATCGAAATGCGCCACCGTCTTTCACAGCTGATGGACGTCGCCCGCGACAATGACCGACTGTTCGAGAAAACCCGTCGCCTGAACCTCGCCCTGATGGACGCCACCAGCCTGGACGAGATCGTGATTGCGGTGGAAGACAGTCTGCGTCAGGAGTTTCAGGTGCCGTTCGTCAGCCTCATTCTGTTCAGCGACAACCCCATGCCGGTAGGCCGCTGGGTCAGTGTCGCCGAAGCGCAGAAGAACATTGGTGGGCTGATCGGCGAAAAGGTCGTGTGCGGCGCGCTGCGCGAGCATGAACTGGCCTTCCTGTTCGGTGCCGAGCAAAGCAAGGAAGTCGGCTCGACGGCCATCGCCAGCCTCAACCACCTTGGTTTGCATGGCGTACTGGCCATCGGCAGCCGCGATCCACAGCATTACAAAAGCTCCGTCGGCACGCTGTTTCTCAGCTACATCGTCGATGTCCTGAGCCGTCTGCTGCCACGCTTTGCGCATTCGTTGCGTTCGGTCCGCTAGTCATGGAACAGCATCTGGACGCCTACTGCACCCACCTTCGCAGTGAGCGACAGGTGTCACCTCATACGCTGGAAGCCTATCGGCGTGATCTGGACAAGGTGTTGGCGTTCTGCAAAAAGGCACAGCTTTCAAGCTGGACCGCACTGGACATCCAGCACCTGCGCAGCTTCACCGCCCGCCAGCACCAGCAGGGCCAGTCGTCGCGCAGCCTGGCGCGCATGCTCTCGGCCGTGCGGGGCTTTTACAAATACCTGAACCGCGAAGGCGTATGCGAGCATGACCCGGCAAACGGCCTGTCTCCGCCCAAAGGCGAGCGGCGTCTGCCCAAGACGCTGGACACCGACCGGACCTCGCAACTGCTGGACGGCGGCGTCGAAGAAGACTTTCTGGCTCGTCGAGATCAGGCCATTCTGGAGCTGCTCTACTCCTCAGGCCTGCGCCTGTCCGAACTGACGGGTCTGAACCTGGACCAACTCGACCTTCGCGACGGCTTGGTGCAAGTGCTCGGCAAGGGCAGCAAAACCCGCGTACTGCCTGTAGGCAGCAAGGCTCGGCAGGCGCTGGAAGCCTGGTTGCCGCTGCGAGCGCTGGCCAATCCCCAGGACGATGCCGTATTCATCAGCCAGAAAGGCACCCGCTTGGGACCGCGAGCGGTACAAAATCGGGTCAAGGCCTTCGGCGAGCGTGAGCTGGGGCAAAACCTGCACCCGCACATGCTGCGTCACTCTTTCGCCAGTCACCTGCTGGAATCATCCCAAGACCTGCGCGCCGTGCAAGAGCTGTTGGGCCACGCCGACATCAAGACCACGCAGATTTATACGCACCTGGATTTCCAGCATTTGGCTACTGTCTATGACAGTGCCCACCCACGAGCCAAACGCAAAGGATCTGTAGATGATTAAGCTGGTGACTTTCGATCTGGACGATACCCTCTGGGACACCGCGCCTGCGATTGCGGGCGCGGAGGCGACGCTGCGCGACTGGCTGGCCGAACATGCCCCAAAGCTCGGCCCGGTGTCGGTGGAGCACCTGTGGGAGATTCGCTCGCGCCTGGTGGAAGCGGACCCGTCATTCAAGCACCGAATCAGCGCATTGCGTCGACGGGTGCTGTTTCATGCCCTGGAACATGCCGGCTATGACACCGACGAGGCGCAAGACCTGGCCGATCAGGGTTTTGAAGTGTTCCTGCAAGGGCGTCATCAAGTCCATATCTTCCCCGATGTGCAGCCCATGCTGGAAATTCTCGCCAAGACGTTCACCTTGGGCGTGATCACTAACGGCAACGCCGACGTGCGCCGTCTGGGCCTGGCTGACTACTTTTCCTTCGCCTTGTGCGCTGAAGACCTGGGCATCGGCAAGCCGGACCCGGCGCCCTTTCTGGAGGCCCTCAGACGCGGCAACGTGGACGCCAGCGCTGCGGTACACGTGGGCGATCACCCCAATGACGACATCGCCGGGGCGCAGCGCGCAGGCATGCGTGCCATCTGGTACAACCCACAGGGCAAGGTCTGGGAAGCTTCTCGACTGCCCGATGCGGAGATTCACAATTTGTCTCAATTGCCCGAAGTCCTTGCGCGCTGGGCCTGAAGACGGGCGCCCCTCAACACGCAGGCAAGAAAAAGCCCGCAGCGACGGCGGGCTCATTCTCATACGACATCTGCTGCCTTAGATAGGGCGGCTGCCGTATTTGTTGTCAGGCTTCTTGGGCGGATCGGCGACCACGTTGGCCTCCACTTCCTGCACCTTGCCACCACGCGCCAGGAATTCTTCCATCGCACGTGCCAGAGCATCACGCTCTTTGTTCTTGGCTTCTACGCTGGGCAGCTCGTCGACCGAAACTGCAGCTTTGGCCTTGCCTTTGGCAGCCGGTGCCGAAACCTCGGCATCATCTACCTCGGTAGCGTCGTCTTCGGGAGCCGCGGCAAGTTCCTCACCGCCCTCCTCGTCTTCCAGATCGTCTACCAGATCGTCGTTGTCGTCGTCGCTCATGTTCTACCTCATGACTTGCGAAAGCAGATTAGTTATAGCCCAACAGCCTCAAGAGTCTAAGGCTGCCGGAAAAAATTCAATAACCACTGACCCCAGCGGTTATATCCATTCACCCTGAAGAGTGGCCAGGACGTTACGAGAACCACCCTCATCTCGATGTTCGCCCAGGTAAACGCCTTGCCAGGTGCCCAGCGCCAGTCGCCCCGCCGATACCGGCAACAGCAACTGGCAGCCCAGCAGGCTGGACTTGAAGTGCGCGGGCAAGTCATCAGGCCCTTCATCGTTATGTTCATGGCCGGCCACGCCCTGAGGCACCAGCCGGTTGAAAAAACGTTCGAAGTCACGACGTACCGCCGGATCGGCATTCTCGTTGACGGTCAACGAGGCCGAGGTATGTTGCAGCCACAAGTGCAGCAGACCGACTCGACAATCCCGCAGCTCAGGCAAGCCTGCCAGTATCTCGTCGGTGACCAGATGGAACCCGCGAGGCCTGGCCCGCAGGGTAATTCTGGATTGATGCCACATACCGTTCTCCGCACCTTCGGCGCGCATTCTAACTCGCCTGAGAAAAAAGCAAAGCGCGCAATAAACCGGCTTCCCTGCAAGCTAACGAAGACTGCCGTAACGACGTTACATGCACTGCGTCACGGTGCCGAAAACATTGACGCGGGCAAAGCACTGACAGCAGAAATTCGCGGTTTATCCACAAACGTCAGACAAAAAAATGCCCGGAAAACCGGGCATTCGTTTTTTCAGCGCAGCGGCCTTTACAAGTTGTAGCCACGCTCGTTGTGTTGTGCAAGGTCAAGACCGACAGACTCTTCCTCTTCAGTGACACGCAGGCCCATGACCGCATCCAGCACCTTAAGGATGATGAAGGTCACAATGGCGGTGTACACCACGGTGAACGCGACGCCTTTGAACTGAATCCAGACCTGAGCGCCGATGTCGGTCACCGTGCCGAAGCCGCCCAGTGCAGGGGCTGCAAAGACACCGGTCAGGATCGCGCCGACGATGCCGCCGATACCGTGAACACCGAAGGCGTCCAGGGAGTCGTCGTAACCCATTTTGCGCTTGAGGCTGGTGGCGCAGAAGAAGCAGATCACGCCTGCCGCCAGGCCGATGATCAGTGCGCCCATCGGGCCAACCGTACCGGCTGCCGGCGTGACCGCTACCAGACCTGCAACCACACCCGAGGCGATGCCCAGAGCGCTTGGCTTACCGTGGGTCAGCCATTCAGCGAACATCCAGCCCAGTGCAGCAGCAGCGGTGGCGATCTGGGTAACCAGCATCGCCATACCGGCAGTGCCGTTGGCCGCAGCAGCAGAACCTGCGTTGAAGCCGAACCAGCCTACCCACAGCATCGCAGCGCCGATCAGGGTGTAACCCAGGTTGTGCGGCGCCATCGGGGTGGTCGGGAAGCCTTTACGCTTGCCCAGTACCAGACAGGCCACCAGACCGGCTACACCGGCGTTGATGTGTACAACGGTGCCGCCTGCGAAGTCCAGAACGCCCCAGTCCCACATCAGACCACCGACGCCGCCCCAGACCATGTGGGCGATGGGCGCGTAGACCAGGGTGAACCAGATGCCCATGAAGATCAGCATCGCGGAGAACTTCATGCGTTCTGCGAAAGCACCGACGATCAGGGCCGGGGTAATGATTGCAAAGGTCATCTGGAAGGTGACGAACACCGCCTCAGGGAACAATGCCGCAGCGCCGGTAATGCTCGATGGCGTAATACCCGCCAGGAACGCCTTACCCATGCCGCCGAAGAAGGAGTTGAAGTTGACGACGCCAGCCTCCATACCGGTGGTGTCAAACGCGATGCTGTAGCCGTAAACGACCCACAGGATGCTGATCAGGCCGGTGATGGCGAAACATTGCATCATCACGGACAGGATATTTTTCGAACGAACCATGCCGCCGTAGAACAGCGCCAGGCCCGGAATGGTCATGAACAGAACCAGAGCGGTTGCCGTCAACATCCATGCGGTGTCGCCGGAATTGAGTACAGGTTCGGCCACTGGGTCAGCCGCCAGGGCAAGACCAGGTACTGCAAGGGACAACAGGGCTCCTAGCCCTGCGAATTGACGCAGAGTCATATTGTTTTCTCCTGGGGCGTTGGGGTTTGGCGGCTTAAATTGCGTCTGTATCGGTTTCGCCGGTACGGATGCGGATAGCCTGTTCCAGATTGACCACGAAGATTTTGCCGTCACCGATCTTGCCGGTGTTGGCGGCCTTGGTTATGGCCTCGATGACGCGATCCAGATCCTTGTCATCGATGGCAACGTCGATCTTCACTTTTGGAAGGAAGTCGACGACGTATTCAGCACCGCGGTACAACTCAGTGTGACCCTTCTGACGCCCGAAGCCTTTGACTTCAGTGACGGTGATGCCCTGCACGCCGATTTCGGACAACGACTCGCGTACGTCATCCAATTTGAACGGCTTGATGATGGCAGTGACTAGCTTCATGAAAACTTTCTCCCGAATTGGTGGACTTGCCCCAGGAAAACAAACCCGACTCAAGTCTAAGCGCAGTGTCTGGCTTTGTAACGCGTCGGTCGCCTGATCGGGCCAGACCAACACCAGAAAACCGCTTCTGACGAAACACTTCCCCGCTCCGCCTGCCGCACTGCATTCGTCACAGCGACTGCATCAGTGCATGGGTCACAAGCCACTAAGCAGAAAGCTTGCCATCTCGTGAATATTCATCAAATACAGGTCCTTGGGCCTGATTAGCGCGGCTGGGAACCGCCATTGCCAACAAGAACGCACAAGCGTGGTGCATGAGTGCACGCCCACATGCGCCATAACCGCGCACGCCTGCCGCCTCGAAATGACTATAGGCGCTGCGTGCTACACTGCCGCGCATCTGATTCAGGAAAACCACCATGCTCGCGCCTAAAGCTTTCCTCGACGCCCTCAGCGGCCACGCTTCCCGCCTGTTCAACGGCGAAACCCCTATACCCCGCAGCGAATTCGAAACCCAGTTCAAGGCCCTGCTGCAAAGCGGCTTCAGCAAACTGGATCTGGTGAGCCGGGAAGAGTTCGACAGCCAAATGGCCGTCCTCGCCCGCACCCGCGCCCGTCTGGAAGCGCTGGAGGCCAAAATGGCTGAGCTCGAAGAGAAGATGGGGCCGGTTGAGAAGGCCGAGTAAAGGGTCAACTCGGGTTCAGGTGGTCAGGCACAGCGGGCCAGACGCCTGACCTGATCGCGAATCTGTGCACCCTTCTCGATTTCTGCCCTGCGCAAGTCATAAGTCAGCTGCAGGTTCAGCCAGAACTCGGGGCTCGTCTCAAGGCATACGCCCAGACGCAGCGCTACATCCGCGCTCACGCCCCTTCGCTGTAAAACGATGTCATTGACTGTCGGTGTTGATACATTCAGCGCCCGAGCCAAGGCAGCCGCAGTTAGCCCCATGAGCTCAAGGTACTCTTCTTTAAGAACCTCGCCGGGATGGACGGGGCGCATTCCATTTTTTGTCATTGCTGCACCTTTTGGTCATCAATGTACGAGGATCGAGTGTTCATCCGTGAGACGGTTGTCGTCCAGTGTGCTCCTTCCGGCGTATGTGTAAGACTTCGCTTTCTTTGGTTTCTTTGCTTTTAACGGTCCTTAGTTAGCTTCCGTATCCTCTCGCTTGAGAGTCGAATGATATGGATGACATTTTTTACGGGCCGAGCAAGACTCTACATCGGACTGGCCCAATGACTCGTTTCGCATACAACGGACGTAAAAATGCCCTATAAATGCTTCATTTTTCGCTGGCTGATCGCGGGAGCGCTCTCGCTCTGCATTGGCACACCCGCTCTCGCCGAAGGCCTGACGCTCCGCTCCGGCAAGTACGAGCAACTGCTGCTCGCTGTCACGCCCGAAGGACAAATCGAGGGGTTTTATGCCGAAGAGCGCGGTACAGGCACTACGTTCAGTTGCGCGTTCTACCTGCAAGGCAAGGTCGAGTCAGGGAAAGCCAGCCCGGTATCTTCCTGGCTCGATGAGGTTTATCCGGGAACCGTAGAGCCGTCCATCGATGGTGTGGTTCTGACCGTCGAACAAGGCCAGCAACATCCAGGCTGCATGAACGTGCTGATGCCGGACATCGCGACAGGCCTGGACCTGAGCGAGACGGTGAGCAAGAAGTGGATCGGGCTGGTCACCGTTGCGGTCGACAAAGCCTGGCTACAGAAAACGCCGGATGCCAAGTCCACTCGGGGCGCTTACATCGTGAAGGGTGACGTGGTGGGCGTGCTGGCGTTCAAGGATGGCGCGGCGAAGGTTGAGTTTGTCGATGGCGACAACCGTTCGTTTATGGGGTGGATTGGTCAGGATCAGTATGCTCGGGTGAAGATGCCTAGAGGCTGAAATGCTCTGGCTACAGTACTGGGCTCAACGAAAACCACGCATGTTGAGCTCAGCGGAAAGGTTGCACTTGAACCCTTTCAGCCATTCCCGTTAACACTCTGTATCCATTCCCCACCTGCCCTCCCTCCTCGAATGACGCACGATAACGCCCCGTCGCTCATATCAAGGAATGATCCATGTCGCTGGCCATTGTCCATAGTCGTGCCCAGGTCGGGGTTGAAGCCCCGGCGGTTACTGTCGAAGCGCATCTGGCCAACGGCCTGCCCACGCTGACGCTGGTGGGGTTGCCCGAGGGGGCGGTCAAGGAGAGCAAGGACCGGGTGCGCAGTGCCATTCTCAATTCCGGGCTGGATTTTCCGGCGCGGCGTATCACGCTCAATCTGGCGCCTGCCGATTTGCCCAAGGATGGCGGTCGATTTGATCTGGCGATCGCGCTGGGTCTGCTGGCGGCCAGCGGGCAGGTGCCGTTGACGGCGTTGCAGGATGTCGAGTGTCTCGGGGAGCTGGCGCTGTCGGGCGGGATACGGCCGATTCAGGGTGTGCTGCCCGCTGCGTTGGCGGCGCGTGCGGCGGAGCGGACGTTGATCGTGCCGGCGGTGAATGCCGAAGAGGCGTGTCTGGCGTCGGGTTTGCGGGTCATCGCTGCGAATCATCTGCTGGAGCTGGTGGCGCATTTCAACGGACGCACGCCCATTACGCCTTATCAATCCAGCGGGTTGTTGCATCAGTCCAAACCTTATCCGGACCTCAGCGAAGTGCAGGGGCAGACGGCTGCCAAGCGTGCATTGGTGGTGGCTGCGGCCGGGGCGCATAACCTGCTGTTCAGCGGCCCGCCAGGCACCGGCAAAACGCTGCTCGCCAGCCGTCTGCCCGGTTTGTTGCCGCCGCTGGATGAGTACGAAGCGCTGGAAGTCGCAGCGATTCAGTCGGTCGCCAGTCAGGTTCCGCTGACGAGTTGGCCCCAGCGTCCATTCAGACAACCCCATCACTCGGCATCAGGACCGGCGTTGGTTGGTGGTGGCAGTCGTCCTCAGCCCGGCGAGATCACATTGGCGCACCACGGCGTTCTGTTCCTGGATGAGTTGCCGGAGTTCGACCGGCGCGTGCTGGAGGTTTTGCGCGAGCCACTGGAATCCGGCCATATCGTGATTTCCCGCGCGCGGGATCGGGTGCGGTTTCCAGCGCGTTTTCAGTTGGTCGCGGCGATGAATCCGTGCCCGTGCGGTTATCTGGGTGAGCCGACGGGCCGCTGCCGCTGCTCGACCGAGCAGGTGCAGCGTTACCGCAACAAACTGTCCGGCCCGCTGCTGGACCGTATCGACCTGCACCTGACCGTCGCACGTGAAACCACCTCGCTCAATCCCGGCCCGCAGACCGGTGACACCACTGCCAGTGCAGCCGCCATCGTCGCACAGGCCCGCGACCGACAGAATCGACGTCAGGGCTGCGCCAATGCGTTCCTCGACCTTCCGGCATTGCGGCAGCATTGTGCGCTGTCGAGTGTGGATGAGACGTGGCTGGAAACCGCATGCGAGCGTTTGACGCTGTCACTGCGCTCGGCGCATCGGTTGTTGAAAGTCGCGCGGACCCTGGCGGATCTTGAGCAGGTGGAGGCGATCAATCGTGGTCATCTGGCGGAGGCGTTGCAGTATCGGCCTGTGAGTAATTAGTACAGGCAAAATCAAAAGCTGGCCAGTCCCAAGCGCTTGTCAGTACGGGAGGAATCGGCCGACAGCCAAAACGGATATCCGCCGCCCCACAGCCTTGATTTCAACGGCAAGCTAAGCTTTTACCTGATGCCATTTGACGCCGTGTACAGCCGGTTTCTGATAGTGATGAACTTGAGTTCTATCGTGACGATCTACGCAAGAGGCTTCAAAAGACAAATCGGGATGTCTGGATGTACCGAGCAACCCTTGCCATGCTGCTGATCTGTTCAGGAGCGTTCATTTGCAGCGCCCTGCAGTATCACCCTCCACAAATGCTTACTGTGGCGTCCGCCATTTCGCCCACGGGTACGCCATTGGCACCGTTCATTACTGTGCAATTCGAGCCTGAAGGATAGAGCCTGCTTTTAACGCTCGAAACGGACACCTAAAGAACATGCCGGTGCAAAGCACCGGCATGTTCACATCAGGAATAACGCAAGTTACACCTCACCGAAACCGATCAACCTCTTTACGCAACTCACCCGCCAACGAATTCAGCTCTTCAGCCGTAATGGCCAGATTTGAAACCACTTGGCGCTGCTCACTGTTGGTCATTGCAATGCTTTGCAGGTTGCTGCTGAGCATGGTGGCGGTGCTGCTCTGCTCTTGGGTCGCGGTGGTAATGGCTGCGAACTGATGGCCGGCGGAGCGGCTTTGTTCGTCGATCTGGGCCAGGGCCGAGGCAACCTTTGAGTTGAGCGACAGGCCTTCCTGCATGAGCACGTTGCCTTGTTGCATGGTGCTGATGGCGTTGCCGGTTTCCTGCTGGATGCTGGCGATCATGACGGAGATTTCGTCGGTGGCCTTACGGGTACGCGAAGCCAGGCTGCGGACTTCATCGGCGACCACGGCAAAGCCGCGTCCTTGCTCACCGGCGCGTGCGGCCTCAATGGCGGCGTTGAGGGCCAGCAAGTTGGTCTGGTCGGCAATCGAGGTGATCACACCGACGATGCTGCCGATTTCCTGCGAGCGCTGGCCCAAGGTGTCGATCACGGTCGCGGTGCTGCTCAGCGAGGTGGCAATTTGTTGCAGCGACGAGGACGCTTCCTCCATCGAGGTACGGCCAATGCGGGTCTGTTGTGCGTTTTCCTGCGCCAACCGCTCGGTGTTGCCCATGTTGTCGGCAATATTCATCGACGTTGCACTGAACTCTTCAACCGCGCCGGCCATGCTGGTGATTTCGCCGGACTGCTGCTCCATGCCTTCGTAAGCACCACCGGACAGGCCGGACAAGGCGTGGGCACGGGTGCTCACTTCCTGAGCGGCGGTGCGGATGTGCGACACCATCGAAGAAAGCGCTTCGCTCATCTTGTTGAAGCTGCCCGACAACTGACCGATTTCGTCGTTGCTGGTGATGTTCAGGCGCACGCTCAGGTTGCCCGCACCCAGTTCGTCGGCCTGGCGGACCAGTTCGGAAAGCGGACGCAGTTTGCTGCGCAGCAGCCAGATGGCGCTGATGACGGCAATGAGCATGGCCAGCAGGCTGCCGATGGCCAGCTGGGTGCCGACGTCCCAGGTCACGGCGCTGATTTCATCGCCAGGCATGCTGGCAATGACGGTCCAGGGGCCGCCCGAAAACGGCTGGCCGACGCTGTAGAAGTCTTGAGCACCGTCATTCCAGAACTGCGCCTTGCCCGGTTTGCTGGCCAGATCGGCCACCGCTTTGGCCGCGCTTTCAGGGGACTGAATGCCGGCAGGCGGGACGAGCCAGGCGCCTTTATCGTCCAGCAACGCCAGCGAACCAGTGGTGCCGATGCGAAAGTTCTTCAGGTCATCAAACTGGGTTTTTTGCGCGTCGGTGTAGTCGAAGCCCACGAACAGCGCGGCGATGATCTTGCCGCTGCTGTCGCGAACCGGGCTGTACTGGGTCATGTAATAGCGGTCGAAAAGCACCGCTTTACCGACATAGCCTTGGCCGGACATCAGGCGTTCATACGCGGGGGCCTTGCGATCCAGCAGCGTGCCAATGGCGCGAGTGCCGTCCTGCTTGCTCAGCGAGGTGCTGATGCGGATGAAGTCATCGCCGCTGCGCACGAAAATAGTGGCCACACCGGCAGTCAGCCGACGGAACTCGTCCACTTCGGTGAAGTCATTATTGAGCGCCGTATCACGCAGGAACAGGCCGGGGGTCTGAGTCCCCGCCACCGTGACCGGTTTGTCGCTCTGCAGCGTCAGGCCGACAGAAAAGCGTTTTTCGAACAACCCGCTCAGGCGCTGCGTGCTGTCACGCAGGGTGCTGTGAAAGGTGTTCAACTGATCGGCGAGCAGCCGTGCTTCACTGGACATGTGCTCTTCGCGAATGACCAGATTGGACGCGTCCAGGGACCTCAACGCGAACAGCGTGCTGCCACTGATGACAACTGCCAGGATTACTGCCAGAGCGATACCGAGTTGCGTAGCAATCCGGGTACGAGGCTTGGACATAGAAGCTCCATACCGAATGATTCGGGCCGCTCCCTGGCTCATCATTCAGCAAACGTTAGTTGGGTGTTAGTCCGTCTTGGGCAGACGGTTCTCAGGCAGTGCTTCGGCCACCCAAGATGATACTTGAGTCATTCAGGTGGTCATTGGTAAACGATGGCATTTTCGCACTACGCGAGGTTAATTAGTGCAAAATTTCAACTAACGGTAGCTCCATCGCGTTAACTTCTGCCTGTAAAAAGTCGCTGAGACGCCGCAACCGCTCTACACCGGGCCTTGTACGCGGCCACACCAAGTAATAATTTTCTCCGCTGGCAACCGCCGTTCGCCACGGCAGGCTCAATCTCGCCTGCGCAACGTCCTCAGCGACCATCAGCAAATCCCCCATCGACACGCCATAACCCCGCGCCGCAGCAATCATTCCCAGTTCAAGGGTGTCGAACACTTGGCCGCCCTTGAGCGAGACCTTGTCTGTCAAACCCATCCGGTGCAACCAGGTCCGCCAATCGCGACGATCCGGGGTGGGGTGAAGCAATTCGGCCTTGGCTAGACGCTCGACATTCCACGGAGGGTCTTGCAACAGAGTCGGAGCGCCCACGGGGATCAGCCATTCCGGAAACAACAGGGTCGCTTCCCAGTCAGCCGGAAAGTGACCATGACTGAGCAGAATCGCGCAGTCGAAGGGCTCCTGCGCAAAGTCCACGGCGTCGATGTCCATCCACGCGCTGGTCAGTTGCACATCGTTGCCCACCTGCAAATGACGAAAGCGGCTGAGCCGCGCCAGCAACCAGCGCATCGTCAATGTGGACGGTGCCTTCATGCGTAAAACGCCTTCTTCCGTCTGCAAGGTACTGCACGCCCTCTCCAGAGCCAGAAAGCCGTCCCGCACCCCCGGCAACAACGCCCGAGCCGATTCCGTGAGTTGCACATTACGGCCGTTACGCTGAAACAGACGGCAGGCGAAATGCTCTTCCAGGGTGCGAATATGGCGGCTGACCGCACTTTGGGTAATGGACAGTTCTTCCGCCGCACGGGTGAATGAGGCGTGCCGGGCCGCAGCTTCGAATGCACGCAGCGCATAAAGAGGAGGGAGACGACGAGACATGCGCTGCGTTCCTGAGGTGTAGATCGGCCACTGTACTGCAAATGCTCGCATGAGTTTAAGTCATGCTGAGCATCGATTTTATCGCTTTGTGCTTATTGCGTTAAATGCCGAGAATTGGCGGCTCATCCGTTCCTCTTCCGTAGAGCATCGCCACCATGCAACAGCCCGCCCTCAAAGAACTCTGGATCATCCTGCGCCTGGCCGGGCCGCTGATTGCCTCGCAGATGGCTCATATGCTGATGGTGTTCACCGATACCGTTATGATGGGCAAGATCGGCCCCGAAGCCTTGGCGGGCGGCGGCCTTGGCGCGGCCACGTACAACTTCATCTCGTTTTTCTGCGTAGGAGTGATGGCGGCGGTTGGCACCCTGGTGTCGATACGTCATGGGGCCGGTGACACCGAGGGCGCTACCCGATTGACCCAAGCCGGGCTCTGGCTGGCCTGGGGCATGGCATTGGTGGCGGCGCTGATTCTGTGGAATCTGGAACCTATCCTGCTGCAGTTCGGCCAGGCCGAAGCCAACGTACACATGGCGGCTCAATTTCTGATCACCCTCCCACTGGCGCTGCCCGGCCTGCTCAGTTTCATGGCCCTGCGCGGCTTCACCAGCGCGCTTGGGCGGGCGCGGCCGGTGATGATCATCAGCCTGATCGGCGCCGTCGCTAACTACGCGCTCAATTACGTATTGATTCACCAATGGTTCGGTTTGCCCAACCTGGGCCTGATGGGCATCGGGCTGGTCACGGCCATCGTCACCAACTGCATGGCACTGGCGCTTGCCTGGCACGTCGGGCGGCACCCAGCCTACGCGGCGTACCCGATTCGCAAAGGGTTGTCGAAGCTGTCACGCAGCCATCTGGCCGAGCTGTGGCGTCTGGGTCTGCCCATTGGCGGGACCTATGCGGTGGAGGTCGGGCTGTTCACGTTCGCCGCGTTTTGCATGGGCGCGATGGGCAGCACCCAGATGGCCGCTCACCAGATCGCGCTGCAGACCGTTTCAATGGCCTTCATGGTGCCGGTCGGGATTTCCTACGCGGTCACCATGCGCATCGGCCAGCACTATGGCGCAGGCAACATGCTCATGGCCCGCACCGCCGGGCGTCTGGGGATTGGTTTCGGCGGCACCGTGATGCTGCTGTTCGGTCTGCTGTTCTGGCTGGCACCGCATCAGATCATCGGGCTGTTTCTCGACATCAATGACCCGGCGTTCGCCGAGATCGTTGTGATGGCCGTCCAACTGCTGGCCATCGCGGCCTGGTTCGAATTCTTCGACGGCACGCAAACCATTGCAATGGGCGCGATTCGTGGTCTCAAGGACGCCCGCACGACCTTTCTGGTCGGTCTGATCTGCTATTGGCTGATCGCGGCACCTGCCGCATGGCTGCTGGGTTTTTCCGCCGACGGTGGCGCGCCAGGCGTATGGTGGGGGTTGGCGCTGGGCCTGCTCTGCTCGGCAGTGGCATTGACCGGTGCCTTTGAGTGGAAAACCGCAAGGCTGTTGCGCAAACAGCCTGTCGGCGAAGCCGTGCCGGGCTGAACCTCAGGAGGATGCCGGGTAGCTGGAAGCCTCGCCGCGGCCTGCGTCCGATTTCAGCCAGGCGACCAGTTCCGGCAGTGGCAACGGTCGACTGATCAGATAGCCCTGCACCTGATCACACGCGAAACCGCGCAACAGCGCAAGCTGTCCGGGGGTTTCAACGCCTTCGGCCACCACATCCAGACTCAGGTTGTGCGCCAGATTGATCATGGCGTGCACCAGCTTGCGGTTCTCCTCGCGGGTTTCCATTTCGCTGACAAAACTCTTGTCGATCTTGAGCAGCGCGATCGGCAGGCTGTTGAGGTGCATGAACGACGAATAGCCGGTGCCAAAGTCATCCAGCGAAAAGCGCACGCCCAGCCTTCCAAGGGCGTCCATCGTCTGCCGGACCTGGTCGCTGCGGCGCATCACAGCGGTTTCGGTCAGTTCGAACTCCAGCCAGTGGGCGTCGACGTTGTGCTGGACGATCAGGCGATTGAGAGTCGCCAAAAGCTGGCTGTCCTGAAACTGCCGGAACGACAGGTTGATTGCCATGTGCAGCGGCGCAAAACCCTGTTCACGTAGCGCCTGCATGTCGCTCAACGCGCGAAAAATGACCCAGTAACCCAACGGCACGATCAGCCCGCTCTGCTCGGCAAGCGGCACGAATTCGTTAGGCGACAGCAGCCCTCGCTCGGGATGGCGCCAACGCACCAGCGCTTCCAGGCCCACGACCCGGCCCGTGCTCAGGCACAGGCGCGGCTGGTAGTGCAGCTCCATCTCGTCCCGTCGCAGGCCACGGCGCAGCTCGCCTTCCAGATCGGCCAGGCTGCGGGCGTTGCGGTTGATGCGTTCGTCGAACAGATGGAAGGTGCAGCCGTGCAGGCTTTTGGCCTGGCGCATCGCGATGTGCGCGTGCCACATCAGCGAGTCGGCGCCCGCACCGGCTCGTGAATGCGCGATGCCCAGGCTGCAGCCCAGCAGCAGGCTTTCACCGTCCACCCAATAAGGCTCGGACAGCGCGTCGGTAATGCGCTCTGCGACTTCGATGGCGCGCTCTGCGGCTTGCCGGGTATCAATCAACAGCGCGAACTCGTCGCCGCCCAGTCTGGCGATCTGGTCACCTGCCTGAAGTTGATTCTTGACCCGCGCCACCACCTGCAGGATCAGCCGGTCACCGGCCTGATACCCCAGCGAGTCGTTGGTACGCCGAAAATTGTCCAGGTCCAGATGCCCAAGCGCCAGGTCGCCGCCATCCGCAAGGCGCGAGGCGAGCATGGCCTGAAAACCCTGCCGATTGGCGATGCCGGTTAGCGTGTCCTGCCCCGCCAGCCGCTGAAGAGTCTGCTCCAGGCGATTGCGCTCACGAACATGCCGCAGGCACCGACGCAGGGTATCGTCAGTCAGTGCGCCGCGTACCAGCCAGTCATTGACACCGGACAGTCCGACGAGCGGCTCCTCTTCAAGCAGCACCACCATCGGCAAGGTGCAACTGCCAGTAGGCGGCTGCAAGCCAGGGGTCGTGAGCAGTACCGTGTTGCGGTCGTTGCCGTATTGGGTGCTGAACGCCTGCCAATCGGCACCGTGCAGCAGCGTTACCGCAGCGCCCGGATCGTTCAGACAGCCGCTCAGCAGCGTCTGCCAGTACGGCTCTTGTGCGAGCAAAAGCAACCGCAAGGGTTCGACAGGCGTAGGCAATCTAACTTCCTAAGTTCAAAGGAAAAAACGATGGTCGCGCTCTCTCGGGAACGCGACGAATACACTTCTCTTCGCGCCGCGGCGCAAATGTAACAAAAACGAAGAAATTAGATAGCGGTTACGACCTTTCTACGATGATCGCCGCATGAAACCTGCGGGCCTGCTAAAATGCCCGACCTTTTCGCAAGCGACGTTTTCAGACCCCCATGTCCCGACTCAATCCCCGGCAACGGGAAGCGGTGAACTACGTCGGCGGCCCTCTTTTGGTGCTCGCCGGTGCAGGCTCCGGCAAAACCAGTGTGATCACGCGCAAAATCGCGCACCTGATCCAGAACTGCGGCATCAAGGCTCAGTACATCGTCGCCATGACCTTTACCAACAAGGCCGCACGCGAGATGAAAGAGCGAGTCGGTACGCTGCTGCGCGCTGGCGAAGGACGCGGCCTGACGGTGTCGACGTTCCACAACCTGGGCCTGAACGTCATCCGCAAGGAGCACACGCGGCTGGGTTACAAGCCGGGCTTCTCGATCTTTGACGAGACTGACGTCAAGGCGCTGATGACCGACATCATGCAGAAAGAGTATTCGGGCGACGACGGCGTCGACGAAATCAAGAACATGATCGGTGCGTGGAAAAACGACCTGATTCTGCCCGCCGAAGCGCTGGAAAACGCACGCAACCCCAAGGAACAGACTGCCGCCATCGTTTACACCCACTATCAGCGCACGCTCAAAGCGTATAACGCGGTGGACTTCGACGACCTCATCCTGCTGCCGGTGAAGCTGTTCCAGGAACACGCCGACATTCTGGAAAAGTGGCAGAACAAGGTTCGCTACCTGCTGGTGGACGAATATCAGGACACCAATGCCAGCCAGTACCTGCTGGTCAAACTGCTGATCGGCACGCGCCATCAGTTCACCGTGGTGGGCGATGACGACCAGTCGATCTACGCCTGGCGTGGCGCACGGCCCGAAAACCTGATGCTGCTCAAGGACGACTACCCGTCATTGAAAGTGGTGATGCTGGAGCAGAATTACCGCTCCACCAGCCGCATCCTGCGCTGCGCCAACGTCCTGATCTCCAACAACCCGCACGAATTCGAGAAGCAGCTCTGGTCCGAAATGGGCCACGGCGACGAGATCCGGGTGATCCGCTGTCGCAACGAAGACGCCGAAGCCGAGCGCGTCGCCGTGGAAATTCTCACCCTGCACCTGCGCACCGACCGGCCTTACAGCGACTTCGCCATCCTGTACCGCGGTAACTATCAGGCCAAGCTGATCGAGCTGAAACTGCAGCATCACCAGATTCCGTATCGGCTCTCGGGTGGCAACAGCTTCTTCGGCCGTCAGGAAGTGAAAGACCTGATGGCCTACTTCCGCCTGCTTGTGAACCCGGACGATGACAACGCCTTTCTGCGGGTCATCAACGTGCCGCGTCGGGAAATCGGCTCGACCACGCTGGAAAAGCTCGGTAATTACGCCACCGAGCGCAAGATTTCGATGTACGCCGCCACCGACGAAATCGGCCTGGGCGAGCATCTGGACAGCCGCTTCACTGATCGCCTGCAACGCTTCAAGCGCTGGATGGACGGCGTGCGCCAGCAATGCGCGCAGAACGACCCTATCGCCGCGCTGCGCAGCATGGTCATGGACATCGATTACGAGAACTGGCTGCGCCAGAACAGCTCCAGCGAGAAAGCCGCCGACTACCGGATGAGTAACGTCTGGTTCCTGATCGAAGCGTTGAAAAATACGCTTGAGAAGGACGAAGAAGGCGGCATGACCATTGAGGAAGCCATCGGCAAGCTGGTACTGCGCGACATGCTCGAACGTCAGCAGGAAGAGGAAGACGGCGCTGAAGGTGTGCAGATGATGACCTTGCACGCCTCCAAGGGCCTGGAGTTTCCTTACGTGTTCATCATGGGCATGGAAGAGGAAATCCTGCCTCACCGCTCCAGCATCGAAGCCGACACTATCGAAGAAGAGCGCCGCCTGGCCTACGTGGGCATCACCCGTGCGCGCCAGACCCTGGCCTTTACCTTCGCCGCCAAGCGCAAGCAGTACGGCGAGATCATCGACTGCGCACCAAGCCGCTTTCTGGATGAGCTCCCGCCTGACGATCTGGCCTGGGAAGGCAACGACGATACCCCGACCGAGGTCAAGGCGGTGCGCGGCAATACGGCGCTGGCAGATATACGGGCAATGCTGAAACGCTGACCGGTACAAGAATCGATCATTTATTGCGCAATGGCGCAGCCAAGGAACCGAAGTGGAAGCACTGCACAAGAAGATTCGCGAAGAAGGCATCGTATTGTCCGACCAGGTCTTGAAGGTCGATGCGTTTCTCAACCACCAGATCGATCCGGCATTGATGAAAGCCATCGGCGACGAGTTCGCCCGGCTGTTCGCCGATTCGGGCGTCACCAAAATCGTCACCATCGAAGCCTCGGGCATCGCGCCTGCGGTAATGGCGGGCCTGAACATGGGCGTGCCGGTGATCTTCGCCCGCAAGCATCAGTCGCTGACCCTGACCGAAAACCTGCTGTCGGCGTCGGTGTACTCCTTCACCAAACAGGTCGAAAGCACCGTCGCCATCTCGCCGCGTCACCTGAGCAGCGACGACCATGTGCTGATCATCGATGACTTCCTGGCCAACGGCAAAGCCTCACAGGCCCTGATTTCGATCATCAAGCAGGCGGGCGCAACCGTTGCCGGGCTGGGTATCGTGATCGAGAAGTCCTTCCAGGGTGGTCGCGCCGAGCTGGACGCACAGGGCTATCGCGTCGAGTCACTGGCTCGGGTCCAATCGCTGGCTGACGGCGTCGTCACCTTCAAATAACGCTGCTCAGTTCAACACACCGAGCGTGCGCAGCCGTCGATACAGGGTGCGCTCGCTCAAGCCCAGCTCTTTCGCCAGCTCGCTGCGCGAGCCCTGAAATACGCGAAGCGCGTGGGCCAGCTTGTCCAGCCCGTCGTCCTGACGGCGATGGGGCATGCGCCCCGCGTCACCAGGCCCGCGCACATCGTCCGGCAGGTCCTGCACGCGAATCACGCCGTCATCCGTGAACAATCGAGCGCGTTCGAGAATATTGCGCAATTCACGGATATTGCCGGGGTAGCTGTACAGCCGGAGCAGCTTCATGGCTTCGGGGTCTATACGCGGCGCAGCACCTTGGGCGTTGCGTTGCAGCAGGCTGTCGATCAGCAACGCCAGGTCGTCGGTGCGTTCGCGTAGCGCGGGCAGGCGGATCGGGAAGGCGCTGATGCGATAGAACAGGTCCTGCCGGAAACTGCCCTCGGCCACCATGTCCTTGAGCGGTTTGTGGGTGGCGGTCACCAGCCGAAAATCCGAATGCACCGTTCTCAGGCTGCCCACCGGCCGAAAGCTGCCCGACTCGATCAGCCGCAGCAGTTTGACCTGCATGGCCAACGGCACTTCGCCAATTTCATCGAGAAACAGCGTGCCGCCATGCGCCGCTTCGGCCAGGCCGATCTTGCGTTGCAGCGCACCGGTGAACGCGCCCTTCTCGTAGCCGAACAGCTCGCTCTCCAGCAACGATTCCGTCAGCCCCGTGCAGTCCACCACCACCAGCGGGCCTGCGGATCTTGAGCTGCTGGCATGCAGCGCACGCGCGAACAGCTCTTTGCCGGTGCCCGACTCGCCTTGCAGCAGCACGGGAATCTGCGCGGGCGCAGCGCGTTGCAGCGCCGCCAGAACCTCCTTGAACGCAGTTGAACGACCCACCAGCCCATGCTGTTGCGGCTGAACCGAAGCCACTGCCACGGAGCTCAATCGTTCGACATAAGCAATGACCTCGCCCTGACCGTCCAAGATCGGACGCAGTTCGACATCCACATGCTCGGGGCCACGCGGGGTATGGTGAATGTGCAGCAAACGCTCAGGAAGCCTGGTTTCATAAGCCTTGCGCATGGGGCAATGCTCGCCGGCCTGGTCACAAGGCACGGCGTATTGATGCGACACCCGATAGCATTTCTCGCCCACATGCGGCACGCCCTCGACCCCGAACTGACGCTGGTAGGCAGTGTTGGCAGCGATGATGTTGTAGTCGGTGTCCAGAACGATGGTGGGGCGCGCATCGTGCTCAAGGTAGGACACCAGTGACTGCATGCGGCTGCCGGGAGCGTCGGTGGCGATGAGGGACATGAAGCTTCCTGTTCGAGTCAGCGTAAGTGCTGCACAGCTTATCTCATCGCCCTGCCATTGACTGCCATTTACTGCCAACGCTCTGCCAAAAACTGGCAGCTCACGCCCCTATAGACCGCGTACGTCTCTATGGCCCAAACCCATAAGGTGTCCGGTTTTATAGGGGTTTGGCGCATTTACGATTCGTTGGCATGTTACTTGTTACATCTATCACTAACTGCCAACCGCCTTGCCTGCCAGCGCGGGTTTCGAGCGATTTACAGCCAGGAGATTCGAAGATGATCATCGGTGAAACGCTATACGTCGAAGCGCTGTTCGACAGCCAGACCTGGACCGTCAGCTATCTGGTGATGGACCTGCCCAGCAAGCAGTGCGCAATCATCGACAGCGTGCTCGACTACGACCCCAAGTCCGGCCGTACCCGCACAGAGTCTGCAGACCGGATGATCGCGCGCGTGCGGGCCTTGCAGGCCTCGGTGCAATGGATTCTGGAAACCCACGTGCATGCCGACCATCTGTCTGCAGCGGCTTATCTGAAAGATAAACTTACCGGGCAGATTGCCATTGGCCGGCACATTACTCAGGTTCAGGAGACGTTTGGCGAGCTGTTCAACGCACCCGCCGACTTCGCCCGCAACGGCAGCCAGTTCGATGTGCTGCTGGACGATGGGGCGACATTCGCCATTGGCTCGCTGAAAGCAAAAGCCCTGCACACCCCCGGGCACACCCCTGCCTGCATGAGCTATCTGGTCGAGATCGGCGGACAAACCGTGGCATTTGTCGGCGATACGCTGTTCATGCCCGACTACGGCACCGCCCGCTGCGACTTCCCCGGTGCCAGTGCGCGTACCTTGTATCGCTCGATCCGCAAGCTTCTGGACCTGCCACCGCAAACTCTGCTGTTCATGTGCCACGACTACCTGCCCGATGGCCGGGAACTCAAGTACATGACCACCGTGGCCGAACAGCGCGCCAGCAACATCCATGTGCGCGACGGCATTGATGAAGACGCCTTCGTCAGCATGCGCGAAGCCCGCGACGCGACGCTGGAAATGCCGGTGCTCATGCTGCCCTCGGTCCAGGTCAACATGCGCTGCGGCCACTTTCCGGAGCCGGAGGAAAACGGCGTGCGCTACCTGAAGATCCCGCTTAACGCCCTTTGAGCCCAGCCCTTTTTGGAAGACCTGTCATGAATGCCCCAGCAGTAACCTGTCAGATTCTGATCGTCGGTGCCGGTGCCGCCGGTATCTCTACGGCGGCAAGCCTGCTTGCCCGCGATAAAAACCTGAGTATTACCCTGATCGACCCAGCCGAAACGCACTATTACCAACCCGGTTGGACGATGCTCGGCGCAGGTATTTTCACGCCCGAAACCACAGCCCGCAGCATGGCATCGCTGATACCCAAGGGGGTGAACTGGATCAAAGCGGCGGTGGCGACCTTCGAACCGCAGGACAACCGCGTGACTCTGCAAGACGGCCGCACGCTGGGTTATCAACAACTGGTGGTCTGCCCCGGCCTCAAGCTGGACTGGGCAGCCATTGACGGGCTGGTGGAAACACTCGGCGCCAACGGCGTGACCTCCAACTATCGCTACGATCTGGCGCCCTACACCTGGAAGCTGGTGCAAGACCTGAAACAGGGGCGTGCGCTGTTTACCCAACCGCCGATGCCGATCAAATGCGCGGGAGCGCCGCAGAAGGCCATGTACCTGTCTTGCGACCACTGGCGCAAGGCCGGTCGACAGGACCAGATCAAGACGCAGTTTTTCAATGCCGGAGCCGTGCTGTTCGGGGTCGCGGACTACGTTCCCGCCCTGATGCGCTATGTCGACCGCTACAACATCGACCTCCAGTTCAGCCACAAGCTGGTGGCAGTCGATGGGCCCGGCAAACGGGCAACATTTGTCCGCACCGGGCCTGAAGGCGTGAGTGAAACCGTCGAGCAGAGCTTTGAGATGCTGCACGTGGTGCCGCCACAGACCGCGCCGGATTTCATTCGCTCAAGCCCGTTGGCGGATGCGGCGGGTTGGGTGGATGTGGATCCGGCCACGCTTAGGCATCGACAGTTCACCAATGTGCACGGCTTGGGTGACGCCACCAACACCAGCAATGCCAAGACCGCGGCAGCCGCTCGAAAGCAGGCGCCCGTGGTTGCCCATAACGTACTGGTCGCGTTGGGTCGCCTGGCCGACCTGGTTATCTACGACGGCTACGGCTCATGCCCGCTGACGGTCGAGAAAGGCAAAATCGTACTCGCCGAGTTTCTGTATGGCGGCAAAGTCGCGCCGAGCTTTCCGCTCTGGCTGCTCAACGGACGTCAGCCAACCCGACTGGCGTGGTGGCTGAAAGAACGTGTGCTACCGCCCCTGTACTGGCACGGCATGCTCAAAGGCCGCGAGTGGCTGGCCAAACCTGAAAGGGCTGCTGCTGAACATGGATGAGCATCAACTGTTGGGCGCGGGCCTGGGTGCGATCATTGGTGCAGTGCTGGCATTGACCGGCGCAGGCGGCGGCATTCTTGCGGTGCCGTTGCTGGTGTTCGGGCTGGGGCTGTCGATTGTCGAGGCAGCGCCGGTCGGTTTGCTGGCAGTAGGCATGGCAGCGGGCGTAGGCGCCATACTGGGCTTGCGTCAGGGCATTGTTCGTTATCGTGCAGCGGCTTATATCGCCGGGATCGGGGTGTTGCTGGCGCCCTTCGGGCTGTGGCTGGCGCACCGCCTGCCCAATGCACCGTTGGCGCTGATTTTCTCAGGCGTGCTGCTGTACGCCTGCGTACGCATGTTGGTCCGGGCACAACGCGAACTGCGCGACGGAAAACCCGCCCCACGCGCCGCCGTGCTGCCTTGCGTACTCAACCCTCTGCAAGGTCGCCTGCGCTGGACCATGCCCTGCCTGCGCGCGCTGACGATGACTGGCATAGGCTCGGGACTACTGTCCGGCCTGCTCGGCGTGGGCGGTGGTTTCGTGATAGTGCCTGCACTGACGCGTTACACCGACCTGGACATGAAAAGCGTCATGGCGACCTCGCTGGCAGTGATCGCACTGGTGTCGACCGGCAGCGTCATCAGCGCCTCGCTGAGCGGTGTGATGCACTGGAGCATCGGGCTGCCGTTTGCACTGGGTGCGATGATCGGCCTGCTGGCGGGCAGGCAAATATCGCGCTACCTGGCAGGGCCGCGCTTGCAGCAATTGTTTGCTGCCTGCGGAATTGTGGCCGCTGGCCTGTTGGTGATGTCGGTGCTGCAGGGCTGATAATCCTGCCCATGCTCTGCGTCACATCCCGGAGCGTACCGCGCAGAAGCGGGGAACGATCATTGGGCGGTATTCTGCAATCCGGCCAGCAGCAGCCTTTGATACAGCTCCTCTCGTAAACCCTGCGGCTGGTCGAGTTGCATGCGCTGTAAGTGTTCGGGATAGGCCTCGGGTTCTGGCGCGTCCAGGGTCGCTTTGCCCAGTTCCAGAATCTCGGTGACCTTGAATTTGCCTTTGAGCCAGTTCAGCGCCCTCAATAAATCACGTTCCTCTGGCGTAAAGTCGCAGCCCAGCGGGTATTCGGTAAACAGCGATGGATGACGCGTTGCGATGTCCTTCAGGCGTTCCGGCGTGTTCTGGGTAAAGCGAGGGTCCAGACTGAAGTGCTTCGGCAGCTTACCGGCCTTTTGCGCCTGCTCGATCAGGCCAGGCTGAAAGCGCGAATCGCTGATGTTCAGCAGGCGCTCGATCACCGTTGCATCGGTCTGACCACGCAGGTCGGCGATGCCGTACTCGGTCACGACGATGTCACGCAGATGCCGGGGAATGGTTGTGTGGCCGTATTCCCAAACGATATTGGAGCTTGTCTCGCCACCCGATTCCCGCCAGCTGCGCAGCATCAGAATGGAGCGGGCATCTTCAAGTGCGTGCGCCTGGGCCACGAAATTGTATTGCCCGCCCACGCCGCTGAGCACGCGCCCATCTTCCAACTGATCGGCCACCGCCGCGCCCATCAGGGTAACGGTGAACGCGCTGTTGATGAACCGCGCATCACGGCGTTGCAGACGCTTGAGTTCTTCATGGCCATACAGTTCGTTGATGTAGCTGATGGCGGTCATGTTGAATTGCGCCAGACGCTCAGCGGGCAGCTCGCGCAGTCGCTCGTAGAAACTGGTCGGGCCGAGGAAGAAGCCGCCGTGCACCACGACGCCATCGGGGTGGGCGTTTTCATCCAGCGTGCCCATGTTGGCCAGCCGTTGCAGCTCTGCGTCGGGATAGACCTTGCGCCGAATGATCCCGGCATCGGCCAGCACCAACAGCCCGTTGACGAACATTTCACTGCACCCGTAAAGACCGCTGGCAAACGGCTGCATTCCGCCCTCACGATCGATCAGGGTTTGCCAGTTGCTCATGTTCAACTCGGCCAGCAGCGCACGCCACGTGTCATTGTCCGCCTGGCGCGCCAGCAGCGCGCCGGTCAACGCATCGCCCATTGAGCCGATGCCGATCTGCAAGGTGCCACCGTCACGCACCAGCGTGCTGGCGTGCAGGCCGATCAGATGGTCCTGATAGCCCACCGGCATGTTGGGCGTTGAAAACAACGTACTGCGCTCCTCCTCGTCCAGCAACAGGTCGAACGCCACTTCGTCCAGCTCGGAGTCGCCGGGCATATACGGCAGGTCGGCATGCACCTGCCCCAGCATCAGAATGGTCTCCCCCGCTGCACGGCGCTTGGCGATCATGGGCAGCAGGTCCAGCGTCACATCGGGGTTGCAACTCAAACTCAGCCTGCCCGGCCGCTGATCGTCACGGGCCACCAGTTGCGCCACCAGATTCAGACCGCTGGCGTTGATGTCCCGGGCGGCGTGGCTGTAATTGCTGCTCACGTAATCCTGCTGGGCAGACTCGCTGTTGAGCAGGCTGCCCGGTTGCATGAAGAACTGCTGAACGCGAATGTTGCCTGGCAGGCTGTCACGGCGCAGTGCCGTCAGGAAATCGAGTTCGGGATAATCACCGAAAATGCGCTCCAGAAACGGTTCCAGAAAGCGCGCCTGCAAGCCCTCGCCAGGCGTGGGTCGGCCCAGGCTCAACGCGGTATAGATCGTCAAACGCCGTTCGGGCAATTCACTGATCCGTTGATACAGCGCGTTGACGAATCGATTGGGCTTGCCCAACCCAAGCGGCATGCCGAGGTGGATATGCTCGGGCAACTGCGACAGTACGTGATCGACGGCGTGCTCAATGGAACAGGACTGCGGCATCCCAGCTCTCCTGAATGGTTATTGGATGCAGCTTGGACAGGTGCGGGCAGGAAAGTGCTGCGTGGCGTGTGATTTGATCGTTGCAGGCTCTGCACTCCGCGTTGCACACCGGCCCTCACGGAAGGAATGCGGTGATGACCGTTCTCATCTCACGCTCCAGCGTGGGCACGATCACTTCAAACCCGACATCGTCTGAATGGCAGCCTTGAGGTCTTCATCCGAGCAATCGCCGCATGTCCCTTTGGGCGGCATGGCGTTGATGCCGGTAATGGCTTTGGCCAGCAGGCCGTCGAGGCCACCCTCTTTCTGGGAACGCTCGGTCCAGGCGACCGTATCACCGATTTTCGGCGCGTTGGGCATGACGCCGCTGTGGCAGACCTGGCAGTGCTTGGCAATCACGTCGTCCACCGATCGGGTAGCGCCACTTGCCTGCGAGCCCGCCACCTGCACGCCAGGACATTCTTTGCCTTGAACACAGACCTGCCCGACGGGTTCGAGGCGTCTGGCGATCTCTTCATTGCTTGCCGCCTGAGCGTTAAACACCCAGAAAGCCAACGCGGCAGCGATGGCCGGAAACGTGTTTATCAGGTTCACACTTAGCACCCTCAAGGTGACGGAGTCACGCCTGCGGGGACGGGCTGGCAGGCCGAAAAAGTATAGCCCTCGGCTGCCCTGGCCGACACGCGCCTGCAGTCAGAAGGCGTGTTCGGCGACGAACACGAGGGACAACGCCAATGCCGCAAAGCGCCTGAAAACAGGGGCCGCAGGTCAGTTGCGGTTAGAAATTGGCGGGCGTGGCTGCGCTGATTAGTCGCGCTGGGACGTCGAACGGATTGCGAAAACGATGCGGGCGAGTGCTTTCAAAGTAGTAGCTGTCACCGACGTCCAGCGTGTAGGTGTCCAGACCAACTACCAGCTCAAGACGTCCTTCGACGACAATCCCGGTTTCCTCACCTTCATGAACCAGCATTTCTTCACCCGTGTCGGCACCGGGCGGGTAGGTTTCCGTCAGAAAAGCGATGGCGCGGCCCTGATGCGATTTGCCGACCAGTTTCATGGTCACTGCACCGTCCGAGATATCGATCAATTCACTGGCTTTGTAAACCACTTGAGCCGCATTTTGGGGTTCGATTTCTTCGGAGAAGAATTCGACCATCGACATCGGAATCCCGCCAAGCACCTTGCGCAGGGAGCTGATCGAAGGGCTGACGCTGTTTTTCTCGATCATGGAGATAGTGCTGTTGGTCACACCGGCCCGTTTGGCGAGTTCACGCTGGGAAAGGCCTTTGAGCTTGCGGATCGATTGCAGTCGTTCACCCACGTCCAATGCGGCATACCCCCAGATTTAGTCAGGCCAAGTCGTTATGAGCGCCATGATGGCACAGCGTTCAATATTTACAACACTCGACCGGCGACCGGGTATTTCGGGGCGTTGACGATAAAACGCAGGCTTAGCCTTCTGAGTAGACGCGCGGAACGCGGCGCAGATTGCAGAATATCTGGTACGGAATCGTGCCTGCCTGAGCGGCCACGTCACTGGCCAGCACTTGCTTGCCCCACAGCTCGACACGGCTGCCAAGACCCGCTTGCGGACATTCGGTCAGGTCCACACTGAGCATGTCCATCGACACGCGTCCGACCAGCCTGGAAGCATGGCCATCAATGAAAACCGGTGTACCCGAAGGCGCGTGGCGCGGATAACCGTCGGCGTAGCCCATTGCTACGACGCCGATACGTGAAGGACGGTCTGTCACGAAGGTGGCGCCGTAGCCTACCGGCTCACCCACGGCCACCTCGCGTACGCTGATGATTTTCGACTCCAGCGTCATGACCGGCTGCAAACGATCCGCCAGCGCTTGCGACTCGTTGAACGGCGTGGCCCCGTACAGCATGATGCCAGGGCGCACCCAATCGCTCTTGATCGCTGGCCAGCCCAGTACGGCAGGCGAGTTCTTCAGGCTGGTTTCTGCGGACAACCCCTGACGGGCGGCCTCGAAAACCGCCACTTGATCGTCACTGGCCGAACAGCCCAATTCGTCGGCACGCGCAAAATGGCTCATCAGCACGATGTTGGCCACCTTGCCGGTTGCCAACAGACGCTCATACGCGGCGCGATACTCGTGCGGGTACAAGCCAACCCGGTGCATGCCCGTGTCGAGCTTCAGCCAGACCGTCAACGGTTTGCTGAGACGCGCCTGCTCGATAGCTTCCAGCTGCCACATCGAATGCACTACCGTCCACAGATCGTGCCGGGCGATCAATTCCAGTTCGTCGGCCTCGAAAAAACCCTCCAGCAGCAGGACGGGCGCGGAGATACCGGCCGCACGCAACTCCAGCGCCTCTTCGATGCAGGCCACTGCAAAGCCATCTGCCAGGGTTTCCAGCGCCTGAGCGACACGCACGGCACCGTGACCATAGGCATCGGCCTTGATCACGGCGAGCGCTTTGGCACCGGCGCTTTCGCGGGCCAGCTGATAGTTGTGACGCAGGGCTTGAAGATCGACGAGGGCGCGAGCTGGACGCATGGGAACGGTATTGCCTGAAGAGGTGTGTTAAAAAAAAGGCCCGACGCCGAGGGTGCGTCGCCGGGCCAAGGAAAAACGTTACGGCAGTGCAGCGACGACCGAGAGCTCGACCAGAATTTCCGGCTCGCACAGCTTGGCTTCCACGGTGGCGCGCGCAGGTGCCACGCCTTTTGGCAGCCATTTGTCCCAGACACTGTTCATGCCGGCAAAATCGGCGTCAATGTCTTTCAGGTAGATGGTCACCGACAGGATGCGGGTCTTGTCAGTACCGGCCAGACCAAGCAGGCGCTCAATGCTGTCCAGCGTCTCTTTGGTCTGCTTCTCGACACCGGCGGTCATGTCATCACCCACTTGGCCCGACAAATAAACGGTGCCGTTGTGGACAACGATCTGACTCATGCGCTCATTGGTGAGCTGGCGCTGGATTGACATGCTTGGCTTTCTCCTGGGTACTGCCGTAACGGGAAATATCAAGGCCTTCGGCGCTGATCTTGGGTGTTTCATGGGCCATCAGGTCGGCCAGCAAACGGCCGGAACCACACGCCATTGTCCAACCCAGCGTACCGTGGCCGGTGTTGAGGAACAGGTTGCGCAACGGCGTGGCACCCACGATCGGCGTGCCATCCGGCGTGGTGGGACGCAGCCCCGTCCAAAAACTGGCCTGGGCCAGGTCGCCGCCCTGAGGATAGAGGTCGCCGACGATCATCTCCAGTGTTTCGCGCCGACGCGGATTGAGCGACAGGTCGAAACCGGCAATTTCGGCCATGCCGCCAACCCGGATACGGTTGTCGAAGCGGGTGATGGCGACCTTGTAGGTTTCGTCGAGGATGGTCGACGTCGGTGCCATGTTCGGGTTGGTGATCGGGATGGTCAGCGAGTAGCCCTTGAGCGGATAGACCGGCGCCTTGATGCCCAGCGGCTTGAGCAACTGCGGCGAATAGCTGCCCAGCGCCAGCACGTAACGATCGGCGGTTTCCAGCTTGCCGTCGATCCACACACCATTGACGCGGTCGCCTGCGAAATCCAGACGTTCGATGTTCTGCCCGTAACGGAACTCAACACCCAAGGCTTCGGCCATTTCAGCCAGACGCGTGGTGAACAGTTGGCAGTCGCCGGTCTGGTCGTTGGGCAGGCGCAGCGCGCCACTCAGAATGCCGGTCACGCCCGCCAGCGCCGGCTCGACCCGGGCAATGCCTTCGCGGTCGAGCAGCTCATACGGCACGCCGGACTGTTCGAGGACGGCGATGTCCTTGGCAGCGTTGTCCAGCTGCGCCTGGGTGCGGAACAGCTGGGTCGTGCCCAGGCTGCGGCCTTCGTACGCGATGCCGGTTTCCAGGCGCAACTCATCGAGACAGTCACGGCTGTACTCGGACAATCGCACCATGCGCTCTTTGTTCACGGCGTAACGGCTGGCCGTGCAGTTGCGCAGCATTTGGGCCATCCACAGGTACTGGTCGATGTCAGCCGTGGCCTTGATCGCCAGCGGAGCGTGACGTTGCAGCAACCACTTGATCGCTTTGAGCGGCACACCAGGCGCGGCCCACGGAGAGGCATAGCCTGGGGAAACCTGACCTGCGTTGGCAAAACTGGTTTCCATTGCAGCAGCAGGCTGACGGTCCACGACGGTGACCTCAAAGCCTGCCCGCGCCAGATAATAGGCACTGGTGATGCCGATCACACCGCTACCAAGGACCAGAACGCGCATGTTGTTGACCTCATCGCGGATATCCGCTGACGTTTTGAAGTTTTAAGCAAGGATGTGCCCAGTATATTGAGCATTGAGCAGTGCTTTTAACTGTATAAATGCTTATATTCGGTGCAAATCAACGGCAAAGAACATTTTCGTAGAGGGGATTACTCACGTGCGCACCGAGCACCAGTCAAAACGTGAGCTGGACAAGATCGACCGCAACATTTTGCGCATCCTTCAGGCCGATGCGCGCATCTCGTTTACCGAGCTGGGCGAACGCGTAGGGCTGTCGACCACCCCTTGTACCGAGCGGGTTCGAAGACTTGAGCGCGAGGGCATCATCATGGGTTACAACGCCCGCCTGAACCCGCAGAGCCTCAAGGCCAGCCTGCTGGTGTTCGTCGAGATCAGCCTTGATTACAAATCCGGGGACACCTTTGAAGAGTTCCGCCGCGCCGTGCTCAAGCTGCCCCATGTATTGGAGTGCCATCTGGTGTCCGGGGACTTCGACTACCTGGTGAAAGCACGGATTTCGGAAATGGCGTCGTACCGCAAATTGCTCGGCGACATCCTGCTCAAACTGCCGCACGTGCGCGAATCGAAGAGTTACATCGTAATGGAGGAGGTGAAAGAGAGTCTGAATCTTCCGATCCCGGACTGAGCGAAAAGGCTAGACCAGTACCTGCCGGGTCGAGGCGATATAGTCATGCACCTGCTTTTCGACGCGAGGATGAATCAGCTCCACGGGGCGTCGCCCATTCGGGCATGGCAGGGTTTGGGTCGTGCCGAACAGGCGGCAAATCAACGGGCGCTCGTCGTACACCGTGCAGCCTTGAGGCCCCAAATGTACGCAGTTCAGCTCATTCAGCGCAGCGTCCTGCTCGGCGGCGGTCTTACGCGGCAGGCGGGCCATTTCTTCGGATGAAGTAGTCACCGGCCCACAGCAGTCATGACAGCCCGGAACGCATTCGAACGACGGAATCTGGCGGCGCAGCTCGCGGATTTTATGAAGGTTGCAGCTCATTGAAACAATCACCCTGACACAATGCCTGGATTTTGCCTCAGTTGGCAGGCTCAGGACAGCAGCTTATCCTCACCCCACCTCACGACGCCGCCAACAGGACCTTTTCATGAACGCCCGCGTTCAGCACGCCGCCCAGCAAGCCTCGCACACTGCTTCGTACTACGCCGCCAGCAGCCACCCGCAGCCGGATCATCCTGCACTGCAAGGCGAGGTGAAGGTTGATGTGTGCGTGGTGGGCGGTGGGTTCTCCGGGCTTAACACGGCGATCGAACTGGCCGAGCGCGGATTGAGCGTGGCGTTGCTGGAAGCGCGCAAGATCGGTTGGGGCGCCAGCGGGCGCAATGGCGGCCAGTTGATCCGCGGTGTCGGTCACGACGTCGAACAGTTCGCCAATGTGATAGGCAGCGACGGCGTGCGCCAGCTCAAACTGATGGGCATCGAAGCAGTCGACATCGTGCGTCAGCGGATCGAACGACATGGCATTGATTGCGCGCTGAAATGGGGTTACTGCGACTTGGCCAACAAGCCGCGTGACATGACCCACCTGGCCGAAGACGCCGATGAGTTACGCAGCCTGGGGTATCAGCATGAGCTGAAGCTGGTGGCGCCCGATCAGATGCGCAGCGTGGTGGGCTCGGACCGTTATGTCGGCGGCCTGATCGACATGGGTTCCGGGCATCTGCACCCGCTGAATCTGGCCTTGGGCGAGGCCGTAGTCGCACAATCGCTGGGCGTGCAGTTGTTCGAACGGTCTGAAGTGACACGCATCGACTACGGCCCGCAGGTCAAGGTACACACCACACAGGGTTCGGTGCTGGCGAAAACGCTGGTGCTGGGCTGCAACGCTTATCTGAAAGACCTTAACCCGCATATCAGCGGCAAAGTGTTGCCCGCTGGCAGCTACATCATTGCGACCGAGCCGTTTAGCCAGGCGCAGGCCACTGAACTGCTGCCGCAGGACATGGCCGTCTGCGACCAGCGCGTGACGGTGGATTACTACCGGCTGTCCGCCGACCGCCGTTTGCTGTTTGGTGGTGCCTGCCATTACTCGGGCCGCGATCCGCAAGACATTGCCGCCTACATGCGACCGAAGATGCTGGATGTTTTTCCGCAACTGGCCAATACGAAGATCGATTATCAGTGGGGCGGAATGATTGGCATCGGGGCCAATCGCCTGCCACAGATCGGGCGGCTCAAGGACCAGCCCAATGTGTTTTATGCGCAGGCCTATTCCGGCCACGGCCTGAACGCCACGCATCTGGCAGGACGCCTGTTGGCCGAAGCCATCGCCGGGCAGCACAGCGATGGTTTCGAGTTGTTTGCCAGCGTTCCGCACATGACTTTTCCGGGCGGCAAACACCTGCGCTCGCCGCTGCTGGCGCTGGGCATGCTCTGGCACCGCCTGAAAGAGTTGCGCTGAAACGCCTCAACGCCTCCAGAAGGCCTTCATCGCCTCGGCCCGGGCCTGCTGGAAATCGATACCGATGTCACGAAGCTGGTCGTCCGTCAGCTCCAGCAATGCGCGGCGGGATGTCCAGCGATGACGATACAACGCCCAACGGCTCATACCCTTCGGTACACAAGCCTGATCGGCAGCAGCGGCCTTTATTGCCGATGGCTGAACCTCATCCAGTTCCTGGCTGTAAAACGCTAATCGTACGTCGCTGAACCCGTTCATTGTGGTTCCTCCATCGGGTAGGTATCCATCGCTCAACACACGCCAGCCATCACACAGATCGGAAAGCGCATCGCCGACAAGCCGCCTCCCACAGTGCGTTGGTTACAGCAATATCTGTGTATAACGCTGAGTGCGTGAGCGTGACCCCATGATGAAGGGGATTACCAAACCAATACAGATTCAAAATCTTCTTATATTTTCCATACAGAAGATTCAAAACTCCTTCTGAATGCTATATTTTCACGCCATCTGTATGGCCCTGAACTAAGCACTCAACCAAGAGTAAGCCATGACCCTGTACGTCAACCTTGCCGAGTTGCTCGGTTCGCGGATCGAAAAAGGCTTCTACCGCCCCGGCGACCGCCTGCCCTCGGTGCGCGCCCTCAGCGTCGAACATGGCGTGAGCCTGAGCACCGTGCAGCAGGCGTACCGGGTGCTGGAAGACAGCGGGCTTGCCACACCCAAACCCAAGTCGGGCTATTTCGTGTCGGCCAGCCGCCAGGCTCCCGCGCTGCCTGTGGTCGGGCGACCGGTTCAACGGCCTGTGGACATCTCTCAGTGGGATCAGGTGCTTGAGCTGATTCGCGTCTCACCTCTGGAAGCGATCACGCAACTGGGGCGCGGGATGCCGGACGTTTCCAGTCCCACCCTGAAACCGCTGATGCGCGCGCTGGGCCAGTTGAGTCGTCATCAGGACATGCCCGGCCTGTATTACGACAACATCTACGGTGTCCATACACTGCGCGAACAGATCGCCCGCCTGTTGCTGGATTCCGGCTGTAACCTGACCGCCAATGACCTGATCATCACCAGCGGTTGCCACGAAGCTCTGTCAGCCAGCATCCGCGCCGTCTGCTCGCCCGGCGACATTGTGGCGGTGGACTCACCCAGCTTTTTCGGCGCCATGCAGACCCTCAAGGGCCTGGGCATGAAGGCAATGGAAATCCCGACCGACCCACTGACCGGCATCAGCCTGGAAGCGCTGGAACTGGCCCTGGAGCAGTGGCCGATCAAGGCCATCCAGCTGACGCCCAGTTGCAACAACCCGCTCGGCTACGTCATGCCCGAGGCGCGCAAACGGGCCTTGCTGACACTGGCACAACGCTTCGACGTGGCAATTATTGAGGACGATGTGTATGGCGACCTGGCATACACCTACCCTCGTCCGCGCACCATAAAATCGTTCGACGAAGACGGCCGTGTGCTGCTGTGCAGTTCGTTTTCCAAGACACTGGCGCCCGGCCTGCGGATCGGCTGGGTGGCGCCAGGCCGTTATCTGGAGCGGGTGCTGCACATGAAATACATCAGCACCGGGTCGACTGCGCCGCAGCCACAACTGGCCATTGCCGACTTCATCCAGGGCGGGCACTACGAACCTCACTTGCGGCGTATGCGCACGCAGTACCAGCGCAGTCGTGACGTGATGATCGACTGGGTGATGCGGTACTTCCCCGCTGGTACCCGCGTCAGCCGCCCGCAAGGCAGCTTCATGCTGTGGGTCGAACTGGCCGAGGACTTCGATACACTGCGCCTGAACCGTGTCTTGCTGGATAAAGGCGTACAGATCGCGGTGGGCAGCATTTTTTCCGCGTCTGGCAAATACCGCAATTGCATGCGCATGAACTACGCTGCCAGGCCGACGCCGAAAATCGAAAGTGCGGTACGCATCGTCGGCGAAACCATCGTGCAACTGCTTGAGCAAGCCAATTGATGTGGGCAAATTTTTTTCGGTTTTGCGGGTCTTATCGCCAAGCCAAACCCATCCATTTGTGGATATCCATTTGAAGAATTCATGGGCCTCGCCCTTTTCCTTGCTGGTTGCGCTGTGCGTCAGCGGTTGCGCACATCAAGCCCCGCTCGGTGAGCCAAGCCAGGCCATGCCGTCTTCCGACTCAGCCTTCGGCCGGTCGATTCAAGCGATGGCACGTCCCCACGAAGGGCGCTCGGGCTTTCGCCTGCTGCCCGACAGCAGTGATGCGTTCAAGGCGCGTGCGGAGCTGATCCGAAACGCAAAAACCAGCCTCGATCTGCAGTACTACATCGTCCACGACGGCCTGAGTACCCGCGCATTGATCGACGAGTTGCTCAACGCAGCCGACCGTGGCGTGCGCGTGCGCATCCTGCTGGACGACACCACCAGCGACGGCCTGGACCAGGCCATCGCTACCCTCGCCGCCCACCCGAACATCCAGATTCGCCTGTTCAATCCGCAGAACCTGGGGCGCGAAACCGGCATCACCCGCAGCCTGGGGCGGCTCATGAACCTGTCGCGTCAGCACCGGCGCATGCACAACAAACTGTGGCTGGCGGACAACAGCGTGGCCATTGTCGGCGGGCGCAATCTGGGAGACGAATACTTCGACGCCGAGCCCAATCTGAATTTCACGGACATCGACATGCTGAGCGTCGGACCGGTCGCCGAGCAGCTCGGCCACAGCTTCGATCAGTACTGGAACAGTACGCTGAGCAAACCTATCGATGACTTCATGTATTTCCTGCCCGACAACCAGGACTTGGCCCAAGCCCGTCAGCGGCTTTCAGCCTCTCTGGAACAGGCCCATCAGCAGCACAAGGCGCTGTATGAGCGGCTGATGGCTTATAAGACCGAACCGCGCATGAAGACCTGGCTCAATGAGCTGGTCTGGGCCTGGAACCAGGCGTTGTGGGATGCACCCAGCAAGGTGCTGGCTCAGGGCGAGCCTGATCCGCACCTGTTGCTGACCACACAATTGGCCCCGGAACTGCTGAAGACCAGCAAGGAACTGATGCTGATTTCGGCGTACTTCGTGCCCGGTCAGGAAGGACTGCTGTACCTCACCGGCCGTGCCGACGCGGGCGTGAACGTCAGCCTGTTGACCAATTCGCTGGAAGCCACCGACGTGCCCGCCGTACACGGCGGCTATGCGCCCTATCGCAAGGCCCTGCTGGAGCATGGCGTCAAACTGTTCGAACTGCGCCGCCAACCCGGTGATACGGAAACCATGCGCGGCAGCGGCCCGCACTTGTTCAAGAAAAGCCAGTCGCTGGTCAGTTCCGAGTCCAGCCTGCACAGCAAAGCGATGATTTTCGACCGCCAGAAAGTCTTTGTCGGCTCCTTCAACTTCGACCCACGTTCGGTCTTGTGGAACACCGAAGTCGGGGTGCTGGTCGACAGCCCGCAACTGGCCGAAGAGCTTCGCGAACTGACGCTACAGGGCATGGCACCCTCTCTCACGTACGAGGCCAGGCTGGAAGACGGCAAAGTAGTGTGGGTGACCGAGGACAACGGCGTCATCCACACCTTGCACACCGAGCCTGGCGACTGGTGGCGACGCTTCAACGCCTGGATGAGCAAAGCGATTGGCCTGGAACGAATGCTCTAGGCCTGCGCAGTGCTCATGCCGAACGCGCCGCGCTTCATCGTCAGGATCAACAACCCGAACGCCCCTGCGGCCATCAGCAGCGGCAAGGCGTCGATACTGACCCATTGACTGCCAGCTCCCGCCGCCAGAGGCCCGAGCAGGCAGCCAATGCCCCAGAGCTGAGCCACATGCGCGTTGGCGCGGACCAGCGCATCGTCGCGATACCGCTCACCGATCAGAATCAACGACAGGGTGAACAGCCCACCAGCACTGGCGCCGAACAGCACCCACAACGGCCAGATCACTACTGTGTTGACCAGCAACGGAATGGCCAGGCTGGACAGCATCAACGCGGCCGCGCAACCGGTGAACAGTGTGCGGCGCGAGATCCGGTCCGCCAGCAGCCCGATCGGCAATTGCAGCACGGCGTCACCCACCACCACGGCGCTGACCATCATCAACGCGATTTCAGGCGTAAAGCCATGCCGGATGCAGTAAATCGGCAGCAGCGTCAGGATCAACGCCTCGAACGCTGCGAACAGGGCAACGGCACCCGCGATGGCAGGCATGCCGCGACAGAACCCCAGCAGATCGGCAAAGGTCACGCTTGCGGACTCTGTCGATGGCGCGCCGGTTCGGCCCAGCAGGAGCAGCGGGGAGCACGTCATGAGCAGCACGCCGATCCAGAAGCCGTAGTCCGCTTCAGTGCCGATCACCCCCAGCAACAAGGGGCCTGCGAGTTGGCTCAGTGCGTAAGTGCTGCCGTACAACGCGACGAGCCGCCCGCGCAGGCGCTCGATCACCAGTTGGTTGATCCAGCTTTCACCCAGCACGAAAACGATGGTCAGGATCATGCCTAGCATCAGGCGCAAGACCAGCCAGACCGGGTAGTAGGGCAGCAACGCCAGAGCACCGACCGACATCGCCCCGCTCCACAGGCACAGCCGCATCAGATTGGCCGTTCCGAAACGCGAGGCCAACGCACTGGCAACCCCCGCGCCAACCAGCACACCCACTGCCGGCATCGCCGCCATGACGCCGATGGCGAAGGTGCCGTAACCCCAATCCGCGAGCCGCAATGACACCAGCGGCATGCTGACGCCGATGGCCAGACCGACGCTCAAGATCGACGCCAGAACGGCAAAATAAGTACCCCAACGCATGTCCATGTTCCTGCGGGTGAAAAATTAAAGCCAAAAGCTGATCGTGCCGATGCTCTGCTGGCGAACGATCATCAAAGAATCCGACGCCAGGCTAAGCAAAAGAGGCTAGCGGAAGACAAATCCAGTGGGAGGCCCCACCACGTCTCGACGTAGCGTTGTCGCGCAGCAAACACCGTGACAGTGGGAGCGGACTTGTCCNNGAAAAGGCCGGTACATTCGACACAGATGCTATGGCTAAATTTTGCATTCGCGGACAAGTCCGCTCCGACTGTGTTTGCGGCACGACAGCCCTACATCGAAACGTGGCGGGGCCTCGTACAGGTTTGTGTCTATCCAGCAAGATTTGCGTATGACGACAAGCAAATAGGATGGAGCGATCATGCGCCCCCGCACTGGACGGGGACGCTTCAGGACCGCGGCAGCCTTACAGCTTGATCCAGGTGGATTTCAGCTCGGTGTATTTGTCGAACGCGTGCAGCGACTTGTCGCGACCGTTACCCGATTGCTTGAAGCCACCGAACGGCGCCGTCATGTCGCCGCCGTCGTACTGGTTGATCCACACGCTACCGGCACGCAACGCCTTGGCGGTCAGGTGCGCCTTGGAGATATTGGCGGTCCAGACCGCAGCGGCCAGCCCGTATTGCGTGTCGTTGGCGATCTTGATCGCTTCTTCCGCCGTCTCGAAGGTCAACACCGACAGCACAGGGCCGAAGATCTCTTCCTGAGCGATTTTCATGGCGTTGTTGACGCCATCGAAGATGGTTGGCTCGACGTAAGTACCACCGCTTTCCTGCAGAACGCGCTTGCCACCGGCAACCAGCTTGGCGCCATCCGCGTGACCAGCCTCGATGTAGGACAGCACGGTGTCCATCTGCTGAGTATCGACCAATGCGCCGACATTAGTGCCAGGGTCCAGCGGGTTGCCCGGCTTCCACCCCTTCAGGGCTTCGATCACCAACGGCAGGAAGCGATCCTTGATGGAGCGCTCAACCAACAGACGCGAACCGGCCGTGCAGACCTCGCCCTGATTGAAGGCGATGGCGCTGGCAGCGGCATGGGCCGCAGCTTCCAGGTCCGGCGCATCGGCAAACACGATGTTCGGGCTCTTGCCGCCAGCTTCGAGCCAGACGCGCTTCATGTTCGACTCGCCCGAATAGATCATCAATTGCTTGGCAATTTTAGTCGAGCCAGTGAACACCACGGTGTCCACGTCCATGTGCAGCGCCAGAGCCTTGCCAACGGTGTGGCCGTAGCCCGGCAATACGTTGAGCACGCCCGCAGGAATACCGGCCTCGATGGCCAGCTGCGCAATACGAATGGCCGTCAGCGGCGACTTTTCCGAAGGCTTGAGGACCACAGAGTTACCAGTCGACAACGCAGGCCCCAGCTTCCAGCAGGCCATCATCAAGGGGAAGTTCCATGGCACGATGGCCGCGACCACACCGACCGGCTCGCGCGTCACGAGGCCCAATTGGTCATGCGGCGTCGCGGCAACTTCGTCATACAGCTTGTCGATGGCTTCGCCGCTCCAGCTCAGCGCATTGGCGGCACCCGGGACGTCGACACCGAGCGAATCGCTGATCGGCTTGCCCATGTCCAGCGTTTCGAGCAGCGCCAGCTCTTCAGCGTTCTGTTTGAGGAGACCGGCAAAGCGGATCATGGCCGCCTTGCGCTTGACCGGTGCCAGGCGCGACCAGACGCCAGAATTGAACGTGCTGCGCGCGCTGGCTATGGCACGCTCGGCGTCGGCGGCATCGCAACTGGCAATTTTGGCAAGCAATCGGCCGTCAACCGGGCTGATGCAATCAAAGGTCTCGCCGGACGCAGCGGCGGTGTACTCACCTTGAATGAAGGCACGGCCTTCGATTTTAAGGTCTTGGGCACGCTTCTCCCAGTCGGCACGAGTCAGGGTGGTCATGCAGGTGTCATCCTCTAGTTGAACAGGCGTGTGTCATGATTGATTAAAGACACAATTCCAAATTTCAGGGCAGCCGACACCCTAAACCAGCCGAGTGGCAAATCCAATATATTTGACACCCGTAACGCTTAAAGCCGCTATTTGTTGATTTTATTAAACATCTAGTCCGTTTTTTAACCGGGCACTATTACCCGCCGCGCCCGTCAAATCCGCATGACATCAGCCTCAGGAACCTGCCAAACATGAGCATCGAACGCATTGTCGACTTCAGCGAAGCCAGCACCGCTGCTGAGCACTATCGCCCGGCACCGGAAAAGGTTTTCAAGGGCGATCCGCAACAAACGATCTACAACCATTACAACAGCCCGTGCGGACAGATGAGCGCGGGCGTCTGGAATGGCGAGCCCGGTCAGTGGCAGGTCAACTACACGGAGCACGAATACTGCGAGATCGTGCAGGGGGTGTCGGTGTTACGTGATGAACAAGGGAACGCCAAGACACTGCGGGCCGGTGACCGGTTCGTGATCCCGGCAGGCTTCAAGGGCACGTGGGAAGTGCTGGAAGCATGCCGCAAGATTTACGTGGTGTTCGAGGCCTCATAAAAGCGTACGGGCCGCACTGAACTGCTCACCGGTCAGGCCCGCACGCCCCAAAAAACAGGCACAAAAAAGCCCGCGATTAAGCGGGCTTTTTTGCAGGAGACAGAATCAATTACTTGATTTTGCCTTCTTTGTACATCACGTGCTTACGTACAACCGGATCGAATTTTTTGATTTCGATTTTATCCGGGGTAGTACGTTTGTTCTTGTCGGTGGTGTAGAAATGGCCTGTACCAGCGCTCGACACCAAACGGATCAATTCACGCATGATTCTCTCCCTTAAATTTTGCCGTCGCGACGCAGTTCAGCGAGCACAACTTCGATGCCACGCTTGTCGATGATACGCATGCCTTTAGCAGATACGCGCAGACGAACAAAACGCTTCTCGCCTTCAACCCAGAAGCGGTGATGCTGCAGGTTTGGCAGGAAACGACGACGGGTTTTGTTGTTTGCGTGGGAAATGTTATTCCCGGTTACCGGACCCTTACCGGTAACTTGACAGACTCTCGACATGCCTCAGCCCTCTAAAACCACATGCCCAACCCGGCATGGGTTGGCCGCTTAATCTCTCAGTCATTTGGCGCCAGGCGCCGCGTTTCTTTAAGGGTCTTACCGGCTACACCTACAGTGAAGGAACCGGGCCCCTAGAAAAGAGCGCTGCTTTATACCAGAAAGCCTTGCGCGCAACAACAGGCAATGCACTCTACAGCAAATGAGCAGGCCCTGCGCGGCAGATGAATCAAGGGGTGCAGGGCGTACGGGTAAATCGACCGCTCGTCGCACTGTGGCGATTGTTCTGCGCCAGCACATGGTCTAGGGTTAGTCCCTCACCAGACTGCGCCGGCAGATGGGGCCCTTTCTGAACAGGAATAACGCCATGCGCCTTGCTGCACTCCCCTTTTTGCTCGTCCCGCTATTGCTCCCGATTGCCGCTCAGGCGTCGAGCCTTGCGGTTTGCACCGAAGCCAGCCCTGAAGGCTTCGACGTGGTGCAATACAACTCACTGACCACCACCAACGCCTCGGCCGATGTGCTGATGAATCGTCTGGTGGATTTCGATGCACAGAGCGGCAAACTGGTGCCGAGCCTGGCCGAAAGCTGGACCGTGTCCGATGACGGACTGACTTATACCTTCAAGCTGCGCTCGGGCGTGAAGTTTCATACCACTGACTATTTCACGCCCACGCGCGAATTGAACGCCGACGATGTGGTGTTCAGCTTCAAGCGCATGCTCGACCCGCAGAATCCGTGGCACAAGGTTGCCCAAAGTGGCTTCCCGCATGCGCAGTCCATGCAGTTGCCCGCGCTGATCAAGGCGATCGACGCATCTGACGCCCACACGGTGACGTTCACCCTCAACCGAGCCGACTCGACCTTTCTCGCCACCCTGAGCATGGGCTTCGCCTCGATCTACTCAGCCGAATACACCGCACAACTGTTGAAAGCCGGCACACCCGAGAAACTCAACAGCCAGCCCATCGGCACCGGACCGTTCGTGTTCAAGCGCTTCCAGAAGGACGCCGTGGTGCGTTACGAAGCCTTTAAGGACTACTTCGCAGGCAAGTCCGATGTCGACACGCTGGTATACGCCATCACCCCGGACGCCAACGTGCGCTTGCAGAAGATCCGCCAAAACGAATGCCAGATTGCGCTTTCGCCCAAGCCGCTCGATATCCAGGCGGCCAGCAAGGATGCGTCGTTGAAAGTGGAGAAAACCGAAGCCTTCATGACAGCCTTCGTGGCGATCAACAGCCAACATCCGCCGTTCGACAAGCCGCAAGTGCGTCAGGCCGTGAACCTGGCGTTCGACAAGACCAACTACCTCAAGGCGGTGTTCGAAGGTACTGCCGAAACGGCCAAAGGCCCGTACCCGCCCAACACCTGGAGCTTCGCCAAAGACCTGCCCGGCTATCCGCATGACGTGGCCAAAGCCAAGGCGTTGTTGGCCAAAGCCGGTTTGAAGGACGGTTTCAAGACCACGATCTGGACACGTCCATCCGGAAGCCTGCTGAACCCGAACCCCAGCCTGGGCGCGCAACTGCTGCAGGCTGACCTGAAGCAGATCGGCATTGATGCAGAAATCAGGGTCATTGAGTGGGGCGAGCTGATTCGTCGCGCCAAAGCAGGCGAACACGACCTGCTGTTCATGGGCTGGGCGGGGGATAACGGTGATCCGGATAATTTCCTGACGCCTCAGTTCTCCTGTGCAGCCGTGCAATCGGGCACCAACTTCGCCCGTTATTGCGACAAGACACTGGACACGCTGATCAGCGACGGCAAATCCACCAGCGATCAGGCCGCCCGCAGCAAGCTCTACCACCAGGCACAGACGCAGATCCAGCAACAGGCCCTGTGGATTCCCCTCGCCCACCCGACCGCCGCCACACTGGTGCGTAAGGATGTGACGGGTTACCAGGTCAGCCCGTTCGGCCGACAGGATTTCTACAAGGTTCAGGTCAAGTAACGCTATCGCAGTCGATCGTGCCCATGCGCCGCGTGGGTATGCAGCCCGCGTCGCTCCGCATCACACTCGAGAGCGGACGCGGAGCGTCCTGGACGGCGTTACCACGCAGGAGCGTGGGAACGATCATAAGGCGCTGAAACCCGCTTCTGCCCGCAGGGCGTGGGAGCTTTCGCAGGTTACGACGGCAGCGATGGGCTGCGCAGCGGCCCTTGGGTGCATCTGATCTATCGCATGTACTGGACTTCGCGTTTGTCCTCTACATCAACCCCCGTTCCACCATTGATAACGGCTCGCCATCGCCCACGATCACATGGTCCAGCACCTGAACATCCACCAGCGACAAAGCCTCCTTGAGGCGTCTTGTCAGGTCGATGTCCGAACGACTGGGATCGGTGATGCCGGAGGGGTGGTTATGGCACAGGATCAGGCTCGCAGCGTTGTGGACCATCGCGCGCTTGACCACCTGCCGGGGATGCACGTACGCCGAATTGATCGTTCCGCGAAACAGTATCTCGAAGGTCATGACACGATGCTTGTTGTCCAGAAACAGGCAGCCGAACACTTCATGGGGCTCGTGACGCAGCAGCGCCTTGAGGTAATTGCGAACCTGAAGGGGGTTTTCCAGAGCAGAATCACGGCGCAACGATTCGGCCATATGCCGACGCGCCATTTCCATCACGGCCTGTAACTGAGCGAACTTTGCAGGCCCAAGCCCCAGTTGCGCAGTGAAGTCGTCCAGGTTCGCATCCAGTAACGGTCTGAGCCCGCCAAACTGATTCAACAGATGACGAGCCAGGTCTACAGCGCTTTTTCCGGACACACCGGTGCGCAAAAAGATGGCCAGCAACTCGGCGTCGGAGAGGCTGCCTGCACCCAGCTCCAACAAACGTTCCCGTGGGCGTTCGGCCGCGGGCCAACTGCGAATACTCATAGCACTTCCCTGTGGTTGAGCACCTGTTCCGGTGCGGTCGCTGTGCTATCTTAGCCCATCTTTTTTGCACGACGATCTGGCCTGGGGAGGCGTCCTGGCCGTCGCGTTAACACTTGACCAAAAAGGCAGGCCTATGCAGCGGCTGTATCGAAAACGCATCGTTCTGGGCGTCGGCGGCGGCATCGCAGCCTACAAGAGCGCCGAGCTGGTACGCCGGTTGCGCGACCAGGGTGCGGAAGTCCGTGTCGTCATGACACGCGGCGGGGCCGAGTTCATCACGCCCCTGACCATGCAGGCCCTTTCAGGCCACCCGGTACACCTTGACCTGCTCGACCCGGCCGCCGAAGCGGCAATGGGGCACATCGAGCTGGCCAAATGGGCAGACCTGATCCTCATCGCACCGGCAACGGCCGACCTGATCGCCCGCCTGGCACAGGGCATTGCCAACGACCTGCTGACCACCATCGTGCTGGCGACGGATGCAACCGTAGCCATCGCCCCGGCCATGAATCAGGCCATGTGGCGCGATGCGTCGGTGCAAGCCAATACCCGCTTGCTGGAAGAGCGCGACTTCCGGGTGTTCGGCCCGGCCTCCGGCAGCCAGGCCTGCGGCGATGTGGGTTATGGCCGCATGCTGGAACCCAACGAGCTGGCGCAGTGCGCTGCCGATTGTTTCCAGCGCCTGAGCCTGACCGGCAAACACGTGCTGATCACCGCAGGCCCGACCCAGGAAAACATCGACCCGGTGCGCTACATCACCAACCACAGCTCCGGCAAGATGGGGTTTGCGCTGGCTGAAGCCGCCGCGGAGGCCGGCGCTCGCGTCACGCTGATCACCGGCCCCGTCAACCTGCCGACGCCGGATCGCGTTTCCCGTATCGATGTAGTTAGCGCGCGAGACATGCTGGCGGCCTGCGAAGCAGCGATTCCATGCGACCTGTTCATCGCCTCGGCTGCGGTTGCGGATTACCGCCCGGAAGTCATCGCGCCTCACAAACTCAAGAAAGATCCTACCAACGGTGACGGTCTGTTGCTGCAGATGGTCCGCAACCCGGACATTCTCGCGACGATTGCCACCCGCCCGGATCGCCCGTTCAGTGTCGGTTTTGCCGCCGAGACCGAGCATCTTCTCGACTATGCTGCACGCAAGCTCAAGGACAAGAACCTCGACCTGATTGTCGCCAATGACGTGGCCAACCCCAGCATTGGTTTCAACAGTGAAGAGAATGCGTGCAGCGTGATCGACCGAGCGTTGCACGCAACGCTTTTTGCCCAGACCAGCAAGGCCAAGATTGCCCGTCAGCTGGTCACCTTTATCGCCGAACGCATGAATCAGGTTTAATTACGAATGCACGCTCTACAAGCCAAGATCCTCGACCCTCGCATTGGCAGCGAATTTCCGCTTCCGGCCTACGCCACCGTGGGCTCCGCCGGCCTGGACCTGCGCGCCATGCTCAAAGAGGACACCGTTCTCGAGCCTGGCCAGACATTGCTGATCCCGACAGGCCTGTCGATCTACATTGGTGATCCGGGCCTGGCCGCAATGATCCTGCCCCGCTCGGGCCTGGGTCACAAACATGGCATCGTGCTGGGCAATCTGGTGGGTCTGATCGACTCTGATTATCAGGGCGAACTGATGGTGTCCTGCTGGAATCGCGGCCAGACTGCCTTCAAGGTTTCGATTGGCGAGCGTATCGCGCAGTTGGTGCTCGTGCCGGTGGTACAAGCACATTTCGAACTGGTTGAAGAATTTGACGAAAGCCAGCGTGGCGCAGGCGGTTTCGGCCATTCCGGCAGTCACTGACGGCTGTTGAAACGTCACACCGATTCAAGGAGTGAAGCGTGGGGAGAGGTCGTTGAAAGGCAGTCAGCACAGCGCGTCAAAGCAACCCGTATCGGCCGCCTACCCGCTGCCCGCTGCGAGCCTGCAAGCTCTTTCCCCCGGCCTGATTCCCGCTGCGCTGGGGCTGGTCATCGCCGTCGCCGTTGCTTGGCTGGGCGTATCGAGCAATCCGGATGACCAGGATCGACTGACGCAGGCCTTGGGCAGCATTCAGGCCCAGGCCGTCAATCTGGCGCTCAAGCAGATCAGCGCCGACACCCAGGCCGCTGCGTCTGGCACGCTGCTGGTTCAAGCACTGCAAGGCAATGATGCTTCTGTGCTGATGGCTGCGCAGGATCGCCTGACACGTTGGGACGGCCTGGCAGGTGCGCGATTGAACCCCAAGGGCTTTGCCGACGTGGACCCCTCGGGCCCACTGCCGGTCACCTATGCCACACTCGACATGCTCAACAAAGCCGCACGAGGCGAAGCCGTCGCTCCCGAGGCGCGCAAGGCTGGCGAGCGCTGGTTGATCTACAGCGCAGCACCCGTGCGCACCGGCCCCGAGCAGCCGGTCAGCGGCACACTTTTGCTGGCCTTCGACCCACAACGCCTGCTCAATGCACTGCCGACGCTTCCCGACAATGCCGGAAAGATCGTGCTTAAACAGCAATTCGGCAACGGTCCGGGGCAGGTCTTTCTGGAGCGTGGCCATGCCGACGGAGGCAAGCCGCAAAGTTTTGATACGGGCTATCCGGGCTGGAAGCTTGAATTCACACCCGGGCCGACCTCGAAAGCTCCACTCTCAATCCTGTGGTTACTCCTGGCTGCATTCATCGCCGCAGCCGGTGTAATACTCGGAATTTATAGAAATGAAAGGGCGTTGCAGCAACTCATTTGCGCCGACGCTCGTCAGCTGGATCAGTTGCTTCAAGAACTCTCGAGCGGAAAAGCCGTCAAACCGTTCGGCTTGAGCCTTCCCGCCCTTGGCGGCCTGGCTCAGGCCCTGGCCCGTGTTTCGCTTCGTGAGCCACCCCATGCACCGTCTGCGCGGGTCACGAACCAGGAAACCAGCGCACCCATGACGACAGGCAGCGCGTCTCCCACCATCGCTGCCTCAGGCACCGATTGGGCAGATCCGCTGTTTCAAGATACCGATATTCTCGATATCGACCTTCTCGACGAAAACCAGGACTTCCTGAGATCGGAGCATCGCATCGCTATGAACAGCCCAGCATCCGTGGCACCCAAACTCCCTGACACTATTTTCCGCGCTTACGACATTCGCGGTGTGGTCGGGGACACCCTCAGCGCTGAGACCGCTTACTGGATCGGCCGCGCCATTGGCTCCGAGAGCCTTGCGCAAAACGAACCCAACGTCAGCGTTGGCCGCGATGGCCGTCTTTCCGGCCCAGAGCTGGTTGAGCAGTTGATTCAAGGCCTGCACGACAGTGGCTGCCATGTCAGCGACGTCGGACTGGTGCCAACGCCTGCGTTGTACTACGCAGCCAACGTGTTGGCTGGCAAGACCGGCGTCATGTTGACCGGCAGCCACAACCCGAAGGATTACAACGGCTTCAAGATCGTCATCGCTGGCGATACGTTGGCCAACGAACAGATTCAGGCGCTGCACGAGCGCATCAAGACCAACAACCTGACCTCGCAGAAAGGCAGCATCACCAAAGTCGACATCCTCGATCGCTACTTCAAGCAGATCAAGGACGACATCGTCATGGCACGCAAGCTTAAGGTCGTGGTCGATTGCGGCAACGGCGCAGCAGGCGTGATCGCGCCACAGTTGATCGAGGCACTGGGTTGCGAAGTGATTTCCCTGTTCGCCGAAGTGGACGGTAACTTCCCGAACCATCACCCGGATCCGGGCAAGCTGGAAAACCTGCAGGACTTGATCGCCAAGGTCAACGAAACCGGCGCCGATCTGGGCCTGGCCTTCGACGGTGACGGCGACCGCGTCGGCGTCGTGACCAACAAGGGCAACGTGGTCTACCCGGACCGCCTGCTGATGCTGTTCGCCCTGGACGTGCTCAAGCGCAACCCGGGTGCCGACATCATTTTCGACGTCAAATGCACCCGTCGTCTGACACCGCTGATCAGCGAACACGGTGGTCGTCCGGTCATGTGGAAAACCGGTCACTCGCTGATCAAAAAAGAAATGAAGAAAAGCGGCGCCCTGCTCGCGGGTGAAATGAGCGGCCACATCTTCTTCAAAGAGCGCTGGTTCGGCTTCGACGACGGCATCTACAGCGCGGCACGCCTGCTGGAAATTCTCAGCCAGGAATCGACCTCCGCCGAAGACCTGTTCGAAACTTTCCCGAATGACATTTCGACGCCTGAGATCAACATCAAGGTGACGGATGTCACGAAGTTCAGCATCATCGAAGCCCTTGAAAAAGACGCCCAGTGGGGCGACGCCAAACTGACCAGCATCGACGGAGTCCGCGTAGACTATCCGAAAGGCTGGGGCCTGGTTCGTGCGTCCAACACCACGCCGGTTCTGGTGCTGCGCTTCGAAGCTGAAACCGACGCTGAATTGCAGCGCATCAAGGATGTGTTCCACGCCGAGCTCAAGAAAGTTGCGCCGGACCTCGATCTTCCTTTTTGATTGCTTTCCCTTTTGACTGGAGCCCTGAATGACCCTCGAACGTGATGCCGCCTCTAATGTAGCCAAGGTCCTTTCCGAAGCGCTGCCTTACATTCGCCGCTTTGTCGGCAAGACGCTGGTTATCAAGTACGGCGGCAACGCCATGGAAAGCGATGAGCTAAAAACCGGCTTCGCTCGCGACATCGTGTTGATGAAAGCAGTGGGCATCAACCCGGTAGTCGTCCACGGCGGCGGGCCCCAGATCGGTGATCTGCTCAAGCGCCTGTCGATCGAGAGCCATTTCATCGACGGCATGCGCGTCACAGATGCACAGACGATGGACGTGGTGGAAATGGTGCTGGGCGGCCAGGTCAACAAGGACATCGTCAACCTGATCAACCGTCATGGCGGCAGCGCCATCGGTCTGACTGGCAAGGACGCGGAGCTGATCCGCGCCCGCAAGCTGACGGTCACCCGCCAGACGCCGGAAATGACCAAGCCTGAAATCATCGACATCGGCCATGTGGGCGAAGTGGTTGGCATCAACACCGATCTACTCAACATGCTGGTCAAAGGCGATTTCATTCCGGTCATCGCGCCTATTGGCGTGGGTGCTGATGGTGAGTCCTACAACATCAACGCCGACCTGGTCGCAGGCAAGGTGGCGGAGGCGCTCAAGGCCGAGAAACTGATGCTGCTGACCAACATCGCAGGCTTGATGGACAAGCAGGGCCAGGTCCTGACCGGGCTGACCACCGAGCAAGTGAACACGTTGATCGCCGACGGCACGATCTATGGCGGCATGCTGCCCAAGATCAAATGTGCGCTGGAGGCTGTGCAGGGTGGCGTGACCACTTCGCACATCATCGACGGGCGCGTTCCGAACGCGGTGCTGCTGGAGATTTTCACCGACACCGGCGTGGGTACGCTGATCAGCAATCGCAAGCGTCACTGATCCAAAAACGTCAAAAGGCCCCGCCAGCACATGCTGGCGGGGCCTTTTTTTGCGCCGCAGGTTATCGGGCCAATTGCTGCATGCGTGTCCGGTCGGCTGCGAAGTCCGCCTCGGCTTTGGCACGCGCAGTTCGATAACCCACGATATCGGCCTGCAATTTCTGCTGCTGAACGCGCAAGTCATCCAGCTGCTCGATGATTGCCTGCGGAACCGGACGCCCTGCCCGCTCCTGGTCGGCAGCTTGCCCCTGAAGACTGTGCTGTTGGGCAGACAGCCCCTGGATATTGCCTTGGGCAACATCGATCAAGGTGTCCAGCTCCGCCAGTTTGCGAGCCTTCACCCGGTCGACCTCTTCGACGCTGCCATAAAGGCTCAACAACTTTGTGTTGGCCTCCGCCTGCAGCTTGGCGGCTTCGGCCTGATGAATCTGTTCAGCGGTCGGTGCTGGCGCTACCACTTGCACCACGCGTCCACGGGCATTCAGCACTTCGTAACCCTTGGCGACGTATTCAGGCGGTACACCCAGACGATCAATGACCGTCACGCCACGGCTGTCGATGTAGCGGTAAACCCGCACCTCGGGCACATCGGCAGCCTGAATCACGGACGACGCGAAGATCCCCAGTGACAGGCAGACCAGTGTCGCCCTCGGCACGCGCAGGAGCGCCTGCAAGACGGAGGCTTGGCCACACACTCGCCGCCAGGACGGCATGTCAGATCCCGTACTGCGCGCGATAAGCCTCGACAGCAGGCAAGTGCTGTTTGAGCTGAGGGTCGTCGGCCAGGAATTCCAGTACCTGGTTCAACGACACGATACTGACCACCGGAATGCCGAAGTCGCGTTCGACTTCCTGAATGGCCGACAATTCGCCGTTGCCACGCTCCTGACGATTCAACGCGATCAGCACGCCCGCCGCCTTGGCCTCCTGAGCACTGATGATCTGCATCACCTCACGGATGGCGGTGCCTGCGGTAATCACGTCGTCGATGATCAACACATCACCGGCCAATGGAGCACCGACCAGGCTGCCGCCCTCACCGTGCGCCTTGGCTTCCTTACGGTTGAAGCACCACGGCAGATCACGGTCGTGATGTTCGGCCAACGCCACAGCCGTAGCAGCCGCCAGTGGAATGCCCTTGTAGGCTGGGCCGAACAGGACGTCGAACGAAATGCCGCTCTCGACCACGGCCGCAGCATAGAAACGCCCAAGCTGCGCAAGGGCAGAACCGCTGTTGAACAGGCCGGCATTAAAGAAGTACGGACTGGTACGCCCTGACTTGAGCGTGAACTCGCCGAAGCGCAGTACACCGCGATCAATAGCAAAACGAATGAAATCGCGTTGATACGCCTGCATGAAAAAAGCCTCGAAAGCACGGATTTAGCTAATTGGGTAGAGCTCGGGTATCATACACGCACGTGATTTTTGGGGCCATTTATGCGGATCATCAGTGTGAACGTAAATGGCATTCAGGCTGCGGTCGAGCGTGGGTTGCTCAGCTGGCTGCAAGCTCAGAATGCCGACGTCATCTGCTTACAGGACACCCGCGCCTCCACCTTTGAACTGGATGATCCAGCTTTTCAGCTGGATGGCTACTTCCTCTATGCCTGCGAAGCCGAAGTCCCCGCCCAAGGTGGCGTAGCACTTTATTCGCGGTTGCAACCGAAGGCGGTGATCAGCGGCCTCGGCTTCGAGACAGCCGACCGCTACGGGCGTTACCTGCAAGCAGATTTCGATAAAGTCAGTATCGCGACCCTGCTTTTCCCTTCCGGGATGAACGGGGACGAAGACTTGAATCAAAAATTCAAGCTCATGGATGATTTCGGCAAATACATGGACAAGCAGCGCCGCAAGCGCCGCGAGTATATCTATTGCGGTTCGCTCTACGTGGCGCAGCAGAAGCTCGACATCAAGAACTGGCGTGACAGCCAGCAGTCGCCCGGCTTCCTGGCACCCGAGCGTGCCTGGATGGACGAAATCGTCGGCACGATGGGTTATGTCGATGCTTTGCGTGAAGTCAGTCGTGAAGGCGACCAGTACAGCTGGTGGCCGGATAACGAGCAGGCCGAGATGCTGAACCTGGGTTGGCGCTTCGACTACCAGATCCTGACGCCAGGTCTGCGCCGCTTCGTGCGCAGCGCTCGTCTGCCACGCCAGCCGCGCTTCTCGCAGCACGCGCCGCTGATCGTGGACTACGACTGGACCCTGACGATCTAATCGCGATACCCGAACACGAAAAAGCCGACTGTCTGTCGGCTTTTTTTGCTGCTTGCGATTGTGCTTACTTCAACAGACGCCAGGTGAACGGGTAGCGGTAATCCACCCCCTCATTGGCTTTAACGCCTGCAATGATCGTCAGCACCAGAGCGCCGAGCCCCACCAGCATCAACAACGCAAAGCCAACAACCACGACCATCAGCAAGATGCTGACCGTGGCAGCGATCGCAACGGTGATCTGAAAATTCAGCGCTTCCTTGCCCTGCGCATCGATAAACGGGTCACTTTCCTTCTTCATCTGCCAGAGGATCAAAGGCCCCAGCAGATTACCGAACGGAAAAATCATCCCGAGAAACGCAGATAAGTGACAGAACATCGCCCATTGACGGGCACTTTGAGCCGGTTTCTGCAACGGTTGCTGGCTGTCACTCATAGTTCACGCTCCAGGATTATCAGTCGGCCAGTGCGGCGCGCTGCAATTCGAACAACTCAGTCATGCCCTTCTGCGCCAGCGCCAGCATGGCGTTCAACTCTTCAGGCTGGAACGGAGCGCCCTCGGCGGTGCCCTGGACTTCGATGAAACCGCCTGCACTGGTCATGACCACGTTCAGGTCAGTCTCGGCAGCGGAGTCTTCCAGGTAGTCCAGATCGAGCACCGGCTCGCCCTGATACATGCCGACCGAGACGGCAGCGATCATCTGCTTGAGCGGATCACCGCCTTTCAGACCGCCACGCTTCTTGATCACTTTCAAGGCATCGGCCAGCGCAACCATCGCGCCGGTGATGGACGCTGTGCGCGTGCCGCCATCCGCCTGAATGACATCACAATCGACGTACAAGGTGACGTCACCCAGCTTGGACATGTCCAGCGCAGCGCGCAGCGAACGGCCGATCAGACGCTGAATCTCAAGCGTGCGACCGCCCTGCTTGCCACGGCTGGCTTCGCGCTGGTTACGCTCGCCAGTGGCACGCGGCAGCATGCCGTATTCGGCGGTCAACCAACCCTGGCCCTGGCCCTTGAGGAAGCGAGGCACGCCGTTCTCGACGCTGACGGTGCAGATCACCTTGGTGTCACCGAACTCGACCAGCACAGAACCCTCGGCGTGTTTGGTGTAGTTGCGGGTGATGCGGATCGAGCGGAGCTGATCGGCGGCGCGACCACTTGGACGTTTCATCTGGGATACCTGTACTGAGACGGAAAACTGCCGAGCATTATAGAGGCCATAGCCGGACGGGGCATCTCTTAAAGTCGACCCTGCACGATTGCCGGCGCTACAAGGCTCTAAGACAGGGCTTTGCGCCAGCATTCATGCAGACAAAAAAAGTCTTGCACGGTTTGTCACACTGCCGGATTGGGAGCCTGCGCCGCACTGCGCTACAATCCTGCGCCTTTGCAGCCTGTCGGCTTTCACGACACCCATGGCAGCCGTCCGACGCATGCGCGGACTCGACCGCCTGGACTGAATCAAGAGGTATTCCCATGGTGCACAGCATGACTGCCTTCGCCCGAGTAGAACGGGCCGGTGCCCAGGGCACACTGAGCTGGGAACTGCGCTCGGTCAATCATCGTTACCTTGAGCCGCATCTGCGCCTGCCAGAGTCGTTCCGCGACCTGGAAGGTGCGATTCGCGAAGCGCTGCGCCAAGGACTCTCACGGGGCAAGGTCGAATGCACCCTGCGCTTTGTCGAAGAAACCGCCGGCAAGCCCCTGCAGGTAGATCGCGAGCGTGCCAGCCAGTTGATTGCTGCCGCAGAATCGGTAGCGAGCCTGATCCAGCTGCCTGCCCCGCTGAACCCGCTTGAGGTGCTGGCCTGGCCGGGCGTTCTGGTCGCCGATGCCAACGATCCACAGGTACTGAACAGCGAAGCACTGACGCTGTTCAACGAGGCGCTGACGGAACTGAAAAACGGTCGAGGCCGCGAAGGCGCGGACCTGGCGAAACTTCTCGACGAGCGGCTGACTTCCATCACTGAAGAAGTCGCCACCCTGCGCACGCTGGTGCCACAGATGCTCGCCACCCAGCGCCAGAAGGTGCTGGATCGCTTCGCGGACATGAAAGCCGAGCTGGATCCGCAGCGCCTGGAGCAGGAGATGGTCCTGCTGGCGCAAAAGAGCGATGTCGCCGAAGAGCTGGATCGTCTCAGCACCCACGTCACCGAAGTACGTCGCGTGCTTAAAACGGGGGGCCAGGCGGGTCGCCGTCTCGACTTCCTGATGCAGGAACTTAACCGCGAAGCGAATACATTGGGCTCCAAGGCCTTCGACCCACGCAGCACGCAAGCGGCCGTCAACCTGAAAGTGTTGATCGAGCAGATGCGTGAACAAGTGCAGAATATTGAGTAAGGCTAAACCTGACATGACCCACAAATCCGGCACCCTGTACATCATTTCGGCACCCTCCGGCGCAGGCAAGACGAGTCTCGTCAACGCCCTGGTCCAGGCCCAGCCGCAGATCCGCGTTTCGGTGTCGCACACCACCCGCGCCATGCGCCCTGGCGAACAGAACGGGGTGAACTACCACTTCGTCGACCGCGCAGAGTTCGTGCGCATGATCGAACACGGCGACTTCCTCGAACAGGCCGAAGTCTTCGGCAACCTGTACGGCACCTCGCAAAGCCATCTGCAACAGACGCTGGATGAAGGCCACGACCTGATTCTGGAGATCGACTGGCAAGGCGCGCAGCAGGTCCGTGCGCAAATGCCCCACGCGCGCTCTGTCTTCATCCTGCCGCCGAGTCAGCAGGCACTGCGCCAACGCCTGACCAACCGTGGCCAGGACAGCGACGAGATCATTGAAACCCGCATGCGTGAAGCGGTCAGCGAAATGAGCCATTACGTCGAGTACGAGTACATTGTGGTCAACGATGATTTCGCCGGTGCGCTGGAAGACCTGAAGTCCATTTTCCGCGCCAACCGTCTCACCCAGCAGCATCAGCAAGAGCAATACAGCGAGCTTTTTCAGCAATTGCTGGCTTGATCAGGCTGTTTCAACGCGGCAGACTGCAGGTCGAACTCAGACCGTTCGTGGTATGCCGCTTGCTGCTAGCAGCAGTCCGCTTGTAAACTACCGAGTCCGCTCGCCCATCCGGGCACCGCGCATACGCATTTGCTACGAGGAATACCCATGGCCCGCGTGACCGTTGAAGACTGCCTAGAACACGTCGATAACCGCTTCGAGCTGGTCATGCTCGCTACCAAGCGTTCGCGTCAACTCGCCACCGGCGGCAAAGAGCCGAAGCTGGCGTGGGAAAACGACAAGCCTACCGTTGTGGCCCTGCGTGAAATCGCTGCTGGCCTGATGGACTACGCCGTTATCGCAGAAGCCGAAATCGTTGAAGATGAACCATTGTTCGCAGCGTTCGAGGACGAGTCCAACGAGGCCGTCTAAGCCTATGCCGGGTCGACGTAGTACGGCGCAGGGTAAAAGCCATCGGCAGGGGGTAGCGCCTTGCCGAGCATAGACGCCCTCGCCGATAGACTGTCGGCCTACCTCGGCAAGGAACAGGTCAACCTGGTCCGCCGAGCGTATTTCTACGCCGAACAAGCCCACGACGGCCAACGCCGTCGCAGTGGTGAGGCGTATGTCACGCATCCTCTTGCCGTGGCAAACATTCTTGCCGACATGCATATGGACCATCAGAGCCTTATGGCTGCGATGCTGCATGACGTGATCGAAGACACCGGCATCGCCAAGGAAGCGCTCAGTGCGCAGTTTGGCGAAACCGTGGCCGAACTGGTCGACGGGGTCAGCAAACTGACCCAGATGAATTTCGAGACCAAGGCCGAGGCACAGGCTGAAAACTTCCAGAAAATGGCGATGGCGATGGCCCGCGACATTCGCGTCATTCTGGTCAAGCTCGCCGACCGCCTGCACAACATGCGCACACTGGAAGTCCTGTCCGGTGAAAAGCGCCGCCGCATCGCCAAGGAAACCCTCGAGATCTACGCGCCCATTGCCAACCGCTTGGGCATGCACAGCGTTCGCATCGAATTCGAGGACCTGGGCTTCAAGGCCATGTACCCGATGCGCTCCTCGCGAATCAACCAGGCCGTCAAGCGCGCCCGTGGCAATCGCAAGGAACTGGTCAACAAGATCGAAGAGTCCCTGAGCCACTGCCTTGCCGTTGACGGCATCGAAGGCGACGTCAGCGGGCGGCAGAAGCACCTGTACGGTATCTACAAAAAGATGCGCGGCAAGCGTCGAGCCTTCAACGAGATCATGGACGTTTACGCGTTCCGTATCATCGTCGACAAGGTCGACACCTGCTATCGCGTACTGGGTGCTGTGCATAATTTGTACAAACCGCTGCCGGGCCGCTTCAAGGATTACATCGCGATCCCCAAGGCCAACGGCTACCAGTCGCTGCACACCACCCTGTTCGGCATGCACGGCGTGCCCATCGAAATCCAGATCCGTACCCGCGAGATGGAAGAAATGGCGAACAATGGTATTGCGGCGCACTGGCTCTACAAATCCAGTGACGACGAGCAGCCCAAGGGCACCCACGCCCGCGCCCGCCAGTGGGTCAAGGGCGTGCTGGAAATGCAGCAGCGTGCTGGCAACTCGCTGGAATTCATCGAGAGCGTCAAGATCGACCTGTTCCCGGACGAGGTCTATGTCTTCACGCCCAAAGGCCGGATCATGGAGCTGCCCAAAGGCTCCACCGCCGTGGATTTCGCTTACGCGGTTCACACCGACGTTGGCAACAGTTGCATCGCCTGCCGGATCAATCGCCGACTGGCCCCGTTGTCGGAACCGCTGCAAAGCGGCTCAACGGTCGAGATCGTCAGCGCACCCGGCGCACGCCCCAATCCGGCGTGGCTGAACTTCGTTGTCACCGGCAAGGCGCGCACGCACATTCGCCACGCCCTCAAGCTGCAACGCCGCTCCGAATCCATCAGCCTGGGCGAACGCCTGCTGAACAAGGTCCTCAACGGCTTCGAGAGCAGCCTGGACAAAATTCCTGCCGAGCGCGTGCAACTGGCCTTGAACGAATACCGTGTCGAGGTGCTGGAAGACTTGCTCGAAGACATCGGTCTGGGCAATCGCATGGCCTATGTCGTCGCCCGCCGCCTGCTGGGCGAAGGCGATCAGTTGCCGAGCCCCGAGGGTCCGCTGGCCATTCGCGGAACCGAAGGCCTGGTGCTCAGTTACGCCAAGTGCTGCACGCCGATACCCGGCGACCCCATCGTGGGTCACCTGTCGGCGGGTAAAGGCATGGTCGTACACCTGGACAACTGCCGCAACATCAGCGAAATCCGTCACAACCCGGAAAAATGCATCCAGCTGTCGTGGGCCAAGGATGTGACCGGCGAATTCAATGTCGAGTTGCGCGTGGAACTGGAACACCAGCGTGGCCTGATCGCTCTGCTGGCCAGCAGCGTCAATGCTGCCGACGGCAACATCGAAAAAATCAGCATGGACGAGCGCGATGGTCGTATCAGCGTCGTCCAGCTCGTGGTCAGCGTGCATGACCGAGTGCATCTGGCCCGAGTCATCAAGAAACTACGCGCACTGACCGGGGTCACACGCATCACCCGTATGCGCTCGTAAGCCATCCCATTCTCAGGAGTTTTTCATGACCAAGACTGTCATCACCAGCGACAAAGCCCCGGCGGCCATCGGCCCGTACTCGCAGGCAATCAAAGCTGGCAATACCGTCTACATGTCCGGCCAGATCCCTCTGGATCCGAAAACGATGGAACTGGTGGACGGCATCGAAGCCCAGATCATCCAGGTCTTCGAAAATCTGAAGTCTGTCGCCGAAGCAGCTGGTGGCTCGTTCAAGGACATCGTCAAACTGAACATCTTTCTGACCGATCTGGGCCACTTCGCCAAGGTCAACGAGATCATGGGTACCTATTTCGCGCAGCCTTACCCGGCGCGTGCAGCTATTGGCGTTGCCGCCCTGCCGCGTGGCGCGCAGGTCGAGATGGACGCGATTCTCGTCATCGAATAATCCCCCAGCGGAGCGTGCGCTGCGCTCCGCTCTCCCTGAAGGAAGGAATCTGTTATGCGTTCCGCGCTCGCCATTTCGCTGCTGGCCGTTGTACTCGGTGGCTGCTCCAGCATCGCTGACCGCAACCCGGACGGCACCTGGATCAACCAGACCGCCATTGATGCTGCGGTCAAACAAGGCAACCTGCGCCAGGCGCTGCTCGCCAACGGCCCGAATCTGGAGTGGCAGATCAACTCCAAGACCAATCAGGCCGTTTACTCCAATGGTTTTGAGCTGGGTGAAGGCAAGATCGTCAGCGCCGCTGAAGGCAAGCTGCACATCGACTTCTACGGTAACTTCTTCGAAGACCTGAGCGTCAAGGGTGACGAACTGGTGCAGGCAGCTAGCGAGTCCGGCCCTGAGCAGCACTTCGAAAAACCAAAGAACACCGTACCTGAGGGCGCACAGCCCGGCAGCAGCTTTGAAAAGGCGTTGTATGCCGCTTATATGGGCGGCAAATGGACCATCGTTGAAGGCGACGGCCAGGGCAGCACCGTGCAGTTCATGCCAGACGGCAGCGTTGAAGGCCTTCCGGAGAACGATCGCTTCGCACTCTGCCTGGCTGGCGATTGCGCCGCCATGAGCGGTGAGTACGACAGCATGTGGCTGGAGAAGGCCGAGAAAGGCAACCCGTGGATCTTCGCCCGCAAAGGCAAGCAGCTGGAAATTTTCCAGGCCGTGAACAACGCAGGCGTCGACCAGATGCCAGAACTGCGTCCGGGTACTCGCCGCTGGTTGCTTGAACAGCAATAAGCAAAACGTTTGCCCGCCCACGAAAAAGCGCCTCATTGAGGCGCTTTTTTCATGGCGTATTATTCAATCGCCCTGCCCCAACAACGCTGCGTACCCTACCCGATAATTCGGGTACATCGGCACCCAACCCAAGGCCCGTGCGCGCGCATTGCTGCAGCGTTTGCTGCCCACCCGCTGCACGCTGACATCGTCAGACCATTCGGTAACGCCCAGGTATTCACGTATCCATGAGACTACGTCGGCCAACGCAGCCGGATCGTCGTCCACGCCCAGATAGCAGTTCTCCAGCGCAACGCCCCGATCATCGGCCTCAAGCAGATGCGCCAGCAGACCCGCTGCGTCGTCGGCGTGAATGCGATTGGCGTAAACCGGCGGGTCGATCCTGACGCTGTGGCCTTGCCGAACGCGGTTAGACAGATCTGCGCGGCCAGGCCCATAGATACCGGTCAATCTCACGGCCGAGGCAGTAAGGCCGCTGTTCAGAGCGAGTTGCTCAGCCTCAAGCATGACCGTGCCGGTAAAGCCGACAGGCTCAGTGACGGACATTTCATCGACCCATTCGCCCTCCTGCTGACCGTAAACGCCGCTGCTGGACACGAAAAACAGACGCTTGGGCCGCTGACCCTGCTCTTTGAGCCAGCCAAGCACATGGCGCAACCCGTTGACATAAGCGTCTCGATAACCGGCTTCGTCGCGTTGCGAGGGCGTTGCGCAATACACCACATAGTCGATCTGGCCAGTTGGCCAGTCAGCGGGTTTCGCGGCCGCAAACAGATTGCCCTGTACCGGCAAGACACCCTTTGGCAGCTCGGAAACCGTGCGCCGCAGCCCATGAACGGACCAGTCATGAGCCAGCAGGCGAGTGGCGAGTCGGGAGCCGATATCGCCACAACCAGCGATCAAAACGGATGGGGCTGACATTGCATATCTCCACGTGACGGTGATCGGACACCGTTTAAGTCATCAAAAAACGACGAGCATTCGAACCAACATGTAAAAAAGATACAGTATTACTTTTGTTAACAAGAACGATTTGCAATAATGGCGACCCATTTGTTCCCTAAGAACGTCGAACGCAACGCACGGCGACCGGAACAACTTACCTTCTTCTTCTCCCAGGTCAGGCCAGCATGACACGTATTCAATCAATCGCTTCGCCAACCAAGCTATTCAGCCTGCCTCGCGCATGGCGCGGTATTGCGGCTCTCATCCTGAGCCTGATGTTCGCGCCCGTCGTGCTGGCCGATCAATCGGCCCCTGCGACGCCGCCTGACGCGCAGTCGATGACTACGCTCACTGACCAGCAGTTCCAGGAAAAAATTTCCCAGCTTCCACCGGAGATTCGTACCGAATTAGAGAACCTGCGCGCTCAATCCTCAGGTTCGGAGCAAGCGGCTACCGAAGCCAACAGCTTGGGCATGTCCCATGACCTGTCACCGTGGGGCATGTACCAAAACGCGGACGTGGTCGTAAAAGCCGTCATGATCGGTCTGGCCATTGCCTCGATCATCACCTGGACCATCTGGATCGCCAAGGGTTTCGAACTGCTGGGTGCCAAGCGCCGCCTGCGCACCGAGATCGCCAACCTGAAGAAAGCACGCACGCTTTCCGAGGCAGGCGAAACCGCCGCCAAAGAAGGCACGCTGGCAAACCTGCTGGTCCACGACGCAATGGAAGAAATGCGCCTGTCGACCAACAGCCGCGAACGCGAAGGCATCAAGGAGCGTGTCAGCTTCCGCCTGGAGCGTCTGGTCGCTGCGTGTGGCCGCAACATGAGCGCAGGCACCGGAGTCCTCGCCACCATTGGCTCTACCGCGCCATTCGTGGGCCTGTTCGGTACGGTGTGGGGCATCATGAACAGCTTCATCGGCATCGCCAAGACCCAGACCACCAACCTCGCCGTCGTTGCACCGGGTATCGCCGAAGCTCTGCTGGCTACCGCACTGGGTCTGGTTGCCGCGATTCCTGCCGTGGTCATCTACAACGTCTTCGCACGCTCCATCGCCGGTTACAAAGCGCAGGTCGCCGATGCATCGGCTCAGGTGCTGTTGCTGGTCAGCCGTGATCTGGATCACCAGCCGGCTGCCGACCGCAGTCAATCGCCACACATGGTCAAGGTGGGCTGAACCTTGGGCATGCATCTGAAAGAAGGCGACGACGATCTCGCCGAAAACCACGAAATCAACGTCACGCCGTTCATCGACGTCATGCTGGTGCTGCTAATCATTTTTATGGTCGCAGCGCCACTGGCCACGGTGGACATCAAGGTTGATCTGCCTGCGTCCACCGCGACGCCGCAACCCCGGCCCGAAAAGCCGATCTTCCTCAGCGTCAAGACCGACAAGAGCCTGTACCTGGGTGAAGAGAAGGTCTCCCGCGAACAGATCGGCCAGGTGCTGGACGCGCGCACCAAGGGCAAGAAAGACACCACGATCTTCTTCCAGGCCGATAAGGGCGTGGATTACGGCGATCTGATGGACGTCATGAACTCGCTTCGGGGTGCGGGTTACCTGAAAGTCGGTCTGGTAGGCCTTGAGACGGTTGGTAAGAAATGATCACTACGCGCCAAAAACTGACGCGCTATAGCGGTAGTCTGTTGTTGGTGCTGGCCGTGCACGCTGTCGCGATCATCATCGCCCTTCGCTGGCCAGACACTCAGGCCATCGAACTGCCTCCGGCCGCCATGATGGTTGAACTCGCGCCGTTGCCGGAGCCCGCGCCGCCACCGCCGCCTCAGGTCGTTCAGCCGCCTCAACCGCCCGCACCGGAAGAGCAGGTGCAGGTGCCAGAGGTTGTGGAAGCGCCGAAGCCGGAGATCGTGGTCCCGAAAAAGGTCGAGAAGCCCAAGCCCAAACCGCAGCCGCCAAAGCCGCAGAAGAAGCCTGAGCCACCCAAGCCCGTGGAAAAACCGGCGGAAGAAAAGCCGGTGGATACACCTCCCACGACGGCCAAACCCGAGAAATCGGCTGCACCGACGCCGCCTGCACCGCCCTCACCGCCCAGTAACGCGTTGCCGAGCTGGCAGGGTGAGTTGTTGCGCCACTTGAGCCGATACAAGAAATACCCTGAAGACGCTCGTCGTCGCGGCATGCAAGGGGTGGCCCGTCTGCGCTTCGTGGTGGATGCACAGGGCAATGTCTCGTCCTACGAGATTGCCAGCAGTTCAGGCAGTCCGGCGCTGGACAGAGCCACGATGGAAATGATCCGTCGCGCTCAGCCGTTGCCCAAGCCGCCGGCGGAAATCCTGAACAACGGCACTATTGAAATCCTCGCACCGTTCGTTTATTCGCTGGATAAACGCTGAATCGCACTTTTGTTACTCAAGAGTGCTTCTGATAACGTGCGTCTATCGATTGCACCCGCTATGCTGGGGCCGCAACTTCATGGACGCACGTTATGACTCTTACAGAATTGCGCTACATCGTTACGCTCGCCCAAGAGCAGCACTTCGGCCACGCTGCCGAGCGCTGCCATGTCAGCCAGCCTACGCTGTCGGTGGGTGTCAAAAAGCTTGAAGACGAACTGGGTGTGCTGATTTTCGAGCGCAGCAAGAGCGCCGTGCGCCTCACCCCGGTCGGCGAAGGCATCGTCGCCCAGGCGCAGAAGGTGCTTGAGCAGGCTCAAGGTATTCGCGAACTGGCTCAGGCCGGCAAGAATCAACTGACAGCGCCGCTGAAAGTTGGCGCCATCTACACCGTCGGCCCGTACCTGTTTCCTCACCTGATTCCGCAACTGCATCGGGTCGCCCCGCAGATGCCGTTGTACATCGAGGAAAACTTCACCCACGTACTGCGCGACAAGCTGCGCAACGGAGAGCTGGACGCCGTCATCATCGCGCTGCCGTTCAACGAAGCCGACGTACTGACTCTGCCTCTGTACGACGAACCGTTCTCTGTGCTGATGCCTGCCGGCCACCCGTGGACGCAGAAAAAGACCATCGATGCCTCGGCCCTCAACGACAAGAGCCTGCTGTTGCTGGGCGAAGGTCATTGTTTCCGTGATCAGGTGCTGGAAGCCTGCCCTACACTGACCAAAGGCAGCGAGGGTGCCAAACACACCACCGTGGAATCCAGCTCGCTGGAAACCATTCGCCATATGGTCGCGTCTGGCTTGGGCATTTCGATTCTGCCGTTGTCGGCGGTCGACAGTCACCACTATGCACCCGGCGTGATCGAAGTACGCCCACTGACACCGCCTGTGCCGTTCCGAACGGTCGCTATCGCATGGCGCGCGAGCTTCCCAAGGCCCAAGGCAATCGAGATTCTCGCTGACTCCGTGCGCCTGTGTTCAGTGGCTCGTCCGAAAACAGAAGCGAGCTAGGCGGGGAAAAGATGAGCGAGCTTTCCAACGTCTCGGTCACGGCGCTCAAGGGCGTCGGCGAGGCTATGGCTGAAAAGCTGGCCAAGGTCGGTCTGGAAAACCTGCAGGATGTGCTGTTTCATCTGCCGTTGCGTTATCAGGATCGAACCCGCATCGTGCCCATCGGCGCGCTGCGGCCGGGCCAGGACGCGGTGATCGAAGGCGTCGTCAGCGGTGCCGATGTGGTGATGGGCAAACGTCGCAGCCTGCTGGTAAGGCTGGGTGACGGCACAGGTGTTGTCAGCCTGCGCTTCTACCACTTCAGCAACGCCCAAAAAGAAAGCATGAAGCGCGGCACTCAACTGCGCTGCTTTGGCGAAGCACGTCCTGGCGCTTCCGGACTTGAAATCTATCACCCTGAATACCGAGCGATTACCGGCGACGAGCCCGCGCCCGTCGAGCAGACCCTCACGCCGATCTACCCTTCCACTGAGGGCCTGACGCAACAGCGTTTGCGCCAGCTCTGCCAGCAGACGCTGGCGATGCTGGGCCCTAAAAGTCTGCCGGACTGGCTGCCGGAAGAACTGGCCCGCGATTATCAGTTGGCGCCGCTGGACGACGCGATACGTTACCTGCACCACCCGCCTGCCGATGCCGACGTCGACGAGTTGGCTCTGGGGCATCACTGGGCGCAGCATCGACTGGCGTTCGAAGAATTGCTGACGCATCAACTATCGCAGCAACGCCTGCGTGAAAGCCTGCGCTCGCAACGCGCACCCGCCCTGCCTGTAGCCAGAAAGCTGCCGAAGCAATTTCTGGCCAATCTGGGTTTTGCGCCCACCGGCGCGCAGCAGCGGGTCGGTAAGGAAGTGGCGTATGACCTCAGTCAGCCTGAACCCATGCTGCGTCTGATTCAGGGCGATGTGGGCTCAGGCAAGACCGTGGTCGCCGCGCTGGCGGCTCTGCAAGCGCTGGAGGCCGGTTATCAGGTTGCGCTGATGGCACCGACCGAGATTCTTGCCGAACAGCACTACATCAACTTTCAGCGCTGGCTTGAGCCACTGGGCATCGGTGTGGCCTGGCTGGCTGGCAAGCTCAAAGGCAAGGCTCGCGTCTCCTCGCTTGAACAAATCGCCAGCGGCACTCCGATGGTGGTCGGCACCCATGCATTGTTTCAGGATGAGGTGCAGTTCAAGAACCTGGCGCTGGTCATCATCGACGAACAGCACCGCTTCGGCGTGCAGCAGCGTCTGGCACTGCGCAAGAAAGGCGTCGGCGGCCTGATGTGCCCGCATCAGTTGATCATGACGGCCACCCCGATCCCCCGCACGCTGGCCATGAGCGCCTATGCGGACCTCGACACGTCGATCCTCGACGAGCTGCCGCCCGGCCGTACCCCCGTCAGTACGGTGCTGGTCGCCGACAGCCGCAGAGTGGAAGTGATCGAGCGCGTCAGGGCCGCCTGTGCAGAAGGTCGCCAGGCGTATTGGGTGTGTACGCTGATCGAGGAGTCTGAAGAGCTGACCTGCAAGGCTGCCGAAACCTCGTTCGAGGAGTTGAGCAGCGCCTTGGGCGAGCTGCGTGTCGGCCTGATTCACGGGCGGATGAAGCCCGCCGAGAAGGCCGCGATCATGGCCGAGTTCAAGCAGGGCGCGCTGCAGCTGTTGGTAGCGACCACGGTGATCGAAGTGGGCGTCGACGTGCCCAATTCCAGCCTGATGATCATCGAGAACCCCGAGCGCCTCGGGCTTGCCCAGCTTCACCAGTTACGTGGCCGTGTAGGGCGCGGCAGCGCTGTCAGCTACTGCGTGCTGCTCTATCACCCGCCGCTGTCGCAAATCGGACGCCAACGACTGGGTATCATGCGCGAAACCAACGACGGGTTTGTCATCGCCGAAAAAGACCTGGAGCTGCGTGGCCCGGGCGAAATGCTCGGAACCCGACAAACGGGCCTGCTGCAGTTCAAGGTCGCCGACCTGATGCGCGACGCTGATCTGCTACCCGCCGTTCGCGACGCGGCCCAAGCCCTGCTTGAGCGTTGGCCGCAACACGTCAGCCCCTTGCTGGAACGCTGGCTGCGTCATGGCCAGCAGTATGGTCAGGTGTGATGCAGACGACGCTTTGACAACCACGCGCGACCCAAATTGAATAAGGTGGTTATACTTCGGTCATTGTAGGAAATGGACAAAGACCATGACAGAAGTTGCTCACGTCGATGATTCGCATCACGCCCCGTCGGTAATCCGGCAGTTGCTTGAAAAGTTGGCGATCAGCTACAACGAAGTCGTCGATGACAAAACCCTGCAACCGGCACGAAAGGTTCAGGCCGTCCTGGTCGAAGATGCCGTCGGTGCCCTTCTCATCCTGTTTCCGCAAAGTCAGTTGCTTGACCTGAGCCGGATTACCGAGCTGACGGGTCGTCAATTGACCGCTGTTCCCCACGAGCGGCTGCTGCGCATGCTGGCCAAACACAGCCTGCACGTGCTGCCAGGCCTGCCCGCGCTGACCAGTTCACCCTGCCTTTATGATGAACGCCTTCTGCAGGAGCCTTCGCTATTGGTAGGGTCTGGCGAACCGGGCGTGTTGCTGGAAATCAGCAGCGACGATTTCAAAGGAATGCTCAGCAAAGCCAGCGCCGCCCACTTCGGCCAGCCTGTCAGCGCGATCCATCCCAACCTTGATCGCCCTGATGACGACCCGGCTGAAATCACCAAAGCCATGAGCAACTTTACCGCGCGACGTATCCAGCAACGTCTGGAAGCAACGCTGGAAATACCGCCGCTGGCCGGGACTGCGCAAAAGATCATCAAGCTTCGGGTAGACCCCGATGCGACCATCGATGACATCACGGGCGTGGTCGAAACCGATCCCGCGCTGGCCGCACAGGTCGTAAGTTGGGCAGCCTCGCCCTACTATGCCTCGACCGGCAAGATTCGCTCGGTTGAAGACGCCATCGTGCGTGTCCTGGGCTTTGATCTGGTCATCAACCTCGCTCTGGGCCTTGCGCTAGGCAAAACGTTGAGCCTGCCCAAGGATCAGCCGCAGCAGACCACGCCTTACTGGCAGCAGTCGATCTACACCGCAGCGGTCATTGAAGGCCTGACTCGCGCCATCCCGCGCGCAAAACGACCTGAAGGCGGCCTGACGTACTTGGCCGGCTTGCTGCACAACTTCGGCTACTTGCTGCTCGCTCACGTGTTCCCGCCGCATTTCACGCTGATTTGCCGTCAGCTGGAAGTGAATCCGCACCTGCACCACAGCTACATCGAGCACCATCTGCTCGGTATCAGCCGGGAGCAGATCGGTGCATGGTTGATGCGCTACTGGGACATGCCGGACGAACTGGCCACTGCGCTGCGCTTCCAGCACGACCCGCATTACGCAGGCGAGCATCACGCCTACGCCAACCTGGTGTTCCTGGCTGTTCGCCTGCTGCGCGCCAACGGCATCGGCGCGGGCCCGCAGCAGGACATCCCGGATGAGCTGTTCGAGCGTCTTGGCCTGACGCGCGAAAAAGCCAACGAGTCGGTCAAAAAGGTGCTGGAAGCCGAGGTGCTGCTGCGCGAACTGGCTTCCCAGTTCAGCCAGTAAGCCCTGAGCGTCTTGTCATGCCCATGCCTTGCGTGGGCGCGTGACGCTCCGCGTTACCTCCGGAGCGGATGCAGGGAGCGGACTTGTCCGCGAAGGCTTTGTTTGAAACGCTGCACCTGGACCGGATGTGCTGCGCTCTTGGTGGACAAGCCCACTCCCACTCAGCGTTCCCCGTGGGAATGGTCGATATCCGCCCCATTTCAATCCGCCTCTCCTTCACGCCCCGGCAAGTGCTCGTCCAGATGCAGCCACGGCAGACGGTTTTCGATGAAAATGTGCCGCGATGGCGCAGCGAGCTCCGGGTGGTCGAGCGTAGCAATGACCACATCCATCTCTTGCGGGCTGTTGCGCGTGAACAGCGTCGTGTGCGCCCCGCAGTTGCCGCAGAAATAGCGCACGCAGGTCGGGCCTGAGTCGTAAGTCGACGGGCTGCCCGCCAGCCACTGGAATGAAGTCAGAGGCACAGTGAGCCATGTCATGACCGTCGCGCCGGACGTTCGCCTGCAAATGGAACAGTGGCAGTGAGCGATGTCCTCAAGAGGCGCATCGAACTGGTAACGCAGGCTGCCGCAATGGCAACCGCCGGTATGGATCTGGCTCATGACGGTGTCTCCCTTTTACGCGTCGATAGGCGTCTGACAATAAAATGCCCGTAAACACTGATTGAAAGGTCGGTGAAAGCTTGTGCAATTAGCATCGACTCACTTCCGGCACAAAGACCGGCCAGCCTGGGTGACGTTCAACACGCTCTCAGGCCCAATTAACAACAATAATGGTGATTGCGATGCTTGCTGAATTTCCTATCCGTACCCTCCTTGCGCCTTCTCCCCACGTACCGCTCCTACTGAGCTGACTCGTTCGTTTCCATCGTTCTGTAGCCGTATTACGTCTGGAGTATTCCCATGCTGACTTTCCTTGGCTTTGCCATGGTCATTGCGTTCATGTACCTGATCATGAGCAAGCGACTGACCGCACTGATCGCGCTGATTCTGGTTCCGATCATCTTCGCCCTGTTCGGCGGTTTCGCGTCGCAGATCGGCCCCATGATGCTGGCCGGTATCACCAAGCTGGCACCGACCGGCGTGATGCTGATGTTCGCCATTCTCTACTTCGCGCTGATGATCGACTCCGGCCTGTTCGACCCGGCCGTGCGCAAGATCCTGAAAATGGTAAAGGGCGATCCGATGCGCATCTCGGTCGGCACTGCGGTGCTGGCGCTGGTGGTTTCGCTGGACGGTGACGGCGCTACCACCTACATGATCTGCGTGGCGGCCATGCTGCCGCTGTACAGCCGTGTCGGCATGAGCCCTCGCATCATGGCAGGCCTGATCATTCTGGCAGGCGGCGTGATGAACATGACGCCGTGGGGCGGTCCGACCGCTCGTGCCGCCAGCGCACTGCATGTCGATGCCTCGGACATTTTCGTACCGATGATCCCGGCGATGCTGGCCGGTGTGGTGGCGATCCTGGCGATTGCCTATTTCTACGGCAAACGCGAACGTGCCCGTCTGGGTGAACTGCACCTGCAAGGCGACGAAGTCGATCACAGCGAAATCAGCGTTTCGCAATTTCCGGATGCACGTCGCCCGAAACTGATCTGGTTCAACGGCGGCCTGACCCTGGCGCTGATGGTTGCGCTGATCATGGGCCTGCTGCCGCTGCCGGTGCTGTTCATGATCGCGTTCAGTATCGCGATGATCATTAACTACCCGAACCTGCAGGATCAGAAAGATCGTGTGTCGGCCCACGCCGGTAGCGTTCTGGCGGTGGTCGGTCTGATTTTCGCCGCAGGTATTTTCACCGGCATTCTGTCGGGCACCGGCATGGTCGACGCCATGTCCAAGAGCCTGCTGGCCGTGATTCCTGACGCACTGGGCCCTTACCTGGCGGTCATCACCGCGCTGGTGAGCATGCCGTTCACCTTCTTCATGTCCAACGACGCGTTCTACTACGGCGTACTGCCGGTGCTGTCCGAAGCCGCTTCCCACTACGGCATCAGCCCGGTGGAAATGGCTCGCGCCTCCATCGTCGGCCAGCCGGTTCACCTGCTCAGCCCGCTGGTGCCGTCGACTTACCTGCTGGTTGCGCTGGCCGGTATCGAGTTCGGCGATCACCAGCGCTTCACCCTGAAATGGGCCATCCTGGTGTGCATGTGCATCCTGATCGCCGCGCTGGTCATGGGCATTTTCCCGCTCTACAGCAGTCTATAACTTCAGGCTGTTACAGGCCCGCCATCGACCTTAGGGTTGATGGCGGGCTTTTTCACGTTTGAGGACACCCCAATGGAATGGCTGACCAATCCCGAGATCTGGGTTGCATTCTTTACCCTGACCGCCCTGGAAATCGTTCTGGGCATCGACAACATCATCATGATCTCCATCCTGGTCGGCCATATGCCGAAGGCCATGCAACCGCGCACCCGTATCGTCGGGCTGGCGCTGGCGATGCTGACACGGATCATGCTGTTGCTCTCCATCACGTGGGTCATGCGCCTGACCAGTGATCTGTTCACGATCATGGGTAAAGGGTTTTCCGGGCGGGATCTGATTCTGCTCTGCGGCGGTCTGTTTCTGCTCTGGAAAAGCTCGCAGGAGATTTATCACGGCCTGGAAGGCGAAGAGGAGCACGCCGAAGAACCCAAGGGCGGCAGTGGGCAATTCTTCTACACCATCGTGCAGATCGCGATTCTCGATATCGTTTTTTCGCTGGATTCGGTGATTACCGCGGTGGGCATGGTTTCCGATATCCCGGTCATGATTGCGGCCATCGTGACGGCGGTGCTGGTGATGATGCTGTGTGCAGGCGCCATCAGTGACTTCATCAACCGTCATCCGTCCCTGAAAATGCTCGCGCTGTCCTTTCTGATACTGGTCGGTACAGTCTTGATTGCGGACGCGTTCGACGTGCACGTACCCAAGGGTTATGTGTACTTCGCGATGGCTTTCTCGCTGACGGTGGAAACCATCAACATCAGGATGCGCATGGCAAGGGCGTCCCGTAAGCAGCAAATAAAGACCTCAACTGACAGGGACTGACCGGATGCGAAACCCGCACTGGGCGCCAACCTGCGTGGGGAGCGGTCCATGAGGGGGTGATTTATGACACTTTTATTTCAATGAAACCAAGCGTGTGCGATGCTTGCGGCAAGGCCTCGGGCCGACTAAAGCTTAGTAGAGCGCTACCTCTCTCTTTCCCGCTCGCTACACGCTGCATCTTTCAATCCACGCCTGAACAGGCAAACCTCAGGGGGCTCTTAGTATGCTGACCCTGCTCGATTTGCTATCCGCTGTGGCCCTGCTGATCTGGGGCACGCATATCGTGCGCACTGGCATTCTTCGCGTTTACGGCGCTCAACTGCGTCGTGTGCTCAGCCAGAACATGTCCAAACGTCCGCTCGCGTTCATCGCAGGCATTCTCGTGACCGCGATGGTCCAGAGCAGCAACGCCACGGCCATGCTGGTGACCTCCTTCGTGGGCCAAGGCCTGATGACGCTGACGCCTGCACTGGTGATCATGCTAGGTGCCGACGTCGGCACGGCACTGATGTCTCGCGTCCTCACCTTTGATCTGTCCTGGCTGTCGCCGTTGCTGATCTTTCTTGGCGTGGTGTTCTTTCTGTCGCGCAAACAGACGCGTGCCGGGCAACTGGGCCGTGTGGGCATCGGGCTCGGGTTGATCGTGCTGGCGCTGCAACTGATCGTCGAAGCGGCTGCACCGATCACCCAGGCTGCCGGGGTCAAGGTGCTGTTCGCGTCACTGACGGGTGATCTGTTGCTGGATGCGCTGGTCGGCGCAATGTTTGCCCTGATCTCGTATTCCAGTCTTGCAGCGGTTCTGCTGACCGCCACATTGGCAGGTGCGGAAATCATTGGCCTGCCTGTGGCGATCGGTCTGGTCATCGGCGCCAACATCGGCAGTGGCCTGCTGGCGTTCCTCAGCACCAGTATGCAGAACGTGGCGGGCCGGCAGGTCGCGCTGGGGAGCCTGCTGTACAAGCTTCTGGGCTTGTTGTTGATCATTCCGGTGCTTGATCCACTGGTCGCCTGGATCGACACCCTGGGCTTCAGCCCTCAGGAGCTGGTCATCGGTTTTCACCTGATCTACAACACTGCGCGCTGCCTGATCATGCTGCCCACTGTCGGGCCGATGGCTCGACTGTGTACCGCGTTACTGCCGCAGCAGAACGAAGTGGGCGGCCTGGCCAAGCCACGCCATCTGGACCTGACGGCATTGGCAACCCCCACGCTCGCGCTGGCCAACGCCGTGCGTGAAACCCTGCGCATGGGGGACCTGATCGAAAGCATGCTCGGCTCGATGCTGGCGGTGCTGCGCGGCACACAAACCGCGGTGACCCAAGAAGTGCGCCGTCTCAATGACGACGTCGAGGCACTTTACAACGCCATCAAGCTGTACCTGGCGCAGATGCCACGTGAAGAGCTGGGCGAACACGATAATCGCCGCTGGGCAGAGATTATCGAGCTGACGATCAATCTGGAGCTGGCCGCCGGGCTCATTGAGCGAATGCTGCGCAAGATCCAGCAGCAGAAGACCTCGCAACGCCGCTCATTCTCGGAAGTCGGGCTTGAGGAGCTGGCCGATCTGCAGATTCAGTTGCAGTCCAATCTGCGTCTGGGGCTGTCAGTGTTTCTCACGGGCGATGAGGAGAGCGCACGCCAGCTGTTGCGCGAGAAACGCCGCTTCCGGGCTCAGGAACGTCGGCTGGCACACGCCCACGTGAGCCGCCTGCAACGTAAAGTCGTGCAGAGCATCGAAACCAGTTCGTTGCACCTGGAGCTGATCGCCGACATGAAGCGTTTGAATTCGTTGTTCTGCAGCAGCGCCTACGCCGTGCTGGAAACCTCCGACACCGGCGCACTGCCGAGCGAGAGCGCACCGGAACAATCGCTGTGAACGTAAGGGGGGCTTCGAAGTCTGTTAGACATACCGGCCCGCAAGGAAAGCTGCGTTATGCGTTGCCTGCTGTTCGCTTGTCTGCTTCTCGGCTCACTCCCTTCGTTCGCCCTTGACCGTCTCAAGGTCGAGGGCTATCTGCTGCCCAATGGTTTACAAGTCATTCTGAAACCCGGCTACGACAAGGGTCACGTCGCGATTCGTCTGGTCGTGGGCATCGGTTTCGATGATTTCCCGTGCCAGGACAAAGAGCTGCCGCATTTGCTTGAGCACCTGTTGTTCAGCGGCGTCGATGCAGGCGGTGAGGGCGGCCTTGAGGAGCGGATGCAGGCGCTGGGCGGCGAGTGGAACGCCTTTACCAGCAACACCGACACCACGTTCGTACTGGAAGCGCCCGCCCGAAACCAGCGCAAGGTGCTGGACCTGCTGCTGGGCGTCATGACCCGAACCGAGCTGACCCAGGAACGCCTCGACAACGTTAAGCGTATCGTGGAGCGCGAGGATGGCGGGCACTCTTCACACTTGCAGCGCCTGCTTGACCGGCGTGATTCCAGCCACAGCGCAAGCAGTCAACTGGCAATCGAGCTGGGGCTCAAGTGCGCCGAGCGTCCGGAAGTGGACCCCATCAAGCTGGAACACATCGAAGAAGTTTTTGCCAGTTGGTACGCCCCCAATAACATGACGCTGATCGTCGTCGGCGATCTGGACAAACTGCTGCCTGCCTATCTGGAGCGCACCTACGGCAAGCTGGCCCCGACAGACCCGATCGACCATCCGCCACTGGCCGAAAGCAACGGATCCGCCGAACACAGGCGTGAACTGGAGCGCGGCGGGCTGGGCTCAAACGCCAAGCTCCACCTGATCTACACCGAACCGCAACTGGACGATCAACACGACGAAACCTGGGATCTGGTCGAGTCCTACCTGGATTGGGCGCTGTACACAGACCTGCGCCTGAAACAGGGTTTGTCCTACGGGCCTTCTGTTGATCGTGAAGTGTTCGGCGATGTCGGGTTTCTCAGCCTGAACGCAGATGTCGAACGAGAAGACGCCGATGTGGCCGAACGGGAAATACTGGCCCTGGTCGAGCGCCTGCAAAAGGACGGCATGCAGCCCGAAACCTTTGCGCGTTTGCAGGACGCGGCCATTGCCAGACAGGCGTGGGCCGTTCAAGGCAACAGCGCATTGGCCGATTACTACTGGGGGGCGATCAACGATTACGAGGACGGTCGCTTCGTCGATCCAGCCAAACGCATCAAGGCTGTCAGTTTTGAAACCGCCAACCGTGCCATGCGTCAATTACTGGCTCAACCGGGCTATTTGCGCATCGAAAAACCCCTGCTTGGCTATGACGGCCTGTACTGGGTGATCGGTGCGGTGCTGGGCCTGATCGTGTTGTTGGCGTTCTTGCGCTACCGGCGTTTGCATAACAAATAAGCGTCGACCGATGGAATGCATGCTGCATTCAGTAACGTGTTCAGCATTGTTATGCTGCGCGGCTTTTCGAATGTTTCAACCCGAGTGAACTGTCCAAATGCCCGACCTGAACCGCTTTGTTACACCCGTGCTCGACTTGATGCAGCGCTATCCGGGCCTCATTGCGGCTTTTGGTTTCGTCTCCGGTATTGCCAGTTTCATTCTGGTCGATCGACAGGAAGGCCTGGCGACCTGGATCGCAGTGGTCATGCTGATCAGTTGGCTGTGGCTGATGGTCGAAAACACGATGGTCGGGATGCTCAACAAGGCCATCGGCCGTGAGATTCCGCAAGGCTTGCTGCGTTATGGCACGCAGATGATTCACCAGGAAAGCCTGTTCTTCGTACTGCCGTTCTTCTTCATCACCACGACGTGGAACAGCGGCCAGGCCGTTTTCACCGCCTTACTGGGCGCTGCAGGGCTGATTTCGATCATCGATCCGTTGTACTACAAATGGCTCGCGCCTCGCCGCTGGCTGTTCATGGCGTTGCACACACTGACGTTGTTCGCCGCCTTGCTGACTGCGCTGCCCATCATCGTGCACCTGACAACCGCCGAAAGTTACAAGCTGGCGCTTGGTGTCGCGATGCTGCTGTCTTTTCCGAGCCTGGCCTCGAGTTTCCCGCTGACCAATTGGCGCAATGCGTTGATGGTACTCACTATGATTGTGGTAGCAGGCGGCGCGGGATGGTTGCTGCGTTCCTGGGTGCCGCCTGCCACGTTGTGGTTGACCGAGGTGGCCGTCAGCCCTGACTTCGATGACAAGAACCGCACGCCGGGCGACAGCATCCGTCAGATCAGCGCCAGCCAGCTGCGCAGCAGCGGATTGTATGCGTACACCGCCATCAACGCCCCACGTGGCCTTGAGGAGCGTATTTATCATGTATGGCGGCATGACGGTAAAGAGATGGACCGAATCGCCCTGGACATCCACGGCGGGCGCAAGGAAGGCTATCGCGCCTGGACACACAAACAGAATTTTCCGCAGGACGTAGTCGGGCGCTGGCAGGTGAGGGTGCTGACCGAGGACGGGCAGATGATCGGCGTGCTGCGTTTCAACGTGACCGAAGCCGATGAGCCCGCCGTCAAGCGACCGACCGGCAGGATCATCAAACTCAAGCCTGGCGGCGATACGGGCGAGGAAGGCAAGCCCGAATCAGCGCCTGAAAAATCCGCGCCCGCTCAGCCGGAGCAGAAGGCACCGGAAGCTGAAGCAGCGCCCGAGACGCCCGCTCAATAACCCGTCAGGCGGCAGTGGCGCCGAAGAACCAGTAACACACGAAGATCGCCGCCACCACGCCACAAAACTCGGCCAGCAGCGCGCAACCCACGGCATGACGGGCGCGCTGAATGCCAACGGCGCCGAAATACACCGCCAGTACGTAGAACGTGGTTTCGGTACTGCCCTGAATGGTCGCGGCCGCCAAGGCCGCGAAGCTGTCCACGCCCTGGGTCTGCATGGTTTCAATCAGCAAGGCCCTCGCGGCGCTGCCGGAGAAGGGTTTGACCATCGCCGTCGGCAAGGCATCGACGAAGCGCGTGTCCCAGCCCAGCCACTCCACCAGGTGCCTGATGCCTTCCAGGCCGAAGTCCAATGCGCCTGAAGCACGTAACACGCCGACTGCGCAGAGCATCGCGACCAGATACGGCAACAGGCTCTTGGCGACGTCAAAGCCTTCCTTTGCGCCTTCGACAAACGCCTCGTACACCTGCACTTTGCGCAGCGAGCCGATGATCAGAAACATCATGATCAGGCCAAACAGTGTGAGGTTACCCAAAATGGACGAAAGGCCCGCCAGCGCAGCGGCTGACAGCGTGGCCAGAAACGCCATGAAGCCGCCCAGCAGCAGCGCGCCAGGTATCAGATAAGCCAGCACCACCGGATCCCATAGACGCAGGCGCTGCATGAACGCAACCGACAGCAGGCCCACGACCGTGGAGGCACTTGTTGCCAGCAGGATCGGCAGGAACACCAGCGTGGGATCGACCGCGCCTTGCTGCGCCCGATACATGAAGATCGTCACTGGCAATAGAGTCAGGGACGATGCGTTCAAGACCAGAAACAGAATCTGCGCGTTGCTCGCGGTGTCCTTGCTGGGGTTGAGCTCCTGCAACGAGCGCATAGCCTTAAGGCCGATGGGCGTTGCAGCATTATCCAGCCCGAGTGCGTTGGCAGCGAAGTTCAGGGTAATCAGACCCAGCGCTGGATGACCCGGCGGCACTTCCGGCATCAGACGCAAAAACAGCGGCCCCAGCACTTTGGCCAGCCAGTCGACGATCCCGGCTTTCTCGGCGATGCGCAGAAAACCAAGCCAAAGGGTGAGGGTGCCGAACAGCAGCACCATGACTTCGACCGACAGTTTGGCCATCGCAAAGATGCTCTCGACCATCGCCGCAAAAATGCCCGCGTTGCCGCCGACCAGCCACTGCGCCATCGCGGAAATCGCCGCCACGACAAAAAAACCAAGCCACAGGCCATTGAGCATCGGATAAGTCCCTCACAAGATGCGGGGATGATAACGGCGAGGGGGGCAGGAGGGAAATCGGAGGCTGCCCGCTTCACAGCCAGAAGCGAACGCGTAGCGAAGGACCGAGCGGTGTGTGAGGTTTTGATCGTGCGGACGTTGAACATACCAAGCGGCTCCCACGCTGGAGCGTAGGAGCGATGAGTGCAAGGAACTCAGCAATCACTTAGCGGCAGGGTTCACCAGCGGAACGGGTTCCTTGCTGCGCCAGTGCGGCAGGGAGTCCCAGTAGGCCTGGCCCTTCGCATCGTCATACATGCCTTCCCAGCGCGAAATGACCAGTACGGCCAGCGCGTTGCCGATGACGTTCAGGGCGGTGCGCGCCATGTCCATGATGCGGTCGACGCCTGCAATGAAGGCCAGACCTTCCAATGGGATGCCTGCGCTACCCAATGTCGCCAGCAGCACGACGAAGGACACGCCCGGAACGCCTGCGATGCCCTTGGACGTCACCATCAGCGTTACGACCAGCATCAACTGCGCGCCAATGGACAAATCGATGCCATAAAGCTGGGCGATGAACATGGCGGCGATGCTCTGGTAGAGCGTCGAGCCATCAAGGTTGAACGAGTAGCCGGTGGGCACCACGAAGCTGCAAATCGCTTTCGGCGCGCCGTAGGCTTCCATTTTCTGAATCACGCGGGGCAATACGGTTTCAGAGCTTGCTGTGGAATACGCCAGAATCAGCTCATCCTTGAAAATCCGCATCAGCTTCAGAACTGAAAAGCCGAACGCCCGGGCAATCAGGCCCAGTACCACGAACGCAAAGAAAGCGATGGCGACATAGACCAGAATCACCAGCTTGGCGAGCGGCAGCAGCGAGGCGAAACCGAAGTTGGCGACGGTCACCGCGATCAGGGCGAAAACGCCGATCGGTGCGTAGTTCATGATCATGTGCGTGACCTTGAACATCGTTTCCGAGACGCCCTGGAACAGTCTGACCAGCGGATCACGCACTTCGGCTTGAAGGCTCGAAAGGCCCAGGCCAAACAGCACCGAGAAGAAGATGATGGGCAGCATCTCGCCACGCGCCATCGCCGCAAAAATGTTGGACGGGATCAGATTGAGGATCGTGGCGATAAACGCGTGATCGTGCTGAACCTCGGCAGTGGTCTGCTGATATTTGGAGATATCGACCGTGCCCAACGTGCTCATGTCGATGCCGGTGCCCGGGTGGAAGACATTGGCCAGCACCAGACCGACCAGAATCGCGATGGTGGTCACCACCTCGAAATAGAGGATGGTCTTCAGACCTATGCGACCCAGCTTTTTGGCATCTCCCACGCCCGCAATGCCCACTACGAGCGATGCGACAACGATGGGGATAACAATCATCTTGATCAGACGAATGAAGATATCACCGGCCGGTTGCAGGATATTGCTGATCCACCAGGCCTTTTCAGCACTGAAGTGATTGAGCGCGGCACCGACCAGGATACCCAGCGCCAGACCGATAAGAATCTGCCAGGCCAGACTCAGCTTTGCCTTCTTCATTTCATTACCCTTTGTTCAAAGTGGCTTGGTCCACTCCAAAACCGTCACGTTGAAAGCGCTTTTCCACAGCAGTTTCAGGCGGCGGATGCCTTTGGAAATGTCCACAGAAGGTCACCGCAGGCGAGCATCCCGTCTCTATAGCAGGCGAAAAAAAGTCGCAACTATTCCCACCCCATGCGCACACGTCTAATGCCGTAAACGACTACCCCATGCAGGATCGGCATACAAAAACGACCAAAAGAATTGATTTGCGACACGGAAGAAGAGGGCGATTCGGCGCGAAGCTGGCTAGAACGTCGCCTAAAGGAGGCAAGAGGGAAATTATCGAGCGGAGATGAAAAGGTACTGAAGAAGCGTTTTCCTACAAGATTTTAAGGATATACGGTCAACAGACAGGGAACTAACCGGTAAAACGTAGAGCGCCGCGCAGAACTCATAATTGGACTCGATGCACACAGCAGCGAGAAATCATGAACGTGCGCGGCAGCTTGCCTGACCCGGCCCTCAACGGAGGTACTCCCTGTACCCCTAGGTCGCGCCGATTCTAACAATCAGCACATCCCGGCCCCCTGGTCATGCGCGAACCCTCTTCGGGTCGCACAATAAGAAGAAGTCATCAGGTTTCCACGACTTCTTCCCTCTGGATCAATACCAGTTCGGGTCCTTGCGCAGCTGCTCGTTGAGCAGCTGCTTCATGCCCTCGTCAGGCTTGCCCAAATACCGGTAGGTGGCATGACGCGTAGGAGATTTGTCAGCTGGGAGGCCAGCAGGCACTTCAACCAACATCGCGTACGCGTCTTCCTTGTCGAGACTGAAAGCCACGATCAAGCGTTTGCTCTTGCACGTATCGGTGGTTTCGCACAGCGGCCCCACCAGATACGGATCACCGTCCTCGGTCACTGCCGTCATTTGCTCGGAAGTACCGGACAGGTTCAACACCCATTCCGGCAAACGCTCTTCCTTCTGCACGACTTTCGTCCAGGTCTGGCGATACTCGGGTGATGAATTAAGCAATTCATTGGCCCGAGCTTGCCCATCATTGGCGGCTGATGCCAAGGCACTGCCGCCCATGATCAGGGCGGCTGCCAGCGTACGGAGTGACGTATGCATCGTTAGCCTCGACCGCGACGACCGAAGAAGAACGACACTACGAACATGACCAGGAACACGACGAACAGGATCTTGGCGATACCGGTAGCGGTGCCTGCGATACCACCGAAGCCCAGAACGGCAGCAACAATGGCGATGATCAGAAACGTGATTGCCCAACTCAACATGGTGATACTCCTTTTTTACATCCGTTTATTTTTGAATGACGCAGTGGTTCAAGTCGGGTCAAAAAACCCATTTTTGCTGTGGCGCTACTTCATTCGCCGAGACAACACCCTCTACAGGACGCAGGCCCGATGCAGTGCCTTGACTCATCGGAGCGCTGACGCTGCGATAAGACGCACTGCTGTGAATGATTTGCTGTCTGGTTTCAGTTGCTTCACTGACTTGTGTCCAGCGTTGAAACTGTTGAATGGCAATCAGGGTGACGAGCAGGGCGAGAAGCAAAAACAAGCCTTGCTGAATGTGAAGAGGGGAGATACGCAATTGTGCAATACGCTGGCTGTTCATTTGCAAATCCCCTCCACCCGGGTGGCATTCAATTGTGTGGGTCAGCACGTACCGACCATTCGTTGAAGGGGATATTGCAGACTGCATGCCAGCTTTCTTGACGCATTTAAACGCTTATAAATCAACATCTTACAAACTTACGACACTTTTACTTACAAGCAAGCTGCACGATTACACCTTTGCAATCGTGCGTTCTGCACGAAACGTTCTGCGCACCCTCAGCCGCTGTCAGCCTGCGCTGCGGGCCATGACTTTCAGCGCGTCGGCATTCACGCCTTTGACGCCGCGTATATTTCGTGCGATTTCGACCGCCAGTTCCTTCTCCGCAAAGTTGGCGACCACGCCGTTAAGCGTCACCAGACCCTCTTTGGTGTCGACCTTGATGTTCAGACCATCCAGATTGCGACTGTAGATAAGGCTGGATTTCACCTTGCTGGTGATCCAGGCATCGCTGAGCTCTTCGGTCGGGCTCAGGTTCTGAGGCTGAGTCTTGGCTGCAATGGAGTCCGCTGCGCTCAAGCTGATCAAGTTGTTGACGCTGACCACGCCGTCCGTATTGCTCGCCAGGCTGCCCGCCAGCTCCTTGGCCTCGGGGCTTTGCGCACGGCCCTTGAGCGTCACGACGCCATCCTTGCTGTCGACATCGATGGTTAACGCCTCGGTCACGCTGCTCCACAGCAGCTTCGACTTCACGGTGGCAACCAGGGTGGCGTCTTCGAAACGCTGGGCCATGTTGGCCTTGGTGCCGGGCTCATTAGCAATGGCAGCGTCGATCTCCAACTGATTGTCGACTTTGTCGATGCCCTTGATGTCCAGCGCGATGCGTTCGGCCAGCTCGCGATCGACCTCGTTTTCTACCTTGCCTTTAAGGATCGCTGTTCCTTTCTCGACATTCACATCGATCTTGAAAGGGCTCAGGTGCTTGTTCAGCGCAAAGGCCGTCCAGATCGAGCCTTCCTGACGCGCCTCTGCCAGTTGAGTGGGCAGGTCGCCCTGGGCCTGGGCCGGCAAAGGACTGGTTCCCAGCACAGCGGCGGTTGCGGTGATCAACGCTAGTTTTTTCAACGAGTGCATGGCGTTTTCCTTCTGAGGTGGGCTATTCGTCTCCACATGGACGGTTTTAGCGACATAAACACGGACTAATCAGCCTGATCGCGATTAATTGAACAGATCGCTAGCATGCATGCCGCTGAATCAATCAGAATTGACCATGCAACTTGCCCGATGATTCCGAGACTAACTGAGACAATTCATTAAGGAGCGTAGGAAAAATGGAAGCAGCCACTGAGAATCAGGGCCGTATTCTGCTTGTGGACGACGAGTCCGCCATCCTCCGCACCTTCCGGTACTGCCTGGAAGACGAAGGCTACAGTGTCGCCACTGCCAACAGCGCAGCGCAGGCTGACACGCTGATGCAACGCCAGGTCTTTGACCTGTGTTTTCTGGATTTGCGCCTGGGAGAAGACAACGGTCTCGACGTTCTGGCACAAATGCGAATTCAAGCCCCCTGGATGCGCGTCGTGATCGTCACGGCCCACTCGGCGGTGGACACGGCGGTCGATGCCATTCAGGCCGGCGCTGCTGATTATCTGGTCAAACCCTGCAGCCCCGACCAACTTCGACTGGCAACCGCCAAACAGCTGGAAGTCCGGCAGTTGTCGGCCCGGCTGGAAGCCCTGGAAGGTGAGATTCGCAAGCCCAAGGACGGCCTGGACTCCCATAGCCCCTCAATGATGGCGATCCTGGAAACGGCCCGTCAGGTCGCCGTGACCGACGCCAACATTTTGATTCTGGGCGAGTCGGGTACGGGTAAAGGTGAGCTGGCGCGAGCAATTCATGGCTGGAGCAAGCGGGCGAAGAAGTCCTGCGTCACCATCAACTGCCCGTCGCTTACCGCAGAATTGATGGAAAGCGAATTGTTTGGTCACAGTCGCGGGGCGTTTACAGGCGCCAGCGAAAGCACCTTGGGCCGAGTCAATCAGGCCGACGGCGGCACGCTATTTCTCGACGAGATCGGCGATTTTCCATTGACGTTGCAACCCAAGTTGCTGCGATTCATTCAGGACAAGGAATACGAGCGCGTCGGTGACCCGGTCACTCGCCGCGCCGATGTGCGCATTCTGGCGGCCACCAACCTGAACCTGGAAGACATGGTGCGCAGCGGTCGCTTCCGTGAGGACCTGCTTTACCGGTTGAACGTCATCACACTGCACCTGCCCGCCCTGCGTGAACGTAGTGAGGACATCCTGACACTGGCAGACCGATTCCTGGCCCGCTTCGTGAAGGAATACGCGCGCCCGGCACGAGGTTTCAGTGAAGAAGCACGCGCCGCACTGCTCAACTATCGCTGGCCGGGCAACATCCGCGAGCTGCGCAACGTCATCGAGCGGGCCAGCATCATCTGCCCGCAAGAACGAGTGGAAATCAGCCACTTGGGTATGGCGGAACAACCGGCCAACAACGCGCCTCGCGTGGGTGCGGCACTGAGTCTGGACGAGCTGGAAAAAGCCCACATCGGCGCCGTACTCGCCACCAGCGAGACACTCGACCAGGCCGCCAAGACACTGGGCATCGACGCCTCGACGCTTTACCGCAAACGTAAACAGTACAACCTATGATTAATCTCACATGAAACTGGCCATGAAGTTGCGCACTCGCCTGTTCCTGAGCATATCGGCCCTCATCACCGTGGCATTGCTGGGGCTGCTGCTGGGCCTGGTCAGTGTCATGCAGATGGCCAGAACTCAGGAATCGCTGATCCAGCACAACTTCGCCATCCTCGATACCGGCCTGAAGCTGCGGCAAAACCTCGGCGACCAACTGGTGCTGATGACCGGCTCCCAGCACAGCGTGGCGCAGCTGGAAAAAGCCCAGGCAGAGTTTCAAGAGCTGCTTGATCAGAGCGCGGTCAACGACAATCGGCAGACCATTCTCGACACCTTTGAAAAAGCGAAGACCGACTACCGACACTTCATTGATGACTGGAAGCGGCTGGGCGACGATCCCCGCGGCATCCGGGGCAACCCGGAGCTGAGCGCCAGCTTCGACCAGTTGCGCAATGGCCTGCTGGACATTCATCGCCAGGCGCTGGAGAGCATCAGCAACGCCGAGGTCAATTCGCGGGAACGTGCGCTGTGGATCGCGGGCCTTCTCGGGCTTGTCGGGCTGGCAGTGCTGTGTATCGGCTTCGTGACCGCACACGGCATCGCCCGACGCTTCGGCGCGCCCATCGAGGCGCTGGCCAAGGCCGCAGACCGCATAGGTCAGGGTAATTACGAGGTCACGCTGCCTATTTCGTCGGCGGCAGAGATGAACCTGCTGACCCGACGTTTCGGCATCATGGCCGAGGCGCTGCGTCAGCACCAGGCCACCAATATCGACGAACTGCTCGCGGGCCAGCAACGCCTGCAAGCGGTGTTGGACAGTATTGATGATGGATTGCTGATGATCGACCGACAGGGTCGTCTTGAGCACTTGAACCCTGTAGCCCAGCGCCAGCTGGGGTGGGACGAAAGCCGACTGGGCCAGGGACTTGGCGAGGCGTTGGGTCATCCTGAGCTGGACGAACAGCTGCACCTGATTCTACGTGGCGGCAGTCTGGAACGCGCCCCTGAAGACCTGGCCATCGAGATCGACAACGAATCGCGTCTGCTGACCTACAGCATGACGCCGGTCAGCCACACCAAAGGGCATATCCTCGGTGCGGTGATGGTGCTGCATGACGTGACCGAGCAACGGGCGTTCGAACGCGTGCGCAGCGAGTTCGTCCTGCGCGCCTCGCACGAATTGCGCACCCCGGTGACGGGCATGCACATGGCGTTCGGTCTGCTTCAGGAGCGACTGCACTTTGCCCCGGAAACCCGAGAGGCCGACCTGCTCAATACCGTGACCGAAGAAATGCAGCGCCTGATGCAGCTGATCAACGACCTGCTCAACTTCTCGCGTTACCAGAACGGCCTGCAGAAACTCAAACTGGCACCGTGCTCCATCGAAACTTTGCTGGAAGAAGCCAAGGCCCGCTTTGACGACCAGGCGAACGAGCAGGGCATCGTCCTGATGCTGGACATCCACGAAACCCTGCCACGGCTGCATGCCGACCAGTCGCAACTGGAGCGGGTGCTGGATAACCTGTTGGATAACGCCTTGCGACACACGCCCGAAAACGGTCTGATCCGCCTGCAAGCCAGGCGTCACGGTGAACGGGCGGTGATCAGTGTTGAAGACAACGGCGAGGGCATCGCGTACGGCCAGCAGGCACGAATCTTCGAGCCCTTCGTGCAGGTCGGCCGCAAAAAGGGCGGAGCCGGGCTTGGCTTGGCGCTCTGCAAAGAGATCGTCCAACTGCACGGCGGGCGGATGGGCGTCTATTCAAGACCGGGGCAGGGCACCCAGTTCTACATGGCGCTGCCGCTTTAGCCGTCAGAGAAGCAAACCTGCTGCTGCCCGAAGGGCGTAGGCGCTCTCGCAGGTTACAACGGCAGCGGATGCCTTAATTGGCGCTGATCCGCGCCTGCAGGGACATCTGTCGAAACGCAGTGCCTGGAGGATTGTATTCGCGGACACGTCCGCGCCCACGGGCTGGTGGTTTCGGGTCTATCGCGAGACGCAGCCATAGAAAACTGCGTTGATAAGAAATCCTCTTTACGCCACATCGTCTTTGCGCCTCGCAGCGCTGCGGCGTCCGCCGGTCACCAGTTCCACGAATGTGCCAGACGTCAGCGGACGGGCGAACAACCAGCCCTGGCCGTACATCACGCCTTCACTGTTGAGCAGCGCCGCTTGGGATTCGAACTCGATGCCTTCGGCAATCACCTTCAGGCGCAGGGCGTGGGCCATTCGGATAATGTGCGGTGCAACGCCACTGCTGGCGGCATCGTGGCCCAGCGCGTCGACAAACGCCTTGTCGATTTTCAGGCAATCCACCGGCAGGGTCTGTAGGTAGGCCAGGCTGCAATAGCCTGTGCCAAAGTCATCAATCAGTACTTGGTGGCCGCGATCACGCAGCGTTTGCAGGTAGTTGCTCGCAACCACCACATCGATCAGGCCGCGTTCTGTCACCTCGAAAGCAATCTGCCGTGCAGCCACCTTGTGCAACGCCAGCAATCTCGCTGTTATTCGCTCTATGCGGGCGGACATGACGTCGCAGGCCGCCAGGTTGACCGAGATGTACAACTGAGGATTGGCACGCAGCAAAGGTCCCAACTGCTCCAGCGTCTGTTGCAGCACAAAATCGGTGATCTGCCGAATCTGACCGGTGTTCTCCGCCAAGGGTATGAACAGATCGGGGCTCGTCAGGGTGCCATCAGGGCGATGCCAGCGGACCAATGCTTCGGCACCGACACACTGGCGCGTACCCAGGTTAAAAATGGGCTGATAGAGGACCTTTAACTCGCCTCGGCGCAGGGCTCCTGTCAGCTCGGCGCCCAGCGATTTGCGCTGGCGCAGCAACTGAAACACCAGCGCACCCATGCACAACGACAGCAACAGGCTGACCGGAACCAGCAGCCACCAGGCGCCAGTGATTTCCTGCCGCAGCCCGGTTCGCGGCGTGATCAGCACCAACTGGTATTCCGGGCTTTGCGTCGCCATGCGATAAATCAAGTGTGTCGGCGTGGTCATCAGCGGCTCGCTGCCACCGGTTGCCCAGCCAGACACAGGCCAGGGCTGCGCAGGGCCCAGCACCGGTATGGCACGGGTCGCATTGTCCAACACCACGAGCAAGCTGCCACCGGGAGGGAGGTCGACCACATCGGTCAGATGCCCGCGCGAGGTCGATACCCGAAAATCACCACGGCCTAGCACCAGAGCTGCCAGGTTGTCGTCCGGCTGGGCTGACGTATTCAGCCAATAGTCGTAAGTAGGCCCACGAATATCCGGCGCCCGGGTTTCGTTTACCAGCTTCTTGCGGGGCCAACTGGAACAAGGACGCGCATCGCCCACATACGCGGCTTCGTAGATGAATCGGTTGCCGGAAATCACTTCCCGCAAACGCCCGACCAGCTCGGGACTGCAACGCCGCAGGGGTTGGTGCTCAAGGTGATCGAGCCCCGACCGCAATTGGCCGAACAACTGTTCCAGGCGGATGAGAAAACGCTCTCCCTGCGCATTCATCCGTTGGCTCTCGATCTGCCGTGCCTGCTGCAACGCAAGGCCGGCACTGCCCGCCAACAGCACAGCCGCGCTCAACAGGGCCGCCAGCGATGCGAGCAGCCAGGGGCGGGAAAGCGCGGTTCGAAAACGTGTTGAAGCGATGGGCATGTGCGGATACTCGGACAGAGTACCCATCAGTTATAGCAACTGGTGCAAAGTTAGCCCGTCGAAAAACGGGCCGGCAGTGTGCTTAACGAGTGCTGTTGAGCACCTGCAGGATCGCCGCGCTCTGGGCATCTGGCTCGCCATCGAAACGCGCAGGGCGATAATGCATCTGGAAGGCGGCCAGCACCTGCTTTGTAGCGACATCCAGCTCGCCGGTCTGAGGCGTTGTGTAACCCAGGCGTGCCAACTGCTGCTGGAACCAACTGATCGTTGGCAAGTTGTTCATCAACACGGCCTGACGCTGTGCCACCAGCCGTTCGTCGGGCCAGATGCCGAGCCCTTCTGCGGCCAGCCGTTTCCACGGAAAAAGCGGGCCCGGATCCAGCTTGCGCGAAGGCGCGATGTCGCTGTGGCCGATGATGTGCCGGGGATCGATCTTGTTGCGCTTGACGATGTCTTTGAGCAGCACGGTGATCGATTTGATCTGCGCTTCGGTGTACGGATACCAGAGCCGCCCCGTGGGCGATTCGGTGTAGCCCGGATTGACGATCTCGATCCCGATGGAGCTGGAGTTCAGCCAGGTCCGGCCATCCCATTCGCTTTCGCCGGCATGCCATGCACGGGCGCTTTCATCGACCAGTTTGTAGATGGTTGCCTGGCTGTCATCACCAATCAGGTAATGGCTGCTGACTTCGCCGTGAGTGAGCAGCTGAAGCGAGCGCTCCAGCGAGGTCGAGGTGTAGTGCATGACCACGTACTGGATACGGCCGTCGAAATTCACCGACGGGTGGCTCGTGTCCAGTCTGGGACCGCTGGAGCACGCCGTCAGGGCAAGCAGGAGAAAGGCAGAGAAATACAGCTTCATCGGATCAGACTACGTTCACGGAGAATGCAACATCATAACAAAAGAACAGCGATAACCGACTTGTAAAGAACGCTGCCCCGGCCTGACTGCTGCCATCACCCTTGCTCGACCCGATTCCGACCGTTTTCCTTGGCCCGATACAACGCCTGATCGGCGCGCTTGATGGCCACGTCGCTGCGCTCGGCCGTGCGAAATGCCGTCACACCCATCGAAACCGTGATCGTGACTCGCTCGCCCTTGAAGTGAAACGGGCAAAGCTCCACCGCCTCACGAAGTTCATCGAGCAGCGTCAGCCCTGCGGGTACGGGTGTAGCGGGCATGAGCATCACAAACTCTTCGCCCCCGAAGCGGGCCAGGAAATCACCGGGACGCAAACGCTTTTTCAGCACGCTCGCGACAATTTTCAATACTTTGTCGCCCGCAAGGTGCCCGTAGCCATCATTGATGCGTTTGAAGTGATCCAGATCCAGTATGCAGACCAACAGGCTGTTCTTGTGTTGCTGCCATTGGGCCATTTCAGTTTCAAGCCGCTCGCCCCACGCGGCGCGATTCGGCAGCCCGGTGAGCGGGTCGATCAGGGCTTTTTGGCGCTGCTCTTCCAGATTGGTCCGAAACCCAAGCGCTTCCTGCTCCATGCTCGCCACACGGGTGGCAAGGCTCTGCAAGTGCACAGCGACTTCCTGTTCGCGCAGGTCTCGCTTGCGCTGGTAGTCGTCCATCGTGCTCAGCAAACCTTCCAGCCGATTATCGAGCACCTGTTTGAGGCTGGGCAGGTCAGAGGCGTCCTGAACGCTGCTTTGCAAGCCGCCGACTTGCTCACGCAGTTGCTCGTTCAGATCGCGAGCCGAGGACTGGCCCTCGGCATGGTCCTCGCTGGCAGCCTGAAGATGGCTGTGAAACGATTCAAGACGCTCGTTCAACTGCTTGAGGTAGACGCCGAATTCCTGCTGGCCACCGTTATTGATCGCCAGCATCAGCACGGCCAGATCATCCAGGATGGGAAGCAGCTCGTACCAGTTAAGCCCGTGCCTGAGACGCAACTGCATGGCCTCGACCTGCGGCCGGTAATGCTCGGACAGCGTCAGGTCGGAAAGCAGCCCCAGCAGTGTTTCCTCAATATGCGTGGCCACCGAACTGTAGCTCGGCTCAGGCGCGGCGGGCAGTGCGTAGCCGTCGTCCTCGGCGTCTGCATCCGCTTCGCTTTCAGTATCGTCCTCCGGCTCATCGACCACGATGACGGGATCAGGGCGCTGCTGGAACGGAACACTTGGCGTTGGCGTAAGCAAGGACTCGATATCGACGTCCAGCCCCGGCTCAATAACCGTCGGAGCGGGTGGTGCATCAACCGGCGGCGGCTCGGCCATCCGGGCGATGACAGGCTCGGGAATTTCAGGTTCGACCGCTGTGGGCTCAGGGGCAGGGGCTGCGGCTGCGGCTGCGGCGGGCGCAGTTATTTCAGGGGCGACGGAAGAATCGTCAGGGACGACGTCAGGGGGTGCGGCCGAACGCGCAACAGGCGCGGGATCATCGTGCGCTTGCGGCTCTGCTTCAAGCTCATCGCGTTCTTGATGGGGGTCAGATGAAGGGTCAGCGGGCGAGGCGACATCAGGATGAGGAGGGTGAGCCTCGCCATGTTCATCCCGCGAGCCGAACAAACGCTCAAGCAATCCAGGACGATGGCCTTCTTCGGGCTTTTCGAGTTGAGTCAGCGCCTTTCCCTGCAAACCGCTGAGTTCGCTGAGCAACAAGGGCAACTCGCGAGCCTGAGAAGCACGCTCTTCAAGATCTTTGGCAAAGCGCTTGAGCGGCTTGCGCACCTCACGGGGCAGCGGCAGTGCTTGCAGCTGAGAAACCAGCGCGGTGAGGGCGGTACTGATCTGACCAACCCGTACTTCGCGGCGATGCTCGGAATCCAGCACGGCTTTTTCAAGGCGCGGTATCAGGCCTGCCAACCCGGCGTCCATGTCGTCCTTGCGCACGATCTCGCGCATTTCCTTCATGCATTCGTCGACGGCACGGTCAGAGCCTTCTGCCGCCAGACTGCTTCGTACCAAACCTCTGCGGAGCAGGTCGAGCCGCGCATCCCAGCGCTTTTCGAGTTTTTCCTGCTGTTCAATTCCCTTGAGGTATTTCTCTCTCCAACGCTCCGCGTCGTCGCTCATGCAAGGCTTCCACCAGAGGGCACAGGCAGCGAGTCCCCACACAGTGAAGCAGGCAGGCGAATCTCGACAGCAACCGGCAGGTGATCGGAAATGGGTTGAGCCAGTACCTGAACACGTTCAAGTGTCAGGGTCGGGCTGAGCAAAATATGATCAAGACAGCGTTGCGGCCGCCAGCTGGGGAACGTCGCTTCGATCTGTGGAGCCAACAGCCCCAGGTCACGCAACGGCGAATGCTCCAGCAGATCGTTGGCGTGGGTGTTCATGTCGCCCATCAGCACTTGATGACGATAGCCGCCAATCAGCTCGCGAATGTAGGCCAGCTGTCGCGTTCGGGTTCGGGTCCCTAATGCAAGGTGCATCATAACCACCACCAGCGCGTCGTCGCCTTCACCGAAGCGCACCAGAATCGCGCCACGTCCGGCGGGGCCGGGCAGCGGATGATCCTCGATTTTGGCGGGACGCAGACGGCTCAGCACGCCATTGCTGTGCTGAGCGAAGCGGCCGAGATTGCGATTGAGTTGCTGATACCAATACGGAAAAGCACCCAGCTGGGCAAGATGCTCGACCTGATTGACGAAGCCGGAGCGCATGCTGCCGCCATCGACTTCCTGCAAGGCAACCAGATCGAAATCGTGCAGCAGGTCGCCGATCTTCTTCAAATTGCCCGCACGCCCGACGTGCGGCAGCAGGTGTTGCCAGCTGCGCGTCAGGTAGTGCCGGTAACGTTCGGTGCTGATACCGACCTGAATATTGAAACTGAGCAGCCGCAGCCTACCGTCTTCCGGCAGACCGCTTTTGCTCAGATGATGCTCGTTGACCCGCGGATCATGCAGGCCAACGACGCGCTCTGTGCCCTTACCCCAGCGGCCCATGACCGGCGCTTACTTCGCAGCCTGATTGGCCGCACGCTCTTTGGCAATCAGTTGATCAGCCACCTGCAGAGTGGCTTCAGGACCACCGGAGGTGCCCAGATCGAAGCGATACTTGCCGTTGACGATCATGGTCGGGACGCCTGTCACTTCATATTTCTTGGCCAGTTCCTTGTACTGCGCGATCTTGCCCTTTACCGCGAAGGAATCGAACGTCTTGAGGAACTCGTCCTTGTTGACGCCTTGTGTCGCCACGAAGTCGGCCATGTCGTTTTTGTCCGTCAGGCGCTTGCCACCTTTCTGGATCGCATCAAATACGGCAGCGTGAACCTTGTGCTCGACGCCCATCATGTCGAGCGTAATAAACAGTTGGCCGTGGGCATCCCAAGGGCCGCCGAACATGGCAGGAATACGGATGAAATTGACGTCGGACGGCAGTTTCTCAACCCAAGGATTGATGGTCGGTTCGAATGCGTAGCAATGCGGGCAGCCATACCAGAACAGCTCCACGACTTCGATCTTGCCTGGTTGTGCGACAGGCACAGCGCTGCTCAGTTCGACGTATTGCTTGCCAGCCTGGATCGGCTCGGCGGCTTGAGCGGACATACCGAACAGACTGGCGGCAACCAGTGCGGCGCTGATGATCAGATTACGCATGCTTTACTCCTGGACAGATTGAATCGCCTTCGAGCGACGGTCATTTCGACCGGTCGCGAAAGCTTGAGTTCGTTAGTGTAACGCTGGCGACCGGAAAAAAGGGCCGCAGCAGTGGCCCTTTTTGCAGAGGCCGTGAAGCAGGTCATGCAAGTCGGGGCCGTAACCCCGGCGCCGCTCAGTGCAGCCCTTGAATATAGTGCGCCAGCGCTTCGATATCCTTGTTACTGAGTTTTTCAGCGATGGCACGCATGACCATTGTGTCTCCGTCATTGACCCGGTCTCCCTCACGGAACGCCGTCAGCTGCTTTTTTATGTAATCGGCATGCTGGCCGCCAAGATGAGGAAAACCTGCCTGGGTGTTGCCGGAGCCATCGGGGGAATGGCAGCCCGTGCAGGCGGGCAGGCCCTGATCCAGCTTGCCGCCGCGAAACAGGGCCTCGCCACGCGCCACAAGATCTGGAGACGCAACGCCGACGCTGCCTTTCTGGCGCGAGTACCAGGCGGAGATGTCGGCAAGATCCTGATCCGTGAGGTTGTTCAGCATGCCGGTCATTTCCACGACCACGCGCTTGCCGTCTTTGATTTCGCGCAGTTGCTTGAGCAGGTAGCGGTCACCCTGATCCGCCAGCTTGGGGAAATTGGGTGCAAGGCTGTTGCCATCGGGACCGTGGCAGGCACCGCACACGGCGACTTTCGACTGGCCGGCGGCGGCATCGCCTGCAGGATCGGCCGCGTAGGACGAGGCGCAAAGGCCCAGCGTCGCCAGCAGGCTCACACATAATCTGTTCATCAGGTCATCCGATCAGCCAAATAGGGTGAAAAATCGGCTAGCCCATGACTTGCTCATCCCCAAGGATAGTTGGCAAATCCTGGCCACTGCTGTCGTTGCACGCGCCAGTCGGCGCAGCGGCATCGCCTTTGACCCGATGACAACTGCCCTTAAGCCCGATGACTCAGCAAAAACCTTTCAGGTTGAAAGCGGACTGCGTTCTAATGCGCATATTGATTTCGCTGGCTGTGCCCACTCTCCTGCCTGGAGACGAAAGCACACACAAAATTTGCGGCATTATATACTCGCGCTACCCAAACGGAAACGACACGCCCTTGCCGTACGCCCTGCAGGCAAGGCCTTCACCGGAAATCACATGCAACTCAAGAACCCCATCCTCGGTCTGTGCCAACAGGCCACCTTCATGCTCAGCGCCGCCAAGGTCGACCAATGCCCGGACGACGAAGGTTTTGAAGTCGCGTTTGCCGGCCGCTCCAACGCAGGCAAGTCCAGCGCGCTGAATACCCTGACCCACGCCAGCCTGGCGCGCACCTCCAAAACCCCAGGGCGCACCCAGTTGCTGAACTTCTTCGGCCTGGACGAGGATCGTCGTCTGGTCGACCTGCCGGGTTACGGCTACGCCAAAGTGCCTATCCCGCTCAAACAGCACTGGCAGCGTCACCTGGAAGCCTATCTGGGCAGCCGCGAAAGCTTGAAGGGTTTGATTCTGATGATGGACATCCGTCATCCAATGACCGACTTCGACTTGCTGATGCTGGACTGGGCCGTAGCGAGCAAAATGCCGATGCACATTTTGCTGACCAAAGCCGACAAGCTCACCTATGGCGCAGCCAAGAACACACTGCTCAAGGTTCAGTCGGAAATCCGCAAGGGTTGGGGTGAGGCTGTCACCATTCAGCTGTTCTCGGCGCCCAAGCGCATGGGCCTGGAAGAAGCCTACACCGTGCTGGCCGACTGGATGGAGCTGGAAGACAAGGCACCCGCCGAGTAAAACGCGGGCAAAAAAAACCCCGGACTTCGTATGGGGAGGGGGAAGTTCGGGGTTCAAGGTCCGGACCTTAGGGTGGGGCCCGGATATCTGCCAACACTTAACACAACATAGGAGCATGAGTGGCTTTTCAGCCAATCGTGGAGTCTGACTCCCGTCCCGCGGGTTAAGTTCCAGCGATGAAGAAAAGTTCACATTTCCTACAACATTTGGCGAACTTGGTGACAAGTTCGCCACTATGTCATCAGTGCGCCTCGTCCCAGTTGTTGCCCACACCCACTTCAACCAGCAACGGAACCGCCAGTTCAGCCGCGCCGCTCATGTGCGGACGAATTTGCTCGCTGATCTGATCAACCAGGTCTTCGCGTACTTCCAGCACCAGTTCATCGTGCACCTGAAGGATGACCCGCGCGTCCAGCTGCGACTCGTCCAGCCAGCCGTTCACGGCCACCATCGCTTTCTTGATGATGTCGGCTGCGGTGCCCTGCATCGGCGCGTTGATCGCCATGCGCTCCGCGCCCTTGCGCAGTGACTGGTTCTTGGCGTTAATGTCCGGCAGGTACAGGCGACGACCGAAGAGGGTTTCGACGAAACCCTGTTCAGCCGCTTGAGCACGTGTGCGCTCCATGTAATCGAGCACGCCGGGGTAGCGGGCGAAGTAGCGATCCACATACGCCTGCGACTGCTTGCGGTCCACGCCGATCTGCTTGGCCAGGCCGAACGCGCTCATGCCGTAGATCAGACCGAAGTTGATCGCCTTGGCGCTGCGTCGCATGTCGGTGGTGACGTTTTCCAGTTCAACGCCGAACACCTCGGCCGCCGTCGCCCGGTGGACGTCCAGGTCGTTGCGGAACGCATGCAGCAGGCCTTCGTCCTGCGCCAGATGCGCCATGATCCGCAATTCGATCTGCGAATAGTCGGCAGCCAACAGCTTGTAGCCTTTCGGCGCCACGAATGCCTGACGAATGCGGCGACCTTCAGCGGTCCGAATCGGAATGTTCTGAAGGTTCGGGTCACTGGAGGACAGCCGCCCGGTCACCGCCACCGCCTGATGGTAGGAGGTGTGGATACGGTTGGTGCGTGGATTGATCTGCTCGGGCAAACGGTCGGTGTAAGTGCTCTTGAGCTTGCTCATGGAGCGGTATTGCATCAGGACCTTAGGCAGCGGAAAGTCCTGCTCGGCCAGTTCGGCAAGTACCGCTTCGGCCGTGGAAGGCTGGCCGGTGGCGGTCTTGCTGATGATCGGCATGCCGAGCTTTTCGTAAAGAATCACGCCCAACTGCTTGGGTGAGCCCAGGTTGAATTCCTCGCCAGCGATGGCAAACGCTTCACGCTCCAGCGCGGTCATCTTGTCGCCCAGCTCGACGCTCTGAATGCCCAGCAGATTGGCGTCGACCAGCGCACCCTGACGCTCGATGCGCGCCAGTACCGGCACCAGCGGCATTTCGATGTCGTTCAGCACCGGCTGCAGGGTCGGAATGGCAGCCAGCCGAGCCTCGAAGACTTCATGCAGGCGCAAGGTCAGATCCGCTTCTTCGGCGGCATAAGGGTAAGCCTGCTCAAGGGCGATCTGATCGAAGGTCAGCTGCTTGGCACCTTTGCCAGCGATGTCCTGGAAGTTGATCGGCGTGTGCGTCAGGTACTTGGCCACCAGGCTGTCGCGGTCATGGCGAGTGGCGGTGGAGTCCAGCACATAGGACTCAAGAATCGTGTCGAATTTGACGCCCTGCAGATTGATGCCCTGACTCTGATCGCCGCCTATCGCGCAGTTGGCGAGCAGATTGATCGCGAACTTGGCGTGCTGGCCGACCTTGATCTTGCTGGCGTCTTCCAGCAGCGGCTTGAGCGCCTTGAGCACGGCGTCACGATCCAGTTGTTGCGGCACGCCCATATAGGAGTGGGTCAGCGGGATATACGCCGCTTCGTGGGTCTGGATGGCGAATGACAGGCCGACCAGTTGCGCGCGCTGGGCATCAGTGCCGTTGCTCTGGGTGACAAACGCAAACAGGGGCGCGGCGTTGAGCTTCTTCAGCCACGCATCGAATTGCGCCTGCTCAAGGATCACCTCGTAGGCCGCTTCTTTGGTCACCACAGGTGCTTCTTCGACAGCCAACTCCTGCCCGGCGCGCTTGGCGTCACGTTGCAGGTCTTCGATCCAGCTCTTGAATTCAAGCTCGGCGTACAGCTCCATCAGCGCATCGCGGTCCGGTTCGCCGCAATGCAGCTGGTCCAGTTCGATGTCCAGCGGCACGTCGATCTTGATCGTTGCCAGCTCGTAGGACAGGAACGCCATGTCGCGGTGCTCTTCCAGCTTGGCCGCGAGCGTCTTGGCGCCGCGGATCGGCAGGGTCGCTACCGCTTCGAGGTTGCCATACAGCTCTTTGAGTCCACCGCCCACACCGACCAGCAGGCCGACGGCGGTTTTTTCGCCAACGCCGGGTACGCCGGGAATGTTGTCGACCTTGTCGCCCATGAGGGCGAGGTAATCGATGATGTGCTCGGGACCGACGCCAAACTTTTCTTTCACGCCTGTCACGTCCAGCACGCTACCGGTCATGGTGTTGACCAGCGTAATGTGGCCGTCGACCAGTTGCGCCATGTCCTTGTCGCCAGTGGAGATGATCACCGGACGGTCCGCCGCCGCGCTGCTGCGGGCCAATGTGCCGATCACGTCGTCCGCTTCCACGCCTTCAACGCAGAGCAGCGGATAACCCAGGCCTTTGACACAGGCATGCAGCAGATCGACCTGCACGCGCAGGTCGTCCGGCATGCTGGGACGGTTGGCTTTGTATTCGGCGTACATTGTGTCGCGGAATGTGCCGCCCTTGGCGTCGAAGACCACGGCAAACGGGCTGTCCGGGTATTGCCGGCGCAGGCTCTTGAGCATGTTGAGCACGCCTTTGACGGCGCCGGTCGGCAACCCTTTGGACGTAGCCAGCGGAGGCAGTGCGTGGAAAGCACGATAGAGGTAAGAAGAACCGTCCACCAGGACGAGGGGTGCTTGGCTCATGAGCAGAATCAACCTTTTCGGCGGGTCCGGCGCTAGAATGCGAGGACCATTGACGACAAAGGGACAAGGTTATCATGCGCACGGCAAATCGACTGGTGTTGACCGGCTTGTTGGCCCTCTGCCCTTTGGTTGCCGTGTGCGCCGAAGACTCGCCCTCGGCGGCACCGGACGTCACAATCCGCACCGATGGCGACAAAATCATTCAAGAGTATCGCCAGAATGGCTTTCTGTACGCCGTCAAGATCACGCCCAAGCATGGCAAACCCTATTTTCTGGTGCGCGCCGATGGTACAAGCCCCAATTTCATACGTTCGGACCAACCGGACATGCTGATCCCGCAGTGGGAAATATTCAGCTGGTAACACCTTAAATTCACTTATTGCTGGCAGTCCTGATATGTCCGTCTTTACCCCACTGGCTCGGCCCGAGCTGGAAACATTCCTCGCCCCCTACGGGCTCGGCCGTCTGCGCGACTTTCAAGGCATTGCCGCCGGTAGCGAAAACACCAACTACTTCATCAGCTTGGAGCAGGGTGAGTTCGTCCTGACCCTGGTCGAGCGCGGGCCGGTGCAGGAGATGCCGTTCTTCATTGATCTGCTGGATGTGTTGCACAACGCGGACCTGCCGGTGCCCTACGCCTTGCGTACCACCGATGGCCAGGCACTGCGCGAGCTGGCGGGCAAGCCGGCGCTGTTGCAGCCGCGCCTGCCGGGCAAGCACATCAGCCAGCCCAACACGCAGCACTGCGCACAGATCGGTGAATTGCTGGCCAACCTGCATCTGGCGACGCGCGACAACGTACTGGAGCGCAGGACCGATCGCGGGCTGGACTGGATGCTGAGCGAGGGACGCAACTTCCTGTCGCACTTGGGCGAGCAGCAGAGAATGTTGCTGGACAAGTCGCTGCAGGAAATCGAAGACCTCAAGCCGCAGATCCTGGCGCTGCCCCGTGCCAACCTGCACGCGGACATGTTCCGTGACAACGTGCTGTTTGAAGGCACGCACCTGACCGGGCTGATCGATTTCTACAACGCGTGTTCAGGGCCGATGCTGTATGACCTGGCAATCACGCTCAATGACTGGTGCTCCCGCGAGGACGGCCAGATCGACCCGGTACGCGCCCGCGCCATGCTCGGCGCTTATGCGGCTCTGCGACCGTTCAATGCGGCTGAAGCCAAGCTCTGGTCAACCATGCTGCGCATCGGCTGCGTGCGTTTCTGGCTGTCCCGCCTGATCGCAGCAGAAACCTTCGCCGGCCAGGACGTGCTGATTCACGATCCCGTGGAGTTCGAACTTCGCCTGGCCCAACGCCAGGAAACGCATATCCCGCTGCCGTTTGCGTTGTAATTGATCGCTCCCACGCAGTGGGAGCAGGCTCGGCCGCGAATGCAGTATTTCAGTCACTGAAGTTGCGTCGGATATACCGGCCTTTTCGCGGACAAGTCCGCTCCCACGAACCTGGCTTGCAAGTCGGACGCGTGAGCCCGGAAGCGCTTGGCAGGTTCACGAAAGCACCTCAGGAATGCGCCTGGAACAACTCATCGGGGGAGTGGACTTGTCCGCGAATACTGCGTCTCAAACGCTGCATCTTGGTCGGATGTACTAGCTTTCGCGCACAAGTCCGCTCCCACGGCCGAAATCGAGCTGGCTTCGAATGCTCATCGCGGCTCACTCACAACGATGAGCTCGAAGCATAGGCATGATAAGCCGAGTTAAACCCCCGACAGACAGCCGCTCAGATCATCCGCCAGTTTCTGCACGACCTGCTCGTAACCCTGCGCGGTCGCAGGCGTATAACCGCCCAGCGCATCCAGCTCTGCCAGTTTGACCGGCAGCCCCGCGCTCAGGGTTTCCGCCAGACGCGGGCGCAATGGTGGTTCGCTGAATACACACGTCTTGCCAGCTTCTTTCAAGCGCTCACGCATCGCCGCCACATGCTGGGCACCGGGCTGGATCTCAGCACCAATGGCGAAAACGCCAGTGTGCTTGAGGCCGTAAGCCTCTTCGAAATAATCGAACGCTTCATGGAACACAAAAAACGGTTTGCCCGATACGGCACTCAACTGATTCTTGAGGCGACTGTCCAGCGCGTCCAGCCGCTTGGCAAATGCCTCGGAATTGCTGGTGTAGCGCGCCGCGTTGGCCGGGTCCGCTGCGCCAAGGTCCGACGCCATCTTCGTCGCGATGACCCGGGCGTTGACGGTCGAAAGCCACAGGTGCGAATCGAGACTCCCGGGCATGTGATCATGGTCGTGCTCATCGACACCGTGGGCATGATCGTCGTGCTCATGATCATGGTCATCGTGAGAAGCGTTATCGGCACCGAAGTGGCGCAGATGCATGCCGGGCAAGGTCTGTACGGCAACGGCCGGAAGGCTGCGTCCCTGAAGAACGCGTGGCAGGAAGGTTTCCATGCCCGGACCGATCCAGTAGAGCAGTTGCACATCCCTCACACGCCGTACGTCGGACGGTCGTAGCGCATAGTTATGCGGCGACGCACCCGGCGGCAACAGCACCTCAGGCGTACCGACGCCATCCTGCACAGCGGCGGCAATCAGCTGCAGCGGCTTAATGCTGGTGAGGACTTTGACCTCGGCTTGAGCACAAGAGACAGCCAGCAGACCGGCCCACAAAACGACACAAAGGTTAAGAAAACGGCGCACGTAAAACACTCATGACTGGCGGGAACAGGTAACATAATAACGTCTCTGGCAAATATCGTCGCTGCTCATGCCCAATACACCACTGGCTAGTCGCCCCCATGATCACTCCCACTGCGTGCATTCGGCCCTCGCCGAAGCCGATGCGCTGTGCGCCAAACAAGGTTTGCGCCTGACAGCGTTGCGTCGCCGTGTGCTGGAACTGGTCTGGCAAAGTCACAAGCCGCTGGGTGCCTACGACATCCTTGCGGTCCTGAGCGAAGAGGACGGTCGTCGCGCTGCACCACCGACCGTGTACCGCGCACTGGATTTCCTGCTGGAAAACGGCCTGGTCCATCGCATCGCGTCCCTTAACGCCTTCACTGGCTGCAACCACCCGACGCACGCGCATCAGGGTCAGTTTCTGATCTGCCGCGAATGCCATGCCGCCATCGAACTGCAACACACAGCCATCAGCAACGCGGTGGTCAGTGCGGCGGCCGAGGTCGGCTTCGAGGTCGAAGGTCAGACGGTTGAAATCGTCGGGATCTGCGCTGGTTGCAAGGCTGCCTGATGAGTGACGCGCTGATTCGCCTGGAGCAGGTTGCCGTCACGCTGTCCGGGCAAAACGTGCTGGACAACATCCGCCTGAGCGTCAAACCCGGCGAGATCGTGACCCTGATCGGCCCCAACGGCGCAGGCAAGACCACCCTCGTGCGCGCTGTACTGGGCTTGCTCAAGCCTGATACGGGCAGCGTGTGGCGCAAGCCGAAGCTGCGCATCGGTTACATGCCGCAGAAACTGCACGTTGATCAGACCCTCCCGTTGTCCGTGTTACGCTTTTTGCGCCTGGTGCCCGGCGTGGACCGGGCAGCTGCCATGACCGCACTGGAAGAAGTCGGCGCGGAAAAAGTCATCGACAGCCCACTGCAGGGGATTTCCGGCGGCGAGATGCAGCGCGTGCTGCTGGCGCGTGCCTTGTTGCGTGAACCGGAACTGCTGGTGCTGGACGAGCCGGTGCAAGGCGTCGATGTGGCTGGGCAGGCCGAGCTGTACAGCCTGATCACCCGTCTGCGTGATCGCCACCAGTGCGGCGTGCTGATGGTGTCCCACGATCTGCATCTGGTGATGAGCACGACCGATCAGGTGGTGTGCCTGAATCGCCATGTCTGCTGCTCCGGCCACCCTGAGCAGGTCAGCCATGACCCGGCGTTCGTCGAGCTGTTCGGCAAGAACGCGCAGAGCCTGGCGATCTATCACCACCATCACGACCACGCCCATGACCTGCATGGCGAAGTCGTGAGCGATACGCAGAACGCGGCACCGCATTCCCACACTCATGTTCATGGAGACAGCTGCAAGCATGGCTGATTTTCTACTGTATGCCTTGCTCGCAGGCGTCGCCCTGGCCGTAGTCGCCGGCCCGCTGGGGTCATTCGTGGTCTGGCGGCGCATGGCGTATTTTGGCGACACCTTGTCTCACGCCGCCTTGCTGGGCGTGGCCCTTGGCTTTCTGCTGGATGTCAGTCCGACCATTGCGGTGACGTGCGGCTGTCTGTTGCTGGCAGTGCTGCTGGTCACCTTGCAGCAGCGCCAGCCACTGGCGTCGGACACCCTGCTCGGCATTCTCGCGCCCAGTACCCTGTCCCTAGGGCTTGTGGTACTCAGCTTCATGCATGAAGTGCGCATCGACCTGATGGCGTACCTGTTTGGTGACCTGCTGGCGATCAGCCCGACCGATCTGGCCTGGATTCTCGGCGGCAGCGCTTTGGTGCTGGCGATGATCGTGACACTATGGCGACCACTGCTGGCCATGACCGTGCATGAGGAACTGGCGAAAGTCGAAGGTCTTCCGGTGGCGGCGCTGCGCATGGCGCTGATGCTGCTGATCGCGGTGGTGATAGCAGTGGCGATGAAAATTGTCGGTGTTCTGCTGATCACGTCGCTGCTGATCATTCCGGCCGCTGCGGCACAACGTCACGCCCGTTCGCCGGAGCAGATGGCCCTCGGCGCGAGCCTGCTGGGCGTGACCGCCGTGTGTATTGGGCTATCGTTATCATGGTTCAAGGACACCCCCGCCGGACCGTCTATAGTGGTATCCGCTGCGGCGCTGTTCTTGCTCAGCTTTGTTCTCCCCAAGCGAGCGGTGTAGACTTGCTCGTTTTTTGCGCAAACTAGAGAATCGCAGGAATGAAGCCGTTCGCCCCACGCCATCTGCTGCTGATCGCCTTTTCCATCCTGTTGGGTGCCTGCCAGAGTGCGCCCACCGTCGAGACGCCTGCGGCCGAGGCTCAGCCGAGCGGCTTTGCACAGCTCGATCAGAGCATCACCAGTAACGAACTGGCGACGGCCGAAGACCAGCTCGCGGCCTTGCAGGCGGCGGCGCCCACCGATATTCGGCTGGAAGCGTTCCAGCGTCGATTGGCTGAAGCCTACTTGAGCCGGAGCCAGATCGGCCTGCAGAAGGGCGACATGAACGCCGCTGCAAACGCCTTGAGCCGCGCACGCGCACTGATGCCCAAGGCACCAGCGCTCACCAGCGGCGTGAACGGCGCGATTGCACATGCCCGCAAGGCTGAGCTGGAAAAGGCAGAAGCTGAATTGCGCGAAGCCGAAGCGCGTCGCGTGGCGAAACTGATCGATCCATCGGCCATGAGCACAACCATCGACCTGAAGATCGGCGACATGCCAAAGCTGCGTCGGCAACTGGATGACATCGCGGCAGATACCGTGGCGTTCAACTGCGACGTGCTGCTGGTCGTGCCGCGCACCGACGACTATCCGTGGCTGGCGACGCTGTTGACCAAGCGCGTAGTGAAGATCAATCAGGACTTCGAACTGGACTTGAGCCGCCAGATCAATCGTAAGGAACAGGCCTACATCGTGCTGACGCCCGCAAGGTCCTGATCAGGCTTCCATCTCTGACTCTGATCGTGCCCATGCTCTGCTTGGGCATGCAGCCCGTGACGCTCTGCGTCGCACTCAAGAGCGGACGCGGAGCGTCCCGCGGTATTCCCACGCAGAGCGGCGTGGGAATACTCATCACGAGGCTAGATCCTCAAGCCGGAACAGCCTTGGCTTTCGGCTCACGCGCCCAGACACGGTGCTGTGCAATGGCGTCAAAGAACGCTTCGAACGAGGCGCTATCCGATACGCAAAGCAGGCCGGCGTCTTCATCCAGGTGCAGCAGCTTCAACAACTCTTTGGCTTCTCCAGACAGAGAGATGGCCTTGAGGTGCTTGTAGGCTTCCAGAATGAAGTGCAGTGCCACACCATCGGCGCTCAATGCTTTCACTGAATCCACGCCACCTGGTACGAACACTGCGTCGAACGCAACGGACGGCAGACCTTCGGCTGAAGCATCGACCGGCAGGCTCTTGCCATCGGCCGTCTTGACCGGAGCAGAGGTCGGGCCGAGTACCTTGGCATGGGCGCCTTTGGCTTCCAGTGCCGCCTTCATTGCATCGACTGCTTTTCCATCAACACCGTTGGCCACCAGAATCGCCACTTTGCGCGACGCGATGTCGCCCGACAGCAGATTGTCCTGGCTCAGCGCTGGAGACGGCTTCACGGATGCCTTGCTTGCCGGAACGGTACGCGCAGTCGGCGCAGGCAAACCAAGGTTCGCTGCAACACGGCCAGCCAGCTCCAGATCGATGTTGGCCAGAATCTCGTTGACCTGACGGGCACGGATGTACTCGCGCTCGACCTTGCCCAACTCGAAGCTGTAGGCCGCAATGATGTGCTCTTTCTCGTGGTGGCTCATGCTGTTGAAGAACAGCGTGGCCTGGGAGAAGTGGTCACCGAACGATTCGCTGCGCTCACGTACCTTGTGCGCTTCGACACGCTCTGGATACGTCTCGAAACCACCATCCACGGCAGCAGCCGGGGTTTCTTTCGGCCAGCCGCCATCAATCGAGTTAGGCTCGTACGAAGCACGGCCCTTGTCGATAGTGGTGCGGTGCTGTGCGTCACGCTGACCGTTATGGTTAGGCGACACAGGACGGTTGATCGGGATCTCGTGGAAGTTCGGCCCACCCAAACGGCTGATCTGCGTATCGGTGTAGGAGAACAGACGACCTTGCAGCAGCGGGTCGTTGGAGAAGTCGATGCCTGGCACCACATGGCCCGGGCAAAACGCGACCTGCTCGGTTTCGGCGAAGTAGTTGTCCGGGTTGCGGTTGAGCACCATCTTGCCCAGCGGCGTCACCGGCACCAGCTCTTCCGGAATGATCTTGGTCGGGTCCAGCAGGTCGAAGTCGAACTTGTGTTCGTCTTCCTCGGACACGATCTGTACACCCAGTTCCCACTCCGGGTAGTCGCCCATCTCGATGGACTCCCACAGGTCGCGGCGGTGGAAGTCGGTGTCTTTACCGGCCAGCTTCTGGGCTTCGTCCCAGACCAGCGAGCAGACGCCGTACTTAGGCTTCCAGTGAAACTTCACGAAGCTGGATTTGCCTTCGGTGTTGATCATGCGGAAGGTGTGAATACCGAAGCCCTGCATGGTGCGCAGGCTTTTCGGGATGGCACGGTCAGACATGGTCCACAGCACCATGTGCGCAGATTCCGGCACCAGCGAAACGAAGTCCCAGAACGTGTCGTGCGCCGAACCGCCGGTAGGGATTTCGTTGTGCGGCTCAGGCTTCACGGCATGCACGAAGTCTGGAAACTTGATGGCGTCCTGGATGAAGAAGATCGGCATGTTGTTGCCGACCAGATCGAAGTTGCCTTCGTCGGTGTAGAACTTGACCGCAAAGCCGCGCACGTCACGTACGGTATCGCCCGAACCGCGTGGGCCCTGTACCGTTGAGAAACGCACGAACACCGGGGTTTTCTTGCCCGGATCGCGCAGGAAACCTGCCTTGCTGAGGGCGCCCTGGTCTTCGTAAGTCTGGAAATAGCCATGCGCAGCAGTACCACGGGCGTGAACGATGCGCTCCGGGATGCGCTCATGGTCAAAGTGCGTGATTTTTTCACGCATGATGAAGTCTTCGAGCAGCGATGGACCACGGCTGCCGACTTTGAGGGTGTTCTGGTTGTCGGCAATCTTCACGCCCTGATTGGTGCGCAGCGCCTGTTGAGTAGCGTCGGAACGGAACTGCTCAAGACTGTCCAGCTTGGCGTTGGTGTTGCCACGATCCAGTGTGTCAGTGCCGGCCAATTCGCTCTTGGGCGTTTCGGTCACCGGTGTTTTCTCGTTAGCCATCAGAAAAATTCCTCATTTTCGACCCAATCATGGAGTTGGGTTCGCTGAATACGACTTCCCTGGCTTAAGCCGGAAATCACGGTATCTATGAAGTGACCGGCTTGAAAAACAGCCGTTCCGTTTATTTTCGGCCTTTGGCACCAGCGGTCGCGTTATGTCCTTTAAGCAGGCCCGCTTGCAAATAAATGCTAAGCACAGCGGACCGGACAGGCTAAAATGCGCGCCCGGCTCAATCCGGCCGAGGTAACGAAGCAAGCGGGCCATGTCCGCTGCGCTGATTTTTTAACGCGCCCCCACAAGGTTCGCTCCGTGATCGAGTTTCATAACGTCCACAAAACCTATCGAGTGGCAGGCAAGGAAATTCCGGCCCTGCACCCCACCAGCCTGCGCGTCGAAAACGGCCAGGTGTTCGGCCTGATCGGCCATTCCGGTGCAGGCAAAAGTACCCTGCTGCGCCTGATCAATCGTCTGGAAACCCCCAGTGGCGGGCAGATCGTGGTTGACGGTGAAGATGTCACCGCACTCGATGCCAATGGCCTGCGGCGCTTTCGCCAACAGGTCGGCATGATCTTCCAGCACTTCAACCTGCTGGCGTCCAAGACCGTGGCTGACAACGTCGCCATGCCGCTGACACTGGCCGGCGACATGCCGCGCAGCCAGATCGACCAGCGAGTGGCAGAGTTGCTGGAGCGGGTTGGCCTGTCCGATCACGCCAAAAAATACCCGGCACAATTGTCGGGCGGCCAGAAGCAGCGCGTCGGCATCGCCCGCGCCCTGGCCACCAAGCCAAAGATTCTGCTCTGTGACGAAGCCACCAGCGCACTGGACCCCCAGACCACTGCGTCGGTCCTGCAACTGCTGGCCGAGATCAATCGCGAGCTGAAACTGACCATCGTGCTGATCACCCACGAGATGGACGTGATTCGCCGTGTCTGCGATCAGGTTGCAGTGATGGACGCCGGTGTGATCGTCGAGCAGGGCAATGTGGCCGACGTGTTTCTGCATCCGCAGCACCCGACCACCAAACGCTTCGTGCAGGAAGACGAGCAGATCGATGAAAACGAACAACGCGACGACTTCGCTCACGTTCAGGGCCGTATCGTGCGCCTGACCTTCCAGGGCGAAGCCACCTACGCGCCGCTGCTGGGCACCGTGGCGCGGGAAACCGGCGTTGACTACAGCATCCTGGCCGGTCGTATCGATCGCATCAAGGACACGCCTTACGGGCAGTTGACGCTGGCCATCACCGGCGGCGACATGGACGCTGCCTTCGCCCGCTTCACCGCCGCTGATGTCCACATGGAGGTGCTGCGCTGATGGACGCCTTTCTGAACCTGTTCTCCAACGTCGACTGGTATGAAATCTGGGTTGCGACCGGCGACACACTGATCATGCTGGGCGTCTCGCTGGGCTTCACCATCCTGCTCGGCCTGCCGCTGGGCGTGCTGATGTTCCTGACTTCGCCGCGCCAGTTGCTGGAGCACAAACAGCTGTACGCCACGGTCGGGTTGATCGTGAACATGCTGCGTGCCTTGCCGTTCATCATTCTGCTGATCGTGATGATGCCGCTGACCGAGATCATCACCGGCACGTCACTGGGCATTCTGGGTACGCTGCCGCCGCTGATTGCGGGTGCCACGCCGTTCTTCGCACGCCTGGTAGAAACCGCACTGCGGGAAGTGGATCGCGGCATCATCGAAGCCACGCAGGCAATGGGGGCGACCACGCGGCAGATCATTCTCAAGGCGCTGCTACCTGAAGCACGGCCTGGCATTTTCGCCGCCATCACGGTGACGGCCATTGCGCTGGTGTCGTTCACGGCGATGGCCGGTGCCGTCGGTGCAGGCGGGCTGGGCGATCTGGCCATTCGATATGGATACCAACGTTTCCAGAACGATGTGATGTTTGTGACGGTCGTATTGTTGCTGGTGCTGGTGCAGATCCTGCAAACCGTCGGCGACAGACTGGTCGCGCACTTCACACACCGTTGACCGAATCAGTTGGCATCGGCCCGCCACAGGCGGGCCTCAAAGGAGTTGTTGCATGAAAAAGCTATTGGCCGTATTTGCCGCCGTAACCGCACTGTCCGCACAGGCCAACGAAACCCTGACCGTCGCAGCTTCGGCCGTACCCCACGCCGAGATCCTGGAATTCGTCAAACCGACGCTGGCCAAAGAAGGCGTGGACCTGAACATCAAGGTGTTCAACGATTACATCCAGCCCAATGTGCAGGTGTCGCAGAAGCGCATGGACGCTAACTTTTTCCAGCATCAGCCGTACCTTGATGAATTCAACAAGGGCAAGGGCACCGATCTGGTAGCGGTGGCCAAGGTCCACGTCGAGCCGTTCGGTGCCTACTCGGACAAATTCAAGAAGCTGGACGAGTTGCCAAATGGTGCCAACGTCGCACTGCCCAACGACGCCACCAACGAAGGCCGTGCGCTGTTGCTGCTGGCCAAGGCCGGTCTGATCACCCTGAAAGACCCGACCAGCATCCTGTCCAAGCCGTCGGATGTGGTGAACAACCCCAAAGACCTGAAATTCCGCGAACTGGAAGCCGCCACGCTGCCACGCGTGCTGACCCAGGTCGATCTGGCGCTGATCAACACCAACTACGCCTTGAGCGCCAAGCTCGATCCAACCAAGGACGCGTTGATCATTGAAGGTGCCGAATCGCCTTACGCCAACATTCTGGTTGCCCGCCCGGACAACAAGGACTCGGACGCGATGAAGAAACTGGTCGCCGCGCTAAACAGCCCGGAACTCAAGGCCTTCCTGATCGAGAAATACAAAGGCGCCGTGGTTCCTGCGTTCTGACAGGAGCCGCGGTCAGCCCGGTAAAAACCGTGGGAGCGGACTTGTCGCGAAAAGCTGGCACATCCAACGAAGATGCAGTGACTGAAGCGCTGCATTCGCGGACACGTCAGCTCCCACCGGTTCTTTGTTTGCTGTGCGATTGCGATAGCGCCAGGTTGAAGAAGTAGCGGGGCGCCCTGAGAGCCATTACCACGTAAGTGGCAGTGTTCAGCTTCGCTACACCTCACTCCCTTTCCAGTAACCCCGGCAGCTGCGCCACCAGCTTCTGCGCGTTCAGGGGCGAGCGGATGAAGCCGCGCTGTCTGCCGTCCGGGCCGATCAGGGCCAGATTGCCGCTGTGATCGACCGTGTAACCAGGCTTGCTGGTGTCCGCCGGAATGAACGGAATACTCAGCGCACTGGCCAGTTTCTGGATATCCGCCACGGGCGCCGTCAGGCCGACGTAACGCGGGTCGAAGTAGCCTAGGTATTGTTTGAGTTGCTGCGGCGTATCGCGGTTGGGGTCGACGCTGACCAACACCACGCGCATGTTGTCCACGGACTCCTGAGGCAGCTTCGTTCTGATGTCACGCAGCTGCGCCAGCGTCGTGGGGCAGATGTCCGGGCAGTAGGTATAGCCGAAAAACACCACGGTCCATTTGCCTTTCAACTCGTCAACGGCCACCGGTGCGCCGTTCTGGTCATTCATGCTCAACGCAGGCAGGCTGCGGCTCTGTGGCAACAAAATCACGCCTGCGTCAATCAACGCCGCCTGGTCGCCCGGGCCTTTGCCGGACAGCACGCCATTGATGGTCAGGCCCATGATCAGAGCGACGACAGCGACAAGGATGAAAACGGTTTTCTGGGTTCGGGTCATGGCATCAACAGTAAGTAATGATCGGCGAGCAGCGCGACGAACAGCAGGAACAAGTACCACACCGAGTACTTGAACGTGTCGATCGCAGCGTGCGGTCGAGTGCCACGGTACAGCACCCAGCTCCACTGCAGGAAGCGCAGCCCCAGCGCCAGCGCACACAGCAGGTAGAGCAGGCCACTCATATGAATCGCGTACGGCAGCAGACTCACCGCCAGCAGCATGAAGGTGTACAGCACGATATGCACTTTGGTGTAGTGCTCGCCGTGAGTCACCGGCAGCATCGGGATGTCGACGCTGGCGTATTCGGCCTTGCGATGAATCGCCAGCGCCCAGAAATGCGGCGGCGTCCAGGCGAAGATGATCAGCACCAGCAACAAGGGCTCGGCGCTGACCTGCCCGGTCACTGCCACCCAGCCCAGCAACGGCGGCGCAGCGCCTGCCAGCCCGCCAATGACGATGTTCTGCGGCGTGGCACGCTTGAGAAAACCGGTGTAGATCACCGCGTAACCCAATAACGATGCCAGCGTCAGCCAGGCGGTCAGGGCGTTGATGAACACCCATAGCAAGAGCTGCCCCGACACGGCCAGCGCCAACGCGAAGCTCAGTGCAGCAACCGCCGGTACACGGCCTTGAGCAATCGGCCGACGGTGCGTGCGGGCCATCTGCGCGTCGATACGCCGGTCCACCACATGATTCACGACCGCCGCGCCTGCCGCGCACAGGCCAATGCCCAGATTACCGATGATCAGCATGGTCCAGGGCACTGCGGTGTCCGTGGCGAGCAACATGCCGATCATCGAGGTGATCAGCATGAGCAACACCACCTTGGGCTTGGTCAGCTCCAGATAGTCCTGCCACAGGCTGTAAAGCGTTCGCTGGCGAGTCAGTGAAGTCATTTCAAACATCTCTCGATCTCAGGCCGGTACTGGCGATGTCTGCCAATGCGCGGTGGCAATGATCGGCCATTTGCTCTGGGCCGGAACGTAATAATGCTCGTGGGGCGTTGCCATTTCAGTCTCCTTTGACCACCACTCTTTCGAGCCTTTTGGCCACAGGAAGAGGGGGCGAGTAACGCTCGGTGATGTCGAACAGCGTGTAGGCCAGCGTCAGGGTCTTCACCTCCTCAGGCAGGTCACGGTCGACGATGAAGCGCACCGGCATTTCGATGCGCTCGCCCGGCTGCAGCACTTGCTGGGTGAAGCAGAAACACTCGGTTTTGTGAAAGTAGGCGGCGGCCTGACCCGGTGAAATGCTCGGCACGGCCTGGGCGGTCATGGGTTCGTCGGTCGGGTTCTGCGCCACGAAAATCATCTCGTTGATCGCGCCTGGATGAACCTCTATCTGGTCACGCCGGGGATAGAACGCCCAGACCATGCCGGCCGAATTGGACGACACGAACTGTACCGTCACCTGACGCGTTTCATTGATGACTTGCGTGCCCTGGTATTGATCGTCGGTCTTGCCATTGATACCGAAGGCCTTGCACATCACGTCGTACAGCGGCACCAGCGCGAAACCGAAGGCGAACATGACCAGGGCCATCAGCAGCAGGCGGGTGATGAGTCGTTTGAGAGGCGATGTCTGGTTCATGCGCAACTCACTTCACGTCCGGCGGGGTACTAAAAGTGTGATACGGCGCAGGCGGGGCAGGCTCCACTCCAGCCCCTGCGCACCGTCCCAGGGTTTGGCCGGTGCCGGTTGGCCGCCCCGGATGGTCTTGATCACGATAAACAGAAACAGTAGCTGGGTTGCGCCAAAGGTGAAGGCACCAACCGACGAGAGCATGTTGAAATTGGCAAATTGCAGGTTGTAATCCGGGATACGCCTCGGAATGCCCGCCAGACCGACGAACTGCATGGGGAAGAACGCCAGATTCATGCCCACGAAAGACAGCCAGAAATGCAGCTTGCGTGAGAACGCGAGAATGATCGAACTGACCGCGCCGAACGCGGGCAGGATCATGATGTACACCTCCGGATGCCCGAAGAACCAGAACACATGCTGGAACAGCACCGGATCAACGCCGCCTGCCGCGTTGAAGAAGGTGGTGCCGAAATGAATGTCCATCAACATCATGGTTACGCCGGCTCGATGATCTGCAGCCCCGGCTGGAACAACTCGGCGCGAATCACCATCGCAAACGAGCCGCCCAGCTGGAACATGCTGAAGCTGAACCACAGGTACATCGTGCCCATGTCCTTGTGATTGGTGGTCAGCACCCAACGCATCAGCCCCTTGGCCGGACCGTGGGCATGCTCATGGCCAGGGTCGTCAATCACAGCACTCATGTGGGCCTCCCGAGACGAAGGATGTGCTGCGCAACAACTCTTTTGTGGCAGTCTCTTCTATGTTTGTGATGCTGCATCAATACCGGACTGTGGGAGCGAGCTTGCTCACGAAGGCTATGTTTCAACCTCCACATTTGCGACGGATGGACTGTCCTCTTCGCGAGCAAGCTCGCTCCCACGATCCTCACAGGGTCATTCATGGCTGCACCTGCTTGAGCGTCAGCACTTCCTTGGGGGTCACCATGTCGTCCTTGTTATTGCCCCAAGCGTTGCGTTCGTAGGTCTCGACGGCGGCGATATCGACTTCCGATAGCTGTTTGCCGAACGCCGCCATTGCCGTACCGGGCTTGACGTTGACGACGATATCCAGATGCTCGGCCATCGGGCCGGTGGCGATTTTCGAGCCCTTGAGGGTCGGGAACATGGGCGTCAGGCCTTGTCCTTCGGCCTGGTGACAGGCCACGCAAACGGTGCGGTAGACCTTGTCGCACTGGGCAATGAGTTCTTCGCGGGCCCACTCTTTGCTCGTCAGCGCCTTGAGCCTTGCCGCCTCCTGCTTGCGCTCGGACAGCCAGTTTTCATAGTCGGCAGGCGAGCGGGCATCGACCACGATGGGCATGAAGCCGTGGTCCTTGCCGCACAGTTCGGTGCATTGGCCGCGATAAATGCCGGGCTTTTCGATGCGCGTCCAGGCTTGGTGGATGAACCCGGGGACGCCATCGCGCTTGACCGCAAACGCGGGCACCCACCAAGAGTGGATCACGTCGGCTCCGATCACCAGAAAACAGATCTTCTCTGCGACCGGCAGCACCAATGGCTGATCGACTTCCCGCAGGTAGTGTTCGCCTTTGTCGTCGCGGTTGTGGATCTGATGAGTAGTGGTGGCCAGATTGCTGAAGAACTCGACGTTCTGGCCCAGGCATTTGTAATGCCATTTCCACTGATAACCGGTGATCTGGATGTCGACGTCCGACTCGCTGACGTCGTACCGGCTGATCAAGGTACGAGTCGCCGGAATCGCCATTGCGATCAGAATCAGGAACGGAACAATCGTCCAGAGGATCTCGACCGTAGTGTTTTCGTGGAAATGGGCAGCCTTCTGGCCCATCGAGCGCCGATGCGCATACACCGACCAAAGCATGGTGCCGAATACCACCACCCCGATCACCACGCAGATCCAGAAGATGGTCATGTGCAGATCGAATACTGCGCCACTGAACACTGACGCGCCGGGTGACCGGTTGGTCGTCCAGTCTGCGCGGGCCTGCGCACACGCCGACCACAGCAGCAGGCCCATCCAGACCTTTGGATGCCACATCTCGGGTTCCCTCACACACTTGTGCTTGCGCGGATCAAGCCGCGGACAAGGGAGCGGGCCACCGACTGCAGAACCATGACCAAGGCGCGCCATGAAAACAGGGCGAGGTCACAAGCCGACTTCCTCAGAGGTCGAGTATAGACACAGCTCCCGGCGCGCAACGAAGCGCCAGATGAACGCCCACAGGCGAATAACCTATGGATTTATCGGTCGGATGCTCACCAAACACCTCAAAAACCGTTTTTTTAGAGCGAATGCATATAAATATGAAACGGTTATGACAAAAACGTCTGAGGTATTTAGTTAATCAAGCTAACGTATGACCTTAATCAACAACCCACCCCTGGTTTTATGCCTTCAGGAGCCCATACCGCCATGAACACCGCCGCATTGCGCGAGCAGATACGTCGAGCACAACAGCACGAAGCCGAGACCGGCCAGTTGCTGCAACAGCTGAAAACTCAGCTTCCGCACCTCCACCCTGCCATTCATTTACCCGATGTCGATGCACAGGGCGCGCTGACGCGTTTTGTCACGGCCTACATCGATCTGGTCCCCGACCTGCTGGACGCCGCTCATGAAGTGGCCATAGAGGCGGGTATCGAAGGACAGATCAAGCCAGTACTCATGATCGCGGAGCACTTTTTCACCGCGCCGCCCGCCATCATGCAAGGTCACGAAGGGCTGGACAGCCTGCTGGATGAGGCCTATCTGGCGCATCGTCTGGTCGAGGAGGTGAACGATCTCTACATCAAGCATTTCGGCCAGCCGCTCATACCGTCCAACACCACTGTGGCCAGCGTTATTGCCCATCAACTGATTGGTGAGCAATTCGCCAACCAACTGGACGAAGCTGTCCATCACGCAGTCGATCAACTGCTCGATGATGAAGATTTTGCGCTGGATTGCGTAGAGGCGTATCGCGAGAAGCTGAGCAGTCCAGACACCGAGGCCGCCTGGAAGCGCTGGCCAAGTCTGTCACGTCAGCTGGGTATCGGTCTGGAACTGGAACGTTCCGTGGGCTGATCGGCCCGTCGAATTCTATGTCTTCGCCAGCAAAGGAAGGAGCCGGATGATGCTCCGCTGCTTCGCGAAGACCCATCCGGCTCCTGTGGGGCCTACTGTGGGGTTGAACGAATCAGGCAGCGCCTGAGCCAATCCCGGTGTTGGTGTAAACCCTTCCTTCGAGTCGACGCTTCAAGCCCCGAGGTTCGATCACAAGCTTCGTACCGTGAGCGGCATTCGCACGCCCCCAGTCTTCAAGCAGCTCCAGACAGGAGTGATCGATATACGACAGGTTGTTCAGCGGCACATGCAGCGTACTGCCGACCGGAACGGTGCCCAAGACCTGAGTCAGCGCGGGTACTTTGAGGAACGTGGCTGCACCGACCAGGCGCAGTTCGTACTCGTTTTTGCCCGCCAGCTCGACAAGGTTGATTTTCAGACGCGACGCCTTGAGCGCCAGCTTGACCAGGGTCAGACCGAAGCCAACCAGAACACCGGTCAACAGGTCAGTGAAGATGATCGCGCCCGCCGTTGCGGCGTAGGTGAACATCGGCATGCGACCGTAGCGACCCAGCCCTTTGAAGGTTTTCAGATCGACCAGTTTCAGACCGGTGTACACCAGCACGCCTGCAAGACTTGCGACCGGAATGCTCTGCAACACACTGGACAGCAGCAGAACGAACGCCAGCAGCCACAGACCGTGGAAGATCGTCGAGAAGCGTGTGGTTGCACCCGCCTGAACGTTGGCCGAGCTGCGTACGATCACACCCGTCATCGGCAGCGCGCCCAACAGGCCGCACAGCATGTTACCCACACCCTGGGCACTGAGCTCTTTGTCGAAGTCCGAACGCACGCCGCTGTGCATGCGGTCTACCGCTGCGGCAGAAAGCAGTGTTTCGGCACTGGCGATGAAGGCCACGGCGATGGCCGCGATCAGGATCGCAGGGTCGGCCAGGCTCAGCAGGTCACCGGGGCGCAGCCAGTCGATAGCATCGGAGAGGTTGTCCGGCACTTGCACACGCTTGACTTCCAGCGCCATGAACAGGCTGATGGCGGTCGCGATGCCCACGCCGAGCAAGGCACCCGGAACGAAGCGAAGGGACGTGGGGCGAAGTTTGTCCCAGCCCCACATGATCAGGATCGTACCGAGGCCCAACATACCGGCCTGCATGCCCGATCCCGGCCCGATGGCCTGGACCAGTGTTGCCGGGAAGCCGACGAGGTTATCCAGCCCGGAAGGCTTCGGCCCGCTGTCGAACATGACATGAGCCTGTGACAGCACAATCAGGATGCCGATACCGGCCAGCATGCCGTAGACAACGGCAGGTGCCGTCACACGGAACCAGCAACCGAGCTTGAATCGACCGGCCAGCAACTGAAGCAGACCGGCCAGCAACAGGATCGGCCCAAGCATCGCCATCCCATGCTCACGCACGACTTCAAATACCAGTACCGCAAGACCCGCTGCCGGGCCACTGACCTGCAGCGGCGAACCAGCCAGCCAACCAACGACCAGACCACCAATAATACCGGTGATCAAACCCTTGGCAGGGGGCATACCGGATGCGATTGCGATCCCCATGCACAGGGGAAGCGCCACCAAAAACACGACCACGGAAGCCAGTAGCTCCCGTGGCAAGACGGATTTCAATTGTGTAGCACCCATGACACTTCTCCGGGATTCTTCAGACGAGGCAAAGCTGGCGGCGCGCTCCATGCGCAGCCGCCACCAGCTAAAGAAGGGTTGCCGTCAGTCGTGACTGGGGGTCAGTCGGCTGAAAAGCGTGCTTTCGGGGAAGCCATCGGCGTCGGGCCTGTGCCATCCAGCGGCACGAAACGATCGCTTTCAGCGTCATAGGCCAGAATTTCACTGGTCTCGATGCTGTACACCCAGCCGTGAATGAACAGCTGACCGCTGGCCATCTTCGCTGCAACCGAAGGGTGGGTGCGCAGGTGATGCAACTGGGAAATCACGTTTTCCTGCGTCAGGACCTGCATGGTTTCCAGCTCACCACTGCAATTGCAGTTTTGTTCGACGACAGTACGAGCAACCTCTGCATGGCGCAGCCAGGCTTTTACTGTCGGCATCTTGTCCAGGCTGTCGGGATTGAGCACCGCGCGCATGGCACCGCAGTCGGAGTGACCGCAGACGATGATGTGTTGCACGCCCAGCGCCACGACTGCGTATTCCAGAGCGGTAGAGACGCCACCATTCATCTGGCCATACGGAGGAACGACGTTACCGACGTTACGGGTCACGAAAAGGTCGCCCGGCGAGCTCTGAGTGATCAGCTCGGGAACGATGCGCGAATCCGCGCAGGTAATGAACATGGCTCGCGGCGATTGTGCGGTAGCCAGTTTTTTGAACAGCTCTTCCTGCTGAGGGAAGACCTCGTTACGGAAATGTACAAAGCCATCGACGATGTGTTTCAACGCTACGTCGGCGCTATCCGAATGGCTGTGTGTACTGGCCGACGTAGCCGACGGCTGTTTATCCATGTCTCTCATGTCTTCATCCTCTCTGACGGATTGATCTGGATTTCTCATGCGTGCTTAACCAGAGCCGGATGTGATCCCTGTCGTTTGGCATCGCGAACACATCCCTTGGACGCTTCCACTGGTGTCACTCCGAGTTACAGACTAACTGCCCAAGCTTAAGTGAAACTGAATGCGACCGCTCTGGAATGCGGGTTTGCACGATAGTCCCAACTTCGTTACAGCAGTGACATCTGCCCCCCAGGCGGGCAAAACGCCTCGCAATCCAGAGAAAAGCCGTCACGTTTATTCAATCCCAGGCGCTTGATTGCCATCGCGTAGCGCTGGGCAAGCAGATCGGCAAACGGACCTTCTCCGCGCATACGCGAGCCAAACTGGCTGTCATACAACGCGCCGCCACGGCTCTGGCGGATCAGACTCATCACATGATCGGCGCGCTGGGGGTAATGCGTCTTCAACCACTCGTCGAACAACGGCGCGACCTCAAGCGGCAACCGCAGCATCACGTAACTTGCGCTCAGCGCACCTGCCGCCTTGGCCTCGGTCAGCAGGGCTTCCAGCTCGCTGTCATTGATCATGGGAATCATCGGCGCACACAGCACACCCACCGGCACGCCAGCCTGGCGCAACACCTTGATCGCCCTCAGTCGTGCCTTCGGGGCTGCGGCCCGGGGCTCAAGGATGCGCTTGAGTTCGTCATCCAGCGTGGTCAGGCTGATGAACACCGACACCAGACGCAGCTTCGCCATCTCGGCCAGCAGATCAAGGTCACGCAGAATCAGCGAGCCCTTGGTGATGATGCTGACCGGATGACGATAGCGCAGCAACACCTCCAGCGTGGCACGGGTGATTTTATGCTCACGCTCGATGGGTTGGTAAGGATCGGTATTGGCCCCAAGCGTGATCGGCGCACAGCGGTAGCCCGGTTTCGAAAGCTGCTGCTCCAGCAGCGCGGCTGCGTTGGTCTTGGCGATCAGTTTCGTCTCGAAATCCAGCCCGGGCGACATGTCCCAGTACGCATGGCTGGGCCGTGCGAAGCAATAAATGCAGCCATGCTCGCAGCCGCGATACGGATTGATCGACCGATCGAACGGAATGTCCGGCGAGCTGTTGCGGGTGATGATGCTTTTGGCGGTTTCGAGGGTGACCTGCGTCCCTTGCGTCATGGGGACTTCCTGATACCAACCGTCGTCTTCGGCGACAGAACGGCTAGGCGCAAAGCGATTGTGCGGATTGCTGGCCGTGCCGCGGCCGCGCACTGGAGAGAAGCTGGACATGAGGCATCACCCGAATACTGTGTATTCATACAGTATCTATTTATACGACGCCTGACCACTCAATAGAAAGGCCTCTGACAGACGGCCTGAATCGTAGTGTCCTCAATGGGCACCGAACGCTGTCTTCCCACCTGTACGCATGGCCACCTGTCATTTCTGTCAGTAGACGAGGTTTTGGACAAGGACTAGCGTAACGGGACGCCAGACTCGACCCGACGCTGGCAACTTACCTGACAGCGAGGTGGGTGATGGCGACGTATGCAGTTCGATTGGCGGCGGATGACTTAAACAAGAAAAAATACCCAGAGATTTGTGCCGAGTTATTTGAAGACGATGATTTTTTAAGCGCTGTTGTACTGACGTTCGATACCCGACAGGACTATGAAATCGACATTCAAGGCGACGCCGAAATCGCCGAAGAAATATTGATCGACCTTGCGTTGTCGTTCAAAGAGAAACTCGTTGAGTTGTTCGAAAGATAACACTGCAGGGTGCCTGTGGCGCTTAGCGCCGATGCCGATAATCAGAAGGAGATGCTGAAAGGACCAATACAGTTATGAAAAATAAATCTTTCCATAAAATAAGGGACGTCTTTGCGCCCCTTATTAAATATCGCGTCAACGTTTGATTAGCTCGGATCAACCGGCTTCTTCAACTTCGGATTCGGAAAGAACTGCACGCCTTGTACTTTTGGGTTGGCAGGCTTTACCACCACCTTATTAACCCGTGTACCCAGTTCTTTCGGCACCGAAAGCCCCTGTTCGTTGAGGGTGTCGCTGTAGCCGCAGTTCACGCACTCACGGTGCGGTACGTCGTCTTCGCTCCACATCATCAACTTGTCAGGCTCGCTGCACGCCGGGCAAACAGCCCCGGCGATGAAGCGCTTCTTGGTAACGACCGCAGGTGTATCGGTCATGCTGCCGCTTCCTCACTCAGACCACTGTGACGCAAGAGTGCGTCAATCGACGGCTCACGTCCGCGGAAGTCGACGAACAGCACCATCGGCGCCTGCGAGCCGCCACGAGCCAGAATGGCTTCGCGGAAAGCACGACCGGTTTCAGCATTGAGCACGCCGTCCTCTTCAAACTTCGAGAAGGCATCGGCGGACAGCACTTCAGCCCACTTGTAGCTGTAATAACCCGCCGCGTAACCGCCTGCGAAAATATGCGCAAAGCTGTTCGGGAAGCGGTTATAGGCGGGCGGACGCATGACCGACACTTCGTCGCGCACACCTTCCAGCACCTGCAACACGCTACGGCCATCACCGTGGGTGGCGTGCAGCTCGAAGTCGAACAGCGAGAACTCCAGCTGACGCACCATCATCAGGCCGGAGTGGAAGTTACGCGCGGCCAGCATCTTCTCCAGCAAGTCCTGCGGCAGGGGCGCACCGGTTTCGTAGTGACCGGAAATCAGCGCCAGGCCTTCAGGCTCCCAGCACCAGTTTTCCATGAACTGGCTCGGCAGCTCGACCGCGTCCCACGCCACGCCGTTGATGCCGGACACACCGGCATGATCAATGCGGGTCAGCAGGTGATGCAGGCCGTGTCCGAATTCGTGGAACAGCGTGGTGACTTCATCGTGGGTCAGCAGTGCAGGCTTGCCGCCAACTGCAGGGGTGAAGTTGCAGACCAGATTGGCGACCGGACTCTGCAGGGTGCCCTCGGCGGTACGACGACGGTCGCGAGCGCCATCCATCCATGCGCCGCCACGCTTGTTGGCGCGGGCGTACAGATCGAAGAAGAAGCGTCCGACGTGCTTACCGTTTTCCTTGATTTCGAACAGACGAACGTCCGGATGCCAGGTGTCGAAGCCTTTCTGCTCGGCAATTTCGATGCCGTACAGACGCTGAACGATAGCGAACAGACCGCTCAGCACTTTGTCGATCGGGAAATAGACGCGCAGCGCTTCCTGAGAGACGCTGTAGCGCTGCTCACGCAGCTTTTCGCTGTAAAAGCCGCTGTCCCAGCTTTGCAGATCCGGGCAGCCCTGTTCGGCGGCATAAGCCTTGAGCTCTTCCAGATCCTGCACAGCGAACGGCTTGCTGCGCTTGGCCAGGTCACGCAGGAAACTCAGCACCTGATCGCTGGATTCGGCCATCTTGGTCGCCAGGCTCAGCTCGGCGAAGTTGGCGTAACCCAGAAGCTGGGCCAGTTCCTGACGCAGGTCGAGAATCTGCTCCATGATCGGGCCGTTGTCGTTCTTGCCTGCATTGGGGCCTTGATCAGAGGCGCGGGTGCAATAGGCGGCGTAGACTTCTTCACGCAGGGCGCGGTCTTCGGCGTAGGTCATCACCGCGTAGTAACTCGGGAATTCCAGAGTGATCAGGTAGCCGTCCAGCCCCTTGGTCTTGGCAGCCGCAGCCATCTGCTGCTTGGCCGAGTCAGTCAGGCCCGCGAGCGCGGATTCATCGGCGACCAGCTTGGTCCAGGCCTGGGTCGCATCCAGCAACTGGTTGGAGAACTGGCTACCCAGCTCCGACAGCTTGCTCTGCACTTCGGCGTAACGTTTCTGCTGTTCGGGCGGCAGGTCGATACCGGACAGGCGGAAGTCACGCAGCGACTGCTCCAGAATAGTCTTTTGGCCGACGTCGAAATTCGCCGCTTCCGGGCTGTTGGCCAGCGCTTCATACGCCTGGAACAGCGCACGGTTCTGGCCCATCTCCGTGGAGTAGGCGCTCAACGCAGGCAGGCACGACTCGTAGGCTTCGCGCAGCTCAGCGCTGTTGCACACGGCATTCAGGTGGCTGACCGGGCTCCAGGCCGCGCCCAGACGATCATTCAGCTCGTCCATCGTCAGCACCAGTCCGGCCCAGGTCGGTGCCGAGCCCTGTTTGGCGAGAATGTCGGCAATTGCAGCGCGGTTGTCGGCCAGAATCTGTTCAATGGCAGGTTTGACATGCTCGGCACGGATCGCCGAGAAGGGTGGCAGGTCGTACGATTGCAGAAGCGGGTTGTTCGCGCTCACGGTTTTGCACCTTGGCTGGAAGAAACACTCCTGCATCTTAATTACAATCGACGCCGACCGCAGCATCGAAACCCGTTTCACTCACCTATCACTGCCAAAGAAGGAGCCTATCGTGGCCATTCGCAAGTTTCAGGATCACACACCATCCCTCGGCGAACGGGCCTTCGTCGACCATTCGGCGGTGGTGATCGGCGATGTCGAGATAGGCGCCGACAGCTCCATCTGGCCGCTGACCGTGGTGCGCGGCGACATGCACCGCATCCGCATCGGCGCCCGCACCAGCGTGCAGGACGGCAGCGTGCTGCACATCACCCACGCAGGGCCGTTCAACCCGGACGGTTTCCCGCTGCTGATCGGCGATGAAGTTACCATCGGCCACAAAGCGATGCTGCATGGCTGCACCATCGGCAACCGGATCCTGATCGGCATGGGCTCGACCCTCATGGACGGCGCGGTCGTGGAAGATGAGGTCATCATCGGCGCTGGCAGTCTGGTGCCGCCGGGCAAGGTGCTGGAAAGCGGCTTCCTGTATGTAGGCCGTCCGGTCAAACAGGTGAGGGCGCTGACTGAAAAAGAGATCGCGTTCTTCCCTTACAGCGCGACCAATTACGTCAAACTCAAAGACCAGCACCTGGCAGAAGGCTTTGACCAGCCATGCTGAACGACCTGCAGTTCAAGGCTCCCCTGCATTATCAAAACATCCTCTTCGACCTCGACGGCACGCTGACCGACCCGCGCCTGGGCATCACCCGCTCGATCCAGTTCGCGCTGGCACGGCTGGGTATCGACGAGCCCGACATCACCAAGCTGGAACACTTCATCGGCCCGCCCTTGTTGCAGGCGTTCATGCAGTTTTACGACATGGACGAAGCCCGAGCGTGGGAGGCGGTAGGCTTTTATCGTGAGCGTTTCCGCGTGACCGGTCTGTATGAAAACGAAGTGTTCGACGGTATTGCCGAGCTGCTGGAAGCTCTGGACGGGCAGGGTAGGCGTCTGTACATCGCCACGTCAAAACCTTGGGAGTTCGCCCGGGAAATCGCCCGGCATTTTGATTTCGCCAGGCACTTCATCGTCATCTATGGCAGCGAACTGGACGGCACCCGCACCGACAAGGTCGATCTGATCGCCCACCTGCTGGCCGAAGAAAGACTCGACCCCGCGCACACCCTGATGATCGGCGACCGTAAACACGACCTGATCGGCGGCATCCGCAACGGGCTGGACGTTGCTGCGGTTGGATATGGATTTGGCAGCCATGAGGAGCTGACGGCGGAAAACCCCACGTATCACTTTGCGACGGTGGCCGAGTTGCATGGGGCTTTTGTGGGCAAGTAAGGCGTCACTGCGCGTCCGGCCGTGCGAAGCAGCGCGGCATGGGCTGAAGGTCAGTGAGCGCTCATGGCATCAACGCCTGTAGCGCCGCCTTGCGTGAATCGGCAGGCAAGCCACCGAGCCTTTCCACTGCCTGAAAAAACGCTTCCCAGTCGCCATTCACTTGCTTGAACAACGCTTCGAACGCTGGCACCCATTGGTCGTAGAGCCCGAAGGGCAGCAGCTTGGCATTGTTCATCGGGCTGTTGATCCAGCCGTCGAAGCGTTTGTCACCGCCCCATTGCTCATCGCGCAACGTCCGATAGTCGCGGCGCATGCGCTCGAACTCGGCGGCCTTGCGTTCTCGCATAACAGCAGGCGTCAACGGTTGGTGATAAAGGGTTTTCAGACGCTCGCGTGTATCGAGCACCAATTGGATGAATTGATCGCGCCGTCCGGACTGCGAGACGCTTTCAGGCGGCAGGCCACGGGCAGCTCGCCACTGACGCGTGCCTTCCTGCTCGACGAAGCTGGCGTATGACTCATTGAATTCGGTGTCGTCCTTCACGTAAAAACGCTGATGCGCCAGCTCGTGAAAGATCAGCGTGGCCAGGCGCTCGTCGCCCCAACCCAGCATTGAGCTGAGAATCGGGTCATTGAACCAGCCAAGCGTCGAATAGGCTTCCACGCCACTGAGGTAAACGTCCTTGCCTGCCTGACGCTGCAAGGCCGCTTCACCGCGCGCGCCGCCGGGCGTGTAATAGCCGCGATAGGCGACACAGCCGGCAATCGGAAAACAGTGCGTCACGGGATCCAGAGAGAACTCATCGGTCGCGAATACGTTCCATACCACGTAAGGGCGACCCAGATCGGCGTACAGGCGATAGCTCTTGTTGTCAGGCAGGTGCAGATGTTCGCTGGCAAAGGCCCGGGCCTTTTGCGACTGGGCAAGGTGCGCGCGGAGTCTGGGATCGCGGTCAGGATTGGCGATCACCTCATCCACCGGCTCACGGGCCTGCAACAACTGCCATTGTCCCTGCGCCAACTGACCGTAATAGGCCACGCTGGAACAGCCACCGAGCAACAAAACCGCCAACACTGGCAGAGCCTGCCAGAGGCGTAAAACAGTGAGTCGTGGCATACACAGCCTTCAAATCGGAACACAGTGCTGTTATGCAGGACAGACACGACCGACGCAACTATCATCGCCGCCGGTTCAGAAACGGAGCACAGCATGCGCGTCATGACACTGATTCTTGCCCTCGCCACCCTTGCCGGTTGCGCCGGTCCATTACCTGCCGTTGACCCGAACATGGCTTGGGTCGATATGCGCACCATCACAGGCAAAGTGGTGATGGCAGACAAGCTGGACGGCAAGAATACCTATGACGGCCGTTACTTCCAGGTCACGCCTGGCAGCCATTCGCTGCAGGTGCGTTACGACTACGAATACCGGTACGGAAGTCTGGGCATGATGGGCGACGACTACACCGAGATCACCTGTTTTGTGGAAATCGATTACGCACATTTCGCCGCAGGGCAGCGTTACCTGCTCGAGGTGCGGTCATTGACCAACGATGTCGATGCGTGGCTGTACGACTCAGCGCGCAACGTGATCGCGGAGGAGGGAAATGTTCACTGCATCTGATCAGCGATCGTTACGCTGATAGATGATTTTTTTGGTGCCGTTCTCACAGCTGCCCACGACCATATTCGGGTCCTGGACCTCGTCATTGGTGACGATTTCCAGCGTATAGGACGTGACATTGTTGGCCTGGATCCGCGCCTCGATTTCGTCCTTGAGTTCATCACAGGACTTCGGAGCCGCCACCGCATTTACAGCCAGCAGGGTACAGGCCACTGCCAAAGCGAAACGTTTCATGCTTGCCCCTCACCGAAGACACATAACAACTGAAAGAAGCCCTTGTTCGTGGGAGTGGGCTTGCTCACGAAAACAGCATCCCGGACGCTGCATCTCGACCAAAACTACTGGCCTTTTCGCGAGCAAGCTCGCTCCCACGAACATTGCGTTCGTAGTACCCAATCAGCTCAGCAGGGTAGCGTCCAGTGTGATCTTGGCGTTCAGCACTTTGGAAACCGGGCAGCCTTCTTTGGCTTTCTTGGTCAGCTCATCGAACTTTTCCTGGCTCGCGCCTGGCACCTTGGCTTTCAGAATCAGATGCACAGCGGTGATTGCGAAACCACCTTCCACTTGGTCGAGCGTGACTTCAGCCTGGGTATCGATGCTATCGGCTGTGAAGCCTGCGTCGCCCAGAATCATGGACAGTGCCATCGAGAAACAGCCCGCATGGGCCGCGCCGATCAGCTCTTCAGGGTTGGTGCCTTTGCCGCCTTCAAAACGGGCCTTGAAGCCATAAGGGTGCTCACGCAGTGCAGCGGTTTCAGTCGAGATACTGCCGATACCGGTTTTCAGATCACCAGCCCAATGTGCCGATGCTTTCTTGACGATGCTGCTCATGGTCGCTCCTTGAAGGAATGGATTGAGTCTTTTGCAAGTGACAGGATTCTGAGGATAGACGGGCGTGGAAAGTTCAACCCGACGAAAGACCTAGTGTTTAAGTAGGTTTTTTCCGGTCCTTCTATTGAAACACCAGGCTTGCGCCCGCACTGTTGTTTCATCGTGGGCAGCTCCTTGAGCCGGCCCATCAAAATTCGAGGAGCTACCCTGGCCTATGAAACGTCTGGCAGATGTAAAGATTTCTACCCTTGATCTGGTGCCCGTGCGCCACGATAAAGGCCCCGCCGATTCCCTGCGCAACTCGCTGAATCTGGCTCAACACGTTGAAAAACTGGGCTACAACCGGTTCTGGGTCGCCGAACACCACAACATGGATGGCATCGCCAGTTCAGCGACGTCCGTGCTGCTGGCGTATCTGGCGGGCGGCACGTCGACCATCCGCGTAGGCGCAGGCGGCATCATGCTGCCCAACCACGCGCCGCTGGTAGTGGCCGAGCAGTTCGGCACGCTGGCAAGCCTGTACCCGGACCGGATCGATCTGGGCCTCGGCCGTGCGCCAGGGTCCGATCAGATGACCGCCCGCGCGCTGCGCCGCGAACGCTCGGGCAGTGCGGACGACTTCCCGGATGATGTGACCGAGCTGATGGAGTACCTGGGTCCGCGCACAGCCGATCAAAAAGTGATCGCCGTACCGGGTTCGGGCACCAACGTGCCAATCTGGCTGCTGGGTTCGAGTTTATTCAGCGCGCAGTTGGCAGGCATGCGCGGGTTGCCTTACGCCTTCGCCTCGCACTTCGCGCCGCGTTATATGCACGAAGCGATTCGCGTCTATCGCAATCACTTTCAGCCCTCGGCGGTGCTCGATAAGCCTTATGTGATGCTGGGCGTGCCGCTGTCGGCCGCAGAGACGGACGAGAAAGCCGAATACCTGGCGACGTCGGTGTACCAGCGTATTCTGGCGCTGATGCGCGGGCACAGCCTGATGCAGCGCCCTCCGGTGGAGTCGATGGATGGCCTGTGGCTGCCTCACGAGCGCGAAGCGGTGGCGAGCTTTCTGGGGCTGGCGATGGTCGGCGGGCCGGACAAGATCCGCGCCAAGCTTGATGTATTGCTGGAGCAGACCGATGCCGACGAACTGATCTTTACCTGCGACATGTACGAGCACGAAGACCGTCTGCGCTCCTACGAAATCCTGGCGCAGGTCGCACACGGCTAAGCGGCTTCTGCCTAGAAACGAACAAGCCCGCTGCACCCGTTGAATCAGTATTCAGCGGGTGCAGCGGGCTTGTTTTTTCAGCGTGTACACGGGGTCGAGCAACGGGCTGGATTTACATCGAGCCGGCCTGACTATCAACCGCGCTTGTAAACGATTTCCTTGGCGCCGCCTTCGCAAGTGCCAACCACTTGCTGATCAGCAGCACTGCCTTTCTCGACCACTTCAAGCGTGTAGGACGAAACACCCTTGGCCTGAAGCTTGGCGTCGATTTCACTTTTCAGTTCTTCACATGGCTTGCCAGCCGCCAGGGCGGTGCCTGCGATGCTCAACAAACCTACTGCCAACAAAATCTTCTTCATGGGTATCCCCTCTCGTCCGGCCAAATGCAGACGCCATCGGAACAGGCGCCCATTAAACATCCCTACGCCCACAGGTGAGCCATGATGGCTCATGTCAGTGTGTAGCGCAGGTTATGGCAATCGGCCAGCCGAAAGGTTCAGCGATGATCAGCTGCGTTCGATGCGAAAACCCACTTTCAAGGTGACCTGATAGTGGCCAACCTTGTTGTTGTCCACGATGTGACCACGGGTTTCAGTCACTTCGAACCACTCAAGGTTCTTGATGCTCTTGCTCGCTTCGGCCAGCGCATTCTGGATCGCGTCTTCAACGGTGGTAGTAGACGAGCCAACGATTTCGACTTTCTTGTACGTGTGATGATCACTCATGGCAGTTCTCCTGAAGGTCTGTGAACGCGTCGTTAAAACCAACGCTCCTGACTTCTGTCAGGAAAAAGCGGGTAAAAGTTCAGACTTTGCAAAATGGCATCGCACTTTCCAAAAAGCCCGCAGTCGGAATCAACACGCCCACTCATCATTGCAGGAGAAACACCATGGCTAGTAATTCACTTCGCAAGGCCTCGTTGCAGAGTATGGAAGCGGAGATTGAGAGCCTCTTGAAGTCGCTTGAAGGGCTGAAAGCCGACGCTACCGACGAGTCGCGCAAAACACTGAAAAACCTCAAGGCCAACGCCGAAAGTGCCCTGAGCCATTCGCGCAGCCTGCTCAGCGATGTCTACGAAGACGTCAAAGAGAAAACCCGTGAAAACGCGCTGGCCACCCGTGACTACGCTCAAGAGCACCCTTGGACTACCGCTGGCGTTGCAGTCGGTGCCATCGGCCTGCTGGCAGCCTACCTGCTGTGCAAGCGCGGCAACTGATCAGATTTTGATCGGGTCTCCAGCGCTCAGCAGCTCATTCTTCAACCATTGAGCCAACTGCTGCGCCCGGCCATCGGCCACACGTCTGGGTACCCATAACGCCAGTTGCGCCGGGGTTTCGCTGAAACCCCACGGCGCAACCAGGCGTCCGGCCTTAAGGTCATCGACCACGAGAGGCTCGGGCGCAATGGCGATTCCAAGGCCTGCCACGGCCGCTTCCAGCAAATAATACAAATGCTCGAAACCCTGCCCGAAACGCAATGACTGCGGGTCGATCCCATTGTGCTGCGCCCAACTTGGCCACGCCTGGGGCCGTGACGTGGTTTGCAACAGCGATTCACCCAGCAATGCCTTGGCTGGCGCATCCCGCAGGCTGTCGAAACGCGCAAAGCGCGGGCTGAGCACCGGGCCGATTCGCTCGCTGGCCAGCTCGAACACCTGCATGTCCGCAGGCCAAGGCGGTTCGGCAAACACCAGCAGCGCATCCAGACCGGGCCTGCGTGGGTCCAGATCGCCTTCGCCTGCCGACAGATGCAACCGGAGATCCGGCAGCTCCGCATTCAAGCGGCTCAACCGAGGGATGAACCATCGCGCCAGCAAGCTCCCGGAACACCCCAGCACAAAGGGTGCGTCAGCGCTGACCTGGCTGATCTGAGCGCACACACTGCGCAGTCGATCGAAAGCTTCGCCACTGGCATCACGCAGTCGAATGCCTGCATCTGTGAGTTTCAGGCCGCGCCCTTCTTTGCTGAACAGGCTCACGCCCAGATGTTCTTCAAGCAGCTTCAACTGACGGCTGACGGCACCATGTGTGACATGTAGCTGTTCGGCGGCCTGACTGACGCTGCCCAGTCGGGCGGTGCTTTCAAAGGCGCGCAGCGCGTTCAACGGTGGAAGATCGCGACTCATGATCTGTGAGTTTTCCTGACAGGTTGCAGCGATCTTATCGGTTTTCATCCGAGCGTGCGCTGGTTAAAGTGGACTCATTGCCAGACCGGCTCACCTCATTCGTTCGATCTACCCACTGGAGCACTTCATGACCCAGACCAATTTGCGCAACGGCCCCGACGCCAATGGCCTTTTCGGCTCATTCGGTGGCCGATACGTGGCTGAAACCCTGATGCCGCTGGTACTCGACCTCAGCCGCGAATACGAAGCCGCCAAGGCCGATCCGTCCTTCATTGAAGAGATGGCCTACTTCCAGCGCGACTACGTGGGCCGTCCGAACCCGCTGTATTTCGCCGAGCGCCTGACCGAGTTCTGCGGCGGCGCGAAGATCTACTTCAAACGCGAAGAGCTGAACCACACCGGCGCGCACAAAATCAACAACTGCATCGGCCAGGTGTTACTGGCCAAGCGCATGGGCAAAAAGCGCCTGATCGCTGAAACCGGTGCTGGGATGCACGGCGTTGCCACAGCAACCGTCGCCGCACGTTTTGGTCTGCCTTGCGTGATTTACATGGGCGCCACCGACATCGAGCGTCAGCAGGCCAACGTGTTCCGTATGCGGCTGCTGGGCGCAGAAATCGTCCCGGTCACTTCCGGTACCGGCACCCTGAAAGACGCCATGAACGAGGCGCTGCGTGACTGGGTCACCAATGTTGAAGACACGTTCTACCTGATCGGCACCGTGGCAGGCCCGCACCCGTATCCGGCAATGGTTCGCGATTTTCAGGCCATCATTGGCAAGGAAACCAAAGAACAGATGCTGGAAAAAGAAGGGCGTCTGCCGGACAGCCTGGTCGCATGCGTAGGCGGCGGCTCCAACGCGATGGGTCTGTTCCATCCGTTTCTGGATGACGCCAGCGTAGAGATTATCGGCGTGGAGGCAGGCGGACATGGTGTCGAGACTGACAAGCACGCCGCCAGCCTCAACGGCGGTGTACCGGGCGTGCTGCACGGCAACCGCACTTATCTGCTGCAAGACAAGGACGGGCAGATCACTGACGCCCACTCGATCTCGGCAGGCCTGGACTACCCTGGCATCGGCCCGGAACACGCCTTCCTGCATGAAGTGAAGCGTGTCGAATACGTCAGCATCACCGACGAGGAAGCGCTGGACGCTTTCCATCAGTGCTGCCTGCTCGAAGGCATCATCCCGGCGCTGGAAACGGCGCACGCACTGGCTGAGGCCATGAAGCGCGCCACCAACCTGCGCGACGATCACTTGATGGTGGTGTGCCTGTCCGGGCGCGGCGACAAAGACATGCAGACCGTCATGAACCACATGGCAGCCGCTGAAAAGACTCAGGAGACGCTGGTATGAGCCGCCTCGAACAACGCTTCGCCCAACTGAAGACCGAAGGTCGTGCAGCGCTGGTCACCTTCGTTACCGCTGGCGACCCTGGCTATGACACGTCGCTGAAAGTCCTCAAGGGTCTTCCAGCTGCCGGTGCCGATGTGATTGAGCTGGGCATGCCGTTCACCGATCCGATGGCCGATGGTGTGGCTATTCAGTTGGCGACGTTGCGTGCCTTGGATGCAGGTCAGACCCTACCGAAAACCCTGCAGATGGTTCGCGAGTTTCGTGTCGACGACCAGACCACGCCGATCGTGCTGATGGGTTACTACAACCCCATCCACCGCTTTGGTGTCGAGGCCTTTGTAGCGCAGGCCAAGGAAGCGGGCGTCGATGGTCTGATCATTGTCGACCTGCCGCCAGAGCACGACGCCGAACTGGCAACGCCTGCACAGGCTTCGGGTATCGATTTCATCCGCCTGACCACGCCAACCACCGACGATGCGCGCCTGCCGCGTGTGCTGGAACGCAGCTCCGGCTTCGTTTACTACGTGTCAGTCGCAGGTGTGACCGGTGCCGGGTCGGCCACCACTGAACACGTCACAGAGGCCATTGCGCGTCTGCGTCGCCACACCGATCTGCCGATCAGCGTTGGTTTTGGTATCCGTACGCCTGAACAGGCCGCCGCCATTGCGCGTCTGGCCGATGGCGTAGTGGTGGGTTCGGCATTGGTAGACAAGATCGCAAATGCCGAGTCGCCGGAGCATGCAGTCGATGGTGTATTGACCCTGTGCGCTGCGCTGGCCGAAGGCGTACGTAACGCCCGCGTCAGCCAAGGGTAAAGATTCCGATACAGAGGAATCAAAGCGCCAGCAGCGGTTCTATCATGCAATAAGACACTAGGGGTTCATGACCAGGTCATGAACCCCTTTTTGCTGTAACGCGTGGAGCTGAGGAGCACCCTATGAAACTGCCAAACCGCTTTATTACCGGTCTGGGTATCTTGATGATCAGTGCCAGTCCGCTGCTTCAGGCTGCGCCACCCGATCAGCGCGGCAATGGCCCGGATGACAACCGTGGCGGTCACCAACAAGGCCCTCGCGACAACGACGGCCCCGGCAACCGAAGCAATGGCAAAGGCCCGGGGCCAGCTCACCAGGATAATCGTCGCGGCCCGCCACAGGACTTCGGCCCCGTGCGCGAGACGTTCCAGCAACACCGCGACCTCATTGGTCGCGGCGAGCCATTGCCACCCGGTATTCGCATCGCCAAAGGCAGACCGCTGCCGCCTGGCTACGGCAAGCGTCTGGACAACCGCTCCCTGCAATACCTGCCGCATTACGACGGCTATGAATGGCGTCGCCTGGGCACCGACGTGGTCCTGATCGCCGTGGGTTCGGGGATTGTTTACGCGATTCTGGATGGCGTGCTGAACTGATTCGACGCCTTCATGGGCAAGTCAACATCCCACGATGAGAACGCTAAGTGGGAGTGGACTTGTCCACGAAGAGGGCAGTACCTCCGGTCCAGGTGCAGCGCTTTAAACAAAGCCTTCGCGGACAAGTCCGCATCCCACGCTGGGGATGCATTCCGACGTGGAAAAACACGCTACGCAGTTTTCTGATGCAATCCCGCCAGAAACGCCATCAGGGCACCCGATACAAACTCCGGGTTTTCCAGATTGGCGATATGCCCGGCCCTTGGAACCAGCACGCAGGGGCAGCCGATCAGGCGCGCCATTTCTCGGGCTTCCTCAGGGGGACGGGGAATGTCCACATCGCCACACACGACCAGCGTGGTATCGGCATCCAGTTTGTAAAGCTGCCCGAGCCGATCTTCGCGGCCAAAGATGATACGACCCAAAGGCACCACGGTCTGACGCAGTCGCTCTGCGCTCATACTGGCCAGCGATGCCCGAAGCCCTTGGTATTCAGGTAGTTGCGGATCAATGCCGGGGCGGAAAAATATCGGCACCACGACGTCAAGAAGAGACTCGGGAAAGGCACCGGTATGCTCCAACGTGTCGAGCAGTGAAAAATAGTAGGCCCTCTTGGCTTCAGATTCCTTGCCTAGGTGCGTGTCCATCAGCACCAGACCGTTGATGCGCTCAGGTGCAGAAAGCGCAGCGATCGCGCCCCACATACCGCCGACTGATAAACCGATGAGGGTGCAGCGACCAATGTTCAGGTGATCAAGCAACGCCAGCGCATGGCGTGCAAGGTCATCCAGGTTTTGTGTGCCCTTCGGGAGCGCACCGGACGCTCCATGCCCCCACAGGTCCGGCACAATCACACGGTACTGACTGGCCAGGAGGTCAATCTGCGCGTTCCACATGTTCCGGTCCCACAGGTAGCTGTGGCCCAACAGCAGCACCGGGCCCGTACCCTGATCAGAATAGTGAAGCGCCTTGCCTTCGATGATTGCGTGCGGCATTGGTCATGATCCTCTTTTACGTCTTTCAAGATTCAGCGCAAACCCACACACGCAGGCTGCAGCGACCACCAATACCTGATACTCAGGCACCTGCATGATCAATTCCTGAGCAAATGCGCCTTAACGGACCGTACGGTCACATTTAGGCGGAGGCTATGTTACACCGCTGTTTTTGCCTGTCGTTCGACATAGCATCGTGACAAGACGTACAGCGCGAGGCCTGTCAGTCGCTGAAAATACTCAGGTCCAGAGGCCGCACTGCCCCCATCCAGATGGCGTGCTCGGTGTGATCACGCAGATCGTTACCCGTCAGTGGGTGCGTAAAAACCACCAGCCCGTTGCGATTCAACGCCAGCCATCGCATGACGTCGGCCAATTGCGCATGCTCGAACGCCAATTGGCAGCTCCAGTCCGGGTGCGGGCCGACGAGCTTCTGATGCACACGCCCCATCTGCGCGCCGAACCTTTCGGCTATCGCTTCACACAGCGCACGCGCCTGCTCGAGCGTCTGCGCATCGAAGTAAACGTGGGCGTGGTACGCCTGAACTGCCGACATGAACACGTCCTCCTTAACCTGAAAAAATAATCAAACCGCAATCGACGGCAACGGCCTGCCGGCCAGCGAAACCCCACTCAGCGCCTGCTCGCTGGCCAGCCAGTCCATGAACTGCTGAACGATCTGCACGCGGCGTTTACGCTGTGGCAGCACCACGTAATAACCGTATCCCGAGATCGCCGACGCTGCGATTGGCCGGCACAGCAGCCCTTGCTCAAGCAGGTCGTCGACCAGATGCCGCCAGCCAATGGCAACGCCCTGACCGCCAATGGCGGCCTGGATGAGCAACGTGTAATTGTCGAAACGCAGCTGCCCGGGCGTGGGCGACTGAGGGATATTCAGCGCCCGAAACACGCCGCCCCAGTCGAACCAGTGGTTACTGGCTTCACCACGCAGGTGCAGCAGCGCAAAATCGCGCAGGGCATCGTTGGGCAATGGCCGTTCTCGCCCCGTGAGCAACTGCGGGCTGCACACGGGAAACACTTCTTCACTGAACAGCCAATGGCTCTCACCCTGCTTGAAACGTCCGTCGCCAAACAGCACCGCCACATCGATGTCCGGGCGCAGCATGCCGTGGCTGCGCTCGCTGGTGACGAGGCTGACGTCCACGTCCGGATTGACCTTGTGAAAGCGGTGCAATCTGGGCATCAACCAGTAGGAGGCGAAGGCAAAATCGGTCGCCACCTGAAGCACTTCATGCTGACGGTGATCGGTGATCGCAACCAGCCCGCTTTCGATGGACTGCAGGCCTGTCTGAACATGATCGAACAGAACCTCGCCAGCGTCGGTGAGCTCGATTCCTCGGTAGATCCGGTCGAACAGCCGTGTCGCCAGTTGCTCCTCCAGCCGTTTCATCTGCTGACTGACCGCAGGTTGCGTGGTGCCCAGTTCAATCGCCGCAGCCGTGAAACTGCGCAGGCGGGCAGCTGCCTCGAACGAGCGCAACAGGTCCAGCGACAGGTCGCCAAAAGCTTCATACATAAGCTCAACTTATCCTAGGCATTGCGTTATATGGGCTTTACCTCAGTAACTATGGCCTTCATGCTCCTTGCAGCACTTTCGCATAACTGCTCACTATGGGATGCAACGATTACATGAAGCGCAAAAATATTCTGTTCATCATGGCCGATCAAATGGCCGCGCCAATGTTACCGATTTATGCCCCGTCCCCCATCCTGATGCCCAACCTGTCCCGAATGGCCGCCCAAGGCGTGGTGTTCGATTCGGCGTATTGCAACAGCCCGCTCTGCGCGCCCTCAAGGTTCACTCTGGTCAGCGGCCAATTGCCCAGCAAGATAGGCGCGTACGACAACGCTGCCGACTTTCCGGCGGATATTCCGACCTACGCCCATTACCTGCGTGCGCTGGGCTACAAAACGGCGCTGGCCGGCAAGATGCACTTCTGTGGCCCGGATCAGTTGCATGGCTACGAGGAACGCCTCACCAGCGACATCTACCCGGCAGACTATGGCTGGTCCGTGAACTGGGACGAACCGGACGTGCGCCCGAGCTGGTATCACAACATGTCGTCAGTGCTGCAGGCCGGTCCCTGTGTGCGCACCAACCAGTTGGACTTCGATGAAGAAGTCGTCTTCAAGGCGCAGCAGTACCTGTACGACCACGTGCGCCAGGACGGTAATGCGCCGTTCTGCCTGACGGTTTCGATGACGCATCCCCACGACCCGTACACCATTCCCAGACCTTTCTGGGACCTGTACGACGACGTCGAGGTACCGATGCCACCTTTACACGCCGATCAGGCTGCACTGGACCCGCACTCGCAACGGCTACTCAAGGTCTATGATCTGTGGGACAAACCGCTGCCGACGCATAAGATCCGTGACGCACGACGCGCCTACTTCGGGGCCTGCAGCTACATCGACACGAACATCGGCAAACTGATGCAGACGCTGTCTGAAGTCGGGCTGGCCGAAGACACCATCGTGGTGTTCTCCGGTGATCACGGCGACATGCTGGGTGAGAAGGGCCTCTGGTACAAAATGCACTGGTTCGAAATGGCCGCGCGCGTGCCGTTGGTGGTGTACTCGCCAGGCCAATTCGAGCCACGCCGCGTGAAGGCCTCAGTGTCTACCGCTGACCTGTTGCCGACCTTCGTCGACCTGGCCAATGGCACACTGGACAAGGGGTTGCCGCTGGATGGTCGCTCCCTGAAGCCGCATCTGGAAGGCAAGAACGGACACGACGAAGTCTTTGGCGAGTACATGGCCGAGGGCACAACCAGCCCGCTGATGATGATCCGTCGCGGTGCCTACAAATTCATCTATTCGGAACAGGACCCTTGCCTGTTATTCGATGTGGAGAAGGATCCGAACGAGCTGGAGGACCTGAGCCAGTCACCCGACTATCAACCGCTGTTCACTAACTTTTTGGCCGAAGCACGGGCCAAGTGGGACATACCGGCGATACACCACCAGGTGCTCGCCAGCCAGCGCAGACGACGTTTCGTCGCCAAATCGCTGGCAACCGGCAAGCTGAAGAGTTGGGATCACCAGCCACTGGTCGACGCCAGTCAGCAATACATGCGCAACCACATTGATCTGGACGATCTGGAGCGCAAGGCACGTTATCCACAACCCTGACACTGCCCACACCAAGAAAACCAAAAGGGGTAAACCGAATGAGAACGTTATTCACCGCACTGGCGGTCAGTGTCATGACGTTGGGAAGCGCTGCCGTTCAGGCCGCAGACCCCAGTTGCAGCACCGTCAGGATGGCCGATCCGGGCTGGAGCGACATTGCCGCCACGAACGCGATAACCAGCGTGGTGCTCGACGGCCTGGGCTACAAGACCAAAATCGACACCCTAGCGGTGCCGATTGCCTATGGTGGCCTGAAAGACGGGCAGATGGACGTTTTTCTGGGGAACTGGATGCCCGCGCAACAAGGCTTCTATGACAAGTTCGTGGCCACCGGCGATGTCACCCAGCTGGCAAAAAACCTGGAAGGCACCGAGTTCACCCTGGCCGTGCCCGACTACGTCTGGGACGCAGGCGTACATACCTTTGCCGACCTGAACACATTCGCCGACAAGTTCAGCAAGAAGATTTACGGCATCGGCTCCGGCGCGCCGGCCAACCTGTCGCTTCAGGAAATCATCAAGAAGAACGAGTTCGATCTGGGTGGCTGGAAGCTGGTGGAATCCAGCGAGCAGGCGATGCTGGCCGAGGTCAATCGCAACGTGAAACGCAAGTCGTTCGTGGTGTTCCTGGGCTGGACTCCGCACCCCATGAACGTGCAGATCAAGGGCATGCATTACCTCAAAGGCGGCGAGAAGTATTTTGGCGACACCGGTTCGGTCTTTACCTTGACCCGCAAAGGCTACGCCGAGGCCTGCCCGAACGTAGGCAAACTGCTGACGAACCTGAGCTTCACCCTGGACATGGAAAACACCATCATGGCCGATGTGGTGAACAAAAAAATCAGCAACAACGAAGCCGCCAAGGCGTGGATCAAGGCCAACCCGGCGGTGCTGGAAAAATGGCTGGATGGCGTGAAAACCATTGACGATAAAGAGGCCGTAGCAGCGGTAAAAGCCAAACTTTAAGCCCGTTTTTTGCACAGCACTGCGAGGCAGGTAGGGCCGGATTAAGTTTTCATCACGTTTGTTCTGCACGCGGCGACACGTGTTAAACACGGTCGTCGCTGCACGTTCATGAACCGTGCAGCCCTACCTGTCGAATGGGAGAAGCCCTGTGAAAACATTACTGACGTCGCTGCCGCTGGCCCTGATTCTAAGTACACCATTTGCGTCGGCGGCGGGCTGGCCGCCGGAAACAGGGGCCAAGGTGCCTGGCAACGCACTGGAAGTCCCGACCAAACTGGAAGCAACTGACGTATCCCTGGAAAAAATGCTTAACGACGGCGCGAAAGTGGTGTCTTCATACGTCGCGCAAGACGGCCCTGTGGTAACGGTGCTCAACAAGAAACACTACGTTATCTGCATGCTTAAGGGCGCGGGAACAGGCTCGGACCAGAACGTCGCGACCTCCAAGTGTTATGTGATGAATTAGGTTGGAGTAGCTGCGACCTGTCCACGGTTTAGAGACGTAGGAGCGGACTTGTCCGCTAAACGGACGGTAGATCCGACGCAGATGCAGTGGCTGAAATACTGCATTCGCGGACAAGTCCGCTCCCACGGAGTTTGCTGCGTGACAGCGCTACGTCGAAGACGTGGTGAGGCCTCCCACGTTAACGCCTGCGTTTATTCAGGCACAATTGAGAGAACAACTGCACAGAGCATGGACACCACCGGGTCCGGATCCTGGCTGCAACCCAACCATCACGAGGGACCGATGCGCTGGCTCAACCGCCATAAATTCCTGCCATTTCTCGCCTGGCTGCCTCAGCAAACTCGCGCCAGCGTCGGGCGTGACGCGCTGGTGGGGTTGAGTGGTGCCATTCTGGCCCTGCCGCAATCCATCGCCTACGCGCTGATCGCCGGGCTGCCTCCAGAATACGGTCTTTACGCCGCCATCGTCCCGGTGATCATCGCTTGTCTGTGGGGCTCTTCCTGGCATTTGATCTGCGGCCCGACAGCGGCCATTTCCATCGTGTTGTATGCCAGCGTCAGTCCGCTTGCGATTCCGGCAAGTCAGGATTACATCACGCTGATCCTGCTGCTGAGCTTCATCGCCGGGGTGTTCCAGTTACTGCTGGGCATGGTGCGTTTCGGCGCGCTGGTGAACTTCGTCTCGCATTCCGTTGTAATCGGCTTCACGTTCGGCGCAGCCATTGTCATTGCGCTGGGGCAGATGCCTAACCTGATGGGCATCGACCTGCCCAGCCAGACCACGGCCCTCGACAGTCTCACCGCACTGCTGGAACACCGGGGCGAAGTTGACATGCTTTCCCTCGCGCTGGGCGTGATGACGCTGCTGGTGGGCATCGTCCTGAAATCGTGGGTGCCGCGCTGGCCCACCCTCTTGATCGCGCTGGTGTCGAGCAGCTTGCTGGTCTGGTTGTGGCCTGCCATGTTCGGTCACGTCAGGCTGGTCAGCGCGTTCGCAGGGAACCTTCCTCCTTTCGCTCCCCTGCCGCTGGATGCCGAGCTCATTCTCAAGCTGCTGCCCACGGCCGTAGCAGTCGGCATGCTCGGACTGGTCAACAGTCTGTCGATAGCCCGCTCGCTGTCGACGCGCTCGCAGCAGATGCTCAACGCCAACCAGGAGGTTCGGGCACAGGGCCTGTCGAATATGATCGGGCCGCTTTTCTCAGGCTATATGTCGGCGGGCTCGTTTACGCGTGCGGCACTTAATTACGAAGCCGGGGCGCGTTCGCCGCTGGCCGGGGTCTTTTCGGGGTTATGGGTCGGGCTGTTCGCGGTAACCGGAGCCTCGGTGATTTCCCACATCCCGATCCCGAGCATGGCGGCGTCGATTCTGTTGATCTGCTGGGGGCTGGTGGACCGGCGGGGCATCGCTGCGCTGTTTCGGGTCAGCCGCTCGGAGTTCTTCGTGATGGCGCTGACCTGCCTGGCCACGCTGCTGCTCGAGCTGCAGACCGCCATTTATGCGGGCGTGCTGGCTTCGCTATTCTTCTACCTCAAACGCACGTCGCAGCCCCGTGTGCAGCAACTGCGAGAAGGCGACGAGGACATCCTGCGCGTCGGCGGTTCGATCTTCTTCGGTGCCAGTCACTATCTGCAAACCCGCCTGCAACGTACACAAGGCGAGCGAGTGGTGATCGAGGCGCAGCAAATCAACTTTATCGATTACTCAGGCGTTGAAATGCTGCATCAGGAAGCCCACCGTCTGGCCAGACAGGGCAGGGCGCTGGTACTTCGTCATGCGCGGCCGCAAGTGATTGAAGAGTTGCACAAGCTGGAAGGGGCCGATAAATGCCCGATTGTCTTTGAGGATTGAGGTCGATCAGAAGCGGACGCGTAGCGTCCCGAGAGGCATTACCGCGCAGGGCAGCCAAAAGTGGGAGCGGACTTGTCCGCGAATACTGCGTTTCAGACGCTGCATCTTCGTCGGATGTACCCGCTTCCGCGGACAAGCTCGCTCCCACCGCCGAAATCGTGCCTGTGCCATAAGCTCACGTCGGCTTGTGTATAGGGAACGATCATGATGTGCCTCAGCCTGCCAATTGCCTGCGCAGTTCGGCCAGCACCGGCGCTGAGTCAGGGCGTACGCCGCGCCACAGCAGAAAGGCTTCGGCGGCCTGTTCGACGAGCATTCCAAGACCATCGACCGATTGCGCAGCGCCATGCTCGATAGCCCAGCGACAAAACGCAGTAGGCGCCTTGCCGTACATCATGTCGTAGCAGAAGGTCTTGCCCGGCGCGATCAGGCTGGGGGAGATCGGCGGCAGTTCGCCGGCCAGACTGGCAGAGGTGGCATTGATGATCACGTCCACTGACTCTTGAAGCCAGTCGTAACTGCTGGCAAACACCGGGCCGAGGTCGGCAAATTCCTGAGCCAGCTTTTCGGCTTTTTCCACCGTGCGATTGGCGATGACCAGCGCCAGCGGCTGTTGCGCCAGCAAGGGCTCCAGCGCACCACGAACAGCCCCGCCCGCACCCAGCAGCAGCACGCGTTGACCTCGCAGACCGACGCCGCAATTGACGGTCAGATCACGCACCAGCCCGGCACCGTCGGTGTTGTCGCCCAATACCGAGCCATCGTCCTGCTTGCTCAAGGTGTTGACCGCGCCGGCGCGTTGGGCGCGCTCGGTCAGGCTGTCGGCGAGGCGAAAGGCTTCCTCCTTGAACGGCACGGTAACGTTGGCACCACGTCCTTGCTGAAAAAACGCTTGGGCGAATGCAGTGAAATCGTCCAGCGGTGCCAGCGACGCCTGATAATCCAGCGTCTGCCCGGTCTGCTCGGCAAACAGACGGTGAATCATCGGCGACTTGCTGTGGCCGATGGGGTTACCGAAGACGACGTACTGGTCCATTGGGATTCCTGTTGATGTATGGCTGCGCGAGCGGCGCGCGATGGTGCAAACGACGTTAAGCCCGCTGAAAAAACGCTATCTCACGTGGGAGGCCTCACCACGTCTTCGACGTAACGCCGTCGTGCGGCACACTTCGGCCATCGTGGGAGCGGACTTGTCCGCGAATGCGGCACTTCAGCCAATGCACCGATCAATCACGCCTCAGCCAGCCAGTCCCGATCGGTCAGAAAGTATTCGGTCAGGCGAGCCTCTTCGCTGCCCGGCGCGGCTTTCCAGTCGTAGCCCCAGCGCACTTGCGGCGGTAGCGACATCAGGATCGATTCAGTACGGCCACCCGACTGCAAGCCAAACAGCGTACCGCGGTCATACACCAGGTTGAATTCCACATAGCGCCCACGGCGGAATTCCTGAAATTCACGCTGCTGCACGGTGTAGGCATTGGCTTTGCGGCGACGCACGATGGGCAGGTAAGCGTTGATGAACGCGTCGCCAATCGCCCGGATAAAGGCAAAGCTGGTGTCGAAGTCCCACTGGTTCACATCGTCAAAGAACAGGCCGCCAATCCCGCGAGGCTCGTCGCGATGCTTGAGGTGGAAGTAACTGTCGCACCAGGCCTTATAGCGCGGGTAGACGTCCTCGCCAAACGGCGCACAGGCCCGCTCGGCGACACGGTGCCAATGCACGCAGTCTTCCTCAACGCCATAGTAGGGCGTCAGGTCGAAACCGCCGCCGAACCACCAGACTGCCTCTTCGCCTTCTTTCTCGGCGATGAAAAACCGCACATTGGCGTGGGACGTCGGCACATGCGGGTTGTGCGGATGAATGACCAGTGACACGCCCAACGCCTCGAAACCACGCCCGGCCAGTTCCGGACGATGTGCGCTCGCCGAAGGCGGCAGGTTGCTGCCGAAGACGTGGGAGAAATTCACGCCGCCTTTCTCGATGACCGCGCCATTCTCGATCACACGCGTACGACCACCGCCGCCCGCCGGACGGGTCCAGGCGTCTTCGACGAAGTGCGCGTTGCCATCTTCCTGCTCAAGCGCGGTACAGATGCGATCCTGCAGGTCGAGCAGGTAAGCCTTCACGGCCTCGGTACGGGTACTCATGGCGATCCCTTACGGCTGACTTCAAACGGCTGAGCCCGCGCCAGGCAAGCGGCGCAGACAAATTGGCGCGTAGCATACCATTGGCAAGCGGGCGTGGCAGTTGACGAGGGTCGGGGGAAGGAGTTGGATAGACCCTTTCGCAATCTGCTTAATCATCATGGAGAGAACACATGGCAAAGCGTATCCAGTTCAAGGCTGTCGGAGGACCCGAAGTACTTGAATACGTCGACTTCGAGCCCGAAGCGCTCGGCTCGCAAGAGGTGCTTGTGCGCAACAAGGCCATCGGCCTGAATTTTATCGACACCTATTTCCGCAGCGGTCTGTACCCGGCACCCGAGTCGCCCTCCGGTCTGGGTACCGAAGGCGCGGGCGTGGTCGAGGCGGTAGGGGATGAAGTGACGCGTTTTGCCGTGGGTGATCGGGTTGCCTACGCCACAGGCCCGCTGGGCAGTTACAGCGATGTGCATGCCTTGCCAGAGGGAAATCTGGTGAAGCTGTCAGACTCGGTCAGCTTCGAGCAGGCGGCCGCCGTGATGCTCAAGGGGCTGACTGTTCAGTACCTGCTGCGCCAGACCTATCAGGTCAAACCGGGCGAAATCATTCTGTTCCATGCAGCCGCAGGCGGCGTAGGTTCGCTGGCATGCCAGTGGGCCAAGGCATTGGGCGCAAAACTGATCGGCACCGTCAGCACGCCCGAGAAAGCCGCTCACGCCAAGGCCCTGGGTGCTTGGGAAACCATCGATTACAGCCATGAAAACGTTGCCGAGCGCGTGCTTGAGCTGACCGAAGGCAAGAAGTGCCCGGTGGTCTACGACGGTGTAGGCAAGGATACCTGGCTGACCTCGCTGGATTGCGTGGCCCCCCGCGGCTTGATGGTGAGCTTCGGCAATGCGTCAGGCCCTGTCTCTGGCGTGAACCTGGGCATCCTGTCGCAAAAGGGCTCGCTTTACGTGACCCGCCCGACACTGGGCACTTACGCCAACAATGCGCAAAGCCTGCAGACAATGGCGGACGAATTGTTCGATATGCTCGCCAGCGGCAAACTGAAGGTCGGCGAGATCAAGCAGTACGCGCTCGCCGATGCGGCCCATGCGCACATCGAGCTGTCGGACCGTCGCACCATGGGATCAACGATTCTGATCCCGTAATGTGCGCTGTCGTTCTCGCCGGGATCAGCCGGCGCGAACGACCTGCGCTGTCGCGATATCGCGAATCACGCTGGGGTTTCGGCGGCCGCCCAGGCTGCCGCCAAGCACCAGATCGATCTGGCCCCGGAAATACTGCTCGACCCGAAGCCTCGACTTGGCAGCAGGACGCCCCGCAGGGTTGGCAGACGTCGAGATCAACGGGCCGACCAAGGCGCACAGCTCACGGACTGTCGGATGATCGGTAACGCGCAAGGCAACGGTCTCGTGGATACCGGTGATCCACTCCGGCAACAGGTTCTGATGCGGCACCAGCCAGGTATTGGGACCGGGCCAGGTACTGGCCATGCGGTCCAGCCACAGCTCGGGAAAGTCCTCGAACAGAAAGTCGAACTGGCGAATGTTGTCGGCGATCAGAATCAGGCCTTTTTCCACAGGCCGCGACTTGATTGCCAGCAGGCGATAGACCGCCTCTTCATCCCACGGGTCGCACCCCAGCCCCCAGACGGCTTCGGTCGGGTAGGCGATGACCGCTCCGGCTCGAATATCACGAGCGGCTTGTTGCACACGCCAACTGCTGACCATTGTTATCTCTCCACAAAATCCTGGCAGGCAGTTTAACCTCAGGGCGCTCTGGCGAACCATCGTCCCGCTTCACTGCTTATCCGCCCGTCGAGCTCAAGCTCGGTGAGGGCTGCCAGCACCTTGGGCAGAGGCCAGCCGCTGGAAACCGCCAGGCCCTCGCTGGTGTGAGGGGCGGCATGCAGCAGGGCGAGCAACGGATGACCGCAGGCTGGGGCAGCGTCGGGTGCGGGCGTATCGGGTACGGTCATGTGCCAGTGCTGCAAGCCTTCCAGGATGTGATCGACCGTTTCCACCAGCGTGGCGCCGTCGCGGATCAGTTGATGGCAACCCTTGGCAGCCGGGTGATGGATCGAACCGGGTATCGCATACACCTCACGCCCATGTTCGGCCGCCAGCCGTGCGGTAATCAGAGAACCACTGGCAACGCTGGCCTCCACGACCAGCACACCCAGCGACAAACCGCTGATGATTCGATTGCGTCTGGGGAAGTTGCCGGGCTGCGGTCCGGCATCGAGGGGGAACTCGGAAATCACCGCGCCGCCCTGGGCAGCCATCTGCGCTGCCAGTGTCCGATGCTGCTGTGGATAAAGTTTTTGAAGTCCCGTACCCAAGACGCCGATTGTAAGGCCTCCGACATCCAGTGCGCCCTGATGTGCAGCGCCGTCAATACCGCGTGCCAGACCGCTGGTGATCACAAAACCGGCACCGGCCAGGCTTCTGGCAAAGGCCGTCGCAGTGTCAAGTCCAGGCCTGGATGCGCGGCGGCTGCCGACCATTCCAAGTTGAGGGCGCTCGAGAATCGAGGGGTCACCTGCAATGAACAACAGTGGCGGCGGATCGGCAATCTGCGCCAGCAGAGCAGGGTAGCCAGGGTCGTCCCACATCAGTAAATGCTGGCCCGGACGCTCTAACCAGGCCAATGCAGCGCTAGCCCCGTCACGTACCGAAGGGTCGCGGCGAGCTTCGGCGCTGGCCGCCGGAAGCCCCAACGCCCGCCAGGCACTGGCCGGTGCTGTGAGTGCAGCTGAAGCGCAGCCAAAGGCATCAATCAGTCGGGAGAAGCGTTTCAGCCCGACCTCTGGCAAGCGATGCAAGCGAAGACGGGCTTCCAGTTCCGAAGGCGACGGAACGGTTTTTTCGAACAGCGGCATGCGATCGTCCTTGATCAATTATGCACCTGAGGTGGTGCACAAACCTGTGGATAACTCTGTTGACAACAATTTGATAAGTGAGCGCCCCTCCGTGAAAATCCGTATCAAAACTGCAACATGGCGCTATGGGTTACGGACCTTGTCCATAATGGCCAAAGATCGGTTGGCGTGCAGGACCAAGGCGTAACTAAGCTTGTCGTAGGTGCGAAAAACCATCAGCAAACCCGAACGCTCATCCGGGATCTTCACCTGCTCGCCCGTCACGCGGTCGCGCACGGTCTCACCCGTTTTGTAGATCGCCAGCACATTGCCCTCGGTCAACCCGTCGCGCAGCCCTTTGTTAAGCGTAACCACGTCCATGACACCGACCTGGGTCACGCCGCGGGGTACATCCAGAATCAGCCCTTCGACAGGCTTTTGCGGAGCGCTGGGCATGAAGGTCGAATTGATCGGCCGTTCTTCACTGGCAAACAGACGGTCGCCCAACCGGACTTCCTGAGTCGAACGCTGCAGCGTCAGTGTCGAGACATCGCCTTCGGTGGCGACGACTTCACCGCCCCCGATGTCGTCAGCATTGATGCCCAGCACTTCCTGGGTATCCGGATCGGTGTAGATCTTGCCCTGCCGGAAAATGCCGTAAACCGAATGGGCCGGGTCCAGTGAACCCCGCACATACACTCGGTCGCCGCTGCCGCTCAGAACGCGCTCGGCGTTACCCGCGATGATGTAGGGCGCCTGCTGGAACTGCTCGGCGTCGTCGATAATACGGTTGCTGATCAGAAAGGCATTGATCGCGCCCAGCGGAATGCTCGGAATGGCCTCGACCATCGGCGTGCTGCGCACACGCGGCGACAATTTGATCGTGCCGCGCGACTCGCCCCGGTTGAGCGTCACGCGTGGCTGACCATCGACATACGAGAGCGAAAGCGTATCGCCCGGGTAGATCAGATCGGGATCATGCACCTGCGGATTGGCGCGCCAGATCTCGCGCCATTTCCACGGTTCACGCAAAAACTTGCCGGAAATATCCCAGAGGGTGTCACCTGTCGCGACGGTGTAACTCTGCGGATGGCCTTCCCTGAGCTGCACTTGCGCCTGGACAAGACCGCTGGCGGTCAACAGCAGCAAGGCGAGTAGTGATTTCCTCATGCGGTGAATCCCTTTATCATGTTGCCTCGCGTGAACAATAGAGTCCCATCATGGGCTGCCCGCTTTGACGTCCAAGCCCGCAGCCGACATTGACTTTACCTTAACAGTGCAGCTCTTACGTATATGGCTATTTTAAACATCCTCGAATTTCCCGATTCGCGCCTGCGCACCATCGCCAAACCTGTGGCGATAGTAGACGACGGCATTCGCCAGTTGGTCGACGACATGTTTGAAACCATGTACGAAGCGCCTGGCATCGGGCTGGCAGCGACCCAGGTCAACGTCCACAAACGTGTGGTCGTCATGGACCTGAGCGAAGATCGCAGCGAGCCGCGCGTGTTCATCAACCCTGAAATAGAAATGCTGACCGATGAAATGGATCAGTATCAGGAAGGCTGCCTGTCGGTGCCCGGCTTCTACGAGAACGTCGATCGTCCGCAAAAAGTTCGCGTCAAGGCCCTGGGCCGTGATGGTGAGCCTTACGAGCTGGTGGCTGAAGGCCTATTGGCGATCTGCATTCAGCACGAATGCGATCACCTGAACGGCAAGCTGTTCGTCGACTACCTCTCCAACCTCAAGCGTGACCGGATCAAGAAGAAGCTGGAAAAGCAGCACAAGCTCAACGCCTGATCCGTCATCACCCCCAAAAGGCCTGTCGAAGGCCTTTTTCTTTTTTCAGAACGAGAAGTCCATGACTGAGCCACTGCGCATCGTCTTCGCCGGCACTCCGGAATTCGCCGCCGAACACCTCAAGGCCCTGCTCGACAGCCCTCATCAAGTCGTTGCGGTCTACACCCAGCCTGATCGCCCGGCCGGCCGTGGACAAAAACTGATGCCCAGCCCGGTCAAGCAGTTGGCGCTCGAGCACAATGTGCCGGTCATGCAGCCCCCCACCTTGCGCGCCCCCGAAGCACAGGCAGAACTGGCCGCTCTCAAGCCGGACCTGATGGTGGTGGTCGCCTACGGCCTGATCCTGCCGCAGGTGGTGCTGGATATCCCGCGCCTGGGTTGTATCAACAGCCATGCCTCGCTGCTGCCGCGCTGGCGCGGTGCTGCGCCCATTCAGCGCGCCGTTCAGGCGGGTGACGCCGAAAGTGGCGTGACGGTGATGCGCATGGAGGCTGGCCTCGACACTGGCCCCATGCTGCTCAAGGCCGTGACGCCGATTACGGCGCAGGACACCGGTGGCACGCTGCACGACCGCTTGGCTGAACTCGGCCCGCCCGCAGTGCTGCAGGCCATTGACGGTCTGGCCGACGGTTCGCTGATCGGTGAGGTACAGAATGACAGCCTGGCCAACTACGCTCACAAACTGAACAAAGACGAAGCGCGCATCGACTGGACCCGTCCGGCCGATGAGCTGGAGCGTCTGGTGAGGGCGTTCAACCCATGGCCGGTCTGCCACAGCACGTTGAACGCAGAAGCGCTCAAGGTCCTGGCGGCAGAGCTCGCCGAAGGGCAGGGCGCGCCGGGCACCATTCTCGGCGCCAGCAAGGACGGTCTTATCGTTGCCTGCGGCCAGAACGCCCTGCGCCTGACCCGCCTGCAACTGCCGGGAGGCAAACCCTTGAGCTTCACCGATCTGTTTAACAGCCGCCGCGAGAAGTTCGCGGTCGGCACGGTACTGGGTCAATGAACCCGCGTCTGGCTGCCGCGAAGGCGCTGGCTGCTGTCCTCAGCGGCAAGGCGTCGCTGAACAGCTCGCTGCCCACCCAACTGGACAAAGTCGAGCTGCGTGATCGCGGTCTGACTCAGGACCTGGCGTTCGGCACCGCACGCTGGCAGCCACGCTTGTCGGCTCTCGCGGCCAAATTGCTGCAAAAGCCGTTCAAGGCCGCGGACGCTGATGTCGAAGCCTTGCTGCTGGTCGGTCTGTATCAACTGTTCTACAGCCGCATGCCTGCCCATGCCGCGATTGGCGAAACCGTGGGTTGCGCCGACAAGCTTAAAAAACCGTGGGCCAAGGGCTTGCTCAATGCTGTGCTGCGCAATGCACAGCGCGAAGGCGAAGCACTGCTGATTGAACTGGAACACGACCCGGTGGTACGAACGGCCCACCCACGCTGGCTCCAGAAAGCCCTGAAAGCTGCGTGGCCTGAGCAGTGGGAAGCGATCTGCGCCGCCAACAACGCGCATCCGCCGATGATCCTGCGGGTCAATCGTCGCCACCACAGCCGCGACCAATACCTTGAGCTGTTGAAAACAGCGGGCCTTGAAGCCAGCGCCTGCACGTACAGCCAGGACGGCATCGTGCTGGCCGAGCCGTGCGATGTGCGTTCACTGCCAGGTTTTGCCGAAGGCTGGATCAGCGTTCAGGACGAAGCCGCGCAACTGGCTGCGGACCTGCTGGAACTGGCGCCCGACCAACGCGTGCTGGACGCCTGCTGTGCGCCGGGTGGCAAGACATGCCATCTGCTGGAAGTACAGCCGCACTTGAGCGGCGTGGTCGCAGTGGACCTGGAGGCCAAGCGTCTGGTGCGCGTTCGCGAGAACCTTGACCGTCTGGGTCTGGATGCCGAACTGATCGCTGCCGATGCGCGAGAAACCGCGCAATGGTGGGACGGTAAGCCTTTCCAGCGCATCCTGCTCGACGCCCCGTGTTCGGCTACCGGTGTGATTCGTCGCCATCCGGACATCAAGTTGACGCGTCAGCCGGACGACATCATCGCTCTGGCAATGCTGCAAGGTGAACTGCTCGATGCGTTGTGGCCTACGCTGGACGTGGGCGGCATGCTGATCTACGCGACCTGCTCGACACTGCCGACGGAAAATACCGACGTGATCGAAGCCTTTCTGGCCCGTACTTCAGGGGCGAGAGAGCTGGACATCGCCAGTGAAGCAGGTATCAAGCAGCCGCATGGTCGTCAGTTGCTGGCTCAGCAGGGCGGTCACGATGGTTTTTACTACGCCAAACTGATCAAGATCGCAGCAGCACGGGTTTGAAGATGCCTAAGGCATCACTCACCACCCATTTCCACGGAGTGAACGGTTGAAAATCATCATCCTGGGTGCAGGTCAGGTCGGCGGTACGCTGGCCGAGCATTTGGCAGGCGAAGCCAACGACATCACTGTGGTCGACACCGACGGTGACCGATTGCGCAACCTGGGCGACCGGCTGGACATTCGCACCGTGCAGGGCAAAGGCTCGTATCCGGCCGTATTGCGTCAGGCCGGTGCCGACGACGCCGACATGCTGGTCGCCGTGACCAGCAGCGATGAAGCCAACATGATCGCCTGTCAGGTCGCGTACACGCTGTTCCACACGCCGACCAAGATCGCACGGGTGCGTGAAGCGGCTTACCTGACGCGCTCGGAGCTGTTCGACAACAGCGCCATCCCGGTGGACGTGCTGATCAGCCCGGAACAGGTTGTCACCAATTACATCAAGCGCCTGATCGAGTACCCCGGCGCTCTGCAAGTCATCGACTTTGCCGAAGGCAAGGCGCAACTGGTCGCCGTCAGGGCTTATTACGGCGGGCCTCTGGTCGGTCAGCAACTGCGCCAGCTCAAAGCGCACATGCCAAACGTCGAAACCCGCGTCGCCGCGATTTTCCGTCGTGACCGCCCCATCCTGCCTCAGGGCGATACCGTGATCGAAGCCGACGATGAAGTGTTCTTCGTTGCCGCCAAGGCCGATATTCGTGCCGTGATGGGCGAGATGCGCCGGCTGGACGAAAGCTACAAGCGCATCGTGATTGCCGGTGGCGGCAACATCGGCGAGCGGCTGGCAGAAGCCATCGAAAGCCGCTATCAGGTCAAGATCATCGAGATGAACCCGGCACGCTGCCGTTACCTCTCGGAGAACCTGAACAACACCGTCGTGCTGCAGGGCAGTTCATCGGATCGCGACCTGCTGATCGAAGAGAACATCGGCAACACCGACCTGTTCCTGGCCCTGACCAATGACGACGAAGCCAATATCATGTCGTCGCTGCTCGCCAAGCGGTTGGGCGCACGCAAGGTCATGACCCTGATCAACAACCCGGCGTATGTGGACCTGGTGCAGGGCGGCGAGATCGACGTGGCGGTCAGCCCGCAATTGGCAACCATCGGCACACTGCTCGCCCACGTACGACGCGGCGACATCGTCAGCGTCCACTCCCTGCGCCGTGGCGCGGCGGAAGCCATCGAGATCGTGGCCCACGGCGACTCGAAATCCAGCAAGGTCATCGGCCGCGCTATCAAGGACATCAACCTGCCGACCGGCACGACGATTGGCGCGATCATCCGCAACGAAGAAGTCCTCATCGCCCATGACATTACCGTGATCGAATCCGGCGATCAGGTGATCATGTTCCTTGTGGATAAGAAGTACATCCGCGACGTGGAGCGGTTGTTTCAGGTGGGGTTGAGTTTCTTCTGAAGCGCCGCCCGCGAGTTTTCCGGCAGCATTCCAGACGCGGCGTAAGCCAGACGAGGTTTCGTTTGCAAGCGCTTCGCGTCAGATTGACTGAACCTGCTCGCGCTTGAATCTGTCAGCCACGCTCGTCGATTTTAGCGAATTTCTCTCAGAGCCTGCGTATCACACGGTGACACGCAACAGCTCACCAGGCCTGATCCAGGCCATTTTCAGGGAGAACATTCGCAATGACCAAAGCCCTTCATTCCAAGGCTCCGCTGCAAGGTTCGCAGACAGGTGGTTCGCCCGCGGGCGGTTGGGGCGCCTTGAATGCGGTCACCAAGCATCTGTTGCATCAGCATGTGCTGATACGCGGCAATCGTGCGCTCATGTCGATGAACAAGCCCGATGGCTTCGACTGCCCTAGCTGCGCCTGGCCTGACCCGAAGAAACCGCACACGTTTGAATACTGCGAAAACGGCGCCAAGGCACTTGCCTGGGAGTCCACCAAAAAACGCGTCACGCCCGAGTTTTTCGCCAAACACACCGTCAGCGAGCTGGCGACATGGACTGATCACGACCTTGAGGACCAGGGCCGCATTACCGAACCGATGCGCTATGACGCTGCGACTGACAAATATCTGCCTGTCAGTTGGGAGCAGGCGTTTGCCGAGATTGGCGAGGAGCTTCGTCAGCTCAGCGATCCCTGGAAGCTGGAGCTTTACACCTCTGGCCGTACATCCAACGAAGCGGCCTTTCTCTACCAGTTATTCGGCCGACTGTATGGCATGGCCAATTTCCCCGACTGCTCGAACATGTGCCATGAGACGACAAGCGTGGCGCTACCGGAAGCGATAGGGGTCGGCAAAGGCACCACGTCGCTGGAAGATTTCGAGCACGCCGACGCCATATTCATCATCGGCCAGAACCCCGGGACCAACAGCCCGCGAATGATGTCCGAACTGCATGCCGCAGCGAAACGCGGCGCCAGCATCATTTCGTTCAATCCGTTGCGCGAAAAGGCGTTGGTCCGTTTCGCCTCGCCCCAGAACCCGCGTGACATGATCGGCGGCCAAGGCGTGAAAATCAGCTCTCAGTACCATCAGGTCAGAACCGGTGGCGACATGGTCGCCATGCAGGGCATTTGCAAAGTGGTGATCGAGGCTGATGATCTGGCTCGTCGTGAAAACCGTCCACGCATTCTCGATGTGGCGTTCATTCAGAAGCATACCCACGGGTTCGAGCGTTACGCCGACTACTGCAGAAAACTGCCCTGGAACATCATCGAACGTCATTCCGGCCTGAGCCGACAAGCCATCGAAGAGGTGGCAGCAGTCTACATGCGCTCGGAACGCGTTATCTGCTGTTGGGGCATGGGTGTGACCCAGCACAAGCGGGGCGGCGACGCGATGCAGCAGATCATCAACCTGCTGCTGTTGCGCGGCAACATCGGCAAGCTGGGTGCCGGAGCCTGCCCGATTCGCGGCCACTCCAATGTTCAGGGCGATCGCACGATGGGCATTTACGAAAAAGCCCATGAGCCGTTTCTCGCCAGCATGAGCAACGTGTTTGGTTTCGAGGCCTCCCGAAGAGGCGGTCACGACGTGGCGGAAGCTTGCGAAGCACTGTTACGCGGAGAAGTCGAAGCGTTCATTTCAATGGGTGGGAATTTCTTTCGCGCCATTCCTGACATCGACGTCATCTGCCCGACCGTCAGCCCTTTGAAGCTTACCGTGCTGGTCAATACCAAGCTCAATCGCAGCGCAACGGTACATGGTCAAAAAGCCTTTCTGTTGCCGTGTATCGCACGCTCGGAGCTGGATATGCAGAACGGCGTGGCACAAACCGTCACGGTCGAGGACTCGATGTCGATGGTGCATGGCTCGACCGGCGCGCTGGAACCTGCGTCAGAACACCTGATCTCGGAAATCGCGATCATTGCCGCAATCGCCAAGGCCACGCTGCCACCTAACCCCAACGTGGAGTGGGACAGCTATGTGGCCGACTACTCGCGTATTCGGGACAAGATTGAGCAAGTGCTGCCCGAGCAGTTTTACGATTTCAACCAGCGTATCCGCGAACCAGGCGGATTCCGGCTGCCCAATGCTGCCAGAGAGCGCAAATGGGACACCGAGACGGGCAAAGCCAATTTCCTCTTTCCGGAAGGCGTGTATGACGAAGACGATACGCCGCCGGATGCCGAACACCTGCAGTTGATGACGATCCGCAGTCACGACCAGTTCAATACCACAGTGTATTCGGATGATGACCGCTACCGGGACATTTATGGTGACCGTATGGTGGTGTTGCTCAACCCTGACGACATAGAGCGGTTGGGGCTCAAGGCAGGCGATTATGTTGAGCTTCATACGGCAATGGACCCTCTGACGACGCGTCGTGCGGTCGGCTTCAAAGTGATCGCATTTGACGTACCGAAGGGGTGCTGCGCAGCCTATTACCCGGAAACCAACGGCTTGCTGCCACTGGCCAATCGGGACAGTCGCAGCAATACGCCAGCGGCCAAATCAATACCCGTGAATCTGATCCGCATGAACCCGCAGGCGGCACTGGAGCAACGGGGTTTGATCGCGACAGCGGGTTAGCCGTGGATGGCTCGACTGTGGGAGGCTTCACCACGTCTTCAACGTAGCGCTGTCGCGCAGCAAACATCGGACGTCGTGGGAGCGGACTTGTCCGCGAATGCAGTATTTCAACCACTGCATATGCGTCGGATGTACCAGCCTATTCGCGGACAAACGGAACGCCGCCCGGTCCGCTCCCACAAAAACCCGTTTCTTCAATGGTCTACAGGTTGTTTGATAAGAGGCGGCTGATCATGCCCACGCTCCAGCGTGGTAACGCCGCCCACGCGCAGCGATGGGCACGATCAGTATCGAGGCAGTTCAATACCAGCGCTTCTCACCCTCAGGCCGCTTCTTGAAGCGCTTCATGGTCCACATGTACTGGCTCGGGTAAGCGCGTACGTACTTCTCGACCACTTTGCTCATCGCCGCTGCCGACGTTTCGGTGTCGGTGCTGTACATCGCTTCGGGGGCAGCTTCCAGCACGACTTTGTAGCCTGAACCATCCGGCAGGCGCATGGCATGGAGGAAGACGCCGACGGCCTTGCCACCCGCCAGCATGTTCGGCACGAACTTGCTGGTCAGGGCCACGGTGCCGCAGAAGGGCACGAAGATACCGGCTGACTCTGCCGGCTCCGGATCTGCGGGAATGCCCACCGAACCCCCTTTACGAACTTCCTTGATAACGCTGAGGATTCCTTCCTTGGTGGACGCTGCTACACGGTTGCCCAGTTGCACCCGCTGTTTGCGCAACAGGTCATCCACAGCCTTCAGCTTGGGCGGACGGTAAAAAATGATCGGTTTGCACTGGCTACAATAGAAGTGGTTGAGCACTTCCCAGTTGCCCAGGTGGCTGGTGATACCGACCACGCCCTTGCCCGATGCCAGCGCGTCCTTCAACACGTCGAGGCCTTCAACTTCGCGCACTAGATTGATTGATTTCTGTGCAGGCCAGATCCACGCACAAGCGCTTTCTGTCAGCGTCTTGCCAATGTCCATAAGGCTTTTGCCCACGAGTTTTTCAAGCTCAGGTTCGCTCAGCTCGGGGAAGCACTTGGACAGGTTGATCCGCGCCACTTCACGCGAACGGTTGGGCAGTTTCCACATCAGCCAGCCGATGGCGGTGCCGGCCCACTGCACGGCCCGCCAGGGCAGAAGGGCAAACAGGCGTAGCGCACCGACCATCATGGCGCCTTTGAACTTTTCCACAGATCACTCCCGGATTCTTGAGGCAGGCATTGTACCGTCAGCGGCTCAGGATCGCGTATCGATCACAATCAATGGTGTGATCCATGACCATCCCGCTGGCCTGCATGTAGGCATAACAGATGGTCGGACCGACGAAGGTGAAACCGGCTTTCTTCAGCGCTTTGCTCATGGCCTGGGCTTCGGCGGTGATCGCGGGAACTTCGCTACGGTCCTTGAAATGGTTGATTTTCGGCTGGCCGCCGACAAACGACCAGACCAGACCGACCGGGTCTTCCAGCGCCAGCCAGGCCTTGGCATTGGTGCGCACGGCCTTGAGCTTGAGGCGATTGCGGATGATGGTCGGATCGAGCATCAATGCGTCGATTTCCGCGTCGGTCAATTGGGCCAGGCGCTCGGCGTCGAACCCGAACAATACCTCGCGATAACGGGCGCGTCGTTTAAGAATCGTGATCCATGAAAGGCCCGCCTGGAACCCTTCGAGCAAAAGCAACTCGAAGAGCTTCTGCGCATCGCGCAGCGGCACGCCCCACTCTTGATCGTGATAGGCGATGTAAAGGGGGTCTTCGTTGCACCAAAAGCAGCGTGTCATAGGGCTCCCAAGGGTGGACGTGCAGCCGAATCGGGTATACTCCCGCTCTTTGAATCGCAGCCCAGCACAGGTGAAATTTGTGAGCCAGCCTACGCCAGCCGTGCGTACCTTCCAAGACTTGATCCTCGCCCTCCAGCAATACTGGGCAGAACAAGGTTGCGTGGTACTTCAGCCCTACGATATGGAAGTAGGCGCCGGCACCTTCCACACCGCCACGTTTCTGCGCGCCGTAGGCCCCGAGACCTGGAACGCCGCCTACGTTCAACCCAGCCGTCGTCCTACTGACGGCCGCTATGGCGAGAACCCCAACCGCCTGCAGCACTACTATCAGTTTCAGGTGATCCTGAAGCCGAACCCGGACAACTTCCAGGAACTGTACCTGGGCTCGCTCAAGCACATCGGCCTCGATCCTCTAGTCCACGACGTACGCTTCGTCGAAGACAACTGGGAATCGCCGACGCTGGGCGCCTGGGGTCTGGGCTGGGAAATCTGGCTCAACGGCATGGAAGTGTCGCAGTTCACCTATTTCCAGCAAGTGGGCGGCCTGGAATGCTACCCGGTCACCGGCGAGATCACTTACGGTCTTGAGCGTCTGGCCATGTACCAGCAGGGCGTGGACTCGGTCTACGATCTGGTCTGGGCTGACGGTCCGTTCGGCAAAGTGACCTACGGAGATGTGTTCCATCAGAACGAGGTGGAGCAATCGACCTACAACTTCGAACACGCCAACGTCGACAAACTGTTCGAGCTGTTCGATTTCTACGAAAGCGAAGCTGCGCGCCTGATCGAGCTCGAGCTGCCATTGCCGGGTTACGAAATGGTCCTCAAGGCCTCGCACACGTTCAACCTGCTGGATGCCCGCCGCGCCATTTCCGTGACGGCGCGTCAGCAATACATCCTGCGTGTACGCACGCTGGCTCGCTCGGTAGCTCAAGCTTACCTGCAAGCCCGGGCCAAGCTCGGCTTCCCGATGGCGCCGCCCGATCTACGTGACGAAGTGTTGGCTAAGCTGGAGGCTGCACAATGAGTGCTCTGGATTTTCTGGTCGAACTGGGCACTGAAGAACTGCCACCCAAGACCCTGAGTTCACTGGCCGACGCGTTTCTGGCCGGTATCGAGAAAGGCCTGCAGAGCGCGGGGCTGACTTACAGCGCCAAACAGGTCTACGCCGCACCGCGTCGTCTGGCTGTACTGATCACCGAGCTGTCCACACAGCAGCCGGATCGCAGCGTCAATCTGGACGGCCCGCCGCGCCAGGCTGCGTTCGACGCTGACGGCAACCCCACGCAAGCAGCCTTGGGCTTTGCCAAGAAGTGCGGCGTTGATCTGAGCGAAATCGATCAGAGCGGCCCAAAACTGCGTTACAGCCAGAACATTGTCGGCAAACCGACCATTTCCCTGCTGCCGACCATTGTCGAAGACTCGCTGAACGACCTGCCGATCGCCAAGCGCATGCGCTGGGGTGCTCGCAAGGAAGAGTTCGTGCGTCCGACCCAGTGGCTGGTGATGCTGTTCGGCGATCAAGTGGTCGACTGCACGATCCTGGCTCAGACGTCGGGTCGTCATTCCCGTGGTCACCGTTTCCATCACCCGGAAGATGTGCGTATCTCCTCGCCTGCCGGTTACCTGAGCGACCTGCGTGCCGCCAACGTACTGGCTGACTTCAACGAGCGTCGCCAGATCATCAGCAAGCGCGTCGAAGAGCTGGCCACCCAACAGGAAGGCACCGCCATCGTGCCGCCAAGCCTGCTGGACGAAGTGACCGGGCTGGTCGAGTGGCCGGTGCCGCTGGTGTGCTCCTTCGAGGAGCGTTTCCTTGAAGTGCCTCAGGAAGCGCTGATCACCACCATGCAGGACAACCAGAAGTATTTCTGCCTGCTGGATGCCGACGGCAAGCTGCTGCCACGTTTCATCACGGTCGCTAACATCGAGAGCAAGGACCCGGCACAGATCATCGCCGGTAACGAGAAGGTGGTTCGTCCACGCCTGACCGACGCCGAGTTCTTCTTCAAGCAGGACAAGAAGCAGAAGCTGGAAACCTTCAACGAACGCCTGAAGAACGTCGTGTTCCAGGCTCAGTTGGGCAGCGTCTACGACAAGGCCGAACGTGTTTCGAAACTGGCCGCTTATATCGCGCCACGCATCGGCGGCGACGCCCAACGTGCAGCGCGCGCCGGTCTGCTGTCCAAGTGCGACCTGTCGACCGAGATGGTCGGCGAGTTTCCTGAAATGCAGGGCGTGGCGGGTTACTACTACGCCAAGGCTGACGGCGAAGCGGAAGACGTTGCGCTGGCGCTGAACGAACAGTACATGCCACGCGGCGCCGGTGCAGAGTTGCCGAGCACCCTTACCGGTGCGGCCGTTGCCATCGCTGACAAGCTCGACACGCTGGTGGGTATTTTCGGTATCGGCATGCTGCCTACCGGCAGCAAGGACCCCTATGCACTGCGTCGTGCAGCGCTGGGTATCCTGCGCATCCTGATCGAGAAGAAGCTGGACCTGGACCTGATCGACACTGTGAAATTCGCGGTCACTCAGTTCGGTGCCAAGGTCAAATCGGCAGGGCTGTCGGAACAGGTCCTGGAATTCATCTTCGACCGCCTGCGTGCGCGCTACGAAGACGAAGGCGTCGACGTGGCAGTGTACTTGTCGGTCCGTGCTCTGCAGCCAGGCTCGGCGCTGGACTTCGATCAGCGTGTGCAAGCGGTCCAGGCGTTTCGCAAGCTGCCACAAGCCGCTGCGCTCGCTGCCGTGAACAAGCGTGTATCGAACTTGCTGAGCAAGGCCGAAGGCAAAATTGCCCAGACTGTTGAGCCCAAGTACTTCGACAACGCCAACGAGTTTTCACTGTACTCGGCGATCCAGCAGGCCGATCACGCTGTGCAGCCAATGGCGGCGGAGCGTCAGTACAGCGAATCGCTGGCGCGTCTGGCCAGTCTGCGTGAGCCGGTCGATGCGTTCTTCGAAGCCGTGATGGTCAATGCCGAAGACGCCAACGTGCGTGCCAACCGCTATGCGTTGCTGGCTCGTCTACGTGGCCTGTTCCTGGGTGTTGCCGATATCTCGTTGCTGGGCTGACAAGGGGTCGATGTTGAAACTGCTGATACTGGATCGGGACGGGGTGATCAACCAGGACTCCGACGCTTATATAAAGTCGGTCGAGGAATGGATACCCATTCCCGGCTCGATCCAGGCGATCACAGCGCTGAGCAAAGCCGGCTGGACGGTGGCGGTTGCCACCAACCAGTCCGGCATTGCCAGAGGTTATTACGACCTGGCCACGCTGGACGCCATGCACGCGCGATTACGCGAGCTGGTGGCCGAGCAGGGTGGCGAGGTTGGTTTGATCGTCTATTGCCCGCATGGGCCAGACGAGGGCTGCAACTGCCGAAAGCCCCGGCCCGGCATGTTACAGACCATCGCCCGACATTACGCAGCGGACCTGAAGGGTCTATGGTTTGTGGGCGACAGCAAAGGTGACCTGCAGGCCGCTTTGGCCGTCGATTCTCAGCCTGTTCTGGTGAAAACCGGCAAAGGTCAGAAGACCCTGGCCGGTGACATACCGGCCGGCACCCTTGTTTTTGACGATCTAGCGGCGGTTGCCGCAGAACTTATCCACACTAGCGTTTCGCTGAACACCCACTAAGTTCGGCTTGAGGCGCTCAAGGAGCGGGCACTCGCCCGTACGGTAAACGTAACTATGTCGATCATGCAGGCAATCAGGACTTTCCTCTTCTACCTGTTGCTGGGCACCAGCTCGTTGCTATGGTGCACGTTGAGCTTTTTCATCGCGCCGTTCATGCCGTTCAAGGCTCGCTATCGATTCATCAACGTCTACTGGTGCCGATGCGCCATCTGGCTGACCCGTGTCTTCCTCAACATCAAGGTTGAAGTCAGCGGTGCCGACAACGTCCCGCAAACCCCTTGCGTGATCATCTCCAACCACCAGAGCACGTGGGAAACCTTCTTCCTGTCAGCCTACTTCGAACCGTTGAGCCAAGTGCTCAAGCGCGAGCTGCTCTACGTGCCATTCTTCGGCTGGGCAATGGCCATGCTGCGTCCCATCGCGATCGATCGCGACAACCCCAAGGCCGCGCTCAAGGAAATCGCCAAGAAGGGCGACGAGCTGCTCAAGGATGGCGTCTGGGTACTGATCTTCCCTGAAGGCACCCGCGTGCCGTATGGCCAGGTAGGCAAATTCTCCCGTGGCGGTACGGCGCTGGCAGTCAACGCAGACTTACCGGTGCTGCCGGTGGCGCACAACGCGGGCAAATACTGGCCGAAAGACGGCTGGGCGAAAAAGCCTGGGACCATTCAGGTCGTCATAGGCGCCCCCATGTATGCAGAGGGCACAGGCCCGCGCGCCATCGCTGCACTGAATGAGCGCGTCCAGACGTGGAACGAAGAAACTCAGCGTGCATTGGGTTCACCGGCTGCACCTGTATCGAGCGGCGAAAAAGTCCCGGCCTGATTTTGTGGATAACCTGTGTACGCTTTTTCGATAAATGATAAAAAACGCACGTAAGCTGTTGATTGGGATATTTATTTCTTAACGCCATTAACAAGCCGAAAACGTGCATAAGTTTTAGTGATACAAAAAAACCGACCTGTTTCAGGTCGGTTTTTTATTGCCATTGAAATGACGGTTTTCATGAAAACCGAAGGTCTTGAGGGTCTGCACACAACGACCGTCTTTCGCCTCGAATGGGGCCTGTGTACTATCGGTATCTGGCTGATGCTGCCTGCCGCTCGCTCCGCATGGAAGGTGAAAGCATTGCTTCTCCCTACTCAACTGCATCGTTAACGACCGGTCGAGCCTTGGCAATGCGAGCACCAACATGCTTCGACTCTGGGAGTAACGATGTCATCCATTGAGCAAGCCAAGCAGTGGGCTAAAACGCTGCGTGCGGCACTGGAAGTAAGTGACCAGCGCGTGTCTCACTCTGAAGCACTGGAGCTGGTTGCCAAGCAGTTGGGCTACAAGGACTGGAACACAGCCTCGGCTTTGCTGCACGAAGAAACCGCCACTCAGCCAGCAACCGTCACCTTCGACAGCCCGATACCCATATTGCGAATGTTCGACGAAGCCAAAGCACGTGAGTTCTACCTGGACTTTCTGGGCTTCAGCGTCGAGTTCGAACATCGTTTCGAGGCCGATCTGCCGCTGTACCTTGGGATCGCCAGGGATGGTTTAAAACTTCACCTGTCCGAACACCACGGCGATTGCAGCCCTGGCTCAACAGTTTTCGTCCCAATGAAGAACATAGAAATGCTACGCGATGAATTACGGGCCAAGCGTTATGGATACGGCAGGCCGGATATCGTGGAGCAGGGATGGGGTAGGGTGCTTGAGGTTTACGATCCGTTCGGCAACAGGATTCGCTTTTACGAGGATTGAGGCGGCTGCTGACTGATCCGGTACACCCCTCGTTATCTCAAACTGCGTATAAACAAAAACCCCGGCGTTCGCCGGGGTTGATGGTGAAGCATGCGCTCTGGATCAGAAATCCAGATTGGACACCGCCAACGCGTTGCTCTCGATGAAGTCACGGCGTGGCTCGACCGCATCACCCATCAGGGTGTTGAAGATCTGGTCAGCGCCGATGGCGTCTTCGATGGTGACCTTCAGCATGCGGCGCACGCTTGGGTCCATTGTGGTTTCCCACAACTGATCGGGGTTCATCTCGCCCAGACCTTTGTATCGCTGGATGGTGTGGCGCTTGGTGCTTTCTGCCATGAGCCAGGCGAGGGCGTCCTTGAACTCCGTAACCTGCTTCTTGCGCTCGCCACGTTGAACGTAAGCGCCTTCTTCCAGCAGAGAGCTGATCTGCAGGCCCAAGGCGGTAACGGTCTTGTAGTCATTGCTGCCGAAGAAGTCGCGGTTGAAGGTGACGTAATTCGACAGGCCGTGGGAGATCAGTTCGACCTCTGGCAGCCAGACATTACGTTCACGGTCTTCGCGCAGGCTGGCCTTGTAAACCAGACCCGACTTCTCCCCGGTGCGCAGACGCGCATCGAACAGGTCCAGCCACGACTGCATGGCGGCGTGGTCGGAAAGCTGCTCCAGCGTGACAGGAGGCAGGTAAACAAAGTGCTCGGTCAGTTCCTGAGGGTACAGGCGCGACAGACGCTTGAGCGTCTTCATGACCATGCGGAAGTCGTTGACCAGACGCTGCAGCGCCTCGCCCGAGATACCCGGTGCGGACTCGCTGAGGTGCAGGCTGGCGTCCTCCAGAGCCGACTGGGTCATGTATTCTTCCATGGCCTCATCGTCTTTGATGTACTGCTCCTGCTTGCCTTTCTTGACCTTGTACAGCGGCGGCTGAGCGATGTAGATGTAGCCGCGCTCGATTAGCTCAGGCAACTGACGGAAGAAGAAGGTCAGCAACAAGGTACGGATGTGAGAACCGTCGACGTCAGCATCGGTCATGATGATGATGTTGTGATAACGCAACTTGTCGATGTTGTACTCTTCGCGGCCGATGCCACAGCCCAGCGCGGTGATCAAGGTGCCTACTTCCTGGGAAGAGATCATCTTGTCGAAACGCGCTTTTTCCACGTTCAGGATCTTGCCTTTCAACGGCAGGATGGCCTGGGTCTTACGGTTACGCCCCTGCTTGGCTGATCCGCCAGCAGAGTCCCCTTCCACCAGGTACAGTTCGGAGAGGGCAGGGTCTTTCTCTTGGCAGTCGGCGAGTTTGCCCGGCAGGCCAGCGATGTCCAATGCACCTTTACGGCGGGTCATCTCACGGGCCTTGCGAGCGGCTTCACGAGCGCGCGCAGCGTCGATCATCTTGCCGACAACCGCCTTGGCTTCGTTCGGGTTTTCCAGCAGGAAGTCCGAGAAATACTTGCCCATTTCCTGCTCAACGGCAGTTTTGACTTCGGACGAAACCAGCTTGTCCTTGGTCTGCGAGCTGAACTTGGGATCAGGTACTTTCACCGAGATGATTGCTGTCAGACCTTCACGCGCATCGTCACCGGTGGTGGCGACCTTGTGCTTCTTGGCCAGGCCTTCCTGCTCGATGTAGTTGTTCAGGTTACGTGTCAGCGCAGAGCGGAAACCCACGAGGTGAGTACCGCCGTCACGCTGCGGGATGTTGTTGGTAAAGCACAACAGGTTCTCGTTGAAGCTGTCGTTCCACTGCAACGCGATCTCGACACCCACACCATCGTCACGCTGGACGTTGAAGTGGAAGACTTCGTTGACCGGAGTCTTGTTGGTGTTCAGGTACTCAACGAACGCACGCAAACCGCCCTCGTACTTGAACAGCTCTTCTTTGCCGCTGCGCTCGTCCTTCAGCATGATGCCGACGCCGGAGTTCAAGAAAGACAGTTCACGAATCCGCTTGGCCAAAATGTCCCAGCTGAAGTGGATGTTCTTGAACGTGTCGGCCGAAGGCTTGAAGTGGATCTGAGTACCCGTGGTGTCGCTTTCACCTACGATCTTCATCGGTTCCTGCGGGACACCGTGGACGTAGGTCTGCTCCCAGATCTTGCCGCTACGACGCACTGTCAGCAGCAGAATTTCCGAGAGGGCGTTTACCACCGAGACGCCCACACCGTGGAGGCCGCCGGATACCTTATAAGAATTGTCGTCGAACTTACCGCCAGCGTGCAGCACGGTCATGATGACCTCAGCTGCCGAAACGCCTTCTTCTTTGTGTACGTCTACCGGAATACCGCGACCGTTGTCGCGGACGGTGATCGATTCGTCAGGATGAATGATGATACTGATGTCGTCGCAATGGCCTGCCAGTGCTTCGTCGATCGAGTTATCAACCACCTCGAATACCATGTGATGCAGACCGCTACCGTCGTCTGTATCGCCGATGTACATTCCGGGACGCTTGCGTACGGCATCAAGTCCTTTCAGCACTTTAATGCTGGACGAGTCGTACGTTTGATTTTCGCTCATGCAATCACTCCCGATGGTCGTGGGTCTGGGTGATACGGCCCTGTTCCACGTGGAACAAAGCAACTGGCGTTTCCGTCTGCCAGCCTTCCCTCAAAAATTCTTGATCTACACAGGTGATGAATACCTGGCAGCGTAATTCTTCCAGCAAACGGCAAAGCGCCCGGCGATGGTTGTCATCCAGTTCGGAAGGCAAATCATCCACTAGGTAAATACATTGACCGCGTCTTACCTGACTGACTAAATGTCCCTGAGCAATACGTAGCGCACAGACCACCAACTTTTGCTGGCCGCGAGACAAAATATCCGCCGCATTGTGAGCGCCTAATCTAAGACGCAAATCAGCTCGTTGTGGTCCGGCTTGGGTATGACCCATTTGCTGATCACGACTCAAGGAAGAAGCGAGCACAGTGCTCAGCTCTTTTTCTTTGTCCCATCCTCGGTAGTAGCTCAGGGTCAAACCTTCGAGCTCAACGAGTTCGCTCAAAGTCTGCTCAAAGACTGGCTTCAATGCCTTGATGTAAGCACGTCGAAACTCATCGATTTCGTCACTCGCCAGGCACAGCTCACGGTCCCATGCCGCCTGCGAAGCGGCGTCAAGTGTACCATGCCGAAGCCACGAGTTACGCTGCCTCAGGGCCTTCTGCAGTCGCTGCCAGGTGGCCATGAAACGAGGTTCCACGTGGAACACTCCCCAGTCTAAAAATTGCCTACGTATCTTCGGCGCGCCTTCGAGCAATCTGAAGCTATCCGGATTGATCAACTGTAACGGTAAGATTTCAGCGAGCTGAGCAGCGCTACGGGCATTTTGTCCGTCAATGCGGATCTGGAACTCGCCTTGTCTATCCCGAGCAACACCCAGGCTGCTGTGTCCGCCTTGAGCGAGTTCGACTTGGCCAAAAACCGTGCAGGACGGTTGTTCGTATTGGATGACAGGAAGCAGTCGACTGCTACGGAAAGAACGAGCAATACCCAGCAGATGGATAGCCTCCAGCACACTGGTTTTGCCGCTGCCGTTGGCACCGTAAAGGATGTTGATACGCGGGGAGGGGGAGAGGGTCACCGGGTGCAGATTGCGCACCCCGGTGACCGAGATGCGGCTGAGAGACATCTAGGTTTCGCTGGACATGGGTTACAGACGCATCGGCATGACAACGTACGCCGAATCGTCGTTGTCCGATTCCTGCACCAGCGCACTGCTATTGGAGTCGGACAGAATCAAGCGAACCTGTTCGGTGGTCATCACCCCCAATACGTCGAGCAGGTAGCTCACGTTGAAACCAATCTCCAGAGAGCCACCGTTGTACTCGACGCCGATCTCTTCTTCGGCTTCTTCCTGCTCAGGGTTGTTGGCCTGAATCTTCAGTTGACCATTGGCCAGTTGAAGACGAATACCCCGGTACTTTTCGTTGGAGAGAATCGCAGTACGGCTGAACGCTTCGCGCAGCGCTTGGCGATCACCCAACACCAGCTTGTCGCCGCCTTTCGGAAGCACACGTTCGTAATCCGGGAACTTGCCGTCCACCAGTTTGGAGGTAAAGGTGAATTCGCCGGTAGTGGCACGGATGTGATGCTGGCCCAATACGATGCTGACGACACCATCCTGCTCGGTGAGCAGACGTGCCATTTCAAGAATACCTTTGCGCGGCACGATGACCTGATGGCGGTCTGCGTGTTCGATGTCGGCAGTCATGGAACACATCGCCAGACGGTGACCGTCAGTGGCGACTGCACGCAACACGCCCGCACTCACTTCAAGCAGCATGCCGTTGAGGTAGTAGCGAACATCCTGCTGGGCCATAGCGAAGCTGGTACGTTCAATCAAGCGGCGCAGTTTGCTTTGCACCAATTGAAACGTGAGCGAGCCCGGACCTTCTTCCACCGTTGGGAAATCGTTGGCAGGCAGCGTGGACAGCGTAAAGCGGCTGCGTCCTGCTTTCACGATCAACTTGGCATCATCGACCTTGATATCAATCAATGCGTCGTTGGGCAGGCTTTTGCAGATGTCCATGAGCTTGCGCGCAGGAACAGTGATTTCCCCAGGCTCGGCTGGTTCTTCCAGCTGCACACGGCCAACCAGTTCGACTTCCAGGTCAGTACCGGTCAACGACAGCTGCTGACCCTCCACGACCATCAGTACGTTGGATAGCACCGGCAAGGTCTGGCGGCGTTCAACCACGCCGGCGACCAATTGCAGGGGTTTCAACAGGGCTTCGCGTTGAATGGTGAAATGCATGGTCTAGTCCCTTGCCTTAATAAGCTGCACTGGCGTCATCACGTGGTCAGAGTTCGCAGCAGGTTCTTGTAGTCCTCGCGGATATCCGCGTCGGATTCCTTGAGTTCGTTGATCTTTCGGCACGCGTGCAGAACAGTCGTATGGTCCCGGCCACCAAACACGTCGCCGATTTCAGGCAAACTGTGGTTAGTCAGTTCCTTGGATAGCGCCATCGCGACCTGTCTAGGCCGCGCGACGGAACGGGAGCGACGCTTGGACAGCAGATCGGAGATCTTGATCTTGTAATACTCAGCCACCGTGCGCTGAATGTTATCCACACTGACGAGTTTGTCCTGAAGCGCGAGCAAGTCCTTCAACGATTCACGAATCAGTTCGATCGTGATGTCACGCCCCATGAAGTGCGAGTGCGCAATGACGCGCTTCAACGCACCTTCGAGTTCACGGACATTGGAGCGAATACGTTGCGCGATGAAAAACGCGGCATCGTGGGGCAGATCGACCTTGGCCTGGTCTGCCTTCTTCATGAGAATGGCTACGCGGGTCTCAAGCTCGGGCGGCTCGACGGCGACCGTCAGGCCCCAGCCGAAGCGCGACTTGAGACGCTCTTCCAGCCCCTCGATTTCCTTGGGGTAGCGGTCACTGGTCAAAATGACCTGCTGCCCGCCTTCCAACAACGCGTTGAAGGTGTGGAAAAACTCTTCCTGCGAGCGCTCTTTACGTGCGAAGAATTGGATGTCATCGATCAGCAGCGCATCGACCGAGCGGTAAAAACGCTTGAATTCATTGATCGCATTGAGCTGCAACGCCTTGACCATGTCGGCAACGAAACGCTCCGAATGCAGGTAAACGACCTTCGCGTTCGGGTTCTTCTTGAGCAGGTGGTTACCCACAGCGTGCATCAAGTGCGTTTTACCGAGACCCACACCGCCATAAAGGAAGAGCGGGTTGTAACCGTGCTTCGGATTGTCGGCGACCTGCCAGGCGGCAGCACGTGCCAGCTGGTTGGATTTACCTTCGACAAAATTCTCGAACGTGAACGTGCGGTTCAGATAACTGGTGTGCTTGAGCGCACCTTCAACCTGCACGGTGCGTTGTTCGGCCCTTGCCGGTGCCTGTTGAGAACTTGCCCCCGCCATCGGATCGAAACTGTCACGCGAGGGCTCGCTATGGCTTACAGACTCTTGAGCAGGAGAGGGCGAAGCGGCTTGCGCAACGGACGCTGCAGCCGGTGCCGTCACCTGCGCATTGTTCGCCGAACTGGCGGACAGCGCCTGCGAAGCCGCCGCGGCCAAAGGCGCGTTCGGGGCGGCACGGGGCGCAGAGCTGCGCTTGCTTCCTATTAATAAGGAAAGAGCTGGCGCCACACCTTGGCCGTGTTCGCCAAGAAGTTCCAGCAAGCGGCCGAGGTATTTTTCGTTTACCCAATCAAGCACAAAACGGTTTGGTGCATAGACACGCAACTCGTCGCCTTCGGCTTCGACCTGTAGCGGACGGATCCAGGTGTTGAATTGCTGGGCAGGCAGCTCATCGCGCAAAAGCTCCACGCACTGCTGCCAAAGTTCCACTGACACGGACATCCCCTAAGTTGAAAGCCGGTGAGGCAAAAACAGCCGCCATTGTAACGATCCGGCGAAGACTTATCCACATGTAGGTTGCTAACAGTCCGCTATAAATCATCGATTTAGCTCACCCATAGACGACGAACGGTATGTGCATAAGCTCTGTGGATAACAAGGCTTCAGCCCATTGCATAAGTCGGGTCGAAAGTCTGTGGATAACCGCTCTGTGGATAACATGGCGTTTCATGCACAGCTTTTCCGACGGCGCAGCACAGGCAGGGCACCGTTTCTCGACAACCTTTTGAAACGCTGTACAGCACGATACACGGGGCTCTCAGAATGTTATCCACAGATATCCTTCACGTAAGAGTTATAAGCGTTATAAAAAAGCTTTAAATATTCTCTCTTTTTATTTCTATAACTGAGCAAGCGTGAAGAGGCTAAGCACATTACGTGGAGGGGCTGATTACCCATATAGGAGGCCAATGAAGAAAAGCTGGTTGGAAATTGACCTGCGGGCCCGCTTTCTCTAGAATCCCCGGTCTCTTAAAACGGGGGCCATTCCGGCCCGTAGTGGACGAACCAGGTAACACGCCATGAAACGTACTTTCCAACCCAGCACTATCAAGCGCGCCCGCACCCACGGTTTCCGTGCACGTATGGCCACCAAAAACGGCCGTGCAGTCCTGTCGCGTCGTCGCGCCAAAGGCCGTAAGCGTCTGGCAGTTTGATAAATCGGCACAGGAGGTGAGTCGAGACTTCAGTCGGGAAAAGCGTTTGCTCACTCCCCGGCATTTCAAGGCAGTCTTTGACTCCCCTACCGGCAAGGTTCCGGGGAAAAATCTCCTGCTCCTTGCGCGCAACAACGACCTTGATCATCCCCGCCTGGGGCTGGTGATAGGTAAAAAGAGCGTCAAGCTCTCCGTTGAGCGCAATCGTTTGAAACGCCTGATGCGCGAATCATTTCGCCAGCACCAAGACAGTTTGGTGGGCTGGGATATCGTTATCGTCGCGCGTAAAGGTTTGGGTGATGTAGAAAACCCTGAACTGATTCAGCATTTCGGCAAGCTGTGGAAAAGACTGGCACGTAGCCAACCTGCTCCTCAGGCAAAATCCGAACCTGCAGGGGTGGACAGTCCCGATGCGTAAACTGGCGCTCGTTCCGATCCAGTTTTATCGCTATGCCATTAGCCCGCTGATGGCCAGTCACTGTCGTTTCTACCCCAGTTGCTCCTGCTACGCGTATGAAGCCATCGATAATCATGGCCTTCTACGCGGCGGCTGGCTGGCAATGCGCCGCTTGGGTCGCTGTCATCCGTGGAATCCCGGTGGTTATGACCCGGTTCCACCTGTCCCCACCTCCCGTTCTTCTTCGATGGCCGAGTAATCATGGATATTAAACGCACGATCCTGATCGTCGCCCTGGCAATCGTGACCTACGTCGGGGTTCTGAAATGGAACCAGGACTACGGTCAGGCAGCCATGCCGACCCAGAGTGTTGCAACCAGCAATTCCGCACCGGGCATTCCGGATACGGCTGCTGGTAATAATGGTTCTGCCAGCGCCGATGTTCCTAGCGCCAATGCAACCAATGCCGCGGCTCCTCTTGAGACTCCGGCCGTAGCCAGCAAAGACCTTATCCAGGTCAAGACCGATGTGCTCGATCTTGCGATCGATCCGGTAGGTGGTGACGTTGTTCAACTCCGTCTGCCTCTTTATCCGCGCCGTCAGGACCGTCCCGATGTCCCGTTTCAGTTGTTTGACAACGGCGGCGAACGTACTTTTCTGGCACAAAGTGGCCTGACAGGCACCAACGGTCCCGATGCTCGCGCTGCCGGTCGTCCGGTTTACACGTCTGCGCAAAAGACTTATCAACTGGCTGACGGCCAGAACGATATGGTCGTTGACCTGAAGTTTTCGGAAAACGGCGTCAATTACATCAAGCGCTTCACGTTTAAACGCGGTCTCTACGACCTGGTCGTGACTTACGTTGTGGATAACCAGAGCGCGCAGCCTTGGTCCGGTAACCTGTTCGCGCAACTGAAGCGCGACGCCAGTTCCGATCCATCGTCGACCACAGCGACCGGTACCGCCACTTATCTGGGTGCGGCACTGTGGACTGCTGCGGAGCCCTACAAAAAAGTGTCGATGAAAGATATCGACAAGGGCCAGGTCAAAGAAACCGTTCAAGGTGGCTGGGTTGCCTGGTTGCAACACTACTTCGTGACCGCGTGGATTCCTGATCACAATGTAAGCAACGTGGTTCAGACCCGCAAAGACAGCCAGGGCAATTACATCATCGGGTTCACCAGCCCGACATTGACTGTCGCTCCGGGTGCCCAGGGCGAAACGACCGCTACCCTGTACGCAGGTCCAAAAAGCCAGGCGGTACTCAAAGAGTTATCCCCAGGTCTGGAACTGACAGTCGACTATGGCTTTCTGTGGTTCATTGCTCAGCCTATCTTCTGGCTGCTGCAACACATCCACGCAATTCTTGGCAACTGGGGCTGGTCGATCATCGTCCTGACCATGTTGATCAAGGGCCTGTTCTTCCCTCTATCGGCGGCCAGTTACAAATCGATGGCCCGCATGCGCGCAGTGGCTCCAAAGCTTGCGCTGCTGAAGGAACAACATGGCGATGATCGCCAGAAAATGTCCCAGGCCATGATGGAGCTGTACAAGAAAGAGAAGATCAACCCGCTGGGTGGATGCTTGCCGATTCTTGTGCAGATGCCGGTTTTCCTTTCGCTGTACTGGGTACTCCTGGAAAGCGTGGAAATGCGTCAGGCTCCTTGGATCTTGTGGATAACCGACCTGTCGATTAAAGACCCGTTCTTCATTCTGCCGATCATCATGGGCGCAACCATGTTTATTCAGCAGCGTCTGAACCCGACTCCGCCGGATCCGATGCAGGCCAAGGTCATGAAAATGATGCCAATCATCTTCACGTTCTTCTTCCTGTGGTTCCCTGCCGGTCTGGTTCTGTACTGGGTCGTGAACAACACCCTGTCGATCGCACAGCAGGCCTACATCACTCGCAAGATCGAAGCGGCTACCAAGAAAGCGGCTGCTTGACCTAACCTGTGAATAAGTTCTACAAAGCGCCCCCTCGTGGGGCGTTTTGCTATCTGTCAGTTGTCCAGGAGCCGGACCATGAACGTCCCTCGTGAAACCATCGCCGCTATCGCCACAGCTCAAGGCCGTGGCGGCGTCGGCATCGTCCGTATCTCGGGTCCTTTGGCCAGCAAGGCGGCACACGCCATCATCGGCCGTACACCCAAACCTCGTTATGCCCATTACGGGCCGTTCGCCGATGCATCCGGCCAAGTGCTGGATGAAGGAATTGCCCTGTTTTTCCCGGGTCCCAACTCCTTTACCGGCGAAGACGTACTGGAGTTACAGGGGCACGGCGGTCCAATCGTGCTGGACATGCTGCTGCAGCGTTGTCTTGAATTGGGCAGCCGCCTGGCACGTCCCGGGGAATTCAGCGAACGAGCATTTCTCAACGACAAGCTGGATCTGGCACAGGCTGAAGCCATTGCTGACTTGATCGAGGCAAGTTCTGCACAGGCTGCACGTAACGCATTACGATCGTTGCAAGGCGCGTTTTCGCAGCGTGTGGATAAGTTGACCGAGAAATTGATCAGCTTGCGTATCTATGTCGAGGCGGCGATCGACTTTCCGGAAGAAGAAATCGACTTTCTCGCCGATGGTCATGTGTTGAGCATGCTTGATGGCGTGCGCGCTGAGTTATCCACAGTACTGCGTGAAGCCGGCCAAGGCGCGTTGTTGCGTGATGGCATGACGGTAGTGATTGCAGGAAGGCCCAACGCCGGCAAATCCAGCCTGCTCAATGCCCTTGCAGGACGCGAAGCTGCGATTGTGACCGAGATCGCAGGCACCACGCGCGATGTGCTGCGCGAACATATCCACATCGATGGCATGCCGTTGCATGTAGTTGATACGGCGGGCTTGCGAGATACGCAGGACCAGGTCGAAATGATCGGCGTGCAACGTGCCCTCAAGGCTATTGGCGAGGCTGACAGGATTCTGCTGGTTGTCGACGCTACCGCTCCAGAAGCGAGCAATCCTTTTGCGCTATGGCCCGAATTTCTCGAACAACGGCCAGACCCGGCCAAGGTCACACTGATTCGAAACAAGTCGGACCTGAGTGGCGACGTCATTGGCTTGGAAACCAGCCCGGATGGCCATGTCACCCTCAGCCTCAGTGCCAAGGCAGGAGGGGAGGGACTTGAATTGCTGCGTGAGCACCTCAAGGCTTGTATGGGCTATGAGCAAACATCCGAAAGCAGCTTCAGCGCCCGACGTCGTCACCTTGAAGCGCTGCGCCACGCCAGCGACTCCCTTGAGCACGGCAGAGCACAATTGACGCTTGCAGGCGCTGGAGAGCTGTTGGCTGAGGACCTGCGTCAGGCGCAGCAGGCATTGGGCGAGATCACCGGTGCGTTTAGCTCTGATGATCTGCTGGGCCGAATCTTTTCCAGCTTCTGTATCGGAAAATAGTGCTTTAAAAGCTGACGCGCATCGACGTAGCGCGCGTCAGCTGTTTCTTTGCAGCTTCAGATAAGCTGTCACACCTCAGCAACCTTACGTATACCCCCTCCCGCAAAGGCTCAATCTTTCAAAAATTGATCGCCTTTGCGTAGCCGTGGGCACCTGATACACCCACCTCGGAATCATTACGCCACTCAATCTCGACGTTGCCAGACAAGAATCTGCTATTTTTTCAGAATTAAGCCCTGTGTATAACCAACCTTTAGCTCGGTTGATAACCGGGGGTGAAAGCTGAAGATAAACCCGCCTGTGGACAAGTAGTACTTTAATCCACAGGCTCAGGACAGTTATCCCAACCCCTCAACGGCACATGACCACAGACTTTTGAATCGCTGTACATAAAGTAGATAGAGGCGTGTAGCGATCTATCCACAGAAAATAAGCTCAGTAAGAATAAACATAAAAACAAGGCTTTATAAACTTTCTTTCCTTTTTATTTTCTTTATCCGCGAGTTTTCCACAGCTGGTTAAATTTTGTGCAACGGGTTTCATTCAGGTGGGGGAAGTCCCTATACTTGTCAGCTATCCCAATTTCCCATCGACAACAGGCACGAGGTGCGTGGTGGATTTCCCTTCCCGTTTTGAAGTGATCGTCATCGGTGGCGGTCATGCCGGTACCGAGGCCGCACTTGCGTCGGCACGCATGGGTGTAAAAACCCTGCTGTTGACGCATAACGTGGAAACCCTCGGTCAGATGAGCTGCAACCCCGCCATTGGTGGCATAGGCAAGAGTCATCTGGTCAAAGAAATCGATGCCCTTGGCGGCGCGATGGCTATGGCCACTGACAAAGGCGGTATTCAGTTTCGCGTGCTCAACAGCCGTAAAGGTCCGGCCGTACGGGCAACCCGTGCGCAGGCCGACCGCGTGCTGTACAAAGCCGCGATTCGCGAAACCCTGGAAAATCAGCCGAACCTGTGGATATTTCAGCAATCCTGCGACGACTTGATCGTCGAGCAGGATCAGGTTCGCGGTGTGGTCACCCAGATGGGGCTGCGCTTCATGGCCGATTCCGTGGTATTGACCACCGGCACATTCTTGGGCGGTCTTATCCACATCGGTATGCAGAACTATTCCGGTGGCCGCGCTGGTGACCCACCATCCATCGCGCTCGCACGCCGTTTGCGCGAACTGCCGTTACGTGTGGGGCGCTTGAAAACAGGCACGCCGCCACGTATCGATGGTCGATCTGTCGATTTCTCGGTAATGACCGAACAGCCGGGTGATACACCGATTCCCGTCATGTCGTTCATGGGGTCCAAGGAACAACATCCTGCACAGGTGAGTTGCTGGATTACCCACACCAATGCGCGGACACACGAAATCATCGCGTCCAACCTTGATCGCTCACCCATGTATTCCGGTGTGATCGAAGGGATTGGTCCGCGCTATTGCCCATCGATCGAAGACAAGATCCATCGCTTTGCCGACAAGGAAAGCCATCAGGTCTTCATTGAGCCGGAGGGTCTGACCACCCACGAGCTGTACCCGAACGGCATCTCAACATCGCTCCCGTTCGACGTGCAGTTACAGATCGTTCGCTCGATTCGCGGCATGGAGAATGCGCACATTGTTCGCCCGGGCTACGCCATCGAGTATGACTACTTCGATCCACGCGATCTGAAGTACAGCCTCGAAACCAAGGTGATTGGCGGTCTGTTTTTCGCAGGCCAGATCAACGGCACAACCGGTTACGAAGAAGCGGGCGCTCAAGGTTTGCTGGCCGGTACCAACGCGGCGCTGCGTGCGCAAGGTCGAGACAGTTGGTGTCCGCGTCGCGATGAAGCCTACATCGGGGTATTGGTCGACGACCTGATCACCTTGGGTACGCAAGAGCCTTACCGGATGTTCACTTCTCGCGCCGAATACCGTCTGATCCTGCGTGAAGACAACGCCGATCTGCGTCTGACTGAAAAAGGTCGGGAACTGGGACTGGTCGATGACGCACGCTGGGCTGCGTTTTGCACCAAACGTGAAAACATCGCACTGGAAGAACAGCGTCTGAAAAGTACCTGGGTTCGTCCAGGAACCGAGCAAGGCGATGCCATTGCCGCGCATTTCGGCACGCCGCTGACCCACGAATACAATCTGCTCAACCTGCTGACACGTCCGGAAGTGGATTACGCCAGTCTGATTTCCCTCACGGGTGAGGGCTGCAGTGATCCACAGGTCGCCGAGCAGGTGGAGATCAAGACCAAATACGCCGGTTACATCGATCGTCAACAGGACGAAATCGCCCGTTTGCGTGCGAGCGAAGACACAAAACTGCCTGAAGACATCGACTACGCCGGGATTTCCGGTCTGTCGAAAGAAATTCAAAGCAAGCTGGGGATAACTCGTCCCGAAACCCTCGGGCAGGCTTCGCGCATTCCAGGCGTCACGCCAGCAGCGATTTCTCTGTTGATGATTCACTTGAAAAAACGCGGCGCCGGCCGTCAGTTGGAGCAAAGCGCTTGAGTTCTATGGTCACTCCGCAACACGCCGAAGAGTTATCCACAGGCGCACGCGCTATGGGCATAGAGCTCACTCCGGGCCAGCACGAGCAATTGCTGGCCTATCTGGCGCTCTTGATCAAGTGGAACAAGGCTTACAACCTCACTGCTGTGCGTAACCCCGACGAGATGGTGTCCCGGCATCTGCTCGACAGCCTGAGTGTGATTTCTTTCATGGAAGGCGGTGCCGAGGGCGAGCGCTGGCTCGACGTGGGCAGCGGTGGGGGCATGCCCGGTATCCCGATGGCAATCATGTTTCCACAAATGAACGTCTCGCTGCTGGACAGCAACGGCAAAAAGACTCGCTTCCAGACCCAGGTCAAACTGGAGCTGAAGCTGGATAACCTCGAAGTTATCCACAGCCGGGCCGAGACGTACCAGCCTGAGGTACCGTTCAACGGAATCATTTCCCGTGCGTTCAGCAGTCTGGAAGACTTCACCGGATGGACTCGCCACATGGGTGACACCCAGACACGCTGGCTGGCGATGAAAGGGCTGCATCCTGCCGACGAACTGGTAGCATTGCCCTCGGATTTTCACCTCGATAGCGCACAAGCCTTGACCGTTCCAGGTTGCCAAGGCCAACGCCATCTGCTGATACTGCGCCGCACGGCATGATTGGGAACACAAGCGATAATGGCTAAGGTATTCGCGATAGCGAACCAGAAAGGTGGGGTAGGCAAGACCACCACATGTATCAACCTCGCCGCGTCACTGGTTGCTACCAAACGACGGGTGCTGTTGATCGATCTCGATCCCCAAGGCAATGCGACCATGGGGAGTGGTGTGGATAAACATAACCTCGAAAACTCCGTTTACGACCTGCTGATCGGGGAATGCGATCTGGCCGAGGCCATGCAGTTCTCCGAGCACGGCGGTTATCAACTGCTTCCGGCCAACCGCGACCTGACTGCAGGCGAAGTGGTGTTGCTGGAGATGCAGATGAAGGAGAGCCGTCTGCGCAATGCGCTGGCGCCCATCCGTGAAAACTACGATTACATCCTCATCGACTGCCCTCCATCGCTCTCGATGCTGACGCTGAACGCCCTGGTGGCGTCCGATGGCGTGATTATCCCCATGCAGTGCGAGTATTTCGCGCTCGAAGGTCTGAGTGACCTTGTGGATAACATCAAGCGGATCGGCGAACTGCTCAATCCGCAGTTGAAGATCGAAGGTCTGCTGCGCACGATGTACGACCCGCGCCTGAGTCTGATCAACGACGTCTCGGCGCAGCTCAAGGAACATTTTGGCGAGCAGCTATACGACACCGTGATCCCAAGGAACATCCGGCTGGCCGAGGCGCCGAGTTTTGGCATGCCGGTGCTGGCTTATGACAAGTCCTCCCGGGGAGCGCTGGCCTACCTGGCGCTCGCCAGTGAACTGGTCCGCCGTCAACGCCGCGGTGCTAAAACCGCTCAGCCAACCTAAGGAATTCCCATGGCCGTCAAGAAACGAGGTCTCGGACGTGGGTTGGACGCACTTCTGAGCAGTCCAACCGTCAGTTCGCTGGAAGAGCAGGCCATTAAGGCCCCTCAGCGTGAGTTGCAGCATGTGCCGCTGGACATGATTCAGCGTGGCAAGTACCAGCCAAGGCGCGACATGGACCCTCAGGCCCTCGAAGAACTGGCGCAATCCATCAAGTCCCAAGGCGTGATGCAGCCGATCGTGATCCGTCCGATCGGCGATAACCGGTTTGAGATCATCGCCGGTGAACGACGCTGGCGCGCTAGCCAGCAGGCAGGTGTCGAAACGATTCCGGCCATGGTTCGCGACGTGCCGGATGAAACCGCTATTGCGATGGCGCTGATCGAAAACATTCAGCGCGAAGACCTGAACCCCATCGAAGAAGCGATGGCGCTGCAGCGTTTGCAGCAGGAATTCCAGCTCACCCAGCAGCAGGTGGCCGATGCCGTCGGCAAGTCTCGGGTCAGCGTAGCCAACTTGTTACGGCTCATTGCGCTGCCTGAGGTCATCAAGACAATGCTGTCCCACGGCGACCTTGAGATGGGCCACGCACGCGCCCTGCTGGGTTTGCCGGAAGAGCGACAGGTCGAAGGGGCGCGACACGTTGTCGCACGAGGGCTCACTGTACGTCAGACAGAAGCACTGGTCAGACAATGGCTTAGCGGCAAGGAAACCCCTGCGGAACCGGCCAAGACCGATCCCGATATCAGTCGACTTGAACAGCGTCTGGCCGAGCGTTTAGGGTCTGCAGTCCAGATCCGGCATGGGCAGAAGGGAAAAGGGCAGTTAGTCATCCGTTACAACTCGCTTGACGAGTTGCAAGGTGTGCTCGCTCACATCCGCTGAAACAATTGCGCTGTAGCGTATAGTCGGAAATCACTACCTGACAGTTGAATAGGGACTTAACCGCCCCTATACTCTGCGCGCATTTTGTCGGCACAAATTATGCCAAGTTACAGATGATGGCGACCGACAGCCAAGGAGCCAATGCGATGGAATCACGCATGCCAGACCGCTTGCCGTTTCATCGCCTGGCGGTTTTTCCGGTTTTGCTGGCTCAATTGATCGTACTGCTGATAGCTGCGTTGGCGCTGTGGCAGTGGCGCGGAGTCGTAGCGGGATATTCGGGACTTTGCGGAGGCCTGATAGCCTGGCTGCCCAATTTATACTTTGCTCACAAGGCGTTTCGGTTTTCCGGAGCCCGAGCCGCTCAAGCCATCGTCCGGTCGTTTTACGCCGGCGAGGCGGGCAAACTTATTTTGACGGCAGTGCTTTTTGCACTGACGTTCGCAGGTGTGAAACCGCTGGCACCGCTGGCGGTTTTCGGGGTGTTCATGTTGATCCAGGTGGTCAACTGGTTCGCTCCCCTGCTTACGAGAACAAGACTTTCGAGACCTTAGGGCGTTTGAGGCAACCATGGCAGAGCAAACAGCTTCGGGCTATATCCAGCACCACTTGCAGAACCTGACATTCGGGCACCTGCCCAATGGCGAATGGGGCTTTGCCCACACCGCAGCAGAAGCCAAGGAAATGGGTTTCTGGGCTTTCCACGTCGATACTCTCGGCTGGTCGGTTGCGTTGGGTCTGATTTTCGTTCTGATCTTCCGCATGGCGGCCAAGAAGGCGACTTCCGGCCAGCCGGGCGCCCTGCAGAACTTCGTTGAAGTGCTGGTCGAGTTCGTCGACGGCAGTGTGAAAGACAGCTTCCACGGCCGTAGCGCGGTGATCGCGCCACTGGCCCTGACCATTTTCGTCTGGGTTTTCCTGATGAACGCCGTCGACCTTGTACCGGTTGACTGGATTCCTCAGCTGGCGATGATGATCTCCGGCGATGAGCACATTCCATTCCGTGCCGTTCCGACTACAGATCCGAACGCGACCCTGGGCATGGCCCTGTCCGTGTTCGCACTGATCATTTTCTACAGCATCAAGGTCAAGGGCATCGGCGGCTTCATCGGCGAACTGACCCTTCACCCGTTCGGCAGCAAGAATATTTTCGTTCAGGCACTGTTGATCCCGGTCAACTTCCTGCTGGAATTCGTGACCCTGGTGGCCAAACCGATTTCTCTGGCACTGCGTCTGTTCGGCAACATGTATGCTGGCGAGCTGGTATTCATCCTGATCGCCGTCATGTTCGGCAGCGGTCTGCTCTGGTTGAGCGGCCTGGGTATCGTTCTGCAATGGGCTTGGGCTGTGTTCCACATCCTGATCATCACCCTGCAAGCGTTCATCTTCATGATGCTGACCATCGTCTACCTGTCGATGGCTCACGAAGATAACCATTGAGATTCGCCTCCGGGCGTATCTGATGACCGTCTTGCCAGCCGCGAGACGGTGCCCGCAAGGGCTGATGTAACAAACGATTTTGCTTTACCGCTTTAATTAAAAAAACCTAACCAATACGACGTAAAAGTCGGGAGGAAAGATGGAAACTGTAGTTGGTCTAACCGCTATCGCTGTTGCACTGTTGATCGGCCTGGGCGCACTGGGTACTGCAATCGGTTTCGGCCTGTTGGGCGGCAAGTTCCTGGAAGGCGCAGCGCGTCAGCCGGAAATGGTTCCAATGCTGCAAGTTAAAATGTTCATCGTAGCGGGCCTGCTCGACGCCGTGACCATGATCGGTGTTGGTATCGCTCTGTTCTTCACCTTTGCGAACCCCTTCGTTGGTCAACTCGCTGGCTAATCACTCGAATTTTCGAGCTGATTGGTGTGATGGACAACGAACGAGCGAGGTGTTGGCGTGAACATTAATGCAACCCTGATTGGCCAGTCCGTTGCGTTCTTCATTTTTGTGCTGTTCTGCATGAAGTTCGTGTGGCCTCCGGTCATCGCGGCTTTGCACGAACGTCAGAAGAAGATCGCGGATGGACTGGACGCTGCTTCCCGAGCAGCTCGCGACCTGGAGCTGGCCCAAGACAAAGTGGGTCAGCAACTGCGCGAAGCTAAGGCTCAAGCAGCTGAAATCATTGAGCAAGCCAAGAAACGCGGTACTCAGATTGTCGACGAAGCCCGTGAACAGGCTCGCGTTGAAGCTGACCGTGTAAAGGCTCAGGCTCAGGCCGAGATCGAGCAGGAACTGAACGGTGTCAAAGACGCCTTGCGCGCCCAGTTGGGTAGCTTGGCAGTCAATGGCGCAGAGAAGATCCTGGGTGCCACAATCGATCAAAACGCGCACGCGGAGCTGGTTAACAAACTGGCTGCTGAAATTTAAGCGAGGGCGATCATGGCAGAACTGACCACGTTGGCCCGACCTTACGCTAAGGCGGCCTTCGAGCACGCGCAGGCCCACCAGCAACTGGCCAATTGGTCAGCCATGCTCGGCCTGGCTGCTGCGGTGTCGCAAGACGACACCATGCAGCGCATGCTCAAGGCCCCGCGACTGACGAGCGCACAAAAGGCCACCACTTTTATTGAAGTGTGTGGCGACAAGTTCGATGCCAAGGCACAGAATTTCATCCACGTCGTTGCTGAAAACGACCGTCTCCCGCTTCTGCCGGAGATCGCCGAACTGTTCGACCTGTACAAGGCCGAGCAGGAAAAATCGGTCGATGTGGATGTCACCAGTGCTTTCGCATTGAACCAAGAACAGCAAGACAAACTCGCCAAGGTTCTCAGTGCACGGCTCGGCCGGGAAGTGCGCCTGCATGCTGCGGAGGATGCCACCCTTATCGGTGGTGTCGTAATCCGCGCCGGCGACCTGGTTATCGATGGCTCAGTTCGCGGCAAAATCGCGAAACTAGCCGAAGCATTGAAATCTTGAGTTTGAAGGGGCAGCAGAGCAATGCAGCAACTCAATCCTTCCGAAATAAGTGAAATCATCAAGGGTCGCATCGAGAAGCTCGATGTCACCTCCCAAGCCCGTAACGAAGGCACAGTCGTCAGCGTGTCTGACGGTATCGTGCGGATTCACGGTCTGGCCGACGTAATGTACGGCGAGATGATCGAGTTTCCGGACGGCGTCTACGGTATGGCGCTGAACCTTGAGCAAGACTCCGTGGGTGCCGTTGTACTGGGCGCTTACACGACTCTGGCTGAAGGCATGAGCGCTAAATGCACTGGCCGCATCCTGGAGGTTCCGGTTGGTAAGGAACTGCTGGGCCGCGTAGTCGATGCATTGGGCAACCCAGTCGACGGCAAAGGTCCGCTGAACAACACCGAGACCGATGCGGTCGAGAAAGTTGCTCCAGGCGTGATCTGGCGTAAGTCGGTAGACCAGCCTGTACAGACTGGCTACAAGGCTGTCGATGCCATGATTCCAGTCGGCCGTGGCCAGCGTGAGCTGATCATCGGTGACCGTCAGATCGGTAAGACCGCTCTGGCCATCGACGCAATCATCAACCAGAAAGACAGCGGCATCTTCTGCGTCTACGTAGCCATCGGTCAGAAGCAATCGACCATTGCCAACGTTGTTCGCAAGCTCGAAGAAAACGGCGCACTGGCTAACACCATCGTCGTGGCTGCAAGTGCTTCCGAATCCGCTGCGCTGCAGTTCCTTGCACCGTACTCGGGTTGCACCATGGGTGAATTCTTCCGCGACCGCGGTGAAGACGCGCTGATCGTTTATGACGATCTGTCCAAGCAGGCAGTGGCTTACCGCCAGATTTCCCTGCTGCTGCGCCGTCCACCAGGCCGTGAAGCCTACCCAGGTGACGTGTTCTATCTCCACTCCCGTCTGCTGGAGCGCGCATCGCGTGTTTCCGAAGAGTACGTAGAGAAGTTCACCAATGGCGCAGTGACCGGCAAAACCGGTTCCCTGACCGCATTGCCGATCATCGAAACCCAGGCTGGCGACGTTTCCGCGTTCGTTCCGACCAACGTGATTTCCATCACCGACGGTCAGATCTTCCTGGAATCGGCCATGTTCAACTCTGGCATCCGTCCAGCTGTGAACGCCGGTGTTTCGGTATCTCGTGTGGGTGGTGCCGCTCAGACCAAGATCATCAAGAAGCTCTCCGGTGGTATCCGTACCGCTCTGGCTCAGTACCGTGAACTGGCGGCATTCGCCCAGTTCGCTTCTGACCTGGACGAAGCGACCCGTAAGCAACTTGAGCATGGTCAGCGCGTTACCGAGCTGATGAAGCAGAAGCAATACGCACCAATGTCGATCGCTGACATGGCGCTGTCGCTGTATGCCGCTGAGCGTGGGTTCCTGACCGACATCGAAATCGCCAAGATTGGCAGCTTTGAACAAGCGCTGATTGCTTACTTCAACCGCGATCACGCCGATTTGATGGCGAAGATCAACGTGAAGGGTGACTTCAATGACGAAATCGATTCTGGCATGAAAGCCGGCATCGAGAAGTTCAAGGCCACCCAAACCTGGTAAGCCGCAGCGGGGGCCGGAAGGCTCCCGCTTGCTAACCTGATAGGTGTTACATGGCAGGCGCAAAAGAGATTCGCAGCAAGATTGCGAGCATCAAAAGCACGCAAAAGATCACCAGCGCCATGGAAAAAGTGGCGGTCAGCAAAATGCGCAAGGCTCAAATGCGCATGGCTGCTAGCCGTCCTTACGCGGATCGTATCCGCCAGGTGATTGGTCATCTTGCCAACGCTAACCCGGAATATCGCCACCCGTTCATGATCGAGCGCGAAGTAAAGCGTGTCGGTTATGTCGTAGTGAGCAGTGACCGTGGTCTGTGCGGCGGCTTGAATACCAACCTGTTCAAGGCTTTGGTCAAGGACATGGCGGTAAACCGTGAAAACGGCGTAGAGATTGATCTGTGCGTGGTTGGCAGCAAAGGTGCGGCATTTTTCCGCAACTTCGGCGGTAACGTCGTCGCTGCAATCAGCCACCTGGGCGAAGAGCCGTCGATCAATGACTTGATCGGCAGCGTCAAGGTGATGCTGGATGCCTACCTGGATGGCCGTATTGATCGCCTGTCCGTGGTATCCAACAAGTTCATCAACACCATGACGCAACAGCCAACGGTGGAGCAGTTGATTCCGCTGGTGGCAACCCCGGATCAAGAACTCAAGCACCACTGGGACTATCTCTACGAACCCGATGCCAAAGAGCTGCTCGATGGCTTGATGGTTCGCTACGTTGAGTCGCAGGTGTACCAGGCGGTGGTCGAGAACAACGCAGCTGAACAAGCGGCGCGGATGATTGCAATGAAGAACGCCACCGACAACGCCGGTGATCTGATCAGCGATTTGCAGCTGATCTATAACAAGGCGCGTCAGGCAGCGATCACCCAAGAGATCTCGGAAATCGTCGGCGGCGCTGCCGCGGTTTAACGGTTCAAATATTAGAGGAACCAGCTAATGAGTAGCGGACGTATCGTTCAAATCATCGGCGCCGTGATCGACGTGGAATTTCCACGCGATAGCGTACCGAGTATCTACAACGCGCTGAAAGTACAGAGCGCGGCCGAAACCACCCTGGAAGTTCAGCAGCAGCTGGGCGACGGCGTGGTTCGTACCATTGCGATGGGCTCCACCGAGGGCTTGAAGCGTGGTCTGGAAGTAACAGACTCTGGCGCAGCCATCTCCGTACCGGTCGGTAAAGCGACGCTGGGCCGGATCATGGACGTACTGGGCAACCCGATTGACGAAGCTGGTCCGATCGCCACCGAAGAACGCTGGGGCATTCACCGTCCTGCGCCAACCTTCGCTGAGCAAGCGGGCGGCAACGATCTGCTGGAAACAGGCATCAAGGTTATCGACCTGGTTTGCCCGTTTGCCAAAGGCGGTAAAGTCGGTCTGTTCGGTGGTGCCGGTGTCGGCAAGACCGTAAACATGATGGAACTGATCCGTAACATCGCCATCGAGCACAGCGGTTATTCCGTGTTCGCCGGTGTGGGTGAGCGTACTCGTGAGGGTAACGACTTCTACCACGAGATGAAGGATTCCAACGTACTGGACAAGGTTGCTCTGGTCTACGGCCAGATGAACGAGCCGCCGGGTAACCGTCTGCGCGTAGCCCTGACCGGCCTGACCATGGCCGAGAAGTTCCGTGACGAAGGTAACGACGTTCTGCTGTTCGTCGACAACATCTACCGTTACACACTGGCCGGTACTGAAGTATCCGCACTGCTGGGCCGTATGCCTTCCGCAGTAGGTTACCAGCCGACCCTGGCTGAAGAGATGGGTACTCTGCAAGAGCGCATCACTTCGACCAAGAACGGTTCGATCACCTCGATCCAGGCGGTATACGTACCGGCGGATGACTTGACTGACCCGTCGCCAGCGACCACGTTTGCCCACTTGGACGCAACCGTCGTACTGTCCCGTGACATCGCCTCCCTGGGTATCTACCCTGCGGTCGATCCACTCGACTCGACTTCGCGCCAGCTGGACCCGAACGTTATCGGCCAGGAACACTACGACACCGCTCGCGGCGTTCAGTACGTGTTGCAGCGTTACAAAGAGCTGAAAGACATCATCGCGATCCTGGGTATGGACGAGCTGTCGGAGACCGACAAGCAGTTGGTTAACCGTGCTCGTAAGATCCAGCGCTTCCTGTCCCAGCCTTTCTTCGTGGCAGAAGTCTTCACCGGTGCTTCGGGTAAATACGTTTCCCTGAAAGACACCATTGCTGGCTTCAAAGGCATCCTCAACGGTGACTACGACCACCTGCCAGAACAAGCGTTCTACATGGTCGGCGGCATCGAAGAAGCGATCGAGAAAGCCAAGAAACTGTAATCCCGGCGCCCGGCAACGGGCGCTAATCAGGTTGAGGCAAGCAAATGGCTATGACAGTCCATTGCGACATCGTCAGCGCGGAAGGGGAAATCTTCTCCGGTCTGGTCGAGATGGTGATTGCGCACGGTAACCTGGGTGATATCGGTATCGCTCCAGGCCACGCGCCGCTGATCACTGATCTGAAGCCGGGCCCGATCCGCTTGATCAAGCAGGGTGGGGAAGCCGAGGTGTTCTACATCTCCGGTGGTTTCCTTGAGGTTCAGCCGAACATGGTCAAGGTGCTTGCCGATACTGTGCAACGTGCTGCCGACCTGGACGAAGCCTCTGCTCAAGCAGCCGTAAAGGCTGCCGAGAAGGCCCTGAACGAGAAAGGCGCAGACTTCGACTACGGATCTGCAACTGCTCGTCTGGCCGAGGCCGCAGCCCAGCTGCGTACCGTTCAGCAAATTCGCAAGAAGTTTGGCGGCTAACCCCGCTGCTTCATATGCGCGATTGAGAAAAAGGGTAGCCTCGGCTACCCTTTTTCTTTTTCAAAATACGCCCGTCCCCGGCCGCAGGCCTTGATTGCCGCGCCGCTCAGTTGGTAGTCCTCATGTCTCTCGATATCGTTATTCTTGCTGCTGGCCAAGGTACCCGGATGCGTTCGGCCCTGCCGAAAGTGCTTCACCCGGTCGCGGGCAACTCCATGCTCGGTCATGTTATCCACAGCGCACGTCAGTTATCCCCAGCTGGCATCCATGTGGTGATCGGTCATGGTGCCGATGTGGTGCGCGAACGCCTTGCAGCGGATGACCTTAATTTCGTCATGCAAGACAAGCAGCTGGGCACAGGCCATGCGGTGGCTCAGGCCACCCCGGCGTTGACGGCTGAAACCGTCCTGATCCTGTACGGCGACGTGCCGCTGATCGAAGTCGACACCCTGCAACGTCTTCTCAAGCTTGTTACCCCTGAGCAATTGGGTCTATTGACCGTCACCCTTGAAGACCCGACGGGCTACGGCCGCATCGTGCGTGACGCGCAAGGTCGTGTGTCCGCCATCGTCGAGCACAAGGACGCAACCGAAGCCCAGAAGGCGATCACTGAAGGCAATACCGGTATTCTCGCGGTTCCAGGTAAGCGTCTGGCCGAATGGCTGGGGCGCCTGTCCAATAACAACGCGCAAGGTGAGTATTACCTGACAGACGTGATTGCTATGGCCGTGAATGACGGTCTGGTGGTCGCCACTGAACAGCCGATCGACGCGATGGAAGTGCAGGGCGCCAATGACCGCAAGCAGCTCTCCGAGCTTGAGCGCCATTACCAGTTGCGCGAAGCCCGTCGTCTGATGGCTGTTGGCGTTACCCTGCGCGATCCGTTGCGTTTCGATGTTCGCGGACATGTGAGCGTCGGCCGTGATGTGCTTATCGACATCAACGTGGTGCTGGAAGGCAACGTCGTGATCGAAGACGACGTGATCATCGGCCCCAACTGCGTCATCAAGGACAGTACGCTGCGCAAAGGCGTTGTCGTGAAAGCCAACAGTCATATTGAAGGCGCGGTGCTGGGCGAGGGCAGCGATGCCGGTCCTTTCGCCCGTCTGCGTCCCGGCAGCGTGCTGGGTGCCAAGGCGCATGTGGGTAACTTTGTTGAGTTGAAGAATGCTGAGCTGGGTGAAGGCGCGAAGGTCGGTCACCTGACTTATTTGGGCGACGCTGAAGTGGGGGCACGCACCAACATTGGAGCTGGCACTATCACCTGCAACTACGATGGCGCCAACAAACACCGCACGGTGTTGGGCACTGACGTGTTCATTGGCTCCAACAACTCGCTGGTGGCACCTGTGGATATCTGCGATGGCGCGACCACCGCAGCCGGGTCGACCATCACCCAAACAGTTCCTGCGGAACAATTGGGCGTCGCTCGCGCACGCCAGCGCAATATCGACGGCTGGAAGCGTCCGGTGAAAATCAAGAAGGACTAGTTATCCACAGCCTGCCACATTCGGATCGTTCCTTACGCTTCGCGTGGTAACGCCGTTCCGGACGCCCAGCGTCGCATTTAGAGCGGACGCGGAGCGTCCTGAGCGGCGTTACCAAGCAGGGACAACGATCATTAACGTAACTTACTGAGTAAGCGTCATTTGTGGGAGGCGTCTTGCTGGCGATGGCGCCAGACAAGTCGCCTCCCATAATCCTCTATTTGTCCGCAATCCCTTTTACATGCCAGCCCACAGTGAACCCTTGTGACGCTTGACCAATCCTCCCAAATAGGTTTTGATTGCCTTCGTTATCTTTCGAATCGAAATTTAAGGTTTTCATGTCGAAGCGCAATACACCCCAACGTCGCCATAACATCCTTGCCTTGCTCAACGAGCAGGGCGAAGTCAGCGTGGACGATTTGGCAAAGCGCTTTGAAACTTCAGAAGTTACGATTCGAAAGGATTTGGCCGCACTCGAAACCAATGGCTTGCTACTGCGCCGCTACGGTGGTGCCGTCACGTTGCCGCATGAGCTGATCAGCGAAGGCACCCAACCCGTTTCAAAGTACAAACAAGCCATAGCTCGCGCTGCGGTCACCCGTATTCGCGAGCATGCCCGTATCATTGTGGACAGTGGCAGCACCACCGCAGCGCTTATCCCCGAACTGGGCGCGCAGCCCGGCTTGGTGGTGATGACTAACTCGCTGCACGTCGCACGCGCCCTGACCGATCTGGAGCATGAGCCCGTTCTGTTGATGACCGGCGGAACATGGGACCCGCACTCCGAATCCTTTCAGGGGCAGGTCGCTGAACAAGTGCTTCGTTCGTACGATTTCGATCAGTTGTTCATCGGTGCCGACGGCATCGATCTGATCCGTGGTACCACGACCTTCAACGAGTTACTGGGCCTGAGCCGCGTCATGGCTGAAGTTGCCCGTGAAGTCGTTGTCATGGTCGAAGCCGACAAGGTTGGCCGCAAGATCCCCAATCTGGAGCTGCCCTGGAGCAGTATCCATACCCTTATTACCGATGATCGTCTGCCCACCGAGGCGCGCGACCAGATACAGGCCCGCGGCATCAATCTGATTTGTGCCGCTGTCAGCTAGGAGAGAACCATGTGTGGAATCGTCGGCGCAGTCGCTGAACGTAATATCACGGCCATTTTGCTCGAAGGCCTGAAACGTCTTGAATACCGCGGCTATGACAGCGCAGGTGTGGCCGTTTTCAGCAACGAGGGCATTCTTGAGCGCCGTCGTCGTTCGGGCAAGGTCAGTGAACTTGAGCAGGCACTGGCAGGCGAGCCTCTGGTCGGCCGTCTTGGCATCGCCCACACCCGCTGGGCCACGCACGGTGCGCCCTGCGAGCGTAACGCCCACCCCCATTTCTCGGGCAACGAACTGGCCGTTGTTCACAACGGCATCATCGAGAACCACGAAGCCCTGCGTGAGGAGCTTAAAGCGCTGGGTTACGTGTTCTCGTCCGATACCGATACCGAAGTCATCGTTCACCTGTTGCACCACAAGCTCAAGGACACGCCGGATTTGGCTGTTGCCTTGAAAGCTGCGGTCAAAGAACTGCACGGTGCCTATGGTCTGGCGGTGATTAGCGCTGCCCAACCGGATCGTCTGCTGGCGGCACGCAGTGGCAGCCCGTTGGTAATCGGCATGGGCCTGGGCGAGAATTTCCTCGCGTCCGACCAGCTTGCATTGCGTCAGGTCACTGACCGTTTCATGTATCTGGAAGAAGGCGACATTGCCGAGATTCGCCGCGACAGCGTACAGATCTGGACCGTGGACGGTCTGCCGGTCGAGCGTGAAGTCGTGCAATACCACGAAGGGGCCGAAGCCGCTGACAAGGGCGCGTATCGCCATTTCATGCTCAAGGAAATTCACGAGCAGCCCAAGGTCGTGCAGCGCACGCTGGAAGGACGTCTGGGTCAGCAGCAAGTGCTGGTTCACGCATTCGGTCCACAGGCTGCCGAACTGTTCGCCAAGGTGCGCAACGTGCAAATCGTGGCGTGCGGCACCAGCTATCACGCCGGCATGGTCGCGCGTTACTGGCTCGAAGGTCTGGCCGGGATCCCTTGCCAGGTCGAAGTCGCCAGTGAATTCCGTTACCGCAAGGTCGTGGTTCAGCCTGACACCCTGTTCGTCTCCATCTCCCAGTCCGGCGAAACCGCCGACACCCTGGCCGCTCTGCGTAACGCCAAAGAATTGGGCTTTCTGGCCAGCCTTGCGATCTGCAACGTGGGCATCAGCTCGCTGGTGCGCGAATCCGACCTGACTCTGCTCACCCAGGCCGGACCGGAAATCGGCGTGGCCTCCACCAAGGCCTTCACCACCCAGTTGGTCGCCTTGCTGCTGCTGACCCTTTCATTGGGCCAGGTCAAAGGCTCGCTGGAAGAGGGCGTCGAAGCGCAACTGGTCGACGAACTGCGCCGCCTGCCCACCCGTCTGGGTGAAGCCTTGGCGATGGACACCACCGTCGAGAAAGTTGCTGAGCTGTTCGCCGAGAAACACCACACCCTATTCCTCGGACGCGGCGCGCAATTCCCGGTCGCGATGGAAGGCGCGCTCAAGCTCAAGGAGATCTCTTACATCCACGCCGAAGCCTACCCGGCCGGCGAACTCAAACACGGCCCGCTGGCGTTGGTCGACGCCGACATGCCGGTGGTCACCGTCGCGCCGAACAACGAACTGCTGGAAAAACTCAAATCCAACCTGCAGGAAGTCCGCGCGCGGGGCGGAGAACTGGTGGTGTTCGCCGACGAACAGGCCGGCATGAAAAACGGTGAAGGCACCCACGTTGTGGCAATGCCGCACATCATCGACGCCTTGGCCCCGATTCTGTACACCATTCCGCTGCAGCTGCTCTCTTACTACGTGGCGGTGCTGAAAGGCACGGATGTGGACCAGCCGCGGAATCTGGCTAAGTCGGTAACGGTGGAATAGTTATCCACAGGGCGGGATATAAATAATTTTTGAGAGTTAAAACTGTCGCAGGTTTCTCCAAAAAAGATGCCCGCCCGTCACTTAAGCAGTCCTCTGTATTTTTCAAGATCCGTTCGCTTATCAGAGGGCTTGAAAATAACCGATTCTTATGTGTGCCGCAGACTTCATTTGATTAAGGTCTGCGCCACTCATAATGGAAGTCGTTTAATCCGTGCCCAGCGATTGTAAGGAGATGGAATGCTACGGATATTGGGCAAGGCCTCATCAATCAATGTTCGAAAAGTGCTCTGGACCTGCGCAGAACTGGAAGTCCCGTTCGAACAGCAGGACTGGGGCTCTGGTTTCAGGGAAACAAACACGTCTGAATTCAAGGCATTGAATCCCAATTCGATGGTTCCAGTCATTGAGGACGATGGCTTCGTTCTGTGGGAGTCGAACACGATCATCAGGTACTTGGCGAACCGTAGCGGCGCCCTGCATCTTTACCCGGCAGAGGCAATTGCTCGAGCCCGGGTAGATCAATGGATTGACTGGCAAGCCACTGACCTCAACAAATCCTGGGGCTACGCCTTTATGTCGCTGGTCAGGCACTGCCCGTCCCATCAAGATCATGAGGCGCTTGCTGCCGGATGTAGTGAATGGACCAGGCACATGGCGATCTTGGATCGACAACTCGATGCCACCGGTGCGTATGTAGGCGGTAGCGAGTTTTCGCTGGCAGACATTCCGATAGGTCTGTGAGTAAATCGCTGGTTTGAAACCCCGCTGACTCATTCGCAATTCCCGGCAGTAGATGCCTATTACAAACGACTGAGCGAGCGTTCCGGCTACCGCCTGCATGGCCGAAACGGTACGCCGTGATTCCTATGCCTGTGCCCTTGAATATTGATTCAATCGTGGAGCCAGATCTCGTTGCTTGCCACTAAGAAGGCACGCGTTCTTCGGGCAAACACACGATCAGCTTAATGGGTGCGGCAGTTGCCTGCTCTAGCGTTGCATCCAGTGACGTTCAAAGAAGCATACAAAGCCCATAAACACTCATGATGGGTGCTACTCGATAGTTCGACTTCTCTACATCCAACAGCCGGATTTCGGGGGTTGAAATTGCCGGGCAGGGAATTCCGGATAGCAGAATTATGATCAATAGATCGCCCAGCACCCCGGCGTCAGAAGTTCGATCAGGTTTTTATCAGGATCGCGAAAGTAAATGCTAGACCCGCCCTTTGGCCATTCCGTGCGGCCTTCGATGCAGACGCCAGCCTGCTCAAGGCGCTCGACCCAGGCGTCCATCTCCTTGGCGTCGATGGCGAAGCATACGTGTATATGTCCATGCGCGTCGTGAGGCGGGATTTCTCCACCAGTCAGGTGCCTGGTTTCCAGCGAAGCGCCGCGCTTGAACAGCAGCAGCGTATTCAGGCCTCCTACGTTCAATGCGACCAGCACATCGCTTTCCAGCATGACCTCAAGGTCGAGTGTCTTGTAGTAAAAGTTTTTGGCCTCTGTAAGATCCTGCACATAGAGCGCTGTCTCAATGATCCTGTTGAGTCGTGGCATAGGCTGCTCTCCTTTTTTCGAAACAAAGAAACCCTTTAGGGTTAGAAGGCCATGGATGGTGAGCGTCTCGCTGCGCAACATCGATTTGAATTTGCTGGTGGTGCTGGACGCCCTGCTGACCGAAAAGCACGTGACCCGAACCGGGGAGCGTTTGCACTTGAGCCAGCCTGCAGTCAGTCACTCGTTGAGTAAGCTGCGCAGCTTGCTCGACGATCCGATCCTGATTCGAAAAGGCAAAGAGGTGCACCTGAGTGCGCTCGCCCGCTCTATCCAGATGCCTGTGAAAGACGTGCTGAGCCGAATCGAAATCCTGTTCGGCAACTCCATTGCTTTCGATCCCGCCAGTTCGCAACGGACCTTCAATCTGGCGATGTCCGACTACGGGGCGGCCATCGTGTTGCCTGGATTGCTGATGCGCTTGAGAGAGCAGGCACCCAATATCACGGTGGTCGTCACCCCAGGCAGCCGTTCCCTCATGCTCGAAGAGGTCGCGCAGGGATCGATCGATCTTGCACTGGGTGTTTTCCCCAACCTGCCTGCCGACATTAATCAGGCCATGTTGTTCGAGGAAACCTTTTCGTGCCTGCTTGACCGCAACACGCTGCCCGCCAATGGCGTGCTCGACCTGGAGAGTTATCTGCTGCGTCCTCACATTTCCGTGTCCATAGACGGCAGCATCGGCGAGATCGACAATCTGCTGCGAGTTCAAGGTTTGCATCGGCGCATCGCGGTCAGCGTGCCGCACTGGCGAACCGCCCCCCGGATGATCAGTCAGACGGACCTCATTCTGACCATCGCCACGCGTGCGCTGGATGAGACCGAAATTGACGAAACGCTCGTCAAACTCAGACCGCCATTGGCGATACCGCCGTTTCCTTTCGTGCAGATCTGGCACCCTCGCTTCAACGAGGACCCTGCTCATAAATGGTTACGCGGGCAGGTTGAACAGGTGGCGCTTCATCGCGAGCCCTCTGCCTGAGCCGGACTTAACCGGCTGGCGCACAGCGATGACTGAGCTGTAGAGCCGACAGAGATTTAGAGCAAAAGCAGTCACTACGCTTATCAGTCAGGTCCCTCTTTTTTTCAGTGTCACTCAGCCGCAAGGGTACTGACCAATTCCTGTTTCTGATGCGTGGTATTCGTCATGCTTATGAAATAGCGACTTTGACGCGGCACGCCAAAGGAAGGCGTGAAGTATGGGCAGGTTTTGTATTACTCCTCTGCCACTCTTCACCCCCGCCTCATCATAAAAATAAAAAACAGCCCTCCCAACAACGCCGTCGATATCCCGATGGGCAAATCTTCAGGCGCGATCAGCGTGCGCGACACGACATCCACCCACACCATCAACAGCGCCCCCAATAGCGCCGAAACCGGCAGGAGCCGTCGATGTTCCGAGCCCACCAGGCGTCGGGCAATATGCGGGACCATCAGGCCGACGAAGCCGATGGAGCCGCACAGGGCGACGAGTACGCCGGTCATCAGTGAGGCGATCAGGAAGACCAACAGGCGGACGTTGCGCACTTGCAGGCCCAGGCTCACGGCGGTCTGATCGCCGGCCATCAGGGCGTTCAAGGCACGGCCGAGTCCTTGCAGCAGAATCCAGCCTGCCAGTACGGTCACGAGGGGAACCGTCAACAGTTCCCAGCGCGCCAGGCCGAGGCCGCCCAGCATCCAGAACAGCACGGACGAACTGGCTCGGTGGTCGCCCAGAAACAGCAGCAGGTTGGCGATGGCCATCATCACGAATGACACGGCGACACCGCTTAACAGCAGGCGTTGGCTGTCGAGGCGGCCATTGCGGCTGGACAGCCACAGCACCAGGACCAGGCTGGCCAGCGAGCCTGCGAATGCGGCCAGTGGCAAGGTCAGGATGCCGATGATTTCGCCGACGTGCATGACCACCATCACGGCGCCGAGCGTGGCGCCCGAGGTGGCTCCCAGTAGATGGGGATCGGCCAGCGGGTTGCGGGTGACGGCTTGCAGCACGCAGCCGATGAGTGCCAGACCCGCGCCCGCCAGAGCGCCCAGCACTACACGCGGTGTACGTATCAGCCAGACGATGGTTTCCTGCCCCACCGTCCATAGGTGCGGCGCATCACCGAGGCCCGCGAGTTTGAACGTCAGGATGTCCGTGACCTGTTGCAATGGCACAGCGGCTGCGCCGAACGAGACAGACACCAGGCACGACATCAGTAACAAGACCGTCAGCGCGATCAGCAAACCGGTGTAGCGGCTCCGCCGTTCCGTCAGCCACTGCGACAGGGTCATCGCGTCACGCCATGAAAGGCCTTCGCCAGCGTCTCGATGGCTGTGACGTTGTCCAGTCCTGGCGTTACGGCAACGTATGGCAGTACGACGTAACGTTTGTGACGCACCGCATCGATGGATTGCAGGGCAGGATCGTTTTCCAGAAAGTGCTGCTTCTGGGCCGCGCTGACCTCGCCGTAATCGACGATCACGATGATCTCGGGATTGCTTTGCACCACCGATTCCCAGTTCACATGGGTCCAACTGGCGGCCACATCGCCCATCACATTGCGTCCGCCTGCTGCGCTGATCAGTGCTTGTGGAATGGCCAGGCGCCCGGCAGTCATGGGGCGGTCTTCGCCGCTGTCGTACAGGAACACTCGGGGAGACGGTGTGCCTGTCGCTTGCTGGCGAACCAGGTTAACCCGGCGCTGCATGTCGGCCACCAACGCGTGTGCGCGGTCCTGCACGTCGAATATGCGGCCCAGATTGAGCAGGTCGTTGTAGACATCGTCCAGCGTCGCTTCGGCGCGAGGCATGATCTGGGCGCAGGATTCGGTCAACTCATAGGTCTGAATGCCCAGCGTTGCCAGGCTTTGCGGCGTGACGTCACCGCCGACCCGCATGCCATAGTTCCAGCCGGCGAAATAGAAGTCGGCGTTGGCGTTGAGCAGGTTTTCCACCGACGGGTATTTGCTGGCCAGTTCGGGCAGTGCCCCCAAGTCGCGCAACAGGGCGGGATCAGGCTTGTTCCATCCGGTGATGCCGCTGTAGCCGACCATGTGCGATTGCAGGCCCAAGGCGACCATCATCTGGGTGAGGTTGACGTCGTTGCTGACGGCACGTTGAGGCGCAGCGTTGAATGTCACCGAACGGTCGCAGCTCTGCACGGTGACCGGGTAAGCCGTGGCTTGGGCTTGCACCATCGAGCTGGTCAGTAAGGCGGTCAGGGTCAGCCAAGTGAACAGAGGCTTCATTTCAGGGAATCCAGGTGATGCGTGGGTAATCACGCAGAGGATGACAATCGACCAGCGCGTTGGCACCGAACACGCTGAGCAGCAGGTCTGGGGTCAGCACGTCCCAGGGTGTGCCTTGGGCAACAAGCCGGCCGTGATGCACGACGTACAGCCGGTCACAGAACGCCGACGCCAGGTTCAGGTCATGAATGCTGGCCAGCGTTGCTACGCCGAGCTGTTTGACCAGCCCCAGCAGTTCAAGCTGATGACGCGGGTCGAGGTGGTTGGTTGGCTCGTCCAGCACCATCAATTGCGGCTCCTGGACCAACGCCCGCGCCAGCAGGCAACGCTGTTTTTCACCGCCGGAGAGGGTGTCGAAGCGGTGCTGTTCGTAGCCTTCAAGCCCGACCGCTTTCAGCGCACGCTGTACGATGGCGCGGTCGTGGGGGCTGTCTGCCGCGAAAAAGCCCTGATGAGGCGCACGACCCATAGCGGTGACATCCAGCAACGTCAGGCCGAACGCATCGGGAAACTCCTGAGCGACCACGGCGACATGCTGTGCGCACCAGCGCGGGCTGCGGCTCCAGAGGTCATGGTCGGTCAGCGTAACCTTGCCGCTGTGCGGACGGCTGTAGCGGAATGCGCAGCGCAGCAGGCTGGTCTTGCCGCTTCCGTTGGGGCCGATCAAACCCACGAATTCGCCTGCGGCGATGTGCAGATCAATGTCCTTGAGGGCGAAATGCTCGTGGTCGCAAACCGAGGCCTGCTCCGGGGCCCATGCCAGTTTTTCCAGTGCGAGCATCAGAAGCTCAGGTCCGCGGTGACGTACAACGAACGCGGCTCCCCGAGAATCCACTGCTGGCCTTCGTTGTACTGACTGGCCGCATACAGACGGTCGAACAGATTGCGCACTTGCAGGCCTAGCGTGGTATTGCGCAGCGCTTTCCACGAGAGGCTGGCATCGGCCACGGTATAGGCGGGTATTTCACGGGTGTTGGCGAGATCGGCATAACGGCTGTCGACATAGCGCAGCCCGCCGCCAACCTGCAGGGTGTTTCCTATTTGTTTGTCGAGCCAGAGGTTGGCGGTGCGCTTCGGCACATCGACCGGCGTATTGCCATCGCGCGACACGGCTACGCCCGAAACGCTCTGATTGAATTGATCGTAGTGGGCGCGCACGAATGCCGCGTTGGCGGTCAGTGCCCAGTCCTGCGGCAGTTGTAGCTTCAGGCTCGCTTCCAGTCCGTTGGAAGACTGCTGTCCGACCTGTTGGGTGAGGTCAGGATTGCCGGCATCGGTGGTGAGCAGCTTCTTCTTGACGATGTGGTAGGCGGCCAGCGTCCATTCCAGACGCTCATCCCACAGCGCCTGTTTGAAGCCGATTTCCGATTGCCGAGCGGTGGCCAGATCGAATTGCTGCTGGCCCGGATTGAGCGAAATCAGACTGCCGACGCCGTCGGTGCTGGTCGAGTATTGCGCGTAAGTCGAACTGTTCGGGGTCAGTGCGTAAACCAGTCCGACTTTCCAGTTATTGCCTATCAGGTCTTTTTCGGTTCGGCTGTCGTCACGCAAGGCGTTGCGCTCAATGTTCACGTAGTCACGCCGCATGCCGGTGATGATCGATAACTGATCGGTCAGCAGGGTGCGGTTTTCGCCGAAGACCGACAGTTGCCGCGTCGTGCTTTTGAACAGTTCAGAGTAGGGCGACGCACTTTGGAAACGACCGGGGGCCGGGTTTTCGATATCAATCGGATCGCCAGCCGGATTCACGTCATCATAAGGCGAATTGTTGGTCAGCTTGAAGCGGATGCGGTTGACGTCCATGCCCAGCACGCTCTGACTTTCAAGGCCAGCCAGACTGTGCTTGAAGGTGAAGGTCTGACGATCGCCTACCTGTTCCTGATTGTGTTTGATGCTGAAGTAGCCGCTGCGCGACAGTTGCTGCGTGGCTGCATCCCAATTGTAGTTTTCCGCGTTCTGCCAGCGTCGGTGCGATGTCAGGTAATACAGCTCGTTGGATGACGTCACCTGATCGGAGATCTGCCAGTCGGTGGTCAGCCGCGTCCACTGATCGTCGTAGCGTTGTACATCATTCTGAATGTTGTAGTTCTTATCCCGCAGGCCCTCGTGGTAACGGCCATCAATTATCGGCACGCCGAAGTAATTCATCGGGCGCTGTTTGCCGCCGTCGTGGGCGAGGGTGTAGGACAGATTGTCACTGGCCTGCCAGCGCAATGCGCCACTGAAGAAGGTGCTGGCCGAATCTCCGCGATCTACCCAGCCGTTGCTGTCGAGCCGATTGAGGTTCAGGCGGTAGCTCAGCTGATCGGATAACGAGCCGCCGCTGTCGAGTGCTGCCTGACGGCTGTCGTAAGAGCCATAACCCAGACGAAGATGGTTCTGGATATCGCCTTCAAAGGGCTTCTTGGGGATGACATTGACCACCGCGCCTGTCGCGCCTTCACCATAAAGCACCGACGCTGGGCCGCGTAGCACTTCAATGCGCTCGATAGCCCAGGTATCGACCGGCATCGTGACGGTGCCCATGGCGCTGTACATACGGCTGCCGTCATACAACTGCATCACCGATCCCTGCCCGGTAAAACCGCGAGCAGACAATGCAGTGCCTCCGTCGCCTGGTGTGCCGATTGCCGTGATGCCTGTGCTGCGTGCCACGGCTCGCTGCACATTGGCGTCACCCCGGTTGCGCACGTCATCGCCGCTTATCGAACTTGTACTTGCAGGGGTCTGCAAAGCTGTCAATGGCAAGCGTGATCCTGCGCCGGTCAAAGCGTCTAGCGTCTCACCTTCCTGTGGGCTGGAGGGGGATCTGATCATGGACGGCGCGAGTTCTATCTGTTGCGCAGCGTGAGCACAAGCGGCGCTACCACCCGCCAACAGACACAAGGTGGTGACGGTGCAACGGGAGCGTGAAGAGGGGCGAATCATGGGCGTGGGGTCGCTCGGAAACTACGGCTGAGGGTTTAAAGTGTTATAACATAACACTTGAGGGTCCTCATTCCATGCTTTTCGATGCGTCAAAAGCACAATGCCCGAACATGAGTTCGGGCATTGTGCAGAGATTCAGCTTTTTTGCGGTTGTGGATAAGTCGCGCTTCACGTACGCCGCGTCACCACCAGTTCCACTGCGGCAATCCGCTCGGCATCTTCATAGCCCTCTTCAAGCAGCTCTTCTCCAAAGACATCCGGGTCCAGTTCGCGGTAGGTCCAGGCCAGTTCGGCGTGATCGATCACCTCTTTGACGGCTTCAAAAAACGGGTCCCGCTCGCCCGTCATGGCGACACCGGTATAGAGCAGCAGAGAGCCGCCCGGCGTGAGGCGATCCACGGATTCGCGCACGATACGTACCGAAAGGTCAGCGCCCAGCGAATCACCGCCGTGTCGATAAGCGCGCTTCTGGGTATCTTTCATGTACGGCGGGTTGGCCACGATCAGGTCGAAACTGTCGGTCAGGCCAGTGAGAATGTCGCTCTGGCTGCACGTCAGGTTTTCAAGCCCGGCAACATCGGCGTTGATCTGGGCGAAGTGCAGCGCCTTGGGATTGATATCCACCGCATGAACCTGCGCCTCGCGACGGGCATGAGCGATGAGCAGCCCACCGGCACCGGCGCCACAGCCGATGTCCACGGCCCGTTTGATCGGGTGCGATGTGCTTTGCAGATGACGGCTGATGGACTGGGCGAACCGGTACGTGTCAGGCCCGAAAAATACCGAGTCTTCATCGTGGGTCGGGTAGGCCGAATGCACCAGCAGCAGGTCATTGAGGCTTGAAAACCGGACTTTGCTTTTCAGTCCATCCTCGCTTCGCTGCACAATGCCAGCCTCCAGCAGACCTTGCGCCTCTGAAACCGGCAACATGGATTCGGGGATGATCCGACTCCAGCCAAACACGTCACGCAGCGATAACGCCGTACGGTTTTCCGGGCGTTCGTTGACGCGCTGGTGGGTCAACGGCGTCGGTGTGATGAATCGATAACCTCCGTTTTTCAGCCGCTGAGCGAGGGCAATCAGTGCCGTTCTGTCGGGCAGCGTCGGGTTCATGCTTGAACTCCAGTCATACGCTCGGCCATGTGCGAAACGAACAGGCGAGTGGCATAGAGCCCCGCATTGCTGGCGTGCCGCGCAGGCGACATGCTTTCGATCAGCGTGGGCATTTTCTCTGTCGCAGCAACCGATTCGAGTTTCACATGCAGTTCGCGCACATCCGGATCGGCATCTGCCGCAGCCGGAGACGCGGGTGCTGGAGCGGCCAGACCTGCGCCTGAGACATTGCGGAACCGTGAGCGAAACGCTTCCGGCAAACGCTTGCCGTTGGTCGGTTGAGCGCTGCCATCGGCCAGCCAGTCACCGGCGATCCAGTCGTGCACCAGTTGTTTCTCATAGCCGTTGAACACACCAAACATAGGCGCGCCCACGCCTTCGAACAGTTGCCAGAACCGACTGTGAATCGGGTCCTCATGGCGCTTGATCCAGCCCCGGTTTTCCAGAACGCTGAGAAATTCCGGGATCTGGTCGGGCTTGGCGAGCCATTCATTGACGGTCTTGCCGTCCAGGCGGCAGTAGTCGGAATGCATGTGCTGACCGAAGGTGCGTTTGCGCTCAAGCATGGCGATCACTTCCTGTTCCAGATCGAACGACTGGATGACTGCCGATGAACCGATGCCCAGTTCGTTCAGCTTGTAGCCGCTGGCGACACGGCGGTAAAACGCGTCACGCTCCTGACCCACTGGCAGCAACGCCATGACGCTCTGCGCGGCTTTACGGGCATGGCCCGTGCTGGCGTTATCGATAGTGACGTGCAAGGTGAAGTAATAAGGATCGATGCCCAGCTCGTTCAGCTCGAACGAGGTAATGAGCAAGTGCAGGGGCAGTTGTTCGTAGCCCAGGTTGTAACCGATCACCTCCGGCAGAAACTCATCGCTCAACTGCCCCAGCGACAACTGAATGGCGCCTTGCAGATACGCTTCATCCTGCAGCGGCGCGGTCGTGTCGCAATCCAGGTCGGCCAGCAGCTTGCGGTACAGCGATACATGGTTCTGTGCCTGTTCGCCGTCGCCCAGCTCTTCAAGGTAGGTGCGGATCAGCCCATGAAAGCGGTAATCGGCCCAATGGGACAGCAACCCATATAGCCAGGCACCGTCGACCAGTTTTGTAGGCGCCACCTGTTGGATGAAGTACATCGCATGGGCTTTGTTCTTGAAGAAGCGTCGTGGCTGACCTGCGCGGCGTTGTTCCAGGTACAGCGCGTATTGATCGGCGACCTGGGCGACATTCTGCTCGATCCAGCGCTCCAGCGCCTCAGGCTGCTGCGGAAGGTCACAAGACTCTCGGTCAGCCAATGCCAGGCAACGCTCCAGAAAGGCGGCCGCTTCGTTTTGCTGGTCTGCATTGCCTTCGGACATCAAGGATTGATAGACAGCCTTGGATTCTTCTTCCACTACAGTTGGTTTGACAACAGTGGTGCCTGTCATCAGTTGAAGAGACGTCATAAAAATCTTACCTCGGCAGTTGAGAGTCGCGAGAGAAGCGGTCGCACGAGACTTTCTGTTGTTCTATGGAAAAAAGAACACTTCCCGCTTGGGAAATTCAGCAAAATTTGCCGAGGACCGATGGATGGTTCGTCGTTGGGAACGATGAAGATCGAGCGGGGTTAAGGATTCGGATTTCACGCTGAATTCGGAATATCGGATCCGCTCGGCGCTGCACTTAATAGATGTCGATGAAACTCAGGAATTCTCTCCAACGCATAGAGCGCGGCGTTGTGCTGAACCGTTTCCCGCTCTCCTGAAAAATGATGCCGGTGCGTCACGACGTGTTGCTGTCCTTCATGCACGAATCCCCAGGCAAAACACACGGTGCCCGCAGGTATACCATCCACATCATCCGGTCCGCAGATGCCCGTGGTTGCAACGGCCACCGTGGCAGGGCTTTCGCGAAGGGCGCCCAAGACCATCTCCCGCGCCACCTCACAACTGGTCAGGTTGAACTGTTCGATAGTATCGGCACTGACGCCCAGTACCCGTTGCTTGGCTTCGGGTGAGTACACGACATACCCGCATTCGATCAGGGAGCCGCTACCGGGAATCTGCGCCATCAGCGTAATGATTTCACCCGCTGTACAGGATTCGGCAGTTACCAGTAACAACTGTTCATCACGTAAGTAAGACACCACTTCTTCGACGATCTTCATGGTTGAGCCTGCCGTCTTGGTTGTTCACGCAGGACGAGCTGTTTGCCGTCCGGTCATTGATCGATGGACACAGCAGGCACTGTCCCGTTCCGAAAAACTGATCTGAAAACCGATCAAGTGCAGGCCGATTTTGAGGGTGTGTACCAACGGTCAAAAAGGCTGAACGCAGATTTTCAAGAGGGGTCGTAACTGTCGTGTCGTCGTTGACGACGTATCTGGCCCATAAAAAAGGATGACCGAAAATGAATCGCTATTTTCGTATGAGCGCTCTCGCTGTAATGCTTTCCCTAGGCTCCCAAATGGCCTTGGCCGCTGATGACTCTGCGGACTTCGTTGATAACGCTGCTGCCAAAGGCATTGCAGAGGTTGAAGCTGGCAAGATGGCCCAGCAGAAGAGCCAGTCTGCGGATGTAAAAACATTTGCAGAACACATGATCAAAGAGCACACCGAAGCCAACGGCAAATTGCAGACGATTGCTCAAAGCAAAAAACTGAAAGTGGCGGATGACGCCATGCTGATGGACAAGGCGAAGGCGATGATTCTCGATTTGCGCGAGGAATCGTTCGACAGGTCCTATGCGAATAACCAGGTCATGGCGCATGAACAGACTATCGATCTGTTCAAGAAGCAGGCGGCCGAAGGGACTGACCCTGATGTGAAGGCGTTCGCCGAGAAGATGCTGCCAACGTTGGAGAAGCATTTGGCAGAGGCAAAAAAACTGTCTGCTGCTCACGGTGGTGAGGCCGCCAAGCAGTAACGTTTCCAGTCAAGCCGCATGACCGGTTCTTTTTACAGGCACCGGATCATGCGGCCATTTTATGCACGTCCTTTCAGTGATTATGAATGCTCTTGGCGCATGGAAAAACCGGCCCGAAGCCGGTCATATTCATGGCGCTTGAGCGTGCCTCGTCATTAAACGAGGCCGCTCATCGTTATCGGAGCATTACCGACTGGGCAAGTTATTCTCCAGCAGCGATGCAACACCAAATGCTTTGGTAGCCATCACAACCTGAAATCCCCGACGGGCCAAGCGAGCCTGTGCTTCAAAAGACTGAAGTCCTTTATCAAATACGGCGTCGCTCAATTCAACCCCAGGCATTGTTGCAGCGCGTGAACGGTTTATTTTCATGATGTTCGTCCTCAACCACTGTTGAACCTTCGGGTATTAAAGCTCTTTGCCTTGTACGAAACCCGATCCCAGGTCCGCACCGGTAATAGGATTAGCTTCCGGGTCAGACATCGTCCGCGTTTTCATCGCTTCCAGAACCTGGGCATCCTCAGCGCTCAATGTCACCGACGCAGAACCGTCGCCACCATCGACTGCCGGTTGGGGTGATTCAACGTATTCCCATTCGCCGCCCTGGTTCCAGGCGCCTCGTACATTGGGCTCGCCAGACATGTTGAAGTATTTGTTGGTGAACTCAGGCATGCCGGGCAGTTTACCCTGCGGGAAGTTGGGCTGAATGGCATGCAGCGCTTTCTCGAAGGACAGTTGGTGAGCAATTTCACGCGTCATCAGAAAGCCCAGCGCTTCTTTCACGCCCGGGTCGTCAGTCACGTTCATCAGACGCTCGTACACGATTTTGGCGCGTGCTTCGGCGGCAATATTGGAGCGGAAGTCCGCAGTCGGCTCGCCGATGGTATCGATGTAGGCAGCGGTCCACGGCACGCCTGCGGAGTTCACCAGCGGTGCACCTGCTCCATACAGCAGGCTGGTGATGTGCGAGTCATTACCTGCGCCGTTAAGCGACCGATACAACTCGCCTTCCTCCTCGATACCTTCGGCCAACTGGCCCTTGGCACCCTTGTTGAGCATGACAATAATCGATCCTACGATTTCCAGATGGCTCAGTTCTTCGGTAGCGATGTCCATCAGCAGGTCTTTGCGACCTGGATCATCCTCACTCAAACCTTGAGTGAAATAGCGACCTGCTGCGGCAAGCTCGCCCTGAGCACCGCCGAACTGTTCCAGTAAAAGGTTGGCAAGTCCCGGATTTGGACGGGCTACACGTACGGTGTACTGAAGGCGTTTGTTATGTATGAACATATCGATTCCTCAGGCTGACTTTCTGGGTAAGCGTCTACTCATTTGGATGAGCTCGTTACAACGCGGTCAAGAGTTATGAGAGAGCGAGGCCGGGAACGTTACTTAAAATCGGACTGTTACGGGATGAACGGTTGTAATAATTGAGTTCAATAGAGTTTCGTTATTTCCCACGTGTGGGTGCAGAAAAGCCTTAAACGTCGCAGAGCACCTGAAAACGCGGGGTGTATGAATGCATGCCGGCGCCTGCGGGAATACGGCTGTTTTCGCCATTATTAAAAATACCTATGGTTCAACTTTGTCTACTTCCATCCTTATGAAGGTGTGAGGAGGGTGGCTATCTGATGTCGCGCTAATTACAACTAAAAATACTGGGAATTTTTTTAAATGAGCATGATCTGTTTTGCGAGTGAACAAAGCAGGAGTAACAAAATGGCTGATGAAAAACACTACCGTATCGATTACTTGCTGCACGGTAGCTACAAAACCTTCTACATCAGAGCCGTTGATATGGACAACCAGGAAGCGTGGCACTGGGCGTCGGTGGATGCCGGTTTTGGTGCCATTCCCAAGTATCGGTCCGACCGGGTTCCAAAGCTGAGCAAGCCTCAGGCTGAGAAGCTTGGGTTGTCGAATGTGGAATGGAAGAGGGCGTAAGGTTTCACTGATAGGCGACAAACGACCTTCACCACGTGCAGTCCTGATGTCGCACAGTGGTGGATGGAGGTGATGTGATTGACTTGATTCAATGGCCAGCGATGGCCGTGACCGTACTGGCGGCCTGGTTCATGGGGTCCCAGCAACCTCGAAAACGGATGATTGCCTTCTGGTGTTTCATTCTCAGCAATATTCTCTGGATCATCTGGGGCCTCCACGCGCGGGCCTACGCGCTTATCGTGCTGCAGGTCTTTCTGTGTGCGATCAATCTGAGGGGTTTCAAAAAGAATCGGGACGGTGCCAAAGGCGGTTCCGGGCGCTGACGTCTGGCCGTCGAGCCAACGTTTTTGAACCGTCTTTATTCGAAACAGTGGGTTACACAAAGTCTACGTTCTTAGCGTTGACAGACTTCCGTTGCTGTCACGCATCTACACCTCACGTTTCCTGCCAGCAGGCCGATAGGTCGGTATCAGATTGCATCATCCCCATTGAACTAACCAATGAGGGCTTGGCTCTGAGGTAATGGCACTATGCCTTCATCTGGTCAGGTACACCTTCCCATTTGTAAACGTGACTCACAGTCCCACCTGTCGCGACGTAAAGAAGGGAGTTCTTTCAGCCGGATCAGGCCCCCTATTAAAAGAGAACGATATGAATATTCTGTCGCCCGGCATCTACCTGACAAACCGTCTGCGCTTTCCTGCCAAATTCACTGTTCTTGCCATCATCATTATCATCCCGCTGCTGGTGCTCGGGATGCGGGTGTTCAACAGCCTCAACGCGAGCATCGACACCGTTGCGCAAGAGCGGATGGGACGTGAATACCTGCATGTCGTGACGCCGGTTTTACGCCTTTCCATGTTGCAACGTGCGCTGACCAACCGCGTGCTGACGGGCGATACCTCCGCTACCCAAGACTTTGCCGCCAACCGCAGTCAGCTTGAAGCGGCGCTCGCCACTCTGGCTGACATCGACGCTCGTCAGGGCCGCACGTTTGAAACTGAAAACCGTGTTCAACGCCTGCGTGACGGTGCCCGCGCCATCATGGACAGCGTCAAGCCAGGCGTTTCGCCGGAAGATGCGTTCGCTCAGTGGAATGAGCAACTGACCCAGACCCTCAATTTCATCTACTACCTGTCGGCCACTTCCGGACTGGTGCTGGATGAAGATTATGCGTCGTTGTTCCTGATCGACCTGAGCACTATCCGCATGCCCCGTCAGATCAACATGGCCGGCCAGATTCGTGGTGTGGCTGCCGGGCTGAGCACAGGGCAGAACCTGAGCCCCGCCATGCGCGGCTCGCTGGACAGCCTGTTCAAACAGGAGGCGCAGACTCGACTGGAGCTGGAGCAAAGCGTCCGCCTGCTCAAGCGCCGTGCGCCTGAGCTGACCGAGCGTGTCAATGCACCCATCGTTGCCGCGGTCGCCGCGATGGACAGTTATCGTGACGACCTCAAGGCTTATGTGACCGGTACCACGCTTTCAGCGCAGCAAGGACAGTCGTTCAGTGCTCGTGGTAACGCGGTGGTTGCGGGTTTCTACAAGGCTCAGGATGAAATCCAGACGGCGCTGCAGGGCGAACTCGATTCACGCTATGACGCGTTGCTGCTGCAACGTGAAATCGTTATCGCGATGTGCGTGATCATGGGATTGATGCTGCTCTATGCGTTCTGCAGCATCTACCGTGCATTGCGTATGGCCATCGACGGACTGCTTGAAGTGACACGCCGCCTGGCTGCCGGTGATTTGGGCGCCCGCGTGACGGTCAGCAGTCAGGACGAAGTGGCCGACATCGGCAATGGCCTTAACCTGATGGCGGAAGCTTTCTCCGGCTCGATTTCACACATGGATCGCACCTCTTACGAGCTGTCTGAAGTGGCCGCTCGACTGGGCAACTCCATCAGCCTGGCCAAAGAGTCGATGAACGCTCAGCAGGCTGAAACCGAGCAGGTGGCCACCGCCATCAACGAGATGACCGCCAGTGTCGCTGACGTGGCGCAAAACACCGAAGGCGCAGCGCAGGCGGCTGACGAAGCCAACAGTGCGTCGCGCAATGGGCTGCGTGTCATGCACCAGGCCCATTCCACGATCCAGGCACTGGCCGAGGAAGTGGAACTCAGCGCTCAGAAAGTCCAGGCGCTTGCGTTGCACAGCCAGTCCATCGGCGGGGTGATTCAGGTGATCAGCACCATCGCCGACCAGACCAACCTGCTGGCACTGAACGCTGCCATTGAAGCGGCGCGTGCCGGCGAGCAGGGCCGCGGCTTTGCGGTCGTCGCTGACGAAGTGCGCACGCTGGCATCGCGTACTCAGGCCTCGACCGAGGAAATCCGCAACATCATCCAGCAGTTGCAGGGTGCGACGGAGGCGGCCGTGCAGCAGATGCAGGCCGGTCAGCAAAAAGCGCAAGCGTGCATCAGTGCCGCTGGCGAGGCCTCGGGCAGTCTGTCGAGTATCAGTCAGGGCGTTGAGCGTATCGTGGAAATGAACACTCAGATCGCAAGTGCCGCTGTGCAACAGCATGCCGTGTCCGAAGACATCAACCGCAACGTGATGGGCATTCGCAGCAGCTCCGGCACCCTGATGCAGGGCATCGAGAACAACGCCACCACCGCCAGCGAACTGGGCCGCGTGGCCAGCGAAATGCGCACCGTGGTGTCGCGCTTCAAGCTGGGTGCCTGATCTGAACTGGACGAAGTGACCTTATAGTGGAAGCGGGCCGAACGGCGTTACGTTTGTCCGCGAAAAGGCCTTACATCCGACGAATATGCAGCGACTGAAGCGCTGCATTCGCGGACAAGTCCGCTCCCACACGCTGCGTCGAAGACGTGGTGGGGCCTCTCACCGTGCTCTGTCAGCCCGCCACAGCGCTGTGGCATAACACAGCCAATCCTCCCGAATCAGCGGACTTGCCGCTGATTCTGTCTTTTTGGTCAAGTTTTACCTGATGCCAGCCGATAGCTCTAGCGCGCAGGTTTGCTGTTCATAAAAACAAATCTTCAGCTCTTTCGTTGCGCATAAAAAGCATTTTCAGGAGATTGCATGAACAGTAGTTTTGCGAACATCAGCGTCAACACGAAGTTGGCCCTGGGTTTTGGAGCCGTCCTTTTCTTCACTGCCATACTCGCCCTGGTCGGCTGGACCAGCCTCGACAAGCTCATTTACCGCACCGACAGAATCGGTGACATCACCCGGCTCGGCGACAAACTGACCGACCTGCGCATCGCACGGCTGCAATACATGCTGACTGACGGTGACGAAACCGCCGCCCAGAACATGCAGGGCAAGCTGGATATCTTCAAGAAGCACCAGCAGTCGTTGCTGACGACCTTCACCAACCCCGTCAACATCAAGCCGCTGAGTCAGCTTAGCGATGTGATCCGCGATTACGAAGCGTCGTTGAATCAGATGCGTGCGGTCTATCAGAACGCTGGCCGGGTGCGTAACGAGATGGTCGCCAATGCCACCGTCGCCACGCAGGCAATCGATGCGCTCAACAGCGAGGTCCTGCGAATGGATCCCTCGGACCCCTCCCGCTTTGATCAGGTTCAGTTAGTGAACACCGCTCGGCAGGACCTGACGTTGGTGCGCTACGAAGTGCGCGGTTACACCAGCAAATCCGATGAGAAGTCGCAAACGGCAGCCTTCCAGCAGCTGGACGCCGCCATCCAGCATCTGGACGGTCTCAAATCTACGTTTGGCGCGACCAGAATCGCGCAGTTGGAAAAGGCGCTGCGCGATTACCGCAGCTCGGTCGAAGCCTTCAAAGCCACGACCTTAGAGGCCGCTGCTGTGCGCAAAGACCTCACGACGCAAGGCGCGACCATCGTCAAGCTGGGCGATGAGCTCTACAGTCTGCAAATGAAGTTGGGCGATGCGGACACTGCGCAGGCGCGCAACCTGCAGATCGGCTGCATTTTGCTGGTGTTGGCGCTTGGTATTCTGTCGGCGGTTGTCATCACGCGGCAGATCACGCGTCCGTTGCAGGAAACGCTGGCCATTGTCGACCGTATCGCAGCGGGCGATCTTACCCACACGGCAATCATCACCCGACGCGACGAGTTGGGTGTGCTGCAACAGGGTATTCAGCGCATGGGCGCGACCTTGCGTGATCTGATTTCCGGCATTCGCGACGGCGTGACGCAGATCGCCAGTGCCGCCGAGGAGCTGTCGGCGGTTACCGAGCAGACCAGCGCAGGCGTAAACAGCCAGAAGGTCGAAACCGATCAGGTCGCTACCGCGATGCATGAAATGTCGGCCACTGTGCATGAGGTGGCGCGTAATGCTGAGCAGGCATCCGTTGCCGCCTCCGACGCCGACAAGGAAGCCCGCGCCGGTGACAAGGTAGTGGGTGAGGCCATCGGCCAGATCGAGCGACTGGCCAAGGAAGTAATCCGCTCCTCCGATGCCATGACCGTGCTCGAACAGGAGAGCGACAAGATCGGCAAGGTCATGGACGTGATCAAGGCCGTGGCCGAGCAGACCAATCTGTTGGCGCTCAACGCCGCCATCGAGGCCGCACGGGCAGGCGAAGCGGGGCGTGGATTTGCCGTCGTGGCGGACGAGGTGCGAGGCCTTGCGCAACGCACGCAACAATCGACCGAAGAGATCGAAAGCCTGGTCGCCGGTCTGCAGAACGGTACACGCCAAGTGTCGGAGATCATGCTGGGCAGCCGTACGCTGACGGACAGCAGTGTCGAGCTGACCCGCAAGGCCGGTGTGTCGCTGGAAAGCATCACCCGGACGGTGTCCAACATCCAGGCGATGAACCAGCAGATCGCTGCAGCCGCCGAGCAACAAAGCTCGGTGGCCGACGAGATCAGCCGCAGTATCGTCAACGTGCGTGATGTGTCTGAACAAACGGCCGAAGCCAGCGAAGAAACCGCCGCGTCCAGCGTCGAACTCGCGCGCCTTGGTGGGCAGTTGCAAATGCTGGTCAGCCACTTCCGGGTGTGAGGGCTGAGTGAGCCGGCGAGAGTGTCGCTGCATCTTGCCGCAAACACCGGACCGTTGGCAGGCAGCTAGGCAGGCAGACAGAGAGAGAGTCGTGGGAGCGGACTTGTCCGCGAAAGGGCCAGTACATTCAGTCGAGATATTGCGTTTGAAGCATGGCTTTCGCGGACAAGTCCGCTCCCACAAAAATCGAATTCAGCGCCGATCTTTTGGTTCAGCAAGACGTGCCGCTGGCGACGCACGCTTTCGTGGATGCGGTGGGCAGGTAGCTGTCTCGAATGCGCTGCAGTTCGCCGCGGCGCTGCATGTCGAGGATGGCGGCATTGATCGTCGGCAGCAGTGAGGCATGTCTGCTCAACAGCATGATCGACAGGGTCGATTCATTCAGCAGAGCGCCCTGGCGAAACGCGTGAGGGTCGATCTGGTGTGTACTGATCAGGTAGTCATACAAGTCATCGACCATAGCGACCGCGTTCACGCGCTTGTTGGCGAGCAATTCCAGTAATGCCGAGTCCTCCGAGGTTTCAAGACGGGTCACGCGCTTTTCCGCGAAGGCAGAGTCCAGCGCGCGATACGTGTAACCCCGAATCATGCCAATCGTTACATTGCGCAATTTGCTTAATGGCACGTTTGAAAGTGGATCATCGGCGGCAAAGTACAAGTGTTCGCGCACCGCCAGATAAGGCACCGAAAATACATACTTGCTCGCATTATCCTCATGGGTCCAACCCGGTGATTCGGCATAGCTGATATCGATCTGTTGCTTGTCCAGCATCACTTGCATGCGGTTGGCAGGGTAGGAAATAAACTGCACATCGATGTTTGCCTGTTTGAATACCTGACGGGCAATGTCAGTGGACACACCGCGCAGGGTGTTGTATTCGTCGGTGTAGATGAACGGGCGCCATTCGGTGCTGGCGGCCACGTAAGGCTGGGCTTGCGCCACACTCAGGAGTGGCAGCCACACCATTGCGCAACTCATGAACAGAAAACGAAATACCATCGCCAGCTATCCTTTTCGCCGTTTCACCTGGCCATTATCGGGGTGTCCGTTGAACTGTATATACCTTGGTATATGACATTCATACTTTCGAATCGAAACCGTCTACGTTTGCAGGTTTTAAACGCCCGTCCAAAGTCGATAAGCTTTCACTCAACTTCTGGCTAACCGCCTACTGCCATTTATCTGTATCCGCTGACAGCCCGTTTTCTGAAACGTGGTCGGTGCGAGCCCGTGCAGCCGTTTTGAGGTGAGCAAATGCATTCGATTTTTCAATCCGGTAAAAGCCTGCGGGCGACCCGAATGGGCGATGCGAGGACGCGCATGCCTTATGGGGTCGATATCGTTTGCCTGGGACTGCTGGCGCTGGTGGTCGCGCTTTTAGGACACGGTATCGGACAGATGCTTCAGCCGCTTTCCCTGCTGACATCCAGCCCAATGACCCTGGATCCGGCACAACTGCCGGAATATGCGCTGCGTACGACCTTGCGCATGTTCATCGCCCTGGCCGCGTCGCTGCTCTTTACCTTTGTCGTGGCAACGCTCGCCGCCAAGAGCCGCAAGGCCGAACAGGTGATCATTCCGGCGCTGGATATTCTGCAATCGGTGCCGGTGCTGGGTTTTCTGACCTTCACCGTCACGTTCTTCATCGGGCTGTTTCCAGGGCGGCAACTCGGTGTCGAGTGCGCGGCGATTTTTGCCATCTTTACCAGTCAAGCCTGGAACATGGCGTTCAGCTTTTATCAATCGCTGCGCACAGTGCCCAATGATTTGAGTGAAGTCAGTCGCCAGTTCGGCCTGTCCCCAGTGCTCAGGTTTGTGCGGCTGGAAGTGCCGTTCGCCATTCCCGGGCTGGTCTGGAACATGATGATGTCGATGTCCGGCGGCTGGTTTTTCGTCGTGGCCTGCGAGGCCATTTCGGTCGGCGATACCACTGTCAATCTGCCCGGCATCGGCTCTTGGCTGGCGCTGGCGATCGAGCAGAAAGACCTCACTGCGATTGCCTGGGCGGTCGCTGCGATGGCGCTGGTGATCCTGGCCTATGACCAATTGCTGTTCCGGCCGGTGGTGGCCTGGGCTGACAAGTTTCGTTTCGAGCAGACCGCTTCGCAAAAGCGTCCACGTTCCTGGATGTACAGCCTGCTAGGGCGCTCCCGCCTCGCGCCGCTGCTGGGCGCCGTGTTGGCCGCGCCGTGGAAAGGGCTGATGCTGATCGACTGGAGTGTGTTGACGCGCCTCTGGAAAGTCCGCCCGACGGCAGGCGTTACCCGGGTTCTCGATACCCTCTGGCTTGCGCTGGTGATTGCCGGCTGTGTCGCCGCCAGCGTTTACCTGTTTCGGTTCATTGAGGCCTCTCTGGGTTTCGCGGACCTGGTGAGTGCATTCGGGCTGGGGCTGACCACCATGCTGCGTGTGATCGTGCTGATTATCGTGGCCAGCGTGATTTGGGTCCCGATAGGCGTCTGGATCGGCCTGCGTCCGGTGTGGGCCGAGCGGCTGCAACCCATCGCACAGTTTCTGGCGGCGTTTCCTGCGAACGTGCTGTTTCCGTTCGCGGTGATCGCCATCGTCGGCCTGCACCTGAACCCCGATATCTGGTTGTCGCCGCTGATGGTGCTGGGCACCCAGTGGTACATCCTGTTCAACGTGATCGCCGGGGCCAGCGCCTTGCCGACCGACCTGCGCGAGGCGGCCACGATGTTCAACATGCGCGGCTGGCAGTGGTGGCGTCGAGTGGCGTTGCCGGGGGTGTTTCCGTACTACGTCACGGGCGCACTGACGGCTTCAGGCGGTTCGTGGAACGCCAGCATCGTGGCCGAGGCGGTGTCTTGGGGCGACAAGCATTTGCAAGCGACCGGGCTGGGTTCCTACATCGCCAACGCCACTCAGGCGGGCGATTACGCACGGGTCGCGATGGGTATCACCGTCATGTCGGTCTTCGTGATCGCGTTCAATCGGCTGTTGTGGCGCCCGCTGTACGGGTTCGCCGAGCGACGTCTGAGTCTTGTCTGATTTTTGTTTGAGGAGGGTGCCACGATGATGGCTGTCGAAAAGCGTTGCCTGGTGGATGTGCAGAAGGTTCGACATGTGTACGGCAAGGCCAGCAAAGAGCGCCTGGTGCTGGATGACGTGACGCTGCAACTCAACGAAAACGAAATCATCGGCCTGCTGGGCCGCTCCGGCTCGGGCAAGTCCACGTTACTGCGCTCCATTGCCGGGCTGGTGGTGCCGACTGAAGGCCAGGTGGTGTTCCCCAATCGGGCGCAGGGCAAGGCCATGTCGGTGGGCATGGTGTTTCAGAGCTTTGCGCTGTTTCCCTGGCTGACGGTGCTGCAGAACGTCGAGGTCGGGCTGGAGGCGCAAGGGGTACCCGCTGCGGCCCGACGCAAGCGAGCGCTGGCGGCCATTGACCTGATTGGTCTGGACGGTTTCGAGAGTGCCTATCCCAAGGAGCTGTCTGGCGGCATGCGCCAGCGTGTCGGTATGGCGCGTGCGCTGGTGATCGACCCGGACGTGCTACTGATGGACGAACCGTTCTCGGCGCTCGACGTGTTGACGGCCGAAACCCTGCGCACCGATCTGCTGGACATGTGGAGCGAAGGCCGCATGCCGATAAAGTCCATCCTGATGGTGACGCACAACATCGCCGAAGCCGTGCTGATGTGCGACCGCATCCTGCTCTTCTCCTCTAATCCGGGACGGGTGATCAGTGAAATCAAGGTCGATCTGCCTCAGCCGCGCAACCGCCAGGACCCGGTCTTTCAGGCACTGGTCGAAGAAATCTATGTGCTGATGACTCAGGACAGCGATGCGGGCGAAACCCGTCAGGGGGTGTTTCCAGGCACCGGCCTGGGCATGGTGCTGCCGCAGGTGTCGACCAACGCGTTGGCAGGTCTCATCGAGGCGATTCATGCGCCGCCCTACAGCATGAAAGCCGACCTGCCGGAACTGGCCAGCGCGCTGCATTACAACGCCGACGAGCTGTTCCCGATTGCCGAGGTGCTGCAACTGCTGCGTTTCGCTGAACTCAAGGGTGGCGACATTCGTCTGCTGCCTGCGGCCAATCGGTATGCGCTGGCCGACGTGGACGAGCGCAAACACTTGTTCGCCCAGCACCTGCTGAGCTTTGTGCCGCTGGTGGCGCATATTCGTCGCGTGCTGGACGACCGCTCGACGCATACTGCCCCGGCGCGCCGTTTTCGCGACCAGCTGGAAGACTTCATGTCTGAAAGCGATGCTCGCCAGACCCTGGACGCGGTCACTCAGTGGGGACGCTACGCCGAACTGTTCGCTTACGATGAGCTGGCTGATCAGTTCAGTCTGGATAACCCTTCCTGATGCGTGTCAGCCATACTGCGCTGGCCTTTTGAAAGAGCGAGACGTTGCAGATGCGCGAGCCTGAATCCTTTGGCAAGGCCGCGATGGCGATCAGGTTGGCCGCCTTGCTGGGGCTGGCAATCGTCATTGCCATTGCCGACACCCTGACCGATCTGGAAATTGCCGTGGGCGTGTTCCAGATCGCCGTCGTGCTCATGGCGGTCAGATTCCTGCCGGTTGGCGGGGTGATTGCCGTCGCGCTGACGTGCATGGGGCTGACGGTGCTCAGCTATGAGCTGACCATTTCCCGGGGCAGCGAGGCGGCGCTGATCAACTGCCTCATCAGTCTGGCGGCGATTGTCATGGCGACGTACCTGGCGCTGCGCATGGCGATGGCCATTCGGTCGGTTCACGAAGCGCGCTCGCAGTTGGCGCAGATTGCCCGGGTCAACATGCTAGGCGAGCTGACCGCGTCCATCGCCCATGAAATCAATCAGCCGTTGTCGGCCATCGTCACCAGTGGCAATGCCTGTACGCGCTGGCTGTCGGCCGAACCGGCCAATCTGGATCGGGCGCGCCAGGCGCTTGCGCGCATGATCGGCGATGCCAACCGCGCCGGGGACATCATCGTGCGGGTGCGGGCGCTGGCCAAGCGGTCGGCGGCGCACAAAGAATGGATCAACGTGGCCGACACCGTGGCCGAGATCGTGTCGCTGGCCCACAGTGAAATCGACGAGCAGCAAGTCGTGCTCGCGGTCGAGGTGTCGGAAGGGTTGCCACCGCTATTGGCCGACAGGGTGCAGATTCAGCAAGTGCTGTTGAACCTGATGCTCAACGCGGTGGACGCGATGAGAAAGGTCGAGCCCGGTCAGGCCCGTTTGGCGGTGACAGTGGACGTTAACGCGGGAGGGGAGGTGAAATTTTCGGTGCGTGACAATGGCGTCGGGGTACCGCCTGAAAACATCGACCGCATCTTTGACGCGTTCTACACGACCAAGGAGGAGGGAATGGGGATAGGCCTTGCAATCAGCCGGTCAATCATCGAGGCACATGGCGGACGTATCTGGATAACGCCTAACTCGTCAGTCGGTGCTACGTTTCACTTCACGCTGCCTACCGGAAAGATGGATTCCTGATGACCACCACCCACACTGCTGCGCAGGCTGAAGAACCGATTATCTACGTCATCGACGACGATCTGTCGGTGCGCACGTCGCTGGAGGATCTGTTGGCCTCGGTCGGGCTGTGCAGCCAGCTGTTCGGCTCCACGCAGCAGTTCATCGATACGCCGCGCTCCGATGCTCCGGGCTGCCTGATTCTGGACATCCGGATGCCGGGCATGAGCGGTCTGGATTTTCAGGAGCAGATGACCCGGTTGGGGATTTTTCTGCCAGTGATCTTCATCACTGGGCATGGCGACATTCCTATGTCGGTGCGGGCGATGAAAGCCGGGGCGGTGGAGTTTCTGACCAAGCCTTTTCGTGAACAGGACTTGCTGGACGCCATTCAGCAGGCGCTGGCGCTGGATCGTGTGCGTCGCCAGAGTGCGGCGGTCGAGGCCCAATTGCAGCGTCGGTACGCCAGCCTCAATCAGGGCGAGCAACAGGTGATGACGCTGGTGGTCAGCGGGCTGCTGAACAAGCAGATCGCCGCTCGACTGAACGTCAGCGAAATCACCGTCAAAGTCCGCCGCGGCTCGGTCATGCGCAAGATGGAAGCCGACTCTCTGGCTGAACTGGTCAGGTTTGCCGAGCGTTTGCAGACGGGGGATTGAGTGGATGGAGCGGACGCTGCACACGGCGCTAATTCACCAATTCCGGCAACACATAGTTCTTCACCACGAACAGCGAGCCTTCGGTACTCAAGTGCCCCGAATCGATTTGCAGCAGCGAGTCGGTATCTGCAAGACGCACCAGGCAAGCATCGGCCACGCACAGTTTGTCGATCAGTGAAACGAACTGGATATCCGCCGTCTGGGCCAGTTGTCGAGTCGCCTGGTCCACTGCCATGACGCTTTGGTCGAGGGCCGGGTCGCTGATGTGTGATTCATTGAGGCCCCAGTGACGGTTGGCGATGACACTGGGCAACGATGGACTCCACTGCGGTAACGGGCCGATCAGCACCACATGTTTCACGCCATAGCCCTTGAGCCGGATCGCAATGCCGTTCCAGTCGGTCTTGTCATGGCCGTCCTTTTGCGCGATGACCACGATGGCCGGGTGCAGCGTTTCGATGCTGTGCAACGCCAGCCGGTTGGAGTAATCACAGGCCCTGCTGGTCGGCGACGTTCTGCCTTGATGAACGCTCAGGCTGGGGCGACAACTGGCAGACGCGACCTGATAGAACGGTGTGTCTTTGGCCAGCACGGTACGCAGGCCCAGCGACAGCGCCTGCGCATGCGAATCCCCCCAGAGGAATACGCCGCCTTCACCCTGCTTGCGCGTACACGACTCATCAATGCCCGACTGCCCGCGCTGCGTGAACGCAGAAAACGCGTCGCACTTGAGCCAGTAAGGCTCGTACAGGTTCTGCTGCCGGTTGACGTAGTCTTGAATGAACGACGCTTTGTCGGACAGGCTGATCTCGCGCATCGGCGAAACCATCCCCTGCGTCGCACTGACCGCTGCGCCGCCCACAAACACCAGGCCCATCAGGGTGCCCAGCGTGGCGAATGTCCAGCGGGCGTCGGGGCGTGAACGCCCAGTGGGCTTCTCGATCAGCCCATAGGAGGCCAGGCTGAGCAGCGCAGCGATGCCGATACCCAGCAGCACATTGCGGATGTCGCCCAACCACCCTGCGTAGTTCATCAACACCACCACCGGCCAGTGCCAGAGGTACAGCGAATACGACAGCTTGCCGGTCCATTGCGAAAGCGGGTTGGCGGTCACCAGTGAGTCCTGACGTGCGGCGATGATCACTGCAAAGGTCCCCAGCACCGGCATCAGCACCAGATACCCCGGCCACAGGTCCTGCACCGACACCAGAAAGAAACTCGCCAGCATGAGCATCAGCCCGACGCCCTCAAGCACGCGCTTCTGCACGCGCCGCAATGTGAAGGGAAACAGGCAGGCCACGCCGCCCAACAGCAATTCCCACGCGCGTGTGGGCAACAGGTAAAACGAAGCTTCCGGCCAGCGTGCCGAGGCAAATACGCACAAGGCAAAGCCCGTCAGAGTGCCGCCCAGCATCCACCAGCGCAAATTTCTCAGCGCCACGAAACGGCTCAGCACCAATAAGGCCATCGGGTACAGCAGGTAGAACTGCCATTCGACCGACAGTGACCAGGTGTGCAGCAGCCATTTTTCGTGGGCATTGGCCGTGAAGTAGCCCGCTTCGCGCCAGTAAACGAAGTTGGAGACGAACCCCAGGCTGCTGGCGACGTGCGTGCCCAAGGCGCTGTAGTCCAGCGGCAGCAGGTAAAACCAGCCGAGCCCGAGCAGCGTGCAACACACCATCGCCAGTGCCGGAATGATGCGCCTTGCCCGGGACCTGTAGAACGAGGTCAGGCTGAAGGTGCCGGTTTTCAGGCCGCGCATGATGATCCCGGTGATCAGGTAACCCGAGATCACGAAAAACACATCCACCCCGGCAAACCCTCCGGGCAGCCACGCGGGATGGAAATGGAACAGCAGCACGGCGATAACCGCGATGGCGCGCAGGCCATTGATGTCTTTTCTGAAGTCCATGAGAAAGTGCCGGCCAGTGGATGATCGGGGAGGGGGTTTCAGGTGGTTAAGCGGCAGAACCCGCTAAGTCTTGCGGGTGAAGAAACCCTGGTAGTAGGAGCGGACCGGACAGCCTTCGCGGACAAGTCCGCTCCCACGAGGGTCGTGCTCCCGCGAGCAAGTCGCGTACGGCGTTCAGTTTCTGTGGGAGCGGACTTGTCCGCGAAGGCTTGGGCTGACTCATCACAGGCAGGTCGCCGGACACTCATTCTTTGCGAGCCAGATGCTTGCCACTTCTCTGCGGACTCAGCCGGATGATCTTGGGAAAGTGGGTCAGCTTGATCGACGCCGAACACCGGTCGCCCTGGCAGGACCATGACTGCGCACTGCCGACCTCGCCGACCTCGCCGCGCTCGGCGTGAACGGTGTCGATCATCCGCACCGGACCTTTAAGGGGGCCTTGGCTGACCACCTGCACATCACGCGGCTGACCGATGGCCCACGCGACCAGCACCCGCTCGCTGCCCTTGTTGAAGTGCAACTGGTAAAGCGTGTCCGTCAGGGAGCTGGCCGATGCGTCGTAAGTGAAGTCGCGAACCACCGGAGCGATTGCTTTCATCATGGTGTAGGCGGGTTTGGGCGACAGGTCTTCATTGAGCAGCCCGAAGTTGTGTTCCTGGTCGTAGCGGTCCGGCCCGTCGTTGTAGAGGTCGAACCACCACATGCCTTTGACGTTGGGCACGGTGCGCGCGAGCAGGTAGATCCGCGCCATGTACAGCGCCTGGGTCGTCTCACTGTTGCCGCAAGGGCCTTGATGGCTAGGCCAGCCCATTTCGGTCAGGTAGATGGGCACGTCACGGCCCGCCTTGGTGCGGATGTGCCGTTCGTAATCGGCCATCCAGCGCACCCAGGCTTCGGGTGTGTTGCCATCGTTGGCCGAGCAGTGGGCGTAGGGATGCACCGACAGACCGTCCACAAGGTCCAGCGCGCCGCTCTCGATCAAGGGGTCGGCAAACCCGAACCTCATGCCGTCCGGCGTCACCGATCCTGCCAGGATTTTCGCGGGCGGGCCTGCGACGTTGCGGGTGTTCTTGCGAATGATCGGCACGGTTTTCTGCACCAGCTTCACGTAGTCCAGCGCCAGTTGACGGTCGCCGGACGCTTCAAGGTCCCACTCGTTCCAGATCTCGTAATAGCTGACACGGTTGCCGAGCATACGGGTGACGTAATCGACGTAGTTCAGAAACGCTGTCCTGACCTTGGGTGTGCGAGGTTTCTGGTTGTCGTGGAAATACGTGCTGTAGCCCAGTATCGCCAGGCGGCTCATGTCTCGCTCTTTGGCGATGGTCAGGTAGTTGCGCCATTGAGGGGGGATGCGCCATTGATAAGGCGTCGGCGCTGCGGTTGACCAGAAGATATCGTCCTTGACCGCATTGAATCCGGCCTGCGCAGACAGATCCAGCGGCGCCCTCAGTGGGTGCTCGTAGTTCATCAGGTGCGTCGAAATGCCAACAATGAACGGTGCCTCGGCGTAGGCCGGTGTTACGCAGACCAGGCATCCCGTCAGTACCAGACGCACCGCGTGGCGTAAGGAAAACGTCATGGCGGGCTTCCTCAGCGCAGTTGGGGAAGAGGGGTCAGTTGCAAATCGGCCGGCCGAGACGTCAGGGCATCCTTTTTTTCACTGATGACATACCCGATGGCCAGGCCTGCAAACAGGTTGGCCACGGCGACCTCGAACATGTCCGTCGTCCAGCTGATCAGGCACCAGCAGACACTGATGGACAGCAACATCCGACCGACCCGGCTTTCGTCCTCGATCAACGTGAACAGCAGGGGAATCTGCAGCGCGTACAGCAACCCGCCGACCACGCCGAGCATCGCCCACAGGTACAGGGCCGAATTGTCCATGCCCAGGAATATCCCCGCGCCCTCCACCGGGAAAATGGCCATTGTGCTGCCGACCATGCCGAATCCTGCACCGGTTATCACCCAGCCTTCGCGGGTCAGGGCATTGATCACGTTGGGCCAGGTGTTGATCAGCCGGTCGTAGAGCGAGGCCAGTGAGCTGCCGCTGCTGCTAACCGTACGCGCATCGAAACTGATCACCAGCCCCAGCGTCGGCAACAGCAGACCGACGAACACCACCAGCACACACAGCATCCGGCAGGTCCAGCTCATGCGCTGGATCAGCAGCAGGCCCATTGTCAGCGCGAACGCACCGGCGGGCGCCTTACTGGTGGTCAGCACGATGGCGTACAGCGCCACCGCACTGAGCAGCATCATCACCAGTCGCGAGCGTAGAAACATGAACAGGTACAGCGTGTAGAACGCGATCAGGATCGACAGCACATTGGAAACCCGGGCAAAACCGGCTAGGCGGTCCACGTCGTCTGCGCTCCAGGTGGTGTTGGCGCTCAGCTCGGTTTCGCCCACGTTGTAGCTGTAGCCTTTCCACGGCACGGCGGTGAACTTGTCCAGCGCCACACCTACAAGCGAGGCGAGCAGGCAGAAGCCGATGGCCCAGCAGAGGATTTTTCTGCGATGGATCAGATGCTCACTGCACACCAGGCCGAACACCAGCGGGCTCAGAGCGAAGAGGCTGAACGCCAGATTGTGCGGGCTGGCGCGGTGCAGCATGGCGAGCAATCCGGAAATGACCAGCAGCACGACAAACGTCCAGAACAGGCGTCCGGCCTTGAAGGTGCGCAACTCCAGCGCGAACAACAGAATGCACGCAGCTTTGGGCAGGTAAAGCAGCGGGCTGATGCCCGCTTTGTCAAAGTAGAAACGCAACGCGCCGGAGAAGGTTTCGACCAGAAGCAGGCTGATCGCGACCCACACCACGACGGTCGATTTATCGAAAGAAATGATCGACGACGAATCGCCGGCACTGTTCGCTGGATTCAGCTCCATGATGTCTGCCTTTTGGATGGCGTCAGGAAATTCGAACGGACAAAGCTACCGCCGACGACCGCGACGGGCGGGTCGATAGAAGGGGAAGCCTGTAGGGATCAAGAGAAGTCTGGAGCGAATGCTCGCAACGGCGTGACAAGACGTATATCAGTCGCAGTTAGGGAACCTGTCAATTATTTCGTCAGGATTGGCGAATTATCCGATGAGTGCCGCACCCTGAAACGTCCGATGATGTGACGCAGAGCGTCACGGGCGCCCGTAAAAAGCGGAAAAAACAGGGGCGGCGGTTCAAAGCATCCCTGTGGGAGTGAGCTTGCTCACGAAAGCGATGGTCCAGACACGCTATCTTCAGGGGCTGCACCGGCCTATTCGCGAGCAAGCTCGCTCCCTCGGGATCAGTTATTCCTGATCGTTCCCAAGCTCGCGCGTGGTAACGCCTCTCAGGACGCTCCGCATCCGCTCTGTGGCGTGACGCGGAGCCTAGGCACGATCACCGATCAGGGGTACTTGCGACGATCAGGAGCGGGCGGGAAGTACTGGTACAACCACGTTTCGCTCAGGGTACGGTCGCCGGTGCGGATGAACATGCGCATTTCCACCGGCTCCACCGAGTCGCTGTCGGGCACCCAGTCGAAAGTGATGCGATAGCCCTTGATGTCCGGCAGCACGAGGATGTTGAAGTCCTGCACCTTGCCGTGGGTCACGGTCACGATCGGCTCAATGCCGGTGCCTTCGGGCAGGCGATCCAGACCGCCGCCGTTGAAGTCCACCGCAAAGCGGCGAGCCCAGGTTTTCGGGTAATGCTCGCCCGGTGCCCAGCCTTCCAGGAAACCGCCCATGCCCGAACGTGTCGCGTGGACCTGAGCCAGCGGCGTGCTCACCGGCGGCAGCGGGCTCCAGAACAGCTTGTAGCCATAATTCAACGAGTCGCCAGCCTTGACCGGCGTCTTCGGTGTCCAGAACACCACGATGTTGTCCATCGTCTCGCCGGTTGTCGGCAGCTCCAGCAGGCTCACCTCGCCTTCGCCCCACGGCGTGATCGGCTCGACCCACAGGCTTGGACGGCGGCTGTACCACACCACCGTGTCCTGATAGCTGGAGAATTCGTGATCGCTCTGCACCAGCCCGAAGCCTTTCGGATCATTGTCGGAGAACGCGCTGAACTGCGGTTTGGCCGGGTTGTTCAACGGACGACAGATCCATTCACCGTTGCCACGCCACATCGACAGACGATCCGAGTCGTGAATCTGCGGGTGAATGGTGTCGCACATGCGGCGTTCGTGGGTGCCGCAGCTGAACATGCTGGTCATCGGCGAAATGCCGAGCTGCTGGATGTCGACACGGGCGTTGATGTGCGCGTCGATCTCCATAACCACCTGGCCCGCCTGGCAGTCGATGTCGAAGCGATAAGCGCCGGTCGCGCTCGGCGAATCGAGCAGGGCATAGACCACGAAGCGGGTGGCGTTCTTGTCCGGCGTCTCGAACCAGAATTTGGTGAAGTCCGGGAATTCCTCTTGACGCTTGGCATAGCTGTCGATGGCCAGACCGCGTGCAGACAAGCCGTACTGCTTGTTGCTGTCGACTGCGCGGAAGTAGCTGGCGCCCAGGAACGAAACCACGTCGTTGATGGCGATTTCAGGCGCCTTGAACAGCTTGAAGCCGGCAAAGCCCAGATCGCCCTTCACCAGATTCTTGTCGATGCCGCTGCTTTCGTAGTTGAACAGGTCGTGGCGGAAATGCACTTCGCGCGCCTGCTTGCTCTGCGGGTCGACGCTGTACATGCGCACGGGCGTCTTGAAGCCCGCGCCAACGTGGAAGAAATGCACGTCCAATTGACCGTGGACGTCTTTCCACAAGGAGTGTTCGGGGTCGTAGCGAATGGCGTTGAATTGCTGTGGCGTCAGGTTCGCCAGTACCGGTGGCAAGACCTGCTTGGTGCTGACATAACCTTTGCCAGCCAGCTTCTTCGCGTGGGCCTGCAACTCTGCAAAATCGAAGTGTTCGATTTCACCATCCGCCGCTGCGGCGAGTGCTCGGGCAGCAAAAAGCCCTGAAGCCGACACGCTGCTATAAGCGGCCAACGCCACGGAAGCTTTCAAGAGATTCCTGCGATTCATAAGGGTGAAGCCTCTAGGTAATTCTGTGCGTCCTGCACAAAAAATGGCGCGCCAACGACTCCTTGCCGAACGCAAACTACCCACAACAGATAACAAAGACGAGATCCGGTTCGAAAATTGGCCGAAAAAAAACGCCGCCCAGGGTGAATGAAAACGGCGTTGGCCACATGAAACGGTCGATTTTCAGGTCTGTGTCGATGACCCGATTTCGCTCATCGCCGCTTGGCGCAAGGCCTGCGAGTGAATCGGGTATGGATGGCCATTCGACGGTTCGTGTTTGCAGCGCGCCGAAACCGTGATGGCCATGCAATATTCAGCAATCATTTTGCCGTCCGGCAGAACTGCCAGACACGCGTCAGGGACCTCACGTCCACCAGTAACGCACCAGGTGGAAGAAGATCGGCGCGGCGAAACACACTGAGTCCAGCCGGTCGAGCATGCCGCCGTGACCCTCGATCATGTGGCCCCAATCCTTCACGCCTCGGTCGCGTTTGATGGCCGACATCACGATGCCGCCCGCGAAGCCCAACAGGTTGATGAGCAGTGCAATCAACGCTGACTGCCACGGATTGAACGGTGTGATCCACCACAACGCTCCGCCAATCAGCGACGCCAGCACAATGCCGCCGACGAAGCCCTCGACCGTTTTGGAGGGCGACAGGTTGGGCGCGATCTTGCGCTTGCCAAACAGCTTGCCGCACACGTACTGCAGCACGTCCGAGATCTGCACCACGATCACCAGATAGGCAATCAGCAATAGGTTGCGACCTTCGTAGCCCGCGATGTCCAGTGTCAGCAATGCCGGCACGTAGGAGACGCAGAACACCGCGATCATCAGGCCCCACTGCACCTTGGATGCACGCTCCAGGAAGTGTTTGCTGTCGCCGCCCAGCGACGCCAGGATAGGCAGCAGCAGAAACACGTAGACCGGAATGAAGATCGAGAACAGCCCGTACCAGTTCATGGCGATCAGCACGTACTGAAGCGGCAACGCCAGGTAGAACGCTGCCACCAGCGCGGGGTAGTCGCTGCGCCGGGTGGGCGTCAGGGTCAGAAACTCGCGCAGTGCGTAGAACGACACCGCGTAGAACAGCAGGATGACTGCGCCCTGGCCAAGCCAGAAGGCAATGCCGATCACCACCACCATCACCCACCACGCATTGATCCGTGCGTTGAGGTTGTCGATGACCGAGTTGGGACCGTCCGCTCGCCGCTTGAGGACGTAGCCGATCAGCGAGGCCAGCAGCAGGACCGCGCCGATGCCCATGAACAGCAGTTGAGTCTGGTTATCCATTACAGCGGCTCCGGTGCCAAGGCCAGCAGTGCATCACGACTGCGGGCGAGGAATTGCTCTTTGCTCTCTTCACTGTCCAGCCGCAGCGGTGCGCCGAAGCTGGTTGTGCATAACAACGGCAGCGGCAGCATTCGGCCTTTGGGCATGACTCGGTTGAGGTTGGATATCCACACCGGCACCAGATCCACCTGGGGATAACTTTTCGCCAAGTGATACAGCCCGCTTTTGAACGGCAGCAGGCCTTCGTCCGGGTTACGCGTGCCTTCTGGAAACAGGATCAACGAGTCGCCGCTTTCCAGGGCCTCAAGCATCGGCTGAAGAGGGTTGCTCTCCGGCGTACTGCGCGTACGGTCGAGCAGCACGCCGTTGAACACGCGGTTGATGATGTAGCGCCGCATGGGGCTGGACTGCCAATAATCAGCGCCTGCGACGGGCCGGGCGGTCTTGCGCAGGGCCGGGGGTAGCGATGCCCAGAGCAGCACGAAGTCGCCGTGGCTGCTGTGGTTGGCGAAGTAGATTCGCTGTCGCGGTTCAGGCGTGCAGCCCAGCCACAGGCTGCGAGCGCCGGTGATACTGCGCGCACCGGCAGTGATGATCGTGGCGACCAGAGGTTCGAGCATGACAATTCCTATTGAGCGAAGGACAGCCAGGGGAAGACGAATATGACGCCCAGCAGCCAGAGCAACTGCAGCACGATGTAACGGATTTGAAGACGCAACTGTCTGAGCGCACCCTGAGTACGAAGCGCCCACGTGCGGCCGCCTTTTTCCGCAGGCTGCAACCTGAGGTCGACCAACACCTGATCCAGTTCATGGGTGCGATCGCTCAACTGGCTGGGACGATCAGCCATGTGCTGGAACAGATCGGCATCGAACGCGACCCGGAACGCCTGGGATTTTGCCAGCGCGCCGGTCAGTACCATGCAGGCCACAAGCACCATCATGAGAATGTTTGCAGAACCTATCCACAGCTGCATCAGGCCAAACAGCAGGCTCAACAGCAACAGCCCTGTGGATAAATAATCCAGTGATCGACCGCGACGAAGCAGCGCGGCGACCACATGCAATTGCATTTCCAATGACATGATTGAGCACTCCTGTGGATAAGAGGGTTCTTACTGCATGTATAAAACTATCGTGGGAGACGGCTTGCCAAAGTGCTGCATCCGCAGACAGGTCCGCTCCCACAAAGTTTGCTGCGCGACAGCGCTACGTCGATGACGCCGTGAGGCCTCCCACCGTCCTGTGTCATCTCATGACCCGCGGTGTGTCGGCTACAGGCGCTTTTACTGAATATCCAGCGAAGGCATTCAAGATATCCACATGCCCGCTACGTAGGACAACACTCGGCCTGGCCCGGCGAATCAGCTCGACCGCGTTATCCACAGATCGCGCTCGTCCGCTGAGCAATAACCAGGCAGCCACGGCCATTGCGCTGCGTGAATAGCCCAATGCGCAGCACACCAGCAATGGGCCATGCGAGCGCAAGCGCTCAATGGCTTCAGCCGCACGCTGACATTGCTCCACAGTCAGCGGCGCCAGATCCAGCGCGGCGACCTGTTGATAATTTCGCGCACCCGCTTTCAGCGGTAACTCAGCACACATATCCACAACCGCATTGAAGGGTTGCAACTGTTTTTGGTTCGGAATACGGCCCAGCCAGACGTTGTCCACAACCTGATCGGGACTGGGTCGTTTATTTGTCCACAAGCGCGAATTTATCCACGCCCCGATCAAGTAAGGTGCCATCAGCCAGCAGGACGCTGGGGATAACGTTCCATCGGCGCGTTTTTGAAAACCCGCGGCACCGAACAGCAGATAATTGAGGGCGACCAACAGCAGGGACAGTGCAGGCCACGCCAGCCAAAGCCAGCCGCCGCCCAGCGTGAACACCGGGATCGCCAACAGCAGCGCGCCGATGCCGTAATACAGCGCCAGCTTGAGGCGTTGTGTCTGTTGCGTCACGCGTGCGGCCAGTAGCGGACTGCGGCCTTGGTCCGGCCAAAGCCAGATGCACAGCCAACCGGCGAGCGCGCCTGTGGGTAAGTCGATGAAGTGATGCTGGTAGGTGGTCAGTACTGACACGCCGATCAGTGCGAACCAGATGTGCAGCAACCCGCGCCATGCGACGTGGAAGTGTCGCGCGTAGCGGTCGTAGCAGACCCAGAGCACCACCAGCAACGCGATGTGCAGCGATGGCGCCTGATTGAACGGCTTGTCGAACCCGGCCAGCACCGCGAACAGCCAGCCGAACAGGCCATCCAGTTCCGGGCGCTCGAAGGTAAAACGCAGCGGCCAAAGCAGAAAGCAACTGACCGCGATCAATTGCGCGCTGAACAGGCGTAACGCGTGGGTATCCAGCTCCCGGCGAGTGAGGCAGGCCAGCAGCGAGAATCCGTAAAGCAGGTCGATGGACCAGTAGGGCACGATGGTCCATGCCCAGAACGGCATATGGCTTTCCCAGCCAAATGCCAGGCTGCCGACGTCATCACGCTGGGACGTGTACCAAGTGGCAAAGCCGTAGCTGGCGAAGAAGAACGGCGCCAGCACCAGCAGCCAGACGACCGCTCTTTTCCACAGGCCCGGCTCCCGAAGCCTGCTCACTGGATGCGCTGCGCAAGGGACACCGTAAAAATCCCCCATTCATCCACACGCTGGGTGATCTTGCGAAAGCCTGCTGCCTCGACCAGTTGATCCATCTCCGACTGGCTGCGACGGCGCATGACCCAGGCCTGCCCTTGCCGATGGCTGGTCAGGGCGCGGGCGATCAGCTCCAATTGCGGGTGCCACGGCTGACCGGTGTACACCAGATAACCACCAGGCTCGATAGCGGCTGCAAGACCGGCCAGCGAATCGCCGACCATCCGGTTGCTGGAGAACAGCTCATACAGGCCCGACACCACCGCCAGCGTCGGCTTGGGGTCGAGCGCCGACAGATCGTCACGGTCAAAAGCGTCGCCTTTGACGAAGCGTGCCACCTCTTCGAGGTCTTTCTGCTCGATCAATAGGCTGCCGTCGCGCACGTTGATGTCGCTGTAGTCACGTAGCAGGATCGACTCTGGCAGCGGATCGACGCCCTCAAGCGACTCCAGAATGTAGCGGCCATGCCCGGCGGCGATATCGACGATACGCACCGGCTTGCCCTGATTGCGCAGGTGCGCCATCGCCAGGCGCAGCAATTCTTCGGCATGCAGCTTGCGCTGACGGATGCCGCGCCAGCCGATGGATTGCAGATAATTCTTGTCGATCATCCGGCCCAGCGCGCCGGTGCCGGTGGGTTTGTTGCGATAGACATAATCCAGTGTGCTGCCGGAATCGAAACCCGTATCGAAGCCCAGTTTCACGCCTGTGGATAACTTGCTGCCCAGGCGCATGCTGGCGCGCGTCATGCGCCAGTACAAATCGCGTAACGAATTACGGGGCAAGGGCGCAGCGAGTTCTTCGGACTCGGCGCAGGTTACGCCCAGCGTGTCGGCGTCCAGCAGGGAAGGGCGCGCCACTGGCGTTTCGAAGTTCTGCAGTACGAAGCGCCGTGCTCGGCTGACCGCGAGATGACGATCCCGCTCGCCCAGTGTGTCGTGGAAGAATCCCGGCAGGATGTGTTTCTCCTTGCGCACGCTGCCCAACCGGTCGAAAAACTGTTCCTGCGGACCGCGATGCACCACGAAGTCCGAGCCGGATATCAACAACTGCGTCGGAATCTGGATGGCCTGTGCATCGGCAACCACCCGGTCGGCGGCTTCGTAAAGGCCCAGCAGCACGTTTACCGAAATCGCCTTGGTGATCAGCGGGTCGCTTTCATAAGACGCGATGCGCTGTGGGTCGTGGCTCAGGAAGCGTGCCTTGACGTAGCTGTTGACGAAGAAGTTGCCCTTGAACTTGCGCAGCAGTGCCAGCCCCGAACGGGCAAAGGGCACGTACAGCTTGACCTTGAAGGCGGGCGAGGCGAGGACCAGCGAGCGGATCTTCGGCGCGTAGTCGTGAGCCCAAGTGGCCGCAATGACCGCGCCGACGCTCTGGGCGATCACCGCCATGTTCTCTTCAGGGATGTCGAAGGTCGCGCTCAGGTGGTCGACGAAGGTCTGCACGTCCCGCACGCTGGTCGCAAAGCTTGGGCTGTCACCGCGAGCACCGGGCGACTGACCATGGCCGCGCGCATCCCAGGCGAAGAAATCGAAACCCGGCAGGTCCAGTTCATCGACCAGATGCGCGATGCGTCCCGAGTGTTCATGACCCCGGTGGAACAGCACGACGGCTTGTCGCGGCGCGTCGTCGACCTGCGTAACCGCAGGCCAATGGCGGTAGAACAGCTCTACCCCGTCATGAGTCGTGAAGCGCCGATCATTCATCTCACGCATTGCAACTTCCTTAGGCCGGAGGCTTTTGGCTGCTTATTCTTGAGGGGCGGTGCGTTCTTGCAGGCCGCGCCGAACGCGGTTGTACAGGGTATAGATCAACAGTGCGCAGACGATGGCGAGCACTATATTTATCCACAGGGCAGCGAGCCAGCCAATGGCAACGCCGGCCCCCAGTACGCCGAACACCAGCGCACGGTCGCTCTTGCCCATCGGGCCGTCGTAGCGCCGTGATGCGCCGACCATCGGGCCGAGCACGCCTGCGTATTCAGTGAAAATCGCCAGCAGGGTCACCGCCAACACCAGTACGAGGCTGACATCAGGGATCAACGCGAAGGGCAGAAACAGCGCCGTATCGGCGACGACATCGGTCAGCTCATTGAGGTAAGCCCCGAGTCGGGATTTTTGGCCGAACTCGCGTGCGAGCATGCCATCGATGGCATTGAGGGCCATGCGCAGGATCATCCACAGCGGGATGAGTGCAAACGCAGCGTAGTGAGGCACCGATAACGCTACGACAACGCCGATCAGCAGCGACACGAAGCAGGCGGCAATCGTGACCTGATTGGCCGTCACGCCCTTCTCGTACAGGCGCTGTACTGCGGGCCGCAACAGGTTTTGAAAGCGGGGTTTGAGCTGATAGATAGAAATCAACGAAGCGCATCCATGTCTGTGGATAACTACATAAAGCCCCCGCGCTTAGGGAGTGCGGCAGGGCCAGCCGCTAGTGAAACATAATGTGACCTGTATCACGCAGTGCTGTTTGTGCGATATGTCTCATCGTTGAGAAATCGTACGCTCAAGGCCAACTGAACACCGGTTGAACCTGACGAAAATTTCACGGCAAGTGTTACATCGTAACGCTATGATGCGGCAGCATTCAGACCGCCGATGCAGGCCTCCAGCAGGCCAAGGGCGACAGTGAGCAGGTTCGGGGTAGTGATGCGGGTTGATCTGGATGTAGAACACGCAGGCCTTGAAGGTCTGCCGCGTTTTCAAATGGCTTCGCGTCAGGTTCGACGCCTTGCACAGCTTATGTACATCGCCGCAGGGTTTGGCATTGCCGGGCTGGTGCTGGCGTTTTTTATCGATCTGTTTTCCCCGGGTTCTGTGTGGATGGCGGTGCTGGTCAACGGCAGCGCGGCGTTGCTGCTGCTGGCCGCAGGCTTGCAGTCGGCACGTGGCGTGGCGCTCTGGCGTACCCGCGCACTGGATTCACCGGTTGCCGTCGAACCCGCCCTTGCGACGCCTGACGTCGACGAAACGGGCTGGTACGAACGCCTGCTCACTCGCCTGAGCGAGTCCGGTGACTCGTTGCTGCGTCAGATAGGCACCTCGACCTTGTGGCTTGCGGGGTGGGCGCTGTGGGCGCTGATCAGTGTTCAGTCGATCTGGAACCTGACGCTGCTGGGCAACGAGATATCACCGATCGCCAATCTGGCCGGCAGCCTGCTGTTGTTGCTGGCGTTTGGCTTGTTGGTGCTTGAGCGGCAGCTGAGCGGCGAAGCCCAATGGCCGGAGGCCGAACCGCTGTCCAGGCTGGTGCGCATGACAATCATCGTGTTGATGGTCGGTGCGGTGTGCCTGTTCTTTTCCAGCGCTGACCGGGTGTGGCCCGCGCGTCTGGCGGTGTTGATCGGCCTGCTGCCAATGGCGGTCGCCATCGAATTTCTCGTTCGCGCCGCGCTGTCGTTGTTCAGCCCGCGCAACGAGCGGATCGAGCCTCGTCTGCTGGCGAGCAGCTTCATTGCCGACCTGCTGCGCTGGCCGCCGCGTCCGCTGATGGCGCTGCAGCACGAACTGCACAACCGCTTCGGCATCGATCTGCGCCAGATTTGGGCCTTCACTTACATGCGCCGCGCCTTTTTGCCGGTGCTCGCGGTTGTGGCTGCCTTGGGCTGGGCGCTGACCGGCGTGCATGAAATACCCCTGCAAGGGCGGGGCATCTACGAGCGCTTCGGCAAGCCGGTCGAGGTATGCGGCCCGGGTCTGCACGCCGGTTTGCCGTGGCCGTTCGGTCGCGTTCTGGCCGTCGAGAACGGCGTGGTACACGAACTGGCGACCAGCGTTTCGTCAGCCAGTGAGGCCGAGCAGACTGCCGACCCTGCCGAGGGGCCCGCACCGGCCAGCGCCAATCGCTTGTGGGACGCCAGCCACATCAACGAAAAATCCCAAGTCATCGCCAGCAGCGCAGGGGCCAAGCAAAGCTTTCAGATCGTCAACATGGACGTGCGCTTCGTCTACCGGATTGGCCTGACCGACGCTCAAGCCCTGGCGGCGACCTACAACAGCGCCGACGTTCCAGCCCTGATCCGCAGCACCGCCAGCCGCGTGCTGGTACACGATTTTGCCTCACGCACCCTTGATGAATTGCTAGGTGAGCAGCGCAGCGGTTTGGCAGACGACATTGGCAAGTCCGTGCAGGCCGACTTGCAGCGTTTGAACAGCGGCGTGGAAATCCTCGCCACCGTGGTCGAGGCGATCCATCCGCCCGCCGGTGCCGCCAATGCCTATCACGCGGTGCAGGCGGCGCAGATTGGCGCGCAGGCGTTGATTGCCCGTGAGCGTGGCGCGGCCAGCGACAGGGCCAATCAGGCTCAGCTCAACGCCAGCGTCGCCCACGATCAGGCCAGCGGTACCGCCCGCGAAGTACTGGCCACGGCTCAAGGCGCCGACCTGCGTTTCGATGCCGAGCGCAAGGCTTACACCAACGCCGGGCAGGCGTTCCTGCTGGAGCACTACCTGACCCGCCTTACCGAAGGCCTGGGTAATGCGAAGCTGTTGATACTCGATCACCGTCTGGGCGGCGATAACGCGCCGACCATCGACCTGCGTTCCTTCACACCACCGGCAGACCCAACGGCGCCGCGTAAAGCCGCTCAGTAAGGAGTCGTCCCTTGAGTCTGTTCCATCATCATCACGATCACAGCGACCACGGTGCCCACGACCATAGCGGTCATGGCCATCACCATCATCATCACGAAGCGGCAGGTCCGGCCGCGTTTCCCTGGCGGCGGGCGAGTCTGGCCGCGGTGTTGATCGCGTTCGCCCTCGCAGCCGCCAGCCTGGTGCAGGTGCGTTCCGGTGAGGCAACGGTGGTCACCCGTTTCGGCAATCCGTCCCGTGTGCTGCTGGAGCCTGGGCTGAACTGGCGCTGGCCTGCGCCGTTCGAGGCGACCATTCCGGTGGACCTGCGCCTGCGTACCACCTCCAGCGGTCTGCAGGACGTCGGTACGCGTGATGGCCTGCGGATCATCGTTCAGGCTTATGTGGCCTGGCAGGTTCAGGGCGACGCGGATAACGTGCAACGCTTCATGCGTGCGGTGCAGAACCAGCCGGACGAAGCGGCACGACAGATTCGTACCTTCGTCGGCTCGGCGCTGGAAACCACGGCGAGCAGTTTCGACCTGTCGAGCCTGATCAACACCGACGCCAACAAAGTGAACATCGCCGCGTTCGAGAACCAGTTGCGTCAGCAGATCGATCAGCAATTGCTCGTCACCTACGGCGTGCGGGTGCTGCAGGTGGGCATCGAGCGCCTGACACTGCCCTCGGTGACGCTCAACGCCACGGTTGACCGCATGCGCGCCGAGCGCGAAACCATCGCCACCGAACGCACCGCCGTGGGCAAGCGCGAGGCGGCGCAGATTCGTTCGGCCGCCGAGCGCGATGCACGCATCGTCGAAGCTGATGCCACGGTCAAGGCCGCTGACATCGAGGCTCAGTCCCGTGTCGAGGCTGCGCAGATTTACGGCCGGGCGTACGCCGGTTCTCCCCAGCTCTACAACCTGCTGCGCTCACTGGACACGTTAGGCACGGTGGTCACGCCCAGCACGCGGCTGATTCTGCGCACCGACGCCGCGCCGTTTCGGGTGCTGGTCGATGGCCCGCCGACGCTGGAAGGCAAGAGCGGATCGCAGCCATGAGTGCGCCTGCTGACGACACCACGCCTCAGCGCCCGGCCGTCAACGGGCCTTGGTTGCAGGCCAGCCGCCTGGCGTTTCTGGGGTTGTACGGTGTGACGCTGCTGGCGGCGCTGGGCTGGATCACCTCCAACGTGCGCCAGATAGACCCGCAAAACCGCGCCGTGGTCATGCGGTTCGGGGCGCTTGAACGTATTCAAAATGCCGGCTTGCTGACGGCCTGGCCACAGCCGTTCGAGCAGGTGGTGTTGCTGCCTTCGGCAGACCGGGTCATTGAGCGTCGGGTCGAAACCCTGCTGCGCTCGCCTGCTGCCCTGAAAGCCGATGAGATTGCCACGCTGTCCGCACCCATCAGCGACGCGTTGGCAGGCTCGGGTTTTCTGCTGACGGGGGACGCCGGTGTGGTCCAGCTGGATGTGACGGTTTTCTATAAGGTCACTGACCCGTATGCGTTCGTGTTGCAGGGCGATCATGTGCAGCCTGCGCTGGACCGGCTGGTCAATCGCAGTGCCGTGGCGCTGGCTGCGGCGCGAGATCTGGACACGATTCTGGTTGCACGGCCCGAGCTGATGGGCACTGACAGCCAGGCGGCCGAGCGACGTGAACGCCTGCGCGGCGATCTGGTGCGCGGCATCAATCAGCGTCTGGCTGCGCTGAAAGACGCCGGAATGAGCATCGGCATTGAAGTCGCCCGTGTCGACGTGCAGTCGAGTTTGCCGCCCTCGGCCGTCAATGCCTTCAACGCGGTGCTGACGGCCAGCCAACAAGCCGATCAGGCCGTGGCCAACGCGCGGACCGACGCCGAAAAGCTGACCCAGACCGCCAATCAGCAAGCTGACCGTACCGTGCAGGTCGCCCACGCTCAGGCGTCCGAGCGACTGGCCAAGGCGCAGACCGACACCGCGACAGTGGTCAGCCTGGCGCAGTCCGGGCAGAACCGGAACGATCCCGACCTGATGCAGCGTATCTACCGCGAACGGGTGCCCGCCATCCTGCGCCAGGCAGGTTCGGTGACCACGGTCGATCCCAAAGACGATTCCCGCCTGATCATTCAGGGAGCACAGCAATGAGTGGCGAAGCCGTTCACACCCACGAGCCTGCCAAACCACAAGCGGCGGGCAGCATGTTGAGCGGTGCCGAGCAGCGCAGCGCCGCCCGCCAGTTGACGCTGGCCATGCTGGCGCTGGGCTTGTTGGGGCTCGGCCTGATCTGGCGCTTTATTGCGCCGGAGCAGAACGGGGTCAGCCAGCTGTTGCTGGGTGCTGCGTCCCTGCTGGTCGCCATTCCGGTGGTCAGTGCCGGCTGGCACAGCCTGCGTCACCCGAGCCTGCACGGCATCACCGATCAACTGATCGCGCTGGCCATGCTGGGCGCATGGGCCACCGGCGACCTCATGACCGCTGCCTTGCTGCCCATCATCATGATCTTCGGCCACGTGCTGGAAGAGCGCAGTGTAATCGGCTCGCAGGAAGCCATCGAGGCACTGGGGCGTCTGACCCGCAGCCATGCCCGGCTGCTGAGTGCCGATGGCAGTATTCGCGAGGTGGACAACACGACCTTGAAAGCCGGTGATCAGGTTGAAGTGCGGGCAGGGGACCGGGTGCCTGCGGACGGGCGGGTGTTGTCGGGTCAAGCCAGCCTCGACACGTCTTCGATCACCGGCGAGTCGGTGCCGCTTGAAGCAACGGTAGGTGTTGAAGTGTTCGGGGGCGCGATCAACCTGGATGGGCTGCTGCGCATTGAAGTGACGCGCATCGGTGATGAATCCACGCTGGGCAAGGTCATCGCCCTGATGCAAAGCGCCGAACGCTCTAAGCCGCCGATTACACGCTTGCTGGAGCGTTACGCAGGCAGCTACATGGTGCTGGTATTGCTGATTGCCGCGCTGACCTGGTTCATCACCCACGACGCCCAGGCCATGTTGGCCGTGCTGGTGGCCGCCTGTCCGTGCGCCCTGGTGCTGTCGGCTCCGGCCACCGCCATCGCCGGTATTGCCGTCGCGGCACGCCACGGGATTCTGATCCGCAGTTCGGCCTTCCTGGAAGAACTGGCGGACCTGACCTCCTTGGTGGTGGACAAGACCGGAACACTGACCTTCGGACGACTGCGCCTGCAGTCGATCCAGGCCCGTGGAACGCAGCATGCGCAGTTACTGGAGCTGGCGGCCAGTCTCGGTTCTGCGAGCAGTCACCCGGTCAGTCGCGCCTTGGCCGGGCTTGTGGATAAAAGTGCGCTGCTGCCACTGACCGATATTCGCGAGCGTCAGGGGCTGGGCGTGGTGGCCTCGACCGCGCAGGGTGATGCCGCGCTGGGTCGTCCTGAATTGTTCGAGCAACTGGGCATCGTCACTTCCGAGGTGCCTGAGCACGACGGGCCTTTGGCAGGCCTGTCGCTGAACGGTGAGTTTCTGGCCTGGCTCCTGCTGGCCGACACGCTCAAGCCCGAAGCCAAAGCCGCGCTGCTGGAGCTTCGTGACTTGGGCATGGGCCGACAACTGCTGCTGACCGGCGACCGCCAGGGTGTGGCCGAACACCTTGCTCGCGATGTCGGCATTGCCGATGTTCAAGCCCAGGCGTTGCCGGAGGACAAGCTCAACAGGGTCACGCGCGAGATCGCCAAGGGTTTCAGGCCAATGGTAGTGGGTGACGGCGTCAATGACTCGCTGGCGTTAAAAGCGGGCGTGGTGGGCGTGGCGATGGGGGCGGGTGGCGCAGACATCGCGCTGGCTTCTGCCGATATCGTTCTGATCGGTAGCGATCTGCGACGGCTGGGCACTTGCGTTCGGCTAAGCCGTCAGTGCCGTCGGACGTTGCAAGTCAATGTGATCATTGGTCTGGGCTGGACGCTGGCCATCGTTGCTCTGGCCGCTTTTGGTCTGTTGGGTGCAGCGGGGGCGATGATCGCCGCCATTCTGCACAACCTGAGCACGTTACTGGTGCTGGCAAATGCCGGGCGTCTGCTACGTTTCCAAGAGCCGCTGATCAAGTTATGAGCCGCTTTGCAGGCATCGAGCGGAGCGGTTTCGCCTGAAAAGCTTCGGTCATCACAACGTGTTTAAGTGTCAAAAATGGCTTGAGCTTTGAAGAACTCTGTTACAGATTAAGAGTCACTCATCAAGAGTGCAGTCCAAATTCAGGCTGTCGTCTGGCTCGAGTCAGTGGGCACAAGGTTGTTCCCGGAAGTTGATTCAATGCAGTTTCGCCATCGCCAATAGCCTATCGGCCCTGTTGGGGGGCTTGTCTTGGATGCTCTATTCGAGTTTCTGGATAAGGGGGTGATTCATCATGCTCACGCAACTTCCGTCGGCCTTGCAGAGCCTTCATCTGCCGCTACGTCTCAAGCTGTGGGACGGGCATCAAATGGATCTGAGGCCTGAGCCCAGCGTCACGATTGTCGTGAAGGATCCGCGACTGGTTTCCGATTTCACCCACCCCAGCCTCGATCTGCTGGGCAGTGCGTTCGTTGAAGGACGGCTTGAGCTCGAAGGCTCCATCAGCGAGGTAGTGCGCGTCTGTGACGAGCTGACTCACGCGCTGGTCGAGGAGGACGATGTTTACGATGCGTCCTCCCATACCCGTCACGACAAAGACACCGACGCCGCGTCGATCTCGTACCACTACGACGTGTCCAACGAGTTCTACCAGCTCTGGCTCGACAAGGAGATGGTTTACTCCTGCGCCTATTTCAAGACCGGTAACGAGTCGCTGGAACAGGCGCAGCAGGACAAATTCCACCACCTGTGCCGCAAACTGCGCCTCAAGCCCGGCGAGTACCTGCTGGACGTCGGCTGCGGCTGGGGCGGCCTGGCCCGCTTCGCTGCGCGCGAATACGGTGCCAAGGTGTTTGGTATTACCCTCAGCCGCGAACAGCTCAAGCTCGCCCGTGACCGTGTCACGGCAGAAGGGCTTGATGGTCAGGTCGAACTTCAACTGCTCGACTACCGTGACCTGCCGCAGGATGGCCGCTTCGACAAAGTCGTCAGTGTGGGCATGTTCGAGCACGTCGGCCACGCCAATCTGCCGCTGTACACCCAGCGCCTGTTTGGTGCGGTGAAGGAGGGTGGGTTGGTGATGAACCACGGCATCACCGCCAAGCACACCGATGGACGTCCTGTTGGGCGAGGGGCGGGCGAGTTCATTGGCCGCTACGTCTTCCCCAACGGCGAACTGCCACACATGGCAATGATCAGCGCCTACATCAGCGACGCAGGGTTTGAGGTGGTCGACGTCGAAAGCCTGCGGCCGCACTACGCCAAAACCCTGGAGCACTGGAGCGCGCGCCTTGAGTCACGCCTCAATGAAGCCGCTGTCATGGTCCCCGAACACACGCTGCGCATCTGGCGCCTTTACCTGGCTGGCTGCGCTTACGCGTTTGCGCGGGGCTGGATCAACCTGCACCAGATACTGGCGGCGAAGCCTTTTGCGGACGGTACGACCGTGCTGCCGCTGACACGGGAGGATCTTTATCGGTGACTCAGGGCTAAAGACTCTCTGGCAGCAATCCATTGGCTGTAGGAAGCCTGCATCTTTCCGAGATGGTTTCTGATCCACCGCTTGTGCAGGTTTTGCTGCCGGTGCCAGGCAGATCGCGACAAGTCCGCTCCTACGCTGTTTGATGCCAGATGGTGCTGCGGAGGCTGCCTTCCTTGACCCTTACAAAATCGGTGAAATCAACCGGGCCACACGCATGCCCAATTGATGCAGCCGACGCGTCTCGTGGCTTTCCTGAATCGAGATTTCACGCGCCAGGGCGAAGTCGGCATTGAGCATGGCCTCAACCTGATTCGAAAAGTCGCTGTCCACGGTCAACAGCATCAATTCGAAGTTGAGCCTGAACGATCGGTTGTCGAGGTTAGCGCTGCCGATGGCGGTGATTTCGTTGTCCACCAGCACCACTTTCTGGTGCAGGAAGCCCGGTTCGTAACGAAATACCCTCACGCCAGCACGTACCGCATCGAAGGCATACAGGCTGGACGCGGCGTAGACCACGTAGTGATCCGGGCGTGACGGCAGCAGCAGACGCACGTCCACGCCACGCAGTACCGCCAGACGTAGCGCGGCCGACACTGCCTCGTCGGGGATGAAGTAGGGGCTGGTGATCCAGACGCGCTCTTCAGCCGCGTGGATGGCTTCGACGAAGAACAGCGAGCAGGTTTCCTGCGCGTCTGCCGGTCCGCTGGCCAGCAACTGGCACAGCACGCCATCTTCAGGAAAGGTTTCCGGCAGGCTTAAAGGCGGTAGCTCGCGAGTTGCCCAGAACCAGTCTTCGGCAAACGACTCTTGCAGGCAGGCAACCACCGGCCCGATGACCTCGACATGGGTGTCGCGCCACGGTGCCAGGGGCGGCTTTAGGCCCATGTACTCGTCGCCGACGTTGTGCCCGCCCATATAGCCTTTCAGGCCATCTACCACCACGATCTTGCGATGGTTGCGAAAGTTGATCTGGAAGCGATTAAGCCAGCCGCCGTGAGTGGCAAACGCTTTAATCTGCACACCGCCAGCGCGCAATGTCTCAATGTAATCGGCGGGCAATGCATGGCTGCCGATCCGGTCATAGAGCACGAAGATCGCCACGCCTTCAGTGGCCTTTTCCAGCAGCAGTGTTTGCAACTGCCTGCCCAGTGCGTCGTCGTGAATGATGAAGAACTGGACGAGTATGGTTTGCCGCGCCGCTCGGATAGCCTCGAAGATCGCGCCAAATGTCTCCTCGCCATTGATCAGCAGCCGGACCTTGTTGTTGGCCAGCGCCGGCATGTGTCCGAGTTTGGGCATAGCACGCAGCGAGGTATAGGCTTTGGAGCGCCGCGCCGCGACAGCTTCTTCGATCCACGGCCGCCAGTTGAGGCTGCCAATGGCCACGCGCATTTCCTGGTTCGCTTCGCGACGCGCCTTGATGTACGCATCAAACGAACTGCGGCCAAACACCAGATAGGGAATCAGTGTGAAATAGGGGATGAACACCAGCGGCATCGCCCAGGCAATTGCGCCTTGCGAAGTACGTACGGTCAACAGTGCATGAATGGCAGCACCGGTGCCCAGCAGATGAATGAAACCCAGGAGGTAACCGAAAAAATACGGGTCGTGGTAATCCATGTGGAACAATGCTCCTCGGCTTTGCTGCCTAACAGACCACAGCTGAACGGGAATGTCGCTATTTTATTCCGCGTGCAACTGGGCAGCGCTTCCGTCGTCTAAGCCTCATCTTCTGGCCGGTTGTCCCGGCCTTGTTTCTCTGTCATTGCCGCTCAGGAAAAATCAAATGAACAAACGTATGTTGGCCTTGATGTTTTGCCTGGCAACGCCGCTGGCTCAAGCGCAAATGCTGCAACCAGGCTTATGGGAGCTGACGTCCAGCAACATGAAGGTGGACGGTCAGCAATTGCCTGATTTGCAGCTGATGCTGGGGCAGCTGAAAAATCTGCCGCCTGAACAGCGGGCCATGATGGAGCAGATGATGCAGAAGCAGGGCGTCACACTGGGCGGCCAAGGGGTGCGGGTTTGCCTGACGCCGGCGCAAGTGAAGTCAGATGACATTCCGCTGACTGATCCCAAATCCGGCTGCACGCAAAAGATCACCGCACGCAACGGCAAAACCTGGAATTTCCAGTTCAGTTGCCCCAAAGCACAGGGAACAGGGCAGGCACAGTTCCTCAGTGATCGTGAGTTCACCACCAATGTCGTGGGTACTTTCAACGCCACCGGCCAACAACAGAACGGCAGCATGGACACCCGAGCCGTTTGGTTAGGCGCGCAATGTGGCACCGTCGCACCACGTACTTGAGCCAATTCAGACGCTTACGTTCCACGTGGAACATTCCTGAAATAACGGACGTTTTATTGTCATTCGTTGGAATGTTCCATGACGTAATCTTCATGAAGCGCTTCATATTTCATTCGTAACTGCATGTTATATTGTTACTAATGTCATGGATGAACCCTTCATGAGCCGGGATGCTCGTTTTTGCGCTTGAGACATCCCATGCACAGACGCCAAATGCTGCTCAATATGCTCCTGGCCGGTGCGGCCCTGACCTTGCCGTTAGGCGCTTATGCCACGCAAATCCGCAACGCGCGTCTATGGCGTACCAACGACAAGCTGCGTCTGGTCCTCGATCTCAGCGGACCTGTGCAATACAAAACCTTTACCCTCACCTCTCCTGACCGTCTGATCATCGACGTCAGCGGCTCGCGGCTGACCGGTGATTTCAGCCAGCTGGCCCTGGACCGAACCGTCATTACGTCCATTCGCTCCGGCCACTACGGCACAGGTGATGACACGCGCATTGTTCTGGACCTGACTGCACCCGTGCAGTTGAACAGCTTTTTGCTCGGGCCTCAGGGCGATCAAGGTCATCGTCTGGTGCTGGACATGAGTTCCACAGTGCGTGAACCGGTGAAAATGGCCGAGTTGCCACCGCCGGTTCCGGTCAAGCAGCCCAGCAAGGCGCGCACGGGTGGACGCGACATCATGGTCGTGGTCGACGCAGGTCACGGCGGTAAAGATCCTGGTGCAGTGGGTTCCAGAGGCGAGCGAGAGAAAGACGTGGTGCTGTCGATCGCGCAGTTGCTGGCCAAGCGTCTGAAGCGCGAAAAAGGCTTTGATGTGCGTCTGGTGCGCAACGACGACTTCTTTGTACCGCTGCGCAAGCGCGTCGAATTTGCCCACAAATCCAATGCCGATATGTTCATCTCCGTGCATGCCGACGCAGCACCACGGCTCACGGCGTCAGGCGCTTCGGTGTTTGCGTTGTCAGAAGGCGGCGCGACGTCTGCCACCGCCCGTTTCATGGCGCAGCGTGAGAACGGCGCGGATCTGTTGGGCGCAAGCTCGCTGCTTAATCTGAAAGACAAAGACCCGATGTTGGCCGGTGTGATTCTCGATATGTCGATGAACGCGACCATCGCCGCCAGCATGCAACTGGGGCACACCATTCTGGGCAGTCTGGAAGGCATCACCACGCTGCATCAGAAGCGCGTGGAACAGGCTGGCTTTGCGGTGCTCAAGTCACCGGATGTGCCGTCGATTCTGGTCGAGACGGGATTCATCTCCAATACGCGTGACAGCCAGCGTCTGGTCACGGCACGTCATCAGCAGGCAGTTGCCGACGGACTGTTCGAAGGTCTGCAACGCTACTTCCAGCGCAATCCGCCAATGGACTCGCACATGGCCTGGATGCAGGCGCAGAAGCAGGAACAACAGGTCTGATCTGCTTTATCTGCAGCCGTTCAAGCGACTGCAGGTGATCTTGCTGCGTGTGCCGTCCGAGCTTGAAACACGCGTGATGGTCGTCCAGCCCACGCGCTGTATGGTGCCGATCCAGGCTTCTCCATCGGAAGCCAAACCTGTGAAGAACGTCAATTGGTCGTAGCGGCTGTTGGTCTGCACCCAGCGACGTTTATCCAGCACTTCATAGCCTCTCAGCCAGGTTGTTTGTCCCGCCGTGGTGACGCTGTAGTGATTGCCCAGCGCGTCGCTGCATGCCAGTACCGTGGCGCTGCGTGTGCATAACGCCAGATCGGCGGCAGGCTTTGCGCCCGCCGCCATCGCCTGCGCGCAGGTCAGAGCCAGTAGTGCAATCAGACCTGTCGCGACCTGTTTCATGAAGAACCCTTTGTTGAGCCATATAGCTATTTTTTGTTGTTATACTATAACATCCGCGAGTGATTAGAGCGTGCTGCCAGATGGATTCGTCGCAGCACGTACGAACAAGGCTCAAGCCTTGCACCCCGTTGGAGAATCCTGATGTCGAACCGTTTACCCGTTACCGTCCTGTCCGGATTTCTCGGTGCCGGAAAAAGCACCTTACTCAATTACGTGCTCCGCAACCGTGAAAATCTGCGTGTTGCCGTCATTGTGAATGACATGAGCGAGATCAATATCGACGGCGGTGAAGTCCAGCGTGACGTCAGCCTGAACCGCGCCGAAGAAAAGCTCATCGAGATGAGCAATGGCTGCATCTGCTGCACCTTGCGCGAAGACCTGCTCGAAGAAGTCAGCCGCCTTGCTCAGGATGGCCGTTTTGATTACTTGTTGATCGAGTCCACCGGCATTTCCGAGCCGTTGCCTGTTGCAGAAACATTCACCTTCCGCGACGAAGCGGGCAAGAGCCTGACGGATTTGGCACGTCTGGACACGATGGTGACGGTGGTCGACGGGGTGAACTTCATGCTCGACTACGAAGCCGCCGAAGGCTTGTCCACCCGTGGTGAAACCTTGGGTGAGGACGATGATCGCTCGATTACCGACCTGCTGATCGAGCAGATCGAGTTCGCCGATGTGATCCTGCTCAGCAAGATCGATTTGATCAGCTCCAGCGAGCGCGAAGAATTGATCGCCATCCTGAGGCGCCTGAATGCCGATGCCGATATCATTCCGATGGTGATGGGTGAGGTGCCTCTGGCCAGAATCCTTAATACCGAACGTTTCGATTTCGACCGCGCCTCTCAGGCACCGGGCTGGTTGAAGGAAATGCGTGGCGAGCACATTTCCGAAACCGAGGAGTACGGCATCGCCTCCACGGCCTACCGTGCCCGTCGTCCGTTTCATCCGGAGCGCTTTTTCAATTTCATTAATCGCCCGTGGACCAACGGCAAGCTGCTGCGCTCGAAAGGCTTTTTCTGGCTGGCCAGCAAATATAAGGACGCGGGCAGTTGGTCCCAGGCCGGCGGGCTGATGCGGCACGGGTTCGCAGGCCGATGGTGGCGCTTTGTGACGCGTGAGAGCTGGCCTGAAGATCAGGAAAGCGTGACCTCGATTCTGAACAATTGGTCGGTAGAAACCGGCGACTGCCGCCAGGAGCTGGTGTTCATCGGTCAAAACATCGATTTCGAGCAACTGACAGCCGAGTTGGACGGGTGCCTGCTGACCGATGCTGAAATGGAGGCGGGTGTCGAGTGCTGGAATGCGTTGCAGGACCCGTTTGGCCCTTGGTACGAGGAGGTAGCCGCCTGATGCATGCTCATTTTCTGAAATACCAGCCGCCTGTTCGTCAAGCGCATGGCGAAACGCCGGACGTGTTGGGCGAAGTGCTGGAAGACGGCGTCAATCTTGCGGTCTGGCAGCGCCAGTTGCCTGCGCACATCGAAGACTTCGGCACGTTGCTTCTGTCGATGGGCCAATCGTTGTCCGAATCCCTGACGCTGGAGGTGAAGGGTGGCGATGTCGAGCCCGATCTGCGCACCCTGGCCTCGGGATATGCCGACCTGCAGGGCTATCAAGGCTTTATCGCCGACGTGTCCTGGCTGGTCAGCGCCTACGCCTGTCTACTGGGTGCGGACTGCGTGGGGCTGCGCCTGCGAGTGCTCGACAAGGCCATGTGCCCGCGCTTTCACGTCGATCACGTGCCTGTGCGCTTGATCACGACCTATGCAGGGTGCGGCAGCCAGTGGCTCGAAGAGGGTGCCATTGACCGCAAGCAGCTGGGCCGTGCAGAAGCGGGGCCATTGGATAGCAGCGTTATCCGGCAGATCAATACTGCAGCCGTGGCGCTGCTCAAGGGTGAGCGTTGGCGCGGGAACGAAGGTGCGGGTCTGGTGCATCGCTCCCCGGCACTGGTGGGCAACGAGCGTCGGTTAATTCTCACGCTGGACTGGCTGGCATAGCGCCTGTTACGGCGTGACCCATTGGCCCTTGCTTTGCCCCTCGCAGAAGGGCTTGAGGTACAAAGCGTCTGTGGCCACGCCGTAATAGTGGATGTGTTCGCGATAAGGCATATTGGCGACCTGTGCATCGCGACAGACCCCGAATGCGCCTGTTGGGCATTGTTGAGAATAGGTGACGTCCGTCTTCTGGCCTGCCAGCTGGGGTTGGCAGAAGCCGTCGCGGAACAGGCCCTCCGGGATGTTGATGTTCTCCTGACAGACTTTGACGTCCAGTCGTTCGGCCTGACTGTGGACCAGGCACGCCTGAGCCCACGTCTTGCCGGGAAACAGCGCCATCAGCATTAACGCCAATCCGGCAGATAGCCGCTTTGCTTGCATCGTTACCTATCCTCGTTCTTCAATGACGAACGCACTCGCAGAAGTCACTCATATGCTGCAGAACATTCCCACACACGTCATCGGCGGCCCGCTGGGTGCCGGCAAGACCAGCCTCATCAAACAACTGCTGGCCCAGCGCCCGGCCCATGAGCGGTGGGCCGTACTGGTCAACGAATTCGGGCAAATTGGCCTGGACGCTGCGCTGCTGAGCACGGCTGAGGATGGTATCGCAATTGGTGAGGTGGCTGGCGGTTGCCTGTGCTGCGTCAACGGCGTGCCATTCCAGATCGGGTTGAGTCGCCTGCTGCGCAAGGCCAGGCCTGACCGTCTGTTGATCGAGCCTTCCGGGCTGGGCCATCCCGCGCAACTGATGGCGCAATTGCGCGAAGCACCTTGGCGCGGGGTGCTTGCGCTCCAGCCAGGCATCATGGTGCTCGATGCGTTGGCACTGGGCGAGGGTGAGTCACTGCCTCCCACCCAAGAGCAAGCACTGGTACTGGCCGGGTTGGTGGTCATGAACAAATCCGAACACCTGGACGAGTCTGCCAGGCAGGCGCTGATCACGCAGTTGGCAGGTCATTCCCTGTTTTGGACGCGTTATGGACAATTGCCCGTCGAGCTGTTGCCGGGTTATGCGCATCACAACGCTGTGGATAAATCCGCTGTGGATAACCTGGTGCTGCCGCCCAGCGTCGGGCTGTTGCCAATGGTCTGGACCGACCCCAACGTGCCCATCTGCCTGAGTCATGAGGGCGAGGATGGCTGGAGCATCGGCTGGCGTTGGCACCCCTCACAGCGTTTCGACCTGACACGCACCCTGCATTGGCTGGAAAGCCTGTCTTGGCGAAGGGCGAAGATGGTTATCCACAGCGAGGGCGGTTGGTATTCAGGGAATGTCGCAGACAGCGGGCGATTGGCCTGGCACGCCAGCGAATGGCGACAGGATTCGCGAATGGAACTGATTTTCGCGACGCCTCAAGACGTGGAGATGTTGCAGGCACAAATGGCCGGGTGCCTCATTAAACTATGACTAGAAGCGCCACTCTATTTTACTGGACCGTGGGAGCGGACTTGTCCGCGAAGGACCATGACGCCGCTCTCCTGATCTCCATCGCCGACAAGCGGTTGCGAGCCAGCGCTGGATTAGACAGGTAAAGGCATCTCCCGGTTTTTCTGGCGACTACTGCTTCCACTTCTGATGCGATTGACGCCACTCGCTCATCTGGATGATCTCGGCGCTGGGCGGGGGCGTCTTGATTTCAAACGGGTAGGGTGCCAGTTCGATCTGCGCGGTATGGGCCCCGAACATCGTGATCGTGCCGGGATGGCGCTGTTCACCGGTGACGGTGAACTCAAAGCCGTACACCCTGGCCAATCGTCTGTGGCCCTGGGCGTCGCGGGCAAAGGTGAGGCGGCGCAGGGCGACGTTACCGTCCAGCAACTCGAGTTCGAGCCGGGCGCAGTGCTGCTTGACGCGCTCCAATGCTTTCTCGCGCAGACCATGAGCGTGCCACCACCAGGCCGCAGCGCTTGCGAACAGCATCAGCACGAAAATGTTTCCCAGGGTCAGCATGACGGAGTGCTCCAGCAAAGGAGCCACCAGCTTAACTGTCCTGAGTGATTTACAGCCATACTGTGCGACTTATATTTCTCATTACTGCATTTGCATCGTGTTCAGGATACTCCCATGAAACGTACACCCCACTTGCTCGCTATCCAGTCCCATGTGGTCTTCGGCCACGCTGGGAACAGTGCAGCGGTGTTTCCGATGCAGCGTATCGGGGTCAATGTCTGGCCGCTCAACACGGTTCAGTTCTCCAACCACACGCAGTACAAGCAATGGACGGGTGAAGTGCTGGCACCACAGCAGATCCCGGCCCTGATCGATGGTATCGCCGCGATTGGCGAGCTGGGCAACTGCGATGCCGTACTGTCCGGCTATTTGGGTAGTGCAGCGCAAGGGCGGGCGATCCTGACCGGCGTGGCGCGCATCAAGGCCGCCAACCCCAAGGTGCTGTATCTGTGCGATCCGGTGATGGGTCACCCTGAGAAAGGGTGCATCGTTCCGGCAGAAGTCAGCGATTTCCTGCTGGAGGAGGCCGCAGCAGTAGCCGACTTCCTGTGCCCCAATCAGCTGGAACTGGACAGTTTCTCAGGCCGCAAGCCCGAATCCCTGCTCGACTGTCTGGCAATGGCAAAGGCCTTGTTGTCACGCGGTCCCCGAGCGGTAGTGGTCAAGCACCTGGATTACCCCGGCAAGGCCGCTGACGGCTTCGAAATGCTGTTGGTGACTGCCGAGGCGAGTTGGCACCTGCGCCGTCCATTGTTGGCGTTTCCGCGCCAGCCAGTGGGCGTGGGCGACCTGACCTCCGGCCTGTTTCTGTCGCGCGTCCTGCTGGGTGATGACTTGGTCGCGGCATTCGAATTCACCGCGTCTGCCGTGCATGAAGTGCTGCTCGAAACCCAGGCCTGCGGCAGTTATGAACTGGAACTGGTGCGTGCTCAGGACCGCATTGCGCATCCGCGCGTACGTTTCGAAGCGACCCGGCTGTAATCGCTCAAATCAGACGCTTGGTTCAGGCATCCCTGCCTGGGCCAGGTCTTACAAGGCTTCTTCCTTGATTTCCTGATACCGCTTTTCCAGTTCCTGACGGAGCTGGCGGCGTTGTTGCGCCTGAATGTAGCGGCGTTTGGCGTCGGCGCTTTCAGGCTCCAGCGGCGGGACGCTGGCCGGTTTGCGATTGTCGTCCACGGCCACCATCGTGAAGAAGCAACTGTTGGAGTGGCGCACCGAGCGCTCGCGGATATTTTCCGTCACCACTTTGATGCCGACTTCCATCGAGGTATTGCCGGTGTAGTTCACCGACGCCAGGAACGTCACCAGTTCGCCTACGTGTACCGGCTCGCGAAATATCACCTGGTCCACAGACAGCGTCACCACGTAGCGTCCGGCATAGCGGCTGGCACATGCATAAGCCACTTCATCCAGGTACTTGAGCAGCGTACCGCCGTGTACGTTGCCAGAGAAGTTGGCCATGTCCGGGGTCATCAATACAGTCATCGACAGCTGGGCGTTTCCGGGTTCCATAGCGTACTCACACGGTCAAGGTGTTGGTGGGCGCCTATGCTGGCGCTCAGGGGTTGAAGGGTCTTGCAATCACATTATCGGGACGCTGGCTGTCAGGCAGCCGTCACGCTTGCGGCCTATCTGTTTCCATATATTGCACCGGCTTTCTGCCGAGGGGGGCGGTGTTACCCTTCAAAAACCCGTGGATCGGGGTTTTTACTACGCATTTATCAGACTCTGATGGCGAGGTTACCGCTATATGACGTGACAGGGAGCGTCGATACCGGTCGAGAAGTCATCCTTCACAAGGAGCCGCACCCCATGCATGCCATCAATTTCATTCAGGATCTGGCAGTGATCATGCTGGTAGCGGGTGTGGTTACCATCCTTTTTCATCGGCTGCGGCAACCCGTGGTGCTGGGCTACATCGTGGCCGGCTTCATCATCGGGCCGCATACGCCACCCGTTGGCCTGATTCACGACGAAGACACGATAAAGATTCTGGCTGAACTGGGCGTGATCTTTCTGATGTTCTGCCTGGGGCTGGAATTCAGCCTGCGCAAATTGTTCAAGGTCGGTGCCACGGCGTTCATTGCCGCCTTCCTCGAAATCGCCTTGATGATTTGGATCGGTTACGAGATCGGCCAGTTCTTCGGCTGGAAAACGATGGACTCGCTGTTTCTGGGGGCGATTCTGGCGATCTCCTCGACCACCATCATCGTCAAGGCGCTGAACGATCTGAAGATGAAGAACGAGCGCTTCGCTCAACTGATCTTCGGGGTATTGATTGTTGAAGACATCTTGGGGATCGGCATCATTGCGCTGCTTTCCGGTATTGCGGTCAGCGGTTCGGTCAGCTCTGGTGAAGTGTTCTCGACGGTCGGCAAATTATCGCTGTTCATGATCGTGGCGCTGGTGATCGGTATTTTGCTGGTGCCCCGTGTGCTGGCGTACGTGGCGCGATTCGAAAGCAACGAGATGCTGCTGGTGACCGTGCTGGGCCTGTGTTTCGGTTTTTGCCTGCTGGTGGTCAAGCTGGAGTACAGCATGGTGCTGGGTGCGTTCCTGATCGGTGCAATCATGGCCGAATCCCGGGAGCTGGTAAAAATAGAACGCCTGATCGAGCCCATCCGGGACATGTTCAGCGCCATATTCTTTGTGGCAATCGGCTTGATGATCGACCCGAAAATCCTGCTCGATTACGCCTGGCCTATCGCGGTGATTACCGTCGCCGTGGTGCTGGGCAAGATGCTTTCCTGCGGGCTGGGCGCCTTTATCGCGGGCAATGATGGCCGCACTTCGCTGCGCGTCGGAATGGGTCTTTCACAGATCGGCGAGTTTTCCTTCATCATCGCGGCGCTCGGCATGACATTGCAGGTCACCAGTGACTTTCTCTATCCCGTGGCGGTGGCTGTTTCCGCTATCACCACGTTGCTGACGCCCTACTTGATTCGGGGCGCTGATCCGCTGTCGAACAAGCTGGCGGCAAGAGTGCCCGCACGCATCGCTCGCGTTTTCAATATGTACGGTGAATGGCTGCGCAGCATTCAGCCACAAGGGGAGGGGGCGGTGCTGGCCAAAATAATCCGGCGCATCCTGCTGCAGGTCGGCGTCAACCTGGCGCTGGTGATAGCAATCTTCTTCAGTGGTGGCTATTTTGCCGAGCGTATTGGCGGCTACATGAGCGAATGGATCGGTGACATCAGCCACCAGAAGGCATGGATCTGTGGCGCGGCCTTGTTGCTGTCGCTGCCGTTCCTGATCGCGGCCTATCGCAAGCTCAAAGCGTTGTCGATGCTGTTGGCCGAGATGGGCGTCAAGCCGGAAATGGCAGGGCGTCACACCGCACGGGTACGCAAGGTCGTGGCTGAAGTGATTCCACTGGTTTCGCTGGCGGTGATCTTCGTCATGCTGGCAGCGCTGTCGGCAAGCATTCTGCCGGCCAACGAATTACTGCTGGTGGTCGCTCTGGTCGCAGCGCTAGTGGCTGCACTCTTGTGGCGCTGGTTCATCCGCGTGCATACGCGCATGCAACTGGCGTTGATAGAGACACTGGGTAACAACAATCAGGAGTCATCCGGGCATTGAGCCCGGTGACACATTTTTCGGCAGGCGTCGATCAGCGGATATCAGCTTTCCAGCCAGACATCCCGCGCCCAATGCCAGACCGATTCCCAGCTTTCTTCGGTGACCAGTTCTTCTTCGGCTGACCACAACAGCACGGTGCCGTCTTCTTCGACACAGTAGTAGTCTTCACCGTCCTGGCAGATCGGGATCAGCTCGCGTGGCACGCCATTGTCCCAAGCGGTTGCCGCCACTTCCGGCAGGTAGGTATGCGACTGCGGGTCGGTGACCGTGACCGGCTCCAGGCTGCCATACACCACGTCGCTGACGGTCAGGAGAAACTCCTTGAAGACAAACGGGATGTTGATGAACAGCTGTTCCTCGATCTCGACCAACTGGTCTTCATCAGGCAGTTCGAGCGGAACCGGAACCGGTTCGTTTGCTTCACGCAGTTGTTCGATGACTTCTTCCACGACACAGATCCTCTCACTTGATGGCGCGGGTTATACAGTAGCGTAAAGGCTTTCTCAAAATAACTATCCGAACGGATAAACGAAAAACCCCGGACATGTCCGGGGTTCTGAACGCATGAACGTAATCTGGTTCAACCGTTCTGGCGAATTCCCGCAACCAGCCAGGGTTGGTTGTCGCCTTGTGCGCGTTCCATGTTCCAGCTTTCACTGAACACTTCGCCCTGATCAAAGCGCGAAGTTTTGGAAACACCCGAGAAGGTCAGCGTCGCGATCGTCTTGTCGGCACGATCATCCACACCGTCCAGCTGAACGGTGAGGTTATCGATGTAAGTCGACTGGAAGCCATCGCCCAGGTCCGCACGTTCCTTTTTCAGGAACTGGAGCATTTGCGGGGTCACGAACTCGGCGATCTTGTCCATCTCGTTGGCATCCCAGTGCTGTTGCAGCGACTGGAAGTGACTGCGAGCGGCCTCAAGGAAACGTTCTTCGTTGAACCAGGCAGGCGCGTTGATAACCGGCGCTGCGGAAGCCGCCGAACTGCTGCCGAAAATCGGGTTTTGCGCAGGCTGACTGGTTTCACGCTGGTATGGCGCACCGGCACCGGCCATTTTCGGCTGTTGCTGCTGACGTCGACGCGCAATGAAGCGGAAGATCAGGAAGGCGATCAGGCCTACGATCAGGAAGTCGAACAGTTGAAGGCCCTGGAAGCCGTCACCCATGAACATCGCCGCCAGCAGGCCACCGGCAGCGATGCCGGCCAATGGGCCCAGCCAACGGGACGCGCCGCTGGCGGCAGGCGTTGGGCGACCTGCAGCATTAGGCGCTGCGGCAGGGGTTGCAGGTGCAGTCTGGCGCGCTTGATGGCTCGGCGCCGAGCCCATGCTCTTGCCACCACCGAAACGCGCGGCGTTCACATCCAGACTCAGAGTGAGCCCGATGCACAGCGCCATCGCGAAGCTAAGAAAACGTTGCATATGGGTATTCCCGTTTTGTGATTGCACGCGCGCCATGTTGCACAGCACATGGCTGCATGACCAGCGCGTTAATGTTTCGGACTTTTACATAAAAGGCGTAAGACATTTCGCTTTAGCTTGTGGGCTTGGTCATTTGTACGTGCAGTTATACATAAGTTTCGCTGAATGAAAGCACAACCCAGGCATTAACGATGAGCGTGCTGTCGTGACGATAGGTGTCATATTCCAGAGCGGATGCGGAACGTCCCGGGCGGTGTTACCACGCAACGCGTGGGAACAATCACGAATCCCAAAGCTGATGATGATCGTGCGCATGCTCCGCGTGGGCATACGGAGCATAGGAACAATCGAAACCGGTTACAAAGCCACCAGCTTCGCGTAGCCCATCATCAGCCACTTGCTGCCTTCAGCGAAGTTGACCTGCACGCGGGCCTGAGCGCCTGCGCCCTCGAAATTGAGGATCACGCCTTCGCCAAATACCGCGTGCTGCACACGCTGGCCCAAGGTGAACTCGGTTTCCGGAATCCCGGTGCCGGTGAACAGACTACTGTTGTTGACCTTCTGCGTGCCGCCGAACGGTCGGCTGACACTGTTGGACAGGCGCACTTCCTGAATCAGCGCCGGCGGGATTTCACGCACGAAGCGCGATACCTTGTTGTAGGTTTCGCTGCCATACAGACGGCGTGTTTCGGCATACGTCATGACCAGTTGCTGCATGGCGCGAGTGATGCCAACGTAGGCCAGACGACGCTCTTCCTCAAGACGGCCGGGCTCTTCCAGGCTCATTTTGTGCGGGAACAGGCCTTCTTCCATGCCCACCAGGAACACGTGGGGGAATTCCAGCCCCTTGGCGCTGTGCAGCGTCATGAGCTGGATGCTTTCTTCATGTTCCTGAGCTTGGGTGTCGCCCGCTTCAAGCGATGCGTGACCCAGGAAAGCGGCCAATGGCGTCAGGTCCTCTTCGCTTTCGGTATTCTCGAAGGCGCGTGCAGCGCTGACCAGTTCCTCAAGGTTTTCTACCCGAGCCTGGCCTTTCTCGCCTTTTTCCTGCTCGTGATAAGTAATCAGCCCGGACTGCTCGATGACGGTCTGGGTCATCAGGTGCAGCGGCATGTCCATGACTTTGGCCGACAGGTTCTCGATCAGCTCGATGAACCCGCCCAGCGCAGTGGCTGCGCGGCCAGTCAGGCCTTTGTTGGCGACCAGCAGACGCATGGCCTCCCACATCGAGACGTCGGCGTGTCGGGCATGCTCACGAATCGCCTCAACGGTTTTCTCACCGATGCCGCGTGCCGGAACGTTGATCACTCGCTCGAGCGCCGCGTCGTTGCCGCGACCTTCCAGCAGTCGCAGGTACGCCATTGCGTTCTTGATTTCGGCGCGCTCGAAGAATCGCTGGCCGCCATAGATGCGATACGGAATACGCTCGCGCAACAGCGCCTCTTCCAGTACCCGCGACTGGGCGTTGGAGCGGTACAGAATGGCAATGTCGTTACGCGAAATACCGGTCTTGAGCACGCTCTCGATGGTTTCGACCACGTAACGCGCTTCGTCGTGCTCGTTGAAGGCGGCGTACAGGCTGATCAACTCGCCGTCGCCGACATCGGTCCACAGCTCTTTGCCGAGGCGACCGCTGTTGTTGACGATCAGGCCGTTGGCCGCTTTGAGGATGCTCGCCGTGGAGCGATAGTTCTGCTCCAGACGGATGACTTCAGTGTCCGGGAAGTCAGATGAATACTGGTGAATGTTCTCGATCTTGGCGCCGCGCCAGCCGTAGATGGACTGATCGTCGTCGCCCACCACCATGAGGCTGTCGCCGCCCTGGGCCAGCAGACGTAACCAGGCGTATTGCACCGCGTTGGTGTCCTGGAACTCGTCCACGAGTACATGGCGGAAGCGCCGTTGGTAATGCGCCAACAGACCAGGGTTGTCGCGCCACAGGTCCAGAGCGCGCAGCAGCAGTTCGGAGAAGTCGATCACTCCCGCTCGCTGGCAGGCGGCCTCATAGGCTTCGTAGATACTGCGCATGGTGGTGAGGAACAGGTCGCCGCTGGCCTGAATGTGCTGTGGGCGCAGCCCTTCATCTTTCTGGCCATTGATGAACCACTGTGCCTGACGGGCAGGCCAGCGTTGTTCGTCCAGACCCAGCTCGCGGATCACGCGCTTGACCAGACGTTGCTGGTCGTCGCTGTCCAGAATCTGGAAGGTTTGCACCAGCCCGGCTTCCTGCCAGTGCGCCCGCAACAAGCGGTGCGCCAGGCCGTGAAAAGTGCCGACCCACATGCCTGCCGGGCTGATGCCCATCAGTTGCTCGATGCGATGACGCATCTCGGCAGCCGCCTTGTTGGTAAACGTCACCGACAGGACTGAGTGCGGGGAGGCTTGCTCGACCTGCATCAGCCAGGCGATGCGGTGTACCAGCACACGGGTTTTGCCGGAGCCAGCACCGGCCAGAACCAACTGACGACCCACGGAGGCGGCTACGGCCTGGCGTTGGGCATCGTTGAGGGAATTGAGAAGCAGAGAGAGATCATCGCGCATCGGCGCATTCTAGGGTGCTGCGTCATGGTGGGCAAACCATGCTTTGCGTCAGACAATAAAAAATCCACAAGGCTGACGACCGGTCGGCACGCGATTATTTCATCAACAGGCAGATTGGTGAGAGCAATGGCCGAAATGCTGCTTCAATGATTCTGAGCGCGTTATGATTTCCGGGAGAACGTCGGTTATGTAGGATTATTCCCACATATTTTTATGAATCGCCCTCCTAAATGCCGAGCATGACGTTTCACGTTCGTTTAACTGGGCGTCCCGCAGGTCATGTAGTATAACTACAAGAAAGCTACACCCCGCCCACCGCTTCATTATCGAGTCTGCCTTTTGAATCTGCTGCAACATATCGCACAGTCCCGTCACCTGTTGCGTAAATCGGAGCTCAAGGTAGCTGACCATGTGCTGCTCGACCCCGCAGCCGTGATGCACAGCTCAATGGCCGATCTGGCGCATAGCGTCGGAATCAGCGAGCCGACCATCGTGCGTTTTTGCCGCGCGATCGGCTGCACCGGGTTTCAGGACCTCAAGCTCAAGCTGGCCCAGAGTCTGGCCGCAGGCGCGAGCTTCGGGCAGTTCGCGATTCACGAAGACGATTCGGTTGCCGACTACAGCCTGAAGATTTTCGATACCACGCTGCACACCTTGATGGAAGTGCGCGAGAACCTTGATCCCCACGCGCTGCAACTGGCCGTTACGGCGATGGCGGGAGCCAATCGTGTCGAGTTCTACGGCTTCGGGGCGTCCGGTGCAGTGGCTGCAGATGCGCAGCACAAATTCTTCCGACTGCTGCTGACCGCGGCGGCGTATTCCGATCCACACATGCAAGCGATGTCGGCGGCGACCCTCAAGCCAACGGACGTGGCGGTCTGCATTTCACAATCCGGCCGTTCCAAGGACCTGCTCATCACCGCCAACATGGTGCGTGAAAGCGGTGCGACCCTGATCACGTTGTGTCCAAGCCAGACGCCGCTGGCCGAGTTGTCGTCGGTCAATCTGGCCATTGATGTTCATGAAGACACCGAGATCTATACCCCGCTGACCTCGCGCATCGCGCATCTGGTGGTGATCGATGTGCTGGCAATGGGTGTCGCAATGGCCCGTGGCCCGAGCCTGGTCAACCATTTGAAAAGCGTCAAGCGCAGCCTGCGCGGTTTGCGTTTGTCACCCAAGTCGATCAAGACCCACGAAGACTGACAGCCCTTTCGACGAACGAAAGTTCATCGATCTGTCATCTTCGTGCCGCCTGACTGTCACCCGTGCGCTTCATTCTGGTGCTCCCTCAAAACGTATTGGGAGACAGGACATGGCTCGGCACTACGACGATTTACCCAACAGCACCGTGAAAACCCGCCGTCAGCAGGAAGATCAGCGTCGCATGGAATTTCGTCGCGCTATCGAGAGCTATTGTGAGGCGCGTCAGCTCAATCAGGATCTCTGCGATTACATGGACAGCGTGAGCGGCACCGTCTGGCAGACCGTCACGCCATCCGTGGGCGTCCGTCAAAACGCTCGACAAGCTGGCTGATTTGCGCACGTTCGGTACGGATGAACGCCAGGAACGCGTGGGCGACCGGCGACAGGCGTTTGTCCCTGGCCTGAACCACGCACCAGCTTCGGTATAAAGGCAGCTCCGCCACGGGCAGCTCAACGAGCGTGCCCAAGGCGAGTTCCTGGCAAACGGCATGTCGCGTCAGCACGGCCAGCCCCAGCCCCGCCACCACGCATTCACGCTGCGCCTCGCTGGATGACACCTCCGACGTCTGCGTAAAGTGCACGCGCTTTTCCTTGAAATACTCTTCGCAGGCTCGGCGCGTCCCTGAGCCGGGCTCGCGTGTGAGCAGCGGCCAGGGTTCAAGGTCTTTCAGGGTCAGTGAGGGCTGGCTGCACAGTGGATGATCAGGCGGCGCCACTGCAACGATGGGGTTGTTCAAAAACGGCAGAAATTCCAGGCCCATGTCCTGCGGCACCATCGACATCACCACCAGATCATCCCGGTTATCCGAAAGCCGCCTGATGACGAGTGCCCGGTTGACCACGGTCAGGTTCAGGCTGACTTCCGGGTAGTGGCGTTTGAACGCCGCGAACAGGTGTGGGATGAAGTACTTGCAGCTCGATTCGATGGCCAGTTTGAGCTGGCCTTGCAGAGAGCCCTGCATGTCCGAGAGCTGCATATCCAGATTTTCCAGTCGCCCAAAGATGTCGCGGCTGGCGGCCTGCAATGCCTCGGCCGCCTCGGTGAGGTAGAGCTTTTTGCCGACGTACTCGAACAGTGGCTGGCCGACCAATTCCTCCAACTGGCGAATCTGCAAGCTGACCGCAGGCTGTGTCAGCGCCATTTCCTCGGCGGCACGGCTGTAGGAGCGCAGGTCGCACACCTCATTGAAAATACGCAGTTGACGCAATGTCATACGCATCAATGACTTACGCATTTCAGCTAGCCCCCGAAGATTGATTGAACGCCGACTATAAGCTTTTGCTTATGGGTAACCCAATTTTTACTCATTTTTATTAATTGTCGATCAGGCATAGGGTGTCCCTGCGGCAATGAGTCACATGCCCGGTTACAAAAAAGCAGCCGTGACGTTGGTCCTTAAGGTCGAGGGAACGCCAGTGATAAAAAAAATATTGATTGCCAACCGTGGAGAGATTGCCGTTCGTATCGTGCGCGCTTGCGCCGAGATGGGCATTCGCTCGGTGGCAATTTTCTCCGACGCCGACCGCCATGCCTTGCATGTCAAACGCGCTGACGAGGCCTATAGCATTGGTGCCGAACCGCTGGCCGGGTATCTGAACCCGCGCAAACTGGTCAATCTGGCTGTGGAAACCGGCTGTGATGCGCTGCATCCCGGCTACGGGTTTCTGTCTGAAAACGCTGAACTGGCGGACATTTGCGCCGAACGCGGGATCAAGTTCATCGGTCCTTCCGCTGAAGTCATCCGTCGCATGGGTGACAAGACTGAAGCGCGTCGCAGCATGATCAAGGCGGGTGTACCCGTCACGCCGGGCACTGAAGGCAATGTGGCTGATATTCACGAAGCGCTCATTGAAGGCGATCGCATCGGGTATCCGGTGATGCTCAAGGCCACCTCCGGCGGCGGCGGGCGCGGTATTCGGCGTTGCAACAGCCGTGAAGAACTGGAGCAGGCTTTTCCCCGAGTCATCTCGGAAGCAACCAAAGCCTTTGGCTCGGCCGAAGTGTTCCTCGAAAAGTGCATCGTCAACCCCAAACACATCGAGGCACAGATTCTCGGCGACAGTTTTGGCAATGTTGTGCATCTGTTCGAGCGCGACTGCTCGATCCAGCGTCGCAACCAGAAGCTGATCGAAATCGCCCCCAGCCCGCAACTGACCCCAGAACAGCGCGCCTACATCGGCGATCTGTCGGTACGTGCCGCCAAGGCCGTGGGCTACGAGAACGCGGGCACCGTGGAGTTTCTGCTTGCCGAAGGCGAGGTGTACTTCATGGAGATGAACACCCGCGTTCAGGTGGAACACACCATTACCGAAGAAATCACCGGTATCGATATCGTTCGCGAGCAGATTCGTATCGCGTCCGGCCTGCCGCTGTCGGTCAAGCAGGAAGACATCATTCACCGGGGCTTCGCGTTGCAGTTCCGGATCAACGCCGAAGACCCGAAAAACAACTTCCTGCCCAGCTTCGGCAAGATCACCCGCTACTACGCGCCCGGCGGCCCCGGCGTGCGCACCGATACGGCGATCTACACCGGCTACACCATTCCGCCGTTCTACGACTCGATGTGCCTGAAGCTCATCGTCTGGGCGCTGACGTGGGAAGAAGCGATGGACCGCGGCCTGCGCGCCCTGGACGACATGCGCCTGCAAGGGGTGAAAACCACGGCTGCCTATTACCAGGAAATTTTGCGTAACCCGGAATTTCGCAGTGGTGAGTTCAACACCAGCTTCGTCGAGAGCCACCCTGAACTGACCAACTATTCGATCAAGCGCAAACCCGAAGAGCTGGCTCTGGCCATCGCCGCCGCCATTGCCGCCCACGCAGGCCTGTAAGGAATACTGAAAATGTCCAAGAAGATCTTCGTTACCGACACCATTCTGCGTGATGCTCACCAATCGCTGCTGGCCACGCGTATGCGCACCGAGGACATGCTGCCGATCTGCGAAAAGCTCGACAAGGTCGGCTATTGGTCGCTGGAAGTATGGGGCGGCGCGACGTTCGATGCCTGCGTGCGCTTTCTCAAAGAAGACCCGTGGGAGCGCCTGCGTCAGTTGCGTGCGGCACTGCCCAACACTCGCCTGCAAATGCTGCTGCGCGGCCAGAACCTGCTGGGCTACCGTCATTACAGCGATGATGTGGTCAGGGCGTTTGTCGCCAAGGCGGCAGTCAATGGTATCGACGTGTTCCGCATCTTTGACGCCATGAATGACGTGCGTAACTTGCGCGTGGCCATCGAAGCGGTGAAGGCAGCGGGCAAGCACGCGCAAGGCACCATCGCTTACACCACCAGCCCTGTACACACCATCGATGCGTTCGTGGCGCAGGCCCGGCAGATGGAAGCGATGGGGTGCGACTCGGTTGCGATCAAGGACATGGCCGGTCTGCTGACGCCGTTTGCCACAGGCGAGCTGGTGCGTGCGCTGAAGGCCGAGCAGTCGCTGCCAGTGTTCATTCACTCCCATGACACGGCGGGTCTGGCCGCGATGTGTCAGCTCAAGGCCGTCGAGAACGGCGCTGATCACATCGACACGGCCATCTCCAGCTTCGCATGGGGCACCAGTCATCCGGGGACCGAGTCTATGGTCGCGGCGCTCAAGGGCAGCGAGTTCGACACCGGGCTCGATCTGGAACTGTTGCAGGACATCGGCCTGTATTTCTATGCCGTGCGCAAGAAGTACCACCAGTTCGAAAGCGAATTCACCGCCGTCGATACCCGTGTGCAGGTGAATCAGGTGCCGGGCGGGATGATTTCCAACCTGGCCAACCAGCTCAAGGAGCAGGGCGCGCTCAATCGCATGAACGAAGTGCTGGCTGAGATACCCAGGGTGCGCAAAGACCTGGGCTATCCGCCGCTGGTCACACCGACCTCGCAGATCGTCGGCACCCAGGCGTTTTTCAATGTACTGGCAGGCGAGCGCTACAAGACCATCACCAATGAAGTGAAACTGTACTTACAAGGCGGCTACGGTAAAGCGCCGGGGCAGGTGGACGAAAAGCTGCGTCGTCAGGCCATCGGTAACGAAGAGTTGATCGACGTACGCCCGGCCGATCTGCTCAAACCGGAAATGACCAAACTGCGTGCCGAGATCGGCTCGTTGGCCAAGTCCGAAGAAGACGTGCTGACCTTTGCCATGTTTCCGGACATCGGCCGTAAATTCCTTGAAGAGCGGGCCGCCGGCACGCTGACGCCTGAAGTGCTGTTGCCGATTCCCGAAGCGGGCAGCGTTGCCCGCGCAGGCGGAGAGGGCGTGCCGACAGAATTCGTGATCGACGTACACGGCGAAACCTACCGCGTGGACATCACTGGCGTCGGCGTCAAGGCCGAGGGCAAGCGGCACTTCTACCTGTCGATCGATGGCATGCCGGAAGAAGTGGTGTTCGAACCGCTCAACGAGTTTGTCAGCGGCGGGGCCAGCAAGCGTAAGCAGGCGCATGCACCGGGCGACGTCAGCACGACCATGCCGGGCAACATCGTCGATGTGCTGGTCAAGGAAGGCGACGTGGTCAAGGTCGGCCAGGCTGTACTGATCACCGAAGCGATGAAGATGGAAACCGAAGTCCAGGCCTCCATCGCCGGCAAGGTCGTGGCTATCCACGTTGCCAAGGGCGACCGCGTGAACCCGGGCGAAGTCCTGATCGAAATCGAAGGCTGATCGGGCAGAGAGCCGATCCGACAGCTGAGCCGTTTACCTCTGGGGGAGCCTTCGTGGCTCCCTTTTTTTATTCGTACAGCTCGCAGCGTCCCGGCTGCATGCCCACGCGAGCACTCATCGTTATACAAAAGTCGCGATGAGCATCTGGAGCGGGCACGATTTCGGCCGTGGGAGTGGACTGTCCACGAAGGCTTTTTTGGACGCGCCGTCTCGATTGAATGGGCCAGCCACTTCGCGGGCAAGTCCGCTCCCACATTCAGGCTTGGTGATCGTTCCTCACGCTCTGCGTGGGAATGTCGCTCGGGACGCTCCGCGTCCGAACCGGTCTCGCACGCTGAGCCTACTGCCGAAACGCCTCCAGCCCTTCGATTTGCTGGCCGTCCTTGAAGTTATCCACAGCCAGCCAGCCTTCGAACGCGGTTTGCAGGGCTGGCCATTCGCTGTCGAGGATCGAGTACCAGGTGGTGTCACGGCTCGCGCCCTTGACCACCATGTGCTGACGGAACGTACCTTCGTAGCTGAAGCCGAATCGCTCGGCGGCGCGTTTGGAGCGGGCGTTGTTGGCGTTGCATTTCCACTCCAGGCGGCGATTGCCCAGTCGGAAAGCTTCCTTGGCCAGCAGATAGATCGCCTCGGTGCCTTTCGGCGTGCGCTGCATGGCGGCGCTGAACGTGACGTGACCAATTTCGATCCGGCCGTGTACCGCGAATATCGACAAGTAGCTGATCACGCCCTCGGCCTTGCCGGTCTGCTGATTGATCACGGCGTAGAACCACGGATCAGTCGCCACCTGATGCCCGGCCAGCCAGGCATCGAATGCGTCGCGCTCGTTGAAGGGCCCGTAGGGCAGGAAATCCCAGAGCGTGGGGTCGGCATCCGGTCCCTGAAGTACCGACCACAGGTCATCGGCATGCCGGGCTGTGTCCAGCTTTTCCAGGCGAATGAAGCGACCGTTCTGGGGGTGGGGGCCAGGCAATGTCGCGGGTTGCCAATCCAGTGGAGTCTCAGACATCAATCAGTTCCTCAAAGCGCTTTGCGAAATTGAATATAGCCGGCGCGATCAGCGATACGCTCATACAACTGGATGGCCGTGGCATTGGTCTCGTGGGTCAGCCAATGCACCTTCTCGCAACCGTCTGCCTTTGCGGTCGCGTAGACATGTTCGATCAGTTGCCTTCCAAGACCCGTGCCACGCTGCTCCGGCGCGACGATCAAGTCTTGCAGGTAACAGGAGTTGCCAATACTCCAGTTGGAACGGTGATAGATGAAGTTCACCATGCCCACCGCGTTGCCGTCGACCCACGCCAAGGCGGAGTGTGTCGGCTCGTTCGGGTCGAGCAAGCGCTGCCAGGTCACTTCGCTGACACCTTCGGCCAGTTCGGTTTTGTAAAAGCGCAGATAGGACTGCCATAGCGGCAACCATGCCTGTTGATCATCAGCCGTCACCGGGCGAATCAGGACATCACTCATGACGCCTCCTCCTGATCGCTCATCAAACGAGCGATTTGCTGTTCGTTGATTTTCTGGCTCGCGGCAAGCCCGTCTCTGACCCCGGCGATATCCGAAGCGCTGCGGTTCTGGCTGAGTTTGCGTTTGCCTTCCAGTCGCTGGACGGGCAGGGCGAAGCCGACGATTGCACGAAGCATTTTGCTGATGTACTCGGCGGGCGCGTCGTCAATGGACCAGGGTTGGGCACGATCGGATTCGTGTCTGGCCGTCAGATCATTCAGCAACTGGCGTAGCCGGGACGCATCGGTAAAGGTTTCCGCCTTGCCGTAAGCGTGAACTGCAAGGTAGTTCCAGGTCGGCACAACCTGGCCATGTTCGGCTTTGCTCGGGTAATACGAAGGACTGACGTAAGCGTCTTCGCCAGGGAAGATCACCAGCGCTTCGGCACACGTGTCCAATTGACGCCACTGCGGATTGGCTTTGGCCAAGTGACCGTAAAGTGTGCCGTTGGGGCCTTGGTCCTCGCGCATCAACAGGGGCAGGTGCGACGCCTGCATGCCTTCCTCGTCCCACGTGATCAAAATGGCCAGGCGAGTCTGGTTGATCTGCTCATGGAGTCTGGACGTTTCGTCGTCACGGAATGCTGCAGGTGTGTACATGGCGATGCTCCTTGGCCGATGAACAGATCTTAGTCAGCGCATTGGTCTGTTGTAAGATCCATTTCTCAGAGATTTCATAGAGCCAATCCATGTCGTCCGATGCGCCTTCTTTTCCCTCCACGCTGACCGGCATCAGGCTGGACAGGCGTCAAGGCCTCAGCAAACAGCTCTATCGCGCATTACGCCAGCAAATACTGGACGCCCGGCTAGCCAGTGGAACGCGCCTGCCCGCGAGCCGCGAGCTGGCGGATCTGCTGGCGATTTCCCGCAACAGCGTGATGCGTGCTTACGATCAACTGTATGCCGAGGGCTTCATCGAAACCCGGGTAGGAGATGGCACGTACGTCGCGAGCCTTCCGGGGCGCAAGGACGTGCTTGACAAGGAGGGCAGCAAAAAACTATCCACCGACTTGTCCACAGGTTTGTCTACAGCTTTGTCCACAGGCTTATCCACATTTAATGAGCAAGTTCTGGGCGCTTGGCGGGACGAAGTTATCCACAGTTCGGCGCTGAATCGGTTAAAAAACCATCAGCTTCCAGCACCTTCCGGCGAAGCCCCTAAAGCTTTTCGCGTGGGCGTGCCCGCCGTTGACCTGTTCCCATTCGCCCTGTGGGGCAAGCTCTATGCAGCATTCTGGCGTCGTCCGGACCCTGCCATGCTGGGCTATGGCGCTGCGGCGGGCGAGCCAAAGCTGAAAGAGCTGATCGCGGCGTATCTGCGTTCCTCACGAGGCCTTCACTGCACGGCTGAGCAAATTGTGATCACCAGCGGCGCGCAACACGCTATCAGCCTTTGTGCACAGATGCTGGTGGAGCCCGGTGAAGGCGTTGCTGTGGAAAATCCTGGCTACCGCGCCGCTGGTCATGCCTTCGCGGTTGCAGGTGCTGTGCTCAAGGGAGTGGCTGTTGATGGAGAGGGGCTGCGTTGCGCCGATCTGACACACGGTGATTGCAAGTTGGTCTACGTCACCCCATCTCACCAATACCCGACTGGCGTGGTCATGAGTCTGGCCAGACGCCTTGAGCTGCTGGACTGGGCCGAGAAGCGTCAGGGCTGGATCATCGAGGACGACTACGACGGTGAGTACCGGTACAGCGGGGCGCCGCTGGCACCCTTGGCCGCACTGGATCGCAACGGGCGGGTCCTGTATGTCGGCACCTTCGGCAAGATTGCCTTTCCGGCCTTGCGGCTGGGTTATCTGGTGCTGCCGCAGAAGTTGGTCCAGCCCTTCAGTCAGCGCAAGGCCGTGGACATGCGCCATACCGAAGTCAGTACTCAGGTGGTCATGGCGCAGTTCATCGCACTGGGGCATTTCCAGCGGCACATCCGCCGGGTGCGTCGAGCGTCTCTGAGTCGTCGCAATGCATTGCTGGCCGGTTGGCCATCGGATATCCCTGGTTGCGCGGCGATGCCCAGTGTGGCGGCGGGGCTGCATGTGATGATCAAGGTCGACAGCCTGGCCCGGGAGCGTGAGCTGATCGAGCGCGCAACCCGCGTCGGTGTTGAGATCACGGCCTTGAGCAGCTACTGGTTGCCCGATTCGGCCGAGCCAATGGATGAGCGAGCCGGACTGGTATTGGGTTTTGCCGCTGTGCCTGAGGTGCAGATCAGCGAGGCGCTGAACAGGCTGCGCAAGGTCTGGTCCGAGTAAGCCTTTGGTACACGTATAATCGCCTTATTCTGTTAATTCGTTGTCGAGAGACCTATGAACACTTCTCTGTCTGCAACACCCGGCCGCGCGTATGGCGCGCCGCTGGCGGCGTTGTTTCTGTTATTGATGGGCGCGCAGTTTCTGCTGCTCAGTGTAGGCACTCGTCAGGTTCTGCTATGGATCCTCGGGGCGGCGCTGGGTGTCACCCTGTATCACGCCGCGTTTGGATTCACATCGGCCTGGCGGGTGTTCATTCGTGAACGACGCGGTGCCGGTCTGCGCGCGCAGATGGTGATGCTCGCCGTCGCCGTGCTGCTGTTCTTCCCGGCGTTGGGTGCTGGCACGCTGTTCGGGCAGCCGGTCACCGGGCTGGTTGCGCCAGCTGGCGTCTCCGTGGTGGTCGGTGCGTTTATTTTCGGCATCGGCATGCAGTTGGGCGGTGGGTGTGCGTCAGGGACGCTGTTCACGGCCGGCGGCGGTAACGCGCGGATGCTGATTACCCTGCTGTTCTTCATCCTCGGTTCGCTGATCGCCACTCATCACGTTGACTGGTGGTTCGCCCTGCCTTCGTTTCCAGCCACATCTGTGGTCAAGAGCTTTGGCGTGATCCCGGCGCTGCTCGGCAACCTGGCGCTGTTCGCCCTGATCGCATTCGTTACCGTGCGTCTCGAAAAGCGCCGTCATGGTCAGCTTGAAGCGCCAGTCGCCACTGAGCATCGCGGCCTTCGCCGATTGTTGCGCGGGCCCTGGATTCTGGTGTGGGGCGCTGTGGCACTGGCTGTTTTGAACTACGCAACGTTGGCGCTGGCCGGTCGGCCGTGGGGCATTACCTCTGCATTCGCCTTGTGGGGTGCCAAAGTGGCGAGCGGTCTGGGCGTGGATGTCGGCAGTTGGGTGTTCTGGCAGAGCGCGGCGAATGCCAAGGCACTGGCCGCGCCAGTCTGGGAAGACATCACCAGCGTCATGGATATCGGCATCATGCTGGGCGCGCTGCTCGCGGCTGGGCTGGCCGGACGTTTCGCCCCGAATCTCGACATTCCGACGCGCTCCATCGTGGCGGCGGTGATCGGGGGCTTGCTGCTCGGCTACGGCTCGCGTCTGGCGTACGGCTGCAACATCGGCGCGTATTTCAGCGGGATCGCATCCGGCAGCCTTCACGGCTGGCTGTGGCTGGTCGCGGCCTACGCGGGGAACGTCATTGGCGTGCGGCTGCGTCCGATTTTCTTTGCAGGAGAGCGTCCGCAGGTCGCGTTGAGCAGCTGCTGAAAAACGATCAAACCCTTGAGATAAAGCGGGCCGCTGGCGAACCATCTGCCCATTTGGCATTCAAACCCCTTGCAGTAGCGAGGATGTCCGAATGCGGTCTCGCTTATTTATCGACGGGGTAGTCCTTTGCAGCAGACGATCATGGGAAAAATCCGGTTTTTGGGCAAGACAATCGGATACGTGGGCTGGTCGCTCTTCTGGCTGCTGATTTGGGACGTGATTGTCACGGTCGATTTCATGCTGTACCTGGAGCGCAAGATCACCTTGCCGTCCATGCCGCTGACCCTGTTGGGTTCGGCGCTGGTGGTGCTGACCAGTTTCCGAAACTCCAGCGCCTATAACCGATGGTGGGAAGCCCGCACGCTGTGGGGTGCGCTGGTCAACAGTTCGCGCAGTTTCGCCCGCCAGGTGCTGACGCTGGTCGAGGACGACGACGGTATCAACCCGGTAAAAGCGACTTTGCTGCGTCGTCACGTGGCCTACGTCAAATGCCTGTCTGCACACCTTAAGGGCACGCATTGCGGCGACGAGGTACAAGCCTTGATCCCGCGTGAAGAGTTCGAGCGGCGCTTTGACACCAACAACTTTCCCAACGACCTGCTCAACACTTCGGCCGCGCTGTTGGCCAAGGAATACCAGTGCGGTCGTCTGGACAGCATCCGTCTGGCGCGCCTTGAATCGACGATGGTGGATATTTCCAACTGCCAGGGCGGCATGGAGCGGATCGCCAACACGCCGCTTCCTTATCCGTACGTGGCGTTTCCGAGGCTGTTCATCACCCTGTTCTGCCTGATCGTCCCTATCGGCCTGGTCGAAACCCTCGGCTGGTTCACGCCCTTGGCGTCCACCGTGGTGGGCTTCATGTTGTTGGCGATCGAGAAAATCGGTACCGACCTGCAAAGCCCGTTCAAGGCCAGCGAACACGAAATTCAGATGACATCGCTGTGCGAAAACATTGAGCGAAACCTCGACTCGATGCTTAGAGGGGCGAAGGAAGAAAGCAAGGCGTCTTGAGAGAAATGACTGACTGAGTCAACGTCGAACCGGCTTCTGCTCGAAGCGACTCGCCGCTACGCCTCAGAGGTCGCGCGCCGTTTGTCCGCGATCTGCCGGGCACCGGCAGCACACGTGAACATGCGCTGGATCAGATGCAACTCAGGGGGCCGCTGCGTAGCCCATCGCAGCCGTCGTAACCTCCCGAAGCCCCCACGCCCTTCGGGCAGAAGCAGTTTCAGCGTTTCTTCAGAGGTTGGGTATTTGTCGCGACACTCGTGGGAGTGAACCGGGTGACGCTCCGTTTGTCCGCGAATGCCGAAACCTTTCAAATGCTCAGCGCAGTTCGCCACACAGGTCCAGTTCGACCAACCGTCGCACGTCTTCCGTCGTCAGACCTGCGCCCAGCAAGGTGTGCAGTTTGCCAAGCGCGGCCTCACGCGTCATGCCACCACCGGACAGCACACCTGCACCGCGCAGGCGGCTTCCCGCTTCGTACACGTCCAGCTCCACGCCGCCCTCATGGCACTGAGTGATTGCAACCACACAGATACCTTGCGCACGGGCGTTTTCCAGGCTGGCGATGAACTGCGGATCGTCGCTTGGACCGGTGCCGTTGCCGAAGCACTCCAGCACAAGGCCTTGAATGCCGCTGTCGATCAGGCCGTCGAGCTGAGGTGCACCGATGCCCGGAAAGAGCGGCATTACGGCGACCTTGGCCAGGGTCCTGGCCTGACGGTAATTCAGCGCGTCGGGCAATGCGACCGCAGCATGACCGCCCCGCGAGCGTTGCAGTGGAGCGAACGGGTGACGTCCGAAGCTGCGGATTTTTGCGCAGCGTGTCGGCGCCATCAGCTCGCCGTGGAAATACAGCTGAACGCCTGTCGCCAGTCCGCTGCCCAGCGCGAGCAGGGCGCCGTTGACGTTTTCCCAGGCATCGCTGTCCGGCACACCGGCGGGGAGCATGGAGCCTGTGAACACTACAGGGGCTTCAAGGCCCAGCAACTGGAAACTCATTGCCGCCGCGCTGTAGGCCAGGGTATCGGTGCCATGCAGCACCAGTACCGAATCGCAGCCATCCACATCCACCGCCTCGATCACCGCTTCACGCAGGCGCAACCAGTAGGCTGGCGTCATGTTGGCGCTGTCGATCAGTGGCGACATCTCGCGAAATCGCCACTCAGGCACGATAAGCTCAGGGTGTTCAGCCAGTTGCCCAGCCATTCTTGTCTCGAAGCCCGAGGCCGGGGCGAGGCCGTTGGCGCTGGCCTGCATACCGATGGTGCCGCCCGTATAAAGAACCATCACTCGCTTGGCGGGTTGATGTGCGTCGTGAGTCATGGCTCTCTCCTGTCAGGGCGTTGTGCGGTTATCGTGGGTCGGTAGCAGGCTTGCCCGCGACTTCGGCGTCATGAACCGGCGTCTGGGCAGGGTTGGCAGGCCATGCACTGCGGTCCAGATCCAGGTCAGGGAACTTGCTGGAGTCAAAGACCGGGGTCTTGATGCCTGCACGACGCTGAGCATCGTAGTCGCCCAGAATGCGTTTGACGACCTTGAACAGCATCGCCAGGGCGATCAGATTGACGAAGGCCAGCATGGTCATGGTGATGTCGGCAAAGGCCAGCACATCTTTCAGGTCAACTACCGCACCCCAGAGAATCAGTACCAGCACCGCGATGCGATAGCCGATGATTGCCTTCTTTTTCTCGCCGAACAGGAAGCGCAGGCTGTTTTCACCCAGGTAGTAGTTGTAGAGGATCGAGGTGAACACGAACAGAGCCAGTGCCACGCTGATGAAGATCCGGCCCCAGTCACCGACCACAGCCGCCAGCGAGTTCTGTGCAAGCACGATACCGTTGCCGTCGTAGCCCACGTCATAGATGCCGGACAGCAGAATCAGCAGGGCGGTGCAGGTGCAGATCACGAAAGTATCGAGGAACACGCTGAACGCCTGAACCACGCCCTGTGCAACCGGATGCTCGACCTGAGCGACGGCCGCCACGTTAGGCGCGCTGCCCAGACCGGCCTCGTTCGCAAAAACGCCGCGCTTGACGCCCATGACGATCGCGCTGCCAACCAGGCCGCCGAACACTGGATCAAGGCCGAAGGCGCTGCGCACGATGGTCATCAGCATGGCTGGAACGTGATCAATCTGCAGAACGATGACGTAAACAGTAACCGCGATGTAGATCAGGGTCTTGACCGGCACCAGCAGGTCGGAGATCGCAGCGATGCGTTTGATGCCGCCGATAAAGGCCAGGCCCAGCAGCACGACCAGGCAGATACCGGTGGTCATGGTGTCAACGCCAAAGGCGCTTTTGAGCGAGTCGGTGACAGCGTGCGATTGCAGGCCGTTGAAGGCGAAGCCGAAGGTCACCAGCAGCAGAACCGCCATGACCATGCCCAGCCAGCGCTTGCCCAGGCCATGCTGGATGTAGAACGCCGGGCCGCCACGGAATTGGCCTTCGGAATCCTTGCGCTTGTAAAGTTGAGCGAGGGAACACTCGATGAAGCTGCTGGACATGCCGACCAGTGCGGTCACCCACATCCAGAACACGGCACCCGGGCCGCCCAGTGTGACGGCAATGCCAACGCCTGCGATGTTACCGGCGCCTACTCGGCCAGCGAGGCTGAGCATCAGGGCCTGAAACGAACTCAGTTGTCCTGCGCTGCTTTTCAAGCTATCGCGGAACACCGCGAACATATGGAAAAAGTGTCGAAACTGAACGAAACGTGAGCGGATCGTGAAGTAACTACCCAGGCCTACGATAAGTACGATCAGTACTTTACCGGAGAGAAAGTCGTTAATCATTTCCAGCATTTTTGTTATTCCTCGCTACTTTTGAGGGGGCGCACTATACCGGTGCAAAGTTTTTACGTCTGTAGCCGCTTTGTTGTGGGGCTGATTCTTCATTTGCGGCGATAAATGAATGCTCTGTGGATAACCCCGCAGAGCGTTGCACCAAGGGCTCTGGACCGCTTATCGGATCCAGTTCGGCCAGCAGGCAAAAAAAAGGGTCTGGAGAATCACTCCCAGACCCTCAAAAAATTGAGGGGTGTCTAGGCCCTCAATCTGGTGAGCTTGTTGCGCAGGTCATCCCTGTCAGGCCTTCAATGGGGCCAGGCGGGGAGCGATCATGTTTTCAGGTCGCAGGATGTCGTCGAGCATTGCGTCGTCGAGCAAGCCTTCTTCGCGAACCAGTTCCAGTACGCCGCGGCCGGTTTCCAGCGCAATGCGGGCGATACGGGTGGAGTTCTCGTAGCCGATGTAGGGGTTCAGTGCGGTCACCAGACCGATCGAATGCTCGACCAGTTCGCGGCAGCGCTGTTCGTTGGCGGTGATGCCGACGATGCAGTGCTCGCGCAACATGTCCATCGCACGCTGTAGCAGGCGGATCGAGTCGAAAATCTTGTAAGCGATCAGCGGCTCCATCACGTTGAGCTGCAACTGGCCGCCTTCGGCCGCCATTGTCAGCGCCAGGTCGTTGCCGATGATTTCGAATGCCACCTGATTGACCGCTTCCGGGATCACCGGGTTGACCTTGCCGGGCATGATCGAGCTGCCTGGCTGACGTGCCGGCAGGTTGATTTCATTGATGCCGGTGCGCGGACCGCTGGAGAGCAGGCGCAGGTCATTGCAGATCTTCGACAGCTTGACTGCGGTACGCTTGAGCATGCCTGAGAACAGCACGAAGGCACCCATGTCGGAGGTGGCTTCGATCAGGTCGGCGGCAGGCACAAGCGGCTGGCCGCTGATGGTCGCCAGGCGTTCTACTGCAAGGTGCTGATAGCCAGGGTCGGCGTTGATGCCGGTGCCGATGGCAGTACCGCCCAGGTTGACCTCGGTCAGCAGCTCGGGTGCAAGGCTGCGCAGACGGTTCAGGTCTTCGGTCAGGGTAGTGGCGAAAGCGCGGAATTCCTGACCCAGGGTCATCGGAACGGCGTCCTGCAGCTGGGTGCGGCCCATTTTCAGAACATGGTTGAATTCCTGGCCCTTGGCCGCGAACGCCTGAATCAAACTGTCGAGGCTGGCCAGCAGTGCGTCATGACCCAACAACAGACCCAGGCGGATGGCCGTCGGGTAGGCGTCGTTGGTCGACTGAGCCATGTTCACGTCGTTGTTGGGGTGCAGGTGCTTGTACTCGCCTTTCTCGAAACCCATTGTTTCCAGCGCGATATTGGCGATGACTTCGTTGGCATTCATGTTGGTTGAAGTGCCAGCGCCGCCCTGAATCATGTCGACCACGAACTGATCGTGGAAATCACCGCGGATCAGGCGGGCACAGGCTTCGCTGATGGCTGCGTGTTTGGCATCGTTGAGGTGTCCCAGCTGGTGGTTCGCGTCAGCTGCCGCCTGCTTGACCATCGCCAGCGCTACGACCAGTTTCGGGTAGTGCGAAAGCGGTACGCCGGACAGGTGAAAATTGTTGACCGCTCGCAGAGTCTGGATGCCGTAGTAGGCGTTTGCAGGGACTTCGAGAACACCAAGAAGGTCTTTTTCGATGCGCGATGATGCAGGCGAGGACATGATAAAAAAAGTCTCAAAAAAGGCACGGACGAGGCCGGAACGCAGCGGATAGTGGGCTTTGAGTTTAAACTTGACCAATGCTGTTAAACGCTGGGGTATGCAGAAACGGCATAACGGGTGTGTGACTCGCCTTTTTTGCGGTGGATAAAAGGGACAAAATGTCGCACCCGCCTATGTCCTTGTCGCTCACGGGACGTAAAGGTTTTTTGTAACTGCATCGCGCCAGGCATCGTCTCTAGTCGCAGTCGCCTGCTGATGCAGTCAGCCATTGTCCGGGAGGACCTGATGAATCTGGAAAGCAAATGGTTGGAGGATTTCAGCGCCCTGGCTGCCACCCGCAGTTTCTCCCAGGCCGCCGAGCGTCGTTTCGTGACGCAACCGGCGTTCAGTCGGCGCATCCGCAGCCTGGAATCCGCGCTCGGGCTCACGCTGGTCAATCGCTCGCGCACGCCGGTCGAACTCACTGCCGCAGGGCAGCTTTTTCTCGTGACGGCACGTACGGTGGTTGAACAATTGGGTGAGGTGGTGCGTCATCTGCATCATCTGGAAGGTGGGCAGGGCGAGGTCATGCAGGTGGCGGCAGCGCACTCGCTGGCGCTTGGCTTCTTTCCGCGCTGGATTGCCCAACTGCGCAATGAAGGTCTGAATATCGCGACCCGTCTGGTAGCGACCAACGTGGGCGATGCGGTGCATGCGCTGCGTGAAGGCGGGTGCGACCTGATGCTGGCGTTCTATGACCCTGATGCTGCCTTGCAGATGGACGCCGAGATTTTCCCGTCGCTGCACTTGGGGCAGACTCAGATGCTGCCGGTCTGCGCCGCTGACGCACAGGGGCGGCCACTGTTCGACATGGACGGGGAGGCCAGCGTGCCTTTGTTGGCTTACAGCGCGGGGGCTTTTCTGGGGCGTTCGGTGAATATGCTGTTGCGCCAGCGCAATTTGCGTTTCACCACAATTTACGAAACGGCGATGGCCGACAGCCTGAAAAGCATGGCGCTTGAAGGGCTGGGCATTGCCTGGGTGCCGCAGTTGAGCGTGCGTGCCGAGCTGGCGCGCGGTGAGCTGGTGGTCTGTGGCGGGCCGGAATGGCATATTCCGCTGGAGATTCGGCTGTACCGCTGTGCGTTGGTGCGCAAGGCGAACGTTCGCCTCTTGTGGCGCAAACTGGAAAGTGCAGCGCCACAGGAGTAAATGTGCGCGGGCTGCTCCAGAGAGCCGCCCGCTTTTCAAACGCTGGATCTGATTCAAGATAGCCCGATCAGGGGTACTCGCTCAGATTGGCCGCGATACGTTGCTTGTTCTTGTCACTGTAGACATAGCAGTTGGCGCGGACGACTTGACGGACAGCCACCAGGTTGGTTTCACACCACCAGCCGTCTCGGTACAGAACCTTCGCCAATTCGTGAGTGCCACCAAGCATATGACCCAGTTCATGGGCAGCGGCCGTGTAAGTGTCCAGCGATGCAATACCTGTGTATCCCTTGTCGACCGTGAAGCCCAAGGTGCTTGAGTCGATTTTGTCCTGCGTGACCAGCAGGTATTTGGTGGTGCCGTTGCGAGGCAGGTTTTGCGCATTGAGGTACTGATCGACACGCTGCTTCCACGCACCGTAGATCGCGTCCGAGTCACCGCCTTTGTAAGCGAAGTCGGTCAGCGTCGGAATGCCGCGTAAAAACTGCATGTGGACGCGCCGCCCGGTGAAGCTTTCAAGGTCTTTCACCAGCCACGCAAAGTAGTGCGTCACGAGGCGCTCGGTGTCGGTCTCTTTCACGTCGTCATGCAGGAACAGAAAGAAGAACAGCGGGCGTCTGGAGGTTGAATCATCGGCCAGTGCCATCTGGCCCAGCAAAAGGGTAGCGATCACCAGCAGTGATCTTGTCAGGGTTTTCAACATGAGTACTCATCCATGAGTAGGCGTAACAAGGCCTGCCCGAAATGGGTCAGGCGGCAAGTACTTAATCGCAAAACGCAGTGGTGTTATGCCGGGCATGGCGGCCGTTGCTGTAGTCCCTGATAGACGAATGTGCAGGACCGGTGCGTGTCTCGCTGTGGGATCACCCGTTGCCCTTTGGGCTGTTTACAAAAACCTTGTACGGATGGTCGTCGAAGGGGCTGTCATCCTGTCGCTTTACGGTATACTGCGCGGCCTTTGGCCGGCTCGACCGGTCATTATTCGTACAGCAAGCCACGCCGGTTCTCCCGCGTGGCTTGTTGTTTTTAGATGCGCCTGCGGGCGCCCGATGAGAGGCACGACGATGAGCGCACTGGTTGGCGTGATCATGGGCTCCAAGTCCGATTGGTCCACCCTTAGCCACACCGCCGATATGCTGGAAAAGCTCGGCATTCCCTACGAAGTCAAAGTGGTGTCTGCACACCGCACGCCGGACTTGCTGTTCCAGTATGCCGATGAAGCGGAAGGCCGTGGTATCGAGGTGATCATCGCCGGTGCCGGTGGTGCCGCTCATTTGCCGGGCATGTGTGCGGCCAAGACGCACCTGCCTGTGCTGGGCGTTCCGGTGCAGTCCTCGATGCTGTCGGGTGTCGACTCCCTGCTGTCCATCGTGCAGATGCCTGCCGGCATCCCTGTCGCGACGCTGGCCATCGGCAAAGCGGGCGCGATCAATGCCGCGCTGCTGTCGGCGAGCATCCTGGGCGCCAAGCACCCGCAATTCCACGCTGCGCTGAAGAAATTCCGCGCCGAGCAGACAGACAGCGTCCTGGACAATCCAGACCCACGCCACGCCTGAGGTTTTTCCATGAAGATCGGTGTAATCGGTGGCGGCCAGTTGGGCCGCATGTTGGCCCTGGCGGGCACTCCGCTGGGCATGAACTTCGCCTTCCTCGATCCCGCGCCGGACGCTTGTGCGGCGGCATTGGGCGAGCATCTGCGTGCCGATTACGGTGATCTGGATCACCTGCGCCAGTTAGCTGATGAAGTCGATCTGGTGACCTTTGAATTCGAGAGCGTCCCCGCCGAGACCGTGGCGTTTCTGTCCCGGTTCGTGCCTGTCTACCCGAGCGCCGAAGCGTTACGCATTGCGCGTGATCGCTGGTTCGAGAAGAGCATGTTCAAGGACCTTGGCATCCCGACGCCGTCCTTCGCAGACATCCAGTCGCAGGCCGATCTGGACGCGGCGGTGGCGAGTATCGGTCTGCCTGCCGTCCTGAAAACCCGCACGCTGGGCTACGATGGCAAAGGTCAGAAGGTGCTGCGTTCAGCCGATGACGTGGTCGACACCTTCGCCGAGCTGGGCAGCGTACCGTGTCTTCTGGAAGGCTTCGTACCGTTCACCGGTGAGGTATCGCTGATCGCTGTGCGTGCCCGTGATGGCGAAACCCGCTTCTATCCGCTGGTGCATAACACTCACGACAGCGGCATCCTGCGTATTTCCATCGCCAGCACCGACCATCCGTTGCAGGCGCTGGCTGAGGACTACGCGGGCCGTGTGCTGAAGCAGCTGGACTACGTGGGCGTGCTGGCCTTCGAGTTCTTCGAAGTCGATGGCGGCTTGAAGGCCAACGAGATCGCGCCACGTGTGCACAACTCCGGCCACTGGACGACCGAAGGCGCCGAGTGCAGCCAGTTCGAGAACCACCTGCGTGCTGTTGCTGGCCTGCCGCTGGGCTCGACCGCCAAGGTAGGGGAGAGCGCCATGCTGAACTTCATCGGTGAAGTGCCGGCGGTCGACAAGGTCATCGCGGTTGAAGACTGCCACCTGCACCACTATGGCAAAGCGTTCAAGGCAGGCCGCAAGGTCGGCCACGCAACCGTCCGCAGCCACGACCGCGCCACGCTGGATCGTCAGGTCAAGTTGGTCGAGTCGTTGATCAAGGGTTGACGAGCTTTTCGTGCTCACCGTTTTGTAGGGCTAACAAAAGCGGGTCTGAAACGGTGGAGGCTGGCTGAAAAGCGCATCGCCGGCAAGCCGCCTCTTATCAAATAACGCGCAGTCCATTGAAGAAATAGGTTCGTAGGAGCGGACGTGTCCGCGAAAGGGCTGTACAGCCGATGAAAGTTCAGCGACTGAAATACAGCATTCGCGCACACGTCCGCTCCTATGGTCCGTGTTTGCTGCGCAACAGGGCTACGTCGCAGAGGTTGGCGGGGCCTTTCGCAGGTTTTGCAGTTATCCAGCAATACGCGTGCAGAGCAATGAGCGCAGTGCGTGAGACACGATCATTTGCCTCATCCTGCCCAATCTTGATTTCCGCTGGAACCATTCCCTGTCGCCGTTCTCAGATAGCAGTAAGCCAAGGCTGCTATGGGTCATGGCACGTTTAATTCAGACAGAGGGAAATGGCATGGGTATCATCGGAACCATCTTCATCGGCTTGATCGTTGGCCTGCTGGCTCGCTTCCTGAAGCCGGGTGATGACAGCATGGGCTGGATCATGACCATCCTGTTGGGCATCGCCGGTTCGCTGGCTGCAACCTACGGTGGCCAGGCTCTGGGTATCTACCAGGCAGGCGAAGGCGCAGGTTTCCTGGGCGCGTTGGTCGGTGCGATCATCCTGCTGGTGATCTACGGCATGATCAAAAAGCGCTGATAAACAGGCGTCGGCCCTCTGTTTTGCATTGCGCAGAGGGCTAGAATGCGCAGGCATTCTTCTTTTCCTGCCGAGCACTGTTCATGCGTCGCTTTTTATTATTGACCCTACTGCTGGTATCCGGGCTCGCACACGCCCAGTTGCCGGAAACCGACTGGCTGGAACTCATGCCCAAGTCGGACCAAAAGGCCCTTGAGGCCATGCCCGAAATCGATCACAACTCCCCTGAAGCCTTGGGCACCTTCGACAGCAAAGGTGGGCTCAAGCAGAGCAAAGGGCTGCCGGCGGTGATGTATTCCGCCAAGACCGTCCCTGCCATGAACAACAAGACTATTCGACTGGGTGGCTATCCGGTGCCTCTGGAAACCGATGCCAAAGGTCATAGCACCCTGTTTTTCCTCGTTCCTTATCCCGGCGCCTGCATCCACGTTCCGCCTCCGCCGCCCAATCAACTGGTGCTGGTGCGCTACCCCAAAGGCCTGAAACTGGATGACATCTATACGCCCCTGTGGGTCGAAGGCACCTTGAAGGTCGAGAAGATCAGTAACGATCTGGCCGACGCGGCCTACGCGATGGATGCAGCAAAGGTCCGCGTCGTGGTCGAGTCGGACCTTTGATGCAGGCTTGAATCAGAGCGGCTCGCTCCAGATGCTCACATTTAGAATGTGCATGTCGTCCGGGGCCAGCGTTACCACGTCGCTCATCACATTGGCGGTTTCCACGCAGACCATGCGCTGCCAGCCATCCGCTGCCATGTCGGTGAACCGGCCAGTCTTTTCGACCCACGGATTCCACAGGATGGCCGAGTTCGAACCGGTGCTGTGGATCTGGATGCGGCGTTGCCATTGCGGATCGACAATGCTGAGCAGGCCGGGGGTGTCGAGATAGATGCGGTCGGTTTCGCCGGTAAAGGTCAGATCGCCTGTCTGCTGGCGCTCCCCCCAGTTCTCCAGGGTTTCGATGTAGCTCAGGCCGTCGAGCTCTTCGACACTGACCTGACGCGAATCACTGACGGCGAAATAGGTGTGTAGCGCCTGGCTGAGGGTGACCGGCTCGGTGCCGCAGTTGTAGCTGACCAGGCTGACGTTCAGCGCCTCATCCAGACGAATGCTCAGCTTGAGCGCAACGTTATGTGGCCAGCCCGGCAACTTGCCTTCGGCCTGTGGCAGGACGAACTCTACGAGCAAGGCGTCGCCGTCTTCGCCGATGCCCAGCAGCTCCCAGTCCAGCGCACGGACTTCGCCGTGGGCCTTGGCGGGTTCGTCGCTCTGGCGCATGGCCTGTACGCTTTCAGGGTTGCGTTCCAGATTGCCGAACCAGGGCCAGCAAATCGGCATGCCCGCACGGATGGGCTTGCCTTGCTTGAACACCGCTTTCTCGTTGAGCCAGATCAGCGGCTCCTGCCCGTCGCGCTGGTAACTGAGAATGTGCGCGCCTTGCTGGGCGACGAGTAGTTCTGCATCGCCGTGCCGAATGCGCCAGCAGTTCAGCTCATCGTATTGAACGGTTTCGACGCTGGATTCAATCGGGGATGTAGGCATGCAAAATCTCTCACTCAAGGGCCGTGACGAAATCAGACCGTTCTGGACGGGATGAGTTTACCCCGAGGCCGCAACCCTTTCAGGTGCCAGCCTTCAGGCAGGGTGTGTTCAGCGGCGTGCGGGGACCGAACGTGTGCGGCCGCTGGCATCGATGGCCACGAAGACAAACACCGCTTCGGTGACCTTGCGCCATTCGCTGGTCACGGGGTCGTCGCTCCACACTTCGACCATCATTTTGATCGAGGTGCGTCCTACTTCGAGGGTGCGTGTATAGAAGGACAGCTGTTCGCCCACCGCCACCGGCACCAAAAATGCCATACGGTCAATCGCAACCGTTGCGACGCGTCCGCCTGCCACCTTGCTGGCCATTGCAGTGCCAGCCAGGTCCATCTGAGATACCAGCCAGCCGCCGAATATATCGCCAAAACCATTGGTTTCACGGGGGAGTGCCGTGATTTGCAACGCAAGATCGCCTTGCGGAGTTGGATCTTCTTGTTCGAGCTCGATCATGCCTAGGGTGCCTCTGACCCATGACTCTATTATTTTTTGCCGCGGTTGACAGGCGCCATTCAACCCCTTGCACATGAACATTGTATGTTCCGCTGCCGGGATGGCCCTTGAGGGAAACTCTGCGAAAACCGCTGATTCAGACGTTTTCGCACAAATTCCCTTTGCCGTTGACAGCCTGCGAGTATATCGGGCGTTGCGTCATAGAACGACCGCCGGGTTCTGATTTTGTCCGTGCGCAGTTCCTGCTATGTGTTTTTTGAAACAATTTGCTATCTTGCAGAACCTCTACAGGTGACAAGACTGCCTGTACACGCAATTTTGGTGCCTATCTGCACAGTTGCCCCGGACAATCGCTTCTGCACGCCACCCCGCCGCAGCCAGCGCAGCTGTCGCATGCCCATTTCAGAACAAGCAAAGAGAAGCCTTGTCATGTCATCTGTTTCCTCCAGTACCGCGCAACCGGCGCGACCGTTGACCCGTAGCGACTACAAGACGTTGTCGCTCTCCGCCCTGGGTGGCGCGTTGGAGTTTTACGACTTCATCATTTTTGTGTTCTTCGCAGCTGTGGTCGGCAAGCTGTTCTTCCCTGTGGACATGCCTGACTGGCTGCGCATGATGCAGACGTTCGGCATTTTTGCCGCCGGTTATCTGGCACGTCCCCTGGGCGGCATCATCATGGCGCACTTCGGCGATCTGCTGGGACGCAAGAAAATGTTCACCCTGAGCATCTTCATGATGGCCGTGCCGACCCTGATCATGGGCCTGTTGCCAACCTATGCGCAGATCGGCATGTGGGCACCGATTCTTCTGCTGTTGATGCGCGTCATTCAAGGTGCGGCGATTGGTGGGGAAGTACCAGGCGCCTGGGTGTTTGTGTCCGAGCACGTTCCGGCGCGTTACATCGGATATGCGTGCGGCACCCTGACGGCAGGCCTCACGGCAGGCATTCTGCTCGGCTCGCTGGTCGCCACGGCGATCAACAGCATTTACAGCCCGGTCGAAGTGGCTGATTACGCCTGGCGTATCCCGTTTTTGCTGGGTGGCGTCTTTGGTTTGATGTCGGTGTACCTGCGTCGCCTGCTGCACGAAACCCCGGTGTTCGCTGAGCTGCAATTGCGCAAGGCGCTGGCCGAAGAGGTGCCGCTCAAGGCCGTGCTGCGTGATCATCGTGGTGCCGTTGCGTTGTCGATGCTGATGACCTGGCTGCTGTCGGCCGGCATCATCGTCGTGATTCTGATGACCCCGACCATCCTGCAGACTATCTACGGTTTCCCGGCGGCCACAGCATTGAAAGCCAACAGCCTGGCCATCGTCTTTCTGAGCATTGGCTGCATCGCTGCCGGTGCTTTGGCTGACAGGGTCGGCGCAGGTTGGGTGTTCCTGCTGGGCAGCGCTGGTCTGTTGGTGAGTTCCTGGACGTTCTACCACATCCTGGCGGACAACCCCGGCGTGCTGTTTCCGCTGTATGCGATCACCGGCCTGTTCGTCGGCACCATCGGCGCGGTGCCTTATGTGATGGTCAAGGCGTTCCCGCCGGTGGTGCGTTTCTCCGGTCTGTCGTTCTCCTACAACCTGGCCTACGCCATCTTTGGCGGTCTGACGCCAATGGTCGTGACCTTCATGCTCAAGAGCAGCCCGATGGGACCGTCCTGGTACGTGGCGATCCTCTGCGGCATGGGCATGGCGATCGGTGTCTACCTGCTTTCGAAAAAGCGCTGAACGCGACCTTTCGGGCATCCTTAATCGATAGTTTGTATCAAAAGGCCATCACCCGATCAGGTGGTGGCCTTTTTCATCTTATTGTCACAATCAATTCATAGAGTGGTCATACGGCTGGCAAAAGCGGCCCTGTACCTACATACCCTGCCAGGAGCGCAAGGCATGACACTCAAGAGTCTGATGACTGCACTGACATTCGCCGCGGCCGGAGTTGCCGCTGCCAATTCGTTCGCTGCTGTCGATCCCGCCATCAAGGCCTATACCAAGACTTCCGGTGTATCGGGCAATCTCTCCAGTGTCGGCTCCGACACCTTGGCCAACCTGATGACCTTGTGGGCCGAGGCCTACAAAAAAGAATACCCAAGCGTAAATATCCAGATTCAGGCCGCCGGTTCATCTACCGCGCCGCCTGCATTGACCGAAGGCACCGCCAACCTGGGGCCCATGAGCCGCAAGATGAAAGACGGCGAGCTGTCGGCTTTCGAGCAGAAGCACGGCTACAAGCCGACGGCCATTCCGGTGGCCGTGGACGCGCTGGCGGTGTTCGTACACAAGGACAATCCGATCAAGGGCCTTACGCTGCAACAGGTGGACGCGATCTTTTCCGTGACGCGCCTGTGCGGTGCCAAGGCCGACGCGAAGACCTGGGGCGATGTCGGTGTGACCGGTGATTTGGCGGGTAAGCCGATCCAGCTGTTCGGTCGCAATTCGGTGTCTGGCACCTACGGCTACTTCAAAGAAGAGGCCTTGTGCAAAGGTGACTTCAAGCCCAACGTCAATGAACAGCCGGGCTCGGCTTCGGTGGTCAGCTCCATCAGCAACTCCCTGAACGGCATCGGCTACTCAGGCATTGGCTACAAGACGTCGAATGTCCGTACGGTCCCACTGGCCAAAAAGGAAGGCGCCGAGTTTGTCGAAGATAACGAAGCCAACACCCTGAACGGCACATACCCGCTGTCGCGCTTTCTGTATGTCTACGTGAACAAGGCACCCAATCAGCCGCTGGCACCGCTTGAAGCCGAGTTCATCAAGCTGGTGCTCTCCAGGCAGGGTCAGGAAGTGGTGATGAAAGACGGTTACATTCCGCTGCCTGCCCGCGTTGTCGAGAAGGCGCTGACCGACTTGGGCCTGCAAGGTGCTGCGAATGTGACGGCCAAGTAAACGACGCTATAACGAGGCTAAATGGACGGGCCTTGTCATGTGTTGAACAGTCCGCCGCCGGTTTTCTTGGGCAGCGGGCTTTTTTGCGTCACTCTTCTGTAATGTTTCTGTCATACAAGGCCGCTACGGTGTGTGCGCATGAATGAGTTGGCTAAAACCGTAATGAATCAGGACTCACCTCCCGAGCGCATTGATTTCAATACGCCTGCGATGTTGCGCAAGCGTCGTGTGCGTGCGTTCAAGGATCGCCTGACTCACTGGTACGTGGCCATTGGTGGTCTGGCAGTGCTGGCTGCCATTACCCTGATTTTCTTCTACCTCGCTTACGTCGTTGCGCCGCTGTTCAAAGGCGCGAGCCTGACCGCTGCTGCGCCTCTGAATGCTGCCTGGATGCAGGACGCGGGCAAGCCGCTGATGATTACCATCGAAGAGCAGAACCAGATCGGGATGCGCATCTCCGACAAGGGTGAAGTGATTTTTTTCGACATCAGGAACGGCGCTGAGCTGCAACGTGTGGCGCTGCCGATTCCTGCCGGGGCGTCCGTGGTGTCCATCGGCAAGGACCAGCCCGGTGCCCCCCTGATTGCGTTGGGGCTGTCCAATGGGCAGGTGCTGGTCTTCAGGCATTCGTACCTGACGACGTACCCGAACGATCAGAAAACCATCACGCCAAGCGTCGCCTGGCCGTTCGGCAAGACGCCATTGGTGCTGGATGAGACCGGTCGTGCTGTGGAGCACGTAACGGTCAGCGCCGATGGGGAAAGCCTGAAAGTGGCGGGCTCCACTGGCACTCAATTGCATGTAATGGCGATTGAGCAGACCGAGAACATGATGACCGGCGAGATGACACGCGAGCAAAGCCGTATCGAGCTGCCGCAGATGTCTGCCACGGTCAAAGCTATTTATATCGATCCCCGCCAGCATTGGTTATACGTGATCAACGGACGGGCGCAGGCCGACGTGTTCAGTCTGCGCGACCGCACGCTCAACGGTCGGTACAAGCTGCTGGAAGACGGCAATGCCGAGATCACCGCCAGCGCACAGTTGGTGGGTGGCATTTCGTTGATCATCGGCAACTCCAAAGGTGAAATGGCCCAATGGTTCATGGCGCGAGATACCGATGGCGAGCAGCGCTTCATGCGTATTCGCGATTTCAAGATGGGCAGTGCGCCCATCGTTCAGATCAAGCCCGAACAACGCCGCAAAGGCTTCATCGCTCTGGACGCGTCGGGCAAACTGGGTGTATTTCACAGCACCGCGCATCGCACGTTGCTGGTCGATCAGGTCGTGGACGGCCCCGGCATCCTGGCCTTGTCGCCAAGAGCCAACCAGGTACTGGTCGAAAGCGGCAGCACGCTGTTGCCGCTCACGCTGGATAACCCGCATCCGGAAGTGTCGTGGAGTTCGCTGTGGGGCAAGGTCTGGTACGAAAACTACGACGAACCCAAGTACGTCTGGCAGTCCACGGCCTCCAACAGTGACTTCGAACCCAAGCTGAGTCTGGCGCCATTGACCTACGGCACGCTCAAGGCCGCGTTCTACGCCATGCTGCTGGCGGCTCCGCTGGCCGTGGCCGCTGCGATCTATACCGCCTATTTCATGGCGCCGGGCATGCGCCGCAAGGTCAAGCCGGTGATCGAACTCATGGAAGCGATGCCGACGGTGATTCTCGGGTTCTTCGCCGGGCTGTTTCTTGCGCCGTACCTTGAAGGTCATCTGCCGGGCATCTTCAGCTTGTTGCTGCTGACGCCCATCGGCATTCTGCTGGCGGGATTCTTGTGGACGCGCCTGCCTGACTCGGTTCGCCTGCGCGTACCGGACGGTTGGGAAAGTGCGATTCTGATTCCAGTCATTCTGCTGGTGGGCTGGTTCTCGTTGAGCATGAGCCCGCACCTGGAGAACTGGTTTTTCGGCGGCGATATGCGCATGTGGATCAGGAACGACCTGGGCATCACCTACGATCAGCGCAACGCACTGGTCGTGGGGTTGGCGATGGGCTTTGCCGTCATACCGAATATTTACTCGATTGCCGAAGACGCCGTCTTCAGCGTGCCCCGCAGCCTGACGCTGGGTTCGCTGGCGCTGGGTGCCACGCCTTGGCAGACGCTGACGCGGGTGGTGATCCTGACCGCCAGCCCCGGCATTTTTTCGGCCCTCATGATCGGTATGGGCCGCGCCGTGGGCGAAACCATGATCGTGCTGATGGCCACCGGGAACACGCCGATCATGGACATGAACCTGTTCGAAGGCATGCGGACCCTGGCGGCCAACGTTGCCGTGGAGATGCCGGAGTCGGAAGTAGGCGGCAGTCATTATCGAGTGTTGTTTCTGGCAGCGTTGGTGTTGCTGATGTTCACCTTTGTCATGAACACCGTCGCGGAGCTGATTCGTCAGCGCCTGCGCAAGCAATACTCGTCGCTTTAAGGAAGGTAGAAGTTCGTGAAAAGGAACTCCCTCAGAGGCTGGTTCAAAAGCGGCGCCCCCGGCGTCTGGATGAGCGCGGGTGCCGTTTCCATCGCCGTGATCATGACCATCGGTCTGTTGACCGTAATTGCCGTTCGCGGCCTGGGGCATTTCTGGCCTGCCGATGTGATTGCTGCGCAATACGACGTGCCGGGCCAGCCGAAACAGGTGTTGCTGGGTGAGCTGGTCGAGAAAGAACAGGTGCCGCGGGCCCGCTTGAAAGGTGCTGGTCTGCCGGTGCCCGACGCTGGGCCTGAATTCATGACCCGTGAGCTGTTCAAGGTCGGTAACCGCGACATCAACCCGAGTGACTTTACCTGGGTGATCGGTGAGTGGCTGACCGGTGAAAGCCGACCAATCGACCTCATGACCCTGGAGCGTCGCGAGTGGGGCAATTTCTACGGCTATCTGGTCAACGTTAAGGAAAACGGCAAGACCGTTGCCGAAGGCGAAGCGGCCTGGCCTACCTTGCAAGCGCGCATCAAGCGCGTCGAAACGCTGGCTGACGAGTTGTATGTGCTTGAGAAGAAGGACATCGGTGCCATCAATCACGGTATCGAGCGTTTGCGCCTTCAGGCGCGCAAGCTGGAGCTGGAAGGCAGGCTGGATGCTGCTGCCCAAGCCGACATGGCTGCGGAGCGCGCAGAACTCGACGCCCGCTATGCGTCTATCGAGGATCGTCTGGGTGCGCTGCACCAGGCATTTGACCGGGACAGCCTCACGGCGCGCGACGCCAACGGCAAGGAAATCGAAATCAGCCTCGGCAAAGTGGTGCATGCCTACCAGCCCAACGCGATGGGCATGGTCACCAAGCTGAGTTTCTATTTCAAAAAGCTCTGGGAGTTCCTGAGCGACGATCCGCGTGAAGCCAACACCGAAGGCGGCATTTTTCCGGCCATTTTCGGCACGGTGATGATGACCCTGATCATGGCGATCATCGTCACCCCGTTTGGTGTGCTGGCGGCGGTCTATTTACGTGAATACGCACGGCAGGGGCCGATGACGCGCCTGATTCGCATCGCGGTCAACAACCTGGCTGGCGTGCCTGCGATTGTGTACGGGGTATTCGGCCTGGGGTTTTTCGTCTATGTGCTGGGCGGCTCGGTGGACCGGTTGTTCTTCCCTGAAGCCTTGCCTGCGCCGACGTTCGGCACGCCGGGCCTGTTGTGGGCGTCGTTGACCCTCGCGCTGTTGGCGGTGCCGGTGGTGATCGTGGCGACCGAAGAAGGGCTGGCGCGTATTCCGCTGACCCTACGCGAAGGCTCGCTCGCACTGGGGGCTACCAAGGCCGAGACGCTGTGGAAGATTGTGCTGCCGATGGCCAGCCCGGCGATGATGACCGGTCTGATTCTGGCCGTGGCACGGGCTGCGGGCGAGGTCGCACCGTTGATGCTGGTCGGGGTGGTCAAGCTGGCACCGTCGCTGCCGCTGGATGGCAACTACCCGTATCTGCACCTCGACCAGAAGATCATGCACCTGGGGTTTCATATTTACGACGTGGGCTTCCAGAGCCCCAACGTCGAGGCCGCTCGTCCGTTGGTGTACGCCACGGCGCTGTTGCTGGTGCTGGTGATCGCCTTGCTCAACCTGTCGGCGGTCAGCATTCGCAACCATCTGCGGGAAAAGTACAAAGCGCTCGACAACTGATTGATGAGTGCCGCCCCCTCACGCGAGGCGGGCGGCCCGATGAAACGAATGGTTCGCACAGGAGCAATCCATGCAGCATGAAAGCCCGACTCACAGCATGAACATGTCGGCTCTGAGGCGTCACAAGCAAGGCCTGTATCTGGCCGACGAAACCGTGGCGATCGAAGTGCCGGGTCTGAACCTGTTCTATGGCGAAAAACAGGCGCTGTTCGACATCGCCCTGAACATTCCCAAGCAGAAGGTGACGTCGTTCATCGGTCCGTCGGGTTGCGGAAAATCCACGCTGTTGCGCACCTTCAACCGCATGAACGACCTGGTAGACGGCTGTCGCGTCGAGGGCGCTATCAATCTGTACGGTCACAACATCTACACCAAGGGCGAGGAGGTCGCTGAATTGCGCCGTCGCGTCGGTATGGTGTTTCAGAAGCCGAACCCGTTTCCCAAGACGATCTATGAAAACGTGGTCTATGGACTGCGCATTCAGGGGATCAACAAAAAGCGCGTACTCGACGAAGCGGTCGAGTGGGCCTTGAAAGGCGCTGCACTGTGGGATGAGGTCAAGGATCGACTGCATGAGTCGGCACTGGGCCTGTCTGGCGGTCAGCAACAGCGTCTGGTCATTGCCAGAACCATCGCCGTGGAGCCGGAAGTCCTGCTGCTCGACGAACCCTGTTCAGCACTGGATCCCATTTCGACCCTTAAAGTTGAAGAGCTGATCTACGAACTGAAATCCAAATACACCATTGTGATTGTTACGCACAACATGCAGCAGGCGGCTCGGGTGTCGGATTACACCGCGTTCATGTACATGGGCAAGCTCGTCGAGTTTGGTGATACCGACACGTTATTCACCAATCCGGCCAAAAAACAGACCGAAGATTACATCACCGGTCGTTACGGCTAAGGCGTGCTTCGTCAGATCTGAACCACCACTGCGTTTTCGCAATTAACCGGACGTTCCAAGGACACCCAGCATGATCCACAAAGACAGCCACACGCATCACATTTCCCAACAGTTCAACGCTGAACTCGAAGACGTTCGCAGCCATTTGCTCGAAATGGGTGGCTTGGTCGAGAAGCAGGTGAATGACTCGGTGACGGCACTGATCGAGGCCGACTCGGGCCTGGCCCAGCGCGTGCGCGAAGTCGACGACCGGATCAATCAGATGGAGCGCAACATCGACGAAGAATGCCTGCGCATTCTGGCTCGTCGCCAGCCTGCCGCTTCCGACCTGCGTCTGATCATCAGCATCTCCAAGTCGGTGATTGACCTGGAGCGCATCGGTGACGAGGCCACCAAAATTGCACGCCGTGCCATCCAGCTGTGCGAAGAAGGCGAATCTCCGCGTGGCTACGTCGAAGTGCGCCATATCGGCGATCAGGTGCGCAACATGGTGCGCGACGCTCTCGACTCGTTTGCCCGCTTCGACGCCGAGCTGGCGCTGTCCGTGGCCCAGTACGACAAGGTCATCGACCGTGAATACAAGACGGCCCTGCGCGAGCTGGCGACTTACATGATGGAAGACCCGCGCTCGATCTCCCGCGTGCTGAACGTCATCTGGGTGCTGCGTTCGCTGGAGCGTATTGGCGACCACGCACGCAACATTTCCGAGCTGGTGATCTATCTGGTGCGCGGCACCGACGTCCGCCACATGGGCCTCAAGCGCATGAAAGAAGAAGTGCAGGGCATTTCCGCGAGCGAAAAGGCTAATGTTCCGGGCGATGCTGACGATAAGTAAGATTGCCTGCAATAAAACGCCCGGCACATGCCGGGCGTTTTTCGTTATGCAGAGCTACATTCTCAGTCGCCTGCGGATTAAATCTTCTGGCGCAGTCAATCAATATGGCAGTTGGCTATCAGTCAACGCTATGCTTGCCGAAACAAAGGGCGTGTTGGCACATCGCAGTTCGCCTACCGGGTGAACACGTCCGCAGGAGCGTCGATGAGTAAGGTCAGTGTATTGGTGGTGGATGACGCGACTTTCATTCGCGACTTGGTTAAGAAAGGGCTGCGCAATTATTTTCCCGGGATTCACACCGAGGACGCAGTCAATGGTCGCAAAGCCCAGGCGTTGCTGAGCAAAGAGTCGTTCGACCTGATTCTGTGCGACTGGGAAATGCCAGAAATGTCCGGTCTTGAGCTGCTGGCCTGGTGCCGCTCGCAAGACAACTACCTGAAAACCGTGCCGTTCATCATGGTGACCAGCCGTGGCGACAAAGAAAACGTCGTGCAGGCCATTCAGGCCGGTGTCAGCGATTTTGTCGGCAAACCGTTTACCAATGAACAACTGCTGTCCAAGGTCAAGAAAGCCCTGGCCAAGGTCGGCAAGCTCGATGCTGTCATGTCCACCGCTCCGGCCCGCATGAACTCGCCGCTCAACGATTCCCTGAGCGCGCTGACCGGCGGCAAGGCCGAGGTGGTGCGTGCCGCGCCTGCAGCGGCTTCTGCCTCCGGCGGTATCGCCAAGGCACCGCCTGTGGTCGCCAAGTCGGCAGAACCGTCCGGTCGCGGACAAGGCCAACTGCGCCTGCCCAATGGCATCCAGCCCTGCGTAATCAAGGCCCTGACCTTGAAAGAAGCATCGCTGGTGGTGCGTCGCAGCGACAACCTGCCACAAGTCCTGGACAGCGCCGTGCTGGACCTGGAGCAGGGCGAGAGCAATGAAACGGCTCGTTTGAATGGCTACCTGCACTCGGTCGCGGCCTTCGAGCAGAAGCCTGACAGCGACTGGCTGCAAGTAATCTTCCGTTTCGTCGACCAGGACGCGCAAAAGATGGATTACCTGTCACGCCTGATCGCGCGCGGCACGGCTCAGAAGCACTTCGTTCCGGGTGCTTGATTCACGAGTGGGTGAGCGAAGTTATTGATTGAGCAACACGTAACCTACTGAAGAAACGCTGCTGCAACCAAGGCCGTTGCGCAGCCCGTCGCAACCCCTTGGGGCGCTCTGGCCCATTGGACAGCAGCAGATTTCGGTGTTCGGTAAGTTATCTTTTTGGATGAAATGCGGCTGGCTGCGACAGTGTCAGGCCGGCCACTGGACGTTTGCCTGAAGGGTCGCATGGCTGACAAACTTGCCGGACAGCGCAGCTTCCCAGTGACTCCCACACGCCATGTTTATCGTCCGACATGCCAGAACGTGCTTTCTCGCTAAGCACGTCCCCGGCGTCTGCTTTCGAATAGGCGGCAGTTACTATTGGGTATCTCAGTCCCTCACCGTTCGTGAGGCTACTGGAAGTTTACTCAATGTCATCCACATCGCTACAACCCCTCGACATTCTGGCTATCGATGCCAACCAATTGTTTCTCAACATCGACACTGTGCTGAGTGCGCCCCACGATCCTGTGTTTTATGTGACTGATGGCACGATTCAGCCTGAAGAGCAGTTCCGGATCGTCAGGCTGGTGCTGACCCACCTCCTTGGCGAGGACATCAGTTTCTCGACCCGTGATCTGGCTGTCCCGGATGCAGAGCAAGAACGCAAGCTGTCGCTGCTTTATCTAAGCGCCAAGGCCCATATGCTTTACGCCAACGTCATGGGCGTCGCAGAAACTGATGTCAGCCTTTGGCAGATGCATCAGTTCTACGCCCGCATCGCCTGGTTGAATGAATCCAGTGTCATTGGCGAATCGGCCAAAGCGCAACTCGAACACTACGTGTTCAAGTCATTACCGTTCTGGAATAAAGCGTTGACGCTGGAGGCATCGGGCTACTCTGAGTTGGCTGAATTGCTCACGCCTATTCCGCAAGACCTGCGTCTTTGGATGGTGCAGTTCAAGCGCGGGGCTCGCCTGGTGCCGGGGGCCGAGTGGATCAAGCTGAATTCATCGCCGTCGCTCTACAACGGTCTGGCCGAGCGACATGCTCTGAATGCTGACGACGATAAGCTTGATGCAATAAGTCTGTTCTGCGACAGCTTCCCCGAATTGATCCCGACTGGCCACTATCGCGATAGTGAGTTGTCGCAATGGCTGAACCCGCGTCTGGAAACGCCTGACGTGTGGGCGATCATTTCGGATGCTTTGAAGAGAACCGAACAGAGCGACCCGGCGCTCGGCGGGCTTCAGGTCGACCCAGCCACGCACCTGTCGCTGGCCGCCCGAGCCGAATACCTGCGCAAAGTGGGCGCCTATGTGGTGAATCCGGACAATGGGCACTGGCTGAGTCCGGCCATCGCCAGCGCAGAACGAAGGCTAGCCATGCGAGCTTTGTCGCTGGCAATCAGGCTTCGCTTCGAACATCCGAATCAAGGATTTGGACATGTCATGCTGCTCGCTTCACTGTTGCTGGGGGCCGCACTTGAAACAAGCGTCGAACCGGACGAAGCGTTGCCAAGTGCTCGGGCACTGGATGTCGAAGTCCCGCGTCTGGAAGACTGGGGCACGTTACACGACGCGGACTTCCTGTTCTCCCAGTCGGGTATCGAGTTGCTGTGCGATGTAAATGACGGAGCGCGAACGCTGCGTTTTTCGCCCCATGAAACCTGGCATGCACTGATCCATACCGCGCAGTTCAAGTCCGCTATCGAGCCCATGCTCAGCGCTATGGGCTGGTACGGGGGCCATGCTGACGAGCAGGCTTCACCCCGTATGACCCAGGCGGTAATCGGGCGATCCATCGTCGAGTTCTTTGTGGGCGCGCCTCAGGAGGTCATGCTCCAACTTGGACGGGCACAGGATTACAGCCATGTGCAACTCAGTGAGCGGGTCAGGGGACTGATACAAAAAAGACACACCGGTGCCTCGCCGAGTACCGTCGACATGCTGCATTACCTGCTGTTGCGCGAAACGATGCCCGAGCTGCTGGTGTACGGCGTGCCTGATCATCTGCAATACGGCCGCTCCCTGCAAAGCGTTGCGTTTCTTCACGGTGTGGAACTGGTCGAGGCGATGACGTCCGGACGTGCCGTAACCCTGCCTTACGATGAGTTGATCAAGGTGAGCGCAGACCTGGCCGAATCCTTGGAAACCGAGGTGCAGGCACTCTGGGCAAGAACGCTAACGATGCCTGCCTTGCGCTACGCCGCTGCCCATGGGGTTATTGATGGGGCAGCCAAGGATGACGTCCATCAGGCCTCCGCAGCGCAGGTCACCCAGGCGCTGAGCTATTTGCAAACGCAACAGGAGCTGCACGCTCAGGAATTGAACCGTTTGCTGGCAATCAAGCCACCTGATCGCAAGTCGCTGGCAGAGCAGATGTTGCGTGAAGCCCATGTACCCAGCTGGCTCTGGGATGAACGTATCAGGCCCGACCATTGGCCGATATTGCAGGAACACGGATTCACCGTTGCGCATTCCTACTTCCTTGATCGACAGTTCGCGGTGGGGCAGCCTGAGGCCCCCGTTGTCGAGCTGGTCATGATGGGTGAGGCGTATATTGCTGGTAAGCCGACCATTCCCGAAGCCTACGCCAGCGTATGCAAGATTTTCCGAACGTCGCTGGTCAGTGCTGAGACTGACGTCATCAAAAGGCTGCTGACCGAGATGCAGCCGGGCATTCGTGCGACGTTGCTGAGTTCGACCTGCGAAGTGAGCCGCGTCGGGTTTGTTACCGGGGAGGGTATTCAGGGTCTCTTCATTCGCTGCCAACCAGGCGATCATCTCAATGATTTTGAGGGGCATTCGGTTGCAGAGCTGTTCTTCGAGCTGATTCCCGCTTCCGGCGTCGCACGTGAAGTCAGCCAGTCGTTTACGTATTCGGTTGAAGACGTAACGTGGTCGGGCATTATTTCGATCCCTGAAGCACTGCGTCGGCGCGAGGCGCACCAACGACGTATCGAAAAAGCCAGAACCACGCCATTGTTGCCGATGGACAGCGATGCTTATCTCAACGGCACGGTGTCGCGCAGTCTGATGAGCCCGCATACCCCGAAGCAAGGGACATTGATCCCTTCGGTCGAACTGGTTTACCTGCCCGATACGGATGAGCCGACCCGAATCGATACGCTGGCGCGTCACTGCGCCACTCACCTGCTTGCCCGGTTTTTGGATCAGCGTGAGGCTGAGCATGAACATAAAACCAAATGGGAGCGAGTCTGGGCAGAGGAGCGCGAATACATGGATATCGTGGCCCGGTTCATCATTCCTTTCTATGGGTGCATCAAAGATGTGCAGGAGGGCGATCATAGCGCCAGTGCAATCGTGGGGTGCGTAATGGACGTTGCTTTTGCGCTGATCCCCTTGGGGCAGTTTGCGAGTTCAACAGCACGCATCGTAATGCGCGCTGGAGAGCTGAGTGTGCTGTCTGTCACCCGACTGACCGGCAAGGCGGTCGGCCGACTGATCGTGGGGCTGGCGGAGCAAAGCGGGTTTGTCGCTCTGCGCGATCTGAGCAAAGCCGGACTGCAGATGAGCAGGCTCGGCTGGTCGGCCTTGCTGCACCTATCCCCGACGCTGAAAACGATCGTTTCGTCGCGAGCGCTGGTTGAAAGTGTCTTCGTTTTTGACAAGGGTATGTATCGGGTGCTCGACAGTGTCGAGCACCCTTGGCAGCCGATGCGTGCGGCGTCGGACAGACGTGCTGTGGTCGATGGCCGTCCGGCTGTGGCAGTACGTGAAGTCGGCAGTGCGGATGCCCCGGACTTCAGGCTTCTCGATCCGGACTATGACTGTGTATTCGGCAAGGCACTAACGCCTGTTGTTCATGGCGAACGCCTGGAGCTTTCTTCGGCATCGGCTGCAGACGGGATTCGCCCTGATCGCCACCCGCCCGTCGTGCCGATAACCTCAGGTGCCGATGGCTTTCATGAGGTGCGTATCGATGAGCGTTGCGCCGTCAGCGTCATTGAAAGGCGCGAAGGTGACTTTGATATTCTCGTCGAAGGCAATGTTTATCATCTGGATACCCACGCATCGGATGCAGCACTGCGCAAGCGGGGTATCGACAGGCTCTCCTTGACGTCAGACCCATTGGTGGAGGTTGAAAACCTATGCCGGCTGCGTCGTGATCTGGAGCCGGTGGCTTGCTCTACGGGCATCAAGCTCGCAACGCCCAAGCCTGAGCCTGTTTCTGAAAGTTCGACGTCTTCCACCCGCTACGGCCTGTACCCAAGCCGGGCTATGGATGCCTATGAATTCACGCTCGCCAGACTGGCTGCAAAGTCGGGCAGTGAAACGCCCGGCGTTGATGTGTTTGTCAACGAAGGCAAGTATTGCAAATGGGCGGAGCCGGTCGAAGTGGCATCGGGATCAACGTCCGATGGCAAGATCCTCAGCCCTCTTTCAGAAGACGAGCGGGCACTGTTCTCTCTGCCTGAAACGCCGGCGTACCTTCCCGAGCTGAATGGAGCCCTCTCCAGCGAACGCTTCTTAGGGCTGCCGGAGAACGTTGCTCATGATGATGCTGCATGGATTCACACGCATATCCCTGTAGTCGATCTTGGACCTATCGCATTAGGTGTCAGCGATGCGCGTACGTTGCGTGGTATCCAGATGGAGTTTGCTTCACAGAAATGGATATTCATCGAGCCTGATACAGGCGTGTTTTACAAGGCTTTGACGCCTGGCGAAGACAGCACGGCCCTACGGTTTTCTCGCGTTGAAGCGCGTGAGGAAATCAGCGAGTTCATCAGGGTATCAGAGCAATACAGAGTGTTTCGAGAGCGCCCGAACGCCAAGGTGGACCAGGAAAATATCGCACGCCTGCTTTTCGATCTGCTTGATGAGTCCGAGCGAGCTTCCTGGAATTTCTCGCCGGGCCAGGCAATCCGCACCTATGACGACTATGTGAACTGGTGCGCGGCCAAGAGGGAAACGAACGAACTCTTGGCCATTGGCAGCAATGTGCTTTCGGGTGAGACGATTCAAAGAAAGTTTGTCGACCTAGTGAAGTCGAGTATCCCCGACTTCAAGAAAATGGCCGAGCGAAGCCTGCCTGATCAGCAGCACATTGTGGAGGTGCTTAACCGCCTGCTGCCTGTGCAAGGATCGAAGGCCAAATGGGAAGCGTTGAACTTGCAGAGCGCGGTGACGCCGAAGGCTGCGAAAAGCATCCTCAAGCAGATTAAAGGTGCCAACCTGTCCTTCATGCAGGTCTATACCGAGTCTGGAGAGCGCATCGTGTACTACGCCCTGTCCGGGGGGCAGAGCGCTATAGAGCTCAAATTGCAACTGGATCTGGCAGAAGGGGCCGAGCATATTGTCGATGGCGTGATCTTTCGCGATGCCCGAGCGCGCATGGTGGGCCGCCCGCCGGATCCCGCTTTTACCAGTCTGCCGGTGTTGCGCGACGCTGAGCGTCTCGTGGTGAGAGAGTTTGCCCGTCACCTGGATTCCGAGCGCCTGATTGCGACGATAGTGAAAGAGGACATGGCGTCGACACGGCTGAAGCACATCAAGGTCTTCACCGTATTGGACACCTGCCGGTCGTGCGGTGGTTTTGTCCTGCCCCGCTTGATGCTCGACTTTCCCGACGCGATGTTCTCGGTGACGTATATGAAGGATTACAAGCCGGGCTGATACGGGTTGAGCATGCTCCGGCTTTCTGGCGTGCAGTTTTTGGCGTGCGCTCTGTTGCCGATTGATACCGTTGCGTCCTGTTGAGGCCATAACGCTGCTAGGCTTGGCACCCATCGTCAACGAACCAGAACCTTTCCGATGCTCGAACGCTTGCTGATCATGATCGCCCTGACCGTTGCTACGCCAATGGCCTGGGCGATCACGATCTATAAAACCACCGATGCTGATGGCGTGGTGTCGTTCTCCGACCGTGCTTCGCCCGGTGCAGCCGTCATGGTGTTCAGGGACAGAATGGTCGAGCGCATCGAGCAACAGGTGCATTTGAGTATCCGCCGCGACAAGGGTGTGCATAGCCTTTACGTGCGCAACGACCTGTACGCGCCGGTCGACGTCGAATTGAAGCTTTCCAGCGTCAAGAACGTGCTCGGCGTGTCAGGCTCCTCGACGACGCTTCGCCGTACGATCCCTGCGCGTACCAACGAGCGCGTGGTGGTGTTGAGTCCCAAGGCTGCGGACAAGGCGATGAATTATGCGTCAGTGTTGACCTCAACCCTAGGTGACCCCCGCAGTACGGCTCAGGCCTACCGGTATCCGTTGCCGTGGGTGGGCGGACCGTTTCGTCTGACCCAAGGGCCGGGTGGCAAATACAGCCACTACGGGGTCAAGGGGCGCTACGCGATGGACATCGCCATGCCTGAAGGCACGCCGATCATTGCGGCGCGTGGCGGCACAGTGATCAAGGTCGAGAACAGCCAGTCGGGCAGAGGCTCGAACGCCTCGGGCAACTTCGTGCGCATCCTGCATGACGACGGCACGATGGGCGTGTACCTGCACCTGATGCGCGGCTCGGTCAGCGTCAATGAAGGGCAGCGGGTACGCGTTGGCAGCCCGCTGGCGCGCTCCGGCAATACGGGCAACAGCACCGGCCCGCACCTGCACTTCGTCGTGCAGCGCAACAGCGGCAATGAGCTGGTCTCCATCCCCTATGAGTTCGCCCAGCCCGTACAGAGCCTGCCCAACTTTGCGGTGGGCGGGAATTAGCTACCTGCCTGCATGACTGTTGGAGCGGACCTGGCAGGAGCTGGCCCGATTTCGTCCGTGGGAGCGAGCTTGCTCGCGAAGGGGGCCGCCCAGCCGCTATGGATAGGGCGGTGGCAGCATCGCTTTCGCGAGCAAGCTCGCTCCTACGGGATTCGATCCGGATGTTGGTTTCAATCCAGCTTTAGCACCTTGGCCAGGACAATCTTGGGGCCTTTCATCTTCTTGATGATGATGCGCAGTCCTTCGACTTCCATCTGCTCTTCTTCTTCCGGCACCCGCTTGAGGGTTTCGTAGATCAGGCCTGCCAGGGTTTCGGCTTCGATGTGGTCCAGGTCGATGCCCAGCAGGCGTTCGATCTTGAACAGCGGTGTATCGCCCCGAACCAGCAGCTTGCCCGGTTGGTAGGCCAGAATACCGCGCTCAACCTTGCGGTGTTCGTCCTGAATATCGCCCACCAGCACTTCGAGCACGTCTTCCATTGTCAGGTAGCCGATGATCTTGCCGTCGGCTTCCTCGACCACCGCAAAGTGCGCGCCGCCTTTGCGGAACTGCTCCAGCAACTGCGACAGCGGCATGTGCCGGGAAACGCGCTCCAGCGGTCGGGTCAGTTCGGCCAGGTTGAACGACTCGGGAAGATGGTCCAGGTCCGCCAGTTCAAGCAGCAGATCCTTAATGTGCAGCAGGCCGACGAATTCGCCGCGCTCGGCGTCGTAGACCGGATAGCGGCTGAACTTGTGGCGGCGAAACAGCGCCAGGATTTCCTTGAGCGGAGCGTTGAAATCCAGCGTCACCATGTCTTCACGAGAGTTGGCCCAGTCCACCACTTCCAGTTCGCCCATCTCTACCGCGGAGGCCAATACGCGCATGCCTTGATCGCTCGGGTCCTGGCCACGGCTGGAGTGCAGGATCAACTTCAGCTCGTCGCGGCTGTAGCTGTGTTCGTGGTGCGGACCTGGCTCGCCCTGGCCGGCGATACGCAGGATCGCGTTGGCGCTGGCGTTGAGCAGGTAGATCGCCGGGTACATGAGCCAGTAGAACAGGTACAGCGGCGCAGCGGTCCACAGCGACAGCAGTTCCGGCTTGCGGATTGCCCAGGATTTGGGGGCCAGCTCGCCGATCACGATGTGCAGGTACGAGATGATGAAGAAGGCGGTGAAGAACGAAATGCCCTTGATCAGCTCCGGAGTGTCGACGCCCATTGCAGCGAGCAGCGGTTCCAGCAAGTGGGCAAACGCGGGTTCACCGACCCAGCCAAGCCCGAGGGAGGCAAGGGTGATACCCAATTGGCAGGCCGACAGATAGGCATCGAGTTGGCCGTGGACCTTGCGCAGAATGTGCCCGCGCCAGCCGTTCTTGTCGGCAATTGCTTCGACCCGGGTCGAGCGCAGTTTGACCATGGCGAATTCCGCCGCAACGAAGAAGCCGTTGAGCAGAACCAGGAACAGAGCAAAAAGAATCATGCCGAAGTCGGCAAAGAGTGAAGACAGGTTGACGCTAGGGGAAGGGTCCATGATGGAGTTTTACGGGGTCCGTTCTAACAGAAAAAGAGGTCAGGTTGCGCTGAAAAAGCGCCTTGAACCCGGCAATGTAGCGGCTGTGTGCGCGATTGCCTAGTAGTCTGACTCCTCGCTTTCGGGTTTGAACATCTGGCTGGTGGCGAAATGGCAGGTGAAAACGCTGCCCTTGTTCGGAACACTGTTGATTTCAAGGGTGCCGCGATGACGCAACAGCACATGCTTGACGATCGCAAGCCCAAGACCTGTCCCCCCGGTATTCGACGCACGGCTGGTGTCGACCCGGTAGAAACGTTCCGTCAGGCGCGGCAGATGCTTGGCGTCGATGCCGATTCCCGAGTCCTGCACGCTCAGGTGCGCACCTCGTTCGTCTGCCCACCAGCGGATACGAATGATGCCCTCTGCCGGGGTGTATTTGACCGCATTGAAAATCAGGTTGGAGAACGCGCTGCGCAGCTCGGTTTCACTGCCTTTGAGCTGCATGTCGCTTTCGAGACTGAGGTGGATCTGCTGATTCTTGCTGCCTGACAGGGCAGTGGCGTCGGCCTTGATGGTCTTGAGCAAGGTGCTGATGACGACCGGGTGGTTGTCAGACGGGTAGTCGGTGGCTTCGAGCTTGGCCAGCAACAGCAGGTCATTGAGCAGCGTTTGCATGCGCCCGCCTTGCTGGTGCATTTGCTGCAAAGCCCGCACCCAGCGTGGATTTACGTCATCCACATTGTCGAGCAGGGTTTCCAGATAGCCGAAAATCACCGTCAGTGGCGTGCGCAACTCATGGGACACGTTGGCGACGAAGTCTTTGCGCATCTGCTCCAACTGATGAATGCGTGTCACATCGCGCACCAGCATGAGGTGTTCGTTGTTGCCGTAGCGCGTGATCAGCAACTGGATATGCACGTGATCGTTGGTCGGGGAGGGAATTTCCAGCGGTTCGGCGTAGTTGCCCTGCGCGAAGTATTCCTTGAAGCGCGGATGACGAACCAGGTTGGTCACCGGCTGGCCGCTGTCCTGTGGCGTCTTCAGCCCCAACAGGGTTTCGGACGCACGATTCCACCACTCCAGGTTGCCTTCGCTGTCGAGCATGATCACGGCGTCCTTGAGGGCAGCGGTGGACTCCTGAACACGATCGATGACGGCTTGCAGGCGTCCGCGAACACGTTGATCGCGGCGTTGCAGGTGGTAGATGCTGTCGAAGACTTCGCCCCACAGACCGTAGCCGTCCGGTGGCGGCTCGTCAGCCTTGTGGCTGCTCAGCCAGTCGTGCAGGCGCAGCAGTTGCTTGAGGGTCCAGGCCAGGTAGAGGCCCAGCCCGGTTGCCAGACTCCAGCCGTACTGCCCACTGATCAGACCGACCAGCATGCAGGCAGTCACCAGCAACAACATGTGGCGTATCAGCGTGCCATGCCAGTTTTGGTTCAATTAAGGGTACATCCTAGTCTGCTGCACGCTGCCGGTGTCCTGTGTCTGCGAAAACCGCTGTCAGCTCTTTGTGGAAAAGCGATAGCCAGTGCCGCGCACGGTTTGTACCAGGTTTTCATAAGCATCACCCAAGGCTTTGCGCAGACGACGAATGTGGACATCCACGGTGCGTTCCTCAACGTATACGTTACCGCCCCATACCTGATCCAGCAGTTGGCCGCGGGTGTAGGCGCGCTCCTGATGGGTCATGAAAAATTGCAGTAGGCGGTATTCGGTCGGGCCCATCTCGGCCGGTTTGCCGTCGATGGTGACGCGGTGGCTGATCGGGTCGAGCAACAGGCCGCCGACTTCGATAGGCGCTTCGCCGTCCGTTGGCCCTGCACGGCGCAATACGGCCTTGAGGCGTGCCACCAGTTCGCGGGGCGAGAAGGGTTTGGTGATGTAATCGTCAGCGCCGACTTCCAGGCCCTGGATCTTGTTGTCTTCTTCGCCCTTGGCCGTGAGCATGATGATCGGGATATCCCCGGTCAGCTCATCGCGCTTGAGGCGACGCGCCAGCTCGATGCCCGACGTGCCGGGCAGCATCCAGTCGAGCAGGATCAGGTCCGGCTTGCGATCAACGATGATCGCGTGGGCCTGCTGAGAGTTTTCGGCTTCAATACAGTCGTAGCCGGCCATTTCCAACGCAACGGCGATCATTTCGCGAATAGGCGCTTCGTCGTCAACGATCAGAATGCTCCTGCCAACCATGCTTGAACCTCGTGTCATTTAACTGTCTTGGGGCGCATTAGATAACGGAATTATTGCAGTCGTGTGACAGGTTGGGAGGAGGCTACCACGCATGCCGCTGGACGACTAAGCTGGGCTGGCTATCTCGAACTTATTTGAACGATAAAAAGAGGATGTATCCGATGGCTAATGTCTCTACTGCACTCAAGTTGCTGATGGCGGGCGCTGCTCTGACATCGTCCGCGCTGGCCTTCGCTGCCGAGCCTGCGATGACCAAGGACGGCACGCTGGTCGATCACGAAGGCATGGCGCTTTACACGTTCGACAAGGACAGCATGGGCAAGTCGGCCTGCAACGATCAGTGCGCCGTGAACTGGCCGCCGCTCGCCGCCGAAGCCGACAGCTCTGCGGAGGGCAAGTGGACTGTCATTACCCGTGACGACAAGACCCGGCAGTGGGCTTACGATGGCAAACCGCTCTACACCTTCAAGAGCGACACTAAGGCCGGAGAGGTCACAGGGGATGGCAAGGGTGGCGTCTGGCACCTGGCCAAACCCTGAAGCGTGAGCCTGCCGGGTGATCAGCGCACCGCGTAATCGACGACGATTCCGAGGAATATCGCCAGTCCTGCCCAGTGGTTGTGGATAAACGCTTTGAAGCACGCGTCTCGCTCGCGCAGGCGCGTGCTCCAGAATTCCCAGGCAAAGCAGCCCGCCGCGACCAACAGGCCTGCGTAGAAATACAGGCCCAGCTCAAACCGCGAACCGGCGAGCATCAGGCATCCCAGCGCCAAGCCCTGCAAGGTAAGGATGATCACGCGGTCTGCATCGCCGAACAGTACGGCGGTGGATTTCACACCGATCCTCATATCGTCGTCGCGATCCACCATCGCGTAATAAGTGTCATAGCCGACGGTCCAGAGCAGATTGGCGATGTACAGCAACCAGGCTGCGGCCGGCAGCTCACCGGTTTCTGCGGTGAACGCCATCGGCATGCCCCATGAAAAGGCCGCTCCCAGCACCACCTGCGGGTAATAGGTGTAGCGCTTCATGAAGGGGTAACACGCCGCCAGCGCCAGGCCGCCAAACGATAACCCGATCGTTGCAGCATTGGTGAACAGCACCAGCACGAAACTCAGGCCCACCAGCACCGCGAACAGGATCAGCGCTTCCCGACCGCTGACTTTACCGCTGACCAGCGGACGCTGCTCGGTGCGCTTTACATGACCGTCCACCTTGCGGTCTGCGTAGTCGTTGATGACGCACCCTGCCGCCCGCATCAGGAACACTCCCACCGTGAAGATCAGCACGTTCGCCAGCGACGGCGATCCCTTGCCGGCAATCCAGACCGCCCACAGTGTCGGCCAAAACAGCAGGTAGATGCCGATCGGTTTGTCGATGCGGGTCAACTGGATGAAGTCCCAGATGCGTGGGTTCAGGCGATTCAGTGATTTGAGCAGCGACAGGTACATCAGGCTTGTTCCTTTTTCTGAATCACGCTGGAGAAGGTCGGCAGGAAAACCTCGGCAACCAGTACGCTCAACGAACCCCGGTTGAAGCATGAGCGACGTGCCCATAGGCCTTCGGCTGAGTCGGCTGGAGGCAGCCAGCGCTGAGGGTAGCGACATACCTGAAGCGCGCCACGCTCGAACGCAGGGTCACTGAACAACAACTCGCCCAGTGAGCGTGAACCCAACGCGTCCATCTGCAGGCCGCCTGTCTCAAGCGCACTGCGGGCCGCCACGCTGCGGGCAAAGACCCAACGGCTGTCATTGCCCAGCAGGTAGACTTCACGAACCCAGCCTTCACTGGCCCGGGGCAGTGCCAACGCCGCGCATTCATCGTCGCGTAACGGCTGCCAGCCTTCGAACAGAGGAATGACGCTGAATCCTCCGTCGGACAACAGGTCCAACCGACGGGTCAGGGAATCCTGATTGAACAGCCAGTCGAGAATCACCGGTTCGGGCGCATCGATCAACTGGCTGCGTTCAAGCCAGACTGGCGTCGTAAGGGCGGGGTTTTGCTGGGTCACGGTAAGCACGCGTCGGCCTTTATCGGGGGCGCGAGCTTATCATGATTGGTGACCCTGACAGATGGGGGTGCAGACAGCCCGTTATACAAACGGACTTGCATCCAGGCCTTGCGATCAGTACAACGCCTGCTCAAGCGGCGAACGACCGCTGCGCCAATATTTAGCCTGAATGATGAGAGAAACGAACCATGAAGAAGTGGCAATGCATTGTCTGTGGCCTGATTTACAACGAAGCGGATGGTTGGCCGGACGACGGCATTGCGCCGGGCACGCTCTGGCAGGACGTACCGGAAGACTGGCTCTGCCCGGACTGCGGCGTCGGCAAAATGGACTTTGAAATGATCGAAATCGCTTGATCCACCTGACTCGGGAAACAGCAATGAGCGCACCTGTCATCATCATCGGTACTGGCCTTGCGGGCTACAACCTGGCGCGGGAATTTCGCAAGCTGGACGCTGAAACGCCCCTGTTGCTGATGACTGCCGATGATGGCCGGTCCTACTCCAAGCCCATGCTGTCGACCGGGTTCGGCAAGAACAAGGAAGCCGACGGTCTGAGCATGGCCGAGCCCGGTGCTATGGCAGACCAGCTCAAGGCCGAAGTCCGCACGCACACGCGCATCAGCGGTATAGATCCGGGCCACAAGCGTCTCTGGATCGGTGAGGAGGCGGTGTACTACCGCGATCTGGTGCTGGCCTGGGGCGCAGAGACGATTCGGGTGCCTGTTGAAGGGGATGCGAGTGACGCTGTCTTTGCGATCAACGATTTGCAGGACTACGCCCGTTTTCGAGCAGCGGCGGCAGGTAAGCGGCGTGTTCTGATCCTGGGTGCAGGCCTGATCGGCTGCGAGTTTGCCAACGATCTGATCCTGGGTGGTTACGAAGTGGATCTGGTTGCGCCGTGTGAACACGTCATGCCGACCCTCCTGCCTGCAGCTGCGGCGGCGGCGGTGCAGGCAGGCCTTGAAGGACTGGGCGCACGCTTCCATCTGGGTCTTGTGCTCACACGCCTGCAACGCGACGATGGGGGCCTGCAAGCTCATCTGTCCGACGGCCAGACAATCACCTGTGATCTTGTGGTTTCAGCCATCGGCCTGCGGCCCAGAATCGAACTGGCTGCCGCCGCAGGTTTGCAGACCGGGCGCGGCATTCTGGTGGATCGATACCTGCAGACGTCGCATGCCAATATCCATGCGTTAGGCGACTGTGCAGAAGTAGACGGGCTGAACCTGCTGTACGTCATGCCGCTGATGAGCTGTGCACGCGCCTTGGCTCAAACCCTGGCCGGAACGCCGACATCGGTGAAGTATGGGCCGATGCCGATCACCGTAAAGACCCCGGCGTGCCCGCTGGTAGTCTCGCCACCGCCCCAGGGGACACAAGGGGCCTGGAGTATCGAGGGGCAGGGCGCAGATATCAAAGCGCTTTGCCATGGCGCTGACGGCCAGTTGCTGGGCTATGCGCTGACGGGTTCGGCGGTTATGGAAAAACTTGCCTTGAACAAGCTTTTACCAGCGTTATTGGCATAATTTCGCGTCATTTTGTCGGATAGACCACGTATTTTTGCCAATAAAGGTCGGTCCTGCACTGGCGCGCCTACCGTCGGCGTGCCATCCTCGCTTTCGTCTGCCGCTACGTAGAGCCGTCGCGGCGCCTTGTTACTGTTTGCCATAAGCAGTGCGGGACATAAAAACAAAAACCGTAAAAGAGGCTTCATATGCGTAAACCTGATATTGCAGCCGCCATTGCTGAAAAGGCGGACCTGACCAAAGAGCAATCCAACCGCGTTCTCAATGCCATTCTTGAGGAGATCACCGGCGCACTGCATCGCAAGGACAGTGTCACCCTGGTTGGTTTCGGTACGTTCCTGCAACGTCACCGTGGAGCCCGCACCGGCAAGAACCCGCAGACGGGTGAACCTGTGAAAATCAAGGCGAGCAACACGGTGGCTTTCAAACCGGGTAAAGCGTTGAAAGACAGTGTTAACCCTGAACCCGCCAAAAAGAAAAAAGCCTGATACAGGCTGCCTGCTTCGGCGGGAGGCGGGCAGCGAGCAACGGGCACACCAGTTAAACTGGGTGTCCGTTTTTCATGTGCGCAGTACCGTCATGTGGTCGGCATGCCAGCCCTTGTTACGGGTAAGAAGTTTCCTACTTTAATGCGCTCTTCTGCCTTCATCCCGTTCAGTCTTTCCTGACTTTTTCTCGTTGCACATTCCCTTAAAGTCCCGCTCCCGCAGCTCTTCTGGCTTGCGGTGCTGAACACTTAATATTGGGAAGTCATAAATGAATAAGCTATGGAAGTCTGCCGCTGTTGCCACCGTGATCGCTGTCACGTCGGGATGCGTGAGCTACAACGTGAGCCAGCCGTCTGCACCGCTGGAAGGCGTGGTTAAAACCGATCTGAAGGCGGACGTGAAAGTAGGCGGCACCATCAGTGGCGAATCCTCCACCAACGTTCTGTTCAACTTCCTGAGCATCGGTGGCGACACCCAGTTCGCCGACGGTGTGACCTACGGCGGTGCAAGTGGCGGCGGCTTGGGTCTGGCCCTGCCGGACCCGGTATCGACTGCCAAGGCTGCAGCGGCTTACAAGGCCGTCAAGTCTTCCGGCGCCGACCTGATCGTGGCGCCGCGCTATGAAGTCAACGTGAAGGACTACTTCATCTTCAAGAAGGTTGACGTAAAGGTTACTGGTAACAAGGGCAGCATCAACAGCATCCGCTGATTGATTGTCCCGGCGCTGCTCTTCCCCCATCGGAGCAGCGCTCATGAAATGAAGTATTTCTGGAAATTCTCATCAAACAGGACCTTTCCTACAGGAATTATGTAGCCAAGTCGCTACACTGCGCCGCCGATTCCGACCGCGGGCTCGAACAATCTCTGAGGCTGTTGCATGAAATTTCGCTTTCTTCTCTGGATGCTTGGCTTTTTGATGAGCCGCGCCAGTCGCAACAATCCTGCATTCCAGCAACAACTGGCGGGTAAAGACCTGACATTTCAACTGCAGACCGTGGACGGAAAAGTAGCTCGCCATTTCGTCGTACGTGATCAACGTATCAGCAGCGCCAGAGGGCTGGTCGCCGAACCTGCGTTCGCGATCTCGTTTCGCGACGCCGCATTTGGCTTTGCGACCCTGCAAGCCAAGAACAAGCAGCTCGCATTCATGCAGGGTATTCAGGACAAGGACATCCATATCAAGGGCAATCCGGCCCTGGTGATCTGGTTCCAGGGCCTGACCAAATACCTCAAGCCGAAAAAGAAGAGCCTCTGATCAAGGAAGCTGCAACCCGCCCGATGCCTTGTGCAAGGCACGAAGGTGATCCCCCATCTGCTTGAGGTTGGCTTCGTTTGCGGCGATCTCTTTGGCGCGCTTGGGCTCCAGCAATGCACGCACCTCCTTGTCCAGATCTCCGGTCAGGCGCTTGAGTTGTTTCTGGCGCTGGCTGCTTTCACTCTCAAGCTGTTGCCATTCGCCAGCCTGGGGCAGACCGTAACCACGGCTGCCCAGCAACTCCGCAGGGCGGCTGAGAAACCCGCTACTGGCCAACAGCTCTTGCAGCGTGCCAGTCGCTTTTGAAACCTGGCCATCTTTTCGCTCCCGAGCCCCCAGGTAACTTTGCTTCACTTCATCCTGCGCCAGAAGCAATTGGCGACGCAGGCTCGCCTGTTCCAGCAACAAAATGGCTGCGCTGGTGCGCAAATCCGCTTTATCGAACCACTGACTGCGCTCGCTGGCAGGCAAACTCATCCAGTCTTCTACGGTGGTCTGCTTGATCGGCAGGTGCTTCTTCAGCACCTCGAACATCGCTTGATAGCGATCCCGGTAGGAATCGAAGCGATAACCCAGACGCAGGGCTTCCTTGGGATCGTCCAGAACGCTGGTGTCGGCAAGATCGCGTCCCTTGAGTACCTCAAGCAAACCGTTGGGCAAGATGCTGTCCAGGCCGACCAGCTTGGGGTTGTGCGTCCCGCTGCGCAGCAGCTTCAGGTTTTCGACCGCGCAGTTATTCGACAGGAAGTAGTAATTGCCGTCGTAGCTCCAGTGCATTTCGGCGGCGTGCTGAACCAGACCATCGATTTCAGGGCGTGACAGTTTAATGGGCACCGAGGCCAGGCTGCGCAGTTCAGTCTTGGTGTATTCGTCGATGACTTGAGCCAGTGGCAGCACGAACAGGCGTGACGGGTAAGCGCCCATCAGGCCATCCCAGCTGGAGAGCTGCACATCCCCCACAAACGCGCGGTATGACAGGACAAGGTGCTGATCCAGATCGAGTCGGCAATCCGGGCCACGTGGGCGGCCCGGCTTGCAGATCACCAGGCGCAGCATGCTGTGGCCCCAGCGGCTCACCCAGTTCTGGTTCGCTTCGGCTAGCAGGTAATCGACCGCATACACCCGCTCAGGGTCCAGCTTGCCCAGCGGCTCGCGTCCGAAATCGCTGCCCGCGTTCAAGTAGGGATAAAAGGTTGGGCAGGTATCCTTTGCAGCAGGTGCCCAGCCGAAACGCTCCTTGTAATACGCGTACAGCGCCGGGCGACGACAGGCGTAGGCCGGGTCGAGCAGGAAATATTCCATGTTCACTGCGACAAATTCGAGCGGGCTGGTGGTTTCGTAGATATCCGGGCTGCGTGCTACCTGACCGTTGTGTTCTTCCCGTTCGCCGCGTCGCCCGACGTACTGCGGCCAGCCAGCAAGGTCCAGCAGGCGAGGGTCGTCACTCAGGGTGAAGCGTCGTTCAGTCTGACCACGGCAGCCATCGGGCAGGCCGATATTGCCCAGCGAGCTGTTACGCCGCGAACAACGCACCAGGGTGGCTCGTTCGGTATCGGACCACAGTCGGGCACGGTCGTAAATGTGCGTCAGTTCGTGCAGAACCGTGGCAAGCATTTCCCGGCGCACAGTGCCGTGCGGCCGGCCGGTCTGCGTCGTCGCGGCAGAGCCATCGGTGAGCGAGGCCAGAAGGTTGGTGTTGAGGTACAGCTGATACGGCCCGGCGGCCTGGCCGTAGGCATTATGTGGCATGTCATTGGACCAGCTCACCTTGACGTGGCGGTCCAGCGACTCGATGAAGCGGGGCGGCAGGTCGCGCATGGCTTCATCGATCAGCGCCTGACTGGCTTGCTGCTGGGCTGTGTTGAGCCCATCGGTCTGCAAATCAAGCTTCAGGCTGGCTGAAGCATAAGTCCCGACCAGCGACAGTGCGCTGGCAAGCAGCCAGACGCCAAAGCGCCTCACAATGCGAGGATTGCTTCAGCCAGCGTCTGGTCGCTGGCGTCGCGTGCTTCAGGCACACGGGTGCGCAGCGTGTCGAAGGCAGCGTCGAGCTGAGCTCCGTGAATATCGCCACCACTGGCGACATAACTGGCGGCATCGTCCTTGGCCTGAATCACAACCTTGGAATCGCGGATGGATGTCGTGGTATCAGAAGTGAAATCGATGGTCCGGCCAAATGCCCGAACAATGATATTGCTCGTGGCAACAACAGTCTGAGCCTGGGCAAAGTCGGCCATCAGCAGCAGGCCAAGGGATACAGCAATCAGCGGCGTACGCATTTTAGTAACGTCTCCAGTTACGCAGAAGGGCAAAGTGGCTATTGGACGAGGATTGCTTGCGCCAGTTCAAGGTCGCTGGCACGAAGTTTTTCATGGGACTGGCGCAAGCTGCGCAACGCCGACTCGAGTCGGGCCCCGCGGATCTGGCCGTCACTGGCAATGAACGCCGCAGCGTCATCCTGAGCCGCCATTATCAGCTTGTTGTCAAAAGGTGAGCTGCTGACCTGACTGGTTGCGTACCCCGTTTTTACCAGGCCCTGCGTGGTCGAATCGAACGCATGGGCCGGGCTGATCCAGCCGAAGCCGGCAAAGAGGACGATCAAAAAGGGGTGTACTGGGCGCATGGCTTTCACGAACCGGCAAAACAGGTGTAGAAGGCTAGCGCAATGCTCTGGCCAGAGCTACCCCGGCAGTCTGCAGACCTCCGGGAGCGGCTTGTCAGATTGCCAGAATAGCTTGAGCCAGCTGGTCGTCAGTGGCATGCAGTTCAGGCATTTGCTGACGAATGTGCTGGAACGCGCCTTCAAGTTGAGCGCCTCGAATGTCACCTGCACTGGCCACGAAGCTGGCGGCATCGTCACGGGCTGCGCGAACGATCTTGTCGTCCTTGAACGAAGACGAAATATCGGAAGTGGCATCGGTCGACGCGGCGACAGCGCCAACGACGGTGTCAGTGGTCACGATGAAGCTGGAAGCGTTGGCGCTTGCGGCAGCGGCGGTCAGCAGAACGGCGGCGCCAAATGTACGTAGCAGAGACATGATCAAGTTCCGTCAGAAGAGATAAAGCACAGATTGCGGGTGGCACAGGATGCGTGCGAGGCCGATCTGGCGTCCAGCCTATAACAGCGCTGCCTGGCTTGCTATTGGAAAGCAGCGCAGAAACGCTGTATGCCATACATTAAATGGTAACTGTACTGGCCTAAGTTTGTAACATTTGAAATTGTACCTGCCATATTATCGGCAGGCTTGGCGCACAAATGACAAGACCCGATTCAGCTGCCTGAATCGGGTCTTGTATGAAGCAATTCGGGTTGCTGGCGGGGAGACTTCAGTAGTCTGGGGCCAGCGAGCGCTGTGTTAGCGCCAGAACGGCTTGCTCAGCTCTTCGTAACGCTGCGCTTCGCTGATACCTGCGTCGGCCAGCAAACGTGCGTCCAGACGGGCCAGTTGATGGCGGCTGGAGAGGCGGCGCTGCCAGAGCATCAGGTTGGCGAACATGCGCAGAGGCAAGGAAGATTTTGCAGTGGTGGCGGTGCTTTCGCTGAACAGATCGGAACTGATTGTACGTTCCATGGTGTGACTTCCTTCCGCTTGTGGCGGGATAAGTGAGTTGCTTGACTGGTGCCCATTCTCCTCTCGATTCACCAGCCCCCATAGACACAGTTCATCTGTATTGTGAGGGTTCAGTTAACTGTTTACAGGGACTGTTTTGTTCATTATTGGGGCAACTGTACCGGTCGGCACTCTTATAGTGCGTTTTTGTCAGGTGCGGATGGCGTTTTGTGTTTTAAGACGCTTTTATGACCAGTACAGCAGTACAGTTTTTCTTCATGTGGGCCGTGAGTGGAAGCGAGCCGATGGCCAAAGGTCTTGCTCACTTCCAACTGTCTCGTTCAGGCCGGCAGCATGCGACCTGTTTCTTCGAGGTTTATGTGCCAACTCAGTGCTTCGCGAAGGATGTGAGGCGAGTGCCCGCCGCGTTCGCATGCAGCGTTGAAATAGGCGTTCAGCGCGTCCCGGTAATCGGGGTGGACACAGTTGTCGATAATGACGCGGGCGCGCTCTCGCGGTGCCAGACCACGCAGGTCCGCCAGTCCTTGTTCGGTTACCAGAATGTCGACGTCATGTTCGGTGTGATCGACATGGCTCACCATCGGCACGACGCTTGAGATGGAGCCCCCTTTGGCAATCGATTTGGTCACGAAGATGGCCAGATGAGCATTGCGCGAGAAGTCTCCCGAGCCGCCAATGCCGTTCATCATGCGCGTGCCGCATACATGGGTGGAGTTGACGTTGCCGTACAGATCGAACTCCAGCGCGGTGTTGATCCCGATGATGCCCAGTCGGCGAATGACTTCAGGGTGGTTGGAGATCTCCTGCGGGCGCAGCACCAGTCTGGATTTGTAGCGGCTGAAGTCGGCAAAGACCTGCGCGTGCTTCGATGCTGAAAGCGTCATGGAGCTGCCTGAGGCGAAGCTCAATTTGCCTGCATCGAACAGATCGAAAGTTGAATCCTGCAGTACCTCGGAATACATGGTCATGTCATGGAAAGGCGAATCCAGCAGGCCGTGCATCACCGCATTGGCGATGGTGCCGATGCCCGCCTGTAACGGCATCAGCGTGTTGGTGAGACGGTCCTCGCGCACTTCTTTCTTGAAGAATTCCACCAAGTGCTGAGCAATGGCCTGGGTTTCCACGTCCGGCGGTAGCACCGTGGACGGGGAGTCGGGTTGATTGCTGATCACGATGCCGATGATCTTTGCCGGATCAATCTTCACCGCGTGGCTGCCGATGCGCGAATCGGCTTCCAGTACCGGGATGGGCAAGCGCGTGGGGCGATAGCTTGGAATATAGACGTCGTGCAGCCCTTCCAGCTCCAGAGGCTGAGCCAGATTGATCTCCACGATCACCTGTTTTGCAAGAATGGCGAAGCTGGCGGAGTTGCCCACTGAGGTGCTCAATACCAGATGGCCGTCCTCGGTGATGGCCACGCACTCGATGACGGCCAGGTCCACGGCCTTGATCTGCCGATTGCGCAGTTGCTCGACGGTATCGGACAAATGCTGATCGATGAACATGACGGTGCCGTCGTTGATGGCGCGGCGTAGTGTGCTGTCGACCTGAAATGGCATACGGCGGGAAAGCACACCGGATTCGGTCAGTTGCTTGTCCAGATCATTGCCCAGGCTGGCGCCGGTCATCAGGCTGATCTTGAGCGGCGAGACCTTTGCACGCTCAGCCAGCGCTTGGGGAACGGCTTTGGCTTCACCTGCTCGGGTGAAGCCACTCATGCCGACGGTCATGCCATCTTCGATCAGGGCGGCGGCGTCGGTTGCGCTCATTACCTTGCTCATCAGGGAGGGCAGGCGGATACGGTCATGGTGCATGGATTCATTCTCGAAGGTTGAGGCGAGCGACAAGTCTAGACAGTCGGGTTCTTTTCGTCCCGCTACCATGGTCGCATTTGAGGGCTCTAATTAGCGGTTCTCAGCGCAAAACACTGTTACGCAAAATGCAAAAAGCCCCGGTCGCAGCGCGAGCCGGGGCTGTTCTGGACGGGGCAGACTAGGCGTTATCGACGGCCTTCACCATGTCCTCGATCACCTTTTTGGCGTCGCCGAACACCATCATGGTTTTATCCAGATAGAACAGTTCGTTGTCCAGACCTGCATAGCCGCTGGCCATCGAGCGCTTGTTGACGATGATGGTCTTGGCCTTGAACGCTTCGAGGATGGGCATGCCTGCAATCGGCGATTTCGGGTCGTTCTTGGCGGCCGGGTTGACCACGTCGTTGGCGCCGAGCACCAGTACTACGTCTGCCTGACCGAACTCGGAGTTAATGTCGTCCATCTCGAATACTTGGTCATAAGGCACTTCGGCCTCAGCCAGCAGCACGTTCATGTGGCCGGGCATGCGTCCTGCCACCGGATGGATCGCGTACTTCACGGTCACGCCATGATGCACCAGCTTTTCGGTCAGCTCTTTGAGAGCATGCTGGGCGCGCGCCACTGCCAGACCGTAACCCGGCACGATGATCACCGTGTCGGCATTGGTCAGCAGGAAGGTGGCATCGTCGGCCGAACCGGATTTCACCGGGCGTGCTTCCTTGGCGCCTGCAGGGCCGGCCGTATCCGTCGCGCCGCCGAAGCCGCCGCCGATCACGTTGAAGAATGAACGGTTCATGGCCTTGCACATGATGTACGACAGGATCGCGCCCGAAGAGCCCACCAGCGAGCCTGCAATGATCAGCATCGAGTTGTTCAGCGAGAAGCCAATACCTGCCGCCGCCCAGCCCGAATAACTGTTGAGCATCGACACCACGACGGGCATGTCGGCCCCGCCAATCGGGATGATCAGCAGAACGCCGATCACGAAGGCCAGTGCGAGCATGATGGCGAACGCGGTCAGGTTGCCTGTGAACATGAACGTGAGGCCGAAGAACAGCGTGGCCAGGCCCAGAATCAGGTTCAGTTTGTGCTGACCGGCGAACTGTACCGGCGCGCCCTGGAACAGGCGGAACTTGTACTTGCCTGACAACTTGCCGAACGCGATCACAGACCCGGAGAAGGTAATCGCGCCAATCGCCGCGCCCAGGAACAGTTCCAGGCGATTGCCGGTGGGTATGGCGTCGCCCAGGTGTCGAACGATGCCCAGCGACTGAGGCTCGACCACTGCTGCGATGGCGATGAACACGGCCGCCAGACCAATCATGCTGTGCATGAAGGCCACCAGCTCCGGCATCTTGGTCATCTCGACCCGCTTGGCCATGATCGAACCCGCAGTACCACCGACCAGCAGGCCGACGACGATGTAGCCGATGCCGGCGCTGGTGCCTTCAGCGGTCGACAAGGCGGCCAGTTTGAATACCAGGCCGACCGTGGTGAGGACCGCCAGCCCCATGCCCAGCATGCCGAACAGGTTGCCGCGACGCGATGTGGTCGGGTGGGACAAGCCTTTGAGCGCCTGGATGAAGCAGATCGAAGCGATCAGGTACAGCAGGGTAACCAGATTCATGCTCATGGCTTCTGCACCTCGTCTTTCGCTTTAGGTGCCTTTTTCTTGAACATTTCCAGCATGCGCCGGGTAACCAGGAAACCGCCAAAGACGTTAACGGCAGCCAGCGCGACAGCCAGTGTGCCCATTGTTTTGCCCAGCGGCGTGACCGTGAGCGCTGCGGCAAGCATCGCACCGACGATCACGATGGCGGAGATGGCATTGGTCACCGCCATCAATGGCGTGTGCAGTGCGGGCGTCACGTTCCAGACCACGTGGTAGCCGACATAAATCGCCAGCACGAAAATGATCAGGTTGTAGATGCCGGGGGAGATCAACTCTTCCATTGGGGTGTCCTCAGCCGTTCTTGCGGATGATTTGACCGTCGCGGCACATCAGGCACGCGGCGACGATGTCGTCTTCGAGGTTGATCGAGAATGCGCCATCCTTGTCGAACAGCAGCTTCATGAAGTCCAGCAGGTTGCGGGCATACAGCGCCGATGCATCGGCGGCCACCAGTGCGGGCAGATTGGTGTGGCCGACGAGGGTCACGCCGTGCTCGAGCGTAACGTGGTCGGCCACGGTCAGCGGGCAGTTGCCACCTTGAGCGGCCGCCAGGTCGATAACCACAGAACCGGGCTTCATTTGCGCCACGGTGTCGGCGCTGAGCAGTACCGGTGCTTTGCGGCCTGGAATGAGGGCGGTGGTAATGACGATATCCGAAAGCTTTGCACGTTCATGCACTGCCACAGCCTGGCGCTGCATCCAGCTGACCGGCATGGGGCGTGCGTAACCGCCGACACCCTCGGCGCATTCACGTTCTTCATCGGTTTCGTAAGGAACATCGATGAATTTCGCGCCCAGTGACTCGATCTGCTCTTTTACGGCTGGGCGCACATCCGACGCCTCGACCACGGCCCCCAGGCGCTTGGCGGTGGCGATGGCCTGTAGACCGGCAACCCCTGCACCGAGGACAAGCACGCGGGCAGCTTTGACCGTTCCCGCAGCGGTCATCAGCATCGGCATGAACCGCGGGTAGTGGTGCGCCGCGAGTAAAACCGCTTTGTAGCCAGCAATGTTGGCCTGCGAAGACAGCACATCAAGACTCTGCGCACGCGAGGTGCGCGGGGCGGCTTCAAGCGCAAAGGCGGTGATGCCACGCTCTGCCATCCGGGCAATGTTCTCGTTGTTGAAGGGGTTGAGCATTCCGATGACGACCGTACCGCTCTTTATAAGCGCCAGTTCGTTCTCGTTCGGGGCCACGACCTTGAGGATAAGTTCGCTGGCGAAGGTGTCGTCGGCTCCACGCACGGTGGCGCCTGCGGCTTCATAGGCACTGTCCGGGACGCTGGCATGAATGCCGGCGCCGCTTTGTACCGTGACGCTATGCCCTTGGCTGATCAGCTTCTTGATGGTTTCCGGGGTGGCAGCGACCCGGGTTTCACCTGACTGGGTTTCGAGGGGAACACCAATGTGCACGTCAGAATCTCCTGCGCGATCTTTTTTATCTTCATGAATAGGCCAGTGCACTGCGGCTATTGCGCCTGGAAGTGGCCGATCAGCAAGCCCCTGAATACAGGGAGCGCCGCATTTTGCAGGCGAAGTCGAAGGGGTTCAACACATTCTGTAATGAGACTGAAGATTAACTACAAGTCACCCTGTGACCTATTGTCGCGATTAAGGCATTTGGCCCTTTATTTACGGGGGGTTTTACTGAAAGCCGTATGTAAACCAGCGGAAATCGCCATTTCTATCCAGTACGTGTCCGCGGAGCAGCTATCTGTGCATGAGCCTTGTAAATAAAGGCCTGCAGGCGAGGTTGAGCGTTATCGTACAACTGTTGTTTAAGCGACATAAGCTTATATCTGTAGGTTATTTATAGTGTGTACTACTTTTCCACCTCAGGCCTCAAACCCGCTCGGACGGTAGCGTGTAGCCATTTGCTTGATCGATGAGCCAGTCACGGAACGCACGCAAAGAGGCTGATTCGATTTTCCGCTCTGGAATCATCAGGTGATAAGCCTTGTTACTGGGTAACGAATGAGCATTGGCAATCACCAGGCGTTTTTCCTGCAATTCACGCTGGATGAGGAAGGGTGGGATCAGTGCGATACCCATATCGTGCATGGCAGCTTGCGCCAGCATGGAAAACAGCTCGTAGCGAGGGCCTGTCATGTCACGCGCCACGTTGAGGTTCTGAGCGGCGAACCATTGTCGCCATGCGTAAGGACGTGTGGTTTGTTGCAGCAGCGGCAGTTCACCCAGTTCACCTGCATCCAGATGTTCTCGGCCTTGCAGAAATGCGGGGCTGCAGACGGGCATCGAGTTCTCATTCATCAGCCGATAGGCCTCAGTGCCCGACCACTCGGCGTCGCCAAAGTAGATCGCAGCGTCGAAGTCGGTGTCGGCGAACAGGAACGGGCGTGTGCGATTGGTGAGGTTCACCGTCACTTCCGGGTGCTTGTGTTGAAAGTCTCTGAGGCGAGGCAGCAGCCATTGCGTGCCGAAGGTTGGCACAACGGCCAGTTCAATAACGTTCGTGCCCTGTTGGCCCATGATCGATAGGGTGTCGCGCTCCACGGCGTCGAGCTGCATGGCGACGCGACGGCTGTAGGAAAGACCAGCCTCCGTCAGCTTCACCCCGCGACGCGAGCGTCGGAAAAGCTCGATACCGAGAAACGATTCCAGGCTGCCAATCTGTCGGCAGATGGCGCCCTGTGTCAGCGATAACTCTTGAGCGGCCTTGGTAAAGCTTTCATGGCGCGCCGCCGACTCAAAGCTGATCAGTGCGGTGGTGCTGGGAATCTTGCGTCTCATGTACCGAGTCCTCACTGATTGTGGTGTCTATTCGGGCCTGGTCCCGTTTCGGAGTGAGAAATTAGCACAACAGGTTGAAGAATCCTCGTTTGTCGGTGGGGCGATCCGGGACTAGGATCAAGCGCACAACATTCAGGTTAGCGTGAGGGCGAGTTATGAGTGGCAAGGCGAGTTTCAACTGGATCGATCCTCTTTTGCTGGATCAGCAGCTCACTGAAGAGGAGCGCATGGTTCGCGACAGTGCCGAGCAGTTCGCTCAGAGCAAGCTTGCCCCGCGTGTACTGGAAGCCTTTCGTCACGAGCGGACCGACCCGGCCATCTTCCGCGAGATGGGCGATATGGGACTGCTGGGGGCGACCATTCCCGAAGCGTTTGGAGGCAGTGGCCTCAACTATGTGTGCTACGGCCTGATTGCCCGCGAGGTCGAGCGCATCGATTCCGGTTATCGGTCAATGATGAGTGTGCAGTCTTCGCTGGTCATGGTGCCCATCAACGAGTTTGGTACTCAGGCGCAAAAAGAGAAGTACCTGCCGAAGCTGGCTTCGGGTGAGTGGGTCGGTTGTTTCGGTCTGACCGAGCCCAATCACGGCTCCGATCCGGGAGCGATGATCACTCGTGCCAAAAGCGTGGAGGGTGGCTATCGCCTGACCGGCAGCAAGATGTGGATCACCAACAGCCCGATCGCTGATGTGTTCGTGGTGTGGGCCAAGGATGATGCGGGCGACATTCGCGGCTTCGTTCTCGAGAAAGGCTGGGCAGGCCTTAGCGCTCCTGCGATTCACGGCAAGGTTGGCCTGCGGGCGTCCATCACTGGCGAGATCGTGATGGATAACGTATTTGTGCCTGAAGAAAATATCTTTCCCGATGTACGCGGGCTCAAGGGGCCTTTTACGTGTCTGAACTCGGCGCGCTATGGCATCTCCTGGGGAGCATTGGGGGCTGCGGAATTCTGCTGGCACACAGCGCGTCAGTACACGCTTGATCGCCATCAGTTCGGTCGGCCTTTGGCGGCCAATCAGTTGATCCAGAAAAAGCTCGCTGACATGCAGACCGAGATCACGCTGGCCCTGCAGGGATGTCTGCGTCTGGGGCGTATGAAAGACGAGGGCACCGCTGCGGTGGAAATCACCTCGATCATGAAGCGTAACTCCTGCGGCAAGTCTCTTGACATCGCGCGGATGGCGCGGGACATGTTGGGGGGGAATGGCATCTCCGACGAATTCGGTATCGCTCGCCATCTGGTGAATCTGGAAGTGGTCAACACCTACGAGGGCACGCATGACGTGCATGCGCTGATCCTTGGGCGCGCACAGACCGGCATTCAGGCCTTCTATTAAGGAGGGCGCAACATGGGCGCGCTTTCTCATATCCGGGTGCTGGATTTGTCGCGAGTGCTGGCAGGTCCTTGGGCAGGCCAGATCCTTGCCGACCTTGGCGCGGATGTCATCAAGGTCGAGCGTCCGGTTTGCGGCGACGATACCCGTTCGTGGGGGCCGCCGTTTCTGAAGGATGAGGCGGGGCAGAATACGACTGAGGCGGCTTATTACCTGTCGGCCAATCGGAACAAGCAATCGGTCACTATCGATTTCACTCGTCCTGAGGGGCAAAGGCTGTTGCGTGAGCTGGTCGCGAAGTCTGATGTGGTGATCGAAAACTTCAAGGTCGGTGGGTTAGCTGCCTATGGTCTGGATTATGAATCCCTCAAGGCGCTCAATCCGAAGCTGATCTACTGCTCTATCACCGGGTTTGGTCAAACCGGTCCTTATGCGAAGCGTGCCGGTTACGACTTCATGATTCAGGGCTTGGGCGGGCTGATGAGTCTGACAGGACGCCCTGATGGCGATGAGGGTGCTGGGCCGGTAAAGGTGGGCGTCGCTCTTACGGATATTCTGACGGGGTTGTACGCATCTACATCGATTCTTGCGGCATTGGCGCACCGCGATCAAGGCGGTATCGGGCAATACATCGACATGGCACTGCTGGATGTCCAGGTCGCCTGCCTGGCGAATCAGGCGATGAATTACCTGACTACGGGGGTCGCGCCAAAGCGGCTGGGCAACGCGCATCCCAATATCGTGCCTTATCAGGACTTTCCTACGGCCGATGGGGATTTCATTCTTACCGTCGGCAATGACAACCAGTTTCGCAAATTCGCCGAGGTGGCGGGGCAACCGCATTGGGCGACAGACCCAAGGTTTCTCACTAATAAGCTAAGAGTGGCCAATCGGGCTGAGCTCATTCCGCTGATACGGCAGGCAACAGTGTTCAAGACAACCACGCAGTGGGTGGAGGCGCTGGAGGCGGCAGGCGTTCCCTGTGGGCCGGTCAACGATCTCGCTCAGGTGTTTGCAGATCCCCAAGTGCTGGCGCGCGGGTTGGCCATCGAGTTGCCGCACGTGCTGGCCGGGCAGGTGGCGCAAGTGGCCAGCCCCATCCGATTGTCCGAGACGCCGGTGGAATACCGGCGTGCGCCTCCGTTATTGGGGGAGCATACGTCGCAGGTTCTTCAGGAATTGCTCGGGATGAGTGCGGATGAGGTTGTCGCGCTTCAAGCTGCAGGCGTGTTGTAGCGATATAAGCAGGCGTGGGTTTGTTGTCTTTCTATATAGCTACAAGGCCTGAATCGGCTAATTTCGACTTAATCGAAAATAACGGTTGACGCGCTCGTTGAGGTGTCTATAATTCGCCCCACTTCCGGCGCAGACGGAAACGAAAAAGCCTTGAGATTCAATGAGTTACAAGGGTTTATAGGATGAAGTCAGCGAGGAAGGAGGTCG
>NZ_RBTP01000042.1 GCF_003702045.1 Pseudomonas viridiflava
TGCCCACGGTGTAGCCGGGCAGATGCAGACTGCCGGGCGCGTCGCCAGGAACGGCCTTGATGGTGCCCGGCTGCGCGGTCGCAGGACCGTCGGCCTTGGCGCTCTTGCCATCGTCGGCTTGACGGTTCTGGTAGAAGTCACGCAGACCGAAGAACGCCAGCGTTGCGTAGGCCAGAACCAGGGTCGCCACTTGCAGACCGGTGAGGCTTGCGCGGTTGAGCTCGGACAGCTGCCATTCGCCAAAGCTGAACATCGCGCCGTACATACGGGCTGCGACGTGCAGGTTTTCTGCGCGGAAGATCACCCAGCCGACGACCACCAGCAGGAAGGTCAGTGCCCAGCGAATCACGTTGAAGTTGTAAGGCTTGGTATTGATGCCCAGCGCTTTCTCGATCGCCAGCCACATGCCGTGCCAGGCACCCCAGATGATGTAGGTGACGTTGGCGCCGTGCCACAGACCGCCCAACAGCATGGTCAGGAACAGGTTGCGGTAGGTTGCGAACTTGCCGCCACGGTTGCCGCCCAAAGTGATGTACAGGTAGTCACGCAGCCAGGTGGAGAGGCTGATGTGCCAGCGACGCCAGAACTCGGTGATCGATTGGCTGATGTAGGGCTGTTTGAAGTTTTCCATGAAGCGGAAACCCATCATCAGACCCAGGCCGATGGCCATGTCGCTGTAACCGGAGAAGTCGAAATACAGCTGAGCGGTGTACGCCAGCGCACCAAGCCAGGCGTCGCCTGTGGTCGGGTTCTGCAAGGCGAAGCAGTGGTCCGCCACGACCGCGAGGGTGTCGGCGATGAACACTTTCTTGATGAAGCCCTGCATGAAGCGTGTGGCGCCTTCGGAGAATTTGTCCAGCGTGTGTGTACGGTTGTTGAACTGGTCGGCCAGATCACGGAAACGCAACACGGGACCTGCGATCAGGTGCGGGAAGATCGCCACGAACGCAGCAAAGTCGATCAGGTTGCGGGTGGCCGGTGTGTCGCCGCGATACACGTCGATGATGTAGCTGATCGACTCGAACACGTAGAACGAAATACCAATCGGCAGCAACACGTGCGTCAGGATGAACGGTTCCAGACCCATCGAGGTCATGGCCGCGTTTATGCTGTCCACGCCGAAGTTCGCGTACTTGAAGTAGCCCAGAATGCCGAGGTCCACGACCACGCCGAGCAACAGCCAGCGCTGTGCCGGTTTGGTCCGCACGCCTGCTGCGCCCACTTTGAGGCCGATCCAGTAGTTCCAGACGGTGACGCCTATGAACAGGGCCAGGAAGTCCACACGCCACCAGGCGTAGAAGATATAGCTGGCGATCAGCAGCAGCAGATTGCGATAGCGTTGCCCGCTCAAGTAGTACAAGCCGAGGAAGATCGGCAAGAACAGGAACAGGAACACGTTGGATGAGAAAACCATCCTTATCTCTCCGTTTGTCCAACATTCAAGGGCCCAAAGCCCCCCCAAACCCCCCATCGAAAACAGGGGGGTAAATCACTCTGGGAGCGGACGTGTCCAGGAAAACAGGACAGCCTGAACATCTTCGCGGACATGTCCGCTCCCACTATTCAAAACCGCATCGAATCAGGAACCGTCCTTGTCGCCTTTTTCATGAGACGGGTCGTAGACCTTGGTCAGGTCGCCACCCAGACGGAACGTCTTGAACGGCTGCTTTTCGTGTTTCTCTTCAAGCGTTTCCGGGTTGCAGGTGTAGAGCGAGCAGTACGGTTCCAGCCAGGCGAATTTCGGGTCCTTTTTCAGGTCCGTCATGTCCTGCTTCTCACCGTTGTGCTCGGCGAACATCGAAGGATCCTTCACGCCAGCCAGCACACGGTCAGCCAGACGCTTGAGCGCACCGTTGTTTTCCGGACGCAGATCCACACCATTGGCCTGGGCGAAGCTGGCGATCATGGCCAGTGGCGGCAAGGCATAGTTGTGATACGAAAGGGCGCGTTGACGGCGCTTCATTTCGTTAGGCAGGAAGCCGTCCTTGTCCACCTGATTGGCGGCAACCTTGAACTCCTTGATCGCCCAGTCGAACAGGTCCTGACGATTGGTGGCGACGGCCGTTGACATCACTGACCAGGCGGCCCAGTACGAGTGGTTGTTAATTTTTTCCAGCGGCAGATTGCTCCAGTCGCTGACCACCTGATCGGCCAGTTTGCTGAACCAGGCTTCGATGATCTGCGCGTCCTGCTGACGGTTGGCCAGCGGCTTGGAGTCGGAGAACTTCAAGCGCAGGTACGCCGACGACATGCTGCCCAGCGCCCATTTGCGCATGGACTTGCCGGTATGGTTGAACTCGCGGGACTCCAGCGCATCGGCCTTGGCCCAGGTGGTCATCATGTTCAGCGCGCAATCGAGCTGCTCGGGACGACCGTCGCGCATGTACTGCATCACGACTTTGCTCACGCCGCGCTCAAGGGTGGTGATGTCCTTGGTCGCATCGCGAAAGGCTTCTTCGGACTTCAGGTTCAGGGTGGCGCGAGCCTTGTCCGAACCTTCGTACTTGCTGCGAAACACCAGTTTGTCGGTGTAAGGCGTCGGGATGGCATCACAGGTAAAGTTGTGATCACCGGTCTTCATCTTTTCGATCGGTGCGTCATAGCCTTTTGGTGGAACCAGCGTCGCGGATGCGGACGCACCCATTGCCCACGCCATCGATGACAGGATTGCCATCGACAGCAGGGTAGGGCGTATCAGTTTCGGAGTCTGCATATGTCACCTCATAGTCCGGCTTGAGCGGTGTGTTTCGCAGCGCTCGGGAACACGTTGCGTTTGCATACTTTCGCTTCGACTTTCTGTGGCTCTGCTCCTGCTTCCGGTCCCTGGATCTCGAGCGCCAGCAACTGCTGATCAGCCCAGTCCTCGTCTTCGCGCAATTCAAAGGCGAAGCGTCCATCGGTGTCCGAGGTTTCCGGCTTTTCGATTTTCAGGTCTTCGTGACGACCGTTCATGTACCAGAGCCTGGCTTGAAGGACTTTCACGGAGGTGTCGTCGAAGCGGATATCGATCTGGTTGTTACCGTTACGAATATCCTTGATGCCGTTCTTGCCGTTGACCAACACTTCGTTGTTGCCCGGCTTGAGGGTGGTGCTGGCACTCATGATGGCAGGCTTGCCTTCACAGCCGTTGTCCAGCAGCGCCATCATCTGGCGATAGATGGTTTCCTGATCCAGGCGGTACAGCGGCGAGAATTCCCAGATGAGAATTTTCGGCGGACGTTTCTGGAAGTCTTCGCTGCCCAGGTACTGCAACATCGAGCCTTCCAGACCGCCGCCGGGGAACGCGACGTTTAGCACATCGGCGCTGAGGTATTCCTGAAGGAAACCGCCAAAGTTGTAGTTCTTGCCACTGTGGCTGGTGCCGACCAGGGTGATTTCCGGGTTCCCGGAATCGCCGAACAGATCGCCGTCACCGGCTTCGCCCTTGGGCTCGGTGCTGAACTGGTCCATGTATTGAACCGCGTAGCTGGTGCCACACAACTGGCCTGCCATGTTGTGCAGGGTGCCGTTCTTGCCCATGCGCCCGGAGATATGGCTTTCGAACTCACGCTTGGGAATGTCCGAGTAGCCCGGGACTTTCTTCACGGTTTCGGCCACGATCTTCGCCGTGCGCTGCGCGCCGTAAGGCGTCCAGTGCTGGTCGCCGCGGAAGTAGAAATCGTGCGCCTGCTGTTCGTTGGTCAACGGCGACAGGTCTGGCACCCAGTAGCCCATCTTGCTGAAGCGCCCCAGCATGGCTTGATAGTTCTTCAAGGCCTTGTTGTAGTCGTACTTGTCGCGTTCGGCGGGGAGCAACTTGTTACGGTCTACCAGGCCACGGGTTGGCTGGTAAACCACTACCAGCTCAACGCCTTTGCTCTTGAACGCATCGTGCAGTTCTTTCATGCGGCGGTAGCCGGCAGGCGTGGTGTCGAATTCCGTACGCAGGTCTTCCTGAGTACGGAACAGCCAGTCGCCTTCGGCTTGCACCAGCGTGGTGAAGTTCTGCTGATAGCGCGTGGTGTAGTTCTTCGCGTCGTGCGCAGCCGGGCACAGGCTGCAGCAGGGCTCGGCGGTAAAGGTAGGCGCTTGCGAGTCGTCCGCGCGAGCGACACCGGCGGCGGCCATCAGCGCGGCGGTGAGGCTGGACAGGCTCAACAGCTTGATCAAATGTGCGTGCATAACAATACCCTTCCTCATTCCCGCAGCTCGGTCTGGCTTTCGACGGGGTCGATCAATACGGCTTTCTTCTGGCGAACCAGCAGGTCGAGGATCTCGCTCTGGCGCTCGCCGAGAATGCCGTTGAGGCTGATGCCGACTTCCTTGGTCGGGGCCAGCATCGAAACGCGATACAACTCGACACTCAGGGGTGAGTCGATGGACAGCGGGCCGGAGCCGTTGCTGGCCAGCTCGCCGCCGACCATGATCAACGACACCTGGGCGTCGAACGGATCGAGGTCGATGTCGCGGTCGGTTTCGCTCAGGTCCTTGATGTGGCCGTAGACGCCCATCAGGCCGTTGGCCGTGGCGATGTTTTCGTACAGCTTGATGTTCACGCTGTTACGCACGCGGATACCGTGGCGGCGGTTGGCAATCACACGGTTGCCCCACAGCAGGTTGTTGCCGCTTTCGTACAGGGTGATGCCGTCGGTATGGTTCTGGAAAATCTCGTTGTAGGCGACGATGTTGCCCACGCTGTTACGGTCCAGGACCACGCCGGACAACTTGTTGTCGTGGCTTTTGTTGCGGAAGATGAAGCTGTTGTCGACTTCCCGGGAAATAATGATCCCGTGTTTCTTCTTGGTCCCGTAGACATCGTTCTCGGCAATGATCAGGCCGTGGGAGCGGTCGTGCGGGTCAATGCCGTAGACGATGTTGTCGCGATAAGTGTTGCCCTTGATCACGAAGTCACGCGTCTCGTAGCAGTAGAAGCCGTACCACATGTCCGAGAATTCCGAATCGACGATCCAGCCGGTCGGCTCGGCGCGCTTGAGAATTTTCGCGGTGTTCGGCGTGTACTGGGAAATACTCACGCCGTAGGACTTGCTCTGGTCATAGCCCATGCTCGCCATCTTGGTGTTGGCGATCCAGGTTTCCGAGCCGCCCCAAGTCAGCACGAACGGGCGAAACTCGTCAGGCTTGCGATACGTCGCCAGGCTGTTGCGGGTTTCGCTCCAGGCATTGACCTGAGTGTGGGTGATCAGCATCTTGCCTTCGCTGACGATGAACGAGCCTTTTTCCTGAGACAGACGCAGTTCTTTGGTCTTGCTGTCGATCTCGAAGATGCCGGTTTCCTTGACTAGAATCGGCAGGCGGGCCACGTAGACGCCCGGCGACACTTCATTTAGAAACTGCTTGGGCACTTTCCTGACCAGGTCCTGAAGGTTCACGTAGCCGTCGGAGATCATGATGGCCTGCGGGATACCCTTTTGACGGGCGACCCATTCAGCCATCTTGTTATCACCGCCGATGAATTCCTTCAGGCCGGTTTCTTCCATCATCCGGGCGACGGTGATCTTGCCCGGCTTGTTGCGCACGATCTTTTTCAGCGCCGCTTCTGCGGTGTAGCCGCTGACGTCCGGCAGTACCGGCTTGGCCATTTCCAGCGGCGCGGTGGGCGGGCTGGTGATGGTGTAGGTCTTGGCCTTTTGCAGCTCCTTGACCACCGCCTTCGGCGCCTCGGGGGTGACAGGCGCGTTGGCCAGTGCCGCGCTGCTGGCGATCAGCAGGGCGCTGCTCAGCACGGCGCTTTCGAGCAGGGCGTGCGGCCAGGTGCGATTGCGCCCGTTGCTTGCTTGACTGTTCATCTGTGGCACTCCTTTGGCGGTTCGCATCAGAAGCGCCAGATGACGTCGACAATGGCGCGATGCATGTATTCATCCACGCCGTTGTGGTACGCGTCGCCGGGCTTGAAGACACCGGCACGCAAGCGCACCAGGGCCGACGGTTCGTCGAAGGACTGGCTCAGCGATGCTGGCAACAGACCCTGTTTAAAGTACTTGGTCACGACCAGGTCCATTTCCTGACCCAGGTCTTTGCGACCGTCTTCCAGCGGCAGCGAGCTGAAGGTATTGCTGTCGCCGTTCTCGCGAACCGCGTTGATACCCGAGCCACCGATGCCGGTGTTGCCGTCTACACGGCGGAACTTGTGGTAGATCAGCGAGGCGTCGTATTCCTCATTCATCTGCCAGGAGGCGAACAGCGAGCCGGTTTCCACGTTGGCCATTTCGCCCTGGAAGGCTTCGCCGAAGCGATGGATGCGCGAGCGCGTGCCGGTCCAGTTCGAACGGTTGCTTTCCAGGCCGTTCTGAACGTAGTCCTTGCTGGCGCGCGAGTAGGCCGCACCGACTTGCCATTGAGGATCCAGACGCAGGCGCAGGCCCAGGTCGGTGGCCCAGCCGTTCATGTCGCGGCTGTTTTTCTCGCCGGCAAAGTACTGATCGTTCACGCCGTTGACACCGATCTCGTCACGAGTGCCGTTGAGCCAGGTCAGGCTGCCCCAGTAATTGAGCTGATGGGTGTTGCGGTAGTTGTAAGCGTCGCTGTCGGCTTGCAGACCCAGCCAGGTGAGGTCGCCGTTGGACGTCTTGTCCAAGTCGTCGAGTTCCTGGCCCTGGTCCTTGAGCTTGCCGTCGTCGTGGCTGTAATGCGCACGCACGCCTGCCCAGTGACCCGGTGTCCACTGATAGCTGGCCGAGCCAAACAGATGCTGGCGATCTTCGTCGTCGGGGGCCAGTTCTGTCAGGTCGGTGCGGTATTCGCTGAAACGTTGCGCGGCGCCCAGTTCGGCCCGCAGCAGCGTGGTGTCGAACGTCCAGTTGATGGCTTCGATGTTGGTGTCGTGCCATTGGCCATCGTCATTGCGCAGACGCTGGCGACCGACTTTCAGGATCTCGCCAGGGTAGGGCGTGAATCCGCTGTAGCCGATCCAGAATTCGCGCAGTGCAGCGTAGGTTTTGTCGACTTCGCGCTCGCTGGCCGTGCCGCGAGACACTTGAGTCTGGCCGTCGGCTGCGCCGGTGGACTGTTCCAGCGGGTCTGTCTGAATGGTGTCGGTGGCGGTGACCACTTGGCCCATCGCGTAAGCACTCCAGTTGCCGCGCTCGCCGTAGACCCACGGACGCAGGTCCAGACCCAGACCGCTGACGTCGCCGCCCGAGCGGGTGCCCAGATCGCGGTCGTCTTCAAGCTGACCGGTTGCTTTCACTTCCAGACCGAAGTTCTGTTGTTCGGTCAGCGCTGCCAGCGTCGGGCAGGCCCACAGCAGGCTGAAGCCAAGGCCCACGCCAGCGGCCATCAGGGGATTCAACTTCATAGTGCTTCCTCACCGTCTTTTTCTTCTTGCAGGGCCTGCATCGCCATCACGCTCTGGTTGGCGGCTGCGCCCCGGACTTTTTGCTCACGTGCCAACAGATCCTTGGCGCCGGCGAGCTTTTCAGGCGGCAGTGTGGTGCTCAGTTGCTGGGCCAGTTCAGTGGCCTGCGGGGTTTCGCTGGCCAGCGCCAGTTGGGCGAATACCCAGGCGTTGACCGGGTCAGGCTTGGTGCCTTTGCCTTGTGAGAACAGTTGCGCAAGGGCGTAGTCGGCGCTGTTCTGGCCGCCACGTGCGGCGGTCAGCAGCTCGTCAACCGCTTTTTGCGGATAGACCTGGCCGAGGTAGCCACGGCGATAGATCTGACCCAGGTAGTAGTGAGCCGAGATTTCCGTCGCAGTGGCTTTCTTCAAATGCTCTTCAGCTTTGAAGGCATCGGGCGTGACCCATTTGCCTTCGTAATACAAACGACCCAGCAGCAGCTCAGCGCGTGGCTGGTCAGCGGCGCGACCGTTTTCCAGGTATTCCATCATCTTGTTGACGTCGCCCAGTTCGGGGAAGTCGTAAAGCAGTTTGGCCAAGGTGACCCACGACGCCGGATAGCCCGGGGCGATGCCTTCCAGCAATTGCTGGGCAGTCTTTTCGTCCGGAGTACCGATGGTCGAGTCGCCCAGTACGCGCGCCACGCTGTCCACTCGCTGAGCGCTGATGCGGCCAGCGGCGTGTTCGCTTTTCAGGCGTTCGATCAGCGCGGCCTGCGGTTCGGCCTGGCCGCGTGTCTGGTACACGGTGGCCAGTTCGACATAGCAGATGTCTGTGGTGTTCAGCGCCTGCTTGCAGATGCTTTCCACTTCATCCAGATGCTCGGCGTAGGTGCCTTGGGTGCGATACAGCAGCACTTGGGCCAGACCGGCTTCCGGGTAACCGGCGGCGCGCCACTCGCTGATCTTCTGCTGCGCATTCACTTGCGGGAAGGTATGCGGGTATTGCAGATACAGCATGGCCAGCGGGACCAGCGTGCCTGACTCGCCGTTGGCGAAGGCTTTCTTCAGCAGCGCTTCGGCTTCGTGGCGTTCGGCATCGGTGGCGTCCGGCTTGGCGGCCAGCAGACGGCCCAGACGCGATTGCGCCCGTGGCGAAGTCTCGGCGGCCGCACGGTAAGTGGCTTCGGCCTGTTTGAGCAGGGCCGGGTCGCGGGTGTTGACCTGAATATCTGCCAGGCCAACCTGTGCATCGCTGTAGCCCAGGTCCGCCAGCTGCCGATAGTTCTGCTCCGCCAATGCAGTGTCGCCGTTTTTCAAGGCTTCATTGGCAAGACGTTGGTCAGGCAGGCCGGCACAGCCGCTCAGGCCGAGCGCGACGGCGAGGCTCAATAGCGTGGGGGTCGACAGGCGTCGTAGTGGGCTGCTCATGATTACAGACCCGCAGCCACGGCTTTGTCGATCAGCCAGTTCACGGAAGGACCGCGATCACTGACCACTTCGACAGGACGGCCGGCCAGCGAGCTGCTCAGGCTTTCGTCAGGCTTGATCTGCACACGGATGTCAGTAGACAGGTCGGTGTCGCTCAGGTTGGTGCTGCTGACGATTTCGCCGGTGCGCAGTTTGTTTTCACCGGCAACCTGGAAGCTGACACGGGTGCCTGGCTTGACGTCGTTGAACTGGCGATAGGTAAAGCGTGCTTCAACCGTGGCCGGTGCGTTGCGTGGCACCAGTTGGAAGATCACCTGGCCTTTGCTGGCGTACTGACCATCACCCACCAGTTGGCGAGCCACAACGCAGTCGCATGGGCTGGTCAGGGTGCCGCTCATTTGCTTGCCGTACAGTTCTTCGATCTTGGCTGGCTGCAGGTCTTCACCGGTCAGGCTGCCTTTGAGCATTTCCAGCATGCTGGTGTTGAACGTGGCCAGCGGGGCGCCTTTGGTGGTTTCGCCGTTAGGCTGGACCAGGCTCTGTACGGTGCCCTCGCGAGGCATGGTGATGTCCATGCTCGGGATCGACACCAGGCCGGCCGAGGCGTGGCTGACGAAATACAGGCCGTAGATGGTCTTGAAGATAAAGCCGAACGCCGCCAGACCCACGATGAAGATGCCAAGGCTGAACGTCACCGCGCGCAGGCGACCCATTGCGCTCATGCCGCCGTCGTTGCCCTTGACCTTGCGCGCCTTGGTGAAGTTGTCGCGCTGCAGGGTGGCCAGCACTTCGCCCAGGCTGACGATGTCGCCGGACAGGTGCGAGGTGATCAGGTGGCGCAACGTGGCGATGTCCTGAGCTTCCAGATTCTGAAACTGGCAGCCCACGCGGCCACTGGCGTTATCCACCGAGCGGACCTGCATTTCCACGTCCATCGCCAGACCGAGGTTGTCGATCAGAAACTGCAGACGACCCTTGATGACTTCACCTGCGGTGTAGCGTTGACCTTGGGGGGCGATGAAGCTCAGGCCACCGGCCGACAGGTCTTCGATACGCACCAGTGGCGCGTTCGGCTGGTCGTTCAGCAGGCGCAGCTTGGCAGGGATCTTGACCCGGGCGTGTTGGCGCTGGGCTTCGGATTCATGTACGACGTTCGCATTCACGGCTGTATTCATGGCTATTTTTCCTACTTAAGCGATTAATCCGTTGGCCCGGTCAAACCATCGTCAACAGCACGGCGACGAAGATGGTGCCAGCCGAGAAAGTCATGGTTCGGGACGACCACGTGTTGAACCAACCTTGGAAGCTGGCCATGTCGCGGCTGAGTTTGGTGTCCTGGCGCGTCCAGGACTGGCGGTCCAGGCGGAAGAAGACGTAGATCTTCATCAGGGCGCCGACGATCTGGTTGTAATAGAGAATCAGGGGGTAGGCAGGGCCGATCCTGTGTCCCGAGAAGGACAGCAGCAGCGTGAGGATCAGGCGAGTCATGCCGATCCACAGCAGGTACATCAGCAGGAAGGCTCCGCCATACTTGAAGCTGGCGATGATGGCGACCGTCAGACCCAGAATGGACGTCCACATCGACACACGCTGGTCGAACAGCACCACACTGGTGAACAGGCCAAGGCGACGAACACCCAGGCCCAGCGCACGGGAGTTTTGACGCAGATTGTTGCCGTACCAGCGGTACATCAGTTTGCGGCTTGCCTTGAGGAAGCTCTTCTCCGGCGGGTGCTCGACCGTGTTGATCGCGGCATCCGGCACGTAGAAGGTGTCGTACCCCAGGCGCATCAGACTGAACCAGCTGGATTTGTCGTCGCCGGTCAGAAACCGGAACGTGCCCAGACGCCAGTGGTTGAGCGAGTCGCTTTCCACGTCGGCGATGAACTCGGGGTCGGTGACCACGGTGGCGCGGAATACCGACATGCGGCCGGTCATGGTCAGAACGCGCTTGGACAGGGCCATCGAGCACATGTTGATGTGACGCTGAGCGAAACGCAGCTTGTGCCACTCGCTCATGATGTAACCGCCGCGCACTTCACAAAACTCGTTAGTGGTCAGGCCGCCGACATTGTCGAACAACTGGAACCACGGCACGGTCTTGGCCACAACGCCTTCGTTCAGCACGGTGTCGCCGTCGATGACGGCTACGACGGCGCGTTCATCCGGAAGGTGACGGGAAATCGCACGGAAACCGTAGGCCAGGCCATCACGCTTGCCGGTGCCAGGGATGCGCACGAAGTCCAGCTTCACGCGGTCCGGCGGGTTGAGTCTGGCCCACATCGCCTTGACCAGCAGCTCATCGGACATTTCCACCAGCGAGCAGACGATGGTGGTCGGCAAACCGCAGTTGATCGCTTCACGAATGACCGAGCTGTACACCTGAGCGGTGGTCAGCGCGTCGATACGAAAGCTGGTGACCATCAGAAACACATGGGACGGATCTGCGGCGTTACCCAACTTGCGAACCTTGCGGCGCAAGTGCGGATAAACGATGTACAGAAAGATCATCCCGCGCACGAAGTGCGTAATACCCATCGAATAACGCCAGATACCCACAGCGCCAATCAGAAAGATAAAGTTCTTCGACTGTGAGTCGAAGATACTGGTGGGCAATGCCGTGGCAATACCCATTAATAAACTGAGATAAAACAGCCAACCGGCGGCCTGTAAAAGGCCGTGTTTTAGCCTCTGCATAATCTGTATCCCTAAGTCAGTTGCAAGCCTCAAGCCCCAGGCCCAAGCAATGCTTGAACGAGTGGCCTGGAGCTTGGCGCTTGTGGCTTGCGGCTGATTTACCAGCAGATACCTTCGGCACGGCCATTTTCACTGGTGGCCTTGGACATGAAGCCCACCAGGTCGATGACGCGCTTGCCTTCAGGGGTCTTGTCGGCGAGTGCACGGAAGCGCTCGTCGCGGTTGCCCAGGATGATGACGTCAGAGTCGTTGATGACTTGGTCGAAGTCGGAATTCAGCAGCGAGGAAACGTGCGGGATTTTCGATTCGATGTAGTCTTTGTTGGCGCCGTGAACACGTGCGTATTCAACGTTGCTGTCGAAGATGCTCAGGTCGAAACCTTTGCCGATCAGCATTTCGGCCAGTTCTACCAGCGGGCTTTCACGCAGGTCGTCGGTGCCGGCCTTGAAGCTCAGACCCAGCAGTGCAACTTTGCGGGTGTCGTAGCTGGCGACCATATCGAACGCGTTCTGTACCTGGGATACGTTGCTGCGCATCAGGGAGTTGAGCAGTGGAGCCTCGACGTCCAGGGTGCTGGCGCGGTAGGTCAGGGCGCGCACGTCCTTCGGCAGGCAAGAGCCGCCGAACGCGAAGCCTGGGCGCATGTAGTACTGGGACAGGTTCAGTGCCTTGTCCTGGCAGACCACGTCCATCACTTCACGGCCATCGACGCCGACTGCTTTGGCAATGTTGCCGATTTCGTTGGCGAAGGTCACCTTGGTGGCGTGCCACACGTTGCAGGTGTACTTGATCATTTCGGCAACGGCGATGTCCTTGCGGATGATCGGTGCGTCCAGTTCTTCGTACAGCGATTGCAGAACGTCGCCGGAGGCCTTGTCGAACTCGCCGATGACCGTCATCGGTGGCAGGTCGTAGTCCTTGATCGCGGTGCTTTCACGCAGGAACTCGGGGTTCACTGCAACGCCGAAGTCCACGCCGGCTTTCTTGCCGGAGCAGTCTTCCAGGATCGGGATTACTACGTTGGCCACGGTGCCCGGCAGTACGGTGCTGCGTACCACGATGGTGTGACGAGAAGTCTTGTCGCGCAGGACATAACCGATTTCGCGGCAGACGGATTCGATGAAATCGAGTTCCAGATCACCGTTCTTCTTGCTCGGTGTACCCACGCAGATCATGGACAGATCGGTTGCGCGAATCGCTTCGGAGAAGTCCGTAGTGCCGCGCAGTTTGCCGGTGCGGATACCTTGTGCCAGCAGGTCTTCCAGACCCGGCTCAACGATTGGCGATTTGCCGTTATTGATCAGGTCGATCTTGGCGCTGGAAATATCCACGCCGACAACATCGTGACCACGTGCAGAAAGGCAACCGGCACAGACTGCACCGACATAACCCAAACCAAAGATGCTGATACGCATCGTACTCTCCTCGATTTTCACGCCATAAGTTGGCTGGATATTAATTTTGGCCAGCAGATGTCACACGCGAGTCATGACAGCGTGTAAGGCCATCTAACTAACGCAGGCATAATTTAAGAGTGAGTGCCCAAACAAACGAGGCGAACCCAAATGACACTAAGTACAAGCGGCAAGTGACCTGGCCTTCCGGACAGGGTCCTGCTCTCTTGGATGCAGTAAACCACTCCATGTATAGCGATCGACGGCGGATCAGGAACTGAAAGCCGCTGGCCAGAGCCTTGGCAGTCCTTGTCGAGTCCTGCGCGCCACACCGTTCCGGTGCTTCGCCTGTCTACCTACTTCAACTAGTGATATGAGTCTTAATTTCGGTACCTGCAGCCTCATCCAGTGGAAAAGGACTGCCTGCTGGTAACTCCCTTTTACCCTCGCTGCGCTGTAGGTGATCTCCTACAGAGTGGCCGAGAATTGTTACGGGATGTAGGAACGTAAGGTTTCCCATTTAGTTCCTGGCCGCCCGTCCTGTTTTGGGGAATTTGATGTATCAAGTACGTGACATACACAATTGCATACTGATGGCACTGAAAGACGAAGTCCCATGTTTACGGGGGTGTAACTAGGGTGGGCGTTAAAGTGCCAGCACTCTAAAAAGTTAAAGTGCTACCACGTAAAAAAATCGTTTATTTTTTGAGAAAAATATCTTGTCGGACAAACGACGCACTAGATGACATTTGTCTGACGTCATAAAGCTGTCGTCGGGGCGGGGAGATAGAGGAACTAAGTTGCGTAGCCGCATCGCGCTACGCAACTTTGACGCCGTTAGTGGTCGACGCTGTCGCGCAGAAAGACCAACTTGGAAGGGGACGATAGTTCTGTGTCATAACGATAACCCTGCACATCAAACGCTCTAAGCGCTTCGGGGCTGTCGATACGCTCTTCGATGACAAACCGGCTCATCATGCCGCGGGCTTTTTTGGCGTAGAAGCTGATGATCTTGTACTGACCGTTTTTCCAGTCCTTGAATTCGATATCGATAACCCGGGCGTTCAAGGCTGAACGCTTCACTGCCGAGAAGTATTCCGTCGAGGCCAGATTGAGCAGCAGGTCGTCACCCTGATCGGTCAGCGCTTGATTGAGCCATTCGCTGATGCGCGTGCCCCAGAAGGCATACAGGTCTTTGCCGCGGGCATTGGCCAGCCGCGTGCCCATTTCCAGCCGGTAAGGCTGCATCAGGTCCAGCGGGCGCAGCAACCCATAAAGGCCTGAGAGCATGCGTAAATGGTCCTGCGCATAGCTGAGCTGATCTTCAGTCAGGGTGTCAGCCTGAAGCCCCGTATAAACGTCACCTTTGAACGCAAACAGCGCCTGCTTGGCGTTTTCTGGCGTGAATGCGGGTGTCCAGCTACCGAAACGCGCGGCATTGAGTCCCGCCAACTTGTCGGACAGGTGCATCAGTTCGGCGATCTGCGCAGGCGTCAGTTCGCGAAGCTGGCTGATCAGTTCCTGGGAATGGTCCAGGTATTGCGGCTGGGTATAGCGCTCGGTGGCGGGCGGTGTTTCGTAATCGAGGGTTTTTGCTGGGGAAATCACCATCAGCATGAAGTCGTCTCCTTTTATCGTCGGGGGATTTTAGGGGCTGAGGGCGCTCGACTCCAGCTATGGTGGCGATAGAGACAGGTCTTGTTTGGGTACGATGGCCGTGGCGGTCTGTGCAGGGGGTTTGTATGCGTGCCGACATAAGAAGCGGTGCGTATATCAGCTATAGTGGCGCGCTGGTCAGCACGCGACAGTCAACCGAGAGGACATTGGGTTTGCGTATTGTTTTAGCCGTTTGCGCAGTGCTGTTAGGGGGGCAGGCCCAGGCAGCCGCGCCAATCATCGCCACGATGGACCGCAGCGTCTGGCCTGAGCGCCTTGAAACGCCAGCGTTGTTCGATGTGGCGTCGCGTGCCGAGATCCTGTCCTTCGCTCATCAGTTGTACCTGAGCGAGAAACTGGACGAAGAGGGGCTCAAGCAGCGCCTCGGTCTGCGCTACGTCAACGTGTCTTCATTGAACGTGGTTCGACACCGGCTGTGGTCACGCTTGCTGGAAAACTACCTGAGCGCCCAGAAAAGCTGCGACCAGGACGCCAACTTCTGTGTGCTGGTTGAGGACATGGACCAGTTGCGTCAGCGCGCCGAGGAATACCAGGTTTCCGATGACTCGTTCTATACCGCTTGGGCAAGACCGAGCGCCACGTTCCATCAGCGTTACCTCAATGAGTTGCTGTTTCTCGCCGCGCTGTTTCCGCAGACCAGCAGCGAGATCGAGCGCTACAACTCCGATGAGATGAGTGGCGACGAGATGCCGGACCGTACGTTCAAGCTCAATTTCGACAGCGGTCCCAGCGCGGCTGATGGCGCGACGGACTGGCTCGCCGACTTCATGCGTCAGCAGAAAATGACAGCCACCTTCCACGTTCTGGGCAAGAGCCTGCAAGAGCGCCTGGACAGCACATCGGCGCTCAGTCTGCAGACGTTGTACCGTCAACAATGCGTGGGCATCCAGGGCTGGGAGTACCGCTCGCACAGCCAGTGGCTCGACTGGCAGGATTCGATTCAACGCAGTGCGGCACTGGTTCAACAGATTCTTCCCGACAATTTCGTGCCGTTGTTTCGCCCCCCTTATGGTCATCGGCGTGCCGACAGTGGCGATTACTTCCGCTCACAGCATCTGCGGGTGTCGTTGTGGAATATCGATGCGCAGGACGCAACCGGCCGGCTCACTGCCGATCAGTCGGGCGACCGGGTACTGACGCTCATGCTGCTCTGGCGACGGGGTACGGTGGTTTTCCATGACACGGCCAATAAAGCGCAGTCTGCCGTACCCTTGCTGCTGGCCAATACCGCGCAAAGCGAACTGACCTGGGATGACTGTCGAAATCTGTATGAAACGCCCGTGGATAAAGGGCTGGAGGGCAGTGAGGAAGAGGCGCCCGAGGGGGAATAAACGGTCAATCGGCTGTGGCTGACTTCCGACTGTAAACGTGCCGTGAACGTCCGCCAAGCGCTATTCGTCATCCTGTGAAATAAACTTCAAAAAACTGTCAAAGAGCTTTTTTCTGTCATCCCTTTTGCTGTATTACGAATACAGACCGCCGAAACCTGCAACACAGGTGGCGTCCTCAAAGACCCACCTTGAGCAACATTTCTACCCTGCCTGAAGGGAAGAAAACCGGCGGCCTTTTCGTGGCGCAGCACTGTCGTGGTTCTGCGTCGCCTGGCTTCTACAAAGGTGAGCGAGTATGGATGATCACGGACGCAGCCCCTCTACTAACCAGCCAATCCTTTACGTGCTCGATACCAATGTTTTGATCCACGATCCAAACGCATTATTGAATTTCGAAGAACACCACGTCGCCATTCCCATGACTGTTCTGGAGGAACTGGACAAACTCAAAGCAGGCAAGCATTCAGTGGCTGCCGAGTGCCGGCAGGCAATTCGCCTGATCGACAAGACACTGGGCGAGGCGTCACCCGAAGAAGTGGAAAAGGGTGTGCCGATCGACCGTGGCACCGGCGTTTTCAAAGGTTTCCTGTCGATTCTGATGAGCAAGCGCGAGGAACCCAACAGCCTGCTTCCCGAGCATTTGAACGACAACATCATCATCAATCAATTGATCGACCTGCACGCGCGCAACAAGGACTTGAGCGTGGTGCTGGTGACCAAAGACATCAACATGCGTCTCAAGGCACGCGCCTGTGGCATCGATGCCGAGGATTACAGCACTGACCAGCTGGTGGACGATGTCTCGCTGTTGTCCCGTGGCTACCACGACATGACCGGTTCGTTCTGGGATCGGGTCAACAAGGTCGATACCCGTCAGGAACGCGGGCGTACCTGGCATCGGGTGCAGCTCACTGAGGCCTTGCCTGCGGTTCACATCAACGAGTTCATCGTCGACGAGCAAGGGTTTGTCGGCTGGATCAAGGGCGTCAAGAATGACGAGTTGCTCATTCTGGACATGCACCAGGAGCCGCTGCTGCATCAGGAAGCCTGGGGCCTGAAGCCGCGAGACATTTATCAAGGGCTGGCGCTGTTTGCCTTGCTCGATCCGGATATCCATCTGGTCAACCTGTCGGGCGCGGCAGGTTCGGGTAAAACCATTCTGGCTTTGGCGGCTGCCATCGAACAGACAATGGTCACCAAGCGCTATCGCCGCATCATCGCGACCCGCAGCGTGCAAGGGCTCGATCAGGAAATCGGCTTCCTGCCGGGCACCGAAGCAGAAAAGATGGAGCCGTGGCTTGGGGCAATTACCGATAACCTCGAAGCGCTGCATATGGACGACGAAAGCACGCATGGCAGCGTCGACTACATTCTCAGCAAGGTGCCGCTGCAGTTCAAATCCCTCAACTACATCAGGGGCCGCAGCTTTCAGCAGAGTCTGATCCTGATCGACGAATGCCAGAACCTGACCCCGCACCAGATGAAAACCATCATCACCCGTGCCGGTGCCGGTTCAAAAGTGGTCTGCCTGGGTAACCTGGCGCAGATCGACACCCCTTACCTGTCGGCCACCAGTTCCGGGCTGACCTACCTGACGGAGCGCTTCAAGGACTTCCCCAACGGCGTTCACATCACCCTGCAAGGTGTGCCTCGCTCGATACTGGCCGAGTACGCGGAGAGCCATTTGTAAGTTGTTGACTGTGCCCACGCTCTGGCGCTCATCGTTATACACAAGTCCTCATGGAGGAATGCGATGCCAGAACGTGGGAGCGGACAGGGCGGCGCGCCGCTTGTCCGCGAATACAATATTTCGGCCGCTGCATAGTTGTCGGATGTATCAGTTTCGATGATCGTTCCCACTCCTGCGTGGTAACGCCGCTCGGGACGCTCCTTGTTCGCTCTGGAATGTGATGCACAGCATTGGCACGATCAAGTGCCAACCCGGCAGCGCCCCCAGCCCTATCCCTCACATTTAGGTTTACAATCTCCGCTCCTGTTCAGGAGTAGAACTGTGCTGACTCATCTCGATTCCCAAGGCCGCGCCAATATGGTCGATGTCACCGATAAAGCGGTGACGTCCCGTGAAGCCGTGGCCTGTGCGCGTGTGCGCATGCTGCCTGCCACGCTACAAATGATTGTCAGCGGTGGTCACCCCAAGGGCGACGTATTCGCTGTGGCCCGTATTGCGGGTATTCAGGCAGCAAAGAAAACCAGCGACTTGATCCCGCTTTGCCATCCGTTGATGCTGACCAGCGTCAAGGTCGAACTCACCGCCGAAGGCGACGACGCCGTGCGCATCATGGCGCGCTGCAAGTTGGCCGGGCAGACGGGCGTGGAAATGGAAGCGCTGACAGCCGCCAGTGTTGCGGCCTTGACGATTTATGACATGTGCAAGGCGGTGGATCGCGGCATGGTCATTGAGTCGGTGCGCCTGCTGGAAAAACTCGGTGGCAAGAGCGGTCACTTCATCGCTGACGATGTGGAGGCCGGTCAATGAAGCTGCAGGTTCAGTATTTCGCGCGCTATCGCGAAACGCTCGGGCTCGACAGCGAGCGGGTCGAGGGCGATTTCGCAACCCTGGACACCTTGCGCCAGCACCTGCTGCAACGCGGCGAGGCCTGGCAGGTGTTGGGCGAGCAGAACCTGATGTGCGCCCGCAATCAGGAGCTGTGCCAACTGGATGAGCCGTTGCAGGATGGCGATGAAGTCGCGTTCTTTCCGACCGTGACCGGGGGCTGATCATGACGATTCGCGTGCAGTTGGCAGCGTTCGATCCAGGCACTGAGGTCAACGCGTTGCATGCGGCCAACGTCGGCATCGGTGCGGTGGTCAGTTTTGTGGGTTACGTGCGCGACTTCAATGATGGTCGCGACGTGTCCGGCATGTTCCTGGAGCACTACCCGGGCATGACCGAAAAGGCGCTGGCCAGGATCGTCACCGAAGCCGAGCAGCGCTGGCCATTGTTGCGCCTGGATGTGCTGCATCGGGTCGGTGCGCTGGAGCCGGGTGAGCCGATCGTTTTCGTCGGCGTCGCCAGTGCGCATCGTCAGGCCGCATTCGAGGCCTGTGATTTCGTCATGGATTACCTGAAAACCCGCGCACCGTTCTGGAAGCGTGAGAACACGCCGGAAGGTCAGCGTTGGGTGGAAGGGCGCGACAGCGATCATGCGGCGGCTGACCGCTGGAAGTGAGTCTGCGTGAAAAGGACGATCAGTGTTGAGGCAGACTTGTGGATAACGATGAGCGCGGCGCGTAGGGAACGATCGATGAAGCGGCAGGTTTGACTGATCGTTCCTCATGCTCTGCGTGTGAATGCCTCTCAGAACGCTCTGCGTCCCGGGCAGCGTGCCAACGCGAAGCATTGGCGCGGCCATCTTTCAGGTGAAAACACTCAGGTCGTACGACGCACCACTGCACGCAGCAGTTCGGTCGGCGGCGTTTCGCAACTGATCTTGCGGCCCAGCTTTTCTTCGATGGCAGGCAACTGATACGAGTCGTCTTCACCGGCGAAGCTGATCGACACGCCATCTGCACCTGCGCGGCCGGTACGGCCGATGCGGTGTACGTAATCATCCGGCACTTCCGGCAGCGTGAAGTTGATCACGTGGCTGATACCATCGATGTGGATGCCGCGACCGGCAACATCAGTGGCCACCAGTACGCGAATCTTGCCTTCGCGGAAGCCTTCGAGGGTCTTGATCCGCTTGTGCTGCGGCACATCACCTGACAGTTGCGCGGCATTGACGCCGTCCCGCACCAGCCGTTCTTCGATGCGGCGCACCTCGTCCTTGCGGTTGGCGAAGACCATCACGCGTTCCCAACTATTATCGTTGACCAGGTTGTACAGCAACTTGTACTTGTCGGCGCCAGCCACTGCATAGATATGCTGCTCAACATTGTCACTGGCCACGTTCAACGACTCGATCTCGACAATGGACGGATCTGTCGTCCATTGTTTGGCGAGGTTCATGACGTCTTCGGTGAAGGTCGCCGAGAACAGCAACGTCTGGCGCTCGCCCTTGTGCGGTGTCTGGCGAATGATTTGACGCACCTGCGGAATGAAGCCCATATCCAGCATGCGGTCCGCTTCGTCCAGCACCATGACTTCGACCATGTCCAGATGCACTTCGCCGCGCTGGTTGAAGTCCAGCAGGCGGCCCGGTGTGGCGACCAGAATGTCGCAGTGACGCGCTTCCAGTTGCTTGAGCTGTTTGTCGAAGTCCATGCCGCCGACGAATGTCATGACGTTCAGGTTCGTGTACTTGGTCAGGTCGGTGGCGTCCTTGGCGATCTGCACGACCAGTTCCCGGGTCGGCGCAATGATCAGTGCGCGCGGCTCACCCATGTATCGCTCGGCAGGCGGCGGGGTCTGAGTCAGTTGCTCGATGATCGAAATCAGGAATGCCGCAGTCTTGCCAGTGCCGGTCTGGGCGCGGCCGATAGCGTCTTTGCCTTTGAGGGTGTAACCCAATACGCCCGCCTGGATCGGCGTGCAGTACGGGAAGCCCAGATCCTGAATGGCGTGCATCAGCTCAGGGGCAAGGTTGAAATCGTGAAAACGGGTTTTGCCTTCCTGCGGTTCAACGACGAAATCTTCGAGTTTCCAGGCAGGGGCGGGCGGCTTCTCTACACGTTCGCGACGCGGGCGCTCGGCCTTTGGCTTGTCGGCGCGTGGCGCTCTGACACGAGCAGGCTCAATGGCCGTTTCGGCTACCTGAGCGGAGTGATCCGGGTTCTGACCCTGATTCAGGTCGTGAACAGGCATGGCAGGGGCGGGGATAGGTGCTGCCGGAACGGGCGCGAGTGGTTCGGCCTCGCTTTTACCGAACATCTTTTTGAGTGCTTTGAGCACGGTCATCTCGTCAATTGGTTAAGGAATGTACGCCGAGCAGTGTAAAGCAAGAACCGTGCTCGGCGTAGTGTCATCCGTGTTGCGCTACAGAACGGCTCGGGCCAGAGCGCTGCGGATCGGATTTCAGCGCAGCTTTTCGCCCAGCCAAACGCCGATGTCGTGAATTTCCTGCGGTAACACTTGATGCCCCATTGAGTACTCTTGCCATTGAGCGGTGACACCTTGCGCCTTCAAATGCTCATAGGCGGTCCGGCCCATCACGTTATGAACCACTTCGTCATGCTGGCCATGCAGGCAGAGTGCAGGGATGCGCTGCTGGCTGGCAGAAAGCGTCATCTGTTTGTTGAATGTCGGTGCATAAGTAGACAGCGCCAGCACCCCGCCGAGCGGTCCCTGCCAGCGCAGATAGGCTGCGTGTAACACCACCGCACCGCCTTGGGAAAAGCCTGCCAGAAAGATTCGCGCCGGGTCGATGCCACCGTCACGTTGCTGCTCGATGAGGTTCAACACCTGCTGCGCCGAGGCTTCCATCTCATCGTGATCGATGGCGCGGGCCTCGCTGCTCATGGCTTTGATGTCATACCAGCTCGGCATTTGATAGCCGCCATTGACGGTGACCGCTCGTGTCGGGGCCTGAGGGAGAACGAAGCGGGTGGTCAGTAAAGACTCTTGCAAGGTTTCGGCAACCGCCATGAAGTCGTAGCGGTCGGCACCCAGGCCATGCAACCAGATGACGCACGCATCAGGAGTGCCGGACGGTTCAAGGATTAGGGGTTCGCTCATGACTGCTCCATTTTTGTGCGCGGGCGCTTTTTGAGCGCATTAATAGAGTGCGCAGCTTGTTTAAATATGAAAGAAGATGTCGCAAGGGTACAAGTTTTTGTCTTGACCTGTCGTTAATTCAACATCGCCACCATGCTGGTACGGGCTTTGCTACAAGACGTCTGGAGACTGTGTGCTCTCATCGTTCGGTAACACTATAAAGCTATTACTTGTGACGGTCGAAAAGCAGCATCGGAGTCCATGCGTCAGGATTCGCGGCACGATTGACCCTGCACCGTTCGGGTTCGGGAAAACACGGGGCGACAGTCCAGGGACCGTTTTGAATGATGAGGATGCCTGACGAGATGATCTTGCAGGCGCTTCATGATTCAGGTCCGGCCACGCATGACCCAAAAAAAAGCCAGCACGGGTCATTTATGCCTCACAAGGGTGCGATGCCACTGAAACTCCTACACAACAAAGAGCAAACTGGAGATTTTGAATGAAGATGTTGAAATCCACCCTGGCGGTTGTAACAGCATTGGCAGCATTGGGTGTGGTGGGGGCTGCTAACGCAGGTGCCACGCTCGATGCTGTGAAGAAAAAAGGGTTTGTTCAGTGCGGCGTCAGCGATGGCCTGCCAGGGTTTTCCGTGCCAGACGCGTCGGGCAAAATCACCGGCATCGACGCCGATGTGTGCCGCGCAGTTGCCGCTGCCGTGTTTGGCGACGCCACCAAAGTCAAGTTCAGCCAGTTGAACGCCAAAGAGCGTTTCACGGCATTGCAATCGGGCGAAATCGATGTTCTTTCGCGTAACACCACCTGGACCAGCTCCCGCGATTCGGGCATGGGTCTGGTGTTCACCGGCGTGACTTACTACGACGGCATCGGCTTTCTCGTGAACAACAAGCTGGGCGTCAAAAGCGCCAAGGAACTGGACGGCGCCACCGTATGCATCCAGGCAGGCACCACCACCGAGCTGAATGTCTCCGACTACTTCCGCTCCAACGGCCTGAAGTACACCCCGATCACTTTCGACACCTCCGATGAAAGCGCCAAGTCGCTGGAAGGCGGCCGTTGCGACGTGCTGACTTCCGACCAGTCGCAGCTCTACGCACAGCGCAGCAAGCTGGCCAAGCCGGACGATTACGTCGTTCTGCCGGAAGTGATTTCCAAGGAGCCCTTGGGCCCTGTCGTACGTAAAGGCGACGAAGAGTGGTTCTCCATCGTCAAGTGGACCCTGTTCGCGATGCTGAACGCAGAAGAGGCCAAAATCACTTCTCAGAACGTTGAGGCTGAAGCCAAGTCGACCAAGAACCCGGACGTTGCCCGTATGCTCGGCGCTGACGGTGCCTACGGTGCAGACCTGAAGCTGCCAAAGGACTGGGTCGTGCAGATCGTCAAGCAAGTGGGTAACTACGGCGAGATGTTCGAACGCAACCTGGGCGAGGCCACCCCGCTGAAAATCAAGCGCGGTCAGAACGCTTTGTGGAACGCTGGCGGCATCCAGTACGCTCCACCTATCCGCTGATTGACCCGACGCCCGGCAGGCTTCCCGGCCTGTCGGGCGTTGTTCTGTTCGATTTTTCCTGGGGCATTTCATGGAAAAGCAAATCGTCGCACCCAAGCAAAAGCTCACTCTGAGCGATCCGAAAGTGCGCGCGTGGTTGTTTCAGATCATCACGGTCATCGCGGTGGTCTCGTTAGGCTGGTTCATGTTTGACAACACCCAGACCAACCTGCAGCACCGGGGAATCACCTCCGGCTTCGACTTTCTTGAACGCAGTGCCGGTTTCGGTATCGCTCAGCATTTGATCGACTACACCGAAGCGGACAGCTATGCCCGCGTGTTTGTCGTCGGCCTGCTCAATACCCTGCTGGTTTCAGTCATCGGGATCATCCTGGCGACCCTACTGGGCTTCATCATTGGTATTGCCCGTCTGTCTCCCAACTGGATGATCAGCAAGCTGGCGACGGTGTATGTGGAAGTCTTCCGCAACATTCCGCCACTGCTGCAGATCCTGTTCTGGTACACCGCGGTCTTCCTGACGCTGCCCGGTCCGCGCCAGGCGCATGGCTACTTCGACATGTTTTTCGTCAGCAGCCGTGGCCTGAACATGCCCCGGGCGTTGCCTGCCGAAGGCATGGTGGCGTTTCTGGTCAGCGTGTTGATCGCCGTCGTTGCCGTGGTCATGATGGTCCGTTGGGCCAACAAGCGTTTCGAGGCCACCGGCCAGCCGTTTCACAAGTTCTGGACAGCGCTGGCGTTGCTGCTGGTCATTCCGGGCCTGAGCATGCTGATCGTCGGCAGCCCCGTGCACTGGGAAATGCCACAGCTCAAAGGCTTCAACTTCAGTGGCGGCTGGGTACTGATCCCGGAGCTGATCTCGTTGACCCTGGCGTTGACTATTTATACCGCAGCGTTCATCGCTGAAATCGTACGTTCGGGCATCAAGTCGGTCAGCCACGGCCAGACCGAGGCTGCTCGTTCGCTGGGGCTGCGTCCGGGTCCTACGTTGCGCAAGGTCATCATCCCGCAGGCATTGCGAGTGATCATCCCGCCGTTGACCAGCCAGTTCCTTAACCTGGCGAAGAACTCATCGCTGGCGGCTGCCATCGGTTATCCGGAAATGGTTTCTCTGTTTGCCGGTACGGTGCTCAACCAGACCGGGCAGGCGATCGAAGTCATTGCCATCACCATGAGCGTGTACCTGGCGATCAGTATCAGCATTTCCCTGCTGATGAACTGGTACAACAAGCGCATTGCGCTGATCGAGCGGTGAGGAAACGCGCATGACGACCCATACTTTCAAACCTGATATGCCACCACCGGGTAAAGTGTTCGGCCCCGTGGCGTGGATGAGGGAGAACCTGTTCTCCAGCTGGATCAACACGATCCTGACACTGCTGTCGCTGTACCTGATCTACCTGATCGTCCCGCCGATGATCAGTTGGGCCCTGCTGGATGCGAACTGGATCGGCACCACCAAGGAAGATTGCACCAAGGCTGGCGCCTGCTGGGTATTCGTTCAGCAGCGCTTCGGCCAATTCATGTATGGATACTTTCCCACCGAGCTGCGCTGGAGGGTCGATCTGACCGCTATCCTCGCCATCGTGGGGGCTGCACCGCTGTTCATTTCGAAATTCCCGCGCAAGGCCCTCTACGGTATCGCTTACCTGGTGATCTACCCGGTCGTTGCGTTCTACCTGCTGCACGGCGGTGCGTTCGGTCTGTCGACCATACCGACCAGCCAGTGGGGCGGCTTGATGCTGACCCTGGTGATTGCCACGGTCGGCATTGCCGGTGCGTTGCCGCTGGGCATTCTGCTGGCGTTGGGGCGTCGTTCCAACATGCCGGCGGTACGCGTGGTGTGCGTGACCTTCATCGAGTTCTGGCGCGGCGTACCGTTGATTACGGTGCTGTTCATGTCCTCGGTCATGCTGCCGCTGTTCATGCCTGAAGGGATGAACTTCGACAAGCTGCTGCGTGCGCTGATCGGCGTCATCCTGTTCCAGTCGGCCTACGTGGCTGAAGTGGTGCGCGGTGGCATGCAGGCGATTCCAAAGGGTCAGTACGAAGCGGCCGCTGCAATGGGCCTGGGCTACTGGCGCAGCATGGGTCTGGTGATCCTGCCGCAGGCGTTGAAGATGGTCATCCCCGGCATCGTCAACACCTTCATCGCCCTGTTCAAGGACACCAGCCTTGTGATCATCATCGGCCTGTTCGACCTGCTCAACAGCGTCAAGCAAGCCACCGCCGACCCTGCATGGCTGGGTATGGCGACCGAGGGGTACGTGTTCGCGGCCCTGGTGTTCTGGATCTTCTGTTTCGGTATGTCCCGCTATTCCATGCATTTGGAACGTAAGCTGGACACAGGCCACAAGCGTTAGGAGTTTTGACATGAGTGAAGTTATCACCAAGCCTCTGGGCGCTGAAGGCATGATCCGCATGGAGGGCGTCCACAAGTGGTACGGCCAGTTCCATGTACTCAAGGACATCAACCTGAACGTGCGTCAGGGCGAGCGAATCGTACTGTGCGGCCCATCGGGCTCCGGCAAGTCGACCACGATTCGTTGCCTGAACCGTCTGGAAGAGCACCAGCAGGGCCGGATCGTCGTCGATGGCACCGAGCTGACTTCGGACTTGAAGCAGATCGAAACCATCCGCCGGGAAGTCGGCATGGTGTTCCAGCATTTCAACCTGTTCCCGCACTTGACCATCCTGCAGAACTGCACGCTGGCGCCGATGTGGGTTCGCAAGATGCCGAAGAAGAAAGCCGAAGAAATCGCCATGCATTACCTGGAGCGCGTACGCATTCCAGAGCAGGCGCATAAATTTCCGGGCCAACTCTCCGGTGGTCAGCAGCAGCGTGTGGCGATTGCCCGTGCGCTGTGCATGAAGCCCAAGATCATGCTGTTCGACGAGCCCACCTCGGCACTCGACCCGGAAATGGTCAAGGAAGTGCTCGACACAATGGTCGGCCTGGCGGAAGAAGGCATGACCATGCTCTGCGTGACTCACGAGATGGGCTTTGCCCGTACCGTGGCGAACCGGGTGATCTTCATGGACAAAGGCGAAATCGTCGAACAGGCTGCGCCAAACGACTTCTTCGACAACCCGCAAAGCGACCGTACCAAACTGTTCCTCAGCCAGATCATTCACTGAGTCGTCAGTTGCAACACAGGAAAACCGGGCCTTGCGCCCGGTTTTTTCTTGTCTGGGCAGGTGTCGCGTTTGTATGCAGTCTCGCCTGAACCTTGTATTCGTGATCGTTCTCCAACAGGATACTTGCCCCCTGAAACGGGTCGACATACCTGATTGCCGAGAAACTGATGACTGCCAAGGCTCAACCCAGCCCCGATCCTGCCACCGCACCGACTCACCCGATCCTCAAGCGCCCCTGGCTGTTGCTGTTTGGCCTGGTGCTGGTCGCCCTCAATTTGCGTCCGGCGCTCTCCAGCATCGCACCGCTGCTCAACAACGTCTCCGACAGCCTTGGCATGTCTGCCGCCGAGGCGGGTTTGCTGACTACCTTGCCCGTGCTGTGCCTGGGCCTGTTCGCGCCGCTGGCACCGATTCTGGCGCGTCGCTTCGGTAGCGAGCGTGTGGTGCTGGTGATCCTGCTGGTGCTGGCGTCTGGGCTGGCGGTGCGCAGCCTGTTCGGCGAGTTCGGCCTGTTCACCGGCAGCCTGATGGCCGGTGCGAGCATCGGGATTATCGGCGTGCTGCTGCCGGGTATCGTCAAGCGCGATTTTCCGAAGCAGGCGGGTGCCATGACGGGCGTCTACACGATGGCGTTGTGTCTAGGCGCGGCTATTGCTGCCGGCTCGACCGTTCCCTTGAGCCACTATTTCGATGACAGCTGGAAGATCGGACTGGGTTTCTGGTTGATTCCGGCAATTATCGCGGCGCTGTTCTGGCTGCCCCAGGCGTGGGAAACGCATGGCACCCACCGTGATGTGTATCGCGTTCAAGGGCTGCTGCGTGACCGGCTCGCCTGGCAGGTCACGCTGTATATGGGCTTGCAATCGTCGCTCTCCTACATTGTATTTGGCTGGTTGCCGTCGATTCTGATCGGTCGTGGCCTGACCCCGACCCAGGCGGGTCTGCTGCTATCGGGGTCGATCATCGTGCAAGTCATCAGCGCCCTGAGCGCGCCGTGGCTGGCTACCCGTGGCAAGGATCAGCGCCTGGCGATCATGCTGGTCATGTCGCTGACCCTGACCGGGTTGTTCGGCTGTCTGTATGCGCCGCTGGACGGGCTTTGGGGTTGGGCGATTCTGCTGGGGCTGGGGCAGGGCGGTACGTTCAGTCTGGCGCTGGCGCTGATCGTGCTGCGTTCCCGGGACTCTCACGTGGCGGCCAACCTGTCGAGCATGGCTCAGGGGTTTGGCTACACCATTGCGTCGATGGGACCCTTTGCCGTCGGGGTCGTGCATGACGTGACGGGCAACTGGAATGCACTCGGCTGGATTTTTGCCGTGTTGGGTGTCGGCGCCATGATCGCGGGCATGGGCGCGGGGCGCTCGCTGTATGTTCAGGTGAGCAGTGAGAAGGTCCAATAACCTTATTTGTTTGCTAAATGTTGGTAGCTCCCGAGGCGTTTGCCGCTTATCGTGCACGCATCTTTTGCCAAGGGATCTGCACGCATGAGTTACGAAGAAGAAAGCCAGGCCAACAGCGCGCTCATTACCCGTTTCTACGAGGCGTTCGCTCAACTGGATGCCGAGGCGATGAGCGCCTGTTACACCGAGGATGTGCTGTTCAGCGATCCGGTGTTTGGTGAGTTGCGAGGCCGTCAGGCAGGCGACATGTGGCGCATGCTGACCTCGCGAGCCCAGAATTTTTCGGTGGTGTTCGATCAGGTACGCGCAGACGACCGCGCCGGAACAGCCCATTGGGTGGCGACCTACCTGTTCAGCCAGACCGGGCGCACCGTGGTCAACGACATTCAGGCGCGGTTCGTGTTTCGCGACGGCTTGATCTGCGAGCACCATGACCACTTCGATCTGTGGCGTTGGTCGCGTCAGGCGCTGGGTGCCAAGGGCCTTTTGCTGGGCTGGACGCCGCTGGTTCAGAATGCGATTCGCGGTCAGGCCCGGAAGGGGCTGAAAACGTTCACCGAGAGCCGCCGTGCCTGATTCACGTCCGGTTGCCTGTGAAACTATCAACGAACCTGTGCTCGGCAAGCCCTGGTTCGTCTATCTGGTGCGCGCTGCCAATGGTTCTCTGTATTGCGGCATCAGCGATGACCCGGTTCGACGTTTTGCCGCTCACCAGAGCGGCAAAGGTGCGCGGTTTTTCTGTTCAAGCCCCGCAGTGGCGCTGGTGTATGTCGAGCAACACCTCAGCAAGGGGGAAGCGCTGCGTCACGAGCGGCTGATCAAGAAGCTGCGCAAGTCCGCCAAGGAGTCGCTGGCGGCCAGCTATGAAGGCGTGGCGGTGCGTGTGTCCATCCATGAGCGTGATGTCGGGTCATCCGGCTGAGTCCGTAGGCGGGGCGGTAAGCGCGGGTTAAGCTGTTGGCTTTCCCAATGCCCGAGGCCGAACATGTCCGAGTTGATTCTTCACCACTACTCCACCTCGCTGTTTGCCGAAAAAGCGCGCTTGATGTTGGGGTTCAAAGGCCTTTCCTGGCGATCGGTGACCATCCCTTCGATCATGCCGAAACCTGACCTGACGGCGCTCACCGGCGGCTACCGCAAGACACCGGTGTTGCAGGTGGGCGCGGATATCTATTGCGACACGGCACTGATGGCGCGGCGTCTGGAGCAGGAAAAGGCGTCCCCGACGTTTTACCCCGAAGGGCATGAGTTCACGGTGGCCAGTCTGGCTGCGTGGGGCGATTCAGTGCTGTTCATGCACGCGGTGAGTCTGGTGTTCCAGCCGGAGTCGCTGGCGGTGCGCTTCGCCAAGGTTGCGCCTGAAGCGGCCAAGGCGTTCGTGGCAGATCGTTCATCGCTGTTCACCGGCGGCAGCGCCACGCGCTTGAGTGCCGAACAGGCCAAGCATCAATGGCCGGTGTTCATGGCGCGCCTTGAGTCGCAGTTGTCGCGTAACGGCGATTTCCTATTCGGTGAGCCGTCCATTGCCGATTTCAGCGTCGCGCACACCTTGTGGTTCCTCAAGCAGACGCCCGTGACCGCTCCGTTCGTCGACGATTATCCGGACGTCAGCGCCTGGCTTGGTCGTGTGCTGGGCTTCGGTCATGGCGCGCACAGCGACCTGAGTTCGGCCGAGGCGGTCGAGATCGCCCGAAACGCTACACCTGCGCCACTGCCCGACGAGTCCTTTCTTGATCCCAATGGGTTCAAGGCCGGTGACCGGGTTGCAGTATCAGCCGTCGATTACGGCGTTGATGCCGTGGAGGGGGAGTTGGTGTTTGCCGGGTCTGAAGAGTTGATCCTGCGCCGCGAAGACGACCGTGCGGGTGTCGTGCATGTGCATTTCCCTAGGCTGGGATTCAAGATCGATAAACGGTGATGTGGAACCCGGCGATTGATCGTTTCTACGCATATGACTATCCAGTGGGAGGCCGCTCCACGTCTTTGACGTGGCGCTGCCGCGCAGCAAACACCGGGCCGTGGGAGCTGACTTGTCCGCGAGCGCTACATTTCAGTCGCTGAACCTTCATCGGCTATGCAACCTTTTCGCGGACAAACGGAACGCCGCCCGGTCTGCTCCCACACAATCGTGCGTCTTCAGTCAGTGACAGGCTGTTTGATAAGAGAAGGCTCGCTCCTACGTTGGCCTTTATTCTCTGCGCGTGGGGCGACGCAATCCCGCTACTTCAGCGCCGCCAATATGTCATCAGGCGCAAAACCGCGGATAAGCGTGCCGTTGACGTCAATCAACGGGATGCCGCGTCCGCCAAGCGCTTCGTAAGCCTTGCGGCCTTCTTCGGATTTTTCGATGTCGTATTCCCGATAGGGAATGCCTTTGCTGTCGAGGAAGCGGCGGGTCTGTTTGCAGTAGCCGCACCAATCGGTCGCGTACATCACCACCTTCGCCTGGCTGTAGCTCTGCGCAACGCTTTCGGGCGGCGGATTGACGAAGTGTTCGATCCTGCCCCAATTCTGATAGATCACCACCACCAGCATGATCAGGGCGACTTTTTTGAGCGTGCGCATCAGCATCTCGGTTACCGCCGCTTCAACTGATCGGTCAGTTGGGTCGGCAGACCCTTGATGATCAATGTGCCTGCGGTTTCGTCATACTCGATCTTGTCACCCAGCAGGTGTGCTTCAAAGCTGATCGACAAGCCTTCAGCGCGCCCGGTGAAGCGGCGGAACTGATTGAGCGTGCGCTTATCGGCTGGAATCTCTGGCGACAGGCCGTAGTCCTTGTTGCGGATGTGATCGTAGAACGCGCGTGGCCGTTCTTCATCGATCAGTTCGGACAGCTCCTCCAGCCCCATCGGCTCGCCCATCTTGCTCTGGCTGCTGGCGTAATCGACCAGTGTCTTGGTCTTCTCGCGCGCTGAATCTTCGGGCAGGTCTTCGCTTTCCACGAAGTCGCTGAACGCCTTGAGCAGCGTGCGGGTTTCGCCTGGCCCATCGACGCCTTCCTGACAGCCGATGAAATCGCGGAAGTATTCCGACACCTTCTTGCCGTTCTTACCCTTGATGAACGAGATGTACTGCTTGGACTGTTTGTTGTTCTGCCATTCGGACATATTGATCCGTGCAGCAAGGTGCAGTTGGCCCAGGTCCAGGTGGCGGGAAGGGGTCACGTCCAATTCTTCGTTCACCGCCACACCTTCGCTGTGGTGCAGCAGGGCGATGACCATGTAATCGGTCATCCCTTGCTGGTAGTGAGCGAACAACACATGTCCGCCGACCGACAGGTTGGACTCCTCCATCAACTTCTGCAGGTGCTCCACCGCAACGCGGGAGAACGCAGTGAAGTCCTTGCCGCCGTCCAGGTACTCTTTCAGCCAGCCGCTGAAAGGATGGGCGCCGGACTCGGCGTGGAACAGCCCCCATGCCTTGCCTTGTTTGGCGTTGTAGCTTTCGTTGAGGTCAGCCAGCATGTTCTCGATGGCCTGGGACTCAGCAAGTTCGGAGTCACGTGCATGGAGAACAGCGGGCGTACCGTCGGGTTTCTTGTCGATCAGGTGGACGATGCAATGGCGGATCGGCATGGGCTTCTCGGCTGGAAAAAGAGGAAGAGCGTGCAGCTCGTTGCAAGGCCGCCAGTGTAACGCAGGCTCGCATTGAATGGCCTGGAGGGGGCTGGTTTTCGCCGCCGACGCCTGAATGCAGGTCAAATAGTGGACAATTACTGTTAAAACCTGACCAAAAGGATAGGTAGAGGCGGATATTTACCCGGCTCTGTGCTAGTTTTGCGCGGTCTTGCGCACCTTAGCGCGTCAAGCATGCAGTTTGTGTACGCGTAGGCCGAACCAATACCCGGTTTCAGAATCTACATTTCGCGATTAATCGTGGCTGCTAGCGTGTGGCCAGGTTCATTGCCTGGCTGCTGGCCGACGTTGCGCTCTGCAATCCAAATGAATTTGATAGGGAAGGAACACCACCATGGCTCTTACTAAAGACCAATTGATCGCCGATATCGCTGAAGCTATCGACGCGCCAAAAACCACCGCGCGTAATGCTCTTGAGCAATTGGGCCAAATTGTTGCCGACCAATTGGAAAACGGTGCCGAAATCACTCTGCCGGGCATCGGCAAACTGAAAGTGACCGAGCGTCCAGCTCGCACTGGCCGTAACCCTTCGACTGGCGCAGCCATCGAAATCGCTGCCAAGAAAGTCATCAAGTTCGTACCGGCCAAAGTGCTGAACGACTCGATCAACAAGTAAGCACACGCTTGCTGTTGAAAAAGCCGCGCACCGGATACCGGGCGCGGCTTTTTTGTGGGCGCTGTGAATGCATGATCGATCGTTCCCACGCTCCAGCGTGGTAATGCCTCTCAGGACACTCTGCGTCCGCTCGTTGCTATCACATTCACTTCAAGTCGCAGGCAATTCCGTCATTGCGAGACAGTCGTCTGCCGCCATGCACTCTGCTGCGCCTTGTCCAGAAACGTCCAGGCCACGAAGCGGCTCTGCTTTTGCCCTTGGCCCATCTCCACGACCTTGACGTCCAGCGCGCCGGCTTTCTTGAGAGCGCTTTGGATCGGTGGCAGGTTGGAGGCTTTGGACACCAGCGTGCTGAACCACAGCACCTGAGTCGGTATGAGTGCGCTTTCCTGGATGAGTTGGGTCACGAAACCGATCTCGCCGCCTTCGCACCACAGCTCCTGGGATTGCCCGCCAAAATTGAGCACCGGCAGTTTGCGTTTCGGATCAGCTTTACCCAAGGCGCGCCATTTACGCTGGCTGCCACGCTGCGCTTCTTCCAGTGAGGCGTGGAAGGGCGGGTTGCAGAGGCTCACATCGAAGCGTTCGTTGCTGTCGAGCAGTTCCACCAGGATGTGCTTGCGATTGGCCTGCAGGCGCACGCTGATGGCCTTGTGCAGGGCATTGGCCTTGACGATGGTGGTCGCTGCGGCAATCGCCGTGCTGTCGATGTCCGAGCCTACGAAATGCCAGCCGTAATCACTGTGCCCCACGAGCGGGTAAATGCAGTTGGCGCCGGTGCCGATGTCCAGCGCCTTCACCGAAGCGCCGCGCGGGATCACGCCGCCGTTGCCCTCGGCCAGCAGGTCGGCCAGGAAGTGCAGATAATCGGCACGGCCCGGAATCGGCGGGCACAGGTAATCGGCTGGAATGTCCCAATGCGCGATGCCATAGAACGCTTTGAGTAACGCACGGTTGAATACCCGCACGGCCTGTGGGTTGGCAAAGTCGATGCTCTCCTTTCCATAAGGATTGAGGATCACGAACGTCGCAAGCTCAGGGCTGGCTTTGATCAGCTTGGGAAAGTCGTAATGGCCCTGGTGCCTGTTGCGCGGGTGCAGCGTGGCCTTCTCGCGAGGCGGCGCAGGCTTGACGTTGCGCTGAGGTTTTTTGCGGGGAGGTTTTGGTTTATCGATCATGGGAATGATTTCAGCCGTTGTGTCGCGTTAGCGGGCCTATTCGCGAGCAAGCTCATGTCCACGGTCCTGTGCCAGCTGCGAGACAGCACATGCCCACAGGTGCTCGACACTGGCTCAGCGGCAGCGTGTTCGCGAATAGGTCAGCGTTTATGTATGCCAAATAAAAAGCCAGCCCGCGAACGGGCTGGCTTGTGGTCGCCTTACAGACTGGCGATACGTGCGTGCTGCTCGGCCAGCTTACCCAGAGCCTGCTCGGCTTCGGTCAGTTTGGCGCGTTCCTTGGCGATGACTTCAGGCGGTGCCTTGTCGACGAAGGCTGCGTTGGACAGCTTGCCGCCCACGCGTTGCACTTCGCCTTGCAAGCGCTGGATTTCCTTGTCCAGACGCGCAAGCTCGGCGCCCTTGTCGATCAGTCCGGCCATCGGCACCAGCACTTCCATATCGCCGACCAGCGCGGTCGCCGACAATGGCGCTTCGGCACCGTCGGTCAGCACGGTCATGGATTCCAGCTTGGCCAGCTTCTTGAGCAGGTAATCGTTTTCGCTCAGGCGACGCTGGTCTTCGGCGGTCACATTCTTGAGGAACAGTTGCAGGGGCTTGCCCGGACCGATGTTCATTTCCCCACGAATGTTACGCACGGCCAGCATCAGGCCCTTGAGCCATTCGATGTCGTCTTCGGCGGCTTGATCGATGCGTGCTTCGTTGGCCACCGGCCAGGCTTGCAGCATGATGGTCTTGCCTTCGACACCGGCCAGCGGCGCAAGGCGCTGCCAGATTTCTTCGGTGATGAACGGCATGAACGGGTGCGCCAGACGCAGCGCAACTTCCAGAACGCGAACCAGTGTGCGACGTGTACCGCGCTGACGCTCGACCGGTGCGGTTTCGTCCCACAGTACAGGCTTGGACAGCTCCAGATACCAGTCGCAATACTGGTTCCAGATGAACTCGTATAGCGCCTGGGCCGCGAGGTCGAAGCGGAACTGGTCCAGTTGACGGGTCACTTCGGCTTCGGTTCGTTGCAACTGCGAGATGATCCAGCGATCTGCCAGCGACAGCTCGACAGCCTCGCCGTTCTGGCCGCAGTCTTCGCCCTTGTCGAGCACATAGCGCGCGGCGTTCCAGATCTTGTTGCAGAAGTTGCGATAGCCTTCGACGCGGCCCATGTCGAACTTGATGTCGCGACCGGTGGACGCCAGCGAGCAGAAGGTAAAGCGCAGGGCGTCGGTGCCGTAGCTGGCGATGCCTTCGGCGAATTCCTGACGGGTCTGCTTCTCGATCTTCTTGGCCAGTTGCGGCTGCATCAAACCACTGGTGCGTTTCTCCACCAGGGTTTCCAGATCGATGCCGTCGACGATGTCCAGCGGGTCCAGCACATTGCCCTTGGACTTGGACATTTTCTGACCCTGGCCATCACGCACCAGACCGTGTACGTACACCGTCTTGAACGGCACTTGTGGTGTGCCGTCTTCGTTTTTCACCAAGTGCATGGTGAGCATGATCATCCGGGCAACCCAGAAGAAAATGATATCGAAACCGGTCACCAGCACATCGGTGGAGTGGAAGGTTTTCAGCGCTTCGGTCTTTTCCGGCCAGCCAAGGGTGGAGAACGTCCACAGCCCCGAACTGAACCAGGTGTCGAGCACGTCGTTGTCCTGTTGCAGTGCAACGTCCGGCCCCAGGTTGTGCTTGGCACGGACTTCGGCTTCATCGCGGCCTACATAGACCTTGCCGGACTCGTCGTACCAGGCCGGAATGCGGTGGCCCCACCAGAGCTGACGGCTGATGCACCAATCCTGGATGTCGCGCATCCACGAGAAATACATGTTTTCGTACTGCTTGGGTACAAAGGCGATGCGGCCGTCTTCGACCGCAGCGATGGCAGGCTCGGCCAGCGGCTTGGTGGACACGTACCACTGGTCTGTCAGCCACGGCTCGATGATGGTGCCGGAACGGTCGCCTTTCGGGACCTTCAGCGCGTGGTCATCAACGCTGACCAACAGGCCGGCGGCGTCAAAGGCGGCGACGATGCGCTTGCGGGCTTCGAAGCGGTCCAGGCCTGCGTACTCGGCAGGCAGGGTACCGTCAACGGTTTCATTCAGCGTGCCGTCGAGGTTGAATACCTGAGCGGCAGGCAGAACAGTGGCGTTCTTGTCAAAGATGTTCAGCAGCGGCAGGTTGTGGCGCTTGCCGACTTCGTAGTCGTTGAAGTCATGGGCCGGGGTGATTTTCACGCAGCCGGTGCCGAATTCAGGATCGCAGTAGTCATCGGCAATGATCGGAATGCGACGGCCGACCAGAGGCAGTTCCACGAACTTGCCGATCAACGCCTTGTACCGCTCGTCCTCAGGGTTTACCGCGACGGCGGCGTCACCGAGCATTGTTTCCGGACGCGTGGTGGCGACGATCAGGTAATCCAGACCTTCAGCGGTTTTCGCACCGTCTGCCAGTGGATAACGCAGATTCCACAGGTGACCCTTCTCGTCGTGGTTCTCCACTTCGAGGTCCGAGATGGCCGTGTGCAGTTTGGTGTCCCAATTGACCAGGCGCTTGCCGCGATAGATCAGGCCGTCTTCATGCAGGCGCACGAAGGCTTCTTTAACAGCCTCGGACAGGCCATCGTCCATCGTGAAGCGCTCGCGGCTCCAGTCGACGGACGAACCCAGACGACGGATCTGACGGCTGATGTTGCCACCGGACTCGGCTTTCCATTCCCAGATATTGTCCAGAAACTTCTCGCGGCCGATGTCATGACGGCTCACGCCTTGCGCTTCAAGACGGCGCTCTACCAGCATTTGCGTGGCAATACCGGCGTGGTCGGTGCCTGGCTGCCACAGGGTATTGCGGCCCTGCATGCGACGGAAACGGATCAGGGCGTCCATGATTGCGTTATTGAAACCGTGGCCCATGTGCAGACTGCCGGTGACGTTCGGCGGCGGGATCATGATGGTGTACGCGTCACCAGCCCCCTGCGGAGCGAAATAGTTCTCTGACTCCCAGGTCTGGTACCAGGAAGTTTCGATGGCGTGCGGCTGGTAAGTCTTGTCCATGCGCGGCGGGAACCTGTGGCATTGATTCGGAAACCGGCAAGTATAGCCCTGTGAGCAAGTGACAAGCCACAGGCGCTGGGCGACTGGTTGACTGCTTTCCTGGTAGATCTGCCCGTTAACGGCGGTTGGGCGAGGGGCGATACTTGCGTTTCAAACGTCAATGGCAAGGAGGGCGTGGCGTTAAGAATCCGCCGCACACCTCACTTATTCTGCTGCGCCAACAACCGCTCCAGTCTAGCTTCCAGGCGTCGTTTGATCTCGTTCTCGATGTGCGGCGCGAAGTCGTCGATCACATCCTGCAGGATCAGTTGGGCTGCGGCACGAAGCTCACTGTCCAGGTGCAACAGGGCATCGGGTTCAGGTGTAGCTCCGACGGGTGCGGGTGCCTGAAGTACGGGCGTCGCCGGCGGCTCTGGCAGAACAGGCGTATCTGTCGTCAGGGTCGGAATCTCGCTGTCATCGAAATCGTCGTCATGGGCAGTCGTGTGCTTGTTGCCGACCACGTCGAACAACAAAGGAATCTGTCCTTCACGATGAACCGTGTCGGTCAGCAGTGGTGGTTGAATCGAGTCGTCGCCGAGCAGTTGGCGGATCGATTCGAGATCGTCCAGCAAATGCGCGGATTCAGCTTTTTTTGAAGTGTCCATCGTGTCCTCAAAGACGCTGCAATCGGTGATCTTGCGGAGGATAGCCTTGTTCGCGGTAAGAACGGAAACTCTCGCGTGCGGCAAGACGTATGGCCGGGTCTTCCACCACCACTTCCGCCACTCGGGCGAAGCGTTTGAAGAAGGCCGGAATACGCAGGTCCAGATTGACCAGCAAGTCTTGGTGCGTGCCCGCATCATCGCCAATGCCCAGCACAACGGGGGCGTCGTGATCGCTCTCGGCATCGCCGTGGGGCAAAAAGACTTCGCCCCGGAAACGCCAGAGTCGGGCATCGAGGTCGTCGCGTTGCGCCGCATCGCTGCAGTGCAGGTAGACCTTGTGCCCCAGACGCCAGGCTTTTTCGGTGAGCTTGCAGGCAAAATCCAGACGAGCTGCCGGATCCTGAGTGGGGAGAATGTAGAAGTCGACTTGAGTCATGTTCGTTCCGGAAAGTGTGGTGTATCGATCTGCGATCGGTACACCACGTCACGTTCCTTACGCCCCGACGCGGTCGAGCAGGTATTGGGTCAGCAGCGGAACCGGACGACCGGTGGCGCCTTTTTCCTTGCCGCCGCTCAGCCATGCAGTACCGGCGATATCCAGGTGCGCCCAGTCATAGGCCTTGGTGAAGCGCGACAGGAAGCAGGCTGCGGTGATGGTGCCGCCTTTCGGGCCGCCGATGTTGGCGATGTCGGCGAACGGGCTGTCCAGCTGCTCCTGATACTCGTCGAACAACGGCAACTGCCAGGCGCGGTCGTCAGCCTGCTTGCCAGCGTCGAGCAACTGATGGATCAGCGCGTCGTTGTTGCCCAGCAGGCCGGAGGTGTGACCACCCAGTGCAACCACGCAGGCACCCGTCAGGGTCGCGATGTCTATCACGGCCTGAGGCTTGAAACGCTCGGCGTAGGTCAGGGCATCACACAGCACCAGACGGCCTTCGGCGTCAGTGTTGAGGATCTCGACGGTCTGGCCGCTCATGGTGGTCACGATGTCGCCCGGACGGGTTGCGTTGCCGCTCGGCATGTTTTCGGCGCAGGCCAGGATGCAGACCAGGTTGATCGGCAGTTTCAGCTCCAGTACGGCGCGCAGGGTGCCGAAAACACTGGCTGCACCGCACATGTCGAATTTCATTTCGTCCATGCCGGCGGCTGGTTTGATGCTGATGCCGCCGGTGTCGAAGGTGATGCCTTTACCGACCAGCACGAATGGTTTGTCGCCTTTCTTGCCGCCCTGGTAGTTCATCACGATCAGGCGCGGCGGCTGGGTGCTGCCTTGTCCCACGGCGAGGAAAGAGCCCATGCCCAGTTCGGCGAGCTTCTTCTCGTCGTGCACTTCCACTTTCAGATTCTTGTGCGCCTTGCCCAGCGCCTTGGCTTCTTCGCCCAGGTAGGTCGGGTGGCAGATGTTCGGCGGCAGGTTGCCCAGATCACGGGTCAGCGCCATGCCGGTAGCGATGGCCTGGGCGTGAGTGGCGGCGCGCTCGACATCGGCGACGCTGACCTTGGCGGTCAACAGGGTGATTTTTTTCAGAGCGCGGACTTCGGCCTTCTGGGTCTTGAAGCGATCGAATACATATTCGCCATCAGCCAGGGCTTCAACCAGCAGGCGAGCCTTGCCATAGGTGTCGCGGTTCTTGACCGACAGATCGTCCAGCGCAAGGGCCGCATCGCTGCCACCCAGGCCCTTGAGCGTCGAAAGGACGCCGCCCACGATTTTTTTCAGCTGACGATCCGACAATTCGGCTTCTTTACCGACGCCAACCAGCAGCACGCGTTCGGCTTTCAGGTTTGGCAGGTTGTGCAGCAGCAGGCTCTGACCGACCTTGCCCGCCAGGTCGCCGCGCTTGAGAACGGCCGCGATGGCGCCGCCACTAAGGGTGTCGATGCTCTGTGCAGCGTTACCCAGCACACGGCTCTCACCGACGGTGACAACCAGGGTCGCGGTTTTCAAGGTTTCTGGGCTTACGCTTTTAACAACCAATTCCATGTGGGGTCCCCGACTGAACGATGAGATTCGCAATACGAATGATGAACGCGGCATGACGATGGTCTTTCAAGGACAATGCCTGCGATAAGCCTCGCAGTTTGACCCTGCGGCATCACTGCTGACAACCCCGCAACGCCGCTTGTCTACGCGTCTGGATGAACTATCCCGAGTGCGCAGTGACAGAAACGCACAATCACAGGATAATGCCGCATATTTTTGGGTGGCCCGTGTTTCTGCGGGCGTGAATATCCGGTTGCCGTGGCTCACAAATTTTCCTTGTTTGGCTGCCTGAGCCTGACAACTCTGGAGTGTCTGGTTTGATTGTCTTTCGTTATCTGTCCCGAGAAGTGCTGGTTACCTTGAGCGCGGTCAGCGCCGTGCTGCTGGTCATCATCATGAGCGGACGCTTCATCAAATACCTGGCTCAGGCCGCCTCTGGCGCGCTGGATCCCGGTGTGCTGTTCATGATCATGGGCTTTCGTCTGCCAGGGTTCCTGCAACTGATTCTGCCGCTTGGGCTGTTTCTGGGCATCCTGCTGGCTTACGGTCGCCTGTATCTGGAAAGCGAGATGACCGTTCTTGCCGCAACCGGCATGAGTCAGCAGCGCCTGCTGGCCATCACGATGGCCCCGGCTGCGCTGGTGGCCCTGCTGGTTGCGTGGTTGAGCTTCAGTCTGGCTCCGCAGGGCGCGACGCAGTTTTCGCTGCTCATCAACAAACAGGACGCCATGACCGAGTTCGACACGCTGGTGCCGGGTCGCTTCCAGGCGTTGCGTGACGGCACGCGTATCACCTACACGCAGGCGATGTCCGAGGACCGCTCTGTGCTGAGCGGGGTGTTCATCTCTGAGAAGCGCTTGTCCACGGACAAGAGCAAGGAGCGCGGCATCACCGTGCTGGTGGCCCAGCAGGGGCACCAGGAAGTGCGGCCTGACGGCAGTCGGTTCCTGATTCTGGAAAACGGCTACCGCTACGACGGTAACCCGGGCCAGGCCGATTATCGCGCGATCAAATACGACACCTACGCAGCGATGTTGCCCAAGCCGGAAATCAGCAACGAGGTCAGTGACCGTGAGGCGATTCCAAGTACCGAGCTGTTCGGCAACACCACGCCGCGTTACGTCGCAGAACTGCAATGGCGTATCTCGCTGCCGATCCTGGTCTTTATCGTGACCTTGATGGCGGTGCCGCTGTCCCGGGCCAACCCGCGTCAAGGGCGCTACCTGAAACTGCTGCCTGCCATCCTGCTGTACATGGCCTACCTGACCATCCTCATCGCGGTTCGCGGTGCACTGGAAAAGGGCAAGCTGCCGCTGGCGCTGGGCATGTGGTGGGTTCACGGGCTGTTTCTGCTGATAGGTCTGGGGCTGTTTTACTGGGAGCCATTACGGCTGAAGATGGCGAGTCGCCGTAGTGTTGCGGAGGTGGCTCGTGGTTAAGCTCGATCGGTATATCGGTAAAAGCGTTTTCACGGCGATCCTTGCGGTATTGGGGATTATCCTGGGTCTGGCTTCGCTGTTCGCGTTCATCGACGAGATGGGCGATATCTCGGACAGTTACACGTTGTGGGATGCCAGCAGCTTCGTGATGCTGACCGCGCCGCGACGTGTCTACGACATGCTGCCGATGGCTGCGCTCATTGGTTGCCTGATCGGCCTGGGCAGCCTGGCGAGCAGCAGCGAGCTGACCATCATGCGCGCGGCGGGTGTTTCCATCGGCCGCATCGTGTGGGCAGTGATGAAACCCATGCTGTTGCTGATGGTGGCTGGCGTGCTGGTGGGTGAGTATGTCGCGCCTTATGCCGAGAATCAGGCACAGGCCAATCGTTCGCTGGCACAGGGCACGGGTGACTCACAAAGCGCCAAGCATGGTCTATGGCATCGTCAGGGTGATGAATTCATCCATATCAACACGGTTCAGCCCAATGGGCTGATGTACGGCGTGACCCGTTACCGGTTTGACGATCAGCGCCACATGCTGACATCGAGTTTCGCCCGTCAGGCGAATTTCAAGACTGATTACTGGGAATTGAAAGACGTAGCCACCACGTATTTCCGTGAGGGCAGGACCGAGGTGATCAATACGCCTTTGGAGCGCTGGGACGTTGCCCTGAGCCCTCAACTGCTGAACACGGTGGTCATGCCGCCCGAATCGCTGTCGATCAGCGGCCTGTGGAGCTATTCCCGCTACCTGGCGGACCAGGGCCTGAGCAACGGCCGTTACTGGCTAGCGTTCTGGACCAAGGTGCTGCAGCCGTTAGTGACCGTAGCGTTGGTGCTGATGGCGATCTCGTTCATCTTCGGCCCGCTGCGCTCGGTGACGCTGGGTCAGCGGGTGTTCACGGGTGTTCTGGTAGGCTTCACGTTCCGCATTGTGCAAGACTTGCTGGGCCCTTCGAGCCTGGTGTTCGGGTTCCCGCCGCTGCTGGCAGTGCTGCTGCCTGCGACGGTATGTGCGATTGCGGGGCTGTGGTTGCTGCGCCGCGCGGGTTGACCGTCAACCGATAGGAAAAAGCCGACATGATGTCGGCTTTTTCATGGGTGACTGTTTTTACGTTCGCTTGGGTAATCGCAACAGCCGGGTGCTGGAGAATCGATCGTGCCAGGTGCGCTGCTGCGGGTCGAGCAGGCTCCAGATGAAGCCGAGCCCTGCACACAGGCAGGATACGAGTGCGCAGAAGAAGCGCAGCAGTGCCTGCATGAGCGTTATCGCCGTCCCGTCTGCGTTCTGTACGCGTATTCCCCACACCTGCATACCGAGTGTCTGGCCTGCGTGGGTCCAGAATTTGGCGAAAAAACCGAACGTCACCAGCAGCAGAATGGAAGAGAGCACAGGGTCGCCATCCAGTGCGCCTGATTCGGACAGTTCACGCAGCCGTGTCTCGCCAATAAAGGCCATTTGCACCAGTTTGTAGATAAAGGCAGTGACCAGCTGGATGGCCAGACAGAGCAAGGCGTCGTAGCTGATGGCGGCCAGGCGGCGTGGCAGGCTTGCAGGTTGAAAGTCGCCTTGAGGGTGAAGCACGTGTCGGGGCATCGGGCGGCTCTGATCACGATGAGTGTTGCGGTTCACCTGCAAAAAAGCCTCTGGCATCGCTGCCAGAGGCTTTCGGGTTTTGCTTAGGCTTCGGCTTGAACTTCGTCAGCCTGCATGCCTTTCTGACCTTGCACTGCGACGAAGGTGACTTTCTGGCCTTCTTTCAGGCTTTTGAAGCCGTTACCCTGAATCGCGCGGAAGTGTACGAACAGATCCGGACCGCTTTCTGGAGTGATAAAACCAAAACCCTTTTCGTCGTTGAACCACTTGACGGTACCGCTCTGACGTGTGGACATTTGCTTATTTCCTTGACGCTTGAATTGATGACAGTCCCTTTCACATGAAAGAGTACTGGGGCTGGTTGCAGGAAGTAAGAAACGTAGAGCGGGATGTAGCAAACCTAGAGCTACTGCCCAGGTCCCGATTCAGCGACCTATGCAAACACAGTTCAGAAACTCTACGCCAAGTCTCGTGACAAAAACAAGCCCCCGCTTAGTACCCTGTTTGCAGGGGGTTGAGGCTCACAGGGCAGTGTTTCCCTGAATCAGTGCAGTGAATGTTCTGCTGCGTTTTTTTTGCACTTCGTCGGTGCGTTTTCGAGCCATTCAAACAGCTGTTCGCACCCCCCTAAAGAGGGTGCGCAAACAGTACTCGATGCACTTCTGTAGTTGCTGTTTTTTTGACGCTGATATTCAACCGCGGAAGTAACGCTGCGCAACGAAAGGCATTTTTGCCACGCGCATCGGGACTTTCTTGCCTCGCACCATTGCCCAGACCGGGGTATCGAGCGCTGTGTACCGAGTGTCCAGGTAACCCATTGCCAATGGGCCGCCCAGGCTGGGTCCGAAACCACCGCTGCACACGCTGCCGATTACATGGTCTTGTGCATCGACAATCTGGGTTCCTTCGCGCACCGGTGTGCGTTCCTGGGGCAAGAGGCCGACGCGTTTGTTGTCCACCCCTGACTGCTGCTGAGCAAAAATCTGCTCGGCGCCCGGGAAACCCCCAGCACGTGCGCCGTCGGCACGTCGGACCTTGGAGATGGCCCACAGCAGGCTGGCCTGAATGGGCGATGTGTCGGTGTTCATGTCATGGCCATACAGGCACAGGCCGGCTTCGAGACGCAGCGAATCTCGGGCGCCCAGGCCGATGGGGGACACTTCCGGTTCTTCAAGAAGACGCCGGGCAAGTGCCTCTGCTTTATCTGAAGGGACGGAGATTTCATAACCGTCTTCGCCGGTGTAACCCGAGCGGCTGACATAGCACGGCACACCCATCAACGTGACGCTTTTGAATTGCATGAACGTCATGTTCGCGACTTCAGGTGCCAGACGCGCCAGTACGGTCACAGCGGCAGGGCCTTGCAAAGCAAGCAGGGCACGCTCTTCGAACAGCGGCTCGATCTTGCAGTGACCCGCCAGTTGCTTGCACAGGTGCGCCAGGTCCTGATCCTTGCAGGCGGCGTTGACCACCAGCATCAGTTGATCATTGCCCAGGTTGGCAACCATCAGGTCGTCGAGAATACCGCCGGTTTCGTTGGTGAACATGGCGTAGCGCTGCATGCCGACCGGCAGGTCGATGATGTCCACCGGGACCAGGGTTTCCAGTGCCTTGGCGGCATCGGTGCCGGTCAGGCGAATCTGGCCCATGTGCGAGACGTCGAACAGACCCGCTTGGGCGCGGGTGTGCAGGTGTTCTTTCATGACGCCTGCGGGGTATTGCACAGGCATGTCATAACCGGCGAACGGTACCATCTTGGCACCCAGTTCACGGTGCAGGGCGTGCAGCGGTGTGGTCAGCAGGGATTCTGTGGACATGTTCAATTCCTTGTAAGTCGGGCCGTGCATGACAGCGCTGCCCGTCAATACGGGCAGCGTGTCGGCATCCGTGATCAGGCTTCCTGATAACTCTCGATGGACGGGCAGGCGCAGACCAGATTACGGTCGCCGAACACGTTGTCGACGCGGCCGACCGGCGGCCAGTACTTGTTCTCGATCAGTGAGGCAACCGGGTATACGGCCTGTTCGCGGCTGTACGGATGAGTCCACTGACCGACGATTTCGGCGGCGGTGTGCGGCGCGTTTTTCAGCGGGTTGTCGTCCTTGTCCAGGGTGCCGTTTTCCACTGCACGAATTTCTTCGCGGATCTTGATCATGGCGTCGCAGAAGCGGTCCAGCTCTTCGCGGGATTCGCTTTCGGTCGGTTCGATCATCAGCGTGCCTGCCACCGGGAACGACATGGTCGGTGCGTGGAAACCGAAATCGATCAGGCGCTTGGCGACGTCATCGACGCTGATGCCGCTGCTGTCTTTGATTGGGCGCAGGTCCAGAATGCATTCGTGCGCCACCAGGCCGTTGCTGCCGGTGTACAGAACCGGGTAGTGATCTTCCAGACGGCGGGAGATGTAGTTGGCATTGAGGATCGCCAGTTGCGAGGCGCGCTTCAGGCCTTCACCGCCCATCATGCGAATGTACATCCAGGTAATCGGCAGGATGCTGGCGCTGCCGAACGGTGCTGCGCAAACCGCACCTTCCTTGCGCTCCATGCGGGCGTGGCCCGGCATGAACGGGGCGAGGTGGGATTTCACACCAATCGGGCCGACGCCCGGGCCGCCACCGCCATGAGGAATGCAGAAGGTCTTGTGCAGGTTCAGGTGGGACACGTCGCCACCGAACTTGCCCGGCGCGCAGAGGCCGACCATCGCGTTCATGTTGGCACCGTCGATATAGACCTGGCCGCCGTTGTCATGAACGATGCTGCAGATTTCGCGGATGCCTTCTTCGAACACCCCGTGGGTCGACGGGTAGGTGATCATCAAAGCGGCCAGTTGGTCGCGATGCTGAAGTGCTTTGGCGCGCAGGTCTTCGATGTCCACGTTGCCGCGTGCGTCGCAGGCCGTCACGACGACGCGCATGCCCGCCATGTTGGCGGTAGCCGGGTTGGTGCCGTGGGCAGAAGAAGGAATAAGGCAGATATCACGATGCTCGTCGCCACGGCTCTGGTGATAGGCGCGGATGGCCAGCAGGCCTGCGTACTCGCCTTGAGAACCTGCGTTGGGCTGCAGCGAAATGGCGTCATAGCCGGTGGCCGCGCAGAGCATGGTTTCCAGTTCATCGGTCAACTGCTGATAGCCCGCACTCTGCTCGGCAGGTGCGAACGGATGCAGGTTGCCGAATTCGGCCCAAGTGACCGGGATCATTTCGCTGGCGGCGTTGAGTTTCATGGTGCACGAGCCCAGCGGGATCATGGTGCGGTCCAGCGCCAGGTCCTTGTCGGCCAGTTTGCGCAGGTAGCGCATCAGCTCGGTTTCGGAGTGGTAGCGGTTGAATACCGGGTGGCTGAGGATCGCCGACTGACGCGTCAGTGCGGCAGGCAGACGCGATTGAACGCTGCCTGAGAGGGCTGCGAAGTCCGGCAGGCTCTGGCCGTCAGCAACGAAGATGGCCCACAGGGTTTCAATGGCGGACGGTGAGGTCGTTTCGTCGAAAGACACGCCGAGGTGTTCGTCGTCGATCTCGCGCAGGTTGATGTACTGCGCGCGGGCGGCGGCATGCAGCGCGGCGGTTTTGCCGGCCGTGTGCAGGGTCAGGCTGTCGAAGAAGGAGTGCTGCTGGACCGTATAACCCAACTGACCCAGGCCTTCGGCGAATATGGCGGTCAGGTGGTGAACGCGGTTGGCGATCTGTGTCAGCCCCTTTGGTCCGTGATACACGGCATACATGCTGGCGATGTTGGCCAGCAGCACCTGCGCGGTGCAGATGTTGCTGGTGGCTTTCTCGCGGCGGATATGTTGCTCGCGGGTCTGCATGGCCAGCCGCAGGGCCTGTTTGCCATGACGGTCCACCGACACACCGACCAGACGGCCCGGCATGTCGCGTTTGAAGGCGTCACGAGTCGAGAAGTACGCCGCATGCGGCCCGCCGAAGCCCAGCGGTACACCGAAGCGCTGCGCGGTGCCGATGGCAACGTCCGCACCGAACTCGCCTGGCGGCGTCAGCAGGGTCAGGGCCAGCAGGTCGGCTGCCACTGCAACCAGCGCATTGGCAGCATGGAAGCGCTCGACCAGATCGCGGTAATCGAACACGTCGCCATTGCTGGCCGGGTACTGCAGCAGCGCACCGAAGTAATCGCTGACATCGCCCAGCTCGGCCTCATCGGCCACCACAACGGTGATGCCCAACGGCTCGGCACGAGTGCGCAGCACGTCCAGGGTTTGCGGATGGCAGTGGCTTGAGGCGAAGAACTGCTGGCTGTTTTTGTTCTTGCTCAAGCGTTTACAGAAGGTCATGGCTTCGGCGGCCGCAGTGGCTTCGTCCAGCAGCGAGGCGTTGGCGATCGGCAGGCCGGTCAGGTCGCTGATCAGCGTCTGGAAGTTGAGCAGCGACTCCAGACGGCCTTGAGATATTTCCGGCTGATACGGGGTGTAGGCGGTGTACCAGGCCGGGTTTTCCAGCAGGTTGCGCAGGATGGGCGCGGGCGTGTGGGTGTTGTAGTAACCCTGGCCGATGTAAGTCTTGAATAGCTGGTTTTTGCTGGCGATGGCCTTGATGGACGCTAGCGCGTCGGCTTCGCTTTGCCCGGCAGGCAGATTCAGCACACTGGTGCCCTTGATGCTTTCCGGGATGACGCTTTCGCTCAGCGCTTCGATGGAATCGAAACCCAGGGTTTGCAACATGGCCTGCTCGTCAGCGGCGCGCGGGCCAATGTGGCGGGCGATAAATTCGTTGGCGGTGCTCAGTTCAATGCGGTCGGTCATGGCTCGCTCCTCAGGCTTCGGCGTTGGCTTTGATCAGGCGGTCGTAGGCGTCCTGATTCAGCAGGCCGTGGATGGCGTTGGCATCTTGCGGAATGAAGCGAAAGAACCAGCCGGCGCCCAGGGCGTCTTCATTGACCAGTTCCGGCGTGGCGTCGAGGGCAGAGTTGACGTCGACCACTTCACCGTCCAGCGGCATATTGATGCTGCTCGCGGCTTTGACGGACTCCACCACCGACACTTCGGCGTGCTGAGTGTAGACCTGCAATTCAGGGAGCTGAACGAACACCACGTCGCCCAGCGATTCCTGCGCATAGGGGGTGATGCCAACCGTGACACTGCCATCGGCCTCGGCGCGCAGCCATTCGTGATCGACAGTGAAGCGCAACTCGCTCATAAAAACTCCTCGGGACTGAATCTCGCGCTGGGCGCGAATTTATCCCTGGAACTAAGCAATTTTGCGGCCATTTTTAATAAATCTAATAAAATCAATTGGTTATGTTTTTTGGCGGCACAACGAGTAGCTTGCCCTGTAGCGAAATCGCTACAGGGCAGGTCGTTGAGAAAACGGTGCCCGATCAAAGCCTTGATTACACAGCGTCACGACCGATTGGAATGAATTCATTCCGTTGTAACGATATCGCTACGATTTGCCTGGAGCGGTTGACGGCTACGGGTCACCCGCTTAGGCCACATGGCTGTGTGCTGCGCGCAAAAACGCTTCCAGTTCGGCGAGCCGCAGTGGCTTGCTGACCAGATAACCTTGCACCTGATCACAGTGGTTATCGGTCAGAAAGGCCCGTTGTTCGGGCGTTTCTACGCCTTCGGCAATCACCTTGAGGTCAAGGCTGTGAGCCAGTTCGATGATCGCTCGTGCGATGGCGGCATCTTGTGGATTACTGGTCACTTCACGAATGAACGCGATGTCGATCTTCAGCTTGTCGATAGGGAATCTGCGCAAATAAGCCAGACTGGAATAGCCGGTGCCGAAGTCATCGATGGAGATACTGACGCCCATACTCTTGAGCGTTTGCAGGGTTTCGATGGTGTGCGAAGTGTTTTCCATCAGTGAGCTTTCCGTGAGTTCGACCTCAAGCCACTTCGGGTCCACCTGATGCTGTTCGAGCGCGTTGCGAATGTCGGCGAGCAGGGTGGTTCCGGCGATCTGCTGACCGGAAACGTTCACGGCGACCTGGAGCGGGCCCAGCCCCGAACGTGCCCACTCGGCGATCCGGGCGCAGACACTGTCGATCACCCAGCTGCCGACTTCGCTGATCAGCCCAAGGCTTTCCAGCACCGGGACAAACACGGCGGGAGATACGGGCGGCAGGTCAGGGCGCGGCCATCGCAGTAAGGCTTCAAGGCCGCAGACGCTACCGTCGTCCAGCCTGACTTTGGGTTGGTAGGCGATTTCGAACGTGCGCTGTCGCACGGCCTCACGCAGGGCGTTTTCAAGATCCAGGCGCTCCGTAACCTCAGCGTTCATCTGGGCGGTGTAGAACCGGTAACCGTCCACGCCTTTCTTCTTGGCGTTGTTCATGGCCGTGTAGGCGTGGCGTACCAGTTCGCGGGCGTCCTCGCCGTCCTCGGGGAACAGTGCGACGCCGATGCTGGCCGTCAGCACCACACGCTGGTCTTCGATCTGAAAGGGCGTGCGCAAGGTGGTGCGGATGCGTTCCAGTATCTGGTGGGTATCGGCCTGACCCTCGCGGATCATCAGAATCAGCGCGAATTCGTCGCCGTCCACCCGACCGAGCGTGTCACTGGCATTCAGGCACCTCGCCAGGCGCTTGCTGACCTCAAGCAACGTCCGGTCGCCGAGAACGTGCCCCCAGGTTTCGTTGATGTTCTTGAAACCATCCAGATTGACGGTCATCACCGCCAGCTTCCAGCGGCTGACCGCAGCCTGGGTCAGGCCCATTTGCAGGCTGGTGTAAAACAGGTCGCGGTTGGGCAGGCCGGTCAGGTTGTCATAGTGAGCCATCTTCAACAGGCGCCGGTCCGATTCCTTGCGACGGGTGATGTCGTGCACGATGCCGACAATGATCCAGTCGTCGCCCGCCTGATAGGCCTGGCGATGAATTTCCACGGATACGTCATGGCCGCTCTTGTCCCGGATCATGGTTTCCAGCGGTTCGCTCGGGCCCCTACCAGCAATGATCTGGTCGTAGACCTCTTCCAACTGTTCCGTGGAACTCTCGCCCAGATCCGCAGGCGTCTTTTTATGCAACTCTTCAGCGGTATACCCCAGCAACTGACAGGCTCGCCGGTTGAATTCGATCAGGCTCATGGTGTTGCGATTGATTAGGAAAATCGCATCGTCCGAGGCATCCATGACCGAGCGGAAGCGTTCCAGGTCGATGGTGCGCAGTTGCAACTGTTCCTCAAGCGCCAGGTTATGGCTTTTCAGGTAGTCGCCAAAGGTCTTGAGCCTCAGCAGATTGCGCACACGCAGCCAGAGCTCGGAGCTGTCCACCGGCTTGTTGAGGTATTCCTCGGCGCCAGCTTCCAGCCCTGACAGGCGAGCACTTTGCTCATCGAGGGCCGAGAGCATGATGATGGGGATATTGGCGGTTTCTCTGGAGGACTTGAGGCGGTTGGCAACCTCGAAGCCGTCCATGCCCGGCATCATGATGTCCAGCAGGATCAAGTCGGGTGGCTGTTGCTGGATCATGGCCAGCGCCTTTTCGCCTGACTCGGCGGTCTGCGTCAGATAGTTCTGGTTGCGCAGCAGCACTTCCAGCAGGTCGCGGACGTGAACATCATCGTCCACGATCAAAATGGTTGCGTTCTGAGTCATGACGAGCGCTCATGTGGTTGGCCATTAGAGAGGGGGTTTTCCAGCAGGGCGTTTATAACCCGGTACAGCTCCTTGTAGCGCAGCGGCTTGGTGATGTAAGCGTTGCAGCCCGCGAGCCGGATTTTCTCTTCGTCTTCTTTCATGGCCATTGCGGTCAGGGCGACCACAGGAATAGCCGCTGTGAGGGGGTCTTTTTTCAGCAGTGACGTCGCGTTCAACCCATCCATTCCCGGCAACTGTATATCCATGAGGATCAGGTCGGGCTGATGTTCACGCGCCTGTTTCAGGCCGGTTTCTGCATCGGCGGCGCACAACACGCTGTGGTGGGCGCTGGTCAGCAGCAACTCCGCCAGTCGCATGTTGGCTTCATTGTCCTCAACGATCAGGATTTGGGCCACGGCGCCTCCACAGGTGCGAAGGGGCGAATGGGCAGCCAGGCCATGAAGCGTGCCCCCAGATCCTTGACACTGGCCACCGCAACGGTGCCGCCGTGCAGTTCTGCCAGCTGTTTGACCATTGCCAGGCCCAGCCCGGTGCCTTCGAATTTGCGCGCAAGGCTGCTGTCAATCTGGCTGAACGCCTTGAACAGCTTGTTCATGTCGCTCTGGGCGATGCCGATGCCCGTGTCGCTGACGCTCAGTTCAAGGAACTGCGGGTAGTCGCTGTCTGGCAAATCGAAGCCATAAACGGGCCAGTCGCCTTCGATGATGCCAGCCTGTGATCGTGGAACGATGCGTACCGCCAGCGTCACCCACCCGCCTGCGGCGCTGAATTTGACGGCGTTGGCCAGCAGGTTGTAGACGATCTGTTTGGTCTTGCGCCGATCCAGTTCAAGCAGTCCGAACTCGGCTTCGGACTCCAGCTTCAACTGAATGCGTTGCAGTGCGGCCTGCTCCCGCACGATCAGCAGGCTGTTGCTCAACAGTTCGTCGAGGTCGACGGGTTCCAGCTCCAGCGCCATCATCCCGGCCTCGACCTTGGACAGGTCGAGAATATCGTTGATCAGCGACAGCAGATGCTGGCCACTGTTGAAGATATCGCCGATGTACCGGCGCTGGTCATCACTCATCTCGCCGACCATGCCATCCCTGAGCGCCTCGGAAAATCCTATGATGGCGTTCAGCGGGGTACGCAGTTCATGTGACATGGTCGCCAGAAACTCGGACTTCATGTGACTGGCATGTTCCAGCTCGATGTTCTTCTCTTCCAGCGTGCGCTCGAAGCGTTTGCGCTCGGTCACATCGCGGGCGGCGGCGAACACACCCTTGAGTTTGCGGTCCCGATCGTGAAAGGTCGCAGCGTTGTAGGACACCACGGTTTCGGTGCCGTCGTAGGCGCGCACGGTGAGTTCGTAGTCGCTGACCGTATGTTCGCTGAGTACGCGCTTGATGGCCGCTTCAGCGCTGGCCGGGTCGGTAAAGAAGTTCTTGCACGGCGCGCCGATCAGTTCGTCCCGGGTTCGTCCGGTGAGCGCCATCATCTGTTTGTTGACGTCCGAGATGATGCCCTGCGGATCGGTCATCATCAGCGCATCGATGTTGGATTCGATCAATGAGCGGGTATAGAAATGCTGATCGCGCAAACGCTGGTCCAGAAGCGCCTGGGTTTCTTCCTCTTGCTTGCGTGCCGTGTTGTCGGTGCCGATCAGCAGGTAGCCGATGATGGCTTCCGTGCTGTCACGCAGTGCCGTCACTGACACCATTGCCGACAACCGACTGCCGTCCTTGCGAATGTAGGTCAGTTCGTAGATGTCTTCGAGGCCGCGAGAGGCTTTGAACACCAACGCTTCGAAACCGGGCGTGATCGGCGTATTGAGCTCGTAGCTCAAGGCGGCGGCGCGGGTGATCAGCTCGTCGGGATCGGAGATGTCGGCGGGGGTGATCTTGTTGACCACATCTTCAGACTGATAGCCGAGCATGCGTTCGGCACCCACATTGAAAATCTGGATGACGCCATGTTCATCGGTTGCAATGCTGGAGAAGTGCGCGCTGCTGACAATGGCGTCTTGCAGTGCACCGGTCTTCAACAGGTTTTTCTGTCGGAGGGATTCAACGATTCTTTCGTCACGAGACTCATGCCCTACTGGCGGGGTCTGCATTATTGCTCCCGTTACTGCATGAATATGCCTGAAAGATAGGTTTTGCTGCGGGGCGCAGAGTTTCAGGTGATGATTGACATGAGATGTGTTGACAGTAACAGATCGACCGTCAGTCGATAGCTATTAAATGGCTAACAGTGCTTTTACATGCAAGCCATGTGCCCGTGGGGAGTGCCTGATCAGGACTTGCCGGAAATGCCGTACTTGCGCAACCGATGTGCAATGGCCGTATGGGATGTATGCAGGCGCGCAGCCAGTTGCCGGGTAGAGGGATAGTCGGCATAGAGCTTTTCAAGCAACTCTTTTTCGAACGCTTCGACCGCGTGCTCGAGGCTGTCGACTCCAAGGGTGTTCTGGCCTGCGACGGCAGTGCCCGCAATGTCCAGATCACCGATGTCCACCAGCGCGCTTTCACTGATGGCTGCCGCACGGAAAATCACGTTCTGCAATTGACGGACATTGCCGGGCCAGCGATTGCCCAACAGGGCGGGATAAGTACCGGGTGCCAGACGACAGACCGGGCGCTGGATCTGTGCGCAGGCCTGCTCCATGAAATAGCGGGCCAGCAGCAGAATGTCCTGGCCGCGCTCGCGCAAGGGGGGGACGTCCAGGTTCAGAACGTTAAGGCGGTAGAACAGGTCTTCGCGAAACGTGCCTTCGCTGACCATTTTTTCCAGATCGCGGTGGGTGGCGCTGAGGATGCGCACATTGACCTTGACCTCGCGGTCGCCGCCCACGCGCCGGAAACTGCCATCATTCAGGAAACGCAGTAATTTGGCCTGTAGATAGGGCGACATTTCACCGATCTCGTCCAGAAATACCGTGCCTTGGTTGGCCAGTTCCATCAAGCCTGGCTTGCCGCCGCGCTGGGCGCCGGTGAAGGCGCCGGGGGCGTAGCCGAACAGTTCGCTTTCGGCGAGGTTTTCCGGCAGCGCTGCGCAGTTGAGGGCCAGAAACGGTTCGCCGTGCCGGGCGCTGCTGGCGTGACAGGCACGGGCGACCAGTTCTTTGCCGGTGCCGGTTTCTCCCTGGATCAACAACGGCGCGTCCAGCGCTGCAATCCGCTGTGCGCGGGCCTTGAGCGTGCGGATGGCGGCTGACTCGCCGAGCAGCGCATCGAAGCCTTCGGCATGATCATGGTGCAGCGCCGACAGGCGTTCGCCGATCCGGCTGGGCAGGTACAAGGTGATCAGCGCGCCAGCCTCGGTGATGGGCGTTGCGTCGAGCAGCAATGCCTCGCCATTGAGGGTGATTTCACGCAGGGGCAAGCGAAAGCCATTTTCCAACAGCGCGTTTTGCAGGCTGGGATCGGCGAGCAGATCGCCAATGGCTTCGCCTGCCGGTTCGCGGCCGATCAGCGTAATCAGTGCCGGATTGGCCAGCAGCACATGCCCGGCACTGTCCAGCGCCAGAACCGGGTCGGTCATGGCGGCCAGTAGTGCATCGAGCTGTAAATGACGGCGCTGGCCCGGCAGGATATCCACCACCGTGATGGCCTCTACCCCTCGCACCCTGAACAGCGCGTCCTTGAGCTCTTCGAGCATTTGATGGCTCAAGGTCGGCGCGTCGATATAGACGTTAGGCGGCACCATTTCCACTGCGTCCAGGTTCAGATTACGCCCGCCCAGAATCGCCAGCACTTCCTGGGTAATACCGACACGGTCGATGAAACTGACATGGATACGCATGGGGTAGAACGGGTTCGCGAACGAAGGGGTGGCAAGTATGCCCTGTGGTGCGGTGTTTGGTGAAATTCAGCGTGATGATCAGAGGATGTAACGCGAAGCGTCACGGGCGGCATGCTCATCGCTCCGCGTGGTAATGCCGCCCAGGACGTTCTGCGTCCGGTAGAGGCCTTACTCCAGATGTTCAGGCTTCACCGGTTCGCCGGATTTGGCGTCGAGCTTGTCGCGAATGTCTTCGAACATGCGGTCGTAGTCCGGGTGTTTGGCAATCGGCAACGAATCGCTGTGGGGCAGGCCATGCTTGAGGGCGATGCGTCCTGCGTCATGGGCGAAGTTGAAGGCCAGGTCGCGGGGCAGGTCGAACTCCTCCGAGAAGCTCTTGCCGTCGATCTCGCCCTGCATCGTGAAGTGAATGCCGGTTCCTTCCTTGGGATCCTGACTCACCTCGTAACGCAGATGAATGTCGTAGGCGACATCCGATTGCTGAAACGCTGCGTGAGTCATGTGCAGATGGCCTGGCTCGAACATGGAGATTGCCCCATTGAAATTGAGTGTTCATGTAGGACATCCCTCGCGTCTGGGCGGTTCAGTTGGCGTCGGGGCGTTCGTCCTTGGCAGGCTCGGGCCTCGACCAGATCCACAGATTGCCCAGGCCCATGCCGGCAATCGCCAGGTATAGCCACCAGACATGTGTCAGCAGACTTAGCATCATCACCGCACAGAACAGCATGCTCACCGTGGCGCTGATCTTGGCTCGCCGGGTGACCAGTCGGCCGTTGCGCCAGTTGTACAGAATCGGACCGAACACGCGGTGGTTTTCCAGCCAGGCATTCAGTCGCGGTGAACTACGCGTTGCCGCCCAGGCCGCGAGGAGGATGAACTCGGTGGTCGGCAGCCCGGGAATGAAAATTGCGGCAATGCCGATGCCCAGGCTGGCATACGCAAGAATGCCAAACAGAAAGCGTGAAAGTCTGGAACCGGGTGGTTTGTACGTCATGGTCTCTACAGGCAGGTTTGAAAAGCCCGGCCAGCTTAACAGCACCGGGCGCTTTTTCATGCGTGTAGGAAATGGACACACAAATGTGCTGCAAATTGCGCCCATCACTCTGCGTGGGGGCGGTCCCCAATATCGCTCTGCGCCAGGGTCAGACGCAGAGCGTGGCGACGATCAGGGTAGGTTACTCGGCGTTATGCAACGCCAGGCAGTTGTCCAGCATGCGGTTGGAGAACGCCCATTCGTTGTCGTACCAGGACAGCACCTTGAGCAGTTTGCCGCTCACTTTGGTGTGGTTGGCGTCGAAGATCGACGACAGTGGGTTGTGGTTGAAGTCGTGGGAAACCAGCGGCAGGGTGTTGTAGCCCAGGACCTTGGAATGCTGGCTGGCTTCTTTCATCAGCGCGTTGACTTCTTCTGCGGTGGTTTCGCGCTTCAGGGTGACGGTCAGGTCCACCAGCGACACGTTGATCACTGGAACCCGTACCGCCATGCCAGTCAGCTTGCCAGCCAGTTCCGGCAATACCAGACCGACCGCTTCGGCGGCACCGGTCTTGCTCGGGATCATCGACTGCGTGGCCGAACGAGCACGGTACGGGTCGGTGTGGTAGACGTCGATCAGGTTCTGGTCGTTGGTGTAGGCGTGAATGGTGGTCATCAGGCCGCTTTCGATACCCAGTTCACGGTGCAGCACCTGGGCAACCGGCGCCAGGCAGTTGGTGGTGCAGGAAGCGCTGGAGATGATCTGGTGCGATTGACGCAGGGTGTCGTGGTTCACGCCATAGACGATGGTCGCATCTGCGCCGCTGGCAGGAGCGGAGATGATGACCTTGCGTGCGCCAGCTGTCAGATGAGCAGCGGCCTTGTCGCGGCTGGTGAACAAGCCGGTGCATTCGAAAACCACATCGATGTTGTGTGACTTCCACGGCAGGTCCGCCGGGTTGCGGATCGCGCTCACTGCAATACGGTCACCGTTGACCGTCAGGCTCTCTTTGTCACATTCCACGGTGCCGCTGAACGGGCCGTGTACAGTGTCGAAACGCAGCAGGTGAGCGTTCATTTCGCTGTCGCCCAGATCGTTGATGGCGACGACCTGCAGGTCCTGTCGGTAGCCTTGGGTATAGAGTGCGCGTAGGACGTTGCGGCCGATGCGGCCAAAACCGTTGATTGCGATACGAAGAGTCATACAGCCGTCCTTCATGAATTTGTTGTTGGAATTACAAGATTATTCTCATAGAAATAGAAAACAAGCCTTTTTAGTGGCAATATTTTGTTTTATCTACAACTACAAGCCTGAAAGGCATGCCCCATTGATCGAAACCAGGCCTTTGCGCTACAGCATTCGGCCCCGATCATCGGAACCGTCTTTACGGGTGACCATAGACGTTAGCCTGGAGTTCATCACATGCATCCCCGCATTCTTGAGGTAACCGAGCGGCTGATCGCTCGCAGTCGTGATACCCGCGAGCGCTATCTTCAATTGATCCGTGGCGCAGCCAGCGAAGGCCCGATGCGCGGCAAGCTTCAATGCGCCAACTTCGCTCATGGCGTCGCGGCCTGCGGCCCGGAAGACAAGCAAAGCCTGCGGATGATGAACGCCGCCAACATCGCCATCGTCTCCTCCTACAACGAAATGCTCTCCGCGCATCAACCCTACGAACACTTCCCCAACCAGATCAAACAGGCTTTACGTGACATTGGTTCGGTCGGTCAGTTTGCCGGTGGCGTGCCGGCCATGTGCGATGGCGTGACCCAGGGCGAGCCGGGCATGGAACTGGCGATTGCCAGCCGTGAGGTGATTGCGATGTCCACGGCGGTGGCGTTGTCGCACAACATGTTCGATGGCGCGCTGATGCTGGGCATTTGTGACAAGATCGTACCCGGCTTGATGATGGGGGCACTGCGCTTTGGCCATCTGCCCACCATTTTCGTACCCGGCGGGCCGATGGTTTCCGGTATCTCCAACAAGCAGAAAGCCGATGTGCGTCAGCGCTATGCCGAAGGCAAGGCGACCCGCGAAGAGCTGCTGGACTCGGAAATGAAGTCCTACCACAGCCCCGGCACCTGTACGTTCTATGGCACCGCCAACACCAATCAGTTGGTGATGGAGGTGATGGGCATGCACTTGCCGGGCGCCTCGTTCGTCAACCCGTACACCCCGCTGCGCGACGCGCTGACCGCCGAGGCCGCGCATCAGGTCACGCGCCTGACCAAACAGAGCGGCAGCTTCATGCCGATCGGTGAGATCGTCGACGAGCGCTCGTTGGTCAACTCCATCGTGGCCTTGCACGCAACCGGCGGCTCGACCAACCACACCCTGCACATGCCCGCCATCGCGATGGCTGCCGGTATCAAGCTGACCTGGCAGGACATGGCCGACCTGTCGGAAGTCGTACCGACCCTCAGTCACGTCTACCCGAACGGCAAGGCTGACATCAACCACTTCCAGGCGGCAGGCGGCATGTCGTTCCTGATCCGCGAACTGCTGGCGGCCGGTCTGTTGCACGAAAACGTCAATACCGTGGCCGGTTATGGTCTGAGCCGTTACACCCAGGAGCCATTCCTGGAGGACGGCAAGCTGGTCTGGCGCGAAGGCCCGCTTCAAAGCCTGGACGAGAACATCCTGCGTCCGGTGTCCCGCCCGTTCTCGGCGGAAGGCGGGCTGCGCGTGATGGAAGGCAACCTGGGCCGAGGCGTGATGAAAGTGTCGGCCGTGGCCCTCGAGCACCAGATCGTCGAGGCCCCTGCCAAGGTGTTTCAGGATCAACAGGAACTGGCCGACGCGTTCAAGGCCGGTGAACTTGAGCGTGATTTTGTTGCTGTCATGCGTTTCCAGGGTCCACGCTCCAACGGCATGCCCGAACTGCACAAGATGACCCCGTTCCTTGGCGTGTTGCAGGACCGAGGCTTCAAGGTCGCGTTGGTAACCGATGGACGGATGTCCGGTGCTTCGGGCAAGATCCCGGCAGCCATTCATGTCTGCCCGGAAGCCTTCGTGGGTGGCCCGCTGGCGCTGGTGCGCGATGGGGACGTGATTCGCGTCGATGGCGTCAAAGGAACGTTGCAAGTTCTGGTCGAAGCGTCAGAATTGGCCGCCAGAGAACCCGCCACCTGCCAGATCGACAACAGCGTCGGCTGCGGTCGGGAGCTGTTTGGATTCATGCGCATGGCCTTCAGCTCCGCAGAGCAGGGCGCTTGCGCCTTTACCTCTAGTCTGGAGACGCTTAAGTGAAGTTGGCCCTGGTCGGTGATATAGGCGGTACCAATGCACGTTTTGCCATTTGGGAAGACAATGCGCTGCATTCTGTCCGGGTATTCCCGACCATCGACTACGTCGGTCCGGAAAAAGCCATCGAGGTCTACCTGCAGGACCTCGAGCTGCAACGCGGCGACATCGGCTATGTCTGCCTGGCGGTTGCAGGCCCCGTGGATGGCGATCTGTTCCAGTTCACCAACAGCCATTGGGAACTGAGCCGTACTGCGTTCTGCGAAGACCTGAAAATCGACCACCTGTTGCTGATCAACGACTTCACTGCGATGGCGCTGGGCATGACCCGGCTCAAGGATGATGAGTACCTGACGGTCTGTCACGGTATCGGCAAGGCGGATCGTCCGCGCGCCGTGGTCGGCCCGGGCACCGGGCTGGGGGTTGGCACGCTGATCAAGGAGAGCGAGTCCCGCTGGATGGCGTTGCCGGGCGAGGGCGGGCATGTCGATTTGCCAATCGGCACGGCGCGTGAAGCCCTGCTGTGGACGCGACTGATGGCCGAGCACGAGCATGTCAGCGCCGAAGTGGTGCTCAGCGGTGCGGGTCTGTTGCTGCTTTATCAGGTCAGTTGCGCGCTGGACGACGTCGAGCCTGAGCTCAAGTCGCCGGCTGCCATCACCACCGCAGCACTGGCGGGTGATCCGGTTGCCGCTGCCGTGCTGGAGCAATTCTGTGTGTTCCTGGGACGCGTGGTGGGCAATCAGGTGTTGACCGTGGGCGGTCTGGGCGGCGTCTACATCACGGGCGGCGTGGTGCCACGGTTCACCGACTTTTTCATGAACAGCGGTTTCAAACGCGCACTCGCCGAAAAGGGCGTGATGAGCGATTATTTCAAGGGGTTGCCGGTCTGGCTGGTGACGGCTGAATACCCCGGCCTCATGGGGTCGGGTGTTGCGCTGCAACAGGCTTTTGGTTCGCACATCTGAACGGCTCAGAAGCATGAGCCGGGCCACTGACAACAAAAATCAACAGCCAGCGAGGGCGCCTTCACGTGAGTTCAGTCAGTAAATCGATCCTGCTGGTGGATGACGACCAGGAGATTCGGGAGTTGCTGGACACTTACCTGAGTCGTGCCGGCTTTCAGGTGCGCACGGTCGGCGATGGCGCAGGCTTTCGTCAGGCCTTCAACGAAGCGTCCAGCGACCTGTTGATTCTCGACGTCATGCTGCCCGACGAAGACGGCTTCAGCCTGTGTCGGTGGGTGCGTCAGCATCCACGCCAGCCGCATGTGCCGATCATCATGCTCACTGCCAGCTCCGACGAGGCCGACCGGGTGATCGGGCTGGAACTGGGGGCCGACGATTATCTGGGCAAGCCTTTCAGTCCGCGTGAACTGCAAGCGCGGATCAAAGCGCTGTTGCGCCGTGCCCAGTTCGGTCAAGAACGCCCTGGCGGCGATGTCATTCTGTTCGATGAGTGGCGACTGGACATGGTCAGTCACCGGCTTTTTCACAGCGATGGCGAGGAAGTGATTCTGTCCGGCGCCGACTTCGCGCTGCTCAAACTGTTTCTGGACAACCCCCAACAGATTCTCGACCGCGACACCATCGGCAACGCCACTCGTGGCCGTGAGCTGATGCCGTTGGAGCGTATCGTCGACATGGCGGTTAGCCGCCTGCGTCAGCGTCTGCGTGATACAGGCAAGTCGCCACGCCTGATCCGTACCGTGCGCGGCAGCGGTTATCTGCTGGCCGCTCAGGTCAACGCGCAGTCAGGCAACGGTTATTAACGCGCCCACGGCAGGCGTGAAAAAACGCAGCCTGCCACTGCCTCGCTCCTTGCTGGGCCGCATGCTGCTACTGACGCTGTTGGCGGTGCTGATGGCCCAAACGCTGTCCAGCGTGATCTGGCTGTCGCAATTGCGGGCCACCCAGATGGAAGGACTGGTGACCAGCGCACGCAGCCTGGCGTATTCGATGGCCGCCAGCGTCAGTTACTTCCGTTCCCTGCCACTGGCCTATCGCCCTCTGGTGCTGGATCAATTGCGCAGCATGGGCGGGACGCGCTTCGTGGTGTCGCTCAACGATCACCCGCTGGACATGCAGATCCTGCAGCCCACGCCGCGCAAGCAGGCCGTTCTCGATGTGGTGGGTCAGGTGTTGCGTCAGCATCTGGGCAACGATCCGGACATCGCCGTGTGGTTCGTCAAGCCTGACGACCTGCGGATCTTCAACAGTGGTCTCAAGCTTGATGAACTGCCGCGTTCCTGGGCGCATTACGCGTTGACCCTGGAGCCGGTCAACCCGCCGGTGCTGGTCACGCAGATCGAAATGGCACCGGGCGAATGGTTCTACATCGCCTCGTTGCTGCCCGAGCCTTATACCACCCTGGAAGATCAGGACCTGCCCGTTCAGCAGGTCTGGTTCATCGGCCTGACCAGCGCGTTTCTGCTGTTGTTCATCGGGCTGCTGGTGCATTGGCAAAGTCGGCCGCTCAAGCGCCTGGCGCGTGCAGCGCGGGACATGTCGCTGGGCGCGGATGTCGAGCCGGTGGTGGAGGGCGGCGGCAGCGAAGTGGTCGAAGTCAGCCGTGCGTTCAACGCCATGCGCACCCGAATCAGCCGTTATCTTACCGAGCGCGGTCAGCTGTTCAGCGCCATTTCCCACGACCTGCGCACGCCCATTACCCGACTGCGGTTGCGGGTCGAACTGCTGGAAGACGAGCAACTGCAATACAAGTTCGGTCGCGACCTGGATGAGCTGGAGCTGCTGGTCAAGGGCGCGCTGCAATGCGTCAAGGACACCGATATCCATGAAAACATCGAGCAGGTGGACCTCAACGTACTGCTCGACTGCCTCGTCGAACCCTACCTGCGTCCGGATGGGGAAGGGCGTGTCACCCAGACCGGCGCAGCGCTGTCGTGCTATCCCGGCAAGCCGCTGGCGTTGCGTCGCTGCATTGGCAACTTGATCGACAACGCCCTCAAGTACGGTGATCGCGCGCACCTCAAGGTCGAGGACAACGCGCTGGCCTTCGTGCTGCATGTCGATGACGAAGGGCCGGGTGTGCCCGAACAACGGCTGGAGCATGTGTTCGAGCCACATTTTCGTCTGGCGGGCAGTCATCAGCAGGGCTATGGCCTGGGCTTGGGCATCGCTCGCAACATTGCGCACAGTCATGGCGGCGAGGTGAGCCTGCAAAACCTTCGCGAGGGCGGGCTGCGCGTCACGCTGTACCTGCCCCGAACCGTCGAATGATCACGAATGTAACCATCCTGTGACATTTGCGCATCCCTTCGTTACCGTCCTCGCGATTCGCTTGGTTAGACTCCAACGAAGCGCAAGCATCAGACTTGCTCATGCATAACAACAAGAAAGGTCAATTCGATGAATTCAATGTCACGCCTCGCCGTTGTCATCTCCCTCGCCTCCCTGTTCCCGCTGAGCGCTCATGCTGCTGATGCCAAAGGCACGGTAGAAGTCGTGCACTGGTGGACTTCGGGTGGCGAAAAAGCTGCGGTCGATGTCCTGAAAGCGCAAGTTGAAAAAGACGGTTTCACCTGGAAAGACGGTGCCGTCGCCGGTGGTGGCGGTTCCACTGCCATGACCGTGCTCAAAAGCCGCGCCGTTGCCGGCAACCCGCCCGGCGTTGCCCAGATCAAAGGTCCGGACATCCAGGAATGGGCGTCTACCGGTCTGCTCGACACTGACGCGCTGAAAGACGTCGCCAAGGCAGAAAAGTGGGATTCGCTGCTGGACAAGAAAGTCTCCGATACCGTGAAGTACGACGGTGATTACGTGGCCGTGCCGGTGAACATCCACCGCGTCAACTGGCTGTGGATCAACCCTGAAGTCTTCAAGAAAGCTGGCATCGAGAAAGCACCCACCACCCTCGAAGAGTTCTACGCCGCTGGCGACAAGCTCAGGAAAGCCGGCTTCATCCCGCTTGCCCACGGCGGTCAGCCTTGGCAGGACAGCACCGTGTTCGAAGCGGTCGTGATGTCGGTTATGGGCGCCGATGGTTACAAGAAAGCCCTGGTGGATCTGGACAAGGATGCGCTGACCGGCGAAGGCATGGTCAAGTCGCTTACCGAACTCAAGAAAGTCGCGACCTACATGGACGCTGACGGCAAGGGTCAGGACTGGAACCTGGAAGCGGCCAAGGTCATTAACGGCAAGGCCGGCATGCAGATCATGGGTGACTGGGCCAAGAGCGAATGGACCGCCGCCAAGAAAGTCGCGGGCAAGGACTACCAGTGCGTAGCCTTCCCGGGCACCGACAAGGCGTTCACCTACAACATCGACTCGCTGGCCGTCTTCAAGCAGAAAGACAAGGGCACCACCGCGGCCCAGCAGGACCTGGCCAAAGTAGCGATGGGTGAGGACTTCCAGAAAGTCTTCAGCATCAACAAAGGCTCGATCCCGGTTCGCGAAGACATGCTCAATGACATGGCCAAATACGGCTTCGATTCCTGCGCTCAAACCGCAGCCAAGGACTTCCTGGCGGATTCGAAAACCGGCGGCCTGCAGCCGAGTATGGCCCACAACATGGCCACGTCGCTGGCAGTACAGGGCGCGTTCTTTGATGTGATCACCAATTACATCAACAACCCGTCTGCCGATCCGGCCGCGACCGCCAAGCAGTTGGCTACCGCCGTCAAGTCAGCCCAGTAATCCGTATCACCTGACGTACCGCTGCAGTCAGCACGGGTGGAATCGAACCTCGATTCCACCCGTGCCTGTGGCCTGAATTCGATACACCGAATGGGATACTCCCGATGAGCTCTGTCGCTGTGTTCAGCAAAGCCTCGCCACTGGATACATTGCAACGCTGGCTACCGAAACTGGTGCTGGCGCCAAGCATGTTCATCGTGTTGGTTGGTTTCTATGGTTACATCCTGTGGACGTTTGTCCTCTCGTTCACCAACTCGACGTTCCTGCCGTCCTACAAGTGGGTCGGCCTGGCGCAATACGCGCGCCTGATGGACAACGACCGCTGGTGGGTCGCGAGCAAGAACCTGGCGGTGTTCGGTGGCATGTTCATCGGCATCAGTCTGGTGATCGGTGTTTTTCTCGCCATCCTGCTGGACCAGCGCATCCGCCGCGAAGGCGCGATCCGCACCATTTATCTGTACCCGATGGCGCTCTCGATGATCGTCACCGGTACGGCCTGGAAGTGGCTGCTCAACCCGGGCCTGGGCCTGGACAAGATGCTGCGCGACTGGGGCTGGGAAGGCTTTCGCCTGGACTGGCTGATCGATCCTGACCGCGTGGTTTACTGCCTGGTGATCGCTGCCGTCTGGCAGTCTTCGGGCTTTGTGATGGCGCTGTTTCTGGCGGGCCTGCGTGGCGTCGATCAGTCGATCATACGTGCCGCACAGATGGATGGCGCGAGTCTGCCGATGATCTATTGGCGCGTAGTGCTGCCAAGCCTGCGTCCGGTGTTCTTCAGTGCCGTGATGATCCTGGCGCACATCGCCATCAAGAGCTTTGACCTGGTGGCAGCGATGACTGCCGGGGGTCCTGGTTACTCCTCGGACCTGCCCGCGATGTTCATGTATTCCTTCACCTTCAGCCGTGGCCAGATGGGCATGGGTTCGGCGAGTGCGATTCTGATGCTCGGCGCGATCCTGGCGATTCTGGTGCCGTACCTGTACTCCGAGCTGAGGACCAAGCGCAATGACTAGTCTTGTAGGCAAACCAGGCATCAGCCTCAGCCGCGTGGTGATTCACGCCGTGCTGCTGCTGGCCTGTCTGATTTATCTGGTTCCACTGGTGGTCATGCTGTTCACCAGCTTCAAGACCCCCGAGGACATCGGCACCGGCAACCTGTTGAGCTGGCCGAGCGTTGTCACCGTGATTGGCTGGGTCAAGGCCTGGGACATCGTCGATGGCTACTTCTGGAACTCGCTGCGCATCACGGTTCCGGCGGTGATCATCTCCACCGCCATTGGCGCACTCAACGGCTACGTGTTGTCGATGTGGAAATTCCGCGGTTCGCAACTGTTCTTCGGTTTGCTGCTGTTCGGCTGCTTCCTGCCGTTCCAGACCGTCCTGCTGCCAGCGTCCTTCACGCTGGGCAAGATGGGGCTGGCCAACACCACCACCGGGTTGGTGTTCGTTCACGTGGTCTACGGCCTGGCGTTCACCACGCTGTTCTTCCGTAACTACTACGTGAGCGTGCCGGATGCACTGGTTCGGGCTGCACGTCTGGATGGCGCCGGGTTCTTCACTATCTTCGGCCGCATCATTCTGCCGATGTCGACGCCCATCGTGATGGTGTGTCTGATCTGGCAGTTCACCCAGATATGGAACGACTTCCTGTTCGGTGTCGTGTTCTCCAGTGGCGAATCGCAGCCCATCACCGTGGCGCTGAACAACCTGGTCAACACCAGCACCGGGGCCAAGGAATACAACGTTGACATGGCGGCGGCGATGATCGCCGGGCTGCCGACACTGCTGGTGTACGTACTGGCTGGCAAGTATTTCCTGCGTGGGCTTACAGCCGGCGCGGTCAAGGGGTAATCATGGCGACTCTCGAGCTACGCAACGTCAACAAGACATACGGCGCCAACCTGCCGGACACGCTGAAAAACATCGAACTGTCGATCAAGGATGGCGAATTCCTGATCCTGGTCGGTCCGTCCGGTTGTGGCAAATCCACGCTGATGAACTGCATCGCCGGTCTGGAAAACATCAGCGGCGGGGCGATTCTGATCGATGGCGAAGACGTCAGCGGCACCAGCCCCAAGGACCGTGACATCGCGATGGTGTTTCAGTCCTACGCGCTGTACCCGACCATGAGCGTGAAGGAGAACATCGCGTTCGGTCTCAAGATCCGCAAGATGGCGCCTGCCGCCATCGAAGAGGAAGTGGCTCGGGTTTCCAAGCTGCTGCAGATCGAACATTTGCTCAATCGCAAGCCGGGCCAGTTGTCCGGTGGTCAGCAACAGCGCGTGGCGATGGGCCGTGCTCTGGCGCGCCGACCGAAGATCTACCTGTTCGACGAGCCGCTGTCCAACCTCGACGCCAAGCTGCGTGTCGAGATGCGCACCGAAATGAAACTGATGCACCAGCGCCTGAAAACCACCACCGTCTACGTGACTCACGATCAGATCGAGGCCATGACACTGGGCGACAAGGTTGCGGTCATGAAGGACGGTATCGTCCAGCAGTTCGGCACGCCCAAGCAGATCTACAACGACCCTGCGAACCTGTTCGTGGCCAGCTTCATCGGCTCGCCGCCGATGAACTTCATTCCGCTGCGTCTGCAACGCCAGGACGGTCGTCTGATTGCGCTGCTCGATAGCGGTCAGGCTCGCTGTGAACTGCCGGTTGGCGTCAGCGACGCTGGGCTTGAGGATCGGGAAATCATTCTGGGCATCCGTCCGGAGCAGATTACCCTGGCGACCGGCGAACCTACCGCATTGCCGACCATTCGCGCCGAAGTTCAGGTCACTGAGCCCACCGGGCCGGATACGCTTGTGTTCGTCACGCTCAATCAGAGTAAAGTCTGCTGCCGCCTTGCGCCGGACGTTGCGCCGCAGGTGGGTGAAAGCCTGACCCTGCAGTTCGATCCGTCCAAGGTGCTGTTGTTCGACGCCAAGAGCGGCGAGCGTCTGGGCGTGTTGGGAAATCAGCCGTCGGCTGAGCGTGTGAACAATGTTTCCCAGTTGAGCCGCAAGTGATAGCTTGATCCACCCGAGCATGGCTGGCGGGTCGCCTTTAGCCTGGGCAAGCGATCCACCAGCGAACACGAAGCAGTGAATGTAAGACGTAAACCAAAGCTAATAACAATAAAACGAGGATTGATGGGATGAAGAAGATCAAAAAGGCTAAATCGCATTCCCGGCTGCAGTTGGTAGGCAAGCTGTCCGTTATTGGTGCAATGAGCCTGGCAGGTAGCGCTCATGCGGCAGATGCGTTTTCTCAAGATTCACAGTGGATGACCGGTGACTGGGGCGGAAAACGCACCGAGCTGCTCGATAAGGGTTACGATTTCTCGCTTGAGTACGTGTCCGAGATGGCCAGCAACATCAAGGGCGGCTACAACGACGACAAGACCGGCCGGTACAGCGACCAGTTCGCACTGGGCATGAAAGTCGATCTGGAAAAGGTACTGGGCTGGAACGACGCCGAATTCAAACTGGCGATCACCGAGCGTAGTGGCCGTAACATTTCCAACGACCGCATCGGCGATCCTCGCGCCGGCACGCTCAGCTCCTCGCAGGAAGTCTGGGGCCGTGGTCAGACCTGGCGTCTGACGCAAATGTGGATCAAGCAGAAGTACTTCGACGGCGCGCTGGACGTCAAGGCCGGTCGTTTCGGTCCGGGCGAAGACTTCAACAGTTTCCCGTGCGATTTCCAGAACCTGTCGTTCTGCGGCTCGCAGGTCGGCAACTACGTGAACACCTGGTACAACTGGCCAATCAGTCAGTGGGCCTTGCGCGTGAAGTACAACATTACGCCTGAAGTGTATGCGCAGGTGGGTGTGTACGAGCAGAACCCGTCGAACCTGGAAACCGGCAACGGCTTCAAGCTCAGCGGCAGCGGTACCCAGGGCATGATCCTGCCGGTAGAACTGGTCTGGACACCGTCCTTCAATGCGTTGCCGGGCGAATACCGTGTCGGTTACTACAAGAGCACGCCTAACGCCGACGACGTCTATAAAGACGTCAACGGTCAGCCACAAGCGGCGACCGGCGCTGCGTTCAAGTCTCACGACAGCAAGCACGGCTGGTGGGTCGTGGCTCAGCAACAGCTGACTGCCCACAACGGCGATGCTTCGCGTGGTCTGAGCATCTTCGCCAACGCGACGGTGCATGACAAGGCGACCAACTTCGTCGACAACTACCAGCAGATCGGTTTCACCTACAAGGGTCCGTTCGATTCCCGTCCGAAGGATGACATCGGCATCGGCTTCGCCCGTATCCACGTGAACGATGATGTTCAGGATCGTCGCCGTCTGCAGAACCAGATCAACAACATCGACGACTACGACAACCCGAGCTTCCTGCCGGTACAGCAGACCGAATACAACTCCGAGATCTACTACGGCTTCCACGTCACCAACTGGCTGACCGTGCGTCCCAACCTGCAATACGTCAAGCACCCGGGTGGTGTGGACAAGGTTGACGATGCCATCGTGGCCGGTCTGAAGATTCAGTCGAAGTTCTGATTCAGGGCTTATGTGAATCATGATTGACGCATAGAGCGATCAAGGGTCGTGTGTGCTTTGCGGGCAGCCTGGCTGCCCGTTTTTTATGGGTTCGATTTTCTTTTTTTTCAGGACGCGATGGGCGATGACTTCCGACGACGCGCAGATTCCCGAGCATCCCCTGCAACGCTTCTTCAGGTCCCGACGCGCCCGGCCGACGTTCGAATGGGAGCGCCATCAACTGCGTGATGTGTTGGTGATCGATCACCCGCAGTGTCAGGCGGTTTTCAGTCGGCAGGGCGCGCAGCTCCTGCATTTTCAGCCCCGCGATCAAAAACCCTGGCTCTGGTGCGCAGCGCAATGGCCACAGGTGGGGGCGATTCGGGGTGGGGTGCCGGTCTGTTGGCCCTGGTACGGTCGCCATCCCGGTGAAAGCGGCTGGCCTGCTCATGGCTGGGGACGACTGCTGGACTGGAAGCTGATCGACACCGGCGAAAGCGAGGCGGGGGTGAGCCTGCATTGGCGTTTGCAGCTCTGGGACTGGCAGGTCGACCTGCATGCCGAACTGGGGCAAGGGATGGAACTGAGCCTGAGCACCTGCCATGAAGACAGCGAGCCGTGCCATTTCAGTCACGCGTTGCATGCGTACTGGCGGATCAGCGACGTTGCCGAAGTGGCGCTGCAAGGGCTGGACGGTGCGCAGGGCTACGACGAACTCAGGCGTCAGGCGTGCCGGCAGCACGGCGAGTTGCGGGTGGCTGGCGGCTGCCAGCGAGTCTTCGAGCATGAAGGTGCGTTGCAGCTTCAGGACCCTGCCTGGGCACGGCAGTTGAACATCGACACAGGCGACAGCGCCAATACCGTGGTCTGGCACCCCGGCAGCAGACCGTTGCTGGGGGTGTGCGGCAGCGAGACGGCAGGTTTTGTGCGCGTGGAGGCGGCATCAGGCAGTGGCGACAGCTTCAGCCTTGCGCCAGGGCAGCAGGCGCATTTGAAACTGCAGGCGCAGATGGCGTATTGAGCGTTCACTCACGAATGTGACGCAGAGCGTCACAGGCGGCATGCCCACGCAGAGCGGTGGGCACGATCAGGCTCTCATCGTTATTGATCGTTCCTCACGCTTCGCGTGGGAATACCTCTCGGGACGCTCCGCGTACGCTTTTCTGGCGGGTACTCAGCCCTGATCTTCAACCGGGTAACGGCTGTCGTTCAGGCTTTCCTTGATCTTGCGCAGGTGCGGCTGGAAATCCACACCACGGCGCAGGGTCATGCCGGTGGCCAGCACATCGAGCACGGTGAGCTGGATAATCCGCGACGTCATCGGCATGTAGATGTCGGTGTCTTCCGGCAGAGGAATGTTCAGGCTGACCGTACTGGCTTGTGCCAATGGCGAGCCGGCGGCGGTCAGGCCCAGCACGGACGCGCCGTTGGCCCGTGCGATACGCGCCACTTCCACCAGTTCGCGGGTGCGGCCGGTGTAGGAAATGATCACGAACAGCTCACCGGTGTGCGCCACCGACGCGATCATGCGTTGCATCAGTACGTCGGCGTGGGCGGTGACCGCCAGATTGAAGCGGAAAAACTTGTGTTGTGCATCAAGTGCCACAGGCGCCGAAGCCCCGAGGCCGAAGAAGTGGATCTGACGCGCCTGAATCAACATGTCTACCGACTTGCTGATCAGCGCCGGGTCCAGTTGCTGACAGGCGCTGTCCAGAGACGCGATGGCGCTGCCGAAAATCTTCTGGGTGTAGGCTTCAGGATTGTCATCGGCCTCCACCGCACGGCTTACATAAGCCGCGCCACTGGCCAGACTCTGCGCCAGTTGCAGCTTGAGCTCGGGGTAACCACTGACATTGAACGAGCGGCAGAAACGGTTGACGGTCGGCTCGCTGACCTTGGCTGCCTGTGCCAAAGCGGCAATGCTCAATCGCGTCGCCATCTGCGGGTTGAGCAGAATCACTTCGGCCACCTTGCGTTCGGCCTTGTTCAGCTCATCGAGTCGGCCCTGGATGTGCTCCAGGAGGTTTCTAGTGCGGTCCATTCAAAGTCCTTGTCGGGGCTGATTCACCAACGGTTTTCGCTCGAGCTTTTATTAGCCCTTTAGCCTGTAGCAAAGGTGGCCTATCGTACTGAGGGCCTGTGTTGATCACCACTGGAATATGCTTTTAGGCAGAATGTTGTGGTTATTACTACATATGGCCTTGAGTAACGCCTTTAAAAAAGGTATTTGTAGCCTAACTTGATAAAAGAACCAACATTATGCCCTTGATTACGGTTGAACCGTGCACATTTGCCCTGTTTGGTGCCCTGGGGGACCTGGCGGTACGTAAGCTGTTCCCCGCTCTTTATCAGCTTGACCGCGCTGGATTGCTGCATGAAGACACGAAAATTCTTGCTCTGGCACGCGAGCCGGGTGACGACGCGTCGCATCTGGCCTACATCGAACAATCCATGCGTCGCTTCATTGCCGAAGCGCAGCTTGAAGACGAACACGTCACCCGTTTCCTGGCACGCCTTAGCTACCTGCACGTCGATTTCCTCAAAGCCGAGGACTATGTTGCACTGGCTGAGCGCGTAGGCGACGCCGAAACCCTGATCGCCTATTTCGCAACGCCTGCCTCCGTGTATGGCGCAATCTGCGAGAACCTGGCGTCGGTCAATCTGGCAGACCGGACCCGCGCGGTGCTGGAAAAACCCATTGGCCACGACCTTGCGTCCTCGCGCCGTGTCAACGATGCCGTTGCGCAGTTCTTCCCGGAAAACCGGGTTTATCGCATCGACCACTATCTGGGCAAGGACACGGTACAGAACCTCATTGCGCTGCGTTTCGCCAACAGCCTGTTCGAGACCCAGTGGAACCAGAATCATATTTCCCACGTGGAAATTACCGTGGCCGAGAAGGTCGGCATCGAGGGCCGTTGGGGCTACTTCGATCAGGCCGGCCAACTGCGTGACATGATTCAGAACCACTTGCTGCAACTGCTCTGCCTGATCGCAATGGACCCGCCGAGCGACCTGTCGGCCGACAGTATTCGTGATGAGAAGGTCAAGGTGCTCAAGGCGCTGGCGCCGTTCACGCCGGAGCGTCTGGCGACCCAGGTGGTCCGCGGCCAGTACACCGGTGGTTACAGCGAAGGCAAGGCGGTGCCCGGTTACCTGGAGGAAGAGAACTCCAACACTCAGAGCGACACCGAAACCTTCGTGGCCCTGCGCGCTGACATTCGCAATTGGCGCTGGTCCGGAACGCCGTTCTACCTGCGCACCGGCAAACGGATGCCGCAAAAGCTGTCGCAGATCGTGATCCACTTCAAAGAGCCGCCGCACTACATCTTTGCGCCGGAGCAACGGTTGCAGATCAGCAACCGCTTGATCATCCGCTTGCAACCGGATGAAGGCATCTCCTTGCAAGTGATGACCAAGGATCAGGGCCTGGACAAGGGCATGCAACTGCGCAGCGGCCCTCTGCAACTGAATTTTTCCGACACCTACCGCAGCGCTCGGGTCCCGGATGCCTACGAGCGGTTGTTGTTGGAAGTCATGCGTGGCAATCAGAACCTGTTTGTCCGCAAAGATGAAATCGAGTACGCGTGGCAGTGGTGTGATCAGTTGATCGCGGGCTGGAAGAAGGCAGGCGATGCGCCCAAGCCTTATACGGCCGGATCCTGGGGACCCATGAGTTCCATTGCCCTCATTACTCGCGACGGGAGATCCTGGTATGGCGATATGTGACCTTGAGCTGCCAGCAGGGCTGGTAGCACGTCAATTCGATAACCCGCAGCAACTGGCCGATGCGCTGGCTGCGAGTGTGGCTGAGCGTCTGAAGGCAGCCATTGGGGAAAACGGCCTGGCGACGCTGGTGGTTTCAGGCGGCCGCAGCCCCGTAGCATTTTTCCAGAGCCTGGCGCAACAGCCGCTGGACTGGAGCAACGTGGTCGTCAGCCTGGCTGATGAGCGCTTCGTGCCGACCGAACATGCCGACAGCAACGCCGGCCTGTTGCAGCGTCACCTGCTGCAAGGCCCGGCGGCCAAGGCCAAATTCCTCGGTTTGTACAACGTGGCGGCGAGCGTTGAAGACGCCGCGCTGGCAGCCGATCAGGCGCTGGCCGAGCTGCCGCCTATCGATGTGCTGATTCTGGGCATGGGCGATGACGGTCACACCGCGTCCCTGTTCCCTGACAGCCCGAACCTTGCCCAAGCCTTGAGCCTGGAAGGCGAGCGGCGTTGCCTGCCGATGCTGGCACCGAGTGTGCCGCATCAACGCCTGACCCTGACCCGACGCCTGCTGGCGTCGGCCAAAACGCCGATTCTCTCGGTGTCCGGGCAGGCCAAACTCGACACCCTGCGCGCGGCGCTGGCAGGCGATGATCTCGCCGAAATGCCGGTCCGTGCCTTTCTAGAACCGTCCCTCGAGATTTACTGGTGCCCATAAGCAAAGGAAACGTCGCCATGACACAGAACGAAAATAATCAGCCGCTCAACAGCATGGCGAACAAGATTGCCCAGATCGACGAACTCTGCGCGAAAGCGAAGATTCTTCCGGTCATCACCATCGCCCGCGATCAGGACGTTCTGCCATTGGCCGACGCCCTGGCCGCAGGCGGCATGACCGCTCTGGAAATTACCCTGCGTTCGGCGTTCGGGCTCAGCGCGATCCGTATCTTGCGTGAGCAGCGCCCAGAACTGTGCGTGGGTGCAGGCACGATCCTGGATCGCACGATGCTGGCCGACGCGCAAGCAGCAGGGTCGCAGTTCATTGTCACTCCTGGCAGCACGCAAGACTTGTTGCAAGCGGCGGTCGACAGCCCGTTGCCCCTGTTGCCAGGCGTGAGCAGCGCGTCGGAAATCATGATCGGCTACGCGATGGGCTATCGCCGCTTCAAGCTGTTTCCTGCCGAAATCAGTGGTGGTGTTGCAGCGATCAAGGCCTTGGGTGGTCCGTTCAACGAAGTCCGTTTTTGCCCTACCGGCGGCGTCAACGAACAGAACCTCAAACACTACATGGCCCTGCCCAACGTCATGTGCGTTGGCGGTACCTGGATGATCGACAACGCCTGGGTCAAGAATGGCGACTGGGGTCGCATTCAGGAAGCGACTGCGCAGGCGTTGGCGTTGTTTGACTGAGCAAGTTTCAGGAGCGTTTGATCGTTGCCACGCTCCTGCGCTCATCGTTATACGCAAATCCTCATGGAGGAATGCAATGCCAGAACGTGGGAGCGGACTTGTCCGCGAATACTGTGTTTCGGACGCAGCACCTTCGTCGGATGTATCCGCTTTTGCGTACAAGCGCTCCTGCTTGGTAACGCCGCTCAGGACGCTCCGCGTCCGCTCTCGGGTGTGACGCAGCTTCACGGGCTGCATGTCTTCGCCCAGCGATGGGCACGCTCAATGCGAGGCCAGGCTTTTGGCCCCGTTCAAAGAAGTTGTTGTTGGTTGTATGGCTTTGCGGTGCGCCCTGGTCCGGCGCACCGTTTTTTTTCGTCCGCTCAAGCACCGCGGTCTTTAAAGGATTGACGCGGGCGGGTGCGGAGGGGGTCCAGAATCTCGCTCAGACCGTTGTGATCAATCTCCTGCATCAGGGCCAGCAAGCCGCCCAGTTCGCCCTTCGGAAACCCTTCACGCGCAAACCAGTTCAGGTAATGGCCTGGCAGGTCGGCGATCAGCCGTCCCTTGTATTTGCCAAAAGGCATTTCCTGGGTGACCAGCAGCTTGAGTTTTTCAGGATTCATGGACGGGACCTTCTGTCGTTTCGCTTGAACCAATACGATACGTGCATTCTGCATGCAGTCCAAAGGGCCGGTCATGCAGAAGTCACGATAAAGTGGTTGTGAAAATTTCGTAAGCTATTGAATTTAAATGGGAAAATTTTTTTAAAAAACTGGCATGACGACTGCAATCTTCTAGGCAGAAGCAACTTTCGTATCAACCTGCCATTAGGAAATTATCAAATGACTGATATCAACAAAGAAACGATCTCTATCCTGAATGACCTGATCGAAACCAGCATCGATGGCGAAGAGGGCTTCAAGACCAGCGCAGAAAATGCGAAAAGCCCACAGGTAAAATCGTTCCTTGCACGTCGCTCGACCGAAGTTGGCGCGGCAGTGCGTGAACTTCAGCAGCACGTGCAACAACTGGGCGGGAAGCCGGAAGATTCGTCCAGCGTATCGGCTGACCTGCACCAGGCATGGGTCAAACTGAAAACCGCTTTCACCAGCAGCGACGACAAGGCTGTTCTGGAAGAAGTAGAGCGCGGCGAAGACGTTGCCAAGAAAGCCTATAGCAAGGCGCTGGAGAAGTCCCGCGAGAAGGGCGTCTCCCCGGCTGTGATCGCTGTGATCGAAAAGCAGTATCAGGGCGTTCTGAAGAACCACGACGAAGTCAAAGCCCTTCGTGACGCAGCCCGCGCAGCCTCGTAATTCGATAGCTTAGCGGTCCTGAAAAAACGCCAGCCCGTCTGGCGTTTTTTTATGCCTGCACGTTTTGTATCGCTGTCTCGACAGGCAAACCCTCAGGCCTGTTGAACCGTACCCATTGCCGTAACACGCAACTCTACGCGGTTACGCCCGTTGTTCTTGGCTTGATAGAGGGCCTTGTCGGCAACGCCGAAAAACGCGGTCAGCTTGTCACCCGACTGAACCCTCTGTGAGGCGACGCCAATACTCACCGTGACGGGCTGTTCATCGCCGGCAAAGGGCGGTATCGATTCGATGGCCTTTCGCAGGTTTTCAGCCAGACTCATCGCGCCTTTACTGTCGGTCTCCGGCAGCACCACGACGAACTCCTCACCGCCGTAGCGTGCAGCCAGATCCCCCGGCCGCCGAATATTGGCTGCAACGGTCTGCGCCACCTTGCGCAGTGCCTGATCGCCGCCCTGATGCCCGTGCCGTTCGTTGAACGCTTTGAAGTGGTCAACATCGATCATCAACAATGACAGCGGTTTACCCGAACGCTGCGCGCGCGCCCATTCGATTTCCATCGTCGTATCGAGCTGGCGTCGGTTGTCCAGGCCGGTGAGGCCGTCGGTTGCGGCCAGGCAGGCCAGTTTGTCTTCGGCACGGTGGCGCCTGCGCAATTCGCGACACAGCAAACCGGTCAGCCAAAGAATGCCGAGGCAGAGCACGCTGGTTGCCGAACCCACCAGCCAGGCGTTGCGTTGCCAGACCGCAAATACTTCTTCTTCGGCCTGGCCGACCACGACGAGCAATGGCAGGTTTCCAACGCGCGAAAAAGTATAAAGGCGGACGGCGTTCAACTGCGTCGACCAAGCCAGAAAGCTGCCTTCGCCTTCCCTCAACATGCGTTGAAAATTGACGGTATGGCTGTAATCCCTGCCCACCAGCTCTTCACCCTCTTTGTCGGGATAGCGCACGATGAGAATGCCGTGAGTGTTGATCAAGTTGATGCTGCTGTCTTTGCCCAGTTTCTGGCTCATGAACAACTGTTTGAAATACACCAGGCGCATCGCCGCACTCGCAATACCGCGAAACTCGCCATTGGGCCCTGACAGGCGTCGGCTGAAGCTGATGCACCAGTCCTTGTAACCCCAACGGGTTTTATAGGGCGCACTGACGTGTAATTCCAGAGAAGGATCGTTCGCGTGTTCTTTGAAATAAGAACGGTCGGAAAAGTTATCGTTGCGCGGCATCACCGATAAGGAGTCCGCTACTATCCCCCCTCCGTTGTCGAGCAGCACCAGATCACCTTTGTAGGGCGCTGCAGTGGAGCGGTCGAACAGTACCAGTTGACGCAACTCAGGCGACAGACCCTTCAGGTCAGGGCGCTGCCAGGCTTTTATCATGCCTTGCAGGGAAGAATCATAGAGCTCTGCATTGCGCATCACGTCGGCGTCGATCAACTGCACCATATTGGATGCCGTACGGGCGGCTGACAGCGCGGTGTCGGTGCGTTCGCGAACGAGCAATGACGCGACGATGGCCAGAATCGAAATGACCGACAGCGAACTGCCGAAAATAAGCATGAGCTCTGGTCGGGACCAAGAGGCGGAGTGGGTGGATGCAGACCACATCATCGGGTACTACCTGCAAACGAACGGTTCTTGATAATTGATTGGGCTAATTAACTTTTTAGGGTGTTGTGATCGGCGCATATATAACACGCCTGTCGCGGGCTTAATAAGAGCGTCCGGGGAATAAAGAATGTTTTTTTATATGAAATGCAAAGCGTCAAATAGTAAGCGTCAATAATAGACCCTTGTTCTCTGAATGGCTCAGCGGGGAAGAGTGATGCCGAAGGTATTGATGCCCTGTTCGCTATTCACAAATACCGAGCCGCCATGCATCAGGGCAATGGCTTTGACGATGGCCAGCCCCAGGCCATGATTGGCGCCGCTGTTGCTACGCGATGCATCGACCCGATAAAAGCGCTCGAACAGTCGGGGCAGATGCTCTTGCGCAATGGGCGCCCCCGGGTTGGCGACGCCGATAGTGACGTGATCCTCCAGCGACCGGATATTCACCTGAATGTATTCGCCTGCCTCGGTGTGCTGCACGGCGTTATGTAACAGGTTGATCAATGCGCGGCGCAGATGAGCCTTTTCAATCGGTACGCTGGCGTCACCTTCGACCTGTACCTGAACCTGTGCGTCTTCCAGTATGAAATCCAGATAATCCAGCGTGGTGGCGACTTCTTCGGCCAGCGACGCGTGAGTCAGCTCTTGAGCCTTGGTTCCCTGATCGGCACTGGCCAGAAACAGCATGTCATTGATGATGGAGCGCAGGCGTTCCAGCTCTTCGAGGTTGGATTGCAGCACCTCGAAATAGTGTTCGGCGGAACGGCCTCGGGTCAGGGCGACCTGGGTCTGGCCGATCAGGTTGGTCAGGGGCGAGCGCAGTTCGTGGGCGACATCGGCGTTGAACGATTCCAGCCGCGAATACGCCTGCTCGACGCGCTCCAGTGTCGAGTTGAACGAGGCCACGAACTGTTCCAGCTCCGGCGGCAGTGGCGACAATTGCAGACGTCCGGAAAGCCGTGGCGGGGCGAGCTTCTGGACTTCGAGCGACAGACTCCTCAACGGCCGCAGACCAATGCGCGCAACCCAGTAGCCCAGCGCCGAAGCCAACAAAATGCCCAGTGCCGCAAAGCCGACCAGCGCCACCAGCAGCGCATGCTGGGTGTGCCAGAACGTTTCGGTGTCGATGGCGGTGAGAAAACGCAGGGCAGGGCGCTGATCCTTCGGCGCGAACTCGCTGACCAGAACTTTGAACGCAAACGGATGATCGACCAGTTTCAGGTCGTGCATGCCCAGAGGGCCTTGAGCGAACGTGCGAATGTCCGCGTCGGGTTGGCCAAATTCGTAGGCGGGATCGTCACTCACGACCCAAAACCGCAGGCGTTTGTCTTCCTCGCTGAGCAAGGTGAGCTTGGTCTTGATCTTGGTCCAGTGTTCCGGTGTGCCGTAACGATTGACCGCCGATTCCAGCACGCTGTAACGCGCGTCCACTTCAGCGCGCGGCAGCAGGTCCAGGCTCCTGTCGACTTGCAGGTACAGCGCCCAGCCGATCAGCAGAAAGACGCCCAGCGCGACGAGCGCAAACAGGCCGCCCAGGCGCAGGGCAATCGAATCAATCCGCACGGCGGCTCTCCAGCACGTAGCCCATGCCGCGGATGGTGTGCAGCAACTTCTGCTCGTGCGGGCCATCGAGTTTGGCGCGCAGGCGTTTGATCGCGACTTCGACCACATTGGTGTCGCTGTCAAAGTTGATGTCCCAGACCATCTCGGCAATGGCGGTCTTGGACAGAATGTCCCCTTGGCGTCGTGCCAGCACGCTCAGCAGGGAAAACTCCTTGGCGGTCAGTTCCAGACGTGTACCGGCGCGGGTAGCCTTGCGGCTGATCAGGTCGATCCATAAGTCGGCGATGCTGATTTGCACAGGCTCATGACCGCCACTGCGTCGGGTCAGCGCCTGCAGGCGCGCCACCAGTTCAAGAAACGAGAACGGCTTGCCCAGATAATCGTCGGCGCCTTCACGCAGCCCACGAACGCGGTCGTCGACCTGCTCGCGGGCAGTGAGCATGATCACCGGCGTCTGCTTGCGTGCCCGCAAGGCACGCAATACGCCGAAGCCGTCGAGACCCGGCAGCATGACGTCAAGCACCATGACCGCATAATCGTTTTCCAGGCCCAGGTGCAGCCCTTCGATGCCGTCGCGGGCCACGTCCACGGCGTAACCCTGTTCGGTGAGGCCGCGCCGCAGGTAATCCGCAGTTTTTTCTTCGTCTTCTATGATCAGCACGCGCATGAAGCGACTCTCACTCTTGAATGGCCAGCGCCGGCGCAGGCGCTGGACGACGCTTGTGGAACAGCCGCTCCAGTTGCAGGTAAATGACCGGTGTCGTAAACAGCGTCAGCATCTGGCTGACCAACAGACCGCCGACCACCGCGATACCCAAGGGTTGGCGCAGCTCTGCACCAACGCCGAAGCCCAGCATCAGTGGCAGCGCGCCCAGCAACGCCGCCAGGGTCGTCATGATGATGGGCCGGAAGCGTGTCACGCAGGCCTCGTATATCGCCTCCTGAGGCGTCAGCCCTTGCTCGCGTTGAGCTTGCAGTGCGAAGTCGACCAGCAGAATCCCGTTCTTCTTGACGATGCCGATCAGCAACACCACCCCGATCAAGGCCATGATCGAGAAGTCCTGGCCCATCATCCACAGCAACAACAATGCGCCAATGCCGGCAGAGGGCAGTGTGGAGATGATGGTCAGCGGATGCACGAAGCTTTCGTACAGCACGCCCAGAATGATGTAGACAGCCACCAATGCGGCCAGAATCAGCCACGGCTGGTTGGCCAGGGAACTCTGGAACGCCTGTGCCGCGCCCTGGAAACTGCCGATGATCGAGGCCGGCATGCCGATCTCGGCTTTGGCCTCGTCCAGCATGCGCACCGCATCGCCGAGGGCAACCCCGGAGGCCAGGTTGAACGACAGGTTGGCTGCGGGAAACATGCCGTCGTGGCTGATCGACAAGGGGCCCATTTGCGGCGCGCCCACCTTGGCCAATGCCGACAACGGCACCATTTCGTTGGTCAGGGGCGAGCGCAGGTAGAAATACGCCAGGCTTTCGGCCTTGCCGCGCTGTTGGGCGTCGAGTTCCAGGATCACTTTGTACTGGTTGACCTCGGTCTGGTACTCGCTGATCTGGCGCTGGCCGAACGCGTCATACAGGGCTTGATCCACGTCTGCCGTGGTCAACCCGAAGCGGGCCGCTGCGCTGCGATCAATGTCGATATGCGTCACGCTGCCGCCCAATTGCAGGTCGTTGGACAGGTCACGGAAGGCCGGGTTTTCACGCAGCTTTTCGGTCAGGCGCTGGGTCCAGGTGTTGAGTAACGGCCCGTCGTTGCTCTTGAGTACGTACTGGTACTGGCTGCGGCTGGGGCCGGAACTGAGGTTGATATCTTGACCGGCGCGCAGGTACAGGACGATGCCCGGCACTTTGGCCAGTTTGGGGCGCAGGCGGTCGATGAATTCGCTGACCGACACATCGCGTTCGGATCGCGGCTTGAGCGAAATCCAGAATCGGCCATTGGCGATGGTCTGGTTGCTGCCCGACACGCCGACCGAATGGGAGAACGCCAGTACGGCGGGGTCGGCACCGACGATCTTCGCCAGCGCCAAGTGTTTTTCCACCATGTCCGGGTAGGAGATGTCGGCAGCCGCCTCCGTGGTGCCCAGCGCGAACGCAGTATCTTGAACCGGGAAGAACCCTTTGGGGATGACGATGTAGCCCGCCACCGCAAGGCCGAGCGTCAGGCCGAAGATGCCAAGCATGATGCGTTGATGCGCCAGCGCCTTACGCAGCCCTCTTTCGTAGGTGGCCAGCAAGCGCTCGCCGAAACCCGGTCGCGAATGCTGGGCGTGAGAAGGCGCACGCATGAACAGCGCTGCAAGGGTCGGGGCGAGGGTCAACGACACCACCACCGAAATCAGAATGGTCGCCGTGGCGGTCAGTGCGAACTCTTTGAAAAGTCGCCCGACCACGCCGCCCATGAACAGCAGGGGGATGAAGGCTGCAATCAGCGAGAAACTGATCGACACCACCGTGAAACCGATTTCCCCTGCGCCTTTGATGGCCGCTTCGCGCATCCCTTCTCCGGCCTCAAGGTGTCGATGGATGTTCTCGACCACCACAATGGCATCGTCCACCACAAAGCCCACCGCGACCACGATCGCCACCAGCGTCAGGTTATTCAGGCTGAAGCCGAGCAGGTACATCACAGCGAAGCTGGCAATCAGCGACACCCCCAGCACGGCGCTGACGATCAGCGTCGCTGACAGTTGGCGCAGGAACAGCGCCATGACCGCGACCACCAATAGCACGGCAATCAGCAGGGTCAGTTCCACTTCATGCAGCGAGGCACGGATGGTGCGGGTCCGGTCGTTGAGCACCGACACATCGACAGCGGCGGGGAGCATTTCCTGTAAGCGCGGCAACTCGCGCTGGATGCGGTCCACGGTTTCGACAATGTTGGCGCCGGGCTGGCGAAAGATGGCGATGTTCACGCCTTGCTGGTCACCGGACCAGGCTTTCACGTAGGCGTTTTCCGAACCGTTGACGACCCGCGCCACATCGCTGAGGTGCACAGGTGCGCCATCCTTGTAGGAAACGATCAGCTTTGCGTAATCCTGCGGCTTGAACAACTGATCGTTGGACGACAGCGTCGAGATGCTGTCTTTGCCATACAACGCGCCCTTGGCCAGATTGAGGCTGGTTTGTTGCACGGCCTGGCGAATGTCGGCCAGCGTCAGGCCCAACGCAGCCAGTTTCTCGGGAGCGGCCTGCACGCGGATTGCCGGACGCTGCTGGCCTGTGATGAACACCTGCCCGACGCCTTCGACCTGACTGAGTTGCCGCGCCAGAATGGTTTCGGTGACATCGCTCAGTTCAGTGCCCGGCATCAGGCTGGAACTGACGCTGAGGATCAATACCGGGCTGTCGGCTGGGTTGACCTTGCGCCAGGTCGGCAAGTTGGGCATGTCGGCGGGCAAACGTCCGGCAGCGGTGTTGATCGCGGCCTGGACTTCCTGCGCAGCCGTGTCGATGCTTTTGTTAAGGGTGAATTGCAGGGTCAGGTTGGTCGATCCCAAGGCGCTGCTGGACGTCATTTGCGTCATGCCCGGTATGGCGCTGAACTGCACTTCAAGGGGCGTGGCGACAGAGGAGGCCATTGTTTCCGGGCTCGCCCCCGGCAGTTGGGCGCTGACCTGGATAGTGGGAAATTCCGCCTCCGGCAACGGTGCGACGGGCAGGCGCGGAAAGGCAATGACGCCCAGCAACACCAGGGCAAACGTCAGCAGCAACGTGGCGACCGGGTGACCGATACACCAGGCCGATACGGAGCCTCTGCCATTCATAGCGGGCGCTCCACCTGAGCTGTGCGGTCGTCTTCGGCGTGTCCGTTCACCACTTCGATCGACGTCCCGGGCCTCAGGCGCGACTGACCGTCACTGACCAGGACATCGCCTGCCTGTGGCCCGCTGATAAGGATCTGATCGCTGTCCTGATAAAGCACTTTGACCGGCACTGTCTCGACCTTCTTGTCGGCAGTGACCCGGTAGACGAAATGCTGGTCCAGGCCGCGCTGTACCACCTGCGGGGCGACCGTGAGCGAGTCCCGCTCGATACCGGTCAGGATTTTCACCGTGACCAGTTGCCCCGGCCACAACCGCTCGCCGGGGTTTTTGAACTGCGCCTTGGCGCGAATCGTCCCGGTGGCAGCCGATACCTGATTGTCGATCAATGACAGTGTGCCTTCGCCTAGCAGCAGACCGTTGGCTGCGCTGTCACCCTGATAGGCTTTGACCACCGCGCCAGTACTGCCGGCGATCAGCTGTTGAAGGGTAGGCAGCATCTGTTGCGGCAGCGAGAACTCCACTGAGATCGGATCGATCTGGGTGACGGAAAACAGCCCGGCGGCGTCCGTCACGCGCATGAAGTTGCCCTCATCGACATTGCGAATGCCGACCCGGCCGCTCACCGGCGAGCGAATCTGAGTATGAGAAAGCTGGACCTGTGCGGCATTGATGCTCGCCTCGTTGCCCTGCGCCGTTGCGCTCAGTTGTCGGACCAGGGCCTGCTGCTGGTCGTAGGTCTGTTTGGAGATGCCGTTGTCTTCGGTGAGCTGGCGATAGCGTTTGAGGTCGAGCCGGGCAACGTCCAGTTGAGCCTTGCTCTGGGCCAGTTGTGCCCGGGCCTGCTCCAGCGAAGCACGGATCGAACGGTCATCCAGCGTCGCCAGTAACTCTCCGGCCTTGACCTGCTGGCCTTCCTTGACCAGCACTTTGGTCAGCACCCCGTCTACCTGAGGTCGGATCACCACGCTCTGCAGCGACAGCACCGAACCGATACCGGTCACGAAACGTGGTACATCTGCGGCCTGCACGGTCACTACCTTGACCGGCACTGGCACAGGCGCGCGTTTCGGCGCACTCGCAGGGCGCATGAGGCTCCAGCTGACAATCCCTACGAGGGCTGCAAGGATCAAGACAGCAGTGACAGCGACGGTCGGTTTACGCATGCGGAGAAGACGCCGGAAGAGTCAGAGTGAAGGCAACAGGTTTCATGACTCCTTATAGCGTGCAAACACGGTCAGCAGAGTGACTTTCAGCTGTCAGGATTGTCAGGAAGCGTCGATCAAGAAATCCCGTACCGGGACGATATAACGGTAGAGGGGGATGACGTATTGGATAATGAGCGAGTCCTAGGACAATTCCTACCACTTCCTGACGTCGCTTCCTAATAACAGATTCCCCCTCGACTTAACGGTTATTAAGCGTTCATCAGTGGGGTGTGGCATGAGCAGTAATACGTCAGTCGGCAATAGCGTTCTGCATGTTTTGGCCACGCCTTCCAGAGTGGCAGCGGCCGTGTTTATTCCACTCTTAATGATCTCGACACTGTCGCTGGCGCGAGACGGTGTGTTGAGTTTTCATGGAAGTGTCGTTAATGCGAGTTGTGAAGTATCGACGTCCACATCGATGTCCTCTGGACAGTCATTAACCGTTGCGCCGGGTGTCGTGATTCAGATCACTGCACTGAAAGATGCCTGTGGCGGTGAAACAACGCCTTTCGTCGCCAACTATCGAGCATTGTCATCGTCACCCGCTTCACTGACAGCCGAACGTACGATCATCACTGCACGTTCCGGTGTCGTCACACTCACGTATCAATAACGTCTCTCATTTATCTTCTTTTCTTTCATTATCCGTCGCATCTGCCGGTGCGTCGGGTTATTGTCCGACAATACAGTATTGTGCCCACCTTCCTTTCCCAACACGTCAGCGCTCCATCAGCAGGCATTTGGTTGACGTATCCACTTGGTTAATGTCTGAATCCCCCTAAAAACGTGGCTTGTAAGGCAATTCCGGTTATTCCTACAGATGCATCCTGCGTCGCGTGTGGTCGTGTCCGTACCGTTAAAGTAATCACACTGACATCGGTTAAAAAGCGCCGGACCTATAGTGCTGCCGTCCGAGTATGGGCACACACGAAATAACACAAGGAAGGTCGTTAGCATGAAAAAGCTTTCTCTGACATTGGCAGTCTTGGGCGCAATCAACCTCGGCATGGCGCAAACCGCCAATGCCGCAAACAACGGCAAACTGGTCTTCAACGGAACACTGACCAATATCTCTTGCGATGTCGGGCCAGGGACCGGTGTCAGCGCCGGCACCAACCCAGGTGAGATTAATGTGGATCTTGGAAACGTTTCCTTTTCAGACATCGGTCTTTCCACCGAGACTCGCTATGAAACGGCGACGCCTATTCAGCTGCTGGTCAACTGCAGTGCAGGCGCTGATCAGTACAACATGGTGAAGATGCGCTTCACTGCTCGTAACGGCAGCGGGCTGGACAATAACGACTCCAAACTACTGCGCACGACAGGCGCCGCCGATGGCGTCGGTATCGGTCTGTTGAATGCTTCCAGTGTTCTGATGGACCTGAGCGGCAGCGAGACAATCGACACCACACTCGTCAAAGACAGTACCGAGGGTGCTACGGCGGAAATCAACTTTGGCGCGGTGTACGTGCTCAATGGTACGCCCACCAATCCAGGCAATGCCGACGGCTTCATGCCGTTCGTGATGGATTACGAGTAACGGCCTGGCAGGGCGGGTTTGACTCGCCCTGCCTCAAGCCTGACCAGAGGCGAGCATTCATTATGCGTTTCGACTTTTTACGTTGCATTGCATTTGTCGCGATGGGGCTTGGCGTGCCGCCCGTTCAGGCGGGCATCGTGCTGAACACCACGCGTGTCATTTATCAGGGAGCCGACAAGGAGGCCAGTCTTGGGGTCCAGAACAGCGGAAGCGGTGAGATTCTGTTGCAGTCATGGCTTGAGGCACCGGACGCCGCAACCCCTGACACTGCGCAGAAAAAGACTGGCCTGCCTTTTATCGTGACTCCCGCCCTGGCCCGAATGTCAGGCGGCGGCAGACAATTGCTACGCATCATTCATTCGGGCACCGGCCTGCCCGCCGACCGGGAGTCAGTGCTCTGGCTCAATGTTCAGGAGATACCGCAGACCGCCGCAGAGAACACCTTGCAGATCGCGATTCGGCAACGGATCAAAGTCTTCTTTCGACCGCAGGGGCTTGAGGGTGATGCGTTGCAAGCACCCGAAAAGCTGCGCTGGACCTGGGGCGGCGGTGATGTGTTGAACGTCGAGAACCCCGGCCCATACCACGTTTCAATGCTCCGGGTTTCGGCCCGCCAGAGCGGCACTGAACGGGTCAGTCTGGACCGCCAGATGCTCGCACCGCACCAGCGTCTGAGCCTTCCCTTGCTGCGCAAAGGCAATGCCGGACCCCTGGAATTGAGCTTTCTGAGTATCAATGACTTTGGCGGTCAGGTGCCTTATCAGGCCCGCTTGAATGAGGGTGTGGCCGTCTACGCAAGCAAGGCTTCCACTCGATAGCGTTGTTTCCCCGAAATCCGTTTATGAAAGGCAGCCATCGAATGCGTCCCCAAGGGCCCGGTCACGACGAAGGTCCAGTCGCCGTGTGCCCGCGCGGAGCATGCGAGGTGTGCGATATAACCGAAGTAGAGTGAAGATCGCTAATGGAATGGCATAAAAAAGATAATAAAGGCGTCATTGCACGACACGTTCGCCCGCATGCGGGGCGTGGGTCAACGCGTCATGCAGTTCGCATGTACTGGCGTTATCCGGTGGGTTTCAGTCTGGTGCTGACTTTTTCCGGCACTGTGTTTTCGGCACCCTCAAGTGATGCCGGTACAGCGGGCTCGGTTAGATTCAATACCGCTTTTATCCAGGGCAGTGATCAGCCGCCCGACCTCAAAGAGTTTTTGCGCGCCAACAGCATCCTGCCGGGGACCTATCGAGTCGATATCTTCGTCAACCGTGTCCTGAGTGGCCGACGCGATATCGAATTTTCGAAGAACCGCCGCTCCGGGCTGATCGAGCCTTGCCTGACGGTGGAGATACTGCAGAATCTGGGCCTGGACCCTGCGCGTTTACCGGCGATGGGAGCGCAGGATGCGTGTTTCGATCTGCCGACGGCCGTTGAGTTTGCCCGTGTCGACTACAACCCCAACGCATTGCGGCTGACCATCAGTGTTCCCCAGGCCGTGATGGCGCGCAGTGCCAGAGGCTATGTGTCGCCGCAATTATGGGATGAAGGGGAAACGGCGGCCTTCGTCAATTACGCGTTCAACGGCTCCAGACGGCGCAACCGTGAGATCGACAACGATCACTATTATCTGGGGCTGCGCAACGGTCTGAATCTGGGCGCCTGGCGGCTGCGCAATGAGTCTTCACTGGTCAGCGGCACCGATCGGTCATGGCGATTTCGCAGCAATCGAACCTTCGCTCAGCGCGACATCACTGCGTTGAAAAGCCAGTTGACGCTGGGTGAGACGTACACCGATTCGCAGGTGTTCGACAGTATCAGGTTCCGAGGGGCCACCCTGGCTTCCGATGACGCCATGCTGCCTGACAGTGAGCGCACCTACACCCCTGTCATTCGTGGCACTGCCGAAACCAACGCCACCGTCGAAGTTCGCCAGAACGGCTTTCTGCTCTACAGCGGCACGGTTTCTCCGGGTCCTTTCGAACTATCCGACATCTACCCCAGCGGCTCGAACGGCGATCTTTCAGTCACTGTCATCGAAGCTGACGGGCGTCAGCGTACGTTCGTTCAAGCCTACGCCTCTTTACCGATCATGGTTCCGGCCGGAGCCCTGCGCTACAGCGTGGCGGCAGGCCGGGTCGACAGTGAAGGGCAGAGCGCGCCGACGTTCACCAGTGCCGCGCTGATCTACGGGCTCACCGAACAGGTCACCGGGTTCGGTGGCCTGCAGCTTGCCGACACCTATCAGGCTGCGAATGTGGGGGCGGGGGTCAATACCGGTCTGGGCGCCGTCTCGCTGGATGTGACCCATTCTGTCAGCCGACAGGATGAGCAAGCGCTTGCAGGGCAAAGTGTGAGGGTTCGTTACGCCAATACGCTGAATGTTACTCATACCACCCTGGCCGTGGCAGGTTATCGGTATTCCACCGAGCGATACCGCACGCTTGCTCAGCATGTAAGCGAGACGGATAACGTCGCGGGGATGCTGGCAGGCACGTTTTCAGGCGGGCAGCCTAAGGACCGGATCGAAGTCAACGTCACACAGGTGCTGCCTGCCCGTAGCGCGTCCCTGAGCCTGACTGCCTCTGAACAGCGTTACTGGAATCTGCCCGGCAAGACCCGTCAACTGTATTTGTCTTACAACGCGGCTTGGCACTCGGTGAACTACAGCCTCTCCATCGAGCGCAACGAAACCTTCGGGCGAACGGGTGAAGCGACACCCGACAATCGTATCGCGCTCAGCGTAACGGTCCCGCTGGGCTCAAGCTCTGGCGCCTCGCGGCTGTCCTTCAATGGCATACGTGACAGCAGCGGCCAATACACCTTGCAGGCAGGCCTCAATGGACAGGTGCTGGATGACCGAGACACGTTCTATTCGGTACAAAGCGGACACGACAGCAGCTCCGTAAGCTTCGGCGCCGCCAAGATCAACACCACAACCCCCTACGGACGTTTTGAAGCGGGCTACAGCCAGGGCCGCGACTATGACGCGGCGACCCTTGCCGCCGCCGGATCATGGGTGGCGCACGCGGGCGGCCTCAATCCGGGACAGTCTTTGGGCGAGACGTTCGCGCTGGTGCATGTGCCCGACGTCAGCGGGGCGCGGCTGAAATCATTCAGCAATGTGGCGACCGCAGGCAATGGCTATGCGGTGTTGCCGTATGCGCAGCCTTATCGCACCAACTGGGTCAGCCTGGACACGCGACAACTGGGCGCTGACATCGACCTCGACGGCGCGATCACCCAGATCGTGCCGAGGCGTGGGGCCATCCCGCTGGTGCGCTTTGCTGCGGCGGTCGGCAGGCGCGTGCAGTTCGAACTGGTGCGTGCCGATGGCAGCGCAATACCCTTGGGGGCCAGTGTTCAAGACCGCCAGGGCAGGGCGCTTGCAGTGGTGGATCCCAACAGTCAGGCGTTGGTACTCAGTGAGCGCGACACCGGAGTTTTGCAGGTGCGTTGGTCCGATCAGCGATGTGAGGCGCCGTTCACTCTGCCACCCAAGGATCCGGCACGAGCTTACGAACAGCTCAGGGTGATCTGCCGATGATCAGGGTGATGGGCTGGCAGAGCGCCGTGATGCTTGGGCTGCTACTTGTGGTCAGTGCTCAGGCTCAGGGTGCGCTTTCGCTGGCGGGGACGCGGCTGATTTTCGATGGACAATACCGAGAAGCCAGCCTTGAGGTACGTAACCGGGGTGGCAGCGACGTGCTGGTTCAGGCCTGGCTCAGCGATCCCGGTGATGATGACGCTACACCTTTGCCACAACGTCGGCCCGTGCCCTTTGTGGTCACTCCGCCGTTGTCCCGCCTGACAGGGGGGGCAAGACAAATCGTTCGGGTGTTGTATCAGGGGGCAGGGATGGCAAGCGATCGTGAATCGCTGCTGCATTTGTACGTGCTTGAAGTCCCCCAACGCCGGACGGGTGTTCGTCAGGTCAACATCGCCCTGCGTAGACGCATCAACCTGTTCTATCGGCCGGTCGGGTTGGCAGGCGATCCGGCTGACACCGCCGGGCAATTGGTCTGGTCGATAGCTGCGGATGTGCGTGGGAACATGATGCTGCATGTCAGCAATCCGACGGTTTATCACGCGGCGCTTGAAACCCTCGTTCTGGACGGTGAGCCGATCAGTGACGACGCGTTGCTGCCCCCGGGAGGTCAGCTCGACTTTCGATTACCCGCCAGCAAGCGGCTACTCACTGAACAGCGCCTGAAGTTCAGGGCGCTGACCGACTATGGCGGCCAGCGCAGCTTCTGCACGCGTTTGAACGGGCAGGCGTCTTCAAGCGCTGACCTGTTGGATAACACTTCCCCTCAGGATGAATGCTGATATGAAAGATGGAGCTCTACGACGCGGGTTGCGATCCGTTGCGCTGTTGATACTGTTGACCCCGACGCCGGTTTTTGCGCTTGTCTGCAAGGCCCAGGGAACCGGCGAAACTGTTATTAGGGGACAGATGAGCAGTTCCGTCGCGATACCTGCATCGGTGGCAGACAGCGAGGTGGTATGGCGTTCCGAGCCGCTGGACATTCGGGTCGATTGTTTCAAGAACGGCCAGCAGGCACTTCAGGAAGAGGTCTTCGTCTATCTGAACCCCGACAATCTCATGATCGGGCAAGGCATTCGTGCCGGCCTTGCGCTTAACGGTGTCGATTACGTGCAAAGCGGCGGGCGTATCGCCACCGGTCAGTATGTGCCGGCCTGCCATGAGGGCGATGCGAATATCGATCAGTGTCCCAAGACCAGTTTCAACCTGCGGTTTTCTGTTTTCATTCAGAAATTCGGCCAGACGCCGCCTTCCGGGGTCGCCAGCACGCTGCTCGACTATCGCTTCTTTCAGCTTGATGGCGCGGGGCAGCAACCGATACCGGGCCGCAGCCTGGGCTATATGATCGACAACCTGACCGGCCTGCGTTTCGTAGCCTGCGACGCCGAACTGCAAGTGGTGCCGGAAACGGTAGAGTTCGGCGAACTTCCCATCCAGAAAGTCGCTGTTGGCAGGGTGTTCGCCACGCAGCCGTTTTCACTGGTCGCCAGTCGCGCCTGCGATTCGCCTTTCAGTATCAATGCCCGTTTTCGACCGGTGGGCGGTAGCGTCTCAGGCGCTGGAGATTTACTGATTCCTGCTACCAACGCTTCGGTGGGCATCCGTATCGCGAGTGCGGTGAACGGCAATGCGTTGCGCTACAACGAACCGTTCCATCTGGCCGAACTGCTGGGCGAAACCCATGCCTCTCAGGCGGACTTCAATGCCGAGCTGGTGTGGAATACCACGCGGCCCAACGTTGGCCCTTTCGATGCCGAGGTGATGGTGGATTTGTTCTATAAGTAATGGCGACGGGAGGCTCGGGCGGGCGGCCGATGATTGCTGTATGCTGCGCGACCGCGGGCGTTTGCCCGGCCATTTCGACTTTCTGGTGCCATCATGACCACCCCTGAACAACCTTCTGTTCAAGAAGCCGCAACCGACTCCGTAGACACCACCGATAAGAAGGCTGCGATTGCACCGTTCAGCTTTCCGTTCAAACCGTCGGAGTTTGCGCAGGCCAAGAAAGACAAGGATCAGGCCTGGTATCAGAAATCGAACACGTCCGGGCACCACAAAACGCCGGGTGTCGCACCGTCAGGCACCCGCCGCTCGATGGGCAAGCGCTGAGCTGGTTGTCTCGCGCTAACCGTTTCAGGCCGCCTGCAGCGGTATGAACAGGTAGGAAACGGGTTCACGAATCGTGACCTCGGCACCTGCGGCCTGAAGCGTGTCGATGACCGTCTGTCCGGCCACGTGAAACTCCCAATCTGCCGCTCCATACCCATCGGTCCCGCTGTCGGCAAGCTGCTCGATGGCTGCGGCGAAGGCGGCCATGTCGGGCAGATAAGCCACAAAACCATTGCCTTTGAGGGCGGTGGTACGAATGCCAAGCGTCTGGCAGATCGATTGTTTGGCTTTGATCTCGTCCCGGTCGGCCTGGCGAGACTGTTCGATCAGCGCCATCAATTGCGTGTCTACCAGTTTGTTGCCGACGATCAGGTCCGGGCCTTGCTCCCATGACTCTGGCGGACAACCCTTGGTTTCGGGGCGCAACGGAATGTGGGGGTTGATCTCCATTGGGTAAATGCGGCACACCAATGGACGGCGCTCATAGATGCGGCAGAGGTTCTCTTCGTCAAGATTCCGGCAGCGGCCTACGTTGTAAGCCGCGAACGTAATGGCGACGTACGCTGTGGTTTGCCCGCAGTTGACCTCGGTCGAACGGCGTGTCGCGTGGGTCAATTGGGCTTCGGGTACGCCATAACCGTTACTGAGAAACGCCTCGGTCAGGACAATCACCGTACCGCCGTCCGCCGCCCACTGCGCGGCCTCGTCAAGGGTGAGCGGAACATGGTGATCGGTGCAGCAACCGCCGCAGCCTGTGCAGGAAAACTGGGTGTTCATCGTGTCGGTAGGCCCGTGCGTGACTGATGCCGGTCGTGACAGAAATTCAGTGGTCGACCGGCTGGTCACGTACAGGAAGCAAGTTGTGCGCCACTGCGCTATTTGGCGCCAGCGGCGTCGATGCTGTCCCACTCGGTCACACTGGCCTGCCTGCTTTTGCGGTTGTAGAGACACAGCTCGGTGCCAGTGCGATTGTTCATGTGTTTTTGCGGGTAACGTCCACGCAGCAACAAGGCGCTGTAGCCAACCCGGTCATCGAATTGAGCGCTGGTTCCTGCGGCAGTCGTCCCCTTGAGCTGACTGGCCTTGAGGCAGCCAGCGAGCATCGCTTTGTCCAGTTCGTTCCAGGCCTGCGGGCTGGATGCGTTGGCCTGACCTGCGAGCAATGCCAGCCCTGCCAGCATCAGCATCTTGAGAAGTGTTTTCATGTCGATCTCCGTAATCGATGTTTCAGGAGCAACGTTACGGCGCGAATTATGACAGGTCAGCTTGCAGTCACAGGCGAGCGACTGACGTAGGACATGTCTGATTTTTCATAAAGACACCGGGCGATCAGGTTGTTTTCCATGACGTTCAAATCGACCGTGCGTTCACCATGCTGACGCAGGTGGGCAAACAGATGGTTGAGCAGGGCTTTACCGATTCCTCGTTGCCGGTAGTCGTCACGAACCGCCAGATCCTTGATGAAGGCGCTGGTCCAGCAGGAGATAAAGCCGACAGCATCCGCATTGACCATTGCCAGAAAGCACAGCGATCGGTCGAATTCGGGATTGCGTTCAAAGGCTGTCAGCCAGGCAGGGTACTCCGGCACGCTACCCTCTGCGTTCCGATAAGCCTCGGTCAGCAGGTCGTGTGCCGCCGGGGCCAGATGCGCGGCAAAGGGCACAACGGTGACACCGATTGGCCTCTGTGCTTGAGGGATGAACCCGCCCAAATCCCTACGCATCAACCAGAAGTGACTGGGCGATGCATCGTCAGGACGCGGACGGGCCGCAGGCGGTCTATGGATCAGATACCCTGCGCCACGACCGTACGGGCGGCCTCTATCAGGCATTTCGTCAGCTCGGGGGACGAGAACTTGGTAAGCACCGCGTTGGCGCCTGCGACCTGGGCTTTTTCACTGTTCATCGCGCTGTCCAGCGATGTGTGGAGCAGGATGTACAGATCGTGGAAATCAGGCGTATCGCGCAAGGTGCGGGTCAGGGCGTAACCGTCCATCTCCGACATTTCGATATCGGAAACCACCACGTTGATCTGCGCGGCTGTGCCTTGCAGTTCCAGCAGCACATCGATGGCTTCCTTCGCACTGCGAGCGGTGTGGCAGTTGATCCCCAGGTTGCGCAGCGTGATGATCGACTGCTGCAACGCGACCTGACTGTCATCGACCACCAGGATACGGGCCTTGGCCAGAACCTCGGCGTCTTCCCTGGCCAGTTCGGTGGACTGGACGACAATCTGTGCCGGAGCAATACCGTGGATCACCTTCTCGATGTCCAGAACCTGCACCAGGACGCCATCGACCTGAGTGACGCCGGTGATGAACGACTTGCTGCTCGACCCATAGGGCGGCGGGCGAATATCGGTGGTCAGGCAGTGGACGATCTTGCTCACGGCCTGCACATGCAGACCTTGCTTGGAGCGGCTGACGTCGGTGACGATCAGGCAGCCGCCATCCGGATCAGCCAAGGGACGCTCGCCGATGGCCCGGCTCAGGTCAATCACTGACAGCGAAGAACCGCGCAGCGTGGCGATGCCTTTGACGTGCGGGTGCGATTCAGGCAGATGAGTCAGTGCAGGGCAGGGAATGATCTCGCTGACCTTGAGCAGGTTGATCGCCATCAGCTTGCCGCTGCGCAACGTGAAGAGGAGCAGCGAGAGTGAATCTGCTCGGACGTTCTTGGACATATGGACCTTCTGGCTATAGGTGTTTCGTCGCCTACTAGGCGACAAACATCTTTCTCTGACAGGTTATCGACCCGCGACGGTATGGCTTTAGAATTTTTACAGGATAGTGCTTTGCAGGACCAGAATCCGGGGTGCGGCAAAATACCGCGCCCTTCTATATATAGAAGAGGTGCGACAAACTGACGCATCCTTCTATATATAAGAAGGAGAAACGATTCGGCGGCAGATTGCGGTCGGGCGATACGGTAGCGGGATCGCGGCAGGAGGCAGGCAACCATCCGGCGCCCGGATTCAGCCGTACGGCCACTGACCGCTTGAGTTGTAGGGCGCAGCGGACGATTATCGCGTGCGATCCGCAACGGGCGATCCTACACTGCGCGTCCCTCTCAGGGCGGTGAGCATGCCGGGCCTGTGGATCCGCTACCCTTTCATCAAGTTCAGTAAGGTATGTGAATGAGCGACAACCTGTTGTACCTGCGACGCGAAAAGCGCTTTCTGGTTTTGCTGGGGATTATCTGCCTGTCCCTGATCGGCGGCGCGCTGTACATGCAGATCGTACTAGGTGAGGCACCGTGCCCGCTGTGCATCCTGCAACGGTATGCGCTGTTGTTCATCGCAATCTTCGCCTTCATCGGCGCAGCCATGCCGGGTCGTCGCAGCGTGACGGCGTTCGAAGTCCTCGTGACCCTGAGTGCGTTGGGCGGTATTGCTGCTGCTGGTCGTCATGCCTGGGTCCTGGCCAACCCGGCCGTGAGCTGCGGCATCGACACGCTGCAGCCGATCGTCGACGGTCTGCCTCTGGCGGATCTGTTTCCCATCGGTTTTCAGGTCAGCGGCTTCTGCACAACGCCTTATCCGCCAATCCTCGGTCTGTCACTGGCACAGTGGGCGCTGGTGGCCTTCGTCCTCACCGCCGTTCTGGTGCCGGCGTGCATCATCCGCAACCGGCGTAAACCTTACTGAATACAAGGACTTTGCGTTGAAAAAGCCTCGTGAAATCGAGGCTTTTTCGTACAAGACGAGAAGCAATTGGTGGTGATTGTTGCGATATCTGAGATTAACTGTTACAAAATTAGGCATAGTCATTAAAAATTTACATATCTACAATCCCCGTCACTTGTCGTCCAGCTTCACTTGACGATCAGCAATTTTGAGGCCTTGAGCGTCACCTGTGTACTCTGGCAGGCAGCGCAATGCTGGCCTCCCTGGGCGCATAATGGCCACGCTGAAGGCGTCTGCCCTGCACATCGGGCAGTTCCAGCAGCTCAAAATAAGAATCCATAGCTCAATCCGGATTTGTCGATACGTCACGTTGGCGTACTGGCAGGCCCTTGTTCAATTCAAAGAAATTGCCGGCACTGGCAGGGTGAAGTGTTGGCGGTCGAAACCCAACTGCACCGCGCAAGCTGCTTTTAGAGGTCGTGAAATGAGTAAAAAAAGGTACCCCAGGTTTTTTGGCTTCTTGGCCCTTTTCTGTATGCTTTTGCTCAGTGGATGCGACGGCGTACCTCTGCTCGATCCAAAAGGGCAGGTGGGTATCGAGCAGCGTAACCTGATCGTCATCGCCACACTGCTGATGCTTATCGTCGTGATCCCGGTCATCCTGATGACCCTGATTTTCGCCTGGAAGTATCGCGCCACGAACAAGGCTGCAAAGTACACGCCGGACTGGTCGCACTCCACCAAGATCGAAATCGCGGTCTGGGGCGTTCCCATGCTGCTGCTGGTGTTCCTGGGCTACTACACCTACGTCTCGACGCACGAGCTGGACCCTTACCGTCCGCTTGAGTCCGACGTGAAGCCGGTCACGATCCAGGCCATTTCCGTCGACTGGAAATGGATATTCGTCTACCCGGAATACAACATTGCGACGGTCAACAAGATCGTGTTCCCGGCCAACACGCCGATCAATTTCCAGGTCACCTCCGATAGCGTGATGAACTCGCTGTTCATCCCGGGTCTGGGTGGTCAGATCTACGCGATGGCGGGCATGCACACCAAGCTGCACCTGATTGCCAACGAAGTTCACGAATTCAACGGTATCTCTGCCAACTACAGTGGCGCAGGGTTCACCGGCATGAAGTTCAAGGCCAACTCCGTGAGCCAGGCCGATTTCGACAACTGGGTCGCAGAAGTCAGGAATTCACCGAAGAAGCTGGGTCCGGCCGAGTATGCTGAACTTCTCAAGCCGAGCGAGCGCAACCCCGTGGAACTGTTCTCGACAGTTACTCCGAACCTGTTCCAGATCGTCATCGACAAGTATGAAGGCATGAACCCGGGCAAGAAGGTTGTTGCTGGTGAGAAAGAAACCGCCAGTATCGACGGTGCGGAAAAGAGCAAAAATTCAGCTGCTGGGGCAGAGGAGTAAACGATGTTTGGCAAATTAAGTCTGGAAGCGGTGCCGTTCCACGAGCCGATAGTCATGGTGACACTTGCCATGATCGCGCTCGGCGGCCTCGCGGTAGTCGGATTGATCACTTATTTCCGCAAGTGGACCTACTTGTGGTCTGAATGGCTGACGTCTGTCGACCACAAGAAAATCGGCGTGATGTACATCATCGTTGCGATGGTCATGCTGCTGCGCGGCTTTGCCGACGCAATCATGATGCGTACTCAGCTGGCTATGGCCCAGAACGGTGCCGAAGGCTTCCTGCCACCGGAACACTATGACCAGATCTTCACCGCTCACGGTGTGATCATGATCATCTTCATGGCGATGCCGTTCTTCACCGGTCTGATGAACATCGTTCTGCCTCTGCAGATCGGCGCTCGCGACGTTGCCTTCCCTTTCCTGAACTCTCTGAGCTTCTGGCTGCTGGTTGCAGGCATGCTGCTGATCAACCTGTCTCTGGGTGTCGGTGAGTTCGCCAAGACCGGCTGGGTCGCGTATCCGCCTCTTTCCGGGTTGCAATACAGCCCTGGCGTGGGGGTTGACTACTACATCTGGGCGCTGCAGTTATCCGGCTTAGGTACGACGCTGACGGGGGTCAACTTCCTCGTGACCGTGCTGAAAATGCGTACGCCTGGCATGAAACTGCTGGACATGCCGATCTTCACTTGGACCTGCACCTGGGCCAACATCCTGATCGTGGCTTCGTTCCCGATCCTGACGGCGACCCTTGCGTTCCTGACGCTTGACCGCTACCTGGACTTCCACATCTTCACGAACGAAATGGGCGGTAACCCCATGATGTACGTGAACCTGTTCTGGGCGTGGGGTCACCCTGAGGTGTACATCCTGATTCTGCCGGCATTCGGCGTGTTCTCGGAAGTCATCTCCACGTTCTCCGGCAAGCGTCTGTTCGGCCACAAGTCGATGATCTTCGCCTCCGGTGCGATCTGCGTACTGGGCTTCATGGTCTGGCTGCACCACTTCTTCACGATGGGTGCGGGGGCCAACGTCAACGCCTTCTTCGGGCTGGCGACGATGCTCATTGCGATCCCGACGGGTGTGAAGCTATTCAACTGGCTGTTCACCATGTATCAGGGCCGTCTGCGCTTCACTGCACCGGTACTCTGGACTCTGGGCTTCATGGTCACCTTCTCGATCGGCGGCATGACCGGCGTTCTGTTGGCCATCCCGGGTGCTGACTTCGTGCTGCACAACAGCCTGTTCGTGATCGCTCACTTCCACAACGTCATCATCGGCGGTGCAGTGTTCGGTTACATCGCCGGCTTCGCGTTCTGGTTCCCTAAAGCGTTCGGTTTCACCCTGAACGAGAAGTGGGGCAAGGCTGCGTTCTGGTTCTGGATTGTCGGCTTCTTTGTCGCATTCATGCCGCTGTACGCGCTGGGCTTCCTGGGTATGACCCGTCGTCTGAATGCGACCGACATGCCAGAGTGGAACATCTACCTGGACGTCGCGCTGTTCGGCGCCGTACTGATCGCATGCGGTATCGCGTCGCAGCTGATCCAGTTGTTCGTCAGTATCCGTGATCGTGCCAAGAACCCTGACGTGACCGGCGACCCGTGGAATGGCCACACGCTGGAATGGTCGACGTCTTCGCCGCCACCGTTCTACAACTTTGCCGAGCTGCCAAAGGCAAACGACATCGATGCGTTCACCGATGCCAAGCGTGCAGGCACTGCCTACAACGTTCCGGCCAAGTACTCGGCGATCCACATGCCTAACAACACGCCGACCGGCTTGTACATGGGCATGCTGCTGACCGTATTCGGTTTCGCATTCATCTGGCACATCTGGTGGCTGGTGGGCGCAAGCCTGGTTGCAACCATCGCTGTCTTCGTCGCTCACGCTGCACGTGACGACCAGGGCTACATGGTGCCGGCCGAAGAAGTAGCGCGTATTGAAGGTGAGCATCACAAGGTCCTGGCGGCCAACGGTGCATACACTCCTGTCAAGTCCTCGCTGGAACAGGTTTAAACATGTCGAATATTGCTATCAACCCTGGAGCCCACGATCACGGTCACGACGATCATGGGCATGACGATCACCACGACAGCGGTGGCATGACGGTTTACGGCTTCTGGCTGTACCTGATGACCGACTGCGTGTTGTTCGCCTCGTTCTTCGCGGTCTATGCCGTGATGGTCAACAGTGTCGCGGGCGGCCCGTCGGGCCAGGACATTTTCCTGCTGCCATTCGTGGCTGTGGAAACCGCGTTCCTGTTGGTCAGTAGTATCACTTACGGCTTCGCCATGCTGGCTCTGTACAAGGGCAAGAAAAGCCAGGTACTGGGCTGGCTGGCGCTGACCTTTCTGTGTGGTGCTGCGTTCATCGGCATGGAAATCTATGAGTTCCATCACCTGATCCACGAAGGTTACGGTCCTAGCCGCAGCGGTTTCCTGTCAGCGTTCTTCGCGCTGGTCGGCCTGCACGGCGTTCACGTAACCAGCGGTCTGATCTGGATGACGATCATGATGATTCAGGTCCAGAGAAAGGGCCTGACCAACACCAACAAGACGCGCCTGAGCTGCCTGAGCCTGTTCTGGCACTTCCTGGACGTGGTCTGGATCGGCGTGTTCACTGTTGTCTACCTGATGGGGGCTTTGTAATGTCGAATTCACATCATCCGGCTGAAGACAATAGCCACGGCTCCGTGAAGTCGTACATCATTGGCTTCGTGCTCTCGATCATCCTGACGGCCATCCCGTTCGCTCTGGTGATGTCTCCTTCGCTGCCGAAGGACATGACCATCGCGATCATCCTGGCGTTTGCGATCATTCAGATCCTGGTGCACCTGCATTACTTCCTGCACCTGGACTTCACCAGTGTGCAACGCAACAACGTGATGGCCTTCGCCTTTACCACGATGGTTATCGTTCTGCTGGTTGGCCTGTCGTTGTGGATCATCTTCAGCATCCACCGCGAAATGATGGCGCATTGAGGAATACCAGATGTCACTGAAGCACTTTATCCAAATCACCAAGCCGGGGATCATTTTCGGTAACGTGCTTTCGGTGGCAGGTGGCTTTTTTCTGGCTTCCAAGGGAAATATCGACTTCAGCGTGTTCCTGGCTGCGGTCATTGGTACTTCTCTGGTCGTTGCATCCGGTTGCGTGTTCAACAACTGCATTGATCGCGACATCGATCAGCGCATGGAACGGACCCGTAACCGGGTCCTGGTGCAGGGCCTGGTTTCGTTGAAACTGGCGCTGCTCTACGCCACCGTACTCGGTATCGCAGGCGTCAGCCTGCTGTATACCAAGGCCAATCCGCTGGCTGCATTGTTCGCGGTGATCGGCTTTGTGATTTACGTCGGCTTCTACAGCCTGTACCTGAAGCGCAAATCCGTTCACGGCACACTGGTTGGCAGTCTTTCCGGAGCAATGCCTCCGGTCATCGGCTACTGCGCAGTGAGCAACAGCTTCGACTTCGCGGCATTGACGCTACTGGTGATGTTCAGCCTGTGGCAAATGCCGCATTCGTATGCAATCGCGATTTTCCGTTTCAATGACTATCGTGCGGCGAAGATTCCGGTTCTGCCGGTCAAGCGCGGCATACTGGTCACCAAGCGTCACATTCTGCTCTACATCCTGGCGTTCCTTGTGGCCACCCTGATGTTGACCGTTGGCGGCTACGCCGGCCTTAACTACCTCGCTGTTGCGGCGGGCATGGGCATGTACTGGCTGTACATGGCCTGGAAAGGCTACAAGGCTGTCGACGACACTGTCTGGGCTCGCAAGCTGTTCGTGTTTTCCATCATCACCATCACCGCACTGAGCGTGATGATGTCGGTGGACTTTCAGGTCACCAAAGAGCTGCTGGTCACTTATGCGTTTTGACCGGTAGTCGGATTGAAGAAAAACCCCATTCCACGGAATGGGGTTTTTTTTCGCCTGCATAGCGCGCATCAGGCCGCGGTGATGGTCGCTGAAGCATAGGCTTGAAGCATCACGACGCCTTTGAAGCGTTTCAAAAGCATCCGGTGAAACCCCAAATGAACAATTGCGCGGGGTCAGGTCATGGAAAACGGCGATCACTTGTCGCATCATGTGCATCTCATGTCTAATTTGTTACGCAGCACCCTGAATTCATAGCCCAAGGCTAAACAACAACTATGGCTGTTACCCCTGCAACCTCCTCGAACGTTAGCGACATAGCGTCTAAACCGCTGGTCTCGATCATCGCGCCCTGTTACAACGCCGAGCAATTCCTTGAAGCCGCTATCGAGAGCATTTTTGCTCAGGATTACGAGAACTTCGAAGTCATCATTGTCGATGACGGCTCGACCGACAACAGCATCGCAATGCTGGAGGCATTGCAGAGCCAGTACACCTTCCAGCTTTATACCCAGGCCAATCAAGGGGTAAGTGCGGCGCTCAATCACGGCCTTAAATACGCCAAGGGTGTCTACGTGTCTACGCCTGACCTGGATGACATCATGTTGCCGTCATCAGTCAGCGTCCGGGCACGTTATCTTGATCAGCATCCGATAGTAGGCTGCGTTGGTGCCCTCATCAGTTACATGGATCGCGACGGCAACGAGACCAAGCGCCAGTCCCGAAATTACATCGAGCGACTGAAGTTCGATGACGTACTGCGCGGCGCTGTAGTCGTTGGGGCACCGGTTGCGCTTTATCGTAGGGAGGCCATTCGCGATGCGAACGGCTATGACCCCGAGATCAGGGTTCAGGATTTCCAGATGACCCTGAGGATTGCCTTCCAGGGGTACGAAATTCACGTTATTCCTGAAGTGGTCACCCGTTATCGCCGACATCCGAACAACCTGTCGCGAAAGTACAAAGTGTTGCTTGAGGCAGACCTCAAGACCATCGAGCCTTATCGGGACCACCGCGACTACCAAAGAGGGCGCACGTGTATCGTCAACAAGGCGCTCAAGTACGCAGCGGTTGCAGACAAGCGTTATGCCTGGAAATTGCTTTGCTCGATACCGCTGCGGTATGTAAACGGGACGACGTTGCGCCGGTGCAAGCGTTTGCTGCTGAGCTATCACTAGCCCGTCCCGGTGTTCTTTACGCAACCAACTGATCCAGAGTGTCCATGAAACTCCTCGAAAGACTTAAAGCCAGAAAGGTACGCAAGCAGCTTCGCAAGCTGGACAAACTGGAAAGAGCCGCCGAAAAGATCCGGCTGCGTTATCCGCGTTATGAAGTAGGTGTGGGCACGTATGGCATTCCGGACGTCATCGAGTTTGGTGACGACACCATTCTGCGAGTGGGTTCCTATACGTCCATTGCCGAAGGCGTGAGGATTCTTTTGGGCGGGGAACACCGAACCGACTGGATCACCACGTATCCGTTTCCGGCGATGGTTGATCAGGTCCGTGACATCAAGGATTACGCGCCGAGCAAAGGCGATGTCACCATCGGCAGCGACTGCTGGATCTGCGCCGACGCCGTTATCCTTTCCGGGGTGACAATCGGTCATGGTGCCATTGTCGGGGCGGGTGCAATGGTCGTACGCGATGTGGCACCCTTTTCAGTCGTGGGGGGCAACCCGTGCAAGTTCATTCGTTGGCGCTTCGAAGAGGACGTTCGTGAACGGCTGCTTCAGGCTGCGTGGTGGGACTGGCCGATGGAAGAAGTGAAAACGGTTGCGCGTACACTGTGCAGCTCCGACATGGAGGCTTTCCTGACTTACATCCGCAAACGCCAGACGCTGGCAGACTGATCATTTGCAGTCGCTGTAGTACGCTGCGCCCGTTGCACGGATGCAAAAACGCCAGATTGGTTTGTATTTATTTCAAGCCTCAGGTTTCAAACGATCTGGCAGAATATGACATTGGCCTGACTCGTCCAGGCAGTCGCTAAATGATAGAGGGCGTTATGAGTCAAGAAAGCATCAATTGGGACACTCTGGGTTTCGACTACATCAAGACCGACAAACGCTACCTCTCTCACTGGCGTGATGGCGCTTGGGACGCAGGTTCGCTGACTGAAGACAACACGCTGCATATCAGTGAAGGTTCCACTGCGCTTCATTATGGCCAGCAGTGTTTCGAGGGTTTGAAGGCTTACCGTTGCAAGGATGGCTCGATCAACCTGTTCCGTCCCGATCAGAACGCCCAGCGCATGCAGCGCAGCTGTTCTCGTCTGTTGATGCCCCATGTACCGACCGACGTGTTCATTGAGGCCTGCAAGCAGGTCGTCAAGGCCAACGAGCGTTTCATTCCGCCTTACGGCTCCGGTGGCGCGCTTTACCTGCGTCCCTTCGTCATCGGCGTGGGTGACAACATTGGCGTTCGTACCGCTCCCGAATTCATTTTTTCGATCTTTTGCATTCCGGTGGGCGCTTATTTCAAAGGTGGCTTGAAGCCTAATAATTTCGTGATCTCAGGCTATGACCGCGCCGCGCCCAACGGCACCGGTGCCGCCAAGGTCGGTGGCAATTATGCGGCCAGCCTGATGCCAGGTTCCGAAGCCAAGAAGCACAGCTTTGCGGACTGTATCTACCTGGATCCGCAGACTCATTCCAAGATCGAAGAAGTGGGCTCGGCCAACTTCTTTGCGATCACCAATGACGATGTGTTCCTGACCCCCAAATCGCCTTCGGTGTTGCCGGGTATTACCCGCCTGTCGCTGATTGAGCTGGCCAAATCCCGCTTGGGCCTGACGGTCGAAGAGGGCGATGTGTTTATCGACAGGATCGGTGAGTTCAAAGAGGCCGGCGCGTGCGGCACCGCTGCGGTAATTACTCCGATTGGCGGAATTTCCTACAAGGACAAGCTGCACGTGTTTTACAGCGAAACCGAGGTTGGTCCGGTCACCCAGCGTCTGTACAAAGAGCTGACGGGTGTGCAGTCCGGTGATATCGAGCCGCCAGCGGGCTGGATTGTCAAGGTCTGATCCAGGTTCTGGTCTTGATCGTGCCCATCGCTCCGCGTGGGCATGCATCCCGTGACGCTCTGCGTCATATTCCAGAGCGGACGCGGAGCGTCCTGGGCGACGTTGCCACGCAGGAGCATGGGAACGATCATCACCGTGATGACGATGAACGCGGTTTGGAGCGGTCAAGCCGCAGGCTCTTTCTCCTTCTCCGGCCCCAGCACAATCGCCAGATGCCGCAGATCATTCACCTCAACGCTATAGCTCTTCCCTGAAGGACTCTGCGTCAGCGTTCCCAGCGTGTAGACGGTAAAGAATTTCACCTCATCAGCGTGGCTCAGCAGCTCGCTGATGTACCGACTGGACCTATAGGCCTGCATCTGAGCAGGCGACACATAAAGCGTTACCAGCTTGCCCTCAAGCCGGTCAAAGAACTTGAACTTGAAACCCTGCCCGTAGCGCTGGTCGATCAGCCCGCCGCCATACAGCACGCGTCCGTTATCACCCAATTGCGCGTACTTGATGTGGCGAAAGTACGAACGCAACGACACCTCGCCCTGACCCGGAATCCGCAGCTTCAGCAGCTTGAACTCATCCTGCGAAAGTTCCGCCTTTGCCTGGCGATAACTGTCCACCAGTCGCTCAAGATTGTTAGTGCGCGTTTCACTGTAGCGTGGTGCTTTCGGTTCGGCAGCCTGCGCAGGCGGAGTTTTGACTGCCGGTGCCTGGGCATTAGCGCCCGTTTTTTCTTCCCCGGATTTCTCTTTGGTCGGCTCTTTTATCGTTGGGTCGAAGACGTCGATGTAGTCGTCCAGCTTGCGCTTGGCTTTGCGCAGCAACGCTTGGGGATCGTTCTTGTCGATAGGTTCATCGGTAGGGGCGGCTGCGTCTTCATCCACCCATTCGCAATCAGGGTGGTGGTCGTAATGCGGATTGGCGCGAAAGTGCGCTGCGACAAATGTCGGGTTGTCCTGCGGCTTCACGTCATAACGAACGCCGGTCACTTTCGCTCCCAGCGTGCGGCAGGCCTCGCTCGAACAGAGGAATTCGAAACGTTTACGCGGCGGCTCTTGGGAAAAGTACTCGCGCCGGGCGGCTGCGATGGACATTTCCTGTTGCAGCTCGACGCAATAGGCGCGCGTGATGGGTTGGGTGGGCTTCATGCTCGTAGTTGCCTTCCTGAACAGATAGTGCAACACGCTATTTCAGTCTAACCCGCCTTGCAACCGTTGCATGGCGGGCGCTGTGAAACAAGGTTACTGCGCGGGCACGGCCAGCCACTCGCCAAGGGCCTGCTGATAGTCGCCTGTGGCCTTGCTCAGGTGCAGCCATTGGTCGACATAGGCCTTCCACGTCACGTCGTCGCGTGGCAGCAGATAGGCTTTTTCACCATATTGCATGTAGCGCTTCGGGTTGACCGCACACAGCCCCGGCATGCGTTTTTGCTGATACAGCGCTTCGGACGCATCAGTGATCATCACGTCTGCTTTCTTGTCGAGCAGCTCCTGAAAGATGGTCTTGTTGTCGTGGAAGGCAATGGGCGCTTTCGGCAAATGGGCACGCGCAAAGGCTTCATTGGTGCCTCCAGCAGGCTCTATCAGCCGAACCGTCGGCTGGTTGATCTGCTCGACAGTCTGATACAGCGCCTGGTCTTCGCACCGTACCAACGGGATCTTGCCGTCGATATCCAGCGTATTGCTGAAAAACGCCTTTTTCTGGCGCTCCAGCGAAACGGAAATGCCGCCCATCGCGATATCACACTTACCCGCGACCATGTCCGGCATCAGGGTTTTCCAGGTAGTCGGCACCCATTGCACGTTCACGCCCAGACTTTTGGCCAGCGAGCGGGCCATCGTAATGTCGATACCTTCGTACTCACCGTCTTCGCGATGAAAGGTGTAAGGCTTGTAGTCACCGGTAGTGCACACCGACAACTGGCCAGCCTGCAACACTTTGTCCAGGTGCGAAGACGATTCCTCTGCCTGCACCCAGCCTGTAAGGCCCAACAGAAGGGCAACCGGTACGCTGTATATCAGTTTCATCATGAAAGAAGAGGCTCGCAGTGTCGTTGGTTTTATTGGAAGCGACAGAGTGCTTCATTTGTCGGCATTGTGTGAAGCAAGAACAATGCCTTACATGTAAAGACCGATCTGCAGGCGCAGGCTCGGTCAGGTGTAGCGCTCCTCCAGCGACGTCAATTGTTCTTCGATCAGCGTCATCTGCGATTCCCAGTCAGCCTGGGTTCTTTTCCAGGTTTCGCCTTCATGGGCGTACAGGAAATCGATGATGGTGTGTGTCACCTTGCCTTTGCCAACGGCACCGAATGCCTCGGCGCTCAAGGCGCGGGCCAGGATGTCGAGTTGAGCGGCGTGGTTCAGCCAGTGCCAATGCTCCTTGACCACCACTTTGTCGAGCAGGATGCATTGTTTCTTGAAGGCCCGAAGGGCCGATCCCAGCGAGCTGGCCGCCAGCAGCGAATCGATTTTGCCTGCATCGTTGCCAGCCTGCCGATTGGCTGTCGGGCCGAAGAACCATTCATTGAAGCCGATTTCTATTTCACGAAACGCGACGTTCGCATCCCAAATGATGCTCAGGGCCTTTTGTTGACGAGTCTCGCGCTTCCAGGAACCGTAGGCCTTGAAGACCACCCCCGCAATACCGATGACCGCCAGCGCTTCGCTTAGCGACGAAGCAGCCTCGACAATGTAATAGGCATTGGCTGTACTTCCCGGTGATGGGCTGACGGCTGCGCTGTAAAAAACTGCGGTTACAACGACCACCAGCGCAAAACAGGCACTATAGAACCCGAACGCGTAGGGGTCTTTCATGTGTTGTTCCGGCCTCATGAGTCAGGATGAAGGTAAATGATGTTTTCAGGTTAGCCGAGGCCGGGCGCATTTGCAGGCTGCCCGGAGGAGCGGAGGCCATATCGATTTATTTGCATCAAAACCCGCCTGGCTGTGGTCACACCTCTGTCGCACCCATGACGTTGTCGGGACTCGTACAGACGTGGAGAAACCGTCTTCACTCGAACCGGCCGACGTTCAACTTCGATTTTCAGATCAAGGACGCATTGAATCCTATGAAACCCTACCTCTGGCTTGGCCTGCTGGGCATGTTTTCCGTCGGTGTTCAGGCGGCATCACTGGACGTTCCGATCAATCTGGTCAGCGCTGATGGCGCGCCGAAACCCATTGGCACCGTGATGGTGAGCGAAACCGAATACGGTTTGCTCTTCACCCCCAAGCTCAGCGGTTTGCCTGCGGGTATTCACGGCTTTCATGTCCATGAAAACGGCAGTTGCGAAGCAGGCACCAAAGATGGCGTGAAAGTCGCCGCCCTGGCAGCAGGCGGTCACTTCGACCCGGCCAAGACCGGTACGCATCTGGGGCCTTACGCGAACGGACACTTGGGCGACTTGCCTGCGTTGTATGTGATGGCGGACGGCACGGCTGACTATCCGGTACTGGCGCCTCGCCTGAAGAAAATCTCTGAAATCAAAGGCCATGCGCTGATGGTTCACGCAGGCGGCGATAATCATTCCGACCATCCCAAGCCTCTGGGCGGTGGTGGTGATCGGGCTGCGTGTGGTGTGATCTGATAGACGGTTGGTAGTGCATGAGGGCGTGGGGAAGAACTCTCCACGCCTTCGACTCATCGCTGTAGCGTAGCAAGCACCGGTCCAAGGCAGTGGCCCGGGCGACATTCCGTCTGTCTGCGCAAAAGTCCCGCATATCTGACGAAATTGCAGTGGCTGATGTACGGCATTCGCGAACAAGTCCGCTCCCACGGTTGGGCGGGGTGAAGGACTTCAAACCACCCTCAGAAGGGTGGCGCAATCCATGCGCTCTAATCTATTCGGGTTCAGTAATGGATACAACGAGCGGGGATCAGACGTCGAAGAAATCGACCTTGCCGTTTTCGAGGCTGTAGTAGGCGCCGACAACCTTGACGGTGCCGTCTTTGATCGGGTTCATCAGGGCAGGTTCGGACGCGGAGCGCAGGCGTACGACGGTGCGCTGAATGTTGCTCTTGACCGAGTCTTCCAGCAGGTTTTTGCTTTTCTTACTTTTGGCTGTCAGGACCGCTGGAATGATTGGTTCGATCATCTGGCCAATGGCACCTTGAAACACGGTGTTGTCCTCGACCACTGACACAGCGGCAGCAACGGCACCGCATTTTTCGTGGCCCATGACCACGACGAGCGGGACGCCCAACTGACTGACACCGTATTCAATCGAACCGAGTGCGGTGGTGTCGACGGTGTTGCCCGCGTTACGCACGATGAATAGCTCGCCCAGGCCACGGCCGAACAACAGCTCTGGCGGTACACGCGAATCCGAGCACGAAATCAGAATGCAGAACGGCGTCTGGCCTTTGGCGATTTCCAGGCGGCGGTCACGGTTGCCTTCGGTCTTGATGGTGGTGTCTTTCATGAAGGCATCATTGCCGTCGCGCAATGCTTTCAATGCCTGATCGGCTGTCATGTTGGTGCGAGGTGAAGTGGGTGAGGCGGCATGGGCAATGGAAGGCAGTTGCATCAGTGCGGCGGCGGCCGGAAGGCAGCAGGCACCCTGAAGAATCTTGCGGCGTGACAAGGACGAATTCATAAAAAGCCTCGGGCTTGTTAACTGTCGGTGGGGTTCAAAACTCTGCGGCCGAGACGGAAAAGGCTCGGCAAAGAATCCGTTCACTTCATACAGTTAATGGAATTTATTTTCCAATTGTTTTTGTGAGGGCTGTCTTAAAATGTTCATGAAATACCGACGGCCAAGGCAGTGCTTTCGCCTGTTTGCTGTGCATTTTTGACCTGCCTGAAGTGCCAGCGCAGCCTGTTTTCAGCACCAATCCCCCGGTGGGGTTGGCTTTGAAGAAGGTACCTGCCAACGACCTGACGCAGGCGCTGTGCGCAGTCCAGCCATTCAGTACGCTTATCAAGCGCTGGCTGACACCTGTAAGTCAGCGTTGGAATGTGCTGCGGCCATTCCAGATGCGTTTCTATTTCTGTCAGCAAAGCGGCCCGTAAATCGATCAAACGCGCGGCAGCCATTGACACATAGTGTTACTTAAAAGGCTGGAAAGCGGCGTCTGCTCGGCCATCCCACGAGCGTTCTTTTCAGGGATGACCTGACCTGTCTAGCGGATGGAAGCGACCCGGCATGGCGCCGCGAACATTCCGCACAAACCTTCTAGACTTCGAAGCGTTATGGCGCGATAACGCATGGTCATCTCTTACTTCTCCACTCAAACCGCTCATGAAGTCAGCTAACTGGATCGATCTCGCTCAGGACCGTGATACCGGAATTGAGACGCTGCGTGCGCATTTTCAGGGCCATGCCTACGACCCCCATTGGCATGACAGTTATCTGGTCGGCGTGACAGAGCAGGGTGTGCAGCAGTTTCATTGTCGGCGGCAGCGGCACGCCAGCACCTCGGGTCAGGTGTTCATGCTGGAGCCGGGCGAGGTGCATGACGGCGACGCGCCGGACGCTGATGGCTTCACTTACCGCATGCTCTACCTGGACCCGCACTGGATTTCGCGCGAGCTGACGTCACTGTTCGAGGACGCGCCTCAAGGTTATCAACCCGGTTTTGCCAGCACATTGGTGCGCGATTCCCGGTTGGCCCATGCGACGCTTTTTGCGTTTTCGGCACTGCATGGCAATGAGCCCCGCATCGTTCGTCAAAGCGCGCTCGACGGATTGCTGGAACGATTGACCGCCCAGGTTCAGTGGCGCGTTCGCCATGAACACGATCCGCGCCTGCCGAGCGTTGCCTTGCGTGCCCGCGATTATCTGCATGCCCACGTTCGTCGCGATGTGGGGCTCGATGAGCTGGCGGTGGCCTGTGGCGTGGATCGCTTTCGACTGACGCGCGCGTTCAAGGCCGCTTTCGGCCTGCCGCCGCATGCTTATCTGGTGCAGTTGCGCCTTTCCCTGGCTCGCAGACTGCTGGCTCGGGGGGCGCAACCGGTGGCGGTGGCTGGTGATCTGGGGTTTGCCGATCAGAGCCACCTGGGCCGTTGGTTCATGCGCGCTTACGGCCTGACGCCCGCCGCTTATCGCACACGTTGCACAGGCCTTCCAGACTGACGCCGGGTGTTGCGCGAGCATGAAGGCCTGTCGCTTGTGGAGTTCAGGTCATGCTGTCTTTTCTGCTGTTCGCTTTCGTTGCGTCGATCACACCCGGGCCAACCAATCTGCTGGTCCTGAGTAACAGTGCGCGTTACGGCCTGAAGGCCAGCCTGCCGATCATCCTCGGTGCCTGCATGGGTGCTGCCGCACTGGTATTGCTGGTGGGGACGAGTATCGGTCGCTCGCTGATGCAGATACCCGCCGTGCAGCCCGTGATGTCGGCTATCGGCGTTGCGTGGTTGACTTGGCTGGCCTGGAAAATCTTCAGCAGCCCGGCGACGTCCGTCGAGCCGAATGAGGCGCGCCCGCGCCTGGGGTTTTTCGGTGCGGCGAGCTTGCAAGTGGTCAACCCGAAAACGTGGATGATGGCGCTGGCAGTCGTCAGTGTGTTCAGCCAAGGGGCTGTGACTCATTTGGCATTGGCGTTCTTTCTGGTGTCGCTGCCGTGTCTGGCGTGTTGGGCGCTGCTGGGCGTCGGTTCAGCCCGCCTGCTCGGATCCGGGCAGGCCATGCAATGGCTCAACAGAGGGATGGCGATCCTGTTGCTGGTGTCCGCTTGGGCGGGTTACTTGCGTTGAATAGAGGCGTCTGGCAAGACAGCCAGACGCCTCGCTGTTCAAACCTGAAGCGAGCGTTCCAACTGTTCGCGCACGCTGTCCAGCAGGTCCGCGTAAGTGAACGGTTTGGCAAGCGATGGCCAGTCGATCTCAAGCGTTGCGTACCCCGTGATGACCAGTACAGGCAAGTCCTCGATCAGCGTTACGGCTTTGGCGGCCAGTTCGGAGCCATTGATGCCGGGCATCTTGAAGTCCGTCAGCAGCAGGTCCGGGCACAGCCCGCTGCGGATCAACTCAAGCGCCTGCTCGCCGGAAGACGCTTCGGTCAGCGTGTAGCCCTGATCCTGCAGCATTTCCATGATCGTCATGCGAACCAGATCCTCGTCATCGACCACAAGGATCGACGCGGTTCTGGATGAAACCTGCTGGCCGGGTACTGGCTGATTGTCTTCGTCCAGTGCGTCGTCGCTGGCCTGCAACAGCATGTGCACCTGGGTGCCGACACCCGGTTCGCTGTCGATGTGCAGGTAGCCGCCCATTTGCGCGACGACGCCATGCACCATCGACAGACCCAGCCCGGTGCCTTTGCTGCCTTTGGTGGAGAAGAAGGGCTCGATGGCGCGTGTGCGCGTCTCTTCGTCCATGCCGCTGCCGGTGTCGATCACACTTATTTTCAGGTAGTTGCCTGCCGGTACGTCACCATCGGCCTGCCATTCACTGAGTTTTACGTGCAGCGTGCCGCCGTCTGGCATGGCGTCGCGAGCGTTGAGGCAGAGGTTGAGCAGGGCCAGTTCCACCTGGTTTCCATCGATCAGGGCCAGGCGGCTGACCGGTTGCAGATCCAGCATCAGCTCAACGTGCGGCTCGACCGATTGTCTGAGCAGGTCCTGCATGTTCAGCACCAGTTGACGCAGGTCCGTCGGGCGCGGGGCCAGCGTCTGTTTGCGGGCGAAGGCCAGCAGGCGGCTGACCAGCACCTTGGCCCGCTCTGCAGACTGCAGGCCCGCACTGGCCATTCGTACGGCACGCGGATCACCCTCTACGCGGCGCTTGAGAATGTCCAGGCTGGCGAATATCGGTGTGAGCAGGTTGTTGAAATCGTGTGCCACGCCACCGGTCAACTGGCCGATGGTTTCCATTTTTTGCATTTGATGAAACTGGACAACCAGCGCTTCGCGGTCGCGGCTGGCTTTTTCCAGCAGCTCGCGCTCACGTGTCTGTGCGTCCTGCCGCTGCCTGGCCAGCCTGACGGCGCCATCGATGCGGGCGCGCAGTTCGCGGGCGTTGAAGGGCTTGACCAGGTAATCGTCGGCGCCAGCCTTGAGACCTTCGACCCGGGCTTCTTCGCCCGCCCGTGCCGACAGCAAAATGAACACCGAATGGCTCAGCTCGGCGTCATTGCGGACCGCGTCGAGCAGGGCGAACCCGTCCAGCCCAGGCATCATGACATCGCTCAGGAACAGGTCCGGTTTGACCTGCCGAGCTGCGTCCAAGGCCTTCAGTCCATTGTCGACCGCTAGAACCTGGTAGCCGCCGTCTTCAAGAATGCGGGTGATGTACCCACGCATGTCGGCGTTGTCGTCTGCCAGCAGAATTCGGGCGGGCGGTCCATTGCCATTATCCGCAGGCGTTTGCGCCGCGTGTTTGTCGATTTCAAGTCCATCGGACAGCCAGCGCAGGGCTTCCTCGACGTAGGCCTGGGTGCGGATGCCGGTCGACAGCAGGGCATGCTCGGCGTCGATCCGGTCCTGCGGCAAATGCCCGTAGCCCAACGGTAGCGTGACGATGAACGTGGTGCCGACACCGAGTTGGCTTTCCAGCGTGATGATGCCGCCGTGCACCCTGACCAGCTCCTCCACGAGGGACAAACCAATGCCGGTGCCCTCGAAGGTACGGCCTTCCTGATTCTCGATGCGGTGAAAGCGCTGGAAGACCAGTGCGTGCTGGTCCTGTGCAATGCCGACACCGGTGTCGCTCACCTTAAGCACGGCCGCATCGGCAGTCTGGTCGAGGGCGATTCGAATGCTTCCGCTCAACGTGTATTTGAAGGCGTTGGACACCAGATTCAGGACGATCTTTTCCCACATCTCACGATCCACATACACCGGTTCGGCCAACGGTGCGCAATCGATTTCAAGATGGAGACCCGCCTTTTCGCAGGCTGAGCGGAAGTTGCTGCCGAGCTCGGTGGTCAGGGTGCTCAGGTCGACGGGCTGGAAACTGGCTTCGGTGCGTCCGGATTCCAGGCGGGCAAAGTCGAGCAGCGAATTGACCAGCTTGAGCAGGCGCAACGCATTTCGGTGCGCAACCGTCAGGCGTTCGCGCTGGGTGCCGGACAACTCGTCGGCCTGCATCAGTACGTCTTCAAGCGGGCCAAGCATCAAGGTCAGCGGGGTTCTGAACTCATGGCTGACATTGGAAAAGAAGTTGATCTTGGCCTTGTCGAGTGCCGCCAGCGCTTCGACCCTCTGACGTTCTTCTTCATAGGTCTTGGCGTTGGCGTAACCCGCCGCCAGGGTGGCCGTCAGCAGGCTGTAGAAGACACGGTAGGTGTCGTTCATGGGCAATCTTGCGCTTGCCCCCGCCACCACGATGGCGACCGGGAGTTCCACGCCCGGGACTCGCACAGGCAGCATGAACCCCTCGTCAGGTACCTCGTCATAAGGTCCGCACGCCGTGCCTTCGAACAAGTGGGTCAGGCCGCTGACATTGAGGGGGTCACTGCAGTGAACCGCCTGTTGGAAGGGAAGAGGTGCCTGAGTCAGGACGGTGACTTGCGCGGGCATGGCCCGTGTGTCGGCGATGCCGGTCTGTGCGACGCACGCGTAGGTGTTGTCGTCCTGATTGAGTTCGTAAAACGCTACGAACGGCAGGTCGAGCTCGAAGTGTTGTAGCGAGGCCAGTGCCGTTGCGGCGATGTCAGACGTGGACTTCACATCGGCGATGTCGGCGTTCAGATCCCGCAGCGCCCGTGTACGGCGTTCGCTGAGAATCGTTGCAGTGGTCTCGGTCACTGGGTGAAACAGCCCGCCGATACCACCACTCTCATCCCGGATAGGGCTGGTGGAGAAGGTGAAGAAGGTTTCTTCCAGATAGCCGTTACGCGCCAGGAACATGCGCTGGTTTTCAAGAAATGAGGTGTTGCCCGCCAGCGCATTGGCGAAAGGCTCGCCAATGGCTGGCCACGCAGACGCCCACGTGACGGTGTAAGGCTCGCCCAGCGCTTGCGGGTGCGAGGCACCGCAAATCACCATGTATCCGTCGTTGTAGATCTGAACGTGTTCCGGGCCCCAAATGATATTGATCGGGAAGTTCGACGCCAGACACAGGCTGACCGTGGTCTTGAGGCTTTGCGGCCAGTGCTCTATAGGGCCCAGAGGCGTTTGGGACCAGTCCTTATTGCGAATCAGGCTGGCCATTTCACCATCCCCTACAAGAAAGGCGGAAGGCCCGGTGGGGTCTGCAAGGGATATCATCGGTGAAAAAGGCTCCGTACTGAATACGCTACACACGCCATTCTGGCTGAAGATCCGGCTGTTGTTACAAAATTTTCGACGCTGACTTCACATCAGCGTTCAGCCATTTTGAGTACGGCCCAAGAGTCGAGTCGTAATGACTCGTTCTTTTTTTGAAAGGGTCATTAAGACTTGTCATTTTGACTGGGCTGCGCGTATTGGCTTTGATTCTTATGGCCTTTTCCGTTGGCACGGGGGTTGCTCTATTGAGGTATCGAATTCAAATCCCTCAGGAGTCAGCCATGATTACCCCGGCTCAGCAAGCGATCGTCAAGGCCACTGTTCCGATTCTGGAAACGGGTGGCGAGGCGCTTACCACGCATTTCTACCAAATCATGTTGCGTGATCATCCCGAGGTGCGCCCGCTGTTCAATCAGGCCAATCAGGTCAACGGTGCCCAGCCGCGTGCGCTCGCCAATGCGGTGTTGATGTACGCCCGTAATATCGAGCGCCTGGAAAACCTCGGGCCGCTCGCCGCACAAATCGTCAACAAGCACGTGGCCTTGCAGATTTTGCCCGAGCATTACCCCATCGTGGGCTCATGCCTGTTGCAGGCCATTCGCGAAGTGCTGGGCGCTGAAACAGCGACCGACGAGGTGATTGCCGCATGGGCGGCGGCCTATCAGCAGTTGGCCGATATCCTGATCGGTGCCGAACATCAGGTGTATGAGCAGATAGCGGCCGCGCCGGGTGGATGGCGGGGTGGGCGTGAGTTCAAGGTGGTTGCCAGAACACCCGAAAGCAGCGAGATCACCTCGTTCTATCTGGAGCCGGTGGACGGTGGGCCGGTCATTGCACACAAGGCTGGTCAGTACATCGGCCTGCGCCTGAACGTGAACGGCCAGGAATTACGCCGCAATTACTCCCTGTCGGCCTCATCGACAGGGGTCGGCTACCGCATCAGCGTCAAACGAGAGCACGGCGGCGTGGCGTCCGTCTATTTGCATGATCAGGTCCACGTTGGTTCGGTGTTGGAACTGTTTCCACCCTCTGGCGAGTTCACGTTGATCGAGGGCAGCAAGCCATTGGTGTTGATCAGTGGCGGCGTCGGCATCACGCCAACCCTGGCGATGGCAGAAACCGCGCTGGAAGCTGGCGACCGGCAGGTGGTGTTCATTCATTACGCGCGCAATGCCAACGTGCAGGCCTTTCAGGATGTGCTCGAAGGCTGGCGCAGCCGATATCCGCGGTTCGAGGTGCATGTGGTCTACAACGAAGCCACCCCAGGTGCTGCACAGCCGAGTGCCGTTGGGCTGCCGTCAATCGAGCACTTGCAGCAATGGCTGCCTGAGGACAGGGACGTCGAGGCTTATTTCCTGGGCCCCAAGCCGTTCATGGCCTTTATGAAGCGCGCGCTGCACGACCTGGGTGTGCCGGATGAACAGAGTCATTACGAGTTCTTCGGTCCGGCCGAGGCGCTGGCCTGAACGGCAGGTGAGTTCCTGGTTTCCTTGCCTGCGCGCAGGCCGGCAAGGGCACGCTTTATATCCTGCACGCACTGATCGGTCTGACGCCCCGGGTGTTGATCGAACATGTGCGGCACGCCGGGGTATACATGCACTTCCACCGGCACGCCGTCTTTGGAAAGCTGCATCGCAAAGGCCAGGTTTTCTTCAAGAAACAGGTCCAGCGCACCCACGCTAATGAAACTGGGTGGCAGCCCGCGAAGATCAGTCGCCAAGGCAGGTGAAAAATGCGCTGTACGGTCATCGTTCAGCGCATACGCGCCCTGCATGCACTGCCAGCAGAACCGGTTCGCCTCGCGGGTCCAACTGAGTGTTCCGGTGGTGGGGTTATCGCTGATTGACGTATCCGAGCCCGAGCGGTGATCGAGCATGGGGTACACCATCAACAGACCGGCGAGCCTGTAATCGCCTTTATCCCGCGCCATGATCGAGACCGCCGCGGCCAGACCACCGCCTGCGCTGTGGCCCATGATCACGACAGTGTGCGTATCCACACCCAGTGCCGGCCCTTCGTTGAAGATCCAGGCCAACGCCGTGTAGCAATCTTCCTGCGGAATGGGGAAGGGGTGTTCGGGAGCGAGTCGATAATCGACCGCCACGATCAGTACATTCAGCTCGTTGGCCAAGTCGGCGAGATAGTCGTCAGCCATCTCCGGGCGGCCCAGAACGAAACCGCCGCCGTGGATGTACAAAAGCGTCGCGAGTTTATGTGCAACGTCGAGGCTGTGTTCAGGACGATACACGCACAACCTGATGCGATCCGTTCGTGTCCAGTGCTGCTCGTGCCTCGCCTCGCCGGGCTTTTTCCAGGCGGCGTCAACGCGACGCCTGATCGCTGGCAGGTTATCGAGCGTCCAGACGCTCGAAGGCTCATCGAGAAAGGCGGCATAGGCAGGGTCGAGCAGGTCGTTGGCATCCATCGTTCCGTCTCATCAAAAAGCGCAGTAAACACCGGATTGTGGGAGGCGGCTTGCCGGCGATCTGCCGGGAACCGGCAGCAAGGCCTGAGCATGCGGTGTGCCAGATGCAACCCAGGGCCGCTGCGCAGCCCATCGCTGCCGTCGTAACCTCCGAAAGCTCTCACGCCCTTCGGGCAGAAGCATCTCCTCAGGATCCGACCCTTACAACCACGCCTTGATCTGCGCGCAGACCGCTGGCGTGGAAATGCCATAGCGATCATGCAGCGTGGGCAGGGCACCCGCATCCAGAAACGCATCCGGCAGCGCGATCTGCCTGAAGGTCGGCGTGACGCCATTGCGCAGCAGTACCGTCGCAACCGCTTCACCCAGACCGCCGATGATCGAATGGTTCTCTGCCGTCACCACCAGCCGACCCGGTTTTCTGGCTTCGGCCAGAAGGGTCTGTTCGTCCAGCGGCTTGATGGTCGGCACGTGCAATACCGCGACATCGACGCCATCGGCCTGCAGTTCCTTGGCGGCTTCAAGCGAACGCATGGTCATCAGGCCGGTGGAGATGATCAGCACGTCGTTGCCGGTGCGCAGGGTTTTGGCCTTGCCGATCTCGAATTGATAGCCGTACTCGTCAAGCACCAGTGGAACGTTGCCGCGCAGCAGGCGCATGTACACCGGCCCTTGGTGTGCAGCGATGGCCGGTACGGCCTGCTCGATTTCCAGGGCGTCACAGGGGTCGACGATCATCAGATTAGGCATGGCGCGGAAGATCGCCAGGTCGTCCGTGGCCTGGTGGCTGGGGCCGTAGCCGGTGGTGAGGCCGGGCAGGCCGCAAACGATCTTGACGTTGAGGTTCTCCTCGGCAATCGCCATGCAGATGAAGTCGTAAGCGCGGCGCGAAGCGAACACGGCATAGGTGGTGGCGAATGGCACGCAGCCCTCACGGGCCATCCCGGCGGCTGCGCTCATCAACAATTGTTCGGCCATGCCCATCTGATAGAACCGCTCGGGGTGCGCCTTGGCAAAAATGTGCAGGTCGGTGTATTTGGACAGGTCCGCTGACAGCCCGACGATGTCCGAACGCTGATCGGCCAATGCCGCCAGCGCATGGCCGAACGGTGCCGAGCGGGTGGCCTGACCTTCGGAGGCAATCGAGGCGATCATCGCTGAGGTGGTGAGCTTCTTCTTCACGGCCGGTGCTGCCGCAGGGTTCTGGTTGGCAGTGCTCATACGGTTTGCCCTTCGTCGAGGTTGTTCAGTGCAAGGTCCCATTCATGTTCGTCGACACGGATGAAGTGGGTCTTTTCGCGGGTTTCCAGAAAGGGCACGCCTTTGCCCATTTTGGTGTCGCAGATGATCACCCGAGGCTGCGCGCCCGGATGCTGGCGGGCGGCGTCGAACGCAGCGACCAGCGCTTGCAGGTCGTTGCCATCGACCCGTTGCGTGAACCAGCCAAAGGCCTGCCAGCGATCCACGATGGGCTCGAAAGCGAGCACTTCACTGGAATGGCCGTCGGCCTGCTGATTGTTCACGTCGATGATTGCGATCAGGTTGTCGAGCTTCCAGTGGGAGGCCGACATCGCCGCTTCCCAGGTTGAACCCTCATTCAGTTCGCCGTCCGACAGCAGGTTGTAAACGAAGGACGCCGACTGTTTGCGCTTCAGGCCCAGGCAGGCGCCGACGGCGATGCCCAAGCCGTGCCCGAGCGAGCCGCCGGTGATTTCCATGCCCGGTGTGTAAGCGGCCATCCCGGACATGGGCAGGCGGCTGTCGTCCGAACCGTAGGTTTCAAGCTCGTCCAGCGGGATGATTTCAGCCTCGATCAAGGCTGCGTACAGGGCAATGGCGTAGTGACCGATCGACAGGTAAAACCGGTCGCGCTCTTCCCATTCAGGGTCTTGCGGCCTGTAGCTCAAGGCATGGAAATAAGACACCGCCAACAGGTCGGCCGCGCCCAGCGCCTGCCCGACATAGCCCTGGCCTTGAACCTGGCCCATGCGCAGTGCATGGCGACGAATATTGTGGGCACGCTGTGCCAGCGACGTGGATGGGGCAGATAACGTTTGGGTTGTCATGGTGATGACTCCGTAAACTCAACGATTGACCGAGGCGGCAGGGATACGCAGGACCAGAAACGCGCCGATGAACAGCACGCCGGTGATCAGGTACATGCCGATGGCGCTGGAGCCGGTGGTGGTCGTGATCCAGCCGATCAGGTAAGGCGAGCAGAAACCCGCGAGGTTGGCGAAGCTGTTGATGCCCGCAATGCCGGCCGCTGCGGACACGCCGCCCAGCAGCGTGGTGGGCAGCATCCAGAACAGGGACGACGCCGAGAGCACGCCAGCTGCGGCCAGGCACAGGCTCAGCACCGAGAGCAGCAGGCTGTTGCCGAATACCGCCGCCAGGCTCAAGCCCAGCGCACCGGCAATCATCGGTAGAACCAAATGCCAGCGGCGCTCGCGGTGCTTGTCGCCGCTGCGGCCCATCAACAGCATGGCGACGATGGCGCACAGATACGGCACGCTGGTCATCAGGCCAATGTGCAGCGGATCGGCGAGCCCTGCGTTGCGGATCAGCGTTGGCAGCCAGAAGGTGATTGCGTACTGGCCCATGACCACACAGAAATAGATGCAGGCCAGCAGCCACAAACGGCGGTCGCGGATGAACGCGCCGACTGAGGCGTGTACGACTTTCTGGCTGTTGTCATCGGCCAATTCCTTATTGATCAGCGCCTTTTCGTCATCGGTGAGCCAGGTGGCCTGATGCACGCCGTCCTTGAGGTAGGCCAGCACCATCAGGCCGACGATTACAGTGGGAATCGCCTCGATGACGAACATCCACTGCCAGCCTGCCCAGCCATGAAAACCTGCGAAGGTGCCCATGATATAGCCCGACAGCGGCCCGCCGATCATCCCGGACAATGGGATGGCGATGAACCACAGCACGGTCATGCGGGCACGGCGATAGGACGGGAACCAGTAAGTCAGATAAAGCAGCAGGCCCGGTGCCAGACCGGCTTCTGCGACGCCGAGCAGAAAGCGCAGTGCATAGAATTGCCAGGCGGTTTCGACGAAGGCGAAGAGGGCGGAGATGATGCCCCAGGAAATCATGATGCGTGCAATCCAACGCCGTGCGCCGACGCGATGCAGGATCAGATTGCTGGGCACTTCACAGAGGAAATAGCCGATGAAAAACATGCCGGCACCGAGGCCGTAGACGGCTTCGCTGAAGGCCAGGTCGTTCATCATGGTCAGCTTGGCGAACCCGACATTGACCCGGTCCAGATAGGCGCACAGGTAGCACAGCATCAGAAACGGCATCAACCGCCAGGCGGTCTTGCGGTAGGCGTTGGCACGGGCGGTCGAAACCGCGTCGAGGGGCATGGTGGTGATCATGATGGTCTGATCTCTTGTTTTTATAGACCGCCAGGCAAACCGGCCTGGCGTGTCATCGATCCAGAGCAAATACGGGCCGTAACAGGTCTGATCGGCCCGCCGATGGGCTATCAGTGAATCAGCATGCCGCCGTTTACATCCAGCGTAACGCCGGTCAGGTACGAAGACAGGTCGCTGGCCAGAAACAGCGCGGCATTGGCCACGTCCTGAGCCGCGCCCAGGCGACCCAGCGGGATGCCTTCGATGATCGCGTGGCGTCGCTCGTCCTGCATCAGCCCGCCGGTGATATCGGTATGGATCAGGCCTGGTGCGATGGAGTTGATGCGAATCTGGTCCGGCCCGAATTCCCGCGCCATCGCTTTGCCCAGGCCGAGCACGCCGGCTTTCGCGGCGCTGTAGTGCGGCCCGCCAAAAATGCCGCCACCGCGCTGGGCCGATACCGACGACATGCAAACGATGCTGCCCGACCCTTGGGCGCGCATGGTCGGAATGACCGCCTGCGACATCAGTAGCGTGCCGCGCAAGCTGACGTCCAGCACCTTGTCGTAATCGCCCGGGCGGATGTCCAGCGTCTTGATCGGTTGGGTGATGCCAGCGTTGTTGATCAGCACGTCGATGCGGCCGAAGTGTTCGATGATTTTGGCAATGGCCTGTTTGACTTGGGATTCATCGGCGACGTTGGCGGCCAGGCCCAGATGGCCTTCACCCAGCGCGGCAGCAGCGTCACGTGCGGCGGCTTCATCGAGGTCGAGAATCACGACGCGTGCGCCGTGTTGCGCGAAAGTGACAGCAGTGGCACGACCGATTCCGCGTTCGGAGGCGGCACCGGTGATGATTGCGATTTTGCCTTGAAGCAGCATGAGGGGAGTCCTCTGATTGTTTTTATGGGTTCGATTCAAGTGATCGATGGGTTCAGAGTGTTCCCGGTGCTACCTACGAGCAATAACGCAGCCATCACTGGTCGATGAAAAAAATTCACCTCTCGTCAATTCTGCTGACCAGTGCTTGAATGCCAAAATCTCAATCTGCCTGATGCTTCGGAGCCACCATGCGTGTCGATGACGATCCACATTCCAACCTGCCACCCCTGAAAGCCATTCAGGCCTTCGAGCAGACGGCACGTTTCGGTAACCTGGCCCGCGCAGCCGAAGTGCTGGACCTGACGCCCTCGGCGGTGAGTCATCAATTGGCCAAACTGGAAGCGATGATCGGACGGCAACTGTTCGTGCGTGCGGCACGCGGCGTCACGCTGACGCCCGTAGGTGAGCAGTACCTGAAGGAGGTCTCTGGTCTGCTGCACAGCCTGGCGGTAGCAACCGAGCGGGCGGCCAGCGATGTCAGCCTGGATTGCCTGCGCCTGCACTCGTCACCCAGTTTCGGGCTGCTGTGGCTGATGCCGCGTCTGGAAGCGTTCCGGCTCAGCCACCCGGATATCCAGATCAACCTGTCGTGCTCCTACGAATCGCTGCACTTCAGTCGCGACAAGATCGATGTCGATATCCGCCACGGCCGGCCCAACTGGCCGAGTTATGAAGTGCGCACTGTGCGTCACGAAACCTTCGCAGTGCTGGCGTCGCCGAAGCTGCTGGAGCGGTATCCGGTCAACGGCGCGGCAGACCTGCTCAAGGGCGAGCTGATTCTGTCCGAAGCCACGCTACTGAAGTGGCCGGAGCTTTTCGCTCAGCATGGGCTGGCCCGCCCGGAAAAACCCTACACGCTCAGCTTCGACCGTTCTTACATGACCCTTGAAGCTGCCAGCCACGGCCTGGGCTTTGCGCTGGAAAGCACGCTGCTGGCTCAGAAATACCTGGAGAGCGGCGCGCTGGTGGAAGTCGCGCCGCACCTCTTGAGTTCACCGGTCGCGGCGCACCATCTGGTGTTTCCCAAGGCCCACTCCAGCTTTCCGAGGGTCAGGCGCTTCTTGGAATGGATGGAAAGCGAATTGGGCCACGGGTTCGTGTTCTGAGCCGGGCGTCAGAGGGCGTGCAAGGCGTCCTCGTGATGCATCGCCAGATGCCCGGTCTTGTCGCTCTTGACTTCGTATTGCGGGCTGTCTTTCGAGGCGGGCCGGTGCTTGCTCATGAACTCCACGTCCTTGACATGCACCTTGGTGACCTTGCCCTTGATCTCGCCTGCTTCCGAGTTCCAGCGCACGGCATAGCCAACCTTGAATGAAGTGGTCATGGGGTTCTCCTCCGGCACGGTTTCTGATGTGCTACTTAGAGCCAGGTCCTTTGGGAGCGTTCACAAGATAGTGGTAGGCCCACCACGTCTTCGCCGTAGCGCTATCACGCAGCAAGGGCGGACGAGTCCGCTCCCACGTAGTTCAATTGAGGATCATCCTGCGCACGCGACCACATCACGCCGTGACCTGCCTGGCTGATGGAGCAATCGGGCCGATCAGTGCTTTCAAATGCGTCAGCAATGGTCCCTGTTCCGGTTCGTTGTACATCGAGCACAAATTCTTTTCGATGTTCTTGCACAGGTCCTCCATTCTGATCCGGTGCTGGCTATTGCCGAAGGGTGCCTGTAAATCCGTGCCGATGCGTTCCATCGCCAGCAGCATGCAGCCCACTACCGTGGAGATGATCGGGGTAAACCAGCCCAGGGTCGTCACCATACTCAGCGGCATGATCACGCAGAACAGGGCGCTGAACAGCCTGGGGAAATAAACGTAGGGGTAGGGCAGCGGCGTATTGGCGATGCGCTCCATGCCGCCCTGGCAGTTGGACAGATCGACCAGCGTGGTTTCAAGACGGGAAAACCGGATGCTGTCCAGCCGTCCCTGGGCAAACTCTTCGGCAATGATTGCCGCCGATCCGCTCAGGATGTCATTGGGAAAGTTATTGCTGTCACGCGCACGCTCGATTTCGACATCCGGGACCAGACCATCGAGCTCTGCTGTACTGACGTCGCCTTTCAAATGCGCACGCAGTGCGCGCAGGTAGGCCACATGCCGACGAAACAATAGCCCTTTAACCGGGTTTTCCCGGCGTGCGCCCTCACCGTCGATCAGGGTCAGGACCTGGCGGCCGTAACTGCGTGAGGTATTGACCATCGCGCCCCACAACGTCCGCGCTTCCCACCAGCGGTTATAGGCACTGCTGTTACGAAAACTGATCAGTACGATCAATGCCGAACACAGAAGCGTCAGCGGCATCAGCGGCAAATCGATGCCGATGCCGTCCATCAGCATGAAATCCGTGGTCACACCGATGTCCCACAACAGCAGCCACAACAGCGACCAGCCGACGTACGTCAGCGTCCGTTTGAAGCACTTCCATTTTTTTTCAAAAAGACCGGTCATGGCGACACTCCTGCCCAAGGTTGGAGAATGGCTGTTTACCGAGTTGTAACAAGCCGTGACACAAACCTACGCAATCCTCCTTAACACTTGCTTAATTGGCGTAATCATCCGGCGACTGCCGCGACGTTCTCCTTCATCCCTCGTGAAGCTCTCCTGCGCCCGCTCATTCGGGAACCGCGCGCTCATCCGGGACCACTCAGACGATGGCGATCTGTCCAGAGAGCAAGCCTTCACCTTGGGCGCTCGCCGCCTCATGTCTACCGCGCGTCGCCTGCCCTGGCTGACAACGGATTTTCGGGCGCATCCGCCCGGCAATTCGTCGCGCACCTTCATGCAAACGAAAAGGAAGATGTCATGGAAACGAGCTATGTGAGCCACCATTCTCCGATGCATCAAAGTATGCGTATCCACTCTGATCCCGAGTCCGAAGCCAGCAGCGCGGTGCAGGCCACGAGCCCGCCCTCACAGGCTCATGAGCGGGCAATGATCGACCACCTGAAAGGCTACTTTGACGTACACAAAATGCCTGCTACAGCGTCTTCTGCAGAGATCGGCATCGAGCAAATCCGGGCAAACCAGACGCATAACGAAGCAATCGATGCGCTGATCAGCAGCCGTGCCAGAGTTCTGCTGGCACAGGGAGAAACGCCTGCAACGATCGGCGATACCTTTGCCAAGGCAGAAAAGCTCGATCGACTGGCGACCACAGCGTCCAGCTCGTTAAGGGCGATGCCTTTCGCGGCGGCGTCCGTACTTCAGTACATGCAGCCGGCGATCAATAAGGGAGACTGGCTGCCAGCACCGCTCAAACCCCTCACACCGCTGATTTCCGGGGCGGTGTCCGGTGCAATGGACCAGGTTGGCACTGCCCTGATGAACAGGGCGACTGCTGATATTCACTACCTCAAGACGGCACCGGAGAATCTTCACGACGTCATGGCCGCGTCGGTTCAGCGCCATGCACCGGGGCTTGCCCGACAGACAGTGGATCTGGGCATCGCTGTGCAGACGTACACCGCGCGCAATGCAGTGCGTACTGTTCTGGCGCCTGCGCTGGCCTCCCATCCCCAGGTGCAGGGCGCGGTGGATATCAGCGTTTCGGCGGCGGGCGGTCTGGTGGCCAACGCAGGTCTGGGTAATCGCATGCTCAGCGTTCAGGCACGAGACCACCAGCGAGGTGCGGCGTTCGTGCTGGGCCTCAAGGACAAGCAGCCCAAGGCCACGCTGGATGAAGAAACCGACTGGCTTGCGGCCTATAACGCGATCAAGTCCGCCAGTTACTCCGGTGCAGCGCTCAACGCCGGCAAGCGTCTGGCCGGTCTGCCACTGGATGTGGCCACTGACGGCACGAAAGCGGTCGCCAGTTACATGACCGGGACCAGCCTGATGAAAAACGGTCTGGCGCTGGCCGGTGGCTTTGCCGCTGTCGGTAAGTTGCAGGAACTGGCGACCCAGAACATTAAAAATCCGGCGGCCAAAGCGTTTGTCAGTCAGGCGACCAACCTCGTTGGGTCCGCGCCGGTCTTTTCAGCCTGGACCACCGCCGACGTGGTGGGTGACACGGCAACGGATAAGGCCGAGGCGTTCATTCAGGACACGGTCAAGTCAGCCGTCTCAAGCGCAACAGGCCGTGTTGCCAGGCAAACTGCAGACCTGGCTAAAGGCTCGGCAGACGTGGCGATGGAGGGTATGCGCATGGGCGCAGAGGCTGTCACGACCACGGGCGCGAGGCTGCGTGAGCAGTTCGATACGTTGCGCCATCGCACGGTGCGCGCGCCAGATATCGAGGAAGGCGGCATTCCGAGCGGGCTGGCCTTGGAAACCAGGCGTTCTTGATGATTGCCAACGGTCAGTGATACAGGAGCGCACTTCGAAAAGTGCGCTCCTCGTTGCAGGCCGGGTTTTGTTCCGTGCTTAGAGCTCGGTGTGCTGGGTCGAGGCCTTGGTCTTGTCGTAGGCGTGTTTGACATCGGTCATGGCGATATTGCCGGTGGTCAGCTTGAGGTCTTCGCTGTCGCTTTTCACCAGGGCGAACTTGCCATGATTGGCGTCGATATTGTTTAGATCCAGCGCCATATCGCTGAACTGTTTGCCACCGTTGGTGCGGCATAGTGTGCCGAAATCGTCTGCTTTGAACCCGTCCACATGCAAGTGCGTGTTGGCGTTGAGCTGGATGATTTTGTCGTCGGCACCTTTGGCGCTGCTGTCAAGAATATTCAGGTTGGTGACTTTAGCCCCGCCTTCGCCTTTGACGGTAATCAAGTCTTCACCGACGTTGGCAGCATGAAGGTTTTGAATGGTCACAGGTTTGTCATTGGCGGCGTTGACGTGAATGCCATCTGCTTCATTCTCGCCCAGGTTGACGTTCTTCAATGTGGCCCCCTCGGCCAGCTCGAACAGCGGCTTCTGGTTTTCGCTCTGGTCCCCGTTGCCTAAGGCGCTGCCTGCGGTAAAGGTTTTGCCGCCACCGTCAAAGGTTTCGCCTGGGCCGACCTTGATGGTTTCGTTCACTACCACTGTCTCGCCGGAGGTTTTAGGCATGTGTACGGGGTTGACGCCTGATGTTGCACCTGTGCCTGAGGTGCTGCTCGGTCCGCTGGACGGGTTGGTGACTGAGGGTGAGTTGCCGTTCTCATTGCCGGTCGCTGAAGGCGTATCGCCACCTGCATCGCCCGTAAGTTCTCCTGTGCCGTCACCTCCGCCCGGGGCCTCAGGTATGCCACCACCATCACCGCCCGTGGCTTCAGGCGTGCCGCCGCCATCACCGCCCGTGGCTTCAGGCGTGCCGCCGCCATCACCGCCCGTGGCTTCAGGCGTGCCGCCGCTATCACCGCCCGTGGCTTCAGGCGTGCCACCACCGTCACCGCCGCCTGTTGGCTCAGACCCCAGTCCCCCGTCGTTCTGGAAGTCATTGGGGTCTTGGGTCGGGTCATTGGCGTTGTCTTGCTTGTTGAGCAGTTTCGCCAGCATTTGGAACAGGGATGAAATCGTATCCTTGAACTGCTGAAGCATATTCTTCAGATCGTCAGCGGATGTGCTGCCTTCCGGTGAGTCCAGAGGATGTGTTTCAGGTTTACCAAAGTCGACATTGCGCTGAGTGCCTGAGTTGAACAGCAAGGCGCCAGCGTCTATCGACGGGTCCTCATTCTGACCCGCCTGCGGACTGTGCTGGAGGCCGCTACCGTTCAGCGCCGAAAAGTCCAGCGCCTGGGGCGAGTAGGACTGGGATGAAAGACCGATGCTCATGATGCTTACCTCCTGGAGAACAGGTTCGCTGACTAACGTCCTGAATCCATCAGGCGCGAGTTCAGCGTCGTCGTTGTTTCAATCGCGATTGAGTGCGTAGGGTTGACGTTGCGACAGTGAGTGGCGCAGGGCGGATGAGGGGTTCCGTTTTGGCTGTGCCGTTGGGCAGTCAGTACGCGCGCGTGTGATTGACGATGGTTCGGCGAAAGCAGGGAACCGAACGCGTGCATTTGCGACTCAGTGCGCGCACGTCGGTATTCGGCTGGCGTCGCAGCAAACAAAATGAGAGGCCAGGCAATGGACAACTACGCCGCACAGTACACATCCCTTATTGATGAAATCTGCACGCTGAGCCTGATTGCATCACCCGAGCGGTTCTACGAATCTGCCAACTTCACCCTCGACGGTGTCGACTTCACCCTCCAGTATCAAGACCGCGATCAGGGCCGTGCCGTGTTGATCTACGGCGACATGGGCCCGCTGCCCGAGCGCAATCGTGATCAGGCACTGCTGTCCTTGATGGACATCAATTTCCACCTGTTTTCCGGGGCACATAGCCCTGCGTTCTCGTGGAACTCGCAAACCGCCCGGGTGCTGTTGATGGGCTCCGTCGCGCTGCAGATGGCGAATGCCGAAGGCGTTCTGCTGATGATGAGATCGTTTGCCAATCTGGCGAGGGAATGGCGTGAACATGGATTCGTCGGCAAGGCCGTTGGTGATGACGCGCGCGGCGGGGCCAGTGTCCCGCCATCAGAGCGGCGTGAGGTGCGTTCGGCGCAAGGAAGGGTCCAATGATCAATTCTCGGGTAGGAGGATCCGGCGAGATACAAATGGTTGCGCAGAGGAGCGAGGAGACTGACCCTTCCGTCACCTCGGCTCACCCGAATGCGGTAACCCCTAGCAGTAATCCTGCGCTTCTGTCCGGGCAAATAGGCCAACGTCTGGAGCCCTCTCTGGAGTCTCATGCGGCGCACATGGGTGTAGCGTTGCGCCACACTGAGCTGTTGGCGACTTTTCAGGTTCAGCAGGCGAGCATACGACAAACCAGCGGCCGCAAGGTCAGTGAGCATGCGGCGCTCTTGATTGGAGGCATGCTCGAACAGGCCAACGGTCACGCGTCTGAAAACGCAAAGGTGGGGTTTGAGGTCATGGCAGGGCGCTTGTGCGGGCCGCGCTTTGCGTTGGAAAGTTTCCAGTCCAGTGACGTCAAGTCAATGCTTGAGAAGCTCACCAACAAGGATGATGTGCCGGATAAGGATGAGGTCGGGCAAGTGCTCAAAGGCCATGCCGGTGCGATCGCCGATCAACTTGAGCACTTTCAACTGATGCACAACGCTTCCAGCGTGCACCTGGGGGAATGTTCGGCTCGCGACCGAAAGACCTTCGAGGTCAGCCAGGCGGCCTTGGGCGAATACGCTGGACATGCGAGCAAAGCGATTTCTAGTGTGTTGAGCGAAAAATCTACGGATCTGGACAAGCGACTGGCTGATCTGGACAAGCAGCTCAAGGGTATGGCTGATGGCGAGGAAAAGTCCGCGCTTTTAATCCACAAAGAAACCCTTGGCGAAGCCAAAGCCATGCTGGCCGGTATTCAGAGCGATTTTTCCAAGTCGCCTCAGGCAAAGCATTTGAAATCCGTGGCTGCCCATGCGCAATTCGATACGCAGCTCAAAGAACTGAACGAGGATCGTGCCGGGATCGGATTTCTGCAAGGCGCAGGCCGTATGACTGCCGCTGCGATTCCGCAATTTCTATCATCGATGACGCATTTGGGGTTTATCCGCTCGGCTACCAACGATGAGTTCAGAGCGGCAGTGCCGGGTTCAAGCAGCGACGCCAGCATGCTGGAAGCCACCGTGATAGGACTGGTCGCAGGGATTGCTCATGAAGGCGTTACCAACCTGGTGAAGCCGATGCTCCAATCCGGCTTGCAGGTATCAGGTCTTGATAAGCGTCTGGGCATGGCGCCGCTCAGAGGCGTCGATACCGAATCGGTGATTCCTGATCCGCTTGAGTACAAGTCGCAAGACGGTGTAATGGTCAAAAAGTCCGACGAGGAACTGGCTGCCGAGAAAGCGCAGGTCAAAGCGCAGCGCGCGGTGTTTGAACAGAAGAAGGTTCAAGTTTCTTCTACGCATCCGCTTGGCGAAATGATCCCTTACATGAGCTTTGGCGGCGGTCAGGCGATTCGCCAATTGCTGCATGATTTCCATCAAATCAACGGGCAGACGGTCACCGCCAGGGCGTTGACTTCGGGGATGGCTGGCGCAGTGTCGGCATCGGCTCAGGCGCTTTATCAGATGAAAGCCACCTACACCGATCCGCAGGGGCGAAATATTCCGGTGTTCACTACCGACAAGTCCACCAGTGAACTGGGCAAGGATCTGGCCAAGGGATTGGACCCGCGCGATGCCGCCGTTCGGACTTCGTTCTACAGCAAGGCGGTTTCGGGTATCCAGAGTGTTGCATTGACCGCAGAGCTGCCTGCCGTAGCGCAGGCAGGCATCAAAGGCGGGCTCAGTGCCGGCAGGATTGTGGGCAACATGGCGCTGGCCGCGTTGGGTTCTGTGTCGTACTTGTCCACGCTGTACGCCAATCAGTCGGTTACGGCTGAAGCAAAGGCTTTGAAGGCCGCTGGCGAGGGCGGAGCGACCCCGATTCTGGAGCGCACCGAAACCGCGTTCACCAACATTCGTCGTCCGAACAGAGACTCACTCCCGCATACGTTCTCTCCCGATCAGCTCGCAGGCTTGCCTCGTATGGCAGAGAACACCTACCACAGGGCCAGGGGCGTGTTGCAAGTACCGAGTCAGGTGGCTGTCGACGTGCTGCGCACCGTTGACGATGGCGTGCGCAGTAGCTTGTCGTCGTTGCAGGATAAACTTAAAAGCCAATTTCAACGCCAGACCGTGGCGACTCCGCGTCCAGACGAAGAGGCTGTCGAGAGCCCGGTCGTCACAGAGCCCGTTGTGCCGCCTGATACTCAGCTACGGCCAACTACGGTGAGCGTTGAGCGGCCAACAAGCGTTGCGATGGACGATGAGACTTTAAGGGCTCTTGAAGAGGGGCTTCTGCCGCAGGCAACACCGCAGCCACAGCGTGCCCCTCAACAATCTGTTCCTGTAACACCTTCATATGCACCCACGCTGGAGGCGATGGAGGAGGGCCTGTTGAAGCCTGACCAAAGCACGATTCCTTCACGTTGAACGCTTCCCCGCGCGTCGGTTACCCCGCACTGATGCGCGGTTTTTCCTGCACAAAGACCCCGTTAAAGGACGCTAACGATGAACAACTCACCGACTGATTTTTCCCGCCTCATCCACTCGCTGGGGGCGCAGCTTGGCACTTCGCTCACGGCACAGAATGGCGTCTGCGCCTTATACGACAGCCAGGACAATGAAGCGGCCGTGATCGAATTACCGGATCACAGCGAGATGGTCATTTTTCATTGCCGCGTGGGTCGCTGCCCGGATCGATCTGACGATTTGCAGAAACTGCTCAGCCTGAACTTCGACGTCGCGCGGATGCACGGCTGCTGGTTCGCGGTTGATAAAGGGGATGTCAGGCTGTGTGCCCAGCGTGAACTGGCGTTGCTGGATGAGCCTCAGTTTTGTGATGTGGCGCGTGGCTTCATCGTTCAGGCGCGCGAGGCGCGTGCGTTCCTGCAGGCTTGATCGTCTTGGGCATCAACAGAGCACCGCATAAACGCGGCGCTCTGTGCGTGCGTGTGGTCAGGTTTTCAGTTCGAAGCCTTGTTTCTTCAGCAGATCGGCCGCTTCCTTAAGTGACTCCGATGGCCGTGACAACTCCCCGTCAAACGTATAGCCAATCGGCGTGTCCTGATCTTCACCGTAGACAAAATTGATACGCCCCAGGACTTTGGTGATATTCAGCGACGTGCCGCTGTTGTAGCTGGCCAGTGGCGACGGCAGCGTGAAATTTTCAGCCTGGGTAGCCGTGTGGAATACCACCAGACGCTTGATGCGCATCTGGTTGCGGTCTTCGAGCAGCCCGGAGAGCTCTTTCTGGGTCATGTCGCCCTTGAGACTGCCTTCGTCGATCCTGTCGATCATCGAGTCCTTGGGCTCCAGGCGCACCCGTGCCAGCGTTCCGTCACTGGCCTGCATGGCGTTGAGCATGGCGCGGAGTTTGGGGTCCTTGCGCATGAAATCAGCCACCCTGGCTGCGTTCCCCGGGGCGCTGGCATCTCTGATGCTGCTCATGATTTTGGTGAGGATGCTTTCCGAGTCCAGTCCTGACAGGTCGGTCTTGCTGGTCTCGAAACGGGCGTTGTCCAGCACGCTGTGTTTCTTGAGCGATGCCTGGTGTTGAACGACTGCGCGCTTCAGATCACGCAAGGCCTTGTATTGCTTGTCGTTCTGCGAGCGATAGGTGTCGAAGAATGTCTTAAGCTCGGTGAGGCGTGTCTGAACCGCTTCCTCAGCGTTTGTGCCGGGTGTGGGGGTGGTCAGTCTGGCCAGTTCGGCGAGCCTGGTTTTGGTGGCTTTATCGTTGAAAGCAGCCCCCAGGCTGGTGGACAGCTTGTCCAGACTTTTGGCGGTCATCGGCGTGGCCACGTTATAGCGGAATTTGACCCGCTTGACGGTTCTCCTTTCCACCGACACGGTAACGTTGGCACCCACGTTATTGGCGGCCGACTGGGTGCCCGGTGTCGGGCCGGGGGCAGAGGCAGGCGTTGAGGTCGCATCGGTATGAGTGCCGCTCAGTTGCGCTCTTCCCTGGATGCCTGCGAGGAAACTGTTGAACCAGCGTGGACGGTTTTTTCCTCCCTCGCGCAATTCGGTCTTGTCGTTTTTCTGCGTCAGAGAGTAATCGGTGTAGGACAGCAGGTTGATGGTGACGTTGGCCGCGACCCCCAGACGCGCCACCGCAGACAGCGGCTTGCTGTCCTGTACGGAAAGGCCGAAGCCGATACGCATATCTGCCGTGCCGCCAGCGGTGATATCAAAATTGAATCGGCGAGCCTGATAGGTTTCATGGTCCACCGCCTTCTTCATGACTTGCAGAGGGTTCAGTGCGCCTTCGAAGAGATCGTCGACGAACTCGTCTATGTTCTCGTCCGCCACATTGAAGACCACGCCACTGCGTTGGCTGCCCGCAGCGGTGGCGACCAGCTCCCCTCCCAGGCGAAAGTTGGGGGTCATCCTGCGGTTGTTGCCGATGTTGACGCTGCGTGCCGGGTTATTTTCATCAACGAGTACCGGCCAGTAATCCTTGCCTGCGCCGACGCCGCCACTGAGGTTGCCGGCGGCTTCACTCAGCAGATACAAGGTGATGCCGCCCTCGGTACGCTCGGCATTGAGGATGTAGTTGCGGTTGCCCGTGGCACCAGCGGTGGGCCAGGGGCCTGTTCCCATGTCGGAAAGAACAGTGAGCGGGCTGGTCAGGTTGCCGCCATAACTGCGCGTCAGGCCTATTTCGTCATCGCCATGTTCAAGCTGTTTGAGCATGGACTTGAATTTGTCGGCCAGCTCGCTCTGGTCTTTGCTGCCGGTTGCCGCCCGCATGTTGACGCTGACAGCGTGGTCGGGTTTTTTGAAGACCTTCAGGAACGTCTTGACCGAATCATAGGAAGTTTCCAGTGCGCCGTTGTCGGTAAAGCCCATGTCGGTAACCAGCTTGATCGGGTTCTCGCCATAGGTCTTGTCGCGCAGCGCTGTAAGCTTTTTCTCCAGTACGGAAAGGTCGTTCTGTGGCGTGAGCAGTTCGGCCTGATCCAGCAATTTGCCCAGTTCATGGAGCGTCACCAGATCCAGCGCCAGGCGTGCCTTGCTAAGGCCCTGATCTTCGCCCGCGTCGCGACGTCGGCCCAAGGGGATGTCGATTTTCTGGTGGGATATTTTCACGCCGTTGTCTTTTAGCGTTTTGAGCAGTTCGGCGGTCGGGCAGTCAGGGGATGGGGCAATGATGGCGAGGGCATCATCCAGTTCCTTGACCAGATCATGGCCGGAACTCTTGAAGTTGAACGCTTCACCCAGTTGCGCAAGCTTTTTGCCCAGTTGCATGCGACTGGAAGCTTTTGCCAGTTCACCGTGCTGGTTGAGTACGCCGTCCTGCTGGCGAAGATTTTTGACACTGCCGTAGCTTTGACCGATGGCAATCAGCGCCGTGTGGCTGTGCTGTTCCAGTTCGTCGCGTAACGCCTCCAGCGCCTTGACGAAAGGTTCGCCTGCCGGCCCCAGGGTTGTCAGGCGCTCGATACGCGACTTCAGATCCCTGCCAGCTAAAGGAGGTGTACCTGCGGACTCATGGATCAGCTCCAGTTGCTTGAAGACGATCGATTCTCTGCTGTAAAGCTCTGCGAGCCCTTCGCGACCACGGTAGCGATGCTGAATGTGGTAGCCCGCGACCTTCATCCAGCGTGGCACTTCCAGCGTGTTCTTCCAGATATTGGCCCGTATGAATTCGCGGGTAGGGGCGCGATGGCTTTTCTCCATGCCGCCGCGCCCGCCTGTGTTGACGTCCACCTTCGCAGTCAGCCCGGAGAAGGGCAGCCGCCATGTGGTGTGCGCGCGCTTGATTCGTTGATGTGTGTCGTTCAGCCCGTTCTCTTCCACCGGCCGTTGGGTGAACGGCTGCCACTGGCCACCCTTGAGTCGCATCAGACCCTGATCCGCTGCGTCCTCGACTTGCGCACTCAGTACGTTGTCGTCGTTGCTGAACAGCGCTTTGATGGGTTGCCCGTTGGGCGTGGATACCGGGGTCCATTTGGCGTTCATGACATCTGCCAGCCGGGTGGATTGCCAGGATTGCCGAGGCATGCAGAACAACCCGCCGGTGTCGGTCAGTGCGTAGAGGTTGTGCTTCTCGTCCAGCGAGAGGGTCTTGATCTCGCCTTGCAGGCCCTCAAGCGCCAGGTTCGAGGGCTTGCCGTCTTTTCGGTGGGCAGTCAAGCGGTTCTGATCGTCAAGCGCAACGAACCGCTTTTCGCTGACCATCGCAAAGGCGGTGATGACCCGGCCTTCGAGCCCTTCGATTTCCTTGCCCAGTTCGACCTTGGTGGAGCGGGCCGTCTGAGCCAGTGATGTATGGGGCCCGAACGCGACATTGGGGTGCTCCGGGCTGACCTTCAGCGTGTGAAGTTTGCCGCCCTTGAGCGCATACGCGTTGCTGTCGGCGCCTCGTTGCAATTGTTCGACGTCCTTGATTCCAGCGTCTTTCCAGCACTGGGGCGTTGCATCCCAGCGCTGCAAGCTGCCGGCGCTGATCCCCACCAGTCCCGAGCGGTCAAGGTTCAGCCGCCCGGCGGCTTCGGGGGCAGCGACCGTTGGCAGGCCGGTGGTGTTGTCCAGTGCCAGTGCTTCGGTAAGGTTCCAGCCGCTCTCCATCTGCGAGCGTTGCGGGTCAAGCGCATGTGAATGCACCTCCCCCTGACGGTTCTTGACCAGTGCGTGTACGCGACCATCGTTTGCGCTGATAAATCCGGTGACACTGTGGTGTCCGCCGAGGGTTTGACCTTGGCGCTGATAGCGCGCTCGCTCCGGCTCAAGGCTCAGCTGTGGATCGTCGCCTTCCAGCACGGTTCTGGGTGTCGAATACAGCCTGCCTTGAGTGTCTGCGATGAAGAGATGGTCAGCGCTCAATCCCACCGACGCCGCCTGCGCATTGCCGTCGTCCAGTTTCAGCGTTTTCTGATGGCGCGGGCCGCCAGTGCCGGGGCTCATGTCTGCGATCAGAAGCGTTTGGGTGTCTGTACCACTCAGACAGGCAACGGTGCTGTCCGGCGCGACTGAAAAGGATTGAAGGTCGTCTACCTGCAGGTGGGGCATCTCGTTGCTTGAGAGGTCAACGACTACGTCATCGCTTTTCGCGTAGATCAAGCCATTGCCACCCGTCGTCAGGCTGTTGAAGGCGTTCTCTTCGTTCCCTTCCGGTATGTTCCAGCGCAGGCTGGCGGTATCGAAATGGTAGAGCCGGTCTTCATGAACGCGCAGTTGCTCGCCATTGGGATCACAGTGAACACCGGTGATGTGCGCGATGTGAGCCTTGCCGGGCAGCTCCAGTGTCGCGTTGTTACCATTGACGTTAACAAGGGCATGGCCCGCGTTCGCTTCCAGGTTTACGTCAGCGTGCCTGTCAGTGTCGGCTGCAGGCGTCTGTTGGCTGCTACGAATGACCGCCAGCGATACCGTGTTCTGTGTCATGTTCAGCAGGTGCCCGCTGGACTCCAATAGCAGGTGATCCTGATCGCCGGGTGGGCTGTGTACCGCCAGATAATGCTGTTCGGGCTTGCCAAGAATAGTGTCCAGCAGCGGCGCCATGCCAGGGGTCGAGAATGTCGAGAAGTCGGGTTTGCCGTTCGCATTCAGTGTGATTGACGGCTGTTCTGGTGTGTCACTTTCCAGGTTCGCGAGCTGTTCATCAAACCGTCCGGCATTGCTGCGTGTAAGACCGCTGGGCCGAGCTGCGGAAGCATCGCTTGAGGCGCTAGGGGAACTGCGGCTCTCATTGACCCCCGGTCGCCTGACTGACGGGCGCGGCGTGTTCGATGGCTGTTCCTGCCTGAGGCGTTCCAGATTCCCTGACTGGCGATCAAACCGTCCGGCGTTACTGCGTGTAAGGCCGGACGGCGGCGCTGCCGAGGTGTGGTGTGCCTCTCGCGTCGACGGGTTGCCGGAAGCGCTGCTCCCATCGGATCGAACTCGCATCGTTGCGGCATCCGGTCTGTCGGTGCCACGACTGCCGCTCGTGGCCAGTCGCCCGTCAGTCTGCCTGTTTGAGGTGGATCCGGGCGGCGTAGGGGTGACATTTTGGCGGGGAGATCTGTTTTTCTGAAACAACTTTCCGACGCCCTTGGCCATCCTTCTGCCAATGCTGCGCAGCGAATGAGATGCTCGCTGGCTCGGTTGTTCGCTGCGCTGCTGCAACTCGGCTGCGTGGGTTGAAGTCGCAGTTGTTTGAGTCGGTACGGCGATTCCGGTTGCCCGGTTGATGGGGGGTGTTTGCACGTTACATCTCCCTGTCCATGTGTCGGATCGCCCAGCGTTCTGGACGAATCCTGAAAATCCAAACTGATAACTGGGTGTCCGGACCTGACGGTCGGTTCCATTGCTTGTGTGACTGGCTGAAATGATTCACCCAAGGCTTTTATGCAACGCAAGGCACCTTTGCTGGGAACCGGAACGGCGGCTGCGCCACGTAGTGGGACACGCTCAGGACGTCGCCGCTCATGTCAGCCTTTCATCCATCCGCGAATCGCCGCTCGCTCTCCCGCTCGATTCAGATCGCTGTTCTGGCGTTCGGAACGGTGTGTGCAGGTTGTCAGTCCACGAACTACTCGCAGCCACAGGGCGTGCGCGGGCCGCGACTGGTCGGTGGATGGGGCTATGAGGCGCACGCCCCTGAAGCGAAACCACGGCGCGGTGAGACGATCAGTGATTTGCCTCCTTATAACGGTGACGACGTCTGGAGGCGGGTTGCCCAACGCTGCATCTTGCTCAAGGATCAGCAGGTCAATGAGCGGATCGCCCGGCAGCGCGACTGGTTGCTGAGTAACCGGGGCTTCCTGCGGGGGGCCAGCGAGCGAGCCAGCCCTTATCTGCATTTCATTGTCGAGCGTCTCGATGAGCGACAGATGCCGATGGAGCTGGCGCTGCTACCCATGATCGAGAGCGCCTATAACCCAATGGCCAACTCGTCGGCCGCGGCGGCCGGCCTGTGGCAGTTCATTCCGTCCACAGGACGAAACTTCAACCTTCATCAAAGCGCGTCCTACGATGCGCGTCGTGATGTGGTTGCGTCCAGCAAGGCGGCAATGGATTACCTGGAGCGGCTACATGGCCAGTTCGACAACGACTGGTTGCTGGCGCTGGCGGCCTACAACGCTGGGGAAGGCACCGTGGGGCGCGCGGTCGAGGCCAACAGACGCCGTGGCCTGCCAACCGACTACTGGCACCTGTCATTGCCCAGGGAAACCCAGGATTACGTTCCGCGGTTACTGGCCCTTTCGCTGTTGGTGCGTGATCCGGATGCCTACGGTGTGAAGCTCACTCCCGTGGCGAACACGCCTTATTTTGACGTAGTGGAACTCAACCATTCCGTTGACCTGACCCAACTCGCAGCGACGGCGGGGGTGGACGAAGGCCAGTTGCTTCGGCTGAACTCGGCCTTTGTGCGCAAAAAGACGCCTGAGGGGCCCGGGCACCTATTGATCCCCAAGACTCAGAGGCAGGTGCTGACGGCAGGCATCACGCGCATCACGGGCGAGGCTCCCGTCATTCCTGCCGTTCAGCAGGGCACACAGCGGCAAGTGGCTGAGCGCCTCCCACCAATCAGCACCGAACGCCCCGTACAGGTTGCCGAGCGAGTGCCTGTGATCAGGGCGGTTCAGCCCGAGCAGGTCAGCGAACGCAAGCCACCACCTGAAGCCTTGGCTGTCGGTGAGGCGTCTGCTGTTCAACCCAAACCGGCTGCTGTGCAACCGGTCCGCAACGACGAAACTGCTGTACAGCCTGAGGCGGGTGCGAGCGCGCCTGTCATCGCCCAGGCTTCTATAACAAAACCGACGCGCATCATTCAGACGTTTGAAGACCATTCGTCGCCTCGGAAACGTGACGACAGCGAATACCGCACGGGGCCACGTGAGCTTCCAACCGGTCCACGGGTTGTCGTGTTCGCCAGCGATCCACGCCAATAAGCGTTTGCCTCTCGCCTCGAAAAAATTGAAAAGTCCTGAAAATGCACTTTTTTGGTGCTTTTTCGCGTGTGCATCTCAAAAAAACCTATCTAAATCGATGTATTTTCATCCAATCGATCAGCTTTTATGTGGGCAGCGGATGGCAGGACGCCATATTTCTTTCTGGCAGGTTTCGTATTTTCTCTGAACTTTTGTAACCATGTGTAAATGAATATTTACAAATATTTAGAAACATTTTCAGTGATGTCCCGGTATCACCGGGCTTTATGGATCCGGATTGGGTATTGCCATTATCGGGATCGTTGGATTGTCCTACGCTGAATCATTTCCGCTGACTGTTTAATCCCTTTTTCGATGACTTTCGTCAAACAATCAGAGCGTCGTTCGGTTTGCCGAATGGGCTTTCAACCCGGCTTCAGTGCCAAAGAAGTCGAAAAATCGGGACCTCTAGGGGCCTTCTCGATCCTTCAATGCTGCAGCGTTCGGAAATCCGAACCGCGAGCAAAGCCTTATCGGGTTTTGGATGGGGATGTACTGTTACCGTAATTTTTTATCAAAAGTTAAAGAAAGTTGGTGTAAGTAGGGAGTCTCTGTTAGTTGTTTTTATACTGTTTAAGTGGAGCGGGTTGTTATAAATCTTCGTGGTGCGGCGTATGGCGGTGCCGTTATCACTGTGCGTGGAGTTAATGATTTTTAGTTGAGCTGTTTCCAATAATAGGAAAGGTGTTTGTTAAATAGGCTGCTCGCTTTTGGAGCGCCTGAACTGTCGGATTTTTCTCGGGTTTGCGGCGAGCCGGAAGTGCAGGTGTCTATTAACTGCATGAAAATAAAGGATTTTTATGATTTTATGGGTAGGGCTAGACAGGTTTATGGCCACGGAAGAATGCTGGCGATAATCATTCCTAAGAATGAAATTTTCTTCAATAAGCGCTGTTGTATGATGATGCTACTATGACAGTAATTCTCAAGTTTGTGATCTTTTTCTCATGTGTCGGGGAACTAAATTAGTCATTGTGTGCCTTGTAGTACGTGCTATTAATGTTCCACTTGGCATTCACGGTGAGAGTGATCGATGAACACTACAATTATTACAGATGTTCGAGAGCGTTTAGGCGTCACCACGCTGTCGGAGGGTCATCAAGTCGCCATGAATAGCGCATTTCTGGACATGGATCTGCTGTTGTGCGGGGAAACCGGCACGGGCAAAGACACCTTGGCCAATGCCGTTCACGAACTGTCCAGTCGCTCAGGGCCTTTCGTTGGCATGAACTGCGCAGCCATCCCCGAAAGCCTGGCCGAAAGCCAGCTTTTCGGCGTGTCCAATGGCGCCTTTACCGGCGTTTGCCGTTCGCGTCAGGGGTACATCGAGGCCTCCAGCGGCGGCACGCTTTACCTGGATGAGATCGACAGCATGCCGTTGAGCCTTCAGGCCAAGTTGCTGCATGTGCTCGAGAATCGAGGCGTCGAACGTCTCGGCTCGACCGAGTTTATCCCCGTGGATTTACGGGTGATTGCTTCTGCCCAGCGCCCGCTGGATGAACTGGTGGAACAAGGACTTTTCCGTCGCGACCTGTTTTTCAGGCTCAATGCATTGACGCTCCAGTTGCCCGCTCTGCGCATGCGTCGCGAACAGATCTTGCCGTTGTTCGACCAGTTCACCCAGGACATTGCCGCCGAGTTCGGTCGTAGCGCTCCCGTGCTGGACAGCAGGCGGGTGCAGATCTTGCTCAGCCATGACTGGTCCGGCAACATCCGCGAACTCAAGTCTGCCGCCAAGCGGTTCGTGCTGGGCTTCTCGTTGCTGGGTGCCGAGTTGCTCGAATCGGAACAGCTTGATACCTGTCTGCGTACCCAACTGCGAGTGATCGAAAAAAGGCTCATCCAGGATGCGCTCAAGCGGCATCGGCACAACGTCGACGCGGTGCTCCAGGAGCTTGAGCTGCCGCGGCGCACGTTGTATCACCGTATGAAAGAGTTGGGGGTTGCGGCGCAAATCGCCGTCGCTTCCTGATCGGATTCTCTTGTGTTTATGCACCACTGCTTTGTAGAGGCTATGGATGATTGTTCAAGATGGATTCGATGATGATCTGGACCACGAGCGTGTTCCAAATCTGGGAATCGTGGCCGAAAGTATTTCTCAACTGGGCATCGATGTGCTGCTGTCGGGGGAAACCGGCACCGGTAAAGACACCATTGCCAAACGCATCCACGGGTTGTCCGGTCGCAAAGGCCGTTTCGTTGCGATGAACTGCGCGGCCATTCCCGAGTCGTTGGCAGAGAGTGAGCTGTTCGGCGTAGTCAGCGGCGCGTACACCGGCGCTGATCGTTCCCGGGCGGGCTATATCGAAGCGGCACAGGGCGGTACGTTGTACCTGGATGAGATCGATAGCATGTCGCTCAGCCTGCAGGCCAAGCTGCTGCGTGTTCTGGAAACCCGGGCGCTGGAACGATTGGGGTCGACTGCCTCGATCAAGCTGGATGTCTGCGTGATCGCGTCGGCCCAACGCTCGCTGGACGACGCGGTGGAAGAGGGCGCCTTTCGTCGCGACCTGTACTTCCGCCTCAATGTGCTGACCCTGAAGTTGCCACCCCTGCGTGCTCAGCCGGAACGCGTCGTGCCTCTGTTTCTGCGTTTTGCAACGGCCGTTGCAAGGGAGCTGAATGTGCTGGTTCCCAAGCTTTGCCCACAGTTGCAGCAAGTGCTACTGGACCATGACTGGCCCGGAAACATTCGTGAGTTGAAGGCCGCAGCCAAACGGTTCGTGCTCGGTCTGCCGTTGCTTGGCGTCGGGCCTGCCGAGGAGGAGCGTCACGGGTGCGGGCTCAAGATGCAACTGCGTGCAATCGAAAAAGCGCTGATTCAGGAGGCTCTCAAGCGCCACCAGAACTGCGTCGACTCGGTGAGCCAGGAGCTGGATATGCCGCGCCGTACGCTGTACCGACGCCTCAAGGAATTGCAGATCTGATTTTTTTTGCAAGCACGCTGGAACCGATTCACTGGCCGTCGCCACCTAGCTGTACCAAGCAATTACGCTTGTTTAGACGAAGGGGCACAAGGTTATGACAGTCACTAGTTCACTTTCCGGCTTGGCAAACAAAGTCATCAACACTGGCGGTGGCGTGGCCCAAGGTATCAATAGCGGCAAAAGCGCCATTGATCGCAACGTCGCGCTGACAAAGAACACTGGCAGCACCGACAGCATCGACGCCACCCGCGACACCATCCGCAGCGGTGACAAGAAAAGCGCCGAACTGGACAGCACTGCTGACAGCGAAAACGGGCTGCTGCGTGAGACGAGCATGATGGCAGGTTTCGAGGACAAAAAAGAGGCACTTTCAAACCAGATCGTTGCGAGCAAGATCAGAAACTCTGTCGTTCAGTTCTGACTTTTGAGTGCCCCTTCGCAGTGAAGGGGCTGCTACCTTGAGGGGAATGTGATGCAGAGTCTAAGTCTTAACAGCTCGTTGCAGAGCCCGACCATGTCGCTTGTGTTGGTACGCCCTGAAGCAAGCGCAAGTACGTCCAGCAAGGCGTTACAGGATGTCATCGCGCAATTGGCTCATGAGCTGATGCAGAACGGTCAACTGGACCAAAGCTCGCCACTGGGCAAAATGCTCGCCAAGGCGATGGACGCGGATGGCACTGCTGGCGGCGGTCTTGAAGACATAAAAGCCGCGCTGGACAAGCTGATCCACGAAAAGCTGGGCGACAATTTTGGTGCCTCCGCGGACAGTCCTGCCGCAGGCGCCGGACAGCCCGACCTGATGACGCAAGTGCTGAACGGTTTGGCAAAGGCGGCACTTAACGATCTGTTGACCAAGCAGAGCAACGGAACGAGTTTTTCCGAAGATGATATGCCGATGCTGAAAAAGATCGCGCAATTCATGGATGACAACCCCGCCCAGTTTCCCGCTCCGGATGCAGGCTCATGGGCCAAGGAACTCACCGAAGACAATTTTCTGGACGGTGATGAAACCGCTCAGTTTCGCTCCGCCCTGGACATCATTGGTCAGCAATTGGGTAGCCAGCAGAACGAAGCCGGTGGCATGAGCGCAGGCGGTGGTCTGGGCAGCCCGACGGATTCGTTCCAGGATCCCGCGAGCGATTTGACGACCAGCTTCAATGGCGGTTCGTCGGGGGAAGGTGCTTCCAGCCTCGGCAAAATGGTGGGGGAAATGGTGGATTTGGGGTTGCAGTCGGTCTTGTCCGGCGGCGGTCTGGGCTCCTCGTCTTCCCCGGTCCGGCAGCCCGGCAGTCAACCCGACAGTGTGGCGACGGACTTCGACATGGGGCGGTTATTGGGCGGCCTGTTTGAAAAAGGGCTGGAAGTCTCGCTTCAGGGCAGCCTGGGCAGTAATGCAGGCGGTGATCTGAAGACCAGTGCCGCAGACATCGCAGGCATGCTCGTCCAAACCCTCATGCAAAACCGTCAGAACCAGGCTGTTGCCTGACTGATATCCGCCTGGAGAAGAATCACGTGACCATTTCCCATCTCAGTAAAGTCAAAAGCCTCTCGCCAGAGCTTGAGCAGGAGGTGCCCCAAGGTCTCGTTGCAGAGCCTGACCAGGCGGATGTCGATTTATTCAGCGCCGCCATGCGGCCCGATGCGGTGTCTAAAGGTGCCCCGCTTTCCGAGCATATCGCCAGTGCGATTTCCGGTGGGTTGGGCGAAACCGAAAAAATGTCTCAGCAAGCCATGCGGTCTATGAAAAAGGCAGCAGGCAGTGCCGATGCAATGGACATCGCGGCGATGACCCGAACACTCTCGCAATGCTCACTTCAGACTGCGTTCGCAACCAAGGTCGTAAGCAAGACCGCGCAAGCGGTCGATAAGCTGACCAACCTGCAGTAGAGGTTCTCCGTGAGATTTCTGAGTGCAGGGCTGCTGCTGTTGTGCATGCTGATGCTCGGCGGGTGCAGTGACGAAACCGATCTGTTCACCGGCATGTCCGAGCAGGATTCCAACGAGGTGGTCGCACGCCTCGCCGATCAGCACATCGATGCGCGCAAGCGTCTGGAGAAAGGCGGCGTTGTGGTGACGGTCGCAACCCAGGACATGAATCGGGCCGTACGCGTGCTCGATGCGGCGGGGTTACCCCGCCAGTCACGTACCAGTCTGGGGGAGATCTTCAAAAAAGAGGGGGTGATCTCCACCCCTCTTGAGGAGCGCGCACGTTACATCTATGCACTGTCTCAAGAGCTGGAAGCGACCTTGTCGCAGATTGACGGGGTGATCGTGGCCAGGGTTCACGTTGTCCTGCCTGAACGCATTGCGCCAGGGGAGCCGGTCCAGCCTGCATCCGCTGCGGTGTTCATCAAACACTCGACGGCCCTGGACCCCGACAGCGTGCGTGGACGAATCCAGCAAATGGTTGCCAGCAGTATTCCCGGCATGTCGACACAGGCTGCGGAGTCGAAGAAGTTCTCCATCGTCTTCGTGCCCGCGTCGGAATTTCAGGAAACCACCCAATGGGTCAGTTTTGGCCCGTTCAAGCTGGACAGCGTCAATCTGCCGTTCTGGAACCTCATGCTCTGGCTGGTGCCGGGGGCTGTCGCACTGGTGCTGTTGATCGTGGTCATGCTGTTGCGCGGTGACTGGCGCGCCGCTGTATTGCAGCGGGTTGGTCTGGGCCGGCGTGGCAGCTCGAATCTTCCGGCACGCACATGACGGGCTCTACCGCCCAGGATCTATGGGCCCACTGGTGGTGCAATCCGTGGCGGTGGGCCCATCCGTCCTGGCAGCAACGGTTCGCCGAGCAGCAGGGCATCCCGATGCAGGCGTGTGACTCACTGATGAGCAGTCGACACACGGTGTTTCTCAAAAGCGTGGGCATCGAGCCCAGCCAGCCGCCCGAACCGGTCGAGCCGTTGATGAGCTGGATTGCCTTGTCGCCTGCGCAGCGGGACAAAGCACTGGTGCTGGCCCAACTCATCTGTTTCTCCCGGACTCAAACCGAAGGTGTTGACGGGCAGTGGTGCTGGGGCTTGACCAAAGCATTGCGGCCCGGTGTCTGGCTGGCTCCCGAGGTGGTCGATATACGCACCGTGTTGGGCGCCTGGCTGGGCCACGCTTACTGGTCGCGGCTGCGCCTCGCCTGGCCGGCAGAAGCGGTCATCGACGACCTTTGCGAAGCACCGGATAACAAACTTCAAACGTTGTGGCAGGCCGTTATGTGGCGTGTCTCGGCGGCCTGAATTCGATTTTTTTCCTGAATCATCCGCGCCGGAGTTTCCCATGTTTGCCAAACGCAGTATTGCGCTGACGACCGCTGCGCTGTTGCCGGAACCGATCGTGCGCCGTGAAACCATCGCCGAGAGCCTGTTGGCCCAAGACATTCTGGCTGAGGCACAGGTACAGGTCCGAGAAATGATCACTCGCCAGCAGGCGCAATCAGACCGACTTCAGCAACAGGCACTGGCCGAGTTCTGGGTATCGGCCAATGTGTTTCTGGCTGATCTCAAGAGGCAGCGTGAAGCGCTGCAGCAACAGGCGATGGAAACGGTTGAGCAGTTATTGAGCGACTCACTGAAGCAGTTACTGGACCAAACCTCGCTCGCCGAGCGGGCCCGGGCACTGGCCAGAAATCTGGCGGCCAGCCAGCTCAATGACGCGGTGGCCACGTTGAGCGCGCATCCGGACATTGCCGATACGGTCGCCGAATGGTTGGCGGCCAGTCGGTTTGCCCAGCACTGGCAGCTCAAGCGCGATGCTGCGATTGCGGTCGAGAGTCTGCGTCTGAGCGACGCCAATGGTGCGTTCGACATCGAGTGGACGACGCTGCGCAATGGGTTGGCAGGTGAAGGGTCACCTGCCTGAAACCACTGTTGCAGCAAAATTGGAACCGCTCTAGGGGTTTGCTCCACTCAAGGTTTGAACCTTTTTGCTGGAGCATCCGTGCATGATCAGTTTCAAGTCATTGCAAAATAACCTCGACACCACCACGACCCGTGCCATGTCCCAAATCGATGACGTTCTGGGCGGGGGTAACGGACCTATCACTGCCGACGATATCGATGCGTTCAGCGAAGCCAGCCAGCAGGTGGCTGTCGCCTCCAACGTTGCTGACCAGTGCCAGCAAGCCAGCTACAAACTGACCAAAAATGTCATCGATGGATTTCAGTGATTTTGAGGCGGTCCTCGGGCAGTGGTGTGCTCAGCGTCCGCTGACCCCGCTGGACTGCTGGGTCGACGACGCCAACGTGCGCCTGGAAGTGCAGGGCGACGGCGTGCGCTGCAGCATCGAATTGCTCGATCCATTCGATGCCAACGATCCCCAGCGCATCGAGGCGTTACTCAGTCAAGGTGGCGCAAGCCTGGCTTGCGCCTGTGACGGCGCGCTCGCCATTGACCCGCAGACGGGTTGCATGGTTCTGGTCTGCTGGATTCCCAACCCGTGTGGCCTCGATGATCTGCTCAATTATCTGGAAAGCCTGGCCAACCAGCGTGCGGCCTTGCTCAGCCTGATGCATACCACCCTCGTCACTAACGTGTCCGCCTTTTCCGGGCGCACGACCCTCAATCACCGGCAACCGGGAGTGTGAAATGCGTAAGGCCTTGATGTGGTTGCCTTTGTTGTTGATCGGGATGGTCCCACCGACATGGGCGGCCATCCCCGATTCCTGGAAGCACACGGCCTACGCCTATGATGCTCGGGAAACTGAATTGAGTACGGCTTTGAGCGACTTTGCCAAAGAGTTCGGAATGGCGCTGGATATGGCACCGATTTCGGGGAAACTCGACGGCCGGATCCGCGCCCAAAACCCCCAGGAGTTTCTTGAGCGGCTCGCTCAGGAGTATCACTTCCAATGGTTTGTCTACAACGACACGCTGTACATCAGCCCGGCCAGTGAGCACACCTCGGCACGCATCGAAGTGTCCTCCGATGCCGTGGATGACCTGCAGACCGCCTTGACTGATGTGGGCCTGCTGGACAAGCGCTTCGGTTGGGGCTCGCTGCCCAACGAAGGGGTCGTGCTGGTTCGCGGCCCTGCGAAGTACGTCGACCTGGTGCGTGACTACAGTAAAAAAGTCGACTCGACCGACAAGGGCGAAAAGCAGGACGTGGTCGTGTTCCCGCTCAAGTATGCGAACGCCGCGGATCGCACCATTCGGTATCGTGATCAGCAACTGACCGTCGCCGGTGTGGCGAGCATTCTTCAGGAGTTGCTGGACACCCGTTCTCGCGGCGATTCCATCAACGGCGTCAACCTGTTGGGGCATGGTCGTCCAGGCGGTGGATTCTCGGAGGGCGGCGGTTCGGATGAACCCAATGTGCCTTACAACCTGAGTGCCAACGGCATCGACACCGGTGCCCTGCAGCAAGGCCTTGACCGGGTCTTGAGCTACGGCAGCAAGAAGTCTGGCAAAGGTAAAGCCGGGGGTGGTCGTGCGAACATCCGCGTCAGTGCCGACGTTCGTAACAACGCGGTTCTGATCTATGACTTGCCTGACCGCAAGGCCATGTACGAGAAGCTGATCAAAGAGCTGGACGTCCCGCGCAATTTGATTGAAATCGATGCGGTGATCCTGGACATCGACCGTAACGAACTGGCTGAGCTGGCCAGCCGCTGGAACTTCAAATCGGGCGGCGTCAATATGTTTGACGCGGGCACCACCTCGACACTGTTCATTCAGAATGCTGGCAAGTTCTCTGCCGAACTGCACGCGCTGGAAGGCAATGGCTCAGCGTCTGTGATCGGCAATCCGTCGATTCTGACGCTGGAAAACCAACCCGCCGTGATTGACTTCAGTCGAACCGAGTACATCACCGCGACGTCCGAGCGTGTGGCCAATATCGAGCCCATCACCGCTGGCACCAGCTTGCAGGTCATTCCACGCTCGCTGGATCACGATGGCAAACCTCAGGTGCAGCTGATTGTCGACATCGAGGACGGTCAAATCGATGTCTCGGACATCAATGCCGACCAGCCGAGCGTACGCAAAGGAAACGTCAGCACCCAGGCGGTCATCGCCGAGCATGGTTCACTGGTCGTCGGCGGATTTCATGGCCTTGAAGCCAATGACAAGGTTCACAAGATCCCGCTGCTGGGCGACATTCCCTACATCGGCAAACTGCTGTTTCAGTCGCGCAGCCGTGAAATCAATCACCGTGAGCGGTTGTTCATCCTGACGCCGCGACTGATTGGCGATCAGGTCAACCCGGCGCGCTACGTACAAAACGGTAACCCGCACGACATCGATGCCCAGATGAAAACCATCAAGGAGCGTCGTGACGGCGGAGACCTGCCTACCCGGAACGATGTTCAGAATGTCTTCACGCAAATGGTCGACGGTGTTGCGCCACCCGGTATGCATACGGGCGAAACCATGCCCTTCGAAACCGACAGCCTCTGCGATCCGGGCGAGGGGCTGACACTTGATCAGACGCGTTCGCAGTGGTTTGTCCAGAAAGGTTGGGGCGTTGCGGTAGTGGTGGCGCACAACAACACCAACAAGCCGGTGCGTATCGACGAAAGCCGATGCGGCGGTCGCTGGGTGATCGGCGTTACTGCTTGGCCTCATGCATGGGTACAGCCGGGTGAGGAAAGCGAAGTGTACATCGCTATGCGCCAGCCTCAGCTATCGAAAATGGCCAAGGAAAGCAGACCTTCGCTGCTCAGGAGAACCGCACCATGAAAAGCCGCAGTGTTGTCATATTGCTCGTTCTGCTCGCGACCCTGGCAGGATGCACGACCAATGGCTGCAAGGGTTACGCCTGTAAACGGCCTGACTCCACCAACCGTGAACTGGTGATCTGGTGGCCGCCAGACATGCGTCAGGGGGTGGATGAAAGCGATCACGAGCAGGACTATACCGTTGTGCAGTTAAGGGACTGAAGATGATTGAGGTAACGGAAAAAGTGGCGTTCTACAGTCAGGTCGCCGCTCAAAATCCTGCCGTATGGCCCGTGGCAAGTGGGGTGGCTTTCGTCAGCCGTCGTGAATACCACGACTGGGGAATTGCACTTCACATCGAAGGCCGGGCGCTGCGCCCCGAACAATTGCGAGAGGCACTGCAGCTCAGGTTTTCAGAGGCAGAGCGGTTTAATAACTACTTCCTGTTTCTGGATGTACAGCGTGATTTTGTGGTGTGGCATGCGGTCAGCGACGCGCCTGATTCAGTCACCAACCTGGATGACATCCGACGCAATGAGCTGATCCTGGCGGGACTTGTTCATTTGGCCTAGCCCCGTGAGGACGTCTGCTTGACTGAAAAATGACCGCTTCCGCCATGTGGAAGCGGTTTTTTTTGCATTGGCGTTCGCTGCGATAGCTTCGTCCGGTTGCCCCACGGTTTTGAGCCTGCCCGTAGGAGCTCACGGAGGTTACGACGGCAGCGATGGGGTGCGCATCAGACACTGGGTTTTAACTGACACACCGCGTGTACCGGTTTTGCTGCCGGTGCCCGGCAGATCGCGGGCAAGCGCGCTCCCACGGTTTTGAGCCTGCCCGTAGAAGCTCACGGAGGTTACGACGGCAGCGATGGGCTGCGCAGCGGACCCTTGTTTTTGTCTGACACACCGCGTGTACCGGTTTTGCTGCCGGTGCTCGGCAGATCGCGGGCAAGTCCGCTCCTACGGTATCGAGTCCGCCCGTAGGAACTCACGGAGGTTACGACGGCAGCGATAGGCTGCGCAGCAGCCTTGGGGGGGTATCGGATATACAGGCTGCGAGGTGGTTAAGGAGAAAGGATCTACAGCTCGACTTCGACCTGAATCACTTCATCGGTGACTTCGTCCAGTTGGCGAACCACTTTGTAAATGTGACCGACGGCCTGCAGGGCAGGGCGGGGGATGTATTTGCCGACCTGGACGCGGTACAGCGTGCGGGCCAGCCAGATGCTCTGAACCACTGGAATGCCGGCTCTCTTTGCCCGGGCGATCAAGTCCAGCGCGTCCTCGTCTTCGCCTTTGCAGTGAATCAACGGCAAAGGGGTTTCGCCCGGACGGTAATACAGGGCTACTGCGTAGTGCGTGGGGTTGACCAGCAGCATGTCGGCGTCTTCCACCGGTTTGGACGCAGCCGTGGGTTCCTGGTTGAGAATTTCGTGAGAAAGCTGGCGGCGATGGCCTTTGACGTGCGGATCACCCTCGGACTGTTTGTACTCTTTCTTGATGTCCTCATGACTCATGCGCAGCTTCTTGGCGTGGAAGTATTTCTGCAGCGCAAAGTCAGCCATTGCAATCACCAGCAACAGACCCAGGATGACCCTCAGAACATGCCTGAACAATTCGACCAAGGCATGCCAGTAAGTGACCAGATCGCTGTTGGCCAGGATGATCAGGGTGCCCAATGCCGGTTTTACCTGACTGTACAGCGTTGCCGCGATAGCGACGGCCTTGAGAATACTCAGCAGCAAAGTGGAAATGTTCTGTCCCGAGAACATCTGTTTGGCGTGGGAAAAGGGATTGATCTTGTTGATATCGATCTTCAAGGCTTTGGGCGCGAACAGAAAGCCGATCTGCGCCCAGCTGCTGATCAGGCGCATGAGCATCGCCAGGCCGACGCTGCACAAGGTGAAGCTGATGAGTACCGACAGACCTTCACTGGTCAGGTGTTCGACGGCCGACAGGAAGGAGCGGTCGATGCCTTTGAAGGACAGGGCCAGCAAGGCTTGCAGACGATTGACACTCTCATCGGCCAAGCCAAGTGTCACCTCGCTCACGGCCATCAGCACCAGCAGCTTGCCCAGGTCCTGACTCTGCCCGACCTGGCCCTTTTCCCTGGCATCACGTATCTGTTTGGGCGTGGCCTTTTCTGTTTTTTCGCTCACGGCACATGCACCAGCAGGCCGAACAGGGACTTAAGGTCTGCCAGCTTCAGCAACTGACCGGTGCCCAGTTCCAGCAGTGTCGGTAGGTAGACCAGAAGAAACGCCAGCCCGGCCATGCTCTTGGCCGGCATGGCGAGGATGGACACGTTCAACTGTTGTGCGTACAGGCCGACGATTGCAAACGCGGCTTCGATCAGCAGCAGCAGCGCAATGAAGGGCGCTGCATACAGCATCATGTGCTGCATGGTCTGATTCAACTGCTCAAGGAAAACATCCAGGCCTTCGGCGGTCATGCCCGGCAGCCAGGCGGTGGGTGGCCAGACGGTGTAGCTGTCCCAGATGACTTGAGTGATCAATGACAGCCCGCCGGTGAGAATCACCAGCATGATCATGGTTTCCTGGAACAACTCGCCCAAAGGCGTTGCATCCGGGCCCAGGCTTGGGTTGATCTGCCCACCGCTCAATGCGCCGCGCTGGCTGTCCAGCAATGCACCGACCGAGGCGAACATCCAGAAAGGCGCATACAGCAGCAACCCCATCAGCGTGCCCAACACCGATTCCTTGATGATCAGGCCACCGATTTCAAACCAGTTACCGTCCATCGAGCCCAGCGCACGGCTGATGGCGGGCGCAGGCACCATCGAGATCGCCGCCAGTATGGCGTAGCGAAGCGGGCCCTTGAGGTACTTGAAACAGAAGGCGGGCACCAACATCATGCAAGGCAACAGACGCGCCATTGCCAGCACCATGCCCATCATGAGCTCATAAATGTATTGCGCGTCGAAGGGCATCTAGTGACTGACCCCGGACCGTGCGATCAGGTCGAAGGCCATGTTGATGAACTGGATCAGTTCGACACCGATCCAGCGACCGGTCATGGCCAGCGTCAGTCCGACTGCGCCCAGTTTGATGCCGAACGGCAGTGTTTGATCCTGGATCTGCATCAACGCTTGCAGCAACGAGGTGATCACCCCCACCAGCACCGCCACAGCCAAAGGTGGGGCGGTGAGAATGACCACCAGAAACATGCCTTGTTTGAACAACGCCAACGCTTCCATGACTGCCTCACATGTACGAATAGAAGAGGCTGTCGAGCAGGCGGGACCAGCCCGACACCAGCACGAATAACAGCAGCTTGAGTGGCAGGGAAATGGTCATGGGTGAAACCATCTGCATGCCCAGCGCCAACAGCAGGTTGGAGACAATCAGATCGATGACGATGAACGGGATGTAGATCAGAAAGCCGATCTCGAAGCCTGCCTGCAACTCCGACATCACGAAGGCCGGGATTGCCAGAAGCAGATCGTCCTTGGTCGCCTGGTCTGCCATCTCTTTGGGCCACATGCGCTGGGTATTTTCCAGCAGGTGAGCCACCACGTCCGGGTCGGTGTTACGTGTCATGAAGCGTTGTAGCGGTTCGATTACGGTTCTCAGGCTGGCTTGCAGTTTGTCGGCGCTGCCCAGTTCCAGGGGATGATCGTGGACCCGTTGCTGAATGTCATGAGCGACCGGGGCCATGACGAACATCGTTGCGGCCAGCGCAATGCCGTACAGGGCCATGTTGGGCGGCACCTGCTGCACCCCTATGGCGTTGCGGGTGATCAGCAGTGTCATGGCAATCTTCAGAAAGGCCGTGCAGACAATCAGCAGAAACGGTATCAGCGACAGCGAACCCAGAAACAGCGCCAGCATGATCGGGTTCGTCCCGTCCATGATCATGGCTGGGTCACCATTCGGGTGATCTGCAAACCAAGCCTGCCGTCGACATCCACCAGTTCACCTTCGGCCACGACCCGTTCGCCGTGGCAGAGGGTGGCGTGTCCCGGCGCAATGCCTGCGACTTCAAGGATCGTTCCTGCGTCCAGGCGTCGAAGCGCGGCGAGGGTCAGCGTGAGCTCACCGCAGCGTAGCGTCAGGTCCAGCGTCAGGCTCTCGAATGCAGCCGGTTCGGTAACAGCCTGCGATTGTTCGTCATCAGCTGTTTCCGAGTTCTGCCAGGAATGTTCATTCAAGGGGGCGGCATGATCGTCTTCGCTGAACTCGCCTGCCGTCTCGTCATCGTCGTCCAGGTAGTCGACCTCTTCCTGGTAAAGATCCTCAGTACTCATCGTGACCATGCTCCTCGTGGCTGAGCCGCAGAAAAAGTTGTTGCGCCTGGCTGTCGACGTGCGCGGCCCATTGCCGTCCGCCCAGTGCCAGACGACCTTGTCCCGCGCTGTCGAACTGGCAACGGGCAGGCAACACCACGTCTCCAGGGCGCAGCGATGCCAGTTCATTGAGCGTGAGTACCAGCTCGCCGATAATCAGCGGCGTCGTCACTGGCCAGGTGTCATCCACAGGCTTGTATCGAGCCTGCCAGGGCGCTGAGTGCAACAGCCTGAGCAACGTGTGCGATGGGCTGTGCAGGTGCGCGTGGAGCGACTCCCCACCTAGACGAACCTGAACCCGGCAGCCAAACGAAGCGTCGTCGGGCGCATCGAGCAACGGTTCGAGCGGGGCCAGCACGTCGGCAATGGACGGGCTCAGACGCTGGTTGAAAAACTGCCAGTACCAGTCCTGATGTTCGCCGCCCAAGGTCAGTGGCGCATCGCCCAACAGGCTCAGCACAGCTTCGGCGTCGCTCAGGCACATGGGCCCTGCGGCGCTGTCGAGCCAGATGCCATTGGCGGGCGCTTCCTGCCCGTTCACCAGCGGCAGAAGCGTCAGCTCGCCGCGCTGGCCCTGTGCTTCGAAGGCGAGGGACTGCCCGGCACCCAGCGCACGCGTGGCTTGAGCGAGCAGCGGGTCAACCTTGCGCAGGTGCAGCGCGCTCATGCCTGGAGGTCTTCGTGAAAGTCGAGGTCGACGTCTTGGCCCAAGGCTTGCGACAACGCATCACGACAGGCCCGCGAGTGGCCGTTGACACGCTTGAGGACGTCACGACGGCTGAATCCCACCTGGATGCTCCAGCGATTGTCGGTCTTTTCGGCATTGACGCGGACCTTGCCCAGATTCTGCATCAGCAACGTGAAGTTGAGCGGACCCGGCGGTTGCTCAGGCAGACGCTGCGCCAGCTCATCAATCAGTTGTGTCGGCACCGGCTCGGTTTTTGCCGAAAGGTCCAGACTGCCGCCAGCAAAGCTCTGCGCGTCGGGCTCTTCGCCCACCGGCGGTATCAGCAATTGGGAAAAGAACAGACCGTCGGCGCTGATCGGGTCGTCTTCAAGGAATCTGCTTGATGATCGACCGGAGAGCGAATCGCCACGGCCGAGACCTCCCGAAGCCAGACGTTTTTCAACCGGCCCGGCAGGTACGCGACAGGACTGCACCGGGCGTCGTGGCGATACCGGTGCCTCGTGTACTTCAGTGTCCTGGCGTTGAGGCGTGGGCGGTGCTTTTGGTGCATGTTTGATCGCAGTGGACATCGGCGCTTAACCTTCTTCGTTGAGTGCCTCGCTCATGCAGGCCAGTTTTTCGACTGCACGCTGAGACGCCTTGGCTTGTCGCTGTCGCTCGTGTACCAGGGCTTGCTGTTCATCGATCCGCAGTTGCTGTTGCTGAATGTCCTGGCGGATGGCGGCCAGACAGTCGAGCATGGTGTTCTCGCGCGCATGCCATCGATCCACATCGTGACGGCTGATGGTTCTTTCCAGATGGGCTTGCGCCAGTGTTTCGCGTTGCTGCTTTTGCTGGTCACGTTCCCGGTCCAGCGACGCTCTGGTTACTGATAAGTGGTCGAGCATGGATTTCAGTTCCACCTGTGCCTGGCGTTGCGCCCGTTCTGCACTGGCCTGACGGTGTTGACGCAATGGAGTGAGCAGGCCGATCACCTGCTCGAATGCCGCCCGCTGCGGGTCTTCTTCAAGCGAGTCGTCCATCGTTTACTCCGGCAACTGTGAAGTGATCCTGAGCAACGCATTCAGCGTTTCCTCCAGCGGCACCGGTTCACGCAGGTCCTGGCGCAGGAAGGCATTGATGTCCTCGTTCAGCTTCACGGCGCAATCGGTGACGGGGTCTGAACCTGCCTGGTATTCGCCCAGACGCAGCAGCATTTCCACCTGTTTGTACGCCGCCAGCATTTGGCGCAGACGATTATTGGCGCGCTGATGCTCACGACCGGTCACGTTGCTGAGGATCCGACTGATGCTGGCGGAGACGTCGATGGCCGGGTAATGACCGCGCTCGGCCAGTTTGCGTGACAGCACGATGTGGCCGTCCAGCAGCGAACGCACTTCGTCCGCCACCGGGTCGTTCATCGAGTCTTGCTCAATCAGCACGGTATAGAGCGCAGTGATCGAACCGTTCTCGCTCATGCCGGCGCGTTCCACCAGGCGCGGCAGCAGGGTGTACACCGACGGCGGCAGGCCGCCGCGTCCCAACGGTTCGCCGGAGGCAATGCCAATCTCCCGTTGCGCGCGGGCAAATCGCGTCAGGGAGTCGAGCAGCAGCAACACTTTCTGGCCCCTTGCACGGAATGCCTCGGCGATAGCCGTGGCGGTGAAAGCGGCGCGTGCCCGCTCCATGCTGGAACGATCAGAGGTGGCACAGACCAGTACCGAGCGGCTGCGCAGGGTTTCATCCAACTCGTGGTCTAGAAACTCGCGCAGTTCCCGACCCCGTTCGCCGATCAGACCGAAGACGATCACATCGCAATCCATGTTGCGGGCCAGTTCGGCCATCAACGTGGTCTTGCCGCAGCCTGCTCCGGCGAACAGACCCACACGCTGGCCTTCGCCCAGCAGGATCGCGCTGTCAATGGCTCGCACACCGGTGGGCAAGGCTCTGCTGATACGCGGGCGTTGGGTCGGGGGAAGGGCGTCGGCAATGACGGGCAAGGTCGGGCGACGGTCGTCGGGGCCTGCAAAAGCGCCCAAGGCGTCGCCCAGCAGAGGGCGGCCAAAACCATCCAGCACGCAGCCCAACAGGCTGTCGTCGACGCCAATCCGGTGGGCGATGCCCAGCGGGCGAATGGTCGCGCCGACCTGAATCCCATCGGGAGCACCCAAGGCACTGAGCAGTGTGCAGTCGGGCGTGAAACCTACGATCTCGGCGAGCAAGAGGCTGCCATCGGCCTTGTTCACTTCGCACAGATCGCCCACTTTGGCAGCGGGCAGTTTGCACTCCAGCAAAATGCCCCGCACAGCACTCACACGGCCACTGACGCGCACCGCGCTATAGGTTGAAAGGCGTGCCGCCTGAACCGCTTTCCACTGGTCCAGTGCCGCGTTCACCACGTCACCTCGACATGGCGATCACCGTCGAACTGCAGGCGGTGCTCATCGATTCTGGACAGGCGCAAACCGTCCACATCATCGCCGACGTAAACGCGACGGCCGTCAGCGGTCACCAAGTGGGCGTGGGGGCCGGTCATGATCTGTACCACCACGAAGGGGAGTGTGTTGTGCGCACTGGACACGTTATCGAGCACTGTCACGGGCGAGTTATAGCGGTTCTTGAAGCGTTGCAGCATGCGCTGGTAAACCAGCAGGGCCTCGTCCTTGGCGTCACCATTGAGCACAAGGCCTTCCGGTGTTTCGTCAATGCTGATATGGCTGAGCATGCGGTCGCTGAGCATGGTGTTGAGCTGATGCCGCACGGCATCCGCATCGGCCAGACGGATGCGCGTGTCGGGCACCTCTCTGACGGATGTTGCAGGCGTGCCCGCAGGTTTTTCCGGCTCCTTTGCCGCAGTCTGCTTCAGCGCTGCAACCTGAGCGACTTCAGGATCAACGGCAGTGGGGCCGGGGCGGGTCAGGCTCCATGCGCTGCCGATAACGCCGATCAGTAAGCCTGCGATGATGCCGGTGGTACGGTTCAGCAGTTTTTGCGAGCGCGACGGTACTTTCTGCAGGGGGGCAGAGTGACGCACCGGGTCGGGCTCGGGCTTGGGGGGAATAACCGCAGGCACCTCGGGCCATTCATCGCCGGCGGGCGAGACGCACAGCCAGACCGAACCCAGCATGAAGGCACGATTGAGGGTCAGCTCGATGCTGGCCTGAACAGCGCCTTCTTCGTCGCACACCTGTCCTTCTTCTCCGTTCAGGACCCAGCTGTCGCCCAGGCGCTGCAGTTGACCGTGCAGGCTCTCGATACCTGGATCGTCCAGGGCCAGATCCTGCTGTGGGGCTGAACCAATCGACCATTGCTCACCGACCAGCGGCAGCGCAGCCCCCTGGTGATGACCGTTCAGTACGCGTAATTCAAACATCCGATTTTCTCCCTGTGCCCAAGCCCGTCAGGCTCAGGCCGCATGCTCGTTATCCAACGGCTCGAGATCATCTTCCAGGTCGAAACGACCCATGACTTTGACCTTGGCCGCATTGCTGATTTCGGCGAAAGACAACACCGGGACGTGGTAGAACTCTTCCTTGAGCAAGTTGCGCAGCGGGCTGCGCAAATCCTGCGCGACCAACAAAACAGCCTGCTCGGGCGCCCGCAAAGGGAACGCCATGTGCAGTTGTTGCACGAGCATCTGGCTGACTTCGTTGCCCAGCGCAAAAAAGGTTTCGGTCTGTGTCTGGCGCAAGCCGTCGCGCAGCAAGCCTTCACTTTCCGGCGTCAACAGCCAGACCAGCAGACCGTCGGTGCCGCAATATTGGTGGTAGATCTGCGACTTGAGGGCGATACGCACGTAGTCGGTCAGCACGCTGATATCGCGCTCGTGCTGGGCATGCTCGATCAGGGTTTCGGCGATCACCCGGATGGCGCGCAGCGGTACGCATTCCGCAGCCAAGCGTTGCAGGACAGCAGAGAATCGCGTCAGGGTCAGTACCCGCTGCATCTCCTGGGCCAGCTCCGGCTGCTCGTTCTCCAGCCAGCCGAGGATGGCCTTGGTTTCCTGCAAGCCGATGAACTGCGGCCCGCAAGCCTGCAACGCGCGCTCCATGCGTTCGATGATCAGCGTCATGGCGCTCACGCCATTGAGTGGGCTGTCTTGAAGTTCAGGCGCGTCGGCCGGTATCCAGATCCACTGTTCCTCTTGGCGGTCCGTGCTGCCGGGAATAGCGAAGGGCATGTTTTCGCCGTTCACCTGGCGAGCACTCACCGCTACGTGGCTCTGGCTGAAGGTGGCTTTAAGCAGCGGCACTTCATACACCGTGAAACGGAATTCGTCCGGTTGCAGATGCTGTGACTGTTCAATGATGAAAGAGGGCAGGGTGAGGCCGTAGTTGATCACCAGTCGATTGCGACGCTGTCTGATCTCGCTGACCAGCGCCTCGATCTGCTGCAGGTTCTGGCTCGGGTGAAACTGCAGGACAAACTGGCGGCTGGGTGCAAACGTGCGCAAGTCTTCCTTACCGTTCATCTCTGGGGCCACGGCCACCGCACCGTCCTGCGCTTTCTTGGGTTTGGCCCGTTGTAATTGCAGCAAACCACCCGCGCCGCAAATGATAGCGATGGTGATGAACACCCCGGTCGGCATACCGGGCAGCGCAGCAAAGCCGAGCATGGCCACGGAGGCGATAATCCAGGCTTTTGGCTGGCTGGTGATCTGCTCGGCGATTTCGCGGCCAATGTTCGCTTCCGCACCCGCGTCAGCGTTGGGGACGCGGGTAATGATCATGCCGCAGGTGACCGAGATCAGCAGCGCCGGGATCTGCGCGATGAGGCCGTCGCCGATGGTCAGTACGGTGTACAGCTGCAGCGCGTCGCCCGCCGTCATGCCGTGCTGCACCACGCCGATGGAGATACCGCCGATCATGTTGATCGCAACGATGATCAAGCCGGCGATGGCATCGCCGTTGACGAACTTCATCGCACCGTCCATTGCACCGAACAATTGGCTCTCTTTGTTCAGTTCGGCCCGACGTTTGCGCGCTTCCTGGACGCTGATCAGGTTGGCGCGCAAATCACTGTCGATGGACATCTGTTTGCCGGGCATCGCGTCCAGAGTGAAGCGCGCACCGACTTCAGCGACACGCTCGGAACCCTTGGTGATGACCAGGAAGTTGACCACGGTCAGGATCAGGAAGATCACCAGACCCACCGCAAGGTTGCCGCCCACCACGAACTGGCCGAAGGCTTCGACGATGTGTCCGGCATCCTGGTTGAGCAAAATCAGACGGGTCGTGGAGATCGACAGCGCCAGGCGAAACATGGTGGTCAGAAGTAGCACCGCCGGGAACGTCGAAAACGCCAGCGGCCTGGGCAGGTGCATCGCCAGCATGATGAGCAGGCAGGAGATGCAGATGTTCACGGCAATCAGCACGTCCACCAGGCCGGTTGGCAGGGGAGTGATCATCATGAACACGATGGCGATCACGAAGAACGCGCCGACCAGTTCCGAGCGGCGCATGGCTGCCAGCGCCACGCCGTTCAACAGATTGATGACTCTATTCATCAGGCGATTCCCTTGTACGTCTGCTTCTGTTCCTGTTGAGTGAGATCGCTCATCAGGACCAGCAGGTTATTCAGCGCGGTCTGACGGCTCTTCAGGTCTCGCCAGAGCAAGATGGGCAATTGCATGAGCATCGGGCGCAAACCGTTTAGAAAGGCCAGTTGGTGTTTGAGGTGCTCACCCCCGATATGCTGGGTCAGTTGCAGCGTCTGGTTCACATTCATGCCATTGGCCGTCAGGGTCAGCAGGTGTTTGAGAAACGCCGGAGGATCGACCTTCAGGTCGGGATTCTTGTTGCGCATCCGTCCCAGCAAGTGTTCGCACCCACGCAGCAAGGTGGCCACGTGACGTGCGGTAGTCAGGCCGTGCATCAACGTGCGCAGTTGTTCATGAGAGGTGGATGGCTTGATCGCCGACAGGTCGTCGGCAATCGCGATACGCATATCTCGAAGATTCAGGTCGAACTGTCCGGGTTCTTCCTGCTCGCTGATCAACGCTTCGATCAATCCGGTGATGTTCGGCTGGCCGCTGACCGCGACGCTGTACAGATTGCGCAGGGCTGTGCGGCGTTTGTTATCCGCGTTCTGGCGACCGAAGGCCTTGGCGGTATTGATGCCTGCCCGGGCATGCGTGCCAAACTTGCGTCGCAGCTGTTTAATCCTGTCAGTCAACATTTCGTATTCGTGCGGACTGCCTTCGGACTCAGCCTGCTTGCGTGCGGCCTGGAGCACGACGTACGCCTTGGCGGCGTCATCTTCGGAAAACTCCAGCACCTGCTCGATTTCAGACGAGTCGTCCTGCGCCAGCTTTTTGCGCAACCCCCTGGCGGCGTTATCGAGTCCGGTGTCCTCTTCATTCATCAGCAGTTGATAGAGCTCGCCCAGCTTGACGGCACGTGACTGCAGGGCGTTTCTGCTGGCGATCAGTTCCCGCTGGCGCAGGATCCGGCTCTGTTGCACCAATGCCGCCCTGAACCGCGAAACCTGTTGGGACGATGTCCCCTCGCTGTGAGATTCCGGGACAGGGATCGGCCGCGCAGCAGGCACCACAACACGGGTCGGGACGACCGGATGGGTTGGCAATATGGGCGGGGCAACGATTTTCATAGGAAGGTTCTGAGCCTGATCATGACCGCTGAGTGGGTCGTTGAGTCGGTTCAGTTCCGTGATCAGAAGAGGCACTTCAGTTGTGCCAAAAGCTGCTCTTGAAAACGTGGGGGTTGCGCAAAAAAATGTATTTCAAAGAGTTGCAAGATTTTTAAAGTCTATATAAATCAATTGGTTAATTTGTTTTTTTCGTGTGGCACGGTTATCGCTATAGGGGGTATACACCATTACTCAAGGGTAAGCCCCATGTTCCCACGCGTTGTGATTCTCGATAAGACTCAATCCCGCCAGTCTTCTTCTCACGCTGGTGTGCGACAGATGACCCAGGACCAGATTCAGATGCTCAGGGCCTTCATCCAGAAGCGCGTGATGAACCCTGACGATGTGGACGACATCCTGCAATGCGTCTTTCTCGAAGCTCTGCGCAGCGAACATAAGTTCCAGCATGCGAGCAAACCGCAAACCTGGTTGTGCGGCATCGCGCTGAATCTGATCCGCAATCACTTCCGCAAAATGTATCGCCAGCCTTATCAGGAGAGCTGGGAGGACGAGGTTCACTCCGAGCTGGAAGGGCACGGTGACGTTGGCCATCAGGTAGACGGGCATCGGCAATTGGCGCGGGTGATTCAGGCCATCGGCTGCCTGCCTTCGAACATGCAGAAGGTGCTAGAGGTCTCGCTGGAGATGGACGGCAATTACCAGGACACGGCAAGCACGCTGGGTGTGCCGATCGGAACGGTGCGTTCGCGGCTTTCACGCGCCCGCGTCCAGTTGAAACAGCACATCGACCCGTTTGCCTGAAAAGACACATCTAATGCGGGAGCTGGAACCGACCGGCGTCGTCAGCCACACAGTGATCAAACCCTTCACTTTTGGACGGCGACTTTCATGCGTATAACCGGTTCTTCCAGCTTCAGCGGTAATGTCTCCTCAATACCCACTGGTGAGCTGGCGGACGCGTCGCCGGTTGCCCGAAACCTTAGCACTCCGGGCGCAGGCGTGGAGTTTGGTCAGTCGGGTCAGAGCCTTTCGGACCTGCTCACCAGTGCCGACGATACCGCCTCATCCGTCGCCTCACTCTTCTCTCCAGGCGGTGCGTCTGCCAACAGCGACGTCGGCTCCTTCTCTGATTTCTCAGACATCTCACGCTCCAGCTCGTTTTCGTCGGTCGACAGCACCACCAGCAGCGAAGCCTCTGATTCGGCCAATGCCCCCAAAGCCGATGACGCGGCCTTTCTTGATAACTCCAGATTCTCCTCCCCTGAAGCGCTCGAGCGCTGGGCCCCGATGGTTGCCCACTTGCCCCCGGAGCAGCGCGAGCAAGCGGCCAAGGAGCTGAATCGGCCTATCGCCGCCGCATGGATGGCCAGAGAGGACGGCCCTGATGCGGCGAAAGCGATGGAGTTCATCAACGACAATCCGGCGCTCAAGACCGCAGTGGACACCGCGCAGGGCGGCACGGCCGATGGCAAGATCACCAACAAGGACCTGAAAACCTTCGCCAAGAATATGGAGAAGGCTGCCAAAAGTGCTGACAAGGACGTGGAGAACTACCAGAAGGACAATCCGGACGCGGATCCGCAATCCCTGGAAATGGTGCGTAATGCCGCCGTGATGCGCGCCAACATGCCGCTGGCCCAGGCTGCCGATCCTCACAATGAGCTGGGTGTCGAGGGTCAGACCAAGGTCGATGACAACGTGGGGGCCGACGACCTGAAGAATCTGGCCGCCAATAATCCCGGGCTTTCCGGGGCGCTCAAACAGTCGTGCAGCACCTGGTCGCAAGCGGGCTTTCTTGGCCAGCTCGATGAGGCGGGAATGAAGGGCCGTGCCAAGGCTGCACACAGCCCCGATAAACTGTTCAACGCAAAAAACCTGAGTGAGTGGATCAAGAAAAGCGCCCCCACCAACGGCGGCCAGTTCGCGAGCATGCTCAGTGACGCCGCCACGCTCAACTCGGTGGATGGTATCGACATCAGCAAGCTGAACGCGAACGTGTTTGATAATCCGACAGCGTACACCGGCGCTCAGAAAGCGGCGGTGATGATCAAGCTGCAACAGACACAGCAAAGCGTGATTGCAGGGCGCGAGTTGCGCGATACGGAAAATACCGAGCAGGGGCTTACGGATCGGATTGCGCAGTTGCAGGCTGATCCTGATGTGCAGGCCTTCCTTAATGACAGCGTTCCCGAGGAGGAGCGCAGGCTGGTAAGCAGCGATTCAGCGCTTAAGGACGCGGTCGTCAAGCAGGCTGATAGCGTCAACAGCGGTCAGGCGTTACAGACCGATATGGCAACCGCCGACAAGGCCGTCAACAAGCATAACCCCAACCCCGATTACAGCAGCGCCATCAGTGGCCTGTCCGCCCAGTTGCAGTTACAGCATGACCTTTTCCCCGACACGCAGGTGCCGAACCCTCGTGACGTCGTCAGCAAAAATCCTCAGTTGGAGTCGACGATCAAAGACTCCTACACGAACAACTTTGCAAACGGTGGCGCACTCAAGCAGCTGCTTGGCCAGAAAAAAGTCGATGGCGAACAGGCGATGCAAATGATGGCTGGCCAGAAGGCGGCCTACGACAGTGTGTTGTCCAGCGACGTCACCGACAGTGTGAAAGAGGATTACGCCAACTCCACGGTTCGCGAACTGCAGGACTCCAAGAAAGGGCGCAAGCTGCTGGAAGGCAAGACCGACGAGAGCCAGGCATCCGCTCTGGCGAGCGAACTTCTCGCAGGTGGCGGGCCGAAAATGCTCAGGTCTGTCATGGGATTTATGTCCGTAAAGGACATGCTCGCCCACGGCGACAAATTGGGTGCGGCGCAAGCGATCTACGACAGCACCAAATACGGCGCGGAGGCAATCAAGGGCGGAGTCGACGCCGGTGCCAAGTTGCTGGGCCGCGAAGCCTCGGTCGGGCTTGGTCGCATGGCTGGGCAGATGGTTGGACGTGCAGTGGGCATGGTGGCGGGCGAAGCCGCCGGTATGGCTGCCGGCATGGCCGTCGGTGCATCGATCCCCGTCATCGGCTGGGCGGTCGACGGCGCGATGGCGCTGGGCTTCGGGATTTCAATGATTATCGATGCCGTCAAAAAGCACAAAGCGCAGAAAGCGTTCGACCATAACGTGGATCCGGTGCTGGATCAGTTCGGGATTGCTAAGGCGCATTGATCCGCTGAAAAATCAGAGGCCGAGTCGAATGACGCTGGCCTCTGAAGGACTCACTGTCGCGCCAGATTTCACTCGGATGAAACGTAGAAAACGTCAGTGCCATGCTCAAAAAATGGCACTTTCAACACGTGAAGGCACCCTGAAGCGCACCGGGAAAATCAGGTCTGATGTAGCGAGCAGAAGTTATATTCATCACAGTCAGTTTGTGGTCTCAACCTCACATTAGGTCGCAACGCATTCAGCCGTAGCCTTCCAGGCGAACGATCTTGCCGAACAGGCCCGTTTGGGCGAGAGCTGGCACACGTTCAGCCCTGATCCTACAAAAAACGCTTGCAAGGATAATAAGCTGCCTGCCAATCGGGTCACCGAGTTGGTGGGAAATGGCAAGGCCCTCAATGAATATCTAAAAAGGCAGTCAGATGCCTGACTAAAGGTCTATCTGGCCATGCAGACCGATGGCGATCGACGCCCTGGTCAAGTGTCTTCCAGGTACAGTTTCACGACGCTTCTGGAGGCGGCCAAAGAGGTTGGACTGCGCGTCGGCACTTTGTCAGCGGTAGACGCCCGCCAATCATGATCGAGCGACGTATAACCTCTTTATGAAGAAAAAGCTACAGGGCATGGAGGAACTGGTTTTACCGATCTCGCCACTGACAATCGGGACTGAAAAATGAGGTGACCCTATGCTTACTCCAGCACAACGCGGTTTTACCGCCAATCTATCAAATCTGCAGCATTTGGGCCCGGATGACCGGGTTGCGATGAACGATGTTCTTGAACCCGGCAAGTCCGCCCATGCTTCCAAGTACGTTCCAGTATCGGCGCGGGAAATGACAGCTTTGAAAGCCGCCAACCAAGCCATCAATGACACTTGGGAGGTATTGAACTTTGGCTCCGGTAATCAAAGTGGGCATGTGCGATCTTCGCAAGGTGAGTCCTATAAGCGCACGAACATGTCTTATGGCATTCAGAACGGGACGCATCCTAAATGGGGGATGAATACCGGGCATTCGGATCCTTTGCATCACATGGCGTTTGTAGCCGCCTCTGTTCAAGCGGGTAATTGTGATCAGATGGCAGACGTTAACCTGCTGTTGTTGTCTGCGTCGAATGTCCATACCCGAGTTGCGCTCATGGGCGCAAATGACGTTGGACACGCCTACGTAAGAGTTGGCGATGCTCGAGAGAGCAGCAAGTTTGTGATTTCAGACGCATGGCCTGAATTTGGTCGAGCCCTTCGGGCAAAGGATTTTGCGCTTGGCGGAAGACATCCCAATGTAGTTCGTGAGTACGATGCCAGTTATAACCCCAGTATGCGTCAAGAATTGCTCAACGCTCCAACGTGGTCACAGGCGCAAATCAACGAACACTTTGAAGAGACGCATCCACACTATGGTCATCTTCAGGGAGCGGCATTGGCAGACGCGTTACTGCGCCCCGATTCGGGCCTGAAATTCTATAAGCAGGTGCACGCTTCAAAGAATCTGGGTGCCGTTTATCATGACTCTTCTTCGCAAACGGTGGACCAGTCGTTGTCCATGCGTCAATTCAATGAGCGACTTGTCAAGTCGTCACATCCCCCCGTTGTGCCCGCACAGCCTTCATGGGCTAACCAGGACGTGGAGATGTCTGACGCTCAGTTTTCCAATTCGCTGGACGATATGGACAACATGGACGTCGACAGCTATTTCAATAACGACCCTTACGGCCACGGGTGGTGATGAACAAGACAATTAATCCACGACAGTGAATCATATTTTTCAATCACCTGCTTTTTGAGGTAATGGAGGACGTATGGAAAATCGACTCAAGCTACTTTTGATGCCTGTCTTCAAACTTTTGGCTTTGCCTGTAGATAATCTGGAGGCTTCCGACAGCTATGTCGTCACGCTTGAAGGCGGTCTTGCGATTGAGTTGAAGCAGTCGCCTAATGACTTTCTCACCGTCAGTTGCCTGATTCCGATATCCGCTGAGCGCTTTAAAGACCTTGAAACGCTAGGGATCCTGCTGCAGACAAACTTGCTGGGGCTTGAGCATCCGCCCATCCTGACGGGCGCCATCGTCGAACAACAAAAAGTGATCCTGTGGACGCGACAGGCTTTTTTGCTGCTTGATCAGGCGGCAATCATCCACCTGTTCAAACGTTTCGCCGAGCAAGCTCAAAAGATGCAAGGATGGCTCGCAGTACCCTTGAAAGAGAACGTTGAGAAAGTGCCGCAGTCGTCTTTATCTTCATCGGTAAAAAGCAGCCTCAGCACGGGTTTGAAAGAGGTGCTGGTTTAACGCGGCTTATTGTTGTCTTGGGCGCTAGCCTCGTTCGCACCTGACCGTTGGAAGCGTCTTGCTCTGGTCGAGTGTTAAATATTGATGCATATAGGGGGATCGTTATTCGACTGAAAAAGCGCTATGTGGGACAAGACGGTCTTGGCAATGGGTCAGTTGGCCTCGTGCCTGCGCTGCTGTTGGCTTTCTACAGACGAAAAAAAGGACCTTGAATTTCAAGGTCTTTTTTTAATTCCTGTATTGGTAATGGTATTCGCAGATGGCTGAAAGGGTAGGTTCGGTGTGAACTTGCCGCTTCAGCCCGTTATGTAACCCTACATCGGTGGAACAAGATCCATGCCCCGAGCGGAAGGTATGGCTAGACGTGATTGAACAGGTTGCTCATAGTCTTTTTCGATTAGGCCAACGCCTCGTCTTCCATCCGAGGCGCCACAGACAGCATGTCTAGCATTGCAATCACCGACCTAACAGTGCCTTGGGACGCTGACAGTGTTTCGCGACCCGTTGTGGCATTAAGTGCCACCTCGGTAACAAAGGACTGGGAAACTGCGAGGCATCAGCACCGCAAGGCACAACTGATCTACTCCCTACGCGGCATTCTCAATTGCGAATTGAAGACGGTGTCTGGATCGTGCTGCCGCAGTGCGCCCTATGGATACCGGGAGATCTGACTCCGGATCCACGAAGCTGAGCTATTTCCTGTTGCGGCGGTAACGATGATAAAAACCTTTTGGCGTCATGGTGGAGAAGACCCCGTCACGGCGCACCCAGGCATGCATGAGTGCAGCGCCAAGATGCATCAGCACGACGGCGAACAGGAACCAGGCCAGCAGGCCGTGGGCGTCACGCAGTATCGCGTACCAGACCGGATGGACAGGTGCGATGGGCGGCAGCATGACACCCGGGAACATCGTCACAGGCCATCCGCCCGCCGAGCGCACACCCCAGCCGAGCAGCGGCAGCGAGAACATCAGCGCATACAGCACCCAGTGCGATGCTTCGGCTGATATCACTTGCCAACGTGGAATGTCGGCGGGCAGTTCTGGTGCTCTGTGACGAAGCCGGTTGACCAGGCGCACGATCGCCAAAAGCAAGATGGCGATGCCCAGCGGTTGATGAAGATCGAGCAGCTCCGGCCGCCAGGTCAGTGACGTCATCATGGCCACGCCGATGAACAGCATCGCCAGAATGGCTGCTGCCATCGTCCAATGCAGCAGTTGCGCCATCAGATTGAACCGTTCTGGCTGGCCAGCTTTATTGCTTTGTGGCGTTTTTGTTACGGGGCGGGTTTCGGTCTTCATTGTGCTGTCTTCTTTCCAACCGCATCGGTGGCCTTGCCATAGCCGATTTCGTGCAGCCGTGAGTTGTATGAGTGGGCATAAATACCTGCCCTGGTGGCCAATACCGGATCGTTCGACAACGCCATACCCGCCGGTATCAAGGTGGGATCGAAATTAACGTCGCGACAAACGCCGTCAGTCTGATCAAAGACCCGCTGTACCTCCAACGTCCCGGCGACTAATTGTTGGCGAGTTTCCGGCCAAGGCTGCGATGGATCGTCCACCGGATCACCTGGCGCGGCCAGTTGCATCACCATATCCCAATATAAGGGCGCCTTTGTCAGGCGTTGCGCTACATCCTGGAACAAGGCGTCATGACTGGCCCGCGCACGCTCCTCATCACTCCAGGAGGTGAATGTTGCGTGCGGCCGCATCCACCAGCGCATGGCTTGTCGTTGCCCATCCTCGGTGAGCAGAAAGTAGGCATGGATGGCGTAGAACGTCGCACCGGCAAAGCTACTGGTCCAAGGTTTTACGGCATCCGCCTCCATGTATTTGCGCGCCTCCGGATAATCCGCGAGGAAGGCGGCCACGTGCTCGGGGACGGGTTTTCCGGTACTCGGATCAGGCGCAGTGGCTTTCAGCATCGCGAGGAAGCCGGGTGCATCGCGGGTGGCGAAATACGGCTCGTTGTTCATCTTCATGCGCCACTGCTGTCCGTTATCGGCAGTGAGCATCATCGCCATGCTTACGGTGCTCGTGGAGTTGTCCGCAGCATAAGGGCTCATGTTCCCAATCGAGAAGCGTCCTATGGCCCTTGTTTCCGGCTGAGCGAAAACTCTGGCATGGGAGTACTTTGCCACCTCACCGCTTGCACGAAACACGCCTTCGAAACACATTCCCTTACCATGTGCCCTACGGTAGCCGGCAGGAAAGTCGTGCTGCGTGTCTTCCAGGAACGTCATATTGGTCACCCGCTGACCGAGCAAACCGGCGGTCCAGGCGAAGGCTGCGGCCAGCACGGCGATGATCGCGCCGATGCCGGCCAAGGCTGGCCAGCTCCGTTTCAAATCAATATCGCTGATTTTCATGGGCGACCTCCGTTGCCGCGTCCGTTGGTGGACTGGGCGAATGGGGGGCTGGAGGTGCTGCTCATCATGACTCCCTGAGTAGATAGGATGGCTCACAAAAATCTGCGGGTGCGCCAACACCGAACATTCTTTGCAGTTGAATTTCGTACCGTTAATGCGATGCTGTCTTTGAAAACGCGTTCATCACGATCACTCCCGTCACAATGAAAACGATGCCGATGATTGCTGGAAGATCCAGTCTTTGCTTAAAGGCAACGACTCCGACCTGCGTGATCAGGACGATGACCAAACCGGCCCATATGACGTAAGCAATCCCGAGTGGCAAACCTTTCAGTGCCTAGGCAAGCCCGTAGAATGCAGAGCCGTAAAAAACAACCACCAGCCCGGTTGGCCATCATCGTTTCGCAGGAACGATTTTTACAATACGATCGTATCGTACATCATTTTTACGTTGTAGAATCCACTCATGACTTCAAAAGCGCACACCTCCCGGCCTCCGAAACAACCTGACCAGGTCAAAAGGAGGCTTTTTCACGCCGCCACTGTGTTGTTAAGTTCTGGTCAGCCTGTTTCGATCGGATCAATTGCCACTGCAGCCGGTGTCAGCAAGGGTGCTGTACAGCATCATTTCGGCACGAAAGAACAGCTGCTCTCTGCGCTTTTCGATCTCTACATGGATCAATTCAACGAAGCACTGGCGCTGGAAGATGCGTCGGCGCCACCAGCCTTGCGCTACGCACGTATGTCGCTCAATGCCACGTCGTATGAGGACACCGAGGGATGGCGCGCAATGGTAGTGGCCACCGTCATAGATCGCGGACTCGCGGCACGGTGGAGCGAACGGGCAGAAATCGAACGATCTACAGACCGAACTCCGTCTGCGAATGCCTTGCTTGTTCGTTTGGCGGCAGACGGGTTATGGCTATCGGATTTGCTGTCTACCTATAAGGTCGACACCAAAGAGCGCGAGGAACTTGATGTATTGATGCAAGAACTGCTCAAGAATCCTTGATCATGCACTGCTGAACAGCTCACTGGTCCGGTCGGTCAACGCTTTCATCGCCGGGAGCCGAAATCGAGTCGGCCTTGTGCGCGGCTCTGCGCGCTTAATCCTTGTATCCCAAGGTCAGTTATTTCTCTCAGGATGCAAGCAGCGATACAGGGACGCTGGGGCGGACAGCCAGGCACAAAAAAACCGGCTCAAGTGGCCGGTTTCTTTAGTGCTGAGAGTCTGGTAGAGACTTTCAGATATTGCTATGTGGTGCCCCGAGGGGGAATCTTAATACGCCGTATAGAAAATTGCTTTAGGTTGCATATCGCTGCAACTACTTGTTTATCATGATTTTTACCTTAATTTGCATGTGCAGATAGGGGCATATAGTTGCATTGGCGTGATAGGCTTTACGCCAAATTTACGCCAAAGGGGACCGACGTGGCGTCGTATCGAAAGCGCAGCGGGGGGTGGCGAGCTGAGGTAGTCAAGCTTGGGATCCGCGACTCGCACACCTTTGCGACAAAAGCAGCTGCCGTTGCATGGGCAACGCATCGTGAAGCAGGGATCCTAGCAGGAAGTGGGAAGCCAAAAGCTGGCAATCAAATGACGTTATCGGACGCGTTGAGACGATACAAGCGCGACGTATCGACTACGAAGGCTGGTCAGCGCTGGGAAGAGCTGCGCCTGGATAAGATGGACAATGAGCTAACGTTCGTTGGTGAGATGATTGGCAACGTCACCGCTGACCAAATTGCTGAGTGGCGCGATCTTAGGCTGAGGAAGGTATCCGGTCCTTCTGTCCGGCGCGATATGACTTTGCTCTCGTCTGTTTTCGAAATAGCCAAGCGGGAGTGGAAATGCTGTACAAGCAATCCCGTACGTGAGGTCAAGCGACCTAGCAATGGTAGGCCAAGAGATCGTCGCGTCTCCGAGTCTGAAGAGAGCGCTCTCATTGGCCGATTAGGGTTCATTGAGGGTGTTGCTCCGGCTACTTTGCATCAAGAGCTTGCCTATGTTTTTCTATTAGCGCTTGAAACTGCGATGAGGCAGGGGGAGATTTTAGGTTTGATCGTTGACGACGTGCGGCTTAAGGATCGATATGTCCGTTTGCGAATGACCAAGAACGGTGAAAGCAGAAATGTGCCGCTTACAAGGCGAGCCGGAGAGCTACTGCAAAAGCTGGTGGGTGACCGCGCTGGAGACAGCAAAGTTTTCAGGCTCGGTTCTGCTTCCGCCGACGCTATGTTCCGAAAAGTCAGGGATGAGCTTGGCATCAACGATCTGCACTTCCATGACACCAGGCACGAAGCGACTACTCGACTCGCTCGAAAAGTCGACATGTTGGACCTCGCACGGATTACAGGTCATAAAGATCCGCGATCATTGATGGTGTATTACAACGCAACCGCCCCTGAAATGGCGCAGAGGCTCGACTGAATGCCGAGATTCATCCAGTCTTTTCAGGAAAGGGCAACAGCTCTAGGCGTGCTTCTCGGCAGAGCGCATAGCTGACGGCTGCAAAAAGGTGACAGGGTGTGGATGCGATTCCTGTCTCAATAGGATGATTCAAGACACATTCCAGAGGTGAGCTTGGCCGAACGACAACGGAAAGGATGGTAAGGCTCGCCGTACCGATCATGGTAAAGCTAGAATGATGATGGAGATCCGTTCCGCGGGAGTGCTTTCCCTAAGGTTTTCGGTAGTCGCTGTGGCGTGCAGGGATACGCATAAGGAGATGTTGATGGCGAAGCAGCAGACTAAAATGGGTAAGGTTATGTCAATATTGAACATGAAGGGTGGGGTTGGAAAAACAACTTTGACCGCCCATGTATTCAGAGAGTTTTACAAAACACATGAAAAAAATGTGTTACTCATTGATATCGACCCCCAGTTCAATCTTACCCAGACTATTTTTCCTGAGGCGCTTTATGAGAAGGTAAAGAACGCTCGTCGCACAATGTTGTCTGTGATGGAATCCCCTGAAGACGTATCGCTATACAGTGTTCATGAACAAAACGGTGACGTACCGCAAGTTGATGACGTGAAATTTTCGATGTATAGCCTCAAAAACGGCATAAGATTTGACCTGATTCCCGGCGATTTTAGTTTGTGCAAGTATTCCCTCATGAGCGATAAGTCTATTTTGGATGTCGCAGCCGCGAGGTTCGCTAAATTCGTCGAGCAAGCTCGCGAGCATTACGATCTTATATGCATTGATTGCAATCCGAGCTCGTCGTTCTTGACAGTATGCGCGCTGAAATCTTCCACGCACTTGCTTGTTCCTGTAAGACCTGACCGTTACTCGATGTTGGGGTTGCGTATGCTTGATGATTTCATAAGCGGTTTTAGGGGACTCGAAGCTCAATTAAAAAAAATCATCATTTTGAATGGGATTCCAACGTCGAAATATGATCCGACCGTCGAGAATGAATTGCGCAGCGATCCAACCTATGGCCGAATAACGCTAGCTGCGTCTATGCATATGACGCGGCTTTTGGAAGCTAGTCCGACGCGTACGGGTTTCGCGACCGATCGAAAAGCGCCTCATTCGAAGGCTTTGAAAGATAGGATTGCGCGAATTAACAAAGAACTGGCCGTAGCACTGGGATTAAAATGAAAAGTCCAGATGTCTCACGAATGTTGCAGTTGATGGTCGTTGCTGGTTGGTCGAGGCGAGATATAGTCCGTCTTTGTAATGAGCTGTCCTCTTTACCATTAGAAGTGGTAGAGGATGCTGTGGAAGAAAGTTTCCAGGTGCAAAAGGTCATAAGTGGTAGCCTTGATGCTCGTTACTCTAACTATCATCATGCTAGTGACTATATCAGTCCATCCCTTGAGTCCTATGATATGGGGTCTCACTATTCGAGTCAAAGTATGAATAGTGAGCTAAATTTTAAGGTTAGACAGCTTCTGGTTGACGAGTTGGGGCTATCTTCAGAAGAGATAGTACATCTTATGGCTGAGCACTTAAAGCGATTTTATGTCCCGCCACTATCGAAAAAATCTTTGTCCAATTGGCTTGATAGGCTGAGTGTGCATGTCCCTCCTTCTGAGGTGCTGTACGCGGCAACCTCTGTTTTTAATAAATTTAAAGATAAAAAGGGGTTGGATTGGAATGTGCGCCGCTAAAAAGAGTATTCATGAAAAACAACGCTTCGAGCTAATTAAATCAGTTTCTGGGTTTTCCGATGCTGATGGTTTAATGATATTGGAGGAATTTCAAGCGTCGTCAAAGTTGCTGCTCGTTTGGGTAGAAGCATTGCGCAGATATTTCTTAACTAAAGTTGCTGATGAGTTGTTGCATGCGGTAGCGTCCAGTATTAGAGAGGCTGCCGCCTTCGCCGCATTAGGATTAGTAAGGCCTTCGCTTTTCGCACTTCGAGCTCAGCTAGATTTGATGCTAAGTTGGTTGTATTTTAAAGACCACCCCGTAGAGTACAAGAGTCTATGCCGAACGGGAGATGGTTTTGTTTTGAAAAAAGAAGCGCTGCGATATTTTACTGAAAATTATACTGGGTTTGGTGAAAAATTTGGTCTTCTTTCTGCGCTCAACTCCGATAAATTCGATGTTTACAGGCTCCTGTCAGCGCACGTTCACTCTCAGAGTCCGTTCGTAATTTCAGAAGTTGTCAGCTTGAAAGATGTTGTACGTGAGGCAAGGTTGCTGAGGCAGTGTGTTACTTTGCAAGGCGATGTTGCTCAGTATCTCAGTGATATTCTTTTCTCGCTCGGAATAATTAGTAATCTAGGGTTGCCAGCTGCAGTTACCGAAAATTTGACTTCAAGGCTAACAACGGACAAGCAGAAAAATATCATTTTTCAGTAAGATATGAGTGTTAGAGCGGCGTTAGATTGGTGAGTAGTAAGTTTTTTTTAAATGCAGGCGGCATGAAGAGTTAGTCCAGTCCCATGCAAGAAGCACTCTAATGATAAATTTAGATGAATGTTATTCCTGTTTCGTATTTCAGCCCGTCATGCTACCCTTCGAGTGTTCCGTGATATTGGAAGTTTGGCTCGATTCTGGCGTGCCCATTTAATCACCTCTCCTCCAAACCAGCGTTTCACAGCTTTAGACCCTTTGCTGCTCGCACAGGGTTGTAACGGTTCTGGAAAATCGGGTTGGACAACAACGCGCCTTTCTACGGTATATTGAGAAAGCTTTAAGTACGTTGCTATGTCGTCAAAGGTCCACAGCTCGTCTTCAATTGAGACCCTAGACGCCCTCAATTCGGTCACCAATGCTCTAAGAGTTATTAGCAGCTCCGCGCTTTCAGAGTTTACGATTAGTTCCTTCATGATTGCTGCTCCATCAGCTCGTCTGCAGTAGTCTCGAAGCATTGGGCGTGACGGTACAGAGGCTCAATCTTGAAACCTCGCTGTTTTGCTGCCAAGGCGGTTTCATGCCCCCTCACGGTTTTGCACCAGCTTCCACGACTGGATAGCACATCCCACGCGATTGGTTGGCTCGGCTTATTGACCCTGTGAAAGGCCGATGTCTGTACAGTCGGATTGGTGCCCCGTAGGTGCAGCATCATGGCAAAGTTCACAATAGCCTCGAAGTTGTCAAAATTGCTTCTGGAAAGATGCCCTACCCGAAGGTCGGCCAGTTGCTCGCCCCGTGCCGCCGCCTCACTCCAGCCTTGACGGCCTTTAGCACGGGCGTTGGCTAGCTTGGCTTTCATTGCCGCGGCGAACGTGTCCACAGCTCGGTTATCGAGGTGTTGAGCCGCTTGCTGGGGAAAGGGACGTTTCCAAAACGCATCCAGATCTGCCAGGTACTGAGCTACCTCGGGGGTATCAAGATGGCTGATCAGCGCGCTGGACCTACTCAGCAGGAGTACACAATCGTTCAACACTTTCACGGTTTCGGCGAGCTGTCTTCGGGCTACGTCGCGTGCTTTTGTACGGCTCATGCTGCCTCCCGTGCTGCATCGTCCGTGGCAACCGCAGGCCTTTCAGCGAGACGAGTCTTCGCATGAATGCGATGTGCGATGCTTTCCAAGTGGATAAGCTGGGAAGCAGCCCGCACTCGCCAAGGTTCCGTGCCTTTCATTGGCACCCACGTCCTGTGAGCCAGATTGAGCGTTGTCGCGGTGTCCAGCAGCACTTGCATGTCTGCTTGAGTCAGCAGGCAGGTAGGGTTGTTCGTCAGACGTGTTTCAAGGTCCCTGATCGTCAGGTTTTTGATTTCAATGGACTGGAGAAAACCTCTGCGCTCGCGCTCACGACGGCGGGCGAGCATGGCGATGTCCGCGTTCAATGCGTCCAAGCGTGCGCTGCTATCAGCTATGCCTGCTGATTTTCCCGCCCAGTACGACCTGCGCAGTGCCCGTTTGAATGCTCTCTCGACGAATACGGTGAGGAGCAGAAAGCATACGACCAGGCCGGTCAAAATGATGATGTGCTGTGCTTGCATGTGCTGTGTCCTTGGGTAGGCCCGTCGCCGGATCGGTGGTGAGAGGACGGCGGCGGGCTGAGGCGTGTTGAGGGTTAAGCCAGGGTGAAATTGCCGATGGTCAGATCAGTTGACTCGCCGACTTCCAGCGCTACGACCTGCTTGAACTCTTGGGCAAGGTCTTCGCGCAGCTGCGCCTCGCCGATCCAGCGCAGTCGGAGCACGGGCTGATCGCCGCCGGTGAGCACAGCGACGCGTAACTGGATGGTCCGAGCCTGCAGACCTTCGTAGGGGATGACGCTGAACAGCAGCTCAGCAGGGAGGCCGTCTGCCGACTTAGCTTCGATCTGCTCCATCGCCGAACGAGAGGCGCTCATGTCGCCGACGACGTGTTCGCTTTTGCGTGCCTGTTCAATGGTGATGGAGCGAATTGCCCCGGCAGCTCGGCGCAGTTCAATCTCTGTTCCGTCCTGAGTCAGCGCCTGAAGGTTCGGTGCCCAGTCTTCAATGAAGTCGCTCAGCTCTTTTTGAGCGTGTTTGGACCCGGCTGCGCGCTCCAAAGCGACAAATGCAGCAGTCTTCTTCAAGGTGAGTTTGGCGCGGAAGTCCCCGTGGCCTGGATTGTCCTGATCGCCGAGGTTGAAAAAGACGGTACACGTCATGTCATCACTGTCCACAAAGCCCGACGTGCTGCCGTCGGCCTGGGCTTGCACGTATTCACTAAAATCTTTGAGTGAGGACGTCTCAAGCGCCCCTCGGAATCGGCTGCGGCTCTGCTGAAACTTCTCCAGACTGACCACCGTGACGGTCGCGGGGAGGGCGATTGAGGGCGTGAAGGTGTCCAGCGCCTTGGCATTCGCGAGTACGGCGGTGTCTTGGATCAACTGGATTGCTTTGGCTTCCATGAATCATTTCCTGCTGTGGTGAGAGGTATGAAAAAACGTTGTGTTACGACCTGCTTGGGATAGGGGCGGCTTTGCGATCAAACATCTGTTCTGCTGCAGGCGTTTCTGGAAACAGCGTCAGACGACCGCCTTCGCCTACATACATCGGCGTGTCGAGTGTGGTGTCCTCGGTACGACTGCCGCGTTTGGTGGGCACTTTGTAGGCCAGCTTGTGGTTGACGGTGACCTGGTGGCTGTCGGCAATTTGCTTGAGCGAAAACGTCAGTGTCACGGTGCCGACTTTCTTGTTGTCGACCACGCCTGCAGCCACTTCCGAGAGCGCGTGACCGATTTGGTCTGCAAAGACGCCTGCGTTGAGTTCGCCGATGAACTCGGCTGTGTCCGTGGGTTTCATGTCCTGTGCCTCTGGTTGATGTCACTGGGAGGCAGTGACCACCTTTGAATCAGGCCGCTTTGGACTTAGCCTGTGCATCGAGGTAAGCAGCCAGATCGTGCAGGTAGACCACTGGCTGGCCCTTGTTCGATCCTCCCAGCCGGGTCACCTTGAGATTGATACGACCTGCGTTGATCTTGCGAAGCAGGTATCGATCACTCGAGATGTGCGAGAAGTAGCGTTCCCGCACGGTGCTCAGGGTGGGGCAGGGCGTGGCGAATTGATCGCGGAGCTGGTTTAGCGTTTCGCTCACGCAGCATCCTCCCCGTGCCCCTCCTCTTGGGGCACCAACTGAAGGCGGATCAACTCCGCCAGTCCCTCCTTGGATTTGCCCGTGGCGGTGGCGCACAGCCGTCCCTTTGCATCTGCCACCACTGCACCGTATGGGCGCTCTGGACAGCGGGTGGGGGTGACATACGCGACTTGGCCTTCAAGCAGAACGGATTCGACCATGCGAAACACCTCTGCAAGTTCAGCGGTCACCGGCGGTAGGTCTTCCAGCATGCTCAAGGCTTCTGTCGTCGCGCCGATCAGCGTGGAGCGGCTGACAATGGTGGGATGGTTCAGGTGCATAGGAACCATTTTCAGGGCGCCTACGGCGTGAGTGATTGCGTTCAAAGTCATGCTGCTGCGTCCTTTGTCGTGGAGGTGATGCCCAGTTGTTCGGCAAGCCAGGTGACGCCCGGCCCCTTGACCATCACAACGGCATAGTGGCTGTAGGCGTGGATGTTTTTGTTCCAGCGGCTGCGCGGCTCCACATACAGATAGCCTCGGTCGTGGTGCTTGAGCGCAAGCTCACCGGCCTGGGTCAATACGCCGAGTTCGCGCAACTTGGTCCGAAATGCACGTGGCTTGAGGCCAAGCATTGCTGCTGTCGCGTCCAGAGTTCTGTTCATGAGTGCTGCCTCAGGCCACTGCCAGCAAGCCGCGTGAGCGGATGACGTGGTACAGCTCGTCCAGCATGCCCAACAGTTCCTGCACGCCGCTTTCGTTGGGCAGGATCAAGTCGTCCGGGTGGATTGAGACGCCCGCTTCGCTGATGTGCGGATTAACTTCGGCTGCGTCGGGGCGTGACAGGTGGATGACTGTTCCCCCGCGCTTGCGGATGAAGTCGGCCTCGTTTTCGAAGCGCACGTCGCTTACGACAAAGCCCGGCACGTTGTCGAACACTGCGCTTAGGCAGTCGAGGTTTTGTTCGGCAAGGTCAATCCAGAGATTGGCGCTGATCATGTGGCGGCCCCACTCGGTGCCGAGCAGTTGCATCAATTGGCGGGGTGACCGACCCAGCCAGGCAATCGGTTCTTCTTTCTTATCTCCGTCAAGGTCCTCGGGGCTGAGGTTGAAGATGGCCATGATGCCGTCACGCAAAGGGTCTGCGAACGCATAGCACTCCAGGCCATGCTCGCGGGCCAAATGATTGGCCGCGGTGGTTTTGCCAGAGCGGGCAGGGCCGGTGAGGCCGATCAGGAGCTGCTTCATGCTGCATCACCTCCCCAAGGGCCAAGCTCATCGGCTGCCTTCGCAGCAGCGATTTCCTCCAACGCGCAGAATTTTGGGTGCACAACCACGATGAGGCCGGTATGGCTCTGGATGGCTGCTATAGCTTTGGGATTGGAGGCGGCTGCCGGGTGGAGGAACACCTGGCAGCGGGTGCTGTGCTGTGTCGTTTGCATTGCTCGTACTCTGTGGTGAGAGGGGGTACGAGCCCAGATTACAATCTAGTTTGTAATTTAGTCAACAGTATTGCTTGTATTTTGCGGATGCGTCGTTTCTGCATGCAGACAGCTCGTGTCTACAAGACGGTTCCAGGTCTACCATTCCAACGCCATCCATCGCTCATGCTATTCGCAATATCATCCTGTTTAGAGGCCATGCTCGTCTGTCGCAGACACTGGACAGCTATCTGCCAAGCCGTTATCTCATTTTTGCGCATTTTGTTTTGCAAGTACAAAATTACCGAGTTCAGAGGTGTAGCGGCGATAGAAAGCGGCAAGAGGATGTGAATATCCGAGGTATTTTGAAGACCATTGCTTTGCATTCCATCCACACTCTATTAGGTCGGAGGCGATGAAAGCGAACTCTAGAGCATCTGTCAAAAACGGCATCAGATGCTCGTAATGTTCATAACCAAACTTATTGGTTCCATGTACAAAATAATTTCTCATGTTAATAGCGGTTGTCAGTACTAAATCTAAATCTACGAAATAATCACCAAAGGAGTCGTGAATGATTTTAGATCTACTGAGTACTTTTAATTTGAGATTTTTTCCTCCCCAAAAGGAAAGTGTGTTTAGAGCCTGTTCTCTTTCGGGGCCTGACCTGAGTGCTCGGATCAATGCTTTACACTGGCGCCTTGCTTCAAGAGTTTCTTCCGATAAATCACCTGTTTCCGGATATGCTGAGTAAGGAAGGATATCGAAAGCATTCGCCGCTGCGACCAGTCGATTTTCATCGAATACTCTCCCGGCTTTTTGCCAATTAATGATTCTTAGTCTGGCTGGCAACCACCTGTCATGTCGCTCCGACCATTGTCGGAACAGGGTATAGAATTCATCGCTGTCTACCTGGGGAGTGACGGGTATATCCCTAAGATTACTGGCCAAGTGCGTGCTGCATGTGGGAGCGAAGCTCCAATGGATTCTCATCTTATCTGATTCGTTTTGCGATACTGAAAGCTTCGGATTTTCCACGTCTGCTAGTAAGCTGTGAACTCCCTGATAACGGCCGGCGATAATTGTAAAGAAGTGCTGCGCTACTATAATTCCGTCGAGTGCTTCAGTCAGGGATTTGCGTTCCTTGAACCGTAGTGTTGCAACTGTAGTCTTCACGTAATGTATTTCTTTATAACTATTCGCAGTTGCTTTCAATTCGACCGCCACTGAGAAAAAACCGACAGATATGTCGTGCTCAACAAAATTTTGATCGGCTGCATGATGAAAAGGTATGTGGTCGTTATTTGACGTAATATTTGCGTTAGGAGAGCAACTTTCCAACCACGCTTTTAGGTTTTGATGGTCAGGGGCATGGGCCGCAGAGCCAAATAACCCTTGGTTGGCAAAAACTAATTCGAGATCGTCGGTACGGAATGATATGGATTTGAAAGCCTTTTCATTCTCCGCTATGTGACGTTGTCCTAGCACTGCGTAGTGAGGGAAGGATGATCTTGTGTGCGCGATATCCGGATACAGGCCTGCGGAATCTGGCGGATCGCCTACGCATTCGAAAAGGCTGATTTTCTGATAGTCTAGGGATTCACCGTAGAGTGAGTGGGGCTCCGGGTCGTATGGTATTTGATGCCGACTATGAAGATTTAAAGATGATTTCTCTGCGTCTAATAGGAGTTCACTTAGGTATTGTTGACCGCCCAATGTAAAGCAGCAAAGTATTTTTTCAGTATTTGACACATGAATCCCCTTTTTGTAGGTGCTGATTTCCTGAGTTCTTATGGTCTAATTCCGAGTTGCCGACTTTTTTGGGTTTGAGTCGTTTACAGATTCATTTCTCTCAGGCTGCGCGTAAACTTAGCTGAAGGTTTTCGGCTGTATCCACTGTGGATTCAAAAACCAGAAGAGTTATGTGATTCAGCTAGTTTTGTAAATGTAGAAATTGCTGGATGCAGTAAATTTTAGCCGCGTTCATAGACGGTTTGATTATCTTAAGACTGAGTACCAGAACACTCTGCCAAGGATTTTAATGTCTTCAAGTTCGATTTTTTCTGGCGTATATTCTTCGTCCGGGTACTCGTCCCGATTAAAGCTTCGCATTCTAATTCCTCCGGAGGGTAGCCGGTAAAGCATCTTTATCCGGAGGTGATCGTTGTGGCTAAGTGCGTAAATATCGCCATCCTTGATGTCTTTTTTACTCTGGTCGACACCTACAGTACTTCCATTGGGAAGAACCGGCTCCATACTAGAGCCAGACACGGAAACACAAATTACGGCTGCAGGCTCAATGCCCTGTCTGCGAAGAGTGACCTTCCCGAAGCGCAGTTTGGCGCTGGAGTGCTGTTGAATAACCAAGCTGCCATTCCCCGCCGACAGCTCGACCTCCTTCAGAAGCGGTACTTCCACTTCGTCAGTGTCTAGCGGGGTTTCGTCATCCCAAACCTCGATCGCTCCCAGCAGCACGGCCTCTGGCTGCTCAAGCGGGTGTGGGTCTGTTGAGCTCGGGGAGGGTAAAGTCAGTTGAGTGAGTGTAACGCCAAGCACTTGGGCAATCTGTAGAGCGAACCTAGTGTTCTGGGCAACCCCTGATTCGAAAGCGGCGTACGTTTGCTGAGTGAAGGTGTCTTCAGGACCTAATAGCTCTCTAACCTTATCAGCAAGTGCAGACTGACTCAGCTTGAGCGCTTTTCTTTTTGCTTTGAAGAGAACGGCGGCAGGGGATGGGGGACGCTTTGATTTTTTCATTTTCTGATCTTACAAAGTAATTTGTACAAGCTCCAACAGGATGGCTTGTTGCAAAATTACAAATTAGCCTGTAAATTTGCCTCTGATCTTCTTACCTCGAGGTTTCTATGACCCCATCGCAGGATATGCGTATCGCGCTTCTTGAGGCTGTAGAGGCAGCCAGTGGGCAGGTTGCGTTCGCTGCAGCTATGTCATCGTCTGAAAGGCTGGTCTCGCAGCAAATCGTTTCATATTGGATCAAGCGGGGAACGCTGCCTGCAGAGCTGGTCCTTCGAGCCGAAATTTTCACTGGTGTATCAAGGTACAGACTGCGGCCCGACGTATTTGGCAACCCCATGGAACACTGTAGCGTTCACGCTGCTTAAAAGCCGCAGGGTCGGAGACCTCTCACCACAAGATTCCTCCGACCCGGCAAAGGTAGTGCAAAACACTGCCAACTCCGCCGACCAGGTCCTCTCACCACAAGAATCACCTGGTTGGCTAGAACGACGAACCGTGCCGCACAGCACGTTTAGCACAGCACATCGGTCGTGGTCGTAGGATAGGGCGTGCCCGATTCTATGGCTACACCGTAAACGGGGATTTTACGGTTATGAGTCGCATGGATCTTTTACCTGACGCTGGTCAGGTGCTTTCGTTGCGTCAGGCGCTTTACCGCGCCGGTCGCGACTACAAGGGCGGAGTTACCGCGCTTGCCCATGACATGGTGTTGGAAAACGACGCCCTCCAGAAAAAACTGAAGCTGGATGAGGAACGGCGCTGGCTGAATCCAGATGAGCTGGAAGACGTCATTCGGCTGACAGGCAGCCCGCTTCTGCTGGACGCCTTGATGCGTCCAGCCGCGGCCGTCTGGTACCAGCCAGAGCCGGTCGCTGCTACACAGGATGCGCTCAAGTCGGTCGGCAAGCTGCTGACCGAAACAGGCGAGTTCGTTTCAGGTATGCACAACGGCGCGGCCGACGGTGTGTGGGAGTTGCACGAGGTCGCTCTGCTGGAAAAGCAGGGCAACGACATCATCCGTGCGGTGCTTGGCATTATGGCCGGCGCTCGTCAGGCGATGGAGGATCGCGCAAATGGCTGACGATATCGACCGCGCTACCGAGCAGGCGCAGTACTTGCTGGACGTCGCTTTGTTTCGGCAACGCCGAATCCCCTCCAGCATGGTGAGTGCGCATTTTTGTGAAGACTGTGACGATCCAATTCCCGAGCCGCGTCGTGCCGCAATAGAGGGCTGTGAGACGTGCATCCACTGTCAGTCGCTGCGGGAGCAGCGTAGATGAGTGATCGTCCAGTCCCGCTTTCCGCTTGGGCACGCCGCTACTGTGAAACCTTCAACTTTGCTTTAGTACCGATTCAACCGGGTGAAAAAGGCCCGAAAGGGAAGGGCTGGAATCAGCCCGGCAAGTACATCGTCGATCCCGACAAGGCCGAGGCGTTCTGGACGAAGAATCCGAACCACAACCTCGGCGTTGTTTTGGGGCCTAGCCGTGTGTGCTCGCTCGATGTGGATGATGTGCAATGGACGCGGTTTGTCCTGTATGAGCTGCTGGGCCTTGATCTGGACGCGCTCGCTTTGGCGTTCCCGAGTGTCGTTGGCAACCCGCTGCGCTTCCGCGTGCTGTTTCAAGTGCCGGAAGGGCTGGAGCTGACGCGCCATTCATTGTCCTGGCCCAATGAAAATGATCCAGACGGCTCAAAGCACAAGTCGATCATGCTGAAGGCGAACGCAGCTCGGGAAGCGGGCGACACCGCGAGAGAAGCGCTGTATCGAGCGGATGCAGAGAATTACAAACGGTTCACGGTGTTCGAACTGCGTGCAGGCTTGGTGCAAGACGTGCTGCCGCCATCCATACACCCAGGCACCGGGCAGCCATATACCTGGCGCACTCCGCCGGACGCCTCCGGGCTCCCGGTCCTGATCGGCGATTTGCTGAATGTCTGGAATAACTGGGACGTCTTCAAGCGCGGTGCTGAGGCTGCGTGTCCTTGGTTGCCAAAGGATACGAAGCCTGCAGGCAAGCAAAAGTCTAAACCCAAGCCTGCGCCTGCATCCGGTAACCGGCCGTCCGTGATTGACGAATTCAACAACTGCCACGATATCGAAGAGATGCTGCGCGCCCACGGTTACATCAAGCGCGGCGGCAAGTGGCTGTACCCGCAAAGCAGCACCGGGCTGCCCGGTGTCACGGTTGCTGAGGGCAAAGTGTACTCGCACCATGCCGCTGATCCTCTGGCCAACGGGCACCAGAACGACGCATTCGAGGTTTTCTGTCTGCTCGAGCACGGTGGTGATCAGTCCAGGGCGGTCAAGGAAGCGGCGCGGATGCTCGGTATGCAATCCACCCGGCCAAGCGCAAGCGATCTTCCCCCCGCCCCAACTGGGGAGAGCGACCCGCCAGAAGCGGCAGCACCTGCGCCCAGCGAGGCGGCTCCTGCACCTGACGGGGGGGCGGGGGAGGAGCTGACCATTGAACAGGTACTACGGCGTTTTGCGCTGGTGGAAGGTACGACGCATGTGTGGGACTTCGACAAGTCCAGGGTGATGAAGAAGTCTGCTTTTGAGGCGCGGGTTGGCAAGCCTATTGCCAAACTGTGGCTCGACGCGACGGACAAGAAGCTGATCGCTGATGATCAGGTGAAGGACATCGAGCAGGCCCGGAAAATGGCGGGCAAGAAGGGCGGTGCGCTCGGCATGCGGCCCACGGAACGTTACGTCTACATCGACGGCACTAAAGACGTTTGGGATCGAGAGAAGAAGCGGCGGATCGCCGAGGGTGCCGTCAAGATGGCCTTGGGTGACACATACGCGCTCTGGCTGAATAGCAGCGAGCGGCGGGTGGTGGACGTTGAGCACATCGTTTTCGACCCAACCATGACGAAGGACCCCAGCATCTACATCAATACGTTTGACGGGCTGCCCTTGGAGCCGGTCAATGACGACGCGGCGTGCGCCAATCTGCGGTGGTTGATCTCGTTCCTCTGCAATCACGACGAGGCGGCTGCTCTGTGGCTGACGCGGTGGCTTGCGTATCCGTTGCAGCACCTCGGGGCCAAGATGGACACGGCGGTGCTCATGCACTCCACTATGGAGGGATCGGGTAAAAGCCTGTTGTTCGCCGATACGTTTGGCGCGCTTTACGGGCAGTACGCCGCAACGGTTGGTCAGACGCAGCTGGAGAGCAACTTCAACGCTTGGCAGAGCCGCAAAATGTGGGCCGTGTTCGAGGAGGTGGTCAGCCGGGATCAGCGGTACAACCAGGTCGGCAAGATCAAACACCTGGTCACCGGCAAGACGGTTCGCATGGAGTCCAAGTTCATCAATGGCTGGGAGGAGGCCAACCACATGAATGCGGTGTTCCTCAGCAACGAGATCCTGCCGTGGCCGATCAGCGACAGCGACCGGCGAATGCTGGTGATGTGGCCCATGGAAACCTTGCCGATCGCCCGACAGAAAGCCATCGGGCACGAGTTGGACAACGGTGGCGTTGCTGCCCTCTATGGCTGGCTGCTGCGCGTGGATCTGGGTGACTTCAATGAACGCACACGACCGCCTAGCACGGCTTCACGTGAGCGATTGGTCGCACTCAGCCGGGCAGGGTGGCAGACGTTTCTGCATCTCTGGCGGTATGGCGAATTGGGTCGAGGTCTTTGGGGTGCATGCCTTTCGACCGACCTGTACGCCTTGTTCCTCGAATGGTGCCAGCGCAACAAAGAGCATGTGATGAGTCAGACGAAGTTCTCGCTGTTCATCAGCTCGGAGGTGGAAAAGACCCGGTCAATACCCTGGACTGAGCGCAATGATCGGCGCTTCGGCGCTTTCTTTGTGCCTGACGATCCTGAGGCTTCCCTGCCCCCATCAATGAGAGCGCCGGACTTGGGCATCGCCGTCGAAGCGTGGCGGGCCAAGGCGCGGCTTGCGGGATGGAACGTGGACAGCTGGGACCATATGAAGGCGGCTGCAGCATGAGTGCCTCTCAATGTGTGTCGGGTGTGTTGGGTCTTTGCTGGGTTGGTGTCGGCTACCCGACACAGGCTGAACGCCCATTTTTCGCGGCGTGCAGACGTGTGTGTTGGGTGTGTTGGGTTTGGCGTCGCGTGCGCGCATGCGTGACGTTATTTAGATCGTTCAAACACCATTCAATTTTTTCCCATGCGAGAACCAATAAACCCGACAAACCCAACACACCTAACACACTTCTTTTTAATGCATTGTTTTTAAAGATTTTTGACTGTGTTGGGTCTGTGTTGGCTTGGGTGATTTGTGTGTTGGGTTCAGATTTCGAGAGGAAAGGGCAGTGATCAAGGAAATCGAAGCGTTGATGGTGCATTGGGGCGAGCAGACGCGAGAGCGCGGCCAGGGCGGTGGATTGGGCAGTCAGATGGGGGCGATCATCGAATGGGGCGGCGCACCACCGCGTGGCACGCCGGGTTCGCGTGTGCTGGGCGGTGCGGGATGCGGCATTGACCACGTTGCCAGTGAGGTGCAGGCAGCGGTGGCTGAACTCGAACGGTCAGGCCGCGCACCTCTCGCACGCCTGGCGCGGGATCGCTACTGCAACCTCACCACGGTTCGCGAGCAGATGAGAGCGGTCGGGATCGCGGAAGGGGCTGATCGCACATACCGCAACTGGGTTGCTCGGTTGCATCAGCAAGTCCTGTTGATTCTGACACTGCGGAGTGGATCAACCCGAGGCTACACAATCGGACAGCAAGCCGACCGTCATCTGAAGGTTGCTACAGGCGGTTCGAAGGCGATGCTGATCCCACGGGCGCTGTAACCGTTCGTCCGGGTAAGTTGTCGCATTGTGGTCGTATTGATGTTGCATTGTGGTCGGATCGTGACCAACCTTTAAACAGCCCTTTTCGGTTTTTCCGAACGCCGGTACAACGTGGGCATGATCTGCGATTTGCGCCTGAATCGTACCCAGAGCACCTGCTGTGCATGCTTCAACCAGCCATCCCCAAGGCTGTTCCCAACCCCGCTTCGGCGGGGTTTTTCATTTCAGCTCCCCCCAGAAGGGTGGCAACCGGATGCGGACCATGCCCGACAAACCAGATACGTGGGCGCGGTTCCTCGCGGCCATTTCAAACCCATCAATGCAGGGCCTGATCATGGCCATCATCGTTTCTCTACTGCGCATCCTTTACGACGCAAAAGAAACCAGCAAACGCCGGATCTTCTTTGAGGCGTTGATTTGCGGCTCCCTGAGCCTGGTCGCGTCCAGCCTGATCGAGTGGATGACCTGGCCCCCCAGCCTGTCGGTAGCGGCAGGCGGAACGATTGGCTTTCTTGGCGTTACCGCCATTCGCGAACTGGTCTCACGATTCATTGGCCGCAAGGTGGACTCCCTATGAAAGCCATCGCGGCTGCAATCATTATCACGCTGGTGGGCTTACTGCTCGTTGGCATTCAGCACTACCAGATCGTCGCATTGCGCGGTGCTGTAGAAGTTGAGGCCACTGCCAAGAAGAAAGCGCTCGACGCCAATCTCGAAAGCGAAGCCACCATCACCACACTACGGGCAGAAGCCCAGCGCAACGCGGCCTACCTGAAAGATCTGAACCAACGGATCAAGGCCAGCGAAGACAAAGCCAAACAGGCGAGGAAAGACTTTGAAGACCTCAAGCGCAACAGCAAGCCGGTTCGTGATTGGGCTTCTCAGCCTTTGCCTGACGGCCTGCGCGGCAAAGCCGGTGGTGGTAACAAAAACGTCAGCCGTTCGAATCGAACCCCCTGAGCTGATCCCTTGCGAACGTATCGATGCGGACGAGGCTGTGCTGCATTCGAACGGCGACGTGTGGGAGCTGAAGGATCAGGCCATCAAGCTGCTTGATACCTGCGCTGATCAGGTCGACGCACAGATCCAGCGCAGCCAGAGCAAGTAGCCCAAGAGGCCGCCGGTTTGGCGGGAATCGGGCCGGTTCGGCCGTCCGGATTCTCCCGCCAGCCCCCAAACGGCGGGGGACCCTGGGGTTATTTGGACCATACGGGGCTGCAGACTCGCGGTTCTTCGTTAGCGGGCAATTCACCAGCTTAGTGAACTGGGTGAACTGGTTAACCTCCCGTATTCATTGGGTGAACAGGACATTCAATCATGACCTTTATCAGCAAGTCGGAGTTTGCTGCACGGCGCGGCTGGGCCAAATCGTACGTTTCTAAACTCGCCAAGCAAGAGCGGCTGGTGCTCACACCAGACGGCAAGGTAGAGCTGGAGGCGACCGAGGCTCTGCTGGCCGAGTCGGCAGACCCCAGTAAAGCTGCTGTCGCCGCCCGCCATGAAGAGGCCCGCGTTGACCGGGGCGTCTACAGCGAGTTGGTACCGACTGCCGAGACTGCTCCGATTCAGCAGCCCGGCAAAGGCCCGGACTTTCAGAAGGCCAGGGCGCATCGCGAGTACTACCTGGCGCAGCTGGCCGAGGCCGAGTTTCACAAGGTGCAGGGGAATCTGGTGGTGCGGGAAGCCGTGAACAAGGCGGCTTACACCGCCGGGCGCACGGTCCGCGACCTGATGTTCGGCCTGTCTCCGCAACTGGCTCCCGAGCTGGCAGGTATGAGCGATCCCTGGCAAATCGAAAAGCACCTGACGGCCGCGTTCCGACGGGTATTCGATGACGCTGCCCGTATGGCTACCGCTGACCTTGATCACGCTATGACTGAGAAATAGACCTATGCCCACTGGATACGCAGACGGTGCCGAGGTGTACCGCGAGGCGTATTACCGTGGGCTTGAGCCCGACCCCGAACTCTGGGTCGATGAGTGGGCTGATGAGTTCATGCGCATCCCGCGTGACACTGGCGCAGCAGAGCCCGGCCAATACCGCACGGCCCGCACGCCTTATGCGCGTGAGCCCATGCGTTGCCTGTCCCCGGCACACCCTTGCAAGCGTGTGGTTACGATGGTGGCTTCGCAGCTAATGAAAACCCAGATCGCGCTGAACTGGATCGGCGCACTGATCCACATGTCACCGTCGAACATCCTGACCTTGCTGCCCAGCCTGAGCCTGGCTCGGCGTGTGTCGGCGAGGATCAGCAAGACGATCAGCGCCACGCCGGTGCTGCGGGACCGTGTCGCGTCAGCGCGCTCGCGTGATGCGCGCAACACGATAGACACCAAAGAGTTTGAGGGCGGTGCGCTGTATGCCACTACGGCAGGCTCGGCCGCCAACCTCGCTGAGCTGTCGGCACGATTCGTCTACGGGGACGAGGTCGACCGCTGGGACGTGGACGTCGACGAAGAGGGCGACCCGATTGAGCTGGCGGAAACACGCGGCAGTACGTTCGGGCGCAACGCCAAGTTTTACTTCTCCAGCTCGCCCACCATCAAGGGTGCGTCACGGATCGCTGATCTGTTTGAGACGAGCGACCAGCGCTATTACTACGTGCCTTGCCCGACTTGTGGTCACCGGCAGGTTCTGGAGTGGGAGCGGCTGCTGTATTCGCCCGATTTCAGCACCGTTCATTACCAGTGCGCCGGTTCCGATTGCGATGTTCTGATCGAGGAACATCACAAGGGCGAGATGTTGGCCCAAGGTGAGTGGCGCTCACACGCCGAGGGCGACGGGGAGACCGTCGGCTTTCACCTGAACGCGTTGTATGCACCCCTTGGTTGGACCAGTTGGGTCACGCTCGCCAAGCAATATGAGAAGGCCAAAAAGGCTCAGGACCGTGGCGACCTTGAACCGATGCAGGTGTTCTATAACACCCGTCTCGCCAAGGTCTGGGACAGTGCTCAAGAGCAGACCAAAGCCGATGTGTTGCAGGCCCGAGCCTTGCTGGAAAACTACGTGCTGGGTTCCATGCCCGCTGGTGTGCTGTCGCTCACGGCGTCTGTGGACGTTCAGGCCAACCGGCTGGAGATGATGGTGGTGGGGTGGGGCGAAGGGATGGAGCGCTGGATCGTCGATTTTCAGGTGATCATGGGCGACCCTGCTGACGACCGCACCTGGCTGGTGCTGGATGAAAAGCTCAAGGAACGCTACCGGCATCCGTGTGGCGTCAGCCTGGCGATCCTCGCAACGGGCGTCGACTCCGGTGGACACCACACCCATGAGGTCTACCAGTTTTGTCGCGTTCGACGCTGGCGGAACATTTTCGCCATCAAGGGTGCGAGCAAGTCCGGCAAGCCAGTGATCGCACAGCGGCCATCGTTGGTCGACGTGACGTGGAAAGGACAGACCGAACGCAATGGTGCCGAGCTCTGGATGGTCGGTACCGACACAGCCAAGGACTGGATCTACAACCGCTATCAACTGGAAAGCGGACCCGGTGCGCTGCACTTCGCCAGGGACCTGCCTGCCGACTTCTTTGCACAGTGCGTTGCCGAGCGCAAGGTCGCCCGGTATGTGAAAGGCTTCAAGCGCATCGAGTGGGTCAAGGGCAAGGCGGAACGAAACGAGGCGCTCGACCTGTTGGTGTACAGCCTGGCGATGGCTCATTACCTGGGCCTGCATCGCTACGGCGAGCACGACTGGGCACGGCTCAAGAATGCATTGGCCCAAGCCGGTCTGTTCGACGAGGCGGGTCAGGCCAGCGCCCCGGCCGCCGAGCGCGTGAGCGTTCAGCACCGCCCAGCTCCTACGCCTGAACCGCGACCACAACCTCAGGCTGCCGTTGCTCAGTCACCGGCACGTCCAGCATCGCAACCCCCGCAACCCCCGCAACGCCGCGCTTCCAACAGCGGCTATCTGAAGAGACGTTGATATGGCCTATACCCAGAAGCATCTTGACGCCGTCGAGGCGGCGATAGGGCGTGGCGAAAAGATCGTGCGGTACGCGGACCGAACGGTCGAGTATCGCTCTGTGGATGAGCTGATTCAGGCACGGGATCTGATCCGCACCAGCCTTACCAACGCGGCCGGGCCTCGCTCTCGGGTGATCCGGATCTATCATGGGGGCAAAGGCCTGTGACCACACGCTACCCCACGCTGTCCCGCTCGGGATTTCTGGTGCCGGAACGCATCAAGGCCAGCTACGAGGGTGCTGCCGATGGTCGCCGGTCGGCTACCTGGGATGCACCGGACACGGGCGTCAACAGCCTGATCATGCCTGCGTTGCGCAACCTGCGTTCCCGTTCACGGGCTGCAGTGCGCAACGATCCCTACGCAGCCAATGCGATTGATCGCCGGGTCAGCAACCTGATCGGCACCGGGATCACGCCACAGCCCAGAACGGACGACAAAGCGTTACGGCGGATCTTTCAGGAACTGTGGGAAGACTGGGTGGATGAATCCGATGCGGACCAACTGACCGACTTCTACGGGCAGCAGGCGCTAATCGCCCGGACGGTCGAGCAGTCAGGCGAGTGCTTTGTAAGGTTGCGCCCCCGGCGAGCCGATGAAGGTTTCGCGGTGCCGCTGCAGTTGCAGTGCCTGGCTCCGGAGTTCGTCCCGCATGACAAGTTTGAAACCACCAGCACCGGCAACATCATCCGCGCCGGGATTGAGTTCAACCCTATGGGACAGCGTGTTGCGTACTGGTGTTATCGCTCACATCCCAGCGACATGGCCGCACTAAACGCAGGCTACAACATGCTGGTGCGGATCCCGGCCAGCCAGATGTTGCACATCTTCGAGCCGGTGGAGCCCGGCCAGTTACGTGGCGTTCCCAGGCTAGCGCCGGTGCTCAAGCGCCTGCGCAGCTTGGACAACTACGACGATGCCGTGCTGTTCCGACAGGAGGTGGCCAATCTGTTTGCCGGGTTCATCCGCAAGCCAGCGGCCGACGGCCCGCCAATGCTGGACCCGCTGACCGGCGCACCGCTTCAAACCGGTGGCGATGGCTTCACGCCGATGGTCGCACTGGAGCCCGGCACGATGCAGGAGCTGTTACCGGGGGAAGAGGTCGAGTTCTCGACACCGCCCGATGGCGGCAACAACTATCCCGACTTCATGCGTCAGCAACTGATGGCGGCAGCCGCTGGGGCAGGGCTGCCTTACGAGCTGATGACCGGCGATATGCGGGGCGTCAACGACCGCAGCATTCGTGTCGTGCTCAACGAGTTTCGGCGACGTCTGGAGCAGCTGCAGTTCAGCGTGTATGTCCACCAGCTGTGCCGTCCTGTACGTGCCGCTTGGATGGACATGGCGGTCCTTTCCGGAGCGCTGGAGCTGGACGATTACGCAAAGCGTCGTCGCGAATACCTGCGCACCCGCTGGGTTCCGCAAGGCTGGTCCTATATCCACCCAGTGCAGGACGTTCAGTCCCGAACGATGGAGATCAACGCCGGGCTCGCCTCACGCAGTGAGATGTGCCTGCGCACCGGCACTGACGCGGAAATCGTGGATGAAGAAAACGCCGCAGACGCGGCTCGCGCCCGTGGGCTGGGCCTCAACTACAGCACCTTGTCGGAGTTCGATGAGGACCCCGACGAAAAGGAGAACCCATGAAACCGCTGTTGCCGTTTCGCATTTTCAACAAGGCTCCGGTGGCCTTGCCGGTCGAGGACCAGAACTGGTATCGCATCAAGGCCGAAACACTGGCTGAGCAGACCACCATCGAGATCTACATCTACGGTGAGATCGGCGGCTGGGGTATCACGGCCAACCAGTTCATCCAGGATCTGAAAGCCATTGACGACGGCGTGTCTCCCATCGTGGCCGCGTTCAACACCATCGGCGGCGACCTGTTCGACGGGCTGGCGATTCACAATGCGTTGAATCGGCTGGGTGAGCGCTGTACGGCGCGGATCGATGCGCTGGCAGCCAGTGCCGGGAGCGTCGCTGCCTGTGGCGCTCACCGGGTGGTCATGGCGTCCAATGCCATGTTCATGATCCATAACCCTTGGACTTACATCGCCGGGGATGCGGAAGGCCTGCGAAAGGTTGCCGATGTGCTCGATCAGACGCTTGAAGCCATCATCGCGGCCTACAAGGCAAAGTCGCCGGACATCGATGAGGTCGAGCTGCGGCGCATGGTCAATGCAGAAACCTGGCTGACAGCGCAGGAAGCCTTGGCCTTGGGGCTGGCGGACGAGATCGGCAACGGCGTTGAGGTCAAGGCGTGCCTAGGCCAGGGTGCTGCCATGCAACGATATCGACAGACCCCCAAGGCCTTGTTGGACCAGCTCAATGCGGTGGAGCCCGAACCTGATCAGGACGATCCTCCGACTGATCCTGAACCGGCTGATGCCTCTGCACTGGCATTGATGATCACGAAGGCGTGTGGCGCGGCGGGCATCAACAATCTGATCGAGCCGCTGATTGCATCCACCAAGCTTGCGGACCAAGCCACCGTGCAGGCGGCGATCACCCAGGCCAAGTGCGTGCGCGACCTCTGCGTTGCAGCTCGGCTGCCGGAGCTGACCGCTGAATTCGTCACTGCCGGTCTGGGCAAGGAGGCCGTGCAGGCACGCTTGTTCGACAAGCTGGTCAGCAGCGGCAAGGGGTTTGAGATCGACAACAGCCTGCCGCTGCAGGACGACCCACCCGCCAAGGTTCAGGCCCGGCAGCCTGACCATCAGGATATCTACGCGGCCCGCAGGGCGGCGCATAACGGCAAGAAACAGACCTCTACAGGAGCGCGCTAATGACCATCAAAATGGAGCCCATCCATGCCGGTGAATTCCTTCTTTCCGAAGGTGCCGGAAACATCTCGCGAGAATCGATCAACGTGGCCGCGAGCGAAGCCCTGAACGCGGGACAACTGCTGGGGCTGGTCACGGCGTCCGGTGAGTTCGCACCCTACGACCCGGCCGCTGAAGACGGGAGCGAGATCGCCGCAGCGATCCTGTTCGCTCCGCTTCCAGAGTCCGACATCGTTCGCCGCGGTCGCGCCGTCGTACGACTGGCCGAGGTCGCGGAAACGCTGCTGACCGGTCTTGATCTGGATGCCGAGAAAGCGCTCGCCAAGCAGTTCATCATCATTCGCTGAACCATCCCCGTTTCAAATCCCGGCTCAATGCCCCTGTTTATCTGACCCCGCCCTGAGCGGGGTTTCGTCTTTTTGGAGAACACCCACATGGCCGACATCGCCATTTTTGACGACGAAGCATTCAGCGTTGCGACCCTGACTGCTGCGATCAACGAACAACCCTACCTGCCTGGCCGCATCAGCGGACTTGGCCTGTTCCAGGAAGAGGGCATCGCGACCCTGACCGTGCAGATCGAAAAGGACGGCGACACCCTGGCGTTGGTTCCGGCCGGTGAACGTGGCAGTTCCGGTTTTGTGGTCACCGGCACGAAGCGTCGCATGATTCCGTTCAATACCGTGCACCTGCCTGAGCGTTTCACTATCCGGGCTGATGAGATTCAGGGCATCCGCGCATTCGGTTCTCGCACTGAGCTGCAGGCCGTCCAGGACGTGATCAATACCCGTTTGGCAAAAGCCCGTCGTCAGCTGGATGCAACTCACGAATTCCAGCGAATGGGCGCGTTGAATGGCCTGGTGCTGGACGCTGATGGCAAGACACCGCTGCTGGATATCTACTCGGCTTTCGGCGTTCAGCGTCAAAGCCTGTCCATGAGCCTCAACGACGCAGGCACCGAGTTGCGCGTCAAGGCGGGTGAGGCGCTGGACATGCAAGAGGACGCGCTCGGCAGCGTCACCAGCACCGGTTCGCGTGCGTTCTGCGGCAAGAACTTCTGGAACAAGATCATCGTTCACAAGTCGGTTAAAGAAACCTACCTGAACTCCACACAGGCATCGGAGCTGCGCGGTGATGCCCGTGAAAGCTTCGAGTTCGGCGGCATCGTCTGGGAGCGCTACCGTGGCAAGGTCGCCGGTATCTCCTTCGTCCACGACGACGAAGCTCTGCTCGTCCCTGAAGGCGTGCCAGACCTGTACATCTCGGCCTTCGCGCCTGCGGACTACATGGAAACCGTCAACACGCAGGGCATCCCGTACTACAGCAAGCTGGAAACGCTGCCGTTCGGTAAAGGCGTCGCAGGTGAGGCCCAGTCCAACCCGCTGCACCTCTGCACCCGACCACGGGCGCAGATCCGTTTGACCCTGTAGTCATGGCGTTCCGCGAGCTGATCGGGACCCTTGATAACGCTGTGTTCGACGTGTTGAGCGACGCAGCATTCATTGAGGGGCGCGAAGTGTCAGGCATGTTCTCGGCACCCTGGCTTCAACCCAAGCTGGGCCGCATCAACACCGGGCTTCGTGAGCCGCACCTGGTCATCCGTGTTGCGGATGCACAGGGCGTGCAGGAGCGGCAGCAAGTGCGCATTGATCTTCCGGTGCAAGACGGCGGCGGTACTTACACGCTGATCCGCCAAGAGCCTGGCGGGGACGCGTTGGTCACCCTCATCCTGAGAATCAACCCATGAGCGTCGGCAGCTTTTACAAGCAATCGGTCCGCGACGGCGTGATTACGCTGCAGCCTTCGGCAGCCGATCTGAATGCATTCAAGGACTTTGCTGCGGCGGTTCCCAACGCGGCGGTAGCGGCCCAGCGGCGTGCCATTAACAAGACGCTTCGTTGGTTGCGCACGCACATCGCCAGGGCTGTTGGTCGGCAGGAGCGCATCGCGGTTGCGGCCGTCCGGCAACGCCTTCGGGCCTATCCGGTAAACAGCGGTGCGATGCGCGGCAAGCTCTGGTTCGGGCTGGATGCCATTTCTGCCAGTCGGATCGGCCGTGCGCGGCAGAGTCGTACCGGCGTAACGGTGGCTGGTCGGCGCTTTCAGGGTGCGTTCTTCAAGACGGTCTACGGTGGCAGTCCTGACATCTGGATTCGTACCGCGAGCAAACACTTTGACGCAGGCGAATACGCGGAGACCCGACAGGGCAAGCGGCGCTCCGGCTTCATCGAAGAAAACGGCAGCCGCTTCCCGTTGGCCAAAGCCAAGGTGTCGCTGGAAGAGGCCCGGCCGCACTTTGACAGCTGGGTGAAGCGGGCCGATGAACGCCTGATGGAAATCCTCAAGCAGGAATTCAACTTCGAGATGCAGAAGTACTTGAAAGGAGCCGCCCGTGTCTGACGAAACCTTCAATCTTGATTCACTGTACGAAGCTATCGAGCAGCACATCAGGGCAGCGATTGCTGGGCTTGAGTATGTCGGCACCATGCCGGACATGCTTCAGCAGGTGGCAGTGCCCGCCGTGTTGATCGAGCTGGTGGAGTTTGAGCCGGGCATCGATCAGGGCACAGGTGAAACCGCCCTGGTCGCCCGCTTCGAAGCACGCGTTATCGTAGGGTCCGAGCGCGATCAATGTCAGCAACAGGCTGCTTTCGCGGCTACTCAGTTGGCCGTTCTGCTGAGGCTGCAGACCTGGGGGCTTGAAGTTGAACCTGCTGAGTTCGTGCGGGCTGCACAGGATTGGTCACGCCCAGAGCTTGACGGCTACGCGGTCTGGGTCGTCGAGTGGACGCAGGGTATCTATCTCGGTAACGAGGAGTGGCCGTGGCCCAATGAGCCGCCTGGCACATTAGTGTTCGCGTTCAGCCCGGACACAGGTACGGGGCGCGAGGACAGTTACCAAGCGCCCGAGGGCACGACATGAGTTACGCCACAGCAGAACACGACCGCATGCTGGCTGGAGTGGTCAAGGACTGCTACGTCGTTGCGCTAGATCTAACCGCTTCCCCTCCGGTGTGCCGCGTGTCTGACGGCAATTGGGTCAGCGCATGGGTGCGCTGGCACAGTGTGGCAGCTGGCAAGGCCCGACATTGGCGGGCACCTTCACTGAACGAGCAGGGCACGCTGTTCAGTGCCAGCGGCGATGTGTCACAAGGCACGTTCGTTCCGGGGCTGTATGGAAGCGCGGGTGCTCAGCCTGATAACCGCGATCACGTCGAGGTTTGGCGCTTCGACGACGGCGGTTCGCTGATCTACGACTGGCAGGCCAAAACTTACACGATTGATCTGCCCAGCGGCACGGTGGCGATCAACGTCGGTGCAAGCTCTGCCATCGTGACTGACGAATCAATCACCGCAACCTCCGGGACGATAACCGCCAAGGCAGGGACCATCACGCTGGACGGCGAAGTCTTGATCACCGGAACACTCAAAGTCGCCAAAGATATTTTGGGCGCTGGGAAAATCATCGACACCGGTGGCAACACCGCAAACCACAAGCACTGACCCGGCCCGCATTGCGGGCTTTTTACTGTCTGGAGAAACGAAATGGCGACTGTCAAAAACGATACATCCTCTGTCGATGAGGGCGTGCGCCAGTCGAAGCCGGTGGCCCAGCTGGCATCGCCACCCTCGGCATTTGCACCTGCGACGCGTACCTATCGCGACAAGCTCTACACCTCGCGGACGCTTATCCTTACGGATAACCGCACACTGGCTGTTGTTGCAGGACAAGTCACCGTTCCGGCAGACGATACTGCTGCGCTGGACTGCCTGCATCAGCACCCGGACCTTGAGCCGTTGGAGTAAGCCCATGATCGGAATGGATCGCCGTACCGGTCAGCCCGTCTCAGGCCTGGCGCACCTGCGGCAGTCCATCGAAGACATCCTGAGCACGCCCATAGGCAGCCGTCGCATGCGGCCTGATTACGGCAGCAAGATTCGACGCTTCGTCGACTTACCCGTAAATGATGGCTGGAAGAGTGCGGTGCAAGCCGAGGTCGCAAGATCACTCTCACGCTGGGAACCGCGCTTGCGCCTTGAGCGTGTCCGGGTAATTGCGGTTCTGAACGGGCAGGTCACATTGCAACTGACCGGGGTCTACCTGGGTGACAACGCGGTACTGGAGGTGACGGCATGAGCCTGATCGAGTTGTCGGCCCTGCCCGCGCCGCAGGTGCTGGAGGATCTGGACTTCGAAGAGGTCTATCAGGGAGAGCTGAGCGCTTTCCGTGATTACTTGGGGGACGACTGGACCGCGATGCTTGAGAGCGATCCGGTCACCAAGCTGCTGGAACTGGGGGCGTACCGTCGACTGCAAAACCGCGCTCGGGTCAATGATGCAGCCAAGTCGTTGATGTTGGCCTACGCACAGAAGGGCGACCTGGATCAGTTGGCGGCAAACGTCCATCTTAAACGGCTGGTTGTCCAGGCACAGGACCTGAGCGCGGTACCCCCTGTGATGCAGGTCTTGGAAGAGGATGATGCGTTACGGGAACGGGTTCAGTTGGCGTATGAGGGGCTGACGACGGCTGGTCCCCGTAACAGCTACATCCTGCATGCCCGCAACGCATCCGGTCTGGTCGCTGATGCAACCGCTGAGAGCCCATCTCCGGCGGTAGTGGTTGTCACGGTTCTCGCATTGGAGGGAAGCGGCGCAGCGTCTGAGGGGCTGCTTGAAACGGTTCGACAGAATCTCAGCGACGACGACGTGCGGCCATTGGGTGACCGGCTGACGGTACAAAGCGCGCAGATACTGCCGTATCGGATCAACGCAGTCGTGCACATGATTGGGAGCGGGCCTGAGACTGAAGCGACGCTGGCCGAGTGCCGGAGGCGTTTGCAGTCCTGGGTCAACCCCAGACGTCGCCTTGGCCTTGAAGTCGCCCGCTCCGGCGTAGATGCACAGTTGCATATCGAAGGTGTCAGCAGGGTGGACCTGCAAGGCTGGATGGATATCAGTCCTTCCAAGGCCCAGGCCGCATGGTGCGAAGCCCTGACTGTCACCCGAGGGCGTTGAGATGCCGAGTTTGCTACCTCTCAACAGCACCTCGCTTGAGCGGGCCATCGAAGCGGCCACGGATGAAACTACACAGATCCCGCTCCGTACTTTGTACAACCCGCAGACGTGTCCCGCGCACCTGCTTTATCACCTTGCCTGGGCCTGGTCTGTCGACCGCTGGGATGAGGAGTGGGCCGAGCCAGTCAAGCGGGCTGCCATTAGCGCGTCGTTCTACATTCACGAACACAAAGGCACGATTGGGGCGATTCGTCGCGTGGTCGAGCCACTGGGTTACCTGATTGAAGTGATGGAATGGTGGCAAACCGTACCGGAAGGCGTGCCAGGCACGTTCGCCCTGGTGGTCGGGGTGCTGGATACCGGTATCACGGAAGAGATGTATTACGAACTGACCGCGTTGATTGACGATGCCAAGCCGGTCAGTCGGCACCTGACGGGGCTGGCCATCAGCCTTGAAAGCAAGGGTGCCTTGAATATTGCTGTCGCCTTGTACGAAGGCGACGTCATCGACGTCTACCCGCCTGTCATGCGCGACATTGAAGTCACCGGCACCCTCGGCGTGGCTGGGCGTGAAATCTCAATTGATACTCTGGATGTTTACCCATGATCGATGCGAACTCGCAGTTCTTTGCCATCCTCACGAAAGTGGGTGAGGCCAAGCAGGCGAATGCCGATGCGCTTGGCATTCCCTGGTTGCTCACACACATGGGCGTCGGTGATGCCAACGGCACGGACCCGGTGCCAGACAGGCTGCAAACGAAGCTGATTAACGAATGGCGACGCCGTCCGTTGAATCAACTCAAGATCGATCCGGCCAACGAAGCCGTGATCATTGCCGAGCAGATCATCCCCGCCGATGAAGGCGGCAAATGGATTCGCGAAATAGGGCTCTATGACGCGGATGGGGATCTGGTTGCGGTTGCTAATTGTGCGCCTAGCTTTAAGCCGGTGCTGTCCCAAGGCTCGGGGCGGACTCAGGTTGTGCGGATGAATTTCATTGTGACGAACTCTGGGGTGATCACGCTCAAGATTGACCCGGCCGTCGTACTGGCCACCCGTGAATACGTCGACGGCCTTACGGGCCGAGCCAGTCAGGCGGACGCTGAGAAAGGCGAAGACAGCACCCTGATCATGACGGCGCTTCGGGTGTTCCAGGCGATTGCCAAGGTGGTGCGTCAGGCCACGGAGACCGCATCAGGCTGGGCCAAAATATCGACGCAGGATCAGGTGTCCGCTGGCGTGAATGACGCGACCATCGTGACGCCTAAAAAAATGCGCGGCGCACAGGCCAGTCAGGCCGAGGCTGAACTGGGGACGAATGACACCAAACTGATGACACCGCTTCGGGTGTTTCAAGCGGTCGCGCAACCGAAGCGATTCGCAATGTTTACCGCTAACGGTAGTTGGACATGCCCAGCAGGCGTCACGGAAATCCTGGTCAATGCCTGTGGCGGCGGGGCGGGCGGCGCTGGTTCAAATGGATCGACAAATACCGGTCAGGGCGGTGGTGGTGGCGCATGCCTACGTGATCAGCGCTACGCCGTTGAACCGGGGAAAGTCTACGCGGTGACCATCGGCAAAGGTGGTGCTGGCGGGGCAGTTAATTCCGATGGCGTCGGGGGTTCTCTGACCAGTTTGGGTGCTGTCTTCACGTTGCCAGGGGGCGTTGCCGGATCGAAAAACGGCATGGGGTTCGGCGGTCCTGGTGGCTGGGGCGGCCAGCCGGGCGGCGATTCGTTTGCGTTGGGTGGTGCAGGCGGATCGACTTTGTTCGGGTCGGGCGGTGCTTCCCGTGCAGCCTCCGGTTATCAGGGCACGGGCTTTGGGGCTGGTGGCGCTGGCGGCTCTATTAACTGGGCTGGCGGTGCCGGTACCGATGGCTTTATCTCAATCAGGTGGTAAACGGCAATGAAAACGCAAAAAGGGCATTGGTATGCCCATATTCAAACTGCTCGGGTTGTCTGGATTTTTACTCAGGCGGATCTGCCAGAATTCAATGAAAACGACATCGAGGTCATTGACGTGACATCACTTGCACCCAGACCGCAAGTGGGGTGGGTTGTTATTGATGGCGTACTTGAGCCTCCGCCCGATCAGTCTGTGGTTGAGTTGGCCGCTGTTGAGCGCGTCTGGCGGGACGGCCAGTTGACGGCTACCCAATGGCTGACCGGCCGTCATCGAGATGAAATAGATCTGGGCGACGTTCTGACATTGACCGCTGACCAATACGTCGAGCTGCTGACGTTCCGCAAGGCGCTGCGTGACTGGCCCCAAGGCGCACAGTTTCCTTATGCGACGCATCGCCCTTCGCCTCCAGACTGGATGGCTGCTCAAGCCCTCTGAATGCCCCGCACTGCCCGGGCGTTTTTTCCCTGCACAGCAAAAAAACATAACCTCGCTTTGCGGGGTTTTTCCGTTTCTGGAGATCGTCTTATGAGTTTCTTCCACGGCGTGACTATGACGAACGTCGACACCGGCGCACGTACCATCTCGTTGCCTACTTCCTCGATCATCGGTCTGGTCGACACGTTTACCGAAGCGCCTGCGCGCAGTGCCAAAGTCAACGACCTCGTACTGATCACGACCGAGCGTGAAGCTATCGCTGCATTTGGTCCCGACTCGGCTATTACCAAAGCCTGTCAGGCGATCTACGTGAAAGCCAAGGCGGTAATCGTTGCATGTGGCGTCGCGAAGCTGGATGACCCGGCCCAGCAAACTTCGGCCATCATCGGCGGCGTGAAAGCTGACGGCACCCGCACCGGGCTCCAGGCACTGCTGGATGGGAAAAGCCGCTTCAATGCCCAGCCGCGTTTGCTGATTGCGCCCAAGCACAGCGCGACTCTGGCGGTCGGCACCGCAATGGCGGCACTCGCCGACAAGCTCCGTGCGCTGCCCATCTTCGATGGTCCCAACACCACCGACGAAGCGGTTATGGCCTACGCCAAGAACTTCGGCGGCAAACGTTCTTTCATGGTCGACCCTGGCGTCCAGTACTGGGACACCGTTGCTAGCGCAACGATTGACGCACCGGGTTCTGCCTGGGTGGCGGGCTTGTTTGCCTGGACCGACGCCGAGTACGGATTCTGGGCGTCGCCGTCCAACAAAGAGTTCGCGGGGATCACCGGCACCACGCGGCCCATCGAGTTTCTGGACGGCGACGAAACGTGCCGGGCCAACCTGCTCAACAACGCCAACATCGCGACAATCATCCGCGACGACGGTTACCGCCTGTGGGGCAACCGCACCCTGAGCAGCGACCCCAAGTGGGCGTTCGTCACCCGTGTACGCACGATGGACATCGTCATGGACGCGATCCTCTACGGGCACAAGTGGGCCGTCGACCGCTCGATCACTGCGACCTATATCAAGGACGTGACAGAGGGCCTGCAGGCGTTCATGCGTGATCTGAAAAATCAGGGGGCGATCATCAACTTTGAAGTGTTCGCGGACACCGAGCTGAACACGGCCAGCCAGCTGGAGCAGGGCAAGGTGTACTGGAACATTCGTTTCACCGACGTACCGCCTGCCGAAAACCCCAACTTCCGCGTTGAAGTCACCAACCAATGGCTGACCGAAGTGCTCGACTCTGCTGCTTAAGGAGCTGCAACGATGGCAATGATTCCCGAAACACTGAGCAACCTGAACCTGTTCGTGGACGGTGTCAGCTTTCAGGGCGACGTACCCAGCCTGACCCTGCCTAAGATGACGCTCAAGACCGAAGAGCATCGTGGTGGCGGTATGGATGCGCCGGTCGAACTGGACATGGGCATGGAAAAGCAGGAGTCGAACTTCACCACCACGGGCGTGCGCCGTGAGTCGCTGAAGTTCTTCGGCCTCGCTGACGGTACCGCTTTCAACGGTGTTTTCCGCGGTGCTTTCAAGGGGCTCAAGGGCAAGATCACCCCGGTGGTGGTGACCCAGCGTGGCCGACTCAAAGAGGTCGACATGGGGGACTGGAAGGCCGGTGACAAGTCCGAGATCAAACACGCCGTCGCGCTCACTTACTACAAGCTGGAAGTGGATGGCCGTCTGATCTACGAGATTGATGTGCTGGGTATGAAACGCGTCATTGACGGTGTGGACCAGCTCGCTGCAGAACGTTCGGCCCTTGGCCTCTGATAGAAGGAAAACTCTGTGTCCCAAGTAAATACCAACCCGAAGTGGATGACCCTGACTGCCGAGAACGTTTCGGTAAAGCTGACCAAACCTGCGGAGGTCAACAGCGTTCAGGTCGACAGCATCACCATGCGTGCCCCGACAGTACGCGATGTGCGCACGGCCCAGGCAGCTGCCAATGGCGATGACGAACAACGTGAACTGAACCTGTTCGCATCTCTGGCAGAGATGGGCGTCCGCGATCTGGAAGGGCTGTCTCTCAAAGACTACAGCCGCCTGCAGGCCGGTTATTTTCGCCTGGTGCGCGACGACGAGCTTTGATCCCGCGCTGCAAAGGCTCGCGGCGAAGCGGCTCGCCAAAGAGCTAGGTTTTTCTTCGGCGGAAATCATGTCCATGTCTTTCTCGGACATGATCTGGTGGCTCACGGACTGAGCCCATCCCAACATCAGAGGTGAATGATGGCGAACAATCTGGCGCTGGGCCTGGTGATTGGCGGCGCTGTCAGTCCGACCGTGGGTGCGGCATTCAACACCGTTGAAAACCGCATCAAGAAGCTGGAGCAGCGCGGCAATCAGGCCAAGGTGCTGAGGAACACGATTGGCGAAACGATGCGCCTTCGTGACGAGTGGAAGAAGGCGCACGACACTGGTGCCGCATCGGCCTCCGGGTTGTTGCGCAAGCTTGAAGGCAACCTCGATACCCTGCGCAAACAGGGTGTTCAGGTCGGCAAACTCAGGCAGGAATACCAGTCCCTTGACCGTGTGGCCAGAAGCATGGACCTCAAGGTCAAGGGGCATCATCAGATCGATGAAGGCAAAGCCAAGCTCAGGTCCGGGATCGGCACCGCCGTCGCCGGAGTCGGAGCGTTGGCGGTACCGACCAAAATCAGTGCCGACTATCAGGCGATCATTCGGGACATCGCCATCAAGGCCGGTGTGGCCAACAAGCCACAGGAAGCGGAGCTGACCACCTCGGTGATCAAGACTTCGCAGGACACCGGTATGGCCCGCAACGAGGTGGCCGACCTGGTCAACAAGCTGGTCGGCGCTGGTATGAGCCTGGACAAGGCGTTGTCCTATGCGCCGGTGGCGGCCAAGTTCGCTGTCGGACAGGGTGCCAGCGGCACCGATACGGCCAACATGATCCAGGCGCTGCAGCAGAATGCCAAGATCACCGATCCCAAGATCATGGAGAAAGCCCTCGAGGCGGTCGCCATGCAGGGGCAGGCAGGTAGCTTTGAGGCCAGCGACATGGCGCGCTGGTTCCCGCAGTTACTTGCGGGCATGGGCAAGCTGGGCGTGACCGGAATGGACTCGGTGAGCCAGCTCGGTGCGATGCTTCAGGTTCAGATGAAAACGGCTGGCGGCTCAGATGAGGCAGCCAACAACCTGAAGAACTGGATGGAGAAGATCGGCTCCACCGACGTGGTGAAGTCGTACAAGGACGTTGGTATCGATTATCAGGGCTCCCTGAACACCGGCATCCAGAAAGGGATGTCGACGCTGGAGTCCAGCTTCGCGCTGGCCCAGCACTACATTGAGAAGACCGACCCGGCGAAAGCCAAAAAGATGAAGGATGCCACGGAGAAAATCAGCAAAGAGGCTGATCCGGCCAAGGCCAAGGAGATGCTGGACTCGCTGGAGCAGGCTCTGCGCACTGGCGACCTCTTTGCCGACATGCAGGTCAAAGCCGCGCTGACGGCGTACTCGCAGAACCGTGCCCTGTACGACCAGTTAAAAAAGGATTCACAGAACGCCTCCGGAATCCTCGACAAGAACCTCGCCGAGCGCCGCGGTGCGTCGTCGCAGATCTGGGCCGAGACGTTCCAAGCGGTCAATGATTCGATGCGTAGCGTCGGTGATGCGATTCGTCCCGTTACCGACGCTGTCGCCAAAGGCATCACGGCAACGGCCAAGGGCTTCACAGCGCTTTCTGACACGTCCCAACCTGTGGTGCTGGCCATCACCGCTGTAGGCGCAGGGCTGGTGGCGCTCAAGTCAGCGGCGGGTGCTTTCAAAATCGGTAAGGGGCTGCTCAATCTGGGGCGCGGGTCGCTCGGCGGCAACCCGAACAAGGTTCAGAAAGTCTATGTCACCAATTCTGGCGACAAGAACGACAAGCCCGAGGGCAAGGTGGGTGCCGTCAAAGGATTGCTTGAGACTGGTCTCAAAGCCTTCAAGGGCAAAGACAAGCCAAAGGGTAAGGATAAGGACAAGCCGGGCGCTGACGGCAAGGACAGCACTGATGATGGGGATGAGGCAGAGGAGGGCGGTAAGACTGGGTTTGATCCTGTCGAAACCGGGCTGAAACTGCTCGATATCTTCGGCGAGGCCAGCAACGACGGGGACGGTGCCGGTAGCTCGCGCAGCAGTTCGGAGCCGCAGAAGGTGTTCGTCGTCAACGCCAATGCCATCGGCGGCGGTGCTGGTGCCGGTGGGCCGGGAGATCAGCGTCGTTCACGGCGCAGCCGTCGCCGCGGTGCTGCTAGCGGCGGCGCGGGCAGTCGACGCGCAGGTCCTCCTCGACCACCGATACCGCCGAGCCCGCCCGTGCCACCTCCTGCGGCGGGCCGACTGGCACGTCTTGCCGGTGCCGCAGGAAAATTGGGCGGTGTTGCCAAGCTGGTCCCCGGTGGGAAATTTCTGGATGCCGGGATGTTGGCTCTGGACACCTATCAGAACGCCGGGACCCAGGACGAGAAAGCGGAAGGCTACGGTGGTGCTGCCGGAGGATTGGCCGGTGCGTTGGCAGGTGGCGCGGCGGGTGCTGCAATCGGCTCCATCGTGCCGGTGATCGGCACGGCGATCGGCGGTGCGGTCGGTGCGTTTCTGGGCGGCATGGGCGGTGAGGGCATCGGCGGCTTTCTGGGCAAAGCGTTGTTTGGTTCGGATGAGAAGGCCGAGGCTGTTGCCGACAAGGCAGGGGAAGCCAAGCCCGCTGCGATGCCTGGTGATGTCGTCAAAGCGATGGCCGCAGCGACGCCTGCGCCGCTGGCGTTGCCCGCTATCGTCAATGCGTCCGAGAAGGCCAAGCCCGAGTCCACCAAGGTCGACCAGCAATTCACCTTCTCGCCACACATGCCCGTTAGCGTACAGGGCGATGTGAAGGACCCGGCCCAGTTGGCGCGTGAAATCGCTCCGTTTCTCCAGCGTCAGTTCGAAGAGTTCAGCCGCCAGGCTGCAGCCCGTCAACTGTTTGATGCCCCACACGTGGGGTGAGGAAAGGTCATGGCTTATGCAGAACAACTCCAGTCTTCTTTGAAGTACCTGGTATCCGCTGGCGAGGTGGGGCGCCGTAGCTTGGACGGCATGCTTGGACCCTTGAATGGGGCCATCAGCGATATGACCGGTGCTGCCTCGGAGCTTGAGAACATTCCGTTCATTGGTCCTGCCATCGGCGCGAAGCTGCAGCGCACCATGCGTGGCATCAACGTCGCCCAGTCCACGGTTGGCAGAGTGGTGTCGATGTACGGGCAGGCCACCACCGCGATGTCGCAGGTACAGGAGCGCATGGGGACATTAAAGGAACAGGCATCGAAGGCCGGTGCTGCAATCAACCGGGCAGCCGGGAGTGTTAGCCCCGCGCTCAGCAATATCGTGCCGACTGGCAGCTTCCAAACACAGACCACGCCTGCGCCGGAGGCGGTCAAGCCGTTTCCACATTTGTTGATCGTCCAGCCGCTCAAGCCCGAGGCCCAGCCGTACTACTTCAACCTGGACACGGCGGCGTTTGACGAGTTGCGACGACAGACCGCGTTTCGCTGGGCAGGCCAAGAACGTCTGACACGCAGCATTGCCCAGCAGGCGGTCGGTCTGGGTGACGACAAGCTCAGTTTGAAAGGCGCAATTTTCCCAGGCTTCAAGGGCGGGCTCAAGCAGCTGGACACCTTGCGCAGCATGGGACGCAATCTACAACCGCTGAGCCTGACCACGGGTTACGGCGAGGTGTTGGGCAACTGGTGCCTGCTTAGCGTGGATGAGGAACAGAGCAACCTGCTGGCCGGGGGCATCCCTCGCAAGCAGGGCTTTTCACTGGAGTTTGTGAGCTATGGCGACGATCTGCAGAACGTCTGACGGGGATCTGCTGGACACGCTGTGTCAGCAGTATTACGGCCACCTGAGCGGTAGCGTTGAGGCCGTGCTGGATGCCAATCAGGGGTTGGCAGATGAACCCCAACCTTTTCGGGCTGGGGTGCAGATTTTATTGCCGGATTTGCTTACCCAGACCGATGAAGTGATTCAGTTGTGGGGTTAGCTCGCTGCCTTGATGCATTCCATAGCGGCTTGCAAATAGGACTGATGAGACTGGACGAACAACTTCTCATTGCTCCCAATCAGACCTTGCCATGATGTTGCTGCCTCAATGGAAGCTGTATTGCACTTTGCGAATGGAGTAAAAACCGTTCCAAACTTCGCGCCTTCATCTTGAAGCTTGTTCAGGGCGATGGCCTGGTTGCGGCTTTGGGTGCCGTTCATGGTTCCCGACTTGGCCAGAGCATGTCCATCCTCGACTGCGCTGTTTAGTCTGACGATGAAATCCATAGCGTCCGCTTTTGGAATCTTTGCTGCGGCGTCTTGTGCTTCCAGATAGCGTTGGCCTCTGGCTTTGTCCTCGGCGCTGACATGCTCGGGTGCGAGGTCAATCACCTCAAGTTTCTTTTCTGCTTGCACTGAGCCAGCGGCCAGCACGAGCAGGATCATTCCGGTAGTCCTTTTCAACGTTCCATCCTTATTTATATTCGGCGGCGGATTCTAGTGAATCCGCCATGTCGTGTCATGGCTATAAGAAGGTCTCATGAAACCGGTATTCCGAATTGTTGCGGACCGCAACGATATTACGGCGCTGATCAACGACCGGCTGCTGCTCCTTCGCACGAGCGATAAGCCAGGCATGGAGTCAGACGAGTTTGAGTTGCGCATTGACGACAGGGATCGTGCTGTCTCACTGCCTGCGCGTGGTGCAGGCATCGAGATTTATCTGGGTTACGAAGGGCATCGTCTCACTCGGCTTGGCCTCTACACCGTGGACGACATCGAGGCGTCAGGTCCGCCCGATACGCTGGTTATACGCGGCAAGGCCAGCGATATGCGCGGCAGCGGACGCACGACACGATCTGGTAGCTGGGAAAACGTCACCCTGCAGCAAATCGTCAGTGACATCGCTGCGCGTAATGGTTGGAAACCGGTCTGTACCGTGACTACAAAAGTGCCACGAATCGATCAGCTCGACGAATCCGATTTCAACTTCATCACACGGGTGGCCAAGAAGTATGACTGCACCGCAAAAGTTGCGGACGGCCAACTGCTTGTGCTCCCGCGTCAGGAAGGCGTCAGCGCGAGCGGCAAGGCATTTGGCGTCGTAACGATCCGCCGTGCTGATGTGGCGCGCTGGCAGTTTCGTCTCAGCGATAAAACCACGCAGAAAGCCGTTCAGGCCAAGCATCAGGACAAGAAGACCGGGAAGCTGCAGGTCGTCGAGTTGAGAAACGACCAGTCCCCCGCTGGCCTCCCGGCTGTTCATACCGACCGTCATATCCATCCCAACAAGTCTGCCGCTGAGCAGGCTGCCAAAGCGCGCCTCGCTGCATTCAACCGTAGTACGGCGGGCGTTCGCCTTGAAATGGCAGGCCGTACCGACTTGTTCGCAGAGCGAATGATCAGTGCGGTGGACTTTAAGGTCGGCCTTGATGGCGAGTACCTGGTCGACTCGGTTGAACAGGTCTTCACCCAGTCGGGTTGGACCACGACGGTTGAGTGCAACGGCGGGAAGTCCGGCAAGGCCAAGGCGAAGGGTAAGAAAAAGAAAGAGAAAAAACCGGTCAAGGTCGTACAGCTCTGACCGGTCAAGTCACCACACACTCATCAGGAGAACACGCATGTCGATTACCGCGCAGCAGTTGCTGCAGATACTCCCCAACGCCAGCTCCCGAGCTGGCGTTTTTGTTCCTGCCCTAAACGTTGCGATGGGCAAGTACGGCATCGTTACCAAATTGCGCATCGCCGCGTTCCTTGCGCAGATCGGCCACGAGTCCGGCCAGCTTCGCTACGTGCGTGAGTTGGGCAGTGACAGTTATCTGGACAAGTACGATACGGGGCGGCTCGCTGAGCGTCTCGGCAATACTCCGGAAGATGATGACGATGGCCAGCTGTATCGGGGCAGGGGGCTTATTCAAATCACGGGCCGGGCGAACTATGCCGCGTGTGGTGAAGCGCTTGGCCTTGATCTGCTCGCGCACCCTGAGCTGCTTGAGGAGCCGCAACACGCTGCGATGTCGGCTGGGTGGTTCTGGCACCGAGCAAGCTTGAATGCGCTCGCTGACAAATCTGACTTTTTGTTGATCACGAAGCGCATTAACGGAGGCACGAACGGGTTGAAGGATCGTGAAGATATCTACCAGCGAGCCCTGAAATTTTTGCCATAGCACTCGTTACGAAAGCAGCAGCAAACAAAAGAGCGACCAGCCTGGATGCGTCAACATCCCGGCTGATCGCCGTTCCCGCAGAATACCCCTGCAAGTCCAGCCAAGGCTCTCGCTTCGTGCACAAAGCGCGGTGAGCCTAGCACCTGTTCATGCATACAGTAAAGGTCTTGCTACTCATGTCCACACCCATCATCCCTTGGATGGGCGGCAAACGCCGCCTGGCCGACCGTCTCATCCCGCTGTTCCCACCCCACGAATGCTACGTCGAAGTATTCGCTGGCGGTGCGGCCCTCTACTTCATGCGTCCCCAGGCTGCCCCCGTCGAGGTCTTGAACGACATCAACGGGGATCTGGTCACGCTGTACCGCGTCGTCCAAAACCACCTAGAAGAATTTGTACGCCAGTTCAAATGGGCACTCAGCTCGCGCCAGGTATTTGAGTGGCAGAAGATGACCCGCCCCGAAACCCTCACCGACATCCAGCGCGCCGCCCGTTTCTTCTACCTGCAGCACCACGCCTTCGCTGGCAAGGTCAGCGGGCAGACTTTCGGCACTGCGACAACTGGCCCGGCCATCAACCTTCTGCGGATCGAGGAAAACCTGTCTGCAGCCTGGCAGCGTTTGTCGGGTACGTATGTGGAAAATCTGCCGTGGCTTGAGTGTGCTGAGCGGTATGACCGGCCTCATACGTTCCATTACATGGACCCGCCTTACTGGCAGACGGCTGGGTATGGTGTGGATTTTCCGTTTGAGAATTACGAGCGGATGGCTGAGTTCATGCGAAGGTGTAAGGGGAAGGTGATGGTGAGCATCAATGATCACCCTGATATCCGGCGAGCATTCAGCGGGTTCCATTTTGAGATGCTGGACATTCGCTATACGACTCCAAACCAACGAAAAGGCAAAGCCCCCGTTACCGGTGAGTTGATCGTAATGAACTGGAAGCCCGACCCCTTGGGTCGGCTGTTTTAGATGAGGTGGAAAACCGGCAGAGCTGATGCTCCACCGGTTTTTTGTTAGCACCAGTTCTGAACAATCCTGATCAGCTCAATAGCTAGGTAGATGAGCGCTACCAAAAGCTCGATTTTGGGGTCCATACCCTAATCTCCATAGGAGGTGTGGCCGGTGTTGGTCTCTCCGATCCTGTGTGCTAACGTTGCATCGTTGTGGACAGCACAGTAGAGCGGGGCAAAGCGTCACCGGGTTAACACTTTGCGCTGTCAGCCTCAAGGGGGGGTGGAGCTGCAACTCCATCCCCTCTACCTCTCAACAAACAGCTTTCTTACACATGTGCCAAAGCAAACCCGCTTTTAAGATTGTCAAAAAAGTTTGATCGCTATATGCGGTCTGAGTGTGCTGGTGCAGTGTACTTGCACTCTAGTTTGTCTAATGATGTCTCGTCAATAGTCCTGTACGCATCTTTTTGTTTTATATGTGAAGGCGGGGTGTGGAATTGAGGATCTGGAGATTCACTATTTCGCTAATTGTGTCTGCAGAACACCACTTTTCCGAATCGGAAATTTCTTGTGGCGAGACACCTAGCTGTTTGCTTTCGTCCTTGAAAGGCCCTATCTATAAGGTCTTTGGGTGTTTGCACAGGTCCAAGCAGTCTCTCACGAGCGAGTTCGTCGAACCAATGTTTGGCTCTAAGACGGTATCTTCTGGTAGCTGATAGTACCTTTTAGTACCAATAGATATCTTTGGTTGGTGGAAGGCATCTCCTGGCTGAGTTTGGTAAGCTATCCCAAGTTGATTGCCTTTCTGAAAGTTTGAAAGTTTCTGAAAATACAAAACCTATCTGAAGATACAGAACCTTCTGAAGATACAGAACCTATCTGAAGATACAGAACCTTCTGAAGATACAAAACCTATCTGAAGATACAGAACCTTCTGAAGATACAGAACCTATCTGAAGATACAGAACCTATCTGAAGATACAGAACCTATCTGAAGATACAGAACCTTCTGAAAATCAAGATACGCAGGCTTCGGCTGTTGGAGTGAGAATCTAAACTCTATGGCTACCTTCAAGCGTATGCTGGCCCATCGGCGAATTAGCTCATTTTGATTGGCGAATGAGGTCAATGCCCTGATTTCTGACATTGCCGACTGCTTTTCCAACCGCATACCATTCGAAGTCAGCTACCGGCCTACAGGCGTTTCGGGCAATTTCCTCAGCCGTTGACGCGTTAAGTCCTGGCTCGATCCATCTTCGTGCATCGCTGGGTGACAGTACAACGGGGCGCCGGTCATGGATGTCTACCATCCCCGAATCACTCTCCGCAGTAATGACCACGAACCCATCTCCCTCATTAGGCTCAAGCCCTGAATGAACCTGGGCGAGCGCCGCAAAAAACATCGGCTTCTGGCTCTTGAGTCGAATGTAGTACGGCTGCTTTTTCTTCGGGTCGTCCGGATCCTTAACCCACTCAAACCACCCATTGGCTGGAGCCAGTGCTCGCCCATTCGGCCACAGCTCTTTGAAAAACTTCCCGGTCATCACGGTTTCGACACGCGCATTGATCGGCGGCGGACGTTTGCCTTTGGCCCAGAACGGTGCCCATCCCCAACGCACTTTGTCGACGCTCAGGCCCTGCTCGGTTGGACGAATGATCTCGACGCGGGTTGATGGGGCGACGTTGTATCGCTCGATAGGCCAAAGGTCATATCTGTTGATGACCAACTGCTCTGGCGCAAGCTCCTTGAGGTAGTGGTCCATAGATTCGTAGATCGAATACCGTCCGCACATGATGTCACCTCTGATGTCATTCGTCGAAAATGCCCGTCCTTACGATTGACCGCGCAAAGACCACAGAGTTAACTGTATATGCATACAGCTTCTTAACCACAAGGTCTTTCCCATGAGCGTAGTCATTCTCGGCCCACTGTCTGAAGGGGGTGTCAAACTCCCGTTGTACTCGTTTCAGGTGCCAGCAGGATTTGCTTCCCCTGCCGTCGATTACATTGAGAAACACGTGTCTCTCGATGAAATGGCTGAGGTGCGTGCGCCGCATGTGTACCTGGCGAAGATCCTCGGAGACAGTATGGTAGGGGCTGGGATCTACGATCAGGATCTGATCGTCGTCGACCGCAGTCGCGACGCTGAGCATGGGGAAGTTGTGGTGGCAGCGCTGAATAACTCCGATCCGATGTGCAAGCGGCTCTACATGAAGGACGGAGTGGTGATGCTCAAGTCGGAAAACGGCGCGTATCCGACTCGGCACATTCTGGAGGGTGACAACCTGGTCATCTGGGGCGTAGTCAATTTCAATCTGCACCGTCTTGGAAAGGTTTAACCCGGTCTTCGCGCTGATCGACTGCAACTGCTTTTATGCGAGCTGCGAGCGCGTCTTCCGTCCGGACCTGGAGAAGACTCCTATCGTCGTGCTCAGCAACAACGACGGGTGCGTCATTGCTCGCAGCTACGATGCCAAGCCGTTTGTGAAAATGGGCGCTCCTTACTTTCAGATCAAGGATGTGCTGCGTCGGCACGGCATCAAGGTGTTCAGCAGCAATTACGCGCTTTACGGGGACATGAGCGAGCGCGTCATGTCGATCATCGAGTCGATGGTTCCGGCCACTGAGGTCTACAGTATCGACGAAGCATTTGCGGATCTGACCGGTATCCCTGGAGATCTCACAGCGTTCGGTCGTCGCATAAGATCCTCTGTCCTTAAATGCACTGGAATCCCTGTCGGCGTGGGTATCGCTCCGACCAAAACCCTGGCCAAGCTTGCGAATCACACTGCTAAGCGCCTGCTGGCTCAGACCGGTGGAGTAGTCGATATCTGTGACCTGCATAAGCGGAACTGGGTGCTGCGCAACACGGCGGTGTCTGAAGTGTGGGGTGTGGGCAGAAAGATGAAAGCCCATCTGGAGGCGATGAACGTCCGCACGGCAATGGATCTGGCCACTGCCGATGCGCGGACCTTGCGTGACCGGTTCAGCGTCGTCATTGAAAAGACTGCCCGTGAGCTGGCCGGTATTCCATGCTTGGAGCTGGGCGAGGCTGCGCCGCCCAAGCAGGAGATCTGCTGCAGTCGGATGTTCGGCCAGCGGCTGACCGCCATCGAGCCTATTAAAGAGGCGGTGGCCACTTACACACAGCGGGCGGCTGAAAAGCTTCGTTCGCAGAATTCCCTGTGCAAGAAAATCCGCGTCAGCATTCGTACTGGCATGTTCAATCCGGAAGAGGCCAAGTACGCCAATGGTGCGTTGGTTGAACTGCCTTATCCCACTAACGACGTGCGGTTAATGACGAAGGCTGCAACAGAAGCGGTGAATCGTCTGTTCAGGTCGGGCTTCAAGTACAGCAAGGCAGAGGTTCTGCTGCTGGATCTTCGCCAGCCCGGTGAATTCACGGACGACCTATTCGCGGCTTCTCAGCCTGTGGCTGCAGAGAAGGTCATGAGCGTGCTGGACGAAATCAATACTCGCTGGGGCAGGGGAACACTACGCACGGGAAGCGTGCCGACCAATCCGGAGTGGGCCATGCGCCGGGAGATGATGAGCCAAAGCTTCACAACCAGGCTGGATCAACTATGGACCGTGAGGTGTGATTGATCCCTTTTCCTCAGCACCATTACGCCAACTTTACGCCAGGCGAAAAAAAAGACCTTGAGAATCAAGGTCTTTCTTCAATTTGGTGGTGCCCCGAGGGAGAATCGAACTCCCACTTCTTTCGAAAACGGATTTTGAATCCGCCGCGTCTACCAATTCCGCCATCAGGGCTCAATGGCGGCGAAGTATAGGGATGAGTTCTCCGTTGGTCAACAGGGATTTGCGTTGGTTTTTTACTAATTCCGTCAAACCGGATAAACTTCCCGGCCCTGCTAAACGAACCCCATCATGCGCGTCGCTGACTTTACCTTCGATCTCCCGGATTCCCTGATTGCTCGTCACCCGCTGGCCGAGCGTCGCAGTAGTCGTCTGTTGACCCTGGACGGGGTGAGCGGCGAGCTGGCACATCGTCAATTCACCGATTTGCTCGAGCATCTGCGCCCGGGCGACTTGATGGTGTTCAACAATACCCGCGTCATTCCTGCGCGTCTTTTCGGGCAGAAGTCTTCTGGCGGCAAGCTGGAAATTCTGGTCGAACGCGTGCTGGACAGCCATCGTGTACTGGCCCACGTGCGCTCCAGCAAATCGCCCAAGCCGGGGTCATCGATCCTGATCGACGGCGGTGGCGAGGCCGAAATGGTGGCGCGCCATGACGCGTTGTTCGAGCTGCGTTTCGCCGAGGAGGTGTTACCGCTGCTCGACCGTGTCGGGCACATGCCATTGCCTCCTTATATAGACCGCCCGGACGAAGGCGCGGACCGCGAGCGTTATCAGACCGTTTACGCCCAGCGTGCCGGTGCCGTGGCCGCGCCGACGGCAGGTCTGCATTTCGATCAGCCACTGATGGAGGCGATTGCCGCCAAGGGCGTCGAGACGACGTTCGTCACGCTGCATGTCGGGGCGGGGACGTTCCAGCCGGTGCGTGTCGAGCAGATCGAAGATCACCACATGCACAGCGAATGGCTGGAAGTCGGCCAGGACGTGGTCGATGCCGTGGCGGCGTGCCGTGCGCGGGGCGGGCGGGTGATTGCTGTCGGGACCACCAGCGTGCGTTCACTGGAGAGCGCGGCGCGTGATGGTGTGCTGAAGCCGTTCAGCGGCGACACCGATATCTTCATCTACCCAGGCCGCCCGTTTCATGTGGTCGATGCCTTGGTGACCAATTTTCATTTGCCCGAATCCACGCTGTTGATGCTGGTTTCGGCGTTCGCCGGTTACCCCGAGACGATGGCCGCCTACGCCGCCGCCATTGAGCAGGGTTACCGCTTCTTCAGTTACGGTGATGCGATGTTCATCACCCGCAATCCCGCGCCGACGGCCCCACAGGAATCGGTACCAGAGGATCACGCATGAGTCGCACCTGTCGTATGTCTTTCGAGTTGTTGGCCACCGACGGCAAGGCCCGTCGCGGTCGCCTGACCTTTCCCCGTGGCGTGGTCGAAACCCCGGCGTTCATGCCGGTGGGCACCTATGGCACGGTCAAGGGCATGTTGCCACGCGACATCGAAGCCACCGGCGCGCAGATCATTCTGGGCAACACCTTTCACCTGTGGCTGCGTCCCGGTACTGAGGTCATCAAGGGCCACGGAGACCTGCACGATTTCATGCAGTGGCAGGGGCCGATTCTGACCGACTCCGGCGGTTTTCAGGTGTTCAGCCTGGGCGCGATGCGCAAGATCAAGGAGGAGGGCGTCACCTTCGCGTCGCCAGTCGATGGCGCCAAGGTGTTCATGGGCCCTGAAGAGTCCATGCAGGTCCAGCGTGATCTAGGTTCGGACATCGTGATGATCTTCGACGAATGCACGCCTTACCCGGCCGATGAAGACGTGGCGCGCATTTCGATGGAGCTGTCCCTGCGCTGGGCCAAGCGTTCCAAGATCGCTCACGGCGAGAATACCGCCGCGCTGTTCGGTATCGTTCAGGGCGGCATGCACGAGAGCTTGCGCATGCGCTCGCTGGAAGGTCTGGACCAGATCGGTTTCGATGGTCTGGCCATCGGTGGCCTCTCGGTGGGCGAGCCCAAGCACGAGATGATCAAGGTGCTGGATTACCTGCCGGGCCAGATGCCAGCAGACAAACCCCGTTACCTGATGGGGGTAGGCAAGCCGGAAGATCTGGTCGAAGGTGTTCGGCGCGGTGTCGACATGTTCGACTGCGTGATGCCGACCCGCAATGCCCGAAACGGCCATTTGTTCATCGATACCGGCGTGTTGAAAATCCGTAACGCGTTTCACCGGCATGACAATTCGCCGCTGGACCCGACCTGCGATTGCTACACCTGCAAGAACTTCTCGCGCGCTTATCTGCATCACCTGGACAAGTGCAACGAAATGCTGGGGAGCATGCTCAATACGATCCACAATTTGCGGCACTACCAGGTGCTTATGGCTGGTTTGCGCGAGGCTATTCAACAGGGTACATTGGCCGCCTTCGTCGATGCCTTCTATGCCAAACGCGGACTCCCAACGCCGCCTCTGGGTTGAAACAGAACGAGTTTTTCCTGCTTTTTTATACTAATTATGTAACTTGGAGCGACACATGAGCTTTTTCATCTCTCCCGCTTTCGCGGATGCTGCTGCACCGGCTGCCGGTCCTGCGGGCAGCGGTTTCGAGTGGATCTTCCTGGTTGGCTTCCTGGTCATCTTCTATCTGATGATCTGGCGTCCACAGGCCAAGCGCGCCAAAGAGCAGAAAAACCTGCTGGGCAACCTGCAGAAGGGCGATGAAGTGGTCACCAGCGGTGGTATCGCGGGCAAGATCAACAAAGTGACCGACGATTTTGTCGTGATCGAAGTCTCCGACACCGTCGAGCTGAAAATCCAGAAAGGCGCAATCGCAGCCACTCTGCCTAAAGGCACCCTGAAAGCGATCTGAGTACCAACTTTTACCCATCGACGGGGCGCGCAAGGCGCCCCGCGTTTTAAGCGGGCGGCGTGATGCTGAACAAATACCCTCTGTGGAAATACGTACTGATCCTGGCGGTGCTGGTGGTCGGTTTTATTTATTCCGCACCCAATCTCTACCCTGACGATTCGGCCATTCAGATCAGTGGCGCAAGTACTGCGTTGCAGGTCACTCAGGCAGATGTGGATCGTGCAGCCAAGGCGCTGACCGATGCCGGGATCTCGGTCAAGGCTTCTTCTCTGGCTGAGAATGGCAAAGGCGGTTTGTTGCGTCTGAGCAAGCAGGAAGACCAGTTGCCGGCCAAGGATGTCGTGCGCAAGGCGCTGGGTGATGACTATGTCGTTGCGCTGAACCTGGCTCGCACCACGCCGAACTGGCTGCGTAACGTTGGCGCAACTCCGATGAAACTCGGCCTCGACCTGTCCGGTGGTGTTCACTTCCTGCTGGAAGTCGACATGGACAAGGCGATCGATGCCCGTCTGAAGGTTTACGAAGGCGAAGTCAAAACGCTGCTGCGCAAGGAAAAGGTGCGTTATCGCAGCCTGCCGCAGTTGGGTAATGTGATTCAGCTGGGCTTTACCGACGACGCAGAGCGCGAGCAGGCCCGTGCGCTGGTGCGCAAGACCTTTACCGATTTCGAAATCACGCCTGCCGAGCTGAACGGGATTCCCGTGCTGCGCATGGCGCTGACGCCGGCCAAGTTGGCCGAGATTCGCGAATACTCCATCAAGCAGAACCTGACCACGGTGCGTAACCGGGTCAACGAACTGGGTGTGGCCGAGCCGCTGGTCCAGCGTCAGGGTGCCAACCGCATCGTGGTTGAACTGCCGGGCGTGCAGGACACAGCCGAAGCCAAGCGTATCCTGGGCAAGACCGCCAACCTCGAATTCCGTCTGGGCGCAGGTCCGGAAGATTCGAAGGGCACCACCGAGATGTTCGAATTCCGTGAAGGCGGACGTCCGGCAGCGGCGGTGGAGCGTGGTCTGATCATCACCGGTGATCAGGTGACCGACGCCAAGGCGAGCTTCGACGAGCATGGTCGTCCACAGGTGAACATCAACCTTGATGGTCACGGTGGCGAGCTGATGAGCCGTGCAACCCGCAGCAATGTGGGTCGCAGCATGGCGGTGATCTTCATCGAACAGCGTCCGACCACGACCTACACCAAGCAGATGGTCAACGGCGTCGAGAAAGACGTGCCGGTCCAGACCTTCAAGGAAGACAAGAAGATCATCAGCCTGGCGACCATCCAGTCGCCACTGGGCAGCCAGTTCCGTATCACGGGCCTGAACGGTCAGGGCGAGTCGTCCGAGCTGGCGCTGCTGTTGCGTGCCGGTGGTCTGGCGGCGCCGATGTATTTTGCTGAAGAGCGCACCATCGGTCCGAGCCTGGGTGCTGACAACATCACCAAGGGTGTCCACGCTTCCCTGTGGGGCATGCTGTTCGTGTCGCTGTTCATCATGGCCATCTATCGCTTCTTCGGTCTGATCGCGACCGTGGCGCTGGCCTTCAACATGGTTATGCTGCTGGCGCTGATGTCGCTGCTGGGCGCAACGCTGACCCTGCCGGGTATCGCCGGTATCGTATTGACGATGGGTATGGCGGTGGACGCCAACGTGCTGATCTTCTCGCGGATACGTGAAGAGATCGCCAACGGGATGACGGTTCAGCGTGCAATCAGTGAAGGTTTCGATCGTGCCTACACGGCGATCCTCGACGCCAACCTGACGACGCTGCTGGTCGGCGGCATTCTCTTTGCGATGGGCACCGGTCCCGTCAAAGGGTTTGCGGTGACCATGTCGCTCGGGATCTTTACCTCGATGTTCACAGCCATCATGGTGACCCGCGCAATGGTCAACCTGATCTATGGCGGGCGTGACTTCAAGAAGTTGTGGATTTAAGGGGCTGCCATGAAACGTACCATCAACTTCATGGGCGTTCGCAACGTTGCGTTCGCCATTACCATGCTCCTTACTGCACTGGCGTTGTTCAGCTGGTTCCATAAAGGGCTTAACTTTGGTCTGGACTTCACCGGCGGTACGCTCATTGAGCTGACCTACGAGCGTCCGGCCGATCTGGGCAAGGTCCGTCAGGAACTGGTCGAGGCCGGGTATCACGATGCCGTGGTACAGAGCTTCGGTGCGACCACAGACCTGCTGGTGCGCATGCCGGGTGAAGACCCGCAACTGGGCACTCAAGTGGCAGAAGCGCTGCGCAAGTCGGGTGCTGACAATCCTGCGGTGGTCAAGCGCGTCGAATTCGTCGGTCCTCAGGTCGGCGAAGAGCTGCGCGACCAGGGCGGTATCGGCATGCTGCTGGCCCTCGGTGGCGTACTGATCTATCTGGCGTTCCGCTTTCAGTGGAAGTTTGCGGTCGGTGCCATCGTCTCGTTGATCCACGACGTGGTGGTGACGCTGGGTATCCTGTCGTTCTTCCAGATCACCTTCGACCTGACGGTGTTAGCGGCGGTGTTGGCGATCATCGGCTACTCGCTGAACGACACCATCGTGGTGTTCGACCGGGTGCGTGAAAACTTCCGTCTGCTGCGCAAAGCGTCGTTGATCGAGAACATCAACATCTCCACGACGCAGACACTGCTGCGCACTATGGCAACGTCGATCTCCACGCTGCTGGCGATCGTGGCGTTGTGGGTGTTCGGTGGCGACAGTCTGGAAGGCTTCTCCATCGCGTTGTTCATCGGTGTGCTGGCGGGTACTTACTCGTCGATCTACATCGCCAACGTGGTGCTGATCTGGCTGAACCTGACCACTGAGGATCTGATTCCTCCGGTCGTGGTTGAGAAGGCAGATGACTTGCCTTAATAGCCGGCCGTCATAAAAAAGGCGCGAGTGATGAACTCGCGCCTTTTTTTATGCTCCAAGGCTAGGCATTGCGCAGTCATGCTGCGTTTCGATTGGGTCAGGAGGTTCACGTGAACAAGTCTATGCTTGTTGGTGTTGTATTAGGTGCTGCTGTTGTAACTGCTGGCGGTGCCGTTGCCACCTATAGCCTGGTCAAGGGTGGTCCTGAGTATGCGGATGTATTGGCTGTCGAGCCGATCAACCAGCAGATCAAAACCCCCCGCGAAGTTTGCAAGGACGTAACCGTTACTCGTCAGGCGCCGGTCAAGGACCAGCATCAGATCGTGGGTAGCGTCATCGGTGCTGTAGCTGGCGGTTTGCTGGGTAATCAGATCGGTGGTGGTAACGGCAAGAAGATCGCAACCGTTGCAGGTGCAGTCGGTGGTGGTTATGCCGGTAACAAGGTTCAGGAAGGCATGCAGGAGCGTGATACTTACACCACCACGCAGAATCGTTGCACGACAGTCAACGACGTGAGCGACAAGGTTGTGGGTTACAACGTGAAGTACAAGCTGAATGAGAAAGTGGGTCAGGTCCGTATGGATCGCGATCCAGGCAATCAGATTCCTGTCGACAAGAATGGTCAGCTGGTTCTGGGCCAGGCCCAGTAAGTCAACTGAGTTTCTGCAAGGCATAAAAAAAACCGGCTTTCGCCGGTTTTTTTACGTCTGTCGCTTAGCGCTTGAGCGAAGGCGGCAAGTGCGGTGCGATTGCAGTCAGTACGGCCTTGAAGCATTTGGTGTTGCCAGCAACGATGTGGCCTTTCTCCAGGAAGTCGTGACCGCCTGTGAAGTCGCTGACCAGACCGCCTGCTTCTTGAATCAGCAGAGCGCCTGCAGCGATGTCCCACTCGGACAGGCCCGACTCCCAGAATGCGTCAAAACGGCCGGCTGCGACATAGGCCAAGTCCAGGCTGGCAGCGCCTGCGCGGCGGATACCTGCGGTCTGGCCAACCAGGCTGCGGAACATGCCCAGGTAGTTTTCGAGATTGTCCATCTGGTTGTCGCGGAAAGGGAAGCCGGTGCCCAGCAGAGCGCCTTCCAGGCTCTTGCGCTGGCTGACCCGCAGACGGCGACCGTTCAGGGCTGCGCCACGGCCACGGCTGGCGGTGAATTCTTCCTGGCGGACGGGGTCGAGAACGACAGCGTGTTCAAGGCGACCACGGTATTTGCAGGCGATGCTGACCGCGAAGTGCGGAATGCCGCGAACGAAGTTGGTGGTGCCGTCCAGTGGATCGATGATCCACAGGTAGTCGGTGCCTTCGCCGCTGCCTTCGTGCATGCCGCTTTCTTCACCCAGAATGCCGTGGGTCGGGTAGGCTTTGCGCAGAGCGGTGATGATGCTCTGTTCGGCAGCACGGTCGATCTCTGAAACGTAGTCTTTGGCTTCTTTTTCGTCGACCTTGATGGTATCCAAGCGCTCGATGGAGCGGAAAATCAATTCGCTGGCGCTGCGGGCGGCGCGCAGCGCGATATTCAGCATGGGCTGCATGGACAATTCACCTAAGGTTGTTAAAGAGAGCCGGCCATTCTATGGGGTGCGTCGAATTATTTCCAGCCTTGCGTTGTAACGGTTGTCGGGTTTCAGGGCGTTTCCCATCGTGCCTGTCATAGGCCAAAGGTCGCCTGGCTTCAACAGGTTCATAGCGTTAATCGGGTCGTTTCTGTAAGATTTGCCCCCCTAATTCGCGTCAGTGAGCGTTCGCTTTGTTGCAGAACATTCGTGTTGTCCTGGTCGGCACTACCCATCCCGGAAATATCGGCGGGGCGGCTCGCGCCATGAAAAACATGGGGCTTTCGCGCCTGGTGCTGGTCGATCCGCGGATCTTTCCGTCGCCCGATGCCGATGCCCGTGCATCCGGGGCCACCGATATTCTTGAGGGCGCGCAGGTCGTTGCCACCCTTGAAGAAGCGCTGGTGGGTTGCCGTCTGGTACTCGGCACCAGTGCCCGTGATCGCAGTCTGCCGTGGCCGATGCTTGACCCTCGCGCTTCGGGCGTGAAGGTTGTCGAGCAGGCAGGGCAGGGGGCTGAAGTCGCCTTGGTATTCGGTCGCGAGCACGCGGGGTTGACCAATGAAGAACTGCAGCGTTGCCATTTTCATGTGCATATCCCGTCGGATCCCGGTTTCAGCTCGTTGAATCTCGCTGCTGCCGTGCAGGTCCTCAGCTACGAAGTGCGCATGTCATGGCTGGCGGCTTCCCGGCAGCCCGCTCATGATGAGCCCGCCAAAATGGCGCACAACGCCGAACTGGCGACGATGGACGAAATGGAAGGTTTCTACGCTCATTTGGAAGCGACGCTGGTCGCCATTGGTTTTCTTGATCCTGAAAAGCCCCGACATCTGATGGCGCGCCTGCGCAGGCTTTACGGGCGCAGCGAGGTTGAGCATTCCGAACTCAGTATTCTGCGCGGCGTTCTGACCGAAACGCAGAAAGCTGCACGCGGTGAGCCCTACAAGCGGAAGGATCAGTAATGTTCGAGCGTTTGCGAGAAGATATTCAAAGCGTATTTCATCGTGATCCGGCTGCGCGCAATGCGTTCGACGTGCTGACGTGTTACCCGGGCATGCACGCCATCTGGCTGCACCGCTTCGCACACATCCTGTGGGGTAGGGGTTGGAAATGGCCGGCTCGTGTGGTTTCCAATTTTGGACGCTGGATGACCGGGATCGAAATTCATCCAGGGGCGCGCATCGGTCGTCGCTTCTTTATTGATCACGGCATGGGTATCGTCATCGGTGAGACTGCCGAGATCGGAAATGACGTGACGCTCTATCAGGGCGTGACCCTGGGCGGCACCAGCTGGAACGCGGGCAAGCGCCATCCGACGCTCGAAGACGGCGTAGTGGTGGGTGCGGGCGCCAAGGTGCTCGGCCCGTTCACCGTCGGTGCTGGCGCCAAGATCGGTTCCAACGCGGTCGTGACCAAGGCGGTGCCTGCCGGGGCTACGGCGGTGGGTATTCCGGGTCGCATCATCGTCAAGTCGGACGCTGAGACCGAAGCCAAGCGCAAGGCGATGGCCGAGAAGCTGGGTTTCGACGCGTACGGCGTCAGTGCCGACATGCCGGACCCGGTTGCGCGGGCCATCGGCCAACTGCTCGATCATCTGCAGGCTGTGGATGGGCGTCTTGAAGGTATGTGCGGAGCCCTCAGTCGGCTGGGCAGCGACTACCGCGCCAAGGATCTGCCTGAGCTGCGCGATGAGGTCTTCGATTGCGTCAAGGATAAGCGCGAAGAGGTTGCCGAGCAGAAGGTCGACTAGGCAGGGCAAGGGGTTGCGGCGTGTCATTACGCAGCACGTTTGCTATGATGCAGCCCGCGCTTTTTGCTAATCCCGACTGTTTTACTCGGTCTAATAGTTGACTCATTTACTCGGGAATAGCATACTTACGCTCATTCCGATCCTCTGCGGTACACGCCATGCGACTGACTACAAAAGGCCGATACGCTGTAACAGCCATGCTTGACTTGGCCTTGCACGCGCAGAACGGGCCAGTGTCTCTGGCCGATATCTCCGAGCGACAGGGCATCTCCCTGTCTTATCTCGAGCAGTTGTTCGCCAAGCTGCGTCGCGGCAACCTGGTTTCCAGTGTTCGTGGCCCCGGCGGCGGTTATCAGCTTTCTCGCGATATGAAAGGTATCCAGGTGGCTCAGGTAGTCGACGCGGTCAACGAGTCGGTCGACGCTACACGCTGTCAGGGGCTGGGTGATTGCCACGCTGGCGACACCTGTCTCACTCATCATTTGTGGTGCGACCTGAGCCAGCAGATTCACGAATTTCTAAGCGGTATCAGCTTGGCGGATCTTGTCACTCGCCGTGAGGTACAAGAAGTCGCTCAGCGCCAGGATATGCGCCGTAGCCATTGCAATACGTCGCAACTGGGTAAGATTGAAACGTCCGCCGTTGAATGAACGCAGATGAATGAGCGGTGCGCCTGCCTGATAGGAGAGCTTCAATGAAATTGCCGATTTACCTCGATTACTCCGCGACGACCCCGGTCGATCCGCGTGTAGCGCAGAAAATGATCGATTGCCTGACGGTCGAAGGAAACTTCGGCAACCCGGCTTCGCGCTCCCACGTCTTTGGCTGGAAGGCTGAAGAAGCGGTCGAGAACGCCCGCCGTCAGGTCGCTGATCTGGTCAACGCCGACCCACGTGAAATTGTCTGGACGTCCGGTGCCACCGAGTCCAACAACCTCGCGATCAAAGGCGTTGCTCACTTCTACGCCAGCAAGGGCAAGCACATCATCACCTCCAAGGTCGAGCATAAAGCCGTCCTGGACACCACGCGCCAGTTGGAGCGTGAAGGTTTTGACGTGACGTACATCGAACCGGGCGAAGACGGTCTGATCACCCCGGCCATGATCGAAGCTGCACTGCGTGACGACACCATCGTGGTTTCGATCATGCACGTGAACAACGAGATTGGCACCATTAACGACATCGCGGCGATCGGTGAGCTGACCCGTTCGCGTGGCGTGCTGTTCCATGTTGACGGTGCTCAATCGACCGGTAAGGTTGAAATCGACCTGGCCAGCCTCAAGGTTGACCTCATGTCGTTCTCTGCCCACAAAACCTACGGTCCAAAAGGCATCGGCGCGCTGTACGTGAGCCGCAAGCCGCGTGTTCGTCTTGAAGCCGCCATGCACGGCGGTGGTCACGAGCGCGGTATGCGTTCCGGCACGCTGGCGACCCACCAGATCGTCGGCATGGGTGAAGCGTTCCGCATCGCCAAAGAAGAAATGGCCGCTGAAAACGTGCGCATCAAAGCGCTCAGCGATCGTTTCTACAAGCAGGTCGAGAATCTGGAAGAGCTTTACGTCAACGGCAGCCTGACTGCCCGCGTACCGCACAACCTGAACCTGAGCTTCAACTACGTTGAAGGCGAGTCGCTGATCATGGCGCTCAAGGACCTGGCGGTATCTTCCGGTTCTGCCTGTACGTCGGCGTCGCTCGAGCCTTCCTACGTATTGCGCGCCCTGGGCCGCAACGACGAGTTGGCGCACAGCTCGATCCGCTTTACCTTCGGCCGCTTCACCACCGAAGAAGAAATCGATTATGCCGCGCAGAAAGTCTGCGAGGCCGTTACCAAGCTGCGTACGCTTTCGCCGCTGTGGGACATGTTCAAAGACGGCGTCGATATCTCCAAGATCGAGTGGGCGGCGCACTAATTTAAAGTCGCCTCCAACACAGGTCGTTGTCAGCACTTGCTGGCGCGGCCTGAAGAGCGGCTCCCTGATGTGAGAGGAACAGAATCATGGCTTACAGCGAAAAGGTCATCGACCACTACGAGAATCCCCGCAACGTCGGCAAGATGAACGCGGAAGATCCTGATGTTGGCACCGGCATGGTCGGCGCTCCGGCGTGCGGCGACGTGATGCGTCTGCAAATCAAGGTCAACGAGCAAGGCGTCATCGAAGATGCCAAGTTCAAGACCTACGGCTGCGGTTCGGCAATCGCTTCCAGCTCCCTGGCGACCGAGTGGATGAAAGGCAAGACTCTGGACGAAGCAGAGACCATCAAGAACACTCAGTTGGCTGAAGAACTGGCACTGCCGCCGGTAAAGATTCACTGCTCGGTACTCGCCGAAGACGCTATCAAGGCGGCCGTTCGCGACTACAAGCAGAAGAAAGGCCTGCTGTAAGCAGTCCTTTTTCAGAAAGCTTGCGACAAGTAAGGAGTTCCGATGGCTATCAGCATGACAGAAGCTGCCGCTAACCACGTGCGACGTTCCCTTGAGGGGCGCGGCAAGGGTGATGGCGTCCGTCTGGGTGTTCGCACCACAGGCTGTTCAGGTCTTGCCTATGTGCTCGAGTTCGTCGATGAGGCGGCCAGCGAAGACACCGTGTTCGAAATGCACGGCGTGAAGGTGATTATCGACCCGAAAAGCCTGGTCTACCTTGATGGCACCGAGCTCGACTTTGTTCGGGAAGGGTTGAACGAAGGCTTCAAGTTCAACAACCCCAATTCGCGCGGTGAGTGCGGCTGCGGCGAAAGCTTCAACGTCTGAGGCTTTCTATCGTGGGTACTCCTTGTCACTTCGCTCTGTTCGAGCTCAAGCCCGATTTTCAGCTTGATCTCGACCAGTTGGCGACGCGTTATCGCGAATTGGCGCGTGGCGTCCATCCAGACCGTTTTGCCGATGCTTCCGAGCGCGAGCAACGCACGGCGCTGGAGCGCTCTGCGAGCCTCAACGAAGCCTATCAGACCCTCAAGAGCCCCCCAAAAAGGGCGCGTTATCTGTTGGCCATGAATGGCAACGAGGTGCCTCTTGAGGTCACCGTGCATGATCCTGATTTTCTTCTGCAGCAGATGCAATGGCGCGAAGAGCTTGAGGACCTGCAGGATGAAGCTGATCTTGCCGGGGTTGCGACGTTCAAACGTCGGCTCAAGGTGGCTCAGGATGAACTGAACCAGAGCTTCGCTGCCTGTTGGAATGACGCTGCACAACGCGAGCAGGCCGAAAGGTTGATGCGGCGCATGCAGTTTCTCGACAAGCTTTCTCACGAAGTGCGCCAGTTAGAAGAGCGCCTCGACGATTAACCCCGTGCTGCCCCGGCCGCACGCCCAGTGATTATTCTGAAAACGCATGGCCTTACTGCAGATCGCCGAACCCGGCCTCAGTCCTCAACCGCATCAGCGCCGTCTGGCTGTCGGGATCGACTTGGGCACTACCAATTCTCTGGTCGCTGCAGTGCGCAGTGGCCTGTCCGAGCCACTGGCCGACTCAGAAGGTCAGGTCATCCTGCCTTCCGCCGTCCGTTACCACGCTGACCGTGTCGAAGTGGGGCAGTCGGCGAAAGCTGCGGCCTCTCAAGATCCGTTCAACACCGTGCTGTCGGTCAAACGCCTCATGGGGCGCGGGCTGACCGACGTGAAGCAATTGGGTGAGCAACTGCCTTACCGCTTCGTGGGTGGCGAGTCGCACATGCCCTTCATCGAGACCGTCCAGGGGCCGAAAAGCCCGGTGGAAGTGTCTGCCGACATCCTTAAAGTGCTGCGTCAGCGTGCCGAAGCGACACTGGGTGGCGAACTGGTGGGTGCTGTCATCACCGTTCCCGCTTACTTCGATGATGCTCAGCGTCAGGCCACCAAAGATGCTGCCAGACTGGCTGGCCTTAATGTGTTGCGCCTGCTCAATGAACCCACCGCCGCTGCGGTCGCTTATGGCCTGGATCAGAATGCCGAAGGTGTGGTCGCCATTTATGATTTGGGTGGCGGCACGTTCGATATCTCCATTCTGCGCCTGACGGGCGGTGTGTTCGAAGTGTTGGCCACCGGCGGTGACACCGCGTTGGGTGGCGATGATTTCGATCACGCGATTGCCAGCTGGATCGTCGCCGAAGCGGGCCTGTCTGCCGATCTGGCGCCTTCTGCCCAGCGCAGCCTGTTGCAGGCAGCGTGCGCGGCCAAGGAGGCACTGACTGATGCTGCCTCTGTCGACGTGACCTACGGGGAATGGCAGGGTGCGCTGACGCGCGAAGCGTTTGACGCCATGATCGAGCCTATGGTTGCTCGCAGCCTCAAAGCCTGCCGCCGTGCGGTGCGTGACACCGGTATCGAGCTGGAAGAGGTCGAGGCGGTGGTCATGGTTGGCGGATCGACTCGCGTGCCGCGTGTGCGTGAAGCGGTTGCCGAGTTATTCGGTCGTCAGCCGTTGACCGAGATTGACCCGGATCAAGTGGTAGCCATTGGGGCCGCGATCCAGGCCGATACGCTGGCCGGTAACAAGCGCGACGGCGAAGAACTCCTGCTGCTCGATGTGATTCCGCTCTCGTTGGGGCTGGAGACGATGGGTGGGCTGATGGAGAAAGTCATTCCGCGCAACACGACCATTCCGGTGGCGCGCGGTCAGGACTTCACGACGTACAAAGATGGTCAGACGGCCATGATGATTCATGTGCTGCAGGGCGAGCGTGAGCTGATCAGCGATTGCCGCTCGCTGGCGCGCTTCGAATTGCGCGGCATACCGCCGATGGTGGCAGGCTCGGCAAAGATTCGTGTCACCTTTCAGGTAGACGCCGATGGTCTGCTGAGCGTTTCTGCGCGTGAGCTGGGATCGGGCATCGAGGCGAGCATTCAGGTCAAGCCCTCGTATGGTCTGACCGACGGCGAAATCACTCGCATGCTCAAGGACTCCTTCGAATACGCCGGTGATGACAAGGTGGCCCGCGTGCTGCGCGAGCATCAGGTGGACGCCGAGCGCCTGCTTGAAGCCGTTCAGGGCGCGCTGGATGCCGATGGCGAGCGTCTTCTCGATGAAGAAGAACGCATGGTCATCAACCTGCAAATGGACGAATTACGTGAATTGATGCACGGCACCGATGGTCATGCCATCGAGCAGCAGACCAAGCGTCTGTCGCAGGTAACCGATGCATTTGCTGCCCGCCGACTCGATTCGACGGTAAAAGCCGCATTGGCTGGGCGCAACCTGAATGAGATTGAGGAATAACTGATGCCGCAGGTGATTTTTCTGCCCCACGCCGAGCACTGCCCGGACGGGCTGGTTGTAGAGGCGCAAACCGGTACGTCTATCCTTGAGCTTGCTCATGAGCATCACATCGAGATCGAAAGTGCCTGTGGCGGCGTCTGTGCGTGCACGACGTGCCACTGCATCATTCGCGAGGGTTTCAATTCGCTGAATGAGGCCGACGAGCTGGAAGAAGACATGCTCGACAAAGCCTGGGGCCTGGAAGCGCATTCGCGTCTATCCTGTCAGGCAATTGTCGGCACGGAAGACCTGACCGTCGAAATACCGAAATACTCGCTCAACCACGCCGCCGAAGCGCCGCACTGATTCAAGGAACGCTCATGAGTCTCAAATGGGTCGATGTGCAGGAAATCGCTATCCAGCTGGCTGAAAAGTACCCGGATACCGATCCTTTTTCTCTGAACTTCGTAAAGTTGCGTGATCTGGTCATGGCGCTCCCTGAATTCGATGATGAGCGCGATCGTGGCGGGGAGAAGGTCCTCGAAGCGATCCAGACCACATGGAAGGACGAGGCGGATTGACGTTCGGTTACTTACGCAGTTAGGCAATACACCAGAACCCGCGTATAATTCGCGGGTTTAATTTTTCGCTTCAATCACTGTTTCTGGAGTTTCACCATGGCTGTTCAACGTACTTTCTCCATCATCAAGCCTGACGCCGTTGCAAAGAACGTAATCGGCGAGATCACCACTCGTTTCGAAAAAGCCGGTCTGCGCGTTGTTGCTTCCAAGCTGAAGCAGCTGTCCAAGGCCGAAGCTGAAGGTTTCTACGCTGAGCACAGCGCTCGTGGTTTCTTCGGCGACCTGGTTGCTTTCATGATCTCCGGTCCGGTTGTCGTTCAGGTTCTGGAAGGCGAAAACGCCATCGCTCTGAACCGTGAGCTGATGGGCGCTACCAACCCTAAAGAAGCTGCTGCCGGCACCATCCGTGCTGACTTCGCTGACTCCATCGACGCCAACGCTGTTCACGGTTCCGATTCCGAAGCAGCCGCTGCTCGTGAAATCTCGTACTTCTTCGCAGCTACCGAGGTAACCACTCGCTAAGTCTTGCGACTAACGAGTGAGGGGTGAATTCATGATTGCATCGACTGGTAAAACCAACCTGCTGGGTCTGACTCAGCTGGAAATGGAGAAATTCTTCGACTCTATCGGGGAGAAGCGCTTCCGTGCCGGTCAGGTCATGAAGTGGATTCACCACTTTGGCGTCGATGATTTCGACGCCATGACGAACGTCAGCAAGGCATTGCGCGAAAAGCTTAAGGCCTGTGCTGAAGTTCGCGGTCCTGAAGTCGTCAGCGAGGACATTTCGAGCGATGGCACCCGTAAATGGGTGGTGCGCGTCGAGTCCGGCAGCTGCGTCGAGACCGTCTACATTCCGCAGGGCAAGCGCGGCACGTTGTGTGTCTCGTCCCAGGCGGGTTGCGCGCTGGATTGCAGTTTCTGCTCTACCGGCAAGCAAGGCTTCAATAGCAACCTCACCGCCGCCGAAGTCATCGGCCAGGTGTGGATTGCCAACAAATCCTTTGGCAGTGTCCCGGCAACCGTCGACCGTGCCATCACCAACGTGGTGATGATGGGCATGGGTGAGCCACTGCTGAACTTCGACAATGTCATCGCCGCCATGCATCTGATGATGGATGATCTGGGGTATGGCATTTCCAAGCGCCGTGTGACCCTGTCCACCTCGGGCGTAGTACCGATGATCGACGAGCTGTCCAAGCACATCGACGTATCGCTGGCCCTGTCGCTGCACGCGCCTAACGATGCGCTGCGCAACCAGTTGGTGCCGATCAACAAGAAATACCCGTTGAACATGCTGCTCGAGTCCTGCCGTCGCTATATGTCCAGCCTGGGTGAAAAACGGGTGCTCACTATTGAGTACACCATGCTCAAGGACATTAACGACAAGGTCGAGCACGCCGTTGAAATGATCGAGTTGCTCAAGGACACTCCTTGCAAGATCAACCTGATCCCGTTCAACCCGTTCCCGCACTCCGGTTACGAGCGTCCCAGCAACAATGCGATACGCCGTTTCCAGGACCTGTTGCATCAGGCCGGCTATAACGTCACTGTGCGCACCACGCGTGGTGAAGACATTGATGCTGCTTGCGGCCAGTTGGTCGGGCAGGTGATGGATCGCACGCGTCGTAGCGAACGTTATATCGCAGTGCGTGAGTTGAGCGTCGAGGCAGATGCAGCTCAAGGCGCGGCACCCCGAACCTGACTGCGAAACTCATCGCGAAACTGACCAAGAGGGACTTCATGTCTGTGCGCGCCCCGTTATTGCTTTTCGTTGTCATGTTGCTCACGGGCTGCGTCTCAACCGGCAATGTCAATCCGCTCACGACTTCCCAAGGTCGTGACGAAGCGCGCAAGGCGTATGTTCAGCTGGGCATCGGCTACCTGCAGCAAGGGCAGACCGAGCGCGCCAAGGTTCCGTTGAAAAAGGCGCTTGAGCTGGACGGTTCGGATGCCGAGGCCAACGCTGCACTGGCGCTGGTCTTTCAGACCGAGATGGAGCCGGAGCTCGCTGACCAGTACTTTCGCAAGGCCTTGTCGGCAAGCCGCAACGAAACACGTATCGTCAACAACTACGGCAGCTTCCTGTTCGAGCAAAAACGCTACAAGGAAGCTTACGAGCGTTTCGAGCAGGCGGCTGCCGACAACCTCTACCCTGAGCGTTCGCGGGTTTTCGAAAGCCTGGGCATGACATCGCTCAAGCTGGGCGACCGTGAACAGGCTCGTGAACAATTCACCAAAGCGCTGCGTCTGGACCGTCAACAGCCACGTGCGTTGCTGGAAATGGCTGAGTTGTCTTACGAAGACGGGCATTATGTGCCGGCGCGTGACTATTACGACCGTTTTAGCCAACTGAGTGAGCAAAATGCACGTAGTCTATTGCTCGGTACGCGGTTGGCTAAAGTGTACGAAGACCGCAACAAAGCGGCCAGTTTTGGTCTGCAATTAAAAAGACTCTATCCCGGTACGCCGGAATATCAGCAATACCTGTCGGAGCAATGATGAAAGCGGCGCATCCCGAAGTTGTAGCAACCAACCGCGTGAATCCTGGAGAAACCCTGCGCCAGGTTCGCGAGAGCAAAAACTGGTCGCTGCCAGATGTGGCTTTGAGGCTGAACCTTACCGTGGCTTCACTGAGTCATCTGGAAAACGGGAACTTCGAAAAGCTGCCTGGGCATACCTTTGCCCGAGGCTATGTGCGTGCCTACGCGAAATTGCTGGAGCTGGATCAGGCCGCACTGGTCGCGCAGTTCGATCAGTTCACGGGCACGGACGGCAAAGGCAGTTCGGTTCACGCGCTGGGGCGTATCGAAGAACCTGTTCGTCTCTCGCATAATATCTTGCGCATCGTCAGCCTGTTATTGCTGATTGTGTTGGTAGGTGGCGGCTTTTTCTGGTGGCAGGATCAGGCGTCGATGCGTGGCAAGGATCAGTCCGGGCTCAACCTTGAGCACGTCGAAGTCGAAAGCGCCGACGGCACGACCCAGATCCACCCGCTGGACGAGCCGGAAGACCAGGCCGTCGTCGAAAACCAGGCCACCGGCGAGACGGCCTTGCCGTTGACACCTTCGCTACCTTCCACCGAATCCCAAAGCGCTGCGCCTGTCGCTCAGGCTCCTGCTGCAACGGCCCCTGCGCAGACCCCGTCATCTGTTGCGTCCACGCCTGCTGCACCGACCGCCCAGGCACCCGCTGTTGCGCCGTCTGTTCCGTCCATGCCAACCACGCCACCGGTCGAGCAGGCTGCTCCCGTTGTTGCGGGTGCCGGGCAGGTCAACGTTCAGTTCACGGCCGATTGCTGGACACAGGTTACCGATGGCAACGGCAAGGTGCTGGTCAGCGGCCTCAAGCGCAAGGGCGAAAGTCTGGACGTCAACGGTAAGCCGCCGCTGACGCTGCGCCTTGGGTTCGCCCGTGGTGCGCAAGTCAGCTATAACGGTCAGCCTGTAGACGTGGCACCTTTTACCAGCGGCGAAACTGCTCGCCTGAAACTAGGGCAATAAGTCATGCACGGCGAATCCCCGATCAAGCGTCGCGAATCCCGAAAAATATGGGTTGGTTCTGTTCCTGTCGGCGGTGATGCCCCGATTGCAGTGCAGAGCATGACCAACAGTGACACCAACGATGTGGCGGCCACGGTTGCACAGATCAACCGGCTGGAAGCGGCCGGTGTCGATATCGTTCGGGTTTCCGTACCGGACATGGATGCAGCCGAAGCATTCGGTCGCATCAAGCAACTGGTCAAGGTGCCGTTGGTGGCCGATATCCATTTCGACTACAAGATTGCACTGCGCGTGGCCGAACTGGGCGTCGACTGCCTGCGCATCAACCCAGGCAACATCGGTCGCGAAGACCGCGTTCGCGCAGTGGTTGATGCTGCTCGCGACCGTGGCATCCCGATCCGTATTGGCGTCAACGCCGGTTCCCTGGAAAAAGACCTGCAGAAGAAATACGGCGAGCCCACGCCCGCTGCGCTGGTCGAGTCGGCATTGCGTCACGTCGAGCACCTGGACCGGTTGAATTTCCCGGACTTCAAGGTCAGCGTGAAGGCGTCCGACGTGTTCATGGCCGTCGAAGCCTATCGCCTGCTGGCCAAGCAGATCATCCAGCCGCTGCACCTGGGCATCACCGAAGCGGGTGGATTGCGTTCAGGCACAGTGAAATCGGCTGTCGGCCTAGGTATGCTGCTTGCCGAGGGGATTGGCGATACTATCCGCATCTCGCTGGCCGCTGATCCGGTCGAAGAGGTGAAAGTCGGTTACGACATCCTCAAATCGTTGCGCCTTCGTTCCCGTGGCATCAACTTCATCGCCTGCCCGAGTTGCTCGAGGCAGAATTTTGATGTGGTCAAGACCATGAACGAGCTGGAAGGTCGTCTCGAAGATTTGCTGGTGCCGCTGGATGTTGCCGTCATCGGTTGTGTGGTCAATGGTCCAGGTGAAGCCAAGGAGGCGCACGTCGGCCTTACGGGCGGTACGCCGAACCTGATCTACATCGATGGCAAGCCTGCGCAGAAACTGACCAATGACAATCTCGTGGATGAGCTTGAACGCTTGATTCGCGAGAAAGCGGCTCAAAAGGTCGAAGCCGACGCCTCGGTCATCGTGCGCGGCTAACCCGTATTGCTAAGGATTTTTTGTGAGTAAGTCTCTGCAAGCCATTCGTGGCATGAACGACATCCTGCCCGAGCAGACCCCGCTGTGGCGTCATTTCGAAGGCACTGTTTCGCGTCTGCTCGATAACTACGGTTACCGGCAGATTCGCATGCCTATCGTCGAATTCACCGACCTGTTCAAGCGCTCCATCGGTGAAGTCACCGACATCGTCGAGAAAGAGATGTACACCTTTGCCGATCGCAATGGTGACTCCCTCACGCTGCGTCCTGAAGGCACGGCAGCGTGCGTGCGTGCCGTGCTTGAGCATGGCATTACCGGTGGCGGCCAGGTCCAGAAACTGTGGTACATCGGGCCGATGTTTCGCCACGAGCGTCCGCAGAAAGGCCGTTATCGCCAGTTTCACCAGATCGGCGTGGAAGTCTTCAACCTCGACGGTCCGGACATCGACGCCGAATTGATCGTCATGACCTGGCGTCTCTGGGGCATGCTGGGCATTCGCGACGCGGTCAAGCTGGAGCTCAACAGCCTGGGCACCAGCGAAGCGCGGGCACGTTATCGCGACGCACTGGTCGAGTTTCTTTCTGCCCGTCTCGATCAACTGGACGAAGACAGTCAGCGCCGCCTGAAAACCAACCCGCTGCGCGTTCTGGATACCAAGCACCCTGAAACTCAGGCCGTGCTGGTGGATGCCCCCAAGCTGGCCGACTATCTGGACGATGAATCCCGTGTGCATTTCGACGGCCTGAAAGCCCGTCTGGACGCAGCCGGTATTCCCTATGTGATCAACCCCAAGCTGGTGCGCGGGCTGGATTACTACAGCAAGACCGTTTTCGAATGGGTCACCGACAAACTAGGTGCCCAGGGCACTGTCTGTGCTGGCGGCCGTTACGACGGCCTGGTCGAGCAGATGGGCGGCAAGTCGACAGCAGGTGTCGGTTTCGCGATGGGCATCGAGCGTCTGGTTCTGCTGCTTGAAACCCTTGATCAGATCCCTGAAGAAATTTCCCGTCAGGTCGACGTTTACCTGTGCGCGTTCGGCGAAGCTGCCGAGCTGGCCGGGCTGACCCTGGCCGAACAGGTGCGTGACCGGTTGCCCAACCTGCGTCTGCAGATCAATGCCGGTGCCGGAAGCTTCAAGAGCCAGTTCAAGAAGGCCGACAAGAGCGGCGCGCTGTATGCTCTGATCCTCGGCGACGAAGAACTCTCCCAGAAGATCATTGGCGTCAAACCCCTGCGCGGTCAGGGTGAACAACAAAATATTGCCTGGGACGCTCTGTCAGAGCACCTGGCCTCCTGCGTCGTGCAGGGTTGAAGCTGATTAACAGCCGTTTTAGCGAATAGGAGTATTGGGGTGTCGAGTTCTGAAGATGATGAGCTGGCGGGAGTGAAGGACTGGTGGCAGCGCAACGGCAAACCCCTGCTTACAGGTGGTCTGCTGGCGCTGGTCGTGGTCCTGGGCTGGCAGTACTGGCAGAGATCTCAGGCCAGCCAGTCGCAAGGCGCCTCGATGCTCTATCAGCAATTGTTGGAAACCGCGTTGACGCCAAGCGGCCAGGCAGACACCACACGTGTCGCCGAGATATCCGGCAAGCTTAAAAGCGAATACGGCGGCACCACTTATGCCCAATACGGCAGTCTTTTCGTCGCCAAAGTGGCGGTTGATGCCGGTAAACTCGACGACGCGGCTGCCGAGCTGAAAGTGGTCGCCGACAAGCCTGCCAACGACACGCTGGGCGAAATTGCCCGTCAGCGTCTGGCTCGCGTGCTGGCTGCACAGAACAAGGCTGATGACGCGCTGAAACTGCTGGAAGGCGATGCTGATAAATCGTTCCTGGCCAGCCGTGAAGAACTCAAAGGTGACCTGCTGGTTCAGCTGGGTCGTACCGACGAGGCACATGCTGCATACCAAAAGGCCAAATCCGCTCTGTCTGAAGAAGCAGCGGTTGGTGGCCTGCAAATGAAGCTCGACGATCTGGCGAAAGGGGATGCGTGACGTGATTCGTTGGAAACATGCAGCATTGCTGGCTCTGGCCATTCTGGCCGCGGGTTGCAGCAGCAACAGCAAGAAAGAACTGCCGCCGGCCGAGCTGACCGACTTCAAGGAAGAAGTGGTCCTGCAAAAGCAGTGGAGCCGCTCCATCGGTGACGGCCAGGGCAAGACTTACAACATGCTGGTTCCGGCCATTGATGGCGACCGCATTTATGCGGCCGACGTTACCGGCGAAGTCGTTTCGCTGGACCGCCTGACGGGCGACGTGATCTGGAAGAAGGATCTCGAGCTGCCAGTCTCCGGTGCGGTAGGCGTGGGTTACGGCCTGGTGATGATCGGCACCCTCAAGGGTGAAGTGGTCGCTATGGACGCCACCACCGGCGAAGAAAAGTGGCGCGCTCGCGTGACCAGCGAAGTGCTGGCCCCGCCTGCCACCAACGGCAGCGTTGTCGTGGTCCAGACGCAGGATGATCGCGTGGTCGGCTTCGATGCCTCCACCGGCTCCCAGCTCTGGATCTACGAAAGCACCCCTGCGGTACTGACGTTGCGTGGTACTGGCGCTCCGCTGGTGACCAACCGTCTTGCAGTGGCAGGTCTGTCCACCGGTAAAGTGGTGGCGTTGGACATCACCAATGGTGTGCCGATCTGGGAGCAGCGCGTAGCCGTTCCGCAAGGTCGTTCGGAACTGGACCGTGTCGTCGATATCGACGGAGGTCTGTTGCTGTCTGGCGGTACACTGTACGTCGCAACCTATCAGGGCCGCGTTGCCGGTCTTGAACTGGAAAGCGGTCGTGTGCTGTGGCAACGCGATGCGTCGAGCTACTCAGGCGTAGCTCAAGGCTTCGGCAGCGTTTATGCCACCCTGGCTTCCGGCACCGTCGAAGGCATTGACGAGCGTTCTTCGTCGGCCTTGTGGAGCAACGAATCTCTGGCTCGTCGCCAATTGGGCGCGCCGGAAGTGTATTCCAGCTACATCGCAGTCGGCGACATGGAAGGCTACCTTCACCTGTTGAGCCAGGTAGACGGTCGTTTCGTGGGACGTCAGCGTATCGACAGCGACGGCCTGCGTGCCCGTCCGCTGGTGGTTGGAGACATGATTTACGTGTATGGCAACAGCGGCAAACTGGAAGCCCTGACCATCAAGTAAAGAGTGAACATGCCGCAGGCCCAAGGCCTGTGGCGACCTTGCCCAGGCAAGGCTGCAGTGCCTTCGGGCACTGCCCCGAACTCCGGCCGCTGCCCTGCAGCGGCTTTTGTATTTTCTGAAATAACGAAGTGGAGAGCCGCATGGTTCCCGTAATCGCCCTGGTGGGTCGACCGAACGTCGGCAAGTCCACCATGTTCAACCGCCTGACCAGGACCCGCGACGCTATTGTCGGCGATCTGTCCGGTCTTACCCGTGATCGCCAATACGGAGAGGCGAAGTGGCAGGGGCGCTCCTACATTCTGATCGACACCGGCGGTATCTCCGGTGACGAGCATGGCATGGACGAAAAGATGGCCGAGCAGTCGCTGCTGGCCATTGAAGAGGCCGATGTGGTGCTGTTTCTTGTAGACGCCCGAGCAGGCTATACCGCTGCCGATCAGATGATTGGCGAGCACCTGCGCAAACGTAACAAGCGTTCCTACGTGGTCGCCAACAAGATCGACAACATCGACGAAAACCTGGCCCGTGCCGAGTTCAGTCCGATGGGTCTGGGTGACGCCATTCCGGTGGCTGGCGCTCATGGTCGCGGTATCTCACAGATGCTGGAAATCGCTCTGCGCGAATTCCCACGCGATGAAGACGATCAGGAAGACGCTGAAGTCGAAGAAGTGGCCGAAGGTCAGGAAGCCAAGCGCATTCCCGGTCCGAGCGAGAAAGACGGCATCAAGATCGCCATCATCGGTCGCCCCAACGTCGGCAAGTCGACGCTGGTCAACCGCATGCTGGGTGAAGACCGGGTGATCGTGTACGACGAGCCGGGCACCACGCGCGACAGTATCTACATCCCCTTCGAGCGTAACGAAGAGAAGTACACGCTGATCGACACCGCCGGTGTGCGCAAGCGCGGCAAGATCCACGAGGAGGTTGAGAAGTTCTCGGTGGTCAAGACGTTGCAGGCCATCAAGGACGCCAACGTGGTGATCTTCGTGATGGATGCCCGCGAGGGTGTTGTCGATCACGACCTTAACCTGCTGGGCTTTGCGCTTGAAGCTGGCCGTGCGTTGGTCATCGCGCTCAACAAGTGGGATGGCATGACACCCGGCGAGCGTGACTACGTGAAGGTTGAACTGGAACGTCGGCTGTTCTTCGTCGACTTCGCGGACATCCACTTCATCTCGGCCTTGCACGGCACGGGCGTGGGCAACCTGTATCAGTCGGTACAGAACTCGTTCAAGTCTGCCGTTACTCGCTGGCCTACCAGCCGCCTGACCCAGATTCTCGAAGATGCGGTCAGTGAGCACGCGCCACCGATGGTCGGCAGCCGCCGTATCAAGTTGCGTTACGCTCACTTGGGCGGCGCCAACCCGCCGTTGATCGTGATCCACGGCAACCAGGTCGAGAAGGTTCCCAAGTCTTACGTCCGCTACCTGGAAAACACCTATCGCCGCGTGCTCAAGCTGGTCGGCACGCCGATCCGTATCGAGTTCAAGGGCGGTGAGAACCCGTACGAAGGCAACAAGAACACGCTCACGGACCGTCAGGTCAACAAGAAGCGTCGGATGATGTCGCACCACAAGAAAGCCGACAAGAAGCGCCGCGACAAGCGCTGAATCGTCTGTAGGAAATGTACGAAAAAGGCACCTCTGGTGCCTTTTTTTATGCGCGCTCCTTGGGCTATCCTGCCTGACCCGTGCCGTCGTGGTGCCGGGGGACTGCAGGGAAAGGGCTTCATGATCGACAGCAAGCTGCCTAATGTGGGCACCACCATCTTCACCGTCATGTCACAACTGGCTGCCGAAACCGGCGCCATCAACCTGTCTCAGGGCTTTCCCGATTTCGATGGCCCGCAAGCGCTGCGCGATGCAGTGTGCCGTCACGTCATGCAGGGTCACAACCAGTATTCACCCATGACCGGCCTGCCGGCGCTTCGTCAGCAGGTTGCGGCCAAGATCGCCCGCAGTTACGGGCGCACCGTCAGCCCTGACGCCGAAATCACCATTACGCCTGGTGCCACGCAGGGGATCTTTTGCGCGGTTCAGACCGTCATTCGTCCTGGTGACGAAGTGATCATCTTCGACCCGTGCTACGACAGCTATGAGCCTGCAGTCGAGCTGGCTGGCGGGCGTTGCGTCCATGTGCAGTTAGGCCTGGATGACTTCTCTATCGACTGGCAAAAACTCAGCGAAGCGTTGAGTCCGCGCACACGCATGATCGTCATCAACAGCCCGCATAACCCGAGTGGTGCGCTGATCAGTCGCGCCGAGCTTGATCGGCTGGCGGCATTGATTGCCGAACGTGACATCTACCTGCTCAGCGATGAGGTGTACGAGCATCTGGTGTTCGACGGCCTGCGGCACGTGAGCGTGCTGGATCACGAGGAGCTGTATCAGCGTGCGTTCGTGGTGAGTTCGTTCGGCAAGACCTATCACGTAACAGGATGGAAAACCGGTTACGTAGTTGCACCGCCCGCGTTGACTGCCGAGATGCGCAAGGTGCATCAGTACGTGAGCTTCTGTGGCGTGACACCGTTGCAATTCGCGCTGGCTGATTTTATGGCTGAGCATCCTGAACATGTCGAGGAGCTGCCTGCCTTCTACCAGGCCAAGCGCGATTACTTCTGCGATCAATTGAAAGCGTCACGCTTCAGTTTCGAGCCTGTCGGCGGGACTTATTTTCAGTTGGTGGATTACTCGCAAATCCGCCCGGACCTCAACGATGTCGACATGGCGCTGTGGATGACCCGTGAACACGGCGTGGCCAGCATACCTATCTCTGTGTTCTATCAGAGCCCGCCTGAAGGCCAGCGATTGATTCGGCTGTGCTTTGCCAAGCAAGAGGAGACGCTGCGTCTGGCGGCGGAGAAATTATGCGCGATCTGACTCAACTGCCTGACCTGAAGCTTGCCCTGATTCAAACGACGTTGGCCTGGCATGACAGGGACGCCAACCTGGAGCATTTCGAATGTCTGTTGGATCAGGCGCAGGGTGCTGATCTGGTGATTCTGCCGGAGATGTTTACCACCGGTTTTTCGATGGAGTCCGAAGCGCTCGCAGAGCCCGAAGCCGGGCCGACCTCCGACTGGTTGCTGACGCAGGCCAAGCGACTCGATACTGTGATTACGGGCAGTGTGATCATTCGTGCCGCCGATGGCAGCCATCGCAACCGTCTGCTGTGGGCACGCCCGGATGGCGAGTTGCTGCATTACGACAAGCGCCATCTGTTTCGCATGGCAGGCGAACATGAGCATTACACAGCCGGTGAGCGGCAGGTGATGTTCGAACTCAAGGGTTGGCGGATCCGTCCATTGATTTGCTACGACTTGCGCTTCCCGGTCTGGAGCCGTGACGCTCAGGACACTGATCTGCTCCTGTATACCGCCAACTGGCCTGGTGCCCGACGTCTGCACTGGAATCGGCTCCTGCCTGCCAGGGCGATTGAAAACCTCTGCTATGTGGCTGCAGTGAATCGGGTTGGCACCGACGGCAAGGGCTTCGCGTATACCGGGGACAGTCAGGTGCTGGATTTTCAGGGCGAGAGCCTGTTCAGTGCGGGGGAGGCGGACGGCGTCTTTCAGGCGACCCTCAACGCTGCCGATCTTCAGTCCTATCGCACGCGCTTTCCCGCCGGACTCGACGCGGATTCATTTATTATCAGCTAAATGCTTCAGAATGTTACGAGCCTGCCGATAGCGTTCGCAGACTACCCGGAGATCGCCATGACTACCATCAATACGTCCTCGCTTAACGCTTACTCAAGCTCATTTGCGGTAACGATAAAAAATCAGGATGCACAGGCAGCCGCCGCTGCTGCCACGGATGGTGAAAAGAAGACTGCGGAGGTGAATCTGGAAAGTGCCAAGGCGACCGCTGCACCCGAAGGCGGAAGTGCCGGAGGCTCCAGCAAGTCGGCACTCGATGAAACGATGGAAAAGATAAAAGAGCAGATCAAGCAGGCGCAAAAGCAATTGGCTCAGCAGCAGGCTCAGTTGGCCGCATCGCAGAACAGTGGCACGCCCGAAGAGAAGGCTCAGAAGGCCTTGGCCATCCAGACACAGATCATGGCCACCAGCGCCACCTTGCAGACCCTGCAAGGTGCGTTGTTGCAATTGCAGACTGAGGGCGGTGTTAAAACCACTGCCTGATGCCCCCTCGTGGCACCTATGAAAAAGCCTCCGTCTCTAATGAGAGGGAGGCTTTTTCGTTCATGCCGTACAGCCTTTGCCGTTACTCGTTCACATTCATGAACTTCTTCGCCCACTCCACATAGTCTTCCGGCTGCGTGTAGGTATGGGTCAGTTCGGTCGCGCTCATGTTCGACGTGCTGCCCAGAATCTGGCGCTGCTCGCGCAGGCAGTCATACGTCGCCTTGATGGCTGCGAAGTACGCAGCATGCCCATGCACGCAGACACGTACGCCCATCTGGGCCAGGCGGTCGTTGTCATGCAGTTCAGGGTTGCCATAGGTGACCAGCATCAGCGGCACGGTAACGCCTTCGGAAATCTGGGCCAAATGATCGAAGTCACGGATGCCGACGATGGTGATGCCGTCAGCGCCAGCGCTCTGGTACTGCTGCACGCGACTGATCGCTTCCTGAACAGGGATGATCGCCGCATTGGTGCGGGCGAAGATCGACATTTCCGGGTCGACACGTGCTTCCAGGGCGGCGCGAATCTTGCCGACGCCTTCCGCGGTTGAAATCAGGTCAGTCGATTTACGGCCAAATTGCGCCGGTAGCAGGGTGTCTTCGATGGTCAGGGCCGAGATTCCGGCGCGTTCCAGTTCAGTGACCGTGCGCATGACGTTAAGGGCATTGCCGTAGCCATGATCTGCGTCTGCAATGACGGGAAGTTGGGCGACGCGACCAATGCGCGTGGCTTGTTCGACGAATTCGCTGAGGGTGATCAGTGCGAAATCGGGCGCTGCCAGTACTTGCAGCGACGCGACCGATCCGCCAAGGATACCGACTTCAAAACCCAGATCGGCGGCAATGCGCGCAGACATCGGGTCGAATACCGAAGCGGTGTGATAGCAGGATTTTGACGAGGTCAGCTCACGAAAGCTGCGGCGCAGGTCTTGATGGGAAGCCTTGGGCATAATCGCTCCAAATGTGATTGGATCAGCTCGGCGTCGATGGGCCGATGCTGTTTTCAATGCACGGGAGGTCTGCCCGTGCATGTTTTTCGTCCGGGAAACACTGCAATAGTCGTCTTGGTTTTTATAGAAAGATGGAGCGGGCAGGTCAATTCAGACGGGCATCTTCAGCCTATGAATGGCTGTTCGATTCAAGTCAGTCTGAGGTAAGGGCAGCATGCTACCACAGCATAAATGGAAAAGAGTATGCCGAAACGGACAGGGCCATGCACAGAATGGAATAGTCAGAGGGCGCGCAGAACAGAGGCGGGGAGTGGTGCGTAAAAGGTGAAAAGGCAGCGGATCAGTGTCCGCCGCCCTTTTCGATCAATCAGGCAGCCTTGGCTTGGGCCTGGCTGAGCGAGCGGTTCAATGCACTGAACAGTGCGCGGAAGCTGGCAGTGGTGATGTTTTCATCAATACCCACGCCGTGTACGGCCTTGTCGCCATTCACGCGCAACTCGATGTAGGCAGCGGCCTTGGCCGTGGTGCCGGATCCAATGGCATGCTCGTTGTAGTCCATGATTTCTACGGAAATAGGCAGGCCAGCCACCAAGGCTTCCAGAGCACCTTTGCCCTTGCCGCGCCAGTGCTGGGTTTCGCCATCGACGTGGACTTCAGCATCGACCGAGCTGTTGCCGTTCTCTTCCTGCAACTTGTGGCTGATCAACGCATAAGGTGTGTTGGCCTGCAGGTATTCACGACGCAGCAAGGAATGGATTTGCTCGGCTGTCATTTCCAGGCCCAGACGATCGGTTTCGCCCTGAACCACCTGGCTGAACTCGATCTGCATGCGACGCGGCAGCGAGATACCGTATTCCTGTTCCAGGAGGTAGGTGATACCGCCTTTGCCCGACTGGCTGTTGACGCGAATCACTGCCTCGTAGCTACGGCCGATGTCCGCCGGGTCGATTGGCAGGTAAGGCACTTCCCACAACTCGCCTTCTTTCTGCTGGGTGAAGCCCTTGCGGATGGCGTCCTGGTGCGAGCCGGAGAAGGCGGTGTGAACCAGGTCACCCACGTACGGGTGACGCGGGTGAACCGGGATCTGGTTGCATTCTTCGACGACTTTGCGCACGCCGTCAATGTCCGAGAAGTCCAGCTCAGGGTGGATGCCCTGGGTGTAGAGGTTCAGCGCAACGGTAACCAGATCGACGTTACCGGTCCGCTCACCGTTGCCGAACAGGCAGCCTTCGACGCGGTCTGCACCCGCCATCAGGCCCAGCTCGGTGGCAGCGACGCCGGTGCCACGGTCGTTGTGGGTGTGCAGGCTGATCAACACACTGTCACGACGGGTGATGTGGCGGCCAAACCATTCGATCTGGTCGGCATAGATGTTAGGCGTGGCCACTTCAACGGTGGCCGGCAGGTTCAGGATTACTTTGTTCTGAGGTGTCGGGTTCCAGACCTCGATCACCGCGTCGCAGACTTCCTTGGCGAACTCCAGCTCGGTCGCGCTGAATGTCTCCGGTGAGTACTGGAATGTCCACTGGGTTTCAGGCTGCTGAGCGGCATATTTAACGAAAAGCCTGGCGGCATTGACCGCGATATCCTTCACGCCAGCCTTGTCCTGATTAAAGACGATGCGGCGGAACGACGGGCACGTCGCGTTATAAAGGTGAACAATGGCTTTCTTGGCGCCGCGCAGGGATTCGAACGTACGCGCGATCAAGTCTTCACGGGCCTGGGTCAGTACCTGAATGGTGGTGTCATCCGGGATATGGCCGTCTTCGATCAGGGTGCGCACGAAGTCGAAATCGGTCTGTGAAGCGGACGGGAACGAGGCTTCGATTTCCTTGACGCCGACGCTGACCAACGTCTTCCAGAAGCGCAGTTTCTTGGCAGCATCCATAGGCTCGATCAGCGATTGGTTACCGTCACGCAAGTCGGAACTGCACCAGATCGGCGCCGCAGTGATGGTCTTGGAAGGCCATGTGCGGTCAGGCAGATCAATGGTCGCGAACGCGCGGTACTTCTTCGAGGGATCTTTGAGCATGGTCATGTGGAGAGTCCTTTGTGCTAATAGGCCGGAAAGAGGCGGCCAACCGTTGTCGCAAATTAGGGTCGAGGCACTGCGATCCAGCCCGGCAGTCGTGCGCTGACCAGGCTGAGGCACCGATGTTGGCGCAACAGGAATAGGGTGTGAGAGGTTTTCATGAGGCCAACCGTAACCATTGGGGTGGACGATGGCAAGTACTTGAAAATAATTGAGATAAATCCTTGTTATCTTTGGGTTTTGGCTTTTTTATTGCGCTACTGCTAAGTTTTTATCTAAGTTATTGTTGCCGGATAGTGATGTGCGCAAGACGCTCTTGGGCATGGTTCTGAAGCGAGGGGTGGATAATGAACGAGGAAGACTGGAAGCACCTGAATGCGTTGCGAGAGGTCGCGGTAGAGCGACTGTTCGACCGCATTTTCGAAAATCTGCAACAGTCCATTCAGGCGCATGAGAAACCGGGCGTGAGAAGGTATTGGTTGCAAAGGAGGTTATAGATGCGGGATTGAAAGAGGTGAGGTACACGTTTGATTCGCTCAGGCTCTCTCGTTCCAATGCCAACATCATTCTATTGGCGATGGTGAACGCAGAGCTGATTACAGAACAGGAAATGGCGGGCTTCAGTGAGGACGTCCAGCAACATATCTCAAGTATCCTCGACGACCCGCTCTGATGGTGAACATAGCAATCGCTTACGTGCGGGTGGCCTCATCGCACTGACGTAGCGCTGTCGCGCAGCAAACGTCGTGGGAGCGGACTTGTCCGCGAATGCGGAGTTTCAGCCACTACATCTGCGTCGAATGTACCGGCCTTTTCTCGGGTAAACGGAACGCCGCCCGGTCCGCTCCCACGAAATCGAGTTTCTTCAGCGGGTTACAGTTGAAAGCTCCCACGCCCTGCGGGCATAAGCAGATTTCAGCGTTTCTGTAGGCGTTTGATATTGACTGACAAGAGGTGCTTGCCGACGATCGCCTCGAACCCGTCACGGGCAGACCGCTTGAGAAAGCATCGCGGGCAAGCCGCGTCCCACTATCTTGTGTCTGGTGCAGATCTGTTACCTGCCTACCCTCAAGGCTGAAACGCACCGATGAAGATCGCTGGATCGACGCGTGCATCGTTCAAGCTGACGTTCCAGTGCATGTGCGGGCCTGTCGCACGTCCTGTCGCACCGACTTTGCCGACAACGCCGCCGCGGGGCACGAGGTCGCCCTGTTTCACGTCAATCTTCGACATGTGGCAAAACATGCTGATAAAGCCCTGTCCGTGATCGACGAACACGGTATTACCGTTGAAAAAGTAATCACCAATCAGGATGACCTTGCCGGCCGCCGGAGACTTGATCGGTGTGCCTGCAGGCACTGCGAAATCGAGGCCTGCGTGCGGGTTGCGTTCTTCGCCGTTGAAGAAGCGGCGAACCCCGAACTTGCTGGACAGGGGGCCGTTGACCGGCTTGTCCAGAATCAGGTTGCTTGGCGTGCCGGGGCTGAAGCTGCGGTAGGCGCGGATCTGCTCGGCCAGCTCGCCCTCAATGCGTTTGTTGTCTTCAGGGTTTGGATTGACCTGACGCTTGTTCTTCAGGGTGATGCGCTGCTCCGGGTATTTCTTGGTGCCAACGGTAAAGCTCAGCGAGCGGCCGCCCGATGCGATCTGCTCAGTGCCCGGTTTGACGGTCAGCGGAATGCCGACAATCGCCAGCCAGCGCGTGCCTTGCTCCTTGACCACCAGCACCGGCTTGCCTTGATAAGTCGCGGTCGGCGCCTGCGCACCCGTGCCCAAATCAATAACAGCGACTCCGCCGGGCACCGGCTTGTTGAGCGCGCGGGTGATGAAGCTGTCGGCCTGGGCGGGCAGACACAGCAGTAAAGCGAACAGCGGGGCGATAAAACGTAGCATCGGGCAGTCAGTCCAGAAGGGAGAGGGTCACGGGTGTCAGATGATTGTCCTCGACCCGCACGTGCAGTTCGCCTTCACCCAGCTTCGCAGTCAGGCGCTGGCCGGGCTGAGTTTGTGCGGCGTCGCGGATCGCGTGACCTCGTTCGTCGAGCAGAATGCTGTAGCCGCGACCCAGGGTAGCGAGCGGGCTGACGACGTTGAGGGTCTGAACCTGGCTTTGCAGATGGAGCTTGCGGGTCTTGATCTTTTCTCGAATGGCGCGTGGCAGGCGCTCGGCCAGAACATCCAGGCGCTGGCGCAGAAACGCCAGAGTGCGTCCCGGGTGCTGGGCAGCGAGGCGGCTTTCCATATGGGCCAAACGCACCTGACGCTTGTGCATGTTTTGCTCGAAAGCGCGGCGCATGCGCATGTCCAGATCATCAAGGCGCTGTGACTGTTGACGCAGACGTTCACCGGGATGACGCAAGCGTCGGGAAATCCCTTCAAGGCGCAAACGCTCGCGCATCAGGCGATCCTGCATGCGGCTGACCAGTCGGCGATGCAGGTTGTCGACGCGGCGGTGCAGGTCGCTGGAATCGGGGGCCAGCAGCTCGGCGGCGGCGGATGGCGTCGGCGCACGTACGTCGGCCACGAAGTCGCTGATCGATACGTCGGTTTCATGGCCGACCGCGCTGACAATGGGCGTAACGCACGCATCGATGGCGCGGGCCACGGCTTCTTCGTTGAAGCACCACAGGTCTTCCAGCGATCCGCCACCGCGGGCGAGAATCAAAGCATCGAAACCTCGGGAATCGGCGAGTTTGAGGGCGCGCACGATCTGGTTGATCGCTTCGCGCCCCTGAACGGCAGTCGGGATCAGCGTCAGCTCGACACGCGGCGCGCGACGGCGGAACACGCTGATGATGTCGCGGATCACGGCGCCGGTGGGCGAGCTGATGATGCCGATACGCTGCGGGTGCAGGGGCAGGGCGACCTTGCGTTCGGCGCTGAACAGGCCTTCGTCGCTGAGCTTGGCTTTCAGCGCATCGAACGCCAGACGCAGCGCGCCATCGCCAGCAGGTTCTACCGTGTCGAGGATCAGCTGATAATCGCCACGACCCTCGAACAACGACACCTTGCCGCGTACCTTGACCTGCAAGCCATCCTTGAGCGCTTGCCTGACCCGTGCCGCGCTCTGGCGAAACAGCGCGCAACGCACCTGAGCGCCGGAATCTTTCAGCGTGAAATACACATGGCCCGATGCCGGGCGCGAAAGGTTGGAAATCTCGCCCTCGACCCAGATGCTGCTGAACACGTCTTCCAACAACACCCGCGCACGGCCGTTGAGCTGGCTGACAGTAAGGACTTCCCGGTCGAGGCCGAGTCTTGCGAAAGGGTCTTTGATCATGTCGGGCATCATAAAGGCAATGTCGGTTGAGCGCACGAGGTCTGCGCGCCTCACGCCGGTCGCCCCTCCAGGCAATCCTGAGCGTGAAGCGGCAGACCCGCGCCTTTGCTAAAGTCCGTTCAGTCCCTCCAGAAAGGAAGCATCGTGGGCGATATCGAGGTGTTTGCAGCATTTGCGCAACTGGGCTTTACGCCGCTCGACTGGCTGATCATTGAGTTCAGCGTGGCCGCCGCTTATATCGTCTTTGGCATCGCCGGTTTCGGCACGGCGCTGGTGGCAGGCCCCATCCTGATTCACTTCATGCCGCTGTCACGCATCATTCCGCTGCTGGTCATGCTCGATTTTCTCGCCGCCTTCGGCAATCTACTGCCATCCCGCCGGTCAGTGGCCAAAACCGAGCTTCTGCGCCTGCTACCCTGCATGGCGGTGGGCTGCACGCTGGGTGTGCTGTTCCTGCTCAATCTGAAATCCGATCTTTTGCTTCTGTTAATGGGCATCTTTGTCACGGCTTACGCGCTGTACAGCCTGGCGGTGAAGGTGCGGCCTACACAGCTTGCCGCAGGCTGGGCCATTCCGATGGGCACCCTTGGGGGTCTGTTCGGTGCCTTGTTTGGCAGTGGCGGCTTTTTATATGCGATCTACCTCACCAGTCGCCTGACCTCTAAAGAGCAGGCGCGGGCCACCCAAAGCGCGCTCATCAGTTGCAGCACCGTCGTGCGTCTGAGCCTGTTTCTGATTGCGGGGGTCTACGCCGAAATGCCGCTGCTGGTGCTGGGTGTCTGTCTGTTGCCGGCGATGCTGATCGGCTCTTGGGTGGGGAGGGCGCTGACCAAAAAGCTGTCCCGCGAAACCTTCGTGCGTCTGGTGACCTGGCTGGTGTTGGTGAGCGGCATTGCCCTGATCGGCCGTTATATAGCAGGTTGATCAGGGATTTGAACTTGACCTGAGCCGACGGCGGATTAAGCTGCCGCCTCGATCCCGTACCCAGCGACACTCTGCCATGAACACCCAAAGCATCATCGTCCCGCAAATTTCCACCTTCCCGGCGCATGAGGCCAGAGCGCGCCTGATCCTGCGCTGGTTGATCAAGCTCAACGTGGTCGAACCCGAGCTGACCACCTGCGGGCGTTCCGGAAGCAAAATGGCCTATGCGTTGGCGCCGGGAGCCAGAAGGGTGGTGCATAACCCGGATGCGCTGCCGTTCGGGCAGACGGTAAACGGCCTGGAGATCGTGACCAAGCGCTGTATCTTCACGCCGCTCAACCACTTCGCGGAAGAAGCTGGCTGCCCGGAATGTCGCCGCGAAATTGGCGAGGCGCTGTTCGACAGTCTCGAAGACTGGATGCCCGGCCACACCGACAACTTCACCTGCCCTGAATGCCGTTACGAAGACGACATCAACGGCTTTCTCTTTCTGGATGCCTGCGGTTTTTCCAACCTGGGATTCATCTTCAACAATTGGCTGGATGCGCCTTTTACCCAGACTTTTCTGGACGACTTCGCCGAACGTCTGGATCGTCCGGTGTCTTTCGTAAAAGTGCGTCTATAAAAGGCTTCAATAATAGACTGAGGTTTACATTGAGCCGGGCGGGGTGTGTGGGTATAATGGCGCGCTTCCAATTTCCCGCCCGGGAGCCCCCGCGATGCTGCGTATCAGTCAAGAAGCCCTTACATTCGACGACATTCTCCTTGTGCCCGGTTATTCCGAGGTACTGCCCAACGAAGTCAGTCTGAAAACCCGTTTGACCCGTGGCATCGAGCTGAATATTCCTTTGGTCTCCGCTGCAATGGACACCGTCACTGAGGCCCGTCTGGCAATCGCCATGGCCCAGGAAGGCGGTATCGGTATCATCCACAAGAACATGACGGTCGAGCAGCAAGCTGCCGAAGTGCGCAAGGTCAAGAAGTTCGAGGCCGGTGTCGTCAAAGACCCGATCACGATCGAAGCCGACGCCACCGTTCGCGATCTGTTCGAGCTCACCCGCATGCACAACATTTCCGGCGTGCCCGTGCTGCATGATGGCGACCTGGTCGGCATCGTGACCTCCCGCGACGTACGTTTCGAAAACCGTCTTGATGTCCCTGTCCGCGAAGTGATGACGCCCAAAGAGCGTCTGGTCACCGTGCGCGAAGGCGCAGACAAAAACGAAGTGCGTGAGCTGTTGCACAAGCACCGTCTGGAGAAAGTCCTGATCGTTGACGCGAATTTCGCGCTCAAGGGCATGATGACCGTCAAGGACATCGAAAAGGCCAAGGCCTACCCGCTGGCCAGCAAGGATGATCAGGCTCGTCTACGTGTCGGTGCTGCAGTCGGCACCGGCAAGGACACCGGCGAGCGCGTCACTGCGCTGGTTGCCGCCGGCGTTGACGTGATTGTCGTCGATACCGCGCACGGTCACTCCAAAGGCGTGATCGACCGCGTTCGCTGGGTCAAGGAAAACTTCCCGCAAGTGCAGGTCATCGGCGGCAACATTGCCACCGGTGAAGCGGCCAAGGCGCTGGTCGCCGCGGGCGCTGACGCGGTCAAGGTCGGCATCGGTCCTGGCTCAATCTGCACCACCCGTATCGTTGCCGGTGTCGGCGTTCCACAAATCAGCGCTATCGCCAACGTTTCCGCTGCCCTTGAAGGCACTGGCGTGCCAATGATCGCCGACGGCGGTATTCGCTTTTCCGGTGACCTGTCCAAGGCCATCGTGGCAGGCGCATCCTGCGTGATGATGGGCTCGATGTTTGCCGGTACTGAAGAAGCGCCGGGCGAAATCGAACTGTTCCAGGGCCGTTCCTACAAAGCGTATCGCGGCATGGGTTCGCTGGGTGCAATGTCCCAGGCGCAAGGCTCGTCCGACCGCTACTTCCAGGACTCGTCCGCAGGTGCCGAAAAACTGGTCCCGGAAGGTATCGAAGGCCGTGTTGCCTACAAAGGCCCGCTGTCCGCGATCATCCATCAGTTGATGGGCGGTCTGCGTTCCTCGATGGGTTACACCGGCAGCGCCACCATCGAAGAGATGCGCACCAAGCCTGAATTCGTGCGCATTACTGGTGCGGGCATGGCTGAATCCCACGTTCACGACGTGCAGATCACCAAGGAAGCGCCGAACTACCGCGTTGGTTGATCCGGATTGCATCGTGGTTCACGCCGCGATGCAGCCCAGCAAGTTTCATAGCCGGGGCTGTTGACGCAGCCCCGTGTCGTTTCTGTTTTTTGACGAGAATGAGTCATGGCCCTCGACATTCACGCCCACCGTATCCTGATCCTCGACTTCGGTTCCCAGTACACCCAGCTGATCGCCCGCCGCGTGCGTGAAATCGGCGTGTACTGCGAACTGCATCCGTTCGACATGGACGACGAAGCGATTCGCGAATTCGCCCCACGCGGCATCATCCTCGCCGGTGGCCCGGAGTCCGTGCACGAAGCCAACAGCCCGCGCGCACCGCAGGCCGTGTTCGACCTCAACGTTCCCATCTTCGGCATCTGCTACGGCATGCAGACGATGGCTGAACAGCTGGGCGGCCGCGTTGCCGGTTCCGACCTGCGCGAGTTCGGTTATGCTCGCGTCGACGTCGTCGGCAAGAGCCGCATCCTCGACGGCATCGAAGACCACATCGACGCCGATGGCGTGTTCGGTCTCGACGTCTGGATGAGTCACGGCGACAAGGTCACTGAAATTCCGGACGGCTTTCACGTCCTGGCCAGCACCCCGAGCTGCCCGATCGCCGGCATGGCCGACGACACCCGCGGCTACTACGGCGTGCAGTTCCATCCCGAAGTGACCCACACCAAGCAGGGCGGTCGCATCCTGTCGCGCTTCATCCTCGACATCTGCGGCTGCGAAGCGCTGTGGACACCGTCGCACATCGCTGATGACGCCATCGCGACCATTCGCGCTCAGGTGGGCACCGACAACGTCCTGTTGGGCCTGTCAGGCGGCGTGGACTCCTCCGTGGTCGCAGCCCTGCTGCACAAGGCCATTGGCGATCAACTGACCTGCGTCTTCGTCGACAACGGCCTGCTGCGCCTGCACGAAGGCGAGCAGGTCATGGCCATGTTCGCCGAGAACATGGGCGTCAAGGTCATCCGCGCCAACGCCGAAGAGCAGTTCCTGAACAATCTGGAAGGCGAGAGCGATCCAGAGAAAAAACGCAAGATCATCGGCCGCACCTTCATCGACGTGTTCGATGCCGAGTCCTGCAAGCTGGACAACATCAAGTACCTGGCGCAAGGCACCATCTACCCGGACGTGATCGAGTCGGCTGGCGCGAAAAGCGGCAAGGCGCACGTCATCAAGTCGCACCACAACGTGGGCGGCCTGCCGGAAGAAATGAACCTCAAACTGGTCGAGCCCCTGCGCGAACTGTTCAAGGACGAAGTCCGCCGCCTGGGCCTTGAACTTGGCCTGCCTTACGACATGGTCTACCGTCACCCATTCCCAGGCCCAGGCCTGGGCGTGCGCATCCTGGGTGAAGTGAAAAAGGAATACGCCGACCTGCTGCGTCGCGCCGACCACATCTTCATCGAAGAACTGCGCAAGGCCGACTGGTACCACAAAGTCAGCCAGGCTTTCGTCGTGTTCCAGCCCGTCAAATCGGTAGGCGTCGTCGGCGACGGCCGTCGTTACGCCTGGGTTGTCGCACTGCGCGCCGTAGAAACCATCGACTTCATGACCGCACGCTGGGCGCACCTGCCCTACGAGCTGCTGGAAACCGTGAGTGGCCGCATCATCAACGAGATCGAGGGTATTTCCCGCGTTACTTATGATGTGTCGAGCAAGCCGCCTGCGACGATTGAGTGGGAATGATTGGACGTCCGGCATTGTCCGGCATGATCTAGCAAGAAATGCCCTGGAGCCCGCGTAATTGCGGGCTTTTGGCTTTTTGGGTCTGGCACGTCCAGGCAGTGTTTTGCATCGCCAAGCATGGTTTTTTTATGGCATGGTACGGGGTACCAACTGCATTCGATGCCATGCATGACGCTTGATACCATGTCCCTTGTTTCAGGATGGGCATGGTATCGGGATAGCCAAGAGGCCCGGTTTTACTGGGGTTAAGCCCTATTCTTCCGCGCTTTTCAGAGCATGGTATTTTTTCATGGAATAAATGGAAGCCATGCTCACTGATACCAAGCTTCGAAACCTCAAGCCGCAAGACAAGCTCTACAAGGTGATTGACCGCGATGGCTTGTACGTAGCGGTTACACCGGCCGGCTCAATCTCCTTCCGCTACAACTACTCCATCAATGGCCGACAGGAGACCATCACCTTCGGTCGTTATGGCTTGGGCGGGATCACCCTGGCAGAGGCACGTGAGCGGCTAGGGGAAGCGAAGAAGATGATCGCCGCTGGCAAGTCTCCAGCTAAGGAAAAAGCACGTGCGAAGGCCCGCACGAAGGGCGCTGAGACTTTTGATGCTTGGGCTGAAAAATGGCTACGCGGCTACCAGATGGCGGACTCGACACGAGACATGCGCCGATCAGTCTATGAGCGCGAGTTGAAGCCGAAGTTTGGTAATCAGAAGCTGGCTGAAATCACTCATGAGGATCTGCGGGCGCTGACTGATACGATAGTGGAGCGTGGGGCGCCTGCAACTGCTGTCCACTCCCGTGAGATCGTGCTACAGGTCTTTCGCTGGGCCATTGAGCGTGGCGAGAAGGTTGAAAACCCAGCGGATCTGGTGAGGTCTGCCAGCATCGCCAAATTTGAGCCACGTGATCGGGCGCTGACGCCTGATGAAATTGCGCTGATGTATCAGTACATGGACAGGATTGGTACCGCGACGTCGGTTCGCGCCGCAGCCAAGCTTCTTTTGCTGACGATGGTGCGCAAGAGCGAGCTGACCAACGCGACGTGGAGTGAGATCAATTTCAGCGAGGCGCTGTGGACTATCCCCAAGGAGCGGATGAAGCGCCGAAACCCTCATTTAGTGTTTCTGTCCCGGCAGGCATTGGATTTCTTCATCGCGTTGAAGACTCTGGCTGGAGGTTCTGAGTACGTTCTGCCGTCACGCTACGACTCCGATTTACCAATGAGTGCGGCCACGATCAATCAGGTACTGACGCTGACCTACCGTCTTGCTCAGAAGGAAGGGGTACCTCTAGGAAAGTTCGGCCCCCACGACCTACGCCGCACAGCTAGCACGCTGCTGCATGAGGCGGGTTACAACTCTGACTGGATCGAGAAGTGTTTGGCGCACGAACAGAAGGGTGTGCGAGCCGTCTACAACAAGGCCGAGTACCGTGATCAGCGCCGAGCGATGCTCCAAGACTGGGCGGATATGATCGACGAATGGACGCTTAAGAAAACTCTGAAAAAATGAGTAGCTTGCATGGTTGCCTCTGAGATATTGATGGAAGCCGTAAGGGCCATCCAAGCTTTCGGTACGAGATTCAATCGGGACGATTCGGGCGGGTGGGGTTAGCATTGGAGCTTGCTCCGAAATCATAGAAAAAATTATGGATATTGTCGTTCGAATTGACTCAAATGAAATTGAAAAAAAACTGCGTTCATCGCTCATCTATGGCAATGATTTGCAGCTAACCAGGATGCACAAGCTCTGTGAGTTGACGGCTTCTGCTGCCTCACAGGGTATGCTTGCGGCCTTGGATTTTCTGCCGACAATACTACTGTTCGGTCCGCCCAATACGGGGAAGACGACGCTTGCATATAGGTTGTTAAGTAGGGTTAAGGAGGCAAACAACAATGCCAATCTATATCATTTGAATTTTTCACAAGCGATGTCCGCTGAATATGGGGAAACTTCAAAGAATATTGCAAAGGCGTTCGATTCTTTGAGTCAGAACACCGCTGACGACGAGTTTAAAATCCTTCTGATCGACGAGATCGACCAGTTCTGCATGTCAAGAAGCAGGGCCAACGAGCATGACGCATCAAGAAGAGCCATGTCTGCCCTCATGCTTGAACTAGACAAACTCCACCCCTCTAGCCATCCGCGATTGATTGTCATTGCTGCAACTAATGTCCAAGACAAAATCGACAATGCTGTTGTTCGAAGATTTTGCCTTAAACTAAGAGTTAACGAAAAGCTGAAGCGAGAAGACTTTGAGCGCTATATAGCCAAACTGGCGGAGTGTGTTGTCGGTCTGACGAGTGTCGACAGTTTTAGCGTTTGTCAATTCAATAGCCTGTACCAAGCGTACAATAATTCTAACCTCACCATTCCCGACATTAAGGGGATATTCAGGAACGTCGTTCTTGACGGTTTTCATGATTTTGATATGTTTTTTTCAGAACTGGATCAAGGATTTAGATCGGGATACAGTTCTATTGACAATGCCGTGGAGGCCCTTTAGTGACTAAAGTCTTCGAAACAGATGAAGATGAGATGATCTATCATCTTTTACTTCATCGCGACACAATCAGCTGGCTGTGCGAACAATTGGATAGAATGGGGATAAAGAATACAAGAACCCGTGGCAATAGTGCTGAGGGCGATATTCTACTTATCAAGCCAGAGGATGCGGAAGTAGTCAGGCAGATGATCCGTGAGCTTCACAAGAAATTCAACGAGTAGAGTGATGACCAGTAAAAAATTGCCACCGCCGTCAATCGAAGTGAAAACTAACTATGTTCACAAAGGCATAGTTGAAGAGATGCTTAGAAAGCGAGAGGCCGCTGGCGTAGACCCTATTGCCATCCTGACAACAGAAAGGTTTTCCGGTCCAGCCATCGAACTGATGGATAGTAAAAATATTGCTTGGGCGATCATCCCGGAGTCGGAGATCAGAGGCACAGAAGGCAAGGAACAGGAGAAGTAACTTATGAATATTCAAACATATGTAGTTGACAAAAATGGCCAGGTGCTTGATATGCAGGTCTTCGATTTTTCTGACGAGTTATTTATGCACTTAGCAAAATCGGAGTTTTCCAAGCTCGGAGTCTCGGTCAAGACTACCGTAGTCATTGATGAAGAGCACGTAGAGCTAAAGCTGGTGCAGCTTTCCCGGCACGTCAGACACGCGCTGGCTGGCTACCTCAAAGATTTCCTAGTCGACTTTCTGAAGGAATCCTTGAGGAAAATGGGACGCTCCCCTTCAAAAATAGAATATCAGGAGTACACAGTGGATCTGAAAGTAATTCCGGACTTGATTCGGTGTATCGAAAACGAAAAATACACGCACCTTAATCGCATGGGTTAATGGGTCACAAAGTTTTACTGTCTGGGGGGTAAGTGGCCGCTAGTGTGCTGTTCGCGAAAT
>NZ_RBTP01000048.1 GCF_003702045.1 Pseudomonas viridiflava
GGCTAGATTAATGTCCGGTCCTGAGTTGAAAAAGCACTTGAAAAAGGTTTGTCCGTCAACCTGAAGGAGACAGTTGAGAAGGGCATCGAGTTAGGTATGAACGTGATCGACGATGCTTAGCGAAACATCAACGTTCATCAGAACGTCGCTGGCCCTGCGAAACGCGATCTGTTTTGGAAAGGGCACAGCTGTTTTTTCCGCAGCGAGCGCCACCATCAGGATGAGGCAACCACGCCAGATGCGGACGCCAGCGGCAGAAGAGTCGATAGGCGACGTTAAGCAGCGGCCGGAATGCAGGCCATGATAACGGTGCAGCCCAGACACCAAGGCCCGCTGCTCGCCAGCTCCAGAGCGTTGCGTCTAGGCCGGTAACCCACGTCCCGTCGTCAAACCTGGCGTGGAGTGCTGATTCCATTTGTTCGAGCGTGTATCCCACAGCCACGGGGTCAAAGGCTTCATCACTGATATCGACAAAGTGAAGGCGATGGGGTGCAGCACGCGCACGCAGGACATTGACTTCGCGCGCGCAGAGCGGGCATTCACCGTCAAAGTAGAGCGTCAAAGGCCAGTTCATGTTCTCGTACATCAGTAAGTGTCCTGTATTGACTTGGGCAGCCTCGGGCCGGTCGGCTACAAACATACATATCCCGCCATCAGCCCATTCTCAGAACAGATTCAAACTGCTCAGTTCCTCAAAGGCCAGAGCAGCGCCTGGGTGCATGCCAGCCTCGCGTTCTCATGTCGGCCTCCAGAACACGGTCGTTTTTGTAGGCCTGAAAATCATGGTGCAAGCAAAACCGAGGTCAGCGGCTTGAACACGGCTTCAGGGGGGATGTTGGACATCTCGTCCGGCTTTCTGTCTATCGCCAACGAGGCGTAGCCATGAGCCGTGCTCCAGGCAAGGAGGGTGCGTTGTTCAAGCAGTGTCGGATCAGGCTCCGCACCATTTTGCGCTATCCATGCCGTGCGAATCGACTGTCGAAGCTGTTGAAGTGCCGCTTCGCCGGATTTAAGCAGTCGGGGCAATGAGCGGGTTGCGCCATCGCCGCCCAGCATCAGCCGGAAGTGGTGCGGATAGGTGGTCGCGAACTTCACGTACCCGAGCCCGGCGCCCATCATGGGGTCTTTTACCTCGGTCTGAACGGCGCTGATGATTTCTATCAGGCGTTCATAGCCGTCGGCAGCCACTTCGGAAAGCAGATTATCCATCGAGCCAAAATGATGGGCAGGTGCCGAGTGGGAGACATTGGCCCGTCGCGCGCATTCACGCAGCGAAAGCCCCCGCACTCCAGATTCGCCGACGATGTCCCACGCCGCCTGACGTATGACGGCAGCCAGGTTTCCATGATGGTAGGAGCGGGTTGTTTCTGATTTCGGCATAGGGCATTTCCCCTGGTTATTAAAATAAAAGTTATCCGACATTCTCCTCTGGTTATCTTGTCACTGACAAGATGCACTGTTTTAATGCCCCCAGATCACCTGATCTGCATGAGGAGTTGCCGTGAAAAAGCTCAACAGAAAAATCCGTATGTTGACCCAGCTGTTTCTCCTGAGGATAGCCAGTCGGGTGTTGCCAGGCCCTACTGGAAGATACCTTGCCCGGCGATTTATCACACCGCAGGCCGCTGAGCGCACAAAGGCCGCATCAGCCCTGAGTGCAGCATCGGGCGTACACACCGAGACACTGACGTTGGGCGGTATCGATATAACGACCTACCAATGGGGTGATCCTTCACATGAGCCTTATGTTCTGCTCGCGCATGGCTGGTCAAGTTACGCGTTGCGTTTCGTCGAATGGATTCCGCTGCTGCGATCGATGGGCTATGCCGTGGTCGGCTTCGATCAACCTGCTCATGGAGCAAGCAGCGGAAAAAACAACCACATGCCGCTGTTCATCGAGATGCTTCAACAGGTGGGACGCCATTTCGGAAAACCGGCAGTCCTGATCGGACACTCACTGGGCGCCTCTTCCGCGGTTTTTGCTCAAGATGAGAAATGGTGTCCAGAGCGCTTCGTACTCATAGCGCCATTCGTGGCACTGTCAGAAAATGCCATTCGACAGTTTGAAACCGCAGGCGTCGCGCTCAAGACGTTCACCTCGTTTGAAGCGTGCCTGTATTCGGTGACAGGCCACCGATTCGCTGAATATGACGCTTCTTCGCGTTTGCCCTTGATGAAAGGCCCTGCGCTGATCATCCACGATAAGCATGACCGCGAGACGCCATGGGACAAGGGTGCCCGGTTTGCAACGCTATGGCCGGGTGCGCGTCTCTTCACGACTGAAGGGCTGGGGCACAATCGCTTGATCGACCATCCTTGCGTTATCAATGAGGTGATGAACTTTATCAAGCCGGAAAAACTCGTTCGGCAGTAGGCAGCCGCGTTGTGTTGGCGTCCTTCAGGATCTGGGCGATTGCGCATGTGTCTGCCCGCTGCGCCGGACAGGCTTCATGTTTTTCCACTTGGAGCGTTATGCGAAGGACTGACACTCGCTAAGCGTCGACGCGCCCAACCCCCCGCCAAGCCGCCTCGCCCAACTCCTCCTTATAAACCTCCGGCCCGCGTTTCACACGCCCCGACAGCCAGGCCTTGCAATAGCTCTCCGCGGCGCCAATCACTAACGACGGCATCAGCTCAAACGGCAGATCCAGCAATGCCTCACGCCGTCCCGGTTCGGCAAACCACTCTTTCAACTGCACATTCCTGACCCGGTTCGCATCTTCCAGCGGTTCACTGAAGTTGCTCTTGGCCACTGTAAAACGAGCCTGATACTGAAAGCGCGCCCAGTCCGGTTGGCTGACCACCCAGTCCACGTAGCTGTTCACCATCGCGTACACCCATTCTCGGGTTGAGGTGACGTCTTTGAGGTAGTGGTCGCGAAGTGCGGCCTGGTCGTCGAGGGCGGCCATGTAGAGGGCGGCGACGAGGCCTTCCTTGTTTTCGAAATGATGATAGATGGCGCCGACGCTCATCTCGCTTTCGGCGCGGATGGTGTCGATGGTGGTGGCTTCCACGCCGTGTTCGTTGAACAGCGCAAGGGCACACCGGAGGATGTGTTTTTTGGACTCCGAGCGACGGCCTGGGTAGCAGCGGTCAAGGAGGTCGGCAGGTTCCATTCTTCGGTCCAGGCAAAAAGAGGGATGGTAATGGATGTGGCGGTTTGAGACGAGCGGTTGACAGGAGTCGAGAATACAGAATAGTGTTCCGTAACAGAACAATATTCTGTAAATCCCGTTACAATAAAAACCAGAGGTATCCCATGAGTCAGACCCTCAGCATGTACCAAAGCGTCGGCGCGTCAGCGTTCAGCAATATGGCCTGTCAGATGGCCCCTTATTTCAGCACCATCACGCCTGAAATTTCGGTTCTGACGCCGGGTCGTGCCGAGGTCAGCGTGCCATTTCGCAAGGAGATCACTAACCACCTGGCTTGCGTTCACGCCATTGCGCTGTGCAACGCGGCCGAGCTGGCGGGCGGGATGATGACGGAGGTATCGATACCGGCCGGTGCCCGCTGGATTCCGAAAGGCATGACGGTTGAGTATCTGGCCAAGGCCAGGACGTCGATTCAAGCGATTGCGGATGGCAGTCAGATCGACTGGATTTCGCCGGGGGACAAAGTGGTGCCGGTCGATATTTTCGACGAGGACGGTGTGAAGGTATCGACCGCACGCATCACGATGAACGTGAAGCTGGGCTGATCCTCAGGCGACATTCGCCCGCCGTTGCGGCGGGCGAATAGGGTTTCAGCCTATTCCATCACCTCGGCCACACCTTGGTCCTCTCCCAGAAAACCGCCGCTCTGGTGGTGCCACAACCGCGCATAAGTGCCGTTTTTCTCGAGCAGTTCGGCGTGGGTGCCCTGTTCGATGATGCGCCCGTCGTCCATGACGATGAGCCGGTCCATTGCCGCGATGGTCGACAGCCGATGGGCGATGGCGATGACGGTTTTGCCTTGCATCATCTCATCGAGGCTTTCCTGGATGGCCACTTCGACTTCCGAGTCCAGCGCGCTGGTGGCCTCGTCGAGAAGAAGAATCGGAGCATTCTTGAGCATCACCCGAGCAATCGCGATGCGTTGGCGCTGACCGCCCGACAGCTTGATGCCACGCTCGCCCACCAGCGTGTCGTAACCGTTATGGCCTTGCTTGTCGCTCAGTTGGCGGATGAAGCCGTCTGCCTGGGCCTCTATCGCTGCGTTGCGCACCTGCTCGTCGGTCGCATCCGGCCGCCCGTAGGCGATGTTGTCGCGAATGGAACGGTGCAGCAGGGACGTATCCTGAGTGACCATTCCGATGGCGCTGCGCAGGCTGTCTTGCGTGACGTGCGCGATGTCCTGCCCATCAATGCGAATCTGGCCGCTGTCTACGTCGTAGAAGCGCAGCAGCAGGTTGATGAGTGTGGATTTGCCCGCACCGGAACGGCCCACCAGACCGATTTTCTCGCCTGCGCGGATATCAAGGTGGAGGCCGTCCAGCACCTGACGCTCGCCGTTGTAGTTGAAGCTCACGTCGTCGAACGTCACCGCGCCGCCAGACGTGACCAGAACGCTTGCGTGCGGCGCATCCTGGACCTTGGGACCGCGAGTCAGGGTTTCCATGCCGTCCTGCACCGTGCCGATGTTCTCGAACAGCGACGTCATTTGCCACATGATCCAGTGCGACATGCCGTTCACACGCAGCGCCATTGCGGTAATGGCTGCCACCGCACCCGTACCCACTTCACCTTGATGCCAGAGATACAAGGCATAGCCGCCTGCGCCCATGATCAGTGCGACCACCAGCGCCTGATTGACAATCTCGAACTGGCTGACCAGCCGCATTTGACGAAAGCCGGTCTGCTTGAAGTCTTCCATTGCCGCGCGCGCAAAATGCGCCTCACGTTTGGAGTGCGAGAAGAGTTTCACCGTCGTGATGTTGGTGTAGGCATCCGAGATACGCCCGGTCATTGATGAGCGTGCGTTCGCTTGTTCCTGCCCGACTTTCCCCAGGCGGGGTACGAAATACAGCATGGCCAGCCCGAACAGCACAATCCAGGCAATGAAAGGCAGCATCAGTTTCAGGTCGAAGCCGCCCGCCAGCGCGATGATTGCAATGAAGTACACGCCGATTCCGGGTGCGATCTCGATAAGGGTGAACAGCACCTCGCGCACTGACAGCGCGGTCTGCATGACCTTGGTCGTGACCCGGCCGGAGAACTCGTCGGAAAAGAACGAAAGGCTTTGCCGCAGCATTAATCGGTGGAAATCCCAGCGCAGCCGCAGCGGCAGGTTGATCGCCAATATCTGATGCTGAACCATAGTCCTTAACGCCACCAGCCCGATGCTGACCACCAGAATGATGCCGATGCCCCACAGCACGCGGCTTTCCTGCCCGCTCACTTCACCGCCAGCCTGCCAGGTAGAGAGCAGGTCCACGACTTGACCCAGGAAGGAAAACAGCCAGGCTTCGTAAATCGACACACTGGCGCTCAGCAACGCAAGCGCGAGCACGTAACCACGGGCCCCCCGTGTGCAGGCCCAGAGGAATTTCACCATGCCTTCAGGCGGCGGTGGCGTCTCGTCGGGTGGAAAAGGGTCTAGCCGTTTTTCAAATGCCTGAAGCATCAGCAGTCTCCATAGGAATCAGTTAAGGCGATCCTGCCATGATTCACCCTGCCAATCGCCCACCCCTGCGGTGGGCGACCACGCTTTACAACCCTACCGGTTACCCAGCGCAGGTGTGCGACGCGGAATCACGCGCTTGCTGCCCATCGCTTCAAAGGCCGAAGCAAAGCGCAGCAGGTTTGAATCGTCATATGCACGTCCGGCGAATGTCAGCCCGACAGGCATGCCGATGTCGGCCATCAGGCCCATTGGCACGGTAACAGTCGGTACACCCAGGTGGCGGATGGCGAGGTTGCCGTTGGCGACCCAGACACCGTTGCTCCAGGCGATGTCGGCGGACGCCAGATTGATGTCGGCATCTGCCGGCCCGACGTCGGCGACTGTCGGAAATAGGACCGCGTCCAGCCCCAGTCTTTCCATCCAGTCTTCCAGATCGATGCGACGCGTCTGCTCCAGTCCGCGCAGGCCGTCCGGCAGGGTCGGGATTTCATTCCAGGGCGTGATGCCGCGTTCGGCCATGCGCACGTATTCATCCATGCCCGCCGCCAGATCATCTTCGCGGTTGGGCAGGGTGCCGGGGTCGTGCGGGAAGATTTTCGCCCCGTCGACATCGGCGAGGCGGCTCAGCGCCGGGTCGCCGTTGGCACGCAGGAAGTCGTCGAATGCCCACGCGGACAGGTCCCACAGTTCGTGATGCAGAAACTCTTTCGAAACCAGCCCGCGCGTGAATACGGTCGGCGCGCCTGGGCGATCACCCTCGCAGTTGGACACCAGCGGGAAGTCGACGTCGACCACCTCGGCGCCCGCTGCGGTCAGTGCCCGGCGTGCATCCTCCCAAAGGTCGATCACCGAAGGCCGGGTGATGATGCGTTGTCCGGTCGGACCGCCGATGCCGGGCTTTTCAGACGTGCCCGCGTCAGGGTCAGCATTGATGTACATGCGCGGTACGCCAAAGCGCCTGCCGGCCAGGCTCTCTGCACCCACGCTCAGTTCGGTGTAGGCAGCAGGGCGCACCGACGCCACCGAAGGCAGGGGTACCCAAGGCTGCAGGCGCCACAGATCGCCGCGTGTCTCAGGGTCTTCGGCGACGATCACGTCCAGCACTTCCAGCAGGTCGGCCATCGTTCTGGCGTAAGGCACGACCACATCCATCGTAGGGGTCAGCGGCCAGTTGCCGCGCACCGATATCACGCCGCGTGAGGGGGTGTAGGCACATAGGCCGTTGTTGGAGGCCGGGCCGCGTCCGCTCGACCAGGTTTCCTCGGCCATGCCGAACGCCGCGAAGCTGGCGGCCGTGGCGGTGCCTGCGCCGTTGGACGATCCCGAAGCGAAGGGCGCGGTCAGGAAGTCAGCGTTGTAAGGGCTTTCGGCGCGGCCATACACGCCGCGCTGCATGCCGCCGTTGGCCATCGGCGGCATGTTGGTTTTGCCCAGGCAAATGGCTCCGGCGTCACGCAGGCGACTGATGGTGAAGGCGTCTTTCTGGGCGAGGAGACTGGCAAAAGCGGGGCTGCCCGACGCGGCGGTCAGACCCTTGACCAGATAGCTGTCCTTGGCGGTATAGGGAATGCCGTCGAGCGGCCCCCGTGTTTCGCCTTTCGCACGACGTGCGTCAGACGCTTGCGCTTCGGCAAGCGCCTTAGGGTTAGGCACCACCAGAGCGTTCAGTGCGGTGGCAGTGTTCGGTCCGTCATAGGCGTCGATGCGGGCAAGGTACGCCTCAACCAGCTCGACGGCAGTGGTCTTGCCGGATTCAAGCGCCGCGCGCAGCTCGGCAATGGAGACTTCTGTGACTTCGATCATGGGGTTATCACCGACGGCTGATAAGGGGCGGCTTAGTGCTTGCGTAGCGTTCGGGCTCAGGTGCAGTTGCCTGCTTTGCGATAGCCCGCCGCCCTGGCTTTGGATTCAGACTCGAAGGATATCCGATTTTTCGACGAGACTTTATCGTAGCTCGGGCAGCCTTGGGGCAGGTGGTAGATATGGCTGTTGAGGTTGCCGATGATCACGCCCGCCGACGATGCACGAGGCGTTGCCTTCTGCGTGGCTGGCTGCGCGGTTTTCTGGGGGATGGCGTTCACCAGGCCATCACCGACCGGCTTGTAACCCTGCGTCCAGGTGCGGGCACGGCTGACGAACGGGTTGGCGTGACCCATGACGGTTGCAATGCGACGATCACGCTCCTTTTCCCACGCCGTCACCGGAAATTGCTTGTCCCAGGCCATCAACAACTGTTGTTGCTGACGCGACATGCTCAGGTTGTACCGATCAAACATATAGAACGTGGTGCGGGCGACCAGCCCTTTCACTTCGTCACGTGGCTCGGCGACGTTCTGCTCGAAATCGACCTTGGTCTTGCACTGCCCATATTGCGGCGCCACGCCTGAAGCCATGCCGTAGTTATAGTTGTTGCGGTCACCATTCACTTCGCCAACCGCCGGGTAGAGGTTGAACAGGTCGGCTTCCATCGCCTTGAACACGGGGTCATCGTTTTCGCAAAATTCGCGCCCGCCGTTCTGCCAGCACTGGCGTTGATGGCCGAAAGTCCAGGCCGGAACGATATGCTCCCACTCTGTACGCTCTGCACGGTTTTCCTGTTTGCGAGCTTGCAGGCCACAGGAACCGGCATCGATGCGCCCACCGGATTTTCCGACCCAAGTCCATTTGCAGCCGCAATACAGATCGCCTTGGGCACTGCTGGCCTGATCAAGATAGATCTTTTGTTTGGCAACCACCTTGGCTTCGGAAAAGGTTGAAGGGGCCTCTGCGAAAGCGGGGTTTATAACGAGGAGCGACAGCGTCAAGACGTAAAGCAGAAATTTCATGAGTCAGCATATTTCAGGTTCGGGGGCGCGCATTGTACGCATGACGGCCCGAGGGTAAACGTGCGATTCGGTTTGATTACGGCGACGACTTGAAGCGCGCACGGTGTTCCTTGGGCGTGATCCCGAAGGCTTTGATGAATCGGCGAATCAGCGTTGCCTCGCTGCCCATGCCGCAGCGCTGTGCTATTTCCTTGAGGGGGTTGTTCGACGTATCGAGTAGATGACGCGCCGCTTCCAGGCGGATCGACTCGACCATCCTGCTCGGCGTGCGGCCGGTGCTTTCACGGTATTTACGGATGAACGTCCGCTCGCTCATGTTCATGAAATGGGCGAGGGCGGTGACGGATAAATCATCACACAAATGCACATTCATCCAGGCGTGAAGGTCGGAAAACTGGCTGCTCTTTGATTGCAGCGCGAGCGAGGAGCTGAACTGATCCTGATCGCCGGGACGTTTTAAAAACATGACCAGATGGCGCGCCACCTCAAGGGCTGCGCAATGCCCCAGATCCTGCTCGACGAGGGCGAGTGCCAGGTCAATACCGGACGTCACCCCGGCCGATGTCCAGATATCCTCATCGTTGATGAAAATCGGCCCGCGCCGGACCTTGATGGCCGGGAAGCGGTTTTCCAGCTCGTCGTACGCAGACCAGTGAGTGGTGGCTTCCCGTGCGTCCAGTTTGCCCGCAGTCGCCAGGGCGAATACGCCTGTACAGACCGAAACCAGACGCTGGGCCTTATCGGCGTGTTTGTGCGGCAGCCCGCCGCGAGATGCGTGAGATCGCCGCCAGGGTCGCGGCACAGGTCGGGATTCGGGCGGAATACATGGACCGCTTTCCCCATCAGTTTTCCGGTGGGCAGCGGCAACGTATCGCCATCGCCCGAGCGCTGTCGTCCAATCCGGACATCATCGTGCTCGATGAGCCCACCTCTGCGCTGGACATTTCCGTTCAGGCGCAGATCCTCAATCTGCTCAGTGAGCTGCAGCGCACGCGCGAGCTGACCTACATCCTGATTTCGCACAACGTGTCCGTCGTCCGCCACATGGCTGACCGGGTGGCGGTCATGTACTTGGGGCAGATCGTCGAACTGGGCAGTGCATCTCAGGTACTAGAGCGCCCCCGACATCCCTACACGCAGTTGCTGCTGGATGCGGTGCCTCGCCTGGGTGTGCCGATAGACGATGCGCAAGCCTCCGCCCCCACAGAGTTGCCCGGCAATCGAAACCTGCCGACCGGTTGTTATTTTCGGGATCGCTGCCCGAAAGCGACTGCCAGGTGTGAGCGCCCTCAAGCGCTTTTGCCGGTGAAGAACCTTGCCGTCGAACAATGGCAGGTTCGCTGTCATCTGGCGTCTGGGTCGTGAGCGCAATCAGTTGAGAGGTGCCGAGTGTGGAAAAGCCGACGGGCACGCGTGCCTGGATCCCGGTGCATGAGCAAATGCGCCGCGCATTTTCACTGCTTTCAGGCAAGTGGAAGCTGGAAATCATGTGGCTGATCAACCAGCGCGTCTATCGCTTTGGCGAGCTGCGCAAGGCCATTCCGGGAATCACGCAGCACATGCTGACGGCACAGCTTCGCGAGCTGGAGGCTGACGGCCTGCTGACGCGTACCGTGTTCGCCGAAGTACCGCCGCGTGTGGAGTATGAGATCACTGAAAAGGCCAGAGGGCTTGGGCCGACGATGGAAGCGTTGACGATCTGGTGGCAGGAATATGGTGCCAGCTTGCCGGTCAGGTCGAGCGGGCGTGGTCGCAGTACCCATGTAAAAGGCACGAAACCCCTGTGAAAAATCAGGCGCCTTCACCAGGCATCGCTTAACGTGCTGAAGGATCGTGGTCGCCACGCCGGGCGCATCGTAAAAGAGGGGGGGGAAACACATTCGTCGTTTTAGGGTGCAACAGCTAACCGATCAAACGAAGCCTACGGCTAGCTGAGCGAGAGGTGCATCGTTTGGACAAGACAGTCCTTGTGCTTATTTCTTCATCGTCAGCGCAGAGGCTTGTTTCGCCTGAGCGTCGGACAATGTGCCGTTCCGGGAAAGTTTAGCCAGGGAGTTGTTTGCCGTCATCAGGCTTGCGGTGAGTGTGCCCAGTTCCGACTGCAGCACGCCCACTCGAGCCTGTTTGACCTCGGCACTCAGGCTGGTATCAGCCATGAGGGCTTCCAGCTCCTGCTGCTTGTCTTCGATTTTTTGCTGAATCTCACGAATCATTTTCAGGATCTTTTGCGCCTGATCGGGCAGTCCGCTTTCCTCGATGTCTTTGTTGGAGCGGGTGCTACGGTCTTCGGCGGATTTTTCCAGGCTTAGGCTGGACAACGATACTTTGATGCCCTCTACAGGCGTGGCGGTCGTGTTGGTCGACGCCATCTCCAGGCCGTCGTCAACAGCCTTTTTCGCGCCAGCGTTCAGTGTCGGCGGCTGTGCAGTGTTGGCGACCTGTAAGTTGAGGTTAATCATCGTCTGTGCCTGAAAGGATTAAGTGAATGAATCTGTATCGACATCTGCTTCACTTTCTTCACATTAAGAAACATTTAGTCGCGGTGCCATGAGGGCCGCCGCGAAACGATGCCTGAAACATCGCCCCGGCGTGCCGGGGCGTGTGCTGCCTTACAACCGAAACCTGCCCACTTCCTGCTGAAGACTGGCCGCAAGGTTTTTCAGCCCGCCGCTGGTCTTGAGCAATTCCTGAACGGACATGTTGTTCTGCTCGGCCATTTGTGCCGACCGCTCTACGCTGCGTGCAACGTCCTGGCTGGCTGCGGTTTGCTCGCGTAATGCAAAAGATATCTGGTCCACCACGTGCAAGACCTTGCTGGAGCTGTCGCGGATTTCGATAATCGCCTGGCCAGCACTGCCTGCCATTTCCACGCCGGTGTTCACTTCCTGCACACCGCTGCGCATGCTTTCAACAGTCTCTCTGACCCCGGCCTGGATCTTCTCGATCATGCCGGCAATCTCTTTGGTCGACTTGCCTGTGTTCTGCGCCAGCAGGCGCACCTCGTCGGCCACAACGGCAAACCCCCGGCCCTGTTCGCCTGCGCGGGCAGCTTCGATGGCGGCGTTGAGCGCCAGCAGGTTGGTCTGGTCGGCGATGCCTTGAATCACGCTGATAATCGATGAAATGTGCTCGGAATGCTGACCCAATCCCGACACTTGGGTCGACGAATGCTGAACGGTCTTGGCGATGCCGTTCATGCTGGTCAGCGTATTCTCGATGACCTGTACGCCTTCAACGGATTGCTGACCAGAGCGACTGGCGATCTGATGGGCCTCGTCGGCGTTTTCGGACACATGGTGAATACTGACGGTCAGCTCTTCGATCGTAGCGGCCATCATTGAAGCCGAAGTCGATTGCTCCTGGATGGCCCCGGACAGCTGCTCGGAAGCACCGGAAATCTGCTGCACGGAAACCACCAGTTGATTGGCGGCCAGGCTGATCTGTTGAATCATCTCGCGCAGGCGGTTCTGCATCCGATCAAGCGCTTTAGGCAGTTCATCATGGCTGCTGGTGTCAATCACGGTGTCCAGTCGGCCTTCGGCCACGGCGGTGGCAGCGTCGATGGCCAGTTGCAGCCGCGAGGAGGTGCTGCGGCCCAGGGCCGTTGCCAGGATGGCGCACAGCAGCGCAGCGGCAAGACCACCGCACACCAGAATCATCAGTGCAAGATGCTTGGCGTCGATCATGTTCTGGCTTCTTTTTGCCAGGAGTACGTTTTCCGTGGCGCTGATTTCGGCCAGGGTTGCACGCATGCTGTCCATCTTGGCCTTGTCGGCACCGGACGTGATGCGTTTGTCCAGCTCGTCATCCGGCTGGTTGCGTGCGGTCAGGTCCCTGCGCAGGGCAACGATAGTGTTGATGTCATCTTCGAGCCAGCGCTTGTAGGTTTCCCCCAGCGTGGCCAGGCGTCGCTGTTGTTCGGGGTTGTCAGCGGTCAGCCGTTTGAGCGCATCAAGCTCTTCGATGAAGCGCTTTTCACCCGCGACAAGGGGTTCTAGAAACGCATCTTTCGAGGCAATGACAAAGCCGCGCATGCCGGTCTCGATGTTGATCAATTGCTCCAGAGCCAACTGTGCTTCACTGAGCACCTGATAGGTATGAACATTACTGTTGGTGGCGTCCTCCACCTGCTCGAACCCTCTGTAGGCACTGGCCACCAGAACGGCGATAAGCACGACAATAGCGATAAAACTGAAGTAGAGCTTTTGCGAAATGCTGAGCTTATTGAGCATGGTGTAAGTCCTGAAACGTGCCTCCCTGGCAATCCGGTAACTTTTTTTAGTGTGAATAGCGGCAGGGTGTGAGGTTTTTCGAGAATGATATTATTTGGATATTATGGGTTTCGACCCGGCGAGGGTTATCTTTAGGTGCATACGGCAACTATCGGTAATATCAAGAACTAATTTTCTTATACCTTTGATTTTTATCGTTATTTTATTTTGATTTCGGTTGTAATTTAATCGGTCACACACCCTGTTGGACGCTATTTTGACGGCATTATATTGACCGTATTCGCAGGGTTAATGGTCTAAGCTCAGGTTCTATCCTGTCGCAGGCTGTACTGTCATGACCCAAGATGCCCCGTGTGAACTGGCCGCGCGTTTGATCCGCAATTTCAATGACGTCTCGCTTGAACAGCAAAAGCGCGATCCGTTGTACGAAAGCCTGGCAGGGCGACTGGCAGCGGGAACGGCGGCCAGTAAGTTGGGCGCCTCCATTGACCTCGTCGCCCCCGGCAAGCGCTCGTGCCCTTATCATTTTCACCATGCTCAGGAAGAGATGTTTATCGTCCTCGAAGGAGAGGGCAGTCTGCGGGTTTCAGGTCAGATGCTGCCTATCAAGACAGGCGACGTGATCTTCATCCCGCCGGGGCCGCAGTACCCTCACCAGATCATCAACACGTCATCGTCGGCCCTGAAGTATCTGTCGATCAGCACCCGTGAAAAGCCCGAGATCTGCGAATACCCCGATTCGGGCAAATACCAGGCGATGGCGTCCGGAGAGGGCGCGACGTTTGTGGCCAGACAACGTGTCGATCTGAACGTGGATTACTGGGACGGCGAGCCTTGATGGCTGCCCCGTCCTGCTTCGTGGACATGCGCAGCGGTAGCGGTGCCTGTATGCTTCTGCCGATTCAAAAACGAAATCAACGAATTCGCCATGTCCGAAAACCTGTCCGATCCTGCCGCAGTGCCAGCCGCCAAGCGTCGTCGCATCCCGAAAGGCGATCTGCGCAAAGTCGATATCATTCAGGCTGCACTGGTGATCTTCGCCCGCGACGGCTTCGCTGGCGCGTCGTTGTCGAACATCGCCAAGGTGGCGGGCATCTCCCAGGTCGGATTACTTCATCACTTCCCCAATAAACTCGCCTTGCTGCAAGCGGTGCTGGACCATCGGGATCAGTACATCTCGACCCGATTGCAGCAAGCGGAGCAGGTGGCGACGCTGGAAGGGTTTGTGGCGTTTCTGCAGTTCATCATGCGGTTCAGTATCGAAGACGCGTCCGTCAGCCAGGCGCTGATGATCATCAATACCGAGAGCCTGTCGGTCACTCACCCGGCGAATCGATGGTTCTGCGAGCGTTTTCATATCGTACACAGCCATCTTCAGGCGCAGTTGAATCTGCTGGTGCAGGCAGGCGAAGTGCGTGGCGATATCGACGTGAAACAAGTCAGCATCGAGCTGGCGTCGATGATGGACGGCTTGCAGATTCAATGGCTGCGTTCACGGGCCGACGTAGACATCGAAGGTGCGTTTGCCCGGTTCCTCGACCGAATGGTGTCGGACCTGCGGGCAAGGTAACGAAGGGTTGTATTGCCGAGAGCCGAAGGCAACCGTTGGTCTTTACGACCACCGGTTGCTGTGCGTCAGTACGCCTGTTCGGGCTTGACCTGCACGGCCTTGCGCAGCGGAACGGGGAGCGGGTTGGAATCACGCGTGGTCAATTGCTCCGGATAGAGCGCCACGACGGTACGATCCAGGGCCAGGCTTTCCGAGTCCTTACCGACCAGGACCTTGAACTTGCCAGGGTCGACTTTCCAGCTCACTGAGTCCGGTGCGTAGTAAGCGAACGAACGCGAGTCCAACGCAATGGTGACGGTCTTGCTCTCGCCCGGTTTCAGGTAAACCTTGGAGAAACCTTTGAGTTCCTTCTCGGGACGATCAACCTGCGGTTTGGACGGTTGCACGTACAACTGAGCGACCTCGAACCCGGCCTTGTCGCCGGTATTGGTGACCGTGAACGTTGCATTGATGGTCGATCCGGGTGCCAGCACATTGCTCGACAGCTTCAAATCGCTGTACGCGTACGTGGTGTAGGACAGGCCGAAACCAAACGGATATAGCGGCTTGGTGTGCTTCTTGTCGTAGCCGCGATAGCCCAGGTACAGGCCCTCGCTGTAGGTCATTTCGGTCGGCGGATTGGCGCTGCTGAAATAGTACGGCACCGGGTCCTGATAAGACGCGTAGCTCGGGTTGTCCTCTGCTTTCTTGTCCAGGGTGATCGGCAGCTTGCCGGACGGGTTGACCTCGCCGAACAGAATCTCGGCCAGCGCCTGCCCGCCTTGCTGACCCGGGAACCAGGCATGCAGCGAGGCGGCTACCTTGTTGGCCCACGGCTGCATGTCCATGCCGCCACCGCCGTGCATGACCACGATGGTTTTCGGGTTGGCCTTCTGCACGAAGCTGATCATTTCCGACTGGAATTGGGGCAGTTCGAACGGGTGGTCCAGGGATTCGCCTTCGTACTCGAAGTTGCTGCCTGCCGCGATGACCACAGCATCGTAATCTGCCAGGTTCTTAGGCGGACGCAGCGACGCCCAGCTCATCTGAACGCCATTCAGGCCGCCCAGCACCGGGGTGAAATTGCCTTTGAGTCGACGGTACTCCAGACGCACGTTGTACTCGCTGCCGGCCTTCAGGCTGGCGGTCTTGACCGTGCGCGGCACGACCGGGATCAGGTCGAACGAGACTTGTCCGCCTTCGTCCTCAGCCACCAGTTCGTCATTGATCCACAGCTTGTACGCACCGTCCGCCCGGACCTTGAACACCTGCGGGCCGGTGATCGTCGGTTTGATTTTGCCGGTGAAGCGCGCGGAGAACGCGCCCGGTGCCGGGTTGTAGCCGCTCACGGTGCTGGTGCCGTTATCGGTCACGTTGCTGCTGGTGACCCAGTCCAGATTGACGCCTGGCTCAATGCGTGTCGCGACCGGATCGCCCGACAGGTTGGTGTTGGCGTAGTACTCGGCTTTGACACCTGTGTTGCTGATGGCCTGTTTGTCACTGCCCGGCTGATACCAGACCGACGTTTTAGGGTTCAGGCTCATCTGGCTGAGGTAGTCGATATTGGCCGTGTTCGAGGCGAGCTGCTTCAGGCCACTGAGTTCGGTGACGTAGCTGCTGGGAACAGAATAGGCCGTGCCGAAAGGCGAGGTCGGGGGCTGAACGGCCAGATCGCCAATCACAGCGATTTTCGCGTTCTTCGCCAATGGCAGCAGCGGTTTTTGTCCGTCTACCGGTTCGTTGCGCAGCAGGACGATGGATTCCCTGGCCACGTTCAGTGCCGCGATCTGGCCGTACTCGCGATGCACCAGCGGCTGGGCCTTGTTGATGCCCTTGTCGAAGCCGTAGCTCACCAATGCCCTCAGGTTGCGGCGCACTTTGTCGTCGATCACGTTCTGGTGCAGCTGACCGTTCCACACGTAAGGCAGCAGTTTGGCTTCGGTGAATTGCAATCCGCTCGGCATGTCGATGTCAGTGCCGGCCCAGGCACCTTTGAAGGCGTCCTGGACCGAGTTGAAATCGCTCATGACGTTGCCCTGAAAGCCCCACTGGCCTTTCAGAATGTCGGTGATCAGGTGGTGATTCTCGCAGGCGTACTCGCCGTTGATCTTGTTGTAGCCGCACATTACCGAAGCGATGTTGGCGTTTTTCACCAGCGACTCGAAGCCCGGCAGATACAGTTCCTGCATGGCGCGTTCGTCGATCTTCACGTCCAGATAATGCCGGTTGGCTTCCTGTTCGTTCATCAGGTAATGCTTGGCGGCGGCCTGCACGCCCTGCACCTGGATACCGTTGGTGACCGCAGGGGCCAGCACGGCGCCGAGAAACGGATCCTCACCGCTCATGTACTCGGCGGCACGCCCGTTAAACGGTGTGCGGTACAGGTTGATGGCTGGCGACAGCATTTGCTGGCCACCCGCGATGCGGGTTTCATAGCCGATCGCCAAGCCGAATTCCTTGGCGCGGTTGATGCTCCACGTAGCCGCCAGCGCCGACGGTGAAGGGTATTGCGCGCCGAAGGTCTTGCCGCCGACCAATACGCCCATTGAGGAGTCGTAGGCCACGGTGCCCTGCAGGCCGAACTTGTCCAGTTTGGGGATCATTCGTCCGTCGTCGACGCGGGAAAAGTTGATCTTCTCCGATTGCGTCATGTTGTCCAGCATCGCGCCGACACGCGCTTCGACTTCGTTGCCGGTCATTGGGGTGGCGGCCAATAGCACGCTCGCCTGGGCAACGCTCAGCGCAAGAACGCTCAGGCCCAGGCCTTGTTTGATCAGGGACACAGTACTACTCCTCGGATAATGGCTTGAATGACGGCCGATTCAACGCAGCACTCACGGTTCTTTATCCCCGGCGGGTGCGTCTGTGGTGTCGATAGGGGCATCCAGGACGGTCTGTTCGCCGCCAGGTTGTTTTTCGGTCACGGCTTCAGCACCCGTAAGGTGCTGGCGTTTGGCATCGACTTGCGCACGAAGCGCATCGGAAGTTGCGGGTGACGGGTTCTGATTGTCCGCAGCCGAGGCTGGCAAGTTGATCAGGCACGTCAGTAAGGCGGCAGCGAGAGGCAGCAAGCGTCTGGCCATCGGGAATTCTCCAGATAGAGTATGGGGTCAGTCAGGTGGCGTCGGAGGGCAGTAAGGGCCGATCGCGAGTGTAAGGCCGCAGTGTGAAGACAAAGTTCGATGGCAGCAAAGTCATCATGCTTTTTTTGATTTTAAACTGAGATATAACTAATATTTAAATTGCCAGTATTGTTTATTTTTAGATTTTTTATTCCATTAAAAGTCAAAATAATGGATTTATTTTCTTAAAATTTGATTTTTTTGAGTATTAAAAAATATTTTCAAAAACAGAGTGATCATTCTGTTTTGCGTATTTCTTTGGAGGTTTTTTGATGAGCCTGGCACCTTGCGATCAGCGTCATGAAAGCCGCCAACTGAAATCGTGGCCTGGCGAGATTTCGACATTTTTTCGACGTTGTGATGACTGTTAACGATGCCTTAATCGGCACGGCTCAATGTGCAGTGACTTGAAGCAGGCGCCTGTGCCCTGTAAACCTGCCACCTATTGAGATACGACAGATGACTCTTTCAAAAACTGCAACCTTCCTGCTGGCTTCGGTTATAGGGCTGTGCAGCGTGCCTGCCCTTGCCCAGGACGGTGCGCAAATGATCCAGAAACGCCAGGAAGCCTTTGCGCTAGAACGTCAGCAAGCGCGCGAAAACCTCGCCAAATCCAGGGAGCAAGCCGAACCGCAGCGGACAGCCGAGACCGCATCCAGCCAGGACGCGAGCAACCTGAAGCAAGTTGAAAAACCTTCCAGCTGATGCGCCGGTTTGTCTTGCCCGGGTTTACACTGGCGCTCGGCCGGTGATCACGTTGCGCGCAGACATTCGGCGCGCTGCGTGACACGTCGAGTGACGGCATAATCCTCACCCCTATCAGAGTCCGCCATGCACGTATTGCTGTGTGAAGATGATGAGCTCATTGCAAGCGGCATCGTTGCCGGCCTCAATGCCCAAGGATTGGTCGTCGATCATGTGGCGTCGGCTTCGGCCGCTTACGCGCTGTTGAAGGTCGCGCAGTTCGACGTGATGATTCTCGATTTGGGGCTGCCCGACGAAGACGGCATCAGCCTGCTGCGCCGACTGCGTCTGGGTGGTCAGACGATTGCGGTGTTGATCCTCACTGCGCGTGACGACATCGATGATCGGGTCAAAGGGCTTGAGGCCGGTGCTGACGATTACCTGCTCAAACCGTTCGATCTTCGCGAACTGTTTGCGCGACTGCACACACTGGTGCGGCGTGCTGCCGGGCGAGCGGTGAACATCATTGAGCATGGCGCTGTAACGCATGACCCCAGTACCCGGCAAACCTGGCTGGCGGGCATCCCTATCACGCTGTCGCGCCGCGAACAGGCGCTGCTGCTGGCCTTGCTGAACAACCGGGGCCGTGTGCTCTCGGTGGAGCAACTGAAAGATTGCGTCTACGGATTGGGTGACGAAGTGGAGAGCAACGCGCTGAACGTCCATATCTTTCACCTGCGTCGAAAACTGGGCGGGGCGATTATCGAGACAGTACGAGGTTCAGGGTATCGAATCGGCCATGTCGGCGATACGCAAGGCCTCCAGTCATGAGCTTGCGGCTGCGGCTGAGCCTGATCCTGGGCGTGGCCTTCGTTGCGGTATGGGCGATTGCGTCGGCGTGGATGTTTCAGGACGTGCGCAATCGAATGATGGAGTCTCTGGATCAGCGACTCGTGGCATCGGCACGGATGGTCGCAGGCTTGGTGGATCGCTTGCCTGAGCCCTTGGCGACCCAGGAAAGCGGCACCCGTTTCAGCGCCGACCAATTGGGCGTTCCCGATGGCATGGCCTGTGAGGTCAGCTCGTTGCGTGGTGAGGTTCTGGTCAGCACTCACAATGCCATGAACACTGCCATTGCCAGCCCCGAGGGCGGATTCCACGACCAGACCATCGACGGCGAGCGCTGGCGAATTTTCACCCTCTTGCAGGGCGATATTCGTATCACCACAGCGGATCTTGAGAGTGAGCGCGAGGCGCTCAATCAGTCCGTGATGGTGTCGGCGTCCATTCCGGTATTGGTCGCGTTGCTCGCCTGTATCGTCATGCTTTGGTTTGGGGTCGGCAAAGGGCTTGCTCCGCTCAATCGCATGCGCGATGAATTGAAAAAACGCAATGTCGATTCCCTTGAGCCGTTGCAGCTCGACATGCTTCCCAGCGAGCTGCAGCCGCTTCTGGAAACCCAGAACCACCTGCTGGCCCGCATCGGTAAGGCCGTCGAGCGTGAGCGTCGTCTGACCGGTGACGCGGCGCACGAGTTGCGCAGCCCGCTGACGGTGATCAAAACCCATTTGCAGGTTGCCCAGATGACCTCGGGCGCAGCTCGCGATCTGGCGCTGACACGCGCAGAACAGGGGGCTGACCGGTTGCACAATACGCTTGAACAACTGCTTCTGCTGGCGAGGGTCGAAGGCAGCCTTCCATTTGACGACGGCACACGATGCAGTGTCGAGCAGGTGCTTTCTCTGGCGATTCAGGACGCAGGTGGTGACGCCGCACGCTGTGTGCTGACGTCACCGGCCGGTGCCTCTTCTTTGCTCCTGGACATGCAGGCGGTGCTGGCGGTCGCCGCGTTGCGTAACTTGCTGGACAACGCCTTGCGCCACAGCCCCGAGCAGACTCAGGTCACCATCAGCGTTACCCACGACAGTGACTTTGCGTTCGTCAGCGTCAGCAATGTCAGCTCAACGCTGTCGGCGGACAATCTGCAATCGATCACCAAGCGTTTCTGGCGTAGCAGCACAAGCACCGGTTGCGGATTGGGACTGGCCATTGTCCAGGCCATCGTCGAGCGTTGTGGTTGCACGATAACGCTCGACTGCGCTGATCAACAGTTCAATGTCACGCTGGGCCTACCCTTGTTGCTTCAGATCGGACAGGCGTTGCCTGGGGGAAGGCTCAAGGCGCTCGAAACCGAGGCCGTCAGGCGCTGACGCACGGCAGAACGATCAGGAATCGCGCACCGCCCAGCGGCGATGAGTCGACCTGAAGCTGGCCGCCCTGGCATTCGATGGCTCTTCGGCTGATTGCCAGCCCAAGGCCAAACCCGCCGGTTTCGCGGTCACGGCTGCGGTCCATTCGGTAAAACGGTTCGAAGATAAGCGCCTTTTCGCTGTCGGGTATGCCGATACCATCGTCCTCCACGGCCATGTACAAGCCTTCTTTGGGGTGCAGCCGTACGCTGACCCTGACCTGGCCCGAGCAATAGCGAATGGCGTTGCCGATCAGGTTTTGCAGGGCTCTGGCGGTCAGGCGCGGGTCGAGGACGAAGCGTTCCGGGGCGGTGTCGGTCTGCAGGCTCAACGTGAACGGCCGGGCGTCCTGAGTGTCGAGAAAGCCGCCCAGCACACTGTCCAGAAAAGCCTGCACCGGCACGTTCTGTCGATCCGCTTGCTGGTAGGGCGATTGCAGGCGCGTGTAAGACAGCAACTCATCGATCAGTGTGTCCAGCTCCCTGATATGACCGAGCATTTGCTCCAGCCTCAGCCGGGTAGGAGCCTGGAGCGGGTCGGTCAGCACCAGCGCCATGCCGAACTCAAGCCTGGACAGCGGGGTGCGCAATTCGTGGGATACGGCGTTCAACAGCTCTTGCTGCTGGTTGAGCAGGTGGCCGATGTCCTGTGCCATTTTGTCGAACACCTGCGCCAGCTCGCCGATATTGGAGCGCGGCGAAATATGCGTGCGTTGCGCCAGATTACCCTTGCCCAGCATCATTGCCGTGTGTTTGAGCCGCTGAAGGTCGCGCCAGTGCGGCCAGAACCAGATCGACAGACAGCCCAGCAAGGCGGCGCCGACCAACACGTTCATCAGCCAGTACATGATGTTGATGTCCACTGGCGGGTCCGGGAACAACAACTCGATCACCCGGTCAGTCGAGAGCGGAGTCATGACGGTGCTCGCCATGCCATAGTCGCCGGTGCGCAACGCATTCGCGCCCTGTAAAAGCTCGGCCCGTTCGCTGTTGGTAAGGTCCTTGTCGTCGATCGACAGCACCCTCAACTGAAGTGGGGAAAAATCGTTTTGCAGCTCGCGCTCGATGTCGGGCCACGAGGCTTGAGGCGCCTGAGTGAAGCGTGTCTTGATCAGCTTCAGCGTGCCCCTGACTTGCTCGTGGTTGTACGTGAGGTTGCGTGCTTCAAAGACCTTGAGCACCAGCTCGGGCACTGCGTACAGCGCGAGGGTATAGGTCACCAGCAGGATCAGATAAAGCCGGGCGAGCATCTTGAGCATGGTGATGAGTCAACGGTTGAAAGACGAAAAATTGCAGCCGATCAGCGGCCGGGCCGAGGCTGTCGCGGGCAAGCGCGCTCTTGCAGCCATGTGTGTGGCGATACAGCGCTGTGGTGAGAACACCTGGGCCTCTCCACAGATAATTATGTTTATCCGGCGGGTCAGGTGTCGCTTGACGGACGGCCTACTCATCCCATTCCGAGCGGCTGAGCAGGTAGCCTTTACCCCATACGGTCTTGATCTTGCGCGGGTCGCCCGGGTCATCTTCGAACTTGCGCCGCAACTTGGAGATGGCGACGTCGACCGATCGATCGACCCCATTGAATTCGATGCCACGCAGTTGCTGAATCAATTGGTCGCGACTCAGCACTTCACCCACGTGGCTGGCCAGGACCAGCAGCAGGTTGTATTCACCGGACGAAAGCTCGACGTCCTGTCCACGCCATTGCACCTGACGCTCGGTGAGGTCGATCAGCAACTGGCCGAGCGCAATCTGCCGCGCATCATGGCCAGGCGTGGCAGCCGCGCTGCGTCTGAGCAGCGTGCGAATCCGCGCCAGCAGAACCCTCGGCTCGCATGGCTTGGCAACATAGTCATCCGCACCGGTTTCCAGCCCCAGGATCTGGTCGTCGCTCTTGCCACGGGCGGTGAGCATGATGATAGGCAGGGCGGGTTGTTCATCGCGCAACTGTCGGCAGACATGCAGCCCGTCCAGCCCCGGCAGCATCAGGTCGAGGATGACCAGGTCCGGCCGCAGTCGGTGCATGCCTTCCAGCGCGCGGTCGCCACGGTTGACCACGCTGACCTGATATTCAAAGCGCTGCAGATAGCTGGCAATCAGCTCTGCCAGTGCAGCGTCATCCTCGACAAGCATGATCGTGGTCATTGTTCGGGCCGTTTCACAAAGAGGGTCAGCATAACCAAGGCAGCACGCCCCGGCGTGAAGCCTTAACACTTCTTCACATCTTCCCAACACTTGTTTACACGCGCTGGCGGGCGCGTCTCTAGCATGGCGTAACGTCCAGAGGAACGCCAATCATGCTGTCAGTCCTGTCTCTTCATCCACGCCGTTTGTTGCTCTGTGCAGGGCTTGCCATGCTGGCGGCATGCAGTGAGCCACCTGCGCCGCAGGACGCAACGCCTGCGCAGGTGAGTGTGGAAACCGTCAAGCCCCAACCGCTGACCCTGACCACCGAACTGAATGGACGGCTGGTGTCGCCGCGCACGGCCGAAGTGCGCGCACGCGTGGCCGGGATTGTCTTGCAAAGGGTCTACCGCGAGGGGACCGACGTGAGGCAGGGCGATGTGCTGTTTCGTATCGATCCGGCACCGTTTCAGGCCGATCTGGAAAGCGCCGAAGCTGCGTTGCGCAAGGCTGACGCCAACCTCTATCAAACCCGATTGCAGTCGGATCGCTACGCCGAGCTGGTGGCGATCAATGCCGTCAGCCGTCAAGACGCTGAAAACGCCAAAGCCGGTTTTTTGCAGGCTCAGGCAGATGTTGCGTCCGCTCGCGCCGCACTCAAGCGTGCCCGTCTGAACCTAGGCTATGCGACGGTCACGGCTCCAATATCAGGGCGTATCGGCAAAGCGTTGATCACCGAAGGGGCGCTGGTCGGGCAGGGCGATGCCACGGCGCTGGCGATTATTCAGCAGTTGCAGCCCATCTATGCCGACATCAATCAGTCCACTCGCCAGATTGGCGAACTGCGTCGCTCGCTCCAGCAAGGTCAGTTGCAAGCACTTGGGCAGGAGCAAATCAGTGCAACGCTGATTCAGGAGGATGGCAGTCTTTACCCGGAAAAAGGCCGGTTGCTGTTTTCCGACCTGACCGTGGACCAGAGTACCGGCCAGGTCACCCTGCGCAGCGAGTTTCCCAACCCCCGCAATGAGTTGTTACCGGGCAGTTTCATTCGCGTGCAGTTGGATCAGGCTCACACCGCCCAAGGCATTACCGTTGCCCAGCGTGCCGTGCAGCGTGATGCGGCTGGCAAGGCGTTGGTGATGATCGTGGATGCCGATGGCAAGGTTCAGGAGCGTACGGTCGAACTGGGCGCGGTGCAGGGCAATCGCTGGATTGTTCAATCCGGTCTTCAGGCAGGAGATCGCGTCGTGGTGGCCGGCTTGCAACACGTGCAGCCGGGTATGAAGGTCAAGGCTGAAGAGCAGGCCGCGCAGTTCGCCGAAACGGAGCACAAGTAATGGCACTGTTCTTTATCGGTCGACCGGTCTTTGCCTGGGTCATCGCCCTGTTCATCGTGCTGGCAGGTCTGCTGGCGATACCGAAGTTGCCCGTGGCTCAATACCCCAGCGTCGCGCCGCCTCAGATCGAGCTGACCGCCACCTATCCCGGAGCCTCGGCCCAGACCATTGATGAAAGTGTGGTCAGCCTGATCGAGCAAGAGCTGAACGGTGTCAATCACCTGTTGTATTTCAGCTCCAGCAGCAGTCAGGGAACGGCCACCATGACCATCACCTTCCAGACCGGCACCAACCCGGAGCTTGCCAAGGTCGATGTGCAGAACCGCCTGAAGATCGTCGAGCCACGTCTGCCGCGCGCGGTGAGCCAGCAAGGTTTGCAGATCGAAGAAACCTCGGCGGGCTTTCTGATGATCGGCACGCTGACCTCCACCGACGGGCGTCTGGATGAAATCGCCCTGAGCGACTACCTGACGCGTAACGTGGTGAACGAGCTCAAGCGTCTGGAGGGTGTCGGCAAGGCCCAGTTGTTCGGTTCTGAACGTGCCATGCGGATCTGGATCGATCCTGCAAAACTGGTGGCCTATAACCTGACCCCGGCTGACGTGAGCCAGGCGATTGCCGAGCAGAACGTGCAGGTGTCGGCGGGCAGTATCGGCGATCTGCCGTCCCCGTCGGGTCAGGAGCTGACCGCAACCGTCATGGTCAAGGGCCAGCTCAGTACGCCACAGGAGTTTTCCGCCATCGTCCTCAAGGCCAACCCCAACGGTTCCAGTGTGACTGTGGGCGATGTGGCGAGGGTTGAGGTGGGCGGTCAGAGTTACAACTTCGCGACCCGTCTGGACGGTAAGGCGTCCGTGGCTGTCGGCGTGCAGCTGGCACCTGCGGGTAACGTAATGAGCACCGCGACGCTGGTGCGCGAAAAGCTCGACGAGCTGTCGCGCTATTTTCCGGCGGGTGTGAAATATGACATTCCCTATGACACATCGCCTTTCGTCAAAGTCTCGATCACCAAGGTTATCCATACTTTGATGGAGGCGATGGCGCTGGTGTTCGTCGTGATGTTCCTGTTCCTGCAGAACATCCGCTACACCTTGATTCCGGCGCTGGTGGTCCCGGTCGCCTTGATGGGCACCTTTGCGGTCATGTACCTGCTGGGTTTTTCCATCAACGTGTTGACGCTGTTCGGCATGGTGCTGGCCATCGGCATTCTGGTGGACGACGCCATTGTGGTGGTGGAAAACGTCGAGCGGTTGATGGTGCAGGAGGGCCTGTCGCCCAAGGACGCGACGCGCAAGGCGATGGGCGAAATCAGCAGCGCGATCATCGGGATTACGCTGGTGCTCACGGCGGTGTTCATTCCGATGGCGTTCATGCCAGGTTCGGTCGGCGTGATCTACCAGCAGTTCTCCATTTCGATGGCGGTGGCGATTGTGTTCTCGGCGTTTCTGGCGCTGAGCCTGACCCCTGCGCTGTGTGCGACGTTGCTCAAGCCGATTGCCGCCGGTTCGCATCATGAAAAACGTGGCTTCTTCGGCGCATTCAACCGCACGTTCGAGCGCTTCAGCAGCCGTTATGAGGGCTGGGTCAGCCAGTCTGTGCGACGTATCGGTCGTTACATGCTGCTGTTCGTGCTGCTGGTGGGGGTCATGGGGGTGTTGTTCAGCCGTTTGCCTTCATCGTTCCTGCCGGTCGAGGATCAGGGTTACACCATCACTGACATCCAGCTGCCTGCAGGCGCGAGCCAGAGCCGGACCATTGAAATTGCCAGACAGATCGAAGCTCACAACGCCACGGAGGCCGGTATCACCAACACGGTGATGATCCTGGGCTTCAGTTTTTCCGGCAGCGGGCAGAACGCGGCGCTGGCCTTCACGACCTTGAAAGACTGGTCCCATAGGTCCGCAGAGGATTCTGCCCAGGCCATTGCAGACCGTGCCACTGCCGTGTTTCAGGGCCTTAAGGACGCGATGGTATTCAGTCTGCTGCCGCCTCCGGTAGAGGGGCTCGGTACTTCGGGCGGTTTCGAAGTTCGCCTGCAGGACCGCGGTGCCCAAGGGTATGACGCCTTGACTCGGGCGCGTGACGAGCTGCTGAGCAAGGCCGCAGCAAGTCCGCTCCTTCAGAACGTGCGTGAGGCCTCTCTGGCCGAAGCCCCGCAGGTCAATATCGAGGTGGATCGCCAACAGGCCAACGCGATGGGCATCTCGTTTTCGGACATCGCCAATGTGCTGTCGACATCGCTGGGGTCTGCCTACGTGAACGACTTTCCGAACAAGGGACGCATGCAGCAGGTCATCGTGCAAAGCGAGGGAGATCGTCGCCAGCAAGTCGACGACCTGCTGCGTCTGGAAGTCAAAAACCGTCAGGGTCGTATGGTGCCGGTATCGGCCTTCGCCAAGGCTGTATGGTCGCGAGGCCCTGCCCAGCTCAACCGATACAACGGTTACCCCGCCGTGAGCCTGTCGGGGGAACCCTCTGCGGGGCGCAGCACGGGCGAGGCGATGGAGGAACTGGAGCGTCTGGCGTCGGCATTGCCCACAGGCTTTGCCCTGGAGTGGACCGGCCTGTCCCTGCAGGAACGCGTGTCTGGCGGGCAGGCACCGCTGTTGCTGGCGTTGTCCATGCTGGTGGTGTTTTTGTGTCTGGCGGCGCTCTATGAAAGCTGGGCGATTCCGGTTGCGGTGCTACTGGTCGTGCCGCTGGGCATCCTGGGCGCGGTGCTGGCCGTCACGCTGCGGGGCATGCCCAACGATGTGTTCTTCAAGGTTGGCCTGATCACCATCATTGGTCTGTCGGCCAAGAACGCAATTCTGATCATCGAGTTCGCCAAGACGCTGCATGATCAAGGCATGGGGCGGGTCGAGGCGAGCATTCAGGCAGCCCGATTGCGTCTGCGGCCGATTGTGATGACCTCTCTGGCCTTCATTCTTGGCGTCGTACCGCTGGTGTTCGCCACGGGTGCCAGTTCGGAGAGCCAGCAGGCGATTGGTACGGGGGTGATCGGCGGCATGCTGACCGCGACGCTGGCGGTGATTTTCGTGCCGGTGTTCTTCGTGCTGGTCATGGGGCTGGTGGAACGGCTGAAGCGGTCCGCACGCCCGACGTAAGCAGGCGGTCGCTGCATTCGTTACTGTGGAAAGGTGATTTTTCGTGTCGGGAAACGCTGCAAATCGTTGGTGGGTGTTGTTGTCGGTGATGATGGCTTTTCTGCCGATCGTGCTGGACATGACCATTCTGCATGTCGCCGTGCCGTCTCTGACCCTTGGCTTGCAAGCCACCGGCGCGCAGGTGCTGTGGATCATCGACATCTACCCGCTGTTGATGGCCAGCCTGTTGATCCCGATGGGCACGCTCGCTGACAAGGTGGGGCATCGCCGGATGATGGTGCTGGGGCTGGGGATTTTCGGCGTCGGCTCCGTACTCGCCGCGTTTTCGCCCACGGCCTGGGCGCTGGTGGGGGCACGAGCGTTCATGGCATTCGGGGCTGCGATGGTCATGCCCTGTACGCTTGCGATCATTCGCCAGACCTTCGAAGACGAAACCGAGCGGGCCACGGCACTGGGTGTGTGGGGCGCCGTTGCCTCTGCGGGCGCTGCTGTCGGCCCACTGGCGGGCGGCGCACTGCTGGAGCATTTCTGGTGGGGGGTGGTGTTTCTCGTCAACGTTCCGGTCATGCTGGTCGTGATGCCGCTGGTGATCGCCTACAGCCCGAGGCATTCCACGCTGAACGATGCACGCTGGCCAATCGGTCAGGCGGTGGTTTTGATGGCGGGCATCATGGCGAGCGTGTACGCGCTCAAGTCCGGTTTTGTCGCCGGCCAGTCGCTCGTGGTCACCGGTGCCTTTTTCATCGCGGGGGTGTGCCTGTTGGGCGGGTTCGTCAGCAAGCAGCTGCACTCGCCCGCGCCAATGCTGGATCTGAGCCTGTTCAGGATTCCGGCCATCGGCGCAGGCGTCGGTATGGCGCTGGTGGTCATGGGCGCGCTGGCAGGTGTGGAGTTGATGCTGGCTCAGGAACTGCAGTTCGTGCTGGGGCAGACGCCGTTGCAGGCCGGGGTGTTCATGCTGCCTTTGATGATCGCGTCGGCCGTCGGCGGGCCTTTTTCGGGGCGGATCCTGCGCGCTGTCGGCTTGCGGGTGCTGGCCAGTGCTTCACTGCTGGTGTCAGCGGGGAGCCTGGTCGGCCTTGCCGTCGTGGGTGTGGCAGGCGGCGGGGTCGAGGTGGTGGGGTTGCTCGCTGCGTTGGGGCTGGCGCTGAGCGTTGGCATGACGGCGTCTTCATTGGCAATCATGAGCAACACGCCGGTGGAAAAAGCCGGGTCTGCCGGTGCGCTGGAAGCCACCAGCTACGACCTTGGATCTGGGTTGGGCATCACCGTATTCGGCATTGTGCTGGCTTCCAGTTATCAGCGCTCCATCCAGTTACCCAGTGGTCTTGCGCCTGAACTTGCCGACGCCGCTGCGCGCTCCATTGGCGAAACCATGATGGCGGCGAACGCGCTGGGTGGCGAGCAAGGGCAGCAATTGGCAGCGGCCGGACAGGCCGCCTTCAGCCTGTCGCACAACCTGGTACTGCTGTCCGCCGCGGGGCTGATCGCGTGGATGAGCGCGGTGGTGTGGCGGGTGTTGCGTCATGACCCGGCGCCACGCAATGAAACGTGATGGGTGCAGGTGTCTCAGGGAGTGGTCATTACGAGCACCACCCCATGCTTCACTTGAAGGCGCGTAGCTGATCCCGGGCGCCCTCGCTGATCAGTTCCTTGATTCTGGACGCTAGCAGCTCCAGCCCGAACGGCTTGGTCAGTATCTGCGTCTTGGGTCGCAGGTGGCAGCCGTCCAGTGCCGAGGTTTCGGCGTACCCGGTGATGAACAGGGTGGGCAGGGCGGGACGGTTCTGGCAGGCTATATCCGCCATTTCACGACCGTTCATGCCGCCTGGCAGACCCACGTCGCTGATCAGCAGATCGATAGGGATATCGGATCTCAGAATATCCAGGCCTGACTGGGCATCGGCGGCTTCGAGTGCATGGTAACCCTGGCTTGAAAGCACCTCGACCACCAGCATCCGCACGGACGGTTCGTCATCGACCACCAGCACCGTTTCGCCCTGATGGGGCTGGGCCGATTCACCGTGGCGGGTATGAGCCGGCTGTTCGCCTGGAGCCGGAATATGCCGAGGCAGGTGCATCACGATGGTGGTGCCCTGACCTTCAACCGATTCGACTTTGATCTGACCGCCCGACTGCCGCACGAAGCCATACACCATCGACAGGCCCAGGCCCGTGCCCGCCCCGATCGGTTTGGTGGTGAAAAAGGGTTCGAACGCCTTGGCCACCGTGTCCGGGCTCATGCCCGTGCCGGTATCGGTCACGCGGATGCTCAGGTGTTCGCCTGCGGCTACGCCATGATCGGGGTCAATGCATTCGTCGAGCGACGCATTGGCGGTTTCGATGACGATACGGCCGCCGTTGGGCATGGCGTCGCGAGCGTTAAGGCACAGGTTCAACAGCGAGTTTTCCAGCTGCGCGTGGTCGATCAGTGCAGGCCACACATCTTTGCCTGCAACGACGTTCAGCTCGATGGACGGGCCGACTGTGCGACCGATCAGCTCTTCCATGCCATGAATCAGGGTGTTCACGTCGGTGACTTCAGGCGACAGGGTTTGACGCCGGGAAAAGGCCAGCAGGCGGTGGGTCAACGACGCGGCCCTGCGAACGGCACCCTGAGCGACCGTCACGTATTTATCCACATCGGCCAGACGACCTTGGGCCATACGGGTTTGAATCATTTCCAGGCTGCCGGAGATGCCGGCCAGCAGGTTGTTGAAGTCGTGGGCGATGCCGCCGGTGAGTTGCCCGACAGCGTCCATTTTCTGCGCGTGTCGCAGCGCGTCTTCCACCTGTTCACGTTCATGAATGGCCTGCTCGATACGTTGTTCAAGTGTCTGATTGAGCTCCTTGACCGCGACTTCGGCCTGCTTTCTGGCCGTGACGTCAATGGACGAGCCGATCAGGCCGATGACTTCACCTTCGTCGTTAAGCAGTGGAGCCTTGGTCGAGAGGAAGGTGGCCGTCGAGCCATCGGGCAGATTGACTTGCTCCTCGATCTGCTCGCTGGTGTTGCTGTCCATGATTCGGCGGTCGGTCTCCATGATGGTCCGCGCCTGAGTCTGGTCATCCAGAAAATCCATATCGGTTTTGCCGATGAAGAATTCCGGCGGCTTGCCGATCAGGGTTTCTGTCCCGCGATTGGCCACCAGCATCCGGCCTTCCAGGTCCTTGGCGTAGACCACACCCGGAACCGCTGCCGTAAAGATGCGCAGCAGTGAGGTCAGCCGGTCCCGCTCCTGCTCGGCGGCACGGCGCGCCTCGATATCGAGGAGTACGCCGGGGCAGCGCAGGGCGCTGCCCGCTGCATCGCGCTCTATGCGGCTGTTCGCTTCGACCCAGCGGTAGACGCCGTCCTTGTGCCGGACCCGGTATTCACACCTGAAAACATCGCCACTTTCGAGGATGTCCTTGATAGCACCGCCCACCCTGGTCACATCGTCCGGGTGAATGGATGCCATCACGCATTCCAGTGGCAGACCGTCCTGGCAATTCTGCTTCAGCAGCCCAAAGGTGCGAGCAAAGCGTTCGTCGGCCACGAGCAGGTCGGCAGAAACGTCCCACACCCAAGTGCCTACGACAGCCCCCGAGTCCAGTGCCAGCTGCATCTGCTCGAAAGTTTCCCCGCCGGGAGAACCCGATTGTTCTGAATGTGTTGGCCCCAGGTCAGGCGCATCGTTATTCATACGTTCGACTCATTTACGCGCTTGGTTCGCAAGGCCTCAGATAGTCAGGCAATTTTGCGAAGCAGAAGTTGTGCTCACTAAAAACTATTGCAGTCACATGCCGAACAATGGACGTCACTGACACAGGATCATTCCATACAATACAGGTTTGTGTGATGTTAAAAGAACATCATTGTATCGGCGTGGGATTGGGAATCAGCGACGCGCCACTGGACAGTTCGGTCTGCACGCACGCCCCGGTGTTTTCTGCGCGACAACGCCTTGTAGAAGACGCGATGAGTCCTCCCACAACTTGGCAGTGCCAGTCACTACTGCGGCCATTGCTCCAGCAACATCGCGACGAACTTTTCGGCAGCGGGGGACAATGAAGCGCCGCGCCTGGAGACGAGCCCCAGTGTTCGGATCACGACCGGATCAATCAGCGGAACGCTGACCAGTGTCGGGTGATCTTCGGCGGGCATGGCCAGGCTGGGCATGGCTGAGATGCCCAGCCCGGCCTCAACCATCCCCAGCGACGTCGACAAATGTTGCACTTCGTAGAACCACTTCGGACGCCAGCCCAGTCCGGCCAGGGCGTGGTCAAGGATCATGCGGTTGCCACTCAAGCGTCCTACGCCAATCAGCCGGTAATCGCTCAGTTCGATCCAGGCCACGGATTCGCGTTTGGCCAATTCATGATCCCGACGGCACGCCAGCACGAACGGCTCTTTTACCAAGGGTACGAATTCGATGTCGGGGTGTTGCCCACTCATCATGTTGATGCCGAAATCTGCCTCGCCCCGCAGCACGGCTTCCAGGCCCTCGTTGGCGCTCAGGTCCAGCAGGCGGATGCGAATCTGCGGGTAACGCTCGTTGTACAGGCGGATCACGCTGGGCAGGAAATAGAACGCGGCAGTCGGGATGCAGGCGAGGGTAACCTGTCCGATCTGACGCTCGGCCAGTTCGCGAATGTTGAGGATCGAATCTTCGAAATCATCCAGCAGCCGGCGCGCCTTGGGGAAGAAATCCCGGCCTACACTGGTCAGGCTGACCCGCCGAGTGGTGCGGTCCAGCAACGATGTACCCAAGCCCTGTTCCAGCTTCTTGATGCGCCGAGTGAGCGCGGGCTGCGAGATGTGCAGCACTTCGGCAGCCTCATGAAAGCTGCCAAGTTCGGCGATCTTCACGAAAGATCGGATATCTTGCAGTTCATATTCCAAGATTCATTCCTCGCTGCCGGGCATGAAAAGACACTATAACGAGCTTATATTCTTTCGTTAAGTGGAATAATAGCTACGATCTTTGCATTGGATAAAACATAAACATCCGTGTGACTCTTGCTTTCAACGCATCAATGCCTCCAATTGATCACCAAGAGTCAGACCTTATGCAACCGATTCCCTGCGTCCTCATGCGTGGCGGCACCTCCAAGGGGCCGGTATTCCTCGCCAGTGATTTACCTGTTTCCACGGCCGAACGTGACGAACTGCTGTTGGCCGTCATGGGCTCGGGGCATGAACTGGAGATCGACGGCATTGGCGGTGGCAGCCCACAAACCAGCAAAGTCGCCATTGTCAGTCCTTCACCCCACCCTGACGCCGACGTCGATTACCTGTTCGTGCAAGTGATGGTGTCCCAGCGTCGCGTCGATACCGCACCCAACTGCGGCAACATGCTGTGTGCCGTCGGGCCTTTTGCGGTCGAGCACGGGCTGGTGGCAGCAACCGGCGATGTCACTCAGGTGCGGATTCGCAACCTCAACACCGGCACGTTCGTTTGCGCTGACGTCAACACGCCGGGCGGTCAGGTCAGTTATGACGGCGACACGCAGATCGACGGCGTACCCGGTTCGGCAGCGCCCGTACAGTTGACCTTTCTCGACGCCGCAGGCAGCAAGACCGGCAAGCTGTTCCCGACCGGCCACCAGACTGATGTCTTCGACGGCGTGCCGGTGACCTGCATCGACATGGCGATGCCGATGGTCATCATCGAGGCTTCGCTACTGGGCAAGCGCGGCGACGAGAGCCCTGCCGAACTGGACGCCGACACCGACTTTCTGCGCAAGCTCGAAGCACTGCGGCTCAAGGCCGGTGCGGCGATGGGGCTGGGCGATGTCAGCGAAAAGGTCATCCCCAAGCCCGTGCTGGTTGCTCTGCCCAGCGCAGGCGGTACGCTCAAGGTCCGCTACTTCATGCCGCATAACTGCCACAAGGCGCTGGCCATCACCGGTTCGATTGGTTTGGCGACGGCCTGTGTCAGCAACGAGACGGTGGTTGCGAAGTTGCTGGGCATCAGCGGCAATGATCGCTTGCAGCATGTGCGAATCGAGCACCCAAGCGGGGGCATTGACGTCGCCATGAGCTACGTCGGTCCTGACCGGCAGACCATTCGGGCCTCGGTGGTGCGTACTGCACGACGGCTGTTTTCCGGTGAGGTCTATGCGCCACTCGCTCAACGATTGGCCGGGTAACTATCAGCCGCCAGACTGTTTATTCAAACCCGCATCAGAACAACTCCAATAATGGGTGATGCCTCATGAAAATCGCAAAATCGCTGTATTTCCAGATCATCTGCGCCGTGATCCTCGGGGTCCTGGTCGGCCACTTCTGGGCGCAGCAGGCCGTCGCCCTCAAGCCGCTGGGCGATGCGTTCATCAAGCTGGTCAAGATGATGATCGCCCCGGTGGTGTTCTGCACCATCGTCACCGGCATCGCCGGCATGAGCGACAAACAGTCGCTTGGGCGCCTGATGAGCAAGACGCTGCTGCTGTTTCTGGGGCTGACCGTAGTCAGCCTGATCATCGGTCTGGCCGCGGTCTACGTGTTCCAGCCGGGCACCGGCATGAACATCGACCCGGCCAAACTCAGCACGGCGGGCCTTTCCCAGTACACCGAATCGGCTGCCAAGCTAGGTGTTGTGGACTTCTTCATGCACATCATTCCCGAAACCTTCGTCGGTGCGTTCAACAAGGGTGAAGTGCTGCCGGTTCTGTTTATTGCCGTGTTGTCGGGCTTTGCTCTATCGTCGCTGGGCGAACGCGGCAAGCCGGTGCTGAATGTGCTGGAGTCGGCCTCGCAGATGGTCTTCAAGATTTTCGCCTACCTGATGCGCTTCGCCCCGATTGGCGCGTTCGGCGCGCTGGCGTTCACCGTGGGTCAGTACGGCATTACCTCGCTGGGCTCGCTGGCCAAGCTGATCATGACGCTTTACATCGCCTGCGGTTTCTTTGTGTTCGTGGTCCTGGGCAGTATTTGCCGCGCCAACGGCTTCAGCCTGTGGAAACTTCTGCGCTATTTCCGGGAAGAATTTCTGGTGGTGCTGGGCACCTCGTCCACAGAGCCCGTCATGCCGCGCATGCTGGAAAAACTGCAGGCGTTGGGTTGCAAAAAGGGCGTGGTGGGGCTGGTACTGCCCACCGGTTATTCCTTCAACCTTGACGGCACGGCGATTTACCTGTCGCTGGCTGCCGTGTTCATCGCCCAGGCCTGCAACATCGAACTGAGCATGACCCAGACCCTGACCATGCTGGCGATCATGTTGCTGTCTTCCAAAGGCGCGGCGGGTGTGACCGGCAGTGGCTTCGTTGCACTGGCCTCGACCCTGACCGTGATCCATGACATTCCACTGGCGGGTCTGGCGTTGCTGATCGGCATCGATCGGTTCATGTCCGAAGCCCGTGCGCTGACCAGTCTGGCCAGCAATGCGGTGGCGACTGTGGTGATCTCGCTGTCGGAAAATGCCTGTGATCGTCAGGTGTTGATGCAGCAACTCGATAACCGTTCGACAGCCAAACGGCCCGCCCCTGAATGGGACACGCCGCAGGTCGTCGAACGGAGCTGATTCACGCTCAAAAACCTTCGACCGACACGTATCATCAGCCTTTGGGCCTCGTCATTGCGAGGCCCGACAGGCCTTGTCGTGCGCGTCGTTCATCCATAACAAGAAGAGAATATCCCGATGCTTGCCTTCCTCGGCCTAGCCATGGTGGTGGTCTTCACCTACCTGATCATGTCCAAACGCTTGTCACCCATCGTCGCGTTGACGCTGGTGCCTGTGGTCTTCGCGGTGCTGGGGGGCTTTGGCGGCACCACCGGCAAGATGATGCTAGACGGCCTGAAAATGGTCGCCCCGTCGGCCGCGCTGCTGCTGTTCGCGATTCTGTTTTTCGGCTTGATGATCGATGCCGGACTGTTCGATCCGCTGATTCGCAAGATCCTCAAGCGCGTCAACGGCGACCCGATGAAAATCGCCGTCGGCACTGCGTTGTTGTCGCTGACCGTGGCGCTGGATGGCGACGGTACGACCACCTACATGATCACCTGCGCGGCGATGCTGCCGTTGTACAAGCGTATCGGCATGAATCCGATGATCCTGGGCATCATCTCGATGCTGTCACTCAGCATCATGAGCGGCATGACCCCTTGGGGTGGACCGGCCACACGTGCCATTGCTGCGCTGGGGCTGGATGCCGGCGAGTACTTCATTCCATTGCTGCCCACCATGATCGGCGGCGCGGCGTGGGTGGTGTTCACCGCCTTCCTGTTGGGACGCAGTGAGCGCAAGCGCATCGGCAATGTGCAACTGCAAAGCGGCGGCGGCAGCTGTTACATCGACGCCATTCTGGGCGACACCCCTCACAAACGGCCCAAGCTGGCCTACGTCAACCTGGCGCTGGTGATCGTGGTGATGTCCGCGCTGGTCATGGGCCTGATGCACTCGGCGATCCTGTTTCTGATCGGCTTCGTGCTGGCGTTGATGATCAACTACCCGCAGCTGGATATTCAGAAAGAGCGGATTCTGGCCCATTCCGGCAATGCCATGACGGTCGTTTTGCTGGTGTTCGCAGCAGGCATCTTCGCCGGCATTTTTTCAGGCACCAAGATGGTCGACGCCCTGGCGCAAACCCTGGTGAGCTGGATTCCTGCAGAGTGGGGTCACCTGTTTCCGCTGGTTGTCGCGATCACCAGCATGCCGTTGACCTTCGTGCTGTCCAACGATGCCTATTATTTCGGTGTGGTGCCAATTTTGGCCAACGCGGCGGCCGCCTATGGCATCAGCCCGTTGGAAATCGCCCGCGCCTCGATTCTGGGCCAGCCGGTGCATTTGATGAGTCCGCTGGTGGCTTCGACCCTGTTGCTGGTCGGCATGATCGACCGCGACATTGGCGACTTCCAGAAGGCCACTCTGAAATGGGCCGTGCTCACGTCGTTGGTGGTCACGGCGCTGGCCCTGCTGACGGGGGCCATCAGCCTGTTCGTCTGACTTCAAACCTTCTTTGTGCATTCACGCGCCCTTGACCGGGGCGTTTAGATCGTCGCGTCTCCAATAACAAGAACGAGCCATGAGCATGAATACATTTTTCCAGCGCGCAGCCTTGCCTTCACTGCTGTTGAGCGTGGCCCCTTGGGCGTGCGCCGAAGGCTTCATTGAAGACAGCAAATTAAAGCTGCAACTGCGCAACGTGTACTTCAACGAAAATTTCCGTGACGAACACGGCCTGAGCGCTCGCTCCGCATTGACAGCCAAAAGCGAGAGGACCGAGTGGGCGCAAGGGCTGCTGCTGGACTATCAATCCGGGTTCACCCCAGGCGTGCTGGGGTTCGGTTTCGACGCCTCCGGCTTGCTGGGCATCAAGCTGGACTCCGGAAAGGGGCGCAGCGGCACCGGCTTGTTGCCGGTCCACGGCGATGGACGTGCAGCCGATGAGTTTTCGAGCCTGGGTGCCGCTGCCAAGGTGCGTCTGGCCAAGACCACCTTGAAACACGGCGCGTTGCTGCCCAGAACGCCGGTGCTGGTCTATAACGATGCGCGTCTGTTGCCGCAGGTCTATCAGGGCACCCAGTTCACCAGCACGGACATCGAAAACCTGACGTTGACGGGCGGGCGGCTTGATCAGTTCAAGTTGCGCGACTCGTCTGACAGCCGCTCGATCACTCCGGACGGTTTCAGCGGCAAGGGCTCGGGTTTTTCCTACGTCGGCGGCGACTACCGGCTCGGCAAGAACGTTCGTCTGAGCTATTTCTATGGCGAGCTGGAGGATTTCTATCGCCAGCAGTTTGCGTCCATTCAGCACGATCTGAAGCTGGGCTCGGGTGTGCTGACCAGCGACCTGCGTTATTTCCACAGCGTCGATGCGGGCGCCGCCCGCAGCGGCGAGATCGACAACGACATGCTCAGCGGTCAGTTGATTTACGCGCTGTCCGGGCACAGCGTCGGCGCCGGTTATCAGGTGTTGAGCGGAGACGCTGGCCTGCCTTATATAAGCGGGGCAACGGTGTACTCGTTCAGCAACGTCGGCATCGGCAAGTTCATTGAGGAAGACGAGAAAACCTGGATGGTCAGCTACGGCTACGACTTTGCGCGGCTCGGTGCGCCGGGCCTGACCTTTTCTACCCGCTACCTGCGTGGCGACAATGAAAAATCAGGTCCCGCGCAGTTGCGTGAATGGGAGCGTGACGCAGAGATTGCCTACGTCGTGCAGGGCGGCGCGTTCAAGGGGCTGGGTGTGAAGCTGCGCAACTACGTGTACCGATCGGATTTCGCCCGGGGGCGAGACAGCAATCGGTTGTATCTGACTTACGACATCGCGTTGTGGTGAGAAAGCTGTTTGCGAAAAAGCACAATGCCTGGGCGAGCCAGGCATTGTTCGTGATGGCTGAACCGCTTATCAGCCGTGGCTAGGTGTCGGTGCCATGTTTGCAGCCTGCACCGGTGAGCCTTTGGCCAGCCCGTAATACAGCACGCCGCCCAGAATGCAGCCGGTGAACCAGGCGAAGTTGGCGATGGGCTTGAACCACGGAATGAAGGTGAAGCACAGGCCGACCAGCGCAGTCAGCAGCAGGGCTTTCACGGCGACCCAGTTCACGCCGTTGGTGTACCAGTAGCGGCCGCTCGGGGTGTCGTTGAACAGGGCGTCGACGTCGATCTGCTGCTTCTTGATCAGGTAGTAGTCGACCAGCAGGATGCCGAACAGCGGGCCGATGCAGGCAGCGAGCACGTCCAGGGTGTAGTGAATCACTTCCGGGTTGTTGAACAGGTTCCAGGGCGTAATGAAAATCGAGGCCACAGCGGCGATCATGCCGCCTGCGCGCCAACTGATGCGGCTGGGCGCCACGTTGGCGAAGTCGAAGGCCGGGGACACGAAGTTGGCGACGATGTTGATGCCTACTGTCGCGGTCACGAAGGTAAACGCGCCCAGTAAGACAGCTGTGGTGTTATCGATGCGCGCCACAGTGGCAATCGGGTCATGGATCATTTCACCGAAGATCGGCAGCGTGCCGGACACGATCACCACCGTCACCAGCGAGAACGCCAGAAAATTCACCGGCAGACCCCAGAAGTTGCCACGGCGTACGTCCGCCATGCTGCGGCAGTAGCGGCTGAAATCACCGAAATTCAATGTCGGCCCGGAGAAGTACGACACCACCAGTGCAATGGCCATGACGACCTGACCGAACGCCGCCCATCCCGACAGCTCTTTTTCGGCCAGGGTAAAGCTGATGTTGTCCCAACCGGCGCGCCAGACGATCCAGCCTGCGAGGGCGAACATGACGGCGTACACCGCAGGGCCGGCCCAATCGATGAAGCGCCTGATTGACTCCATGCCGGTCCAGAACACCGCAGCCTGCACCACCCACAATGCGAGAAAGCCGAACCAACCCAGCCATGACAGGCCGAGAAAGGTCACGTTCTGATACGCCGCCAGTTCCGGGAAGAAACGCAGCACCACGATGACCAGCGCGCTGGACGCCAGGTAGGTCTGAATGCCGTACCAGGCCACCGCAATAAGGCCACGGATGATCGCCGGGATGTTGGCCCCGAAGACGCCGAACGCCAGTCGGCAGATGACCGGGTAGGGCACCGCAGCCTGCTGACTGGGTTTGGCCACCAGATTGGCAATCACCTGAATGATGCAAATGCCCACCAGCAGTGCGATCAGCACTTGCCAACTGGCCAGCCCGAGGGCGAACAGGCTGGCTGCAAAGACGTAACCGCCGACGCTGTGCACGTCGCTCATCCAGAACGCCAGAATGTTGTACCAGGTCCACTTCTGCGGAACCGGTCCCAAATCATGGTTGTGCAGGCGCGGACTGTAGCCGGCCGGGCGTTGATCTGTCATTGCGTTACTCCCTTCGCTGTCTGGGAACGGGATCGGGGTACGATCATTGGATTTTTTGTATACGATCCTGTACGCAAGACATGTGCCATGCCCTGTTTTCAGTTGATGGATCGCTCGAAGGCCTTGCCGCAGGAAGGATTTTTCAGGAAAGCTGACGTTCTGGTCAATCCGGATTGAGTGAACGAATTGCACGCAAACAGGGCGTAATTGCGCGTTTAAGGTGCGAGCTACGTAGCATCTGTAGGGCGATGTCTTTTAGATAGCGCTATTCAGAACAGAATCCATCGGGCACTATTCTTGTATACGATTTTACGAAAAGCGATGTGACGCCATGCCTCGACCTTCCAGCGCACCCTTGTTTGTTGCACCTGCTGCCGACGAAAAGGGCCGCGACGAACAGATCTATCAGCATGTGTTGGAAGCCATCGTCGAACATCGATTGGCGCCGGGTACACGTTTGCCGGAAGACGCCTTGGCTGACGTCTTCGACATCAGCCGCACGGGCATTCGTAAAGTGCTGCAGCGTCTGGCGCTGGAACGACTGGTGACGCTACGGCCCAAGCGCGGTGCAGAGGTTGCCCAGCCATCGGCCCAGGAAGCGCAGGATGTCTTGGGTGCCCGGCAGTTGATCGAACCGGCCTTGATGGACACCATCGCTTTACGCGTCAACGGCCAGCGTCTGGATGCGCTGCGCACGCTCTGCGAGCAGGAACACGAAGCACAGCACGCCGGGCGTCACAGCGAGGCCATTCAACTGTCCGCACGTTTTCACGTGCAGCTGTGTGCGTTGGCAGGCAATCAGGTGCTGACCGAGCAGGTCGCGCAATTGACCACCCGTTCCTCACTGATCCTCGCCGTGTATGGCTCGCGGCGCAGTGTGGGGTGCGACTGCGGCGAGCATGCCGATCTGCTGACCTTGCTGGAAGCCGGGCAGGGTGAAGCGGCGCGTGTGTGGATGGCCGAGCATCTGCGCCGCATCCGCGCCAGCCTTAACGTGGATGAGCCGGTCAGCGAGACGGTGGATTTCCACAGTATTTTCAAACGGCGCTGAAGGAGGCCCGGTGCGTATTCAACTCATCAATCCCAACACCAGCGAAGCCATGACCCGCAAGATGGGGCAAGCGGCGGAAGCGGTTGCGCGTTCCGGGACGCAGATCATTGCCTGCACCCCGGCGGATGGCCCGGTGTCCATCGAAGGGCATTTCGACGAAGCCATCGCCACGCTGGGCGTGCTTGAAGAGGTGCGTAAGGGCCGCGAGCAGCAGGTCGATGCGCACATCATTGCCTGCTTTGGCGATCCCGGCTTGCTGGCGGCACGTGAAGCTGCGATGGCTCCGGTCATCGGCATCGCCGAAGCGGCCTTCCACATGGCCAGCCTGATCTCGACCCGGTTTGCCGTCGTGACCACCCTGACCCGCACACGAATCATCGCTGAGCATCTGCTGCAGCGTTATGGGTTCAGCGCGTTATGCACATCGGTACGTTGTATCGATCTGCCCGTTCTGGCGCTGGAAGAGAGCGGCCCCGAACTGGTCGAACTCATGGCCGAGCAGGCCCGCCGGGCAAGAGACGAAGAGGGCGCGGGCGCCATCGTGCTGGGGTGCGGTGGGATGGCCGATCTGGGGCGGCAATTGAGCGAAGCGGTAGGTTTGCCGGTGATCGATGGCGTTGCAGCCGCAGTGAAACTTGCCGAATCGCTTGTAGACCTGGGCCTGACCACCAGCAAACACGGCGACCTGGCGGACCCGATTGGAAAACCGTTTAAGGGGCGGTTTGGGTATTTGAGTCGGTAGTACTGCTGAGACGGACGCGCAGCGTCCCGAGATGCATTCTCACGCTCCTGCGTGGTAACGCCGCCCAGGACGCTCGCGTCCGTTCTCGAATGTGACGCGCAGCGACGGCGTCACCCCTTGCTGTGCTCATTCGATGTCGGTGCCTCGACCACGCCACGCGGCCCGCTGACCCCCCAGATACCGGCACCCACGATAGGCAGTGCCAGAATCAGCACGGTCCAGCCGATCTTGGTCCCGGACGACTTGGTCGAGCGCCAGACGCTGTAGATCAACCATGCATCCAGCGCCAGGACGATGATCACTGCTGCGATCCAGAACACGTTGAACGCTTCCATCATTTACCTCCTTCTTCGTTATACCGCCGGCACGCTGGTCAGTGAGTCAGGTTCCGGCACGGTGATGTCACTGCGGCCCGGCGTCAGGATCACCTTGCGGCAGTCTTCTTCTTTCTTGTCGAAAATCTTGTAGCCGGCGGCTGCGTCCTCCAGGGACATGCGGTGGGTGATGATTGCCTCGGGTTCCAGACGACCCGTCTCGATGTGGTCCAGCAACTCGGGCATGAACCGCTGCACATGGGTCTGGCCCATCTTGAAGGTCAGGCCCTTGTCGAAGGCATCGCCGAACATGAAGCCGTGGATGAACCCCGCGTAAACCCCTGGCACGCTCACCACGCCGCCACGTCTGACGGTTGCGATGCACTGGCGCAACGCCTTGCCGCTGCTGCCTTCGAGCTTGAGGGTGGCGAGTACCGTTTCAGTGGTGCTGCCTTTGGCTTCGAAACCCACCGCGTCCACCACGCCATCAACGCCGCGCATGCCCGGTGTCTGGCGAATGATGGTGTCGGCCGGATCGTCATCCTCGTCAAAATCGATCGGGATAACGCCATAAGTCCGTTGTGCGTAAGCCAGGCGATACGGGTGGTGATCGACCATGAAAATCCGCTCCGCACCGAGCATTTTGGCGCACGCTGCACTCATCAACCCCACCGGGCCTGCGCCGTAGATGGCAATGCTCGACCCTTTGCCGATACCGGTATTGGTCACCGCCTGCCAGGCGGTGGGCAGGATGTCGGAGAGAAACAGCACTTTCTCGTCCGCCAACGTGCCGGGCACTTTAAACGGACCAACGTTGGCCTTGGGCACACGCACATATTCAGCCTGGCCGCCTGGAACGCCACCGTACAGATGGCTGAAACCAAACAGCGCGGCACCCGGTGGGATGGATTTCTTGTTGAGGATCGCGCCACGTCCGGTGTTGGTGGTTTCGCAGGCCGCGAAAAGGTCCTGATGGCAGAAGAAGCATTCGCCGCAGGCGATCACGAACGGAATGACGACCCGGTCGCCACGTTGAAGTGAGGTCACGCCGGAGCCTGTTTCTTCCACGATGCCCATGAACTCATGACCAAAGATGTCGCCATGCTCCACCGTGGGAATCTTGCCACGATACAGGTGCAGGTCCGAGCCGCAGATGGCGGTCGCCGTGACCCGCAGAATGATGTCGTCGGCTTTCTGTATTTCCGGGTCCGGCACGGTGTCGACTTTTACGTTGTGTGCGCCGTGGTAGGTCAACGCTCTCATGAGAAGCCCTCAGGTCGGATCGAAAAGTCTGATCTGTCATTTCTGATGAGCGGATTTATGGTTTTTTGGTTCAGCGGATTTGTTCAAGGCAGGACTAACGGTAGCGGTTAGAGGGTGGGAGTGCTGTTCGTCGGCTCTTTGAGCGTCGGGCCTGAACGGCCCTCCAGGCCTTGAGTCGACTGATTGACGGGCGAGAAGTGAAGCCGTTCGCCTGAGTCAATTCGAACCCGAATTCACTGACACGAGGTTTCCGATGAGTACTGCATCCAAAAAAACCACGATAAAAGATTTGTTCATTCATGAGCTTTCCGACATCTACAGCGCCGAGAAACAGATTCTCAAAGGGCTGTCGAAAATGGCTCGCGCGTCGACCAATTCGACATTGGCGCAGGCATTCGAATCCCATAAAGACGAAACCCAAGGGCAGATCGAACGCATCGACAAGGTGGTCGAGATGACCGAGTTGAAGCTCAAGAGGATGAAGTGCATTGCGATGGAAGGGCTGATCGAAGAAAGCAAAGAGCTCATTGATGAAATTGAAAAAGGTCCGGTCCTTGACGCCGGATTGATCGCTGCGTGCCAGAAAGTGGAGCACTACGAAATTGCCGGGTACGGCACATTGGTGGCAATGGCCAAACATCTGGGCATGAACGACGTCGCAGAACTGTTGGGTGAAACGTTGGCAGAGGAAAAGTCGGCCGATGAACGACTGACGAAGATCGCTGAGGAGGGCGGCAATCAGGCCGCGACTATGGAGAGTGAACAGCGATAAAGCGCGACAAGAGGCCCGACGGCGGCGAGGACGGGCCTCCCACACTCCCATGCTTGCAGGGCAAACTCCCGATCAGTTTCTGAACGCCGTCATGTCCTGTAACAGCATCCCCATCAGCCGACTGGCACCCACACTCAACTGACGGCCCAAGCGGCTGATCAAGTGCGTCTGCGGGCTGCTGAACACCTCATGTTGCAGTGGCAGAGCACGCAGCCTGCCGCTTCTAATGTCCTTTTCCACGACAAAGGTCGGCAGCAGCGTGACGCCGCCCTGCATGGCGAAGTGTTTGAGCATGGCGAAGGTATTGCAGGTCAGTGTGGGCTCAAGCGTGATGCCCAACTGGTGTTCAGCCTCCAGCAGAATCTGGCGAATACCGTACGAAACGGCGGGCAGTGCCAACCGGTAGGTGTCCAGCGATTTGAGTTCGATAGGCCCCGGTCGCTGCGTCAATGGATGATCGGGTGCTGTCACCACGCATACCGGCTGGCGTTGGTGGGCATGGGAGCGGATTTTCGGGTCGGCGGCCGGGTTGAACACCAGCCCGATATGCGCTTCGTCTTCAACCACCTGACGAATCACTTCATTGCTGCCACAGACGTTCACGATCAGCTCGATGCGAGGGTACAGTGCGGAAAATTTCGCCAGCGGCTGCGCCAGGCTTTCCAGAAAACCTTCCCCGGAAACCAGCGTGACCGAGCCGCTGTGCAGGCCGCGCAAGGCTTGAATCGAGTCCAGCAAGACTTCCTGTTGGGTCAGTCGCTGACGGTAGTACGCCAACACCTTGTCACCCGCTTCGGTGGGCTTGACCCCGCGCCGATGGCGTTCAAGCAGCGGCGAACCCAGCTCCAGTTCCAGTTGCGCGATCTGCCGACTGACCGCTGACGGCGCGACGTTCAGAAAGTCGGCCGCTGCGCGGACGCTGCCCAGCCTTACGGCTTCGAAGAAATAAAGGATCCGACGATCCTGCACCAGACTCATGGCTGTCCTGTGTTGCGCTCAACGCAACATAAATTCGATTTCCGGATTATTGCTGAGAGGGGAGAACGCTGTCCATACTCGGTCATCAGCACAAGGGAACGCGTATGAAGGCTCTTTGGCAGCGTTTGCGGGAACAGGCAAAACAGTTGGGTGAGCGTAACCCGGTACTGGGCCGTTACGGGCAGGATCGGCTGTTGGCACACACGTCCTTCGAATCGGCGCTCGCTACCAGCCTGGCCAGTCAGTTGCAGAGCCATGCCGCAGGAACCGACCTCGGACTCTGGTTCAACAACGTTCTTCATGCGCACCCTGAGATTGCCGAATCGGCAGCGGCGGACATAGACCATCTGGTCGTGGTCAATCCGGCCTGTCCTGATCACCTCACCGCTTTTCTGACCTTTCGTGGCATCCAGGCCGTGCAGGCGTATCGCATCGCCCACGCACTGTGGCGCGACGGCGATATTCAAAGCGCGGTCCTGTTGCAGAACTGGGCGGCCAACACCTGGGCCATCGACATTCATCCCGCCGCGTGTTTGGGCAAGCGGCTGTTCGTCGATCACGGCATGGGACTGGTGATCGGTGAAACCGCTGTGGTCGAGGACGACGTCAGCCTCTGGCATGGCGTCACGCTGGGCAGCACGCTCAGCGAGGCGGGCGACCGTCACCCCAAAATTCGTCGCGGTGCGCTGATCTGCGCAGGCGCCACGGTGCTCGGCAACATCGAAGTGGGCGAGCGCGCCATCGTTGCCGCCGGTGCCGTGGTGCTCAAGCCGGTCGAAGCCGGAACTGTGGTGGCTGGCACACCGGCCAAGGTCATCGGCCGGGCACCGGACTCACTGGCCACGTTCACCAGCAAGTCTGAGAACTGACTCATGGAAGACATCGCAGATGGCCGCCGTCGCACCGTTTCCGTCAGGGCACCGGGCAACGTCATTTTTGAATGCGTATAAAACCTTTAATAGAGATGCAGAACATGACTTTGAAAACAGGCGTGATCGGATTGGGCAATATGGGCGGCGGCATGGCCGCAACGCTCGCAGGCAAGGGCTTCGATGTCAGTGGTTTTGATCTGTCGCAGGCCGCGCTGGCAATGGCCGAGAGCAAGGGTGTAAAGCCGGTTGCTGACCGCACTCAACTGATCCAGAGCGTGGATATTCTGATTTTGTCGTTGCCCAAGGCCGAGCATGTCGAGTCTGTGTGCCTGGGCGCCGGTGGCATTCGCGAAGTGGGCCATGAAGGGTTGATCGTGGTTGATACCACCACCTCCACACCCGAAATGAGCCGCAAGGTTGCCGCTGAACTGGCCAAGGCGGGAATCGCGTTCATCGATGCCCCCGTGTCAGGCGGCCCGAAAGGGGCAGCCACCGGCACCATGTCGATGGTGATCGGTGCTGAAGAGGCCGATCTGGCCCGGGCCATGCCGGTACTGGAGGGCATGAGCGGCACGCGGGTTCATGTGGGCCAGTGCGGCGCGGGTAACGTGGCCAAGATTGCCAACAACATGCTTGCCGCCTGCCACCTGATCAGCACCGCCGAAGCCGTCGCGATGGCGGCCAAAGCAGGCGTTGACCCGGAAAAACTGCTTCAGGGCCTGAACGCAGGCTCCGGCCGCAGCGGCGCGACGCAAGTCATGTTCCCCACCTGGGTGCTGAACAAGGCCTACGACTCGGGCTTCACGATGGGCCTGATGCGCAAGGACGTCGGCCTGGCCAGCGATCTGGCGGACAGCCTCGACATGGACCTGCCGCTTTCCCGCGTCGTCGCACACTTGTGGAAGGCCAGCAGCGAGACGCTGGCCGACAACGAAGACTTCTGCGCCATCGTGCAACGCACCGATGCCAAACTTTACGGTCACGGAGAATAAGTGATGAGCACTGCAAAAATCCTCGAGCTGATGCGTCCTTACTGGGGCGATCGCAGTGTCATCGCCAGTTATGTGGGCGGTGAGTTCATCGAAGGCCACGGCGCGCCGGTCGAAGTGCGCAACGCCCATGACGACAGCCTGTTACTGAGCTTCCCCGATGCCGACGAGTCGCTGGTCGAAAAAGCCGACAGCGCAGCGAAAGCCGCGCAGGTTCAGTGGTGGGCGTTGACGGCGCAAGCGCGTGGTCGCGCCATGTATCAGGTCGGAAACTTGATTCGCGACGAGTTGGAAAACCTCGCACAGATTGAATCCCTGACCGCCAACAAGCCGATTCGCGATGCACGGGTTGAAGTGCTTAAGGTCGCCGAGATGTTCGAGTACTACGCCGGTTGGGCAGACAAGCTGCACGGCGAGATCATTCCGGTGCCCACCACGCACCTCAACTACGTCACCTATGAACCGCTGGGCACCGTGCTGCAGATCACCCCGTGGAACGCGCCGATTTTTACCTGCGGCTGGCAGATCGCTCCGGCGATTGCGGCGGGCAACGCTGTCATCCTCAAACCTTCGGAACTGACGCCCCTGAGTTCCCTGATGGTCGGCGTGCTGATCGAACGGGCCGGGATTCCAAAAGGGCTGGTCAATGTGATCGCCGGCTTCGGCCATTCCATCGGCCAGGCGTTCATCGCCAAGGCCGATATCCGCAAAGTCGTGTTCGTCGGCTCGCCTGCCACCGGCCGCCATATCGCGGTCGCGGCGGCGCAGCGCTGCATTCCGGCAGTCCTGGAACTGGGCGGCAAATCGGCCAACATCGTCTTCGAAGATGCCGATCTGGACGTCGCCCTGCGCGGAGCCCAGGCGGCGATTTTCTCCGGTGCAGGGCAGAGCTGCGTGTCAGGTTCGCGTCTGCTGGTGCAGGAATCGATCTTCGAAAAATTCACCAACGCGCTGGCCACCGCTGCAACCCAATTCAAGGTCGGCGACCCGAGCGACCCGCAAACCCAGATCGGTCCGATCAACAATGCCAAACAATACAGTCACGTGAAAACGATGGTCGAACGTGCCTTGAAAGACGGCGCCAGACTGGTCGGTCAGCACGCAGACCCCATTCCTGCCAAACCCGGTTACTACATCAATCCGACCGTGCTGGCAGGCACCAACGACCTGTACTGCGCTCAGGAAGAAATCTTCGGCCCGGTGGTCGTGGCCATTCCTTTCAAGGACGAAGAAGACGCGATCCGCATCGCCAACGACAGCCGTTTCGGCCTGGCGGGCGGCGTCTGGACGCGCGACGTGGGCCGTGCGCACCGTGTGGCGAAACAGGTGCGTGCCGGTACGTTCTGGGTCAACGGCTACAAGACCATTCACGTCAGCTCGCCCTTTGGCGGCTACGGTGAAAGCGGCTATGGTCGTTCTTCAGGGCTGGACGCGTTGCGCGAATACAGTGAAGTGAAAAGCGTCTGGGTCGAAACCGCCGCCAAACCCGCCGCCAGCTTTGGTTATGGCGCGAGCCTGGAGTGATTGACATGACTATTTCCAAAACACTGATAGAAGAAGCCACCGCTTGGCGCCGCACGATTCATGCAGCCCCGGAGCTGGGCTTTCAGGAACTCAAGACCTCGGACAAGGTGGCTGAGCTGCTGACCATCTTTGGCCTTGAGGTCCATCGGGGTCTGGGTGGAACCGGCGTGGTCGGCACCCTGCGCACCGGCGAAGGCCCGACCATCGGCATCCGCGCCGACATGGACGCCTTGCCGATTCAGGAGCTGGGCGACAGCGTCCATAAATCGGCGCACAAAGGTTGCATGCACGCGTGCGGGCACGACGGTCATACCGCTATTCTGCTGGCCACTGCCCAGCATCTGGCCGAAACACGGCGCTTTCGCGGGACGGTGCATTTCGTCTTTCAGCCCGCAGAGGAAAACCTCGGTGGTGCGCAGCGCATGATCGAGGACGGGCTATTCGAGCGCTTTCCGATGGAAGCCATTTACGGTCTGCACAATTGGCCGGGCGTGCCTGCGGGCAAGGTGGTCGTCAATCCGGGGCCGATGATGGCGTCGCTGGACACCTTTGAAATCACCCTGACCGGGAAGGGCAGCCACGCCGCCATGCCGGACAAAGGCAACGACCCGATTGTGGCCGCCGCCGAACTGGTGCTGGGTTTGCAGACGATCGTGTCCCGACGCCTGTCGCCGCTGGATTCGGCGGTGGTCAGCATCACCCAGTTCAACGCGGGTGAGGCCATCAACGTGCTGCCGGAAACGGCCGTGCTGCGGGGCACGGTTCGTTGCCTGCAAACCCCGGTGCGCGAGAAGGTCCAGCAGTGGATCGGCGAGTTCGTCGAGCGCCTGCCGATGGCGTTCGGGGTGCGCGGTGAACTGGTCTACAACGTTGGCTATCCAGTCACCGAAAACCACGTTGAAGCGGCGGCAACGGTTCGTCGTGCCGCGGTTGCCGCCGTCGGTGAAGCCAACGTGCAATGGGGCTGCAACCCGTCAATGGCTTCGGAAGACTTCGCCTTCATGCTGCACGCCTGCCCGGGCGCCTACATCTGGATGGGCGTTGACGGTGAGAAGCCTTCGGCAGCGCTGCACAACCCGTATTACGACTTCAACGATCAGGTGATCGAGCCCGGTGTGAAGGTCTGGACGGCGCTTGTGGAGCAGTGTTTGCCGGTGGCGTGATCTGAGAGACAGCGCAGGTCGCTGAGACGGCGCTGTCCTCTCGGCAAACATTGAACGGTGGGAGGCGGCTTGCCGGCGATTCATTAATTCAGTCAGACAAATATTCATTACCTGAACTGACGCTATCGCCGGCAAGCCGCCTCCTACAACAGAACCCGTCTACTCAATGGTGAGCGGACGACCGGCTGAGCGGTGGCAGATCAACACTCGATCAGATTGACCGCCAGCCCGCCACGCGACGTTTCCTTGTACTTGTCGTGCATGTCCGCGCCGGTGTCGCGCATGGTGCGGATGGCGTGGTCGAGCGAGATGAAGTGCTCGCCGTCGCCACGCAGCGCCATCTGTGCGGCGTTGATCGCCTTCACGGCGGCAATCGCGTTGCGCTCGATGCATGGAACCTGAACCAGCCCGCCGACCGGATCGCAGGTCAGTCCCAGGTTGTGCTCCAAACCGATTTCGGCGGCGTTTTCCACCTGTTCCGGAGTCGCCCCGAGAATTTCCGCCAGGCCCGCAGCAGCCATCGCGCAGGCCGAACCTACCTCGCCCTGGCATCCCACTTCAGCGCCCGAAATCGAAGCGTTTTTCTTGCACAGAATGCCGACAGCGGCGGCACTCAGGAAAAAGCGCACCACGTCGTCATCGTTGGCCGTGGGTTTGAATTTCATGAAGTAGTGCAGCACAGCGGGCACGATGCCGGCCGCGCCATTGGTAGGCGCTGTGACCATGCGACCGCCCGCGGCGTTCTCTTCGTTGACCGCCAGCGCGAACAGGTTGACCCACTCCATCGCGCTGAGCGTGGAGCCGATCACGTTCGGGTTATCCAGGTTTTGCAGGCTCTGATGCAGCCGATAGGCACGACGCCGTACGTTCAGGCCACCGGGCAGAATGCCGGTTTCGACCAGGCCTTTGTTGACGCACGCCTGCATGGCAGCCCAGATGACCATGATGCGCGAGCGGATTTCCTCTTCGCTGCGCCAGACCTTTTCATTGGCCATCATCAACTCGGAAATGCTCAGGCCGTGGGTCTTGCACAGCCTCAGTAATTGCGCGCCGCTGGAAAAGTCGTAAGGCAACACGGTGTCATCCGCATCCAGCACGCCGCTGGCCGCCTGTGCCGCGTCGATCACGAAGCCGCCGCCCACCGAATAGTAAGTCTGCTCGTACAATTCGCCCGACTTGCCATATGCGCACAGGGTCATGCCATTGGGGTGGTAAGGCAGGCTCTCATTGAGCAGGCACATGTCACGTTCCCAGACGAACGTGATCGGTTGTTCGCCAGCCAAAAGCAGTTGGCCGTCGGCACGCAGCGCGTCGATGCGCTGGTTGACCTGGCTGGGGTCGATCTGGTCAGGCCACTCGCCCATCAATCCCATGACAGTCGCACGATCGCTGCCATGACCGATGCCGGTCGCGGACAGAGAACCGTACAATCGCACCTCGATCCGTTCTACGCTGTGCAAACGATCCTGGTTGCGCAGGTCAGTCACGAACAACGCGCCGGCCCGCATGGGCCCGACGGTGTGCGAGCTGGACGGCCCGATGCCGATTTTGAACATGTCGAAGACGCTGATGGCCATCACGGAGGTCCTTCAAGTGAGATGATGCGGGGGCGTTAACGACGCCCTCTTTCTGGTCTTTATCTTTGGCTTCAAGTGTCGAAACGACAAACGATTGTTCCTATGCAACGCTTTAGCGGAACTCTTCAATGAGCAGAATTTTCAACGCACAGATGCACGCCTGGTTACAGGTCTTCGCCTGTGCAGCACGACATCTTTCCTTCACGCGCTGCGCCGAGGAGTTGCACGTCACGCCGGGCGCGATCAGCCAGCAGATGCGCCAGCTCGAAGAACGACTGGGGTTTGCGCTGTTCCATCGGGTCGGGCGCGGCCTTGAGCTGACCGCCGAAGGGCAGCGTCTTGCGGTGGTCGCCAACGAGGTGCAGAGCCGTATCAGTGAAGAGCTGCGCCTGCTGTATTCCGGGCGCATCGGTGGGGTGTTCAAGCTGCGCTGCATCCCGTCGTTTCTCAGCAAATGGCTGATGCCGCGCCTGCCTCGCTTACAGGAAGCGTTTCCGGACATTCAGTTGCGGATCATCGCCGAAGACAGCAGCGGTTCATTACGCGATGACGACTTCGACCTGGCCATCGACCTGAACGACGGCAGCTACCCTGGCCTGTCGACCACGCCGTTGCTGGAGGAAGAGCTGTTTGCGGTCTGCTCGCCCAAACTGCTGGAAGGCAAGCCGCCGCTGGATACGCCCAGCCAGTTGGTGCATTTTCCGTTGTTGCACGACATCACTGCCTGGCGTGACAGTTATGAATACGCTGAGTGGGAGTTCTATCTGACCGCAATTGGTGCCGATGGCATCGACGTGCGCCGGGGCCACACCTTCAACCGCAACCACCTGACCATCGACGCGGCCCGTATGGGCATGGGCGTGGCCATCGCCCGCAAGGCGCTGATCACCGATGAACTTGAACAGGGCTCGCTGATCGTGCCGTTCGGGCATCCGATCAAGGCCCGCAAGAAATACGTCCTGGCCTACCGCGAAGGCGCCCTCAACACCCCGGCACGCCGGGCGGTGCATGACTGGCTGGTGAATGAGGCGTGAAGAGAGAGTGCTCAGCGCGCCTGATCGTGCCCATGCTCCGCGCTCGTCCCCTCAACATTGATCGTGCCCATCGCTCCGCGTGGGCATGCATCCCGTGAAGCCCTGCGCCACATTCGAGAGCGGACGCGGAGCGTCCTGGGAGGTATTCCCACGCTGGAGCATGGGAACGATCAGCGATAGCCATCAATCAATGAAACAGCTCGGCGATCAGGACTGCGCCAATGAAGGTGCCGAAGTTGGCCAGAAACGACACCAGCACGATCCGCCAGCCCAGGCGGCGAAACGCCGGGAGGTCCTTGGCAATCGACAGACCGGCGAAGGTCAGCATCGGCGTGATCACGGCCAGCATGTTGATCGAACTGGTCAGGCGCGCAATCTCCGCTGCCCACGGACAGGCCGGGGAGGTCAGGAACATCGCCACCAGCGACACCATGCACACTGCCGGAATCTTGCGACGAATCAGGCTGCACAGTGCTTCGCCGACGAAGGCGCAGAAGATCATGATGCCGATGCCGGTGAACGCATCGGCGGACAGTGTCTTGTAGCCGACATAGTTGGCGATCAAGGCCAGCGCACCCGCGACCAGCCACGCACTGACCTTGCCCGACCAGCACAGCTCAGGCACTTCGAGCGACACATCGCTGTGACGCAGACCTTCATCGGTGATGGAGGCCTTGGTCGTGCGGCCGATCAGCGGTTCGAGTACCCGATAGCCCCAGACCGCCAGCGGCAGTGAGATGAACAGCGTGAAGTAGGTGCCAATGGTGGTGGTGATCAGGTTCGACGCCGCCGCCAGGGTCATGACTTCCTTGGCCACTTCCGGGGTTTGCTGAGCCGCAATCGCGCCCGCAGCGGCCGCCATCATGCTGCCCGATCCGATGCCGGAACCCATTGCCAGCGAGTTGGGATGGAAAATGTTCAGGCTGGCGATGAAACCGGCCACGACGGCAATGAACAGCGCACCGAACAAGGTGCCGGTCAGGTACTCGGCAAGCACGCCGCGTCCTTCCGGGGAGTCCATGCCGTAACGCTCGCCAATGATCGCCAGGCTGGGTTCGCGGCCCACCGAAAAGGTCGCGCCAATCGCTTCACGTTTGATGCCCAGCATCAGCGCCACCGGCAGGCCCAGCATGACCGTGCCGACAAAATGCCCGAACTCCTGAAACACCAACGCCCAGCCTGAAGCGAACACCACCGGCAGCGAACCACCGACGACCAGACCAAGCTTGGCGATGAAAATCAGCAGGGCAGGTTGCAGGATCGAAGCAGAGCGCAGTTGCGTGCCGTGGTCGATACCGATTGTGCCCGGCAGGCGGCGGCTGGCGATACCGACCATCGCGCCCAGCAGCAAGGCCCAGACCATCGGCAGCAGAACCACCTTGCCCGGGCCGAGCGGAATGCTGATGGCACCAATGGCTTCGGCAATGACGAGGATGACGGCGGCCCAGACATACAGCTTCACCGTCGAAGAAACGGCCTGCTTGTCGCCCACGACGGTGGCGTGTGAGTTTTGCATGATGATCCCCTTGCCTGCTGAATGACCTTTTAAAGGCCTTATCAATCGTTATTCTGTTTTTTCAGGTAGGCGCAGCGACGCGCCAGGGCAGCGTTTGAAGTCCATGAAGTCATGGAGGCCGTTGTCGGGCCAGGTATTTTTATGAAGCCCGCAATCACTGGGCCCAGGCTGCTTCGAGCCTTGCGAAAGCAACAAATGATGCCCTCTCGCCATCGCAGTATGCATAGCCGTAGGTTGCACACCAATATTGCGGATTTTATTTATCGTTGCGTTAAAGAGAACACTGGAGGGGGGCTGGTTGGGGAAGTTTTTACAGGGCAGGAATGTGACGCAGAGCGTCACGAGCAGCATGCCCACGCGGAGCGATGGGCACGATCATACGGCGTGAAGATGATCGTTCCCATGCTCTGCGTGGTAATGCTTCTCAGGACGCTCCGCGTCCGCTTTTGGCGGCTTACAGGCCGAGCATCGTCATGCACTCTTTCAGCGACCTGCGTTCGGTTTCGGCATACAGCTTCAACTCGTCGAGCGTGTTGCGGCCCAGCGCGTGCTGGAAATCTTCCTGATTCGAGCTGATCGCATAAAGCGTCTGGGCGTTGTCGCCCAGGTTGGACTGGAAAATGCCCGCCGCACTGACCGGCAGGAAGTCTTCGTAGACCAAAGGTTCGAAGCGCACGTGACCCGTCTGAATCAACTGCTCCAGGCTCACGCCAGCATCGACAAGGGCCGCAAGGCCTTGCTCGGTCGGGAAATAGCGAAAGTAAGCCAGACCCTCAGCACGCATCTCGCCGTAGCTGTCGGGAAACGCCTGAAAGGTTTTCTCCATCAGGGCCTCGTAGCGCGTCGCGTTGCCTTCATGGGGGAATTCGCCCAACTCATCGCGTGCCGCGTTCAGCAACTGGTCGTACAGCGCACGACCCTTGGGCGTCAGCGCGGCGCCTCGCTGTTCTATTTCGCCGAAGCGGGCCGAGTGGCTGCCTGACTCGTTGGCCCCTTGGCCGACGAAGCTGATGGGTTCTTCCAGCGCTTTGAAGCTGGTCTGGCGCAGCAGAATCGGGCAGCGACGGCGCGGCGGGCCTTCGACCACGGCCTTGGGCGTGATGCCTTTGCCGGGCATACCGGACTGCACGGCGTCGATGTCCAGGGTGCGCGGCGTCAGGTGATTGATGTGAGGACCCCGGAACGCCACCACATCAGCGATCAGACGGTGCTGAGCGTTGAGCTTTTTGTAGTCCTCCAGCGAGACCGTGGCCGTGTTGTGCCAGCGGAAGGTTTCCAGCGCCTGCTGAATGAACTCGGCTGCATCCGCTTCGTCCAGGCCGCCGTTTTGCTCATGCTTCTTTATCAGCTCAAGCGCCTTCGCCGTAAAGATCTGACGCTTGGCGAGTACTTGGCTGGCAAACGCACGCAGGCTGTCGCTCTCGATCAGTTCAAGGCGTAGCAGCGAGGTAAAGACGCGAAACGGACTGACCTGCAATGCGCTTTCATGCACAGCACGAAAGGCTGTCGAATGCACCGGCACGCCAGCCGACGTCAAGTCGTAATAACCCACAGGTTCCATGCCCATGACTGCGAACAGGCGGGCGAGGGTGGCCAGTTCCAGTGCGGTGCCGACCCGAATCGCGCCGTGGCGCTCCATGTCCAGACGCTGGATTTCGCCCGTCTGCTTCAGGCTGTCTCGCATGCTGCTGTCGCGATTCAACATTTGGTCGTTGACCTCGCTCACCAGCGCCATGAGCGTGCCGTACAGCGGGACTTCTTCCTTGTACATGTGGGACATGGCGCGAGAAAAACCGGCGCGGATGTCGTCGGGGTTGGCAAAGTGTGCGTTGCTCATCAGGGGCATCTCTCCGTGCTCTTCCCGGTCGTTATCAGTCATTAAATCAGGCCAGCGCCGCCAGACAGCGCTCGAAAATGTCCAGCCCTTCGTTCAGCACTTCGGGTTCAATGGTCAGGGGAATCAGCAACCGAATGATGTGCCGCGACTTGCCGCTGGGCATCAAGAGTAGCCCGGCTTCTCTGGCCGAGGTCAGCAGTTCGGCAAGCTGTTGGGTGGCAGGAGCGCCTTGGGGCGTCATCAGTTCGATGCCGCGCATGCAACCCACGCCGGTCAGCCTGCCCAGATACGGCGAGAGATTGCTCACTTGCCAGGCGTTGTAGCGCGACACGATGGCGTTTTCCTGCTGTTCGCCCCAGGTCGACAGGTTTTCGTCCGTCATCTGCGCCAGCGAGGCCAGGCCTGCCGCGCAGCCAATCGGATTACCGGAATACGTACCGCCCAGTCCGCCTTTAGGCAGCGTGTCGAGCAGCGCCTTGCGTCCGACCACCGCGCCCAGCGGAATACCGCCGGCAATGCTCTTGCCCAGCAGAATCAGGTCCGGTTCGATGCCCAGGCGACTGAAGGCAAAGCGCTGCCCGGTACGGCCGAAGCCCGACTGGATTTCATCGGCGATCAGTACGATGCCTTTTTCGGTACAGAAGGTGCGCAACGCTTTGGCGAAGTCCGGCTCCATTGCCAGAAAACCGCCTTCGCCCTGCACCGGCTCGAAGATGACACACGCGATATCGTTGACATCGATTTCGACGCTGAACAGGCGATCCATCGCCTTGAGCGCCTGTTCGGTGGTCACGCCGTTGTCTTTGCTGGGAAATGGAATGTGGAACACCGGTCCCGGCAACACGCCGACTTTCTGTTTGTAAGGCGCGACCTTGCCGTTGAGGTTCAGCGTGGCCAGCGTGCGGCCATGAAAGCCACCGTCGAAAGCCACCACGGCGGTGCGCCCGGTCGCGCCACGGACGATTTTCAACGCGTTCTCCGCCGCTTCTGCACCGCTGTTGGTCAGCATGCCGCTCAGCGGATAACTCACCGGCACAAACTGCGTCAGTTGCTCCATGAAACGCACATAGGGCGCGTGTGGCGTCGCGTTGAAGCAGTAATGGGTTAGCTTCGTCGCCTGTTCCTGAATCGCCTGGACCACCTGCGGGTTGCAATGTCCCAGGTTGAGCACGCCGATACCGCCGACGAAGTCGATGTAGCGTTTGCCGTCGGTGTCCCAGACTTCCGCGTTGCAGCCGTGGGACAGCGTCATGCTGTGGACGAAGGAAATGGATTGGCTGATGTGTTCGCTCATGGACAGGCTCTGCGACGGGAGGCGTGATGGCGCTATCCAAACGCACAAGGCCCGAGGCTCGCAAACGAAATAAAATCACCGGGTCATTCCAATAATTCCGAAAGTAACGACGGTTGGGCCAGACAAGTGGCGAGAGTTCATTCCTGAAAGGAATCATGTCGTTCAAAAACGTCGTTTGTGGGCAGCGGCTGAGTCAGCCGATACTGGGTTATCAGTGATTTGAACCCTTGTCATGACAGGAGAATCAGTATGGTTGCCGAGTTGTTAGCCAATCTGGGCGTGGTGAAAAGTGCCTATACCGACGGAAACTACCCCGTCCACACCCCCATCGATGGCAGTCAGATCGCTACGGTCACCCTGGAAGGCAGTGCTCAAGTGCAGGCACGCATCGACACGGCGCACGACGCCTTTCTGAAATGGCGTACCGTACCGGCCCCACGTCGCGGCGAGCTGGTACGGATCTTTGGCGAAGTGCTGCGCGAGCACAAAGCCCAATTGGGCGAGCTGGTGTCGGTCGAAGCGGGCAAGATCACCCAGGAAGGCCTGGGTGAGGTGCAGGAAATGATCGACATCTGCGACTTTGCCGTCGGCCTGTCGCGCCAGTTGTACGGCTTGACCATCGCCTCCGAGCGTCCGGGTCACCATATGCGTGAAACCTGGCACCCGCTGGGCGTGGTCGGTGTGATCAGCGCCTTCAACTTCCCGGTTGCCGTCTGGGCCTGGAACACCACGCTGGCGCTGGTGTGCGGCAACCCGGTGATCTGGAAACCGTCGGAAAAGACCCCGCTCACGGCGCTGGCCTGTCAGGCGTTGTTCGACAAGGCGCTGAAGATTTTCGGCGACGCCCCCCAAGGCCTCGCGCAACTGGTGATCGGTGATCGTGATGCAGGTGAGGCGCTGGTCGACGACCCGCGCGTGCCGCTGATCAGCGCCACCGGCAGCACTCGCATGGGCCGTGAAGTGGGTCCGCGTGTGGCCGCCCGTTTCGGCCGCAGCATTCTGGAACTGGGTGGCAACAACGCGATGATTCTTGCCCCAAGCGCTGATCTGGATCTGGCGGTGCGCGGCATTCTGTTCAGTGCCGTGGGCACGGCGGGACAACGCTGCACCACCTTACGCCGCCTGATCGTGCACCGCTCCATCAAGGATGAAGTGGTTGCGCGGGTCAAGGCAGCCTACGCCAAGGTGCGCGTCGGCGATCCGCGTGAAGGTAATTTGATCGGCCCGCTGATCGACAAACAGGCGTTCTCGGCCATGCAGGATGCGCTGACCAAGGCCCGCGACGAGGGTGGCCAGGTGTTCGGCGGCGAGCGTCAGTTGCAGGACAAATACCCGAACGGCTACTACGTCACCCCGGCCATCGCCGAGATGCCGGGGCAGAGCGAGGTGGTCCGTCACGAAACCTTCGCGCCGATTCTATACGTGCTGGCCTACGACGATTTCGAAGAAGCGCTGCGTCTGAACAACGAAGTGCCACAGGGCCTGTCTTCCTGCATTTTCACCACCGACCTGCGTGAGGCTGAGGCTTTCCAGAGTGCGGCGGGCAGCGACTGCGGGATCGCCAACGTCAACATCGGCACCAGTGGTGCGGAAATCGGTGGCGCGTTCGGTGGCGAGAAGGAAACCGGCGGCGGTCGCGAATCGGGCTCCGATTCATGGCGCGCCTACATGCGCCGGCAAACCAATACCGTTAACTACTCCCGTGAGCTGCCATTGGCTCAGGGCATCGTCTTTGATTGATTCGGGCATGGCTGGAGTTGTTCGATGGCGCACTTGCGTGAAGGGTGTCTTTGGGAGCAGTTGACGCCGCAGCGTCCGGTCAGCCCTGCGCTGTTAGGCGAGTGCAGTGCCGACGTCTGCATTATCGGCGCAGGCTTCACCGGATTGTCGGCTGCTCTGCAACTGCTGGAGGGCGGCAAGTCGGTATGCGTGGTCGAAGCGCATCAGGTCGGTCACGGCGGGTCGGGCCGTAACGTCGGTCTGGTGAATGCCGGGACCTGGGTTGCGCCCGACGAGCTGGAAAAGACCCTGGGCGCGTTGGAGGCAACGCGCCTCAACACCGCGCTGGGCGCCGCGCCTGCACTGGTGTTTTCGACCATCGATAAATACGCCATCGACTGCCAGGACACCCGCACCGGCAACTTGCACATGGCGCACAATGCCAAGGGCCTGGCGGATCTGCGCAGCCGGGCCGAACAGTGGCAGCGGCGGGGCGCCAACGTCGAATTGCTGACCGGCCAGACCTGCGAAGACGCCTGCGGCACCGACAAGGTCGCCGGGGCGTTGCTGGATCATCGCGCAGGCACCGTCAACCCGATGGCTTACGTGTCGGGCATGGCGCTCAATATGGTGGCGCGGGGCGGGCAGTTGTTCGGCGGGTCACCGGTCACAGGCCTACAGCGCACTGGGGATGGCTGGAGGGTTTCGACTGTCGCCGGCAGTGTGCGCGCTGAAAAGGTGATCATCGCCTCCAACGCTTACACCGAAGGCGAGTGGACCGATATCAAGGATCATATCTTCGCTGGCTACTACTATCAGGTCGCTTCGCAGCCGCTCACCGGTGCCGAACAGGCCGAGATTCTGCGCGGCGGACAAGGCTCGTGGGACACGCGAACCGTGCTCAGCAGCATCCGTCGCGATGCGCAGGGACGTCTGGTGTTGGGCAGTCTGGGCAATGCCGACAACTACCCGCTGTGGTTCATTCGCCAGTGGGCTGACCGTATTCAGCAGCATTACTTCCCGCAGTTGGGCAAAGTCGAGTGGGAAAGCACCTGGACAGGCCGCATCGGTTTCACACCGGATCACCTGTTACGGCTGTTCGAGCCCGCGCCGGGACTGTTGGCGGCGACGGGCTTCAATGGACGAGGCGTCACGACCGGCACGCTGGTGGGCAAGTGTTTTGCCGATTACCTGCTGACCCAGGACGCTGAGGCGCTGCCCGTGAGCTTTTCCAGCAGCCGGAAGGTGTCTGGCAGTTTGCTGCGCACGCTGGCATACGACGCCGGATTCACCCTTTATCACGCCGGCCAGTGCCTGCGCGTGGTGCTGTGATACGCCCGCTCAGGCAGGCCGGTTCTTGAGCCGCAACTCCGCACACAGCCCGCCTTGCGCCGAGTTGCGCAGGTGCAGGCTGCTTTCCAGCTTGCGCACGATCATGTCGACAATCGCCAGTCCCAGTCCGGCACCGTTGCTGTGGCCGTGGCTGTAGAACCGTTCGAACAGGCGCGCCTTCTGTTGCTCGTCGATACCGGGGCCAGCGTCTTCGACCGACAAATGTGCGCTGCCGTCCTGCTGAGGGTGTAGCGTCACGCGGATTTCGCTGGCGGGCGGGGCGAAGTTAAGTGCGTTGGTCAGCAGGTTCTGCAGTGCGATGGTGATGGCTGCCGGGTCGCTGTGGATCACGCAGTCTTCGCCTTCTTCGAACACCAGCTCGACCCGTTTTTCCAGCGCCAGCGGTGTCAGTTCGGCCATCTCCTCGCGCACCAGAGTGTTCAGTTCAAAGCGGGTCAGTTGATTGGCGCTCGAGCGCGGCTCCAGACGCGCCATCGTCAGCAACTGGCTGGCCAGACGCGCTGCGCGGTCGACGCCATGAACCAGAAAGTCCAGCGCTTCCAGCCGCTGCTCCGGGGTGTCGGCCTGTCGGGCGTTCTGCGCGTGAATGCGCAAAATGGTCAAAGGCGTGCGCAGTTCGTGGGCCGCGTCCGCGATGAAACGGCGCTCGCGGTCCAGCACGCTCTCGATCTGGGTCAGCAGGCTGTTGAGGGCGTGCTGCATCGGTTCCAGTTCCTTGGCCAGGGGCGAGACGTCCAGCGGCTCCAGGCTGTCGGCGTCACGTCGGCTGATCAGCCGCGCCATGCTTTGCAACGGACGCAGCCCCCAGCCAATCGCCAGCCAGATGGCCGCGATCAACAGCGGAACCCCGATCAACGCGGGCCACAGGGTATGGCTGACAATACGTTGAATCAGGTCCTGGCGTACGTCGTCGCGCTCACCCACCCAGATCAGAAAACCCTGTTGCGGATCGGCCAGCAGAAAACCGCACCATTCATGGCCGTTTTCGATCAGGTCGTGGGAGCCTTCTTCGCTGGGCGGTGCCGCCAGCAGCGGCGCTTCTGCCGAACGCACCAGCAGCTCGCCCGAGGTACGCCACACCTGAAAGGTCAGGCGCGTTTCATAGGGGTGCGCCACGCCGCTGGTGCCAACCCGGCTCATGGCCTCATCGAACGCCTGGTACAGCTTGTCCAGGTCCTGCTCACCGGCCGCGCGCTGACGCAGCACGCCTTGCATCAGGCGCGCACTCTGGGCCAGTTGCGCGTCGTACACCTCTTCGATTTCGTGGTGACTGTCGCGCAAGGCGAGCAGGCTGATGGTCAGGTCACCCAGCAGCAACAGCAGCAGGACCGGCACCAGAATGCGCGCGCGTACCGAGGTCATGCCTTGAGCTCCATCAGGTAGCCGACGCCGCGAACGGTACGGATCAGGTCGGTGGGCAACTTCTTTCGCAGGTTGTGAATCATGACCTCCAGCGTGTTGCTCTCGACCTTGTCCTGCCAGCCGTACAGCGTGTTGGACAGCCGTTCGCGGGTCACGACCTTGCCGGGACGGATCATCAACTGGTGCAGCAATTGATACTCCATCGGCGTCATCGCAACGCCGTTGCCTTCAAAGGTGACCTGTTGCGAGGCGGGGTCAAGGCTGATGCCGGCGTGCTCGATCAACGGTTGCGCACGTCCCTGGCTACGGCGCAGCAGGGCACGGACGCGGGCCTTGAGTTCATCGACGTCGAAGGGTTTGATCAGGTAGTCGTCGGCCCCTGCATCCAGCCCGGCGATCCGGTCCGCGGTGCCGTCTCGGGCGGTCATGATCAGCACTGGCAGGGCAAGGTCTTCGGCGCGCAATTGGCGCAGCAGGTCGAATCCGTCCATGCGCGGCAGGCCGAGGTCGAGCAACAGCAGGTCGAATGGCTCGCTGCGCAGGGCATGCAGCGCGCTTAGCCCATCTTCCAGCCAGTCGAGCGTGTAGCCTTCGGTGTTCAGGGCCACGCGGATGCCTTGGGCAATGGCTCGATCATCCTCGACAAGAAGCAGACGCATAAGGTTTCGACCCGTCAGTGTGGGGTGAGAAGGGCGCCATCATGCAGCGTGTGTGGAGTCACGGGAAATGTCGGGCGTTCGGGAAGATGTTACCAGCTGTTGCACATTAAGCTTTTCCTAAGACTCGTTTCGCACAGTGAGCGCTCCTTAACTGCCTGCGAGTATTTGCCATGCGTAACGTCCTGCTGATTTCCCTGTTGTTGGCCAGCCCGTTGGCGCTGGCAGGTCCGCAATGCACCACCGCTGAAAAATCCCAGTGGCAGGATCAGGCCAAATTCCAGGAGCAGCTCAAGGCGCAGGGCTACGAGATCAGCAAGTTCAAGGTCACTGACGGCAACTGCTACGAGATCTATGGTTTCGACAAAGACAAACGCAAGGTCGAGATCTATCACGATCCGGTCACCGGCAAAGCGGTGAAGACTGAGATCAAGGGCTGATGAGCCCAGCGTCCCTGCGCCTGTGGGACCCGGTGGTCAGGCTGTTTCATGTCTCGATCGCGGGTGTCTTCATCGCCAATTACTTTTTCAACGAAGCCGGTGATGACTGGCACGTCTGGCTGGGCTACTACGCAGTGGCCTGGCTGGTGGTGCGGGGGGTGTGGGGATTTATCGGGCCGGTCAGTGCGCGCTGGCGTGATTTCTGGCCGACGCCGAGCCGGTTGCGTGCGCATGTGCGTTCGTTGATCAGCCGCCAACCGGCGCACCGGCTTGGCCACTCGCCGCTGGGTGCGTTGGTCATGATCATGATGATGACGCTGATCTTCGGCATGGGCCTGACGGGCTGGATGATGCAGGAAGTCGATGCACTCTGGGGCGCCGACTGGCCGCTGCAGATCCACGAAACACTGGCCAACACGCTGTGCGCATTGGTTGTACTGCACGTGGCGGCGGCCCTCTTCGAAAGCGTTCAAGTACGCGACAACCTGCCGTTGTCGATGCTCACAGGGAAGCGACGTCCATTGCCCGAGGACAGACGCTCATGAACGCCAGCCAGCGCTGAACCCGAACACCCATCCGAACGGCTACTTCCTTACCTTCACCACAGTGATGCCCCTTCATGCGTGTAATTTCCCGAAACCTGGTCGCATGGAGCGCAGGCCTGATCGTTGTGTCGATCTTTATCAGCGCGTGGCTCAGCCATCCGCTGCACCGGATGGCTGGCTTTGCGGTAAGCCTCCCGACGCTGAACACCGAAAGCGTTGCGCCCACGGCTTCCTTCAGCTCGCGTTTCGCCTCGTCCGATCTGGATGATTTCGTGCATTCCTCGGCGGTCACGGCATTGCCTGGCGGCGATCTGATGTCGGTGTGGTTCGCAGGGTCGCGTGAAGGCGCGGGCGATGTCGAAATCCGCGCCTCGCGCTTTGACGCCGCTACCCAGGAGTGGGGCGGTGAGCAAGTGCTGGCGACCCGCGAATCGACCCAGTCCGGGACCGGCAAGTACATCCGCAAGCTGGGCAACCCGGTGATCGCGCTGGCCCCCGACAACCGTTTGTGGCTGTTCTACGTGTCGGTTTCGGTGGGCGGCTGGGCGGGCAGTACGGTCAACGCGATGGTGTCCAGCGACATGGGCGCCAGTTGGTCAGTGCCGCGCCAACTGGTGACCTCACCTTTTCTCAACATCAGTACGCTGGTGCGCGCCGCGCCGGTGTTCCATGCCGACGGCTCGATCGGTCTGCCGGTGTATCACGAGTTTCTGGGCAAGTTTGCCGAGTACCTGTACCTGAGCTCGGACGGCGACGTCATCGACAAGTTTCGCATCAGCCGGGGCAATAACTCGTTGCAACCCACGGTCGTGCCGCTGGACGGGCAGCGCGCCGTGGCGTTGCTGCGCTATGCCGGTGAAACCCATCACCGCGTGCTGGCCAGCCGCACTGAAGACGGTGGACAGACCTGGAGCGAGCCACACCCGTTGTCGCCCAGCAACCCCAACTCGTCGCTCGCCGCCGTCGGTGTACCGGGCAAGGGCTTGCTGGTGGCTTTGAACGACCTGCGCGAAGGGCGCTTCAAGCTCAGTCTGTATGGCACCGACGAGCAGATGGACATCTGGCGTCCGGTGATGGATCTGGACAAGTCTCCCGATCCGTTGGGCACACCGTTCTCGCTGGCCGCCTATAAGGAAGTCATCGGTGAAGGCTTCAGAAGCTCCAGCGGCGCACGTCGTCAACCGCTGGAAGCCGAATTTCTGAGTAACCTCGACCAGCGCGTCTGTTCGCCGCAAGGCTGCGATTTCGAATACGAATACCCGTACTTCATCCGCAGCCCCGATGGCCTGTATCACTTGGTCTATTCGTGGAATAACACCTTCATCAAACATGTCAGCTTCAATGAGGCCTGGCTGGCGGAGCACCTCTTATGATCGCCCTTGGACTGGCCCATCTCGCGTTCGCCTGGACGCTGTTTATCCTGCTGGCACCGTTGACGTCTTCGCTGTGGTGGCGGTGCGGTCTGTTGACGGCGACCTCGCTGCTCAGCGTGGTGTCGGTGAATGACCTGACGATGGCAGCCTATGCCCGCAGCCTGACCGACGATCTGGCCGTCAGCAGCCTGGTGGTGCTGGCGTGGCTTACGTTGCAGCGTCTGTGCGTCATCAAGCCGATGGCCGCTTCGCATCGTTGGGTGATGCTCTCGGTGTTTGCCGTCATGGCGCTGGTGCTGTACCCGGCCACGCTGGGGCTGACCTATTTCGACCCGTACCGCTGGGGGTATAACCCCAGGACGATGATCATCATCGTGGCGGGGATGGCGCTGGTGCTGGTCTGCCTGCGCAACGTGCTGGGCGTGGTGATGTTGAGCGTTGCGACGCTGGCGTTCACCTTTCGCATCAAGCCGTCGGAAAACTATTGGGACTACCTGATCGACCCGCTGCTGGCGCTGTACTGCTGCGTGGCGCTGGTGTGTCTGACCGTTCGTTATGTCTATCGCAGGGCCGTGGGGCGCAATCGCTCGACAGGCGTGTCTGCCAGTGCTGTCTAGAGGGATAAGAATGAGTGTGTTGCAATCACGACGCCTGAGCTACTGGCTGGGCGCGATCGGGCTGGTGTTTCTTCTGCTGGCCGTATTGCGGATGGTGTTCTTCTACGGTTTTTCCGGCGCGGAACCCGGCACGCTGTTCACGAGCGGCGAGGTGTTGCAGACGCTGGGCATCGGGTTGCGTTTCGACCTGCGTCTGGCACTGCTGTTGATGTTGCCGGTGGCGGTGCTGCTCTGGCTGCCACGCGTGAACGTGATTCGCCTGCCTTCGATGCGCTGGGTGGTGCGGATTTATCTGGTGCTGGCGCTGGCGCTGCTGACGATGGTCTATATCGTCGATTTCGGTCACTACGCTTATCTCGGCGTGAGGTTGAACGCCAGTGTGCTGCGTTATCTGGAAGACGCGCAGATCTCCCGCGACATGCTCTGGCAGACCTACCCGGTGCTATGGATCACGCTCGGCTGGCTGTTGGCCGTTGCGCTGACGGGCTGGGCGCTGATCAGGCTTGAGCGGGTGACGCTGGCACGTCCTTCAAAACCCATGAAGCGCTGGTCGATCGCTGCCGTTTCAGCCGTGATGGTGTGCGCGACATTCCTCGGGTTGTTGGGCCGCGTCGAGAATCTCAACCTGGAAAACCCGGTGCCGCTGCGCTGGAGCGACGCATTTTTCTCGGGCAATAGCCAGGTCGCGGCGTTGGGGCTCAACCCGGTGCTGTTCCTCTATGACACGCTCAAGGTCGCGCAATCGCGCTACGACGAAAAGCAGGTGCGCGAGCATTATGAGGTGGTCGCTCGCTACCTGGGCGTAGAAAAGCCTGACGTGAGTGTCCCCAACTTTACCCGCCAGCAGAAGGTTCAACCGTATCGCCTGCCGGGGGATCGGCCACCGAATGTGATGTTCGTGATGCTGGAGTCGCTTGGCACCAGTGCCGTCGGCGCGTATGGCAACCCGCTCAATCCGACGCCCAATCTGGATCATTTGGCGACCCAGAGCTGGTTCTTCAAACATTTCTACGTACCGGTCACCGGCACGGCAAAAACGGTATGGGCGAGCATCACCGGCGTGCCTGATGTAACCCGTCAGGAAACCGCCACGCGCCATCCGTTGCTCACGCGGCAACACACGATCATCAACGACTTCAAAGGTTACGAGAAGCTGTACATGATTGGCGGCAACTCCGGCTGGGCCAACATCAACGCGCTGATCCGGCGCAGCATCGACCAGGTGCGTCTGTATGACGAGCGTGACTGGAAATCACCTCAAGTGGACGTCTGGGGCATTTCCGATCTGGACCTGTTCAAGGAAAGCGACCGCATTCTGCGCGCCTTGCCCGCTGACAAGCCGTTCTTCGCCTATGTGCAGACGGCGGGCAATCACCGTCCGTTTACCATCCCCAAAGACAACGATGGCTTCAAGGTCAGCGACAAGACGCTGGAGCAGGTCCAGGCCGCCGGTTCACGCAGCGTTGAGCAGTACAACGCCGTGCGTCTGCTGGACTTCAACATTGGTCGTTTGATGGAGCTGGCCAAAGAAGGCGGCTACTACGAAAACACCATTTTCGTGCTGTTCGGCGATCACAACACGCGCATCAGCCAGATTCCGCACATGGCCCCGGCCTTCGAACAATTGGGGCTGGAGAGCAACAACGTTCCCATGCTCATCCACGCGCCAGGTCTTCTCGGCACTCGGGTGATCAACGAAGCGGTGGGCCTTGCCGACCTGCTGCCGACCCTGGCGGGCATGGCCGGAATGCCGTTCAGTAACGGCGCGATGGGGCGGGACATTCAACAGCCTGCGCCTGAAGGCGAGCGGGTGGTGCCGTTGGTACTGCGCGAGGGGACATTCCCGTTGATCGGCGGTGTGACCCAGCATTACCTGCTGCAAATGGCACACGACGGCAGTTCTCCCACGTTGCACGATCTGGCATCGCCCACGCCCCTGGATAACGTCGCCGCGCAGAACCCTGAAGAGTTCGAGCGTCTGCGCGGCCTGACCCGTGGGTTACATGAGACAGCGCGGATGATGCTGTACCAGAACGTGCGTTGATCCTGAGGGTGCCAGCCAGTCGCTTGCCGGCTGGCGTTTGCCTCACGTGTTCAATACGCCTACTATGCGCCGTACATAGGTAGGGGGGGTAGGGTATGGCGCACGTGATCGACGACAAAGCGGATCTGCTCAAACGTGTCCGGCGCATTGCCGGGCAGGTACAGGCGATCGAACGCACTCTGGAGGGCGATGCCGACTGTGCCAAAACGCTGCATCTGGTGGCGGCTACTCGAGGCGCTATCAACGGTCTGCTGGACCAGATCATCGAGGCCCATGCCCGCGAGCATGTAGCCCACCCCGATTTGAGCGATGAAAACCGGGCGCAAGGCCTGGAAGAATTGCTTGAAGCCATTCGTCGTTATTCCAAATGACCCGTGTCGAGCAAGGAGCCTTGCGATGAGCAGCGCCCATCACGGCCACGCGGCCGCTCAACCCCATCACCATGTCTTTCTCGGTGCGGCCCATGACCGCAATGCCCGGCGCACGCTGTGGGTCGTGGCCCTGACTTTCGTGATGATGCTGGTCGAGATCGTGGCGGGCTACATCACCGGCTCTATGGCGCTGCTGGCCGACGGTCTGCACATGGCGACTCATGCCGGGGCGTTGGGGATTGCGGCGGGGGCTTACGCGTTCGCGCGACGCAACGCGCACAACCGCCGGTTCAGTTTTGGCACGGGCAAGGTAGGCGATCTTGCAGGTTTTGCGTCGGCGCTCATTCTGGCGATGGTGTCGCTGGGCATCGGCGTCGAGTCTCTGATCCGGCTGTTTCAACCGACCACCGTTGCGTTTGGCGAGGCCACCGTCATTGCGGTCATCGGGCTGGCGGTCAATGTGCTGAGTGCCGTTTTGCTGTCTGGCGGGCACGGGCACGCGCATGGTCACCATGATGACAGGCATTCTCATGACCACCATCACGGCGACAATAATTTCCGTTCGGCCTACCTGCACGTGATGGCCGACGCCCTGACGTCAGTGCTCGCTATCGCAGCGTTGCTCGCCGGGCGCTACCTGGGCTGGGTCTGGCTGGATCCGCTGATGGGCATCGTCGGTGCGTGCGTCATCGCCAGGTGGGCCTATGGCCTGATCAAGGACAGCTCCCGTGTCTTGCTGGACGTGACCGACGAACGGGTGGCCGCCGAGATTCGCGACATCGTGCGCACCCTCGGGGACGTGACCATCATTGATCTGCACGTCTGGCGGGTCGGGCCGCAAGCTCATGCAGCGATTGTCAGTGTGCTGGCTGATATTAAAGTGCCTGCGGACCTGATTCGTGAGAGACTCGGTCACGTACATGAGGTTTCGCATTTGACGATCGAGTACCAGGGCAGAGACGCCTGAGTCGATTTTCTCTCCGTGCCGGGCACTCAGAAACGTTGCAGTTCCATAAAGTGTGACGGGTAATACAACGGTCAGTTTTTGTTCGCTGACTGTTCGATTTCATACACTTTTGTATTTCATCGCTTATTGATAAAAAAACTGTCAGCTTTTGCATTCAGTCTGTATTTTGACCGTCATTTTTCGCTCGGATGCGTTTTCTGCCCTATCGAACCCTCGAGAGCCTCACTGGATGCCGGCAAAGTTTTCCTGCGCTACCTCGCCGAAGTTGCTCGATGCACTTCGCGCTGCAACACGACAGCTTCACGTTCAACTTGAAAAACGCATGCCGTTTTTCTCTTCCACGCTGGATGCCGCTCTTTACCTTCGTTTGCTGCAAGCGTATTACGGGTTTTATGTTCCGCTTGAAGCCGCGTTGTTTTCCAGCGGGTCGCTCCCGTCAGAACTCGTACCGCACGAGCGTGTCAAAACTCCCGTGCTAGTTAGCGACCTGCGAGCTATGGGCATGTCTGAGCAGGGTATCGAGCGCCTCGCGCTCTGTACCGATTTGCCAGTGGTCGATTCTGCGGCCACCTGCCTTGGGGTGCTCTACGTGCTTGAAGGGGCCACGCTGGGCGGGCAAGTGTTGCGACGCGAGCTTCAAAAGCGGCTCGGTCTGGATGAGCACAGCGGCGCTGCGTTTTTTGACGTCTATGGTGTCGATACCGGGGCACGCTGGAAGTTGTTTCTGAATTGTCTGGACAATGTGCCGAACGACATTGCCTTTATCGAAGCCGCAGCGCAGGCGGCTCACTCCACATTTGCATGTTTCGAGCGCTGGCTCGAGGGTCAAGAGGTACTGCTATGAGCCAACTCGACAAGGATGCGTTTGAAGCGCTCTTGGCCAATTGTGCTGACGAACCCATTCAATTTCCGGGTGCCATTCAACCCCACGGTTTGTTGTTCACGCTGACAGAACCGGAACTGACCGTTCTTCAGGTGAGTGCCAACGTCTATACCGTGCTTGGTCTCGGGCCGCAGCAGGTTATTGGCCAGTCGCTCGAGCAGACGTTAGGTGCCGGCTGGACCGACGTGATCAGAAGCGCCAGCGCGCACGAATCGTTCACCGATGCGCCACGCTTGCTCATCCATGTGAATGGCATCGAATTCGAAGCCATGATGCACCGCAGCCAGGGCGCACTGATTCTCGAACTCGAAATCCAGGACAAAGACGCCCAGGCAGTCAGCTATCTTGAACGCACGGGCAATCTGGGCCGCATGTTGCGCCAGTTGCACGCTGCCAGAGATTTGCAGACGCTTTACGAGATCAGCGTTCGTGAAGTTCAGAAGATGACCGGGTATGACCGCGTTCTGATCTATCGCTTCGAAGAGGAAGGGCATGGTCAGGTCATCGCCGAGGCGTCTTCCCCGTCTATGGAGTTGTTCAACGGCTTGTTCTTTCCGGCCTCGGACATCCCCGAGCAGGCGCGTGAACTGTACCGGCGCAATTGGCTGCGCATCATCCCCGATGCCGACTACACCCCCGTGCCGTTGGTGCCGCAACTGCGGCCAGACACCCATCAGCAAGTGGACTTGAGTTTTTCGACCCTGCGCAGCGTTTCGCCGATTCACTGCCAGTACATGAAAAACATGGGTGTGCTGTCGTCGATGAGCGTTTCGCTGATTCAGGGCGACAAGCTGTGGGGGCTTATCAGTTGCGGGCACCGCACGCCGCTGTATGTGTCCCATGAGCTGCGCAGCGCCTGCCAGGCACTCGGTCAGGTACTGTCCTTGCAGATCAGTGCGATGGAAGCGCTTGAGGTGAGCCGCCAGCGCGAGGCCAAGCTGGTGACCCTTGGGCGCTTACATCAGTCGATGATTGCTGCGGAAGACAACGTGTTCGACGGCCTTTCTCAGCAGCCACAACTGTTGATGGACCTGGTGGGCGCGACCGGTGTGGCAATCATTGAGGATCGGCAGTTGCAATGCTACGGGGTCTGCCCCGAGCCTGCGGATATCCGCGCGCTGCACAAGTGGATGATGTCCGGCAACGAGCCCGTGTTCTCCAGCCATCAACTGTCCAGCGTTTATCCGCCAGCCGAGGCCTATCAGGCCATCGCCAGCGGCGTTCTGGCGATGAGTCTGCCCAAGCCCGTGGACAACGGCGTGATCTGGTTTCGCCCTGAGGTGAAAGAGAGCATTCAGTGGAGCGGCGATCCGGCCAAGCCACTGAACCTGGAAAGCTCGGACCTGGGTATGCACCTCAGGCCTCGTACCTCGTTCGAGATCTGGAAAGTTGAAATGACCGGCATCGCTGCCAAATGGAGCCACGGCGATCTGTTCGCCGCCAACGACCTGCGTCGTTCTGCTTTGGAAGACGACCTCGCCCGGCAGGTCAGCCGCGAACAGCAGGCCGTGCGCGCCCGTGATGAACTGGTCGCGGTGGTGTCCCATGATCTGCGCAACCCCATGACTGTGATCTCGATGCTATGCGGCATGATGCAGAAGTCGTTCAGCTCCGACGGGCCACACACCTCGCGGCGCATCTCTTCGGCCATCGACACTATGCAGCAGGCCGCCAGCCGCATGAATGTGTTGCTGGAGGACTTGCTCGACACCTCGAAAATCGAAGCGGGTCGCTACACCATCACCCCTCAGTCACTTGAAGTCAGTCAGATTTTCGAAGAAGCCTATTCGTTGCTCGCGCCGCTGGCGATGGACAAGTCTATCGACATCTCTTTCAACGCCGAGCCGGAACTCAAGGTCAAGGCAGACCCTGAGCGGCTGTTCCAAGTGCTGTCTAACCTGATTGGTAACGCCATCAAGTTCACGCCCAAACTCGGCAAGATCGGAATTGCGGCGATGTCCAACGGCGCCGAAATCGTGTTCACCGTACGAGACTCGGGCGAAGGCATCCCGCCGGACCAGTTGCCGCACATCTTCGAACGCTACTGGACCGTCAAGGAAGGTAACCCGAGGGGCACCGGACTGGGGCTTTACATTTCGCAGGGCATCATCAAAGCCCACGGCGGAGTGCTGGCGGCGGAGAGTGAAGTGGGCAAAGGCAGTGAATTCCGGTTTACCGTGCCTCGGGCGGAGTGAATGGAGCAAGTCGGGAGTGATGGGGTGTTCACTTCCGACTGCTGCTGTCTTACGAGTCCCCCTCAGTCGTTATAACTCACGTAACGCTCCATCAGGTTTGGCCGTGTAAACGTGTCGATGGCGTAAGCGCGCTGCCACATTGCATCGACCCGCTGCTTGAACGTGTCGTCGTCCATGTCGATCCAGTAGCGCGGGTTGCGGCCGTTTTCCTTGTCGTACTTTGCGGTGACTGGGTCCAGGTGACGGTGGGGTTCCAAAAGTGGAATGTCCGGAATAGGGCGGCTGACATCCATATAGTTCTGCAGAAAATCCCAAAGGGCGCAGGGCCGATGTTTAAAATCGTCGGGTGCGAGCAGCGAATGGAAATTGATCTGCCTGTCTTCATAACGATGACGCAGTAGCAATCCGTAGTAAGAGCCGTGACGATCACGGGTCGTGATCATGTAGGCGTCGAATTCGTAGAAGGGTGCGACAAATTCGTTGATCACACCGTCTTTGCGGTGGCGCTTGTAGTCGTAGATCGTCACCAGACCGGTTCTGCGGTTCAGTTCCCAGAGCGGGCCTTTGGGAGGGCGGAACCAGATGCCGGGGAAATAGTTCACGACGGTGTGGCCTAGTCCCCAGCAGAGTAGGGGTATGCCGAGGAAAATCGGATAAACTTCCTGGAGTAGCTCGATCGTAACCTCTTGCCATGACTCGCGTGATTCCGATATGAAAGCGAAGTGTGCGATCACGAGCATGGGTGAAAATAGAATGCATCCGATTTTCCCTAGCTGCAACATGTATATCCATAGTTGCGATATAAATGGCAGAAGCGCGAACCTAAAGCGTTCATGGTCATATCTAATATGAACGTCTGTTCCTTCATATAGGGGCGAAGTGTAAGTTCCGTTAGCCAGTTGTTCTTTTTTTTCTGCCTTTGTTTGTTCCCAGAATCTCATGCGTTTGGGGCTGGATTCTTTCATGAGTCCTGTGGGCATTACTTGCTGAGTGTGACCCCACGGCAGACGCGCTACGGCTGAAGCAAAATTTTTTTTTCTAGTGCTCGGATTTTGAGTCGGAATGTTATCAGGCCTATAGGCTTTAGCTTGATAGTAAGCATTTTTTTCTGGTTTAGTCATTGGCCGTACTTCCATGACTAACCTCGTCAGCCCAGAAGGGTTGATTGGTTTTTTCAAAGTCAGGCTTTGTTCGGCTTTGGTCGAAAACTGTAGGATCTTTCATCGCAGGCGCAGGCAGGTAACGCTTGTCTTCTCCTCGAATCAGTACGAACTGTGCCCGCACAGCCCAAGTGAAGTGGCGTGTGGTGTTGGTCCATGCAGTAGCCTGGATGTTTTTCGGAGTAAAGAAAAATAGTTCTAGTTTTCCATGAGAGAGGCGTTGTCCTTTTGGGCGTTCTGATCGCTCACCTAATTCATGTTCTTTCCAATGCATACCTTGATTGTCAAAACGACCGTTGGTACAACGTAGCCTGCACTCGGCATTGATGTTCAGACTGTCAAAACTTCCGACAAGGCCCGGTAAGCGGCTTTCAATCCTGACGATGGTATTCGCGCTTCGTATCGGCTGGGGTATTTCGGCTCGAAAGTTGAATTTGGCTTCCGGCTCATAAACTGGATTTTTTTCGATGGTAATGCTTATGCCTGCGAGCATGCTGATCAGTCGATAAAAGGATTCCAGCGGATCTTGTAAATGCTCACTTCCTGAGTGACTTTCGCCAAAAGGACCATTTTTTAACCAGGTTTCCATTGGCGATGAGGTTTGCATGAGTACTTGGGTGATGCCAGCCCCTAGCAATAGCAACGCGATCCAACCCAATGGAGTGAGGCCGAACACGGTTGTCATGCCAGCAAAAAGCGAACTCATAAACGCTGCCAAACCTCCCGCAGTCATTATTAAATAGCCATACATGGCTGGATCGTTCCATTGCCAAGCGTGGTAGGCGTCATAAAGATTTATGCCGGTCAGCAGAGCTGCTGAGAAAATCTGCGCGCCGACTCTTAGTGATAACTGTTTGGTTAGTACTGATCCAAGGGAAGGCCCTAGCATTTTTTTCGCGAGTGCTTCGGGAATTTGCAATAGTGTTTTTCTGGTTAGGGTCGCGTCTGGCTGGATGCCCATTAATTTAATGGTCAATGCTTCCGCGGCAATGGCTAAGTCTGTCGCCGCAGCTGCGAAGCCTGCGAATGCCCTGCTTTTGTCTTTCTCACGAATCGTCTGCCCAAACGCACCAAATTCCGAACTCACATTCCAAACTTCCAACATCAACACCGCTACACAGAACCGTGTCGAGCCCAGAAGCCTGTAAACGGCACCGCTCTTCGTCGCCTCCAGGTTTTCAATGGCCTGAGTTAGCCCGCTTCTCGCTCTGACGTAAGCCTGTTCCGACGCTCGTAATGAATGTCCTGCCTCCTGAGCCGCTTTCAGTTTGCGGTTGATGTCGCCGACCAGTTGTGCAGTGTGGTGCCTACGAGGGATGACCAGCACATGATGGTCGCCGGACGTGAACGGTCCGCGTGTGGTGATGGGTGGGTCGATGTCGTGGAAGGGATTGCCGTCCGGGTCCAGGTATTCGCCGTAGCGCGCGCTGGGCATGGCGCTTCGGGCCGGCAGGTCTTCCAGGCCGAACACGTAATGGTGTGGCGTGACCCGATTGCGTTGGAGCAGGAATGCGGCACCGAAATGTTCGGGCATCATGCTGCGCAGTTGCTGAACGCCTCGGCCCTGGCGGTTAATGTCGATTCGGCGTGCATTTGAAATGGGGTGTTCGCGGACGTTGTTCAGTTGATCGGTGGCCGACTGGCTTTTAATGCCGGCGCTGGCCGTGTTGGTTTTGCTGGACATAAGCATCTGTTCGGCCTTGCCAACGGCGTTCTCGGCGGCATCCACTGCGCCCTGCAAGTTTTCGAAGATGCCGACGAGCGCGGCAGTTGTGGCTTTGCCGTTGTTGATGAGAAAGAAGTTCTGCAGGCTGTCGCCCGCCAACAGGCTGGCCAGCAGTGTCGCGTCCAGCGTGACCTGGGTGACGGGATTGGGGGCCTGAACGTGTTCGAAACGTGCCAGTTCCGTGGCGCGAAAATGGCCATCCCCGAGGTTTCTGTCTTTTTCAATTGGGGGTTCGTAAGGTTTGCAGACCGTTTCCAGATCGCTTTCGGGCCAGAGCATGATGTGCAGTGGATGGTTGTTGTCATGGTTGATCTGCGAAAGCAGTGCCTGGCCCTGACTGACCTTGGGCTCCCCAACGCCGATTTGTGTGATCGCATCCACAATGCTGCCACTGGGCGCAAGCGGGTCCAGGTTTGAGGGTGAGAGTGCAAGCGTCGCCAGTGTCCGGCTCAGGTCATACAGTGCCGCTACGTACTCGAAGCCATCCAGGCTTAAGTGATCGGCGACAGTCTGGAGCGTTACGCCGCGCTGGAGGCTTTCGGCCAACAAGCTCTGAGCGCCGATCATCTCGCGCCACACCCGCGTCCGCTGGACGGTGGCAGTGCATCGGTTGATCGTCTGTCGGCCTGTGTCGGAGAGGGACGTGATGACCTCATTCAGCGGGTTTTTCGAGCCACCTATCGTCGGCGGGACAATCAATTGATGCACCAGCAACGCACTGGCGTGGTGAGGCTGGCGGATGGCGTATTGGGCGCAGATGCCAAACAGTTGCTGATGCGTATCCAGGCATTGGCGCAAGTGGCGAATCCGGTGGCTTGAATCATCGAGCAACACGCCGCACACCTGACGCTGGCGAGCCTTGCTCAGTACGTCAGTAACCGCTGGCTGAGCTGCCCAGAGCACCAGACTGTCGGTGGATTCTTCTTCAGCAGGCAAGCTGGCCCGCATGGCATCGGCAAGCGCCGCCAACTCCAGACAGTGTGTGTCCTTCACTGCGTTGCCTTTGTCAGCTTCAGCAAGAAAGGTGTTTGCCTGTTCGAGTGCCTTGATCGGAAACTGGCCCGATAAATCACAGAGATACAGGGCTGGGTGATCGAGCAGGCGTTCGTAACCGGGCTGGCGTGCACGTTGCGGCGCGACGAGGCTGACGGGGAATACCGACAGTTCCAGATTCAAGCGTGTTGCCTTGATCGGGGCCAGGGTGAGTTGCCGAACATTGTCCGGCGTATTGAAGCTTGAAAATGCCTTGAGCATCGTTTCGCCGTCCGGTTTACCCTTGTATAGATGGCTAAAGCGCTCTTTGGAGTAACTGAGGTTGGGGCGGGTGCAACGCTGTGCCCTTAATCCGGCATCCAGCTCCAAACGTTGCAGCCGGGGGGCGCTCAGTGGTATCTCGGAAAAGCACAACTGAACGTCCAGCGCACGGTGATTGTTCCAGGTCGCAGGCAGCCAGATGTCTTCGAGCGCTGCGCCGACGGCGATCCGTTCGCCGGTTTTAAAACCGTTCTGCTGACGATACCGGTCCACATCAATGTCATGGTAGGTCGTACCGGTTTCGCTGACCCTCACCTCCAGCTCTCGCCAGAGTTTTTGCCGATAGAACACGTATACATAACCTGCGCGGGCCAGCACCGGCGTGCCCAGGTCGTATGGGCTACTCGAACCGGGCAAGGCCGTGAACGGCAGCACCGCAACGACTTGGTTGAATTGTGCGTCGGCCTGCCGTGGCGTGACCTTTGTGTCATCGAGCAGCGTCAGGCGAATCGGCTCACCCTCGGTCGTGGCAATTTCCAGCTCTAGGTGTGTACCGGCAACGTGGTCCCAGACCTCCAGCACACAACTGCAGTGTTCGTTGTCCAGCGTCTGCGGACGTGAGCGGTAGGTGCGCGTGCGGTCCATGCTGGTCAGCACCAGTTTCTGACTGGCCTCATGATCCTTGCCGATGATCTGAACGATCAGTTTGCCCGTTTCGCAGGAAGGCCCGGCACTCAGGCTGCCGATGGTCATGGGGCACACTCCTTGGCGTGTGGCGAGTGCTGCAGCAGGTGTTGCAAGGTGTTCAAACGTTCTTCTCCAGTGCCGGTGTGCTGACGTGGCGGTGCTTCCTGTGCGGGGTGTTGCGTACGAAGCGAGAGGTAGCGGCTCATGAGTGCCGGGTCTGTGGCGAAGCCGTGGGCCATGCCTTCGTCCAGATAAGTGAGTGCGTCGATAAACGCGCAGCCGGTCTGCCGTTTCCACCAGTCGTAGGCAAAGCGCTCGCGCTCCTGGCGGCGAAAGGCGTCTTCCTGGGTGTCGCTCAGTCTTGACGTGGCCAGCTGAATAGCAGGTGTCCATTGGGACGCGTGGGGATTGTCCAGGCTGTTCCAGCGTTGAGTGTTATGTGCCAGATCTGTCCAGGTGCCGCCGTACCACGACAGTCTGGTAATAGGGCCTAGCCACGGTGCGTTGTCCTCGGCCGCATGGGCTGTGAAAAAATAGCTGGCCGTCAGCGGGCTCCAGTAACGCAAAACGCCTCTGCGTGCGTCGTCAAACCGAACGATCAGCAGATGCCTGAGATGCGCGAGCAGAATGGGGGGCGGGGCTGGGCTTTCGATGATCAGCCCTGGCCAGTCTTCAGGCGTATTGTGGACGGCCTGCAAGAGGCTGCCAGACGCCGATGCCGCCAGCCATAGCGGGCTTTTCTCGCGATAGGGTTCCAATTCGGTCGTGTCAAACAACACACTGGGGCTGGGGTCAGGCAGCAATTGATACAGCTTTTCCAGCACGGTGTCGGTGCGTTCCAGCAGGAAGGAAGCCGTCATGATCCCGCTCCTGCTCGCCAAGCCTGGCGGCAGCCGCAGTCGGGCAGTGGGCAGTCTAGCGGCGTTCCACCTTCAGGTTTTTGACACAGTTCGACGACCGGCACCGGCTCCACCAGACGCTGTTTCAATAGCTCGCCCGGCGGTTCTGTCGCCGCAGGTCTGACAGCACCGGGTAGGTTCGGCATCGCGCCGCTGCCAGCGGCAGGTTGGCCGCCCGAGTTGAGCTTCACCAACGGTCCACAGACCGTCACCCCTCCAGCATCGATCTTGATGAAACTGCCGCCGACCTTGAGCGAGATTTCCAATCCGGCCTCTATCACGCATTTATCGCCAGCTTTGAAATGGATTTCCTGTCCAGACTCGACCAGCAGTGCCTCGCCGACCTTGATATGTTGCTTTCCGCTAACGGTCAGATGGTCATCGGTCCGCACTTCTGTCAGTCGGCTGCCGTCGACTACGCGGTGCTCCTCGGCCTTGAATTCGCTGTAGCTGTTGGCCTCTACCCGGTCGTGACGTTCGTGGCCGACGCGGATTTTCTGGTCATGCTGGATGTTCTGATCCCAGTCACGCTGGGCATGGATGAAGACCTGTTCCTGACCGGCCCGGTCCTCGATGCGCAGTTCGTTGTAGCCTTTGCCGCCGGGGCTGCTCAAGGTCTTGAACACGCTACGGGTCCGGTGGGCGGGCAGTGGATAGGGCGGGGTGTGTTCCGCGTGGTAAAGGCAACCGCTGATCAAGGGGCGGTCGGGGTCGCCTTCCAGAAAAGTCACCAGCACTTCCATGCCGACTCGTGGAATGACCATGCCGCCATAGCGATCTCCGGCCCAGCTCGACGACACACGCAGCCAGCAACTGCTCCGGTCGCTGATCCTGCCTTCCCTGTCCCAGTGGAACTGGACCTTGACCCGGCCATGCCGGTCGCAATAAATCTCTTCGCCCGCAGGCCCGGTCACGACGGCGGTCTGGCTGCCGGCGATGCACGGTTTGGGATGGCGCAGGGGCGGCCGGTAGGGTGCGGTTTTGGGGATGGCCCTGAAGGTATTGCGATAGCCCTGACGAAACCCGTCGGCGTCCGGTGCATCGATGTGCAGGGCTTCTTCCAGTACCTGTGGCTGGCGGCCCTCATGGCGTATGTCGATCAGCAGCCAGGGCGTGTTCCATGCATCGTTCGGGTGCTTGCTCAACGGCATGAAATGCCCGCTGACCAGCAGCGGCTGATCGCTTTGACCTTCAGCCAGCCGGTAGTCATGACGATGACGCTCCAGCGCACGGCCAGCGAGATGTGCGCCTCGGTCGCGATGGGTGAAGCGTGCGGGGTAATCGTAATCTTCAAGGTCCGGTCGAACCTGATCCTGCGCCGTACCCTCCATGACCAGCAGCGGCTTTTCGAAATGGTAGTCGCGACGTGCGGTACGGCTCGTTCGGGTTTCCAGGCGCAGGTTGAAGCGCTTGATGACAGGTGTGTCGGCGACCAGCGCGCTGTCCTGCCGATAATGCACGGGCGCCAGGGTCTGGAATACCGACGAGGCTTCGCCGAACACCAGATGATGGGCGCTCGAACTGTGTTCGAAGTGATAGTGCAGGCCTTCTTCTTCGCACAGTCGCTGGATGAAGTGCAGGTCCGATTCGTGGTACTGCACGCAGTACTCGCGCTCGGGATAGACGCTGGCGAGCTGGAAGCGATAGGTGGTGGCGAGCAGGCCATGCTCCTCCAGAACCTGGGCGATGATCTGCGGCACCGTGCGGTGTTGAAAGATTCGCTGGTTGATACGGTGCTCAAGACGAGCCAGGTGTGGGCGCAAGGTCAGTGAATAATGGGTCAATCGATGGCCGGAGTCGCTTTGGGCGATACGATCGATCAGCCCGTGGATGCCGCCGTGGTCGGGTGCGAACTGCAGAAAGGCAGGACGATTGAGCAGCCCCTCGAGATCGACATCGGACGACTCGCTGACCAGTTCCAGGGTGAAGCCAAATGGCTGGCTGATGGCTTCGTGGCCCTTAAAGGCGAGTACCTGAAAACCATGATCGATGCCATCGAGGCTGAGCGTGAAACGTGTCTGGTTGGGTGGTGCAGGCATCCCGAATCCCTTTTGAAGGACAGGCAACCGCGCCCATCGAACCGGGATGCCTCTATCAAAATGCGTGCCTGATGGTTTTTATTCAATTAAAACAAATAGATAGAGATATTTATAACGTGGCGCGGCGCTTTTCGAGCTGTTTTTTCTCAAAAACTGCGCAAGTGATTGCACGCTTGCGCAAATGACGGAAAAGGCTGCCCTCGTGCTGGCTGGCAAGGCGTTGTGCTGCGTTCGTCTTCTCTGCGTGTGCAAAGGCCTGCGCATCGTGACAAAGCGCTAATGGGTGCTCACGGCCCTTTCACGTGTACGCTAACAGCCGCCCGCCCATCACCACGCTGATCCACGCGCCTATCGAGAGCACCGCTTGGCATTTGGCGATGCACGGTGCGGCCCGCCGAATGTTCCAGTGCGCCACCGAGCGATAGACGCCGACGTGAAACAGTGCCGTGTTGGCACCCGCCGCTGCGATCAGGCACAGCTTGAGGATAAAGACACCGTTGCTCATGAAGTCATTGGGGTGGGTGGCAAACATCATCAGCCCGGCGGGCACGATCAGCAGCAGGGCGGCCAGCGCCCATGTCAGCAGGTGGCGCGCCAGTGCCGTTATAGGGATGTCTTTCGACCAGCCCGGCACGCGCAGGTCGAACAGAATCACCGAGCCTACCAATAGGGTAAAGCCGATGATGTGCACCATTTTGATAATCGGATACAGCCCCACCTCGCCGCGCATGGCCTGACCGAGCGATGAGTCCTCCAGCCAGACCAGCCACGAACGGCCATTGGCGGCGGCCATCATCGCAGCTCGACAGTCTTGTCTGCAGTCGTGAGATGGATGAAACCGTGGGGGTTGGCGTATCCGGTTTGCTAAATGGTGCCGCTCAGCTCAAGCGGCGTCGTAGCGTCGTACTCGCTCCAGCCGTGGTGGGCGAAGGCGGCTGTAGCTGCTCATAGCAGCGAAACGCCGAGGCTTTTGCGCAGGTGTTTCATGGCATGGGTTCTCCCGCGAAGATGATGGGGTGACATCGGATCGATGCAGAGAAGTGAATCAGCTCAGACGGGAAACGGGATCTCTCCGACGGATGGAAGTCGATCGGTTTCACCTTTCAAGGCGATAACGTGATGGGGACTTAAAAGGCAATTGCCTCTCAGGACGCCCTGCGTCATCCGGCGAACACTGAATGATCGCGTGCCCGGCCCCAACGGGACGCCCAGCGTCCCGAAAGGCTCGTCCACGAGCCTAGGCCCGTAAAGCCTTTACTCGATAGCCTCGTAAGGCAGCCCTACGTAGTTCTCGGCAATGGTCCTGCGCCCTGCCTCGGAGCCGACGTAGTAGTCCAGTTCGGTCTGCTGAATGCGCTGGCTGAAGGCGTCGGTGTCGGGGAAGTTATGCAGGACCGAGGTCATCCACCAGGAAAAGCGTTCCGCTTTCCAGATGCGCCGCAGGCAAATCTGTGAATACTTTTCCAGCAGGTCGGTGCGGCCTTCCCGGTAAACCTTCACCAGAATGCGGTACAGCGTGCTCACGTCACTGGCGGCAAGATTCAGGCCTTTGGCGCCGGTAGGCGGGACGATGTGGGCTGCGTCGCCCAGCAGGAACAAGCGGCCATACTGCATGGGCTCAACCACAAAGCTGCGCAGCGGCGCGATGCTTTTCTCGATGGACGGCCCTGTGACCAGGCGTTCTGCCAGATGCGCGGGCAGGCGCGACTTGAGCTCATCCCAGAAGCGCTCGTCCGACCAGTCCTCCACTTTTTCATCCGAACTGACCTGCACGTAATAACGCGTACGAATGGCTGAGCGCATGCTGCACAGGGCAAAGCCGCGTGGGTGGTTGGCGTAGACCAGCTCTTCGTTGACCGGCGGTGTGTCGGCCAGCACGCCGAGCCAGCCGAACGGGTAGACGCGCTCGAAAACCTTCAGTGCCTCGGCCGGGATCGCCTGACGGGACACACCATGAAAGCCATCGCATCCGGCAATGTAGTCGCAATCGAGCCGTACGCTTTCGCCATTTTTCACGAATGTCAGGTAGGGGCTGTCGGTTTTGAGGTCGTGGGGCTGGACGTCTTCGGCCTCATAGACCGTCAATGCTCCGCAGGCTGCGCGTGCCGTCATCAGGTCGCGGGTGACTTCTGTCTGGCCGTAGACCATGACCGTTCGGCCATTGGCAAGTGTCTTCAGGTCGATGCGCTCGCAGCGTCCATCGAAGGCCAGTTCGAAACCGTCATGGATCAAACCTTCAGCGTCCATGCGCTCGCTGACGCCGGCTTCGCGCAGCAGATCGGTCATGCCTTGCTCAAGCACACCGGCACGGATGCGGGAAAGGATGTAATCGGGATCCTTGCGCTCAACGATGACGTTGTCGATGCCGGCGCGTTGCAGTAACTGGCCCAGCAACAGCCCGGAGGGGCCTGAGCCGATGATGGCGACTTGGGTTTTCATGGGAGTGGCCCTGTTTTGTGATCCCTGCCAGCAAGCGCTCGCGAGATGCGTTTGTTTTTGTCTCCTGCATTTTTAATGGATGCATTAAGGATAAGAAGGCAATATTCAGCGCATTACCTGGACTTTTCGAGGGTCCGGCGAGGATTGATCGATGCCCAGAACAGCACCTGCCTCCATTCCTGTCTTCACGCTTTATGGCGAGACCAGCGCCTGGCCGACGCCTGACCTGATTCACTGCGAGTCGATTCCCGAGCGCAGCAAGGTGCATGAATGGGAGATCAAGCCCCATCGTCATGGTGATCTGGTGCAGCTGTTGTATGTGCAGTCGGGCCGAGCGGTCCTTAAAGTCGAAGACGTGGTGCAAGAGGTCGATACGCCGTCGCTGCAAGTGGTCCCGGCGCTGAGCGTGCACACCTTCAAGTTCGCCGAGGACATACAGGGGCACATTCTCAGCCTGGCGCGACCGCTGGTGGAACAGCTGGAAGCGGCGCTGGACATCCCGGCCATCGGCACGGCGCGTTGCCATGCGCTGGGTGAGGACAGCGCTTACGTGGACACGCTGTTCAGCGCTATTGCCCGCGAATACCGACAGCGCAAGCCGGGGCGCGACCTGATGCTGCAGTCGTTGATCAACGTGCTGATGGTCTGGCTTAGCCGGTGTGGCAGCGAGCAGCGGGGCGACGAGAGTCTGGTGCAGGACCGCGGTCGCGAGCATTTGCAGGTATTCATGCATCAGCTGGAAAGCGGTTTTCGCGAGCACTGGTCCATCGAGCAGCATGCGCAGCGCATGGGAATCAGCGCGGCGCACCTGAATGCGTTGTGTCGCCGACTGTGCAATCAGTCCGCGTTGCAGATCATCAATCAGCGGTTATTGCTGGAGGCCAAGCGCAATCTGGTCTACACGACCATGACGGTGAACCAGGTGTCCGACAGCCTGGGATTTTCCGAGCCTGCCTATTTTTCGCGCTTCTTCAAACGCGCCACCGGACAGTCGCCAAGCCAGTTCCGCCAGCAGAAATAAAAACGGGGCGCTCCAGGCGCCCCGTTTTTCTGCAGCTGTGCGATCAGGTGACAACCTGGTAGCACGGCACATAGGCTGCGCCACCCGGCAGCTTCATGCGGTGCTGATCGACGAAGGCCTGCAGCAGCTTGTCCAGCGGCTGCATGATCAATGGATCGCCGTGGATCTGATACGGGCCGTGTTCTTCGATCAGACGGATGCCTTTGTCTTTGACGTTACCCGCCACGATGCCGGAAAACGCCCGACGCAGGTTGGCCGCCAGCTCATGGGACGGGATGTCGTGGTTGAGCTGAAGTTTGGCCATGTTCTCGTGGGTCGGATCGAACGGGTGCTGGAAGCTTTCTTCGATCTTCAGCAGCCAGTTGAAGTGGAACGCGTCGTTGCGCTCGCGGCGGAACTGCTTCACTTCCTTCAGCCCCTTGTTCATCTGACGCGCAACTTCGGCCGGGTTGTCGATAATGATCTGGTAGTGGCGCTGGGCCTCTTCGCCCAGGGTGGCGCCGACGAACGCGTGCAACTGTTGCAGATACGGTTCAGTGTTTTTCGGACCGGTCAGGACCACTGGGAACGGCACGTCCTTGTTGTCCGGGTGCATCAGGATGCCCAGCAGGTACAGGAATTCTTCAGCCGTGCCTGCGCCGCCCGGGAAAATGATGATGCCGTGGCCAACCCGAACGAAGGCTTCCAGACGCTTCTCGATGTCCGGCAAAATCACCAGCTCGTTGACGATCGGGTTGGGCGCCTCGGCGGCGATGATGCCCGGCTCGGTCAGACCCAGATAGCGGCCGCCGACGATGCGCTGCTTGGCATGGGCAATGGTCGCGCCTTTCATCGGGCCTTTCATGACGCCCGGTCCACACCCGGTGCAGATGTCCAGGCTACGCAGGCCCAGCTCATGGCCGACCTTCTTGGTGTACTTGTATTCCTCGGTGTTGATCGAGTGACCGCCCCAGCACACCACCATCTTCGGTTCGACACCGGCGCGCAGCGTGCGGGCATTGCGCAGCAAGTGGAACACGTAATCGGTGATGCCTTGGGAATTGCTCAGGTCGATGCGCTGGCTGTCCAGTTCGCTTTCGGTGTAAACGATGTCACGCAGGGCACTGAACAGCATTTCGCGGGTGCTGGCGATCATCTCGCCATCCACGAAGGCGTCGGCCGGAGCGTTGAGCAGTTCCAGGCGCACACCACGGTCCTGCTGATGAATGCGGACCTCGAAATTCTCGTAGGCCTCAAGGATGGTCTTGGCGTTATCGACATGGGCGCCGGTGTTGAGAATGGCCAGGGCGCACTGGCGGAAGAGGGTGTAGGTGCTGCCTGAACCGGCAGCGCTGAGCTGCTGGACTTCACGCTGGGACAGGGTTTCAAGGCTGCCCTTAGGGCTTACGGTGGCGTTAATCACTTGTCTTGGGATCATTCTATTTTCCATTAGAGCGATGCGATCGAGGCGGCACAGCCTGCGCATCAGGATGGTGAGCATCGAAGACGTTCACGCCTGGCGGGTATTTTCTACAGCACTTGGGCGCGAAAGCAAACGTCGGGCCTCGCCCTGTGCAGGTTTGAGGGCTCAAGCATCGGCAAATTGGCTGAAAGTCATGTAAAGCAGGCACTTAATGGCGGCAGCCGCGTGGCTGAATTTTGACGCGAACGCAGGCCAATAGTGAACCTGACCCATTTCGCAGGGTCTGTTAGCTGATGGACTCTCTGGACGGCCTGCAGAAGTCTCGCCGACCTCTGAGGCGTCAGGCGTTTTTTCAACTCGCCTGATAGGCAGACAGCCCGCTCCGGCAGGAGTTGCAAACCATTTGCCGCCTGCCATTGCCATCGCTAGCCGGCCCGCACACCGGGGCTTTATTTTCATTCCAGACAAAGATAATCATAGCCATGTCTCGTCATCTTTCAGCACTGCGTTCTCGTGCCCCTGGCCTGTTCACAGCTTCGCGTCACCTCATCGGCACCGGCCTGCTGGGTGCCTTTCTTTCGGTCATTGCTCCTGTCAGTGCTCAAGCTGCGGACAGCGACCGCTGGGTGAGCGACAGCCTGACCACTTATGTACGCAGCGGTCCGACCGACGGGCACCGTATCGTCGGGACGTTGAAATCCGGACAGAAAGTCGAATTGCTCAGCACATCGGGCAATTTCAGCCAGGTACGCGGCGAGGGCGGCAGTACCGTGTGGATCCCCACCAGTGACCTGCAGGAAGTACCGGGCCAGGCCGAGCGTGTTCCGCAATTGACCCAGCAGGTCGCGGAACTCACCGAGCAACTGACCGGCATCGACAACACCTGGAAAACCCGCGTGCAAGGCATGCAGGAAACCCTGGACGCGCGCAAGAAGCTGATCGACGAGCTGGAAGCCCGCACCAAGACGCTCAATGATCAACTGGCCGATTCCCAGGCCGAGCTGCGTTCTACCCAAGCGCGGTTGGGCGACGAGAACAAGCAAGTCATGATGCGTTACATGGTCTATGGCGGCAGCATCGCCGGAGCGGGCCTGCTGGTCGGCCTGATCCTCCCTGCGCTGACGCGTGGCCGTAAAAAGAACGACGGCTGGGTTTGACCCGCCAGGCCCGCACGCCGCAGCCCCTGCCTGTCAGGGCGCTGCGGTGCAGCGTTCGTCGTATGATGCGATTCGCTTCTCTGTAACTGCCTTCTCATCCCCGCTTTTACGATATCCCCCTCAAAATCCTCGCTCGGACTGAGTGCCGCCGAGAGCGAACTTGATGTTTGCTCTATAGTTTCTGCCTGAGTGGTCGAAAAACTGATTGCTGCCCTTGATTTATCGCCGCTGTAACGCGATGTGGGCACGCAAGCCCGTTTTATGGCATGTGGCTATTATTTAACATGCGCGTCTGAACGTGCTGGACCTGGAAATCGTTCAGGCCTGGGTCTCATATTTTCACCCTCTCCTGTGTAGGAATCCGGATGCTGGCGTACAACCAAAAAAGCTTTCTTATCGTTGATGACTTCTCCGACTTTCGCAGTTCGGTGCGGTCGATGCTGCGTGAACTGGGCGTCAAGGAAGTGGACACTGCCGACACCGGCGAGCAGGCCCTGCGCATGTGCTCGCAAAAGCGTTATGACTTTGTGCTGCATGACTTCAACCTCGGCGACGGCCGCAAGAACGGCCAGCAAGTGCTGGAAGACCTCATGGTCGAGCGGCTGCTGAGTTACGAAAGCGTCTTCATCATGGTCACTGCCGAGAACAGTCAGGCGATGGTCATGAGCGCTCTGGAATGGGAGCCCGATGGCTACCTGACCAAGCCGTTCAACCGTGCAGGCCTGGCCCAGCGCCTGGAAAAGCTTGTGCAGCGCAAGGGGTTGCTCAAGCCGATCCTGCAGGCGCTGGATCGTCGCAAACCTGCCGAAGTGCTGGCAGCCTGCAATACGCTGATCGAGCAGGACCCGCGCTTCGCTCCGCTGTGCCTGCGTTACAAGGCCGACGCGCTGCGTGACCTGAAGCAGAACGAGCCGCTGGAAGCTTTTCTCAAGACTATTCTGGCTGACCGTGCCACGCCCTGGGCTTACGCCGCCTTGGGCAGTCTGCTGCTCAAGCGCGGCAAAGTGACCGAAGCCGAAGCTGTCTACGAACAGGCGATCAAGGCCTTTCCGACCATGCCGGCGCTGTTCGATGGCCTGGCCGAGGTATTGGTGGCTCGCGGCGATGCCAAAAAAGCGCAGCAAGCGCTGGAGAACGCTGTGCGCCTGTCGCCGCTGGCGGTGCGTCGTCAGAAGCTGCTGGGCAAGCTGGCAATGGACAATGAGGATTTTGAAAGCGCCTCCAAAGCCTATCGCCAGGCGGTTTCTCAAGGCGCGCACTCACGCTTCAAGGACCCGGAAACCAACCTGGGCCTGGCGCATGCCCTGATTAGCAAGGGGGGCGATCAAGGACTGGATGCCCGCACGCGCGTCGAGATCAACAATGCGCTGGGTGATGTGGCCAAAGAACACACCAACGACGAAGGGCTGCAAGTGCGCACGCGCCTGATGAAGGCTGCCAGCCTGCAGCACTCGGACCCGGAAACCGCCGCGAAACTCACCGAACAGGCCATGACCCGGCTTGAAGGCATGGAGCAGTTCCTGAGTGCCGACGCCGCCCTGATGGTGGCGTCGCAGCTCAAGCAACTGGGCCAGGAGGCGGCCGGCGCTGGCGTGCTGAAGAACTGCGCGGAAGTCTACGGCGATGACCCGGCCGTGATGAAAAGCGTGGCCAGCATGACCGATGATCCGGCGATTCTGGGGGCCAACAAGGCTGCCATCGATTTCAACTTGCTGGGTGTGCGCAGCTACAAGGCGGGTAACCTGCCCGAGGCGCAGGAGCACTTCCGCCGGGCGCTGGCCTTGCAGCCCAAGAACATCAGTATCGCGCTCAACATGGCGCAGTCGTTGCTCCATCCGGGGCAGAACCTCGGAACGGCCGGGCTCGAAGAGTGCCGCGCCAGCCTGAAAATGGTCGGCATGATTCCGGACAGCGATCCACGTTACGAGCGTTATCAGAAACTCAGGGAAAGGGCGTTTGGCGCATGAGCGAAGAGCAGCAACAGGGACTCGATTTTTCCATGGTGATTGCCTCCACCGTGCATGACATGAAGAACTCGTTGGCGATGCTCACCCAGGCGCACAGCGAGTGGCAGGCGAAGCTCTCGTCCCAGCAACGCGACACCCCGGAACATGGCGTGATCGAATACGAGTTTGCCAACCTCAACGGCATGCTGGTGCAGTTGCTGGGGCTTTACAAACTCGGCGTCAATCAGATGCCATTGCGTCCGGATTACCACGAGCTGGACGATTTCATTGAAGCGCAACTGGCGCACCATCAAGAGGTGCTGGCCAGTCGCAGCATCAGCGCACGCGTGGATATCGGCGACGTAAACCCGCTGGGCTTTTTTGACCGGGAACTGGTCGGCTCGGTGGTGGGCAATATCATCGTCAACGCCATCGGGTTTGCCCGTGAGCAATTGGTGATCGGCCTCGGCGAGGAAGATGGTCAGTTGAAGATCACGGTCAACGATGACGGTCCCGGTTACCCGGCCTACCTGATCGAGCGACAGACCGATTACGTGCAGGGCATCAATCAAGGCAGCGGCAGCACCGGCCTGGGCTTGTACTTCGCTGCCCACATCGCTCGGCTGCACGTGCGCAACGGCGTACAAGGGCGAATCGAAATCGCCAACGGGGGCGTGCTGGGCGGGGCGATGTTCAGTATCTACCTGCCGTGACAGCCAGGGTGCGGCACACGCTATCGTTATATTGACGCAGCATCTGCCACCGGCCTTCAGCCCGAGCCCGACAAAACGTCATCTTTTTGGCTAATGCCTGTCGGGCGGGTGGTCTTTTCCCGTTTTCGCCCAGCAGATCCGGCCTCCGCGCCAGCCCCATAGCTTGGTTCGATTATTGCTTCGTCGCTAACAAGCGTCGGCTTTGACCTGCGCAGAATCAATCCAATAGCGGGCTGTCCGGGAGCGTAGAGATGGAAGACAAAGTACTCAGGCTGATCGAAGAAGCGATGGAAGCAGACGAAGGCAGTTTGAGCCGGGGGCAAAACCTTGATTGGGATTCCATCGCGGTCCTGACCTTCATGTCGCTGGCCGACGAACATCTGGGCAAGACCCTGGCGGCCAATCGTCTCAATGGCTGCAAAACGGTGGATGACGTCATCACGCTGGTTACAGAGCAATAAGTGATCAGTCTTTTCGGATCGTGTAAATCAGCCCTCAAGGGGAACGTTGGGTGGTGAGTAGTCCTTTTTCTCTGAGCGGTAAAGTGGTCATGGTCACCGGTGCCTCTTCGGGCATCGGCAGCCAGGTGGCAATCTGGTTGAGTCAGCAGGGCGCTCGTGTGGTGCTGGTGGCCAGAAATACCGAACGGCTCGAAGCCACAAGACGCCAGCTCCAGGGCGAAGGCCACGGGGTCGAGTCTTTCGACCTGCTGGACGCTGCGGCCGTTTCCAGCTGGATGCGCGACGTTGCCAAGACCTATGCGCCTTTCGACGGGCTGGTGCATGCCGCTGGCGTGCAAATGCCAATGCCGATTCGGGCGCTGGGCGTCGAGCAGTGGGAAACGGTATTTGCCACCAACGTGACCTCTGGCTTCTCGCTGGTCAAAGCCTTCAGGCAGAAAGGGGTGTTCGTTCAGGGCGCCAGCATTGTTTTGCTGTCGTCGGTGATGGCCCAGGCCGCCCAGCCATCCTTGATGGCGTACTGCGCCAGCAAGGGGGCGGTCGAATCGATGGTCCGTGCGGCTGCCCTTGAGCTGGCACGCGATGGCATCAGGGTCAATGCAATTGCGCCGGGTGTGGTGAGGACCGACATGACCCGTAAGCTCGAAGAACGGGTGGGGGCCGACTCCATGAAGGCGGTGGAGCAGAAACACCCGTTGGGGTTTGGTGAGCCGCTGGACATCGCGTACGCGGTCAATTACCTGCTGTCCCCGGCCGCTCGCTGGGTGACCGGAACGTCAATGGTCGTTGATGGGGGGTATCTGGCGCAATGACTGCCAAAAACTTGCTCATCGTGGGTGCCGGAGCGTTTGGACGCGAAGTGCATGCGTGGCTGACGGACTGGGTGGCGCAGAATCCCGGCTGGTCCATTGCCGGATTCATTAACGACGGCCCCGGTTCGACCGAGCGCTTCGAGCATTACCCGCCAGTCGTTTCAACCATAGACGGTTACGAGCCCAAGCCTGATGAGTATCTGGTCTGCGCGATCGGTGCGCCTGCGGGCAAACGCGCTGTCGTGGAAAAACTGCTCGCCAGGGGCAGCCGCTTTTTTACGCTGATCCACCCCTCGGTCATCATGGGCGAAAATGTCGTTGTGGGGCAGGGCACGGTCATCTGTCCTTCAACCGTGCTGACGGTGGACCTGCGAGTCGGTGCATTCGTGACGCTCAATATCGGTTGTCTCATCGGGCACGATGCAGAGATCGGTGATTTCTCCACCTTGAGTGGGCATTGCGACATCACCGGCGGCGTGGTGCTGGAAGAGGGCGTTTTCATGGGCACGCATGCCAGTGTCCTGCCGAAGGTCAGAATCGGCAAACAGGCTGTGGTCGGAGCCGGTAGCGTTGCGATCCGCAATGTGGCCGCGGGCACCACAGTATTCGGTGTACCTGCCAAACGCATATCGGGGTAACGCTCATGACGTCTCATGCCAGAATCGTCGACATAGAATATGAACTGCCTGTTCACTCGCTGGACAACGAAACGCTGGCTCGAGAATTTCCCGAGTGGGATGTCGAGAAGATTTTCTCCAAGACCGGCATCGGTGAACGGCACATCGTCGACGACAACGAAACTGCGTCCGACCTTGCTTACCGGGCCTGTGAAAAGCTGTTCATCAAGGGCGGCATTCAGCGCAGCCAGATAGACGCGTTGATTTATTGCACGCAAAGCCCGGATTACGTGCTGCCTGCCACTGCCTGCATTTTGCAGCATCGCTTGCAACTGCCGACCCACTGCGCGGCCTTCGATTTCAATCAGGGCTGTTCGGGGTTTATCTACGGGCTGGGTATTGCCAAGGGGTTGATTGAGTCCGGACAGTGCCGCAACGTCTTGCTGGTCACGGCAGAAACCTACAGCCGCTACATTCACCCGCAGGACAAAAGCGTTCGCACGCTGTTCGGCGATGCAGCCGCCGTCACCCTGCTCAGTGCCACCGAAGGCGGGCCGTTTCTGGAACGCTTTCGTTATGGCAGTGACGGCTCTGGCGCCGAGAATCTGATGGTGCCCATTGGCGGCGCGCGCAGGCCTTCGGCGCAGAATCAGCAGCCTGAAACCCACGAGGATGACAACGGAAACGTGCGCACCGACGCCAACCTGTACATGAACGGCCCTGCGATTTTCGAGTTTTCCATGACGCGTGTGCCGCAATTGTTCGCCTCGTTGTTCGACGACACGCTCGCGGTGGCCGATATGGACCTGTTCGTGTTTCATCAGGCCAATCACTTCATGCTGGATGCCCTGCGTCGACGGTTGAAACTGCCTGCCGACAAATTCGTGTCCGCTTTCCAGCATTGCGGCAACACGGTTTCCTGCACCATACCCATTGCGCTCAAAGAGTCGATGGACAAGGGCGCGCTCAAACCCGGTGACCGGGTCGCAGCCGTCGGTTTTGGCGTGGGTTATTCCTGGGGTGCCTGCGTCATACGTTGGTAAAACGGGTCAGCCGTTTACTGAACCCCAAGGCTTTAACGCTCTGCGTCAATGGCTGACGCAGAGCGTATCCTCGATTCATCCCTACTCGATCAGCCGTTCAGCCAGGCATTGCGCCAGGCCTGCAAGTTGCCGGTGTCCAACATTCCGTGATCGATGACAGCCTGCTTCAAGGCATCGCCCCTGCGTGCGCATGCTTCCATCTGAGCGATGTGTTGCTCAATGGCGATGATCCAGGCCGTGGCCTTGTTTTCAACACGCGTGACAGGCAGGTTTGCAGGCACACTCAGCACGTCACTGCAGATGACCGGAAAGCCGCAGGCGCCGAATGCCAGCAACGCCGCCGGGCCTTTGCTTTGATTGATCAGGTTCGACTCGGCGGGCGCCAAGGCCAGGTCAAGATTCAGGCTGGCCAGCATTTCAGGGAACAACGCGCCCTCCGTTGACGGACGCAGTTCGTGGATGTAAGGCCGCAGCCAGCGTGTGCAGGGCCCCATGATGACCCATTCCACACGGTCTGCCAGTGCCTTGATCACCTCGGACAGTATCAGCAGATCGCCCAGTTCGCCCGCCGAGCCTACCCAGCCCACACGCGGTTTGGGGCGAGTCTGGCGCTCACTGTGCAGCGTCAGCCAGGTGGCCGGGGCGAGGCGGTTTTCGACCACGTGCACGTTTGGATGCGAGTCTGCGAGCAACTCTGCCAGCGTCTGGGTGGGGACGGTGATCACGTCTGCGCGTGCCAGTCCATGCCGCAAGGCTGCTTCAATTGCGGCGAGCGCCGGGGCGGTCTTATCGATTTCCGCGTAGGCCGGATAGTGCGGCAGGTCGTAGATCACTCGTGCATTAGTGTGATCCTTGATCGCATTGATGCTGGCGATCAGGCTGTCGTCCACGGGGCCTTGAATGACGATGGCATCGGGGCTGAGTCTCGCCACTTCGGCAAGCGGCAGTGGCGTGTGGCTGAGGATGCCATCGATTTCACGCGCGTTGCGCAGGCTCTGCAAAGCAGCTGCAATACGCCCGCTGTTAGCCCCGCGATCATGGGGCTGGACCAGCACAACCGGTAACGGACGATGGGTCAATGGACGCCAGCCGAGCTCTGGATCGCTTTGGGTGACAAAGCTGCCTGTCAGCGACAGCTGGGTGTTGTACGCCGGGTCCCAGGCCATGTAATGCAACCAGCGATGGGTGAGGGCACGCGTCGCGAAATCCATCGCTTCGGCATCGTTTTGTATATCGCTCGGGCGCAGCGCGATGATCGCGTGCGGCGTCCAGACAACCAGGTGCCCGGTGCCACGCGTTTTCAGGCACAGGTCCACGTCGTTGAAATACACAGGGAACAGGTGCTCGTCCATGCCCTGTACTTCGTCGTGTACTGATTTGCGAATCATCAGGCAGGTTGCGCTTACGGCGCTGTAGTTTTGATCGGTATCCAGACGCTGCGTGTAGGTTGGACTGGCCGCGATGTCGCTGGCGGTGATGACGCCAACGGTGCCATTGAGCCCCACGATGATCCCGGCGTTTATGACGTGCGCCTGTGGCGAAATGACTTTTGCGCCCACGATGCCGACTTCCGGGCGCAGTGCATGGTTGAGCAGGTGGTCGAGCCAGTCCTGCTGAACGATCAGGGCGTTGCTGTCCAGCATCAGCAGGTAGTCGCCCTGGGCGTTGGCGGCAGACGCATTGAGCATGGCCGATGGGCTCAAGGTCTGCTCATGGCGAAGAACGCGAATTCGATCCGATTGCATCGATTCAAGCGTCGTCAGCCAGTCTGTGGTCTGTGCCGACTGGCTGTTGTTGTCGCAGATCAGGATTTCATAGCGCGGGTACGTTGTGTGCTCCAGGATGCTCTCGACACAGGGCAGCAGTGTCTGCAGATTATCCTGAGAGGTGAGGAGGATTGACACCAGCGGCTGATCGGCATGGCCGTACTCGATTCGGTAATGCCCCGATTCCAGTGCGTGTACCTGACTGGCGGCGTAGCCCCGGGTATGCAGATGCCGCTGCACGGTGCGGGCCTGGTCGTAGTTCTCGTGCGCCTGCCAGAGGGGCGAGATGACCAGCGGCTCGTGCGCATGGGAGAACTCAGTGAAACCCTGATCTTCAATCATGCGCAGTATCAGGTCGAGTTCGACAGCCTGGGCGTGGCCCGGATCGAAGCCGCCGACGGCCAAGGCTTTCTCGCGGTTGAATAGCCAGTTGCGGCTGGTTGCCGAGGGGCAGGCCAGCAGGTAGTCCAGGCTGAAATCCGGGCGAAAGGACAGGTGGGCGCCTGCCTGCGCATGCAGGGTCACTTCGTCACCGAACACCGCGCAGGCCTGTGGCGCTTCGATCATCTTCATGGCGGCACACAATAGGCCGCTCGCAGTGAGCGTGGTGCCTGCGTCGATCAGCATCCACCAGCCGTGGTCGTGTTCCTGCATCAGGTCATTGATGACCGTGGCGCGGGTTTCCAGGCTGGCATCGCGCCAGGGCAACTGGGCTTGCAGCGGCGTCTGCTGGTCCCGGTCATAGTCGGCCAGCACAAAGACCTTCAGTTTGTCGAGCAGGGGCGCCTGAGAGGCCATGCTTTCCAGGGTGCTCAGGACGCTCTCGGGGTGTTGATTGAAATCCGAGATGACAATCGCAATCGCGGGGCCGCCGTTGTGCTGTTGCAAGTACGCGTGCAGCAGGGTGTGTTGAGCGGGCGACAGCTTGCGCTGACCAAGCCAGCTGGCGATTTGGGTATTGCGGGCGTTAGCCTCTGACCTTTTGTCGAAGTAGGCCAGCAAGTCCATCTCCTGCACATTGTCGCGTTGCGTGAGTGGCGCGATCTTGACCTTGCCGTTCAGTTCTTCTGGCCGTATCCAGCCCAGTTCGCCGGGAATGCGATTGAAGTTGGCGTGTCCTTGGCGGGGTAGGGTGAGGTCTTTTCTGAATGCCTCACTGCTTTGCTGATCGGAAACCCGGAAACAGGACAGGGGACGGGCAAGCATCGCCAGGTTGCCCTGACGCAACAGCTTGGCGTATATCGCCAGGTCACCCAGGCCCCAGATCAACGTCTGGTTCAACGACATGATGTCCTGCCCGAACGCCAGCAAGTCGTCGCGACGGCACATCACGGCACTGGGTTCACCGACAAAGTTGATGGGGTACTGGGCCAGAAAGGACACCAGTTCAGGGCCGTTGAGAACCACGTTTCTGCCGAAGGGGTAGGCCGTGTAGATCGTGTCGGGCAACTGCGTGCCGTTGGCGTCGATTCGCTTTCGGGTGGCGGACACAACTTTGATGTCGGGACTGTCGTGCATCACGTCGAACATCAGCCGCACGCAGTCGGGGAGCAGGAGGTCATCGTCGTAGAGAAACTTGATGTAATCGCCACGCGCCAGGGAGATGCCGAGTGCGATGTTATGAGGCTCGCCCAATGGTGTCGCGTTCTTGCTGTAGTGGATCGGCCATCGACTGCCCGGCCTCAGCTTCTCGATAATGTCCTTGATGCCATCGTCACGGCAGTCGTCGGTGACCACTATCTCGATGTCGTCATGATTCTGGCGCAGGGCACTGGCAAGCGCCGCTTCGAAAAAAGCCGGTTTGTAAGCAGGGATGACAATACTGACCAGGCGTGAAGAACTCATCGCGATACCACGTGTGAAGAAGGGGTGAGCGCCAACTGGACAAACCGGTCGGCATCCGTGATCGGCAACTGTCGTCAGGCCTTTCGGCCCACATACAGAACCGACTGATCAGTAATGCCGTGCTGCCTGAAGACGCCTTCGCCGAATGCAGCCGAGCCGAGCGCGTCGACCTTGAAGCCGGACGCTTCAAGGCGCGATACGTAGTCGTCTCGGGCATACATGCGCACATGATCGTCTTGGCCGAAGCGCGCCCAGCGCTCGTCGACGCTGGACTCATCGGGGTCTTCTTCGGTCTCGGTCGCGGTCAGCAGAATAGGCACCATCAGGATGGCGGAGCCGCCCTTGGCCAGTACCCGATGCAGTTCGGACATCGCCTTGCGGTCGTCGGGTACGTGTTCGAGCACGTGAGAGCAGACGATGAAATCGAAGGACTCGTCGGCGTACATGTGCATGTCCATGATGTCGACGACATCATCGGCCAGAGGCGAGAACAGGTCGGCCGAGCGATACCGGGCGTTGGGCAGGCTGCGCAGGAATGCTGACAGCACGACGGCAGGTGCAATGTCCAGAATGCGCAGTGGCTTGCCGGGTGGGTTGTTCAGCAAGTGCATGGCAAACAGCGCATAGAGCCGATCGCGGTCGGAGGCCTGGCATTCAGGGCAGCTGTATTGGCCAACGTTCAGGGTTTCAAAATCGTCCACGCTGTAGAACACGTTCAGGCGGTGAAAGATTTCCAGATGACCTTTGCCCATCGGATAGAAATTGGGGAATCGGCAAGAGCAGACCGGGCACGTACGCATCAGCGGTTCTCATTACTGGCAGTGACAATGACATCAATGATGCTGTCGAAAGCTTCATCGGTCAGGCTGTCGTAAATAGGCAGGCACAGGATCTGGTTCGACAGGCCCGTGGCGATTGGCAAGCGCTCCGGCTTGGCCGAATCCAGGCCCCGGTACATGGGGAAGGTGGAAATCAGCGGATAGAAATAGCGGCGGGCCAGAATGTTGTGGTCGCGCATTCGCTGATAGAGCCCGTCGCGTGACAGCCCGAAGGCGTCGCGTATCAGGACCGGAAAATACGAGTAGTTATGTTTTTCAGTGGTCTGCCAGACGATTTCAACCCCCGGGATGCCGGCCAGTGCCTCTCGATAACGCTCGTCGATGCGCTGGCGCCTGAGCAGCGCCTGATCGATATGCTTGAGCTGAAGCAGGCCAAACGCAGCATTGATCTCGCTCATCTTGCCGTTGATGCCGGGCGCGACCACGGTAACTTCGTCGGCGAAACCAAAGTTTTTCAGGTAATCGATACGTTGTTTGGTCTTTAGGTCCGGGCTGACGATGGCACCGCCTTCGAACGTGTTGAAGACCTTGGTGGCGTGGAAGCTCAGGATCGAGAGGTCGCCATGCTTGAGCAGGCTCTCGCCACGGTGCTGCACGCCGAAGGCATGGGCGGCGTCATAGATAACCTTGAGGCCATAGCGGTCGGCAATCTGCTGAATTCGATCGACGTCGCACGGAATCCCGTAGCAATGCACGGGCATGATCGCGGTCGTTGCGGGCGTGATGGCTTCTTCGATGCGGTCCGGGTCCAGGTTGTATGTGCCTGGCTGAATGTCGACGAACACCGGGGTGAGGCTGTTCCAGAGCAGCGAATGCGCCGTTGCGACGAACGAGTAGGGCGTCGTGATGACTTCTCCCTTGATCCGCAAGGCCTGTATGGCGGTCATCAAGGCCAGCGTGCCGTTGGAGAACAGCGAAAGGTGCTGCACGCCCAGGTACTTTGCCAGCTCATGCTCCAGCTGCTGATGAAACGGGCCTGCGTTGGTGAGCTGATGACTCTCCCAGATCTGCTCAAGGTAAGGAATGAATTCCTCGAGGGGTGGTAGCAGAGGGCGTGTGACGGGAATCGGTGCGCTCATGGAAAGCTCTCAACACGTGTCGCAGAGGATTGCCGTTCGACAGGTCATTTTTAAGGCGCTTTGCGCATCTTGCGCGAGCGTTCGACATAAAAATGGCAGCCAAACTGTTGTGCCTTGGGTAAAAGCAAAAAACCAGCCAAGAGTGCTGTTTGCGCCATTTCAAGGTGTGAGGTTTGTGAGCGGCCTCACGATGTGTTTCAAGGCTTGATATCCCGAACGCCGGTTGCGTATTTTGTAAGCACTGCCACAGGACGGCCTGGATTCTCACCAAGGATTGAGCAATGACCCGCCATGACCCCCGTTCATTTGCACAACAACTGACGGGCATTGATGAAGTGGAGTGTGTGACGCCGGATCTGAACGGCGTGCCGCGTGGCAAGGTCATGACGGCCGAAGGGTTTCTGGAGGGGCGGCGATTGCAGATGGCGCGTGGCGTGCTGTTGCAATGCATCATGGGCGGTTATCCGCCAGCGCGTTTCTATGGCAGCGACGACGGCGACCTGGCGTTGGTGCCAGACCCTGCGCAGGTGCATCGTCTGCCTTGGAGCGACCAGCCGCGCGCGTTGGCGATCTGTGATGCCGAGGAACTGACTGGCGCCGGTTGCGCGCTGTCCACCCGAGGCCAGCTAAAGTCGGTGCTGGCCCGATACGCTGAATATGGCCTTGCTCCAGTCGTCGCCACCGAACTTGAGTTCTTTGTGTTCGCGCCCAACCCCGATCCGCTTCAGCCGTTCGCTCCGCCTGTAGGCCTGGATGGACGGCGCGAGCAAGGGTATTCGGCTTTCAGTATCAACTCCAGCAACGGTCTGCGGCCGTTCTTCAACGAGGTCTACGCCTGCATGGCTGCGCTGGGCCTGCCGCGTGACACGTTCATGCACGAGATGGGCGTCAGTCAGTTTGAAATCAACCTGCTGCATGGCGATCCGCTGCTGCTGGCCGATCAGACCTTTCTGTTCAAGCACCTACTCAAGGAGGTCGCGCTCAAGCATGGCGTGATCGCTGTCTGCATGGCCAAGCCGTTGGCCAACACCCCAGGCAGTTCGATGCACCTGCATCAGAGCGTGGTCGATGCCGTCTCCGGGCGTAATGTGTTCAGCGCCGAAGACGGACAGTCGACGCCCACGTTCCGGCATTTCATCGGGGGTCAACAGGCCTGCATGGCAGACTTCACGGCTTTGTTCGCACCCAACGTGAACGCCTATCAGCGCCTGTGTCATCCGTTTGCTTCGCCCAATAATGCGTGCTGGTCCTACGACAACCGCGCCGCCGGTCTGCGCATTCCCGCCAGTACTCCAGCGGCCAGGCGTGTGGAAAATCGTCTGCCGGGAGCCGATGCCAACCCCTATCTGGTCATTGCCGCGAGCCTTGCGGCGGGGTTGTATGGTATCGAGCAGAGGGTCGAGCCCACGGCCGCCGTGCAGGGCGAGATTCAGGTGCCGGAAGAATTGACGTTGCCGTGTACCTTGCATGCCGCTCTGGAACGTCTGAGATGCAGTCATCTGGCCAAGGAACTGTTTGGCCGTGAATTCATCGAAGGCTACATTGCGTCGAAAACGATGGAACTGACCAGTTTTCTCGATGAAATAACCCCCTGGGAACGGCGCGTGTTGGCTGCCCAGATTTAAAGAACGTTGTTTCGGGCTCGCCTGTTGAGGTGACTCCGTATTTTTGGAATGTCGATGCGCCAAATCTGGAAGTCCTTTCGAGCGCTGTATTTCGCCTCGTTGATGATGTTGATCGGCTCGGGTCTCTTGAGCACTTACCTGGCCCTTCGTCTGGCTGCCGATCAGGTGGACAGCCTGTGGGTCGGTGCCTTGATGGCGGCGAACTATTTTGGTCTCGTGTTGGGCGGCAAGATCGGTCACCGCCTGATCGGTCGGGTCGGGCATATCCGTGCGTACGCGACCTGTGCGGGGATCGTCGGTGCGGCGGTGCTGGGGCATGGTTTGATCAGTTGGCTGCCAGCCTGGCTTATTCTGCGGGTCATCGTCGGCCTGGGCATGATGTGTCAGTACATGGTCATCGAAAGCTGGCTGAACGAGCAGGCCGCCGCCAAGCAGCGCGGCATGGTGTTCAGCGGTTACATGATTGCTTCTTATCTCGGTCTGGTTCTGGGTCAACTGGTGCTGGTGGTTCACCCCCAGCTCGGCCCTGAATTGCTGATGCTCGTAGCGCTGTGTTTTGCGTTGTGTCTGGTGCCGGTTGCCATGACCCGCGCGATTCACCCTGCACCGCTGCACCCCGCGCCACTTGAGCCGCGTTTCTTCATGAAGCGTGTGCCTCAATCCCTGACAGCGGTGCTGGGCGCGGGCTTGATCATTGGTTCGTTCTACGGTCTGGCACCGGTGTATGCGGCCGAGCAGGGGCTGACCACCGAACAGGTCGGTCTGTTCATGGGGTGCTGCATTCTCGCGGGGTTTCTGGTGCAGTGGCCGCTGGGCCTGCTGTCGGACCGATACGATCGTTCGGTGCTGATGCGGGTGTTTGCGGCGGCGCTGGTGGTCGCCTCATTGCCCCTGGCGGTGTTTCCCAGTGTGCCGGTTGAGATGCTGTTTGGTGTCGGCTTTCTGGCCTCGCTGATGCAGTTCTGCCTTTATCCGCTGGCCGTGGCGTTCGCCAATGACCACGTCGAGGCCGAACGACGGGTGTCACTGACGGCCATGCTGCTGATGACCTACGGCATCGGCGCAAGCATCGGGCCGTTGGCGGCGGGTGTGGTCATGAAGCTGTTTGGCGGGCACATGCTGTATGTGTTCGTCTGCGGCGCCGCTGCCATTCTGGTGCTGCTGATTCGTCCCAAGGCGGTCACGCATCTGCACCAGGTCGAAAACGCACCGCTGCATCACGTCGCGATGCCGGACAGCATGTCCAGTTCGCCCCTGGTGGTTGCGCTTGACCCGCGTGTGGACGAACAGGTGGTTCAGGAGCAGATGCAGACCACGGTCGAGCCTGAGCCTGAAACGGTTGTCGAGGAGGCGCCTGCAACGGACGCCGCGCCTGAACCGGTTGCTGAAACCGAGCTGGCCGATGGCGAGCGTGAGCGCGAGGAAGAAACCTGGAAGGCCTGACAGGGCGTTGCGGGCAAGAGATGTTTGAGAGGCGTTAATCGAGGAAGTCAGGTGATTGCGGCGGCGCGGCCGCAATCCCTGTAGCGCGAGCTTCGATCAGAAGTCGTCGTCTTTGTCGAAGCGGCGGGCTTCGCGTTGCAACTGATACACAAAGCGTTCCACCTGGCGCTGTACCAGCCCGCTCATGTTGTGGAAGCGCACGCCTGCGAAGGTGGTGTGTACCTTTTCCTCGAAGTGCAGGTAACGCAGCTCAACCGGGGCGGTCATTGCGCCGAAAGGCAATCTGGCGATGAAGCGTTCGTAGACCTGGCCCAGTTGCATACGGTCAGAGAGGTCACCTTCAAAGCGCAGCTTGCAGCCTGTGGCCGAAATGTCCAGCAGCTTGCCCTTGAGCGGAGACTTGAGTTTGTCACCGCCAATCTCGATATCGACCAGTTGCGCCAGCTTGAGCGCTGCGCGGAACGCATTGCGACGCTGATGGTAGACCACTTCCTCTGGCATGGGGCCGCGGTACAGACGCTGCCCGTCGTTATCGACGATGCTCATCTGCTCCGAGCTTTCCCAGGCGATGCGCACGCCGTCGTGAAAGCCTTCTACCCGGAAGGACTCGCCATTGGTGAGAAAACGTTCGCCATCACGGGGGATCATTTCGTCGAGCGCGAGGACATTGGTGTCTTTGTCGACTTCGATAACGTAGCTCTGAAAGCGCTGGGCGCGCTCGTGGAAAGTGATGATCAGTGGATCATGACTTTCGAGGAGTAGCCGCAGGTTAGCGGCGATTTCCAAAGGTGTGTTCAAAACCTTCGGGGGCTGCGGAGCATCATCCGCGCTTGAGCCATTCACGTTTTTACATCTCCAGGCAAAATACTACGGCAACGCAACAGCGGGCATTCTGCCACCACGCACGAAACCTTGATACAGGAAGTTACGCCTGACTGAGCGGGCGTGGTTTTGCTCTTCCAGCAGTCGAACCGCGACTGTCGTACAGGGTCGGCGTATCGCCGCCGTTCAAAATGCGAAGCTGGTGGGCAGTGCTCACCTGCTGCAATTGAATCAGGCTACCGTTTCGCTCGTTCAGCGCCTGGCATTCAGCGATCAGCGCGTTCAGCTCGCCGGCGGCCGCCAGTAACTGCTCGCCAATGTCCGAGTGACTGGCCAGTTGCTCAAGGCCCTGCCTGTTGGCGGGCAGCCCGAGTCCTGTCAGCACCTGGCTGCGACGGCGACCGTGTTGCTCGAGCACGATGACCAGCGCCTGCTTCTGCGCCAATACGTGTTCCATTTCGCCCATGTCGCGGCCGCTTAGAATCAGTGACTCGGCCTGCAACAGCTCATGCAGCTGCCTGGTCGGACCCATGTCGTCGATGATCATCTGAAGCAAAGTAGTGTCTTGCATCGCATGCTCTGGTTTTTAAGCGTCCAGAATATCCAGCGCGAGCCGGCGGCTAGCGTTGGGTTTCGAAATTGAGCAGCTTGCTGGCTACGCGGTTGCTGTCCACTGTGTACGTGCCATCGGCGATAGCCTGCTTGAGTTCGGCAACGCGTGCGCTGTTGACGGTCGGCAGATCGGCGAGCTTGTCAGTGATTTTCTGCAACTGTTGAGCCTCACTGCTCAGTGAAACGGTTTCCCCGGTGCTTTTCACGCCTGCGGTGCTGCTGGCAGGAGCGGATGCATCGGTCTTGCTGGTTTCTTTAACGGCGCCAGTGCGTGACGCACCGCCGACGGACGGAGTGTTATTGAGACGATTAAAGTCTATGACCATGATTAAAAACCTCTGGGTGTTTGGACGCTTGCCTTGTTTTCGGCCATCCCCGATAAAACTTTAGGCTCGTCGTGATAAAGCTTCTCAATAGAAGCTTTCACCGCCGGATAATCACCGCAGTCTAGAAAAAACGCCCGTCCTACGCCAGTATCATTATGTTCACATGGCCACTTCTACCTGTCCGGGGCCTGTCACGCTTGCCTTTATGACCCGGTTTGAGTTGAGGTTTTTCACCCGTATCTGCTCGTTGAAGCTGCCGTCGGACATGGCTTCGCCCGGCATGCGCACCGCCAGAGAGCCGGTGCGGGCGATGATCACCACCTGATCGCCCTTGTGAACCATACGTGGCTGTTCGAGTGCGACGGGCGTTACTACCTGATCAATAACCATTGGTCGGACAACCTTCTGTCCTACCGCCTGATCCAGCGAAGACAGAAAACCCATGCCCACGCTGCTTACGTCTCGCTCGCGCATCGCCACATCTTCTTCCGTGACGAAGGCGTCGCGTTTAAGCGGGCGCATGACCGTGACCACGTTGCGAAACAGCTGCACCTGAGCCGGGACGAACACGGTCCACGGCGAAGACCCTTCGCAACGAACTTTTACCGTCACTCTGCCGACCGGACGGGGGCTTTCCAGTGTCGCTGTCAAATCCTTGTCGCAGGAACCCATGCGCAGACGAGGGTCCAGCTGCTTGACCTGGATGTCGTGGCGACCCTCAATCTGGTTGGTTGCCAAATAGTCTTCTACTGTGAACTCAAGAAACCCTTGGGTAACGCCGATAAGCTGTTCAGGCAGTGTGAAATTCTCTGCGCGACAGAGCGCTGCCACGCTGAAAAGGCACAGCACGCCGATTGCGCACAGGAGCCTGCGGGTTCTTAATGCGATGTGTCGAGAAATTGTCGTCTTTGCGTTCATAACGTATAAAAAGCAAAGCCCGTGCCGCTTACCAGTCTGGTGTGTGGAAAATGGTTGCTTTGGTAAGGGGGGTTGGCATGGCAGGTGTAATGGATTCGGTGAACCAGCGCACTCAGCTGGTGGGACAGAATCGCCTGGAGTTGCTCTTGTTCCGTCTCGACGGCAAGCAGCTCTACGGGATCAACGTGTTCAAGGTAAAAGAAGTACTGCAATGCCCGAAACTTACCATCATGCCCAAATCGAGTCCGATCGTGCGGGGCGTGGCGAACATTCGCGGCGGCACTATTCCGATCATGGACCTGGCGATGGCGACCGGTTCAAAGGGCATGATCTCTCTGGTCAATTCCTTTGTGATCATCACCGAATACAACACCAAGGTTCAGGGTTTTCTGGTGCATTCGGTCGAACGCATCGTGAACATGAACTGGGAAGAAATTCATCCACCTCCCAAGGGCACCGGCCGCGATCATTACCTGACGGCGGTCACGCGGGTCGATAACCAGCTGGTCGAGATCATCGACGTCGAGAAAATCCTCGCCGAAGTTGCGCCGATTTCCGAAGAGGTGTCGGTGGGTGTCATCAATGAAGAGGTTCATCACAAGGCCGTTTCGCTGCGCGTTTTGACCGTCGATGACTCCTCGGTGGCGCGCAAGCAGGTCAGCCGTTGCCTGGAAACCGTCGGTGTGGAGGTGGTTGCCCTGAACGACGGTCGTCAAGCGCTGGATTACCTGCGCAAGATGGTGGAAGAGGGCAAGAAACCCCACGAAGAATTCCTGATGATGATCTCCGACATTGAAATGCCGGAGATGGACGGCTATACCCTAACCGCTGCGATCCGCAACGATCCGCGCATGCAGAAAATGCACATTACCCTGCATACCTCGCTTTCCGGGGTGTTCAACCAGGCGATGGTCAAGAAAGTCGGAGCGGACGATTTCCTCGCGAAATTCCGGCCTGACGATCTGGCCGCCAGGGTTGTGGCGCGCATCAACGCAACCGAATAAGTAATGGACTAAAGAGTCGGGGGCGTCGTCCTCGGTGATTCACCTGATTTGAGAGGCTGCACCTTGTCTACGGGTAATTTGGATTTTGATCAGTTCCGGGTATTTCTGGAAAAAGCCTGTGGCATCCTGCTTGGGGAAAACAAGCAGTACCTGGTGTCCAGCCGTCTCAACAAATTGATGGAGCAGCAAAGCATCAAGTCGCTTGGTGAGTTGGTCCAACGCATCCAGACCCAGCCGCGCAGTGGTCTGCGCGAGCAGGTGGTCGATGCGATGACGACCAATGAAACCTTGTGGTTTCGCGATACCTATCCCTTTGAAGTCCTGAAGAACAAGGTATTGCCGGAACAGATCAAAGCCAGCCCCGGCCAGCGCCTGCGCATCTGGTCGGCCGCCTGCTCGTCGGGCCAGGAACCGTACTCGCTGTCGATGTCCATCGACGAGTTCGAGCGCGCCAACCCGGGCCAGCTCAAGTCTGGCGCGCAAATTGTCGCCACCGACTTGTCGGGTGCCATGCTCAACAACTGCAAGACCGGCGAATACGATAGCCTGGCCATCGGCCGCGGCTTGTCGCCGGATCGCCTGCAGCGCTTCTTCGACGTCAAGAGCCCAGGTCGCTGGGTTGTCAAGACGCCGATCAAGAGCCGCGTGGAATTCCGGTCCTTCAACCTGCTCGACAGCTACGCTGCACTGGGCAAGTTCGACATCGTGTTCTGCCGCAACGTGCTGATCTACTTCTCGGCCGAAGTGAAGAAAGACATCCTGCTGCGCATCCACGGCACGCTCAAGCCGGGCGGCTACCTGTTCCTGGGTGCCTCCGAAGCGCTCAACGGCCTGCCGGATCATTACCAGATGGTTCAGTGCAGCCCTGGGATCATCTACAAGGCCAAGTGATTGGCAGTGTTTGTACCCAATAAAAAAGAGACCTTCGGGTCTCTTTTTTATTGATGGAAAATGCGCGGGTTAAGGCTGATCGGGTGTCGGAGGCTGCGTGCCTTGGTCAAACGCGGTGTCATCAAACTTCAGGAATTTATCCAAGAGGCTTTGGGCGCTGCCGCCTTTGCCTTCAGCGGTGTGAGTCCAGTAATTGAAATCCAGGTCGATAAATTCCTGAAGTCTGGTCTCATAATCGGCGTCGTAGGTAGACTGCTCAATGGCTGGCAGCTCTTTGTAGTGATCCAGCACTGAGGTGAAGAAATGGGTGAGTTTGCCCGTGGAACTGTACTCTGCATTCGCTTGAGCTACTACTTTTTGCCGCCAGATTGTTTCCTGATGGTAGGACTCGAGCCATGCCGCTTTTTTTTCATTGACGGTGAAATCTCCACCTTCGTCGTACGCGATGACGGAGAGTTGCTCTCGTGACATGCCGGCGAACGGGTTTGCGCCGCTGCCGTTGGCAAACTGAGTGGCTTGCCTGGCGCGTGCCAGACGATCCGGGTCGACGCTGTCGGGGACTTCCGCATCGTGCCTGGCTTTATTATCGTCGTAGGTGCGGCCTATCAGTTGCTCCGTTACCTCACTGGCTTTCTTGCTCAGTTGCTCGCGGCTGAGGGTTTGGTCCCTGGCTTCGGCGCGGGTGGCGCTTTCGCTTAGCTGTTGTGCTAGAGAGGATAATGAACTGGTGTCCTTGAACTCTGACGACAGATTTTTAACTGACGTTGCTGACGATGTCCGGCCAGCTTGAATGCCCGATAAACTGGTATTCGAGTTAGCGGGAGCGTTGATATTTATCGTGCTGACCAAGATGTGATCTCCTTGTCTCTTGATAATCCAGACTCCCCTTTTTATCGGCGCTCACGATAAAAACTGGAATGCTCATGACAGACGGTATAAAGGCCTTGCGGGCGTTTCATGCTTGGGGAAAGCGAATAGCTTGGCAAGGCCTGCTCAGCATTACTTCATCGTGAACTCGACAGCCCATTCGTAGGTCGAGAAATTGGTCGATGTGACTTTGGCCGTGCAAGTAGCCCCACCACTTGGCGTGGCGGTGTTATTCCATTTTGGAACGCTTGAGCCCAGGGGGCCCGCAGTTGAAACATAAGTAGCCAAGAAAACGCAGGTCTTACCTCCAATGGTGTATCTCAGGTTGGCAAAAGTGACCAGCTGTGATTGGTTGTTCTGGACGTTGTATACATCTATTTCCCCAACGGGAATGCTATCTCTTGGGGTTGGGTTTGTGGCGACTTTAGTGATCGCTTCGTTGTTCGTAAGTACCTTGTAGTTTGCAGTGGCTGTTCCAAGGTTTTTGACTGTCACGGTAACTGCTGGGCCTGCCAGAACAGGTCCCGCCAACGCAGCACTGATCAGCAATGCCGAGAAAATAGTCTTTGATGCTTTCATTTTATTGCTCCGTAGTATTTATTTTGCATTCCGTTACACCCCTTGGGGCGTCTCATCGTTCAGGCGGCAGTGATCCATTATGCTCGCATCTTATGACACGGGCGAATATGGGTTGATTGCCTGAGGGTATAGAGAGCACAGTTTTGCGCCCTGTCAATAGGGGCAAATGCTGTCCGAGAAGGAAGCAGGTCGCTAAGTAGGGTGCACTGCATCACTCTCCCTGTGTTGCCATCAACTAAGCTAATGGCGGTCGAAGTCCTTTTGCAGGGAGGACTCTACCACAGGTAAAAACTGGAAAAGTGTAAACGTTAAAAAACACCACTCTTTAGTGGGTGGTCGCATTCGTTAGTTTGATGTAGCCAGGTTCAATACCGAACACTTCCACGCCGTCGGGCATAGCGTGGCCTGTCGTAACGACGATGTGTTTCTCGTTATCGGCGGGTGCTGAGCGGTAGATGACAGTTGTATGAGTTGGGCCAGTTCGCAAGATCGCGTCTGGGGGTACAACCAGGCCGCGTTCGCGTCGATAAGTCACAATGTCGAGCCTGGCGCTCATGCCCAGTCTCAACCGTTTTTGCTGCTCCGGCTCAAGCGCAGGGGTTGATGCGATGATTTCATAACTTGCGCCTCCGGTTTGCGATTCCACGTTAATCCCCCTGGTCCCCACCGAGCGGATCTGACCCTTTAACACAAGGCCTGCAAACCCATCGCCGGTTATTTGCGCCGGCATGCCTTCACTCACTTGATGGACGTCGCTTTCTTCGACCCGCGCAGCGACCTGAAATGCTTCGAGATTGACCAGATCAAACAGGGCCGCTCCTTGATTGACGCGCGTTCCTGTCTGAGCAAAGGCCGTGGTCGAATTGTTTTCCTGGGAGGTGCGTGCCCGGATCACCACGCCTGAAAAGGGCGCTTTCAACTCTTTCTGAGCTTGAAGTGCCAATAATGACTCGTAACGTGACTGTGCGTTAGCCAGCTCCATGTCGGCGATCTGGCGGTATTCGCCTTCGCCTTTCTTCAGGGTTTCCTTGATTTCCGACTGCGCGGCGAGCAAGTCGAGTCTAAGCGTCTCGCGTTGCTGTTCCAGCGCATCGAGCTCCATGCGAGGTACGATGCCTCGCGCAAACAGGGCTTGAGTTTCTTTCAGCTTGCGTTCGTTATCACTCAGGTTGAATTGAATGGTTGAAACCGTGCGCTTGGCACGAGCCACTTCCTGACCGTTCGCCCAACCCTCCAGTTCTCGCACGTTGCGTCTGGCCTTGAGTGTGTCGGATAACGCCGACCTCAGTTGAATATCCAGCAAGGCAGTGTCCAGCGTGAGCATTGTCTGACCGCGTTCTATACGCTGACCTTCCATGACATTGATTGTTTGTACGACACCCTCGAACGGTGCCGAGACAGTCTGTTGAGCGGCGGACTCGATTCGTCCCACCAGCCCCAGGCTTTTTTCCAGCGGTTGATAATCGATCCTGACCCACTGGGATTCGGCAGGCTGCGCGGGCGTTGAGCGATGCAGCATGATTGCCGTGACAGATGCAGCGATCAGCAGCGCACTCATCAGCCACATGCGCGGCGAATGACGAATGGATTTGAGACGTTCAGTCATTGAGGGCAATGTCCCAGCTCTCCAGCGTTGTGCCCAGGGTCTGGTCCAACTGGGTCTTGGCATTGAGGTAGGCGATGAGGGCATCGACGCTGGCGCTTTCTGCGTTGCGCAAGTCAGCCTCGAAACTCAGTACCTGAAAGTTGCTGGATCGGCCGACTTGAAGCTTGTCGCGTTCGATTTCCAGCTTGCGACGCGAGAGGTCGCGTGCGCGTATTGAAATTTCATATTGACGCCAGCGGGTCCCGATGTTGCGAACGGCGTCCCCTACGTCACGCTCAAGGATTTGCCTGGCCTCGGTGAGAAGGAGTTCTTGATTTTCGACGTTGACTTGAGCACGCACGGCATTTTGTTTACGGCTCAGGTCGCCGATGGGAATTTCGACCTGTACGCCTGCATAGCCTTCCCAGCGTCGATCGGAGTCCCTTCCCTGAACATCGGTATAAAAATTACTGACCTGGCTTGCGCCTCCCACTAACGAGACGTCCCAAAGCCGATCATTGCGGGCGACCAGAAGGTTAATGGAGGCCTGCTTATTGGCAATCAGTTGTCCAAGGTAGTCGGGCTGCTGCTCCAGCGCGGTCTTCATGGCCTGCGAGCGACTGAGCTCCATGCGCCGGGCTTCCAGACTTTCGACGGCGAGCACTCGGGTTTCCTGATTCAGGGCCAGCAGACGCAAGAGCTCAAGGCGGCTGGAGTCGAGCTGGTTGGCGGCTTCTTCGGTTCCCAGTTCCTGTGAAGCAACATCCGCCTCCGTTTGCACGATTTCGAAAGCGGCCATCCGTCCTGCATCGATCATGGCCTGATTCACCTCCAGTAGTTGGCGGGAGCGGGCCAGAGCATCTTGAGCAATGCGTAACTGTTCCTGCGCGCGCAACAGATCGCGGTAAGCGGTAATGACCTGGGTGACGGTCTGTGACACGGTCGATTTCAGGCTAAGCCGATTGATGAGCTCGGAAAGCCTCGCCAGTCTTACCGGGGCGGTGGCCACATCGCGACCTGCGCCGCGCAGCAACGGTTGAATGATGGTGAATGTGGTGCCGTCATTTCCGGCCCGTCCTGCAGCATTGGCCGTGGTTAACTGATTGGTCCAGGACAGACTGAACCGGGTGCCGAACTCGCCGAGCATGGTCGTCGTCGGTGCAACCTGACTTTGGCGATAGCGGTCGCTTTGATTGCGCGAGGCCAGGTAGCTGCCGCTCAGCACAAGTTTGGGCGTAAAAATATCTTCGGAGACGCGCAGGTCGAATTTCTGTGCCAGACGCCCCAGGTAAGCGCTTTTGATGGAGCGGTTATTACGCAAACCCAGGAAAACTGCATCGGCAAGGGTCAGATTGATCATTTCCTGACTCAACGTGACTGATCGCTGTTGCGGCATGGTTGCTTCTGACGGTGCTAACGCCTGCATGGCATGCACCTTAACGCTGCATATCGCCACACAGAGAAAAAGTATCGATTTAGTCATCGCGCAATGCCTGTACCGGCTGCATGCGCGCTGCCGACAATGCGGGATACAGGCCAAAGAACAGGCCCACGATCAATGAACTGCCGACACCCAGAGGCAACGACTCTTTGGCCAGCACAAACGTCCATCCTGAAAAGCGTACAAATCCGTAGGCACAGGCAAGCCCTGTCAATGCACCGATCATCGCGCCCGCAACGGACAGGCATGCGGCTTCAAGCAGAAACAATATGCGGATATCACGTGGCCTTGCGCCTATGGCCATCCGGACACCAATTTCCCGGCGGCGCTCGGAAACGCTCATCAGCATGACGTTCATCACACCTGCACCGCCTACCAGCAGCGAGATGCCTCCCAGCCCGGCAAGCAGGTAGGAAAAAGTGCTGGCTTGCCGCGTCAGGCCTTCTATGAGCTGTTGGGGGACTTGAACCTCTACCTCACGTCCCTGCGTCATCTGTTGCAAATAATGGCGAAACGCTTCGGCATCGGTTTCGATAGCGACGGTGTCTCGAGCCTTGGCGAGTACGCTACTTATCTGCGGCGCAGATTGTATTCGGCGCATACCTTCTATGGGCACGAATACCGATTCATCGACCTGAATGGCAATCATCGGGTTGTCGAGGTGGGGAGCCGCGATGCCGATCACGGTATACAGATAGTGGTCAATCTGCAGTTTCATGCCTTGTTCGAAGGGCTTGCCGGGTGACGCCATGCCAAATGCCTTGGCTACGTTATGTCCGATTACCGCATAGGTTGCGTCTTGATCGAACATCGACAAAAAGCGGCCCCTGGAAAGCGTCACACCCATCACATCGGCCAGGCCCGAGGTTGTTCCAATGACGCTTGCATCCACATGCCTGCCTGCATGGCGAATACGCGCAGAGTAGAAAATGGTCGGTGCTACTTGAGCGATTATCGGGATCGCTTCAAGTAACGCCAGCGTATCCATTGTGGCGGGCAATGGCTTTTTTTGATCGGGCGAATAAGGGAATGAGGCGACCATTGTCTCTGTACCCATCCCTTTAAAGGCACTTATGGCTTCATTGGCCGCGCTCGCACCGACATTCAGCAGTGCAACAATCGCTGCGCAACCGACCGCTATGCCCAGTAATGCCAGCAATGATCGACGCCCCAGCAGACGCAAGCTGTCCAGCGATTCAATCAAGGCATGCAGGAGTGAAGGGCCGTAACCGTTTGCAGGCTCATGCATTGAGCCGGTCTCGTTGCGAGTGGCGTTCTGCAACCTCGCCATCCCGAACCTCAAAACAGCGCTCCATGCGTTCAGCCAGGTTGGGGTCATGGGTGACCACGATGAGTGTCGCGCCTCTTTCCCGATTCAAGGCCAGTAGCAACGCCATTACGTCATCTGCCGTAGATCGGTCCAGATTACCGGTAGGCTCATCGGCCAGAATCAGGGCAGGCTCACACACGAGGGCTCGGGCAATGGCTATTCGTTGGCGCTGGCCCCCGGAGAGATCCGCAGGCCTGTGTTTCATGCGATCACCCAGACCGACGCGCTCTATCTGTGTACGTGCGTGCTCGCGCGCCAGCGGCCTTGGATAGCCTTTGTAAAATAGCGGTAAAGCAACGTTATCCAGCGCTGTCAGCCGGGGCAAAAGATTGAAGCTTTGAAAGACGAAGCCGATTTCGGTATTGCGCAGGCGTGCGCGCTCCTCGGTGGTTGCGTCATTCATGTTCTGCGTCCCGAAGTGGAACTGGCCTGATGCGGGCTTATCGAGCAGGCCCAAAATATTGAGTAGCGTGCTTTTGCCCGACCCCGAGGCACCCAGGATCGCGCAAGTCTGGCCGCGTTGAATCGCAAGGGAGACGTTTTTGAGGGCATGAAGTGAGTGGCTGCCTATCGAATAGGCCTGGCAGATGTCCTGCATATGGATGAGGCTTTTTGTTGCGGGAGGCTCCATGCCAGACATTCCGAACTCCATTTAACCGTGCGCTTGAGTGGCGACTTTCCCAGCCGCGAGCCTATTTATCATAATTGGCTGCCGTGGGCAGAGGACTTTCAGTTCAGACAAGGCTTTTTCTTCCTGCGTCAGGATCCCTCGACTAGGTGGCAAGCATGCTGTCGGGTTGTCTTAAGCCATGAACACCGTTAAAGCGAATACTGGCAAAAAAACGGCACCCGCCTTGCCGCTTTACCTCTTTACAGCGGAAATGCCTTGCCGCTTTTCTGGCATTGCCGCTTTGCCACCGGCTGCAATCCCCGTAATCATTGGGTTTTGAGAAGTGGCACGCCGATTGCTTTGTCAGTGACAACAGAATCAGGTCAACCGGCAAAGGTTTCCCGACATGAGCATCAGTTTCGATAAAGCGCTAGGCATTCACGAAAAGGCCCTCAACTTCCGGGCTCAGCGTGCAGAGGTGTTGGCCAACAACATTTCCAACGCCGATACCCCGAACTTCAAGGCCCGCGATCTGGACTTCTCGTCGGTGCTGGCTGCCGAAAACGACAAGGTCCAGAACGGCCACTTTGCGTTGAACAAGACCAACAGTCGTCACATCGAAGCCGAAGGCATGGGCAACCAGGACGGAACGCTGATGTACCGCACCCCGTCGCAGCCGTCGCTTGACCAGAACACCGTTGATTCCCAGGTCGAGCAGGCCAGCTACACCGAGAACGCGATGGGCTTTCAGGCCAGCTTCACCTTGCTCAACAGCAAATTCAAGGGGCTGGTTGCAGCCCTTCGCGGAGAGTAATTCATGTCACTAGCCAATGTGTTCAACATTGCCGGTAGCGCCATGAGTGCCCAGACCACGCGTCTGAACACTACGGCCAGTAACATCGCCAACGCCGAGACCGTTTCCTCGAGCGCAGACGCCACCTACCGCGCCCGTCATCCGGTGTTTGCCACCGTGATGCAGGGTCAGCAGTCCACGGGTGGCTCCCTGTTCCAGGATCAGGGCGAGGCCGGGCAGGGTGTTCAGGTCAATGGCATCATCGAAGACAGCTCCAACCTCGAAGCGCGCTACGAGCCCAATCATCCTTCGGCTGACAAGAACGGGTACGTCTACTACCCCAACGTCAATGTCGTGGAAGAAATGGCCGACATGATTTCCGCCAGTCGTTCGTTCCAGACCAACGCGGAAATCATGAACACCGCAAAATCCATGATGCAGAAGGTTCTGACCCTCGGTCAGTGATAGAAGGCGAAAGATATGGCCGTTGAAAACAATGTATCGACGAGTTTTGTAAACTCGCTTCAGAACCCGACGCCGACGAAAACCGATTCGACGAGCACGTTGGGCAAGGATTCCTTCCTGCAGTTGCTGGTCACGCAGATGAAGAACCAGAACCCTCTGGATCCTCAGGACAACACTGAGTTCGTGGCACAACTGGCACAGTTCAGCAGCGTTGAAAGCCTGCAGAACCTGACCAAGACGGTCGATTCGATCGCTGGCAGCAACCAGTCTACCCAGGCGCTGCAAGCGTCATCGCTGGTGGGTCGTTCGGTGATCATCGATGCGGGCTCCACCTCCGTCGATACGGCCAAGGGCATGATCGGCACCGTCGCGGTTCCTGCGACCAGCGCTGCCACGAGCGTCAAGATTTACGACGCCCAGTCCAATCTGGTCAACACCGTCGATCTCGGCACGCTGCCTGCAGGTTCGGCCAGCTTTGCCTGGGACGGCACGGCCAGCGATGGCACTGTGGCTCCCGCCGGCACTTACAGCTTCACGGCTGCAGGTTCGGTCGAAGGCAAGAATACCCAGTTCACCACCTACCTGCCTGCGACGGTCAACAGCGTGACGCTGGGCATCAACGGTGCGGAAACAAAGCTCAACCTGGCCAGCGGCAGTGTTGCCCTGTCCAAAGTTCAAACCATCGGATTGTAGAGCCGACTAGACGGCGCAGGAGTGGAATATGTCTTTCAATATCGGTCTTAGTGGGCTCTATGCTGCAAACAAGAGTCTCGACGTTACCGGCAACAACATTGCCAACGTAGCGACCACAGGTTTCAAATCGTCCCGTGCAGAATTTGCCGACCAGTACGCGCAGTCGATTCGCGGTACGTCCGGCCAGACCAACGTGGGCAGCGGTGTTTCCACTGCCGCGGTTTCCCAGCAGTTCTCTCAGGGCAACCTGACCACGGGCACTGCCAACAGCCTTGACCTTGCCATCAACGGCAACGGCTTCTTCATGCTGAGCAACAACGGCGAGAAGTTGTACACCCGTGCCGGTGCATTTCACACCGACAAGGAAGGTTTTGTCGTCAACAGTGGCGGCATGAAACTGCAAGGTTACAACGTCGATGCCAATGGCAGCGTCGTGACCGGTGCGCTGAGCGATCTGCGAGTAGACTCGTCGAACCTTGAGCCTAAACCGACCGCCTCGATTACCAACGTCGCCAACCTGAATTCGGTCACTGCAAATCCGAGCCTCACGACGTTCGACGCCACGGACACCAAAAGCTACAACATGAAGTACAGCACGCCGACTTACGACTCTCAGGGCAATTCGCACACCCTGGACCAGTACTTCGTCAAGACCGGCACCAATACCTGGTCGATGTACTCGCTGATGGATGGCCGCAGCATCGCCAATCCGACCACCACTACCCCTGACAAGAATGACCTGACCTTCGATTCGGGCGGCAATCTGGTCGTGACAGCGCCTGGCGCTGTGCCCACCAACAGCGCGAACATCTCGTTCAACACAGACGGCACTTTCACTATCGACAACTGGGTGCCAGGCGTACAGACCGGTTCGGGCACTACCACCGCTTGGGTTCCGAACGGCGCCGCTGGTGCGGACACCATTAAGCTGAACATGTCTGGCATCACCCAGACCGCTTCGGTATCGGGTCTGATCACCCAGGATCAGGATGGCTACGCCACTGGCCAGCTCAGTGCAATGAGCGTGGACGCGACCGGCAACCTGTTCGCGACCTACACCAACGGCAAGTCGCAGGTGATCGGCCAGACGTCGCTCACCAACTTCGCCAACGTACAGGGTCTGGCGCAGGCGGGCGGCACCAACTGGCGTGAAACCTTTGCCTCGGGCGTTCCGGTCAGTGGTACTCCGCAGTCCGGCACTTTGGGTTACATCACCGGCCAGGCACTGGAAGAGTCGAACGTGGACCTGACAATGGAGCTTGTTAACCTGATCAAGGCGCAGAGCAACTACCAGGCGAACGCGAAGACGATTTCCACACAAAGCACGATCATGCAGACCACTATTCAGATGAGCTGATAATGTCTGTTGTGTGACTGACAAGAAGCCCCTTATAAAAGGGGCTTTTTTGTTTTTGGGTGATTCATTATTCATTAAGTCATGTTACGGATCGGTCACTCAGGCTACATAGAAACTTCCTACGCATCATGATGTGAGAATAAAAACTCCTCTACAAAGTGTCGTTTACGGCAAGGGAGTACTCATGTCATTCACGCTAGCGATTAGCGGTATTAAGGCGGCAAACAAACGCCTGGAAGTTACGGGTAATAACATCGCCAACGCAGGCACTGTAGGTTTCAAATCGTCGCGCGCCCAGTTTGCCGCGCTGTATTCATCGGCTCACCTGGGCAGTGGCCGGCACGCTGTCGGTGACGGTGTGCGCCTGGCCAGCGTGCAGCAGAATTTCGATCAAGGCGACAGCGTTACTACCTCAGGCAATCCGTTGGACATGCGTATCCAGGGCGACGGCTTTTTTGTCGTCAGCGACCGTGGCTCTCTTGCCTATACGCGGTCCGGAGCGTTCGTCAAAGATGCCGCCGATTTTGTGATCGACAGCGAAGGCGGGCGCTTGCAGGGATATGCCGCCAATGACAAGGGTGACATCATGAGCGGCATTCGCACTGACTTGAAAATCGATACCTCCAATGTTGCCCCCAAGGCAACGACGCGTATCGCCGAAACCATCAACCTGGATGCCTCGTCTGCGTCACTTGCCCGACTGCCGGCTTTCGACCCTGCCGATCCTTCGACGTACACACGGGTCACTGCACGTACCGTTCAGGACCAGGGCGATGGCTCGCTGCCCGGGGCTGATCATGAGCTCAAGCAATACCTGGTCAAGACCCATGACAACCAGTGGTCCATGTACGTACTGGTGGACGGTCGCAATCCGGTGGATCCCTCCAGCGTAACGCCGCTGCAGGTTGCGCTTGAGCAGTTGCCCGATGGCAAGCTGATTTACAACGGCAACCCTCAGCACATCGACAAGGTATCCGACACCGAGTTTTCATTGCTCGGCTGGATTCCTGCAAAGCAGGTCGACGGTCGTTGGGTGAGCAGTGGGGCTGCCAGCGGGGGTGCTGTTTCGTTGCAGTTGACCGATGGTGCTTCCAGTCTGCTCGATCCAGAGGACGCCGTGATGCCTCGTCCTGTGCCGCCTTTCAATGCAGCGGACTTGAATACTTACACCCGAGCCTTCGACACGCCGATTTATGACAGCCAGGGTAATCAGCACCAATTGCGGCAGTATTTCGTCAAGGACGGCAACAACAGTTGGCGCATGCATGTTCTCGTTGACCATAGAAATCCGCAGTCACCCGATTCCACTGAGCCGCTGACCGCCAACATCGTGTTTGGCGCCGACGGTTCGGTGCAATCGCTGATGGGTTCCGCAGGCTTGAGCAGCAATGGCCACAGCCTTCAACTGGAAGGGTGGGTGCCGGCAATGGTCACTGATCCAGGTACCCGGCGTGAACGCTGGGTATCCAATGGCGCGGCGGGCAGTGCAAACGGGATTGCTCTGGATTTCACTCAGTTGCATCAGCATAACGCCGCTTCCTCGCGCGTTTCGCAGCAGGTGGACGGTAACGCTGCCGGAGAGCTGAGCGGTTTGACCGTTGGGCGTGACGGCATTCTGCGCGCCGGGTTCACCAATGGCATGAACAAGAATATCGGTCAGGTGATGCTCGCCAGCTTTGCCAATCCTCATGGCCTGCAGCCGCGCAGCGATACGCGTTGGAGGGAAACCAGCGAGTCGGGCACAGCGGATTTTGATGCCCCTGGTATTGGCACGCTGGGCAGCATCATCGGGGGAGCGCTGGAGGGCTCCAACGTAGAACTGGCCGATGAACTTATCGAGTTGATCCAGGCGCAAACGGCCTATCAGGCCAACTCGAAAGCGATCTCTACAGAGGTGACGCTGATGCAGACCCTGATCCAGTCGACCTGATCAAAGGCCTTTCAGATAGAGCAGTCGGATTTGACGAAATGGCCTTTCAGTCGCGTCCAGCCGGGCCCCGGGCTGGTCTGGGCGCAGACGATGCGGCTGTCACCCTGCCATTTGTAGTAATGCGCGGGAGCTGCCTGGGCGAGCAGGGCGGCAGTCGTCAAGCTGGCAGTGACGATGCCGATAATCCAGGTGCGAGCAGGCATGTCGATTCCCATGATTGGGGTGGTAATGGCTGCAAGATTATCACTGCGCACTCGTCCCCATAACGGCTCGGCGAAGTTTTTTTGGCGGTACGTCGGGCGTGGTGATCGGCAGGCGGCAGTCCGCCGCCGCTATCGGATGGCTATTTGCCTAAACGCAGCTCGTGTGTTCCCGTTTTTGCTGGTTAATCAAGCGATTAACTAAATCCTGCGAAGTTGGTTCAAAAATTGCTTTCTCCCTGTCAGAACAGCTACAGGCGGCAAGCGTCTGTCGGAGGAGGAAGACTGTGGACAAGTTGCTTTACGTCGCAATGAGCGGTGCGTCTGAAAACGCGATTGCGCAAAAGGCCCATGCCAACAACCTGGCAAACGTCTCGACCAACGGTTTCATGCGCGACCTGGAACAGGCCCGCTCCATGCCCGTGTATGGCGAGGTCATGCCTTCGCGTGCCTATGCCATGAGCGAGCGTCCGGGTACTGACTTTTCCGGCGGTGCAATGGTGGAGACCGGTCGCGAACTGGACATCGCCATCAAGGGTAATGGCTGGATTGCGGTCCAGACGCCTGACGGCGGCGAAGCCTATACCCGCAGCTCCGGCATGAATATCGATGCCTTGGGTGTGCTGCGCGACGGCAGCGGTTTGCCGGTTATGGGCAACGGTGGTCCGATTGCCGTGCCGCCTCAGCAGCAGATCGAGATTGGTGCCGACGGCACCATCAGCATTCGCTCGCTGGGTGAAAGTCCTCAGGTGATGGCCCAGGTTGACCGTATCAAGCTGGTCAACCCCGATCTGAACACGATGGAGAAGGGGCCTGATGGCCTGATCCATACCAAAAGCGGTCGCCCTGCCGACGTGGACGCCAACGTTCAGGTCGAGTCCGGTTTTCTGCAGGCCAGCAACGTGAACGCCGTCGAAGAGATGACGTCGGTGTTGGCCCTGGCCCGTCAGTTCGAACTGCACGTCAAGATGATGAAGACCGCCGAAGAAGACGACCAGTCGATGGCTCGCGTCTTGCAGATTGGCTAACTATTGACAGCTTGCGCCGACAAACCGGCGCTCGAGGAGAACCTACATGCTTCCTGCACTCTACGTTGCTAAAACCGGCCTTGCCGCTCAGGACACCAACCTGACCACGATCTCCAACAACCTGGCGAACGTCTCCACCACAGGTTTCAAGAGCGATCGTGCCGAGTTTCAGGACCTGCTCTACCAGATCAAGCGTCAGCCTGGTGCTCAGTCCACTCAGGACAGCGAACTGCCTTCCGGCCTGCAACTGGGTACGGGTGTGCGCATTGTCGGCACACAGAAGAACTTCACCGCCGGCAGCCTGCAAACCACCAACAATCCGCTCGACCTGGCTGTCAACGGTCGTGGTTTCTTTCAGGTGACCCAGCCTGACGGCACCGTGGCCTACAGCCGCGACGGTACGTTCCACCTGGACGCCAACGGCCAGATCGTGACCGCCAATGGTTATGCCCTCGAGCCTGCCATCGTCGTTCCGCAGAACGCCCAGACCTTCACGGTCGGCCAGGACGGTACGGTTTCGGTGACTCTGGCGGGCGCAACCGCTACGCCACAGATCATCGGCAACATCCAGACCGCCGACTTCATCAACCCGGCTGGTCTGCAAGCCATCGGCGGCAACCTGTATCTGGAAACCGGTTCGAGCGGCGCGCCGCAAATCGGCACGCCAGGCCTGAACGGCCTCGGTCCTACCCTGCAGAACACCCTGGAGAACTCCAACGTGAGCACGGTTGAGGAGTTGGTCAACATGATCACCACTCAGCGCGCTTACGAGATGAACTCCAAAGTGATCTCGACGGCCGACCAGATGCTGCAGAACCTGACGCAGAACCTGTAACGCCCTGATCCACCTGTTGCTCAAGCTCAATCCGATGCGGCGCCTGATAAGCGTCTGTTACACCGCGAGGTTTCAAGTGTCATGAAACACCTAAGTGTTGTTCCGCGTTTCTCAGTGTTGATCGCTTCATTGTGCGGGATCGCTTTGCTGTCGGGCTGCGTGGCGCCGTCCGCCAAGCCCAATGACCCTTATTACGCGCCGGTGTTGCCGCGCACACCGATGTCGGCTGCGGCCAACAACGGTGCGATCTATCAGGCAGGCTTCGAGCAGAACCTGTATGGCGACCGCAAGGCGTTCCGGGTGGGCGACATCATCACCATCACGCTTTCCGAGCGTATGGCGGCGAGCAAGGCAGCCAGCTCCGCCTTGAAGAAAGACAGCAGCAACAGCATTGGCCTGACGTCGTTGTTCGGCTCCGGGTTGACCGCCAACAACCCGATTGGTGGCAATGATCTGAGCCTGAACGCTGGCTACAACGGCAAGCGTTCCACCGATGGCAGCGGCCAGGCGGCGCAGAGCAACAGTCTGACCGGTTCCGTCACGGTGACTGTGGCTGACGTGCTGCCCAACGGCATTCTGTCAGTACGTGGCGAGAAGTGGATGACACTCAACACCGGTGATGAGCTGGTGCGCATTGCCGGTCTGATCCGTGCCGATGACATCGCCACCGATAACACTGTTCCGTCCACACGCATTGCCGATGCACGCATTACCTATTCGGGGACCGGAGCCTTTGCCGACACCAGCCAGCCAGGCTGGCTCGACCGGTTCTTCGCCAGCCCGTTGTTCCCTTTCTGATAGCGGGATAGACATGATCAAGCTCAAGCAACTGATAGCCGCGACCTTGTTGTTGACCGCAGCGTTCGGCGTACACGCCGAACGCCTGAAGGACATCGCGAGCATCTCCGGCGTGCGGGCCAACCAGCTGATCGGTTACGGTCTGGTGGTAGGCCTCAACGGTACGGGTGACCAGACCACTCAGACGCCGTTCACGCTGCAGACCTTCAACAACATGCTGTCGCAGTTCGGCATCAAGGTGCCTGCCGGATCCGGCACCGTGCAGTTGAAAAACGTCGCGGCGGTTGCTGTGTACGCTGATCTGCCTGCGTTCGCCAAACCGGGCCAGACCGTTGATATCACCGTGTCCTCGATCGGTAACTCCAAGAGCCTGCGTGGCGGTGCCTTGTTGATGACGCCGATGAAAGGTGTCGACGGCAACGTCTACGCCATCGCTCAGGGCAACCTGGTCGTGGGTGGTTTCGACGCAGAGGGCCGTGACGGTTCCAAGATCACTGTAAACGTGCCGTCGTCGGGTCGTATCCCGGGCGGTGCTTCGGTCGAGCGTTCAGTGCCGAGTGGCTTCAACCAGGGCAACACCCTGACCTTGAACCTCAACCGTTCCGACTTCACCACGGCCAAGCGCGTCGTCGACAAAATCAACGAGTTGCTCGGCCCGGGTGTGGCTCAGGCACTCGATGGTGGGTCGGTGCGTGTGACCGCGCCTCTGGATCCGGGCCAGCGTGTCGACTACTTGTCGATCCTGGAAAACCTGGAAGTCGATCCGGGCCAGACGGCTGCGAAGGTCATCATCAACTCGCGGACCGGCACCATCGTGATCGGCCAGAACGTGAAAGTATCGCCAGCCGCCGTGACCCACGGCAGCCTGACCGTGACCATTACCGAAGACCCGATTGTCAGCCAGCCGGGCGCCTTGTCCGGTGGCCAGACGGCAGTAGTTCCTCGCTCGCGGGTTAATGCGCAGCAGGAACTGCACCCGATGTTCAAGTTCGGTCCTGGCACCACGCTTGATGAAATTGTGCGCGCGGTCAATCAGGTGGGCGCTGCGCCCGGTGACCTGATGGCCATCCTTGAAGCCTTGAAGCAGGCCGGCGCATTGCAAGCCGACCTGATCGTCATCTGAGGACGCGCACATGGACATGATGAAAGGCGCCATTACCTCGCCGGTCGACTCGGGTGCTTACACCGACGTCAATCGTCTGGCATCGCTGAAACACGGCGACAAGGACAGTGTGGCCAACCAGAAGAAAGTGGCCCAGGAGTTCGAGTCGCTGTTCGTCAGCCAGATGCTCAAGGCCATGCGCTCGGCCAACGAAGTGCTGGCCAAGGACAACCCAATGAACACCGCGGCGACGCGGCAGTATCAGGACATGTATGACCAGCAGTTGGCGGTGACGCTGTCGACCCGAGGCAACGGTATCGGTCTGCAGGATGTGCTGATGCGTCAGTTGTCCAAGGACAAGGGCATCCAGCACGCCCCCGCTGACAAGGCTGCGGCACCTGCCGATGCGACAGCGCCTGCCAAAACCGGCCTTGCGACCAATGTGTACCAGCGCCCGTTGTGGGCCACGCGCTCTGCGGCTGCCGATCAGGCAGCCGCGGCGGCCTCGGCGTCCGGAGAAGGGCGCAATGACATGGCGCTGCTCAACGCACGTCGTCTGTCGTTGCCGACCAAGCTCACTGACAGATTGTTGGCGGGCATCGTGCCGTCGGCGACTGCCGCTACCAATGTTGCCAATAGCCCGATGCCGTCGCGTGCGGTTGCTGCGGCTGGCGGCAAGAATGGCGACTGGACGATGGACCCCAACCTGGCGCCTGCGCCGGAGTACGTGCGCACGATGGCTCAGCCGCCGCTGGCACCGGCCAAGCGTGCATTCAGCAACGCCGATCAGTTCGTCGAAACCATGCTGCCACTCGCCAAGGAAGCGGCGGCCCGTATCGGCGTGGATCCGGTCATGCTGGTGGCACAGGCTGCACTGGAAACCGGCTGGGGCAAATCCATCATGCGTCAGCAGGATGGCAGCAGCAGTCACAACCTGTTCGGCATCAAGGCCGCTGGCAGTTGGAAGGGGCCGGAAGCCCGTGCGATCACCAGCGAGTTCCGTGACGGCAAGATGGTCAAGGAGACGGCGGACTTCCGTTCCTACACCTCCTACGCCGACAGCTTCCATGACCTGGTCAGCCTGCTGCAAAACAACAATCGATATAAAGAAGTGGTCAATTCGGCCGATAAACCAGAACAGTTTGTAAAAGAATTGCAGAAGGCCGGTTACGCAACTGACCCGGACTATGCCAGCAAGATTTCGCAGATTGCGAAGCAGATGAAGAGTTACCAGACGTACGCCGCTGCAACGGGCTCTTCCACGACTTTATAAGGTTTTAATCATGTCGCTGATTTCAATTGGGCTCTCAGGTATCAATGCCAGCAGTGCCGCGATCAACACCATCGGTAACAACACGGCCAACGTGGATACCGCCGGTTACTCGCGTCAGCAGGTGATGACCACGGCGTCGGCACAGATCAACATTGGTTTGGGGGTCGGCTACATCGGCACCGGCACCACGCTGTCCGACGTGCGTCGCATCTACAACAGTTTCCTTGATAGCCAATTGCAAAAAAGCACAGCACTCAGCGCAGAAGCCAAGGCGTATGCCGATCAGGCTGGCAAGACCGACAAGCTGTTGTCCGACAGCACAACGGGCGTTGCCGCTCAGCTGTCAGACTTTTTCACCAAGATGCAGGCCATTGCGACCAACTCCACGCAGTCGGCCGAGCGTTCGTCGTTCCTGACACAGGCTTCGGCACTGAGCGCACGATTCAACTCGGTGGCCTCGCAGTTGTCGTCGCAGAACGACAACGTCAACGCTCAGTTGAACACCTACGCCAATCAGGTCAATGACCTGACGACCAGCATCGCCAGCCTGAACAAGCAGATTACCCAGGCATCGGCCGGCAACACCACGCCCAACTCGCTGCTGGATTCGCGCAACGAAGCCGTGCGCAAGCTTAATGAGCTGGTCGGCGTCAACGTGGTCGAAAACAATGGTAACTACGACATCTACACCGGTTCCGGCCAATCGCTGGTGAGCAACGCGACATCCTACAAACTGTCAGCGACCCCCAGCAGCACCGATCCGCTGCAATACAACCTGCAAATTACGTATGGCCAGGCCCAGACCGATGTGACCTCCGTGCTCAAGCACGGGGCCATCGGCGGTCTGCTCGACTACCGTTCCGAAGTGCTGACTCCATCGTCCAACGAACTGGGTCGTGTCGCGATGGTGTTGGCCGATCAGGTCAACAGCCAACTGAGCCAGGGTATCGACAGCAAAGGCAATTTCGGCACCGGCCTGTACACCAGCATCAACAGCGCCGATAACATCTCGCATCGCAGCATTGGCAAAACCACCAACTCTGCGAACTCCGGCAATCTGGACGTTACGATCACCAATACCAGCAAGCTGACCGCTGACGATTACGAAGTGACCTTCAGTGACGCCACCAATTTTACGGTGCGTCGTCTGCCCAACGGCGAAAGCGTGGGCGCAGGTGTACTCGGCAAGACGCCGCCGGATCAGTTCGAAGGCTTCAGCATGAGCCTCAACGGCAATGCGGTGTCTGCGGGGGACGTCTTCAAGGTTTCTCCGACCGGTAACGGTGCAAGCAGCATCGGCGTAGCGCTGACCGATCCCAAGGACATCGCGGCCGCAGCTCCCTTGACGGCGACAGCGGGCGCGAGCAACTCAGGTACGGGTGGCTTCACTCAGCCTGTGATCAATACCAAGGCCGACATCTACAACAGCACCCAGACTGCCGATCTGCGCAACGCAATCAAAGATTCTGCGCCGATGAAACTGGTGATGGGCGCGGCGAGCAGCACCGGTGTTCAAAGCTACTCGCTGGTGGATTCGACCGGCGCTGCGGTGCTGGACCAGAATGGCAATGCCGTGGCTGGTACCATCGTTCAGGGCCGCAGCAACGAGGTGAAACTGAGCATCGGTTACAACACCTCGACCACGCCCAGCACCAAAGCTGCCTTCGAAGTACAGATGACGCTGTCGGGTTCGCCCCTCGTCAACGATACGTTCAGCATCAGCCTGACAGGTGCAGGTTCTGCCGATAACCGTAACGCACTGGCGGTGGTTGGCCTACAGACCGCCAAGACCGTTGATGTCACCAACGGCAGTGTCGGCACCAGCCTTTCCGGTTCTTATGCGGATCTGGTGTCTACGATGGGCGCCCGTTCGGCCCAGGCTAAAAGTTCGGTCACCGCGTCCACCGCCGCTGTTGAAACCAGTAAAGCGGCACGTGATGCCGTGTCAGGCGTGTCGCTGGACGAAGAAGCGGCCAGCCTGATCAAGTACCAGCAGTATTACACCGCCTCGTCGCAGATCATCAAGGCGGCACAAACCATTTTCAGCACGCTGATCAACAGTCTTTAAGGAATCGTGAACCATGCGTATCTCAACTACCCAGTTCTACGAATCCACGGCCGCCAACTATCAGCGCACCTATGCGAATGTGTCCAAGACCAGCGATGAGGTTGCCAGCGGCATCAAGCTCAACACCGCCAGTGATGATCCGGTAGGCGCTGCTCGTGTGCTGCAACTGGCCCAGCAGAACTCCATGTTGACCCAGTACGAGTCCAACATCGGGATCATCAACACCAACACCGTGAACTCCGAAACGGCGATGACCAGTATTGTCGATACAATGCAGTCGGCTCGTGAGCTCATCGTGTCGGCAGGCAACGGTGCCTACACCGATGCCGACCGTCTGGCGAAAGCAGGTGAACTCAAGCAGTACCAAAGCCAGCTGTTGGGTCTGATGAACAGTCAGGACTCCAACGGGCAGTACATCTTCGGCGGTTCCAAGTCGTCGGCACCGCCCTACACCCAGAATGCCGATGGGTCTTTCAGCTACAACGGCGATCAGACCAGCATCAATCTGGCGGTCGGCGATGGTCTGGTCCTGGCCAGCAACGTGACCGGCTTCGAGGCGTTCGAGCAGGCGATCAATACCACCCGTACTTCCTCGACATTGCTGCCGCCGGCTGCGACCCCGAACGCCCCTGTCGTTGATGACGGTAAGGTTGGCCTGACCGGTGGCCTGGTGAAATCCACTGCGGCCTACAACGCCAACTACCAGGCGGGTGAGCCCTATACCCTCAGTTTCCTGAGCGGTACTCAGTTCAAGATTACCGATGCAACGGGCACTGACGTGACCACAGAAGCGTCGACCGCCGGCAAATTCAACTCCGCCTCGTTCGCCGATCAGACGTTCAACTTCCGTGGCGTCGAGTTGACCATGAACATCAACCTGTCGAAGACTGACGCGGCGACACCTGCTGCGGCAGATGCGGCGCTGGCCGGTCGGTCATATCGACTGGCGTCCAGTCCGGACAGCATCACGACGGCTCGCAGCCCGGGCAATACCTCGACTGCGGCCATCAGCAGCTCGGCAGTAGGCACCAGTGCCGCTGACCTTACGGCGTTCAACAACACCTTCCCAAGTGGCGGTGGCATTCTCAAATTCACCAGCGCGACCAACTATGAGTTGTACGCCACGCCACTGACCGCGGATAGCAAACCGGTCTCTACCGGTGCCATGAGCGGCTCGACGGCGAATGCGGCGGGTGTCAATTTCACCGTGAGCGGTGCGCCTGCGGCAGGGGATCAGTTCGTGGTCCAGTCCGGGACTCGCCAGACTGAAAACGTGCTCAACACCCTGTCAGCCGCGATCAAAGCGCTGACGACCCCGACCGACGGCGATCTGGTTGCGTCGCAGAAACTGGACGCGGCACTCACATCGGCGCTGGGTAACATCTCCAGCAGTCTCGATCAGGTGGCTACTGCACGCTCCAATGGCGGCGCCCGTCAGAATGCGGCCATCGCCCAAGGCGTGACCAATGATTTGCTCAAAGGCAACAACAGCACCGAGCAGGGCACTTACGTCAACGCGGATCTGGTCGAGGCAACGACGCGTCTGACGCTGCAGAAAACCATGCTGGATGCTTCCCAGCAGGTGTTTATCCAGCTGTCGAGGCTGAACCTGTTCAGCCAGCTGTAATCGAACGGGCGTTGAGCGTGCGCCGTCTTTTTTCAGCGGTGAGGAGGGGCAGCCGTCTGGCTGGCTCTCCGCCGCTCGCGAGTCTGCAATAGTGAATCCAGTTCCCCTCGTCAGTATCGTTATTCCCGCCTTCAACCCACGCTTCTTTCGTCCCGCGCTAAAAAGCGCGCTGGATCAGGTTCACGGCAATCTGGAAATCATCGTCTGCGACGATTGCGCTACGGACGAAATCAAAACGATCTTCGACGAGTTGGTGTCAACCGATGACGGCCGGGCGCGCTACGTGCGCAATCCTCAGCGTCTGGGATTTCATCGTAATCTGCTCAAGTGCCTTGAAGAGGCACGTGGCGAATATATCAAGTTTCTGTGCGACGACGATCGGCTCTACACCCACTGTGTGCTGAACCAGGCGCGCGTGCTGCAAGCGCATGCCGATGTGCAGTTGGTGGTGGGCAAACGTCATTATGTGGACGCCAATGATTATGTGTTGCCGGCGCGCATGGAGAACGTGGGGCTTGTGCCTTACGACGCCTTGTACAAAGGCGATGACATGCTCGCCATTTTCGAACAGACGCCCCGCAATTATCTGGGTGGATTCAGCGGGGCACTGATGCGCCGTGCCGAAGTGTGCGAATACCTGCCCTCGATTGCGCAACCCGGTCAGGGGTTCTTCGCGCTGCTGGATTTCACGCTGTTCATCTGTTTGCTGCGGCGCGGCAATCTGGTCACGCTGCACAGCATCGAAAACGTCGAGCGTTTGCACCCGGGACGTCTCAGCAGTCAGCCCGATATGTACCAAAAGGCAACTATCGAGTGGGGCTGGCTCGACGAAATGCTTAAGGCCCGCAGTGGCGAGCAGGCACCGGCTCAGGGCTGGGTGCGTTTCCTGCCGTTGAGCAAAGCATCGCAGCAGCCTCGCGAGGAGTGGGACGAGGTCGGTCTCTACGGCGTCATGTCCAATCGTCAAGGCGTTTTGCGCAGCCGGGTCGGGGTGGACAGCCAAAGCTACGCCGAGCTTTATGCCGAGTGGTTGTCGTGCCGGCAGTTTTCGAAACCCCAGAAAAAACTTCTGGAGCAGCGCATCGCAAGCTGGCCCTGCAAGCCACGCATTGTTCCGGTAATCATCGATCCCGAAGGCGCTGCCGAGCACTTGGACGCAACGCTGAGTAGCCTTGCCGAACAGGACTATGCGGCCGAGGCGGTCGTTGTGCTGACGACGGCGGCCAGTGTCAGCGATCCCCAGGTGCTGCGCTTCCCGTTGCAAGCGGACTGGGCCCGGCAGCTCAATGATGTGTTGCCGATGCTTGAGCACGCGGACTGGGTTTATCTTCTGCGTGCCGGCGATACCTTGACGTCGCCAGCCTTACTGGTGCTGGCGGAGCGCATCGCCCACATGCCCGGCGTGCTGTGTATCTACAGTGACGAGGGCGCGATCGTGGATGAGGAGCCGCAGGAACCGATCCTCAAGCCCGATTTCAACCTCGACCTGATGCGCACTTATCCGTACGTCGGCAGAACCTTGGCGTTCGAACGCGCCAACCTGCTGGAAATGGGCGGTTTTGACCCGGTTCATGGAGCGTTGGCGCCCCATGACGTGATTTGGCGTCTGGTGGAAGGTGCAGGCCTTCACACCATTGAACACATTGCCGAAGTTCAGGTGCAGTCGCGCTTTACCTTCGCCCAGTGGCTTTCGCTGCCTGAGGTGGTCGAACGCAACAAACCATTGGTGTCGGTTCACCTCACGCGCATCGGCAGAGAGCACGTTGTCCATAACGGCACGCTGCCCTTGCTCAATCGCATCGAGTACCTGCACCCGGATCGTCCGGCCGTTTCCATCATCATTACCACACGTGACCAGTTGGCAGCGCTGGAGCGTTGTGTCGACAGTCTGCTCAGCAGCACCGCCTACCTGAACTACGAAGTGCTGATCGTCGACAACGCCAGCACGACCGCCGAAGCCCGCAGCTGGTTTGCCGCGATGGGACAGCTGGGCACTGACAAGTTGAGAATCCTGGCGCTGTCTGAAGCCGGTAGCGACGCGACGGCGCAGAATTTTGCTGCGGGTCAGGCACGTGGCGATTATCTGGTCATGCTCAGCCCACATGCGATCATTCACCAGCCCGACTGGCTTGAGGCGCTGCTCAATCATGCGCAGCGTCCCGAGGTCGGTGTGGTCGGGCCCCGTATCATCAGTCCCCAAGGCAATGTGTTGTACGCCGGCATGGTGATGGGCATGGAAGGACTGGCCGGCAGGCCTTTCTTCAACTACCCGGCAAATGCCAGCGGTTACATGCAGCGTCTGCAGCTGACGCAGAACTGGAGTGCAGTCAGCGGCAATTGTCTTATGGTGCGCAAGGACATCTTTGAGGCTGTCGGTGCAATGGAGGCTGAAACCTTCACCCAGGGCCTGCAGGATCTGGACCTGTGCATGCGGGTCGGTCGCGACGGTTATCTGGTGGTGGGCACCCCGGACGCCTCTGTGGCGCTGGCTGAGCCTGCTGCCCTCAAGCGTTCGGACGCCTCCCGGGACAGGCTGAAAGAGGAGCAGAAGTCGCTCTACCGCAAATGGCTGCCGACAATCGCCCGTGATCCGGCCTACAACCCCAACCAGAACCTTCACGAGCCCCTGTCCTTTAATCTGGAACCGGGTTTGCGTGACGGCTGGAATCCGTTCTGTTCGCGGCATCTGCCCTCAATCCTGGGCATGGTCGTCAATTCGTCGGCGGTGGGGCATTATCGTGTCAGCCAGCCGCTTATCGAGCTGATGGCGGCCGGACGTGTGCTTGGACAGATGGCGTATCACACGCCCACCGTGGTCGAGGTCGAGCGTCAGTCGCCCGACGTGGTGGTTTTCCAGGGGCGTTACACCGAGGCCAAGGTGCCTGACATCATTCAGGTGAAGGATTTTTCCAGCGCCATGCGGATTTTCGAACTCGATGACTATATCGCCGACGTTCCGCTGCTCAACGAGCACCGACGCAACATGCCGGACAACATCGCCCAGATGCTGCGCAAAGGCATTGGTTTGTGTGACCGCGTAGTGGTATCGACCCATCCGTTGGCTCAGGCGCTTTCCAGCATGCACAGCGACATACGTGTGGTGCCCAACATGCTGGCGCCTCACCTGTGGAGCAGCTTGAGGAGCAAGCGCCGGACATCGAGCAAACCGCGTATCGGGTGGGGCGGCGGAACCAGCCACCGGGGTGACCTTGAGTTGATCGCCGATGTGGTGCGTGAACTGGCCGACGAGGTCGAGTGGGTGTTTTTCGGCATGTGCCCTGACATGCTCAGACCGTATATCCACGAATTCCATCGTGCCGTTGGCTTGAATACGTATCCAGCCAAGCTGGCCAGCCTGAACCTGGATCTGGCGCTGGCACCGCTGGAATTTCATATTTTCAATGACTGCAAGAGCAACCTTCGTCTGCTTGAGTACGGTGCGTGCGGCTATCCGGTGATCTGCTCGGATACCGAAGCTTACCGTGGGCATCTGCCGGCCACGCGCGTGCTGACCAACAGTGCGGAAGAATGGCTGCAGGCGATCCGCATGCATTTGTCCGATCCCAACGCCAGCTACCGCATGGGTGATGAGTTGCGCGAAACCGTGCTGCGCGACTTCATGTTGCGCGGGGACAATCTCCAGTACTGGGCCAACGGCTGGTTGCCGGACTGACGCTGTCAATGGATACGCTTGAGCCTGAATCCTGGCTGGAATACCGGTCTGGATCGCTGAAGCTGCTATGTTCTGTATTTGCTTCAATGCCGGCCAAGGTCGGGTTGAGGGTGTTATCGGTTCGCTATGGGAAGAAGTATGCAAAGCCACGTCGGGAATGAAGTCGCACCCTTGAATCAGCATCTGACGCTGCTATTGGTGAATCAGGATCAGCCGGATTTCCTGCGCCGGGCGTTGAAATACTACAGTGGCGTTGCCGCCCGGCTGGTGATTGTCGATGTGTCTGAGCAGCCCTGTCCGGGTATCGCCAGCACGACCGATCTCGACTATGTGTACGACAAGGCGCTGGCCGACAAAACCCTGAGTGCGATCATCGCTCATGGGCTTGAGCGCGTGACGACACCGTATGTGGCCTACGCCAGTGTCGACAGTTTTCTGCTGCCGGATGCGTTGAATGAGGCATTGAGCTTTTTGCAGGCCCATGATGCGTACGGCGCGTGCCAAGGCTACAGCCTCAGCTATGAGGCCCATGTCGGCCACGTTGATTTCTTCCGCCGGGATCGCAAGATCGCTGAAGATTACGCGTGCGAACACGCCGCTGATCGAGTGCTAAGTTTCATGGGGCAGGGTGTGTCACTGCTCAACGCCGTCACTCGGGTCGAACTGGCGCGTCGCTGGTTCGCGTCGGTGCCCGAGCAGACCGACCTGCATTGGCAGGAACTGGGCCACATGAATTACCTGGTGGCGGCGGCAAAACTGCGTATTTTGCCGATTCCCTACGCCATGCATCACACTTTGAGCAAAGAATTGCGGACACGTCACGGCGCCGCAGTAGCTGGCGCGGTCAAGCACATCGATCCGAAAGCCCGAGCCGCACGCGAAGCATTCGCGCAATCGCTGGTGTCTGTTCTTGGCGCAGATTCAGGCATGAAGGGCGAGCAGGGCGTAGCGCAGATTCTTGACGGGCTTGAGGCAATGGCTCACTGCCTGGAGACGCAAGGCTATCAGGCCGACGAAAAACTGTTCAGCGCTGTCTGGAATGTCGCGCTTGAACGATCCGAGGCGCAGTTCGAACCTCGGCAGTTTGTCGAAATGCCGTTCTACAACCAGCCTTTCTTTGAGGAACTGGCCAGGATCGAGTTTCTTATCCATGTGCTGCCCGCAGGGCGTGTGCAACTGGAAGGTCTGGAGGCCGCTCTGCTCAAGCAGTCGGAACTGCTGCGTCCACAAAGCAATCCCGATGCCGAAACACGGCTCAGCCGTTTGTGGCAGGCCTATGCCACTTATGCCTTCAGCATCGATGTCGTGCAGAGTCTGGCACGAGAGCTGGGCACGTCAGAAGACGATCAGGAAGAAGCCGAGCGCATCGTGGCCTGGGGTCAGCGCCTGCAGGCGGTGTCCACTGAGAGTAACAGCAGGCTGCTCGACAACATGGCCTCGGGGCGCCTGCTGACCTGGCTGGCATCGCGTGACCCCAAGCCTGCCGACCTGCAACAATTGTCGGCCCGCTTGGCCAGGCAGCCGGCCGGGTCGAAGATCGGCATTCTGTTGTTGGACCTTAAAGCCGATGTATTCAAGTTACAGACCACGTTCGACAGCCTGATCAACGGCCACTATCGAGCGTTCAAGGTCACGGTGTTCACGACGGGGGAGCTGCCGGCAGCGACCACCGCGCAAAACACCCTGCATTTCGTGAAGGTCAGCGAGAACAACTACGTCGACAGGATCAATCAGGTCATCAAGCAATCGCCGAGTGACTGGCTGATGCTGGCGCAGGCCGGTGACGAGTTCACTCGCAGTGGGCTGCTGCTGGCCAGTGCCGAACTGGTCGAGGCCGGGCAGTGTCGAGCGGTTGCAGTGGATGAAATTCAGCACCAGCCCAACGGCACCCTGGCGCCGCTGTTCCGCCCCGGCTTCAACCTTGACTTGTTGCAAAGCATACCCAGGTTGATGGCCCGCCATTGGTTGGTCCGTCGTGACCTGCTGGTGGAGGTCGGTGGTTACAGCCGGGATTACCCACAGGCGCTCGAGTTTGATCTGTTGCTGCGTCTGGTCGAGCAGGGCGGCATGAGTGGTCTGGCGCATTTGAGCGAGCCCGTTGTCATCTGTGACGCGCCCGAGCTCGAAAGCAACGACGATGAACAAAGGGCACTGACGCGGCATCTCGGACAGCGCGGTTATCAGGCTGAGGTCGGCTCAGCGTTCCCGGGCACGTACAAGATTGACTATCGCCATGCACACCGGCCGATGGTGTCGATCCTGCTGCACAGCCAGGACAACCTGCCCGAGTTGCAGCGTTGCCTGTTGAGCATTCTGCAGCGCACCCGCTATCAGCGCTTTGAAGTGTTGATCGGTGATAACCAGAGCACATCTGCGGAACTGATCGCCTGGCTCGACCAGCAGGAGAAACTCTCCAGCCGCGTACGAGTGTTCAAGGCCGAGCAACGCATGAGCACGGCAGCGCTGCGCAATCTGGTCAGCCAGGAAGCCAAAGGCGAATACCTGATTCTGCTGGATGCCGAAAGTCAGATCGTCAACGTGGGCTGGATCGAGTCGCTGCTCAATCAGGCTCAACGTCCTGAAGTCGGTGTTGTGGGGGTTCGGCTGGTGGACAAGGACGGCACCGTCATGCAGGCCGGCCTCATTCTGGGGCTTAATGGCACTGTGGGTTCCGGGTTCGTTGGTGAGTCCAAAAAGTCTAGAGGGTACATGCAGCGCCTGGTCGTCGAGCAAAACTACTCGGCGGTTTCTTCGGCCTGCCTGATGATTGGCAAGGCGCTTTTCGATTCCGTTGGCGGCCTGGACGAAGACGCCTTTGCTGAGGCACTTGGCGACGTGGATCTGTGCTTGAAGGCTGCTCAGGCAGGCTACTTGACGGTCTGGACCCCCCATGTCCAGGTGGTGCATTCCGGGCTGATCCATGCGCCCGATCAGGCGAGCGAAGCGCTGGTCAGCAAATGGGCAGCCCAATTCGCCCATGATGAGGCGTACAACGCCAATTTCTCCCTGAATGGCACAGCATTCACCCTCGCGACGCTCTAGCTCTGTCCTTTTGCGAAAATCCGGCTGCGTGGCGGCCGGATCCCTCCCACGCTGCGTTGCGCCGTCTTTTCGAGCCAGCGTTTGTCAGTCCTGTCCCCGTCCAAAGATCGTAAAGCGTGCATGCGTTAGTGACCTGCAGGTCATAAAGTGCATCTCCACTGTAATGTTTTACCGCGAGTGACAAGCGCCTGACTTGCCTAAACGTGTCATGCGCCCTGAAAATGTCCGCCATTCGCCTCTATTCGGTAGCGCCCTGATTTTTTTGGGACGAACATTTACCTGTTGACTAATCGGGAAGCCATGATGATTGGCATAAAAAGCATAGCGAGTTACGTGCCCGCTGAAGGCGTCGATAACTACGCTCAAGGTGCCAAATTCGACAAGGATGAAGAATTCATCCTTGGGAAGATTGGCTCCACTTTCCTGCCGCGCAAGGCTGACGGCCAGGAAACCTCGGATTTATGTGTGGAAGCGGCCAATACACTGTTTGCCAATAATCCGCAGCTCAAGCGTGAAGAAGTCGATGTCCTGATCGTTGTCACCCAGAACGGTGACGAAGAAGGGCTTCCACACACCGCCGCCATCGTGCAGGACAAGCTGGGTCTGTCGACCAACGTTGCCGCGTTCGATATTTCCTTGGGTTGTTCCGGCTACGTCTACGGCATTTACGCAATCAAGGGCTTCATGGAAGCCGCGGGCCTGAAAAACGGTCTGTTGATCACCGCGGACCCTTACTCGAAGATTGTCGATCCTGAAGACCGCAACACCACCATGCTGTTCGGCGATGCGGCGACCGCCACCTGGATGGGCGAGGGCGCTACCTGGCAACTGGGCAAGGCGAAGTTTGGTACGGACGGCTCCGGTGCCCCGCACCTGAAGGTCAGCAACGGCGTGTTTTTCATGAACGGTCGTCAGGTATTCAATTTCGCCCTGCTTAAAGTGCCTGCACACCTTCACGAGTTGCTGGGAGAGTCCGGTTTGCAGCCCGACGACATCGACGCCTTCTGTATTCACCAGGGCAGCGCCGCTATCGTGGATGCCGTGGCGCGTCGATTCGAAGACAAACCGGAAAAGTTTCTCAAGGACATGGTCGAAACCGGCAATACGGTGTCTTCCAGCATTCCGTTGCTGATTGAAAAGCACGTGCTGGGCTCTTCCTGGAATCGGGTGGCATTGAGCGGTTTCGGCGTGGGCTTATCCTGGGGGTCGGCCATTATTTACCGTGGCTGAGTAAACGTTACGTGAAATAAAAAACCTGCGCTTAAAATCGCAGGTTTTTTTTTGAATAATCGGTTGCATAAAACCGGTGCTAATGTAGTTGAACACTTAACAGGTGCCATTCCGGCCACCTGGACATCCTGTTTTTCCCCCTTGGTTGCGCGTCAAGCCCTTGTTTTATAAGGGGTGGCAGACTGCTAGTAAAATTTTAAAAAAAAACACTCAAGCAACCTGCTATCGCGACGATAACTATTACGAAGGTTCTCTAGGCACACCCGGCGCTTGCAGGGGCCGGAAGCCACGTAGTACCCAACCAACGAGGAATTCATCATGGCTTTAACAGTAAACACCAACGTTGCATCGTTGAACGTTCAGAAGAACCTGGGCCGCGCCTCTGATGCACTGTCGACTTCCATGACTCGCCTGTCTTCCGGCCTGAAAATCAACAGCGCTAAAGACGACGCCGCCGGTCTGCAAATCTCCACCAAGATCACTTCGCAGATCCGTGGTCAGAACATGGCGATCAAAAACGCCAACGACGGTATGTCCCTGGCTCAGACCGCTGAAGGCGCTCTGCAAGAGTCTACCAACATCCTGCAGCGTATGCGTGAACTGGCTGTTCAGGCACGAAACGACAGCAACAGCGCCGACGACCGCGTTGCACTGAACAAAGAATTCAGCGCGATGAGCTCGGAACTGACCCGTATCGCCAACAGCACCAACCTGAACGGTAAGGCGCTGATCAACGGTACTGCCAGCACCATGACCTTCCAGGTCGGTTCGAACATCGGCGAATCCAACCAGATCACTCTGACCCTGAGCGCAAGCTTCGACGCAGATACCCTGGGCGTTGGTTCGGCGATCTCCATCACCGGTTCCACCAGCACTGAAGCAGAGTCTAGCTTCTCGGCAGCGATGAACGCGATTGACTCTGCTCTGCAGACCATCAACTCGACTCGTGCTGACCTCGGTGCTGCTCAAAACCGTCTGTCGAGCACCATCTCCAACCTGCAGAACATCAACGAAAACGCCAGTGCTGCACTGGGTCGCGTACAAGATACCGACTTCGCTGCTGAAACTGCACAGCTGACCAAGCAACAGACTCTGCAACAGGCTTCCACCTCTGTTCTGGCCCAGGCTAACCAGCTGCCATCCGCTGTACTGAAACTGCTTCAGTAATATCGGAATGAGTTTTGGCGGGGGAGTGCGTAATCGTGCTCTCTCGCCTTTTTGCTTTCGGAGGTGATGGTCATGGATATGAGTGTGAAACTGAACGTGTCTTATCCGGCCGCTCAACCGGCGAGTCAGGCTCCGGCCGTCGACAAGCCTGTTGATAAGCCAGCCGACGTCAAGTCGGTGGAGCGGGTAGCTGCTTCGGAAGAAAGCAAAGGTCCCGATCTAAAAAAAGATGATTCTCAGGAGGAGGCCAAGGTCAAAGCCGCCGCACAGGATATCGAGAAATTTTTTCACTCGGTAAAACGTAATCTTGAGTTCTCGATCGAGGAAGGTTCTGGCAAAGTGATCGTCAAGGTGATCGCAAGTGACTCCGGTGAAGTGATCCGTCAGATTCCCAATGCAGAAATCCTGAAGCTGGCCGATAGCCTGAGTGATGCGAACAGTTTGTTGTTCCGCGCCAAGGCCTGACCGTCGTTAAGGTATTTGTTGCAGGATTTCATCGACGCTCTCGGGCGGGAAATTCGGCGACATTCTTGAAGGGAGAGAAAAATGGCAAGTCCTATTTCAGCAACAATGGGTTTGGGTTCGGGTTTGCCAATCGGCGACCTTGTCAAAGTATTGGTAGATTCCGACAAGGCAGCCAAGCAGACTCAGATCAATAAGCAAACCGCCTCCACTACAGCTTCGCTTTCGGGTGTCAGTCAGCTGACGTCTGCGCTGGCTGCTTTCCAGAAAACCATCGACACCCTCAACAGCACCACCACGCTGGCGTTCAATGGTTTTGCTGCGACCTCTGGCGATGAAAAGATCCTCAAAGCGACCGCTGGCAACGACGCGGTAAACGGCACTTACGCGATCAGTGTCACGCAATTGGCTACGCCTTCCAAAGTAGCGACGGCTGCGCTGAACCCCACGCAAACTAGTGCTATTCCGAGTGGTACTCTGGAAATCAGTCAAAATGGCACTACCCATAAAGTCGTGATCGCAAGCACGTCCACGCTTCAACAGGTGCGTGACCAGGTCAACACGACGCTGCAGGGTAAAGGTATTACTGCCAACATCATTACTGACAATAATGGCTCTCGTCTGGTATTCAGTTCGACCACCACTGGCGCAGGGAGCGATATCTCTGTCAAAGGCGCTGCGGGCCAAGAGATGTTGAACATCGACGGCACCAAGTTGATGAGCGACACCAGCACGGGTAACGATGCCAACGGCAAGCCTATCGGTGGCGCAGGCGCCATTTCCGGCGTAGCCAAAGATGCGCAGTTCACGGTTGACGGATTGAGCCTGACCAGTGCTTCGAACAAGGTAAGCGGCGCCATTTCCGGTCTGACCTTCGACCTGGTAGCGCCTACTGCCCCGGGAGCTGGGCCTACCAACGTTACCGTTGCAACCAATACGGATGGTCTGAAGACGTCGCTGCAAAGTTTCGTCGACTCCTACAACACGATGGTCAAGCTCGTTTCGACCTTGACCAAGGGCACCGTCGATTCGGACGGTAAATACACCGCCGCGGCGCTGACCGGTGATGCTACCCCCCGCGCGTTGCTGGCAACCATCCGTAACGAGATCGCGTCAGCTACGTCCAAATCCGGCCTTGGCTCTCTCGCCCAGCTGGGTATCCAGACTCAGCAGTCTGACGGCACGTTGTCGTTGAACACCAGCACGTTCACGGCAGCGCTCAATGACAAAAAGCTGGGCAGCGAAGTCCAGGCTTTGTTTACCGGCGATGGCGGTCTGCTCTCGCGTATCAGTAAAGCCGTGTTGCCCTACAGCGAAGCGAAGGGTGTTCTGGCAAGCAAGACCACAAGCCTGTCAGCGATCCAGAAACGCTTGGCCAGTGATCAGGATGCTCTGGATCGAAGAATCGAAACCCTGACGGCTACCCTGACGAAGAAGTACAACGCGATGGACCTTGCCGTTGGTAAGCTCAAGGCGACGGCCAGCAGCATCACGTCGATCTTCGAAGCCATGAACGCGCAAAAGAACGCGTCATAAGTCTCATTTGCCGATTATTGTGCTTGCCAACAACCCGACCCTGTGTCGGGTTGTTGTTTTTGGGCTAAAGTTTTTTCGCGCCGCGTCGATAGCTTGACTATAAGTGTTCTGGATTTATCACGAGGTCCCCCTATGAATCCGATGTTAGCGTTGCGGCAGTATCAGAAAATTGGTTCCCAGGCTCAGACCTCGGAAGCAAGCCCCCACCGTCTGGTTCAGATGTTGATGGAGGGCGGTCTGGATCGCATCGCCCAGGCAAAGGGTGCGATGGCTCGCAAGGACATCGCCAACAAGGGCGTGTTCATCAGCAAGGCCATTGGTATCGTGGGAGGCCTGCGTGAGGGTCTTGATCTGGAAAACGAGCCGTCTGAAGCGCTGGTCAGGCAGGACAGCCTGTACAGCTATATGATGAAGCGGCTGGTGGAAGCCAATGCGCGCAACGATCAAAAGATGCTGGATGAAGTCGCAGGCCTCCTGATTACGGTCAAGGAAGGTTGGGATGCCATCGGTGCTGTGCAATAAGGTTTTTGCTGTCCTGAGGAGACGAACATCATGAGTGTTGCACTCAAGCGTATCGAAGAAACCCGTGAAGCCTTGGTCGGGGCATTGGCCGAACGCGACTGGGAAGCGATCGGCAAGCTTGACCAGGCATGTCGTGAATGCATGGAGGCTGTGGTCAGTGACGCTCCTGAAGACGATGCGGGGCTGCGCAGTAATCTGGAGGCGCTTTTGGGGGTCTATCGGCAGTTGATTGACGTTGCAACCGGCGAACGTCAAGCAATCGTCGATGAAATGGCACAAATCCAGAATGCTAAAAACGCAACGAAGGTCTATCATCTCTTCGGCTAGCTTTTATTTGTCGGTTTAATTATCCGACAAGAAGTTCGCCATAAATTTGACTGTGTTCGTTTTTTTGACTTAACTAGTGATGTTTACTATTTTCTGGCGTCTCAACGTTTATAACGACTGAGCAGCCAAGCTGCCCCCCAATCATGGGCATTGAGTTGACTAGGGAAGTTGCTATTGCATGTGGCGTGAAATCAAGATTCTGCTAATCGATGACGATAGCCAGCGCCGCCGGGATCTGGCGGTTATCCTGAACTTCCTTGGCGAAGAAAATCTTTCCTGTTCCAGTCAAGACTGGCAACAGGTCGTAGGCTCGTTAGGGTCTACGCGGGAAGTGCTTTGCGTGCTGATCGGCAACGTAAACGCCCCGGGCAGCCTTCAAGGACTGCTTAAGACCATCGCTGCATGGGATGAGTTCCTTCCCGTTTTGCTTTTGGGCGAAAGTTCTTCCGTAGAGCTTCCGGAAGACATGCGCAGACGCGTTTTGTCTGCACTGGAAATGCCGCCCAGCTACAGCAAACTGCTCGACTCTCTGCACCGCGCCCAGGTCTATCGTGAGATGTACGATCAGGCCCGCGAACGGGGTCGTCACCGCGAACCCAATCTGTTCCGGAGCCTGGTTGGTACCAGCCGTGCGATTCAGCACGTGCGCCAGATGATGCAGCAGGTGGCCGATACCGATGCCAGCGTTCTGATCCTGGGCGAGTCGGGCACCGGCAAGGAAGTCGTTGCGCGCAACCTGCATTACCATTCCAAGCGCCGTGATGCGCCGTTCGTGCCCGTCAACTGCGGCGCGATTCCGGCCGAGTTGCTGGAGAGCGAACTGTTCGGGCATGAGAAGGGCGCCTTTACCGGTGCGATTACCAGCCGTGCCGGCCGGTTCGAACTGGCTAACGGCGGCACTCTGTTTCTCGACGAAATCGGCGATATGCCGTTGCCAATGCAGGTCAAACTGTTGCGTGTGCTGCAGGAGCGCACATTTGAGCGCGTAGGCAGCAACAAAACACAGAGCATCGATGTGCGCATCATTGCAGCGACGCACAAGAATCTCGAGAGCATGATCGAGCTGGGCAGCTTCCGTGAAGACCTTTATTACCGTCTGAACGTGTTCCCGATCGAAATGGCTCCGCTGCGTGAACGTGTGGAAGACATTCCGTTGCTTATGAACGAACTGATCTCGCGTATGGAGCATGAAAAGCGCGGCTCTATCCGTTTCAATTCCGCGGCCATCATGTCGTTGTGTCGCCATGCGTTTCCGGGCAATGTGCGCGAACTCGCCAACCTGGTCGAGCGTATGGCGATCATGCATCCCTATGGGGTGATCGGGGTCGCCGAGCTGCCGAAGAAGTTTCGCTACGTTGACGATGAAGACGAGCAAATGGTCGACAGTCTGCGCAGTGATATCGAAGAGCGTGTCGCCATCAATGGGCACACGCCGAACTTCGCATCCGGTGCGTTGCTGCCGCCAGAGGGGCTGGACCTCAAAGACTATTTGGGTGGCCTCGAACAAGGCTTGATTCAGCAGGCGCTGGATGATGCCAACGGCATCGTTGCCCGTGCGGCCGAACGTCTGCGCATCCGCCGCACGACACTGGTCGAAAAGATGCGCAAGTACGGTATGAGCCGTCGTGAAGGTGATGAACAGGCGGAGGATTGACGCTTGTTCAACGTGCCAAAAATCAAGCCCCTGAATTTTCAGGGGTTTTTTTTCGGCACGCGGATTGCAAAGTCTCTCGTAACACACCGTTTAATGACGGTCCGCCACGCGAGAGATGATTTATGTCCAACGCCGCTCACATCGCTTCCACTCTGTCTGTACGGGCGCTTCCTCCTTTGGAACTGGAGAGTCGTCAGGGGTTGGAGCAAGCGTTTTCGCTGTTCAACCAGATGTCGGCGCAACTGACCGATTCCTACGGATTGCTGGAAGCGCGCGTGACTGAACTCAAGGGTGAGCTGGCCCAGGCCGCTGTGCAGCGGCTTCATGAGTTGGCGGAAAAAGAGCGGCTGGCCAATCGTCTTCAGAACCTGCTCGACCTGTTGCCGGGTGGCGTTATCGTCATCGACGGCATGGGCGTGGTTCGCGAGGCCAATCCTGCGGCAATCGACCTCTTGGGCCAGCCATTGCTGGGCATGCTGTGGCGACATGTGATCAGCCGTTGCTTTGCTCCACGTGAAGACGATGGTCATGAAATCTCCCTGAAGGACGGACGTCGCCTGTCAATTTCCACCCGTTCGCTGGATGCCGAGCCCGGTCAGCTGGTGTTGCTCAATGACCTGACTGAAACCCGCCGCCTGCAGGAGCAGTTGTCCCGCCATGAGCGGTTGTCGTCCCTGGGGCGGATGGTCGCTTCTCTGGCGCATCAGATTCGCACGCCGTTGTCGGCGGCGATGATTTACGCCAGCCACCTGACCGAACAGCAATTGCCGGTGGAAACTCAGCAGCGTTTCGCTGGCCGGCTCAAAGAGCGCCTGCATGAGCTTGAGCATCAGGTACGCGACATGCTGGTGTTTGCCCGTGGCGAGCTACCCCTGACTGACCGGATTGCACCGGGTGCGCTGTTTCAGGCACTGCAAAATGCCGCAGCGACTCATCTGCAAGGTGTTGCGGTGCGCTGGCAGTGCGACAGCGTTCAGGGCGAATTGCTGTGCAACCGCGATACCCTGGTGGGCGCATTGCTGAATCTGGTCGAAAACGCTGTGCAGGCCAGCGCGGGCCACACGCGCTTGAAAATACACGTTTACAGTCGCGGCAATACGCTGCGGCTGTGTTTCAGCGACAACGGCAGCGGCATGGATAAGGCGGCTCTGTCGCGCATCGGTGAGCCTTTCTTTACTACCAAGACCACCGGCACCGGCCTTGGCCTTGCGGTGGTCACTGCGGTCACCCGTGCTCATCAGGGTGATGTGCAGTACCGCTCGCGTGTCGGGCGCGGCACCTGTGCCATCGTCAGCCTGCCCTTGATTCCCGCCGCCAGCTCAGTGAGTGACAGCTGATGTCGATCAAGGTGTTGTTGGTCGAAGACGACCGTTCGTTGCGTGAAGCCTTGGGTGAAACGCTGGAGCTGGCGGGTTACGGCTACAGTGCCGTCGGTTCCGCCGAAGAGGCATTGCTGACGGTCGAGTCCGAGCCGTTCAGCCTGGTGATCAGTGATGTGAACATGCCGGGCATGGACGGTCACCAGTTGCTGGCGCTGCTGCGTCAACGTCATCCGCAACTGCCGGTGCTGCTCATGACCGCGCACGGTGCTGTCGAGCGCGCCGTCGATGCCATGCGCCAAGGCGCCGCCGATTATCTGGTCAAGCCTTTCGAGCCCAAGGCATTGCTGGCGCTGGTTGCACGCCACGCACTGGGGCGTCTGGGGCCGGCCGAGGGAGAAGGCCCGATTGCGGTAGAGCCCGCCAGCATTCAATTGCTCAACTTGGCCAGTCGTGTGGCGAAAAGCGACTCCACCGTGCTTATTTCCGGCGAGTCGGGGACCGGCAAGGAAGTGCTGGCCAGATTCATTCATCAAAACTCGCCGCGTGCCGATAAGCCTTTTATTGCGATCAACTGCGCGGCGATCCCGGACAACATGCTTGAGGCGACGTTGTTCGGTCATGAGAAAGGCTCGTTCACGGGTGCAATTGCGGCTCAGGCAGGCAAATTCGAACAGGCCGACGGTGGCACGATTTTGCTTGATGAGATTTCAGAGATGCCGATGGGCCTGCAGGCCAAGCTGCTGCGGGTGCTTCAGGAGCGTGAAGTAGAGCGGGTCGGGGCGCGTAAGCCCATTATTCTGGACATCCGTGTGCTGGCCACCACCAACCGTGATCTGGCGGGCGAAGTGGCGGCGGGGCGTTTCCGTGAAGACCTGTTTTATCGGCTTTCGGTATTTCCGTTGGCTTGGCAGGCACTGCGTCAAAGGACTGCCGATATTTTGCCGCTGGCTGAGCGTCTTCTGGCCAAGCACGTCAATAAAATGAAGCACGCACCTGTGCGCCTGTCAGCGGACGCGCAGGCGTGTCTGATCAGTTATCCGTGGCCGGGTAATGTGCGTGAACTGGACAATGCGGTCCAGCGCGCCTTGATTCTGCAGCAAGGGGGTGTGATTCAAGCCCAGGATTTCTGTCTTGCCGGGCCGGTGGGAAGCGTGCCTTCTCCTGCGGTTCAGGCACCCGCGCAGCCTACGCCTGTCACGTTGGTGGCGGATAATGCGCCGGTGGCCGGGGGCTCAGAGTCTGCGGGCGCGCTGGGTGATGACCTTAGGCGCCGTGAATTTCAGATGATCATCGATACGCTGCGCGCCGAGCGCGGTCGTCGCAAGGAAGCAGCCGAGCGGCTGGGCATCAGTCCGCGAACGTTGCGTTACAAGCTGGCGCAGATGCGTGACGCCGGCATGGATGTGGAAGGCTATCTGTTTGCGACCTGACTGCCACAGGCGGATGGTCAGCAGACCGATGGTCTGATCTGTTTTACCCGATTTACCGTATCGGCAATATACCAGGGAAGGCTCGTAAGCCTCGCTCTGCGGGGGTTCTGGCGGCGATGTCATGTCATACGACATGAGAATCGAAAGTGGTGTGGCATATTGCCGCCATCTAGCTGGCACCGTTGTTGCTAAGTCATCTGTATCCGCTGAATCAGTGTCAAAAATTTGCGGGCCTTACGAGAGAAAACGTCCATGAGCCAAGGTGTTGAATTTAATCGCTTGATGTTGGATATGCGGGCCATGCAGATGGATGCGATGGCTGCACCCAAACCTGTGTCCGGTCCTCAGGAAGCAGGCGCCAGCAGTTTTGCCGACATGCTTGGCCAGGCCGTCAACAAGGTCGCGTCCACCCAGCAGGCTTCCAGCCAGTTGGCCAACGCCTTTGAGATCGGCAAGAGTGGCGTCGATCTGACAGACGTCATGATTTCTTCGCAGAAAGCCAGCGTGTCGTTTCAGGCCTTGACCCAGGTGCGTAACAAACTGGTCCAGGCTTATCAAGACATCATGCAGATGCCGGTTTAAGGGACGTACTGAGTCATGGCCGAAGCAACAGCCGATCCTGTTCCAGCAAGAGCGGGCGCCTCCGACAAGAAACCGTTGTTCGGGCTCTCGTTTCTGGAAAACCTTTCTGAAATGACCATGCTGCGTCAGATCGGCCTCATGGTCGGTCTGGCCGCAAGCGTGGCCATTGGCTTTGCCGTGGTGCTGTGGTCGCAACAGCCTGACTATCGTCCGTTGTACGGCAGCCTTGCTGGCATGGACAGCAAGCAGATCATGGACACCCTGACGGCGGCGAACATCAACTACACCGTGGAGCCCAACTCCGGCGCTCTGCTGGTCAAGGCCGATGACGTGCAGCGTGCGCGCATTCAGTTGGCTCAGGCCGGCGTTGTGCAGACCGATGCCAACGTCGGTTTCGAGATCCTGGACAAGGATCAGGGTCTGGGCACCAGTCAGTTCATGGAGGCCACGCGCTATCGCCGTGGTCTTGAAGGTGAGCTTGCGCGTACCATTTCCGCCTTGAACAACGTCAAGGGTGCTCGCGTACACCTGGCGATTCCAAAAAGCTCGGTGTTCGTTCGTGACGACCGCAAGCCAAGTGCCTCGGTACTGGTGGAGCTGTACGCCGGTCGCTCGCTAGAGCCAAGTCAGGTCACGGCGATCATTAACCTGGTAGCAACCAGCGTTCCGGAATTGAGCAAATCGCAGATCACGGTCGTGGACCAGAAGGGCGCGTTGCTCTCCGATCAGGCCGAGAACTCCGAGCTGACGATGGCGGGCAAGCAGTTCGATTACAGCCGCCGCATGGAAGGCATGCTGACTCAGCGTGTACAGAACATCCTGCAGCCGATTCTGGGCTCTGATCGCTACAAGGCCGAAGTGTCGGCCGTGGTGGATTTCAGCGCTGTCGAGTCGACTGCCGAAAGCTTCAACCCCGATCAGCCTGCGCTGCGCAGTGAGCAGTCGGTCAATGAACAGCGTTCCAGCAGTTCGGGTCCGCAAGGCGTTCCGGGTGCGTTGAGCAACCAGCCGCCAGGCCCTGCGACCGCGCCTCAGACCGCTGGTGCTGCTGGCGCAGCTGCAGCCGCTATCGCTCCGGGTCAACCGCTGCTGGATGCCAACGGCCAACAGATCATGGATCCGGCTACCGGGCAGCCTGCCTTGGCGCCATATCCGGCTGACAAGCGTGTGCAGTCCACCAAGAACTTCGAACTCGACCGTTCCATCAGCCACACCAAGCAGCAGCAGGGCCGTTTGACGCGCCTGTCGGTTGCCGTGGTGGTGGACGACATGGTCAAGACCAACGCCGCCAACGGTGAAGTGAGCCGTGCGCCGTGGAGTGCTGCCGATCTGGCTCGTTTCACGCGTCTGGTGCAAGACGCGGTCGGCTTCGACGCCAGCCGTGGCGACAGTGTCAGCGTGATCAACGTACCGTTCTCCAGCGAGCGTGCCGAAGTGCTGCCCGAGGCTTCGTTCTACTCGCAGCCCTGGTTCTGGGACATCGTCAAACAGGCTGTGGGTGTGATCTTCATCCTGATTCTGGTTTTCGGCGTGCTGCGTCCGGTGCTGAACAACATCACCACCGGCAAGAGCCGCGAGCTGGCCGGTTTCGGTGGCGACGCGGAGCTGGGTGGCATGGGCGGCCTGGATGGCGAACTGTCCAACGATCGTGTCAGCCTGGGTGGTCCGCAAAGTATTCTGCTGCCTAGCCCAACCGAAGGTTATGACGCACAGCTGAACGCAATCAAGAGCCTGGTGGCTGAAGATCCGGGTCGTGTGGCCCAGGTCGTGAAAGAGTGGATTAACACTGATGAATGATCGAGCCCTCGTAGCCAAACTGAGCAAAGTCGAGAAGGCCGCCGTGCTGCTGCTTTCTTTGGGTGAGACCGATGCGGCGCAGGTATTGCGCCACATGGGCCCCAAGGAAGTACAGAAAGTGGGCGTGGCGATGGCTCAGATGCGCAACGTGCATCGCGAGCAGGTCGAAGAAGTGATGAGCGAATTCGTCGATATCGTGGGCGACCAGACCAGTCTGGGTGTCGGCTCCGACGGTTACATTCGCAAAATGCTCACCCAGGCGCTGGGCGAAGACAAGGCCAACGGCCTGATCGACCGCATCCTGCTCGGTGGCAATACCAGCGGTCTGGACAGCCTCAAGTGGATGGAGCCGCGCGCCGTTGCCGACGTGATTCGCTTCGAACACCCACAGATCCAGGCCATCGTAGTGGCGTATCTGGACGCTGACCAGGCCGGTGAAGTGCTCGGGCATTTCGACCACAAGGTCCGTCTGGACATCATTCTGCGCGTCTCGTCGCTCAATACCGTACAACCTGCAGCCCTTAAAGAGCTCAACCAGATTCTCGAGAAGCAGTTCTCCGGTAACGCCAACACGTCACGTACCACGTTGGGTGGTATCAAGCGTGCGGCCGACATCATGAACTTCCTCGACAGCTCCATCGAAGGCGCGCTCATGGATTCGATTCGCGAGGTCGACGAAGACCTTTCCGTGCAGATCGAAGACCTCATGTTCGTCTTCAACAACCTCTCCGATGTGGACGACCGCGGCATCCAGGCGCTGTTGCGCGAAGTGTCTTCGGACGTGCTGGTGCTGGCGCTCAAGGGGTCGGACGAGGCGATCAAGGAAAAAATCTTCAAGAACATGTCCAAGCGAGCCGCAGAACTGTTGCGCGACGACCTGGAAGCCAAGGGTCCGGTGCGTGTCAGCGATGTGGAAACTGCCCAGAAAGAAATCCTCACCATTGCGCGTCGTATGGCCGAAGCCGGCGAAATCGTGCTCGGTGGCAAGGGTGGCGAGGAAATGATCTAAGGATTCAGCCGACTCATGTCCAGTTCCAATAAAGAATCGGCCAGCGACCTCATTCGCGCCAAGGATGTCGGCGGCGTTGATCTCTGGTCACTGCCCAGTTTCGACCCGCACGTGGAGCCTGAGCCGGAACCCGAGCCTGAACCGTTCGATGAACCGGCCGAGATGGAAGAAGTGCCGCTGGAGGAAGTCCAGCCGCTGACCCTGGAAGAGCTGGAAAGCATTCGTCAGGAAGCCTGGAACGAGGGTTTCGCCACGGGCGAAAAAGAGGGTTTTCACAGCACTCAGCTCAAGGTCCGACAAGAAGCGGAAGTGGCGTTGGCAGGCAAGATCGCCAGCCTGGAAACGCTCATGACCAGCCTGCTGTCACCGATTGCCGAGCAGGATACGCAGATCGAAAAGGCGGTCATTCACTTGGTCGAGCACATCGCTCGCCAAGTGATTCAGCGTGAGCTGACAACCGACTCTGCGCAAATCACTCACGTGTTGCGTGACGCCTTGAAGCTGTTGCCAATGGGTGCCAACAACCTGCGTATCTTCATCAATCCTCAGGACTTCGCATTGGTCAAAGCCATGCGAGAGCGTCATGAGGAGTCTTGGAAAATTCTCGAAGACGACACATTGCTTCCGGGCGGATGCCGCATCGAGACCGAGCACAGCCGTATCGACGCCAGCGTCGAAACGCGTATCGCCCTGGCGATCTCGAAAATGCATGACCAGTTGCATGAGCAAGTGACGCACCCTGCACCGGCCGATGTCAGCGTCGAGCTGGACGTGTCGCCTGCGGCCGCGTCAAAAACCGTCACCTCCAATATGGACAGCCTCGATGCGCCTTGAACGCACCAGTTTCGGCAAGCGCCTGGGTGCTTACGCAAGCGCTATCAGCCTGCCTGCCCAGCCGGTCGTGGAAGGGCGTCTGCTGCGCATGGTCGGGCTGACGCTGGAAGCCGAAGGCTTGCGCGCAGCAATGGGCAGTCGTTGCGTGGTGATCAACGACGACAGCCATCATCCGGTGGAAGTCGAAGCCGAGGTGATGGGCTTTTCTGGCGGCAAGGTGTTTCTGATGCCGGTCGGCAGCGTTGCGGGCATTGCGCCCGGCGCCCGTGTGGTGCCGCTGGCTGACGCCGGTCGCCTGCCGATGGGCATGAGCATGCTGGGGCGTGTGCTGGATGGCGCAGGCCGCCCGCTGGACGGACGGCCGCCGATCAAGGCTGAAGACTGGGTGCCGATGGACGGTCCGGCCATCAACCCGCTCAAGCGTGACCCTATCAGTCAGCCGCTGGACGTCGGCATTCGCTGCATCAACGGTTTATTGACGGTCGGTCGCGGTCAGCGTCTCGGGCTGTTTGCCGGTACGGGCGTGGGCAAGAGTGTGCTGCTCGGCATGATGACGCGTTTCACCGAGGCAGACATCATCGTGGTCGGCCTGATTGGTGAGCGGGGCCGTGAGGTGAAGGAATTCATCGAACACATTCTGGGTGAAGAAGGCCTCAAGCGTTCAGTGGTCGTCGCCTCTCCCGCAGACGATGCCCCTCTGATGCGCCTGCGTGCGGCCATGTATTGCACGCGTATCGCCGAATATTTTCGGGATCAGGGCAAGAACGTCCTGTTACTGATGGATTCCCTGACCCGTTTCGCCCAGGCTCAGCGGGAAATCGCTTTGGCCATCGGTGAGCCACCAGCGACCAAAGGCTATCCGCCTTCGGTGTTTGCCCGTTTGCCCAAGCTGGTAGAGCGTGCCGGTAACGCCGAAGCCGGTGGTGGCTCCATCACGGCGTTCTACACCGTTTTGTCCGAAGGCGATGACCAGCAGGATCCGATTGCCGACTCCGCGCGGGGTGTACTCGACGGGCACATCGTGCTTTCACGACGTCTGGCTGAAGAGGGGCATTACCCGGCCATCGACATCGAAGCCTCGATCAGCCGGGTCATGCCGTCTGTGGTGACGCCTGAGCACATGGCGCGGGCGCAACATTTCAAACAATTGTGGTCGCGCTATCAGCAAACCCGCGATTTGATCAGCGTGGGTGCTTATGTGGCCGGTGGTGATCGGGAAACCGACATGGCCATCGCCCTGCACCCGATGCTGGTGCGCTATCAGCGTCAAGGTCTGCGTGACAATGAAAGCATGCAAGCCAGTGGCGACGCGTTGGCGTCCGTGTTCGGACCGGCGCAGGGCGGCTGATAGCTCATGGCCCAGAGTCGAGCGGCGCGCCTGGCGCCAGTGGTGGAGATGGCGGAAGCGGCCGAGCGTTCGGCCGCTCAGCGTCTCGGGCATTTTCAGGGGCAGGTCAATCTGGCCAACAACAAGCTGCAGGAGCTGGATCAGTTTCGCCAGGACTATCAGCAGCAATGGTTGCAGCGCGGCAGCTCCGGCGTTTCCGGTCAATGGTTGCTGGGCTATCAGCGCTTCTTGAGTCAACTCGATGTGGCCGTCGCTCAACAGTACAAGAGCCTTGAGTGGCACAAGATCAACCTTGATAAGGCACGTGGTTCCTGGCAGGAAGCCTATGCGCGTGTCGAGGGGCTGCGCAAACTGGTCCAGCGCTACATGGATGAGGCTCGAAAGCTGGAAGACAAGCGTGAGCAGAAGTTGCTGGATGAGTTATCCCAGCGCTTGCCTCGCCACGAACAATTTTGATTTTTGACGAAGCATCCAGTCAGTCTGGTCTACGCTCACACTGTCTCGGCGATGAAACATTTCAGGAATTCCTATGACCGTCACGTCCGAACTTTCTCCCGATAGGCGACAACTGACCTTGTACATTGCCGGTCGCTTCGACTTTGCCACGCACCAGGCATTTAGGGGTGCCTACGAAGGGCAGTCCGGCGACTTGAGTTACATCGTGGACCTGCGCGATACCCACTACCTGGACAGCTCCGCACTCGGCATGTTGCTGCTGCTGCGCGATCACGCCGGGGGCGATAAAGCCAAGGTGCGACTGATCAACTGCTCGGCAGACGTCTTCAAGATTCTCGCCATCTCCAACTTTTCGAAGCTGTTTCAGTTGAGCTGATCGATGCAGCCTCCGTCGAAAGGCTTGTGCATCCTCATCGCCGATGACAGCGCCAGTGATCGGTTGCTGCTGTCCACTATCATCGCCCGCCAAGGGCACCGGGTACTCAGCGCGGCCAATGGTCTGGAAGCGGTCGCGATGTTCAGTGCCGAGCGTCCACACCTGGTGCTGATGGACGCGATGATGCCGCTCATGGACGGTTTCGAGGCCGCGCGCCGAATCAAGCTGATGGCGGGCGAATCACTGGTGCCGATCATCTTCCTGACCTCGCTGACCGAGGGTGAAGCACTGGCGCGGTGCCTGGATGCAGGCGGTGACGACTTTGTGTCCAAGCCTTACAACACTCAGGTGCTGGCCGCCAAGATCAATGCGATGAATCGCCTGCGGCTGTTGCAAGAAACCGTTCTGCAACAGCGGGACCTGATCAGCACTCACCACGAATACCTGCTGAATGAGCAACGAGTCGCCAAGGCCGTGTTCGATCAGGTCGCGCATTCCGGGTGCCTGGGGGCGGCGAATATCCGTTACTTGCAATCCCCTTACGCGCTGTTCAATGGGGACCTGATGCTGGCGGCCTACACCCCGGCCGGGCACATGCATGTGTTGCTCGGGGATTTCACCGGGCATGGTTTGCCGGCAGCAGTGGGCGCGATGCCGCTGGCCGAGGTGTTTTACGGCATGACGGCCAAGGGGTTCGGGCTGGTTGAAATCCTGCGAGAGATGAACGCCAAGCTCAAGCGCATCCTGCCGGTCGACATGTTCTGCTGCGCCACGCTGTTGTGCGTCAATCTCAAGCAGCAGCAGGTCGAAGTCTGGAACGGCGGGTTGCCGGACGGCTATCTGCTGCGGGCGGATGCAGGCGATCCCGTGACACTGGTGTCTCGACATCTGCCCTTGGGCGTGTTGAGCGTGGACGCTTTCGAGGTGCGTACCGACGTCTATCCGCTCGCCTTGGGGGATCGCATTTTCCTGCTGTCCGATGGTGTCCTCGACACCAGCGACAGTCGCGAGCAATTGTTCGGTGTGCAGCGGCTGCGGGATGTGCTGGCCGCCAACGATCAGCCAGCGTTGTTGATTCAGGAAATTCTTGAAGCGCTGAACGATTTCGGTGGCAAGGCGCGAGACGACGTCAGCCTGCTCGAAATCACGGTCATCGATGAGCCGCTCGACCCGTTGCCGGCCCTTACCTATTCCGACAGTGGCGCATCGAGCCCACTCGACTGGTCGGCCAGTTTCGAATTTCGCGCCTCGACACTCAAACGGTTCAATCCCGTGCCTTATGTATTGCAGTTGCTGCAGGAGGTGCACGGCCTGCGCAGTCAGGGTGGCGTGCTGCACGCGGTGATGGGCGAGTTGTACAGCAATGCTCTTGAGCACGGCGTACTGGGGCTGGATTCGACGCTCAAGCATGATGCGGCCGGGTTCGCTCATTACTATGAGCAGCGCGCCGAGCGCCTGGAAAAATTGCAGACCGGATTCATCCGATTAAGCCTGCACATTGAACCTGAAGGGCAGGGCGGACGTCTGACACTCAGTGTGGAAGACAGTGGCAATGGTTTCGATATTCAGCAGGTGGTTGACCATGCACCTGCAATCGACGGTCTGTACGGTCGGGGTATCCGGCTGGTGTGCGAATTGAGCCGACAGGCTCGATGGTCCGCGGATGGCAGGATCGCCTGCGTGGAATTTTCCTGGGAGTGAGTGGCATAATCGCGCCCAGAAGTCTTGATCAAGGAGTGAGCAAGTGTCGGTTCATCTGGATTACAGCGTGTTGAGTACCTTGCAGGAAGTGATGGAGGATGAATATCCGACATTGCTGGACATCTTTCTCAAGGACTCCGAGCAGCGTTTGTCGCAGCTGCGTCTGGCCCTTGAACCTCACGGGCTGGACCTGGAAACCTTGAGTCTGGCCGCGCACAGCTTCAAAGGCAGTAGCAGTAACATGGGGGCGTTGCGTCTTTCCGAGTTGTGTCACCAGCTTGAAGAGCGTGCCCGTCAACAGCAACTCTCGGGGCTTGAAGAGCTGATCGGCAAGATCGACAGTGAGTACGTCACCATCCGCCGACTGTTCGACGCCGAGCGCCAGTTTTTCATCAGTTGATTCCACTTTTATCGTCTATCAGGCTGCCGGTTCCAGGTTGGCCTGCATCTTGCTTTCTGCTTCGGTAACCAGCTGCTTTTGCGGAGACCGAAATGCCCCTCGCCACCAACCCCCTTCTTCAGGCCAATGCCGCCGCGACCACGCGGCTCGGCGTGACCAGTAATGCGGCCAAGCCTGCCGACATCAGCAAAGACGGGGCTTACAGCTTCTCCAACGTCTATGCCAAGCAGGCAAAAGATACCGTTGCAGCACGTGATGATGCGCCCGTAAAGTCGGCCCGTGATAAGGCCGCTCCTGACAAGGACAAAGTCGCAAGCGGCAAGGATCAGTCGTCTGCCAGTCAGGATGCCGCCGCCGAACCTGCGACCGTTGCCGATAGCGGCAATGGTTTGCCTGCAAAGCCGGTTGGGGGCAGTGAAGAGGACAACGCCGCCGCGCAGTCTGCTTTACCGACCGATGCGCCGGTCAGCGATGAGACCGTGACAGTCGTTGATCCGGCGCTGGATCCCGCTTTGCAAGCATTGGCCGCGCAGCTCCCCACAGCGCCCGTGTCTGCGCCAACGCCTGCTGTAGCGAAGTCTGTCAGTCCTGATTCCAAGGCCCCGGCCGCCATCGACGTGGCCGCTGCAGCGACAGCCGCGCCGTCGGTGCCCGCTGATAAAACCTTCAATCCAGAGGCCGATCCGTTGGAAGGCCTTGAGGCTGTGCAACTGGCGCTGGAAAATGCCAGCGCCAGAACGCAACTGGCCGCGCAGAATGCTCAAGCCGCCAGCAAGGCGACGCCGACTAACGCTGAAGCGGACCCGGCACTGAATATCGCCAATAACCTGTCGCTGCCGACGGAGCAGTCGCTGACCGAAGACGGCAGCACTGAAAGCAGTGACAAGTCTTTCAGCGGTCTGATCGGTGAAGGCCTCAAAGACGTGAAGAGCGCAGCGGGTGATACCCGTGTCGATAACTTTGCCGATCGTCTGGCGGCGTTGAGCCAGGCCGCTCAGCCCGCCAGAGTGGCGGCGACACCAACCGCAGCGCCATTGATGAATCAGCCGTTGGCGATGCATCAAAGTGGCTGGACCGAAGGGATCGTGGACCGTGTGATGTACCTGTCGAGCCAGAACCTGAAGTCGGCTGAAATCAAGCTGGAACCGGCCGAACTGGGTCGTCTGGACATCCGCGTCAATATGGCGCCGGATCAACAGACCCAAGTGACGTTCATGAGCGCTCATGTGAGCGTACGTGATGCGCTCGAAAGCCAGATGTCTCGCCTGCGTGACTCGTTCAACCAGCAGGGCCTGGGCCAGGTTGATGTGAACGTCTCGGATCAGTCGCAACAGCAAGCCCAGCAACAGGCGCAGGAACAGGCCAGCCGTGCGCAGCGTGGCGGCCGTGGCGTTGGCATGGGCTCTGGGGAGGGTTCTGATGACGCGTCGATCGCCGATGCCACCGTTCCCGTCAGCCAGCCCGCAGCCCGCGTGATCGGCACCAGCGAGATCGATTACTACGCCTGATGCGTAAGAGCGCTGCCTCTATTTCTCTGACGCAGCGGTGGACCAGATGCAACTCAAGGGGGGGCTGCTGCGCAGCCCATCGCAGCCGTCGTAACCTTCGAAAGCTCCCACGTCCTGCGGGCAGAAGCGAACCGTGGGAGCGGACTTGTCCGCGAACTGCCGGGACCCGGCAGCATGGCCTGCAAACGCGGTGTATCAGATGCACTCAGGGGCTGCTGTGCAGCCCATCGCAGCCGTCGTGACCTCCGAAAGCTCCCACGCCCTTCGGACAGAAGCAGTTTCAGCCTTGATTACAGGTGTCTGACGCGAATATCGCTGCGTCTCTGGTGCGAAAGCCCGCTGCTGGTAACTGTTTATGTCCAATCCTCGCACTTCGATACAACTCTGGCATAACACTTGCTCTTCCCCTGTCACGTATTGAAGACCCCTTGAATAGTGACGGATTATTGGCATGGCGAAGAGCGAAGAAGTTAAAGACCCCGCTTCCAAAGGCAAACTCAAGCTCATTATCGTAGCGGTTGTGGCATTGCTGCTCGCTGTGGGTCTTTCGGTGGGCGCAACCTGGTTCATCATGCACAAGAGTGAAAGCGCGCCCGACCCGGCAGTCGCAGCGGCCGCAGCCAATGCCAAGCCTGTGGCGGTTTTCGAGCCGCTGACGCCAGCCTTTGTGGTCAACTTCAACGCCAATGGCCGCCAGCGCTACATGCAGGTCAGCATCACGATGCTGTCGCGTAATGCTGCCGACATGGAGGCGTTGAAGGTTCACATGCCGGTGATTCGCAACAATCTGGTCATGCTGTTCGCGGCCATCCCTTTCGAATCGCTGGCCTCGCCGATTGGCCAGGAAATGCTGCGCCAGAAGGCGACCGCCAGCATTCAGGAAGTGGCGCAAAAAGAACTCGGCAAGACTGTGATCGAGCAGTTGCTGTTCACCAACTTTGTATTGCAGTAGGACCCTGACATGGCCGTGCAAGACCTGCTGTCCCAGGATGAGATCGACGCGCTGTTGCATGGCGTTGACGATGGTATGGTCCCGACCGAAAGCCCCGGAGAGCCTGGCAGCGTCAAAAGTTACGACCTGACCAGTCAGGACCGGATCGTCCGGGGGCGCATGCCGACCCTGGAAATGATCAACGAGCGATTTGCCCGTTACACCCGCATCAGCATGTTCAACCTGCTGCGCCGCTCAGCCGACGTAGCGGTGGGTGGTGTGCAGGTCATGAAGTTCGGTGAGTACGTGCATTCGCTGTACGTACCCACCAGCCTCAACCTGGCCAAGATCAAACCGTTACGCGGTACGGCGTTGTTCATCCTTGACGCCAAGCTGGTGTTCAAACTGGTGGACAACTTCTTTGGCGGCGACGGTCGTCACGCCAAGATCGAAGGGCGCGAGTTCACGCCGACCGAGTTACGTGTGGTGCGGATGGTGCTGGATCAGGCATTCATCGACCTGAAGGAAGCCTGGCAGGCGATCATGGAAGTGAACTTCGAGTACATCAACTCGGAAGTGAACCCGGCGATGGCCAACATCGTCGGCCCAAGCGAGGCCGTGGTCATCTCCACCTTCCATATCGAACTCGACGGTGGTGGCGGCGATCTGCACGTGACCATGCCGTATTCGATGATCGAACCGATTCGGGAAATGCTCGATGCCGGTTTCCAGTCGGACCTGGACGATCAGGACGAGCGCTGGGTCAACGCACTCAAGGAAGACGTGCTGGACGTCAACGTGCCGCTCAGTACCACGATCGCCCAGCGTCAACTGCCGCTGCGCGACATCCTGCACATGCGGCCTGGTGATGTGATTCCGATCGAACTGGCAGAGTCGCTGGTCCTGCGGGCCAATGGCGTGCCTTCGTTCAAGGTCAAGCTCGGCTCGCACAAAGGCAAGATGGCCTTGCAAGTAATCGAACCCATAGCGCGGCGTTGACCTGTCGGGTCGACGTCGGAACATTGTTGCGTAATTGAATCACTGCTTGCAGAGGACTACCGATGGCTGATGAAAACGATATGACGTCTGCTGAAGATCAGGCGCTGGCCGATGAATGGGCGGCTGCACTGGGCGAGGCGGGCGAAGGTGGTCAGGACGATATCGACGCACTGCTGGCTGCGGATGCGGGTAATGCCACCAATCGCATGACGATGGAAGAATTCGGCAGCGTGCCGAAAAACAGTGGACCGGTCTCGCTCGACGGCCCGAACCTGGACGTGATTCTGGATATTCCAGTGTCGATCTCTATGGAAGTGGGCAGCACCGACATCAACATCCGTAACCTGCTGCAGCTCAACCAGGGTTCGGTCATCGAACTGGATCGTCTGGCAGGCGAGCCGCTGGACGTACTGGTCAACGGTACGCTCATCGCTCACGGCGAAGTGGTCGTGGTCAACGAGAAGTTCGGCATTCGTCTGACCGACGTGATCAGCCCGAGTGAACGCATCAAGAAGCTGCGCTAAGTGAAGCGGTTTCTGAGTGTTTTGCTGATGCTGCCTTCATTGGCATTGGGCGCCGAGCCGGTTGCGCAGGCTGCGCCGGCAGTGGCCAATACCGTGTCGGGTGGCATGGGTGGGCAGGTGCTGCAGCTGTTGCTGGGGCTGTTGCTGGTGGTCGGCCTGATTTTCGTGCTGGCCTGGGTCATGCGACGGGTCCAGCGTGTCGGGCCCAACAGCAGCCAGGTCATCGAACTGGTCAGTACGCGGGCCATCGGTCCGCGTGATCGTCTGGTGCTGGTTCAGGTCGGCAACGAGCAGATCCTGCTGGGCATCACGCCAGGCACCATCACGACCCTGCATGTACTCAAGGAGCCTGTGCAGGTGCCGGTCCGTGAGCAAACGACGCCCGAGTTCGCTCAGCGTCTGATGGAATTGATGGGCAAGGATAAGGACAAGAAGTAATGGGCGCCTTGCGTTTCCTGATACTGCTGCTGTTGGTGATGGTTGCACCGGTCGCGCTGGCGGCCGATCCGCTGTCGATCCCGGCGATCACCCTGTCCAACGGGGCCGACGGTCAGCAGGAATATTCGGTCAGTCTGCAGATCCTGCTGATCATGACGGCGCTGAGCTTCATTCCGGCGTTCGTCATGTTGATGACCAGTTTCACGCGGATCATCATCGTGTTCTCGATCTTGCGTCAGGCCCTGGGCCTGCAGCAGACACCGTCGAACCAGATCCTGACCGGCATGGCGCTGTTTCTGACCATGTTCATCATGGCGCCCGTGTTCGACCGGGTAAATCAGGACGCCTTGCAGCCTTATCTCGCCGAACAGCTCTCGGCACAGGATGCCGTCGCCAAGGCACAGGTGCCGATCAAGGACTTCATGCTCGCACAAACCCGTACCAGCGATCTTGAGCTGTTCATGCGCCTGTCAAAGCGTACCGACATTCCGACGCCGGATGCTGCGCCGCTGAACATTCTGGTGCCTGCGTTCGTGATTTCCGAACTCAAGACGGCCTTCCAGATCGGTTTCATGATCTTCATTCCGTTCCTGATCATCGACCTGGTGGTGGCCAGTGTGCTGATGGCGATGGGCATGATGATGCTGTCCCCGCTGATCATTTCCCTGCCGTTCAAAATCATGCTGTTTGTGCTGGTGGATGGCTGGGCGCTGATCGTCGGCACGCTGGCGGGCAGTTTTGGTGGCGTATGAGTCGTTTTGCTGAGGAGTCTGCCCGATGACGCCGGAAGTAGCCGTCGATCTGTTCCGTGAGGCATTGTGGTTGACCACCATGCTGGTCGCGATTCTTGTGGTGCCGAGCCTGATCTGCGGTCTGCTGGTGGCGATGTTTCAAGCCGCGACGCAGATCAACGAGCAGACACTCAGCTTTCTGCCGCGTCTGATCGTCATGCTGATCACCCTGATCGCGATCGGTCCCTGGCTGTTGAAAGTGTTCATGGAATACATGCTGTCGCTGTACACCAGCATTCCGACCGTGATCGGCTGACACTGCATGCAGCCGATGCTCGAACTGACCGACACCCAGATCAGTACCTGGGTCGCCAGCTTCATGCTGCCGTTGTTCCGCATCATTGCCGTGCTGATGACCATGCCCATCATTGGCACGACGCTGGTTCCCCGGCGTGTGCGCCTGTATTTTGCCGTGGCCATGACGGTGGTGGTCGCCCCGGTACTGCCCGCCATGCCTGCGGTGCAGGCGCTGGACCTGAGTGCGCTGTTGCTGATTGGTGAGCAGATCATCATCGGTGCGGGGATGGGGCTTTCGCTGCAGCTGTTTTTTCATATTTTCGTGGTGGCGGGGCAGATCATCTCGACCCAGATGGGCATGGGCTTCGCGTCGATGGTCGACCCCACCAACGGCGTATCGTCGGCGACCATCGGGCAGTTTTTCACCATGCTGGTGACGCTGTTGTTTCTGGCCATGAACGGTCATCTGGTGGTGCTGGAAATCCTCGTCGAAAGCTTTACCACCATGCCGGTGGGTGGGGGGCTGCTGGTCAACAACTTCTGGGGACTGGCGAACGGCCTGGGCTGGGTCATGAGTTCCGGGCTTCGGCTGGTGCTGCCAGCCATTACCGCGCTGCTGGTCATCAACATTGCGTTCGGTGTGATGACCCGTGCAGCACCACAGCTCAATATCTTCTCCATCGGTTTTCCGCTCACGCTGGTGCTGGGCATGGTCATTCTGTGGATGACCCTCGGCGACATTCTCAACCAGTATCAACCCATCGCCGCCGAAGCCTTGCAGGCGTTGCGGGACATGGTGAGGGCGCGTTGAGATGGCAGAAAACGAGAATGGTCAGGACAAAACGGAAGAACCCACGGAGAAAAAGGTCCGTGACTCCCGTGCCGAAGGACAGATTGCCCGCTCCAAAGAGCTGACCACGCTGGTGGTGATGCTGATGGGGTCAGGCGGTGCGTTGATTTTTGGCGGCGACATTGCGCAGATGATGTTTGAGCTGATGCGCGACAATTTCACCATCACCCGCGAAACCTTGATGGATCAGGATTACATGGGCAAGGCATTGCTCAGTTCAGGTCTGCACGCCTTGGTGGTGGTGCTGCCGTTTCTGATCGCCATGCTCATTGCCGCGCTGGTCGGGCCGATCATGCTCGGTGGCTGGCTGTTCGCGACCAAATCGCTGGTTCCCAAGTTCAGCCGCATGAACCCGGCGGCAGGCCTCAAGCGCATGTTTTCCCCGCATGCGCTGGTGGAATTGCTCAAGTCGTTCGCCAAATTTCTGATCATCCTGGCGGTAGCGCTGGTGGTGCTGGGCAAGGAGCGCAACGATCTGGTGGCCATCGCGCACGAGCCGCTTGAGCAGGCCATCATCCACAGCCTTCAGGTGGTGGGTTGGAGCAGCTTCTGGATGGCCTGCGGCCTGATGTTCATTGCCGCCGCGGACGTACCGTTCGTGCTGTGGGAGGCGCACAAAAAACTGCTGATGACCAAGCAGGAAGTGCGTGACGAACACAAGAACAGCGAAGGCAGCCCGGAGGTCAAGCAGCGCATCCGTCAATTGCAGCGCGAGATGTCCCAGCGCCGGATGATGGCTTCGATTCCCGAAGCGGACGTGATCATCACCAACCCGACTCACTTTGCCGTGGCGCTCAAATACGACCCGGAGCAGGGCGGTGCGCCGATGCTGCTGGCCAAGGGGACGGATCTGGTGGCGCTGAAGATTCGCGAGATCGCCGCGCACAATCAGATTTTGATTCTGGAGTCGCCCGGTCTGGCGCGCTCCATCTACTACAGCACTGAGCTTGATCAGGAGATTCCTGCAGGTCTTTATCTGGCCGTGGCTCAGGTGCTGGCCTACGTCTACCAGATCCGCCAGTACCATGCAGGGCAGGGCAAGCGTCCCGATCCGCTGGGTGACGTGCCTATCCCGCCGGACCTGCAGCGCGATGCCTGACAATGTGGCTCGCCTGACCCCGCGCGTCGGTCGGTCCTTTCGCCGGTAAGCCGCCTCCCACGGTCCGGTGATTGCCGGAATGGCGGCGCCTTTCACAAGCAAAACGTAACCTGTTGAACGAGCGTGATTCGTGGGAGTTGGCTTGCCGGCGATGGTGTCCGTTCAGTCGCTGACAGCGCGACTGAACGAGCAGGCCGTCAGCCATTCGCCTTCCGCTTCTTTCCCCTTCATTGCTGTTTTCTGCCGTTTCACACCCGCATTCACTGGCTTTTGAAAAGTTGGACAGCTTTTTGCAATAGGTCAGTACAAGGACGCTTTCGGCGTCAAAGTTTTGATCCAGTGCGCAGGTAAAGAATCGGTGGAACGCTCTCAGATACTCAGTAGCGCACGCAGCAACATTGCAGGCCTCGGCCGTGGCCAGTTGGGCGTACCGCTGTTGTTGCTGATCATGCTGGCAATGATGATGTTGCCCATTCCACCTTTCCTCCTGGACGTGTTGTTCACGTTCAACATTGCGCTGTCGATTGTCGTGCTGCTGGTCTGCGTCTACGCATTGCGTCCACTGGACTTCTCGGTGTTCCCGACCATCCTGCTGGTCGCCACGCTGCTGCGCCTGGCGCTGAACGTCGCATCGACCCGAGTGGTGATGCTGCACGGTCAGGATGGACATGCCGCCGCCGGTAAGGTGATCCAGGCCTTCGGTGAGGTGGTGATCGGCGGTAACTACGTGGTCGGTATCGTGGTGTTCGCGATTTTGATGATCATCAACTTCGTGGTGATCACCAAGGGTGCCGGGCGTATCTCTGAAGTGAGCGCACGTTTTACCCTCGATGCGATGCCGGGCAAGCAGATGGCGATCGACGCCGACCTCAACGCTGGTCTTATCGATCAGCCTGAAGCCAAGCGTCGTCGTGCGGAAGTTGCCGGGGAGGCCGAGTTCTACGGCTCTATGGACGGCGCGAGCAAATTCGTACGCGGCGATGCAATTGCCGGTCTGCTCATTCTGTTCATCAACCTCATCGGCGGCATGCTGGTGGGTATCTTTCAGCACAACATGAGCTTCGCCGACGCAGGTCGCGTCTACACCTTGCTGACCATCGGTGACGGTTTGGTGGCGCAATTGCCATCACTGCTGCTGTCCACCGCTGCTGCGATCATGGTGACCCGCGCTTCCGGTTCGGAAGAGATGGGCAAGCTGATCAATCGTCAGATGTTCTCTTCCTACAAGGCGCTGGGTGTATCGGCCGGCATCATGATCGTTATGGGCCTGGTGCCAGGCATGCCACACTTTGCCTTCATCGGCTTGGGTCTGGTGGCGGCTGGTGGCGCTTACCTGCTGTGGAAGAAGGAGAATCAGGTCAAGGTCGAAGCGCTGGCCGAGGTTCAACGCCAACAGGATCTTCTGCCATCGCCGACCCGTGTTCAGGATTCCAAGGAGTTGGGCTGGGATGACGTCACGCCCATCGACATCATCGGTCTGGAAGTGGGCTATCGCCTGATTCCTCTGGTGGACCGCAACCAGGGTGGTCAACTGCTGGCCCGTATCAAGGGCGTGCGCAAGAAGCTGTCTCAGGAGCTGGGTTTCCTGATGCCGACCGTGCACATCCGCGACAACCTGGACCTGGCGCCCAGCGCCTACCGTCTGACGCTGATGGGCGTAATTCTGGCCGAGGCCGAGATTTACCCTGATCGCGAACTGGCTATCAACCCCGGTCAGGTGTTCGGAACGCTGAACGGCATCACCGCCAGAGATCCGGCATTCGGCCTGGAAGCGGTGTGGATCGAAATCAGCCAGCGCAGCCAGGCACAGTCCTTGGGCTACACGGTGGTGGACGCCAGCACGGTCGTGGCAACTCACCTCAACCAGATTCTGTACAAGCATTCCCATGAACTGATTGGCCACGAAGAGGTCCAGCAATTAATGCAATTACTGGCCAAAAGCTCGCCCAAGCTGGCTGAAGAGCTGGTGCCAGGTGTGCTTTCGCTGTCGTCGCTGCTCAACGTCCTGCAGGCACTGTTGGCCGAGCATGTACCGGTACGCGATATCCGCAGCATTGCAGAAGCGATCGCCAACAACGCCGGGAAGAGTCAAGATACCGCCGCGCTGGTGGCGGCAGTCCGCGTCGGCTTGAGCCGTGCAATCGTGCAAAGCATTGTAGGCGTTGAGCCGGAGCTGCCTGTTATCACTCTGGAGCCAAGGTTGGAACAGATATTGCTCAATAGTTTGCAGAAGGCTGGTCAGGGTCAGGAAGAAGGCGTTCTGCTTGAACCGAGCATGGCTGAAAAGCTCCAGCGTTCGTTGATCGAGGCGGCCCAGCGTCAGGAAATGCAAGGGTTGCCGGTAATTCTTCTGGTAGCGGGTCCGATCCGGGCCATGCTGTCACGATTTGGACGATTGGCTGTACCGAGCATGCATGTTCTGGCGTATCAGGAAATTCCTGACAACAAGCAAGTAACCATCGTAGCGACTGTCGGGCCCAACGGCTGAGGTAGTGAGTCATGCAAGTTAAGCGATTTTTCGCCGCCGATATGCGTCAAGCCATGAAGCTGGTTCGCGATGAGCTGGGCGCTGAGGCGGCCATCATTGGCAACCGCCGTATCGCCGGTGGCGTCGAGCTGACCGCCGCGCTGGATTACAAACTGTCTGCGCTGGCTCCACGCGTTCCGAACATGGAACTCGAAGATGAGCTGCGCAAGACCCAGTCGCGCATCGTCTCCGCGCAGGCCGAACTGAACAACCGCAGCGACAGTGATGCCTCGGTCAATCTTCAGTTGTTTTCCGGCAAGGCGATCAGTGCCGCCGACACCCACATTGAGCCAACGCTTGAAGAGCCGCCGCGTCCTTTTGCTTACGCGCCCACCCCGGCAGCCGAGCCAGCGGGCGGTCAGCGTGCATTCGAGTCGATGCGCTCCGAATTGAACGGCCTGCGCGAGCTGCTGGAAGTCCAGCTTGGCTCCCTGGCCTGGACCCAACTGCAAGGCAGTCGTCCGCAGCAGGCCAACCTATGGCGTCGTCTGCAACGCGTCGGTCTGTCCGGCCCGCTGTCGCGTGACCTGCTGTCGATGATCCCTGATATTGACGAGCCACGTCAGGCCTGGCGCATGTTGCTGGCCCATCTGGCCCGCATGATTGCCGTCCCGGATGTGGAGCCGCTGGAAGAGGGTGGTGTGATTGCGATGGTCGGCCCTGCCGGCATGGGTAAGACCACCACGCTGGCCAAGCTGGCAGCCCGTTATGTGCTCAAGTACGGCGCGCAAAACATCGCCCTGGTCAGCATGGACAGTTTCCGCATCGGTGCTCAGGAGCAGCTCAAGACACTGGGCCGCATCCTCAACGTGCCGGTGACTCACGTCGATCCGGGTCAGTCGCTGGGGCAGGCGCTCGAGCCTCTGCTGCGCAAGCGTGTGGTCCTGATCGATACGGCCGGACTGCAAGCCAGTGATCCTGCGTTGCGCATGCAATTGGAAAGTCTGGCAGGTCGCGGTATCAAATCGCGTAACTACCTGGTACTGGCGACAACCAGCCAGAAACAGGTACTGACCGCTGCTTATCACAGTTACAAGCGTTGTGGCCTGGCCGGATGCATTCTGACCAAGCTCGATGAAACCGCCAGCCTGGGTGAAGTGCTGAGCCTGGCGATCAGTCATGAATTGCCGGTGGCCTACCTGACTGACGGGCCACGAATTCCTGACGATTTGCACATTCCGCGTCGTCACCAGTTGGTGAGCCGTGCGGTCAGCGTGCAAATGCAGGACGAGCCTAGCGAAGAAGCGATGGCTGATATGTTTGCCGACCTCTATCACTCACCCGGCAAGAGGGTGGGCTAAGTGATGGAGACTATTGGAATGTCCCTGCATCGATGGTCTGCCAGGCATCGTTCGTTCGCGAACGTGCAGCCCCCAATGTGGCTTCGGTCTACGCAAGACAAGGTAAAGAAATAACATGGGCAGCATGCATCCCGTACAGGTTATTGCGGTGACTGGCGGCAAAGGTGGCGTCGGTAAGACTAACGTGTCAGTGAACCTCTCGCTGGCCCTTGCCGAGCTCGGCCGACGCGTCATGCTGTTGGACGCCGATCTGGGTCTGGCCAATGTCGATGTTCTGCTGGGTCTGACACCCAAACGTACACTCGCCGATGTCATCGAAGGCCGCTGCGAGCTTCGTGACGTGCTGTTGCAAGGGCCGGGTGGCGTACGCATCGTTCCTGCCGCTTCCGGCACCCAGAGCATGGTTCATCTTTCACCCGCGCAGCATGCCGGTCTGATCCAGGCCTTCAGCGAGATTGGCGACAACCTCGATGTGCTGGTGATCGATACCGCCGCCGGCATCGGTGAATCGGTGGTCAGCTTCGTGCGCGCCGCCCAGGAAGTCTTGCTGGTGGTCTGCGACGAGCCCACGTCGATCACCGACGCCTACGCGCTGATCAAGCTGCTCAACCGCGATTACGGCATGAACCGCTTTCGGGTACTGGCCAACATGGCCCAGAGCCCTCAGGAAGGCCGCAACCTGTTTGCCAAGCTGACGAAAGTCACGGACCGTTTTCTGGACGTGGCGCTGCAGTATGTAGGCGCTGTGCCGTACGACGAGTGCGTGCGCAAGGCGGTGCAGAAACAGCGTGCGGTCTACGAAGCGTTCCCGCGCTCCAAATGCGCGCTGGCGTTCAAGGCCATCGCTCAGAAGGTCGACACCTGGCCATTACCGGCCAATCCACGGGGTCACCTTGAATTTTTCGTTGAACGACTCGTTCACCAGACCAGTGCGGGGCCTGTCCAATGACAGCGAGCGGCTACCAGATGTACAGCAAAGCTTCCCGGAATTCGCAGTACGAACTGATCGAGCGTTATGCGCCACTGGTCAAGCGTATCGCCTATCACCTGCTGGCACGCTTGCCAGCCAGCGTTCAGGTCGAAGACCTGATCCAGGCCGGCATGATCGGTCTGCTGGAAGTTTCGACCAAATATGACTCCACCAAAGGTGCGAGTTTCGAGACGTATGCGGGTATTCGCATTCGTGGCGCAATGCTCGACGAAGTGCGCAAGGGCGACTGGGCACCGCGCTCGGTCCACCGCAATACGCGCATGGTGAGTGACGCAATTCGCGCAATTGAAGCGAAAACCGGACGTGACGCTAAAGATCACGAGGTTGCGGCCGAACTCCAGTTGAGTCTCGATGATTATTACGGGATTTTGAACGATACCTTGGGCAGCCGCCTCTTCAGTTTCGACGACCTGCTTCAGGACGGCGACCATGAGGGGCTGCATGAGGACGGTGCCAGCGGTTCGCTAGAACCGTCACGCGACCTGGAAGACGAGCGCTTCCAGGCCGCCCTGGCCGATGCGATTGCCAATTTGCCGGAGCGTGAGCGTCTGGTCTTGGCGCTGTACTACGACGAAGAGCTGAACCTCAAGGAAATCGGAGAGGTCCTGGGGGTCAGCGAATCGCGAGTCAGTCAGTTACACAGCCAGTGCGCAGCTCGTTTGCGAGGGCGTTTGGGGGAGTGGCGAGCGCGTTGACAGTCAGTGTGCGGCCTGGTGCCGTGCGTTGGCTGCAAGCCGGCTGTGCAGAGCGTTGCGTGGTAACAGGATAGACAAGGCAGAAGCCTGTCGGGCAGTGCCTCGATGGGCTGTTCGTTCAGGTCTGTACCTGTCGTTTTGCCAAGCCCGTCGTCGTTTCGTACAGCTGGGGGTGTGCTGTGCCAGTATTGAGTGAACAGCGTGTTCAGGTGCTGAACGCGTTAAAGACTGCTTGGAGGTCGAATTGGACAAGAACATGAAAATCCTCATCGTTGATGACTTCTCAACGATGCGGCGGATCATCAAGAACCTGTTGCGTGACCTTGGGTTCACCAACACATCGGAAGCGGACGACGGTCTGACCGCGCTGCCGATGTTGCAAAGCGGTGCCTTTGACTTTCTGGTGACGGACTGGAACATGCCTGGCATGTCCGGTATCGATCTGTTGCGTCAAGTCCGTCAGGACGAGCGCCTCAAGAGCCTTCCAGTGCTGATGGTCACTGCCGAAGCCAAGCGTGAGCAGATCATCGAAGCTGCACAGGCCGGGGTGAACGGTTATGTCGTCAAGCCATTCACGGCTCAAGCGCTGAAAGAAAAGATCGAAAAGATCTTTGAACGCGTCAATAGCTGATGCATGCCGCGAGGGCGCTATGGATAACAATGATTCGATGGCCGACTTTGAGTCGACCCTGAAAAGACACGCGCAGGAACTCGTGACCAGCCTTGAAAAAGGCCGTTTCGGCGAAGCTGTGCAACTGATCCATGAGCTCAACCAGACACGTGACCGCGGCCTTTATCAGGAAGTGGGCAAGCTGACGCGTGAGCTGCACAGTGCAATCGTCAACTTCCAGATCGATCCGCACATGCCTCAGGCCGAAGAGGTGTCGCAGATCACGGACGCCACCGAGCGTCTGGGCTATGTTGTGCGGCTGACCGAGAATGCGGCCAACCGCACGATGGATCTGGTCGAAGAAAGCACACCTGTCATGAACGCTCTGAGCACCGACGCCAAGGCGTTGAGCGAAGACTGGGGACGTTTCATGCGCCGCGAAATCGGTGCTGAAGAGTTTCGCGATCTCGCTAAGCGGGTCGATGGTTTTCTGACGCGTACCGAGAAGGAAACCCACGAGGTTTCTGCGCACCTCAATGACATTCTGCTGGCCCAGGATTACCAGGACCTCACCGGTCAGGTGATCAAGCGCGTCACGCAATTGGTCACTGAAGTGGAAGGCAATTTGCTCAAACTGGTGCTCATGGCCAGTCATGTCGATCGCTTCGCAGGCATCGAACATGACGAAGAATCCATCCTTGCTGAAAAAGATCCTAAAAAACATCTCTCCAAGGGTGAAGGTCCGCAGATTCATGCCGATAAACGGGAAGACGTCGTATCCGGACAGGATGATGTAGACGATCTGCTATCGAGCCTCGGCTTCTAGGTCTGTTGACGGTTAATTTTAGGGAGCACCCCATGAGCTTCGGCGCCGATGAAGAAATCCTTCAGGATTTTCTGGTAGAGGCCGGCGAAATTCTGGAGCAGTTGTCAGAGCAATTGGTCGAGCTGGAAAGCCGACCGGATGATGCTGATCTGCTCAATGCAATTTTTCGCGGTTTTCACACTGTAAAAGGGGGCGCCGGCTTCCTCCAGCTCCATGAGCTGGTGGAGTGCTGCCATATCGCCGAAAACGTGTTCGACATCCTGCGCAAGGGTGAGCGTCGCGTTGACTCCGAGCTCATGGATGTGGTTCTGGAAGCGCTGGACACTGTCAACAGTATGTTCGGCGAAGTACGCGAACGTACGGATCTGACGCCAGCTACGCCGGAATTGTTGGCGGCGCTGTCGCGTCTGGCCGAACCGCAGTCCAACGATGAAGTCGCGGTTGCTGAGCCTGAGCCTGAACCTGAACCGGTGGCCGAAGTGGCTGCTCCGGTTGCCGAGGCGGCTGGCGGTGACGACATCACCGACCACGAATTCGAACAGTTGCTCGATTCGCTGCACGGCTCCAAGCCGATTTCAGCACCTGCGGCGGCCCCGGCTGCCCAGGCCTCGTCGAGCGATGAGATCACCGATCAGGAGTTCGAATCCCTGCTCGACCAGTTGCATGGCAAAGGCAAGTTCGCGGCCGAGGCTGCGCCAGTGCCAGCGCCTGTTGCCAAAAGCAGCGGCAACGCGTCTGGCAGTGACGAGATCACTGACGACGAGTTTGAAGCGCTTCTGGATCAGTTGCATGGCAAGGGCTCGTTCGACGCTGCCGTCGTTGCGCCTGCGCCCGCCGTTGCGGCCAAGGCACCTGCGGCCGCTGCTTCAGCGTCCGCGTCCGATGAAATCACCGATCACGAATTCGAAAACCTGCTGGATGAGCTGCACGGCAAGGGCAAGTTCGAGCCGGAGGCCATCGTCGCGAAAGCGCCTGCACCCGCTGCCAAACCTGCCGCAGCACCGGCTGCCAAGGCCGCACCTGCGCCTGCACCGGCTGCCGCCGCCAAGCCAGCCGCTGCCGCACCTGCGCCAGCGCGTGCTCCGGCGGCTACCGGTGAGAAACCCGTTGCATCGGAAGCCGAAACCACGGTACGCGTTGATACGGCACGCCTGGACGAGATCATGAACATGGTCGGCGAACTGGTGCTGGTGCGTAACCGTTTGGTGCGCCTGGGGCTCAACAGTGGCGACGAAGCCATGTCCAAGGCGGTTTCCAACCTTGACGTGGTGACTGCCGACCTGCAGACCGCGGTGATGAAGACCCGGATGCAACCGATCAAGAAAGTCTTCGGCCGCTTCCCGCGTCTGGTTCGTGACCTGGCCCGCCAGCTCAAGAAAGAGATCATCCTTGAATTGGTGGGTGAAGAAACCGACCTGGACAAGAACCTTGTCGAGGCTCTGGCCGACCCGCTGGTCCACTTGGTGCGCAACGCGGTCGACCACGGTATCGAAACGCCGGAAGAACGCGAAGCCACTGGCAAGTCCCGCGGCGGCAAAGTGATCCTGGCGGCCGAGCAGGAAGGCGACCATATCCTGTTGTCCATTTCGGACGACGGCAAGGGTATGGACCCGAATGTTCTGCGCGCCATCGCGGTCAAGCGCGGCGTGATGGATAAAGATGCCGCCGATCGTCTGAGCGACACCGATTGCTACAACCTGATCTTTGCACCGGGCTTCTCGACCAAGACCGAGATTTCCGATGTGTCCGGCCGCGGTGTGGGCATGGACGTGGTGAAGACCAAGATTTCCCAGCTCAACGGCTCGATCAACATCTACTCGACCAAGGGTCAGGGTTCGAAGATCGTCATCAAGGTTCCGCTGACGCTTGCGATCATGCCAACCCTGATGGTCATGCTGGGCAATCAGGCCTTTGCGTTCCCGCTGGTCAACGTCAACGAGATCTTCCACCTGAACCTGTCGACCACCAACGTCGTCGATGGTCAGGAAGTGGTGATCGTGCGTGACAAGGCCTTGCCATTGTTCTACCTCAAGCGCTGGCTGGTCAGTTCGGCAGCGCACGAAGAACAACGCGAAGGGCACGTGGTTATTCTGTCTGTCGGCACCCAGCGCATCGGCTTTGTCGTCGATCAACTGGTCGGTCAGGAAGAAGTGGTGATCAAACCGCTGGGCAAGATGTTGCAAGGTACGCCAGGCATGTCGGGCGCCACCATCACCGGTGACGGTCGCATTGCCTTGATTCTCGATGTACCGAGCATGCTCAAGCGTTACGCCGCACGGCGTATTTGATTCTGGGGTTGCGGGCAGCTTCGGCTGCCTGCGGCGCCTATTGGAGTGTTTATGGCAGTCAAGGTCCTGGTGGTGGATGATTCCGGTTTCTTCCGCCGCCGCGTTACGGAAATTCTTTCTTCGGACCCCAACATCCAGGTTGTCGGCACGGCAACCAATGGCAAGGAAGCTATAGAACAGGCGCTCGCGCTCAAGCCTGACGTGATCACGATGGACTACGAGATGCCGATGATGGATGGCATCACGGCGGTGCGTCACATCATGCAGCGCATTCCGACTCCGGTATTGATGTTCTCTTCACTGACACACGAAGGTGCCCGCGTTACGCTGGATGCACTGGACGCCGGTGCGGTGGACTTCCTGCCCAAAAATTTCGAAGACATCTCGCGCAATCCGCAGAAGGTCAAGCAACTGCTGTGCGAGAAGATCAACAGCATCTCGCGCAGTAATCGCCGTTTCAGCGGCTCAAGTACTGCATCGACCGCCCCGGTTTCCGCTTCGCCCTCGTCGACTGCACCTGCCGCTCGCTCGGCCGCGCCAGCACCTGCGGCGGCTACGCCTGCGCGCACCGTACCGCCGCGAACGGCTGCGCCTGCGCCGCACGCGGCCCATGCCCATGCCCAGCCGCATGCCCCGGCCCATCCGACGACCTCGGGTACGCCCAAGCGCAAGGCCTACAAGCTGGTGGCGATTGGTACGTCCACTGGCGGTCCGGTGGCCTTGCAGCGTGTACTCACTCAATTGCCTGCCAGTTTTCCGGCACCGCTGGTGTTGATCCAGCACATGCCGGCTGCGTTCACCAAAGCCTTTGCCGAGCGCTTGGACAAGCTGTGCAAGATCAGCGTCAAGGAAGCCGAGGACGGTGATGTATTGCGTCCGGGTCTGGCCTTGCTGGCCCCAGGTGGCAAGCAGATGATGATCGACAGTCGCGGCACCGTGAAGATTCTGCCCGGCGACGAACGCCTCAACTACAAGCCGTGCGTAGACATTACTTTCGGTTCGGCGGCCAAGTCTTACGGCGACAAGGTGCTGTCGGTGGTCTTGACCGGTATGGGCGCTGACGGCCGTGAGGGCGCACGCCTGCTTAAGCAGGTCGGTAGCACGGTCTGGGCGCAAGACGAGGCGAGCTGCGTCATCTATGGCATGCCGATGGCCATCGTCAAGGCCGACCTGGCCGATGCGATCTACAGTCTGGACGACATGGGTCGCCATCTCGTCGAGGCGTGCCTCTGATGGATGTACTGAGTCTGATCGGTCTTATCCTGGCGTTCGTTGCGATCATCGGCGGCAATTTTCTCGAAGGCGGGCACCTCAGTGCGCTGCTCAACGGACCGGCCGCGCTGATCGTGATTGGCGGCACGCTGGGTGCTTCGCTGTTGCAGGCGCCCATGAGTGCCTTCATGCGTGCCATGAAAATCGTTCGCTGGGTGCTTTTTCCGCCGCGCGTCGATCTGCCCGGTGGCGTCGATCGCGTGATCGGCTGGAGCATGACTGCCCGCAAGGAAGGCTTGCTGGGTCTTGAATCGGTGGCTGACGCCGAGCCTGACAGTTACGCTCGCAAGGGCCTGCAATTGCTGGTCGACGGTGCCGAACCCGAGGCGATTCGCAGCATTCTGGAAGTGGATTTCATCACCCAGGAAACCCGTGACATCCAGGCCGCCAAGGTGTTCGAAAGCATGGGCGGCTATGCGCCGACCGTGGGCATCATCGGGGCGGTCATGGGCTTGATTCACGTCATGGGCAACCTGGCCGATCCCAGTCAGCTGGGCAGCGGCATTGCCGTGGCGTTCGTCGCAACCATCTACGGTGTCGCGACCGCCAACCTGATCCTTCTGCCGGTGGCCAACAAGCTCAAGGCCATTGCCCATCGGCAGGCTCGTTATCGCGAAATGCTGCTTGAAGGTCTGCTGTCCATTGCCGAGGGTGAAAACCCGCGCTCCATTGAACTCAAGCTGCAAGGCTTCATGGAGTAAGACCTCATGGCTCGACGTCGTCAGCCCGAAGAACACGAAAACCATGAACGCTGGCTGGTGTCCTACGCCGACTTCATTACGCTGCTGTTCGCGTTTTTCGTGGTGATGTACTCGATCTCGTCGGTCAATGAAGGCAAGTACAAGATTCTGTCCGAAGCGCTGGTGGGTGTGTTCAACGACGCCGAGCGCACCATGAAGCCGATCCCTATTGGTGAGCAGCGTCCGGTCTCGGTCAAGCCGTCCGAGCCTCTGCTCAAGGACAGCGAGGAAACCGATGCGGGCATTGCCTCTTCGGCCAGCGACCCGTTACAGACCATTGCTCAGGATGTGCGCGATGCGTTTGGCGATCTCATCAAGTCCGACCAGATGACCGTGCGCGGCAACGAGCTGTGGATCGAGATCGAGCTCAATTCCAGTCTGTTGTTCGGCAGCGGTGATGCAATGCCCAGCGACAAGGCGTTCACGATCATTGAAAAGGTGTCAGGCATCGTCAAGCGCTTCGACAACCCGATTCACGTCGAAGGCTTCACCGATGACCAGCCCATCAGTACCTCGCAATTTCCGACCAACTGGGAGCTGTCTTCCGCACGCTCGGCCAGCATCGTACGCATGCTGGCAATGGATGGCGTCAACCCCGCACGGCTTGCGTCCGTGGGGTATGGCGAATTCCAGCCAATCGCCCCAAACACCAACGCCACCGGGCGCGCCAAGAACCGCCGCGTGGTGCTGGTCATCTCGCGAAACCTGGATGTGCGTCGCAGCCTGACCAGCACTGGCACCGCCAATGCACAACCTGATGCGGCATTGAGGCGTGCTGGCACACAAACTGCACCGGTGCCAGCAAAGCCGCCGGTACGGGCAAACACTGTCAATTCTCCGTCACCCGCTCCTTAACCTCGTATCGGTACGGTCGTCGCTGTACGGAAGGAAAAATCATCAATGAGAGTCTGGGCAGTAGCCAACCAGAAAGGTGGAGTCGGAAAGACCACCACGACCATTGCCCTGGCCGGTCTGCTGGCCGATGCGGGCAAGCGTGTCGTCGTGGTCGATCTCGATCCCCACGGCTCCATGACCAGCTATTTCGGGCATAACCCTGACGAGCTTGAGCACAGCGCTTTCGATTTGTTTCTGCACAAAGGCGTCGTGCCTGACGGCCTGCCGGGGCAGTTGCTGCTGCCCACCAGCGACCAGCGTATCTCGCTGATTCCGTCGAGTACCGCGCTGGCGACGCTGGAGCGTCAATCGCCCGGTCAAAGCGGTCTGGGTCTGGTGATTGCCAAGAGCCTTGCACAGTTGTGGCAGGATTTTGACTACGCGCTGATCGACAGTCCGCCGCTGCTGGGGGTGCTGATGGTCAACGCGCTGGCCGCCAGCCAACAACTGGCCATTCCGGTGCAGACCGAATTTCTTGCGGTAAAAGGCCTGGAACGCATGGTCAATACCCTGACCATGATCAACCGCTCACGAAAAGTACCGTTGCCGTACACCATCGTGCCGACCCTGTTCGACCGTCGCACCCAGGCGTCGATGGGGACGTTGAAATTGTTGCGCGACAGTTTCCCCGAGCACGTCTGGCAAGCCTATGTGCCGGTGGACACGCGTTTGCGCGATGCCAGCCGCGCCGGTTTGACGCCGTCGCAAAACGACAGCAAGAGCCGCGGCGTGATCGCGTACCGGGCGTTGCTCAAGCACATGCTCGCCGAGCAACTCAATGCTCAGGTGGCGTGACATGCACGCTCATTCTTTCTCTGCTGTCAGCTCAAGTGATCCCTCAATGCGGCCGATAACTCTATCAGGCTGCACTCGCTCTTTTTATTGTTGGGCCCCGGTATGAACCGCCCGTTAGAAGTTGCAACACGACCCAAGCTGGCTTTGCAGTCTTACCTGGATGCTTTGCTTCAGGACGCGACTGAGGAGCCGGACGCCCCGGACAACGACATCGACGACTTTCAAGCGGCGGTGCTGGAAGAACAGGCGTTCGATGCCCGCAGGCAGGCACAGATCAAGCCCGTCGCGGTTGCCGTTGCGGCACCTGCTCCGGTAGCAGTACCGGTTGTGGTCGCGGCGCCGGTGGTAACGCCGGTGGTCGAGATCGCTCCGGTGATCGTGGCCGAGGCAGTGGTGGACGTTGAGGTGCCCGTTGAAGCGCCGACGATCGAGCTGGTCGAGCCGGTAGCCGAGCTGAGCGTCATGACGCCCCAGCGAACGCCGACGCCACCGCCCACCAGCGATGGTCGTCCAGCCTGGGCCGCCGAGCCGTTCGAATGCCTGCTGTTCGATGTGGCGGGTCTGACACTGGCGGTGCCGCTGGTATGCCTGGGGTCGATTTATCCGCTGGCGGGGCAGGAGCTCACGCCGCTGTTCGGTCAGCCGGACTGGTTTCTGGGGATCCTGCCTTGTCAGGCAGGCAACCTGAAAGTATTGGATACCGCGCGCTGGATCATGCCTGATCGCTACCGCGACGATTTTCGCCAGGGGCTGCAGTATGTGATTTCGGTTCAGGGCTACGAATGGGGGTTGGCGGTGCATCAGGTCAGTCGCTCGCTGCGTCTTGATCCGAATGAAATCAAGTGGCGGACACAGCGCGGCCAGCGGCCGTGGCTGGCGGGCACAGTGATCGAACACATGTGTGCGTTGGTGGACGTTGCAGAGTTGGCCGAGCTGATAGCCAGTGGCGCGGTCAAGCAGTTGAACAAGCCGAAATAATCATGGGTCGTCGCCAGTCGCGTCGCCCGCAGAGTACACACGTGAGGGGTTAGGGGTATGAATAAGTCGTCTGCACAGGGTTCTGAAGATCCTATCCTGCAATGGGTTACGTTCCGCCTGGACAATGAGTCCTATGGCATCAATGTGATGCAGGTTCAGGAAGTGCTGCGCTACACCGAAATCGCTCCGGTACCGGGTGCGCCAAGCTACGTGCTGGGCATCATCAACCTGCGCGGTAATGTCGTGACCGTGATCGATACCCGTCAGCGCTTCGGCCTGGCACCGGTCGAAGTCAGCGACAACACCCGTATCGTGATCATCGAAGCCGACAAGCAAGTGGTCGGTATTCTGGTCGACAGCGTGGCTGAAGTGGTTTACTTGCGTCAGTCCGAAGTCGAGACCGCGCCAAACGTCGGTAACGACGAGTCGGCCAAGTTCATTCAGGGCGTCTGCAACAAGAACGGCGAGCTGTTGATTCTGGTCGAGCTGGACAAGATGATGTCCGAAGAAGAATGGTCCGAGCTGGAGAACATCTGATTGTGATTGTTGAGGTTGCTGTCGTCTTTCTGGGCATTCTCTGGGTCGTTACCCTGGGAATGTTCCTGACCCATACCAAGCGTCAGCGCAAGCTCGACGCCGAGCGTGACGCGGCGGCGGCCTTGCGTGATCAGCGTATCAAGGAGTTGGCCCGTCGCGTGGACAACTTCCAGAGCGGCACGGTACGTATGGGTGAAGACCTGCACGAACTGCGCGCCATCGTCGCACCGTTGCCTGACAAGCTGACGGCGCTTGAACAGCGCGATCCCTCCACGCTGTCCTTCGCCCAGGCTGCGCGTCTGGTCGGTATGGGCGCCAGCATCGACGAACTGACCCAGTCCTGTGGACTGACACAGGCCGAAGCGCAGTTGATGACCAAGCTGCACGGCAACCCGACGGGTTGACCCACTCGATAAGCCCGGTTCATTCATGACCGGGCTTGTTCGTCTTATCGCTTTGCTCAGTCGTGCTTCAGCAGCGTCTTACTGTTCGTCCAGTGCGAACTCGGTCAGACAGAATGTTGGAATGGCCATCGCCTGAAGACGCTTCGAACCGCCCAGCTCCGGCAGATCGATGATCGCTGCCGCTTCATGGACCTGCGCACCCATGCGGCGGATCAGGTTGGCGGCGGCAATCAGCGTGCCTCCGGTTGCGATCAGGTCATCGAACATCACCACCGAATCGCCATCGCACAGGCTGTCGGCATGCACTTCCAGATAGGCTTCGCCGTATTCGGTCTGGTAAGCCTCGGACAGCACGTCAGCCGGCAGTTTGCCCTGCTTGCGGAACAGCACCAGTGGCTTGTTCAGTTCGTACGCCACCACCGAACCGATCAGAAAACCGCGCGCGTCCATGACGCCGATGTGGCTGAAATCGGCCTCTATGTAGCGCTGCACAAAACTGTCGATCACCTGGCGGGTTGCCTTGGGCGACTGGAAGAGTGGGGTGATGTCACGAAAAACGACGCCAGGCTTGGGGAAGTCCACGACCGGGCGTATCAGGGATTTGAAGCTCAATTCATCGAAAATCATCAGAGGTGATCCGGGGCAAGATTGGCCGATAGTTTAAGCCGACCAGCCCCGGATCGCACCCCCGCAGTCCGATCAGCTTTGCATGGCACCGCCAGCCAGGGCGCAGAGCTGGATCGGGTCCAGGATATGAACCTCCTTACCCTCGGCCGTAATCAGCTCGTTTTGCTGAAAACGGGTGAACACCCGCGAGACGGTTTCGACCGCCAGCCCCAGGTAATTACCGATTTCATTGCGCGACATGCTCAGTCGGAATTGATTGGCCGAAAAGCCTCGCGCCCGGAAGCGTGCCGACAGGTTGACCAAAAACGTTGCGATGCGCTCATCAGCGGTCTTTTTCGACAGCAGCAACATCATCTGTTGATCATCGCGAATCTCGCGGCTCATCACACGCATCAACTGCCGACGCAATTGCGGCAACTGTACCGAGAGCTCATCCAGACGCTCGAAGGGAATTTCACACACTGATGTGGTTTCCAGCGCTTGTGCTGAAACCGGATAAGCCTGGGCGTCCATTCCGGACATCCCCACCAGTTCGCTGGGCAGATGAAAACCGGTGAGTTGTTCTTCTCCGGCACCGCTGAGACTGAATGTCTTCAGAGCGCCGGAGCGAACGGCATAGACGGATTCGAACGTGTCACCCTGGCGAAACAGGAACTCACCTTTCTTTAGGGGGCGGCCTCGCTTGACGATCTGGTCAAGCGAATCCATGTCATCAAGATTCAACGAAAGAGGCAGGCAGAGCGGGGCGAGACTGCAATCCTTGCAATGAGCCTGGTTTGAAGCACGTGACTTGGCGGGCTCGGACATCACTTAATTCCTTGTGGGAAATCACACATAAGACGTAAGGGTAACCCACCCAAGGCAAGTAGGGCCAGTCTGGAAAGTTCTCATGCCATCAAGGTTCAGGGTCGGTTGGCGATAGCCTTTCAACCTACAATCCAATGCAGGAAGCTCATCCATGTCGATCACGTTGCCCCTCAACCTGACTGTGAATGTCCCGGTTTCGTCAGTGCAGATGACCCCGTCTTCGTCTGCGACTGCGGACGTCGAACCAGCGGCAACCGAGGCCCGAGGTATTGAAGTAAATCTGTCGCCCGAAGGCAAGGCGGCTGCCGCGTCGGGGTCCAGAGACGCCGATATCGAGCAGAGCGGTTTGCCGGAAGGTGTTCAGAAACTGCTCAAGGCCATCCGTGAATTGCAACGCAAGATGGAAGAAACGCTAGAGCAGATTCAGCAGATACTCAACGATCAAAGCCTCAGCGACACCGAGCGGCAAACCAAGGTGGCCGCGCTGCAAACGGCGCTCGGTGCGTTGCAACAACAGATCAGCAGCACCAATTCCGACCTGACCGTGATGATGAATCAGCTCAAGCTGGACGAGGGCAGTAAAACGCTGGCGCGCTCGCTGATGGTGGCCAGGAATTGACCTCACCCAGGGCGTCAGATCGCCTGTGAGAAGCGTTGACGGTTCTCGGGCGTCAGGTATTCATCGAACACACTGCACACGGAGCGCACCAACAGACGGCCAGCGGGCAATACCTCAATGCGTTCAGCGTCCACGGTGATCAGCCCGTCACGGGCCAGTTCGATCAGTCGCGGCCATACCGAATCGAAGTGGCGTTTGAAATCAATGCCGAAGCGCTGTTCGATGGACGCGAAATCAAGCCGTAAATGGCAGATCAATTGTTGAATGACTGCGCGCCTGATCCTGTCGTCTTCATTGCAGACACGTCCGCGCCTGGTTGCCAGTTGATCGCTGGCGAGCAGGCGTTCGTAGTCCGTCAGGTCGCTGCTGTTCTGGCTGTATAAATCCCCCACCTGACTGATCGCCGACACCCCCAGCCCGATCAGATCGCAATGTCCGTGGGTGGTGTAGCCCTGAAAGTTGCGCTGCAGCGTTTGCTCTTCTTGAGCGATCGCAAGGTCGTCGTCGGGCAGGGCGAAGTGATCCAGGCCGATATAGCGATAGCCTGCCTCGGTCAACTGTGAAACGGTGCGCTCCAGCATGCTCAGCTTACTGTCGGCGCGGGGCAGATCGGCCCGCTGGATACGCCGCTGGGGCATGAAGCGTTCGGGAAGATGGGCGTAATTGAACACCGACAGCCGGTCCGGTTGCAGGCCGATGATGGCCTCTACAGTGCTGGCGAAGGTGTCAGGTGTCTGTCCGGGCAGGCCGTAGATCAGGTCGATATTGACCGAGCGAAACTGCAGCGTCCGTGCGGCTTCGATCAACGCCTGGGTCTGCTCCAGGCTTTGCAGGCGATTGATCGCACGCTGCACCGTCGGGTCCAGATCCTGTACGCCCAGGCTGATGCGATTGAACCCCAACTCACGCAGCAAGCCCATCGTCGCCCAATCGGCTTCGCGGGGGTCGATCTCGATGCCATAGTCTCCCGAATCGTCGTCCAGCAGCGTGAAGTGCGTGCGCAGATGCGCCATGAGTTGGCGCAGTTGAGCATGACTGAGAAAGGTCGGCGTGCCGCCCCCGAAATGCAATTGCTCGACCACCTGAGCGGGGTCGAGATGGCAGGCAAGCATCTGAGCTTCATGCATCAAACCCTGCAGATAAGCCTGCGCCCGACCGCGATCTTTGGTGATGACCTTGTTGCAGGCGCAGTAGTAACAAATGTTGGCGCAGAACGGGATATGCACGTACAGCGACAAGGCTCGCATCGCCTTGCGGCTGTCACGCAACGCATGCAGCAGATCGAACGCCCCGACGTCAGTCTTGAACTGTACGGCCGTGGGGTAGGAGGTGTAGCGCGGCCCGGTGAGGTCGTAACGGCGGATCAGGTCGGAATCCCAACGAATGACGTCCAGCATGTGCGCGCTCCCGGGTGGGCTGGTGATGGCTGGAGCATACGAGGCGCCTGTTCAAAGGGTGTTGACGTGGATCAACCGGCCTTTCAGCCACGTTGTCCGAACGATCAATGCCCCATCAGCCAGTGCTGATGAGGGCCTGGCAAGGTCCAGAGTCCAAACAGGATGACCAGCACGCCGCCTGTCGCGCGCACGCTGCGTTTGCGCAGCAACGCGGTGGTGCGCTCGGCCGCAAGGCCGGTGGCGAGCAACACCGGCCAAGTGCCCACGCCAAACGCCAGCATCAGCAAGGCGCTGTCGAGGGCGTTTCCCTGACTGGCGGCCCAAAGTAGCGTGCTGTAGACCAGCCCGCAGGGCAGCCAGCCCCACAGGGCACCGAGCAGAAGGGCGCGAGGAACGCTGGAAATGGGCAGCAGGCGCGTGGCGAAAGGCTGTAGATAACGCCACAGACCTCGGCCCAGACGCTCGATGCGGGTCAGACCGCTCCACCAGCCTGCAAGGTACAGCCCCATTGCAACCAGCAGCAGAGCAGCCACTACGCGTAGCGTCGTCGCCCCTGGACTGTTGGCCACGGCCCAGCCGACCATTCCGCTGAAAAAGCCGGCAACCGCATAGCTGACGATGCGTCCCAGGTTGTAGGCCATTAATAGTCGCAGTCGGTGCGCCCGTTGCTCGCGAGGAATGGCCAGAGTCAATGCGCCCATCAACCCGCCACACATACCCAGGCAATGCCCGCCGCCCAGCAGCCCCAGTACCCACGCAGATAGCAGCAGGGGGATAAGGTCAAACATGACGGGCTTCAGGCATCAGGATTTCCGTCGTGACCGTGGGCGTTGGAATCGTGCGTGTGGCTTCGCGCCGCGGCCTTATGATCGGGGTCTTGATCGTCGAACAGAATGCTGTGGGCGGGGCCCTCCATGTCATCGTACTGACCGCTGTCCACCGCCCAGAAAAAGACGTAGATCGCGATGGCCACCAGCAGCAGGGCGGCAGGAATCATGATGTAGAGCGCAGGCATAATCTCTCCCGGGTTGATCGAGTGGCGCGCGGAAGGCGGCTCAAGCGCAAGGCGTTGAGCACCACGATCAGCGAACTTACAGACATGCCGATAGCGGCCCAGGCCGGTGTGATCCAGCCCAACGCCGCAAATGGCAGCATCAGGCCATTGTACAAGCCGGCCCACAGCAGGTTTTCGATAATCACCCGGCGTGTGCGTCGCGCCACACCCAAGGCGTCAATCAGGCTGCGCAGGCGGTTGGACAGCAGCACCGCGTCGGCACCGGTTTTGGTCAGGTCAGTGGCCGAGCCCATTGCTACGCTGACGTTGGCTGCCGCCATGACCGGCACGTCGTTTACGCCGTCGCCGATCATCAACACAGAATGTCCCTGTGCCTGCAGTGTTTGTAGCACCGCCAGTTTGTCTTCCGGACGCAACCCGCCGCGGGCGTCGTCGATGCCCAAGGTGATTGCCACCGATTGCACCATCGGCGAGCTGTCTCCAGACAGCAGCAGGGTCTTCCAGCCACGCGCCTTGCAGGCGTGCAACAACGCGGCAGCGTCTTCACGTAGCCGGTCATCCAGACCGAACCAGGCGAGCGGGCCTTCGGTATCGCCCAGCAACAGCCACTGGCCAGTTTCGTCGGGCATCGGCAGCACGCCAGTACCGCTCAGCGCGCAGACGAACGCTGGCTGGCCGATGCGAAGGCGGTGGCTGCCCACGCGGCCTTCCAGTCCACGTCCTGGGGTATTCAGTACGTCGTGCGCCGCCTGAGGCGCACGGCCGAATGCACGGGCGATGGGGTGTTCAGACCGGCTTTCCAGCGCGGCGGCCAGCTCCAGACAGGCGTCTGCACTCAGGCTGCCCAAAGGGCGGACAGCCCGCAATGTCAGGCGTCCTTCAGTGAGTGTGCCGGTCTTGTCGAAGATGACGGTGTCGATGGTATTCAGGGCTTCCAGCACATGGCCGCGGGTGAGCAACAGGCCCAACCCGTGCAGCGTACCGGTCGCAGCCGTCAGGGCCGTGGGCGTTGCCAGCGACAAGGCACAGGGGCAGGTGGCGACCAGCATGGCCAGCACGACCCACACGGCGCGGGACGCGTCCAGCTGCCACCAGATGAGGCCGATAATGGCAGCGGCGCTCAAGGACAGCAGCACGAACACCTGCGCAGCGCGGTCCGCCATCTCGGCCAGTTTCGGCTTGTCTGTCTGAGCGCGCTCCAGCAAACGAACGATGGCCGACAGTTGCGTGTCATGCCCCAGCGCGAGGACCTGAACCGTCAGGCTCCCCTCGACATTGAGCGTACCCGCCGTAACGCTGTCGCCGACCTTACGCGGTCGGGGCAGGTATTCGCCGGTCAGCAGGGACTCGTCGACACTGGATTGCCCGTCGAGAATCCTGCCATCCACCGCAATCACCGCGCCAGGCGGCACCCGCACCTGATCATCCATGCGCAGCTCAGTGAGCAGAACACGCTCGGTCTGTCCGTCGGCAGTCAGCCGCAGGCAAGAGGCAGGCAGTACATTGACCAGTTGCGCCGTTGCCGACGCCGTGCGCTCGCGAGCCCGACGTTCCAGATAGCGCCCGGCCAGCAGAAACAGGGCGAACATGCCGACCGCATCGAAGTACAGCTCTCCTGATCCGCTGATGGCGGTCCAGATGCCTGCGACATAAGCGATGCCGATGGCCAGCGATACGGACACCTCCATCGTCAGGTGGCGGCTGCGCAGGTCGCGCAGCGCACCACGGAAAAAGGGCGCGCAGCTGTAGAACACGATAGGGGTCGTCAGAAACAGGGCGACCCAGCGCAAAATCGTGTGCATCGACGGGCTGAGGTCCATGTTGAATTCCGGCCAGGTCGCCATAGTTGCCATCATCACCTGAAACCAAAGCAGACCGGCGACGCCCAGTTGTCGCAGCGCCAGCCTGTTTTCGCTCGCCAAGCGTTCGGCAGCGTGGTCGGCCTGCCACGGGTGCGCCACATAGCCGATGCTGCGCAACGCGTTCAGCAACTGACTGAAGGCAAGCTGATCACTTCGCCAGCGCACCCGCAGGCGATGATTGGACAGGTTCAACTGCGCCTCGGCCACGCCTGGCAGTTTGCGAAGACGGCGTTCGATCAACCAGCCGCAGGCCGCGCAACTGATGCCTTCGATGAGCAGGGTGGTTTCCGACAGGCCTTCTTGCTGACGAACAAAAGGGGCTTGCACGTTCGCACGGTCATACAGCGCCACCTCGTCGAGCAACTGCACCGGCAGGCTTTCCGGGTTGCCGGACGACTCACTGCGATGCGCGTAATAGTCTTCCAGCCCGCCCGCGACAATCGCCTCGACCACCGCCTGACACCCGGGGCAGCACAGCTCGCGGGTCTTGCCGAGTGCCACGGCAGTGAAGCCACTTCCCGCAGGTACGGGCAGGGCGCAGTGATAGCAGAGCAGGGGCGCGCTCACGTCAGTGGTTCCGGCCTTGAGCTGCCTGCAGGGGCTCGTCGCCCAGCGTCACGGTGCGGTCACCGCTCAACCATTCCTCTTCGAACAGGCGCCAGGTCTGGCCGCCCTCGGTGCCAAGCAATTCGATGAAACGACGGCCTTCGACAGTGTCCTGAAGCTGCCCGATGTAACGACCGGCTTCGGACGGGCTGCGGGCCAGGAACACACGGCGGTCCTTGTCCGGCTGGGTCGGCGAAATCAGATTCAGTTCCAGTCTTTCGGGGTTGCTGTTGCCGCTCAGGCGCAGGTCGACTTCGCCGGTCAGATCGTCCATGTGCAGGCTGGCGCGCAATCTGAGGGTCTGGGCCAGCTCTTCGCGATTGATCGAGCGATTGATGCCTTTACCGGCTTCGTAATAATTGTCGGTGACCAGGTTGTCCGGGTGACTGATGGCAATGCCCGCCATCGTCAGGCTGAGCAGGACCGAACCGCTCAGAATGCCAATGATGATCCACGGCCAGAGGTGCTTGTACCAGGGGCTTGCAGCGGGTGCGGCGGGCATGGCGTTGCTCTTAACGAGGGGAGGGGCCGATGAACCGGCTTTTGGTTTCGACATGAACATCGTCGTCATGCACGTCCTTCAGTATGAACGTGACGTCCTGGGTACTCGACTGCAGGTTCTCCACGGCACTGGACAGCTCGACCGGAAGGCTGAGCATCTCGCCGCCCGCGAGTGTGATGTGCTGCCGACCCTGCCATTTCAAGTCAGGCCAGCCCTCCACTGCCAGTGTGTAGGTGTGGCCGACCTGATCTTTATTGATCACCTTCAGGCTGTAGACGTTCTCGATTCTACCGTCGGCGTTTTCACGGTACAGCACGCGATCCTTGCTGACGTCCAGCCCCACCAGCGAGCGGGTCAGGAAGGCGGCGGTCAGCAGGCCGATCATCAATACCAACGCCAGTGCATAGCCGATCAGACGCGGACGCAGTGTACGTGTGACTTGGCCGGACAGGTTGTGTTCGGTGGTATAGCTGATCAGGCCGCGCGGATACGCCATTTTGTCCATGACCGTGTCACAGGCATCGATACAGGCCGCGCAACCGATGCATTCCACCTGCAAACCGTCGCGAATGTCGATGCCGGTGGGGCAGACCTGGACGCACATCGTGCAGTCGATGCAATCCCCCAGACCTTGTGCATGATGATCCGTCTCTTTTTTCCGGGGGGCACGCGGCTCGCCGCGTTGCGGGTCGTAGGACACGATCAGGGTGTCCTTGTCGAACATCACGCTCTGGAAGCGCGCGTAGGGACACATGTAGATGCACACCTGCTCCCGCAGCCAGCCGGCGTTGGCGTAGGTCGCCACGGTAAAGAAACCGACCCAGAAATACGCCCAGCCATCGGCCTGCCCGGTGAAAAGTTCGGTGCTCAGTTGGCGAATGGGCGAAAAATAACCGACGAAGGTCAGCCCGGTCAGAAAGCCGATCAGCAGCCACAGGCTGTGCTTGGCCAGTTTGCGCAGTAACTTTTCGGCGTTCATCGCGGTGTTGTCGAGTTTGATGCGCTGGTTGCGGTCACCCTCGGTGAGCTTTTCGCACCACATGAAGATCCAGGTCCACACGCTCTGCGGGCAGGTGTAGCCACACCAGACGCGCCCTGCATAAACCGTGATGAAGAACAGTCCGAACGCTGCAACGATCAACAGGCCGCAGAGCAGAATGAAGTCCTGTGGCCAGAAGGTTGCGCCGAAAATGTAGAAACGGCGCTCCGGCAAATCCCACCACACCGCCTGATGCCCGTCCAGGTTCAGCCAGACCGTGCCGAAATAAATCAGCAGCAGCACAGTGCCGCCCACCATCCGCAGGTTGCGATAGAAACCTTTGAAGGCGCGGGTGTAGACCTTGTCGTGCGAGGCATACAAATCGACGAAAGCGTCCTGGTTTGCGCCAGAAGGGGTGACGTCGTGTACCGGAATCCGGTTACTCATTGAGGCGTCCTGCGGCGATAACGATCACCGGGCCGCCGTCGAGTAGCGTGCAGGCTCCTCGTTCAACTGACTGATCCAGGGGTTGAGCAGAGCGACGCCGCATGACTGGAAGTCCGCCGTGTTTCGTGTGACGACGGTCATGCCGTGAACCAGCGCGGTGGCTGCAATCAATGCATCGCGTTCGCTGCGCGGATCGGGAATATGGAGCTGTGCGCAACGTTTGGCGACGGCCACGTCAACCGCAAGAATGCGCCCCGCGAAGGCTTTCATGACGTGGTGTTCCAGCCAGTTCCTGAGCGCGACGCCCTGGATCGGGTCACGGCGTTCGATACGCAGAATGCCTGTCTCCAGCTCCAGAAGGGTAATGGACGAAATGAACAGGCCAGACGCCATATGCGACCGGGACCATCTGAGTACGGCGCCGTCCGGGTTTCTTTTTCTGAGTTCGGAGACGACAGTCGTGTCGAGTAAAAACATCAGCAGAGGTCCACAGGACGAGGCGTGATAACCGCCCGCTGTGGTTCGAAATCAACGTCTCCAGGCATCACGAGCAGGTCGGCAATACTGACAGCGCTGCCGGTCAGCTTCAGATAATCGTCGATTGAAAGCAGGACATGCGCTGGGCGGCCTCGGTCGGTGATAAACACCGGACCTTTATTTGCGGCCTTTTTGGCACCACTGGTGTCTTGATTGAATTCACGGCTCGAGAGCGTAGTTGTCATGGGCGACCTCCTTGGAATAGACAGTGCAGAGGACAGAAGTCTATTCATGTAGAAATGTAACTACAAGCGCGAAAGCAGGTCAGGAGGAGCCGTTGAAGCAGCCTGTAAACGCATCGCCGTACTTCAGGACTACTCGGCGTGAGCCGGCTTCTCGCGACGTGACAAGCTGTACACGTAGGCCGCCAGGATATGCACCCGGTCATCGCCCTGAGTGGCTTGCTGCGCAGGCATCTGACCCTGGCGACCATGACGAATGGACTGCTGGAGCTGGGCGAAGCCCGACCCGTAAATGTAAGCGCCCGGACGCGTGAGATCAGGGGCCCCCAACAGGGCGAGACCCTTACCTTCTACGCCATGACAGGCGACGCAGCTGGCAGCGTAGAGCTTCTGCCCGGCAGCCGGATCGGCATTGATGCCTTCGGGCAGGGTTCGACCTGTCATGAGTGTCGTGACGTAAGCCGATACATCGCTGACGCCTTGCTCCCCCAGCACCTGGCCCCAGGCGGGCATGACCGCGTGACGGCCATTCAGGATCGAGGTCTTGATCGATTGAGGGTCGCCGCCCCAGCGCCAGTCTTCGTCAGTCAGGTTTGGAAAGCCGTAAGCGCCCTTGGCGTCCGAACCGTGGCAGACTGAACAGTTGGAAGCAAACAGGCGAGCGCCCATGCCCAGTGCTTGCGGATCTTTGGCAACATCTTCGATGGGCATGGCCGCGTACTTGGCGAACAGCGGGCCGAAGCGTGCTTCGGCGCTCGCCACTTCCTTTTCCCATTCATGTACGCCAGTCCAGCCTTGCTTCCCGTCGGCAAATTGAATGTGTTTGTCGCTGTCCAGGTACGTGTAACCCGGCAGCAGGCCTTGCCAGTTGCCTAGCCCTGGATACAGCACCAGATAGCCCAGCGCGAAGACAATGGTGCCCATGAACAGCATGAACCACCACTTCGGCAGCGGATTGTCGTACTCCTCGATGCCGTCGAAAGAATGGTCCATCTTTTCTTGCGTCGGTTCTTTTCGTTCGCCCTTGCGGGTGGCCAGCAGTAGCCACACCAGGGCGACGAGCGTACCCAGCGTCAGCACCGTGACGTACAGGCTCCAGAACAGACTCATGGCGTGTCGCTCCCGGACTTCCTGACCTTGCTGATGGCCTCTGGATCGTCTGCGAAGGGCAGCAGCGTGGCGTCATCGAACTCCGCCTTGCGCTTGGGGCTGAATACCCAGAGCGTCAGGCCGATGAATGCCACCATCACCACCAGCGTGCCAAGGCCGCGAATCATTCCGATGTCCATCGTGTTCACCGTTTACTCTTGATAAGGGTGCCGAGGCCTTGCAGGTACGCCACCAGCGCATCCATCTCGGTCTTGCCTTGCACGGCCGCCGCGGCTCCGGCGATGTCTGCATCGGTGTAGGGCGTCCCCAGCGTGCGCAGCACTTCGAGCTTTTTAGCGGTGTCTTTGCCGTCCAGCACCTTCTCGACCAGAAACGGGTACGCCGGCATCTTCGATTCCGGCACGACATCGCGCGGGTTGTACAAATGTGCGCGGTGCCAGTCATCCGAGTAGCGGCCGCCGACCCTTGCCAGGTCAGGCCCGGTGCGTTTCGAGCCCCACAGGAACGGGTGATCCCACACGCTTTCACCTGCGACCGAGTAATGACCATAACGCTCGGTTTCGGCCCGGAACGGGCGGATCATTTGTGAATGGCAGCCCACGCAGCCATTGGCGATGTAGACGTCGCGGCCTTCCACCTCCAGCGCGGTGCGCGGCTTCATGCCTTCGATGGGCTGGTTGGTGACGTCCTGAAAGAACAGCGGGACGATTTGCGTCAGGCCGCCGATGCTCACGGCAATCACCATGAAAAAGGCCAGCAGGCCGATGTTCTTTTCGAGCACTTCGTGCTTCATGGGTGCGCTCCCGCCACGGTGATGCGCGCCGCGGCTTCGGCTTCTTCCGGGCTGGACGCACGCACGGTGCGCAGAACGTTGTAAGCCATCAACAGCATGCCACTGGTAAAGATCGCACCGCCAATGGCTCGCACGACATAACCCGGATGACTGGCCTGCATGGCTTCGACGAAGGAATAGGTGAGGGTGCCGTCATTATTGATCGCGCGCCACATCAAGCCTTGGGTGATGCCGTTGACCCACATTGAGGTGATGTACAACACGGTGCCAATGGTCGCCAGCCAGAAGTGTGCGTTGATCAGGCCAACGCTGTGCATTTGCGGCCGGCCAAAGACCTTGGGTATCAGATGATAGGTTGCGCCGATGGTGATCATGGCCACCCAGCCCAGCGCACCGGAATGCACATGGCCGATGGTCCAGTCGGTGTAGTGCGACAGCGAATTGACTGTCTTGATGGCCATCATCGGCCCCTCGAAGGTCGACATTCCATAGAACGCCAGAGACACCACCAGAAAACGCAGGATCGGATCGGTGCGCAATTTATGCCAGGCCCCGGAGAGGGTCATCATGCCGTTGATCATACCGCCCCAGCTGGGGACCAAAAGGATGATCGACATGACCATGCCCAGCGACTGAGCCCAATCGGGCAGCGCGGTGTAATGCAAATGGTGCGGGCCGGCCCAGATGTACAGCGTGATCAGGGCCCAGAAATGCACGATGGACAGGCGATACGAATAAATCGGGCGTTCGGCCTGCTTGGGCACGAAGTAATACATCATGCCCAGAAACCCCGTGGTCAGGAAAAAGCCCACGGCGTTGTGCCCGTACCACCATTGAATCATGGCGTCAGTCGCACCCGCGTAGGCCGAATAGGACTTGAACAGGCTGACCGGTAGGGCGATGTGATTGACGATGTGCAACATGCCAGTCACCAGGATGAACGCGCCGTAGAACCAGTTGGCGACATAAATATGCCGGGTTTTGCGCTGTGCGATGGTGCCGAAAAATACTGCGCCATAGGCAATCCAGACGATGGCGAGCAGGATCGCGATGGGCCATTCCAGTTCTGCGTATTCCTTGGTGGTGGTGTAACCCATCGGCAGCGACACGATGGCGCCGACAATGACCGCTTGCCAGCCCCAAAAGGTAAAGGCGGCCAGCCTGTCGGAGATCAACCGTGTCTGGCAGGTGCGCTGGACAACGTAATAGGACGTGCCGAACAGCGCGCAGCCGCCGAAGGCAAAGATCACCAGGTTGGTGTGCAGTGGGCGCAGGCGCCCGAAGGTGGTCCATTCCAGGCCGAAGTTCAGTTCGGGCCAGACCAGTTGTGAAGCGATGAACACACCCAGTGCCATGCCGACAATGCCCCAGACCACGGTCATGATGGCGAACTGGCGAACCACGGTGTAGTTGTAGGCCGTAGGGCTGATTGCTGCGCTCATTACCGACTTCCAGAATTCTGATTTTTTTGCAGGGCATAAGCGGGTGCAGGCGAGACGGTTCATCGCAGCAGCAGACCGAAAAGGCGGGGCAAGGGGTGACCGGCGATGCGCTCTGGCACAGGTTTCTGCCATAGGCCACTGGTCGGCAAGCTTAACTTTGAACGGCACCCGTGGGAAGCCGAGGCGAATGTTAAACGGCCTCAGGGTACGGTTGCCGAGGGCTCGCGGGTATAGTCCGTTTCCTGACGGCCATTGAAAAGAGAAGCATCATGAGTCACAGCACACAGGGTGAGGATCAGCGCACACACCTTGCGCAAGAAAACGGCTGGCTATGGACGGCAGGGCAGTGCGAAACCGGGCAGGAGCCGGTCACGCTGTTATTGGCCCACGGTGCGGGCGCGCCGATGGACAGCGAGTTCATGAACACGCTGTCGGCGTACCTCGGTGCATCCGGCGTGAACGTCATGCGTTTCGAGTTTCCCTACATGGCTCAGCGACGTCACGGCGGCAGTAAGCGCCCGCCCAATCAGCAAGCGCAGTTACTCGACTGTTGGCGCGAGGTGTATGCGCAGTTGCGACCTTGTGTGAAGGGGCGTCTGGCGGTCGGCGGCAAATCAATGGGGGGGCGAATGGCGAGCCTGATTGCCGATGAGCTGAACGTCGACGCGCTGGTGTGTATGGGGTATCCGTTCTATGCCGTGGGCAAACCGGAGAAGCCGCGTGTTGCACACCTGGCGGGTCTTCACACGCGTACGCTCATTGTGCAGGGTGAACGCGATGCGTTGGGCAATCGTGAAACCGTCGAAGGATACGAACTGTCCAGCGCTATTGAGTTGCACTGGTTGCCGACTGCCAACCATGATCTCAAGCCCCTCAAGGTCGCTGGCGTGACCCACGATCAATGCTTGATGGAGTCCGCGCAGAAAATGGCAGCTTTTCTGCGCGGCTGAGTCATTTGCAATGCACGTCGAATGCGCCGTCAGTGACCTCGAAGGCCAACGCCGACAGGGTGAAACTGAAATGCCCTTTCAGGCGCAGGGTGCGAGGGTTGGATTCGACCAGCGTCAGCACACCGGTCTGGAAATGCCCTGAGTGATAAATCACGCTCTGCCAGTGAGGCGTCTCGTTGTAAATCACCTTGATGCGGTCGTGCCCGATCAGGTTATGCGTGCCAAGGCGCAGGTCATGATCGAAGAACAGGCCGATGCTGGCGCGTTTGTTGCCGACCTTGCCATCGGCAATCACTTTCCAGATCCAGTGATCGGGAGCGTCTGATAGTTCCGGGCGCTGCGTCAGTCGTCCCAGCAGGTTGGACATGACAAAGGGTTTCTGGTTGACGCTGGCCTCGAAGGTGCCTTCGCAGGAAGGCGGGCGGACGAAACGTCGGGTGGGCGTTGCGGTGTGGCGCATGGTCTGGCTCTTGAAGCAGGATGGCTGTACGCCTGATGTGCATACATGAGAGCGGGCGCTACGCGATCACGTAACGCCCTTGGATAAACGCGACTAACGCTTCAGCGATGGCCTAGCGAATGGCGATGGCAAGACTGGCATTGTGGTGCAGCAATTTGAAGTCTGCGCCTGTGACCAGATTTTTCACGAAGTACCACTTCCACCCCAGCATGTTTTGCGCCGCGACGGTCGAGGACCAGTAATTGCCCTTGCCCAGCGGCCAGCGGTTACCGTAGGTGGCGTAGATCTCCTTCAACTCGTTGAACGATGGAACTCTGCCGCCCTTGGCCGACGCTGCGCGGGTCATCTGCGAAAGGCTGCCGCTGCCCAGCCCCAGGCACTGAATCACATGGGTCACAGTCACCTGATAGCTTTTGCCGGACCCCGACGCATCGGTGACCGAAATGGTTGCCGTGCCATTGCCTCGGACCGTGGTCAAGCCATTACCGTCCACCTTCGCCACCAGCGGGTTGCTTGAGGTGTACCGATAGGGTGCCTGTCCGCCTGTGGCCTGGCGCTTGATGCTGGTCCCTGCCGGAAGCGTCGGCAGCAGATCCGGCACACTCGGGATCAGATAGACCCTGCCGGCCAGGGTCACGGGCGAGGTGTCGAATGCCAGCGCTTGCTGAACCGTGAGCCAAAGGGGGGCCGAAACACTGGAGACGTCCCCGCGCGACACGGTGTACGTGATGCTGGCAGCGCCGCCTTGCGACGCGATGATCCATGCCTTGGGAACGTTGAACTGCAGCTCGTTGCCCGTCGCAGGTTTCGCAGCCGTGTCATGACTGGAAAGACCGCGCCAATTGAGCACCACGCTGTCCTCGCCATTCATGCCCGGGTAACTCACCCGAACCGTTGCTCCGGACTCGGGAATCAGCGACGGCTTGACCACGCCATCGTGACCGACGGTATCCATGCGCGGTGCCGGGAGCTTCGTCAGGCCGGCGAGAACGTTCAAAGCCAGTGTCGCGGACGTCTGCACCAGACCGTTGGCGCGGTTGACGGTATAAAACACCTCCACGAGCTGTCCGGCATTGGCAACCACCAGTGCAGAGGCGAACACGGTTTCCAGCGGCTGCCCGGCCTCGCTGTCAATGAGGGTCTTTTCCCGGGTGTCGCTGCCTTTCGGACCCTTCCACTGCACCGTGACGCGGTCACCGGCCTTGAAACTTGCGCTGGCGTCGATGACGACGGTTGCGCCATTTGGAGCATTGGCAGGGTCGAGCGTGTCGCCGGTGGCTTCTTTTACCGTGGGGTTGGGCGTCGCAGGGACGATGGTTTCTCGAATGTTGATCAGCAGCTTGTCGGAGAGGGCGATCCTGTTGCCTCGCTGCACCTCGTACCAAGCTTCGACGGTTCTGCCGATGCTGGCGTCCACATAACGTTTGGGCACCCGGAAAACGGCTTCGCGATTGATCATGCCGCTATTGATCACGGTGTAAGTGCTGTATGTCCCGCCAACAGCACTCGAATCCCAATGTGCAGTGACTTTGTCGCCTTCTGCCATTCCCTGATAAGGCATTACACGCAGCAACGCTTCTAGCACAATGTCGGCCGGATCGAGAAACCCGTCGGCTCCGATCTTGTCCACAACCGGTGCTGGCAATGGCGTGGTGTTATCGATGTCTACCAGCAATTGCAGTACAGGCGATTTGAAGAACGCTTTTGCGTGAGTCTTGACGGTGTAGTAGAGCTCCAGCGAGCCACCGGCCAATGCGTTGATCTTGTCGTCCGGGATCAGGAATTCGAGCGTTTTGTCGATATCATCCTGGTTGAGGTTTTTAACCTCGTCATGCATCACGGTTTCGCCACCCGGCGTACGGCCCATCAGCACGAGCGTGACATCGTTACCATCCGCCATGAAGTGATAGGGCGGTACTTGGGCGATGACGTTGCGCAGCGTGGGGTCAAGCAAACCATTGACGGCCGCAGGCACACAAGGCGGCTCAAGCTGTTGCGCTTCGCCGAGGACTGTCAGGGGCAGGCTTTTGGAGCGCAACACATTACCCGATGCCTTGGTGACGTCGTACTTGAGGCGGGCACGACCTTGTGCAATGGGTTGGAACTGATCGTTGGCTATCAGGAACTCGACGAAACTGCCTGGCACCTGCACCACCTTGGAAGCGGTATAGGGTTCCAGAGCAATGCCTTCTGCGGTACTGCGCTCCACGATGAATTCGATGGTGTCACCAATGACGATATTCGCATTGGAAAGCACCAGGGCCTGCACATCGCCGCCAGCCAGTTTGTCCAGATCCAGCTCCATATTGGGAGCTTGTGGAGCGATCGGGGCAGGCAGGCTCGAGTGACCGATTTCCACCGTTGTGTAGGCCGGCAGCGAGAAGCGTGACCAGTTGTTGACGACATCCCGGATCTCGTAGCGCACGATGATGTTTTCCGAGTCGCCAGCTTCGATAACGACCTCTTTATCGATGTCGATCACAACCGGCTTGCCAGGCTGGGTACTGCTCAAGGGTGGGCATTCAACTTCAATGCCGTGCCAGTAGACGGCAATGACGTCGCCGACGGCCATGTTCTCGTAAGGCTCAAGGGTGATCGATACGTTCTCCGGCGACGTGACGATGCCCGCCGGACTGATCACTGGAAGTTGCAGCTTTTCATTCTCGTAAGGCGTAGCTGGATCGGGGTCCCGGCCGCCGGGCAGGTCCAGCTTAACGATCACCTTTTGGATCGGAGAGTGTTCCGGAATTTCCGATGGAAAACGCGTGTAAATGTACCTTACATCGGTGAGTCCGGACTTAATCCAGCGGGTATTTACATACAGCGAAAACAGGCCGTTAGTGTTGGCCGAGTCGGGAGAGTGGGTGTAGCTATCAATGATGTCGTCATGGGCTCCCCAGAATAGATCAATGCGATCACGTTGGCTCATTTCAATGGGGCCGACAATAATTTCAAGTGGTCTGGACGGGTCAGCGACGTCCACGCTGCCCACGCCTTGACTATCATGGCTAAGCACAATAGGACCGGGAAGCTGTTTGAGAACAGGCGATGAATTCATTATGTTTGCTCGGTTATAAGTGGGCGGGGCAAGCCCCGCCTCTGGAAGTTTCAAAGAGCGTTCGGTCGACCCGTGCGCATGTCGATCAATGCGCCGCCACGCTTTGAGTTTCCTTGACCTTTATCGCCTTTGACTTGAAAGCTGGCCTCGACGTGACCGTAGTAGTGCTCATCCAGTTTGTCGCGGGGCACCGTGAGGTGATAGCCGTTATCAACTTCAGCCTGGGTGAGGGGGGCTGAGAGAAATGTCCATTCAGTGACCTGGTTGCCTCCGACGAGACGGTCATACCCTTCATAAACAAAAGTGATGGTCTGACCAAGCGCAATGTTGGTATAGGGCTTGACAAATACCGGGGCGCCATTGGCACCATTGGTGGCATTGATCGCACCGTTAGAATTAAGTGCGGTGAATACGGGCGCGTCCGGACCTTGAGGTCCACCCGGGAGTTCGTCTTTTGAACGAACAACGATGCGTTGGTTTGCAGAAATAGACATGTTCGGATTTCCTGTGGTGGTCAGTGTGTAATAAACGTAGATGTCGTCACCGGTACCGACGGGTTTGAACTTGCTGCTGAGCGCTGTCAGCAGCAATGGGCGGCCTGTCACTGCATCCGTGTTGGTAATCGTGTAAGGCTGGTCGAGAACTTCCTGGCCACCCCAGAATACGGTAATGATCTGCGACGCTTTAAAGTCGGTATTCCAGTCAATAAGGACGGTGGCGTTCAGCTCGAAATCGTTTTCATCAATAAAGTTGTCTTCATTGCTGGGCGTGCTACTGCTGCCTCGAACCGTAGGCTTGTTTGGGGTGCCTGGGACTGGCCGTTCGATATTGACATCTATCGTCAGGTGTTCAGACACGCCCGCGACGTGCCCATTTCGGATAACTTCATACTTGAGTTGACGTGTGCCATTTTGTGCCGATTCGATGGTTGGGAACAGCACGTCGAAGAAGAGGACTAATGGCTCACCCACGTCTTCTGTCGCCACAGGCTCAGGCCCCAGCTTTTCTGCGCCCCAGTAGAGAAGTATCTGATCACCATCGATAACGGTGCTGGATCCAGGAATTTGAACGGTGACGCCCGCTTGTGCGTCCATATAATCTACAAGCCCGTCAAAATTTTCGATGACTGGCGCCGGTAGACCGGGAACGACTTCCGTTAGAAACAGAGGTATAGTGACTTTTCTGGAGTCCGCAGAAACATTGCCTGCCCGGTCAGTCACGGTGTAATAGGTGGCGCCAGCAGGGTTTGGCAGACTCAGGAGAAAGTCTTTTGAAAACTGTATTTCAATGGGTTGCTCTTCGTCTTCATCACCCTTCAATTCAACTTCGGGCCCTGGTGCTGCGCCCCAATATGTTTTGATCAAGTCACCCCGTTTCAACCCTGAGTATCCAAAAATCCGCCCCGTCAAGGCATCGCCCATTTGGCTCAGTTCTTCCAGCGTGAGGCCATCCTCTGCCTCGTCCGGGAATTCCATATAACCCAGTTGATGGGCACCGGCGGGCGTCCTGTCCACGATGATAGAGACGGCGGGCGAGACGATATATTCCACACCAGGGAAGGTGGTTAACCCATAGTCGACCTGATAAGCGCCATCCGTTTTTAGTTCAACGTCAACGGGTATGGTGAGTTCCAATGTGGTCCCGGGAGCTGGAAGTTCAGATAGACTTTCATCGGTGCCGATTGGCGTGCCGTTCAATCTCAAGTGATATTTATCTCCCACAGCTGGCGTGTTCCAGAGGGGGAACTCAACGGCGATATCGGAGATAAGGTCGTCTGTTTTGATAAGGCCATCGATGGGGTCGGCCACCGGTACAACGGGTGCCCGCAGATCGATCGGTTCCTGTTTTATTGGTCTTCTAGCAATGTAGCGCAGTGTTGATTGATACATGGGAACTCTCCGATAGAGTGATCGTTGCACGTGTCAGGGATGGTGAGTGGCGGTTAGATATAACGCCTGTAGATGGAGTTGATGTCCTATCTGGTAAGTGACGTAATAGGGTTTTTCAATCGGCGTCAATAGGTCTTTTTTGTGTTTTATAAAAAAGGGTAGGGTTGTCAGGTTCTGTGATTTTTCAAAAATCTGTAAGAATTTTCTAAGTAAAATTGGGAAATGGACTACAGGTTGTTAATCTTTAAATTGGGTTCGTGGCGTTTCTTTTTCGTAATCTTCCGGTGTATCTAATACCTGGAGCTATTTATTGTGAAAAGTGATTTGGCAAGAATCGGGATTTCGGCAAGCTTGATTTGGGGGGGCATGACTCAATTGGTTTCTGCTGACGCCTCGGCGCCGGAGGAACAGCGCGGCGCACTGGGTGAAATAGTCGTTGTTCGTGTGGATGCTGGTCAGACGAGCTATGTCCAGGGTTCAGATCCCCTGCGTTATTATGAAGTGTCAAACGGTTCGAAACTTGTATCGATGGGGGCAACGCTGGGACAGATCACTGCGGAGCACTCAACGATCATTTTGGAGCCGGGATCGGTGATTAAACATTACTTGCGCCTGTATCACGGCATGCTGGAGATGTCTGATTCAAGTGCGGAAGACACCATCATCCTCGATCAAGTTCAAGAAGCCAGTATCAAAAATATAACGGCTCTCTCAGGGCTGGGGCTCAGTGTGATTGTCAGTACGGTTTCGGTAGAAGACTCGTCACTGACGGGGACGAAAAGTAAAGGGTCGGGCTGGGGTATTGGAGTCTTTGGGGGTGATGCCCATGTCCAGAACAGCGACGTGACAGGCGAGATGAACGCAGCCTACATGACCCACACCTTTACTCTCGAGGGCGGAAGATATCTTGAAGGTCGTCTGGAAGTGGATCATTCCGTACTGGAGTCGCTGGAGGGGGCTACGATAAAAGTCGAGGGGCGACAAGAGCTCACTCATCTGGCGGATATAGAAATCAATAATGATTCGATAATGCTTTCCGGCAATGGAAATCTTCTTGAAACCCTTCACCGCAGTACGACCAATTTCACGGTCGATGACAGTTCCCTTTCTGGCAATCTGCTCGCCGATGACACCAGTACCCTGAACGTCATTTTGCAAAACCGTGCCAGCCTCACTGGCGATATCATCAATGGCAACACCCTGGCTGTGAAGTCCGGTGGCAACTGGCAGATGGTGGGGGATAACGCCATCAAGTCGCTGTCCCTGGATGGCGGCAGCGTGAGTTTTGCCGACGAGGGGTTCCATACCTTGTCGCTGAACGAACTGTCGGGCGACGGCAGTTTCGCCATGCGGGTGGATCTGGATAAGGGGGTTGGCGACCTGATCGATATCAACGGTCAGGCGAGCGGGCAGTTCGGATTGCAGGTTCGTAACACCGGATTGGAGGTCGTTTCTTCCGACATGGAGCCGCTGAAGGTGGTCCACACCGAGGGCGGCGACGCGCAGTTCAGCCTGCTCGGTGGCAGAGTGGATCTGGGTGCTTTTTCCTATCAATTGAAGCAGCAAGGTAACGACTGGTTCATCGTGGGCGAGGACAGGGTCATCAGTCCGTCCACTCAGAGCGCATTGGCGCTGTTCAATGCTGCGCCAACGGTGTGGATGAGTGAGCTTTCGACGTTGCGCACGCGCATGGGAGAAATTCGCGGGACGGGCCAGGGCGGCAGCTGGATGCGCGCCTATGGCAGTCGCCTCAATGCCACGACCGGTGACGGCGTGGACTATCGGCAGCAGATCAGTGGACTTTCGCTGGGTGCGGATACGCCGGTCGAAATCAGCAGCGGTCAGTTGCTGTTCGGTGTGCTGGGTGGCTACAGCAAGTCCGATCTGGACTTGAGCCGTGGTACGTCGGGCAAGGTCGACAGTTATTACGCTGGCGCTTACGGCACCTGGCTCTCGGATGACGGTTACTACCTGGATGGTGTGCTCAAAATCAACCGTTTCCGCAATAAAGCCAAGGTGGCCATGAGCGATGCCAGCCAGGCCAAGGGCGACTACAGCAACACTGCGGTAGGCGGCTGGGTGGAGTTCGGTCGCCACATCAAGCTGGCGGATGATTATTTCCTTGAGCCTTTCGCTCAATTGTCCAGCGTCGTCGTGCAGGGTCAGGACTACCGCATGGACAACGGCCTGACGGCGAAGAATGACCACACGCATTCGCTGCTCGGCAAAGTCGGCACCTCGGCAGGCCGCAGTATCGCGCTCAAGGACGGCGGCGTAGTGCAGCCTTACGTTCGCGTCGCAGTGGCGCAGGAGTTCTCGCGCAGCAACGAGGTGAGTATCAATGACACGAAGTTCGACAACAGTCTGTTTGGTTCCCGGGCAGAGCTGGGTGCCGGTGTGTCGGTGTCGCTGTCCGAGCGTCTGCAGGTACACGCAGACTTCGATTACATGAAAGGCAAACATATCGAGCAACCTTGGGGAGCCAATGTGGGGTTGCGCTTGGCGTTCTAACGCAAAGCGCTGCAGGTTCATCCCGTTCAAAGCCCCCGGTGAATGATCGCCGGGGGCTTTTGAATCAGTTTTCAGGGTAACGGCGGCTCACCCATTGCTTGCGTTGCCGCTGGCGGGGCGTGATCGGCGTGGCGTAGTTGACAGTCACCTTGAGAGCAGGTGAAGTGCCGATCAGTTGTTTGTCTCGATAGATCTCGTAGTAAAGATCGACCAGCCCGTAATGCAGGTGCGTCAGGAAATGGTAGGAGAGGCACATCACGCGCACGATGCTGTTGGCCCCCACCCGGTGATAGATTGTTGTCATGGATACGTTTCTGCCCCAGTAAAAGAAAATGACGTCGTCCTCGCAGAGTTTCACTGAACCCGGTATGTGAATGGAGACGCCCGCAAAAGCCTGTTCCTGAGTAATCGCATCAGTATTTACGTTGGGCACGATGGGCGGTTTCAACGTGTCTGAAATATCAGACGGGGGATACAGGATGAAAACAGGCTCAGCCTCCAAATACCTGGCCACGGGGTCTTCAATTGAACGGGCGACGTCTTCTTGCAACACCTCACCTGATTTAGGTGTTTTCCGATCTTCACTCATGACTGTCCCTTGTTAGTGTTAACAATAAATAGCGTGTTGTTTTTTTCTGCCTCGACGGGTCGTCGTTGCGGCAATGATTACAAGGCAATCTATGGTTGATATCAAGTTGCAGGCGCGTTTCAGGGTAGGCCGAGCTTGTGTCATTATAGTGTTGCGAGTTGTGTCATTGCTGGATGTCTGGGTTTGCCAGACAATCCCGTATTTGAAGGTCGAAACAAGGTGTAGCAACTTTTGCGCTGATCAAAGTGTCAGGTTTTATGTAGGACGCTTACTACAGTCATTTCTGAAAATCGGCTGAAAATACGGCCATTATTTTTCTCTTACAGCGTTGTAGGATTGTTCACTCGAAATTATCAAGCGAATCGCTCACGCGTTTGCGTGAGCGACACAGATTGTCGTACTCGGATGAGTGCTAACTTTCCAATTTATCGCTGCATGGACAGTTCGACAACCGGGGCCATGATCGAAGCGTTGCCTGCACGGTCGCTGACCTGATAGCTGAACGTAACGTGCTTGCTGTCCAGCCCCGTCAGAAACTCGCGTTCAAAAGCGATTTGTACGGGCCGATCGGTGAGGTCTTGCGAGGTGGCGATTGACGGGATTTGTTGTTTGATAGCCTAGTGCGTAACGCCCTGCGGTCGTCAAGTTTCGAGGGGCCACGTACACATCGCCCGGTCGATTCATCTCTGTCAATGATTTGATTTCGCCGACTGAATAACCATTCGGCTTTAGTTGTATTTGATAGCCAGGTCTTACCCCATCCCACCACACCATTTCAACAGCGATCGGTTGTTCCAGACTGAGATTAGGTATTAGCCCATCAATCGGGCTGGATGCAGGAAACCGAGGGGCTGCACATTCATATTTTTACCGGGCGTATGCATTGTTATTTTCCGATGGAGATTAAGTTGATTATGCTGTGTATGTCCAAGCGACATTAAAATCTTGTTTTCAGCAACAAAGGTATGGTTTGCTGCTTGAGCTTTCAACTAATCTGAAGTCATCGCTGCTGTCAACCTTAAATAGATGAGGTTTTGAGGCGGTTGGGTGGTCAAGATATTTCTTACTCTATGTACAGACCATGTTGTAATAGGTGATGAGTTTTTCTGTCGATACACATAACCGGCACGCAAAAAAAAGCCTCGAACTTAAAAAAGCTTCGAGGCCTTCCTGCAAACAACCGATTACCGATTAAACCGCTCTACCAGCGAATACTGCGAATTGGCCGTATCGGTCAACGCCGCACTCAGCACCGCAGACCGATGCGCTTCATCCGAGGTTTTGTCCGCAAGCCCGGCAATGGTCGAGATATTGCGGTTGATCTCCTCGGCCACTGAGCTTTGTTCTTCGGTGGCGGTGGCGATCTGGGTGGTCATGTCCGTGATGTTGGCGACGGCTTCGCTGATGCCGACCAACGCCTGATCGGCTTCCAGTACCCGTGCTACCCCTTCTTCGGCCTGGCGGTGGCCGGTGTTCATGGTCTGCACGGCGTCGTTGGCGGTCTGTTGCAGCTTGGCGATCAGGCCGTGGATCTGTCCCGTGGATTCGGCGGTACGTTGTGCCAATTGGCGCACTTCGTCGGCAACCACGGCGAAACCGCGGCCCATTTCGCCGGCGCGAGCGGCCTCGATGGCAGCGTTGAGGGCCAGCAGGTTGGTCTGGTCAGCGATGCCTTTGATGACATCCACTACGCCGCCGATTTCATCGCTGTCTTTGGCCAGTTGCGTCACGGTCAGCCCGGTTTCGCCAACCGATGTGGACAGGCGCTGGATGGCTTCGCGGGTTTCTCCGGCGATGTCCCGGCCGCGACGGGTCAGTTCGTTGGCTTGCTGCGTGGCCTGGGCCGCTCGATTCACGTGGCTGGCGACTTCCTGGGTAGTGGCCGCCATCTCATTGATCGCCGCAGCGACCTGCTCGGTCTCTACGCGTTGACGCTCAAGCCCGGTCGAGCTGGCGTTGGCCAGTGAGTTGGACTGGCGCGCCTGATGGTTCAAATGCTCGGCGGTGTCCTGGAGCCTAGTCAGGCAGGTCTTCATGCGCGCCTCCTGGCTCAAGATCGACATTTCCAGACGCGCTTGCGGGCCGCGGCTGTCGGTGTACATCTGTGCAATCAGCGGGTCGGAAGTGGTCTGCTCGGCCAGGCGCAACAGACGTTTGGTGCCGCGCTGCTGCCACGACAGTCCCAGCAGGCCCAGCGGCACCGAGAGCGCTGCCGCCAATGCGAAGCCCCACGATGAATTGAGCCATACGCCGATCAGAAAGCCGAGCTGGCTGATCAGAATGAACGGCAGCCAGTCCTGAAGGATCGGCAGCCACTTGTCGCGGCCAGGCACTGCGCTCTTGCCCTGATTCAGGCGCGCGTAAAGCCCCTCGGCGCGACGGATCTGCTCGGCGGTCGGCTTGATGCGTACCGATTCGAAACCCACAACCTGCCTGTTCTCAAGCACCGGCGTCACATAGGCGTTGACCCAGTAATGATCGCCATTCTTGCAGCGGTTCTTGACGATACCCATCCACGGCTGGCCCGATTTCAGCGTGGTCCACATGTGTTCGAACACGGCAGTCGGAACGTCGGGGTGGCGTACGGTGTTGTGAGGCGCACCAACAAGTTCGTCATGGCGGTAGCCGCTGATCTCCACGAAGGCATCGTTGCAGTACGTGATGGTGCCTCGGGTATCAGTGGTGGAAATCAGACGTTGTTCGGCAGGAAAAGTCCGCTCACGTTGAGTGATGGGCTGGTTATTGCGCATTGGATTTCGGTCCTTCGATCAATAAGACTTTCGCGTGTTATCGACCGAGGTATCCAAAAATTGAGTGCTGTCGGTAAGCCCCGCTCAGCAGCCGCGCTGGCCGGACCCTCATAACATCGGTGAACGGGCTGAGCGCACAACGTTCTGCCCTCAGTGACTGAGCAAGCACTGGACGGCTTCCCCAATCTCAAGGCGACGTCGTAAGTTGGACGTGTTGTCGTCCACCAGAATCCGGTTCGGTCCGATTTTTCGCGTTTTGAGCGCAACAGGAGCGATAGCTTTTTAGGCGAAAGGCACTTGGGGGTTCCCAAGTGCCCTTGCAGCTGTCAGGACGCAATCAACTGCCGCAACACGTAGTGCAAAATGCCGCCGGATTTGAAGTACTCGACCTCATTGAGCGTATCGATGCGGCACAGCACATCGACCGATTCCTGGCTGCCGTCTTCACGGGTGATGTGCAGTTCAAGCCCCATGCCTGGACGGATATCGGCGTCGGTCAGCCCGGTAATCTTCAACGTTTCCTTACCGGTCAGGTTCAGACTTTTGCGGGTTTGTCCGTTTTTGAATTGCAGCGGCAACACGCCCATGCCGACCAGGTTGGAGCGGTGGATGCGCTCGAAGCTCTCGGCGATCACCGCCTTGACGCCCAGCAGGTTGGTGCCCTTTGCGGCCCAGTCGCGGCTGGAACCGGTGCCGTATTCCTGCCCGGCAATGATGACCAGTGGCGTGCCTTCCTGCTGATAGCGCATGGCTGCATCGTAGATCGCCAGCTTCTCGCCTGAGGGAACGTGGACCGTGTTGCCACCTTCCTCACCGCCGAGCATCTCGTTGCGGATCCGGATGTTGGCGAATGTGCCGCGCATCATGACTTCATGGTTGCCACGGCGTGAGCCGTAGGAGTTGAAATCCTGATAATCGACGCCTTTTTCTTTCAAATAGCGGCCCGCAGGACTGTCAGCCTTGATGTTGCCTGCAGGGGAGATGTGGTCAGTGGTCACCGAGTCGCCGAGCAGCGCCAGGACACGTGCGTTCTCGACATCCTTGATCTGTGGCAGAGGACCGCCGATGTCCTCGAAAAACGGCGGATGCTGGATGTAGGTCGAATCGTCCTGCCAGACATACGTCGCCGCTTGCGGCACTTCGATGGACTGCCACTGCTCGTCACCGGCGAACACTTCGGCGTATTCCTTATGGAACATGCTGGTGTTGACGCTTTCCACGGCTTCAGCGATTTCCTTCTGGGTCGGCCAAATGTCGCGCAGGTAGACCGGCTTGCCGTCCGAGCCTTCGCCCAGAGGTTCTGAGCTGATGTCGATGCGCACCGAGCCGGCCAGCGCATAGGCGACGACCAGGGGCGGGGAGGCCAGCCAGTTGGTCTTGACCAGCGGGTGAACGCGTCCTTCGAAGTTACGGTTGCCGGACAGCACCGACGCGACGGTCAGGTCAGACTGCTGGATGGCTTTCTCGATGGGCTCAAGCAATGGTCCTGAGTTACCGATGCAGGTGGTGCAGCCGTAGCCCACCAGATCGAAGCCCAACTTATCCAGATATTCGGTCAAACCTGCGGCTTTGTAATAGTCGGTGACGACTTTGGAGCCTGGGGCCAGTGAGCTTTTAACCCACGGCTTGCGCTGCAGGCCTTTTTCGACGGCTTTCTTGGCGACCAGTCCGGCCGCCATCATCACGCTCGGGTTGGAGGTGTTGGTGCAGGATGTGATGGCGGCGATGACCACGGCGCCATCCTTTAAACGATGCGTTTCGCCATTGTGCTCGTAAGAAATCTCGCCGCCGACCTGCGCATCGTTGCCTACCGCAACACCGCCGCCGCCTTCGCTCTCAAGGCGACCTTCTTCAGTCTTGGCAGGCTTGACCTGCAAACCGAGGAAGTCGCTGAACGCTTGCGCGACATTGGGTAGAGCCACCCGGTCCTGGGGACGTTTTGGCCCCGCAAGGCTTGCCTCCACAGTGCCCATGTCCAGTTCCAGGCTGTCGGTGAACACGGGTTCCTGACCCGCCACTCGCCACAGGCCCTGCGCCTTGCAATAGGCTTCAACCAGTTTCACGGTTTCATCCGGACGACCGGAAAGGCGCAGGTAATCCAGCGTCACGTCATCGACCGGGAAGAAGCCACACGTCGCGCCGTATTCCGGCGCCATGTTGGCGATGGTCGCACGGTCTGCCAGGGGCAGGTCGGCCAGACCGTCGCCATAGAACTCGACGAATTTGCCCACCACGCCTTTTTTGCGCAGCATCTGGGTCACGGTCAGCACCAGATCGGTGGCGGTGATGCCTTCCTTCAACTTGCCGTTGAGTTTGAAGCCGATAACTTCCGGAATCAGCATCGAGACGGGCTGGCCCAGCATGGCAGCCTCCGCTTCGATACCGCCAACCCCCCAGCCCAGCACTCCCAGACCATTGATCATGGTGGTGTGTGAATCGGTGCCCACCAGGGTGTCCGGGAATGCGTACGTGCGTCCGTCTTCCTCTTTGGTCCAGACCGTGCGGCCCAGGTATTCCAGGTTTACCTGATGGCAAATCCCGGTGCCCGGCGGCACCACGCTGAAATTGTCGAAGGCGCTCTGGCCCCAGCGCAGAAACGCATAGCGCTCACCGTTGCGCTGCATCTCGATATCGACGTTCTGCTCGAATGCCTGGGAATCGCCGAATTTGTCGACCATCACCGAGTGGTCGATTACCAGATCCACGGGCGACAGCGGATTGATGCGCTGTGGATCGCCACCGGCCTTGGCCACGGCGGCACGCATCGCTGCCAGATCGACCACCGCAGGCACACCGGTGAAGTCCTGCATCAGAACCCGGGCGGGGCGGTACTGAATTTCGCGGTCCGAGCGCCGGTCTTTCAGCCAGTCGGCGATGGCCTTGAGGTCGTCGCCGGTAACGGTCTTGTCGTCTTCCCAGCGCAGCAGGTTTTCCAACAGCACCTTGAGGGACATCGGCAGCTTATCCAGGTCACCCAATGAACGTGCAGCGTCCGGCAGGCTGAAGTAATGGTAGGTCTTGTTGTCGATGTCGAGTGTTTTCAGGCTTTTCAGGCTATCGAGGGAGGGCATGAACGGCTCCTTTTAGAATAATCTGTGAGCGACAAGTGGGCGGGGTCCGGGTGTATCAGGTCATGGACGCCGCGCGTGGCTTCAAGCTTAGTGGACTCCCGGCCCGCGCCAGTGGTTCCTGATTCCGTTATCATGCGCGGCTTTGAAGTCCGCCGGGTTACGCCCGCGCGTCCGCTGCCCCAGGAGTCACCATGAATACGCTGTTTATGCATTGCCGGCCCGGTTTCGAAAGCGAGGTTTGCTCGGAGATCGCCGACCATGCTGCGCGCCTGGACGTGGCCGGATACGCCAAGGCGCGACCCAATACGGCGTGTGCGGAGTTCATTTGCAGCGAGCCCGACGGGGCCGAACGGTTGATGAGTGGCCAGCGCTTCGATCAACTGATTTTCCCCAGGCAGTGGGCACGCGGCGTGTTTCTGGACCTGCCGGAAACCGACCGCATCAGCGTCATCCTCGGCCAGATGGTGGACTTCCCGGTCTGCGGCAGTCTGTGGCTGGAAGTGGTCGACACCAACGATGGCAAGGAGCTGTCGAATTTCTGCAAGAAGTTCGAAGTACCGCTGCGCAAGGCGCTGAGCCAGGCGGGCAAGCTGGTCGATGATGCTCGCAAGCCGCGACTGTTGTTGACCTTCAAGAGTGGCCGCGAGGTGTTTCTCGGGCTGGCTGATGCCGGGAACTCGGCAATGTGGCCGATGGGCATTCCGCGGTTGAAGTTCCCTCGCGAGGCGCCCAGCCGCTCGACGTTGAAGCTGGAGGAGGCCTGGCATCACTTCATTCCCAAGGATCAGTGGGAAGAGCGCCTGTCCGGCGACATGACCGGCGTTGATCTGGGCGCGGCGCCCGGTGGCTGGACCTATCAACTGGTGCGGCGCGGCATGCTGGTCACCGCCATCGATAATGGCCCGATGGCTGAGAGTCTTATGGACACTGGGCTGGTGCAGCACCTGATGGCCGACGGCTTTACCTACAAGCCTCGTCAGCCGGTGGACTGGATGGTCTGCGACATCGTTGAAAAACCTGCCCGTAATGCTGCATTACTGGAAACCTGGTTGGGCGAAGGGCTTTGCCGCGAAGCGGTGGTCAATCTCAAGCTGCCGATGAAACAGCGCTACGCTGAAGTGCGCCGTCTGCTGGACCGGATCGAGGAAGGTTTCAAAGAGCGTGGCGTTCGTGTATCGATCGGCTGCAAGCAGCTCTACCATGACCGTGAAGAAGTCACCTGCCATTTGCGTAGACTGGACATTGCCAAGACGGCTCGGCCGCGCAAGGGCTGACGCAACATCGTGAATTAGGCGACAATGCTCACCCGTTTCTGGAGCCCCTCATGTCTGAATCCATCGAAAGCCTCACCGTTGATGCCGTGCTGGATGCCACCGGACTCTTTTGCCCGGAGCCGGTAATGATGTTGCATCAAAAGGTGCGCGACCTGCCGGCTGGCGGCCTGCTCAAGGTGATTGCGACCGACCCGTCCACCACTCGCGACATCCCCAAGTTCTGCGTTTTTCTCGGCCATGAATTGATCGAACAACAGGCTGGCGACGGCACGTTTCTATACTGGATCCGCAAGAAGCAGGACTGAACGCTTTGCGCTGCCTCTTTCCCCTGTTCAGGCTGAGCAGGGGCCAATGTCCGCCTTCAGAGAGACCCTCATGCGCATTGTCGCCGACGAAAATATCCCCCTGCTCGACGCGTTTTTTGCCCATTTTGGGGAGATACGTCGTCTGCCAGGCCGCTCCATCGATCGTGCTGCCGTCGCTGATGCCGACATCCTGTTGGTGCGCTCTGTCACGCCCGTGACCCGCGAGCTGCTGGAAGGCAGTTCAGTGCGGTTTGTCGGGACCTGCACCATCGGCACCGATCATCTGGATCTGCCGTACTTTCTGGAAGCGGGCATCCAGTGGTCCAGCGCACCGGGCTGCAATGCGCGAGGCGTTGTGGACTACGTGTTGGGTAGCCTGCTCACGCTGGCGGAAATCGAAGGCGCCGACCTCACGCAGCGTACCTATGGCGTGGTCGGTGCCGGTCAGGTCGGCAGTCGTCTGGTCAAGGTCCTGAAAGGGCTGGGCTGGAAGGTCCTGGTCTGTGACCCTCCGCGCCAGGCTGCCGAGCACGGTGATTTCGTGACGCTTGAGGACATCGTTCAGCGTTGCGATGTGATCAGTGTGCATACGCCGCTTACCCGAAGCGGGGAGCAGCCGACCTGGCACCTGTTTGACGAGTCGCGTCTGCGTCAACTCAAACAGGGGGGCTGGCTGATCAACGCCAGCCGGGGGGCTGTGGTCGACAACGCGGCGCTGCGCGATGTGCTGCTTGATCGGGAGGATCTGCAGGCCGTGCTCGACGTGTGGGAAGGGGAGCCTCAGGTGAACGTGCCGCTGGCTGACCTCTGTGTGATCGCTACGCCGCACATCGCCGGTTACAGCCTGGATGGCAGGCAGCGCGGCACTGCGCAGATTTATCAGGCGTTGTGCGCGTTTCTGGATCAACCGGCGGCCATCCAGCTTGAGGATCTGTTGCCAAGGCCTTGGCTGGCCCACGTCACGCTGAATGCAGACACTGATCCGGTGTGGGCATTGAACATGCTGTGCCGGGGCGTTTATGACCCGCGTCGAGACGACGCCGATTTCAGGCGCAGTCTGGTGGGGGATACGCACAGCCAGCGTCTGGCCTTTGATGCGCTGCGCAAGCATTACCCGCCGCGCCGGGAAATCGACGGGCTGAAAGTAGGGCTGGACGGCCAGTCGCAAGCATTGACGACGATGATCCGCGCGCTGGGCGCTACGGTGGTCTAAACGCTTGGCGAGTTCAGTGGGGCGGGCGCTGGATCTGCTGGATAGAAAAAACCCGACGCTGGGGTCGGGTTCTAAAGCATTCGGTACGGCTCAGTTTTGTTTTTCGGGGCTGACCCACAGCTTGTCACATGCCTGACAAGCGGCTTGCACCATTTCTTCAGTGATCACGACTTCACGCCCATCCTGGTCGAGAATCGCACCGCCAACAGGCAGGTCCGGGTTCGCTCGAACGACAGTGACTTCATGACTGCTGCGCTCTTGCAGGCTCATGGTGTTTCTCCTTCATCAGGTTTGCACGTTAAAATAGCCGCGCTTGATGACCGCTCTGTGACATCGGTGGCCGCTCAGACGCTGTTTTAGTCCAACAGAAATACTGTAAATCTGCCAGCATTTGCTTAGATCGATCCTGTATAGGACTGTTGTAAAGCAGACATACCACATGACCCCTTTTCTGCCGCGCAAGTTCAGCGAATTTACAGACAGCCCCCGACGTTTTCGTCGCGTCAGGGGTGTACGCTGACGGCTCGGTCACTCCAGACGTACAGGTAGGTTCGGTTTTCATGATTTCAGTGTTTTCCCGTCGTCAGCGTCACGCCGTTCGTCTGGCAATGGGCTTCATCGCGCCTTATCGATGGCAGGCGTTGGGTGCGCTGCTGGCGCTCATTGTCACCGCAGGCGTCACCTTGTCGATGGGGCAGGGCATCAAGCTGATGGTCGACCAAGGGTTCATGACCCGGTCACCGGAGTTGCTGGAGCGCTCCATTGGCCTGTTCATGCTGCTCACGATCTGCCTGGCCATCGGTACGTTCACCCGGTTCTATCTGGTTTCATGGATCGGCGAGCGCGTTGTGGCGGACCTGCGCAAAAGGGTCTTCGATCATCTGATCGAATTGCACCCCGGCTTTTATGAGAACAACCGCAGTTCGGAAATCCAGTCGCGACTGACCGCTGACACCACCTTGCTGCAATCGGTGATCGGCTCGTCATTGTCAATGTTCTTGCGCAACGCGTTGATGGTGATCGGCGGTGTGGTCTTGCTGTTCGTGACCAATCCCAAGCTGACCAGCATTGTGGTCGTTGCCCTGCCATTGATCATTGCGCCCATTCTGATGTTCGGCAGGCGCGTGCGCAGCCTGTCTCGCGAAAGTCAGGACCGGGTGGCTGATGTCGGCAGCTATGTGGCCGAGGCGTTGGGCCAGATCAAGACGGTTCAAGCCTACAACCATCAGCAGCAGGATAAGCAGCGTTTTTCCCGTACGGCGGAGCAGGCCTTCGACACGGCTCGCAAGCGGATTTTGCAGCGCTCCTGGCTGGTCACTGTGGTGATCGTGCTGGTGCTGGGTGCAGTCGCCGTTATGCTGTGGGTGGGCGGGATGGACGTGATCAGCGGCCGTATCTCCAGTGGCGAACTGGCCGCCTTCGTGTTTTATGCACTGGTGGTCGGGATGGCCATCGGGACCTTGAGCGAAGTGATCGGTGAGCTACAGCGTGCAGCGGGTGCCGCCGAGCGGATCAGTGAGTTGCTTCAGGCCAGGAGTGAAATCACGGCGCCGGCCCTCGATACCCAGCGCTTGCCTGCACGGGTGACCGGACGACTGGTATTGGAGAACGTCAGCTTTGCCTACCCGTCGCGCCCTGAGCGCAATGCGGTCGATCACCTGTCACTGACCGTCGACGCGGGCGAAACCCTGGCTATCGTGGGGCCGTCGGGGGCTGGCAAGTCGACGCTCTTTGACCTCCTGCTGCGCTTCTATGATCCTCAGCAGGGCCGTGTGCTGCTGGAGGGCATGCCGATTGCCCAGCTTGATCCCGTTGATCTGCGTCGTTGCTTTGCCTTCGTTTCGCAGTCGCCTGCGCTGTTTTTCGGCAGCGTCGAAGACAACATTCGCTATGGAAACGCTGAGGCGACCTCGGAGCAGGTTCAGGCGGCGGCGCGCATCGCTCATGCCCATGAGTTCATTCTGGACATGGCCGACGGCTACCAGACTCACCTCGGGGATGGCGGCACGGGACTGTCGGGCGGACAGCGCCAGCGTCTGGCTATCGCCCGGGCTTTGTTGGTGGATGCACCCATTTTGCTGCTGGACGAGGCCACCAGTGCGCTGGACGCGCAAAGCGAGCATCTTATTCAGGAGGCGCTGCCGAGCTTGATGAAAGGCCGCACTACACTGGTGATCGCTCACAGGCTGGCCACGGTACAGAATGCCGATCGGATTGCGGTCATGGACAAAGGCCGCCTGGTGGCTGTCGGAACGCACAAGCAGTTGATCGCCAGTAATCCGCTTTACGCGAGACTGGCAGCGTTGCAGTTCAATGTGGGAATGGAGGAGGCGGGGTAGGGCTCGCTTTCGTACGCAAGTCAGTGGGAGGACAACCCCTCCCACCTGAGTCTGTCAGCGGTATTCACACAGATAGGCGGTATCTACGCTGACCTTGAGCTGGAACTTGCTGTTGGCGGGTACGTTGAACTGGCTACCGGTGGCGAAGGTTTCCCAGTCGGTGCTGTCTGGAAGTTTTACGCTCAGTTCGCCCGAAATCACGTGCATGATTTCTCGTTGTGCCGTGCCGAATTCGTATTCGCCCGCCGCCATCACGCCGATGGTTGCCTGACCTTCGGTCTGACTGAACGCGATGGATTTGACGGTGCCGTCGAAGTATTCATTCACTTTGAACATGGGCGATTCCTTATCAAGGGGGTTAAAAGAGGCTTGCCAGTATGCCCAACCTGTAAAATCTCGTCACTCATAATGCAGCACTCCCCTTTCCAAGTGATTAATACCAAATGATGGGCTCGCTCTTTTCCCGATGACTCTGCATTCAGTTGTGCAAGATCAGTGGAAGCAGTCTGGCCGTGTTGCGGGCATCAACCAGTGCGCGGTGTTGCTGTCCGGTAAACTGCATGCCCGCCAGTTGCAACGCGTTGTTCAGCCCGACAGGGCGCTGAAGTTGCCGGGCCTGTGCAAAGCGCTGTTTCAGGTTGACATAGGGCATGTCGGACAGTGCGCTGGTCAATTGATGTTGACGCCATTCTTCTTCGAGCTGCTTGCGGTCGTAATCCCCCCAACTTGCCCAGCCGACGACCCGAGCGCGATGGTGGCTGAGCCAGCGTTCGAACAACGGCCATACGCTCGAAAACGAGCTGGCGCTGTTGATGTTGCTTTGTGAGATATGGGTCAGCTCACGGCAGAAGTGCGTCAGCAGGGGTCTGCGAACCGGACGTACGAAGCGTTCGAAATGATCCAGCTCCCGACCGTCCTGATTGACCAGTGTCGCGCCTATTTCAATGACTTCCATTTCCGCGACCGGCCAACCCCCTTCTTCAGTGGTTGCCTCAAGATCAATCACCAGCCAATGCGGCATTATCAAGCTCCCTTCAGTGTGCATTGTGTCGAGCGTAGCCATATACGGTCGGCTGTGCCCGGTTGTCTCGTCAGCCGGTAGTCCCAGGGCGGCGTGGAGGTATTGCCAGCCTTTACATCGACCCTTGAATACGGTGTTGGTGCCTTGCCTGGATCCGTGAAGTGTCTCTTGAGAACCCGATCACTGAATCGATACTTGTTCGCTGATTCGGGAGTTGTTTAAAACATCGAAACCGCATAGCGTGTGGGGTTTTAATCGATGTCGTTTTTATGAAGAAACATGCAGTGATGATCGATGTGTTTGCACGCAGGGCTGCTCTGGGGACGTTTCTGGTCATGTCTTTGCTGTCGGCCTCGCAGGCCGCCGCTGTCCAGATCGTACGCGTCGCCGCCGTGCATTTCCCGCCTTATATGGTGCGTCCCGAGAAAGGCGAAGACGCAGGTCTTCTGCCGCAGTTGGTCACGGCATTGAATACCGAGCAGCATGACTATCAATTCATCATGGTGCCCACCTCCGTGCCGCGCAGGTTTCGCGATTTTGCCGAAGGGCGTTTCGATGTGGCGATCTTTGAAAACCCTGATTGGGGCTGGAAGGGTATCGCTCACGAAACCGTAGACATGGGGCTTGAAGATGCCGAGGTTTACGTCGCTCGCCGGACAGAGGGGCGTCGGCAGGACTATTTCGATGACTTGCATAACAAGCGACTGGCGATTTTCAGCGGGTATCATTACGGGTTCGCCAACTTCAACGCCGACCCGAAGTACCTGGCTGAGCATTTCAACATCACTTCCACCTATTCACACGACAGCAACCTGCTGATGGTGATAAGAGGGCGGGCCGACGTCGCGCCTATCACACGTTCTTATCTGATTGACTTCATGTCTCGGAACAAGGAAGAAGCTTCGCAATTGCTGGTGTCCGAGCGTGTGGACCAGATCTATCGGCAGTACGCCCTGATGCGTCCGGAGGGCGCTATCAACGGAGCGCAGTTCAGTCGGTTGCTGCAAAAGCTGCGTGAGGGCGGGGCGCTGGATACGATCTTCCAGCCTTTGAACATCAAGGTAGTGCCGCTTCAGGCTGAAGCGGCGATCCAATAGCGGCATTCAAGAACGCGGGCGAGAGGCTTGATCGCCATCGCCCCGGTGATGTCAGCGATCCTTGGCTTCCTTCGCGTCCATTTCTGCATTGCGTTCATGAACGCGCTTGAGTTGATCTTCGGTCAGCGGCACCTTTTTTGCTGTATCGCGCAGCATCATCAGGCCACCCGCGATTGAACCGATTGCAACCAACAGGATTAACCAGGCATACCAGGGCATAACGCACTCCTTCTTGTGATACCGGTTTGAGCAGCGGCGCGGCCCAATGGTTCAAGTGTAGGCGTCATGCAAACGCCGCGTGCGACCGAATCGCATGCGGCGCTGGACAGCGCGATGTGGTCCTGTCAGCGGCCGGTGAGCATTGCGTCCGCAGGTGCGTCGGCGCGCGACTTGGCGGTCAGGCTGAAGTAGATGAAGCTGATGGCCATGAGGCCGAGGAAGATGAGGCCGATCAGCATGTTGAACCAGACCATCGCGATCAGGCATACCACGGCCAATGCCAGCGCAATGCCAGGCACGACCGGGTAGCCGGGTGCAAGGAACGAGCGCTCCAGCAGGGGCTCCGCCTTACGCAGTTTGAACAGGCTGAGCATGCTCATGATGTACATCACGATAGCGCCGAACACAGCCATCGTGATCATCGCCGCCGTCAACGTCATGCCGCCAAGGTTGATCAGCCCATCACTGTAGATGGCGGCAATGCCGATCAGGCCGCCTGCAATGATGGCTCGGTGTGGCGTCTGGAAACGCGACAGTTTGGCGAGTGATGCAGGCAGATAGCCGGCGCGGGCCAGGGCGAAGAACTGACGCGAGTAGCCCAGAATGATCCCGTGGAAACTGGCTACCAGGCCGAACAGGCCGATCCACACCAGCATGTGCAGCCAGCCCGAACTGTCACCCACCACGGCTTTCATCGCTTGGGGCAGAGGATCGTTGATGTTGGCCAGCGTGCGCCAGTCGCCCACGCCACCGGCAAACAGCATCACGCCCAGCGCCAGGGTGACCAGCGTCAGAATGCCGCTGATGTAGGCTTTTGGAATGGTGCGCTTGGGGTCCTTGGCTTCTTCTGCCGCCATTGCTGCGCCTTCGATGGCCAGGAAGAACCAGATGGCGAAGGGAATGGCCGCGAACATCCCGGTGATGGCCTCAGGGCCGAATGTCTGCGAGCCTGCCCAGCCATTGAGGGCAAAATTGCTGAAGCTGAAGGCCGGTGCCACCACGCCCATGAACACCAGCAATTCGGCCACGGCCAGAATGCACACCACCAGTTCGAAGGTGGCCGCCAGCTTAACGCCCATGATGTTAAGGGCCATGAACACGATGTAGGCGCCCACGGCCGCATGCTTGGGATCAAGCCCTGGATATTGCACGTTGAGGTACGCCCCGATCGCCAGCGCAATGGCCGGGGGCGCGAACACGAATTCAATCAGCGTCGCCATGCCGGCGATCAGCCCGCCTTTCTCTCCGAATGCACGACGGCTGTAGGCAAACGGGCCGCCGGCGTGGGGAATGGCGGTGGTCAGTTCGGTGAAACTGAAGATGAAGCAGGTGTACATGGTGGCAACCATCAGCGCTGTTACCAGAAAACCCAGCGTGCCTGCCACGCCCCAGCCGTAGCTCCAGCCGAAGTATTCGCCGGAGATCACCAGCCCGACCGCGATCCCCCATAAATGCAGCGTGCCCAGCGTGGGCTTGAGTTGAGTGCTCATCGTTGTCTCCCTGAGGTTCGAAGTTCTTCGAAACATCCTGTTGCAGAGCCCGTGCCAGTGCATGAGGAACCGTCGTAATGCTTCAAAAGGGGTCGTTTGCAGAACGGATGAGTGAATCGATTCATCTGGAAGTGCGTCTTTGGTGCGCAGTGGCGTTGCCGTGTTCGCTGCAAGTGCAGGTTTCGGCAGGTTTTTCTCGGCCGCCTGATGCAACGAAAGAGGGGTGGCACAGGGCAATTACCGATCTGTGGGTCCCGTCTCGTCAATGGTTCGGCTACAATGCGCGCCGATTTCGACTTACTTGAGAGCCCACTCATGTCCGCCTGCCAGACCCCTGTCATCGTCGCCCTGGATTTCCCGACCCGCGAAGCCGCCCTGCGTCTGGCAGATCAGCTCGACCCCACGCTGTGCCGGGTCAAGGTGGGCAAGGAACTGTTCACCAGCTGTGCCTCGGACATCGTAGAGACGCTGCGTGACAAGGGCTTCGACGTGTTCCTGGATTTGAAATTCCATGACATCCCCAACACCACGGCAATGGCGGTCAAGGCTGCGGCAGAGATGGGTGTGTGGATGGTCAACGTTCATTGCTCCGGCGGCTTGCGCATGATGGCCGCGTGCCGTGAAGTGCTGGAACAGCGCAGTGGTCCGAAGCCACTGCTGATCGGTGTGACCGTTCTAACCAGCATGGAACGTGAGGATCTGGCCGGTATCGGACTGGATATCGATCCGCAGGTGCAGGTGTTGCGTCTGGCAGCGTTGGCCGAGAAGGCGGGCATGGATGGTCTGGTGTGTTCGGCGCTTGAGGCGCAGGCCCTGAAAGCGGCTCACCCTTCATTGCAGCTGGTGACGCCTGGTATCCGTCCGGCGGGCAGCGCGCAGGATGATCAACGCCGCATCCTGACCCCGCGCCAGGCACTGGACGCAGGCTCGGATTACCTCGTGATCGGACGCCCGATCAGCCAGGCAGCCGATCCGGCCAAAGCCTTGGCAGCGGTGGTTGCCGAACTGGCGTAGCTGGCGGCGAATCCAGAATCGTCCCCATGCGCCTGCTCTGGAGTGTGACGCAGGGACTTGCTGCGGCGTGCCAACGCAGGGCATTGGCACGCTCATCCGGGTTCAGCGACTTCAGTCCACTTTCAGCATCAACTTGCCGAAGTTCTCGCCGCTGAACAGCTTGAGCAGGGTTTCAGGGAAGGTTTCAAGGCCTTCCTCGATGTGTTCCTTGCTCTTGATCTTGCCGTCCTTGACCCAGCCTGCCAATTCTTTACCGGCTTCACCGAAGCGTGAAGCGTGGTCCAGCACCACGAAGCCTTCCATGCGCGCGCGATTGACCAGCAGCGAGAGGTAATTGGCCGGACCTTTGACCGCCGTGGTTGCGTTGTACTGGCTGATCGCACCGCAGATCACGACACGTGCGCCAACGGCCAGTTGGCTGAGCACGGCATCCAGAATGTCGCCGCCCACGTTGTCGAAGTAGACGTTCACGCCATCCGGGCATTCACGTTTCAATGCCTTGTGAATGTCGCTCTCGGCCTTGTAATCAATGGCCGCGTCAAACCCCAGCTCTTTGGTCAGCAGGCTGCATTTTTCCTTGCCGCCAGCGATGCCTACCACTCGGCAGCCCTTGAGCTTGGCGATTTGTCCGGCAATGCTGCCCACCGCGCCAGCTGCACCAGAAATGACAACGGTGTCACCGCTTTTCGGCAGGCCGACATCCAGTAATGCGAAATAGGCGGTCATGCCTGTCATGCCCAGTGCCGAAAGGTAAAGTGGCAATGGCGCCAGGTGTGTGTCGACCTTGTAAAAGCCCTTGGGCTCGCCGACAAAATAGTCCTGAACACCGATGGCGCCTTGCACATGATCGCCTTTGGCGAATTTCGGGTTCTTCGATTCAAGCACTTCACCCACGCCCAGCGCGCGCATCACTTCGCCCAGCTGTACAGGCGGGATGTAAGACTTGCCTTCGTTCATCCAGCCGCGCATGGCAGGGTCCAGCGACAAGTATTTGTTTCTGAGCAGAATCTGACCGTCTGCCAACGCGGGTACAGGGATTTCCTGATAGGTGAAATCATCACGGCGCACCGCACCTGAAGGGCGTTTGGCGAGCAGGAATTGACGGTTGGATAAATCGGTCATGGCAGGGCCTCCTAAAGAAGTCAAAAAGTGATTCAAGCCTCGGACGGTGGTTGAGGCAAGCAGCGGTCGTTGAGCGAATGCTGCCTGATCCATATGGTTGATAGGAGTCCAGGCAGGCCGCTGCGTTCAAAATGATCCACATCGCCCTCACGCAGTAAGGGTCTGCGCCTTGAGTCCTTCAGGCGGGTGCTCTACATTGGCCGTTCATTGAAGTACGGATTACTGGCATGTCCTCGACGAACTCGAACACCCTACACCCTCAGGTTTTGCGTGCTGGCGACGCCGTCGCGCTGGTGTCGCCTGCCGGGCCGGTGGACCCGCGCAAAATCGAGTCGGCGGTCGAGGTTCTGAAGAGTTGGGGATTGCGCCCACGGGTCTACCCCCACGCGTTGGGCAAGCATTCCTTTTATTCGGGTACTGACGAAGAGCGCCTGGCCGACCTCAACGCCGCACTGGCCGATCCGGACATCAGAGCCGTGATCTGTAGTCGTGGCGGATATGGCATGCAGCGGATTGTCCAGCAGGTCGATATGAACGCCGTTCGCAGCGATCCGAAGCTGGTCACCGGCTTTTCGGATATCACCGCTTTGCACGGCGCGCTCTGGAACCATGCACGTCTGGCGAGCATTCACGGCCCGGTTGCGACTCAATTGGAGCGCGGCGGGTTGTTTGCCAGCGGCATGCGCCACGTATTGATGAGCACCGAACCGGTCCTGCTCCGTTCAGACCCTGCCGCACCGACCGCTCGGATTCGGAGCGGCGGGGCCGCGCAGGGCGTGCTGCTGGGGGGCAATCTGTGCATGTTAAGCACATCGGTCGGCACGCCGTTCATGCCTGACCTGAGCGGAGCGATTCTGCTGCTCGAAGAGGTCAGCGAGGCCGCTTACCGCGTCGATCGCATGCTGACCCATCTTGGCAACTGCGGGATGCTTGGTCGCCTGGCAGGCATTGCGCTGGGCGAGTTCAGCCCCGCCCTCAACACAGGAGGCACCATCAGCCCCGCCGACGTATTGGCCGAGCGTCTGGGTAACCTGGGTATCCCGGTGTTGGGCGGATTGCCGGTAGGTCACGGCGATTTGAATCAGGCCGTGCCGCTGGGAACTCAGGCCGTTCTGGACGCAGACGCAGGTACGCTGTTGGTCGCCGCTGCCGCTCGATCTTAACGCCGGCTACACCGCTCGGCGCGGGCGCAAAATCAACAGCGTCAGCACCCCGGCCACGATGCCCCAGAATGCCGACCCGACGGAAAATAGCGTCAGTCCCGATGCGGTCACCATGAAGGTGATCAATGCCGGCTCGCGCTCTGCGGGTTCGGCCATTGCGACGGTCAGGCCGTTGATGATCGAGCCGAACAGCGCCAGCGCCGCAATCGACAGCACCAGTTCTTTTGGAAATGCACTGAACAGCGCGGCCAGCGTTGCGCCGAAGATGCCGGCAATGCCATAGAAAATGCCGCACCAGATCGCCGCCGTGTAGCGCTTGTCCTTGTCCTCGTGGGCGTGTGGCCCGGTGCAGATCGCTGCGCTGATCGCCGCCAGATTGACGCCGTGGGAGCCGAACGGTGCCGCCAGCAGTGAAGCAATGCCGGTCGCGCAGATCAATGGCGAGGCGGGCGTCTGATACCCATCGGCTCGCAGTACCGCAATCCCTGGCATGTTCTGCGAGGTCATGGCCACCACGAACAGCGGGATGCCGATGCTGATGGTCGCTGCCAGTGAAAACTCCGGTGTCGTCCAGACGGGCGTGGCCACCTCCAGCGTCAGGCCGTCGAAATTTAGCAATCCGAGCCAGCCCGACAGCAGGACGCCCACCAGCAGCGCTGCCAGCACCGAGTAGCGTGGCGATAAACGCTTGACCACCAGATACGTCAGGAACATACCCAGTACCAGACTGGTGCGATGCTGCACGGCAATGAAAATCTCGCTGCCGATCTTGAACAGAATACCGGCCAGCAAGGCTGCTGCGAGGGAAGCGGGCAGGCGTTTGACCATGCGTTCGAAACTGCCGGTCAGGCCACACACCATGACCAGCACCGCGCAGGTGATGAACGCGCCAATGGCTTGCGGGTACGTGACGCCGCCCAGGCTGCTGATCAGTAAGGCGGCGCCTGGCGTGGACCAGGCGACCGTGATCGGGGCGCGATAACGCAGTGAAAGGCCAATGCTGCATACCGCCATGCCCATGAACAGTGCCCACAGCCAGGATGAAATCTGCAGGTTAGTCAGCCCTGCCGCCTGGCCGGCCTGGAACATCAGCACAAGTGAGCTGGTGCAGCCGGTCATCATGGCGATGAAGCCTGCGACAACGGAGGAGGGCGACGAGTCTGCCAGTGGACGCAGGCGCACGGTGAGGGGGCGGTTCATTCAGGTCTTCCTTGATGAGCGGCAGGCAGCAAAGGGCGCTCAGCCTATACGTATCGCCGGGCGGGCGTGCGATACAGCGGCATAAGCAAACGCCGGAACAGTTGGTTTCGACAGGTGATCGTTTTGATCAGTCGGCGGCAGGCTCGACAGGGCGTGCGCTGGATTGCAGGGTCTGGCCCAGTGCTTCGTTGACCGTCATCCAGCCATCCACCGCTGCCTGACCCGCTTCAGCGAATACGCGTTGCAGCAGCTTGACCTGCTCACGGCGCAGCGCCTGTTCAAACCTGATGCCCTCTTCGGTCAGGCCCAGCAGCCGCTTGCGCTTGTCCGCTTCGGGAGTCGCACTGTGGACCAGGTTCATGGCGATCAATTGTCGCAGCGGTGCGTTTAGAGCCTGTTTGCTGACGCCGAGCACGGTCAGCAATTGCTTGACGCTCAAATCGGGGTAGCGAGCGATGAAAAACACGATGCGTTGGTGGACACGGCTGAAGCCACGTTTTTCCAGCATCTCGTCGGCCTTGGCCGTGAACGCTTGATAGCCGAAGAAGAATGCTTCCATTGCGCGTTGTTGATTGGCAGGATTTTTAAGGTCAAGCATATTGACGTATCCGGGCGGTGGGGCGTAATTTGAGTCAACAAGTTTGACTCATTTTGATTTGGCTTCGCCAGGGATATTGTCATGCCATTCTCCGAACGCGTTTCCCGCCTGAAAAGTTCTTTGATCCGCGAGATTCTCGCCGCCGCCCAGCGTCCGGAAGTGATGTCGTTTGCCGGTGGTTTACCTGCAGAGTCCATGCTGCCGAACGTCAAGTGGGCCGACATGCCCGTTGCCTTGGGCCAATACGGCATGAGCGAAGGCGAGCCCGCGTTGCGTGAGGCATTGGCAGCCGAGGCCAGAGCGCTGGGCATTCCCTGTGAGGCCAGTCAGGTGCTGGTGGTCAGCGGTTCGCAACAGACGCTGGATCTGGCCGCCAAGCTGTACATCGACAAGGGCACCGAAATCCTCTTGGAAGCCCCTACGTACCTTGCCGCGCTGCAGATCTTTCAACTGTTTGGCGCGGACTGCATCACGGTTCCGCTGCAGGCTGATGGACCGGATCTTGTCGCCATGCGCCAGCGTCTGGAGCAGCACCGGCCTGCGTTCGCTTACCTTATACCGACGTTCCAGAACCCCTCTGCCGTGCGCTATAGCGAAGCCAGTCGCGAGGCTGTTGCGGCATTACTCGACGAGTTCGGTGTCACGCTGATCGAAGATGAGCCTTACCGCGAGCTGAGTTTCGACGGCGCCAGCGCCAGGCCTATTGTCAGCCGCTTGAAAACATCGAGCTGGATCTACACCGGGACGGTTTCCAAGACTTTGCTGCCCGGTCTGCGTGTAGGCTACCTGATTGCCAGTCCCAATCTGTTTGCGCACCTGCTGCGTCTCAAACAGTCGGCGGATCTGCACACCAATCGCCTTGGGCAATGGCAGGCTTTGCAGTGGATCGGTACTGACCATTACCGTGACCATCTGCTGACACTGCGCGCGTTCTATCGCACCCGACGTGATGCGTTCGAGCAGGCGTTGCAGGAACACTTCGGCGATCTGGCCGAATGGAACAGTCCGCAAGGGGGCCTGTTCTTCTGGCTGACCCTGCGTCAGCCACTGGATACGCGCACGCTGCTGAGCGCCGCGCTGGCGCAGGACGTGGCCTTCATGCCCGGCGAGCCGTTCTTTGCCGATCCGGATGCCAATCATGGTCATCTGCGACTCAACTTCAGTCACATTGACCCGGCTCGCTTGAATGAAGGTGTAAAACGACTGGCATCTGTCGTACGCGCAGCACAGAATCTCAAGGCAGCCTGAATCGGTTCGATCAGCAGGGTCTTCGGTCATAGAAGGGGCAGGGCGATGTACAAGGTTTACGGCGATTACAATTCCGGCAACTGCTACAAGATCAAGCTGATGCTCAATTTGCTGTGCATTCAATACGAGTGGGTGCCGGTCGATATTCTCAACGGCGAAACCCAGACACCTGCGTTCCTGGCCAAGAACCCCAACGGCAAGATTCCGGTTCTGGAGCTGGAAGACGGCACCTGTCTGTGGGAGTCCAATGCGATTCTCAACTTCCTGGCTGACGGCACCGCCTACCTGCCGACCGAGCCACGGCTGCGCACTCAAGTGCTGCAATGGCAGTTCTTTGAGCAATACAGCCACGAGCCATCGGTGGCGGTTGCACGCTTCATTCAGTTTTATCTGGGCTTGCCCGCCGAGCGCATGACCGAATACCGCGCCATGCAGAAATCCGGCTACCGCGCCCTGGCCGTCATGGAGCAGCAACTGGACCGCACGCCGTTTCTGGTCGGCCAGAACTTCTCCATCGCCGACATCGCGCTCTATGCCTACACACATGTGGCGCATGAGGGCGGGTTTGACCTTGCGCCCTATTCGGGCATCCGCAAGTGGCTGGAGCGTGTCAAGGATCAACCGGGGTACGTGGGGATGCTGGATTGATCGCCGCTTCGGGAGCTGGCGTTTCCATCACAACGGTCAACTGATACAGCGAGAAAAGGAACATTCCATGCGTTTCGCGATAACCCTTCTGGCGGCCTTGATGGCGCTGGGCATTGGTTGTTCGGCTCAAGCCGAAGACTGCGATGCCAATCAGGCGAGTATGAATCAGTGCGCCGCCAACGATCTTGCCAGACTCGATGCCGACTTGAACGCGCAGTACAACGCGCAGATGAACTGGCTTAAAAGCCCTGCGAAAAAACAGGCGCTCAAGGATGCTCAGCGCAAGTGGCTGGCCCTGCGCGACGCAGATTGCCTGTATCAGGTGGGTAAGCGAGAAGATTCAGGGTCGATCTGGCCGCTGCTTCAGACACAGTGCCTGGCCAGGCAGACCAAAATCCGGGTCGACCAGTTGAACGCGTACGTTGCCTGCCGACAGGAGGGTTGCCCGCGCTAGTGGCGGGCAGGTGTCCGGCTCAGACGCTGCCGAAGCGCTTGTCCAGGTAGTCGATGATGACCTTGGATTCGTACATCCAGACGGTCTTGTCATCTTCCTGAATGCGCAGGCAAGGGACTTTGATCTTGCCGCCTCCGCTGAGCAACGCCTGACGATCCGCCTCATTATTCTTGGCATCGCGCAATGCGACCGGAACATTCAGGCGATGCAGCGTGCGGCGGGTTTTCACGCAGAACGGGCAGGCGTGAAACTGATACAGCGTCAGGTCCCGAGCTGCCTGATCAACCGCAGCCTGAGCGGCCGGATCACGCTTTTTCTTGCCTGGACGGGTGAGGTAGTCGACGCCAATGACAACTTGGCCGAGACCGACCCGGAGTGCTTTCATGAACACGATCACAACCTCTTGAAAAGGGGATTGAAGTAGCAGCCCTGAGCCCGGCAACCCTCAGCCAAGGCCACATGGCTACCGGCTCAACGTCATTTGATCAGGCTGAGAAACTCACTGCGCGTTGCCGCGTTCTCACGGAACTCGCCCAGCATCACCGAAGTGATCATGGCGGAATTCTGCTTTTCGACGCCACGCATCATCATGCACATGTGCTTGGCTTCAATGACCACCGCAACGCCCAGTGCGCCGGTGACCTGCTGGATGGCTTCAGCGATCTGACGACTGAGGTTTTCCTGGATTTGCAGGCGACGCGCGTACATGTCGACGATGCGTGCGACCTTCGACAGGCCCAGCACCTTGCCGTTGGGGATGTAGGCCACATGCGCCTTGCCAATGAACGGGAGCAGATGGTGCTCGCACAGCGAATAGAGCTCGATGTCCTTGACCATGACCATCTCGCTGGCGTCGGAGCTGAAGAGCGCGCCGTTGGTTACTTCTTCAAGGGTCTGTGCATAACCGCGACACAGGTACTGCATGGCCTTGGCGGCACGTTTGGGTGTGTCGAGCAGGCCTTCGCGGGAGACGTCTTCGCCCAGTTGCCCCAGGATGGCGGTGTAATTCTGTTCCAGTGTCACAGGACTGTGTTTCCGTGTGGGTTCGATAAACGCGAAGGCATGAGCCCTTCGCCAAGGCGCACATAGTAACTTACGTGCAGGGACAGGTGTATGGCGGTGCGGCAAAACGGCCCGTTGTATCGGCTTGCTTACCCGACGACAACGCGTTGGCTACCCATTTTCGGTGAATGGTGCGGTCTGATGGACCGTGCTTCAAATACTGTCCGCTGAAAGAGTGAATCCGGGATGTTGAGTCGAATAGCGAAAATAGCGATGTTTGCCATCGTGTTGTCGTCAATGTCGGGCTGTTGGCCGTTTTGGCCCGGTCCGGGTGGACACGGTGGCGGGGGAGGCGGCGGCCATCATCAGGGGCCTGGCGCGGGTGGCGGTTCCGGGCCCGGTTTCGGACCAGGCGGTGGTCGCTGATGCCAAAGACCTTGAGCGCGACGTTTTATTCGTCGCGACCCTCCATCATGGTGCGCTTGAGCATCACATACACCGCGCCCGCGCCGCCGTGTTTGGCCAGGCATGAACAGAAACCCAGCACCTGTGAATGCTGACGCAGCCAGGTGTTGACGTGGCTTTTGATCATCGGGCGCTTGCCGTCCAGTCGCACGGCCTTGCCGTGGGTGACGCGCACGCAGCGGATTTCGAGTTTCGTGGCTTCGGCCAGAAATTCCCACAGGGTTTCCCGGGCCAGCTCGACGTTCATACCGTGCAGGTCCAGTGTGCCTTCAAAGCTGATCTGCCCAAGCTTGAGCTTGCGCATCTGAGCCTCTTGAACGCCGTCGCGTGACCAGCTCAGCACGTCTTCGGGGCCCACATCGATCACGAATTGATCCGACAGACCATCGACTGTCACGGCGTCAGTGCGCACGGTCGCTGACTGACGCAGGCGCGCCAGTAATTTGCGGTCAGTTTTGGGTTTGCCGACATCGGCGTGTTCGTGCTTGATGGGCTTGACGCCACGCGTCTCGCTTCTGAACAGGGAAAAATCGTCGTCTTGCATGGAGCCTCCGCGAAGAGGGCTAGTTTAACCGGGAAGACGAAGGATTCAGTCGTGTTTTTTCATCAAGTGCGCCGACATGCTCAGCCCATTGGCGTGACGTGGCCCGCGACGGCATCTGCGCCACAGCCACATCCCTGCAAGGAACGCGAGCAAGCCGCTAGCGGCGACGACCGATGCGCCTGCGGGGTTGGCGTTCAGTTCGTTCAGTGCCTGGGGATGCGCAATCAGGCTCGAGACGCCAGCCAGCGCCAGCAGCACGCCGCACAGTGTCAGCAAGACGGCAATCGCTGTGCCTATGCGTGTGCCCCAGTTGCTCCGGCCTTTCGGGCGTAGCCTGCGAGCGTCGAAACCATCGGATATTTTCATCCCGATTTCCTCAGTAATATCGGCGCTCTGACCCGAACAGGCGGGGTGGGTTCCCGTTCAGGGCGTAACGCAGGGCTGCAAGGGATAGGCGGTCATGCGAAGACGTACACACAACCTGTCATCAGGAGGGCGGTTGTCAGTAGTTAAACCAGGTCTTTGGTCAGTGCGAGGGTGGCGAAGTTGTCGGCCATGATGGCCATTTCCGTTCGGTGTACAACGTTCGCACTGACCACGCCGTGAGGGCTTGGCAGGTCACGCGTGGCGCAGGCATCGTCGACCAGGGTGCAGCGATAACCGTAGTCCTTGGTGGCGCGCACGGTGGTGCTGATGCTGGAGTGGCTCATGAAGCCGCAGACTATCAGGTCCAGGTGGCCCAGGCTCTGCAGCAGTTCGTGCAGTCCGGTGCCGTTGAACGCATTGGGCAGACGCTTTTCAATGAGGTGTTCGTCGGCCTGTGGCATCAGCTCCGGGACCAGTTGTCCACGCTCGCCCTGAGGGTCGAACAGACCGCCCACGGTGCCGAGGTGGCGCACATGCACGATCGGGCATTTCACGGCGCGGGCCTTGGCGACCAGTTGACCGATATTGGCCAGGGCTTCGTCGACACCGGTCAGGGCCAGCGGGCCGCTGAGGTACTCTTTTTGTGCATCGATGATGATCAGTGTGGCGTTGCTCAGGCTGGCCGGTGCATGAACACGGCCGCTGAGTTGAAACATGGTCTTGATGGAAGGCATTCGGGGGCTCCTTTGAATAGGGCTTTTGTGCCATTGTCCTCTGGCTGAGAGATTATGGGAATGGTCACTGTTGCAAGTCCCGGTTTTCAAGGCTTGCAGAGCAGTTGAGTGGGCGCATAGCTGGCGGTTTGCCTTGATGGCAGGACACGAATGGGCCAAACTTCCACGCCTGCAAGGCTGGTTGAACCGGCCAGTCGTTTTCTCAAGGAGTCTGTCCATGATCACTTCCCGCCTGCGTACTGTGCGCGACCATATTCGCTGGGCCGTCAGCCGGTTTCATGAGGCAGATGTGTTTTTTGGGCATGGCACGGACAACGCCTGGGATGAAGCGCGGCAACTGGTGCTGGGTGCCTTGCATCTGCCGTGGGAAATCGCCGACAGCTACCTGGATTGCCGCCTTGAAGTCGATGAGGTTTCAGAATTGCAGCGCCTGATCAAGCGCCGTATCGATGAGCGCATTCCGACCCCGTACCTGCTGGGCGAAGCCTGGTTTTGCGGCATGTCGTTCATTGTTGATGATCGCGTGCTGATTCCGCGCTCGCCCATCGCCGAGCTCATTGAAGACCGTTTCGCGCCGTGGCTGGCCAGCGAGCCGACCCGCATTCTGGATTTATGCACCGGCTCGGGCTGTATCGGTATCGCCTGTGCGGACGAGTTCAAGGACGCCGAGGTTGCATTGGCCGACCTGTCCTACGATGCGCTTGAAGTCGCCAATCAGAATATCGAGCGGCATGGGATGGAAGACCGTGTCTACACGGTTCAGGGCGATGGTTTCGAGGGATTGCCGGGTCAGCGTTTCGACCTGATCGTCTCCAACCCACCCTACGTCGACGCCGAGGATTTCGCTGACATGCCAGATGAATACCAGCACGAGCCGGAACTGGCGCTGGCCTGTGGCAGTGATGGATTGAACCTGGTGCGCCGCATGCTCGCGCAGGCAGCGGATCACCTCACCGAAAAAGGTCTGCTGATCGTCGAAGTGGGCAACAGCCAGGTGCATGTCCAGGCGCTGTACCCGGAAGTCGATTTTGCCTGGCTGGATTTCCAGCGAGGCGGGCATGGGGTGTTCATGCTCACTGCCGAACAGTGCGTCTCGCATCAGGCACTGTTTGAGTCCAGGGTGTAAGCCCTGGACGCGGCACCTCAGGGTGCCGCACGGTCAACGGTGAGTCGCGATCCAGATCAGCAGCCCCGCCTGGAATACTGCGAAGGTCACCAGGCAGGCAATCGTGAAGCGCAGGCTGCTGTCTTCGCGTTTGTACTTGCTGACCCGGTCCTCATGCTGGCGAATGGTGACTTCCTGCTCCAGCAGGTTTTTCTCGGCCTTCTCCAGCATATGGGAGGCGTCGAGAATCTCGATGATCTGCACCTTGTCGTTGTTCCAGGTGCTGTGCAGATTGCCGACATGCACATCCTTGATGCTGCCTTTCATGTGCTGGGCATCGGCATACACGACTTCGAAACCGAGCGTGCGCAGAAAGTGATCGCGACGCATCCGAGTGTCTTCGTTCAGACCGTCCTTGCTCGCCAGTGCCACACTTTCGATCTTGTACGTCGACCATTTGCGTTGTGCCCAATGCACGCCGTGGGCGATCAGAAAACGACCTATGCCGCGGTTCCACGGCTCGATCTGCAAGCCCGATTCAGGCCCGAAGCGCACGATGCGTTTGACGTGGTCCACCCAGATATCCAGGTTATTCTGTTCCTTGCGCACGCGCTGACCGGGCAACTGGACATTGATGCGCAGCAGGCTCAGCTCCTTGCTGTGACGTTCGGCACGGCCAAATTGAACGAAGCGCAGTGGCCGTCCACCGGTGGCGCGGTCGGTTGGCAGCGGCGACAGGCGCAGCATCTGAAAACTCTCCGGCACCACGTCTTCCCACGGCTGAGGAGGGGCGGGTGCGACAGCTTCTGCGTTTTCGGGGGCGGCAACGGTTTCGGTCATAGTCGTGTCAGTCATTGAGGGTGATCCTGTCCATGACCTTGTGCAAACATAAGGCCAGCATTCCGCTATCGGCAGCCTTTTCCCGGACTGAAGGGCTGCCGGACCGTTTTGCAGATGGCTGGCGTCAAATTTCCGCTCAGGCGGGTGGCAATGCCTGGATGAAGCGCAGGATGCGTGCCGTGACTTCCTTGGCCAGCGGCTGCGTCGGGTTGCGATACGACAGCAACTGTTGCTCCAGATCGTCTGGGACAATACGCAGTACGTGGTTCATGCCGTCAATCAGGGCCAGTTCGGCATCGGGTTTGGCTTTTTGCAGCAGCAGCGCGTCGCCCACGCCCACTTGAATGTCATTGCGACCCTGCACGATCAGGGCGGGCATTTTCAATTCGCCGAACGCCGCGGCCGGGTCCTGTCTGAACAGCGAAATCAGGTACGGCTGCACACTGGGCCTGAACACCACCTCCAGTTCCTGCGGGACCTTGTCATCGGTCTTGCCTGCTTTCAGTTCGTCCAGCAGTTCGTTGCTGCGCTGCAATAATTCGGGCGGAAGGCGTTCCTGAAACTGCTCGCGCAATACCTTATCCACCGGACGACCCGTACCGGCCACTGAAATCACCGCTGCTGCGCCCGCCTTTTCTGCGGACAACGCCGCCACCAGCGCGCCTTCACTGTGACCTAGCAGGATCAACTGGCCGAGGCGCGGATTGGCACGGATCGCTCTGACCCAAAGCTGCACGTCGGCCACGTAGCGCTCGACACTCAGGTCACGCTCGTCAGGCGTCACAGCCTTGCTGGCCGCCACGCCGCGCTTGTCATAACGCACGCTGGCGATGCCGTGGGTTGCCAGGACCACTGCCAGACGCTTCATGCTGTCGTTGCGTCCGCCTTCGGGGTTGTTGCCGTCGCGGTCGGTGGGGCCGGAACCCGCGATAATCAGGACGACCGGCACGGGTTTTTCAGCGCGCGGCATCAGCAGTGTGCCATAGAGCTTGCCGTTGCCGGTGTCCACGCTGATCGGACGTTGCACTGCACTGGGCGCGGCTGCGTGGGCTGTTGCGGCAAACAGGCTGAGCATCAATGTCATCGGCAGGACCAGCAGGCGCAGCACGTTCAAAGCTTTCATCGGGGAATTACCGGATAACATCGCAAGGCCATCATGGGGGCGGGGTCTCGCTTGGACGCACGCCGTTACAGAAGGTTCGAGGATGAACTGAACGACGAGCCTGCGTATACTGGCGCGCTTGATTCATTGATCTGGTTTATTGGCTGATTTTTCGGAGCGCCCGCATGTCCGGCAACACTTTCGGCAAGCTGTTCACTGTCACCACCGCCGGCGAAAGCCACGGCCCGGCGCTGGTCGCTGTCGTCGACGGCTGTCCGCCCGGGCTTGAGCTGGACCTGAACGATCTGCAGCGTGACCTGGACCGCCGCAAGCCGGGGACCAGTCGGCACACCACCCAGCGTCAGGAAGCCGATGAGGTCGAAATCCTTTCCGGCGTCTTCGAAGGCAAAACCACTGGCGCTTCCATCGGCCTGCTGATCCGCAACACTGACCAGAAGTCCAAGGACTACTCGGCCATCAAGGACCTGTTCCGGCCCGCGCATGCCGATTACACCTACCACCACAAGTACGGCACTCGCGATTATCGTGGCGGCGGTCGCAGTTCGGCGCGTGAAACGGCCATGCGTGTGGCGGCAGGTGCCATCGCCAAGAAATACCTGGCGACCCAGGGCATTGTCATTCGCGGCTACATGAGCCAGCTGGGCCCGATCCAGATTCCGTTCAAAACCTGGGATTCGGTCGAGCAGAACGCGTTTTTCTGCCCCGATCCCGACAAGGTGCCGGAACTGGAGGCCTACATGGACCAGTTGCGTCGCGATCAGGACTCGGTAGGCGCAAAGATCACCGTGGTGGCCGAAGGCGTGATGCCGGGTCTTGGCGAGCCTGTCTTCGACCGCCTGGACGCCGAACTGGCCCATGCGCTGATGGGCATCAATGCCGTCAAGGGCGTGGAGATCGGCGCAGGCTTCGACTGCGTTGCCCAGCGCGGCACCGAACACCGTGACGAGATGACACCGGAAGGCTTTCTGTCCAATCAGGCGGGCGGCATTCTGGGCGGTATCTCTTCCGGTCAGCCCATCATCGCGCACCTGGCCCTGAAGCCGACGTCGAGCATCACCACGCCGGGCCGCTCCATCGATGTCGATGGCAATGCAGCCGATGTGATCACCAAAGGCCGTCATGACCCGTGCGTAGGCATCCGAGCCACACCGATTGCCGAAGCGATGATGGCGATCGTCTTGCTGGACCATTTGCTGCGCCATCGCGGTCAGAACGCCGACGTTCGGGTCAATACGCCTGTGCTGGCTCAGCTGTAATGGGCGCTGCCACGGTCGCGGGCTGCTAGCGTGGCGCCACGTCCCCACGGGCAGTTGCCTTATTGGCGGCTGTCCGGTTTCTACCTGTGTTACTTCGCCTTGCTTGGCTCGGCTGCGCCGTTCATGGCGCTGTACCTGCATCACCTCGGTTTTTCCAGCGCACGCATTGGCGAGCTGATCGCCATTCCGATGCTGATGCGCTGCGTGGCACCCAATATCTGGGGCTGGCTGGGCGACTACACCGGGCGGCGGCTGGCGATCGTGCGCTTTGGCGCGGTCTGCACATTGCTGGCGTTTTCACTGATTCTGATCAACCACAGTTACGCCTGGCTGGCGATGGTCATGGCGCTGTACGCCTTTTTTTGGCACGCGATCCTGCCCCAGTTCGAAGTCATTACCCTGGCGCACCTGCAAGGCCAGACCGCTCGCTACAGTCAGATCCGCTTGTGGGGCTCCATCGGCTTCATTCTGGCGGTGGTGGTGCTCGGGCGTCTGTTCGAGTGGTTCAGCCTGGATGTGTTTCCGCACATCCTGCTGGTGATCATGGCCGGCATTGCACTCAGCAGTTGGTGGGTGCCCAACGCGCAGCCGCCTGTTTCATCCCGGCCTTCGGATGAGGGTGGCTTCCTCAAACAGCTGTCCCGACCCGGTGTGCGGGTGTTCTACATCAGCGTCGCGCTGATGCTGCTCAGCCACGGCCCGTATTACACCTTTCTGACCCTGCACCTGGAAGCGCTGGGTTACAGCCGCGGCCTGATCGGTCTGTTATGGGCGGTGGGCGTTATCGCCGAGGTCTTGATGTTCATGGTAATGAGCCAGGTCCTGGAGCGCTTTTCGGTGCGTCAGGTCCTGTTGGCCAGTTTTCTGTTGGCGGCGCTGCGCTGGCTGTTGCTGGGTGCGTTTGCCGAGCATTTATCCGCATTGCTGATCGCTCAGGTCATGCACGCCGCAACATTCGGCAGCTTTCACGCCGCTGCCATCCATTTCGTGCAACGTAGCTTCGGCCCTCGCCAGCAAGGTCAGGGGCAGGCGCTGTATGCCGCACTGTCCGGCGTGGGCGGCGCACTGGGCGCTTTGTATGCAGGCTATAGCTGGAATACGCTGGGGCCATTCTGGACCTTTGCCATTGCCAGCCTCGCGGCCTTGGCCGCAGCCATCATGATTGTCACGCCCGGAAAAGAGGAAGGTGTATGACCCGCGAACAATTGGCGCAGCAGATCATCGAGGCCGGTCGGTTCTTGTACGGCCGTGGGTGGTCGCCTGCCACCAGCAGCAATTACTCGGTCCGCCTGTCGGCCAGCGAAGCACTGCTGACCGTCTCCGGCAAACACAAGGGCCAGTTGGGCATCGACGATGTGCTGGCCACCGATCTGCACGGCAACAGCCTGGAACCGGGCAAGAAGCCGTCCGCCGAAACGCTGCTGCACACCCAGTTATACAGCTGCAAACCGCAGGTCGGTGCGGTGCTGCACACCCATTCGGTGAACGCTACCGTTCTGTCCAGGCTGACCGAAGCCGATCATCTGGTGTTCGAAGATTACGAGCTGCAGAAAGCCTTTCAGGGCGTGGTCACCCATGAGTCGCGAGTGCTCGTGCCAATCTTCGACAACGATCAGGACATTGCCCGTCTGGCTGCAAAGGTGCAGCCTTGGCTGGACGCCCACCCTGATTGCGCCGGTTACCTGATACGCGGTCACGGCCTGTACACCTGGGGCGCGCAGATGAACGATGCACTGCGGCAGATCGAGGCGTTCGAGTTTCTGTTCGAATGCGAATTGAAGATGCGGTCGGTGTTGAACCGTTGACCGTCGCGTGTTGACCACGCGTGTATACCTGACCGGCCTGTAAAAGCCGGAAGGCCTTACCCAGCCTGAACCGAGGATTCCAAGCCATGAGCAGCCTGTCCGTTTATCACGTTTCGAGCCCACAGATACCTAACAAGGTATTGACCCACCTTGAAGACATCGCCTCGACACTGGCCGAGCAGGGCGTGTCGTTCGCCCGTTGGCAGGCGGCGACGCCTATTACGCCGGGCGCTTCTCAGGAAGAGGTGATCGACGCCTACCGCACTCAGATCGACGCGCTGATGACCGAACACGGTTATGTGACCGTGGACGTGATCAGCCTTAATAGCGATCACCCGCAGAAAGCCGAGTTGCGTGCGAAGTTTCTCGAAGAGCATCGTCATGGTGAAGATGAGGTGCGTTTTTTCGTCGCGGGTCGTGGTTTGTTTACCTTGCACATCGAAGACTATGTGTACGCCGTGCTGTGCGAAAAGAATGACCTGATCTCGGTTCCTGCCGGAACCCGGCACTGGTTCGACATGGGTGAAAATCCGCACTTCGTTGCCATCCGCCTGTTCAGTAACCCCGAAGGCTGGGTCGCGAACTTCACTGGCGAAGACATTGCGGGCCGTTTCCCAAGGCTTGAAGACTGATTCATTTCCCCTGTTTGCCTGCGTAATGCTTGAAAGGAGCCACACCCTGATGCCCATCAAAGCCATCCTCACGGATATCGAAGGCACCACCAGTGCGGTGAGTTTCGTGTTCGACGTGCTGTTTCCGTTCGCTAAAAAACATCTGCCGGACTTTGTGCGCCAGAACGCCGATAGACCTGACGTTGCCCAGCAATTGCAGGCAGTGCGTACCGACAGTGGCGAGCCCGATGCCGACGTTGCGCGCGTCATCGAGATTCTCTTGCAATGGATCGCCGAAGACCGCAAAGCCACGCCGCTCAAGGCGCTGCAAGGCATGGTCTGGGAACAGGGCTACAACGCCGGGCAGCTCAAGGGGCACGTTTATCCCGATGCTGTTGACGCACTGAAACGATGGCATCAGGCGGGCTACAGGCTTTACGTCTACTCCTCGGGATCGATCCAGGCACAGCAACTGATTTTCGGCTGCTCCGAAGCCGGTGACCTGTCCCCGCTGTTCAGCGGCTACTTCGACACTACATCGGGGCCTAAGCGCGAGGTGCAGTCATACCGCACGATCGCAGAAGCCATCGGTGTTGAACCCGACGAAATTCTGTTTCTTTCCGACATCGTCGAAGAACTGGATGCCGCGCAGGCGGCTGGCATGGCGACCTGTGGCCTGGTACGCGCCGAGGGTGTATTGGCAGGGCATGAAAACGTAGCCAGCTTTGCCCTGATCGACCCGGCCGTCTTCTAATGCACGCCATCTTCATACCTCCATCCAGCGAATTTTCTGTCAGCAGCGTCCTGCTTTTGAGTGGGACGACGCCTGCCTGTGAGTGCGTTAATCCTGTTTATTAGGTGTACGGTTTTCATGCGCTGTCGATCGTGTAGTTTCGCGTTTTCGAAGCCCTCGCGATAAAAAACACAACGGTGTTCGTGATGGGGCGCAAGGGAGCGGTCGCGATGTGCAGTGCCATGACTGACAACACAACAATGGGTTTATTGATCGAGCAGATGGTCAGTACGATCACCGAAATCGACGGGCAGACCGCTATCGAGAATGCGCTTCGATGGCTGCGGCGCGAGTGTCGGTGCGAGCGGGCAATGTTCTATCAGTTCAAGGGCGGGCAATTGCTGACATTCGTCACCTCGAATGTCGACGACAGATGGGGGCAGGCTTACCGAACAGAAAACATGATCGCCCACGATCCCGTGGCACGCTATTACCGCAACAACCTCGGCTTCCTGGATTGGCGTGATGCCCTCAGTCAGTACCTTCCGCCCGCCTGGTACGAAGCGCTGTTGGAGGACTGCCGGCTGGCACCGGCTATTTCGTATGGCTACACGAGCCCTTGTCGAGGTGTAAACGCAGTGACCTCAATCCTCTCACTCGCCGGTCTGTCGTTTAATACCACCCCAAATGACAAATACCTGATCACCAGTCTCGTGCCAGTGCTGCATAGGGTAGGGCGTGGCATCCAATTCAGTTCTCGGGGGCTGACGCAGAAGGAACTCGAGACGCTGCAATGGGCCAGAGAGGGTAAGACTGCGTGGGAGATTTCGGTGATTCGTGACGTATCCGAGGCCACGGTGAAATATCACCTGAAAACCATCTACGCCAAGCTGGGCGTTGCCAATCGAGCGCAGGCGGTGGGGGAGGCATTGTGTCGCGGATTTATCAGTTGAGGATCAACGGACAAAAAAAAGCCGCGAGAACAAACGTGTAATCGCGGCAAATAAGGGATGAGAGAGCGTGCATCGGCGCCACTCACGAGTGAGTGGCGCAAAGGATTAGCGGGTGTGATAAGTCGGCAGATCGAAACGGTGCTGGCTTTGCAGCATCGAGATGGCCGGCAGCTCACTGGCTTGTGCAGCCAGGTCACGACGAATTGCGCTGATTACCCATTCCAGCTGAACCGGAGTGTGCAGTTGTGCATAAGACACGGAGCGACGGATCTGTTTGCCTTCATCGTTGCGCAACGACACCAGTACACCGCCGTCGGGACGAGGCTGAGTGGTTACGGTGTAGTCGGAAAATACGGAAGCGAATTTTTCTTGAATAAAAGTCATGTCTAGCGGCTCCATTGCTCATGGGATAACAAGCGTGAAACTACTAGTGCAGTGTCTGTGCCACATTTTGCTTTAAATTTTTACCTTTAAAATCAATGGCTTAAGGTGGTGGTAAATTTTGGTGCTCGTGCATTTTGCATGAATGCCTGTCGGGCATCCTGCATTTTGCCGTTTATGGGGAACCAAATGGCTAGAGATGAGATCGTGTGAGCCGTTTTGGTCTATCAGGCGCATAGCTTGACCCTGATCGAACAGCTGGGAAGACTTGCGGTCAGTGTTTTACCGCTGCCGGGTACATCGGATTCCCGGATGACCGTGCGCCAAGGAGTGAATGATGAACGACTCAACGACCCATCAACCGAAAACCATGACAGATGAAGAAACGGCAGAGTTCGCGGAACAGGTGTTCAACGTAGCGCGCCAAGGCGATGCAGTGATGCTGGAGCGACTGCTGAAAAAGGGTCTGCCCGCCGATTTGCGCAACCATAAGGGCGATACGCTATTGATGCTGGCCAGCTACCACGGTCACCAGGACGCCGTCCGGGTGCTGCTCAATCACAAGGCCAACCCGGAAATTCGCAACGACAATGGGCAGAGCCCGATTGCTGGAGCTGCGTTCAAGGGTGATTTGGCGGTCGTGAAAATGCTCGTCGAAAGCGGCGCAGAAGTGGAAGGTGCTTCGGCTGACGGTCGTACAGCGTTGATGATGGCGGCGATGTTCAATCGGGTAGAGATCGTCGAGTACTTGATCGGCAAGGGTGCCGATCCGCATGTCCGTGATGCCAAAGGCGTAAACGCCCTGACGGCTGCTCAGACGATGGGGGCTACCGGCACCGCTGAGCAACTGATCAACCTGGGTGTTCAGCCGGTCTGAGTGAGGTCTGCAGGATAACTGCCCTGAAGGGCATGGAGGCGCGATGGATTTCCCGTTATCCTTCGCGCCTCTTTTTTACCCGTAATCAGGATCGCCCCCATGAAAGACGCCCTCGTCGAATTAATCAGCAAAATCAGTTCGGGGTGCATGGGGGAGGATGAGGTCCTGCGCGTCGCTGACGAAGCGGCGCAGGCCTATGCTGATCCACAGGCTTTTCTGGCCGCCAATCCCGATATCAACTATGACGACACGTTCCCCATCCCGTTGGGTGAGTGGGTCGTGGTGGGCAGCCTGCCGGAAACCGTGTTGTTTCAAGCCGATACCTACGCTGTCCTGTTCGAACAGATCGTCCAGTCGTTTGGCAAGGACGTGGCGTTTAACATCAAGTCCAGGCAACTGACGAAAGTCGAGCCGCTGGTGGCGCTCAATCGGATTCAGATCCAGTTGAGCAGCATGAACAAGGAAATGGGCGGCTATACGCTGATGGATTTCAGTCAGCCGCTGGATGACGAGTTGCAGGCAGTGCTGGTGTTCGGCAACGACGAGGCTCGAGTGTTGGAGCTGGCAGCGGCGGCGGGCATCCATGCTGCCCCGTCGCTGCGCGCTTTGCGCGTTTGATTCGGCCCGGTTAGCCCAGCGCTGTATCCAGAAACATCATCACCGCGAACCCGCCCATCAAGCCCAGCGTCGCCGATGTCTGGTGCCCGTTGCGGTGGGTTTCCGGAATGACCTCGTGAGACACAACGAAAATCATCGCACCGGCCGCCAGCCCCATGCTCAACGGGTAGGCAATGGCAAAGCCGCTGGAAATGCCCAAGCCGATCAACGCCCCCAAGGGCTCCATCAAGCCTGATCCGACAGCCACCAGCATGGCCTTGAACGCTGAAAGGCCGGTGGCACGCAACGCGAGCGCGATGGCCAAGCCTTCCGGAATGTCCTGGATGGCGATGGCGGTGGTCAGTGGCAGGCCGACATTCATGTCGCCACCGGCAAAGCTCACCCCGATCGCCATCCCTTCCGGCAGGTTGTGCAGCGTGATGGCCAGTACGAATAACCAGACCCGATTGATGCGCTCCGAATGCGGGCCCTGACGCCCCACGCTTTCATGTTCGTGCGGCGTGAATCGGTCCAGCCCCAGCATCAGCAGCACGCCCAGCCCCAGCCCGCTCACGACGGTCGCTGCGGCAAACGGGCCAGTGCCCGTGATTTCCCGGGCTGCCTCAAGCCCCGGCAGAATCAGCGAGAAAGAACTGGCCGCCAGCATCATGCCGGCCGCGAAACCCAGCATGATGTCTTGGGTGCGCTGGGCGACATTACGGAACGCAACCGCCATCACCGCACCCAGCGCCGTGGCGGCAAAACCTGCTGTCCCGCCTAGCAAGGCGTGGTTGAAATTGACTTGGCTGGTGCCAAAAAAGGCGTTGTAAAGACTGAACGCGCCCAGAACCACGACGATCAGGGCGGCGACTATAAAGCCCAGGCTGACCAGCGGGCTGCTTTGAAGCTGGGCGAGCCATGTCGCCCGAAGGGTGCGCGGGTGTGCGGAGGGTTGCATGAAGGGCTTTACCTTTTCTGATGGGTCTTTCGCCAAAACAATGACCTGAATGCTTTCAAACAGCGTCACTCACGTTGGGAGCCCGAAAATAGGCGGTGGTTCAACGGAACCCCCGAACGGCACAACGCTCCTAGAAGTATCGGTATTCAATCAGGGGCAACAGCATGGGTTCTACATTCAACGGTCTGGTCGGCTTGATCATCCTGGCGCTCGATATCTGGGCCATCATCAACGTGCTCAAGAGCGGGACCGAGACCGGCAAGAAAATCCTCTGGGTATTGCTGATCGCACTGCTGCCTGTTCTGGGGCTGATTATCTGGGCGATTGCCGGTCCGCGCGGCAACGTGCGCATCTGACGCGACACACGCCACCTGAAAACGCTTGATTACGCAGGTAATCAGGCGTTTTTTGCTTCTGGGCCGGGCATTGGTGGTGTCTGGATACCGAGTCGCGTGGATAGAGGTTCGACCTGTCATGTTCCTCGACGTAGAATGCGCGCCTTTGTCGCGGGCGGTCGGCCGTCCTGTCATCCGTATTTTTCGGGAGCTTACCCATGAGTGACTATCAGGAAACGTTGTACGAAGGTTATGGCCAGCGCTTTCGTATCGAAAAAATGCTGCACGAAGTGCGCACAGACCATCAGCATCTGGTGATTTTCCAGAACCCGCGCATGGGGCGTGTCATGGCACTCGATGGCGTGATCCAGACCACCGAGGCGGACGAATTCATCTATCACGAGATGCTGACCCACGTGCCGATTCTGGCCCACGGTGCCGCCAGGCGCGTCCTGATCATCGGCGGTGGCGACGGCGGTATGCTGCGTGAAGTGGCCAAGCACACGACGGTCGAACACATCACGATGGTGGAGATCGACAGCCAGGTGGTCGAAATGTGCAAGGAGTTCCTGCCCACGCATTCCAACGGTGCTTTCGAGGACTCGCGCCTGAATCTGGTGATCGACGATGGCATGCGCTTCGTGGCGACGACGCAGGAAAAGTTTGACGTGATCATTTCCGATTCCACTGACCCGATCGGTCCGGGAGAAGTGCTGTTTTCGGAAAACTTTTATCAGGCCTGCCATCGCTGCCTGAACGAGGGCGGCATTCTGGTCACCCAGAACGGCACGCCCTTCATGCAGCTCAGTGGCGTGCAAACCACCGCTGGACGCATGAACGGCCTGTTCGCAGACTGGCACTTCTACCAGGCGGCCATACCGACCTACATCGGCGGCGCCATGACCTTTGCGTGGGGCGCCACTGACAAGGCCTATCGCAAGCTGCCGCTGGAAACCCTGCGCCAGCGTTTCGCAGGCAGCGGCATCGTGACCCGTTACTACAACCCTGAAGTACACATCGGTGCGTTTGCGCTGCCGCAATACGTCCTCAGCGCAATCGGCAAGCCCAGCAACGGCTGACACCTGAGGTAACAGTTCACCGGCGTTTCAGGCTCACGTTGCTGAAACGCCGAGCTGACGCCGGCCCGTGGTGGCTTACGCGACAAAATTTTCACACCTCAAGTCCCAGAATTGCGCGCGATGCGGAGCCCGTAGATGCCAACCAAGTGTTGAACGAGCACCAAACACTTGGGGATCAAGTAGTATCTGCGCCCCTTGCAGCCTGCCGCTCACTCGATAGAGCGCCGGTATCGCATGCCTGACCCCAACCCTGAATCCACCGGATCCTGACAATCATGGCCAAAACGGACGCCCAGATTCATCGGCAAGCTTTGTCCCGCCTGCAAAACCCGAACGTCAAGTCACATCTGGCTTATACATTGCTCAGCGGCCTTGCCCTGATGGTGATGTACACGCTGCTGCGTATCGGTCTACTGGTCTATAACCGCGAGATGATTGGCGACACGCCTGCGTCGACTTTTATTGAGGCGCTGTTTAACGGCATGCGTTTCGACCTGCGGCTGACGGTCTACCTGCTGATCCCGCTGATGCTGTCGCTGTTCAGCGCTCGGATGATGGCGGCGCGCGGCGTGTTCCGGTTCTGGCTGACCCTGGTCGGCAGCATCACGCTGTTCCTGGGCCTGATGGAGATGGACTTCTATCGTGAATTCCACCAGCGCCTGAACGGTCTGGTCTTCCAGTACGTCAAGGAAGATCCGAAGACCGTTCTGAGCATGCTCTGGTACGGCTTTCCGGTGGTGCGTTATCTGTTGGCATGGGCCGCAGTGACCTGGCTGTTGAGCCTGGTGTTCAAAGGCATCGACCGCATCACCCGCCCAAGCCCTGCCGTCTCGGGCAACAGTGCAGGCGCTCGTTCCATCGCGCCGTGGTACATGCGTGTCGGAGTGTTCTTTCTGGTGTTGATCGTGGCGGTCATATGCGCCCGTGGCACCCTGCGCCAAGGCCCGCCGCTGCGTTGGGGTGATGCGTATACCACCGAATCGAATTTCGCCAACCAGTTGGGCCTGAACGGTACGCTGACTCTGATCACAGCTGCCAAGAGTCGCATGTCCGAGGACCGCGACAACATCTGGAAAGCCACGCTGCCGCAAGCCGACGCTCAACAGACCGTGCGCGATATGCTGCTGACCCCCAATGACAAGCTGGTCGAGCCGGACATCGCTGCCGTTCGCCGTGATTTCACCCCGCCAGCAGAAAACACGTTGCCGATCCGCAACGTGGTCGTGATCCTGATGGAAAGCTTTGCCGGTCACTCGGTCGGCGCGCTGGGTAGCGATGCGAACATCACGCCGAACTTCGACAAATTGTCCAAGGAAGGTCTGTTGTTCGATCACTTCTTCTCCAACGGCACCCACACCCACCAGGGTATGTTCGCCACGATGGCCTGTTTCCCGAACCTGCCAGGTTTCGAATACCTGATGCAGACGCCGGAAGGCAGCCACAAACTGTCGGGCCTGCCACAGCTGTTGAGCGCAGGCCGCAACTACGACGACGTCTATGTCTACAACGGCAACTTTGCCTGGGACAACCAGTCGGGCTTTTTCAGCAACCAGGGCATGACCAACTTCGTCGGCCGCGACGACTTCGTCAACCCGGTGTTCTCCGATCCGACCTGGGGTGTTTCCGACCAGGACATGTTCGACCGTGGTGCCCAGGAGCTCAAGGCGCGTCAGAACGGCAAGCCGTTCTATGCCTTGCTGCAGACGCTTTCCAACCACACCCCTTACGCCTTGCCGGAAAACCTGCCGGTGGAGCGTGTGACCGGTCACGGTTCGCTGGACGAGCATCTGACGGCCATGCGTTATTCCGACTGGGCGCTGGGCCAGTTCTTCGAGAAGGCCAAGAAAGAGCCTTACTTCAAGAACACCCTGTTCGTCGTACTGGGTGACCACGGCTTCGGCAACAACCGTCAGTTGACGGAAATGGACCTTGGCCGCTTCAACGTGCCGCTGCTGTTGATCGGCCCTGGCATGCAGGAGAAGTTCGGTCAGCGCAGCAGCATCGTCGGTACTCAGGTCGATGTGGTGCCGACCATCATGGGCCGCCTGGGTGGCCAGACGCGTAACCAGTGCTGGGGACGTGACTTGCTGAACCTGCCGGAAGGCGACAAGGGCTTTGGCGTCATCAAGCCCTCGGGCAGCGAACAGGTGGTGGCAATCATCAGCGGCAACCGCATTCTGATCGAACCGACCGAAATGCCAGCCAAGCTGCTGACCTACACTCTGGGTGCCAAGCCACATGCGGAAGAGGTGCCTGATGCACCGGACACCGAGGAGCTCAAGCGCAAGCTTGAAAGCTTCCTGCAGACCGCGACCAAGAGCCTGCTGGACAACACCGCAGGCGTGGAGGCCAGCAAAAACAGAAACTGATATCTCTCGCCTCGCCCGATCAGCACCGGGCGAGCGGCAGGTTTGATCGTTTCAATTCACATCAAGGCCTTCGGCATCCTGTGCGAAGGCCTTTTTGTTATCCGTTTGAGTCTGTTTGCCGCTTGCAATCCATTGGAACGAATGGCTGCACCAAACGGTCCAGAGTAAGTGAGCCAGAGTGCCTGGTTTGCCTATTTTGGAGACATTGATGAAACAGTGGGCCATTTTGTATCTGGACAAGGATGGTGTGCAGCAACGCCGTGAAGTGCAATGGCAGGAGCGCCCCAGTGAAGAGGACGCTGCTCGTCTCCTGCGCAAGGATTTGTATCCCGTCACGGATGAGTTGAATCTCAATGACCTTGAGGGCCGAACCGCTGAGCCGACGGTCAAAACGCTCAAAGACCATAACAGTGTTCAGATCATTTCCATTACAGAAATGAACTGATCCGTTGCTGAAAAAAATCTTGATGCACCAACCACTTGGCAATGTCCCTACGATGGGTCTACTCTGCAAATGAGGCCGCTGCAGCGGCCTCTGATTCATGTCCATCTCCGGCCCGTTCCAGGTCCGGCCAGCTACATGCTTGATTCCCCACGCCAGAGTAACTGTCGTGCGTCGGCTTATTATTCAGTCGCTCGGGAAGTGTTGAAACTCTATCTATCGTTGCATAGGAGGACGTTTCATGAGCACAGCCTATCAAGAGGACATCAGCAGTAACGTACTGCGCCGCATGAAAGAAGGCGGTTTTGACTTCGCGCGAATTCATCCTATCGAGTTCTATGCCATTTTTCCCGATGAGGAACGGGCACGGCAGGCTGCAGAAAAATTTCGCGGCGAGTCCCTCAATACACAAATCAATGTGCGCGATGACGGTGCCTGGCACCTGCAACTGAGCAAAGTGATGTACGCCACCTATGACGGTATCGGTGACTTTGAGCAGGACTTTCAGATGGCTATTTTGCCAATGGACGGGGAGGTGGAAGGCTGGGGTGTGAAACAGGAGATCAGGAGGCTGCACGCCTGATCCGCTGCACGTGTCACCTGAGTGCCGACCGGCCGCCCTGGGGAAACCTGCCGGGGCGGCCGGTCTTGTTTTGGGGCGTGTCGGTTTGGTCACTTGAGGTAGTGCGGCCACTCAGAAGCGGTTTTTCATATTCCGTGCGCAAAAAAAAGCCACTCAAGAGAGTGGCTCAAAGGGAAGTCCGGTCAGGAGGGCGCTAAGATGCGTGGCCTTCGCTGGAGAATGAGGTCTGCGGCAAAACTGACGTTTGATGCCCTGTTTGCTCGGTTGCTGGCGATTATGGCGAACTAATATCGTGTTCGGAAATCAACTGTGACTATGCTGGTCATAGATTTCGCGGTGCAAAGACGCTTCCGAATGACGCATGGAAGAGGTAGCCGGGGCGTTTAGCGCACAGGAATGGTGCGCGGCCCGCAGGAATTATATCTAACTGATTGATATTAAAGCGTTTATGCCGGTGGCACGGGCCTTGCGAAGCCTAAGGTGTCCATGGTGACAAGGAGTACGGCATGATCCGCACCTTTTATGACGAGATGTACGATGCTGGCGGCCTGGTTCGCCCGCACTATCGGGAATTCGCCCGCTGGCTGGGCGATACGCCCCCTGAGCTATTGGCTCAACGCAGGCGTGAAGCCGATTTGCTGTTTCATCGCGCCGGGATCACGTTCACGCTCTATGGTGATGAGCAGGGGACCGAGCGGCTCATTCCGTTCGACACCATCCCGCGCAGCATACCGGCCAGTGAATGGCGGGTCGTGGAGCGCGGCTGTATACAGCGTGTCAAAGCGCTGAACATGTTTCTTGCCGACCTGTATCACGATCAGCGCATCATCAAGGCCGGGATCATTCCCGCCGAGCAAGTGCTGGCCAATGAGCAGTATCAGTTGGCAATGCAGGGCTTGAACCTGCACCGCGATCTCTATTCGCACGTCTCCGGCGTCGATCTGGTCCGCGATGGCGACGGCACGTATTACGTGCTCGAAGACAACCTGCGCACCCCAAGCGGCGTGAGCTATATGCTCGAAGATCGCAAGATGATGATGCGCCTGTTCCCTGAACTGTTCTCGGCGCAGCGCATTGCCCCTATCGATCATTATCCGAACCTGCTGCTCGACACGCTCAAAAGCTCCAGCCACCTGGATAACCCCAGCGTGGTCGTACTGACTCCGGGGCGTTTCAATAGCGCCTTCTTCGAGCATGCCTTCCTGGCACGCGAGATGGGCGTTGAGCTGGTAGAAGGTGCCGATTTGTTCGTGCGCGACGATCGCGTCTTTATGCGCACCACCGATGGCCCGAAAGCCGTCGACGTCATCTACCGGCGTCTGGACGACGCGTTTCTCGATCCGTTGGCCTTCAACCCCGATTCGATGTTGGGCGTACCCGGTCTGCTGGCGGCCTATCGCTCCGGCAACGTGGTGTTGGCCAACGCCATCGGTACAGGTGTCGCGGACGATAAATCGGTGTACCCGTATGTCACCGACATGATCCGTTTTTATCTGGATGAGGAGCCGATTCTCAAGAACGTACCGACCTGGCAATGCCGTAAGCCTGAAGAGCTGTCCCATGTGCTGGCCAACCTCAAAGACCTTGTCGTCAAGGAAACCCAGGGCTCCGGTGGCTACGGCATGCTGGTCGGACCTGCTGCCACGGCTGCCGAGATCGAAGCCTTCCGGGCGCGGCTCAAAGCCAAACCGCACGCGTACATCGCCCAACCCACCTTGTGCCTGTCAACCTGCCCGACCTTTGTCGAGAACGGCATTGCCCCACGCCACATTGACCTGCGGCCCTTTGTTCTGTCTGGACGCGAAACCCGCGTCGTACCCGGCGGCCTGACTCGTGTAGCGTTGCGTGAAGGTTCGCTGGTGGTCAATTCGTCTCAGGGTGGCGGTACCAAAGACACCTGGGTGGTCGAGGATTAAGGATGCCTGCCAATGTTAAGTAGAACTGCCTCGGATCTTTTCTGGATGTCGCGTTACCTGGAGCGAGCGGAGAATCTCGCCCGAATGCTGGATGTGAGCTATTCGCTGTCGTTGATGCCCCAGGACGGGCGTGGTGACGGGCTGGATGAGATAGCCATGCCGTTGTTGATTACCGGCACACTGGAAACCTACATCGAGCGTCACGGCGAGCTGCACGCCGAACGCATGCTGCACTTCTTCGCGCTGGATGCGAGCAACCCGGCCAGCATCTACAGCTGCCTGGGCGCCGCACGTGCCAGTGCCCATGCGGTTCGAGGTCGTATCACCGCCGACATGTGGGAGAACATCAACTCCACCTGGCTGGAAATTCGCGGCATCGCCCAACAGGGGCTGACGCGTTACGGCATGAGCCGTTTCTGCGAATGGGTCAAGGAGCGCTCACACCTGTTCCGGGGCGCCACCTACGGCACCATCATGCGCAACGATGCGTTCCGTTTCATTCGTCTCGGGACGTTCATCGAGCGCGCCGACAACACCATGCGCATGCTTGACGCTCGCTACGAAATGCTCGAGTTGCGTGGTCCACAGGCCAACGCCGCCGCCGACAACTCCGCTGCCGGTTATTACCAGTGGAGTGCCTTGTTGCGTGCGTTGTCTTCGTTCGAGGCGTATACCGAAGTGTATCGGGACGCTCCGGGCGCACGGCAGGTTGCTGAATTATTGCTGCTGCGCGCCGATATTCCACGCTCGCTACGCGCGTGCCTTGAAGAAATGGACGTCATTCTCGCCAGCCTGCCTGGCGTCAACGGCAGGCCTGCGCAGCGGATGGCGGCCGAAATGGACGCACGTCTGCGCTACACCAGCATCGATGAGATCCTGAACGAAGGCCTGCATGAATGGTTGAACGAATTCATTCCGATGCTGGCCCAACTGGGCGACGCTATCCACACTTCGTACCTGGAGGCTGCATGAGACTCTCAATTAGCCACGAAACCACCTATCACTACGATGACCAGGTGCGTTCCAGTATCCAGTACCTGCGCCTGACACCCCACGACAGCGAGCGCCAGAAGGTACTCAGCTGGCAGTTGACCTTGCCACGCGAGGTGCGTGCGCAAGTCGACCCGTTCGGCAATATCCTGCACGTTTTGAGCCTTGAAGAACCGCACGAGGCGATCATCATTGGCGCACGCGGGCAAGTCGAAATCGATGCAGCTTGTGAAGCCGAACACGAAAGCCAGTCACCGTTGCCGTTTCTGCGGGTGACACGCCTGACCGAGCCCGACGAGGCCATTCGCAGCTTCGCCGCCACGCAGTGCGGCAAGCGGATCGACCGCAGCGCGTTGATTGATCTGATGCAGGCGTTGAACCAGCACATGACCTACACCCAGGGCGCGACGGAAGTCGATACCAGCGCTGCCAAAGCATTTGCCGGTCGCTCCGGTGTCTGCCAGGACCATACCCACGCCTTCCTGGCCTGCGCCCGCACTTTGGGCGTGCCATCACGTTATGTCTCGGGGTATCTGTGCAGTGAAGACAGCGATCACTTGTCCAGCCATGCCTGGGCCGAGGCTTGGGTCGACGGCGCGTGGTACAGCTTCGATGTGACCAATCAGTTGGCGATTCCCGAGCGCCATTTGAAACTGGCGGTGGGTCTGGATTATCTCGACGCGTGCCCGGTGCGTGGCATGCGACGTGGCGGTGGGGCAGAGCAGATGCACGCCAAGGTGGTGGTATCGCCGATGGTGAGTGTGCCGAAAACCAAGGCCCGGATTCAGGGGCAGGCGCAGCACCAGTAATCGTTTAGCGCTTAATATCAGGCGGTGCATTCATAAATATACACTGCCTGATACAGAACGCGTTTTATCCATGCACTTGAATGGTTATTCTGCCGGGTCATCCGTAATGTCATACAGTGCGTTATGCAACTCTTCGTAGTTGCCGCCGTTAATCACACTGTAATAACCGGCTTTCATCAACTGGTCCTGGGCTTTACTGGCTTTTTCATTGGAACTGCTGAAGATGACGAACACCGCATTGCGGTCATTGAGCACCAGCTTCATCTGATTCACCAAGCGTACCCGGTCCACGCGCACAGCGTTAAGGACGGTGCCTGCGTCGTAATCAGTCTGGCTGCGGACATCCATCGCCAGTTTGCCTTCCTTGAGCGCCGCGACTGCCGCAGCCTGGTCCACTTCGCCGGCCTGTGCAGCGAGGCTGCCTGTCAGGGCGAGAAACAACGCGATCCATTGACGCATGAGCCGTTCTCCCTTCATTCGAATGGGAAGAGTGGCACAGTTGCGCGCATCCCGATAGCGCAAGACGACTAGCCGAACAGTCGATTCAGGTTCGGTAAGATCAATAAAAGAGTGGTGGCGAAGACGATAAGACCCGCCTGACGAAATTTCGTATGTTTGAACATGGCTGACTGCCTTTTGTTGTTATTCCTGAGCGACAAAAGCTGACCGATGCATAAGCGGCAAACGGGCAGCTGGCAAAGGTGGTACGTTGAACGGGAGGGTTCGATCACTCGATCGCAACCTGACGCAGAACTGTTTTTATCGCGCCGTCCTGTTACTGACTTAACCTTAGAGGCCGCGTGCCCTGTGCTTTAGACCCGTTATGAATTTGTACCGCCACTTTTCAGCAGCAAAAGTTATCAAAAAATAGCTGAATCGTTTCATAGGCCTTTGCTAGACACCTTGAACGAAAAACCTGACGTTCTACCGTTCGTCCGAGTCAGATGTTTCTTACATGACCTTAGCGATGCGTGATTTCAATGGCCACAGATTGAGATCCGGTTTCTTTCTTTTGCCGACCGCTTGCCAGCAAAGGCCCGGACGCGCCGCTTGATTTGCGTCAGTCATCAGGGCAGGCTGCCCGCTTGCGCTATCGCCAAACCATTGTTTCAGGTCCTTCTATATGCCGTTACGCATCTGCATTCTGGAAACCGATGTCTTGCGCCCGGAACTGGTCGAGCAGTACCAGGGTTACGGACACATGTTCGAGCGACTGTTCGCGCTTCAGCCGATTGCCGCCCGGTTCGAGGTTTATAACGTGATGCAGGGCATCTATCCGCCCGAAGATGAACGGTTCGACGCCTATCTGGTGACGGGCAGTAAAGCCGATTCGTTCGCAAGTGATCCCTGGATTCAAGTGTTGAAGGCGTACCTGCTCACGCTTTATGAACGTGGCGACAAGCTGCTGGGTATTTGCTTCGGGCATCAGTTGCTGGCGCTGTTGCTGGGCGGCAAGACCGAGCGGGCCGTGCAAGGCTGGGGCGTTGGCATTCATCATTATCAACTGGCACCCGCTACGCCGTGGATGACGCCTGCGATAGACAACCTGACGCTGCTGATCAGCCATCAGGATCAGGTCACGACCCTGCCGGACAACGCCACCGTGATTGCTTCAAGCGACTTCTGTCCGTTCGCTGCGTACCACATCAACCATCAGGTGCTGTGTTTCCAGGGGCACCCTGAGTTCATCCACGATTATTCGCGGACCCTGCTTGAGATACGTCAGGCGTCACTGGGTGAGCAGATATACCAGAAGGGCGTGGCGAGCCTTGACCATGAGCATCATGGCGTAACGGTTGCCGAATGGATGATGCGCTTCGTGGCGCACAAGCCGGATGCGGCGACGGTGTGATCCGAATCACCGGACAAGAAGACGAAATAGATAACCCGTGGGAGCGAGCTTGCTCGCGAAGGCTATAGTTCAGGCACAGCATCTCCATTGGAGGTGCTCGCCCTTTCCCGGCGCTGCCGCTCAGAGCTGGCTCGCTCCCGCACGCTGACCTTACAACCACCCCGACCGCTTGAAGCTGGCAAACAACGCCGAGCAGCCGCCGACGATCACGCCCAGCACGATGAAATAGCCGTAGTGCCAGGTCAGCTCCGGCATGTTCTCGAAGTTCATGCCGTAAATGCCTGCAATCGCGGTGGGGAAGGCGAGGATTGCCGCCCAGCCTGCAAATTTGCGCTGCACGATGCTCTGTCGCGAGGATTCCAGCAGCAAGCCGATTTCGATGGTCTGGCTGGCGATGTCGCACAGGTTGCCCAGGTCTTCCATCTGCCGCTTGACGTGAATTTCGACGTCCCGAAAGTAAGGGCGCATGTTCTTGTCGATGAATGGAAAGCTGAGCTTCTGCAGCTCTTCCCCGACTTCCACCATAGGCGCCACGTAACGCCGCATCCTCAACAGGTCGCGACGCAGCGCATGGATGTGCTGAATATCCGCTTCGCGTAGCGAGCCGCCCAACACGTTCTGTTCCAGCACTTCCAGTTCGGCATGAATCGCCTCGGTCACTGGCTGATAGTTCTCGGTCACGAAATCGAGCAGGGCATACAGCACGAAGTCTTCGCCGTGCTCCAGCAGTAGCGGCCGGGCTTCACAGCGTTGGCGCACCAGTCCGTAGGACTTCGAGTGGCCGTTGCGCGAGGTGATGATGTAGCCCTTGCCCGCGAATATATGGGTTTCGATGAACAGCAACTTGCCGTTGTCGCGAACCGGGGCGTAGGTCACGATGAACAGCGCATCGCCAAAGGTTTCAAGCTTGGGGCGGCTGTGAACTTCCATCGCGTCTTCGAGGGCCAGTTCATGCAGGTTGAACTGTTTCTTCAGGCTGGTCAGTTCCTGAGCGTTGGGTTGCTCCAGCCCTATCCAGACAAAATGATCGGGTTTAGATGCCCAGGCAGCGCCTTCATCCAGCGTGATGTCAGTGACCTTTTTGCCTTTGCTGTAAACCGCAGCTGCTACAACTCGACCCATGATGCTATCGCTTCTTCAGTATGGCTATGGCGCAAGAGGGGATGCGCGGTAGCTGATGAGATTGATCAAACGCGGATGAGTTCGCCGGTAAACAAAAGCCCGCAATCGCGGGCTTGTCGGCTGGCCTTAAACAAAACTCTTTTTGTCCAGTTCGATGGCCGCGTCCAAAGTGTCCAGAAACGCCTTTCGGGTCTTCAGTTTGGTTTTTCCGTGAGCGTTCATGTTGATTTTCTTCAGCTGCGTTGCAACCGTGCGTGCTGTCTCAGACAAGGCTTCGACGCTGACCACTTGATCCAGAAAGCCCGCCTGCATGGCACCCTCGGGGTTGAAGATTTCGGCGTTGATCACCGAGCGGTTGAACGCCGATTTGCGCAGCCGGTCACGGGCCAGTTCGATGCCAGCGTGGTGCATGGTCATGCCGATCTGCACTTCGTTCAGGCCGATATTGAACGGCCCTTCCACACCGATTCGGTAATCGGCGGAGAGCAGCAGAAAGGCGCCCTTGGCAATTGCATGGCCCGGGCAGGCAACGATGATCGGGAAGGGGTGGGACAGCATGCGCCGGGCCAGTGTCGAGCCTTGGGTCACCAGATTGCTGGCGGCTTCGGGGCTTGCGGTCATGACTTTCAGGTCATAGCCACCCGACAGAATCCCGGGCTGTCCGGTCACGATCACGACGGCGCGATCTTTCTCGGCTTGATCCAGCGCGGCATTGAATGCGGCGATGACATCCGGGGAGATGGCGTTGACCTTGCCATTGTTCAGGGTCAGCGTTGCAATGCCATCGTCCAGGTGGTACGAGACCAGATCACTCATGACGCTATTCCTTTTTATTGAAGTGCACAGACGTTACTCATCCACACTGAACAGGTAAAGCGCTGACTGGCGGGTCACAGGTTTTTGCTCAAGCCCTGGTTACAGCTGGATGTCGTTCAGCTCGCAATACTCGTCCCACTCCATGCCGAGTGCTTCAGCAACTTGAGCATGGGCTTCCAGGCGCATCTGCTTGAGCTGTTCCGGGGACTCGGCGATCAATTCCAGCGCCAGTTCCCACGGTTCGATGCCCTGGCTCTCAGCTTCGTCCTCGAATGCCCATTGCAGCTGTTGCTTCTGCTCGGCGGCGCTGAGGCTGCTGATTTCATCCTTCAGCGTGGGATGGGTCGAAAGGTATTTCGCCAGGGCGGCTTCGTTCCACTCAAGAGCATTCATACGGGTTTCCTCAATCTGACTGGGCGGCCGGGGGCCATCGAAGGCGGGGTCGGCCAAACGGCGTGATTGTGAGGGAATGGAGAAATGCCTGCCAGTGCTGTCATAACACGTTGCCGCATGTGTTGCGGTCGAAGGACAATGCAATTTCACCTGCCATCTGGAGAACATCGACATGATTAAAGTCAGCGTGCTGTACCCATACGAGGAAGGTGCCCGTTTCGATCACGACTACTACCGTGATCAGCACATGCCACTGGTGCAGTCCTTGATGGGGGAGCACTGCGTACGTTACAGCGTCGACAAGGGGCTGGGCGGTGCGACACCCGGTTCAACGCCTGTGTACCTCGCCATGTGCCACATCTATTGCGAGTCCGTCGAAGCGTTTCAGGCCGGGATGGGGCCGCACCAGGCGCGGATCAATGCCGACATCATCAATTACACGGACCTGACGCCGGTGGTGCAGGTCAGCGAGGTACGTGCCGAGTAAGACTTAACTGCCAGGCACTGCCTTTCTGGAGGAGGCGCCCCCCGAGGGGTCAAAGCACTGGCTGTCGTAATGCGGACTGTGGCATTGCGACGGCACGCTCGGCGGCGGTGGACGGTTTCTCTGGAAGGCTTTGTAGCTGTCTGTTTCGTAAACCGTCACGTGAGCGCGGCCGCTGACTTTCAGGTACTCCGTGGCTTTCAAATTGATCTTGTGTGCGTGATCGACCGGTTCGCCTTTGCTCAACAGGTGGGGTGGGCCGGAGCGCTGCACGGTACTCTGAGCGTTGCCCTCGCATGGGATGGACGCATAGCTCACCTGCCCCTGAGGCGAGGTGCATTTGAAAATGTCGCTGTAAGCCAGCCGGGAAAGCGAGAGCGCGGCGATTGCCAGCGCCATTGAAAGCCTTTTCATCGTGATCCTCCATGAATGGCGCAAGGCTACCAGTCCTGGGTCGCCCCGCAAAGCAGTCATGTGAAGGCCCGTTCGTCAGTCGCATGGCACGGCTGAGCATAACGGCCCTCTGAATAACAGGTTGTACGTTTTAACCCAATGGAGGCGCCTATGACTGGCAACAAGCCAAGCGACAACAGTACCGACAAACCGGATTTCAATACCGAATCACCGGATGCCGGCGATCCGCAAGTCGACCCGGTCAAGCCTGCCAAGACCCCCGCCAAGGAACACGGCACGAAGGACGACTACCCGCCCTACGAATCCGACAAGTAAGTCACAGACACGCAGCACTGACCCCTGAAGTGATTCAGGGGTTTTTCATGTCAGGGCTTTATTTGTTCGCGTCGAGGTATTCCAGTAAATCTTCCATGCGCTGGTCATTGCCCATCCACCACAATTTCATCCGTGTGCCTGGCACCACTTCGCTCGGGTCCTTGATGTATGTGGTGAGTTGTTCCCGGGTCCAGACGATGCCTGAGTTTTTCATCGCGTCGGTGTAGATGTAATCCGGATGCTGACCGGCCTTGCTTCCGATGACGCCATTGAGCGGAGGGCCGAACGCACTGCGTGCACCGGGACCTATTTTGTGGCAACCCGAGCAGAGCCGTGTGAATACCGCTTTTCCGGCCTCTGCATCGCCAGCACTGTATGCGGCCGTATGAGTCGCCAGCGCGAGTAGGAACAACGCCGTTTTTTTCATCGATCTCTCATCACGGGTCTGGACAGCCTGAATTTCAAGAGGTGCATGCTAACGCAGGCGCGTTCAGGCTTAAACCGGCGGGGCGATCAATCTGAGCCTCAAGCGCGGCCGCGTTGCCCCCGGATATTTCCATCCACGGTGAAGCGATGGTTTTGGGGCTACACTGCCGGTTGTATCGCTGAATCAAACAGCACCTCCAGCGTTTATTTCGACCTGCCGCCCGGCCTGACAACCGTGTATCCCTGATCCGCTCCGAAGCTCACTCATTAGCTTGATGGAGGCCAAGATGATATCCAGTCGCGAAGATAGATTCGCAATTCGCCTTAGAGCCGAAAGGAGCCGGTTAGGGTTGTCACAGAAGGATTTCGCAAGAATGGCAGGCGTTCAGGTCAACGCTCAAGGGCACTATGAGCGCGGGGAGCGTACGCCCAGGGCAGACTATCTGGCAGCCCTATCAGCGATGGGGGTTGATGTGGGGTATCTGGTCACGGGCGTTGCGAGATCAATCGAAAACGACAGTCTGTCGGTACGTGAGGGCAATGTCGTGCGTGCGTTCAGAAACCTCGCCGACACTGATCAGGATGTTTTCAGTCTGATTCTTGAAAAGCTTTCGCATACGAAGGGATGATCTGGTGATAGGTAGAGGCACTGGTGCTAGCTCACGCTGGCATTAGAATGCAGCGCATTACTCGGCTTCTACTGAGTGTCGTAACGTTTGCGCGCCTCGTTGAACCCCTCAGACTGTGCAATCACCCACGTCCATAGTGGAATCATCTGCACCAATAGCCCCATTCCCAGTTCGGTCAAAGCGTACTCGACACGCAAGGGCTTCTCGCCAAAATCGTGACGAGAGATAAGCCCGTCGCGTTCCAGCTGACGCAATGTATGAGTGAGCATGCGTTGGGTGACGCCATTCAATCGACGACGCAGCTCTGCGTGGCGCAACGGGCTGGTCACACCCAACGCATTCACAACACCGAGTGACCATCGGTTACCGGAATGACCGAGGATATCGCGCTTGAGCCCATCTTCGTCATTTGAAAGTGCGCGACACGCACTCTGCGAAAGTCGCACGATCTCCTGAGCATCAAGACCGCTCGGTATCACGGATGTACCTACTTTTTGCGCATCAACGTTCATGACAAGCTTCCGGGCCTCAAGTTAAGTACGTCAAAAGAGGCTTACCATGCAGGCTGCTATTTCAAACGTCAAACAACGTATTCTGGTCTTAGGGGCAGGCGAGCTGGGGCTTGCAGTGCTGCAAGGACTGGCCGCCCGCTCAACCGAATCGCGGAGCATTAGCGTGCTGCTGCGCAAAGCCACTGTGCAAAGTTCGTGTAGGGTAAAACAGCAGGAAATAGACACCATCAGAATGCTAGGGGTCGCTATCGAGACAGCCGATATCAGCATTGCCTCCGTGGAAGAGCTTGCTGTAGTGCTCGGACGCTTTGACACGGTGATCAGTTGCGTTGGATTTGCTGCGGGCCGGGGCACTCAGCGTAAGTTGACGGAGGCGGTGCTCACTGCGGGTGTGAAGCGCTATATTCCGTGGCAGTTCGGCGTTGACTACGACTTGATCGGACGTGGTAGCCCTCAAGATCTATTTGACGAGCAAATGGATGTTCGCGACGTGTTGCGCGCTCAATCCCGGACTGAATGGGTCATTATTTCCACCGGCATGTTTACCAGTTTCCTGTTCGATCCGGCTTTCGGAGTCGTTGATCTGGCCGCCGGAAGAGTCAATGCGCTGGGCGGTCTGGAAACCCTGGTGACGGTGACGACACCCGAAGACATAGGGACGCTTACTGCCGCCATCGTGCTGAACAGCCCGTGGCTTACCAATCAGGTCGTATACACCGCCGGTGATACCCTCACTTACGGCGCCCTGGCTGACCTGGTTGAACGAGTCATCGGGCGGATGATCGAGCGTCGAGAGCTTAGCGTGCAGCAGTTGCTGGCAGACCTTGCGGAAAAACCTGACGACAATTTACGAAAATACCGGGCAGTATTTGCTATGGGCCGAGGTGTGGCGTGGGATATGGCGGGGACCTTCAACGCAATACACGATTTACCTGTGACCAGTGCAGAACAATGGGCGCGATCAAGCATTGCATCATGGGGCAGGTAGGGAGACGCACGTTAACTGGCGTGATGGGTGCCCATCGTATGGCAACAGTCGTTCAGTTTCGCTAGCTCGTCCGTTGTGTCGGCAGGCGCGTGAGAACGCGCTTGAGCTAGACATGCGGATGGATCATTTCCGTTCTGCTGCGCAGACCGTATCAGCGGTCTGTGAATCGCTGCTCTGGTCCTGAAAGAGTCCTAACGCAGGCGACCGAAACGAAAAAGCCCCGACTTTAACCAGTAAAGTCGGGGCTTTTCGTGTATCGAATATGGCGGTGAAGGAGGGATTCGAACCCTCGATACAATTTCTTGTATACACACTTTCCAGGCGTGCTCCTTAAGCCACTCGGACACCTCACCGTATCTCGCTGACAACGTTGTGTCTGTCGAGGCGCGCTAATGTAGTCGAAAGCTTTTCGGAACGCAAAACTTTTTTTCAGAATTTTCATGTGCTTAAGCAGAAAATGCGGTCCGCGCGCTGAAAGCTCGGCGCAGACCGGCTGGCTTCGGCCTTCACGAGACGTCCGGGCCAGCCTGGGTCGTTGTTCGACCGTGAAGCTCAGGCGCCGAAGCCGCCATCGATGGTCAGGCTGGCGCCGGTGATATAGCCCGCTTCAGAACCTGCCAGGTAAGCGACGAAGCTGGCGATTTCTTCGCTCTTGCCGTAGCGCGGGATGGCCATCATGCCCTTGAGCGTTTCGGCGAATTCGCCGTGCGCCGGGTTCATGTCGGTATCGACGGGGCCTGGCTGAACGTTGTTGACGGTGATGCCTTGCGGGCCGAGGTCGCGGGCCAGGCCCTTGGTCAGGCCGACCAGCGCCGATTTGCTCATTGCGTAAATCGCCCCGCCCGCGAAGGGCATGCGGTCAGCGTTGGTGCTGCCGATGTTGATGATGCGTCCACCCTCGCTCATGTGGCGAGCGGCTTCCTGGCTTGCGATGAAGACACTGCGTACGTTGATGGCCAGGGTTCTGTCGAAGTCTTCCATGCGGAAATCATTCAGTGACGCGAGGGCGAGTACGCCTGCGTTATTGACCAGAATGTCCAGCCCGCCCAAGGCTTCGGCAGCGGTTTGAATGGCCTGACGGATAGCCTTTTCATCGGCGCTGTCGGCGCGAATGGCGAGTGCGTGACCCCCGTTGGCCGTGATGCTGCCTTGTATTTCCAAAGCCGTTTCTTGCGAACTGACGTAGGTGAAAGCGACCGCTGCGCCTTCTTTGGCCAGACGCTGGACGATGGCCGCGCCAATGCCACGGGAGCCGCCTTGAACGAAGGCGACTTTGCCGGCGAGGTTCAGATGCTGATTCATGATGTTCTCCAGTTGGTTGGGGGCGTTGAAGGGCGTCGGGCGTTCAGCAGCGAGCTGAGTAGACAGCGTAGTCGCAATGAGCTGTCTGGCGACTGATGTAGCGCTGGATCCGAGGGACGGATATGGCTACTGTTGCAGGCCGTGATTTCAAGGACATGAACCTCGATGGACATTCACTCAGGCAGCGCGCTGATCCTGATCGACCTGCAACAAGGCATCAATCACCCCAAGCTGGGTCGGCGCAACAATCCTCAGGCGGAAGATCAGATGTCCGCATTGCTGGCGGCCTGGCGAGACGCTGGGCGTCCGGTGTTCCACGTTCGGCATTTTTCTACGGCGCCTTCCTCGGTGTTCTGGCCCGAGCAGTCCGGTGTGGATTATCAACCCGCGTTCGTGCCGCAAGCGCACGAGCGGGAGTTGAGCAAGCAGGTGCCTGACGCGTTTTGTGGGTCGTTTCTCGAGATGTGGCTGCGTACCGACGGAATCCGGCAGGTGGTCATCGCAGGGGTCGTCACCAATAATTCGGTTGAATCTACAGCGCGCAGTGGCGGCAACCTGGGGTTTGAGGTCATTGTCGCCCACGATGCCTGCTTCACGTTCGATCAGGTGGACTTCTTCGGCACGCCCCGCAGCGCCGAAGAGGTGCATGCCATGTCACTGGCCAACCTGCACGGCGAATACGCGACCGTCCTTTCGACGGCGCAAATTCTGGGTCAGCGTTGAAGGCAGGGATATCCCCTGTCTAACCCGCCAACCGTTCGTGACGTGGCGACCTGTTCACTTGCCGGATTTTTTCGGCACGGCAGGCAGCGGTGCGAACAGGGCCTGCAAGTCTTCGTCACGCAGCTTCCAGTCGCCACTGGTCCTGCCATCCAGAACGCCCGCTGCCAAGGCTGATTTCTCGCGTTGCAGGCGCTGGATTTTTTCTTCCACCGTCCCGCGCGCGATCATCTTGTAAACGAAGACAGGCTTGTCCTGGCCGATCCGGTAAGCGCGGTCGGTGGCCTGGTTTTCGGCTGCCGGGTTCCACCACGGGTCGTAGTGAATCACGGTGTCGGCGGCGGTGAGGTTCAGGCCGGTGCCGCCAGCCTTGAGGCTGATCAGGAAAATCGGCAATTTGCCGCTCTGGAAGTCATGGATCGGCGTGCGCCGGTCACGGGTCGAGCCGGTCAGAAGGGCGTAGGCGATGCCGCGCTGTTTGAGTTCGCCTTCGATCAGGGTCAGCATCGAAGTGAACTGCGAGAACAACAGGATTTTGCGCCCTTCTGCCAGCAGTTCTTCGAACATCTCCATCAAACTGTTGAGTTTGCCGGAAGAGCCCTGCTTGCTGTTGATCGGCATGTCCGGATTGACCAGTCGCAGGTCACAGCACACCTGACGCAGCTTGAGCAGCGCCTCAAGAATGATGATCTGGCTGCGTGCCACGCCCTTGCGGGTAATCTCGTCGCGGACCTTCTTGTCCATCGCCAGGCGCACGGTTTCGTACACGTCGCGCTGGGCGTCGTTGAGGTCGACCCAGTGAATGATTTCAGTCTTGGGCGGCAGTTCGGTCGCGACCTGTTCCTTGGTACGACGCAGCAGGAAAGGTTTGATGCGCGCATTCAGGTGTTGCAGACGATCCTGATTGCCATGCTTCTCGATGGCCGTGCGGTAGTTGCTGTTGAATTCCTTGCTGCTGCCCAGCCAGCCGGGCATCAGAAAGTGGAACAGCGACCACAGTTCGCCCAGGTGGTTTTCCAGTGGCGTACCGCTCAGGCACAAACGCTGGCGCGCGTTGAGGTCGCGGGCCGCCTGTGCGGCCTTGCTGTTGGGGTTCTTGATGTACTGTGCTTCGTCAAGAATCAGCAGGTGGAATGACTGCGTTTTAAGCAGTTCGAGGTCGCGGGGCAGCAAGGCGTAAGTGGTCAGGATCAGGTCGTAGTCTTGAAGGTTGCTCGCGTCCTGATGACGGTTGGCGCCGTACAGCGCCAGCACCTTGAGGTCCGGCGTGAAGTGCTCGGACTCGTCAAGCCAGTTGGGGATCAGGCTGGTGGGCATCACGGCCAGTGCCGGACGATCCAGGCGTCCGGCCTGTTTCTCCATCAGCAGGTGCGCCAGGGTCTGCAGGGTCTTGCCCAGGCCCATGTCGTCCGCCAGCACGCCGCCGACTTCCAGCTCGCGCAACGACTGCATCCAGCTCAGGCCTTCGAGCTGATACGGGCGCAGTGTTGCATTCAGGCCGTCGGGCACGGCAATCGGTGCGTCCTTGATGTTGACCAGACGCTCGGCAAAATGCCGCAACCGATCGCCGCCTTGCCAGGTCAGCGGCAGGTCTTCGAGTTCGGTCAGCCGCGCCGCGTCGGCCTTGCTCATGCGCAGCGCGTTGTTGCCTTCCTGACGCCAGTAGAAGTCACCCAGGGTCGCCAGTACCGGCTTTAGCCGGCCGTAGGGCAGGGCAATCTGCACGGGGCTGCCGCCGCTTTGCGTGAAGTGGTTGAGTTGCACCAGCAGTTGCTCTTCATCACCGCGCTTGGCAACGGCCGTCGGGCTCATCAGTTCGGGATGGCTGCGGATCAGGTTGATCAGGATCGGCAGCAGGCTGAGGCGTTCGCCGTTGACGATGATGCCCAGTTCCAGGTCGAACCAGTCACGTTCGTTCTCTTCGTCGATGACCGCGTACCAGTCCTCCACGGGCGTGACGTCGAAGCCGAACTCATCCTGAATGTCGATCTCCCAGCCTTCCTCGCGCAACTTTGGCAGGTCATCGAGCACGAAATGCAGCCAGGCCTTGTCGTTGGGCAGCTCGTACATGTCACCCGCGCTGTCGGGCAATGCCTTGCTTTGCCGGGTGGCCACTTTGAAGCCCAGATCGGTCAACTGTTGGCGAAGCTGACGTTCCTGCTCGCCCTGACGACGGATGCGCAGGGTTTCGGTTTCGGTGTGCTCGATAATGTCGCTTTTCTGGTTAACCAGATCGCTGCCCAACGAGCTGACCAGAATGCTGACGTTGGTGGTGCCTGTGGCGTAATGCTTGCCATAAGCGAACGCCAGCGCGGCGCGGTGCTGAATGTGCCGCTGCATGCGCCCGTTGCGCGGTTCGTAGGCACTGAATTCGATACTGGCCAGGATCAGCCGCGGCTTGGGTTGCAAGTTGTCGACCAGTCGCTCGGGCAGTTTGGGTTTCTGTTCGATCTGGGGCTGGATCTCGCGCTCGTGGGAGCTCAGCGCGGCCTGCAGCAAGGGCTGGTTCTTCGGATCCTGAAGAAAATACATGGCCGCGACACAATGTTTGCAGTCGTTGCGGACCGGACAGGTGCATTTGCACGTCAGGTAATTGCGGTAGCGATCCGGGTCCTTGAACAGCAGGGTCTGGGTGTAGATTTCCAGCCCCGAGCCTCGGCAGGCGGTGCGAATGATCTGCGGGCTGGAGTCTTCCAGCACGATGCGTTTCTGCAGGGCATAGTCGCGCCCGCGCTCAAGCGTTCGATCAGTGAACAGGTCTGTCCAGGCCGAGGCGAGGACTTTTTCGAGAATGGACGACAAGTTAAAAAAAGCCCTACGCCGCAGCGATGCTCAAAAAGAAAGGGAGCACGCCTGTGCTCCTTGAATACATAACGATCAAAGCGCAGAGACTTTGATCAGCAGCGCCAGATTGCCGTTGTCCAGGTAATTCAGCCCGCCGTTCTTGACCCTGGCGGTCTGCTTAAGGCGCTCGCTGCTGACCACCACGCCATGTGCATCCAGCTGGTTGATCCAGAATTGTGCATCGATATCGGTAAAGCGATCCATCGCCAGGCTAACGGTGCCCTCAATCGGGAAATGGCCAAGCTGTTCTTTGCCGCCGGTAACGGCGACTTTACCGGGCTCGGTGCCAATGGTCTGCTGCCAGGCGCGCTGCATCAGCACTTCATAATTGCCACTGCCTTGCAATTTGGTCACCAGGTCCGTGAGGGCCGGGCTGCGTTCATCGCTTGCGCCTATTTTCTGTGCGCCAGCGTCCCAGTCTTCCGGAGCAAGTTGGGGTGTGGCGGCCGGCTCTCCGCTCTGGCGGAACAGAATCACCTCCACCTGATAGGTGCCCTCGGCAAACGCTGTCGGGGCAACCAGCGCCAGCAGCAGGGTCAATGAACGAAACAGACGCATGGATGAATCCTTCAAGCAGTTGTCGGGGTCAGGCGCTCAAGCAGCGCTTCGATCGTGTTGAAACGCTCATCTGGGCGTTCCATCGGCACCATGAATTTGAACAGCGTGGCGCCTTCGAACTTGTAGCGGTTGGGCTGGCTCTGGATCAGCTTGATCAGGGTCAACGGATCGACCGGGGTCTCGGCCGCAAATTCGATGCGCCCACCTTGCGGCCCTGCGTCGATTTTGCGGATACCCAACTGTTCGGCACGCAGTTTGAGTTGAGTGATCCGTACCAGCGCCTTGGTCGGCTCCGGCAGGAGGCCGAAGCGGTCGATCATCTCGACCTGCAAATCCTTCAATCCTTCTTCGTCGGCGGCATTGGCAATGCGCTTGTAGAGGATCAGGCGCGTGTGGACATCCGGCAAGTAGGCCTCGGGAATCAACGCAGGCACGCGCAGGTTGATTTCCGGCCCGCCTCCCAATGGCTGATCGAGGTTGGGCTGTTCGCCCTTGCGAATCGACTTCACCGCACGTTCGAGCATTTCCATGTACAGCGTGAAACCCACAGCCTGAATCTGGCCGCTCTGGCCGTCACCCAGCAATTCGCCCGCGCCACGGATTTCCAGGTCGTTGGTGGCAAGCACGAAGCCTGCGCCCAGGTCCTGAGTATTGGCGATGGCCTCCAGACGCTTTTCGGCATCGCGCGTGACCTGCTTGCGCGGTGGTGTCAGCAAATAGGCATACGCCTGATGGTGACTGCGCCCGACGCGGCCGCGCAACTGGTGCAGCTGTGCCAGACCGAATTTGTCGGCACGTTCGATGATGATGGTGTTGGCGCTCGGTACGTCGATGCCGGTTTCGATGATGGTCGAGGCGATCAGCACGTTGAAACGCTTGTGGTAGAAGTCGCTCATCACCTGTTCGAGTTCGCGCTCGCGCATCTGACCGTGGCCGATGCCGATACGGGCCTCGGGCACCAGTTCGGCGAGGTCGGCGGCGCATTTTTCGATGGTTTTGACGTCGTTATGCAGGTAATACACCTGCCCGCCGCGCAGCAACTCACGCAGCAGCGCTTCCTTGATCGTGGGGTTGTTCTGCTCCATGACGAAGGTGCGCACCGACAGCCTGCGCGCCGGTGGCGTGGCAATGATCGACAGGTCGCGCATGCCCGACACCGCCATGTTCAGCGTGCGGGGAATCGGGGTGGCGGTCAGGGTCAGAATGTCGACTTCGCTGCGCAGCGCTTTGAGCTGTTCTTTCTGACGCACACCGAAGCGGTGCTCTTCGTCGATGATGACCAGCCCCAGGTTCTTGATCTTCACGTCGTCCTGCAGCAGTTTGTGTGTGCCGATGACGATGTCGATCTTGCCTTCGGCCAGATCGGCGACGGCAGCGTTGACTTCCTTGGCCGACTTGAAGCGGCTCATGACTTCGACGGTCACTGGCCAGTCGGCAAAGCGATCACGGAAACTGTTGTAGTGCTGCTGGGCGAGCAGGGTGGTGGGCACCAGAATCGCGACCTGACGTCCGCCATGCACGGCAATGAACGCGGCGCGCATGGCCACTTCGGTCTTGCCGAAGCCCACATCGCCGCAGACCAGACGATCCATTGGCTTGGGCGCGAGCATGTCGGCGCGTACAGCCTCGATGGTGGTCTGCTGATCCGGCGTCTCTTCGAACGGGAAACCTGCGCTGAAGGTTGCGTAGTCGGCTTTCGGGTCGGCGAACGCATAGCCCTCGCGGGCAGCGCGTCGGGCGTAGATGTCCAGCAGTTCGGCCGCCACATCGCGCACCTGTTCGGCAGCTTTGCGCTTGGCTTTCTGCCAGGTTTCCGAACCCAGTCGATGCAGCGGCGCCATTTCGTCATCGCTGCCGGTGTAGCGGGCGATCAGGTGCAGGTTGGCGACCGGCACGTACAGCTTGGCGTCCTCGGCGTACGCCAGCATCAGAAATTCAGCGACCTGGTTTTCAACTTCCAGCGTGGCCAGGCCCAGGTAGCGTCCGACACCGTGGTCGATGTGTACCACCGGTGCGCCTTCGCGCAGCTCGGTCAGGTTCTTGATGACCGCGTCGTTGTTGCCGCCATCGGTGCGTTTCTCGCGACGACGGCGCTGCATGACACGCTGACCGAAGAGCGGACTTTCGGCCACCAGCGCCAGGGCCGGGTCTTCCAGCAGCAATCCTTCGTCCAGTGGGGCGATGGTGATCGCCAGCCGGTCCTTGCCTTCTACGAAATCAAGCCAGCTGTCGACCGTCTTCGGACGCAGCTTGAGGCGTTCGAGCAGTTCCAGCAGCACTTCCCGGCGTCCGGCCGATTCGGCGGTGAAGAGTACGCGTCCGGGGAATGTATCCAGGAACGTCGACAGCGCTGCGAGCGGCTGGGTGGCTTTGGCTTCGATGGCAAGGTCCGGCAGGCTCTGCGCTGGGAAGCGCGAACGTTCGCCGCCCGCCTCGATGTCCTGCTGGCTGGCAACTACTCGGGGCCAGTTTTTCAGGCGCGCGAAGCAGTCTTCGACCGGCAGGAACAATTCGGCTGGTGGCAGCAAGGGACGAGACGGATCAACGCGGCGTTCTTCGTAACGGTTGCGCACGTCTTTCCAGAAGTTTTCCGCTGCCTGCTCAATGCCCGGCAACGAGAACACTTGCGTGTCCTGCGGCAGGTAATCGAACAGGGTCGAGGTTTCTTCGAAGAACAGCGGGATGTAGTACTCGATACCGGCCGGTGTGATACCGCTGCTCAGGTCCTGAAAGATCGGGCTGCGACGGAAGTCCACGTCGAAGCGTTCACGAAAGCGTGCCTTGAAACGGGTGACTTCTTCTTTCTTCAGCGGGAATTCGCGTGCGGGCAACAGACGCACCGACTCCACTTTCTCGATGGAGCGCTGCGTGTCCGGGTCGAACGTGCGCAGGGTTTCGATCTCGTCGTCGAACAGGTCGATGCGGTAAGGCACCTTGCTGCCCATCGGGAACAGGTCGATCAGCGCGCCGCGCACGGTGAACTCGCCATGCTCATACACCGTGTCTACATAGCGATAGCCGCTGGCTTCCAGGCGGGTGCGCATGGCTTCTACGTCGAGCTTCTGGCCGACATCAAGCACCAGGCTGCTGCCCAGCAGGAATTTGGTCGGCGCCAACCTGTGTAGGGCTGTGGTGATCGGGACTACCAAAACGCCATGCTCCAGTTCCGGCAGGCGATACAGGCTGGCGATACGCTGGGAAATGATGTCCTGGTGCGGCGAGAACAGATCGTAGGGCAGGGTTTCCCAGTCCGGGAAGTGCAGAACCGGCAGCGTGGGCGCGAAGAACTTCAACTCCTGTTCCAGTCGCTCGGCACTTTGGCTGTCGGCGGTCAGGAGCAGGGTAAAGCGCTTGGCGGCGCTGGCAGCCTCGGCGATTGCCAGGCTCAGTGCGGCACCGGGAAGATTGCCCCAGTGGTGTTTGCCTGCAGCGGCAGAGAGAAGCGGTAGACGCAGAACTGGCACGGAAGGTCAGGCTCCAGGCGTTGCGACAGGGGCGGCGATTGTAGCGGGGGAAGGTGGTGGCTGTCAGTTTTCCAGCGTAATACCTCGTATTTACGGGCCGAAATTATGTAGTGCGCAACGATCTGACAGTCGCGCATTGCTCATAAACACTGGCTTGGTCATAATGTAGCCCCTTTTTTCAGCCCCTACATGTGGAAGGTTCCCGTGACTCAGAAGCCCGACCAGTGTCTTGGTGAATGGATCGATCGTGAAGCCCTCGCCGAGGCGATGATCCCGCTTATCGGTCAGCTCTACCGCAATAACAATGTGGTGAGTTCGATCTATGGCCGCAGCCTGATCAACCGTTCAGTGATCGCGATTCTCAAAGCTCACCGCTTTGCGCGTCATCGTCAATCCGATGCGAGTGAGTTGTCCGTACACGAGACGTTCCCGCTCATCAAGGCGATGAGCGAGCTTAAGCTGGGCGCCGCTTCGGTGGACCTGGGCAAGCTGGCAGTCAAGTTCAAGACCGAAGGCAACGGTCGCACGCCTGAGCAGTTCGTGCGTGACGAACTGGCCAGCGTCGTGGGTCAGCAGAACACCAACCCGCGCAAGGGCACCGATGTCGTGCTGTACGGTTTTGGTCGCATCGGCCGCCTGCTGGCGCGCATCCTGATCGAGAAAACCGGTGGTGGCGACGGCCTGCGTCTGCGTGCCATCGTGGTCCGCAAAGGTGCGGAAAACGATCTGGTCAAGCGTGCCAGCCTGTTGCGTCGCGATTCGGTGCACGGTCCGTTCGACGGCACCATCACCATCGATGAAGCCAACAGCACCATCACCGCCAACGGTAACCTGATCCAGGTGATCTACGCCAAGAACCCGACCGAGGTGGATTACACCCAATACGGGATCAAGGACGCTCTGCTGGTGGACAACACCGGCGTATGGCGTGACGCCGACGGTCTGGGTCAGCACCTGTCCTGCCCAGGCATCGACCGCGTCGTGCTGACGGCTCCGGGCAAAGGCAAGCTGAAAAACATCGTTCATGGCATCAATCACGGCGAAATCACCGCCGACGATAAGATCGTCTCTGCGGCTTCCTGCACCACCAACGCCATCGTGCCGGTGCTCAAGGCAGTCAACGACAAGTTCGGTATCGTTAACGGTCACGTCGAAACGGTTCACTCGTACACCAACGACCAGAACCTCATCGACAACTTCCACAAGGGCGACCGTCGTGGTCGCAGCGCTGCGCTGAACATGGTCATCACCGAAACCGGTGCTGCCACGGCGGCTGCCAAGGCACTGCCTGAGCTGGCCGGCAAGCTGACCGGCAACGCGATTCGCGTTCCAACGCCTAACGTGTCGATGGCCATTCTCAACCTGAACCTTGATAAGCAGACCACTCGTGAAGAAATGAACGAGTACCTGCGCTACATGGCGCTGCACTCGGACCTGCACAAGCAGATCGATTTTGTGAACTCGCAGGAAGTGGTGTCCACTGACTTCGTCGGTTCGCGTCATGCCGGTGTGGTGGATGCCGAGGCAACCATCGTCAACGACAACCGCGTTGTCCTGTACGTCTGGTACGACAACGAGTTCGGCTACAGCCATCAGGTTGTGCGTGTGATGGAAGACATGGCGGACGTCAATCCGCCGGCATTCCCGCAGTAAGCACGCGGTGACATACGCTGCCCGGCGAGTCCGGGTGGTGTGTGGCGAAGGGCCGGATCCTGTGCAGACAGGGTCCGGCTTTTTTGTGTATTGGTTGCCGCTGCGGATCGTGGGTCTATCGACGCCCGCGGCGTTGAGCAGGCAGCCGCGCAGACAATGACGCAGGGAAGGATGTTTTGATGAGCAATGGTACGGTCATGGATGGCCCGCAAAAGCAGCTTAAGAGCAGCTTCTTTTTTCTGTTCCTGACGATATTCATCCCGTTCGGTCTGGGGCATTTCGTTTCTTACCTGTTTCGCACGGTCAATGCGGTGATCTACGTGGACCTGCAGGCTGACCTGAGCCTGCCCGCCAGCAGTCTGGGCCTGTTGACTGGCGTGTACTTCCTGACCTTCGCTGCGGCCCAGATTCCTCTGGGTGTCATGCTGGACCGTTACGGCCCGCGTAGTGTGCAGGCGCCGATGCTGTTGCTGGCCGTCGCGGGGGCAGGGGTGTTCGGTCTTTCCAGCACTGAAGCGGGCCTGCTGATCGGGCGCGGGTTGATCGGCCTTGGGGTGGCGGGTTCGTTGATGAGTGCCATCAAGGCCTGCGCGATCTGGCTGCCGGTCGAGCGCTTGCCGCTGAGCACGGCCTGCCTGCTGTCGATTGGCGGGTTGGGCGCGATGGCGTCCACGACGCCTTTGCACCTGCTGCTCGACTGGGTCACGTGGCGCGAGGCGTTTTTGATCCTGGCGGTGCTGACGCTGTGCGTTGCCGGCATCATTCACCTCAGTGTGCCCAAGGCGTACGAGGCCAAACCCACGCGCTACACCGACCTGTTTGCCGCCGTTGGCAGGCTGTACGCCTCTTGGACATTCTGGCGTCTAGCGCTCTACTCGGTATTTGCGCATGCCGTCTACATGTCGGTGTTGTCGCTGTGGATGGGGCCGTGGCTGCATGACATGGCCGGGTTGAGCGAGTCAGGCATGGCCCGTGTGCTGTTGTTCAGCGCAGTGGCGATGACGGCGGGCTCTTTAGTATTCGGTGCCGTGACCGATTACCTGCGGCGGTTCGGCGTGCAACCGATCATGGTTTGCGGCTCCGGCATGGCGATCTTTCTCGGCTTCCAATGGCTCATGATCAGCGGTCTGCCGGTATCGCCTTATCTGATTGCAATGGGTTTCAGCTTCTTCGGCACCTCCACGACCATGAATTACGCCATTGTCGCGCAATCGGTTTCGCCCGAACTCGCGGGGCGGGTGAGTTCGTCATTCAATCTGGTGGTGTTCGCACTTGCCTTCCTCCTGCAATGGCTGATGGGCGCGGTATTGAATCTCTGGCCAGCCGCGAACGACGCCGCCCACCCGGTCCCGGCCTATCAATGGGCGCTGGGGTTGTTGATCGCGCTGCAGGTCCCGGGTTTGCTGCTCTGGATGAGTTTCAGACCCTGGAAGCTCAAGGTGTGAACAGATGAACAATTGAATCGCCGATTCGAATCTAATTCACCGGGCTGCTTGCGTTACCTGTAGCCTCGCGTCGAGTTATTTCCTTGACCGCTCAGCGCTTTGAAAAGCAGTCCCTTTGGAGTAGACAGCATGCGGTTGGCTGATTTCATTGTTCAGAACATCGAACCTATCCTGCAACAATGGGAAAATTTCGCGAAAACCATGACCCCTGCGGCGAACGGCATGGACAGTGCGGCACTTCGGGACCACGCCGAGCAAATGCTGCTCACGATTGCAACCGATCTGCGAACGACCCAGACCCACACCGCAAGAATTTCGAAATCTCATGGCGAGGCGCCCGATTCCCTTGAGCGCACCGCGGCTGAAACCCATGCCGATACCCGTCAGACGTCGGGTTTCACGATCGGTCAGATGATTGCCGAGTACAGGGCCTTGCGCACCAGCGTCCTGGTGCTCTGGATGCCGCCTGAGGATGTGACGAGAGACGAGGAAATTTCCGACATCATTCGCTTCAACGAGGCGATCGATCAGGCGCTTGCCGAATCGGTAGTGACCTATACGCAAGCGGTCGACGCCGCACGCAACGTGTTCCTCGGAATTCTTGGTCATGACCTGAGAAGTCCATTGGGGGCCATTTCGTTAAGTGCCGAGGTGCTCTTGAAGGCGGGTGACCTTCCTCCAAAAGCGGTCAAGAACGTGTCGCGTATCTTTACCAGCGTGAAACGCTCGGTCAGCATCGTTGGCGATCTGCTGGATTTCACGCGCACCCAGCTAGGTTCGGGCATCCCCGTGCGCAAGGAGATCGATGACCTGGCTCAGGCATGCGAGGCGATGGTCGAGGAGGCGCGTGCCTATGACCCTGACCGCAACATCGTCTTGCTGTCAGAGGCTCGACTGGTGGCAAGCTTTGATCGCTCCCGTATGGAACAGGTGATTTCCAACCTGATAGGCAATGCGATCAAGCATGGCAGCGCCGGCAAGACGGTGACCGTGACATTGACCGATGAGCAGGGGATTGCCTGTTTGTCTGTTCACAACCAAGGCGCTCCAATCGAGGAGTGTGCTAAAGCCAGTCTTTTCAGCCCAATGGTTCGACACTTGAGTGATGGCACCGTGGAGTACGGCGCTGGGGCAGGGCTAGGGCTTGGGTTGTACATCGCATCGGCGATCGTCAGTGCTCATGGAGGCAGTATTGAGGTTGATTCCGTCGCGGGTCACGGAACCACTTTTACCGTCAAGATGCCTTTAAATCTCGCCACTGCGTGATTGTGCTTCCCGTAGCACGCTGACTGAACGCACCGTCGGTCAGTTGGCTCGACATATTTAGAAACTTGCTACTGCGCCGTTACTCACAGCTATAAGACTGAGAGATTGGAGGGGTGGGTGATGATCGACGATCTCATCAAGTGGAACAGCCGCTGGCGGCTGACCAGGCACGTGGTGTCTTGCAGAGTGTGTCTGTCCAGGCAGGCAGAATCGGACCGTGGGTCAGCATTTTCGCATCTGACAGGCTGTTGGTGCGAGCATGAAAAGTCCGACCCTTGGGACGAGCTGGACAAGGCCTGCCGAAAGACAACTGTATGGAATGCCCACCCCATCGCAGGCTCCCCGGCGGTTCACGCACGTTAATTGACAAGCGTACCGACGATACATTTTGTGGCAATTGCCGCTGTGATAACCGCGATCACCATACACTAAAAAACCCCAGCCTGAGCGATGTCAGGCTGGGGTTTTTTGGGTTGTGGCGATCAATCAGGCCGTGGCAGCGGTACCAGGTGCCTCAAGCTTCTGGCCACCCTTGCGGAACAGTACCAGTGTTGCGATCAGGCCCAGTACGGCAGCTCCGGTCAGCCAGATGCCAGGCGCGGCCTTGTTGCCCAGCGCGTGGATCAGGTAGGTACAAGCCGCTGGCGTGAAACCGCCGAACGTTGCGGTGGCCAGGCTATAGGCCAGCGAGAACCCGGTGGTGCGAACTTCGACCGGCATGATCTCCGTCAGCGCCACGACCATCGCACCGTTGTAGGAGCCGTACAGGAACGAGAACCACAGCTCGACCATCAACAAATGGCTGAAGCTTGGGTGCTCTACCAGCCACGACAGGGCAGGGTAGGCGGTGGCAATGGCCAGGACGGTGGCGGCGATCAACAACGGTTTGCGCCCGATGCGGTCCGAAAACGAGCCCATGATCGGCAGCCAGATGAAGTTGGACACACCGACACAGACGGTGACCAGCAGGCTTTCCAGGTCCGTCAGGTTCAGCTCGTTCTTACCGAAGGTCGGCGTGTAGGCGGTGATGAGGTAGAACGACACTGTGGTCATGACCACGAGCGCCATGCCGCCCAGTACCAGGCCGAAGTTCTGGCCGATGGAGCGCACCACTTCACGTAGCGTCGGGCGATGCGTGCGGGCTTCGAACTCTGGGGACTCCTCCAGCGAGCGGCGAATGATGAAGATCGCCGGGACAATCATGCAGCCGACCAGGAACGGAACGCGCCAGCCCCAGTCCGTCATCTGCTCGGCACTGAGCCAGTGATTCAGACCTACACCCAGCAGGCCGGCAAATACCACTGCGGCTTGTTGGCTCGCAGACTGCCAGCTGACGAAAAAGCCTTTGCGCCCGGGCGTCGAAATTTCAGCCAGATAGACCGAAACGCCGCCCAGCTCCACGCCTGCGGAGAAACCTTGCAGCAGGCGGCCCAGCAATACCAGCAAGGGAGCAGCAACACCCAGGGTGGCGTAACCCGGCACGCACGCGATCAGTAATGTGCCCATCGCCATCATGGCCAGCGTCACGATCAAACCTTTGCGACGGCCATGTCGGTCGATGTAGGCACCCAGAAAGATGGCGCCCAGTGGGCGCATCAAAAAGCCTGCGCCAAATGTCGCCAGCGACAGCATCAACGAGGCGAATGCACTGTCGGAGGGAAAGAAGGCTTTGGCAATGGCCGTGGCGTAAAAGCCGTAGACCATAAAATCGAACATCTCGAGGAAGTTACCGCTGACAACGCGAAAGATCGCCTTGCCCTTACTGGTTGTGGAGGCCATTTAGTACTCGCTCAGGCTCGTCGGCTTGAAGTTCGTTGTCGTTATTCGCGTGTGCGCCGGCTCTTGGGCTCGGCATACCTACGCGCTTTTGTAACAGTATGTGTTACACCGCTCAAAAACAACCGTTTCGGCATTTTGCTGAATGCGTACAGGCTCTTGACAAACGCGAATAGAGAAAAATTGTCTACCGGATGGTTTGTATTGGCGTCGTTATTCCCGTAACGATGTCTCATGCCAGAGGCACGCGTTGCCTCATCGTGGAACCTTAAATCGATGGGGAGCCACTCATCGGTTTCTCCAATAGCCAGGATGGCAGAATGGACTGTTACCGCTTATCTGAAAGGACCCGGTTTTATAGTCTCGGGCATAACGTTGCACTGGCTGACCGACAACGCGATGGAGCGTGTGCTGGCAGGTCGGCGCGACGTCACACGTCTTGTTCGACGCGAGCGCACACGGCACTTTTGATGGTTTTGACCTTGCGGGATATGAGTTTGGGTTGGTTAGGAAGGGTTGCAGGGTATCTGGGGCTGGTGGTGTGTAGTGGGTGCGGCCAGGAGCGCAGCCTCGAAAGTTTTGGCGGGCCGACCATGGGCAGCCACTACTCGGTGGTTTATGCGCACGAGGCGGGTCAGCCCGGGAGTGAGGTTCTGCATCGGGAAGTCGATGCCGTCTTGGGCGAGCTTGATCAGCAGATGTCCCTGTGGCGGACCGATTCGGACATTGCGCAATTCAACAGCTTGCCTGCCAACAGTTGCCAGACCGTCCCCGCTCCGATTCTGGAACTGGTTCGCCTCGGCGATTATCTGGCCCGCGAGAGCAACGGCGCCTTTGATGTGACGGTCGAGCCCTTGATGGAGTTGTGGGGGTTCAGTCCGGACAGCGTGCCCAGGGAGCCGCCAACACGCAGGGAGTTGGAAGGCGTTCGCGCCCAGGTCGGTTACCAAGCCTTGCGCATTGATGGCCAGCGGTTGTGCAAGACCGCCGATGTGCGTGTGGATCTGAACAGCATTGCGGCGGGTTACGCCGTGGACCGTATTGGGGAGCGCCTGGAAGCGCTGGGCTTGCGCGATTACCTGGTGCAGGTCAACGGTGAGCTAAAGACCCGCGGCCGCAAGCCCGACGGTTCTCCCTGGCGAGTGACGCTGGAGCTGCCGCATAACGAACACCAGGCGCAGCAAAAGGTTTTTGCGTTGCGCAACAACAGTGTTTCCACTTCAGACGACCACTCACCCGTTTTCGGCGGTGCGCGTCATCAAGGCTCCCGCACACTGGACGCCGTGAGTGGCACGCCCGTCAACCACGGGCTGGTGTCGGTGACCGTCATTCATCCCTCTGCCTTGATGGCTGATGGTCTATCTTCTTTACTGTTGATTCTGGGGCCGGAGCGTGGCTGGAATTACGCGCAAGCGCATAAAATTGCTGCTTTTTTTGTGATTCGCGCCGATAACCGCTTTATCATTCGCTCCAACGCATCGTTCGATCTTCTGTCAATGGAGAGGCCGTTGTAAGTGCAGCGCACTTGCAGGGTTGTGCCATTCAGACAAAAGTGGCCTTCGACGCGACCAAGGGTTAATGTTCCCCGCCTCGACGAGGCGTTAGAATACGTCGCGTGATTTAGCCGGAGATGCCAGAGTGGCGCCTCGGACTGTTAAAGGAGTACGCATGGCTGTCTACAACTACGACGTAGTGGTACTGGGTTCCGGCCCTGCCGGAGAGGGCGCGGCAATGAACGCCGCCAAGGCAGGACGCAAGGTCGCGATGGTCGACAATCGTCGGCAGGTTGGTGGCAACTGCACTCACTTGGGCACCATTCCATCCAAGGCACTGCGTCACTCGGTCAAACAGATCATTCAATTCAACACCAACCCGATGTTCCGCGCCATTGGCGAGCCACGCTGGTTCTCCTTTCCGGATGTGTTGAAGAACGCGGAGATGGTCATCTCCAAGCAGGTCGCCTCGCGCACCGCCTACTATGCCCGCAACCGGGTCGATGTGTTCTTTGGGACGGGCAGTTTTGCCGACGAGAACAGCGTCAACGTGGTGTGCCCCAATGGCGTCGTGGAAAAGCTGGTAGCCAATCAGATCATCATCGCTACCGGTTCGCGTCCTTATCGCCCGGCGGATATCGACTTCAGCCACAAGCGCATCTACGACAGTGACACCATCCTCAGCCTGGGCCACACCCCCCGTAAGCTGATCATCTATGGCGCCGGTGTCATCGGCTGTGAGTACGCGTCGATCTTCAGCGGCCTGGGTGTGCTGGTCGAGTTGGTGGATAACCGCGATCAACTGCTGAGCTTCCTCGACACCGAGATCTCGCAGGCGCTGAGCTATCACTTCAGCAACAACAATGTGATGGTTCGCCACAACGAAGAATACGAAAAGGTCGAAGGCCTGGATAACGGTGTGATTCTGCACCTCAAATCCGGCAAGAAGATCAAGGCTGACGCCTTGCTGTGGTGCAACGGCCGTACCGGTAATACGGACAAGCTGGGCCTGGAAAACATCGGCCTCAAGGCCAACGGCCGTGGTCAGATCGAAGTCGATGAAACCTACCGCACCAGCGTTGCAAGCGTGTATGGGGCAGGCGATGTGATCGGTTGGCCGAGCCTGGCCAGTGCGGCTTATGACCAGGGTCGTTCAGCGGCAGGCAGCGTGGTGGACAACGGGAGCTGGCGTTACGTTAACGACGTGCCGACCGGGATTTACACCATTCCGGAAATCAGCTCGATCGGCAAAAACGAACACGAACTGACCCAGGCCAAAGTGCCATATGAAGTCGGCAAAGCCTTCTTCAAGGGCATGGCGCGTGCGCAGATTTCCGGTGAGCGGGTCGGGATGCTGAAGATCCTGTTCCACCGCGAAACGCTGGAAGTGCTGGGCGTTCACTGTTTCGGTGACCAGGCTTCAGAGATCGTACACATTGGTCAGGCGATCATGAATCAGCCAGGCGAAGCGAACACCATGAAGTACTTCGTGAACACCACGTTCAACTACCCGACGATGGCCGAAGCCTATCGGGTAGCCGCTTACGATGGCCTCAACCGGCTTTTTTAAGCGACTCCGGCCGGTGGCCTGAGCCGGCCGGGGCGACCGATTTCAGCGATTCCCGAGGGTGGCGGTGGCCAAACCGGGAAAGTCTGTAATCAGGCTGTCTACGCCGAAGTCCGCGAGCCTGCGCATCAGGGCAGGCTCGTTGACCGTCCATACCGACACATGCAAACCCTGGCGCTGCGCTTTTTGCAGACGCTCGGGCGTGCATAACGTCCAGTTCAACGCCAGAATCTCGCAACCGTAGTTCTGCGCGACCTTCAACGGGTCGAGCCAGGCGTACTCGGCCACCAGCCCGCGCGAAATATCCGGAGTCAGCTCGACAGCGGCGCGCAGCACTTCACGCGAGCTTGAGGTAATGGTGACCTTGTCCAGCAGACCGTGACGCTGAACCATTTCGCGAATGGCCAGCACGGTGTTCGCCGCACGGGTCCGCGAGGCGCTTTTGACTTCCAGTTGCCAGTGCTCGAAATCACATTGCTCGAACAGTGTTTCCAGACGTGGAATAGGGCAGGGGCTCACCCAGCCTGGCCCGCCTTTGCGGGCGTCGTAGGTCACAAGGTCGGCGGCAGCGTGTTCGTTGACTTTGCCTCGCCGGTCGGTAGTGCGCTTCAGGGTGGGGTCATGAATGACCATCAATTCCCCGTCGCGAGACAAATGCAGGTCCAGCTCGCAACGGCGGACGCCATGCTTGAGGCATTCCTGAAAGCTGGTCAGGGTGTTTTCCGGTGCTTCGCCCTTGGCGCCGCGGTGGCCGTAGATAAGGGTCACGTTTACTCCTGGCCTGAAAGGCGCCAACTACTGTGTGAAAGGTAAAAAGGCTTGTCAGACACCTGGCGACTGGCCTCGCTCCAGCGCCTGGCGGCGTTGCTGGGCCTGACGCTGCAAGACATGGCGGGCAATCAGTTGGCGTTGGGCATCGGGCAATTGCACGAACTCGACCCATACCTCGAATGCCCCATCGGCCAGCGGGGTGCTTTGCGTGACTCGGGCATGCAACATCAGGCCGGCGGCCTGAGGCATCAGCACCATCTTGATCGACAGTTCTTCCCCTGGTGAATAACCTTGCAACGAATTGAATTGCAGGCCGCCTTCGGAGAGTTTGACGGGCTGCGGCGCGCCCAGTTTGCCCAGCGCGGTGTGCGCGACCACCTGGCCCAGCAAGTCGATACGCTTGTTCAACGACTTGAGAAAGCTGTTGAGCACGCGGTCTCGCTCGTCGAGCTGGCGCAGCAGGTGCTGTGATTCGAACTCGCTGACATGCAGCTCGCTGAGCAGGTCGAACAGCGCTGACGTTTCCTTCATCGCCTCGTGATTGGCGGTTTCGGCGGCGGACAGCGGGTTAATTTCCAGTGCGACGCTGGCATCGATACGGTAGTATTCGCGGCGTTCTGCTTCATCTAATGTCGACATGGCGAACCCATGGTAGCGGCGGTGGTCAGAGAGTCTCGAGTGTAAAGCTGCACGTCAAGGCCCGCCACACGGACGTCCTCATTCCTGCGAACAAAGTCCCTAATGTTCAGACCTCTTTTTGTATTTATAGGCACGCGCTACACACGTGCAAAACGACGTAACCATTTTGTTTCCTTCATTTCCCTGACTTCCATGATTGGCCTGGCGCTTGGCGTTGTGGTGATGATAGTCGTCTTATCGGTGATGAACGGTTTCGATCATGAAATGCGTACCCGCGTGCTCGGCATGGTGCCGCACGCTACCATCGAGTCCGGTGATCCGATCACCGACTGGAAAGCGCTGGCCGCCAGGGTTCAAGAGAATCCCCAAGTGCTCGCGGTCGCGCCTTTCACCCAGATGCAGGGCTTGCTGACCCACGAAGGCAAAGTCCAGAAAGTGCTGCTCAACGGCATCGACCCGGCCCAGGAGCGCAAGGTGTCGATCATCGACAACTTCATCCAGCAGGGCCAGCTCGACAGCCTGTCGCCCGGCAGCTTCGGCATCATGATCGGCGACAAGGCGGCCGCCAAACTGGGCGTCAAGGTGGGTGACAAGCTGACGTTCGTGGCACCTGAAGTGTCGCTGACGCCCGCCGGTATGTTCCCGCGCATGAAGCGTTTCGAAGTGACCGGCATTTTCCATGTGGGCGCTGGCGAGATCGATGGTTACCTGGGCTTGACCAATCTTGACGATCTGGCGCGCCTGCATCGCTGGAAGCCCAATCAGGTTCAGGGTTTGCGCCTCAAGTTCGACGATCTGTTCGCCGCACCGCGCACGTCATGGGAAATCGCCCAGAAGCTGGGTGAAAACAATTTCTACTCCCGTGACTGGACCCGCACCCACGGCAACCTGTATCAGGCAATCCGCATGGAAAAAGCCATGATCGGTTTGCTGTTGCTGCTGATTGTCGCCGTTGCGGCGTTCAACATCATTTCCACGCTGGTGATGGTGGTCAATGACAAGAAGGGCGACATCGCCATCCTCCGCACACTGGGCTCCACGCCGCGTCAGATCATGGCGATCTTCATGGTGCAGGGCACGGTCATCGGCGTCGTCGGCACCCTGATCGGCGCGGCGCTGGGGATTTTGGCGGCGCTCAATGTCAGCGCGGCGATTTCGGCGCTCGAAGGGCTGATCGGCCATAAATTCCTCAACGCCGATGTCTATTTCATTGATTACCTGCCCTCGCAACTGATGGCCCAGGACGTGTTCCAGGTCTGCGGTGCGGCGTTGATCCTGAGTTTTCTCGCCACCCTGTATCCGGCCTGGCGTGCTGCGCGCACCCAACCGGCGGAGGCGTTACGTTATGAGTGAGTCGGGCATGTCTGATAAAGCAGTATTGAGTTGCCGCAACCTGGGTAAATCCTACGAGGAAGGCCCGGAGTCAGTGGTTGTATTGTCCGGCCTGCAACTGGAGCTGCACCCCGGTGAGCGGGTCGCCATCGTCGGCAGTTCCGGGTCGGGCAAAAGTACCTTGCTCAATCTGCTGGGCGGTCTGGATACGCCATCGCAAGGCAGTGTCTGGCTGGCGGGTGAAGAGTTGTCGGCGCTGGGCGAAAAAGCCCGTGGCCTGCTGCGTAACCGCGCGCTGGGTTTTGTGTACCAATTCCACCATTTGCTGCCTGAGTTCACCGCTTTGGAGAACGTCTGCATGCCGCTGCTGATCGGTCGCACGGCCATCCCCGAGGCCCGTCAGCGTGCCACGGCACTGCTGGAGCGGGTCGGCCTGGGTCATCGTCTGGCGCACAAACCATCGGAATTGTCCGGTGGCGAGCGTCAGCGCGTGGCGATTGCTCGTGCACTGGTCAATCAGCCGGGGCTGGTGATGCTCGATGAGCCTACCGGCAACCTCGATCATCACACCGCTCAGGGCATTCAGGATTTGATGCGCGAATTGAGCACTTCCTCGCGCACGGCATTTCTGGTGGTGACTCACGACATGAGTCTGGCCAGGCAGATGGACCGCGTGTTGCGCCTTGAAGACGGCCGCCTCGTCGACGCTTGATTCACCCGGCCCGGCGCAATCCATCGCGCCGGGTTCTACATTTTCTCTACGGTGCTCCGCGAATGTTCAGACCGTTACCCATCTTTATCGGCATGCGCTATACCCGCGCCAAACGCCGCAAAAGCTTCATTTCGTTCATTTCGATGACGTCGATGATCGGCCTGGCACTGGGCGTGCTGGCGATGATTGTGGTGCTATCGGTGATGAACGGCTTCCAGCGTGAAATGAGTTCCCGGATTCTCGGCATGGTGCCCCATGCGGTGATCGCCGGCACGACGCCGGTGGATGACTGGAAGCCGTTGGCGGCTGCCGCGTTGAAAAATCCCGAGGTTACGGCTGCCGTACCGTTCACTGACATGGAAGGCATGTTGTCCTACAAGGGTTCGATGCAGCCGATCCAGATCAGCGGCGTAGACCCGGCCCTTGAACATGAAGTGTCGATCGTGACCCAACACATCACGCGCGGCGCTCTGGAAGACCTGAAGCCTGGCGAATTCGGTGTGGTGCTGGGTGACCTCACTGCGCGTCGGTTCCGCTTGAGCGTTGGCGACAAGCTGACCTTGATCGTCCCTGAAGTCAGCAACGCGCCGGGCGGTATCACACCGCGTCTGCAGCGCCTGACGGTTGTCGGTGTGTTCAAGGTCGGCGCCGAGCTGGATGGCTCTATGGCGCTGATCAACATCGCCGATGCGGCGCAAATGCAGCGCTGGCAGCCCAACCAGGTGCAGGGCGTGCGGCTGGCGTTAAAAGATCTGTACATGGCGCCGCAGGTGTCGACGGCGATTGCCAGCGGCCTGGGGGACGGCTATCGCGCCGATGACTGGACCCACACCCAGGGCAGCCTGTTCAGCGCCATGAAAATGGAAAAGACCATGATCGGTCTGTTATTGCTGATGATCGTCGCGGTGGCTGCGTTCAATATCATCGCCACGCTGATCATGGTGGTGAACGACAAAGGCGCTGACATCGCCATCCTGCGTACCATTGGCGCAACGCCCAGGCAGATCATGGCGATCTTCATGGTGCAGGGCACGGTGATCGGTATTGTCGGGACCATGATCGGCGGCGTACTGGGCATCATCGCTGCGCTGAACGTCAGCAGCCTGGTGGGCTGGGTCGAGCGGGTCACTGGCCAGCACATCTTCAGCTCCGACGTGTATTTCATCAGTAACCTGCCGTCCGAGTTGCAGGCGGGCGATGTGCTGCTGATTTGCAGCGCCGGGTTCATCCTGAGCTTTCTGGCCACCGTTTACCCGGCCTGGCGTGCCGCGCAAATTCAGCCTGCGCACGCGTTACGCTACGAGTAACCCTCAAGTCTGTACATCGAACCGTTGCCGACCGTTAACAGGGTCGGCAGCGGTTTTCTTTTCAGGCGCGTGCCGTTCGTGCTGAGGGCTTTGGGTAAGAGATTGTCGCTGAAAGCCTGCCGCAAACCCTATAAACTCGCCGCGTTAATTCATGATCCAGGTATCGCCATGCATCCCGCAGCCGAACACTCGCCGCTGGGCAAGTCCAGTGAGTACATTGCCACCTATACACCTTCCTTGTTGTTCCCGATTCCGCGTGCCGCGAAATGGGCCGAGCTTGGGCTGACAGCCGAGACGCTGCCGTATCAGGGCGTCGATTACTGGAATTGCTATGAGCTGTCCTGGTTGCTGCCGTCGGGCAAGCCGGTGGTGGCGATTGCCGAGTTCAGCATTCCGGCCGAGTCGCCGAATATCATCGAGTCGAAGTCGTTCAAGCTGTACCTCAACTCGCTGAATCAGACGGTTTTCGATTCCCGCGAGCAGGTACAGGCCACCTTGGAAAAGGACCTTTCGGCCGCTGCCGGAAAACCTGTCGGTGTGCGTATTCGCAGTCTTGATGAGGTCGAGCGTGAGGGTGTCGCGGCGTTACCGGGCGTGTGCATCGATGATCTGGATATCAGCGTCAGCAGCTATGACAGGCCACAACCTGAACTGCTTCGCTGCGATGAATCGCGCATCGTTGAAGAAAGCGTGTACAGCCATTTACTCAAATCCAACTGCCCGGTCACCAGTCAGCCGGACTGGGGCAGTGTGGTGGTGAAGTATCGCGGCGCGGCTCTGGACCCTGCGAGCCTGTTGGCCTACATCGTCAGTTTTCGCCAGCATTCGGATTTTCACGAGCAATGCGTAGAACGGATTTTTCTCGACCTGCAGCGACTGCTCAAGCCGGAAAAACTGACGGTGTATGCGCGTTACGTACGCCGCGGCGGTCTGGACATCAACCCGTATCGCAGCACTGAAACGCTCAGCGTGCAAAACGGCAGGCTGGCGCGGCAGTAGCGTTTCGGCTAGTTGACTGATCGTTCCCACGTGCCTGCGTGGTAACGCCGCCATCAAATCCCGATGTTGCCTAATGTCTGCAAAACGTTGCGCAGGGTGCCTGCGATGGCCGGGTGTTCCAGTTCGAAGCGCTCGACTGCCAGGTTCACGCCATCTGCAAGACTGGGATCTTCGTGGGTGGCGTTTTCCAGTTCGATTCTGGTTTCGATCTGTTGCATCAGCTCATGCAAATTGTCGCGTTCGGCTTCGGACAGCGGGGGATTCTGCTCCAGTTGCTCGCGCAGGGTATTGAGTTGTTCTTGCAGTTCGCGGGCAGGCATGACGTGCTCCTTCATGATAAGTCTGCCCAATGGACTACGCCGCCGGGCTAAAGGTTCGTGATGCCTTAAGACTAATCCACTCCAGAGCAGACTGCATATGTGTCAGGGCTTTTCGCCTTTGCTGCGGCGCAACGCAATGTCCGCGAGGCAGGATTCGAGTTCACCGAGATGGTCGATCACCGAATGCACGCCCAGCGCATAAAGTTTGAGCGTGGCATTGGCGCGTCGCCGCTCACGTTCCGCATCGCTCAAGTCCTGCCATTGCGAGGGAGACAACCCACACAGCGGGCCGCAAGACGCCAGCCCGATCGTCCACAATCCGGCATTCAGGCCCGACTGCAGCAAGCGTGGGTCACCACTGATCAGTACGCAGCCATCCAGTTGGCGGACGCCCAGCGCCATCAGCGCTGTCCAGCACGCATCCGGTGCTGGCCATGTTGCGGCAGGGCGTGGCGCGGGCACGATCCAGTCGTGGACGGGTTTAGAAAGTTTATGACTGAGTGTTTCAGGAAGTTCATCGAGCCAGGCACAGGGCATGCCTTGTTGGCGCAGTGCTCGCAAAGCCTCCAGTGCGCCAGGCGTGACCTGCGCATAATCGCAATCCCGGTCCGCCGCAGGGTTCGCAGCCTGGGCGCCAAAGTCCACAAGGCAGCCGCTCAGACCGAAAAGCAGGGCGGGAAAGGCGGGCAGGGGATTGAGAACCGGCGCGAGCATGGTCATCTCTCTCAAATACCAACGCACGCTACAGCTCTTTTGTGACACTGCGATGAACGAGCCATGACGACGTGTCACTGCGTTGCTTCGCTGACAGAACTGCCTTATTTGCCGCAGAACGCTTTATACTGCCGGTCCTTGCGTGTGGGGGCGTAGCACCCGCGTCATTATTTCGATCAGGAGTGTCAGCTATGCCCGTGACCGGTGCAGGCTTTATAAAACGTCTGGCTCAGCTATCTGTCTGCGCCGGCATGGTGCTGGTTCCAGTCGTCGCTCAGGCGGCAGAAGACGATCCGTGGGAAGGCGTGAACCGTGCCATTTTCCGCTTCAATGATGTTGTCGACACCTACACGCTCAAGCCGTTGGCCAAGGGTTATCAGTACGTCGCGCCGCAGTTCGTTGAAGACGGCGTGCACAACTTCTTCAATAACATTGGTGAAGTGGGCAACCTCGCCAACAATATCCTGCAGGCAAAACCTGCTGCAGCGGGCGTCGACACTGCTCGCCTGATTTTCAACACCACCTTCGGCCTGTTGGGCTTTATTGATGTGGGCACCCACATGGGCCTGCAGCGCAATGATGAAGACTTCGGTCAGACGCTGGGTTACTGGGGGGTCGGCAGCGGCCCGTTCGTCGTCCTGCCGCTGTTGGGCCCTAGTACCGTGCGTGACGCGTTCGCCAAGGTTCCTGACACCTACACCACCCCGTACCGCTACATCGACCATGTGCCGACCCGTAACACCGCATTGGGTGTGAATCTGGTCGATACCCGTGCAAGCCTCTTGTCGGCCGAGCGCATGATTAGCGGCGACCGCTACACCTTCATCCGCAATGCCTACTTGCAGAACCGCGAGTTCAAGGTCAAGGACGGGCAGGTCGAAGACGATTTTTAATCGTTTCTGCGTGAGTTGACGAACAATAAAGGCGACCAAGGGTCGCCTTTATTGTTTTTCCGGAATGTGAACCGTTCCTCACTTCATGGATACGATGGACAGCCCCAGTTTTTGTCCGCCACCTTCTTCGTCCGTCACCCAGACAACTTCCGTATCGGCTTCAAGGCCCTTGAGCGCGGGATGATCCGAATCGATGCTGACGTTCAATTTGTCCCCGACGCTGAATGAACGCGGCGCCTGAACCTGCATGCCGGAGCTGGAAAGATCAATGCATACGGCGGGAATGACCTGGCCTGCATGGATCAGATTCACGTCAGCGTCGACGCGCATGCGGATGTAATCCCTTTTCTCCTCGTAGTCGCGATCAGTTCGACTCATGTCCAGTCCTTCGTTTTGGTTGCTGATGTGACCGTTCTTATAACTCCCGGCGATTTGCGATGTAAAGAGCGCAAAGTCCGGGCCGGAGTACGCTTGAAACGCCCGTCGGATGGGAGTACCGTCTGCGCCTTGAAGGGCACCTCTGAAACACGATGCGCAGCAGCATTGCGCACGGATCGTTTAAGAGAGGCTAGAAGCGAATCCAGTAAGCAGGTTCCGGTTAACCGGGCCGCCTACGCAAACCTGATCTGGCGCCGTTTGCCCACATGCCAAAAACCAGTGCCACGCTGCTGATAATCGACGACGACGAAGTCGTGCGTGCAAGCCTTGCCGCCTATCTGGAAGACAGTGGCTTTAGCGTCCTGCAGGCAAGTAACGGTCAGCAGGGAATTCAGATATTCGAGCAGAACACCCCGGACTTGGTTGTCTGCGATTTGCGCATGCCGCAAATGGGTGGGCTTGAACTGATCCGTCAGGTGACTGCCATCGCGCCGCAGACGCCGGTCATCGTCGTGTCCGGTGCAGGCGTCATGAGTGACGCCGTCGAGGCGTTACGCCTGGGCGCTGCGGATTATCTGATCAAGCCTCTGGAAGACCTCGCCGTTCTTGAGCATTCGGTGCGTCGAGCGCTTGACCGGGCTCGCCTGCTGAAGGAGAACCAGGTCTACCGCGAGAAGCTGGAAACTGCCAATCGCGAGCTGGAAGCCAGTCTTCATCTGCTTCAGGAAGATCAGGACGCTGGCCGTCAGGTGCAGATGAACATGTTGCCCATCACGCCCTGGTCAATCGATGAGTTTCAGTTTGCTCACCAGATCATTCCTTCGTTGTACCTGTCCGGCGATTTTGTGGACTATTTCAGGGTCGACGAGCGGCGTGTCGCGTTTTATCTGGCTGACGTGTCCGGGCATGGTGCCTCTTCGGCCTTCATCACGGTGCTGTTGAAGTTCATGACCACGCGGCTGCTGTTTGAATCCAAGCGCGGCGGAAACTTGCCTGAGTTCAAGCCCTCCGATGTATTGGGGCACATCAACCGCGGGCTTATCAGTTGCAAGCTTGGCAAGCACGTGACGATGGTCGGTGGCGTTATCGATGAAGAGTCAGGCAAGTTGACTTATGCCGTCGGCGGCCATCTTCCGTTGCCGGTACTGTACACAGAAGGTCAGACGCGCTATCTGGAAGGGCGCGGACTTCCTGTCGGGCTGTTCAACGAAGCGACCTATCAGGACCATGAAATGGACCTGCCGTCTTCGTTCAGTCTGACCATGTTGTCTGATGGGATACTCGATCTTCTGCCCGGTGATACACTCAAAGAGAAAGAAGCCGTTTTACCTGAGTTGGTGAAGACGGCTGGCGGCAGCCTGGATGGCTTGCGTCAGGTTTTTGAATTGGCAACGCTAGGGGAGATGCCGGATGATATCGCCTTGTTAGTGTTAAGCAGGAATCTTTAATGAGTACCGGTAGAATCCAGTTCGCCGAGCAGGAAGGCACCTTCGTTCTCAAGTTCGTGGGTGAAGTGCGGTTGACGCTGTGTTCGGCTTTGGACGCGACTATCGAGCGAATCTTCACGGCCCTGAATTTTTCGGCGGTGGTAATCGATTTGACCGAGACTCGCAGCATCGACAGTACGACGCTGGGCCTGTTGGCCAAGCTCTCGATCCTGTCCCGTCAGAAAGTGGGTCTGTTGCCAACGTTGGTGACCACCCACGAAGACATCACGCGGCTGTTGCAGTCGATGGGCTTCGACCAGGTGTTCAACATCGTCGACAGGCCCATGCCACGTCCTGAGTGTTTGACTGACCTGCCGTCGCAGGATCAGTGCGAAGAAGTGGTCAAGGCCAAGGTGCTGGAAGCGCATAAGATCCTCATGGGTCTTAACGATTCCAACCGTGAAGCCTTCCATGATCTGGTCAACGCGCTCGAAGGTCAGCGCTAAGCACATTTTTCGCCTGTCCGGCTGAAGTGCAGGCAGCAAAAAGGGCGACCCCCGCGAGGAGGTCGCCCTTTACTGTTTTCAAGCCTTGGCGGAGAGCAGTGCCTCGAGCTTTTCCTGATCACGTGCGAACTGGCGGATACCCTCGGCCAGCTTCTCGGTGGCCATCGCATCTTCGTTCGATGCCCAACGGAACTGGCTTTCAGTCAGTTTGTGGCCAGCTTTGCCATCTTCACCAGGGTTGCCTGGCGAGAGCTTGCGCTCCAGTGTGCCGGTGTCTTCAGCCAGTTGCTTGAGCAGATCCGGACTGATGGTCAAACGGTCGCAGCCCGCCAGTTGTTCGATCTGGTTCAGGTTGCGGAAGCTTGCGCCCATCACGACGGTCTTGTAGTCGTTGGCTTTGTAATAGTTGTAGATGCGCGTCACGGACTGCACGCCCGGATCTTCGGCACCGGTGTAATCCTGACCGGACGATTTCTTGTACCAGTCGTAGATGCGGCCCACGAACGGCGAAATCAGGAACACACCTGCCTCGGCGCAGGCAATGGCCTGGGCGAACGAGAACAGCAGGGTCAGGTTGGTTTGAATGCCGTCCTTTTCCAGCTTCTCGGCGGCGCGAATGCCTTCCCACGTAGACGCCAGCTTGATCAGTACGCGATCACGGCTGATACCGGCTGCATCGTACAAGCCAATGATGCGCTCGCTGCGCTCGATCAGTGCGTTGGTGTCGAAAGAGAGGCGAGCATCGACTTCAGTGGAAACGCGGCCCGGAACGACCTTGAGAATTTCCTGGCCGATGGCCACGGCGAAGCGGTCGCAGGCCAGGCCGATATCGCCTTTGCTACCACTGAATGCGTCTGCCAACAGTTGCGAGTTGCTTTCGCTAGAGGCGGCCTTGAGCAGCAGAGACGGGTTGGTAGTAGCGTCCTGCGGCTTGAGGCTTTTGATGGCGCCAAAGTCGCCGGTGTCGGCAACAACGGTAGTGAATTGCTTGAGTTGATCCAGCTTGGAAGTCATGAGCGTGCTCTGTCCTGTGCGGTTGGATGACATTACCCGAGCGTTGCCGCCCACTCAAGGCCGTGGCGCATAACGTTTGCGCATCAAAGGCATCGAGGATCGGCATTGTCGTGCAAACCTTGTCGAGAATGGTTTTGAGCCTCAGCCAGGCTGCTTGTTCCCTGAACCTTGATTTATGCGTTTTCCGTAGTCCTGCGTCACCGTTTCGCCTAACGTAGTCGTATTGGATGATTGGAAAGGATTTTCATGAGTACTCCGATATTGCATCTGCTGTGCGGCAAGATCGCCTCCGGCAAATCGACACTGGCGAAGACGTTGGGCAGTGAGCCGAAGACCATTGTCATCAGCGAGGACCGCTGGCTTGCCGCGCTCTATCCTGACGACATCCGCTGCGTTTCCGATTACGTGCGCTTTGCTGGACGTATCCGGGGGGTGCTTGAGCCATTGGTCATCGGCGTACTATCAAGCGGCGTGAGTGTCGTACTGGATTTTCCCGCCAACACGACTTCTGACCGTGCCTGGCTTCGCGGTCTGGCTGAAAGGGCTCAGGTGCAGCATCGGCTGCACTTTCTGAATGTTGATGATCAGACGTGCCGGGCCCGACTTCACGCACGCAATGCCCAAGGCGATCACGACTTTGCGGCAACGGACCAGGAGTTCGATCTGATTACCGGCTACTTCAAGGCGCCAGAAGAAAGCGAAGGGCTGGTTATTGTCAGGTATTGACGTGGTTAAGTGATCGCTTGACTCCCGCAAACGGTTCGTCGTGCTACGAACCGTTTGCGAACCCATTCATCCCGCGATCAAAGCGACCACTTCAACGAGAACATCACGTTGCGCGGATCGCCATAGACGCCGCTCCCGGTCGCGAACGGCAAGCCTTGCCAGTATTTCTCATCGAGCACGTTGTTCAGGTTCACTCGGGCATCCCAGTGCTCGTCGAAGCGATAGCCCGCCATCAGACCCACCACCGCATACGCATCCTGTTCCGAGCGACCAGTGCCGACCCGGTTGTAGGTGTTGCTTTGAGCCAGAACATCCGCGCCGATGCGCAGTTTGCTGAAGTCGCCCGACAGGTGATACGTGGTTGCCGCCTTGAACAGATGCTTGGGTTGCTCGGCTGCGAATCGATCACCCTTCTCAAAGTTACGGTCTTTCACGTACTGGCTCAGTACTAGCGTGTAGGAGGCCGAGGCTTGCCAGTTCGGCGTAAGCTCGCCGGTCACTTCTGCATCGATACCGCGGCTGCGCACTTCGCCTGCCGCCTCGTAGCAGGTGCGGTTCTGCTGTTGGCATGAAGCAGGCGGATTGACGACGGAATAAGCGCGGTTTTCCTGGGTCATGTCGAACAGTGCGAGGGATGCATTCAGATCGCCGTTGAAGTACTCGCCCTTCAGGCCGATCTCGTAGCTTTCGCCTGTCATCGGATCAAGGATGGCGCCGCTCACATCCTGCTGGCTCTGGGGTTTGAATATTTCGGTGTAGCTGGCGTAGACCGAGTAGGTGTCGTTCAGGTCATAGACGACGCCTGCATACGGGGTGACTTCACGGGTGACCTTGTAATCGCCTGAGTTGGCCGAACGGTTCTGATAGTCATACCAGCTCACCCGGCTACCGATGATGATGTGCAGGGGATCGATCGGGTTGAAACGTGCTGCCGCGTAAACGCCATCTTCGGTCGCGGTGTTCTGGCTGACATAGGCAGTACGGGTGTTGATGTCGGGTTTGGGGAGGACGTTCGGGTTGAAGTTGTAGATATCAATGGGCGTCGAGCCGTAGAAGCCGCCTTTCTGGTCAAACTTCTCTTCGCGGCGGCTGACCCCCAGCATCAAGTCATGCTCGCGGCCGAACAGTTTGAAAGGCCCGGACAGCGAACCGTCGATGTTGGTCTGGACGTCAGTGGTGTCGTACTGACCTGCGGCCTGGCCATAGCCGGTTCCGGCAGCGGTCAGGTAGTTGGAGAACATGTCCGACTCGGCCCAGATCTTCGCTGCTGCGATTTTGCCGCTCCAACCATTGTCGAACCGATGGGTCACGTCAGTGAATAAGCTGACGTTGTCCCGGTCCCAATACGCCCAGTCGTTGCTCAGAAATGTCGAGCGTGGCAGGCCGAGGTATTGACCATCAGAGCCGGAGGGAAGACTGCCCCAGTCCGAAGTGGCATCGTCGCGCTGCTTGGACGCGCCGAGGGTCCAGGTGGTCGATTCATTCAAATCCGCTTCCAGAATCCCGTAGAACGTCTGGCGCTCTTCGTCGCGTTCGTCCAGAAAGCTATTGCCCTTCTCGTACGCCGTTACCACCCGGCCGCGCAATGTGCCCGATTCGTTCAACTTGTTGGAGGCGTCCACCTCGGTGCGATAGCGGTCCCAGCTACCTGCGCTCGTGGTCACGCTGACCTGGGGAGTGGCGGTGGGGCGCTTGCGGATCAGGTTGAGTGTGGCGGACGGACTGCCCGCGCCAGTCATCAGCCCGGTGGCGCCGCGGACCACCTCGACGCGGTCGTACATGGCAAGGTCGGCACCGGAAATCGTGTCCAGCGTGAAGGTGCTGACGATGGTCGGCAGGCCGTCGTACATCAGGTTGTCGATGCTGAAACCGCGTGCCAGAAATTGCTGACGGTCTGTACCGAACTTGCGCAGGATGATGCCAGGCGCATATTTGACGACGTCGTTCAGGTCGTTCATGCCCTGATCTTCAATACGCTGGCGCGTGATCACGCTCACGGACTGGGGCGTCTCGCGGATCGACAACGGTAGCTTGGTCGCGCTGCTCATGGAGCCTGTGGTGTAGGAGCCGCTGCCTTCAGTGGTGGCCGTACCCGCGACGCCCGCTCTGGCATTAATGTCAACGTTATCCAGCGTCAGCGCACCCGGTTGAGACGCTATGGACGGATTGGTTTGAACGGGGGCAGCCAAGGCAACAGTTGATACACCGATCGCCGCTAAGGCGGTCAGTGAAGTGAGCGGACGAAACATTGTTGAGGTTCCTACGATGGGCCTGAGCGTTTGGAAGGTGGCGAACTACTGGAGCAACGGGGCGCCGGACGTTTGATCAGCCATGAAGCTGGTCGCAGGATCCTAACAATTTTTTCACAATTAGATAAATGCTAATTACTCTCAGTTACATTTTCATACATATTTGCGTTGCGCATGCTCAGCACGGGTCTTTGGCAGTGGTGTTGCAGGCCCTGTTGCGTAAAGATGGGATTTCAAACCGCAATGATCTGAGGGAACCAGCATGCTTTTTCGACCCGCAACGATGGCGAGCGTCATCGCCTTTTCGATTCTTTCCACTGGCACTTTCGCAGCGGATACCTCACCCGAGCAGTTGCTGAAAAAAGCTGAAACCGAACAGACCGCTTACCTCGCGACGGTCAAGCAACTGGTGGACGTCGATACGGGCACGGGCCAGGCTCCGGGCCTGCAAACCATCAGCGCGCTGTTGGTCGAGCGTCTGAAAGCTTTGGGCGCAGAAGTCTCCACCACGCCTGCGACGCCTTCCGCCGGTGACAACATCGTTGGCACCATCAAGGGCAGTGGCACTCGATCCTTTCTGCTGATGGTCCACTACGACACCGTGTTCGGGCCGGGCACCGCAGCGAAACGCCCGTTCAAACAGGACCGCGAACGCGCTTATGGCCCAGGGGTCGCCGATGCCAAAGGTGGCGTGGCGATGATCCTGCATTCGCTGAAATTGTTGCAGGATCAGGGCTTCAAAGACTTCGGCACACTCACCGTGCTGTTTAACCCGGATGAAGAAACCGGCTCCAGCGGCTCGAAAAAGATCATCGCCGAACTGGCTCGACAGCATGATTACGTCTTTTCCTACGAGCCACCTGACAAGGACGCCGTCACCGTCGCGACCAACGGGATCAATGGCGTGATCCTCGACGTCAAAGGCAAGTCTTCACACGCAGGCTCCGCGCCGGAAGCCGGACGCAATGCGGCGATTGAACTGGCGCACCAGATGCTGCAACTCAAGGACCTGGGCGATCCGGCCAAAGGCACCACGGTCAACTGGACGCTGATCAAAGGCGGCGAGAAGCGCAACATCATCCCGTCCAGCGCATCGGCCGAAGCCGACATGCGCTACTCCGACCTGGGAGAAAGTGATCGCGTAATCGCCGACGCCCAGCGCATCGTGCAGAAGACACTCATCGATGGCACCGAGGTGTCGGTACGCCTGGAGAAGGGGCGTCCACCTCTGGCGAAAAACCCGGGCTCCGAACAACTGGCCAAAACCGCCCAGGTGCTATACGCAAAGATCGGTCGCACTATTGAGCCCATCGCCATGCGTTTCGGCACGGACGCAGGTTACGCTTACGTTCCGGGAAGTGAAAAACCGGCCGTGCTCGAAACAATGGGCGTTGTCGGGGCGGGTTTGCACGCCGATGATGAGTACATCGAACTGTCGAGCATCGCTCCCAGGCTTTACCTGACAGTGGCGTTGATCCAGCAGCTTTCAGAGGCAAAACCCTGACGCCATCTGTCGACATATCCTACGTTCACGGTTGACCTTAGGCCTGATGCGCGATTAACTGTATATGCATACAGTTAATCATAAAAAGGCTCGCATCATGAGTGTCACCTTCCTCGGCCCCTTGTCCGCAGGGGGCATCAAGCTCCCATTCATCTCCATGTCGTCCGTCGGCTCGCAATCGCCCGTCATCGAAAAGCACGTCTCGATAGCAGAGCTTTGCGAGGTGCGTGAACCGAATTTCTTCATCGCGACGATCCAGGACGACAGCATGCAAGGGGAGCACATCAGCAAGGAAGACATGCTGATTGTCGACCGCGGACGCTACGCCGAGCATGGCGACATCGTCATTGCTTCGCTTAACAAGACACAGGTGTGCAGGCGTTTGCACATGCGCGGCAACGTCGTAATGCTGGAGTCCAGCCATAAGGACTATCCGTCGTTGCATGTGACGGACAACGACGACCTTATTATCTTGGGGGTGGTGACGCAGAGTTTGAGGCGGTTTTGATGGGGGAAGGGTAAGCAACGAACATCATGGAAGGGGGGAGTGAATGCTTGCGATGTTCCGAGGCGATGGCATGCATTGGTATTAGTGCTGATATCGTGCCGGGGTTTGTAGTACCTCGTTACGTCTTTCGTTTGGTCGAATGCTTCAAGGGCTTCCTGACTCAATCCCGATCTGATTGCGATTTGGCGACGCTCGCTCGCTATCGACACCCACGTCTTGTCTGCGCATTGGAACTGTTTTGCTGCGCCTGCCACTCAGCTTTGAATCTTCATTCAGAGCAGTGTTATGCAGCCAGATCCTTTCCAGTCGTTTGCGCGATTGATCATCAAACAGTACCCCGATACGCCCGCCATCCATGAGTCGGAAAAATATCCAGTTTATTTGCTCACGTTTGGCGCGGACCTGAATGTTCATCTCATCGGGAGCCAGGCTGGCTATCTGAACTTGGTAGCCACATTGCCCGCCCCCAAGGCTTGGCTAGAACCTGACGGGCTTCGCGCTCTACTCGCTGAAAATATTTTCAGCCTTCAGCATCCACTGATCATGTCAGGCCTTGATGCGGCCAGCGGAAAGCTGGTGCTTTCGCTGCGGCATTCATTGGCTGAGCTAACCGATGAAAGTGTTTTGTCGTTGTTCGAAACGTTTGTTCGACGAGCGATTGATCTGCACTCTGGAAAAACTCTTCCTTCTTCGGCTAACCAGACCACGCCAAACTCTATGGAGTTAGGCAAAACGCGTTTACCCGTGAGAACCAATCCGTCATCACCTGTTAAGGAGAAAAGTCGTGCCTAAAATCGGTAGCTATTTCGGAGGTGGATCGTCCGTTCAAACCTACGATGCGACTGTTCAGCACAATCGTTCCAACGCCACCGTCCATAATACGGTTGATGCGAGTCAGCTCGGGTTGCCTGCGTACCACGGATACGGGGTTACCGTGTCCTCAGGCACTCTTGAAATGCTTGCTGACGCAACATGGGCAAACCGGGTAGTAAAAAGTGCTATTCCTTTAGGCGCCGGTAATCAAAAAGCAGACATAGTAAACTCCGGCGGTGAAAGCTGGGCCAGACTGCATCTGGCGGATGCGAAGTATCCCGGTGGTGGCAGCACAGGCCAACTTAAGCGCGCACAGAAATTTCAGGGGGGAACCTGCGCGGTCCATGCCAGTGTCGCCGCCGCTGCATTGCAGAGCCGAGGCGTGCGCTATCCCGTCAACCGCGTACGCACGGGTCTGCCAGATGGTAATACGCATGAGTTTCTGTTATTGGGCGATCGTCGCCAGTCTGGAGATCGAAATACAGTTGTTGTCGATTCATGGGCGACCTACCCGAGCGCCTGCACACTGGATCAGGCAGTTCTGCATGATGCCTCTAAAGGCACTCACCACCCGGTCACTGAGATCCTTGCCAACCATCGCAATGAGATCTGGCATTCATCGATTGGTTCGGCAGATGTAAATCGGCTGACTAAGATCGAAGTGCTTGGAACCGCCCAGCTTGAAAAAATGCTCGGCAAAGCCAAACTTCCTGAGCGGGGTTCCGCACAGCTTGTGAATCGTGGTTTAACTGATGATCGCTTCGGCCAGTTCGACGTTCGTGTCGCCACCGACCCAAGCACGCTCTATAAGGATGATTCGGGCACTGGATGGCAATCATTTGACCCGGTTCTACGGTGATGAAATTTTCTTAAATCTTTTGCAGCGCGTCAGTACGCGCTGCTTCAATGTACTGTCAGCAGCTTGTCGAATAGCCGAGGGGAGGGCTGTTACGCTCGCAGCTCTTGCTGACCATGCACTGCGATCAAAGCGCTGTACTTCCTGATAAACTAACTCTCCTGTGCGCTTGAACCTGTCTTGTGGGGTGTCCATGACACCGCTCTTTTCGTTAAACCCTTGCGTGATCCTCCCATCTCTTTCCTGGCTGCAAAATGTTTCTTCACGGTGCTAGGTTTTAGCACTGAGCCTAAAAATGACCCTGAATGGTCTTGAAGTGCTAAAAATCAATCAATGAATACACAACCAAATACTGCTCCGAACCCGCGTCCTACAAGGCCTGAGCTATCCCGCCGCTTCTCCGTTGCGCCGATGATGGACTGGACAGACCACCACTGCCGCTACTTCCTGCGCCTGCTCTCAAAGCACGCGTTGCTCTACACCGAGATGGTCACCACCGGTGCGTTGCTGCATGGCGACAGTGCGCGGTTCTTGCAGCATGACGAGACCGAGCATCCGTTGGCGCTGCAGTTGGGTGGAAGCACGGCGGCGGATTTGGCGGCGTGTGCGCGGATGGCGGAAGGGGTGGGGTATGACGAGGTCAATCTGAATGTTGGCTGCCCGAGCGATCGGGTGCAGAACAACATGATTGGCGCGTGCCTGATGGGACATCCGGAGTTAGTGGCCGATTGTGTGAAGGCCATGTGCGACGCGGTCAGTATTCCGGTCACTGTCAAGCACCGTATCGGGATCAACGGGCGTGACAGTTACGAGCAGCTCTGTGATTTCGTCGGCAAGGTGCATGAGGCGGGTTGTCAGAGTTTCACGGTGCATGCGCGCATCGCGATTCTGGAAGGCTTGTCGCCGAAAGAGAATCGGGATATTCCGCCGCTGCGTTACGACGTGGTCGCGCAATTGAAGAAAGACTTTCCGCAGCTTGAAATCGTCCTCAATGGCGGGATCAAGACGCTGGAACAATGCCATGAGCATTTACAGACGCTTGACGGCGTAATGCTGGGGCGTGAGGCGTATCACAATCCTTATCTGCTGGCAGAGGTGGATCAGCAGTTGTTTGGTAGCGCCGCACCGGTTATCAGTCGTGCCGCTGCGCTTGAGGCACTGCGGCCTTATATCGAGGCGCATCTGGCCAGTGGCGGCAATATGCATCACATCACCCGGCACGTGCTCGGGCTGGCTCAGGGCTTCCCGGGGGCGCGGCGTTTTCGTCAGTTGCTGTCTGTCGACATCCACAAGCACGAGAATCCGCTGTTGCTGCTGGATCAGGCGTCAGCCTTCCTCGAAGGCCGTTAAAACAGGCGATCAGGTTTGGTTTTCGGGGGCGCCTGTCACGTGAGGCGTTGCTTGTCTGTTCTGCATCAAAAGATGCGTTTTTTCCAGTGGCAGCGCCGCGTGGCTCGGGCTATGTTGACGGCATAACCCCATAAGGAAAGCTGTCATGCATAAAGTTCTGGTTCCCTTCGATGGTTCCGAGCACGCCATGCGAGCGCTTGGCTACGTCATTGAGCTGTCTGCCGATCTCAAGAAGCCGCTTGAGGTTCATCTGCTGAACGTTCAGGCCAGCCCGATCGATTATAGCCTCTACCTGGCACCGGACATGATCGAGGGTGTGAAGGCCGGTCTGAACAACGAAGGCAAACGTGTGCTGGACGATGCGATCGAACTGCTGACCGCTGCCGGAACACCCTTTCAGGCGCACGTCGATCTGGGCAATGTCGCCGAGCAGGTCGAGGCCCAGGTGCAGGGTCTGGGTTGCGATTGCATCGTGATGGGAACCCGGGGGCTGAGCAGCGTGACGGGCTTGTTGTTGGGCTCGGTCGCCACCCGGGTAATTCATGAAGCATCGGTGCCTGTCACGCTTATCAAGTAACGCAATCAATCACTGCTGTGCCAGCGAGCGTGGCTGGCGCAGCAGTTCGATGTGTTCTGGCGGCACCAGCTTACGCAGCGTCTTGTACAGCGCGCGCGTTTCCAGCAGGTTCCAGATCCGCAGCATCGTCTCCAGAGCATCCAGCGGTTTGCTGATGAAGTCGCGGGCGCCCAGTGCCAGGGCTCGCAGACGCGTGTCGCGTGTCGCATCTGCAGTCAGAACCATGATGGGCACGTAATCATTGGTCGGAATACGTCGGTTCAGTTGTTCCAGCACGGCAAATCCGTCGAACTCGGGCATGTGCAGATCGAGTACGACAAGATCGGGCTCAAAGCTGTTGTACAGGTCCAGGGTGCGCAATGGCTCGGTGCTGCTGAGCACGTTGGTCAGTCCTTCCCGAGCGAGCAACTGCTCCATCAATTCAAGGTTGGGGCGCTGGTCGTCAATGATCAGGATGCGAAAATCTGCACTCATGTCGGCTCCTGTAAGTATTTATCCAGGTAAGCGAGGAAGGCAGGGACCTGAATGGGCTTGGTCAGGATCGCTGTTGCGCCAGCCTCTTGCAACGTTCGCTGCACCGTATCGCTGGCATCAGCGGTAATCATCAGGATCGGCGTGTCCACCGTCGCCGGCAAGCGTCGCAGCCGCTGCAGCACCTCAAGCCCTTGCAGGTCCGGCAGATTCAGGTCCAACAGAATCAGTTGCGGTGCGTGCTGTCGCGCCAGATCCAGGCCCAGTTGGCCTTGCATGCTCGACAGCAACTGAATGCCCGGCCTGCGTTGCAGCAGCGTTTCGATCAAGGCCATGCTCGAGAGATTGTCTTCGATGCACAGTACCTTGCTGTGATACGCCGCAGGGGCGGGGCGCTGGACAGCAGGCAGCAGCTCTGTCGGGCGCGATGCGGGTGCCTTGGCGGCCTGTACGTGCACACGTGGCAGCTGCAGGGTAAAGCGACTGCCTTGGCCGGGCGTACTCTGCACGCTCAGGTGGCCTTGCATCATCTCCAGCATGCTTTTGCTCAACGCCAAGCCCAGGCCGGTGCCTTCGATATTTGGATCGGCCCCCAGTCGCTCAAAGGGCTTGAACAGTTGGTCGATGCGCTCGGGTGCAATGCCGTGGCCGGTATCGACCACCGTCACGGCAAGGTGACCACCCAACTGTTCGATCTCGATGTTCACCTGGCCCTCGGGCCTGTTGTACTTGATGGCGTTTGACAGCAGGTTGAGCAGCACCTGGATCAGGCGCTGGCGGTCGGCGATGACCCCCAGTTCGTCTGGCATTTCAGGCAGACCAGCCAACCGGATATTGCCGTCGGCAGCCATCGGCGAAACGAGCACCAGCGTCTCCTGAAGGACCGCCGACAGCGACACCGGCTCCAGGCTCAGCGACAAGTGCCCGGCTTCGATGCGGGCAATGTCCAATACCTCGTTGATCAGCTTGAGCAAATGCTGACCGGCGCGCAGGATGTGCCCCACTTGTGGCCGCTGGCTTGCGGTCGAATCCATGTCTAGCAGTTGGGCAAACCCTAGGATCGAGTTCAGCGGCGTGCGCAATTCGTGGCTCATGCGTGAAAGGAACTCGCTTTTCGCCCGGCTGGCGCGCTCGGCTTCTTCGCGTGCCGTACCCAGCGCAATCTCGGCGGCGCGACGGTCGGTGATGTCGCGGGTGATCTTGGAAAAACCGCGCAACTCACCGTTACCGTCGTACTGTGCCGTGATCACGACGCTGGCCCAGAAGCGACTGCCATCCTTGCGACAACGCCAGCCTTCCTCCATGTAATGCCCTTCGACAGTGGCCTCGTTCAGCGCCATGTCGGGGTGTTGCGGGCATTCCTCCGTCTGATAGAACACAGAAAAATGCTGACCGATGATTTCCTGTTCGGTGTAGCCCTTGATGCGTTCGGCACCTGCGTTCCAAGTGGTGATGTAACCGTGCTTGTCCAGCGCGAAAATGCCGTAGTCCTTCACGCCTTCAATGATTAGCCGCAGGCGTTCTTCGTTGTCCCGCAAGGCGCGCTCGCGCTCGGCCAGCAGTTGTCCGGCTTCGACCAGGCGCGTGCTCAATTGGCCGATCTCGTCTTTTTCGGGAGGCTGCGGCAGTAATGGATGACCGAGCGCCAGACGCTGTGCGTTGCGCTGCACTTGCTGGACTCGCGTGACAATGCCGCGAGACAGCATCAACACCGCAAGCACCGCACCGATGAGTCCGCAGGCTGCGGCCAGCAGCGTCGAGAGCAGAAGCTGTTCACGGGTAGCGGCTGCCGCGGCGGTGCGCTCGGCGAGTAGCGTGTCCTCGCGCTCGCGCATGGTGGCGATGCGCTCGCGCAGTTGATCGAGCACGTATTTGTTTTCGATCAGGATGCGCGTGATGTTCTCCGGCACCTCCAGGCTGAGGGCCTGCAGTTTTGCCAGTCCATCCGCCTTGGCGTGGATCAGGGGTTCGACGGCCGTCAGATACCCGCGCATCTGCTCGTCCTGGATATTGGCATCGAGCCGTACCAGGGCCGCATCGATTAAAGGCTGCGCATTTAGATAACCCGGCAGAAAGTCAGTCTGACGGGTCAATAGATAACCGCGCACGCTTGCTGCGGCTTCGGCGATCTGGGTATGGACCGTCTGGATATCGCCCTGCACCAGCAACGCGCGACGCACGTCCTCTTCGGCTTGGGCGGTTTGACGTTCGGCGTGATAAATCAACGCCAGCGAAGACATCAGCACCACCAGCGGCATGGAGATCGCCAGCAGCGCCTTGCCACGCAGCGGAAGATCCTGCCAGCGGCTGGTGGTCAGTGCTGTCATCGCCAGTCGCCCGGCGCCTGGGTTACCAGACCCAGCGCCACGCCGCGCACGGCGGCCTGAGTGCGGTCCGATGCGCCAAGCTTGCCGATGACCTTTTCAACGTGAGCTTTGGCGGTGCCGGTGGTGATGCCGAGTTTTTCGCCGATTTCCCGATTGCTGAAACCACCTGCCACCAGGCCCAGCACCTGGCGTTCGCGGGGTGTCAGGGTTTCGGGCAACGCAGCGCCGCTGGTGTTGCGCTCTGTCATGCGTCGCAGCAGTCGCGCACTGACGGCGCTGTTGAGGGCTTCTTCGCCACGGGCCACGCGTTGCAGGCTGGCGATCACTTCGTCGCGACTGGCGTCCTTGAGCAGATAACCCACGGCACCAGCGCTGATGGCGGCTTCCAGGTGGTCAGTGCTGTCGTCCATCGTGAAGATAACCACTTTGAGATGCGGCATGCGCTGCTGGAGAATCCGCGCCGCCCCCAAGCCATTGAGCACCGGCATGCGGATGTCGAGAATCGCGATGTCCGGTTGCAACTCCTCGCACAGGTCAATGGCCTGCTGGCCATTGGCGGCCTGACCAACCACTTCGAATTCCGGATGACCCGCCAGCAGCGAGACGAATCCGGTGCGGGTCACTTCATGGTCGTCCGCCAGGACCAGTCGCAGGGTGTCAGTCATGGGTTTGCCTTGTCAGCAGTGAAAGGAACGGTGGCGCGCAGTCGTGTACCGCAGTCGGGGCGGCTGACGCACGTCATGCGGCCGCCCAGCAGGCTGGCGCGCTCCTGCATCGCCACCAGCCCCAGTTTCTGCACGCCGGTGCCGTCGGGGCGCTGATCGGTCACGAAACCGCAGCCATTGTCTTCGAGCAGCAATGAAACCGTGCAGTCGGTGATGTCCAGCGCCAACTGTACGCTACCGGCGCCCGAATGCTTGAGGACATTGTTGATGCCTTCCTGAGCGATACGGAACAGCCCGATCTCAACATGGCTGGGCAGGCGGACCATCGAGCGCGAACTCCAGTGCACGGCAATCCCGGCTTCGCGCAGACGATCGGCTTCTTTGTCGACCGCCTGAAGCAAACCGAAATCATCCAGCACCGTCGGTCGCAGGCCGCTGATCAATTGCCTGCCTTCGCCCACGCAGTGCTGGGCCAGCGTCAGGATGGCCTGCAAATCGGCACTCATCGGTTCAGGCAATTGCGGACAGCGCCCTGCAAAACCTTGAAGCCGCTGATGCAGACCGGCGAGAGTCTGCGCCAGCCCGTCGTGCAGGTCGTAGGCCATACGTTTGCGTTCGTCTTCTTGCGCTGTGAACAACTGGTGTACCAGTTCGGACATGGTCCGCTCTCTCGCCACCAGTGCCTCCAGCAACCGATTGTTTTCCAGATGGGCCGCCAGCAGGGTCGCCAGCAATTGCAGGGATTCAATGTCTTCGTTATCGGGGGCGTTGATGCCGACGCTGTTGGCCAGCAGCAAGGTGCCGAACGCACCGTCGTCAGCGCCGCGCAGGGGCAGCATGAGCACATTGGGCAGTCTGGCATCGGGGCAATCCAGCCACTGCGGACCGTTGGCCAGTGCATCGGCCACCTTGTCCAGCGTGTTCAGACGCTCTTTGCTGCCGTGGCTGGCGGTCACTGCGACGACGTTGTCGCTGTTCCACTCCAGCAACAGACCGTGGTCCATCGCAACAAACGCACAGGCCCTTTGCAATACGCGCTGGCGCATGGCCTCGGGCGGTAATTGAGTCAGTTCCTGACCCGTGTCCACCAGCAGCCGCAAACGCGCGGCGCGGCTTTGCGACTGCCGATACTGAGTGCGTATCGCCAGGGCGCTTGCAGGGTCATGTGGAGGGCTTTGCATGGTGAGGGCTCCAGCGGGAAATGATGCGCGCGCGAGCACACCTTAAGTACGGCCATTAAAGCGCGTATGGGCCGATAGCGCCTATCTGCCGAGTGGCATAGCTAAATAACCCCGTTCGGCCGATGGAGCAAGCAGGACAAACGGGCACATTGGCAACCACTGAATCCCTGAACAGATCACCCCGTAGGAGAGTTGCGATGAAACTTAAATTGACCGCCCTGGCCATGTTTTTTGCTGTAAGCGCCCCGATGGTACAGGCCGCCGCCGAACCGTCTGGCGGTTATACCTATCGCATGGTGGCCGAGCAGCCAAGTAACGTGAACGACAAGGAAATCGCCAGCCTGTTCGATCGCTGGAACAAGGCCCTGAAAACCGGAAACTCGCAGACGGTGTTGTCCATGTACACGCCGGACGCCGTTTTGCAGCCGACCGTTTCGAACAAGGTGCGAGCCACGCCGGCCGAGATCAAGGACTACTTCGATCACTTCCTGGCGCTCAAGCCGGTCGGTGAGATTAACTACCGGGAAATTCGTCGCCTGGGGCCGGATGCGGCAGTGGACAGCGGTGTCTACACCTTTACCCTGACCTCGGCCGAGGGCAAGCAGAGCAAGGTCCAGGCTCGCTATACCTTCCTTTACCACCGCGTTGGTAACGAGTGGAAGATCTTGAACCACCACTCTTCGGCGATGCCGGAAGAGCAACCTGAGTATCAGGTCAGCCGCTGATCAAAAAGCATCGAGCTGAAACGAAAATCCGGAGCCTGGGCTCCGGATTTTTTTGCCTGAAAAAGCTCAGGACTCGTTTTTGACGCCGTTGATCTTGCGGCAGTGAATCAAGGCATCGCGAATCATGAAGTTGACCAGTGTCGGGGAGACGCCCAGTTCCTTGGCGATGTCTTTTTGCGGCACGCCGTGCAAGCGATACATCTCAAAGGCGTAACGCGTCCGGGGCGGCAGTTCCGACAGCGCGTCGGCGATTCTCTCCAAACTTGAGAAGTTGATGTGCGAGGTTTCCGGCGACGCGCCCTGAATCACCACGTTCAGCCCCTCGGCCTCGGGGCCGGTGTATTTCTGTTCCAGCGCCTGTTTGCGGTAGTGATCGATGGCCAGGTTGCGCACGATCTGAAACAGATAACTGAGCTGCGCCTTGAACGACAACGTGACTTGAGGGGCGGAGCGCAGCCGGAAGAACGCGTCTTGAACGACATCCTCCGCACGTGACCGACAGCCTACGATGCGCGCTGCGATCTTGACCAACAGCAGATAGTTGTCGACGAAAGCCTGGAGTAGGGGTGAGTCGCACTTGCTTGTGAATACGTGTTCCGTCATGGAATTCACCTTGCTACAAAGTCATTGGAGGGGAGCGTCCTTGCGAGCCGCGCCATCACATGGGGCGATAAATTAGCCTTAATGATAATTATTGTCAAATGCGAAAGCGCATCAGCGCACTTAAAGAGTGCGAGTGGAATCGATCTGCCCGAGGGGCGTGCGGGCTTCAAGGTGCGACTAATTATTTCCAGACGCCATCCGTTCTCATTGATGACAGGCCCAACCCTCGGCGCAGGCCAGGGAATACATCAGGAGAACACCATGCGTTTCCAACGCACGCATCGCGGCTTTTACACCGGATCCAATGGACGGACGGTCCTGATATGAGCAGCTCTGTAAGCATGAAGCTGTTCTGCCTGCCGTATTCCGGTGCCAGTGCCATGTTCTACAGCCCCTGGCGGCGCAAGTTGCCGGAATGGCTGAGCGTAAGGCCGCTGGAGCTGCCGGGCCGCGGGATGCGTATGGACGAGCCGTTGCAGACCGATATCGTGCAACTGGCCGGTCGTCTGGCCGACGAGATGGCGGCAGAACTGGACACGCCTTACGCGTTATTCGGGCACAGCCTGGGCGGGCTGTTGGCCTTTGAACTGGCGCATGCCTTGCGCGCACGCGGCCTGCCTGCGCCGTTGGCCCTGTTTGCGTCCGCCACCGCAGGGCCCGTGCGCCGCGATGTGAGCGAGTACGTAGTCGCCAAAACCGACGCTCAGTTGATCGACCGGTTGCGTACGCTCAAAGGCACCAGTGAGAGCGTGATCGGCAACGACGAACTCATGCAGTTGATGCTGCCGATCCTGCGCGCCGACTTTCTGCTCTGCGGCAGTTTTGTCTACGGCAAGCGCGAGCCGTTGGGCATGCCGATCCACGTATTCGGCGGCAAGCAGGACAGCATCGGTGTCGAGCAACTGCTGGACTGGCAGGAAGAGGCCAGCACCGGCTTCTCGCTGGACATGTTCGAAGGGCATCACTTTTACCTGATCGACGAACAGGCCCAATTGCTGCGCCATCTGCGGCGTTACGCCGAACAGCACCTGACCCGCTGGCGCAACAGCGCTGCACGGTATCCGACCCGCGCAACCGGCTGACGCCTGTTCGCCTGACGCGTCGCTGAACGGGCGATGCGCGCTCTTTTAAATCCAGACCCTCTCTGGCAAGCCGAATCTAGCAGGAACCTCATCATGGACGCGTTCGAACTCCCCGACACTCTGGCTCAGGCGTTACAGCGTCGCGCTGCACAAACGCCTGACCAATTGGCGCTGCGTTTTCTGACCGAAGAAAACAGCAAAGGCCTGGTGTTGACCTACCGTGATCTGGACCTGCGTGCGCGCATCATCGCTGCCGCGTTGCAGCGCCAGGCTTCGCCGGGAGACCGCGCGATTCTGCTGTTCCATAGCGGGCCGGACTACGTGGCTGCGTTCTTCGGCTGCCTGTATGCCGGGGTGATCGCGGTGCCGGCCTATCCGCCGGAATCCAATCGTCGCCATCATCAGGAGCGTTTGCTGTCGATCATCGCCGACGCCGAGCCCCGTCTGCTCTTGACCGGTTCCGACCTGCAATCGGCCTTGCTGCAAATGGACGAACTCGCGGCTGCCGGTGCACCGCAATTGCTCTGTGTCGACACCCTGGACAGCGCTCAGGCTGAAGGCTGGCAAGGGCCGCAGTTGCAAAACGACGACATCGCTTTCCTGCAATACACCTCCGGCTCGACCGCTTTGCCCAAAGGCGTGCAGGTGACGCACGGCAATCTGATTGCCAACGAAATGCTCATCCGCCACGGCTTCGGCATCGACCTCAATCCCGACGATGTGATCGTCAGCTGGCTGCCGCTGTACCACGACATGGGCCTGATCGGCGGGCTGTTACAACCGATTTTCAGTGGCGTGCCCTGCGTGCTGATGGCCCCGGCGTACTTTCTGACGCGTCCGTTGCGTTGGCTGGAAGCGATCAGCGAATACGGTGGCACCATCAGTGGCGGGCCGGATTTTGCCTATCAACTGTGCAGCACGCGGGTCAGCGATTCGGCGCTGGAACGTCTGGACCTGAGCCGTTGGCGCGTGGCGTATTCCGGCTCCGAGCCGATCCGTCAGGACAGCCTCGATGCATTCGCCGACAAGTTCGCCGGTTGCGGCTTCACGCCCGACAGTTTCATGGCGTCCTACGGGCTGGCCGAGGCCACGCTCTATGTCGCGGGTGGTAAGCGCGGCCACGGCATACCTTCGTTGCGTCTGGACGAAGCGGCGCTGGCACGCAATGTCGTCGAGCTGGGCGAGGGCAGTACGGTGATGAGTTGCGGCACCGGTCAGCCGGGTCATGGCGTACTGATCGCTGATCCGAACACCTTGCAAGTGCTGGGCGACAATCACGTCGGTGAAGTCTGGGCTACCGGCCCGAGCATCGCCCACGGTTACTGGCGCAACCCCGAAGCAACGGCAAAGACCTTCGTCGAGCATGAAGGCCAGACCTGGCTGCGCACCGGAGACCTGGGCTTTCAGCGCCACGGCGAGCTGTACATCACCGGACGCCTGAAAGACATGCTGATCGTGCGCGGGCAGAACCTTTATCCGCAGGACATCGAGAAGGTCATCGAGCGCGACGTTGACGTGGTGCGCAAAGGGCGCATCGCAGCGTTCGCAGTTATCCAGTCGGGTAATGAAGGCATCGGCATCGCGGCGGAAGTCAGCCGCAGCGTGCAGAAAACCCTCTCGTCCGACGCGTTGATCAACGTGATCCGCCAGGCGGTGGCCGACGCGTTTCAGGAAGCGCCGACAGTCGTGGTGCTGCTCAATCCCGGCGCGCTGCCCAAGACTTCCAGCGGCAAATTGCAACGCTCGGCCTGCCGCACGCGTCTGGCCGATGGCAGCCTGGACAGCTACGCGGTGTTTCCCGGGAACACCTCCAAAAAGGCGACGCAGGTTCATGCCACAGGCTCGCAGCTGCTGGCAAAAGTCGCTGACGTCTGGTGTGAGCAGTTGCAGCGCGAGCAGATCAGCGCCGATGACCATTTCTTCCTGCTGGGCGGCAATTCGATTGCCGCGACTCAGGTGGTTGCGAAGCTGCGTGAGGTGCTGGGCATCGACCTGAGCCTGCGTCTGTTGTTCGAAGCGCCGACGCTGGGTGCGTTCGTTGCTCAGGTCGAAGCGCTGCAATTGACCGCGCAGCAAGGCGATGCGCCCAGCGAAAACGCTATCACACGCCTGCCGGGCAACGAGCATCTGCCGCAATCCCTGGCACAGAACCGCTTGTGGTTTGTCTGGCAGCTGGACCCGCACAGCAGCGCCTACAACATCCCCGGCGGCCTGCATCTGCGTGGCGAACTGGACCGCACGGCCCTGCGCGACAGCTTTCAACGGCTGATCGAGCGCCATGAGTCGCTGCGTACCCGCTTTTACGAACAGGACGGCGTGGCGTTGCAGCGCATCGACCCGGCAGGCGAGTTCCAGTTACAGGTGCTGGACATCAGTGATCTGTCAGACGATCAGCGGCAGATGCGTGCGCGGACGATTCGCGAAGAACAGGCGCGCCAGCCGTTCGACCTGCAACACGGGCCGCTGTTGCGCGTCACGCTGGTGCAACTGGACGATGAAGAGCACCAACTGCTGGTGACGCTGCATCACATCATCGCCGACGGCTGGTCGCTGAACGTGCTGATCGACGAATTCTCGCGCCTTTACGCGGCGGCGGTGCAAGGGCAGTCGGTTGAGCTGGCACCGCTGGCACTGCGTTATGCCGACTATGGCCAATGGCAGCGTGAATGGTTGGGGCGTGGCGAAGCGCAGCGCCAGCTTGATTACTGGAAACAGCAACTGGATGACGAGCAGCCTGTGCTCGCGCTGGACACCGATCATCCGCGCTCGGCACGCCAGCAACACAGCGCCGACCGCTACAGCCTGCGCTTGAGCGCCGAGCTGAGCGCCGGCGTGCGCAACACCGCGCAAGCCTGGCAATCGACGTCGTTCATGCTGTTGCTGGCCAGCTTCCAGACGTTGCTTTATCGCTACAGCGGACACACCGACATTCGCATCGGCGTGCCCGGTGCCAACCGTCCGCGCCATGAAACCCAGGGCATGATCGGCTTTTTCATCAACACGCTGGTGCTGCGCACGCAGCTTGATCCTCGCCTTCCGTTCTCGGCGTTGCTGGCCCAGACCCGTCAAACGGCACTGGACGCCCAGGCTCATCAGGACGTGCCGTTCGATCAACTGGTCGAAGCGTTCCCGCAGGCACGCGAGCACGGTCTGTTTCAAGTCATGTTCAACCATCAGCAGCGCGACCTGAGCGCCTTGCGCCGCTTGCCGGGGCTGCTGGCCGATGAATTGCCGTGGCACAGCCGCGAGGCCAAGTTCGACCTGCAACTGCACAGCGAGGAAGACAAAAACGGTCGCCTGACCTTGTCCTTCGATTACGCCGATGGGCTGTTCCAGCGAGACACCATCGTGCGTATGGCGCAGCACTATGTGCAGGTACTGACTCAGGTCAGCCAACAGGCACAGATCGCGCTGGCTGATCTGCAATTGCTCAGCGACGACGAGCAAACGCAACAGGCACAGTGGAGCAGCGCGCCGCGTGCGCCTGCGACTCAATGGTTGCCCGAGCAGCTCAATCGGCAGGCCCGCGAGACCCCTGAACGGATTGCGCTGATGTGGGAAGGCGGCAGCCTCGACTTCGCCAGCCTGCATGCCCACGCCAACCGTCTGGCCCATTATCTGCTCGACAAGGGCGTCGGCCCGGATGTAAAAGTGGCGATTGCCGCCGAGCGTTCACCGCAACTGTTGATTGGCTTGATGGCGATTCTTAAGGCCGGTGGTGCCTACGTGCCGCTGGACCCGGATTACCCGACCGAGCGCCTGGCCTACATGCTCAATGACAGCGGCGTCGAACTGCTGTTGACCCAAACCCCTCTGCTAGGCGATTTGCCAAGCGCCGTCGGCGTTTGCACTGTCGCGATGGACACGCTGAACCTGGAGAGCTGGCCGGTCAGTGCGCCGGGCCTGCATGTGGAGGGCGATAACCTCGCGTACGTGATTTACACCTCCGGTTCCACCGGGCAACCCAAGGGCGTCGGCATGACTCACGCCGCACTGGCCGAGCGTTTGCAATGGATGCAGGCGGCTTACGCGCTGGATGATACGGATGTGCTGATGCAGAAGGCCCCGATCAGTTTCGACGTGTCGGTGTGGGAATGCTTCTGGCCGCTGATCACCGGTTGCCGTCTGCTGCTGGCCGGTCCCGGCGAACACCGCGATCCGCATCGCATCGCACAGTTGGTCACGGATTACGGTGTCACCACGCTGCACTTCGTGCCGCCGCTGTTGCAGGTGTTCATCAACGAGCCGCTCACCCGGGAGTGCAACAGCCTGCGTCGTCTGTTTTCAGGGGGCGAAGCGCTGCCTGGCGAGCTGCGCAATCGTGTGCTGGAGCAACTGCCGAACGTGCAGTTGCACAACCGTTATGGCCCGACTGAAACCGCCATCAACGTCACCCACTGGCATTGCCAACGGACGGATGGCGAACGCTCGCCGATTGGCCAGCCGCTGGGCAACGTGCTGTGCAGGGTGCTCGATAGCGAGCTGAATCCGGTGCCACAAGGTGTTGCGGGCGAGCTGTGTATTGGCGGGATTGGTCTGGCGCGGGGCTATCTGGATCGCCCGGCGCTGACGGCAGAGCGTTTCGTGGCCGATCCAATGGGTGAGGCGGGCGAGCGGCTGTATCGCACCGGCGATCGGGTGCGCTGGACTTCCGATGGCGCGCTGGAATACCTGGGGCGTCTCGATCAGCAGGTCAAGCTGCGCGGCTTTCGGGTCGAACCGCAGGAAATCGAAGCGCGTCTGCTGGCTCAGCCGGGTATTGGCCATGCGGCAGTGTTGGTGCGCGAAACAATTGCCGGTCCGCAACTGATCGGCTATTACACCGCAGCGCTTCAGGGTGAACGCGAGGCCGAACAGGTTGAGCGCATCCAGTCTGCGCTGGCGCTGGAACTGCCGGATTACATGGTTCCGGCGCAACTGTTGCGCCTGGACAGCATGCCGCTTGGTCCGAGCGGCAAGCTTGATCGTCGCGCCTTGCCCGAGCCGCAATGGCAGACCCGCGAGCATGTCGAGCCGCAGTCGGCGTTGCAAAAGCAGATCGCCGCCATTTGGCGCGACGTGCTGGGCGTGCCGCGTGTCGGCTTGCGCGACGATTTTTTCGCCTTGGGCGGCCATTCGTTGCTGGCGACCCAGATCATTTCCCGCGTGCGTCAGGCCTGCGACATTGATCTGCCGTTGCGTACGCTGTTCGAGTCCACCGAGCTGGATGCTTTCTTTGAACAGGTTGAGGCCATTCAGGCGTCCGGCGTACGTGGCAGCCTGCAACCGATCCATCGTGTCGACCGCAGCCAGCCGGTGCCGTTGTCCTATTCGCAACAGCGCATGTGGTTCCTCTGGCAGATGGAGCCGGACAGCCCGGCCTACAACGTGGGCGGCATGGCGCGCTTGAGCGGCGTGCTGAATATCGAACGTTTCGACGCCGCGCTGCAAGCCCTGATCCTGCGTCACGAAACCCTGCGTACCTCCTTCCCGAGCGTCGACGGGGTGGCGTTCCAGAAGGTCTGCGAGCAGACCGGCGTGCGTGTGCGCTGGGAAGATTTTTCCGCGTGGCCTGCCGATGATCGTCAGCAGCGGCTTCAGGCGCTGGCCGACAGCGAGGCGCACCAGCCATTTGATCTGGAAACCGGACCGCTGCTGCGTGCCTGTCTGGTCCGTGCGGGTGAGCTGGAGCACTACTTCGTGCTGACGTTGCACCACATCGTCACCGAAGGCTGGGCGATGGACATTTTCGCCCGCGAATTGGGGCTGCTGTACGAAGCCTTTCTGGAAGGCAAGCCGTCGCCGCTGGAACCGCTGGCGGTGCAATACCTGGATTACAGCGTCTGGCAGCGTCAGTGGATGGAGGCGGGCGAGCGCCAGCGCCAACTGGATTACTGGACGGCGCAACTGGGTAACGAGCATCCGTTGCTGGAACTGCCCAGCGACCGTCCGCGTCCGCCGGTGCAGAGCCATCAGGGCGAGCTGTACCGTTTTGATCTGCACGCCGATCTGGCGGCAAAAGTGCGCGCCTTCAACGCGCAAAACGGCCTGACCCTGTTCATGACCATGACCGCCACGCTGGCGGTGTTGCTTTACCGTTACAGCGGCCAGACCGACCTGCGCATCGGTGCGCCGGTCGCCAACCGGATCCGTCCGGAAAGCGAAGGCCTGATTGGCGCGTTCCTCAACACCCAGGTGCTGCGTGTGCAGCTCAACGGACAGATGAGCGTGGCGCAGTTGTTCGAGCAGGTGCGGCATACCGTCATCGAAGGCCAGTCGCATCAGGACTTGCCGTTCGACCATCTGGTCGAAGCGCTGCAACCCCCACGCAGCGCCGCCTACAACCCGCTGTTTCAGGTGATGTGCAACGTGCAACGCTGGGAATTCCAGCAGCGCCGCGAACTGGCCGGGATGACGGTCGAGTATCTGCTCAACGATGCGCGGGCGACCAAGTTCGACCTCAATCTGGAAGTCACCGAACTGGATCATCGTCTGGGTTGCTGCCTGACGTACAGCACTGACCTGTTCGACGAGCCGCGCATCGCCAAAATGGCCGGACATTGGCTCAACCTGTTGCAAGCGCTGCTGGCCGATCCGCAGCAACGCCTCAGCGAACTGCCGCTGTTGCAGAACGCCGAGCGTCAGCAGTTGCTTGAGAGCCTGGGCGTCGAAGCGGGCGAACAGCGCCTGGATCAGTGCATTCATGAACTGTTTGCCGAGCGAGCGCGTCTGCGTTCGAACGCGCCAGCGCTGACGTTTGCGGGCGAAACCCTGAGCTACGCCGAGCTGGACAGCCGGGCCAACCAACTGGCCTGGATGCTGCGCGAGCGTGGCGTCGGTCCGCAGGTGCGTGTCGGCCTGGCGCTGGGGCGCTCGCTGGAATTGGTAATCGGTTTGCTGGCGATCCTCAAGGCCGGTGGCGCCTACGTGCCGCTGGACCCGGAATACCCGCTGGAGCGCTTGCAGTACATGATCGAAGACAGCGGCGTCGGCCTGCTGTTGAGTGATCGTGGGATGTTTGCCGCCCTCGGCGAACTGCCTGACGGCGTGGCGCGCTGGTGCCTGGAAGACGACCTACCGCTGTTATCGACCTATCCGCAACGCGAATTACCGTTTATCAGTTTGCCGCAGCATCAGGCATACCTGATCTACACGTCAGGCTCGACCGGCAAGCCCAAGGGCGTGGTGGTGTCTCATGGCGAAATTGCCATGCATTGTCAGGCCGTGATCCGACGATTCGACATGCAGCCTGACGATTGCGAGCTTCATTTCTATTCGATCAACTTCGATGCTGCCACCGAGCGTTTGCTGGTGCCGTTGCTCGCGGGTGCAAGGGTGGTGCTGCGCGCTCAAGGCCAGTGGGACGCTGAGGAAATCTGCACCCTGATCCGCGAGCAGCAGGTCAACATTCTCGGCTTCACGCCCAGCTATGGCAGCCAGTTGGCGCAATGGCTGGCGACCCAGGGCCAGACCTTGCCGGTGCGCATGTGCATCACCGGCGGCGAAGCGTTGACCGGCGAGCACCTGCATCGCATCCGCGCGGTGTTTCAGCCTGCGCTGTTCTTCAACGCCTACGGCCCGACCGAAACCGTGGTCATGCCGCTGGCCAGTCTGGCCCCGCAGCAACTGCCGGAAGGCGAGGCTAGCGTGCCGATTGGCCAGGTGGTGGGCGCCCGCGTCGCCTACATCCTTGATGCCGATCTCGCACTGGTGCCGCAAGGCGCGAGTGGCGAGTTGTACGTTGGCGGACCGGGTCTGGCGCAGGGCTATCACCAGCGGCCGGGCATGACCGCCGAGCGTTTCGTGGCCGATCCGTTCAGCGGACAGGGCGGGCGTCTGTATCGCACTGGCGACCTGGTGCGCCAGCGTGCCGATGGGCTTGTCGAGTACCTGGGACGAATCGACCATCAAGTGAAAATTCGCGGCTTTCGCATCGAGCTGGGCGAAATCGAAACCCGTCTGCTGGAGCACAATGCCATTCGCGAGGCCGTGGTGTTGGCGCTGGACACACCATCGGGCAAGCAACTGGCGGGCTATGTGGTCAGTGAAGTGGCCGGGCAGGGCGACGAGCAGCACGTACAATTGCGCGAATCGCTCAAGTTGCACCTCAAAGCGCAGTTGCCGGATTACATGGTGCCTGCACACTTGATCCTGCTGGATAGCATGCCGCTGACGGCCAACGGCAAACTCAACCGCCGCGCTTTGCCCGCGCCGGACCCAGCGCTTAATCGTCAGCAATATGCGGCACCGGTCAGCGACCTTGAGCGTCAACTGGCGGCAATCTGGTGCGCGGTGCTAAACGTGGCGCAGGTCGGTCTCAACGACAACTTCTTTGAACTGGGCGGCGATTCGATTTTGTCGATCCAGGTGGTCAGTCGCGCACGTCAGGCCGGAATTCATTTCACGCCACGTGATCTGTTTCAGCATCAGACCGTATATACCCTTGCTGCCGTCGCGACGACTCAGGCGCTGATTCAGGCCGAGCAGGGCGCGGTGACCGGCGAATCGGGCTTTACGCCGATTCAGCACTGGTTCTTCGAAACACCGATTCCGGCGCGTCAACACTGGAACCAGGCGCTGGTGCTGGAACCTGTTACCCGGCTGGATGCTCGTATGCTGGAGCTCGCGCTGGACGCGGTGCTCGAACAGCATGACGCACTCAGACTCGGGTTTTCGGAGCAAAGCGGTCGCTGGCGCGCCGAGCACCGCACCGCTGTCACGCAGGACGCGCGCGTGCATCATGCGCAGGTAGCAGACATGAGCGAGTGCGCCGGATTGTTTGAACGGGCGCAGCGCAGCCTTGATTTGCAAAACGGCCCGCTGTTGCGTGTCGTGTTGGTGGACGGTCCGCTGGGTGAGCAACGCCTGCTGATGGCCATTCATCATCTTGTGGTCGATGGTGTGTCCTGGCGTGTGCTGCTTGACGATGTGCAGACGTCCTATCGGCAGCTCAGCGAAAACCAGCCGGTTCGTTTGCCGGCCAAGACCAGCGCTTTCCGGGACTGGGCGAGTCGCTTGCAGGCCTATGCCGGCAGCGAGTCGTTGCGTGAAGAGCTTCAATGGTGGCAACGCCAGCTCAGCGGTCCGACCGCGACGCTGCCGTGCCAGGCCCCGCAGGGCGGTCAGCAGAATCGTCACGCCCGAACCCTCAGCGTGCGATTGGATGCCAGTAGCACCCGGCACCTGCTGCAACAGGCGCCGAGCGCCTACCGGACCCAGGTCAACGACTTGCTGCTGACCGCATTGGCGCTAGTAGCGTGTCGCTGGAGCGGTCAGGCCTCAACTCTGATTCAACTCGAAGGCCACGGCCGCGAAACCCTGTTCGACGACATCGACCTGACCCGTACCGTGGGCTGGTTCACCAGTGCCTATCCGTTGCGCCTGACCCCTGTCCTCGACCACGCAGAACCGGGTGAGTCGATCAAGGCTATCAAGGAACAACTGCGCCAAGTGCCGCACAAAGGGCTGGGTTACGGCGTGTTGCGTTACCTTGCCGATGACAGCAGCCGCAGCGCCATGCAGGCACTGCCCGTAGCGCCAATCACCTTCAACTACCTGGGTCAGTTCGACCAGAGCTTTGACAACGATGCGCTGTTCCTACCACTGGAAGCATCGGCTGGCGCGGCCCACGATCCGGATGCGCCGCTGCCCAACGAGCTGAGCATCGACAGTCAGGTGTACGGCGGCGAACTGGTGCTGCGCTGGACCTTCAGCGCCGAGCGTTATCAGCCAGAAGCCATCGAAGCGCTTGCGCAGGATTATCTGCAGCAGTTGCAGGCGTTGATCAGCCATTGCCTGACCGAAGGCAGTGGCGGTCTGACGCCGTCGGACTTCCCGCTGGCCGGTCTGGATCAGGCGCAACTCGACACGTTGCCCGTTCCGGCAGCCCGAATTGAAGACGTCTACCCGCTGACCCCAATGCAGGAAGGCATGCTGCTGCACACGCTGCTGGAACCCGGTACGGGTCTGTATTACATGCAGGACCGCTACCGCATCAACAGCGCGCTGGACCCGCAACGTTTCGCGCAGGCCTGGCAAGCAGTGATCGCCCGCCACGAAGCCCTGCGCGCCTCGTTCTGCTGGGACATCGGCGAAACCATGCTGCAAGTCATTCACAAACCGGGCAGCACGCCCATCGATTACCTGGACTGGCGCAATGTGGCCAGCGATCAGCAGGAGCCGCGCTTGCAGACCCTGCTCAAGTCCGAGCGCGAGGCCGGGTTCGATCTGCTGCGTCAACCGCCGTTCCACCTGCGCCTGATCCGCGTGGACGAGGCGCGCTACTGGTTCATGATGAGCAACCACCACATCCTCATCGATGCCTGGTGCCGCTCGCTGCTGATGAACGATTTCTTCGACATCTACACCGCGCTGGGTGAAGGGCACGAGGCACAACTGGCTCCGGCACCTCGCTATCGCGACTACATCGGCTGGCTGCAACGCCGGGGCCTGGCGCAAGCGCGTGACTGGTGGCGTCAGAACCTGGCGGGCTTCGAGCGGCCGACGCCTATTCCGAGCGACCGTCCGTTCTTGCGTGAACACGCCGGCGACAGCGGCGGCATGGTGGTCGGCGACTGCTACACCCGTCTCGACGTGGCGGATGGCGCGCGACTGCGTGAGTTGGCGCAGCAGCATCAACTGACCGTCAACACCTTCGCCCAAGCGGCGTGGGCCCTGACGTTAAGGCGTCTGAGCGGTGATCGCGACGTGGTGTTCGGTGTCACCGTGGCAGGCCGCCCAGTGGAATTGCCACAGATGCAGCGCACCGTCGGGCTGTTCATCAACACCATCGCGCTGCGTATCGGCATGCCGGGCGATGATCAGCGTTGCAGCGTGCGCCAGTGGTTGAGTCAGTTGCTGGACAGCAACATGCAGCTGCGCGAGTACGAATACCTGCCCCTGGTGGCCATTCAGGAAAACAGCGAACTGACCAAGGGCCAGCCGCTGTTCGACAGCCTGTTCGTGTTCGAGAACGCGCCGGTGGAAGTCTCGGTGCTGGACCGCGCACAGAGCCTGAACGCCACCTCCGATTCCGGCCGCACCCACACCAACTACCCGCTGACGGCGGTCTGCTACCCCGGCGATGACCTGGGCCTGCACCTGTCCTACGACCAGCGCTACTTCGAGGAGTCGACCGTGCAGGGCATGCTCGGCGACTTTAAGCGCCTGCTGCTGGCGCTGGTCGAAGGCTTCCACGGCAACATGGCTGAGCTGCCGCTGCTCGGCGAACAGGAGCGTCAATTCCTGCTTGATGGCTGCAACCAGAGCGAGCGCGCCTATCCGCTGGAGCGTAGCTATGCCGAGTTGTTCGAGGCGCAGGTTGACGCGTACCCCGAGCGCATTGCCGTGAGTTGTCTTGAACACCGCTCCAGCTACGCCGAACTCAATGGCGCTGCCAACCGATTGGGCCATGCCTTGATCAAGGCCGGTGTCGGTATCGATCAGCCGATTGCGCTGCTGGCCGAGCGTGGGCCAGAGCTATTGGGCATGATCATCGGCAGCTTCAAGGCTGGTGCCGGTTACCTGCCGCTGGACCCGGCGCTGCCCAATCCTCGCTTGAGCGGGATCATCGGCCAGAGCCATACGCCGGTTCTGGTGTGTACTGAGCAGTGCCTGGCGCAGGGCAGGGCGTTGCTGGATGCGTTGCCCGAAAGGGACCGTCCGCGCCTGCTGATCTGGGAAACCGTTCAACAGGAGCAAACCACGCAGCACAATCCAGGCCGCTACAGCGCGCCGGACAACCTGGCCTACGTGATCTTCACCTCGGGTTCGACCGGGCTGCCGAAGGGCGTAATGGTCGAACAGCGTGGCATGCTCAATAACCAGTTGAGCAAAGTGCCTTACCTGAGCCTCAGTGATCAGGACGTGATTGCCCAGACCGCTTCGCAAAGCTTCGATATCTCGGTCTGGCAGTTCCTCGCGGCGCCGCTGTTTGGCGCCCGGGTCGACATCGTGCCCAACGACATCGCCCGCGACCCACAGGCATTGCTCAAGCATGTGCAGGCGCAGGGCATCAGCGTGCTGGAAAGCGTACCGTCACTGATCACCGGTCTGCTGGCCGAAGAGCAGGCAACACTCGACAGCCTGCGCTGGATGCTGCCGACGGGCGAAGCGATGCCGCCGGAACTGGCCAGCCAATGGCTGCAGCGCTACCCGCATATCGGGCTGGTGAATGCCTACGGTCCGGCTGAGTGCTCGGACGACGTGGCGTTTTTCCGGATCGATGCGGCGTCCACACGCAGTACCTACCTGCCCATCGGCTTGCCGACCGACAACAACCGTTTGTACGTGCTGGATGACGCGTTGGCGCTTGTGCCGCTCGGCGCAGTCGGCGAGCTATGTGTGGCGGGGACCGGTGTCGGGCGCGGTTATGTCGACGATCCGTTGCGCACCGTGCCGGTGTTCGTGCCCAACCCGTTCGGGGCACCGGGCGAGCGGCTGTATCGCACCGGTGACCTGGCGCGCCGCCGCAGCGACGGGGTGCTGGAATACGTCGGCCGGGTCGATCATCAGGTCAAGATTCGTGGCTACCGCATCGAACTGGGCGAGATCGAAACCCGTTTGCAGGAGCATGCCGCGATTCGCGAATCGGTGGTGCTGGATATCGACGGTCCGCTGGGCAAGGTGCTGGCGGCTTACCTGGTGCCCGCCGGTGCCGTGCAGGATCCGGACGCCTTGCGCGATGACCTGAAGAGCCAGCTCAAGGCCAGCCTGCCGGACTACATGGTGCCGTCGCATCTGGTGCTGTTGGAGCGGATGCCGCTGACCCCTAACGGCAAGCTGGATCGCAAGGCCCTGCCTGCGCCGGACATCAGCCTGGCGCAGCAGGACTACGTCGCGCCGCAGAGTGAAATGGAGCAGCAACTGGCGGCGATCTGGGCCGACGTCTTGAAGGTTGAGCGGGTTGGCATCACCGACAATTTCTTCGAGCTGGGCGGGCACTCGTTGCTCGCCACGCAGGTCGTGACGCGTGCGCAGAAGCAGCTTCAGCGCAACGTGCCGCTGCGGGCGATGTTTGAATTCAACACTGTGCAGGCTTTGGCGCAGCACCTGGAAAGCGTAGGCGGGCCGAAGGTCGATGAGCAGAAATTCGATCGGCTGGCCGACTTGATGGCGGAACTGGAAGGGCTCTGATCAGCCTGTCGTCGGGCTGTTGGCCTTATGGATGAAAAACTCGTTACCGAGTGTAAATCCGCAGGTCGCTGGCGCGTTTTCAAGGGAAGGAACAAATGCCTGAATCGGCCGTGTCTCGTACCGGTCGGTTGAGGTCATTCAACGGTTTCGCTCATCAAACAGCGTATTGAGGGTTGCACAGATGTCAGTCGCTACCAGGTTTATCGATGATCAGCCGGCCCGGGTCGCTCCGGCCTTGGCAGAGACGCTCTACCAGTTCGACGAGTCGCCCTTGCTGGCGCGACAGAATCGTCAGGAGTCCAACGCTCGCAGCTACCCTCGACGCATTCCGCTGGTGCTCAAGCGCGCCAAGGGCATCCACGTCGAAGACGTCGAAGGACGGCGTTTCATCGATTGCCTGGCTGGCGCTGGCACGCTGGCGCTGGGGCACAATCACCCGGTGGTGATCGAGGCGATTCAGCAGGTCATCAGCGACGAACTGCCGCTGCACACGCTGGACCTCACGACGCCGGTCAAGGATCAGTTCGTGCAGGACCTGTTCGGTCTGTTGCCCGAAGAACTGGCTCGCGAAGCGAAGATCCAGTTCTGCGGACCCACCGGCACTGACGCGGTGGAGGCGGCCTTGAAGCTGGTGCGCACCGCCACGGGTCGCAGCACCGTGCTGTCATTCCAGGGCGGTTACCACGGCATGAGCCAGGGTGCGTTGAGCCTGATGGGCAGCCTGGGGCCGAAAAAACCATTGGGTGCGTTGCTCAGCGCCGGCGTGCAGTTTTTGCCGTATCCCTATGACTACCGTTGCCCGTTCGGGCTGGGTGGCGCGCAGGGCGTTAAAGCCAACTTGCATTATCTGGAAAACCTGCTCAACGATCCCGAAGCAGGCGTACAACTGCCCGCAGCGGTGATCGTCGAAGTGGTGCAGGGCGAGGGCGGGGTGATTCCGGCGGATCTCGACTGGCTGCGCGGCGTGCGTCGCATCACCGAAAACGCCGGCGTGGCGCTGATCGTCGACGAAATCCAGAGCGGTTTCGCCCGCACCGGGAAAATGTTCGCCTTTGAGCACGCCGGGATCATTCCGGATGTCGTGGTCCTGTCCAAAGCCATTGGTGGCAGCTTGCCGTTGGCGGTGGTCGTTTATCGCCAGTGGCTCGACACCTGGCTGCCGGGGGCGCATGCCGGAACCTTCCGTGGCAACCAGATGGCGATGGCCACGGGCTCTGCGGTGATGCGTTATCTCAAAGAACACAACGTGTGCGAGCACGCTACCGCGATGGGTGCTCGGCTGGTGTCGCACCTGCGCGAATTGCAGCGTGACTTTCCGCAACTGGGCGACATTCGCGGGCGCGGCTTGATGCTCGGCGTCGAGCTGGTCGACCCGGCCGGTGTACGCGACACTCAAGGCCATCCACCCGTGTTCGCCCGTCTGGCCCCGCTGATTCAACGCGAATGCCTCAAGCGCGGGCTGATCCTGGAGCTGGGTGGTCGGCACGGCAGCGTCGTGCGCTTCCTGCCGCCATTGGTGATCACCGCTGAACAGATTGACGAAGTGGCCGGCATCTTCGGCCGCGCGCTGAATGCCGCGGTCGCTCAGCTTTAATTTTTCGACGTAGCGATACGTTCAATCCCTATAGCCGCCATGAATTGGCACGGCGGCGCTGAACCCTCATGGAGAGCAACAATGACTTCAGTATTCGACCGGGAAGACATCGTCTTTCAAGTAGTGGTCAACCACGAAGAGCAGTACTCGATCTGGCCCGACTACAAGGCGATTCCCAACGGCTGGCGCACCGTGGGCAAGAGCGGCTTCAAGAAAGAGTGCCTGGCCTACATCGAAGAAGTCTGGACCGACATGCGCCCGCTGAGCCTGCGTCAGAAGATGGAAGCGCAGACGGCGGCGAGCCACTGATCAAGTCCGGCTAACGATCGTGCCTATGCTCTGCGTGGGCATGCAGCCCGGGACGCTCTGCGTCCCATTCGTCTGGCGACGTCAATCGCTCAGGCCGCCGACCCAGTGCCGGCACCCGGACGCGGAGCGTCCTGAGAGGCATTACCACGCGGAGCATGGTAACGATCAGAGTGGTGCTAATGCCCGCGCCCCGTCAGCATCATTTCAGCGCCCCGATAATCTGCTCGATATCCCCCTGCAATTCAGCCAGCGGGTCCGCGCCATCGATCCCCAGCACCAGCAATGTGCTGCCTGCCTCGGCAATCGCGGCCTTGACCGGCTCGGGTGGCTGGCGGTGGTCGAGCACCAGGGCCACGTCGTTGTCCTTGAGGGTCGTCGCCAGTTTCTGCACCGCTTCAGGCGTCCATTGCTCGTCGGTCAATGCCTGACTGTCGATCAACTCCAGATTCAGCCCGCTGATCAGATAACCGAACCGGTCCGACAGGCTCACCACACTCAGGTTGTCGGCGCTGGCCAAACTCGCTTCGCTGCTGGCGCTTAGCTTGAGCAGTTGCTGCTTGAGCGCTGCCAGGTTGCTGTCGATTTTCGGTTTGGCGGTCGGCGCCAGACGCACCAGGTCCGCCGCCATCACGTCGGCCATGCGCCCCATGTTGTTGCTCGCCAGCCACGGCTGACTGTTCAACCCATCGATGCCTTGCCCCGGCTGCACCGCGATACCCGGCAGGCTGCCATCCACGGGACGTGCGGCGTCGATTTCAACGATTCGGATGTTGCTGCGGCGTGCATTGGGGTAGAGCGGGTCATCGGCCCAGATCGAGCGCAACCCGATCACCGCGTCAGCCTCGACCGCCAGACCCCGCAGTGTTTCAGCACCCCGGCCGGTGAAGTAGGCCGTCTGGCGCGAGCCGGGCAGGTTGGCTGCGGCGGCACGCTCCAGCACCACGCCGCTGTCCTTGAGCAGAATCTGCCCCAGGCCGTAGGTGATTGGCAGGCTGGCCAGTACGCGCACCGGCTGGGCGGGTTGCGCTGTGGCATCAGCGGCAGAGACGGAATGGCAGAGCAGGCCGCTCAGGGCCAGCGCCAGGGTCAAGCGTCGTACAGTAAACATTTATCCGATATTTCCTTTCAGGCTGGGCACCGTACCGCGAGCGATGGCGGCCAGGGCGAACGCGACGCCGGCCACCAGAATGATCGCTGCGCCGGACGGCACAGGCAGGTCGAAAACGATGGGCAACAGGATGCCGCACAGGGTGCTGACGGTCGCAATCGCTACCGAGATCCAGAAGAACCCCTTCAGCGACTGGCTCAACAGGCGAGCAGCGGCGGCTGGAATCACCAACAGGGCGCCGACCAGAATTGCGCCGATAACCTTCACGGCGGCCACGGTGATCAGCGTCACCAGGATCACGAACAGGTAGTCCAGCGCCTTCACCGCCACGCCACGCACGGCGGCCAGCTGCGGATTGAAGCTGGCCAGCATGATCCGGTTGTAAAGCGGCAGGCTCAGGCCCATGACCAGCGAACCGACGATCAGCAGCACCAGCAAGTCATTGTCATTGACGGTCAGTACCGAGCCGAACAGGACGTTTTCCAGAATGTGTACGTTGATCTTGCCCGCCAGCACCAGCAGCAGGCTTGCACCCAAGGCCAGCGAGACCGACAAGAACACGCCGATCAGCGTGTCGGGCGCAAGGCCGGTGCGGTTGCGCAGGTAATTGAGCACGATGCCAAACAGCAGGCAGTAGCCGAACAGGCTGCCGTAGGGGCCGGTGTAGGGTTCGCCGAGCAGAATGCCGATGGCCACACCCGTCAATGCCGCATGACCCACTGCTTCGGAGAAAAACGCGAAGCGCTTGACCACCACCAGCGTACCCAGGCCGCCCAGCACCGGACCGATGAGCACGCCGGCAAGCAGCGCGTTGACCACGAAGCCGTAGGCCAGCGCTTCGGGCAGATAGCCGGACGACGCGAGGCCTTGAATGAACAGTCGAAAGCTCTCGTAATCCATCACACATCGCTCCCGTTCTTGACGTCTGCCGCACGCGGATGCGCCGAAAACAGTGTCAGCAGCCGTTCCGGTGTCAGCGCTGTCTGCGCGGGTTCATCGAACAATACCCGGCGATTGAGCCCGGTCACCTGATCGGCAAGCCGTTTCACCGCTTCCAGGTCATGCTCGATCCACAGCACCGTAATACTGGCCCTGCGCCAGTCGCCCAGCAGGCGTTCGAAGACCTGAATACCCGCTTCGTCCAGCGCGGACATGGGTTCATCGAGCACCAGCAACTGCGGGGCCGGGATGAGGCCCTGAGCGAGCAGCACGCGTTGGCGTTCGCCACCGGACAGCGCGCCCATGCGGCGTTTGCGCTTGTCCTGCATGCCGACCCGCTCCAGGGCTTCGCCGATGGCCGCAGCGTAGTGTTTCGACAGGCCAAGAAAAGCAGGGCGGCGCTGGCACATGGCGGCCATGAAGTCATCGACGGTCATCGGCAGGCCTCGGTCGAACTCCAGCGCCTGTGGCACGTAGCCAATCAGGCCGGGCGAACCGGGCCATTGCAGGCTGAGCTGCCCCTGATGGGGTGTCTGGCCAAGCAGGGTCTTGATCAGCGAACTCTTGCCACCGCCATTGGGGCCGACCAGCGCATGCACGCTACCCGCCCGAACGTTAAAGCAGATGTGATCAAGGATCGTGGTACGGCCCAGCGTCAGGCTCACGTCGCTGAATTCAATGCCAGGCCCCTGGCGAGTGATCTCAAGGTTTTGCGCCACCGTCATGCGCCTGCCTCCTGAATCGCCCGGACCACCGTGTCGAGGTTGCCGGCCATTTCCTTTTCGTACTTGTCGGCGCTGTATTCGCCGTAGGAGATGTGCGACAGCGGGTACAGCTTGACCCCGGATTCACGCTGGATGGTTTCAACGTAGGTGGACGGGAAATCCATTTCCGAGAAAATCACCTTCACGTCCAGCTCGCGCAATTGATCGATGGTTTTTTTTAGTTGGCTCGGGCTTGGTTCGATGCCGTGGGCCGGTTCAACCACGGCCGTCACTTCCAGGCCGAATTCACGCAGCAGGTAATCATAGGCGGCATGCACCGTGGCCACACGCAGGTCCGCGTTGGGGGCCTTGGTCAGCTTGGCCAAGGCATCGGCACGCATCTGCCGCAGGCGCTTGCCGTAGGCCCGAGCGTTGGCGGTGTAGGTCTTGGCGTTGTCCGGGTCCAGCTTGCCCAGTTCGCGGGCGATGTTGTTGACCTGCGCGATGGACGCACTGATCGACAGAAAGGTGTGCGGGTTGACCACTTTGCCCGCGCCCCGTGCTGCGACACCGGTGGCGGCCAGCAGCGGCACATCGGCGTTGGCTTCGATGGTGTTGATGTCCGGTTTTTCGCTGGCGGCAATCATGCGGTCGGCAAAATCGTCATGGCCGACGCCATTGAGCACGACCACGTCCAGCGAGCCGATACGCTTGATGTCCTCGGCGCGGGGCTCGTAGGCGTGCGGATTGAAGCCCGCCGGGATCAGCGGCACGACTTCGGCCTTGTCGCCGACGATATTGGCCACGTAGCTGTAATACGGGTGCAGCGTAATGCCAATGCGCAGGCGCTTGGCCGGATCGGCAGCGTGGCTCAGCGGCGTCATCAGCGTGGCACACAGGCCGATCAGCAGAACACGCAGCAAGGGACGACGTTTGAAGAAAATAGGCATGGGCGAGCGGTCTTCTCGGGTGATTTCAGTGCTGATGCTGGCGAGTGACACCCGCATCGAATTGCGCGACAACCTGCTGCCAGCCTGCGCCGATCAGGGTCGTGTCGCTGAGGTCGGCTGGTGCAACTGTGGCCTTGCGGTTGATCCAGATATCAGCCTGAGCGTCAGGCGACGAGCCGACCCGCATCAGGAACGAGCCCGCAACGGTCGGCGCCTGGCTCAGACCCAGATAGGACTGCTCCAGCATCTGCCACGCATGGCTGCCACGGCTGACCGAACTGGCGTCCTCGGCGAACGGCGCAAAGCCTTCCTCGCCCAATTGCTGCGGCGTGACCGGCGTCGACTGTTCCTGAGTCAGCAGGCGGATTTCATCCAGCGTCACGCGCAGGTCGGCGTAGATGCCCTGTTCGGCGGCAGTCAGGTCGCGGCGGGCATCGAGCTGATGACTGGCCACGCGATGGTCGTCCTGACGCTCGCCATGCAGGCTGACCACGCCAGCGGCGGCTGCCAGAATCAGCAGGCACAGCAGCAGAACGTAAAGGGTTTCGTGCCCTGCACCGGCCGGGCGCACGATCTGTCGGGTCGGTGCGCTCATGGGGCGGCGATGTCCGCTTGGTCGATTTCCACGACATGGCCGGGACCGGCATCGAACAATACGTAGAACTCCGAAGCGGGGCGTTTGAACGTGACGGTCGAGTCCTCACCCAGCTTGCCGGGCACCAGAATGGTTTCGTCGTAGCCGATCACGTCCAGCGTCACGCCCGGCGCGCCGCTGCCATCGGAGAAACCGCCGGTGCACCGGATCTGTTCGTTGTCGATCTGTTTGCACTCACACATCGGGTTGTGCGCCAAGGCCGGTACGCTCAGGCCCAGGCCGATCAGGCAGAACGCGGCGGCCGTCAGCCGCCGCAGTGAGAAGCGAGCATTCATGGTTTGGCTCCTTGTTTTTTCAGCCAGGCCACAGTGGCGGGCGAGGCTTGTTGCAGGGGAATGGACGTCTGGTGCACGGAACCGTCCCAGCCTTCCATCGTGATCCACAGTTCCGAATCGGAAGGAGTGGTTTCCGGAATTTGCATGAAGGCGCTCATGCGATAGCCGCCGCCGAAGAAAATCACGCCAGCGGTGCGCAGGCTGCGTGGCTTGCCGATGCGCAGGTAGGTCGCCTTGACCCGGTCGATACAGTCCGAACACAGCGCCGCATTGAAACTTTTCATGTACCCCGACGGGCCGGACAGGCGCGGCGCTTCGTTGCGGTCTTCGGCCAGACGCAAGCTCCAAGGGCCGACGTTGAGCTCACCGACGTCCCGCTGGCCCAGGCCTTGATCGCCCCGATCCAGCGCGTTGTCTGCGAAATACTTAGGCATGAAACCGAGCGGAATCAGGATCAACAGCACGTTGATGTGGAAACGCCATTTGTGCCAGAAACGGCTCAGTGACGAAGCGGGGTGTGCAACGGCGGCCTTGCTCACAGGGTGTTCTCCGGGGTGCCGGTCGCCAGCGGCGGCCTTGGGGGTTGCCGGGTGAAGGTCGGCTGGATTTTGCCCTCGCGCTTCAACGCGTTAAGGGTCGCCAGTGCGGTGCGTTTACTCCAGATCAGCAGGCCGCTGAGCACCATCATGCTCAGTACCAGGCCGAAGAACGCCCAGATCAGCTTGATCCAGATGCCGCCGAAGTCGCCGGTGTGCAGCGGGCGCATGGACTCGGTCACGAACTCCAGCTTGTTGCGGTCGGACAACAGGTGCGAGGCGGCGATTTCACCGCTGTACGGGTTGATTTCAGCGGTCTGGTACATCAGCGGATACCAGCTGCGTCCGCCGACCTGCATGTTGCTGTAGGCGTTGAACGGCGGCGTGATGAAGCTGGCTTCCAGGCCTGGAATCCGCTCCTTGGCGATTTCCACGGCTTTTTCCAGGCTGATGGTCGGCGCCGGGCTGCCATCGGCGGTCAGCGGCACGGCGCTGTGCGGGATGATCGACGCCACCTGAGAGCGGCTGGAAATGCTGATCTGGTTGTCGCCCAGGATCGCCTGAATCAGGAACCAGGTGCCGGTGATGGAAATGACCGCGATGAACCAGATCGACCAGACGCCACTGAGCCGGTGCAGGTCGCCCCAGAAAATCCGTGGGCCCTGGCTGAAGCGCAGCGGCTTGAAAAAGCCTTTCCAGAATTTCTTGTAGACCACCAGCCCGGTCACCAGCGAGGCCAGCAGCGGCAGGCCGAGAATTGACACCAGATACCAGCCCCACGAATAGCCATTGGTGAACGGCACCAGCCACCAACCGTGCAGGGCGCGGGTGAAACGGCGGAAGTCGAACGACGGCGTCAGGCCCTGAATCACCCCGGTGTAGGGGTTGACGTAGGCTGGCACCGAGCGACCGTCGGGGTAGGTCACGAACACGCTGAGGGCAAAATAGTCGCCGTCCGGTTGCATGATCGTGCCGACGATCAGGTCCGGCTCGTTGCGTTCGATGGTGGCGCGAATTTGCTCGAAGCTCATCCGCTCGGCCGTGTCCGACGGCGGGTTATCACGTATTTCCGGCATCGCCAGCCACATGATTTCCTTGCTGACCACGGCCAGCGTGCCGGTCACGCAGACGATCAGCACGAAAAACCAGATGGGCAGGGCCAGCCAGCTGTGGACGAGAAACCAGATTTTCGAGCGGGATTTCTTCGACATGGGTAAACGGTCTCGATTCACGGTGTGGAGCGGCCTTCGGGCAGGCATGGGCTCTCTGTGGGGCAACATCTGAAAAACGGGCGCGGTTCTACCGACAGACCCTGCATCCAGTTAAAGACGAATGAGAATACGAAAGATGTAGTTTTTTCTCGCGCTTAAATGAAAGGAAATGTTTCAGAGCCGGATTTTCGGAGGTCACGTGTCGTGAACCGGCTAATTTTCCGCCCGCCGGTTACGTTCAATCTGGACATTGGCGTTGCGTCGGGCCGCAGGGGATCGGGCGCTGTTGCCATCAAGGGAGAGTCATCATGAGTCATGCGTTGAGTGTGGAGATTCGGCCGTTGCTGGCAGGGGCAGGCACACTGCCAATGCTGGTGCAGGCCCTCGAGCCAGGTCTGGACTTGATGGAATCGCTGGGCGAGTTCAAGCCGCTTGTCGCAGAGCACCTGTACCGCGCCGGGGGCATTTTGTTTCGCGGTTTCGAGGTGGGTGGCCCTGAGGCGTTTCGCGAGTTTGCCGCAGGCTTCGGCGATCCGCTGCTCAATTACGAATTCGGTTCCACGCCGCGCAGCAACGTGACCAAAGGCGTGTACACCTCCACCGAATACCCGGCGCACCAGAGTATTCCGCTGCACAACGAGCAGGCATACACCCTGGAATGGCCGATGAAAATCTGGTTCTACAGCATGATTGCCGCGCAGACCGGTGGTGAAACGCCGATTGCCGACAGTCGGGAAATCTATCGTCGGATTCCGGCGCGCATTCGTGACCGTTTCATCGAAAAGAAACTGATGTACGTGCGCAATTACGGCAACGGGCTGGACGTGGAATGGAGTCAGGTGTTCAACACCGAGGACGAGCGTGTGGTGGAAGCCTACTGCCGTGCCCACGCCATTGAATGCGAGTGGAAGGACGACGGCGAACTGCGCACCCGGCAGATCTGCCAGGCGGTGTCGCGCCATCCGGTCACTCAGGACACGGTCTGGTTCAACCAGGCGCACCTGTTCCACATCTCCAACCTGCAGCCGGAAGTGCGTGAAACCCTGCTGGACGTGGTGGACGAAGAAGACCTGCCACGCAATGTGTATTACGGCGACGGCTCGCCCATCGAAGAGACCCTGCTGGACGACATCCGCGGCGTGCTTGACGACTGCACCGTCAGCTTCCCGTGGCTGGAAAACGATGTGCTGATGCTCGACAACATGCTCACCGCCCACTCACGCGCGCCGTTCACCGGCAAGCGCAAAGTGGTGGTGGCGATGGCGCAGGGGCATTCGGACAAATAAGCTCCGGGCTGCATGTCCACGCAGAACGATTGGCACGATCAGTGTCGAGGCAAATAGAACCCGTGGGAGCGAGCTTGCTCGCGAAGGCTTTTTCCAGACGCTGTATTTCGAGCGGCTGCCAAGGCCTCTTCGCGAGCAAGCTCGCTCCCACCGTTTTGAAGCAGTCCGCAGTCATCCAGATGCCCGGACACTTCCCTCAAAACCTTTCTAAATATTTCCCCGCCAGTTCGTTCTTGTTGATACGACCGCGCCACACGGTCAGCCCCATTCAGCAAGGACTTGCCCATGAGCCCCGAACACGCCCAGAAACTCGCTCGCCGCTTCGTCGAGTTGCCCTTGGAAAAACGTCGCCTGTTTCTCGAGGGCATGTGTCGTGAAGACATGGATTTCTCGCTGTTTCCGATCCCGTCCTGCGAAGGGCTGGCCGAGCGCGACGGGCTGTCTTATGCGCAACAACGCATGTGGTTTCTCTGGCAGCTGGACCCGGCCAGCGCGGCCTACAACCTGCCGATGTCGGTGTGTCTGAATGGCAAGCTGGAGCTGCCGCTTCTGGAGCGGGCGTTCAGCGCGTTGGTCGAGCGTCATGAGAGCCTGCGCACGACCTTTGGCCAGGAAGGCGATCGGGCATTTCAGCGTGTTGCACCAGCGTCTCCTGTCAGCATCGAGTTGACCGACCTGAGTGCGCTGCCCGTCGATCAGCGTTGGGCCGCAGCGCGTCAGGCGATGGCTGAGCAGGCGGTGCAGGCGTTCGATTTGCAGCATGGGCCGCTGTTCACCGTGCGTGTGTTGCGTCTGGCCGGGCAGGAGCACGTGCTGTTGCTCAACCTGCACCACATGATCACCGACGGCTGGTCAATGAATGTGCTGATCGACGAATGGCTGCGCGGTTATGACGCGCTGGTTGCGGGTCAGCCGCTGCCGTTCCAGCCGCTGGTCGTGCAGTACCGCGACTACGCCGTGTGGCAACGCAGTTGGCTGGAAGCGGGCGAGCAGGCGCGGCAGCTGGATTACTGGCGCACGCACCTGGGCGATGAACACCCGGTGCTGGAACTGCCGACAGACCGCCCGTACCCGGCCCTGTCCAGCCACGAAGGCGCACGCCTGGAACTGGCGCTGGNNCCAGCGCCAGGGCGTGACGCTGTTCGTGGTCCTGCTGGCGAGCTTCAAAAGCCTGCTGCATCGCTACAGCGGGCAGACTGACATCCGCGTTGGCGGGTTGATCGCCAACCGCACCCGCAGTGAAACCGAAGGGCTGATCGGCTGCTTCATCAACACCCAAGTGCTGCGCAGTGAAGTCACCGCACAGACCCGCTTTATCGATCTGCTGCAAACCGTGGCCAAGGCTTCGACCGGCGCGCAATCGCATCAGGAATTGCCGTTTGACGCCGTGATCGACGCCCTGCAACCCGAGCGCAGCCAGAGCCACAATCCGCTGTTCCAGGTGATGTTCAATCACCAGCCGGTGGTTGCCGATCTGCTCGACAAGCAACTGAACTGCGGCTTGCGCGTTTCCAACCTGCCTGCTGAACAACAGGCGCTCGCCCAGCGTTCCCATGCGGCTGCCAGCGACCTGATGCTGGCCACCAGTGGCGAAGGCGAGCAGTTGAACGCTGCCTTCACTTACGCCACCGATATTTTCGACGAATCGACTATCGCCCGGCTGGCCACGCACTGGCGCAACCTGCTGGCATCGGTGTGCGCCGACCCGCTGCAAACCGTGTCGCAACTGTCGATGCTCTCGGTGCAGGAGCGCACATTGCTGCTGGAGGCCGGAAGCGTCGCCAACGCCGCGAACGGCACGCCTGCACACCGTCTGTTCGAAGCGCAGGTCAAACGTACCCCGGCTGCCGTGGCGTTGATCCTCGCCCAGGCCAGCAATTCGCCGAGCCTGACCTACGCCGAATTGAATGCACGCAGCAATCAACTGGCCCGACGCCTACGCCAGCGCGGCGTGGGGCCGGACGTACTGGTTGGCGTGGCGCTGGGGCGTTCGCTGGACATGCCCGTCGCGCTGCTGGCCGTGCTCAAGGCGGGCGGTGCTTATGTACCGCTCGAACTCTCCGCGCCAGGCGAGCGTCTGCGTCATGTGCTGGAGGACAGTGGCCTGAAACTGCTACTGACCCACAGTGACCGCCTGGCCGCGATGCAAGGGCTGGGTGATCTCGATTATCTGTGCATCGATCAGCCTGACAACATGATGATCGACATAAGCGATCTCGATGCCTCCGTCGATCCAGCCAGCCTCGCCTATGTCATCTACACCTCCGGCTCCACCGGCCGACCCAAAGGCGTGGCGATCAGTCATGCTGCCCTGTCCGAGTTCGTGACCCTGGGCGCCGATTACAGCGACCTGCGCGACGGCGACCGGGTTTTGCAGTTTGCCACCCATAGCTTTGATGGCTTCGTCGAACAGTTCTACCCGCCATTGTGTAACGGCGCAGCGGTGGTGCTGCGTGACGAACGAGTATGGGACAGCGCGACCTTTCATCAGGCCATCGTCGAGCACGGGGTGACCCTCGCCGATTTGCCTGCCGCCTACTGGCTCACGCTGGTTCAGGATTTCGCCGCCAGCCCGCCCGCGCATTATGGCGCGCTGCGGCAGATTCACGTGGGTGGCGAGGCGATGGCCCTCGAAGGCCTGCGGTTGTGGCGCGACGCCGGACTGGGTCAGGTGCGCCTGCTCAACACCTACGGCCCGACCGAAGCGACCGTGGTGTCGAGCATTCACGATTGCAGCGCGTTGACGCCTGAGAAGGTGTCCTGGCGTGGCGTGCCGATTGGTCATGCGCTGGCCGGACGTCGTCTTTACATACTCGACGACGACCTGAACCTGTTGCCGCAAGGCGCGGTGGGCGAGTTGTACATCGGCGGGCCTGGGCTGGCACGGGGTTATCACGCACAGCCGGGCCTGAGCGCCGAGCGTTTCGTCGCTGATCCGTTCGTGGCGGGTGAGCGGCTGTATCGCACCGGCGACCGCGCTCGGCAGCGTCTGGACGGTGCCATCGAATACATCGGTCGGGTCGATCACCAAGTGAAGATTCGCGGCTTCCGCATCGAGCTGGGTGAAATCGAATCGCGCCTGCAACAGTGCCTTGATGTGCGCGAAGCCGTGGTGCTGGCCGTCTCTCTGGCGGGCAGCACGCAACTGGTGGCGTACATCGTGCCGCAGACCGCACCCCTCAGCGAAGCCGAGCCACTGACTGTACGTCAGCGCATCAAGGCCGAGCTGCAAGCCAGTCTGCCGGACTACATGGTGCCGACTCATCTGCTGCTGTTGCCGAACCTGCCGCTGACGCCCAGCGGCAAGCTGGACCGCAAGGCCTTGCCTGCGCCGGATTACAGTCAGTTGCAGGCCCGTTACCGCGCGCCGCACGGCGAGGTGGATGTCTGCCTCGCTGCCATTTGGCAGGAAGTCCTGCACGCGCCACAGGTCGGGCTCGACGATCATTTCTTCGAACTGGGCGGCCATTCGCTGCTGGCCGCGCAGGTCATTGCCCGGATCAAAACCCGACTGGGCGTCAGCCTGCCGCTGCGCGTGCTGTTCGAGAAACCGGTGCTGGCCGATCTGGCCGCCGAGGTCACGCTGCTGACCGCCAACACGACTGACAACGACTGGAGCGACATGGACCAGTTCATGGATTCACTGGAGGAATTCGAAGCATGACGGGGACCACTGCTGCACGTATCGCGAAGCGTTTTGTCGGCCTGTCGCTGGAACAGCGCCAACAGTTTCTCGCCCGACTGCGCCAGGACGGTAAGGACTTCAGCCTGTTGCCAGTGCCGGTCAGCCGTCATGATTTCACCTCGATCCCGCTGTCCTTCGCCCAGCAACGTCTGTTGTTCCTCTGGCAGCTCGATCCGTCCAGCGATGCCTACAAGATGACCACCGGCCTGCGTCTGCACGGCACGCTGAACGAGACGGCGCTGACCCGCGCATTCGACTATCTGATCGAGCGTCACGAAGTACTGCGTACCGTCTTCCAGACCGATGGTGATCAGCCGCTGCAAGTGGTGCTGCACGACCTGCATGTGGCGCTGGAGCGCATCGATCTGTCCGCGCTGGACGCCGAGCAACGCACTGCTGAACTGGCCTTGCAAGTGACGACTGTTACCGCCCGGCCATTCGACCTGCGCAGCGGTCCGTTGCTGCGCGCTCATCTGTTTCGTCTTGCTGGCGACGAGCATGTGTTGGTGGTGTGCATGCACCACATCGTGTCCGACGGCTGGTCGATGGAGGTGATGATTCAGGAGTTCGTTCACGCCTATCAGGCGTACAGCGAAGGTCGCGAACCAAGCTTGCCCGCGCTGCCGTTGCAATACGCCGATTACGCGATCTGGCAACGCAGCTGGCTGGAGGCGGGCGAGGGCGAGCGGCAGTTGGCTTACTGGCGCAAGCAGTTGGGCGACGAACAACCGCTGCTCGACGCCGCACAGGACTTCCCGCGCCCGGTCGCGCAGAGCTATCAGGGCGAGCACTTGTTTTTCGATTTCGGTGCGGACCTGTCGCGTCAGCTCAATGCCTTTGCCCGCGCTCAGGGCATGAGCCTGTTCATGCTGGTGCTGGCCGGTTTCTCGCTGTTTTTGTCGCGCAAGGCCGGGCAGCGCGACATCCGCATCGGTGTGCCCAATGCCAACCGAGGCAGGGCCGAGACCGAAGGGCTGATCGGTTTCTTCATCAATACGCAGGTGCTGCGTTGTCAGGTGGACGAGCGCCTGAGTTACCTTGACCTGCTGGCGCAGATTCGCGACACCTCGTTCGGGGCTCAGGCCCATCAGGACGTGCCGTTCGAGCAACTGGTGGATCACTTGGCACCCGAGCGCACTCTGGGTCACAACCCCTTGTTCCAGGCCAAGTTCAACCAGAACGTGGTGCTCAAGCAGAAGACTGCGCTCAGGCTGCCGGGCCTGGAAGTCAGTGAGTATGCCTTCGACAAGCAGGGCGCACATTTTGACCTGGCGCTGGACATCACCGACGACGGCACGCTGATTCATGGCGACCTGGCCTTCGCCAGCGACCTGTATCGCCGCTCGACCGTCGAGCGCTTCGTGCCTGAATTGCTGGCGTTGTTCCAGACCCTGCTGGCCGCGCCCGAGGCGCCGCTGTTCAGCCTTGGCGCGCTGGCGGTCGAGCAGGCGCCACCTTCGCTTGAGCCTGCGCCGTCCGTCCTGCAACAGTGGAGTCGACAGGTCGAGCAACAGCCCCAAGCGTTGGCGGCTCGTTATCTGGAGCGTACGTTGAGCGCGCAGGCGCTGGATCAGGCCGCCAATCAACTGGCCCGTCACTTGATTGGGCTGGGCGTACGAGAAGGCCAGCCGGTCGCGGTGCTAATGGAGCGCTCTCTGGAGTGGTTGACGTCGGTGCTGGCGATCTTCAAGGCCGGTGGTGTGTACATGCCGCTGGACGTGAAGGCGCCGGATGCTCGCTTACAGCAGATGCTGACCCACGCCAAGGCCAGGGTGTTGCTGTGTGCCGAAGGCGATGGGCGGGCCGATTCGCTCGCGGTCGAGGGGTGTCAGGGTGTCGTCTGGACGCCTGCGCTGTGGCAGGACCTGCCGGTCAGTCCCGTCGACTCGGTCCTGTGCGCCGAGTCGCCTGCGTACCTCATCCACACCTCAGGTTCCACCGGCCAGCCCAAGGGCGTGCTGGTCAGCCACGGTGCGCTGGCCAGTTACGTGCGTGGTTTGCTGGATTCACTGCAACTGGCACCTGATGCCAGCATGGCGCTGATTTCGACCATCGCCGCCGACCTGGGCCATACCGTGCTGTTTGGTGCGCTGTGTTCCGGTCGCACCCTGCATGTGCTGCCTGAAGCGCTGGGCTTCGACCCGGATGGCTTCGCCCGGTACATGGCCGAACATCGGGTCGGCGTGTTGAAGATTGTCCCAGGCCACCTGTCGGCGCTGATGCAAGCCAGCCGGCCCGCCGATGTATTGCCAGAGCATGCCTTGATCGTGGGCGGCGAAGCCTGTTCGCCTGCGCTGGTCGAGCAGGTTCGCCAGCTCAAACCGGCGTGCCGCGTGATTAACCACTACGGCCCGAGCGAAACCACCGTCGGGGTGCTGACCCACGAAGTGATTGCGCTGGATCCGCTGCGTGCGGTGCCCGTCGGTGCGCCTTTGCCGGGTGCGCAGGCGTATGTGCTGGACGATGTGCTCAATCTCAGCGATACGCAGGTGGCGGGCGAGCTGTACATCGGTGGCGACAGCGTGGCGCTGGGTTACCTTGGACAGCCAGGGTTGACCGCCGAACGCTTCGTGCCGGACCCATTCGCGCAGGATGGCGCTCGGGTCTACCGCAGCGGCGACCGCATGCGCCGTAATCACCAAGGGCAGCTGGAATTCATCGGTCGTGCCGACGATCAGGTCAAGGTGCGCGGCTATCGGGTCGAACCGGCCGAAGTGGCGCGGCTGCTGCTGGCGCTTGAATCGGTCAGCGAGGCCTGCGTGCTGCCCCTTTCAGTGGAAGGCGACGCGTCGCGCCTGCAACTGGTGGCGTACTGCGTAGCGTCTGCCAGCGCTGAAGCCCTGCGCGAACAGCTGGCGGCAAGGCTGCCGGACTACATGGTGCCTGCGCAGATCATGCTGATGGACCGCCTGCCGCTGACCGCCAACGGCAAACTCGACAAACGCGCCTTGCCCACGCCGGGTGTGGTGCAGCAGCGCTACACCGCGCCCGTCGGCGAAATCGAGGAAACGCTCGCTGCGGTGTGGGCGGATGTACTGAAACTGGAGCGGGTCGGCAGTACGGATAACTTCTTCGAACTGGGCGGCGATTCTATCCTCAGCCTGCAAATCATCGCCCGCGCCAAGCGGCAGGGCATCAAGCTCAGCCCCAAGCAGCTGTTCGAAAAGCAGACCATCGGCCAGTTGGCGTCGGTGGCAAAACTGATTCAGAAAAAAGCGGTGCCGACGCTGGAGCAGAGCAGCGGCTCGTTGCCTTTGCTACCGATTCAGGCGCGGTTTTTCGAACTGGAAATTGCCGAGCGTCAGCACTGGAATCAGTCCGTGATGCTCAAGCCGCAAACGGCGCTCGCCCCGATGCTGCTGCAAGGCGCGCTGACTGCGCTGATCGAACAGCACGATGCACTGCGCCTGGGCTTCGTTCAGCGCGACGGCCAGTGGCGTGCAAGTTTCGGCACGTCGGATACGCGCGATCTGCTGTGGGTTCATGACCTGGACGACCGCGAGCAACTGTCCGAACTGGCCGACAAGGCCCAGCGCAGTCTGAATCTGCAAACCGGGCCATTGTTGCGTGCGGTGCTGGTCAATCTGCCGCAGGGCGAGCAGCGCCTGTTGCTGGTTATCCATCATCTGGTCGTGGACGGCGTGTCATGGCGGGTGTTGCTTGAAGACCTGCAGCACAGTTATCAAGCCTTGGCGACCGGGCAGCCCCTAGCGCTACCGGTGAAAACCAGCGCCCTCCAGCGCTGGGCCGAACAGTTGCAGCGCTTTGCAACGGGTGACGCGCTCTTGGCTGAGCGCGATTACTGGCTGAGTGCTTTGCAGGGCGCAGGCCAGGCGTTGCCCCGTGACAATCCGAACGGTACGCAACGCAATCGCGACGCGGCCCACGCGTCGTCCTGGCTGAGCAAGGAACTGACGCATCAGTTGCTGAAAGTCGCGCCTGCGGCCTATCGCACCCAGGTCAACGACCTGCTGCTGACCGCGCTGGCACAGGTGCTCTGCGAATGGAGCCGACAGCCTTCGGTGCTGATTCAACTGGAAGGTCATGGCCGTGAAGACCTGTTCGCTGACATGGACCTCAGTCGCACGGTCGGCTGGTTCAGCAGCCTGTTTCCGGTCCGGCTCACGCCGCAGTCCGCGCTGGGGGCAAGCCTGTGCGGCATCAAGGAGCAACTGCGCGAAGTACCCAACAAGGGCATCGGTTATGGCGTGCTGCGTTACCTGGGCGAGCCGATGTTCGCCCGCCAATTGGCTGCGTTACCCGAAGCGCAGGTCACGTTCAATTACTTGGGCCAGTTCGACGGCAGTTTCGACAGCAAGAACGCCTTGTGGCTGCCAAGCTCGGACAGCGCGGGCGTCACGCTGGATGAAAACGGCCCGCTGGCCAACGGCTTGAGCCTCAACGGCCAGGTGTTCGACGGCCAGTTGCAGATGAACTGGACCTTCAGCCGCGAGCAATACCAGCCCTCGACCATCGACGCGCTGGCGCGTCGTTACGAGCAGGCTCTGACCACACTGATCGAACATTGCCTGGCCGGGCATCAGGGCGTCACGCCGTCGGACTTCCCGCTGGCCCGCGTGAGCCAGTCGCAGCTCGACCGTTTGCCGATGCCTGCCAGCAATATTCAGGACATCTACCCGCTGGCACCGATGCAACAGGGCATGCTGTTTCACAGCCTGTTCGAGCAGGACGCGGGCCACTACATCAATCAACTTCGTGTGACCGTGGGTGGGCTGGATGTGCCGCGCTTCCGGGCCGCTTGGCAATCCGCCGTGGACACGCATGACGTGTTGCGCAGCCGTTTTGTCAGCCACGCAGAGCAGTCGTTGCAAGTGGTGCAGCGTCAGGCGGACATGCCGTTCGTGGTGCTGGATGCGCGTGGCAAGCCGGGTCACTGGCTGGACGATTGGGCCAACGACGACCGTCAGCAGGGCTTCGATCTGGCTCAGGGACCGTTGTTGCGAGTGGCGCTGTTGCAGACCGGCGATGACACGTATCAGTTGATCTACACCAGCCATCACATTCTCATGGATGGCTGGAGCAGCTCGCGCCTGCTGGGCGAAGTGCTGCAACGCTACAGCGGTCAGACGCTGTCCAAACAGGCCGGGCGCTATCGTGACTACATCGAGTGGCTGAGCGCTCAGGATGCAGACCTCAGCGAGCGTTTCTGGACGCAGCAACTGGCTGAACTGGACGAGCCGACCCGGCTGGTGCAGGCGCTCAAATCGTCGGCGAGCGGGCAGGGGCATGCCGATTACGTGCAACTGATCGATGCCAACGGCACACAACGCCTGAACCAGTTTGCCCGCGAGCAACGCGTGACCCTCAACACCCTGGTGCAATCGGCATGGTTGCTGGTGCTGCAACGCTACACCGGCCAGTCCCGCGTGACCTTCGGTGCCACCGTGGCCGGACGTCCGGCGGACCTGCCGGGCGTCGAGGAGCAATTGGGGCTGTTCATCAATACCTTGCCGGTGATCGCCAGCCCACGTCCCGAGCAAACCGTGGCCGACTGGGTACAGCAAGTGCAGGCGAAAAACCTCGCCCTGCGCGAGCATGAACACACCCCGCTGTACGACATTCAGCGCTGGGCACGGACCGGCGGCGAGGCGCTGTTCGACAACATTCTGGTGTTCGAGAACTACCCGATGTCCGAGGCGCTGCAGCGTGCGCCGGACGGCCTGGTGTTCAGCGAGTTGCGCAATCAGGAGCAGGCGCATTACCCGCTGACGCTGGTAATCGAGGCTGCCGACGTGCTGTCGGTGCGCTTCAGTTACGACCGTCAGCACTTCAGCGCCGAAGCCATTGCGCAACTGGCGGCGCACTTCGATCACCTGCTGCAAAGCCTGAGTGCCGAAGCGTCCGCCTGTCTGGGAGAATTGTCGCTGCCGGTGGGCTGGACGCAGGCTGTACAGGTCTGGCCGACCACGCAGTGCGCTCACCAGCATTTCGAGGCGCAGGCTGCCAAAAACCCTCAGGCCATTGCCTTGAGTCTGGGCGCCGAGACGTTGAGCTACGAGCAGCTCAACCAGCGCGCCAACCAGATGGCCCACAAACTGCGCGAGCAGGGCGTCGGCCCGGACGTGCGCGTGGGCCTGGCGGCCGAACGCGGTCTGGACATGATCGTTGGCTTGCTGGCAATTCTGAAAGCCGGCGGCGCCTACGTGCCGCTGGACCCGGATTACCCGCAGGATCGCCTGAGCTTTCTGATGCAGGACAGCGGCATTGAGTTGCTGCTGACCCAAGCGTCTGTACGGGACAGGCTGCCGGTCCCCGCGCACGTGCAGTGCCTGCTGATCGAAGCCTCGTTGGACGGCTACAGAGCTGAAAATCCGGTCAACCAC
>NZ_RBTP01000009.1 GCF_003702045.1 Pseudomonas viridiflava
ACGTGGTGTTTTTGCCCCTGAACCTGATCGCCGGGATCGGCGGCATGTCCGAGTTCAGCATGATGACCGCCCCGCTGCACTGGTGGGTCGCCTACCCGGCGTTGCTGCTGGCAATGCTCGGGCTGGGGGCGGTGATGGTCTGGGGGCTACGCAAAATGGCCCGCTCAGCCTGAGCCTTTACTTTTCCCAGTCGGCCTTGGCAATTTGCAGACCATGCAGGCCGTTATACGC
>NZ_RBTP01000072.1 GCF_003702045.1 Pseudomonas viridiflava
CTTCAACAGCGTGCTGTTCAACTGCCAGGTCGGCAACGGCAGTGTGGTCAGACACAACTCAGTGGTCGACGGTCGCGATTTGCCGGAGAATTTTTACGTGCCGTCCACCACCCGGATCGGGCCTAATACTGATCTCTCGCAATTCCCGCCGGTGAGCATTTCGGCTTCGGAGTTTTCCGAAGACGTGGCGCACACCAACATTGACCTGGTGCGCGGCTACAAGGCACTTCAGAACGAGTTCTGACACAGAACA
>NZ_RBTP01000068.1 GCF_003702045.1 Pseudomonas viridiflava
GTCAGGAAGTTGACCGTGTTGCGGTGTTCGATCATCACGCCTTTCGGCAGGCCGGTGGAGCCGGAGGTGTAAATCACATAGGCCAGATGCGCCGAGGTCAATTCACCGTTATCAGGATTGCTGACGGATTCGCCCTGCCAGCTCAACTGATCCAAATTGACCACAGGCACGCCCGATGCAGCCACCAGATCCAGCGTGACGTCTTGAGCCAAAACAACCGCTGGCGCACTGTCCTGCAACATGTAGGCAATGCGTTCGGCCGGATATGCCGGATCCAGCGGCACATAGCCGCCGCCAGCTTTCAGAATCGCCAGCAACCCGACCACCATGTCCGCGCCACGCTCAATGCAAATCGCCACGCGGGAATCGGGCACCACGCCCTGCGCACGCAGGTGGTGAGCCAGGCGGTTGGCGCGTTCGTTAAGCTCGCTGTACGTCAGCTCAGCCGCACCGTGAATCAGCGCAACAGCCGCTGGCGTACGCTGAACCTGGGCTTCGAACAAACCATGAACGGTCTGATCCAGCGGGTATTCTGCAGCGGTGTCGTTGAAACCGATCAGCACCTGTGAACGTTCGGTATCAGGCATGACCGACAATGCACGCAGCGGTATGTGTCCGTCGTTTTCCAGCGCCGCAACCAATTGCGTCAGGGCGGCATCCATGTAGGCCGCCACGCGTGCGGCACCTACGCCTTGCTGCACCATCACACTGAGTTCAAAGCCCTCGCCCTGATCGTCCACCGAAAGGGTCAACGGGTAGTTGGTACGCTCCTCGACTTCCAGCGGCTCGATGCCTTGCCAGGCGCGCAACAGGCTGTGTTCATCCGCTGCGGCGCTGTAGCGATAGTTGAGCAACGCGCTGAACAACGGGGTTCCGGCCGGGACCGCGCTGCAACGCTGAGCCAATGCCAGGGGTGCATGTTCGTGGGCCAGCAAAGTAGTCAGGCGGGCGTGGGTGTTGCGCACGCTTTCCTTCACACCGGTGCCGTCCAGCGACAAACGCAACGGCAAGGTGTTGATGAACAGCCCCAAGGCGCGGTCTGCACCTTCACCGCCGTTCATGCGTCCCATCAGGACCGTGCCGAACACCACATCGCTGCGGCCGCTCGCTGCACCCAGTACCTGTGCCCAGGCAAGGTGATGCAGCGCGGCTGCGCTGACGCCGAGTTGCCGAGCCTGAGCCCGCAGACGCTGGCTCAGGCTTGGGTCGAGGGCCTGGCGATGTTCTTCGATCTCGCCGGCGCTGCCCTGCACGTCATGCAGACCAAAGGGCAAGGTAGGCTCTTCGACATCGCCCAGCATGCCGCGCAGGAATGCTTCGTGATCCTGCTGCGAAACGCCCAGACGCGACTGAGCCACGTAGTTGCGGTAAGGCACAGGAGCGCCCAGTTGCGCGGTCTGGTCGAGCAGGAACACATCCATTTCCTGACTCGCCACTTCAAGCGCGGTGTGGTCCATGATCACGTGGTGGAACAACAGAATGGCGACCCAGCGCTGGTTGGCAGGATCCTGCGCATAAGCGATTCGCATCAGCGGCGCATGGCGGATGTCCATCCGGTATTGACGGGCATCGAACTGTGCCTGCAATTGACTGACGATGTCCTGTGCGGCGTCATCCGCATCGATCCGGTCCAGCCCCAGTTGCGCCTCACGCCAGACCACCTGCACCGGCTCATCCAGCCCTTCCCAGAACAGCGAGGTGCGCAAAATGTCATGTCGATCGATGACGGCCTGCAGCGCATCGGCGAAGGTCTGGACGCGGTGTTCGGTGTCAAAACTGAATAAGGCCTGCAACACGTAGGGGTCGCCCTGCTCGGCGGCCAGGTGATGGTAGAGGATGCCTTGTTGCAGCGGTGCCAACGGATAAATGTCCTGCACATTGGCCGCACCACCCGGAATCGCCGACACAACGCGTGCCAGCGAGGCCTCGCTGATCGCCAGTAACGGCAGCATGGCCGGGGTAATGTGCGTGCAGCCGTTCGGAATCAGGTTCAGGGGCACCACGACGTCGCGTGTATTGCCCACCTCACACGCCAGTGCCGCCACGGTTGGCTGGCTGAACAGCACGCGTACATCCGCGGCCAGTCCCTTGCGACGCATTTTCTCGATCAGCGTGACCGCCAGCAGCGAATGACCACCCAGTTCGAAAAAGTGGTCGTGGCGACCGACCTGCTCAACCTGTAGCACCTCGGCCCAAATCTGCGCCAACGCGATTTCCACGTCACCTTGCGGTGCTTCGTAACCACGGCTGATCAGCGCCTGCTGGTCCGGGGCAGGCAATGCCTTGCGGTCCAGCTTGCCGTTGGGGGTCAGCGGCAGTTTTTCCAGATGCACGTAAGCCGCCGGGATCATGTAGTCCGGCAGTTGACCTTGCAGGTGGCTGCGCAGGGTTTCGATCTCGATGTGTGCTTGATCAGCGGTGAAGTACGCCACCAGACGCTTGTCACCCGGCACGTCTTCCCGGGC
>NZ_RBTP01000002.1 GCF_003702045.1 Pseudomonas viridiflava
GATCGTGTCCTGGCCCCAGCCACGACTGAAGCGGTAAGTGTCCGACCCTTCTCCGCCCGAAAGCGCGTCATTGCCCGCACCGCCGTCCAGTACGTCATCGCCGGCATCGCCAGACAGGTAGTCGTTTCCGCTGCCGCCCGCCAGCAAATCAGCGCCGGCACCGCCAGAAAGATTGTCCTGACCATCGCCACCCGACAGGGAGTCAGCCCCCTCCGCGCCATAAAGAATGTCGTTACCAGCGTCCCCCTTCAGGACGTCGTTACCGGCCAGACCATACAACGAGTCGTCACCAAGACCGCCACTCAAGGTGTCATCCGTGGCATAGCCCCAAATGGAGTCGTTGCCGTCGGTCAACAGCAATGCCATCGACTTGATTTGATCCAGCGACCAGTTCGTGCCATCGGCAAAACGAATCTCCTCAAGCTTGTAAGCACTATCACCATCACTACTAAAATAACTAGAGACGGTTATTTTGTCGGTGCTCCCGTTCAGCGCAAGAACCAAATCATCGGAGGAACGGGTAATGACGATATCGCCAGGCAAGATGTCAGATGCGAACTCAATGGCATCAGACTTGTTGGTGCCGGCGTCATAGTTGCCGATCGTGTCCTGACCCCAACCACGACTGAAACGGTAAATGTCCGAATCTTCACCGCCTGAAAGCGTATCATTGCCTGCGCCTCCGTCGAGTACGTCATCGCCAGCATCGCCAGACAAATAGTCGTTTCCGTCGCCACCCGCGAGCAAATCGGCTCCGGCGCCGCCAGAAAGGTTGTCCTGACCACCGCCACCCGACAACGAGTCCGTCCCCTTAGCGCCATACAGAAAGTCGTTGCCCGCATCCCCTTTCAGAATGTCGTCTCCGGCGAGACCATAAAGTAAATCATCCCCCATCCCGCCACTGATTACGTTGTCGTCAAGATCTCCCCAGAGTTGGTCGTTACCTTCGGTGGTTTGCCCAGACATGGAACGAACTTGTTCAGTCGTCCAAAAACTCCCATCCTCAAACTGAATTCTATCTAATGAGTAGTCGCTGCCATCTGGCGCTAGATCATTAAAATAACCCTGAACTGTAATTCTATCTTGCGCATTCTTTACAAAAAGAATTAGATCATAGTCACTACGTTTAACTAGAATATCGCCTTGTGAAATTCCGGCACCAAATAGAATCCTATCTAGCCTCTCACCTACAGGATCGGAATCCATATTAAGAATTGTATCTTTACCGTCCCCAACATTAAAATTATAGGTATCTGAGCCACCACCACCTGAGAGATAGTCATCACCCAAGCCACCATATAAATCATCATCTCCTTCACCACCAAAAATACTGTCATTACCCGACATACCCATGAGATAATCATCAGATAAAGTACCGCTCAAAAAATCACTGCCAAAACCGCCGAAATTCCGGACCCCAATAATAGAGAGCAAATTTAAAAAGTCACCCCCGCCCTCTTTCCCGGAGTTCCTGAGCTCTTTTAATAAAATCTGACCAAAATCACCAGAACCATTCAATGCATTAGAAAGCTCTGCGATAAGCACCTGACCTTTCTCGTGATCCACATCAAATTGAGTTTTAAGCTTAACAACAACAGATGAAACATCCCATTGAACTCCATCTTCAGCATAGGTTCCTTCGAGCCCGCCAAGTAGTGATGCCAAATGAGTTTGTAGCATTATCTTGCCATAAACAGCAGTAGCTAAACTGTCAAATGCTTCGTTCAGCTTCGACACTGCTACTGGCCCCATTGGGTCGGGGGTGCCTGCACTAGTGAAGTATTTTTCCCCTAAAAAAGCCTCTAAAGTAAAAAGCTTACGTGCATCGCCAATCATACTTCCCCGGCTTGCAGGATCGAGATCCTGGACACCAGCCCAATGATATATAATATCTAAAATCAGCTTCTGCCTAACAGATATATCTTGCTCATTTCTGAACGACTCGACCAACGTTACAAGGATTTTGTCACGAGCCATTGCCTGCTGCAGGTCATAGACATTTCCGAAACCATCAACATTAGGAAAAGATACTATTTCATGCGGAACTTCAGCACTAAGCTTATTGACAGTATCCGTAGCATCAACATCAAACCAGACATCCTCTATTGCAGCAACAGAACCGTCAATTCGAGTATAACTCCCTAATTGACGATGATCATTATCATTGGAATCCAGCATATTCTGAGGTGCATTTCCGCTAGCGTCTGGCTTACTAGAATCGAAGTAAGACAAGTTGATTGAGGCAACTTTTGCTTGAGCAAGAGTTAATAGCTCACCCTCACTTACGACACCATCAGAGTTCTTATCAACCCATACATTAAGCTCTGAGAAAGCATTATCATGAGAATCAAAAACACCATCTTTGTTACTATCAAGCTCAGATAATGCCAAAAATCCGTTTGCGGCTTTCTTATCTACTGAAATGCTCGTCTTATTTCCAAAAAGCTCAGCGCCAGAATCAATCTTCCCATCACGATTCCTATCATAAACCAATAGGCCATCATCTACGCCGACCCATCCCGTGCTTTCTAAAAATCCATTACCATCGTGATCAAAGTGAACTCCGGCATCGGTAGAAAGCGTTTCAACTCCATCCCCATCCAAATCTAGTATCAGGGGGCTAGCGGTTGACTCAGCCTCTCCAAAAGCCTCTTCGATCTTTTCGACCTGACCGTCAGGGACTTTTTCAAAGAAATCATCTGGAAAAATATGCAACGGGTACATTATATCTTCAATACTTTGATAAGTTCCCCCACCATCACTATCGTACTGCCCGCCAAGCTTGAAAAAATCACCCTGAATACCAAACTCAAAACTTCCAGACTCTGTTTTTGTAATGCCATCTTGGCCATCTGTTGTTGACTTATCGAACTTAAAGCTTCCTCCTTTTGTATCAAGATTAAAAGTAAAGCCTTTCCCATCATTAAAACTCCCCCCAAAACCGTAACCATCTTCGTTTTTAAAAAACTTTCCAGAAGTCGTCGATCCATCACCATTTGGGAAACCTACATTATAGTTCCCATTGCCGTCCGGTTCCAAATCAAGCTGCTGTTTAACCCCCGTCTTAGTGTCTTGATATCCTATACCAAAACCGACGCCACCAGCGTCGTCTTTAAACCTGGTTAGTTCTAACTGCCCATTGGGAGTCTTAATTGATACCGAATCAGGATTTCCGGTTTTATCGACACCTAACCCCACGCTGGTGTCTTTCCCAGCTGGAAACATTAACTTTACAGAAGTGCCAGCCCCGTCGGACGGCCTGGTTTCTGTCTGAATTCCGATCCCATGGCCGTCTGATGCCTCCCCATGTATAGTGATTCCTGTGCTCTCACTATAAGATACTTTTGCACCGACTGAATAACCCGGACGACCCGACATACCTACCCCTGCAATAGATAAAGCAGCGCCCAAAATATGAGAGCTACAAATTTTGAATTTTTAGCCAACGTAATTTATTTGTAGCTTTGAGACGTGTGAAGGATGTGGGGAATAGATAGTCCTTTGGAGAGTTAACCATTGGATGCCCACTAAACCTTTCTCACAACGGACGAGATCACGGGCTATAATAATATAAAAACACCCAGTAATGGCAATTAGCTATTCCTATCAGTCTAGTTTCTTCGATATTCTATCCATATAGCGGCGGCTACCATAGGGCGTTAACACCGTCTAAAACCAGATAGCAGAGAAAATTTTGAAATGTTACTATCGCTTTTTTTCAGCTAAAATCGTTCTCTATCATTGGCTTAAGACACCTTACAGAGATCCAAAACTGTGAAACGATTATTATACTTGGTGGCATTATCAACCCTCTCCATCTCTGTGTGCACTCGCGCGTCGTTAAATGACGCAATTCAAGCAATTGAAAAAAAAGACTACGCAGTAGCGATTACCTTTTTAACTCCGGAAGTAAAAAATGGTTCGGCAGTAGCAGCCCGATATCTCGCAAGTCTTTACCTCGCAGGTGAAGGAATTCCTCAAAATTACGACGAGGCATTTCGCCTTTATGCCTTAGCTGCTAAACGAGGAGATTTATTTTCAGAAGGTGAGCTAGGATTTTTCTACGAAAAAGGTTTGGGGATCAAACAAGACTATATCAAGGCTGCTAAACAATACAAGAAAGCAGCAGATGGGGGTGTACCTGAGGCGATGCACGCATTATCCATACTGTACGACAAAGGTATTGGAGTACAGAAAGACCAGAAGAAAGCTTTAGCACTGCTGGAACAAGCTGCCGAAAAGAACGATGCACGAGCACAAAATGAGCTTGGAATTAAATATGCTACGGGAACTGGAGTAATCAAGAACACAATTAAAGCATTCGAGCTATTTCGTTTAGCCGCAGAACAGAAAAATGCTGGTGCTCAGTTAAATCTTGGATATGCGTACAGCAAAGGACTCGGTGTAGCCCAAAACCCGTCCGAAGCCATACGCTGGTATACAATGAGTGCTGAGCAAGGTATTGCAGACGCTCAATTTATGTTAGGGCAAATATACGAAGTAGGGATAGGTACTGAACCCGACTATAAGTTGTCTCTTCAGTGGTATAGACGAGCGGCGAAACAAGCTGGGGGTTATGCAAGCTTTAAAATAGGATTTTTTTACTTAGAAGGAATGGGTGTCAATAAAGATCCTGAAGAAGCTGCGAAGTGGTTCACCGAAGCAGCCAATCAAGACATAGATTTTGCTCAAGCAGCCTTAGGAGATCTTTATGAAACCGGAAACGGAGTGAAAAAAGACGAAAAAATTGCAATTGCACTTTACCGAAAGGCGGCAGCACATAGGTCTCCAATGGGAATGTACCGTTTGGCAATAATGCTTAAGGATGGTCGAGGAGCACCGCAAGACTACGTGCAATCTGCTGCCTTGCTGGAACAACTTGCAAATATGGGTGCAAGTGAAGCTCAGGCCCAGCTGGGATTATTCTATGAAAATGGGCTAGGCGTTGAACAAGACTATCAGCGCGCAATTTCATTGTATAAATTGGCATCTAGCGACAAAGACAACACAGGTTTTGCGTTTGAATATTTAGGTTTTGCTTATGAGAAAGGGCATGGTGTACAAAGAAGTGCTGTCATTAGCTACGCTTTACTACGAAGCGTGCTTTTTAAGCATCCCGAAAGATCCTACATAAATGAACATCTGGAAAAATTATCAAGCAACATGAGCAGCAGTGAAATCGAGAACGCGAAAAATCTCGCTTTTAAAATAAACCTAAAAGGACTAGATGTAATCGAGAAATATAATTAATGGCGGGCGTAGCCATTCACACGACTGCTGAATGGCGCATTGCTTTTAGCTTATGACCGAGAGAACCAAAGCTATCTTTCCTGGAGAGATTCGGACATATGCTGCTTTAAAGGGCTTAAAAAATATTCAATAATAAAACGCTTATCAGTCTTTACTTCTGCCGTAACGGCCATCCCGGGAGTCAACTCAAATTGCTTCCCATCAACTAACAAATGATTCTGCTTCAAGCGAATTTTGCTGCTGTAGAGAAGGCCACGTTTCTCATCCTCAATCGCATCTCTTGAAACGCTAACCACCTCCCCTTCAATGGTTCCATATTTTGTGAACGTAAAAGTCTCTACTTTTACTGTCACATCCTGTCCTACATGAACAAACCCGACATCCTTATTTTCCAGCATAGCCTCGACCTCAACGGATACATCCGAAGGCACCAACATCATCAACGGTTGAGCGGGCGTAACAACACCACCAACAGTATGGATATTCAATTGCTGTACGGTGCCATCTACTGGGGCTTCGACAGTAGTCAAATCTTCCTGATACCTAGCTTTCGATAACTCCTGACTCAAGGAAGCAACCTTCTGATCCGCTTGTTGCAACAAATCAAGCATCGCTCTTCTGGTCTGAGCGACAACACCGTCCCTTCTCCGCTCCGCTTGTTGGCGCGCAGCATTTGACTGCAAAACACTTATCTGTTGAACGGCAAGCTGACGCTCTAAGTCAAGTCGAGCTTGTTCTTTTTCCAAGTACGCGTGGCGAGCGATATATTGCTTCTGCAGTAGATGCTCGTAGTCTTGGGCAAGCTTTGTGGCGATGGGCAAAGTCTTTTGCAAACTCGCCACCTGCGCACGAGCGGCTTGAATGTCAGCTTGGCGCTGCAGTATCTCCGTTTCCCCCTGTTCCAGGTTACTTCGGTATTCCTGATATTGCCCCTGAAGCCATCGCTCGGCTGCTAGGACATGCTCAGGATCACCACCGAGAATGGTATCAGCGAGAGATCGCGGCGCATGGTTACCATTAATGGCATCTAGCATCGCCCCAGCGCGAGCACTATCAATGCGAGCAGCGAGGAGATCGCTTTCAATTTTTCCAACATCTGCGTCCGCCGACGTAGAGTCCAATTCAAGAAGAAGCTGGCCAGCTTTGACCACTTGCCCGTCGTTCACGTAGATCGCCCGTACTACCGCAGTCTCACTCGACTGAATGATCTTGGTTTTGCCACTTGGGATAACTTTCCCATTTGCGGTAGCTACGATGTCGATTTTACCAACGCAGGCCCATATCAATAACAGAGTGGCAAAGAGGATGATCGCCCAGATAAATATGCGAGGAGCTGGGTGCACCGGCTGATCTTGCAGTTCAAGAGCAGCAGGCAGAAATTGAACTTCATGCGCCAAACGCTTAGGCGCATCCATTTCCTTACGTCGGCGCCAAGAGTTACGCCAAGCTCTTCGGTAGCTCTGCCCCAACCCCGATTTCTGTACGTCAGCCATGACCACCTCCCTGTTGCAAGCGATGGAGACGAGAGTAGTGTCCGGCCTGATGGTTCAGCAGCTCGGCGTGTGTGCCCTGTTCTACGATTTGCCCTCGATCGACGACGACAATCCGATTCGCATCGCGGACAGCTGATAAGCGGTGTGCAATGATGATGACAGAGCGTCCCGTGCAGATAGATTTCATATTCTGCTGAACAATGCGCTCAGATTCGTAATCCAAAGCACTCGTTGCTTCATCAAAAATAAGAATGCGAGGGTTACCCATAAGCGCCCGGGCAATAGCGATACGCTGACGCTGTCCACCCGACAGTGAGGCGCCGTGCTCACCAACCATAGTGTCGTAGCCCTCGGGAAGCTCAAGAATAAAATCATGCGCTCCGGCCAGCTGTGCGACTTCAATCACGGCTTCCAGTGGAACGCCTGGGTCACTTAAGGCGATGTTTTCCCGGATGCTACGGTTGAACAGCATATTGTCTTGCAGCACTACACCAATCTGTCGACGCAACGAAGAAACATCCGCCAGCGCCAAGTCCATTCCATCGACTAGGACACGCCCCCGCTCAGGCACATAGAGGCGTTGAAGCAATCTTGTCAGCGTACTTTTGCCCGAGCCAGATCTTCCAACGACACCGATAACTTCGCCAGCTTCGATAGCTAGGCTGATGCCCCGAAGAATTTCAGAGCCATCCGGGCGATAACGAAAATGAACCTCATCGAACTCTATACGCCCCTTTATGGGCGGGAGCGAACTACGAGTTGCCTGGGTCAATTCAGTACGGGTGTTAAGGATGTCCCCCAGCCGCTGCACAGAAACGCCGGTTTGCTGAAAGTTTGTCCAAAGTTGAGCCAGGCGCATGATTGGCTGGGCAACACGCCCAGCAAGCATATTGAAGGCAATCAGTTGCCCAACTGAAAGCTGACCGTCGATGACCAGTCGGGCCCCCAACCAAAGCGTGGCCACAGTCACTAATTTACCAATCAACGACACGCTCTCGTTGGCGATGGTTGACAAGGTCTGAGTTTTAAACCCTGCTGCCACGTACCCCGCTAACTGGTTGTCCCATTTCCGAACAGCTTGAGGCTCAACGGCCATCGATTTCAGGGTGTCGATACCGTTAACCGTCTCTACTAGAAATGCTTGGTTTTCCGCACCCCGAGCAAAACTGTCATTCAGGCGCGCCCTCAATAACGGTGTAATGCAAACCGAAACTAGGATGTACATCGGGAGTGACAAGAGAACGATCAGCGTCAGCCAACCGCTGTAGTAGAACATCACAGCGATGAAGACCGCAGAGAATAAAACATCGAGAAGCAAGGTAATGGCGTTGCCTGTGATAAAACTCCGAATGTTTTCGAGCTCTCGCATCCTTGCTACCGAATCCCCTACCCGTCGCGCTTGAAAATAGGAAAGCGGCAGTGTGATCAGATGCCTGAATAACTTGGAGCCTAACTCGACGTCGATTCGGCTGGCGGTATGGGCAAACACATAGGATCGCAAGCCCGATAGACTAGACTCGAACAGCATCACACCCGCCAGACCAATCGCGATCACATCCAGCGTGGTCAATCCGTGGTGCACCAGCACCTTGTCCATGACGACCTGAAAGAAAAGCGGGGTGATAAGCGAGAAAATCTGTAAAACGAAAGAAATCAGCAGTACCTCGCCGAGAAGCTTTCGGTATTTAACAACCGCTGGAATAAACCAGGTGAAATCGAAGCGAGAGGACTCACCAGTGATTCCTGCACCAGCTCTTATAAAGAGCAGTTGGCCAGCCCAGCGACCAGCCAAGTCCTCAATCGTTATGATCTCGGGGCGCTGAGATCGAGGGTCATGAATGAGCACCTTGCCCTGATCTAGACGCGCAACGATAAAAAAATTCCCGTCTTCGCCCTGTGCTATTGCAGGTAAAGGCGTGCGATCCAGCCTATCGATAGCCACTTTTGCAAACTTCGCCTTGAGGCCCAATTTTTTTGCAGCAAGAAGCAGCTCGGATGGCTGGAGAGCTTCGCCTGAGGAGAATTCGTGGGCTAGTTGCTCAGGGGATGCTGACACCTGATGAAAACGAGCCAGCATCACGAGCGATGCCAGTCCGGTATCTATTGGTACGGCGTCATTGGAAGCTGCGGCTGGCTCAGTGGCGGTCATGAAGCACCCCTGCAAATTGATGTGGTGCGCACCAGAGCTATTACTAGCGGTTAGCCAGCGCAATATATCTGAACGATACCTGAACCGATACAAAATATTACGAGGCATACCAAAATGACGACGTCCATAAAATTTGGGCGCTAGTGGCACGGAAAAAGGTATGGACGAGGGGCGGCTGTGTGCAGGCGCCACTGATCTTAGCCTACTGCAAGGGTAATATCTGACCACTCGTACGACGGCGGTGAGCCGAAAAGGAGCTTAGATATCTGGAGGAAGGAAATCCCGGCTTGGATCATAGTCGTGATTCAGGTAGGCGGATAAAGACCTGAGATCGTCTGGACTGAGCGAACCCGCTGCTTGTTTGAGCTTCAGGTTGTCCAGAATGTAGTCATAGCGAGCGTCGTTATAATCTCGAACGGCGGCATACAATTGCCGCTCAGCGTTCAACACATCGACAACGTTTCTAGAGCCGATATCAACTCCGACCTTGTTAGCCTCTACCGACTTTCTTCCGGATCGAATGCTCTGGCGTCGGGCGGCTATCTGCTCGATGTCTGAATTTATCCCCCGAAATGCATTTCTCGTGTTGAGCACTACCTCACGACGTCGATCTTCTTGCTCATCCTGACTTTGGTACAAACGCTCCGTCGATTCTCGAACCTGCGAATTGACCATTCCACCAGAATACAATGGGATGCTTAGCTCAACACCGATACTGCTCTGGGCTACATTGCCTCGGTATCCGCCCGTCCCGGACTCCGCAGGATTACTATAGCCAAAACCATCATTATTGCCTGTGCGGTACGACACCACGGCATCAACCGTAGGAGCATGCCCCGCTTTACGCTGGCGAAGAGTCTGCTCAGCGGCGCTCACCGCATGCTCGGCAGCCTGCAACTGAAGGTTTTGCTTTATCGCGGCATCCACCCAAAGAACCGGATTGTTAGGGTTTGGAGGTATGACCGGCAATTGGTGACCCATACCATCGAGGGAGTCATAGGAATTTTTGGTAAGGCGATAAAGAGCCTCATAGGCATCATCAACTTTGCGTTGAATGAGCTGCCGATTAGCTCGGGCATTGTCGTACGCAGCTTGAGCATCATAAACGTCAGTAATACTTGAGGCTCCATCCTCAAGACGGCCCTGCGCTTGATCTCTTTGCCGTAAAAGCGCTGCCTCCTCAGCCTCAGCGGCGGCTCTTGCATCAAGCTGACGTAGCGTTTCGAAATACGCTTGCGCGGCAGTCAGTATCAGCTCTTGCTCTTTCGCGGAAAGCTCAAGCGCCGCTTGGCTGACCGTGAATTCTGCAGCTTTAAGTTGATACCAGCGATCTATGCGAAATAGAGGTTGGCTCAAGTTGGCTCGAAAGGTCGTGCTGCTGCGCTCCCTCGACAGCGCTGGCTCGTCGCGATCCAACTGAGTCACCTCCGTCGTCGCTCCTGCTGTGAGGCTTGGCAGCAACCCGGAACGCGCCTGTGGCGTTGCTTCTAATTGAGCTTGATAGGTATGCCGCGCAGCGGAAAGCCTCGCATCGTTCAGTGATGCAGCTTGATAAACCGCGAGCAGATCTGCGCGCTTTGAGTAAGGTTCGCGTGCCAGAGCTTCTTGGGCATCTAAGGCGAAAAGGTAAAGAGAAAGCGCGCAGAGATAGAAGTTGTGCTTCATCGACGTTCCATGTATCGGATGCATCCAGACAACCTAAATGCCAGCCAGTCAGATTTGTCGGCCAGCCGATAAAAGTCTTTAGCGTTGCACAGCACACCCAGCGTAAGGACGTATCTGAACGTCCAGCAGCGCAATTGCCGCCAGAGCTGACGTCGGTTTCTCGGTTATGATGGGTGAACTCATTCAACGGCGCCGACGCTGATCGGGAAACCATTCCACAACGCAGCACCCTTGCTGAGGTAAAGCTGCATTTTGCCTAATCATACCAGCGCAGCAAAAGAGGGTCGTGGCTATTTTGTAGTCTGACGTCCTATTTGCCTTGGCCATATGATCAAACGTTTCAAGATCGACCTCTGTGCTCACGAAAAACTGATAAAGCGCTTGCCAGATCGTAGATTGGCTTGAGTCGACGACGTTCATCAGCTTGCTTGATTAGCCGGTATTCTATGCGTTTCATCCAGAGCAGAATAAGCAATTGCTTGGCTAGGAAATATGAAGTAGGAAGCTGAAGGGTTTTCACTCCAACTGGCCGGTGCTCGTCCATGCCATCTGTTACTACAGCACCTCTCGTAAATAGCCCTCGATCACTCGCAAGGGGGCGTCCAGTGAGTCCATTGTTCGAGCGGCGTAGAAACCGGCGGAAAGATGTTGAAGCTCGCGCCCGAGCGGCTTGTCAGGGCCGCCCATCGCTTCAAGCGCAACGAGCAGGCACTCATTGATCTTCTGCTGAATCGCATCCACATCACTCCTGGCTATCAACAGTTTGAAGACGTCGCGATTGTAGTCACCCATGAGTAGATCATCGCGCAAAATTGGACTTCCATCTTCAATCTCATAAGCAAGCTTATGACAAAAAAGAGAGACTGTTTCCAATTCCGATGCCATAGATAATCCTTGCAAAATGCTCTTTTGCCTCTAAAAATGCGTTTTCGTGGCGCCAACGCTCTCAACCGTCGCTGGTCTGTATAAAGGGCTCATCAATACGAGGTGTGATTTACGCCCGCGTATGCTCTCCAGGCTCGGCATGTACCGTATCGAAACAGCCCGCTACATCGACATTACAGACAGCACTTCCACATACCGGAATTTCTTCCTGGCTGCCTTGGTAGCTTCTTGCTCAGCAAGGAGTGAGCTCATCGTATCAGCCTCATAAATCAGCTCGTGCATTTTGCCTTCAAACTCATTACCTACACGCATGGTGACTCGCAACCTTGGTGTGAATGCCTTGGCGACGGTCTTTTTCTTTATCGGCTTTACGGGGTCTGTAGTCACGGCTTTCGGCAGGATAACTGGCTCCGGCGGTGTAATGGGCTGCGCAGCAGGCTCGATTTCACCGAATAGCGCCCGGCGCATCTCGTCTTCTGTAAGCTCTGTGCTCATGCCGCCTCTCGTAAATCTGGGATAAGTAACGTAGACCATTCTATCAGCATGGCTGGTCACTCGCTAAACGAGTCGCTATCCTAGACCTGCTGATCATGTAGGTTGATTAATGATGGGCAGCAGCTCCGTAACCGTCCGAGTAAAGCAGCACACGCGGACGTTACAGTTCATTCCGTGTTTATTGCCAGCTACCAATCACAGCCCCAAGTCACGCGCCATTCTGTTGTCTTCCACAGCGCCCGACGCCAGAGACGACGAGATTAGATATTGCTGCAGAGCCCCGTAAATATGCTCTCGCAGGTGAGCCCTGATCGAAACGAAAGTATCTCCGCGTTTCCAGCCTGACAGCCCTGCCCGGCTGAAAGCCTCACCTAGAGCTTCAATCCCTTCAGCACCGACGACCGCCACATGTATCCGTTCAAGCTGAGCGTAACCCGGACGACGCTAATAGCTTTGAACTGCCAAGGTGAGCAGTGCTACAAGCGCATCCCTTGGCATGCTTCGTTGCAAGGCGCACCAGATCTCCGGCTCCAACCGATAATCCATTTTCACTTCCAAGCTCAGGACGGACTGATCCATATCAGTCGTTCGTGCTTGGCGACGAATTTTTTGTCTGTAGAAGTTTTAGTTTTGTAGCCAAAAAAGGCAGCGGCCTTGCCGCCGAAGGCCGATCTCCCCTTCCCCCCTTGCGTCAGTACCGCGCCGGGCGAGGAACTGCAATGGGAGCGGGTTCGAAAATTAGCATCTGCTAGGCCACTGACTATCCAAATGCGCCCAGGTCGTAGAGCGTTTCGCAGAGAACAGTTGGCGGGGTGATCTTTTTATCTACGCATATGAAAGATGAGCACTCGAGACGGTTGCCCGCTTTCCGTAAAGCACTGGCACGGCTGGTTAAACAGTATGGACTCCCTTTGCTCCAGTAAGACGAAATTCAAAAATGGATCCAAAGCTGCGCGATTTGATGGCATTCTGCCTGATCCATGATACGATTGAGTAACTTCGGTGGAATCTGCAGACGGGCAAGGGATGAACATAAAGAATCACAAGAGTCTATTCGTGTCCTACGGGCTAAAACGAGCCACGGCCATGTGGATGGTTTCCGATAAGCTCGTGCGGATTTAGAACTATGCTAATTTCGAATTCAATCTCTCGACTTCCCCAAAAAAACTGTCCTCCTCCAGACAATACTGTAGACATCTCATTTATAGAGATGACTCCTGAACTAATTAATATTTGGGATTCTGAAATCCAAAAGTTAGTGAATTCTAACTATAAAAAATACCCACGCTGGCCTTTTCCTAAAGATGCATGCAATGCACAAGCTGATATTGCCCCCAGCACATCCAGGGCTCAGATTAATTTAGGGACGACTATTCTAGAATCTCCCATAACGACGCATACTGATGAAGCTCAGAAAAAACCTAGGCGATACAGGGCGGACGTAAAGTGGAAGTGGAAAGATCTTTTCTGGCGGCACTCGATCAATAACTATCTCGGTGAAAGAACCACACTGATAGGAAAATCGCATGCCGTTTGTATGATTCTAAGAAAAAACGGCCGTACTTTCCCAATTGGAATGCTCATCGTTGTTCCGAAGTTTCTATCGGTGATCTCAGGGGACAGATCTAGCCGTGCTTTTTCTTGGTATCTTGCAGATGCGCCCACAGAATTTTACAACGCTATAAAATCTCCAAAAATAGAAAATGTGGCAGACGCTCTTCTCGATTACAGCATCCAAGCAGGCCACCTGGAAAACGGATATCGAAGCTTGCTATTGCACGCCTCGCCAAAGGGCGGTGATCGGCTCAAGAAATTCTACAGGTCTGACTGTGGCATGGCCTCCGTCCCTGTAGCCGTCACTGCCGTTTCTAAAGCCAGATTTCTTTTGAGTCGCAAAGACTACTTTTTCTTCGACGACAAATCGGCCACAGAATTTTGCTCACAATACGACGTCTACAGACAACCTAGTCCTGCTAGACTTCCTGCTCAGCAAAGCGCGTATCAAGGAGCATAAGGTGAGCAATCCATTTGCGCCAGACAAGCTAAACCGTGCCCTTGAACGCGCCTCAGGCACAGATTCGGACGATTTTTCTACGAAATCTGCCGAAGATCCCGGTTTCTTGGAAGAAAGAAGATCCCGTCTCGGTAATCCTCTTTCATTGCTCAGCAGGAGATTTTATCGTGAAGCGATGAAAGAATGGCCAAACCCTGAAGAAAATTACAACTGGCTTTATGATGATAGCCCCATTGAAAGTGCTGACCACTATGCTCAGAACAACTTACTGAGTGTGGCCCGGCTGTGCACGATCAATTACCACAATAGCAGCTTGCGCCAGAAGCAACTCTTAGCCAGACTAAATCAAGAGTATTTTCTTAGATGCAAGCACCTCATCGATGCCACAAAAGAAGATGCGCAAAGAAAAGACTTGGTCTGCTTTTATGCAGCGAACAGGAATTTTTCTCTGCTCATAAGAACAACAATAAATCAACGCGTGGACTTTAAATCCCTCCTCATTGTTATTGCTGAAGCGCAGAGCTCTTTACGCCTTATCGTTGACGAAGCTTACCGATCAAGATCAACAAGCTTATTCAACACGCATACTATCTCTGCATTTTTTTCCAAATTAAAATCCCTCGTAATAGGGCGCACGGCAATGCCTGTATTCCAGCCGCAAGTTTCAATCAGCCGCCCCGATCTCATAACAATGAAATTAATAGATCAAGACGCCCAAGCTCGATATTGGATGGCTGCCATTTCTGGGTCGCTCATGATTTACCGAGCGACGGCGAACTCCAACACAGAACCTGAGGTAATCATCGACGTGTCGACCGAACATACGCACGAGGCTGCAATGGAGATCGTAAGAGCTTTCTCTACACACAGCAGTGCAAATGAGGGCGTAGGACTTCTTCAGCCATTGAAGACGATCATTGAACAAAAAGTAAGTGCGGGATAACGCAACCGTCTCATACTCGCACATGATGATCGAGCTCAGAAATGACCTGGAATCATCAATCTACGGCGAATCAACATAAGTGCATGTGTTAAGAAAAGAGCGCACCAGGCGCTCTTTTTAATAGGGTATGATCAAACCGCTGGCCTAATGAATTCTAAAACTCGGCTCCACATCTTTCTTAGCGATTTTTTTTTTGCTATCCCCTCAAACTTCACCCTTACATCCTCAAAGTAAAGTGTCACAGAGACGATGTTCTCCTGCTTCAGATAAATGGGGCACTCAACAGCGAGACCTGCATAATCGGTGGTATAGGTGAGCTCTAGAGTGTCATCATCTCGATAACCGCTAATTATAGGAGCGAGATGAAGCTCTTGATCTATACCTGCAACTTCTGTGTGGGCACCTAAGGACAAGATGTTGCCAACGTAGACCTTGCGGTCACTCATGGAAAGCATGACCGGCTGCTGATTAGCGAAAGCCTCATAGAGCATCTTTAGTCGTGGGCTGTGCGCAACCGACTCTTTCAGCAAATAAGCCGAGACGATCTCATCCGCTCGCTCCTCAAATTTCTCTGCCCCACCCTTGTCTTGCCTAGATAGGCGACGCTTGAGGTTTTTCTTGAGGCGTCTCATGAGCCATTTAGTCCACGGCACAGGCAATAACATGGCAACTATACTCACCAGCACCAAGAACGCAGCCGCCTCTCCACGAATCTCATCCTTGGCCAGGCCGATCGCCTGCATTTTTGGGCTTAGCCAGTAGAGAAAGTCCGTGGAGAATGAGGGGAGGCAAAATTCAGTAAACCAGATGCAACCCGACCAGGAGTGAGAAATAAGAGCACTGATTAGCCCAATAGCCGCCAGCGAAACAAACAGGCAGTTCATACCATAGCGGGCAACCTGCAGATATAAAAGCTGACCTTCATAACGGTGAAGCCGGTAATAAATACCTCGATGCTTAAGACAAACCAAAAAACCGCTTACAAGAAGCGGCAAGAGAAGTAAGAAGCCCATATTTCTTCCTTATAGATCCTGAACCTCCTATTATTTATGCCTTTTTGACCAAGCCTTTAGCTTTTTCCCTGGCAGCAAGTACTTGCTCTTTGAGTTCAGAAAACTCCATGGACACGCAGCCATCCTGCACTTGCAGCGTCTTGATGTTGGTGAGCGCCTCCAGAAACCTGTCGTCCTCTGCCCGCTCCGCTTTGGTTTTCTTTCCGATCATGTTGAACAGCATAATTTTTCCTCTCCCTGTCTATTGCTATCAATTTAGCACACATCCACTTCACACAATCCAGCATTTCAAACTGGCTGAGGGGCCGCGTAGATACGATCCAGAATGGTTTTGACATGCTGCTTTGGCCGCAAGCTCCCCTCTGCGCTCAACACAGCAACGGTACGAAACATGTCGGCGTACGCTCCCTCTTTCATGACCATGTGCACCAGCAGATCGTGCGTGGCAATGCCCGTTGCATCGAAGAGGAAATCCGCCTGCATTTCCCCGTCGACCGCCACCGACGCGCGCCATAAAAAACGGGGCAATGACCGGTAGAGGGAGTCACGAAGATCGAACCCTAGCCCTGGATACTGATCGCGCACCGACGATTTATAGTCGCTTGCAGTGGTCAGGTAGATGTCCCACTCACCACGATCAACGTCAAACTGGTCGCGCACGGCCTCAAGATATCTATCGGCAGCCATGACCAAGTCATGAATCTCGGCATAAGGCACGCGAATCTTGTGATAAATCGGCAGCATGACGAACTCCATCTCCGCCCTCACATCTCCCCGCCAAGAAGTAAGGAGTTCCTTGGAGTTTCCAAGCTGGTCTGCCGAGGAAAGAGCGGGCCAAGTCATTCGTGCGAATGGCCCTACCTGATCGTCATGTCCGTACAGCTTGTCAATTCGAGTAGCGCGGAGTTGGAGGCCACCTGCTTCGACAGCCCCGATGGGCTCTCCCTCCCGCAAGGAATAGCCTGTCATCGCGATTGCGTGAAAACCATCACTTCTCGGCTCGCCTTCACCCGAATGATCCTTAAGCTGACAGATCATCACACAAGGTATCTTTCCTCTTAAAAAGGCATACACCACCCCATTAAGCACATACCGGTTAGGCGTACCTACAACCATTGGATCGAGGCCCACTCGCTTGATCGCATGGGCCATCTGGCTAGCAGTCAAGCCGTAATTGGGGAACGCTCTTGATCCTGACCGTGTGACATCCGCCGGCATGAGCTCGCTTGCCCAACGCGTTATCTCCACAGGCGGAGGAATGATGTGTTGAAACAGTTTTCCGGTACCTTGCAGGCACGACCAGATTGCACTAGTCGCGCAGGCAGCAACCACGTGATCCTGCTCCTGGTAGGCCAAGCTGCGCACTTCGAGATTGATGCCAAAGAGATGCACATCATAGGTGCGCAAGCTTGGAAAGTATCGCCTTCCGCCATCGTCTGGATAGGTTACAAGGCATGTGCGCCCCACGAAGGATTGAGGGAGGGGCTTGACCACCACGAATCCAAGATATGAGGCTTGTAGCTCCGCTTCTGAAAGCGCTCCAGGCTCACCAATCAGGCATCGCTCAAAATCTTCAGCAGTGAATTCCCTGCTGAAAAAATGAAGCCGCTGGGTTCGCCGGGAGTATTCCTGGAAACAACGATCGTAGTAAGCCGCGTAGTCCTCAAGGTAGTCACGATCAACATAATCGTGCTCTGCCAGGATGGTTCGAGCCTCAAGCTCCCCAAAATATTCGCTGAAATAGTCTAAATGCAGTTTCGACTCGACCCCTTCAAACGTATTGAGGTTACGCGAGCCGCTGACGAAGCATCTGATCAGATTGCTGTCAGAATAGGGAATGACATCGAATGTCAATTTGAGTTCTTAACCCAGCTTGATCGGGCGGTGCAAAGATTCGCTGCTGACTTCCCGCATCTCGTTCATCCGCGCAATTGCCCGATCAACCTGACTGGAGGCTTGCTCGAACCTAGCGAGGGCATCGTCAGAACGGATCCACGCTCTCACGCGCTCCGGGAGCGATTCTTCAGGAGATGAAGCACGTGGGAGCTGATCGGCTTTCGAGTATGACAAGGTCATGTGTCCTGCCTGCAGTGAGGGATAAGCGCATCTCGCGCCTACTTATGATATCGGAGGGTACCCGCTGGTTCAACAGGCTTGCTGAGTTTGGGGGGCACTTATCCACAGTTTATCTACAGAGATATCCACTCATAAAACAAAAAAACACATCATGTTGTGCCTGCCGTGCATGCAATACCCAACATGCTGGGTATTGCCGCATTGACCAAACGTTGGTCGTAGAATGCAGGTCGGCACAGTCTGCCGTATCGCACCCGGACTAGCCTACCCCTCGGACAGAAACACCTTTTGAATCGCCGAAGTCCGGATATGCGCACCCTGCCGAAAGCGGCGTCGGGCATCGTTAAATACCAGTCCTTTCAGGACGGGAGGCACGAATTCTGTACAACACAAGTACCCAGTGATGGAGCACCCGAAATCGGCTCGTTGTGCAACTAATACGCTGGATGGAATCCCCAATGCCTATATCCCCCAATTTCCAGATGGTGAAACCACGCTGGCTAGCCTCTCAATGAACCCTGTCGAAACGATCGAGAGCGCCATTTTCACAAAGCCAATGAGCGACGACATAACATCCACCGTCGACCGCAACCACGACTTCATAGCCCTGTTTCCAAAAGCGATCGGAGATCGCTGGGGTGTGCACGGGTAGGCCTTCGGGCAAGAGACGGCGGCGATCGCAAAAAAGCAGGCCTGTCATCTGAGGCGGTCTCTCCAAGGCACAGATCAGGTATCCGACGATGTCCGTATCCGGAACAGCGATTCGGGCACGCTCAATCATGCTTGGGAGCCGGTAGAACGTGAGGTCTTTCAGCGAAGCACCAAACGACTTCACCCAGTACGTCCCCCCTCCCACGCCCTTGGTGTCAGACATAAATAGTGAAGTCGGAGAAACAGGCTCGAAACTTTTCGTTCATCAAAAACTCTGCCGGATCAGAATGCGAAGGCCCCACAATGCAGATTTAAATCTGCGACGCTGCATTTCTCGGGTTCCACCTGTATTTGCCGAACCGTATCGCCGGCGCCCAGCGATAACCATTGCTCGAAACCGAAATTCGCCCAAGCTCGATTTATCTATATATTAAGCGCGAGCCGATCGACTCCCCAACGCCGGCCCCGACCAACCAATCTAAAGCTGCCGTGTTGCCGTCAAAGAAATCGGCGGCTCTCGTAAGGCCTGAGCCCTAACCGTCACTCGATCACATATATAGAGTTGATAGACGCATAACAAACGCGGCATATCATCGGTTTTGTGAGTAAGCCCGAAATGTCCTTGCGTAACGCCTTCATGCCGAACATTGCGAAGATGACGATCGCCTCGCCGCACAGCCGAAAATCGTACTAGGGCTACAGGTTGATCGGGATAAGCCTAGGCTGACCCGTGCGTTCAAAATGAAAATGCGGATGCACATGTACTATCTGGAACGCGGAGATATCGGGCCATTGGTACACGCTGAGCGCCGGGGGGGGTCAGCAGTCGCAGGCATGCGCAATCACCTTATGGGATTGGCAGCATATGCCATCCAGATCGAGCCTGAGTACGGGAGGAACCTCCGTGAGAGACTGGAGGCGTTGGATTGGCCAGTACTTTACTGACTCATTTCTGTAAATCGAAATGCGCCCAGCGGGAGAGGTGCTGACTAATCGCATAGAGGATAAAATGAGCTACTGGCCGTTGTGGGCGATGACCATCTCAGCGAACTGCATCAGGTCATGGATTTTCCCACGACCTGTCCGATCCAGATAGAAGCCCGCGATACCCACCGCGCGCGGGCCGTCTTGGTCGCAGCTTTGTGAGTCACCGATCATCAGTACTTTTCCTAGGTTGTCACTGAAATAGTGCCCGGGCTCAACATTCATCTGGTCGCAGATCAGTCGGTAAATACTGGGGGCGGGCTTCATGACTCCCGCTTCAAAGCTGAACGCGTACCCATCCATCTGCGGGAAGATTTCTCGGACTTTAGGGCCATAGGCGCTGGCAAGGTTCGAGCAAATCCCGGCCTTGATCTCGTATTTTTTCAAGAATGAGATGGCCTCGACGGCGTCCGGATAAGGCTCGATCGACGATACCTCTGCCTCAAGCATACGGTGCAGCTCATCTCGTTTCGAAGCCGTAAGTGAAACGCCCAATTCCGATGCCAGCTCATCGAGTGAGAGGTTCATCGTCATCGCGATGTGAGTGCTGTCGGGTTTCAGCTCTACACCTTGGCGCCGGCCTTCGCGAAATAACTCACGGTAAGGGTTCGTCCGCTGACTAATGCACACGGTGGTGCCGAACGCGTCGAACACGATTGCACTGATCAAACCACACCACCTTCTTCCGCTACGACGCTGCTGGGTTTGGTCATGCTGTTACCTATTTCGCTCAAAAAAGTCTCATGACAGCCGAGAGAAGCATCGACTTGCGTCGTCCATGCCCCAGCAGGACATACAGTTTGTTTTGCGTCTGGAAAAACATGCCATCAGTGAAATCCATCATGGGCGTCGAGCGAAACCAATGAGACTGGAAATTCGTAGAACTGTCGAAGAGCACATCGAAGACCAGCAGCATGGTTGGCTTTTTGCCCTCCAAAGCCAGCTCCTCAACGACGAGGTCAGGCGCATCCAGATCAAGCCAGACCCACTCGCTGACAACGCAAAAACTACGATCCGGGAATTTTTCTTGGGTGACCCGAATGGCTTCTTCGAGCCCGAAATCACTGCCAGACATCACTGCACTCGGGCCGATCATCTGCTCCGCATCAAAGTCCGACATGGATTTTCCTTTCGATTCATCGCGAGTTAGCGTCTCTGAACTGGGAGCCTTATGAGGAAGAGCTGGCGGCATTGCGCGTCATCGAAAGCACCACGGTCTGCTCGCCCCCATCCACTTCCTCGACCATGAACAACAGGAAGCTCACGATCACATACCGCTCGCCCCTGACGGTGACTACGACTGAGTAGCCTTGCTCCTCTTCCATCATCGCCACTTCATCGGTAATGACCGTGTCACCATTGCCGGATCGCTGATGAATGTCGAAGAACATCGCCCCCTTGAAGCCAGCGCCTGCTGGGCGAGCATCAAGTAGATAACCACTGATCGGGCCTTCAAAGGAGACCTTCGTGGCCTGCATCAGCTTGGCTGGAAAATACACTTAAAATCCTCTGCTCGGCGATTGCCAGCTACTCAAAGTGTGATCACGCACTGGTTGTCGAAATCAACATCTTCGCCTGGGTACCCGCGAGGGTTGGACAGGAACCTGATCCCGTTGATAGTTTCATCCACCGGCATATGGGTGTGCCCAAACATCCACAGTTCGATTTCCATATCCAAAAACTCTTGCCAATTATTGCCATAAGCGGCTCGCAAGTGCGGATGCTTGCCGTAGTCAGGAACGAAGTGCATCAAGGGTGGAAAATGAGTGACTACAACGGTCTTGCCTTCAAACGGCTCCTCCAACTCCTTGCGTAGCCACTCACGGGACTGCTGGGCGACTCGTCGGGTTTGCTGAGGAACCAGAGTTCGGTACTGCGGCTCCACCCGGATCACCTTGTAATCATTCATGAGCGCGCGAGCCTCCAGCATCGCCAGTGGCGCGTTCCCTGTCCCCTCAAAATCAGTCCATCCTGTACAACCTAAAAAACGGACACCATCCAGGATCAGGGTGCGTTGCTCCAGAAAATGCACATGTGGGCCACTGGGCGAATTCAATCGATCAAGGGTCTTTTCCCAGCTCGACTTATAAAATTCGTGGTTGCCGGCAACCAGAATCGTCGGTTTCGAAAAATGCTCGCCCGCCCAATCGGAACTCCGCCCTTTGATGTTGATATCTCCGGCGAGGATCGCGACGTCGTACAGCGACGAATCAGGTAGCTCAACGGGCTCGAACTCGACGTGCAGATCCGACATCACTAGAAGTCGCATGAGTCAATTCACCGTCAATTGTACATTGGGAACGCCATTTTAATGAATGGTATACGCTGACGATGCCGGGCGTCAAAGCGTGGCTTCATTCTCTTCTTTTGTGAGTACATCCAAGAGATGGGATTTCAGCCGACATTAGGCCAGGTTCTGCGCGAACTGCGGGTTGCGGCAGGTTTGACACGCGAAGCCTGCGCCGAGGTATTAAGCAGGCCTCATCTGGCCAAGGTTGAACAGGGCCAGCAAGCCATAACGGCCATCAAGCTGCATTCCCTGTGTGATCTGCTCGGGGTTCCTACCAGTCAGGTATTGCTGGCAGTGGAGGCTCGGTTGCGTGGGGTTGATCTGCACACCTACAAGACTTCCTGGGATGTCCAGATGGAACGCCTCATTGAGTTGGGTCGTCTCGGTGGCGCGCTCCAAACATCGGCAGTCAGGGGCGTACGCGGAAAGCGCGCGGATGAAACCATGGAGGCAGTGAGGAGACTTCAGGCAGAAGGGCATCCAAAGATGGTGGTCGTTCGCCAGCTGGGCGTCAGCAGGTCGACCGTAGACAAATACTGGATGAAAGGCTGAGGCCCGTTTTTGCAAGCTGGCATTGTGCTGTTGCTATGCCCTGTGTTGACGTCCTTTGGCGAGATGGGTTGCCCAGATTGAGCGCACCCTCCAACTCATTCTGATCACCTAATTTTGTTGTAAAGGTCAACCAAAGGTGGTTACACATACAGCACTGTATTTATAACCATGTTCGTTACTTATCAATTTCTCTGTAAATCGTAGACCTGCCACTGGCCATTTGATAGCGTCGCACTATGCGGTGCCGGGCACCTCTTCGCGATATCCGGGGTAGATATTCTTCCCCTCGGAAATGGACTAATCGATTCGAGTGGTAAGGCAGGTAAGCTTTTGATTATCACACCAATGGGTGCCTTCAACGGATCGACGTGGGAAGCGACGATTCAGTTCGTCCTGAAGGCAAAATTCGGCGCTGACGGATACCAGCATGTGCCTGCTACCCCAGGCGACTTCGGCATCGAAGGCTTTACCAAACATACCGGGCTTGCCTTCCAGTGCTATTGCCCTGACACGCATTACGAACGTAAAGAGCTCAACAAAAAGCAGCAGGATAAGATTACAAAAGACCTGAAGAAGCTGATGATTAACCAAACCAGCCTTCAGGGGATTCTTGGCGGTACCAAAATCAAAGACTGGTACTTCATCACGCCCGAAATCGCCCACAACGCCCTGCTGACCCATGCTCAGAAAAAACAGAATGAAGTACGAGCCTGGGGCCTGCCCCATCTGGATGAGAACTTCACAGTGCTCGTCCAGGACATCGGGTTTTACACACATGAGATTAACCAGCACCGTTTAACAATGGGGGCACCGATCTCCATAAGCCAGGACAAGCAGTCCATTCCCAAGGTCAACGAAAGCCCCACCGCCTACGACGACAATCTGCAACGTAAGACGAAACTGCGAATGGTCGGTAAGGGTGAGCGTCCGGCTGCCGCCCTCTTCTCCAAAACCAGGGACACTTTCCTGGATCATGATGGCTTCTTCCAGATGCTGTACGAAAAGGCACCGCAGACCTACTTCCAAGTCGCGAAAACTCTCAACGGCTTCGAGAAAGACGTGGACGAATGGAGCATGACCGCCAATGGCACCCCCGACGAACTGGTAAAGGAGATCAGGGAGCATTTGTCCAACCGGCTGCTGACCGATGATCAACTACGGATCGATGCAACACTCACAGACGACATAGTGCGCAGAACAGTCGCCCGTTGGCTGGCAGTCTGCCAACTGGACTTCTACACCTGATGGCAAAGATCAACTTCACAGTACGGCCCATGCCCGTCCTGACCGAGCTCAGACCGATGTACAAGATCAGCCAAGCATTGCTGATCCTTTCTATCTGTGGCCATGGCAGCAAATGCAGCTTGGTCAAACTGCACCTGATGCACTGGGCGATGAAAACGCCCCGCCGTATGGAAACGTTGATCCTTGCTGCACAACTCGGCCAGATCAGCCTACCTGTCTGGGGATTTGATCCTGCGCTATCGATTGCCCTGCAGCTGGCATTCAGAGACGGGCTTATCGAGCCTACGTCGAACGGTTTCAAGCTCTTGCCCAAAGGGGGGCAGCTTGTAAAAGACATAATGGGCGATGAAACCGTCATGGCTGAAGAGAAGGCTGCGCTTTTGAAGATCGGCAGGAAAATCACCGAAACTATGGTCAAGACCATATCCAAGGAATGGGAATAACCTTGTTTATCAAACGTATCAAAATCGCAATCGAAACCACCGGTGGCCCGTTTGGCTTCATGGCGAAATTCGATCGGAACCTCAACATCATCCGTGGCCGTAACTCCTCGGGCAAAAGCAGCATCGTCCACAGCGTTCTTTACGCGCTAGGCATGGAAGAGCTGCTAGGCGCGCAGAATGCGGCAGCACTGACGTATGTGCTGAAGGACTATGTCGAATTCGAGGGAGATAAGTACCCGATCATTCGTTCCAAGGTCATGATGGAGCTGGAATCGCTCGGTAAGACGATCACTATCACTCGCAAGATCAAGGAAGATGGTGTCAACCCGAAGCTGGTCGAGATCCAGGAATGCGCCGTTCTCAGCGAAGGCCAATCTACGCCAGTCCTCTACCGGTTCCTACATGACGGCGGCAGCGCCCAGATCCGGGAAGGCTTCTACACCTACCTGGAAAACTTTTTGGGACTTCAGCTGCCGATGGTGCCCCATACGAACGGCAAGCAGGTGAAGCTCTACTTGCAATACATCTTCGCGGCGATGGTCATCGAGCAAAAGCGTGGCTGGACGGACTACATCGCCAACCTCCCCTACTTCGGCGTCAAAGAGGCTCGAATCAAGATCGTCGACTATCTGGTCGGTACCAATGTGTTCGAGATGGACGCTAACCGGGCTCGACTGGATCACGAGTCGCAGGAGTTGAACACGGCTTGGCAAGACGTATATCGGGCAATTAACACCGATGCGCTGAAAAACTCCATGAAGGTTCTGAACCTGCCGAAGAGTCCGGTGCTGGCCTTCGTGGCTGATAGCGTGACTTATCAAAAGTCCACGCTTCAGGGGCTGGTCGGGCTAGATCAGTTCAAGAGTAACCAGATATTGGCGCTGCAGAAGCTGGCTCAGGATGAGGCAAAGTGGAAAGACAACCAGCCAGACGAAACCCTGAAGCTCATTGAAGATGAAAGTTCGATGCTTCAACAGCTGACCGTCGCCTACGAGACCAGCATCGGCGAGTTGACTCTCCACCGCGCAGCGAGAAACGCCAACGCCATACACCAGCGTCAGGCTGAGGAAGAGCTTTCAAAGAACCAGGCGGCTCAGAAGCTCATTAAATATGGCGCCTCACTCGAACTTGATGTAGCCAGCGACGTGTGCCCGGCATGCCATCAGAACATCGGCCACTCCCTGACCGACCTCCATGAAAGCACTCCGCATATGGATATCGAGACCAACATCGCCTATCTGAAATCCCAGATCAAGATGCTGGAACGGGACACCGCCGGTATCGAGCAATCGGTCAAAGAAACCGCTGTGCTCGGCGAAGAACTAGCGAAGCGGATCAATATTTCCAAAGCAAAACTGCGTGCACTCAAGTCTGACCTCACCACAAATGCCGTGGTGTCCAAGGCCAACCTGCGCCAACAGCTTCAGATCGAGATAAGCATCGAAGATGTCTCGCAATTTGTTCAGCGCAACGAAGATCAACTGGAGATCCTCTTACAGCTGTCGGGCCAGTTCAAGCTGAACCAGGAAGCCAGGGCTGCATTACCAAAAGAGCATTACTCCGAGGTAGACCTCGCGAAATACGACTATTTTTCTAAGGTTTTCAGATCGAACGTGAGCTCCTTTGACTACCATAGCGCGTCGATCACCGACATTCGGTTCAATGTGGCAAACCTGCTGCCAGAACTGGACAAAATCGAGCTCAGAGAAATCTACAAAAAAGACTTCGCCGAAGAGAAGAGCGCCTCGGTTACCAGCACTTCCAAGAGCAGTTCAAACATCGCGCGGGAATCCAGTGCCAGTGACTTCGTCCGCCTGATCTGGAGCTACATACTGTCGCTATACGAGACTTCGGCAAACTTTACGGTGAAAGGCAACCACCCGGGTTTCATGTTGATGGATGAGCCAGGACAGCACTCCATGGCGACGAAGAGTCAGCTCGCGCTGCTTCAGAAACTGTCGGCCCAGAAGAATCTTCAGAGCATCGTCGCAGCATCGTTCGACGATAGCGAGGCGGCGTACAAAGAAGCCACCCAAAATGTTCGCTTCAACCTCATTCGTCTTGGCGAAAAGGCTATTGTGCCAAACGGGGATACGTTACTGCTGGGCGAACTCGTTTGAAGCTGTGCGCATCCCCCTCATGAAATGCTCGCCTTCGCTGTGTTGTTGAGCGTGAGAGCGAGCGTTCTCGGCTTCCCACACCCTTATGCTTGATCACGAACACAGCAGCCCCGCCTTTCCGCAGCCCTTGGCAAATCCGCCTTGCTTGGAGGTCTGGCAAGGTGAACCGGCCCTACCGCGCCCAGCCCTCACCCACTTGCACACCATGAAGTGAAAAATCTTCCAGCAGTCGTTTTCGGCTCAAGCTTTCGGGTATTTTGAAAATATTTCGATATGCAAAATACAAGCCCATAGGGATCACCACCAACCCTATCCCGAAGGTGGCTATACCGGCAATAAAACCAGCTGGGATCGCTAACACCCCGTACACAACTCCGGCCACAAATCCCGATCTCGCTAGGTCGCGAACTTCATCAAGATCGTATTCGACAGTCCCGTTTTTGGTTTCAAAAGCGACCACCACTACCGCAGATTTGCCAATGTGTTTGATGAACCACGTTCTCGGCACATCCTTACTCGTTGCGCCTTTGCGCTCCAGGTAGTGAGGAACAATCAGGTCTTTGTAATAAAAGATCCTGCCAGCCTCGTCCAAAAGCCTTACTTTCTTGTAGAGATTTGCAGTGCCTTGAGAGGCATGAAAGTCGCAATTTTTGACCGTTACCGTGATTTTCTTCAGATCTGACATTTGGCCTTCCTTAGTGCCTGTTCCGTTTTGCTTCGCGTTTCTATGGGTGGCGTCTTTGCTTCAGCCTTGAGATATCCCAGATGCGGTTTCGCCGGACGTCTTGGATCGAACGCCATGGCGTCGCCAAGGACGCAACAATCCACGCAAATGATGGCTATACGCCCGATCAGGTTAATATATAGATTTGTTCGATCATAGGCAAACGCGGCATACCGTCAGCTTTTGAGACGGCAGAATGTCTATACATGAAGGCTTCGCTGCAGCGTTAAGATGGATACGCGTGACAAAAGGGCTTAACCAGAAAGAGGTCAGCGGCGCTGTGGCTGCGTCCCACGTCAGTCAACTCGAAGCTGGCAAAACAAGCCCAACTGTTAAGGTCGCTGGAGACTTGGCCCTTGCGCTTGGTTTGTCACCTTCAGCTCTGCTGGCTGCGGCGGCGGCCTCCAATTTGGGGACGACGCCTAGAGCCGTCTTGATGCAGGCCATTGACGACTTGGAACGCCTTGAGGTGATTGATACGGTTCCGCCGGCATCGGCGCAGAGCACTGAAAGCCCTCACCCGACTAGCGCGCGGGCAGCTGTTATACGGCTTCAAGTACAGGAACTGAAAAATCAGGGGTTAACCCAGGTGGCGGTTGCTAAGCATCTGGGGATTCCGAGATCGACGGTTCAGAGGCATTGGCACTAAAGTCGCACTCGTTTCCGATGATAAAGCCATGAGGTGGTTTGCAGCTTAATTGCTGGCCTACCCGCGAGCAGTACTACCCTGTAATCTTGGCCGCATACCACGCTGTTTGCGGCGTTGACTCCGGGCGTACACGCCAAATTGGAGCTTAAGTCGAGATAAGTGAGGAATCTGCTCGACGCAATCACTCTCTGCCCTTCCATGAGCAAGCCCTAGTTGATAAAACCTGACTGTAGAGCAGATACCCCTGCTGGATACCCAATGGCATAGGGCTGACACGAGCAGTGGCCGCCAAACGTCTTGAGATAAGCCGCCAGACTATGAACAGGCACGCTCGACAAAGAGATACTTGAGCTGACTGATCATCGCCCCAGAAAGATCTACTCCAGCTCAATTTCCACCTGTAGAGTCAGCATTAGTAATAACGCCTCATCCCCTTTGCCCAGTCGGCCTGCTACATAATGAAGGAACCATCATGGACGATCGTTTCACCTACGCCCGGTTCTGGCGCTGCGCTCTTCAGGTCAATCCGTTTTCATACCATGGCGCGTACCGAGGCACCGATCACCAGTTGGACGAAGCCAACTACAACCAAGCGCTCCTCCAGAAGTGCCTGGAACTCGACATCAAGGTAGTCGGGATCGCAGACCATGGAAGTGTCGCGACGGTGGATGCATTACGTCAGGCATTGACCCCACACGGGATCGTGGTGTTTCCGGGCTTTGAAATTGCCGCGAGTGACAAGACTCACTTCGTCTGCCTGTTTCCTGAAGACACCTCGGTGCAGTCACTTGAGCGCTACCTGGGAAACCTTGAGCTGCTGGATCCTCAAGAGCGTATTCTTCCGTCACAGTTAAGCTCTATCAAACTGATCGACAAGATCGAGCAGATGGGGGGATTTATCTACGCAGCCCACTGCACACACGACAGTGGGCTGTTAAAAAACCGCCTGAGCCACGTCTGGAAGCATCCTACGCTCAGGGCGGCCCAGATCCCCTTCTCCGTTGAAAATCTGGCCGGTGAAGAGAGCGACTTCTACCGTCGTGTGCTTCTGGGCAGAGATGACGCGTATCGAAGAGACAAGCCCATCGCAGTCATCAACGCAAAAGATGTCGCCAAGCCTGAAGACCTTGAGAAGCCCAACGCAACGTGCCTCATCAAGATGACTCGCCCGACCTTTGCGGCTTTCAGGGTCGCATTTCTCGATCCTGAGTCACGCATACGCCTGAACTCCACTGAGGCCAAAAGCCCAATCGGCCGATTGATCAGCATGAGCGTGGCCGGCGGCTACCTTGACGGAGTGCATGTCAGTTTCTCTGACCATCTAAACACTGTCATTGGAGGCCGGGGCACGGGCAAATCAACCCTTATCGAATGTGTGCGCTTCGCTCTCGATTGCAAGCCCAAAGGAAAACAGGCGCAGAAGCTGCACAGCGATATCATGAAGGAAAACCTAGGTCTGGAAGGTGGCCGCGTAGAACTGACATTGGTTTCGTCTTCACAGAACGGCCGGAGGTACAGCATCAGCCGCCGCTACGGCGAGCCTCCAGTGGTTCGAGACGAGCACGGAGCTGTTTCGACCATGACGCCTAGCGATGTGATGCCACGGATCGACATCTATGGTCAAAACGAGATCTATGAACTCGCCCAAGACGAATCCAGCCGCATACAACTACTTGAAAGATTCCTACCAGAGGAAGGTGATTACAACTTCAAGCGAGCTGACGCCCAGCGTCGATTGAAGGCAAATCAGCAGAGCATTTCTGAAGCACTGGGAGACATTGACGATCTGAACACACAGGTCGATCGCCTACCCAACCTGGAAGAACAGTTGCGCGGGTTCGATGATCTGGGCGTAAAAGAAAAGCTGGCCAAGAACTCTTTGCTAGCCCGCGAACGTGAGATAGCCAAGAGCGCCAAAGAGGCGATCGGCAACGTTCAAACCGCAGTACCGACGTTCAGCGAGCACTTCTCTGACCTCTCCTTTATCAGTGACGAGGTGCTTAAGGGCGTGCCCGACATTGATGCTCTCATCGCCATGCGGGGTACGTTGGAAAAGCTCACAGCGGAGTGCGCCATACACCTACAGGCGATGCAAACCCTCGTGGACACAGCGGTGCAGGCATTCAATACCCAGCACGACGCCTGGGAGCAGCAGATCAAACAGCACGACGCGGAGCTTGAGAAAGAACTACGAGCCCTCCCCGACGCCGCTGGCAAAACAGGCCAAGCCATCGGTGCGGCATACCAGAAGGTGCAAGAGGAAATCGAGCGCATCAAGCCACTGAATTCCAAGCTTCCAACTCACCAAGCACAGCTTGATGAGCTCGAACAGGAACGTCGAAATGTGTTGGCTGAGCTATCTGATCTGCGGGCCGAGCGTATTGGCGCCTTGGTAAAGGCTGCGAAGAAAATGAGCAAGCGGCTTCAGGCCAAGCTCAAGATTGAGATCGTTCCTGACGCGGACAGATCCCCTATCGTCCAATTCCTTCTGGCCTGCAAGCTCGATAACATCGGCGAAAAACGCCTCGGCTGGATTGGCGCAGCTGAATCAATCACACCCATGGCTTTGGTTAAATCCATAAGGGAAGGTGCTGGCGTCGTCTACCTCGACTGGGGCACACCGCAGATGGTGGCCGATGCTCTTGCCAAACTGCAGCCATCCCAAATCATGGAGCTCGAAGCGCTGGAATTGGCCCACCGAGTCGATATTTCCCTGAACGTCGCTCATGGCGACGCCGAGCCGGCATTCAGGCCGTTGAGCAAGCTGTCCACGGGACAGCAATGCACGGCGATCCTTCATATGTTGTTGCTCGACAATCCAGACCCGCTGCTCATGGATCAGCCCGAAGACAACCTGGACAACGCATTCATTGCGGAGAGGATCGTCGCTGAATTGAGGGATGCGAAGACTTCCAGGCAGTTCTTGTTCGCTACCCACAACGCGAACATCCCTGTCTTCGGTGATGCCGAATGGATCGGGGTTTTCACTGCAGAAGAAAAGCGGGGATCTCTGACCTTGGAAGCTCAAGGGTCGATTGATGTCCCCGCGATCCGAGACCAGGTAGCGAAGATACTTGAGGGTGGCCGAGCCGCTTTCATTCAACGTAAAGAGAAGTACGAGTTTTAGGTCGCCATCACTTTTGCAGCGAAACCTAATGATCGAGGGTAATGGCACCCCGCTCCAATGACATTACTTGCTACTACTCCTGCCGTTTTCTTTAACGGTTCGAGCAGTCCTCTCTGATTATTCGCAAGCGCTTACGGGCCTCACTCTAAAGGCTACAGGTATTGCCAAAAGCCCTTTCGCTCAGCATGCTTGCCTGCTGATTTGGAGGAGTTATGAAGGCGTTCAAGAAGCACGCTGTGCGTTTGATGAAAGACGATCAAGCATCCGTCGACCGGAGAAAACTATGGCCTGCGATGGTCGACCGCGTGCGCGCCGTCTTTGCTGAGGTCGAGCATTCACCTCTGGCCGGCCACTACGGCTCGCTATACCTTCATCCCGTGATTCCCGAAGCTCTTCGCGAATTTCGAGGGGATCAGATTCTAGGCCAATTACAACTCTCTTGCGGTACGAGGCAGTTGGGGCTTTGGGGCGTCGAGACAAAGGTGGAGGAAAGGAAGGGGAAAGCGAAGCCTCTGCCGCGCTGTGGTTCAACCAAGCCCCGTCGGGAATGGTGACCGTTTTCATGGCTCCTTATGGCTCTGACAACCTGAGAATGACCGAAGACAATATCGTTCTGGGAATGTACAGAAGCCCAGCCAAGGTCAGCGACCGGGAAATCAGAAAACTCTTCTCGAAACTCTTCAAGTATCTGTCTATCACAAGCACCCATCACCAACAGGCATTCAGCGAATATGTCTGGCGACTGTGGCTGATTTACAAGGACGTTCGCACTCGCAAATACAACGGCGGGATAAAGCTTTTGGAACGTCTGCTGATTGCGGCTGGGGCAGCTGCCTGCATCATTCCGCTGCTTCCCTAGTCGCGGTGTGTAGAAGCCGATTGGACTGGGTGGCGCCCCTAGACCGCTGAGCCGTCGGAGCACTAGATTTAATGGTTCAGCAGCTTCAAAACTACCACCTGCGATATGGCAAGGACTTTGCCACCCATTTGCATAATCACTGATCATCCAGTTGCCCTCGATTTGGCCAGCATACTCCTGAGCGGCGATTGCAATCTCAATTTGACGCATGTACTTGGCCTGCGCCATCATCCAGAATCAGCAACTACAACGTTCACACAGAAGTTACATATAACCCATGACCAAAACCTTCAATCCAGAACAATACAAACTCATAACCGAATGCGCACAAAAAGGAGACTTCTCAGAATGGAATGACTACGCCTCGAAAACTAAAGACATTATCGATTTGCGAGAGTCAAACCTAGAGAGCATAAAAATCATTGGCGCCAATTTCAAAAATGCCGATGGTAAGGGTGCGAATTTTTGCGACGCAAAATTAATGAATGCAATGCTAGACGGTGTGGATATGTCTGATTGCGCTTTCTTGAATGCCGACCTGACCGGCATTGAGGCATTCGGATCTATATTTCACGAATCTATATTCGTCAGGGCACAAGTAGCCAACGCCCACTTTAAGCTTTGCAATTTTGACGAAGCCAACTTCCAACAAAGCAATTTAACTGCAGTGAAATTTTCCAACTCAAACTTTCAAGATTGTAGCTTTTACGCGACAGACCTTTCAGGTGCCAAATTCCAGGGCGGTGGCAGAAATCCTTTAGTAGAGGGCGAGTTGAGATTTAATCTATGTGGAACAATATTTAGGGAGGCAAAATTTACAAGCGAAACCTATTTCCACCTTGCGAAAGTTTCAAGAAAAACAGATTTTAGAACGGTAAGCTTTGAAAGCGCCTGTTATTCTGCGGGGCTTCGCCAAACGCTTCAGTACTGTAATCGCAGGCATAACTGGACTGCATGGTATGAAAAACATAGTAGGGCAAAAAGCATCCCAGCCAAGTTATTTTGGATGACATCGGACTATGGGAGATCTCCCAAACAGGTAGCACTATCGTTTCTGATTATATGCTTATTCTACTCACTCCTGTACTGGCTAATACCTGGATCAACATCTGGAGTTGAGAAAAAAGATTTAAATATAATTCAGAGTTTATATTTCTCTATCGTCACGATGACAACTCTTGGATACGGAGACATTTCAGCAAACAAGTTAAGCTGGCTATCTCAGGCACTCGTGGCAACCCATGTGCTATTTGGTTATGTCATACTAGGTGCGCTACTCACCGTACTGTCAAATTTATTCATCTCTGACGGCCCTCCAGAGGGACTGATAGAACATCCAGCTAAAAGCGATTTTCGTATTCGTTTCCAAAGCCCTCGCAGTGAATGAGAGTTCTTTATTTTGGTCATATCAGGTAGTAGCTATTGGCTGACAGCATTCAGTCTCTAACTGTGGTTGGCAGACGCATTGTCTTTCCTCATCAGTCGCACTGTGTCTAGAGTCGGCGTGTGTTCAGTCCAAGGCCTGTAGATTGGTAGGAGGCCACATCTATGAGAAGCGCAAGGGCTCGAACACAGTCAATCGGCCGCGTGTATGAGACCGATCAGCTGTTTAGCGTTGAATTCGAGAGTCATTGCTACCTCCCCCACTGGCACGTCCCATGCCTCAGCCAGCAGCTCAGCCGTCTGGCCTGAGCTCCAAGGCATGACCGTGGCACCATTGACCTGGGCGAACGGCCCGTCGCTTTCAGGAACCACGCGATCACGAGGCAGTTTCTTGGCCAGGGCCTTACCAGATGCCGAGTTAAACGCTGCCGGCCCAATGCTGAACCAGCACCCCATATCCGCGGCAGACTTAAGCTCGGCAGCTGTACCCGTAAACCAATGAAGAACAGCTGTACCAAAACCTGGGTGCTCATCAAGAACAGCCAACACGTCTTTTGCAGCTTGGCGCGAGTGAATGCTCAGCACGCGCCCACCAACGTTGGCGCATTGCGCGACCACGGCAGAAAACACGTTGCGCTGAGCTTCGTAGCTGTGCTGAAAGCGTCTGGAACCATCCAACCCCACTTCTCCGACGGCAGCTGCGTCCTTGATCTGCTCGATCAAAGTATCGAGTTCACCATAGCGCTCATGCACGATTTCCGGATGCAGTCCCGGGGTGATGAGCACATTTGCATGACCGCCAAGCACCTTACTGGTGGCGGAGAATGCACGGGGGCTGGTGGTAACCAGCCAGGTGAACATGTTCCTCTCCACCGCTTGCGCGAAGACCTCCCGTGCATTGGGATAGAGGTCGAGATGGCAGTGAAAATCCATCAAAGCAATCCGTCTCCGGTCAAAAGGGCCTCCAGCTCATGGATGCCATTGGTGAGCACAGATCGATACTGAGGTCGCTCAGGAATAGGAGCAAACGCTAGTGATGCTCCCAAGAACCTGTCGATACCCCTATTTCGCGCCGTAAGTACCGCCAATGCTACAGCCATTGGGTCATCTGGCCCGCTGGATTTGTCGCTGCCTACCAACCTTGGGAAGACGTAGCGGGTTGCATCGGCCCCCGATGTCCAGGCACCAAAAGCAGCCCTGCGAATCATACAAGGCACGCAGCGACCGCAGTGAGTTCGATTGTAAGTACGGAATCGCCCGCAGCTTGTCGTATCGGAGGCCAGCGCTTTTAGGCGTGGCTGATCCAGGCACTCATTCATCATCTGGCCTTTTGTCTTGAACCGGTAGGGTAATTCCAGCTGCACCGAGACGCCAATACCGTCGAGAACCTGCTGTAGTTTGTTGATGAACAGAGGATGAGTCGTGCGAGTACTCAGGCTCGATACTCGCCCAGGAACAAGTGGGGGGTTCACACAGATAAATCCGTTCTCTGGAATGTAGATTGTCGGGCGTGCAGCATCAAGCCGAGACGCCGCTAACACTGCAAAGGCGTAAAACGCCAACGATCGACCACGTGTCGATGGTTCGCGGGGGCCTTTGAAGCTGATCCCGTGGCTCCACTGATAGTGAGCATCGGCACCACCAAGCAGGGTTGCATAGTGGCGTTGGCGCTCAGAATCCTCATGAGCCAGCTGAGAAACAAACAGAGGCTGCCGACCCTGAGCCACGAGATCCAGACCGCCGATTAGGCTGTCGAGGCCACCAGACAACAAGGAAACACAATCTTGATCTTTGGCGGTGAAACGGCCCTGAGGAGGTGGCAGGCCTGCATCCGTGAACATGAGAGTCCAATAGTCCCCCGTCAGAACCTTCAGCAGTTGCTCAAGCTCTTCCTTCCACGGTTCCCATCGCAACGGTTCATGAAGCCCAACACTCAGCTCAATAGTCCGAGTCCAGCCATCAGCACTTGTACTGCGCATCGCACAAAGGTCGGTCGCGCAGACGGCCAAACAGAGCTGAACGAAGTCCCAAGCCGCGGGACTCGGGCGGAACCCTTTGCGCTTCAAGGAGCCGTGCCACCCCTTAGCGATGGTTCCGACACCTTCACGTCTGGCGCCTTTGAAATAGGTGAAGGCCCGCTCCCCTTCGGCAAGTTGAGCGGGGAGACGGGCAACGCTGGTACAAATAACCTTGATCATTCTGCAAATACCTCCAGCGCGGTCTGCAGCACGCCATGCGCAAGGGCCTGGGGATCGATTCTCTGCGCCGCCAGACCTTCCATGATTCGCTGCACCTCTGCGTGAACCCATTGCTTGATGTCGTTACGGAACGCCTGGATTTCGACGGGTGAATACTTGAGCTTTTCGTAGGTCTGGCCCAACTGCAGATCCATCCGATTGCAAACTTCGTTGGCGATCGTGAAACCGATGACCGAGGTGATCTGCTGATCATCAAGCTGAAAAATGTCGACGTTGGGATCCTGCTCGTACAGCTGTGCTAGCGCATCAGCGGCGGCATTTCTCAAAGACTCATCGTCGACACTGCCGGTGCCCGGCATGACTTCCTTGATGAGCTCCAGTGCGAGATCGCTTGCTGAAAGGTTCTGGCCGCGAACCCTCTGAATCCAGTCGACTACTTGAGGATCTGTGCCGTCCCTGACAGCTTCGAGAAACGATCCTAATCGCCCGGCACCTTGAGCAACCCCACGCATGGTATTGCTCGCGCGCCCGGCTCCCCCCATACCCTTTTTGATCATGCTGCTGGCGGCGCCGCGAAGCGCGTCACGACCACCTCCAGACAGGTATTTACCCATCTTTGAACGGGCCGGCATAAACCTGCGATCTGGCGCAATGTCTCGGTCTTGGGCAGGCTCTAAACCGGCCTCACCATTTTCAGGCGCATCCTCGGGAACACCCTCATCATCTGGAGCACCATCTGGCGCTCCTCCATCTGGCGCCGGGCCACCGGCAGCATCGCCCTGATCCAACCATTCAGGATCAAACGGAGAACCCGCCTTACCGCCACCACTTGATGTAGAGGTACCCATTAGACCGCACTCCTTAGTGCTGCAGTGATTGCCCTTTTGGCACGGTCATTCACAGCAGCATCGTCCGCCCAGGATCTCAGGACTTCCGTCGCCCAAGACTGGCCCGCAAGCACAGGCATAATTCCAGGCCCCAACGCATCCAAGGGAGCAAGACTCAAAAGCCCTGCCGCACGCCTTCCGAGTGCTGGATAAACCTTGCAAGGCTCAATCAAGATGATCATCTCGACGGTAGCTTTCCATGTTCGCGATGAAGCTGTGCCCTGCCAAGCCTTCACCATAGCCAGCTCTGCCTGGTCGCCGTCAACGGCGTTAATAGCATTCGTCAGCGCTTCATTGGCGCTGGTAGCTACTTTCAATACATCACGAAGAACACGAGCGTCGGGAGTCATGTTGTCGTCACCAAAGTCGCGCGTCGCGGTGTCTCTACTCAGGTGAAGCAAGGGTCGCAAGTCCATCGTACCGAGCGCCGGCGCCAACTGGAGCCACTCTTTAACAAACGGCTCCTCGAAAGGTTTGGACAATGTTCCGCCTTCACGGGCCAACGTCTCGGCCTGCAGCAACTGCGCTACCTGCCCGTCATTCTCAGAACTGACCATGGACGACAACGTGTCAGCCAGCTCCTCTTTGTAGCGCTCCAACAAATGCCACTTCGCCAATGCCGGAATGTCCAAAGTGATTCCTTGAGGTAACGCTAAGGACTCTCTCAGATACACGGTGTTCAGAAATCGCTTCATGAGCCGCGGATTCGCGCTGATACTGGAGGACTTGAACATCAGCGTTGCCAATCCTTGAGCCAGTTCCATCAGCGCCTGAAGACGGGTATCGGCTCCCACGAGCTCGTTGAGGAACGTGGACGTAATCGTCTCGCCTAGCCAGCTTCGGGCCAGGCGTTGCGGTATATCCAGCTTCGCCTGATCAAACTTGTCTTGTGGAAATGTCCCGGCCCTCGCTTCGCGCTCAAGCAGTAGCAGCACCAAGTAGGCCTTGGCTTCGTTCACGCCGATGCGCGGCACATGCAGAGGCACCTGAATCAACTTGTCAAAGTAGTTGGTGGCGATGTCACTCGTGATGCCGGTACCTTCGAAATGCTTCTTCACTGCACCGTGGATGAATTCGTTGTCAGCAGCGATCACGAAAGCCGTGCGCTTGAGGAACAAAAGCAGCCTAATGGATTCGAGAGTCGAAATTGCCGTCTCCGGCAAACACCGATCCAAGTCGTCGACAAACACCACCAAGGTGATCCCAAGCTCCTCCAAAAGCTTTTCGAGTGCGGTTCTGAAGGCATGGATTTCGTTAGGCAGCGATATCGGCTTCGCCGCGCTCAGAAGACCATCGGCCTTGAGCTCCAGTGACTCCCCTTCTTTCTTGTCTTCCCCTTCAGCCGTATCGCCATCTGAGGTGAATGCATCCCAGAGACCTGAAACCTTCCCAATGGCCTTGCCAATCGCACCGACGGGTACACCCGTGGTAATCGTGATCGCAGCCTCACCCCCGAACTGCGCCAACCGTAGCAGGTTGATGCGCTTCAAGAGGTCGAGGGCTTTCTTCAGCAGCGTTTCATCACCCTTGGCCAGCTTCAGCACTTCATCGCCGACGATCTGCAGCAACGCACTGCGAGCGCTTTCGAAGTCCTGATAGAGCCATGGATTGAAGGTGATAACGACGTACCGGTGGTCGGTAGGCTGGGGCCGGGCACCTGTGGCGGAAGGCGGCGATAAGGAAGCTGAAGCGACCGGGGTTTCGAGGCGGGCGGCGATCATTTTGACCAGAGAGGACTTGCCGGCGCCCCAACCACCTGACACACCTATCGAAATCGGCTCGCCACGACTCTGCCGCAGAAGACTAGCGCAGGCATCAGCCACCACGCCAAAGTTTAGGTAGTCGACCGTTGTCTCGTTGTCATGCCACATGGATTGAAGTCCGTTTCGGTTTTCGTGCGATGGACGCTTCGCCCTGGATGCTGCTGGCAGCAGCCCTTCGGCAAAGGCTAAAAAACGTCCGTGTATTTATCTGGATGCGCCGACTTACGGCCGGTGATAGATCAGGCCTAAAGCAGAACCATCCTCCCGCTGCTCTGCAGCAGAGCAATACATGATCCAATGATTCTAAGTCACCTGATAGCAAAATGCCATATCAGAGACATGCTGGGTTCACACCTTTTCCCGCTTCTTCCACTACCTGTCAACGCAAAAACATGCCTAAAGTATATGCCGTCGCGCCTCCCACCTCCGTTCGTTACCCCGGCGTGCCAGCAATTCAGGAAACGAAAGCTGAGTCACCTTTCGCTTAACCGCGATTAATTGGCCAGGGTACTCCGGCCCTGCCAGATTCCAGCCCCATTGAAAAAGGAAGTGCACCACTACGCTTTCAAAGGCCGGTGCTGATATTAAATGGTTAAAGAACTCACTCCTCCTTGGTGGGCCCGATGGCTCCCGTCAGCTGCTCGCAAACTTGTTATCTCTGGCACGGGTGTCGAAATCCACACCCGCGAAGGTATCCAGAGCTTCGACTGGACGGCAATCAGTCAGCATCCTAAAAGATCGCCGATCTGGTTCCTGCACATGGCATACATCAATACGCCACGTGGCTCCTGGCGCCTTTATTTTCGCACCCAACCACAACAAGATGCCGCGTGGAACGAGCTCGTCCGGGCTTGGTATATTCCCCGCATCATCGAGACCCAGCGCCGACTTAAGTCGTTCGATGATGGCCTGCAGGATTCTCGATACCTGCGAACATCCGTGTGGGAGCCCTACCGTCAGCAAGTATTGTCCTGGGCTACCACCAGACCTCCTGTCCCACCTGAAGGCATTCTCAGGCAGGATCATCGAAACCTGCTGATTAGGATGTTGGAACTTACCAAGAACCCCGATGGCTGGTTGAAAGAATCGCGCGACTCCTACGTCGCCCAAGCCCTGATTGACTATCACGATCTGTTTGAAACCGTAGAAAGCGACCCGTTGACGCCTGAACAACGCAAAGCATGTGTGATTGACGAAGATAATAATCTGATCCTAGCCGGTGCCGGCACAGGCAAGACCAGCACGGTCATTGGTCGAGTCGCATTTCTGGTGGCCAGTGAACAAGCCAAACCAGAAGAGATCTTGCTTCTTGCATACGGCCAAAAAGCGGCCCTGGAGCTACGGGAACGTCTGGAAAGCAAACTCGGGATCAAAGGGGTAACAGCTGAAACCTTCCATCGGCTGGGTCGGTGCATCGTCAAGGCAGCTGACAAAAAGGCAATCGCGATAAGTGACATGGCAGGGGATGAAGATCTCACAGCGAATTTCGTCGACCAGGTCTTCCAAGCCAATCAGCAAGAGCCAGAATACAGAGCGTTGCTGCTGAACTATTTTGAACGGTGGCTGCACCCTGCCCGCAACCCGTTTGATTTCAAAACGCTTGGCGACTACTACCGATTCCTTGAGGACAACCAAATTCGCACCCTCAAAGGCGAAGCAGTCAAAGGGTTCGGCGAATGCGACATCGCAAACTTCCTCTTCAAGAACGGGATCGAGTACCGGTACGAGGCCACCTACTCCACCCCATTACAATCACCCGATCGTGCTGCTTATCGCCCTGACTTCTTCCTGCCGGAGCTTGGGATCTACGTCGAACACTTCGGTATCGATCGCCAAGGCAATACAGCTCCGTACATTGACCGCCAGAAATACCAGGCCGACATGGCGTGGAAACGCAATGTACACGCTCAGGGTGGGACGACTCTCATCGAGACCTTCCACTACGAGAAACAGGAAGGTGCTCTACTTAAGTCGCTAGAACAACGGCTAGTCAAAGCAGGCGTGGTGCTCAACCCACTACCTCCCGAAGCCGTGCTTGAGACCCTACGAGAGTTTGGAGCGATCTCGGATTTTTCAAAGATCTTGGCGCAGATGCTCGGACTGGTGCGAGCTGCGAATTTGTCTGCCCAGCAGCAGGCGGATTTGATAGCCCGATCCGCTAATCCCGGCCAGGTCAGCGCTGCCCTGACACTCCTGGCTCCTATCAAGAGCGCGTACGTGGAAGCGCTTCGAGGCAAAGGAGAAATGGACTTCGATGACATGATCAACATGGCCAACGAATATGTCCTGAACGACCGTTTCGAGAGCCCTTGGAAATTCATCGTCGTCGACGAATTCCAAGACATTGCAAAGTCCCGCGCCGAACTCGTTCAAGCCTTGCGCAAGAGCCGGGGAGATGCCTCACTGTTCTGCGTCGGCGATGACTGGCAGTCCATATTCAGATTCACTGGAAGCGATATCAGCTTCACCGCCGACTTCGAGAAAATCTTCGGCGCAACCCAGTTCAGCAAGCTCAACAAGACCTTCCGCTTCAACAGCAAAATCGGTGAAGTGGCGAGTCGGTTCATCATGCAGAACAGCCGCCAGATCACCAAGGACATCCAGTCCCATACCATCGTAGCCTCACCTACGGTGTCGATAGTGAGAGCCTCCCTGGCTGGCGATGCTGCCATCGACCAAGTCCTGGATCGAACTGCGGCGCGCATCAGCGCAATTGCGAAGCCAGGCTCTACCGTCTACTTGCTGGCGAGGTTCAAATTCCATCTACCTGACCTTGACGCCATCCGTGCGCGTTACTCGAACTTGGTCTTCAAACAGGATTCAATCCACAGCTCCAAAGGCAAGGAAGCGGACTACGTTATCATTCTGGGCCTAGGCAAAGGGAAGTACGGGCTGCCGTCCGAGATTGTTACGCATCCGCTAATCGAGGCCCTGCAGCCTAAAGCTGAAGCCTTCCCTCACGCCGAAGAGAGGCGTTTGTTCTACGTCGCTCTGACCCGCGCCAAGCACAGGGTCTACTTAATCTGCGACATGATGCGATCCTCACCCTTCGTACGTGAGCTGATAGACGGCAAATATCCGCTAGATCTGGAAGAGCTGGCAGCGAGCCCTGAACAGGTTAACGCGATCGCAACCAACTGCCCCGCGTGCAAAGAGGGGTTCCTGGTTAACCGGGTTAACGGGACTACTGGGCAACCCTTCATTGGCTGTTCGAACTTTCTACCGTGCAGGCACATCGAAGACGGGTGCGACGAGTGTAATGCACCGATGACTGTCTCAGGACGCTACCGGGTCTGCGTCTCACCTAAATGCAATGGCTGGCTCGCCGTGTGCCCTGCCAGCGGGGGTCATATGGTATTTCGAAAAAAATTCAACACCTGGGGCTGCTCACACTACCGTGTTGGGGGCCTCAGCTCATGCGGGCATATGGAAAAACACATTGCTCCCCCACCACCAAAACCAAGTAATTAACCAATACGATTCATGCATCTTCCATGGGGTCATGGGTAACGCGAATGGGGTTACAGAGCCAAACAAAGCGATTCGCGTTTATTCCTGTTTCAGCGTGTCATTTAATTTGGAAACCTCAGAAAATGGGGAGCGGCTCATCTTGGGCCAGTTGGGCCTAAGCGGGTTCATAGATTAAGTATTACGCAGAGACACGGGCGACCCTAAAATCTGCATGCTCATAACCGCATATTTTGAAGCTTCAATCAGCGCGTTTCACAGCCCATTGCATGCCGTTCCAATGAAGGTCATCGTTGTAGATGTGAGCGAGTAACTCGAAATGGCTTAGCTGCAGTCCTGGTGTTATCACATTGGGATCTTGCTCGGGTACTAGCATGCCAAAATAGAACATGGGCCAGTTATTGATCATGTGGCCTTGTGGAGGGAGTTTTCTATCGAACTCCTCCTTCCAGCGCTTCGTCATAATTGACTTGCCCAAGGTTCGCCCAACCTCATGGCGTACCAGCCAATAGCATTCGACCCCCGACCTGGCATAGCGTTCTTGCCGGCGGACGAAGTCCCTAAGGTGCTGATATGAACGCTGGAGTTCGATCGCAACCTTGCGCTCACCCATCTCCACGTACACGTCGGCCCGCCATCGATCCTTCCCTGCCCCACCTGATACCTCACTGCGGGGGTTGAGCCCGAATAGCTTGAGTGCTCCGAACACCAAGTCTTTGGCTTCTATGTGCCAGACCGTCTCCGGCGCCGTAGCGCATTCGTCCGAGTAATGCGCAAAAAACTGAACGCCGTTCATGCTGGTCTTCAGCACCGCGCGCGAAGCGCAGCAGGGCATCTTGAATGCATGAGGGTCTTGGAGTGACTGGGCCTTGAGGGCGTCCCAATGCTCACGAGTGTATCGGCCAGCATAGACGGGTTGTTCGTCCCTAGTGAAGGCTTCAGGCATTACGCTCATTGGGTCACCGAAAGTCATGTCTGGAAAGTGCAGTGCGAAGTCAGGGTAGAACTCAACTCATGATGCCCGAGGGACGGCGTAAAACTAAGATGGCGCTTTAGGTTTGTTGAGCTTTTCAATGATCAGGTCGAGAAAATCGCGTTCATCGCCATAGTCGGACGCATTAGGGTCGTAGATTGCAGAGCGTCTTGTGTCTTCCTCCCACTCGCCATACCAGCGTCGGGCTCGCCAACGTAGACCGGTGGACGACCAGGAAATTGGTCACCGGTGATGTCGATGATCAGTCCATCAAGCTCAAGCCAGGCGTGTGAAGCATCGTCTTTCGTCGAGCAGACATAGTGAAAGTCCCCAATGCCCAGTTCAAATAATTACCCATAAGCTCCGAGACGATTTCGCAGCACCCGCGTGGGAAGCCTAGGATATTAGAGGGAACACTCTTATCGACCACCACCTGTTCAACAGCTACCCTGAAACGGCTCACCAGTGCTTTTCTAGGGGAAAATCTGCCGAGTCACGACGATCTATCTAAGTAGAGGTACCCATTTAGATAGATGGAAATTAACCCACATGAATCGAGCTACGGCGAAAGCTTAGGCGTGCGCTGCCATTGAGGGTTAATCACTAACAGCTCAGAGTCGAGGACTGTCCGGGATATCAGCGACAGGGTCACAAGCGAAGGCCGGGCTCGGATCACCTTGCTGAGTTCCTCGGTATCAATCTCTGACGGTCGAGAACCGCTGTCTTGACTACGACGTGACTTGGCTACCTTCACAGCCTCGACAATCTGATCGCCCAACTTGATTACCCCACCGGCTTCCAGCGATTGCGGCTTAGGCTTGTTCAACTGGCCTTGAAGGAATCGGCTCAGGGTTTGGAACTTTGCCGGAACGGGATCTTCAGAGCAGCGATGAACCAAGCCTGCTCTGTTGAATACCATATAGTGATCCTTCTCATCCGGAAGCGGCCCAATGTCGGAGGGGAGAAAGGCGGCAGAGTTATCCAGGACTCCGTCATGCAGGAAATAGCTGTTCAGCTCTGCAGACTCATCGAACATAGGGGCTGTGTAGACCACGAGGTTTCCTTTGCTTTCTAGATCAAGAAGCAGGTTGTGCTGATCCGAGCGCTGGAGCGAATGCAGATGCCACCGGTAGTAAGGCCCACCCATCAGGTCGTATTCTTTGCAATTGCTTCGCACCATGCGATGGCTCAGCTTGAACTGCAAGAAAACCGGGCTGCCCCCAACGATCTTGACGTCATACCCTCCGCCTGCCTGACCTTCAGCATACAGCGTGGGAAACTGGGGGGCAGCCGCGATAGACGTCCCCAGCAACTTCACCACTTCGTTTGTCACCGCGTAGCCGTACGAGAACTCAGAAATACTGGGCGTCATTGATGATCCTTATCGTGAGTTGGACAGTCCGGTTTGCATCTTGCATCTAGGAGAACGCGCGTAGATCTAAACTGGGGTACTGCGCGGACATTTCGAATCGAACCACAACTCGAATCGTTATGCGAGCGAAGTCAGTCCATTTCCCGGGACACGAGCACCATGGCGCTGGAGCGGTGATCAATGCCAAGCGGAGCGCGGAGGCGTAAGGATAGACGCCCGTAGGGCCCTGTCCAGAAAGGAAACGCCCATTTTCTGGAAGCTTTCAATGCCTGTTGGCTAAAGACCTATCGCATATGAAGATGAATTCAGTCACACAACTCAATGGTGGCGTTTGATTACAAGGTTATCAAAACATAAGGATCTTTCCCCCACCCCTCCTTGCAGAAATCCAAATTTGGCCAGTAGTTTTGATAACGGTTGTAATCGACGACAGTGCTTGACGCTCGCGCTTGTTCGCTCACCGCATACCACGAGAAACGCATCCGCTCTTCCCAGCTTTCAGCATGAAGCAGCACCCGAATCTCATCTTCTTGAAAGCCCTTACGGCGCATAGCGCTCTGAAAATACTCCACGGCCGGTTTCACAAAATCCGGGCTGGTGCGTATGGCACTACTCAACCGCATATAGATGAGTCCGATATCCTGATAGTCGCTAAAATGGCAACTCTCTTCTTTCTTGAGCTCATGCCGAAAGCGAAGGGCCTTATCGGAATCCATATCAACATACATGGTGAAATTAGCGTAATCGGACATTTTCAATGCTCTTCTTGTTTTTATTGATTATGTGGATGGAGCAAGAGAGTGAGCAACCCTTCGCTCACCAAGTTAGATATCTACATACCAATGGGACGCGAATGCTGGGGGGCACACGAAGCGTTCGTCGCTAACGTGAAAAGCTTGAAAACTCCACGTAAATGGCCCCCAAGGCATGTTCAGTTATCAGATTTGGTCAATTGAAGCTTAGCATGAGGACAGCCATCAGAATCTGCGTAACTAAATCGCTTGCCACTTATGCGGTAGCAAATTATCGATCTCACGCGCCTGCCGACGCAGAAAGCGAGTGAAATTGAGGAACTACTTCCGCATAAGTGGCATACGGTGTAGTAACGGACGGGGTGATACCCTGAGGCAAAACGTCGAGAGTCTGAAAAGGAGCACCTATGATTCGGAAAGCATTACCATCGGACGCGAAAGCTATTGCGCAAGTCCATATCAGCAGTTGGCAAGACGCATATCGTGACTTGATGCCTGCTGAATATTTGCTGTCATTGGGCGCTTCGCTGCCACAGCGGGAATCCTATTGGATTCGCTCGATTGAGTCGGGTGAATCGAACGTATTCGTCGCTGAGCTGAACAACGAGCTGGTCGGCTGGATATCTGTCGGGGTATGCCGAGATGAGGATATAGCCGCAGAAAATTTAGCTGAGGTCATGGCTCTCTACGTTCTTGCTGAACACTGGAAAACTGGAGTCGGCTTTGCTTTGTGGCAGGCCGGGTTGCAGCATTTAATAAAGCAAGGTTATCAGCGTTTAACCCTTTGGGTCTTGACCAAAAATGAGCGAGCTATCCGATTTTATCGCAGCGTAGGATGTATTGAAGAAACGGGGAGTGAGCGCAATCTCGAAAGGGGGGGCGCAGCACTTGTAGAGGCGAGGTATCGACTGCCCCTGATCCTCTGAGGTCGCGCAGGTGGGATTCCCGGACGGACACCTTTGATTGGATGCTCAGCAGCTCTGAACGGCATTTGGATGCAAAAGAATGGAGGCGCCGATGAGGCTTACTTGGAAACTGCTGAGTGAACATCAGCCAATTGAGGCTCGGAACCTCAACCATTCCACTTCTGAAAAATGGTGGCCAAATCGAACCAGTAAAATTGGTTCACCACGTGCAGACCCAGTTTGAAGACATCCTGTTTTCGGCCAAGAAAGCCGCCGAGGAAGCGATGCCAGAGCGAGAGGTATCTCCCATCGCAGACTACAAGTTCCTTCAGCAAGCAGAGCTATCGATCTCACGCTACGAGGACTCCGTCGGCATCCAGGCTGCAGATATTCTTACCGGGTTTTTCGTGCGCTACCCCCAAGACCGAATTGTATACAATGTGGAACCGGCCACTCTCTGCTTTTCTGCGACAGGCTCGTAATCAACGCATCCCGCAGAGTCGAGAGACTCATGGAGTGCTCGACTTCTGAATGCAAAGTCTCCTCTCAACAAAGAACGTCACCCACAGCCAAATACCTCAACGTCTTGATCCGAACCATCGAGTTCTTAACTATTTTTTGGTGTCATTCAAAAGCATGGTGGCAATATTCCGAACTTCATTTCTGGCCCCCCTGCCCGCGCGGGGTGAAAGTCTCAGTTGAGTTAAGGATCGCGGCGACAAGCCTTTGATCCCCAAACGTCAGTTTGGAAGATGGCCGACTTGTTAAGAATGCAACCAGCTGCATGCTTTTAAGATAAAGTTACTTGGCTGAAAGCCCCTGTTTTGCTAAGCTCTATCCGTCGATCAATTGCAAGTGAATTGCCTGAAAATGAAGAGATATAGGGGCTACCTTGTATAAGGGTTCGAATCTCTATGCCTCCGCCATATTAAGTAGCGCAAAGCCCTGATTATTCAGGGCTTTGTCGTTTCTGGGGTTTGGCGAGAGCGACCCCACGGCGTTCGTTGACGCAGGGACTGGCAGACGCTTTCCTCGCCACGCAGGCGATACCAGTCCGCTGGCAAACTCACACGAACGCCCTCGAATTCTTTATCATTGCGCATGTTTTACTGGCAGAGCCGATAATGAAATTCGCCATCTCCCTGTTTTCTGCGGGCCATGCGCCCTCTTCCCGGCGTGCGCTGCTGTTTGCACAGGCTGTGCTGGCGGGCGGGCATGAGATTGTCCGGCTGTTCTTCTATCAGGATGGCGTACACAGCGCTTCGGCCAACGCCGTGACACCTCAGGACGAGCAGGATCTGCCACGCCAGTGGCGCGAGTTCATCGTCGAGCATCGGCTCGATGGTGTGGTGTGCATCGCCGCAGCCCTGCGCCGTGGCGTGTTGAATGATGAAGAGGCGCAGCGCTACGAGCGGCCTGCCGCCAATCTGCTGGCCCCTTGGGATTTGTCCGGGCTGGGGCAGTTGCACGATGCCGTGCAGTCGGCCGATCGACTGATCTGTTTCGGAGGGCCATAAGATGCCCAGGTCACTGCTGATTGTCAGCCGTCAGTCGCCCTGGTCAGGGCCTGGCGCTCGCGAGGCCCTGGACATCGTGCTAGCGGGAGGCGCGTTCGATTTGCCCATCGGCCTGCTGTTTCTCGATGACGGTGTGCTGCAACTGCTGCCACGACAGGCTGCGGCCGCCGTGCAACAGAAAGACCTGACAGCCAATCTCAAAGCGCTGTCGATGTTTGGCGTCGACGACCTGTTCGCCTGCGCACAGAGCCTCGCTGAACGCGGGGTTCAAGCTCATGACCTGAATGAAGACATCCTTGTGCTCTCAGGCAGGACCGAGCTGTCGGCGCTGTTCGAGCGCTATGACCAGGTGATAACGATCTGATGAGTACTTTGCACGTTCTTTCACACTCCCCCTTCACCGACAGCCGGCTCGACAGCTGCCTGCGTCTGCTCGGCGATGACGACGGCATTCTGCTCTGCGGCGATGCCACCTACGCCTTGATGCCGACCAGCGCAGTGCTGGCCAGACTGCAGGCGAGCACTGAATCGTTGTATGCGCTGGATGAAGACCTTCTGGCACGAAACATCGTATTGCCGACCGGCGCGGTCAGCGTGGATTACGCAGGCTTCGTCGCGCTGTCGATCCGTTTTGACAAAGTGAACACCTGGCTATGAAGCAGTTGATCGTCGCCGAGCGCACCTTGGAACTCGACAAGGAAGGGTTCCTCAAGGATTTGAACGACTGGTCCCTGGAAGTCGCTCACGCGCTGGCTGCCGAAGAAGGCTTGCCGCTGACTGCCGAGCACGTCGAAATTCTTCAGTTGTTGCGCGCATTCTACTCAGAATTTCAGCTGTCTCCCGCGACCCGCCCATTGATCAAGTACACCGCCTTGAAGCTGGGCGTCGAGAAAGGCAACAGCATGCACCTTAACCGCCTGTTCAACGGCACCCCCGCCAAACTTGCCGCCAAGCTGGCGGGCCTGCCGAAGCCGACCAATTGCATATGAACGAACTTACCCCGCTTGTCACCGAAACACCCGCCGAGCATCCCTTCGCTCCGTTCGTCCGCATTCTGGGCAAAGGCAAGCGCGGCGCACGCAATCTCACGCGCGAAGAAGCCCGCGAGGCAATGGGCATGGTGCTCGACGAGAAGGTCGAAGACACCCAGCTCGGCGCGTTCCTGATGCTGTTGCGTCATAAGGAAGAAAGCCCGGACGAGCTGGCCGGTTTCACCGAGGCCGTGCGGGAGCGCTTGAATGCCCCGCCGATTCAGATCGACATCGACTGGCCGACCTACGCGGGCAAGAAGCGCCATCTGCCGTGGTATCTGCTGGCCGCCAAGTGCCTGGCCCAGAACGGCATCAAGATCCTGATGCATGGCGGCGGCGCACATACTGCCGGGCGGCTCTACACTGAGCAGTTGCTCGGCGTGCTGAATATTCCGCTGTGCCGCAACTGGTCATCCGTCGAAACGGCAATGGCGCACGATAATCTGGCGTTCATCCCGTTGGCCGACTGGGCACCGCAGTTGCAGCGCATGATCGACCTGCGCAACACCCTTGGCTTGCGCTCGCCGATCCATTCGCTGGCGCGGATTCTCAATCCGTTGCACGCACGCTGCGGGCTGCAAAGCATCTTCCACCCCGGCTACCAGGGCGTACACCGCGACGCCAGTAGCCTGCTGGGCGACAACGCTATCGTGGTCAAGGGCGACGGCGGCGAAATCGAGATCAATCCGGACACTATCAGCCACTTGTACGGCACCACCGGCGGACAGCCGTGGGATGAGGAGTGGCCTGCCCTCTCGCCTCGTCGACACGTCAAACCGGCCACCCTTGAACCGCAGCAATTGGTTGGATTGTGGCGTGGTGAGATTGAAGACAGCTACCCGCAACTGGCATTGATATCGACTATCGCGCTCGCGTTGCGCGGCTTGGGGAGTGCGCGTGATGAAGCGTTTGCGCAGGCCGAGGTATTCTGGGCGCGTCGCGACAAAAACCTTTAACCGATCGGTTCATTCGATGCTTATAGGTCACTATTTGCGCTTTTCGGACGAACCGATGCCACTAGACTGATCTCCAAACGGTACTTAATCGGAAACGGGGATTCAGACATGGGCCTTCTGGTCGAAGGACGCTGGCAAGACCAGTGGTACGAGAGCAGCAAAGACGGAGCATTCCAGCGCGAGAATGCCCAGCGGCGCAGCTGGGTGACCGCTGATGGCAAGCCTGGGCCTTCTGGTGAAGGCGGTTTCGCCGCCGAGGCAGACCGCTACCATTTGTACGTTTCACTGGCCTGCCCTTGGGCGCATCGCACGCTGATCCTGCGCAAGCTCAAGGGACTGGAGAGCCTGATCGATGTGTCAGTCGTCAGTTGGCTGATGCTGGAAAACGGCTGGACCTTCGACCGGGAAAAAGGCTCCAGTGGCGATGCGCTCGACAACCTGACGTTTTTGCATCAGCGCTACACCGCTGATGATCCTCATTACACAGGGCGGGTCACGGTGCCGGTTTTGTGGGACAAGCAGCAACAGCGAATCGTCAGCAATGAGTCAGCGGAGATCATCCGCATGTTTAACTCGGCGTTTGACGAGTTGACGGGCAATGGACTGGACTTTTACCCGTCAGCGCTGCGGCCGACCATTGATGAACTCAATGAGCGCATTTATCCCGCCGTCAACAACGGCGTGTATCGCGCAGGCTTTGCCACCTCGCAGAATGCCTATGAAGAAGCCTTCGACGACGTGTTCGCCGAACTGGACGAGCTGGAGAAGCTACTGGGCGAGAAGCGCTATCTGGCGGGCGAACACCTCACCGAAGCCGACGTGCGACTGTTCACTACCATCGTGCGCTTTGATGCGGTGTATTACAGCCACTTCAAGTGCAACCAGCGGCGTATCACGGATTACCCGAACCTCAGCAACTGGCTGCGCGAGCTTTATCAATGGCCGGGTATCGCCGAGACGGTGAATTTCGAGCACATCAAACGCCACTATTATGCGAGCCATCGCACCATCAACCCTACCGCAATCATCCCCAAGGGTCCGGCATTGAATCTTGAGGCCAGCCACGACCGTGAACGGCTGTCCGGCATGGGCGTCTGGAAAAAGTGAATGAGTGAAGATGGATAGCCCGAGCGGGCTATCCATTAGCCAGCATCAGACAGTGGCCTGATTACCCTCGAACCAGGCCAGCTTTTCTCGTAGCTGAACCACTTCACCAATGATGACCAAGGTAGGCGCATGCACCTCATGCTCGGCGACCAGTTGCGGCAGGTTGGCCAGCGTGCCCGTGAACACCCGCTGATGGGTCGTGGTGCCCTGTTGAACCAGCGCCGCTGGCGTGTCCGCAGAACGACCATGTCTGATCAGTTCCTGGCAGATCACTGGCAAACCGATCAATCCCATGTAGAACACCAGCGTCTGCGCTGGAGCCACCAGATCTGACCACGGCAAGTCCGAGCTGCCATCCTTCAGGTGACCCGTAATGAACCGCACCGATTGGGCATGATCTCGATGAGTCAGCGGAATGCCGGCGTAGGCTGCACAGCCGCTGGCGGCGGTGATGCCAGGCACCACCTGAAACGGAATTCCGTGCGCCGCCAACTCTTCGATTTCCTCGCCGCCTCGGCCGAAGATGAACGGATCACCGCCTTTAAGGCGAACCACCCGCTTGCCTTGCTTGGCAAGGTCCACCAATTGCTTGTTGATCTGATCCTGCGGCACGGCATGTTCGGAACGACGCTTTCCGACATAAACCCGCTCGGCATCGCGGCGGCACAGATCGAGGATGGTGGGCGCTACCAGGCGGTCGTACAGCACCACATCCGCTTGCTGCATCAGGCGCAACGCCTTGAACGTGAGCAAATCAGGATCACCGGGGCCTGCGCCCACCAGATAGACCTCGCCGGTTTGCGCCGGCGGCTCGCCCGCAATCTTGGCGATCAACAGGCGCTCTGCTTCGGCACCCTGCCCGGCCAGTTGACGATCGGCAATGGCTCCTTGGAAAACTTCTTCCCAGAACGCACGGCGCTGCTGCACGTTTGGAAGCAGCCCTTTGACCTGATGACGAAAGCGCGCCGCCAATCCGGCAAGCTGCCCATAAGTCGAAGGAATCCAGGTTTCCAGCTTGGCGCGAATCAGTCGCGCCAGCACGGGAGCATCACCGCCACTTGAAACGGCAATCACCAGCGGTGACCGGTCGACGATGGCTGGAAAAATGACCGTGCACAACGCAGGCGCATCCACCACATTGACCGGAACACAGCGCAGCCGGGCATCGTGGGATACCTGGGCATTAAGCGGCTCGTCATCAGTGGCAGCGATGATCAGCACGCAGCCGTCCAGATCATCTTCGTGATAGCCACGCAGAATCATCTCGCCGCCGCTCTGGACGACCAACTCGCCCAACTGAGTTTCGATCTCTGGCGCGACCACCCTGATGATGGCCCCTGCTTCGAAGATCAACCGGGATTTGCGCAAGGCAATTTCACCGCCGCCGACCACCAGCACTCGGCTGCCACGCAGATTATGGAACAGCGGCAGGAATTCCATTTAACCGATGACCTCAAGACCGCCCATGTAGGGCTTGAGAACGTCCGGTACACGGATCGAACCGTCCGCCTGCTGATAGTTTTCAAGAACCGCTACCAACGTACGACCTACCGCCAGCCCGGAACCGTTCAGCGTGTGGACGAGTTCCGGCTTGCCGGTTTCAGGGTTGCGCCAGCGGGCTTGCATACGGCGCGCCTGGAAATCACCACAGTTGGAACACGACGAGATTTCGCGGTACTTGTCCTGACTCGGAATCCAGACTTCAAGGTCGTACGTCTTCACGGCGCTGAAACCCATATCGCCGGTGCACAGCGCCAGCTTGCGATACGGCAGCCCCAGAAGCTGCAGAACGCGCTCGGCGTTGCCGGTCAACGACTCAAGCGCCGCCATTGACTCGTCCGGCGCGACAATCTGTACCATTTCGACCTTGTCGAACTGATGCTGACGAATCATGCCGCGCGTGTCGCGCCCCGACGCGCCTGCTTCGCTGCGGAAGCAAGGCGTGTGAGCAACAAACTTCATGGGCAGCTGTTTGGCGTCCAGAATCTCGCCCGACACGATGTTGGTCAGCGACACTTCCGCCGTCGGGATCAGGTACAGGTCAGCTTCGCCGTCGCGGGAAATCTTGAACAGGTCTTCTTCGAACTTCGGCAACTGACCCGTACCCTGCAACGCAGGCGCCTGAACCAGATAAGGCGTATAAGCCTCTTCATAGCCATGCTCGTTGATGTGCAGGTTGATCATGAACTGCGCCAGCGCACGATGCAGACGGGCAATCGGGCCGCGCAACAGGGCAAAGCGCGCACCGGAAAGCTTGGCGGCAGTTTCAAAGTCCAGCCAGCCGTATTGCTCGCCCAGCGCAACGTGATCCTTGACTTCGAAATCGAAGCGGGTCGGCGTGCCCCAACTGCTGACTTCAACGTTGCCGTCCTCGTCAGCGCCAACCGGCACGGACTCGTGCGGCAGGTTCGGAATGTTCAGCACCAATGCATCCAGCTCGGCCTGGATGCCGTCCAGCTCCACCTTGCCTTCGCTCAGCTCGGTGCCCATGCGCTCGACATCCGCCATTAAAGGCGCGATGTCTTCGCCGCGCTGCTTGGCCTGACCGATGGACTTGGAACGGGCGTTACGCTCGGCCTGCAGCTGTTCGGTGCGGGTCTGCACAACCTTGCGCTGGGCTTCCAGCGCTTCAATACGGGCGACGTCCAGTGTAAAGCCACGGGAAGCCAGGCGATCCGCTACGTCCTGAAGTTGAGTACGTAACAGTTTGGAATCGAGCATATCGTTCTCTCGTCTATCAAAGTCTGGTCAGGGACAGGCCAACCCAGGTTGCGAGCAGCCCGCCGAACACGCTGATACCGGCATAGCCCAGGGCCAGTGGCAGTTGCCCGCTTTCCAGCAGGCGCAGCGTATCCAGTGAAAAGGATGAAAAGGTCGTCAGACCCCCTACAAAACCGACGATCAGGCCGGCACGAATCTCGATGGGCACTTCAGGACGCAGCAGAAACAGCCCGTAAAGAATGCCGATGATCAGGCAGCCGACGATGTTTACCGCCAGCGTCGCCGTATAGAAATACCGCGGCCAATGGGCACTGACCCATGTACCGGCCGCGAAGCGCAATAATGTACCAGCGATACCGGCGATCGACACCGCAAGAATGGTCTGAATCACTACTTTCTCCGCTTGCGGGGGCTGGCGTCATCCAGCGCGTTCAAGTGCCTGAGCTTTTCGCCGATCTTGAGTTCGAGGCCGCGAGGCACCGGCTGATAATACTGGCGCGGCTCCAACTCGTCAGGGAAGTAATCTTCACCTGCGGCGTACGCGTCCGGCTCGTCATGCGCATATCGGTATTCTTCACCATAACCCAGCTGTTTCATGAGCTTGGTTGGCGCGTTGCGCAGGTGCAGCGGGACTTCGAGCGAGCCGTGTTCGGACGCTTCGCGCATGGCGCTTTTAAACGCCATATACACCGCATTGCTTTTCGGTGCGCAGGCCAGATAGACAATCGCCTGAGCGACCGCCAACTCCCCTTCGGGGCTGCCCAGGCGTTCCTGCACATCCCAGGCCGACATGCAAAGTGGCAAGGCCCGTGGGTCAGCGTTGCCAATGTCTTCGCTCGCCATGCGCACCACGCGGCGCGCCAGGTACAACGGGTCACACCCGCCGTCGATCATGCGGGCGAACCAGTACAGCGCCGCATCCGGATTGGAGCCACGAATCGACTTGTGCAACGCCGAAATCTGGTCATAGAACGCTTCGCCGCCCTTATCGAAACGACGCCGACTGTCACCCAGCAGACTCTGCAACAGTTCAGTGCCTATCTCGCTGCCGTCTTCGGCCAGGTCGGAGGCATTTTCCAAAAGGTTGAGCATGCGCCGACCATCGCCATCGGCGGCGGCCATGAGAATGGCGAAGCCTTCATCGTTCAACGTCAGGTGGCGCTGGCCCAGCCCGCGATCTTCAGTTAGCGCGCGGTGCACCAGCTTGCGCAGTGCCGCTTCGTCCAGGCTTTTGAGCACATAGACTCGGGCTCGGGACAGCAGCGCGTTGTTCAGTTCAAACGAGGGATTCTCGGTGGTGGCACCAATGAAAATCAGCGTGCCGTCTTCAACATAAGGCAGAAACGCATCCTGCTGCGATTTGTTGAAGCGATGCACTTCGTCAACGAACAGAATGGTACGCCGACCGTACTGGCCAGCCTGCTGCTTGGCCACCTCGACAGCCTGGCGAATTTCCTTCACACCGGCCAGCACGGCGGAAACCGTTTCGAAGTGCGCATCCGATACCTTGGCCAGCAGCCGGGCCAGCGTGGTCTTACCCACGCCCGGCGGCCCCCAGAAAATCATGGAGTGCAACGCGCCCTGCTCCAGCGCCTCGCGCAAAGGCTTGCCATGAGCCAGCACGTGCTCCTGACCGACATACTCGTCCAGATTGGTCGCACGCAGACGTGCGGCCAGTGGCTGAGCGATGGGTTCGCGGCTAAACAGGTCCATGGTTCGGAATCAGGCCTTTTTACTCTTGAATGACATCAGCACCCTTGGGAATCTGGAACTGAAACTTGCTGGCCGGAATCGGCTCGTTGGCCTTCACGCCAGTGAACAGGATGTTGGTGCGCTGCCCCACGCTGTCGATCAACTGCATGTCATTGATGATGCCGTTACGGAACGACAGGCGCAGGCTGTCGAATAGCGTGTCCTTGGTCTTGGGCTTGAGCACGAAGTCGATGACACCGCCCGCTTCCTTGGTGGTGATATCGAAGCTCTCGCTGATCTTGGACACATCGCCCGATAGCAGCAATGCCGGAGTCTGGGTTAGACGTTGATCGAGGGTCTTGATGGTCACCTGCTCAAGATCCGGGTCCCAGAGCGATACCTTTTTACCGTCCGACACCATCAGTTGTTCCTGGGGCGCATCGGTGTGCCAGTTGAACAGGCCTGGACGCTGTAAGGCCATTTCGCCCGAGGTTTCTTGCAACTGGGTGCCACTGCCGTCCAGCGTCAGTTGCGAGAAGCGCGCACTCAGCGTGCGGGAGTTCTCCAGCAACTGGGTCAGGCGTGTCACGTCCTTGCTGTCTGCATGGGCGGGAATTACGGAGAAGGTCAGTGCGGTTGCCAACAGCATGCGGATAAGACGCATGGAATTCCTCTTTGCAGTCATTGGGATGTAGCGACAGCGAGCAGCGCTCACTGTCGACGCAGTCTTGAGCTTGACGATCAGTCACGCATGGGGGCTGGCGCGATCACTTCGCGTGACCCGTTGGTGTTCATGGCGGTCACGACACCGGCCATTTCCATCGCTTCAATCATGCGGGCCGCCCGGTTGTAACCAATCTTGAGCTTGCGCTGAACGGCGGAAATCGAGGCGCGACGGCTTTCCAGCACGAACTTGACGGCTTCATCGTAGAGCGCATCGCTCTCGCTGTCGTCACCACCCTCGCCACCACCGCCATCGAACCCGCTGCCCGGCTCTTCGACGCCAGCCAGAATATCGTCGTTGTAGTCCGGCGTGCCGCGCAACTTCCAGGCTTCCACCACACGGTGGACCTCTTCGTCGGAAACGAATGCACCGTGCACACGAATCGGCAGGCTGGTTCCGGGTGGCATGTAGAGCATGTCACCGTGGCCCAGCAATTGCTCCGCACCACCCTGATCGATGATGGTACGCGAATCGATCTTGCTCGATACCTGAAATGCCATACGCGTAGGGATGTTGGCCTTGATCAGGCCGGTAATGACATCGACCGACGGACGCTGGGTAGCCAGGATCAGGTGAATACCGGCCGCACGGGCTTTCTGGGCGATACGGGCGATGAGTTCCTCGACCTTCTTGCCGACGATCATCATCATGTCGGCGAACTCGTCCACCACCACCACAATGGTCGGCAGCTTGGTCAGCAGTGGCGCTTCGTCATGAATGCTTTCACGCTTGTACAGCGGATCCGCCAGCGGCTCTCCGGCGTCCTGAGCGTCCTTGACCTTCTGGTTGAAGCCCGACAGGTTACGCACGCCCATTTTTGCCATCAGTTTATAGCGACGCTCCATCTCGGCCACGCTCCAGCGCAGTGCGTTGGCAGCGTCCTTCATGTCGGTCACCACTGGGCACAGCAGGTGCGGAATGCCTTCGTAGATCGACAGTTCCAGCATCTTCGGGTCGATCATGATCAGCTTGGCGTCTTCGGGGCCGGACTTGAACAAAATCGACAGAATCATCGCGTTCACACCCACCGACTTACCGGAACCGGTCGTACCCGCCACCAGCAGGTGCGGCATCTTTGCAAGGTCGGTAATCACCGGCTTGCCGCCGATGTCATGGCCGAGCGCCAGGGTCACAGGGGACTTGGCGTTGTCGTACTCAGGCGTTGACAGCACTTCCGAGAACCGCACGATCTGGCGGTCTTCGTTAGGAATCTCGATACCCACGGTGGTCTTGCCGGGAATCACCTCGACGACGCGCACGCTCGTCACCGCCAGCGAGCGGGCCAGGTCTTTGGCCAGGTTGGAGATGCGGCTGACCTTGACGCCCGCGGCTGGCTGAATCTCGTAACGGGTAATGACCGGGCCGGGGTGAATGGAATCCACCGAAACCTCGACCCCGAACTCCTTGAGTTTGATTTCCAGCAGGTGCCCGACTGCCGCCAGGGATTCAGGCGAATAGTTGAGCTGCTTCTTTTCAGCCGGGTCGAGAATCGAGATCGGCGGCAAGGTGCCTTCGACCGCGCTGTCGACGAACAGAGGTGCCTGCTTTTCCTTCTGCACCCGCTTGCTGGGCTCGGGCGGACGCGACGGAGCGGGAGCAATAACGGCTGGCACGTGTTTCTCGCGCTCGGTCATGTGCTTGCTGAGGGACGCCTCGCGCTCGATGATGCGCTCGCGGGCCTTGGCCTGTTCGCGGCGATCGGAGGCGACCGGGGCTACGACGTCGTTGATCTGCATATCGACTTCGCGCAACTGCGCAACCATCTGCTTGCGCTCGGCTCGCGCCGTCCACCAGCGATTGGCCGCACTCTGGAACAGCTCGAACAGGTCCAGCGTGATTTTGCCGGTCACGTCCATGACTTTGAACCATGACAGGTCGGTGAACACGGTCAGGCCGAACAGGAACAAGGCAATGAACAGCAACGTGCTGCCCTGAATGTTCAGCGCTTTCTTGGCCAGATCACCCAGCACTTCGCCCAGCACGCCGCCCGCAGAACCGGGAAAGCCTGCTGCAAAATGAAAGTGGATATGCGCCAGTGCAGCACCCGCCAGCACCAGAAATACCAGACCGATAAGGCGCCATGAGAACAGCCAGCCGCTCCACTGCCACGGTTCATGGCGATGACGAAACACCTGCCACGCCTTGATGGCCAGCAGCAGCGGGAAGATATAGGCGAAATAACCCAGGACCATGAACAGGATATCTGCACAGAACGCGCCGGCACGACCGGCCGCATTCTGCACCTGCGCGGCACTGCTGGTATGGCTCCAGCCGGGATCACTCTGATCGTAGGTCAACAGTGCCATCATCAGGTAAAGGCACAGTGCACCGAAGGCAATCAGAGCGCCTTCCTTGAGCCGGTAATGCAATTGCTGCCGCCAAAGCGGAACAGCGCTGGGTGCTGGTGTGGATTTCTTCAAAACGCTTTATTTCCTGCGCTGGAGCGCGAACATCTCGTTGATTGACTATGAACAACTGTCACAGACACTAGCCAGGCCCTGATGGAAATGGGCGGTCGGCCAGCGGGAGCACCTGATCGGCAGCCGGTTGAATGATAATGCGAAAAGCCGGCATTGTACGGCTTTACCCGCCTTGAGGTCTGTACGAAAACTCGCTAAACCGGCTGGATGACCGATATTAAGCCTGCGTCAAGGCTGCCTGCCTTCAAGTATTACTGACAACGTTCAATTTGAGCATGCATTTTCTTTCGTGACAAAGGCTTATGACAGAATTCTGTCAGCAACCTGCAACAGCACTACCGCCGTCTTCATACTGCCGCACGCCCTACCGCAGCAGACAGGGACGCGCCATAATGACGACCGCTTGTGACCGCATTTGCCGCATGGAGTTGCAAATGCGCATTCAAGCGCCCTCCCCTTCCGCAAAGTCGTGATGCCCATGCTGACCTGGTTACAACGCAACAGCCTCGATTTCCCACCCCTGGACAAAGCACTTCGCGAGCCCAACGGATTGCTCGCGGCAGGCGGCGATTTGTCTGCCGACCGTCTGATTCGCGCTTACCGGCATGGCTGCTTCCCCTGGTTTCAGGACGGTCAACCGATCCTCTGGTGGTCTCCCGACCCACGTACCGTGTTGCTGCCCGAAGAGTTGCACGTCTCACGCAGCCTCGGCAAAACCTTGCGCCGGGCCAAGTACAGGGTGACGTTCGATCAGGACTTCGCGGCCGTCATACAAGCCTGTGCCGAACCGCGCAGTTATGCCAATGAAACCTGGATCACCCGCTCCATGCAGGAGGCTTACCTGGAACTGCATCGACGCGGTCACGCGCACAGCGTCGAGGTCTGGGAGGACGATGCCCTGGTGGGCGGCCTCTACGGCCTGGCGATGGGGCAGTTGTTTTTTGGCGAGTCCATGTTCAGCCGCGCAGACGACGCCTCCAAGGTAGGCTTTGCCACGCTGGTGGAGCGCTTGCAGGCCTGGGGCTTTGTGCTGATCGACTGCCAGATGCCCACCCGCCACCTGGAAAGCTTCGGCGCATGCTCGATACCGCGCCAGGCATTTGCCGATTATTTGAACCGTCATCTGGATCACCCGACTAACGCAGACTGGTTACCTAGGCGAGTTTGACAGGCTGGCATACACTCATGATTAAAGGTTTTCTGACAAGGGGGCGATCATGACCGAGCTGGCGCGGCTTAAGTTTTATGCCACTCAACCCCATACCTGCAGTTATCTGCCTGAAGAACAGGCGACTACGCTGTTTCTGGACCCCAGCCAACCGATGGATGTGCAGGTCTATGCCGACCTGTCGGACATGGGCTTTCGTCGTAGCGGCGATCACCTTTACCGCCCTCACTGCCAGAACTGCAGCGCCTGTGTGCCGGCACGGATTCCCGTGAGTCTGTTCGTGCCCGACAGGCAACAGAAGCGAATTGTGAAACGCAATGCCGATATCAACGTACGCAGCGTCAAGCCGACATTTACACAAGAGTATTTCGAGCTCTATCAACGCTACATCGAACAACGGCATGCCGACGGCGACATGTTCCCGCCCAGCCGCGATCAATTTTCAACGTTCCTGGTACGCGACCTGCCGTTCTCACGCTTTTATGAGTTCAGAGTCGATGGGCGCCTTCTGGCGGTCGCCGTCACCGACCTGCTGCCCAACGGACTGTCTGCGGTCTATACCTTCTACGAACCGGAAGAGGAGCGCCGCAGCCTGGGGCGTTACGCGATTCTGTGGCAGATCGCCGAAGCCACTCGACTTCAACTCCATGCGGTGTATCTGGGGTACTGGATAAAGAACTGCAAAAAGATGAATTACAAGACCCAATATCGTCCGATTGAGCTTCTTACCAATCAAAGATGGGTCACTCTGTATTGAACCCCTTGGCTTAAACAGGTTTTTTCGGGCACAATGCACGCCGCTTTTGCCTGGCGCCACTTGCACCGGGCCACTCATTTGTATACCGAGGGCTTTACTGCATGTCGAAAGAAGACAGCTTCGAAATGGAAGGCACTGTCGTCGACACCCTGCCCAACACCATGTTTCGTGTGGAGTTGGAAAACGGGCACGTCGTAACCGCGCATATCTCCGGCAAGATGCGCAAGAATTACATCCGTATTCTGACCGGTGACAAGGTGCGTGTAGAGTTGACGCCCTATGACTTGAGCAAAGGGCGCATCACCTACCGCGCTCGCTGATCAGGCATAAACGAAAACGCCCGGCATATGCCGGGCGTTTTTGTTTCTATCGATCACAGACAGCTCAAGCATGTTCAGGGCAACGTCCGTTTCCGGACGCCGCCCCACTACTCCATCACGCCATTTCGGCTGTGGTTTCATAGTCGAACGTGATCTCGCCATCCTTGATGTCGATGTGAACCACACCGCCATGCTCAGACAATTCACCGAACAGGATCTCTTCGGCCAATGGCCGCTTGATCTTGTCCTGAATCAGGCGAGCCATCGGCCGAGCGCCCATCGCTGCATCGTAACCACCCTGCGCCAGCCAGCTTCTGGCCGCGTCGGAGACTTCGAGCAGAACACGCTTGTCTTCCAGTTGCGCCTGAAGCTCGGTAAGGAACTTGTCGACCACACTCTTGATGACTTCGTGGCTGAGACGGCCAAACTGGATGATCGTGTCCAGACGGTTGCGGAACTCCGGCGTGAAACTCTTCTTGATCACCTCCATCGCATCGGAAGAGTGATCCTGATGCGTGAACCCGATCGAAGCCCTTGCAGCGGATTCGGCACCGGCGTTGGTGGTCATGATCACAATCACGTTGCGGAAGTCAGCCTTGCGCCCGTTGTTGTCGGTCAGCGTACCGTGGTCCATTACCTGCAGCAGCAGATTGAAGACTTCCGGGTGCGCCTTCTCGATTTCGTCGAGCAGCAACACGCAATGAGGCTGGCGTGTAATGGCCTCGGTCAGCAAGCCGCCCTGATCGAACCCGACGTAGCCTGGCGGTGCGCCGATGAGACGTGAAACGGTATGCCGCTCCATGTACTCGGACATGTCGAAGCGAATCAGCTCGACACCCAGCGCCTTGGCCAATTGACGAGCCGCTTCGGTTTTGCCAACACCGGTCGGACCTGCGAACAGGAACGAACCGACAGGCTTGTCCGGCGACTTGAGGCCAGCCCGGGACAGCTTGATCGCGGTGGACAGCGAATCAATCGCTGCATCCTGACCAAACACCGTGAGCTTGAGGTCGCGCTCCAGATTACGCAGCAACTCCTTATCGGAACTGTTGACGTGTTTTGGGGGAATACGCGCGATCTTGGCGACAATGTCTTCGACTTGCGGCACATCGATGCGCTTGACACGCTGCTCGACCGGCTGCAGGCGCTGATAGGCACCCGCCTCGTCGATCACATCGATCGCCTTGTCAGGCATGTGACGGTCATTGATGTAACGCGATGCAAGCTCGGCTGCGGCGCGCAACGCCTCGTCGCTGTATTCGATACTGTGGTGTTGCTCGAAACGGCCCTTGAGCCCTCTCAGAATGCCAATGGTGTCTTCGACCGAAGGCTCGGACACGTCGACTTTCTGGAAGCGACGCGCCAACGCACGGTCCTTCTCGAAGATCCCGCGAAATTCCTGGAAGGTGGTCGAACCGATGCAACGGATATCGCCCGAAGACAGCAGCGGCTTGAGCAGATTCGAGGCGTCCATGACCCCGCCGGAGGCGGCGCCCGCACCGATAATGGTGTGGATCTCGTCGATGAACAGAATCGCATGAGGGCGCTTGCGCAGTTCGTTGAGCAGCGCCTTGAAGCGCTTCTCGAAATCGCCCCGGTACTTGGTTCCTGCAAGCAGTGCGCCCAGGTCCAGGGAGTAGACAACGCTGTTCGCCAGCAGATCAGGGACCTGATTGTCGACGATACGCTTGGCCAGACCCTCGGCGATTGCTGTCTTGCCGACGCCCGCCTCACCGACCAGTAACGGGTTGTTTTTGCGACGACGCGCCAGAATCTGCGCGACACGCTCGACTTCGCTTTCACGGCCGACCAATGGATCGATGCGCCCCTGACGCGCCAATTCATTCAGATTGCTGGCATAGGCATCCAGAGGATTGCCAGAGGAAGATGCTTCACCACCCTCGTCGTCCTGCATATCTTGCTCACCTTCAGAAGAGTGTTCGCCATGCCCTGGTACTTTCGAGATACCGTGGGCGATGTAATTGACGACATCGATCCGGGCAACGCTCTGCTGCTTGAGCAGAAACACAGCCTGGCTTTCCTGCTCACTGAAAATCGCAACCAGCACATTGGCACCGGTCACTTCACGCTTGCCGGAGCTCTGTACATGGAAGACTGCGCGTTGCAGCACGCGCTGAAACCCCAGCGTGGGCTGAGTCTCGCGATCCTCGTCATGAACGGGGATCAGTGGTGTGGTGGAGTCGATAAACTCCTGCAGATCATGCTTGAGCTTATCGAGGTTTGCGCCGCAGGCACGCAAGACAGTGGCTGCAGCCTCATTATCCAATAGAGCCAGCAAGAGGTGCTCGACCGTCATGAACTCATGACGCTTCGAACGAGCCTCCTTGAAGGCAAGATTGAGGGTGACTTCGAGCTCACGGTTTAACATAGCTTCACCTCATACCCAAGTGGTCGGCGTTTAACCGTCCTTCTCGATCTCACAGAGTAGTGGATGCTGGCTCTCCCTGGCGTATTGATTGACCTGCATTGCCTTGGTCTCGGCGATGTCGCGGGTAAACAATCCGCAGACTGCCCGTCCCTCTGTATGGACGGCCAGCATGACCTTGGTAGCCAGCTCACGATTCAGGTTAAAAAACACCTCGAGCACTTCAACGACGAAATCCATCGGGGTGTAGTCATCGTTAAATAAAACCACCTTGTACATCGGTGGCGCCTGCAGGGTCGGCTTGGCGTCCTGCACTGCGATGCCAGCCGAGTCGTCCTCGTGTGATTGCGGACCATCCTGATTGAATGTTAGTCGAATCTTGCTGAATGCATGCATGGAAAGAAACGTTCATGGTAAAGGGCGGATTGAGCCTAAGTCGCGATCTGACCAGTTTTTAAATGGACTGCCGCATGACCTTGACTATCAGCTAAACGGTGTTACAAACAATAGAGCCCACATTGGGTAAAAAGGGTCCGCGCAGTCAATCAAAATTTTTTAGGTTAGGCGGATTGAGGTGGATGATACTCCAGACGGAGTCCTTTGCAGAGGGATATGGCTATGCTTAGTGGTAAAGTCAAGTGGTTCAATAATGCAAAAGGCTATGGATTTATCCTTGCCGACGGCAGGGATGAAGATCTATTCGCCCATTATTCGGCTATTAACATGGATGGTTACAAAACTCTCAAAGCAGGCCAGCCGGTCAGCTTTGAGATTATCCAGGGTCCGAAAGGTCTGCATGCAGTGAACATAACCACAGTCATGGCGAGTGTCAGTGCCGCGACTGAGGGTTCGAATGCGACCCCGAAAGCTTCAAATGTGCCAGCCTAAGGCGAACCACCACAAACGCCAGCCATAGGATACGGCCGGTTCGGGCACGCCTGAACCGACCGTTCTGGATAGCTGGACAGGGTTTACACATGCGCAATCAGCGCATCGCCGACTGCTGAAGAGGACAGCAACCTTGCTCCCTCTATATCAAATGCTGAAAGTCATAGGTCACCGTTTTAGCGGAGATTGCGCCGTTGGTGCCCTTGATGATCAAGTCAGCTGATTCGACCTGCCCCCTCTGAAGCAACATCATCTCAGCCGACAGGATCGACGATCCCGGATTGGCCCGACCTTTCCAAACACAGCCAGCGCACCGGACACAGCCATACATACAGATTTGACCTCTGCGCAAGACGTCGTTCAGCGAGCCTATGCCTCCCACCACTGACGCCCGTAACCGGAGCAGATGACAGACGCTCCAGCAAATGCCTGAAAACATTGACCCAAAGCGATTTCGTTCGACCAACGGCGAATATTCATTATTCGATAGCACGCATAGCATTAATGCTTGGCGCCAAGGGTTTGATATACTGCGCGCCGTGACCGCAGAGTCATTAAGGCAGACCCGTCTGAAACAGACCTCTCAGCCTTCCGAATGCGCCGGACTGAAGCTCGGCCCGGCAGCTTGACGCTCGACTGATGCACCCAACATCACCGCGAATAAACCTCGACCCAGGCTCATGACTGAACTGTGAGCAGAGTGCATACCCTGCGCGTATCGAGATTTTGTGCATGCTCAGCAAAACAGAGAGTTAATACGAATGTCCAACCGCTCGAAGATCATCTACACCTTCACCGACGAAGCTCCGGCCCTCGCCACCTACTCGCTGCTGCCCATTATCGAAGCGTTCACCGCCTCCTCCGATATCGACGTGGAAACGCGTGATATCTCCCTGGCAGGCCGTGTTCTTTCCAGCTTCCCGGAGTCGCTTGGCGCCGATCAACAAGTGCCGGATCATCTCGCCGAGCTGGGCAAACTGGCCACTACGCCAGAAGCCAACATCATCAAACTGCCGAACATCAGTGCTTCGGTCCCGCAATTGAAAGCGACCATCAAGGAGCTTCAGGAGCAGGGTTTCAAGATCCCCGACTACCCTGAAGCGCCGGCAACCGACGCCGAAAAAGAAACCCGTGCACGCTATGACAAGGTCAAGGGCAGCGCCGTGAACCCGGTTCTGCGCGAAGGCAACTCTGACCGCCGCGCGCCGCTGTCGGTCAAGAACTACGCCCGCAAGCACCCCCACAAGATGGGTACCTGGTCGGCCGACTCTAAAGCCCACGTTGCCCACATGAGCAACGGTGACTTCTACGGCAGCGAGAAAGCTGCCCAGATCGAAGCCGACAACACCGTCAAAATCGAACTGGTCGCTCAAGACGGCACCACCACCGTCCTGAAGGAAAAAACCGCCGTCAAGGCGGGTGAAATCGTCGATTGCTCGGTCATGAGCGCAAAAGCGTTGCGCAGCTTCATTGCTGCCGAGATCGAAGATGCCAAGAAGCAAGGCGTCCTGTTCTCCGTGCACTTGAAAGCCACCATGATGAAGATCTCCGATCCGATCATGTTCGGCCTGATCGTCGATGAGTTCTATAAAGACGCGCTGACCAAGCACGCCGAAACACTGAAACAGATCGGCTTCAACCTGAACAACGGTATCGGCGACCTGTACGACCGTATCAGCGCCCTGCCTGCCGACAAGCAGGCCGAAATCAAGGCTGACATCGAGGCCGTCTACGCCGTGCGCCCGCAACTGGCGATGGTCAACTCTGACAAGGGCATCACCAACCTGCACGTGCCAAGCGACGTGATCGTCGACGCCTCCATGCCTGCCATGATCCGTGACTCCGGCAAGATGTGGGGCACCGATGGCCAGCTGCACGACGCCAAGGCCGTGATTCCGGACCGCTGCTACGCCACCATCTATCAGGCAGTAATCGAAGACTGCAAGAAGAATGGTGCCTTCGATCCGACCACAATGGGCAGCGTGCCCAACGTCGGCCTGATGGCTCAGAAAGCCGAAGAATACGGCTCTCACGACAAGACCTTCCAGATCAAGAGCGACGGCGTAGTCCGCGTGACCGACAGCCAGGGCAACCTGCTGATGGAGCAGAAAGTCGAGACGGGCGATATCTGGCGCATGTGCCAGGCCAAAGACGCGCCGATCCAGGACTGGGTCAAACTGGCCGTCAACCGTGCACGGGCCAGCGATACCCCGGCCATTTTCTGGCTGGACGCTTCCCGTGCGCACGACAGCGTGATGATCGAGAAAGTGCGTCAGTACCTGCGCGATCACGACACCACCGGTCTGGACATCCAGATTCTGTCGCCGGTCGACGCCATGAAGCTGACCCTGGAGCGCACTCGCGCTGGCAAGGACACCATTTCGGTGACCGGTAACGTATTGCGCGACTACCTGACCGACCTGTTCCCGATCATGGAACTGGGCACCAGCGCCAAGATGCTGTCGATCGTTCCGCTGATGAATGGTGGCGGCCTGTTCGAAACCGGCGCTGGCGGTTCGGCACCGAAGCACGTTCAGCAGTTCGTGGAAGAAAACTTCCTGCGCTGGGATTCGCTGGGCGAGTTCCTCGCACTGGCGGCCTCCCTTGAGCACCTGGGCAATGCCTACAACAACCCGAAAGCGCTTGTTCTGTCCAAGACCCTCGACCAGGCCACTGGCGAGTTCCTGGACCGCAACAAGTCGCCTTCGCGCAAAGTCGGCGGCATCGACAACCGCGGCAGCCACTTCTACCTGACCCTGTTCTGGGCACAGGCACTGGCGGCACAGAACGACGACGCAGCCCTGAAGGCGCAGTTCGCGCCTCTGGCGAAGACCCTGACCGACAACGAAGAAAAAATCGTCGCCGAACTGGGTGCCGTTCAAGGCAAGCCGGTTGAAATTGGCGGCTACTACTACGCCAACGCCGAGAAGACCAGCAAAGCCATGCGCCCGAGCGCAACCTTGAACGCAGCCATCGCCGCGTTGTAAGAGGCAAATGGGCAGCGCCTCATGGCGCTACCCTGTAAAAGCCCCGGCCACGCGTCGGGGCTTTTTGCTTTCAGTGATAGACCACTTCCCTTCAAGGAGCCTTTATGGACTGGCAAGCTCACGTGACAGTCGCCACCATCGTCGAGGATCAGGGACGCTTCCTGTTCGTCGAAGAACTCAAGGGCGGACGCAAGGTGCTCAACCAGCCCGCCGGACATCTGGACCCCAATGAAAGCCTGCAGCGTGCGGCCATTCGCGAAACACTCGAAGAAACCGGGTGGGACGTCGAGCTGACCAGTGTGACAGGGATCTACCTGTACACCGCACCCAGCAATGGCGTGACGTATCAGCGCATCTGTTTCGCCGCCAAGAGATTGCGCCACCATCCCGACTACGCGCTCGACGAAGGCATCGTAGGCCCGGTATGGCTGACACGAGAGCAATTACTGGCCGAACAGGACCGCTGGCGCAGCGAACTGGTGTTGCGTTGCCTCGACGATTATTTGAACGCCGAACATTTCAGTCTCGACCTGCTGCGCGACAAGGCGTGAGACTCGACGCCCTCAGCCTGATAGAATCGCGTCCTTTTCAAGGCCACCCATTGAATCCCCATGCGTGATCCAGCCCCCTCGAACTCAGAAATGAAGCGCGTCATCGTCGGCATGTCCGGTGGCGTGGACTCTTCCGTTTCCGCCGTCCTGCTCATGGAGCAGGGTTATCAGGTGGAAGGCTTGTTCATGAAGAACTGGGAAGAAGACGACGGAACGGAATATTGCACCGCCCGCGAAGACCTGGCGGACGCCCAGGCCGTGTGCGACAAGATCGGCATCAAATTGCACACAGCCAACTTTGCGGCCGAGTACTGGGACAATGTGTTCGAACATTTCCTGGAAGAATACAAAGCCGGGCGCACCCCGAACCCGGACATCCTCTGCAACCGCGAAATCAAGTTCAAGGCGTTTCTCGACTACGCCCTGATGCTGGGTGCCGACCTGATCGCCACCGGCCACTACGTACGTCGCCGCGACATCGAGGGGCGCACGGAACTGCTCAAAGGACTGGACCCGAACAAGGACCAGAGCTATTTCCTGCATGCCGTGGGCGGCGAGCAGATCGCCAGAACGCTGTTCCCGGTCGGTGAGCTGGAAAAGCCTGAAGTGCGCGCCATCGCTGAGAAGCATGGCCTGGCGACAGCCAAGAAAAAGGATTCCACGGGGATCTGTTTCATTGGTGAGCGGCGCTTCACTGACTTTCTGCGTCAGTACCTCCCCGCCCAACCCGGCGAAATCAAAACGACCGAAGGTGAAGTCATCGGTCGCCACAGCGGCCTGATGTACCACACCATCGGTCAGCGCCAGGGCCTGGGCATCGGCGGCCTCAAAGACGCAAGCGATGATCCCTGGTATGTATTGGTCAAAGACCTGGAACACAACGAACTGATCGTCGGCCAAGGCAACGATCATCCGTGGCTGTTCTCCCGGGCACTGGTTTCTTCAGAGATCTACTGGGTCAACCCCATCGACCTCAGCGGCCCGCGCAAACTGACCGCCAAGGTTCGTTATCGTCAGGGTGACCAGCATTGCACGCTGGAAAAGACCGCCGACGGCTACCGCGCCATTTTCGATGAACCGCAGCGCGCAGTCACACCCGGTCAGTCCGTGGTGTTTTACGATGGCGAAATCTGCCTGGGCGGCGGCGTGATAGAAGTGGCCGAACCCTGGACCAGCAAGGACAAGCGTTGATGACCCCGATTCAGGAACAATTGATCGCCCTGGGTGGCGTATTCCAGGCGGCCGTACTGGTCGACAGGATTGCCAAGACCGGCCAGGTCAGCGAAGCAGCAATGAGCTGCATGATCGGCAGCCTGCTGATCGTTGACCCCAAGGACACCCTGGAGGTGTACGGCGGCGATGATCTGAACCTGCACGAGGGCTATCGCGCTATGGCCAGTGCTCTGGAGCGCGATCCTGCAACGCTGCAACGCGAACCACTGCGCTATGCCCTGTCGATGCTCGGTCTGGAGCGACAACTGGCCAAACGTGACGACATGCTGGAAGTGATCGGCAAACGCATTCCGGTGATTCAGTCTCAGGCCGAACATTTTGGCGTGCCGCACGAGAATGTCATTGCCGCGACCGGCGCGCTGTATCAGGACACGTTGAGCACGTTGCGCCAGCGCATTCAGGTCCACGGCGACATGCGCAACCTGCAGCAACCTAACAACGCCTCGAAAATCCGCGCACTGCTATTGGCCGGCATACGCTCGGCGCGGCTGTGGCGGCAAGTTGGCGGTCACCGCTGGCAACTGGTCTTCAATCGGCGCAAGCTATTGAAAGAACTCTATCCATTGCTGCACGGCTGATCCGTTGCGCAGCAATGACCCTCACCACCACAGGCACGGTGTGATCTACGCTGGTCAGTGCGCCTCGGTCGGACTGATTTTTCGTGTATGATACGCGCCCCTTTTCGTTGCCCGACTGTCCGAGAGCACCCCATGCAGCTTTCTTCGCTCACCGCGGTTTCCCCTGTTGATGGCCGCTACGCCGGCAAAACCCAGGCCTTGCGCCCTATTTTCAGCGAATACGGCCTGATCCGTTTTCGCGTGATGGTTGAGGTCCGCTGGCTCCAGCGACTGGCGGCCCATCCACAGATCACTGAGGTGCCGGCATTTTCCGCACAGGCCAACGCCATCCTCGACACCCTGGCCGAAGACTTCTCCTTAGAGCACGCCGAGCGCGTCAAAGAGATCGAGCGCACCACCAACCACGACGTCAAAGCCGTGGAGTACCTGCTCAAGGAACAGGCTGCCAAGCTCCCCGAACTGGAAAAGGTCAGTGAGTTCATCCATTTCGCCTGCACCAGCGAGGACATCAACAACCTGTCCCATGCCCTGATGCTGCGCGAAGGTCGCGACACGGTGATGTTGCCGCTGATGCGCCAGATCGCCGATTCCATCCGTGAACTGGCCATTCGCTTCGCCGACGTGCCCATGCTGTCGCGTACCCACGGCCAGCCAGCCTCCCCGACCACTCTGGGCAAGGAACTGGCCAACGTTGTTTACCGACTGGAACGTCAGATCATTCAGATCGCGGCCGTACCGCTGCTGGGCAAGATCAACGGCGCCGTCGGCAACTACAACGCTCACCTGTCCGCCTATGCCGACGTCGACTGGGAAGCCAACGCTCGCGCTTTCATCGAGGACGAGCTGGGCCTGGGCTTCAACCCCTATACCACCCAGATCGAGCCGCACGACTACATCGCCGAGCTGTTCGACGCCGTTGCGCGCTTCAACACCATTCTGATCGACTTTGACCGCGACATCTGGGGCTACATCTCCCTGGGTTATTTCAAGCAGCGCACCATCGCGGGCGAGATTGGTTCGTCGACCATGCCGCACAAGGTCAACCCGATCGACTTCGAAAACTCCGAAGGCAATCTGGGCATCGCCAACGCCCTGTTCCAGCACCTGGCCAGCAAACTGCCAATCTCCCGCTGGCAGCGCGACCTGACCGACTCCACTGTACTGCGCAACCTGGGCGTTGGTTTTGCCCACAGCGTCATCGCGTACGAAGCCAGCCTCAAAGGCATCGGCAAACTGGAGCTGAACGAACAACGTATCGCGGCCGATCTGGACGCCTGCTGGGAAGTACTGGCGGAGCCCATCCAGACCGTCATGCGTCGCTACAACATCGAAAATCCATACGAAAAGCTGAAAGAACTGACACGCGGCAAAGGCATCAGCCCCGAAGCGTTGCAGACTTTCATCGACGGTCTGGACATGCCTGCCGAAGCGAAGGCCGATCTGAAAACGCTTACCCCCGCCAACTACGTCGGCAATGCGGCAGCTCAAGCCAAGCGCATCTGACACGCAAGACAATTTGCACACGCCCGGCTGTGCCGGGCGTTTTCATTTCAAGGGCTTACACATGAATCCTGATATTCCTCTTCAACTTCTGGGCGGCATCAGCGCACGCGTTTTCCTGCGTGACTACTGGCAGAAAAAGCCACTGCTGATCCGTCAGGCTTTGCCAGACTTCCAGAGCCCGATCGACGCAGACGAGCTGGCTGGCCTGGCCCTTGAAGAAGAGGTCGAGTCGAGACTGGTCATCGAAAACGGCGAGCGCCCCTGGGAGCTGCGTCGCGGCCCGTTCGCCGAAGACGAATTCAGCAAGCTGCCCGAGCGTGAGTGGACCCTACTGGTCCAGGCGGTCGATCAGTTCGTGCCGGAAGTGGGAGAACTGCTGGAAAATTTCCGCTTTCTGCCAAGCTGGCGCATCGACGATGTGATGATCAGCTATGCCGCTCCGGGCGGAAGCGTTGGCCCGCACTTCGACAACTATGACGTGTTCCTGCTGCAGGGCCACGGCAAGCGCCACTGGCAGATCGGCCAGATGTGCGACGCCGATACAGCGCTGCTGGAACACGCGGACCTGCGCATCCTTGCCGATTTCGAGGCGACTGAAGAATGGACCCTGGAGCCGGGCGACATGCTTTACCTGCCGCCTCGCCTTGCCCATTGCGGCGTGGCCGTGGATGACTGCCTGACTTACTCGGTGGGTTTCCGCGCACCGAGCGCAGCCGAGGTGTTGACCCACTTCACCGATTTCCTCAGCCAGTTCATCACTGACGAAGAGCGCTACACCGACGCCGACGCGCAGCCGGTCAGCGATCCACACCAGATCCAGCGCGACGCACTCGACCGCCTCAAGGCCCTGCTTGCTGAGCACATGGGCGATGAACGCCTGCTGCTGACCTGGTTCGGCCAGTTCATGACCGAGCCACGCTACCCGGAACTGGTGACCGGCCCGGAACTGGCTGAAGAAGAATTGCTCGACAGCCTGGGACAGGGCGCGGTGCTGATTCGCAACCCGAGCGCACGTCTTGCCTGGTCGGAAGTGGATGATGATCTGCTACTGTTTGCCAGTGGCCAAAGCCGCCTGCTGCCCGGCAGTCTGCGCGATCTGCTGAAACTGATCTGCGCCGCCGATGCACTGCACAGTGAAAACCTCGGCCAATGGTTGGCCGATGATGAGGGACGCAATTTGCTTTGCGAACTCGTAAAACAAGGAAGCCTGGGATTTGCCGATGAATAAAACCACCGTATCCGTTGCAGACTGGCAGAAGAACAACGCCGATATCCGGCGTATTCGGGACGCCGTCTTCATTGCCGAACAATCGGTACCGCCTGAACTGGAATGGGATTCGGAGGACATGGATGCCGTCCACTTCCTGGCTTATGAAGGCGACTACCCAATCGGCACTGCCCGCCTGCTTCTGGATGGTGAAATTGGTCGTCTGTCGGTCCTCAAAGACTGGCGCGGCATGAAGGTCGGGGAGGCATTGCTGACGATGATCATCGCCGAGGCCGAGAAACGCGGCCTGAAAAAGCAGAAACTCAGCGCTCAGGTTCAGGCCATCGCGTTTTATGAGCGTTTTGGCTTTACCGTAGTAAGCGAGGAGTTCCTTGAGGCCGGATTGCCCCATGTGGACATGATTCGCCAAGTCTGAAATAACGCTATGTAGGGGCCTTTAAAGGCACTACATAAACATGACGCCCCGTCATTACGCTCCGCATGACTATGCTTGAGTACAAATGTCGGGGCGTTTTGCTACCTGGCCGTTCAGCTTGTCCGCCACAGGCCGACAACATGGCAAACTCGTGTTTCACGCACTTCTGTTTCATTTATGCGGAGATTGGACATGTCAGGACGTACCCTGCTCGCCTCACTGTTGATTGTCTTCAGCGCCTGCACACTGGCAGCCACAGAAATCGTACCGCTCAATTATCGAACCAGCGCGGACCTGCTGCCTGTTGCCAAGTCATTCCTGGGTCAGGATGGCACAGTCACTGCCTACGGAAATCAGCTGGTCATTAACGCAGAATCGCGCAAAATCGAAGAACTTCGCACGCTGATTTCACAGCTCGACACTGCACCCAAGAGGCTTCTCATCAGCGTAGACACCAGCGAAAACGCCTCCCGCAGCGCTAACGGGTCTCGGGTCATCAACTACGGCACCGTCAGCCGCGAAGGTGGCGTGCAGCAGATTCAAGCCAGCGAAGGCACGCCTGCGCTGATCCAGGTCGGTCAAAGCGTGCCGCTGACCACCTCATCGACCGATTCCTACGGTTATGCGCAGAGCAACACCGAATACCGCAACGTGACCCAAGGCTTCTACGTGACCGCCAGCGTCACAGGCGACAACGTGCACCTGAACATCAGCACCAATCGCGACCGGATGAGTCAGGAACGCCCAGACGCCATCAAGGTACAAAGTACCGACAGCCAGGTCAGCGGTCGGCTGGGTGAATGGATCACACTGGCCAGCAGCAGCGACCAATCGATGGCCGACCAGAACGGTGCTGCTCAGCGCTATTCGACCCAGGGTCGAGATGACATGGTACTGCGCGTTATGGTGCAAACCCTCGAATAGCCTGCGCATGCCTGAAACCCAATACCTGCGGGGCTTTTAATGACCAGCCAGTCGCTTCCAAGCAGATATGTAGTGATTTATAAAAAGCACTACAAAACGTTTGACGGGTCAAAAATCGCGAGGCATGATTGCCTCGCTCCCGCTGATCAGAGGCCCTGAAAAGCCTTCGAATCGCCGCTCTGACTCACCCACTAGAGCCGGTTCGTGTCCGCACCGCCCACAAGGCAGTTTGACGAGGTTGCGACTGGAACGAAGTTGTCCCGAGGGACGGAAGCGTAAACGGTAACCCGGCAAGGCTTTTGGTGACGCACAACGGCATCCACGAGCCAGACTGTCCACTTGACTGAGTCATGTCCGGTACCTGCTCTTCCCTTGAGCCATCGTTCATCCATCGTAATCCTTTAAAACCGCGGCCTAATGCAAGGTCTCGTATCAGCGAGCAGCCATTTACCGTGCCTTCGATAAACAGGGCGTTTTGGCGGAGCAGGACTTTCCAACAAGACCTACTTCTAGAGGTTTATCTTCATGGCACTGACACGCGAACAACAAATAGCGGCTCTCGAAAAAGACTGGGCTGAAAATCCGCGCTGGAAACAGGTGACCCGTACTTATTCCGCCGCAGATGTGGTCCGCTTGCGTGGCTCGGTTCAACCGGAACACACCCTCGCAAAAATGGGCGCTGACAAGCTGTGGAATCTGGTCACGCAAGGTGCCAAGCCTTCTTTCCGGCCGGACAAGGACTTCGTCAACTGCATGGGGGCCCTGACGGGCGGTCAGGCGGTTCAACAAGTCAAGGCAGGCATTCAGGCGATCTACCTCTCGGGCTGGCAGGTGGCCGCCGACAACAACTCTGCTGAATCCATGTACCCGGATCAGTCCCTGTACCCTGTCGACTCCGTACCGACCGTGGTCAAACGCATCAACAACTCATTCCGCCGTGCCGACCAGATTCAGTGGAAAGCTGGCAAGAATCCCGGCGATGAAGGCTATATCGATTACTTCGCCCCCATTGTGGCTGACGCAGAAGCCGGTTTCGGTGGTGTGCTGAACGCCTACGAACTGATGAAGAGCATGATCGAGGCCGGTGCTGCCGGTGTGCATTTCGAAGACCAGTTGGCTTCCGTGAAAAAATGCGGCCATATGGGGGGCAAGGTATTGGTGCCGACCCAGGAAGCCATTCAAAAGCTGGTAGCCGCCCGCTTGGCTGCCGACGTCGCAGGCGTGCCTACCATCATTCTGGCCCGCACCGACGCCAACGCGGCAGACCTTCTGACCTCGGATTGCGACCCTTACGACAAACAATTCGTGACCGGTCAGCGCACCCCGGAAGGTTTCTACAAAGTCCGTGCTGGCCTGGATCAGGCGATCTCCCGCGGCCTGGCCTACGCACCCTATGCAGATTTGATCTGGTGCGAGACTGCCAAGCCAGACCTGGATGAAGCACGCCGGTTTGCCGAAGCCATCAAAAAGGAATACCCGGACCAGTTGCTGTCCTACAACTGCTCGCCCTCCTTCAACTGGAAGAAGAACCTGGACGACGCGACCATCGCGAAATTTCAGCGCGAGCTGTCAGCGATGGGCTACAAGCATCAGTTCATTACGCTGGCGGGCATCCACAACATGTGGCACAGCATGTTCAACCTGGCACACGACTACGCCCGTAACGACATGACCGCCTACGTGAAACTGCAAGAGCAGGAGTTCGCTGACGCGGCCAAAGGCTACACCTTCGTGGCCCACCAACAGGAAGTGGGCACAGGCTACTTCGACGACATGACCACCGTGATTCAGGGCGGTGTGTCTTCGGTCACGGCACTGACCGGCTCAACTGAAGAAGAACAGTTTCACTGATCCGACCCACGACGCATGATTAAAAAGCCGCCCATCAGGGCGGTTTTTTATTCCCACTGATGGATGCGAAATATTGATGTCGGACAATGTAAGGCCCGGCGCGCAATGCGATAAACCCGCAAACTTTTAATCCAGTCATGGCGTCACTATGGCAGGTTGAACTAACCCAACCACTCAAATGATATCAATTATCATTCAAATTGCGTTTCATTCAATTTCGAGCGGTTGATACATAATCGCTGAAAAGCGCTGTAACGCCCGGCCGGCAGGCCTTACGGGCCTATCGAGGCCTTATAGCCGATTGATTCGTTGAATAAATTTGATGTAGAAAATTTACTTGCCAACTGTTTGCACATAAAATCATTGCGTTGACCGCACTGCGACATTTGGTCACTGCCTCGACTCTTTATCAAGCACAGAGACCTTTGCTCTCTAACAAGGACTGCCAGCATGCCCGAATCGACAGGATTGATTGCCCACAACTGGGGCTTCGCCATTTTCCTTTTGGGTGTTGTCGGTCTTTGCGCCTTCATGCTCGGTCTCTCCAGCCTGCTCGGAAGCAAGGCCTGGGGCCGTAGCAAGAACGAACCTTTCGAATCCGGCATGCTGCCCACCGGCAGCGCACGCCTGCGCCTCTCCGCTAAATTCTATCTGGTCGCGATGCTTTTCGTGATCTTTGACATTGAAGCCCTTTTTCTCTTTGCCTGGTCTGTGTCCGTCCGCGAAAGCGGCTGGACCGGATTCGTCGAAGCTCTCGTTTTCATAGCAATTCTGTTGGCAGGTCTTGTCTACCTATGGCGGGTTGGAGCCCTTGACTGGGCTCCTGAAGGCCGTCGTAATCGGCAAGCGAAGCTGAAACAATGAGGCTTTGGCGATGCAATATAATCTTACAAGGATCGACCCGGATGCTCCTAACGAGCAGTACCCCATCGGCAAACGGGAAACCGTTTCCGATCCGTTAGAAGATCAAGTCCACAAAAATATTTTCATGGGCAAGCTTGAAGACGTGCTGAACGGTGCGGTCAACTGGGGACGTAAGAACTCCCTGTGGCCCTACAACTTCGGCCTGTCGTGCTGCTACGTGGAAATGACCACCGCCTTCACGGCTCCTCACGATATCGCGCGCTTTGGCGCCGAGGTTATCCGGGCTTCGCCACGTCAGGCGGACTTCATGGTAATCGCCGGTACGCCGTTCCTGAAGATGGCCCCCATCATCCAGCGTCTTTATGAACAGATGCTTGAGCCGAAGTGGGTTATCTCGATGGGCGCCTGTGCCAACTCCGGTGGCATGTACGACATCTACTCTGTGGTTCAGGGCGTGGACAAATTCCTCCCCGTGGATGTTTACGTGCCCGGCTGCCCGCCCCGCCCCGAGGCATTCCTGCAAGGCCTGATGCTGTTGCAGGAATCCATCGGCCAGGAGCGTCGCCCACTTTCCTGGGTCGTCGGTGATCAAGGCGTCTATCGCGCCGACATGCCGTCGCAAAAGGAACAGCGCCGCGAACAGCGTATTCAGGTCACCAACCTGCGCAGCCCCGACGAAGTCTGATCCAGCCCGTTCTTCTTATAAAAAAGACAAGAACCGGGGTTGATTCTGTACGTTGACCGAAGTGATTGAGACCTATGACTGCAGACAACGCTCTGTACATCCCGCCTTACAAGGCAGACGACCAAGACGTCGTCGTTGAACTGAACAACCGTTTTGGCGCCGAGGCCTTCACGGCCCAGCCGACCCGCACTGGCATGCCTGTGCTATGGGTCGAGCGCGCCCGGCTGGTTGAGATCCTGACGTTTCTGCGTCAGGTGTCCAAGCCCTACTCCATGCTTTATGACCTGCATGGTATGGACGAACGGCTGCGCACTCACCGTCGCGGCTTGCCGGGTGCCGATTTCACCGTGTTCTACCACTTGATGTCGATCGAACGTAACAGCGACGTCATGATCAAGGTAGCGCTGTCGGAAGGTGACCTGAGCGTCCCGACCGTTACCGGTATCTGGCCTAACGCCAACTGGTACGAGCGTGAAGTGTGGGACATGTTCGGCATCGATTTCCCGGGTCACCCGCACCTGACGCGAATCATGATGCCGCCGACCTGGGAAGGTCATCCACTGCGCAAGGATTTCCCTGCCCGTGCGACTGAGTTCGACCCGTATAGCCTGACGCTGGCCAAGCAACAGTTGGAAGAAGAAGCGGCACGCTTCAATCCGGAAGCCTGGGGCATGAAGCGCTCCGGCAAGAATGAGGACTACATGTTCCTCAACCTGGGCCCGAACCACCCTTCGGCCCACGGTGCTTTCCGTATCATCCTGCAACTGGATGGTGAAGAAATCGTCGACTGCGTTCCAGACATCGGCTACCACCACCGTGGCGCCGAAAAGATGGGCGAGCGCCAGTCCTGGCACAGCTACATCCCGTACACCGACCGCATTGACTACCTGGGCGGGGTAATGAACAACCTGCCCTACGTGCTTTCGGTCGAGAAGCTGGCAGGCATTACCGTGCCGGATCGCGTCAACGTGATTCGTATCATGATGGCCGAGTTCTTCCGCATCACCAGCCACCTGCTGTTCCTGGGCACCTACATTCAAGACGTCGGCGCCATGACACCGGTGTTCTTCACCTTCACCGACCGCCAGAAAGCGTACACGGTGATCGAAGCCATCACCGGTTTCCGTCTGCACCCGGCCTGGTATCGCATCGGTGGTGTTGCACACGACCTGCCACGCGGCTGGGAGAAACTGGTCAAGGACTTCGTGGACTGGCTGCCCAAGCGCCTCGACGAATACACCAAGGCTGCATTGCAGAACAGCATCCTCAAAGGCCGTACTGTCGGCGTCGCCGCTTATAACACCAAGGAAGCACTGGACTGGGGCGTTACCGGCCCGAACCTGCGCTCCACGGGTCTGGACTTCGACCTGCGCAAGGCACGCCCGTATTCGGGCTACGAGAACTTCGAGTTCGAAGTGCCGCTGGCCGTACACGGCGATGCCTATGACCGCTGCATGGTGCGCGTGGAAGAAATGCGCCAAAGCATCAAGATCATCGACCAGTGCATGCGCAACATGCCGGCTGGCCCATACAAGGCGGACCACCCGCTGACCACGCCGCCGCCCAAAGAGCGCACCTTGCAGCACATCGAAACCCTGATCACCCACTTCCTGCAGGTTTCGTGGGGCCCGGTCATGCCGGCCAACGAATCCTTCCAGATGATTGAAGCGACCAAGGGTATCAACAGTTATTACCTGACGAGCGACGGCGGCACCATGAGCTACCGTACCCGGATCCGCACCCCAAGCTTCCCACACCTGCAGCAGATCCCTTCGGTGATCAAAGGCAGCATGGTCGCGGACTTGATCGCGTACCTGGGTAGTATCGATTTCGTTATGGCCGACGTGGACCGCTAAGCATGAACAGCCCGCTTATCCAGACAGACCGTTTCGCGCTGAGCGAAACAGAGCGCTCGGCCATCGAGCATGAAATGCATCACTACGAGGACCCGCGCGCGGCGTCCATCGAAGCCTTGAAGATCGTTCAGAAGGAACGTGGCTGGGTGCCGGACGGCGCCATCTACGCCATTGGCGACCTGCTGGGCATTCCTGCCAGTGACGTCGAAGGCGTTGCCACGTTCTACAGCCAGATTTTCCGTCAGCCGGTCGGACGTCACATCATCCGCGTCTGCAACAGCATGGTGTGCTTCATCGGCGGCCACGAATCGGTGGTCGACGAGATCAAGAGTTCACTGGGCATCGGTCTGGGTCAAACCACCGACGACGGCCGCTTCACCCTGCTGCCCGTCTGCTGCCTGGGCAACTGCGACAAGGCCCCGGCCGTGATGGTCGATGACGATACTTTCGGCGACGTACAGCCTGCTGGCGTTGCCAAGATGCTGGAGGGTTACCTATGACCATCACGTCCTTCGGCCCTGCGAACCGCATTGCGCGCACCGCAGAAACCCATCCGCTGACCTGGCGTCTGCGTGATGACGGCGAGCCTGTGTGGCTCGACGAATACCAGACCAAAGACGGCTATGCGGCAGCGCGCAAGGCGCTGCTTCAGCAGTCAGCCGACGAAATCGTCCAGTCCGTCAAGGATTCCGGCCTCAAGGGGCGCGGCGGTGCAGGCTTCCCCACTGGCGTGAAGTGGGGCCTGATGCCCAAAGACGAATCCATGAACATTCGTTACCTGCTGTGCAACGCGGACGAGATGGAGCCCAACACCTGGAAGGACCGCATGCTGATGGAGCAACTGCCCCATCTGCTGGTCGAGGGGATGCTGATCAGCGCCAAGGCATTGAAAGCCTACCGCGGTTACATCTTCCTGCGTGGCGAATACGTCACGGCAGCCAGGCACCTGAACCGTGCCGTGGCCGAAGCCAAGGCAGCCGGTCTGCTGGGCAAAAACATCCTGGGCACCGGCTTCGATTTCGAGCTGTTCGTGCACACCGGCGCGGGTCGCTACATTTGCGGTGAAGAAACCGCACTGATCAACTCGCTGGAAGGCCGCCGCGCCAACCCGCGCTCCAAGCCGCCCTTCCCTGCGGCGGTGGGTGTCTGGGGCAAACCGACCTGTGTAAACAACGTCGAGACTCTGTGCAACGTGCCTGCCATCGTCAACAACGGCAACGACTGGTACAAGTCGCTGGCGCGCGAAGGCAGTGAAGATCACGGCACCAAGCTGATGGGCTTCTCCGGCAAGGTCAAGAACCCGGGCTTGTGGGAACTCCCATTCGGCGTGCAGGCGCGTGAGCTGTTCGAGGATTACGCGGGCGGAATGCGCGACGGCTTCAAGCTCAAGTGCTGGCAGCCAGGCGGAGCCGGTACCGGTTTCCTGTTGCCGGAGCACCTCGACGCCCAGATGTACGCCGGTGGCATCGCCAAGGTGGGTACGCGTATGGGTACGGGCCTGGCGATGGCGGTCGACGATTCGGTCAACATGGTTTCGCTGCTGCGCAACATGGAAGAGTTCTTTGCCCAGGAATCCTGCGGTTTCTGCACGCCATGCCGCGACGGCCTGCCGTGGAGCGTGAAGATGCTGCGCGCCATCGAAAACGGTCAGGGTCAGCCAGGTGATATCGAAACCTTGCTGGGCCTGGTCAACTTCCTCGGCCCTGGCAAGACGTTCTGCGCACACGCACCAGGAGCCGTCGAGCCGCTGGGCAGTGCGATCAAGTACTTCCGCTCCGAGTTCGAAGCCGGTATCGCACCTGCCAGACCCGACACGCTGACACCCGGCAAAAGTCCGACCATGGTCGGCGCATAACAAGACACACCGGACGGCGGACTTTCAAGACCGCCGTCCTCGTACCTGCTGACGCCCTTGCGGGCTGAACGCTGCAGGTACTACCGAGATTCCATTAGCCACGCCTGCTGACAACGGGCCAACGAAGACCTTTGAACCATGGCTACTATCCACGTAGACGGCAAAGCCCTCGAAGTCGATGGCGCAGACAACCTGTTACAGGCTTGCCTGTCGCTGGGCCTCGATATTCCTTATTTCTGCTGGCACCCTGCCTTGGGCAGCGTTGGCGCTTGTCGCCAATGTGCGGTCAAGCAGTACACCGACGAGAACGACACCCGTGGTCGTATCGTGATGTCCTGCATGACCCCTGCCACCGACAACACCTGGATTTCCATCGAAGATGATGAATCCAAAGCGTTCCGCGCCAGTGTTGTCGAATGGCTGATGACCAACCACCCGCACGACTGCCCGGTCTGCGAAGAAGGCGGTCATTGCCACCTGCAAGACATGACGGTGATGACCGGCCACAACGAGCGCCGGTATCGCTTTACCAAACGCACCCACCAGAATCAGGAACTGGGGCCGTTCATCGCGCATGAGATGAACCGCTGCATCGCCTGCTACCGTTGCGTCCGCTTCTATAAGGATTACGCAGGCGGTACGGATCTGGGCGTTTACGGCGCCCACGACAACGTGTACTTCGGTCGTGTTGAAGACGGCACGCTGGAAAGCGAGTTCTCCGGCAACCTCACCGAGGTCTGCCCGACCGGCGTGTTTACCGACAAAACCCACTCCGAGCGTTACAACCGCAAGTGGGACATGCAGTTCTCGCCTAGCATCTGCCACGGCTGCTCCAGCGGCTGCAACATCAGCCCGGGCGAGCGTTATGGCGAACTGCGCCGCATCGAGAACCGCTACAACGGTTCCGTAAACCAGTACTTCCTCTGCGACCGTGGCCGCTTCGGCTATGGCTACGTCAACCGCAAGGATCGCCCTCGTCAGCCACTGCTCGCCAATGGCCAGGTCAAATTGACTCTGGACGAAGCGCTGGACAAGGCGGCCGACCTGCTACGTGGTCGCAACATCGTGGGCATCGGTTCGCCACGCGCCAGCCTGGAAAGCAACTATGCCCTGCGCGAGCTGGTGGGTGCCGAGCACTACTACAGTGGCATCGAAGCCGGCGAGCTTGAGCGTATTCGCCTGATCCTCAAGGTTCTGAACGACAGCCCGCTGCCGGTTCCTACGCTGCGCGACATCGAAGACCACGACGCCATTTTCGTGCTCGGCGAAGATTTGACCCAGACCGCTGCCCGTATGGCACTGGGTCTGCGTCAGGCCGTCAAAGGCAAGGCTGAGGACATGGCTGCGGCAATGAAAGTACAGCCCTGGCTGGACGCTGCGGTGAAGAACATTGGCCAGCACGAGCTGAACCCACTGTTCATCGCCAGCCTGGCTGAAACCCGTCTCGACGACGTGGCCGAAGAGTGCGTACACGCCGCGCCAGACGATCTGGCCCGCATTGGTTTCGCCGTTGCTCACGCGCTGGACGCCAGCGCGCCTGCGGTCGAAGGCCTGGACAGCGAAGCGCTGGAACTGGCACAACGCATCGCCGACGCCCTGCTCGCTGCAAAGCGCCCGCTGATCATCTCTGGCAGCTCGCTGGGTTCGACCGCGCTGATCGAAGCCGCCGCCAACATCGCCAAGGCTCTCAAGCTGCGTGACAAGCAAGGCTCGATCAGCCTGATCGTCCCGGAAGCCAACAGCATGGGCCTGGCCATGCTCGGCGGTGAGTCCGTCGACGCTGCGCTGCAAGCCGTAATTTCCGGCAAGGCCGATGCAATCGTGGTACTGGAAAACGACCTGTATCGCCGTGTCGATGCTTCGATCGTTGACGCCGCGCTGAACGCCGCCAAAGTGGTGATCGTTGCCGACCATCAGAAGACGCCAACCAGTGATCGCGCGCACCTTATCCTGCCGGCTGCCAGCTTTGCCGAAGGCGACGGTACGCTGGTCAGCCAGGAAGGCCGCGCTCAGCGCTTCTTCCAGGTGTTCGATCCGACCTACCTGGACGCCAGCATCATGATCCATGAAGGCTGGCGCTGGCTGCATGCCCTGCGTGCGACCTTGCTTAACAAGCCGGTGGACTGGACGCAACTGGACCACGTCACCGAAGCCTGCGCCAGCAGCTCTGCGCAACTGGCCGGTATCGTCAACGCTGCGCCATCGGCTTCGTTCCGTATCAAAGGCCTGAAACTGGCTCGCGAACCGCTGCGTTACAGCGGCCGGACGTCCATGCGCGCCAACATCAGTGTGCATGAGCCGCGCACTTCGCAAGACAAAGACACCGCCTTTGCCTTCTCGATGGAAGGCTATTCGGGTTCCGCCGAACCTCGTCAGCAAGTGCCGTTTGCCTGGTCTCCGGGCTGGAACTCGCCACAGGCCTGGAACAAGTTCCAGGACGAAGTGGGTGGTCACCTGCGCGCTGGCGATCCGGGCACCCGCCTGATTGAAAGCAAAGGCGACGGTTTGTCCTGGTTCGCCAGCGTTCCTCGTGCTTTCGCGCCAGAGCGCGGCACCTGGCAAGTCGTGCCGTTCTTCCACCTGTTCGGCAGCGACGAAACCTCGTCTCTGGCCGCACCGGTTCAGGAGCGCATCCCGCAAGCCTACGTGGCCCTGGCCAAGTCGGAAGCGGATCGTTTGGGTGTCAACGAAGGCGCTCTAATCTCGCTCAATGTGGCTGGCCAGACGCTAAAGCTGCCACTGCGCATCAACGAAGAACTCGGTGCCGGTCTTGTCGCCCTGCCAGCCGGTCTGCCCGGAATTCCTGCGGCAGTGTTCGGCAAATCCGTTGACGGTCTGCAGGAGGCAGCGCAATGACCTGGTTCACCCCTGAAGTGATCGACGCGATCATTGCGGTCGTCAAGGCCATCGTGGTGCTGCTGGCCGTGGTGGTCTGCGGTGCCTTGCTGAGTTTCGTGGAACGTCGTCTGCTGGGCTGGTGGCAGGACCGTTATGGCCCTAACCGCGTTGGCCCGTTCGGCATGTTCCAGATCGCTGCCGACATGCTGAAAATGTTCTTCAAGGAAGACTGGACGCCGCCGTTCGCCGACAAGGTGATCTTCACCCTGGCACCCGTCGTGGCGATGAGCGCATTGTTGATTGCGTTTGCCGTCATCCCGATCACCCCGACCTGGGGCGTGGCGGACCTGAACATCGGTCTGTTGTTCTTCTTCGCGATGGCCGGCCTTTCGGTCTATGCAGTGCTGTTCGCCGGTTGGTCGAGTAACAACAAGTTCGCCCTGCTGGGCAGCTTGCGCGCCTCGGCGCAGACCGTGTCCTACGAAGTGTTCATGGGCTTGGCGCTGATGGGCATCGTGGTACAGGTCGGCTCGTTCAACATGCGCGACATCGTCGAATATCAGGCGCAGAACCTGTGGTTCATCATTCCGCAGTTCTTCGGTTTCTGTACGTTCTTCATCGCAGGCGTGGCCGTGACTCACCGTCACCCGTTCGACCAGCCGGAAGCAGAGCAGGAACTGGCCGACGGTTACCACATTGAATATGCAGGCATGAAATGGGGCATGTTCTTCGTCGGCGAGTACATCGGGATCATCCTGATCTCGGCGCTGTTGGTGACCCTGTTCTTCGGCGGCTGGCATGGCCCGTTCGATATCCTGCCATCGCTGGCCTTCTTCTGGTTCGCCTTGAAAACCGCGTTCTTCATCATGCTGTTCATTCTGTTGCGCGCTTCCATTCCGCGCCCACGTTATGACCAGGTCATGGATTTCAGTTGGAAATTTTGTCTGCCGCTGACCCTGATCAATTTGCTGGTGACTGCTGCGATTGTGTTGTTGAACACACCGGCAGGCTCGGTTCAGTGAGGATTTGACCCATGTTCAAATATATTGGTGACATCGTTAAGGGTACTGGTACCCAATTGCGCAGCCTGGTGATGGTATTCGGCCACGGCTTCCGTAAACGCGACACCCTGCAATATCCCGAGGAGCAGGTTTACCTGCCGCCCCGCTACCGTGGCCGTATCGTGCTGACGCGCGACCCTGATGGCGAAGAGCGCTGTGTAGCCTGCAACCTCTGCGCAGTAGCCTGCCCGGTGGGTTGCATTTCGTTGCAGAAAGCGGAGAAAGAGGACGGCCGCTGGTATCCAGACTTCTTCCGTATCAACTTCTCACGCTGCATTTTCTGCGGCCTTTGTGAAGAAGCCTGCCCGACCACCGCAATCCAGCTTACGCCGGACTTCGAGATGGCCGACTTCAAACGTCAGGATCTGGTGTACGAGAAGGAAGATCTGCTGATCTCCGGCCCCGGCAAGAACCCCGACTATAACTTCTACCGCGTTGCGGGCATGGCCGTCGCCGGCAAGCCAAAGGGCTCCGCGCAGAATGAAGCCGAGCCGATCAACGTCAAGAGCTTGCTGCCTTAAGGAAGTAAAGATGGAATTCGCTTTCTATTTCGCATCCGGTATCGCTGTCGTGTCCACCCTGCGGGTGATCACGAACACGAATCCGGTGCATGCCCTGCTCTACCTGATCATTTCACTGATCGCCGTCGCCATGACGTTCTTCAGCCTCGGCGCACCGTTCGCCGGTGTGCTGGAAGTCATCGCCTATGCTGGCGCGATCATGGTTTTGTTCGTGTTCGTGGTCATGATGCTGAACCTGGGTCCGGCCTCGGTTCAGCAGGAACGCACCTGGCTCAAGCCCGGTATCTGGGTCGGCCCTGTCATCCTGGGTGTCCTGCTGCTGGCTGAGCTGCTTTACGTGCTGTTCGCCAACCAGACTGGCGCTGCCATCGGTCACACCACGGTCGACGCCAAGGCGGTCGGCATCAGCCTGTTCGGGCCTTACCTGCTCGTCGTGGAACTGGCCTCGATGCTGCTGCTTGCTGCAGCGGTAACGGCTTTCCACTTGGGCCGCAACGAGGCGAAGGAGCCAAGCCAATGAATGCTATCCCTCTCGAACACGGTCTGGCGGTCGCCGGAGTCCTGTTCTGCCTCGGTCTGGTCGGCCTGATGGTGCGACGCAACATCCTTTTCGTGTTGATGAGCCTTGAGATCATGATGAACGCCTCTGCTCTGGCGTTCGTCGTTGCCGGCAGCCGCTGGGCTCAACCGGATGGACAGGTCATGTTCATTTTGGTGATCAGCCTTGCAGCCGCCGAGGCCAGCATTGGCCTGGCGATCCTGATGCAACTGTATCGCCGCTTCCACACGCTCGATATCGACGCTGCCAGTGAGATGCGCGGATGAATCTTCTCTTTCTGACTTTCGTATTTCCCCTCATCGGCTTCCTGTTGCTGTCATTTTCACGTGGCCGCATCTCGGAAAACCTTGCGGCATTGATTGGCGTCGGGTCCATTGGGCTCTCGGCCATTGTCACGGCCTGGGTCATCTGGCAGTTCAACGTCGCACCGCCGGAAGGTGGTCACTACACCCAAGTGCTGTGGCGCTGGATGGACGTAGATGGCTTCCAGCCCAACTTCGCGCTGTATCTGGACGGGTTGTCCGTCACGATGTTGGGCGTCGTGGTCGGTGTAGGTTTCCTGATCCACTTGTTCGCGTCCTGGTACATGCGTGGTGAAGCGGGCTACTCGCGCTTCTTCTCCTACACCAACCTGTTCATTGCCAGCATGCTGTTCCTGATCCTGGGCGACAATCTGCTGTTCATCTACTTTGGTTGGGAAGGCGTAGGCCTGTGCAGCTACCTCTTGATCGGTTTCTATTACAGCAACCGCAATAACGGTAACGCCGCACTTAAAGCCTTCATCGTGACCCGCATTGGCGATGTGTTCATGGCCATTGGCTTGTTCATCCTGTTCCAGCAGTTGGGCACGTTGAACGTTCAGGAACTGCTGGTCAGGGCGCCCGAGCACTTCAAGGTCGGCGACTTCTGGATTGTCTTGGCCACGCTGATGCTGCTCGGTGGTGCTGTCGGTAAATCCGCACAGCTGCCGTTGCAGACTTGGCTGGCGGACGCGATGGCGGGCCCTACCCCGGTTTCGGCACTGATCCACGCGGCAACGATGGTAACGGCCGGCGTCTATCTGATCGCCCGTACCCACGGCCTGTTTGCGCTTGCACCTGACATCCTGCATCTGGTTGGTGTCGTGGGTGGCGTCACCCTGGTACTGGCAGGCTTCGCAGCACTGGTGCAGACAGACATCAAACGTATCCTCGCCTACTCCACCATGAGCCAGATCGGTTACATGTTCCTGGCGCTGGGTGTCGGTGCATGGGAAGGCGCAATCTTCCACCTGATGACGCACGCGTTCTTCAAGGCGCTGCTGTTCCTTGCGTCGGGCGCCGTGATCGTGGCCTGCCATCACGAGCAGAACATCTTCAAGATGGGCGGCCTGTGGAAGAAACTGCCGCTGGCCTACGCCAGTTTCATCGTCGGTGGTGCCGCCTTGTCCGCCCTGCCGCTGCTGACCGCCGGTTTCTACTCCAAGGACGAGATCCTTTGGGAAGCGTTCGCCAGCGGTAACAACGGTCTGTTGTATGCCGGTCTGGTCGGTGCGTTCATGACCTCGCTGTACACCTTCCGCTTGATCTTCATTGCGTTCCACGGTGAAGCCAAGACCGAAGCCCATGCGGGTCACGGCATCGCTCATTGGTTGCCACTGTCGGTGCTGATCGTCCTGTCGACCTTTATCGGCGCACTGATCACGCCTCCGCTGGCCGGTGTGCTGCCGCAAAGCGTTGGCCATGCCGGGGGCGAAGCCAAGCACAGCCTGGAAATCGCTTCGGGTGCAATCGCACTGGCTGGCATTCTGCTAGCGGCGTTGCTGTTCCTTGGCAAGCGTCGCCTGGTGACCGCCATTGCCAACAGCGGTCCCGGCCGCTTCCTGTCAGCCTGGTGGTTCGCCGCCTGGGGCTTCGACTGGATCTACGACAAGCTTTTCGTCAAACCTTATCTGGCGATCAGTCATCTGCTGCGTAGCGATCCGTTCGACCGCACCATCGGCTTGATCCCACGTCTGGTCAAAGGCGGTCATGACACCATGAGCCGCACCGAGACCGGCCAGTTGCGTTGGTATGCTGCCTCGATTGCCGTGGGTGCCGTTCTGGTACTTGGTGCCGTCGTTCTGGTTGCGGTCTGACATGAACCTTGCGAATTTGCGAAAGGAATTGAGCCCGTCATGATTCTGCCTTGGCTAATCCTGATCCCCTTTATCGGCGGCCTGCTGTGCTGGCTGGGTGAGCGCTTCGGCCCTACCCTGCCGCGCTGGATCGCGCTGCTGACCATGACCCTCGAACTGGCGCTGGGCCTCTGGCTTTGGGCCACCGGCAACTTCGGTTACGCGCCAGTACCTGGTGCCGATCCGACCTGGACCCTGGAATTCCACCACCCGTGGATCACCCGCTTCGGCATCGACGTGCATCTGGCCCTTGATGGCCTGTCGTTGCTGATGATTTTGCTGACCGGTCTGCTCGGCGTGCTGTCGGTGCTGTGCTCGTGGAAGGAAATCCAGCGCAAGGTGGGCTTTTTCCACCTTAACCTGATGTGGATCCTGGGCGGTGTCGTTGGCGTGTTCCTCGCCATCGACCTGTTCATGTTCTTCTTCTTCTGGGAAATGATGCTGGTGCCGATGTACTTCCTCATCGCGCTCTGGGGTCACAGCTCAGCAGACGGCAAGAAGACACGTATCTATGCCGCAACCAAGTTCTTCATCTTCACTCAGGCCAGCGGTCTGATCATGTTGGTGGCGATCCTGGGCCTGGTGCTGGTGCACTTCAATCAGACAGGTGTCATCACCTTTGCCTACGCTGACCTGCTGAAAACCAAGCTGGCGCCAGGCACTGAGTACATCCTGATGCTGGGGTTCTTCATCGCCTTCGCGGTGAAGCTGCCGGTGGTGCCGTTTCACTCCTGGCTGCCGGACGCTCACGCTCAGGCACCGACAGCAGGTTCCGTCGACCTGGCCGGTATCCTGCTGAAAACAGCGGCCTACGGTCTGCTGCGTTTTGCGCTGCCCCTGTTCCCGAATGCCTCGGCAGAGTTCGCACCGATTGCGATGACCTTGGGCCTGGTGGGGATTTTCTACGGTGCTTTCCTGGCCTTCGCGCAGACCGACATCAAGCGTCTGATCGCGTTTTCCAGCGTTTCGCACATGGGCTTCGTGCTGATCGGTATCTACTCCGGCAGCCAGCAGGCGCTGCAAGGCGTCGTGGTCCAAATGATGGCGCACGGTCTGTCAGCCGCTGCGCTGTTTATCCTCAGCGGTCAGTTGTACGAGCGTCTGCATACCCGTGACATGCGCGAAATGGGCGGCCTCTGGTCGCGAATTGCCTACTTGCCGGCAATCAGCCTGTTTTTCGCTGCCGCATCTCTGGGTCTGCCGGGCACTGGAAACTTCGTCGGTGAGTTCCTGATCCTGCTGGGCAGCTTTGTCAGCTCGCCGTGGATCACGGCGATTGCCACATCCGGTCTGGTATTCGGTTCTGTCTACTCGCTAATCATGATTCACCGCGCCTACTTCGGCCCGTCCAAATCGGACGAGGTCCTCAGAGGCATGGATGGACGGGAAATGATCATGGTGCTGGGCCTTGCCGTGTTGCTGATCGTGCTCGGGGTGTTCCCGCAGCCGATCCTCGACACCTCGGCAGCGACCATGCACGGCGTGCAGCAATGGCTAGGCACTGCCTTCACTCAACTCGCTTCGGCCCGGTAAGAGCGCTATGGACCTGACGATTCAACACTTTATTGCGCTTGCGCCGCTGCTGATTACCAGCATCACCATCGTTGTGGTGATGCTGGCAATCGCGTGGCGCCGCAATCACTCGCAAACCTTTCTGCTTTCGGTAGCGGGTCTGAACCTGGCCCTGCTTTCGATTTACCCGGCTTTGAAAGCCGCCCCGCTGGCGGTTACACCGCTGCTGCAGATCGATAACTTCGCGTGCCTGTACATGGCAATCATCCTCGCCTCTACCTTGGCGTGCGTGACGATGGCGCATGCCTATCTGGGCGATGCAAAGGTCGGTTATCCCGGTAACCGTGAAGAACTCTATTTGCTGATCCTGCTGGCCGCTGCGGGTGGTCTGGTTCTGGTCAGCGCTCAGCATCTGGCAGGCCTGTTCATTGGCCTGGAGTTGCTGTCGGTGCCGGTCTACGGTCTGGTGGCTTACGCGTTCTTCAACAAGCGCTCGCTGGAAGGCGGCATCAAATACATGGTGCTGTCGGCCGCAGGTTCGGCCTTTCTGCTGTTCGGTATGGCATTGCTGTACGCAGAAGCGGGCTCGCTGAGCTTCGAAGGCATCGGTAAGGCCATCGCTGCAACCGGCATGCCTAGCCCGATCGCGAGCCTGGGGCTGGCGATGATGCTGGTCGGTCTGGCGTTCAAACTGTCGCTGGTGCCCTTCCACCTCTGGACACCGGACGTCTACGAAGGCGCTCCGGCTCCGGTCGCAGCGTTCCTGGCTACTGCCAGCAAGGTGGCGGTGTTTGCCGTGCTGGTGCGTCTGTTCCAGATCTCGCCGGCCGCCAGCAGTGGCGTACTGCATGATGTATTGGCAGTGATTGCCGTCGCATCGATCCTGGTCGGCAACCTGCTGGCATTGACTCAGACCAACCTCAAGCGCCTGCTGGGCTATTCCTCCATCGCGCACTTCGGTTACCTGATGATCGCACTGGTTGCCAGCAAAGGGATGGCGGTCGAAGCTATCGGCGTCTATCTGGCGACCTACGTGCTGACGTCGCTGGGCAGCTTCGGTGTGATCACCATGATGTCCTCGCCCTACAGCGGCCGTGATGCCGATGCGATGTTCGAATACCGTGGTCTGTTCTGGCGTCGTCCTTACCTGACAGCGGTCATGACCCTGATGCTCCTCTCGCTGGCAGGCATTCCGCTTACAGCAGGTTTCATCGGCAAGTTCTACATGATCGCGACTGGCGTGGAATCGCAGCTGTGGTGGCTGGTCGGCGCACTGGTGCTGGGCAGCGCCATTGGCCTGTTCTACTACCTGCGCGTCATGGTCACCATGTACCTGGTCGATGCCAAGCTGCCGCGTCACGACGCTGCCTTCAATTGGGCACAGCGTACCGGTGGCGTCATGCTGCTGGCTGTGGCAATTCTGACCTTTGTGCTGGGTGTCTACCCTCAACCACTGTTGGATTTGGTGGTCAATGCAGGCCTGCACATGCCGGGCTGATTGGCCGAAAATAAAAAACCCTGCTTTTAAGCAGGGTTTTTTTTGACCTGTGAAACCTAACCGGGCAGCCGAACCGGTTTCTTGGCACTGCTGAACAGGCCCCATGTAGAGATGAACAATGCAGCGATCAAAGGACCGATCACAAAGCCGTTCAAGCCAAATACCGACATGCCCCCAAGGGTGGAAATCAGGATCAGGTAATCCGGCATCTTGGTGTCCTTACCGACCAGGATAGGACGCAGCACATTGTCCACCAGCCCAATGACGAATACGCCAAACAACCCAAGCACCACGCCCTGCCAGATCATGCCGCTCAGCAGGAAGTACAGTGCCACGGGTGCCCACACGATCCCCGCCCCTACAGCCGGCAGCAGCGACAGGAAAGCCATGATGACGGCCCAGAGCAAGGCGCTCGGGATGTCCAGCGCCCAAAAGATAAACCCGCCCAGCGCGCCCTGTGTCACTGCGACAACGACGTTACCTTTGACAGTGGCACGAACCACTCGAGTGAACTTCAACTGCAAGCGACGCTTTTGCTGCTCGGCAAGCGGGACGGCATTGCGTATCTTGCGGACCAGTTCGTGACCATCGCGCAGGAAGAAATACAGCAAGTAGAGCATGATGAAAAAGCTGACGACAAAATCGAACGTGCCTTGGCCGAAGCTGAAGGCCTGAGTTGCCAGGTACTGGCTGCCTTGCATGGCGCCTTTGGCGATCTTGTCGCGCAGTCCTTCGAGGTCGCCCATGCCAAGACGGTCCAGCAACGCCTGAAGAGAATGCGGCAGCAGCGTCTTAAACTCTGCCAGATAGCCCGCGATGTCCAGTTGTCCGGTTTCGACGTTCTTGTACAGCGTGGTGCCTTCCTGCACCAACAGAGCGCTGATGATGATCACTGGCAAAATGGCGATTACCAGACAGATGATCAGCGTGCACAGGGAGGTCAGGTTGCGCGACCAGCCAAGCTTCAGTAACAGCCTGCGCTGGAGGGGGGCAAAGATGATGCCGAGAATCACTGCCCAGAAGACTGCGCCGTAAAACGGCAGCAGAATCCAGATGAAGGCAACGGTCACCCCCACCAGTAATAGAAGCAGTGTCTTGTATTGCTGTACGGTTTCGTTCATGTCCAGTCCATGTCAGTCAACCGCGCATTGCGTGCGGTCTAGCTCTTAGTCAGCGGACTGACTCACGAGTGCCATGAGAAATGATGGCAGACCCGTCGTACCCGCAGCTTGGCGACCAATAGGCCCACTTGTGAAGCCCGAGCAGCCAAAGTGCGCGGGGCTTTACTCTGTACCGAGTCAACGGGTATTACGGAGCGACACGCTCAGGAAGGTCAATCTGCACCCGAAGGCCTTGCAACGGACTGTCGAGCAACTGCAATTGACCGCCCCAGGCCTCGACGATGTCACGAACGATACCCAGACCGAGGCCATGGCCGGTGATCTGCTCATCCAGACGTGCCCCTCGGCTGAATACTTCTGCTCGTTGAGACTCGGGAATCCCGGGGCCATCATCGTCAATCAGCAAACGAAAGCCCTGATCCTGACGCAGAATATTCAGTTGCACCTCGCTGTCCGCCCATTTGCAGGCGTTATCCAGCAGATTCCCCAGCAGTTCGAGAATGTCTTCACGATCCCAAGGCAAGTGTAGACCGCTGCCCACGTTATTGATGAGGTCGAGGTGGCCGCCGTGGATCATGCCCAGCGTATAGAAAAGGTTTGGCAGCTCGACATCGCAGTCAAAGCGCGCACCCGGTAGCGCATCGCCCGACAGACGCGCACGATTGAGTTCTCGCTCCAGCCGCAAGCGAATGTTCTCAAGCTGCTCCTGCAACGTTTTGCGTAGTGCCGGGTTGTTGTCGAGCTGCTCGCTGAGTGCCAGGCTGAGGAGTACTGCAAGGGGCGTTTTGAGGGCATGGCCCAGATTGCCCAGGGCGTTGCGCGAACGCTTGAGGCTATCTTCGGTATGAGCGAGCAAATGATTGATCTGGGCAACCAGCGGCTCAAGCTCAAGCGGGACGTAATCGTCCAGCTGAGAGCGCTGACCTTGCTGAAGTTGCGAGATCTGTTCGCGAACCTTTTCCAGCGGCTTTAGTGCTCTGTATACCGTAACGCGTTGAAGCACGAGAACCAGAATTAGCGCGGCAAGACCCAACCCCAGACCGATCTGCTGCATGCGCTGGAAACTGGCTTTGACTGGCGTGTAATCCTGCGCCACGGTAATGGAGATCTTTTTGCCGAACTTGCGATACTCCGCCGTCAACATCAACAGCGACTGGCCCGTCTGCCCAAGCTCAAAATTGGCATGCAGGCCAACGGGGCCAGACTCTGGCAACTCGAAATCCCATAGGGAGCGAGAGCGCCAATGCCCTTGCGGCAAATCCATACGGAAGTAGTGCCCGGACAGTGGGCGCTGATACGCTCCGGACAGCCGATGGTCATCAAGCTGCAGGCCCGCTGGTCCACGCACCAGGGCGACAAGCAGGTTTTCGCTCTCGTTACGCAGGCCTGACTCCAGATACCGCTGCAGACCCAGCTCAAACAGCCATAGGCTGGTCTGGGCCATGACCAGGCCCACCACTACCATAACGGCGATCAAACCCAGGCTTAACCGCCGCTGGATGGACTTCAATCCCCTGCCCCGCCGTAAAGATAGCCCTGACCACGGCGCGTCTCGATGACCGCACGCCCCAGCTTGCGACGCAGGTGATTGACATGGACCTCGATGACATTGGAATCGCGCTCGTTCTCGCCATCATATAAATGCTCTGAAAGATGGCTTTTGGAGAGTATCTGTTCAGGGTGAAGCATGAAGTAACGCAGCAAACGGAATTCGGCGGACGTCAATTGAATGTCTGCTCCATTGAGGCTGACACATTGACGGCCCTCATCCAGCGTAAGCCCCGCCGCTTCTAGCGTCGGTTGGTTCGCAAGTCCTTTTGAGCGCCTTAGCAATGCCTGAATACGCAGTTGCAACTCTTCGGGGTGAAAGGGCTTGGTCAAGTAGTCGTCCGCGCCTGCTTTCAGCCCCTCGATGCGCTCAGACCACGAACCGCGAGCGGTGAGTATCAATACCGGCGTGGCTAACCCGTTACTACGCCATTGTTGGAGCACCTCAAGCCCAGGCAAACCGGGCAAACCGAGGTCAAGCACAATAAGGTCATACGGTTCGCTAGCACCTTGGTAGACGGCATCACGCCCATCGGCCAACCAGTCAACGGCATAACCTTGTCGTCCTAGGGCAGCCATCAACTCATCCGCCAGAGGCACATGATCCTCAACCAGTAACAGCCGCATCAATCTTCCTCGTCTTTCAGGAGCCTGCTATCACGAGCGTCAAATTTCAGCTCGCGTACCACACCCTGTGGGGTCAGCAATTCGAATTCATAGACGTATGTATCATGTTTTTCTTCCAGCTCTGCCTCAAGTAATTTGGAGCCAGGATGGAGACCGAGCGCGTGATCGATAAACTGCTCGAGAGGCAGGATCACGCCGCGCTGTCTTAAGCTAAGCGCTTCATCCTGATTGAGATCTCTGGCGTACGCAAACGAACAAACCAGGCTCATTCCAAGGATTGCGCAGAGAGTCTTGTCGACATTCATTAATTATCCTGATGATTTCTGAAGACCTGACCAGTGATAGCGTCCATTTCGAGATCCCATTCAATGTTTTGAGCATCAAGCAGTTCGACTTTGTAAATGTACCTGCCGTACTGATTTTTGAGATCAGTGTCGATAATCGTCGCGCCTGGGTGCCGAGACAATGCTTGAGCATCAAGGTGTTCAAAGGTTTGAAGAGTGCCCGAACTGCTCAAACGAAGGACTTCATCTGAATCGATGTCGCGAGCATGGAGGGTGCAGGCGATAATTGAAAGCATGGCGGCGAGCAGGAGACTGGTTGGGGTTTTCATTATTGGGAGGCTCCATGACTACCTATGCTTTTATGGCGACCATCATAACGCTGACAACTTAATTCAAACTGAACACGTCTGGCTAGATGCCATCACTTGTGCGTAGCCCAAGTACTCTGCACGCTGGCAGAACATGGCGTTTCAGGTCATTGCTGTTAAACTCGCATGCCGCATCTGTCGCGTCAGCGATTGCCATTTTCCTAGAGCTCATACATTTTGGAAATTTTTAAAGAGTTTACATTTGAGTCAGCCCACCTTCTTCCGCATGTACCCGAAGGTCACAAATGTGGGCGTCTGCACGGGCATTCGTTTCGTGTCGGTATTCACCTGGCAGGCAAGGTTGACCCGCACACCGGATGGATTCGGGATTTCTCCGAGATCAAAGCGATCTTCAAGCCTTTGTACGAACGCTTGGATCACAACTATCTCAATGACATTCCAGGCTTGGAGAATCCCACCAGTGAAAACCTGGCGAGATGGATCTGGAATGAATTGAAGCCTTTGCTGCCCGAACTCTCGGCCATACGTATCCACGAAACCTGTACCAGTGGTTGTGAATACCGCGGAGAGTGATCTGAAAACCACCTTGAACAGGTGGTTTTTTTTGCCCGGATTTTGAGTACCGCGCTATTTTCAAACGCCACAAAGACAAAACCCCTCACCGC
>NZ_RBTP01000022.1 GCF_003702045.1 Pseudomonas viridiflava
TCATGGAGCGGTTACACAAGAACTTCTATACGGGCGGGAATATCTGCGGTGGAACAGTGGCCTCGGAAGGCCGAGGCACTGTGGGTGAGTATCCGCAGCTCAATGGAGTTGCCGCTGCTGGGACAGCCTGTGCCACCAACGGCATGATCGGGCACACGAGCACCGGGCGGTCGCTTTCTTGTGAGAGTCAGGTGGGGTGGGTGACTGGTGCGAGCGTGCCAAATTGCACTACCCTGACGATTCATGGCCGTGACACCAATGACGTCACGGCGTATGCCTGCCCTGTCGGTTATACCAAGATCAGTTGGGACAAAACGGGTTCGGGGCAGAGATTTCAAACCCAGCCCATCGCTTCATCATGCGCCGGACAGACTTCCCTTCCTTGTCTTCGGCTTCGGCTTCGGCTTCGGCTTCGGACTTGTGATGCACCAAGCCATCGCGCGCACTAGTCAAGCTCTTCAGGCCGTTAATGGCGGGACCGTTGGTGTCGAGCGATTCGCCACCAACCAGACGCGTTGTGGTCATTAATCCAACTTTTGCCGCTGAGTTTGAGCAGCTGCCTTTGTAAGCACCTGAGAAACTTGTTCTACTGAATAAGGTTTATGCAACAGCTCAAACCCATAGGTACCATTTCGGGCTAACACATGGCTGTAACCCGAAGTTAGCACCACGGGAAGATGTGGATACAGGCTACGAATTATTTGCCCCAGTTCTACGCCGCTCATACCCGGCATCACCACATCCGTAAACACCACGTCAAACTGCTTCGCATTTTCAACTAGAAGATCAAGCGCGGCTGCCGCGTCACAGGCCAGAACAGATTCATAACCGAGATCGGTTAGTAGCTCAATTGCGAAAAGCCCTAAGCTGGAATTGTCTTCTACGACCAACACGCGCAGGCCATGACCGGCCGACATAATTTGAGAGTCCCCCGCTCGAAGCGCGCGCTCGACTGGCGCCACTTGTGGAAGGTAGAGTGTAAATGTAGTGCCTTTGCCTAAAGTACTTTCAACATCAATCTCACCTCCTGACTGTTTCGCAAAGCCGAACACCTGCGACAAACCCAAGCCGGTGCCCTTGCCTGTATCTTTAGTCGTGAAGAACGGCTCAAAAATACTTTCCAGCTTGTCGGGAGGAATACCACATCCCGTGTCGCTCAACGCAACAGCAACGAAGTCCCCTGGAACGGCTGGATGACTACGGATGACAGGTAAATAATCAACGGCACGCACGGAAACACTCAGTTGACCACTCTGCCCCATTGCGTCGCGCGCATTGGCCGCAATGTTTACGATAGCCGTGTCGAATTGAATCGGGTCGGCCTTCACAAAACAAGGCGTTTCAGGAAGATCAAATTTGATAGCTATATGGGTACCCGTTAGGGTATCCATCATGTCAGAGATCGAGCGCACCGCGTTGCAGACAGAAAAAACTTCTGGCTTAAGGGCTTGCCTGCGAGCAAAAGAAAGAAGTTGCCCGGTTAACCGAGTGGCTCTGTCTACCGTATCCGAAATGGCATCAACGTACCGACGGCGTCGCTCATCGGACAGGTTGGGCCGTTTCAGGAAGTCAGTGGAAGAGCGAATGACCGTCAGCAAATTATTGAAGTCGTGCGCAACACCCCCAGTGAGCTGGCCTATAGCTTCAAGCTTTTGTGACTGACGAAGCTGTTCCTCGATCTTGCCTCGTTCGGCCAGGGCCTGAGCAACCCGCTCCTCTAGGTTCTCATGAACCTGGCGTAGTGCTTCTTCCGCTTTTTTACGCTCAGTAATATCGGAAGCAGCACCAAACCACTCCTTGATTTCACCTGCATCATCAAGCATTGGCACGGCGCGTGCGAGGGCCCAACCGATAGAGCCGTCCACGCGGTTAACTCGGTGCTCTATCAAATAGGTCGATTTAGTAAGCGTCGCTCGGGTTATTTCGGCACGAACTGCGGCGCGATCCTCATGGGGTATGTATCGATCAAGCCAGTGTGGATCGTTCGCCTGAGTGTCAGGTATAAAATCACCGCCGTTAAGCTGATGCAGCTCACTCCAATCCGCGCTGATGCGGAAACGTACCTCGGTAGAGGAGCGGATAAGGGCTTCAAGCGCGCGTTCGTTTAAGCCGATGTCGTCACCAAAATAGCGCAAGCGCTCATAATCAGAGGTAATGGCATAAAGCGAAGCGGAGAAATAAACTAACGTCCCTGCCTTGTCGAATACAGGGTGCACACTCAAATGATTCCAGAACGGTTTTCCATCTTTGCGGTAGTTTTGAAGTTTAATATCTATCGGCTCTTGCCGGTTCACGGCCTCACGAACGCTAGCTACGTGGTCTTGGTTCGTTGCCGGACCTTGAAGAAAACGGCAGTTTCGGCCTAAGACTTCTTCAGCAGCGTATCCGGTCAATTCATAAAAAGCCGGGTTTGCGAAAACGATTGGATTATCGTCTTGGTGAGGGTCGGTGATGACCATTGGCATACGCGTATCACATACAGCAGCCACAAAAGGATCACCGCACGTTCCCCTCAGCTCGGTGACAAGACGCGGCGTCTTCCCATCAGGGCCACCACCGGAGAGAACTATGGTTTGTGTGTCTATGGTCATGCCTTTCCATACCCGTTGTGATTGGGAAACCCGTCTCACATAAGCTGTATTAAAGCGTATCTTTCGGAAGAAATTAGGTAGTTCGTCGCCTGGCAGCTGTCTGCACGCGCGCTTGAAGCCGCACTGCCGCGAATGGCCCCACAGCAAACATATGGTTTTTTCTCAGCATGACATGAACTCCCAATGAAGCCTCAACGGACTATAATTGCGCAACGCGGCGTCATGCTTGGCACCGTGTTCGAATAAGATACGCAAGGGATCTTGCAGGAGTTCGTGGGACATGATCAAGCCAGCGTCCTGAGTCAATGGATAAAAGCCCTTACCTGCTCGGATGAAATGGCGATGCCCATCGCGGAGAAGTTGCATCAGTGGATGCTGGCTCAGCGCGAACTTGTGCCCGAGGGCTCGGCCACGGCCAAGGCTCTGGATTACAGCCTGAAACGCTGGGTAGCATTAACGCGCTACCTCGATGATGGTGCTGTGCCCATCGACAATAACCGGGTCGAAAATACGATCCGGCCTTGGGCCCTTGGCCGTTCTAATTGGCTTTTCGCCGGATCACCGCGTAGCGGTAAGCGAGCGGCGGCAATTATGAGTTTGATTCAATCGGCACGCATGAACGGGCATGATCCGTTCGCGGATCTGAAGGATGTACTGACGCGGTTACCGACACAGAGGGCCAGTGCGATTGACCAATTACTACCGCATCAATGGGCACAGGGCTCTTAATACGCTGTGAGCTACATTCAATCAGACGCTTCTGAGCTTGATGGCGTCGATGTAGGTATTTGCCATGCGGGTTTTTTATCATCCTGACTATCGAAAATACGCCGCGCCTTGCGGAAATCCTCAACGTTCTCGACAACCCAAGTCCAGATAGGGGACATGCGGGTCAACAGTCCCATACCCAGCGGCGTCAGATCATACTCGACACGTGGCGGGATTTCACCGAACTCCCGCCGAACCACTAGGCCATCCCTCTCCATGGAGCGGAGTGTCTTGGTCAACATCCGCTGAGTCACACCGGTCATCTGCCTTTTTATTTCGGCATGACGCATCGTGCCGTACACACCCAGAGCATGCAGGATACCCAACGACCAGCGGCTGCCTGCGTGAGCAAGCACTTCCCGCCTGATGCCATCATCGTCTTCTCTCAGGGTTTGGCAGATTGTCTCTGCCTGGCTGAGAGCCTCCTGATCGGTCATTTCTTTCTCTGGTATCACAGGTGTGCCTTCTTACGAGCGTTGCCAAATCGTGCAAGCATTTGTTCATCTTACAGGCAACAGGTCTCAGGAGAAATCATGACCGAAGTGACCCAGTTCCCCCCCCAATCCATTCTCGTTCTAGGCGCCGGTGAGCTTGGGCTACCGGTTTTGCGTAATCTTGCGCGAGTAGCAAAGCGCGCGCCCGGTTCCACAATCAGCGTGCTGCTCAGGGATTCGACCATCAACACTGAGGTACGCGAGAAAAAGGTCGAAATAGATGAGCTTCGGGGGCTCGGCATCCAAATGGTAGCCGCAGACCTCGTGAATGACTCAATCGATCAGTTGGCTGAAGTATTCGCACGTTTCGATACCGTAATCGGCTGTGCAGGCATGGTTGCAGGCCGGGAAACCCCGATGAAACTGGCTAGCGCTGCTCTGAAATCCGGTGTGAAGCGCTACTTCCCGTGGCAGTTTGGTGTCGACTTCGAGGTCATCGGTCGGGGCAGTCCTCAGGATCTGTTCGATGCTCAGCTTGATGTTCGCGAATTGCTTCGAGCCCAGGATAAAACTGAATGGGTAATCATCTCGACGGGTATGTTTACCAGTTTCCTGTTCGAGCCTGTATTCGAGGTGGTTGACTTCGAAAACGATACCGTGAACGCGCTGGGCAGTCTTGATACCAGCGTGACGCTTACGACTCCAGACGACATTGGTGCGTTGACAGCGGAAATCGTTTTCTTCGAACCTCGCTTCCGAAATCAGATTGTGTACCTCTCGGGAGACACTGTGACGTACGGAGAGATTGCGAGCCTCCTCGAACGTGTACTGGGCCGCCCGTTCAAACGTAACGTATGGACTGTTCCGTACTTGCTCCAAGAATTGGAGAAAGACCCAACGCATCACATCAAGAAGTACCGCGCTGTGTTCGCCCAGGGCAGAGGTGTGGCCTGGCCTAAAGCAGGCACCTTCAACGCGCAGCAATCGATTCAGGTCACGACCGCTGAGAAGTGGGCCCGGGCAAATCTGACAACCTCTTCAGCGCAAGTGCAGTAGCCGAACGAGCGTTTCCGCGCAGGGAGTTGACCTACTGAATAGCTCATCAGTCTGATAAAGGGCGCTGATGACCGAGCAAAACCGCGAGGGGACGGGTTTAGTAATCCTAGACGTCCAAATCTTTATCTTTTCCGCACTATCTGCCAAGGTCTGAGGCGCTTCAAAGCCACCAACTATTGAGTTTTCTTAGCGCGGATTGCGAACCACAGCGCGTTAATCAAACGCTTGCCATGATTGGGGGATGAATGTGTGTTCGTCGGACGCTTACGATATGGCACTATCAGCGAAGACAACATATTGACTCCGGCATCTGTGAGTTTCTACACAGACGGCTGCTTGCATGGGTGTACATCGCTCTCAAACGGTACTACTTGCCTTCAGCTTCGAAAGACTTGCCAACCGCTTTACAGATCGTCGCTTCACCCATGACGAAAGCTCAAAGCAGCTCTCCGACCTGACGATCTGCAACGCAAAAAAAATCTGGAAATCCGCATTTTCATGGGCCTTCCAGATTTTCGAAATGGTGGGTCGTGTGGGATTCGAACCTACGACCAATTGGTTAAAAGCCAACTGCTCTACCAACTGAGCTAACGACCCTCTGTTGTGTGGCGCGTATATTACTGATTTTTATGAGTAATTCAACACCTATTTTAAAAAAACTTAAAAATAACGCGTCGGGTCTGCTACACCGGCGGCGGCGAAGCCTTCTGCGCGCAGGCGGCAGCTGTCGCATTTACCGCACGCACGGCCTTGATCATCGGCCTGATAGCAGGAAACCGTGAGTGCGTAATCGACGCCCAGCGCAGTGCCAGCCTTGACGATGTCGGACTTGCTGAGGTTCTGCAGCGGCGCACGTATGGTGAAGCCCTGCCCTTCCACACCGGCCTTGGTTGCGAGATTAGCCATGCGCTCGAACGATGCGACGAACTCAGGGCGGCAATCCGGGTAGCCCGAATAGTCCACCGCATTGACGCCGATAAAGATGTCGCGCGCGCCCAGCACCTCTGCCCAGCCCAGTGCGAGGGAAAGAAAGACGGTGTTGCGGGCCGGCACGTAAGTCACCGGGATGCCTTCTGAAGGCGCCTCAGGCACGGCGATGGAGCTGTCAGTCAGTGCCGAGCCGCCAATGCCGTTCAGATTCAGGCCAATCACCTTGTGCTCAATGGCACCCAGGTCGCGAGCCACCTGCGCGGCTGCGTCGAGTTCAGCGCGATGGCGCTGACCGTAATCGAAGCTCATGGTGTAGCAGGCGTACCCTTCAGCAAGGGCCATTGCGACGACGGTGGCGGAGTCCAGGCCACCCGACAGCAGAATCACGGCTCTTTTTTCAGTCATGGTCGATTCAGTCATTTCAGCGCCCCGGCTCGTCGTCCCAAAGAAATTTATGCAACTGCATCTGCAAGCGTACTGGCAGGTTATCCGCCACGATCCAGTCGGCCAGATCGCGGCCTTTCAGCTCATGATGGCTCGCGGAAAACAGAACCTCGCCAGCCCGGCGATCGAGCCCGTATTGAATGAGCTTGGAAACTGCCCAGTCGTAATCTTCCCGCGAACAAATCACGAATTTGACCTGGTCGTTGGGCGTAAGCAGTTCCATGTTTTCGTAGCGATTGCGTGCGACCTCTTTAGACCCTGGGGTTTTGAGGTCGACAACACGACTGACACGAGGGTCCACTGCAGAGATATCCAGCGCGCCGCTGGTTTCCAGCGACACTTCGTAACCTGCGTCACACAGACGCTTTAGCAACGGAATCGCGTTCGGCTGTGCGAGCGGTTCACCACCCGTTACGCAAACGTAACGAGGCCGGTAAGAAGCGACCTGAGCGACGATGTCGTCCAGCGAGTGGATCGTGCCACCCGTGAATGCGTAGGCGCTGTCACAGTACTGGCAGCGAAGAGGACAGCCGGTCAGGCGCACAAATACGGTGGGCAGCCCAGCCGTACGGGTTTCACCCTGCAACGAGTGAAATATTTCGGTGATGCGTAATGTGTCTTGCATATCAGCCACGGGCGTAACAGCTAAACAGGCCGTCCGCCTCCGTCAGGCACTTCAAAGGACCCTGCGAGCGCAGAATCCAGAGAAGCGTAATGTGTACCGGAATTTCGGGTGCGAGATTCTAACGAAAAAAGCCGCGACGGGCGCGGCTTTCTTGATTTGCGAGTCAGGACATCAGAGACGCTGAAGATCTCGCTGTGCCAGCTGAGCCGCGGATGTGCCCGGATATTGAGCGACAACCTGCTGCAAAATGCCTTTGACCTTGTCGTTGTGACCCAGGCGGCGCTCTACGTCGGCCAGCTTGTACAACGAATCAGGAACCTTGGCGTGTTTCGGGTATTGCTGACTCACTTTGGCGAATGCCTGACCGGCACCTTGAAGGTCGCCTTTGGCCAGATTCACTTCACCCAGCCAATACTGGGCATTGCCAGCGTAAGAGCTGTTCGGGTATTTGCGCAGGAAAGCGGTAAAAGCCTGGCTGGCCTTGTCGAAATCCTTTGCCTTGATCAAATCGAAGGCAGCTTCGTAATAAAGCTTTTCCTTCGCCGGGTCAGGAGGCTCGGTGCCTGCTGCCGGTGCCTGAGCGGCCGGAGCCGAAGGCGTCCCACTGGCGTCAACAGCGCCACCAGAAGGTTGAGAATTATTGGTAGCCGGAGCGGCAGCGCCACTGGCTATACGTTGGTCGAGTTCCTGATAACGCTCCAGAGCTTCCTGCTTCATGCGCTGGATGTCGTTCTGCTGAACCTCGACAAGCCCGCGCAAACGCGCGATCTCTTCCTGCATTTGCTGTAGCTGCATGAACAGCTGACCTTGTGCCGAGGGAGGGGGTGTAACCCCTCCCCCGGCATAGGCGCCGGACGTGCCATAACCCGCTGGCGGATAACTGCTGCTGCCAGAGCCAGAATTGTTATCGACCACAGGAGCCGCACCCAACGCTGAAAGCGGAAGGGCAAGGGCCAAAACGGTTAGAGCACGTCGGCACGTTCGCATGTCAAATTACTTACGCAGTTCGACGCGACGGTTTTGAGCCCACGACTGCTCGTCGTTGCCGGTAGCAACTGGACGCTCTTCGCCGTAGGAAACCAGTTCCAGCTGAGCTGGGGAAACACCTTGCAGTACCAGGTAGCGCTGAACGGCTTTCGCACGACGCTCGCCCAGTGCCATGTTGTACTCACGAGTACCACGTTCGTCGGTGTTGCCTTCCAGAACAACGCGAGCGCCGTTGGATTTCAGGTCTTTAGCATGCACGTCCAGGGAGCGCATGGCTTCTGGCTTCAGGTCCGAACTGTCGTATTCGAAGTAGAAGGTGGTGATTGCGCGCAGAGCAGCTTCTTCGCTCATGGAACCGTCAACAGCACCCGTGTTAGCGCCGTAACCAGCGTTAGGGTCGACAGCGCCAGCACCGGCATTGTCGCCGCCTTTGGACGAGCAACCTACAGCTACAGCCATGGCCAGAGCCAGCGCAGCAAACTTACCAAACTTCAGCATTTCCATCTTGAAACTCCTAATGAACCCCAGTGTGTTAAGCAAATCGTGTAGCGCCGCGTCAGTTCAGGTAAGGGGACCAGGACGGTTCTCTGACTTCGCCTTGTGCGGTAGGAAGCGGGAGCCTTACGCGTCCGTTAATGGACACGAGCATCAAGACTCCCCGGCCCTGCTGGCGGGTGGCGTAGATTACCATGGTGCCGTTGGGCGCAACAGTAGGCGACTCATCAAGGTTGCTATCTGTGAGGATTTTTACGCTTCCGCGGGCCAAATCCTGTACTGCAACCTTGAAATTAGTAAAGCCGTCCTGCCTGTGAATCATCACCAGCGTCTTTTCATCGGCTGACAATTTCGGATTGGCGTTGTAGTTACCCACGAACGTAACTCGTTCGGCACCACCGCCATTAATATTGGTTTTATAGATTTGCGGCTTTCCACCACGGTCCGACGTGAAGTAGATCGTCGAGCCATCCTTGCCGAAGAACGGTTCGGTGTCGATGGAGGAATCGTTGGTCACACGGCTCAACTGACGCGAAGCCAGGTTGATGACGTAGATTTCCGGGTTGCCATCCTTGGACAGTACGAACGCAAGCTTGGTGCCATCCGGCGACCAAGCAGGTGCGCCGTTCAGACCTTCAAAGTTGGTGATCTGCTCGCGACGACCGGTATCGATATGTTGAACGAAGATACGTGGACGTCTCTGTTCGAAAGACACATAGGCGATACGCTTGCCATCGGGCGCAAAGCGCGGCGACAGGATTGGCTCACGGGACTGCAACAGCGTTACCGCACGTGCACCGTCATAATCCGAACGTTGCAGGGTGTAGCGCGTATTGCTTTCGGAGAAGCGCTCGGCGGTTACGTAAAGCATGCGTGTCGAAAACGCACCCTTGATGCCCACAAGCTTCTCGAAAGACTGATCAGCAATGTAGTGCGCCATGTCACGCAGTTGGTCGTTGGTGCCGGAAACATTGCCGGTCAGGACCTGTTGCTCAGTGGCCACGTTGAACAGCGCGTATTGAATCTGCAGACGACCACCCGCAGGAACAATGTTGCCGACCATGACGTATTGGGCACCCAGCGCTTTCCAGTCACGGAAAATGACTTCGCTGGCCTGGGTCGGCAAGCTGATCATGTTCTGCTTCGGGATCGGCGAGTAGTAGCCGGAGTTGCGCAGGTCGTTGCCGATGATCTCCGCCATGTCTTCCGGCAGCACGTTGCCGCCCTGCCAGCCAAATGGCACGACAGCGATCGGTGTGGCACGGTCACTGCCGCTGGTGACCAGAATGTTCTTTTCTTCTGCGGCCGCAACTCCGGCTGCACAGCAGAGAACGAAAAGCAGTCCTCGAAAAAGGTTGATCACAAGGCTAGATCTCCAGGTGTGAATGTCATCTTGAATGAACGATAGGGAGCGAAGTCAGCGGGCTTCAGACCCTGCATTTCTGTCAAACGCCCAATGTTTTTCACCGCAGCAACCGCAGAGCTATCAAAAGGCCCGTCGCCACTGGACTTTGCAATCGACACAGAGGCGATTGTTCCGTCCGGCAACATGCCGATCTGCAACGTTACCGACATGTTGTTACGTGCCGATGGAGGCCGACTCCAGCCTTCAGATGCACGAACCCGAATCAGATCGTCGAAGCTGCCAGCGGTTTCATCGCCACGCTCATCTGCCAGTGCCTGTTGCCGTTCCGGCTTGTCGGAGAGCAAATCGGCCAATGCCTGCGCCTTCTTGTCTTCTGCAGATTTACGTGCAGCTTCCTGCGCCTTTTTGGCGGAATCGGCAGCTGCTTTCTTCTTCGCGTCCTCGGCAGCCTTTTTCTTGGCGTCTTCGGCAGCCTTTTTCTTGGCCTCGTCAGCCGCCTGCTTCTTGGCTTCCTCGGCAGCGGCCTTCTTGGCGTCTTCCTCGGCTTTCTTCTTCGCTTCGTCTTCGGCTTTCTTCTTGGCTATGTCGGCCAACTGTTTCTCTTCAACTTTTTTGGCGTCGGCAACCTTTTTGGCTTCGTCAGCTTTCTTGGCGTCGTCAGCCTTTTTGGCCTCCTCGGCTTTCTGCTCGGCCTTCTTGGCTTCGTCGGCGGCCTTCTGTTCTTCCGCTTTTTGAGCGGACTCTTCTTTCTTTTGTTCCGCAGCTTTAACAGCTTCCTGCTTCAACTGCTCGATTTTCTTCTGCTCCAACTGCTCGACTTCAGTCTGTCGCGCAGCAGTCTTCTTTGCCTCGCCAGCAATTTTCTGGTTGGTCTGGGTCGTCGCCTGACTCTTGGACTTGAGCTGATAGAGCGTTGCCTGAACGATAGGCTTGGCTTCAGGCAAATCCGGAGTCATGGCGAAACTGACGAACAGCATGCCAAAAATCAGAATGTGCAACGCCACAGCCCAGACACTGGGCCAGAAATAGCTTTCCGAGGCAGACGGCTCTCGAATCGGCTGCATCAGGGTGCCTCGGTAATCAAGCCAACATTCCCGACCCCGGCTTTCTGCAGCCCGCCCATCGTGCCCATGACCGAACCGTAATCAACGGTCTTGTCACCACGAATGAACACCTGTGTCTGCTTGCCGGCATCACGCCCGGCAGCGACGATCTTGGTGACGGCGGCTGTCAGCTGGGGCAAGGTCATCGCCTTGTCCATCTGCTTGTCAGTATCGACTTCGCTGCCAAGGTTCCAGTAATAGGTCTTGTCAGCCTTGATCGAAATGGTCAGGACCTGATTATTGTTGTCCTGCGGCAAAGCCTCGCTGGAGACCTTGGGCAAGTCGACTTTCACGCCCTGGTTGATCATGGGAGCAGTCACCATGAAAATCACGAGCAACACCAGCATCACGTCGATGTAGGGCACTACGTTCATTTCGGCGACCGGCTTGCGTTTTCTGCGTCGATCTCGAGCGATTAAAGCCATGGGGAATTACCTGCTCACTCTTCGCTGGTATGCACTTTACGGTGCAGGATTGCCTGGAACTCGTCAGCGAACGTGTAGTAACGGCTGATCAAGGTCTCGCTGCGCGCGGAGAAACGGTTGTAGGCAATAACGGCCGGGATTGCCGCGAACAGACCAATGGCCGTTGCGATAAGGGCTTCGGCAATACCTGGCGCGACAGTGGCAAGCGTCGCCTGTTGGGCTGTTGCCAGACCACGGAAGGAGTTCATGATCCCCCAGACAGTACCGAACAGACCGACGTACGGGCTGGTAGAACCCACGGTGGCCAGGAAAGAAAGACCGGACTCCAGTTTTTCCTCTTCACGGGAAATGGCAACGCGCATGGCACGCGCCACACCTTCCATCACCGCATCAGGATCGACACCGGACTGCTGACGCAGACGGGAGAATTCCTTGAAGCCTGCACGGAAGATCTGCTCCACGCCCGAGTCCGGGTCAGGGTTGCTGCCTGCCTGACGGTACAGCTTGGACAAATCGATGCCGGACCAGAAACGCTCTTCAAAGCTATCCAGTGCCCGCCGACCTGCGCGCAGCATGTTGCTGCGCTGAAAAATCACGATCCATGAAGTGACCGAGGCGGCCACCAGAATCAGCATCACCAACTGAACAACAATGCTGGCATTGCTGACCAAACTCCACATGGAGGAATGGTCGACGACGTTAGCTTCCACGCTTTATCTCCTGCTCTGAATGTGTGCCCACGCCACTCTGGTCGGCAAAGGCCGCTCGCAGAGCTTCGGGAATGGCCCGGGGTTTCAAACTATCGGCGCTTACACACGCCACCAAGAACTGCCCCTCGCAGAGCAGCGTTGCATCCGAAGCCCGCCTGACTTGCTGTTGAAAGCGCAGGCTGACACGGTTCAATTCGGTTACTTGTGCACTGACGAGCAATTCGTCATCCAGCCGCGCAGGCTTGTGATAACGCGCTTCGCTGGAGTGCACGACAAACAGCAGGTTGTCCTGCGCCATTGCGGACTGAGCGAAACCAAGATCGCGCAGCCTCTCGGTACGAGCCCGTTCCATGAATTTCAGATAATTGACGTAGTAGACGATGCCGCCAGCATCGGTGTCTTCGTAATAAACGCGACAGCGATGTGCGAACGACTGAACCCCGTTTTGCGCGCGCATACTCTAGTGCTTACTCCTCACGTTGCCAATCGGGTCAGGCAACTGTTTTTCAACGATTTGCCGCTCGCCACCTTTAGCGCCCACGAGACTGGCAATGTGACACACAGACGGCGATTAAATTGCATGACGTCACATTTAATCAGCCGAATCATCAACAAACTCCTCGGCAGTTGGCAGCTCTCCCATCCTGGAAGGGATGTTCAGCCCAAAATGCAGGTAGGCATGACGGGTCACGACCCGACCGCGCGGTGTGCGCATCATATAGCCTTGCTGGATCAAATAGGGTTCCAGTACGTCTTCAATCGTATGGCGCTCTTCACTGATGGCCGCAGCGAGGCTGTCGACACCTACCGGACCACCGTCAAACTTCTCGATCATGGTCAGCAGCAAACGCCTGTCCTGATGATCGAAACCATGCTCGTCGACGTCCAGCAGATTCAACGCCTTGTCAGCGGTTTGACGGGTGATTTGACCGTTGCCGCGTACTTCGGCGAAATCGCGCACGCGACGCAGCAGGCGGTTGGCGATACGCGGGGTGCCACGGGCTCGACGGGCGATCTCGAACGCGCCTTCAGGTTCGATGACCAGCCCCAGGATACCGGCCGAGCGGGTCACGATGGTCGACAGATCGGCAATGCTATAAAACTCAAGACGCTGAACGATACCGAAACGGTCACGTAACGGATTGGTGAGCATGCCGGCTCGCGTGGTCGCGCCCACCAGGGTGAAAGGCGGCAGGTCCAGTTTGATAGAGCGGGCAGCAGGCCCCTCCCCGATCATGATATCCAGCTGAAAATCTTCCATCGCCGGGTACAACACTTCCTCGACAATGGGCGACAGCCGGTGAATCTCGTCGATGAACAACACATCGTTCGGCTCAAGATTGGTCAGGATGGCGGCCAGATCTCCGGGACGTTCAAGGACGGGACCTGACGTGCTCTTGATCGAAACCGACATTTCCTGCGCGATGATATTGGCCAGCGTGGTCTTGCCCAGACCCGGAGGCCCGAAAATCAGGGTGTGGTCCAGAGATTCGTTACGCCCTCTCGCGGCCTGGATGAACAGCTCCATCTGCTCGCGAACCGTGGGCTGACCAATGTAGTCAGCCAGGCTCAGCGGACGAATCGCACGGTCCAGCTGCTCGTCGCGATCACGGCCGCCAGTAGCGGTTATCAAACGGTCGGCATCTATCACTTATCCCATCCCCTTCAATGCACGCCGGATGAGATCGGCACTGCTCAAGTCTTTTTCCTTGATGGCAGAGACGGCTTTGCTCGCCTCTTGTGGCTTGTAGCCCAGCGATATCAGGGCACTGACCGCATCGGACTCGGCCGACGCCACAGGTTCGGCCTGATTCGGGCCATTGGAAACCAGTGTAAACGTGCCTGGTAACGACTCCCAGGCCTTGAAGCGGTCCTTGAGTTCGACCAGTAGACGCTCGGCGGTCTTCTTGCCGACACCTGGTATGCGGGTGAGCGCCGAGGTGTCCTGCGCCTGAACACAGCGCACCAGCTCATCGACCTCAAGACCTGACATCAACGCCAAGGCCAGCTTGGGGCCTACGCCGTTGAGACGAATCAGCTCGCGAAACAACTCGCGCTCACGCTTTTCATAAAAGCCGTACAGTAAATGCGCGTCTTCGCGGACGACAAGGTGTGTGTGCAGGGTCACGGGCTCACCAACGTGGGGCAGCCGATAGAGCGTGGTCATCGGCACCTCCAGTTCGTAACCGACGCCATTGACGTCCAGCACCAGATGCGGAGGCTGTTTCTCAGCGAGAAAGCCGCGTAAACGTCCAATCACGTTTCAGATCCTTTCGTGTTGCTTATCGCTTGCGCGAAAAAGTTGGGAACAATCATCACAGGAGTGGCCAGACCTGCAAGTAAAAAAATGCGTGCGAATGATGCCGTCACAGACGCAGCCTGCCGCCACGGCTGCGCGCGGTGTTCAAGCCGTGGGGAATAAGGCTGGAACGGGTATGCGCATGACACAACGCAATGGCCAGCGCATCGGAGGCATCGATTTGCGGTTTCTGAGTCAGTTTAAGCAGGTGCATCACCATCATCATCACCTGCTCTTTATTGGCACCACCGGTACCCGCCACAGCCTGCTTGACCTGAGTGGCCGTATATTCGGCGATCTCGAGCTCTTCCTCGGCCCCAGCCACGATGGCAGCGCCTCGCGCCTGGCCGAGCTTGAGCGCGGAGTCGGCGTTTTTTGCCATGAAGACCTTTTCGATCCCCATCGTCACCGGCCCGTAAGTCTTGATCACTTCACGGACGCCGCGATAGACGATTTGCAGACGTTCGTGCAGCTCGCCACTGCCTGTGCGAATACAACCCGATGCCACGTAAACGCAGCCGCGACCGGTGTCACGCACCACGCCATAGCCGGTGATTCGCGAACCGGGGTCGATACCAAGAATAAGAGTCATAACGCCTGCAGCTAGAGAAGGTAACGCAACACAATGAGCGCAGCATAAAGGCAGAAGCCGGAGGCCGATAGCCGCATGACGCTTACGGCTTCGTTCCTCCGGCTTCCGGTGCAGCTTATCTGACGATGATCAGCCCAACTGCTCCATGACCTCGTCCGGAATTTCTGCGTTCGAGTAGACGTTCTGTACGTCATCCAGGTCTTCAAGCATGTCGATCAGCTTGAGGACCTTCTCGGCGATGTCCAGATCCAGCACGGCGCTGGTGGTCGGCAACATGACGATTTCCGCATCCGACGCCTTGAAACCGGCCGCCTCCAGTGCGTTACGCACCGCATAGAAGCCCGAAAACGAGGTAAACACATCGATGGAGCCATCTTCATTGGTAACGACGTCGTCGGCATCTGCCTCCATTGCCGCTTCGATCAAGGCATCTTCATCGACGCCAGCCGCAAAGGATATCTGCCCCTTGCGATCAAACAGATAGGCCACAGAACCGTCGGTCCCCAGATTGCCACCGCATTTGGTGAACGCGTGACGCACGGCGGCAGCGGTTCGGTTACGGTTGTCAGTCATGGTTTCAACCATGATCGCCACCCCACCCGGGCCATAACCTTCGTAACCCAGCTCCTCGACATCATCACCGTCGGAAGCCCCCACGCCGCGAGCCACGGCACGATCAATGGTGTCACGGGTCATGTTTGCGCCCAGCGCCTTGTCCAATGCCAGACGCAGGCGCGGGTTGGAGCCGGGATCACCGCCGCCCTGACGAGCGGCAACGGTCAGTTCACGAATCCACTTGGTGAAAATCTTGCCTTTTTTGGCATCCTGACGCTCTTTGCGGTGCTTGATGTTCGCCCACTTAGAATGACCTGCCATTTCTCGCTCCAGATTCTTTTCGAAACACCTTCACCTTTCGCCCATGCAACAGGCAAAAAGTTTCACTCTATTCGGGCAATGCAGGGCGCATCCAGGATACGCCCTGCCCGGCATCACTCGGCCTTTGGCTGCTCGCGCAGGCGAATGTGCAGTTCACGCAGGGCTTTGGCATCCACGACACCCGGTGCCTGGGTCATGACGTCCGCAGCGCTCTGAGTTTTCGGGAAGGCGATGACTTCACGAATCGATTGAGCGCCAGTCATCAACATCACCAGACGATCCAGACCGAACGCCAGACCACCGTGCGGTGGCGCGCCATATTTCAGCGCGTCGAGCAGGAAGCCGAACTTCTCCTGCTGCTCGTCTTCGGCGATGCCCAGCAGACGGAATACCGCCTGTTGCATTTCCTTGCGATGGATACGGATCGAACCACCACCCAGTTCGGTGCCGTTCAGCACCATGTCATAGGCGCGGGACAAGGCAGTGGCCGGGTTGGCTTCCAGTTCTTCAGGCGTACACTTGGGTGCTGTGAAGGGGTGGTGCAGCGCGGTGAAACTGCCGTCGTCGTTCTCTTCGAACATCGGGAAGTCGACAACCCACATCGGCGCCCACTCACAGGTGTGCAGTTTCAGATCGTTGCCGACCTTGATGCGCAGCGCGCCCAAGGCTTCGCTGACGATCTTGGCCTTGTCTGCGCCGAAGAACACGATATCGCCGTCCACTGCACCCACGCGATCCAGGATCACATTGAGGTTGGCTTCCGGGATGTTCTTGACGATGGGCGACTGCAAGCCGTCAACGCCGTTGGCGCGCTCGTTGACCTTGATGTAGGCCAGGCCTTTGGCACCGTAGATGCCGACGAACTTGGTGTAGTCGTCGATCTGTTTACGCGGCATGCTTGCCCCGCCTGGAACACGAAGCGCGGCGATGCGGCATTTCGGATCGTTGGCAGGACCGCTGAATACCTTGAATTCGACATCCTTGAGCTGATCGGCAACGTCAACCAGTTCCAGCGGGTTGCGCAGATCAGGCTTGTCGGAACCATAACGGCGCATGGCTTCTTCGAAGGTCATGTGCGGGAAGTCACCGAACTCCAGGTCCAGGACTTCTTTGAACAGCTGACGCACCATCTTCTCGGTCAAGCCGATGATGTCCTTCTCGTCCAGGAAGCTGGTCTCGATGTCGATCTGGGTGAATTCCGGCTGGCGGTCGGCACGCAGGTCTTCATCACGGAAGCACTTGGCAATCTGGTAGTAGCGGTCGAAGCCGGCGACCATCAGTAATTGCTTGAACAACTGAGGCGATTGCGGCAACGCGAAGAAGCTGCCCGGGTGTGTGCGGCTTGGGACCAGATAGTCGCGAGCGCCTTCCGGCGTGGCACGCGTCAGAATAGGCGTCTCGACGTCGAGGAAGCCATTGTCATCCAGATAACGACGGATGCTGGTGGTGATACGCGAGCGCAGACGCAGCTTTTCAGCCATTTCCGGACGACGCAGATCGATAAAGCGATAGCGCAGGCGGGTTTCTTCACCGACGTCCGAGTATTCGTTAAGCGGGAACGGCGGGGTTTCCGATTCGTTCAGTACTTCCAGCTCGTAGCCCAGCACTTCGATGGCACCGGACGCCATGTTGGGGTTCACTGCACCGGCAGGACGCGCACGCACCTTGCCGACGACCTTGACTACGTACTCACTGCGGACACGGTCGGCAGCGGCGAAGGTGTCGGCACGATCAGGATCGAACACCACCTGAGCCATACCTTCACGGTCGCGAATATCGAGGAAGATAACGCCTCCGTGGTCACGGCGACGGTGGACCCATCCGCAAAGGGTAATTTCCTGACCTTCCAGGCTCTCGTTCAGTTGGCCGCAATAATGGCTGCGCATCATGATGGTGTTTTCACTTCTCGTAATTCGAAATTCGGTGGGGCTTTCGCTCCTGGCTTGCGCTCAATAGTGCAAGGCGCCGGCACACAGTTCAAGCCAGCCGCAGAGTCGTGCCCGTTGGCAAGGCGAAGGATTATATAGAGTTAATCGATGCCGTGCAGCCAACGAACCTATCCTGTCAGGATAAGTTCGTCGCTGCTTCGTACGCTCGAACGGCTCGTTCGCAGCGCAGGGAGCGCGCGGTCTCGCCAGAGGCAAGCCCGCAAAAATGAGGGGATCAAGCTACGCCTGGGCGATATCCAGACGGTCGGTCTTCAACAAATGTGCCACACAGACCACGCGGATCAGACCGCTGAAATTCTTTACACCGCCGTAGCGCAGATGAACCTCTCTATCGATATAGGAAAGCACGGCATTCACCGAGCAGTTATTGGAGCGCGCAATACCGGACAGTATATTCCAGTACACGTTCTCAAGACGCAGGCATGTGGCCAGACCGTTCAGCCGAACGGACTTGGAATGAGGCTGCGCCAGCGTCATATTAAAATCCTCAACGAAAGGATCGTCCCGACTTAACGCTTTAACCTCACGCTCGACACCTCGTGACATCATAATTACCGCCCTTCTGAAATCAAATTCAAGACAAAAAATGGGAAACATTTATAAACAAGTCAACACCCGACCTATAAAGCCCGATCCATGAATTTATATCCAGCAGGGCCTGCACTTAGTTAGCGTAGGACATGACCACAAAGGACTAGGGAATATCGAATACCAGCCTGCTATAAGCAAAAATCTGCTGCGCGGGTGTTTAACAATTATGCGAATGTAAATATTGAATACGCGGGGCATCAGAATCTGGATCGAGGCGAGCGTGAAACGGCAGAGGCACTGAGCAGTTGCAGGGGCGAAGCAAGCGAGCAGCACAAGGTGCCACTCGCCGTACTCATTATTTCGATTCGAGCATCGAGCGCAGCATCCATGCTGTTTTTTCATGAACCTGCATCCGTTGCGTCAACAAATCAGCCGTCGGCTCATCGCTGACTTTATCCAAAAGAGGAAAAATACTACGCGCCGTGCGGACAACAGCCTCTTGCCCCTGAACCAGACTTTTGATCATATCTTCAGCACTGGGCACGCCTTCTTCTTCCTTGATAGTAGAAAGACGCGCATAGGTCGAATAAGTGCCTGGTGCGGGGAAGCCAAGGGCACGAATACGCTCGGCTATGGAATCAACCGCCAAAGCCAGTTCGTTGTATTGCTCTTCAAACATCAAGTGGAGCGTACGAAACATTGGCCCACTGACATTCCAGTGAAAGTTGTGGGTTTTGAGGTAAAGCACATAAGTATCCGAAAGCAGATGCGAAAGACCATCAACGATCGATTTGCGATCTTCTTCACTGATACCAATATCGATTGCCATGTTTCATGTCCTTTTAGTGAGGATTGGAAAGCAGTAACAGCGCCTACTCTATCAAGAGAAGAGGAGCCGCGCAGCTATCTGTCGACGCCCTGCCCCATGTCGATGCAGCCGCGAGCGTCTCCCGACAGATTCCTGCCATCCCGCCTTTCTCAGGGCTGGCGTGTGAAAAACCGCCTCGAACACAGTTCAAAGCAGCTGCAAGGCTCTGTTTCAAGGGGTTTGGGGCAGTCGCCACTACGTTTTAAGACGCGCGCCACACAGCATTCGTTCACGGGCAAGCGACTGATTTGAGTAGCATCGGGCTTTGCTGTTAAATACACCGCGTGTCGCTAATGAGTTGTCATTTGGCTTAGCGCATAGGCTGGCCCCTCGCTCGTGCATCACGCCTTCCCTTGTTCAGAAGCGTACCGGGCGTTACCCGCTATTTCTTGTAATCCTTCTTGACCTGTGAGCTTTTTAAAAATGTTGAAAATTGTCCATCTGGTAACGGGAGCAGCAGCTCTGTTGCTTTCTTTTATCCCCAGCCTGCGTAGTGAAGCCGTCGCTCCCTACCTGCAACAGCCAGACGCGCTTTTTCTGGCTTTTCTGGGGCTACTCAACCTGATCCTCGCTCCGGTAATTCCCTACTGGAATCGAGGCACACGTCACACACTGCAAAATCTGGTCAGCGCACTGCTGGTTATCGCCGTTGTACTGCAAATCCTCACGCTACTCGTTCCATTGCCTTATATAGCAGGCCAGCCAGCGATCATCGCCAGCCTGATTACTGCCATAGTCGCGGTCGCGCTGCACCTGGGTGTGAGCTTCTACAGGTCATCTCCTTCGCCTGCGCCTCAAAGCCATGACATGAGCAATCGCGATACGGGCACCGTAAAGTGGTTCAACACCTCGAAAGGCTTCGGCTTTATCTCGCGTGATTCCGGCGACGATATTTTCGTTCACTTCCGTGCCATACGCGGTGAAGGTCATCGTGTGCTGGTCGAAGGTCAGCGCGTCGAGTTTTCTGTGATGAACCGAGACAAAGGCCTGCAAGCCGAAGACGTGATCGCAGCTCTGCCTCGTCGCTGATTTCAAACAGCAATAAAAAACCGCGACCTCCATGAGAGGCCGCGGTTTTTTTATATCTGTCAGTAATGAGGCGGCGGAGCATCTTCTTCGAAGGTTTCGAACTGATTGCCCAGCTCCTCTTGACGCTTGAGCATCGCTGTCATCTGCAGTTGTAGCAGGTCAAGCTCGCGTCGTTGCGCCACCAGCACGTCATTCAATGACTGAATGGTATCGTCCTGAAAGGTGAGGCGGCTTTCCAGCTCCATGACTCGCTCATCAAGGTTCATGATTATTCCCCCTCAAATCGAAAATCACTGGTCAGTTCCGGCCGGAGCCGTTCACGGATCGCTGCGAACGCCTCATCCGTATAAGGAACAGCCGGCTGCTTGCCCCAGACCGGTGCAGGCCAGGCAGCATCGTCACGCTTGCGCACGATCACATGCATGTGAAGCTGGCTGACGACATTGCCGAGCGCCGCGACATTAATCTTATCAGCGCTGAACACATCTTTGAGAATCCTCGACAGGGTTGTCGTCTCTTGCCAAAGCTGTAGTTGCTCTTCAGGAGACAGCTCGAATATCTCGCTGATGTCGGTACGTCGCGGCACCAGAATGAACCAGGGATAGCTTGAGTCGTTGGAGAGCAGCAGCCGGCAGAGTGGAAAGTCGCCCAGAGGCCGAGTGTCTTGCAGCAGACGTGAATCCAGAACGAACACGATAATAAGCTCCTGAATAGCCAGGTAGATGTCTGGCCTGCCCTGTCGGTGACAGAGCGCCTCGTAATGGAAGTCAGGATACGCTTGATGAGGTAACGCTTCATCCCCTTGCCACTCATCAATCCTGAAGCCGGAAGCGTAACCCTTGAATGCAGACCTGCACCAGGATGCAGCCTGCTTTTCGCTGCCGCACTGATTTGAGTCGCCTAAAAAAGAAGAAGCATGATGACGACCGCCAGCAAGGACGCACTCAGGCAAGGCGCACGAGGAGAAACCTGTATTCAGGTCATTAAAATGAAACAGCCTTTCGATCACCATGAGCCGCAGACGAAGCACGCTCCACACTCAGGCAGCGCATCCCGACAGTGCACCAAAACCACACACTGATGTTGCGCTGGCAACAGCAGAGGTGCGTCATTTACACAGATGTCGGTGTGCACGGGTAACAAACCTGCTGTGCCGGGCTACGCTGACTTCTGCAGCGCGCGCGAAACGATTTTTTATTTTTTAAAAAAACCATTTACAAACAAGAAGATAAAAAGGAAAAGAAACGCTGATTCTGATTTTTCACAAATTTTTTTCATAATGTGGATTTTTGTGCACACTTGTTGCTATATCACCCATCATGGTCAAGACGTCTCTGGCGGAAAACAGAGATGACACGACCAAGGGAATGACTGTTCGTGGTCCGCAACGATGCTTTTGACAGGCTGCAGGTGATGAGGGCTTTGCTCCATTCCCCTCTACCCGGAGTCTGCAAACGCGGCACCACTACAGGGATGACGCACTCAGCGACACCGCCGTAAAGATTCTGAAAGGATAGGGCTGCACCTATCGCAAGCACCGTCAGCGTGATGTAGATTTTCCGCCGACATAAAAATAGAAAAGGCCGCCCAGATAAAAAAACAGGTGGGACGGCTTGGTTACCTTCTAAAAACCAAAGGAGCAATCACGATGAGAGTGATGAAGTGGAGCGCAATCGCACTGGCCGTTACCGCAGCCAGCGCCCAACTGGCAACAGCTGCACCGTTCGTCAGTGATCAGGCTGAGGCCAAAGGTTTTGTTGAAGGCAGCACGCTTGACCTGAAGTTGCGCAATTACTATTTCAACCGCGACAATAAAGGCGATGGCAATCAGGATCAGCGTGACTGGACTCAGGGCCTGTGGACGAACTTCAGTTCTGGCTACACCCAAGGCACAGTCGGCGTAGGCGTGGAAGCATTCGGCTATTTTGGGTTGAAGCTCTGGGGTCCTGATACCTACTCCGGGTCTACCAACCTGGTTACGGACCGCAATGGCGGCAACGAAGATACGCTTGGCAAGTTAGGCGGTGCGGTAAAGTTCCGAGTATCTAAAACCGAGCTTAAAATCGGTGACATGCAGCCTACAAGTCCCGTTTTTGCGGTAGGCGGATCTCGACTGCTGCCACAGACAGCTAGCGGCATCAGCCTGCAAAGCAGTGAGATCAAAGGCCTTGATCTTGAGGGTGGTCACTTCTATTCCGGCACCAGCCAGAACGACACCAGCCATGACGGAAGCATCTGGGCAAACTACGCCGGTGTACGGGCTAACAGCGCAGATTTTGCTGGCGGTAAATACGCCATCAACGACGCTTTGGGCGTTGCGTTCTATGCAGCCAAGCTTGAAGACGTGTGGAATCAGTACTACGGAAACGTTAACTACGCGCTTCCGCTGGGTAACGAGCAGTCTCTTGCTTTCGACGCCAACCTCTACCGCACTACGGATGAGGGCAGCGCAAAAGCAGGCTCGATCAGCAACACCACCTACTCCCTCTCCGCAGCCTACTCTTTTCTGGCTGCGCACACAGTTACCGTTGCCTTCCAAAAAGTTAACGGCGATACGCCTTTCGACTACATAGGCATTGGCGATAACAACCGTGGCGGCGACTCGATTTTCCTTGCTAACTCCGTCCAGTACTCTGACTTCAACGGTCCTGGGGAGAAATCCTGGCAGGTGCGTTACGACCTGAACATGGCGCCCTATGGCGTTCCTGGCCTTAGCTTCATGACGCGTTACCTCAATGGTGACAACATCGACGGCACCGGCCTGGCCACAAACTCCGTTTACCGCAAAAATGATGGCACCCCAATATACGGCGCAGACGGTAAACACCACGAGACCAACCTGGAAGCCAAGTACGTCGTACAGACAGGTCCTGCAAAAGACCTGTCCTTCCGCATGCGTCAAGCATGGCACCGTGGCAACGACGCTCAGGCCGACGGCGACGTCAACGAGTTCCGCCTGATCGTCGATTACCCGATTTCGATCCTGTAATCACGGCTCCGCACTCGGCAATACGAAAAGCCCGGCTCATGCCGGGCTTTTTCTTACTCGCTCCAACGATCAGCCGCACGACCAGAGCGACCGCCCTGCCCTGTACGTCACCGGCACATCACCGTACAATCCCGAGTCATTTCCAGTCTCAGCAACCGACAACGGCCAACCATGCGCACCAGTCAATTTTTGCTCGCCACACAGAAAGAAACCCCTTCCGATGCGGTCGTGGTCAGCCATCAGCTGATGCTGCGCGCCGGCATGATTCGCAAGCTTGCCTCAGGTCTTTACACCTGGCTGCCGATGGGCCTGCGTGTGTTGCGCAAGGTAGAAGCCATCGTTCGCGAGGAAATGGACGCTGCTGGCGCACTCGAAATCCTGATGCCTGGCATTCAGCCCGCAGAACTGTGGCAGGAATCCGGTCGCTGGGTGCAGTACGGCCCGGAACTGATGCGCCTGGTCGACCGCCACAACCGTGACTTCTGCCTGGGCCCGACCCACGAAGAAGTCATCACCGATCTGGCCCGCAACGAGCTGAACAGCTACAAGCAGCTGCCGATCAACCTGTACCAGATCCAGACCAAATTTCGTGACGAGATCCGCCCACGCTTCGGCCTGATGCGCGGTCGTGAGTTCGTCATGAAGGACGCCTACTCGTTCCACGCCGATCATGCTTCGTTGCAGGAAACCTACGACCGCATGCATCAGGCGTACAGCAATGTCTTTACCCGCCTGGGCCTGAAATTCCGCCCTGTCGAGGCAGATAACGGCTCGATCGGTGGCGCAGGCTCACACGAATTCCACGTGCTGGCCGAGTCCGGCGAAGACGACATCGTGTTCAGCGACGGCTCCGATTACGCCGCTAATATCGAGAAGGCCGAGGCGGTTCCGCGCGAAACGTCGCGCCCTGCTCCGACCGAAGAGCTTCGCCTGGTCGATACACCTGACACCAAGACCATCGCGCAACTGGTCGAAGGCTTCAATCTGCCGATCGAAAAGACTGTCAAGACGCTGGTGGTGCATGCTGCCGAAGAAGGCAAGCTGATCGCGCTGATCATTCGTGGCGACCACGAACTCAACGAAATCAAGGCCACCCGACTGGAGCAGGTCGCAGACCCTCTGGTCATGGCGTCCGAAGCCGAACTGCGTGACGCCATCGGCGCAGGCGCAGGCTCACTCGGTCCGCTCAACCTGCCACTGCCTTGCATCATCGACCGCTCGGTCGCGCTAATGAGCGATTTCAGTGTTGGCGCCAACATCGACGACAAGCACTACTTCGGCGTCAACTGGGAGCGCGATCTTCCGATTCCGACCGTCGCCGACCTGCGTAACGTCGTTGCAGGCGATCCAAGCCCTGATGGCAAGGGCACGCTGGAAATCAAGCGCGGCATTGAAGTCGGCCACATTTTCCAGTTGGGCACCAAGTACAGCGAAGCGATGAAATGCCAGGTACTTGGCGAAAACGGCAAGCCGGTCAACCTGTCGATGGGTTGCTATGGCATTGGTGTATCCCGTGTCGTCGCCGCTGCCATCGAACAGAACAGCGATGAAAACGGCATTATCTGGAACGACACGCTGGCGCCCTTCCAGATCGCCTTGGTCCCGCTGCGCTATGAAACCGACGCGGTACGTGAAGCCACAGACAAACTGTACGCCGACCTGAAAGCCGCCGGTTTTGAAGTGCTGCTCGACGACCGTGACAAGAAAACCAGCCCCGGCATCAAGTTCGCAGACATGGAACTGATCGGCATCCCGCATCGCATCGTTGTCAGTGATCGCGGCCTGGCTGAAGGAAATCTGGAATACAAGAGCCGTACCGAGTCGCAACCGCAAGCCATTGCGGTCGCTGACGTGCTGTCGTTCATCCAGGGTCGCGTAAAACGCTGAGTTAAAAGGCGCACCGGTATCTGTCGGTGCGCCACTCATCAACGCCCCCATCCGCATCAAGAGATCCCATGCTCAAACGAAGCACCCTAAGCCTCGGCAGCGCCGTTCTCTGCGGCACGTTCCTCGTCGGCGGCTGTGCCAATCAGTTGTCACAACGCAGTGAGCACGAAGAACGCGTCGAGCGAAAACTGCTCGAACACACGCTGCAGGTTGATATCGGCGAACCCAAAACGCTTGAGTTACCGCAACGTCGCGTGCGGATCCACGAGCATAAATCGTTTGAAGTCACCGACTTTGAAGTCACGCGTCATTATGATCGCTACACGCCTTATCAACCCTGGCGGGAAATCTATGAAATCCCGATGGGTGCAGTCGCGGTCGTGGCGGGCGTCGGTGCCAATGTCGTCAACGTGTTCGCACTGGGCAGCCTGCCTGAGAGCGTGACCAAGGACTGGATCACCTATGGCGTCGCCGGGCTGAACCCGTTCATGAACGTCCCTTCTCACGGTCGCGCCCAACAGAACCTGGCGGGTATCGATGAGGTTCAGAAAGACAAACGAATCGAAAACTCCAACCTGCCCTGGAACGAGCGTTCGGTGATGGTCAAGGCCGGCAATGAAACCCATGAGATGGCCACGGACCGCAACGGCGTACTCAGGCTGAATCTGCTGGACAGTCCCTTTGCCGAGCAGGACCTGAGCCGCGTCACTCGCCTTTATATCAATGTCGAGGACGAGCAGGACAATGCTCACGCCAACGCCAGCTTGCCTATCAGTCATTCATTGCGCGGCAAACTGCTGGAAGCGCATGCGCTGATCTACGACGACCTGGAAGATGACGAAGTGAGTGAATGGGTACACCGGGTCAAGCGTCTTTCGGAACTAGGACTGGAAGAGGAGGCCAGCGAGCTTGAACAAAGCCTGATTGAATTGACTCGCAATGATCCACAACTGCAGAACGAGTTTCTTAAGTCGCTCGCCAAGGATGCAGGTCGTCTGGTGGCCGTTCCCGCACAGGCGCAATGACCTATCAGGCTCCGTGATCCCACGGAGCCGCCGATCAACGCGAAAACAGCTCAAGCTGTTCGTGTGCCGCACGCAAATCGTGCAAGCGCACACCAACGCCCAACAGCCGAACCGGCTTCCCTCCCCGCGCGAAGGCTTGGGACAACAACTGCTCATAACTGCCCAGATCCCTGCCTGCGCCGGTTTGCTCTAGCGTGGTCTGGGTGAAGTCATGAAACTTCACTTTGACGAAAGGCTTGCCGGGGCGGTACTGACCTTCCATCCTTGCCATGCGTTGGGTCAGCGTTTCCAGCAAGGCAGGCAGCTTTTCAAGGCAACTGGCCAGATCAGGCAGGTCCTTGTCGTAAGTGTTTTCGACGCTGACCGATTGGCGCCTGCTGTCATTCTGCACGGGCCGGTCATCAATACCGTGCGCCAGGCTCCAGAGCCGCTCACCAAAACTGCCGAACTCACGCACCAGAGCAAGCTTGCTGCGGCTGCGCAGGTCTGCGCAGCCAACGATCCCCAGACGCCCCAGCTTGTCAGCGGTGACCTTGCCCACGCCATGCAGCTTGTTGACTGGCAACGATGCGACGAAATCCTCGACTTGGTCTGGAGTAATGACAAACAACCCGTTTGGCTTTTTCCAGTCGCTGGCAATCTTGGCCAGAAACTTGTTGGGCGCAACGCCTGCCGATACCGTGATGTGCAACTGATTCGAGACTCTGCGCCGAATGTCCTGAGCGATGCGCGTCGCGCTGCCTGAGAAGTGGCTGGCGTCGGACACGTCCAGAAAAGCCTCATCCAGAGACAAAGGCTCGATCAGATCGGTGTAGTCCCGAAAGATCGTCTGGATTTCCTTCGACGCTTCTTTATAGGCCTCCATGCGAGGCTTGACGATGGTCAGGTCCGGACACAACTTGAGCGCATGACGAGAAGACATAGCGGAGCGCACGCCAAACGCACGAGCTTCATAGTTGCAGGTCGCGATCACACCTCGCCGCTCGGCCGATCCTCCCACGGCAAGTGGCTTGGCCACCAGGCTGGGGTCGTCGCGCATTTCGATGGCTGCATAAAAGCAGTCACAGTCGATGTGGATGATTTTGCGCTGCGTCATGACCTGATGAAATTTTGCTGTCCGTGGCCGCGCAGTATCTCACTGCTATCAATGGCTGACACGTCCGCACTGAAAATGCGCGATGAAATGGCGTACCAAACGCTCCGTCATCAAGCAAATAGGGCCGCTAGCGCTGCCGGCCGAACGTCATGAGCACCCTGCCAGCTCGCTTCGTTTCGCTAACCGATTGAAGAAAAAGCAGTTTTTCGACATTAACCATTGACACCTCGGCAACTCTCTGTAGAATGCCGCCACACAGACGCGGGATGGAGCAGTCTGGTAGCTCGTCGGGCTCATAACCCGAAGGTCGTCGGTTCAAATCCGGCTCCCGCAACCAAACATCAAGAAAGGCTACTCGAAAGAGTGGCCTTTTTTGTGCGTGTCGATAAAGCACGGACTGGACCCGCTCCGACTGCCGAGGCGGCAACTCCATCAGGCGCTTCCTTATAAACAGCACGATAGACCGCTTATTTTCAGCTTTTCAGGATTAAGGGTTGACACTTCTGCGTTCGGCTGTAGAATGCCGCCACACAGACGCGGGATGGAGCAGTCTGGTAGCTCGTCGGGCTCATAACCCGAAGGTCGTCGGTTCAAATCCGGCTCCCGCAACCAAACATCAAAACAAGGCTACTCGAAAGAGTGGCCTTTTTTGTGCCTGATCGAAATACTCTCCACGCCGCCGGTAACTGTCTGACAAAAAAGACTATTTGCTCCAGGCACTCAAGCCCTATCATCACCACCGTCGCGCAATATTTTCCAATTGCGACAGTTTTTTCACATGCGGCCGATAGGCTTATGGCTAAGCTGAATCAGACCTGAATCAGGACTGAACAGCAATGACCCGCTCTAATCGCTGTTCGCTCGTCAGGCGTTGACGCGCTAACATCCTGAAATATTTTTTGCGTAGGGATTGGTAACTTGGCTGTATACCTCCATCCTGTCGCGCACGATCCAAGGAGTGATTGATGCGCGACAACACGTCAGATTCCAATGAAGCAGTAAATGCCGACCAACCTGGCACACCCGCACGCATGAATTGGCGCGAGTTGCTGAGCAAGTATCGCCAGCCTATCGGGCTGGCCGTGATGCTGTTGCTGTTCGGACTGGCGCTGATCGCCTGTCGGCACATGCTCATAGAGATGGACTGGTATGCGCTGCACGACTCCTTGTTCGCAGTGCCACTGCCCTCCTTGGGCGGCGCGTTGCTGGCAGCGATCATCGGTTACGTCATCCTGATGGGTTACGAAATCTCCGCGAGTCGTTACGCCAACGTAGACCTGCCCACCAAAACGCTCATTCTCGGCGGCTTCACCTCCTTTGCCATTGGCAACGCGGTCGGACTGTCGATGCTGTCCGGTGGCTCGGTCCGCTATCGCCTGTATTCCCGGCATGGCATCGGCGCGATTGAAATTGCCCGCATGACCGTGTTCGCCAGCCTTTCGCTGGGTTGCGCGTTACCGCCCCTCGCTGCAATCGCAACCCTGAGCAACCTGTCCGGCGCGTCCCTGGCGCTTAAGCTTCCCGTTGAAGTGCTGGCTATCGTTGCGACAGCGGTACTGGTGGGCAGCGTGGCGCTGGCCGTTGCCATCTATCGACGCCGTCTGCCTGAGCAGGACATTCCCCATAACATTCTGGTACGCCTCGGTCGTCGCACGCTGCGTCTTCCAGATCTGCGCCTGACCCTGATCCAACTGGTGATCACAGCGCTGGACGTTGCCGCGGCGGCGCTTGTGCTCTACATGCTGCTGCCCCATGCCCCGCCGCTGGGCGCGTTCATGCTGATCTACCTGCTGGCCCTGGCCGCGGGCGTCCTCAGTCATGTGCCCGGTGGGGTAGGCGTCTTCGAAGCGATTCTGCTGGCTGCATTTGCCAACGAGCTGGGTGCTGCGCCACTGGCAGCTGCCCTGCTGCTGTATCGCCTGATCTATGTGGTGCTGCCGCTGCTGCTGGCGTGCCTGACACTGCTGTTCACCGAAGCACAGCGATTGCTGCCGACCCGACAGGCGATGCGCGTCGCCTCGGGGCTCGCGGCCCCCATCCTGGCACTACTGGTTTTCTTGTCGGGGGTGGTGCTGCTCTTCTCTGGTGCCACCCCTGAAATCGATACCCGACTGGAAAACGTCGGCTTCATGATCCCCCATCGCCTGATCGACGCCTCCCACTTCGGTGCGAGTCTGGTCGGCGTGCTGTGTTTGCTGCTTGCCCAAGGCTTGCGCCGACGGCTATCCGCAGCCTGGATGCTCACCGTGATTCTGCTGCTGGTAGGCGCGACGCTGTCGATGCTCAAAGGTTTCGACTGGGAAGAAGCCAGCCTGCTGCTTTTGACAGCGTTGCTGCTGATGACCTTCCGCCGCTCGTTCTACCGCCCCAGCCGCCTTCTGGAAGTACCGTTTTCGCCGCTTTACCTGATCGCGAGTGTCTGCGTGGTGGGTGCCTCGATCTGGCTGCTGCTGTTCGCTTACCAGGACGTCCCTTACAGCCACAAGTTGTGGTGGCAATTCACGCTGGACGCTGACGCCCCTCGCGGCTTGCGCTCGGCACTGGGCAGCGCAGTTCTGCTGGTTGTGGTTTCCCTGACCTGGCTGCTGCGCACTGCGCGCCCTGTGATCAAACTGCCCGATGCAGCCGACCTCGACAAGGCTGCAGAGATTCTCAAGGCGTCCAGCCAGCCTGACGGCGGACTGGTACTGACGGGCGACAAGGCGATCCTGTTTCACCCGGCAGGCAATGCGTTTCTGATGTACTCGCACCGTGGGCGCAGTCTGGTGGCGCTCTATGACCCGATCGGCCCGACGCAACAGCGCGCCGAATTGATCTGGCAATTTCGAGATCTGTGTGACGTACACCACGCACGCCCTGTGTTCTACCAAGTGCGTGCAGAAAATCTGCCGTTCTACATGGACATCGGACTGACCGCCATCAAACTGGGTGAAGAAGCCCGCGTCAATTTGCTGAGTTTCGATCTCGAAGCCAAAGGCAAAGAGATGAAGGACCTGCGCTACACCTGGAATCGGGGTGGACGCGATGGCCTGTCGCTTGAAATTTATGAGCCGGGCGAAGCCCCCATCGACGAGCTGAAAGTGATTTCCGATGCGTGGCTGACGGGCAAGAACGTGCGGGAGAAAGGGTTCTCGCTAGGCCGCTTCAGCCCCGAATACCTTAAGTATTTCCGCATCGCCATCGTTCACTTTCAGGGCAAACCGGTTGCGTTCTCCAACTTGCTGGAAACCACCGGCCGCGAACTGGCCAGCCTGGATCTGATGCGCTCTCATCCGGATGCACCCAAGCTGACGATGGAATTCATGATGGTGGGCCTGATTCAGCATTACAAAGCTCAGGGCTACTCACGCTTCAGCCTTGGCATGGTGCCGCTCTCCGGCCTGCAACCCAGACGCGGCGCCCCCCTGACCCAGCGCCTGGGGTCGATGATCTTCCGTCGCGGCGAGCAGCTTTACAACTTCCAGGGGCTACGGCGCTTCAAGGACAAGTTCCAGCCCGATTGGGAACCTCGATATATGGCCGTGCCCGCCGGACTCGATCCGCTTGTGGCGCTGGCTGATACTGCCGCCCTGATTGCGGGCGGCCTGACTGGATTGGTGAAACGCTGATGATTCGACGCTCCTGGCGCCTTTTGCTCGCAGCCCTGGTAATTCTTCTTTTGGTCGCCGTGGGGGTCTGGATCTGGAACCGCCCCGCTCCGCCCGCCACCCTTGAACACTCAAGCCTGGACGACGGAGCCCCGCTGACCAGCGTGATACCCGCCACCCGTATCAATACCCGTATCGCGCTGGCCGTTACTGCCGAGGAGATGCTCACCGACAAGCAATTGCTGGCCATGAGCAAAGACGCCTCGGCACGTATCGTCCAGGTGGTTCTGCCCAAAGACGACTGCGTGATGCAGCAGAAGACCTTTCAGAGCGCTCTTGAGAAGCTCGACGGCCCTGCGCTGGTGGTCGGCGGTATAGGCCCAGGCGCAACGTTGGCCTGGCGCTGGTTGGCCGGCCAGACCGATGACAAGGCGCAGGCCATTTCCGTAGGCTTTGAGCTTGAACACGTGTCCAATCCGCCGCCTGTAGTGGACGAAGGTGATACGCCGCCACGCATCTGCGACGTGCCGCTGCCCCAAAAAGCACCGCATGGCCATTGGCTGGCCGCCTGGAACGACGCGCCGGATGATCCCAGCGCCGCGTTCGTGCGCGATCAGAACAACGCTGACACCAGCATCAGTGATTACGACATTAAGTTGCCACAAGTATTGAACACCGAACTGCGCCATTTGCTCCTCGGTGAGAACGATGGCGGCGGTCTGGGTATTCCAGTCGTTGAAGTACCGGCCAGCCAACCGTCCGACACGGTAACGCTGTTCATGTCCGGCGACGGCGGCTGGCGCGACCTGGACAAGGTCGTCGCAGGCGACATGGCGAAGATGGGTTATCCGGTAGTCGGCATCGATGTGCTTCGCTACTACTGGGAACACAAGACGCCTGAACAGACGGCCGTTGACCTGACCGACCTGATGAACCATTACCGTCAGAAATGGGGCACCAAACGCTTCATTCTTGCTGGTTACTCATTTGGTGCCGACGTGATGCCTGCCATTTACAACCGCCTGGCAACCGAAGACCAGAATCGCATCGACGCGATCATCCTGCTGGCCTTCGCCCGCTCCGGCAGCTTCGAGATCCACGTCGACGGCTGGCTGGGTAATGCTGGCAAGGAAGCAACCACCGGCCCGGAAATGGCCAAGCTGCCTGCTGCCAAGGTGTTCTGCGTGTACGGCATCGAAGAGAAGAAAGACAGCGGCTGCACCGACACCACCGCCGTAGGCGAAACGGTCCAGTTGCCCGGCGGTCATCACTTTGATGAAGACTACCCTGCCCTGGCCAAACGCCTGATCGACGCCATCAACAAGCGTCAAGGCAAGACAGGCGCAGCGACGGGCGCTCAATAATCGGCCAGTAGCCTGAGCTAAAAAAATCCCGGCACCATGAGGTGGCCGGGATTTTTTATGGGTGGTCACAGGGTACATCCCCCGCCAAGTATCAACCCGGCGGACTTGTGAGATTGAGCTTATCGCCCGCTAGGTAAGGGCGGTCGCGTTTCCACCTGTTCAAGGCTCACGCGATAGGTGGTGTACGTGTCGCCGTCTTCCAGATAAAGGTTGCTCTGGTAATTCGAGACCGCGCCTTTAAGTTTGATGTGTAGACCGTTGGAAACATGCTGGATTACCACATCTTTCAAGTCAGTGTCCGAGACCAGAAAGGGAGGAGTCTTGCCGAGGCGCACCCTCATCGCCTCATTACTTCTGCCGCCACCGTCGTTGACGTAGAAACGCAGCCTTTTGGGCTCATCCGGATCTCTGGCATCTTGAACAAGGTAGATCGACTGCCCCGGAATGAAATCTTGCGTCAGGACTATTTCAGAAGGAAATTCCGGTTTGTGCAGGTATGCATGGATGAGAAAGCCTGATAGGCAGAGAAAAAAGATAATCGTTAGATACTTTTTAACGCTGAATATGAGGGTTTGCAGTTCGGTCTTAGTCATAAGATTTAGCCGTAATCGAAAGTGAATGGCACACGCCTTCAACTGGCTCACTGAACCTGTCGATCAGGCCTGCGCCGTCCAGGCCGATACGCTCTTCATTGCCAAACGTCGCCCCAAATGCTGATGGGCACTGCCGTCGTTGGGCCAAGGACAGATGCAGTTTTCGCATTCATCAATGGCGCATACCGGCCCCGCATAAATGAAGCCTTGCCTGATTGCAGATCAGGCAAGTGTCGCAAGAGAGTTGCACCGACCCGTTACCGAGGGGATCGGGATGGTAGATAAAGTGGGGCCGAGTCGTGAATGCATCCTTGTGAGGTGCACTTAAACTTAAGTGCACCTCATGTCTTGGCTTCACGGGATTATTCGGCTGACTTGGCCGGACGCGTGCACCCTATCCGCCAAACTTACATCTCGACCTGGGTCCCCAGCTCGATCACCCGGTTGAAGGGCAGCTTGAAGAATCGCAGGTTACCGTTGGCGTTCTTGAGCATGAACGCGAACAGCGCTTCTCGCCAACGGGCCATGCCTTCCATCTTGGACGGAATCACCGTCTCGCGGCTCAGGAAGTAAGTCGTGCGCATTGGGCTGAAGTCCAGTTCTCGCAGAGGACACAGCGCCAGCGCCGCAGGCACGTCCGGCTCGTCGATGAACCCGAAGTGCAGGATGACGCGATAGAAGCCTTCGCCATGAGATTCCACTTCGAACCGCTGCTGGACCGGAACCCTCGGCGAATCCTCGTAGACCACCGTCAGCAGCACCACTTGGTCATGCAGCACCTGGTTATGCAGCATGTTATGCAACAGGGCATGGGGCACGGCGTCCGAGCGAGCGGTCAGGAACACAGCGGTGCCCTGCACTCGGTGTGGCGGCTGCACACGAATGCTGCCAATGAAGATCGGCAATGGCAGCCCACCCTCATCGATACGGTCAGCGAGCAGTTGCTTGCCCCGCTTCCAGGTGGTCATGAGGATGAACAGCACCGCACCCGCCAGTACCGGGAAGGCACCGCCCTGAAAGATCTTCGGCACGTTGGCGGCGAAGAACAGGCCGTCCACCAGCAGCAGCCCCACCAGCAGCGGAATGGCCAGCAACGGCGGCCACTTCCACAACAGCAGCATGACCGAAGACACCAGAATCGTGGTACAGAGCATGGTCCCCGTGACTGCAACGCCATAGGCCGAAGCCAGTGCGCCAGACGACTCGAAGCCGATCACGAGCATGATCACGCCCGCCATCAGCGCCCAGTTCACCGCACCGATGTAGATCTGGCCCTGCGCGTCGCTGGAAGTATGCTGGATGTGCATGCGCGGAATATAACCAAGCTGGATAGCCTGCAAAGTCATGGAAAACGCACCGGAAATCACGGCCTGCGAGGCAATGATCGTGGCCATCGTCGACAGACCGATCAGCGGCAGCAGCGCCCAACCCGGCGCCAGCAAGTAGAACGGGTTGCGAACCGTCTCGGGGTTGCCCAGCACCAACGCGCCTTGTCCGAAATAATTGAGCAGCAAAGCAGGCAGCACCAGGATGAACCAGGCCCGGGAAATCGGCTTGCGACCAAAATGCCCCATGTCTGCATACAACGCTTCAGCACCAGTCAGCGCCAGTACCACAGCACCTAGAATCGCAACGCCGATGCCCGGATGGATAATAAAGAAATGCACGCCCCACGCAGGATTCACGGCCTTGAGCACTTCCGGGGACTGCATGATGCCGTAGACGCCTAAAGCGCCCAGCACCACAAACCAGGTCACCATCACCGGGCCGAACAGCACGCCGATGCGTGCCGTACCGTGTCGCTGAATCAGAAACAACCCGATCAACACCACCAGCGCCATTGGCACGATCCAGTGTTCCAGGCCATCGAACGCCAGTTCAAGACCCTCCATCGCCGACAACACCGAAACGGCCGGCGTGATCATGCTATCCCCGTAAAAAAGTGCTGCGCCGAACAGGCCGAACACCACCATCATCATCTGTAATTTGGGGTATTTGGCCGTCGCCCGCCGCGCCAGCGCCGTCAGGGCCATGATGCCGCCCTCGCCCTGGTTGTCGGCGCGCAGAATGAAGACCATGTACTTGAACGACACGACCCAGATCAGCGACCAGAAGATCAGCGACAACACGCCCAGAATCGCGTCATGCGTGACCTCGACGCCATAGCCACCCTGAAACACCTCCTTGAGCGTATACAGCGGACTGGTGCCGATATCGCCATACACCACGCCGACTGCCGCGATCAGCAGCCCCACGGGCTTGGCAGCACTTCCAGAACCTGCATGACTGTTTGTTTGACTCATCCACTACTCCCGGAAACCAGACATGAGGCTCAAAGCACTATGAACTTCACAACGCGTAACAATTCAGATGCGCCCAGACATTGACACGCATAGACGCAATGGCGCGAAGCATAACGCAGCGGTGGAGGTAATTCTCTTACTAAGACAGTTGCCAAGGTGGTTGCATGACCTGCAAGCCCGCCGAAACGGATTTCATAACGCCCTCGTCACAACAACACAGGGCAGCCACGGCTGCTCGGGCGAAGGCAGTGCTTGTACGCTGAGTGAACCCAGAAGACCGCTCATCCTTCCTTGGGCTTTGCCGCTGCCAGACAGCACTCGTCGTAAATCTTGTCCAAACGCTGGTCATCGCGTCCGCTCATCGCTAGAATTGCGCACTTTTTGATCAGAGGCGCAACCAAGCGCCCAATCGGTGCCTGCGCGCAGTGTCCAGGCCCCCTTCACGCCGAGGTTCGCCATGTCCACCGTCACCACGCCATCCGCCCCCAAGGTTGGATTTGTCTCACTCGGTTGCCCGAAAGCCTTGGTCGACTCCGAGCGCATCCTGACTCAGCTGCGCATGGAAGGTTACGAAGTCGTTGCGACGTACGAAGACGCCGACGTTGTGGTGGTCAACACCTGCGGCTTCATCGATACCGCCAAGGCCGAATCGCTGGAGGTGATTGGTGAGGCGCTGGCGGAAAACGGCAAGGTGATCGTGACCGGCTGCATGGGTGTCGATGAAAGCGTGATTCGCAAGGTACACCCGAGCGTTTTGTCGGTCACCGGTCCTCAGCAATACGAGCAGGTCGTCAATGCCGTGCATGACGTCGTGCCGCCGCGCCACGATCACAATCCGCTGATCGATCTGGTACCGCCCCAAGGTATCAAGCTGACCCCGCGTCACTACGCCTACCTGAAGATCTCCGAAGGCTGCAATCACAGCTGCAGCTTCTGCATCATCCCGTCGATGCGCGGCAAGCTGGTCAGCCGTCCGGTGGGTGATGTGCTGGACGAGGCCAAGCGTCTGGTCAAATCTGGCGTGAAGGAACTGCTGGTCATTTCTCAGGACACCAGCGCCTACGGCGTCGATGTCAAATACCGCACCGGTTTCTGGGACGGCCAGCCGGTCAAGACCCGCATGACCGAGTTGTGTCAGGCACTGGGCTCGATGGGCGTCTGGGTGCGACTGCACTATGTTTACCCATACCCGCACGTTGACGAGCTGATCCCGCTGATGGCCGCCGGCAAGATCCTGCCGTACCTGGACATCCCGTTCCAGCACGCCAGCCCGAAGATCCTCAAGCTGATGAAGCGTCCGGCGTTCGAGGACAAGACCCTGGCCCGCATCAAGAACTGGCGCGAGCAGTGCCCGGACCTGATCATTCGTTCGACCTTCATTGTCGGCTTCCCGGGCGAAACCGAAGAGGACTTCCAGTACCTGTTGGACTGGCTGACCGAAGCGCAACTGGACCGCGTTGGCTGCTTCCAGTACTCCCCGGTCGAAGGCGCGCCAGCCAATCTGCTGGATGCCGCCATCGTACCGGACGATGTCAAACAGGACCGTTGGGATCGCTTCATGGCCCACCAACAGGCCATCAGCGCCGCACGCCTGCAAATGAAGATCGGTCGAGAGATCGAAGTGCTGATCGACGAAGTCGATGAACGTGGCGCGGTCGGTCGCTGCTTCTTCGATGCGCCGGAAATCGATGGCAATGTATTCATCGGTCTGGAGGATGACAGCGACGTCAAGCCAGGTGACAAGATCATGTGCCGCGTCACCGATGCCGACGAATACGACCTGTGGGCCGAAATCATCTGATAACGCCTTAAGCGTTCTTAAAAAGCCCTGCCCTTTCAAAACGGCAGGGCTTTTTCGTTCAATGTCGCGGTCTATGCAAAAACACATGGCTGGGAGCGCAAGCCCGATGGAGCTCTACTTTCCAGATAAAAAGGACCACCCGCGATTGGCAGACGTATGGGAACGCTCTGTGCGTGCGACCCATGACTTCCTGCCGAACGCGTACATCACGCAGCTGAAGGGTTTGCTGCTCAAGCAGTACCTCGACAGCGTCACACTGTTCTGTACACGCGATGCGCGGCTCGACATCACCGGGTTTGCAGGCGTCAACAGACGCAAACTGGACATGCTGTTCATCGATCCGGATCACCGGGGGCAAGGGCTGGGATCACGCTTACTGACTCACGCGATCTCGCGCTTCGATATCCAGGAGCTGGACGTGAACGAGCAAAATCCGCAAGCACTCGGCTTCTACCTCAAGCACGGTTTCAAGGTAGTCAGTCGCTCCGAGGTCGATGGTTTGGGGAACCCTTATCCGATGCTCAGAATGCGTCTGGATCGTCGCAACTAACCAACTGGGGAGAGCAATTGCAATGTTGCTGCGATTAACCCGGCGCGGGCGGTTACAATGCAGCCTTTCTCATCAGTAAACGGCTTCTTTCATGACAGACCCCATTCGCCTCTCCAAACGCCTCATCGACCTGGTCGGCTGCTCCCGCCGAGAGGCCGAACTGTTCATTGAGGGCGGCTGGGTCACTGTGGATGGCGTGGTTGTCGATGAACCGCAATTCAAAGTCGAGAACCAGAAGGTAGAACTCAGCCCTGAAGCCAAGGCCGACGCGCCGGAGCCGGTCACTATCATTTTTCACACACCCGCCTCGATGACGGCCGAAAGCGCGTTGCAGACGATCACGCCCGGCACGCTCTCCGAGGAACACAGCTACGGCAAGCGTCCGCTCAAGGGGCATTTCCTGCGCCTTGAAGCAATCTCTAGCCTGCAGGCCAATGCCAGCGGCCTGATGGTGTTCAGCCAGGACTGGAAAATCCTGCGCAAACTCACCGATGACCGCAGCAAGATCGAACAGGAATACGTAGTGGAAATCGCTGGTGAGATGGTGCCTCACGGCATGAATCGCCTGAATCACGGCCTGACGTACAAGGGCAAGGAACTGCCGAAAGTGAAAGCCAGCTGGCAGAACGAAAACCGCCTGCGTTTCGCCATGAAAAATCCACAGCCAGGCGTTATCGCCCAGCTCTGCGAAGCCGTTGGCCTGAAGATTATCTCCATTCGCCGTATCCGCATCGGCGGTGTGTCAATGGGCAAGTTGCCTGAAGGGCAATGGCGCTACATGACGACCAAGGAAAAGTTCTAACCCTCCTTCACACAGCGCGCACGACGTCGTCGTGCGCCGTCAAATGACTTACAGGATTGCACCCCTCATGATGAACAACGATGTATTGCGCAGCGTGCGCTACATGCTCGATATCAGCGACAGCAAGATCGTCGAGATCACCCAACTGACCGGCTTTGACGTTTCCAAGAGCGACGTCATTGCGTTCATGAAAAAAGAGGAAGAGGAAGGTTATCTGGATTGCAGCGATGAGATCATGGCGCACTTCCTGGACGGCCTGGTCTACTTCAAACGCGGCAAAGACGAGAGCCGCCCGCCACAACCGATCGACCTGCCGATCACCAACAACATCGTGCTGAAAAAACTGCGTGTGGCCTTCGAACTCAAAGAAGACGACATGCACGCAATCCTCAAATCCGTGGATTTCCCGGTGTCCAAACCAGAGCTGAGCGCCTTGTTCCGCAAGGTGGGTCACACCAACTACCGCGAATGCGGCGACCAGTTGCTGCGTAACTTCCTCAAGGGCCTGACCCTGCGCGTGCGCGGCTGAGTCGGCTGGCGCCATGACCTACACCGTTTCGCCTGTCGGCTACGTACGCTCCTGCTTCAAGGAGAAGTTCGCCATCCCACGTCAGCCGCACCTGGCTCCGGCTGCACGTGGCGTGCTGGAACTGGTCCCACCCTTTGACCAGGCCGAAGCGATACAAGGCCTGGAACAGGTCAGCCATGTCTGGCTGCTGTTCCTGTTTCACCTGGCGCTGGAAGAAAAGCCGCGCTTGAAGGTGCGCCCGCCTCGTCTGGGCGGCAACCAGTCAATGGGCGTCTTCGCGACGCGCGCGACGCACCGCCCCAACGGCATCGGCCAGTCCGTGGTCAAGCTGGACAAGGTCGAAGCCGGACGTCTATGGCTGTCGGGCATTGATCTACTCGATGGCACGCCGGTGCTGGACATCAAGCCTTACGTGCCTTACGCGGACATCGTCGGTAACGCGACCAATCTGATGGCCAGCACAGCGCCTGTGCTTATTCCAGTGCGCTGGCAGGACACTGCACTGCGTCAGGCGCACGTACATGCCTTGAGGCTCGGCGAGCCGCTGGCTGAACTCATCGAACAATGCCTGGCTCAGGATCCACGGCCGGCTTATCAAGTGCCTACGCCGGAGCGACGCTACGGCGCACAGTTCTGGGATCTGGATGTGCGCTGGCACTATCCGCAGGCAGGCGTTATCTGCGTGCTTGAAGTGGTCCCGGCACAAAACCCGAGGCAATAAAAAACCGCCTCTCCCTGCGTAAAGGTGAGGCGGTTCTTTCAATCCGGCTTACTTCTCGACGAAAGCACGCTCGATCAGGTAGTCGCCTGGCTCACGCATACGCGGAGAAACGGTCAGGCCGAAGCTGTTCAACACTTCACTGGTTTCATCCAGCATGCTCGGGCTGCCGCACAGCATGGCGCGGTCGTCCTGAGGATTGATCGGCGGCAGACCAATGTCGCTGAACAGCTTGCCGCTGCGCATCAGGTCGGTCAGACGGCCTTCATTTTCGAACGGCTCGCGGGTCACGGTCGGGTAATAGATCAGCTTGTCGCGCAGCGCTTCACCGAAGAACTCGTTCTGGGGCAGGTGTTCAGTGATGAACTCGCGGTAGGCGACCTCATTCACGTAACGCACGCCGTGACACAGGATGACCTTTTCGAAACGCTCGTAGGTTTCAGGGTCCTGAATCACGCTCATGAACGGTGCCAGGCCAGTGCCGGTGCTCAGCAGGTACAGATGCTTGCCAGGCTTGAGGTCGTCGAGTACCAGCGTGCCCGTAGGCTTTTTGCTGATGATGATCTCGTCGCCTTCCTTCAGGTGCTGCAACTGGGACGTCAGCGGGCCGTCAGGCACCTTGATGCTGAAGAACTCCAGATGCTCTTCCCAATTGGGGCTGGCAATCGAATACGCACGCATGAGCGGACGACCGTTTGGCTGCTGCAGACCGATCATGACGAACTGACCGTTCTCGAAACGCAGGCCTGGGTCGCGGGTGCACTTGAAACTGAAGAGGGTGTCGTTCCAATGATGGACGCTGAGGACACGCTCGTGGTTCATGTTGCTCATGTACGTGGAAACTCCTGAAAATTTCGTGCGCGCAGGGGCACAGCGCTATTGCGCGACATTCTAGTGGCAGACACAATATCTGTTAAATGAATTATCAAGATATAGGTAATCGGTTATATAGATATGCGATTCACTCTCCGTCAACTTCAGGTATTCGTTGCCGTCGCCCAGCAGGAAAGCGTCTCGCGCGCGGCGGTGCTGCTTTCATTGTCGCAATCGGCTGCCAGCACATCGATTACCGAGCTGGAACGTCAATCCAGTTGCCAATTGTTCGACCGCGCCGGCAAACGGTTAAGCCTCAATGCAACTGGTCGCCAATTGCTGCCTCAGGCGGTAGCCCTTCTTGATCAGGCCAAGGAAATCGAAGACCTGCTTAATGGCAAGTCAGGCTTCGGCTCGCTGGCAGTCGGCGCTACGCTGACCATTGGCAATTATCTGGCAACGCTGCTGATCGGCGGTTACATGCAGCGTCATCCCGAAAGCCAAGTGAAACTGCACGTCCAGAACACGGCGCACATTGTGCAGCAGGTCGCGCATTACGAGATTGATTTGGGGTTGATCGAAGGCGATTGCAGCCACCCGGATATCGAAGTGCAATCCTGGGTCGAGGACGAACTGGTGGTGTTTTGCGCGCCTCAGCACCCGCTGGCCAAACGTGGCCAAGCCACACTGGACGAGCTGACGCACGAAGCGTGGATTCTGCGCGAGCAGGGTTCCGGTACTCGGCTGACATTCGATCAGGCAATGCGGCATCACCGCAACGGCCTGAACGTGAAGCTTGAACTGGAACACACCGAGGCGATAAAGCGCGCAGTGGAATCAGGACTGGGGATTGGCTGCATTTCCAGGCTGGCGCTGCGCGATGCGTTTCGACGCGGCAATCTGGTCGAGCTCGCGACGCCGGATCTGGACCTGTCGCGGCAGTTCTACTTCATCTGGCACAAGCAGAAGTATCAGACCTCCGCCATGCGCGAGTTTCTAGAGCTCTGCCGCGCGTTCACCGCAGGAGTTCAGCGCAGCGACGAGATCGTATTGCCAAGCCTGTATTGAACATCTGCCGACGCATCAGCCCAACAGAACGATGCCCCACACCAGACCGATCATGCTCAAGGCAATGAATTGTGCAGCGCTGCCCATGTCCTTGGCGTTCTTGGACAGTGGGTGCAAGTCCAGCGAGATGCGGTCGATAGCAGCTTCGACTGCCGAATTGAGCAGTTCGACGATCAACGCCAGCAAGCAAACGGCCACCAACAATGCATGCTCGCCTTTGCTGATGCTCAGGAAAAACGACACGGGAATCAGCACCACGTTGAGCAGCACCAACTGGCGAAAAGCGGCCTCGCCCTTGAAAGCGGCGGACAGGCCGTCCAGGGAATAACCTGCGGCGTTGAGGATTCGTTTCAGACCGGTTTGGCCTTTGAAGGGCGACATAGAGAGGCTGCTGTACAGTAAGGATGGGGAAAGCTAAGGGAACGCAGGTCAAAAAAGCGTGAACATTTTCGATGACTGACCGTTAGCTCGCTGAAATGGATTCGAGTTGTTGCAACAACAAAGCCGCCTGCGTACGGGTTCGCACACCGAGCTTGCGGAAAATCGCCGTCACATGAGCCTTGATAGTGGCTTCCGAGACGCTCAGTTCAAAGGCGATCTGCTTGTTCAAAAGGCCTTCACAGACCATCGTCAACACCCTGAACTGCTGCGGTGTCAGGCTGGCAAGCCCTGCACTGGCGGCCTTGGCTTCAGCCGACACGCTAATGGTTTCGTTGACTTGCGGCGGCCACCAGACGTCACCTTCCAGAACGGTTCGCACTGCATGCTGAATCGCTTCCAGTGAACTGGATTTGGGAATGAAACCGCTGGCCCCGAACTCGCGGGACCTGACGACAATGGATGCTTCCTCCTGCGCTGACACCATCACCACCGGAATTTGCGGGTACTGCCCACGCAACAGAACCAATCCGGAAAAGCCATAAGCGCCGGGCATGTTCAGGTCCAGCAGAACCAGATCCCAATCAGCCTTTTGCCCAAGGTGTGATTCCAGTTGAGCAATGCTCTCTGCCTCGACCAACCGTGCGTCAGGCCCCAGGCCGATGCTCAACGCCTGACGCAGCGCGCTGCGGAACAGGGGATGATCGTCGGCGATCAGGATGTCGTAGGTCATGTGTTGGTCCTGTTTTTATAGTGAGCGCCTGCTACACGGGCCGCTCAGCAAGGCATCCGTAAATGCCGGCAAATTCACGTTGCCCTTAAAGGCAGATACAGGCCAAGCCCAGTGAATCGGCGTCCAAGCGGCGCCAAGCATGCCCAGCAACACCATGTCGGTCAAGCATGACGCGACCTTGCAAGACGACAAGATGGCTATCGGCCAACAGACGCGGGAAAAGATATTCCGCCGATTATAAAAAAGCTTTCAGATGACTGTGCGCCGCGTCATCCAGATCCAGCGGCAATTGATACTTGGCCCCCAGGTAATGCGCACTGAAGACGTCCAGATAGGCATCGAGCACACCGCTGGCGTCGGTATCATCCGCTAGCTCCAGACACAGCGCTGCCACCTCCGCCGTACAGAAATGATCGTCACGCCTGGAACGACGCAAGCGATAACGCGATATTTGCTCGGGCGCCAGGCTCAACACCGGGAATCTTTCCAGGTACGGGCTTTTACGAAACATCTTGCGCGCTTCCGTCCAGGTCGCATCCAGCAGAATGAACAGCGGACGCTTGCCATCGTGACGAGAAATCTGGGTAACCACCCGCTCCTCGGCAACGAACTCGCCGGGAAAGACAATGTAGGGCTGCCATTGCGGATCATCCAGAAGCGCCAACATCTGCTGATCAACGTCAATGCGTGACCAGCCGAACGCATGAGTGTCCTCAATGACATCGGCAATCAGCCACCCGGTATTGGTCGGCTTCAGTGGTTCGGTGTCGTACATCAATAAGCACACGCCAGAATCGGCGACCACTTTAGGACGCCATGCACACAGACAATAGCTAAAGATGACCCGGCAATCCGGGCAGCGCGGCGCACGAGAACCCCGAGCGATAAAGGGCCTGGTACTACGGGCAAGACGCTCGTCACGCAAGCGGGAAACAGCGTGGCTCATTGCCAAACGCGCCAAACGAAGGAAAGCATCGACACCACGAAAACTCGGCAGGAATTAAGTGCGCACAGTTTATCAGAGCGCTGGCCGTTCAACCCTAGGCTGTGTGAAGCGTCCTGCCTTATACTGCTGCGCCATTGAAACCCGCAGTCGGCAGGTTATCCCGGAACGCACTTTGAAGTCGCTGGTCCAACGGCCAGCTACTTAATCAGGAGAGTTTAATGCTGCGCCTCATCGCCCCTACCCTTACGCTTTTGCTCGTTGCTCCTCTGTGCGCCCAAGCGGCGTCAAAACAGGAGTTCGAACTCAGCAAGATGCTGGAAAAAGTCGCGAAGGAAAGCAGCGTCGGTACGCCCCGAGCGATCAACGAAGACATTCTGGATCAGGGATACACCGTCAACGGCAAGGAACTGATCAACCATCTGAGCGTGCGTGAAGGCCAGGCTCAGCAGATGCGCGCCAACCCGGATGCCATGCGCAACCAATTGGGTAACAGCGTCTGCCACAACAACGGCTTTCGTCAGTTGATGACCAAAGGTGCTGTGCTCAAGTACCAGTTCACTGAGTACAAGACCAACCGCCCGGTCGCGACGCAAACCTTCCAGGCCTCGGACTGCACCGTCAAACCCAAGAAGTAAGTCGCCTTAGCCTGTCCCTCCGTGCGCCTGTCCATCAGGCGCATACGCTGCTCGTTTCGAGACATCCTGCACTGCCTCTGCCTGAAGACGGACTGAGAACCGGTGGCCTTTTCGAAGGAACCGGCACATCATCGATTCGACATATAAGCCAGGCTGGCGCTATAACTTCCTGAACGCCACCTGCCCTTTTCAGGCGCATGAACAACAGGCTTAATGCGTGTCGTGTGCATCAATTGTTTCTGACCCAAGGAAACAGACAGAGTCCTATGAGTCGGCATTGGCGTGATCCGCATTTGCGCCTATCACTGTCGACCGGGGCGATGACTTCTGTAGGAGGAGAATTTTGAATGCCTTATGTACCTAACGATTTTCTGTCGCAACACTTTCAAAGCAACGGCCTGGACCTGACCGGCAAAATCGAAGAACACATCCATCAGGTCGCCCCAGGCAGCCCGAACATGGCGCTTTATCGCGATATGATGCTCACCGTCCTGCGCATGGCTCAGGATGATCGCAACCGCTGGAACGCGAAGATAACCCTGCAAACGCTTCGCGAACTGGATGGCGCTTTCCGGGTCCTGGAACGATTCAAAGGGCGCCGCAAGGTCACCGTATTCGGCTCGGCCCGGACCCCAGTCGAACATCCGCTTTATACGCAGGCCATTGAGTTGGGCGAAAAGCTGGCGCAATCCGACATGATGGTGATCACGGGTGCGGGTGGCGGCATCATGGCGGCAGCCCACGCAGGGGCAGGCCTGAAACACAGTCTGGGTTTCAACATCACCCTGCCCTTCGAGCAACATGCCAATCCAACCGTCGAAGGAACGGAAAACCTGCTTCCGTTCCACTTCTTCTTCACACGCAAGCTGTTCTTCGTCAAGGAAGCTGACGCGCTGGTGCTATGTCCGGGTGGTTTCGGCACGCTGGATGAAACGCTGGAAGTGCTGACGCTGGTTCAAACAGGTAAGAGTCCGCTGGTGCCAATTGTGCTGCTAGACACGCCCGGCGCCCGCTTCTGGCAAAGCGCGCTGGACTTCTTCAAGGCTCAGTTGGAGGACAATCACTATATCCTGCCAGCAGACATGAAGTTGATGCGGCTGGTCTACAGCGCCGACGAAGCGGTCGATGAAATCAATCGGTTCTACAGCAACTACCACTCCAGCCGCTGGTTGAAGAATAAATTCGTGATACGCATTCATTATGCCCTGAGCGATAAAGCGCTGGAACACATGCAGGGTGCGTTCGCCGATTTGTGCGTCAGCGAAAATTTTCACCAGCACGGTTATCAAGGGGAAGAACACGACGAGGCGCAGTTCAGCCATCTGACACGACTGGCCTTTACGTTCACAGGGCGTAATCAGGGTCGCCTTCGCGAATTGGTGGACTACATTAACCTGCCCGAGAACTGGCTAGACCCGTCGAACCAGCAGCCAGCGAAACATCGCGAACCGCTCAGAGCCTGACGTCAATCATCCCCGCCACGGCCGCTTAACAGGCGGCCAATCATGTCTAACGGATAACCGCGGTAACTGAGAAATCGGCCTTGCTGGGCGCGCTCACGTGCATCAGCAGGCATCCGCCCGGCAAACTTTCGCTGCCAGGTTTCATGAAGTTTTTCCTGCCAGTCGACGCCGCATTCCCTTAGCGCCTGCTCAATATCGGCACGCTGCAAGCCACGCTGGCTGAGCTCTTCACGAATACGCACAGGCCCATAGCCCGAACGAGATCGGTAGGAGACAAAGCTTTCAAGGTAACGGGATTCTGAGAGCAGCCCATCCTCGACCAGACGATCAAGAGCGGCTTCGATGTGCTCGGGGGAAGCGCCGCGCTGACGCAGCTTTCGCGTCAGCTCGACTCGACCATGCTCGCGTCGCGCGAGCAGGTCCATTGCAGTTCGCCTGACGGCGACAGGTGTATCAAGCACGGCAGGCATGGATATCAGATATCGGCGTCTGCTTCAGCCATATCGTCAGCCACCGCTGGCTCGCGGGAGCCGACAGCCTTGGTATCGACACCCGGGGTCAGCAGCTTGTCACGAATCTGCTTCTCAAGGGCGTTACCAATTTCAGGATTCTCCGCCAGGAACTTGGCCGAGTTGGCCTTACCCTGACCGATCTTGCTGCCCTGATAGCTATACCAGGCGCCAGACTTCTCGAGGAAGCCATGCAGCACTGCCAGATCGATGATCTCGCCGTTGAGGTAAATACCCTTGCCGTAAAGAATCTGGAATTCGGCCTGACGGAACGGCGGAGCCACCTTGTTTTTCACGACCTTGACGCGGGTTTCGCTGCCCACCACTTCGTCGCCTTCTTTCACGGCACCGGTACGACGGATGTCCAGACGAACCGAGGCGTAGAACTTCAGTGCGTTACCACCGGTGGTGGTTTCCGGGCTACCGAACATCACACCGATCTTCATACGGATCTGGTTGATGAAAATCACCAGGCAATTGGCGTTCTTGATGTTACCGGTGATCTTGCGCAGCGCCTGAGACATCAGACGTGCCTGCAGACCTACGTGCATGTCACCCATCTCGCCTTCGATCTCGGCCTTCGGCACCAGCGCAGCCACGGAGTCGACCACGATCACGTCGATGGCGTTGGAGCGCACCAGCATGTCGGTGATTTCCAGCGCCTGCTCACCGGTGTCCGGCTGCGAAACGAGCAGGTCGTCAACGTTGACACCCAGCTTGCCTGCGTATTCCGGATCAAGTGCATGCTCAGCATCGACGAACGCGCAAGTCGCGCCCATTTTCTGAGCCTGAGCGATAACAGACAACGTCAGCGTTGTTTTACCGGAAGACTCAGGACCGTAAATTTCTACGATCCGACCCTTTGGCAAGCCACCAATGCCGAGCGCGATATCCAGACCGAGCGAACCGGTGGAAATGGCTGGAATCGCCTGACGGTCATGGTCGCCCATGCGCATCACGGCACCTTTACCGAACTGACGCTCGATCTGACCCAAGGCCGCAGCCAAGGCTTTCTTCTTGTTGTCGTCCATTGAAGTCCTCACGTAATCAAATTCAATTAGGGCCTTGATGGCCACAACACCTGTATAAGTAGACAGTATTATTCCACAGGGATCAGCGCTCGCCTACCCCTGTTTTGGCATTTCTCCGCACGCCAGCGCGATAAGCCCCTCCAGCGCGGCTTTCACCGTCTGTCGGCGCACCTGCTCACGGTCACCCGCGAACTGATAACGCTGGGAAATCAGCCTGTCGTCATCGCCCCAGCACACCCAAACGGTGCCGACCGGCTTGTCGACCGTACCGCCGCCTGGCCCCGCCACGCCGCTGACCGCCACCCCAAACCGCGCACCACTGTTGAGCTGTGCGCCTTGGGTCATGGCCTCGACAACCGCTTGGCTGACAGCCCCGACCGAATGGAAAAGCTCGGCCGGGACGCCCAGTTGACGGGTTTTCTGGGCATTGGAGTAGGTGACATACCCGGCTTCGAACCAGCCGGAGCTGCCATTGATGCGCGTGATGGCTTCAGCGATACCGCCGCCGGTGCACGACTCGGCGGTGGTCACCTGAGCCTTTAACGTCTGCAGAAGCTTGCCGAGCGAGCCCGCAAGCCGGGTTGTTTCATCCACGATAGTGTCCCGTTCAAAACCAATGCAGTGAAAAAGCCTACGCCTGATCGCGTCGGTTATTACGTTTCGAATCAGGTTTCCTGACCGTTTCGACCGTGGTCTCCCTTGGCCTGCGCTTTGCCTCGTCTAACGGAATGAAACGTCCGCTGACGGAATCCCTTGCTCGTTTGTTCGACATATAAAAGTCCCTTTTCATATCGCGCTTACCGACAGCCGGTAGCGATTGGGCAAGTCTATACATCAATACGGCTGCCGTGGCCGTCTGGAAATCCGACGTCACGATTGAGCGCCAGCAAACCGGAACTGCGCCCATGCAACGTGCGTGATAACCTTGCGCCCATCGCAAACACTCGGCAGACACCCCTCGGTACACGGAGGGATCGCACATTGCACCTCGAAGTTTGCCCCACTCTCCTCAAGAACTTGCCTAACCTACTGATGAATAAAGCAATTTCCGACCTCTCCGCACATACCCCGATGATGCAGCAGTACTGGAAGCTGAAAAACCAGCATCTGGACCAACTGATGTTCTACCGCATGGGCGACTTTTACGAAATCTTCTATGAAGACGCTAAAAAGGCCGCCAAGTTGCTGGATATTACGCTCACCGCCCGTGGTCAGTCGGCAGGCCAGAGTATTCCCATGTGCGGCATCCCCTACCATGCGGCCGAAGGCTATCTGGCCAAACTGGTCAAGCTGGGCGAGTCGGTGGTCATCTGTGAGCAGATCGGTGACCCGGCCACCAGCAAGGGCCCGGTCGATCGTCAGGTGGTGCGTATCATCACACCGGGCACTATCAGTGATGAGGCATTGCTCGATGAGCGCCGGGACAACCTGATCGCTGCGGTCCTGGGAGACGAGCGCCTGTTCGGCCTTGCCGTGCTGGACATCACCAGCGGCAACTTCAGCGTGCTGGAAATCAAGGGCTGGGAAAATCTGCTGGCCGAACTTGAGCGCATCAACCCGGTCGAGCTGCTGATCCCGGATGACTGGCCTCAAGGCCTGCCAGCTGAAAAACGCCGTGGCTCACGACGTCGTGCGCCGTGGGATTTCGAGCGCGACTCGGCGCATAAAAGTCTGTGTCAGCAGTTTGCAACTCAAGACCTTAAAGGTTTCGGCTGTGAAATGCTGACTCTGGCGATCGGTGCGGCAGGCTGCCTGCTGAGCTATGCAAAAGAAACCCAGCGCACGGCCTTGCCGCACCTGCGCAGCCTGCGGCATGAGCGCCTGGACGACACGGTCATCCTCGACGGAGCCAGTCGCCGCAACCTGGAGCTGGATACCAATCTGTCCGGTGGTCGCGACAACACCCTGCAATCGGTCATGGACCGTTGCCAGACCGCGATGGGCACACGCCTGCTGACCCGCTGGCTGAACCGCCCGTTGCGCGACCTGACCATTCTGCAAGCTCGTCAAACCTCGATCACCTGTTTTCTGGAGCGCTATCGCTTCGAAAATCTGCAGCCGCAATTGAAGGAAATCGGTGACATCGAGCGAATACTGGCGCGCATTGGCCTGCGTAACGCTCGTCCACGCGACCTTGCCCGCCTGCGAGACGCCTTGAGCGCGCTGCCCGAGCTGCAGCAGGCCATGAGCGAACTGGAAGCGCCACACCTGCAACAACTGGCTCGCACCGCCAGCACCTACCCGGAATTGGCCGATCTGCTGCAACGAGCGGTCATTGATAACCCGCCCGCGGTGATTCGTGACGGTGGCGTGCTGAAGACCGGCTACGACGCGGAACTGGACGAGCTGCAGTCGCTGAGCGAAAACGCGGGTCAGTTCCTGATCGATCTGGAAGCCCGCGAGAAAGCCCGCACCGGGCTTGCCAATCTGAAGGTCGGTTATAACCGTGTGCATGGCTACTTCATCGAGTTGCCCAGCAAGCAGGCCGAGCAGGCCCCTGCCGATTACATCCGCCGCCAGACGCTCAAAGGCGCGGAGCGTTTCATCACGCCGGAGCTCAAGGAGTTCGAAGACAAGGCCCTGTCGGCCAAGAGCCGTGCACTCGCTCGGGAAAAAATGCTCTACGAAGCATTGCTCGAAGACCTGATCGGCCATCTTGCGCCCTTGCAGGACACTGCTGCGGCGCTGGCTGAACTGGACGTGCTGAGCAATCTGGCCGAACGCGCACTCAATCTGGACCTCAACTGCCCACGCTTCGTCACCGAACCCTGCATGCGCATCGAACAAGGCCGTCACCCGGTGGTTGAGCAGGTGCTGTCGACGCCATTTGTGGCCAATGACCTGGCGCTGGATGACAACACGCGCATGCTGGTCATCACTGGCCCGAACATGGGCGGTAAGTCGACTTACATGCGCCAGACGGCTCTGATCGTTCTCTTGGCGCACATTGGCAGCTTCGTACCTGCCGCCCAATGCGAGCTGTCCCTGGTGGACCGGATCTTCACCCGTATCGGCTCCAGCGATGACCTGGCAGGCGGGCGCTCGACATTCATGGTTGAAATGAGCGAGACGGCTAACATTCTGCACAACGCGACCGACCGCAGCCTGGTGCTGATGGACGAAGTCGGGCGCGGGACCAGCACCTTCGATGGCCTGTCCCTCGCTTGGGCTGCGGCAGAGTGCCTCGCTCAGTTGCGTGCCTATACCCTGTTCGCCACGCACTACTTCGAGTTGACCGTTCTGCCGGAAAGCGAGCCGCTGGTCAGCAATGTGCATTTGAACGCCACCGAGCACAATGAGCGGATCGTGTTCTTGCACCGGGTCCTGCCAGGACCTGCCAGCCAAAGCTACGGCCTGGCTGTCGCGCAACTGGCCGGGGTTCCGGGCAAGGTCATCACTCGCGCGAAAGAGCATTTGCAACGTCTGGAAACCACCAGCCTGCCGCACGAGCAACCTCGGGCCAAACCGGGCAAAGCGGCGGCGCCGATGCAAAGCGACCTGTTTGCCAGCCTGCCTCATCCAGTGCTCGACGAACTGTCCAAGGTCAAGGTCGACGATCTGACACCGCGTCAGGCGCTGGATTTGCTATACACATTGCAAACTCGACTGTGACGCGACCCGTTACATACTGTTAGAATCCCGCGCGGTCTGGGATGCGCTCGACTTTTAGCCTGGTTGAGTAGCCGTTCAAGCCGCGTGAAGACGCAGCGAACCAACGATGAGCAGCAGGCGATGCAGCAAGACTGCATCAAGGTTGCTCATCAAAAGCACGTGTTTTCATAGGGCCGGGAACCGTCCCGAACCTGGCAACCCTGTCTGGAAGGGCTCTGCCGCAGCCGCCTGAGGAGAGAATTAGAAATGACCTTCGTCGTCACCGACAACTGCATCAAGTGCAAGTACACCGACTGCGTGGAAGTCTGTCCGGTGGACTGCTTCTACGAGGGACCGAACTTCCTGGTGATTCACCCGGACGAGTGCATCGACTGCGCATTATGTGAGCCTGAATGCCCTGCACAGGCGATTTTCTCCGAAGACGAGATTCCTGCCGGTATGGAAAACTTCATCGAGCTCAACGCCGAGCTTGCCGAGGTATGGCCGAATATCACCGAGAAGAAAGATGCGCTGCCGGACGCAGCAGAGTGGGACGGCAAGAAAGACAAGATTGCAGATCTGGAACGCTAGAATCCAGACAATAAAAAAGGCCCTCTTGAGGGCCTTTTTTATACTGTAAATCGGGTAAAGCGTTTGAAAAAGGGGCGGTGTGACCCGCCCACATTTTTTCCCTAATCCCTGTAATCCCTTTTCATCGTCCTGATGAATCGCATCCCGCGATGTCCTCACTCTCATCCTTGAGAGCGTGTGCCGATCCGTTGGCACAGCCCAGATAATAGAGACTTGAGTTTTTACGACAACGGGCGAAGCACGCCAAAATATTTCCGCTTTTGCCTGTACCCTTTTATAAATCCATGTATATCAAGCAGTTAAAAATAATTGAGGGACGCCGTCGCCGCTTATCTCACCTATAAACCCTTGATAGCTTACAAATCCTGTACGCAATGACCTACAACGGCTAAACAACTCCCCGTCCAATGTCTTCTTCACACACAGAAAGTCGCCGGGGCATCAGATGACGAACACCATATAAAAAGCCGACATGAACAACGCTGCTCATGCCGACTTTTGTTACGCGGTGTTGGATTTTCTATTGGAAGAGCGACTCGCTGGACAGGCCATTTTTTTCGAGAATCTCACGCAGGCGCTTGAGACCTTCCACCTGAATCTGTCGCACGCGCTCGCGCGTGAGTCCGATCTCCAGGCCTACATCTTCAAGCGTACTGCTTTCATGGCCTCTCAGGCCAAAACGGCGTATGACGACCTCACGCTGCTTTTCGGTCAACTCGGACAGCCACTGATCAATACTCTGGGAAAGGTCGTCGTCCTGCAGAAGCTCGCAAGGATCGGTAGGACGGTCGTCCGTGAGGGTATCGAGAAGCGTCTTGTCTGAATCAGGCCCAAGCGACACGTCAACCGAAGACACTCGCTCATTGAGCCCAAGCATGCGCTTGACCTCCCCCACCGGTTTTTCCAGCAGGTTAGCGATCTCTTCGGGGGACGGCTCGTGATCGAGCTTTTGCGTGAGCTCCCTGGCAGCGCGCAGGTAGACGTTCAGCTCTTTGACAACATGAATCGGAAGCCGGATGGTCCGGGTCTGATTCATGATTGCACGCTCGATGGTTTGACGAATCCACCACGTCGCGTAAGTAGAAAAACGGAAACCGCGTTCAGGATCGAATTTTTCGACCGCCCGGATCAAACCCAGGTTGCCTTCCTCGATCAGGTCAAGCAATGACAGCCCACGATTGACGTAGCGCCTGGCAATTTTCACCACCAGCCGCAGATTGCTTTCAATCATGCGTTTACGCCCAGCCGGATCTCCACTTTGCGAGAGTCGCGCAAAGTGCACTTCTTCTTCCGGGGACAAGAGAGGAGAGAACCCTATTTCATTGAGATACAACTGGGTAGCGTCGAGCGCCCGAGTGTAATCAATATATTTGTGTTGTTTGAGCGATGACGACGGCTTGGCCTTTGCACGACGCGAGGCGGCAGTAGACGGCTGCTTCTCGTTCGACGGCTGCTCCAGGACAATGCCAGATTCCATAAGGAGTACGTCATCATCGATGTCAAACTCCGGCGCTTCGTTGCTAAGAGCCATTGTTATAGTCCTTTGGTGAGTTCGACCTCAAGCTCCAGCGACGCCTATATCCGTGGCAACGCTTGAGCCTGTTCCTTCTGCGCCAGGAACAGGCTGGCAACAATCAACGACGTGGCAAGAATCCCAGCGGATCTACAGGCTTACCTTGACGGCGAATCTCAAAATGCAGTTTCACCCGGTCAGTTCCTGTTGACCCCATTTCGGCAATTGTCTGCCCCGCCTTTACCTGTTGCCCTTCCCGTACCAAAAGCCTGCGGTTATGACCGTAGGCGCTGACGTAGGTATCGCTGTGTTTGATGATGATCAATTCGCCGTAGCCCCGTAATCCACTTCCGGCGTAAACAACTGAACCATCAGACGCTGCCAAAACAGGCTGTCCCAAATCACCGGCGATATCAATTCCTTTATTCAAACTACCGTTTGAAGAAAATTTACCTATCAAAATGCCACTGGAAGGCCAGGTCCAACCGCTCGGAGACTTGCCTGCCGGGCCTGTGGCGGTGGTCGCAGAAGGCGGTATTACGACGGGCACGACATCGACCGGCTTGGACATTACCGTGGTTTTCACCGAGCCCGAGTTGCTGGTAGTGGTGGAAGTGCTTGCGACCGGACGACCCGTTGCAGGGGCCGAAGCTACGCCCTGTGTTGAAGGGGAGCGCCCATCAAAGCGAATTGTCTGACCGGGTTTGATGGTAAAGGGTTCGGGGATCTGGTTACGGGCAGCGAGGGCTTTCCAGTCCCAGCCGTAACGAAATGCAATAGAAAAAAGTGTATCGCCGCGCTTGACCACATATTGCCCGGTCGTGACCGTTGGCCGTTGAGCCACTGCGTTACCATTTCGATCGACCACGCGGACGCCACCCGAAGGCGAACTGGAACAGCCGACCAAGAGGACACTGAGCGCAATGCCAATCAACAGACGCTGATAACTTCTTGAAGACCTGAGCTGCTGAATGACTGTGTGACTCACCCGCCACTCCCTTTAATGGTACTGAATTCAAAGATGCCTATTGTGCCGCAAGAACGGCGGGCAGCCAGTGCTTAAACGCATCAAAAACGGTGTAATGACGGTTCTGACATGAGATTCGATGCAATTTTGCCATCGTTCTCATGAACAGACGGTGTAGACCGATGACGTGCGCCAGAATTCATTCGTGAGTTCTGGCGTTTTCAGGCAAGGGGCCCATTCAACAGCGGCACGAATCGTACAGCCCCCAATACATGTCGGGAAAAACCGTTTTCTTCCCGGATGATCAGCATCAGTTGCTGGACCTCACCCGAGCCGACCGGTATGACCAGTCTTCCGCCAGGTGCCAACTGATCGAGCAAAGCCTGTGGAACGTCGGTCGCGACTGCGGTGACGATGATCCCGTTGTAGGGAGCCAGTGCCGGCCACCCTTCCCAGCCATCGCCCCAACGGAACACAACGTTGCGCAGGTTGAGCTCGACAAGACGCTCCTTGGCCCGGTCCTGCAATACTTTGATGCGCTCTACCGAGAACACCCGCTCTACCAGTTGCGCCAGCACGGCGGTTTGGTAGCCCGAACCGGTGCCAATCTCCATGACCTTGTCCAGAGGGCCCGCCGCCAGCAACAGTTCGCTCATACGGGCGACCATATAGGGCTGGGAAATCGTCTGGTTGTGGCCGATGGGCAGCGCCGTGTCTTCGTAGGCCCTGTGAGCCAACGCTTCATCGACGAACAGGTGACGCGGCGTCTTGCGGATCACATCCAGCACATGGTTGTTCGACACACCTTCTTCGTACAGGCGTTGAATCAAACGCTCGCGAGTACGCTGCGAGGTCATCCCGATCCCGCGACGTAACATATCATCTTGCTCGCGTGACATCAGCGCAGGCCCTCCAGCCAAGTGTTCAGGCTGTTGAAACCATCCTGATAGGTTCGATCCAGCTGCAGCGGTGTAATCGACACATAGCCCTGCATGACCGCATGAAAGTCAGTCCCGGCACCGCCGTCTTCGGCATCACCGGCCGCCGCGATCCAATAACCGGCGCGCCCGCGAGGGTCGACGACCCTAATCGGCGCAGCCGCCCTGGCGCGATGACCGAGCCGGGTCAGCTGGATGCCGCGAATGTGTTCCAACGGCAGGTTCGGAATGTTCACGTTCAACACCGTACGCGGTGGAAGGTCGAGCTGCTCATGCGCCTCGACCAGCAGGCGCGCGTAGTGCGCAGCCGTGGCCAGGTTGTCCGGCTGACGAGACAGAAACGAAAACGCAAACGACGGTCGTTGCAGAAAGCGTCCTTCCAGCGCGGCGGCAACCGTTCCTGAGTACAGCACATCATCACCCAGGTTGGCGCCCAGGTTGATACCTGAAACCACCATGTCCGGTTCCTGCTCTAGCAGCCCGTTGAGACCCAGATGCACGCAATCGGTCGGTGTGCCGTTCAAGCTGATGAAACCATTGGCCAGCGTCTGCGGATGCAAAGGCCGGTCGAGCGTCAGCGAACTGCTGGCACCGCTCTTGTCTTGATCAGGGGCAATAACCACGCACTCAGTGTAGTCCGCCAGCGCCGCATAAAGCGCCGCCAGACCGGGCGCACTGACCCCGTCATCATTTGAAATCAGAATACGCATGGGCTGTCCGTCTGCCCAACCGGCACCAGATTGACGAGCTCGCGCACCAATACGGTGGCAAAGCATCCAGGCGGAAGGACGAATTCCAGTTGCAGAATGTCAGGCTCGGGATAATGCCACGTCAGCCGCCCAATGGGCAGCCGCAGGATGCGACGTTCGTGTTCCATTCCCGCTCGGATCAGCCAGTCACGCAGTGCGGCATGCTCTGCGGCGACCCTGCTTTCAAGCTCCGCCGTTTTGCCTTGGGCCGGTGAAGGGCCTGCGCCCCACTGCGGACCAGTCGGGTGAAGGTCCAGAATCGCCAGCCGCGGATCACTGCACTCGTTGGCCCCAGCTGGAAAAAAGCTTCGGCTGTCGGTGAAGGCCAGCAGATCGCCCACTTGCGCCGATTGCCAACTGCCATCGGCAACCCGTGCGGCGAGCACTTGATTGAACAGGTAGCTGCGAGCGGTCGACAGCAGGCGCGAACGGACGGCGCGCTGCTCGGGTAGCGCCTGGCGGGCAGCATAATCGCGAGCCTCGCCCAGATTGCCGCCTTGATAGCCGAAGCGCTGAGCGCCGAAATAGTTGGGAATGCCTTGGCGAGCGATCGACTCCAGACGCGCATTCAGCGCTTCCTTGTCAGCCTCCAACTGCGTCAGGCGCAACGTGAAGCCATTGGCGGCGTGGGCACCGCGTTGCAATTTGCGTTTGTGGCGACTGCTCTTGAGGATGTGCAGCGTTTCGTCCTGCGCCGCCGACAGATCAGGGTCAGCCTTGCCGGGCAGTTGAATACTGAACCACTGGCGGGTGAGCGCCTGTCGATCCTTCAAGCCGGCATAGCTGACGGTACGTAGCTGAACACCGGCAGCCCGGGCCAGACGGCGTGCAGCTTCTTCAGTGTTCAGGCCGCGCTTCTCGACCCACAGCCACAAATGCTCGCCATCGCCCGAAAGCGGGATATCGAGGACTTCATCGACCTGGAAATCCTCGGCGCTCGCTTTGAGAACGGCACGTCCCAGTGCATCGCCGTAGGCCATCGGGCCCAGCAATTCCAGTTCGGTCATGCGGGCAGCAACAAAGCGACCGCATGGACTGCGATGCCTTCTTCACGACCGGTAAAGCCGAGTTTTTCAGTGGTGGTGGCTTTGACGTTGACCTGATCCAGTTCGACCTGAAGGTCTTCGGCGATCAGGGCACGCATGGCGTCGATATGGGGCGCCATCTTGGGTGCCTGAGCGACGATGGTGGCGTCGACGTTACCGACTTTCCAACCCTTGCCCTGCACCTGCTTGAGCACATGGCGCAACAGCACGCGACTGTCCGCACCCTTGAACTGCGGATCGGTGTCCGGGAAGTGTTTGCCGATATCGCCCAGCGCAGCAGCGCCCAGCAGTGCATCGCTTAGCGCGTGCAGCAAAACATCGCCATCGGAGTGCGCCAGAAGACCGAAACCGTGCGCAATCCGCACGCCGCCCAAGGTAATGAAATCGCCTTCAGCGAAACGGTGCACATCGTAGCCGTGGCCAATACGCATAAAAAAACGCCCTGAAAAAAGTCAGGGCGTGATTCTACCTGCTTTGACGCCGATTAGGTTTGCCGGAGACGCTACCGGTAAGCCAGCGTGTGCGAATGGCCTTCAGTCACGCAACGCGCTGGCGTGATGACGTAAATGATCCTCTATGAAGCTGGCGATAAAGAAATAGCTGTGGTCGTAACCGGGCTGCATTCTCAACGTCAATGGTTGCTGCGAGGCCTTGGCCGCCTGCACGAGCGTTTCGGGCTTGAGCTGGTTGACGAGAAAATCATCACGGTCGCCCTGATCTACCAGGATCGGCAGTTTTTCCGTCGCCTCAGCCATCAGCACACTGGCATCCCACTCGCGCCAGCGTGAACGGTCTTCGCCCAGATAACGCGAAAACGCTTTCTGCCCCCACGGGCAATCCATCGGGTTACTGATAGGCGAAAATGCCGAGATCGATTTATAGCGACCCGGGTTACGCAATGCACACACCAGCGCGCCGTGCCCGCCCATCGAATGGCCACTGATACTGCGAGCCTGGGAAGCCGGGAAATGCGCTTCGATCAGAGCGGGCAATTCCGTGACCACGTAATCGTGCATTTGGTAGTGACGAGCGTAAGGCTGTTCGGTGGCATTGAGATAAAAGCCCGCGCCCAGACCAAAATCCCAAGCGCCGTCCGGGTCGCCAGGCACATCAGGACCGCGCGGGCTGGTGTCTGGCGCCACGATGATGATGCCAAGCTCGGCAGCCACGCGCTGGGCCGCTGCTTTCTGCATGAAGTTCTCGTCGGTGCAGGTCAGACCGGACAGCCAGTACAGCACCGGCAGCTTGCCACCCTGCTCCGCCTGCGGGGGCAGGTAAACCGCGAACACCATGTCGCAACCCAGCACCTGGGAGGCGTGCTTGTAACGCTTGTGCCAGCCGCCGAAGCTCTTCTGGCAGGAGATATTTTCCAGGGTCATGGTCAACTCCGAACGACCGGCAGCAGGCCTTATAAGGGCCTGCTGCCCATCGTCGCTGTTTAGAAGTGGATGACGGTACGGATGCTTTTGCCTTCGTGCATCAGGTCAAAAGCCTTGTTGATGTCTTCCAGACCCATCGTGTGGGTGATGAAGGTGTCCAGAGGGATCTCGCCCGTTTGCGCCATATCGACATAGCTCGGCAGCTCGGTACGACCGCGCACGCCGCCGAACGCCGAACCGCGCCAGACGCGTCCGGTCACCAGCTGGAATGGACGGGTGGAAATTTCCTGACCGGCACCAGCCACGCCAATAACGACTGATTCACCCCAGCCTTTATGGCAGCACTCAAGCGCAGCACGCATTAATTGAACGTTCCCGATGCACTCGAACGAGAAGTCCACGCCGCCGTCGGTCATGTCGACGATGACTTCCTGAATCGGGCGATCGAAGTCTTTCGGGTTCACGCACTCTGTTGCACCCAACTGCTTGGCAATCTCGAACTTGGCAGGGTTGATGTCGATGGCAATGATTCGCGACGCCTTGGCTTTCACCGCGCCGATCACGGCCGACAGGCCGATGCCACCCAGACCGAAGACGGCCACGGTGTCACCGGGTTTGACCTTGGCGGTATTGAGTACCGCACCGATACCGGTGGTGACGCCGCACCCCAAGAGGCAGACTTTTTCCAGTGGTGCCTTTTTGTCGATCTTGGCCACCGAAATTTCCGGCAGGACGGTGTATTCGGAGAAGGTCGACGTGCCCATGTAATGGAAAATCGGCTCACCCTTATAGGAGAAGCGCGATGTACCATCCGGCATCAGACCCTTGCCCTGAGTGGAACGGATCGCCTGGCACAGGTTGGTTTTGCCGGAGCGGCAGAATTTGCACTGGCGGCATTCAGGGGTGTAGAGCGGGATCACATGATCGCCGACGACGACCGACGTGACACCCTCGCCGACCGCCTCGACGATAGCGCCGCCTTCGTGGCCCAGAATCGACGGAAAGATACCTTCAGGGTCAGCGCCGGACAGCGTGTACGCATCGGTATGGCAAACGCCGGACGCCACGACGCGCAGCAGCACCTCGCCCGCCTTGGGCATGGCGACATCGACTTCCACGATTTCCAGTGGCTTCTTGGCCTCAAAGGCAACAGCAGCACGTGACTTGATCATCAATCTTCTCCGGCGAACTAAAACAAGGTGTGCAGTGTAGTACAGTGCCAATTGGCGAGTAATACAGCCAAAAGCAAAACATTAATGCTGTACAGGGATAATCGATGTACACCAATCGCTGGGAAGGCCTCGATGAATTTGTGGCGGTGGCTGAATGCGGTCAGTTCACTGCGGCGGCACTGCGCCTGGGCGTTTCGTCCTCGCACGTCAGCCGCCAGATCGTTCGGCTCGAAGAGCGGTTACAGACTCGTCTGCTGTACCGCAGCACACGCAAAGTGGCACTCACCGAGGCAGGCCAGACGTTTTTGCACCATTGCCAGCGATTGCAGGATGGACGCGAAGAAGCGCTAAGAGCAGTCGGCGACTTGGCCAGCGAGCCCAAAGGATTGCTGCGCATGACATGCGCAGTAGCGTATGGAGAACGTTTTATCACGCCGCTCGTGACACGTTTCATGGACATCTATCCGCATTTGCGGGTCGATATCGAGCTAAGCAACGACACGCTGGACCTGGTTCATGAAGGCATGGACCTGGCGATTCGACTCGGACGGCTGCAGGACTCGCGCCTGGTCGCCACTCGACTGGCCCCCAGGCGCATGTACCTGTGTGCGTCGCCTTCCTACATCGAACGCTACGGCCGTCCGCATAGCTTGTCGGAATTGAGCCGCCACAACTGCCTGATCGGCAGCAGCGATACGTGGCTGCTTCAACACAACGGACGCGAATTTTCTCAACGCGTGCAAGGCAATTGGCGCTGCAACAGCGGCCAGGCCGTGCTGGACGCCGCGCTGCAAGGAGTCGGGCTGTGCCAGTTGCCGGACTATTACGTCCAGAAGCACCTCAAAAGCGGCGCGCTGATCTCGTTGCTGGACATGCATCAGCCGCCCAACACTGCCGTATGGGCACTCTACCCACAGCAGAGACACCTTTCGCCCAAGGTCCGCAAGCTGGTGGATTATTTAAAGGAAGGACTGGCGATGCGTGATGAGTACCAGCAATAGCAAACCGGATTCATCAACGACTCACATCACCACGGCGCTGGCGTAGCCACTCAAGGTCTTCAGGTCGGGTGACCTTGATGTTATCGGACCGACCTTCGATCAGACGCGGCGATTGACCGGCCCATTCAATGGCCGATGCCTCGTCGGTGATGCTGACATTCGACACCAGACTGTCCGCCAGCGCTCGATGCAGGGCACCCAGGCGAAACATCTGCGGCGTGTAGGCTTGCCAGATAAGGCTGCGGTCAACCGTTTCGGCTACACGACCGTCGCTGCCGGCACGCTTGAGCGTATCCCGCGCAGGGACCGCCAGCAGGCCGCCAACCGGGTCATCCGCCAGCTCACTGAGCAGATTGTCCAGGTCGCTACGGGCCAGATTGGGACGCGCCGCATCGTGAACCAGGACCCAATCATCGTCACTCGCACCCTGCGCATGCAAATGCAGCAAGGCATTGAGGACTGAACCCGAACGCTCTTTACCACCGTCGACCCGCTGGATCCGAGAGTCCAGCGCACAAGGCAAGCCCGGCCAGTACGGATCATCCACGGCAAGGCTGATCACCAGGCCCTTGAGACGGGGGTGATCCAGAAAACCTAACAGGCTGTGTTCAAGAATTGTCAGGCCGCCCAGTTGCAGGTACTGCTTGGGACGGTCAGCTGCCATACGGGCACCAATGCCCGCTGCAGGTATCACTGCCCAGAAGGCAGGGAGAAAGTCTTTCATGACACCTACTTTTTGTTATTGCGCCAACTGATACAGGGTTTCACCATCCTTGACCATGCCCAGTTCATGACGGGCACGCTCTTCGACGGTTTCCAGTCCCTTTTTCAGCTCCATGACTTCAGCATCAAGCACACGATTGCGCTCCAGCAAGACCTGATTTTCGGCATGCTGATCCGCGATCTGCTGGTTCAGGCTGGCCACCTGCGCGAGGCTGCCATTGCCTACCCACAGGCGATACTGCAGGCCGGCAAGCAATAGAAGCAGGATGAGGAACAACCAGTTAGGACTGCGCATTGAAATATCAGGTACCCAGTAAAAAAGACGGCAGAGCCAACACAACAAACAAACGACTGAGGGCATTGAGCCTGACATAAGCCAGGCTCAATCACTCCAGATTACAACGGAGCGTCAGCATCGGCGTTACGGGTGAAACCGGATGAGCCGGTTTTCCCGCACGCCCCTGCGTCTTTTACCATCTATGGCTCAACCGCGAAACTCGGCACGACCGTTATAAACGGCTTTGGAGCCCAGTTGCTCTTCGATGCGCAACAGCTGGTTGTACTTTGATACGCGGTCCGAGCGGCACAGCGAACCGGTCTTGATCTGACCGGCAGACGTGCCCACGGCCAGATCGGCAATGGTCGAATCTTCGGTTTCACCGGAACGGTGCGAGATCACGGCGGTGTAACCGGCAGCCTTGGCCATCTGAATGGCTTCCAGCGTTTCGGTCAGCGTACCGATCTGGTTGAACTTGATCAGGATCGAGTTGGCAATCTTCTTGTCGATGCCTTCTTTCAGGATCTTGGTGTTGGTCACGAACAGGTCGTCGCCCACCAGCTGGATCTTGTCGCCGATCTTGTCGGTGAGGATCTTCCAGCCTGCCCAGTCGGACTCGTCCAGGCCGTCTTCGATCGAGATGATCGGGTGTTTGCTGACCAGATCGGCCAAGTAGTCGGCGAAACCGGCAGAGTCGTACTCGCCTTCTTCGCTGAGCTTGTACTTGCCGTCCTTGTAGAACTCGCTTGCCGCGCAGTCCAGGGCCAGGGTCACATCGGTGCCCAGCTTGTAACCGGCGTTGGAAACGGCCTCGGCAATCGCGCTGAGCGCTTCTTCGTTGGACGCCAGGTTAGGCGCGAACCCCCCTTCGTCACCCACAGCAGTGTTCAGGCCACGTGCCTTGAGAACAGCCTTGAGGTGATGGAAAATCTCGGTGCCCCAGCGCAGGCCTTCAGCGAACGACTTGGCGCCCACCGGCTGAACCATGAATTCCTGGATGTCGATGTTGTTATCGGCGTGCTCGCCACCGTTGATGATGTTCATCATCGGGACCGGCATCGAGTAGACACCTGGCGTGCCGTTCAGGTTGGCGATGTGCGCGTACAGCGGCAGATCCTGATCCTGGGCAGCGGCTTTTGCGGCGGCCAGGGAAACAGCGAGAATCGCGTTGGCGCCCAGACTTGCCTTGTTCTCGGTCGCGTCCAGCGCAATCATCGCGTGGTCCAGCGCCTTTTGGTCAACCGGGTCCTTGCCCAGCAGCAGGTCGCGGATCGGACCGTTGATGTTGGCGACTGCCTTCAGCACGCCCTTGCCCATGTAACGGCTCTTGTCGCCATCACGCAGCTCCAGCGCTTCGCGCGAGCCGGTTGAAGCACCTGACGGCGCACAGGCGCTGCCAATGATGCCGTTATCGAGGAGCACATCTGCTTCCACGGTGGGATTGCCACGGGAGTCGAGAACTTCACGACCTTTGATGTCGACGATTTTTGCCATTGTTGTAAACACTCCAAGATTGACGAAAACGACGCAGCTGGAAAACGGTACGCGCAATCAGACGCAAAAAACGGCAGGCCTGAATGCGACAACCCCGTCACGAATGACGGGGAACGGCACTTTACCTGAGAACCCTGTTCAAGCGGTTTCTACGATCGGAAAACTTTTCACAAGTTCATCCAGCGACTTGAGCTGAGCCAGGAACGGCTCCAGCTTGTCCAGGCGCAAGGCGCAGGGACCATCACATTTGGCATTGTCAGGGTCGGGGTGTGCTTCAAGGAACAGCCCCGCCAGACTCTGGCTCAGGCCAGCCTTTGCCAGATCCAGCACCTGGGCACGGCGGCCACCGGCCGAATCGGCGCGGCCACCCGGCATTTGCAGGGCGTGGGTCACGTCGAAAAACACCGGGTACTCGAACTGCTTCATGATGCCGAAGCCGAGCATGTCCACCACCAGGTTGTTGTAACCAAAGCTGGAACCGCGCTCACACAGGATCAACTGATCATTGCCAGCTTCCACGCACTTGGCCAGGATGTGTTTCATCTCCTGAGGCGCGAGGAACTGGGCTTTCTTGATATTGATCACTGCACCGGTCTTGGCCATCGCGACCACCAGGTCGGTCTGGCGCGACAGGAAAGCCGGCAACTGGATGATGTCGCACACCTCTGCAACGACGGCAGCCTGCTCAGGCTCATGCACATCAGTGATCAACGGGACGTTGAAGGTACGCTTGATCTCTTCAAAGATGCGCATGCCCTCTTCCAGACCCGGCCCCCGATAGGACGTGACCGAAGAACGGTTGGCCTTGTCGAAACTGGCCTTGAACACGTAAGGGATACCGAGCTTTTCGGTAACCCGCACGTATTCTTCACAGACCTGCATGGCCATGTCTCGTGACTCAAGCACGTTCATGCCGCCGAACAGCACCATTGGCTTGTCGTTGGCGATCTCGATGGAGCCTACGCGGATGGTTTTCTGAGCCATGTGTCGATATCCCTGTCAGGCGTTCTTTTGACGTTGAGCCAGCGCAGCTTTGACGAAACCGCTGAACAGCGGATGACCGTCACGCGGCGTGGAAGTGAACTCCGGGTGGAACTGGCAGGCCACGAACCACGGATGATCAGGCGCCTCGACCACTTCGACCAGCGCGCCATCACCGGAACGACCGGAAATCTTCAGGCCGGCTTCGATCAGTTGTGGCAGCAGGTTGTTGTTCACTTCGTAACGATGACGATGACGCTCGACGATCACATCGTTCTTGTAGCAATCGTGAACCAGCGAACCGGACTCCAGTTGGCATTCCTGCGCACCCAGACGCATCGTGCCGCCCAGGTCGGAGCTTTCGGTACGGGTTTCCACAGCGCCGGTCGCGTCTTCCCACTCGGTGATCAGACCCACGACAGGGTGTGCGCTGGTGCGGTCGAACTCGGTGGAGTTGGCATCTTTCCAGCCCAGCACGTTACGTGCGAACTCGATGACCGCCACCTGCATACCCAGGCAAATCCCCAGGTAAGGCACCTTGTTTTCACGTGCGAACTGAACGGCGGTGATCTTGCCTTCAACGCCGCGCAGACCAAAACCGCCCGGAACCAGAATCGCGTCCACGCCTTCGAGCAGACCGGTGCCCTGGTTCTCGATGTCTTCGGAATCGATGTAGCGCAGGTTGACCTTGGTGCGGTTAGTGATACCGGCGTGGCTCATGGCCTCGATCAACGACTTGTAGGCGTCGAGCAGTTCCATGTACTTGCCGACCATCGCGATGGTGACTTCGTGTTCAGGGTTGAGCTTGGCATCGACGACCTTGTCCCACTCGGACAGATCGGCACCGCCGCATTGCAGACCGAAGCGCTCGACGACGAAATCGTCCAGCCCCTGCGAGTGCAGGATGCCAGGGATCTTGTAGATGGTGTCGGCGTCTTCCAGTGCGATCACCGCACGCTCTTCGACGTTGGTGAACTGAGCGATCTTGCGACGCGACGAGTTGTCGATCGGGTGATCGGAGCGGCACACCAGAATGTCCGGCTGCAGACCGATGGAACGCAGTTCCTTGACCGAATGCTGCGTCGGCTTGGTCTTGGTTTCGCCTGCGGTGGCGATGTACGGGACCAGCGTCAGGTGCATCAGCATCGCGCGGCGTGCGCCGACTTCGAAACGCAGCTGGCGAATGGCTTCAAGAAACGGTTGCGACTCGATATCACCGACCGTACCGCCGATTTCGACCAACGCCACCTCGGCATCGCCTGCACCCTTGATGATGCGGCGCTTGATCTCGTCGGTGATGTGCGGAATGACCTGAATGGTCGCGCCCAGGTAATCACCACGGCGCTCTTTGCGCAGGACGTGTTCATAAACACGGCCGGTGGTGAAGTTGTTGTTCTGGGTCATGGTGGTGCGGATGAACCGCTCGTAGTGACCAAGGTCCAGGTCGGTTTCAGCGCCGTCGTGAGTGACGAACACTTCACCGTGCTGGAACGGGCTCATAGTGCCTGGGTCCACGTTGATGTAGGGATCCAGTTTGAGCATGGTGACCTTAAGCCCCCTCGCCTCCAGGATGGCCGCCAATGAAGCCGAGGCAATGCCTTTCCCCAATGAAGAAACAACACCGCCCGTGACGAAGATGTAGCGCGTCATGAAAAACCCTAGAAGTCTGCGTTAAAGCGGTCAGAGCCGCCGGGGAAAGCGAAGGAAGGCCGAAGCCCCCGATTACCGACAAAATTCACGGTGCACTCCCGAAACTGCTGCGTTGGAACCGACCGGCCGAAAGCCTGCCTATTACGCGTCACATTTTAAGAAATCGCCCAGCAAACACTGGTTGGTAACCGGCAACTCATGTTGTTTCAAAAGAACCAACAGAAGCTGTATCAAGAAGGGAGCGTAGTCTACCTGAAAGGCCCTTTCAGCTCAAACTTTGGTCGCTCGTCGGCGGCAGCCAGCATAATTGCCAGCTTCCATTGGCCGAAGCGTCCAGTCCGGGCAGGTTCGCCACCGCCAGCAACCGGTCTTCGCGGTACAGCAGCGGCAATCTGCCGCGGATGAACGAAGGCACACCGCGCTCGTTGAGCAAGCGTTTGAGATCGCGATGACCGCGTCCGGCAACATGAAGGACTTCAGCGCCCTGCCGATAACGCACGAGAAGCGGCCCTTCTGGCGCATCACCCTGTATCCAGAGCTGCCCGTTACCGGGCAGGTTCAATGGCTGGCGCGGGTCCACCCAGTTCAGGGCTCCTTCAACCCTGCCAAGCCAAGGCTCCGACAACCACCACAGATGCCCCTGCGTGCGATGCACTTCGCCGTCGGTCAAACGCCATATCGGCTGCGCGCCCTCCCCCGCATCTCGCAAGGTGCTCCAGCCCGACCAGTGATCGGTGTCCGGCAAACGGGTCAGCGGTGTCAGCCAGTGACGCAGCGCGTTGCGTTGTCGAGCCGCGGACAAACCGGCAAGAGGCCCTATAGCCAACACGGGCAGGCCGAGCCAGGCAAACGGCGTGATGGCTTGGGCGTCGGCCAGATCCTGCTCGGCAAGCTCTCCCAAAAGCTCTTGGGCTTCGCCGAGATGACGGGCTGTGCGCGCCATGCCGGAAACGGCCTGCGGCCATCTGGAGGTCAGCAACGGTATGACCTGTGCGCGCAGGAAGTTACGCGAAAACCGGATGTCGACGTTGCTGGGGTCCTCGATCCAGTTCAGACCGTGTTCGCGGGCATAGCTTTGAAGTTCGCTACGCGGACAGTCAAGCAGCGGCCTGACCAGATACCCCTGTCCCAGATCACGAGACTCAGGCATCGCCGCGAGGCCTCGCACACCTGCACCGCGCATCAGACGAAACAATAGGGTTTCAGCTTGATCGTCGCGATGCTGACCGGTCAGCAGCACCTCTCCCTCGCCCAGCCGCTGGGAAAACGCCGCGTAACGCGCCTGCCGGGCTGCCTGTTCAAGACTGGCGCCCGGCTCTACCGTTACGGTCATGATCTGAAACGGTACGTCGAGTGACTGACAGACCTGCCGACAATGCTCCGGCCAGCCATCGGCAACAGCCTGCAAACCGTGATGAACATGAATCGCTTTCAGGTCAGGCAGACGTTCATGAGTGGCGAGCCGAGCCAGAAGATGCAGCAGAACAGTAGAGTCGAGGCCACCGGAGAAACCGACATGCCAGACAGGCGCGTCGCGCCAGGGCGCCAGGACTTTAAGAAGCCTGGAGGATAGATCATGACCGCTATGGCTTGGATGGGTCATTGATAAGCTCATTCATGCCGGGCAACACATAAAGCGTGGGAGCCCAGGCTTCTGACGTCGCACTGTCGTGCAGTGATCGTGGGAGCGGACCCCGGGGGGCGTTCCGTTTGTCCGCGAAAAGGGCGGTGCATCCGACGACGATTCAGCGACTTGAATGCAGTGTTCGCGGACAAGTCCGCTCCCACGGTCCGGTGCTTGCTGCGCGACACCGCTACGTCAAGATGTGGTGGGGCCTCCCACTGCCCAGCGCTTGCCTCAGCCGGAAGAGAACACTGCGCCGGAAACACAGCGCCCTCTTCACGCTCTTCTTACAAGCCGTAGCTCATCAGGCGATCGTAACGGCGGGTCAGCAGTGCGTCGTTGTCGAACTTCTTGAGCATCGCCAACTGGCTGCTCAACTCTTCACGAATCGAGGCGGATGCTGCAACCGGGTCGCGGTGTGCGCCGCCCAGCGGCTCGGTGATGACCTTGTCCACAATACCCAGGCCTTTGAGGCGCTCGGCCGTAATGCCCATTGCTTCGGCGGCATCGGGAGCCTTTTCGGCCGTCTTCCAAAGAATCGATGCACAGCCTTCCGGCGAGATAACCGCGTAGGTGGAGTACTGCAGCATGTTCAACTGGTCGCACACGCCGATGGCCAATGCACCACCTGAACCACCTTCGCCGATAACCGTGGCGATGATTGGGGTTTTCAGACGCGCCATGACGCGCAGGTTCCAGGCAATCGCCTCGCTCTGGTTGCGCTCTTCAGCGTCGATGCCTGGGTAGGCGCCCGGTGTATCGATGAACGTCAGGATCGGCATCTTGAAACGCTCGGCCATCTCCATCAGGCGGCAGGCCTTGCGATAACCCTCTGGGCGGGGCATGCCGAAGTTTCGACGTACCTTCTCCCGCACTTCGCGGCCTTTCTGGTGACCGATCACCATCACCGGCTGGCCTTCCAGGCGCGCTACGCCGCCCACGATGGCCGCGTCGTCAGAGAAGTGGCGGTCGCCATGCAGCTCATCGAACTCGGTGAAGATGTTCTGAATGTAATCCAGCGTATACGGACGACGGGGATGACGCGCCATGCGCGCAATCTGCCAACTGGTCAGGTTGCTGAAGATACTTTCGGTGAGTGTCCGGCTCTTGTCTTGCAGTCGGGCGATCTCGTCGCCGATGTTCAACGAGTTATCGTTACCCACCAGGCGCAGTTCTTCGATCTTGGCTTGCAAGTCAGCGATCGGCTGTTCGAAATCAAGAAAATTCGGGTTCATAGGCATCCGTCTTGGGTCGACGGCCAAGAGGCCGGCCGGTTGATCCGTCTGCGCCTTTTCCTCTGGAAACAGGCGCGGTCAGGTCGAATTTAAATTCAGGGCTGAGCGCAGGTCGGGCCTGCGGCGTTCAGCGATACTGGAGAAAGACGTTCTCACGCCCGAACTGGTCACGCAGAGCTTGAATCAAGCTGTCTGCCGGATCAATCCGCCATGCTTCTCCGAACTGCAGTAACGCTTTGGCATCCTTACCGGTGTAGTCCACCGTGATCGGACAGGCGCCGCGATGGCGCTTGCACAGATCGCCGAGCCAACGCAGCCGGTCGCCCTTGAGCGCGTCGGCATGCACCGTCACTCGCAGGCTTTCGGCCAGATTGGTTCGCGCATCTTCGATACTCATGACGCGCTTGGCACGCAGCCTCAAGCCGCCGGAGAAGTCATCATTACTCACTTCGCCTTCAACCACCACCATAGCATCGGTCTGCAACAGCGACTGAGCCGAATGAAACGCTTCGGCAAACAGCGAAGCTTCGATACGTGCAGAGCGGTCATCCAGGGTAATGAATCCCATCTTGTCGCCCTTCTTGTTCTTCATCACGCGTAGCGCAATGATCAGGCCTGCCACCGTTTGGGTATCTCGGGCTGGCTTGAGGTCGATGATGCGCTGGCGTGCGAATCGGCGAATCTCGCCTTCGTATTCGTCGATCGGGTGACCCGTCAGGTAAAGCCCCAGGGTCTCCTTCTCACCACGCAAACGATCCTTGAGGCTCAGCTCGCGGGTCTTGCGGTGATTGGCGTAGACGTCGGCGTCTTCTTCAACGAACAGCCCGCCAAACAGGTCCGAGTGGCCGCTGTCCCGGCTGCGCGCGGTCTGCTCGGCCGCTTGAATGGCCTCTTCCAGCGCAGCGAGCAACACCGAGCGGTTACGGTCGATGTTGGCCTGATAGGCCTTGGGTTCTAGCTCGAAGTACGGACCGAGCCGATCCAGTGCACCGCTGCGGATCAGACCGTCGAGGGTCCGCTTGTTGACGCGCTTGAGGTCGACACGGGCGCAGAAATCGAACAGGTCCTTGAACGGCCCGTTCAGGCGAGCTTCGGTGATTGCCTCGACCGGTCCTTCACCCACGCCCTTGATCGCACCTAGACCGTACAGAATCCGGCCATCATCACTGACCGTGAATTTGAAATCGGAAGTGTTCACGTCGGGCGCGTCGAGACGCAGCTTCATCGTGCGCACTTCCTCGATCAGGGTCACGACCTTGTCGGTGTTGTGCATGTCCGCTGACAACACGGCCGCCATGAACGGCGCCGGGTAGTGAGTCTTCAGCCAGGCGGTCTGGTATGAAACCAGGCCGTAGGCGGCGGAGTGAGACTTGTTGAAACCGTAACCGGCGAATTTCTCCACCAGGTCAAAAATGTTACCGGCAAGATCCGGATCAATGTTGTTGGTCTTGCAGCCGTCGATGAAACCGCCACGCTGCTTGGCCATTTCCTCGGGCTTCTTTTTACCCATTGCACGACGCAGCATGTCTGCCCCGCCAAGGGTATAGCCGGCCATGACCTGAGCGATCTGCATCACCTGTTCCTGATACAGGATGATGCCGTAGGTCGGTGCCAGCACGGGCTTCAAACCTTCGTACTGGTAATCCACGTGCGGATAGGACAGCTCGGCACGTCCGTGCTTGCGGTTGATGAAATCGTCAACCATGCCCGATTGCAGTGGGCCCGGACGGAACAGGGCCACCAGAGCGATGAGGTCTTCCAGACAGTCCGGCTTGAGCTTCTTGATCAGCTCTTTCATGCCTCGCGACTCGAGCTGGAACACGGCTGTCGTCTCGGCGCGCTGCAACAGCTGGTAGGTCGGCATGTCATCCAGAGGGATGAACGCGATGTCCAGCGGCGCTTCGTTGACCTTGGCGCGGTCACGATTGATCGTTTTCAGCGCCCAGTCGATGATGGTCAGGGTTCGCAGACCGAGGAAGTCGAACTTCACCAGACCTGCCGCCTCGACGTCATCCTTGTCGAATTGGGTTACCAGACCGTCACCGGCCTCGTCGCAGTAGATTGGCGAGAAATCCGTCAGTTTGGTAGGGGCGATCACCACGCCACCGGCGTGCTTGCCCACGTTACGCACGACCCCCTCAAGCTTGAGGGCCATTTCCCAGATTTCAGCCGCTTCCTCATCGACCTTGAGGAAGTCACGCAGGATTTCTTCCTGCTCGTAGGCCTTCTCAAGCGTCATGCCGACTTCGAACGGGATCATTTTCGACAGGCGATCCGCAAGCCCATAGGACTTGCCCTGAACCCGCGCCACGTCCCGCACCACAGCCTTCGCGGCCATTGAACCGAAGGTGATGATCTGGCTGACCGCGTTGCGGCCGTACTTCTCGGCCACGTAGTCGATGACCCGGTCACGACCGTCCATGCAAAAGTCGACGTCGAAGTCCGGCATCGACACCCGCTCCGGGTTCAGGAAGCGTTCGAACAGCAGGTCGTATTCCAGCGGGTCAAGGTCAGTAATCTTCTGCACATAGGCAACCAGCGAGCCGGCACCCGACCCACGACCAGGACCTACAGGCACGCCGTTGCTCTTGGCCCACTGGATGAAGTCCATCACGATCAGGAAGTAACCGGGGAATCCCATCTGGATGATGATATCCAGTTCGAAATTCAGCCGGTCAACATAGACCTGGCGTTTGGCCTCGTAATCTTCCGTGGTGTCCTTGGGCAGCAGGACCGACAGGCGCTCCTCCAGGCCGTCGAACGAAACCTTGCGGAAATATTCATCAATGGTCATGCCATCGGGGATCGGGAAGTTAGGCAGGAAGTGCGTGCCCAGCTTGACGTCGATGTTGCAGCGCTTGGCGATTTCGACGCTGTTGGTCAGTGCCTCGGGCAGGTCGCTGAACAGCTCGGCCATTTCTTCCGGGCTTTTCAGGTACTGCTGATCGCTGTAGTTGTGCGAACGCCGAGGGTCGTCCAGTGCGCGACCTTCGCCGATGCAGACGCGGGTTTCATGTGCCTCGAAATCGGTTTGCTTGATGAAACGCACATCGTTGGTCGCGACCAGCGGCGCGCCGTGGCGGTCAGCCAGGGCAACGGCGGCGTGCAGGTGCTCTTCATCGTTGGCGCGGTTGGTGCGCTGCACTTCGATGTAGTAACGATCCGCAAACACCTCCATCCACTCACGCAGCAGCTCGTCAGCCTCGCCCGGATTACCGCCGAGCAACGCCATGCCAATCTCGCCTTCCTTGGCTGCTGACAGCGCGATCAGACCGTCACTCGCCTGGGCGACCCACTCACGCTGAATGACGATCTGACCGTTGCGCTGGCCTTCGATAAAACCGCGAGAAATCAACTCGGTCAGGTTGCGATAACCCTGAGCGTTCATGACCAACAGGCTGATACGGCTGAGCGCTGCATCTTCGTCGCGGCCTGCCAGCCACAGATCGGCGCCGCAGATCGGCTTGATGCCCGCACCCTGCGCCGCCTTATAGAATTTGACCAGCGAGCACATGTTGTTCTGATCGGTCACCGCCACGGCAGGCATGTTCATGCCGGTCAACGCCTTGATCAACGGTTTGACCCGGACCAGACCATCAACCAGTGAGTATTCGGTGTGCAGGCGTAGATGAACGAAAGAAGCCGGCATGGTGATCCTATAGCGCGTAAACAAAAAACGAGGACGCGATTGTAGCGAGCCCTGACTGAAACGTCAGTCCTGCAGCAATCCGATCGATGAGGAAACCTGCGCCATCATCATGGCCGCACGCGCTTCATGGGCGGCGCGAACCGGCGCGAAAGAACGCCGATGAATCGGTGTCGGCCCCAGTCGTGCCAAGGCTTCCAGATGCACAGGCGTGGGGTAACCCTTGTGGCCACCCATGCCATAGCCCGGATAAATGAGTTCGAAGGCGGCCATTTCCCGATCGCGACTGACCTTGGCAAGAATCGATGCCGCCGCAATTGCCGGCACCTTGGCGTCGCCCTGCACCACGGGCGCGGACGGCACGGACAGCTGCGGACAGCGATTGCCGTCGATCAGGGCAAGCTTGGGGGTAATGCTCAACCCTTCCACGGCACGCTTCATGGCCAGCATCGTCGCGTGCAGGATGTTCAAGTCGTCGATTTCCTCGACTTCAGCCCGGGCAATGAACCAGCACAAGGCTTTTTCCTGGATTTCATCGAACAGCTTCTCGCGCCTGGCCTCGGTCAGCTTCTTGGAGTCGTTGAGGCCAAGAATCGGTCTGGCCGGGTCAAGAATGACTGCAGCGGTCACAACAGCTCCGCACAGCGGTCCTCGGCCCACTTCATCGACACCTGCGACCAGATCTTCGACCAGCGTGAAATCCAGACCTGTTTGTATCATCGGCTTACTCACAGTGGTGACGTTTGCCCAAGCAGGCTCAATACCGCATCGGCAGCCTGATTGGAGGCATCGCGGCGCAACGTCCGGTGAATCTCGTCAAAACCTTGGGTTTGCGCCTGCCCTTGGTCGATCAAAGGCAACAGCGTTTGCGCCAACGCCTCGGGGGTGGCCGCGTCTTGCAGCAATTCAGGCACTAAAAGGCGCTGAGCCAGCAGGTTGGGCAGTGAAACGTAGGGGCTTTTCACCAGCCGCTTGAGTATCCAGAAGGTAACTGGCGCGAGACGATAGGCAACCACCATCGGACGCTTGTACAACAACGCCTCCAGGGTCGCCGTGCCGGACGCGATCAACACGGCATCGCAAGCGGCCAACGCAACATGCGACTGTCCATCGAGCAGCGTGACAGGCAGGTCGCGCCCCTGCAGCAGCTCTTCAATCTGGGCCCGCCGCTGCGGGCTGGCACAGGGCAGCACGAAACGCATGGTCGGGCGCTGTGCCAGAAGAAGCTGGGCAGCCTCGAAGAACAAGGCGCCCAACCGGCCCACCTCACCGCCACGGCTGCCCGGCATCAAGGCAACGACAGGCCCCTCTCCCGGCAATCGAAGCTCGGAGCGGGCCGCCGCACGGTCGGATTCCAAGGGAATCGTGTCGGCAAGCGGATGCCCGACAAAACGAACCGGCACGCCTTTCTCTTCGTAAAAACGCGCTTCGAACGGCAACAGGGTCAGCATCAGATCGCAACCCTCGCGAATCTTGAGCACACGCTTCTGACGCCACGCCCATACCGACGGGCTGACGTAATGAACGGTCTTGATCCCTGCGCGACGCAGTTGAAGTTCGATATTGAGGGTGAAATCCGGAGCATCAATACCGATGAAGACATCAGGCTGCTCATTGATCAGGGTCTGGACCAGCAGCTTGCGCCTGGCGAGCAATTCACGCAGACGACCCAGTACTTCCACCAGCCCCATGACCGAGAGGCGTTCCATAGGGAAATACGACTGCATACCCTCCGCTTCCATGAGCGGACCGCCGACGCCGATGAACTGGACGTCAGGGTGACGCGCTTTGATCGCACGCATCAGGCCGGAACCGAGAATGTCGCCCGAGGCCTCGCCAGCCACCAGCGCGATACGCAATAGCCTGGCCATGATTAGCGGGTGATGCCGCGGGTCGAAGCCTGAATCGACTCGAGAAACACCGCGACTTCAGGAAAGAGCGCAGCAGGCTCGGCCAACTCTGCAACGGCCTGATCGATCGTCAGACCCTGGCGGTAAACGGTCTTGTACGCCCTGCGCAGCGCATGAATCGCCTCTTCGGAAAACCCACGACGGCGCATGCCTTCAAAATTCATGCTGCGTGCCTCGGCCGGGTTGCCGAATACGGTCACGAATGCAGGAACATCCTTGCCGATGGCAGTGCCCATACCGGAAAAGCTGTGCGCACCGATGTGGCAGAACTGATGCACCAGGGTGAAACCTGAAAGGATCGCCCAGTCATCGACATGAACGTGTCCAGCCAAAGCGGTGTTATTGACCAGAATCACATGATTTCCGATCACGCTGTCGTGGCCGATATGGGCATACGCCATGATCAGGTTGTGATCGCCCAAGGTGGTTTCAGCGCGGTCCTGAATGGTGCCACGGTGAATCGTCACGCCTTCGCGAATCACGTTGTGATCGCCAATCACCAGACGCGTCTCTTCACCCTTGTACTTGAGATCGGGCGTGTCTTCGCCTACCGAAGAAAACTGGTAGATGCGGTTGTGCTTGCCAATCCGTGTCGGCCCCTTGAGGACGACATGAGGACCGACCACTGTACCCTCGCCAATTTCCACACCGGGTCCGATGATCGACCAAGGGCCGACCTCCACATTGTCAGCCAGGACGGCCGTCGGATCGATGATTGCGCGAGGGTCAATCAAACTCATAGCTTGCGTTCCGCACAGATGATTTCAGCGGAGCATACCGCTTTACCTTCAACAGTGGCTTTGCATTCGAATTTCCAGATCTGGCGCTTGCAGCTCAGGAAGTTGGCTTCCAGTACCAGCTTGTCGCCCGGCAGAACCGGCTGACGGAACCGCAGCTTGTCCGAGCCCACGAAATAATAGAGGGTGCCGTCGGACGGTTTGGCATCCAGCATCTTGAACGCCAGAATCCCTGCCGCCTGCGCCATCGCCTCGATGATCAGCACGCCCGGCATGATCGGATGCTGAGGAAAGTGACCATTGAAGAAAGGCTCGTTGACACTGACATTCTTATAGGCGCGAATGGTTTTGTTCTCGATGTCCAGTTCCGTGACGCGATCCACCAACAGGAACGGATAACGATGAGGCAGGTATTCGCGAATTTCTTTGATGTCCATCATTTCGAGGGGAAGCCTGTAGTAAAGATTAGGGGTGCGTCGCGACGGCGCAGCACCCCTCTACATCAAGGAGGCAGTTTATCGACTGTGCACGCTTGATATTAAAAAGGTATCAGCCATCAGATGGAGGATTACCGGCGTTGGTCACGGTTTCGACCATCTTTTCCAGCTTTTGCAGACGCCGGGCCATGTCATCGATCTTGCGCAGCCGCGCTGCACTCTTGCGCCACTCGGCGGCAGGCTGCATCGCAGTGCCCGACGAATAGGAGCCTGGCTCGGTGATCGAGTGAGTCACCATCGTCATGCCGGTGATGAAAACACCGTCACAAATGTCGATATGACCGACCAGCCCAACGCCACCTGCCAACATGCAATGCTTGCCAATTTTCGTGCTTCCAGAGATACCGACACAGGCAGCCATTGCCGTGTGATCGCCAATCTGGACGTTGTGCGCGATCTGAATCTGGTTATCCAGCTTGACCCCGTTACCGATTCGGGTGTCCGCCAGCGCGCCACGGTCGATGGCGGTATTCACGCCGATTTCCACGTCGTCGCCAATGGACACACCGCCGATCTGAGCGATCTTCTGCCAGACGCCTTTTTCATTGGCAAAGCCGAAACCTTCCCCGCCCAGCACGGCCCCCGACTGAATGACCACACGCTTGCCAATGCGTACGTCGTGGTAAAGCGTCACACGGGGTGCCAGCCAGCCACCCTCTCCGATCTCGCAACGAGCACCGATGAAGCAGTGCGCACCTACGGTGACATGCGCCGCAATCCGTGCACCGCTTTCGACGATGGCGAAGGCACCGATGCTGGCGGCCGGGTCGACCACAGCATCGTCAGCGATCACTGCTGTCGGATGAATGCCGGCAGCAGCCTTGGGCTTGGGATCGAAAAGGTGGGAGATTCGGGCATAGGCCAGGTAAGGATCCGGCACCAACAACGCGTCACCGGCGAAACTGTCGGCATCTGCAGGCTTGAGCAGCACGGCAGCGGCCTGGGTATCGACCAGGAATTTGCGGTATTGGGGATTGGCCAGGAAACTGATCTGATCAGGGCCAGCCTCTTGTAAAGTGGCCAGCCCTGTAATGTCCTTGTCCTTGCTGCCACGCACCGTGGCATTCAGGAACTCGGCCAATTGGCCGAGTTTGATAGTTGCGCTCATATTACTTCAGCTGATTCATGCGCTCGATGACCTGGCGAGTAACGTCATACTGAGGCTTGACGTCAATCACCGCACCGCGCTCGAACACCAGATCGAAACCACCTTTCTTGATGACTTCTTCAACAGCCTGGTCCAGCTTTGGCTTGAGCTGCTTGAGCATTTCACGGTCGGCGACGGCCTTGGCTTCGTTCAGTTCCTTGGACTGGAACTGGAAGTCGCGGGCTTTCTGCTTGAACTCAAGCTCAAGACGCTCGCGCTCAGGCTGAGCCATCTTGTCGCCGCCGCTCACCAGACGATCCTGGATACCCTTGGCGCTGCTTTCCAGGCTTTTCAGCTTGGTGAGTTGCGGGCCAAACTTCTTCTCGGCATCCACAGCGTATTTCTTGGCAGCATCGGATTCCAACAGCGCCATCTGATAGTTCAGCACAGCGATTTTCATGTCAGCAAAAGCAGGGCTCGCGACCAGAACGGTGGCCAGCAGTACCAATTGAGTCAACTTACGCACAATACAACTCCTACAGAATTCGTTGCGTTATCACAGATCAGACGCTTAGAAGGTCTGACCCAGGGAGAATTGGAATACTTGGGTTTCGGAATCGTCATCCGGCTTCTTGATCGGCATCGCCAAGGCGAAGCTCAAAGGACCGAGAGCGGTGACCCAGGTCACACCCACACCGACGGAACTGGCCATACCAGAGAAGTCGACGTTGTTGCATTCAACACGCTGACCATTGCGCGTCCTACTGGAATCGCAATTACTGTCGAAAACATTACCCACGTCCCAGAACACAGAGGTCCGCAGTGAACGCTGATCTTTAACGAAAGGCAGAGGGAACATCAGCTCTACGCCACCCTGAACCAGCACGTTGCCACCGAACGGCAGCGGATCCTGATCCGGGTCCTCGATCGTTCCTGGTCTGCCGCCATTGGCAGCACCTCTACTTGGCGTACTCCGCGGGCCAAGAGTACTGTCCTTGAAGCCCCGAACCGAATTGAAGCCACCGGCGTAGTAGTTCTCATAGAAAGGCAGGCCTGACGTTGAACCGTAGCCGTCGCCATAACCCAACTCGGTGTGCAAGCGTAACGTGTAATTGTCAGAAAGCGGGTGGAAATACTGACCACGGTAGTCAAGCTTGAAGAACGACAAGTCGCTGCCAGGCAGTGTCGACTCAAGCACCAGGCTCTGAGAATGACCCCGAGTCGGCAACACACCTTTATTGAGTGTGGATTCAGACCAGCCCACTGACGCCTTGAAGTTCAGGAACTTGTCGCCTTCCTTTTCAAGGAAATCGAAGATTTCATCGACGGTGTAATTACCTGTCTTGATTTCGTCCTGCTGCACCGTCAAGCCATAGGTCAGACGCGACGTCTCGCTGATCGGGTAACCGAGGCTCACGCCTGCACCGAGGCTGTCAACCGCATAGCTCGCTACGTCAACATCAAGATCATCATAGTCAGTGGTGCGATAGAACGCGTTGTAACCCAGGCTCACGCCATCCGGCGTGTAGTACGGATCTACATAACTGAAGTTGTAACGGCTCTGGTATTCGGAACGGGTCAAACCGATGCTGACCTTGTTACCTGTACCCAGGAAATTGTTCTGACTGATCGAACCACCCAGGATCAGGCCGGCACTCTGTGCGAAGCCCACGCTAGCGGTGATGGAGCCGGACGCCTGCTCTTCCACTGCGTAGTTCACATCAACCTGGTCGTCGGTGCCTGGCACCGGCGGCGTTTCGACGTTGACTTCCTTGAAGAAACCCAAGCGATCCAGACGAGTCTTGGACTGATCGATCAGATAAGTCGACGCCCAGCCACCTTCCATCTGGCGCATTTCGCGACGCAGCACTTCGTCCGCAGACTTGGTGTTGCCACGGAAGTTGATGCGGTTCACGTAGGCACGCTTGCCGGGATCGACCACGAAGGTGATGTCGACAGTGTGATCTTCGTTGTTCGGTGTTGGCACACCGTTGACGTTGGCGAAGGTATAGCCTTCGTTACCCAGGCGACGGGTGATCAGCTCGGAGGTCGTGGTCATGACTTTGCGCGAAAACACCTGACCCGGCTGAACCAGCATCAGGGATTTGATCTGATCTTCCGGAACCTTCAGGTCACCGCTGAGCTTGACCGACTTGACGCTGTACTTCTCGCCTTCGTTGACGTTGACGGTGATGTACACGTTTTTCTTGTCAGGCGTGATAGAAACCTGAGTCGAGGCGATATCCATGTTGATATAGCCGCGATCGAGGTAGTACGAACGCAGACGTTCCAGGTCGCCGGACAGTTTCTCACGGGCGTACTTGTCGTCGTTCTTGAAGAAGGAAAGCCAGTTGGAAGTCTTGAGCTCGAACAGGTCAATCAGATCCTCGTCAGGGAACACGGTGTTGCCCACGACGTTGATGTGCTGAATGGCCGCAACGGTGCCTTCATTGATGTTGATCTTGAGACCGACGCGGTTGCGCGGCTGCGGCACGACTTCGGCGGCCACTTCAGCCGAGTAGCGCCCTTGGGCCACATACTGGCGCTGCAGCTCGTTACGCACGCCTTCAAGGGTGGCGCGCTGGAAAATTTCACCTTCAGCCAGACCCGATTGTTTCAGGCCCTTCATCAGGTCTTCGGTGGAGATCGCCTTGTTGCCTTCGATCTCGATGCTCGCAACGGAAGGACGCTCGACGACGGAGATAACGAGTACGTTGCCATCGCGACCCAGTTGGATATCTTGAAAGAAGCCGGTTTTGAACAACGCACGAGTGGCATCGACCAAACGACCGTCATCCGCCTGCTCGCCTACGTTGAGCGGCAGTGCACCAAAGACGCTGCCGGCGGAAACCCGCTGCAGGCCATTGACACGGATATCGGAGATGGTGAAGGACTCGGCGTGAACTTCAGCGATCATCAGTGCGGCAAGAACCGCAGTTAGCAGCAGACGTTTCATGAAGTCCTTTCTTATTCCAACTGGCAATAAACAAACTGCCGCAAAATGCGGCAGATTCGCAACTCGGCAACGCTTTACAGTCGACCCAGATCGTTGACCAGCGCGAGCAACATAACGCCCACCACCAGACTGATACCGATCTGCGCCCCCCAACCTTGAACCTTTTCCGAAAGGGGACGACCACGCGCCCACTCGATCAGATAAAACAGCAAATGCCCGCCATCCAGCACGGGAATAGGCAATAAATTCAGAACCCCAAGGCTTATGCTCAGATAAGCGAGGAAGTTGAGAAAGTCTCCGATGCCCGACTGGGCCGAAGCGCCCGCCACTTTAGCAATGGTTATCGGTCCACTCAAGTTTTTTACCGACAGCTCACCGAACAACATTTTCTTGAGCGAATCCAGCGTCAGCACACTCATGGTCCAAGTACGCTTCACGCCCTCTGCCATCGCGGCAAAAGGACCGTAGCTGACCTCGCGGACCATTTCGGCAGGCCAGTCTACACCCTTGACCCCTGCACCCAGGTAACCTGCGGCCGCCTTGCCCTCACCTTTTTCAGCAAGCGTGACCGGCACATCCAGTTGCGCGCCGTCGCGTTCGATACGCAACGACACTTTGGCCCCCGGGCGCTCACGGACCCAGTCGACCACCTGCTGCCATTCATTGAGAGGCTGACCATCAACCGACACCAGACGGTCGCCCATTCTCAGGCCCGCAGCCTGGGCAGGGCCTTTAGGATCGAGTTCGGCCAACACAGGTGGCAACGAGGGGCGCCACGGACGAATACCGAGCGATTTGATCGGGTCAGGCTCTTCAGCGCCTTTCAGCCAGTTATCCAGAACCAGCTCACGAGAGGTATCAACCGTCGAATCCTGCTCCCTGAGCTTGACTGTGATCGTACCGCTTTCGCCCAAACGGCGAACGAGCTGCAGATTGACAGCCGACCAGCCCGAAACCGGCTCGCCATCAATGGAGAGAATTTCCTGACCCGCAACCAGCCCGGCGCGCTGGGCAATGCTGCCAGCCTCGACCGCACCAATGACCGGGCGAACCTGCTGACTGCCCATCATGGCCAGCACCCAGAAGAACGCAATGGCCAACAGGAAATTTGCCGTAGGCCCCGCGACGACGATGGCGAAGCGCTGATAAACCGTCTTGCGATTGAATGACTGATCGGCCAGCTCGGGCGGTACGTTGCCTTCACGCTCATCGAGCATTTTGACGTAGCCACCCAGCGGAATGGCGGCGACCACGTACTCGGTCCCCTGACGATCGTGCCAACGCACCAGCGGCGTACCGAAGCCTACGGAAAACCGAAGGACTTTGACCCCACAGCGACGGGCCACCCAGAAGTGACCGAATTCGTGGAAGGTGACCAGCACGCCCAACGCAATCAGGGTGCCGACAATCATGTATAACGCGCTCATCGACTTTCTCCGGATACCGACTCGTCGGCAAGTGTGTTGATCATCGCATGCTTCGGGACCTGCCCGTCACGCAGCCCTTCAATCGTTTCACTGAGGCCTTGCGGCTTCAGCGCCCGCATCTCTCAAGCCATTGGCTGGCCAGGACTCGAGCCCGGCCATCGATCGCGAACACCGCTTCGAGGTCGTTGACCTGACCCGCCGGCTCTAGATTGAGCACGTCCTCGATGATAGCGGCAATCTCGAGATAACCAATACGCCCGCCCAGAAACGCCGCCACTGCGACTTCGTTTGCGGCATTGAGCATCGCCGGGGCGCTTCCACCCGCCTCCGCCGCCTGCCGGGCCAGACGCAGGCAAGGGAAGCGCTCTTCGTCGGGCTTCTGAAAATCGAGCTGACCGATACGAAACAGGTCCAGCGGCGCCACACCGGATTCTACACGTGCAGGCCACGCCAGGGCATTGGCGATTGGCGTACGCATGTCGGGATTGCCCAACTGAGCCAGAACCGAACCATCTACATAATCCACCAACGAGTGGATCACGCTCTGGGGATGAATGACGACCTCCACCTGAGAGGGACGAGCATCGAACAACCAGCAGGCCTCGATCAGCTCAAGCCCTTTGTTCATCATGGTGGCGGAGTCAACGGAAATTTTGCGCCCCATCGACCACACCGGATGGGCACATGCCTGATCGGGGGTGACCTTTTGCAATTCAGCCAAAGGCGTCTGGCGAAACGGACCGCCAGACGCCGTCAGCATGATACGCCTGACGCCAACGGCGCCAAGGCCACGCGCAAAATCGGCAGGCAGGCATTGAAAAATCGCGTTGTGCTCGCTGTCGATGGGCAACAGAACCGCACCGCTCGCGCGGACAGCGTCCATGAACAGGGCGCCAGACATGACCAGCGCTTCCTTGTTGGCCAGCAGCACCTTTTTACCAGCCTCAACCGCAGCCAGCGTCGGACGCAGACCCGCTGCCCCTACAATCGCAGCCATGACGGCATCGACCTGAGGGTGAGCAGCGACCTCACAAAGCCCCTCCTCCCCTACCAGTACGCGGGTGTCGAGGCCGGCAGCCGCAAGATCATCCTGCAGCTTGCGCGCAACTGTCTGCTCAGGCACTACGGCAAACTGCGGCGTGTGCCTGACACATAATGCCAGCAGCTCATTCAGGCGAGTAAACCCCGTCAGAGCGAAGACCTGGTAAAGCGTCGGGTGCCGGGCAACCACATCCAGCGTACTCAACCCGATCGAACCCGTTGCACCCAGAACGGTAATCTGCTGCGGGCGACTCACATCACACCCCAGTCCGCAGCCCATAGCAGTACGGCGAAAACGGGAATAGCGGCGGTCAGGCTGTCAATACGGTCCAGCACACCACCATGCCCTGGAAGCAGGTTGCTGCTGTCCTTGACGCCGGACTGACGCTTGAACATGCTTTCAGTCAGATCGCCGATCACCGAAATGAACACCACCACAGCGGCACCCAGCAGACCGACAATGAACTGGGCAACCGTCCAGTCACGAGAAATCCCCACTGCTGCCGTGATGCCGAGACTGACGACCAGACCTCCGTAGACGCCTTCCCAGCTTTTGCCCGGACTCACTTTCGGCGCCAGCTTGCGTTTGCCAAAGGCCTTGCCGGAGAAATACGCACCGATATCGGCAGCCCAGACCAGCACCATGACCGCAAGGATCAACCAGTTGCCCAGCGGCCACTGCTTGATCAACACCAGCCCTTGCCAGGCAGGCAGCAGGATAAGCAGACCGATCACCAGTTTGCACGCCGCGCTCGCCCAGTATTCGCTGGAATCGGGATACGTCAGCACCAGGAACGTTGCCACCGCCCACCAGATGACCGCCGCGACCAGCACCCAAGGCTCAAGCCCCGGCAGCAGATACATAAGAAAAAGCAGGACAGCCACCACCGCGGCATACCCGAGGCGCATCGACTGCCCGGCAAAGCCTGCCAGTCGGGCCCACTCCCAAGCGCCCAGCACGACCACGAAGCCGATGAACAGTGCGAAGTAGGCACCCGTCAGCAGGAAGAAGCCGCAAAGGGCAATCGGCAACAGAATGAGTGCCGTGATGATCCGTTGTTTCAGCATTAAGCCCGGGCTCCAGCTTCTACCTGTTCGCTGGTTTTACCGAAGCGACGTTGGCGAGAAGCGAAATCAGCCAGCGCAGCGCGCATGGCATCGTGTTTGAAGTCCGGCCAGAACAGGTCGGAGAAATACAGCTCGGCGTAAGCCAGCTGCCAAAGCAGGAAGTTGCTGATGCGGCGTTCACCACCCGTGCGGATACAGAGATCCGGCAACGGCAGATCACCCGTGGCCAGACAAGCCTGCAACAACTGCGCAGTGATGTCTTCCGGCTGCAGATGACCGGCCTGGACTTCACGCGCGAGTCGCTGGGCAGCCTGCGCAATGTCCCACTGGCCACCATAATTGGCAGCGATCTGCAGCACAAAACGGCTATTACCTGCGGTGCGCAGTTCAGCCTCACGCATTGCCGCCTGAAGCTCGGGATGAAAGCGTGAGCGATCACCGATGATTCGCAGACTGATATCATTTTCATTCAGGCGCTTGGTCTCACGACGCAACGCCGTGAAGAACAGTTCCATCAGCGCGCCAACCTCATCGGCCGGGCGCTGCCAGTTTTCACTGGAGAACGCGAACAGTGTCAGCACTTCGACCTTGGCTTCCGCACAGACTTCGATCACTGCACGCACGGCATCAACGCCCGCCTTGTGACCCGCCACGCCTGGCAACAGGCGTTTTTTGGCCCAACGGTTGTTGCCATCCATGATGATCGCAACGTGGCGCGGCACCGAAGACGGCCCGGTCGGTTTTGTCTTTTCCATTAAAGCGCCCCGAACCCTATACGGCCATCAGGTCTGCTTCTTTTGCCTTGGTTGCAGCATCGATATCTGCTTCAGCCTTGTCGGTCAGCTTCTGGATATCGGCAGCGGCACGACGCTCTTCGTCTTCGCTGATTTCCTTATCCTTGACCAGCTTTTTCAGGTCACCCAAAGCATCGCGGCGAATGTTACGCACGGCAACGCGAGCATCTTCAGCAGCACTGCGTGCCTGCTTGGTGAAGCCCTTGCGCGTCTCCTCGGTCAGAGCCGGCATGGAAATCAGCAGCATCTCACCCAGGTTGGTCGGATTGAGGTTAAGACCCGCGCTCTGGATCGCCTTGTCGACGGCTGCCAGCATGTTGCGCTCGAAAGCCACGACCTGCAGGGTGCGAGAATCTTTCACAGTGACGTTGGCCACACCGCTCAAAGGGGTGTCGGCGCCGTAGTAAGGCACCATCACGCTACCCAGAATACTGGGGTGGGCCTTGCCGGTACGAATCTGGCCAAAGGCATGGCTTAAAGATTCGAGGGATTTCTGCATGCGCGCTTGAGCGTCTTTCTTGATTTCGTTGATCATTGTTGAACTTCCTCGATCAGGGTTCCTTCGGCGCCACCGTGGACAATATTAAGGAGGGCACCGGGTTTGTTCATGTTGAAGACACGCAACGGCATCTTGTGGTCGCGGCACAGGCAAATGGCCGTAAGATCCATGACACCCAGCTTGCGATCCAGCACTTCATCGTAAGACAGATGATCGAACTTCTCGGCATTGGGGTCTTTGAACGGATCTGCCGTGTATACGCCATCGACCTTGGTCGCTTTGAGCACCACATCAGCGTCGATTTCGATTGCTCGCAGGCAGGCAGCCGAATCTGTCGTGAAGAACGGATTGCCCGTACCTGCCGCGAAGATCACCACTTCCTTGGCGCTCAGGTGACGCATGGCTTTGCGACGATCGTAATGATCCGTCACACCCACCATTGAGATGGCGGACATCACGATAGCGGTGATGTTAGCCCGCTCCAGCGCATCGCGCATGGCCAGCGCGTTCATCACAGTGGCCAGCATGCCCATGTGATCGCCGGTTACCCGGTCCATGCCCGCTGCACTCAATGCGGCACCACGGAAAAGGTTGCCGCCACCGATAACCAGCCCGACCTGAACACCGATACCGACCAGTTGGCCGACTTCGAGCGCCATCCGGTCCAGGACCTTGGGATCGATGCCGAACTCTTCCGAGCCCATGAGGGCCTCGCCGCTAAGCTTGAGTAGAATGCGTTTATAGCGAGCCTGATAACCACTGCCCTGCTGAGCCATTGCGAATCTCTCCTGCGGCGTTTTCTGAAAAAAATCTGTGCGGGCTATATGAAGCCTGCGCTTACTCTAGCTTGACGCTCCATGAGCGTCGGGAGAATGCAGCCTTATGAGCGCTTTCTCCAAGGAAAAAATTCCTATCTCTTTCGACAAAGAGGCCGCACGCGTGAGCGGGCAGCCTCTTTGGGGCAACAGCATGAAGAACCGTCTTAGTTCTTGCTTGCAGCTACTTGAGCCGCGACTTCTTCAGCGAAGTTGTCGACTGGCTTCTCGATGCCTTCGCCTACTTTGAAGTAGGTGAACGATACGATTTCAGCACCCGCTTTCTTCGCCAGAGCACCGACGGTCAGCTCAGGGTTCTTGACGAACGCCTGCTCAACCAGACTTGCTTCAGCCAGGAACTTGGTGATACGACCGCTAACCATCTTCTCGACGATTTCAGCAGGCTTGCCCTTGATCTTGTCTTCGTTCAGTTGCAGGAAGACAGCCTTCTCGCGCTCGATCGCTTCAGCAGAAACTTCCGAAGGCAGCAGGAATTCAGGGTTGCTTGCAGCAACGTGCATGGCGATGTCTTTGGCCAGATCAGCGTCGCCGCCTTTCAAGACAACCACAACACCGATCTTGTTACCGTGCAGGTAAGAACCCAGGACGTCGCCTTCAACACGCACCAGACGGCGAATGTTGACGTTTTCACCGGTCTTGGCGATCAGCGCCAGACGCGCTTCTTCCTGAGCAGCGATCAGCGGCTCTACGGTGGTCAGCTTGTCAGCGAAGGCTTTTTCGACGCTGGCAGCAACGAATGCCTTGAAGTCTTCCTGCAAAGCCAGGAAGTCGGTCTGCGAATTGACTTCGATCAGAACGGCAGCCTTGCCGTCGTCCTTGATAGCAATAGCGCCTTCAGCAGCAACGTTGCCTGCTTTCTTGGCGGCCTTGATGGCGCCGGAAGCACGCATGTCGTCGATTGCTTTTTCGATGTCGCCGCCAGCCTTGGTCAAGGCTTTTTTGCAATCCATCATGCCTTCGCCGGTACGCTCGCGCAGTTCTTTGACCAACGCTGCAGTAATCTCTGCCATTTCAAAATCCTCTTGGATAGGTCTTCAACCATTCCACCCGACTAACCGGGCGTGCAATTCTTGAAAATTCAGGGTGGCAGCGGCACATGACACTCACGCCACCGTCGCTTGCCAACAAATCATTTCCTAGGTGGCAAAAAGGGGGCTAAGCCCCCTTTTCGCGTACTGAGTAAACGCCAGGCGTTTTTACTCAGCCTTCTACAGCTGCTGCAGCTGGAGCTTCTTCGACGAATACGTCGGTGCCACCAGCAACATTGTTACGACCACGGATGACAGCGTCAGCCATCGAACCCATGTACAGCTGGATAGCGCGGATAGCGTCATCGTTGCCTGGGATGATGTAGTCAACGCCTTCCGGGCTGCTGTTGGTATCGACAACGCCGATGACCGGGATGCCCAGCTTGTTGGCTTCGGTGATCGCGATGCGCTCGTGATCAACGTCGATAACGAACAGAGCGTCTGGCAGACCGCCCATGTCCTTGATACCACCCAGGCTACGATCCAGTTTTTCCAGATCACGGGTGCGCATCAGGGCTTCTTTCTTGGTCAGCTTCGCGAACGTACCGTCTTCAGCCTGAACTTCCAGATCACGCAGGCGCTTGATCGACTGACGGATGGTCTTGAAGTTGGTCAGCATGCCGCCCAACCAGCGGTGATCGACGTACGGCGAACCGCAACGTGCTGCTTCTTCAGCAACGATCTTGCCAGCGGAACGCTTGGTGCCGACGAACAGAATCTTGTTTTTGCCCGAAGCCAGGCGCTCAACGAAAGTCAGCGCTTCGTTGAACATAGGCAGGGTTTTTTCAAGGTTGATGATGTGAATCTTGTTACGCGCGCCGAAAATGTACTTACCCATTTTCGGGTTCCAGTAACGGGTTTGGTGACCGAAGTGAACGCCGCACTTCAGCATATCGCGCATGGTGACTTGGGACATGATAGTTCCTTGATAAGTCGGGTTAGGCCTCCACGTATCCCAATGACCAACCAGTGGCATGAGCCAAAGGCACCCAGGTCATCGTGTCGACACGTGTGTGGGTTTAAGCTTCCAGGACGGACCTTGGAAAGCGGCGCATTTTATATCACAAAAGGAAAGAGAACGGAACTGTAATCAAGTGCTTGTTTCGCCACACCTTTGCATCCCCTGCGGGTGCATATAAAGGAAGCGATGACCACCGGCTGCGTGGCGGTCTGGTAGAATTGCGCCTTTGCGCACAAAACGCGCACACGACATGCCGAGAGCCCCTGTATGACTATCACCCTCAAAACGCCTGAAGACATCGAAAAGATGCGCATTGCCGGTCGTCTCGCCGCTGACGTTCTGGAAATGATCGGCCCTTATGTGAAGCCCGGCGTCACCACTGAAGAGCTGGACCGCATCTGCCACGACTACATTGTCAACGAACAGAAGGCCATACCTGCGCCGCTCAACTATAAAGGCTTCCCCAAATCGATCTGCACCTCGATCAATCAAGTGGTCTGCCACGGCATTCCCGGGGAAAAGCAGCTCAAGAATGGCGACACGCTGAACATCGATGTCACGGTCATCAAGGATGGCTATCACGGTGACACCAGCAAGATGTTTCACGTGGGCACCGTGCCGGTGTGGGCCGAGCGCCTGTCGAAGGTCACCCAAGAGTGCCTTTATAAAGCCATCGAGATCGTTCGCCCTGGCACAAAACTGGGCGATATTGGTGCCGTTATTCAGAAGCATGCGGAAAAGAACGGTTTTTCCGTGGTTCGCGAGTTCTGTGGTCACGGCATCGGCAAGGTGTTTCATGAAGAGCCGCAAGTCATGCACTTTGGCGAGGCAGGCACCGGTATCGAACTGCTCGAAGGGATGACATTCACCATCGAGCCAATGATCAATCAGGGCAAGGCCGATACAAAAATCCTCGGTGACGGCTGGACGGCGATCACCAAGGACCGCAAGCTCTCGGCCCAATGGGAGCATACGATTCTGGTGACGGCTGACGGGTACGAGATATTCACCCTGCGCAGCGATGACACCATTGCACACAAATCGCCGTGAGTGATCGATAGACCGTTCAACAGCCCGACACGAGGAAAGCCGCTCCATGCCGCAGGTAGATCCCGATTTGTTCGACCGCGGCCAGTTCCAGGCCGAACTGGCGCTGAAAGCCAGCCCCATCGCTGCGTTCAAGAAAGCCATCCGCAATGCACGGGAAGTGCTGGACGAGCGTTTCCGGTCGGGCCGCGACATACGTCGCCTGATCGAGGATCGCGCCTGGTTCGTCGACAATATCCTGTGCAAGGCATGGGATCAGTTCGACTGGAGCGAAGACGCAGACATCGCACTTCTGGCGGTGGGTGGCTATGGCCGGGGCGAATTGCACCCCTACTCCGACATTGACCTGCTGATTCTGCTGGACAGCGCCGATCACGAAATCTTTCGCGAGCCCATCGAGCGGTTTCTGACCCTGCTGTGGGACATCGGCCTTGAAGTCGGACAAAGCGTGCGCTCGGTGGATGAATGCGCTCAGGAAGGCCTGGCCGATCTCACCGTCATCACCAACCTGATGGAAAGCCGCACCATTGCCGGTCCCGAGCGTTTGCGTCAGCGCATGCTCGAAGTGACCAGCCCGCGCCATATGTGGCCAAGCAAGGACTTCTTCCTGGCCAAGCGTGCCGAGCAGAAAAGCCGCCACCACAAGTACAACGACACCGAATATAACCTTGAGCCCAACGTAAAGGGCTCCCCCGGCGGGCTGCGGGATATCCAGACGATACTCTGGGTCGCCCGGCGTCAGTACGGCACTCTGAACCTGCACGCCCTGGCAGGTGAAGGCTTTCTGCTGGAGAGTGAAAACAACCTGCTCGCCTCGTCCCAGGAATTCCTGTGGAAAGTGCGTTACGCCCTCCACATGCTGGCAGGACGCTCCGAAGACCGCCTACTGTTCGATTACCAGCGAAGCATCGCCGATCTGCTGGGCTATCAGGACAACGACGCCAAGCTCGCCATAGAACGCTTCATGCAGAAGTACTATCGCGTGGTGATGAGCATCGCCGAGCTGAGCGACCTGATCATCCAGCACTTCGAAGAAGTCATCCTCTCCGACGACAGTGGTACACCCCAACCGCTCAATTCACGCTTCCAGCTGCATGACGGTTATATAGAAGCCACGCACCCCAACGTATTCAAGCGCACCCCGTTCGCCATGATCGAGATTTTCGTGCTGATGGCCCAGCACCCGGAGATCAAGGGCGTACGCGCCGACACCATTCGCCTGCTGCGTGAACACCGGCACCTGATCAACGACGATTTCCGCAACGACATTCGCAACACCAGCCTGTTCATCGAGCTGTTCAAGTGCGAAATCGGCATTCATCGCAACCTGCGGCGCATGAACCGCTACGGCATCCTGGGTCTGTACCTTCCGGAATTCGGCCACATCGTCGGGCAGATGCAGCATGACCTGTTCCACATCTATACGGTGGATGCGCACACGCTGAATCTGATCAAGCATCTGCGCAAACTGCAGTACACCGAGGTGTCGGAGAAATTCCCGCTGGCCAGCAAGATCATGGGCCGCCTGCCGAAACCTGAACTGATCTACCTGGCCGGTCTGTATCACGACATCGGCAAGGGCCGTGGCGGTGATCACTCCGAGCTGGGCGCTGTGGATGCCGAAGCCTTTGGCACCCGTCACCATCTACCCGCCTGGGACACCCGGCTGATCGTCTGGCTGGTGAGCAATCACCTGGTCATGTCGACCACCGCGCAGCGCAAGGACCTCTCCGACCCGCAGGTCATTCATGACTTCGCCCAGTTCGTCGGTGATGAAGTGCATCTGGACTACCTGTATGTGCTGACCGTGGCCGATATCAACGCAACCAACCCGACGCTCTGGAACTCGTGGCGCGCCAGCCTGCTGCGCCAGCTGTACACCGAAACCAAACGCGCCCTGCGCCGCGGCCTTGAAAACCCGGTCGACCGCGAAGAACAGATTCGCCGCACGCAAATCGCTGCACTGGACATTCTGGTGCGAAACGGCACCGACCCCGATGATGTCGAGCAACTGTGGTCAGCATTGGGCGACGACTATTTCCTGCGCCACACCGCCGGTGACGTGGCCTGGCACAGCGATGCAATCCTGCAACAGCCCGCCGATGGTGGCCCGCTGGTCCTGATCAAGGAAACCACGCAGCGGGAATTCGAAGGCGGTACGCAGATCTTCATCTACGCGCCCGACCAGCATGACTTCTTTGCGGTGACCGTGGCGGCAATGGACCAGTTGAACCTGAACATTCACGACGCACGCATCATTACGTCCAGCAGCAAGTTCACGCTCGATACGTATATTGTGCTGGACAACGAAGGCGGTTCGATTGGCGACAACCCGGTACGCGTTCAGGAAATCCGCGAAGGCCTGACCGAAGCGCTGCGCAATCCGGACGATTACCCGACCATCATCAAACGGCGCGTCCCCCGGCAACTCAAGCATTTTGCCTTTGCGCCGCAAGTGACGATTCATAACGATGCGCAGCGTCCGGTTACGGTGCTCGAACTGCTTGCACCAGACCGTCCGGGCCTGCTGGCGCGCATCGGCAAGATTTTTCTGGAGTTCGACCTGTCACTGCAGAATGCCAAGATTGCGACACTTGGGGAGCGAGTGGAAGACGTGTTCTTTATCACCGACGCCGACAACCACCCTTTGTCCGATCCGCAACTGTGCAGCCGATTGCAGGAGGCGATCATCAAGCAACTGAGCGTCAATTCGCAGCCAAGTGGCGAATTGCGCATCAGCATTTAACCTTCGACGCAGTCCTTGAGAGCTTTACCTCATGAACCACGCCATGCAATTGCTACAGCCTTATCCGTTCGAGAAGCTCCGCGCTCTGCTGGGCAGCGTGACGCCCAATCCGGAAAAACGTCCGGTTGCACTGTCCATTGGCGAACCCAAGCACCGTTCGCCTGATTTTGTCGCCAAAGCGCTGGCTGACAATCTAGACCAGATGGCGGTCTATCCCACCACCCTGGGCATTCCCGCACTGCGTGAAGCGATAGCAGGCTGGTGCACGCGCAGGTTCGATCTGCCTGAAGGCTGGATGGACCCGGCGCGCAATGTGCTGCCGGTCAACGGCACCCGCGAGGCGCTGTTTGCCTTTACCCAGACCGTGGTCAACCGCAGTGACGACGGACTGGTCGTCAGCCCCAACCCGTTCTACCAGATCTACGAGGGCGCAGCGTTTCTGGCTGGCGCACACCCTCACTATCTGCCGTGCCTGAGCGAAAACGGCTTCAACCCCGACTTCGATGCCGTAACGCCGGACATCTGGAAACGCTGCCAGATTCTGTTCCTCTGCTCACCCGGCAACCCGACGGGCGCGCTGATCCCGGTCGAAACCCTGAAGAAACTGATCACCCTGGCAGACGAATACGATTTCGTGATCGCCGCCGACGAGTGCTACAGCGAGCTTTACTTTGACGAGCAGACGCCGCCGCCCGGTCTGCTCAGTGCGTGCGTCGAACTGGGTCGCCAGGATTTCAAGCGCTGCGTGGTGTTCCACAGCCTGTCCAAGCGCTCCAACCTGCCTGGGCTGCGTTCGGGCTTTGTGGCGGGCGATGCAGACATTCTCAAAGCGTTCCTGCTGTATCGCACTTACCACGGTTGCGCCATGCCGGTACAAACCCAACTGGCCAGTATCGCCGCCTGGAATGACGAAGCGCACGTGCGCGCCAATCGTGACCTGTACCGCGAGAAATTCGATGCCGTTCTGGATATTCTCTCCCCAGTGCTGGATGTGCAGCGCCCGGACGGCGGTTTCTACCTGTGGCCAGATGTAGGCACGGACGACGCCGCTTTCTGCCGCGACCTGTACGTCGACCAGCATGTCACTGTCGTTCCCGGCTCTTATCTGTCGCGTGAAGTGGACGGTGTCAATCCAGGCAAAGGCCGGGTTCGCCTGGCATTGGTGGCTCCTCTTGCAGAGTGCATCGAGGCCGCCGAGCGGATACGCGACTTCGTACGCAAGTAAGCCAGACGCTGCGCCGCCTGCCCCTGTGCGGCGCAGTATTTATGTAACACCAGCAGCGCCTAGCAGCTGGTTATCTTCGTGCCTTACTTATCACCCACACGAAGATCAACTGCATGTCAGATCCAACCCCTCTCCCAACCCTGCCCATGCTGTGCTCCATGCGAGACGCAGCGGACTATCAGGCGTCCTACGAAGCGGCAATAGGCGAAAACCCGGCCAATGCGGCTATCACCCCGACCTATGAATCTGAAACGGGCTACGTATCGGAAACCGGTGAACGCCAACCCCGCATCCTGGTGGCCTTCAATAAGTACTGGTCTCGCGGACGAACCTTGAAAATCGCGTTTCCTAAAAACCCACCTGCCCCGCTGACCCAGCCAATCATCGATGCCGCGCGTAAATGGCTGCCCCATGTGAACCTGAAATTCGAGTTTGTGACCAGTGGTCACAGCGACATCCGCATTGGCCTGAACACCCGACTGAACTGGAGCGAAGTGGGGACTGACGCCCTGTTGGTCCCGCAGGATCAAAGCACGATGGAGTTCAACTTCACGGAGATCTTTGAAAACGACTTGAGCCCCAAACCCGAACTGGAACGTATCGTTCTGCATGAGTTCGGACATGCACTGGGCGCTGTCCATGAACACCAACATCCGGACGCGAAAATCCCGTGGAATGAGCCGCTACTGCGCCAATTGCTGGCCCAGGCCGGCTACAGCGAAGAGCTGATCGCCAGGAATTTTCTGGATCAATATGAAGCGGCGGACTTTCACTACACCGCCTATGACCGTGATTCGATCATGCACTTCGACATCCCCAATGCGTTGACGCTGGGCGATTTTGAAGTGATCAATATTGGCAAGACGCTGAGCACTAAAGACATCGAATTTATGAAGTCGATTTATCCTGACCGCAACAACTCAAAATTCGAACAACCGTAACGCCGTCAGACGTTGCGTTGAAATGCGCGCCACGTATCGCGATCTGCGGCACGTGGCGCGACTGACCAGATGAAGCCTAATCCCGGACTCTCAAAGTCTCACCGATCCATCCAACAGCCCAACTGACGGGATCATGGGATCTCATCGGCAACAGCGGTTTTCCTTCCCGCGCCGCCATTCGTCCTTCGATCTCCGCCTGGCTGTGGATCCAGATGGTGTTCTGCTTAAAGCCTTCCGCGCGTTGACGTTCCCTGTAATAACGTTGTCGGATAAGCGCCGCTTCCCTCTTCTTTTCTTGTTCAGACATAACGCACCCGATCTTACATGTGGAACATCATCATTGCCCGTTACCGCCTGTCGCTCAAGTGTCAGGTGAGTGAAATGTTCTTCACCTACTGTGGTCCGGGCAACTGCGCCAGACAGCCAAGGCGCTCGGGACGCTGACGTGGCATAATCACCGGCTAAATTTCCTGGGAGGTAATGGGGACTGTCCAGAGCTATCAATCGCCCCATACAAAACAATGACTTACACCCTATTTGGCATAAAAGCCTGCGACACCATGAAAAAAGCGCGTACCTGGCTCGATGAAAACGCCGTCGGTTACGATTTTCATGACTACAAGACGCAGGGCATCGACCGCGAACACCTGGAGCAGTGGTGCAATGAGCACGGCTGGCAAGTGGTGCTCAACCGGGCAGGTACGACGTTTCGCAAGCTCGACGATGCGCAGAAAGCGGATATCGATCAGGCCAAGGCCATCGAACTGATGCACGCGCAACCGTCCATGATCAAGCGCCCCGTGCTCGATCTGGGCGACAAGACCCTGATTGGCTTCAAACCAGACCTGTACAAAGCGGCCATTCAGTAAGCCGGGACGCTTCTGATAGCCCTAGATAAGTTAAGAGGTATTCCATGTCCACTACCCTGTTCAGCCTGGCCTTCGGCGTTGGCACTCAAAACCGTGAAGGCGCCTGGCTGGAAGTGTTCTACGCACAGCCAGTGATCAATCCATCGGCAGAACTGATCGCGGCCATCGCGCCAGCGCTGGGCTACACCGGTGGTAATCAAGCGATCACGTTCAACGTCGATCAATCCTACAAATTGGCTGACGCGGTCAAGTCGGTCGATGCCACGCAGGCTGCTCTTCTCAACCGTCTGGCAGAAAGCCACAAGCCGCTGGTTGCGACCCTGCTGGCTGAAGATGCGCCGCTGACCTCGACCCCTGAGGCCTACCTGAAACTGCACCTGCTGTCGCATCGTCTGGTCAAGCCGCACGGTCTGAACCTGACCGGCATCTTTCCGCTGCTGCCCAACGTGGCATGGACCAGCCAGGGCGCAGTGGACCTGAGCGAGCTGGCCGAACGTCAATTGGAAGCGCGCCTCAAAGGCGAACTGCTCGAAGTGTTCTCGGTGGATAAGTTCCCAAAAATGACCGATTACGTGGTGCCGAGCGGCGTGCGCATCGCTGACAGCGCTCGCGTACGCCTGGGTGCCTACATCGGCGAAGGCACCACCGTAATGCATGAAGGTTTCGTCAACTTCAACGGCGGCACCGAAGGCCCGGGCATGATCGAAGGGCGTGTCTCTGCGGGCGTGTTCGTCGGCAAGGGTTCGGACCTGGGTGGCGGCTGCTCGACAATGGGTACGTTGTCCGGTGGCGGCAATATCATCATCAAGGTCGGCGAAGGCTGCCTGATCGGTGCCAACGCCGGTATCGGCATCCCGTTGGGTGATCGCAATACCGTCGAGTCTGGACTGTACGTGACCGCAGGTACCAAAGTGGCCCTGCTCGACGAGAACAACGAGCTGGTCAAAATCGTCAAGGCGCGCGACCTGGCCGGTCAAAGCGACCTGTTGTTCCGTCGCAATTCGCAGACCGGCGCAGTGGAGTGCAAGACCCACAAGTCGGCCGTGGAGCTGAACGAAGCACTGCACGCTCACAACTGATGCCGTGTGCGGGTTCGAGGCGCAGCATCCGAACCCGCTTCACCGAGCTGGACGAATCATGCCCCTTCCTTCCCCCTGGCGCGCTGACTTTCCTGCCATCGCCGCCTTGCAACGGCAAGGCCAGACCTATCTGGACAATGCCGCCACCACGCAAAAACCTCAGGTGCTGATCGATGCCCTGACTCATTACTACGCAAGCGGTGCCGCCAATGTGCATCGTGCGCAGCATCTGCCTGGCGCGCACGCCACCCAGGCCTTCGAAGACAGTCGCAGCAAGATCGCCCACTGGCTCAATGCGGGCGACTGCGGACAGATCATCTTCACTCATGGCGCGACGTCTGCGCTCAACCTGCTTGCCTATGGCCTGGCGCACGAGTTCGAGGCGGGCGATGAAATCGTGATCAGCGCGCTGGAACATCACGCCAATCTGTTGCCTTGGCAACAGCTGGCGCAGCGACTGGATCTGAAGCTCGTGATCCTGCCACTCGACACGCATGGCGTGATTGACTGTGTAACGGCCGCTCACCTGATCGGCCCTCGTACCCGGTTACTGGCGGTCAGTCAGCTTTCCAATGTCCTTGGCACTTGGCAGCCTTTGCCGCGCCTCATCGCTCTGGCCAAGGCCCAAGGCGCTTTTACCGTGGTGGACGGCTCGCAAGGCGTGGTTCACGGCCGTCACGACGTCCAGGCGCTGGGCTGCGACTTTTACGTATTCTCAAGCCACAAGCTGTATGGCCCTGAGGGGCTCGGCGTGCTTTTCGGCCGAAATGACGCACTGCCCAGCCTCACGCACTGGCAGTACGGTGGCGAGATGGTCCTGACCGCCGATTATCATCATTCGAAGTTTCGCCCTGCCCCGCTGGGCTTCGAGGCCGGCACGCCTCCCATCGCCAGCGTGATCGGCTTGGGCGCAACACTGGATTACCTCGAAAGCCTGGACCATCAGGCAGTGGCAGACCATGAACTCAAGCTGCATCGCCGCCTGCTGGAAGGCTTGCAACAGCGTGACGGCATCCGCGTGCTGGGCTCCCCCGATCTGGCGCTGGTGAGCTTCGTCGTGGACGGCGTGCACAATGCCGATCTCGCCCACCTGCTGACAGAACAGGGCATCGCAGTACGTGCTGGCCACCACTGCGCGATGCCGCTGCTCAAGGGCCTTGGTCTGCCGGGCGCCATCCGTGCTTCGCTGGCGCTGTACAACGATTCCGATGACCTGCTGCAATTTTTCGCAGCGCTGGATCAAGCACTGGAACTGCTCAGATGAGCCTGCCAGCAGCGGCACAAACAGCGCTCGATACGTTTGGTCAGTTGCAAGGCTGGGAACAGCGGGCACGGCTGTTGATGCAATGGGGCGACCGGCTCCCGGCATTAAGCGACGACGAAAAGTCGGACGAGCATCTGGTTCACGGCTGTGAAAGCAAAGTCTGGCTAACCGGTGAAGTCAACGCAGGTCACTGGCGTTTTCGTGCCAGCAGCGATGCGCGCCTGATACGCGGTCTGGTTGCCCTGCTGCTGGCGCGGGTTGACGGGTTGTCAGCCGAAGAGCTGCACGCCGTGGATTTGCCGGGCTGGTTCAGCCAACTGGGCCTGAGTCGTCAGTTATCGCCTTCGCGCAGCAACGGCCTGAATGCCGTGCTGCAGAAAATGCGTGAACTCACTCATGCCTGACTGGAGGCCTCTGTCGCAGGCTTGACCCGCTCCGAGGGTCGGCGTGTGCCTGCTACCAATTTGTCCACGGCGCGGGTCGCAGCAAGCATGCCGAACGACGCGGTCACCATCATCACCGCACCGAACCCGCCTGCGCAGTCCAGCTTTACGCCGTCACCGACGAATTTCTTTTCAAGACAAATGCTGCCATCCGGTTTCGGGTAACGCAGTTGTTCGGTGGAGAACACACACGGAACGCTGTAGTGCCGGTTCGGCGTGCGCGAAAAGCCATAGTCACTGCGCAGGATCGAACGCACCTTGGAGGCCAGCGGATCGTTAAAGGTACGGTTCAGGTCGGCAATCCGAATGAGCGTCGGGTCAATCTGTCCGCCTGCCCCGCCGGTGGTTACCATCTGGATCTTGCGTCGCTTGCACCAGGAAATCAGCGCCGCCTTGGCGTTGACGCTGTCGATGCAGTCGATCACGAAGTCCAACTGCGGCGTGATGCACTCGGCCATCGTGTCGCGGGTGACGAAATCAGCCACTGCATGCACCACACAGTCGGGATTAATGGCCCGAATCCGCTCGGCCATCACCTCGACTTTCGGACGCCCGATGGTGTTGTCCAACGCATGCAACTGGCGGTTGCTGTTGCTGACGCACACGTCGTCCATGTCAAACAGCGAAATTTCGCCCACACCGCTGCGCGCCAAGGCCTCCGCCGCCCAGGAGCCCACGCCGCCGATGCCGACCACCGCCACGTGTGCGGCACGCAGACGCTCCAGCCCCTCAATGCCGTACAAACGGGCAATGCCTGCGAAACGCGGATCCTCTGCACTCATGTTCATTACCTCAAAAACCGGCGCGCATTATAGGCCGTCGTGCGCAATGAGACATCTGTCGATGCTTGTGGCCCGCCAAAAAACGGCTGGTCGTGGCAGAGATCTTCATATACGAACGTTAAATTCATCGTTTTGATATAAGATAACGGCCTTTTCGCGCCCCCAGTCTGGCTACCGGAGTTCTGTACATGACGGCCCCATCCGACCTTTCGCCTACCCTGCAGCTTGCCTGCGATCTGATCCGTCGACCATCGGTCACACCGGTCGATGCCGATTGTCAGACCGTGATGATGAAGCGTCTGGGCGATGCCGGCTTCAAGCTGGAGCCGATGCGCATCGAAGACGTGGACAATTTCTGGGCAACGCATGGCAACCACGAAGGTCCGGTGCTGTGCTTCGCGGGTCATACCGATGTGGTGCCAACAGGCCCGGTCGGGCAGTGGCAGAACGATCCGTTCGATGCCTTGATCGATGAACATGGCATGCTGTGCGGCCGTGGCGCGGCGGACATGAAGGGCAGCCTGGCAGCCATGCTGGTGGCCTCTGAACGTTTCGTGGCCGACTACCCCGATCATCGCGGATCGGTGGCGTTTCTGATCACCAGTGACGAAGAAGGCCCGGCCCATCACGGCACCAAGGCGGTGGTCGAGCGACTGGCGGCACGCAACGAACGCCTAGACTGGTGCATCGTCGGTGAGCCATCGAGCACCACGCTGGTGGGCGACGTGGTCAAGAACGGTCGTCGCGGCTCGCTGGGCGCCAAGCTCACCGTACGCGGCAAGCAGGGTCACGTCGCTTATCCGCATCTGGCGAAAAACCCGATTCATCTGTCGGCTGGCGCGCTGGCCGAGCTGGCTGCCGAGCACTGGGATAACGGCAACGATTTCTTCCCGCCGACCAGCTTTCAGATTTCCAACCTCAATTCCGGCACGGGTGCCACCAACGTGATTCCGGGCGATCTGGAGGCGGTGTTCAACTTCCGTTTCTCCACCGAATCGACCGTCGAAGGTCTGCAGCAGCGCGTCGCCACTATTCTCGACAAACATGAACTGGACTGGCACATCGACTGGGCGCTGTCTGGCCTGCCGTTCCTCACCGAACCGGGTGCCCTGCTGGACGCCGTGTCCGCGAGCATCAAGGACGTCACCGGTCGCGACACCAAGGCCTCGACCAGCGGCGGTACGTCCGATGGTCGCTTCATTGCGACGTTGGGCACTCAAGTGGTCGAACTGGGGCCTGTCAACGCGACAATCCATCAGGTCAACGAGCGCATTCAGGCCAGCGATCTTGATGTGCTGACCGAGATCTACTACCAGACACTGGTCAAGTTGCTCGCCTGATGCTGACATGCCCTATCTGCTCGGGGCCGCTCAGCGCGGCCGACAACGGCGTGGTATGCCCCGCCAATCATCGTTTTGACCGTGCGCGGCAGGGCTACCTGAACCTGCTGCCGGTGCAACACAAGAACAGCCGTGATCCCGGCGACAATCAGGCGATGGTCGAGGCACGACGCGATTTTCTCAACGCAGGTCATTACGCGCCGGTTGCCCGGCGACTGGCCGAACTGGCGGCTGAACGCGCACCGGCCCATTGGCTGGACATCGGTTGTGGCGAAGGTTATTACACTGCTCAGATTGCAGAGGCGCTGCCAAAATCCGATGGCTATGCGCTGGACATCTCCCGGGAGGCCGTCAAACGTGCCTGCCGTCGTGACCCGAACGTGACCTGGATGGTCGCCAGCATGGCCCGTGTGCCGTTGCCGGACGCCAGCTGTCAGTTTCTGGCCAGCGTCTTCAGCCCGCTGGACTGGACCGAAGCCAAGCGCCTGCTGACGCCCGGTGGCGGACTGATGCGCGTCGGCCCGACCAACGAACATTTGATGGAACTGCGCCAGCGCCTGTATGACGAAGTGCGCGAGTACGCCGATGACAAACATCTGGCGCTGGTGCCGCCAGGCATGCAATTGCAGCACAGCGAAACCCTGCGCTACACCCTGAAGCTGATCGACGGCCAGTCACGCGCCGACCTGCTGGCCATGACGCCCCACGGGTGGCGAGCCAGCGCCGAACGCCGCACCGCCGTCATCGAACATCCGGGCCCCTTCAAGGTCACCGTTTCCATGCGCTACGATTATTTCGTGCTGCACTAAGCATTCAAAAGAGGCACCCATGCGCCAACCTGATATCGAGATCTACCTGAAAGACGAAGACGTCGACCACAAGGCAATCGCCAAATGGCTCGGCGACGCCATCGGCCCGTGCAGCGACTGGGCACAGAAAGGCCAGACCTGGAAGTGCAAGGCAGGCAATGTGCCCGTGACCTGGCTGCCCAAGGCCGTAGGCAAGTGGAACAGCCTGTACCTGGAAAGCGACCAGACACCGTGGGACGACGATATTGCCTGCGCGCGTGCTGCCTTCGCGGCGCTGAACGTTGAAGTACGCTGTGCGCCGGGCACCTGGGTGGAAGAAGAAAGCGACGACACAGCCGACCGCTGGATGCGCATCAGTGCCGATGGCGAAGAAGAGATCACCTGGCGGACGTCGTAAGCGACCGGATGGAAGCAGGAACACGGAACGGTCACACCCCGCTCCGGAGCATAAGGCCCGGACGCGGAGCGTCCTGCGAGGCGTTACCACGCAGAGCGTGGGAACGAGCTGGTACACGCAATCCTGATCGTGTCCATGCTCCGCGAGCATCGTGATACACATGTCTCGCGACAACTAACGAACTGTGGGCGGCCTCATCACGTCTTCGAGGTAGCGCTGTAGCGCAGCAAACTCAGCGGGAGCGGACTTGTCCGCGCATGCAGAAGTTCAGCCACTGCATCTGCGTCGGATGTAACGGCCTTTTTGCGGACAAACGGAACGCCGCCCGACCCGCTCCCACAAGCCGATTTTATTCAGTGGGTTACAGGTTGTTTGATAAGCGGCGGCTTGCCGACGATTCTTTTTCGATGCGACCTATCAGTGGCTGAACTGACGCCATCGCCAGCAAGCTGCCTCCCGGGGTATGCATTCAGTCAGACGCTTTCGTCTTGTCCCGGTTTGCGCGCCCCATCACCGTTTTTGCCCATCGCCTCGGGATGCGTCACACTGGCGCCATCTCGGGCAGCCGCCCTTTATTCAGCAGAAGCCGTATGACTCGCTCTCCATTCCGCCGTCTTGTGTTCGGCACTCTGCGCCGTTTGTTGTACCTCTGGGTTCGCTCGGAAACCATCAACCAATCGTCCTTCACGCTCAATCTCGACCGCAGCCGGCCGGTGTTCTACGCCTTGCAGTCGCCTTCGATCAGTGACCTTGCCGTCCTCGACACCGAATGCCGCAAGGCTGGCCTGCCTCGTCCGGTGCTGTCGGTATCGGTTGGCAACCTGATGGAGCCTGCCGCGTTCTTCTACCTGACGCCCTCACCCGACTGGCTCGGCCGCCACGACAAGCGTGGTGCGCCGCCAACACTGGAGCGTCTGGTCGCGGCCGTCAGCCAGAACCCGAACGAGGATGCGCAGATCATCCCGGTCAGCGTGTTCTGGGGGCAATCGCCTGACCGCGAGTCCAGCGCCTGGAAACTGCTGTTTGCCGACAGCTGGGCCGTGACCGGTCGGTTGCGTCGTCTGGTGAGCATCCTGATTCTGGGCCGCAAGACCCGTGTGCAATTTTCCGCGCCGATTCACATGCGTGAACTGGTGGGCGAAAACAAAGGCTACGAGCTGACACTGCGCATGACCCAGCGACTGCTGCGGGTGCATTTCCGCAACCTGAAAAGCGCGGTGATCGGTCCTGACGTTTCGCACCGGCGCAATGTGGTCAAGGGCCTGCTGGACGAGCCGCTGGTCAAGCAGGCGATTGTCGAAGAAGCCCAGCGCGAGAAAATTTCCGAAGAGAAAGCGCGAGAACTGGCGCTGCGTTATGGCAACGAGATCGCCTCGGACTACACCTATTCGGCCATTCGCTTTCTGGAAGTGGTGCTGAGCTGGTTCTGGAACAAGATTTACGATGGCATCAAAGTCAGCCACATCGAGGGCGTGCAGGAAGTCGCGCCGGGCCATGAAGTCATTTATGTCCCGTGCCATCGCAGCCACATCGATTACCTGCTGCTCTCGTATCTGCTGTTCCGCAACGGCCTGACACCGCCGCACATCGCAGCAGGGATCAACCTGGACATGCCGGTGATCGGCAGCCTGTTGAGGCGCGGCGGTGCGTTCTTCATGCGCCGGACCTTCAAAGGCAACCCGCTGTACACAGCGGTGTTCAACGAATACCTGCACACGCTGTTCACCAAAGGTTTTCCGGTCGAGTATTTCGTGGTACCGGGCGTATGTTGCAACCCAAGACCGGCATGCTCGCCATCACCATGCGCAGCTTTTTGCGCAACTCGCGGATGCCGATCGTCTTCATCCCGGTGTATATCGGCTACGAACGCGTGTTGGAAGGCCGTACTTATCTGGGTGAGCTGCGCGGCGCGACCAAGAAGAAAGAGTCGATCTTCGACATTTTCAAAGTAATTGGCGCACTCAAGCAGCGCTTCGGTCAGGTGTCGGTGAACTTCGGCGAACCGATCAAGCTGGCCGAGTTTCTCGATGCCGAGCAGCCGGACTGGCGTGAGCAGGAGTTGGCCCCGCAATTCAAGCCGGACTGGCTCAGCGGCACCACGCATCGCTTGGGCGAACGTGTGGCGCAGCACCTGAACGAAGCGGCAGCCGTCAACCCGATGAACCTGGTGGCCGTAGCGTTGCTGTCGACCCATCGACTGGCCTTGGATGACCAAGCGATGGAGCGGGTCCTCGACCTGTACCTGACACTGCTACGCGCCGTCCCGTACTCACCGCACATGACCCTGCCCGAAGTCGATGCACGGGCGTTGATCGAGCACGTGAAAGGCATGGACCTGCTAGCCGAGCAGAAGGATGCGCTGGGCAGGATTCTGTACCTGAACGAACAGAATGCGGTTCTGATGACGTACTACCGCAACAACGTGCTGCACATTTTCGCGTTGCCGTCGTTGCTGGCCAGCTTTTTCCAGAGTTCGTCCCGGATGAGTCGCGAACTTATCCTGCGCTACACCCGTGCGCTGTATCCCTACCTGCAATCGGAGCTGTTCATTCGCTGGTCCCTGGATGAGCTGGACGAGGTTGTCGATCAATGGCTCGCCGCCTTTGTCGAACAGGGCCTGCTGCGCATCAGGGATGACGTGTATATACGTCCGGAGCCAAGTTCTCGCGAATTTGTACTGCTGACCCTGTTGTCGCGCGCCATTGCCCAGACACTCCAGCGCTTTTACATGGCCATTGCTCTGTTGCTCAACAATGGTCAAAAAACGCTGACGGCTGAAGCGCTGGAAGACCTGTGTACCGTCATGGCCCAGCGGTTATCGATTCTGCACGGGCTCAACGCACCGGAATTCTTCGACAAGAGCCTGTTCCGTCACTTCATCCAGACGCTGCTCGATTTGGGCGTATTGCGTAAGGACACGGCAGGCAAGCTGAGCTATCACCCGCTGCTGGGTGAACTGGCAGAGGGCGCCGCCAAGCGCGTGTTACCCGCAGAAATCAGGTTGTCGATCCGGCAGGTGGCGTTGCACCAGCAGGAAAATGTACCCGAGCCGGACGGTGGGAGCTAAAGCGCTGAACTGCGCCGACATCCGGGGTTCAAACTGAACGGCACCGATCCGAGTGATCGGGCAGCAGATTGAACCCCGCGCAACCGCTTCCCTGATACGCTCAGTTGCATACAGCGCCGACACCGGATTCGGCGCTGCCTCCAAGACCTCATCAAAAAGGACGCTGCCATGCTTCGCCCCACGTTTACCATTGCCGGCCTCTGCGCAGGCCTGCTGCTGTCGGCCAACGTCTTCGCCCTGTCACTGGGTGATCTGTCGCAATCGGATGCCACCGGCGGCCTCAAGGACGCCCTGACCCAAAGCGCACAGGTTGCCGTCAAGCAACTGGGCGTGCCGGGCGGCTTCAGCAAAAACGAAGAAGTGCGGATCGAACTGCCCGGCAAGCTGGGTCAGGTCGCCAAGAAAATGAAAATGCTCGGCATGGGCACTCAAGTCGACCAGTTGGAAACCAGCATGAACCAGGCGGCTGAAGCGGCCGTGCCACAAGCACAGGCGCTACTGGTGGATGCCGTGAAGAAGATGAGCGTAACCGATGCCAAGTCGATTCTCAGCGGTGGCAAGGATTCGGCAACTCAGTACCTGAGCAGCACCAGCCGCGAGCAGATTCGCACCAAGTTCCTCCCCATTGTCAAGAAAGCCACCGATCAGGTCGGCCTGGCACAGAAATACAACGCCTTCGCGGGCAAGGCCTCGTCCTTGGGCATGCTGGACAGCAAAAGCGCCAACATCGAAAGCTATGTGACTGAACAAGCGCTCAATGGACTGTTCGAGATGATCGCCAAGCAGGAAGAAAGCATCCGCGCCAACCCGGCCGCGGCGGCGACCGGACTGGCGAAGAAAGTGTTTGGCGCGTTGTAAGCGCTGCGGTATGAGGCGGGTTACACGCCCTCTACCTTCTTCACCCTGAACCACGCCGCATACAGCGCTGGAAGAAATAGCAGGGTCAACGCGGTGGCAACGATCAGGCCGCCCATGATTGCCACTGCCATCGGCCCGAAAAACAGGCTGCGTGACAGTGGAATCATGGCCAGCACCGCAGCCAGTGCGGTCAGCACAATAGGCCTGAACCGGCGAACAGTGGCCTCGATGATCGCATGCCATTGGTCCAGTCCGGCAGCGATGTCCTGCTCGATCTGGTCCACCAGAATCACCGAGTTGCGCATGATCATCCCGGACAGCGCGATGGTGCCCAGCATCGCGACAAAGCCGAACGGCTGGTTGAAGAGCAACAGAAACAGCGTCACCCCTATGAGTCCCAACGGTGCGGTTACGAATACCATCAGCATGCGTGAAAAGCTGCGCAACTGGATCATCAGCAGGGTCAACACCACCACGATGAACAAGGGCACACCGGCGTTGACCGAGTTCTGTCCGCGTGCAGAGTCTTCCACCGTGCCACCCACTTCCAGCAGATAACCGTCCGGCAATTCGGCACGCACCGCGTCCAGGGTCGGCATGATCTGTTTCACCAGTGTCGCAGGCTGGTCCTTGCCATAAATGTCTGCACGCACCGTCACACTGGGCAGGCGATTGCGGTGCCAGATTACGCCCTCTTCAAAGCCGTAATCCAACGTGGCCACTTGTGAAAGCGCGACGCTGGCACCGTTCTGCGTAGGCACCGACAGGCTGGACAACGCGTCCAGTTGCTCACGCTCGTTGCGGGTGCCACGCACCATGATGTCCACCAGTTCATCGTCTTCGCGATACTGGCTGACGGTGGAACCGGTCAGCGAATTGCGCAGGAACGCCGACAGGTCTGCGGTGGTGACGCCCAACGCCCGAGCGCGGTCCTGATCGATGTTCATGTGCACCACCTTGCTCGGTTCCTCCCAATCGAGGTGAACATTGGACACGTGCGGGTTTTCACGCACCTTGTCCTGCACCTTGCGCGCCAGCGCCCTGACCACTTCGATGTGCTCGCCAGTAACGCGAAACTGCACCGGGTAACCCACGGGCGGGCCGTTTTCCAGGCGCGTCACCCTGGAACGCAGGGTCGGAAACTGCTCGTTGAGGTGAGCGATCAGCCACGTGCGCAGAGCCTCACGATCCTCGATGCTGCGGGTGAGCACCACGAACTGGGCGAAACTGGGCGCGGGGAGTTGCTGATCCAGCGGCAGGTAGAAGCGCGGCGAGCCTGTGCCAACATAGGCCACGTAATTGTCGATGCCTTCATGGCCCTTGAGCATCTGCTCAAGGCGCTTGACCTGTTCGGCCGTGTTCACCAGAGAGGATCCTTCGGCAAGCTTCAGGTCCACCATCAACTCCAGACGCCCGGAGGCCGGGAAAAACTGCTGCGGGACAAACTTGAACATCACCACGGACAGCACAAACAGGCCGACCGTGGCGACAATAACGGTCTTGCGGCACCTCACGCACCAGCCCACCAGAGCGCGGACACGCATGTAGAACGGCGTCGCATAAGGATCCGGGGCATGGCTGCCGTGCCTGGCAGCGTCTCGCTTGGCGAGGTCTGGCAACAGCCGGTCACCGAGATAGGGCACGAACATCACTGCGGCAATCCAGGAGGCGATCAGAGCGATGGTCACCACCTGAAAGATCGAGCGTGTGTATTCACCGGTACTCGACTGTGCCGTGGCAATTGGCAGAAAGCCCGCTGCCGTAATCAGCGTGCCGGTCAACATCGGGAACGCCGTGCTGGTCCACGCAAAGCTGGCCGCCTTGAGCCGGTCGTAGCCCTGCTCCATCTTGATCGCCATCATCTCCACGGCGATGATCGCGTCGTCCACCAACAGGCCCAGCGCAAGCACCAGCGCGCCCAGCGAGATTTTGTGCAGGCCGATGCCCAGGTAATACATGGTCGCAAAGGTCATCGCCAACACCAGCGGGATGGCCAGCGCCACCACCATGCCGGTACGAACCCCCAGCGAAAAGAAGCTCACCAACAAAACGATGATCAGCGCCTCGGCCAGCACCTGCACGAACTCGCCGACACCGGTCTTCACCGCTGCCGGCTGATCGGACACCTTGCGCAATTGCATGCCGACAGGCAGGTTTTTCTGCAACCGGGCGAACTCGGTTTCCAGCGCACGGCCAAGGATCAGAATGTCGCCCCCGTCTTTCATGGCCACCGCCAGCCCGATGGCATCTTCATCCATGAAGCGCATGCGCGGCGCAGGCGGATCGTTGAAGCCACGATGCACATCGGCCAGATCACTGATTCGAAACGTGCGATCACCCACGCGAATCGGGAAATTACGAATCTCGTCCACGCTTTGAAACTGTCCACTGACCCGAAGCTGGATACGCTCGCTGGGCGTTTCAAAAAAGCTCGCCGAGGACACCGCGTTCTGCGCTTGTAGTGCCTGCTGCACTTGCTGCAGCGGTAAACCCAGCGTGGCGAGCTTGACGTTCGACAGCTCGATCCAGATTTTCTCGTCCTGCAGGCCGATCAGCTCGACCTTGCCCACATCCTTCACACGCTGGAGCTGGATCTGAATACGGTCGGCGTAGTCTTTGAGCACAGCGTAATCGAAGCCCTGGCCCGTCAGCGCGTAGATATTGCCGAACGTGGTGCCGAACTCGTCGTTGAAGAACGGCCCCTGCACATCGGGCGGCAGGTTCTGGCGAATGTCGCCGACCTTCTTGCGGATCTGATACCAAAGCTCAGGCAGGTACGCGGAAAAAATCGAGTCACGTGCCACGAAGGTGACCGTGGACTCGCCGGGCCGCGAGAACGAAGCAATGCGCTCGTATTCACCGGTTTCCATGAGTTTCTTTTCGATCCGGTCCGTGACCTGACGGGCCACTTCTTCGGCACTGGCGCCCGGCCACAGCGTACGGATCACCATCGCTTTGAACGTGAACGGCGGATCCTCACTTTGGCCCAGCTTGGTGTAAGAGAGCGCACCAACGATGGCAAGCACGATCATCAAATACAGCACGACCTGGCGGTGACGCAGCGCCCATTCGGAAAGATTGAAATGCATGGGGGGCCTACTCCTTGGCTGCCAGCGTCACGGCTCGATTGCTTCGATCCACCGGGCGTACAGGCTCGCCTTCACGCAGTACATGCCCACCTGCGGCCACAATCCAGTCGGTTTCTTTCACGCCTTCAAGCACCGGCACCGACTCCTGTCCGTAAGGGCCGACCTGCACGGGCACTCGCGAGACGGTGCTGTCGGGGGCGACACGCCAGACGTACGTCTGACCGTTCTCTGCGGTTACCGCCGCCAGTGGCACGGAAAGCGGCACTGCATGCTCGGTCGCGATGAACACGCGTGCGCTTTGGCCCAACTCGGCGGGCACCTGCCCGCTGGCAAACGCCACACGCGCCGCGAAGGTCCGGGAACGAGGATCGGCAGACGGCGACAACTCACGCAAACGCCCGGCAAAGCGCTGATCGCGCGCGGTCCACAGTTCGACCGAAACGGGCTGGCCGACCTTGAAGCGGGCAAAATTCTGTTCCGGGAGGCTGATCAGCACTTCCCGCTCACCATCGGTCGCCAATGTGAAAACGGTCTGCCCGGCAGCGACCACCTGCCCCACTTCGACCGATCGCCTGGCGATCACGCCATCCTGTGAGGCCCGTAAGACCGCGTAGCCGGTCTGGTTGTCGGCAACGGTCAGCTCGGCCTTGATCTGCTTGAGCCGGGCTTCGCCTGCGCGATAGAGATTTTCAGCGTTGTCGTATTGCGAGCGGCTGACCATCTGCCGGTCCAGCAGAGTTTTATAGCGATCACGCTCGGAACGCACCAGTTGCAGGTTGGCTTCAGCAGCAGTGACTTGCGCACGGGTGGCGTCCAGTTGCAGGCGCACATCCTGAGCGTCGAGCTCAGCGAGAGGCTGATTGGCTTTGACCCGCTGCCCCTCCTCGACCAGCCGCTTGCTCACCTTGCCCGCGATACGAAACGCCAGCTCGGGCTCGAACCGGGCGCGTACTTCGCCCGGATAGCTGTCCATCGACTGAGCCGAAGGCAGCGGCTGCACCACCATCGCGGGGCGGACGAAAACCGGGGTGGTGGTTTCCTGACCGCAGGCGGTCAGCAAAGAGACCAGACACAGCGGCACGAGAAGCGGCATGACATCGCGGAGCATGATGTAAACCTTCATCAAAACAGGCTTGGAATAATTGTACTGGCGAGTATATTAAAAATTATCAAACTCACCAGTACATTATTTGAACTTATGCCTGACACACCGATCACCACCGGCCCCGGTCGCCCCAAGGACCTTGAGAAGCGCAAAGCCATTCTTGAATCTGCGAAGAATCTGTTCGTGAGCAACGGCTACGTGAACACCAGCATGGACGCAATTGCCAGCGAAGCCGGGGTTTCCAAGCTCACCGTCTACAGCCATTTCACCGACAAGGAAACGCTGTTTTCAGCCGCCGTGGTGGCGCGTTGCGAAGAGCAAATGCCTGCCGTGCTGTTTCATCTGGCGCAAGGTGCAACCGTCGAGACCGCGCTGTTGAACATTGCGCGTGCGTTCCAATGCCTCGTCAATAGCCCGGAGTCTCTCGAACTGCATCGTTTGATGGTGGCGCTTGGCACACAGGATCCTCAATTGTCGAGGATCTTCTTCGAGGCGGGGCCACTCAAGCTCATCAGCGAAATGGAACGCGTGCTGGTCGAGATCGACGCAACCGGCAGCTTGCGCATCGAACACCCGCGCAGGGCTGCCGAGCACTTTCTGAACATGGTCAAAGGCATTCACAACTTCCGGCTTCTGGTGGGTTACAACAACCCACCGGATGCGGACACTGCCGACCAGCATGTGCGGGAAGTGGTCACCTTGTTCATGCGTGCCTATCAGCCTGAACGCAGTCTTTAAACCGGTCCCGAAACGGCCAGCCTAGTCGGCGACCTTGGGCTTGAGCGCCTTTTTGGGATAGATGTCGTAACGACTGGATTTGCCATCCAGCGCATAGCCGGGCTTGGGGCCGTCGATGCAGGGCGCCTTGCGCGGGCGCTTGACCACGACTCGGTGCGTGGCCAGTGCCAACGCGGCTTCCAGCAAGGCTGGCGCGTCCATGTCATCGCCCACCAACGGACGAAACAGGCGCATCTCTTTTTTGACCAGCGCCGTCTTTTCCCGGTGCGGAAACATCGGGTCAAGGTAGATGACCTGCGGCGGTTCGCCCTGCCAGTCGCCAATCAGCTGGATCGAATTACCCGTCAACAAGCGCATCCGGGCAATGATCGACCCCACGTCCCGGTCATCGCGCCCTCGTAAGAGGCCGTCTTCCAGCAGTGCAGCGATGATCGGCTGGCGTTCAATCAGGCTCATCTCGCACCCAAGACTCGCCAGCACGAACGCATCCTTGCCAAGCCCGGCCGTGGCATCCAGCACGCGCGGCCTGACACCCGGCTGAATACCCACGGCCTTGGCGATCATCTGCCCGGTGCCGCCGCCGAACAGCCTGCGATGAGCCACAGCGCCTTCGACGAAATCGACCCGTACCGCGCCGGGCGCATCGTCGTCCAATTGCTGCAATTGCAAGCCATCGTCGGTCACTTGCAGGGCAAAATCGGCCTGTTCATCCTGCAACGGCAAACCCAGGCGCTGCGCCCAGTGCGCCGCCTGATCCTGCCCGTTCGTCATCAGGGCTTCGACCCTGATGCGACTGCCTGCCTGCTGTTCACTCATTACGTCTACACACGCTCAAAAAATGTTAATGATCGGCAAAATCTGCCGATAACCAAAGTATCCGGCATTTTGCCAGACCCAAGGCCAGTACTGATCGCTATGTCAGACATTGTTCAAACATCCATTGGCTATTTGTCGCACTCAGGCGACTTTAGCGTACGCAACAGTCGCACCCTCGGTGGTGTTACCCAGTTGTGGTCGGATGCGTTTGCACGTGCAATGGCTGATCAGGTCGCCGACAGCACTCCGATCCCCGTCCATCCCACGAGTGTGGAAGTGGATGTCGAAACCGGTGAGCCCGTCGCTGGCGCCAAGACCCTGAGCAAGATCGTCGAGCAGCGCGCCTGTCCGGTGAACGACACCGAGGTCAAGCCGCCAGAGCCGCTGTTCCTGCCGATTGCCGAATTCGAACTCGACCTGCTGCCACCGCCGGCCGAACCCTTCAGCATCGCCGACATGATCGAGCAGCAGCGCCATCTGGAATTCGAAAGCAACTGGGTGCGCCCTACCGTACTCAATGCCCACAGCGACGTGACGCCAGGCCCTGCCCCACAGACTCGCCCGCTGCACCTGCCAATCGCTGAGCTGGAGTGGGACCTGGCTGACAAGCCTGCTCTGCCCCTCGACGAGAAGACCATCGCCACCCAGCAGCGTCAGTTCGACTACGAGAACGTCTGGGCTCGCCCGCTGATTCTGCAAAACCTGCGCATGGCTGCCTGATCAGCGACACACCTGCCAGCGCCCCATGTCCACATGGAAATGATCACGATGGGCCGCGTTGTACTCCGGCCCCAACACCGTGCTGAAGTTCTTGCAGGCCCCATCGCGCACCAGCCTCAGAAAACGCCCCTTTTCGCCTGAATCGTTCCAATCCTTGAGCAGGTTGATGCGCTGACCGTCAGCCAGGCGAAAACCGGCGATGTCCAGCGCATTGGCGGTTGCATGCTGGCTGAGCCGGCTGTTGGCGCGGTTGTAGATGTTACGGCAGGCAAAGCTGCCCAAATGATCGATACGAGCGACTCGCTGACCGAAAACGGTTTGGGCGGCAGGTTGCAAGGTATGAATATCGAACAGCACGTACGCCACCGCCAACGGGCAACTGGCCAGGAAGCTGCTGCTGAGGGCCACGTCGCCACCCTGCACGCGCAACGTGTTCTCCAGCGGGCAACGCGCCGAAGCCGGACTATCGGCCTGACGACTGAAGCGCAGGCCGGAAGCACTCAGCACCTGATCGCACAGCTCCGGATCGTCTCGCAGACGTGACAGCTTGAACGGCGTCAGCAGATTGGGCTCGGCGCGCACGTCCAGCGGAGCCCAAGGATTCCACTGTGGCGGCACGTCAATCCAGCCCTTCCACACCGCTGCCATCGCAGCGGCGCAGAGCATCAGCAACAACAGGAACACGCGCATGCTCAGCCTTTGAAAAGATCGTTCAGTTGATCGAATGGCATCGCTTGCCCGGCGTAATTGAAGGTGCCGTAGTTGCGAATCTCTTCGGCGGCCCGATAAAGCCCACCGAAGGCTGCGCGCGCCAGCGACGACCCGACGCTGATGCGCTTGACGCCGCACTCGCTCAGATCCGCAACCGACAGCGTGACCCCGCCCAGCCCCATCAGGACATTGACCGGCTTGGGAGCGACTGCACTCACCACCGCAATCACCTCCTCCCGAGTCCGCAGGCCCGGCGCATACAGAACGTCTGCGCCTGCCTCGGCGTAAGCCTCGAGCCTGCGCAGGGTGTCAGCGAAATCCATCCGGCCGTGCAGCAGGTTTTCGGCCCGCGCCGTGAGCATGAACGCAAACGGCAGGCTGCGCACTGCGACGGCCGACGCCCGGACACGCTCCACAGACAGCTCGAAATCGTAGATGGGGTGATCTGCGTGACCGGTAGCATCTTCAATGGAGCCGCCCACGAGGCCTGTCGCTGCGGCTTTGAGCAGTGTCTCGGCGCAACCCTGTGGACTGTCGCAGAAGCCGTTTTCCAAGTCGGCAGCGACTGGCAGGGGTGTGGCTGCCACAATGGCTGCCACGTTGGCGAGCGTGTCGTCACGGCTGAGTGCGCCCTCGGCGTCGGCTCGTCCCAAGGTAAAGGCCAGGCCCGCGCTGGTGGTCGCCAACGCCTCGAAACCCATTGAGGCCAGCAGCCTGGCCGAACCGGCGTCCCACGGGTTCGGGATCACAAAGGCCCCGTCGCGCTCGTGCAAGGCCTTGAATGTCTGTGCTTTGAGAAGGTGATGCTGATCCATGTGCAGGCTCTCCAGGTGTGAGTCTCCATAAACCCACAACTGGCGACCTCAGAGCAAGCCCAACTGCTCCACCGCTGGACCGCGATCCAGTTCAGGCAACGGCGGCAGCCCCGGCAGGCGAACCATCAGTTGCTCATGAAAACGACGCGCCAGCTCGGGCGCGCGCAGGTTGTCCGGCGTGTGCAGAAACACGTAAGGCACCCGGCCCTCTTCAATCCAGACCGCAACCTTCTCCACCCACTGCACCAGAAACGGGTCGTTGGCCTCAAGCTCGGGACGGCCGATGAAGCGCACCTGCGGGAACTGAGTCAGCGCTGCCGGACGAGCAGGCACCTTCGGTTTCTTGGATTGCGCATGCAGCACGGCAGGGTCACTGGACACACAGCTGAACAACGCCCGCGAGTCCAGACAGATACGCTCAATGCCACGATCCAGCAGGATGCGATTGAGCATGCGCTCTTCGTCGCCCTTCATGAAAAACGCCATGTTTCGCACTTCCACTGCGAGCGGCACATTCAACTCGTCGATGAAGCCGACCAGTTCGGCCAAGCGCTGCGGTGTGAAACCGGCCGACAACTGTAACCAGAACGGCGCGACCCGCTGGCCGAGAGGTGCCATCAACTGGATGAAGGTTTCAGCAGCGGTCACCTGCGCGCGCAGATCGCCGTCGTGGCTAATGTCGCGGGGGAATTTGGCAGTGAAGCGAAAGTCTTCAGGCATCGTCTCGGCCCAACGCTGCACGGTGGAAGCCGCGGGACGGGCATAGAACGTCGTATTGCCTTCGACCACATTGAAAACCTGTGAGTACAGGCTCAGGAAATCAGTCGGGCGAGCCTCTTCGGGATACAGCGAATCGCGCCAGGCGTTTTCACTCCAGGAAGGGCAACCGAGGTAGTAAGGCAGGATGGACACAATCAGACGTGAAGATCGAGCCCCGACACTTCAAGGTCCCAATCCACAAAGCTGGCCGTGCTCAGGTAACTGGCAAGGGCGTTGGCGACTCGAGAACTCATGGACCGGGGAAAGATGATGTCCTGCGGACGCGCAGGCACATTGGCTGTGCTGCCAATCGGGCCTTCGTCAGCTTCGCGACGGGACGCCCGCGCAGGCACAGGCGGAAGGTCATCAGTCGTGACTTCTTCGAAAGAGCCCTCAACAATCGAAGGCTGCTTTTGCGGCTTTCGCTTGATAGGGTAAGAACGTTGTGAGGGTCCGTCGATGCGCATCAATAGTTACTCGGCTTCTGTAGTGGCAATTTAACGTTACAGCCCGGATGCTTGCAAACTTCCTAACGTTAACTAGACCACACATATTGCAAATTGTTTGAGCACAGCCGATTTAAGTCACATTAAAACGATAAACGGTAGATGGCTAATTGATACTTTGCTTGCAATCGCCCTAACTAACCAGCTCAGGCATGAACATTAACGCGCCTTGGGCGTTGCCACCTTGTCACGCAGATAGACCGGCTGCGCATCATCGGCCGCGACGGCTTCGCCACGGTTCCAGGCAAAGGTGGACAGCGTCAGCAGATCCTGTGCGTGAGGCAGCAGGCAGGCGTCATGCCCTGACAAGGCGACCGGAATGCGCCCGGCATAGCCCCAACCGGTGCCTGCACCGAACCACGTTCCAGCGGCATTTGCAGGCAACGCAGCAAGCTCCGGCGCCATGACCGCTTCGTCTCCCACCAACCGCATCTCGCCAGCCGACTCGCGATAACAGCCCCAATACACTTCATCCATTCGTGCATCGATGGCGGCGGCTACCTGCGACACACCTTGCTCACGGTAGGCACGTTGCGCCAGTACGGCGAGATTGGAAACCGGCAGTACCGGACGCTCGAGTGCAAAGGCCAGACCTTGAACGACGCCGATGGCAATGCGCACGCCGGTGAAAGCCCCCGGGCCACGGCCGAACGCAATAGCGTCCAGTGCCGACATGGCGATGCCCGCCTCGGCCAGCAGGTCTTTGATCATCGGCAGCAGGCGCTGGGCGTGCAGGCGCGGAATCACCTCGTAATGGCTCAGTACCTTGCCGTCATGCAGCAAAGCGACCGAGCAGGCTTCAGTGGCGGTGTCCAGGGCCAGCAAGGTGGTCATCGGTGTGTCCGTTGTCATGGAAAAGTGGCGCAGTATAAATGACAAATGGCCCGCAAGCGGGCCATTAATGAGCAGTCTGTATCAACTCAGCTCAATGCTTTGAGCACCTTGGCGGTGATCTCTTCGACAGAGCCGACGCCTGGGATATGGCTGCACTTGGGCTTGCCATTCTCGGCACTCAGTTTGCTGTAGAACTCAACCAGCGGCTTGGTCTGCTCGTGATAGACCGACAGACGATGGCGTACGGTTTCTGCCACATCGTCCGGGCGCTGCACCAGCTCTTCGCCCGTGACGTCGTCCTTGCCTTCGATTTTCGGCGGGTTGTACTGCAAGTGGTACGTACGCCCGGAAGCCGGGTGAACACGACGGCCAGACATGCGCTGGACGATTTCTTCGTCATCGACAGCGATTTCCAGCACGTGGTCGATTTCCAGACCGGCCTTCAGCAGCGCTTCGGCCTGGGGAATGGTGCGCGGGAAGCCATCGAACAGCACGCCGTTCTGGCAATCCGGCTCAGCCAGACGGTCCTTGATCAGGCCAATGATCAGGTCATCGGAAACCAGACCGCCCGAATCCATGACGCTTTTAGCCTTGATGCCCAGCTCTGTACCGGCCTTGACCGCCGCGCGCAGCATGTCGCCTGTCGAAATTTGCGGGATGCCGAACTTTTCAGTGATGAATTTTGCCTGAGTACCTTTACCGGCCCCGGGAGCTCCCAGCAGAATCACGCGCATCGTCATGCTCCTCAAATTTTTTATATGGAAATCATCGGATTCGCCTCAGGGGCCAATCTAAAAAATGAATCAGGCCAATAGGCCAAAAGGCTGATCAAGATACACAGCAGACCCAAGCCGCACAAGCCGCCAAAAGTCGCAGTAACCGCAGGCACACTAGCGTGTGTGCCTGGGCTATCCAGCCGTACGACCTGCTGCAACCTCTTCGGCAGGTTAGCCGCTAAACGCTGCGTCTGTCGTGACGGGCGTCAAATCCAGCGCCCGCCGCGCCAGTCTGGCCATCAGCCGGTATTGCGCAGCCCTGCCGCGATCCCCGCTACAGACACTAGCAATGCCAGTTCCAAAGGGCTGTCCAGTTGCGCTTCACGGTGGCGCGAGCGCGACAACAGCTCCGCCTGAAGCAAGTGCAAGGGGTCGAGGTACGTGTTGCGCAGGCTGATGAACTCAAGCGTTTCAGGGCTATGCGCCAGCAATTGCGTCTGCCCGGTAAGCCCCAGAACCACCGTACACGCCTGCGACAATAGGTCGCGTAAATGTGCGCCCAAATGTTGCAGCCCATCCTCCACCAGACGTTCGTCGTAGAGCCTGGCGATGTCCGTATCGGCTTTGGCCAGCACCATTTCCAGCATGTCGATACGGGTTCTGAAGAACGGCCAGTGCTCGCGCATCTGTGCCAGCACATCACCCTCGCCGCGCTCCAGCGCCTTGGTCAGCGCCGCTTCCCAGCCCAGCCAGGCGGGCAGCATCAGCCGCGTCTGGGTCCAGGCGAAAATCCACGGGATGGCACGCAGGCTCTCGACGCCGCCTGCGCGACGCTTGGCGGGGCGACTGCCCAGCGGCAGACGACCCAATTCCTGCTCGGGCGTGGCCTGGCTGAAATACTCGACGAACTCGGGATTCTCCCTGACCACTGCCCGGTAGGCATTGACGCCATCGCTGGCCAGTTGGTCCATCATCGTGCGCCAGGCAGGTTCAGGGAGCGGCGGCGGCAGCAGCGTCGCTTCCAGCACCGCAGCCAGATACAGGTTGAGGTTCTGTTCGGCGATGTCCGGCAAACCGAACTTGAAGCGAATCATCTCGCCCTGCTCAGTGGTGCGGAAACGCCCCGCCACCGAGCCGGGCGGCTGGGACAGAATCGCCGCGTGAGCCGGACCGCCGCCACGTCCAACGGTGCCACCACGGCCGTGGAACAGCAGCAGCTCGACCTGCTGGTCGCGGCAGATCTGCACCAGCTTTTCCTGGGCCCGGTATTGCGCCCAGGCCGCTGCGGTCGTGCCCGCATCCTTGGCCGAGTCGGAATAGCCGATCATGACTTCTTGAGGACCGTGCAGGCGCGAGCGATAGCCCGGCAGGCCCAGCAACGTTTCAATGACCGGCCCGGCGTTGTCCAGGTCGGCCAGCGTCTCGAACAGAGGCACGACGCGCATGGGCCGTTGCAAACCGGCCTCTTTAAGCAACAGTTGCACGGCGAGCACATCGGACGCCGCGCCAGCCATCGAAATCACGTACGAACCCAGCGAGGCCGCTGGCGCTGCCGCCACTTCCCTGCAGGTCGCCAGCACTTCCGCCGTATCCGCCGCAGGCTTGAAATAGCCTGGCAATAAAGGACGGCGGTTGTTCAGTTCACGCAACAGGAATTCGATGCGGGTCTGCTCGTCCCACTCCTCGTAGCGCCCAAGCCCCAGGTAGTCGGTAATCTCGGTCATTGCTGCGCAATGTCGGCTGGAATCCTGACGCACATCCAGACGCACCAGAAACAGGCCAAAAGTCACTGCGCGGCGCAGGCAGTCCAGCAGCGGTCCATCGGCAATCACGCCCATGCCGCATTCGTGCAGCGACTGGAAGCACAGCATCAGGGGTTCGATCAGCTCGCGATTGTCATGCAGCACCGCCTCTGGCGCAGGCTGAGTGACGGCCAGCGACGCATTGGCCCAATTGCGGGTCGCCCGCAGGCGTTCGCGCAGGCGCTTGAGTTCGGCGCGATAAGGCTCGGCGCTGTCGCCTACGCTGGCACGCAGCGCATCGCTGGCCTGTTGCATCGACAGATCGGCCGCCAGGCTGTCCACATCGCGCAGGTACAAATCAGCGGCCATCCAGCGGGCCAGCAGCAGGACCTCGCGGGTGACGGCGGCAGTCACGTTCGGGTTGCCGTCACGGTCGCCCCCCATCCAGGACGCAAAGCGGATCGGCGCGGCGTCCAGCGGCAGGTGCAGGCCGGTTGCGGCTTGCAGCGCCAGATCGGCCTTGCGCAGGTAGTTGGGGATCGCGTGCCACAGCGAATGTTCGATGACGGCAAAGCCCCACTTGGCCTCGTCGACGGGGGTCGGCCGAACGCGACGGATTTCCTCGGTGTGCCAGGCTTCCGCGATCAAACGCTGCAAGCGTGCAGTGATCTGCTCACGCTCAAGGCTATTGAGATCGCGATGATCCAGTGCCGCCAATTGCGCGGCGATGGCGTCGTATTTCTGAATCAGCGTGCGCCGGGCGACCTCAGTCGGGTGCGCGGTAAGCACCAGCTCGATCTCAAGCTTGCCCAGTTGCCGTGCCAGCGCGTCAGGGGCATGACCTTCGGCCTTGAGCTTTTCGAGCAACTCAGGCAACACCCGGGATTCGAAAGGTTGCGGCTGTGAGTCCTCGCGGCGGTGCATCAACTGATACTGCTCGGCGATGTTGGCCAGGTTCAGGAACTGGTTGAACGCACGCGCCACCGGCAGCAGCTCATCGTCTTCAAGGCCGTCGACGCTTGAACTGAGCGCCTCGGCTCCCTCAGCCGAACCGCGCCTGCTTGCTTTGGCGCTTTTGCGAATCCGTTCGATCTTGTCGAGAAAATCGGCCCCGCGTTGTTCGCGAATCGTATTGCCCAGCAGCTCACCCAGCAGGTGAACGTCTTCGCGCAGTCGCGCATCGATATCGGCCATCGTTCCCTCTCCCGGTTTTTATTTGGGCTCTTTGCTTGATCGCTTGCCCGAACTGAACGGGCGTACTGAAATCCGCTTTGCCAACAGTGCATCAAAACAGTGTTCAGCGACAAACCCTTGTGCATGAAATTATCCGTGCATGTCACACACGCCATACCGGCTAATCTCATGCATGAGCCACACGACGACTCATCCTTGAACAGACTTGCCACACGCAAGCCACCCACAGAGGTCACCATGAAAATCCGCGAGCTTGCCCAGCACTGGGAAAACAATGCCAAGGGACGCCTGACCAAAACCCGCTATGCGATTCATCTGGACGTCGAATCCGCCGCACGATTGGCAGCACTGTGCGAGATGTACCCCAAACATCACCCCGAAGAACTGCTCGGCGAACTCATCGGCGCAGCAATGGAAGAACTGGAGGCCAGTTTTCCGTATGTAAAAGGCACACACGTCGTGGCCACCGATGAAGAAGGTGATCCACTGTATGAAGACATCGGCGCGACGCCGCGCTTTCTGGCGCTGTCAAAACGTTATCTGAATGAACTGTCTGATAACGGGGACACGCAAATTGATGAGCCCGGCCAGGCGTAACACAGCCGACTCTGCCCCGGCCCTTGCCTGCAAAGGGCTGGGCCTGAGGGGTCGCTTCATATGGCCAGCATATTGAGTACGTCATACCAACGACTCCCGCCTGACCGCGAAATATTTATCTGAACTATTCAAAAACCCCGCAGGTCCGAGCCATTAACCATTACAGGAAAGCTGAAGAGCAGCAGGTGGTTGCATGACCTGATGCCCGGCCTGAATAAAAACTGTCATGGATAACCACGTTCGGAGTCAGACAATGGAGTTGATCACCATGAACACCCTTACTGCCAAAACCAAGTTCAAAGGCCTGCGCGGGCTGAAGCTCGCTGCGCTGGCGCTGGGTAGCACCTTCATCCTCGCAGGCTGTGCGGGTAACCCGCCGTCCGAGCAGTACGCGGTGTCTCAGTCGGCCGTCAACAGCGCGGTCAGCGCTGGCGGTACTGAATTCGCAGCGGTGGAAATGAAGTCGGCTCAAGACAAGCTCAAAGAAGCAGACCTCGCCATGCAGGACAAGAAGTACGACGAAGCGCGCAAGCTGGCCGAACAGGCTGAGTGGGACGCCCGCGTAGCAGAGCGTAAATCTCAGGCTGCCAAGGCTGCCAAAGCCGTGCAGGATGCTCGTCAGGGCGTCAACGAACTACGTGACGAAGGCATGCGCCAGGTGCAGTAAGCACCGCCATCAACCTTTGGTATTCATGCATTCGTAATCGATTAAAGGACGACCCTAATTATGCGTAAACAACTGATGATCCCTGCCCTGTTGGCCATGAGCGTTGCTTTGGCTGCCTGTGCCACCAAGCCTAACCCTAATCTGGAACAGGCGCGGACCAACTTCACCGCCCTGCAGACCAACCCGGACGCCACCAAGGTCGCCGCGCTGGAAACCAAGGACGCGAGCGAATGGCTGGCCAAGGCTGAACAGGCTTTCCGTGATGACGCAGACGTCAAGAAAGTTGACCAACTGTCTTACCTGACCAACCAGCGCGTAGAGCTGGCCAAGCAGACCATCAACCTGCGCAACTCCGAAGCCGCTCTGCAGAACGCTTCTGCCGACCGCGCCAAGGCCCGTCTGGAAGCGCGTGACGCCCAGATCGCTGCGCTGAAGAACAGCCTGAACGCCAAGCAAACCGAACGCGGCACTCTGGTGACCTTCGGTGACGTACTGTTCGATTACAACAAGGCCGAGCTGAAGCCGGGCGCCCAGGGCGACATCGGCAAACTGGCCGCTTTCCTTCAGGAAAACCCTGATCGCAAAGTGATCGTTGAAGGCTACACCGACAGCACCGGTTCGGCTTCCTACAACCAGTCGTTGTCCGAGCGCCGCGCCAATTCGGTTCGCATGGCACTGACCCGTATGGGCGTGGACCCGACTCGCATCGTTGCTATGGGTTATGGCAAGGAATACCCGGTTGCTGACAACACCAGCAACTCGGGCCGTGCGATGAACCGTCGTGTGGAAGTGACCATTTCCAACGACAACCAGCCGGTGGCTCCACGCTCTTCGATGAAATAATCGACTGAGTAGCGGCACCCAGAGCCCCGCCTGCGCATACAGGCGGGGCTTTTTCATGCCTGCGATTCGGTGCTCGGCGTGATTGACTGTCTCAGGGCTGGATGCGTTGCGGCGCCTGCTGCCCGACGCAGCGCACAGTCTGTTTGCGCTCGTCGACCAACACGCCGGACAGCCCCTTGCGCGACGTATCGAACAGCACCAGCACGCCATCAATGCACTGCGCGACTTCAGCCGCAGGCGTTGCAGCAACCTTGTAGTCCTCGCCCGGTACGGTCTTGAGCAGCGTGAACTGACTGAGCAGCAGCGCGTCTTCAGGCCGTGCGAAATGCAGGTAACCGTAATACCAGAGGCAGCCGACCGTTGCGATGATGCTTGCGATGCCCGTGAGGATCATGCCTCTGACGTCACGCGCCTCAGTCATTCGGGCGTCTCGACTGGTATTGCAGGCGTCGGGTAATTGGGCACTTCGGCCAAGCGGCGCAGGCCATTGAAGTGCTGCGGGTCTTCCAGGTAACGCATCATCACCTGACGCCAGAGCGGATCGGCGAAGGTCTGCACGTGCCCGCCACGGGTCAGTTGCAGCACGCGCGGAGGTGGAGCGGCTTTGTAGACGCTGATCCCGTTGACCAGTGGCACGAGGGTATCGTCCATGCTGTGAAAGATCAGCATCGGCGTTCCGGCCAGTTTGGGCAGACCGTTGACCGCGCTGTCAGCGTCGGGAATGAACCAGGACAACGGCGTCCTGAGCGGCAGGGTCAGCCATGAATTGCTGAGGGAATTACGCGCAACGTCCCGATAGCTCGCCGGTACGCCGTCGAGCACCAGCGCCTTGATTCTGGAGCGCTCCTCGGGATGCTCCGACAGGTAATGCACCGCCAGCGAACCGCCGATGCTCTGCCCCAGCACCACCAATGGCTTGCCCTGAGCTTGAGGTTCGGCTTTCAACCAGTCGAAAGCGGCCTGAATATCCTGATAAATAGCGGGCAGACTTGGCTCGCCCTGCGATTGACCATAACCACGGTAATCGAGCATCAGCACCTGATAACCCTGCTCAGGCAGCCACCAGCTCCCCCCCAGGTGCCAAGACATGTTTCCGCCGTTGCCATGCAGGTGCAAGACCGTGCCTTTGACCGGAACGCCCTCTTTCGCCGGAAGCCACCAGCCATGCAGGCGCGTGCCGTCTGCGGCCGAAAGATTGACATCACGGTAGGCCAGACGCGCCTTGTCCGGCGTGAACGGCAGACCCGGCTCCGGGTAAAACAGCATCGAACTGCAGCCGCTAAGGCTGAGGAGCAAGGCAAGGATGCTGATCAATTTCAAATGAGGGGTTCCTTGAGAGTCAGAATGGTGCCCATCGCGCGGAGATCATTAAACCTGTGGGAGGCGGCTTGCCGGCGATGGCGCCTGCTCAGTCACTGACAGGTCGCTTCAAAAAACGCATCGACGGCAAGCCGCCTCCCACGGTCCACTGGTTGCTACAGACTCGCGTGTCACGCAGGAGCATGGAAGTGATGGGCTTATCAGAGAATATTCGAGTAATCCGCTTCGATACGATCCAGGCTCAGGTGGTTGAGGAAGTTGGAAAAGCACATCCAGGCGGACAGGGCGTTCATGTCGCGGAACTGCTCGGGCAGGTATTTGGGCGCGACCACCAGGCCTTCATCGACCAGTTGGCGAAGGGTGCGCATGTCCTCAAGCGTGGTCTTTCCGCAGAACAGCAGAGGCACCTGTTCCAGCTTGCCCTTGCGCACGGCCAACTGAATGTAGTTGTAAACCATGATGAAGCCCTTCAGGTACGACAGGTCTTTGGTGAACGGCAGTCCGTTGGGCACCGAGCCTCGAAACACGCGGCTGGCATTGCCGTAGCTTTCCGGCATGCCGAAGCCCTGCTCACGGTAGAACTCGAACACCTGGAGGAAGTCTGCGCCCTCTTCGGCCATGTGAATGGCACGCGTACGGTTGGTCAGCTTGCGCAGGCGGCTGGGGTAGGATGCAAAGGCGATGACTTCCATCAGAATCGCCAGCCCTTCCTGGGTCACCGTGGAAGACGGCGGCCCTTTGGACAGAAAGGTGCAAATAGGCTGATTCTGCCCGTTCAGTGTGGTGCCCACGTGGACCAGGCCTTCGTGAACTTCCAGTGCGCGCACGTCACGTTCGTTGAACATCGCGTCGCTGCGAATCTTGATGTAATCGGCGCCTGCCGCCGCATCGGCCACGATACCGTCAGACTCGAAAACCCGGATGGTTTCCTCGGCCTCGCCAAACACCCGGTTCAGACGCGATTGCAGCAAGGCCACGGCGTCCTTGGCGGTAAGAATCTTCGGTTCGTCCTTGAGATCGCCCCGTCCGGCAATGTTGTTCAGGTAATCGGACAGCATCAGCCCCAGATCTGCCAACGTTGGATCGCCTGCGTGAAACGCATCGGAGGCCGCGCCATACAGTTCTTGGGAAATCAGCCCGAAATCGGGTGTACCACGCGCTTCGAGCATGCGGATCACCATGCGGTATTCCCGGCACATGCGGCGCATGATCTGCCCGACCGGGTTGAACTGACCCAATTGGCGAGTGACGTCACGCTCGATGTTCTGGAATTCCTGCTTGAGGGCACTGGAATCGAAACCCAACGGCCGATTCTCGTAATATGCACGGTCCACTGCGGGCAGGGCTTTGCCCTTGGCTGCCAGGAAATCCTTGCGAACCGTGTCATCCCACTTCACCGCATCCAGTACGCGAATCGGCGTCTGCGCGGCCACAATTCGATCCGACAACACACGAATAGTCTGCTGGTACTCGTCCACCCGGTACTCCTTGGCTGGTGGGCAATTGCCCTGCTACCTGGCAGCGCGTCGATAACGCACAACCTCTAGAAAAACATCATAGCTGGCGAAACGGTCAAGGCATTCCGAACATCGGCTCAAGAGCGCTGGCCATCAGGAGGCCCTTTGCGCAGACTGACCGTTGAGCGTGCCCTGCTGAATGGGACTCCCCGAACCGAGGCAGTTTCACCTGCGAACCGGTTGCGGGGTTCCCAGCACCAGACGCATCTGGCGGGTGAGCATACAGAGGATTTCTTCGTCCGCCTGACGCAACGGGCCATGAAGCAGGCCCTGATATTCCATCCGCCGGATAAGCCCCGTCAACACCTGAGCATCCTGATAGGGCTGCAGCGAGCCGATCACTTGAAAAAACTGGCAACTGCCCTGCAACAGAATTTCCTGGTGGGCCATGACCAGAGGAGTCAGACGCGGATTGATCAGCGCCTCGTGATAGAAAGCGTGTTCGGCAATCAGATAGTCACGACGGGTCATTAGCTGGTGGCGGATGTACTCCATGACCATCTTTGCGATGTCGTCGGCCAGCCTGAAGCGGTCGCTGGGGCTGCCGGAACTGCGTGCCATCATGTCGCGCAGAATCACTTCGGTGTTCTGCCACAACCTGGCGAGGTAGACAGCGCTGCGCTGTACGTACTGAGCGAAGGCATCGGTCAGCAGATCGTCGATATCTTTGAAATAGTAAGTGGTCGCCGATAATGGAACACCTGCCTCGGCAGCCACGGCCCGGTGACGCACGGCACGCACGCCGTCACGCACCACGATGCGCATCGCCGCATCGAGAATCACCTGCCTGCGCTGCTCGCTACCCTCCCGACTGGCCTTGCGCCCTTGATACTTGACACTCTTGGCCACCGCGTTTGCTACCCCGGCAGCCCCTTCTCTGGCAATCGTCACACTACAGTCCTTATAAAATCGTCCTGAAAAAGACCCAAAAAAAAGCCGCCCATTCGAGGCGGCTTTCTTTTTTTTTCATTACGCCTGCGGGCGCATGTGCGGAAACAGGATCACATCCCGGATCGACGGTGAGTTGGTGAGCAACATCACCAGTCGGTCGATACCGATGCCCTCCCCGGCCGTTGGCGGCATGCCGTACTCCAGCGCACGTACGAAATCGGCGTCGTAATGCATGGCTTCGTCGTCTCCGGCGTCCTTGTCAGCCACCTGAGCCTGGAAGCGCTCGGCCTGATCTTCGGCGTCATTGAGCTCGGAGTAAGCGTTGGCGATTTCACGACCACCGATGAACAGTTCGAAACGATCGGTCACGCTCGGGTTGTCGTCGTTACGACGCGCCAGCGGCGAAACTTCGAACGGGTACTGGGTAATGAAATGCGGCTGCTCCAGCTTGTGCTCGACCAGTTCTTCGAAAATCATCACCTGCAGCTTGCCCAGGCCTTCGAAGCCCAGCACCTTGGCGCCAGCCTTTTTGGCAATGGCGCGCGCCTTGTCGATGTCCTGCAGGTCGGCAGCGGTCAACTCGGGGTTGTACTTGAGGATCGAGTCGAATACCGACAAACGCACAAACGGTTCGCCGAAGTGGAACACCTTGTCGCCATACGGCACGTCGGTGGTGCCCAGCACCAGTTGAGCCAGTTCGCGGAACAGCTCCTCGGTCAAATCCATGTTGTCTTCGTAATCGGCGTACGCCTGATAGAACTCAAGCATGGTGAACTCGGGGTTATGCCGGGTCGAGACACCTTCGTTACGGAAGTTGCGGTTGATCTCAAAGACTTTCTCGAAGCCACCCACAACCAGACGCTTGAGGTACAGCTCAGGCGCGATGCGCAGGAACATTTCCATGTCCAGCGCGTTGTGGTGGGTTTCGAACGGCTTGGCTGCCGCGCCGCCAGGAATGGTCTGCAACATGGGCGTTTCGACTTCAAGGAAGTCGCGTTTCATCAGAAAGCTGCGAATGTGAGCGATGACCTGCGAACGCACACGGAAGGTTTCACGCACGTCTTCGTTGACGATCAGGTCAACGTAGCGCTGGCGATAGCGCTGCTCGGTGTCGGTCAGACCGTGGTGCTTGTCCGGCAGCGGACGCAGCGACTTGGTCAGCAGGCGCACGGTGGTCATCTCGACGTACAGGTCACCCTTGCCGGAACGGGCCAGGGTGCCTTCGGCGGCGATGATGTCGCCCAGGTCCCAGGTCTTGACCTCGGCCAGGGTTTCTTCAGGCAACGTCTTGCGGTTGACGTAGACCTGGATGCGACCGGTCATGTCCTGAATCACCATGAACGAGCCACGGTTGAGCATGATACGACCGGCAACCTTGACCGGAATCGCTGCCGCAGCCAGATCTTCCTTGGTCTTGTCGACGTACTGTTTCTGCAGGTCGTTGCAGTAGCTGTCGCGGCGGAAGTCATTCGGGAAGGCCTGACCCTTGGCGCGGCCGGCGGCAAGTTTTTCCTTGCGCAGGGCGATCAGGGTGTTTTCTTCCTGTTGCAGGGCTTGCGGGTCGAGTTGTTGGTCGCTCATGTCTTTAGATATTCCATCACAGGTTCGTTGCCCCGGCTTATCCGGGTTCGCGGGGCAGGCGTATCGCCGTCCCGGACGCTTGCACAGGACCGCGCTCGTGGCGCAGGTCCTGCGGCGCGTGCCTTAAAGGCCTTGCTTGAGGCTTGCGATCAGGTACTCGTCGAGGTCGCCATCGAGCACCTTGTCGCAGTCGCTGCGTTCGATGTTCGTGCGCAGGTCCTTGATGCGCGAGGCATCCAGCACGTACGAGCGGATCTGATGACCCCAGCCGATGTCGGACTTGGTGTCTTCCAGCGCCTGGGACGCCGCGTTGCGCTTCTGCACTTCCTGCTCATACAAACGGGCCCGCAGCATTTTCATGGCGGTGTCCTTGTTCGCATGCTGGGAGCGTTCGTTCTGGCAACTGACCACCGTATTGGTCGGAACGTGGGTAATCCGCACCGCCGAGTCAGTGGTGTTAACGTGCTGACCACCGGCACCGGAGGAGCGGTAGGTGTCGATACGCAGGTCCGACGGGTTGATGTCGATTTCGATGTTGTCATCGATTTCCGGCGACACGAACACGGCCGAGAAGGAGGTGTGACGACGGTTGCCGGAGTCGAACGGGCTCTTGCGCACCAGTCGGTGCACGCCGATTTCAGTACGCAACCAGCCAAAGGCGTATTCACCCTTGATATGCACAGTCGCGCCCTTGATGCCGGCGACTTCGCCGGCGGACAGTTCCATGATGGTGGCGTCGAAACCGCGCTTGTCAGCCCAGCGCAGGTACATGCGCAGCAGGATGTTGGCCCAGTCCTGTGCTTCCGTGCCGCCGGAGCCGGCCTGGATGTCCAGGTAAGCGTTGTTCTCGTCCATCTCGCCGCTGAACATGCGACGGAATTCCAGCTTCTCCAAGGACTCGCGCAGGCGCTCGACTTCAGCCGCCACGTCATCCACGGCAGCCTGGTCTTCTTCCTCGGCGGACATCAGCAGCAGGTCTTTGGCATCGGCCAGACCGGACGTCATTTCGTCCAGCGTGTCGACGATCTGCGCCAGCAAGGCACGTTCGCGGCCCAGGTTCTGTGCGTATTCGGGGTTGTTCCAGACGTTTGGATCTTCGAGCTCGCGATTGACTTCGGTCAAACGATCATGTTTGTGATCGTAGTCAAAGATACCCCCGAATGGTTTCGGAGCGCTCGGACAAATCCTTGATGCTGTTTAGGATCGGGTTGATTTCCATGATAGGCAGCACTCGCAGGCGAAATTTTCAAAGCCGACGAGTATACCCCAGGGAGTACCGTGAAAGCAGCCCGTCAAGCGGGCCTTATGATGCCAATTTCAAGATGACTGAAAATGATTGGCGTGTACGGGTCAGTGCACGCGTTAACGTACCGACTCAGCCTACTGCGACCTGATTGCGCCCGCCGTTCTTGGCCACGTACAACCCTTTGTCGGCGTCCAGAATCAATTGCCGACTGTGCAGGCCGACTTGGGGACCTATCGTGGCCACGCCGATGCTGACGGTCAGGTGCGAGCCTTCGGCAGGCGCGACGTGGGGAATATTCATGCCCACGACACTCTGACGCAGCTTTTCCGCAATCAGGCGTGCGCCGCCAGGCGAGGTGTTAGGCAGCACCATCGCAAATTCTTCTCCGCCATAACGGGCAGGCAAGTCGGAAGGTCGGCTGCAACTGTTGCGAATCGCCTTGGCGACCTGGCGCAACGCTTCGTCGCCTTCAAGATGACCGAAGCTGTCGTTGTAGAGCTTGAAGTAATCGACATCGATCATCAGTAACGACAATTGCGTCTGTTCGCGGGTTGCGCGACGCCATTCCAGTTCAAGGTACTCGTCGAAATGACGACGGTTCGACAGCCCGGTCAGGCCGTCCGAATTCATCAAGCGTTGCAGCACCAGATTGGTATCGAGCAATTGCTGCTGGCTCACGCGCAACGCACGGTAGGCTTCGTCACGCTGCAACAGGGTCAGGTAAGAACGCGAGTGATAGAGGATGCGGGCAACCAGTTCGATGTTGTCCGGCAGCTTGACCAGGTAATCGTTGGCCCCTGCCGCGAACGCGGCACTTTTGATCAGGGGGTCTTCCTTGGTGGACAGCACGATGATGGGGATGTCGCGCGTCAGCGGATTGCTGCGGTATTCACGCACCAGCGTCAGGCCGTCCAGACCCGGCATCACCAGATCCTGGAGAATGACCGTCGGCTTGATCTGCACCGCTTGAGCGATGGCTTGATGCGGATCGGCGCAGAAGTGGAAGTCAATCGAGCTTTCGTTGGCCAGGCCACGCCTGACCGCTTCGCCGATCATCGCTTGATCGTCGACCAGCAGCACCATTGCAGAGTTTTCGTCCGGGGTTTTGATGTCGTCCATCTGCACATCATGCATGAAGTTTCTCCTGGTCACCAAGCCTCGGTGAGCTCACCTGGACAATCATTAAGCGAATACCTCTGCAAGACGCGGGGCAATGGACGTCAGGGTCCTGATTTCAACGGCCGCGTTGATCGCGGCGGCGGCCTTGGGCATGCCGTACACCGCCGAACTCGCCTGATCCTGAGCGATGGTCAGAAAGCCCCTCTCACGCAGCAATTTCAGACCCTGCGCGCCATCGCGTCCCATCCCTGTCAATAGCACACCCACTGCCTCTCCACTCCAATAGCGAGCCACACTTTCGAAAAAGACATCGATAGACGGCCTGTAGATTTCATTCACCGGGTCAGCCGTATAGGCCAGCGTACCGCTCTTGAGCAGGCGGATATGGTGGTTGGTGCCTGCCAGCAGAATCTTGCCCTGTTCCGGCACCTCGCCCTCACGCGCCAGTTGCACTGGCAGCCCTGAAACCGAACTCAGCCAATCGGCCATGCCTGCGGCAAACACTTGATCGACATGTTGTACCACTACAATAGCTGCTGACAGCTTAGCGGGCAGCCCTTTGAAGAGGATCTCGAGCGCGGCTGGCCCGCCTGCAGAAGAACCGATCGCGATCAACCTGTCGCGCCGCACGGAATCACGCACGGGTAGCGCGGCGGTACGCTCGTGATTGTTGCGCTGGCCCATCAGCCATTCGATGTTAAGGATCTTGCGCAACAGCGGTGCGGCCGCCTCTTTCGGGTTGCTGCCACCAATGGACGGCGTGTCGACCACGTCCAACGCACCATGCCCCATCGCTTCGAACACACGCCGCACGTTCTGCTCGCGGTCCACGGTCACGATGACGATGGCACAAGGCGTCTTGGCCATGATCTGGCGAGTCGCTTCGACGCCGTCCATGACCGGCATGATCAAGTCCATCAGGATCAGATCCGGTAACTGTTCGGCACAACAGCGCACGGCATCGGCGCCATTGGGCGCCACCCATATCACTTGATGCATCGGCTCGAACGCCAGCGCTCGGCGCAGCGCTTCGACAGCCATCGGCATGTCATTGACAATAGCGATCTTCATGCCTGCGCATCCCCTATCAGCTCGACAACAGCGTCGAGCAAGGCATCATCATGGAAACTGGCCTTGGCCAGATAATAATCGGCGCCCGCATCCAGTCCGCGGCGTCGATCTTCCTCACGATCCTTGTAGGAAACCACCATTACAGGCAGTGATTGCAGTCGAGTATCCCGACGCAACAGGGTAACCAGCTCGATACCGTCCATGCGTGGCATGTCGATATCGGTAATGAGCAGGTCGAAATCTTCGGCACGCAACGCATTCCAGCCGTCCATGCCATCAACGGCAACCGTCACTTCATAGCCACGGCTGACCAGCAACTTACGCTCCAGTTCGCGGACCGTCAGCGAGTCATCGACAACCAGAACGCGCTTGCGCGAGACGCTGTCGATCTGGCGATTACGGCGGTCGATACGCTCAAGACGTCCAGTGTTGAGCAACTTCTCGACCGAACGCAACATGTCTTCGACATCGATGATCAGCACCACCGAGCCATCGTCCAGCAAAGCCCCCGCCGAAACGTCCTGAACCTTGCCCAGCCGCGCATCCAGCGGCATCACCACCAGTGTGCGCTCGCCGATGAACCGCTCGACCGCAACGCCATACACGGCATCTCTCTCGCGAATCACCACAACCTTGAGCGCCTCGCCAGCGTCCTGCGATGAAGGCCGATGCAAGAGCTGACTGGCCGACACCAGGCCGACATGCCGCTCTTCGTCCCAGAAATGCTGGCGCCCTTCGAGCTGCACGATGTCGTCCGGTTGCAGGTCACGCATGCGCTCGATATGCGCCAGCGGAAAGGCGTACGCTTCGCCACCCACCTCAACCACCAGGCTGCGCACGACCGACAGGGTCAATGGAAGCTCGATCCTGAACCGGCTGCCCTCGCCCGCCCATTGCTGCAACTCGACGCTGCCGTGCATTTGGCGAACCATATGCTGCACGGCATCAAGCCCCACACCGCGCCCGGACACTTGAGTGACTTTGTCACGCATGCTGAAACCGGGTAGAAACAGGAAGCTGAGCAGCTCTTCTTCGCTCAGTTGTGCGGCGGTATCGGCAGGCGACAGGTTGCGCTTCACGATGCTTTGGCGTAGACGATCAAGGTCCACGCCTCCCCCGTCGTCACTTAACTCCACGACCAGCAGACCGGCCTGATGGGAGGCCTGGAGGCGGATCAACCCCTCAGGTTCCTTGCCCTGTGCGAGGCGTGTTTCCGGCGACTCAATGCCATGATCCACCGCATTGCGCAGCAGGTGCGTCAGCGGGGCCTCGAGTTTTTCCAGCACATCGCGGTCAACCTGGGTTTTTTCACCTTCGATTTGCAGGCGCACCTGCTTGCCCAGCTCACGTCCCAGGTCACGCACCATGCGTGCCTGACCGACCAGCACGTCGGCAAACGGTCGCATCCGGCATGCCAGCGCAGTGTCATACAGCAACTGCGCTCGCTGACCGGATTGCCAACCGAATTCGTCCAGCTCTGCAGTCTGCTGCGCCAGCATCTGCTGTGCCTGAGACAACAGATTGCGGGCGTCTTCCAAGGCTTTCTGCGCATCGGCGTTCAGACCGCCTTCACCGAAGCTGGCCCCCAGTACTTCGAGGGCGCGGTCGCTGCTGCTCTGCAAACGCTTGAGGCGCAGCATACCGGCCAGCAACGGTTTGAGACGCTGGGTTTCGACCAGGGATTTGCTCGACATGTCGAGCAAGCCGTTGAGCCGCTCGGCCGTGACCCGAAGCACGCGCTCGCTGCCTTCATTGACTCGTCGCTCGCGAAACGGCGCTGGGGCTGGTGCTTGCGGCTCGGTCTCCAAGGCAGAAACCGGGGGCGCCTGCACAGGCACGTCAACCGCCAAAGGCTCGACCGGTAACTCAGCCGCTGCCGAGGCTTCAAGTTGTTGCAAGGCACTGGCCAACAACGGATCCGGCATGGGCACGCTGACCGTGCGCGCCGCGCCTGCACCCGAGGCCAGCAGGGTGTTCACGCGTTCAACGTACGCATCGATATCGGGCTGGACGACGCTGTTGGCCCCCGGCGTCGCGATGCGCATCAACAGATCGGTCCCGAACAGCAGGGCGTCGATGTGGTCGGGCTGCAGGAGCAATCGTCCTTCCTGAGCGCTGACCAGGCAGTCCTCCATCACGTGCGCAACGCTGACGCCAAACTCGACACCCACGATCTTCGCCGCGCCCTTGAGCGAATGCGCGGCGCGCATGCAGGCTTCCAGTTGATCGGCCTGGGTCGGGTTGCGTTCCAGCGCCAACAAGCCTGCGCTCAAGACCTGCGTCTGTGCGTCGGCTTCCAGCGTGAACAGTTCGAACAGCGAGGCGTCACGCATTTGATCTGGCGTCATGTAAGGCTCCGGTGCACCGCCGACAACAACTGATCTTCATCAAGCCAACGCAGGCTTCGGTCCTTCCACTGCAGTACCCCCCGGGTGAAACGTGCATTGGCATGGGTACCGGAGGCCGAAGCCGCTTCCAGCTCGCGCTCGTCAATGGCATGAATGCCATCGACTTCATCCACCGGCACCACGACCGGCCCCCCTTCTGCCGCCACGATCAGCATGCGCGGCACCGACCGTGCAGACTGAGCGGCCACCGGGTTGCTGTCCAGCCCCAGTAACTCCACCAGTGAAATACATGCCACCAGCGCACCGCGTACATTGGCCACGCCCAACAGCGCGCGCGAGCGCTGATGCGGCAAGGAGTGAATCGTCTGGGCAGGCGCCACTTCAGACAGGCAGCGTGACGCCAACCCCAGCCATTCCTCGCCCAGGCGAAAGACCAGAATCGAGCGCGTCTTGATGTCGCGTTGCAGGACCGAGCCCTGAAACTGCTCATGCTGTTCCTGCGCCAGCGAATACCGGTCGAGCAGCCGGGTGGCCGCTGCCGAGTAGACGGCGCAGTTGCGGCAGTGAATGTGCTCTTCCAGCAATGGGCAGGAGCGGTCACCGTGAACACCGATACGGTTCCAGCAATCGTCGATGTCGGCGGCCTGGTCGTGGGTAATGCTTGAAAAACCGGACGGGCCCGTCATCAGTTGCTTCCTTGTCTATTCGCACCGCGTACCGCGCGATCCTGCAACCGGCGCGCTCCGGCGCTGTCGCCCTGGGCGGCCAGGATTGCCGCCAGTTGCGCCAGCGATTCGCGGTGCTGCGGCTCAAGATACAGCGCTTTGCGGTAGAACCCTTGGGCCTCGGCCACACGTCCTTCCACTTCGCTGAGCAAACCCAGCCAGTAGAACACCTGTGCCTCAGGCTCGTGCTGTTGCAGGTAACGCTCGCAAGCCGCCCGCGCCTCGCCACTTTTCCCTTCGTTGGCGAGGCTCGCAATGGTGCCCAGCAGCGTGACGCTGTCCTTGTTTGCGACCGTGGTCGCTGTCGGTTTGACGGCGGGCGCAAAGGCCGCTGCGTTTCGCGAGGCAGAAGCGGACGCTGGGGCAGTTGGACGTGCTGGCGGGGTGGTCAACGGACGTTGTGGCGAATGGTTGACTGGAGCGGGTGCAGCCGACGGAACGGGCGTGTTACGGGGCGCGTGACGGAAGACGAATGACTGGGCGATACCCAGCGAACGCATGCCGATGCCTGCCAGCAGGTTGCCTTCAGCCGGGCCGATGAACAGCACGCCATCTTCACGCGTCAGTTGCTTGAGCACTTTGAACACATGCTGCTGCGTCGTGCGATCAAAGTAGATCACCAGATTGCGGCAGAACACGATGTCGTAGGCCACCTGTGTCGCCAGTTTGGGATCCAGCAAATTGCCGGGCTGAAAGTCGATACAGCCGCGCACATGATCGTTAATCTCGAAACCCTCGCCCACGGCCGTAAAGAACCGGTCACGAAAACTCAGGTCAGTGCCCCGGAACGAGTTCTTGCCGTACACGCCGTGCTTGGCACGGGCAATCGAAACAGGGCTGATATCGATGGCGTCGACCTTGAATTGTCGGGGGTCCATCCCGGCGTCGATCAATGCCATTGCAATGGAATAAGGCTCCTCGCCTGTCGAGCACGGCAAGCTGAGGATGCGTAACGGGCGTGCGCCATTCAGTATGGCCAGCCGCTCGCGGGCCAGCTTGCCCAGTGTCGCGAAGGACTCGGGATAGCGAAAAAACCAGGTTTCGGGAACGATGACTGCCTCGATCAGCGCCTGCTGCTCGTCCGGCGAGGTCACCAGCAAATGCCAATACGCATCGCTGTCGTTGCACTTTGACGAAGCCGCTCGATGACGCAAGGCTCGCTCGATAATGGCCTCACCGACTGAGGTCACATCCAGCCCGATGCGTTCCTTGAGGAAACTGAAAAATCGCGAATCGTCACTCATGGTGCGTCCTCGAGCGATTCAAGATCCAGTGGCGGCACGGGATAAAGCAGTTCACGAACCGGCTCGCTCAGCAGTTCCTGAACATGAATCCATTGCAGCAAACCCTGCTCGTCCTCGCGGACCGGCCCAAGGTAGGGAGAGAGGCGGTTGTCCAGCCCGTATTCCTTGAACTGGGACGCCGGGCAACGCAGTGTTTCGGTGGCCTGTTCCAGAATCAGGCCCAGCAACTGGGCCGGGTGCTTGTCGTCATAGCGATAATGCACCAGCACCATGCGGGTGCTGGTACGCGGTTTGGCGGGCTGGCCGCAATTCAACGCACTGATGTCAATCACCGGGACGATTTCACCCCGGTGCGCAAAAATGCCCGCAACCCAGTGCGGTGCTCGAGCGATTGCCTTGAGCTTTACACGCGGCAGGATCTCGGCAATCTCGGTCGCCTCCAGCGCGTAGCGATCCTCGCCGATGCAAAACAGCAGGAACAGCTTGTTCGACGCTGGCAACGTGACGTTACGCCTGGGGGACTGATCCATCATCGCCCGTGCTCAGACTTTGAATCGCGAAACGCCACCGCGCAGCCCGACCGCCACCTGACTTAACTCGTCGATGGCGAAACTGGCTTGACGCAATGAGTCGACGGTCTGGCTGCTGGCGTCGGCCAACTGCACCAATGCCTGATTAATCTGCTCGGCACCCGTGGCTTGTGCCTGCATGCCTTCGTTGACCATAAGCACACGCGGCGCCAGGGCCTGAACCTGATGGATGATCTGCGACAGCTGCTCGCCTACCTGAGTGACTTCGTACATGCCACGGCGCACTTCTTCGGAGAACTTGTCCATGCCCATGACACCGGCAGACACGGCCGACTGAATTTCGCGCACCATCTGCTCGATGTCGTAAGTGGCCACGGCGGTCTGATCGGCCAGGCGGCGCACTTCAGTCGCGACCACGGCGAAACCACGACCGTACTCCCCGGCCTTCTCGGCTTCGATAGCGGCGTTGAGCGACAGCAGATTGGTCTGGTCGGCGACCTTGACGATGGTCACTACCACCTGATTGATGTTGCCCGCCTTCTCGTTGAGGATCGCCAGCTTGGCGTTGACCAGATTGGCCGCGCCCATGGCCTGATGCATGGTGTCTTCCATGCGGGCCAGACCCTGCTGGCCGGAACCGGCGAGAACCGAGGCCTGATCGGCGGCAGACGTAACCTCTGTCATGGTGCGCACCAGGTCGCGAGACGTCGCGGCGATTTCTCGCGACGTGGCGCCGATCTCAGTGGTGGTCGCAGCGGTTTCGGTCGCAGTCGCCTGTTGCTGACGCGACGTGGCGGCGATTTCGGTCACGGATGTGGTGACCTGCACGGACGAACGCTGCGCCTGCGAAACCAGTGCAGTCAGTTCGGTCATCATATCGTTGAAGCCGGTTTCGACTACATTGAACTCGTCCTTGCGCGCCAGATTCAGACGCGACGTCAGGTCACCCGTGCGCATGGTTTCCAGAATCCGGACGATGAGTTGCATCGGCGAAATGATCGAGCGCATCAGCAGCAAACCGCAGGCCGCGGCCGCTATGACAGCGATCAGCAAGGAAAAAATCATGCTGATCTTGGCGGCCAGCACGGCATTGACGATGTTGTCAGTGGCACGGTCGGCCAGTTGCTTGTTGGCCACGATCAACTCGTTGAGCTGCTTGCGCCCGTCCGTCCATACCGGATTGGCCTCGCCGTAAAACTCTGCCCGTGCACCTGCATAGTCGCCACGTTCATATTTGGTATGGACCTCGGCGAGCATCCGGGAATAGGTTTCACGGCGTTTTTCGAAGACCGCAAAGCGGGCTCTGTCGGCGTCATCGAAGATGGACTTCTTATAACCATCCATCTGAGACTGCAACGCATCGTCGAAGCCCTGAAACTGATCCTTCTCCTGCTTGGTCAGGGCACGCCCCTCACCTTCGCCGATCAACTCCAGCGTGCGGATATAACTCTCGCCCCAGGCACTGCGCACAAGGGTGCTGTAGTAAACACCTGGCAGCGCATCGAGACGAACCTGTTCTTCACTGGACTCGATCGACAACAGGCGGGAATAAGACACAACCACCATCAACAGCATGATTGCAATGATGACGGCAAAACTCGCCAGAATTCGTTGGCGCAAGGTCCAGTTCTTCACAGTCAGCCCTCAAGAGTTCAACAACGGCATCCGGCCGTGTTCATGACGCGGGGGACCGACAGACGGCCCAAGCGGCGTGAGTATAGCCCAGCCGATCATCTATTCGCGGGCAATGCGAAAATGAAATCAAAACACTCATTTGCGTGTAATAACACGTAGGCAAACACGCAAAAAAAATGTCGAACGACTGACACTACCCGCAACGTGTCTATCGGCAGACATCGACATCACAATAGGTCGCAAAGACCAAAAGGCTGGAAAAACCAAGTAAAGAAGAAGTAGGTCGGTGCGCACATAAATAGTTACGGCTTGGGGACCGGAACACAAAAGTAAGCTGCGCCGCCTATTCATTCACGACAAGGCAGTTCAATGATTGATCAACACGTGCCGGCAACTATGCCGGCCGGCCCCCACACTCAATTGATAAACGACAAAGCACCGCAATGGCTGATCCAGGCGAGCCCTGAATGCCGAGCCGCCATACGCGCGGCCTCAACCCGCTCGGTGCCGTGGCTACCAAAGGCGCGCACGTCCAGCCCCGAACAGGTCAATGAGCTGCAACGGCTTTACGACGAGCATCGCCAGAAAGAACAGACTGTACTTAGCCTCCTGGATCGCTTGCCTGCGCTGGAAACCTTTGCTCGCCCATTGCTGACAGCGGCGATAAAAGCGCGATTCGGGCTCGAAGTGGACGTCACTCATACCTGGCTGCTCCATGCCAGACGAGCCACAGTGGACCCGTCTTTCCAATCGGCCTCCAAGGACCCGATGACTCAGGCCAATGTCGCATTGAGGGCTGCCACACAGCCGTTGCTCACGACAGCGCTGCAGAATTTCGAGGCTTGGGAGACCGCGCCAGGTGCAATGGATGCCGGAAGCGGGATGCAGGCTCAGGTGTTCGCTTCGTACGAAATCCTGGGCAATGCCATCACGGGTCAGCCCTTGTCCATCTCTCCCACAGGTTTCGCAGCGCTGTGCCGGGAACTGGACTTGGGTGGACAGTACCAGACGCACCTTGAATCGCTCTTCAATCCACCGCCGCTTGCCGGAAAGACAGCGCAAGAGGCCGCGCAGCAGATACAGGCTGACTTCATGGCCCTGGAAGCCTCGTCCATGAAACTGCAGTTGCTGATCGCGCTCATGAAAGAGCTGATCAGCCCACCCATGTATGACGCGTTAGTGCAACAACTGGAGGACAAAAAGGAGGTCAGCCTTGAGGGTTCGCCCTTGATGTGCAGCACCTTGCAGCTCTGGAACGTCGGACTCAACGGCATTGTGGTGTTTGGCAAAGACCGCGAAAGCGCAAACCATGTCGAGAAGATAGTCGTTTACATACCGGACGACCCCATTGCACCGCTCAAGGAGTATGAGTCGGTGGCGATGTTTCTGAACTCACTGCGTGACCGGATGTTCATCAAAGGCTACCTGAGTTTCTTCAAGCGTTTTATCCCGGCGCGTCATCAAGGCGCGCTGCTGGGAAAACTGTTCGACCGCCTTCACCCGAAGGTCCATAAAAACGGAATTCTGGAGCGCCAGGACGATAAAAACGCACGGCTGGACCTGCGCGAAACGCGACTGACAGGCCCTTTGCTGGACAACCTTTACGCGCGCAAATGCGCGGCACTCAAAGATGACGCGTTGTTTCATGGCGTACCGACGGCGAAGCAGGACCAGAAGTCCTCTGCCGAGCGGGTGCAGTACTTCACGGACAAAGTGTTCGACGCCTTGAACATCGCCGCATTCGTTATGCCGGGGCTGGGCGAGGTCATGCTGGCCGTCACGGCCGCCCAGTTGGTCCACGAGGTGTACGAAGGCGTAGAAAGCTGGACCCATGACGACCGGCAGCAAGCCGTGGCCTACCTGTTCGACGTGGTGGAGAACATCGCACTCATGACCGCGCTGGGTGCAGCAGGTGCAAGTGCACCGGGCATGGCAGCCGTGCAGGTGCCCGATGTCGTCGCCAGTCTGGAGGCCGTGGAGCTGCCCAACGGCGCCACGCGGCTTTGGAAGCCGGACCTGACGCCCTTCAGCCACGACATCGTGCTGCCCGATGGCTTGCAGCCTGATGCGCTCGGCCTTTACCACCATCAAGGCAAACGCTGGCTGCCGATTGACGGAAAAACCTATTCCGTCATCCCGTCATCCGATGGCAGTGGCTATGCGATGGAGCACCCTGAACGTCCCGAGGGCTATCAGCCGCCCCTGCGACACAACGCAGCGGGCACATGGCTGCACGCGCTTGATCGCCCTCTGGAGATTCAGGGCCTGACGCTGTTTCGACGGCTGGGGTATTCCAGCAAAACGTTTTCCGACCTCGCCGCCAGACGCATTCTGGAGGTCAGCGGAACCGCCGAATCGGTGATGCGCCAGACACTTCAGGATCTGGACCGCCCGCCTGCACTGCTCGAAGACACAGCCCGTCGTTTCAAACTGGATGAGGAGCTGGACCGCTTCATCGAACACATGCAAGCCAACGATCCCGACGCTTCACCGCTTCTTCAGCTTGAACTCCTGAGTCAGGAGCCCGGCTGGCCTGATCGGCGCGCATTGCAATTGCTGGACAACCAAGGCGCGCAGCTGCGCACTTTCACGCCCGCGCACTCCATTGATCCTGCCGACACCCTGAGCGTGCGCATTGATCGGCCCGATGTGCTGCGTCAGGCGCTGGAAGGTTTAAGCAACGCCGAGGCCATGACGCTGCTGAACGAAGAGTTCGGAGCCGGTCAGATGGGCGTGTCGTCAAGATTGACCACCCTGCGAGCCAGGCTGGCTGACCGCGCCCGCACGGACAGAGCCCGTTTGTTCGAGCATCAGTACCACGCCTCGGAAACCGCCGACATCGAAAACGGGCTGCCGATCAGGCAGGCATTCCCCGGGCTGCCGAATCGGATAATCGAAGAACTGGTCCGACATGCGACGCCGGAAGAATTGAGTCAATTGGCCGATGAGCAGCGCGTCCCCCTGCGCATAGGCGAAGAAGCGAACGTCTATCTGCAACAGGTACGCCTGGCACGTGCCTACGAAGGGCTGTACCTGAAGTCGGTGTCAAATCCGGACACCGACCGCCTGATTTTGCACAGCCTTGAGACCTTGCCGGGGTGGTCGGCGCAGATCAGGCTGGAGGTTCACGAACGCTTTTTCGGCGGCCCCTTGCTCGACAGCGTAGGGCCGCAGGCGGCACCGATTCGCAAAGTGCTGATCAAGGAAGGCGATCGTTACCAGACCCGCGACGCCGACGATCAGCACTTGCATGGTCTGGACGATCTGTACAACGCCATTCTCCATGCCCTGCCCGACACGCAGCGCACGCAGTTGGGCATTCCCAATACCGGACAGTCGCACGCACTGGAAAGACTGATTCAGCAGCAACCGCTGGCGCGCCCGGCGCTGGCTCCGGTGCTCAACATGCAAGCGATCAAACCCGGCTCCCGATCCCCCATGCGCCTGGCCGACGGTCGTCTGGGTTATACCTTGAGCGGACGTGGCAATCCCGACTGGCACATGACGGATGAAAGCCTGCTGGACAAAATCCGAATGCTTGAACTCGATGACGCGTTCGCTCAGGAGATTCTGAGCCGTCTGCGTCACGCAGGCTGGAATAACCGAAGCATTGATCAGCGGCTCAATGCCTTGCTGGAGGAGCAGCTCGTATTGCGCGCCAGCATGACCCGGTGGACCGACGAGGTTGTGGACTTTGCTCCCATGACCCAGGCCCATGTCGACAGCCGGATGCGCATCAGCGCAGCGATCTGGCGGCATTGGCGTCTCAACAATATGCCCGAGATTGGTCGCACCTTTGAGCCGTTGCGGCTGGCCTCGGTTTCCCTGACGGATTTTCCCGAACACCTGCCGGACTTTATCCATTCCCGGGTGACCGGGCTGCACCTGGAAAACATCACGGCCGACAGCCGACTGCCTTCCGGCAGCGAACCGACTGTGTCGGCCGACACGCCATTGTCCCGGCAACTGAGCAGCAGTGAGGCGCTGGGGCGTTTTCTCAAGCGTTTTCCAAACACCCGATCATTGCTGCTCTCCAGCGAGCCAACGACCCTCTTGCCGCCCGAGTCGTCAGGCTTCATCAATCTGCCTCGACAAGTAGCAGGCGCACTGCCTCGGCTTACCGAGCTGGGACTGGTCAATCAGGGGATCTTTCTGGACCAGTCTCAAATGGATGTCTTCCGGGAGTTGCCCGACCTCAGAAGGCTGGACCTGAGCGGCAACCGACTGAGCGCGATGCTGCCTATGGACCTGGGCTGGCTGCGCCTGGAACGTCTGACGCTGGAGAGAACCGGCTTGCACGGTTGGCCAGCCTGGCTGAACGAACTGATACCCGGCCACGTTCAGGAGCTTTCGGTGGCTCACAACACACTGACCGAATTGCCGGAGCACCTTCTGGACAATCTGCCCGGTCTTGGACTGCAGACGCTCATCGATATCCGGGGCAACCACCTGTCTCGCCCTACAACGATCAGGGCGCGCATCAACGAAGCTGCGCCCGACCGCTCGTTCAGGTTCCTCATGGACATTGCTCCTGCTGTGCAGGCCGCGCTGGAGCAACAGTTGCAAATGGGCTCGGTATTGACGACCGCGCTTGAGCAGTGGGCCCAGGCCGTTCACTCATTGAGCGGCCCGACTGAGCGAACCCTTGAGGCCAGGCGTCACATCGGCACGCTGATCATGGATCACTGGCGCACATTCAGTCTTGGGCAAATACACACGCCTCTGCGCCTGGTCAACATTGCGCTGGCCGACTTCCCGCCCAGGCTCCCCGACTTTTTCTATCGTCAAGTGCGGTATCTGCACCTGAGCAGAATCACCGGAACGCCCGCTGATCTCGAACGACTGCTGCTGCCGTTGAGCGAACTGACCAGCCTTGAAATGGACGGACACATCACGCCGCTCACGCAACTGCCTCAGGCCCTGCTGGAAATCCGGTCACTGCGCACGCTGAGCCTGAACGATCAAGGCATGTTGATCGATCAGGGCCACATCGATTTCTTCAGCCGGATTCCCACGCTCGAGCGGCTGGAACTGGACAACAACCGGATCGGCAACCTAAACAGTCTTTCAGGCTTGACCCGCACCGGCTTGAACTGGCTATCGCTAAACAATGTCGGGCTGAGTGAATGGCCGGTCTGGATCAATGATTTGATTCCGGCACCGCTCAGAACATTGCTGCTGGAAGGCAACCTGATCACCGATTTGCCGGACGCTATCCTTGCCAACCCCGAAAACCCACACGCGCACACGGAAATCAGCCTGCTGAACAACCCGCTTTCCGCAGCCACCCTGCAACAGGCACAGAGGTCGGAGCGTTACGGACGCTCGTTCAGCTTCGACATGGACCTGCCGCCCGAAATGATTGCGATGACCCGAGCGGCACGTTGGGGCTCAAACTCGTCACTGTCCGAATACCTGTCGTCCACACCGGACCCGGACAGCCCTGCGCCGACCCCGGAACCGGTCACCGTCGACCCCTGGCTGGACGAGGCCGAGCCACGAAGTATCGACAGACGCCAGATGTGGGAGCAACTGGAGGGCAGCGAAGACGCGCGTCATCTGCTGGACCTGATCGGCTCGCTGCGCCATACCGCCGACTATCGCAACCCTTCCAGCCGCTCCACTCTGGTGGAGCGCGTCTGGAATGTGCTCGCTGCGGTCAGCCTGGACCCACAACTCAGGCTGACCCTCAACGGCATTGCCGAAGAGCCCCTCACGCTGTTCCGCAACCACAACACGTGCCCTGACGGTGTCGTGCTGGAGTTCAATCAAATGGAAGTGCTGGTATTTACTCGCCAGTCCTTGCGAGACGTCGCTCCCGAGCAGCGCGGCGCTCAGCTTTATCGTCTGACCAGGCGCTTGTTCCGGCTCTCAGAGCTGGACGCAATCGCACGTGAGCAAGCCGGAAACAGGGACGAGGCGGAAGTCAGATTGGCGTATCGCACCCACTGGGCCAGTGCATTGGAGTTGCCGGTGCCGCCGGAAAGCATGCTGTTCGAAGCCCATGCCGCGATTCGACCAGGTGAGTTCGATCAGGCGCTGCTGCGTGTCCAGTCAGGGGAACAGGGCGAGGCATTCTTGCGCTACGCCGCGCAGCAGGATTACTGGGTCCGCTATCTGAGAGAAGCCTGGCCGGACCGATTCGAAGTGCTTGAACGGTCGTATCAGAACGACCTGACGCGGTTGACTGACGAATTCGAGCGTCGCCAGATCAGTCTTGATCATCCGGAATATGAGGCGCGCATCAGGGAGTTGGAGTCCTTGGTCAAGGAACGGCAACTGACGCTGATCAGGGAGCTGACCAACGCTGAAAGCCTGGAGCATCCGTGACGTGGCGGGACGCCTGACCGCCGAGCGGTCAGGCGTCCATCGGTCGGCTTAAAGCGCGTCCCGGACCTGCGTCTCAAGCTCGGCCTTGAGGCCGGGTTCAAGCTTCAATTGCCGCGCTAGCTCGTCAAGGTAGGCGCGTTCCATGAAGTGCTCCTGATCGACCAGCATGACGCTGGCGATATACATCTCCGCCGCCATTTCCGGGGTTGTCGCAGCTCGCGCCACCTCGGCAGGGTCGAGGGGTTTGTTCAGTTCGGCATGCAGCCAGCTTTGCAGGGTCTGGTCGGGACTCAGCTTGTTGAACTCACCCTCGATCAGCTCGCGTTCGCGCTCGTCGACATGACCATCGGCCTTGGCGGCAGCCACCAGCGCCCGCAGAATCGCCTGACTGTGGAGCTCGGCTTCCGATTCAGGCAAGCGGTCGATGGTCTGCGGCTCGCGTTGTCCCGCCACACCCTGGCTCGCCTGCCAATTGTTGTACGCCTTGTAAGCAATCACACCCAAGGCCGCCAGGCCGCCATAGGTGAGCGCCTTGCCACCCATGCCTCGCGAGCGCTTGCCTTTGAGCAGGCTCATGGCACCGGCCGCCAAGGCGCCGCCGCCAGCCCCGGACAGCAGGCCGCCCAGACCGCTTTGACCACTGCCTTTATTACCGCCAAGCAAACTGCCCAGGCCGTTCATCAATGAATCACTGCTCGAAGACGACTTGCCAGACTTGCCGTTCACCTTGTCCTGCAACATGTTCTGGCCAGACTTGAGCAACTGATCGAGTAAACCACGCGTATTCACAGGAACCTCCACAGGTTAGTCAGATGGATGATTGACCCGCAGGTTAAGCAGAAGTGACCGTACGCCGATGGCGGGTGTGCTTCCAGATGTTGCAGATGAGCGAATCAGGGTCGCAGGGCGCAGAAGGTTTCTGGACAGCCAGTGCAACCCTGTCAGCTCGAAATAGTCCATTCATGTAGACGTAAACAGACGACAATAGCGACCTTTCAGCTGGAAAAGAGCATCAGCTCGATCACTACCTATGAATTTTGCAGGAACACCTTGCAGCCCATCGGGAGTTTGCCTGAAGTGATATCACACGTTGGCTTCCCTGCTGGCTGCAGTGAGGCAGCCGAAACCATCAGGTCCAGGGATTGGAGCCTGACACCGCTGGGTGCCTTGTCCGAGTGGCCTGTGTCGCTGAAGAACGCACTCAATCTGATCCTCAACAGCCCGGAGTCGATGTACCTGCTGTGGGGGCCGGAGATGATCTTTTTTCACAACGATGCCTACGCGCCAATCCTCGGCCCGCGCAAACCTTATGCAATCGGTGCCTTGATGCACGAGTTGTGGGCAGATGTGTGGGACCAGGTATTGCCTTTGGTCCAACAGGCGATGAACGGCCAGGCCGGCCGCTGGAAGGACATGCCGTTGACGATGGCTCGCTTCGGCGAGGTCGAACAGACCTGGTGGTCATTCTCGTTCTCGCCCCTGATCGACGAGCATGGGGTGACCGTGGGCATGTTCTGCGCCACCAACGAAACCACCCGGCATGTCCTTGACCAAAGGGCCCTGAAGGCCAGTGAGGATAAACGGCTGGCTCTGATCGAAGAGTTGATTCAGTTGGAAAAGCAGCAAACCGCCAAACTGGAACAGCGCACGCTGGAGCTCGATACCTTTTGGAACATATCGCCCGACCCGCTGGCGATGCTCGATTTCAGCGGCATCTTCCTGCGGGTCAACCCTGCCTGGACCAACCTGCTGGGACGCAGCGAGCGAGAATTGGTCGGCACATCGATCATGGACCTGCTTCACCCGGACGACGTGGCCGACACCCAGAACGCCTTGCTGCATACGGTCAATCACGTCTTGCCGCTGTTCGAAAACCGCTATCGGCATGTGGACGGGACGTATCACTGGTTCGGCTGGACAGCCGCGCCGAGCAACGGTGTGATCTTCGCATTGGGCAAACACCTGACCGATGAGAAACAACGCATTGAGGCACTGCGCGTTACAGAAGAAGCCTTGCGTCAGTCGCAGAAGATGGAAGCGGTCGGACAACTGACCGGCGGCCTGGCCCACGACTTCAACAACCTGCTGATGGGTGTCACCGGCAACATGGAGCTGTTGCAGGCCCGCGTTAAACAGGGCCGTTTTGCAGAGCTGGATCGTTACATCGGCTCGGCGCTGGAGGGTTCCAGACGAGCAGCCTCGTTGACTCATCGCCTATTGGCTTTTTCACGCCGCCAGACACTCGCCCCAAAGGCAACCAATGTCGACCGACTCGTTGCAGGCATGGACGAGCTCATCAGACGCACTGTGGGTCCTGCCATCGATATGCACGTGCGGGCTCAGCCGGGGCTGTGGTCCACGATGGTGGACCCCCATCAACTGGAAAATTCGCTGCTTAACCTGTGCATCAACGCCAAAGACGCCATGCCGGATGGCGGGCAATTATTGATCCAGACGAGCAATCGCTTTCTGGACGCCACGACGGCGGCGACCCATGAATTGCCTGCGGGGCGCTACGTTGAGCTGACGGTCAGCGACACCGGCACCGGTATGGCGAAAGAGATCATGGGGCGGGCATTCGATCCGTTTTTCACAACCAAGCCCATCGGGATGGGAACCGGGCTCGGACTCTCCATGATTTACGGATTCGCCCGCCAGTCAGGCGGTGGCGTGAATATCTCCTCTCAAGTGGGCCAAGGCTCGACGCTGAGTATTCTATTGCCCATGTTCGAAGGCGACGCGGAAGTCCTTGAACAGGATGTCGCTCTTCCAGCCGTGCCGACACAGAAGGCCGGCGGCGAAACGGTGCTGGTCGTCGATGACGAACCCGCTGTGCGATTGCTGATAAGCGAGGTGCTGGAAGAGTTGGACTATGTCGTGCTGCAAGCCGATCAGGGCTCCACGGCATTGGTCATCCTGCAATCCAAAGCGGCCATAGATCTGTTGATAACCGATGTCGGCCTGCCCGGCGGGATGAATGGCCGGCAGGTCGCCGATGCGGCCAGAGCGGTGCGTCCCGACCTGAAGATTTTGTTCGTGACCGGTTATGCCGAAAACGCGGCGCTGGAACATGACACGCTAGAGCCGGGCATGTACGTGCTGCCCAAACCCTTCGCCATCGCAGCGCTGACCGCGAGGGTGACAGAGCTGCTGGACAGCGCCAATGAGCGGCTATAACGGTCGGATCTGCCGCTGACCGTGTAACAGAACCGTAGAAGCGCTTGCCCGCGATGGCGTCATCTCAGTCGCAAAGATAGCGCCTGAAAAACCGCCTCGCTGGCAAGCCGCCTCTCACATCGATGCAGACCAAGCCCACGCAAGAGGTGTCTTCAGTCGCGCAAATCGGACTCGTGAATCGGTTGGTCCCGATGAGTCGCGCGTTGATATTGCGCGGGCCAGGTGGCGAGGCGACCGCCCAGATCATCGTCGGCGTGCAACGGCCAATAAGGATCACGCAACAGTTCTCGGGCCAACAGGATGATATCGGCTTGGCCGGTACGCAGAATGTGTTCTGCCTGCGCAGGGTCCGTGATCATGCCAACCGTGCCAGTGGCGATGCCGGACTCCTTGCGCACACGCTCGGCAAAGCGTGTCTGATAGCCGGGGCCGACCGGAATTTCGGCACTCGCAGCCGTGCCACCTGACGATACGTCGATCAAATCCGCACCCAGGTCTTTGAGGCGACGTGCCAGTTCTACCGTCTCGTCGGGGTTCCAGCCATCTTCCACCCAGTCGGTCGCGGACACCCGCACGAACAAAGGCAGTTCTTCAGGCCAGATGGAGCGGACCGCTTCAGTCACTTGCAGCGTCAGGCGAATGCGGTTTTCAAACGAACCGCCATATTGATCGGTGCGCTGATTGCTCAGGGGTGACAGGAACTGATGAAGCAAATAACCATGCGCCGCGTGAATTTCCACCACCTTGAAACCCGCGGTGAGCGAACGGCGTGCCGCGTCGACAAACGCTTTGATCAGTTCTTGAATCTGCGACTCGCTCAACTGGACCGGCACGGTGTGCTGCGGGTCGAAGGCGATCGCCGACGGACCGACCGGGGTCCATCCCCCTTCGCTTGCCGGGATGCTGCCATGCTTGCCCAGCCAAGGGCGCCAGGTGCTGGCCTTGCGCCCGGCGTGCGCCAGTTGAACGCCCGCCACTGCACCCTGCGCGGTAATGAAGCGCGTGATGCGTTGCAGCGGTTCGATCTGTTCGTCGTTCCACAGGCCGAGGTCTTCAGGCGTGATGCGGCCCTCCGGGGTCACGGCCATCGCCTCTGTAAGCACCAAGCCGGCGCCGCCTACCGCACGGCTTCCCAAGTGGACCAGATGCCAGTCATTGGCCAGGCCATCGACACTGGAGTATTGGCACATGGGCGATACGGCGATCCGGTTGCGCAGGGTCAACTGGCGTAGGGTATAAGGCTCAAGCAACAGGCTCATGGCGACCTCTCATGTTGAAAATTCGGGTGTCCAGGCTCGTTTTGGTGAGCGGTTTTACTGGACAGAGCCTAGTCGACAACCCAAGAGCCTGACGGGTTCCTGCTTATTCTCAACGTGGCGCGAGGTGTACCACCATCAACTGCACGGTTTCATTGCCACGGAACTCATTGAGATCTAGCTTGTAAGCCAGTTCGACCCACCGAATAGTAGGGTTGGGCCAGATGTCACGGTCTACGCTGAAGGCAATACCGTCCAGCTTCACGCTGCCGCATTCGGTCTTGAGCACCATCTTCAAATGCCGCTCACCCACCACACGCTGCTCCACCAACTGGAACACACCATGAAACAACGGCTCGGGGAAGTGCTGCCCCCAGGGACCGGCATTACGCAGCGCGCGGGCCAGCTCAAGGTGAAACTCCTCTGCCGCCAGCGGGCCGTCCGACAGTAAACGTCCGGTCAGGTCCTGCTCGTCGAGCTGACGCCGTACTTCCTGATCGAACGCTTCGGCGAACGCCGGGAAGTTTTCTTCAGGCAACGAAAGCCCCGCCGCCATCGCGTGCCCTCCGAACTTGCTGATCAGCGTCGGATGAGCCGCCGCCACAGCGTCCAGCGCGTCACGAATATGGAAGCCGGGTACCGAACGAGCCGACCCCTTGAGCACCCCCTCCCCTGCGCTGGCGAACGCGATGGTTGGGCGGTGATAGCGCTCTTTCATGCGAGAGGCAAGGATGCCGATCACCCCCTGGTGCCAATCCGGCTCGAACAGACACAGGCCGAACGGCATGGATTCCACGGGCAAGTCCTTGAGCTGAGCCAGCGCCTCACGCTGCATGCCCTGCTCGATGGATTTGCGGTCCTGGTTCAACTCGTCCAGTTGCACCGCCATTTCCCGCGCCAGGGTTGGGTCTTCGCACAGCAGGCATTCGATCCCCAGGCTCATGTCATCCAGCCGGCCCGCCGCGTTCAGGCGCGGACCGAGAATGAAGCCCAGGTCGGTGGAGGTGATGCGCGAAGGCTCGCGCCGGGCCACTTCAAGAATCGCACGCAAGCCGGGACGCGCGCGACCGGCGCGAATACGCATCAGGCCTTGATGCACCAGAATGCGGTTGTTGGCATCCAGTGGCACCACGTCAGCCACGCTGCCCAGCGCCACCAGATCCAGCAGTTCGCCCAGATTGGGCTGAACACGTTGAGCGCTTTCGAACCAGCCGGTTTCACGCAAGCGGGCACGCAGCGCCATCAACACATAGAAAATAACCCCGACCCCCGCCAGTGATTTACTGGGGAACGTGCAGCCTGGCTGATTCGGGTTGACGATGGCATCCGCCGCCGGCAGTTCGTGCCCAGGCAAATGGTGATCGGTCACCAGCACCTGCAAGCCCGCTGCCTTGGCCGTCGCCACGCCCTCGACGCTGGAGATCCCGTTGTCCACCGTGATCAACAACTGCGGCTTGCGCTGCAGCGCAACTTCGACGATTTCCGGCGTCAAGCCATAGCCATACTCGAAACGGTTCGGGACCAGGTAATCGACATGTTCGGCGCCCAGCAGGCGCAACCCCAGTACACCGACCGTGGTTGCGGTTGCGCCGTCGGCATCGAAGTCGCCGACGATCAGCATGCGCTGGCGCTCACGCAATGCGGTCACCAGCAGGTCCACGGCGGCGTCGATGCCCTTGAGTTGCTGATACGGGATCAACCGCGCCAGCCCCTTGTCCAGCTCGGCTTCACTGGCCACCCCCCTCGCCGCGTAGAGACGAGTGAGCAGCGGTGGAAGATCGCCCAGAAAAGGCAGGGTGTCAGGCAACAGACGAGGTTCGATGCGCATGCGGGTCAGCTGATTCTCTAGTGTGTATCGGTGATCATGATTCGGGCTATGCCGAACGGGGCTTAGCCACGTTCGCCGGTCAGCCACTGCAACTGGACTTCATGCTGGCCACGGTCGTCGGTGACGAACACCGTGCCCTCGCTGATCATCACGTCCCACTTGATGACGCGTGGCATATCTTTGGCAAGCACTTCCAGAATTTCCTGCGGCACCGCCGCGATGTTCACGTTCTTCAGGTTCTTGATCGCGGGGATGACCTTGCCTTCCCATACGCGCAGGCTGCCATAGGCAAGCAGGCTGGTGCGCTCAGTGCGGCGCGAGCACCACGTCAGGCGGTCGGCGTCGGGCTGGCCCACTTCGATCCAGTGCAGCACACGATCATCCAGGCTTTTTTCCCACAGCGCCGGTTCGTCTACATCAGACAGGCCGCGACCGAACGAAAGCTGCTCGTTGTACCAGAAGGCATACGCCAGCAGACGCACGGTCATGCGTTCTTCGGTTTCGGAAGGGTGACGGGCGATAGTCTGCTTGACGGTTTCGTAAACGCCCCGGTCAAGATCGGTCAGGTTCAGTTCGAATTTGTAGGTCGTGGACGGCTGGGCCATGAACGGGCTTCTAGAGTCTGGAGGAAAGGCGCCAAGTCTAACCGATGCAGAGGCCCTTGAACGAATCGGCTCGAGTATGAGCTGGCCTGGCGACTGCAACCGAGTCAGCCCGTCCACTTGCCGGATAAGCAAAATCGGATAGCCTCATTAACGCCAGACCGCAGCAATATGTGACGTCGACGTCGCAGTGCGACTCAAAAACCTGTCTTTGAACACCATCGGCCTACGACATCTTCGAGCAAAGGACAGACGAATGACGCTTCGTGCCCCGTATCGCGCAATGCCCCACCTGTTGCTGGCGCTCCTCTGGTTCGCTGTGCCCAACGCAAGTCAGGCGCGGGAAACGTTGACCTGGTTGCTGCGCGACCTGCCGCCCTCGACCCTTTTTGCAGGCACGATGCAGGGCCAGGGTGCCATCGATCAACTCATGCCTATCTTGACGGCCAGAATGCCGGAATACGATCACGTGCTGATGCATGTGAACAGGGCCAGAGCCATGCAGATGCTCAACGACGGGGCTGCGCTGAGCTGTGATCCGACCATGCTGTGGACGCAGGAACGTGCCAGAACCATCATTTATTCCATCCCGATCTTCGTCCTGTTCAGCAGCGGCCTTATCGTGCGCAAGGAACACTTGGGCAGGTTCGAACCTTTTATCTCGCAGGGCCAAATCAATCTTCAGGCGCTGATGGCCAGCGAGACCGTCAAACTGGGCGTGGTTGCAGAACGCAGTTACGGGGGATTGATCGACAAGACGCTTGATGAAAGCGATGAGCAGACACTGAGCTTGCATTATGGCAGTGACGCCGTCGGCAGCCTGTTGCAGATGGCGCGTGCCGGGCGGTTGGACGGTTTGCTCGGTTTCTGGTTCGAAGTGCGTTATCAAGCGATGCAACAAGGCATTGACCCGCAGGAGCTAGTGTTTCTGCCGATCGCCGACAACCCGCTGTATCAACTGGCCTATATCGGCTGCAGCGACACGCCTGAAGGCAAACATGCCATGCAGCTCATCAATCGCGAGATGCGCACGCTGCGCGAGAGCGCACTGATGGGGTTTTACGCGCGATGGCTGGACTCTGAGCAGCAACAGAGCTACCTGAGCGACGTGAAGGTCATTTTCGACAAGCAGTAAGAATGTGAGACAAACCCCGAGCCGTGCACACCTGCCCGGGGTGGAACTGGCTGTAAAACCGTCGTTTTGCGTCGCTACGTAAGGTGCGCGTTGTCAGGTAAACGGTAAACCACTAAGCGAACGCGGGTGTTCCCACGAACGTCCGGCTCAGGGCGGCGTTGCGCATCGCGGCGATCACGCACGGCTCGATCCTGCCTTCAGCGACCATCAGATCCCGGTGAAGCCCATCGACTACATCCGTCAGTTGGCGCTTATCGCTCAACTGATCAGCAGTGAATACGCGTGAAATCACGCAGGCACCGGTTGCATCTTTCAACGTCACAAGACGTTCGCCACGTGCGCCAGCCTGGCCAATAGACGCCTTGTAAGGAGCCAGCGCTTCGCTTAGCAGTAAGCTGATATTTTCCATCTAGATCACCACTCAACAGTTTGAATGCAAAGGTGCTAATCAATGACCGTCGGCGATAGCAGAAAGTTCTTTTCTGCCGTCGCAGTCATTGCGACGTTTTCTGAATTTGAGCATGCCAGTGGAATGTGACAGGGAAAAAACCCGAGACAAAACTAATCTGTCGGGCGCATCGTTTGAAAACGACAGCCATCAAACTCGTCGAATTGCGATCAGACTGTAGGATTTTTCAGCAAAAATACGCTCAATTTCCGACAAATCTCAGTCGTTGACGCACCGTTCATAAACACTGCCTTCAGATGAAATACCATGAGCCACCTTCCGACGGAGCCTTGCCTTGAGCGCGTCCACTGATCACCCGTTGCGCATCATCGTGGCTGATGACCATCCCATTTTCCTGATTGGATTGCGCGTGGTGCTTGAGCAGGACCACGCTGCGGTGGTCGTGGCCCAGGCCAGCAATCCCGACGAGTTGCTCATGGCGCTCAACAGGCACGCCTGTGATGTGCTGGTCACCGACTTCATGATGCCCGTGGAGCAACAGAACGACGGCCTGCGCCTGCTGCAACGCATCCGGCGCGACTTCCCCGATTTACCAGTGGTGGTGGTGACCATGTTGAGCAACGCCGGACTGTTTCAGTCCATGCTGGACCTCAATGTGCAGGGGTTGCTGAGCAAAGCCAGCGTCGCCGGAGAACTGCCCACCGCCATCGAAAACGTACGCCGCAAACGTGTTTTTCTAGCCGATTCGGTGCGCAGGGTGTTGCAGGACGCTCAGCACCAGGGGCCTGACACGCCGCTGCCGCTCGAACAGTTATCGCCCCGTGAAATGGAAGTGTTGCGTCTGTTTTCCGCCGGTCATGCGGTGGGCCGGATCGCGACACAGCTCAATCGCAGCAAGCAGACGGTCAGTGCGCAGAAAGTCAGCGCCATGCGCAAGCTGGGCCTGGCCAACGATGCGGCACTGTTTATCTACGTGCAGGAGCATGGCCTGTCGTAAGCGGATTGCCTAAAAAGTTTCTGCGGTTGGACTGCGTTCGGCCAGCCATCTGGCAAAATCTGCGGCGGGCATCGGACGAGCGATGAAATACCCTTGAATCGAGGGCGCTCCCAGCGTGAGCAGGCTGTGAAAGTCATCCAGCGTCTCGACCCCTTCGATCACTACCGTCATGGACAAGCGTTGCGCCATGACCATTGCACCGGCGACCACAGCGGATTTGCGGGAGTCCTCTCCCATCCCCCGTACGAACGGCGCTGGAATCTTCAGCTCGCTGAACGGCAACTGCAACAGCCGCTCGATGTTCGACGCCCCCATGCCAAAGTCGTCGATCGACAAGGTGCAGCCCTGCATGCACAGGCGTAACAGGCCTTCCATTTGCCAGCTCTGCGCTCCATCCGTGTCCTGCTCAAGGATTTCCAGGGTCAGTACACTGGCAGGCAGCTCATGACGCGCCAGCGCCTGCATGACTTGCTCGGCAAACTCGACGTGCTGAAGCATCTGCGGAGCGATGTTCACCGACACCGGCATCGCCTGTCCCTGTCGCCTTGCCATGCCCGCCGAAAACGCCAACGCCTGATCCAGCACGCGCCAGGTCAACGTCTCGATCAGGCCTTCGGCCTGAACCATGTCCATGAAAAGACCCGGCGCTAGCAGCCCGAGCGTGGGGTGCTGCCAGCGCACCAGGGCTTCGGCACCCAGCACAGTGCCGTCGAGGCCAACTTTGGGCTGGAACCAGGTTATCCACTGCGTCGCGCAACTGGCAGGGTTTTGGGCGTCGACAAAGAGTTCATGAGCACTCAAGGTATCCGAAGACTGGCGCTCTAGTGCCGACTCTTCGACCCGCAGAACCTGTGGTTCATAGGCGTCGAACAACTCACGCAAGGCGGCAGCGGAAGCGGGCTTGGGCAGGCAGCCCAGCACTTCAAGCCCCTGCGCAGCAGCCAGACGCGCCACCCCCTCCAGCACACAGGTCGTGGTACTGCTGAGTATGATCAGCGCGTTGGCCATCTTCTCAGACGCCAGATACCGGATCAGTTCAAGACCGTCCGGCCCTTCCATCTGCAGATCGCAGATCGCGATATCGACAGCGCCACGGCTGTTCAGAGACTCCCGAGCCGCCGCCACACTTTCCGCCGTTCTTACATCGAAAATCTGATTGGCGTTGAGCATCTGATGCAGCGCCATCAGTTGAAAGGGATGATCTTCCAGAACCAGAACCTTGAGTGAACGCACAGTCATGCCTACCGGGTAGAAGCCATACGGCCAGGGAAGACCCTACTCTAGGCACTTTGCGAGGTGCGCCCCATAGGACGAGTCCTAAAACGTCCAGATCGACGTGTGCGGTTTGCGCACGGCCGCTCAGCCAGACGTGGATGAGCGCTGCGGGACGGTCACCAGACGCACTTCGATGTCCGCACGCAAATGCCCGATGGCGACTTCCAGCGCGGGCCAGCGCTCAAGCGTCTCGGCGTCGGCCTCGCGACTGACACTCTCTTCCAGCGCCATACATGCCCTGGCCAGCGGCAACGCGTTGACGAGGCTCGCGGCCCCCTTGAGACGATGCAGGGAGGCGCCCAGCACGTTCCAGTCGCGGGCATGAACGGAAGCTTCAAGGGCGGTGTGTTCGTGCAGAAGATTTTTCCAGAGTTCGCTCAGCAAACGCTGCATCTGCTGTTCGTTGGCCTGGGTCATGCGCTGCAATGTATGGACATCGAACGTTGGCTCGCGTACCCATTTCGCCAGTTCATCCGACAGGCGCTCCAGCGACAAGGGTTTTACCAGCAGCCCGTCCATCCCCGACTGTTCACAGCGCGGGCCTTCATCAATCAGGGCACTGGCGGTGCAGCCGATGACCGGACACCGTTGGCGCATCTCTTGAGCCTCGATACGCCGGATGGCTTGTGTAAGGGCGTAGCCACTGATACCGGGCATATTACAATCGGTGATGACCGCGTCGAATTCATCCTCTCGCCACACCTGCAAAGCGCTCTCGCCGTCCGCCACAGACACGACCTGATGCCCCAGAAATTCAAGCTGCCGGGTCAGCACCATGCGGTTGGCGGAAAGATCATCAACCACCAGCACGTAAAGGTTTTGCTGATCAGAAATGACGCCGTGAGCGTCTTGCCCGGGCTGCGGCGCACCGGTATGTTCGACGCGGGCCAATGGCAGGTCGATGGCTATTCGCGTGCCCTTCCCCGGCTCGCTGTGCAGGCTGATATCACCTTTCATCAGCTCGACCAACTGCCGGGAAATACTCAGGCCCAGCCCTGTACCACCGTAACGGGAGGCGGTGTCGTCACTGGCCTGGGTAAACGGCTGGAACACCTGCTGCTGACGCTCGGGCTCGATACCTACGCCACTGTCCTGCACGCAGATACACAGACGCTCCGATTCATCGGCTTCACATGAAGAAGATGCCTCGCTTGCCTGCACGGTCACTACCACCGAACCGTGACGAGTGAACTTCAGCGCGTTACCCACCAGGTTATGCAGCACCTGACGCAACCTCATGGGATCCAGCCAATAATCGCCTTTCACCTCTTCGGCAACGTCCAGACGAAGGGAAAGGCCCTTTGCCTGGGCCTGAGCGGCAAACAGCTGAACGATTCCCTCAAAGAAGCCCTGCAAAGACGTCACCGCCAGCGAAAGCTGCATGCCACCGGCTTCAATCCTGGCCAGATCGAGGCTGTCACCCACCAGTACCACCAGTTCCTGAGCCGAGCGATGCGCCACCTTTAACGCCTCGGAAGGCTGCTGGCCAAGGCGTAAAGCCTGCGCGCACTCAAGCTCCAGCAAACCGATGATCGCGCCCATCGGCGTACGAATCTCATGGCTCATGGCGGCCAGAAAAGCGCTCTTGGCCTCGTTGGCCTGATCGGCCTTGCGCAATGCCTCTTCAAGTTGCTGTTCCAGGCGCTTGCGTTCGGTGATATCGATCCAGCCGCCGAGCAGGCCCTGCAACTGTCCGTCGGCCCCGAAGAAGGGCACTGTCCATTGCCAGGCATCGACGCGCTTGCCATGCAGTTCCATCATGCGGTCGGCAAAGATCGGCTGATGGTCATCCAGCAGTCTTACGTAATCGGCTTGCATCTGTTCGGCCACCGAGCGAGGAATCAGGTCAACGTCCGTCAGACGTCGGCCATTCATCTGCTCGAAACTGACATTGAAACTGTCCTCGTAACTTCGGTTGCAGGAAATCAGACGCCCCTTGAGGTCGCGCACATAGATGGGATTTGGAATGCCATCGAGCAGCGCCCGCTTGAACGCCAATTGGTCGCTTAGCTGTCGCTCCACCTGGAGACGCTGACGAATCTGCGCCTTCAATCTGCCGCTCCAGACCAGCGACACCAAACCGACCAGCACTGCCACGACCACCACCCAGAAAACCCATTGCGGTATACGGTTCCAGAGCGAAGGTTGAGGCAACGTGGAACCCAGCCACTTGACCCGAATGGAACGCAACTCGGCGACCGGAAACTCTTCAAGTGCCTTGTTGAGAATGCCAAGCAGTTCAGGCTGTGACTTGATCACCGAGAAACGGTCCGGTGACCATTTCCCATCCACGCTGCGGGCGACCTTCAGTTGCCCTGCCGGATACAGGTAGGCACCTGCCTCATTCTGGATAGTTGCATCGGCTACACCGCTTTCCACCATTGCCCGGGCCTGCTCATAGGTGTTGGTGAGTTTGAGCTGGATCAACGGGTATTCGCGCCTGATCTGATCTTCAAGGGCGTGGCGGGCGGGCAAGGCAAGCACCTGGCCTTCCAGGCTGGCGAGTGAAACGTCAGCGGGGCTACCAGAACGCACCACGAACACCCAACTGTTGCCGCCAAAGGAATAGGTGAAATCCAGAAAGCGGCGACGTTCCGGGTTCTCGGCCAGCGTGGTGTTCATGTCCGCCATACCGGCGCGCAGCGCTTCGATGCTCTGCTGCGTGGAAGCCACTTCACGGTGAATGAATTGCAGCCCCGTCATACGCGAGATACGCGCCAACACATCAACATTGAGCCCCACCCAATGACCGTTCTTGTCCTTGTAGATATAGGGCGGGTGCTGGGTGGTCGATACCGTCACGCTGGGATGCTTGACGATCCAGCGTCGTTCGGCACCTGTGAGGCTGATACGCTGCCCGGCCAGATCCGCTCCCAACCCTACCGTCCAGCGACCGATCACTTCGCGGAAAACCGACGGTTCGATGCTGGCCAGGGCACGGTCGATAAGCCCGAGCAGCCGCTGTTCCTGCTCGCGCACCGCAAACGCGAAGCCAACGGGCGGCAATGCACTTTCAAACTTGATCTGCAGGCCAAGGTAAGGGCGCAACGCGATGTAGGAGCGGACAATGACTTCGTTACCGATGAACACGTCCGCCTCTCCCTGACTCAAGGCTTCGAGCGCGCTGTAGAGGTTGGGGGCGATGACGATTTCGCTGTTCGGATAGATACGATGCACAACGCCGAGGTCCGCGTAGCCGTCCAGCAGTACAACTCTTTTGTCGGCCAGGCTCAACGAGGGACTGACATCGTTTCCGCGCCCCACAACGACGGAACGATCAGGCATGTACTCCGTTGAGAAAGCGAGCCCTTTGACGCCCCGCTCGAACCCGTTGGCACTGGTCAGGACATCGATATCGCCCTTGCGCAGTGCCTCGATGGCCTCTTCACGCTGGGCAAACCCCTTGACCTGCATCGACACATTCAACTGGTCGCCGACCAGCCCCAGGTAATCGGCACTGATGCCTTGGTAGCGATTGCGGTCACTGGTGATATCGATAGGTTCGTAGTCGGCAATGGCGATGCCGACTCTAATATTTTTGCGCTGCTCGAGCCATTGCCGGTCCGATGCATTCAGAGGCAGATCCTGAGTGGCCAGAAAGGGGGCGGCCAGGTTGAAGGGCAGGCTCTGCGCAGCCTTGGCTGACTGAGCGATAACAAGCATCAGCACAGACAGTATCGCGTACCAGACCCAATCACCCATCACCTTGCCTGTCACCCTGACAATGCCTTGCATACGTGCTTGCTTCACAACGACTGACTCATCTGTATGGGCTGAAAACTCCTGAAGTTTGGCACGTAGAAACAAGAAGGCCCGCCGAGGGGCGGGCCTAAAGTTGTTACACGACGATTCCGTCAGAGCGGTTTTCCGCGGTTGCCGTGCTGGCTGACGAAAGCCTGTATGGCTTTCAGGTCGTTTGGCAGGACTGTGCAGCGTTCGTCACGCTCGAACAAATCAGACAAATGTGCAGGCAGCTCTAGCGCTTTTCCTACACCGGCTTTTTCAACCGCTTCAGGGAATTTGACCGGGTGAGCGGTCCCCAGAATCACCATCGGTGTATCCAGGCTGCGGCGGCATTCACGCGCGGCTCTGACGCCAATCGCAGTGTGCGGATCCAGAAGCTCGCCGGTTTTGGCGTAGACGTCGGTGATGGTTTCACAGGTCTGTTCGTCAGTAACGGCCAACGAATCGAACAGCTTGCGCGTCTCGGTCCAGCGTTCTTCGTCGACGCTGAAGCCGCCGCCTTGCTTGAAGTTGTTCATCAGACCGGCAATGGCCGAACCGTTGCGACCATGCATGTCGAACAGCAGGCGCTCGAAGTTCGACGACACCATGATGTCCATCGACGGCGACAGCGTGGCGTGCAGGGTTTCCTTGACGTACTGATTGCCGCTCATGAAGCGGTGCAAGATGTCGTTGCGGTTGGTGGCGACGATCAACTGATTGATCGGCAGCCCCATGTTGCGGGCCAGGTAACCGGCGAAGATGTCGCCGAAGTTGCCGGTCGGTACGGAGAACGACACCGAACGTGCCGGACCGCCCAGTTGCAGCGACGCATGGAAGTAGTAAACGATCTGGGCCATGATCCGCGCCCAGTTGATCGAGTTGACTGCAACCAGACGCGTGCCTTTGAGAAAGCTCTGATCGGCGAAGCTGGCCTTGACCATCTCCTGGCAGTCGTCAAAATTGCCTTCTACGGCGATGTTGTGGATGTTGTCCCCGAAGATCGTGGTCATCTGACGGCGCTGGACGTCCGACACGCGGTTGTTCGGGTGCAGGATAAAGATGTCCACGTTGTCGCAGCGACGGCAGCCTTCAATGGCGGCAGAACCGGTATCACCGGAGGTAGCGCCGATGATGACCACACGCTCGCCACGTTTGGCCAGCACGTAATCCAGCAGACGTCCGAGCAGTTGCAGCGCGAAATCCTTGAAGGCCAGCGTCGGGCCGTGAAACAGCTCCAGCACCCACTCATTACCGTTCAACTGACGCAGCGGTGCAATGGCGCTGTGGGAGAACACGCCGTAAGTTTCTTCAAGAATCTGTTTGAAATCGGCATCCGGGATGCTGCCCGTCACGAAAGGACGCATCACCCGGAACGCCAGTTCGTGGTATGGCAGACCTGCCCAGGAAGCGATTTCTTCCTGCGTGAAGCGCGGCAGGTTTTCCGGCACATACAAGCCGCCATCTGTGGCCAGCCCGGCCAGCAGGACGTCTTCGAAATTCAGAGCAGGCGCTTGGCCGCGAGTACTGATATAGCGCATGGCATCAAACCTTTGGTTTGAGCTACAAGCCTGCCGTCTGTAGCAGCAGGCTCGCAGCTTGAGTTAATTCAGATGTTCAACACGGATACGAACGACCGGGCCTACCACGTCCTGCAAGGCTTCCAGCGCTTCAATGGCGTCGTTGATACGCTGCTCGATCACGCGGTGCGTCAGCAGAATCATCGGCACCAGACCGTCATGTTCTTCGACTTCTTTCTGCATGATCGATTCGATATTGATGCCACGCTCGGACAAAATGCTCGCCACTTGCGCCAGTACCCCTGGGTGATCCTTGGCCTGGATGCGCAGGTAATACGCGCTCTCGCATGCTTCAATCGGCAGGATCGGGTGAGCCGACAACGAATCGGGCTGGAAGGCCAGATGCGGCACACGGTTTTCGGGGTCGGACGTCATGGCACGCACGACATCCACTAGGTCGGCGACGACCGAGGAAGCCGTCGGCTCCATGCCGGCACCTGCGCCGTAGAACAGTGTCGACCCCGACGCATCCCCATTGACCATCACCGCATTCATCACGCCATTGACGTTGGCGATCAGGCGGTCGGCCGGGATCAGCGTCGGGTGGACGCGCAGTTCGATTCCCTGCGCAGTACTGCGGGCAACGCCCAGGTGTTTGATGCGATAGCCCAGCGCTTCGGCGTAGTTCACGTCCGCCGTGGTGAGTTTGGTAATGCCTTCGGTGTAGGCCTTGTCGAACTGCAACGGGATGCCGAACGCAATGGACGCCAGGATCGTCAGCTTGTGCGCAGCGTCGATGCCCTCCACGTCAAACGTCGGGTCGGCTTCGGCGTAGCCCAGCGCTTGAGCCTCAGCGAGCACGTCGGGGAAGGTACGACCTTTCTCGCGCATCTCGGTGAGAATGAAATTGCCGGTGCCGTTGATGATGCCAGCCACCCAGTTGATGCGGTTGGCCGAGAGGCCTTCACGAATCGCCTTGATAACCGGGATGCCGCCGGCAACGGCGGCTTCGAAGGCAACGATGACACCCTTCTCGCGAGCCTTGGCAAAGATCTCGTTGCCGTGAACGGCGATCAGGGCCTTGTTGGCGGTGACCACGTGCTTGCCGTTTTCGATGGCCTTGAGGACCAGATCACGGGCAATGGTGTAGCCGCCGATCAGTTCGACGATGATATCGATTTCAGGATTGCTCGCGACGGCGAACACATCGCTGGTCGTAGGCGTACCGGCAATCTGGCAGTTGGGGTTTGGTGTACGAACCGCGATCTGCGCAACCTCGATTCCGCGCCCGGCACGGCGGGCAATCTCCTCGGCGTTACGCGTGAGTACGTTGAAAGTACCGCCACCGACAGTACCCAGCCCACATATGCCTACTTTGACCGGTTTCACTGATGAACTCCCCGAAAAACGGCCGATCCTGAATCGACCGTGGAAAACAGGCGCGTGTCTCCACGCGACCAGAGGTTAGCGAGACGACGGCAAGGCCGCCGCGTCAGCGTGCAGGGCTTGCGCGCCGACTCGAAATTACTTGGCGCCAAGTGCCAGTTTGGCAACCTGAGCGGCAGGCTGGTAGCCCGGAATTACCTGACCATCGGCTAAAACAATTGCCGGCGTACCATTTACACCTATTGACTGGCCGAGTTCGTACTGCCTGGTGACCGGGTTGTCGCACTTGGCGGCCTTGATGTCCTTGCCATCGACCATGCGGTCCATCGCGCCTTTACGGTCTTTGGAGCACCAGACCGCCTGCAGCTGCTGGTCACCCGGCGAGCCCAGACCCTGACGCGGGAACGCCAGATAGCGAACTTCGACGCCCATCTTGTTCAACTCGCCCACTTCTTCGTGCAGCTTGTGGCAATAGGGGCAGGTGGTGTCCGTGAACACAGTGATGTGCGATTTGGTTTCACCCACCGCCGGGTAAATCACCATCTCGTTGGCCGGAATGGCATTGATCGTTTTGGAAATGGCCAGACGCTCGGTCTTCTCGGTGAGGTTGACCGGTTTGCCGTTCTGGACCTGGAACAGGTAGCCCTGAACCACGAACTGGCCGTCTGCACTGGCGTACAGAACGCGGCCGCCTTTGAGCTTGACCTCGTACAGGCCATTCAGCGGGCTTGGCGCGATGCTTTCGACCGGCAGCTCAAGCTGAAGCGTATCAAGGGTCTTGCGGATAGCCTGATCAGCGGTTGCATCGGCTTGGGCAAAGGTACTGAACGTGCCGGCCAGTGCAACGACGGCAGCAACAAAAATCTGGGGCAAGCGCATGAAAACTCCTATGACGGCGGACAGACGGAACACTGCGCAAACAATGACACTCGGTCTGGTTCTGCGAAACCGGCAAAGCCTATCACATAAGCCCTGTAACACCGACCCGGACGACCGCCAGACGCAGGGTAATTTGCAACCGAAACTATCCGCGAGGATGGTGCCTGGCATGCATTTCCTGCAGCCGTGCACGGGCTACATGGGTGTAAATCTGTGTGGTGGAGAGATCGCTGTGGCCCAAGAGCATCTGTACCACGCGAAGATCGGCCCCGTGGTTGAGCAAATGAGTGGCGAACGCATGCCTAAGGGTATGTGGCGACAGGGATTTACCGATACCGGCAACGGTCGCCTGATGCTTGATACGATGCCAGAACGTCTGTCGGGTCATCTGCTCGCCTCGCTGGCTGGGGAACAGTACATCGCTGGGCCGGCCGCCCAGCAACTCGTCGCGGGCACCGCGCATGTAGCGCTCGACCCAGACAATGGCTTCCTCTCCCATAGGCACAAGACGCTCCTTGCTGCCCTTGCCCATCACACGCAACACGCCCTGCCGCAGATTGACCTGCTCCAAGGTCAGGCTGATCAATTCGGTTACCCGTAAACCACACGCATACAGCACCTCAAGCATGGCGCGATCACGCTCGCCAATAGGCTCACTCAGGTCAGGGGCGGCCAGTAACGCTTCAACGTCGGCCTCGGACAACGATTTGGGCAAAGGCTTGCCCAGCTGTGGCATGTCGATTTGCAGAGTAGGATCGACCGCGATCAATTTTTCACGCAGCAGGTAACGATAGAAGCCACGGGCACCTGACAGGAAGCGCGCGGTAGAGCGAGGTTTGTAGGCCTGATCCACGCGCCATGCCAGGTGATCGAGAATCGCCTCACGCCCGGCACTGGGTAGATCGATACCGCGCTCCTGCAGCCAGCCGTGGAACAGGGCAAGGTCGCTGCGATAGGCGTCGCGCGTGTTATCGGACAGGCCCTTTTCAAGCCAGAGGGCATCTAGAAACTGGTCGATAAGCGGGTGGTCGATCGCAGGCATGGTCACTCGAAATTTGTGCGGATACGTAAAGGTGGATCATTAAACACCAGACAACAAAAAAGCAGCCCGAAGGCTGCTTTTTTTATGCATCGAAAAACGGTATCAGGACAGTTTTTCTTTGATGCGAGCTGCTTTACCGGACAGGTCACGCAGGTAGTACAGTTTGGCCTTGCGAACGTCACCGCGACGTTTCACAGCCATGCTGTCGATTTGCGGGCTGTAGGTCTGGAAAGTACGCTCAACGCCAACACCGTTGGAGATTTTACGAACAGTGAAAGCACTGTTCACGCCACGGTTACGCTTGGCAATTACAACGCCTTCAAAGGCCTGCAGACGAGCGCGGTCGCCTTCCTTCACTTTCACCTGAACGACAATGGTGTCGCCCGGGGCAAAGGTAGGGATCTCTTTGGTCATCTGCTCTGCTTCGAGGGCAAGAATGATTTTGTTAGTCATGCTGGTGCTCCTAAGGTAATCCGTCTGGATCGACCATCGATACGTTAACTATCGTCCCGCTCGCGGATGTATTCCGCCAGCAGCTTCTTCTCTTCTCCAGAAAGCGAGCGGCTTTCCAGAAGATCAGCGCGTCGTTCATAGGTCCGCCCGAGGGACTGCTGTAAACGCCAACGCCGGATGTGCGCGTGATTGCCACTTAGCAACACGTCGGGAACACGCTGATCCGCATACACCTCAGGTCGGGTGTAATGCGGGCAATCCAGCAGACCGTCCGTGAAGGAATCTTCCTCCGCGGAGTCCACATGCCCTAAAGCTCCAGGCAGCAGTCGCGTAACCGCGTCAATCAGGACCATCGCCGGTAGCTCGCCACCGGAAAGAACATAGTCACCAATCGACCACTCTTCATCGACATGAGCCTCAATAAAGCGCTCGTCAATGCCTTCATAACGACCGGCGATGAGGATAATCGCTTCCTCCTGCGCCAGTTCGCGTACCGCAGACTGATCCAGCTTGCGGCCTTGTGGCGACAGGTAAATCACCTTCGCCGCACCCCCTGCCGCTTGCCTGGCCTGAACCAGAGCATCTTCGAGGGGCTTGATCTTCATCACCATGCCCGGACCACCGCCAAATGGGCGATCATCCACAGTGTGATGGCGATCAGAGGTGTAATCCCGCGGATTCCAACAGGTCAGCTGCAAGAGCCCCTGTTTCACCGCACGGCTGGTAATGCCGTATTCGCTGATGGCGGAAAACATCTCGGGAAACAAACTGATGACTTCTATGCGTAGGCTAGCCATGGCATTCAGAAGTCCGCATCCCAATCCACCTTCATCTCGCCAGCACCCAGGTCGACTGCCAACACGCATTGCTCTGTATAGGGCAACAGGCGCTCACGATCATCCAGGCTGCCCGCGCAGGGCTTTACAACCATTACATCGTTCGAACCGGTTTCGAGCAGGTGATCGATCTTCCCGAGCAATTGCCCGAGTTGGTCAATGACCTTGAGGCCTTCAAGCTGGTACCAGTAGTACTCGCCATCGTCCAGATCAGGGAACAGGTTACGCGGCACGCAGATTTCGTAACCGGAAAGAAGACGGGCTTCTTCGCGATCGTCGAGACCTTTGAGCTTTGCGACCAGAAACTTGCTCTGCAAGCGTCCGCTGACCAGCTCAACCTGCTTATCAACGCTGCCTTCGCGCCGAAGCGTCCAGGTTTTGTAGTCCAACAGGTTTCCAATCGGATCAGTAAAGGAAAAAACCTTCACTTCGCCGCGAACGCCATGAACTGAGTAAATCTTGCCAATGACGATCAGATCGTCGGCAGGTGCAGGCGTCGCGTTCATAAGACTCAGGCCGCAGCCTTTGCCTTGTTGTGCTCTTTGAGCAGCTGTGCAACGCGCTCAGAAGTTTGTGCACCTACGCTCAACCAGTAGTTGACGCGCTCTTCGTTAACGGACAAACGGATTTCCTGACCACGGGCAACCGGGTTGAAGAAACCAATTTGTTCCTTGTGGGAACCGTCACGAGCGTTGCGGCTGTCGGTTACGGTCAAGTGGTAAAACGGGCGCTTTTTGGAGCCGCCAAGGGCAAGACGGATGGTTAGCATTGAACATCGTTCCTGTAGTCGGTGCTGCAAATCTAAGATGCACAGCGGGCATAGGTGCCCGAAAGGCCGCATATTCTAAGGAATATCCCGACTTTTGCAAATGTCTTTTTCCGGCGCCTATAGGCGTGCGGTTCAGATTTGCCGGAGCGCTGTCGGTGTGACAGCGGGTAGAAGCCCGCAAAACGCGGGCTGAGCGGGGTTTCCCCCCCATGCGGGACGCGCGCAAGACACCACGCGCGCGACACAATCACATCTTTGGCATGCCGCCGCCGGGGAACATTCCACCCATGCCGCGCATCATTTTTGCCATTCCGCCCTTGGCGGAGAACTTCTTCATCATCTTCTGCATCTGCTTGTGCTGCTTGATCAGACGCCCGATGTCCTGAACCTGAGTCCCTGACCCCATCGAAATGCGGCGCTTGCGCGAGCCACTGATCAGATCGGGATCGCGACGCTCGGCCGGGGTCATCGAGTTGATGATGGCTTCCATCTGCTTGAACTGTTTCTCCGCTGCGCCCTGGGCATTGCCCATTTGCGACAGATTGACGCCACCGATGCTCGGCAGCTTGTCCATCAGGCCGCCAAGGCCGCCCATGTTCTTCATCTGTTGCAACTGATCACGGAAGTCTTCGAGGTCGAAGCCCTTGCCCTTCTTCAGTTTCTTGGCCAGTTTGTCGGCCTTGTCCTTGTCGAGGGTCTGTTCGGCCTGCTCGATCAGGCTGAGCACGTCGCCCATGCCCAGGATGCGCGATGCGATACGGTCAGGGTGGAACGGCTCGAGCGCGTCGCTCTTTTCGCCCATACCGATGAACTTGATCGGCTTGCCGGTGATGGCACGCACCGACAGTGCAGCACCACCACGCGCGTCACCGTCGACCTTGGTGAGGATCACGCCGGTCAATGGCAGCGCATCGCCGAAGGCCTTGGCGGTATTGGCCGCATCCTGGCCGGTCATGGCGTCGACGACGAACAGCGTCTCGGCCGGCTTGACCGCCGCGTGCAGCGACTGGATCTCGCCCATCATTTCGGCGTCGATGTGCAGACGGCCAGCGGTGTCGACGATCACCACGTCGATGAACTTCAGCTTCGCTTCTTTAATAGCGGCCTGCGCAATGTCCACAGGCTTCTGGCTGATGTCGGACGCAAAGAAGGTCACGCCGATGTCGTTGGCCAGGGTTTCAAGCTGCTTGATGGCGGCGGGACGGTACACGTCGACCGACACCACCATCACGGTTTTCTTCTTGCGCTCTTTAAGGAAGCGCGCCAGCTTGCCGGCCGTGGTGGTCTTGCCCGCACCCTGCAGACCGGCCATCAGGACGACGGCTGGCGGCGTGACGTTGAGGACCAGGTCCTCGTTGGCAGCGCCCATGAGGCTTTCGAGTTCGGCCTGAACGATCTTCACGAACGCCTGGCCCGGCGTCAGGCTGCGCGACACTTCGGTGCCGACTGCACGTTCCTTGACGTTGTTGACGAAGTCCTTCACCACTGGCAACGCGACGTCGGCTTCGAGCAAGGCCATACGCACTTCGCGCAGGGTGTCCTTGATATTGTCCTCGTTCAGCTTGGCCTTGCCAGTTACATGGCGAAGCGTCTGCGAGAGGCGGTCTGTCAGATTTTCAAACATGCGCGATCCTTTCAGGCTCTCGTCGAACCCCGGTTGGTGCAGCCCGGCCCGTGGCGCAGAAATGGCGCTCGGCAAGCCTGCGGCTTTAGCAGGTGGCGGATTATAGCGAAGACTCCGCTGCACGGACACCACGCAGACTGCTTCTCTGGTCTTTCGTGATTTGCCGGTTCTATGCCAAACTCAGCGTCTTTTCAGGCCCGTCCATCAGGATCTATGTCCCCTTTGCCACCCAGCCTGCTCCCAAGCCTCGCCGCCGCCAGTCTTTACGCCGCTGCGACCGTCTATCAGGGTCTTCGCCTGAGTCAGACCACCCGCCCCGACAAGCGGCTGCTCTGCCTGCTCGGCACGCTGGCCGTCATTGCCCACGCTATCGGCCTTTTCTCGCAACTGGCGCGCCCTGCCGGCCTTGGCCTGGACTTTTTCAATTCTGCCAGCCTGATCGCCGCCTCAGTCATCGTGGTGACCTTGATCGCCACAACACGCATCCCCGTGGAAAACCTGCTGGTGCTGCTGTTTCCCTTGGGAATGGTCACTGTCCTGCTCGCTCAGTTCGCCCCCAGCGGCACCGTGCAACCGATCGAGGAAGAGCCGGGCATCCTCAGTCACATCCTGTTGTCGCTGCTGGCCTACGGGATGTTCACCATCGCCGCCTTTCAGTCTCTGCTGCTGTTGCTGCAGGACTACCAGCTCAAGCATAAGCAGCCAATGGGGCTGATCAAGAATTTCCCACCCCTGCAAACAATGGAAAGCCTGCTGTTCGGTTTTCTGTGGGCGGGCTGGACGCTGCTGTCGCTTTCGTTGATTTCCGGGTGGCTGTTTGTCGAGAACCTGTTCGCTCAGCATTTGGCGCACAAGACGTTGCTGGCCTGCCTGGCCTGGATCGTGTTCAGTGTGCTGCTGTGGGGCCGCACCCGTCTCGGCTGGCGCGGACACAAAGCCATCCGCTGGACGCTGGGTGGCTTCTGGCTGCTGATGCTGGCCTATTTCGGCAGCAAGCTGGTACGCGAATTCATCCTGCATATCTGACGGGCGACGATCATGGATAACCTGCCCATCGCCCCGCTGCTTGGCGTTCTGGCGCTATTGATACTCTGGTCCGGGCTGTTTACAGCCGTTGAAACCGCCCACCAGCAGCTCAAGATTCTGCGCGCCGGCAGCCGTCCTGGCGACAAGGCCTTTCCTGAACTGGCCTTCAATCTCAATAACCTGATCCTCAGCAACACGCTGATCAAGGTGTTGATCACCGTCATCGCCACGCTGATCGCCGCCGATTATTGGTTCTACAACGGCCCGACCGTGGCGTGGCTGGGCACGGCTGGTGTAATGCTGGTGTTTGCAGAGTTCATGCCCCGCCGCCTGGCTGGACGCTACCCCGTTTCGACATTGCACCTGGGTAACGGGATTCTGCGCATACCGATGAAAATCGTCTGGCCGCTGACCTGGGTGTTTAATGTCATCGCCAAAACCCTGCTGCGCCCGTTCCTCAAAGGCAACGTTCAGGATCCTGGTCGGGTGTTCGATGAAGAAGCGCAAAAATCCGCACGCCACGATGGTGTTCAGGAACATTACCCACGCGCCAACGTACTGTCGGGTATCCATGCGCTGGAAAGCATTACCGTCAATGACATCCTGATTCCGCGCAGCGAAGTGGACGGGGTGAACCTCGACGACTCTATCGAGCTGATCATCGAGCGCCTGATCATTTCCCGCCATACGCGACTGCCGGTGTTTCACAACGACATCAATCAGGTGCAGGGCGTGATCAACACCCGGGACATCAGCCATTTGCTGCCCAAAGGCACGCTGACAAAGGAGCAATTGCTGTCGGTCTGCTACGAACCCTACTTCGTGCCTGAAAGCACCCCCCTGCAACTGCAACTGCTCAACTTCCACAAGCAGCAACGTCGCTTGGGCGTGGTGGTCGATGAGTACGGCGAAGTGCTGGGCATTGTGACGCTTGAGGACATTCTGGAAGAAATCGTCGGCGAGTTCGAAAGCGAACAGGCGCTCGACAATCCGCATGTGAAACGCCAGGAAGACGGACGTCTTGAGGTAGAAGGCGCCGCCTCCATCCGCGACCTCAACAAGAGCCTGGGCTGGCACCTGCCGTCGGACGGTCCGAAAACCCTGAACGGCCTGGTGACGGAAGCACTGGAAACCATTCCTGAAGCGCCGGTCTGCCTGAAGATCGGCCCATACCGACTGGAAATTCTGGAAACCGAAGACAACCGCGTCACTCGCGTCGCCATGTGGCAGAACGCACCGACACTGGTGTTCAAGTAAGGATCGACCCCGGCGCTCTGTAAGCACTTGTTTCTGAGCCGATCCGCTTCCTATAATCGAGACGCTTATCCAGCCCGACCCTCGTTGTGCTACCCGCACGCAAGACGAGTGGCCTGTAGCCTGAACGCCTCAGTCTTTTTGGCGCGCATTCTTACCCATGAGTGCCGCCATTGCCCTCCCGCCCTACCGGGCTAAGCTGCTCAGCGCTGCGCCGTAATGACGTAACCACCACAATAACGAAGACTTGCCGTCACGCAGGCCATGCGGACAGGCAGGACGACCGTCGGGGATAACCGCATGACCAGCACCTCTACCGCTCATGAAGACGTCGCCCAAGCACCGCCAGCGAACTCTGCGACCCGCGTCGCGACGGCCAGTTTCATAGGCACCGCTATCGAGTTCTACGATTTTTACGTCTATGCCACCGCCGCAGCGCTGGTGATCGGCCCGGTGTTTTTTCCCCAGACATCCGGCACCGCACAGATGCTGTCGTCTTTTCTGACCTTCGGCATCGCCTTCCTGGCACGCCCGCTGGGCTCGGCGCTGTTCGGCCACTTTGGCGACCGCATCGGCCGTAAATCGACACTCGTTGCCTCGCTGCTGCTGATGGGCATCTGCACCACGTTGATTGGCGTGTTGCCCGGCTACGCAACCATAGGCGCATGGGCACCGATCCTGCTCTGCGTGCTGCGATTCGGACAGGGGCTCGGACTGGGAGGTGAATGGGGTGGCGCTGCGCTGCTGGCGACCGAGAACGCACCCAAAGGCAAGCGCGCCTGGTTTGGCATGTTCCCGCAGTTAGGCCCCTCCATTGGCTTTCTGGCGGCCAACGGCCTGTTCCTGACACTGGCCATGACGCTGAGCGATGATCAGTTCCGCGCCTGGGGATGGCGAATTCCGTTTCTGCTTAGCGCCTTGCTGGTCATGGTAGGGCTGTATGTGCGCCTGAAACTGGAAGAAACCCCGGTTTTCGCCAAGGCAATGGCGCGCCATGAGCGGGTGAGAATGCCGATCGTCGAAACCTTCCGCGATCACTGGAAACCCATGCTGCTGGGCGCTGCGTCGATGGTGGTGTGCTATGCGCTGTTCTATATCTCGACCGTATTTTCACTGAGCTATGGCGTGTCGACGCTGGGCTACACGCGAGAAACCTTTCTGGGGCTGCTGTGCTTTGCTGTCCTATTCATGGCGGCAGCCACGCCACTGGCGGCGCTGGCGAGTGATCGTTACGGACGCAAGCCGGTCTTGCTGGTCGGTGGCGTGCTGGCGATTCTATCGGGTTTCGCAATGGAGCCGCTGCTGACCCACGGCACGACGTGGGGAGTGGCTTTGTTCCTGTGTATCGAGCTGTTCCTGATGGGCATCACCTTTGCACCGATGGGCGCATTGCTGCCTGAGCTGTTTCCTACGCAAGTGCGTTATACCGGCGCATCGGCCGCCTATAACCTGGGGGGAATCGTCGGTGCTTCGGTTGCCCCCTTCTTCGCGCAGAAACTGGTAGCGATGGGCGGCTTGAGCTGGGTGGGCGGATATGTGTCGGCTGCGGCGCTGATCAGCGTGCTGGCGGTGCTGTGCCTGAAAGAGACGCGCAACGAGGATTTGAATAGAGTCGCGTGAGCGCAACACTGCGGGAGTGAGCTTGCTCACGATAGGCCGGTACATTCGCTAACGTAATGGCGTCTGTTACCTGGCCTCCGCAAGCAAGCCCGCGCCCACAGGAGCGCTGGACTTGCGCTTTCTTACAACTGGACTTTGACCGCCTGGGAGGCGCGGGTGGCTTTGGCCCGGGCGGTTTCGATGGACTCGTCACGCGCCAGGGCAACACCCATGCGACGCTGGCCATTGACTTCGGGCTTACCGAACAGACGCAAGGCAGTGTCCGGCTCAGCCAGAGCGGCACCAAGGTTGGAGAACGCGGTTTGGGTCGACTGACCTTCAACCAGAATAACCGCCGACGCCGATGGGCCAAACTGGCGAATCAGCGGAACCGGCAGGCCCAGAATGGCGCGGGCGTGCAAGGCGAATTGCGACAGATCCTGAGAAATCAGCGTCACCAGACCGGTGTCATGCGGACGTGGCGAGACTTCGCTGAACCACACTTGATCGCCCTTGATGAACAGCTCGACGCCAAATATCCCGCGACCACCCAATGCCTCGGTCACAGCCTTGGCCACGCGCTCGGACTCTGCCAGCGCTGCCGGGCTCATGGCCTGTGGCTGCCAGGATTCCTGGTAATCGCCTTTCTCCTGACGATGGCCAACCGGTGCGCAGAATGTTGTGCCGCCCACATGGCGCACGGTCAGCAGGGTGATTTCGTAATCGAAGTCTATGAAGCCCTCGACGATGACCCGGCCTTTACCGGCACGGCCGCCTTCTTGAGCGTAATCCCAAGCCTTCTGGACGTCATCGTTGCTCTTGAGCAGGCTTTGGCCCTTGCCCGACGAACTCATGACCGGCTTCACCACGCACGGAAAACCCAGATCCTCGACCGCTTTGCTGTACGCCTCGAAGGTGTCGGCAAAGTGGTAAGGCGAGGTTGGCAGCTTCAACTCTTCGGCAGCCAGACGACGGATGCCTTCACGGTTCATGGTCAATTGGGCAGCGCGGGCGGTCGGAATGACAGTGAAGCCTTCGGCCTCCAGTTCGACCAGCGTGGCGGTGGCGATGGCTTCGATTTCCGGAACGATGAAGTGTGGCTTTTCTGCCTCGATAATCGCGCGCAAGGCATCACCATCGAGCATGTTGACCACGTGGCTGCGGTGAGCCACCTGCATGGCGGGCGCGTTCGCATAACGGTCAACAGCGATCACTTCGACGCCCAGGCGTTGCAGCTCGATCACGACTTCCTTGCCCAGCTCGCCGCTGCCGCAGAAGAGTACACGCGTCGCGGTGGGCGACAGTGGAGTTCCGATTTGAGTCATCTCAGGTCCTCGTGGAGCAGATATCGAGGTCAGCCCGCCGTGTGCGAGCGACCGCTGTGGAGAAAGGCGCGCAATTTACCATGAAGCCCCGGCAAATGGGGGCTCAACCCGGACAAGCGTTATTGCTCGCACGCCAGGCCATGATCATCCAGACGGCGGTCACACCGGCAAACTTGGAGAGCAACGCGGTCAGAATCACGGGGGTTGTCAGGGCGTCGATCATGCCGAAGAAGATGAAGGTGTCCAGCGGGATACTCAGCGCCGAGCTGATCCACAAACGGTCGCGCAGCGGACGCTTTGTAATGCTGAACACCAGCCAGTCGATGCACTCGGACACCGCGAACGCCGTGGCGCTGGCAAGCGCAATGGTGGGATCGCTGGTGACATAGGACAGCACCAGCGCAGCCAGCATGGCGAGAATCGCGCCGTGGCCGAAACGAATCTGCACCATGTCGCGCAGCACAAACACCAGCCCGCCCCAAGCCGACCAGATGATGTCCAGATGCGGCGCACTGGAAAACGCGAAGTTGATCAGCACGACGCTGCCGATGTAGGCAATCAGAAAAAGCATGGCGGTACGGCTGCCTGGAAAAATGGGGGGGTTATGGTAGCAGCAGGGAAAGCTGGGGTGGGAGCGGTAGTAGCGCTGCAGGCTCATGATAAGAAGCGGATCCGCTGGAGGGCACATCACACACCTAAGGTTTCGAGCATGCTTCTACCCGCAGGGCATGGAGCTTTCGGGGATTACAACGGCAGCAATGGAGCACGCAGCGGCCCTGGGTTTGGTCTGAAGCACCGCAGCTGGAGGTCTTGCTGCCGGTTCCAGGCAGGCTGCGGACAAGCACGTTCCTACGTATGGCGCCAGAACGCAACGGGTCTTCCAGCAGGTGCGTCTACCCGTACTATTTCACCCCTTCACCGTCCACATCATCCCGCTGGCCCTGGCCCGGTCATCGCACAGACCCAGCACAACGCGACGCTCGTCATTGCTCATGCGACTCCAGCGAGTAATTTCGCTGACGGTGCGCTGGCAGCCGGTACAGACGTCATCCTCGTCCAGTGCGCAAATGCTGACGCATGGGGACCGAACCGGCTTTTCAACGATCGACTCACTACTCATGACTGTTCCTGCACCGCCAGGTCACGTGCATAACGCTGGGCGTTGTGCACGTAGTGCGCAGCGCCAGCTTCCAGCATCTTTTTTTGCACATCAGTCAATTCGCGAACCACTTTGCCAGGTGAGCCCATTACCAGCGACCCATCAGGGATGACTTTGCCTTCGCCAATCAGCGAGTTGGCGCCAATGATGCAGTATTTCCCGATCTTCGCCCCATTGAGAATAACCGCATTGATGCCGATCAGGCTGTAATCGTCAACGCTGCAGCCATGCAGCATGGCGTTATGCCCTATGGTCACGCCTTTGCCGATGTTAAGCGGCGAGCCCATGTCGGTGTGCATGACCGTCCCGTCCTGCACGTTGCTGTTCTCACCAATATGAATCAGCTCGTTGTCGCCGCGCAGCACGGCGTTGAACCAGACGCTGGACCCTGCTTCCAGCCTGACCTTGCCAATCAAGACCGCATTGGGCGCAACCCAGCTTTGCGAGTCGGTGTGGACACGGGCGTCTGCCAAGCGGTATTTCATAAGATTTCCTCAGGCTGGCCGTGCTAATGGGCAGGGCTCTCTAGAATGACAGTGCGCTCAGCGTGCCGATCGTTCGGGCGGATGGTGCAGGCTGATGCCCGTGCCGTACATCACGTTGACCAATTCGACAATCATGATCGCGGTCAGCCCCCAGATCTTGTACTCGCCATAACGATAGCTCGGGACGTACCAACTGCGGCCTTCGTAATCAATGCGATGGGTGTGTTCACGGGTGTCCTGACGAAAGAACTCCAGCGGCACACTGAACACGGCAGCGATCTCGCCATCGTTGGGCCGGTACTCGACAAAATCGGGGATTACGCCCACGTAGGGCGTGACCTTGATGCCGTGCTTGGAAATAAGCGGGCTCAACGGACCAACGATTTCCACCAGCCCCGGCGGCAAGCCAATTTCCTCCTCAGCCTCGCGCAGCGCCGTGAAAACAAGGTCCGGATCTTCAGGGTCTCTGCGCCCACCTGGGAAAGCAACTTCGCCGCCATGCGTTGAAAGCCCACTGGCGCGCAGCGTCAGGATCAACTCCGGCTCGTCACTGCGCGTGACAGGCACCAGCACTGCGGCCTCGGGGAAGGCGCGATCCGTCTCAAGGGTCTCTGGCGTATGACTGACTACACGGCGAAGTAGCTCATCCAGCATGGGAAATCTCGATCTGTTGCTTGTCTGGCATCATGCACCAAAGCAGCGATGCGCCCAACCCCCTTGTAGGACAAGTCGTCCCACATAGACCCTTGCTCATCGACGACGGGACGGGCCAAGATAGCGCCTGCATTCACTAACGACCGACACCATGAATTTTTGCAGCCAGTGTGGCAATCCCGTTATCCAGCGCATCCCTGAAGGCGACAGTCGCCTGAGGTATGTCTGCGAGCAGTGCCACACCATCCATTATCAGAACCCCAACATCGTCGCTGGCTGCCTGGTGACGCTGGGCGACAAGGTGCTGCTGTGTCGTCGCGCCATTGAACCTCGCCGGGGGTTCTGGACGCTGCCCGCCGGCTTCATGGAAAACGGCGAAACCATCGAACAGGCCGCACGGCGCGAAACGGTCGAAGAAGCCTGCGCGACCCTGAGTGAACTGCATCTGTATTCGATAATCGACGTGCCGCACATCAATCAGGTGCATGTGTTCTACCGCGCAGAAATGGCCACGGAAGATTTTGCTGCCGGTATCGAGAGCCTTGAAGTGCAATTATTCGAAGAAGCCGACATTCCGTGGCACGAACTGGCTTTCATGACGGTCAGGCGTACCCTAGAATGCTTCTTCGCGGATCGGCGTCGGCAGGTTTACCCGGTTCATACCAGTGCACTCCCCCCGTCCCGCCCAATGCAGGTTTCTTAATTCAGCTTCGCAATCGAGATTGGCTCTAGTGAGCTCTCAGGGAAATGGTAATGCGCTGGTTGCTCGCTTTCGTCTGCATGTTGTTCGTCCCGCTGTCCCAGGCTGCTTTCACTCAGACCATCGTGCCCAAGGGCAGTGAACAGAAGATCATCAACAATAAGGTGATCAACACCGAAAGCATTGCCGACAAGAAAATCGACAAGGTGCTGGTGCTCAAATCGGTGCGTCAGTTGCAATTGATCAGTGGCGGCGAAGCGCTGAAGACCTATCGCATTTCACTGGGCAAGAACCCCAAGGGCACCAAGCTTCAGGAAGGCGACCAGCGCACACCCGAAGGTTTCTACTGGCTCGACTGGCGCCAGCCAAGCGGCAACTACAACCTGTCGATGCACATCTCCTACCCGAACATCTCCGATGCGGCACGCGCACGTCGTGAAGGGGTGAAACCGGGCAGCATGATCATGATTCACGGCACGCCAGTGGATGAAGAGTACCCGGAATGGTATTTCCACACCCTGGACTGGACCAACGGTTGCATCGCGCTGAAGAACAACGACATGCGCGAGATATGGGATCTGGTGAAAGACGGCACGATGATCGAGATCAGGCCTTAGCCATATCAGCTATCGCCTCGGAACCGGATGCGGAGCGTCCTGAGAGGCGTTACCACGGTGGAGCGTGGGAACGATCAGGATATCTTTCAGATCGTGCCCATGCTCCGCGCCCCATCGATGCTGACACTCAGTACTTAAGCGGCAACACCTAGAACTCTTCGAGCCGCCACACTTCATAAGCAGGCGTTTCGTAAGGATGGCTCTGCTTGAGCGCCACCACCACGTGCTGAATAAGCTCGTCGGCAACGACCAGCTCGACCTTCCATTCTTCCACTTGCTCAACCACACCGCTCTGCCCGACAAATGGCTGACTGCCATCCAGCGGGCGGAACTGACCGTGGCCGAGCACTTGCCAGCAGCATTGGTCGTAATCGCCGATCCGCCCTGCCCCAGCAGCGAATACGGCGTTCTTGACTTCCTCCACATGGCTTGCAGGAACAAAGAAGGCAAGCTTGTACATGTACCAGCCGGCCTTAGTTAACCCAGGCGCGGGCGTTGCGGAACATGCGCATCCAGGCGCCATCTTCGTTCCAGTCCTCGGGATGCCACGAGTTCTGCACAGCGCGGAACACACGCTCAGGGTGCGGCATCATGATGGTCACGCGACCGTCGAGAGTGGTCAGACCGCCGATACCGCGCGGCGAGCCGTTCGGGTTGGCCGGATAGGCTTCGGTGACCTTGCCGTGATTGTCCACAAAGCGAAGGGCCACGGTGCCCGACACATCCGCTTCCAGCAGCGCATCGGCGTTACGGAATTCCGCGTGCCCTTCGCCGTGAGCGATTGCGATCGGCATGCGCGAACCGGCCATGCCTTGCAGGAAGATCGATGGCGACTCCTGAATCTGCACCATCGCCACGCGCGCTTCGAACTGTTCGGAGCGGTTACGTACGAAGTGCGGCCAGAACTCGCTGCCCGGAATCAGTTCGTGCAGGTTGGACAGCATCTGGCAACCGTTGCACACGCCGAGGGTGAAGCTGTCGGTACGCTCGAAGAAGCCCTGGAATGCGTCGCGGGCACGGCTGTTGAACAGTGCCGACTTGGCCCAGCCTTCACCGGCACCCAGCACGTCCCCGTAAGAGAAGCCGCCGCAGGCAACCATACCTTTGAAGTCGTTCAGATCGACACGACCGGCCAGGATGTCGCTCATGTGCACGTCGATGGCATTGAAGCCGGCGCGATCGAACGCAGCCGCCATTTCGACCTGACCGTTGACGCCCTGCTCACGCAGCACGGCCACCTGGGGGCGCACGCCGGTCTTGATGTAAGGCGCAGCGATGTCATCGTTGACGTCGAAGCCCAGCTTGACGGTCAAGCCTGGATTGTCTTCTTCCAGCAGCGCGTCGAATTCCTGATCGGCGCATTCGGCGTTGTCGCGCAAACGCTGGATCTGATAACTGGTTTCAGCCCACTGACGCTGCAGCAGACGGCGCTGCCCGGTGAATACCGGCTCGCCTGCGAAGCTGATCACGACCTCGTCGTTATTCACCGGCTGACCGATGACCGACACGCAATCTGCCAGACCGGCCGCGCTGAACTGAGCCAACACAAGAGGCGTGGCGTCCTGACGAACCTGAATGACCGCGCCCAGCTCTTCGTTGAACAGGATCTCGTTCAGTTCGGCGGCGTTGTCAGCCAGACCATCAAGGTGCAGCTTCAAGCCGCAATGACCGGCAAAGGCCATTTCAAGCGTGCTGACCAGCAGGCCACCGTCGGAACGGTCGTGGTAAGAAAGGATGTGGCCGTCGGCATTGAGGCCCTGAACCACGGCGAAGAACGCTTTGAGGTCTTCGGCATCATCGACGTCCGGAGCCAGACGGCCCAGCTTGCCGTGAGTCTGGGCAAGAATCGAGGCGCCCATGCGGTTCTGGCCACGGCCCAGGTCGATCAGGATCAGGTCAGTGATGCCCTTGTCCATGCGCAGCTCTGGGGTCAGGGTCTTGCGAATATCAACGACAGGGGCGAAGCCGGTCACGATCAGCGACAGCGGCGACGTCACACTTTTCTCTTCGCTCTCATCGCTCCAGCGGGTTTTCATGGACATCGAGTCCTTGCCCACCGGAATGGTCAGGCCCAACTCAGGACACAGTTCCATACCGACCGCCTTCACGGTGTCGTACAAACGCGCGTCTTCACCCGGGTGACCGGCCGCCGACATCCAGTTGGCCGACAGCTTGATGTCGGACAGCTTCTCGATGCGTGAGGCGGCGATGTTGGTCAGGGTTTCGCCGATGGCCATACGGCCGGACGCCGGAGCATCCAGCAGCGCCAACGGCGTACGTTCGCCCATTGCCATCGCTTCACCCGTGTTGACGTCGAAGCTGGTGGCGGTAACGGCGCAGTCTGCCACCGGGACCTGCCAAGGGCCGACCATCTGATCGCGGGCTACAAGGCCTGTGATGCTGCGGTCACCGATGGTGATCAAAAAGCTTTTGCTGGCAACCGCCGGGTGACGCAGAACGCGCTGAACGCTTTCTTCGATATCCAGCGCGCTTGGGTCGAAATCGTCGCCCATTTCGGCTTCACGCTCGACCGAACGGTGCATGCGTGGCGCCTTGCCCAGCAACACCTCCAGCGGCATGTCCACTGGATTGTTGCCGAAATGGCTGTCGGTCACGGTCAACTGTGGCTCGGCAGTCGCCTCGCCAACCACCGCAAACGGGCAACGCTCGCGCTCGCAGATCGCCTTGAAACGTTCGAAATCTTCGACGCCCACGGCCAAAACGTAGCGTTCCTGAGATTCGTTGCTCCAAATTTCTAGCGGGGCCATGCCCGGCTCATCGTTTGGCACGTTACGCAGTTCGAAACGACCGCCGCGTCCACCATCGTTGACCAGCTCAGGGAAAGCATTGGACAGACCACCCGCACCCACGTCATGGATGAAGCTGATCGGGTTACGGTCGCCCAACTGCCAGCAACGGTCGATAACCTCTTGGCAACGACGCTCCATTTCAGGGTTTTCACGCTGAACCGAAGCGAAATCCAGGTCCGCAGAACTGGTGCCGGTCGCCATAGACGAAGCAGCGCCGCCGCCCAGACCGATCAGCATGGCCGGGCCGCCCAGCACGATCAGCTTGGAACCAACGGTAATTTCGCCCTTCTGGACGTGATCTTCGCGAATGTTACCCATACCGCCAGCCAGCATGATTGGCTTGTGGTAACCGCGAACTTCGTCACCATGTGGCGTGGTAATCGATTGTTCGAAGGTACGGAAGTAACCGGTCAGAGCAGGACGGCCGAACTCGTTATTGAACGCCGCGCCACCCAGCGGGCCTTCAATCATGATATCCAGCGCAGTAACGATGCGTTCGGGCTTGCCGTAAGGCTTTTCCCAAGGTTGCACGAAGCCTGGAATCTGCAGGTTGGAGACGGTGAAACCGGTCAGACCGGCCTTGGGCTTGGCGCCACGACCGGTTGCACCTTCATCACGAATCTCGCCACCGGAACCGGTCGATGCGCCCGGGAACGGGGCGATTGCAGTCGGGTGGTTGTGCGTTTCGACCTTCATCAAAATATGCACCGGCTCCTGCACCGCGCCGTACTGGCGGGTTTCCGGATCCGGGAAGAAGCGACCGGCAACATTGCCGACGATCACCGATGCGTTGTCCTTATAAGCGGACAGAACGCCTTCGCTGTGCATCTGATAGGTGTTCTTGATCATGCCGAACAGGCTTTTTTCCTGACTCTGGCCGTCAATGTCCCAACTGGCGTTGAAAATCTTGTGGCGGCAGTGCTCGGAGTTGGCTTGAGCAAACATCATCAATTCGATGTCGTGCGGGTTACGACCCAGCCCGTTGAAGCTGGTGACCAGATAGTCGATCTCGTCTTCAGCCAGGGCCAGACCCAGTTCGACGTTGGCCTTTTCCAGAGCAGCGCGACCGCCGCCCAGGATGTCGATGGCCGTCAACGGCTTGGGCTGAGCGTGGCTGAACAGACCGGAGGCCTGCTCGTGGTCGCCCAACACCAACTGTGTCATGCGGTCGTGCAGGCTGTCGGCAATGGCCTGAGCCTCGGTTTCGCTGAACTGGCCTTCTACATAGAAGGCAATCCCACGCTCGATGCGCTGGATTTTCGCCAGACCGCAGTTGCGAGCGATATCGCTGGCTTTGCTCGACCACGGCGAAATGGTGCCAAACCGTGGCAACACCAGAAACAGACGGCCGCTCGGCTCTTGAACCGGCACACTCGGGCCGTATTTCAGGAGACGGTCGAGAACCTGCTGTTCTTCGCTGGACAGAGCGTCAGTGACGTCGGCGAAGTGAGCGAATTCAGCGTACAAGCCACTGACAGCTGAAACTTTTTGTTTCAGTTGTTCTAGTAATTTGCTGTGGCGGAAGGCAGAAAGGGCAGGAGCACCGCGCAGGATCAACATCTTCGGGACAGCCTCGGGAAGGGGGTGTGCTTTGAGGCCGCACATTCTAGCCTAAAGTAGGCCTTTGATCACTCAAAACGGGTACATCGAATGCGCCCGAATGTCGCTATCACTCAGAAAGCGACACAAATGCCACTAAAATGCCTTCGTCTATCAGACGCAAGCGTTGCTGTCGAGATATGGCGCCCGGTGCGCTTTGCGTATACTGCACCGATGTTCTTCAGACCCGATTTCCGCACTCGGTGCGCCAAGTGGCTCATCGCAACCGGACTCTTCCTGATGCTCAGCGCCTGTGTGGATAAACCCAACACACTGGAGCGAGTCAAGGAGGACGGCGTGCTGCGCGTGGTCACTCGTAACAGTCCGGCCACCTATTTCCAGGATCGCAACGGCGAAACCGGCTTCGAATACGAGCTGGTGAAACGTTTTGCAGAGGACCTGGGCGTCGAATTGAAGATCGAAACCGCTGATAATCTGGACGATCTTTTTGATCAGATGAGCAAACCGGGAGGCCCGGTACTGGGAGCTGCCGGTCTGATAGACACCGAAAAACGCAAGCAGCAGGCGCGTTTTTCCCACTCTTATCTGGAAGTGACGCCACAGGTTGTCTATCGCAACGGCCAGTCACGCCCAACTGACGCGGGTGATCTGGTAGGCAAACGCATCATCGTGCTCAAAGGCAGCAGCCACGCCGAACAGCTCGCCGCACTGAAAGTGCAAAATCCCGGCATTGAATATGAAGAGTCCGACGCGGTAGAAGTCGTCGACCTGCTGCGCATGGTGGATGAAGGTCAGATCGATCTGACGCTGGTCGACTCCAACGAGCTGGCAATGAACCAGGTTTACTTCCCCAACGTGCGCGTCGCCTTCGACCTGGGCGAGGCCCGCGAACAACGTTGGGCGGTAGGGCCGGGCGAAGACAACAGCCTGCTCAATGAAATAAATGCCTATCTGGACAAGGTCGAGAAGAACGGCACCCTGCAACGCTTGAAAGACCGTTATTACGGTCACGTCGACGTCTTGGGTTATGTCGGCGCCTACACCTTCGCTCAGCACCTGCAGGAGCGTCTGCCCAAATACGAGAAGCACTTCCAGACATCCGCCAAGAAAGAACAGGTTGACTGGCGCCTCCTGGCCGCCATCGGCTATCAGGAATCCATGTGGCAACCGGCCGTGACGTCCAAGACCGGCGTGCGCGGCCTGATGATGCTGACCCAGAACACCGCGCAGGCAATGGGTGTTAGCAACCGCCTGGACGCACGACAAAGCATTCAGGGCGGAGCCAAGTACTTTGCCTACGTGAAAGAACAACTGGATGACAAAATAGAAGAGCCGGATCGTACCTGGCTTGCGCTCGCGTCCTACAACGTGGGCAGCGGACACCTGGAAGATGCACGCAAGCTCGCGGAAAACGAGGGCCTGAATCCCAATAAATGGCTCGACGTGAAAAAAATGCTGCCACGCCTCTCGCAGAAGAAGTGGTACAGCAAGACCCGCTATGGCTATGCCCGAGGCGGTGAGCCGGTACACTTCGTTGCCAACATCCGCCGCTATTACGACATTCTGACGTGGGTCACGCAGCCCCAGCTTGAGGGCAGTCAAGTCGCTGATGGCAATCTGCACGTGCCGGGCGTCGACAAAACCCAACCCGCATCCGACTCAACCCCGCAACCTGCTGCCAGCGACGATAAAAGCGCCCTTTAAGCCTTACCTTTCTGTGCATCTTTCGCAACGCGCCGCATCCTGAAGAACTCGCTCAGCATCACGCCACACTCCTCTCCCAGCACCCCGCCTTCATACAGCACGCGATGATTGAGAAAACCCTGGGTGAAGAACTGCCCCTGGCTCTGCACGATACCCGCCTTGGGCTCCAGCGCCCCATAAACGACTCGAGCCACACGCGAATGCACGATCAACCCCGCGCACATGCTGCAGGGTTCAAGCGTCACGTATAACGTGGCGCCGGGCAGGCGGTAGTTATCGACCGTTTTGGCAGCGTCACGGATGGCGACCATTTCGGCATGGGCACTGGGGTCGCTGCCACTGATAGGGCAGTTATAGCCCCGCCCGATGATCTCGCCATTCTGCACCACCACGGCCCCCACGGGCACTTCGCCCAGCAAGGCACCCTGCGATGCAAGCGCCAGCGCCTCACGCATGAAGTACTGGTCACGGCTGCGATCAATGATCGGCGGCTGCCTCATCACGACACCTCAATGGCGGCCATCAGGCCGGTTTCCATGTGGTCGATCACGTGACAGTGAAACATCCACACCCCAGGGTTATCAGCCACAAGCGCCACTCGCGCCCGCTCATTGCGACCGAGCAGAAAGGTATCGGTGAAGTACGGAATGATCTTGCGCCGATTAGAGGCGATCACCTTGAAACTCATCCCATGCAGATGGATCGGGTGCTGGTACTGGGTCATGTTTTTCAATTCAAAAATATAACTTTGGCCCAACTTCAGTTTGGCAATGGGCCGATCCGCGCACGTCTTGTCAGTAATGTCCCAAGCCTCGCCGTTGATCTGCCACAGACTCGGCGGCTTGCCGTTATCGGTATTAGCCGACACAGAGCCCACCCACTCGACATTGAAATTGATCTTCTCGGCATTCTCCAGATCCGGCTCGGCAACCGGATTGGCGGGTAACGCCGGCGGCCATTGGCCTGGCGCGTCGGTGTCGGCGACCGAACGGAACGTGCCCAGCCGGACCGGACCGTTACGCAGCGAAATTTCCTCACCTGCCGCTGGTGCCTTGATTGCCAGACAGATACGCATGCCAGGCCCGAGCCAGTACTCGTCGCCAAAAGGACGCGGCGTCACAGGGTTGCCGTCCAGCGCATAAATCTGCGCCTCGGCATCCGGCAGGTTAAGGCGATAGGTCACGGTGTTATCGAGATTGAGCAGCCGCACGCGAGTGATCTGCCCGGCAGGCAGCTCGATAACCGCCTGCGGAACACCATTCAACGTCGAAAGCCGCCCCGCCGTGCCCTCGCGCGCCGCCTCACGCAACACACTGAACTCAGTGAACGCGCCCTCTTCGTCAACATGCCAGCTTTTCAGACTGACCGTGCGCTCATGCTTGAAACCGGTCGGCTCACGCTCTTCAACGATCAACGGCCCGACCAGCCCACGCCCCAGCTCTTCGCTGCTGCTGACGTGGGGGTGATACCAGTAGCTACCGGCGTCCGGCACCCGGAACCTGTAATCGAAATACTCACCCGGCTTGACCGGCAACTGCGAGACATAAGGCACACCGTCCATCTCCAGCGGCAACCGTATGCCATGCCAGTGAATCGTCGTCTCGACCGGCAACTGATTGATGAACCGCAACCGCAACCACTCTCCCTGCCGCACCCGCAACTCCGTCCCCGGTGCCGAACCACCGAACGCCCAGGCAGGCGTCTTGTGGCCAGGCACCAGCTCGACATCCAGCGGCGCGGCGATCAGCACGTAGTCCGAACCTGCTTCAGACTCCTTACGCCCCAACCAATAGCGCGAAGCACCACCCGCCCCCAGCCCGACTACGGCAAGACCGGCGATGCCTGTGAGGATTTGTCGACGGGTGAAAGACATAACGCGGGGACCTCGTAACGACTGCAAGGCGCGTCCGGAGGGCCGGTGCGCGGGGGCGGATACGATACACCTCAGGCGGGATAAAAATAAGGGCAGCCAGGCTCAACATCCTGTCCCCAAGCGCAGAAAAAACGGATAACCCTCCAGGAATTATGTCGCGCTATTGCTAATCTCTTCACTCTCAGCGGCGCGCGCCCACTGGGCCAAAAATACAGCCACCTTTTCTTCGATACTGCTTTCGATTGTTTTCAAACGAAGCAATGGAATGTCACACTTTTGTAAAATACTGTTTTTTACAGCATCTCGTTCTGCCTGCTCGGCCTCCTCATGTGATCCGCCATCGACCTCAATAACGCCCAACGGTTTTTTCCCAACCTTGAAGTAAAGGACGAAATCACAACTGGCTTCATTCCTCATGAAAGACAGCTCTCGAGGCGTGAAGGCCTGGCTGGCAATCGATGCCAGCTGTAATAGCTCGACTTCTCGGTGAAATGTAATACCCGCAAGGGATTCTCGGGCAAGCGTCTCACGAAGTATCTGCGCGACGATCTGTTCGGATTTGTATACCGAGTCGCTTGGACGAAGCCTTCTGTTGAGACGTTCAAGTGAACGATCATATTCCCTGTAAAGCAGATCGAATGCAGAGATGACTGGCGCACGATGGACCTGTCCATCCTCTGCGTAATACTCCATATAGCGGATCAGCGCGGCGATATGGCCATTGCTTGAGGCGAATACATCGTCCCCGGTGACCAGCGTGAAGCCGTTCTTAGCCCTGGACACTGCGACATTGACCATGCGCGCGTCGTCCACAAAGTTTAGACGTCTCAGGCTGCTCTTCTTGTCCAGCACAGTGGAAAAAACGATTTCATCGCACTCCCGGCCTTGGAACTTATGCACCGTGTCATTCACGAAGTCCTCAGGCAAATGTTGATTTGAAAGATCAGCCTGAGATCGATACGGAGCCATAAACCCTCTGCCATCCTCGCCGACCCAGGCGCTTTCTCCTTCCCTATCAAGCACTGCCAACAACGAATCCAGCTCCCTGAGGTTGATGTTCTTGCGCGTGTGATTTCCCTTCGAAGTAACGAGCAGTGTCAACGGCTTTTCACCCTTGTCCTGCGTCATCGGAACAAGCTGATTGTCATAGAATTGCTGATTACAGAACTGGATGATCCGGGGATGACATCGGTAGTGCTCCTTAAGCAGCGTCACGGGGATCGCACCACTGAAAATACCGACGCATGAGTCCAGCAAGCTGTACTTTTCGCAGTCGTAAAAGGGTGCAGGCACGTCAATACCCAATTCCACAGGAATGTGCGCAAGCTGCTTCCTGTCGCCGACAATGATCAGATTCTTCGCACACCCCAACGCCAATATTCCCGGAACAATGTCCTGCTGGGAGGCTTCATCAATGATGATGTAGTCCAGAATCGTGCCCCGTCCGAGGGAGTTGATGATCGAATGGGTGCTGCTACCAATGATCGGAAAGCGCTTTAAGAACGCGTCAATCTGGCCGCGATAAGTCTTCACATCAAAGCCTTGGTCATCTGCAAGGTCAGCATGCAGCTGATGCTTCAAGTACTTCATTGAAGAAGAGGTCAGCTCCTTCAGCAACGCATCGAAGTTGCCAACACGCAACGCTTTCTCATGTCGGTTCAAGGCGGCTCTTTTTTCCGCCAGCACCTTGTCGTAGTAGTGAAGCTGCAAACTGTAAAAGATAGCCTTGCGTTTTTCCCAGTTATCAAGCGGTCGCGTACGCAGGATTCTGAAATTGAAAAGCAGCTCGATTCTGTCTTTAATCCTTATCCGCGTCCCTGCAATATGCTGTAGATAGGCCATCAAGTCTGTGACCTTTTGTGGCGACAGCTTGTACCGTTCCAAAGCTGGCGCTATCACACCATTCTCCTGCTGCCACTGCACAAGGTAGCGCCGCTCTATCTCAAGTTCGTTGATTTCTATCTGCAACTGCGCCACGGCATTGCGTGCGCCCAGATAACCCTTCAGCGTCTGCAGGACATTCTGAATACTCTCGATCGATGGCGCTGGCTCGGGCTCGGCTGTCGGACGCAAAGAGGGATTTGCAAAAAACGCCTCACGGTTATCCTTATTGCCCAGATTGGCGAGCAGATAGCCCAGCCCTACCTTACCCAGCTTTTCATAGACATTTTTCACGGCAGCATTGTTGTTGGACACCACCGCAACGGTTTTCCCCTGCAAGAGGATATTGGCGATGATGTTCAGAATAGTCTGCGTTTTACCCGTACCCGGCGGTCCTTCGATGAGGCTTATCTGCGAATTGAAAGCCTGCTCCACCGCTTTTAGTTGGCTTTCGTTCAGACCGAAAGGGAAGATCAAATGTTCAGGCCCAACCTGCAGAGTACTCCGGCCCGTGCAATAAAACGGTTATTTATCAGTAAATTATGAAAACTTGGAATCAACGGCACCGTAATTTATACCATATTTCAAACTAAAGACCCGTAAGTGCTCCCCCTTGCTGCTCAACAACGATTTTCCGCGACTACAGACGGATGTTGGAACTTGGACGGGCCTGGGACTTTTCATCCTTTTCCGCTCGTTGGGTGCGACGGCAAATTCTGGATGGCTAGTGGACGCTTAGCATTTTCACTGGGGAGCATCAATAAGGAGCCTCTCCGTGCTTTCCAGGGGGCTTCAACGAACCAATTTTTCACAGGTGCTGCGAGCGAGGCAGCCTGCCGAGCCGCATAGCGTGCGTAGGCACCTACATTTGCAATCTCAGCCTTCGTCGGGTTCCGCTTCAGACTGCGCGGCAGCTAAATCATCTGCTTGTGGTGGCGGCAACGCCAGAATTTGGCCAGTTCTTACCTGCGGTCGTGGCAGGCCCAGAGGCGGCACCGTCGTCGCGGATGCGGCTCGGGGCGGACGTGCTCGACTCTTTGCGAGGTCAGCACCTGCCGCGGTTTTCATTGAAACTCCGAGCGTGGCCGGGCTGGCTGCAGTGATGCGTTTAGCAGCCAATGCTACCGCTGTTTCGGTAGCCTTTTCGGGCGTCCGTCTACCCGCTGCTCGCGAAAGCCGGGTGAGAACCGTTTCGAGCCCGTCGAGCAAGGCTTTAATCTGAAGTTCCGCTTGTGCATCTACGACGCTAGCCATCCGCGCCACGACTTCCGCATCGAGGAGCGGCACATCGATCGGATTTCCGATCGTGTCAAAATAATTTCGGCGGACCGCCGCCACTAGCGTATCGTGGTCGAGGCCGGCCACCTCGATCGCCTGCTTGTTTAGCTTGCACACCCGAAGGAGTTCCACGCCCTTGTCGGTGTCAGATCTATAGATCTGATAGTTCACATGCTGCATATGCGCGGCCCAGTCATCCAGATACGGATGCGGGATCGAATATCGCGCAGGCTCGTCAGGGAGAGTCTCAATACGCGGATCGGGACGAGGCTGGGGCAGCAGAATGTCCTCTTGCGATTTGGCGTTGTTGCATGCGTCGCATGCAATCGCGAGATTGCCGCTAACCGTGAAAAATTGCGGATAGAATCGCTCGCACAGGATATGCTCGAGATCCCAGCGTCCATTATTGATAGTGTTATTGAACCGCTGGCAATAACAGCAGCGCAGGCGCTGCCCTTTCATCATGGCCTTTTTGATGCGCTGTTTTATATCGGACGTATCGAACCAGCGAATATAATCTTCCTCGCCCACCGCGGCGCGAACCGCTGCGAGCTCAAGCTCCTCGCAGTCCAGAAACTCGACGCTCATGGCAGCAGGATCGACTGGACGACGTTGGCGATAAGTTCGCGTAGTGGATCGTCGGCAGGCACCTGTTCATAGATGCTGGCTAGAAAGGCGGCGATTTCCTTAGCGCGCTGGCTTCGATGCTTGCCTGTGTCGATCAAAGCCAGCGCCTCGAGTACCAGCTGCTTAAGGAAGTTATTGTTTGCGGTCACAACCTTAAAGGCATTGAGTAAGGTTGCATCAGGAGATGCGTTGGCAAGGGCTTTGGACGATATCTCGATCTGGCTCTGATCCAGGCGCAGCACCTTAGCGTCGCGTTCTGCGACGCCGCTGACAATGAGTGGCGAATGCGTTGCGATTATGTAGTGGCAACCCTGATGCTGCTCGAGCACTGCCTCAAGCATCTCGACATAGCGCAGTTGCCATTCTGGATGGAGGCTATTCTCTGGCTCGTCAATGAGCACTAGACTTCCGTCTTCGAGAAAGGCGGCCAAGCCAAGAAATCCGGAAAGCAGGTTGAGTTCGCCCGATGACAGCTCGAGCAATTCGACTGAGCCACCATCGATGCGATCGAGTGTCACCGAATTGAGTCGAAGGACGCGCGCGCGGGTAAGTTCTCGGATTTCCTCGAAATCGATTGGTATGGAAGCATCGCGGCGACCGTGACGGAAGTCGATCTCATACGATAGCGACGTACGCTGAATGCGCGGAGGCCGGCCCGCGACCGCCCTGAGCTGTTCGGCAAGCATCTCGATGCGTGCGCCATCAACTGGCGACTCACTCATGCGAGACCCTTTTGAGTCGAAGGCATAACCAAGACGGATAACCGGCGCGTAGCCAATAGCCGCGAAAGCGCGTTCGACACGACCGTCGGACCGGACAGTAGAGTCTGCAAACGCCAACGCATCGATCGAGCGGAGCAAACGCGCCCGCGGCGACATACGAAAATCGCTCTTGAAACCGAGATAGACATAAAAGGGCTTTACCGCCTCGGGATGACCAAGATCGGTAGTATCGTCTAGTGGAGGGAATTTATCGAAGGGGGTGAAGGACAGCGCAATCAACCTAGTCGGGCCACCGCCACGCAGATGAATCTCCTCTCGCTCTTTGCGAAACGCCGTGGCATCGGATTCCACTGCGAGAATTTCTCGCTGTTGATCAGAGACAATCCTAATCTCGGAAATACGGCCAAGTCCCTGTCGGCTACGCAGCGCCTTTGCCGCAAAATATTGACGAAACGACATCGTCAACTCGCGCAGGATCGTCGATTTTCCGGTACCGTTTCGCCCGACAAGAACTGTAATGCGCGAGGAGGCGTGAGGGGCATCGACAAACTCTAGGCGCCTTCGGCCAAGCACGGGCAGGTCGACGTCGATTGATTCGACAGCAAATAGCGTAGTCATCTAATACCTGAGTTACCGGAATGGAAGCGGATGGTTGCTGAAAATTCGCACTGAAACTTGAACACAGAAAAATTGCAGCCCAAGCAGTTTGACCCACTCGCAGCTGTTCGATCCAGGACGCTCACTGAAATAAACCCTTTTCTTGTCGGGAGCTGGCGGCTGGCATACCAATGACTCTTGCTGGGACATATTGCCTAGCGGCTGCTTAGCGCATCCGGATAGACCGCTTGCGGTTAAACCTAACGTTTACCTACGATAACCTGAACGGACAATTTTGGTCAGCTGCCAGAATTTGCCAGACCCAAAAAGCCCGCAATTACGCGGGCTCCAGAGTGTTTCTTGCTAGATCGTGCCGGGCAATGCCGGACGCGGGATCACTCCACTCTATTATCAACTACCCAGTAAACCCGCCTATTTTAAGGACGAAAATATAAAAAATTTATAATACCATGAGGAAAAACCACGCTCCGTTAAATAAGGTTGCCATTTCTATGAGGTCGTAATCGCTGACGCTACCATCATAGGGAAGCAGATAGGCAAATACCTGGGCCCAGACTATGTAAAAATTAGCGCTGCGTTAGCTCAGCGTGAAGAGCTCCTGCTACAGGCATTCGCAAGCCCCAAGGAAAACGTTTGGGATCGCTCTGCTCGTACTGATTCACTTCAAGCCGCGGAAGATTTCGCTTGTCATAGAGCGTACCGAACCGCAGTGCAATACTCGCAGGGGCCGCCAAGAACAGAGAAATATCAGTCACGCCCTCGCGAGCCAGAGACATCACAACGTCTAGAAACTGCAGCGCGAGCTGCTGCTGCTTTCTCTCGGACCAATGCGAATTGGTACTACGTCCGGCGAGGTCCATCCTAACAATCGGAATATCCGACTCGACAAGGCGAACATCAACGTCTAGCACATCGTAAGAGGCCGATATGCAGAGCGCCACGCGCTGCACTTTTGCGCCGACAGCTCCAAGACCAGTAACAACGAAACGCTTGCCATCATCCTCATCATCGAGCGTGCGCCACATATGCTGCTTGCGATCCCAATCCATAATGAACGTTCTTGATTCATCGTCGACAATCACGCCGAGAAGGAAAAGAAGTGGTACCGGTGCGAGCCCACCGACCACGAACGAAATATCCGCCCTGGCTAGGCCGTCACAACGGCGCGCAATATCGTCAGGCAAGCTCGCAATACGGCGCAGTGCGGCTTCCGGGCTGATGATCTGACCATCTACTACCCCCTGCCTTACATCAACCACCACCTGCTCACGCCGTCCCGGCATAGAGGTCGGGATTGCTTTTATCAACGGCTGCCCCTGCCAATCACGCAACCCCCTCGCCTCAACTACAATTACCTTTTGGCGGCTCTCCAGACGAATATCGCGAATGATCAGAGCCAATCCTAAAAAGACTATGAGGCTTGCAATCAGAAACACGCCCCAACTCAGGGCCATAGAGCCGCCACTTGCCGAGTCCCAGCTGAAGATAAACGGCCCATTGGATGTAGGAATCGTTACGCCGACGGTGAGCCCCACGAGAACTAGGGCGAAGAGAGGCACCCCAAATTTTACAAGAGTTACACCTGCTGATCGTCGCCGAAAGATCCAGTCGATGAGCGATCGCAAGAAGTAGGTGACCAATGTCATTTCTCCAAAATTTCGACAGGCGAGGGGTTAGTATTTCGGGAAAAGAGCGTGCAAGAACAGGAGATCCTGTGCCACCAGTGCAGTCGAACGATCAAGAGCACAGCGAATCCTATGTCGCGTTCGCCCTCGACTAATTCATTCATTGCGAGCGTGTCCTGAACGCTAGGTGTTACGGGGAACCGCGGATGAGAGTGCCACTCCCCTAGATAATTGAAACGGTCATACTCGTGTACCGTCCGGTTGAAGAACTCGCTCAGTGCTCCAGCGTGAGCTTCTGGACTACGGACGAAATGGGCCTGACCTCCAGTCTGATCGTCCATCGAAAGATCAACGATTCGGAAAAAGCCTGGCTCGACTTGCTCGGCCATCAGCACGCCGCCGATCTCACGGCGACCCGCACTTATTAGCGCCCGCCGCAGCTTGGCCTTAACGTCGCGCGCAATTTCAACCCGCATCGGACGCTCCGGGAAGTAGGTCTGCAAGCAGCTGCCTTAACGCATCCGAGTCGCTTGCCTCTGGCTCGGAGCCCCAAGCATCACTCTCTCCGAGATCGATCGGTCGCACGTCAAACGGGGCGGTGAAGATCCACCTTTCAGCCATCCCTATTAAGTAAGCAGAAAACGGGAAGATTGTCGCGCCGGGACGGGCGAGGATATCGATTGCAAACCGAGACAGATGCGCAGCAACGACCGATACATCCGCGTCGTCTGCAATAAGGGGAATTCCTACCCCGCCGCTGTCCGTATACGGCTGCGAAGACCCGTCATCTGGCCATTCAACACCCTGCTCCGCGTACCAGCCCTCAATACGCTGACGGGCAGTAAGTGGCGTCGGATCCATTTTAGGACGTAGGCGTACGACAATGCCCCCTGCCCCGCCCCCGAATACCTGCGCCCAACACATCGGCTTCTCGGCCCTGCGCGCAATCGCCGCGCATAAATTGAACACCGTCGCATCAGCGGTGGCATCTATGATCAGATCGCACTCCGCGATGTCGCTCACTGTGGCGGAAATCGTTCCGCCGCTCTCTTGGCCTCCTAGGACTGTGGTACGACTAGTGACGTCGCAATCAGCACTGACCTCCTTGAGCCGGGCCCCGAGAGCAGGTGCCTTATGAATCCCCACCGACCGCCAGTCGAGCTCGTTGCGCACTAAGTTGCCGGACGCGAGGACGTCACCATCGATGAGCACGAACCTACCCACACCCGAACGGGCGAGGTTCACAGCGACCTTCGACCCGACAGAGCCACATCCTACCACCGCGACCTTCGCTCCTGCCAAACGAGCATATTCGGGATCTAGGCGCGCACGACCGTGTTCGGCGAACACCAAGTCGTAGTTGATAAGCAAGCGGGATTCCACACTACCGATCACCATTTGAGCTTGAATACTTATGCCATCGAAGAGGATGACCCCCACGGCACAAGACACTGCCGATAGCTCTGCTGCCGTAGGTCCAAAACCGTGATGCTGAAGTAGTGAAGTCAGCTCCTCAAGCGTCTTACTTTTTGCTGACGCGCCCTCAGGCAGACGGACAACCCAGGCGCTCAGCAGACGGACGCCGTACCCGCGCTTATTAGATTCGGACCATAAAGGTGCATCTTTTGGGCCCATACGCGAGAGCTGGGCAGCGTAAAATCCTGCGAAGTCGTGTTCTTGGATCTCGGCCTCAACTACCTTGCCCTCCTCGACCATCAATAGACCGGCCCAAACGTCGTACGAGTAGAGGAACCGCAGTAGCGCACCCCGAGTTCGTTGGGCTGGTAAAGAGTTGTGATCTGAAGGAGCAGGCGCCCCTGTCTCATGCTCGGACGACAGCAGGCGATAGGCACTTTCAATCATCATGGCGCCGGTGACATCCGACGTCCAATTATCAGGGCGATACTGCAAGCATAGCTCTCCGGCCGTACCATACTGGTGGCCAGAGATGCGGACTCCGTCCCGCGGGACAATAGAAGGTGTCACGTCCGGGAAAAATTCGGGATAGGTAAGTGTTAGCGGGACAATCCGTTCCCCCACCTCAAGATTGAAGTCGACCGCGATCTGGAGGTTAGCCACAAACCGCCACTCGATATTCGACAGCCACGAATTCCGATCGAGCAGATCCGCTACCGAGGCTCGCTCGAATTGTGCCCGAGAGGGTTGATCTGCCCACCAGATCAAGCGAAACCCTTTGGCGATGTCGGCTCACGCCGGGTATTCGGAAATACTGGCGCGCTGGAAGCCGCAGCGCCTAGGGCAGCAGCAGCCGCCGCGGGGCGTAACATGCTTCCAGGTGGCGGCCCTAGACGAGCAGCGGCTCTTTCCGCAACTGCCCCCATGCGAGGTTGGATGCTTTCAATCAGACGCCGCCTTTCAACCTGCCCTGCGAGCTCCCCAAAATCGTGGCGAGCTTGCCCAAGCCATTCAAAGTAAGCTGCTTCTCGCTCAGGATGTTGCGGCCATTTGTCAGCAAAATTCTCGAGAGGGTCGGATGGGTTACGAATGATGCAATTATGCCCGTCGTGCTCTATGAATCGATCCATACGCGAAAGGATTGAAAAGAGGGCATCCGCGATCTTCTCTTCACCATTGTAAGCATGGGCAGCGAGCGTAGTGATAATTACCGAAATCGGCCGCTCGTCGTAGCGTCCCACAAACATCCCGTCCCGATGCCGCTTTAAAATCATTATGGCCGACTGGAGAGGCGTCCGAATTTTATAGTCAGGTATATCCTCAACGCTCGCTTTTATCGACTCCGCGAGCACGCGCCTACGTTTCTCAAACACCGACCCCATACGTTGCCTGAACCACTCCGCGTATCCCTTGGGATTCGAGCGCTGCCAATCGTTAGAGATAACCTCGTAGACTGGTGACCTAATATCGGTAATGATCATGGCTGTCTCAGACCATTTCAGATCCAGCCCACGCGCTTCAAGCTGTAGGCGCTGTGGGGTTGCGTTGGGAATTGCAGGGACGATGTCCATATGAAATTGAGCACCGTCTGCATAAGCTAAGACCCAGCAACGGCGCCCCTCGGTAACAGGCTTCACCATATTCTGCGAGTTACGATAAGCCTTGACCTCATCGCCGACCAGCGCCTTGAGTTGTTGCTGGGTCTGGTCTCCGGTTCCGAGACGGAGCAAGCAGACGGAGTCAACATCGTATTCCTCCTCATCACTAAGCGGGCGAATTGCTGTACCTAGTCGAAACGATCCTTGAACGTATACCTGCGGATCGTAGCCAACGACGGTAGATTCCGCACGATGCAACCATGCCCCTAGAGACTCATAGCTCCGGCACGCTTGATCGTATCGGGCCTCACTGATCGCGAGCTCATCTGCAAGCGCGGCGAGATAGTCTTCAGCAGTTTGCGTCGGCATCCTTGTCAGCTCCCCAATTTCTTGGCTTCTTTAATGGCACTATAATACCATTCACGTAACATCGGCTAGGCAAGTCGCAACCAAAAAATACTGTACCGGCCGTTTAGAATCGTTTCCGGCCGTGACGCGAGGGAATACGCTGGATACAGCGATCTTGTAGGACAGCCGAAGCTAGTCGGATGAGGTGCTGAACTAGCGTCACCGATCAAAGGGCTAGCTTCTTTTCCGATCCCGTACAGGCATTGGAGTCGGCCCACAAGCCAGAATGGTATCGTGCGAAGACGTAAAGGGGAGCGACGTTGTCATGGTTAGTGAATTAGTAGAAATGCTCGGTCGAGCGAGAACCTTAGCAGGTGATGAATTTACTGGGGTCGGCGTGATTGTCTGCAATCCGGATACAGAGCTTCCCACAGTCCCGCTCAGACTGGAGATCGAGATCCCTGAAGAAGAGGATGCAGCTTTATCCTTGGCCAGAGTTTCTAAGGTAACGAACGACCTCCACGACGGGTTCCATGTGCTGACGCCTGATCTCCGCCTAGTAGCAATGTCACAATATTTTTCTCCTCCTGTATCGAAAACCGCGCTTATAAATAGAAGCAGGAAATTTGGCGGACGGTACTTGGCAGCACTATTTGGATCAACCATTTCAAAAGTGCTTTTATGCGGCATTGCCACTGGATCATTAGGTATTGTCATATTTAAAGATGGCCAAGAAATTTTCTCCGAGAGAACATAGATGTTTTTACTATTATATCCGCTACGGCTAATTGGCTTCATAGCTATCGCATACTGTGTATGTGTGATTGGGAGTTATGAAATAATCAGCAGATTTCATTCCGAGCAAAAAACCGAGATACTTGGAATGGCATTAGGCGGCGGCGCTGCACTTAATACAGTAGTAATTGGGTTTACATATTGGGGCTGGAGAAAAGTTTGGGAGTTTTTGCCATTCCTGAATAGCTGGCTTTTCCCTGACCTCAATGGTGAATGGGACATGACGATCCACTACCGAAACCACGGTAAGAGCGGTGAAGTTCGTGCCAAAGCCATAATCAAACAGAACTGGCTGAGTATGAGCATGGAGGTGTTGTCGCAAGATTCAGATTCACAGACGCTGGCGATGGTACCAAAAAAAGATCCTGAATCCGGCCGGGCCCAAATCTTCTACTTCTATCGTGTGACGCCAAAGAAGACCAATATTGCTACAAGAGAGGCTTATGAGGGATCTGCCAACTTGAAGTTCTTCGAAGCTAGCTCAACACAACTGGCAGGAAATTATTATACCAGCGCGGCAACGGACGGGCACTTTGAGCTAACAAGACCAGGCACTAATCCTCCATGACTGTGTTGCCTGCCGCATATACGTCGCATCTGTTATTCTTTTGGAACGTGCAACCCACAACAATCAGCAACTCGGCGCAAAAAAAGGCGGAAAATGGCGATGAGCGATACAAAAGAACGTGAGATTTTCGGCAACTTTTCACAGTACGAAACAGCAAAAAAGGATCTTTACGAAGTATGTGCACAGATATTAAGATTTCCCCACGAGCGCGAACATGAAAGATATTTTTTACTGGCTGTCGCTCGTCGAACATTATCTTTATAAGCAGCCTTCAGGCAATCCATAGAAGCGTGCAACGGCCAAATGGCAATGACGCTTGTTCGGTTAAATCTAGATACTCTAGCAAGGTCCTATGCACTCTACTGGGCAGATGAGACAGATAGCATGACCGCAGAAACATTTGCGCAGCAAGTCGCCCAAGGAAAAAACATCAAAGATATTAAGTTACGTGGAGCGAAAGAGAAAGCTTCTGACAGATGGCTAATAAAACAAATAGAAGGTCTAGGAGACTGGATACCAGTAGTTTATAAAAAAACATCTGGCGCTATTCACTTCTCAGACTTCCACATCAAGCAACTACTGCAGCAAGCTAAGCCAATCAAAACGCTCGAAGATGGCCCACTACATGCAGATTTAACCATCGGTCCTGGCGAGAAGGACGCCGAACCCGAACTTTACCGCGAGCTTAAACAATCGTTCCTGCATATTACCCTTATGCTGATTGTAGCAATACAACATCGGTGTGAACTAACGCTCGAGTGACCTAGCAGTTATCCTTGTAGGGCTCCTTTTGAGGAGTTGAAAAGTTCTAAAGCGGCGACCCCGGAAACGGTCCAAGTGAGCCGTCACCCTTTCCGAGCATAGACTATCATGCTCATCGTCTCGCGAATTTGTCCGTAAGCGCTCCATAAAC
>NZ_RBTP01000023.1 GCF_003702045.1 Pseudomonas viridiflava
AGCACGGCCTTGGCATTGCTGGTGCCTTCATCGATGGCCAGAATCAGCGGGGAGTGTTCATTCATGGTCTGGTTGCTCGACATGCAGAAATGCCCCTAACGCAAACGTGCAGCGGCCGCGACAATGCCGTCCGCATCAATGCCATGCAAGGCACGCGTCGGCTCACGGGCACCGGCTGCTGCGTACTCACCATCGCCAATGCCCAGACGAATCAGGGTGATGCCCAGCGCGTTCTCGGCGAGCAATTCGGCCACCAGGCTG
>NZ_RBTP01000056.1 GCF_003702045.1 Pseudomonas viridiflava
TGACTGTGCTCGCGCTGGAGGGGCAACTGGTGGCTTATCTGGTGCCGACCGATCCTGCGCAGGACCCGCAAACCCTTCGCGAAGCGCTGAAAACCGAGTTGAAAACCCATCTGCCGGATTACATGGTGCCTAGCCACTTCGTGCTGCTGAACGCCATGCCGCTGACCGCCAATGGCAAGCTGGACCGCAAGGCGTTGCCTGCGCCGGATGCCAGCCAGTTGCAGGCGCACTACGTTGCTCCTGAAGGCGAGCTGGAACAGCAACTGGCCGCCATCTGGGCGCACGTGCTCAAAGTGGAGCAGGTCGGTCGCACCGACAATTTCTTTGAGCTGGGCGGGCACTCATTACTGGCTACGCAGGTCATGTCACGCATTCGTCAGCAGCTCAGTGTCGACCTGTCCTTGCGTCACCTGTTTGAAGCGGCGGATCTGGCCACGTTCGCGCGGAGTGCAGGGCAGGGCCAGCCGGATTCCGAGCCATCGTTCGTCAAAGCCGACCGCAGTGAGCCGCTGGGGCTGTCCTATGCCCAACAGCGTCAATGGTTTCTCTGGCAACTTGACCCGGAAAGCACTGCTTACAACATGCCTGCGGTGCTGCGCCTGAGTGGCTCGCTGGACATCGCGGCGTTGGAACACAGTTTCGGCGCGTTGATCGCCCGTCACGAAACCCTGCGCACCACGTTCCGGCAAGATGGCGCGCAGGCGGTGCAGATCATTCATCCGCCGCGCACCTGCACGCTCACGGTCGAGCCTGTACCGAGCGGCCAGAGCCCCGATGCCCTCGTGCAGCAGGAAGTGCAGCGCCCGTTTGACCTGGAACAAGGCCCGCTCTTGCGCGTCAGGCTGCTGAACCTGGGCCGTGACGAGCACATCTTGATCCTGACCCAGCACCACATCGTTTCCGACGGCTGGTCGATGCCGATCATGGTCGATGAACTGGTGCGTCTCTACGAAGGCTTCAGCCAGGGCCGCGACGTGGAGCTGGCCGAACTGAGCATGCAGTACGCCGATTACGCGTTGTGGCAACGCCGATGGATGGAGGCGGGCGAGCAGGCGCAGCAATTGGCGTACTGGAAGCAGCAATTGGGTGACGAGCAGCCGATGCTCGAACTGCCCGCCGACCATCCGCGTCCGGCGCTGCAAAGCCATGTCGGTGCGCGGCTCGCCATCGAGCTGGACGCGGCGCTGATCGACCAACTGAAAAGCGTGGCCCGCCAGCAGGGTGTGACCCTGTTCATGCTCTTGCTGGCTTCGTTCCAGAGCCTGTTGCATCGCCACAGCGGGCAGTCCGACATTCGCGTCGGCGTGCCGATTGCCAACCGCACCCGTGCCGAAACCGAGGGCCTGATCGGCTTCTTCGTCAACACTCAGGTGCTGCGCGCCGACTTCGACTTGCACACGACCTTCAGCGAGCTGCTGCAACAGGTCAAACACACGGCATTGCAGGCCCAGGCGCATCAGGAGCTGCCGTTCGAGCAACTGGTCGAGGCCCTGCAGCCGCAACGCAGCCTCAGTCACAGCCCGTTGTTCCAGGTGATGTTCAACCACCAGAGCCAGGCCAGCGCCGAGCTTCGTGCGCTGTCCGGTCTAGAGGTTCAGGCAGTGGAATTCGACAGCCATCCGGCGCAGTTCGACCTGACCTTGAACACGGCCGAACACGATGGCGGGCTGAGCGCAGGCATGACCTACGCCACTGCGCTGTTCGAGCGCAGCGCCATCGAGCGCATGGCGGATCATTGGCAAGCGTTGTTGCGATCGATCTGTGTGAATGCCGGGTTGCGTGTTGCGCATTTGCCGATGCTCAGCGCTGTGGAACAGCAGCAGATCGTTCATGAGTGGAACCCGGTGCCCTCGACGTATCCGGCCCAGTGCCTGCCCGCGCTGATCGAAGCGCAGGTGCAGGCCACGCCCGATGCCATCGCGCTGATGCTTGAGCGTGAGCGCATGACCTACCGCCAACTTAACGCCCGCACCAACCGGTTGGCTCATCGGCTGCGCGAACTGGGCGTCGGCCCAGAGGTGCTGGTCGGCATCGCCGTGCCGCGCAGCCTGGACATGGTCGTCGCGCTGCTGGCGATCCTCAAGGCCGGCGGTGCCTATGTGCCGCTGGACCCGGACTTTCCGCAAGAGCGGCTGGCCTACATGATTCAGGACAGCGGCCTGAGTCTGTTGCTGACCCGCACCGATCTGCTGCTCAGTCTGCCGATTCCACCGAACGTGCAAAGCCTGTGCATGGACCGTGCCGATGACTGGCTGGCCGACTACAGCGAAGACAATCCGTGCAGCACTCTGCACTCTCAGAACCTGGCTTACGTCATCTACACCTCGGGTTCTACCGGGCAGCCCAAAGGCGTCACGGTTCGTCATGATGCGTTGGTGAATTTCCTGTCCAGCATGGCCGATCAGCCCGGCCTGACGGTGAATGACAAGGTGCTGTCGCTGACGTCGCTGTCGTTCGACATTGCAGGGCTTGAGCTGTATCTGCCGCTGATGCGGGGTGCCACGGTGGTGCTGTTGCAGCCTGATCAAAACAAGGACCCGCAGGCGCTGCTCCGTGTGATCGATCAGCAGGCGGTCAGCGTGATTCAGGCCACGCCCTCGACCTGGCGCATGCTGCTGGACGTCGCACCGGCCAACGCATTGCGCGGCAAGACCGTGCTGTGTGGCGGCGAGGCGTTGAGTGTCGAGCTGGCAGAACGTCTGATCGAGCAGGCCGGACACGTCTGGAACGTCTACGGCCCGACCGAAACCACGGTCTGGTCGGCCCGCCATTGCCTCACCAATGGCGACGACATCCGCTTGGGCCGCGCACTGGCCAATACCCGGTTGCACGTCGTCAGCGATGCCGCCGACCTGGTGCCCATCGGTGCCCGGGGTGAATTGCTGATCGGTGGCGATGGGTTGGCGCGGGGTTATCACAACCGTGCGGCGCTGACCGCCGAGCGCTTCGTTCCCGATCCGTTCGCCGCCGACGGCAGTCGCCTGTATCGCACGGGCGATCTGGCGCGCTACCACGTCGACGGCATCCTCGAGTACGCCGGGCGTCTCGACCATCAGGTGAAGATTCGCGGTTTCCGGATCGAGTTGGGCGAAATCGAAGCCGGGCTGTTGGAGCAGGACAGTATTCAGGACGCGGTGGTCATCGATACCGACGGGCCGTCCGGCAAGCAACTGGTCGCCTATCTGGTAGCCAGCGATCCGAGCCGTGATACCGGTGCGCTTCGCGATGACCTCAAGGCGTTCCTCAAGCAAGGGCTGCCGGAGTACATGGTGCCCAGCCATTTCATCTGGCTGGCGCAATTGCCGCTGACGCCCAACGGCAAGCTGGACCGCAAGGCCCTGCCGAAACCGGATGCCAGCCAGTTGCAGCGTCTTTATGTGGCGCCGGTCACTGAGCAGGAACAGCAGTTGGCTGCGATCTGGGCCGAGGTCCTGAACGTGACGCGAGTAGGGCTGACCGACGACTTTTTCGAACTGGGTGGCCATTCGTTGTTGGCCACGCAGCTTGTTTCCAGAATCCACACCGCGCTGGGCATCGACATACCGCTGCGCCTGATCTTCGAGAAGCCGCAATTGAATGAGTTTATCCAGGTCTTTGCCGAAAGCGGCCTGTCGCTGACCGAGGACGGCTTGTCCGATATCGAGAAAATGATGAACGAAATGGCGGGTATCTGACATGGACAAGTCTGCAGCAGCGCGCATCGCCCAGCGTTTCGTCGGTTTGCCCGTCGAACAGCGTCGTCAGATCCTCGACAAGATGAATGCGACCGGGCAGAGCTTCCGGCTGCTGCCCATCGCCGTGACCCGCCATGAAGCCGGGCGCATTCCACTGTCGTACGCGCAGCAGCGCATGCTGTTTCTCTGGCAACTGGAACCGCACAACATTGCCTACAACGTGCCGCTGGCGGTACGCCTCACTGGCCCGCTGAACCGACAGGCACTCGGCGCAGCGCTCGATCAACTGGTGCAACGCCACGAAACCCTGCGCACCCGATTCGTCTGCGAAGACGGCGAGTTTTATCAGGTCATTCTGGCGCAGGGCAGCGTTGCCCTGGAGTGCGTCAGCGTCGAGGCTGACCAGATCGACGCGCAGGTGCGTGCCGAGCTGCACACACCGTTCGACCTGCTGAGCGACAGGCTGCTGAGGGTCAAGGTGTTCCAGTTGAGCGACACCGCACACGTGCTGACGGTTTGCATGCACCACGTGGTGTCCGATGGCTGGTCGGGCGAGCTGTTGATTCGCGAGTTCGTGCAGCTCTATCAGGCACAGGTCCTGGACCAGGCGGTTGCGTTGCCTGAGCTGGCGATTCAATACGCCGACTATGCCATCTGGCAGCGTGCCTGGCTGGAAGCCGGGGAGGGCGAACGGCAACTGGATTACTGGAAGCAGCAACTGGGCAGCGAACACCCGGTGCTGACCCTGCCGCTGGACCATGAGCGCCCGTTGCGGCCCAGCCAGCGCGGCGCGACCGTGCGGGTCGATCTCTCGGAACAACTGTCCGCGCAGTTGAAAACCCTGGCGCGCAGTCGTGGCCAGACGATCTTCATGCAGGTATTGGCGGCGCTGTCTGTGGTGCTGTCGCGGTTCAGCGGGCAGAGCGATATTCGTATCGGTGCGCCGAATGCCGGGCGTACCCGTAGCGAGCTGGAAGGGCTGATCGGTTTCTTCATCAACACCCAAGTGCTGCGCGTGCAGGTGGACGAGCGCGAGAGTTTCGCCTCGCTGCTGGATCAGGTTAAACAGGTGGTGAGCGGTGCGCAGTCGCATCAGGAGTTGCCCTTCGAGCATCTGGTGGATGCCTTGGCGCCGGAGCGTAATCTGGGCCACAACCCGCTGTTCCAGTTCAAGATCAATCAACACGTCTACGCTGCCGAGCAGACCGATGCCTCACGCCAGAGCCTGTCAGGGCTGAGCGTCAGCGAGTTTGCAGTGGACGCGGGCGATGCGCGATTCGACCTGGCTTTCGACTTCACCGACACCCCGAGCGGCCTGCGCGGCTACTTCACCTACGCCACCGATCTGTTCGAAGCGCGCACCATAAAACGCATCGCCGATGCTTTGCGCAGTGTGTTGCAGGCGCTGGTGACGAACGTTGATCGTCGTCTGGCGGATCAGCCATTGACTGGCGCACTGCCGGGCATCGAGGCGTCACAAGTTTTCGCCTGCTCCGACTTCCTTGGCCTCTGGCAACAGGGCTTGCACAGTGCACGCGACAAGACGGCCGTGCGGGTCGGTCAGCAAACCCTTAGTTTTGCGCAACTGGAACAGCAGTCCAACCGCTTCGCTCGCCACCTGCAAGCCCAAGGCATCGGCTCGGGCATGTGCGTTGCGCTGTGTCAGGACCGCTCGGTGGAATGGGTGATCAGCCTGCTGGCGGTGCTGAAACTGGGCGCGGTCTACCTGCCGCTGGACACCTCGCAACCCGCCGAGCGCTTGCAGCAACTGTCCAAAGACAGCGGCGCTGTACTGCTGATTCATGCCGCAGGCGACGACAAGGTCGCGAACCTGGACGTTTGCCCGGTGCTGGCGTTCAAGTCCGCCCAGTGGGCCGACCTCGCCGATGATGCGTTAGGTATTGACGTGGTTGCCGAACAACCGGCCTACATCATCTACACCTCCGGTTCTACGGGGCAGCCCAAGGGTGTGGTGATCAGCCACGGCGCGCTGGCCAATTACGTGCAGTCGGTGCTGATGCGCTTGTCGCTCGATGATCAGGCAAGCATGGCGATGGTTTCCACCGTGGCCGCCGACCTGGGTCATACCATGCTGTTCGGCGCGCTGGCCTCGGGTCGTACGCTGCATTTGCTGTCCCACGAACAGGCCTTCGATCCGGACGGGTTTGCCCGCTACATGGCCGAGCATCAGGTCGAGGTGCTGAAAATCGTTCCGAGCCATCTGCAAGGGCTTTTACAGGCGGCCAATCCCGCCGATGTGCTGCCGAGGCAGGTGCTCATTCTCGGTGGCGAAGCCAGTGCATGGTCCCTGATCGAACAGGTGCGTTCGCTCAAGCCGGGCTGCCGGATCGTCAACCATTACGGGCCAACCGAAACCACGGTCGGCATCCTCACCCACGAGATGACGGAACGGTTGTCCGCCTGCCGCAGCGTGCCGGTCGGTCAACCGCTGGCCAACGGCAAGGCGCGTGTGCTGGACGCTTACCTGAATCCGGTCGCTGAGCGCGTCGCGGGTGAGTTGTATCTGGGCGGCGCAGGCCTGGCGCAGGGTTATCTGGGCCGTGCGGCCATGACTGCCGAACGCTTCGTGCCTGACCCCGACGCTGACGGCAAACGCCTGTACCGTGCAGGCGACCGCGCCCGCTGGGTGGACGGCGTGCTGGAATACCTGGGGCGCGCTGACGATCAGGTGAAAATCCGTGGCTATCGGGTCGAGCCCGGTGAAGTCGGTCAGCTGTTGCAATCCCTGGAAGGCGTGACCGAAGCGGTGGTGCTGGCCGCGCCTCTGGAGAGCGATGAGTCGCGCCTGCAACTGGTGGCCTGGTGCGTGGCGTCGGTGAGCGTTGAAACCTTGCGTGAACAGCTGGCCGCACGCCTGCCGGAATACTTGGTGCCTGCGCAGATCCTGCTGCTCGAACGTCTGCCGCTGACCGCCAACGGCAAGCTGGATAAACGTGCGTTGCCCAAGCCGGGCGTGGTCAAACAGCGCTACACCGCACCGGTCGGCGAGATCGAGGAAAAGCTCGCTGCCGTCTGGGCCGATGTGCTGAAGCTGGAACAAGTGGGTAGCACGGACAACTTCTTCGAATTGGGCGGCGACTCGATCCTCAGCCTGCAAATCATTGCCCGTGCCAAGCGCCAGGGCATCAAGCTCAGCCCCAAGCAGTTGTTCGAAAAGCAGACCATCGGCCAGTTGGCGTCGGTGGCAAAACTGATTCAGAAGAAACCGGCGGCTGCGGTGGAGCAGGTCAGTGGTTCGCTGCCACTGCTGCCGATTCAGGCGCGGTTCTTCGAACTGGACATTCCCGAGCGTCATCACTGGAACCAGGCGGTGATGCTCAAGCCCAACACCCCGCTGGAGGCCACGCTGCTGCAACATGCGCTGACCGCGCTGATTGAGCAACACGATGCCTTGCGCCTGGGCTTTGCGCAACAGGATGGCCAGTGGCACGCCACCTTTGGGGCGCTGAACACCCGCGACCTGCTGTGGACGCATGAACTGGACGCCGCCGAGCGCCTGACCGAACTGGCTGACGAGGCGCAGCGCAGTCTTGATCTCAAAAACGGCCCGCTGCTGCGCGCGGTGCTGGTCAATCTGCCGCACAACGAGCAACGCCTGCTGCTGGTCATCCATCACCTTGTAGTGGATGGCGTGTCGTGGCGGGTATTGCTGGAAGACCTGCAACAGGCGTATCAGGCTCTTTCTACAGGTCAGCCCGTAACGCTGCCGAGCAAGACCAGTTCTCTGAAAGCCTGGGCCGAGCATCTACACGCCCATGCACACGGCGCTGCGTTGGAGCAGGAACTGTTCTGGTGGCAGAACCAGCTTCAGGACGCCAGTGACGAGTTGCCGCTCGACCATCCGCACGGCGGGCAACAGCAGAAACACGCGGCATCGGTGGTCACGCAGCTCGACAGCGAGCTGACCCGGCAACTGCTGCAGGATGCGCCGGCTGCCTATCGCACTCAGATCAACGACCTGCTGCTGACCGCGCTGGCCCGGGTGATCAGCCGCTGGACTCAGCGTTCCGAGGTGTTGATTCGATTGGAAGGCCACGGCCGCGAAGACCTGTTCGACGCGCTGGACATCACCCGCACGGTGGGCTGGTTCAGCACTCTGTATCCGGTCAGGCTTTCGGCGCAGGACGCGCTGTCCGATTCGGTCATGACCATCAAGGAACAACTGCGCGCGGTGCCGGATAAAGGCATGGGCTATGGCGCGCTGCGCTATCTGGGCAGCGACGCCGCTCGTCAAACGCTGCAACAGTTGCCGCAAGGCAGCATCGTGTTCAATTACCTGGGCCAGTTCGACGGTAGTTTCGATGCGCAAGACGCGTTGTTCACGCCGTCTGCGGACAGTGCGGGTGCTTCGCAAGGCGCCGAAGCGCCTTTGGCTGCGCCCATCAGCATCAACGGTCAGGTGTATGGCGGCGAGTTACGCTTGAGCTGGAGTTTCAGCCGCGCGGTGTTCGAGACGGACACGATGCAACGGCTGGCCGACGAGTACGCGCTGGAGTTGCAACAGCTCATTGCTCACTGCACCTCGCCAGACGTGGCCGGTGTTACGCCTTCCGATTTCCCGCTGGCCCGCTTGACCCAGGCACAGCTGAACAGCCTGCCGATGGCCGCCCGGAACATCGAAGACATCTACCCACTGGCGCCGATGCAGCAGGGCATGCTGTTCCACACCCTGTTTGCGCAAGCGGCGGGGCATTACATCAACCAGATGCGCGTCGAGGTCACAGGGCTGGACGTTGCGCGTTTCAAGGCGGCCTGGCAGGCCACGCTCGACGCTCATGAGGTGCTGCGCAGCGGTTTTGTTAGCCATCTGGATCAATCGCTGCAGGTGGTGCTACGCGACGTCTCGATGCCGTTCACCGAAGTCGACGCCAGAGGCCTGACGCCGCAATGGCTGGACGACTGGGCCGATGCGGACCGTCGGCAGGGCTTCGATCTGGCTCAGGCGCCTTTGCTGCGTCTGGCGCTGCTGCGCACGGGCGAGGACCGCCATCAACTGATCTACACCAGCCATCACATCCTCATGGACGGCTGGAGCAGCTCGCGGCTGCTGGGCGAAGTGCTGCAACGCTACAGCGGGCAGGCGCCAGCAAGGCAGGCCAGCCGTTATCGGGACTACATCGAGTGGCTGCAACGTCAGGATGCGGCGCTCAGCGAACGCTTCTGGAACGAACAGCTCGCAGAACTGAACGAGCCGACCCGCCTGATGCAGCGCTTCACATCACGCCCGAGCGAGAGCGGGCAGGGCGATCACCTCCACCTGTTCGACGCACACGTCACACACGCCCTGAGCGAGTTCGCCCGAGAGCAGCGCGTGACCCTCAATACGCTGGTGCAATCGGCGTGGCTCCTGGTGCTGCAACGTTACACCGGGCACTCCAGCGTGACCTTCGGCGCAACCGTGGCCGGACGTCCAGCAGACCTGCCGGGTGTCGAGGAGCAGCTCGGTCTGTTCATCAACACCCTGCCGGTGATCGCCAGCCCGCGTCCCGAGCAAACCGTGGCCGACTGGGTGCAGCAGGTGCAGGCTAAGAACCTGGCCTTGCGTGAGCATGAACACACGCCGCTGTACGACATTCAGCGCTGGGCGCGCAGCGGCGGTGAGGCGCTGTTCGACAGTATTCTGGTGTTCGAGAACTATCCGGTGTCCGACGCGTTGCAACAGACCGCGCCGCCGGGGCTGGTGTTCGGTGGCCTGCACACCCAGGAGCAGACCCATTACCCGCTGACGCTGGTGGTCAATCTGGGGCGGACCCTGTCCATGCGTTTCAGCTACGACCGTCAGCGCATGAGCGAGTGCGATGTGGCGCAGTTGTCGGCACATGTCCAACACCTGTTGCAGGCGCTGATGCGTGACCCGAACGCAGCCCTTGGTGAACTGGCGTTGCTGAATCAGCCCGTGCAGCAGCAGGTGCTGCGTGACTGGAACGCCACGGCTGCGGCGTTCCCCAGCGAACAATGCATTCACACACTGATCGAAGCCCAAGTGCTGGCGACGCCGGACGCTCCCGCGCTGATCTTTGACCATCAGACGTTGAGCTACGCGCAGCTCAACGCCCGCGCCAACCAGTTGGCCTATCGGCTGCGCGAGTCGGGTGTCGGCCCGGATGTGCGGGTCGGTATCTGTGTCGAGCGCAGTCTGGAACTGGTGATTGGCCTGCTGGCCATCGTCAAGGCGGGCGGTGCTTACGTGCCGCTGGACCCGGACTACCCTGAAGACCGGCTGGCCTACATGATGCAGGACAGCGGCATCGGCCTGCTGCTCACCCAGACCCCGCTGCTGGCGCGTTTGCCGCTGCCTGCCGGGGTGCAGAGTCTGTGCCTGGATCAGGACAGCGACTGGCTTGACGGTTACAGCACCACTAACCCGGTCAACCTCACTGATCCGCTGAACCTTGCGTACATGATCTACACCTCAGGATCAACCGGCAAACCCAAGGGCGCGGGCAACAGTCATCGTGCGCTGGTCAACCGTTTGCACTGGATGCAGAAGGCTTATGCGCTGAATGCAACCGATACCGTATTGCAGAAAACCCCGTTCAGCTTCGACGTCTCGGTCTGGGAGTTTTTCTGGCCATTGCTGACCGGTGCGCGGCTGGCCGTCGCACTGCCGGGCGATCATCGTGAACCCGAGCGGCTGGTGCAGACCATCCAGCAATATCAGGTCACCACGTTGCACTTCGTGCCGTCCATGCTGCAGGCCTTCCTCACTCATCAACAGGTGGAAAGCTGCCATAGCCTGAAACGCGTGGTGTGCAGCGGTGAAGCCTTGCCAGCGGAACTGGCCGGGCAGGTGCTCAAGCGCTTGCCACAGGTCGGCCTGTACAACCTGTACGGCCCGACCGAAGCGGCCATCGACGTGACGCACTGGACCTGTACGCCAGACGACGTATTGAGCGTGCCGATCGGGCGCCCCATCGACAACCTCAAGACCCACATCCTCGACGACGGCCTGCTGCCTGCCGCACCGGGCGTGGCGGCGGAGCTGTACCTGGGTGGCGTCGGGCTGGCGCGGGGCTACCACAACCGTGCAGCGCTGACGGCTGAACGCTTCGTGCCGGATCCGTTCGACGAGCAGGGCGGCGGGCGTCTGTACCGGACTGGCGATCTGGCGCGCTATCGCAACCAAGGACAGGACGAGGGCGTGATTGAATACGCCGGGCGGATCGACCATCAGGTGAAGATCCGCGGGTTGCGCATCGAACTGGGCGAAATCGAAGCACGTTTGAATGAACACGCCGCCGTGCGCGAAGCCAGTGTGATCGACATCGACGGCCCTGTCGGCAAACAACTGGTGGCCTACCTGGTGCCGAGCGAGGCGGGTCAGGACACAGCGATTTTGCGCGCCGCATTGAAAACCCGGCTCAAGGCGCACCTGCCGGATTACATGGTGCCTACGCATTTCGTACTGCTCGACGCCATGCCGCTGACTGCCAACGGCAAGCTGGACCGCCGCGCTTTGCCCAAACCTGAAACAGGCCGTGCGCAGGGTTATATGGCACCGCGTACCGAGTTCGAACAGCGTCTGGCGGCGCTTTGGGAGCAGGTGCTGCAGGTCGAACAGGTCGGCTTGAACGACAACTTCTTTGCGTTGGGTGGGCACTCGCTGCTGGCGGTTTCACTGGCCGGACGGATCCGCGAAACCTTCGATGTTTCAATCAAACTGCATGATTTTCTGCTGATGCAGACCTTGGGCGAACTGGCGGACTTCATGCGCGCCGGGGAGGCGAAGGTCATGTCGGCAGTTATCGCCATGAACACCAGCCATTCGGCCCGAACGCCCTTGTTCTGTCTGCCACCGGGCGGCGGCGGTACGTATTCCTACTACCCGCTGGCCGGAAAGCTGAACGATGACCGCATGGTCTACGGGCTGGTCAACAAGGCGTACGTAGTGCCGGGCTGGTTCGATACGTCCTGGACGGACATGGTCGACTATTACGTCGAGCAGATTCGCAATACACAGCCGGTCGGACCTTACAGCCTGCTGGGCTGGTCGATGGGCGGCGCACTGGCCATCGACATTGCCCACCGTCTGGAAGGCGCGGGTGAGCGCGTGGAATTTGTCGGGCTGGTAGATACCCAGTTGCCTGCCTCTATCGGCATGGCGTTTATCCAGGAAGATCCGCAGACCGCCACGCAGAAACAGGGCGAAAATTACTACCGCAGCTTGATCAAGAGCCTTCAGGCGTTTGTGCCGGGTTTGCAGGAAGAGGCCATTGTCACACTGATCGAAACGGCCCGGCAGTCGGTTTCAAGCGAAGGTGAAGTCATCGACTTTGTGGTCGATAAGGTGGCGCTGGATGCGGGCATGAGCGCCGACAGCCTGCGCAGCGTGTTTCAGGACATCGCCGTGCAGGACGAGATTGAAACCGGCTATCGCCTGCTGGACGCCAACGCCCGCCTGAGCGAAGCGTTCGTGTTGAAACCGTTGAGCGTGAAAGTCGACTGCTGGTGGGCCGGGCAAAGCCGCGCACCCGACCAGATTGCCAAGGCCGAACAGGTGCTGCTCGAACAATGCTCGGTGAACGGGCTGGCGAGTTCAACGGTGGTGGATCAGCGCCACGATAATGTGGTGATTGCCGATGGGTTTCTGGAGGGGCTGGTGACGCGGTTGAGGAGGGCGTGATCAGGCTCACGTCTCGATTCTGATCGTGCCCATGCCGTTTCCAGCGCCGGTTTTGCCTTGGTTTCTTCGACCTGACCCCGAATCAGTGCCAGAGCTCAGCCTTCACCCGCGTCGCAATCGGCGGTGTTCTCACAATCGCGTCAGCAAAGCGTTGCAGCACCGCCGCCTGACTGGACTCGACAGCTAAAAATCCCCGCGTACGGTCAGTACATAGTTGCGCGGGTCGCCATAATAATTGCCCCGGTCAGTATCGCCCGTGGCCTTGTAATACGTGCGGTCCAGCAGGTTGTTGCCGTTCAGGGCGACGGACCAGTGCTCGTCTATTTTCCACGACACGCGGGCATCCCAGATCGCCCGGCCGGGGTTTTTGATGACCTGGGTCGATTCGATTTCCGAATAGCCACTCTGGGCTGAAACGCCTGCCCCCACTGTCAACCTGTGCCAGGCACCGGGCAGGGTGTAGCTGCTGGTCAGCCTGAACAGGTGGCGGGGTGTTTCGGCGGAAATCGACTGCCCGTCGCTGCCTCGCGTCAGGTTGAAGGTATACCCCGCCAGTGTTTGCAAGCCTGGCAGCAGTTCGCCGCTGGCTTCCAGCTCAAACCCTTTGCTGCGCCGGATATCGCCGTTCAGGTAGCAGGTGCCATAGCTATCGTTGGTTGGACAGTTGCCGCTGTTGGCGTCGTCCTCCGCCGCCACGTCTTTCTGTTTCACGTAGAACACGGCCAGCGATACATTCAGGCGCTTGTCGAAAAGCTCGCCCTTGATCCCTGTTTCATGGCTGGCACCGATGGCCGGTTCGAGGAATTTGCCGCCTGCATTCCGGTAACCGCTCTGCGGCAAGAAAATATCCGTGTAGCTGGCGTACCACGACCACTCGGGGCTCAGGTCGTAGATCACGCCGATGAAAGGCGTGACTTCCTGATCCTGCCGGGCCTTGGTCGTCAGGCCTGCCGATTGGGTCTGATAGTCATACCAACTGATGCGTCCACCCATCGCCAGACCCAAGGATTGAGTCAGGTTCAGGCGCAGGTTGCTGTAGGCGCCGTAACGCTTGTCGCTGAAGTCGGTGATAGTGCTCCAGGCCGGATGGTTCGGCTGGACGACGGCGCTGTGGTCCGGGTTGAAGACATCCAGCGCCTTGCTTGAAGTGACCAGCACTTGCCGCGAACGGCGTTCCTGATCCGACCCGTTGGCGCCTATGGTCAACTGGTGCGTCAGGCCGAAGGCGTCGAAGCGGCCATCCAGATGACTGTCGAAACCGGTACTTTGCAACGTGTCGGAGCGAAACAGGGTCTTGATCGGACGGGAACCGGTGAGGGTCTGCGGGTCAATGGCGCCTTGGGCGTAGGCCACTCGCTGATCGAAATCGCCTTCAGAGTGAGTCACCGACACGGTGCCCGTCCAGTCCTCGTTGAAGTGATGTTCCAGCTCGCTGAACACCTCGTTGGTTTCGGTCTGATGGCGATTCCAGTCTTGCGCCAGCGAGGTGGAACGGGACAGATGCAGGGCACGACCATCGCTGTAGCGTGGCAGGCCGAAGATGGAAAACCCTCTGATGTCCGAGCGCTGATGGCGCAGGCCCAGGGTCAGCGTGATGTCATCGTTGAGATCGGTTTCCAGGGTGCCGTACAGCAATGGCGCGGTTTTATGCAATTCGTCGGTGAAGTAGCCTCGGTCCTCGTAGGACGCCACGAAGCGGCCGCGAAGGTTGCCTGCATCGTTAAGCGCGCTGCTGCCATCCAGGTCCATCCGGTAGCTGTCCCGGCTGCCTGCGCGGGTGGTGACCGATAACCTGGGGATCGCGGTAGGGCGTCTGCGCACCAGATTGACCGCACCGCCAGGATTGCCTGCGCCGATCAATAGGCCTGCTGCACCGCGCAGCACTTCGACGCGGTCGTAAATCGCCATGTCCGGTGTCATCCAGCCGGTCACGCTGTAGCCTTGGCCGGAAACGCCATCGATCGTATAGCTTTCGTCTTCCATCGCGAAGCCGCGAGCACTGAACACGTGTGAGCCGAAGTTGCGTTGAGAAAAGGTAATACCCGGTGTTTGCGCCATCACCTCGTCAAGGCCGGTCAGGTTCTTGTCGTCCATCAACTGGCGCGTCACGACCGTTACCGATTGCGGTGTTTCGCGCAATGAGTGGGGCGTCTTGTTGAGGCTGACTGCGTTGGTGGTGTATGAGCCACTGCCCTCGGTAGTGACGCCGAATTGCCGCGCCTGAATCGCCATCGGTTTGAGGGTCACGGGCGGCAGGACCGGCGTCTGGCTGAGCGTCAGCGTATTGGCCTCGAAGGTGTGCGCAACACCGGCTTGCCGAAGCAGATCCGTGACCGCCTGTTCGGGGGTGAGCCTGCCGCGCACCGGGCTGCCGGTTTTGCCACGCACGTCGTCCGGGTTGTACAGCACTTGCAGATCGCCCTGGCGCGCCAGCTCGTTCAAGGCGCTGCTCAAGGGTTGCGCGGGGATGTCGAACTCGAAGTGTTCTGCCAACGCAGTGCCTTGAAAAAACAGCGACAACATCAACCCCATACCCTTCAGCGCCAACCCGGATTTCGGACTTTGGTCGACGGGTTTCACGCGCCTTGTGTGGCGGCGTTTAAGGGGTGGCGGCATAGCAGGAGGGCTCTTTTGGTACGCGCGTGCAGGATAATGGTTTTGTCGTCGCTTGGGTGATTCGGGGCATCAGTCTTCGTGTGCAAACCCATTGTCTTTGACAGAGCGCGTGCTCAAGGCAACCGCCTCCCACGCCATTGCGTTCTTTCAATCACGGGCTGTTTCCGGCATCGGATAAATCTCGTTGATGTCGACGCCGCGAAAGCACAAAAAGCCAAGGGCTTCCCCTTGGCTTTGTGGTTGTCGCAGTCATCCGGGCATCGGGCGGTAAATCAGAAATCTCCGCGCAGGGTCAGGACGTAGCTGCGGGGTTCGCCGTAGACGTTGGAACGGTCGGTGGCCACGGCAGTGGTGTAGTACTTGCGGTCGAACAGGTTCTCGGCGTTGAGCGAAACACGCCAGTTTTCGTCCAGCTTCCAGGAGGCACGGGCATCCCAGATCGCGCGACCGGCAACGCCCAACTGGTCGTTGAACGGCACTTCGTAACCCGAGTCTGCCGATACGCCAGCCCCCAGAGTCAGGCGATTCCAGGCGCCCGGCAGGTTGTAGCTGGTGTTGAGGCGCAGCATGTGTTTCGGCGTTTCGTAAGCCACTTCTGCGTCACCGTTGTTGCGCAACAGGTTGTAGGTGTAGCCGCCGAACACTTGCAGCCCCGGCAAGACTTCGCCGCTGGCTTCGATTTCCACGCCCTTGCTGCGCTTGATGCCGTCTTGCAGGTAGCACGAGCCGTCGGCGCTGGTTGGGCAGAGCGTTGTCGAGGCTGCCTCCGACAGATCCACTGCCGCAACGTCTTTCTGTTTGATGTAGAACAGCGCCATCGACAGGTTCAGGCGCTTGTCGAACAGCTCGCCCTTGAAGCCGGTTTCGTAGTTGGAACCGATGGCCGGATCCAGCGGCGAGCCAGCGATGTCGACGAAGTCGGCCTGCGGCGTGAAGATATCGGCGTAACTGGCGTACCACGACCAGTTGTCGTTGATGTCGTAGATCAGACCGGCGAACGGTGTGAATTCCTGCGTCTGCTTGGATTCGTAGCTGTTGGCTGCGCCGGTTTTTACATCGTACTGATAGTCGTACCAGCTCAAACGGCTGCCCAGTACAAGGCTCAACGGTTCGCTCAAGTGAATCCGCGCATTGGCGTAAAGGCCTGCACGCTCTTCGGTCATGTCGATGTCGTTGCCCCAGGCCGGACGTACGGGCTTGGGGAAGGCGTTCTGGTTGACGTTGAAAATGTTGATGGGCGAAGCCGTTCGGACCTGCGCCTGTTTGGTATTGGATTCCTGTCTGGACCAGTCGGCACCGAGGGTCAACTGATGGTTCAGGCCGAACGCGTTGAAGTTGCCCTCCAACTGGCTGTTGAGGCCGGTGCTGTTCACTTCGTCCTTGCGGAACAAGGTGTTCTGAAACGCCGAGCCTGCCAGCGTGTTGGGGTTTACCGCGCCGCGTGCATAGGCTATCGCCTGATCGAATCCGCCTTGGGAATAGGTCAACGACGTCCGGCTTCTCCAGTCATCGTTGAAGCGGTGTTCGATTTCGGTGAACACCTCAGTCATGTCGCTTTCGAGGCGGTTCCAGTCCTGCGCCAGGTTGGTCGAGCGTGACAGGCCCAGCGACTGGCCGTTGCTGTAGCGGGGCAGGGCGTAGATGGAGTAGCCGTTGATGACCTGTTCCTGGCGACGCAGGCTCATGGTCAGCGTGGTGGTGTCAGACACGTCGGCTTCGACGATGCCGTACAGCAGCGGCGTGCGGCTGTCGCGGCCATCCAGGTACGAGCCGCTGTCGTCATAGGCGGCGACCATACGGCCACGCAGGGTGCCTGAATCGTTGAGCTTGCCGCTGCCGTCCAGGTCGACCCGGTACTGATCCCAGGAACCGGCGCGGGTGGTGATCGAAAACTTGTTCTCTGCGGTCGGACGCTTGCGTACCAGGTTCACCGCACCGCCGGGCTGACCCGCGCCGACCAGCAGGCCGGACGCGCCACGCAGCACTTCGACACGGTCGTAGATGGCCATGTCCGGCTGCATCCAGCCGGTGATCTGATAGCCCTGGCCGCCAATGCCATCGACCAGAAAGCTCTCCGCCAGCAGCGAGAAGCCGCGCGAGGTGTACACGTGACCGCCGAAGTTGCGGTACTGGAAGCTCATGCCGGGGGTGTCTTCCAGCACGTCGCTGAGGCTGTTCAGGTTGTTGTCGTCCATCACCTGTCGTGTCACGACGCTGACCGACTGCGGCGTTTCACGCAGCGACTGCGGTGCGCCTTTGCCGATGCTCACGGCGCCAGTGGTGTAGGAACCCGTGCCATCGGTGGTGGTGCCCAGCGAATTGGAGTCGATGGCGGTTGGGGCCAGGGTCACCGTGCCTGCGGTGGTCGAGCCTTCTGTGGTGGCTTCTTCCGCCTGGACCTGCACAGCCAGCGGCATGCACAGCGCGAAACCCATTGCTGCCACAGATGGTCGGGCGCTGAACATCTGGCTGAGCAGCAAGGCTTTGCTGAGCGGGGTGAGTCGAGACGGGTTGTGCATGACGTGGCTCTTTTTAGTAGGTATCGGCAAAGGGCAGATAGCGTCGGTCAGATCTGCGCGGGCTGGTCTGTTCCGCCATTCGCGCAGTCAGGAGCAACTTTTTTATGGGCAATCGGGCGAGAAAGCAGCCATGCGCACCGTTGCTGTAAATGAGAACGAAAGCGAATCACTGTTATTTAATGAATTTTTCACATCGCGTGAAAAAAGATGGCGGATGGCTAGCAATGCACCTGCGCAGGCGGCCCATAGAACGAAAAAGCCCCGCTCGTGGACAGGCCGGGCGGGGCGTCGGTAACGCCTTCAATCAGGCTGAAACGGAGGCACTCTGTACCTGTTCGACGTCGATTTGCCCGGCGTGCATGCGCACCAACTGGTCGGCGATGTAGAAATACCGGTCATCGTGGGAAATGACGATGATGGTCTTGCCCTGCTGCTTGAGTTCGGGGAGCAGCTCGGTATAGAACACGCGACGGAAGGCCGGGTCCTGATCGGCGGCCCATTCGTCGAACACCAGCACCTGACGCTCGTCCAGCCAGGCATTGATCAGCGCCAGACGCTTACGCTGGCCGGTGGACAGATCGGTGGTGGTAAAAGCACCGTCACGGATGCTGACCTTATGGGCGATGTCCAGACGCTCCAGGTACTTGCCCGCGTCTTCCGGCAGGCTCGCCTGGCCCTGCAGCGGCTCGTCGAACAGGTAGTAATCGGCAAAGATCGTGGTAAACAGCTGCCGATAGTCATCCAGGTGTTCCGGCGTGACAGACTCGCCGTTTAGGCGAATTTCGCCCTGTTGCGGTTTGTACAGGCCCAGCAGCAGCTTGATCAGCGTGGTCTTGCCGCAGCCGTTCTCGCCCACGATGAACACGATGTCGCCCTGCTTGATGCTCAGGTTGACCGGGCCGAGGTGGAACGCGTCGCTGCCTTCCACGGCCGGGTAGTCATAACGCAGTTGATGCAGCTCCAGCGTCTTGAGACTGGCCAGTGAATTGGGCCGGTCGCTGACCAGCAGGTGCGGCTCGGGGCTTGAAAACTTCCACGACAGCTCGGCAATACGGCGCATGGCGATCTGCGCGCGGCTGATGGCGGGCAGGGAATTGATCAGGCGTTCCAGCGGGCCTTTCATGTACAGCATCACCAGCACGAAGCCGCCCAGCACGGTTTTCTCGGTGGTCGGCCACAAGGCCTGAAAGGCGATGGCCATGCCGATCACGGCAAAGAACAGCATTGACCCGAAGGTCTCGGCACTGACAAAAATATTCGCGGCGCGGATGTTCGCGCGGCAGATCTGCTCGGTGGTGCCGTGGATCTGTTCATCGAGCATGTGCTGGCGACGCTTGCGCTGGATGCGCAGCTCCTTGGCACCTGCCGACAGCGCCTGGTAGTGCTTCTGCAGTTCGTCTTCGCCATTGCGTGCCGACTGAATGCTCCGCGTCCCGAAGGCGTGGGCGAGGTACTGCGCACCGGTGCCCAACACAACGGTCAACACCGTCAGTGCCAGAATCTGCCACGACAACAAGGCCAGATAGGTCAGGCAGCCGAGGGTCACGGTAAACGCGATCACCATCGGTGCCACCGACAGGGCAAAGGTGCTGAGGGTGTTGACGTCGTTAAGCAGCACCGGGATCAGCCGGTGCGAGCGATAACGTTCCAATTGTTCGATCGGCGCGACCAGCACCTTGGCTGCCAGTTCGCGGCGCAGGTTGGCGACCACTCGCTGGCCCACGTAGTGGGTCGACAGGTTGGACAGTGTCGAACACGCCAGCGTCAGTACGCACAGCCCGGCGAACAGCAGCGCGGTGTGGGTATTCGGCCCGGCCGGCAGGTTCATCGCGTTATTGATGGTCGCCAGCAACGCTGTCACGCTCAGGCCACTGACGATCCCCAGCACCGTCGACAGCGCCACCAGCCACCAGAAAGGTTTGAGGATTCTCAGGGTTTCCCCGGCGAGGCTTTGGGTTTTGAGGGTCATGAGGGTTCTCGTGAGTGTCCGTGATGGCGGCCTTGTCAAAGGCCGCAGGCTCGATGAGTCGGTCAGAGGTCGCGCATGACCCGAAAGCCCAGCCAGTCGCCGCGTACATCCGGCTGGCGGCTGTTGCGGTTGCCGGAGCGCGAAAAAATAGGCGCTTCGGTCCAGTCGTTGCCGCGAATCATTTTCCAGGTGCAATCGCCCGCCAGCCAGGCACTGCCGTCGGTGGGCGCGCCGTTGTAGTTGCTGGTCTCGCAGTCGGCGGTCCACTCGTACACGTTGCCGTGGGCGTCGTAGATGCCGAAGTCGTTCGGGCTATAGCTGCCCGCCGGGGCGGTGTAGCTGAAACCGTCTTCCGGGCCGTAGGTGTTGGCGTGTTTGGCGATGCCATACGTCTTGCCTTCATCCATCGGGAACGGGAACGAACCCTTGCTGCCGCCGCGTGCGGCGTATTCACGGGCCGCTTCGCTGACCATGCGGTAGGACTTGCCGGTCTTCTTCGACAGCCAGGCGACGTAGGCTTTGGCTTCGTTCCAGTCCATGCACACCGCAGGCTGACGCGGGCCAAGCGGATAGCGCGGCTTGCCTGCCTTGCATTCGCGTCCGGGGCGGGTATCGCCGTCCGGCATTTTGTAACCGGAGCTTTTGATGTAGGCGTCCCATTCGCCGCTCAGCACCTGAAAGCGGCTGATGGCGAAGGGTTTGGCGAAGGTCACATCGTGCATCGGCCCTTCGTCCGGCTGGCGACCCAGTTCCTCTTCCGGCGCGCCCATGGTGAAGGTGCCCGCAGGCAGCACGACCATTTCGGGGCAATCCTTGCAGTCCTTGAAGACTTTCCCGGCCTCAGGCGTCGCCGCCTGAACGGTGCCGCTCAAGAACAGACCGAACAGCGAGGTCAGGGACAGGGTGAACAGCATCTTTTTCATGACGGGCCTCAGTGGCAAAAAGCGGAAAGCAGGTGATAGCGGGTGTGCAGGCGTCAGGTACGCTGGTCGAGCAGCGCCATGAAGCGGTCGACTTCGGCTTCGCTGTTCAGAAGGCCTGGCGCGGTGCGCACCACCGGGCCGACATCGCGGCTCACCGCATCGACCACCATGCGGTTTTTCATCAACCAGGCCGCCACCTCGTCGCTGGCTTGATCCTTGACCCTGAAAAAGCTGAAACCTGCCGACAGGGCAGGGTCCATCGGTGTGACCAGCTCGACGTTGCGCTGCGCTTGCAGGCGTTCCTTGAGGTAGCTGTTGAGCTGATGGATGCGCGCCTCAACATCGGCCTTGCCCAGTTGCAGGTGCAGCTCGAACGCTTTGTTCAGCGCCCAGCGGTGTTCGAACGAGTGATAGCCGCCCGGCGTCATGGTGGTGGCGAAATTGGTCGCTTCGGAGAAGGTCGGGATCGTGGGCGTGAGATCGGTCATCTGTTCCGAGCGGGCGCAAACAATCCCGGTGCCACGCGGGCCGAACATCCACTTGTGGGTGCCCGCCACGAAGTAGTCGCACTTCATGGCCGGGAAATCCAGATTCTCCACGCCAAAGCCGTGCACGCCGTCGATTACGTACAGGATGCGGTCCTTGGCGTCGCGGTTGCGATTGTGCTCCTCGACCAGATCGCCGATAGCGCCGAGCGGCAGCTTTACGCCGCTGCCCGATTGCACCCAGGTCATGCCCAGTACACGGGTATTGGCCTGGATGTTGCGGGCAATCGAACCGATGATTTCGTCGGCCGACACCTGCGCCGGGTCTTTGAACAAGCGGATTCTGCGCACCTGAGTGCCGTCACGCTGCTGGCGGAAATTGAGGATGCTGCGGGCGCAGGAGTGCTCGTGTTCGGTGGTGAGGATTTCCTGATCCGGGCGGATGTGCAGGCCGCCGTAGATGATCGCCAGCCCTTCGGTGGTGCTGCCGGTCAAGGCGATCTGGCCAGGTTTGGCATTCAGGTATTTGCCTGCCCAGACACGCACTTCATGCTCGCGCAGTTCGGTTTCCTGCAGGTCCCAATCCATTGCCAGACCGGGGTTGCGATCAATGTGGGCGCGGTGCTGCTCGATGGCTTCGCGCACGGGTCTTGGGTGCGAGGCCACCAGAAAGTTGGAGAAGTGAATGTAGTCCGGGTCCTGATTGAACAGTTGCTTGAGCCCGCCCCATTTGTCTGCCGACACCGGTTCTGGCGTGGCAGCCGTAGCGGGTGCGATCAGGCCCGAGCCAAGTGGCAGGGCGGCGGCCAGCAGTCCGGCCTGTTTGAGGAACGTTCTGCGATCAGTCATGGCTTGACCACCGGCTTGGCCGAGGCCTGCACCTGTTCCCAGACACGCAGGAAATTGCCACCCCACAATTTGGCGATGTCGGCTTCGGCATAGCCGCGCTCGATCAGCTCGGCGGTCACGTTGCGGATCTCGCTGACGTCGTTGAAGCCTTCCACGCCGCCACCGTCGTTAAAGTCTGAGCTGATGCCGACATGGTCGATGCCGATCTTTCTCACCGTGTAATCGATCGCGTTGACGAAATCCTTGACCGTGGCCTTGGGCTCTTCCTCAAGAATTGCGTAAAGCTTGCTGGCGTAAGCACCGAAGCGTTGTTCCGGCCAGACCGTGATGATTGCATCGCCGGGCATCAGCGCCATTGCGAGATTGGGCAGTGGCGGCAGGTCGAATTCCTTGCGCAGCGCGTTGAGCTTGTCCTGGGTCTTCTGGCTCAAGGGCTTCAGATAGGCAGGGAAAGCAACGACCTGGACCACGCCACCGCTCTGCTTGATCCGTTGCATTTCTTCATCGCTGAGGTTGCGTGGAATGTCCACCAGCGCACGCGGTGCCGAGTGCGAGGCAACCATCGGCGTGCGGCTCAATTGGCTGACTTGTTCCAGCGCCTTGCTCGACATTTGCGACACGTCGATGATCACGCCAAGGTCGTTCAGGCGCTGCACGGCCTGTTTGCCGATCTCGGACAGACCGCCCAGCGCATCCGGCGTGTCGTTGAGGAACGGCAGCGGGCGCGATGAGTCCGCCCAGCTGTTGTTGCCCACGTAGCTGAAGCCGAACATACGCATCCCTCGCGCTGTCCATCGGTCAAGCGCATCAAGGTCGTTACCCAGCGGGTAGGCGTTGAGCATGCTGATGAAAATCGCGAACTTGCCTTCGCCCTGCAAGCGGCGCATGTCGTCCGGGGTGTAGGCGATGCCGACCTGATGGGGGAAGTCGCGCACCATGCCGGTGATGATGGTGTAGCGCACTTCCTGTTGCTTGCGCGCTTCCTCGACGAAGCCGGGTGTCGGGCGATGTGGTGCGTTGGCGCCGTTCCAGATCTCCGGCCAGCCGAACACCGTCAAGGCTGCACCTGACAGACGGCCACGTGCGGTCTTCACAAGATCGAACTGGCCGGAACCGTCCTTGTCAGCCTCGTTGCGCTCGCTGCCGAACTTCATCGGCACCGTGATGTGGCTGTCGAAGGAAATGATCCGCTCTTGCAGGTCTTCTGCCTGCTTCATGACCTTGACCGGGTAGCCTGCGGGTGACCAGTAATTCCAGGCCAAATAGCCTGCGCCTGCACTGATGGCCAGGGCCAGTGGCAGGCCGATGAAGAGAGCCTTTTTCCAACGCGGTTTTGTCATTGCCGTCTCGTTCAGATGATCGGTGCAGGCCTGCCTTGCGTGCGGGCAGCAGGGCCGTTGCTATCTGGGGAGAACGAGCGGATGGCGGAGAAATTTAGCGGTGGTCTTGCCAGGCCGCACCTGATCGTATGCTCCGCGTGGGCATGCAGCCGTGACACAGAGACTGCGGATTCAGTGAGCCGAGCGCTCGGGCTCAATCAGTGCTTCCTGCTCAGGCGAGCCGAGAAGTAAATTTATCCGCAGGCTTTACGTTCTAGCTGGATACCCGGTGTCTCGGGGGCTGTAACAGGTAGGGCAATGACGATTTCTCGACGAGGTTTCATCGCAGGTCTGGCGCTGACCGGCGCGGCAGTGCCAGCGGTCTGGTATGCCCATCGGGAGTTCACGCGTGTCGAGGAGCCCGTCACGCCTGGTGAGGCCACCGCAGGCCCGGCCGATACTGCCACTCAGCGTCTGGCCGACAAGCTGCGCGGCGTGTGGACGCTGCGTTTCGAGGGGCGCGATGCAGGGCTGCGCGGCGCGCCGCTGGACGGTCTGGAAATGTTCCTCGATATCGCCCCGCGGGGCCGTGGATTGCGTGGTTACATCGACACCGCTGAAAACCTGCGCGGCGATGCTATGCCGCGTTTTCGGGTGATTGGCGACCTGCAACCGGCCAACGCTGCCAAATTGTATCTGCGGGTCATGGACGGTCACGCAGGCAACGGCCCGCACAGCGACACGCCGGATTACGAATTCAGCCTGATTCTGGATGAGGTCTGGGGCGCGTTTGGCAATGCTGGCAGCGGCACGCTGAGTGGCCGTATCGAGCGCCTTGATCGACCGCTGGCCTTGCCGGAGCTGGAAAGCCGCGTAATCGCTGTCAAGCAACTGTTTCCTGAGGCGCGAGAACGGGTCAATCTGACGCCTGAGTTTCATGCCTGGCTGATCTCCAAAGAACATCGTCTGTTCCACCAACTCTGGCATGCGTCCCGTGACAAATGGCACAAGCTGCCCAGCGACAAGCAGAAAGCCTTGCGCGGGATCGGCTGGCAGCCGGGGCCGCGGGACAAGGAGCGCGACGCTCGCGGACCGCACAAGGATCGTAACGGTTCGGGCGTGGACTTCTTTTATATGCACCGACACATGCTGATTCAGGCCCGGACGATTCAGGACCTGCCGTCTTGGCCGCGTTTTCCGATGCCCCAGCCGGAACTGGAGCGTGACCGACTGGGCTTCGCGCGTTATTTCGACAACCACGACGGCTGTTCACTGCCGCCGAACTGGCTGGCGCAGGGTGACGAGGAGTACACCCAACTGGTCAGCGACATCAAAAGTCCCGAGACGTATCACACCCATTTTCAGGTCTGGGAATCCCAGTACCGTGACCCGCGCTTTCTGTCGACGCTGACACTGGGACAGTTTGGTTCGCAGGTCGAACTGGAGCTGCACGACTGGCTGCACATGCGTTGGGCCTCGGTGGCCCGTGATCCGGCTAACGGCCAGCCGGTGCCGATGGCGCGACGTTCGGATGACTTTGCCGAGCGCTGGTTCGGCCCTGAAAACGACTTTCTGGCCGACCCGTTCTCGTCCCACGTCAACCCGGTGTTCTGGATGTTTCATGGCTGGATCGACGACCGTATCGATGACTGGTTTCGGGCTCACGAGCGCTTTCATCCCGGTGAGGTGAAGCGCCTTGAAGTCAACGGCGTGCCTTGGTTCGCGTCGGGTCGCTGGGTGGAAGTCAGCGACCCGTGGCTGGGGCCGGACACCCACGGTTGCAGCACCACACCGGGGCTGCAGGCCGGCACGTCGATGGAGATGGACCCGGAAGTCATGAAGCTTGCGCTGCGCATTACCTTTGCCGCCGATGACAAACTCGGCGATCTGGTCCGCCGCGTGCCCCGTCGCCCGTGGTATGCGCGCAATCTGCTGCCGGAGAAGTGGTTTTAGGCGGATAGGCGCTGTCTTACAGCTCACCGCCTCTTATCAAACACGCTGTAATTGACTGAACTGCACGCACACTAGCTTCGGCCCGCAGGGCGTGGGAGCTCTCGGAGGTTACGACGGCAGCGATGGGCTGCGCAGCGGGCCCAGGTTGCATCTGACACACCGCGTATGCAGGTTTTGCTGCCGTTTCCCGGCAGATCGCCGGCAAGCCGCCTCCCACATTCTGCATTGTGTTCGTTCAAGGGCTATTTAAGCGTCCGCTATGCCACTCAACGCACCTGCCATCCACCGCCCAGTGCTTTGTACAGCGCGATACTGGCCTGCACTCTGGACAGCCTCAACTGCACGCTGACGTCCTGTGCCTGGTACAAGGTGCGCTGGGTTTCAAGCACGGTCAGCAGGTCTTCGGCACCTTCCTGATAACGACTCTGGGCGATGCGAAACGCGGTCTGGGCCTGTTTCAGCTCTTCTTCGTGCCAGCCACGCTGGCGATCAAGACCGTCGATGCTGTTCAGGGCCTTTTCCACGTCGGCGAAGCTGTTGATGATTGCGCCGCGATAGGTTTCCAGCAGTTCTTCCTGTCGTGCGGTGGCCCGGTCACGTTCTGCACCAAGGCGGCCGTTGTTGAAAATCGGGCCGACCAAGCCCGCCGCCAGACTGCTGAACGGGGCGCGAAGCCAGTCTTCGGCGCGAACCGATTCAGTGCCGACGCGTGCGCTCAGAGTGAGTTTGGGCAGCATGGCCGCGCGGGCAATCGTGACGTTGGCGTGTGCGGCTGCCAGTTCGGCTTCGGCCTTTGCCAGATCCGGGCGGCGTGTGAGAAGGTCGCTGGGCACGCCACTGCCGATGTCCGGCCAGCTCAGGCTGTCGAATGCCTGGTTGTCCAGTTTCAGGCGCTGCACCGGTTGGCCCAGCAGGGCGGCGAGGGTGATCAGCTGTTCGTTGGCCAGTTGCTGAATCCGTGGCAGTTCGCGTTGCTGGGTGGCAACCAGATTTTTCTGCTGCGCCAGTTCCAGTGCCGTCGCCGAGCCCGAGTCGTAGCGCGTCTGCACCAGTCGCAACACGTCATGCGCGTTGGCCAGATTCAGTTCGGCGATGCGGCCTTGCTCGCGGGCCGACAGGGTTTGCGCGTAGCGGTCGGCAACGTTGCTGAGCAGCGTCAGCTCCACGGTTGCCTGATCGAACTGGCTGGCACGCAGGCTCTGAAGGGCGCTGTCTCGACCGGCCGCGACGCCGCCCCAGAAATCCACCTCGTAGCTGGCGGTCAGGTCGGCCGTAAACATGTCGGTGTTGTTGTCGTCCGACGGGTTGGCCTTGCGGTCGCTGCTGCGCATGAACTTATTACGTTCCCCCCGCAGGCCATAACTCAGTTCAGGCAGCAATGGCGCGCCGCCGATGATCGCCGTTGCCTGGGCCTGACGCACCCGTGCCAAGGCCGCGCCGACTTCATGGCTGTCGCGGCTGGCCTGTTCGATCAGCCGGTTCAGTTCCGGGCTGCCAAAGTGTTGCCACCAGCGGGCATCGGTGCGTTGGGTCGCTGCGCTCCGGGCAAACGCCCAGGCGGGCGGCGGCTGGATGCCGTTGTCCGGGCCGGGTAAGGGCGTGCTGCAGGCGGCCAGCAGCAGGCAAGTGGTCAACAGCGTGAAGGTTGCTTTCATGGAATGATCATTCATTGACTGGTGAGGGCCGCAACCGGGTCGAGGCGGGCGGCTTTGCGGGCGGGCATGAAGCCGAAGATCACCCCGGTGATCAATGCACAGCCAAAGGCTCCCGCCACGGCTGACAGCGAAAAGGCCACCGCGACCTTGCTCAACAGCAACACCGTGCCCATGCCCAGTGCCAGCACGATGCCGGCCAGCCCTCCGACCACCGAAAGCATCACCGCTTCGGTGAGAAACTGGCGGAGGATGTCGCTCTGACGCGCACCGGTGGCCATGCGGATGCCAATCTCCCGCGTCCGCTCGCGAACGGTCATCAGCATGATGTTCATGACGCCGATGCCGCCGACCAGCAGCGAGATGGCCGCAATCGAGCCGAGCATCAACGACAACGTGTTTTGCGTGCGGGCCTCGGCCTGGATCATCGCTGCGTTGTTGGTCAGCTCGTAATCCTGTTTGCCGTTGTGCAGGTGGTTCAGCAGGTCGCGGATCGCCGCTTCTGCCTGTTTGACGTTTTCGGCGTCGCGGGTAGCGATTGTGATGTACTCCGGGTCTTGCGAGCCGAACAGGCGAATGCTGGCCGATGAATAGGGAATCGCGATGCGGTTGTCGCTGTCCAGGTCGCCCGAGCTGGCGCCTTTTTCCTGAAGCACGCCCACCACTTGAAACGGCACGTTCTCGATCAGGATGTACTGGCCGATGGGGTCGATGCGCTCACCGAACAGCTTTTGCCGGACTTTGTGCCCGATCACAGCCACTGCCGCGGCACTCTGTTCATCGGCTTCGGTGAAGTAGCTGCCTTCCACCACCGGCCAGTTGAATATGGCCGGGAAGTGCGTGTCGTTGCCGCCCACGTAGCTGGAGTGGTCGACATTGCCGAAGCGCACACCTGCCTGTCCGCCGTTGACCGGCATGATCATCCTGACCTCGGGCAGATCACCCAGCGCAGCGACTTCTTCGAGGGTGATAATGCCTTTCGGGGCACGCGGGCTGGGTGCCTTGCCGTTCAAGTAGATGATGTTGGAGCCGAAGGACGACATCTGGGCCATGACCTGACGCTTGCTGCCTTCGCCCACCGCCAGCATGACCACCACCGAGGCGACGCCGATCACGATGCCCAGCAGCGTCAGTGCGGTGCGAAACCGGTTGATCCACATCACTCGCCACGCCGCCTGAACGGCGTCGACCAACTCGCCTTTCCACGCGCTGCGGGCGTTGCTGCCCTGGGCCAGTCGTGCCCGTAGATCGACCGCTTGCAGTGCGCCTGTCGGCTGAGCGTTTCCGACAGTCTCGCTGAGCGTGTCGCTGACGATTCGCCCGTCGCTGATTTCGATGACGCGTCTGGCGCGGGCGGCGACGTCGCGGTCGTGGGTAATCAGAATGACCACATGGCCCTGACTGGCCAGCTCATCCAGCAAGGTCATGACTTCCGCGCCGCTGTGGCTGTCCAGTGCCCCGGTGGGTTCATCGGCGAGGATGATGTGGCCGCCGTTCATCAAGGCGCGCGCGATCGACACCCGCTGCTGCTGACCGCCAGACAGTTGATGCGGGCGATTGCCGGTGCGCGAGGCCAGCCCCAGCCGATCGAGCAGGGCGGCGGCGCGGGCATGCCGCTGCGCTGCCGGAGTGCCCGCGTAGATTGCCGGCATCTCGACGTTTTCCTGGGCCGAGCCAGACGGGATCAGGTGATAACCCTGAAACACGAAGCCGAAGGCTTCGCGGCGCAGCCAGGCCAGCTCGTCACTGCTCAGTTCGGCGACGTTTTCCCCCGCAAACAGGTATTCGCCCGAAGTGGGGCGGTCCAGGCAGCCCAGAATATTCATCAGCGTCGATTTGCCGGAGCCGGATGCTCCGACAATCGCCACGAACTCTCCGGCGTGGATCGACAGGTCGATGCCTTGCAGCACGTTGACCTGCGGGCTGTCGCCTCCGCCATAGGATTTGCGGATGGCCCGCAGGTCGATCAACGGCGTCTGCATTCAGCCTCCGCTGCCAAGCGCGGAGGGCACCAGCACGCGTTCGCCTTCTTCCAGACCGTCAAGGACCTGCACCCGCAACCGGTCGCTGATCCCGGTGCGCACCTGACGGCTCTGCACCTCGCCGCTGGCGGTCAGCACCTGTGCCGTCTGCAGATCGCCTTGGGCGTCGGTTTTCAAGGCCGAAAGCGGTGCGGTCAGCGTGTCCGTCGCGCTGCTTGCAACGAAAAAGATTTGTGCGGTCATTTCCGCCATCAGCGCCTGATCGTCGTTGTCGACATCCAGCAGTACGGTGTACAGCACCACTCGACCGCCACCGTTTTTGCGCGAACTGCTCGGGCTGCCGCCGCCCTGATTCGCCTGTTCCAGCGGTTTGGGCGGCACCGGCAGAATCTGGCGCACGGTACTTTTCCAGCGCCGACTGCCGCCGCTCAGGGTGGTGAAGTAAGCGTTCATGCCCGGTTTCACATGGCCGATGTCGGCCTCGGACACTTCAGCCCAGACGGTCATGGGCGAGAGCCGGGCGATGCGCAGAATCAACGGGGTCTGTTGTTGCGCATTGAGGGTCTGGCCTTCGCGGGCGTCCAGCGCAACCACGGTGCCGCTCATGGGTGCATAAATGCGGGTGTAGCCCAGCGCGGCCTCGTCACTGCGCAGTGCGGCCTGGGCTTCCAGGATCTGCGCCTTGAACATGTCGACCCGGGCCTGGGTGGCGTGAAATTCCGACTCGGCCGCCTGTACGTCTTCGGCACGGGTTGCGCCACCGGCCGCCAGACGCTGCTGACGTTGCCGCTTCTGCTGCGCGAGCTCGTGCAGCGCACGTTGCTCCTGAAGCTGTGCCTTGAGGTTGTCGATAGCGTAGCGCGCCGCGTCGAGTCTGGCTTTTTGAGTGGACGGGTCGATTTCGACCAACAGCTGACCTTCCTTGACCTGGTCGCCCACTTGCACGTGGATCTTCATGATCTGCCCGGTGGCCTGCGAACCGACGTCAACGTAGCTGCGCGGTTGCAGAGTGCCCAACGCTGTCACGCTGCTTTCTATGTTGCTGCGGGTGACTGTCACGGTAGGCACGTTGCTGTGGCTGTCCGGCAGGATTTGCCAGGCGCACACGGCGATGACCGGAAACAGGCACAGCGCCGCGAGGACAGTGCGCCGAGGGAGTCGAGAGCGTTTCATGCAGGGTTCCTGCCTGGAAAAAATCGGCCGGGCGACGGGCGACGGCTATGGGGGCTGTCAGTAAGACGAGGCGAGTGGAGCGGAATTTAGCGTTGTCGGGCTATAGCCCTTAATCGACTAAATTTCGGGCTCCAATCTCGTTTAAAGGTCAGTTTGTAGCGCTGTCGCACGGCACGCTTTTTGTGAAGCACCACCACGTCTTTGACGTAGCGCTATCGCGCAGCAAACACAGTGGGAGCGGACTTGTCCGCGAATGCCGTATTTCAGCCACTGCAAATGCGTCGAATGTACCGGCCTTTTCGCGGACAAGTCCGCCCCCACAAAAGTCCGTGTTTTCCCGTGAATTTACGTTCTGTCTGTTTGAAACGGTCCGTTCCGGTCCTCTTCGTTTTCCTGCCCAGTTGGAGTCAGCGTGTTTATGTCCAGGCCCTTGTCCGGTTTACTTGTTGCAGGTCTTTCGTTCGGGCTGGTGCTGCCCGCTCAGGCACTGGTTGCTCCCGAGAATCAGAGCGCCTCGGCGCAAGTGCGTCGCACCACATTTGGCGTGCCGCATATCGTAGCTGCTGACGAACGCGGGCTGGGTTACGGCATCGGTTACGCCTATGCCCAGGACAACCTGTGCCTGCTCGCCAACGAGGTCGTTACGGTCAATGGTGAGCGCTCCCGCTATTTCGGCCCCGACAAGGCGACCCTCGAACAGCGCAACAATATGGCCAGCGACCTGCTGTTCAAATGGCTGAACACGCCTGAGGCGCTGGCCGATTTCTGGAAGGCCCAGCCGGCCGAGATTCGTCAATTGATGCAGGGTTACGCGGCCGGCTATAACCGCTCACTGGGCGAGCAGCATGCCAAAGGCTTGCCGACAGCCTGCGCCGCTGAATGGGTACGACCGATCAGTACCGACGATCTGGTGCGCCTGACCCGTCGATTGCTGGTCGAAGGCGGGGTGGGGCAGTTCACTGAAGCGCTGGCCGGGGCCAGCCCGCCGCAGAAGGGTGCTCAGGTCGGCGTTGAGCGCGAGCAGCGTCAGGCCTTACAACTGGCTGCCGCTCGCAATGAGCGGTTCGCACTGGAGCGCGGTAGCAATGCGGTGGCGATCGGGCGCGAGCTGTCGGCCAACGGACGCGGCATGTTGCTGGCCAACCCGCACTTCCCGTGGGGCGGCGGCATGCGTTTCTATCAGATGCACCTGACCATCCCCGGCAAGCTGGACGTGATGGGCGCTGCGTTGCCGGGGTTGCCGCTGATCAACATCGGCTTCAACCAGCACCTGGCCTGGACCCATACCGTCGATACGTCCAGGCATTTCACCCTGCATCGTTTGCAACTGGACCCGAAAGACCCGACACGTTACCTGCTCGACGGCAAGTCAGTGGCGATGGGCAAGCAACAGCTCAGCGTGCAGGTGAAGCAGGCGGACGGCAGCGTCAAGCCGGTGACCCGTACCGTCTATTCATCGACATTCGGTCCGGTGGTGCAATGGCCGGGAAGGCTGGACTGGGATGACAAGTTCGCCTTCAGCCTGCGCGATGCAAACCTGAAGAACGACCGGGTGCTGCAACAGTGGTATGCGATGGATCAGGCCAAGAGTCTCAAAGCGTTCCAGGATTCGGTGCGCAGCCTTCAGGGGATTCCGTGGGTGAACACCGTGGCGGTGGATGCCAAGGGCCAGGCGCTGTACAGCCGAATGTCGACGCGGTGAAGCTTGCCAAGTGCAGCGACCCGCGCATCGGCACCGAATTGATCGTCCTCGACGGTTCGCGCAGTGACTGTAACTGGGATATCTCGCCCGAGGCGGCGCAGCCGGGTATTTACCCTTCGTCGCGACAGCCGCAACTGTTGCGAACAGACTTCGTGCAGCATTCCAACGACTCAGCCTGGATGGTCAACCCGGCAGCGCCGCAGAAAAACTTCTCGCCGCTGATCAGCCAGGAAGGCCAGCCGCTCGGGTTGCGTGCGCGTTTTGCGCTGGATCGACTCGGCAAACTGCAGCAGATGGGCAAGGTCAGCGTCGAGAACCTGCAAGCCATGGTGATGGACAACGAGGTGTATCAGGCCGGGCAAGTATTGCCGGACCTCTTGCAGTTCTGTGCCACAGGGCTGGGTGGCGATGAAAAACGCCTCGCACCGCTGTGTACAGCCCTGAAAACCTGGGACGGACGCGCTGATCTCAACAGCGGCTTGGGTTTGGTGTATTTCCAGAAAATCATGAGCGCGATGCAGACGGTCGGTTCGCGCTGGCGAGTGGTGTTCGATGCCAAGGACCCGGTTCACACGCCCCGTGGTCTGGCCATCGAGTACCCGGAAGTTGCTACGGCGTTACGTGCCGCCATGCTGACGGCGCTGGATGAAGTGAGCAAGGCCGGTCTGTCAGCGAAGACGACCTGGGGTGACATTCAGGTGTCGAGCCAGAGTGGTGTACCTGTTCCGATCCACGGCGGTCCGGCAGCACTGGGCGTCTACAACGCGATGCAGACCGTAGCGGGCAAGGACGGCAAGCGTGAAGTGGTCAGCGGCACCAGCTATCTGCAAGTGGTGACGTTCGACAATGATGGTCCGCAGGCCAAGGGGCTGCTGGCGTTCTCCGAGTCGAGCAACCCGCAGTCGGCGCATTCAAGGGACCAGACCGAGGCGTTTTCGAAGAAGCAATGGACGACGCTGCCGTTCACCGAGCAGCAAATCAAGGCTGATCCGGGGTATCAGGTGCTGGAGATCAAGGAAGACCCTTCGTCTTCCGGACGCTGATCGGGCAGTTGTCAATCAGCTAGCCGCCGTGATTGGGCCGCGTGGCCCAATTCACATTGCTTAAGGGCCGTGTTGTCAGCCGCCTTGCGTATCGATATCAGCATCGACGCCTTGGGTCGGTTGATGATTGCGTTGAGTCTGGGGCTTTTCCTGAGGCTCATAGTCAGGCACATAGGCGCTTTTTTCAGACGAGCCTTGCGACTGGCTCTGGCTCTGGCTTTGCTGCTGGTTATGACGCTGGCCGTCATGCCCGCTCGAATCCGGTACAGCATCCGGCTCTTGCGGATCGATAGCCGGATCGTTGCGGTCCGTCCCTTGGTCCGGCGGCGTGTGTTGACCGGGTGCCTGCTCTTTTTGCCGTTGCGGTTCGGTAGACATGTATACCTCGAAAGTCTGCTTCAAAAATGGCTGACAGACGTTCGAGGCGGAGAGGAAAGGGATCGTTCGATCGGATTGCCGAGTGGTATAAGCGGTGCTGACTGAGCCCGACCATCGTGCCCACGCTCCGCGTCCGGCCATTTGTGACGCAGAGCGTCACGGGATGCATGGCTGCGTGGAGCGATGAGCTCGATCATTTTCTTCTTACAACACCTTCTTGATCGCGTCGCACACCGCGTCAATGTTCTTCTGGTTCAGCGCAGCGACACAGATACGACCGGTGTCCAGCGCATAGATCCCAAACTCGCTGCGCAGGCGCTGGGCTTGGTCGGCAGTCAGGCCTGAGTAAGAGAACATGCCGCACTGGCGGCCGACGAAACTGAAGTCCTGACCGGCCGGGTTGTCGGCCAGACGCTCGACCATCGCCTTGCGCATGCCCTGGATGCGCACGCGCATTTCGCCCAGTTCCGTTTCCCACATGGCACGCAGCGCCGGATCGTTGAGCACGGCGGCGGAAATGATTGCACCGTGGGTCGGCGGGTTGGAGTAGTTGGTGCGGATCACGCGCTTGACCTGGGACAGGACGCGAGTGGTTTCTTCTTTGGATTCAGTGACAATCGACAGCGCACCCACACGTTCGCCGTACAGCGACAGCGACTTGGAGAACGAGCTGGAGGCGAAGAAGGTCAAGCCGGACTCAGCGAACAGGCGCACAGCGATGGCGTCTTCCTGAATGCCTTGGCCGAAGCCCTGATAAGCCATGTCCAGGAACGGCACGTGCCCTTTGGCCTTGACCACTTCCAGCACTTTTTTCCAGTCTTCCAGGTTCAGGTCGACGCCGGTCGGGTTATGGCAGCAGGCGTGCAGCACGACCACGGAATGGTCAGGCAGGTTTTGCAGGTCTTCGAGCATGCCGCCACGGTTCACATCGTGGGAGGCTGCGTCGTAGTAACGGTAGTTCTGAACCGGGAAACCTGCGGTTTCGAACAGTGCGCGGTGGTTTTCCCAGCTCGGGTCGCTGATGGCTACGACAGCGTTGGGCAGCAGTTGCTTGAGGAAGTCTGCACCGATTTTCAGCGCGCCGGTGCCGCCGACCGATTGAGTGGTCAGCACACGGCCTGACGCGATCAGCGGCGAATCTGCGCCCAGCAGCAGTTTCTGCACGGCCTGGTCGTAGGCGGCGATGCCGTCGATTGGCAAATAACCCCGTGGCGCATGCTGCGCCACGCGGATCTTCTCGGCTTCAGCCACTGCGCGCAGCAGAGGAATGCGTCCGTCTTCGTCACAGTAGACGCCCACGCCAAGATTGACCTTGGTGGTGCGGGTGTCGGCGTTGAATGCTTCGTTGATACCCAGGATCGGATCGCGGGGCGCCATTTCGACAGCGGAGAAGAGGCTCATTTTTGCGGCAGCTCTGAATGAAGGAGGGAGGGAAATGCACGCCGCGGCCGAATGCGCCAAAGCGGTGCATAAACGGGGAGCTAGTATAAAGAGCATCCCCCCCAGGGGCGACAGGGGAGTGCAGGTTTTTTCAAGGTTTTTCGGATTATTTGCAGAACGTTCGTCCCGTTGAAACCTCAATGATGTAAGCACTGATTGAATGAGCGCCTTGAAACATGCGCAAACGTCTCCATTTACAGTGCATCACTTCAAGCACTGACACCACCGCACGTCGTCCCCCGTTGACGGGACGAGCCGTCGGTGGTGATTTCGTCATTGCCGGTGCAAGCCGTGCGGACGAGTCCTTGTCGCGAACCCCGACGCGAACGAATTCAAGAGGTAGGTTATGTCCGAGTTCCAGCTCGTTACCCGTTTTGAGCCCGCTGGCGACCAGCCCGAGGCCATTCGCCAACTGGTCGAAGGGATCGACGCCGGACTTGCGCACCAGACCCTGCTGGGTGTGACGGGTTCGGGCAAAACGTTCAGCATCGCCAACGTCATCTCTCAAGTGCAACGCCCGACGCTGGTGCTGGCGCCCAACAAGACCCTGGCGGCGCAGCTGTATGGCGAATTCAAGGCGTTCTTCCCGAACAACGCCGTCGAGTATTTCGTGTCTTACTACGACTACTACCAGCCAGAAGCCTATGTGCCGTCGTCCGACACCTTCATCGAGAAGGACGCGTCGATCAATGACCACATCGAGCAGATGCGTCTGTCCGCGACCAAGGCCCTGCTGGAGCGCAAGGACGCCATCATCGTCACCACGGTGTCGTGCATTTATGGTCTGGGCAGTCCGGAAACCTACCTGCGCATGGTGCTGCACATCGACCGGGGCGACAAACTCGATCAGCGCGCCTTGCTGCGCCGTCTGGCGGACTTGCAGTACACCCGTAACGACATGGATTTCGCCCGTGCGACCTTCCGTGTGCGTGGCGATGTGATCGATATCTACCCGGCCGAATCGGACCTGGAGGCGATCCGTGTCGAGCTGTTCGACGACGAAGTCGAAAGCCTGTCGGCGTTCGATCCGCTGACCGGCGAAGTGATCCGCAAGCTGCCGCGTTTCACTTTCTACCCCAAGAGCCACTACGTCACGCCCCGCGAAACACTGCTGGAGGCGATGGAAGGCATCAAGGTTGAACTCGGCGAGCGCCTGGAATACTTGCGCAGCCAGAACAAGCTGGTCGAAGCCCAGCGCCTGGAGCAACGTACCCGGTTCGATCTGGAGATGATTCTGGAGCTGGGCTACTGCAACGGCATCGAGAACTACTCCCGCTACCTGTCGGGCCGTCCGACTGGTGCGCCGCCGCCGACCCTGTACGACTACCTGCCGCCGGACGCCTTGCTGGTGATCGACGAGTCCCACGTCAGCGTGCCGCAGGTCGGCGCCATGTACAAAGGCGACCGTTCGCGCAAGGAAACCCTGGTGGAGTACGGTTTCCGCCTGCCGTCGGCGCTGGACAACCGGCCGATGCGTTTTGAAGAGTGGGAGAATGTCAGTCCGCAAACCATCTTCGTTTCGGCGACGCCCGGCAAGTATGAAGAAGAGCACGCCGGACGTATCGTCGAGCAGGTGGTGCGTCCGACCGGTTTGGTGGACCCGCAGATCGAGATTCGTCCGGCGCTGACCCAGGTCGATGACTTGCTGTCGGAAATCAACAAGCGTGCTTCGATAGACGAACGGGTGCTGGTGACCACGCTGACCAAGCGCATGGCCGAAGACCTGACCGATTATCTCAGCGACCACGGGGTGCGGGTGCGTTACTTGCACTCTGACATCGACACGGTGGAGCGAGTGGAGATCATCCGCGACTTGCGGCTGGGCACCTTCGACGTGCTGGTGGGGATTAACCTGCTGCGCGAGGGTCTGGACATGCCTGAAGTGTCGTTGGTGGCGATTCTCGATGCCGACAAGGAAGGCTTCCTGCGCTCTGACCGTTCGCTGATCCAGACCATCGGTCGGGCGGCGCGTAACCTCAACGGCCGGGCGATCTTGTATGCCGACCGGATGACAGGGTCTATGGAGCGGGCCATCGGCGAGACCGAGCGGCGTCGTGAAAAGCAGATCGCGTTCAACCTGGAACATGGCATCACACCCAAAGGCGTGTTCAAGGACGTGGCCGACATCATGGAAGGCGCCACGGTGCCTGGTTCGCGCAGCAAGAAGCGCAAAGGCATGGCCAAGGCGGCGGAGGAAAACGCCAAGTACGAAAACGAACTGCGCTCCCCAAGCGAAATCACCAAGCGGATCCGCCAACTGGAAGAGAAGATGTACCAGCTGGCCCGCGACCTGGAGTTCGAGGCGGCGGCACAAATGCGTGACGAAATCGGCAAACTGCGCGAGCGGTTGCTGACGGTGTGATGCAGATATCGGGTGCATTCTGCGCAGCCCTGCGCTCAGGCATGTCTATTTGATAGGCACGATGGTCTGTACACCCTGGTGGGGGCGAGCTTGCTCGCGAAGGTCCGGTACATTCATTGAGGCATCAGCGTTTGTGATGAGGCTTTCGCGGACAAGTCCGCTCCCACTTGCATCCATGCTGTCTGATTTATGTACTCAGGCTGTGAAACGTCAGGCGCCATCAACTACCGCACCCGCGCTGGAGCCCAACACCCCCGGCCTGTTAACATTCCGCGCTTGATCGACCTTATTTCGGGATTTTCCATGACCACCGTTCGTACCCGCATCGCGCCATCGCCCACGGGCGACCCCCACGTTGGCACGGCTTACATCGCACTTTTCAACTATTGCTTTGCCAAGCAGCACGGTGGCGAGTTCATCCTGCGGATCGAAGACACCGATCAGTTGCGTTCGACCCGCGAGTCCGAACAGCAGATTTTCGACGCGTTGCGCTGGCTGGGCATCGAGTGGAGCGAAGGTCCGGACGTCGGCGGGCCGCACGGTCCCTACCGGCAGAGCGAGCGGGGCGAGATCTACCAGAAATACGCTCAGCAACTGGTCGAATTGGGCCACGCCTTCCCGTGCTTCTGCACCGCCGAAGAGCTGGACGAAATGCGTGCCGAGCAGATGGCCCGGGGCGAAACCCCGCGCTATGACGGTCGCGCGCTGCTGCTTTCCAAAGAAGAAGTGCAGCGTCGTCTGGACGCTGGCGAGCCGCACGTCATCCGCATGAAGGTGCCGACCGAAGGCGTTTGCGTGGTGCCTGACCTGTTGCGTGGCGAGGTGGAAATCCCGTGGGACCGCATGGACATGCAAGTCCTGATGAAGACCGACGGTCTGCCAACCTACTTCCTGGCCAACGTCGTCGATGACCATCTGATGGGCATCACCCACGTACTGCGCGGCGAAGAATGGCTGCCCTCGGCGCCGAAACTGATCCTGTTGTACGAATACTTCGGCTGGGAAAAGCCGCAGCTGTGCTACATGCCACTGTTGCGTAACCCGGACAAGAGCAAGCTGTCCAAGCGCAAGAACCCGACCTCGGTGACCTTCTACGAGCGCATGGGCTTCATGCCTGAAGCCATGCTCAATTACCTGGGCCGCATGGGCTGGTCGATGCCGGATGAGCGCGAGAAGTTCTCGCTGCAGGAAATGGTCGAGCACTTCGACCTGTCCCGCGTCTCGTTGGGCGGCCCGATCTTCGACATCGAAAAACTGTCCTGGCTCAACGGTCAATGGCTGCGTGAGCTGCCGGTCGAAGAGTTTGCTGCCCGCGTGCAGAACTGGGCGCTGAATCCCGAGTACATGATGAAGATCGCGCCGCACGTGCAGGGCCGCGTCGAAACCTTCAGCCAGGTTGCGCCACTGGCCAGCTTCTTCTTCGCCGGTGGCGTCACCCCGGACGTGAAGCTGTTCGAGCACAAGAAGCTGTCTAGCGATCAGGTGCGCCAGTTGATGCAGTTGATCCTGTGGAAGCTTGAATCGCTGCGTCAGTGGGAGAAGGATCCGATCACCGCCTGCATTCAGTCTGTGGTCGAGCACCTTGGTCTCAAATTGCGTGACGCCATGCCACTGATGTTCGCCTCGATTACCGGGCAGGCCAGCTCGGTCTCGGTGCTGGATGCGATGGAGATTCTCGGTCCCGACCTGACCCGTTTCCGTCTGCGTCAGGCCATCGATCTGCTGGGCGGCGTCTCGAAGAAAGAAAACAAAGAGTGGGAAAAATTGCTGGGCGCGATTGCCTGACCAGCCACTGATGTAGAGAAGCTGCTGCGTGCCCGTGTGAGCGGGCATACAGTGGTCGGCCTGGCCTCGGATTTGCGGGCCGAAACGGTAAGTGATTGTTATGCCGACGAAAAACTTTCAAATTTCTCGAAAATAAATTTGACAGCTTAGCGACTCACGCTTAACATGCGCCCCGTCCACTGATGTGGGGCTATAGCTCAGCTGGGAGAGCGCCTGCATGGCATGCAGGAGGTCAGCGGTTCGATCCCGCTTAGCTCCACCAAATTCAAGATTCAAGGCTTGGTAAAACAAGATGTTGAATCGATCAGAGTCCCAACTCTGATCAGGTAGAAGGTTTTGTCCCCTTCGTCTAGTGGCCTAGGACACCGCCCTTTCACGGCGGTAACAGGGGTTCGAGTCCCCTAGGGGACGCCAGTTTTACCGAGTGATGCCGGAAGGTTGAACTCCGCCGCGAGGCGATAAATCCGGGGCTATAGCTCAGCTGGGAGAGCGCCTGCATGGCATGCAGGAGGTCAGCGGTTCGATCCCGCTTAGCTCCACCAATTTTGCCAAGGTTCATCGGTGATGAACCTGACTGAAGGTTTTGCGTCCCCTTCGTCTAGTGGCCTAGGACACCGCCCTTTCACGGCGGTAACAGGGGTTCGAGTCCCCTAGGGGACGCCACGATTTCCCGCTCTGCGGGACCAAGGGTCATTCGATTATTGAATGGCCCTTTTGTTTTTTCAGGGTTTTACTTCTTTTCTAACCCTTCTCCTGTCTCCGGATATCTCCAGACATGCCTTGCCGGGCATGCATTGCAGCTACACTGCGGCCAATCATTTACCCAAGCAGGAGCAAGCATGGTCTGGGATCGGGCAACGCCTTTCGTCATCGATCTGAATGTCGGCAGCGATGACATCGACGGTCTGGGGCACGCCAATAACGCGGTATACGTCAGTTGGCTGGAGCGCTGTGCCTGGCGCCATTCGCAGTATCTGGGGCTGGACCTCGCCGAGTATCGACGTCTGGACCGTGCGATGGCGGTGGTGCGGCATGAGATTGATTATCTGGCCAGTGCCTACGAGGGCGACGAGCTGCAACTGGCGACCTGGATCATCAATTGGGATCGTCGTCTGAAGATGACCCGCGTTTTCCAGCTCAAACGGCCTGCCGACAACCTCACGTTGCTGAGGGCGCAAACCACCTTTGTCTGCATCGAGCTGAGCACCGGTCGCCCCAAACGTATGCCGCTCGAGTTCATCGAAGGCTACGGTGCGGCGATGTTGGATGGCGGCGTTCCCAATCCTGGCGGCGAACAGTAAACTGCCGGACTTTTTTCGAGTGTGACCCATGCAAATTGCTCTGGCGCCTATGGAGGGGTTGGTCGACGACATCCTGCGTAATGTGCTGACCCACGTCGGCGGCATCGACTGGTGTGTGACCGAATTCATCCGGGTGTCCGAGCGTCTGATGCCGGCTCACTACTTCTACAAGTACGCGTCGGAATTTCATAAGGGTGCGAAGACTGACGCGGGCACACCGCTGCGACTCCAACTGCTGGGCTCCGACCCGGTGTGCCTGGCTGAGAACGCTGCGTTTGCCTGCGAGTTGGGCGCACCGGTGCTGGACCTGAACTTTGGTTGCCCGGCCAAGACTGTCAATCGTTCCCGTGGCGGTGCCATTCTGCTCAAAGAACCCGATCTGCTTCATGCCATCGTCAGTCAGGTGCGGCGCGCCGTGCCCCAGGAGATTCCAGTCACCGCCAAGATGCGCCTGGGGTACGAAAATACCGATGGCGCGCTGGATTGCGCGCGTGCGCTGGCTGACGGCGGCGCTGAGCAAATCGTGGTGCACGCCCGCACCAAGGTTGATGGTTATAAGCCGCCAGCTCATTGGGAATGGATCGCGCGTATCCAGGAGGTGGTCAAGGTGCCGGTCGTCGCCAATGGCGAGATCTGGACGGTGGAAGACTGGCGGCGCTGTCAGGAAATCTGTGGCGCACGGGACATCATGATCGGTCGCGGACTGGTGGCACGTCCTGACCTGGCCCGACAGATCGCGGCAGCCCATGCGGGCGAAGACGTTGTGCCGATGACCTGGGCCGAACTGCAACCGATGTTGCGGACGTTCTGGGGCGATTGCCTGGCCAAGATGACCCTGGTGCAGGCTCCCGGCCGTCTCAAGCAATGGCTGGTGTTGCTGACCAAGAGTTACCCGCAAGCAACGCTGATGTTCAACGCCTTGCGCCGCGAAACCGACTGCGACCGGATCAGTGTTTTGCTCGGCTATTCAGCCGACAACCAGCCCGACGAACGGTCGTAATTTTCCTGAAAATTCACTCTTGAAAAGCCAGCGAGCGACCTTAGTTTGGGGATTACGCGATGCCGAAGTCGGGTCGCGCAAACCACTCGCTGATTAACAGGAGAATTATCATGACGACTGCATTTTCTCTGGCTCCACTGTTTCGTCACTCAGTGGGCTTCGACCGCTTCAACGACCTTTTCGAGTCGGCGGCACGCAATGATTCGTCCAGTGGCTACCCTCCCTACAACGTGGAGCGGCATAGCGACGATCAGTACCGGATCGTGATCGCAGCGGCAGGCATGCAGGAAGAAGACCTTGATTTGCAGGTCGAGAAAGGGGTGTTGACGGTGACCGGCGGCAAGCGCGAGCGCGAGGCCGAAAACGTGACCTATCTGCACCAGGGTATTGCCCGGCGTGAATTCAAGTTGTCGTTCCGGCTGGCTGACAATATCGAAGTTCGGGGTGCCGATTTGTCTCATGGGCTGCTGAACATCGATCTGGTGCGTAACGTACCGGAAGAGGCCAAGCCAAAGCGTATTCCGCTGAACACACAGAAAGCTATAGAGCAGTGATCATTGTGGTAACGGAAAGGCGCCTTCGGGCGCCTTTCTGCGTTTAGTGATCGGGCAGCAGGCTGGGTTGTCGCAGATGCTGCTTGAGACGTAGCAGGGTTTCGAATCCCGAATCGTCCAGAGGCTCGCTGAACAGGTAGCCTTGATAGACATGGCAGCCCAGCTTTTCGAGAAAGGCCAGTTGCTCGACCGTCTCGACGCCCTCGGCAATCACATTCAGGTTGAGGCTTTGCGCCATCGCTACGATTGCGCGGATGATTTCCGCATCGTTGGGGTCGCTGGTAGCGTCCTGAACGAACGACTGGTCGATCTTGAGCGTGTCCACCGGCAGGCGCTTGAGATACGTCAGCGACGAGTAGCCCGTCCCGAAGTCATCCATCGCAAAGGTCACGCCTATCTTCTTCAGGCTGCGCATTTTGGCGATGGTGTCTTCCAGGTTCTGGATGACGATACCTTCGGTGATTTCCAGTTTGAGCATGGCGGCAGGCAGATGGTGCAGTTTCAGGCTGCGCTGCACCCTCTCGACGAAGTCGGTTTGTCTGAACTGACGGGGGCTGATGTTGACCCCCATCAGAAAGGCGTTATGCGTGATCAGCCCTTGTTTGAGCAGTCGCCCCGCCGTTCTGCACGCTTCGTCCAGCACCCAACTGCCCACTTCGAGGATCATCCCGCTCTCTTCGAGAATGTGCACGAACTGGGTGGGCGGCAGCAGGCCATAGTCGGGATGTTGCCAGCGCAGCAGCGCTTCTGCACCCGTCAGAACCTCGTTTCGGCAGTCCACTTGGGCCTGGAAGTGCAGGTGGAACTCGTTGCGGGTCAGCGCCAGGCGCAGATCGTTTTCCATCCGCAATCGCTGGCTGACGGCTTTTTGCATGGAGCTGTGAAAGAACTGCGCCGCATTGCGCCCCGAATCCTTGGCCCGGTACAGGGCAATATCGGCACGCTTGAGCAGATCGGCCGGGGTGGAGCCGTCATCCGGGATCAGTACCATGCCAATGCTGGGCGTGACTTGCAGGCGGTGCCCGTCGAGAAACATCGGTTCGGCCAACAGCTCACGCAGGTTGTCGGACAGTTCCTGGACCTGCTGAGTGACCTCTTGGCGAGAGCCCTCCAGGCCGCAGATCAGGACCACGAATTCGTCCCCGCCCAAGCGCGCCACGGTGTCTTCGAGTCGCACGCTGGCTTCAAGCCGGGCAGCGACGATATTCAGCACGCTGTCGCCGACGGGATGACCGAGCGAGTCATTGATGTGCTTGAAGTGGTCAAGGTCCAGAAACAGTAGGGCGCCGCGCAGGCGGTGGTGTTTGAGCAGCGACAGTTGCTGGCTCAAGCGGTCCATGAGCAGGGCGCGGTTGGGCAGGCCGGTCAGCGGATCGTGATAGGCCAGATGCTGGATTTGTGCCTGGGCGCTTTTCAATTGACCGATGTCGCGCGCGTTCATCAGCAGGCAAGCCGTGTCGTTCAGGGTGATGAATTCCACCGACACATCCAGGGTCAGCGGATCGCCATGCTTGTTGCGACCCGCCATTTCCCGGTGATGAACCCGTCCGGTTTCATGCAGTTGTTCAACCATCTGCTGGCGTTGATCGGGATCGGTCCATATACCTATTTCGTGAACCGTCTTGCCCAGTACTTCCGGCGCGTTGTAGCCGGTGAGGCGACAAAAGCCGTCATTGACTTCTACATAGCGGCCAGTGCCCAGTTCGGTGATGGTGATCGAGTCGGGGCTTGAGTGAAAAGCCTTGGCGAACTTCTCCTCGCTGGCCTCCAGAGCCGCCTGAGCGTGCTGCTGTGTGATATCAAGCAAAGTACCGACCAGCCTTGACGGTGTGCCGTCCGCGTTGCGGTACAGCATGGCGCGGCTTTCGAGCAGGCGAGACAGGCCGCTTTGCAGTTGAAAGCGATAGGTCAGCTGGAAAACATTCTGTTCATCGGCGAGCACTGCCTTGTAGGCCGTTCGCATCCGATGGCGTTCAGCCGCCGGTACGCCTGCCAGAAAGCGGTTGAAATCATAATCGAGCGATTGGGCTGGTTGGCCGTGCAGTTGAGCGGCTCGCGCCGAGGCGTGCAGTCGATCGGTGGCAATGTTCCATTCCCAGGTCCCGATTTGTGCACAATCCAGCGCCAGATTCAGACGATCACGCGTTTCCTTGAGGGTTTGCTCAACGGTGTCGAGCGCCGCTTGTGCGGCTGACGGCCACGAGGACGCTGGCAGAATGGAGGGATCCAAAGGGTTGGGCATTGATCACGAGCCTTCGATAAATAAAGCCAGTAAAACGATCGGTCTGCATTCTGTATCGCACGGAAACCACTATTAACCGCTGTATCGCGCATTACAACAATTTCATGAATGCGCGGGCCGCATTTGATAGAGTCCGCTCGGTGTGCAGGATATAGCCTAGCTGGCGATTGAGTTGCACGCCTGTCAACGGAATGCGCGCAACCTGTTCATCAAGCATGGTGCGTGGCAGAACGCTCCAGGCCAGCCCGATGGACACCATCATCTTGATGGTTTCCAGGTAGTTGGTGCTCATCGCGATATCGGGCTTGAGGCCGTGGGCCTCGCACAGATTGCTGACAATTTTGTGAGTAAAGGTATTGTCACTGGGCAGGACCGCCGGATACCGGGCTATGTCTTCCATATTCATGGGGCCGCTGTTGGCCAGTGGATGCTCCGGTGCCGCGACGAAGTCCAGCGGGTCGTCCCATACTGGTGTGGCGCGCACCAGGGGGTGGGGCTCCGGGGCGAGCGTGACCACCGCAAGCTCGGCGCGACCGTGCAGAATTTCGTCATAGGCCGCTTCGGAGTCCATGAACCGTATGTCCAGTGCCACGGCCGGATAGGTGCGGGTGAACTCACGCAACACAGGTGGCAGACGATGCAGGCCGATATGGTGACTGGTCACCAGCTTGAGGCGCCCGGACACCTCGCCGGTCAGATTGGTCAGCGCACGGCGTGTGTCATCCAGCACGTTGGTGATCTGGTAAGCGCGTGGAAGCAGCGCACGGCCCGCTTCGGTGAGGCTCACTTCACGGCCCAGGCGGTCGAAAAGGCGCACGCCCAGTTGCTGTTCAAGGCCTGCGATCCGCTTGCTGATGGCGGGCTGAGTCAGGTGCAGGCGTTCACCGGCTCCCGAGAAACTCCCGGTTTCAGCGATGGCAAGGAAGGCGTTTAAATTGGCGAGGTCCATCGTCAGATTCCAATTGGTTATCCAAAGCATAAAAAATATGAATTGGAGTTATTTAAGCACATTCCCTAGGATGACCACACAAGCCAAGGGCTCATGGACGTCCGTTGCCCAAGGCATAAAAAAGCTGATGAGGAAGTACGTCCAATGGCCCGTAAAACGCTTTACGACAAACTCTGGGATTCGCATTTGGTCAAACAGCGCGACGACGGTTCGGCGCTGATCTACATTGACCGTCATATCATCCATGAAGTGACTTCGCCCCAAGCCTTTGAAGGTTTGCGCCTTGCCAAGCGCAAGCCGTGGCGCATCGACTCAATCATCGCGACCCCCGACCATAACGTGCCGACCACCTCGGAACGCAAGGGCGGCATCGGTGCCATCGAAGATCAGGTGTCGCGCCTGCAGGTCCAGACGCTGGACGACAACTGCGACGAATACGGCATCACCGAATTCAAGATGAACGACCCGCGTCAGGGCATCGTGCACGTGATCGGCCCGGAGCAGGGCGCGACTCTGCCGGGCATGAGTGTGGTCTGCGGCGACTCGCACACCTCCACACATGGCGCTTTCGGGGCGCTGGCCCACGGCATCGGTACGTCCGAGGTCGAGCACGTGCTGGCCACCCAGTGCCTGGTCGCCAAAAAGATGAAGAACATGCTGGTCTCGGTCGAAGGGCAACTGCCGTTCGGCGTGACCGCCAAGGACATCGTGCTGGCTGTGATCGGCAAGATCGGCACGGCGGGCGGCAACGGTTATGCCATCGAGTTCGCGGGCAGCGCAATCCGTGACCTGTCTATCGAAGGCCGCATGACCATCTGTAACATGTCCATCGAAGCAGGCGCTCGCGTCGGCATGGTGGCCACCGACGAGAAGACTGTCGAGTACGTAAAAGGTCGTCCGTTTGCGCCAAAAGGGGCGGAATGGGACTTGGCGGTCGAGGCGTGGAAGGATCTGGTGTCCGACCCGGACGCGGTGTTCGACACCGTGGTCAAGCTGAACGCTGCTGACATCAAGCCGCAGGTCAGTTGGGGTACGTCGCCGGAAATGGTGCTGGCTGTCGATCAGAACGTGCCCGATCCGGCGCAGGAAATGGACCTGGTCAAGCGTGGTTCCATCGAGCGTGCCTTGAAATACATGGGCCTGAAAGCCAATCAGCCGATCACCGACATTCAGCTGGATCGCGTGTTCATCGGTTCCTGCACCAACTCGCGTATCGAAGACTTGCGAGCCGCAGCCGACATTGCCAAGGGCCGCAAGGTAGCCGCGACCATTAAACAAGCTATCGTGGTGCCAGGCTCGGGGCTGATCAAGGCGCAGGCCGAGCAGGAAGGGCTGGACAAGATCTTCATCGAAGCCGGTTTTGAGTGGCGCGAGCCGGGCTGTTCCATGTGCCTGGCGATGAACCCGGACCGCCTGGGGTCAGGCGAGCACTGCGCGTCGACCTCCAACCGCAACTTCGAAGGGCGTCAGGGCGCAGGCGGCCGTACGCACCTGGTGAGCCCGGCGATGGCGGCAGCCGCAGCGGTCAACGGCCGTTTCGTTGACGTTCGCGACTTGATCCAGCACTGAGGAAATCCGCATGAAAGCCTTTACCCAACACACCGGCCTGGTCGCTCCGCTGGATCGTGCCAACGTCGACACCGACCAGATTATTCCCAAGCAGTTTCTCAAGTCGATCAAGCGTACGGGTTTCGGCCCTAACCTGTTCGACGAGTGGCGTTATCTGGACGTGGGGCAGCCGTATCAGGACAACTCCAAGCGTCCGCTGAACCATGAGTTCGTGCTCAACCACGAGCGTTATCAAGGTGCCAGCGTGTTGCTGGCCCGTGAAAACTTTGGCTGCGGCTCCAGCCGCGAACACGCGCCTTGGGCGCTGGAAGAGTACGGCTTCTGCGCAATCATCGCGCCGAGTTATGCCGACATCTTCTTCAACAACAGCTTCAAGAATGGTTTGCTGCCGATCATTCTGAGCGAGTCTGATGTCGACGAGCTGTTCAGACAGGTTGAAGCCAGCCCGGGTTATCAGTTGAACATCGACCTGCAAGCCCAGACTGTGACCCGTCCGGACGGCAAGGCCCTAAGCTTCGAGATCGACGCGTTTCGCAAGCATTGCCTGCTCAACGGTCTGGACGACATCGGCCTGACGTTGATGGACGCCGATGCCATCGCAACGTTCGAGAGCAAGCATCGTGCGAGCCAGCCGTGGCTGTTTCGCGACTGACAATCGAGCAATCAACGTCCGGTAGGCGTGGCGTTGTCCTGGAAGGCTGTATTTCACACTGAACCTTCGCCGGGCCTACTGACCTTTTCGCGAGCAAGCTCGCTCCCACTGACATACATGGCCGACTGACTGAACGCGGTTTTATGTGGGAGCGAGCTTGCTCGCGAAGGCAACCTCAAGAACGCCGCAATTCAAAGCCCTGAACCATCAGAGATGCCATCCATGACTAAAGCTGCCCACACCCAGGTCGTACAGCGTCAATTCGGCGAGCAGGCTTCGGCCTATTTGAACAGCGCCGTGCACGCGCAAGGTGCCGAGTTCGCGCTGCTACAGGACTCTGTCAAAGGGCGGGACGACGCGCGGGTGCTGGACCTGGGCTGCGGGGCCGGGCATGTCAGCTTCAATGTCGCCCCGTCGGTCAGTGAAGTGGTCGCGTACGACCTGTCGCAGCAGATGCTCGACGTGGTCGCCGCGGCGGCTGCCGACAAGGGGTTGGGTAATATTCGCACGGTGTGCGGTGCGGCCGAGCGCTTGCCGTTTGCCGACGGTGAGTTCGATTTCGTGTTCAGTCGTTACTCGGCCCACCACTGGAGCGACCTTGCCTTGGCTCTGCGTGAAGTGCGTCGGGTGCTGAAGCCGGGTGGGGTGGCGGCGTTCATCGACGTCATGTCGCCGGGCAGTCCGTTGCTGGATACGTATCTGCAAACAGTGGAGGTGCTGCGCGATACCAGCCATGTGGGCGATTATTCTGCCGCAGAGTGGCTGCATCAGGTCAGCGACGCAGGGCTGTTCACCCGCAGTCATACTCGCCAGCGTCTGCACCTGGAGTTCGATTCGTGGGTCGAGCGCATGCGCACCCCGCAGCCATTGCGCGTGGCCATACGCGAACTGCAGCAGGCGATGGGCGATGAGGTGCGTCAGTATTTCGAGATCGATGCTCAAGGTTCATTCAGTACCGACGTGCTGGTGCTGTGGGCCGAGCGCTAATGTTTTTGCGGTCTTAAACGTTATAAACAGGCGCTCTTCAAAGCGTCGATATAAAAAATCGAGGAAGTTATGAGCAAGCAGATTCTGATTCTCCCAGGTGATGGCATTGGTCCGGAAATCATGACCGAAGCGGTCAAGGTGCTGGAGTTGGCCAATGAGAAGTATCAGTTGGGGTTTGAATTGACCCACGACGTGATCGGCGGCGCAGCCATCGACAAGCACGGCGTGCCGCTGGCCGATGAAACCCTTGAGCGCGCCCGTGCTGCCGATGCGGTTCTGCTGGGCGCTGTCGGCGGTCCGAAATGGGACACCATCGAGCGCGACATCCGCCCGGAGCGAGGTCTGCTGAAGATCCGTGCGCAACTGGGCCTGTTCGGTAACCTGCGTCCGGCGATTCTTTACCCTCAACTGGCCGATGCCTCCAGCCTCAAACCCGAAATCGTTGCCGGTCTGGACATCCTGATCGTGCGCGAGCTGACCGGCGGTATCTACTTCGGCGCGCCACGCGGCGTTCGTGTGCTGGACAATGGCGAGCGCGAGGCTTACGACACGCTGCCGTACAGCGAAAGCGAGATCCGTCGTATCGCCCGTGTCGGCTTTGACATGGCGATGGTGCGCAACAAGAAACTGTGCTCGGTAGACAAGGCCAATGTGCTGTCTTCCAGCCAGTTGTGGCGCGAAATCGTCGAGCAGGTTGCCAAGGATTACCCGGAAGTCGAACTGAGCCACATTTACGTCGATAACGCCGCGATGCAACTGGTGCGTGCGCCCAAGCAGTTCGACGTGATCGTGACCGACAACCTGTTCGGCGACATCCTGTCCGACCAGGCCTCGATGCTGACCGGTTCCATCGGCATGCTGCCCTCGGCTTCTCTGGATACCAACAACAAAGGCATGTACGAGCCTTGCCACGGTTCGGCACCGGACATCGCAGGTAAAGGCATTGCCAACCCGTTGGCGACTATTCTCTCGGTATCGATGATGCTGCGTTACAGCTTCAACCTGACCGATGCCGCAGACGCCATCGAAAAGGCCGTCAGCGTCGTTCTGGACCAGGGGCTGCGTACCGGCGACATCTTTTCCGGGGGCAACACCAAAGTCGGTACGCAGGAAATGGGTGATGCAGTAGTCGCCGCGCTGCGGAATCTGTAATCTCTCTGGCCCGCTGATCTGCTGTGCGTCCGCAGGCGGCGGTCCCACTTTTTTTCTAGGTGTGTTGCGATGAAACGTGTAGGTCTGATCGGTTGGCGTGGCATGGTCGGTTCCGTGCTCATGCAGCGGATGCGGGAAGAGCAGGACTTCGATCTCATTGAGCCGGTGTTCTTCACTACCTCCAATGTCGGTGGCCAGGCGCCTTCGGTGGGCAAGGATCTTGCGCCGCTGAAGGATGCCTACAGCATCGATGAGCTGAAAACCCTGGACGTGGTCCTCACCTGTCAGGGCGGTGACTACACCAATGAGGTATTCCCCAAGCTGCGCGAAGCGGGCTGGCAGGGTTACTGGATCGACGCGGCTTCCAGTCTGCGCATGCAGGATGATGCCGTCATCGTGCTGGATCCGGTCAACCGCAAAGTCATCGACCAGCAGCTCGACGCCGGAACCAAAAACTACATCGGTGGCAACTGCACGGTCAGTCTGATGCTCATGGGCCTGGGCGGCCTGTTCGACGCCGGTCTGGTCGAGTGGATGAACGTTATGACCTACCAGGCAGCCTCCGGTGCCGGTGCGCAGAACATGCGTGAGCTGATCAAGCAAATGGGCGCGGTGCACGCGTCGGTTGCCGATGATCTGGCCAACCCGGCCAGCGCCATTCTGGACATCGACCGTAAAGTGGCTGAGGCCATGCGCGGCGAAGCGTTCCCGACCGAAAACTTCGGCGTGCCATTGGCGGGCAGCCTGATCCCTTGGATCGATAAGGCGCTGCCAAACGGTCAGAGCCGTGAAGAATGGAAAGGCCAGGCTGAAACCAACAAGATTCTGGGTCGCTTCAAAAGCCCGATTCCGGTGGATGGCATTTGCGTGCGCATCGGCGCCATGCGTTGCCACAGTCAGGCGCTGACCATCAAGCTGAACAAAGATGTCCCGATTGCGGACATCGAAGGCTTGATCAGCCAGCACAACCCGTGGGTCAAGCTGGTGCCGAACAACCGTGAAGCCAGCATGCAGGACCTCAGCCCGACGGCTGTGACCGGCACCATGAGCATTCCGGTGGGTCGTCTGCGCAAACTGAACATGGGCTCGCAGTACCTGGGTGCATTCACCGTGGGTGACCAGCTGTTGTGGGGCGCGGCAGAACCGCTGCGCCGCATGCTGAGAATCCTGCTGGAACGTTGATCGCAACGCCGCTGCACCCGAAACCCGCGCCCTGATCAGGACGCGGGTTTTTTATCGCCTGTCGATCAGGCATGATTTCTTTTTTCCCAATATGTGGGATTGAAATTTACATATTGAGATAAATTCGATTTCGGGTTTATAGTCCGTCCTGCACTCACTTCCAAAAATACAAAAGGTGAAGCAATGCAGGCGCAACTGATCGCGCTCGACTGGGGGACCACCTCACTTCGTGCTTACCGACTTGGCGAGCACGGCCGGGTTCTGGAACAACGCGCCTTGAGCGCAGGCATCATGCAACTGCCGAGTACGCAACGGCAGGTCGCGGGCACGTTGTGCAGCGACGGTTTTGAGCTGGCGTTCGATGAGGCGTGCGGCGACTGGCTCGACGCGCAGCCCGATCTGCCGGTAATCGCCTGTGGCATGGTCGGCAGTGCCCAAGGCTGGCGTGAGGCGACCTATCGCGAAGCGCCTGCCAGCGTCGACGAGTTGAGCGCCGCGTTGCAGACCGTGAGCAGTCTGCGTGGCGTGACCGTTCACATCATTCCGGGTGTCTTGCAGCGTTCGACTTTGCCCAACGTCATGCGTGGCGAGGAGACCCAGGTGCTGGGTGTGCTGGCGGGCCTCGATGAGCAGGCGGCCAGCCAGCCGCTGTTGATCGGTCTGCCGGGCAGTCACTCCAAATGGGTGCAGGTGGCGCAGGATCGCATCGTTCATTTCGATACCTTCATGACCGGCGAGGTGTACGCCGCGTTGTGCGCGCACACCATTCTTGGGCGCACCATGCAGCCGAGCGAAGCGTTCGACAGCGCCGCGTTCGATCGCGGGCTCGCCAATGCGCAGTCGGAGGAGGGCGTTGCAGGCCCTCTGTCCACCATCTTCAGTTGCCGAACGCTCGGCCTTACCGGCCAGTTGCCTGCGAGCAGCCAGCCCGATTATCTGTCCGGTCTGTTGATCGGCCATGAACTGGCGTCTCTCGCCAGGCTTCAATACGACGCTCACGGCCATCTGCCTGCGGTGATTCTCATCGGTAGCGACTCGTTGTGCCAGCGCTATGCACGTGGCCTGACCGCCTGCGGTTTCCCTCGGGTGACCGTTGCCGCTCAGGCGACTGAACGCGGCCTTTGGCAGGTCGCGGTCCAGGCGGGTCTGGTTGCGCGCCAGTCGTCCCATTACGTTCAAGAGGTGTGACATGCTCAAGCAAGCATTGAAGGAAAACGGACTGGTCGCGATTCTGCGCGGCCTGCGCCCCGAAGAGGCCCCTGCGATTGGCGATGAGCTCTATCAGGCGGGCTTTCGAGTCATCGAAGTACCGCTCAATTCCCCTCAGCCGTTCGACAGCATCGGCTTGTTGCGCCAGCGTTTGCCTGCCGACTGCCTGATCGGTGCCGGAACGGTGTTGACCCCGGAACAGGTCACTCAGGTCAAGGATGCGGGCGGGCAGGTCATCGTCATGCCGCACAGTGATCCCAAGGTGCTGCGTGCGGCCAAAGCGGCCGGCCTGTTCCTGTCGCCGGGCGTGGCCACACCCACCGAGGCGTTCGCCGCGCTGAGCGAAGGGGCGGACGTGCTCAAGCTGTTTCCGGCCGAGCAAATGTCGCCTGCAGTGGTCAAGGCCTGGCTGGCGGTATTGCCCGCAGGCACGATTCTGCTGCCGGTCGGCGGCATCACGCCGGACAACATGAAGGTGTTTCTCGACGCGGGCGTTAAAGGCTTCGGCCTTGGCTCCGGACTGTTCAAGCCGGGCATGAGCGCGGCCGATGTCGCCGAGCGTGCCAAGGCCTATGTGGCCGCCTGGACAGAACACACCTCGTCACTTTGAAACGGATCGGCGCGCCAGACGCCACCGCCCGACTACAGAATTAATAAGAGAAGCCGCTCCCATGAAAATCACCAAACTGACCACCTTCATCGTTCCACCGCGCTGGTGCTTCCTGAAAGTCGAAACCGACGAGGGCGTTGTAGGCTGGGGTGAGCCAGTCGTCGAAGGTCGTGCGCACACCGTGGCCGCTGCTGTGGAAGAGCTGTCCGATTACCTGATCGGCAAGGACCCGCGCAACATCGAAGACATCTGGACGGTGCTGTACCGCGGCGGCTTCTACCGGGGCGGCGCGATCCACATGAGCGCGCTGGCCGGGATCGATCAGGCGTTGTGGGACATCAAGGGCAAGGCGCTGGGTGTTTCGGTCAGCGACCTGCTGGGCGGTCAGGTGCGTGACAAGATTCGCGTCTATTCCTGGATCGGCGGCGACCGTCCTGCCGACACGGCGCGGGCGGCACGGGAAGCGGTCGAGCGCGGCTTCACTGCGGTGAAGATGAACGGCACCGAAGAACTGCAGTTCCTGGACACCTTCGACAAGGTCGATCTGGCCCTGGCCAACGTGGCGGCCGTACGTGATGCAGTGGGTCCCAATGTTGGCATCGGCGTCGATTTTCATGGTCGTGTGCACAAGCCGATGGCCAAGGTGCTGATGAAGGAGCTGGACCCGTACAAGCTGATGTTTATCGAAGAGCCGGTGCTCAGCGAGAACTACGAAGCGCTCAAGGAGCTGGCACCGCTGACCAGCACGCCGATTGCCTTGGGTGAACGGTTGTTTTCGCGCTGGGATTTCAAGCGTGTGTTGAGCGAAGGCTATGTCGACATCATCCAGCCGGATGCATCACACGCGGGCGGCATCACCGAGACGCGCAAGATTGCCAACATGGCCGAAGCCTACGACGTCGCGCTGGCGCTGCATTGTCCGCTGGGGCCGATTGCACTGGCGGCCTGCCTGCAACTGGATGCGGTCTGCTACAACGCCTTCATTCAGGAGCAGAGCCTGGGTATCCATTACAACGAAAGCAACGACCTGCTGGATTACGTCAAGCACCCGGAGGTCTTCGACTATGACAAGGGCATGGTCAAGATCCCCAACGGACCGGGCCTGGGCATCGAGATCAACGAGGAGTACGTCAAAGAGCGCGCCGCCATCGGCCACCGCTGGCGCAACCCGATCTGGCGTCATGCCGATGGCAGCTTTGCGGAGTGGTGATCTGATCCGGAGCAGGCTCTGCATGACGGAAGCGGCGTAAAAAAACAGGCAAAACGAGCGTATCCGATCAGATGCATAACCTGTGGGAGCGCTGTCGCGCATCACACGTGGTGGGTGCGGACTTGTCCGCGAATACTGCGGTTCAGGCGCTGCATCTTCGTCGGATGTACTCACTTTTCGCGGACAAGCGGAGCGCCGACCGGTCCGTTCCCACGGCACGAAATCGTGCCCGCTCCAAACGCTCATCGCGACTTATGCATAACGATGATCGCAGAGCGTGAGGAGCGATCTACACGATTTGCCAACAACACAGTCCTCAATAAATCCAAAAAGAGGAAACAGTTTCATGCGCACTCGTACGATGGAGGGCGCGGCATCACTGGTGACGCCGTCCCGCAAACGCTTTTTTATCATGGTGCTGCTGTTCATCACCGTGGTCATCAATTACCTGGACCGCAGCAACCTGTCGATTGCCGCACCGGCGCTGACGTCCGAGCTGGGCATCGATCCGGTGCATGTCGGTCTGATCTTTTCCGCTTTCGGCTGGACCTACGCCGCCATGCAACTGCCTGGTGGCTGGCTGGTGGATCGCGTGCCACCGCGCATTCTCTACACCGTGGCGCTGATGCTGTGGTCGATTGCCACCATCATGCTCGGCTTTGCCGCCAGCTTCATTGCGCTGTTCGTGTTACGCATGGCGGTCGGCGCGCTTGAAGCGCCGGCTTACCCGATCAACAGCCGTGTGGTGACGACCTGGTTCCCTGAGCGCGAGCGTGCCACGGCCATCGGCTTCTACACCTCCGGGCAGTTCGTTGGCCTGGCGTTCCTGACGCCAGTCTTAGCCTGGCTGCAGGCGCATTACGGCTGGCACATGGTGTTTGTCGCGACCGGTGGTGTCGGCGTGCTGTGGGCGGTGATCTGGTACGCGGTGTACCGCGAGCCGCGAGACTTCAAGGGCGTCAATCAACAGGAAATCGACCTGATCCGCGAAGGCGGCGGGCTGGTGGACATTCAAAAGGACGTCGAAAAACAGAAGCAGGGTTTCAGCTGGCTGGACCTGGGCATCGTCCTGAGCAAGCGCAAGCTCTGGGGTATTTACCTCGGCCAGTTCTGCCTGAACTCCACACTCTGGTTCTTCCTGACCTGGTTCCCGACCTATCTGGTGAAATACCGTGGCATGGACTTCATCAAGTCCGGGCTGCTGGCGTCGTTGCCGTTTCTGGCTGCGTTTGTCGGCGTACTGTGCTCGGGCTTCTTCTCCGACTGGCTGATCCGTCGCGGCCATACCGTGGGCTTTGCCCGCAAGCTGCCGATCATTGCCGGTCTGCTGATCTCCACGTCGATCATCGGTGCCAACTTCGTCGAATCCACCCCACTGGTCATTGCGTTTCTGGCATTGGCGTTCTTTGGCAACGGCCTGGCGTCGATTACCTGGTCACTGGTGTCCACGCTGGCACCTGCGCGGCTGCTGGGCCTGACAGGCGGCACGTTCAACTTCATCGGCAATCTGGCGGCCATTGCCACGCCGATCGTGATCGGCTTCCTGGCCTCCGGCGATTCGTTTGCGCCGGCCATCACCTACATCTCGGTGCTGGCGTTGCTGGGTGCGCTGTCTTACATCCTGCTGGTGGGCAAGGTGGAACGCATCGAACTCTGATGTCGACGTGTCCTGACGCTGGCGACGATAATGCCGCCAGCGTCCCGATCTGATTAAGGCTTGTCATGCACAACGAACCGCTTCCCGCTGAACACTCCACAGGCAAAGAGCCGGCACCTGCCGGAACCCAGACCCTGTTGCGCGGCTTGGGCGTGGTGCAGGCCGTGGCCAGCGGTGCCCGGGATCTGAAAGAAATCGCCCGCCTGATCGGCACCACGCGCAGCACCACCCATCGTCTGGCCAGTTGCCTGGTGGAAGAACGCTATCTGCGGGTGGTTCCGCAGGTGGGTTATCTGCTGGGGCCAAAGCTGATCGAGCTGGGCTTTCAGGCGCGCGAAGAGGTGCCACTGGCGATTCTGGCGCGGCCTTATCTGGACCGGTTGTCTGAGCTGACTGGCGATACCGTGCATCTGGCGGTGCGCGAAGGCGACGACGTGCTTTATCTGCACAAGAACCCTGGTCGCAATGGCCCGGAAATGCGTTCCCGGGTCGGGCATCGCATGCCATTGGTGCGTACCGGGATCGGCAAGGCGTTGCTGCTGGACAGCCCGGAAGCGGAGTGGCTGCGTCTTTACGAAATCAGCGTGCCGACGACGGGCAGGCATCCGCTGTGGCCAAATCACGAACAGCAGACATGGGAGCAGTTGCAACAGCGCAGGCAGGAATATGTAGCGGGAGGTTACGCGTTCGATCTTGAGGACAACGAACCTTCGATCCGTTGCGTTGCGGCGCCGGTACGTGATGCCAGCCAGCAGATTGTGGCCGGCATCAGTGTCGCCAGTACGGTGCCGTACATGCCCCTGGAAAAGATGGCCGAACTGGTCCCGCTGATCAGGGAGATCGCGGCGGGACTGTCGGCCGAGCTCGGGGCCGCCTGAATCAGGCCTTGAGGGTCGCCATGTCGATCACGAAACGGTATTTCACGTCACCGGCCAGCATGCGCTCGTAGGCTTCGTTGATGTTGCGGATGTCGAGCATTTCGATGTCGCAAGTGATGTCGTTCTCGGCGCAGAAATCCAGCACTTCCTGGGTTTCGGCAATACCGCCGATCAAGGAACCGGCCAGCACGCGACGGCTCATCACCAGGTTGGCGGCATGGACCGGCGGTTCAACGGGCTCAATCAGGCCGACCAGAATGTGCACACCGTCAAAACGCAGGGTTTGCAGGTAGGGGTTCAGGTCGTGCTGCACGGGAATGGTGTCCAGCAGGAAATCGAAATGCCCGGCGGCCGCTTTCATCTGTTCGGCGTCGGTGGAGACGATCACGTGATCGGCACCCTGACGACGCGCTTCCTGGGCTTTCGACGCGGAGCGGGTGAAGAGGGTGACTTCAGCGCCCATCGCCTTGGCAAACTTGATGCCCATGTGACCCAGGCCGCCCATACCCAGAATGCCAACCTTGTCGCCAGCCTTCACGCCGTAGTGCTTGAGCGGCGAGTAGGTGGTGATACCGGCACACAGGATCGGCGCAGCAGCGGCCGGATCGAGCTTCTCGGGAACGCGCACGACGAAGTGCTCGCTGACCACGATGCTATTGGAGTAGCCGCCCATCGTGTTGCTGCCGTCCACGCGGTCTGGCGTGGCGTAGGTCATGGTCGGGCCTTCGAGGCAGTACTGCTCAAGATCCGACTGGCAGGCCGAACACTGGCGGCAGGAGTCGACCATGCAGCCGACGCCGACCAGATCACCCACCTTGTACTTTGTCGCATTGGCACCGGTGGCGGTGACGCGGCCGACAATTTCGTGGCCCGGCATCAGCGGGTAAACGGCAATGCCCCACTCGTTGCGCGCCTGGTGGATGTCGGAGTGGCAGACGCCACAGTAGAGGATCTCGATGGCAACGTCGTCGGCACGCGGAGTGCGACGTTCGAAGGTCATCGGGGCGAGGGGAGCGGTGGCCGACTGAGCGGCGTAACCAATGGCGGTGTACATGAATGTGACCTCGCGAAATAGTACGGAGAAGAGGCCAACCATTGTCCGCGTGAAGCGTGATCGTCGCTAGGGTCATTCCTCCGTGATTCATGCCTATTCCTCCGGAGACTGAATCCGGGCGCCGCTCAAGCGCGCAAATCTGCGATCATGCAACTGTCTGATTCTCTGCCGGTGCTTCTTATGTCGCTTCCCTATCCTGTCGATGGCAATGCTGTTCTGGTTTCGTTGATCCAGCCTCTGGCACTGCGTCCGGGCTTTGTTGAAACGCATCTGCCGGAGGTGCGTGTGCTCTCGGCCTTCAGTTACGTCGCCAGTAGCCCGCAGATGTATGAACCGAGTCTGATGATCGTGGTGCAGGGCAGTAAAGTGGCCTGCCTTGGCACGCGCACGTTCGAATACGGCACCGGGCATTATCTGATCCAGGCGCTGTCGGTGCCGTTCAAGTGCGAGACGTTCGCCACGCCGGATAAGCCGCTGTATGGCGTATCGGTGTCCATAGACCGGGTGTTGCTAAGTGAGCTGGTGCAGGTCATGGGCCCGGTAGCGGAGCAGGACTGCCAATTGCAGACGCCGGAGTCCATGACTTCTGTGCTGATCGATGCCGGCATGCGTGACAGTGTCGAGCGGTTGCTGCGCTGTCTGCACGACCCACTGGAGTGTCAGGCGATGGGACAGGCCCGGATTCGTGATGTGCTGTACAGCGCGCTGCGCGGCCCGCAGTCGGGTGTGCTGCGCGCGCTGGTCGAGCAGCAGGGGCAGTTCGCACGGATCGCATCGGCGGTGACCTACCTGCATGAGCATTACGCCGACGCACTGAACGTCGACACGCTGGCGCGCTGTGCCAACATGAGCACCTCGACTTTTCATGAGCACTTCAAGCGCAGCACGTTGCTGTCACCCGTTCAATACCTCAAGCGGCTGCGGCTGCTGAAGGCTCAGCAACTGCTGGTGGCCGAAGGACTGGGCGTCGCTCAGGTGGCGCTGCGAGTCGGCTATCAGAGCGCGTCGCAGTTCAGTCGCGAGTACAAACGCTACTTCGAGCGCAGTCCGGGTGAAGAGGGTGCCTATTTGGGCGTGCCTGCCTGATGCCCTGCTACAAATCATAAAGGCTCCCGAGGGAGCCTTTATGATTGATGCGAGAAAACGCTTACATGTTCGGGTAAGTCGGACCGCCAGCGCCTTCCGGTGCCACCCAGGTGATGTTCTGGGATGGATCCTTGATGTCGCAGGTCTTGCAATGGACGCAGTTCTGGGCGTTGATCTGGAAGCGCTTCTCGCCGTCTTCCTGGGTGACCACTTCATACACACCCGCCGGGCAGTAGCGCTGTGCCGGCTCGTCGTACAGGGGCAGGTTCTTGCTGATCGGGATGCTCGGATCGGTCAGCTTCAAGTGGCAAGGCTGTTCTTCCTCGTGGTTGGTGCTGGAGAGGAAGACCGAACTGAGCTTGTCGAAGCTGAGCTTGCCGTCGGGTTTGGGGTAATTGATCTTCGTCGAGTCGGCCGACAGCTTGAGGCAGGCGTAGTCCGGCTTGGTGTCGTGGAGGGTAAACGGCAGTTTGCCCCCGAAGATGTTCTGGTCGATGAAGTTGAACGCACCGCCCTTGATCGCGCCGTACTTGTGAATCGCCACGCCGAAATTGCGGCTGGCGAACAGTTCTTCATACAGCCAGCTTGCCCTGAAGGCATCGACGTAGGACGTCAGCGTATCGCCGCCTTCCTTGCCTGCCAGAAGTGCTTCTGCAATCGAATCGGCCGCCAGCATGCCGGACTTCATGGCGGTGTGGCTGCCCTTGATCTTGGCGAAGTTCAGGGTGCCCAGGTCGCAGCCGATCAGGGCGCCGCCCGGGAAGACCATTTTCGGCAACGAGTTCAGACCGCCCTTGGCAATGGCGCGGGCACCGTAGCTGATGCGCTTGCCGCCTTCCAGGTACTGCTTGACGACCGGGTGATGCTTGTAGCGCTGGAACTCGTCGAACGGCGACAGATACGGGTTGGAATAGGAAAGATCGACGATCAGACCCACCACCACCTGATTGTTTTCCAGGTGATAAAGGAAAGAGCCTCCCGGGTTGGCGTCGTCCAGCGGCCAGCCAGCGGTGTGAACGACCAGGCCCTGTTCGTGTTTTGCCGGGTCGACTTCCCAGATTTCCTTGAGGCCAATGGCGTAATGCTGGACATCGGCTTCGTTGTCCAGATCGAAACGCTTGATCAGTTGTTTGCCGATGTGACCACGGCAGCCTTCAGCGAACAGGGTGTACTTGGCGCGCAACTCCATGCCGGGTGTGTAAAGGCCCTCCTTCGGATTGCCCTCGCGATCGACGCCCAGGTCACCGGTGACGATTCCGCGCACCACGCCGTTTTCATCGAACAGGGTTTCTTGTGCCGCGAAGCCTGGATAAATCTCGACGCCCAGGTTTTCAGCCTGCTGGGCCATCCAGCGGCACAGATTACCCAGCGAGATGATGTAGTTGCCTTCATTGTGCATGGTCTTGGGCACGAAGAAGTTCGGAACCTTGCGCGCTTTCTCGGCATCATTCAGGACATAAATGTCGTCGCGCTTGACCGGCGTGTTGAGCGGAGCGCCCATTGCCTGCCAATCAGGGAACAGTTCGTTCAAGGCGCGGGGCTCGAATACCGCGCCGGACAGGATGTGTGCACCGACTTCGGAGCCTTTCTCCACCACGCAGACGCTGATTTCCTGCCCGGCTTCGGCAGCTTTCTGCTTGAGGCGGCAAGCGGCTGAAAGCCCGGACGGGCCGGCTCCGACGATGACGACGTCGAATTCCATGTATTCGCGTTCCACAGGCTATCTCCTACTCTCAAGGCTCACGGTATTTTTTTATGGGTCTCGAAAGACCGATATACGGTTCGCTTGGGCACCGCATATCTTTTTAAGGCGTGCATTATATCTACACCACTGTGCGGGTCCAATACAAACGTTTGTTTGAATCGGCCGCAGGCCAGATAAATCAAAGACGCAGGACTCATGACTGGCCGATTTGGCGTATTGACCGGAAATGGTGTTACGGTCAAGATACGGGCGGTTTTGCGTTTGCCGTAGGCCGAAACGAGGTCCGCTCGGATCTCTCAAAAGGCATCAGGCGAATGCGGTGCAGGCAGTCAGGTCAATGTCGCCCGGCGCATTTTACACACCCTGCCGGTGCATGACGGGTGACGCCCGGTATTAATCGGGCCTTTGGCGAAGGCGTTATGTTCGCCTGCACGAATACGATTGCTTGTTGAGGACACATATCGATCGTCCGGCACTGCCGGGCGACATCTTTTCACCCGAGAGTGAGGAATCCATGAAGGTTCTTGTAGCTGTCAAACGAGTGGTCGACTACAACGTCAAGGTTCGCGTCAAGGCGGACAACTCCGGCGTCGATCTGGCCAACGTCAAAATGTCCATGAACCCTTTCTGCGAAATTGCCGTGGAAGAGGCCGTACGCCTTAAAGAGAAGGGCGTAGCGACTGAAATCGTCGTGGTGACCATCGGCCCGACCACGGCTCAAGAGCAACTGCGTACCGCTTTGGCGCTGGGTGCCGATCGCGCCGTGCTGGTCGAATCCGTCGAAGAGCTGACGTCCCTGGCCGTCGCCAAGCTGCTCAAGGCTGTTGTCGACAAGGAGCAACCACAACTGGTGATCCTTGGCAAACAGGCCATCGACAGCGACAACAACCAGACCGGCCAGATGCTGGCGGCGTTGAGCGGTTACCCGCAAGGCACGTTCGCGTCCAAGGTTGATGTGGAAGGCGACAAGGTTGCCGTGACCCGCGAGATCGATGGCGGCCTGCAAACCGTTTCCCTCAGCCTGCCGGCCATCGTGACCACAGACCTGCGTCTGAACGAGCCACGTTACGCCTCGCTGCCCAACATCATGAAAGCCAAGAAGAAGCCGCTTGAAGTGCTGACACCGGATGCGCTTGGCGTTTCCACGGCCTCGACCAACAAGACCCTCAAGGTCCAGGCGCCTGCTGCACGCAGCGCGGGCATCAAGGTCAAGTCGGTGGCTGAACTGGTCGAGAAACTGAAAACCGAAGCGAAGGTAATCTAAATGACGATCCTGGTAATCGCTGAGCATGACAATGCAACCGTAGCCCCGGCTACGCTCAATACCCTCGCTGCAGCCCAGAAGATCGGTGGTGACATCCACCTGCTGGTCGCCGGTTCCGGCATTGGCACCCTTGCCGAAGTCGCTGCGAAAATCGCCGGTGTGGCCAAAGTGCTGGTCGCCGACAATGCCGCGTATGCGCACCAACTGCCGGAAAACGTCGCACCGCTGGTGGTCGAGCTGGCCGCCGGTCACAGCCACGTGCTGGCTGCTGCCACGTCCAATGGCAAGAACATCCTGCCGCGTGTTGCTGCGCAATTGGACGTGGATCAGATCTCGGAGATAATCTCGGTCGAGTCGGCCGACACCTTCACCCGTCCGATCTACGCCGGTAACGCCATTGCCACCGTGCAGTCCACGGCGGCGGTCAAGGTCATTACCGTGCGTGCCACCGGTTTCGATCCGGTGGCCGCTGAAGGCGGTTCGGCGTCGATCGAGGCTGTTTCCGCTGCCCACGACGCAGGCAAGTCGAGTTTCGTTGGCGAAGAACTGGCCAAGTCCGACCGTCCTGAGCTGACGGCTGCCAAGATCGTCGTTTCCGGCGGCCGCGGCATGCAGAACGGTGATAACTTCAAGCACCTGTACGCGTTGGCGGACAAATTGGGCGCTGCGGTCGGTGCCTCGCGCGCGGCCGTCGATGCCGGCTTCGTGCCTAACGACATGCAGGTGGGGCAGACCGGCAAGATCGTCGCGCCGCAGCTGTACATTGCGGTCGGTATTTCCGGTGCGATACAGCATCTGGCAGGCATGAAGGACTCCAAAGTGATCGTTGCGATCAACAAGGACGAAGAAGCCCCCATCTTCCAGGTGGCTGATTACGGTCTGGTAGCGGACCTGTTCGAAGCGATTCCAGAGCTGGAAAAGCTGGTCTGACCCGAACGCTTGCACTATAAAGAGAACCCGTTCGATTCGGGCTCCAGCGACCGTCAGGCTTGCCTGCGGTGTATGGGGTCGGGATGAACGGGTTTTTTATCGACTCGTGAAAAGGGCTGTCCATGCAACGCGATTCCGTGCGCCGTCCCAAACTGCTGCGCTTACTGGTTATGGGGGCATTTCTAACCCCGGCGCTCGGCTTGGCGGCTGGCAAGTGTGAACGGCTGATCGTGACCGGCAGTCCAGATGCTCCGCCTTATCTATGGCGTGATCCTCAGGATCCCAAGCACCTGATGGGTGCCAACGCCGACCTGTTGAAGCAGGTGGCTGGGGAGTTGGGGATCAAGGTCGAGTTTCTTTACGCAGGCAAGCGCAGTCAGGCCCTGGAAGAAGTGCGAACGGGGCGCATGGACCTGCTGGCCGATGCGCCCATGAGCGCTGCGCAGCTGGATGCGCTGGATTACGTGCATCCGGCCATCGTGCAGAACGACATCGTGATCTGGACGCGTCATGACCGTGACGTGCCGTTGACAATGTTGAGTGAGCTGCAAGGTCATCCCGGTGCGATCTCTGAGAAAACCCGACTAACGCCTGCGTTCGACGAAGCCACCCGGCAGCAATTGACGCTGGAGCGCGTTTCCGGCCTGACGCCTGCGTTCCAGAAACTGGCGCTGGGTGAGGTGGATTACGTGCTGGCCGGGCGTTACGCGGGCATGGTCATGGTCCAGACGCTGGGGCTGGCCCAAGACCTGGTGGCGTTGTCCGCGCCCCTCGACCGCCCCGGTCTTTATCTGGCCTTATCATTCAACTCAGCCTGCAACGATCCTTGGTTACGCGGACAGCTGGCGAAAAAGATGGCAGAATCGGCCGCCTCCGGCCTCGCAGGCGACGTGATCCGACACAATTTGGATCTGTGGAAAACCCAGCTGTTGCAGCCTGCCAGTGCCAGCGCCTCAACCAAGTAGGGATGTTTTTGTGAGTATTCGTTTTTCAATCGCCGTCCTGGCTATCGCCACGCTGGTCGGTTGCGCCAGTGATCCGGTCCCGACCGAACAATTTAAATTGACCGAGCAGGCGCTTGAGCAGGCCAAGGCTGTCGGTGCTGACGAACAGCCCGAGCTGGAAACGGCCGAAGCCAAGTTCGCCGATGCCCGTTCCGACATGGCTGACAAATCCTACAAAGACGCGCGCATGAAGGCCGAGCAGGCTGAGCTGGATGCGCGTCTGGCCGAAGCCCGTGTCCTGACGCAGAAGAGTCAGGAGCAGATCACGCAGTTGAATACTCGTTTGAATCGTTTGCGCAAGCAGTTGGGAGACGCTCAATGAACCGTATCCCTCGTGCGCTGAGTGTGTGCCTGTTATTGGGCTCGGCTGGTCTTTATGGTTGCGCAGGCCATCAAAGCAGCGAGCAGGCCCTGCAACAGGCCAGCGCGGACTTCCAGAAGGTCAAGGAAGACACTGATGTGCTGCGCAGTGCGCCCAAAGACGTGATTCGTGCAGGTGAGTCGCTGGCCCGCGCCGAGCGCCTGTCCAGTTACCTGGGCAGTGGCAATGACGTCGCTCATTACGCCTACTTGAGTAGCCGTTACAGCGAGATCGCTCGCGAACACAGCAACCTGATGCTGAGCCAGGAACGTCTCGCGAAGATGGAGATGGAACGTCAACGCCTGCAATTGGGTCTGCGCGAAGCCAAGCTGGCCAGCGCTCAGCAGCAGGGTCGATGGCTGGAGGATCAGATTTTGAGCCTCGCCACGACTCAGACTGAACGGGGTCTGGTCATGACGCTGGGTGATGTCTTGTTCGATGCCGGGCATGCCGAACTCAAAAACTCTGCCAGCCGTACCGTGCTTAAGGTCGTGCAGTTTTTGCAGATCAACCCGCGCCGGATCGTCAGGATCGAGGGCTATACCGACAGCACTGGTGATCGTCAGGAAAACCTCAAGTTGTCTCGTGACCGGGCGCAGGCTGTCGCGGATGTGTTGATGGATCTGGGCATCGATGAAAAGCGGATCAAGGTTGAGGGCTATGGCCAGGAGTTTCCGGTCAGTGTGAACGCCACCGAACGCGGTCGTGCGCAGAATCGTCGCGTGGAAATCGTCTTTTCCGATGAGAAGGGTCAGCTCGGCGCGGCGCGCTAGATGACTTAAGCGAGAGGGCGCGGGCCACTCGCCAGCGAGGCGCCCTATGCCTGTTGCGTAGGCGCGCGCTTGCCAGTGATCGATCTGCCGGAAACCGGCAACAAAACTGCACCTGTCGGCGCATCAGAAGCAATAACGGGCTGCTGCGCCGCCCGTTGCGGTCGTCCTGATCTGCTAGAACTCCCTTAGTTCGAGATACCCAGCTCAGCGCAACGCTCTCACGCCGTTAACCTGCTGCATGTTTATTGCGCCCGAGTTTCTTCTTTTATCCGCACCACTCGACACAATTGCTGGCCGCATCTGAAACTGTTCCAGTACACTTCATGACAGTGCCCGGCTGCCACTCATCTGTTTTACAAAAATAAATGGCCGGTCTTCATGAGGCTGTGTCCATGACGAATCTTCTGCTTTACCAACGCATTGCTCAGCAATTGGCTGAAGACATTCGTCGGGGTGTTTATCAGCCGGGCGAGCGCGTTCCGTCGGTACGCAAGATGAGTTCGCAGCTCAACGTCAGTCATGCCACGGTTTTGCAGGCGTACGCAAACCTTGAAGATCAGGGGCTGATCCGGGCCAGGCCGCAATCCGGCTATTACGTGCATCAGACGCCAGCGTTGACCGCTTCGACGCCGGACATCGCCCGTGTCGAGCGTCCGGGTCTGGTCACGCGCAGCAGCATCATCCAACAGGTGCTTGAAGAGTCGCGCCGTGAAGGTGTCTTCGCATTGGGTGCCGCGGTGCCACACGTCGATTATCTGCCCGTCCGCGCGTTGCATCAGCAACTGGCCAAGGTCACTCGCTTTCACAGCCCACGCGCGTTCAGTTACATGTTCAGTCCCGGCTTTGAGCCTTTGCGCCGACAGGTGGCCATTCGTATGCGTGATGCGGGGGTGGTGGTCGACCCGTCCGAGGTGGTCATTACCCACGGTTGTGTGGATGCCTTGCAAATGGCGTTGCGTGTCCTGACCCGCCCCGGGGACCTGATCGCCGCTGAATCGCCTGCCTATTACGGTCTGCTCCAGTTGGCCGATCTGCTGGGTTTGAAGGTCATCGAGATTCCCAGTGATCCTGCCACAGGGATTAGTCTGGAGGCCCTGCAGTTGGCAGCCAATCAGTGGTCGATCAAGGCACTCGTCCTCACGTCGCGGCTCAGCAACCCGCTGGGCGGCACCATGCCGGAAGAGCGGCAGAAGAATCTCCTGCGACTGGCCTCGGACTTCGACATTCAGGTGGTCGAGGATGACGTGTACGGCGAGTTGATGTTTGAAGTGGGGCGCACCAAGGCGCTCAAGGCCTTTGATCGGCTCGGTCGCGTGATGTATTGCTCCAGTTTCTCCAAGACGCTGTCGCCCGGGGTGCGCATTGGCTGGATGATCGCTGGCAAATACCAGGCCGAAATCCAGCGGCTGCAGACCTTCAGCACCCATTCCGCCTGCAGCGTGACGCAGATGGCAATTGCCGCTTACCTGGAGAACGGCGGCTACGATCGACATCTGAGGTTCATCAGGCTGGAGTACCGTAAGAACCTGAGCGCTTATCAACTTGCGGTTCAGCAGTCGTTTCCTGAAGGCACACAAATGAGCAGGCCGGCAGGTGGCTTCATTCTCTGGGTAAGTCTGCCTGGACGGGTGAATACTCAGGAGTTGCATGTCAGGGCGCTGGAGCAGGGCATCAGTATTGCGCCGGGGCTTATTTTCAGTAACACCGAGCAATTCAATCACTGTATTCGCCTCAACTGTGGAATGCCTTGGAACAGGGAAGCAGAGCGGGCGTTGATGACATTGGGCATGTTGGCCAGACAGTTGTGTCAGGAAGTGTCGCCAGTCTACTGAATACCAGCTGATTTTCGTCAATTGTTCGGAACTCTTGGCTTGTCATGTATGCCTCAAAGGCACAGCATGTAGCTCTTTCGGCTTTGCCACTGCCTTGTCTGATTTATTGCCTATGAATATGTTTCGCTGTTTAGGTCTGTCGGTCGTTATCTTGCTGAGTGCGTGCGATGCTCAGGAGACGCCAGTGCCCAAGCCAAAGACTGAAAGCAGTGCCTCGGTGTCGTCCTCGGCAGTCCCCGAGGTGCCGTCAACGGTGAGCGTCCCGCGTGAGTCGGCAGTGACCGATTCTGCAGCGGACAAAGCGCCTGCAGCGACGCATGAGCTGATGCCCAATATTCCGGTGAAGCCGGTGGTGGCTGGGAAGGACGCTACTCCGCCTGTCGCGCCGCGGCCGATTCATGACGCACCCGCTACCGCCAAATCGGTCGCAAAGTCTGTCCCGGCGAAGCAGGCTTCGGCCAAACGTGAGGTTGCGAGTAAGGCTGGCAAGGAGGTCAAGGCCAAGGATGTCCATCTTGCCCGGCCTAAGCTGGATTTGACCCTGCCGCCCGATCTGGTCAAGAAGCTCGAGCCCCCGGCCAATGTCATCACAGCGAAGCGCAAGCCCATATTGCCGCAGATGTTTGGTGGCAAGGACTCTGCTGCAGATCCGAATGGATTCGAGTTGAACGGCCGTTTGCTGTCCAATGAAATGCAGCTGCAGATGCGTAACGACAACCGCCGCGATGTCGAAGGGGCGGCACTGGACTTCAAATTCAATCAGTAACGCCCTGCTGATCGTCCGGAACGCCGTTTCCAGATGGGCGCATTGATGGGTACTATCTCGTTTCTTTTCAACTATTCAGCAAGGGCCTGGTTCATGGATTGCCGCTCTGGTTGCGGTGCCTGCTGCATCGCGCCTTCCATTACATCTGCGCTACCGGGTATGCCCAACGGCAAGCCGGCAGGGGAGCGCTGTCTGCATCTTTCTGCGGCGTTTCTCTGTGGACTGTTCGGGCAGCCTGAGCGCCCGGCTGTCTGTAGCCAGTTCAAGGCGGCCGAAGACGTGTGCGGCGTTGATCAGGCCGATGCGATCCGTCTGATCGGTTGGTGGGAAAAAATGACCGCAGTCGTCTGACATTTACCGCTTAACACGATTGTTTTACCGGAATCTCAACAACAAGGAATAAGACAATGGGTCCGCTGTATCGCATGGCTGTAGCGTGTGGCTTGACTGTAATGCTCGCGGGCGTTGCTCAGGCTGAAGACTGGCAAGTTGCCAAAGATGAGGATGGAATCAAGGTCTCGCTCAGCGATGTGCCGGGCTCCAAGTACAAGGCTTATCGTGGTGTCACCGTGATCAACACGAGTGTGAGCAAGTTGCGTGCGCTCCAGGAAGATGTTGCGGGGGCCTGTGCGTGGATCCATGAGTGTCAGCTACAGAAGGTCCTCAAGCATGAGGGCGACAAGGCCTGGACCTATACACGGTTCAATACCCCGTGGCCGGTGACCCCGCGTGACTCGGTGCTGTTGATCACCACTCAGGAGGGCGCTGATGGAAGCGTGACCCGTAATCTTGAAGAGCTGCCCACCTACATACCGGAAGAAAAAGGGTATGTGCGTGTGGCGGAGGTCAAGGGTTTCTGGAAGCTTGTTCCCAAGGGGGCGAATCAGACTGAGGTGACGTATCAGGTGCACACCGAGCCGGGCGGCAGCGTACCGTCCATGCTGGCCAACAAGTTCGTCGTGGACGCGCCCTTCAATACGTTGAAGGCGTTGAAGGAGAGGGCGGCTGCGCAGTAAGTGGTTGTGTAAACAGATATAAAAAGGGCTGCCAGTGGCAGCCCTTTTTAATGTGCGGGTTTTGCTTACTTGCGGTCTTTCAGCTCGACGATGTCGCGCTGCACGTTGCCGGTGTACAGCTGACGTGGACGGCCGATCTTGTAAGGGCTGGAGAGCATTTCTTTCCAGTGCGAGATCCAGCCGACGGTCCGCGCCAGGGCGAAAATGACGGTGAACATGCTGGTTGGGATACCGATGGCTTTCAGGATGATGCCCGAGTAGAAGTCGACGTTCGGGTAGAGGGAGCGCTCGATGAAGTACGGATCGGTCAGGGCGATCTCTTCGAGGCGCATCGCCAGTTCAAGCTGCGGATCGTTGGTGATGCCCAGTTCCTTGAGTACTTCGTCGCAGGTCTGTTTCATCACGGTAGCGCGCGGGTCGCGGTTCTTGTAGACGCGGTGACCGAAGCCCATGAGCTTGAACGGATCGTTCTTGTCCTTCGCCTTGGCGATGAACGTGTCGATGTTGGACACATCGCCAATCTCGTCGAGCATGGTGAGGACAGCTTCGTTGGCGCCGCCGTGAGCAGGGCCCCAGAGGGCTGCGATGCCCGCCGCGATACAGGCGAACGGGTTGGCGCCCGAAGAGCCCGCCATACGCACTGTGGACGTCGAGGCGTTCTGTTCGTGGTCGGCGTGCAGGATGAAGATCTTGTCCATCGCCTTGGCCAGCACCGGGCTGATCGGTTTGATCTCGCACGGCGTGTTGAACATCATGTGCAGGAAGTTTTCGGCGTAGCTGAGGTCGTTACGGGGGTACATCATGGGTTGCCCCATCGAGTACTTGTAGACCATCGCGGCCAGGGTCGGCATCTTGGCGACCAGGCGTACGGCGGAAATTTCGCGGTGCTGCGGGTTATTGATGTCCAGCGAGTCGTGGTAGAACGCCGACAATGCGCCGACTACGCCGCACATGACGGCCATCGGGTGGGCGTCACGGCGAAAGCCGTTGAAAAAGGTCTTGAGCTGTTCGTGGACCATCGTGTGGTTTTTCACCACGGCAACGAATTGGGCTTTCTGCTCGGCGGTGGGCAATTCGCCGTTGAGCAGCAGGTAGCAGGTTTCCAGGTAGTCGGAATGCTGGGCCAGTTGTTCGATAGGGTAGCCGCGGTGAAGCAGGATTCCGTTGTCACCATCGATGTAGGTGATTTTCGACTCGCAAGAGGCGGTCGACATGAAGCCCGGGTCGAATGTGAAGCGGCCGGTGGCGGTGAGACCGCGTACGTCGATCACGTCCGGACCCACTGTACCGGTCAGAATTGGCAGCTCGACGGGGGCAGCGCCCTCGATGATCAACTGCGCTTTTTTGTCAGCCATGTGGCCTCCTATTTATGCTTCAAATCATCAGACAGGCCCCCCACGCAGGGCCCGCATCACTATAGTGAGATAAATTCTAAAGTCAATTTGCCTAAAGTCGCGTTCCAGAAGGCCTGTGTGCATACTTTTCGAACCCGTTTCCTGCCGTTTACGCCTTTTATGTGACAAGCGCAATGCGCTATTGGCGGTAAGTCTGTGCGTTGTCATTAGTAACCTAACTGTCTATACTCGGCGTCCGACCGCCGGGCGCTTTTGAGCCTGTTCGAAGGGGGTCGTCACTTCCTGGGTGGTGGGTACCTGACCAGTGCACTTCCCAACAACTTGCCCTGAATGTTAGGGGCTCTTCAGTGTGAAAAAAGCCGTGAATAGCCAACGACCTGTAAATCTAGACCTAAGGACCATCAAGCTCCCAGTCACTGCTTACACGTCCATCCTTCACCGTATCTCCGGTGTCATCCTCTTTGTCGGTATTGCGATCATGCTGTACGCAATGGACAAGTCGCTGGCATCCGAAGAAGGCTTCGGTGAAGTAAAAGCGTGTCTGACCAGCCCGCTGGCCAAGCTTGTCATCTGGGGGCTGCTGTCTGCCCTGCTGTATCACCTGGTGGCCGGTATCCGTCACCTGATCATGGACACGGGAGTGGGCGAGACGCTGGAAGGCGGCAAGCTGGGCTCCAAAATCGTTATCGCGGTCTCCGTGGTACTGATTCTGCTGGCAGGAGTATGGATATGGTAACCAACGTCACCAACCTTTCGCGTTCGGGCCTCTATGACTGGATGGCGCAGCGTGTCTCCGCAGTCGTGCTCGCGGCTTACTTCATTTTCCTGATCGGCTACATGGTCTTTCACCCAGGTCTGAGTTACGCCCAATGGCATGACCTGTTTGCAAGCAACTGGATGCGTATCTTCAGTCTTCTGGCCCTCGTTGCCCTCGGCGCTCACGCCTGGGTCGGCATGTGGACCATCGCGACCGACTACCTGACGCCAATGGCGCTGGGCAAGTCCGCGACTGCAGTACGTTTTCTGTTCCAGGCGGTATGCGGCGTTCTGATGTTCGCCTACTTCGTCTGGGGCGTGCAGATTCTTTGGGGTATCTGATCCATGGCTAATACAAACACGCTTTCTTTCGACGCCATCATCATTGGTGGTGGCGGTGCAGGCATGCGCGCTGCGCTGCAGCTCGCCCAGGGTGGTCACAAGACTGCCGTGGTCACCAAGGTTTTCCCGACTCGCTCGCACACCGTATCTGCCCAGGGTGGCATCACCTGCGCAATCGCTTCGGCCGACCCGAACGATGACTGGCGCTGGCACATGTACGATACCGTCAAGGGCTCCGACTACATCGGTGACCAGGACGCTATCGAATACATGTGTTCCGTAGGTCCGGAAGCGGTCTTCGAGCTCGAGCACATGGGCCTGCCGTTCTCCCGTACCGAACAGGGCCGCATCTACCAGCGTCCGTTCGGTGGCCAGTCCAAGGACTTCGGTAAAGGCGGTCAGGCTGCTCGTACTTGCGCTGCGGCCGACCGTACCGGTCACGCATTGCTGCACACCCTGTACCAGGCCAACCTGAAAGCCGGCACCGTATTCCTCAACGAATATTATGCAGTTGATCTGGTCAAGAACCAGGACGGCGCGTTCGTCGGCATCATCGCCATCTGCATCGAAACCGGTGAAACCTCATACATTCGCGCTAACGCGACCGTACTGGCGACCGGTGGTGCAGGCCGCATCTATTCGTCGACCACCAACGCCCTGATCAACACCGGCGACGGTATCGGCATGGCGCTGCGCGCCGGTGTGCCGGTTCAGGACATCGAGATGTGGCAGTTCCACCCGACCGGCATCGCTGGCGCAGGTGTACTGGTGACGGAAGGTTGCCGTGGTGAAGGCGGTTACCTGATCAACAAGCACGGCGAGCGTTTCATGGAGCGTTATGCTCCGAACGCGAAAGACCTTGCCGGTCGTGACGTTGTTGCGCGTTCGATGGTCAAGGAAATCATTGCTGGCAATGGTTGTGGTCCTGACGGCGATCACGTGATGCTCAAGCTCGATCACCTGGGTGAGGAAGTGCTGCACAGCCGCCTGCCGGGCATCATGGAGCTGTCCAAGACTTTTGCGCACGTTGATCCGGCTTCTGCGCCGATTCCTGTCGTGCCGACCTGTCACTACATGATGGGCGGCGTTGCCACCAACATTCACGGTCAGGCGATCACTCAGGACGCCGCTGGAACGGATCAGATCATTCCGGGTCTGTTCGCTGTAGGCGAAGTGGCTTGCGTATCGGTTCACGGTGCCAACCGTCTGGGCGGCAACTCGTTGCTCGATCTGGTGGTATTCGGCCGCGCTGCGGGCATCCACCTGGAGCAGGCTCTGCGTGAGGGCGTTGATTATGCCCGTGCCTCCCAGTCCGACATCGACGCCGCTCTGGCGCGTCTTGCCGGCCTGAACGAGCGCACCGAAGGCGAAGACGTCGCCTCGCTGCGCAAAGAGCTGCAGAGCTGCATGCAGAACTACTTCGGCGTATTCCGTACCGGCGAATACATGCAGAAGGGTATTGCTCAGTTGGCCGACCTGCGTGGTCGTATTGCCAACGTCAAGATCAACGACAAGAGTCAGGCGTTCAACACTGCCCGTATCGAAGCGCTTGAACTGCAAAACCTGCTGGAAGTTGCCGAAGCCACGGCAATTGCCGCAGAGCATCGTAAAGAGTCCCGCGGCGCTCACGCCCGTGAAGACTTTGAAGATCGCGACGACGAAAACTGGTTGTGCCACACCCTGTACTTCCCGGGTGACAAGCGCGTAACCAAACGTGCCGTGAACTTCTCGCCGAAAACTGTTCCGACTTTTGAACCTAAGATTCGGACTTATTAAGGGGTGACCGATATGTTGCAAGTCAGTGTTTATCGTTACAACCCTGAGCAGGACGCTGCACCGTTCATGCAGGAATTTCAGGTCGATACCGGTGGTAAGGACTTGATGGTGCTGGACGTGCTGGCCCTGGTCAAAGAACAGGATCAAGGCTTCTCGTATCGTCGCTCCTGCCGCGAGGGCGTTTGTGGCTCCGATGGCATGAACATGAACGGCAAGAACGGCCTGGCCTGCATCACGCCGGTGTCTGCCGTGGTTGCCAAGGGCAAGCTCATCGTGCGTCCGCTGCCTGGTCTGCCGGTCATTCGTGACCTGGTCGTCGATATGAGCATCTTCTACAAGCAGTACGAGAAGGTGAAACCATTCCTGCAGAACGACACGCCGGCTCCGGCCATCGAACGTCTGCAGACCCCGGAAGAGCGCGAGAAGCTTGACGGTCTGTACGAGTGCATCCTGTGCGCTTGCTGCTCGACGTCCTGCCCGTCCTTCTGGTGGAACCCCGACAAGTTCCTGGGCCCTGCCGCATTGCTGCAAGCCTACCGTTTCCTGGCTGACAGCCGCGACACCCGGACCAGCGAACGACTGGCTTCGCTGGATGATCCGTTCAGCGTGTTCCGCTGCCGTGGGATCATGAACTGCGTCAACGTTTGCCCGAAAGGCCTTAATCCAACCAAGGCTATCGGTCACGTCCGCAACATGCTTCTGCAGAACGGCGTCTGATTTATCGCTTTACCCGTAACACCGTTGTACTGAAATGGCCGCGGCGCAGGCTTCAACCGGCGCCGTGGTTTTAACCTGAGCAGTAGCTCGCAAAGCTGCGGCTCTTATTTTGAAGAAATGAGACCAGCAGGGGCATCCGGGCTGGTACCCGGACTATCTGCGTGATTCCCTGGTGACTTGATACAGTCGCTGCACACGACTATTTCAGGATTGCTCTGGTGTCTTCGCCGGTGGTGTCCCCTTACCGAGGGTGACCAAGCATGCAAGAAAGCGTGATGCAGCGCATGTGGAACAGTGCCCACCTATCCGGTGGTAACGCTGCCTATGTGGAAGAGCTCTATGAGCTTTACCTGCACGACCCTAACGCTGTGCCAGAAGAATGGCGCACCTACTTTCAGAAGTTGCCAGCTGATGGCAGCTCTGCCACTGATGTATCGCATTCGACCATTCGCGATCATTTCGTGTTGCTGGCTAAAAACCAGCGCCGTGCTCAACCGGTGTCCGCCGGCAGTGTGAGCAGCGAGCACGAGAAGAAGCAGGTTGAAGTACTGCGACTGATCCAGGCTTATCGTATGCGTGGCCACCAGGCTGCCCAACTCGATCCGCTGGGTCTTTGGCAGCGTCCTGCACCCGCCGATCTGTCGATCAATCACTACGGCTTGACCAATGCCGATCTGGACACGACTTTCCGCGCCGGCGACTTGTTCATCGGCAAAGAGGAAGCGAGCCTACGCGAAATCCACGAAGCGTTGCAGCAGACATATTGTCGCACCATCGGCTCCGAGTTTACTCACATCGTGGATTCCGAGCAGCGCAACTGGTTCATGCAGCGTCTTGAAAGCGTACGCGGTCGTCCTGCCTTTTCGGCGGACATCCAGAGCCATCTGCTCGAGCGCGTAACCGCTGCCGAAGGCCTTGAAAAATACCTGGGCACCAAGTACCCGGGCACCAAGCGTTTTGGCCTGGAAGGCGGCGAAAGCCTGATTCCGATGCTCGACGAGCTGATCCAGCGTTCCGGCTCCTACGGCACCAAGGAAGTCGTGATCGGCATGGCCCACCGTGGCCGTTTGAACGTGCTGGTCAACACCTTCGGCAAGAACCCGCGCGACCTGTTCGACGAGTTCGAAGGCAAGAAGAAAGTGGAACTGGGTTCCGGTGACGTCAAGTATCACCAGGGCTTCTCTTCAAACGTCATGACCGCAGGCGGTGAAGTTCACCTTGCAATGGCGTTCAACCCGTCTCACCTGGAGATCGTGTCTCCGGTGGTCGAAGGTTCGGTTCGCGCGCGCCAGGATCGTCGCAACGATCCGAATGGTGACAAGGTTCTGCCGATTTCCCTTCACGGCGACGCCGCGTTTGCAGGCCAGGGCGTTGTGATGGAAACCTTCCAGATGTCGCAGACTCGCGGCTTCAAGACAGGCGGTACGATCCACATCGTCATCAACAACCAGGTTGGTTTCACTATCAGCAACCCGCTGGACTCGCGCTCCACCGAGTACGCCACCGACGTTGCGAAGATGATTCAGGCCCCGATTCTCCATGTAAATGGCGATGACCCTGAAGCCGTGATGTTCGTGACCCAGTTGGCGATCGATTACCGCATGCAGTTCAAGCGTGACATCGTTATCGACCTGGTTTGCTATCGTCGTCGCGGTCACAACGAAGCTGACGAGCCGAGCGGCACTCAGCCTCTGATGTACCAGCAGATCACCAAGCAGCGTACCACCCGTGAGTTGTACGCCGAGCGTCTGATCAAGACCGGCGTTCTCGACGAAGCCCGTGTTCAGGCCAAGGTCGACGACTACCGCAACGCGCTGGACAACGGTCTGCACGTCGTAAAAAGCCTGGTCAAGGAACCGAACAAGGAATTGTTCGTGGACTGGCGTCCGTATCTGGGCCACGCCTGGACTGCACGTCACGACACCCGTTTCGATCTCAAGACCCTGCAGGAACTGTCCGCCAAGCTGATGGAGTTGCCGGAAGGCTTCGTCGTGCAGCGTCAGGTTCAGAAGATCTACGAAGATCGCCAGAAGATGCAGGCCGGTGGCTTGCCGATCAACTGGGGCTACGCCGAAACGATGGCGTACGCCACGCTGGCGTTTGAAGGCCACCCGATCCGCATGACGGGTCAGGATATCGGTCGCGGTACGTTCTCGCACCGTCACGCCGTGTTGCATAACCAGAAGGATGCAGGCACCTACATTCCTCTGCAGAACCTGTATGCCGGTCAGCCTCGCTTTGATCTGTATGACTCGTTCCTGTCGGAAGAAGCCGTGTTGGCATTCGAGTACGGCTACTCGACCACCGAGCCCAATGCGCTGGTGATCTGGGAAGCTCAGTTCGGCGACTTCGCCAACGGTGCTCAGGTGGTTGTGGACCAGTTCATCACCAGCGGCGAGCACAAATGGGGCCGCCTGTGCGGTCTGACCATGCTGTTGCCTCACGGTTACGAAGGGCAGGGGCCGGAGCACTCCTCCGCACGTCTTGAACGTTATCTGCAACTGTGCGCCGAGCACAACATTCAGGTGTGCGTGCCAACGACGCCGGCCCAGATTTACCACTTGCTGCGTCGTCAGGTGATCCGCCCGCTGCGCAAGCCGCTGGTTGTTCTGACACCCAAGTCGTTGTTGCGCCACAAGCTTGCGGTTTCGACGCTCGAAGAACTGGCCGAAGGCTCGTTCCAGACCGTCATTCCGGAAATCGATACCCTCGATCCGGCCAAGGTTACGCGTCTGGTGCTGTGCAGCGGCAAGGTCTACTACGACCTGCTGGAAAAACGCCGTGCCGAAGGTCGTGAAGACATCGCCATCGTTCGTATCGAGCAGCTGTATCCGTTCCCTGAAGATGACCTGATGGAAACGATCGCGCCTTACACCAATCTGCAGCATGCGGTCTGGTGTCAGGAAGAGCCGATGAACCAGGGTGCCTGGTACAGCAGTCAGCATCATCTGCGTCGCAGCGTGGGCAACCATAAGCGCGAGCTCATTCTTGAGTATGCAGGTCGTGATGCTTCTGCCGCGCCAGCCTGTGGCTACGCTTCGATGCACGCCGAGCAGCAGGAAAAACTCCTGCAAGATGCCTTCACTGTTTAACGCCTTCGAGCATTAGAAACCGAATTAAGGAATTACAGATAATGGCTATCGAGATCAAAGCCCCCTCTTTCCCGGAATCCGTTGCCGACGGCACCATTTCCAAGTGGCACAAGCAACCGGGCGAAGCGGTAAAACGTGACGAGCTGCTGGTCGACATCGAGACTGACAAGGTTGTCCTCGAAGTGCTGGCCGAAGCTGACGGCGTGCTGGCATCGATCGTGAAAGGCGAGGGCGACACCGTCCTCTCCAATGAACTGATTGCAACCCTGGACGCCGGTGCGACTGCCTCTGCTGCGCCAGCGGCCGCGGCTGCACCTGCTGCAACGGCCTCAGCGCCTGCTGCTGCACCTGCCGGTGATGATGAAGACCCGATTGCTGCGCCTGCCGCACGCCAGCTGGCTGCAGAAAACGGTATCAACCTGGCCAGCGTCAAGGGCACCGGTAAAGACGGCCGTATCACCAAGGAAGACCTGGTCGCGGCCATCGAAGCGAAGAAATCCGCTCCAGCCGCTGCGCCTGCTGCTAAACCTGCTGCCGCTGCTGCACCTGTCGTTGCTGCGGGTGACCGCACCGAGAAGCGTGTGCCGATGACCCGTGTGCGTGCAACCGTCGCCAAGCGTCTGGTTGAAGCTCAGTCCAACATGGCCATGCTGACCACGTTCAACGAAGTGGACATGACCGAAGTCATGGCGCTGCGTTCGAAGTACAAGGACCTGTTCGAGAAGTCCCACAACGGCGTACGCCTGGGCTTCATGTCGTTCTTCGTCAAGGCGGCTACCGAAGCACTGAAGCGCTTCCCGGCTGTGAACGCGTCGATCGACGGCTCCGACATCGTCTACCACGGCTACGCCGACGTAGGTGTCGCGGTGTCCAGTGACCGTGGTCTGGTTGTACCGGTTCTGCGTAACGCCGAGCACATGAGCCTGGCCGAAATCGAAGGCGGCATCGCTACCTTCGGTAAGAAGGCCCGTGACGGCAAGCTGTCCATTGACGAGATGACTGGCGGTACCTTCACCATCACCAACGGCGGTACGTTCGGTTCGATGATGTCGACTCCGATTGTCAACCCGCCGCAGGCGGCTATTCTGGGCATGCACAACATTCTGCAGCGTCCTATGGCAATCAATGGTCAGGTTGTGATTCGTCCGATGATGTATCTGGCGCTGTCGTACGATCACCGTTTGATCGACGGTAAAGAAGCGGTAACTTTCCTCGTTACCATCAAGAACCTGCTGGAAGATCCAGCGCGTCTTCTGCTGGATATCTGATGAAGCGGCCACAGGTTGCACGTGTCTGGCTTGAGCGATCAGGTCGATGTGCAGCCTGAGGCTGGTGTGTTGCATCTTATGAATTGGTCGCAAGCCAGCGACGCCGCAAGGCAGAGCGGCTTGCAGCTTGCAGCTTGAAGCTCGCAGCTAAAAAGGAATCTTTTTATGTCCCAGAAATTCGACGTGGTAGTGATTGGCGCAGGCCCTGGCGGTTACGTTGCCGCCATCAAGGCTGCGCAACTTGGTCTCAAGACTGCCTGCATCGAGAAGTATCAGGACAAGGAGGGCAAATTGGCCCTCGGCGGTACCTGCCTGAACGTTGGTTGCATTCCGTCCAAGGCGCTGCTGGACAGCTCCTGGAAATTCTACGAAGCCAAGAACGGTTTTGCGGTCCACGGTATTTCGACGTCCGAAGTATCTATGGACGTGCCGGCCATGATCGGTCGCAAGTCCACTATCGTCAAAGGCTTGACCGGCGGCGTTGCCAGCCTCTTCAAAGCCAATGGCGTGACCACTCTGCAAGGCCATGGCAAGCTGCTGGCCGGCAAGAAGGTCGAGCTGACCGGTGCTGATGGCACGGTCGAAATCATCGAAGCGGACCACGTGATCCTGGCTTCCGGCTCGCGTCCGATCGACATTCCGCCGGCTCCGGTCGACCAGAAAGTCATCGTGGACTCGACGGGTGCTCTGGAATTCCAACAAGTGCCAAAGCGTCTGGGCGTGATCGGCGCGGGTGTGATCGGTCTGGAGCTGGGCTCTGTCTGGGCTCGCCTGGGCGCTGAAGTCACTGTGCTCGAAGCCCTGGAAAAATTCATTCCGGCAGCTGACGAAGCGGTTTCCAAGGAAGCATTGAAGACCTTCACCAAGCAGGGTCTGGACATCAAACTGGGCGCTCGCGTGACCGGTTCGAAAGTCAACGGTGAAGAAGTGGAAGTCAGCTACACCGATAAAGATGGCGAGCAGAAGATCACCTTCGATCGACTGATCGTTGCTGTGGGTCGTCGTCCAGTGACCACCGATCTGCTGGCTGCTGACAGCGGGGTCGACATCGATGAGCGCGGTTTCATTTTCGTTGACGACTACTGCACCACCAGCGTACCGGGCGTTTACGCGATCGGCGACGTGGTTCGTGGTCTGATGCTGGCCCACAAGGCATCAGAAGAAGGCATCATGGTTGTCGAGCGCATCAAGGGCCACAAGGCCGTGATGAACTACGATCTGGTGCCTTCGGTCATTTACACCCACCCGGAAATCGCATGGGTCGGCAAGACCGAACAGACCCTGAAGGCCGAAGGCGTTGAAGTCAACGTCGGCACTTTCCCGTTCGCAGCCAGCGGCCGCGCGATGGCAGCCAATGACACCGGCGGCTTCGTCAAGATCATCGCCGACGCCAAGACCGACCGCGTTCTGGGTGTGCACGTGATTGGCCCGAGCGCTGCCGAACTGGTACAGCAGGGCGCCATTGCAATGGAGTTCGGCACCAGCGCTGAAGACATCGGCATGATGGTCTTCTCGCACCCGACGCTGTCCGAAGCGCTGCACGAAGCGGCCCTGGCCGTGAATGGCGGCGCCATTCATATCCAGAACCGCAAGAAACGCTAAGACAACAAGAAACCACGGCGCAGTGCCCGTCGTGAATCCTGCCAGCAGGGCTCACCGCGGAATCTGCGTCGGACTCGACCTCTCAGGTGGCTCCACGAATGCCCACGGCGTTCATGGGGTCGACCCGGAGTAGCGGTCACAGGTGGTGCGGCACGCTGACGTGCAGCACCGAATGCGCAGTACCTAAACGAAGACGGTAATCAGCATGAATCTTCACGAGTATCAGGGTAAGCAGCTGTTCGCTGAATACGGCCTGCCAGTATCCAAAGGCTACGCAGTAGACACCCCGGAAGCAGCAGCAGAAGCTTGCGACAAGATCGGCGGAACCGAGTGGGTCGTCAAAGCCCAGGTTCACGCAGGTGGTCGCGGTAAAGCGGGCGGCGTCAAGCTGGTTCGCAGCAAAGAAGACGCTGCAGCGTTCGCACAGCAGTGGCTGGGCAAGCGTCTGGTCACGTATCAGACCGACGCCAATGGTCAGCCAGTGACCAAGATCCTGGTTGAATCGTGCACCGACATCGCCAAAGAGTTGTACCTGGGCGCTGTCGTCGATCGTTCGAGCCGCCGTATCGTGTTCATGGCTTCCACCGAAGGTGGTGTGGACATCGAGAAGATCGCTCACGACACCCCTGAAAAGATTCTCAAAGCCACTATCGATCCACTGGTTGGCGCTCAGCCATTCCAGGGTCGCGATCTGGCATTCCAGCTGGGTCTGGAAGGCAAGCAAGTCACTCAGTTCGCCAAGATCTTCACCGGTCTGGCCAAGCTGTTCCAGGACCACGACCTGGCCCTGCTGGAAGTGAACCCGCTGGTGATCAAGGCTGACGGCGATCTGCATTGCCTGGACGCCAAGATCAACATCGACGCCAACGCCATGTACCGTCAACCAAAGCTGAAAGCTTTCCACGATCCATCGCAAGATGATCCGCGCGAAGCTCACGCTGCCAAGTTCGAACTGAACTACGTGGCGCTGGAAGGCAACATCGGCTGCATGGTCAACGGTGCCGGTCTGGCGATGGGCACTATGGACATCGTCAACCTGCATGGCGGCAAGCCTGCAAACTTCCTTGACGTTGGTGGCGGTGCTACCAAAGAGCGCGTTACCGAAGCGTTCAAGATCATCCTGTCCGACACCAACGTCGCTGCAGTACTGGTAAACATCTTCGGCGGCATCGTTCGTTGCGACATGATTGCCGAAGGCATCATCGGTGCAGTGAAAGAAGTCGGCGTTAAAATCCCGGTTGTTGTTCGTCTTGAAGGCAACAACGCTGAACTGGGCGCTAAAGTACTGGCAGAAAGCGGTTTGAACATCATCGCGGCTACCAGCCTGACCGACGCTGCTCAACAAGTCGTCAAAGCTGCGGAGGGCAAATAATGAGCGTCCTGATCAATAAAGACACCAAGGTTATCTGCCAGGGTTTCACTGGTTCGCAAGGTACCTTCCACTCCGAGCAAGCCATTGCCTACGGCACCAAAATGGTTGGCGGCGTGACCCCAGGCAAAGGTGGCACCACTCACCTGAACCTGCCGGTGTTCAACACGGTTGCAGAAGCTGTCGCTACCACTGGCGCCGATGCTTCGGTTATCTACGTTCCGGCTCCTTTCTGCAAAGATTCGATCCTGGAAGCTGCATTCGCCGGCATCAAGCTGATCGTCTGCATCACCGAAGGCATTCCGACCATCGACATGCTGGAAGCCAAGGTCAAGTGTGACGAGCTGGGCGTGGTCCTGATCGGCCCTAACTGCCCAGGCGTCATCACTCCGGGCGAGTGCAAGATCGGCATCATGCCAGGTCACATTCACTTGCCAGGCAAAGTCGGTATCGTGTCGCGTTCCGGCACCCTGACTTACGAAGCTGTGAAGCAGACCACTGACGCCGGTTTCGGTCAGTCCACCTGCGTTGGTATCGGTGGTGACCCGATTCCGGGCTCCAACTTCATCGACATCCTGAAGCTGTTTCAGGAAGACCCGAAGACCGAAGCGATCGTCATGATCGGTGAAATCGGCGGCTCGGCTGAAGAAGAAGCGGCTGCCTACATCAAGGCACACGTGACCAAGCCGGTTGTTTCCTACATCGCAGGTGTGACTGCTCCTCCGGGCAAGCGCATGGGCCATGCGGGCGCAATCATCTCCGGCGGTAAAGGTACTGCAGACGAGAAGTTCGCTGCACTGCAGGACGCGGGCGTCAAAACCGTTCGTTCCCTGGCAGACATCGGCAAGGCTCTGGCCGAGCTGACCGGTTGGCCGGTGAAGTAAGCTCCGCTTACTGAATGGCAATCGACAAAAGCCACCTTCGGGTGGCTTTTGTTTGGGTGATGCAAAAGCGTCAGGCAGAGTTGTCTCGTCAGCTTCCGGATTAACGGTAATTGAGAGACCGCCATTGTTCCTGCGTCATTTCCCATATCTGTTCCTGAGTCGTGCCACAGACAAACAGGTCTTCACGGGTGTGGACCAGATGCATGCCTTCGCGCCTGGACAGGCGGCATGAGGCTTCATTAAGGGCCGATTTGGCCACTCTCAGCGTGGAGCGCCCCAGCGTCTCAAACCAGAACCGGTCAATTACGGGGCAGACTTCCGACATCAGGCCTTGGCCCTGATAGGCCGGGGCGAGCCAGAATCCTCGGTTGTTGTCTTCTTCGTCCATCACGCAGGCACTGCCTATAAGGCGTGCAGGGTCGCTACGCAAGCGGATTGACCAATGCCATTCCTCGCCGTCCTGCATGGCGGGCAATACATCCTCCTGCAGATGGCGCAGCGCTTCTCCTTCAGGGTAAGGCCAGGGAACGTGGTGAGTCAGATAGCGCACCACTTCCCAGTGGTTGAACGAGGTCTGCAGTGCGCAAGCGTCTTCCAGTCGTATCGGCTGTAGGATGAGGCGGGGTGTGTGCAGGGTAGGGGTGGCGATCTGGCAAGGCTGGTTTGTCGAGGTCACGGTGCATCCTTTGGCGGTAAATGTTGGCCAATCTATCGATCATCCTGTGTCCCGTCTGTCAGGGGTTTCTGAAGTTCGAGCAGTATGAAAGGATGCGATATTCGGGTGCGTCGTCGCACGTGTCGCCCTGCGATAGTGCATTTTCTGCTTGAGTTAGCTACCCTGTCGGCCATTTTTTTGCGCAGCCCTCACGAGGGGCATCTCGCAAATCCTCGCCACGTCCTACACCGACGGGCCGCGTTCGTCTCATTCACAGGTGGCGCCCCCTCCCTTATCTCGATTCTGTGTGGTTGCTTGGAATGAAAGTATTGAAAGGCCAGGACATCCTGGCACTTGGGTTTATGACGTTTGCCCTGTTCGTTGGGGCTGGCAATATCATCTTTCCCCCTATAGTAGGGCTACAGGCTGGTCCGCATGTGTGGATCGCGGCGCTGGGCTTTCTGGTTACCGCGGTGGGCTTGCCGGTAGTGACAGTGATCGCGCTGGCTAAGGTCGGTGGCGCGATGGATGCGCTCAGCAGCCCTATCGGCAAGATCGCCGGAGGTTTGCTGGCGGCGGTTTGCTACCTTGCAGTCGGGCCACTGTTCGCCACGCCGCGTACCGCTACTGTGTCGTTCGAAGTGGGGCTCGCGCCGCTCACCGGTGACAGCCCGATGGCGTTGGCCCTGTATAGCCTGGTCTATTTTCTGGTGGTGTTCTGGGTCTCGCTGTACCCAGGCCGTCTGCTCGACACGGTTGGGCGTTTTCTGGCGCCGCTGAAGATCATTGCCTTGGCCATTCTGGGTGTTGCCGCCTTCGCCCTGCCAGCAGGGAATATCGGCGTGGCCGAACCTGCTTACGCCGCTGCGCCGTTTTCGCAGGGTTTCATCAATGGCTACCTGACGATGGACACGCTGGGCGCGCTGGTCTTTGGCATTGTCATCGTCAATGCCATTCGCTCTCGTGGTGTCGAGTCCCCCCGTCTGATCACGCGCTATGCGATCATCGCCGGGCTGATTGCGGGCGTCGGGCTGGCGCTGGTCTACATCAGTCTGTTCCGTCTGGGCTCCGGAAGTCATGCGGTTGCAGCGGGTGCCAGTAATGGCGCGGCAGTGTTGCACGCCTATGTGCAGCATACCTTCGGATCGCTGGGCAGCGGCTTCCTGGCGGTGTTGATTTCCTTGGCGTGTCTGGTGACTGCGGTTGGCCTGACGTGCGCCTGCGCAGAGTACTTTGCCAAGGTGCTGCCGTTATCCTACAAGACGCTGGTGGTGTTGCTGGCGGGGTTCTCGCTGCTGGTGTCGAATCTTGGCCTGACCAAGCTGATTCTGTTTTCGATCCCGGTGTTGACGGCGATCTATCCGCCTTGCATCGTGCTCGTCGCGCTGAGTTTCTGCAAAAGCCTTTGGCATCATCAAGGCCGGGTGGTTGCTCCCGTGATGCTGGTGTCTTTGCTCTTCGGATTGATCGATGCGATTAAAGGTGCGGGGTTTACCGACTACCTGCCGGGCGCACTGGCCAACTTGCCGCTGAGTGAGCAAGGCTTGGCCTGGTTGATTCCATCGGTTATAACGTTGGCGGCGGCTATTGCAGTGGATCGACGATTAGGCAAACGCAGCGAAGCGTTGGCATGAGGCAAGTAATATAATTAAAACATCAATAATAAAGCCCGCAAAAGCGGGCTTTATTATGTGTAGTTCTGCAAGCCTGTTGGCTTAGTTTTTCGCTGGCGCTGCGTCAGTCGCCGGGGCCGGAGCCTGGTTGGCGTTCTCGGTCGCGCGCTGTTGGGCGGCTTCTGCGTTTTTCTGAGCAGCTTCCTGGCTTTCCTTGGCCGCGTCGTTCACTTTGTCCTGAGCTTTTTCCATCGACTCCTGGGACTGTTGAGCAGCTTTGTTTGCATCTTGCTGGGTGTTTTCGGACTTTTTGTCACAGGCGGCAAGACCCAAAGTGGCAGAAAGCATCAAGGCATAGGCTAAAGATTTACGCATGGGGTATTTCTCCTTATTGAGTATCCACGTGGCTAAGAGCGTCCCCTTGTAAATTAAGTTCCAAACGACCCCACTATTGTTTTTGGTCAGTGTTCCGGCCATGCACACCGGGTTGAAGCAGTCTTATGAATTGCGCATCAGAAAGTGGATAGTTGCCCTGTGCATCCGGCTGATCGAATTCAATGACCCCGCCTGCGGGCCATTAACGTATCGCGACAGTTCGGATTGATTTATTCGCCCTTGAAATCCTGCATCCAGCCCCCACCTTGATGACTACACGCTGCTACACAGGCACACAGCCTCGCTGTGGCGGCTTATGCCATCCAGATCGGAGTTTGATGACCATGAGTGTGGAAACTCAAAAGGAAACCCTGGGCTTCCAGACCGAGGTAAAGCAGCTGCTTCACCTCATGATCCATTCGCTGTATTCCAACAAGGAAATCTTCCTTCGCGAATTGATCTCGAACGCGTCTGACGCGGTCGACAAATTGCGTTTCGAGGCGCTGTCCAAGCCTGAACTGCTGGAAGGCGGGGCAGAGCTGAAGATCCGCGTGAGCTTCGACAAGGACGCGAAGACCGTAACCCTGGAAGACAACGGCATTGGTATGAGCCGTGACGATGTGATCACCCACTTGGGTACCATCGCCAAATCCGGTACCGCCGATTTCATGAAAAACCTGTCGGGCGACCAGAAAAAGGATTCGCACCTGATCGGTCAGTTCGGTGTCGGTTTCTACTCGGCGTTCATCGTCGCCGATCAAGTTGAAGTGTTCAGCCGCCGTGCAGGCCTGTCTGCCAGCGAGGGCGTTCACTGGTCGTCCAAGGGTGAGGGCGAGTTCGAAGTCGCGACCCTGGACAAGGCTGAACGTGGTACTCGTATCGTCCTGCACCTCAAAGACGGCGAAGACGAGTTTGCCGACGGCTACCGTCTGCGCAATATCATCAAAAAGTACTCCGACCACATCGCGTTGCCGATCGAGCTGCCGAAAGAGCAGGCTCCGGCCGCCGAAGGTGAAGAGGCGCCAGCGCTGGAATGGGAAACCGTCAACCGAGCGAGCGCCCTGTGGACCCGTTCCCGTTCCGAAGTGAAGGACGAGGAATATCAGGAGTTCTACAAGCACGTTGCTCATGACTATGAAAATCCGCTTAGCTGGAGCCATAACAAGGTCGAAGGCAAGCTTGAGTACACGTCGCTGCTGTACGTGCCGGCCCGTGCGCCGTTCGACCTGTATCAGCGCGAAGCGCCGCGTGGCTTGAAGCTGTACGTGCAACGCGTGTTCGTCATGGATCAGGCTGAATCTTTCCTGCCGCTGTACATGCGCTTCATCAAAGGCGTGGTCGATTCCAACGACCTGTCGCTGAACGTGTCTCGCGAAATTCTGCAGAAAGACCCAATCATCGACTCGATGAAATCGGCGCTCACCAAGCGTGTGCTCGACATGTTGGAAAAGCTGGCGAAGAACGAGCCTGAGCAGTACAAGGGCTTCTGGAAGAACTTCGGTCAGGTCCTCAAGGAAGGCCCAGCGGAAGACTTCGCCAACAAGGAGAAAATCGCCGGCCTGCTGCGCTTCGCATCGACCTCCGACGAGAGCGGCGAGCAGAGCGCTTCTCTGGCCGAATACCTGGCTCGCGCCAAGGAAGGTCAGGACAAGATCTACTACCTCACCGGCGAATCCTACGCGCAGGTCAAGAACAGCCCGCACCTTGAGGTCTTCCGCAAGAAAGGCATCGAAGTGCTGCTGTTGACCGACCGTATCGACGAGTGGCTGATGAGCTACCTGAGCGACTTCGACGGCAAGGGCTTCGTGGACGTGGCGCGTGGTGATCTGGATCTGGGCAAGCTCGACTCCGAAGAGGACAAGAAGGCCCAGGAAGAGATTGCCAAGGACAAGGAAGGCTTGATCGAGCGGATCAAGACTGCGCTGGGCGAGTCTGTAAGCGAAGTGCGTGTTTCGCATCGCCTTACCGATTCTCCCGCGATTCTGGCGATTGGTGAGCAGGACATGGGCTTGCAGATGCGTCAGATTCTGGAAGCTAGCGGTCAGAAAGTCCCGGACTCCAAGCCTATCTTCGAATTCAACCCGGCTCACCCACTGATCGGCAAGCTGGACGCCGAACAGAGCGAAGAGCGCTTTGGTGACCTGTCGCATATCCTGTTCGATCAGGCTGCGCTGGCCGCCGGTGACAGCCTCAAGGATCCGGCCGCTTACGTTCGCCGTTTGAACAAGCTGTTGGTAGAACTGTCGGTTTGATGACCGAATGACAAAAAACCCGCTTCGGCGGGTTTTTTGTTTGATCTTTCGAGCATTTCCTTTGCACCCTTCAGAAAATGATCAGGAGTCAGCGATGAGCAGCAAGATTACAATCCGTTCCGTCGTCCATCAGATTGATGGCCAGCCCTACGAAAGTCGTCTGGTGTACGACGCCAGTGCGACCTCGTCTCGTCCAGGCCTGTTGATGGCGCCCAACTGGATGGGCGTCAGCGAAGGTGCCGAGGACATCGCCAAAGCGGTCGCAGAGCAGGGTTATGTGGTGCTGCTGGCCGACCTGTATGGCCAGAAGATTCGTCCGGGCAACGGCGATGAAGCAGGCGAGGCGATGATGCCCCTGAAAAACGACCGTGCATTGCTGCGCAAGCGCATGCAGGCAGGTCTTGATCTGCTGTTGAGTCAGGCGGGTGTTTCCCTGGATGCCAGCCGTATTGCCACCTTCGGTTTCTGTTTCGGTGGTTGCTGTTCGCTGGAGCTGGCACGCAGCGGCGCCGACCTCAAGGCCGCCATATCCTTTCACGGCACGCTGGATACACCCAATCCTGCCGACGCTGCAAACATCAAGGGCTCGGTGCTGATTCTGAATGGCGCATCCGACCCGATGGTGCCAAAGGAGCAGATATCGGCATTCGAAGAAGAAATGGACGCAGCGAGCGTCGATTGGCAAGTGCATAACTACGGCGGTGCGTACCACTCGTTCACCGATCCGCACGCCAATGTTCCAGGCAAGATGATGTACGACGCCAAAGTTGCTGGCCGCGCCTTCAAGTCGATGCACGATTTGCTGAGCGAAGTATTCGGCTAGCGGGCCAACAGACTCAGGGCAGCTCGATCCGACCCGTTTCGCCTGGAACGGTTGGCCAGTCGCCAGTGGCCCAGCGATTTCGCGCTGTTTCAATCAGCGCTTGATCGCTGGCCACGAAATTCCAGTTCATTCTGCGTGGCCCGTCCAGTGCTGCGCAGCCTATCAGCACGGCGTGACATTCGCTGTCCGCGCACAAGTTGACTGAAGCTCCCGGCTCCAGCACGACCAGCGTGCGCGCCGCGACGGGTGTTCCGTTTAGTGAAGCCTCACCCTCAAGAACGTACACAGCGCGCTCCTGATGCTCTGTCGGAATGGACAGGGTCGTGGCGGCCTGTAAGCGTACTTCAGCGTACAGCGTGTCTGAGAGCACCGGTACGGGAGACTGCAAACCAAAACCGCTGCCAGCCAATATGCGGATGGCAATGCCCATACCGTCACTCTGCGGCAGGCTGTGCGCCGGGTGATGGCTGTAATGGCCCTTGCCTAGTTCATGTTCACGGGGTGATGCCAGCCAGACCTGCAGGCCGTGCAGGCGCGAGCCGCTGATCCGCAGTGGTTCGGGCGTGCGCTCGATGTGTGCAATGGCAGCCCCGGATGTCATCCAGCTGACGTCGCCTGGCTTGACGCACTGGTCGCTGCCCAGGCTGTCCTTGTGCAGCAATTCACCCTCAAGCAGATACGTCAGCGTCGACAGGCCGATGTGGGGGTGCTGTCGAACGTCCATGCCAGTGCCGGGCAGGTAGTCCTTTTCCAGCATATGGTCGAAGAACACGAACGGCCCGACGCTGCGGCACCGCGCAGAGGGCAGGGGGCGTAGGATCGGCTGACCCTCAACTGTTTCAGCGCGCGGGGTGATGGTGAGCATGGTTCGGGTCTCGGCGGTCCGTCAGGGAGTGGTAGAAATCATAGCGCGGGCAGGGCGAGGAGAGCATGTCATCGCCAGCAAGCCGCCTCCCACAAACCGTTCATTTGCATTCCAAAAACAGAAAAGGCGCCTCTAAAGGCGCCTTTTCAGTCTTGCACAGGCTGAATGTTAGGCCTGATAGCGCTTCAGAACCAGCGTGGCGTTGGTGCCGCCGAAGCCGAAGCTGTTGCTCATGACCAGATCGAGCTTCGCGTTTTCACGGGTTTCACGCAGAATCGGCATGTCGGCGACTTTCGGGTCCAGCTCATCGATGTTGGCAGAACCGGCGATGAAGTTGTTCTCCATCATCAGCAGGCAGTAGATCGCTTCGTGCACGCCTGCGGCGCCCAGGGAGTGACCCGACAGGCTCTTGGTGGAGCTGATGGCCGGAGCGTTTTCGCCGAAGACTGCGCGTACGCCGTTCATCTCCATTTCATCACCGACCGGGGTCGAGGTGCCGTGGGTGTTCAGGTAATCGATAGTGCCATCAACCGTCGACAAGGCCATTTGCATGCAGCGGATAGCGCCTTCGCCGCTTGGAGCGACCATGTCGTAGCCATCCGAGGTTGCGCCGTAGCCAACGATTTCTGCGTAGATCTTCGCGCCACGAGCCAATGCGTGTTCCAGCTCCTCGACAACCACCATGCCGCCGCCACCGGCAATGACGAAACCGTCACGCTTGGCGTCGTAGGCGCGGGAGGCTTTTTCCGGCGTCTCGTTGTACTGGGTGGACAGCGCGCCCATTGCGTCGAACAGGAACGACTGGCTCCAGTGTTCTTCTTCGCCGCCGCCAGCAAACACGATGTCCTGTTTGCCCAGCTGGATCTGCTCGACCGCGTTGCCGATGCAGTGCGCACTGGTAGCGCAGGCGGAGGAGATGGAGTAGTTCACGCCCTTGATCTTGAACGGCGTGGCCAGACAAGCCGAAACGGTGCTGCCCATTGTCCGGGTGACGCGATACGGACCGACGCGCTTGACGCCTTTTTCACGCAGAATATCGAGCGCTTCCATCTGGTTCAGCGTCGAAGCGCCGCCGCTGCCAGCGATCAGGCCGGTGCGCACGTTGGAAACCTGCTCGTCGGTCAGGCCGGAGTCGGCAATGGCATCTTTCATGGCCAGGTAGGCATAAGCTGCCGCGTGACCGACGAAGCGAAAAATCTTGCGGTCGATCAGTTCTTCAAGGTTGAGGTCGATGGAGCCGGCAACCTGGCTGCGCAGACCCATTTCGGCATAATCCGGCTGAAAACGGATGCCAGGGCGGTTGGCACGCAGGTTAGCGGTGACGGTGTCTTTGTCATTGCCCAAGCACGAAACAATACCCAGACCAGTGATAACGACGCGGCGCATGCGAGTACCCTTAGAAATTTTCAGTGGAAGTGAACAGACCGACACGAAGACCTTCGGCACTGTAGATTTCGCGACCATCAACGCTCACGGTGCCTTCGGCGATAGCCAGGACCAGTTTGCCGCGCATGGTGCGTTTGATATGGATGTTATAGGTGACTTTCTTGGCGGTCGGGAGGACCTGGCCGAAAAACTTCACTTCGCCTGAGCCCAGGGCGCGCCCGCGACCGGGATTGCCCTGCCAGCCCAGGTAGAAACCGACCAGTTGCCACATGGCGTCCAGACCCAGGCAGCCAGGCATGACAGGGTCGCCTTCGAAGTGGCAGGCAAAGAACCACAGGTCCGGGTTGATATCCAGTTCGGCGACCAACTCACCCTTGCCGAACTTGCCGCCTTCTTCGCTGATGTGCGTAATGCGATCAACCATCAGCATGTTGGGGGCGGGCAGTTGCGCATTACCTGGGCCGAACAGCTCGCCACGACTGCAGCGCAGCAGGTCTTCCCGGGTAAAGGCGTGTTGTTTGGTCATGCGAGCTCCTCAATGATCGTGTGCGGCAGGTTGGGGCGCCACTGGCCCAAACGCCAGTCCTGGCGGACTAATTTGCCAGGACTCTGTCCGGCAGCCTACTCATAGACTGTTGCGTTGTAGTGAAAGTCACAGGACGGTAGAAATCAAAGTACACCTGTGCACTGAATTGTGTCATACGACCGCAGTTAAGGGTCGATCAGGTTGCAAAGACTGCCGCAATTTAACATTTATCGCCAGTCACGGGTGTCCGAAAGAATAACCAGCGCCGCAAAACCTGCTGCAAATCAGCGTGTTTGAAGGGTTTGGCCAGGTAGTCGTCCATCCCCGCCTGTAAACAGGCGTCGCGGTCGCCCTGCAAGGCATTGGCGGTCAGCGCGATAATCGGTGGCTGCTCGATCCCCGCCAGTTGCCTGATGCGACGTGTGGCTTCATAACCATCCATGACCGGCAGTCGGCAATCCATGAGGATCAGTCCGTATTTCCCGTCACAGGCCATGCTCACGGCTTGAGCGCCATCGATGGCTATGTCCACCTGGCACCCCAGGTTGTGCAGCATGGCCTGGGCAACGGTGCGATTGACCGGATTGTCTTCGACCAGCAATACACTGCGCTCTTTATTCGCACCGTCAAGCGCGGACAAGGGGTGTCGATTCTCGACGGGCAGTTGCCGTGAAACAGGCAACGGGATCTGCAACGTGAACAGAGAACCCGCGCCTTCTTCACTCTGCGCGTGCAGGGTGCCGCCCATTCGTTCGGCCAGGGTGCGCGCAATCGGCAGTCCAAGCCCTGTGCCGCCGTAACGTCTGGAGATAGAGCTGTCGGCCTGCTGGAACGCGTCGAACATGGACTCCAGTCTATCGGCGTGAATGCCGATACCGCTGTCCTTTACGGTACAGGTGAATTGCAGTCGTTCGGCTTCGAGCAGGGTCCAGCCTGCCTTGATACAGACACTGCCTTGTTCGGTGAATTTCAGTGCGTTGCCGATCAGGTTTACCAGAATCTGACGGATACGTGTCGGATCTCCGATGACCGTCAGCGACTCCAGCCCTGGCTGAATATGCAGGCTGAGCTGCAGGTCGCGCTGTTGAGCGTTGTGGCTGAATGCGTGGGTCGATGCACTGACCAGTTCGGCCAGATTGAAGGCAATGCCTTCCATCTGCAATGCGTCACGTTCGATGCGTGAAAAGTCGAGAATGTCGTTAATGACCCTCAGCAGGTGCTCCGTTGATTCGGTCGCAAGCGCGGCGTATTCGCTTTGCTCGTCGGTCATGCGCGTGGTTTCCATGAGCTGCAGCATGCCCAGCACGCCATTCATGGGGGTGCGAAGCTCATGACTCATCATCGCCAGAAAGTCGGATTTTGCCCGGTTCGCCTGCTCGGCTTCTTCACGGGTCTGTATCAGTTGCGCCATTGAACGTTGCTGCTCCAGGCTGGCCTTGTCCAGATTGGCGGCAAGGTTGTTGATGTGTCGTGCCAGTGCACCCAGTTCTGCGTCGTCACTGACCGGCAGTGGGGTCCTGTAATCGCCTTTCTGGATGGCCTTGAGGGCTTCACCCATGCGGCTGATCGGGCGTGACAGGCTCTGCGCCAGGCGTCTTGCCAACAGGAAAGTGAATAGCAGGGCGCACAGGGCCAGGATGCCAGCCTTGAGCAGTATTTCCTGCTGGCGACGGTTGAATGCTTCGCTGGACATTCCCACCAGCACCCGCCCCAGATAACGTTGAGAAACGGTATCCGACCGTTGTTCTCCTACCGCAGGCGCGCTGCGTACAACCAAATGTTGTGCACGCACCGGGGCCTGGAATGTCTCCATCTGACGGCTCTTGCGCTCGCTCTCCTGTGGCTGGTCGATGTACACCAGAACGGTATTGGAGCTGTCCTGGATTTCCACATAACGCACTCCGGGCATGGACAGCGTGGCGCGCATCAGACCCTTGAGGCTTTCGGTGTCACCCACCAGCAGGCCGGGCTCGGCGGCCGGGGCCAACTGATTGGCGATCAGCTGCCCCGTGTGGTTGAGTTCCTGGCGCAGGTCCTGGATACGCACGAACGTAAAGAAACCGATCAGCAGCACCGTCAGCAAAAGGGCAGGGCCCAGACTGATGATTTGGGTACGGGTGTTGATGTCCCAGTGACGCAGCGTCATTGGCTGCCCGTCAGCGTTGCGGGGTGCGTTTGGGGGGTGTTGGGTGCGTCCATGCCTGTGCGCTCTCGGTCTGGTTCATGGCATCGGTTTCGCGGACCTGGCTGAGCCGTAACGCCGACGGACACAATACTGCATAGTGTGTGCGTAATATGTTACCCGAGATGGCAGCCATTTCCCGACAACTTATTCTCGCCGGGCGGATACTGACGCAGGCTGCAGCAAAATCAACGCGCCACGAAGGCGTTTGTCGCTGGCCGACGGCGTGACGCTCCGTATAATGCCGACATCGCCAGTCAGTGGCCCAGGATGGATGTATTTATGACCACGCAACAGCCTGTAGCGGTTCTTGGTGGCGGCAGCTTCGGCACGGCCATCGCCAATCTTCTGGCCGAAAACGGCCATCAGGTTCGTCAATGGATGCGTGATCCCGAGCAGGCAGAGGCCATTCGCGTCAATCGTGAAAACCCCCGCTATCTCAAGGGCATCAAGGTTCGACCGGAAGTCGAGCCGGTGACTGATCTTGCCGCGACGCTTGAAGGCAGTGAACTGATCTTCGTCGCCCTGCCATCGAGCGCGCTTCGCAGCGTGTTGTCGCCCCACATCGAGCACTTGAACGGCAAGATGCTGGTCAGCCTGACCAAGGGGATCGAAGCAAAGTCCTTCAAGCTGATGAGCCAGATCCTCGAAGAGATCGTGCCGCAGGCGCGTATCGGTGTGCTGTCCGGTCCCAATCTGGCGCGCGAGATCGCCGAACATGCGCTGACCGCCACGGTGGTCGCCAGCGAAGATGACGCGTTGTGCCAGCAGGTGCAGGCTGCGCTGCATGGCCGCACGTTCCGCGTTTATGCCAGCGCCGACCGGTTCGGTGTGGAGCTGGGCGGAGCCTTGAAGAACGTCTACGCGATCATTGCCGGCATGGCGGTGGCGCTGGAAATGGGCGAGAACACCAAGAGCATGTTGATCACCCGTGCGCTGGCCGAGATGACCCGCTTTGCGGTGGCCCAAGGTGCCAACCCGATGACCTTTCTGGGGCTGGCTGGCGTGGGCGATCTGATTGTCACCTGTTCATCGCCCAAGAGTCGCAATTATCAGGTCGGCTTTGCGCTGGGGCAGGGGCTGACCCTCGATGAGGCGGTCACCCGTCTGGGCGAAGTCGCAGAAGGCGTGAACACCCTCAAGGTGCTCAAGGTCAAAGCCCAGGAAGTTCAGGTATACATGCCGCTGGTCGCGGGCCTGCATGCCATTCTTTTCGAAGGCCGTACGCTCAATCAGGTTATCGAGGCGCTGATGCGCGCGGAGCCCAAGACAGACGTCGATTTCATTTCCATCACGGGCTTCAACTGACACCACCTCATCCAGGAGAAGGACCTTGAACGCGTCAAATATCCAGAAGAACGAATCCATCCTGCTGCGCATTGTCTGGATGCTGCTTTTCCTCATCGTCTGGCAGGTGGCTGAAGTGGTGCTGGCAGGTGTGGTGCTGGTGCAATTGGGCTATCGCCTGATCTACGGCGCGCCCAGCGCCAGCCTGATGAATTTTGGTGACAGCCTCAGTCAGTTCCTTGCCCAGATCGGGCGCTTCGGCACGTTCCATACCGATCAGAAACCCTGGCCGTTCGCTGACTGGCCATCGCCTCGTGTGCCGGATGGCGAAGCGGCGCATTACGTTGCACCCGCACCGCATCCGGTACGTGACGAGGAGCCTAAGCTATGAAGGTCTGGATCTTGCGCCACGGCGAAGCCCAATCACGAGCGCGCAGCGATGCCGAGCGCGAGCTGACCGCTCATGGTCGGGAAGAAGTACTCAAGAGCGCGGTCCATCTGATAGGCAAGCCGCTGCAGAAAATACTCGCCAGTCCTTATGTGCGTGCGCAGCAGACGGCGGGGCTGGTGCACCGGTTTCTGGGCTTCAGCGAAGAGATCATTACTGTCTCTTGGCTGACCCCCGACAGCGACCCGCGTCAGGTACTGGATCACCTCGAAGCGCTGGGTGCTAATGAGGTTTTGCTGGTCAGCCATCAGCCGCTGGTCGGCGCCCTGATCGGGTTGCTGGCCCACGGTAGTTATCAGGATGCCGAGCCGATGAGCACGGCAAGCCTTGCAGAGCTGGAAGGTGAGCACGTGCTTGCCGCCGGCATGAAACTCAACAGCGTTCGCCACGTTTGAGCGGGTCCGCACGTCGGACGCTCAGCCTGTAGAAAATAGCGTCACCCCACCATTAAAAAGGATTGAACATGAGTGTATGGCGTGTGACCCCTGACATCGAAGCCCTGATGAAGGCTCAGAAGAACACCATCGGTGAAGTGCTGGATATTCGTTTCGAGTCTTTTACAGACGATTCGCTGACGGCCAGCATGGCGGTCGATCAGCGTACTCACCAACCGTTCGGCCTGCTGCATGGCGGTGCATCGGTGGTGCTGGCTGAATCGCTGGGCTCGATGGCCAGTTACCTGTTGGTCGATTCGGAAAGGTTTTTCTGTGTGGGCCTGGAAGTGAATGCCAATCACCTGCGCGGTGTACGTTCCGGACGAGTGACCGGTGTCGTAAGGCCGGTGCATATCGGTCGCACCACCCATGTCTGGGATATCCGGATTACCACTGAAGAGGGCAAGCTGAGCTGTATCTCGCGCCTTACCGTTGCGGTCGTCCCTCATGGTCAGGAACCGCCGGTTCGTTGAATGAAACCCCTCGTTTAATGTGTTTGCTCAGAAGCTGTGACAGGTGACTCACTCCGGTCATGGCATTAACGCTGCCCGATGGCCGGAGTGACACCTTCGATGGCAGTTCCAATCGTTGCCGTAGGTCTGGCCCGGTGCGCACAATCGTGACTCGTTCGCCCTTGAGTGTCTCGGCATGCCCCAGTCCGTCTTCTTCGTCCACGCCAATGGCTTTCCTTCGGGCACTTACGGCAAGCTGTTCGCGGCGCTGGCCCCTGAGTACAGCGTTGCCCATCTGGAACAGCATGCCCATGACCCGCGATTTCCGGTAAACGATAACTGGCTGAATCTGGTCGATGAATTGGTCCACCATTTGCGTGAAGAAGCCGGTCCGGTGTGGGGCGTCGGGCATTCGCTGGGCGGGCTGCTGCACCTTCATGCGGCGCTGCGGTGTCCGGAGCTTTATCGGGGCGTAGTGATGCTGGATTCGCCTGTGCTGGGGCTGGCCGATCAGTTGTTCATCCGCGCGGCCAAACGCTTGGGGTTTATCGACCGCATCACACCCGCGGGTCGCACGCTGGGGCGCCGTGAGGCCTTTGCCGATCTGGAGTCGGCCCGAGCCTATTTCGCCAGTAAAACCCTGTTTCGCCGTTTCGATCCTGAATGCCTGGACGCCTACCTGCAACATGGTCTGAGGCCTGACGGCGGACAATTGCGTTTGCGCTTCGACCCCGCCACCGAAATCAGCATTTATCGCAGCATTCCGCACACCAGCCCCATGCCTTCACGCAGGCTCAAGGTGCCGCTGGCGATGGTGCGTGGCAAGCACAGCCGTGTAATCATGCCGCATCATGGCTATCTGGCCAGGCGCATGCGTGAAGGCGAGTACTTATCGATGCCGGGAGGGCACATGTTTCCACTGGAACGTCCGGACGAGACGGCGCAATTGCTCAAATCACTGTTCACTCGGTGGGACGCACGCAGCGCGCAGCGCAATGAGCGGCAGACTCTCGCATGACGTGTCCGGTCGAAGAGGTGCGCTTGAGCCTGGGACATATCGAGCTGGCGGCGCATCTGTTCGGTCCCGAGGACGGCATGCCGGTTATCGCGCTGCATGGATGGCTGGACAATGCCAACAGCTTCGCCCGACTTGCGCCGCATCTGAAAGGGTTGCGTATCGTGGCGCTGGATCTGGCAGGGCACGGTCATTCCGATCATCGTCCGATAGGTGCTGGCTATACCTTCGCCGATTACGCGTTCGACGTACTGCAGGTGGCCGAACAGCTGGGTTGGCAACGTTTTGCGCTATTGGGGCATTCGTTGGGTGCGATCATTTCAGTGATGCTGGCAGGTGCGTTACCCGAACGTGTCACGCACCTGGCGTTGATCGACGGTCTGATTCCGTTGACGGGCGAGGCCGATTCTGCGGCTGAGCGTCTGGGGACGGCGTTGCAGGCGCAGTTGGCATTGCCTGGCAAGAAAAAGCCCGTTTATCAGGATCAGGATCGGGCGATTCAGGCCCGTATGCACGGCGTCGTAGCGGTCAGTCGCGAGGCGGCGGAGAGGCTGGCACAGCGTGGTCTGATGCCGGTTCCGGGCGGCTACACCTGGCGCAGCGACAGTCGGCTGACCTTGCCCTCGGCAACACGTCTGACCGAGCTGCAAGCGATGGCGTTCGTCAACCGTGTGCGCTGTCCGACGCAATTGATCATCGCCCAAGAGGGCATGCTGGCAAAAAAACGCGACGTACTTTCCAGCCTTCCATTCGAGATCGAAAGCCTGCCAGGAGGGCATCATCTGCATTTGAATGACGAGGAGGGCGCCTGCTCTGTTGCACGCTGTTTCAATCGCTTCTTCGCTGCTTCTTGACTTGAAGCCGGCAACTGCCGACGCTGAACGGGTTGAAACAGGAGTCAACCGTTATGGATCAACCTGCCGCCGTTCATGATCGCCCCAGTGGCCATCCTCTTCCGTTCATTTCACCGTCTGCCTGCCAATGAGAGCACTCATGCGTGTATCACGTGTTCCATTCGTCTTTCTGTTGGTGTCGATCTTCAGCCCGATGGTCGCCGCCGCCGATGTGCCGGGCAGCCAGGATCTTGAGATTCTGCCGCGTCTTACCGACACGGAGATCGTCGACTACCGTCCTCGCGCCGAACTCGAACGAATTTACCCAATGGGCTCGATCCGTAAGATAAGTGGACAGTTGCGGTTCGATGGGCAAGTCAGTGCGCGAGGCAACCTGACGTCAATTACCTATCAACTGCCTGCCGAACTCCCGTCCGACGATGCGTTCACCAGCGCTCGTGAGGCGTTGCAACAGCGGGGAGCCGAGTTGCTGTTCTGGTGTCAGGCACGGGACTGCGGCGAAAGTAGCCTGTGGGCCAACGAAGTGTTCGGCAACTCCAAGTTGTATGGCGCCGATGATCGACAGGCGTACCTGCTGTTGCGTCTTGCCGAGCCTCACGCTGAAACGCTGGTTGCGCTTTACAGCATCACCCGCGGCAATCGTCGCGCTTACCTGCATGTCGAGCAATTCGAAGCGGCGGCCCCGCTGGGCGATCTGCTGCCCACATCGGCCACCCTGCTGCGGCAGCTCAAGAGCACCGGCCGACTCGATCTGCCCCGACTCGGCGCAGAACCGCAAGATGCCTGGGTGACGCTGATTTCCCGAGGATTGAACCTCGACAGCACCCTGCGTGCCACGGTGTCGGGGGCCAGTGCGGCAGCCTGGCGCGATGCCCTGATCGCCAAAGGCGTGCGCGCGGCGCGACTCGAAACCGGGGGTTCCGATAAAAAGGGCCTGTCGATCGAAGTGATTCGCTAAGCGCCTGTCTGCCACAATGACGAATACGGCTGACGCCAGCCGTATTCGTCTTTATGCTCGCCACTTCCGATTCCGCTTCGTAGGCACCTCATGTTCAACAACGATCGCCTGCTGGTTCAGATCCTGCTTCTGGCACTGTTCGGTGCCTGCCTGTGGGTCATGGCACCGTTCTGGTCGGCACTGATCTGGGGCGCGGTGCTGGCATTCGCCAGTTGGCCGCTGATGCGCGTGCTGACACGCTGGTTCAAAGGTCGGGAGTCACTGGCTGCGCTGGTCATGAGCCTGTGCTGGCTGCTGTTGGTGGCCGCTCCGCTGGTCTGGCTGGGTTTCAATCTGGCGGACCATGTGCGCGACGCAACGGCCTTCGTCAAGGATGTGCAAGTCGATGGTTTGCCCGATCCACCCCTGTGGCTGGCGGGTATCCCGATCGTGGGAGAGCGCCTGGTAGGGTTCTGGACCACCATCGATCAGCAGGGTGCGGCGTTCATGACCACCGTCAAGCCTTACCTGGGGGAGGTGGGCAACTGGCTCCTGGCGCGCAGTGCGCAGATTGGCGGTGGCATTCTCGAACTCACCCTGAGCATCGTTTTTGCTTTCTTCTTCTACCGTGACGGCCCGCGTCTGGCCGCTTTCGTGCTCAGTTTGCTGGAGCGCCTGATCGGCGATCGCGCCCAGTATTATCTGGATCTGGTGGCCGGTACGGTTCAGCGAGTGGTCAATGGTGTGATTGGCACCGCAGCGGCACAAGCAGTTCTGGCACTGATCGGCTTCCTCATCGCCGGCATTCCGGGTGCGCTGGTGCTAGGTATCCTGACCTTCCTGTTCAGCCTGATCCCCATGGGGCCGCCGCTGGTCTGGCTGCCCGCCACCGCGTGGCTGGTCTGGCAGGGCGAGTACGGCATGGCGGTCTTTCTGGGGATCTGGGGCATGTTCATCATCAGTGGCGTGGATAACGTACTTAAGCCTTATCTGATCAGCCGCGGTGGCAACCTGCCGTTGGTGATCGTGCTACTGGGGGTGTTTGGCGGGCTGCTGGCGTTCGGTTTCATCGGCCTGTTCATAGGCCCGACGCTATTGGCGGTGGCTTACAGTCTGTTGACGGATTGGGTGGGCAGCGAGCGAGCACGTCGCGTTGAGTAGACCCTTCATACTGACGAAGAGCGTCGCAGGGTGAAACCTGCGACCGGCACAGTCTCTCAATGACGCGGCAGTTGCAGGATCGCCGTCAGGCCGCCGCCGGGTGTCTGTTCAAGGGTGAGTTCCCCGCCAATTCGCCTGGCCGCCTCGCGGGCGATAGTCATGCCCATACCCACACCCCCCGAATTACGATTGCGCGAACCTTCCAGTCGATAGAAAGGTTCGAACACGCTTTCAAACAGCTCTGGCGCTATGCCGGGGCCGTGATCGACGACTGACACCCTGACCCGATTAACTCCGTCTTCAATCACGATTCGGGCGCTGCCGGCATAGCGCAGCGCATTGTCGACCAGATTCTGCAGGCATGAGCGCAACGCCATAGGCTGAGTCTTGAGCGGTCTGCACTGGCCTTCATGCTGCACGTCTTCGCCGTTATCCTGGGCGTTTTCAGCCTGTGATTCGATCAGCGCCTGCAAATCCAGCTGTTGCAGCAGTTCAGTCCTGCGGTGCTCGTTGAGGTACGCCAAGGTGGCATCGAGCATGTTGATCATGTCGTTCAGGTCCTGGGTCATCTGCCCGTGCAGCCTGGGTTCCTCGATTTGCTCGACACGCAGCTTGAGGCGCGAGAGGGGCGTACGCAGGTCGTGAGAGACCGCTGCCAGCATTCGCCCGCGTTGCTGCATCTGTTCGCGAAGGTTGTGCTGCATCAGGTTGAAGGTCTGTGCGGCCTGACGGGCTTCTCGCGGACCGGAGACTTCCAGCGCCGGGCTGTCGAGGTTCTCACTCAGGCGTTCGGCGGCTTCGCTCATGCGTTGAACGGGACGGCTCAGCGCTTTGGCACCGTACCAGGCCGCAATGATCAGCGTGATGAACTGGAAAAACAAAGGAACCGCAGGGCCGCCCAGCAGGGGTGGCCTTGGCGGTCTACGTGCCTCGTTTGGAACGATTGGGCTTTCTGGGCCTTGCTGTGCAACGGGCTCCGTAACGGGGGGCGGCGGCATCGGGTGCATGCCGTAATGCATGAACCACATGAACGCCAACAAATGCGCGAGCAGGATCGCCACGAGCGCACCCCCGAAGAGTCGGGCGAAGAGGGTGTCGAACTTGCGGATCAAACCAGGCTCCTCAACCCATATCCCGGGCGTCGAACAGATAGCCTTCGCCGCGCACGGTTTTGATCAATTGTGGGTTCTTGGGGTCATCGGCCAGCTTCTGACGAAGGCGCGACACCAGAAGGTCGATGCTGCGATCGAACGCCTCAATTGACCGGCCGCGGGCGGCGTCCAGTAATTGCTCACGGCTGAGTACCCGATGCGGACGTTCAAGAAAGACCCGCAGCAGGCGAAACTCCGCGTTTGACAGGGGGACGACCAGACCATCCGGTGCGATCAATTGGCGCAGAACGCTGTTCAGGCGCCACGTGTTGAAACGAATGGTGCTGCGCTGATCACTGCGTTCATCGCGTACCCGGCGCAGGATGGTCTGGATACGGGCGACCAGTTCGCGGGGTTCAAACGGCTTGGCCATGTAATCGTCGGCACCCAATTCCAGGCCGATGATGCGGTCAGTCGGTTCGCAACGAGCCGTCAGCATCAGGATTGGAATATCGGATGTGCTGCGCAGCCAGCGGCACAGCGACAGGCCGTCTTCACCGGGCAGCATCAAGTCCAGTACGACCACGTCGAAGGTTTCTTCAGTGAGAGCAAGGCGCATCTGCGCACCGTCCGTTACACCGCGTGCCTGGATATTGAAGCGCGTCAGGTAATCGCATAGCAATTCCCGGATGGCCACGTCGTCATCGACAATCAGGGCGCGGGTCGTCCAGCGCTGTTCAGTGTTCGACTCGTGGGCCGGGCTGTCGGTAAGTGCTTGCATAGGCCTGTGTTGTCTCGCGGGCTGACGGGGTGAACAGCTGACTGCCAGTATCGGATTGGCTGGCGCGGTGCGCGAGCATGTAGGCACGAAATGTCATGCGCATGTCATCAATGTATCAACTCGGACACATTTTTCCACGTCATCCCTGACGCGCCGATTTTGGGGGCTGTCAAGCTGGTAAATCCGAGAGTTGTTTGCGGGGCAGCGCAGGGTATCCACTGGAGAAAGGTGGCGCTCTCACGTTGCCGCCCTTAGATCATCCGTGTAATGCACACACATAGGAGATGTCAGTCATGGATTGGACCCCTAAAAAATCGGCGCAGGCGCGCTACACGTACATCACGCAGCGCAGGGTGCGCATGAGTAAAAGGGCCACGCAACTGGTACCGGCCACTGTAGTAGAAGCGATGGCAGGTGACGCCGATGGGCTACTTCCCATCACCGCGCTTGCTAACGATCTGGCCATCACAGTGCCTGACTGGCGTCTTACCAGTCCGCCGCCCGGCTTTACCGAGGAGCTTCATCTCGAATGGCGACCTGAGGGTGCCAACACCTATGTGAAACTTTCGACGGAGACCCTCACGACGCCTATCAAAGAGGAATTCCCTTTGCCGCGGGTGATTGAACGCAAGCACTTCTTGCAGACTGAAGGCACGTTCCAGTTCAGATACGGCGTGAAGTTATGGAGTTCGGGCGAGGTGGAATATTCCCAAGACCAGCCCATCACGGTAGACCGTACTCCACCTTATGGCCCGGTCGATCCGCCTGCGGTTGAGGATCCCGGACCGATCAATGACGCTGCGCTCGATGCCCAGGGCGGGGTATTTGTGACCGTGCCCGACTTTGAAGAGGAGAAAAAAGAGTTCGTAAAGGTTGTGGTCCTCTGGTCGAATACCATTCCGCCCGCCGATCAGCCCATCATTCCCGATGTGGAAATGCTTCTTCCCGCAGACCGAAGGGTATTGATCCCTCGCGAGCTGGTGGAGCGCTATGCCTCAGGAGACCATTACGTTGCCTACGAGCTGTTTGACAAGGCAGGAAATCGTAGTCGACCTTCCAGAGTGCGCACCGTTGCGGTGGCCAGAGGGCCCTTGCCTGCTGGCCTGAAACCTCCCGTCGTTCCACTGGCTGCGGATGGGCTCATTGACCTGGGCGATGCTCATTTGGGCGTCACCGTCGAGATTCCGGCATTCGAGGATTTTCATCCCGATGATGATGTTGTGGTCACTTGGGGGGCCACCCAATTGACACCCAAGCGGATCGGTGAGGGGGATAACCCGTTTCCTGTAGAGATTGTCGTCAGTTGGGATCATCTGAGCGCCGAATACACGGCTCCTGAAACCGCTCCTTTTACTTCGACGGTTCCGGTGACCTACACCGTCATGCGTGGCACAACGCCCTTTGCACTACCGGACGCTGATGCCATCGATGTGGATGTCAACCTGGCGTACTCAGGGCCTGTAAATCCGCACGAGCCGAATCCGGTCAATCCTGACCTTGAGCCGGTGATTGTCACCGGGGAATCAGGCGAAACAAACGAACTGACAGAAAACGACAAGGGTAAGGATGCGAAGGCCACCGTGACGCTCCACGCACCGACCCGATCAGGAGAGGTCATTACGCTGTACTGGAATGGCGTGGCCGTCACGAACACGGTAACGCTGACCGGTGCTGAGGTCGAGGGAGATAACATTGAGCTGACCATTGCGTGGGGTGAAATCGAAGCCGGTGGCTCCGGCAACATATCGGTTTATTACTCGATCACCCATCCCGATTTTATCAACCCGCAACAGTCCACGAACACCACGGTCGTTGTCGATGCTGTGCCAATCGTTCTGGCGGCCGCGACGTTTCCCGATGTGTCTGTTGTGAGCGGCACTGACATACTCAATTGCGAGTCTTTGCATAAACGCAGCAGTGATGAAGCGATAGGCTATCGAGTCAGTATTCCAGCCTCTGAGTATTTAGTTGCGGGTGATGAAATTGCGTTGAAATGGGTATTAAAAGACAGCGATGCTATAACCGATGTTGCCGGAACGCTGTTGACGGCGACAATGACTATTGATGCAGATGCACACACTAACGGCATGCAATGGTTTGTTGAACCTTACAGCACCTACATCTTGCCGGTGCATGAAGGCTCCGAGGGCGGGTGGGGTTACGCCCAAGTGATTTATACGCTCACTGTTGGCGATAAGGCCGTGGATTCACAGTTCATCAATACGCTCGTCGCTATTCAGGACCTGGAAGGCGAAGAGGGCACCTGCGCTATAACTTCTCTGCGGGAAATTCCCTGATGGTTATAGCGTAATTCAAGGTGATTTCCCGTTATTCCGACGGAGTGTTATGCAAGTAACGTGTTTAGTGTAGGAAGAGTCCTACACTAAACACGGATCCGTCTGATAGAAGATGATGGAGTGTCTGGCTAATCTCGGCGCCCTTTCGTTGGTCGCAGGTTCACGTGAAAACGAACCCGCCGTTTGCAGTATGGAGATGCCCTGGATGAACACGTGTCCCGCTCGTAGTCGCTCGTTTTTTTTCACACTTAAACCGTTGATGCTTGCCCCGTTATTGTTATCGGGCAATGAGGTCTTCGCTGAAACCATCAGCACCGACAGATCTATCAACGGGGCCACACCTATCACCGATTATCGGGTTATCAATGGGGCCACACTTACGGCCAATGGTGCCTCCACGCTCAAGGTAAATGTCGAGCAGGGGTCAGACCTGAAGCTTAATGGCTCAAGCGTAGCCGGCACCGGATCAGGCGTGGCGTTGCTCAATTCCACCGCCAGCATTGTCGGCAGTTCGATCACCGGTACAACAGTGGGATTATCGTTAGGCAAGGTCAGCACGGTGCCCGGCGGTTCCAGCGCCACCGTTCAGGACAGTACGATCAGTGCCGGGCTGATCGGTGTTCAAGTCGGCACCTTCGCGGATTTCACTGCGCGCAATTCCCAGATCAGCGGCAACACCGTTGGCCTGCAGATGGGCAATGGATCGGCGACGCTCTACGGCGGTACGCTCAGCGGTGGCAATGGCGTGGGCATCAACCCGGGCAGTGACTTGTCCGTGGCCAATAAGCTGGTGCTTGACGGTGTGACGGTGCAAGGCACAACCGGTGCGGCCCTTCTGGTGGGCGATTACGGCCTTCCTTCCACTGCCGCCGAGATCTATGTGAACAACGGCACCACATTGCAGGGTTCGAATGGCGTTTTGCTAGACGTCATCGGCAATGCGGCTGCCAACATGACGGTGGACAATAGCCAGTTGACCGGAGACGTTGTGGCGCAACAGGGGGCCACTGCCCATTTGGTTCTGCAGAATTCAGCTACCCTGACAGGCAACCTGAGCAATGTCGAGCGAGTGGACGTTGACAGCAGCGCGCAATGGATTCTGACTGGAGACGGCAGGGTGGATAACCTGGCCCTTGGAGGCGGTACGGTGCGTTTCGGCGGACCGGGTGAATTCCATGTATTGTCAGTAGACAATCTGTCGGGTAACGGCACTTTTGCGATGGAGGCCGATTTCGCTGAAGGCAAAAATGACTTTCTGGACGTCGCCGATAACGCCAGTGGCAATCACCAGTTGGCGGTGACCGCTAGCGGCGAAGACCCTTTGAGCGATACCCGTCTGCACATGGTGCATATCGGTGCAGGTGATGCGCAGTTCAGCCTGCTGGGCGGGCCGGTCGATCAGGGAACCTGGTCCTACGATTTGATGCGTGAAGGCAATGACTGGTATCTGGATGCGTCGACCAAGACCATCAGCCCGAGTACAAGCTCGGTCCTGGCCTTGTTCAATGCTGCGCCCACTGTCTGGTATGGAGAGCTGACCACGCTGCGCACACGCATGGGCGAATTGCGCAGTAATCCCGGCAACGCCGGAGGCTGGATGCGTGCTTACGGCAGCCGCTACGATGTCGAGCAAAGTGCGGGTGTCGGTTACAGGCAGTCCATGAGCGGTTTGAGCCTGGGAGCAGACGCGCCGCTGCCATTCGGTGACGGGCAGTGGCTGATAGGGGTGATGGCCGGTTACAGCAAGTCCGATCTGGATTTGCAACGTGGTACCACCGCAACGATCAATAGCTACTACGCAGGTGGCTATGCCACGTGGCTGGACCAACAGAGCGGTTATTACGTTGACGGCGTGGTGAAATTCAATCATTTGCGCAACAAGGCCGATGTCGCCATGAGTGATGGGCAGCAGTCCAACAGCGACTACGACACCAATGGACTGGGCGCTTCTCTGGAGTTCGGTCGTCACATCCGTCTGGCGAACGGTTATTTCATAGAACCCTTCGCTCAGGTGTCCGGCCTTGCTTTAGGCGGTGAGGATTATCAACTGTCCAACGGCATGCGCGCAGAAGGCGAGCGGACCGGATCGTTGCTGGCCAAGATGGGCGCAACGGCGGGGCGCAACTTCGATGTGGGCGACGGACGTGTTCTGCAGCCTTACGTGCGTGCTGCACTGGCTCATGAGTTCATGGATGAAAATGAAGTACAGGTCAATGACAACCGCTTCAATAACGACTTGTCAGGTTCACGTGGCGAGCTAGGCGCAGGGGTGGCGATGTCGGTATCGAAACAGTGGCAAATGCATGCCGATTTCGACTATAGCCGTGGTAATCGTATAGAGCAGCCGTGGGGGGCCAATATAGGGTTGCGTTATAGCTGGTAGCGATGATTGATAAAAAAAGGCCGTCATGGCCTTTTTTTATTCACCTACCTCGTAATTCTGACAGTGTCGTCATGCAGGACAGGGGCGTTAAATGGAGAGCGAGAGAAGGTAAAGGCTCCCGAACACGGAGTCTGCATGGAGCGTTCAGAATGACGAATATAGAAGCATCTCTGCCAAAACCTATAGTGACTGCGCTGCTGCCTGACAGCCCTGATTGGGATGAAACCAGCCTGTTACCTGTCAGCGCAACTGTTCAGGATTTGCCGGTAGAAGTTCCTGAATGGGAACACATCCCTATACCTGGCACCGAAACGTTGCTGACGTTGTATTGGACCACAGGAGTCAGCACGCATCTGATTGAGCATCGAGCGTTTGAAAGTGACAGCTATCCTGTGATTTCCCCAGAACAGCGCTTGTTTCAGGTGCCGAGTACCTACCTGGTTCAAGGTACTCATCAGGTCTGGTACGAACTGAAAACCACCAATAACAATGATCTCTCCAGTTCCGAAAAGCAGTTCGTCACGGTCGATCTAAAACCGCCCATTACCGCTGTCGTGATTGACCGGCTGAAATTCGATACGCGGACTGTCACGGAGCAATACCTGAATGATCACAGCCATCAGGTGATTGCAGAAGTCCCTGTGTACGAGGATTTCAAACCAGGCGATGTCATTTCCTGGTATTGGACGACCGATCCGTTGACCGTGCAGCCTGGCGACGAAGTGGACCATCGGGTTTTGTCACGCGGTGACAGTCAGCCGCTGTCGGTGGTGTATCCGGGCAGTCTTATCATCGCCAGCGGAGATGGGCAACGCTATGCCTTCTACAGACTCACCGACAGGGCAGGCAATGCCAGCGCGTATTCGCAGTCGGAGGTGCTTGAGGTGTGTGCCCAGCCCGTTCCACGGGTCCTGCCATCACCGCAGATCAGTGAAACATCCGGATCGAGTTCCAGCACGCTCAACCCCTTGAATGCGTTGAATGGTGTCCATGTGGTCATACCTGAAACTGCCGTCATCTTTCCCGGCGAAACGGTCTCCGTTCAGTGGGGGGAGCCTGGCACCCCGGGGGCTTATCGCACAGAGCCGGCAGACTCAAGAACGTTCGCCATCCCTTCCACGCAAGTTGCCCAGCATTTCGGCAAGTCGATCCCGGTTTACTACGAGGTGTTCGAAAGCGGCGTCGAACCCCCTCATGCCTCAAGCAGGCACACATTGAGCGTATCGAAAATCACCGGTTTTCCCGTCGTGCAATGCGACAAAGTGCAAGGTGGTCACCTGAGTATCAAAACGGTTGCGGATGGCGGCTACGCGTTCTTTACCCTCCAAAGCTGGCCATTCATGGCCATTGGTCAATACATCAACATTGAGGTACGCGGGGTAAACAATGACAACGAGTTGCTCGTGGTCGATGTCGTGCAAGAGTACCGGGTGCCCCAGGTAGCGCAGCAGATTGAGACTGGCAATATTGCCAAGGCTCAGTTGCAACGCTTCAAGCTCAACAGTCAGCTTGAGGTCAGGGTCAGGGTGAGCTTCGATGTAAAACTCACCTGGCAGGTATTTCCCTCTCTGCGTCCGACACTATCAGCCTGACAGTAACCGCGCTTGAAGCTAAAGGGCTATTGATACGTCATGGTGAAACTCAACGCCCCTTTAGCCAGACCTGGCCGAATCGCGCTGCTGGCATCGGTCTGGTAGAAGCGGGCGTGAAAGTTCATCACGGTAGTGCCCGGACTGACCTTCAGCAACGGGACCTCAGCTTGCAGCTCAACCGGCGTCACGCCATCTGCCTTGAGAACCTGAATGCCCACACCTTGGGCGGTAGAGTCGCTGGTCAGGCTGAAAACTCCGCTGTTGGTCGGCCCTACCGGTACTGAACCCTGGACGCCGTCGAGCTGGATGTGGGTGGTCGCGACGAAGCCTGTGTCAGGATCGGGGTCGGTCTCGCAGTTGCTCAGAGCGATACTGAAAGGCACCGGTGTCGTGGTAAAGCCTGGACCCGTGAAGTCAGCGCTGTCCCATTCCCCTAGCTGCACAGGATCCGCGCTTACCGCGTCAGCGCCGACGCTGCATTGGGCCTGGTGGATGGTGCCTGTCATGCCAAAACGTATGATCCTCCCCAATGTCGTTACACTGCCACTCCACAGTTCGTTACCATTCAGCAATTGTGGGCCGGGTGGAATGGGCCCGGTCTTTACCAGCGTGACCTGGTTTCTCAGGTGCAGCATTCTTATTGCCGAGATCATGATCCGGTGATCGTTGACGCCCAGGTAGGGCACTGTGGGGGGTCCGTCCACAGGGATAAAACAGTTGGTGCATGCAGTGCCGGGAGGGGGGGCAAATGGAATGCCCAGCTTGATCCGCGCGCCGACCCCAGGAATATTGGTTTGCAATATCTTGCCGGTCACGTCTTCCCCATTGATCGGGTCTAGCATACCCGCGAAGACGGGCACCGTTGCGACTGCGCGAAATTCAAGCAGTGCGGTGCCGTCATTGCTGCATGCCGCCTCCAGCCCGGCCAGATCGCTTGTAGTCGCGTTCATGTCGACGGTGCCGATCACCGATCCGATCTTTGCGTCTCGCGGCACATAAAGCGCGCCGATATCGCGACGAAAGTCTTTAAGGCCCGGGCTTGTCCGCCAATAACAATCATTGGACGGCTCTTGTTCACTCTCATTGGCCATCGCAATGCTGACAGGGCTGACACAGAGGGCTAGCAGCAGGCTGGAGGCCATACAGTAATAGGCAGTGTTCATTGGGTTTTCCTGATGGGGACTAGGGCGCGAGCGCGTCCTTGCTGCTGTCATGGGATGCAGTTCAAATTTTGTGATCGATAACCTTTGGCCAACGGCATGCTGGCCGGGTCGATGCGCAGGCGGCATCGGGGCTCGGGTTGGCTGCCCCATCGCACATCGAGTGTCTGCGGTTGCATGCCGGTGGACAGTAGAATCTGTCCGCCCTGTCCTGCGATGGCCATGAGGTTTCCGTACTCATCGCTGATCTGGGCACCGAACGGCAGCGGTTGGCCATCGCTGGCGTGGGCGTTGATGATCAGTCGAGTAACCTCTCGCGCCGTAAAGGTGGTCTTGACCACTGCGCCACGGGCCGGCACGACCTGAGCGCTGCCGTTGTCGATTTCCACTTCAGGCCCGAGTTGGTCGGTCTGCAGCGCGATCTGGTTGTAACGATAAGGGCGCAGATAGGGCACAAGCGCGTAACCACGCTCGTTTGTTCTGACCCCGATCGCATTGAGGATGCCGACGCCTGGCGTATGTGGCACCTCAACCAGTGCAAGGGTGTCGCCAAGGCTGGTTCCCAATTCAATGCCATCGGCGTGCAGCAGCACGGCGCCGCTGGCGTTGACCGATGTGCTGCGGTAATTGCTGCCTTGGGTTATCCCGGCGCCGATACTGCTGAAGGGGGCCTGATAGCTGGCCGCAAATCCTGCGCTTTGCTGGCGGCCATCGTCGCTGCTCAGGCTGGTACGGTAACTGAGGCGATTGTCGTCGAGGCTGCCGCTCAGGCTGGCGCGTTGGTGATGGCGATCGCCGTTTTTCTGCAGGTCGAAGGTGGCATTGCTTGAATGCCCGATGTCCAGCGGCATCGACACACTGAGCCCCACCTGGAGGTCGCTGCCACGGGTGCGTGTGTCGCTAAGCGACTGTGAGGCGTAGAAGTTGTAGGTGACGTTGGCATAGCGGGTATTGGCGTTGAACTGGAACTGACGTTGTTCCTGATTGATGCCCCAATAGTTTTGCCGGGACAGCGTCAGGCTGACGCTGCTGCGGTTCCCTATTCGTTGATGCAGGGAGGCCTCGAGTCGGATGCGACGGCTGCCTTTGAACAATGTGCTGTCACTGCGCTGCCGCAGGGTTTCGTCAAAGTCCCGGTAACCCTGGGTGGAATAGCGATAACCGGCGAAGCGCAGATGGGTCTGGGACGCAAACGCCTTGCCGTATTTGACGGCATAACTCAGGCCTTGCACGCTTGGCTGGCCAGGCTTGTCGATCTGCGCATCCGAGTGCGTGACGTCGAACGCCAGCGCGCCCAGCCCTGCCATGTCTCTGGATATCCCCAGCGCGGTGGCGCGATAAATGTCGCTGGTCATCAGGCCGCCGTAAAGCGTCGAGTTCCAGCCGGTACCCATTGCCAGCGTACCTTGCCATAACCAGGGTTGTTCAAGTGCATTGAGACCGTTGTAGCGACCCATTGCGGCGCTGTACTTCCAGGTGCCTTCGCGCAAGAGGTTGCCCAGCGCGGAGTAAGGCTGGGTAAAGCGCCGCACCTGGCCATCGGCTTCGGTCAGCACGACTTCCAGTTCGCCACTGCCTGCGGTGGTCAGGTCATCGATAGCGTAGGGGCCAGCGCTGACGTAAGTTGAATAAATCGGAAAACCGTTCTGCAGCACTTCCAGCTTGGCCCTGCTTTGCGCCACCCCGCGGATCACCGGTGCGTAGCCTTGCAGGGCATCGGGGAGCATTTCCTGGTCGGTATTGATCAGCGCGCCCTTGATCGGCAGGCTCAAAAAAACGTCACCGCCGGTGTGCGTTTCGCCAATCGTCAGGTTTGCGTGAGTGCCAGGAATATCGCGTTGGGCATAGGCGTAGGCCGTCGTCCATTCGCGCGCGCCCTCTTCATCGTGGCGTACGCTTTGATTGCTGCGCAGTCGCCATTTCCCCAGGTTGATGCCACTGTTGAGGTACAGGTCGGCACTGTTGCGTCGGCCGGTTTCAGTGCTGAAATTTTGCTGTGCCGAGGCCTGATAACTGAAAAATGCCGCGTTGATACCGTAGTCCCACAGGGCCGGATCGACCTGGCCTCCCTTATCGCGGCGCATGGCGACCTGTGGGATGGATATCGAGAGTTGCAACTTGCCACCGTCGAAATCGATCAGCGATCCGGGGACACGTTTGAGCAGATCGATGCACGATTCAGTGAGCGATGCCGGATCGGCGAGACTTTCAAGGCGCAGCCCCATCTGCTCAAGTAGTCCGCCGGAGAGGCAGGGCAGCAGGCGTTCGCCTTGCGGGTCGGCTTCGAAATTTAGCGCTTGCCGACCGAAGTAGCGTTTGTTGATCTGAATCTCTACCCAGTGCCTGCCGGGTGCAAGGTCTTGCATGCTGGCCAGCGTGTCGAGTGCCTGTCCTGCCGCATGGCTGGAATAACCGGGTCCCTGACGCAGAAAACCGGACTGGAAGGGGGTGGCCGCCAGTGTGTGGACCGGGTCCAGAATAAAAGCGCCGCTGCCACACACCAGCAGCGAACGCATAAAACGCAGGCGCACCGGTATGAGCCCGGATTCAGGTAATAGGGTCATGGTCAATGTCCTGAGATGAATCGACGCTGTCTTACGGGATCAGCCTGGCCGGGAGGGTCACGGGCGTGCTGTAGCCGCCGTAGTCATTGATGGTGGAAAACACCACCTGCATGTCTGAGGATGCGTGCAAGCCGTCGAGTTCGTAGGTCCGAGAGGTCATCGGCTCGAGCATGGCGGCCTGTTTGATCTTCTCTGTCTTGCCGCCTGCGCAGACGTCAAGGCGGATGAACGACACGTGAAAGGGGGTCGGATTGGTTCCGGTCAGGAGTGTCTTGCCTGAAACCCGTTTGACCGACCACTGAAGATCCTTCAAGCGCGCAGTAGGGTTGTCGGTCAACCGGGCAGGGCGATAGAACAGTTTGAGACGTGTACGCAGGGCGATATTCAGCACGTTGCTTTGCGTGCTGTCCGCTTGGGGAATTTCCTGCACATTGAAATAGAACAGGGATTCGCGGTCGTCAGGCAGGTCGTTGGGCAACCCGTTGATCTGCACTTGCTGTTCCTTGCCGGGATTGAGGCGAAACAGGGTGGGTGTGGGCGCGAACGGTACGATGGTGGTGGCGTCGTCTGCCGACGTGTTAACCCAGGTCTGAACAGCAAACGGTCTGTCGCTGGGGTTTGAAATAATGACCGAGGTGCTGCGTTTGTCGCTGGCAAACACTACGCGAGTCGCATTGACGGTCAGTGCCGCCTGAGCTGCGGGCAGGCAGGCGGTCTGCATGAACATAGCCATGCAGATGCCGCGTGCAGGCTTGATAAAGGCCTGCTTGCAGATAATGCCGAACATGAGGATTTACCTTGTACATCCAGGCCCTGGAAGGCCTGGATGTATTGACGATGCTGTTAGTGCTCGGCGCGTGGGCCATCACACATCAAGCGAAAGGGGTGTGTATCAATTAATGGCCACGACAAACTGCACGTCTGCCGAAGCAGTACCGGCAGTGACAGTGGCTGAGGTCGATCGGTAGTAGGCGTTGAAAACCATATCGGTTACGCCATCCTTGATCAGTGGATACGGCGCGGACTCTGCGCCAGGCGCTATGGGCTCGCCAGTGTGGTCTTTGATGACGATTGCAACGCCCTTGGCGCCATCTGCAGTCGGTGTAACCGCGAAGTAGCTTTCGGTGCTGTCGGCAACGCCGTTGAAAGTGACTTTCGCAACGTCGTCAGTGCCGGTCAGGTTACAGGAGCCCTTGTCGTTCAAACGCAGGGCGAAGCTTTTACCGCTGTATTCCTGTCCGACGCCGGTAAAGCGGGATGCGTCGACAGAGCCCATTTTCACCAGATTGCCGATTGCGCCATCACCCGGGTTGACGACTTCGATAGGGCACGTGCTGCTGGTAATCATGCCTTCGAAGTTGATAGTGCCCGTATTCGCCAACGCAGAGGTGTTCGCCAGTGCAGCAGCCAAGGCAAGGCCCAGGGCAGAGAAAGTTGTTTTCACGATAAATACCTGAGAGTGGTTCAAAAGTTGCGGAATATGGATGTAACTATTGATGCGGTTTTATTGCTGGGTTTGTGTTAGCTGTCATGACGGGGCGGGAGTTTAGTGTGAAGAGTCTTGGAATTACAGGTGCGTTCTCCACAGGATTTATGACTGAGTTTGTAGGAAATTTCCTATATGTTTATTAATGCATTCATACGGACATGGCTTTTGGTTTTGGTATTTTTTTGAGGGATGACTTTTATCGGATAGCCAAGACCATCCCGTCGTTAAAGAACAACGGAAAGCAGCCAAGCGCCGATGCGGCAGCATCTTTACTTGGCTGATAGACGTACTCAGGAGCGCATGAATCTAGCCTCCTGCATAACAATATTTTCCAACATCGGTGATCGCCCATTGGCCGGGGCGGCCGCCTCAAGAGCCTGTTTGACAGTGCCGCCATTTGCGATTCTTTGGGTTGCCAGCCTCAGCTCATCCAGTTCTCCCGTGATCGCAGCCTGTCGTGGCGGTTGTGGCCTAAGATTCGCTCTGGCGCTCAATAAGCTGTTCGGGTCGATAGTGGGCCTTGCAGTGGCATTTGCCATGGAAGGTTTTGGGCTCGCCACAGGAGCACCCAAGGAAGAACCGGGTGGCGAGGCCGCTGAGGACCCTGATGGCGAAGGGGTTCGAGCGGGTGCTGCAGAGGTCGACTGAGATACGCTGGCCCTTGATCCCGATCTGCCTGGCGATGTGATGCCAGATGAAGGCTCGCGTACTTTTCCGGAAAAAATCAGGTTTCGCACCCCCATATTGGTTCCAGGCTTATTCAGTGCGCGCGCCGCTGCTGAGACTAAACCCGATCCCACGCCAACGCCCAAAGCAGCAAATCCTGTCCACATGGCAATGGTTCCGGCTGTTTGATCGCCATTCGCCGCGGAGACGGCCGATGCAGCGGTTGAGGCCGCCGTGAGTGCTGTCGTTGCAACCAGAGCGACAGTTGCAGAGGTCGTGGTGGCCATTCCTACACCAATCATCGGTATTGAGACCGGTGCCGATAGGCCGAATGTCATTGCCAGTGACACTACTCCCGTTACCGTAAAGAACGCACCGACAGCCACGCCTATCCAGTTCAGGAATCCGCCACCGCCGCCAGCCGAAGGGGGATACAACTGACCTTCATCCGGCCGCCGCAGGCGACCGCTTTGAACACTGGCGTCATGCCCCGTGGGATCACGCAGGGCGATCGGGTTACCCAGGCAATAGGTATACGGGTTGACGCCACCCGCCTCGAAAGGGCTTAGAGAGTCGGGACTGTGAAAGCGCATAAGGGCGGGGTTGTAGGCCCGGTAGCCCTTGCCCAGCAGATACCAGCCGCTGGCGGCATCGCGGACTTCTCCGTTGAAGCCAAGCGTGGTACGCAGTTGCTCATCGCTATAACGGTTCCCGTAGGCGCTGTACACCGTTGTTCTTGCGACGTCTTGCCGGCATTCGCCCAGCACGCTGTTGTTCGAGTCGGTAAACAGGAGCAGCGTTTCGTCTTGGTTTCCCTCGCACTGCTGTCCCAACGATTGCTCGCCCAGATACAGGTAGTGAGTGCGCCGATCATCCTGAACGCTGCTGCTCAGCTGTTGATCCTGATAAAAACGCAGGGTCTCGCTTTCATGGCCGTGTCGCAAGGCCACCAGATGATCATGGCTGTCATAACGGTATTCACTGAGCGACTGACCGTCGGTGTCCAGAACATTCAGCAGGCGGTTCTGGCTGTCGTAGCGCAACGTCTGGCCTTGCTCGTCATTGAGCTGGTTGCCGTTTTTGTCATAGCTGAACGTGGTGGTCGGGCTGTCTGTCGTTCTGGGCGGCATGTAGGTAACGGTCACTAACTGGCAAGGATCGTCGCTGGCGTAGCCGAAGATAGCCCGCTCAACCGTTTCGTCGGCAAAGGTGGTGGTAACCAGCCTGATATTGTCCAGCGCATCGAAGTTGAACAACTGACGGACGATTTCCCGTGGCTCGGTGTTGGTGGGGCTGTGGGGTTCTCTGGGCAGCAGGCTGCCCGAGCATTCATGCACGGTCAGTCGTCCGCGAGAGTCATAGGTGAAATGTTCCAGCAACAGGCTTTCACTTTCCTGGTGCAGATGCCGGCTTTCCAGTAATCCGTCGGCTTGCCAGACCTGTTCAAGTATGCGTTCGGGTTGTTGGTCAAGCGCCTGGGCTCTGAGCGTTTCCCGGCCCTGATGGTCATACTTGAAACGGGTTGCCAGGGTCGTCCCTGCGCTCAGGTCATGAGTCAGCACATGGCGGGCTCGGCTCAAGCCGTCGTACTCGATCGACACCTGCAGCATGCCCTGTTCGATACCGTCGACTCTGCCAAGGCTGTCGTAGTGGAACAGGGTATCAAAACCTACAGTGTTGTCCGCTTCAAATTCTGTGCGTTTGAGCGGGCGCCCTTGACGGGATGTCTGGTAGCACGATCTCCAGGATCTGCCCTGGTTGTCGATCCAGCTTTGCGCCTTCAGTCGATTGAGCACGTCGTAATCGTAGGTCCGCGTGCCTTGAACATTGTGGGCCCGGGTCAGGCGTGCGCTTTTGGGGTCGTAATCGTATTCAGCGCTTTCATCCGGTGCGACGCTGGTAAGCGCTTGATCAGTGAGGGCCGGGTTGTAGGAAAAGGTGATCGCGTCTCCTTTGGCGGTCGTTCGGGTCTTGACTTGTTTCTGGTCGTCTTCATACGCGTACAGCTCTACACGTGGACCGACAGTACTGCGGGTCAGTCGCTGCAAACCGTCGAAGACCTGTTCGCCTGCGAGGGTTCTGGTGGTGCCGTCGCTGTGAACCACTTCAAGCACCGTCGCCAGTTCGGCGCCACTGTGCGCGGCGTAACCACGGTGGACCACGCTCTCGTCGGGCAGCGTGGTAGCCGTCATGCGCGACCAGGCGTCGTAGCTGAACCGCGTGGTATAGCTGGATTCGTCGGTCTGACAGGTGCAGCGGCCCAGCCCGTCGTACCGAAAAGACTTCGTGCCCAGCACCTGGCCGCTGCCGCTCAGGCTGCGGATTTGGTCAGGTTTGCCAAACGGGTTCAACCAGCTCTCGCTGCTGTCGCTGATCTCTGGTGTTTCACCGTCGCTTTGCACCCAGCTACGTTGAATCGCACCGTTGTATGCGTCGTTGCCGATAGGGTCGAAATGCTGATGGGTCTGCACACCGTCGTCACCGGTCACCGTGCATTGCTGATTCCAGTCGTCATAGGCGAAGCGACGTGTCAGCACCAGCGGTTGATCATCCAGGTAGTCGTAGGCGGTTTCCCGTTCCACGTTGTTCCAGGTGCTGTATTGGGCTGCGTAGATTTGAAGGGGGACCGTTGGGTCGTCGGCACGGATGTGATCCTGCTCTTCGTAGATCACTCGACCCAACCCGTCCATGCGGCTGCGGGTCATGACCTGGCGGGCATTGATCGTGATCTGTTCCGCCTGTTCTCCTGCATTTGCGCAGAGGACGTATTGATAGTGTCGACTCGCCTCGAAAGGCGTGCCGGGGACGACGACTTCCCGGATCAACCGGTTGAGCGCGTCGAACGCGTAGCGGGTTTCCACCCCGTGGGCCTGGGTGACCAGTTCCTGCCCGGTAAGGGGTGAAAGCTGGCGCACCGCAACGCTGTCCACGCTGTCGACGTCAGTGCTCAGCCGTTGGGTGACTTGCTGCACCGGTATACCCAGCTGCGGACTGTCCAGGGTGGTGTAGTCGTAGTCGGTATGGGTCGAGTGACCGTTCATGCGTAAGGTTTCACGCTCGACACGGCCATGTAAAAAAGGCTGTTCAGGCCGATTGAAATGCGTCAGGCGGGTCTGCTGCAGCTCCACCTCGTTACCTGCGCCATCGGCGTTAATCTGCACCAGGGTTTCGGTTGCAGGCACGATCCAGTCGGGCATCCCGCGATTATTGTCCAGTGGCGGCAAGGCCGTGTAGCGGTAGTGGGTGGAGAGGATCGGTGCGCCGCCTTCGGTCGAGGGTGCCGGGACGATGGTTCTGGTCCGCAACTGGCCGACAAATCCTTCCGCGTCTGGCGGGCAGTCACCCTCGATTCCCTCGGCGGGATACCAGGTACTGGTTTCAACGATGCCGTCGGCACGGGCGTACACCAGCAGATTGCCGTGGCTGTCATAGGTGTTGCTGACCGTTTCACTGCGTACGCGTCCAGGCTCGTTCAAGACCTCCCATCGGGTTCTGATTTCCCTCGGCAGTTGGCAGTAGTTGGGCTGCCTGGAGAACGGCACGCCTTCTTCAATGGCGTAAAGCGTCTCGACGGTCTGCCGGTGTTCGTTCTGGGTGGTAACCTCCATTGTCTGTAAGTGGAATCGATTAAACGTGCGCTCGATACTGCGCACCGGCTTGTCGTCGACCCAAAGGCTCTCGGTACAGACATAGTCATAGGGCTCAAGGTACTTGAAGAGGTTGTCCAGACCATTGTCTTCCCAATTGATGCTAAGGCCCGCGCCCAGAAAATTGCGTGAGCGCTGAAGGCTGTCCTTATAGGTGTAGCGGACGTCGACCTTTGGCTGGGAAAAGCCGGGATCGACGATATGCCGAGTCACCCTTGGCAAGGGCTGGCGTTGGGCGCTGACCGGGAACTCATGGCCGCTGTCCTGGTAGTAAACGTCTTCCTGGCTACCTGTCGGTGTCTTGACGTGCTTGATGCACAGGTGGTTGTTGTTCTCCAAACCATATTCGAACCGCCATGACGCTTTGTTTTCGGTGGGCAGCGTGATCCGGGAAACACGCTTGTCACTGCCTGACAGGTACATGACGAACTGCGCCATTGGTCCGCCTTGGGATCCGGCTTCGGGGTGCAGCGTGATGTCGACACTCAGGCTGTTGCGCACGATGCTCAGCAGTTTCCGGTCTTGATCGTCCTGAACCGATTCAAGCCGGTACTGAGTGCTGTCGAACGGTTTGTGAGTGAGCCAGAGGCTATGGCCGGAGGGCGCAATGATCTGTACTGGCCAGGCCATACGCTTATTGCCGCTGCTGTGTACTTCAAGGATTTCTGTAAGGCCTGACTTATGCACCACTTGAAAGGTGGTTTCGTCCAGCTTGTAGAAATGAAAGGTGTCGAGTTTTTTCTCCGACATCGTCAGTCGACCGGCACGCGTATGGGTGATCCGGGTCGTACATTTTGTGTAGCGAGTCCGCGTTTTGTGGCTGCGCTTGTCGTGGCCAGTCTGTTTGCAGGAACGGGTGCGTTTCGTGTATCGGGTCCGCAACGTGCGCTTGATGAGTCGAGTGCCCCCGGTTCCATCGATACGGAACGTCTCGCCCGTGTTCAGGGACAGGATATGAGTGCCGGGGTTGTAGTGCGACAGTTGCAGGCTCCAGCCCATGCCATAGCCGCTGTCCAGCGTGTTGAGAGGGCTGTAGGAGAGCCTGGGATTGATTCCAGGCCCCAGTAGATCATTGCCTTTCAGTTCGGGCAGATTGATCGACACGTTGTAAAGCCCGGTACGCGGATCGACACCGCTTTTCAGGCAGCTCATGAAGTTGAGCGCATTGGAGTGTACGGAGGTGGAAGCGGTCATGTGGCGGACCTCGCAGGTTGAAAACGAGACGAGCGCACCGGTTGACTGCCGTGCAATCCATGCGCCTGAGTCATAGGCGGCACTTCAGAGCTCCTGCCTGAGGAACCTGCAAACCTGAAGGCCTCGTTCAACCGTACCAGCTCCCAACGAGCCGGGGACCTAGCAGTTGTGCGAGTAGGCAGACGACACGCGCAGGCTTAAAAAGACTCCATTCACAGCCATCTGGCTGAACGCGCCAGCTTGAAAGGAGCTCACTTATGGCCGTCGATCTTCCGCCACCCAAGGTCCCCGAACTGCAACAGCCCGGTAATTTCGTGGATCTTGAGCAATTGGGTAGTGCTCCACTGCTGACCTATGTCTGGTATCCCGACATCGCCGAGGGGCAGTACTTTGTCGTCAACTGGCGCGGTTGCGGTGCGCAAGGCGAGGTGGTGGATGTGTTTGACACGATCGTTGATGTCGTAGCCCCTGACGACGATGGCATGCCGGTGTTGATTCAGAACCAAAAACTCATGAGCCTTGATCAGGGATGGGTTTTTTATTCGTACTACGTACCTGACAGCGTTCAGCCGGATAAGCAAAACGAGTCATTGCGGCTGTTTTTCAATGTAGGGAAACGATCCACCACATCCTTGGCTGTGCCGCAGTGTAAAGAGTCCCACGACCTCAAACTGGATGTGACGGCGAACTCGATACCCAATGAATTTCTGTTTGTTACGCCGCCGTACAAGGCCATGCGAGCGGGCGACAAAGTGACGCTTACGCTGGACCTGTACTTTGCTGAGGATTCTTTCTTTACGTCATTGATTCGGCCTCATACAGTTACCGATGCTGAGGCAGGGCAACCTCTGGTGTGGAAAATCCCTTCAACCGAGCTGGAGGCGATTGGGGGGGGGTACGCGCTTATGAGCCAGAAAATCGACTATGCCGAACCCACGTTCACGACACAGGGGCCTGTCCAGACCCTGAACATCGTACCTGCGGCCGTCCCTTTGCTGCCTAGGCTGGAAATCGTGGGTGTGGAGGGCGACTCGCTTGATCCGCAGGCCTTTCCCGATGGCATCACCTTGAAAGTCGAACCATACGCAGGCCTGCGTATCGACGATGAGGTGGTTGTCTACATCAGCAGCGAAAGCCGCTTGGTGAAAACATTGCGTACCGATGTATCGACGCTCGATAGTCAGGTGCTTGAGTTGACAGTGGAGCAAGACTGGCTCCTCAGCCACAACGGTAAAAAAGTGGACTTCATGTACCAGTACGCGCGGCTGGCGGCGGCGGGCAGTTCTGTGTTGCGCACGGTCACGTTGCGCCAGCCGCTTTTCCTGCCTGCGCCGGAGATCGCTCAGGCCACCCTCGACGACGAGAGTGAAACCGGTGTCTCTGGGCATGCCTTCGCGCTGGCATTGGTCGGTGGGGTGCAAGTTCGTACCCCCCAGGAGGCTGTCATTGGTCCCGATGACCAGGTACGCATGCATTGGGACGGATACGGCAGCACCGGCAGTTTCATTGCAGAACCTTCGGAGGCTGATCGCCAGCTATTTCTCATTCCGGCATCCGCGGTGCCTGCCAATATGGGCAAGCGCTTAAATGTGTATTACGAAGTGATCGACCAGGAAGGCCTCAGCCGGTCGAAAGTGTTCGATCTGGAGGTCAGGGGTATCGACAGCGGCTGGCCGACCCTTCAAAACGTGCAGCCATTCACCGTCGATGGGTGGCTCACGCTTGCGCAAGTACCCATCGAAGGTGCAGGGCTGGAGCTCGGCTCATGGACCTACATGGCTGAAGGGCAGCGGGTGCGGATCATCGCTTGCGGATTATCGACAGGGGGTGTCCCGCAATGTGTCGATGTGCGCACGGGCGATGCCGAATCAGTGACCGCGGCTGAGTGTATGGCCGGAAAAGTCTCGGCACTCATACCGAAAGGCTTCCTGGAGGGGCTACTGCAAGACGCCGAAACCAATAAGGTGACGGTTGAGGTCAGCTTCGATGAGGGCGCCACCTATGTGCAGTTCCCTTTCATCACCTTCCGCCTGAGGGATCAGGTGTAAACCGATAGAGCTACAACTCATAAGGAGTATTCGCCATGGATGGCAACACGCTGGAACGTCTATTGGCCTGGATGCAGGCCCCTGAAAACAATGTTATGCACGGATGGGGTGCGATTGCGATCCTGGGGCGCAAGAAAGTCAATGAGTTGCTGGCGCAGCAACACGTGACACGTTCCTCAGCCTATCCCTGGTTACCGCTGATCAGTGGTGTGGTCGATACGATTGCGGGCAAGCGTCTGGATGCCATCTGCGGTTTCAGACTGGATGCACCGCAGTTGTCTTTCGAAAATGCTGACCTGGACAGCGATCATGCCACCTTGAGCTGTTCGGTGACCGCCGGTGCCTGGCTTACGATGAGTCGCAGAGACAACCAATGGCAGATCCAGCGCATTGTGGAAATAGACCCATTGCTGGGCCCACGCGTGGTGCTGGATCTTTACCTGACCAAGACGCCGGGAAGCGTGTCCGATGACGGGCGCATCATTCTCGATTTGAAAGACAGTGATGAGGTCAGGCTGACAGGCGCCGGCACCGAAGACGAGCAACTGCTGGTGGGCAATCTGTTCAAGAGTCTAATCAGCCAGTTGCCTGACGATCAGCGGATATGGGAAATCGCCAGGATCGAAACCGAAAACGCAGCCTTGCCGCTGATGAAGCCGGCGTCCTTCAGGCTGCAGGTCAAGGCTGATCCCCAGGCATCGATGAGTGCGGAGACTGCGACTGATCGCGAAGGGGCTGTTCTGGTTTGCATCAATATGGTGGATCGGGGGCAGGGCGGTACTTTACCGGCTGACTATCCTTACTTCATTCCGGATGATACCGGCAAGGATTACTCTGCAAGCGTGCTGATGCCCAAAGAGACCGTATTGGCGGCTATGCTGGCATCGCTTGCGCACATTTATGGCAAGTCTGATTTTGAACTTACCAACGATGCGGACGGTACGCTCTTGCAGGCGCAGTTGACGTCCGGGGTGTTGAACGTTCCAAGCCACCTGATCACTCAAACCGATCCCGATACCGGCGAAGAAACACAGCTTCTGATTCATGAAATGGCGTTTGAACTCACGCCCGATCTCCCAGCGACAGTGGCGTTTGGCGACGACGGGATTCAGATGACCTGGTCATCTAGATCGATCACTGGCATGACGTTCACTACCGAATCGGCAGAGTCCTTCTACCGGTTCGGGGTCGATGTCGTGCTTCATGCTGCTTATCAACTGATCGACGGACACTGGACCAATACCGCGTACACATTTGATAAAAACATTATCGCGCTCCCGCCGACTGCCGGAGAAAAAAATGCCTGGGACGACATGCTCGGGGCGATCGGAACTCTTATGAGCATCGTGAACGAAGCCATAACCAATATGTTGACTGGGCATGTCGATCCTTTGTTTCAGCAAACATTTCCAGTCGAATCGAGTTTTGAAGATTTTCTTAATGAACAGCTTACGCTTGGTTTTGGTCAGTTCGTCCAGAGCGATACTCTGCATGTGCCCAAGGACGTTTTGATTCTTGGTCATGTGAACCCGAAGTCAACTTCGTTTGTCGTAAGCCCCCTGCAGCCTTTGATGATGGCCGGCAGCAGTCAATCGTTCGTCACCCAGCCGACCCTACAAAACCTGGCCTGGTCGGTGGAAGCGCTCGAAGGCGGCTCGGTTGAAAAGGGTTGTATAACGCCCGCCGGACTTTATCAGTCGCCGCACGCCAGTGCGTTAGATGGCCAGATGCGGGTGCGGGTCGTTGCTGAGGACAGGGCGACAGGACACTCCAGTGCCGCTCTGGTCACCGTCCTGGCGAACCCGTTGACGGTCAGTCCACTGGTTCAGGTTTGCAGCACCGGTGAAACCGTCGAACTCGCGGCCAAGGGTTTTGCCGATGAGCCATTGCAGTGGGCAATAGCCAATCCGGTGTCGGGTGAAAGTGGTTCGGTCAGGCCCAGTACAGCGCCCGGTGGCGATCACACCTATGTGGCTGGCCCCAAGGTGAGCGAAAAGACCTATGTACTGGATGAGATAAAGGTTAGCGGCCCCTCCGGCGCGCGTTCGGCCTGGATTCTGGTGGTGCAGAAAACGCCTGTTCTGGTCGTCAAGCCACGGGTCAATGACGCCTCTACCGGTCAAGCCAGTTTGCAGGCGCTCTGGAGCGGCGCTGAAATCAAACCTGTCTGGACCTTGCCGCTGGGTGGTCCCGGCTCGATCGACGCTGATGGCAAATACCAGGCACCTGATAACATACAGGATCGATTCGCGCTGGTTTTGGCTACGTACTCTGACGCCATGTTTGGCGATGTGGAAGGGCACATCATCCTGCCGCTCCCACTGTCGGACTTTAAAGATGAGTTGACCTTGATGGGTGAGGACGCGGCCCCCGGCGGATTGCTGTCCCTCAGCCAGCCCAAGGCTTCTCCAAAACAGAGTGCGCCAGCGGCCGATACCTCGCTGGAGGGCCTTGTCGAATGGATGGCAGACCCCGCCAATAACGTAATGTGGGACTGGGACGCCATCGCGGCTATGGATCGCAGCAGTGTCAATTCGCTGTTGTTGCAAGAGTATATCCATCGCTTTTCCTCTGACACCTATCTGCCTGCGGTGAGTGGTCAGGTGCCGACGGTCAACAATGAATGGATCGAGGCAATTCATGGGTTCCTGCTGGATGCGCCTCGTCTGGCTTTTGTTAACGACGATCTGGGCGATTCCCATGCCTCCTTGACCTGCGCCATTCTGGGCGGAATACAGCGGACCCTGCACAAGAATGTCGACAGTTGGGACGTGGTAAAGCTCACCCGATTTGACCCGCTTCAAGGGCCCAGGCTGACGCTCGATCTGCGTCTGGACCAGGTTGCGGGTCTGGTCGAAGACGATGGCCGTGTCAGACTGGACTTGCAGCACAGTGACAACTTCATCCTGACATTCGCCGAATCGGAGTATGAGAAGAAGCTGGGGGGTGACTTTTTCAAGGACCTGTTCAATCAGCTTCCGGATGAGCAGCGGATCTGGACATTGGGCACCATTGGCCCCGGTTCCAATACCTTGATGCGCGCTGAGTCGTTCAAACTGCGTACGCAGACGCGTCCGCAGGGATCATCGCAAGCGCAGCAGACTGCAAGTAATGGCGACGGTGCGATTCTGACGTTCATCTGCATGGAGGACGGCTCGACGGGGGGGGATATTCCGATTGAATACAGGTACTTGATTCCGGACGAAGACTCAGGACGCTATGGCGCGACGGTTCTGTTTGCGGAGGGGAGGATAAACAAGGCTGCGAAAGTCATCGAGACCGTGACAGCGCTCGTTTCTTCTGCTTTTGAGTACATCGAATTCGATTACATCAAAGATGCCGATGGTCGAGTGACCAAAGCCACTGCGCGAACAGGACAATTGCTGATCCCTTCTGCATCCAAAGATCTACTACCGGTTTTTCTGGACGGCAAGTACGTTACACCCAGGGTTTTCAGAACCGGGGCTTCCTATGATGCCCATACTGTTTCAATGCCTTTGACGATTACGCTGGACGGCAATCGCAACGCGGTTTTGACTTGGCAAGCTGAGGCGCGTGAAGGCGTCACCCTTGAGTTTCCTGATTCAATTTATCCGGTGTTTGTGGCCGTCAACACGATCGCCATTGAGGTGACGTGCCATTATCTGTTTTCTGATGACGACAACGATCTGGTGCTCAAACCCACACTGGACCTCCGCGTGCGGAGTGAAGAAGGAGAGCTGAGTTTCGAATCACTGGAAGGCATACCGGTGGAGGACTATGCCCTGTTGCTGACAATGGGCGTGGTTGCTTTAGGCATCGTCTCTTGGGACAAAACAAGGATGGGGACGGACATTCAAGCACTTCTGGCCAAGGTGCTTCAGTTCAGGTTGCCAGTCAGTGCGTTCATTGAGGAAAGCATCCAGCTCAACTTCAATCATGCCATCGTGAGCGACGTCTTTCGTGCACCTCGGGATATCGCATTGTTCGGTCGTATCGCCCCGGCCGCGACCCGTTTTGTCGTCAGCCCCCAAGAGCATTTGATGACTGTAGACAGCGCGATGAAATTCGCGACCGAGCCTGCGGGTATGCAGGTGGACTGGAGCGTCGAAAAACTGCACGGAGCTTCAGAGGATGCCGGTGCTATCAGCGCGATGGGCAAGTACTACGCGCCGCAAGCCCTCTCAAAGGCTGAGTCTTTCATTCGCCTAAGGATCACCGCAACCGATCAGGCAACGAGCCACCAGAGCTCCGCGTTGGTGACCGTTGTAGCCAGCCCGGTGAGCCTCAATCCGCTGATTCAAGTGTGTGATAACGGGCAGAGCGTTGAGCTGGCCGTCGGCGTGACGGGCATCGATGACGCGACGTGTGCGATCAAGAATCCAGTGGAGGGAGAGAGCGGCACGCTATCACCCAGCACCCTGACTGATAGTGGCTACACCTACACCGCCAGCTCGGCGGATGTCAGAAAAACCTATGTGCTGGACGAAATCGTCTTTGCCAATCAGGACTTCAGTACGTCCGCCTGGGTGCTGGTTCAAAAAAATACTCCGTTTCTGACCATCAAGGCGACGATTGCAGAGCAAGACGGCACAAGCGCCGAGAAGGTCCTCCTACAGGCCATTGGCAATGGAAATGTGGTCACTGCCACCTGGTCGATGCCGCTGGGCGGGCCTGGCTCGATAACAGATGGTGTGTACAGCGCTGGCGAGGAGGCGGACAAACACTTTGTCCTGATTTTAGCCACCGTCCAGCACGTTGTCATGGGCGAGTTGCAAGGTCACATCATTCTGTCTTTGCCGCTGGCCAGTCACTTTTCCTAACACTCAAACACGAGTCAGAAAACACGCAAGTCAGAAAACCACGTTGGTATCACAGGAGGTGATGTCATGGCCGGTCATTCAGCAGAAAGTCTGTTGGCATGGATGCAAGATACAACCCGGTTGAGAGGCTGGGACGCAGTAATAGCGCTTGACGCTAAAGCAGTCGACGGTCTGCTCACGCAGGCCTATCAACTCGGAGTAGGCCAGGGGCTGGCGCAGCCCGTCCCTGATGGAAGCATCGCCGTTCCCGATACGAATATTTCGCATTTTTTCTCGGGACTGGTACTCGGGCCACCTGCGCTGTCGTTCGAGCACAGTTCACTGGAAAGTGCGCCAGTGGCGTGGCGAATGTCTGCTCTCAGCGGCACACATACTGTTGTGGAGAACAGCCAGGGGCATAACAGCATCCTGAAGATGTTCGCCTATACCCCGTCAGGTGTCGCAGATCTGCATCTGGATACGGATCTGACCAATCAGGGCCCGGCGCTGGCGGTCGACCTGAGCGTGAGCGAAAACGTGACGCTGGATTTTTCCGGCAGCAGTCTCACGGAGCAGCGCGAGGCTGGCAAATTCCTGCAAGCGTGGTTTCGCGATCCGCAGAACCGGCAACAAAAATTTACGCTGGGCGTTTTTGGCGAGCAGAGTAATCCGCTGCTCAACGTACGCAGGGTTGATGCACGCACGCAACGTGAAAGCGCTGAAGGTGCAGGCGATGCCGATGGCAGAGGTGCCCTGCTGCTGTTTACCACGCTGGAACATGGCGCCACAGGCGGATTCCCCGACGACGCTGCCGACTTCCGCTACTTGATCCCCAACGATGTCGGGAAAGATTATTCGGCGACAGCGGTGTTCTCCTCCCATGCGTTGCACCGTGCAGCGTTCGGCCATGCGGTGATGCAAGCACTGCAAAGCCCGGACTTCGAGTTCATCGTTCCAGAAGAAAAACCGCTGGAGCGAATGGTCGCAAGGGCCGGTCTATTTGATGTTGCGGCAGAGCGATACCAGACTGCTGACTTCGAGTTCGAGTCAACGCCGCTCAGCATTCCTGCAGTCAGCGCTCAGAAATCCCTGACCATCGACTTCGATTACAGTCAGGCAGCGCAGAGCTGGAGTTTTCCCGTCAATATCGACTTCCGGTACAGAGCGTTAAACAGCACTGAATGGAAATCACGCAGCGAAACGTTCAACGTCAACCTCGAGTACGTCTTTCATCTGGTGCCCGGCGAGTCCGACGACCAGGTGATGGAAGGTCATTTCTACGTGCCCTATGACAATGATGAGGAAGTCAGCGCCGTTGAAGGGCGACTGGACGACCTTACCGATCCAGAACAACGGCAGATCAAGGGTTTTGTGGCGCATACCGTCAAGCACAGTTTGACGAAGGCGCTTGGCCGCACGCTCCACACCCAAGGCTACGACAGCGTTCTGAGCGGCTTCGATCTGGGTGAAAATCAGGTCGTGCAAGCGTTGACGCAACGTATGCCTCATGACCTCGCCGTATTCGGCCAGGTCGACTCCGCCGCCGCAGCGTTCAAGATTGTCGAGCAGCAGGCACTGGTGCCTGCGGGTGCGCAATTGCAAATGACCACTCGACCCGCGCGCGCTGGCCTGGTGTGGAGCGTCGAAAATCCACCTGGCATTAACGCCAGTCCAGGCACTGTCGACGGGCAGGGGATTTATACTGCACCCGACGCGCAAGCCCTCTTCCAAGCGTTTCAGCAAGTACTTGTCACCGCCACCGACCCTGTAACGCAGCAACGCAGTACGGTACTGGTAACCGTGCAGGCTGACGTCTTGAGCATTAATCCGTTGATCCAGGTCTGCAATTACGGCGAGCGCGTCAGCCTTTCTGCCACCACACTTGGCGGGGGTAACCTGGCCTGGTCGATCGTTGACCCTGTAAGCGGCGAAAGTGGCTCGCTGGAACCCGAGGCCGATGGCGCGGGCGGGCAGGTGTATGTCGCGGGGCCAAAGGTCTCGGGCAAAACGTCTGTGCTGGAGGAAATAGCCGTCAGCGACGGGCAACATACCCGGTCGACCTGGATACTGGTTCGCCAGATGCCGTCCGCACTGACCATAGAAGCCGTCCAGGACAGTGGTTTGGGCGACGGCGAGATACGCTTGCAGGCCAGAAGTAACGCCAACGGCAGTGTCGTTTCCGGGGTGGAGTGGTCTAAGCCCGCCAGCATGGCTGGCAGCTTTTCTGGCGACGTCTACAAAAGCGACCCTAAAGCCCTGGACCGTTTCGTACTGATTTTCGCAAGGCTCAACGATCCTGATTGGGGCGTCTTCGAGGGGCATATTATCTTGCCGTTGCCGCTGGACCGTTCTGCAGAAATCTTGAAAAGGCTGTTGCTGCCTCCAATACCCACCCAGGGATGGGGGGCCATCCTGGCCGTCAGCGGCGAGGAGCTCAACAAGCAGCTCGAACAGCAATACGTCGAGCGTTACCAGCATTTCGCCTTCCTGCCTCTGTTCAATGGCGTTATCGCAATAGACGCGCATAACGTCGAGAGCGTGCATCTGCAGCAGGTCGAGCTGGGCGTGCCGTCCGTGTCGTTTCTGGCTGCGGATGCCTCCTCCGTTACGGTGACGATGAACATGGTGGCCGGACGCTACAGCAGATCACGTCAACCCACGGGCGGTGCAGCCTCGGTGTCCGGCAGTTTTAAAATCGCTGAATCGATGGGGTTTCACGTCACCATGAACGTGCCTCTGCAGGTGGACAGCGAAGGTCACGTAACCTTGAATCTGGCCAAGGGCGAGGACTTTGACTGCAATCTGGCTGGCGTCGACGCGGTCGCCAATCAAAAGCTGTCAGGTTTTTTCGCGGCTGAGTTCCAACAGATTGCCCTGCATCGTGCCGTGTTCGTCCTGCTCGGCATCGACCTCAATCATTACGACGCCCAGTCGCCTGCGGGCGTACGCGTATTGACCCTGCCTGCGCCCGGGGCGCGAGACGCGGGTGCTAGACATTTCGGTGAAGGTGCGCTCGTACTACTCATTCGCATGCGTTCCAGTCATGGCGACGGCCAGTTCCCGTTGAACAGCGAGTTTCCTTATCCGTTTCCGGCCAGGCTCAAAGCGTGTTCAGGAAAGTCCTATGGGGCTTCGCTGGTCTTGTCCAAAGACATGCAGTACGGCATCGAGAAAGATCGGCCGCCTGTATTGGGCAGCCTGCGGTCTGGCGCTGGAACACGGCTCGCTGCGTCCGATATCTACGCGGCAGATGATCTGCTGGTGTTCGCCAACCTTGAAGCCGCGCAGGCTTCGGTCACGCCGTTGCTCTCGACCCTCGTGGCGGGGCAGACTCAGCGTTTTGCCTTACGTGACGAGCAGGGCCAGGAAATCGCCGCCTCCAGCTGGAAGGTGTTCAGCCTGCAAGGCCATAGCGCTGCGGTGAACGGCACAATGACCTCAAGTGGCGTTTACACGGCTGCCAGTGCTGCGCAGATGGGCCATGATGCGCTGCGTATCGTCGTCACCGCCACTTACGACAATGCTGGCAAGTCCCGCACCGCCTCGGCGCTGTTGAGCGTGGTATCTGAACCGATGGAAGTTGCGCCGCGTGTCATGGTCGTGGCCGGTGGTGATCAGGTGCAGCCTGTGGTGCTCAAGGCATCGGCGCTGGGTGGTGCACCGCTCAGTTGGGCGTTGCAAGGGGGAGAAGCCGGCACGTTGACCGAGCGCGACGGCGGGGCGCTGTTCACACCGGACGCCAGGTCCGGAAGACGAGCATTGGCCACCCAGCAGATCTCAGTGCAAGGCGATGAAAAAAGGCAGGCAACGGTATTGATTGCCAACGGCCAGCAGGCGCTGCGCATCGAGCCTGCGGTCGTCCCCAGAGCACTTAAAGGTGTGCCGGTTCAACTGCATGACGATTCCACGCTGTTACCCGGCTACGAGCGGCGCTGGAAAGTGAAGGGCGGCGCGGGCAGTGTCGATGCTCAGGGTGTATTCACACCGCCCCTGGACTACCTGGGCAGCAGCGTTGTGAGCTGTGAAGTAGTCAACAATAACGTCGTGTTGGCCAGCGGCTATGCGGTAATCGAGGTTTCTGATGTCGTCGATGAGCCGTCCTGGACAGAGCTTTCGATGTTTACGGTGACCGTGCCGGGTAACGTAAGCAATCCAGCTAAAGGCAGCCTCTATCCCAACGGTTATCAACAGCTGAGGTTACAAATCAAGACGCAGGTCATGCCTGTGGACGGGGTGGAATACTCGTTGAGCGGCACAGAGCAGGCGTCGATGCGTCTGGTGGACAACGACACCGGGCAGGTGATCGAGTCTGTCGAACCACCCTTAGACGGTATTCCCGAGGGCAGCATTCAACACTGGTGCTTGAACGCCACGAAGAACCGGTTCCAGCTACCCCCGTTAGCCAACGCGGCGGCCGAGTCGCCCAAGCGTTCGGTTGTCGCCACCGATCACTATCTGCACAGCAGGGCTCCGCAAGGTTATACGGGAACCTTTCATGCCACCTTTCAGCAGGACGGCAACCGTTGGTGGACCTCTGAAGGGTTGGAGGGTGTGAACAGCAAGGTGGAGATTACACCGAGAGGCATTCCCCGGTTCGATACGTCCCATTACCTGTTTGTTCCCACGCGCGCTGAGGGCTCTGGCGGAAATCCAACCGCTACACCGCCTGGCGAAGGGGAGCCTGATGACGTCTTTAACCTGAACCTGCACACGACCGATTACTGGAACTTGAAGATTCGATACCCCAACACTAATGAAATTTTCGATTTCGTGGTGCTGAAGTTTTTACCGTCCAGCGGTGAACGCGTCTCGACCTCCATGATTCTCTGGGAAAGTGAGCAGCAAGCCGAAACGTTTTTTAGTTGGACTGGTTACATATTTAATGATCCAGACGCAAGTAATGACGTTGATAAGATCCTGTTTGATGGCTCTCTCGAACACGTCATAAAGGGTGTGGAGTCTTTGGATATACCAGTCGATAGGGAGGTTTTCGAGTCTGGTGGGCTGACCATCAGTTTGCACCGAACGCCCAGCGTGCCGTATATCGGCCCTGGCGATAATAACCGTGACACGTTATACCGCTCGTTGGTGGTGAGTCTACTTGATGAATTGGGGAATGTGCATCGGCGCCGAATCAGTTTTCTGTCGGAGGGTACAGTGGGCAGGCGCAATCGTCTGATGCATACCCTTTACATCCCCCTCTGACAGCATGCTTTTGTAACCGTGAATGACAGGGAGTCCTTATCATGAATGTTTTAAACCGCTTCTCGGCCTGCGTGCTCATTGCAACGCTGGCGGGGTTTGGCGTTGATCGCCTCGCGTCCGCAAGTTCTGATGTCGATCCGGCGCGGAGTATCGAACTCAGGGAGAATCAGGACGAAGGGGGCAACAGTTGCACGATCGCTATTGAAACATCGTCCATCACCGTCAACTTGAACGAAGAAGAATATAACTGTGAAAATGACGAGATGCGGTACTTCAGACTGAATAATGTACGGTCGGCTACCGAGATAATCCTGGAAAGCAGAGATTGCGACGACAGCGGTGGGTGGGTGTTGGGTATGAAAACCTATATTGATCCGGTGACCACCGGGTTGATCTCTATTGAGGGTCTTAAAGGACGGCCGATGCATGAAATTGTTGCGCCGGGTGTGTGGATGATCCGTCCGTATGACGGCGATGAAAATACCCCTGGAAAGTTATCCTGTCTGCGAATCAATATTTCCAAGTGACCGAATGTTTAACTGTGTGCACGCCCTTTGGTGTGCACCATTTATAGGGTTCTGTGCAATTAAGCACTGCTTCAAGACTGAGGTCTTTTACCATGACCATTTCAACGTCCGTGCATTCCAATGCTTTTAATTTTATGAGTTTCATGCAGAGCGGTGTAGATCCCAGGACGGGTCAATACACCGTCTCCCTTACGTTACCTGATGTTAAAACGAACGGGTTGCGCGGCCCCGGTTTACCTTTGGTATTGAGTTACAACCCGCTCAATACTCAGGACAGCGGTTTTGGGTTGGGCTGGAATTTAAGACTGTCGCAATACACGCCGGGCAATCAGGTCGTTTCGTTGAGCAGCGGCGAGACGTTCAAAGTGTACGGCACTCAGGCTGACCAACTGGTGATGCCGGAGAAAAAGCTCGACAGCTTCCATTTCTACAAGCAGGACGACACCCATTACCGGGTGATGCACAAGTCCGGAGTGAAGGAAGTCCTCGAAACAATGGGCGCGAGCGGTCATACCGTGGCTTTGCCGACACGCATTCTTGCACCCGAGGGGCATAGCGTCACCCTGAGTTATACGCCGTTCGGCAGCACTCACCAAAGGCTCAGCGAGGTGAAGGACGATGCGGGGCAGGTCTTGCTTCAGATACGCCGCGAAGACACGGCTGTGCATATCGGCTTGTCGGCCGCAGACGGCAAAGACGTGGCGTTTGTGCTGAGGTTGAGCGGATCGGACCACCGGGTGACTCGTGTCGAGATGCCGACCGACGAGGGGGCGTCGTGGCGTTTCGAGTACCAGCTTGTTCGCGACCATATCTGCATGACGGCAGTGGATACGCCAGCAGGAGGACACGAAGCGGTTTTTTATCAGGACCAGGGCCATGCGTTTCCAGCCAAGGCCGGGCGTGATCCGCTGCCCCGCGTCACGCGCCACCTGACGACCCCGGGCAGTGGACAGGCCGAGGTGGACGTACACTACACCTATGCAGACAGTCAGGGGCGCGAGCATAACTTTCTGGGCGCCGGTCTTGATATCGCCTGGGAGGACAACGGTCTGGACAACCTTTACCGTTACTTGGGAGAAGGCGGTTATGAGTACGTGTCCACCGAAACCCTGCGGGTCGACGACGTAGACGTGCGCAGCGTCAAGCGTGTTTTCAACCAGTTCCATTTGCTGACGAGTGAAACCACGACCCAGAACGATGCGGTCCGTGAAGTGAGCACTGCTTATCATCTGTTGCCCGGTACACCGTTTGCCGCTCAGCCGAACGACTGCCAGTTGCCCAAGGAAGTCACCACCACGTGGCGATGGTTGAACGATGCAAGAGCGCCGCGCAGTGAGACGGTTACCAGTGCCTATGATAATCAGGGCAATCTGTTGGTCGAGACCCAGGCCAACGGAGTCGTCGAAACCAACACGTGGTACTCGGCGGCAGGTGAGGACGGCTGCCCGCCGGACCCCGAAGGTTTTGTGCGCACCCTCAAAAGCAAGACCATAACGCCAGCCCCCGCCGATCATGGACAGGCACCGACGCTTGCCACTCTTTACCGCTATACCTCGCTGGCGGCCGTCATCGGCAGTGAGCGGGAGGACTGGATTGCCTTGGAAAGCGAAAGCGTGGTGCAGCTGGATTCCGGTTTCAAGCAAAGGCTTGGAAATGATGCCTGTGCGCTGATCGACTGCCTGACGGCCTCCTCGCGCGGCACAAAACGTACGCTGCGGCGCTCCGCTCACGCGTTCATCGACAGCCTGGCAACGCTGGCAGACAGCGATCAGCCGCTTCTTCAGCGTCAGGCGCATGGCATCGTCGACGTCCTTATAAAGCTCGGCCCAGCCGTAGGACGATTACTCAAGGAAACCGCTCGCCAGTTGATCGAGCTGCTGGTGCAGCAGATTCCCGAGAGCGAGCAGGTATTGCAGTGCATGACCTACGAGTACATCGATGATTCGCAAGACGCCTTTCAGCATGGGCGTATCAGGCGGGAGTCGCTGAGCATGGGCGGGCAGGTCACTGCCACGGAGTATGCGTACAGCACACTTGCACGTGCGGAGCTTGGGGAGAGCGTGCAGCGTACCGTGCAGACCGTGACCGGTTTTGATGGCGTGAAGAAAACAGTCACCCTCGAGCATTCACTGCTCAACGGCGAACCGTTGCTGAACCGTGACGACAATGACGTGGAAATCCGCTACGTGTACGACTCGCTCAGGCGCGTGCTGAGCGAAACCGTCGCGCCGGGCACCGAATTCGAAGCGACCCGGCGCTATGAGTACCAGTTATGCGCTACAACGACCGATCGGGCCGAGCAGCGTTTGTTCGACGTCAAGGGCGTCAAGACCTGCAGCCGCTTCGACGGTTTGCAGCGAGTGGTTTACGAAGAGCGTGACGATGCCGACAGCCCGACCTATCGTGCCGACGCTGGCGTGCCCCGCCAGACGTATGCAGCCGTGTACGACGCCTTGGGGCATCTGGTTCGGGAAACCGAATACGATTGGATGGGAGAGCGATCACTGGCGCTGGCTCAGGTACTGGAGTACGACGATTGGGGCGAGCAGAGGTCCGTGACCGGCCCCGACGGCGTAAAGACTTTCGAGGAAACCGACCCCGTTGGCACGCTTGAATCCCAAGGCCCCATTCAACGCAGTTGGACCGAGAGCACGGGGGAGTTGGTGCTTAAAAGCGGCATCAGTGAAACCTGGTTGAACCTCTTTGAAAAGCCGACCCGCACCGTGCGTCGGGGTCTTGACGGACAACCGCTCAGCCTGAGCCGTTATCACTATGACGGACTGGGCCGTAGCGCTGAAGAAATCGTCGGTCTTACCGATTTCGAGCGCTCGACCCGATACCGTTACGATGCGTTCGACCGCGTGATTGAAACCACCTTGCCGGACGAAGCCATCGTGAGTCATGCATTTGCTGTCCACAGCAGCGAAGACCTACCTGTCAGCGTCTGCGTCGAGCACAACGGTCAACGTTCGGTATTGGGGGAACAGGTCTATGACGGTCTGGACCGCATGGTCAAATCGATTACGGGCGGGCGCGAACGCTCATTTGCCTATGAGCCAGGTCAGCGGCAGCCCAAAGCGGTGACGACGCCTGGTGGGCAGGTCATTGAGTACGATTACCAGCCACAGTTGGGCAGCGAGCCCCTGCGAAGAAGTATATTCGGCGCGACCGCTACGTATGAGTACGACCAGCACAATGCGCGCCTGCTGCATTCCAATGAGCAAGGCGAACAGTTGGACCGGACGTATTACAGCACCGGATTCCTGAAAAGCGAGAAGCGTGTCTCCGAAGGCAGCGATTACACCATGCACTACCTGTACAGTCGTCTGGGCCGGCTGCAGTCTTATACCGATGTGCTCGGACAGGAGCAGACTTACCAATACGATGATCAGGGACGGTTGGCACAAACCTCGCTGGGCACGCTCTGTTCAGATTTTACCTACGACGCGCTCGGCCGCACTGCCAGTATCACCACCCGGGACAGCGCTGGCGGGCAGTACGTCGCCATCATCCTGACCTACGACGAACTGGGCAGAGAAGTGTTGCGCACCTTCGACCTCAATGGCACGCGGCAACGCTTGGCTCAGACCTACGACGATGTCGATGACATGATCAAGCGCACGCTTTCAGAGGGTGAAGACGTGCTGCGTGATGAGGTTTACGGCTATGACCCCCGTGGGCGACTGGTCCGGTATAACTGCACAGGTACACAGCGCCCCGTCGATGCTTATGGCAAAAGCATCAATCAGCAGATTTTCAGTTTCGACGGCATGGATAACCTGAAGCTGGTCATGACCTCGTTCGACGAGGGACTCAATCGGGCGATTTACCATTATGAAGGTGTCGACCCGGTACAACTGAGCAGGGTGGTCAATAGCCATAAAGACTACGTGCCCCTGGAGATGCCCCTTGAGTACGACCTAGACGGCAATCTGATCCTCGACGAGGCCGCGCGCATGCTTAAATACGATGCGCTGGGGCGTCTGGTCGAAGTCAGTGTTCCGCCTTCTATCAATCGATATCGCTACGGACCACAGGACACGCTGGCGGGACGAACGCTGGATGGCAACCCGGACGTTCGATTTTACCGTGATGAACGTCTGGTCAATCTTTTGGATGGCAGCCAGAACCGCACCTTCATGCAGGGTAATGGTCAGGTGCTGGCGCAGCTGCAGGGCAACGAAGCGGTGATGCTCGCCGTCAGTGATAGCCAGAGTGTACTGGCCGACGTCCAGACCGGGGACGTCAATCTGCTGGCCTACACCGCCTATGGACATCGCAGCGCCGATTCGCCGCCGGTCAGCACACTGGCGTTCAACGGGGAGTACGTCGAACCTGATACCGGCTGGCAGCTCTTGGGCAACGGTTATCGGGCCTATAACCCGGCGCTGATGCGCTTTCACAGCCCCGACAGTTTGAGCCCTTTCGGGGAGGGGGGCTTGAACGGGTATGCGTATTGTGAGGGCGATCCGGTGAACCTTGTTGATCCGGATGGGCACAGTCCTTGGGGGGCTTTGATAAGGCTTTTAAAGGCACCGCTCAGTTCGGCCGCGAATAAAGCCATACCGAAAGCCTTCCTCAAAAACAGCACAAACGCACCTGTTTCACTCAGAAAGATGACGCCTAAGGCGGTGCGAGCCCTCGGGAAAAAAGCCAAGTCGACTAAACAGCCCCTTGATGACGCACGCGATCAACTTTCCAAACTTGACAGTAAGATTGAGCTTTCCCGTTTGAATCACAAATCTCCATCCAGGCAGCTTGTGTCTGACCACAGCGCTGCAGAAGAAGCGTTTGACAATTACAACTATTTGTACGGGGAGGCACAGCGAGATTTTACCTTCGCACAGAAAAATATCGGAAAGCGGGTCATCACTCAGGAAGCCAGATCCGGTCTGAGGGCGTGGGAGAAGAAGTTCGATATCAGCGAAGCCATATACGCCCAAAACGAAAGAATCAGGGTAAAAAATTATCTGAACACACGCAGTGACCTCAAAGGCTCTGGACGCAAAAAAAACTATTTGGGTGTCGATAACCAAGATTGACAGCAAGTACGAAGAGCGGGCAGAGGTGTTGTCGCCCGTTTTAAGTCCGCCCGCGGTCAGCGCAGAGTGCGCTAGCCCCAGGCTCGAAAACACTGGGCTCAGCCTTCATCTCACCACAATAATTCCCTGCTTGATCGCCTTCACCAGTGCTGTTCGCAACGACGTGACTTCAAACTTGCGCCGGATATTGCCGGTATGAAAGTACACCGTTGCCTCGGTACAGCCTTGAATTCTTGATATCTCCCAGGCCGATTTGCCTATCGCCACCCATTCCAGAACCTGACGTTCCTTGACGGTCAGATGTACCACCTCAGCGTTGACGGCTGGAGAGGGCGTGGAGTCGATGGATTTTCCCTTGTCGCGACGCATGGTGGAGTCCTTTCCGTGAGGATCGCTGAACCACGATACCCCCACCGTACGCATCAGCAACCTGACATAAATGACAGCGCTGATAATCATGTAGGCCTTAGATGTGGCGCTCTGTAGCGTTTCTTTACAGCTTCTTTACGGCTCGCTCCACCTCTCGATCTCGCGACTTTACACCCCGACTCCCGACAATGCTTTCACACGGCCATCACCGCATCCGATGGGGCCTGATCATGGGGAAATTTCAATGAGCGTTATGGATGGTATCTCTCTGTTGATGGGAGTCGGACTCTTCGTCTATTTGCTGGTTGCGCTGTTGCGCGCTGACCAGAGCCAGGAGTGATCATGCACAGTTACGACTACTTGTTGATCCTTGCTTTTCTGGTGCTGCTGTTGCTCCCTGCCCCCTGGCTTGGGCGTTTCTACTACCGTGTCATGGAAGGCGAGCGGACCTGGTTGAGTCCGGTTATGGGGCCGGTGGAGCGGGCCTGCTACCGGATTTCCGGGGTCGATCCGCAGGTGGAGCAATCATGGAAGCAATATGCCTGGGCGTTGATGGCGTTCAACCTGGCAGGCTTCGTTGTGCTGTTCGCGATCCTGATGCTACAAGGCGTGCTGCCACTCAATCCGCAGCAGTTGCCCGGCATGGAATGGTCGCTGGCGTTCAACACCACCATGAGCTTCATCACCAACACCAACTGGCAGGCCTACAGCGGCGAAGCGTCGCTCAGTTACCTGAGCCAGATGGTTGGCCTGACCGTGCAGAACTTCGTCAGTGCCGCGACCGGCCTGGCCGTGCTGGTGGCGCTGTGTCGAGGCATCAGCCGTCGCTCTTCCAACAGCCTGGGCAACTTCTGGGCCGACATGACCCGCGCCACCCTGTACGGCCTGCTGCCGATCAGCATTGTGCTTGCAGTGTTTCTGGTCTGGCAGGGCGTGCCGCAGAGCTTCGCCCATTACATCGACGCGCTGACCCTGCAAGGCACTGATCAGAGCTTGCCGATGGGCCCCGCTGCGAGCCAGATTGCAATCAAGCAACTGGGCACCAACGGCGGCGGCTTCTTCGGCGTCAACTCGGCGCACCCGTTCGAGAACCCGACTGCCTGGAGCAACCTGTTCGAGCTGGTCTCGATCCTGCTGATCCCTGCCGCGCTGGTGTTCACCTTCGGCCATTACGTCAAGGACATGCGCCAGAGCCGCGCGATCCTCGGCTGCATGCTGGCGTTGCTGCTGATCGGTGGTGCGGTGTCGATGTGGGCCGAGTACCAGCCCAACCCTGCACTGAACCTGGCAGGCGTCGAGCAGACCGCCCCCCTGGAAGGCAAGGAAACCCGTTTTGGCACCACTGGCACGGTGCTGTGGTCCGTGGCGACAACAGCGGCTTCCAACGGATCGGTCAACGGCATGCATGACAGCTTGAACCCGCTGACCGGCATGGTGGCGCTGGTCAACATGATGGTCGGCGAAGTGATCTTCGGCGGCGTCGGTGTGGGCCTCAACGGCATGCTGCTCAATGTGCTGATCGCGGTGTTTCTCGCCGGTCTGATGATCGGTCGTACACCGGAATATCTGGGCAAAAAGCTGCAGGCTCAGGAAGTCCGGCTGCTGGTCGCGACCCTGTTGGTGATGCCGGTCGGCGTGCTGGTACTGGGCGCGATTGCCGCCAGCCTGCCAGGCCCTGCGGGGGCGATCAGCAACCCGGGTCCCCACGGCTTCAGCCAGTTGCTGTACGCCTACACCTCGGCCACTGCCAACAACGGCTCGGCGTTCGGTGGCTTCAGTGCCAACACGGTCTTTCACAACCTGATGCTCAGCCTGGCGATCTTTATTGGCCGTTTCGGCTACATCCTGCCGGTTCTCGCACTGGCCGGCAGCCTAGCCATGAAAAAGAGCTTGCCGCAGGGCCAGGACAGCTTCCCGACCCACGGTCTGTTGTTTGTCACCCTGCTGACCGTGACCATTCTGCTGGTCGGTGGCCTGACCTTTCTGCCCACCCTGGCACTGGGTCCGATTGCCGAACATTTGAGCCTGGGTTTCTGAGGAACCGACTATGAACATGCCTATTTCTTCTGCAAAGCAGGCTGAACCTCAAGCCGCTCAGACAACCGCCAAAACCGGCCTGTCGGCGCTGTGGCGTCCCGCGCTGGTGCAGGCCTTCGTGAAGCTGGACCCGCGTCTGCTCAAGCGTTCGCCGGTGATGCTGGTGGTGGAACTGACTGCCATCCTGACCACCGTGCTGTGTGTAATTCCCGACCCGCAGGTGCCGACCTCCGTCTGCATTCAGATCGCCCTGTGGTTGTGGTTCACCGTGCTGTTCGCCAACTTCGCCGAAGCGCTGGCCGAGGGCCGGGGCAAGGCGCGGGCCGACAGCCTCAAAGCAGGCAGCGAAGGCCTGAAGGCGCGTATCCGCGACGAGAACGGCAACCTGCGCACGATCAATGCCAGCGAACTGCGCAAAGGCGATGTGGTGCGCGTCGAAGCTGGCGAGATGATCCCCGGCGACGGTGAAGTCATCGAAGGCATCGCGGCGGTCAACGAGGCGGCCATCACCGGTGAGTCCGCGCCGGTGATTCGCGAATCCGGCGGCGACCGTTCGGCGGTGACCGGCAACACACGTCTGGTGTCCGACTGGCTGCTGGTGCGCATCAGTGCCAACCCCGGCGAGTCGACCCTGGACCGCATGATCGCACTGGTGGAAGGTGCCAAGCGCCAGAAAACGCCCAATGAAGTGGCGCTGGACATCCTGCTGATCGGTCTGACCCTGATCTTCCTGCTGGTGGTCATCACCTTACAGCCCTTCGCTCACTTTGCCGGTGGCAGTTTGCCGCTGGTGTTTCTGGTGGCACTGCTGGTCACGCTGATTCCGACCACCATTGGCGGCCTGCTGTCGGCCATCGGCATCGCCGGTATGGACCGCCTGGTGCGCCTGAACGTGATCGCCAAATCGGGCCGCGCTGTGGAAGCCGCCGGTGACGTGCATGTGTTGCTGCTCGACAAGACCGGCACCATCACTTTCGGCAACCGTCGCTGCGCAGCGATTTACGCAGCACCCGGCGTAACCCCCAAAGAGCTGGGCGAGGGCGCCTTGCTGGCATCGCTGGCGGACGACACGGCTGAAGGCAAATCCATCGTCGAATTCCTGCGCAATCTGCACCCGATGAACGAGCCGACGCTGAGCTCGGTGACCGCTGTGCCGTTCAGTGCCGATACCCGGTTGTCGGGCGTGGACTATCAGGGGCATGTGTATCGCAAGGGCGCGGTCGATTCACTGCTGGCGTTCATCAACCTGCAGCGCAGCGACCTGCCTGCACCGTTGGCGCGTGAAGTCGACAAGATCGCCAAGACCGGTGGTACGCCGCTGCTGGTGTGCGCCAACGGTCGTCTGCTGGGCGCGATTCACCTCAAAGACGTGGTGAAACCGGGCATCCGCGAACGTTTCGAAGAGCTGCGCAAGCTGGGCATTCGCACCGTCATGGTCACAGGCGATAACCCGTTGACTGCTGCGGCGATTGCGGCAGAGGCGGGCGTGGACGATGTGCTGGCTGAAGCCACTCCAGAGAAAAAGCTGGAGCGGATTCGTCAGGAGCAAGGCGAGGGCCGTCTGGTCGCGATGTGCGGCGATGGTGCCAACGATGCCCCGGCGCTGGCCCAGGCAGACGTTGGCATGGCCATGAACGACGGCACTCAAGCCGCCCGTGAAGCGGCCAACATGGTCGATCTGGACAGCGACCCCACCAAGCTGCTGGACGTGGTGCACATCGGCAAGCAGTTGCTGGTGACCCGTGGCGCGTTGACGACATTCTCCATTGCCAACGACGTGGCCAAGTACTTCGCCGTGCTGCCTGCATTGTTCGCCGCGATCTACCCACAACTGGGCGTGCTCAACATCATGCAACTGGCCAGCCCGCAGAGCGCGATTCTATCGGCGATCATCTTCAACGCGCTGATCATCGTGGTGCTGATCCCCCTGGCCCTGCGTGGGGTACGCGTGCAGGCCGCCAGCGCCGCGCACCTGCTGCGACGCAATCTGCTGATCTACGGCGTGGGCGGCATCATCGTGCCGTTCCTGGGCATCAAGCTGATCGACATGCTGCTGGTTGCCGTAGGCCTGGTCTGAACCGTTGACTGAGCGGCACGCCGGTCGGCGTGCCGCTTCACCTGATTGAGGATGTGCAAGATGTCGAATGTATTGCGTCCGGCCCTGAGCCTGATCGTGTTAATGAGCCTGATCACTGGCGTGGCGTATCCGTTGGTGGTGACCGGTGTTGCGCAAGTGGCGTTTCCCGCTCAGGCCAATGGCAGCCTGCTCTACGATAAGGACGGCAAGGTACGCGGCTCGAAACTGATCGCTCAGGCGTTCACGGGTGATGAGTGGTTCCAGCCGCGTCCTTCCGCTGGCGCGTTCGCGACGGTTGCCAGCGGTGCCAGCAACTTCGCGCCGAGCAACCCGGCGCTGGTGACCCGCGTCACCGAAGACGCCGCCAAACTGGCCGTTCCCGGTCAGGGGCCGGTGCCATTGGCGTTGCTGACCACGTCCGGCAGCGGCCTTGATCCGCACCTGTCGCCCGAGGCCGCGGCCTGGCAGGCCTCGCGTGTGGCCACTGCGCGGCAATTGCCGCTGGAGAGGGTCCAGACGTTGATAGACGCCAACACCCAGCGTCCATTGATCGGCCCACCCGTGGTCAACGTATTGACCTTGAACATGGGCCTGAATCAGATAACGTCAGCACAACGCAGCGCGCAGCTGTAACATTCGCTCACATCATGCGCGCCGTGCGGCGAACGCAGGGCTGCCGGAGGTCCGACACAACGCGGTCTTCCTGCAAAAAATACAGGTCTGCAGGAGCGCGCTTGCTCGCGAAGCGCCGGTTCATTCAATCGACATGTGGCGTTTGAAATGGCCTTCGCGAGCAAGCTCGCTCCCAGAATGTCACACCGAAAGAGAGTGATACCCAACGTGAGTGATTCCGGTCGAGCAGACGCATTACTGGCTCAATTGCCCCGCGATGGCCGGGGACGGCTGAAGGTTTTTCTGGGGGCGGCGCCGGGTGTGGGCAAGACCTACGCCATGCTGCAGGCCGCTCACACGCAACTGCGTCAAGGTGTGAATGTGCTGGCCGGTGTGGTGGAAACTCACGGACGCGCCGAAACCGAAGCGTTGCTCAACGGTTTGCCTCAGCAGCCCCTGTTGCGCGTCGAATACCGAGGCATGACGCTGGAAGAAATGGACCTGGACGCCTTGCTCAAGGCCGCCCCGAGCCTGGTGCTGGTCGATGAGCTGGCGCACAGCAACGCCCCCGGCAGTCGCCATGCCAAGCGCTGGCAAGACATCCAGGAACTGCTGGCGGCGGGGATCGACGTCTACTCCACGGTCAACGTTCAGCATCTGGAAAGCCTCAACGACCAAGTGCGCGGCATTACCGGCGTGCAGGTGCGCGAAACGCTGCCAGACTGGGTTTTGCAAGAAGCCTTCGACCTCATCCTGATCGACCTGCCGCCCCGCGAGCTGCTCGAGCGATTGCGCGAGGGCAAAGTCTACGTGCCGGAACAGGCGCGTGCGGCCATCGATGCATTCTTCACCCCGACCAACCTCAGCGCACTGCGCGAGCTGGCCATGCAGACCGCTGCCACTCAGGTCGACAACGACCTGGCGCAGGGGTATCGGCAATTGGGGCAGTCTGCGCCGGCGGTGCGGGGCCGTTTGCTGGTGGGCATCGACGGCGATGTGCAGGCCGAACGTCTGGTGCGCCATGCCAGTCGGGTCGCCCAGCGTCGTCACCTGCCGTGGAGCGCGGTGCATGTCGATGACGGGCAGACGCTGGATGAACACGCTCGAGCCCGCTTGCAAGGTGCCCAGCAACTGGCCGAGCGACTGGGCGGCGAAGTGGTCTCACTGCGCGCCGGAGAAGTGGCGCGCACCCTGATCCAGCACGCGGTGGAGCGGCGTGCCAATGTCGTGCTGGTCGGTCAGTCACATCGACACTGGTATCGTCGCCTGTTTGGCGGAGGTGTGGCTGCGCGGCTGCTGCGCGAGGGGCATGGGCTGGAAGTCTGCGTACTCGATGACAGCGAACAAAAAACCGACCAACCGCCCCGGGCTCGCCCACTGCGCGATGTGGTGTGGTCGGACTACGGCATCGCGCTGGCCGCGACCCTATTGGCCAGCATGGTCGCGTGGGGCGTGTCGGGCCTGTTGGCGTTGCCCAATATCTCTCTGATCTTTCTGGCGGCGGTCCTGCTGGTGGCGGTGCGCAGCAGCATGGGGCCTGCACTGGCGTGTGCCGGTTTGTCGTTTCTGGCCTATGACTTTCTGTTCATCCCGCCCAGTTTTTCGCTGAGTATCCAGCGCGACGAAGACATCCTGACCTTGCTGTTTTTCCTGCTGATGTCGGCGCTCACCGGCAAGCTGGCGGCCCGTCAGCGCAGCCAGTTGCAGGCGTTGCGCGACACTCAGGAGCAGACCAGTGAGCTGCTCGACCTGTCACGCAAGATGACCGCCGCCACTGACAGCAAGGCGGTGTTTCATGCCGCTGAGCAGCATTTCAGTGGCTGGAAGGAGCTGAAACTGTGCCTGCTGGATCGCGACAGTCAGGGTGGCTGGACCGTTGAAACCGGTGGGCCGCTGACCTTTTCCGAGGCCGAGCGCGCCGCCGCCGACTGGGCCTGGCAGCATGAGCAGCCTGCGGGCAGCGGCACCGGCACGCTTCCTTCCGGGCAATGGTGGTGGTGGCCGATCACGGCAGAAGAAGGGCCGTTGGCGTTGCTTGGCGTCAGCGCTCGCAAAGGGCAGTCGTTCACGGCGCAGCATCGGCGGTTGCTGGCCGCGCTGACCCAGCCACTGGCCCAGGCGCTGGCGCGGGCCCAACTGGGCGAGGAGCTGGAGGCCGCTCGCCTGCATGGCGAAACCGAACAACTGCGCAGCGCCTTGCTGGCCTCCGTGTCCCATGACCTGCGCACGCCGCTGACCTCCATGCGCGGCAGCATCGACAGCTTGCTGGCACTGGGGGAGGCCATTCCGCTGCAAGACCGACGTGAGCTGTTGGAAGGCACCCGCGATGAGGCCGAGCGTCTGGATCGTTATATCCAGAACCTGCTGGACATGACCCGGCTCGGACATGGCGCGTTGAAGCTGGCGCGTGACTGGGTTTCGCCGGCCGACATCGTGGGCAGCGCGCTCAACCGGCTGCGTGCAGTCATGATGCCGTTGCAGGTCAGCACTCAGGTAGCCGAGGCGTTGCCACTGCTTTATGTACATGCCGCACTGATCGAGCAGGCGCTGGTCAACGTGCTGGAAAACGCCGCACGCTTCTCACCGCTGGGAGGACGTCTGGAGGTGAGTGCGGGCGTGATCGACAGCGAACTGTTTTTCTCGGTCAGCGATGAAGGACCGGGCATCCCCGAAGACGAACGTGCGAAGATCTTCGACATGTTCTACACCGCCGCACGCGGCGACCGGGGTGGACAGGGCACCGGCCTGGGGCTGGCCATCTGTCAGGGCATGGTCGGTGCGCACGGCGGTCGTTTGAGCGTAGAGTCAGGGATTGATGGCCTTGGCACGCGCATCACGTTGTTCCTGCCCTTGCAGGCGCAGCCAGACACTGAAATGGAGGAGCCGGGTTGAGTCGATTACGGGTTACGCAAGCGCTCACCTGCACCCCTGAAACGGCTTCGCGCCCATGAGTCAGGCCGCGACGATTCTGGTGATTGACGACGAACCGCAGATTCGCAAGTTTCTACGTATCAGCCTGGTGTCCCAAGGCTACAAGGTGCTGGAAGCGGCCACCGGTGCCGACGGCCTGACCCAGGCAGCGTTGAACAAACCCGATCTGCTGGTGCTCGATCTGGGCCTGCCCGACATGGACGGTCAGCAGGTACTGAGTGAGTTTCGTGAATGGTCGGCAGTGCCGGTGCTGGTGCTTTCCGTGCGCGCCAGCGAAGCGCAAAAGGTCCAGGCGCTGGACGCCGGGGCCAACGACTACGTGACCAAACCGTTCGGTATTCAGGAATTCCTGGCCAGGGTCAGGTCGTTGCTGCGTCAGGTATCGGGCAACGAAAAGCCCGAATCCGCGCTGACAGTCGGCCCGCTGACCGTGGACCTTGCGTATCGCCGGGTGCTACTGGACGGCAACGAAGTCGCGCTGACCCGCAAGGAATACGCCGTGCTCGCGCAGCTGGCGCGCCACCCCGGACGCGTCATCACCCAGCAGCAACTGCTCAAGGACATCTGGGGCCCGACCCATACCGAAGACAGCCACTACCTGCGCATTGTAGTGGGGCACCTGCGCCAGAAACTGGGAGATGACCCGACATCGCCCAGGTTCATCCTCACGGAAGCAGGCGTGGGGTATCGGTTGCTGGCCAGTGATTGAGTGAGGTTTTCGATCAGTTTCGCAGGGTGTTGATCGTTCCTCACGCTCCAGTGTGGGAACGCCGGCCTGGGGCGCTCTGCGTCCGCTTATGAGTGCGGCACCTATCGCTGATCACTCTCATAGCGATCCAGCGTATCGCTGGCAATCTCACGGCCCAGAGCGATGAGTTCCGGGGCCTTGTAGAACTCGAAGAAACGGCAGACCCGTTTGGGCACGTTGATCAGGATGTCCGGCGGATAACCCGCGATCTTGTACTGCGCCAACGACGTCTGCATCACCTCGAAGCTCTGGTTGATCAAATCCAGCAACGAAGCAGGCCCCACGTTATCGATGATCACCGAGCCACTGGCCGATTTTGGTGCGCCCTCGGCCTGGGGCGCGGCAGCCGGTTGCTGGCCTTGCGGGTCTGCGCTGACCTCGCCAAGCCAGGGGCTGGGAACTCTGGCCGCAGAGGGCTTCAGACTGCTGGTTTGCCCGGCAATCGACGCCACGCCATTGGTTTCCAGCTTGCGTCGAAACGGCAGGTGCGAGCCGAGTGAATTGATCAGCAGGTCAAAACGCTTTTTCACAGCTGGCGGACGCTCGATCACGGGCAACTGATAATGCTGATGGTGCGTCGAGTTGAGGTTGACCGCCACGATCAGGTCGCAGTGGCTGGACACCACCGGCACGATGGGCAGCGGATTCAGCAGGCCGCCATCGACCAGCATCCGGCCGCCCTGCATGACGGGTGTAAACAGGCTGGGAATCGCTGCCGACGCGCGCATCGCCTGATGCAGGCAGCCTTCCTGAAACCAGATTTCCTGTTGATTGGTCAGGTCAGTGGCCACCGCTGTGTAGGGAATGCGCAGGTCCTCGATGTTGATCTCACCGACGATTTCGCGAATCTGGCCGAACACCTTTTCTCCGCGTATCGCACCCAGACGGAAGCTGACATCGACCAGCCGCAGTACGTCCAGGTAATCGAGGCTCTCGATCCAGTCACGGTACTGATCAAGCTTGCCTGCCGCGTAGATTCCGCCGACCACGGCACCCATCGAACAGCCTGCGATGCAGGCAATCTCGTAGCCGCGTTGTTCCAGCTCCTGAATCACGCCGATATGCGCGTAACCCCGAGCGCCACCCGAACCGAGCACCAGCGCAATGCGTTTTTTCATCCAGACATTCTCCAGGCATTGGCCTGCGCTAACTGTACTGCCCTGACGTGCATGATGAAACCCACCCCAATGCTGGAAAACAGTTACCCTTGAGCCCGCGCACGACGGCACTTTCAGCCAATCTCGCCGTCAAAGCCGCATCTTTTCTATTTCTCCTCTTGAGGTAACACCCCATGAAAGCCTGGATCTGTCTGCCATTGTTCATCGTGGTTCTTGCAGGGTGTGCCGGCAAGACCGGGTATCGGGACAGCTGTGCCACACAAATCGATGCAGCCTGGCACGAGCTTGACCTGGCCAAAGCCGAAGGTTTTGCCGGAACCGTGAGTTACTCCAAGGCGCTCTCTCTGTTGACGGGCGCCAAAACCCAGCAGCAGTTCGAAGCGTTTGAAGGCTGCACCGAGAAGTCCGAAAAAGCCCGTTTTTACATTCGTGAGTCACGCGCCGGCCGTTGATCTCCCCCCTCGGGCAGGCACGTCAGACGTGCTTGCCCGTCATCGTTTTACGCCCTCTCAAGCAAATCCCTACTGCCTCTGGCGAAACAACCTACGCTAACCGTAAAGTGTTCGGACGTTTGGCATCGCTTGCCATGTATGGCCGCATAAAGCAGTTGCCGGGGAGGCGTATCAATGGGCAAGACACTCAATGCATGCCTGAGCGCCATCAATGAGGTGGTGTTGGGCAAGGAAGCACAGGTGCGTCTGGCAATGACCTGCCTGATCGGTGGCGGGCATCTGCTGATCGAAGACCTGCCTGGCATGGGCAAGACCACGCTCAGCCAGGCGTTGGCGAAGATTCTGGGCCTGAGCTATCAGCGTATTCAGTTCACCTCGGACCTGTTGCCGGGAGATATCCTCGGCACCTCGGTATTTGATCGCGACTCCGGGCAGTTCACCTTCCACCCTGGACCAATCTTCGCCGAACTGGTGCTGGCTGATGAAATCAATCGCGCCACGCCCAAAAGTCAGAGTGCTCTGCTTGAAGCGATGGAAGAAGGGCAGGTGTCCATCGAAGGCGCGACCCGTCTGTTACCGGATCCGTTCTTTGTGATCGCCACCCAGAACCCGTTCAGTTCCGGTGGCACCTTTGCTTTGCCCGAGTCGCAACTGGACCGCTTTCTGATGCGCATCTCAATGGGGTATCCCGCACGTGCAGCCGAAAAATCCCTGTTGATGGGCGAGTCGCGGCGCGAACTGTTGCCGCGCCTGCAACCGATTCTGGATCACGCCATGCTGGGCCAGTTGCAGGCCGAGGCGCGTCAGGTGCGGGCCAGTGACGCGCTGGTCGACTACGTATTGCGTCTGGCGGACGCGACCCGCAGCCAGCCGCAATTCGCTTATGGGTTGTCGCCGCGTGCCAGCCTGGCAGTTCTGGCGGCGTCGCGAGCCTGGGCCATGCTGGCAGGTCGCGATTACGTGATTCCGGAGGACGTGCAATCGGTGTTGCCGTCAGTGGTGGGCCATCGCCTGCGCGAACGCACCGATCCGACCGGTCATGGTGGCGGGGCGCTGGTGCAGTGGCTGTTGCGTGAGGTGCCGGTGCTTTGATCGAGCCGTTCAAGCCGTTCTGGCAACGCTGGCTGGCCAAGCGCATTCCTGCGGCGTCGCGTATCGAACTCGATCATCGGCGCATTTTCATTCTGCCGACGCGAACGGGCATCACCTTCATGGTGGTGCTGGTCCTGATGCTGCTGGTCGCGATCAACTACCAGAACAGCCTCGCCTACGGCTTGACCTTTCTGCTGCTGTCAGTCGGGGTGCTGGCTATCTTGCACACGTATCGCAACCTCAGCGGACTCATCCTGAGCGCCGGACTGGCGCGCTCAGTGTTCGTCGGCGAAGCGGTGCCGTTGCGGCTGCGCCTTGAAAGCACAAGGCATGCGCACCAGGCGCTCGGGTTAGGCTGGGAAACGAGCAACCTGCAACAGGGCGACGTCAGCGCCCAAGGGCTGACCGAGGTCGAGCTGACGCTGCCGGCCGAGCGTCGCGGCTGGCTGCGCGCGCCTCGGCTGCGTGTGGAGAGCGTGTTTCCGCTGGGTGTTTTCCGTGCCTGGACCTGGCTGGATCTGGAGCAGGCCGCATTGATCTATCCGCGCCCCTTGTCGGGCACCCTGCCGCTGCTGAACGGCGTGCAGCCCCACGCCGAGGATGATGGTCAGGCGACTCAGGGCGCGGGTGTGGATGACTATCAGGGCCTGCGCAGCTATCAGCCGGGCGACAACCGTGGGCGATTGCACTGGAAAGCGTACTCCCGAGGGCAAGGGCTGCTGGTCAAGGATTTCACCGATTTGAGCGGGCATGAACTGTGCCTGGATTTTCTGGCGCTAGGCGGCGACATCGAGCAACGCTTGTCGCGTCTGTGCTACTGGGTGCTGGAACTGTCCGAACGTCGCCAGCCGTTTTCGATGCGACTGCCGGGTTTTCTATCCAGCGTGGACAGCGGCGATGCGCATCGGGAAACCTGCCTGCGTGCGCTGGCTTTGTACGGGCAGCGGCCATGAGCGCGAAGGCGGCGGTGAGCCAGCCAATCCCGAGGGTCAGCCTGACCTGGTTGTTAGTGGCGCAGGCTTTGGTGGTCATACCGTTTGCACTGCACATACCCGTTTCGATCATTGTCTTGTGGCTGGGCTGCACGGTCTGGCGTGTGCAGGCGTTTCGCATGCGCGTGCGTCTGCCGGGCGCTTGGGTCAAATCCGGATTGTTGGTGGGTACAGCGGGCGGTGTGTATCTGGCGCGGGGCAGTCTGGTGGGGCTGGACGCAGGGGCCGCGCTACTCGTGGCGGCCTTTGTGCTGAAGTTGCTGGAAATGAACACCCGACGTGATGCCCGGGTCTTGGTCTTTCTCGGTTTCTTCTGCGTGGCGGTCGGCTACCTGTTCGAGAACAACCTGCTGTGGGCGCTGTTCAGCCTGCTGCCAATCGGTGCGCTGCTGGCGGCCTTGATCGGCTTGCAGCAATCAGACCTGGTCGCAAAGCCTGCGGGCACTCTCAAACTGGCCTTCAAGCTGATGGCGCAAGCCGTGCCGCTGATGGTTCTGCTGTTTCTGTTCTTTCCACGTCTGGACCCGCTCTGGTCGCTGCCGCAGCCCAGCAACAAGGGCGTGACCGGGCTTTCCGACAACATGGCACCCGGCGATATGGCCGAGCTGAGCCGTTCACCGGCGCTGGTGTTTCGTGCCAGTTTCGAAGGGCTGATGCCTGCGCGCACTCAACTGTATTGGCGGGGTCTGACGCTCGAACAATTCGACGGCCGACGCTGGTCGCAGTCTGCTCGCGCCCAGACGGTGCAACTCCCGCAGTGGCAGAAGCGCGGCGAACCAGTGGCGTACAGCGTTGTTATGGAAGCCAGCGGTCGGCCCTGGCTACCGAGTCTGGATATCGGTGAAACGCCACTGCCGGAAGTCCGGCAGATGAGCGACTTTCGCTTGCAGCGCAGGCGCCCGGTCGAGCAATCGTTGCTGTATAGCGTCACGTCCTGGCCGGACAGCGTGCGCGATGCGCAGCCCAGCGAACAGATTCAACGCCAGGATCTGCAACTGCCCGTCAAGGGCAATCCGCAGGCCAGGCAATGGGCAGAAGCGCTTCGTCGTCGCAATGCCACGCCGGACGCGCTGGTGCAGGCCATGCTGGGTTATTTTGCCGACCAGCCGTTTCACTACACCCTCAAGCCCGATTCGCTGGGCAACGACAGCATCGACGAATTCCTGTTTACCAGCCGCCGTGGCTTTTGTGGTCACTACGCCTCGGCGATGACCTTCGTGCTGCGTTCGGCCGGGATTCCCGCACGCGTGGTGGCCGGTTATCAGGGCGGCGAGTTCAACCCGGATGGCCAGTACCTGACCGTGCGCCAGTTCGATGCTCACGCGTGGGTCGAATACTGGCAGCCAGGTATTGGCTGGCGCAGTGTCGATCCGACCGCTGCCGTGGCCCCCCAGCGCATCGAACAGGGGCTTGAACAGGCGCTGGCCGCCGATGAAGCCTTTCTACAGGATTCGCCCCTGTCCGCCTTGCGTTATCGCCATGTGCCGTGGATCAACGCGTTGCGTCTGAGCTGGGACAACCTCAATTACGGTTGGCAGCGCTGGGTACTGGGCTATCAGGGGCAGCAGCAATTGCAGGTGCTGAGCCGCTGGTTTTCGGGTTTTCAAGCACCCGTATTCGTGATCGGGATCGTGATTTCGCTGGGGCTGGTGGCCTTGTGGCTGTTCAAGCCCTGGCAGCGGGAAAGCGATTCACAGCTGCGATTGTTCAATGCCTTTGAACGCTTGTTGGCTCGTCATGGTCTGCGTCGTATGCCGGGCGAAGGCGCCGAGGCGTTCGGTGACCGGGCTGCGGCGTTGTTTCCACAGTACGCTGACGCCATCCGAGCCTTCATCGATGAGTTCCAGGCGCAGCGCTATGCCGGAACCCCGACATCGACGAGTCGGTTGCGCAGCCGTTTGAAGGTGCTTCGTCGTCGCCTGCCTTGGCGTTTTACGACCGTTCGGAACGCTCATTCTTAAGTTTTTTGTAAGGGGGAATTGCATGTCTTCAATGGTGGATCATCTGGTCGCTGAAGTTCTGGCACTGGACGTCAAACTGCTTGCCTGTCAGGCACGACTGGCCGTCTCGACCGACAGTGAAGCGCTGCATGATCTGCGCACCACCGTGCGCCGTCTGCGCAGTGTGCTGCGGCCTCTGCGTGAGTTTTCCGGGGTCACCCCACTCGAAGACGCCGCCAAGGCCGTGGGCCAGTTGACGACCCCGCTGCGCGATATGCAGGTGCTCGCCGCGTTTCTCGACAAGCAGGGCCTGAGTGATGCCGCGCGCAAACGGCATGAACACTTGAGCAGCGCCTGCCCGCGTGTGGCGAAATCCGGCGAACTGACCCGTCTGCTGACATTGATCGACCAGTTCCCGACGATGCTGCGCATGCAACAGCGTCAGGGCCTGCTGCGGGGGCTGCGCAAAACCATCGAGAAGCGCATGGACAAGCAGTGGCGCAAGCTGCGCACGGCGATGGCCGAACCGGATCATGATCGTCATGACCTGCGCCTGTTGATCAAGCGTGTGCGTTACGCCGCCGAGGCGTACCCGGAACTGAGCCATCAGCCGAAGAACATGCAGGCGCGCCTCAAGTCGGCGCAGAGTGAGCTGGGTGACTGGCATGACCACCTGCAATGGCTGGCGCAGGCAGGCGAACAGCCGGACCTGGCGCCTTGCATCGCCGGCTGGCAGATCGGAATCGTGCGGGCCGAGCGCAAGGCTGAAGCGTCGTTGAAGCGGCTGGCGAAGGCCTGTTTCTGAACGCAGGCTTTATAAAGCCTTTCCTACGGCAAACAGGTCATTCAGGCCGCAATAATGGCCGATATTTAGCATGTCAGTGGGGCAGGGGATGAGTACCATCCCCTGACTTGCCTCCATTCTCTGCTGGGACGCCACATGACATTTTCAGAACTGATCGACGCTGTACGAGACAACCCCGGCTCCGTGATCATTCCGGCTGAGTGGGCGCAAGGCCGTGCCTGCTTTGGCGGATTGATGGCGGCGTTGAGCTTTGAGTCGATGCGCGCGCAGGTCCCCCAAGGGCGTCCCGTGCGTTCACTGGCGATCACCTTCGTCGGGCCTGCCGAGCCAGGCGTGCCGATTTCGTTTGAGGTCGAGATCCTGCGTCACGGTAAAGCCGTCAGCCAGGTGCTGGGGCGCGCCATGCAGAACGGCCAGGTCATGACGCTGATGCAAGGTAGTTTCGGCGCGGCACGTGAGTCAATGATTTCGGTCAAAGCAGAGCACGCGCCTGCCCTCAAGCCTGTCGAGGCATGTGCCGAGCTGCCTTTTGTCAGCGGCATCATGCCGGAGTACCTGCGCTTCATGGAGCTTCGCTGGGCGCTGGGCGGGATGCCGTTCAGCAACACCCCGTCGCCTGCCATTGGTGGCTACGTCCGCTTTCGGGACACCGTGCAGTCTCAAACAATGACCGAGGCGCACATTCTGGCGCTGGTCGACAGTTGGCCGCCTGCGGTGTTGCCACACCTCAACAGACCCGCCCCCGGCAGTTCGCTGACCTGGACCATCGAATTCGTGCAACCCCAGCTGGCGCTCGACACCTTGCAATGGTGCAGCTATCGCGCAGTGATTGAACATGCCCGCGACGGCTATGGGCATACCGCTGCGGCGATGTGGACCCCTGAGGGTGAGTTGATTGCGATCAGTCGTCAGACGGTGACAGTGTTTGGTTAACGGCGCGTGATCAGATGATGCAAGCCGCCTGTTTCAAACACCCTGAATCGGCCGGGTAAAGCTGAAATGGCTTTTGCCCGAAAGGTGTGGGAGCTCTCGCAGGTTACGACGGCGGCGATGGGTTGCGCAGCAGCCGCCAGATCGCCGGCAAGCCGCCTCACACAGTCTGTGTCTTGCTGTAAAACCAGGCTGTAGCAAAAACGCGCTTTAACGCTATCGCCGATGCCGTTCCTTCCAGGCCCGCCACCACGCGCCGCTGAGCACAAAGCGTGGGAAAGTCACGAACTGCTCAACCAACAACCGCTTGACCGCATCGCTGCGATCACTGAAAGGTTCGGGCGGACGCCGCTCCAGCGTGTGGCCGTGGCGCTGAAAAGCCAGCGCGGCCACCAACCCGATCACGCCGATGGCAATCGATGAAACGCTCAGCGTAAACAGTCCGTCAACGATCAGCAGGGCGGCCAGGATGAACAAGGGGACGGCAATCAGGTGTAAAACCAGATTGGCCGGGTGCCGATGATTGTCTGCGTAACCACGCCACTGCCATGTGTGTAAATTGGGAAGTCGCTTGCCCATACTGCTGTCCTCTTCAATGCATTCAACGCCTGTTTCAATGCGTGAAGAATAGGCCTGACGCCGACCGTCCGCGAGTCAAGGCTGACTATCGGCGTGATAGCCGTTTACAGAAAGCGATTTAAAGTCTGAGCTGCCCGATGGCCGTGTTCAGTTCCCCTGCCAATACCGCAAGTTCGCCACTGGTGTTGGCCGATTCCACAGTCTGGGTGACGGTGCGTTCTGTCACGTCGCGAATGCTCACCACCGCCCGGTTCATCTCTTCGGCCACCTGGCTCTGTTGCTGGGCAGCAACCGCGATCTGCGTATTGCTTTCACGCATTTGCGCCACGGCATCGGCAATCGCCGCCAAGGCGTCGCCCGCCTCACGGGCCTGCTGCACGCATTCATCGGCCTTGTACGAGCTGTCCTGCATGAAATCCACGGCATCACGGGTGCCGCTCTGCAAGGCGGAAACCATTGTGGTGATTTCGTCGGTGGAGGTCTGCACACGCTTGGCAAGGTTGCGTACCTCGTCGGCAACCACGGCAAAGCCGCGACCCATCTCGCCAGCCCGCGCCGCCTCGATTGCTGCGTTGAGCGCCAGCAGGTTGGTTTGCTCGGCAATGCTGTGAATCACGTTGACCACGCCGTTGATCTTCTGGCTGTCGGCGGCCATGCGCTGAATCATCTCGGCCGTCTGCTGCACGCCGCTGGACAGCCCGGCAATGGACACCTGCACGCGGTCCACCACCGCCTTGCCACTGCTGGCCAGTGCATCGGCGGTCTGTGACTGATCGCGTGTGGTGGTGGCGTGCCGAGCGATGTGGTGCACGGTGGCGGTCATCTCATTGATTGCCGTGGCGACCTGATCGGTTTCGCTCTGCTGACCGAGCATGCCGTGGCGCACCTCGGACATGCCACAGGCCAAATGCGCGGCGCCCTGATCGAGCCTGATGGCACTCTGCGAAACCGTCGCAACTACCCGTTGATAACCGGCCTGCAACGCATTGAAGGCCTTGGCCATCTGCCCGACTTCATCGTCATTGCCGTTTGGCACGCGGGCCGACAGATCACCGGTTTTTTCCACATGCAGCATCACGTCCTTGAGGGTGTTGAGCTGGCTGAGCAAAAAACGGATCAGCAACTGCGATGCGCCGAGCATGACCACCATCAATATGAAGACCGCCAATGCGTAGTGGGCAACGTGCTGTGCGAGCACGTCCATAAAAGCAGGCGCGGACATGAGCGCTGCGCCCTCGGCGGGCAGCGGCTGAGTGGCAGGCCATTGGGCGATCAGTTGTGCGGCGTTGCGCGCCGATGCCGCCAGCGATTGCTGCTCCAGATGCACGGCATACAGCACCAGCAGCAGGGTGGTGATGAACGCAACCGCGTTGACGGCCCAGAATTTATATTTGAGTGACAGGTTGCCAAGCCATGAGCGCATGAGGGGTCTTCTTCGATGTTCGGTAGTGATAGCAGCAAGGTGCCATTACTGTATTCCGGTCATCGAAGTGACCTTTGACGCGGATCAAGAAAGCTGCGGATTTTCCTGGATGGCCTGTTCCACAGCAGGCAAGCCAAAGAACTCACGGGCACACGTAGTGCTGTGACGGGCCAGGTCCTCTTGAGATTCGCCTCGGTGCAGCGCCACCTCACGCAGCACCTCAGGCAAGTAGGCAGGCTCGTTACGGCCGTTCTTCGGCTTGGGCCGCAGGCTGCGCGGCAGCAAATACGGCGCGTCGCTTTCCAGCATCAGGCGGCCGCGAGGAATGTTGCCCACCAACGGATGCAGGTGCGTGCCGCGGCGTTCGTCACAGATCCAGCCGGTAATGCCGATGTGCAGGTCCAGGTCCAGATAACTGAACAGCGCAGCGCGCTCGCCGGTAAAGCAATGCACCACGGCGGCGGGCAAGCGATCGCGGTAATCACGCAGGATCTCCAGCATTCGCGGGTTGGCGTCGCGCTCGTGCAGGAAGACCGGCAATTGCAGTTCCACTGCCATCGCCAGATGCGCTTCCAGGACTTTCTCCTGCTGCGGGCGAGGGGAGAAGTCGCGGTTGAAATCCAGTCCGCATTCACCGACCGCCCGCACACGTTTTTCCTTGAGCAGGGCATGCAACTGTTTCTCGGTATCGCCGGTCCAATCGCTCGCCGAGTGGGGGTGAATACCGGCCGTGCAGAACAGTCGCTGAGCACTGTCGTCCAGTTCCAGACACAGCTGCAACGCTTCTTCGCTGCCCTGGACACTGGTGCCGGTGACGACGAGTTGATCGACGCCTGCGGCATAGGCACGGTCGAGTACCGCCTGTCGCTGCGAAGCGAAGCTGGCGTTCGTCAGATTGACGCCAATGTCGATGAGTTGCATGGTGCTACCTCCAGCGCAAGGCTGCCGAGCATATCAGAGCTTCGGTAAAAACAAGAAAACGCTGGCTATTCAAACGGTTGAGCTCAAGGACTCGATGCTTTTCTTCAATGTTGATGCGGCTGCGTGACTTCCAGAGTTCCTTTTTCATGTTACGGCGATGCCACCTGGGGAATGAATGATCCGATCCACGCTTGTGTCCATTGTCTGCATGGTGCCCTTTCTAACGACCTTATCGGCTGAAGTGTCTGCACGTCCGGTTGCGTCTGCCGGGCCTGTGGTTACCACGCCGCACGCGCCCCCGGTGCGTGATCTGGCGGCCATTCGCAGCAGCAAGGTGCTGCGCGTGCTGGTCAATCAGAGCCGCAACAGCTCCGGCGACGTCAAGGGCCAGGAGATCGGAGTCGAGTACCACCGCCTGGAGGCGTTCGAGCGCTACCTCAACAGCCACGCCCGCGATGGACAGAAAGTCACCTTCAAAGTCATTCCCAAAGCCAAGAATCAGTTGCTTAGCGCGCTGCAGCGCGGCGAAGGTGATTTGATCGCCCCTGGCGAGCTGCTGGACGTAAGCGACGCCAAGGGCGTTCAGGCCAGCGATCCGATCATTCACGATGTGCCACTGGTGCTGGTTGGCCTGCGCGGCGACCGCAGCGTGCGGCGTGTGGAGCAGTTGTCCGGCAGGACCTTGAGTCTGGCCACCGGCAGTGCCGCGGACGAAGCCCTGCATCAGGTCAATCGCCAACTGGAGCTGCGCAAGCTGCCGCCGGTGAAGATCGAGTGGGTCGATCCCAGCCTTGCCGTCGAAGACGTACTGGAGATGGTGCAGGCCGGTATCTACCCGATGACCCTAGTCGAGCAGCCGATTGCCGAGCGCTGGGCGGGGGTCATGCCCAAGCTGCGTCTGGATCGCGGGCTGTCCCTGAAAACACATGGCGATGTCAGCTGGTTCGTGCGTGACAACGCCACCACGCTGCGTGCCAGCATCAATGATTTCCTCAAGGGTTACACACCGTCCTCCCGGCAGGACGTAGCTTTTGAAAAGGCTTACAAGAACATGTACCGGGTCAACAATCCGTTGGTGCGCGGCAACATCCAGCGGCTGGAGCAGTTGCGTCCGTTGCTGCAGCGCCATGCCGATGCGCAGGGCATGGACTGGCTGGATCTGGCAGCCCTGGCGTTCAAGGAATCCAAGCTCGATCCGTCGGCCAAGGGCAGTGGTGGTGCGACCGGGCTGCTACAGATCACGCCATCGGCCGCCAAGAGTGTCGGGGTCACGAATATCCAGAGTGCGGACGACAACGTTCGCGCCGCGTCGCGTTACATGGCGTCGATCAAGCGTCGGTATTTTTCCAGTCCCAGGGTCAACGAGCGCGAGCGCATGGCGTTTACGATGGCCGCTTACAACATGGGCCCTGAGCGTGTGCAGAGCATGCGTGACGAAGCCAGAAGGCGCGGGCTCAACCCCAATCAGTGGTTCTTCCAGACCGAGCGTGTTGCGATGGAGCAGGGCGGGGCCAACGTGGTCACGTTCGTCAACAGCGTGAACAAGTACTACCTGGCCTTTGATCGTCAGCGCGATTCGCTTGAAAAAGAGGCCGCTGGAAAATCGACGGTCAGGCGTTGATCAATTATTTCGATAGGTGTGCGCCAGTTATTGTCGTTTTCATATGAGTCGTTTTGATTATGATGGCGCCACTCTCACTTAATCGACTTTGGAGCACGCCCGCATGAATAGCTTGATCAAATCCGTACTCACCACCCGCGCTGGCTACGGCCTTACCATTTTGCGTGTCATCGTCGGCATCGCCTTCATCGCTCACGGCAGCCAGAAACTGTTTGGCGCCTTCGGAGGGTATGGCCTGGAAGGCACGGCGCAGTACATGGAAAGTCTGGGTCTGACGCCCGGCTACCTGATGGCGCTGTTGTCGGGTAGTGCCGAGTTCTTTGGCGGTCTGGGCCTGTTGTTGGGGCTGCTGGCTCGTCCGGCTGCGGCGTTGGTGACTGTCCTGTTGCTGGTGGCGATCTTCACCGTACACATCGGCAACGGTTTCTTCATGGCCAACAACGGGTATGAATATGCCCTCGCGCTGTTGGGTGGAGCGCTGGCGGTGTTGATCGAAGGTGCAGGTAGATTGTCTCTGGACCGTGTCATCACTCGATAAACCGTGCTGCTGCAAGACAGAAGGCCCACGTGAACGTGGGCCTTCTGCGTTTCGGCAGGATTGTAGGGCAAGGTGATTGACAATGAGCGGAGCGCTTCTCTAGGATGCGTGTTCAAGCGCCGATTTAACAACTACTTGCGGGGCGCCTGACAGGGTTCGAACCTTGTCGAAATACCGCTAAAACGTTGGTTCGGTGTTGCCTCTCACCGCTGCCCAGCGGAGCTTTTGAGGCAGAGACAAAACCATGAATAACCTGCGCCCCCTTCTTCGTCTGTCGCCGATCAGCACTGTGCTGGCTCGCAAGAATCCAAAAATTCTCCTCGCCGGTTCCCATCAGCCGACACTGTTGCGTTACCTGGATGGCTGGCCACGTCGTCGGGGCGGCTCCTGTGCTTTCCTGATTCAGTTTGTAGACGCTCGCCAGCCGCTTAGCCACTTCGCCAACGACCAGTTTGACCTAGCCGTGATTCAGTCGCCGAATGCAGAGGATGTAAAGCAGGTGATTCGTGACCTCACACGTGTCGCTCGTCAGGGCTTGATTACGTTCGGTTGAGCAATGGCACGTTGCTGAGCGTCAGAAGGCATTATGCTGGCCCCCACCGCTTCGCTTGATAGGCAAAATCGCCGCCTTATCAAAGGATTAGGTGTGGTGTGCGCATGCGATTGGTTTATTGTGCTCTGGCTTGCCTGACGCTGTCGGGTGTTGCGCTGTCTGCCCAAGCCCGAAACGCGACGGAAAGTGAACGCTACTTGTGCCGCTGGGGCTCAACCATCGCTGGCGGCGCGCAGGCGTCCAAGCTATCGGGCGTCACCCGTTATGGTGCGCGGCAGAAGCTTCAGGCGCGTAAATTCGCCAAGCAATGGATGCGCCCGATGGCGCTGGGCATTACCGAGCAGACGTACGACAGCGATTCTCGTCTCAAGCCCGACAGCGTCAAACAGATTTACTATGATGGCTGCATCCGCCACGAGGTGGCGCGGCGCTAACCGTTTAGCGTCTGTCGGGCTGATTTTTGTGTGTATGGGGACCCTCTTGAGTACAAAGATCATCACCAAACAGGGGCACGATGCCCTGAAGAAAGAACTCGACTATCTGTGGCGCGAGCACCGTCCCGACATTACTCAGAAGGTGGCCTGGGCGGCCTCGCTGGGTGATCGCAGCGAGAACGCCGACTACCAGTACAACAAGAAGCTGCTGCGCGAGATCGACCGTCGCGTGCGTTACCTGCGCAAGCGTCTGGAAGACATGCGCGTGGTGCAGTACTCGCCCGAGCAGGAAGGCCGTGTGTTCTTCGGTGCATGGGTCGAAATCGAAAACGAGGACGGTGACCTGAAGAAATTTCGCATCGTGGGTTACGACGAAATTTATGGTCGCAACGATTACATTTCCATCGACTCACCGATGGCGCGGGCGCTGCTGAAGAAGGAAGAGGGCGACGAAGTGATCGTCAACACGCCCGAGGGCGAGAAGCTGTGGTTCGTGAACAGCATTGTTTACGAGAAGTAAACGCGGTATCGACTCGCTCTTGTCAGGAGCGGACCGTTTGGCGTTCCGTTTGTCCGCGAAGATGCAGTTTATCTGGATAAGGATGCAGCGACTGAGATGCTCCATTCGCGGCCAAGTCCGCTTCCACGGTCCGGAAGTTACCCCAAGAGCCAAGAGGCTCCAGTCGTCGCCGCCGAGCCGCTTCTGATCAAGCAATGCGCGCCGTATTTACCGCGAGAACCAAGAGCTCTCGCGGGTAAATACATTGGCGATCAACCCTCTCGCAGCACCGTCAGCGGGCTGGCATTCAATGCGCGGCGCGTACCGAACACACCGGCACCGCCCACCAGCAACGCGCCGATCACCGGCAGCAGCAACAGCCACGGATGCGGGCTCCATTCCAGTGAAAAGGCGTAGCGGTACAGCACGAAACTCACCAACTCACAGCCCAGCGCTGCCAGCAGACCGCTTGCGGCTCCCAGCAGGCCGAACTCGATCCTGCGCGACTTGATCAGCAACGCTCGCTCCGCGCCCAGCGCCCGCAGCAGTGCGCCCTGACGGATGCGCTCATCCAGCGTTGCCTGCAAGCCTGAGAACAGCACGGCCACGCCCGCGGCCAACACAAACAGCAACACGAACTGCACCGCCAGCGTGACCTGATCGAGAATGCTGCGCACCTGCTCCAGCAGCGCTTCCACACCCAGAATGCTGATGGCCGGGAACGCCCTCGACAGTTCGACGATTTGCTTGTCCTGACCCTTGGGCAGATAGAAGCTGGTCAGGTAGGTGGTCGGCAGATCGGCCAGTGTGCCTGGCTGGAAGATCATGAAGAAGTTGGGTTGGAAGGTATCCCAGTTCACGTCCCTGAGGCTTGTAACGACCGCGTCGCGGTTAAGGCCGCCCACGATGAAGCTCAGGCGATCACCGAGCTTGATCTGCAGGCTCTGGGCCAGTTTGGCTTCGATCGAAACGCCCGGTGTCGCATCAGGCTTGGCATCGGCGGGGAGGTCTTTCCACCACTGGCCTGCCGTCAGCGTGTTGCCTTCGGGCATGTCGGCAGCCCAGGTCAGGCTCAAATCACGTCGCGTGGCATTTTCACCGCGTGAGTCCTTGGTGACGAAATTGCCCACCGGCTCGCCATTGATGCTGGTCAGTCGCCCCGGCACTACTGGATACAGCGGTGCCGAGTGGGTGGACAGCTTGCTCATGGCCTGGGCAAAGTTTTCTTTCTCTGACGGCAGCACGTTGAGCACGAAATAATTCGGTGCGTCTTTGGGCAACTGGTTCTGCCAGGTATCGAGCAGCTCGCCGCGTAGCAGTGCGATCAAGCCCATCGACAGCAGGATCAGACCGAATGCCAGCGATTGACCGGCCGCCGCCAGCGGATAACGCAGCAGTTGGCCAAGGCCCAGCCGCCACGGCAACGATGCACCCGACAGCAAGCGGCGCAGACTCTTGAGCCCCAGCAGCAACAGACTGCCGAGTATCAGTGCCGCAACGATTCCCCCGCCCAGCAGGGCAAAGGTCAGGACCAGATCCAGGCTCAGGCGCCACATGATCAGACCCAGCGCCAGCAGCGCGGCGCCGTACACCAGCCAGGAACTGGCCGGAATTGGCAGCATGTCCCGACGCAGTACCCGCAAAGGTGGCACACGACCCAGGGCGGCCAATGGAGGCAAGGCAAAACCGGCCAGCGCCACCAAGCCGGTGCCCATACCCGCGAGGGCAGGCAGCAGGCCGCCGGGCGGGACGGTGGTCGGCAACAGGTTTTGCAGCAGGGCGAACAGCCCCAACTGCGCCAGCCAGCCCAGCATGGCACCGCTCAGGCTCGCCAGCAGGCCGATGATTGCCAGCTGCAGGCTGAACAGCGCCATCGCTTCGCCTCGTGACAGGCCCAGGCAGCGGAGCAGGGCGCTGGCGTCGAAGCGTCGTGCCGCAAAGCGTGAAGCCGAAAGCGCAACCGCAACGCCGGCCAATAACACCGCGACCAGACTGGCCATGTTCAGATAGCGTTCGGCTTTACCCAAGGCACCGCCGATCTGCTGGCTGCCATCGCGGGCGTCCTTTATTTCCTGATGCGGTTCCAGGCCCGGTTCTATGGCCTTGCGATAGGCAGCCAGCGTTTCCGGTGGACCGCTCCACATTTCCCTGTAAGTGACCCGGCTGCCAGGCTGCACTACGCCCGTAGCAGCCAGATCCTGCCGGTTGATCATGACCCGAGGCGTGAGGCTGTAGAAATTGCCGGCGCGGTCCGGCTCATAGGTCAGCACGCGGGTCAGCTTAAGCGTCTTGGAGCCGACGTCGATGTCGTCGCCGATCTTCAGGTTGACGGCAGGAAACAAGCGCGCCTCTGCCCAGGCTTCGCCGGGTTTCGGCCCGCTGCCGGTTTCTTCGGTCTGATACACATCCGCCGCGCTTTTCAATTCGCCGCGCAGTGGATAAGCGTCATCCACCGCCTTGATGCTCGACAGTTGAATGCCGGCGTCCGTGGCGATCACGCTGGAGAAGACGACAATCTGCGCATGCTTGAGCTGCAGCTGCTCACCTTCTCGTACCTGCTCGGGGCGGGCGGGGCTCGAACCTTCCAGAATCAAGTCTGCACCCAGAAACTCCGTGGCACGCAGCAGCATGGCGCCATTCAGGCGTGCGCCGAAGTAGCCGATGGCAGTACTGGCCGCGACCGCCACCAGCAAGGCAAAGAACAGCACCCGCAACTCACCGGCGCGTGCATCACGCAGCAACTGGCGAGCAGCAAGGCTCAGCAGACGAACAAAAGGCAGGCGTGCCATCAAGGCTCCAGCGGGGCGACCAGACGGCCCCCTTCAAGGCGGATCAGGCGTCGGCAGCGATGCGCCAGACGCTCATCGTGAGTGACCAGCACCAGCGTCGTGTTGCGCTCCTTGTTCAGTTCGAACAGCAGGTCGCTGATGCGCTCGCCGGTGTGGCTGTCCAGGTTGCCGGTGGGTTCGTCGGCAAACAGCACGTCCGGGTTCGCGGCGAAGGCGCGGGCGATGGCCACACGCTGTTGCTCGCCGCCGGACAGCTGGCGCGGCGTGTGGGTCAGGCGCTGACCCAAGCCGACACGCTCCAACAGGTTGCGCGCCTGTTCGCGGGCGTCGCGACGGCCTTCCAGCTCCATCGGCAGCATGACGTTTTCCAGCGCATTCAGGCTGTCGAGCAGTTGGAACGACTGAAAGACAAAACCGACATGCTCGGCGCGCACCCGGGCACGCTGGTCTTCGTCCAGTTCGCTCAGGTTGCGGCCTGCAAGGGTCACCGAACCGGCACTGGGCAGGTCGAGCCCCGCGAGCAGACCGAGCAGCGTGGATTTACCCGAACCCGATGACCCGACGATGGCCAGCGTGTCGCCCTTGTTTAGTTCCAGGGAGAGTTCGTGCAGGATAGTCAGGTCACCTTCGGTGCTGGGGACCACTTTACTGAGGCTTTGGGCACTGAGAATACTTTCACTCATGGAGAATCCGATGCGTGCGTGGTTTTTAAGTGCTGGCCTGGGGTTGCTGCTGCTGTCACAGGGCGCGGTGGCGGGCACGGTGTTAATCGTTGGGGATAGTATCAGCGCGGCTTTCGGACTGGATACCCGCGTCGGGTGGGTGAGCCTGCTTGAACAGCGGCTCAAGGCACAGGGTTTCGACGATAAGGTGGTCAATGCCTCGATCAGCGGCGACACAAGCTCCGGAGGTCAGGCGCGCCTGCCTGCGCTGCTTGCAGAGCATAAGCCTGAGCTGGTTATTCTCGAATTGGGTGGCAACGATGGCCTTCGTGGTCAGTTGCCTGCTCAATTGCAACAAAACCTTTCGTCGATGATCGACAGCTCCCGCGCCGCTGGCGCCAAGGTGCTGCTGCTGGGGATGCGCATACCGCCTAATTATGGTCCGCGTTACACCAAGGCCTTCGAGGAGGTCTTCAGCCACCTGGCCGCAGAGAAAAAGGTCCCGTTCGTGCCGTTCTTTCTGGAGGGGGTGGGGGGCGTGCCTCAGTTGATGCAGGCCGATGGGCTTCATCCAGCGGCAGCGGCTCAGGAAAAACTGCTGGAAAATGTCTGGCCGACCCTGAAACCGCTGCTTTGAGGCTTTTCCAGGCGAGAGCTTTCGGCTAATGTGGCGCCCCCGATCTGGAGCCCCCCATGCCGCGTCCCGCCTGGTCCCTTTATGCCTATCAAATGCTTGAGCCCGACGAACAGCTCGATCTGTTCGCGTGCCAGGAAGTGCGGGTGCATCTTATTGCCCGTCAGTTGGAGCTGGGCGGTTCGATCGATCGTACCTTGTGCGGCACCTTGCTGCCGGCTCAACCGCATCTGGCGGCGGTCGAACTCGATGCATTGCGCGATGAGCGTTTGTGTCCCCTGTGCAAGGCGATTCTGGATGCCCAGCGACGAGGCATGAACCCGATCTGGCCCGAGTTATAGCCGTTACCAATAGAGGGCTGGCGCAGATATCCCCGATTCGCCGGACGCAGGTGTACACTTCACTTCTTTCCCAACTCGCCGTTACCCGAAGGATCTTCCCGGATGTTGTCGCGCATTCCAGCCGTTACCCGCTGTCTGTCACTTGCTGCTCTCTGCGCGGCGAGCTCTGTCCATGCACTGGAGTTTCCTCTGCCGCCGCCCGGCGAGGACATCGTCGGGCAGGTGCAGGTCATCAAGGCCAAATACGAAGACACCTTCGCTGACATCGGTACCCAATACGACTTGGGCTATCTGGAAATGATTGCCGCCAACCCGGGCGTCGATCCCTGGCTGCCGGGTGCAGGCAAAGACATCGTGCTGCCGACCCGTTTCATTCTGCCGCCGGGCCCGCGTGAAGGAATCGTGATCAACCTGGCGGAGTACCGGATGTACTACTACCCGAAAGGGCAGAACGTGGTGCACACCTATCCGCTGGGTGTCGGTCGCGAGGGCTGGGGTTCGCCCATCGGCGTCACCAAGGTCACGGCCAAGACGCCGAACCCGACCTGGACTCCTCCTGCCTCTATCAAGGCCGAGCATGCCGCAGACGGTGATCCGTTGCCCAATGTCGTGCCGGCCGGTCCCGATAACCCGCTGGGGCCGTTCAAGTTCGGCCTGGGCATGTCCGGCTACCTGATCCACGGTTCGAACAAGAAATTCGGCATCGGCATGCGCACCAGCCACGGCTGTTTCCGCATGTACAACGACAATGTGCTGGAGCTGGCCGACATGGCGCCGGTCGGCACTACGGTGCGGATCATCAGCGAGCCCTACAAGTTCGGACTGAGCGGCGGTAAGGTTTTCCTGGAAGCGCACACGCCGGTGGATGATCTGGGCAATCCTTCGGTGGTCGACAAGCACACGGCGGTCATCAACGCCCTGCTCAAGCGCGACGATCTGGCCAATAACCTGCGCATGAACTGGGACCTGGTACGTGATGTGGTCGCGGCCGAAGACGGCATGCCGGTGGAGATCGCGGTGCCGGGGACGGCTCCTGCTGCGGCTGAGGCTCCGGTTATTTTTCAGTAACCGGATGAAGGCTCGGCTCACTCGACCCTCGGGTGGTGCCATCCCGCAGCGTTTGATCATGCTCATCGCTCCGCAAGGGCACGCAGCCGGTGACGCTGCGTGTCAAAAGCGGAGCAGACTGCCGATTCAGTGAGCCATGCGCTCGGCTTAAGTCACCTTTTCGCCCCTCGGCGACTTACTTTGAGGGGCCAAAGCAAGTAAAGCCCTTTGCTCCGGTTCCGGCCCCGGCTTCGCCGGGGTTCTGACTATCGCGTTAGAAAAGCGAGTTAGTGCTGCTGCTTCCTTTGGAAACCAGATGACCTGGATATAACGCTGAGCACAGGGCTTCGGGCGCGATCACACTCCACACATCTCAAACGTCAGCCAATAAAAAAGCCGACCCGTTGCCGGGTCGGCCTTCCAACAATCCCGAGGGGACTATTACTTGCGGCTAGCCTTGTCCAACATGCGCAGAGCGCGCTCGTTGGCTTCGTCAGCAGTTTGCTGAGCTTTTTGAGCTGCAGCCAGTGCTTCGTCAGCCTTGCGGTAGGCTTCGTCGGCACGTGCTTGCGAACGGGCTGCTGCGTCTTCGGTAGCTGTCAGACGAGCTTCGGTTTCTTTGGATACGCTGCTGCAACCGGTGGCCAGAACTGCTGCCAGAGCCAGAGCAGAGAATTTCAGAACGTTGTTCATCGTGTTCCCCTTCAAGGACTTAATTCGAATTAGTCATCTCTCGAAAGTGAGAAAATGACCGGCGTACATAGTACCCATTGTTTGTAGTAAGTAAACGGACGAAGCGCAAGAAGGGCATAAATTTCTTGGCTTTGAAAGTGTTCCGCGTTACTCCTCATGCAAACTGTCTAAAAACTATCCACTTTGCTGTGACCGACGACCGCTGTAAGGGACGATAACAATCGGATCCAGGCGGCTCATCATAGCCAACCCAAGCGGGCCATGTACGGCGGCTTGTTATCGCCTTCTCATGCCGGGTGTAGCGCTTTTCCATACTTGTGGACTAAGCGCGCCTATGGTTCGGAACCGGAGTTGTCTGGATCCTCCAGCATGAACTGATGCGCGGGTCGCGTGGAGTTCGGCTGCGACTCACGCTTGTTTTTATGCTTTTTTATAAGCAACGCACTTGAGCATCAACGGCAATGACGCCTACTATTTACAGGTGCTCTTTTAGAGATCGGCCAGGCTCTTCTCGGTGTCAAAACAGGCACAGGGTGGCGTAGATGTTCCTTCGCCGGAAAAAGATCGGTAAGGTAGGGGTCAAATTCCAAGACCCGCGAGGAGTAGCGATGAGCGAGGCGTTGTCCATCCACCATGATCAGACCGGCCATCAGTTCGAAATCAACATTGACGGCCATCGTGCCTACCTGACCTATATGGATCTGGGTAAGCAGACGCTGGATTTCTATCGGACCTTCGTCCCGGATGCACTGCGAGGCAGGGGCATCGCTGCTGCGCTGACCGAAAAGGCGCTCGATTACGCCGACAGCATGGGCTATACGGTGATTCCTTCCTGCTCTTATGTGGAACGGTACATGGAGCGTCACCAACGACAGGCCGCCAAAATCTGATCGCCGTTGCCCTGATCAACCGCATGAAAAACGCCGAGCATTGCTCGGCGTTTTCGTGACTGCATAACCGTTTACTGACGCTTGCGGGCCGGCAATACACCCTTGAGTTTGGCGTGCATGCTGCGCAGGGTTTTTTCGGTACTTTCCCAATCGATGCAGGCATCGGTGATGGACACGCCGTATTGCAATTCGGACAAGTCTTTCGGAATTGCCTGGCAACCCCAGTTCAGATGACTTTCAACCATCAGGCCAATGATCGACTCGTTGCCTTCCAGGATCTGGTTGGCGACGTTTTCCATGACCAGCGGCTGCAGGGCAGGGTCTTTGTTGGAATTGGCGTGGCTGCAATCGACCATGATGTTCGGACGAATACCGGCCTTGTTCAAGGCTTGTTCGCAGAGCGCGACGCTCACCGAGTCATAGTTGGGCTTGCCGTTGCCGCCGCGCAGGACCACGTGACCGTAGGCATTGCCTTTGGTGGTCACGATAGAGACGCCGCCTTCCTGATTGATACCCAGGAACCGGTGCGGGCTGGACACCGACTGCAAGGCGTTGATGGCCACTGTCAGACCGCCATCGGTGCCGTTCTTGAAACCGACGGCCGACGACAGGCCGGACGCCATTTCGCGGTGGGTCTGGGATTCGGTGGTCCGGGCGCCGATGGCCGACCAACTGATCAGGTCCTGCAAATACTGCGGGGAGATCGGGTCCAGCGCTTCGGTTGCGGTCGGCAGGCCCATCTCGGCCAGGTCCAGCAGCAACTGACGACCGATGTGCAGGCCGTCCTGAATCTTGAACGAGTCGTCCAGGTACGGATCGTTGATCAGGCCTTTCCAGCCGACGGTGGTGCGCGGTTTCTCGAAGTAGACGCGCATGACCAGATACAAAGTGTCCGAGACTTCGGCAGCCAGCGCCTTGAGGCGTTCGGCATATTCCTTGGCCGCTTTCAGGTCATGGATCGAGCATGGGCCGATCACGATGAACAGGCGGTGGTCGTTGCCGTCGAGGATGTTGCGGATCACTTCGCGGCCCTGGCTGACCGTGTGCAGCGCAGCGTCGGTCAGGGGGATTTCGCGTTTGAGCTGATCCGGTGTGATCAGAGTCTCGTTGGATGCAACGTTGAGGTCGTCAATCGGTAAATCAGCCATCGTGTTACTCATCAGGTCGCGGGTACTGGCCGCCTGTGATCCCCTGTGCGGCGGTGCCCAGCAGGTTTGAGCGCAGTGGGGAGCGGAACCTTAGCGCGTTATCGCGTTGTTCGACAATGGGCAAAGCTGCGCATTGGGCCGGTTTACCGGCAGTTCATGCCCCTTAATGCATCTGTCATTTGCAACCCGTGACGCTGCAACGGATAGTGTGTCGCCTGAAGTGAGGGCTAATTTTTTGATTGAACTGCAACTGAGCGACCTGGACATCGACCACCAATTGCTCGGGCTTCCGGGGACGTCACTGGTGATTTTCACCAGCGTCGGCTGTTCGGCCTGCCGCTGGGCTAGGCAGCAGTTGCCGGGCATGGGCCTGCCAATCGACCGGCTGTGCTGGATCGACGCCCAGGACAATGGCGGCGCCGTGCAGCGCTACGAGGTGTTTCATCTACCGGCGTTGTTTGCGGTACGCGACGGTGCATTTTTCGGAGCGATTCGAGCACCGCTGACGTTCGAGTCAATAGCGTCTGCGCTGGAGCGTGCCCTGGGCAGCCCACCTGACGAATTGCCCTGAATCAGACACTCAGCAAGAGAGACGTTATGAGCAATGAGACCAAACGCCCACGCATCGGCATTGTAGGCACTGGCGCCATCGGCGGCTTTTACGGCCTGATGCTGGCACGGGCCGGGTTCGATGTGCATTTTTTGCTGCGCAGCGAATTCAATGCGGTCGTGAAGGACGGCCTTCACGTCAACAGTTCGGTGCATGGCCCGCTGCATCTGAGCCCTGTTCAAGCCTACCGCTCGGCGGACAATATGCCGCCCTGCGACTGGCTTTTGGTGGGCACCAAAAGCACCGGCAATGCCGAACTGGGTCCGATCATTACCCGAATGGCCGCCGAGGGCGCGAAAGTACTGCTCTTGCAGAACGGATTGGCGGTCGAGGATCAGTTGCGAGCCGTGTTGCCTGATGGCCTTCATGTGCTGGGTGGGCTGTGTTTCGTCTGCGTTCATCGAACCGCGCCCGGCGTCGTGACACATCAGGCTTTCGGTGCGGTCAGCGTGGGATATCACAGCGGCCCGGCGTCTGATGACGCAGAACGCCTGTCTATTGTCCAGGCCTGCGCGGATATGTTCAGGCGCGCAGACATCGAAGCCCACGCGATGGCCAATCTGCAACAGGCGCGCTGGCAGAAGTTGGTGTGGAACGTGCCGTATAACGGGCTTTCGGCGCTGTTGCGGACCAGCACATCGCGCTTGATGAGCGACCCCGCCAGCCGAGATCTGGTGCTGGCGCTGATGGATGAAGTGGTCCAGGGCGCACAGGCCTGTGGTCATGCGTTGCCGGACGGTATTGCGCGTCACCTGTTCTCGGTGACCGAAGGCATGCCGGACTACAAGCCCAGCATGCACCACGACCTGATTGAACGGCGCCCGCTAGAACTGGACGCCATCTATGCCCGGCCGCTGGCGGCCGCATTGAAAGCGGGCTGCGAGATGCCACGGGTTCGCACGCTGTATCAGGCGTTAGCCTTTATTGACCGTGAAAACCGATAAACACACGAGGAAAAGGCATGGCAGACGCTGAAGGTCACAAGTTGGTACTGGCGATCTCATCGCGAGCGCTGTTCGATCTGAGCGACAGCCACGCGGTGTACATGACGCAAGGTGTCGAGGCTTACCGCCAGTATCAGATCGAGCATGAAGACGAGATTCTGGAGCCGGGCGACGCCTATCTGCTGGTGGAAAAGCTGCTCAGCCTCAACGCGAGCCTTAGCAGCGCGCGGGTCGAGGTGGTGCTGGTGTCGCGCAACAGTGCCGATACCGGGCTGCGGGTGTTCAATTCGATCCAGCATTACGGGCTGGACATCAGCCGTGCTGCGTTTGTCGGCGGACGCAGCCCTTATCCCTATCTGGCGGCGTTCGGCTGCCATCTGTTCCTGTCGACCCATGCCGAAGACGTGCGCAGCGCGCTGGATGCCGGGTTTGCAGCCGCAACGATCCTGTCGGGCGGGGCGCGACGTGCGGCCAGCGCCGAGCTGCGTATTGCGTTCGATGGCGATGCGGTGCTGTTCTCCGATGAGTCCGAGCGGATCTATCAGTCCGGCGGACTGGCGGCGTTTCAGGCCAGCGAGCGTGAATCTGCCCGCGAGCCCTTGCGGGGTGGGCCATTCAAACCGTTCTTGGCCGCGCTCAATCTGTTGCAGCGCGAATTTCCCGAGGCAAGCTGCCCGATCCGCACTGCGCTGGTGACCGCCCGTTCGGCGCCGGCTCATGAGCGCGTGATACGCACATTGCGTGAATGGGATATCCGACTGGATGAATCGCTGTTCTTGGGCGGGTTGCAGAAATCGGCTTTCCTGGAAGCCTTTGCCGCCGACGTGTTCTTCGATGATCAGCCCGGGCACTGCGAAAAAGCCCGTGAGGTAGTGGCTACCGGCCATGTTCCCCACGGAATCAGTAACGAAATCAGGCCTTGAACGGACCGGCTGTCAATTGCCCGCCGTCGCAGCCTTTGGCGCGCTGCTAAGCTGAATCAATCTCCGCCATTGTGGCTGTTCGGGAGGTTGTATGGTTCGTTCGATGCTCTATGCCTCAGACCTCGGTCTGTACGCGCCTTATGTGACACAACACGCGCTGGCATTGGCCCGGACGTTCGATGCCGAACTTTACGTGATCCATGTCGTTGAACCCATGGGGCTGTTCGCCGAATCGGTGCTGCAGAGTTATCTGGGTGAGGATGCGTTGAGGGAACTTCATGACAGGGGTGTGAGTGCGTTCATGGATGCAATAGAGCAACGGATGCTCGACGGGTTTCGTGAGGAACTGGGTGATGGTCACAAAGACCTGTCTTTCATCCGCACAGTGCGGGTCGTTCAGGGAGAACCCTCCAGCGTGATTCTTGAGCAGGCGCGAAAACTGGATGTGGATTTGCTTGTAGTGGGCAGTCACAGCCACAGGGCGAAAGAGGGCGCGTCGATTGGTCGTACGGCGGCCAGGGTTTTACAGCTTTCCGAAGTACCGGTTTACATGGTGCCCATGATGCAGAACAGAGGGTGAGGGTAGAGGTGGGGTGCAACAAGGTTTAATTGGCGGTTTAAGTGAAATCGAGCGTGCCATCGCCTTACAAAGGTGATAAAAAGTTCTAGAATTATTCGCCTGACCATTAATCCAGTTATATACCGTCGCTGATGCCCCTAGGGTTTATCTGCTTTGAGGGATACATATGAAGCTCCAACAACTGCGCTACATTTGGGAAGTGGCGCACCACGACCTCAACGTTTCTGCGACGGCACAGAGCCTTTACACATCACAGCCCGGTATCAGCAAGCAGATCCGTCTGCTTGAAGACGAACTGGGCGTCGAGGTGTTTGCGCGCAGCGGCAAGCACTTGACGCGTGTCACACCGGCAGGCGAGCGCATCATCACCACGGCAGGTGAGATTTTGCGCAAGGTCGAAAGCATCAAGCAGATCGCTCAGGAATTCTCCAACGAGAAAAAGGGCACGCTGTCGATTGCCACCACCCACACGCAGGCACGTTACGCATTGCCGCCTGTCATCAGCAATTTCATCAAGCAATACCCGGACGTAGCGCTGCACATGCATCAGGGATCACCGACGCAAATTGCCGAAATGGCGGCTGACGGAACGGTCGATTTCGCGATCGCCACTGAAGCGCTCGAACAGTTCAGTGATCTGGTGATGATGCCGTGCTATCGCTGGAACCGCTGCGTGGTAGTGCCTCAGGGCCATCCTCTGGCCAAGGCGCCGAAGTTGACGCTGGAGTTGCTGGCTGAATACCCGATCGTGACCTACGTGTTCGGGTTTACCGGTCGTTCCAAGCTGGACGAAGCCTTCAGTCACCGGGGCCTTGAGCCAAAGGTGGTGTTCACAGCGGCGGACGCCGACGTGATCAAAACGTACGTGCGGCTGAATCTGGGCGTTGGCATCGTGGCCCGGATGGCGGTGGATGAAGAACTGGACAGTGATCTGGTGATTCTGGATGCCAGTGATCTGTTCGAATCAAGCGTCACCAAGATTGCCTTCCGTCGCGGCACGTTCCTGCGTGGCTTCATGTGCGACTTCATCGAGAAATTCGCCCCGCACCTGACCCGCGAAGTGATGGCCAAAGCGATTACCTGCCACAACAAACAGGAGATGGAAGAGCTGTTCGCCAATGTCGAACTGCCCGTTCATTGATAGGACACCGTTGATACAGCGTCAGCGGGTGCATCACCTGATGCCCCCGCTGACCTGAGCCTCTATCACCTACACCTTGGCGATCAGATTGCCCGAATGCAGGCCGCACTCTTTTTGCGTCGCTTCTTCCCACCACCAGCGACCTTCGCGCTCGTGCTGGTTGGGCAGCACGGGACGCGTGCAGGGCTCGCAGCCTATGCTGATGAAACCGCGTTCGTGCAGGCTGTTGTATGGCAGCTCCAGCATTCGGATATAACCCCAGATCTCTTCACTGCTCATCTGCGCCAGCGGGTTGAATTTGTACAACGTGCGCTCGGGCGTCGAGAAAGCGGTGTCGATTTCCATGACGGCCACCGCGCTGCGCGTGCCGGGGCTCTGATCGCGACGTTGACCGGTCGCCCAGGCCTTGACGCCGGACAACTTGCGTCTCAGTGGCTCGATCTTGCGGATCCCGCAGCACTCGCCATGACCGTCACGATAGAAGCTGAACAGCCCCTTTTCCTTGACGAAAGGCTCGAGCTTGCTTTGGTCCGGCGAGATGATCTCGATGTCGATCTTGTAGTGCTCGCGCACCTGCTCGATGAAACGGTAGGTTTCCGGGTGCAGGCGGCCGGTGTCGAGGCTGAACACCTTGACGTTCTTGTTCAGCTTCCAGGCCATGTCCACCAGCACCACGTCTTCGGCACCGCTGAAGGAAATCCACAGCTCGTCACCGAATTGTTCAAAGGCCAGTTTCAGAATGTCTTGCGCAGACTTGTTCGCATAAGTCGTCGCCAGTTGCGCGACGTCGAAGGGTTGGCTCATCAGGCGGCTTCCTGGGCAAAAGGTTGGCGCTTAAGCGCTCGTGATGGCCGCAATGGTAACAAAATCCATCGTGGCGTGGCCGCTTCGCTAACAGATGCACTGCGTTGCGCAGGCTCTGATCAGGGGCTAGAGTGCCGCTTCCCTTCGTTATGAAGTGTCCTTTGAGGAGCGCTCTGTGGAAATTGCCTGTCTTGACCTGGAAGGTGTGCTGGTCCCGGAAATCTGGATTGCTTTTGCCGAGAAAACCGGTATCGAGTCGTTGCGTGCCACCACGCGGGATATTCCCGACTACGACGTGCTGATGAAGCAGCGTCTGCGCATTCTCGACGAACACGGCCTCAAGTTGTCCGACATTCAGGAAGTGATCGGCACCCTCACGCCGCTGGACGGCGCGGTGGAGTTCGTCAATTGGCTGCGCGAGCGGTTTCAAGTGGTGATTCTGTCGGACACGTTCTACGAGTTTTCCCAGCCGCTGATGCGTCAGCTGGGTTTTCCGACCTTGCTGTGTCATCGCCTGATCACCGACGAAACCGACCGGGTCATCGGCTATCAGCTACGCCAGAAAGACCCCAAGCGCCAGTCGGTGCTGGCGTTCAAGAGCCTGTATTACCGCATCATCGCGGCAGGCGACTCTTACAACGACACCACGATGCTGGGTGAGGCCGACGCCGGCATTCTCTTCCATGCCCCCGATAACGTGATCCGCGAATTTCCACAGTTCCCGGCCGTGCACACGTTCGACGACCTGAAAAAGGAATTCATCAAGGCGTCGAATCGCGAGCTGAGGTTATAGGCCGTCATTGAGGCTGCGGCCACAGGCCGGCGTCGAGTAAAACCTACAACGCCAGTTGCAAATGCCCGCCCGCCGCCTTGTGCCGCGCCTGCAGTCGGTGTTGCAGGCTCAGGTAGAAATGTTCGAGCCCTTCGTGCAGGCGCTCGGTGAGGACTTCATCCAGCGTGCCGCCTTCTTCGTTGTCGCCATAGCTGATCTGAGTATCGATGGCGAAGATCGCGTGCAGCACTTCTTGGGATTTGAGTGCCGACAGCACCGGTTTCAAGGCGTAATCCACGGCCAACATGTGAGCGATGCTGCCACCGGTTGCCAAGGGCAGTATCACTTTACCGTGCAGGGCACGCTCGGGCAGTAGGTCGAGCAGGGTTTTCAGCGCGCCGGAAAAGGAGGCTTTGTAAACGGGCGTGCCGATCAGCAGACCGTCGGCCTGCCTTACAGCTTCGACAAATTCCAGCACCTGCGGGCTGTCGAATTTCGCGAACAATAAATCTTCGGCGTTGAAGTCGCGAATGCGCAGGGTGGTGACGTCAATACCGTGGTTCTGCAGCCAGCGGCCAGCATGAGCCAATACGACACCTGAGCGGGACTTGGGGGAGGGACTGCCTGAAAGCGACACAACGAGCATGCGGGAATTCCTAGCGATAAGCGTAAAACGATAAAGCAGCATGTGTGCCAGCGCGCTGTGAAGTCGCTTATTCACCGGAAACACTGGGCCGGTGGCTTTTTTTCCGTGAAAGCGGCCCGTGTAATAGCTGCTGAAAAGCCGGTCAACTGTTGAACGGCTGTTGCATCAGCAACACTTTCAAGCGGGCTTGAGCCATGCGCTCGGCTCACTGGGTTCGCCATCTGTGCCATGTGTGACGCGCAGCGTCACGGGCTGCATGCCGACGCAGAGCGTCGGCACAATCAGTGTCAACACCACAAAAAACCAAACCGCAGATAAAAAAATCCCCGCAACCGAAGTGGCAGGGACAAGGTTTAGACGTCGAGTGAATCAGTTGCGGAAGGCAGCACCGGTCTGTACCACGCTGGCCGAGCCCAGGAGCTGGCTGATGAAGCGGCTCCATCGGGTGATGTTGGCCGGGCCTACGAACACCACGTCCTGAGCCTTGAGTTCGAACTGACCGGCCAGCAGATAGGCCGTGGGCTTCTTGGCGTTCAGGTGATATACGGTGGATGGCGCGTTGGCGAAGTTCTCCGCGCCGCGAATCACGTACACCGCATCGCCATCGGCACTGTCCGGACTCAGCCCGCCGGAGTTGCCCAGCGCTTCCAGAAGCGTCACGTTGGTGGTGGCAAACGAGATGACCTGCGGATTGCGTACTTCGCCCAGCACATAGATCTTGTTCTTGGAGGCGCTGTTGAGGTGCAGGTAGTCGCCATCCTTGAGGAAGACTTTGCTCAGTTGCGAGCCTTTGCGGTTAAGCGAGTCGATGTCGATCATGTAGTCACGACCATCGCGGCGCAGCGTCAGACCGGCCAGATTGGCGTCGGTCAGGTCGATGCCCGCGACGCTGATCGCCTGCACCAGACTCAACGGAATATTGGTGATCGATTGCGGCCCCGGGGTTTTGAACGAGCCGGACAGCAGCACGCGCTGGCTGTTGTAGCGCAACACCTTCACGTCCACCTTGACCTCGGTGTACTGCGGCGCCAGGCCCATGCGCAATTGCTCACGAATCTGGCTGACCGTTTTGCCGCCTGCGCGAATTCTGCCGACGTACGGGAAAAACAGTGTGCCGTCGCTCAGCACCTCGCGGGTATTGGCATCCAGTTGGTCCTGGGAACCGGGCGCGGTCAGCTCAGGGTGTTCGAAGACCGTGACCAGCAGCGTGTCGCCAGGCCCTACGATGTATTCCGGCGTCTTGTAGCTCAGCAGTTCTGCAGGTAAAGCTTTGGTGTCCAGAGCGGTGTTCTGCTGCTGTTGCTGCAGGGTTTTGGGGCTGATATCGACCAGTAAGGCCTTGGGTTCGTCGGGGTCGGTGGTGGTGACATCCCCCGGCGTCATGTGTTGGCCGGGCGCGAACACGCACCCCTGCAGGACCAGAGAGGAGAGCAACAGGACAGCCAGGCTTCGATTCATAGCAGTGTTCCTTCGTGACGGTGCGCCTTGCACCTGAATGATTTCGTTACGTCCATTTCCACTACCGGCAGCAGCACCGGTCCACGTCGTGATCGTTTTTAGCGCGCGCACATACCTCCCTCCGGGCAAAGGCTGCCGGAGCCGTCGTTTAGTCAATGGAATGTCAGAAGGCATTCTTGTTGAAGAAGCCCTTGAACAGCGTCAGCAGAATGATTTTGAGGTCCAGCCAGATCGACCAGTGCTCGATGTAGTCCAGGTCGAACTCGACCCGCTTGCGCATCTTGTCCAGCGTGTCGGTTTCGCCGCGCCAGCCGTTGATCTGTGCCCAGCCGGTGATGCCCGGCTTGACCTTGTGGCGCAGCATGTAGCCGCTGACCTGCTTGCGGTATTGCTCGTTATGCGCCACAGCATGGGGGCGCGGGCCGACGATGGACATGTCGCCGCGCAACACATTGAAAAACTGCGGCAGCTCATCCAGCGACGTGCGGCGCAGGAACGCACCCAGCGGCGTGATCCGTGTGTCGTTGCGGGTTGCCTGACGTACCACATCGCCATTTTCCTGTACGTTCATGCTGCGGAATTTCCAGACCATGATCGCCCGACCGTCGAGGCCGTAACGGCGTTGGCGAAACAGCACCGGGCCAGGGGACGTCAGTTTGATGGCCAGGGCGATCAGCAGCAGCGGTACGGCAATCAACAGCAGAATCAGACTGGCTAACAGGATGTCTTCCGCCCGCTTGGCCACGCTCCACGCGCCGTCCAGAGGGGAGTCGAAGATGCTGATGCTGGCCAGCCCGTTGATGCTTTCGCTGCGCGCATGCAACAGTTCGAACATGAAGACGTCCGGGATCAGGTACACCGAAGCGGTGGTATCGCTCAGGCCGGTGATCAACGCTCGCAGGTGGGGCTCGGCGCTGAACGCCAGGGTGATGTAGACCTTGTCGATCCTGCCCGCGCGCGCGTCCTCGACCAATTGTTCAAGGTCGCCGAGCACCGGCAGACGACGTCCGGTCAGGCCCAGGTCCATCTGTTGGGGGTGGGAATCGTAGAAACCCAGCAAATTCAGCCCCATCCAGGGGGCGCTGGATATCGACTGGGCCAGCCGCTCGCCGACTTGCCCCGTGCCCACGATCGCCACCCGCCGGGTATTGAAGCCGTGACGACGCAGGCTGTGCAGCAGCGAACGAATCAACAGGCGATAACCGCACAGGATTGCCAGCACCAGCGAAAACCAGGTCATCTGTCCGTTATCAGGTAAGTGAGCCCGGTTGAGCAGCAGGTAGTCCACTGACAGCAGAACGATGAACGTTAGCGCCCAGTAATTGAAGACTTTGGTCAGTTCGCGCAGGATTCGCTCGCCGCGCCATGAACCGTACAGCTGGTGGTACTCGCCAACCCAGTGAAACACCAGCACAGCCAGAATAATGTGCAGCCAGGCTTCGGTGCTGTCGATCATTGCCAGGTGACGCTGCCAGTAACCGATCAGTACGATGACCGCCAGGTCCAGCAAACGGTGGGCGACCGACAGCGCTGACTGATGGGCGTGAAGAATGCCGCGAACGGAGGTGCGCATGACAGTGCTCGCTCAAACGGATGTGATGGGAATGACGCGGGACGTCATTTCGCTGGCAGGGCTCTGCTGGGCCTGTGCAATCCACGGGGGCGAGGGCAGGCGTGTCACGTGTTCGGCCGCCAGACGGTGTTCGACGAACGCCCGGATTTCCTGCTCGAAACGGGCGACAGAAAATCGCTCGGCGTTGGCCCGGCAAGCCTGTGCCGTGATGCGTGCCTGCGCGACTTCGAATTCGTTGACCGCTGCGACCAGCGATTCGACGGTCTGCCGTGGGTACAGCACCCCGGTGGGTTGTGGGTGATCCAGTCCCCTGACGGTTTCCAGCACGCCGCCCTTGCCGAAGGCAATGACCGGTGTGCCACAGGCCTGGGCTTCTACCGGGCTGATGCCAAAATCTTCTTCGGCGGCGAAGATGAAGGCTTTGGCGGTGCGCATGTGTTCGATCAGCACGTTTGCCGGCTGAAACCCCATCAGCGTGATGTTCGGTGCCCGGCTGGCGATGGTCTGGGCCTTGGTCAGATCGGGCCCGTCGCCGATCATGATCAGGTGCTTGTCCGGCATGGCGGCGAAGGCTTCGACAATCATCGGCATGCGCTTGTAGGGCACCATGCGCGAGGCCGTGAAATAGAAGTCCTTGCGTGCGCCGTGAGCGGTGAATCGAAGCGTATCGACAGGCGGGTAGATGACGGTCGACTCGCGTCGATAGGCCTTGCAGATGCGTGCGCCGATGAACCTGGAGTTGGCGATGAACGCGTCCACGCCTGCTGCGGTGCGCTGGTCCCATAGGCGGATGTAATGCAGGATCAATCGCGCCAGTTTGCCTTTGACGCCCGTGCTCAGGCCCGCTTCGCGCAGGTACTGATGTTGCAGATCCCAGGCATAGCGGATCGGCGAATGCACATAACTGATGTGCAACTGATCGGGACCGGTAAGCACGCCTTTGGCGACCGCATGACTGCTGCTGATGATCAGGTCGTAACCGGACAGGTCCAGTTGTTCGATGGCCAGCGGCATCAACGGCAGGTAGCGCTGATAGCGTTTTCGAGCGTTGGGCAGGTTCTGGATAAAGGTGGTCGTGGCCACTTTGCCCTGCAAGTGAGCGCGGTCCTCATCGCTCAGGAAATCGATCACGGCAAACAGGTCGGCCTCGGGCCAGATGTTGATCAGTGAAGCCAGCACACGCTCGGCACCGGCATAGGTCACTAGCCAGTCGTGGACGATCGCAATTCTCATGGAGATTCCTTGCTGTATTCGCTCGCTCTACTGCAGGCGCGACAGGACGCGTCTTGACGTTGCTGTTGTTGATTCAGGGTTTGCTTGAAGACGATTCGGGGCTGATGCGTTGTTTGCCAGGCAGGGCGGGTTCGGGTTCCAGCAACGCATCGATGCGCTGGGAAAGACGCTGTGCGGAGAGCTCCCAGGAAAAACGCTTCACGTTGTTCAGTCCATGCAGCCGCAAGGCATCGCGCAGCGGGGCATCGACCAGAACCCGGTGCATGGCTGCGGCCATATGGCTGACGTCCAGCGGATCGAAGTACAACGCGCTGGCTTGCAGCACCTCTGGAATCGACGCCGCGTTTGCCGCCACCACCGGACAGCCACAGGCCTGTGCCTCCAGAGGCGGGATGCCAAACCCTTCGTAGAGCGAAGGGAACACAAAAGCCGTTGCGCCTTGATATTGCTCGATCAGTTCGGCATCACTTAGCCGTCCCAGAAAACGAATCCGCGGATCGCGGCAGGCCAGCCGTTGCAGGTTAGGGTCGGCGAAGATGCCCGTGGTTGCGCCGACAATATGCAATTGCAGATCGGTATGATCACGCAGGCTGAGAAACGCCTGAATCATGCGGTTGAAGTTTTTGTGTGCTGCGGGTGATGACACGGCCAGCAGGTATCTTGGACCGCCTGTGTGAAGAACGCGGGGCCGGAAGCTGTCGTTCACGGCAGCGGGAACGATCAGCACTTTGTTCTCGGGGAAACCGTAGAACTGCGAGATCTCGCCTCTGGAAAAACTGCTGCTGGTGACCAGCGTCCTGACGCGCGACAGCAGGATCGGGGTGATGGTCCGATAGGCCAGGCGGAACAGGCGGGTGTAACTCTGTGGGAAGCGCACGTAGTTGATGTCGTGGTGGGTCGCGATCTGATTGCGGTAGAACATCGGACCGGTGCTGCTGATCGAGATCAGCAGTGGATTTTTCTGACGCCGCAGATAGAGCGGCAAGTCGATCTGTTCCCAGAGATGACCTTTGTTTTGACCGATGCACTGTACGTTCAGCGCCTTGGCGCTCTCATGCAGTCTGATACCGTGGGGGGCAACGAACATCAGGTCGTTGCGCAGTTTTCTCAGCGCCGTGCAGATCTGCTCGGCATAGCGCTGCACACCACTGACGTCCTGGGTGAGAAAACGTGAATTGATAACGATCATCTCAAGCATCCTGCAAGTTCATGGTAATAGGTTGGATGCGGGTGCTTTCAGGAGGTCTTGCAACCCCCGATCCCGTTCTTGTTGGGCAAACAGCGGGGGCCGGACGCCCAGGCTGATGATTTTCGGAAACTCGTCGATCTGCACCTGCGCCGAGCAGCGTGCCTCTTTGCAGGCCCAAGGGATGTCGGTCTCGAACAACCCCTTTTCAGGCTGGCCGCTGTCAATCATTGCAACGTTGCCGCGCTGCACACTGCTGGCCTGGACATGGGTCAGGTGCGCAACGCCGGTGGTCCAGGCCACCAGAATCTGTTCGGCTCCGCGGGTGAACCTCAACAGGTAGGTCGAATCCATCTCCTGGCTTCTCTGGGCGTCAAACTGATAGTCGAGCAGGGTCTTGCTGATGACCTTGAGGGTTGCGTAGGCAGGCTTCACGCTGAGGTCTTTTCGGAGCAGGCCGAAGTTCTGCTGCGGGTCGTTCGGGTCGGAACCACTGTCGATCACCCCGTACCACCACACGCCTTTGATGTCCGGTAAAGTGCGTGCGAGGAAAAAACTGCGTGCCAGAAAGGCCGCTTGACGCTGTTCGCTGACACTGCATTTACCCTGTCCGGTTGGCCAGCCCATTTCCGTGAGGTAAAGGGGCACCGGACGACCCGCCAATGAACGCAGGTCCGCGTCGATCCAGCGCAGCCAGGCGATCCAGCGTTCGGGGGTGTGACGCGGTTCTTGCCTGCAATGCACGAAAGGATGCAGCGACAAGCCATCCACTTGGCTAAGCAGACCGTTCTGGATCAGCCGGTCTGCGAAACCCAGGTCCATCCCCAGACTGGTCACTGCACCTGCCAGAACCGTGACTGGTTGTTTCTGCTTTTTGATCCGGGCGGCGATTCCCTCGATCAGGTTGCTGTAATCCTTGGCCGCCCAGGCATCGATGGGGTTTTCTTTATCCCACTCATTCCAGATCTCGTAGAAATCGACATCAGCGGCCAACTCCCGGGTGACGAAGCTTGAGTAATTGCCAAACGCCTGCTGCACCTCAGGGTGACGCGGTTTGGCGTGGTTTTCATGAAAAGGGCTGCCGTAGCCCAACACCAACAGCGGTCTTGACCGATGCTTGCGGACCTTTTTCAGGTAGGACTGCCAGGCCGGATCGATGCGCATGACGCCGCGTTTGGGTTCGACGCTGGTCCAGTACGCGCTGTCGCGTACCGAATTGATGCCGGCGCGCTCCAGCAATTCGAGCACTGGAGTCGTCATGCCATCGCTGTTCATCAGTTGCGCGTCGACGCCGATGATGAATTGATCCTCGCCTGTGGCAGCAAGGCTGGTAAGCAGGCCCAGCAGAAAAGCCGTCAGCGATCGCCGCCGACGCAATGCAGGTGGCTTGGGCATGTGTTGTCTCAATCAAGAAACACGTTTCGCAGTGCTGCCCGGCATGGCTCGGGCCGATGGATGTCACTGCACCGTGATTGGCGTCAAACCGGATTGTACTGGCGTTGCTCAGGCGTCGAGAGGCTGTCCAGCACGGTCTGGGAGAAAATGCTTTCGTACTGATCCAGCATCAGGTCCAGGCTCAGCAGCGACGCCACACTGTTGCGGGCCTGCGCGCTGAGGCGTGCCAGCAGGCGCGGTTGTTGATGCAACTTGAGCATCGCCAGGCCCAGCGAGTCGGGATCATCGGGGCTGCACAGCAGGCCGTTGAGCTGATCCTGAATGATCTCCGTCAATCCGCCCACGCGGCTGGCGATGACCGGGCGCGAATAAGCACAGGCTTCAACGGCCACCATTCCGAACGGTTCGTTCCAGCGCGAGGGCACCACGGCCACATCGATCTGGCGATAGAAGTCCTCGGGCTTCTGATAGCCGACAAAGCTGATATTCGGCGAGCTCACCATTGCCTTGAAGCGCTTTTCATCGTTCAACTGACCGCGTCCGGCGATCTGTAGCGTCGCGTCGAACGGCAGGTGTTGAAACTGATCGATCAGCCAGCCCAGGCCTTTGGGATCTGACAATGTGCCCAAATAGCCGAAACGCAAGGGGGAGGTGCCTGGGGCTTGATCGGACGGGCCGACACCGACGTGGGATACAGCAGCAATCGGCACGGGACTCACGTTGTGAACCACGTAGCCTTTGGCGCCTTTGAAGTAACCCTCGGCCTGCAAGGTATCGAGCATGTAGCGGCTGACGCCGACCACGGTGCTGACCTGTGTCGAGCGTTCGTCATGGCCCTTGCGAAACTGCTTGCACATGACGCACTGGCGCTGGCAGCTATGGCCTTTCTTGAACATGGTGCTGCTAGGGCAGAGCAGGTAAAGATCATGCAGAACCTGCACGATGGGCCGGCCCGACGCGGTGATTTCATCCCAGGCCGATACCGACCAGCCTGTCAGGTTGTGGCACACCACCAGGTCAGGCTGCTCCACCTCCATTACCCGGCTGACGTACTCGCGCATGCCCACGTTGTAGCGGTCCCGCAGGTGCCAGCCCAGGCGGGCCAGACGACCTGGCCGCTGCGCGGTGAAATGCCAGTACAGATTATTCAGCCCCGCACGATAGACCTTGATCTGGTTGACCACCGTCATGTGCAGTCCCGGTTGATCGGTGGTGGCGAGCACCGCAACCTTGTGGCCACGTTGTTGGAGGCCTTCGACGGTACGTTGCAGGATGATTTCCGCACCACCGCCCACATCGGGTGCGTAGAGACTGCTGATAAAAAGAATGTTCATAGCGGGTATGACCTGTTCAAGCCCAGTACGCCGGCCTCGCCATCGTGGATGGCCTGCTCTATCAGGTTCAACCGCTGCCCGGCGTCGCAACGCCTGGCAATCACACGCAGCAGGCAGAAGAACACCCAGCGGTTGAGTCGGTAAAGCACGGGGGACGACGCCCAGATGTTTTTGTCGAACCAGGCCTGATTGCGTGCGGCGTAGTAGGCGCGCAGATCCGAACCGGCCAGCAGGTAGTTTTCGTAGACGTTGCGGGTACGCGCCTTGATGTTCCAGGAGTCTTCCAGATCATCGAGCAGCGCTTCGGGCACCAGATAAATCCGCCCGCCACCGGCGGTTATTCGCCAGGTGTATTCACTGTCATCGGCATACAGCTTCAAGGCTTCCAGCGGCAGGCCGATCTTGATGTACAGACTGCGGTGGGCCAGCAAGCCGCCGTAGGTGGCGAAGGGCAACTGAACGGTCTGCGGTGCGCGTTGACCTACTGGGGGTTTGCCCCAAGGCAAGCGTCTCCAGATTTTGTAAGGCAACTGGGCGATGTGAAAGCCGAAGAAGCTGGACCTGAGCTGCACCGCGAATCGTTGGGGTACGCCTGCCGCGATGTCGGCCTGGTGCGTTGGGCGGAACCCGAGTACGGCGGTCCTGTCCCGGCCATCAATGCGTTCGCGCTGATGAAGATGACGGTGAAGCACTTCGATTGCGTTGATGGTCGGCGCGTTGTCGTCGTCCATCAGCCAGATGTACTCGGCCCCGGCATCCAGAGCGGCCTGGATGCCGACCGAGTAGCCGTGTGCCGATCCGGTGTTGTGTTTAAGCCAGATCACCTCGACCTGCTCGGGCCACTTGCTGCTCAGATCCTGCAACGGCGCGACTGAGGCATTGCTGACAATGATGACTCGCTCGATCAGCGGGCTTTCCAGCGAACGGCTGACCAACGTGTGCAGATAGTTGAAACGATCACCATAGGTGAGCGTCACCAGGGTGGTCCGGTGGGTCATGATCAGGTTCCGGTGTTGTCGTGAGGGGGCTGCCGATGTTCATGGCGTGGGTTGCTGACGGGCACTTGCTCACTGGATGACTGCGATCTCATGCGGAATCTTTGTGGGAGCGGACCGGGCGGCGTTCCGTTTGCCCGCGAATGCTGCATTTCAGTCGATGAGTCTTCGCCGGGTGTGGTGGCCTTTTCGCGGACGAGTCCGCTCCCACGATGTCTGCTGCAAGACCGCGGCGTTTTTGCTCAAGCCCGCGCCTCCATCCGCGTCAGGCTGTTGATAGGCAGGACAACTTTTTGCTGACGTTGCAGCATGTTGAGCAAAATCACCGCACGTTCGGTGCCATCGGTGGCCAGGAAAATGGCCTCGACGTCGCAAAAGCCGCCAGCCTTGATCCGCACCGGCTCGCCCTGGGTGAACACCATCCTTGGCGCAGGGGCTGCCAGGCGTTGGCGAATCTGCTCGATCAACTCGTCGCGCACCGGCGCTGGATGCCCGCCGAAGGTCACGATGCGGGCCACGCCGCGTGTTGAACGGATCGGATACCAATTGTCGTTGACCTGATCCATGCGAATGAACAGGTAGCCCGGAAACAACTCTTCTTCCGTCAGCGCAAGGCCGTTGCGTTTTCGTTCACCCGATCTGAGCGGTCGATAGCACTCGAACTGCTGGCGCTGCAAATGCTCCTCGGCACGCGCTTCCTGTCGGGGTTTGGTTTGAATCAGATACCAGCGGGCAGGGCGTTCGGCTGAATACATGGGCTCACTCCATTGGCAGTTGCGGGGACGGGACGAGCACTGCATCAAAACCGATCCGCATGAAGGGCTCGTTGGCGGCTTCAAGCTCATGGGTGTTGCAATGGTCCAGTAACGCTCGGACCTGCTCGACGCTGTTGAACATCAGTACATCGATGATCGACAGGTCGCTTACAAAAGGCTGTCCAAACTGCGGGTAGCTGATCGGCTGCATCGCAAAGAAGCGCAGCAGCAGGCCGTGACGGGCAAAGTAGTCCCGGTCATAAAGTTGCATCCCGCCCAGCGGGTTGAGCACCGAGCTGGCGGACAGCGCATGGGCCACCTGAATAACACGGTCCTGCTTGTCTTTGCCGTGTGTAATCTTCAGGTCGGACCCGCGCACGATCGGGGTATCGATCAGCAGGTACACGCACAATTCGCGCAGGCTGTTTTCCACATACCGCGCCAGGTTCTGTTGCGGATGCTGAATCAGCCGCTCCAGCAGGGGCATCACCTGTTTGAAGTACGGCGCCTTGCGGTAATTCTGGGCAAGATTATTGATCAAGCGAGTGGCTTCTTCGGGAAAGTGGTCGGCCAGACTGCGTTGCATGATCGACAGCTCGAAGTGGTCTTTTTTCAGCGGGAAGGTGATCAGCCTCGCCTGGCCGTTGCTCAGGATCCGGTTTCGATTCACCCAGCCACCGCGGATGTACTGCAAGTCGTCACCCAGGACGAATACATCAGCGGCGGCAATGAGCTGGAAGTAGCCCAGATAGGGGAACAGATAGGGCTGCATCATTGCTACGGTTCTGGCCATGATTAATTCCTTTTAAGGCGTGAAGGCGAGCGTCGTCGGTTTGGGTCATTTGTTGACGGGGTGATAGTTGTAGCCGTAGGTCGCGCAGTCGTACTCGGACGTGGTGGCCTTGCGCACGACGGCGTTGAAAATGGCGCCCTTGATCAGGATTCCGTTCTGGCCGAGCCTGCGCTTGCAGGCTTCGACTTCCTTGAGCGTGGTCACGCCGAAACGCGCCACCAGCAGGCAGGTGCCCGCCTGACGACCGACCAGCGTGGCATCGGTCACCGCCAGGATGGGCGGGGTGTCCACCAGGATCAGGTCGTACATAGGCGACAGCTCGGTGAGCATCTTGTTGAAGTTGTCATGCATCAGCAGCTCGGACGGGTTGGGCGCTGCAAAACCACAGGAGATGAAATCCAGATGGCGAATCGGGGTGTGGTTGATCACCTCGGTGCATTTCAGGCGAGCTGCCAGCGTGTCGGAAAGACCATGCTTGGGTTGCAGGCCGAAGATGCGGTGCAGGTAGCCTTTGCGCATGTCGGCGTCGATCAGCAGCACCCGCTTGCCGGTCTGGGCGATGATGGCCGCCAGGTTGCTGGACACGAACGACTTGCCCGCGCCCGGGGAAGGGCTGGAAATCATCAGCACGTTATTGCGCGCTTCGAGCATGGCGAAGTGCAGGCTGGTGCGCAGACTGCGCAGGGATTCGATGGCCAGTTCGTTAGGCGCTGCAATACTTAGCAGCCTCGATTCCTTCGACGCTCCAGCCCCTTTCACGGTTTTCTCCAGACGGTCTTGCTGGCGCGAGTAGGGCAGCGATGCATACACCGGCATGCCACTGTTTTCGATGACCTCGGCGCTTTCCACGCCGCGGTAGAACGCCTGGCGGATGAAAATGATGGTCACCGCCACCAGTGCCCCGACCAATGTGGCCAGCAACACGACGAGGGTTTTCATCGGCTTGACCGGTTTCTCGACATTGGTGTCGGCGTTGTCGATGACGCGTACGTTGCCGATGCTGCCAGCACGCAGAATGTCCTGTTCCTGGCTCTTGTTGAGCATCAGCGTGTACGTCTGGCTGGTGACCTGCATGTCGCGGGTCAGGCGCAGCAATTCCTGTTGTGTCATCGGCAAGGCTTCGATCTTTTTCAGCAAGCCCTGTTTCTGCTGCTCAAGCTGACTCATCTGGCTCATCAGGCTGCGGTAGGTCGGATGCTCTTGGGTGTAGAGCCGCTCGATCTCGACGCGCTTGAGCTTGAGCTCCGACAGCATGGAGTCCAGCTTGACCACCTGATCCAGTACACCTTTGGTTTCAATACTCAAGTCGACCGATTTGGCACTGGTCTGGAAATTGTTCAGCGCGACTTCGGATTCTTCCAGCTGCTTGCGCACCATTGGCAACTGCGAGCGCAGGAATTGCAGCCGTTGAGCGGCTTCAGCCGAACTGCGTTCGACGTTCTGGCGCACGTAAAGATGGCTGACTTCATCCAGAATCCTGTTGGCTTTGTCGGGGTCTTGATCTTCGATGGACATGTAAATGATCCCCGAGTCCTTGCCGGCTTCAGTGATCTTCAGGCGGTTCTGGTAGAGCAGCGCGGAGGTCAGGGTCCGCTGGCGCGAAACGGTGAACTCGGTGCCGGGATGAGCTTGCAGGGCGGCAACCTGAATCTTCACGCCATTGCCTTCGACGACCCGGTTGATGGCACCGCTGAGCAATAGGTTGTGGTCGCTGTCGTAGAGTGAAAACTGACCGGGCTTGCCCGCGGCCAACGTCAGTTTTTCGCCCAGTAGCGCCTCGGGCACGTCCAGTTGAAATACGTCGATTTTTTCTCCGCCCCACGCGTACTGGGTCAGGCCGAACAAAGGCTCGGCCAGAGCGCCTTCGTATTCGGGTTCAAAGGTGCGATAGAGGTAGGGGCCGATGACCGGAAAGAAATCGGGTGTTTGCACCAGGTTCAGTTTCAGGTCATCCACCACTTTGCCGAGCAGGGCACGGGACTTGATCAGCTCGATTTCAGTGGTGGCCTGAGACACCGACGATGGCTTGTTATTGACCTCGGGCGTGCCTTCGATGCCGACTTTCTTGGGTTCGATCTGAATCATCGCGCTGGCCTGAAAGACCGGCGTGGCCAGAATGGCGTAGGCAAGTCCCGAAAGAAAAAACAGGCTGACGGTCCAGATGATCAAGGCTTTGTGATCGAACAACATGCGCAAGATAGTTGCCAAATCGACCCGGGTGTCCTGGTAGTAGTCCAGGGAAGGACGGTTCATGACGGTCATTTATCTTGTTTCTCCTGACTGAAGATGGGGAAGCCAGTCATCGATGCATCGCGAGAGATGCTGATAGGTCTGTTCAAAGGCTGACTTGGGGCGTCGATAGGGGTCTGCGATTTCCAGCGTGTGCTGCCATTTGCCCATCAGGAACGTTCTGCCGCGTACCTCTGGGGCGAGCTTGAGAATGCGCGCAAAGTGGGCCTGTTCCATCAGCAGGATCAGGTCTGCCTGATGCAGCAAATGGCGGTTGACCTGCCGCGCTTCATGGCGGCGCGTGGGGACGTCATGCGACTGCAGGACCGCCTTGGCCAATGGGTCAATTGGCGAGCCGGACAGTGCGGCCAGGCCTGCCGACTGAATGCGCACATCCGGTGCCGCCAGGCGATGTCGCAACAGCGCCACCGCCATCGGGCTGCGGCAGATATTGCCAACGCACACCACGAGCACGTTACTGAACATGGGCTTTGCCGGTGACAGGCCAGAACCGTTTGCTCAGGTTGACGGCGAAATTGCGCGCCACCATCAACAGCGTCTGTAGCTTGTGCCGAGGCGCCAACGCCGACAGCGACAGGCAGACCATCTGCATCAGAAAATGCTCGTACAGCGCCTCGTTGCCCAGCCGGTTGTAGTAGTTGGCCAGACTCGAACAGGTCTGCAGGCTCATGTGCAGCTTGCGCTTGTCGCTGCGCATCGAAAAAACCCCGCCAGGGTGCAAGCGGTAGGCTGCCGGCTTGATCTCGGCGATGAACTTGCCTTTGCCGTATGCGCCCAGCAGCGACCACCAGCACAGGTCGTTCAAGGGCGCGATACGGATATGCAATTCGGGCGGCATGGCGCTGAACACGTTGCGAAAACAGGTGGTCAGGGTCGAGATGCGTCGCGCCTTTTGCAGCTCCAGGCTGCTGGCGTCGGCGCGCAGATCGCCTTGCAACTGAATGCCGTATTGGCCGTTCTCGTCGAAGGCGAACGCGTCGTGATAAGTGATGACGTAGTCAGGGTGGCTTTCAAGGAAGTCCACCTGCAATTGGAGCTTGCGCGGGTCGGTCCAGTAATCGTCCGCTTCGCAGTAAGCGATGTAGCGCCCGCGTGCCTTGGCGAAGAGGTTCGGTACGCAGGGAATGCCCTGGCTGTACTGGTTGATCTGTTGGTAGAACGGCCGAATGATCGCAGGATAGCGTTCGGTGTACTGGGCAATGATGCGTGCCGTGCCGTCCGTTGAGGCATCGTCATGCACCAGGATCTCGAAACTGAACGTGGTTTGCTGCGACAGGAATCCGTCCAGTGTCTGAGCGATGAACGCTTCCTGATTGTAGGCCGGGCAAACGATGCTCAGCAGGGGGGGCTCCGGGCGTGACGTGCCGGCGGTGTTTGCAGTGACATCCATGGCTCATGTACTCGGTTTGCTGAACAAGATGTAAATCTTCAACGCCAGTGGCTTGTCGCTCGCCGCCACCAGCGCCAGGGTGATGAAACCCGTGGCCGCCAGGGCCAGAAACAGACGGGTGCGGCTCTGGTCGGCGATCAGGGAAAACACCGGCTCGCTGACGAACAGGCCGACGGCGGTCATCGCACTGATGCGCAGGATGTCGCGCAGCCAGTGACCATGAATGCCCGGGGCCAGATGCTGGTGAACGATCATTGGCCAGATGGCGAACGACACGGCCCGCAGAAAGAACCAGGCCAGCGCGGCGCCGTAGACGCCCTGATAGTGGATAGCCAGAAACAGGGTCGGCACGGTGATGACCGCCGAGACCACGCTGTACCAGAGGTGCAGGTGCATCTGGCCGTAGGCGTATTGCAGGTAGAACTGGAAAGCGCTGGCGGCCATGATTGCGCTGCCCAGTGCGTACCAGCCGAGAATCGGACGGCTCCAGCAAGCGGCGTCGATATCGCCCGTCCAGGCCAGAATCAAGGGCTCTGCATGTAGCGCAATGACCGCCGCCAGTGGAAACAGGAAGGTGCAGACGAAACGGTTGGCCGCCAGAAACAAGGCATGCATGTCATCGCGTCGTCCTTCGGCCATCAGCACGGTCATGCGGGGCAGCAGCGTCTGAACCAACGGATTGGTCAGCATCATGATGCCGGTGGTCATCAACGCAACCAGCGAGAAATAACCGTACTGATCCAGCGGCAACAGACGGGACAGTAATGCCTTGTCCATCTGGGTCAGCACAATCCACAGCACCGCGCTGATAGACATGCTCGCCGCGAACGGCAGGATTGGCCTGACCAGTTGCCAGTCGAAGCCGGTTGACCAGCGTTCAACCGGCATCTGCTGCCAGGCCCGAATCGCAAAGACCAGTGTCTCGATCAGTCCGACCGCCGCCTGAAATTCGAAGAAGTCCTGAGGGTCCTGGGAAAACTGACTGACCAGCACCAGGCCGCCGACGTAGCGCAGGGTGGCAATCGACACGTTCACCGCGTTCAGCCAGCCATGCTGTTCAAGGCCTTGGATGCCGCTTTTATACAGGGTCGAATACAGGCGCAGCGCGATCACGATGCCCATCAGTCCAATGCAACTGACCAGTGTCTGCGGGCCCAGCGTGTTGGCGTTGAGCCAGTGGGTAGCGATCCAGGGACTGACGAAGTAAATCGTGGTAATGCTGACGATCGCCATTGGCAGAAATATCAACTCGAACGAACGCAGCAGACGGCCAGCGTTATGCCCGCCGGGCTGCGCACCTTGTCCGTGTGCCACGGCACGTACCAGACTGGGAGACAGGCCGGCGTCAAGCAGTTGCAGCCACGCTTGCAGGACCGTGAAAAAACCGATCAGGCCGTAGACTTCCGCGCCCAGATGGCCCAGATAGAAGGGCAGGATCAGAATCCCGACCAGCAACACGTAGGCCTGGCCAATGTAGTTCAGGGCGGTATTGCGAATCACAGACCGTTTGTTTGACATGGCGATCAAATGACCTGAGCGATGGCAGGGCTTTGGTAGCTCGCGGGCTCGAGGCTGCACGCTTCGAGCAGGGTTTGAATGACGCGGTCCTGATCGTCCTTCGGCAGTCCCGGGTAAATCGGCAGGCACAGCACGCGCTCGCTCAAGGCGCGGGACACCGGTTGCCCGGGCTGAGGCTGAAGGTATTCGAGGGTGTCCAGCGAGGGGTAGAAGTAGCGTCGCGGATTGATCTGCCGCAGGTTCAGCGCTGCCCGAACGTCCAGCAGCGCCTGTTCGTCACGCAGTCCTATCGGGTAATAGCTGTGATTGAGTTCGCTGTCGGCCTGGTGCTCTTGCAGGTCCAGATAGTTCTCCAGCCGAGCGGTATAACGGTGGGCAATCTCGGCGCGCTCTTCAAGAATGTTCTCGATGTTGTCCAGAATGCACAGGCCCATCGCGGCCGAGAACTCGTTGAGCTTGGCGTTGATGCCGATGCCATTGATCTTGTCTACATCGGCAATGCCAAAGTTGCACAGCAGATAAGCGCGTCGGGCAAGCTCATCGTCATTGGTGATGATCGCGCCGCCTTCTATGGTGTGAAACAACTTGGTGGCATGGAAACTGAGCGTGCTGACATCACCCCGATTGAGAATTGATTGACCGGCGTGACGCACGGCAAATGCGTGGGCGCCGTCGTAGACCACCTTGAGGTTGTGTTTACGCGCGATCTGGTCGATGGCGTCTACGTCACAGGGGTTGCCGAATACGTGGGTGCCGACGATGGCTGTGGTGTCCGGCGCAATAGCGCTTTCAATCTTGCGGGGCGAGATATTCCAGGTGCCCGGATCGATATCGGCAAAGACCGGCCGAATGCCTTCCCATTGCAGGGAACTGCTGGTCGCGACAAAACTGAAGGGTGTCGTCACTGCGCTGCCAGTCAGGCCCAAGGCGCGATACGCCACTTGCAGGGCTAGGGTGCCGTTGTTGGTCAGGACGATGTGCCGGACCCCCAGATAATCCTTGAGTCTGTTTTCAAGCTCACCCGCCAACGGACCATGATTGGTCAGCCAGCCGCGTGCGTAGATCCCCTCGACATACCGCTTGAATTTGTCGATATCACCCAGATAAGTTTTGGTCACGTTAATCATCGAAGCCTCCATGTTTCTGTGGATCAGGTCTTGCCGAGTGGATTCAGAGCGTTGGCTACGACGGTTGAATGTTGTTCTTCGAAGGCGTAACGCTGGTGCGTGCGCTGTTTCGCTGAGCCCGGCGTTGAGTCTTGTCGAGAATCAGGCGAGTCACGCGACCGCCACTGTGGGGGTCGCCGAAGTGGAAAATCGCCGTGGCGCGTTTCAGTCCGGGGCTACACGCCTGATTGGCATGCAGCGTGCGGTAGCCCCAGAACAGATAAATGTCGCCGGGTTGCAACTTGAGCACCTTCGGTTTGAGCCACTCGTGCTTGATGGCCATCCGCATGACCCAGCGACTGATGCGGTTTTGCAGCAGCGACTTCTCGATGAGATTCAGGGCGACGTGGTGACGCACGTTGCGCATATTGGGGAACAGCATCAGGTCGCCACATTCCTCACCGTCCACCGGGATGTAGATAGGAATCAGCGCAGTCACCAGGCTCGCGTCATAGTGGAAACAATTGGACTCGCGCAGGCCTTGTTCGCCCTGTACGCAGCGCAACACCGGGAAAATCTGGTCGCTGATACTTGTCTGATGGGCTCCGTGCTGGTAAAGCATCCCCATCAGCTGTTTGAACTCGGGCGCTGACCAAAGACTGGCCAACAGGCTTTCGCCCAAGGCGGTTTCACCGTGATAAGCAAAGTATTCGCCGGGGTGCTGTAATGCTTGTCGGTCGGTGAAGGCTCGTAACTGCTCCAGATCATGGTCAGTCAGTACGTTGTTCAAGCGGGCAAAGCCGTGGGCGTCCATGTCGTCAGCCAGGCATTTAATATGTTGCTCAGTGAAATCGGGTAGACAGGGCATTCGGTGGCACCTCAGGTTCAGGGGAGGCGAACAACCAACTGCATATAACTGGCTGATAAGTGAAAAAACGGTCTATCGGGCACGCTACCGCCCGAATCTTGCGATCCATGCTCTTTACATCTATCCGATGGCGGCCCACGCGCTGTTTTTCGATCTCACGTCGAGCGACACATTGTTTCAGTCAATGCTACCGCCCCACCGAACGCGTTCAGTCAATTCAAGATTTTTAGGAGTCAACAAACATCCAACAGCGCAGACAAGGCACTGAGGAAACAACTAACTTCGTGGGCAGAACGGCACATAACAACAGTGTGACAACCTTCAGCGCAGTGCACTGTGGCAGTGGCGTACAAACCAGAAGGCGTCTGACAGTGCTATATATTGGTAGCGTCAGCGGTTCTGTCAAATTATTTCGTCAGCTTTCTGTTAAATTTTTGATAAATGGCTTCGTTTAATAATTAAGTCATTGATTTTATAGAGCGTCAAAAAACCAACCTTATGGTGAGTCTGCGAATTGACAGCTTTTAGGTGTGCTGACAGGGCGTTGTTTGTGTCAGTGTTTGATCGAAGACTGGCTCAAATGAATCACTGTTGGTTGTTACAGCTAGGCATTAACCGAAAGCGTTCTTACGATCGGGTCGCGCTTGGGCCGTCGATGTATACGATCAAGTGGGACGTTTTATCGAGTTGATGGATGCGATGGCCTGCTGTACTTCGTCGAACCGACGAGTCCTATCAGATCCTTCGGACCGACGGTTAAGCCGCATGGGTCCTTGTGAGGCGCGATCGAACCTTTGCATGATCACGAGATGACTGACGCATATTCAAAAATGAAATATATAAATACCAATTGATAATTTTTGGTTCTATGTGGATTCATGCATGATGACCTCATAGGTCTGTTCTCGATGATCCCGCGGTAGCGCGGTTATTCGATTGAGCAGGCCACGCCAGTCAGAGGAATAGTCATGAGTGAGTCAGCACTGTATTTCGATTACGCCGCCACCACGCCTGTGGACGAGCGTGTCATCAAGGTGATGGTCGATTGCCTCGGCCTGTCGGGCAATTTCGGAAACCCCGCGTCCAGTTCTCATCACTTCGGAAAGAGCGCTCGCGTGGCGGTCGAAAATGCCCGCCAACAGGTTGCAGGGCTGGTGGGGGCTCGGCCGGCTCAGCTCATCTGGACATCCGGCGCAACAGAGTCGAACAATCTGGCCCTCAAGGGGGTGGCCGAAGAGCGGGCTAAGCGTCTGGGCAGGACAGGTGGTCACATCATCACCAGCCAGATCGAACACAAGGCGGTTCTTGATACCGCACAACAACTCCAGGCAAACGGCTACAGAGTCACTTACCTTGCACCGGACGCCGACGGGCTGATCAGCGCCGATGCTGTGAGTGCTGCATTGCGAGAGGACACGTTCCTGGTGTCGCTGATGCTGGTCAATAATGAGCTGGGAACCCTCACCGATGTGGCTGAAATCGGTCGCCGGGTTCGTGGTCACGGTGCATTGTTGCATGTCGACGCGGCGCAGGCTGCAGGCAAGGTGAGCATTGATTTGAGCACGCTTGCGGTGGACTTGATGTCGTTTTCGGCCCACAAGGTTTACGGTCCGAAGGGCATCGGCGCGTTGTATGTCGGTCCTCGGGCTGAACAGCGAATAAAGGCACAGATACACGGTGGAGGGCATGAGTGCGGCCTACGGTCCGGCACGTTGGCCACCCATCAGATTGCTGGCATGGGGGCGGCCTTTGCGCTGGCTGGCGAGGCGTTCGAGGCAGAGACCGCTGACATGGCGCGCCTGAACCGTTTGCTCGTTGATCAACTGCAAGGCATTGGCGGTTTGTGTATCAATGGAAGTCCTGCCAACCGGATTGCCCATACGCTGAGCCTAACGTTCCGCAACGATGATTTACATGTGGCCGCCTTGGGCCAACAACTGGCGTTTTCCTCGACCTCAGCGTGCAATTCAGCGAAGAATACGCCGTCTCATGTCCTTCTCGCATTGGGTCACAGTGCGCAGGCAGCCAGCCAGACCATCCGTCTCAGTCTGGGGCGCTTCACCCGAGAGCAGGATATTCGTCACGCCGCCGAGGCGATTCGTGCAAGCGTGATACAGCCTGCCTTCTGGGCAGTTGCTCAGTCTTGATGAGTGCTCCATTATCTGACCGGTCATAGCCGCCTATTTTCGGTCAGCAGGAGAACTAATGAGCACGCAAGTCAGCGCCAGCAACACCGTGACAGAACGATTGGCGCAGACACGCGCCTTGATGAGCAGGGAGCACATCGATGCCTATCTGGTGCCGTCGGCCGACCCGCATCTCTCCGAGTACTTGCCCGGCTATTGGCAAGGGCGCCAGTGGCTGTCCGGCTTTCATGGGTCGGTTGGGACTCTGATCATCACTCAGACCTTTGCCGGGGTCTGGGCTGACAGTCGTTACTGGGAACAGGCGACCAAGGAGCTGGCAGGCAGCGGTATCGAACTGGTCAAGCTGATCCCGGGTCAACAGGGGCCGCTGGAATGGCTCGCGGACCAGGCATCTGCCAATACGGTGGTTGCCGTCGACGGGGCAGTACTGGCCGTGGCGTCGTCCCGGACGCTGGCGAGCAAACTGTATGCACGTGGAGCCAGGCTGCGCACTGATATCGACCTGCTCATCGAACTCTGGCACGACCGACCGGCGCTGCCCGTCAACCCCGTCTACGAGCACCTGCCGCCGCAGGCCTCCGTGTCTCGCCGCGACAAGCTGAACCTTGTTCGCAGTGACATGCACGAACGGGGAGCAGATTGGCACTTCGTTCCGACACTGGATGACATCGCCTGGCTGTTCAATCTGCGTGGCTCTGATGTCTCTTACAACCCTGTGTTCATCTCGTTTGCCCTGATCGGGCCCCAGAGCGTCACGCTGTTCGTTGACGCGAAGAAGGTCAGCGCCGATGTGCGTCGCAGCCTGGAGCACGATGGCGTCAACCTGATGGAGTACACGCAGATCGGTGCAGCGCTGCGAGAGTTACCCAAGTCCGCACGCCTGCTGGTCGACCCTGCGCGCGTCACCTGTGGGTTGCTCGATTACCTGGACAGCGAGGTCACGCTGGTTGAAGGCCTGAATCCGAGCACGCTGTTGAAATCGCGCAAGAGCGAGTCCGACACGGTTCACATTCGTCAGGCGATGGAACAGGACGGCGCGGCGCTTTGTGAGTTCTTCGCCTGGCTGGACAGCGCATTGGGACAGCAGCCCGTCAGCGAGCTGATCATCGATGAAAAACTGACGGCGGCGCGTGAACGACGTCCAGGTTATGTGTCTGCGAGTTTCGCGACCATTGCCGGTTTCAATGCCAACGGTGCGATGCCGCATTACCGGGCCACCGAAGCCGAACACGCCCAGATCGAGGGCGATGGCTTGTTGCTGATCGACTCAGGCGGGCAATACTTGGGCGGCACCACAGACATCACCCGGATGGTTGCGATAGGGACGCCGTCGGCTGAGCAGAAACAGGATTGCGCTCGGGTTCTCAAAGGTGTCATCGCCCTTTCACGCACGCATTTTCCGAAAGGCATCCAATCGCCTTTACTGGATGCGATCGCGCGCGCGCCGCTGTGGACCGAAGGCGTCAATTACGGGCATGGCACCGGTCACGGCGTGGGTTATTTCCTGAATGTGCATGAGGGGCCGCAAGTCATTGCCTATCAGGCCCCGGCGACGCCACAGACGGCGATGCTTGCGGGCATGATTACTTCAATCGAGCCGGGCACATACAGACCGGGCCGATGGGGGGTGCGTATCGAGAACCTGGTGATCAATCAGGAAGCGGGGAAAACCGAGTTTGGAGAGTTCCTGAGATTTGAAACCTTGACGCTGTGCCCGATCGACACGCGATGCATCGAGCTTTCGATGCTGGGGCAGGAGGAGCGACAGTGGTTGAACGACTACCACACGCACGTCAATCAGCGGTTGAGTCCGCTGCTGGACGGTGTTGCGCTGCAGTGGCTGCAGGCCCGGACCGTCGCAATCTGATCATCGGGCGGTTGCCGCTTCCTTGCTCAGGGTTGCGGCAACTGACTGTTCAGCGACGAGCCTTTTTTGCAGACGATGATCATGCTGCGGCTGGTGTAGCCAGCGGGGTTTATCCCGAACAGGTAATCGTCCGGATCTTCCTGTGCATCGCCTGATTTGGCAATCACCCTGAACGTCTTCGAAGCACAGGCATTGGTCGCCAGCTCATAACACCTGTCCCACGATGATGACAGCCCGGAGCAGTTGATATGGATGCCGCGTTTGGTTTGCTTGACCGGTTTGGAGGTCGCTGCACAACCCGCCACGGCCAGCACGGCCAGTGCAATAAAGATGTATTTCATTCCTGTCCTTGAGCAACCCATTACTTGAACGCCTTACGTGCCGCAGTCTCTTGTTACCCGTTACAGGTGTAATACACGGACTGAATCTCGAAATCGAGAGGGCGATGGACTAAACATGGCTCATGCGCGTGACAAATACCAGTGTCTTGTTACGTCTTTGCGGGAAACGATCTCAGTCAACGGGCACGATCTGCGGTTTTGCCGGTGCCGAACCCAACGTCGCGCCGATGGACGCTACGATGATCGCGGCGATGGCCAGCCATTGAGTGAGCGACAGGTCCTCATGGAGAAAGATCAAACCCGAAAGCGCTGCAAAAACGGGCTCCAGGCTGGCAAGCGTGCCAAAGGTGCGGGCCGACATTCTGGTCAGTGCAACCATTTCAAGGCTGTAGGGCAGGGCAGTCGACAGAACGGCCACGCCCAACGCTGCTGGAATCAGTGAGACATCCAGCAGGGCTGCACCAGCATGCACCACACCGATAGGCGCTATGAAGACCGCGGCAATCGTGACACCCAGTGCAGCAGTCTGCACGCCATTGTCGGCTCCGGCCTTTTGTCCAAATAGAATGTAGGCGGCCCAGCAGACGCCAGCTCCCAGCGCATAGAGAGCACCCACTACGTCAATGCTTGCGGTTGAATGTCCAAACGGGATCAGCAGCAAAAGGCCGAGCACCGCCAGCGCTACCCAGACGAAATCGATCACCTTGCGCGATGACCACAGAGCAACGGCCAGCGGACCTGTGAACTCAAGTGCGACGGCGATGCCAAGCGGGACCGTCTGCAATGACATATAGAAGAGCATGTTCATGCTGCCCAGCGAGATGCCATAAAGCATGACCGTACGCAGCGACCTGGCCGACAGCCGCGCACGCCAGGGACGCAGAACCAGAAGCAGGATCAAGCTGGCAAAGATGAGACGTAGGGCAGTCGTTCCTGGTGCGCCAATCACCGGGAACAGGCTTTTGGCCAACGATGCGCCGCTCTGGATCGAAATCATCGCGATGACCAGCAGCCCTAAAGGAAACATGAGGGCGGCGATGGTGTTGGGTTTGGCAGACATTTGAGTAACGCGTCCTGAACTGGGCGGAGTGAGCGTCTATATGATGCGGAATAAAAGGTGGCTGAGCAATATATTGCGCAAGTATGCGGGTTCTTCTATACAAGGATGGGGCGCGAGATTGATTTCATCGAATTTGAAAATAACTGTTGACGCGCTCGTTGAGGTGTCTATAATTCGCCCCACTTCCGGCGCAGACGGAAACGAAAAAGCCTTGAGATTCAATGAGTTACAAGGGTTTATCGGATGAGGTCAGCGAGGAAGGAGGTCGA
>NZ_RBTP01000064.1 GCF_003702045.1 Pseudomonas viridiflava
GGCGCTGATGTCGACCTGGAAAATGCCATCACCCAGCTCGTACCGCGCCGCGGAGCGATACCGGTGGTGCGCTTCAAAGCCATTGTGGGCCGCCGCGTCCAGTTTGAACTGGTGCGCGCCGACGGCAGCAAGGTACCGCTGGGTGCCAGTGTCGAGGATGAACAGGGCAGGGCGCTGGCGGTGGTCGACCCTGGCAGTCAGGCGCTGGTGCTCAGTGAGCAGGATGTCGGCAGCTTGCGGGTTCGCTGGTCTGATCAAAGTTGTCAGGCAGCATTCTCGCTGCCGCCCAGAGATCCGGCCCGTGCCTACGAGCGGATCAGGGTGACATGCCAATGAGCGCGCTTGCTGATTCATGCCCGGCAGTGTTGGCTGCGCTGCTGCTGGCGGGCAGCGTTGGCGCACAA
>NZ_RBTP01000077.1 GCF_003702045.1 Pseudomonas viridiflava
GCTGTCGCGGGCAAGCGCGCCCCTACAGTCCTTTGTTTGCTGTGAGGCGGCGCTGTGTCAGGGACATTGCGCCGCCTTGCTTTTCTAGCGCTTGAACAATCCCTTGAGCGCGTCTTTGAGTTCGGGGCTGACTTTGTCGCCCAGTTTCTCGTCGAGCTTGTCTTCAAGTTTTTCGCTGATCCGGTCGCCAGCCAGTTTCGCGGCGATCTGACCGACGCCTTCCTTGTCCAGGCGGCAGGCTTTTGCACCCAGTTCCAATGGGCCGCGACACTGCACCGGCCACTCGATACCGGCATAACGCGGATTGACCTCGCAAGCCGGGTCCGGCATGTCGCTCTTGTCGCCTTCAATGATGATGCCGACGCGATAATTCATGCCCAGCACGCGCAGGTCCACATCGCCGTTGCCGTTGACGGTCAGGCCGGGGATGCGCACTTTCAGGTCCGGGTTGCTCGCGACACCGTTACGGATCACCAGATTGCCATCCAGTTGCTGGAACGGCGTGTCCTTAGCGCGGGGTTCACCGGTCAGCGGTTTGCGGTTGAGCGTCGAAATGCCCTTGCACAGCTGCTGTTCGAGGTTGGCGTTGACCAGCACGCCATTGGTGAGCGCGAAACTGGCCGTGCCATTGAGGCTGTCAATCAGCGCTTTCTCACTGTTGCCCTGGCCGGTCAGGCTGCTGTTCAGCGTCATCAGGCCGCGCACGGGCGGTGTCTGGCCCTGGCTTTCCAGGACACGGTCCACCGGCACTTTGGAGGTGCGCGTTTGCACACTGATGGTCGGCAGGTCGGGGCGCGCATCCAGGTTGCCTTTGACCTCGAAGTTACCGTTGTACAAGTTGCCGCTGAGCGTATCGAGCTTGATGACCCCGCCTAATGCCTGAGTCTTGAGCACGGCATTGTCGATGGGCAGTTTGTTCAGGGTCAGCTTGCCGAGGCTGACGTCTGCGTCGACATCCAGCGTGCGCAGCCGCTCCAGCGGTAACAGTTTTGCTGTGCTCCAGGCAGCCTTGGTGGGCTGTTCGGGCAGCGGCGAATCCCCTGCGACAGCGGCAGCTTCACCGCTCTGCACTTCGGACTTACGCGCAGCCTTGGCACCTTTGCTTTCCTCGCTTTCAGCCGGGCGATAGCGGTCGGCGTCGAAGGTGTCACCTTTAAGCTGAACGCGCAGGGCCTGCTTGGCGAAATCGTCTATCGCGATGCGACCGGTGAAGGTGCTGTCGTCGACTTTCAGGTTCAGACCATCCAGCACCACGCTGGCCGGTGTACCGCTGAGGCGCGTGACCATTTCAACTTTGCTCAGCGCGCCTTCACTCATGGGCGGCAGTGGCTGCCCAATGTTGTCGAAGAAATTGCGCACATCGAGCTGGGCGACGGACAGGCCGCCGCTGATCTGTGGCGTCTTGTCCAGGTCACGCGCGCGCAACTCACCCAACGCGCGCAACTGGTTGGCCGAGATCTTCAGGCTGTTCCATTCGGCAATGTTGGCCGCCAGGTCCACCAGCAACTGGCCTTGGGCCGAGAAGGTCACGATCTTGCCGTTGAGCGGCTCGCCAGCGACTTCGCCGGACAGGCGCATGTCTTCGAATTGGTAGCGCTTGAGCACGCGGTCCATGCGCAGTGCGCCGACCAGTTCGGTCTTGGCGCGCACGACGGGCTGGTTGGTGCTCAGGAAGGCCGTCAGCTTGATCGGGATGTCGGACGCTTCGCGAATGGGGCCGGTGCTTAGCTGAATGCTTTCGGCGGTGAAGGTCTGACCTTTTCGGGCGTCGCTGTAATCCACGCGGGCGTTATTGACGGTCAGGCTGTCGATGTCGAGCCTGAGGGGTTGCGCAGTGCGTTCAGGTTTTGGTGTTTCCGGCGTCGGCGTGGGTGTGGCATCCGGTTTCCCGTCGGTGGACGCAACGGCAGGCGGCTTGCCGATGTCTTCCCAGTTGCCGTGACCCTGCTCATCGCGATGCAGCATCAGGTTCAGGCCTTCGACGCGGATATCGCTCATCTGCACCTGTTTGCGCAGCAACGGCAGGACTCGAACGGACAAACCCAGCATTTGCACGTCGGCAAAGGGCTGATCCGGCGCAGTCAGGGTCGCCACGTGGGCGTCATGCAGCTCCAGCCCAAGCCAGGGAAACAGGCTCCAGCCGATATCGCCATTGAGCGTCAGCTCGACGTTAGCCTTTTCGCGTGCCAACTGCCGAATCTCGTCTTTGTAGTCGTTGGGATCAAACAGATGGGTCAAGGCAAAGCCAAGAGCCACGATGATCAGCAACAGCCCGAGAATAAACAGCCCCAGGATTTTGCCGAACGCTTTCATGGGCGAGTCCTTGTGTCGATGTTCAAAAATAGCCCACGAGTATACCGCTCTGAGGAGGGTCTCGGGCTTCGGATGCCTTCATGGCTGGATGACGCCCGATCATTCAGGGCGTTGCGGCGTCCAGCGGCACGGAAAGCTTGGCCGCCAGAGCGAGGACTTCGGGACGCTCGACGGTTGCCAGCAAGCGTAGTTCGCAACCTGCTTCCCGGGCCAGTTTCTGCACGTGGGAGACTATTCGCTCGGCAACGCCGCGTCGACGGGTCGGTTTGCGCACGCACAGATAAGACAGCTGCCAGACAGCCTCACTTCGGTCGAGTCGCGCTGCGCCCAGCAATCGGTCATTGAAACGCCCCACCACCAAGGTGCCTTCGGCCAGTGCGCTGTCGATCAAATGGGTCGCGCTGGTGAAAGGCGGCAGTAAGTCCTCTGGCGCGTCACGATATATCTTGTGCAGGTCTTCCTGATCCTGAAAAGTGGGCGAACTTAATAGCCCAACTAAGACCGGCATGCTGCTTCTCCTGATGTTTAATTGACTGCATCTATGGGGTCATAGATAACGTGGATTAAGTACGTGATATTAATAATAAAAACACTGTAACAAGATGCTTATTGGCCATCAGTAAGTGATAGTCTCCGCATCTGCTGGCTCAGGTGCGTCTTTTTGTCACGTATCTGAACAACCTGCCGATAAAACAGACATGGCCGCTCGGCACGGAGTCTGTGGCGGGTCAGCGGGACCATCTGCATGCTTCACACATTGGGGTAATTATAATGAGCACAAGCACAGCATTGGGCGGCGCTGCCGTTCAGCCTGCGTTCTTGTCCAAAGAGCGCATTATCGCCAAGCCCGGTTTCAACCGCTGGCTTGTTCCACCCGCCGCACTGGCCATCCATCTTTGTATTGGTATGGCTTACGGCTTTTCGGTTTTCTGGTTGCCGTTGTCGAAAGCGGTCGGTGTTTCGGCACCCGTCGCGTGCACACCGGACATGGGCTTCTTTGCACAGATGTTTGCATCGACCTGTGACTGGCAGATTTCCATGCTGGGCTGGATCTACACCCTGTTCTTTATCTTCCTGGGCTGCTCGGCTGCCATCTGGGGTGGCTGGCTGGAGCACGCAGGTCCACGCAAGGCCGGTGTCGTATCGGCACTGTGCTGGTGTGGCGGTCTGCTGATTTCTGCGTTGGGTATTTATACCCACCAGATCTGGCTGATGTGGCTGGGCTCGGGTGTCATTGGGGGTATCGGTCTGGGGCTTGGCTATATCTCGCCGGTGTCGACCCTGATCAAGTGGTTCCCGGACAAGCGCGGCATGGCGACCGGCATGGCGATCATGGGCTTCGGCGGCGGCGCGATGGTGGGGGCACCTCTGGCGACCTTCCTGATGGGCCACTTCGCTTCGGCTGATAGCGTGGGTGTGTGGCAGAGCTTTGTCGTGATGGCGGTGATTTACTTCATCTTCATGATTGGCGGCGCACTGGGCTACCGCGTTCCACCGACCGGCTGGAAACCTGAAGGCTGGACCGCTCCGGCGGCCAAGGCCAAGAACGCGATGATCACCAACCGTCACGTTCACGTCAGCGTGGCCTGGAAGACACCGCAATTCCGTCTGGTCTGGCTGGTGCTGTGCCTGAACGTTTCGGCCGGTATCGGCATCCTGGGCATGGCCTCGCCACTGTTGCAGGAAGTGTTCGCCGGCAGGCTGCTGGGTAACGACTTGACGTTCAGCCAGCTCAGCGCTGACCAACTGAAAGCCATTGCCGCCATCGCTGCGGGCTTCACCGGTCTGTTGAGCCTGTTCAACATCGGTGGTCGCTTCTTCTGGGCCTCGTGCTCGGACTACATCGGTCGTAAAGCCACGTATTTCGTGTTCTTCGCACTGGGCTTCGTGCTGTACGCATCGGTGCCGACACTGGGCCACATGGGCAGCATCGCGCTGTTCGTTGCTGCGTTCTGCGTCGTGTTGTCGATGTACGGCGGCGGTTTCGCCACCGTGCCTGCCTATCTGGCCGACTTGTTCGGTACGCAGATGGTCGGTGCGATCCACGGTCGTCTGCTGACTGCCTGGGCTGCGGCCGGTGTACTGGGTCCGGTACTGGTCAACTACCTGCGTGAGTACCAACTCAGCCACGGTGTTGCTCGTGCCGATGCCTACGACATCACCTTGTACATCCTTGCCGGTCTGCTGGTACTGGGCTTCATCTGCAACCTGTTGATTCGTCCGGTTGCCGACAAGTACTTCATGACCGACGCGGAGCTGGCGGCTGAACAAGCCATCGGCCACGACAAGGGCGCTGACGCGACCACTTCGCTGGAATGGAAAGCATCGGCCGGCAGCAAGCCGCTGGTGATCGCCGCCTGGCTGGCAGTGGGCATCCCGCTGGCGTGGGGCGTCTGGGTCACGTTGCAAAAGACCGCCGTACTGTTCCACTAACAGTCTGCGAGTCCTGAAAAGCGCGTGCACTTCGGTGTACGCGCTTTTTTTTGCCCGGTTTTCGGGGTTGTGTGGCAAGACGAGAGAGCCGGGCGGGGGGTAATATCCCGTAGCAGAACCACAGGCCCGACTCTTCCCCGGCCTGATTTCATTCTTTAAGGAGTTGTTTGCATGCTAGCCCATGTGGAGTCGTACGCCGGTGATCCGATCCTTTCGTTGATGGAAACCTTCGGCAAGGATCCCCGCGCCGACAAGGTCAACCTCAGCATCGGTCTGTATTACGACGCACAGGGTCGCATTCCGCGTCTGGACGCAGCGGCAAGCGCGCAGCAGCAACTGGCCGAAGGTGAGCAGGTCGCTTCGTTGTACCTGCCGATGGAAGGCCTCGCGCCTTATCGTCAGGCGGTACAGACCTTGCTGTTTGGTGCCGACAATCCTGCCGTGCTGGCCGGGCGTGTCGCCACGATTCAGACCGTGGGTGGCTCCGGCGCGTTGAAAGTGGGTGCTGACTTCCTCAAATATGCGTTCCCGGATTCGCAGGTATGGGTCAGTGATCCGACCTGGGAAAACCATAACGCGCTGTTTGGCGGCGCGGGTTTCAAGGTCAATACCTATCCCTATTTCGATGCGCAAACGGGCGGCGTGAAGTTCGATGCCATGCTGGATGCGTTGCAGCAATTGCCTGCACGCAGCATCGTGTTGCTGCACCCGTGCTGCCACAACCCGACGGGCGCGGATCTGTCCGTTGCGCAGTGGGATCAAGTGGTCGAGGTGGTCAAGGCTCGTCAGCTGATTCCGTTTCTCGACATCGCCTATCAAGGTTTCGGCAAGGGCATGGACGAAGACGCCTACGCGATCCGTGCAATGACGGATGCTGGCGTTACTGCGTTTATCAGCAACTCGTTTTCGAAGATTTTCTCGCTGTACGGCGAACGCGTAGGCGGGCTGTCGGTGGTCTGCGAAGACAGCGCCTCGGCCATCAACGTACTGGGTCAGCTCAAGGCCACGGTGCGCCGCAACTATTCCAGCCCGCCTGCCTATGGCGCTCAGGTGGTTGCCCGCGTGCTCAATTCACCGCAATTGCGTGATCAGTGGCTGACTGAAGTTGAAGTGATGCGTCAGCGCATCCTCGACATGCGGACCCGTCTGGTGGCGGTGCTGGCGCAGAAGGTCCCGCAGCACGACTTCAGCTTCATCCTTCGGCAGAACGGCATGTTCAGCTACACCGGCCTGACGCCGGCACAGGTCGACGAGCTGAAAGACACCCACGGCGTTTACCTGATCCGCAGCGGCCGCATGTGCCTGGCCGGGCTGAACGAGGGGAATATCGACAAGGTCTGCGATGCGATTGCAGGCCTTTTCAGCTGATTTCTTCTCCAGGCAGAGGCGCGCCGTTTTCGATACAAAGCCGCCTCTTGGCCAAAAATACGTCACTCATTGGAAGAAATCAGTTTTGTGGGAGCGGATTTGTCCGCGAAAAGGCCGGAGAATCGGATAAAGATTCACCGACTGAAATACGGCATTCGCGGACAAGTCCGCTCCCACGGTCCAGCGTCTGTTGCGAGGCGCAAAAGGACGAAGCGCAGTAAATCCCCTGTCTGTCGTCTGTTTGCTTCATGCGGGGCCGTTCTGGGCCTATAATGATCGCCTTTTTCGCCCAATGATTTTGCGGAGCTGGTGATGGCCGAACGTAAGGCTTACGTCGAGCGCAATACTCTGGAAACCCAGATCAAAGCCTCGATCAACCTGGATGGCACCGGAAAGGCCCGATTCGATATCGGTGTGCCTTTCCTTGAGCACATGCTCGACCAGATCGCCCGACACGGGCTGATCGACCTGGACATCGAATGCAAGGGCGACCTGGAAATCGACGACCACCATACGGTGGAAGACGTCGGTATCACGGTGGGGCAGGCGTTCAGCCAGGCCATCGGCGACAAGAAAGGCATTCGCCGTTACGGCCATGCCTACGTGCCGCTCGATGAAGCGCTGTCGCGTGTGGTCATCGACTTTTCGGGTCGTCCGGGCCTGCAGATGCACGTCCCGTATACCCGCGCCACTGTCGGTGGCTTCGACGTCGACCTGTTCCAGGAATTCTTCCAGGGCTTCGTCAACCACGCCAACGTGACGCTGCACATCGACAACCTGCGTGGCCACAACACTCACCACCAGATCGAGACGGTCTTCAAGGCCTTCGGCCGTGCCCTGCGCATGGCGGTCGAGCTGGATGAGCGCATGGCCGGGCAGATGCCTTCCACCAAGGGTGTGCTCTGATGCAGACATTTGCGGTCATCGATTACGGCATGGGTAACCTGCACTCGGTCGCCAAGGCCCTGGAGCACGTTGGCGCAGGCCGTGTGCTGATCACCAGCGACGCCGATGTGATTCGTGAAGCCGACCGTGTGGTGTTTCCGGGCGTGGGCGCGATTCGCGACTGCATGGCCGAAATCCGCCGTCTGGGTTTTGATTCGCTGGTGCAGGAAGTCAGCAAGGACCGCCCGTTTCTCGGTATCTGTGTCGGCATGCAGGCCTTGCTCGACAGCAGCGAAGAGAGCGACGGCGTGGATTGCATCGGCATGTTTCCGGGCCAGGTGAAGTTCTTCGGCAAGGACCTGCATGAAGACGGCGAGCACTTGAAAGTGCCGCACATGGGCTGGAATCAGGTCACGCAATCGGTCGATCACCCACTGTGGCATGACATTCCCGATCTGGCGCGCTTCTATTTCGTCCACAGCTACTACATCGACGCCGTCAACCCGCGTCAGGTGGTGGGCCGTGGTCGTTACGGCCTCGACTTCGCCGCAGCGCTGGCCGACGGTTCGCGCTTTGCCGTGCAGTTCCACCCCGAGAAGAGCCATACGCACGGCCTGCAGCTGCTGCAGAACTTCGCTGCGTGGGACGGTCGCTGGTAATCGACATGAGCAAAGCCAAGACCAAGCCACCCATCCTGACCCTCTCGCCCGAGCACGAGCAGCAGGCGATCGACAAGCTCAAGCGCCTGTTTGCAGAGCGCTTCGAGCTGGAGCTGGGGTCGTTTGAGGTGGCCGAGGTGCTTGAGCTGTTCACGCGCGAGATTGCCCCGCATTACTACAATCGAGCCATTTTCGATGTTCAGCAGCACCTCAAGGAGAGGTTCGAGAGCATCGAAAGTGACCTGTGGGCGCTCGAGAAAAACTAATTTCCGGACAAGTAGGTTTCCCGATGCTGATTATCCCCGCTATCGACCTTAAAGACGGCGCCTGTGTACGCCTGCGTCAAGGCCGCATGGAAGATTCCACGGTGTTCTCCGATGACCCGGTGGCGATGGCCGCCAAGTGGGTCGAGGGTGGTTGCCGCCGTCTGCATCTGGTCGACCTCAACGGTGCGTTCGAAGGTCAGCCGGTCAACGGCGACGTGGTGACGGCCATCGCGCGTCGTTACCCGAACCTGCCGATCCAGATTGGCGGCGGTATTCGGTCGCTGGAAACCATCGAGCACTACGTCAAGGCGGGCGTGAGCTACGTGATCATCGGCACCAAGGCCGTCAAGGAGCCTGAGTTCGTGGCAGAAGCCTGCCGTGCGTTCCCTGGCAAAGTGATTGTCGGTCTGGACGCCAAAGACGGTTTCGTCGCGACCGACGGCTGGGCTGAAGTCAGCTCAGTGCAGGTCATCGACCTGGCCAAGCGCTTTGAAGCCGACGGCGTGTCGGCCATCGTGTACACCGACATCGCCAAAGACGGCATGATGCAGGGCTGCAATATCCCGTTCACCGCTGCGCTGGCGGCTGCAACGCGAATTCCGGTCATCGCGTCGGGCGGCATTCATAATCTGGGTGACATCAAGGCGCTGCTGGATGCCAAAGCGCCGGGCATCATCGGTGCTATCACCGGTCGCGCCATCTACGAAGGCACGCTGGATGTCGCCGAGGCTCAGGCCTTGTGTGATCTGGAACAGCGCTAAGCCATACCGCTGAATAAGCCTGCGCTGCTTCAATTAACCGGAGAATGATCCTGTGGCCTTAGCCAAACGCATCATCCCTTGCCTGGACGTCGACAACGGTCGAGTGGTCAAGGGCGTCAAGTTCGAGAACATCCGGGATGCAGGTGATCCGGTGGAGATCGCTCGTCGCTACGATGAGCAGGGTGCCGACGAAATCACCTTTCTGGACATCACGGCCAGCGTCGATGGCCGTGACACCACACTGCACACCGTCGAGCGTATGGCCAGCCAGGTGTTCATCCCGCTGACCGTGGGTGGCGGCGTGCGTACCGTGCAGGACATCCGCAACCTGCTCAATGCCGGTGCCGACAAGGTGTCGATCAACACCGCCGCTGTCTTCAATCCCGAGTTCGTTGGCGAAGCCGCCGCCCGTTTTGGTTCGCAGTGCATCGTGGTTGCCATCGACGCCAAGAAAGTTTCCGGGCCGGGCGAAACGCCGCGCTGGGAAATTTTCACCCACGGCGGGCGCAAGCCTACCGGGCTGGATGCGGTGCTCTGGGCGAAAAAGATGGAAGACCTGGGCGCTGGCGAAATCCTGCTGACCAGCATGGATCAGGACGGCATGAAGAATGGCTTCGACCTGGGCGTCACCCGCGCCATCAGCGATGCGCTGGGCATTCCGGTAATCGCCTCGGGCGGTGTGGGCAACCTTGAGCATCTGGCCGCTGGCGTGCTTGAAGGCCACGCCAGTGCCGTACTGGCCGCGAGTATTTTCCACTTCGGCGAATACACGGTGCCTGAAGCCAAGGCCTACATGGCCAGCCGCGGGATCGTGATGCGCTGAGTGGTTGGGCCGTAACGAGCGTTGTTTTTTCGAGCCAATGGCTTGAACGGAACAATGCTCGTTTTCGTTCAGGGCCGCGTCTGTGCTTTGCACTATTGCTTATAAGCTACATCGAAGAGCACCGGGCTAGACACTGCATCGGGTTCGCGGCACTCTGCATGCGTCGTCAAGGATCGAGTGCCGGAACATGTTCAAACGTCTTTTTCTTGCACTGATCGGAGCGGGTGTTCTGCTCAGCGAGGTCGCCCGAGGCGGCGATTCTTCAGCCTATTCAGTCGTTCTGCTGACCGAAAATTACCCGCCTTACAACATGGCGGTTGATGGCAAGAATTTCGCTCAGGACAGCAACATCAACGGGATTGCGGTCGATGCGGTTCGTGAGATGTTCAAGCGTGCCGGTGTGGGCTACAACCTGACCCTGCGCTTTCCTTGGGAGCGGGTCTATAAGCTTGCGCTGGAAAAGCACGGTTATGGGGTGTTCTCCACCGTCCGCACGCCGGAGCGGGAAAAACTCTTCAAATGGGTCGGGCCTATCGGGCCGGTAGACTGGGTCTTGCTCGCGCCCGCCAACAGCACGGTGACGCTGTCGAGCCTGGAGCAGGCCAAGGGTTATCAGATTGGTGCGTACAAGGGCGACGCGGTCGCCGAGTACTTGACGCTCAATGGGCTTGATCCGGTGGTGATGCTGCGTGATCAGGACAACGCTCGCAAACTGGTGAGCGGGCAGATTGACCTTTGGGCCACTGCTGACCCCGTGGGCCTTTATCTGGCCAAGCAGGAAGGCATCAACGACCTCAAGACGGTATTGCGTTTTCACACCGCCGAGCTTTACCTGGCCTTGAACAAGGATACGCCGCAAGAGGTGGTTGATCGCTTGCAGCGGGCACTCGACACGATGCGTGACGAAGGCCTGCTGAAAAAGATCCGTGACCGTTACCTGTAGAGCCTAGCGATAGGTCCCGTCTTTGCCATGACCGGCCATAGCCTTGTTGCCGCGTTGGCTGATCATCTCCCGCAGTTCGATCCACTCCACGCCTTGTGCTTTGAGCTTGGGCAATTCGCGCTCAAGCACATCCAGTGTGACGGGGTAGGGGTGGCCGATGACCACGGCCGAGCCCTGCTTGTGCGCCAGCTTGATTGCCGTCTGTAGCTGCCGGGTGATGGCCTCGGCAGTGCGCTCATCGTCCAGGAACACATCGCGAGACACGCTGGCCAGACCAATACGTTGCGCCTGGGCGGCGGCAACGGTCTTGGCGCTGGTGCGGCTGTCGACGAAGAACATATGGCGGCGCTGCAATTCTTCCATCAGCCACGCCATTGCAACGGGTTCGGCCGTCATGCGGCTGCCCATGTGGTTGTTGATGCCGGCTGCGTACGGCACTTTGAGCAGGGCAGCATTCAGGCGGCTTTCAAGTTCCGGCAAGGGCAGTTCGGGGTGCCAGGCATAAGGGCCGGTGGCGGGGTCCATCGGCATGTGCAGCATGACCGTCTTGCGCGCGCGATGGGCTTGGCGGGCGAATTCGGTGGCGTGGGGTGTATCGGGCATGATCGCCAGTGTGACCGGGCCGGGCAGCGCCAGGGTGCGGCTGTCGCGGTCCGGATTCTGACCCAGGTCATCGATGATCAGGCTGAGGTAGGCTTTTGCAGGTTGTGTTCCAGACTCGGCTGGCGCTGCGTGGGCAGCACCAGCCAGCGAGAACGCCAGCAGCATGAAACTGAGAATACGCATCCGTCAGTTGCCGCGCGTAATGCTCAACCCTTTGAGCAGGCTGAGTGCCTGGCTAAGCTGGAAATCATCGTCCTGCGGACGTGCCTTGGCTGCTGCACCGCCCTTGAGGGTCGGTTTGTCTGCGCCGCCGTTGCCGTTGCCCAAGTGGCCGAGCAGGTCGGCTTCCTTGTAGTTTTCGCCATCGACTTCGTTAGTGACCTTGGCGCGACGCACCACGATGTCCGGGTTGATGCCCTGCGCCTGAATCGAGCGACCGTTCGGCGTGTAGTACAGCGCCGTGGTGATCTTGAGCGCACGGTCGTTGTTCAGTGGCAGCACGGTTTGCACCGAGCCTTTGCCGAAGCTGTCGGTGCCCATCAGGATGCCGCGTTTCTGGTCCTGCAAGGCACCGGCGACGATTTCCGACGCCGAGGCGCTACCGCCGTTGATCAGGACGACCAAAGGCACGCCTTCGCTGGCGTCTGCCGGGTCGGCCGAGAAACGCAGCTCGGAGTTGGCGATACGGCCCTTGGTGTAGACAATCAGGCCTTTGGTGAGGAAGTGATCCGCCACCTGCACCGCCGACTGCAATACGCCGCCAGGGTTGTTGCGCAGGTCCAGAATCAGGCCGCTCATCTTCTTGCCGTTGTCTTTGCGCAGCTTGGCCAGCGCCTTGCCCACTTCATCGCCGGTCTTGACCTGGAACTGGGTGATGCGGATATAACCGTAGCCATTTTCAAGCATCTGCGCCTTGACGCTCTTGACCTGAATGGTCGCGCGCGCCAGCGTCACGTCGAACGGCGTGCCGCCGTCGCGTACCAGAGTCAGGGTGATTTTCTCGCCGATCTTGCCGCGCATCTTGTCGACCGCGTCCTGCATGGTCTGGCCCTGCGTCGGCGCGCCGTTGATCTTGACGATCAGGTCGCCAGCTTCGATACCCGCCTTGGAGGCAGGTGTGTCGTCGATGGGCGAAACCACTTTCACGAGGCCATCTTCCACACCGACTTCGATGCCCAGGCCGCCGAACTCGCCGCTGGTGCTTTCCTGCAGCTCCTGGAAGTCTTCCGGGCCCAGGTAAGCGGAGTGCGGATCAAGGTTGCTAAGCATGCCCTTGATGGCGTTTTCCAGCAGAGTCTTGTCATCCACCGGCTCGACGTAGGCAGCTTTCACCCGATCCATGACCTCGGCAAACGTGCGCAGCTCCTCAAGCGGCAACGGGGGCTTGGCGGTGGCATTGGCCGGAGCAACTGCTGCTGTCGTGGCTGGCGTGGTTTTTTCGGCAGCTTGCGCCAGAGGCGCACCGATAACGATGGCAATCGCCAGGGCCAGCGAGGTGAGGCGGGACAAATGCAGCATGTCTAACGAGCTCCTACGGGTATTGGTGCCGACTTATCCTTGAGTGCGGCACCATTGGGCTGGATCGCTGGGGCGACCCTGCTGACGAATAGCAAAGTACAACGCTGATGTGTCCTGACCGCCGCTGTTGCCTACGGTGGAAATCGCTTCACCGGCTTTTACAATGTCGCCTGCCGACTTGAGCAGGCTCTGATTGTGTCCATACAGGCTCAAATAGCCATTACCGTGGTCGAGAATGACCAGAAGCCCGGCGCCGCGCAACCAGTCGGCGAATACAACCCGCCCTCCGTGCACCGCATGTACCTGGCTCCCGGCCGATGCGCTGATCATGACGCCGTCCCATTTGGTCCGCGCATCATCACCACGCGCTTCACCGAAACGTGCAAGCAGTCGACCATCGATGGGCCAAGGAAGTTTTCCTTTGGCCTCGGCAAAAGGTCCGCCGTACGAAACACCGGCACTGGAAACCAGCGCGCCGGGGCTTTTGACCGGGCGGCGCGGAGCGGGTTCATCGTCCTTGCTGCTGCTCTTTGTGTCGTTGTTGCGAGCGACCGCCTCGGCTTCACGTTGACGTTTCTCTTCCGCTTCCTTGGCCGCCAATAGCGCTTTCTGACGTGCCTCTTCGGCTTCGCGGGCCTGCCGGGCCAACGTCTCTTCGATGGTCTTCAGCACCTTGGCCAGATCGGCCTGGTCCTGCTGACGGGCCTGCATCTTCTGATCGCGGGCCTTGTAGTCCTGATTGAGTTTAGCCAACGCCTGCTGACGTTCCTGGCGAACCTTGGCCAGCTCTTCGGTCTGGCTGTCAAGGTTGCTCTTCTGAACCAGCAGTTGCGCCTGTTGCAGGTCGATGTCTTTGCCGACGTTTGCCAACTGGCGCAGGGTTTCATTGAAGTTGCGCAACTGCTCCAGGCGGGCCTGGCTCAGGTAGTCGTAATAGGTCAGGGTGCGGGCGAATTTTTCGGGGTGTTGCTGGTTGAGCAGAAGCTTGAGGTATTCCTGGCGGCCACTCTGGTAGGCGGCGCGGGCCTGGATGGCGATAAGGCGCTGCTGCTCGACTTTGGCGCTATTCAGTTTTTTTTTCTCATTGTCGAGCTTTGTCAGCTCGGCTTCGGTCTTTTTTAGTTCCTTTTGCAGGACCTCGACCTGCTTTTCCAGCTTGCCCATTTCCGTTTCAGTGGTGCGCAGGTCCTTCTGGACGCCTGTGCGTTCTTCCTGAAGCTTGTTCAGGACTTTCTGCAACTCGGCCACATCCTGACGCGCAGCATCAATCTGTTTTTGGGTTTGCACACGCTCGTCTTCGGCAAACGCCGGATTGAGCAGGCAGATCAGAACAAGGGCGATCAAGGCGCGAAGCATGAGGGTGGGCGATACCGAGGAATTGTGAGAAAAAATGTCAGGCCTAGTATGCCCGGCATGGTGTACAAAAAAAACGTCCCGCGTGTACTGCTTTAGGACCTGTAACACAAAAAACCGGCACTGCCTGATGGCTATGTGCCGGTTTTTAGCGGATTACTCGTTTATGAGGATCGAGTGGCCCGTCATCTCTTGCGGCTTGTCCATGCCCAGCAGGTGCAGCATGGTCGGCGCAACGTCAGCCAAAACGCCGCCTTCGCGGACTTTCAGCTGGCGTTTGCCAACGTACACGAACGGCACGGGTTCGGAGGTGTGTGCAGTGTGGGCCTGGCCGGTGTGGTCGTCGGTCATCTGTTCGACGTTGCCGTGGTCTGCGGTGATCAATGCTTCGCCACCGACCTTTTCCAGCGCTTCAGTGATTCGGCCGACACAGACGTCCAGGCACTCAACCGCTTTGATAGCCGCTTCCATGATGCCGCTGTGGCCAACCATGTCGCCGTTGGCGTAGTTCACAACGATCACGTCGTAACGCTGATGCTCAATGGCGTCAACAATCTTGTCGGTCACTTCCGGCGCGCTCATTTCCGGCTGCAGGTCGTAGGTGGCCACTTTCGGCGACGGAATCAGGATGCGCTCTTCACCCGGGAACGGTTCTTCGCGGCCGCCAGAGAAGAAAAAGGTGACGTGGGCGTATTTCTCGGTTTCGGCAATGCGCAACTGGGTCTTGCCGTTGTTGGCCAGGTACTCTCCCAGCACATTCGTCAGGCTGCCTGCTGCAAACGCAGACGGCGCCGGGATGCTGGCGGCGTACTGGGTCAGCATGACGTAGTTGACCTTCGGCTGGCGGGCGCGCTCGAAGTCTTTGAAATCGTCCTCGACGAATACGCGGGTCAATTCGCGAGCACGGTCGGCGCGGAAGTTCATGAATACCACCGCGTCGCCATCTTCAACCTTGGCAGGCTCTCCGATGCGAGTGGCTTTGACGAATTCGTCGTTTTCATCGCGAGCGTAAGCGGCCTCAAGCCCTGCAACGCCGCTGTCTGCCTGGAATTGTGCCGCGCTGTCGACGATGAGGTTATAAGCGCTGGAAACGCGATCCCAACGATTGTCACGGTCCATCGCGAAGTAACGGCCGATGATCGTGGCCGTGCGGCCTTTGCCCAGGCGAGCGAAGGTTTCGTCCATCAACTCAAGGGATTTCTTCGCGCTGCGCGGTGGTGTGTCGCGGCCATCCAGGAACGCGTGCAGGTAAATCTTCTCGGCACCGCGCTTGACGGCCAGCTCGGCCATTGCGACCAAATGATCCTGGTGGCTATGAACGCCGCCATCGGACAGCAGGCCCATGATGTGTACAGCCTTGCCAGCGGCAACCGCCTTGTCCACGGCGGCGCAGATGGTCGGGTTCTCGAAGAACTCGCCGTCGCGGATCGCCTTGGTCACTCGAGTGAAATCCTGATACACCACGCGGCCGGCACCCAGGTTCATGTGGCCGACTTCAGAGTTGCCCATCTGCCCGTCCGGCAGACCGACATCCATGCCGGAGCCTGAAATCAGGCCATTGGGCATGGTCTTGTAGAGGCGATCCATGACCGGCATCTTCGCGGCCAGAATCGCGTTGCCTTCACGGTGTTCGCTGTGTCCGAAGCCGTCCAGGATGATAAGGACCAGAGGTTTTGGGGTGGCAGTCATAGAACCCACTCGAGGCTGGTTGAAGTAAAGAACAAGGGATCGGCATTTTAAGGACAAGTTCAAACGGCGTCACTGCCGTACGGACTTTGGCCCACCTTGGGTGCTGTGTATACTGGCCGACATTTTAACGCCCTGGAACCTACCGATGGTTGCTCATCTGCTTGAATTCGCTACTAACCACTATTTGATCACCGGTGCCTTCGTCATTCTGTTGGGACTGCTGATCGCTTATGAACTGAGCAAAGGCGGCGCGAGCCTGAGCACTCGCGAGCTGACCGCACTGGTCAACAGCGACCAGGGCGTGGTGATCGACGTGCGCTCCAAGAAGGACTTCGCCAACGGCCACATCGTCGGCTCCCTGAACTTTCCGCAGGACAAAGTGCTGACCCGCACCGCAGAACTGCAGAAATACAAGGACAAGACGTTGATCATCGTCGACGCAATGGGGCAGCATGCAGGCAGCACCGCCCGTGAACTGCTCAAGACCGGCTTCAAGGCGGCCAAGCTGTCCGGCGGCATCTCCAGCTGGCGCGGCGACAACCTTCCTTTGGTGAAATGAAAATGGCCCAAGTCATCGTCTATTCCAGCGACTACTGCCCGTATTGCATACGTGCCAAGCAGTTGTTGCAGAGCAAGAGTGTGGCCTTCGAGGAAATCAGGGTCGATGGCAAGCCGCAGGTTCGTGCCGAGATGACCAAGAAGGCCGGTCGCACCTCGGTACCGCAGATCTGGATCGGCTCGACTCATGTCGGTGGCTGCGATGATCTGTTCGCTCTGGAACGCGCTGGCAAGCTCGACGCATTGCTGGGCTGATTCCCCAACTTAATCGCTTTATTTGAGAAGGATCCGAAATGACCGATCAACCGAACAACGGCGCCGTGGCCAACGAAGAAGAAAACGCTCCGCAATTCTCCCTGCAGCGTCTCTATGTTCGCGACCTGTCTTTCGAAGCACCGAAAAGCCCGGCGATCTTCCGCCAGGAGTGGACGCCGACCGTCAGCCTGGACCTCAACACCCGTCAGAAGCCGCTGGAAGGCGATTTCTACGAAGTGGTGCTGACCCTGTCCGTGACCGTCAACAACGGCGACGAAGTTGCGTTCATCGTTGAAGTGCAGCAGGCCGGTATCTTCCTGATCAAGGGCCTGGACGACGGTTCGATGAGCCACACCCTGGGCGCTTTCTGCCCGAACATCCTGTTCCCTTACGCTCGCGAAGCCATCGACAACCTGGTTGTCCGCGGCTCGTTCCCTGCGCTGATGCTGGCCCCGGTGAACTTCGACGCGCTGTACGCACAGGAACTGCAACGCATGCAGGAAGCTGGCGAAACGCCGACTGTTCAGTAAGCGTTACGGCTGAATGAAAAAGCGCCTTTCGGGGCGCTTTTTTGTGCATGCCTGCTGCGTGAAGTGATGCACGCTGTGGATCGTTCCCACGCTCCATCGTGGTAACGCCTCTCTGGAGGCTCCGCGTCCGATTCAAGCGTTACGCAAACCCATGCTGTCGCCACGCCTCGTAGACGGCCACGGCCACGGTATTGGACAGGTTCAGGCTGCGGCAGCCTTCGCGCATGGGCAGGCGCAGGCGGTGGTCGCCGCTCAGCGAGTCGAGAATCTCGGCAGGCAGGCCCCGGCTTTCCGGGCCGAACAGAAAAGCGTCGCCCGGCTGGAAACTGACGTCATGAAACGGCCGTGAACCCTTGGTGGTGAAGGCGAACAGCCGTGGGTTACCGAGTTTTTCCAGACAACTGGCCAAGTCGGCATGCGTCTGCAGCGTGGCATACTCGTGATAGTCGAGGCCCGCCCGGCGCAGGCGTTTATCGTCCAGCTCGAAACCCAAGGGTTCGATCAAATGCAGGGTGCAGCCACTGTTGGCGCACAGCCTGATGACATTGCCGGTATTCGGCGGAATTTCTGGTTGAAAAAGGATGACGTGAAACATGCACGGCTCCGAACAAAAGGACGGGTTGCATTCTACCCCCGAAGAGGACCCCAGACCGAAGCTATGGCCGCGTGTTCTTGGTTCGATGGCGATTGTCGGCTTTACCGTCGGCACAATCATTGGTCGTTTGCAGCAACCGGTGCCGGTTGAACTGGAGCAGATTGAAGAGCTGCCGACGGGCCTGGCGTTGTGGTTCGACGAAGAGCCCCGCTATGAGGGCGGCACGGTGGACGGCGCAGTAGTGCTCAGGCTCGATGCTTCGGGACGGCCGTGGAGCGGCCAATTGCGGTTCGACAGCAAGGTTGCGCGCTGGAAGCTGGAACGAGGAGAGAAGGGGTTGGTGCTGACGCTCCTGGCAGCCCGTCCACTTCATGGCGACTGGCGCACTGAGAAGGTGGACGGGCGCTGGAGACTGGAGGTCAGTCTCCGGGAGGAATAAAAGAGGGGATTCCCCGGCCTGCCTGTACCAAGGTCCCCAAAACAGGTGATGTAGTACCTATTGCAGGCCGCGTGCCAGTTTTTGCAAAAGAAGTGATAAAACCTGCTCAAGGGTCTGAAAAGCGCCGTTTAGCGGGTTTGAAGAACCCGGACTTGTCGAATCTTTTCGTTCAGCCGCCCCGATCATGCAACTGGCGCTCTGATTTATGCACTCAATTTGAGCATCGAAACGGCGCGTCACCCCAAGCTGATGCACTTTATGCCTTACACCGGCACGTCCCCGAGAATCGTCGCTCGGTGCATGACCCTGCGCTGGGGGCGGTAATCGTCCACTGCGTAGTGTTGCGTTGAGCGGTTGTCCCAGAACGCCACGTCGTTTTCCTGCCAGCGCCAACGCAGGGTGAATTCCGGTCGGGTGGCGTGGCTGAACAGCAGCTTCAGAATCGCCTCACTCTCGGAAGGTTCCAGCTCATTGATCCGTGTCGTGAAGCCTTCGTTGACGAACAACGACTGACGACCACTGACCGGATGCGTGCGAACGACCGGATGCGACAGCGGCGGGTTCTTGCGCCGTGCCTCTTCCCAGCGCACCAGATCTTGCGGTGTGCTGCCAAAGCGCTCCAGCGGAAACGAACGGGTAAAGTCATGGGTTGCAGTCAGCCCGTTCAGCAGGCGCTTCAGCGGCTCCGACAGCGCGTCATAGGCCGCAATGCCGCTTGCCCACAACGTGTCGCCACCGAAAGGCGGCAACTGTCGGGCGCTCAGTACTGCACCCATTGCTGGCGTCGGCAGGAACGTGACGTCGGTGTGCCAGACGGCGTTGTCCCGCACATCGGTCACGGCGGTGTCCAGAATCAGCACTTCCGGCTGCTCCGGCACATTCGGGTAAATCGGGTGAATGTGCAGATCACCAAAATTCGCCGCAAAGCGTGCCTGCTGTCGAGGCGTCAGCGGCTGGTCACGAAAGAACAGCACGTGATGTTCAAGCAATGCCTGCTCGACGTGATGGCGTTGTTCGCCGTTCAGGTCGCGGCTCAGGTCTATACCGCTGATTTGCGCGCCGAGGGCGAAGCTGAGGGGTGTGATGTGCAAACTCATGGCCGATCTCTTTCTTTAAAGCGCCGAGCTGTCGGCGTGGTCAGTGTGCAATTACCTGCCGACATCAATGATGTTGACCGTGCCAGGGCACCAGCCTGCGTTGCAGCGCTCGAAGGCTCAGCTCCATCACGAAGGCAATGATGGCGATCACCAGAATCCCCAGTACCACCACATCAGTGACCAGAAACTGCGCGGCCGACTGCACCATGAAGCCCAGCCCGCTGGTGGCGGCGATGAGCTCGGCGGCGACCAGTGTCGACCAGCCCACACCCAGCCCGATGCGAACGCCGGTGAGGATGTCCGGCAGTGCGCTGGGCAAAATGACGTAGCGGATCAGTTGCCAGCGCGTGGCACCCAGCGATTGCGCGGCGCGGACTCGGGCGGGATCGACCGTGCGCACGCCGGTTGCGGTGGCAATCGCGATGGGCGCGAAGATCGCCAGATAAATCAGCAGCACTTTGGAAAACTCGCCGATGCCGAACCAGATCACGATCAGCGGCAGATAAGCCAACGGTGGAATAGGGCGGTAGAACTCGATCAGCGGATCGAGAATGCCTTGGGCAATACGGTTATGCCCGATGGCGATCCCCACCGGAATCGCCGTCAGAATCGCTGCCCCCAGGCCCAGCCCGATACGTTGCAGACTGGCGCCCAGGTGCTGCCATAGCGTGGAATCCATGTAGCCCTTGGTCAGCAGCAGCCAGGCTTTTTCCAGTACGGCCGAGGGCGGCGGCAAAAACAGGGGGTCGATCCACTGGGCTGCGGTCACGGCCCACCACAGGGTCAGAAGCCCCACCAATGTGGCGACGCTGATGGCCCGGGTGCTCAGGTACAGGCGCGGCTTGCGGACCGGGGCACGGGGTTTAACCGGGTCGCTCAGTTCATAACTGTTCATGCGTGCTGCTCCCGCACACGTTGGGAGAAGACGCTGGCCAGCACATGCTCGCGGGTTTCAATGAAGCGTGGATCGGATTTGATCGCCCTCGCCGATTCGCCTGCGCTGTAGCGTTGGCCGAAGTCCAGGCGCAAATGTTCGGCGATGCGACCCGGATCGGGCGCCAGCAGGATCAGGTCCGTGGCCAGGAACACGGCCTCTTCTATATCGTGGGTAATCAGGAACACCGGCTTGGCCGTGCGCCGCCAGACCTGCAGCAGCAACTCCTGCATGCTTTCACGTGTGAAGGCGTCCAGCGCGCCGAATGGCTCGTCCATCAACAGCACCCGAGGATCTGCGGCCAGCGCCCGCGCCAGACCGACGCGCTGGCGTTGTCCGCCGGAAAGCGCCCAGATACGCCTCTGCTCAAAGCCGCTCAGGTCCACCAATGCAAGCATTTCGCGCGCCTTCGCTTCCCGTTCGGCCCGACCGACGCCTGCCAGCTCCAGGCCAAAGGCAACGTTGGCCAGCACGTTTTGCCACGGCAACAACGCATCGTCCTGGAACACGACGCCGCGCTCGGCACCGGGACCTTCGACAGGCGTGCCGTCCAGTGTGATGCGTCCGCTGTCAGGCTTGATGAAGCCTGCAATCAGGTTCAACAGCGACGTCTTGCCGCTGCCGGAAGGGCCCAGCGCCACTAACAGTTGATCCGGCCCCAGGCTCAGGTTGATGTTGGTCAGTACGGGGTGTGCTGCGCCCGGATACTGTGCGCCGATGCGCTCCAGCTTCAGTAAGGCCATGACCCTTGGCTCCTTCAGGATTGATCAGTGGGCGATGAACGTGGCCGTGACGTAAGGCGAGTAGTCAGGCAGCACCGCATCGACCTTGCCCTGTTCTTTGAGGAAAGCGGCCGTCTTGGTCACCGCTTCGATGGTGGGGGCGTCCAGCAGCGCTGTCTGTTCAGCAGCCAATGGATAGACATTGCCTTGCAACAGGTCTGGAATGTCCGCCGCCTTGGCCCCGGAAAGTCGAGTCAGCTTGTCGATGTTGGAGGCATCGGCGATCCAGGCTTTCGGGTCCTGGCGATAGCGCGCGTAAGCGTCGAGCGTGACGTTGGCGAAGGCACTGACCACCTCGGGGTGCTGGGCAGCAAAATCCTTGCGCACGATCCAGGCATCGAATGTCGGCGCACCGACCTTGGCCAGTTCACCGGAGGTAATGAGCACCTTGCCGGTTTCCTTGGCAACACCCAGGGCCGGGTCCCACACGTAAGTGGCGTCAATGTCGCCGCGCTTCCATGCTGCGGCGATGGCAGGCGGACCGAGATTCAGGATCGTCACCTTGGCCGGGTCGATGTTCCAGTGCTTGAGCGCGGCCAGCAGACTGTAGTGGCCGGTGGAAACGAATGGCACGGCGATTTTCTTGCCGATCAGGTCTTGCGGCGAATTGATGCCCGAGCCGTCGCGTGCGACCAACGCTTCTGCGGCCCCTATCTGGGTGGCGATCAGGAAGGTTTCCACCGGCAGCTTGCGTGTAGCGGCTGCGGTGAACGGGCTTGAGCCGAGGTAGCCAATCTGCACATCGCCGGAGGCCATCGCGGTAATGACGTCCGCACCGTTCTCGAACTTGCGCCAGGCGATTTTCGAGCCGGTGGCTTTTTCATACGCATTATCGGACTGGGCCACCTTGGCCGGGTCAACGGTGGTTTGATAGGCCACGGTGAAGTCGGCCGCCTGGGCGAAGAAGGCCGCGCCTGTCAGCGACAGCGCTGTGAGCAGACGCAGGGAAAAATGCAGTTTCATGGTGAAGCTCCGAATCAGGCGGGCCGGGAAAGTGGCTGAGTTCGGAGACTAAATGATCTAAGAATCTACAAATAAATAACTTTTGTGCATTAGCTTAGAAACGGTTTGTCTCTTTTTAGAGAAAGCGGAGCGGGCAATCTGCACATTCACGTCTATTCTGCATCTGCCAACTGGCTCACAGGATCGGCGCACGACAGTAAAACACCGTATTTGTTCACCCATGCGCCTGTGTCGAGGGCGTATCAAAGGGCAAAAATGGAGCTGTGGGCACCTTAAAAATCATTCTTCATGAAATATTTGAAGCAGGCGTGGGCGCGTCTGCAGAGCGGTGACAACTGTAACATTTGCTCCCTATTCTCTCCGAAGCTCCCGATCTGTAAGGGTTTTAGCTGAGATGGCTAAAGGCTTTCTTTGGGTTGGGCGTGACTGGCGGGTCTTGAACTGGCCTTTTGGTTGCACGAAACAGAACGATCTGACGAACGGTCGCAAAATATACTTTGTGAATTAGTGAATGAGGTCGATACACTCCGTGACGTCGTGATTGACACGAGTTGTGACATATGCCGAAAAGTTATTGATTGGGGCTTAATTGATTCCTTTCTGATCTTCAGGGTTTTCACTACCGTCCAGCCACCGACATGCGCGGTCTAGTCATGCAGTCGGGGTGTACAGAAACCATTGACCTCAGGGTCGGGCCTGTCACCTGCGCGAATCCACGGGTCAGGGCAAAAATGCCCGGCACTGTGGAAATAAAAAATTAGATTCACGAGGAGCGTTGCAATGAAGAAGTCCACCCTGGCCCTGGCCGTAACCGTTGGTGTATTGGCGCAACAGGCCGGTGCAGCTGGTTTCATCGAAGACAGTAAAGCGTCTATCAGTTCTCGTACTCTGTATTTCAACAACGACCTTCGTGAAGGCGTTAGTGCTTCGGACCAGCGTGAAACCGCTACCGGCCTGAAGTTCGACTACCTGTCGGGCTACACTCAAGGCACCGTTGGTTTCGGTCTTGATGTACAGGCAGTAATGGGGCTGCATCTGGGTGGTGGCATTCAGCACCACAACGCCAACACGGCTAACACCGTTGTTCCGACCGACACTGACGGTTCTTCTGTCAGCGACTGGAGCCGTGCCGGCGCCAACGCCAAGATCCGCTTCTCCAAGACCGAGCTGAAAGTGGGTAACGCTCTCGCGCCTAACCTGCCGATTCTGGTCAGCAACGATGGCCGTCTGTTGCCGCAAGCCTTCCAAGGCGGCATCGTGACCTCCAAGGATCTGGACAATGTGACCTTCACTGCTGGTCAGCTGAGCAAATCCATTGGCCGTGCTTCGAGCAACTGGACTGACTTGTCCGTAGCCGGTGCCGCCAAGACCAGTGACGAGTTCCGCTTTGCCGGTGCCGACTGGAAAGTCACCAAAGATCTGACCCTGCAGTACTACTACGCCAACCTGGAAGACTTCTACAAGCAGCACTTCCTGGGTCTGGTTCACGTCTACCAGATCAACGACAACCAGTCCTTCAAGACTGACCTGCGTTATTTCAACAGCAGCGCTGATGGCAAGAACAGCAGCAACACCTCTGGCTATAGCTTCAGCAACAACGGTGGCTATGCCAAGACTCCGGGCGAAGTTGATAACCAGACCTGGTCTGCCATGTTCACCTACACTCTGGGCGGCCACGCACTTATGGTTGGTCACCAGCAGGTAGGCGACGACGGCGGCATGGTTTACCTCGGCCAAGGCAACGTTCGTAAAAACAACGGCGTTGGCAGCCTGGAGGGTAACGGCGGCTCCAGCTTCTACCTTTTCACTGACTCGATGATCAACGGCTTCAACCGCGCGGGTGAAAACACCACGTTTGGTCAGTACTCGTTCGACTTCGCCAAGGTTGGTGTTCCAGGTCTGAAAGCTGCGATTGCCTACCTGAGCGGTGATGATATCCGTGACGTGAACCGTGCTCGTGACTCTCACTCCGAGTGGGAACGCGACATGCGTGTTGACTACGTCATCCAGAGCGGTCCACTCAAGGGCTTCGGCACTACTCTGCGTCACGGTACTTTCCGCGGCGACAGCGCAACAACTGCTGACACCGATCAGACCCGTCTGATCTTCAACTACACCTACAACTTCATGTAAGTGTATTGAGCGTCAAAGAGACCCCGCCCCGTGCGGGGTTTCTTTTACCTGTATTTTTATATTCTTTATTGATCTAACCACCGCTATATCCATTCTTTTTAATTTACTTCACCCGCAGGCACAGTAGGTCTTAACTGAAAGACTCAATCGAACAAGACAAGGAGCCACACCATGACACTGCGACTTGGCGATATCGCCCCTGACTTCGAACAGGAATCCAGTGAGGGCCGCATACGCTTCCATGAATGGCTGGGCGACAACTGGGGTGTGTTGTTCTCTCACCCAGCAGACTTCACGCCGGTGTGCACCACAGAGCTGGGGTTCACCGCCAAATTGAAAGACGAGTTTGCCAAGCGCGGCGTCAAAGCCATTGCGCTGTCGGTGGACCCTGTCGACTCGCATGTCAAATGGATCGACGACATCAACACCACCCAGAACACCCAGGTCAACTTTCCGATCCTGGCGGACGCTGACCGCAAAGTATCCGATCTGTATGACCTCATTCATCCCAATGCCAGCGATACGCTGACGGTGCGCTCGTTGTTCGTGATCGATCCGAACAAGAAGGTGCGCCTGACTATCACGTATCCGGCCAGCACCGGGCGTAACTTCCACGAAATTCTGCGCGTGATCGACTCTCTGCAACTGACTGACAACTACAAAGTCGCCACGCCCGCCAATTGGGTGGACGGTGAGGATGTGGTGATCGTGCCGTCGATCAAGGACGAGGAAGAGATAAAACGGCGCTTTCCAAAAGGCTACAAGGCCGTTACGCCATACCTGCGCCTGACGCCTCAGCCGAACCGTTGATTCCAGATTCACCAAGCGTGGGGTATTCGGGCCGATTGATCGGCCCTTTTTTATGGGCGGTGTTTGAGGAAGGTCATGTTCGTTGCTACTGCGTTCACTCAGGAAAGTGACGCAGAGCGTCACGGGCTGCCTGCCCACGCGGAGTGGGCACGATCGTTCCCATGCTCTGCGTGGTAACGCCTCTCAGAACGCTCCGCGTCCGACGATGAAGCGATACGGTATGTTCAGATTCATGCTGCTCTCAAAGCAGCGCTCTGTATATCTCCGTATGGAATAACCAAATGAATAAATGAGATTTATAGATATAAAAAATCGCTGTTACTGTCTCCCTCATTCCGGCGGTTTCCGCCAACCCATACCCGGTAGAGGAGCGCGCCATGCGCACTGTGAGTTTGCGTCGAGGTTTGGCCGCTCTGTTGGCTGCTGCTGTTACGTTCGGTGCCTTGAGCCAGGCTCAGGCCGAGGACCTGCGCATCGGTTATCAAAAATACGGCACGCTGGTGTTGCTCAAGGCCAAGGGCTCGCTTGAAAAGCGCCTGGCGGAGCAGGGCGTCAAAGTGCAATGGACCGAATTCCCCGGCGGCCCGCAGTTGCTCGAAGGCTTGAACGTCGGCTCAATCGACTTCGGCGTCACCGGCGAAACGCCTCCGGTGTTCGCGCAGGCGGCAGGTGCCGATCTGCTGTACGTCGCCTATGAACCGCCCGCGCCGACCAGCGAAGCGATTCTGGTGCCCAAGGACTCGCCGATCACGTCGGTCAAGGACCTCAAAGGCAAGAAAGTCGTCCTCAACAAGGGCTCCAACGTGCATTACCTGCTGGTCCGTGCGCTGGAAGACGCTGGCCTGAAGTATTCCGATATTCAAACCGTATTCCTGCCGCCAGCCGACGCCCGCGCCGCCTTCGAGCGTGGCAGTGTCGATGCCTGGGTCATCTGGGACCCTTACCAGGCTGCTGCCGAGAAGCAACTGCAGGCGCGCACGCTGAGAGACGGTTCCGGCATTGTCGACAACCATCAGTTCTACCTTGCGACCAAACCCTACGCGCAGAAAAACCCGAAGGTGATTCAGGCGTTGATCGAAGAAGTGCGCGCGGTGGGCGAGTGGTCCAAGGCCAACCCTGACGAAGTGACCAAGCAGGTTGCGCCATTGCTCGGGCTGCCAGCCGACATCACGCTGACCTCGGTCAAGCGTCAGGGGTACGGCGCGCTGTTCATCACGCCGCCCGTGGTCGCGGCTCAACAGAAGATTGCCGACACCTTTTACCAGCTCAAGTTGATCCCCAAGCCGCTCAGCATTGCTGACGTGGTCTGGACGCCACCCGCTGCTGTTGCTCAAGCACAGTGATTGACAGGCCCTTCGAGGAGACCACTCCATGAGCCTAAGCGCTTCGCAACGCATCATCCATCGACTGGCCCCCTGGGCGCTGCCTGTTCTGCTGTTGGCGGTCTGGCAGTTGTCGGTCAGCGCCGGCTGGCTGTCCACGCGCATTCTTCCGGCACCCAGCGCGGTCATTGAGGCGGGTGTAACGCTGGTGTCCAGCGGTGAAATCTGGACCCACCTGGCCATCAGCGGCTGGCGCGCCGGCCTCGGTTTTGCCATCGGCGGCGGTATCGGCCTGGCGCTAGGTTTTATTACCGGCCTGAGCGCGTGGGGCGAGCGCCTTCTGGACAGCTCGGTGCAGATGATTCGCAACGTGCCGCATCTGGCGCTGATTCCGCTGGTGATCCTGTGGTTCGGCATCGATGAGACGGCCAAGATATTTCTGGTGGCGCTGGGCACGCTGTTTCCGATCTACCTGAACACCTACCACGGCATTCGCAACATCGACCCGGCGCTGGTAGAAATGTCGCGCAGCTACGGTCTGTCCGGTTTCAGCCTGTTCCGCCACGTGATCCTGCCCGGGGCCATGCCGTCGATTCTGGTCGGTGTGCGCTTCGCGCTGGGCTTCATGTGGCTGACGCTGATCGTGGCTGAAACCATCTCGGCCAGCTCCGGCATTGGCTATCTGGCCATGAATGCCCGTGAATTCCTGCAAACCGACATCGTGGTGCTGGCGATTGTGCTGTACGCCGTGCTCGGCAAACTGGCCGATCTGGCGGCTCGGGGTCTGGAACGGGTCTGCCTGCGCTGGCATCCGGCCTATCAAGTCAGCAAAGGCGGTGCCGCATGAGCAATCTGAAACAACAACCGGCGCACCTGCTGCGTGGTATTCCGCTGGCGATCCAGAACATCAAGAAAGCGTTCGGCTCGCGTGAAGTGCTCAAGGACATCGACCTGCACATTCCGGCCGGGCAGTTCGTGGCCGTCGTGGGCCGCAGCGGCTGTGGCAAAAGCACCTTGTTGCGCCTCCTGGCCGGGCTCGACAGCCCGACTCAGGGCGAACTGCTGGCTGGCTCCGCACCGCTTGGCGATGCCCGCGAAGACACCCGCCTGATGTTTCAGGAAGCTCGCTTGCTGCCGTGGAAAAAGATCATCGACAACGTGGGTCTCGGCCTGACCGGCGACTGGCGTGGGCAGGCGCTCGACGCCCTCGAAGCGGTCGGTCTGGCCGAGCGTGCCCATGAATGGCCAGCGGCGCTGTCTGGCGGTCAGAAGCAGCGCGTCGCACTGGCGCGGGCCCTGATTCACAAGCCGCGCCTGCTGTTGCTTGATGAACCGCTAGGTGCACTGGATGCGTTGACGCGCATCGAGATGCAGCAACTGATCGAAAAACTCTGGCACCAGCACGGCTTCACCGTACTGCTGGTCACCCACGATGTCAGCGAAGCGGTGGCCATTGCCGACCGCGTGATTCTGATCGAAGAAGGGCGTATCGGCCTCGACCTGCTGGTCGATCTGCCACGCCCCAGAGCACGTGGCTCGCATCGTCTTGCGGCGCTGGAAACCGAAGTCCTCAATCAGGTGCTGGCCATTCCCGGCTCGCCGCCTGAACCCGAACCTTCTTCACCCTTGCCCACGCAACTGCGCTGGGCCACCTAATCCAAATCCCCACAGGAAGACATGCCATGACTATCAAAGCCATCAACGTTCGCAACCAGTTCAAAGGCACCATCAAGGAAATCGTTCACGGTGACGTACTGTCCGAAATCGACGTACAGACCGCTTCCGGCGTTGTGACGTCGGTGATCACCACCCGTTCGGTCAAGGAGTTGGAACTGGTCGTGGGCAGCGAAGTGATTGCCTTCGTAAAATCCACCGAGGTGTCGATCGCCAAGCTGTGAACATGCATCCACACCCGACCCCGAACGGTGAAGACCCTTCGGGGTTTTTTACGCCTGGAGCTGGCAGTTCTGTCAGGTACACGTCGCGTAAAGTTTGCAGCATGCTAGTGGCTCATTTCTTCTGGAGGACTCGACATGGCCTCTTCATGCCGCTATCGCTACGACGCATTGGATCGTCTGGCGAGCAGCACTCCAGCTGCCCAGCCGGATGTGCTGCGCTTTTACCAGAAGAAACGCTTGGCGACTTTCATTGAAAGCGCTGTGCAGCGCAGTATTTTCCACTGCGAGGGCATGTTGCTCGCCCAGGTACAGCGTATCGCCGACGAGAGTACCACCGACCTTCTGGCGACAGATCAACAGCGCTCGGTGCTGCAAACAGTAGCCGACTCCAAAGTGAAATCGTCGGTTTATACGCCGTATGGGCATCATCACTCAGAGAGCGGCCTGCCCGCGTTAATGGGTTTCAATGGTGAACACTGCGATCCGGTGACCGGACATTACCTGTTGGGCAATGGTTACCGTGCGTTCAATCCGGAGTTAATGCGATTCAACAGCCCGGACAGCCTTAGCCCTTTTGGCAAAGGAGGAGTAAATACGTATGCGTACTGCGGGATGGATCCAGTCAACAAGGTTGATCCCACTGGCCATGCTTCCGGATGGGCGCGGGTAAGAAGTCTGTTAGCTAAAATCGTTGGTCGAAGTTCAAGGCATAGGGGGAAAATGATTGATCGGCTTAGTCATGTCGGTGAGTCATCCGCCAGAGTGAGCAGTGGAGTCGCCAGAGCTCGCTCCCTGCCTGATCTGAGACCGTCTTCAGATGAGTTCAATCAGCTAAAAACATTGATAGGGTTTCACGGTTCGACGCAGGAGAACGGCGCATTCCTCATGCGAGGTCTTGACTCCTCATTCATGAACAGCTCAGCGGGCCTGAGTGAGGGTAGAGGCTTCTATTTATCGCTGACTCGACATATAGCAGATGATTTTGCGCAGGTTGCCGCTACTGCGACTGGCGCTAAGCCAAAGACTTATGGCGTGTACATGAGCCACTATCCCGCGAGAATCAGTGGTCGAGCTTACCGTTATGGCCTCATGGGCGCTGGCGGCCTGACATACCGGAGCACGCGTGAAATGGAGGTTGTCATACAGGAGCGGTACTACAGGGCTGTTTCAATAAGAAATATAAGAGCGGGTGAAGAAATTGTATTGCCTCATGCGTCAGAGGCTCCGTTTTAACATGATGTGTTTGCGCGTGGCCTGTCTAGCGATGACCTGAACGCAGAATCAATCACCAACCAAAACAGTTTTTTTCACCAGAAACGGCGGCAGATACAACCCCACATACGCATCAAACACCCGCATTCCCTCTACCGCCATGCGCGGCGTTATCTCGCCGTGCAGTTGGACGGAGCGGGCATACACGCGGTCGCCCAGTTCCATCGCCAGTGCGAACACATCCACATCGTCCGGCAGTGCGGGGAGGTGGAAGTGGCGGTTGAACACCTCCAGCATCAAGTGACCCAGTTCGATGTCGTGTTGGCGGTCGGCCTGGTTGATTTCGGTCAGGCCGTGTTGCGCAAGGATCAACTGGCGGGCGGCGGCGTCGGCGTTGTAGATATCCAGCATGCGCATCTCGACCACCCGCGACAGGTCGTGCCAGCTATCGAGCGAGTCATGTTCGATGGGAGCTTGCAAGGACGCTCGAAAGGCTGCGTGAATGTCAGCGGTCAGCGCTTCCAGCAGCGCAGGTACGCTGGCGAAAAAGTGATAGACCGACGAAGGCGGAATGCCCGCTCGTTCGGCCACGCTGTAGATCGACAGGCTGGCGACCCCTTCCGATGCAAGCAGCGCGCGGGCTGCGTCCAGGATCGCGTCGATCCTGGCCTGGCTGCGTGCTCGGGGTTTGCGCGGGGCGGCGGTGCGGGTCATGACAAGGCTCTCGGTTGAACGAGCGCCATTGTAAGGCAAACCCTCTCTGCCTGTCGGTAAGCGAAGCGGTTGAACGTTCAGTAACCCTGGCCGCGATCCACCTGGCCGTTCATGGCTTCGCCGCGCTCGAAACGTTCGATGTTATCCAGCAGACCTGGAAATGCGCTTTCCGGCTGGGTCATGGCCGCTACGTGAGGTGTCATCAGGATATTCGGATGGCCCCAGAAAGGATGATCCACAGGCGCGGGTTCCTGCTGCAGAACATCCACCACCGCCGCGCTGAGTTGGCCGCTGTCCAGCGCTGCCAGCAGATCGTTTTCCACCAGATGCCTGCCACGTCCCATATTGATCAGTGCAGCGCCTTGGGGCAGTTGCGCAAACAGCGTGCGATTGAGGATGCCTTCGGTTTGCCCGGTTAATGGCAGCACGCACAGCAAAATATCGCACTGGCCAAGAAAGGTCGGCAGGTGTTCCTCCCCCGCATGGCAGGTCACGCCCTCGATGCGATATTCGCTGCGTGCCCAGCCGGACAGCTCGAAACCGAACGGCTTGAGGCTCGACAGAATCTGCTGCGCTTGCAGGCCCAGCCCCATGACGCCGACACGACGCTTGTGCGCAGGAATCAGTGGATGCGCCTTCCAGTGTCCTTCGACCTGCTGTTGCCGATAGCGCAGCATGTCGCGGTGCAGGCTGAGCACGGCAAAGGTCGCGTATTCGCACATGCCTCGGCTGATCCCCGGATCCAGCAACCGCACCACGGGCAGCGACTTCGGGATGCGGCTCAGGTCCAGTTGATCGACGCCCGCCGACAGGGCGAACAGCACTTTCAAGTTCGGCAGCACCTGTTGCAGATCGTCCGGTGCCAGCCACGCGCCCAGGTAATGAACGTCGTCAGGGTTCCCGATATTCGGCCATTCCCGCCATTCGATATCCGGCGCGTGCTCGGCGAACAACACTCGCCAGCGTTCGGCGCGTGCAGGATCAGCTTTGTAAAGGAAGGCGGGCATGGGCTTTTCCTGAGGATGAGAGTGGGGTTCCATCTTGCCGCAACCGCGAAGCACGATCTGTCGAAACACCCGTTCTCAAGCGGTCTGCACACTGAAAAAGGGCGTTTTGCGGCAGATTAACCGGGCCTTTGAGGGCTTGAAGGAATCTGCCGTTTGCACGGTAAAAAACAGTGGATATGGATTTCTGAGAGGCGAAGTTCGGCGTAGATCATTTCGCCGAACGCTTAACCTGAACAGCATCGCAGCCACCCGCCGGTTGCCTGGCTCACTATAGGTAAAACCATGAACAGCAAAGTCGACGAAACACCTCATCTGCTCCGTCAGCGTGATCAGTTCGTGCCGCGTGGCATCGTCACGGCTCACCCGTTGGTGATCGACCGTGCGCAGGGTTCCGAGCTGTGGGATGTCGACGGCAAGCGTTACCTGGACTTCGTGGGCGGTATCGGCGTGTTGAATATCGGCCACAACCACCCGAACGTGGTTAAGGCCATTCAGGGACAACTGGAAAAGGTCACTCATGCGTGCTTTCAGGTCGCGTCGTACCAGCCTTACGTTGACCTGGCCAAACGCCTGAGTCTGCTGGTGGCCGGTCAGAGCGGTATCGACCACAAGGCGGTGTTCTTCACCTCGGGTGCAGAAGCGGTCGAAAACGCGGTGAAGATCGCCCGGGCTCACACCAACCGTCCGGCCGTGATTTCGTTTCGTGGCGGTTTTCACGGCCGTACGCTTCTGGGCACCACGCTGACCGGCATGAGCCAGCCGTACAAACAGAACTTCGGCCCGATGGCCCCCGAGATTTTCCACACGCCATACCCGAACGCTTATCGTGGTGTCACCAGTGATATGGCGCTGGCCGCACTGCACGAACTGCTGGCAACTCAGGTTGCGCCTGACCGCGTGGCGGCGATTCTCATCGAGCCTGTGCAGGGCGATGGTGGTTTTCTGACCGCACCGGTCGAGTTCCTCAAAGCGCTGCGCACCCTGACCGAGCAACACGGCATCGTACTGATTCTGGATGAAATCCAGACCGGTTTCGGTCGTACCGGCAAATGGTTCGGTTTCGAGCACGCCGGTATCCAGCCCGATCTGGTCACCGTCGCTAAGAGCCTGGCGGGTGGCATGCCGCTGTCGGGTGTGGTGGGTCGTGCCAACATCATGGATGCACCGCTTCCGGGCGGTCTGGGCGGGACCTACGGGGGTAATGCGCTGTCCTGCGCCGCTGCGCTGGCGGTGATCGACACCTACGAACAGGACAACCTGCTGGCACGTGGCGAGCAGTTGGGTCAGCACCTGCGTGCCGGCCTGCTCAAGCTCAAAGAGCGTTACAGCGTGATCGGTGATGTGCGTGGCACCGGCTTCATGCTCGCGATGGAATTCGTCAAGAGCGACGCCGAGCGCAGTCCGGATGCCGACCTCAACTCGAAAGTCATTGATCAGGCACGCATCGGCGGCCTGCTGGTGATCAAGTGCGGCGTGTACCGCAACGTGCTGCGTTTCCTGGCACCGCTGGTGACCACCGAGCAACAGATTGATGAAGCAATGACCATTCTCGACGCCGCGCTGGCACGAGTATTGAAATCCAACTGAGCCCAGGTCCGGTCGTTGTGTCGCAAGACGCAGCGTCCGGGCATTGAGGTTCTGCCGTTGGAAAGGAGACGTTGCCTGCCATGGGGCTTATTGATTACCGCGCACTGCTGATCGATTGTGATGAAGTTCTGGTGGATCGGGACTCCGGCGTGTGGACGGCGTTGCAGCCGTTGCTGGAAAACGTGTCCGGCGCACCCGACAGGGAGCATGCGCTTGCCGAGTTCAACACCGTCATTGGCACCCTTTATCCGCGTTTCGACGAGCTGGGTTTCAGCGGCCTGTTATGTTTTGCGCATCGTCAGTTGGCTGAGCGGCTGGGCATCAAGACCAGTTGGGAGGAGGGCATGACCTTCGCGCGCTCAGTGCCGGCCTGGACGCTGTTCGAGGATGCGCCGGGTGCCATGCTGTACTTGCGCAAGTTTTACCGTTTGCTGGTCTATGCTGACCGTGATCTGCAGGATCGCGGGCTATTGTGCGAGCGGTTGGGGCTTGAGCCCGACAGTCTGTTGTCGCTGACGACCCATCCACTGGACGACCCGCAATGGCTGGCCGAGATGGGCCTGGATGCTGTTGAAACCCTGATGGTGTCTCGTCCGCCAGCCATTGCACTGGAAGGGGGCGGACTTTGCCTGATTCGCCGAAACCGGGCGCAGCATCGCCAGCCATGCACTGCCGACCTCTGCATCAACAGCATGGCCGACCTTGTCGCTCAGCATCAGCTGTCCTTACGGCGCTGATTTTGCTAGAAGGTAGGCACTGTGAACGGCACAACACGAGGTAGGTAATGGAAGGCTTGGTCAAACTGGATCGGATTGATATCAATATCCTGGTAGAGCTCCAGAAAGACGGGCGCATGACCAACGTCAGCCTCGCCGATGCCGTCGGGCTTTCAGCGAGCCCCTGCCTGCAACGCGTTAAACGTCTGGAGTCGGCGGGTTACATCTCCAGCTACAAAGCGCACCTGAATCTGGCGAAGATCACCGAGTCGGTCACGGTATTCACTGAAATCTCCCTCAGCGACCACAAACGCGAAGACTTCGCCAAGTTCGAAGCCAACATCCGCCATGTGGACGAAGTGCTGGAGTGTCACTTGATCAGCGGTGGCTACGACTACCTGGTGCGCTTCATGACCCGCAGCATCCAGCACTATCAGGAAGTGATCGAAGAGCTGCTCGACAAGAACATCGGCATTTCCAAGTATTTCAGCTACATCGTGATCAAATCCCCAGTCATGAAAGACGGCGTCCCCCTTCGCAAGCTGCTGCGCCACTGACCCCATGTGACTTAGAGCGCGGGCATGGTCGGTGTGCTTGAGATCGTTGTGTTCGGCCAATGTATCTGAAGATGCACCGTTGTGGCCGTGGGAGCGGACTTGTCCGCGAAAGCGAGTACATCCGAAAGAGATACAGCGCCAGAAACGCAGTATTCGCGGACAAGCGGAGCGCCGCCCGGTCCGCTCCCACGGGCGGCACCGTATTTCTCTATGAGGATCAGAGCGCGGGCACGATGGGTGCGCCCGCAAGTTGCCCTCAAGCGAACACCAGCCCTGATGAGCGCAGCAACTCCTGGGTGTAAGCCTGCTGCGGTGCGGCGAATATTTCGCGTGAGGGTCCTTGTTCGACCACCTTGCCGTCCTTGATAACAATCAGGTCATGCGCCAGGGCGTGTACCACTGCCAGGTCATGGCTGATGAACAGGTACGTCAGCCCGTGACGAACCTGCAGGTCACGCAACAGTGCGACGATCTGTTTCTGCACGGTGCGGTCCAGCGCCGAGGTCGGCTCGTCCAGCAGGATCAGGTCCGGCTCCATCACCAGTGCGCGGGCAATGGAAATACGCTGGCGTTGCCCGCCGGAAAACTCGTGTGGATAGCGATGACGACTGGCCGGGTCCAGCCCCACTTCGCCCAGCACGCGGATAACCGTTTGCTCACGCTCCTTGGCCGTACCGATACCATGCGTGACCAACCCTTCGGCGATGATCTGCGCCACGGTCATGCGCGGGCTCAGGCTGCCGAACGGGTCCTGAAACACCACCTGCAACTGACGACGCAACGGACGCATCAAGTGCTGGCTGTGCAGGCTCAGTTCCTTGTTGCCGAAGCGAATGCTGCCTTCCGAATCCACCAGCCGCAGAATGGCCTGACCCAGGGTCGATTTGCCCGATCCCGATTCGCCGACGATGCCCAGCGTCTTGCCCTTGAGCAGCTCGAAACTCACGCCATCCACGGCCTTCACATACTGCGGCTCGCGCCTGAACCAGGATTTCGCCAACGGAAACCAGACCTTCAAATCCAGTACCGACAGCAGCGTGTTGCTGTGCGTCGATGGCACCGGCTCGCCGTCGGGTTCGGCGTTGATCAGTAACTGGCTGTAAGGGTGTTGCGGGCTATCGAACAGGGTCTCGCAGTCAGCCTGTTCAACGATCTCGCCCTCACGCATCACGCAGACCCGCTGTGCGATGCGGCGCACCAGGTTGAGGTCGTGGCTGATCAGCAGCAGCGACATGTTCAGCCGCTGTTGCAGGGACTTGAGCAGCTCCAGGATCTTCACCTGCACGGTCACGTCCAGCGCCGTAGTCGGCTCGTCCGCGATTAACAGGTCCGGCTCGTTGGCCAGGGCCATCGCGATCATGATGCGTTGGCGTTGCCCGCCTGACAGTTGATGCGGATAGGCGTTGAGGCGCGACAGCGGATCCCGAATGCCCACCAGCTCCAACAGTTCAACGGTACGACTCAAGGCGGCTTTGCCCTTCAGGCCCTTGTGGGTGACGAGGATTTCGCCAATCTGCTTCTCGACCGTGTGCAGCGGGTTCAGCGAGCTCATGGGCTCCTGAAAGATCATCGCCACCCGGTTGCCGCGCAGGCTGCGCAGTTGCTTGTCGCTGGCGCTGACCAGATCCAGCCCGTCGTAGCGAATCGAGCCCTGGGTGCTGACCGTCTTGCCCGGTAACAGGCGCAGGATCGAATGCGCCGTCACGGATTTGCCCGAGCCGGATTCGCCCACCAGCGCCAGGCATTCCCCGCGCCGGATGTCGAGGCTCACGCCATGCACCACTTCTTGGCCGTTGAAGGCAACGCGCAGATCACGTATTTCAATCAGGTTGTCGTGCATGTCAGCTCCGGGGATCGAACGCGTCACGGCAGGCTTCACCGATGAACACCAACAGGGACAGGATCAGTGCTAGCGCAACGAAGGCGGTCAGGCCCAGCCACGGGGCTTGCAGATTGCGCTTGGCCTCGCCGATCAGTTCACCCAGCGAGGCGCTGCCCGCAGGCATGCCGAAGCCGAGAAAATCCAGCGCGGTTAGGGTGGCGATGGACCCCGTCACGATGAAGGGCAAATAGGTGAGGGTGCTGGTCATGGCGTTGGGCAGGATGTGCCGCCACATCAGCGCGGCATCGGTCAGGCCCAGCGCGCGGGCTGCTTTGACGTATTCCAGATTGCGGCCGCGCAGGAATTCGGCGCGCACCACGTCCACCAGCGACAGCCAGGAGAACAGCGCCATGATCCCCAGCAGCCACCAAAAGTTGGGCGACACGAAGCCCGACAGAATGATTAGCAGGTACAGCACGGGTAAACCCGACCATATCTCCTGAATGCGCTGGCCGATCAGGTCGGTCATGCCGCCGTAGTAACCCTGAATCGCCCCGGCGCAGACCCCGATCACGGTGCTGATCGCGGTCAGCAGCAACGCAAACAGAATCGAAATCCGTGCGCCGAACAGCACCCGCGCCAGCACATCACGCGCCTGTTCGTCGGTGCCCAGCCAGTTGCGGCCGTCGGGCGGGCTGGGCGAGGGCGCTTCCAGGTCGTAGTTGATGGTGTCGTAGCTGAACGGAATCGGCGCGAACATCATCCAGCCGTTCTTCGCCGCGATCAGTTGGCGCACATAGTCGCTGCTGTAATCCGGTTCGAAGGGCAGCTCGCCGCCGAAATCGGTTTCCATGTAGGTGTGAAACGCCGGGTAATATAGCTCGCCGTCATAGCTGAGCAGCAACGGCTTGTCATTGGCGATCAGCTCGCCGCACAGGCACACCAGCATCAGGCCGACGAAGACCCACAACGACCACCAGCCGCGCCGGTTGGCCTTGAACAGCGCCATGCGTCGCTGGCTCTGGGGAGAGAACTCGAACATCAGGCGCTCCTCGCGGAAAAATCGATGCGCGGATCGACCAGCATGTAGCACAGGTCGCCCACCAGTTTGATCAGCAGGCCGAACAGGGTGAACAGAAACAGCGTGCCGAACACCACGGGGTAGTCCCGCGACACCGCCGCCTCGTAGCTCATGCGCCCAAGCCCGTCGAGGCCGAAAATGGTTTCGATCAGCAGCGAACCGGCGAAGAACACCTCGATCAGCGCCTGCGGAATTCCCGCGATGACCAGCAGCATGGCGTTGCGGAACACGTGGCCGTACAGCACGCGATGTTCCGTCAACCCCTTGGCCCGCGCCGTGACCACGTACTGGCGGCTGATCTCGTTGAGAAAGCTGTTTTTGGTCAGGATGGTCAGCGTCGCAAAGCCGCCGATCACCAGCGACGTGACCGGCAGCACCAAGTGCCACAGGTAGTCCTTCACTTTGCCCCAGGTGCCAAGGCTGTCGGCGTTTTCCGAGAACAACCCTTGCGCCGGAAACCAGCTCAAATAACTGCCACCGGCAAACACCACGATCAGCAGAATCGCGAACAGAAACGCAGGCGTGGCGTAGCCGATGATCACCAGCGTGCTGCTCCACACATCGAACGCGCTGCCGTGCCGTACTGCCTTGCGAATCCCTAGCGGAATGGAAATCAGGTAAGTGATCAGCGTCGCCCAGAGCCCGAGTGACAGCGACACCGGGAGCTTCTGCGCGATCAACTCGGTCACCGGCGCACCGCGAAAGAAGCTGTTGCCGAAGTCCAGTTGCGCGTAGTTCTTGAGCATCAGCCACAGGCGTTCGTGCATCGGTTTATCGAAACCGTAATGCTCTTTGATCGACTCGATCAGCGCCGGGTCCAGACCGCGTGTGCTGCGGCTGGCGGTGCCGTTGGAGGCCACTTCGCCGCCACCACCTCCTACGCCGTTGGGGCTGAAGCCCTGAATGCGTGCGATAGCCTGTTCTACCGGCCCGCCGGGCGCGGCCTGCACGATCAGGAAGTTCACAATCAGAATGGCCAGCAGCGTAGGAATAATCAGCAGCAGGCGTCGTATTACGTATGCCAGCATCTCAATGCTCCTTCGCTGCGAGGGTCTTGCCGTTCAGCTCGGCGGCTTGTGCGTTGGTGAGCGCTGTCGGGCTGATCTGCCACCAGGTTTCCAGGCCGACGTCGTAGACAGGCGCGGTGTCGGGCCTGCCGAAACGGTTGGCGTACACCAGCGGCGTGCCCTTGGAGAAGTAGTTGGGGATCATGTAGTAACCCCACTGCAGCACCCGATCCAGCGCACGGGCGTAATGCACCATGTCGTTGCGGCTGTTGGCGGCCACCAGTCCGTCGATCAGGGTGTCGACAGCCGGGTTGCGCAGCACCATCGCGTTGGAACTGCCGACTTCGGTGGCGCTTTGCGAGCCGTACAGGTTGTACAGATCCCGGCCCGGCGAGATCAGCGGATTGCCGCTCTTCGGGAAGGTGACCACGATCATGTCGTAGTCGCGGGCATTGAGACGGTTGATGTACTGCGCCGAGTCGATGCGCAGGAAATCCAGCGTAATGCCGATCTGCGCCAGCGTGCGCTTGTACGGCAGGATCAAACGGTCAAAGCCACCCTGGCCGTCGAGAAAGCTGAACGCCATCGGCTCGCCCGCTGCATTGACCAGCTTGTTGTTCCTGGGGTGCCATCCCGCTTCGGCCAGCAGCTTGAGGGCCTGCACCTGCTTGTCGCGGATGTAGCCGCTGCCATCGGTCTTGGGCGGCTGATAGACCTGGGTGAACACCTCGTCCGGGACCTGGCCGCGCAAAGGCTCGAGAATCTTCAGCTCTGCTTCGTCCGGCAGTGCGGTAGCAGCCATTTCGCTTTTCGGAAAATAGCTTTGCTGGCGCAGGTAGAAACTGCGCATCACCCTGCGATTGATCCAGTCGAAGTCCCACAGCATCGACAGCGCCTGTCGCACGCGGCGGTCCTTGAAGATCGGGTTGTCCTGATTGAACACAAAACCCTGCGCAGCCACAGGCCGTTGGGTGGCCAGGATGTTTTTCTGCAAGCGCCCGTCATCAATGGCCGGGCCGCTGTAGCCCACCGTAAAGCCCGACGAAGAAAACTCCCGGTTGTAATCGAACGCCCCGGCCTGCAGCAGTTGCCGGGCGATTTCCGTGTCGCCGTAGAAATTCACGGTCAGGGTGTCGAAGTTGTACAGGCCGCGACTGACCGGCAGGTCCTTGCCCCACCAGTCCTTGACCCGTTCGAAGACCACGCTGCGTCCGGCATCGACCTTGGCGACGCGGTACGGCCCGTTGCCCAGCGGTGGCTCGAAACCGCCGCCGTTGGCGAAGTCCCGGGTTTTCCACCAGTGCTGCGGCAGGATGTGCAGGCTGGCGATGTCGAGGGCCAGCATGCGGTTGAGGTTGTTCTTGAAGTCGAAACGAATTTGCAGCGGCCCTTCAAGGGTCACGTCCTTCACATCGGCGAACATCGGGCGATAGCTGAAACTGGCCTTGGTGGTCATCAATTCGAAGGTGTAGCGCACGTCCTCGGCAGTGACCGGCTGGCCGTCGTCAAAGCGTGCTTTGGGGTTGAGGTAGAAACGAACCCACAGACCGTCCGGGGCCACTTCCATCTTTTCAGCGATCAGTCCGTAGACCGTATACGGCTCGTCGAGCGACCGATACGCCAGCGGCGAGTTGACCCAAGTGTCCACCTGCACGACACCGATGCCTTGATCGACGTAAGGGTTGAGGTAGTTGAACTGGCCGATTTCTTCGGCTGAGCGGGTCAGTGTTCCTCCTTTGGGGGCGTCCGGCCTGACGTAATCGAAGTGCTTGAAGCCAGCCGGGTATTTGGGTGCTTCGCCATAGACAGTCAAGGCATGAGTCGGCGTGGCCAGCGCGACCTGCCAGCAGGTGCACAACACCGCAACGCTCAGCAGCAGGCGTCGCAGAAAACGGGTTTGACGCGACATGATGGGGCTATCCTCGTGCGCACTTATGACGCCATGCGGCGAAAAAGACCTCCGGCCGGGGAAGGTGGATGAACCTGTGGCCGGAGGGGGCGAGCTCGCAAACCAGACGCGACCCACGGAGCGGGTGTGGGTCGCGTCTTCACCCTCAGAAGTGATACGTCATGCGTGCGAACAGCGTGCGGCCCAGCGGGTCGGCGTAACGTGGGTCGTAGCCGGACTGGAAGTTGTAGGCCTGGTTTGAGAACGGCGGATTGCGGTCAAACATATTGCGCAGGCCCGCATCGACGTCCAGCACCTTGTCGAAAGTGTGCCCGACCGACAGGTCCCACAGCGCATACGAGGCGACCCGTGCGTTAGTGGTGCGGTCGTAATCGTTGTAGCCGGTGGTGAAGCGGTTGGTGATGGATGCGCGGGTATTGCCCAACGACCAGGAACCTACCAGCACGTGCTTCCAGCGTGCGATCACACCGTCACCCTGGAAGTCGCCGACCTTGTCGGTGTACGGGCCGTCGATGATGTTCTGGAAGTCATAACGGGTCACGTAAGTGCCGGTCATGCCCAGACCGAACTGGCCATAAGGCGTGTTCGGAAAGCGATAATCGAGGCTGACGTCCACACCGCTGGTCTTGACGATCCCCAGGTTGGCGTTGCCGGTCACGATGTTGGCGATAGAACCGTCAGCATTGCGCACGTAGCGATCGGCATAAGTGCTCGGGTCATCGAAGACGGCCGACTCGGGGAACGACTGAATCTGGTTGGAAATGTGAATCCACCAAAAATCCAGGCCCATAGAGAGGTTGCTGACCGGCTGGTACACGAAGCCCAGCGTCACGTTACGGGCTTTTTCCGGCGCCAGTTCGGTGTTGCCGCCGCTGTTATTGAGGAACTGTTGCGCACAGTCACGGCCGGCGTTGCCGCCGGGCTGCACGGTGCCGCCCGCACACAACACAGGGTCGTTGTAATAACCCTGGCTGAACGTCGTGCTGCGTGGCGCGTACAGCTCATAGAGCGACGGCGCACGGAAGCCTTCGCTGTAGGCCCCACGGACCACCAGTTGCTTGACTGGCTGATAGCGGAACGAGTATTTGGGGTTTGTGGTGCTGCCGAAGTCGCTGTACTTGTCGTGACGAACCGCTGCGCTCAATTCCAGGCTGTCCAGCACCGGCACGTTCAACTCGGCGTATTCGGCTTTCACGCTGCGCTCACCCGATACGCTGCCCGCCGCGTCTGCGCCCAGGCTGCTGACGTCGTTGACGAAGGCTTCGTACTGCTGATGCATCTTCTCTTTACGGTATTCGCCACCCAGCGCCAAGCCAGCCGGGCCTGCGCCAAACCAGTCGCCAATCTCCCGACTGATACGTCCGTCGATTCCGGCCACGCGGCCTACGGCGCTGGAGTATTGCCCGTGGTATTCGTTGGCATCAATCAGCGCCTGACCGGCCGCCGTTTGCGGCCCGAACGGGTTGATCACGCCGTTGGCCAAGCCATTGATCATCGCCGCGTCACTGACGTAGCCATCGGTCAGAGTGGACAGCACCTTGTTCTGGTTGTAGGAAGCACCTACGTTGTAATCCCAACCGCCCACCAGACCGTCGAAGTTGAGCAGAAAGCGCTGGCTGGTGTTCTGGTCACTTGAACCACGAGGTCCTGCTGCGGTTTCGCGCCATGCGGTGTCGACTGGTTGCGTGGGGTCGAGTGTGAAATTAGTCGGCGCCGGGGTGATGCCGTTGCCTGGATAAAACGGCGAGGACGAATCCAGAGAAAGGCCCGTGAGCGGTGCCGGACCAATATCTGTGTGGTTATTGTTGCGCGCCCAGAAGTATTCAAGGCTGACGTTGTGGTCGTCGGCCAGCTTGCCGGTGGCCTTGCCGAAGAACGAAGTCTTTTCGGTCTGCGGAATCAGGTCGATGTACTCGCGGGTGCTGAACCGGCAGATGCCATTGCGGGCGATCAGGTTAGGTCCGGAGCAGTTAGTGCCCAGCGGGTTGGAAGAGTTATCGCCCTGGAAATAGTTGCCGGGGTACGCCGTGCCGGACGTCTGGTTGAGGCCGCGGCCTGGTACAAAATCACGTGCAAACGAGCGGTCATTGGCGTCCAGGTTCTGCTGCTTGTTGTAGTTGACCACGCCCATCACGTTGAAGCGGTCTTCTTCCAGATCACCGAAGCCCCAGCTGGCGCTCATGTCTTTGGTCGCGCCGCCGCCACTGTGGGTCGGGGTTTCGCCGCCCAGTGTCAAGGAGCCATCGGTGAGGGTCTTCTTGGTAATGAAGTTGATCACCCCGCCAATGGCGTCGGTGCCGTACAGCGCCGATGCGCCATCACGCAAGACTTCAACCCGGTCGATAGCAGCGAACGGAATCATGTTCAGGTCGATCGCGCTGCCGTTCGGCGAGCCGACGCCTGATATAGCGTTGTTGGCCAGACGGCGTCCGTTGAGCAGCACCAGTGTCTTATTGGGACCAATGCCGCGCATGTCAGCGAAGGATGCGCCACCTGTGCCTGCACCGATTGAGCCTGCGCTGTTATTGATCGACTGACTGCCGGTAATGCGCTGGACCATTTCCTGGGTGGTGGTCACGCCCTGTTTCTTCAGGTCATCGGCCCGCAGGATAGTGATTGGCACGGCGGTTTCGGCGTCGACCCGGCGAATCGCCGAACCGGTCACTTCAACGCGTTGCAACTGAGTCGTGGCTGGCACGACGGCGGCAGCGGATACGGACTCGGTGGCGGTGTCTGCTTCGACAGCGTCAGCCGCATGGGCACCGCTCATGCCCATCGCCAGGACGCACAGCAGCGCGCGAGGGTGACGGCGGACCGCGAGGGCCAGTGGCTTGAGGGTGTATCCGGGAAGATTCATCAGCATGGTTATTTCCGACTTGGTCCAGACATTATTGAAATGGCCTTGTGAGCCCTCTGTTCCTGCGCGGTTGTGCCGTGCGGGAGTTCCACTGCGTTGTTTTCCAGCAAGCCGCTCCCCTCCAAGGGCTTTTCAGCCCACGGACAACCGTTTCAGGAGAGGCGGGTCAGAGGGTTTCGCCGGGCGAAACCCTCAATTCATTTGGCCGTCATGACGGAAATCTTCGTGATGCCCGACCGCTCGATGGACGCCATTGCCTTGGCCACCTGGCCGTAGTTGACGTCGGTGTCGGCCTGCAACTGGACGCGGATGTCCGGGTCCTTGGCCTTTTCGTCCTGCAGGCTTTTCTCCAGCAGTTCGGGGGCGATTTCCGATTTGGCGAGAAAGAACTTGCCGCTCTGATCGACGCTGACCACCACCGGGTCCTTCTTCTCGGCCGGGGCGACCGAATCGGTCTTGGGCAGGTTGACCTTGATCGCGTTGGTCATCAGCGGCGTGGTGACGATGAACACCACCAGCAGCACGAGCATCACGTCCACCAGCGGCGTGACGTTCATTTCGCTGAGCACTTCATCGCTGTCTTGAGTGGAGAACGACATTAGCTTGCCTCCCGCACGGCATGGCCTTGCTTGCTGGCGATAGGTTGACGGGATACGGCAAAGGCACTGCGCTGGGCGAGGGCGTCGAAGTCGTGAGCGAAGTCGTCCATGTCGGCAACGGCCAGCTTGAGGCGGCGCAGAAAGAAGTTGTAGATCAGGACCGCAGGCACAGCGACGGCGATGCCGACGCCGGTGGCAACCAGCGCGTGACCAATGGGGCCGGCGACTGCCTCAAGGCTGGCCGAACCGGTCAGACCGATGCTTTGCAGCGCTTCCATGATCCCCCAGACCGTGCCGAAC
>NZ_RBTP01000011.1 GCF_003702045.1 Pseudomonas viridiflava
TCGTCGGGCACCTTCAACACAGCCGTGCAGCAGGCCGCCTGGAACCGCATGACTCAGGCCGGTGCGCAGATGATGAACTGGTTTTCGGTGGCGTGTGAGTTGCAGCGAGACTGGCGCAACGACGTTGAAGGCTTGGGCAATCTGCTGTCCCAGCGTATTCCGAACTACCGCAACCTGATGAACAGTTACTCGGCGCTGACTGCACGCTGAACGTCAGTAAACTTCATTAAAAGGCTCGCTCTGCGGGCCTTACTTCTTTAGCCCGGGCTAGTCTTGATAATGGTGTCCCAGGCGGGGTTCGAACCTGCAACCTTCCCCTTAGGAGGGGGATGCTCTATCCAATTGAGCTACTGAGACACTGGTGCCAGCACACCGATTGGTGCCAGCGAGGACGGCGAGCATCTTAACGAGATAGAGCGGTTTTGTCATGTCGTCATTGCCCGCCAGTCACGTAGTCCCCATCCGCAGGACGAACCCCACTCAAGTCGATCATGCAAATTGCACTATCCCAAAAGGCCATCATTGCAAAACGCAAGGGAGGAGGTTTTTTATATATATCTAACCGTTTGTTTTTAAAGGATTTATTTGTCATTTTCAGTTGGCATGCAGACTGCATTATCAGTATCAACCGAACCACCCCTCTCTCATGATGTCCGGGCACAGGTACTGACAAATGAACATGACTCTCTCAGCGTTGAATGCAGCAGCCCTGGTAGCCCTCATTGCGTTTCATTTTCAGGACACGGGCATCAAGAGCGACACGATCAGTGTGCAGCAAACTCAGAGCCATCATCAGCTGAGCCAGGCGCCTCAACTGGCCGTCATGACTGACAGACGCGTCAATGCAGCTATGCTGACAAACGACACTCAGGACGACCTGCAAGCACCACGTGCCGAACAGCGTTGGATTTTCTGAAAACGTCACACATAGCCCACCTTCACGAGAGAGTAGCCATGTCGAAATCCGCTTTGTCCTTCATGATCCTGGCACTTATGGCGGTTGCCTTCGATCTTCTCCTGCCCACGCAAGCCCAAACGATGAGTACGGCAGCAAAAATAGGCGCTGGTATCTTCGCGAGCCTTTTTGTTGTCGCGCTAGTGGTAGGTCGGCGTTTCAAGTTCGATCCCGTGTTGCGCTGAGCTGAATCCTGCACACTGCTGATGGCAGTACTGGTTGACGAGGATTGCCGTTCCTCTTGACCGGATCATCGGCCCCGCGGGGTACCTTTACTATCGGCACTCTGTATAACCCTCCTCTCGCTGCCCCCCCTTTCCCTGATCATTTCGTCTGCCAAGCCTCACGTTTGTCGGCCTGTATTCGTATTCGAATGATTTCCCTTCTACGCTGAAGACAGATAGCCATCATGGCAAAAAGTAGTCAGGTGAGGATTCTGCTATCAGTTGGCGGGTTTTGATTATTTTTACACATCCGTTCGCAATTCTGATAATCGGTGCTGGCTAATCGCCTTTATCTGAGTCAATATTTGTCACAGAATTGACGCCAAGGATTCGACGTAATCGGGGATGATGCAGCCCCCTCAACAATGCGGTGGAACATTTGGCCAAAATGACTGTCCCATGATCACAATCTTGCGGCCACTTGCTAGAACCGCTTCCCCTGAACTAACCGGTTAAATATATGAGCCCTATGAAACAGGCTACTTATTCCAGCCGCACGGCTGACAAGTTCGTTGTTCGCCTACCAGACGGCATGCGTGATCGCGTGCACGAGGTAGCCAAGAATCATCACCGCAGCATGAACTCGGAAATCATTGCTCGACTCGAGCAAAGCCTGATTCAGGAAGGCGCCCTTGGTGATGAGCCAAGCCTGCGTCTTGATAGTCCTGAGCTGTCTTTGCACGAACGCGAATTGCTTCAACGTTTCCGTCAGCTTTCCCATAGGCAGCAGAACGCCTTGGTATCGCTGATTGCTCAAGACACAGAACTTGCTTAACCGGCAAGTTCCGTGATGGAAGCAAGAGATTTAAAGGCCTGTGCAAACTGTCCTTTCTGCTCTAAGAGTTATCTTTAGTTGCTGTAGGAAACCTCGCTACACCAACCAAATAAAAAACCGCCTCTTGGGCGGTTTTTTTTGTAGGTGCGCTTTAAAGCAGAAAGATAGTGGCCAACCCGAGAAAGATGAAGAAGCCACCACTGTCCGTCATGGCCGTAATCATGACGCTGGCCCCCATTGCCGGATCCCTGCCCATCTTCACCAGCGCCATAGGGATCGAAACCCCCATCAATGCAGCCAGCAGCAGGTTGAGGGTCATCGCTGCCGTCATCACCACCCCGAGCGACCAACTGCCGTAGAGCAAGTAAGCCACCACACCAATCACCCCACCCCACAGCAAGCCATTGATAAGCCCCACCGCAAGCTCTTTACGCAGTAGCCGCGAGGTGTTGCCGACGTTAACCTGGTCCAGCGCCATAGCGCGAACGATCATTGTGATGGTCTGATTGCCGGAGTTGCCGCCAATACCGGCAACGATAGGCATCAAGGCCGCCAGCGCCACCAGCTTCTCGATGGAGCCTTCGAACAGGCCGATGACCCGCGACGCCAGAAAGGCGGTGATCAGATTGACCGCCAGCCAGGCCCAACGGTTACGCAACGAACGCCAGACCGAGGCGAAGATATCTTCTTCCTCACGCAGACCCGCCATGTTGAGGACTTCGCTTTCGCTCTCCTCACGAATCAGGTCGACCATTTCGTCGATGGTCAGACGGCCGATCAACTTGCCGTTCTTGTCGACAACCGGCGTGGAGATGAGGTCGTAACGCTCGAACGCCTGGGCGGCCTCATAGGCATCGTCTTCGGGGTGGAAGCTGACCGGGTCATTGGCCATGACTTCGCCGACCTGCTTCTCCGGGTCATTGACCAGCAGACGCTTGATCGGCAGCACGCCCTTGAGCACGCCATCGACGTCTACGACGAACAATTTGTCGGTATGACCGGGAAGCTCTTTGAGTCTGCGCAGGTAACGCAATACCACTTCAAGACTGACGTCCTCACGGATGGTCACCATCTCGAAGTCCATCAGCGCACCGACCTGATCCTCGTCGTAGGACAGGGCCGAGCGAACACGTTCACGCTGCTGCGAATCCAGCGCCTCCATGAGCTCATGAACAACGTCACGAGGCAGCTCAGGTGCGAGGTCGGCGAGTTCGTCAGCATCCATGTCTCGGGCAGCCGCGAGCAACTCGTGATCGTCCATGTCGGCGATCAGGGTTTCACGAACGGAATCCGAAACTTCCAGAAGGATGTCGCCATCGCGATCAGCCTGAACCAATTGCCATACGGAGAGACGATCCTCCAGAGGCAGTGCTTCAAGAATATAGGCAACGTCGGCGGAGTGAAGGTCGTCGAGCTTGCGTTGCAGCTCGACAAGGTTCTGCCGGTGAACCAGGTTTTCTACACGATCCTGATGTTGACCTTCCTGACGATGAGTCAGGTCTTCAACGATACGCTGGCGCTGCAGTAGCTCGATGACTTGAGCAAGGCGATCCTGCAAGCTTTCCTGCGTTTTTTTAACTTCTCTTTCGGTCATAGGCGAACTCCACTCCCAGCAGTGGAGCACGCCGGGAGATCAATCAGTTAATTCATGATTGTTGAAACAAACTATTGAGTAACTACTGGGTAAGTCCATGGAGGCATTCCACAAGCCCCGGCGGGGCTGACGGGCGCAATGATACACCGCTTTAAGGGGATAGCACGTGAGAAATTGAGTCAATATCAGTCGCTTGCGACGCAAACCTCGAACGCTTTGCGGGCCGATACAGGTTCGACGTCACATCCAGCCAAGAAAACACGTTCGCTCGGATAAAGGTCCGTCGCTAGGCTGTCACGACTGCCGTCGCCAAGGATCTGGACCATGCTTAATGCCGCTCACAGAAACGCCTGCATCACGCTGCTGCTTGTGCCGCTGACTGTCAGTGCCAACACCGTACAACGCTGTGAAGACGCAGCAGGCCATATCATGTTCACCACCCTCGGCTGCCTGGAGGGGCAAATCAGTCAGTCGCAGCGGGCTTTTAATGCACCGCCGGGAAGTTCGCAGGGGCTGATGCTGCCACCAAAAGAGGCCAGAGAAACTCAAAACGGCATGAACAGAAACAAAGAGATCGTGATTGTCGGCCAGAAAGAGGATGGCTGCGGCAATACGCTAAGTGCCGATCAACGCAGGCGCGCCATTATCAATCAACGCACACCACCCGGCATGACACGGCGTGATGTGGAAAGCCTTCTCGGGCGACCGGATAAAGTGAGCAACAATAACGGCGAACTGCGTTATGAGTACAACCTGAAGAAAGGCCGTAGCAACACCGTGACATTCGATGAGCGTGGTTGTGTAAAAGGAAAACGCTAGAAAGCAAAAAGCCCGCATCTTTCGATGCGGGCTTTTTGGTGTTTGGTGCACTCGACAGGATTCGAACCTGTGACCGCTCGGTTCGTAGCCGAGTACTCTATCCAGCTGAGCTACGAGTGCATTGGTGTTTTTAGACCAGATCACCTCTGGTTGAAGCCAGTCAACCTCATCACTGCAATAACTTGCAGCGTTGAACTTAACCTTAAATGGTGCACTCGACAGGATTCGAACCTGTGACCGCTCGGTTCGTAGCCGAGTACTCTATCCAGCTGAGCTACGAGTGCATGTGTTGGTGCCGCGCATTATAGGTCGTCAGATCGTTTAGTCAAGCACTTTTTCTAGTAAATTCAACAACTTACCGATCAAGCCAAATCTGACGCACTACATAAATAATGGCGGAGAACGGGGGATTCGAACCCCCGACACCCTTTTGAGGTGTACTCCCTTAGCAGGGGAGCGCCTTCGGCCACTCGGCCAGCTCTCCGCAACACGGGGCGTATAATAACCACCCTTTTCCCCGTTTGCAAACCAAAAATTCAATAAAAATTAATGGCTTGGTTCTTCGTCCTTCTCTTTCTTGATCCGCAGGTAAATCTCTTCACGATGAACCGCGACTTCCTTGGGCGCATTGACGCCAATACGCACCTGGTTACCCTTGACGCCCAGCACGGTGACAGTGATTTCACCATCACCAATGATCAGGCTTTCCGCGCACCGACGAGTCAGAATCAGCATACCTTTCTCCTTACGCATTCATTCAGGAACAACAGTCTGCACAACCGGTAGGCACAGCCCGCAACAGCGAACGCTGCGGACATGAACCGAGTATCAACTAACGCAAAGAAAAGAACAGCCTTTCTGCGCTGACTCCAATTGACGCAGCCAGGCCGCGCCGCATGAAGACTGATCACTCACCCTGTCGAACAGCATCCAGTTCAAAAGCCGTGTGCAGCGCACGCACCGCCAACTCCAGGTATTTCTCTTCGATGACCACAGACACTTTGATCTCCGACGTTGAAATCATCTGGATATTGATGCTTTCCTTGGCCAGCGCTTCGAACATGCGGCTGGCAACGCCTGCGTGGGAACGCATACCCACTCCGACGATGGAGACCTTGGCAATCTTGGTATCGCCGGACACTTCACGTGCGCCAATTTCACGTGCGGTCGTCTCAAGCACCTGAAGCGCTGCCTGATAGTCGTTACGGTGAATCGTGAAGGTGAAGTCGGTGGTGTTATCGTGCGCAACATTTTGCACGATCATGTCGACTTCAATGTTCGCGGCGCTGATTGGACCGAGAATCTTGAAGGCCACACCCGGAGTGTCTGGCACGCCACGGATTGTCAGCTTGGCTTCATCGCGGTTGAAAGCGATGCCGGAAATGATCGGCTGTTCCATGGATTCCTCTTCATCAATGGTAATGAGGGTGCCCGGACCCTCTTTGAAGCTGTGCAGAACGCGCAGCGGGACGTTGTACTTGCCAGCGAACTCTACCGCCCGGATCTGTAGCACCTTGGAACCAAGGCTGGCCATTTCCAGCATCTCTTCGAAGGTGATCTTGTCCAGGCGCCGTGCTTGCGACACAACCCGCGGGTCAGTGGTGTAAACACCATCGACGTCGGTGTAGATCTGGCATTCATCGGCTTTCAATGCGGCCGCCAGCGCGACACCCGTTGTATCCGAACCACCACGCCCCAGCGTTGTGATATTGCCGTTCTCGTCGACGCCCTGGAAACCGGCGACCACGACCACGCGACCTTCTTTCAAGTCGTTGCGAATCTTGTGATCATCGATCTGCAGGATGCGCGCCTTGTTGTGCGCGCTGTCAGTGAGAATACGCACCTGATTGCCGGTGTACGACACAGCAGGCACTCCCCGCTTCATCAGCGCCATCGCCAGCAGCGCGATCGTGACCTGCTCGCCGGTAGACACGATCACATCCAGCTCACGTGGAACCGGCTGATCACTGATCTGCCTCGCCAGCTCGATCAGGCGATTGGTTTCACCGCTCATGGCCGACAGCACCACGACCAGATCATCGCCCGCTTCGCGGAATTTCTTGACCTTGTCGGCGACCTGCTCAATACGCTCTATAGAGCCTACGGAGGTGCCGCCAAATTTCTGTACGATTAAAGCCATCTCAAAGCCGCCTCAGAACCCGTTAAGAGCATCCATTGATCGTCGAATTCACGCATCAGGCCTGCCTTTCGCGAGCAGGCCTGCGGATTCGATTCAGATACCCTGCTCTACAAAAGGAACGGTCAGTGCCAGCGCAGCATCCAGCGCACCTGCATCGACACCACCACCTTGAGCCATATCAGGACGACCACCGCCCTTACCGCCTACCGCTGCGGCCGCCTGTTTCATCAAATCACCGGCTTTGAGTTGGCCAGTCAGGTCCTTGGTTACACCTGCAACCAAGACAACCTTGTCTTCATGAACACTGCCAAGCAGGATCACTGCGCGGCCGAGCTTGTTCTTCAACTGGTCGACAAGGGCGAGCAGCGCCTTGCCGTCCTGACCATCCAGACGAGTGGCCAGAACCTTGACGCCTTTGACATCCAGCGCTGCAGACGAGAGATCATCTCCAGCAGCACTGGCGGCCTTGGCCTGAAGCTGTTCCAGTTGTTTTTCCAGCAGACGATTGCGCTCAAGCACAGCCGTCAGCTTGTCCAGCAGGTTGTCGCGATTACCTTTGACCAGCGTCGCGGCTTCCTTGAGTTGATCTTCGGCCCCGTTCAGCCAGGCCAGTGCCGCAGCGCCGGTGACCGCTTCGATACGACGCACACCCGCCGCAACGCCGCTCTCGCTGACGATCTTCAGTAGGGAAATGTCGCCGGTACGATTGGCGTGTATGCCGCCACACAGCTCGACGGAGAAATCGCCACCCATGCTCAGTACGCGAACGCTGTCGCCGTATTTCTCGCCGAACAACGCCATCGCACCGCGTTTTTTGGCGCTTTCGATGTCGGTTTCTTCGGTCACGACCGGGGTGTTCTTGCGGATTTCGGCGTTGACGATGTCTTCCAGCGCGCGCAGTTGCTCAGGCTTGATCGCCTCAAAGTGGCTGAAGTCAAAGCGCAGGCGCTGACTGTCGACCAGCGAGCCTTTCTGCTGAACGTGATCGCCCAACACCTGACGCAATGCTGCATGCAGCAAATGCGTGGCAGAGTGGTTCAGTGCAGTGGCCTGACGAACCTCGGCCGAGACCTCGGTTTCAACCTGGGCACCGACCGCAAGGCTGCCACTGGCCACAACGCCGTGGTGCAGGAATGCGCCGCCGGTCTTGGTGGTGTCACGCACGTCGAAACGCACATCGCCCGCCTGGAGGAAACCGCTGTCACCGATCTGGCCACCGGATTCGGCGTAGAACGGCGTGGTATCGAGGATCACGACACCCTCTTCACCTTCGTTCAGGTGCGGGACCGACTGGCCGTCCTTGTACAACGCCACGACCTTGGCACTGCCCGTCGTGGCCGAGTAACCGGTGAACAGGGTTGCGGCGTCGACCTTGACGAGGCTGTTGTAGTCCATGCCGAACGAACTGGCCGAACGGGCACGCACGCGCTGGGCATCCATCTCGCGTTCGAAGCCTGCTTCGTCAAGCGTCAGGTTGCGCTCGCGGGCGATGTCACCGGTCAGGTCCATTGGAAAACCATAGGTGTCGTAGAGTTTGAACACCACTTCACCCGGCACCACAGAACCTTGCAGGTCGGCCAGGTCCTGCTCGAGGATTTTCAGCCCCTGCTCAAGCGTCTTGGCGAACTGCTCTTCTTCGGCCTTGAGCACACGCTCGATGTGCGCCTGCTGCTGAACCAGCTCAGGGAACGCAGCGCCCATTTCGGCGACCAGCGCAGCAACGATCTGATAGAAGAAACTGCCTTTGGCGCCCAGCTTGTTGCCGTGACGGCATGCACGACGAATGATGCGGCGCAACACATAGCCACGACCTTCGTTGGACGGCAGCACGCCGTCGGCGATCAGGAAGCCGCACGAACGAATATGGTCAGCCACGACTTTCAAAGAGGCCTGATTGTCGTTGGCGCATCCGATGGCCTTGGCCGAAGCCGCCAGCAAGCTTTGAAACAGGTCGATTTCGTAGTTGGAATGAACGTGCTGCAGAACAGCACTCACACGCTCAAGGCCCATGCCGGTGTCGACCGAGGGCGCCGGCAACGGATGCAACACGCCGTCAGCGGTACGGTTGAACTGCATGAAAACGTTGTTCCAGATTTCGATGTAACGGTCGCCGTCTTCTTCCGGCGAGCCCGGAGGACCACCCCAGATTTCAGGACCGTGGTCGAAGAAGATCTCGCTGCAAGGACCGCATGGGCCGGTATCGCCCATTGTCCAGAAATTGTCGGACGCGTAAGGCGCGCCTTTATTGTCGCCAATGCGAACCATGCGCTCGGCGGGGACACCGATGTCTTTGGTCCAGATGTCGTAAGCCTCGTCGTCAGTGGCATACACCGTGACCCAGAGTTTTTCCTTGGGCAGGTTCAGCCATTTCTCGGAGGTCAGGAACGTCCAGGCGTAGGTAATGGCATCACGCTTGAAATAGTCGCCGAAGCTGAAATTGCCCAGCATTTCGAAAAAAGTGTGGTGACGAGCGGTGTATCCGACGTTTTCCAGGTCATTGTGCTTGCCACCGGCACGCACGCACTTCTGGCTGGTGACGGCTCGGGTGTAAGCACGCTTTTCCTGACCCAGGAAGCAATCCTTGAATTGGTTCATGCCTGCGTTGGTGAACAACAGGGTCGGGTCGTTGCCCGGAATCAGGGAGCTGGAAGCGACACGGGTGTGGCCCTGCTCTTCGAAGAAGCCAAGGAAGGCTTCACGGATTTCTGCGCTTTTCATAGGTTCTTCCACGGAGACTGCGGCCAGAGGCAATTGCAAAACGTCAACGACGTAGCGACGGCAAAGGGCCGCATTATATAGGCGTTGCGCCCTCGGTACAGTCTGTTTGTAAGATAGAAACAAGTAACTGGACTATTGGCATGTCATTGGCGCGCAAACTCGGCGAACTCGGCGATAACCCGCTCAATGTCTACACGTGAAACATTCAGATGAGTCACCATCCGCAGGCGTGCCGCAGCGACGAGGTGGATACCGCGTTCAGCGAAGAATGCCTTGAGCGCGGCGGCCCGCTGCCCGATGTTCACGTACACCATATTGGTCTGCACAGGCTCAACGCTATAACCAAGCCCCGCCAGGCCTTCGGCAAGCAACTGCGCGTTGTGGTGATCGTCCGCCAGGCGTTCCACCTGATGGTCAAGCGCGTATAGACCGGCAGCCGCCAGCGAACCGGCCTGACGCATGCCGCCGCCCACCATCTTGCGCAGTCGGCGCGCCTTGGCGATCAGCGCAGACGAGCCGCAAAGCACCGACCCCACAGGCGCACCGAGCCCTTTGGACAGGCAGATCGACACGGAATCGAAATGGCGGGTAATCTCCCGCGCATCGACGCCCAACCTGACCGCCGCGTTGTACAACCGCGCCCCATCCAGATGCAGCGCCAGGCCTTTCTCCAGCGTCATGGCGCGGGCGGCAGCAAGGTAAGACAGCGGCAACACCTTGCCTTGCATTGTATTTTCCAGCGCCAGCAGCCGGGTGCGGGCGAAGTGAAAATCATCGGCCTTGATCGCCTCGCTGACCTGCTGCAAGTCCAAAGAGCCATCGGCCTGCACATCCAGCGGCTGCGGCTGAATCGAACCCAGCACCGCAGCGCCGCCCCCTTCGTATTTGTAGGTGTGCGCCTGCTGGCCGACGATGTACTCGTCACCCCGCTCGCAGTGGGCCATCAGCGCAAGAAGATTGCTCATGGTTCCCGATGGCACGAAGAGCCCGGCGGCAAAGCCAAGGCGCTCGGCCAGCGTGGCTTCCAGAAGATTGACTGTTGGGTCTTCCCCGTAAACATCATCGCCGACGGGCGCACGGGTCATGGCGTCGAGCATGCCAGCAGTCGGTAATGTCACGGTGTCACTGCGCAGATCGATGACGGTCACGAAAAAGCTCCCCTAGATATCGAAGGCTGATAATGCACACGCCCTCACGGTTGCAACAAGGCATTACTAAGGCCTTGCCACATGATAATCAACCCCGGAAAACCTCGACACGGCACTCCTTTATAAGGAAAAGGCAGGTCCACTGTACGAAAGTGTCCATGCATGATCCAAAAATGTGTGATAAAAATCCCGCGCCGGCCACGAAGTCGTCGGCAACGTTCTCAGGGCGGGGCGTAATTCCCCACCGGCGGTAATGATGCGCAATGCGTCTAGCCCGCGAGCGCTTGAGGGTTGCAGCTAACGCCAGCGATTCTCAAGGTCAGCAGACCCGGTGTGATTCCGGGGCCGACGGTCATAGTCCGGATGAAGAGAGAGCGGGAGTGGCGTCTACAAGAACGTCTGCAAAACCCCATCTTGAACGACAACGCTCAAGCGGTTTTCCTACGCGACTAGAATCCCTTTCGATCCAAATGCCCTGTTTTTTCTATAAACAGGAGTCAGAACACGTGCAACCTACTGCAATCGATAGCAAAAGCAAAAGTCACCCGAACGAGCGCGTCGCGTTCATTCAAGCCTGCTGGCACAAAGAAATCGTCGACCAGAGCCGTAAAGGTTTTGTTGCCGAGATGGCCAACCACGGTTACGCCGAAAGCGATATCGACTTCTTTGAAGTCGGCGGCGCTTTCGAGATTCCACTGCACGCCAAACTGCTGGCCAATTCGGGCCGTTACGCCGGTATCGTTGGCGCCGCACTGGTGGTGGACGGCGGTATCTATCGCCACGAGTTCGTCGCGCAGACCGTGGTCAGCGCACTGATGCAAGTTCAGTTGGAAACCGAAGTGCCGGTATTCTCGGTGGTGCTGACGCCGCATCACTTCCATGCCGGTGAAGAGCATCAGAAATTCTTCTTCGATCACTTCGTGCATAAAGGCGAAGAAGCGGCCAAGACCTGCGCCGACACCTTGAGCAAGGTGCGTGCCCTGCGTCGTCATGAGCTTCAGCAAAAAGCCGCTCGCTAACCGTCTCAAAGACAGGCTGTGCTGACCGCCCCGCGTTCAGACGCAGCCTTGTCTACCTGATCAAAAGTCTACTTTGCCACGCCCCGCCTTGATCGAGCCACGCTTGCTTTTGGACTCCAGCCTGCGCGTCTTGGAACCCAGGGTTGGCCGCGTCGGCCTGCGCTTTTTCTCGACCTTCGCCGCATTGACGATCAGCTCGCTCAATCGCAATAACGCATCGGCACGATTCTGCTCCTGCGTGCGGTATTGCTGCGCCTTGATCACGATCACGCCATCGCTGGTAATCCGACTGTCGCTCAGCGCCAGCAGCCGCTCTTTGTAAAAAGGTGGCAACGAGGACGCGTGAATGTCGAAACGCAGATGCATGGCACTGGACACCTTGTTGACGTTCTGCCCACCTGCGCCTTGGGCGCGAATGGCGGTCAACTCGATCTCGGCGTCCGGCAAATGAACGGTGTTGGAAATCACCAGCATGGATACATCTACGCAAAAACGGTATGGACGCCAAGGATACGCCGCCTGCGGCCACCTTGCATGGGCCGCATAAAAAACCCGGCCTCATGAGCCGGGTTCTTTAAGGATGAATCGTCTACTTGACGGCTGCGGACACCATCAAATCGCGCCGGCTCTTGATCCGGTAGCAAAGCCACATCGCTGCCAACCAGACCGGTATCGCGTAGACCGATATCTGAATCCCGGGAATCATCAGCATGATGCCCAGGATGAACACCACAAACGCCAGGCAAACATAGTTGCCGTACGGATACCACAGCGCCTTGAACAGCGGGACCTGCTGCGTACGGTTGAGGTGCTGACGGAATTTCAGGTGTGAGTAGCTGATCATCGCCCAGTTGATCACCAGCGTGGCCACCACCAGCGACATCAACAGTTCCAGTGCATGCTGTGGAACGAAGTAGTTGAGCAGCACTGCCACCAAGGTCACCGCAGCCGAGGCGAAGATCGCCTTGACCGGCACGCCACGCTTATCGACCTGCGCCAGCGCTTTGGGCGCGTCGCCCTGCTCCGCCATGCCGACCAGCATGCGGCTGTTGCAGTAGGTGCCGCTGTTGTAGACCGACAAGGCTGCGGTCAGTACCACGAAATTGAGAATATGCGCGGCCGTGTCACTGCCCAGCATGGAGAAAACCTGCACGAACGGACTGCCGCTGTACGAATCCCCCGAAGCGTTGAGGCTGGTCAGCAGGCTGTCCCACGGTGTCAGCGAGAGCAGCACCACCAGTGCGCCGATGTAGAAAATCAGGATGCGGTAGATGACCTGATTGATGGCTTTCGGGATGACTGTTTTCGGCTGCTCGGCCTCGGCAGCGGTGAAACCGAGCATTTCCAGCCCGCCGAAGGAGAACATGATAATCGCCAGTGCCATCACTAGCCCGCTGACGCCATTGGGGAAAAACCCGCCATGCTCCCAAAGGTTGCTGACAGACGCCTGCGGTCCGCCGCTGCCACTGACCAGCATGTAGCTGCCCAGCGCGATCATGCCGATGATCGCGACCACCTTGATAATCGCGAACCAGAATTCGGTTTCACCGAACACTTTGACGTTCGCCAGGTTGATGACGTTAATAAGCACGAAGAAGACTGCCGCCGACACCCAGCTGGGAATATCGGGCAACCAGTAATGGATGTATTTGCCGACTGCCGTCAGCTCCGACATCCCGACCAGGATGTACAGCAGCCAGCAGTTCCAGCCGGACAGAAAGCCTGCAAAGCCGCCCCAGTAACTGTGTGCGAAATGGCTGAACGAGCCCGCCACCGGCTCTTCGACAATCATCTCACCGAGCTGGCGCATGATCATGAAGGCGATGAAGCCGCAAATCGCATAACCGAGAATCATCGACGGTCCCGCCGATTTCAAAACACCGGCCGAACCGAGAAACAGGCCAGTACCGATAGCGCCGCCGAGGGCGATCAGCTGGATGTGCCGATTCTTCAGGCCACGTTTCAACTCGCCTGAGGTTGAGGGATGTTCACTCATTCAATAGCCACCTGATTGTTCTTGTTCTGTGACGGATAGGACCCGTTGCGCTCGTGGCGTAACAGAATGCAGCCCCCAGGACGGGTAGCCCTGAGCGTTTTCATGCAGCAGTGATTCACAGAAAAAAGCGCGGCATTGTACACCGGCCTCCAGATCAGGGTTAAAAGAGACGGGAAGGCGTGGCAGGTCGTGATTCAAATCGTTTCCCACACTAAAAACAGCCGGAAACAGAAACGCCAGCCGCGATGGGCTGGCGTTTCTGTTTATTTACACGCCTTGCTCACACCCCACAATTACTGTGGCTTGCGACGACCGAAGCCTGGGCGCTGGCCCGAGCCTGCCGGTGGACCACGACGCTTGCCTGACGGCGCATCTTCGTCAACCAGCTTGATGCCGGCCCGCTTGGGCGCCGGTTTGGCCGGACGCTTGTTCATGTCGCTCGGGCGCTCGGCCACCGGCGTACCACGGCTGTTGTCGGCCGGACGCGGCGAGCGCGAACCTGGCTTGCCGGAGTCCTTGCGCGGCGATGGACGCTGGGTCGAATCGCCACGCGGACGATCGCGATCGCTGCCGGTAATTTGCGGCTGACGTTGCGCACGCTCGCTGGACGTCGATGCACCAGCAGCCGGGCGCACGGTACGAACGCGCTCGCCTTTGCCCAGCGGGCGGGACGATTGACGCTGCAGACGCTCCAGTTTTTCCTTGGTCTTGGCATTCATCTGCGGCTGGGCCACAGGTGTCAGGCCGACTTCGGCTGCCAGGATGTCGACTTCGTACTGGCTCATTTCGCGCCAGCGGCCCATCGGCAGGTCAGAGTTCAGGAACACCGGCCCATAACGCACGCGCTTCAGGCGGCTGACCACCAGACCCTGGGACTCCCAGAGACGACGCACTTCACGGTTACGGCCTTCCATCACCACGCAGTGATACCAGTGGTTGAAGCCTTCACCGCCCGGAGCCTGTTGTATGTCGGTGAAACGCGCAGGACCGTCTTCGAGGACGACGCCTGTCTTGAGGCGCTCCAGCATCTCGTCATCGACTTCGCCACGTACGCGTACGGCGTATTCACGGTCCATTTCGAACGAGGGGTGCATCAAACGGTTGGCCAACTCACCGTCGGTTGTGAACATCAGCAGACCGGTGGTGTTGATGTCCAGACGACCGATATTGATCCAGCGGCCTTCTTTCGGGCGCGGCAGGCGATCAAACACGGTCGGACGGCCTTCAGGGTCGTCACGGGTGCAGATTTCACCGTCCGGCTTGTTGTACATGATGACGCGGCGAACCGTTTCGGCGGCCTCTTCGCGCTTGATCACACGGCCGTCGACGCTGATGGCGTCGTGCAGGTCAACACGCTGACCGAGGGTCGCGTCCTTGCCGTTGACCTTGATGCGGCCCTGGGTGATCCAGGCCTCTACGTCACGGCGCGAGCCCACGCCAATGCGCGCCAGAACCTTCTGCAGCTTTTCGCCTGCGGGTCCGATTTCCTGGCTGTCCTGCTTGTCTTTTTCACTCATCTGGGCACCTCCCGGTGTGTCGAATCAGGGCTGACCGAGAACCGGCAAGACCTGTGCCCGGCACGCTGTGGATAGCGGCAAGGCGAAATACTTGAAGCCCTGGCGAAGGGTTATCGCCGAGGGTCGGCCATCATACGCTGATGCGGCGGGTTACGCACTCGATGCGCAGCGCAATTGGCCGGATCACTTCTTCTTTTTGCGACCGCCGGTCTTGAGCTTCGCCAGCCGCTTGGCCGACTCGGTCAACACCTCTCGTTTTTCATCCTTCTCCAGCTTCTTCCAGGCCTTGATTTCCCGCTTGCTGCGACCGCATCCCAGGCAAATGTCTTCATCGAACTTGCACAGGCTGATACAGGGGTTCTTGGTTGAACTCATGGACAGCAACTCTCATGGGGAAGGTGACTGAACGTGTGACCGCAGGCGGGGGGATGAATTCGAACTGATGGCAGATACAGAAATTCGTTTCGTGGCAGCAGACCTGTCCGCGAATGCAGCACTTCAGCCACTGCATCTTCGTCGCATGGACCGGCCTTTCGCGGACAGTCCACTCCCACGACGGCCGATGCTTGCTGCGCGACAGCGCTACGTCGAAGACGTGGTGGGGCCTCCCGCCGATAGCTGAGCGTCGTACACCAGGCAGTCAGTCAGCCTTAGGGCCTTGATCAGGCTCTTCTTCATCAGCCGATTCAGGCTCAGCCCGCAGCAGGTCGTCGAAATCGGTCTTGAGCCCCTGCTCCATCGAGTCCAGTTCGACCAGCAAGCTGCGGAAGCTGGTTTCGTCACGCGGCGGCTCCGGCGCCTCGTCGACATCCAGGCTGGCATCGGCCAATGCCTGAAGGTGGGCCGGTACCGGGGCGTCTTCGAAGTCCAGTTCCGGCTCGGTTTCCATTTCGCGCAGATCGGCCAGCGGTGGCAGTTCGTCGAGGCTTTTGAGGTTGAAATGATCAAGAAAGCCTTTGGTGGTGGCGAACATGGCTGGTTTGCCCGGCACATCGCGGTAGCCCACCACGCGGATCCACTCGCGCTCCATCAGCGTCTTGACGATGTGGCTGTTGACCGCCACGCCACGCACATCCTCGATCTCGCCACGGGTGATCGGCTGGCGATAGGCGACCAGTGCCAGGGTTTCCAGCATGGCGCGGGAATAACGCTGCGGCCGCTCTTCCCACAAGCGCCCTACCCAGGGTGAGAATTTGTCACGGATTTGCAGACGATAACCGGACGCGACTTCCTTGAGTTCAAAGGCCCGGCCGTCACAGGACTTGCGCAGTATGTCCAGGGCCTTCTTGAAGATTGGCGGCTCAGGGCGCTCGCCCTCTTCAAACAACTCATACAACCGGTCGAGCGTCTGCGGCTTTCCAGAAGCCAGCAGAAACGCTTCAAGCAGTGGGGCCAGTTCACGGGGTTCGTTGAGGTTCATGGGTGTGCTCTGGCTCTACTCGGCTCGCGCCCGGACATGGATCGCCGCAAACGGCTCGTTTTGGACCAGCTCGACCAGCGACTCCTTGACCAGCTCCAGCACGGCCATGAACGTCACCACCACACCGAGCCGCCCTTCCTCGGCGGTGAACAGCTCGGCGAACGGCACGAACCCGCCGCCTTTGAGGCGCTCCAGCACATCACTCATGCGCTCACGCGTGGACAGGGCTTCGCGACTTACCTGATGGCTCTCGAACATGTCGCCACGGTGCAGGACCTCCGCCATCGACATCAGTACCTCTTCAAGGCTGACATCCGGCAACAGCTTGCGCGCACGGGCTTCTGGCGCGTCGAGCTTCGGCACGATGACGTCGCGGCCTACCCGCTTCAGGCCATCGATGCCTTCGGCCGCTGCCTTGAAGCGTTCGTACTCTTGCAGACGACGAATCAGCTCGGCACGCGGGTCGCCTTCCTCTTCTTCGACTTCAGCCGAGCGTGGCAGCAGCATGCGCGACTTGATCTCGGCGAGCATGGCCGCCATCACCAGGTACTCGGCCGCCAGCTCCAGGCGCACGGTCTTCATGAGCTCAACGTAACCCATGTATTGCTTGGTGATTTCCGCTACCGGGATGTCGAGGATGTCGATGTTCTGTTTGCGGATCAGGTACAGCAGCAGGTCGAGCGGGCCCTCGAACGCCTCAAGAAAGACTTCCAGCGCGTCCGGTGGAATGTAAAGGTCCAGGGGCATTTGCGTGAGCGCCTGCCCATAGATCAGCGCAAACGGCAGCTCCTGCTGGGCGTCGGCCTGACTGTCCACCGTTTCCACGATTGTCATTACGCGTCTTCACCAAACGGCGTCGGGTCGCCGCAACCGACACGAATCACCTGCGGCTCGCCTTCGGACAGGTTGATGACCGTGGACGCGGAGATACCACCGATGCCGCCATCGATGATCAGGTCCACCTGATGCTCGAGCATCTGGCGCATTTCGTAGGGGTCGCTCAGCGGCACGGTGTCGCCCGGCATGATCAGGCTGACGCTCATCAGCGGCTCGCCCAGTTGCTCAAGCAACGCTTGGGCAATCGGATGACTGGGCACACGCAGACCGATGGTGCGGCGCTTGGGGTGCAGCACCAGCCGTGGCACTTCGCGGGTTGCGTTCAGGATGAAGGTGTAAGGGCCGGGGGTATGGGCTTTCAGCGCACGGAAAGCGCCGGTGTCGACCTTGGCAAACAGCCCCAACTGCGAGAGGTCGCAGCACATCAGCGTGAAGTTGTGTTTGTCGTCCAACTGACGCAGACGGCGGATACGCTCGATGGCGCTCTTGTCGCCAATCTGGCAACCCAGCGCATAGGACGAATCTGTCGGGTACACCACCAGCCCGCCGGCCTTGATGATTTCCGCAGCCTGTTTGATCAGGCGCGGCTGCGGGTTCTCCGGGTGGACCTGGAAAAATTGACTCACGGTAACTTCCTGTTCAGACGGCGGCAGTAGGTTGTTCATGTTTGAATCTGCACCATAAAGGTGGCAAATCCTCAGGCACGGGGCGGTAAGTGCCAATCTCGCCCCAGGCACCGGGGCCGTGGAAGTCGCTGCCGGCAGTGACCAGCAGACCGAACTCACGCGCCAGGATCGCCAGGGTTCCGACTTGGTCGGCAGGTTGCATGCCATTGACCACTTCGATGGCGTGACCACCGGCCTGGATGAAATCGCCGACCAGTTTACGCCGTTTGCTGCGCGTAAAGTCATAATGCGAAGGATGCGCGAGGCTGACCCAGGCGCCAGAGGCTCTCAGGGTGGCCACGGTATCCTCAAGGGTCGGCCAGTGTTGTTTCACGTCGCCCAGTTTGCCCGCTCCAAGCCATTTTCGGAATGCCTCGGCGCGGTCCTTGACGAAACCTGCACGCACCAGAAAGTCGGCGAAGTGCGGGCGAGCTGGCGCATTGCCGCTGTCGCCCAGTTCTTTCTGGATAGCCCGGGCACCTTCCAGCGCTCCTGGCATACCTTTGATCGCCAATTTACGGCTGATTTCTTCGGCGCGCAGCCAGCGTCCTTCATGCAAACGCTCGATGGCTTCGGTCAGCGCAGGTGCTTGGGTGTCGAACGCGTAGCCCAATATATGGATGGTCGCCCCACCCCAGGTGCAGGACAACTCGACGCCGTTGACCAACTGCATACCCAGTGAAAGTGCCGTCGCGCGGGCCTCTTCGAGGCCTTCGAGGGTATCGTGGTCAGTGAGTGAAAGAACACGCACGCCATTTTCGTAAGCACGCATGACCAGTGCGGTAGGCGACAAGGCCCCGTCCGAAGCGGTGCTGTGGCAATGCAGATCAACATTCATAGTGGTGCTTTCGCAGTCATTGATGTTTGTTATTATGCCGCCACATCCTGCTTCTGGCTGCCATTGTGAAACAATTCATCGACTTCATCCCGCTGCTCCTGTTTTTCATTGTCTACAAAACCGAACCCCGCGCTGTGGATATCCTCGGCAACACCTATACGGTGGGCGGCATTTTCAGCGCAACAGCCATGCTGATCATCAGTTCCGTGGTGGTCTACGGCATCCTCTATATAAAGCAGCGCAAGCTGGAAAAAAGCCAGTGGCTGACCCTGATCGCCTGCCTGGTGTTCGGCAGTCTCACGCTGGCTTTCCACAGCGAAACCTTCCTTAAATGGAAAGCGCCGGTGGTCAACTGGCTGTTTGCCCTGGCGTTTGCCGGTAGCCACTTCATCGGTGATCGTCCATTGATCCAGCGCATCATGGGCCACGCACTGACACTGCCCGCAGCCATCTGGACCAAGCTGAACATCGCCTGGATCTTCTTTTTCCTGTTCTGCGGCGCGGCCAACCTGTACGTGGCGTTCACTTATCAGGAATTCTGGGTCGACTTCAAAGTGTTCGGTAGCCTGGCCATGACCCTGATTTTCCTGGTCGCACAAGGCATCTACCTGTCTCGCCACATGAACGACACCGCCACTACCACGACCAAATCCGAGGACTGACATGCTCTACGCAATCATCGCCACTGACGTCGAAAACTCGCTGGAAAAACGCTTGAGCGTGCGTCCTGCGCATCTCGAGCGCCTGAATGCCCTCAAGGATGCCGGCCGCCTGGAGCTGGCCGGCCCTAACCCTGCGGTCGACAGCAACGATCCGGGCGCTGCCGGTTTCAGCGGCAGCCTGATCGTCGCCGAATTCGACTCGCTGGCAGCGGCAGAAGCCTGGGCCAAGGCGGATCCCTTCGTCGAAGCAGGCGTCTACGCCAACGTCGTGGTCAAGCCGTTCAAGAAGGTTCTGCCCTGATTCCTTGCTGAACCCTCAGTGCGGGTCCTGCGCTAACCGCAGCAGGGCCTGCCCGCTGAACACCCCTCCCTCGCCACCCTCATCATTCCTGACGCCCTGCCGACAACCTGCAAAAGCTTGAATAAAAAACGGTTCTGGTCAACGGGAGTTCAGATGCGTTCAGGTACGGTGTGTCTGTGGATAGTGATATCGGGGACGAGCCTGCAGGTTCAGGCGCAAGGGTTGGAGGCATCGGGTGCAACACCGCCGGCGCATTATTCAGGCGCAGCCGGTCAGATTGCGGACCTTCAAACGCGGCTCGGCGACAGCGAGCGCCAGCGCGAAGATCTGGTTAAACAGCTACAGACCATTGAACGCGACAGCGCCTTGATGGGGCGTTTGCGTCAGGAGAACCAAAAGCTCAAGTTGCAGCTCAAAGAAGCACTGTCAGCCACGCCGCCACGTTTGCTGACCGAGCAACAACAATGGTTCGTCGCAGGGGGTGGCGTTGCGATGATCGCCCTTCTGTGCGGTATATTTGTTGGCAGTTGGCGTAGGCAACGTCGGCAGTGGCTAAATTGAGTGAGTCATGAGCGAGCTGTTATTAATTGATGATGATCAGGAGCTCTGTGAGCTGCTGAGCAGTTGGTTGAGTCAGGAAGGTTTCCAGGTGCGCGCTTGTCACGATGGCAACAGCGCCCGTCAGGCCCTTGCTGAAAACGCACCCTCCGCCGTCGTATTGGACGTGATGCTGCCCGACGGCAGCGGTCTTGAGCTGCTCAAGCAATTGCGCTCCGAACACCCCGACCTGCCGGTGGTGATGCTGTCGGCGCGTGGCGAGCCGCTGGACCGTATTCTGGGTCTGGAGCTGGGTGCCGACGATTACCTGGCCAAACCCTGTGACCCCCGCGAACTGACTGCCCGCCTGCGCGCCGTGTTGCGCCGCAGTCATCCGGTGGCATCGTCAACCCAGCTTGAGCTGGGCGACCTGACCTTCAGCCCGATGCGCGGCGTGGTCAGCATCGACGAGAAGGAATTGACCCTGACGGTTTCCGAAAGCCGCCTGCTGGACGCGTTGCTGCGCCAGCCCGGCGAGCCGCTGGACAAGCAGGAGCTGGCGCAACTGGCACTGGGCCGCAAGCTCACCCTCTACGACCGCAGCCTGGACATGCACGTCAGTAATCTGCGCAAGAAGATCGGTCCTCATCCGGATGGTCGTCCGCGGATCGTGGCGCTGCGCAGCCGTGGCTATTATTACAGCCTCTGAGCGTTTCTGACCTTACACAAGCTTTACCAAGCCCTGACCGCGCTTGACCTTGATCTCCCTAAACTGGGCTCAACGGCATAGAGCCGCACTAGAGACAAGGAGATACACCCATGCGCAAGACCCTGATCGCTTTGATGTTCGCCGCTGCCCTGCCTACCGTTGCGATGGCTGTTCCACCACCGCCAGCCCCGGGCGGCCCTGAAGCAGACGCACCTGCCATGCACATGGAGCGCGACGACCGTGGCCCAGGCCCAGGCATGCATCGCGGTCCAGGCCCAGGCCCGTTCCGTGATCTGGACCTGACACGTGAACAGCGTCAGCAGATCGACCGTTTGATGCGTGACCAGATGCACGATCGTCGTGACATCACTCAGCGCTACCTGGACAAGATGCCTGCGCCTGAGCAGAAAGCCATGCAGGACGAGATCAACGCCAAGCGTAACGAAACCGATGGCCAGATCCGCGCACTGCTCAAGCCCGATCAGCAAAAGCAGTTCGACGAAATCAAGAAAAGACAGGATGAACGTCGTGCCGAATGGGCCGAGTTCAAGGCCTGGAAAGCAGCCAAAGCTGCCAAAGCTCAATAACAGCAGTCACGCCTGACCACGGACTGATTGCAACCCACCCGGCATGCTTGCGCATGCCGGGCTTGTTTATTTAATGACCGAGGAAAACCTGTGCGCTCATTGTTCTGGCGAATCCTGGCCAGTTTCTGGTTGGCCATTGCGCTGGTGGCAGGCCTGTCGATTCTGCTCGGGCACATGCTCAACCAGGACGCCTGGATCCTTAGTCGTCATCCGGTCCTCAACAGCCTGCCTGAAAACTGGACACAGCGTTTCGAAGAACAAGGCGCCGACGCGTCTCAGGATTACCTGCAAACCCTCAAGCGGCGTAACCGCATCGACGTTCAAGTGCTCAACGACAGCGGCGAGCCGGTCGTACGCGGCACCTTTCCGCCCAGAGCAGCCGCGCTTGAAGCCCGGCAACAGCAAGGCGATGACGACGATGAAGGCAGAAAACTGCCGTGGCGGCGTCTGGCGACCGAATACACCAGCCTCAAGACTGGCGAAACCTACCTGTTCATTTACCGCATTCCTCACCCCGAACTCGACCAGTGGCACCGTCAGAGCCTGATGTGGCCGTTGAGTGCGCTGGGTATCGCACTGGTCGTGCTGACCTTGTTCAGCCTATTCGTGACGCTGTCGATCACCCGGCCGCTGAGTCGCTTGCGCGGCGCGGTGCATGACCTGGGGCAGACCAGTTATCAGCAGCACAGCCTGGCGCAACTGGCCAATCGGCGTGACGAATTCGGCGTGCTGGCCACCGATTTCAATCGCATGGGCGCACGCCTGCAAAGCCTGATCGGCAGCCAGCGTCAATTGCTGCGCGATGTGTCCCATGAATTACGCTCACCGCTGGCGCGACTGCGCATTGCACTGGCGTTGGCCGAGCGCGCCGAACCTGCAGAGCGAGAGAAACTGTGGCCGCGCCTGGGCCGCGAGTGTGATCGACTGGAAGCGCTGATCAGCGAAATTCTGGCCCTGGCCCGTCTGGATGCAGACTTCGGCAGTGCCGAACCGGTGGATATCAGCGAGCTGCTGCATCGCCTGAAGAACGACACGCAGTTGGACGGTGCCGAGCAGAACATTCAGGTCCAGGTACAAAGCGACCTGCAACTGCAAGGCTGGCCGGACATGATCGAACGCGCCCTGGACAACCTGTTGCGCAATGCGCTGCGCTTCAATCCGCCGGGCCAGAGCATCGAGTTGCAAGCAACTCAAGTGGACAGCCACATAAGCCTCAGCGTACGCGATCATGGCCCGGGAGTGGCCGAAGAGCATATGGCGCAACTGGGGGAGCCGTTTTACCGAGCCCCCGGCCAGACCGCACCGGGACACGGATTGGGACTGGCCATCGCCCGACGCGCCGCCGAACGACACGGTGGCAGCCTGACGCTGGGCAATCATCCCGAAGGTGGTTTTATCGCCACACTGGACTTGCCGCCAGAACCGCGCAATCCCTCATCGGCTTGAAGCCGATCAGCCCTGCCATTCGCTGACAAACCCGCCCACGTCCACTTTCGGTGCTTCGCGCGGCGGGTTCAGTGGGGTGCCCAGGTACAGAAAACCGACCACTTCTTCATCGGCTTCAAGCCCCAGCCCTTTGGCCACATGCGGCGAATATGACAACTCGCCCGTGCGCCAGACCGCGCCAACGCCCAGTGCGTAAGCGGCCAGCAATACGCCGTGCGCAGCGCACCCGGCGGTGATCAACTGCTCTTTGCGCGGCACCTTGAAGTGATCTTGCAAACGCGCAATCACCATGACCACCAGCGGCGCACGCAGCGGACCCAGACGGGCCTTGTCCAGCGCTTGCGGCGTGATTTCTCCACCCCCCTTTTCCAGCGCCTCAGCCAGCAAGGCGCCCATGCGCTCGCGTGCTGCGCCTTCCACGGTCAGAAAACGGTAAGGCCGCAATTGGCCGTGATCGGGCGAGCGCAAGGCTGCGCCGAACATGATTTCGCGCTGTGCGGCATCCGGGGCCGGATCGACCAGACGTGGAACCGATACGCGGTTGAGCAAAGCATCGAGCGCCTGCATGGGCTGTCTCCTTCCAAAATTGATCGGGCATTCTAGAGCCTGTACAGCGTCAATAACGAGCATGCAGGGCAATTACTTACAAGCAATGTCGAACGCAGCGCCCGCCCCTGCCGGTTTACATGCCCACGAGCGCGGGTAGAATGGCGCCTTTCTTCATCGCAGCCAGAGCCTTTCATGTCGTTGCCGACCTTTCGCATCATCGGTTTCATTATCGGCATCTTCCTGATCACGCTGGCTGTCGCCATGATTGTCCCGATGGCCACGCTGGTCATCTATGACCGCTTCGAAGACCTGCGCTCTTTTCTCTGGGCCAGCGCCATTACGTTCATCGCAGGGCTGATCATGGTGGTGCCGGGGCGTCCCCAGCATGTCCAGCTGCGTCCACGAGACATGTACATGCTCACGGTTTCCAGCTGGATCGTGGTGTGTATTTTCGCGGCACTGCCGTTTCTCCTGACCCAGCACATCAGTTACACCGACTCGTTCTTCGAAAGCATGTCCGGCATCACGGCCACCGGCTCCACGGTTCTCAGCCATCTGGACAGCATGTCGCCGGGGATCCTGATCTGGCGTTCGATGCTGCACTGGCTGGGCGGCATCGGCTTCATCGGCATGGCCGTCGCCATTCTCCCGCTGCTGCGGATCGGCGGCATGCGGCTGTTCCAGACCGAGTCGTCCGACCGCTCCGAAAAAGTCATGCCTCGCTCGCACATGGTGGCCAAGTTCATCGTCCTCGCTTACGTAAGCTTCACTGCGCTGGGCAGCCTGGGGTTCTGGCTGGCGGGCATGAGCCTGTTCGATGCGATCAACCACGCGATGTCGGCGATTTCCACTGGCGGTTTCTCGACATCCGACTTGTCCCTGGCGAAATGGCCACAGCCGGCGGTGCATTGGGTCGCGATCGTAGTGATGATCCTCGGCAGCCTGCCCTTCACCCTGTACGTCGCCACACTGCGCGGCAACCGCGGCGCGTTGTTCCGGGACGAGCAGGTGCAAGGGCTGATCGGCCTGCTGTTGATCACCTGGCTGGTCATGACCGTGTGGTACGCCAACACCACCGACCTGCCGTGGACCGAGGCACTGCGCCATGTGGCCCTGAACGTCACCTCGGTGGTCACCACCACAGGTTTTGCGCTAGGTGACTACAGCCTGTGGGGCAATTTCTCGCTGATGCTGTTCTTTTACCTGGGGTTCATTGGTGGCTGTTCCGGCTCGACGGCGGGCGGCGTGAAGATTTTCCGTTTCCAGGTCGCTTACATTCTGCTCAAGACCAACCTCAACCAATTGATCCACCCACGCGCCGTGATGAAGCAGAAGTACAACGGCCACCGGCTGGACGACGAGATCGTGCGTTCCATCCTGACCTTTTCGTTCTTCTTCACCATCACCATCTGCCTGATCGCGCTGATGCTGTCGCTGCTGGGCCTGGACTGGATGACGGCACTGACCGGCGCAGCCAGTACGGTGTCAGGCGTCGGCCCTGGACTGGGTGAAATCATCGGCCCGGCGGGTAACTTCTCGACCCTGCCGGATGCGGCGAAGTGGATTCTGTCCGGCGGGATGCTACTGGGCCGTCTTGAAATCATCACCGTATTGGTGCTGTGTGTACCGGCGTTCTGGCGGCATTGATGCGCGGATTGGCGGCTGCACGGCCACCCCAGTCTGCTTCTGCCGGAGGGCGCTCTCGAAGGTTACGACGGCAGCGATGGGTTGCGCAGCGGCCCCGGGGTGCGTCTGACCCACCGCATGTCTCAGCCCTGCTGCCGGCTCGGCAGATCGCGGGCAAGCCCCCTCTTGTCAAACAACCAATAACCCATTGAAGAAACGCGGGTTTGTGGAAGCGGACCGGTGTTTGCTGCGCGATAGCGCTAGTTCGAAGACTTGGTAGGATCTCCCACAGTACGGTGAACTGCGCCGAAGGGTGCTGCCAAACAACCCAGTGTCAGGCTAGACTCAGCCCAAGCCAACCCAAGGGTCTGCACATGGACACCGTCAAGCCGTTCACCCGCTTTGCCGATTTCTACCCGTACTACCTCGAAGAACACCGCAGCAGCACCAGCCGACGCCTGCATTTCATCGGCACCACACTGGTGATCTTCCTGCTGGCGTTTGGCATTGGGAGCGGACGCTGGTGGCTGTTGGCGCTGTTACCGATTGCCGGTTACGGCTTTGCCTGGGCCGGGCATTTCTTTTTCGAGAAAAACCGCCCCGCCACCTTCAAGCATCCGTTCTACAGCCTGCTCGGCGACTTCGTCATGTACCGCGACATGCTGTTGGGCAAAGTACCTTTCTAAGCATCAGGCAACCGGTTCGCTGACCGGAACGTCCTGCTGCTCCGCCTCCGGAATGGCTTTCAGGTGAGCATCGGCCAGCCGGAACAGTTCGATATGGCCGTCCAGATGCTCGATCAGCGCCGTGCAGGACTCCACCCAGTCGCCACAATTCAGGTACTCGACCCCGCTAACCTGACGGATTTCCGCGTGGTGGATGTGCCCGCACACCACGCCATCCAGCCCGCGCTTGACGCATTCGTGGGCAATGGCCTCTTCGAAATCACTGATGAAATTCACCGCGCTTTTGACCTTGTGCTTCAAATACGCAGACAGCGACCAGTAGCCGTAACCGTATTTGGCACGCCAGTGGTTGAGCCAGCGATTGAGAGTCAGGGTAAATTCGTAGGCCGAGTCGCCAAGAAACGCCAGCCAGCGGTGGTAGCGGGTGATGACATCGAACTGGTCGCCATGAATCACCAGCAGACGACGACCGTCGGCGGTGATGTGCTCGGCCTCGTCCACCAACTGGATGTTGCCAAGGATCAGTTTCGAGTAACGGCGCAGAAACTCGTCGTGGTTGCCGGTGACGTAGATCACCTCAGTGCCGCGCTTGCTCATGGTCAGCAGACGCCGGATAACGTTGGTATGCGCCTGCGGCCAGTACATGCCGCCACGCAGTTTCCAGCCATCGATGATATCGCCCACCAGATAAATCCGGTCAGCCTGATAACGCTTGAGAAATGCCGACAGGTGTTCGGCCTGACAATCACGCGTGCCCAGATGCACATCGGAAATCCACAAGGTCCGCACACGTTGCTTGCGGCTGGGTTTGGCGAGCTGAGCACTGCTCATAAAGCGACCTCCGGCGGGTTTTCATAGAGAGTGCGACATGCTGGTTAATTGAATGTGACATGCACATGGCGATGTCATGACAATAGCTTTGGCGAGGTAGACTGGCCTGTCGCTGCGCCCACAAGGATTGTCATGACGCCCCGTTCCGCTCTGCTCGCTCTGCACTTCGGCGCCCTGCTGTTCGGCCTGTCCGGCGTGCTCGGCAAACTGGCCCATGCATCGCCGTCCGTGATCGTCTTCGGCCGCGCTGCGTTCGCTGCCGTGGCACTCGCTGCGTTCGCCCGCTTTGTCAACGGCACTCGCTGGAAACTTATAAGCCGAGCCAGCGGTGCACGCCTGGTACTCAGCGGTGTTTTGCTGAGCCTGCATTGGGTGTCGTTCTTCATCGCTGTGAAAGTCGCGGGCGTCGCGGTCGCGACGTTGGGGTTCGCGAGCTTTCCGGCGTTTACCGTGATCCTTGAGGGCCTGGTGTTTCGTGAGCGGATTCGGCGCGTCGAGATGCTGCTGGTCGCACTGGTCACTGTGGGGTTGATGCTGGTAACGCCCGGATTCGATATGGCCAGCGAAGCAACGGGCGGACTGCTGTGGGCCATTTTCTCGGGCCTGACCTTTGCCTTGTTGTCGTTGGTCAATCGCGCCAGCGCGCTCCACGTCCCTGCGGTACAGGCCGCACTGTGTCAGAACCTGATCGTCGCCATTTGCCTGCTGCCTTGGGCGGCATCGGCGCTGCCCGCCGTGTCAGCCCGCGACTGGCTGTGGATCGCCCTGCTCGGCGTGTTATGTACCGGTTTGGCACACAGCCTGTTCGTGGCCAGTCTCGCGGTGATCAAGGCCCGGATGGCCGCCGTGGTGTTTGCGATGGAGCCGCTTTACGGGATCGCCTTCGCCTGGCTGATTTTTGCCGAAACGCCCACGCTGCGGATGCTGCTCGGCGGCGCACTGATTATTGTCGCCATTGTGATCTCAGGCTTGATAGGCAGTCGCGCACCGGACAAACTCGCTCATTGAGGATCAGTTGCACTTGACCGGTCGTTATGGCCCAGGCCACGCGCCGGGTCGATCTGATCGCGCACCCGTTGCTTAAGCACTTTGGCTTCAGGGAAGCCTCCATCGGCCTTGCGTTCCCAGATCTGCACGCCGTCACAGGTGATGCGAAAAGCGCCTCCCGTCGCAGGTTCCAGCGATACTTTCCCCAAGTCGTCGCTGAACGTGCTCAACAGTTCCTGTGCCAGCCAGGCCGCGCGCAATAGCCAGTGGCATTGGGTGCAGTACGTGATAACGACTTCAGGTTTTTCGGCAGACATGGACGCTTGCTCCACAAAGACAAGCGGCCATGATACGCACCGTTTGCCCGCTCAACGAGCCTCAACCACGACGATCATCCAGGTCGATACTCGCATCCAGCCGTTCGCGTAGAAACTCAATGAACGCCTGGACAGGCCGGGACGCTTGCCGATGCTGCGGATAGACCGCCGACAGGGTCAGCGGCTCCGGGCGCAGATCGTCCAGCACCCGCACCAGACTGCCGTCGCGCAGGGCCGCGCCGACAATGAACGTCGGCAGGTAGGTGATGCCCAGCCCCGCCACCGCTGCATCTCGCAACAGCTCGCCGTTGTTGACCCGCATCCGCCCGCTGACGCTCAGGCTGAACGGTTTGCCCGAACCCTGGAAACGCCACTGCACCTGCCGGCTGTGGCCATAGGGCAGGCAGTCATGGGCGTGCAGGTCTTCGGGTTTTTCCGGTGCTCCGCGCTCGGCCAGGTACGCAGGGCTGGCGCAGTAGACTCGATCGATTGTCGCGATTCGCCGGGCAATCAGGCTGGAATCTTCCAGCACGCCGATACGCAACACCAGATCGTAGCCCTCGCTGAGCAGGTCCACCGGCCGGTCGCTCAGGTCCACTTCCACCGACACATCGCGATAACGCTGCAGAAACAACGGCAATAGGCAACCCAGATGCGCCACCGCAAACGACAACGGCGCGCTGATGCGCAAGGTACCGCGTGGCTCGCTGTTCTGCCCCGTAATGCCCTGCTCGACCTGCTCGACTTCGGACAGCAGCCGCAGGGCCGATTCGTAATAACTTTGCCCCAGCGGCGTCACGTCGAGGCGTCGTGTCGAGCGATTGAGCAGCCGTACGCCGAGGCGTTCTTCCAGTTGCATCAGCCGCCTGCTGACGAACTGTTTGGACAATCCAAGCTTGTCGGAAGCGGCTGTGAAGCTGCCCGATTCCATCACTTGGCAAAAGATACGCATGTCTTCAAAGGGGTTCATTGTCACGACCTGGTGGACAGTTAAACGCTTTATAGCCGCTTTTTCGCATTCAGGCATGCACTTAATCTGCGTCCACGGTGCAAACAGCCGGCCCATCACGTTTTGCGGAGCTTCAGCCATGTCCCCATCATTGAGCCATCCCCTGATCTGGAGCGCCCTGCTGCTGTTGGCCGATGTGCTCATCTGGCACGTGACCCCAATGCAGCAAAGAGTCGTGCGCGTCGGCATCAGGCTGGCCCTGTTTCTGGCGTTCAGCACAATCATCATCAACGCGGGGATCAGTCCTTTACAGGCACCGTCCTGGCCTGAGGACAGCGTGATTCAACTGGGTGCCACGGCACTGGCCATTCTCTGGTGGGTGTACGCCGCGCGGGTGCTGACCGTATTGATCGGCCTGGCGCTGATGCACCGTATCGGACACAGCGGACGGCTGCTGCAGGACGTGATCGGCGCTCTGGTGTTTCTGATTGCCGTCGTGGCCGCCGCAGGCTATGTGCTGGAGTTGCCGGTCAAAGGACTGCTGGCAACGTCCGGCGCGATGGCGATCATTGTGGGCCTGGCGTTACAAAGCACCCTGAGTGACGTGTTTTCCGGCATCGTGCTCAACACCACCAAGCCCTATCAAGTAGACGATCTGGTGTCGATCGATGGCGTGGAAGGCAAGGTGCTCGACATCGACTGGCGCGCTACGCACCTGCTGACCCACGCAGGCAGCACCGCCGTGGTGCCCAACTCGGTGGCGGCCAAAGCCAAGATCGTCAACCTCAGTCGCCCGACCCACATGCACGGGGTGTCAATCAGCATTCAGGTGCCGACCCACATTCGCCCGCGCCGGGTACTCGATGCACTGGAGCGTACCCTGCAAGGCAGCAGCAGCCTGTTGCTCAGCCCGGCGCCGAAAGCCGTCCTGCATGCCTCCGGTGACAGCATGTCGGAATACGTGGCCAGTGGTTTCATCGCCGACCTGAGCAAGAAAGGTGAAGTGCGCAATCAATTGTTCGACCTCGCCCACCGACACCTGGAAGCCGCCGGTATCGTTCGTCAGCCCGACGCGGTTGTCGAGCCGGCATCACGGGCCCGTGCGTTGCTGGAGGAAGTGAAAGTGTTCCGTTCGCTCAGTGAGCAGGAGCGGGATGAACTGGCGCAGCACATGACTGCTCAGCAGTACTCCGCAGGCCAGGTAGTCCTGGACCTGAACGAAGTGCCTGACGGTCTGTTCGTGATTGCCACCGGCGTGATCAGCGCAGCCGTGGTCGATGGCGAGCAACGCGTCGAAGCCGGTCGCATGGGGCCGAGCGAAGTGTTGGGCGAGCAAGGCCTGCTGGACGACACGCCGTCCGAAGCCTGCTTCACCGCGCTGACCTCCAGCATCGTTTATCGCATCGACAAAAACATCGCCCGCGCCTGTATGGCGCAGTCCAGCCAGGTCAATACGGCCTTGCACAAACTGCAGGCGGTGCGTCAGAAGAACAGCCATTCCATCCTCTTGGCCCGCCCGCCGCAGGTCAGGAAAGGTGGCTTCCTCGGCTGGTTGCAGAACCGCTGAAACCCTCACGCCAGAGCGCCAGGGCAAGCCACTGGCCATTCCTCAAGCGCGTCGAAATTAACAACGATTAACTCGTCAGAACGGCCTGCCAACCCAAGAATGGCGACCTCTGCGCAAATCTTTGCCCATGGAAAGCGACCCTCCAACAAGGACATTTGCAATGGCCCATTTTCAACGCTTTACCTGCAAGCTATGCCCTGGCGCACAGGGCTCCGAGAAAGCTGGCTGCCACAGCGGCGGGCTGTCGCCCTGGCGGGAACGCCTGGCCAAGCAACTGATCCTCGACAACCTGAGTGAGAACATCGAAGTCGCTGAACTGGCAAAAGCATGCGCGCTGTCACGCAGTTACTTTTCCCGCGCGTTCAAATGCAGCACCGGTTTGTCGCCTCAGGAATGGATTCGCGAGCAGCGTCTGGCCCGCGCCAAATGCCTGATTCAGCACACGGCCATGAGCCTGACCCAAATCAGCCAGGAATGCGGCTTCTGCGATCAATCGCATTTTTCGCATATCTTCTCCCGCGCCGAAGGCATCAACCCCTTTACCTGGCGTGGGCATGCGAAAAACGCAGGCCAGGGTCAAGGGTTGTCCGCGTCGTGAACGTGCGCCGTTAAGCTACGCTGCACGCAGACTTTCCCACCCCTCTGAACTGGAAAAGACCGTTGACCGTTCTCACCGAACAGGCCCTGCGCTTCGGCCCTTATCGCATCTATCCGCAACAGCGCCTGGTCCTGGAAGCCGGCAGGCCGCTGCGCCTTGGGCAGCGCGCCGTGGATATTCTGCTGGTGCTGCTGGAGCACGCAGGCAAGGTGGTCAGCAAGCAGCACCTGATGAGCCAGGTGTGGCCCAAGTCCGTGGTTGAGGACGGTTGCCTGCGGGTGCATATGGCCGCCTTGCGCAAAGCGCTTGGCGATGGTCAGGCAGGACAACGTTACATCGTCACCGTCGCGCAACGCGGTTACAGCTTTGTCGCACCGTTTACCCTGGAACGCAGCGAGAACGCACCGGATGCCCGCATGACGACCCCGACCCACCACAACCTGCCCATGCGGCGCGCCCGTTTGGTGGGGCGCGAAGCGCTGATCGACCATGTGGTCGGCCAGTTGCAGCAGCATCGGTTCATTTCTCTGGTCGGCCCGGGCGGTATTGGCAAGACCACCATTGCCTTGCGCGTCGCCGAGCAACTGATCGGCCGTTACCGCGATGGCATCCGCCTGCTGGATCTGGCCCCGTTGACCGACCCCGCGATGATCGTCCCCCACCTCTCGGCCTTGCTGGAGCTGTCGCTGCCAGACGATGACCCTGTGGGTCATCTCGCCGGGTTTCTGCGCGAGCGGGACATGTTGCTGGTGATCGACAACTGCGAACACATGATCGATACCGTCGCCATCCTCAGTGAGAGTCTGCTGCGCAGCGCGGCACAGGTACACATTCTGACCACCAGCCGTGAGAGCCTGAGAGCCGAGGGCGAATTCGTGCAGCGAGTGGACGCCCTTGACTGCCCGCCACCGGACAGCCTCGATCGCTTGTCGGCAATGGATTTCGCAGCCCTGCAATTGTTCGTCGAGCGGGCGATGGCCAGCCATGAGCAGTTTGAGCTGACCGATGAAAACCTGCCGCTGGCTATTGAACTGTGCCGGCGCCTGGACGGTATTCCGCTGGCCATCGAGCTGGCCGCCGCGCAAGTCGGCCACCTGCACCTGAGCGGTGTGCTGGAGCACCTGCAGCACAGTGACCGGGACCAGGGCGCCGATCCTTCCACTGCGCTGACCCGCCATCAGACACTGCGCAATACGCTGGACTGGAGCTACCAGATGCTGAGCGCGTGCGAGCAGGCCTGCTTGCAGCGACTGGGTATTTTCAGCGGCCGCTTCTCGATAGAGTCCGCCGCAGCCGTGATCAGTGATCAACCGGTGGCGACGTATGAAGTGTTCAACGCCATCACACAACTGGTGGCCAAGTCTCTGCTGAACGTGGAAGTCGGCGATGACGATGTGTCCTACCACCTTCTCGACACCACGCGCCGCTATGCGCTCGAAAAACTGCACGTGCAAAACGACTTGCCAGCCACCCAGGCACGGCACGCACGCCGCTGCCTGGCGATCATGGAGCAGGCGAGATCGGACTGGGAAAACATGCCCACCGCGCAGTGGATAGAACGCTACAGCCAGAGCCTGGAAGATATCCGGTCTGCGCTGGGCTGGGGGCTGAACGCCGACACCCCGCACATCACTGCGCTTCACCTTGTGGCCCAGTCGGCACCGCTCTGGCAGGAACTGTCCCTGCTCAAGGAACACGGCCATTACGTGCGCCGGGCACTGATGCTGCTGGACGCCAATCCCCTGCCCTGCCTGGATTTGAAAAAGGTGCTAAAGCTGGCGCAGGGCAATTTCTCCTACCACACCGTCGGTAGCACGCCGGAAACGGTGGAGGCGTTCGATACCGCGCAGGTGCTGGCCGAACAGTCCGGCGATCTGGCCGGTCAGTTGCAGGCGATATCCGGCTTGGTCGCGGTCAACCTGTGTCGCGGTGATTACCTGCCGACCCTTGAACAGAGTCGCCAGTTCTATCGCCTGGGGCTGGACGCCAGCGAAGCGTTACGCCTGAGTGCGCAACGCCTGCGGGCGCTGGCGCTGCATTACACAGGGGACCAGCGACAGGCCAGACGTGACGCCGAGCAAGTCATTCAGCGTATGGCGCACAACGGGCACCTTAATCGCTTCACCCAAGGCTTCGGCATTCAATACGACCTGAGTGTCGCGTCGCTGACCCTGCTGGCCCGCATTCTCTGGATACAGGGCCTGCCCGAACAAGCCTCGCGCACGGCGTCTCAAGCGCTAGACCTGGCGCTGCAGATCAACCACGGCGCCTCCATCTGCTACAGCCTTGCAGTGGTCGGTTGCCCCATCGCTTTTTACAACGGCGATACCGGGTTAGCGAGCGAGCGCGTGAAGCTGTTGCTTGAACAGGCACAGAAGCACTCGGTCATGCTGTTTCATGGTTGGGCCAGGATGTATCGGCGGTTGTTGGGTACACCTGTCGATCAGGCCGAACACCCCCAGGGCACAGGCTTGATTGGCGACATCATGATGACCCTGCGGCCCGGGCCAGTGGGCTCGGAGAGGGTGGCGCGCGCTCAAGCAGGGCTGGCCGGCTGGTGTACGGCGGAAATATTGCGTTGCAGGGCGGTTGAGCGGTTACAGCAGGACGAACCGGAAGCCGAGGCACTGTTGCTGAGTGCGCTGGAAGTGGCACGGACTCAGCACGCGCTGACCTGGGAACTGCGCAGCGCAACTTCATTGGCGGGCCTGTGGTTGCGTCAGGGTAAAGCGCAGCAGGCGCGGGTGTTGCTGTCGCCTGTTTATGCGCGCTTCAGTGAGGGACTGAACACCCCGGACCTGCTGGCGGCGAGGGCGCTACTCAACCAGTTGCATTGACTGGGCGCTGGTCGTCAGCCAGCGTTGCAGGCTGAGGTGGCGCGCATGGCGCGCGGCGAACGTCTGAAGTTCGCCACTGTGCTCCAGTTTTTCCAGCGCAAACAGCCGAACGGTATGCGGTAGCCGATACCGTACTGCCTCGACGCCCTGCGCGCTTGAAAGCAACGAGTGGCGCTCCAGTTGCACCAGACTGTCCCGCACCGACTGCGCGCCCTGCCCGTCACAGCCGATGACATCGACAGCGGACTCGCTCGTGAACCCTTTGTCGAAAACGGCCAGGCGGCGCAGCACCGCCTGTTCACGCAGGCTCAGTCGCTGATGACTCCAGTCCAGTGAAGCCCTGAGCGACTGATGGCGAGAGACGGCGGTACGTCGCCCTTGGGTCAGCCAATGGACACACTGACTCAATCGGGCATGCAGACCCACCACAGCGAAGGCATTGATCTGCGCCGCCGCAAGCTCGATGGCCAAGGGCAGCCCGTCCAGCTTGCGGCAAATATCGCCGACGATTTTCATGTCGCGGTCTTGCAACACAAATGTCTGCTGACAGGACTGGGCACGGTTGAAAAACAGCTGCACCGCCGAATAACCAAGCCCCTGTTCGACACTTATTTGTGCCGAGGACGGCGGCACTGCCAGAGGTTCAAGTCGATACAGTTGTTCATCCCTGACATTCAGCGGCTGACGGCTGGTGGCCAGAATGGCCAGTTCACTGCCCTGCGCCAGCAACACATCGACCCAGTGCCGACAGCGTGCCTGCAAGGCTTCACAGTTATCGAAAACAAGCAGACGGCGCCCTGTTGCCAGCTCATCGAAGAGGCTTGCCAAGGCATACGGGCCGTCCCGTTTCAACAAACGGGCCAGGCAAGCCATCAGCGCCTGCTCGCTGTCCACGATTGAGAAATCAACGACGCACACCCCATCCGGATAATGCGGCACCAGACGCTCCGCCACACGGTAGGCCACGGTTGATTTACCGACACCGCCCGCACCAATCAGTGTAATGAAGCGTCGTGCGGGCAGTTGGCGCACCAGCTTGCCCACGATGTCTTCACGACCAATGACCTGATTCAGGCGCACCGGCAGATTGTTCGGGATGCACACAGCTGCCGTTTTCGAAAGCATGCGGGATTGATGGACGGGCGCTTTGAAGCGATACCCGCGTTGTGCGAGGGTTTCTATATAACGCTGCCCGCCATCCAGCACCCGACGCAGCGCGGCAATCTGCACACGCAGGTTGATCTCTTCTACGACCGAATCCGGCCAGACGCGAGCGATCAGCGCCTGTTTATCAACGATCTCTCCGGCGTGTTCGACCAGAATCTGCAGAATATCCAGCGCTCGCCCGCCAAGCCGCAATGCTTCGCCGTCGCGCGTGACCAGCCGCTGACGAACATGAAACGTAAAAGGGCCGAACCGCAAAACGTCGTCCGGCGCAGGCCGTTCGCTGATGTCAGGGGGCGTCGGATGGCTGAAGCCTTGGGGCTGGCAGTCCATTGCATCACCTTGCTCAATAGATCCTATTCATCTTGGCAGGCAACTGGGACGGAACAAGTTTTCCAGGGGGAGCCACACGGTCAATGCGATGCCGGATACGGACACTTGGGCAAATAACCCGAAACTAACTGAATTGCTCGCGGTACTGAGTGGGCGTCAGCCCCAGCTTTTCGCCGAACAGAAAACGCATGTGGCGCACACTGCCGAAGCCGCTGCGATAGGCGACGGTCTTGAGCGGCAGGTCGCTGACTTCCAGCAGACTGCGGGCGCGGTCGATGCGGGCGCGTTGCAGAAACTCCATAGGCGTCATTTCCACCTCGCGGGTGAACAGTCGTGCGAAATGCCGAGCGCTCATGTTGGCCATCGAGGCCATGCGCTCGACGCTGAACGATTCATCCAGATGCTCAAGCACGTAATTCTGTACGCGGGTGACGGCTGTTTCCTGAGGCGCAACGGCCCCCATCAACGGACTGAACTGCGCCTGACCACCCTGCCGTTTCATTAAAACCAGCAACACCTTGGCGACGTCCTGGGCGACTTTCTTACTGTGATCCTGCGCAACGACGGCCAAGGCCAGGTCAATGCCTGCCGTCACCCCGCCGGAGGTCAGCAGGTTGCGGTCATTGATGTAGATCTGATCGGTTTCGACGATGGCTTTCGGAAAGCGTTTGATCAGTCGATCCGTGTAATGCCAGTGGGTGGTCACACGATAACCATCGAGCAGACCCGCTTCGCCAAGGATGAACGCGCCGGTGCAGATCGATCCAATGCACCCCGCCTGCCCCTTGGCATGCTGCAACCAGCGCACCAGCGGCTGATGCTTTTCGTCGTAAGCGCCAGGCCCTCCGGGCACCAGTAGCAGATCATGAACGCCTGCGGCCTGCTCCATAGGGACATCCGCCATGACGCGCACACCGTTGGAGGCGCGAATGGCTTCGTGCTGCGTGCCCACGGTGCATAGCCGGTAATGATCGTCGGGTGCCAGATAGCGGTTGGCGATAGAAAACACCTCCATCGGGCCCGCCATGTCGAGCAGGAGGAAATCCGGAAACAGGACCATTGCCACGGTTTTCATGAGGGATGCGTCACTTGAAAAGAGTAAGGGTCAAGGCGCGCATTATGGCGGAGATCATGGGCAATGGGGATGTTGCGCCTGGATAAGACGTGGCCGTCACAGACAGCCCTTTCGGATCGAAGCATTGCCCTCTGAAAAGGCACTGCGTCCGCCAGCACAGCACCGTAGGCGCGTGCTTGCCCGCGATGGCGTCAGCCCAATTACCGATTGCCTGATCGAAAAGACGTCTCGTCCGATGGCCGCCCAAACCAAGCGCGTTCCTAACGTCTCTGTTTAATACGAAACAGCACAGGCTCAACGGACACCGGAGCCTCCACCGGAAACTGTCAACCACAGCAAGACAGTCATTCATCTTTCAGCCACTTATTGCGACAGTCGATAACCCGTAACCTTCATCTCACTACGTCGATACCTGAATCTGCAGCGTCGACAACCGGATGGAGAAACACTCATGCTGACTCTTCGCAAAGCTTCCAATCGTGGCGCAGCCGATCATGGCTGGCTGAAATCCTTTCATACCTTCTCGTTCGCCGGTTATCGCGATGTGAACGAACAGGGCTTCTCCGATCTGCTGGTTATCAATGATGACCGTGTAACCGCCGGCAAAGGCTTCGGCCAGCACCCACACCGTGACATGGAGATTTTTTCTTACGTGCTCGAAGGTGCACTGGAGCACAAGGACACCCTCGGGACTGGCTCAGTGATCCGTCCCGGTGACGTGCAACTGATGAGTGCTGGCAGCGGCGTGGCGCACAGCGAGTTCAATCATTCGCAGACCGAGGGCGTGCATTTCCTGCAAATCTGGATCGTGCCGAACATCAGCGGCGCGACACCGAACTACCAGCAGGAGCACTTCACCCCTGAGCAGAAACGCGGTCGCTTGCAGTTAATCATCTCGCCCGACGGCGAAAAGGGTGCGCTCAAGGTTCGCCAGGACGCTCGCGTTTATGCCGGTCTGTTCGATGGCAGCGAAACGGCAACGCTTGAACTGGCCGCCAACCGTTACGCCTACGTGCATGTGGCACGCGGCAGCGTGGTGCTCAACGGCCAGGCGCTTGGCGAAGGTGATGGTGTGCGTCTGCGTGATGAGCAAGTCATTACGCTGACCGAAGGGGTGGATGCCGAGGTGCTGGTGTTCGATTTGCGGCCCAATGAGTTGCCCCAGATGCCTTGATAGCTGAGCGCCCTCCCGGGCAATACGTTACGAAACCTGCAGAACGCCGTCTTATTGGACGGCGTTTCTGTCTACGCCACACTTCAGGCACATCTGGATCGGGGGATGCTTGTTACTTTGTTTCACTTGATCGCTCTAGAGCCTGATTCACGCTCCGCACACAGCGTGTGACTGTTGGCGTTCAGCTGCGTATCACCCTCCCCTTTCTAAAACGTCGGGATATCGGCCGAAAGCGCAGGCGCCCGGCATATTCACATGCAACTGCTGACCATCCCGCCTGGTGACGTGACCGCCATCTATGCATTGAAAGGTGGAACGGGTTGCTGGTACGGCGAAGCGCTCGAAAAACACGCGACAGTTGAAGAAGGCGATTTTTTCTACATTCCCGCAGGCATGCCGCATGTGCCCTACAATCTGAGTAACGAACTTGAAGCCACTGCCCTCATCGCTCGCACCGACCCCAACGAGCAGGAAAGCGTGACTCTGATGCCGGAACTGGATGCATTGCTGGCTGAACGGCTGGCTTAAAAGCCGTGCTTAAAACGCGCATACAAAAACGCCGCTCTGTTGAGCGGCGTGTTTGTGAATTTGGAGCGGGAAACGAGACTCGAACTCGCGACCCCGACCTTGGCAAGGTCGTGCTCTACCAACTGAGCTATTCCCGCAAATGGCGTCCCCTAGGGGACTCGAACCCCTGTTACCGCCGTGAAAGGGCGGTGTCCTAGGCCACTAGACGAAGGGGACACTGCCTGAAACATCATGGTGTATGTTTCAGTTCCAGACCTCTCCGAAGAGGGTTCTGGTTTCACTCAACCCTGCCGTAAAGCAAGGCTGCTTAAAAATGGAGCGGGAAACGAGACTCGAACTCGCGACCCCGACCTTGGCAAGGTCGTGCTCTACCAACTGAGCTATTCCCGCAATGGCGTCCCCTAGGGGACTCGAACCCCTGTTACCGCCGTGAAAGGGCGGTGTCCTAGGCCACTAGACGAAGGGGACACACGTACAACATTCACTACTTATTGCGCTTCGCTGTGTGCTTTACGCTGTAAGTGGCGCGCATTCTATGGATGGTTTGAGGGGTCGTCAACCCCATTCTGAAAATTTATTGAAATCAACGACTTCGACTTCGTTCAGGCACCGACCGACGGTTTACGATTACGCACCTATAATAGAAGCGATATGACAAAGTCCGACAGGCACATCTATGCGCAGTAGTGCTTAGCCACTACACTCCCTGCAAAATTACTTGAACAATTGAGGTTTGCGCAGTGACTCCACTCATGATCACGCTGATGGTAATAGCCGGTATCGCTGTGCTGATCGCGATCGGCTATCTGAACCACGTCGCTGAAAACAGCAAACTGGACAAGGCACGTGCCAAGGTTGAGCTGAGCGATCGCCTCCGTCGATGCGGTGAGATCACCGAAGTCTTCCCGGGCCAACTAATGTCTCCGGCACTCAAACTGCTGCTGACCCGCCTGGAACTGAACGTGGTGCAGCGGATGTTGGCACTGGAAAAAGGCAACGCCCAACTCAAAAGCCGCATCGCGGAACTTGAGGGGCAGGTGGCCAAGGGTGACCGCATTGAGGTGACTAACCCGGTCACGCCGATCCAGACCGAAGCCAAGGCCAAGGACGTACGCTTTCTGCTCGAAGCCCTGCATGGTCAGGTGACGCGTGCCGCGCACGACGGTTTTCTGCAGACCAGCGAGGCCAAGCACTGGATTCGTGAAATCCGCACCATCCTGGTGAACCTGCACATCGAATTTTTCAACAACCTTGGGCAGATGGCGCTTTCCCAAGACCAGCCAGGTCAGGCGCGTCTGGCGTTCGAGCGTGGCGTGCAGTATCTGCGCAACCAGCCGGACCCGGTCACTTATCAGCAGCAGTTGCTGGCAATGGAAAAACAACTGGCCCGCGCCAACTCAATGGTGCTGACCAATACGGCTCCAACGGCAGACGATGACAACGCATTGACCGAAGGCCTCAAGGCTGACGACACCGAATCGGAATGGAAGAAGAAAGTCATCTACGATTGATGACTTGGCACCTCTGCCCCTGAAACAGCCAGATGCACCTGCAAGCATCTGACTGTAGGAGGCGCCGCCACGTCTCCGACGTAGCGCTGCCGCGCAGCAAATACGGACCGTAGGAGCGCGCTTGCCTGCGATTGCATCAGTTCAGTCACTGATTTTCTGTCTGTAAGATCGTATCGCGGGCAAGCGTGCTCCTACAAAAAAATCGTGCTTCTTCAGTGGGTTACAGGTTGTTTGATAAGAGGCGGCTTATAAGCGTCTACCGCAACGGGCTCAACAGTCGGTCGCCGCCAGAAAGATCGCCACCAGACGCTCGATCCCCGCCTGATCCGCTTCCTTGAAACGCCCCACGCTCGGACTGTCCAGGTCCAGCACACCCACCAGTTTCCCGTCCTTGATCAACGGCACGACCAGTTCGCTGTTCGAAGCACTGTCGCAGGCGATATGACCCGCGAAACTATGCACATCCTCGACCCGCTGAGTCTGTCTGCTCTGCGCCGCTGCGCCGCACACACCACGTCCAAACGGAATTCGCACGCAGGCCACCTGCCCCTGAAACGGCCCGAGGACCAATTCTTCGTTGCGATTGAGATAGAAGCCCGCCCAGTTCAGATCGTCGATCTGGGTGTACAGAAAAGCAGAGAACTGTGCGGCGTTGGCGATGAAGTCACGCTCATCGGCCAACAGCGCTTCCAGTTGAGCGGCCAGCAGGTTGTAACCGTCCAGGCCTTCGCCCGTGTCTTGCAGATTGATCATGTATGTTGCTCCAGCAATTGAAGACCTACCCAATACCGTGCGAACTGGTAGGCACAGCGACCATTTCGATTACCGCGTCCGGTCGCCCAGCGGACTGCGGCTTTGTCCAGCTCCTCATCGCGCTGCCAGCTCAGGCCGGACTTCTGCGCCAATTGAGTGATCCAGTGCTCGACCACATTCAGGTAGTGGTCTTGAGTGAAGGGGTAAAACGACAGCCAAAGACCGAAACGATCGGACAAGGCGATCTTGTCCTCCACGGCCTCGCTCGGGTGAAGCTCGCCGTCGACCTGCTGCCAATTGGCGTTGTCGCTTTCCTTCTCAGGCACCAGATGGCGTCGATTGGAGGTGGCGTACAGCAACACATTGTCCGGCGCCTGCTCAAGCGATCCGTCGAGTACGCTCTTGAGTACGCGGTAATCACCCTCCCCCGATTCGAACGACAAATCGTCACAGAACAGCACGAACCGCTGCGGCAACTTCTGCAACTGCTCCACCACGCGTGGCAGATCAGCCAGGTGATCGCGCTCGATCTCGATCAGACGCAGCCCCGACGGCGCGTATTCGGCCAGCAGCGCGCGAATCAGCGAAGACTTGCCCGTGCCGCGCGAGCCCCAGAGCAGCGCATGGTTGGCCGGCAGCCCGTCGATGAACTGGCGCGTGTTGCGCCCCAGTTGTTCACGCTGCAAATCAACACCGATCAGGTCGGACAAGCGCATGTCCAGACTGACCTCCAGCGGCATCAGGTAGCCGACACGCCCCTCTCGCACCCAACGCGCGGCCAGCGCCTGTGTCCAGTCGATGGGGTCGCGAAGCGCTGGCAGCAGCGGTTCAAGGCGCGCAAGGACGGCGTCGGCACGTTCCAGAAAAGCATTTAACCGAGAATCCACGGTTTCTCCTTGTATTAACTGACTGATCACCTGCCCCGATCAGCTATGCTTGCCCGGCACTGGGTACCGGAAGTGGCAGTAAGTATTCATGGATATAAGGCTCACCAACAGGCTTTCGTTCAAACAGGCACGCCTGGCCGTCTTGATCGGCTTTGCTCTGGGAACCTTGCTCAGCCTGTTTCAGATCGCAATCGATTATGCCAGCGAAGACGCGTCCATCGATCGCGAAATCAGCTCCCTGCTGGAAATCATTCAGAACCCCGCCTCGCGCATCGCGTACAACATCGATGCAGAACTGGCCCAGGAACTGACGCTGGGCCTGCTGCGCTCGCCCGCCGTGGTCAGCGCCAAGCTGACCGATAACAACAATATGGTGCTTTCCAGCGTCGAGCGTCCTATGGCGACAGGACGCTATCGGGTACTCAGCGACTGGATGTTCGGTGAAAGCCGTCAGTTCGAGGAAAAACTGAGCCTGGATCACTTGCCGAATGAAACCATCGGCACGCTGTACCTGACCGTCGACACGTTTGCGTTCGGCAGCCACTTCATGCAGCGCGCCGAAATCACGCTGCTCAATGGCTTTGTCCGCAGCCTGGCGCTGGCAGCGATTCTGACGATTCTGTTCTACGCGACGCTGACCAAGCCTCTGGTTGGCGTGATCCGGGACCTTAGCAGCCATGACCCGCGCAGCCCGCAGCAGGCAAAGATTACCTGCCCGCCAAACCATGAGCAGGATGAAATCGGCGTGCTGGTCGAAACCTTCAATCGCCAGATTGAAACCGTGACCCGTGAGTTCGCCCGCCGCCGCGAGGCAGAAGATCAGCTCACCGACCACCTGAATCAGCTGGAAAGCATCGTCTCGGCGCGTACCAACGAGCTTCACACCAGCAATATCCGATTGCGCCAGTCCAACGAAGAACTACAGATCGCACGCAGCACGGCGCTCGACATGGCCCATGCGCGCTCGGCGTTCCTGGCCCATATGAGCCACGAAATCCGCACGCCACTCAACGGACTGCTGGGCATGCTGGCGCTGTCGCTGGATGGCCCGCTGAATGCCGAACAACGTCAGCAACTGTTGATCGCCCATGACTCGGGCAAGGTGCTGGTGGAGCTGCTTAACGACATTCTCGACATGTCCAAATTCAATGCCGGGCACCTGGAGATCGAACGCATTCCTTTCGATCTGGGCCTGTTGGTCGAGGACACCGCCAACCTGTTGTCCCAGAACGCAGCGCCCAGCGTCGAACTGACTTGCCTGATTGCCCAGGATTTTCCGGCGATGGTGTCCGGCGACCCCACCAGAGTCAGGCAGATCGTCAGCAACCTGCTATCCAACGCGCTGAAATTCACCCGATTCGGACGTGTGGACGTGAAGCTGAATCACCTGACCGACCCTGCCACTGGGGAGCATCGGGTTCGGATCGAAGTACGAGACACGGGCATCGGCATTGCGCAGGAGGCCCAAGCCAGAATCTTTCAGCCCTTTACCCAGGCAGAGGCTGCGATCACCCGCCAATTTGGTGGCACCGGCCTTGGGCTGTCGCTGACGCAGAGCCTGTGCCAGGCCATGAATGGCACGTTGAGCTTCCAGTCCAGCTCAGGCTCCGGCAGCCAGTTCTGTGCAGAACTGCCGTTGCCGGTGCATATCGAGGCGATTTCCCCTGCCTCGCTCAAGGGTCGTGTGACCGTGTTCAGTTCGCCCGGCAGCGGACTGGTGGAGATGCTCCAAAGCCTGCTCCCCGCATGGGGCGTGGAGCTGGAGCGGCGCAGCATGGATGAGCGCAGCAAAACGCTCGCGCTCGACACCCGTCCCGACCTGGTCATCACCGATTGCCCGGAATGCCTGTTCGCCATTCGCCCCATCACGCCAGCCCCCATTCTGCTGGTGACCGCTTACGGCAACTTCATGCCCGGCGAGCAAGTCAGTGCCCTCGCCCCTCTGCATCAACAGGCCAGGCCGTTGGCGCGCAATGCGCTCTACCACACACTGCGCCGCGTGCTGACCCAAGAGGAAACCGGCGCGCGAACCATGACACTGCAGGAGCAGGCCACCCAGCGACCGGCCCGCATTCTGCTGGTGGAGGACAATCCGGTGAATCAACTGGTGGCCAAGGGCATGCTTGCCAAACTGGGCTGCGAAGTCACCGTCAGCAGTCACGGTGGCGAAGCGCTTGAGCAATTGGAGCGCAGTGATTTCGATCTGGTGCTGATGGATTGCAACATGCCGGTCATGAATGGCTACGAAGCCAGCCGGCAGATTCGCAGCAGCGGCCGGTGGCCCAATCTGCCCATCGTTGCACTGACGGCAAACGCCATGCCGGACGAGCGAGAGCGATGCAAGGCCGCCGGCATGAGCGATTACCTGGCCAAACCGTTCAGACGGGCCGAGCTGGTCAGCATTCTGGACCAGTGGATTCCGATCACCGAGAACAGCTGACAGCGATGCAGCATGCAGGGTCTATCGCAGCAACGCTTCGATTTCCCCGGTCAGCTCTTCAGGCTTGGTCAGCGGTGCGAAGCGCTTGACCAGCTTGCCGTCCTTGCCGATCAGAAACTTGGTGAAATTCCACTTGATCCGCTCCGAGCCCAACAGCCCTGGCGCCTCTTTCTTGAGCTGGATGAACAGCGGGTGTGCCTGATCGCCATTGACGTCGATTTTCTTGAACAGCGGAAAGCTAACGCCGTAGTTGAGTTCGCAGAACCCGGATATGGCGCCCTCGTCGCCGGGCTCTTGTTTGCCGAACTGGTTGCAGGGAAAGCCAAGCACGACCAGCCCCTTGTCCTTGTAGTCCTGCCAGAGTTTTTCCAGCCCCTTGTACTGCGGCGTGAAACCGCATTTGCTGGCGGTATTGACCACCAGCACAGCCTTGCCAGCAAAATCAGCGAGGGTTTTCTGCTCCCCTTCAATAGTGGTGCAGGGGATGCTCAACAGGTTTTCGCTCATGACAATGCCTCGGGGTGATGGGGTCGCGGGACGGCCTATGACGTTAGCGTGCAATCGAGCGGCGCGCACTTCAATTTCCGACGTTGATAAAACGCGATAAGCGCAGCGACCGCTCCGGGATTCACGGCTAGGCCCTGGCTTCCAGGTTCAGGCACACCGAGTTGATGCAGTAGCGCAAACCCGTCGGGGGCGGACCGTCCGGAAACACATGCCCCAGGTGCGCGTCACACTTGGAGCAGACCACTTCGGTGCGAATCATGCCGTGGCTGATATCACGCACCTCCACCACTGCACTGCCTTCGATGGGCGCGTAGAAGCTGGGCCAGCCACAGCCTGAATCGAACTTGGTTTCAGAATCGAACAACGGCTCATTGCAGCACACGCAATGGTAGACGCCAGGGGTCTTGGTATCGTTGTACTTGCCCGTGAAGGGCCGCTCGGTCGCTTTCAGACGGCAGACTTCGTATTGGGTGGGGTCAAGCATCTCGCGCCACTCTTCGAGCGTTTTCTGCAACTTGTCCACAGGTACACCTCCAATGCTGAAAAAGCCTGATCTGTGTCTTTTCCGCAGATCAGGTGGCACGTATGATTGCGCCAGGTCGGACGTCAGTCTGGCACCCGCGTTTGTCGCGCACAAATCCATTTCATCGTGTTTCGTGCAGCGACCTTCAATTGCAAGTCAGCAACAGCTCGTCCATTTTCGGGATCATCACCATGCAGTTCAGCAAATCGAACAAGCTCGCTAACGTCTGCTACGACATTCGCGGGCCGGTGCTCAAGCACGCCAAACGCCTGGAAGAGGAAGGCCATCGCATCCTCAAGCTGAACATCGGCAACCCGGCACCGTTTGGTTTCGAGGCGCCCGACGAAATCCTGCAGGACGTGATCCGCAACCTGCCGACGGCTCAGGGTTACAGCGACTCCAAAGGCCTGTTCAGCGCCCGCAAGGCCGTGATGCAGTATTACCAGCAGAAGCAGGTCGAAGGTGTCGGCATCGAAGACATTTATCTGGGCAACGGCGTGTCCGAGCTGATCGTGATGTCGATGCAGGCGCTGCTCAACAATGGCGATGAAGTGCTGGTCCCGGCACCCGACTATCCGTTGTGGACCGCTGCAGTGGCGTTGTCCGGCGGCAATCCGGTGCATTACCTGTGCGACGAACAGGCCAACTGGTGGCCGGACCTGGCCGACATCAAGGCCAAGATCACGCCCAATACCAAAGCGATGGTGATCATCAACCCGAACAACCCGACGGGCGCCGTCTACTCCAAGGAAGTGTTGCTGGGCATGCTGGAAATCGCTCGCCAGCACAACCTCGTGGTGTTCTCCGACGAAATCTACGACAAGATTCTCTACGACGATGCCGTGCATGTCTGCACGGCATCGCTGGCACCCGACCTGCTGTGCCTGACCTTCAACGGCCTGTCCAAGTCATACCGGGTCGCCGGTTTCCGCTCAGGCTGGATCGCCATTTCCGGTCCGAAACACAACGCGCAGAGCTATATCGAAGGCATCGACATCCTGGCCAACATGCGCCTGTGTGCCAACGTGCCGAGCCAGCATGCCATTCAGACTGCATTGGGCGGTTATCAGAGCATCAACGACCTGATCCTGCCACCGGGCCGGCTGCTTGAGCAGCGCAACCGCACCTGGGAATTGCTCAACGACATTCCCGGTGTGAGCTGCGTCAAGCCAATGGGTGCGCTGTATGCCTTCCCGCGGATCGACCCGAAAATCTGCCCGATCCACAACGATGAGAAATTCGTGCTGGACCTGCTGCTGTCGGAAAAACTGCTGGTTGTGCAAGGCACTGCATTCAACTGGCCTTGGCCCGATCACTTCCGCGTCGTGACCCTGCCACGCGTTGACGAACTGGAGCAGGCCATTGGCCGCATCGGCAACTTTTTGAAGGGTTATCGCCAGTAGGCCACTACCGGATGTGATGCCCTCGCAATGTGCCCCGGCCTGTTCGGGGCATTTTATTTATGCCTTGGGCCGACCCGGTCGTTTTTGCGGCATTCATCTGCTGCAGCGTCGGGGGCTGTGGCTCAGGCGCCGTTCAGCTTGACGGGATTACCATCGGATCAGACAAGAGGACACAGTTTGAAATAGTCCCTCTGTTGAATAGCAACCGGCATCACCTTATATACCCGGCATCCGGTTACATATTTACTCTGAGGAGAACGTTTCGACCATGATGCGCATTTTGCTGTTTTTGGCCACTAACCTTGCGGTCGTGCTGATAGCCAGCATCACCTTGAGCCTTTTTGGCTTCAATGGGTTCATGGCGGCCAACGGGGTTGATCTGAACCTCAATCAGCTGCTGGTCTTCTGCGCTGTGTTCGGTTTCGCGGGCTCGCTGTTCTCGCTGTTCATTTCCAAATGGATGGCGAAAATGAGCACCGGCACTCAGATCATCACCCAGCCGCGCACCCGCCACGAACAATGGCTGTTGCAGACCGTGGAACAACTGTCCCGTGATGCAGGCATCAAGATGCCGGAGGTCGGTATTTTTCCGGCTTACGAGGCCAACGCCTTCGCAACGGGCTGGAACAAGAATGACGCGCTGGTCGCGGTCAGCCAGGGCTTGCTGGAGCGGTTTTCACCGGACGAGGTCAAGGCCGTTCTGGCTCACGAGATCGGTCACGTGTCCAACGGCGATATGGTGACGCTGGCGCTGGTGCAGGGCGTGGTGAACACCTTCGTGATGTTCTTCGCCCGCATCATCGGCAACTTCGTCGACAAGGTGATTTTCAAGACCGAAAACGGTCAGGGCATCGCCTACTACATCACCACGATCTTTGCCGAACTGGTTTTGGGCTTTTTGGCCAGCGCCATCGTGATGTGGTTCTCGCGCAAACGTGAATTCCGCGCTGACGAGGCCGGTGCGCGCCTGGCGGGCACCCAGTCGATGATCAGTGCCTTGCAGCGCTTGCGCTCCGAACAGGGCGTACCGGTAAACATGCCGGACAGCCTGACAGCGTTCGGCATCAACGCCAGCCTGAAGCACGGCATCGCCGGCCTGTTCATGAGCCACCCTCCACTGGAAGTCCGCATCGAGGCCCTGCGCCGCCGCGGTTGATTGATCCGAAGCAACGAAATAAGGGCGACGTGAGTCGCCCTTATTTTTCTGTTTGATCCCCCTGCCTGCTTTAATACCTACGCTCCAGCCAGTAAACACATTCATCCAGACGCCCTACCCCGGCCTTGAGCGCTTTGGGGCTGCTGTGGAGCGCGTCGTGCGTCTCAACCTTCGCTATGCGCCAGTGCGCCTCTACAAACGCTTGCAGCCACTGGTGAGGGACGGAGAACGGTGGGCCGTTGAGCTCGGTCTGGTCGTAATCCAGGGTAATCAGCAAACCGACACACGTCGACGGCAGCAAACGTTCAAGCTGTAGGACATAGCGCTCACGGATGTCAGAAGGCAGCGCGATCATGGCGGCACGATCATAAAACGCCACACACTGACCAATATCCTGTGCCGTCAGCGCAAAGAAATCGCCACACCAGATGTCGATGCCTACTGCCGAGTACAGGGTGAAGCCTCCACGCTGTGTCACCCGCGGCTCAAGCTGGTGCTCGGCAAAATACACCTCGACTGCCGTCCGCGACAGCTCAACGCCCACCACGTGAAACCCCTGCCCGACGAGCCAGCTCATGTCGTGACTCTTACCACACAGCGGCACCAGCACGCGGGCGCCCTTCTGCAGTTCGAGTTCGGGCCAGAACCTACGCAGATCCTGATTGACTTCAGCCTGATGAAAACCGATCTGACCCGATGCCCAACGTTGCTGCCAAAAGTCCGCTTCCATGCACCCTCCTGAAAAACTGATCAAAAAGCCTCAGAACTTATATTAGATTTTGATGATGACGATGGACCAAGATGAGGCCATCACTGTCTTATCTGGTGCTCCAATGTTCCCAAGCCTGTTTATTTCCCACGGATCGCCGATGCTGGCGCTGCAGCCCGGCGAGAGCGGCCCAGTGTTGAAACGCCTCGCAGCGGAGCTCCCCAGACCCCGCGCCATACTCATTGTATCGGCACACTGGGAAAGCCACGAACTGATCGTTAACGCCAATCCCCTACCAGAAACCTGGCACGACTTCGGCGGCTTTCCCGCTGAACTATTTGCCGTGCAATACCCCGCGCCCGGCTTGCCCGAGTTAAGCCGGGAAGTGGCAGACCTGCTGGCGGCCGACGGCTTGCCCGTGCGCATCGACAGCAGACGCCCTTTCGATCACGGCGTCTGGGTACCGCTTTCACTGATGTACCCGCAGGCCGATATTCCGGTCGTGCAGATTTCCTTGCCCAGCAGACAAGGCCCCTCCATGCAAACCCGCGTCGGCAAGGCGCTTGCGGGCTTGCGTGAGAAGCACGTACTGATCATCGGCTCCGGCAGCATCACCCACAATCTGGGCGAATTGAGCTGGAACGATGATTCGACGCAGGTCGAGGCTTGGGCGCAAGCGTTCAGAGACTGGATGATCAAGAAAATGGCAGACGACGACGAAGCCGCCCTGCACCAGTACCGCACGCTGGCACCCCACGCGGTAAGGGCTCACCCCAGTGACGAACACCTGCTGCCGCTGTACTTCGCCATAGGTGCAGGCGGTGAGTTCAGCGTGACGCACCAAGGCTTCACGATGGGCGCGCTGGGCATGGACATCTATCGCTTCGGTTGAAGTCTGAAAAATCCGAGGTAAAAAAAATCCCCGAACCAGTCGGGGATTTTTTATTGGACGATCAGCTCAAGAGCGGATCAATCCTCGCGATAGCGACGCAGCTTCAACTGCTTGCCGGCAACGCGGGTGTCCTTGAGCTTGGTCAGCAGGCGCTCGAGGCCATCTTCCGGCAGTTCGACCAGGCTGAAGCTATCACGGACCTGGATACGGCCGATCGCTTCGCGGGCCAGGCCGCCTTCGTTGAGGATTGCACCCAGCAGGTTCTTGGCAGCGATACCATCACGCGCACCCAGCGCGGTACGGCAACGAGCACGGCCTTCGGCCAATGGAACCGGCGCACGACGCTCGCGCTCTGGACGGTCACCGCTGCGCTCCGGACGATCGCCACGCGGGGCGTTGTTCGGAACCAGTGGACGCTCACGCTCGATGGCGGCAAGCGTCAGCGCCTGACCATTGGTGGCCTTGCGCAGAAGAGCGGCAGCCAGTGCACGCGGGGTGCAACCGATGTCGGCAGTCAGACGGTCCAGCAGATCGCCGTGGGTCGACTCGGCGTCGGCAACCAGTGGCGACAGGCTGTTGGTCAGTTTCTTGATACGGGCATCCAGCACAGCCTGGGCGTCCGGCAGGCGGACTTCCGCAACCTTCTGGCCAGTGACGCGCTCGATCACCTGCAGCATGCGACGCTCACGCGGCGTGACCAGCAGCAAGGCACGGCCTTCGCGACCGGCACGGCCAGTACGGCCGATACGGTGAACGTAGGACTCTGGATCGTAAGGCATGTCCACGTTGAACACGTGAGTGATACGCGGAACGTCAAGACCACGAGCAGCCACGTCGGTCGCCACAACGATGTCCAGACGGCCATCCTTGAGGGAGTCGATGACGCGCTCGCGCTGGTTCTGAGCGATGTCGCCGTTCAGAGCAGCAGCCTTGTAGCCTTTGGCTTCCAGCGCGCTTGCCAGGTCCAGGGTCGCCTGCTTGGTACGGACGAACATGATCAGGGCGTCGAAGTCTTCGACTTCCAGCAGGCTCAGAACAGCCGAGGTCTTCTGATCAGCGTGAACCAGCAGGTGAGCCTGCTCGATCGCGGTAACGGTCTGGGTCTTGGTCTGGATCTTGACGTGCTTCGGATCGCGCAGGTGGCGTTCGGCGATGGCACGGATCGACTGTGGCAGCGTGGCCGAGAACAGAACGGTCTGGCGAGTCTCAGGCATGGCCTTGAAGATCACTTCCAGGTCGTCCATGAAGCCCAGCTTCAGCATTTCGTCCGCTTCGTCGAGAACCAGGTGGTTCACGGTCGCCAGGACTTTTTCGTCACGGCGAAGGTGATCGCACAGACGGCCTGGAGTAGCGACGACGATTTGAGCGCCGTTGCGGATGGCCTTCAACTGAGGGCCCATCGGCGCGCCGCCGTAGACCGCTACAACGGTCACGCCCGGCATTTGTTTTGCGTAGGTCTCGAACGCGGTGGCCACTTGAAGTGCCAGCTCGCGGGTCGGGGCCAGGATCAGTGCTTGCGGCTCGCGCTTGCTCGGGTCGATGCGATGCAGGATAGGCAGTGCGAACGCGGCGGTTTTACCCGTACCGGTTTGCGCCTGACCAATCATGTCGTGACCGGCGAGAATAATCGGGATCGACTGCTGCTGAATGGCAGAAGGCTCTTCGTAGCCAGTGGCAACGACAGCTGCAACGATATTGGGATGAAGTTCGAGAGCGGCGAAGCCGCCGATTTCCTGGGTCATGGGTCTGCCTCTAGTGCATCCGCAAAGACCCATGCTTCAAAGCTGCGCGTGCCGTGTACGACCTTGAGGTCACCCTGGCTGCTTTGTCGGCGGGGATTTGCGAAAACGTTTGATGAATGGATCGTCAATGATAGTTCGCAGTGCGAACGCGCGACCGAAGCGGGCTTCGGAGAACTGCTATATCACGACGAGGGCCTCGTTAAGGCCGGCGCGCACTATACCGGAATTGCGCACGAAAGTGAGTCTTTTTTTTGCGAAACGTTGCCGGCCAGGCAAGAAAAATCAGGCGTTTCAAACCCTGAGCTTCCTGCCCGGCACCTTACGGCCCCGCGATTGCGGGGACGGCAGCTTAAACGTTTCACCGATTCTTGCAAACGATCAGAGACTGGACTTTCGACGTGCGGCGAATTGTCCCACATTCAATTCGGGTTTTCTCTGACTCAGGTTGCAGGCCGCACTGACTTGATCAACGAGTCAAGCGAGTAACCCAACCGGGACGTCAGCGCTTCGGCGCGCAAGGAGAGTGCTTCGATGTCCAGCGTCTGATCCAGATCCGCAGGCACGATGAGGATGACGTTGCCCTCTTTCACCGGCAGCTCCCAGTAGTGCCGATGATAAAGGCCGCGCAACAGAGCAGCGCCCAAAGGCTTGCCGTCGTCGGTCGCCCACTGGTTGATGATCAGCCAGCCACCGGCATTCAAACGTTGCTGGCAGCCGTGGAGGAAATTCCAGGCCAGGTGCCCGACGCCTGGGCCCACGTCGGTATAGAGGTCGACGAAAATCAGATCCGCAGGCTCGGTGCTGTCGAGCAAATCGAGCGCATCGCCGATGCGTATATAAAGACGCGGATCGTCGTCGAGCCCCATGTACTCCATCGCCAGCCGCGGAACGTCCGGACGCAGTTCGATGACCTCCACATCCTCCAGCGGCAGAAACTTCATGCACGCCTGGGTCAGCGTTCCGGCACCCAATCCCAGAAACAAAGCGCTTTCAGGCGCCTCGTGGCACAACGCACCAATCAGCATGGCACGTGTGTAGTCGTACTCCAGCCAACTGGGATCGGCCGTGAAGGTGCAGCTCTGCTCGATGGCGTCGCCAAATTCGAGGAAGCGGTAGTCCTCCACTTCCAGCACGCGAATCATGCCGAAGTCGTCGTGGACTTCCGCCAGAATCCGTTCTACGCGCTCACGCTCATCCGTCATTACCGTTCCCGATTGGCCCGCAAAACGCGGATTGTCGACCATGCCACGCGCTTTGTCACACTTGGGACGCTGCAACGGCACCCCAGTTATCCGCGCCACACTGGCAGCGGCACGTCGAACTGCTAACATGCTGATCCGATTGCGTAACCCTAGAGCCAATAATGAGCCAACCCTGGAGCCCCGATAGCTGGCGGGCACTGCCGATTCAGCAGCAACCTCACTACCCTGACGCCGAACATCTGGCGAAAGTCGAACAGACCCTGGCCGGCTACCCGCCGCTGGTGTTCGCCGGCGAGGCCCGAGAGTTGCGTCGCCAGTTTGCCGAAGTGACTCAGGGTCGCGCGTTCCTGCTACAGGGCGGCGACTGCGCTGAAAGCTTCATGGAGTTTTCGGCGGCCAAGATTCGCGACACATTCAAGGTGCTGCTGCAGATGGCGGTGGTGATGACCTTCGCGGCTGGCTGCCCGGTGGTCAAGGTCGGGCGCATGGCGGGGCAATTTGCCAAGCCGCGTTCGTCCAATGATGAAACCATTGATGGCGTGACATTTCCGGCCTACCGCGGCGACATCGTCAACGGCATTGGCTTCGATGAAAAAAGCCGCGTTCCGGACCCTGATCGTCTAGTTCAGGCCTACAACCAGTCCACCGCGACCCTGAACCTGCTGCGGGCCTTTGCACAGGGCGGCTTCGCCGATCTGCATCAGGTACATCAGTGGAACCTGGATTTCATCGCCAATTCGGCACTGGGTGAAAAGTACAGCCAGCTCGCCGACCGCATCGACGAAACCCTGGCATTCATGCGCGCCTGCGGCATGGACACGTCGCCGCAATTGCGCGAAACCAGTTTCTTCACCGCCCACGAAGCCCTGCTGCTCAATTACGAAGAAGCATTCGTGCGGCGCGACAGCCTGACCAACGATTACTACGACTGCTCGGCACACATGCTGTGGATCGGCGACCGCACCCGGCAGCTGGACGGCGCGCATGTCGAGTTTCTGCGCGGCGTGAACAACCCGATCGGCGTCAAGATCGGCCCGAGCATGAACACCGACGACCTGATTCGCCTGATCGACACCCTTAACCCGGGCAACGACCCGGGCCGTCTGAACCTCATCGCGCGCATGGGGGCGAACAAGGTGGGCGATCATCTGCCCCAGTTGATTCGCGCCGTCGAGCGTGAAGGCCGCAAGGTGCTGTGGAGTTCGGACCCGATGCACGGCAACACGATCAAGGCCAGCAGCGGTTACAAGACTCGCGATTTCGCGCAGATTCTGGGCGAGGTCAAACAGTTCTTCCAGGTGCATCAGGCCGAAGGCACCTACGCAGGCGGCATTCATATCGAAATGACCGGGCAGAACGTCACCGAGTGCATCGGTGGGGCGCGTCCGATCACCGAGGATGGCTTGTCGGATCGCTATCACACCCATTGTGACCCGCGCATGAACGCCGATCAGTCGCTGGAGCTGGCGTTCCTGATTGCCGAAACCCTGAAGCAGGTACGCCGCTGATCCACCTTCAGCCCTGTAGCGCCATTGCCAGCCGCACTCCACTGTCGCGCTGGCAGTTAACCTGAATCTGCGCCAACCCCAGCCACTCGGCCAGATGGCGCAGATTGTCCGCCAAGGCTTGCACGCCCTCTTCGTCCAGACCGTTCGGCTCTTCGTGTACGGCATGCACCGCCAGTCGATCGGCTGCGCGTTCGGAACGCAGGTCAATCCGGGCGGCGATGTGCTCGTTGTGCAGAAACGGCAGCACGTAGTAGCCATACACGCGCTTGTGCTGAGGCGTGTAGATTTCCAGCCGGTAGCGAAATTCGAACAGCCGCTCGGTGCGCGCCCGCTCCCAGACCAGCGAGTCGAACGGCGACAGCAGCGCGCTTGCGTTGACCTTGCGCGGCACCTTGCTGTCCGGCAGACAGAACGCTTTGTGGGTCCAGCCCTGGACCTGCGCCACTTCAAGCGTCCCGTCCTCGACCAGCTCCGCCAGCAGAGCGCGGCTGGGCTGTGGGTCCTGGCGGAAATAATCGCGCAAGTCCTTTTCGGTGCCGACACCCAGCGCTCTGACGGCATGCAACAACAGCCCACGCTGGGCGTCGGCTTCGCTGATTTCCGGCTGATCGAGTATCGCCATCGGCAGCACGCGTTCGGGCAGGTCATATAGACGCTCGAAACCACGACGCCCTGCAACAGTGACCTTACCGGCTGCAAACAACCATTCCAACGCCTGCTTTTCCACGCTCCAGTCCCACCAAGGGCCGGCTTTTTCCTGACGCGTGCTCAGACTGCCAGCGCCCAGTGCGCCGCGTTCGCGAACGGCCTGCAGCACGCGTGCAATGGCCTTCTGCTGTTCGCGACCAAATCGGGCCAGGCCTTGGTAAATGCACTCGCCCTGCGCCGCTCGGCGCATGCGCCAGCGCATCAGTGGGTACAGCTCAATGGGCAGCAGCGACGCTTCGTGCCCCCAGTACTCGAACAGGCGCCGATGCCGCCCCTGGCTCCACGCGGCCTGATCCAGCAATGTCGGCGAATAATGGCCTAATCGCGAAAACAGCGGCAGGTAGTGCGAACGCACCAGCGCATTGACCGAGTCGATTTGCAACACGCCGAGTCGTCTGATCATCTGTGTGACGTGGCTGGCCTTGATCGTCGCTGGCGGCTGACGCCCATTGAAACCCTGGGCGGCCAGCGCCAGACGACGTGCTTGCTTGAGGGATAATTCGGACATTCGGCGCTCCCGGTTCGAACGGTTACGCTAGCCGATTCCAGCACGCTCTGTCAGCGGTTCATAGGGTCGTCCCAGAACGGACGCTCCGTCTCGCGTTGAACATCGGCCCTGCTCAAGCCCAAATCCTTGAGCGCGTTATCGCTCATCTGCGCGAGAAAAAGGCGCTGACGGTGTAACTCGTACCGACGCACGACAGGGTTCATCGCCCATTGCAATGCGTTGCCAAGCCGCATCGACAGCGACGACCGAGATACCAGCACATACCCTTTTTGACCTTTCATCATCTCGCCCTCCGTGACTAAAGTCTCGCGCCGGGCTTAAGATCAATCCAACGAATGTTTCTTATGAAAGCCATCTGGGAGATTGATGCGTGGCCAACTACCCGAGCATCGACACCGACCTGTTACGCACCTTTGTCGCTATTGCCGATCACGGCGGTTTCACCAAGGCAGGCGAGGCGGTCAATCGCACGCAATCTGCGGTGAGCATGCAAATGAAGCGGCTCGAAGAAGACATCGTCCAGCGCTCGCTGTTTCGCAAGGACGGCCGCACCTTGAGCCTGACGGCAGAGGGTCAGGTACTGCTGGGTTATGCGCGGCGTATCCTCAAACTTCACAGTGAAGTGTTCAACACGTTGCGTGAGCCGCACATGGTCGGCGTGGTAAAAATCGGCTCGCCGGACGACTACGTGATGCGATTTCTGCCGGGCATCCTGTCGCAGTTTTCACAGGCCTATCCGCTGGTGCAGGTTGAAGTGCATTGCGAGCCATCGGACATGCTGTTGCAGCGCCATGACCTGGACCTGACCATCGTGACGCGTCAGCCCGGGAACGAGATCGGCCAATTGCTGCGACGCGAGCGTCTGGTGTGGGTCGCGGCCGAAGGACATGCGCCCCACGACCAGATACCCATGCCGCTGGCGATGTTCAACACGCACTGCTTTTGCAGGGAGTGGGCCTGCAACGCGCTGGACACGATCGAGCGTGAATACCGGATCGCCTACAGCAGCGCCAGCATGTCGGCGATCATGGCAGTGGTCGGAGCGGGTCTGGCGGTGACCGCACAACTGCAGAGCCTGGTCACGCCGGACCTGCGCATCCTCGGCGACGCGGAAAACCTGCCGCAGCTGCCGACCGCCAGCGTGGTGTTGTTGCGCAATCCGAACAACCCCTCGCCCATCACCGAATGCATGGCCGACTACATTGCCGAGGGTTTCAGACTTTAAGCGCGAGGATCACCGCGCAGAACACCAGAAACACGCAGAACATCGAGCGCAGTCTGCGCTCCGGCAGCGAGTGCGCCAGCTTCACGCCCCAACTGATGCTGGCCAGGCCGCCAATGGCCAGCGGTATGCCCATCGACCAGTTCACATGGTCATGCAAGGCATACGTCACCAATGTGATGCCAGTGCTCGGGGCCGCCAGCGACAACGCCAGACCTTGCGCCACAACCTGGGTAGCGCCAAAGACGCTGGTCAGAATCGGCGTTGCAATCACTCCGCCCCCCACTCCGAACAGACCGCCCGTGATGCCGGAGCCCACCCCCAGCAGCCACAATCTTTTCTCGTGGCGTAATTGGGGAGTGACCTGCCCTTTTTGCCAGTACATCTGGGCAAGATTGAACACGGTCAGGATGACCAGAAATCCGATGAAGCCTAACCGCATGCCTTGCGGATCGAGACGCACAGCCAGCAAAGAGGTCAACCAGGCGAACATGAAACTCGGCACGATCAGCATGAGTGCGTTGCGCAGCAGAATCCGGTTGCGCTGGTTGTAGCGCCACAACGCGAGCAACACGTTGGGCAACACCATCAACAATGCCGTGCCCTGCGCCAATTGCTGATCCAGCCCGAACAGCACGCCCAACGCGGGAATCGCCACCAGACCGCCGCCAATCCCGAAGAGCCCGCCCAGCGTGCCCATTACAGCTCCCAGCACCACAAACATCACAACATCGATCACGCCACGTCCCCAACCAGTCAATGGCCAAATGCTACGCAGTCTTGTACGTGACGCAAACAATCATCACGGGTAAGGCTGCTTTTTTTAATTCCCTGAAGGGGCATACACCCGAGCGCGACGGAATTATCTGGCGCATTAAAGATCGCAACACTAAATTACCCCTCCTCTTTAACAGCGCATGAGGAATGCCGATGGCCGCCGATGACAGCTCTACCCCCAACGCCTCCACCGAGTGCGACTCGCTGCTACTGGACAATCAGTTGTGTTTCGCCTTGTATTCCACTTCGCTGATGATGACCAAGGTCTACAAGCCTTTGCTTCAGGCACTGGGACTGACCTACCCGCAATACTTGGCGATGATGGTGCTGTGGGAACAGGACGGCCTGACCGTAGGGGATGTCAGCACTCGCCTGCTGACCGATCCGGGTTCGTTGACGCCACTGCTCAAGCGTCTGGAAGGTGAAGGCTTTATCAGTCGTACACGCAGTAAGGAAGACGAGCGCGTGGTGTTGCTGCACCTCACCGAGCAAGGCCGCGCCCTGCAGCACAAAGCCCTGACAGTGCCGGGGTGCATCCTGTCGGCCAGTGGCCTGAACATGGATCAGCTTCGGGAGCTGCAAGGCCAGTTGCTCGGCCTGCGCAAACACCTGCACAACAGCCTCTAACGAGCGCGGCCTGACGGGTTGCTGTAAGCAGTCGCACTGGATCCATGCGCCTTGGGGAGGCGGCTGTCGGCAAGCCACCTCCTGCGCGATGTCTATTCGGCCAGCCGTTCGAGGTTTAGCCAGGTTTCTTCACGCTTTCTGACGTGTGCATGACCGCGAGTACTCCGTGCGGAAATGCCGGTACGGCACGCCCCCCCCTCTGAATACGCTCCTCATCGCCCGCCCTCACTCTTTTCAACAATTAACTTGCGCGCAAAATAATTGCGAGCTACATTCAGCTCGCGATTAGTTGGCGCGCAAGTATTTAGCGTATACATTAAGATTCAATGAGGAGCGATACCATGAACACTCTCTATACCGCTGTTGCAACCGCCACCGGTGGCCGTGATGGTCGCGCCGTTTCCAGCGACAAGATTCTCGACGTCAAACTCGCGACCCCGAAAGAACTCGGCGGCGCAGGCGGCGAAGCCACCAACCCTGAGCAGTTGTTCGCTGCCGGTTACTCGGCCTGCTTCATCGGCGCACTGAAGTTCGTAGCCGGTCAAAGCAAGCGCAGCATCCCTGCCGATGCCTCGATCACCGCCCATGTCGGTATCGGCCAGATTCCCGGCGGTTTCGGTCTGGACATCGATCTGCACATCAGCCTGCCCGGTCTTGAACAGGCCGATGCCCAACAATTGGTCGAGGCAGCTCACCAGGTCTGCCCATACTCCAACGCCACCCGTGGCAACGTCGATGTGCACCTGCACGTCACCGTCTAACCCCTAATCGCCACAGGAATCGAACATGAAAACCCTTAGCAATGTTTTAGCCGGCACCCTGCTCGCCCTATCAATCAGCAGTGCATTTGCCGCTGGCGATTCGGGTGTGGAACACAACACTCAGGCCTTTCTGGATGCTCTGAACTCGGGCACCGGCAAGCCTATCGAGCAGTTGTCGCCCAAGGATGCGCGTGCGGTATTGGTGGGTGCTCAGTCAGGCGTGAAGCTGACCCTGCCCAAGGCCGATGTAAGCGAGAAGACCATCAAGGTCGACGGGCAATCCATCAGCCTGACTATCGTGCGCCCTGCAAGCGTCAAAGGGACCTTGCCGGTTTTCATGTTCTTCCACGGCGGCGGCTGGGTACTGGGTGATTTCCAGACTCACGAGCGTCTGGTTCGGGATCTGGTCGCAGGTTCAGGCGCCGTGGCGGTGTTCGTCAATTACACGCCTTCGCCAGAAGCCCATTACCCGACCGCGATCAATCAGGCCTACGCCGCCACTCGCTGGGTGGCCGAGCACGGAAAAGAAATCAACGTCGACGGCAAGCGCCTGGCCGTGGCCGGTAACAGTGTCGGCGGCAACATGGCGGCAGTCGTGGCGCTGATGGCCAAGGACAAAGGCACGCCAGCGCTGCGTTACCAGGTGCTACTATGGCCGGTGACCGACGCCAACTTCAACACCGCTTCCTACGACCAGTATGCCGAGGGTCACTTCCTGACCCGCAATATGATGAAGTGGTTCTGGGACAACTACACCACCGACGCAGCGCAGCGTAACGAGATTTACGCCTCACCGCTGCGCGCCACGACCGAGCAGTTGAAAGGCCTGCCGCCTGCGCTGGTTCAGACGGCCAGCGCCGATGTATTGCGTGACGAAGGTGAAGCCTATGCCCGCAAACTGGATCAGGCTGGCGTGCCGGTGACCGCGGTGCGCTACAACGGGATGATCCATGACTACGGCCTGCTCAACGTTGTCAGTCAGGTGCCGGCAGTTCGCTCTGCCATGCTGCAGGCGTCCGAAGAACTGAAAACACATTTGAAGTAACAACAGCGGTCAAATCGCAGGCAAAAAGAAACCCGCATCGCTGCGGGTTTCTTGCGTAACGGGTTACACGACCCTGCTTACTTCGCACGGCCTTTGTAAGAACCGCCTTCACGGGTATCGATCTCGATCATGTCGCCGATTTCGATGAAGTCAGCAACGCTCAGCTCAGTGCCGTTCTTCAGTTTGGCAGGCTTCATGACCTTGCCGGACGTGTCGCCACGGGCCGAACCTTCGGTGTAGTCCACCTGACGCACGATGGTGGTCGGCAGCTCTACGGAAACCAGACGATCTTCGAAGAACACCGCTTCGCAAACGTCGGTCATGCCTTCTTCAACGAAAGGCAGAACGCTTTCGATGTCTTCGGCGTTCAGTTCGTACATGGTGTAGTCAGTAGTGTCCATGAACGTGTAGGTGTCGCCGCTGATGAAGGACAGGGTCGCTTCTTTGCGGTCCAGGATCACGTCGTCCAGTTTGTCGTCAGCGCTGTAAACGATCTCGGTCTTGTAACCGGTCAGCAGGTTTTTCAGCTTGGTCTTCATGATCGCGCTGTTACGACCGGACTTGGTGAATTCAGCTTTCTGAACCAGCCAAGGATCGTTTTCCAGACGGATCACAGTACCGGGTTTCAGCTCTTTACCAGTTTTCATTGCATATATCCGAATTTGGATTGAATTAACCAAAGGCTCTGTACGAGAAATAGCCTGCGCAGGCACTTTTCGTACAGAGCCTTACATCAAGGCCGCGTATCATAGCGAATTTACATAAAACTGCACCAGCGCCGCAGCAAGATCAGTCCGCGAGGCCTGCTCGTCGCACCACTGCTCGGCGTGTCTTTGCAGTTCGGGCCAGTGATTCACAACGCGTTGCCAGGCTTCGTCCAGCCCTTGGCTAGCATTCCAGCCTTGCCAGAATGCGTTGAGCGCCTGACCTGCCTCAGGCGAGAGTCCTGCCAGATAAAGCTCCAGAAACGCGTCAAGCTTGGGCAAATGGGCATCGCCTTCCTGCTGGTAGATGTGCCAGAGCATCGGCCTCCCCGCCCATTGCGCACGCACGAATGAATCTTCCCCCCGAACCACATTGAAATCGCAACTCCAGAGCAGCCGGTCATAATCTTCCTGCCTGACGAACGGCAACACCTGAACGGTCAGAGCACCTCGTTGCTGCAACGTGCCTGCACACAGCTCGCTTACACCGAGCCACTGCTGAAGATCAACCAGAATCCGCCCCTCCGGCACCAGCAAGTGCGTAGCGTGCGTGTCGTTCGCCAAGGCATTCAGCCAACTGCTCAGCGCCGGGTTTTCGTAGGCAAACACCGAGAGCAGGCGCGTATCAGGAAGTACCGTGACCCCCAGGTCAGCAAGGAAGTCGCGCTGCGCCGCCGCGTCCTGCTGGTAAGCTCGACGCTGCTCGACCAGGCTTCTTTCGCGCAGCAAACCGCCCGTGGTTTCACGAAATCCGGGAAAGAAAAAGAACTTTTTCAGGCCGCTCGATTGCACCGAAGGCAGGCCATGACAGCCGGTCACCCACTCTTCAGCGCTGAGATAATCAAGGTTCAGCCAAACCGGTCGCGCAGAACACTGCAGCATCGCGTCCGTGTAGGGTGTGGGGAGACGGCAAGCAAAGGCTTCGATCACGCCTTCGGGCATCGTTGTGTCCACCCATTGCCTGGGCCAGTGGCACACCTCGACGCCTTCATGCCACTGTTGCGCAGCGTGAGGATCGGCCTGCGGACACAGGCGCGCGAACGCCGCCAGGTCATCGATCCACAAGCGTATGTTCAAGCCGTGCTCGGCGACCAACTGGCGCGCAAGACGCCAGGTCACGCCTACATCGCCATAGTTATCGACAACGTTGCAAAAAATGTCCCAAGAGGCTTTCATCCTGGCTCCCTGAGGCAGAGTGATCAAAAATGCGATTGTCCTTCAGAACAACCTGCCTGCACCAGACTAGAGCGCTTTACGAACATTCGCCGAATCTACGATTGTCATCCACACTCTTCAGACATGGCACAATCACACCGTTGCCCTGCTCAGGAATTCAGCCATGCCGTCTCACCTCCGTCGTCGCGAACTGTCTGTCTCCGTGAAGTTGATCGCTTGCATTGCAGCGGGCATCTGGCTGGGTGCGATGGCAGTGTTTCTGACTGGCTGGCTACTCTACAAAAGCCTGCCGCCAGCGCAGACCGTCATACTGGAAAAAGCGGCGGCGCAGTTGGTCACGCCAGCGGTGCCGCAGGCGGACCCGGAAACCGCGATGTTCAAAAAGTACGAACAGAGCCTGCGTGAAAGCGAAGCACGCCAGGCGCGCGAACAGGTGCAGGAACAACAGCAACGTAATTTCAGCCGCTCCAAATGCGATTTCTGGATGCAGCAGGACCGTACGGCGCCGAGCGAGAAAAGCCGCGCCAGCATCAATGAATTCTGCGGATAAACCATGAACAAACAGGCTGTACTGCAAAGCATTGTCGCGAAACTGAACATCGATCTGGACGTTGCACAGCGGGCAGCTCAGACCGCGTATGAAACCGCTACGCACGAAGAGAACATCGCCGAGAACAAGTACGACACATTAGGGCTTGAGGCCTCCTACCTCGCTGCGGGCCAGGCCAGGCGGGTCGAAGAAATCCGCCAATCGCTCAAGTGCTATCAAGACTGGCCATTCACACCGTTTGATGCATCACGCGGCATTCGGATCGGTGATCTGATCAGAATCGAAAATGGCACAGGTCAGGCTCAGTACCTGTTTCTGGGGCCCGACGCTGCGGGTTTGAAAGTCAGTGCGAGCGATCAATTGATCACCGTGATCACACCAAGAGCCCCGTTGGGTCAACAACTGCTGGGCAAATTTGCAGATGACGACGTGCAGATTGTCATAAACGGCAGCGAACATTTGTTCGAGATCACTCACATCTTCTGACATAACGACTTATTCAGGGTTGATCACGCCAAGTTTTTATGGGTAAGGTGGCATCGTCGCTGTACTCGGGGCTACATCAAAGCAAGCAAGGACTAAAACCCAAGGAGATTTTTCATGACGAACGTCATCGCATTCCCTGACGCCCATGAACGTGATCGCCTGAAGTCCAGTCAAGATCCGGCGTTGAGATACCTGAACAAAAAAGAGCGACTGCTGATCGACCAACTGCGCTCGACCAGCCATGCGGGACGTCAGTACGTGTACGACTACGCGAGCATCATGCACCTGTCCAGACCTCTGTATCCGGAGCCTGTCGACTGACCGCATGAATATCGGCTGACACGAAAACACATCTCCAGTGAAATCGGGGCATCCGCAATGGAGCCCCGTGAAACCTCTGTACGCCTCTAAAAGACTGGCATTACTCATTGGCAGAACCCGTTTGGGCTCCATTGCTGCGCTCCTTATCGAATTATTTAATTGCGACCATCATCAACATGCGATTACGATCGTAATCAAAGCATTGGCTTGACTGATGAAGGAGTGCCGCGTCATGCAAAACCTCTCGCGCGAAGAAAAAATCCAACAGTGGTTGGAGGAAGAGAGCACGGTGCGCGCAACGTTGGGTGGCCCTGGTAATACTTCACTTGCCGAAGCCGCTTTGCTGGAACCGATCGATTACTTCAAAGGGATTGGTCGCGGAGACTTACCCAGCCCGGCAATTTGCGAAATGCTCGATTTCATTCCGCTGGTTTTCGCAGAGGGGCATTTCATCTTTCAGGGCACGCCGGATAAACGACATTACAACTCCCTGGGAAGCGTGCATGGGGGTTATGCCGCCACCCTGCTTGACTCATGCATGGCCTGCGCGATTCATACCCGACTCAAGAAAGGCCAGGGCTACACCATGTCCGATCTGCGCGTCAGCTATGTCCGCGCCCTGACCGACAAAGTCGGCCCGGTTCGCGCCGAGGGCAAGGTCGTTCACATCGGACGATCCACGGCCCTGGCCGAAGCCCGTCTGTATGACGTGGATGATCGCCTGTACGCAACTGCCAGCACGACCTGCATCATCCTGAGCATGGGCTGAAGCATGTTCGCTGTTCTTAAAAACAAAAAAGGCGCAGATGACTGCGCCCTGTCTGTCTGTGGCGGTGATTATTGAATCAGCGAATAAACCAGCGCGGTGATGGCGACCACACCGGCGGCGACCACAAAAACGTTGGACAGCTTGCCCGCGTATTTGCGCATCGCCGGTACTTTGTGGATGGCATACATCGGCATCAGGAACAGCAGCGCCGAAATGATCGGACCGCCGAGTGTCTCGATCATGCCCAGAATGCTCGGATTGAGCGTCGCCACAATCCAGCACACCACCAGCATGAACGCAGCCGTCATCCGGTCCAGCATTTTGGGGGCAGGTCGACGACCTGTCTTGACGATCAGACCTTTCAGACCTTCGCTGGCACCGATGTAGTGGCCCAGAAACGATTTCGAGATCGCCACGAACGCGATCAGAGGCGCGACGAACGCAATGGTCGGGTTACTGAAGTGATTGGCGAGGTACGACAGAATCGAGAGGTTCTGAGCCTTGGCCTCGGCCAACTGCACGGGCGACAGCGTCAGCACGCAACTGAACACAAAGAACAGCACCATGACCACCATCAGCCCGTGGGCGCGGGCAAGGATTTGCGAACTGCGAACTTCAGCGTTTTCGCCGTACTGACGCTTCTGGTCAACGGCGAAAGCCGAAATGATAGGCGTATGGTTGAAGGAGAACACCATGACCGGGATGGCCAGCCACAACGTAGGCCAGAACGCCGAAGCCTCGGGCAATGTAGTCGCGGTGCTCAGGATGCCGCCGGTCCAGTGCGGGATCAGGAATACGGCGAGAAACAACAACGCAACGATAAAGGGGTAAACCATCAGGCTCATGGCCTTGACGATGAACCGCTCGCCACAACGCACTACCGCCAGCAAACCTACGATCAGCAACAGCGCAAGAATGGCGCGCGGAGGCGGCTCAACATGGAGTTGATGCTCAAGGAAGCTGCTGACCGTGTTGGTCAGCGCCACGCTGTAAATCAGCAGAATCGGGAAAATCGCAAAGAAGTACAGCAATGTGATCAGCGCACCGGCAGCCTTGCCGAAATGCTGCTCCACTACCTCGGTAATGTCCGCGCCTTCGCGACCGGACAACACAAATCGCGTCAACCCTCGGTGTGCGTAGAACGTCATCGGAAAGGCCAGCACCGCCAGAACCAGCAATGGCCAGAAACCACCAATGCCGGCGTTGATCGGCAAGAACAGGGTGCCTGCACCGATGGCGGTGCCAAACAGGCCAAGCATCCAGGTCGTGTCGTTGCGATTCCACGCAGTGATGCTCGCGGGTGTTGTATCCAGGCGTTCTACGACGCCATTAGCCTGATCGTTCATCCGGTGGACTCTCCGTGGCCGGTTAATCAAAAAGGGAAACGCATCGAAAAAACCTGGCAGTCAGCGCTTCCCTCGAAAACAGGGGCCGGATTCTCCGGGATTAGCGCGAGAAATCAACGTTTTTGTCGGACAGTTTTGTAAACATGACGATGCGACAGGTACGCCAAAATGGCTCGAGCCGGTGCCAGGCTTGCCCTGGCCCCCAAGACGCTGCCCCCCAAATACGGGCCAAAGTCTCTCGAAACCTATGCTGCATCGTTTCACCTATCAATGTATAAAGGCCTTGTAGCATTTCGGCCACTTCCTGGAGACTCAGCGCATGCGTTACGCGCTTGATCGTAAAGCTCAAACTCACCAGCGGATTGTCAAGGAAGCATCCGTACGTTTTCGCCGGGATGGCATAGGCGCAACAGGCCTACAACCTTTAATGAAATCGCTGGGGCTGACCCACGGCGGCTTCTATGCGCATTTCAAATCCAAGGACGACCTTGTCGACCAGGCCTTGAGACAGTCTGTCGACGAAGCAAAGGTTTGCACTCAAGAGATGTTCAATGGGCCGGACTCATTGAACACATTCATCGACGTTTACCTGTCCGAGACCCACCGTGACGATCCTGGTACAGGATGTCCTTTACCCAACATGTGCGCTGAATTGGGTCAACAGAACAGGCCCAGTCCTTTGACGGACGAGATTATTGTCCACCTGCTGGAAACGTTCGATAACGCGTTGCACATTGAAAACCCTGAACCCAAGAGCATGTTGGTGCTGTCAAGCCTGGTGGGCGCATTGATATTGTCGCGCAGCGCGCATGACCCTCAACTGTCCGAGCATATTCTCAAGGTCACACGTGAATACGTAAAACTGCATATCAGTCAGCACGACGCCGTTGCAGTCGCGGCGCCCAAGCCATTGCCGTTAACTGATGACGCGACACTTCATAGCTGAATAAAAAAACAGGCCGATCATTCATCGGCCTGTTTTTTTCAACTCAAGAACCACTCATTCAACCGCCAGTTTATCCCTGTTCTTTTCGAGAATGGATTTGCCAATACCTTTGACCTCAATCAGCTCATCTACGGATGTGAACGCTCCGTTGTTTTCTCGGTAAGCCACAATCGCGTCCGCTTTATTCTTGCCAATACTGGCCAGTTCCTTTTGAAGGGTTTCTGCATCAGCCTTATTTAGGTTGATTCGGTCTGCTCGTTGTTCCTGAACGGCGGTGGCTATCGAGGCATCGCTCTTGGCGGGTGCCGCAGGCGCCGCAGTGACGGCAACCGAAGCACTGGTCAGCAAGGCAAATATCAAAGAAGAGAAAAAGGCAGTTCGCATCGTTAACGCTCCATTACAAGTTGAGGCAGCTTTCCAAAAGCTGCTCTCGAAACTTAGGAGCCGCGCTCGACGCTGTCAATGAAGTCTGGCGTTGCCAGTTATTACAAAGTGCGCGGGCCGCCTGTGCGCACTGAGAACGGACTTTTTTATCAAGTAACATTACGTTTCGCTGCGACGTTCCTGATACATCCAATCCACTATCTCGCCCTCTGGCGCATAGCCGTTGACTGTTTCACGGAGTAACTGACGCACGCTGGTGTAATCATCACGGTCGACAGCGTCCAGCAATTTTGTAAGCCGCGCTTTCAATACGTCCCACTGAAGATAATCTTCAGTAGCACTCATAATCATCGGGTGTTCGGTTGCCACGACGTTGTCGCCAATCAACAACTCTTCATACAACTTTTCACCGGGACGCAGGCCGGTAAATTCAATCGAAATATCACCGTGCGGGTTTTTCTCGGAACGAATGCTAAGGCCCGAAAGGTGAATCATCTTTTCAGCCAATTCGATGATCTTGACCGGCTCGCCCATGTCCAGCACAAACACATCTCCTCCGTGCCCCATCGAACCTGCCTGGATCACCAGTTGGGCGGCCTCCGGGATGGTCATGAAGTAACGCGTGATCTTGGGGTGAGTGACCGTCAGGGGTCCGCCAGACTGAATCTGTTTGTGAAACAGCGGAATCACCGAGCCCGAAGAGCCCAGAACGTTGCCGAAGCGAACCATTGTGAAGCGTGTCTTGTTGACCTGATAGACGTTGGACTTGTCGCCAAAGATGACCGGAGCGGCCTCCCGGCTGAGTGCCTGTAATATCAGCTCGGCAAGACGTTTGGTGCTGCCCATGACATTCGTCGGCCTGACAGCCTTGTCGGTCGAGATCAGAACAAAGTTGGAGACACCGGCCTGCAACGCTGCCTGGGCGGTGTTGAGCGTACCGACTACGTTATTGATCACGCCTTCGGCAATATTGTGCTCGACCATTGGGACATGCTTGTAAGCTGCGGCGTGATACACCGTATCGACTTTCCAGGCCTTCATGATCGCCAGCAGCTTGGGATGATTGCGTACTGAACCCAGAATCGGCAGCAACTTGACGTTCAACGACTCGCGGGACGAGCGCTCTTCAAGTTCGGACACGATGCTGTAGAGATTGAACTCGCTGTGATCGAGCAACAGAAGCTTGGTCGGCCCCAGCAACAGGATCTGCCGACACAGTTCAGAACCGATGGACCCTCCTGCGCCTGTGACCAATACGGTTTGGCCCTTGATGCAATGTTCCAGCAGATTGTCTCTGGCAGGCACCGAATCACGCCCCAGCAGGTCGGCAATGTCGACTTCCTGCAAGTCATCTACCTTGACCCGTCCGGCAGCCAGATCCATGAAGCCCGGAACGCTTCGTACATGAAGTGGAAAGCCTTCCAGAAAGCCCAATATTTCGCGACGGCGACCCCGCGATGAGGACGGGATGGCCAGCAGGATTTCCTGAGCGCCTGTAGAATCGATCATTCGCTGTATGTGTTTGGGCTTGTAGACCTGAAGCCCGGAAATCACCCGATTCGAAATGGACTCATCGTCATCGATGAAGGCGACCGGATGCATCACCCTGCCCATACGCAAGGCCGCGACCAGCTGGTTTCCGGCCGCGCCGGCACCGTAGATGGCCACCTTCTGCAGACCGTTATCGCTCTTGGCAAACGGCACATGCTGGGCGGCTGCAAACCAGTCGCCCAGAAAGTATTGCCTCATCGCCAGCCGGAGCCCGCCGATCATGACCATACTCAACCACCAGTAGTTGAAAATGACCGAGCGCGGCACCAGTTGCTGGTGGTTACTGTAGACGTAGACCATACAGCCAAGAATCAAAGAAGACAGCGTAACGGCTTTAATGATGGCAATCAGGGCATCATTGCCAAAATACCGCATCACCGCGCGGTACATACCGAATCGGATAAAGAGGGGAATGGCCGCCAAAGGGGCACTGATGAAAAGCCAGGTGTGTTTTTCCAGAGGGTTGATCAGCTCATCAATTCCCAGCCGGACGACAAACGACATCCACAGGGCAGCCCAGACCAGAAGAACGTCGGCGGCAACCTGAATTATTCGCTTTTTGCGACGCGGCAACGCCAGCAGAAAAGCTCGTAATTTGCTCATCAAATCGTCATTACTCCCGTGCCTTTGCTCTGAATCGCCACTGAAAGACCTTTTCGGTACAAGACTCCACGTACTAGGACACTGCAATTCACGTTTAGTTAACGCATCTCCGCCTGACCTGCCCTGAACCTGATCGCAAGGATCACCAACGGCAAGTAAGCAATAATCACGCCTGTCATTCCGTCTACGCCCTTCAACGCTACCCACAGCGCGATGGGAAGCAGCCAGCCGAGGTTGATCAGACCCACGGCCAGCGTTACCGGAAGATGCCGGCCATAACGGCGGGACGCGAACTGATAGGCATGACTTCGATGAGCTTCATAGACCTTTTCTCCGCGTATCAGTCGACGCAATAGCGTGACCGTGGCATCCACGACGAACACTCCCAACAGAATCAACCACGCCCAGAATAGCTGAGATGAAACCCAGGCTGCCTGAACGGAAAGTATTCCAAGGACAACGCCCAGGAACCCGCTACCGGCATCCCCCATGAATATGCGCGCAGGCGGAAAATTCCAGTAGAGAAAACCAGCGACTGCAGCGGCAAGCAACAAGGGGCCCCAAAGCAATTCGTTGTAGCCACTCAGCACATAGATGAGGCTGATACCACCACAGACCGTTACCGCTTCGACACTGGCAAGTCCGTCTATACCGTCCATGAAATTGTACAGATTGAGCATCCAGACTAGATAAAAGGCGGCCAGCACATGACCCAGCACACTCAGATTAACGGTCATGCCCATGAAGTCCAGAGGTGCCAGCCCCCGGGACCACACCAGCGCCCATACGGCAGCAGCGAAGTGACCCAACAACCGCCAGCGGGCAGCAATGTGACCGTGATCGTCCATGAAGCCGATCACCGCAACCAGTCCGCCAGCGCCCATCAGCGCTGCAATCGTTGCAAAAGGTATTTGTCCGCTCCAAGCCAGCGCGACCATTGCCAGAACAAATGCGATGACGATCGAAACACCCCCGCCCCTTGGGGTAGGCACCGAATGAGAGCTGCGGGCGTTGGGAATATCCATCAGGCTTTTGGCCAAGGCGTATTTGCGAAGCAGCCCCGTCAACATCAGGGAAAGCAACGCTACGCACGTTATGGATAGCCACTCAAGCATGTTTGTGTTCCAGATAGAATCGGGCCGTCTCTTTCAACGCGCTCTCAGGGGTCACGGGGGGCGTCCAGCCGAGTAGCGTGCGGGTTTTGGTGATGTCGACCTGCAGCGAACCACACAGACGCTGGGAAAAATCTTTTTTCCCCAATAAAGCCGCAACGCGATTCAACATCCAGGCCGGGACAGGAACAAGCCGAGCCGGCCTGCCCAAGGCCCTGCCCATTTCCTTCAACAGTTCGGTGGTGGAAAGGTCCTGCCCGTCACTGACTAGAAACGTCTGCCCGGCCGCTGCCGGATGCGCTATGCAGGTCACCACAAGATCCACAACATTATCCAGGGCTACCAGGCTGCGGCGGTTATCGATCGCACCGAGCGGCAGGGGCACACCTTTGTCCAGCCAGCGCATCATGTTTAGAAAGTTGGCTTTGACCCCAGGCCCATAGACAAGCACCGGACGGATGATCACCACTTCCATGCCAGTACGGACAGATAACTCACGCAGTCCCTGCTCGGCCTGATGCTTGGAAGCCCCATAAGGATCAACGGGGGTGCACACATCGTCAGCCTTGAATGGCTGGCCAATGGTCGTGGCCTCCCCATTTACCTTGATCGAACTGACGAAGATGAATCGCCTGACGCCTGCCGCCGCAGCCTGTTCCGCGAGATTCAGCGTCGCGGCAGCATTGGCGCGAACGTATTCCTGTTCGGCCTGCAGGCCTGAGTCATTAAGGACATGCACGCGTGCTGCACAGTGGATCACCACGTCTGTGCCGTTCACGAATGAGGACCATTGGTTGTCCGGCGCGAGCGAACGGACGGTGACCACATCAATACGCTCACAGGATGTTGTGTATTGACCGCGCACCGCAACACGCACTTGGCACCCGGTGTTTTCAATCAAATAACGAACGATGGCGTTGCCTACGAAGCCCGTTGCACCTGTTATCGCAACCCATGCAGCTTCATCGCTCATATCGCAACGCCTTGTCAAAGCATGGGAATATTACTGACGTGTGACTTTTTAGCAACCGTATTTACATGCAAGCCCTTGAATAAACGGGGCTGGCCAGGTTATTTCGCCCAACAATAATCAGTGCGTTTAACAACCTCAAGATTCAAGCGAAGATTATTAGCAGGTCCTGAGTCCTTGCGATAACTAGCCACCCGCGACTGCGCTGGGTCGATCAGGGAATAATCAGTTCAACGGCGCGTTTTTGAAGCGCATATTTGCGCTCGATAACGTGCCCCAACGACTTTTTGGCCCCCGCCTCTCCATGAACCAGGCGTATCTGGGCAGGCCAATGCTGCATACCGGTCACAAACTGCACCAACTGCGCCTGATCGGCATGCGCCGAGTACCCCCTCACTGTTGAAACGCCTGCCTGGATATCGAATCGCTCACGATCAAGCTCTACGTAGCCACCTCCAGGGCCGTGCTCTTGAATGGCAGCGCCCGGAGTGCCCTTGGCCTGATACCCCACGAAGAGAACGTTATGACGCCTGTCGCCCAGCATGGCCTTGAGATAATTGACGATGCGTCCACCTGTGCACATACCACTGCTGGCAATGACGATGGCGGGACGTGCAGTGCTGACGAGGTAGTTGAGGGTTTGCAAATGGCGAGCATGCGTGTCGATCTTGATCAACTGAGAGAAGCCTAGAGGCGCTCTGCCTTGGTCCAGCCGCTCGCGAGCGGCTTCGTCCCAGTAGTCGGCAAAGGACTGATACATTGCGGTAAACCGGCTGGCCAACGGCGAGTCGAGAATGATCGGCAATTGCGGCCAGTCCACGACGGAAGCGTCTGCGCTTGGGGAGCCACCATTCTGCGCCTTAGCCTGGCCTGACAACCCCTTGCGGTGCAGGATATCCTCCAGATCGTAAAGAAGCTCCTGAGTACGGCCGATGCTGAAGGCGGGAATCAGTACCGTCCCCTTATCCTCCAGCGCCTTGTCTATAAGCTGCTCGAGGCGTTGCTGACGAGCGCTGCGATGTTCATGGATTCGATTGCCGTACGTGGACTCCAGCACCAGAATGTCAGCACGCTCTGGCGACTGTGGAGCAGGCAGAAAAGGCGCAGGTGACGCGCCAAGGTCCCCAGAGAACACCACACGCTGCGAACGACTCTCCAATGGATAAGCCACATCGCACTCAAGGTAGGCAGAACCCAGTATATGGCCCGCTCGTTGCAACCTGACCGTGAAGTGAAGCGCATCGGTAGCGACAAGATCAAACCAGGTGTCAAAGGGCAGCGCGATAATTCGCTCGCGGATGACATCAAGGTATCGGTCAACGTAGGCCGGATCATGCTCGAATTGAATTTTGAGGATGTCCTCCATGACCAGCGGTAGCAGATGCGCGCTGGGCTCGCTGCACAATATCGGACCTGTGTAGCCGCCTGCCAGCAACTGCGGAATCCGCCCAACATGATCAGTATGCACATGGGTGATCAACAGCGCCCTGATGCTCGAAGGGGAAAACCCGAACGCTGTAACCCCCTTCTCCTCTGCTTGAGTCGCACCACAATCAATCAGCACACTGTTTACCGCATCCAGACACAGCTGATGACAAGAACCTGTCACGGTCTCAGTTGCACCGTGATGGATAAGCTTTGGATAAGACATTCAACTACCTTTGTGTAAAGCCAGAACCATAGTAAATAACTTTCTGGCGAGCGACCCTAATGATGAGCAGGGGCTATTCTGCGCCTGAAAATACGGGACTCAAGTCTTGACACAAAAGTGCTGCGACGATAGCAAACGAAGCCTGCTTTCAATGTGTGAGCGGCCAAGCGAGCAAAATAGGCATGCGCGGCTTGATCAAAAATTCTTCTTATAAGGGGCAGTATTTATTCCCCTGCCATATAGGAAATTTCTTACACAACTAAAAGCGTTAATAGCAGCTCTTCTAGCTCACTTCCCACAAGCTATAACACGCAAGACTACGGGCACTGCCCGCTGGCAAGCGTGGAGAACATCGAGAAGGGATATTTTACAAACTGCTGCCGGGCCTGCACCCGGCGCTGACCGACTTACTCTGCCTTGACGGATCGAGAGTAGGACGGACGTTTTTGACGAAGACTGGCGATCCAGGCAAACACGGGGCCGATCAGCATACCCAGCAGCAAAGCAAGCACGACCGGTATGGCGAATGGAAGCTGTGGTATCGACCAACCAAACAGAACCAGATCGACAGGCTGGCGGTTCTCAAGCACAAAAACCGTGGTCGCCAACACGATGAACAGTACAACCGCGATCAAAATGACTCGTTTGAAGATACGCATCGGGTGATCCTTCGACGTTACTGGTTAGAGGCCTTCTTCGTCCTCGTTCACGCGATCCCGCAATTCCTTGCCCGGCTTGAAGTGAGGAACGAACTTACCGTCAAGACTGACTGACTGGCCTGTCTTGGGATTACGTCCCACACGTGGTGCGCGGTAGTGCAGGGAAAAGCTGCCAAACCCACGAATCTCGATACGGTCACCCGTCGCAAGACACTGGGACATTTGCTCAAGCATGGTCTTGATGGCCAACTCGACATCCTTGGATGAGAGCAGCCCTTGATGGGTGACAATTCGTTCGATCAACTCCGACTTCGTCATATTTTTCCCTTCTTTTTCAAGCAGCTAGGTCAGCGCTCCGAAGGTTTTAGCATGGCCGGATGAATTTGAACAGCCCATCTCTTGACTTATGTGAACCATTGTCAAGCACCCACTGACGCATGACGAGCATATGACAGGAGGACGAATGCGGTAGGGAGAAGGTGTGGACCATAGAACACGTGGCCTGGGAGGCCATTGGGGCAGTATTGAGAACCTATTTTCATGCCGCAAGGCATTCAAAATGAGGGCGTAAAAAAGGGCGACCGAAGTCGCCCTTTTTAATGGTCAAGCAGAACTTAGTTCTGTTTTTCCATCTGCGCGCGCAGCAGGTCACCAATGGTGGTAGGACCAGTGCTTTCAGCAGTTTCAGGCTTGCTACGCAGGCTCTGAATGGCTTCTTTCTCGTCTTCAACGTCTTTCGACTTGATGGACAAGCTGATTACGCGGCTCTTGCGATCAACGCTGATGATCTTGGCTTCGATCTCTTCGCCTTCCTTCAGAACGTTACGCGCGTCTTCAACGCGGTCACGGCTGATTTCGGAAGCCTTGAGGGTCGCTTCGATATCGTCGGCCAAAGTGATGATGGCGCCTTTAGCGTCAACTTCTTTAACGATACCGCGGACGATAGCGCCTTTGTCATTGACAGTGACGTACTCGGAGAACGGATCGCTTTCCAGCTGCTTGATGCCCAGCGAGATACGCTCACGCTCTGGATCAACAGACAGGATCACGGTGTCGAGCTCGTCGCCCTTCTTGAAGCGACGTACGGCTTCTTCGCCCACTTCGTTCCAGGAGATGTCGGACAGGTGAACCAGACCGTCGATGCCGCCGTCCAGACCAATGAAGATACCGAAATCGGTGATCGACTTGATGGTGCCGGAGATCTTGTCGCCCTTGTTGAACTGGCCAGAGAAATCTTCCCACGGGTTAGATTTGCACTGCTTGATGCCCAGGGAGATACGACGACGCTCTTCGTCGATGTCCAGAACCATAACTTCCACTTCGTCGCCAACCTGAACGACTTTGGATGGGTGGATGTTCTTGTTGGTCCAGTCCATTTCGGAAACGTGTACCAGGCCTTCCACGCCTTCTTCCAGCTCTGCGAAGCAGCCGTAGTCGGTCAGGTTGGTCACACGCGCGGTAACGCGGGTGCTTTCCGGGTAACGAGCCTTGATAGCAACCCACGGGTCTTCGCCCAGTTGCTTCAAGCCCAGGGAAACACGATTGCGCTCGCGATCGTACTTCAGGACTTTCACATCGATCTCGTCGCCAACGTTGACGATTTCGGATGGGTGCTTGATGCGCTTCCAGGCCATGTCGGTAATGTGCAGCAAGCCATCGACGCCACCCAGATCGACGAATGCGCCGTAATCGGTGAGGTTCTTGACGATACCTTTGACTTGTTGACCTTCCTGCAGGGACTCGAGCAGAGCTTCGCGCTCGGCACTGTTCTCGGCTTCCAGGACACTGCGGCGGGAAACGACAACGTTGTTGCGCTTCTGGTCCAGCTTGATGACCTTGAACTCGAGCTCTTTGCCTTCCAGGTGAGTCGTGTCGCGCACAGGGCGAACGTCAACCAGAGAACCAGGCAGGAACGCACGGATGCCGTTAACGTCGACAGTGAAGCCGCCTTTAACCTTACCGTTGATAACGCCCTTGACCACTTCTTCAGCTGCGAAAGCTGCTTCCAGAACAATCCAGCACTCGGCGCGCTTGGCTTTTTCGCGGGACAGCTTGGTTTCGCCAAAGCCGTCTTCGACCGCGTCCAGCGCAACGTGCACTTCGTCACCGACCTTGATGGTCAGCTCGCCAGCGTCGTTGTAGAACTGCTCGAGCGGGATGACGCCCTCGGACTTCAGACCGGCGTGTACAGTTACCCAATCGCCGTCGATGTCGACAACGATACCGGTAATGATTGCGCCCGGCTGAAGGTTCAGGGTTTTTAGGCTTTCTTCAAAGAGTTCTGCAAAGCTTTCGCTCATTTTAATTCCTGTTGATCAAGGGCGAAGAATACGCCCATCTGCCACGCTCCAGACAACGTGGGTTTCGTTCATATAAAAGGAAGCCTGCAGGACGGGGTCTGGTCTCCTGCCTGGCTCCTTGGTCATCCGGCGATATCGCGCAAGGCGACTTCACTCATGATGCGTTCCAGCACCTGCTCGATGGACAATTCAGTGGAATCCAGCTGTATGGCGTCGTGCGCCGGTTTGAGCGGTGCTACCGCTCGCTGGGTGTCACGCTCGTCGCGTGCACATATCTCATCTAGCAGACTCGACAGACTAACATCATCGCCCTTGGCCTTCAACTGCAAGTAACGCCGTCTTGCACGCTCCTCGGCGCTGGCGGTGAGGAATATCTTCAATGGCGCATCAGGAAACACGACGGTACCCATGTCGCGCCCGTCTGCCACAAGGCCCGGCTCTTCCTGAAAAGCGCGCTGGCGCTGCAGAAGGGCATCGCGCACCGCTGGCAGCGAAGCCACCTGCGAAGCGCCACTGCCGATCTGTTCGTTGCGAATCGCCTGGGTCACGTCTTCACCCTCAAGGACGATACGCTGCCCATGCCCGGACACTGACGCCTCGAACTGCACGTCAAGGTGAGCCGCCAACAGCTTGAGGGCTTCTTCGTTGGTCAGATCAACGCCGTGATTGCGTGCAGCGAAAGCCAGCAGGCGATAGAGCGCCCCCGAGTCGAGCAGGCACCAGCCCAGCTTTGCGGCCAGTAACCCGGCTACGGTGCCTTTGCCCGAACCGCTGGGTCCGTCGATGGTTATAACAGGTGCTTTGATCTTCACTTTTTGTCCTCTTGCGCTATATGCATGCCGACTTGAGCGCACAGCGCCAGAAAATGGGGAAACGATGGAGCAACATTTGCACAATCATGAATATGCACAGGGCCCGACGCTTGCAATGCAGCGACGCTGAAAGCCATTGCGACGCGCTGATCGTCGTGCGCGTCGATCTCGCCGCCGCCCGGTACACCGCCTTCAATAATGATGCCGTCCGGCGCAGGTTCAACCTCGATACCCAGCGCACTCAGGCCAGCCGCCATGAGCCGCACGGTTTCAAGTTCACTGCCGCGCAATTCTTGCGCACCGCGCAGAATGGTACGCCCTTCAGCACACGCTGCGGCAATGCACAGCACAGGAAACGCTCCAAAAGCCAATGGAACGAGTGCTTCAGGAATGTCGGCACCTCGCAAGCGGGCGGAACGCACATGCACGTCGGCAACGGTTTCGCCCGCCCGGCTTCGAACGTCATGCAGCACCACATCCCCGCCCATCAGGCGCAACACATCGATGACACCGGTGCAGGCTGTGTCGATGCTGACACTTTCGAGCAGCAGATCGACGGATTCGCTGATAGAGGCGGCCACCATGAACAGCGCCGCCGAGGCATTATCCAACGGCCCCTCGATACGATGACGGGCGCTGCCAGCCGCAACGCCCTGCATGTCGGCCGCCCTCACCTCTCCCTTCGCACGCAGCGCGAGGATTCTGCCGAAATGTTCACGGGCGGCACGGGCGCGGGTAAACACCCGTTGCAACTGATGACCATCACCGGCATCCACGGCGTCACGCAGCGCATCAAGATCACTGCGAAAGGTGTCCAGCGTTCGTAGCACTGCGTCGCGGTTGGCCAGAAAAATGTCATGCCACATCACCGGATCACTGCCTGCGATACGCGTGAAATCGCGAAAACCACCGGCCGCGTACCTGAATATGTCCAGGTTTTCGTTGCGCTTGGCCAGCGAGTCCACCAGACCAAACGCCAGCAGATGGGGCAGATGACTGGTCGCAGCCAGCACTTCGTCATGACGCTCGACCTGCATGTGCTCGACATCGGCGCCCAGTGCCGACCAAAGCCGATCGACCAGCGCCACGGCATCGACATCGGTTTCAGCCAGCGGCGTCAGAATGACTTTGTGCCTGCGAAACAGACCGGCATTGGACGCCTCCACGCCACTCTGCTCCGACCCCGCAATCGGGTGGCCGGGCACAAAACGCGAAGGCATGCAGCCAAACGCCTGGCGTGCTGCGCGAACGACATTGCCCTTGGCACTGCCAACGTCGGTCAACACCGCACGACCCAGATCGAGGGGTGCGAGCAGTGCCAGCAGTTTCTCCATTGCCAGAATAGGGACAGCCAACTGGATAACGTCAGCACCACGGCAGGCAACCGCGAGACTTTCTTCGCAACGGTCAACCACACCCAGCTCAATGGCCAGCTTGCGCGACTGCGGGTCGAGATCCACCCCGACCACTTCCCGACAAAGACCACTTTCACGCACACCTTTGGCGAACGAACCGCCGATCAGCCCGAGGCCAACGACGACCAGGCGCCCGATGAGCGGAGCGGTCGCTCGCTCTGACAGGACTTCAATCACGCGAAAATACCTGAAACCCCGAAAGGCTTTCGCGGCACCTGGAGGCGAAAGACAGATTGCTCATGGATCGCCCCCTCACAGAACGGCTTTCGGGTAGGAACCCAACACCTTCAAGGCCACGGCTTCATGGCTGATCTGCTCAAGCACCGCCTTGACCAATGGATCCCTGTGATGCCCCACGAAGTCGATAAAGAACACGTAGGTCCACTTGCCGCTTCGCGACGGACGGGTTTCGATGCGCGTCAGGTCCAGGCCGTTTTCGTGAAACGGCACCAGCAGTTCGTGCAAGGCACCCGGTTTGTTGCTCATCGACACGATGATCGAGGTTTTGTCGTCGCCGGTCGGCGGGACTTCCTGGCTGCCGATGATCAGGAAACGCGTGGAGTTGTCAGGACGGTCTTCGATTTTTTCCGCCAGACGCGTCAGACCGTAAAGGCCTGCCGCCATGTCGCCAGCGATGGCCGCGGAGTTCCACTCACTCTTGACGCGCTTTGCCGCCTCTGCATTGCTGGCCACGGCGACGCGCTCGACGTTCGGGTAGTGGGCGTCCAGCCATTTGCGGCACTGGGCCAGCGACTGGGCATGCGAATAGATACGCGAGATGCTTTCGGTCTTGGTGCTCTCACCGACCAGCAGGTGGTGGTGAATGCGCAACTCGACTTCGCCACAGATCACCATGTCATGTTCGAGAAAGCTGTCGAGCGTATGGTTGACCGCGCCTTCGGTGGAGTTCTCCACCGGCACGACGCCAAAGTTCACGGCACCGGCCACGACCTCACGGAACACCTCATCGATGGCCGCCATCGGCAGACTGATCACCGCGTGACCGAAGTGCTTCATGGCCGCAGCCTGGGTGAACGTGCCTTCCGGCCCCAGGTAGGCGACTTTCAACGGCTGCTCGAGCGCCAGACAGGAAGACATGATCTCGCGGAACAGACGCGCCATTTCCTCATTGCTCAATGGACCGCGATTGCGCTCCATAACGCGCTTGAGTACTGCAGCCTCGCGCTCCGGGCGATAGAACACAGGCGCTTCGCCCTCAGCCAGGGCAGACATTTTGACCCGGGCGACTTCCTGCGCACAGCGAGCGCGCTCGCTGATCAGCTCCAGAACCTTCTCGTCGAGGCTGTCGATACGGACGCGTAGCGCCTTGAGTTCCTGTTCGGACATCAGCCGTGCTCCTTCTCGAAATCTTTCATGTAGGCCACCAGCGCATTGACTGCATGGATGTCCACTGCGTTATAGATAGAAGCGCGCATGCCGCCGACCGAGCGGTGGCCTTTCAGATTGAGCAGACCGGCAGCGTCGGCGCCGGCCAGGAACGGCTTGTCCAGACGATCGTCGGCGAGCCGGAACGGCACGTTCATCCACGAGCGATCAGGCGTGTTGATCGGGTTGCTGTACAGCTCACTGGCATCGATGAAGTCATACAGCGTGCGCTGTTTGATGTCGTTCAGCTTGCCGATTGCTTCGACACCGCCCTGCTCTTTGAGCCACTCGAAGACCAGCCCCGACAGATACCACGCAAGCGTCGGCGGCGTGTTGTACATCGAGCCATTGTCAGCCGCGACCTTGTAATTGAGCATGGTCGGGCACAACGAACGCGCACGACCCAGCAGGTCCTCGCGAATGATCACGACAACAATACCGCTCGGGCCAATGTTCTTTTGGGCACCGGCGTAGATCATGCCAAAACGCGAGATATCCACAGGACGCGACAGGATGTCCGAAGACATGTCGGCGACCAGCGGCACGTCACCGGTTTCCGGAATCCAGTTGAATTCCAGACCGCCGATGGTTTCATTCGGCGCGTAGTGAACGTAGGCCGCATCCTTGGACAGCGTCCACTCGTTCTGGCCGGGAATGGCGAAGTAGTCATACGGTTTGGCGCTCGCCGCCACATTGACGTGGCCGTAACGGGAAGCCTCTTCAATTGCCTTTTGCGACCAGATGCCGGTGTCGATGTAGTCGGCTTTGCCGTTCTCAGGCAGCAGGTTCAGCGCGATCTGCGCAAATTGCTGGCTGGCGCCGCCTTGCAGGAACAGCACTTTGTAGTTGGAGGGAATGGACAGCAGGTCACGCAGGTCCTGCTCGGCCTTGGTGGCGATGGAGACGAACTCATCGCTGCGGTGGCTCATTTCCATGACCGACAGGCCTTTGCCATGCCAGTCCAGGAGCTCGGCCTGAGCACGCAGCAGAACAGCTTCAGGAAGCGCAGCAGGACCTGCGCAGAAGTTAAAGGCTCGCTTGGTCATATCCACTCTCGTCAAACACGTTGGTCTTTACGCACTGTCTTTGCACAAGACCGTCAGAGAAGAAACAGCGGTTTCCGGTCTCCGACAGCTTCGGCAGGAATTCCGATTCGCCCGTAGCGCTGGCCGAATGCCGTAAGGGCTGGACTTGCCTGAGATGCACATGCACTCACAGACGAGCCAGCCCTTACCTGATTTACGTTACAGCTTAGCCCTGCGATTCATCGTCATCCGATGCGGCATCGACCTGCAGATCCTCACCGGCATCGCCTGGCTCGGCGCCATCCGCGACCAGAGCATCAACGCCCTCTTCGCCTTCCAGCAGCTCTTCGCCTTCGACTTCCGATGGCTCCTGAACACGTTCCAGACCCACCAGCTTTTCGTCGCTGGCGAGTTTGATCAGGGTCACGCCCTGAGTGTTACGACCCAGGCTCGACACTTCGCCGACACGAGTACGCACCAACGTGCCCTGGTCGGAGATCAGCATGATCTCCTCGCCATCGAGCACCTGAACCGCGCCGACCAGACGGCCGTTACGCTCGTTGCTGACCATTGCGATCACGCCCTGACCGCCACGCTTGTATTCCGGGAACTCGGAGATGGCCGTACGCTTGCCGTAGCCGCGCTCGGAAGCGGTCAAAATCTGGCTGCCCTCTTCCGGAATCAGCATCGAGATCAGTTTCTGACCTTCCGGCAGACGCATGCCGCGCACGCCGCGAGCGGTACGACCCATCGCACGAACGTCGGACTCTTTGAAGCGTGTCACCTTGCCGCCGTCGGAGAACAACATGATTTCCTGCTCACCATCGGTAATGGCAGCGGAGATCAGGATGTCGCCCTCGTCCAGCTCAAGTGCAATCAGGCCTGAGCTGCGCTGACGGCTGAACGCCACCAGAGGGGTTTTCTTGACTGTACCGTTGGCGGTGGACATGAAGATGAACGGAGCCTTCTTCTTGTCTGCAGCCTTGACGCGCGCCTTGCGCTCGTCTTCGGTCTCGTTGCTGTTTTCCGCATCGTCGACCAGCTCGCCTTCAAGCGCTTCGCCTTCTTCGTCAGCCCGCTTGCGCATGGCTTCCAGATCCACCGGCAGCATCGTAGTGATGTACTCGCCGTCGCTCAGCGGCAACAGGTTGACCAGCGGACGACCACGGGCGGCACGGGAGGCCTCCGGGATCTCGTAGGTCTTGAGCCAGTACACCTTGCCCTTGCTGGAGAACATCAACAACGTAGTGTGGCTGTTGGCAACCAGCAGGTGAGCGATGTAGTCCTCATCCTTGATGCCGGTCGCCGACTTGCCCTTACCGCCACGGCGCTGCGCCTGATAGACCGCCAGAGGCTGGGTCTTGGCATAGCCACCATGGGAAATGGTCACGACGCGTTCTTCTTCGGTGATCAGATCACCCAGGGTGAGGTCCAGACGCGCATCGAGAATCTCGGTGCGACGGGCATCGCCGTATTCGGAGCGGATCAGTTCCAGTTCTTCGCGGATCACTTCCATCAGGCGCGTAGCGCTGTTCAGGATGCGGATCAGCTCGCCGATCTGGGTCAGGATTTCCTGATATTCACCCAGCAGCTTTTCGTGCTCCAGGCCGGTCAGACGGTGCAGACGCAGCTCCAGAATGGCCTGTGCCTGTTCCGGCGACAGGAAGTACTTGCCTTCGCGCAGACCGTATTGCGGGTCGAGGTTCTCCGGACGGCACGAGTCGGCACCGGCGCGCTCGACCATCTCGACCACCGCGCTCGATTCCCAAGGCGTGCTGATCAGCGCTTCCTTGGCTTCGGCCGGTGTCGGCGACGCCTTGATGAGGGCGATGACCGGATCGATGTTGGACAGCGCAACCGCCTGGCCTTCAAGGATATGGCCGCGCTCACGGGCCTTGCGCAGTTCGAATACGGTACGACGGGTGACGACTTCGCGACGGTGACGAACGAAGGCTTCCAGCAGGTCCTTGAGGTTCAGGATTCGCGGACGACCATCGATCAGCGCAACGATGTTGATGCCGAAAACGCTTTGCAGCTGGGTCTGGGCATAAAGATTGTTGAGGATAACCTCAGGCACTTCGCCGCGACGCAGCTCGATCACAACGCGCATACCGTCCTTGTCGGACTCGTCGCGCAGTTCGGTGATACCTTCCAGCTTCTTCTCTTTGACCAGTTCGGCGATCTTCTCGATCAGACGCGCCTTGTTCAACTGGTACGGCAGTTCGGTGATGACGATCTGCTGGCGACCGCCGACCTTGTCGATGTCTTCGACGATGGAGCGGGCACGCATGTAAATGCGGCCGCGACCGGTGCGATAGGCTTCGATGATGCCGGCGCGACCGTTGATGATCGCAGCTGTCGGGAAGTCGGGGCCCGGGATGTACTGCATCAATTCGTCGACCGTCAACTCGGGGTTGTCGATCAGCGCCAGGCAACCGTCGATGACTTCACCCAGGTTGTGCGGCGGAATATTGGTCGCCATGCCCACGGCGATACCGCTTGAGCCGTTGACCAGCAGGTTGGGAATACGGGTCGGCATGACCGCGGGGATCATCTCGGTGCCGTCGTAGTTCGGCACCCAGTCCACGGTTTCCTTGTGCAGGTCGGCCAGCAGCTCGTGAGCCAGCTTGGTCATGCGCACTTCGGTGTATCGCATGGCCGCGGCGTTATCGCCATCGACCGAACCGAAGTTGCCCTGACCGTCGACCAGCAGGTAGCGCAGCGAGAACGGTTGAGCCATACGAACGATGGTGTCGTAGACAGCCGTGTCGCCGTGCGGGTGGTACTTACCGATCACGTCACCAACCACACGGGCGGATTTCTTGTACGGCTTGTTCCAGTCGTTGCCCAGTTCGCTCATTGCGAACAATACGCGCCGGTGCACGGGCTTCAAGCCATCGCGCGCATCCGGCAGAGCTCGACCGACGATAACGCTCATTGCGTAGTCGAGGTAGGACTGTTTCAGCTCGTCTTCGATATTGACCGGGAGGATTTCTTTGGCCAGTTCGCCCATGAGAAGCCTGATTCCTTTTTCTGGTGAAACCTCGCAAACCCATTCGGGGTAAACGAAGCTCGCCGCTGCCAGCATGTGCCGGGCAACGACTTACGACAAATCAATGAGTTAAGACTTGGATCTGCGCAGTGCGGGAGGCTATTTATAGCGTCCCTGGAAACCGCCGGATGTTACCACAATCGCCGAGGCGCTCACATCCTTTGCAAGCGCTGAAAACGAGCCATGTGCCCGCAGGACGCCTGAGAGGCGCTTACAGACCCTTTCAGACAGGACGCTCGACAGGCAAGCGCCCAGACATGAAATTTCAGTGAAGATGTTTACGGCTCATCAATTGCGCCATCTTGGCAGTGTCGGGACGCTCGACAACGCCCTTTTCGGTCACGATGGCGTCGATGAGATCCGCAGGCGTCACATCGAACACGGGATTAAAGGCATCGACCTCGGCCCCGACCCGCTGGCCGCCCACCTCAAGCAGCTCGCGACCGTCGCGCTCCTCGATGACGATGTCTTCACCGCTGGCCATTTCCATGTCGATGGTCGAACTCGGCGCCACCACCATGAAACGTACACCGTGGTGCATGGCAGCGACGGCCAGTTGGTAGGTGCCAATCTTGTTCGCTACGTCGCCATTGGCGGTGATGCGATCGGCACCGACGATTACCCAGGTAACGCCCTTGGTGCGCATCAGGTGAGCGGCTGCTGAATCGGCGTTCAAGGTCACGGGGATGCCTTCGTTGGCCAGCTCCCACGCGGTCAGCCGGGAACCCTGCAGCCACGGACGGGTTTCATCGGCGTAAACGCGCTCGATCATGCCTTCCAGGTGTGCGGCGCGGATGACGCCCAGCGCCGTACCGAAGCCGCCGGTGGCCAGCGCACCGGTGTTGCAGTGGGTCAGCACAGTTTGCAGATTGCCTTGATTCTTGCGGATCAGGTCGGCACCGAGCTGAGCCATCGTCAGATTGGCCTCACGATCACTCAGGTGAATGGCCACGGCTTCGGCTTCCAGAACAGCCAGAGGGTCATCGGTCGCCTTCAAGCGCTGCAGCCGGTCACGCATCCGATTCAACGCCCAGAACAGGTTGACGGCCGTAGGACGCGAATCCGCAAGCTGCCGGAAATCCTCTTCCAGCGACGCCCGCCAGTCCCCGCCCGCCGCGATACGCGCGCGCGCGCCGAGCACCACCCCATACGCCGCACTGATGCCGATGGCTGGCGCGCCACGCACCACCATCGAGCGAATGGCCTCGGTCACACCCGCCGCGCTGGTGTAGGCATGCCAGGTTTCTTCGAACGGCAGCACCCGCTGGTCCAGCAGGTACAGAGCGTTATCTCGCCAATCGATGGCCTTTACTTTCTCCGCAGCCAACAGTCGATCGCGCATCGCCCACTCCATCGTCAAATCCATAGCCAGAATCAAAAGCGGCTGATTATAGCGAGCCGCCCGCCAAGACGCTCGGGTATACTTCGCCATCACCGTAATAAGCTATGGAAACCTGTCATGCCGAACGCCACAGCACCGCTCGATCTTCTGCTCCTGCCCACATGGCTGGTGCCGGTCGAGCCCGCAGGCGTGGTTCTCAAGGAACACGGCATCGGCATCCGCGACGGGCTCATCGCCTACATAGGTCCAAGGGCCGAGGCCTTGAAGCAAGACGCCATGCAGGTTCTGGAGCTTGCGGGCACGCTGCTCAGCCCCGGCCTGATCAATGCGCATGGCCACGCCGCGATGACGCTGTTCAGGGGCCTGGCCGATGACCTGCCACTGATGACCTGGCTGCAGGACCACATCTGGCCTGCCGAAGGCAAATGGGTCGACGAAGCCTTTGTGCGCGACGGGACCGATCTGGCCATCGCCGAACAGCTCAAGGGTGGCATCACCTGTTTCTCGGACATGTATTTCTACCCCAAGGTGGCCGCCGAGCGCGTTCATGCCAGCGGTATACGCGCACAAATCACCGTACCGGTGCTGGACTTTCCGATTCCAGGCGCCCGCACCACCGACGAAGCCCTGCACGCCGGGATCGAGCTGTTCAACGATCTGGCTCACCACCCCCGCATCCGAATCGCCTTTGGCCCACACGCGCCCTATACCGTGGGCGACGAGAACCTGGAAAAGGTCCGGGTGATCGCCGACGAACTCGATGCGATGATTCAAATGCACGTACACGAGACAGCGTTTGAAGTCGAACAGGCCGTGGAGCAGCATCAGGAACGCCCGCTGGCGCGCCTGCACCGCCTGGGTTTGCTGGGCCCGCGCTTTCAAGCGGTGCACATGACGCAGATCAGCGACGAGGATCTGGCCCTGCTGGTCGAAAGCAACACCAACATCATCCATTGCCCCGAATCCAACCTGAAACTGGCCAGCGGCTTCTGCCCGGTGGAACGCCTGTGGCAAGCGGGCGTCAATGTGGCCGTGGGCACCGACGGCGCCGCCAGCAACAATGACCTGGACCTACTAGGCGAAACCCGCACCGCAGCCCTGCTCGCCAAGGCTGTTGCCGGTTCGGCCACGGCGCTGGACGCCCACCGCGCTCTGCGCATGGCCACGCTCAATGGCGCACGTGCGCTGGGCATTCAGGCTGAAACCGGCTCGCTGGAACTGGGCAAAGCGGCCGACATCGTGGCATTCGACCTGTCCGGGCTCGCCCAGCAACCGATCTACGACCCGGTTTCCCAGCTTATCTATGCAACCGGCCGCGACTGCGTGAGTCACGTCTGGGTGGCTGGCAAACCCTTACTCGACAATCGCCGCCTGACCCGTATGGATGAACAGGCGCTACGAGATACCGCTATGGCCTGGGGCCAGCGCATTTCCGGGCACGGCGAAGAAACGCTCTGACTGATCAAACCGAACAGATGACTGTCTGGTTATCTATAGCCAGACAGATGAAAACGAATTTTGAGTTCAAGAGGGATACCCCATGAGCAACGTCGACCGCGCAGAAATCGCCAAATTCGAGGCACTGGCCCATCGCTGGTGGGACCGCGAGAGCGAATTCAAGCCGCTGCACGATATCAACCCGTTGCGCGTCAACTGGATCGACGAACGCGTCAGTCTGGCCGGCAAGAAGGTGCTGGACGTCGGTTGCGGCGGCGGCATCCTGAGTGAGGCGATGGCCTTGCGAGGCGCGACCGTGACCGGTATCGACATGGGCGAAGCGCCGTTGGCCGTAGCCCAATTGCATCAACTGGAATCGGGTGTGAGCGTCGAGTATCGGCAGATCACGGCAGAAGACATGGCCGAAGAGATGCCCGAGCAGTTCGACGTCGTCACCTGCCTTGAAATGCTGGAGCACGTACCGGACCCTTCCTCGGTGATCCGCGCCTGCTACCGCATGGTCAAGCCGGGCGGCCAGGTGTTCTTCTCCACGATCAATCGCAATCCAAAGGCTTACCTGTTCGCGGTAGTCGGTGCCGAGTACATTCTGGGCCTTCTGCCGCGTGGCACCCATGACTTCAAGAAATTCATCCGCCCTTCCGAACTGGGCGCCTGGAGCCGTGACGCAGGCTTGCAGGTCAAAGACATCACCGGCCTGACCTACAATCCGTTGACCAAGCATTACAAGCTGGCCTCGGATGTCGACGTCAATTACATGATCCAGACCCTGCGGGAGGCCTAAGGCATGCGCTTGAGAGCGGTCTTATTCGACATGGACGGCACACTGCTCGACACCGCACCGGACTTCATCGCCATTTCCCAGGCGATGCTGGCCGATCGCGGCTTCCCGGCAGTGTCGGACAAGCTGATTCGCGATGAAATATCAGGCGGTGCCAAGGCGATGGTTGCGGCGACGTTCGCCATGTCGCCTAACGAGCCGGAGTTCGAGGCCTTGCGCCTGGAGTTTCTTGAGCGCTACCAACGTGACTGCGCCGTCCACAGCAAGCTATTCGACGGTATGGCCGAACTGCTGGCGGACATCGAGAAGGCCGGACTGATCTGGGGCGTCGTCACCAACAAACCGGTGCGCTTCGCTCAGCCGATCATGGAACAACTGGGCCTGTCCGAGCGCTCGGCGCTGCTGATCTGCCCGGACCACGTTACGCACAGCAAACCGCATCCTGAACCGCTGACCCTGGCGTGCAAGATGCTGGGCCTGGATCCTTCCAGCGTCCTGTTCGTCGGCGACGACCTGCGTGACATCGAATCGGGCCGCGATGCCGGCACACGTACGGCCGCCGTGCGCTACGGTTACATCCACCCCAACGACAATCCCGATCACTGGGGCGCCGACGTCGTGGTCGATCATCCGCTGCAATTGCGCAAGGTACTGGACAACGCCCTGTGCAGTTGCTGAGCCACAGCCCATCGCTCGAGGTGTTTCATGTTTGATTATTCCGCTCGCCCTGACCTGCTCAAGGACCGGGTGATCCTCGTGACCGGCGCTGGCCGGGGCATTGGTGCTGCAGCGGCCAGAACCTATGCCGCACATGGCGCGACCGTCCTGCTGCTGGGCCGGACCGAAGCGAGCCTCACTCAGATCTACGACGAAATCGAAGCCGCTGGCCAGCCTCAACCGGTCGTGATCCCCTTCGATCTGGAACCGGCCCTGCCTCGACATTACGAAGAGCTGGCGACCATGATCGAAACCGAGTTCGGTCACCTGGATGGCCTGCTGCACAATGCATCGATCATCGGACCGCGCACACCGCTTGATCAGCTGTCAGGCGAAGACTTTGCACGTGTCATGCACATTAACGTCAATTCGACGTTCATGCTGACACATGCACTTCTGCCGCTGCTCAAGCGCTCTCAAGACGCATCGGTGGTTTTCACCTCCAGCAGCGTGGGTCGCAAGGGTCGCGCTCACTGGGGCGCCTATGGCGTGTCGAAATTCGCCACCGAAGGCCTGATGCAGACGTTGGCCGACGAACTGGAAGATGTAGCGGCGGTAAGGGCCAACAGCATCAACCCTGGCGCAACCCGCACCAGCATGCGTGCCCAGGCCTATCCAGCCGAAAACCCGCTGAATAATCCGGCGCCTGAAGACATCATGCCGGTCTACCTGTACCTGATGGGGCCAGACAGCAAGGGCATCAATGGTCAGGCATTGAACGCGCAGTAGGATGCCTGAACGAGGCGCTACCCACTGAATGAACATGAAGCCGTACGCGGCGAGGCACCATCGCTGGCAAGCCACCTCCCACCGTCAGTCGGTGCCGCAAGCCCCCTAGAAGTCAAAAAATCGTCGTTCATCCCAGCGTGTGACGACAGCGCAACACGCTAACCCGTTGATTAATTTAATGTCCCACTGTTAGTGAACCGAATGGCACGACTTTCGCTCTAACCCTGCCAAGCCAGCAACACGTGCTGAGGAGCGAAGTGATGAGTTCTCCGACCCAGACCCATGCAATCGATTTCGATGCTGCCAGGCTGCAATGCCTCGGTTTCCGGAACCGTCCCAACGCCGAACTGCCGCCCCTGACCTTGCCTGAACTGGTCAAACAGTTGAGCCTGCAATTGCAGACCAGCCTGGAAGCCGAAAGAATCCTGACGCTGTTCTTTCAAAGCGTTCAGCGACTTATCCCGTTGGAAGGCTTGGTCTATCGCCATGAAAAAAGCGATCTGAAATTGCGCTTGGGTGAAAACGCACATCACATCATCGACTTCCATTTGCGTCACGAAGGCGAGGACATTGGACAGCTTGAGTTCCAGACTGTCCAGCCCATCGACGCGTCCCGGTTGCGCGACCTGGAAACACTGCTGGCCTGCCTTCTCTATCCGTTGCTGAATGCACTGCTGTACCGACTCGCCACGCAGAGTGCGCTTCGCGATGCGCTGACCAATACAGGCAATCGTGTCGCGATGGATCAGAGCCTGAGCCGTGAAGTCGACATTTCTCGTCGACACAAGCAGCCTTTGTCGCTGCTGATGCTGGACATCGACCATTTCAAGAGCGTGAACGACGGGTATGGCCATTACACCGGCGATCAAGTGCTCAAGGCCATTGCTCAAGCGCTCAAAGGGCAACTGCGCAACATTGACCGGGTATTCCGTTACGGCGGGGAAGAGTTTGTCGTGGTTTTGGCCAATACTGACGGTGCAAGCGCCGCGGTCGTGGGCGAGCGTCTGCGTCAGGCAGTACGGGAACTGCGCTTCAGGGACGTTGCTCCAGCGCTGACCACGACCGTGAGCCTGGGTTGCTCGACACTGCTGCCCAGTGAAACCGCTGAAAGCCTGTTGCGCAGAGCGGACGATGCGCTCTACGCCGCAAAGCGCGAGGGCCGTAACCGTCTGGCCATCGCCAGTTGAGGTATCAGGCGCCTCGCTTGAAGGGTTTTACTAGGCTTGCGCAACGGCAGCGCGCTCGCGAGACGGCTTGACCTTCTCCAACTGCATGCACCGCTCCAAAAACAGGTACATGTAGTCGTAACTTTTGGTGATTGCCTGACGCAACTCGGCCTGTAGTTGCAGGCTCGGGCTGTTGCCTACCAGTGTGCAGATAATTTCCAGTGCCTCCCAAGGGTGCGCATCGTCGTACTGTGCATGCATCTTGAGCCATTTCATGGCCCTTTTGCGGGTCTCCTCCGGGAACGCCTCAGCGTAGGCACCAGTGGAACACACCACTGCCGACCACTCCCCGGTCGCCCCTTCAATGGCGTAATTGGTGGCCGCCATCGCCACAGCCAGCGAATCCGACGAACTGGTCTGCCAGCACCAATGGCTCAACGCATGCAGCTCGGGGGATACCTGCTGGGCATGCAGGTCGTCCAGCGAAACGCCATGCGCGGCGCACCAGTTTACCCAGTAATCTGCATGGTTGAGTTCAACACGAATGTTGCGCATCAGCCATCGACGCGCCATGTCCTCGCCGGGGTGCCGACCGAAGCGGGTCTTGGTCAAATTCTTGGCCATGTAGACAGCAAATTGTTCAACGACAGGCCAGCCGCCGATCAGGTAGTGGCGCATGATTCGAGGACTGAGCGTCGCATCGCGCATGTGCTGGTACAACTCGTGCTCGACCACGCGCGCCTTGGCTGCGCTGCAGTCGGTGATCAGCTTCTGAGCCCAGACCGGGTAACTACTGGCTTCCATGAGCGGACCGGTTCTATTGAAAGTGTCGATCACTGTGTAGCTCCTTATAGTGGCTTATACGGTTTAACTGAACGTTCCTGGCGAGTGGAACATTACAGGGTCGGGGCGGATGGGGTGTGTGTACAGACTTTCACACGTAAACAACTCAGGGCGCCCGATCAGATACCCCTGAGCAAAATCCACGCCTATTTCCTCCAGAGCAGACTCGATCTGCGGCGTTTCGACAAACTCTGCAATGGTGCGCTTGCCCATCACATGACCGATATTATTGATGACCTCGACCATCGCCCGATTGATCGGGTTGTCGAGCATGTCCTTGACGAAGCTTCCGTCGATTTTCAAGAAATCCACGGGCAGGTGCTTGAGGTAGGCAAAAGACGACATACCCGAGCAGAAATCGTCCAGCGAAAACAGGCAACCCAGCGACTTCAGTTCATTGATGAATCGAATGGCACTGCCCAGGTCGGCAATCGCACTGGTTTCAGTGATTTCAAAACAGATCATGCCCGGCGTGACACCAAACAGCGTGAACTGCGACTTCAGATAGGCGAGAAACGCATCGTCGCCGATGCTCGATCCGGACAGGTTGATCGCACACATGGCCTGCGGCGACTGATGCCCAGCCTCAACCCTGCATCGGGCGATCACCTGAAACACGTGATGCACCACCCAACGATCAAGTGTAGTCATCATTCCATACCGCTCGGCGGCCGGTATGAAGCTGTCGGGCGCGACCATGCGTCCTGACTCGTCGCGCAGCCGCAGTAGAATCTCGATATGCCTCACGCCATCGCCCGGCTGCCTGATCGACGCAATCTCCTGCGCAAACAGACAGAAGCGGTCCTCGTCCATCGCAATGTGCAGTCGCTGAATCCAGGCCATCTCGTCAAAGCGCGACGACAAGGCCGTGTCGTCGGAACGGTACACCTGAATGCGGTTGCGCCCCTTTTCCTTGGCCATGTAACACGCCATGTCGGCAGCGCACAGCGAGGCTTCGAGGGTGGCGGGCGCATCGCCCAGGTGCACCAGGCCGATGCTGACGGTGGTCACGAACGGTCGGCCTTTCCACATGAAGTGCAGGCTATGCACAATCTGACGCAGATTTTCGGCAATTTCATGGGCTTTCGTCGCAGGACAATCGGCCAACAGCACCCCGAACTCGTCGCCGCCCAGCCGCGCCAGGGTGTCGCCTTCGCGCAGGCCCTGCGGCAAAGCCTTGCAGATGTGCCTCAGCAACTCGTCACCGGCGGCGTGGCCACTGGTGTCGTTGACCAACTTGAACTGGTCCAGGTCCAGGAACATCAGGCAATGGCCAACGGACCCCGACTGTACATCCTTCAGAACGTGCTGCAGGCGATGTTCGAACTCGCTGCGGTTGACCAGGCCGGTCAGCGCATCGTGGGCCGCCTGCCACGACAGGTTAGCGATGTATTGCTGCTCCTGCGTCATGTCGTGCAGCACCAACACCGCGCCACTGACCACGCCGTCTGTGTAGATAAGCGAGCCTACCAGCGCGACCGACACCGTACTGCCGTCAAGCCGCTGAATGAGCTTGGTGTTGGCGCTGCCGCCCTTGAGCTTGCCGCTGAGGATATGCTCAATGAGCGCGGAGCTGTCACGCTGATCGTTCTCGTCCAGCAGGTTGAACAGTGCGCCCAACGGCAAGCCGTTGGCCTGACCGTTTTTCCAGTGCGTAAGACTTTCGGCCGCCGGGTTCATGTAGACGATCACGCCTTTTACGTCGGTGGTGATCACACCGTCGCCAATCGATTCCAGCGTGATTTGCGCCCGCTCGCGCTCCAGTTGCAAGGCATCGGCGAACAAGCGACGTTGGGCGATCAATTTGCGCACCCGCCAGAACGCCAGCAGAATCAGGACGAACGCGGTCACCAGGTTGATAACCACCAGCAGCTTGAGAATGAACCTGGACCCTTCTCCCAGCGCATCGCTGAACGATTTGGCAGCAGGGGCCACGCCTTCGTTAATGGCCTTGATGCGGGCACGCCACAGATCGACTTCGGCAGGCGTGACATCACCCGCACGCACCCGATCATGGATTTCCCTGGCCAAGATATCCAGCTGCGTCAGGTAGCTGTCGCCGACCATCCAGAAATGGATGGCGGTTTTCATGAAGCTGAAATTGTGAAAATTAAGGTACATCCAGATGATGCCGGACGCGTCGTCCGGGTGGTTGCCGCCCTGGAGAATGGCGGCTTTGGCGTCGGAGAGTGACGGTATGGGCCTGTCCAGGGCTTCGCGCAGGGCATGGCCGCCTTGCGGAACCGCAAAAGCCTCCTGGTATTTCAGGTAGTCCGCCTCGTCATGCCAATTGGCATAAAGACCGAGGTAATGAATGGCGTCCTTCTGACCTTTGGACCAGAGGCTCTCGCCGACCACATAGCTGCGCACTGCAGACATCGTGTAAAGGCTGACACACCCCAACAGCGCCTGAAATAAAGCTACCGCAATGAAGGGCCACACGATGCCTGTCAAACGAGGCTTGGGAAAGGTCCATGGCTGCTTCATGGGTTCGCGTCACCACGTGCCTGAATGATCGTTCAGAGCAGAGCCTAGGCTAAATACGCGAATGATGGCAGATGATTTTTTCGAACTTGATACAACATTTGCGTAAATACGGGGCGTAATGACTCAAATTTGTTGCAGATGGCCGTACAGCTTGGCGTAAAGGCCACCATCGGCGATGAGCTGTTGATGGTCACCGTCCTCGGCAATGCGCCCGCCATCGAATACCAGGACACGGTCAGCCTGTTTAACCGCCGAAAGCCGGTGTGCAATGATCAACGTGGTGCGGCTGCGCAGAAAGCGCGCCAATGCCTGATGAAGGTTGTATTCAGTCGCGGCATCCAGCGCTGAGGTCGCCTCATCAAGAATGACCACCTTGGGATCGGAAAGCACCATGCGGGCTATGGCCATGCGCTGCCGCTGGCCGCCGGAGAGGCGAACCCCGGAACGGCCCACGATGCTGTCCAGCCCTTCGGACAGTTCACGAATCGCAGGCGCCAGCTGCGCCACCTCCAACGCCCGCCAGCAGGCCTCGTCGGAGCAATCGCGCCCCATTGTCAGGTTGGCCCGGACGGTGTCGTTGAACAGCGCAGGGTGTTGAAGAACCACCGCGACGTTCTCGCGCACCCGCTCAAGACCGATCTCCTGCTGGGTCGCACCGCCGAAGCGAATCGTCCCGCTGCGGGCGGTGTACAAGCCCAGCAGCAACTGCACCAGCGTGCTCTTGCCGCCTCCGCTGGCACCCACGATGGCGACCTTTTCGCCGGGAGCGATGGTCAGGTTAAGTTGATCCAGAACCAAATCTTCGCCATAACCGAAGCTGACCCCGCGCACTTCAATGCCTACCGTTTCCTGCCCTTCGAACGGATCGACAGTGCCCACATACTGCGGCTCGTCGCCACGTGCCAGCAGCTCATTGATGCGGGTCAGAGCCCCTCCTGCGGCGTAGTAGGCATATTGCAGGTTCAACAACTGCTCGACCGGCGTCATCATGAACCACAAGTAACTGAACACCGCGAGCATCTGGCCGATGGACAGGTCCGAGAACAGCACCGTGAGCATGGCGGCCGCGCGAAAAATGTCGATACCGAACTGGAACAACAGGCCGCTGGCACGCCCCGAGGCATCACTTTTCCACTGGGAGTTGATTGCATAATCGCGAACTTCCCTGGCCTTCAGGCCCAGCCGCCCCAGGAAAAAACCCTGGCGATTGCCCGCCCGAACCTCCTGTATGGCATCCAGGGTTTCGCTCAACGCCTGGGTAAACCGCGACGTGCTGTCGTTTTCCAGTTTCTTCAGGTGCTTGACCCGCTTGCCCAGTTTGACCGTGACGAAGATCACCAGCGGGTTGAACAACATGATCAGCAGTGCCAGCTTCCAGTGCATCCACATCAGGATGCCAGCGGTGCCAGCCAGGGTCAGCGTCGCCACCAGCAGGCGACTCAGGGTTTCACCGACGAACTTGTCCAAGGTGTCCAGATCAGTGACCAGATGGGTTGTAACCATCCCGCTGCCCAGGCTTTCGTATTCGCGCAGGGAGATGCGTTTGAGGCGTTCAATCAGGCGCAGCCGAATGCGGTAGACAATGTCCTTGGCCAGCCGGGCGAACAACCGGGCCTGCAAAACGTTGAACAACAACGCCCCCGCGCGCAGGATCAGCGTCAGCAACAGCATCAGACCGATATAACCCACCGCCTTTTGCAGGCTGTCGGGCAACAGATGATCCATGACCTTGAGGGCAGCATCACCGCGACCCAGCAAGACTTCATCGACCAACAAGGGCAACAGCAGCGGAATTGGCACACTGCACAGGGTCGCCAGTATCGCGACGCCATTGGCGACCCACAGGGCCTTCTTGTGACGCAGGGCGAGCCGACGAATCTCGGCCCAGCTCAGCGCGTCATGCCGCACCTCTTCGGACTTGAGCGAATCACCCGTGGAATCCTCACGCACTGGCCGCACGCTCCAGCCATCGGCCGAGCAACGGCGACAGTTCGCTCAAGGGTTGGTAACCATTGGTCAGCAGCGCCAACTGGCCATTACGTTCGGCAAGCAGCGTCGGGAAACCGGCGATACCCAGACCCTGCGACCAGGCAAAGTCTGCAGCGGTAGCGGCTTGCTGCTCGTGGCTGTCGAAGGCGTCGGCAAACGCCTGCCGCGACAGGCCAGCGAGTTCGGCCAGTTCGGCCAACACGGAGGGACGCGTCACGTCGCGGCCTTCGCCATAAAACGCCTGCTGGATCAGTTTGACCAATTCCCAGGCGCGCTCAGGATCCAGAGAACGCGCTGCCGTGACCGCGAGGCAGGCCGGCGTGGTGTCGTAGACAAAGCCTTCCGGCAAAGCACCTTCGCGCAGGAACGGCTGACCGGTGGCCTCTTCGACCGACTGCCAGTGCTCAAGGATGTAACGCCGCTTGGAAGCCTCCAGCGGCGCGGCCTCGGAGCGCAGCCCGCCCATGACCAGATGCAGGGGCACTCCTTCCGCCCGAGCCTGGTGAACCAGCGCATCGGCAACCGGGGAAAAGCCCCAGCACCATGAACACATGGGGTCCATGACATAGATCAGGCGGGCGGACATGGCTCAGGCCTCGGATGGCAGACGGTAGTTACGACCGATCGGATGGGGCTGATTACGCGCCTTGGCCAGTTCGATCTGTTTTTGTCGATCAATGGCACTGCGCCGGGTCTTCTCGCTCAGCGAATCCCAACAATGCGGGCAGCTCACGCCGGGCGAATAATGCTCGCTGGCGCGGTCTTCGGCGCTGATCGGGGTGCGACAGGCATGGCACTGGTCGTAGTCGCCCTCAGTCAGGTCGTGGCGTACGGTGACACGATTGTCGAAGACAAAACAGTCTCCGCGCCACTGACTTTCTTCCTGCGGCACTTCTTCCAGGTACTTGAGGATTCCGCCCTTGAGGTGGTAGACCTCTTCGAAGCCCTCGCCCAGCATGTAACTGGAGGCCTTCTCGCAGCGAATGCCGCCGGTGCAGAACATCGCGACTTTCTTGTGTACCGTCGGGTCGAAGTGTGCCTTGATGTACTCGGGAAACTCGCGGAAGGACGTAGTCTTGGGGTCGATTGCGCCTTCGAAGGTGCCGATGGAAACCTCGTAGTCATTGCGCGTGTCGATCAGCAGCACTTCAGGGTCAGCGATCAGCTCGTTCCAGTCCTTGGGCTCGACGTAAGTCCCCACGGCCTTGTTGGGGTCGACACCTTCCACGCCCAGGGTCACGATCTCTTTCTTGAGTTTGACCTTGGTGCGGTAGAACGGCTGCTCTTCGCAGTACGATTCCTTGTGGTCGATATCCACCAGACGCGGGTCGCTGCGCAACCAGGCCAGCAGCCCGTCGATGCCTTCGCGAGTGCCGGAAACCGTACCGTTGATGCCTTCGTCGGCAATCAACAAAGTGCCTTTGACGCCATTGTCCACCATAGCCTGCAGCAGAGGCTCACGGAACTCGACGTAATCGCTGAGGGTGACGAACTTGTATAGCGCAGCCACGACGATCGGCTGACTGATCGACTGTTGAGTCATGTATCTCTCCAGGTGGCGACCCTCGCAAAGGGCCTACCGGACAAAAATCTGAATAAAAAAAACGCACCGGCCAAGCGGCGCGGTGCGGATTCTAGCAAAAACAGATGTCAGGCAGACACATCGGGTTGCCGATTTGACTCAACAACCCGACGGCACACCGGCCTTGACGGTCAATGACCGCCCGCGCAAGTCGGTGAAGCCGGTGCTGCGCCGGTCTTCGCCCATTCTTCAGGCGTGTAGGTGTGCAAGGCCAGGGCATGAAACTCGCCCATCAGGCCACCCAGCGTGGCGTACACCTTCTGGTGACGCTTGACCGAGTTCAGACCCTCGAACTGGTCGCTGACCAGAATGGCCTTGTAGTGCGTCTGCTCACCGCGACTGTGCATGTGGCTCTCGTCAAGCACTTGCAGGTGGTGCGGTTGCAGCAGCGCCAGCGCCGACTCGATACGTGTTTGCATGGTCATGATGAGATTCGCTTAAGGCTTCTTGGCCGGGGCCGGAGCCGATGCCTTGGCAGGTTCCAGTTCGGCAGTCATGTCGGCGAGCAGCTTATTGACCACCGGCACTGCGCTTTCCAGTTTACCTTGAGTCAACTGGGCCGATTGCTGGGCCAGCTCAGGCATTTTGGTCATCACTTTCTTGCCCAGCGGGGACTGGTAGAACGCAACCAGATCCTTAAGCTCGGCTTCGGTGAAGTTGGCGGTGTAGAGCTTTACCATTTCAGGCTTGAGCTTGTTCCAGCCAATGGCCTGGTCAAGCGCGGTATTGGCTTTGGCCTGATAGGTTTCCAGCAGCGCCTTTTTCGAGGCAGGCGCCTTGGTTTCGGCGAAGCGCTGGGCAAACATCTGCTGGACTTGTGCGTACACCGGAGCGCCGAGGCGATCAGCGTTGGCAAGCTTCAGGAACGTTTCGGCGCTCGCGTTGTGACTGGCGGTATCGGCGAGGACCTGGCCACTGGCGCAGACCAGAACTACCGCGGTACAAATGGCACGAAGACGGGTCATCGAGTTTCCTTATCTAGCAAGCGAGGCAATACCTCAGGGCCGACCATTCTGCGCTTATGTAGCCTTTTGGCTCAACCCCCGGTTCGTCGAGCGGTTAAAAAGCAACGCTCGGGAACCCTGCTCCCATATGGACACCTAACCCTGCAATGCACTTAAAGGAGTAAGCACAGTGAGCCGCACAGAAACCGACAGCATTGGCCCGATCGAAGTCCCCGAAGACGCTTATTGGGGCGCCCAGACCCAACGCTCACTGATCAACTTCGCGATTGGCGATCAGCACATGCCGCTGCCGGTCCTGCATGCGCTTGCGCTGATCAAGAAGGCCGCCGCACGTGTGAACAACCGCAACGGCGACTTGCCTGCCGACATCGCCCGCCTGATCGAACAAGCTGCCGACGAAGTGCTGGATGGTCAGCTTGATGCCCAGTTTCCGCTGGTGGTCTGGCAGACCGGCAGTGGCACACAGAGCAACATGAACGTTAACGAAGTCATTGCCGGACGAGCCAACGAACTGGCCGGCCAGGGTCGTGGCGGCAAGTCGCCGGTCCATCCCAATGACCACGTCAACCGTTCGCAAAGCTCAAACGATTGCTTCCCGACCGCCATGCACATCGCGACCGCACAGGCCGTCAAGGAAAAGCTCTTGCCGGCCATTGCCGAGCTGTCGGCCGGGCTCGCCGAGCAGTCGGCACGCCACATGAAACTGGTCAAGACCGGCCGGACGCACATGATGGATGCGACGCCGATCACGTTTGGCCAAGAGCTGTCCGGCTTCGTGGCGCAACTGGACTACGCGGAAAAAGCCATTCGCGCCACGCTGCCAGCGGTCTACGAATTGGCGCAGGGCGGTACTGCCGTGGGCACCGGCCTGAACTCGCCAAAAGGCTTTGCCGAAGCCGTGGCCGCCGAGCTGGCCGCGCTGTCTGGCCTGCCCTTCGTCACCGCCCCCAACAAGTTCGCCGCGCTGGCGGGCCATGAGCCGCTCGCGGCCCTGTCGGGGGCTTTGAAAACGCTCGCCGGCACGTTGATGAAGATTGCCAATGACCTGCGCCTGCTGGGTTCCGGTCCGCGCGCCGGTCTGGCCGAGGTCAGACTGCCTGCCAACGAACCCGGCAGCTCGATCATGCCCGGCAAGGTCAACCCGACCCAGTGCGAAGCGCTGTCGATGCTGGCCTGTCAGGTCATGGGCAACGACGTAACCATCGGCTTTGCCGCCAGCCAGGGTCACTTGCAGTTGAATGTCTACAAGCCGGTCATCATTCACAACGTTCTTCAGTCGATCCGCTTGCTGGCTGATGGTTGCAGCAACTTCAACGAGCACTGCATTACCGGCATGGAGCCGGACGCAGAGAAAATGGCCGAGCACCTTGAGCGTGGCCTGATGCTGGTCACCGCGCTGAACCCGCACATCGGCTACGACAAATCGGCACACATTGCCAAGAAAGCCTACACCGAAGGGCTCACCCTGCGAGAAGCGGCACTGGCGCTGGGTTACCTGACGGACGAGGAGTTCGACGCGTGGGTACGCCCTGAGAAAATGCTTGAGGCAGGCAGCAATGGCTGATGCCAAAAGTGGCGCTACACCCCTGGAAGGCAGCGGTAAACGCATCCTGATGGTCTATGGCACGCCCAAGACCATCAGTTTGTGCCATGCCCTCGGCGAAGCCTATACCCAGGGCGCTCGCAGTGAAGGGCATGTGGTCCGAATCCTGAAGCTTGGCGAGCTGGATTTCGATCCGGTGCTGCACAACGGTTACGAACAGAGCCAAACGCTGGAACACGACCTGCTCGACGCCCAGCGGCAGATTCACTGGGCCGAGCATCTGGTGTTCGTTTATCCGGTGTGGTGGGGCGGTCTGCCGGCCTTGCTGACCGGTTTTTTCGACCGGGTGCTGATGCCCGGTTTTGCCTTCAAGGCGCATGGGCGCAAACACCCCTCCAATGAACTGCTCAAGGGCCGAACGGCGGAACTGTTGGTGACGATGGACACCCCGCCCCGCTACTTTCACTGGATATACGGCGCCCCGGCACATCGGCAGATGATTCGCACTATCCTCGGCTTTTGTGGCATCAAGACCAAGCGCCTGACCAAGTTCGCCCCGGTGCGCAGCTCCACCGAGGAGCAGCGCCAGCAATGGATTCGTCAGGCGCTGGAGTTGGGCAAACGCTGACCACGTTCGCCTGGCTGCTTCATACTTGCGCCAGTCTGGCCTTTCTGGCTTTGAGTCCTTCGATCATCGAAGGCCCCAGAGCCGTCACCGCCGACCCCAGCACCACCAGCAACGCGCCCCCGTAACCCAGCGCGTTGATATCCTCAGCCTGTACGTACGTCGGCCACAGCCAGGCAGCGATGGCGACCGACGCCAGCGTAATCAACGGCGTCAGAGCCAGCGTCGCACTGACCCGCGAGGCTTCCCAATGCGCCAGCGCTTCGGCGAAGGCGCCATAGGCCACCAGTGTATTCAGGCAGCAAGCCAGCAACAGCCAACCCTGCAGCGGGCTCAACTGCAACGCTTCGGCAGGGTGCGCCCACGGCGTGATGAGCAATGCGCAAAACAGGTAGATCACCATCATGACCTGAAGCGAATTCCAGACGGTCAGCAATTGCTTCTGGCTCAGTCCGTAAAAAGTCCAGACCACTGACGCCATAATCACGATCAGTACACCCAGGGTGTAATCGCCCAACGACGTGAGCAGTTCGACCAGACGCTGATTGAAGAACAGCCCGAAGCCGATCAGCAGAATCGCCAGACCGATGCCCTGGCCCAGACTGAAACGCTCCTTGAATAGAAAAATACTGCTGATCAGCAGCAGGATCGGGCCGATCTGGATCAGCAACTGCGTCGTACCGGGGCTGAGCATGCGCAAACCCACCAGGTACAGCATATAATTGCCCACCAACCCCAATACCGCCAGTAGCACCAGCAGCTTGCCCTTGCGCCCCAGCAATTTGAAACTGGGCAAACGCTTGACCGAGGCCAACCAGACGAACAGCACGGAGCCGGACACCAGCAGCCTGAACCAGGTCACGGTAACCGGATCCATCGCTTGCAAGACCTGCTTGAGTTTGACGGGCAAGACGCCCCAGAGCAGCGCAGTCAGCAGCGCAAGACAGAGGCCATAGACCCAGCGGCCGGAAGAGATGTGCATCACAGGTTCCAGACAAGAAAGACGAAGCCTTCATTCTAGGCGCTGATGCGCAAAGCGACAGTTACAGTCAGGCAGCGTTATCGCCGTAAAGTGTTTTGTTCACGGCCGACGGTCACCATGATTGCGCCGGTAAATCTCGCTGCCCATCGCTCGAATCTGCCCCTCTATCAAGGCATCGAACGGCTTGAGCAACGCATCGAAGGATGCGGGTGCCTCAAGCGTTTGCAGGGCATGAACAACGGCTTCCAGCGTCGACACCGCTTCGGGGCCGGGTGCCTTGCGCAGCCGGTAGCGGGACGCCGGGACATCGTCAAGCGTTACCCGTGGCAGCGCTGCCAACAGAGGGTTGAGGTGCAACAACTTGCGGGCCTTGCGCCAAGTGCCATCCGGCACCACCAGCAGCGTGGGCAGGTCTGCGCAGCGCTCCCCTGCCAATGGCGTGGCAGCATCGCCTGGAAACAGCAATTTTGCCTGATAGCCGGGCGGGTTGAGCAAAACGTCCAGATCGTCGAAAACCTCGCCGACAAGAAGCTGCGCATTGACCAGCCCTAACGCTGCGAGACGCGCGGTATTCAACGCATGCCCCACCTCGCTCGGGTGCTGCAGGATCAGCACGCGGGTTCGACTGTTCAGCTGGGGAATAAGGGCGCACAGACAATGATCGTCAGGACGAAGGCAACGCTCACATCGGGCTCGGGACATCGTTTTCCAGCACTCACTTGGCACACAGGCAGACCACTCGACAGGCATGGCATACCGCCTGTCGCCCAACGCGGCAGTTTAAACAACTCGACACCTTTACGTCCGGGCAATCAGCGGTTGCGCTTCGGATTTGCGCTAGCCTCAATGCACAGGGCTGGTGACATGAAGTCCCCCTGCTTGGATCAGCACGATCAATATCAGGGGTTCTCATGAATCGCGAGGGGATTAAACAACGGGTGCTGGATGCGCTGGGCGTCATTCTGGTGGACAAGGCGCAAATCCGCGACGACGCCACGTTCAAGGACTTGGTGCTGGATGACGAGGATGTCGAGACGCTCTTCAGTCAATTGGGAAGCGAGTTTAACTTCGAGTTTCCCGAATTCATCCGAAAACGTGCCGTCAACAAACCCCAGCACCTGTCATTGCCGATGGTGGTGGATCTGATTCTGTTGATGCAGCAGGATTCGTCGCAAGCATTGGAAGGTGAGAAGAAAAAACCGGGTCGCGCCCCTTGGCGGCGCTGACCTGAGCATTCATTTCGGGACGCTGGGGCGCCCCGAAGCCTAGGCGTCTTGCATTGTCATTGCGACAACGCTGGCCGGTGAAACCTATCGGCGCGGACGGCGACGTGGGTCGTCAGTGCGAACCGGGATGGGCTGCAGCTTTGGTCGCTCGATAAGACCCAGCGCAACACCCACATCATGGAGCCATTCTTGCAGTTTGCTGTTCATAAAGCCCCCTTCAGGGAAAACACGGAAATCAACCTGTACCGATCGCTCATTAGAGATCATAGAAGCCTGCAGTCGATTCGCCGAGCATTACGGAAAACAATTTTCCCGATATGGGCAATGTGACAGCTACTGATACTTCCTTCACGTCTTTGCGACGGACGGCGATCAATCCGCGTGAATTCATTCAGGCAGACGCATCAGACCCTCTTCATCCGTCATCGCCCGCTCCAGCAGATCCGGGGGCAGGCTTTTGCTGGCGCGCGCACCCAACAGCTTGAGTTGCTCGCTGCGACTGATCAGATTCCCACGGCCCTCCGTCAGTTTGTTGCGCGCAGCAGAATAAGCCTTGTCCAGTTGTTGAAGACGGCTGCCCACTTCGTCCAGGTCCTGGATGAACAGCACGAACTTGTCGTATAGCCAGCCTGCACGCTCGGCGATCTCGCGGGCGTTCTGGCTTTGTCGCTCCTGCTTCCACAGGCTGTCGATCACCCGCAGTGTGGCCAGCAGTGTCGTTGGGCTGACGATCACGATGTTGCGGTCGAAAGCTTCCTGAAACAGGTTCGGCTCGGCCTGCAACGCAGCGGAAAACGCCGCCTCGATGGGCACGAACAACAGGACGAAATCCAGGCTGTGAAGGCCTTCGAGCCTTTTGTAATCCTTGCCCGAGAGCCCTTTGACGTGATTGCGCAGCGAAAGAACGTGCTGTTTCAGCGCAGCCTGACCGATCACGTCGTCATCTGACGACACATACTGTTGGTAAGCCGTCAGACTGACCTTGGCATCCACCACCACCTGCTTGTCGCCCGGCAGCATGATCAGCACGTCGGGCTGGAAGCGCTCGCCATCCGGTCCTTTAAGGCTGACTTGGGTTTGGTACTCACGGCCTTTCTCCAACCCCGCATGTTCCAGCACTCGCTCCAGAATCAACTCGCCCCAGTTACCTTGGGTCTTCTGCCCCTTGAGTGCCCGCGTCAGGTTGGTGGCCTCATCGCTCAGGCGCAGATTGAGCTGCTGCAAGCGCTCCAGCTCCTTGGCCAGCGAGAATCGCTCACGGGCTTCGTTCTGATAGCTTTCCTCAACGCGCTTCTCAAAGGATTGAATGCGCTCTTTCAGGGGGGTGAGCAACTGACCCAATTGCTGCTGACTGGTTTCCGCGAAGCGCTGCTCGCGCTCATCGAAAATCTTGCCCGCCAGCTCCGCGAACTGAGCACGCAGTTCATCACGAGACCCTTGAAGATCATTGAGCCGCTGCTGATGGCTGTCTTGCTGTTCGCGCAACTCGGCACCCAGAGCGGCGCACTGCGCATCGAGACGGCGTAACTCGACCTCTTTGGTGGCGCGCTCCTGATTCAACCCCTGGTTCACATCGCGGGCAGTGTCACACTCCTGCCGCAACAGCTCGACTTCACGGCGCAACGCGGCGAGGTCTGCCTGTTTGGCAGCATTGGCCTGGCTCAGGTCGCTGATCTCATCGCGACAGGCATCGAGCTGAGCATTGAGGCCGTCCTGCGCCATCTGCGCCATGCTCAGGCGCTCGTCCAGCAGTGCGGTATCGGCATCACGACGCGCCAACCGGCGTTGCAACTGCCAGGCCCATGCCAGCAAGGGCAATGCGGCTGCGCCAAGGCCAAGCAACAGGCTGTTCAAGTCAAATGCCATAACGACTCCGTGCGTGCCCAGTGAATGCCAGCGGCATTATGCGTAAAGCCTTCAGAAAAACAGAGCGTTCAGCCGCGACGGCGCGTCAGGCTGAGAGAGTGGAAGGGTGAAGGGGCAAATCGGGGGCCAAGATTCTACTCCCTTTACGTGTCACGCACACCCCCAATTTCGTATCGTTTTCAATCGGGACAATCCACAGAAGCTGTGGATAACTCAGTGGACAACACCCCTTTTACTCTCTCAAACGCAGGCAGAATGGGGCTTGCGCTCAAACTGACGATTTTTTCACCAGTTTAAAAAAACGATGTTTTTCATTGACTTAATAATTCACCATCAGAAATCAAACCCTTAGCGACGCATGTGACAGTGATGTGGCAGCTTGTGACGCTAATGTGTACAACTGCGAAATGATCGACTTTTGGCGTGTTTCAAACCTTGAACAGAAGACGCGTAATTGCAGGGTTTTATCAATGGATACATGGCTTTCATGGCGGTAATTGATGGCCTAAAACCATCAATGCGCAGCCTTGTTTGGGCCCATGATCGGCAACGCGCATGTCAGCGCAGCACAAATAGCACTCGTTGCGGTCCAACGTGCGCTGAAAAACGCAGCGTCGCCGCTGATTCCTGTCATTACTCAAGGGACACGATGAGAGAAGTCGTACAGTTCTTCGTGCTGCTGGTGGCTGCCTGCACCCTCGCAGTGGGCGCGAGCGTTATCTTGCCTCCACCCGATGGCGGTGTCTTCTCCTACACCACTCTCTTGTCAGGCATTGCGGTCGCACTGATCATCTGCAGCGACCTGAGCCACGGACGCATCAACACGGTGGGCGATATCATGCGGGCCATTGAGCGCCGCAAATCCATGCGGCTGACCATTGCCGCCTACCTTCTGGGCTGCTCGATGGTCGCCTGCGCCACGGTACTGATCTATCGGATTGCCGGGAATTGGTAGCTGATTATTTTTAATCGCCCCCTTGCAAATCCCCACGCACTTCATTAGCATTGCCATCGTTAGTACCAAGCTGAAAATCAATTCCGGTCGACAAGTCCCCCAACGTTAGCTCTTTCCAAAGGAAGAGAATGTTGGCTACAAGGGATCGACCACCTCGATGGTTTCCAGACATGACCTATCGCATTCGTGAGCCATCAAGGCGACAGTGCAGTTACGGCTACCATGTTCTGCTTCAACCAGCCTGCAATTGATCAGGATCTTCACCTGGAGCGTCGAACCTTTGCTCCTGTTGTGTTGCCTGCCCTCCTAAGTACCTACCAGCCAGCCAGAGCGCCATTCGATAAAGCGCGCTTCAACTGACTGTCTTGTTCCAGTCAGGTTCTTCGCCCTGCCAGGCTTTAATTACCCCAATGCCGGCCCGCGTTTACTGGAATCTTTATTTATGCACGGTATTGTTCCGTGTTGATTCAGGAAACACCTACATGACTCACCATAACCAGACCCAACACGCCATTCATACGCTTACCCATGCTTTTGCCCCTATGAATTGCCTGATCATGGCCGCCCGCAAAGGCTGCTTCAGCTTCACCATCGTCAACGAACACGGCATCGCCCGTCACAGCGAACGCCTGTACCCCGATCAATACGCCAGCGCCGAACCGCTGCAGGCCGTGATCGAGCGTACGCGTCAGGCCCTGACCGCCTAAAGACGAACGTCACACCGCAAGCCGAAGCCCCGCCCTCACAAGCGGGGCTTTTTATTGCCTGGCGTTTTCCGGGAGAACGCTGCAGCTAATCGCCCGATTATCCATCCACTTATCGGCAAAACCGCAAACAATTTAAAAACAGCCCTTTACACCGCATCTTTGACACTACACTTCAACTCGAACGACCCACGTCGTCTCCGGCAGCCCCTGCCCTGCTTGCAATGACCATTCGTCAGGAGCCTCCGGCCACCCTTCCGAGCGCCGACAGTATTATGGGTATTGCAGCCATAGAATTATGCCGTCACGTCATCCGACCGACCCTGGTTTATCTGGACCGCCGCAGCCATCGCGCCGAGTCGTTGCTGCTGGGCATCGCCGCCAGCCAGTCCGCACTGGGCGCCGCACTCGACAGCCGACGCGGACACGGCCTCTACCGCATCCCGGAACCCCGGCATCGACAACTCTGGGACAACTACCTGGCACTGGATCCGGACCTGGCCAGCCGGGTCAGAGGCCTCGCCAGCCAACATGCCTTTCTCAGCGGCCCCCATCTGGAGCTGACCGTGAACCTGCGGTACGCCACCGCGATCGCCTGGATGATGATCGAATCGCACAAGGCCACCCTGCCCGCCGAGGATGATCCAGTGGCAATGGCACGGATCTGGCGAGCGGTGTTTCAGCCGCAAGGTCGACTCAGGGATTTTGTCGCGTGCTGGCACGCCACCGTCGCACCGTTGTATTTACCGGCATGAGCCAGGCAGCGTAATTCGAAGATCCAGAGCGTTCGCCACAAGCGAGACGGATTGTCCTACAAGAATAGCTCTATCTCGGGCTCTTCAGCCTATAGCGCGCCGCCGAAAATGTTGGTAATTTCCGCCCGGTGATCACAGGAGTTCTAATAATGAAAATAATGACAAAAGTAATGAACAGGACAACACTGGGTCTGGCTATCGGCCTGGCCTCCACGCAGTTGTTCGCTGCCGGTTTCGCGCTCAACGAACAAAGTGTCAGTGGCATGGGCACCGGTTTCGCTGGTCGCTCCTCGTCTGCCGATGATGCAAGCACCGTCTTCGGCAACCCTGCCGGCATGTCCCGCCTGAAACGTGAAGAAATCAGCGTGGGCGCGGCAGCGGTGATCGCCAAGACCAACATCGACAACGGCCGTGGCACTTTCGGTGGCAGCAACGACGGCGACATGGTTCCCGTCGTGGGCGTACCGATGGGCTACTACGTCAAACCCATCGATGATCACTGGGCATTCGGCCTGGGCATGTATGCACCGTTCGGTCTGGTGACCGACTATGAAAGCGGTTTCGCTGGCCGCTACTGGGGCGACAAGAGCCACGTACAGGTCGTCACGCTTCAGCCGACTGTCAGCTACGCCTTCAATGACAAGGTGTCCATCGGTTTCGGCCCGACCCTCAACCGCATCGACGGCGAGCTGACTTCCTCCACGCTCAACGCCGCAACGCCAGGCCGCAACGACGGCAAGGTGAAGATCGAAGGCGACGACACTGCGCTGGGCTTCAACGTCGGCGTACTCGTGCAGGCCACTGACACCACGCGCCTGGGCCTGACGTATCACTCCAAGGTCGATTACAAGCTCAAGGGCAAAACCAAGGTCGAAGGTTCGGGCTTCGGTCCGTTCGGCGGCCAGAAATATGACGCCTCGCTGGACATCTCTACGCCTGAGTCGGTGGACTTCTCCGTCACTCAGCAGATCGACGAGAACTGGACTGTCTACGCAGGCAGCACCTGGACCCGCTGGAGCCGTCTGACCGATATCACCGTCAACAACGACGGCGTTCCTGCGCAGCTGGGCGGCTCGGCAGGCCCGATCGGCACCATCTCCGAAGAGCAGGACTGGCACGACACCTGGGCTCACGCCATTGGTGCTTCGTACAAGGTCAACAAGGAGTGGACACTGCGCACAGGCTTCTCCGTGGATCAGGCGCCGACCAACAACGTCAACCGCTCTCCACGCATCCCGACAGGCGACCGCAAGATCGTCAGCTTCGGCGCTGGCTGGAGCCCGACCGACGATCTGACCATCGACGTGGCGTACTCGTACCTGCGTGAAGACGAAGCCAAGATCCGCAACAGCAGCGCGACCAAAGGCGCGTACAGCGCAGACTTCCGCAACACTGCGCACGGCGTCGGCACCTCCGTTACCTATCGCTTCTGATAGACGACTGAAAATCGGCTGAAAGAAAGCCCGCTCATCCTCAGGGATGGCGGGCTTTTTGTTGCGTCAGAATTATGCTGCCTGTTATCGAACACCTAACCGCTAAAGAACCAATGAAACCCGCCTCTGCCCGCAGGCCGAGGGAGCTCTCGGAGGTTACGACGGCAGCGATGGGCTGCGCAGCGGCCCTTGAGTGCATCTGATACACCGCATGCAGGCTCAGGGACTGAAATGCAGCATTCGCGGACAAGTACGCTCCCACGATGGCCGGTATTTGCTGCGACACAGCGTTACGTCGAAAACGTGTTGAGACGCCCCTCAGTCCGGTGAACTACCGCACGACAGCGAGCCTCCGTAAATATCCGCATCGGCTGCGGGGCGCTCGCCTCACCTCACGTCACCCGTCTCAAGGCTTGGACGCAATCGCCTTCTCAATGGCCGCAATCAGCTCAGGATCATCGGGTTTGGTCATGCTGGAGAAGTTGGCGACGACCTTGCCCTGGCGATCCACTACATACTTATAGAAGTTCCAGCGCGGGGCACTGCTCTGTTCGGCGAGCACCTTGAACAGATGGGTGGCGTCGTCACCCCGTACGGCCTGCGGCTCGGTCATGGTGAAGGTAACGCCATAGTTGACGTAGCAAACCTTGGCGGTTTCTTCACCATCCTTGGCCTCCTGCTTGAAATCATTGGACGGCACGCCCAACACTTCGAGCCCCTGCCCTTTGTAGCGCTGGCTTAGCTCTTCAAGTCCTTTGAATTGCGGGGCGAAGCCGCAGAAGCTGGCAGTATTGACCACCACCATCGGCTTGCCTGCATAACGCTGGCACAGGTCGATGTTTTCCTTGGAGCGCAGTTTGGGCAGTTCGCCTTGAAGGAGTTCCGGGCAGTCGGCGGCCATTACGGTGCCGCTCATGGCCAGCAGTAGAAAGGGAATCGATATAAAACGAGTGTTCATCAAGGCGTCCCTGGAAATGGTGGCTGTCTGGCGACACGCTACCCCAACAAACGGCTTCTGCCTAGCAAGCGCCCATGCCCAGCTGCAATGCTGCAAGGCCAACGTGCTGCCAGCCCCACCAGACCAGCGCTAGCACCGCGACACCTGCGGCAAGCGCCGCCAGCAACGGCCATCGCCTGCTCACGCAACACCCGCCTGCGCCTGCAAGCGTGCCACAGGCCGTTCACGCACCGGCCAGTTGAGGGCTGCCGCCAACAGGCTGAGCAGAATCGACACCTGCCAGATCAAGTCGTAACTTCCGGTCCGGTCATACACAAGGCCACCCAGCCAGCCGCCAAGGAAAGCGCCCAATTGGTGGAACAGGAAAACGATCCCCCCAAGCATCGACAGGTTACGCACCCCGAACAGCGTCGCGACCGTACCGTTGATCAGCGGAACGGTGGACAACCACAACAGCCCCATCGCCACCCCAAATAGATAAGCCGTGGTCTGGCTGAGCGGAATCCACAGGAACAGCACAATCACAACCGCTCGCAGCAGATACAGCATTGTCAGCAGACGCGGCTTGGACATGCGCCCACCCAGCCAACCTGCGGTATAGGTGCCGAAGATGTTGAACAGGCCGATCAGCGCCAGCACCGTTGTGCCGACTTTCGCTGGAAGGTGCTGGTCGACCAGGTAGGCAGGCAAATGCACACCAATGAACACCACCTGAAAACCACAGACGAAAAAGCCCAGAGCCAATAGCCAGAAGCCGGAGTGGGTACACGCCTCGCGCAAGGCTTCGCCCAAGGTTTGCTGAATGCCCACGGACTCGATTGGCTTGTCCTTGAGCATGCTCACCAGCGGCAGGATCAGCGCCACCAACACACCCAGCACCAGCAAGGCGCCGGACCAGCCCAGCCAACCGATCAGCCCCAGCGTACCGGGCAACATGGCGAACTGGCCGAACGATCCGGCTGCGCTGGCGATACCCATCCCCATGCTGCGCTTCTCGGCGGGCAAGGCACGCCCCACAACGCCGAGGATCACGGAAAACGAAGTGCCGGACAGACCGATGCCGATCAACAGGCCCGCGCTCAGCGACAGACTCAATGGCGAATCGGCCATGCTCATGCACAACAGCCCGACGGCATACAGCACGCCCCCCACGAACACGACCCTGGCCGCACCAAAACGATCCGCCAGCGCGCCGGCAAACGGTTGAGCCAGCCCCCACATCAGGTTCTGCAGAGCGATGGAGAACGCGAAGACCTCGCGCCCCCAGCCAAAGTCCGCGCTCATGGGCGCAAGGAACAGACCGAAACCGTGCCGCGTGCCCAGGGAAAGCGCGAGGATCAGCGCACTCCCGAGCAGTATCCAGCCGCTGGTACGCCAGACTGATGTCATTGTTCTTATGCTCCCTGTCCGGAATTGCGTGGATATACCCGTAAATCACTAGCGGCGAAATTACGCTCCGTCAGGCGAGCCTGTCAATCGCTTATCCCAGCCGATCAGTGCAGCGCCATCGTCACCAATACTGCGAGCTCCAGCAACTCCAGCAATGCGCCCGCCGTGTCGCCCGTAGTGCCGTCCAGGCGACGAAGCATCACCTGTCGCAACCACAGGAAACAGGCCATCGACACCAGAACAACCACCAGACCTGACCAACCCGCCAGCAGCACGCAGGCCACCACACAGGCCAGTAACACCTGCCGGGCCGCGCCACGGGGCAGATGATCCGCCAGGGCCTGCCCCAACCCGCCAGCCCGCACGTAAGGCGTACTCAGAAACAGGCCGAGCATTGCGCTGCGCCCGATCAGCGGAGCCAGTAACAGGGCAATGGTGTGATGGCTCTCGATCAACGCCAGAATAGCCGTGAATTTGAGCAGCAGTACCAACACCAGCGTAACCACGGCAATCGGTCCGCTGCGCGGGTCTTTCATGATAACCAGCGTTCGCTCGCGATCACCGAATCCGCCCAGCCAGGCATCGGCGCTGTCCGCAAGACCGTCCAGATGCAAACCGCCACTGAGCAACACCCAGGCGCTGAGTAGCAACGCGGCGTGCAGCATCAGCGGCGCACCCGCCAGTAACGCATTCAGGCTCATCAGTACCACGCCGAACAGCACGCCTACCATCGGATAGAACAACAGCGAGCGACCCGTTTCTTCAGGCCTTGGCATGCCTGGCAGGCGAATCGGGAAACTGCTGAGGAATTGCAAGGCAATCCAGAATGGCAGCATGTCAGGCCTCAGTCAGAACGCCATGAGCGGCGACGTTGATCGACAGCAGCGCGCCGTGCCCGACCACCACTTGCAGCAGTTGCTCACGCGGCAGGCCACGCGCCTGCGCCAGCAGCAAGCGCATCACGCCACCGTGGCTGACCAGCAGTACTCGTTCACCGTCGTAGGCCTGATGCAAACGCTGCACGGCAGCCAGAACCCGCGCCGAAAAATCGATCACGGCCTCACCGTTGGGCGGCGTGAAGGTGTAAGGGTCGTTCCAGAATCGCCCAAGGCCGTCGGCGTCGGTTTCCATCAACTGCGCAGGGCTGTGGCCTTCCCAGTCGCCAAAATGCAGTTCTTGCACGCCCGGTTCAAGCTCAAGGGGCAGCGACAACCGCTCGGCAAGCTCTTCGCAAAAGCGGGCACAACGCTGCAAAGGCGAACTCACGATGCGGTCCCAGGGACCGGCTTCAGCCACCGCCGAACGCATCTGCTGCCAGCCCGGTTCAGTCAGCGCGTCGTCGATGCTGCCACGCAAGCCGCCACCTTGTTCGGTTTCGCCATGACGCAACAAATCCAGACGCAGGCTCATGCCGGGCGATCCGACACGCTGGCTTCGGCAAAGGTCGACATGCCGTTGTGCAACTCACAGGCCATACGCACCAGCGGGACCGCCAACGCCGCGCCGCTGCCCTCACCCAGGCGCAAGCCCAGATCAAGCAAGGGGTCGGCCTGCAGAATTTCAAGGACGTGGCGATGGCCGGGCTCGGCACCGCGATGTCCGAACAGCAGCCAGTCGCGGCACGATGGATTGAGGCGCACCGCCACCAACGCCGCCACGCTGCAGATAAAACCGTCGACCAGTGCCACGATGCCTTCCTGGGCGCACGCCAGGTAGGCGCCTGCCAAGGCGGCAATCTCGAAACCACCCAGGCTGTAAAGGCTGCGCAAAGGGTCACCCGCGTGATCGGCGTGCAGCGTCAAGGCGCGCTCGATGACCCGAATCTTGTGCGCGATGCCTTCAGCGTTCAAACCAGTGCCCGGGCCGACCAGTAATTGGGCGTCACACTCCAGCATGGAACATGCCACGGCGCTTGCAGCGGTGGTATTACCGATGCCCATCTCGCCGCCGATGAACAGCTCGGTGCCCGCCGCCTTGGCACGCTGCACACTGTCACGCCCGGCCTGCAACGCCGCGAGACCCTGCGCTTCGATCATGGCCGGGCCTTGAGCAAAGTTGGCGGTGCCTGCGCCGATGCGCAAATGACGCACACCCGGCAGGTCCACCGGCAGCACGGTGCCCAGATCGACCACGTCCAGTTGCGCAGACAATTGACGCGCCAACACGCTGATCGCCGCGCCGCCATTGACGAAGTTGTGCAACATCTGCCCGGTGACCGCCTGCGGGTACGCCGACACACCCTCTGCAACCACACCATGATCGCCTGCGAAAATCGCGATCCAGACCTGATCGGCAGCCGGTCGCTCACGCCCCTGCAAACCGGCCAGCTGCACGGCCAGGCGTTCCAGTTGCGCCAACGAGCCCGCCGGCTTGGTCAGTTGTTGCTGACGGGTCAGCGCGGCTTCACGCATGGGCACGTCAATGGCTTGTGCGGGTTCGAGCCACCAGGAGTTACTCATAACGCAGTTCCTTTCAAAGTCAGGGGCAGGCCAGCGACGGTCAACACCACACGCTGGCAACGTTCGGCCAAGGCCTGATGCAGAAGGCCCGCTTCATCGACATAACGGCGAGTCAGCTCACCCAGCGGCACGACGCCAAGCCCGGTTTCGTTGCTGACGAAAATGATTTCACCCGGCAAGGTCGCCAGGCAATCGAGCAGCGCATCACGCTCGTGCGCAAGGCGCTCAGGGTCTTCCAACATCAGCAGGTTGGTCAGCCACAGGGTCAGGCAATCCACCAACAGGCACTGGTCGAAAGCAGCGTTGTCCCGCAGTACGCGGGCCAGTTCGACCGGCTCCTCCACCAATCCCCACTGCGCAGGCCTGCGGGCGCGGTGGCTGGCAACGCGCTGGTTCATTTCACCGTCCAGCGGCTGGCTGGTAGCGATGTAGGTCACGTTCAGGCCGCCATCGGCGGCCAGCTTCTCGGCCAGACGACTCTTGCCGGAACGCGCACCGCCCAGGATCAGTTGCAGCATTTCAGTTCGCCTCCAGGCCGCACAGTTGACGCAACAACGTGCCGTCCAGGTGCTTTTCCACCAGATCGGCCAGACGCTCAATGTCGCGCTCGCGCAGGGCGTGGTAATCGACTTGTTGCACATCGCGAAGACCGGCCCAACGTAACAGGGCGCTGCACGCGGCAGGCGACTCGAACAGGCCGTGCAGGTAAGTGCCGAGAATCTGCCCATCGGCGCTCTGCGCGCCATCGCAACGGCCGTCGTCCAACCGGACGGCGGCCTGCTCCAACGCTGCGCCCGTAGTGACACCGGCATGGATCTCGTAGCCACTGACGTCGGCGTCTTCCAGCGTTAGACGGCCACGCACGTTACGCAATTGTTTCTCGGATTCCAGCACTGTGCTCATGGCCAGCAAACCAAGGCCGGGGCTGGAACCCGCCGCGCCTTCCAGCCCCAGCGGGTCGTGCATCTGCTCGCCGAGCATTTGCAATCCGCCGCAGATCCCCATCAACTTGCCGCCATAACGCAGGTGCCGCTGGATCGCGCCTTCCCAGCCATTGGCACGCAGATAAGCCAGGTCGCTGCGCACGCTTTTCGAGCCGGGCAGGATGATCAGGTCCGCAGACGGTATCGCCTGCCCGGGACCGATGAATTGCAGGTTGACCTGCGGGTGCAGGCGCAACGGATCGAAATCGGTATGGTTGCTGATGCGTGGCAGCACCGGCACCACCACGTTCAGGACCTGCTCGACCTTGTCGGTCTGACGCTGATCAAGACCGTCTTCGGCTTCCAGATGCAGGTCCATCACGTAAGGCAGCACGCCGACCACCGGCTTGCCGGTACGCGCCTCCAGCCAGTCCAGGCCCGGTTGCAGCAAGGCAATGTCGCCGCGAAAGCGGTTGATGATGAAACCCTTGACCCGCGCCTGCTCGCTGGGTGACAGCAATTCCAGAGTGCCCACCAGATGCGCGAAAACCCCGCCACGGTTGATGTCGGCGATCAGCAGCACGGGGCAGTCGACGGCTTCGGCAAAGCCCATATTGGCGATGTCATTGGCGCGCAGGTTGATCTCGGCGGGCGAGCCTGCACCTTCGACCATGATCACCGGATAGTGTTGCCCCAACCGCTCATGGGACTCCAGCACCGCACGCATGGCGATCTCTTTGTAGCCGTGATACGCCACCGCGTTCATGGTGGTGACCGCACGGCCGTGGATGATGACCTGCGCGCCGGTGTCACTATTGGGTTTGAGCAGCACCGGATTCATGTCGGTGTGCGGCTTCAGGAAACAGGCCTGAGCCTGCACCGCCTGAGCACGGCCGATTTCGCCGCCGTCGTCCGTCACGGCGCTGTTGAGCGCCATGTTCTGTGGCTTGAACGGCACCACCTTGACACCCTGTCGCGTCAGCCAGCGACACAGCGCCGTCACCAGCGTGCTCTTGCCAGCATCGGAGGTAGTGCCTTGTACCATCAACGTGGCCATCAGGATTCCTTGCGGTATTCAAACAGGACAGTGTGCAGACGTCGCCAGTCAGTCTCTTCAGCGGGCAGGCCGAAACGCAGGCTGGACACCTCAGGCGTCTGACCTTCAAACAGGCGCAGCAACACGCCACGACGGGCACAGAATTCGTAGAGCGCACGCGCTTCTGGGGTGACCCGCCATTGAAACAGCGCACAGCCGCCCGTTGGAGCAAAGTCGTATAGTTCGAGCAGTGACACCAAACGATCTCGCGCCTGATCGGTACGCAGACGCTGTTGCGCCTGACCTTCTCGATCATTCAGGCACACTTGGCCCAGAATGCGTGTCGGCCCACTCACCGCCCACGGACCGATCTCATGGGCCAGCAGCCTGAGCAAACCGGGTTCGGCCAGCACAAAGCCAAGCCTGACCCCGGCCAGGCCGAAAAACTTGCCGAACGAGCGCAGCACCACCAGACCGATGCGCCAGGTTTCGGCGGCCAGGCTCATGTCGGGCGTGTTATCCATGAAGGCCTCGTCCACCACCAGCCAGCCGCCCCGCTCCGCCAACCGCGCATGCCAGCCCAGCAAACGCTCGGCGCTCAGGTGCAGCCCTGTGGGGTTGTTGGGATTGACCACCAAGAGTACGTCGAGGCTGTCGAGGAAGTAGTCCACTTCATGCTCGCCGACCTCGCGCACCACGAAACCACTCTTGCGCCAGGCGTGGGCATGTTCGGCGTAGCAAGGCGACAGCACACCGACCCGGCCTGCGCTGCGCACACGCGGCAAGGCTTGAATCGCCGCCTGTGAGCCCGGCACCGGCAATAGTCGCGACACCCCGTAATAGGCGCAGGCGGCGGCTTCAAGCCCGTCGTCGGTTTCGGGCAAACGCGCCCAGGCGCTGACGGGAATGGCAGGCACCGGCCATGACCACGGCGCAATGCCGGTGGAAAGATCCAGCCAGTCAGCCTGATTGATACCGTAGCGCTGCGCCGCTGCGCGCAACCGTCCACCGTGCTCAAGCATAGAATTCAGTCCCGATGCACAGCACCAGCAGCCACAGCCACACCCCGCGCTGCACCAGCTCCCAGCCACGGTCGATTGAATCGGCGTCGGCCGGTACACCCTCGCCCAGTTGCGGGCGCTGATGCAGTTCGCCGTGATAGATGGCTGCGCCGCCCAACTCGACACCCAAGGCACCTGCACCGGCCGCCATTACAGGCCCTGCATTGGGACTGTCCCAGGCCGGTGCCTGAGTCCGCCAGCAGCGCAGCGCCAGTCGGGTCTTGCCCAGCAGCGCATAGGTCAGCGCCACCAGACGCGCAGGAATGTAATTGAGCACGTCATCAATCTTTGCCGCCGCCCAGCCGAAACGCTCGAAGCGTTCGTTGCGATAGCCCCACATCGCATCGAGCGTATTGCTCAACCGATAGAGCACCACACCCGGCACACCGGCCACGACAAACCAGAACAGCGCAGCGAAGATGGCGTCGCTGCCGTTTTCCAGCACAGACTCGGTTGCGGCGCGGGCCACTTCGGTGGCATCCAGTTCGCTGGTCTGGCGGCTGACCAGGTAACCCACCCGGCGTCGCGCCCCCTCCAGATCATCGCTGCGCAGGGCCTGAGCCACGGGCTGAACATGCTCACCCAGGCTGCGCATGCCCAACGCGCAGTACAGGGCCAGAATCTCGACCAGCCAGCCCACGAACGGCGCCCAACTCAGTAACGTGGCCAGCAGCGTCAGCGGTATCACGGCCACGAACCAGGCCGTGACGCCGTGACTGCGCCAACCTCGACCACCGCTGTTGAAACGCTGCTCCAGGCGATTGGCAAAGCGCCCGAACGCCACCAGCGGATGGGAGCGTTTCGGCTCGCCGAGCAGCGCATCCAGCGCGACCCCGGCAACGCTCAACAGCGCCACACTCATTGACTCACTCCCCATTGATTCTCATACAGCAGTTCATTCAGCGGACGCGCTTGCGCCCAGCCTTCCAGCACCAGCATCGGTGCAGGATAAAACGCATTAACTGGCCCCAGACAGAGAATCGCCAGCGGCTTGGCCCCTCCGGGCATACCCAGCAGTTGCGCCAGTGCATCGGGGTCGAACAGCGACACCCAGCCCATGCCCAGTCCTTCGGCGCGCGCGGCCAGCCACAGGTTCTGGATGGCACAAGACAGCGACGCCATGTCCATTTCCGGCAGCGTACGACGACCGAAGATGTGCTGTTCGCGACCTTCCATCAACGCAGCGACCAGCACCTCGGCGCAGTCGTTGATGCCTTCGACCTTGAGTTTCATGAACTCATCGGTGCGCTCGCCCAGTGCCTCGGCGGTACGAATCCGCTCTTGTTCAACCTGCGCTTTCATCTTTTGGCGCAAGGCAGGGTCGCTGATCCGAATGAAGCGCCACGGCTGCATCAGACCGACGCTGGGTGCCTGATGCGCGGCCTCCAGCAATCGGGCCAACAGCTCGGGCGCGACGCTGCCACCTGCAAAGTGCCGCATGTCGCGGCGCTCGGCGATGGCGCGATACACCGCTGCCCGCTCTTGTTCATTGAACGCATGGTCGGTCATGGCTTGAACAGGGCTGCAATGGCCTGCGGGCAGGACGGGAAGTAGAAATGTACGTATGAAGCCGTCAGGCGACCGTCACGATAAACCGCCTCGGCACCGCGCCCGCCGTTGGGGCTGACACCGCGGGCAATCGGCTGCAATTCGGTGGTGGTCAGGGAGTGGTGATAGGTGTGACCGCGCAACTCGCCTTCCGGCATCTCGACGGCTTGCAACGCCAGCGCCGCCAGCCGCTTCTGCATCGCCGCCTCACCCGCCAGCAAGCCGACCAGCTCGGCGCGCACGCCCTCCACGTCAGTCAGGGCATCGAGCAGATACAGCATGCCGCCGCACTCGGCCAGTGTCGGTTTGTCCGCTGCATGGTGTGCCCTGATGTCGGCCAGCATCGTGGTGTTGGCAGACAGCGCGACGTGATGAAGCTCCGGGTAGCCTCCCGGCAGGTAAAGGCTGTCAGTGTCCGGCAGATGGCTGTCGTGGATCGGCGAGAAGAACGTCAGTTCCGCGCCCATGTTGCGCAGCAGGTCGAGACTGGCGCCGTAGGTGAAGGCGAACGCTCCGTCGCGGGCGACGGCAATGCGCACGCCGTCGAGTAAACGGTCGACCTGAACCGGATCGGGTGCGGTGAACGTGACCGCTGGCGGCAAGGCCACTTCGCACGTACTGGCGAGCGCGGCCGCAGCCATGTCCAGACGCAGATCAAGGTCATTGAGCTCATCCGCCTGCACCAGCCCAAGATGACGACTGGGCAGCTCGAAGCCGGTTTCCCGCGACAACGCACCGTACCAGCGCAGGCCTTCGGTGAGGCTGTTTTCCAGCAGCTGCGCATGGCGCACTGTGCCGACGCGGTTGGCCAGCACGCCAGCAAACGGCAGGTCCGGCTGATAGCGCGCCAGCCCCAGCGCCAGGGCGCCAAAGGTCTGGGCCATCGCCGTGCCGTCTATGACGCCAAGCACCGGCACACCGAAATGGCGCGCCAGATCGGCACTGGATGGCGTACCGTCGAACAACCCCATGACGCCCTCGATCAGGATCAGGTCCGCCTCGGCGGCAGCCTCCCAGAGCAGGCGACGGCTTTCATCGGCGCCAACCATCCACAGGTCCAGTTGAAACACCGGTGCCCCGCTCGCCCGTTCCAGAATCATCGGATCCAGAAAATCGGGGCCGCACTTGAAGACCCGAACCTTGCGCCCCTGATTGCGGTGCAAGCGCGCCAGTGCGGCGGTAACGGTGGTCTTGCCCTGACCGGAGGCCGGCGCAGCGATCAATACTGCCGGGCAATCCCTGGGGGTTCTCATGACCGAATGCTCACGACTGACTGGCTCACAGCTCGATACCTTTTTGTGCCCGAATACCGGACTGGAATGCGTGTTTGACCACGCCGATATCCGAAACGGTATCGGCCAGGTCGATCAATTCGGGTTTGGCACCACGGCCGGTCACGACCACATGCTGCATCGGCGGACGGGCCTGCAGATCGCTCAGCACGTGCTCAAGGTCCAGATAGCCGTGCTTGAGGGCGATGTTCAGTTCATCAAGCACCACCAGGCCGATGCTCGGGTCACGGAGCATTTCCAGGGTCACGGCCCATGCGGATTCGGCGGCGGCGATATCACGCTGACGATCTTGGGTTTCCCAGGTAAAGCCCTCGCCCATCACGTGATAGCGGACCTGTTCGGGGAAACGGCGGAAGAACATCTCTTCGCCCGTACTATTGCGGCCCTTGATGAACTGCACCACACCACACTGAATGCCGTGGCCCATCGCACGCGCGAGCATGCCGAAGGCCGAGCTGCTCTTGCCCTTGCCATTGCCGGTCAACACCAGGAGCAGGCCGCATTCATTGGGAGAGCTGGCGATGCGCTCGTCCATCACGGCTTTCTTGCGCTGCATGCGCGCCAGATGGCGTTCGTCGCGTTCAGGGGATTCGTTCATCTCGGCTCTCCGCTTGAGGGGTCGCGAAAGCAGACGGAAGGACAGCACTGGACAGCACGGCAACGCCCTGCACAGAGCATCACCCTCCGTGATGCCATTGGGTTATTTCAGGCCGGTCTCCGGGCTTATGAGCGGGGCAAACCCGACTGCGCGCCTTCCCATATAAAACACAGTGGCGTCATGCACAGCCTTGACTCATTTACCGTTGCGGGGGCAGCGCCGGAATGGGGTCGTGTGACCTTCACCGGCTTCCCTGTTTCACCCTGCCAATCGAAAGGATTGCAGAGCACCTGAAACAAACCGCGAAGGGTAGAGGGTTGGGGGTGGAGCGTCAATCGGCACCGCTGCGCAATGGCATTGCGGCCATTCACTTGCCTGGCGCGGCCCGATGCGTGTGCGCAATTGAACCTCGGCCGCTCCGGTGTCTCTATCCCTTACCGGACAAAGCCTTTCGAGATGGAGATTCACATGTTCAAACTCAGACCACAGTACGCCGTTTTGCTTCTGGTCGCAGGCGGCCTCGCGGCGTGCGGCGAGTCTTCTACCCTGCAGGTTTCGGATGGAACGGGGCCTTCTCCAAAGCTGCCGGAGCCCAACAAGACACTGGTCCCGACGGTCAACATCGCTCCGGCGGTCGGCTGGGAAAAAGACGCCAAGCCCGTGGCAGCCCCAGGCACTCAGGTCGGCGCGTTCGCCGAGCATCTGGACCACCCGCGCTGGCTGTATGTGCTGCCCAACGGCGACGTGCTGGTGGCGGAAACCAATTCGCCGGCCAAACCGGACGACGGCAAAGGCATCCGTGGCTGGGTCATGGAGAAAGTCATGGGCCGCGCCGGCGCGGGCGTGCCGAGCGCCAACCGCATTACCCTGCTGCGTGACACCAACAAAGACGGTGTCGCCGAAACCCGCACCGTCTTTCTGCAGAACCTCAATTCGCCGTTCGGCATGACGCTGGTGGGAAACAAACTGTACGTGGCCGACACTGATCGCCTGATCAGCTTCCCGTATGAAACCGGCCAGACGTCGATCAGCGCCCAGCCCACCAAGGTTGTGGATTTGCCGGGTGGCACGCTGAATCACCACTGGACCAAGAACGTTATCGCCAGCAAGGACGGCAGCAAGCTGTACGTGACCGTCGGCTCCAACAGCAATGTGGGCGAGAACGGCATGGATAAGGAAGAAGGCCGTGCGGCGATCTGGGAAGTTGACGCCGCCAGCGGCAACCACCGCATTTTCGCTTCGGGCTTGCGCAACCCCAACGGTATGGATTGGGAGCCCACCACCGGCAAGCTGTGGACAGCCGTCAATGAGCGTGACGAGATTGGCAGCGATCTGGTGCCCGATTACGTGACATCGGTGCAAGACGGCGGCTTCTATGGCTGGCCGTACAGCTACTATGGCCAGCACGTGGATGAGCGCGTCAAACCGCAGAACCCGGCACTGGTCGCCAAGGCCATTTCCCCGGACTACGCCGTTGGCCCGCACACCGCCTCGCTGGGCCTGGTCTTCGCCGACGGCAAGACGCTGGCTGCACCCTTCAACGAAGGCGTGTTCATCGGCCAGCATGGCTCATGGAACCGCAAACCGCACAGCGGCTACAAAGTGGTATTCGTCCCCTTCAGCGGCGGTAAACCCAACGGCGCACCCGTCGATGTGCTGACCGGCTTCCTCAACAGTGACGAAAAGGCAATGGGGCGTCCGGTCGGCGTGGTCAATGATCAACGCGGCGGATTGCTGGTGGCGGATGACGTGGGCAACAAGATCTGGCGGGTGACGTCGGTGAAGGCGGCTCAGTAGACCGCTTGACCTTCGAAACCGGACGCGGAACGTCCTGAGAGGCATTCCCACGCAGGAGCGTGGGAATGATATCGCCTGCTGACTTGACGCTCCGCATCACATGGCATCAAACGGGTTAAGGACGATTCTGCGCCAGGTTCGGCGGCTGGATGACGCGCTTGGCGTTGAGGTAGGCCTTCTGCCAATACGGCTTGTCGAGGCTGTCCAGCTTGACCGTGCCGCCTGTAGCAGGCGCATGCACGAAGCGGCCTTCGCCCACATAGATACCCGCATGGGACACGTGCGAGCCACCCGACGTGGCGAAAAATACCAGATCCCCTGATTGCAACTGCTCGCGGCGCACGTTCGGTGCGCCCATCACCACCATGTCACGCGTTGACCGTGGCAGAGAAATGCCCGCCGCATCGCGATATACATAGCCGATCAGACCGCTGCAATCGAAACCCGAATCCGGCGTATTGCCGCCCCAGCGATAGGGCGTACCGACCAACCCGAGCGCGCGAAACAGCACGTCTTCGGCAGCCTGGGAAAGAATCTGAGGGGGAGCGGTCACCACCGGACGTTGAACGACCCGGGGCGAAGCAGGAGGCGGCGGAGCGCTGGCACAAGCGCCAAGCAGCGCAGCCAGAGAAATGACCATCAGGCGCAAAGCAATCGACATAACCACAACAACCTGATCCGGATGCGGCTTACGCTGCCGAGAAGCTCAAAAACGCAGACAGGCCACCGGCCTGTCTGCGTTTTCCATAATTCAATTACTTACGGCGTTTGGGTGCGGTCTTGACTGTAGTCGAAGTCATTGCCGTTGTCTGCGCGGCAACGTCTGACGTCTTCATCGCAACAGCACCGGGTGCCATTGCCAGCGGACGCTTGGCTTCGATGAAGGTCTTGCTCCAGTAGGCGTCATCAAGGCTGTCGATGCGCACACCGCCACTGCGACGGCTGCTGGAGTGAATGAACTGGTCATTGCCCGCATAGATCGCTGCATGGCTGACTCGACCGCGACCGCGTGTGCTGAAGAACAGCAAATCACCCGGCTTCAAGTTCTTGCGCGATACCAGTGGAGCATCGACGTTGATCATTTCGCGAGTGGAGCGTGGCAGGTTCATGCCAGCCTCTTCGCGAAACAGGAAACCGATGAAACCGCTGCAATCGAAACCCGAACGCGTCGACGTACCGCCGAACTGGTAACGAGTACCGATCAGCGCTTTGCCACGTTCCAGGATGCTGTCGGCCAGAACCGGCAGTTTGTAGGATTGGTTATCGGCAAACTGAGCCAGCTCGTCTTCGGTGGCCAGTTCGTCTTGGAGCGCTGCAGCATCGGCGCGATTGACAGCCGATTGGGCAGTGACGGTGTTCTGATAACGAGGCTTTGGCTGAACCTGTTCTTGCTGTGCAACCGGCATATTGGCCGAGCAACCGAACAGGAACGTAACGAGTGCGAGGGGCACGAGGGGTGCGAAGCGAACAACTAGCATGGGCACGACCGTGGCTGAACTGTTAAGAAGGCGAGACTATGCCCGCTATCAAAACGATTTGCAAATTCAATCGAACTAAATGTGACTTATGAGTTTTTCCATGACATGTGCCGCTCGGCACTTCAGGAACACGTCCATTTGCGCGCTGTGATCGGTCGTCTCAGGATTGATTTCGGCCGTAAAACCCCCGGAAACCCGGGCTCGAATCACCGGTTCATGGATATAGGGGAAGCTTGCCGTGGTCCCGACAGTGAGCACGGCGTCATAGCCTATAGCCAGTTGTTCATACAGTGTTTCCAGGGCCTGCTCGGGGAGCATTTCCTGAAAAAGAACGACGGACGGTCGCAATATGCCACTACATATTGAGCACAACGGAGGCAATGGACGTTGAAGATGCGCACTCAACTCAGGGTCTTCTGCGCCACAGGACTGGCAAAACAATGGTGCCATGTGGCCGTGAATCTCGATCAGGCGTTCAGGCGGACTGCCTGCAGCCCGATGATAACCATCCACATTCTGGGTCAGGACCCAGCATTCAGGCTTGATGCGCTGCAACTGAGCAATTGCGTAATGCGCGGAGTTCGGCTCGCCGCCCAGACAGGCAGCGCCCAACTGGGCGATGTATTTCCAACACAGCGCAGGGTCACGCCGCAGCATGGGACCGGACAGTGCGACTTCGATAGGCAGCCCGTCGTCCGTCTTGCCGTTATAGAGTCCGCCTATACCACGATAGGTTGGCAGGCCCGAATCCGCCGAGAGACCGGCGCCGGTGATGATAAGAATTCGCTTGGCATGGCGCAACGCAGCTGCGGTTTGCATCACCAACGCTTCGTCTACCACCCCAGCGTCTCTTTAAGGAAGGGAATGGTCAGCTTGCGCTTCTCCTGCAAGGAGGCCTGATCAAGGCGCTCCAGCAGTTCGAACAGCGCGCTCATGCTGCGGGTGCCACGGGTGAGGATGAAATGCCCGACTTCGTCCGTCAGGTGCAGGCCGCGTCGAGAGGCGCGCAGTTGCAGCGCCCGCAGTTTGTCTTCATCGGACAGACCGCGCATCTGGAACACCAGCGCCATCGTCAGGCGGGACTTTAGATCTGGCAGTTTGACCGGCAGTTCGCGAGGGGATTTGGAGGCGGCAATCAACAGACGTCGCCCACTGTCGCGCAGACGGTTGAATAGATGAAACAGGGCTTCTTCCCACTCCGGCTTGCCGACCACCGCTTGCAGGTCGTCCAGACACACCAGCTCGTACTGCTCCAGATGGTCGAACAGCTCGATGCCTTCATCGATGACTTCGGCCAACGGCAAATACACAGCAGGCTCGCCCATTTGCTCGAAACGCAGGCAGGCTGCCTGCAACAGATGTGTACGCCCTACCCCGTCCTTGCCCCACAGGTAGATGAGGCTTTCGGTCCATCCGGCGTCGGCTTCGCACAGCCGCTCGACATAGCCGAGTGCAGCGGCGTTGGCGCCTGGATAGTAATTGACGAAAGTGGCGTCATCACGCAGACGCACACTCAGGGGCAGCTGAATCGGTTTCATGCTGACGAACGGTTCAAGCGAACCGCCAAGGGCCTCTGTGTAAAGTGCGCAAAGTTTATACCCGTGACGCTGGTCGCACAATGCGACAGACCCCAAGCAAAATCAAAGGTTTGCGTCTGGCCGTGTAAAGCGGCCTTGCATAAGCGCCATTTTGGACCTCGTTCCGGGCACGGCGCGCACCCGGAAACAACTCCACCATCACAACGGAAAAAAGCGCTTATAAATCAGGGTCTTCGGCGCCTGCGTAGATCTCAGAGTCTTTGTAGACGTCGTGGACGTGACGTACCAGCACCATGATCACCGCTGCCACCGGCAAGGCCAGCAGGATGCCGGTAAAGCCGAACAGTTCGCCACCGGCCAGGATCGCAAAGATCACCGCCACCGGATGCAGACCGATGCGGTCGCCCACCAGCAAAGGCGTGAGCACCATGCCCTCCAGCGCCTGACCGACCATGAAGACGGCGACGATGCCCAGCATCGGGTACAAATCGCCACCGAACTGGAACAGGCCTGCGATCAATGCCGCGCCAATCCCGATCACGAAGCCCATGTAAGGCACAATTGCCGCCAGACCTGCGATCACGCCGATCAACAGCCCAAGCTCCAGACCCACCAGCATCAGACCGGCCGCGTAGATCACGCCCAGGCCGACCATTACCAGCAACTGGCCGCGAATGAACGCGCCCAGCACCTCATGACATTCGCCCGCCAACTTGACGATCTGCCCTTCGCGCTGACGAGGCAGCAGGCCGCGGATTTTGCCCATCATCACGTCCCAGTCACGCAGCAGGTAGAAACACACCACCGGAATCAGCACCAGGTTGGTCAGCCAGCCGATCAGCGCCAGGCTCGACGCCGTCGCCTGGGAGAGGACGATGGAAACGATATCGCCCGCCTGCCCCATATGCTCGGACAGCGCGGCCTTGATCTTGTCGAACTTCCAGAAGCCATCGGACAGTCCGAACTTGGCCTGCACCCACGGCAATGCTGCGTGCTGCAACCAGTCGAGCATCTGCGGGGCCAGCTCGTACAAGCGATACAGCTGCTTGGCGAGCATCGGCACCAGAATCAGCAGCAGCGCCATCAAGATCAGCGTGAACAGGCCGAACACCGCCACCACGCTCAGCGTTCGAGACATACCGGCACGCTCAAGACGGTCCACCAACGGATCTCCCATGTACGCCAACAGCAGCGCCACCAGGAACGGGGTGAGGATCGTGTGCAGCAACACCACGAATGCAACCAGCAGGGCAAGCCCGCCGATCCAGAACCAACGTCGCGTATCAGTCATCAATGTCTCTCAACCCAGTGAAAAATGCGTGGCCGGATTACCAGCGGAAATACAGCTGTGGCGCGGACGCCGGAACAGTCATTGGAGCAGGCGCAGATGTGGAGACGGGCGCCGATGCATCGACCGGCGCAGCAGGTGCAGGCGCTGTAACCGGCGCCACTTCACTTGCCGGCACTTCCTGAAGTTTAGCCAGCGACATCTGTGAACGGAGCTGATCGGCGCTGCCATTGACTTCGAACGTCACCCGATCACCCTCAACCAGTGTCACCCGCACGCCAAAGGGGTCAAGCAATTGCAGCAACTGCGCATAGCGCTCAAGGTTCATGCCCTGAACCTGCATGAGCAAGCCCGTTGACGCGCCCGGCCTGGCGACGAAACGCGGTGCCAGGCGCTGGCTGACCGACAGCAGCACAGCGTCGGCCAGCGCTTCTGAGCTGGCGCCGGTGGCGGTGCCTTGCTCGCGCTGATCGCCCAGCCACAGATTCCACTTGCCTTGCCATTGGCCCGCCTCTTCCCGAGCATGAACGGCCAGAATCGCATCGGCGCCATAACGATCAGATGCTTGCTTGAGCGGCGCAGCATCAGTGCCTTCAAGGGTCTTGGCGGTGCCGATGCCTTGCTCGCTCAAGTCAGCCAGCGGCAAACGCAACGGCAAGCCACGATGCTGAGCGGCACGACGCAACGGCTCGGCGGCCGCCTGGCCGTCGCCCACGAGATTGGAGCCTTCGACCGAATCATTCAGCCACCAGCCCAGGATCGACGGGCGATTGCTGCCCCAGATGGGCAAACCGGCCTGACGCAATGCCCGGTCAGTGGTAGCCGGATCGAAATCCACCAGCAACGTCTCGGGCGGGCCGGCTTCATAGCCGTATTGGCTGATGATCTGCTGCGGGTCCTTGCGCAAGTCGGCCAGCGCCGAACCTTGAGCGGCCTTGGTGTCGCCGGTCAGACGCAGCACCAGGGTTTCGACGGCGGCCTGAGTGGCACGCGTGCGCTCATCGGGCGATTGACCGTTGACCGGCTCGCGAACCTGATAAAGGTTGTTCACTGTTTCAGCAAAGGTCGGCAGGCTGAACAGGGACAGGCAGCCGACTAAAAGAATTCTGGAAAAACGCATGGACAGTTCCCGAACGGAAAAAAGTAAAAAAAGCAGTCTCAGGAGGTGCATTCATGAGTGGCACGTGCCTTGAGACATCGATTGGCCACTCATCATTCAATGCCCGCCTAAAGTACACCCTAAACGCCTTGAGCCGAACTCGCGCACGGCAAGGCCGCAAGGTTTATTTAGTAGAACCTCCTCCTACCGTCTGCGCAAGGATGGCCCCCCGAGGGCAAGCCTGATAAAATCGCGCGCCTTCGCAGACCGGCAATCGCGATGGCCCAACATAGCACTGCGCAACCAGCGCGTTGCTGAACGGGCCCTTCCGCAGCGGTCGATACCTCCGAATCCCCCCTAAAGGCCTGGATTTTCTATGAGCAAGCAACCCTCCCTGAGCTACAAAGACGCCGGTGTAGACATCGACGCCGGTGAAGCATTGGTCGAACGCATCAAGAGCGTGGCCAAGCGCACCAAGCGTCCGGAAGTCATGGGCGGCCTGGGAGGTTTCGGCGCCCTCTGCGAAATCCCGGCTGGTTACAAGCAACCGGTACTGGTGTCCGGCACCGATGGCGTCGGCACCAAGCTGCGTCTGGCGCTGAACCTGAACAAGCACGACAGCATCGGTATCGACCTGGTGGCCATGTGCGTCAACGACCTGGTGGTCTGCGGTGCCGAGCCGTTGTTCTTCCTCGACTACTACGCCACCGGCAAACTGAACGTCGACACCGCCGCTCAGGTTGTGACCGGCATCGGTGCGGGCTGCGAACTGGCCGGTTGCTCGCTGGTCGGCGGCGAAACCGCTGAAATGCCTGGCATGTACGAAGGCGAAGATTACGATCTGGCCGGATTCTGTGTCGGCGTGGTCGAAAAGGCTGAAATCATCGACGGCTCCAAGGTTGCCGCTGGCGATGCGCTGCTGGCACTGCCGTCTTCCGGCCCGCACTCCAACGGTTACTCGCTGATCCGCAAGATCATTGAAGTGGCCGGTGCCGACATCGAGAACATCCAGCTGGATGGCAAGCCGCTGACGGAGCTGCTGATGGCCCCGACCCGCATCTACGTCAAGCCTTTGCTCAAGCTCATCAAGGAAACCGGCGCCGTCAAGGCGATGGCCCACATCACCGGCGGTGGCCTGCTGGACAACATCCCGCGCGTTCTGCCACAGGGCGCACAAGCCGTGGTCGATGTCGCCAGCTGGCAGCGTCCGGCCGTGTTCGACTGGCTGCAGCAGCAGGGCAATGTCGAAGAAAACGAAATGCACCGCGTGCTGAACTGCGGCGTGGGCATGGTGATCTGCGTCGCGCAAGAGCACGTCGAAACCGCGTTGAACGTGCTGCGTGAAGCAGGCGAGCAGCCTTGGGTGATCGGCCAGATCGCCACCGCCGCTGAAGGTGCAGCGCAAGTCGAGCTGAAAAACCTCAAGGCGCATTGATGTCAGCCCCCTGCGATGTCGTGGTGCTGCTGTCCGGCACCGGCGGCAACCTGCAAGCAATGATCGACAGTTTCAAGGACGGGGCCAGCCCCGTCCGCATCCGCGCTGTCATCTCCAACCGTGACGATGCCTTCGGCCTGCAACGCGCCAGAGACGCAGGCATCGAAGCCTGCGTGCTGGACCACAAGGCCTACGAAGGTCGCGAAGCCTTCGATGCCGCGCTGGTCGAGCTCATCGACACCTTTCAGCCGAAACTGGTGGTACTGGCCGGGTTCATGCGCATCCTCAGCGCAGAATTCGTGCGTCACTACCACGGTCGCCTGCTCAACATTCACCCTTCCCTGCTACCGCGCTACAAGGGGTTGCACACCCATAAGCGTGTTCTGGACGCCGGTGACGCCGAGCATGGCTGCAGCGTGCACTTCGTCACCGAGGAACTCGATGGCGGCCCACTGGTCGTACAGGCAGTTATTTCGGTACAGTTGCACGACACACCCGCCGCGCTTGCGCAACGGGTACACGTCCAGGAGCACCATATCTACCCGCTGGCAATACGCTGGTTCGCCGAAGGCAGACTGAGCCTGGGTGGAGAAGGCGCCTTACTGGATGGCCAGGCACTCCCGGCCACCGGCCATTTGATTCGACACTAGGAGATACTATGCGTCGCGCTCTGCTCTTCGCTTTCGCTCTGCTCGCCTTGCCCGCTGTACAGGCCGCAGACCTTCAACCCTTCTCCGCCAGCTACACCGCCGACTGGAAACAGCTGCCCATGAGCGGCACGGCAGAACGCAGCCTGGAAGCCGGCCCCAACGGCACCTGGACCCTGAACTTCAAGGCATCGATGATGATCGCCAGCCTGTCCGAAGTCAGCACGCTTAAAGTCGACAAGGACACCCTGCTGCCGCAGACCTACAGCTTTGAGCGTAGCGGTTTGGGCAAATCCAAAAAGGTCGATCTGGTCTTCGACTGGAACACCAAGTTCATCACCGGCACCGACCGCGGCGACGCGATCAAGCTGCCGCTGAACCGTGGCATTCTCGACAAGTCCACCTACCAGCTCGCGTTGCAGCACGACGTTGCTGCCGGCAAGAAAAGCATGAGCTATCAGGTGGTCGATGGTGACGAAGTCGATACCTATGACTTCCGCGTGCTGGGTTCGGAAAAAGTCGACACCAAGGCTGGTCAGGTCGACGCCATCAAGGTCGAACGCGTACGCGATCCGACACAAAGCAAACGCATCACCGTGCTGTGGTTCGCCAAGGACTGGGACTACCTGCTGGTCCGCCTGCAGCAGGTCGAAACCGACGGCAAGGAATACAACATTATGCTGCAGGACGGTACGGTCAACGGCAAGGCTGTCAAAGGCAGCTGATTGGCATGACTGTTCGCAGTACAGAGAGCCCCGCAATGCGGGGCTTTTTATTGCCTGGCGTTCAGCGACCGTGCATGTGACGCAGAGCGTCACGGGATGCATGTCCACGCAGAGCATTATTTATGATCGTTACCACGCTCCTGCATGGTAATGCCTCTCAGGACGCTCCGCGTCCGCACCCTCAAACAACACCATTTATGGCAGTTGTACCAGCCAACAAGACACATGAAAAATCCTTCATTTAACCGTCACTTGGCCGCAAGCCACGTCATCCGAGGGTTGTGGCGCGATGATCATTTTGTGAACAGACGAGAACCTGTACGGGCTATTTACTTAGCCAGCTAACAGATTCTATAAAAGAGTCCTGCGACACATCGCCGCAGTATCCAGAGGCCTAACCATCAAGGCCGCCAAAGTCAGGAGCTAACTACTATGACTGTCAGAGTTACTGAACGCGACGACGCCCACCTCTCTCACGAAGCCGTTGCCGACGGCATTCAGATCTGGGACGTGCATCAACAGGATCAACTGGTCGGCATGTTTCACATAGAATCCGAAGCGTACCGGTATAAAGAAGAACTGGAAGCACTGGAAAGTCAGGGCAACCACTGACGCCATTTCAGAATCGTGAATAAACAAAACCCGCTCAAGGCGGGTTTTGTTTTATGGACGATGGTCGTTACCACATCAGGTCGTCAGGCACCTGATAAGCCGCGTACGGGTCATCTGCGTCCGGTGCTTCGGTCGGCGTATTGAGCAATACGACACGGCGCGGGTCGCGTTCCTGAATCTTCAGCGCCGCTTCACGCGGGATGATTTCATAACCGCCGCCATGATGAACGATGGCCAGCGAGCCGCTGCTGAGCTTGTTGCGCACCAGTGCGTTGACCGAGATGCGCTTGACCTTCTTGTCGTCGACGAAGTTGTAGTAGTCCTCGGTGGTCAGCTTGGGCAGACGCGAGGCCTCGATCAGTTGCTTGACCTGAGCGGTGCGGGCTTTCTGCTCAACCTTCTCCTGCTGCTGACGATTGAGCTCCTGATCACGCTTGACCTTCTCGGCCAGCGCTTCCTGAGCCGCACGCTTCTGGGAATCGTCGGCCTGAGCCTGTCCCTTGTGGACCAGACGCTGCTCTTTCTGCTTTTCCTTGCTGACCTGCTTGGCCTGCTTCTGATTGACCAAGCCTGCCTTGAGCAACTGGTCGCGAAGTGAAATACCCGCCATCTCTTTTCTCTCTCTTAAGCAACCACTCAGCCGCAGCGGGGTGCATTTTTTTCCTGACGTTTGGCTTCGCCCCACAGCGCGTCCATTTCTTCGAGACTGCACGCTTCGATGGGTCGCTGGAGGTGGCGCAACGCCTGTTCAATGAATCTGAAGCGTCTGTCGAACTTGCTGTTGGCCGAGCGTAACGCAGTTTCCGGGTCGACTTTAAGGTGTCGCGCCAGATTGACTACACAAAACAACAGATCACCGACTTCTTCGGCAATGCCATCGGCGTCATTATCGACCATCGCTTCGAGCACTTCATCGAGTTCTTCGCGGACCTTGTCGATCACCGGCAACGCGGCAGGCCAGTCAAAGCCGACCTGTGCAGCACGCTTTTGCAACTTGGTGGCACGACTCAGAGCAGGCAGGGCGTGGGGCACATCGTCCAGCAGCGACAACTGCTCGGGCGCTGCCGATTGTTCTGCGCGCTCCTGGGCCTTGATCTCGTCCCAACGCCGATTGACCTCCTCGTCCGTCAGGCGCGGCGTTTCAGCGGGCGCATACAATTCGCCGGTCGGAAACACATGCGGATGGCGACGCAGCAGCTTGCGCACGATGCCATCGACCACGCCGTCGAACTCAAAACGCCCTTCTTCCTTGGCCAGATGAGCATAGAAGACCACCTGAAACAGCAAGTCGCCCAGCTCGCCCTTGAGCTGACTGAAATCGCCCTGCTCAATGGCATCGGCCACTTCGTAAGCTTCCTCCAGCGTGTGCGGTACGATGGTGGCGTAGGTCTGCTTCAGGTCCCAGGGGCAACCGTCTTGCGGATCGCGCAGCCGGGCCATGAGGTGGAGCAGGTCTTGAAGTGTGTGCATTGCAAACTCTCTTTAACGCAGCGCGCTCACTGCCGGACGGATCCGGACAATGAGCGCCTGCGCGCAATCCGGGATCACGGCGTGCGGTTACGACGCGTCTCGATAATATTCGGCAACTGGGAAATACGCCCCAGCAACCGACCCAGCGCATCCAGCCCAGGGATCTCAATGGTCAGCGACATCAACGCGGTGTTGTCTTCCTTGTTCGAACGCGTGTTGACCGCCAGCACGTTGATGCGCTCATTGAGCAGCACCTGGGTCACGTCACGCAACAGACCGGAACGGTCGTAAGCGCGGATGATGATGTCCACCGGATAGGTAAGTACCGGCACCGGCCCCCAACTGACCTGGATGATCCGCTCGGGCTCGCGCCCGCCCAGTTGCAGCACCGAGGCGCAGTCCTGACGGTGAATGCTCACCCCGCGACCCTGGGTGATGTAACCGACGATGGCATCGCCCGGCAGCGGCTGGCAGCAGCCAGCCATCTGGGTCATCAGGTTGCCCACGCCCTGGATCTGAATATCGCCGCGCTTGCCCGGCTTGTAGCCCGTGGCCTTACGCGGGATCAGTTCCAGCTGTTCATTCATGCGGTCTGGCTCGACCTGCTGCTGAGCCAGATTGACCAGTTGCGCCAGACGCAGATCGCCAGCACCGAGCGCCGCGAACATGTCGTCGGCGGTCTTGTGATTGGCCTTGTCGGCCAGCTTGTCGAAATCGACTTGCGGCAGCGCCAGACGCCCCAGCTCACGCTCGAGCAGGGTTCTGCCGGCGGCGACGTTCTGATCGCGGGCCTGCAACTTGAACCAGTGAACGATCTTGGCTCGCGCCCTGGACGTGGTGATGTAGCCCAGGTTCGAGTTCAGCCAGTCGCGACTCGGCGTGCCGTGCTTGCTGGTGATGATCTCGACCTGCTCACCAGTCTGCAGGCTGTAGTTGAGGGGCACGATCCGGCCGTTGATCTTCGCGCCACGGCAGTTGTGGCCGATCTCGGTGTGTACCCGATAGGCGAAATCCAGCGGCGTCGCGCCCTTGGGCAGGTCGATGGCATGGCCGTCAGGCGTGAACACGTAAACCCGGTCCGGCTCGATATCGACCCGCAACTGGTCGGCCAGCCCGCCGATATCACCCAGCTCTTCGTGCCACTCCAGCACCTGGCGCAGCCAGGAGATTTTCTCTTCGTAATGGTTGGAGCCGGATTTGACGTCCGTGCCCTTGTAACGCCAATGCGCGCAAACGCCTAGTTCGGCCTCTTCGTGCATGGAATGGGTACGAATCTGGACTTCCAGCACCTTGCCTTCCGGCCCGATGACGGCGGTGTGCAGCGAGCGGTAGCCGTTTTCCTTGGGGTTGGCGATGTAGTCGTCGAACTCCTTGGGAATGTGCCGCCATAAGGTGTGCACGATCCCCAGCGCTGTGTAGCAGTCGCGCATTTCCGGGACGAGTACGCGCACCGCTCGCACGTCATAGATCTGGCTGAACGCCAAGCCCTTGCGCTGCATTTTGCGCCAGATGGAATAGATGTGTTTGGCACGGCCGCTGATATCGGCGGTAACGCCCGTGGCCAGCAGTTCGTTTTCCAGCTGGGACATGACATCGCTGATGAACCGTTCACGGTCCAGACGACGCTCGTGCAACAGCTTGGCGATCTGCTTGTACTGATCAGGCTCCAGGTAGCGGAAAGACAGGTCTTCCAGCTCCCACTTGATGTGCCCGATACCCAGACGGTGGGCAAGCGGTGCATAGATGTCGAAGACTTCCCGCGCCACGCGGTTACGCTTTTCGTCGTCGGCGTTCTTCACCGCACGAATCGCACAGGTACGCTCGGCCAGCTTGATCAGTGCGACGCGCACGTCGTCAACCATCGCCACCAGCATCTTGCGCAGGTTCTCGACCTGAGCCTGACTGCCCAGCACCAGCGACTGGCGCGGGCTGAGACTGGCGCTGATTGCGGCCATGCGCAGCACGCCGTCGATCAGTTTGGCAACCGTTGCACCAAACTGCTGCTCGACATCCGGCAGCGGAATGACGCCTTCGCGCACGCCCCGATAAATAACCGCTGCCACCAGCGAGTCCTGATCCAGCTTGAGGTCAGCCAGAATTTCCGCGATTTCCAGACCGGTCTGGAAACTGGACGTGCCATCTGCCCAATGATTCTTCAGTGCCTTGTCGTTATGCTCGGCTTGCCGGGCGAACTCACAGGCTTTTTTCATGACGTCCCGGTCCAGGACCAGGTCGACGCTGACAATATGATCAAGCCATGCGTCGAGGTTGATACTGCCGTCTGTGTTTATCGGCTGGTGCGCTCTCACCTGTACCATGCTGCTTACCTTCCCTACGGCGCGATGAATAGCGCCATCAGTCGCCAGCCTTCTGAGCGAATGCCACTTGCCGGGCAAGCAAGGACCGGCATTCGCGGGCCAGTCGGATTAAATGAGATTCCCTGTCAGCCGCTGATTCGATCCAATGAACCGCTGCTCACTTACTCATTTCAAATAAAGCCATCGCCTCGACATGCGCCGTCTGAGGAAACATATCGAGAATTCCGGCACGTTTCAGTCGGTAGCCCTGATTGACCAGTTCGACCGTGTCGCGAGCCAAAGTTGCCGGGTTGCATGACACATAGAGCAACCGCTGGGCGCCTGTTTTACGGATCTGGCGCACCACTTCAAATGCACCGTCGCGCGGCGGGTCCAAGAGTACCGCAGAAAACCCCTCGGCTGCCCAACTCGCGTTCGTCAGCGGCTGCGAAAGATCTGCCTGAAAAAACGCTACATTATGCAGATCATTACTCACCGCGTTTGCCCCCGCACGTTCGACCATCGTCGCAACGCCCTCGACCGCCACCACTTCCTTCGCCTTTGCGGCCAGCGGCAAAGCGAAGTTGCCAAGGCCACAGAACAGATCCATGACCCGTTCATCGGCCGCAGGTGCCAGCCACTTGAGCGCCTGCTCGATCATCGCGGTATTGACCGCCGCGTTGACCTGAATGAAATCCCCTGGCCGCCATGCCAATTGCAAGTCCCAAGGCTCCAGACGATAGCCCAGTTGATCATCGGGACTCACTGGCTGCGGATCACCTTCGCCGTGCAACCACAACTGAGCGTCGTGCGTTGCACAGAACGCATTGAGCACAGCCAGATCAGCATCCGCCAGCGGTGCGGTGTGACGCAACAACACCGCAACGGCCGACCCGCTGAACAGCTCGACATGCCCCAGCGCCTGAGGCTTGCTCAGGCTGCGCAGCATGGCGGGCAATTGCGTCATGATCGGTTGCAAGGCTTGTACCAGCACTGGGCATTCGTCGATGCCGACAATGTCCTGGCTGGCCGTTGCCCGAAAGCCGACGTCCAGCCGTTTGGCCTTCACATCCCAGCGTACGGCGACCCGGGCGCGCCTGCGGTAGGCCAGTTCGGAGCCGCTCAACGGAGCTGCCCACTCCTGCGGTTCTACATTGGCTACCCGCAGCAACTGCTCGGCAAGCATGCGCTGTTTCAGGGCAAGCTGTTCGTCATGAGGCACGTGTTGCACGCTGCAACCGCCACAACGCCCGAAGTGCTTGCACATGGGCGCACGACGCATATCGCTGGCGGTAAACACCCGCTCAGTGCGTGCTTCGACCACCTTGCCGCGGGCATTGAGCACGCGCGCTTCGACCTCCTCGCCTGCCAGACTGCCGGCAACGAACCAGGTGCGACCTTCAAGAAACGCAATACCGCGCCCGTCATCCGACAGGCGCTCGATGGTCAGGCGCTGTTTTTTGCCGACGGGCACCTGCACGGTCTTGACGCCGCCGGTAGGCTGGAAGCGCAATCCTCTCTCATGCTTGGCCATCAGTTGGGCGCGTCGTAGATGCCAGTCGACAGGTAACGGTCGCCTCGGTCACAGATGATTGCCACGATCACGGCGTTTTCGACCTCACGGGAAATGCGCAGCATGCCCGCCACCGAACCACCGGATGACACGCCGCAGAAAATACCTTCTTCACGCGCCAGTCGGCGCATGGTGTCTTCGGCTTCGGTCTGGCCCATGTCGATGATGCGGTCGACGCGATCGGCCTGATAGATCTTCGGCAGGTACTCGTAAGGCCAGCGGCGGATACCGGGAATGGACGCGCCTTCCATCGGTTGCAAACCGACGATCTGCACCTGGGGATTCTGCTCCTTGAGGTAACGCGAGGTGCCCATGATGGTGCCGGTCGTGCCCATCGAACTGACGAAATGGGACACAGTGCCGCCCGTCTGCCGCCAGATTTCCGGACCGGTGGAGGTGTAATGCGCCTCGGGATTATCGCCATTAGCGAACTGGTCCAGCACTTTACCGCGCCCTTCAGCCTGCATGCGCCCGGCAAGGTCACGGGCACCTTCCATGCCCTCTTCCTTGCTGACCAGAATGAGTTCGGCACCGTAGGCGGTCATCGCCGCCTTGCGCTCGGCGCTCGAGTTGTCCGGCATAATCAGGATCATGCGGTAGCCCTTGATCGCCGCAGCCATCGCCAGCGCGATACCGGTATTGCCGGAAGTGGCTTCGATCAGGGTGTCACCGGCGTTGATCTGGCCGCGAAGTTCGGCACGGGTGATCATCGACAGCGCGGGACGGTCTTTCACCGAGCCAGCCGGGTTGTTACCTTCAAGCTTCAACAAGAGGGTATTGCTGGTGTTACCCGCCATGCGTTGCAGACGCACCAGCGGGGTGTTGCCGACGCAATCGGCAATGGTTTGATACTGCAAGGTCATGGCGTATTCGCAATCCAGACTGCGGGGCGCCTATCATAACGGCAAACGCTCAAACCCCATATCACGCAAAGTGCGCGCGCTATAACCAAAAGATATAAGTGCCCCCCTGCCTTCCTCTTTGGATCAAGGGCATTTCTGGCGCAACACTAATGTGCCCACACTGACGGTAAATGGCTAAACTCATCCCCTTGTGCCGATAGGGCCAGGCGACTGCTGCCTGATATCGACGGACTGATACCGGTTGCTGGAGAAAGAGCGTGCTGAACAAGCTGGGTATAAAAGGCCGCGTACTACTGTTGACCATCCTCCCCGCCAGCCTGATGGCCGCGGTGTTGGGCGGCTATTTCACCTGGATGCAATTGCACGAACTGCAGAACCAGTTGTTGCAGCGCGGCGAAATGATCGCTCAGGATCTGGCGCCGTTGTCAGCCAGTGCATTGGGGCGCAAAGACAAGATTTTGCTGACCCGCATTGCGACCCAGACTCTTGAACAGGCCGACGTGCGCGCCGTGTCGTTCCTGGATGTCGATCGCACCTCGCTGGCTCATGCGGGGCCGACCCTGATCAGTCCTTCGCCCATTGGCAGCAGCACCCAGCTGCTCAGTTCGTCCGGCAATGACGCCACTCGCTACCTGATGCCGGTATTCGGTCATCAGCGTCACCTCACCAGCCCGATCATCCCCGCCGAAGCCGACATGCTGTTGGGCTGGGTGGAACTTGAGATTTCCCACAACGGCACTCTGTTGCGCGGCTATCGCAGCCTGTTTGCCAGCCTGCTGCTGATTTTCACCGGCCTTGCCTTCACCGCCATTCTGGCCGTCCGCATGAGCCGCACCATCAACGGCCCGCTGAGCCAGATCAAGCAGGCCGTTTCGCAACTCAAGGACGGCAACCTGGAAACACGCCTGCCACCGCTGGGCAGCCGCGAGCTGGATCAGCTTGCGTCGGGCATCAATCGCATGGCCGCCACCCTGCAGAATGCGCAGGAAGAGTTGCAAATGAGCATCGATCAGGCAACCGAGGACGTCAGGCAGAACCTGGAAACCATCGAAATCCAGAACATCGAGCTGGACCTGGCGCGCAAGGAGGCCTTGGAAGCGAGCCGGATCAAGTCCGAATTTCTGGCCAACATGAGCCACGAAATCCGCACGCCGCTCAACGGGATTCTGGGCTTTACCCACCTGTTGCAAAAAAGCGAGCTCACTCCGCGTCAGTACGACTACCTCGGCACCATCGAAAAGTCCGCCGACAACCTGTTGAGCATCATCAACGAGATCCTCGACTTCTCAAAGATCGAGGCCGGCAAGCTGGTGCTGGATAACATTCCGTTCAACCTGCGCGACTTATTGCAAGACACCTTGACGATCCTGGCACCCGCTGCCCACGCCAAACAGCTTGAACTGGTCAGTCTGGTTTACCGCGACACGCCGCTGGCCCTGTCGGGCGACCCGCTGCGGCTCAGGCAGATCCTGACCAATCTGGTCAGCAACGCGATCAAGTTCACCCGCCAGGGCACCATCGTCGCCCGCGCCATGCTCGAAGACGAAACCGAAGAACATGCCCAGTTGCGCATCAGCGTGCAGGACACCGGCATAGGCCTGTCCAGTCAGGACGTGCGCGCGCTGTTCCAGGCGTTCAGCCAGGCCGACAATTCCATCTCGCGCCAACCGGGCGGTACGGGCCTGGGGCTGGTGATTTCCAAGCGACTGATCGAGCAGATGGGCGGCGAAATCGGGGTCGACAGCACACCGGGCGAAGGCTCGGAGTTCTGGATCAGCCTCAACCTGCCCAAGGCTCGCGAAGACAAGGAGGAAACCGCCAACCAAGCGCTCGAAGGCCTGCGCGCGGCGGTGCTTGAACACCACGATCTGGCCCGTCAGGCGCTGGAGCATCAACTGGAGGACTGCGGGCTGCACACCGTTGTCTTCAACAATCTGGAAAACCTGCTCAACGGCGTGACGGCAGCGCATGACACGTCACAGGCCATTGATCTGGTGGTGCTGGGCGTAACGGCTCTGGAAATTTCGCCGGAGCGGTTGCGCCAGCATATCTGGGACCTGGAAAACCTTAACTGCAAGGTGATGGTGTTGTGCCCCACCACTGAGCATGCGCTGTTCCAGATGTCCGTACACGATGTGTACACCCAGTTGCAGGCCAAGCCGGCCTGTAGCCGTAAACTGCACAAGGCGCTGTCCGAACTGATTGCACCACGTGCGATCCGTGCCGACGTCAGCCTGCCGCTGTCCAGCCGTGCGCCGCGCGTGCTGTGCGTGGACGACAATCCTGCCAACCTGCTGCTGGTGCAGACCCTGCTCGAAGACATGGGCGCTGAAGTCGTGGCGGTGGACGGGGGTTACGCGGCCGTGAGCGCAGTGCAGCAGGAAGCGTTCGATCTGGTGCTGATGGACGTTCAGATGCCAGGCATGGACGGCTGTCAGGCCACCGAAGCGATTCGCGCCTGGGAAACCGAGCGCAATCAAACCTCCCTGCCGATTGTCGCCCTTACAGCTCATGCGATGGCCAACGAAAAACGCTCGCTGTTGCAAAGCGGCATGGACGACTACCTGACCAAACCGATCAGCGAACGCCAACTGGCGCAGGTGGTGCTCAAATGGACAGGGCTGGCGCTGCGCAACCCCGTCCCGGAACGTCAGGCGGAAACCAGCGTCGCTCACGTCGGGCCGCTGGTGCTGGATCACGAAGAAGGCTTGCGTCTGGCAGCTGGCAGCTGGCAAGCCGGATCTGGCGGCGGACATGCTGGCCATGCTGCTGGCCTCACTGGACGCCGACCGCGACGCCATTCGGGCTGCGCGTGCCAGCGAAGATATTCAAGGCATCATCGAACGCGTCCACCGCCTGCACGGTGCGACACGCTACTGCGGCGTCCCGCAACTGCGCACCGCCTGCCAGCGCGCCGAAACCCTGCTCAAACAGGATGCGCCGCATACCGAAGACGCGCTGGATGATCTTGAAAAGGCCATCATACGGTTGGCGGCAGAGGCGCGGGTGACGGCTTGATCCTGAAACACTCTTGATCGTGCCCACGCTCGCGCTCATCGCGACGTGTAGAACGATGAGCGATCAAGACCTGACACCGCAAAAAGGACCCTCACCCATGCGTGTACTCATCTACAGCAGTCAGGAATACGACCGCGCCAGCTTTCTTGCCGAACGCCTGCCCGACGGACTGGAGCTGAGTTTTCAGCCCGCTCGCCTGACGATCGAAACTGCCGCGCTGGCCGACGGCCATGAAGTGGTTTGTGCTTTTATCAACGACGACCTGGGTGCACCGGTGCTTGAGCGCCTGGCAGGGGGCGGCACGCAACTGATCGCGCTGCGCTCGGCCGGCTTCAACCATGTGGACCTGCCCGCCGCCCTGCGCCTGGGTTTGAGCGTCGTGCGGGTGCCCGCCTATTCACCTCATGCCGTGGCCGAGCATGCGGTGGCGCTGATTCTGTCGCTCAACCGGCACTTGCACCGTGCCTGCAATCGCACCCGCGATGGCGATTTCAGCCTGCATGGTCTGACGGGTTTCGATCTGGTCGGCAAGACCGTCGGGGTCGTCGGCACCGGACAGATCGGTGCGACGTTCGCAAAAATCATGGCCGGGTTCGGCTGCACGCTGTTGGCCCACGACCCCACCCCCAATCCCGAAGTCGAGGCGCTGGGTGCTCAATACCTGAGCCTCCCCGACCTGCTGGCTCAGTCGCGAATCATCAGCCTGCACTGCCCGCTCACCGAGCAGACCCGCTACCTGATCAACGAACAGTCGCTGGCCACGTTGCAACCCGGCGCGATGCTGATCAACACCGGACGTGGCGCACTGGTGGAAACCCCAGCGCTGATCAATGCCCTCAAGACCGGTCAATTGGGCTATCTGGGGCTGGATGTTTACGAAGAAGAGGCTCAGCTGTTTTTTACTGATCGTTCCGACCTGCCGTTGCAGGATGACGTATTGGCGCGCCTGCTGACCTTCCCCAATGTCATCGTCACGGCGCATCAGGCTTTCCTGACCAAAGAAGCGCTTAGTGCTATCGCCCGTACCACGCTGGATAACATCGTCGCCTGGGCGGCGGGCACGTCGCAGAATCGGGTAGAGGGTTAACCTGGCGGCTGTGCATGTTAGGATGCGCGCAATTTTGGAGGACCCATGGTCGAACACGATTTCCGCTACAGCATGCTCAACCCGCAACATACCCTGACCGAGTGCCGCACACTGGGGCCTGGTCGGTATCAGGTCACCGGCAACGGCGGCTCCATCCACAACAACGACCAGTTGCTGGTGACGATCAAGGGCAGCAAAAGCCTTTATATGCGCCTGTCGGTCGAGAAAGTCCGGCACCTGATCAACCCGCCTGGCCAATGGGTCGCGGTTGCCCACGGGCCGGTGTTCGACGAATTGGCGATCCACGAGTGGCAGGTGCATTGCGACCGTTGCAACGTCGAATTGAAGTTCGAGTTCATGGTTGAGAGCAAGCTGGGCGTCAAGGCGCAGAAACCTGCAGCCGCTGCTCGCATTGCGGAACTGGGCTGGAAAACCGAAGGCGAAAAGCATTTCTGCAAGAAGTGCCAGGGGCAGGCGGCATGAAACAGTTTTTGCTGACAAGCCTGATCGCAAGTGCGCTGTTGGTGGGCTGTTCGACGCAGCAACCCAGCATTCGGCAGGACCAAAGCTATGTGATGGAGTGGATCGGCGAACGTCCGCTGATCGATAACAGCCGCTTGACCATGACCCTTGGTGCCGACGGCCGCGCCTATGGCAATGCAGGCTGCAATCACTGGTTCGCGCCTTACACGCTGCGCGACGGCACCATCAGCTTCGGCGCCCTGGGCAAGACCCGCAAAATGTGCGCGCCTGCACTGATGGAGCAGGAAGAACGCTTCCTGAAATCCATGTCCAGCGTCCAGCGCTGGGACATCTCACCCATTCAACAACTGCGCCTGTGGCCAGCCGAAGGCAAGCCGCTGCGGTTCTGGCTGGAAGAGAGCTGACAGAACAGTGCGGTGACTTAACCACCGCTGGCGGAGCGATCATCTTCGGTACGTTGATCGTGCCCATGCTCCGCGCGGTCATGCAACCGGGACGCTCCGCGTCCCTCTGGGTCTCAGAAGAGAGAAACCGTCGGATTCACCACCGCTGGACGCAGAGCGTGAAGAACGATCAGATGCGCGCAGGATCAACCCTCCCCGCGCAGCGCCTTGAGTTTCTGCATCACGGTCGCGGCGGACTGCTCGCCCAGCAATTGCTCACGCATCTTGCCCTTGTCGTCGATGATGTAGGTTACCGGCAGCGCTTCGGAAGGTGGCAAGTCATAGTGCTCGGCCGGGTCCTGAGCCAGCACGGTGAATTTGATGCCCATCGCGCTTGCCGCACTTTTCAGCTCGTCGCCCTGCAGATTGTCGAAGTTGACGCCCAGCACGGTGACCTTTTTGTCCTTCAACTGCTCGGACAAGGTGTTGAATTCCGGAATCTCCACGCGGCACGGTCCGCACCATTCGGCCCAGTAGTTCACCACCAGCCAATGACCGTCGATACGCTCGCTGGAAACCTTCTGACCGTTCTGGTCCGCGCCCAGATCCACGCCACATCCACTGAGCAGCAAACTGCCGATAAGCGTCGCCGCTGCTGCCAATCGCCTAACCATCTGTGCTTCCTTCCTCGACTCTGAAGACCGGTTACTGATGAACCTGAATGCGACTATTGACTACTCGATATGTCGAACAGTGCCATCGCGTGGGTAGAATACGCGTCACTCCCTGCAAGATGCGACCTGCAAATGACCGATCTGACGCTGTATCACAACCCGCGCTGCACCAAATCCCGCGGCGCGCTGGAACTGCTTCAGGCCCGCGGCCTGAGTCCCGACGTCGTCCTGTATCTGGAAACCCCACCGGATGCCGCCCAACTGCGGCAGTTGCTCGACAAGCTGGGCATGAGCGCACGACAACTGCTGCGCACCGGCGAGGATGATTACAAACAGCTGAATCTGGCTGACCCGAGCCTGAGCGACGAACACCTGATTGCCGCGATGGCCGCGCATCCGAAACTGATCGAACGGCCGATTCTGGTCGTTGGCGACAAGGCCGTTATTGGCCGCCCACCCGAGAACGTTCTGGAGCTATTGCCGTGAGCACACCTTACATTCTGGTCCTGTATTACAGCCGCAACGGCGCCACCAGCGAAATGGCCCGCCAGATTGCCCGTGGTGTGGAGCTCGGCGGCATGGAAGCGCGACTGCGCACCGTGCCTGCCATCTCTGCCGACTGCGAAGCGACCGCGCCCGGCATTCCGGAAAACGGCGCGCTGTACGCGACCCTTGATGATCTCAAGCACTGCTCGGGTCTGGCGCTGGGCAGCCCGACCCGTTTCGGCAACATGGCCGCACCGCTCAAGTACTTCCTGGACGGCACCAGTAACCTGTGGCTGACCGGCGCGCTGGTTGGCAAGCCGGCCAGCGTCTTTACCTCCACCGCCAGCCTGCACGGCGGTCAGGAAACCACATTGATGTCGATGTTGTTGCCCCTGCTGCACCACGGCATGCTGGTCATGGGCCTGCCATACAGTGAATCCGCGTTGCTGGAAACCACTGGCGGCGGCACGCCCTACGGTGCCAGCCATCACGCAGGCGCCGACGGCAAACGTCCGCTGGACCGTCACGAAACCGACCTGTGCCGCGCCTTGGGCCAGCGCGTGGCGAAAACCGCGCTGCAACTGGACACCCCGCGTGGCTAAAACGCCCAAGGCGCTGCCGGCCAGGGAATGGCTGGAGCCACGGGTGCGTTTGAGCCGGGCCGCCAGCCTGATCGGTTTTCTCGGCATGATCGCCCTGCTGTCGGTGTATTACCTGTTTTTTGCCGATCTGCACGGCGCTCGGCCAGGGGTGATCCTGGCCGTTGAGCTGCTGCCCTTGTTGATTCTGGCGCCCGGCATGTTCACCGGCAGCCCACGCGGGCATGCGTGGACATGCTTTGTCGTCAACCTGTACTTGCTCAAGGGTGCGCTTGCCGCGTTCGACCCGAATCGCTGGCTGTTCGGACTGCTGGAAATGTCGGTCAGTGTCGCCGTGTTCGTCAGCACGTTGCTCTACGTGCGCTGGCGTTTTCAGCTAAACCGCAAACTTGCGGAGCTCGCGCAGGTCTGAACCCCCGACCTGTCTGTTGATTGTCCTTTGGAGAACCGATGCACGATTACAAATGGCTGAACGAATACTGCCTGAACCGTTTCGGCTCCGCCAAAGCACTGGAAGCCTATCTGCCCACCCCCAAAACCCCCAGGCAACTGCAAGCCATTAGCGCGGACCGCTACCTGTCAACGCTGGCCCTGCGTGTGTTTCGGGCAGGTCTCAAGCACAGCCTCGTAGACTCCAAGTGGCCTGCGTTCGAAGAGGTGTTCTTTCGCTTCGATCCGGAAAAAGTCGTGCTGATGGGCGCCGATCACCTGGAACGCCTGATGCAGGACGCACGCATCATTCGCCACTTGGGCAAGCTCAAAAGCGTACCGCGCAACGCGCAACTGATTCTGGACATCGAACAGGAGCATGGCAGTTTCGGCCAGTTCATCGCTCAATGGCCGGTCGATAACATCACCGGGCTTTGGCAATACCTGGCTAAACACGGCAACCAGATGGGTGGGCTGTCCGCGCCGCGTTTCCTGCGCATGGTGGGCAAAGACACGTTCATCCCCACCAACGACGTAGTGGCCGCGCTGAATGCGCAGGATATTGTCGACAGAGTACCCACCAGCAAACGCGATCAGGCCATTGTGCAGGACGTGTTCAACCAGTGGCACGCGGAAAGCGGCAGACCGATGTGCCAGCTTTCAGCGATGCTGGCGTTTACGGTCAACCACTGATCACGTTCAGATATTGACCACATTGACGAACCGCGAGGCAGCGGTTTCGTCGATGCGCAGGCTGGTGAAGTCGAACAGGTTACGGTCGGCCAGTTGTGAAGGCTGGACGTTCTGCAAGGCGCGGAAGATGCTTTCAGTGCGGCCTGGGGTCTTACGCTCCCAGTCTTGCAGCATTTCCTTGACCACCTGACGCTGCAGGTTTTCCTGAGAACCGCACAGGTTACAAGGGATGATCGGGAACGCCTTGAAGTCCGAATACGCCTGAATGTCCTTCTCGTGGCAATACGCCAGCGGGCGAATCACCACGTTGCGGCCATCGTCGGCACGCAGCTTGGGCGGCATGGCCTTGAGCGAGCCGTTGAAGAACATGTTCAGGAAGAAGGTTTCGACGATGTCATCGCGATGATGACCCAGCGCCATTTTGGTCGCACCGATCTCATCAGCGAAGGTGTACAGCGTGCCGCGACGCAGGCGTGAACACAGTGAGCACGTGGTCTTGCCTTCAGGCACCAGTTCCTTGACCACCGAGTAAGTGTCTTTCTCGACGATGTGGTACTCGACGCCCAGTTCTTTCAGATAGGCCGGCAATACGTGCTCCGGAAACCCCGGCTGCTTCTGGTCCATGTTGACGGCAACGATGTCGAACTTTATCGGCGCGACTTTCTGCAAATGCATGAGCACGTCGAGCATGGTGTAGCTGTCCTTGCCCCCGGACAGGCAGACCATGACTTTGTCACCCTCCTCAATCATGTTGAAGTCGGCAACCGCTTCGCCGGCCAGCCGACGCAGGCGTTTCTGCAGTTTGTTCTGATTGACTGAAAGGGTGCCCATTGACTGGTGGTATCCGCTAACGATGACAGTGAGAAAAGATCGCCATTTTACGCAAAACCGCAGGCCGGTAAAACAACGTACTTGCGTGTACCGCTGAGTACCGCTTGCTATTAACAGCCGTTGTGCAATCGCCAAACGCTCTAAGCGCGCGGTTATGTCGCAGGGATGAAGTTCCTATACTGATTCATGAAGTCGTATCCGAACATAAGGAGTACGCACATGATTCATCATGTCTGGGGGCTCTTCACGCACCCCGATCAGGAATGGAAGCAAATTCGGGGTGAAGAAGAAACCATCGGCCACATGTACCTCACGCACACGTTGGTCCTGGCAGCCATCCCGGTGGTTTCGGCTTATATAGGCACAACGCAAGTCGGCTGGGTCATCGGCGAGCGTCCACCGGTGATGCTCACGCATGGCAGCGCGATCTGGATGGCGATCATGTCGTATGCCTCCATGTTGGGAGGCGTGGCGGTCATGGGCAGTTTCATCCACTGGATGGCGCGCACCTACGACGCCACCCCGACGCTGGCGCAATGCATAGCGTTCGCCACCTACACCGCTACGCCCCTGTTCTTTGGCGGTCTGGCAGCGCTTTATCCCCACCTGTGGCTCGGCATGGTCGTCGGCACGGCGGCGGTCTGTTACACGGTTTACCTGCTCTATGTCGGCCTGCCGACGTTCATGAACCTGCCTTCGGAAGAGGGATTCATGTTTTCCAGCTCGATCCTGGCTGTGGGCCTGGTAGTGCTGGTTGCAATCATGGCGTTTACCGTCGTGCTGTGGGGCATCGGGATAGGTCCGCAATACACCCAATGAGCAGGAGCTGAGCGGGTCCGCCACTGTGCAGACCCGTCTATGTAAATGACCACCGGGCAGTTGGTGTTTTCAGCGCGCCCCCACATTACGGCATACTTGGCGCATTGGAGAGCCACACAGCATGCCCGAGCAACTCAATTCCCGCGTCGAAACCTGCTATCAACAAGCCGAAGCCTTTTTCAAACGTACGTTCAAACGCCCGGTCGTCAGCTTCAAACTGCGCGGCCAGAAAGCGGGCGTCGCCCATCTGCATGAGAACCTGCTGCGCTTCAACCCGCAGCTGTATCAGGAAAACGCCGAAGACTTTCTGCGCCAGACCGTGCCGCACGAAGTCGCGCACCTGATCGCTCACCAGTTGTTCGGCGGCAGCATTCAGCCCCACGGCGAAGAATGGCAGTTGATCATGCGCGGTGTGTACGAACTCCCCCCCAATCGCTGCCATACCTACGCGGTCAAGCGCCGCAGCGTGACGCGCTACATCTACCGCTGCCCGTGCGCCGACAGTGATTTTCCTTTTACGGCCCAGCGCCACAGCATGGTCAGCAAGGGCCGACGCTATTTGTGCAGGCGTTGTCGCCAGACGTTGGTGTTCAGCGGCGAAACCCGCACCGAATAACCCAACCCTCACAAATCGCAGGCAAAAAAAAACCCATCCGACGATGGGTTTTTTATGGTCTGAGCTTTATCAGCCAGTCATGAACGCTATCAGACTGTTTTACCGGTGTTCACTGCGTTGGCTGGAGTCGGGCCTTCAGCGACGCCCAGGTCGTCTTCAGGACGGGTTTCCAGGATCGCAGAACCACCGGAAGCCAGCTCGGACTGCAGCTTGTCGGTGTCCAGCTCGCCGACCCACTTGGCAACCACGACGGTGGCAACCGCGTTACCGACCAGGTTGGTCAGGGCGCGTGCTTCAGACATGAAGCGGTCGATACCCAGGATCAGCGCCAGACCGGCAACCGGCAGGTGGCCAACAGCCGACAGGGTTGCAGCCAGAACGATGAAGCCGCTACCGGTCACGCCAGCAGCACCTTTGGACGACAGCAGCAGAACCAGCAGCAGAGTGATCTGGTGCGTGATGTCCATGTGAGTGTTGGTCGCCTGAGCGATGAACACAGCCGCCATCGTCAGGTAGATCGACGTACCGTCCAGGTTGAACGAGTAGCCAGTCGGGATAACCAGGCCTACGACAGACTTCTTGGCACCCAAACGCTCCATCTTGATCAGCATGCGCGGCAGGGCCGATTCCGACGAAGACGTACCCAGTACGATCAACAGCTCTTCACGGATGTAGCGAACCAGCTTGAAGATACTGAAGCCGTGGGCACGGCAGATCGAGCCCAGCACCAGCACCACGAACAGGACGCAGGTGATGTAGAAGCAGATCATCAGTTGACCCAACTGCACCAGCGAACTCACGCCGTAGGCACCGATGGTGAAGGCCATTGCACCGAACGCACCGATGGGCGCCAGCTTCATGATCATGTTGATGATGTTGAACATCACGTGAGCGAAGCGATCGATGAAGTCCAGCACCGGCTTGCCATAGGCACCCAGGCGATGCAGGGCGAAACCGAAGATCACCGAGAACATCAGGACTTGCAGGATATCGCCGTTGGCAAACGCACCAACGATGGTGTTCGGAATGACGTTGAGGATAAAGCCGACGATGCTCTGGTCCTGACCAGCCGTCACGTAAGCGGCGATCTTGGAGGCGTCCAGCGTGCTGACGTCGATGTTCATGCCGGCGCCCGGCTGAACCACGTTCACGACGATCAGGCCGATCAACAGGGCGATGGTCGAAACGATTTCAAAGTACAACAGCGCGTAACCACCGGTCTTGCCAACCGACTTCATGCTCTGCATACCAGCGATACCGCTGACTACCGTACAGAAGATGATGGGGGCAATAACCATCTTGATCAGCTTGATGAACCCGTCACCCAGCGGCTTGAGGGCCTTGCCGGTATCAGGGTAGAAGTGGCCGATCAGGATACCGATAACAATCGCTACGATTACCTGAAAATAGAGAGATTTGTAGATGGGCTGACGAGTCGTCATTGCAGTTATCCTCAAGGGCGCCGTCGGCATCGTTACCTGATGCGCGCGAGCCTATAAAGCGCTAACCCTCCTGCACTGGAGGGATTTGTTTTGTCGAGCTGCACGGGGCAGGCCTCTGGAAGTTAAGTAGCAATAGGCATGCCATAGAGGCAAAGAGACATCAACGCCACGAATTACAAGGGCGCTGGGCTAACAATAGACGGGAACCGAAAAAAGAGATGGCGGTTTTCCGCCGCATTGAGCGAAAAACCGGGCTGCAGTGGCGGGTATCCGCCTTTCACAGCGAACGCCGGAGCGTCCTGAGCGTCCTGAGCGATGACGATTAGGTCCAGATCGCTTCGCCGTGTGGAGTGAGCTTGCTCACGAAGGCTGTTCAGAGGATGTACTGACCTCTTCGCAAGCAAACTATCTTCCACAGGGTGGATCCAGCAAGACCTGAGCGTTTCCCCTGGTGCTCCTGCGCAAGCAGGCCGCCCGTGACGCTCTGCGTCACATTTGGCCTCAGCTACTCCGCCATGAAGTGAATCCTGAACGCCGCGCCGCCCAGTGGCGAATCATCCAGTGTGAGGCGTGCGCTGTAGCTTTCGATGATGTCCTTGACCACGGCCAGGCCGATGCCCTGGCCGGGATTCTGGCGATCGAGGCGTTCGCCACGCTCCAGAATGCGCGCTCGCTGGTGTTGGGGCACGCCAGGGCCGTCGTCTTCGATGCAGACTGTGTCCCCCGACGGCGACGGGCTGAAGCTCACGCGGACCTCGCTCAGGCACAGCCGGTAGGCGTTTTCCAGCAGGTTGCCGAGCATTTCCAGCAATGCGCCCTCTTCCATGTGCACCTGACACTGTTCGGGAAGGTCCAGGGTGACCTTGACCCGCTTGTCGCGATACACCTTGTCGAGCGTGTTGCACAGGCTTTCGATCACGGGCCGCAGTATCACGTGATGGCGTACCAGTCCGCTCTTGCGCAGGCTTGCGCGTTGCAGTTGATAGCCGATTTGTTGGCTCATACGTTCGATCTGCGATTGCAGCACCCGTGCCTGTTCAACGTCATCGGGGCGTTTGGCGAAGTTTTCACTGACGCCTTGCAACACCGCCAATGGGGTTTTCAGGCTATGGGCCAGATCGCCCAGCGAGTCGCGATACCGCGCACGCTGCTCACGCTCGCTGCGTAACAAACGGTTGAGCGAGTCGGTCAGTCGCAGCAGTTCGCTGGGGTGTTGTTCGCTCAGGCTGTCACGCTCGCCGGTTTCCACCTGATCAAGCTCCACGCTCAAGCCTCGCAGCGCACGCAGGCCCCACGTCAGCCCCATCCATAACAAGCCGAGCAACACCAGCAAAGCGGTGCCGAACCCCAAATAAAGCTTCTGACGCAGATTGTTGATGGTTTCCTGATAACCGCGCAACGGCTGCACGGCGACGATGCTGAAGGCTGCATTGCGTCCACCCAGCAAGCGGATCTCGACGTCATAGACGAAATATTCGTCGCCGTTGATTTCCTTGATTTTGGTGAACTGGCTGCCCTGGCCGTCGTAGTTGGGGTGGTAGTCGATGTCCATCGCTTCGGTGGACAGCGAGCGCCAGACCATCTGCCCCTGACGGTTATAGATGTAGCCCATTAAACGGCTGCCCGGCAGATTGAACTGCTCGCCCGGCAGCAGCGACGGCATCAACAGGTGATCGTCTTCGACACGCGCTGCCGAGATCATTGTGGTGACGTCCGACGCCAGGCGCTGTTCGATAGCGCCACGCAACGCAAGGCTGAAAGCGCTCTGCAACGCAGGCAGCATCAGCAGCATGAAAATGACCGCAAGGGTCGCGGCGCCCAGCATCAGGCGCAGGCGCAGCGAACGAATCACGTACAGCGCTCAGTGAACAGATAGCCCATGCCGCGTACGGTTTCGATGGGTTTGAACGCCAGATTACCGTCCAGCTTGCGACGCAGACGCCCGACCAGTACCTCGATCACGTTCGGATCGCGCTCGTCGTCGTCCGGGTACAACTGCTCCATGAGTCGCTCCTTGGGCACCACTTGCTGGTGATGGAGCATCAGGTATTCCAGAATCCGGTACTCGTAGGCCGTGAGCGCCAGCGGCTGTTCGGACAGCGCGGCCTGTTTGCGATTGAGGTCCAGCAGCAGCGGGCCTGCGGTGATGGTGGACTGAATGAAGCCACTGGACCGACGCAGCAACGCGTTGAGCCGCGCATCCAGTTCTTCGAACTGGAATGGCTTGACCACGTAGTCGTCAGCCCCGGCCGCCAGCCCTTCGACCTTGTCCTGCCAGTTGCCGCGTGCGGTCAGGATCAAAATCGGAAAGGCTTTGCCCAGGGCGCGCAACTGACGAATCAGGTCCAGCCCGCCGATACCGGGCAGCCCCAGATCGATCACGGCAAGGTCATGATTGAACTGCGCGACCTGGTACAACGCCTCTTCGGCATTGGCCACCGCTTCAACCACATGCCCCGCTTCAGTCAGACGGGTCCGCAGGTGATGCCGCAACAACGCTTCATCCTCAACCACCAACAACTTCATGCAGCCCTCCCAGGCACAGCCCCAGCCTCAAGACAAAGAATGAAACGACAACGTCGCATCGGTGCTTAACAGCCGGGCACTTACGGGCACGTACTGCGTTACATCATAGCTGCCGAGCAGGATTTCACGGCTCACGGGCACACCATTGTGGGTGCCTGACACCGTGCCGTAAACCGGCGGCGAATAAAGCGTCCCCACTGCAACGTTTTTACGGTCCTGCTGGCCCATTTCGTGGCTCCAGCCATTGGCATCATCAAGACGTTCGCTGGTCTTGCCAAACTCGATACGCGTTGGCTCGACTCTGCCATCACCGGCCTGCGCCGCCGCACTGCCACCCAGAAAAGCCAGGGCCAGGAAAAACTTGTTGATGTTCAACATGCGGACTCCTTTTGCGTTCGGGGACGCTGTCAAGGTACGCCTCAACAGTAATCGCGCCGCGCTGAACCCCGACTGAACGCTGCATGAACCTGCACTGAATGACGTCGAATCGGCTATTGTTGCGACTCAATGCAACACCCCACCTAGAAGGAGCTGAACATGCGCGTGTGGATGGCTGTGATCATGATGAGTCTGGCTGGAATGTCCCAGGCCGCGATCAAGACCGAGCAGGTCGATTACAAGAGTGCCGACGGCACCAAACTAGTGGGCTATTACGCCTACGACGACGCCATAAAAGGCCCGCGTCCCGGGATTCTGGTGGTGCACGAATGGTGGGGATTGAACGAGTATGCCAAGCGCCGCGCCCGCGACCTGGCAGCGCTGGGCTACAGTGCGATGGCCATCGACATGTACGGTGAAGGCAAGAACACCGAGCACCCGAAAGACGCGATGGCGTTCATGCAGGCCGCCCTCAAGGACAGCGACGCCGCCGACAAGCGTTTCGACGCAGGCCTTGAACAACTGAAGAAGCAGCCGCAAACCGATCCGGCGAAAATAGCCGCCATCGGTTACTGCTTTGGCGGCAAGATCGTGCTTGATGCCGCCCGCCGTGGCGAACCGCTGCTGGGTGTGGTGAGCTTCCACGGCGCACTGGTCACCAACACCCCGGCCAAACCCGGCATCAAGGTGCCAATGCTGGTTGAACACGGTGCCAAAGACAGCATGGTCACCCCGGAAAACGTGGCTGCTTTCAAGAAAGAAATGGATGACGCCAACGCCGACTACACATTCGTCAGCATCGACGGTGCCAAGCACGGTTTCACCAACCCTGACGCCGACCGCCTGAGCCACGGCGAACACGGTGGCCCGGACATTGGCTACGACAAGGCAGCCGATCAAAGCTCATGGTCGGACATGCAGGTGTTCTTCAAGAAAATCTTCGGTTGATTGCTCGCAACCGAGCATGCCCATGACGTTCCGCGTCCCACTCCAAAGCGGACGTGGAGCGTCCTGAGAGCCATTCCCACGCTGGAATGGACTGCCCCCAGAGTGGGAGCGGACTTGTCCGCGAATACTGCGTTCAGACGCCGCATCTTCTTAGGCTTTACCGGCTTTCGGAGGGCAGTCCAAGAGTATGGGAACGATCATCTCAGTCAAATCCAGCCTTCCCTCAAGCCTGATCCCCCGGCAAAATGCCGTTCATGACCCAACTACCCGCCCTACCCGCCTGTTGTCCCGAACTGCTTGCCCACTGGCCGCTGCCCCAGGCCGTGCCCGGTGCGGTGCTGGTCAGTGGCCGTTTCGATCCCCTGAAGCTTGTCGATGGCGACTTTCAGCGCGTGACGGTCGAGAAGCCTGCCAGCATCCAGCGCTCGGTCGCCAAACGCCAGACCGAGTTTCTCGCCGGTCGGCTCTGCGCCCGCGAAGCGCTGCGCAGGCTCGATGCACGCCGCTACGCTCCCGGCATCGGTGAAGACCGTGCGCCGGTCTGGCCCACGGATGTCTGCGGTTCCATCACCCACAGCACCGGCTGGGCCGCCGCCGTGGTCGCCCACAAACAACAGTGGCGCGGGCTGGGGCTGGACACGGAAAACCTGTTGAGCCACGACCGCGCCTCACGCCTGGCCGGGGAGATTCTGACGGCCAATGAACTGGCCGAGATGGCCAAAGGGCCGCAAGACCAGATCGCGTTACGCGTGACCCTGACGTTCTCCATAAAAGAAGCACTGTTCAAGGCGCTGTATCCCATCGTTCAAAAACGCTTTTATTTCGAAGATGCCGAGCTTGTGGAGTGGTCCGAAGACGGCAGCGCGCGCATGCGGTTGCTGATGGACCTGTCCGGCGAGTGGCACCACGGCAAGGAACTGGAGGGCCAGTTCAGCGTGCAGGACGATCACCTGCTGAGCCTGATCGCGGTTCCTGTTTGATCAGTGGCCTTGTGAGCGTTTTCGTCGGGATCAATCGTGCAATGGACAATGCGCGCACCGACCGCCCCACTCGACCTGATAACTCAGACAACAGGCTTGTCGCTGCCCACCTCAAGACCTCGCTCATCTAGCGTCAGCCAGACTTTATTCAGGTGCAGCGCGTCATGACGACCTTGCAACAGGTTGGCCGACAGCACCGCAGGAATGATCTGCATGAAGTAATACTTGGCCCACTGGGACACCAGCACCGGTAGATGCCTGGTCATGAGTTCAGCGCCATAAAGATTCAACATCAACGCGTCCAGCCGCTCGGGGCGCAGCAGGTCGGGCAGTGCTACAGGCTGTGTATCGCTTGTAGCTTGCTCGCAGAGACTCTCTTTCAAACGTGTCCTCTCAAGCGGGTTTATGAAGTTCAAGCTAGCTGCCACCCAAATAAAATAGAGCTGACTGACCACTTTTTGAGCGAGGCCCCACCCTGTCTTCGAC
>NZ_RBTP01000031.1 GCF_003702045.1 Pseudomonas viridiflava
GGTATTCGCCCCGCCCCACCCCGGAACCGATTCCCCCCCTCGCCACTAAGCGGTATCAATCCCTGGGGACGCGCGATAATCAATCTCTCCAACATGGCGTCTTCATTGGCGCGGGTAGCATTCAGAGAGACGAACAAGCCAAAGCTGGATCGGGCCTTTAACGTGGCGAGCCATGTCGCTGGCAAGGTGGCGTTGCGGATGACGGACTCGTTGCTGAAACAGGCAAGCCAGCTTAGCGAGCGTCAGCGCAAAGGGCTTTCCGTGATTGTGGATGCTTTGCTTGGCAAGGAAGCGGTTAATCATGTGGAGACGCACGTCAAGGGCGGACGGTTTAACTTGGCACGGGCCGCTTTTGACGTAGCCAGCGTGGTCTGGGGAGCGTGAAGCATCAAAGCCTGAAGTGATAAGCTTTTTGAAGGCTTGTGACAGCACGGGCAAAGCGCTGTTTTCTCTGGGCAAGACCGTTGCCGATGCGCTGGCCGCACCCGGTTCCGGGCACGATAAATACAACGCGGTCGCGGCGAGCCTGCGCAATGCCTACCTCTCCAGCGGTTTGAGCCTGAGCAAGGTAATGCACAACATCGCGGAGCAAGTGTTGAACGAGCTCCATCAGTCGAGTGCCGATAGCGCACAACAACCTGAGCCACAAACGGCGCAGCGTCCGAACAACAAACCCGAAAATGCGCCACAGCAAGAAGCGCATCAGCAGACGCCTCCACCCCGTCCAGACAAGACGCCGCCTCAGCCCAATCAAAAGCCCGACACGAAGACATCCACGAATGCGTCCGCCAAAGTGAGCAGCGACCACAAAGCCGAGCCCACTGTGAAACCCCTTTATGAGCTGTTAGACATCAAGGATAAACGGAGGAGTCAGCGACACCGACTGAATTGGGAGCGTATGACTGCGCTGGCAAGGCTGTTCATCCCGTATCCGCGTGAGCTAACAATGCATCCTTATCCCATAACCCGCTTCGGCGTCAAAACCCAAGGCAGGAACCGTATGCGGTAATTCTGCACGTACGGATCTGTGCGGGGGGTGGCAGGTGGCTGCCATTCCTACCGCGACCTTTCTAAGCGCAGAGGGATTCGTTTGTATTTTTACCCAGTACTTGAACTGGTCGAAACTAGGATATGAGGGCTTCCAGCACTGAGCTGTCGCCTGATGCAAGGTTGGCTGCGTAATTAGCGGGATACTGCGCTTTTTCTATCGGTGGAAGTTCATTGTAGTGAGCCAGCATCATGAACAGTGATTGGGTACTCTTGCCGGTTTCGTTGTATTCGTCGACATAGCGCTTCGTCACGTCTCTTTTCCACGCCTGTTCAATATCGTAATTTTCTGAATAGGCCGCATTTCTTTCATTTACAGTGTAGTCACCCCTTTCGTCGTATATCACCAGGCGTAGCTGATCTTGAGACAGGCCCGCGAACGGGTTTTTTCCTGTTCCGTTTGCAAATTGAGTAGCCTGCCTGGCTCGCTCGATAAGTGCGGGATCGTCTGTGTCAGGGACCTCGGCGTCATGCAGTTTTCGGTTGGCGTAGTAGCTGGGGCCTGCAACCTTGTCGATGATATCTTTCGCCAGAGTTCCCAAGTCTTTGAAACCGAGGGTGCTATCACGCGAGTCAGCACGCGCAGCACTGTCATTCAATTGCTTCGCGAGCGTTGAAAGTGTTGCGGTGTCCGAGCGATCTGTCGTTGAGACCAGCTCTTTGACAGCAGTATTCTCGGTTGCCACGGAGGCGGTTTTAGCGACCGTCTTGATCGTATTGTTGGCAAGAAAGCTTGAGATAGAGTTGCTGTCGATCATATTTGCGTCCTGGCGGCGTGGGCCACGTCCATGGCACTGGTGTTAGAACTATCGGCGCGGAGCGAAAAGTCTTGAGTTTTTATCAGCGCGTGCGCATCGGGAAGACGCGCACGCAAGAAGCCTACTTCATCGTAAATTCGGCGGCCCAGGCATAGGTTGAAAGGTTAGTCACGCCGGAGGTTGCGGTACAGATCGCGCCACCGCTTGGCGTGGCCGTGCGCGTCCATTTAGGTACCTTGACGCCACCCGCCCCGGGGAGGTTGACGAAAGTGGTCGAAAATACGCACACCTTAGAGCCGATTGCATATCGAACGCTGGCGTAATTAGTATCTGGGGAGATGTTGCTCTGCACCGCGTAGACATCGCTCTTTCCAGCCTGGACTGACGCAGCGATTGACGGTTTTGCGTTCAGCTTTGTCGAGGCCTCATTGCTCGTGACGACCTGATATACCGCAGCCTCAGCGCTCAGATTCTTGAAAGTTACTGTGACGGGAGGACCTGCCTGAACCGTTGCAGCCGCAGTCATTGCAGCCAGCGCAAGGGAGGACAGTAAGAGTTTTGGGGATTTCATGGGTGACGCTCCTTGGGTTTGACGATCAACTTCATGTTGGGTACAGCGTGAAGACATAGAGAGCGACGGCGGTATTTTCCGACGCTGGAAAACCGGGCAGGCAGGCGCAAAGGTACTGATAAAACCGGCACGCCAACTAATCGGAAAGTCGAATCAGTGGCTCGTCGTCTGGGCAGTGTAGAGAGGGCAATGAGGGGGATATTTACGCATTCTTACTTCCATGTTATTAAAACCTGATCAAGGCCTGGCTTCAGTAAAATCCGTCGTGGCGTTTTGTATCATGTTGGATACGGTGGCGGTAGTGCATTCAGTAGTTTTTCAGAAAAATAAAATAATAAGCGGCGGCCTCGTATTGTCGTCTGATAGTGCCGTTCGTGCTGAGGTTCTGGGTGCCCTCGTCGAGCTGGCCGTGGGGCGCTCAGCCCAACGGACTAAACCCGCTCGCTTTACTGCAATAGCGTTGGCGGGCGCCTGATTCGGGGAGGCGCTTGCACTGTTCTTTGAAATACACCTTGGCGCCCTTGCGGCATTCCCGGTATTCGATCGAGCCTCTGCGCCAGTTACGGCATACGCTGGTGTCGTCAATTTGATTGCCTGCCACGCTCCATTCAGCGATATAGGTGCGCTTCCGGTCCCACTGCCACACGACGGCGGATTCAACGAATTGCGCTGTTGCGAGTCGTGGCTGTTGCGACTGCTGGTGTGCTTTGTATTGGCTCAGGAGCCCTATGCGTGGCTGCGCCACGCACTTGAACGCTTGCCAACGGCGACATCGGTAGAGGATTACGAAGCCTTGCTGCTGTGGAACTGCGAACCTCGACTTCACAGCTAAGCGCTTTACCTATCTTTAGCCAAGTGAGGTTTATGGAGCGCTTACATACCACGGGCTGTGCCTCTTGGCTTACCGAGCAATGAGCCTGCTGGACAGGCGCCAAGCGTCAGCGGGCCACGACCTGTGGCGGGTCAGCGAGGCCGCAGGTCATCTCGCCGGGCAGGCCTGTACGGTATCTGCCCGTCACATCCGCGACGGAACGCTCAGGCTGCAGTTCAATCGGGACGTAGCTTATTACGCGCAAGGGATCGTTCGGGATGTGGAGGCCAGCAGGAAGAGTGTTGATGAGGGGCTGGAGGCGATTGAGGCGGAACATGAGCGACTGATAAGACAGTCATCCGCAATTGCACAGAGAAGCATTGGTGCCGTCGCCGGAGCGTTACAACTGGTGGGTGGCGCAGGAATTTGTTACGCGTCACCTGGAACACTCTGCGTATTTTTCGGAGCGCCATTGATGCTTCATGGCGGTAACAACCTTTATGAAAATGGTAGAGGTCTGCTTGAGGACCGCTCAGATGTTGAAGGGCCGGTAAGAACGACTTACCAAGAAATTGCCAAGGCAGGCGGGCTCAGCTCCTGCGCGGGAAATATCGCCTATGGCACAGCTGATCTCGGGATGTCGTTGTATGGCGCGATCAGACTTGTTGTAAAGCCTGACGCCTGGAAACTTTTTGATTACGTGAGAGCAGATCGTGTAATGGCCTATAAAACCATGCCAGTTACAGTTCTTTCTTTGGAGGGAATGAGCGACCTGATCACAATTGGAGCAGTTTTGGGTCAGGTGGAATGTGCATGTGAATGATTTATTGAGTCACAGCGCATTCGTCGGCATAACACTATTGCTGCTCGCCCCTTCAGTTTGGGCAACATGCGTTTTCTCAGCAAAAAACTTCTCCACACCCATACGCTTACTTACATTCCCTACAACGTATTCTGCGGCCACCTGTATTTGAAATTTGCGACCTATGGAATACTGCCTTTCGATATACCGCTGAGAAGCATACCGCTGAGATGGCTAGCGCTATTCATCCCGTTAGCGTTCGCACTTCTGCTACCTACGCCACGGATAAAGACAGCCGCCGAATAGGGACAACGAAAAACTTACAACACTTCCTCTTTTCACCGGACAGCCATCGATGAATGAAATAATATACATTATATTTCTGGGTTGCGGGATAGCATTTACATTCCCGCCCTATGGACACGCTATAGATGGTCCGGATCAAATTTTACAGCTGTCAAATCAGGGATTAACACTACATACAACATCTTCTTTGGTTATCTTCACATGCGCTTTATCGAAAAGAACAGCCTCCCTTTCTATGGAGAGCAAGACAGCTCAATTCTAGGATGGTTTTCGTTGGTGATGATTGTTGCCCATGCTTGCGCTCACACTGTCACGTACGAGATCAAGCCTTGGTACTCAAAAAAGAAACGCTCTATGTTCTAGCCCACCGATACCCAGTAGTACCTGAACCACTGCATCTATGTGTAGAAGCGCTTGCTCCAGTCGGCAGATCTTTATGGCCATATCCAGCGGCTGGGCTGAGGTGATCGCGGGCAAGCGCGCTCCTACGCAACCGTTTTTGCTGCTCGACGGCGCTGTCAGCAACACAACAGCTGACACCGTTTACCGACTAAACCGCTCCGCCAGACTGTGCAGGTACTCCGCCATCTGTTCCAGTTCGCTGCTGATTTGCGAACCCTGTTGAGCCTGGCCAGCGCTTTGGTCGCAGAGTTGAGCGATGCGGGTGATCTGCTGGCTGATGTTTTCTGCGACGTGGCTCTGCTCTTCGGAGGCGGACGCCATTTGCTGGCTCATGCCGGTGATGCGGGTGACGGACTGGCTGATGCCGTCCAGTGCCTTTTGCACCGCTTCGACGCTGGCGACGCTTTCCTGAGAAATCTGCTCGCCTTTGCTGGCAGTCTGCACAGCGCGGTCGGCACCGTCGCGCAGGGAGGTGATGATCTGTTGGATCTGCTCGGTCGAGGACTGTGTGCGCGAGGCGAGCGAACGCACTTCGTCGGCGACGACGGCAAAGCCACGGCCCTGCTCGCCGGCACGGGCGGCCTCAATGGCGGCGTTAAGCGCCAGCAGGTTGGTTTGCTGGGCGATGGAAGTAATGACGTCCACGACGCTGCCGATCGATTGCGTGGCGCTGGCCAGGTCCCCCACTGCCTGGCCGATCTCAGTCACGGAGTTGGCCATGTGACGGATCGCCAGCAGGCTTTCATCTGCCAGCCCCCTGCCTTGCTGGGCGAGCTTGTCGGCTTCTTCGGCAGCGTGCGCGGTGTTCTGCACATTGTGGGTGACTTCCTGGATGGTTGCCGCCATCTGGTTGATCGCGGTGGCCGACTGATCGGCTTCGCTGCGTTGCTGGTCAAGGGATTCGGCCTGCCGGATCGACAACTGCGCCGATTGCCCGGCGTGCTGCCGGACACTTTCACCGGTATCGACCAGGCGAGTCAGGGCGGCTTGCAAGCGGGCTTCCTCGCTGAGCATCGCCAGATCCAGCTGGGCTTGCGGGCCGCGATTGTCACTGTAAGTCAGCGCCACCAACGCGCTGTTAAACGATTTGGGGTGTTCGGCAAGCGTCTTGCGCAGGCTGCTGCGATGGCGTATTTCCAGAAAACCACCCAGAGCGATCAGCGTGACCAGAATCAGGCCGAACGATGCTTCATCGCCCAGCAGATAAACACCCGTGATCAAGGCCAGCGCACACAGAATTATCGGCAATTGGCGAATGAGGTGATAGGCCGCCGTATTGGCTGGTGACACCGCTGACTTGCCGGCCCTCAGGCGAGCATAGAGCGCTTCGGCCCGACGAACCTGATCACGGGTCGGCAGCGAACGGACGGACTCGTAACCGACGATGCGACCGTTTTCATACACGGCAGTCACGTAGGCGCTAACCCAGTAATAGTCACCCTGCTTGGAGCGGTTCTTGACCACTCCCATCCACGGTTTACCCTGCTTGATGGTTTCCCACATGTGGGCAAACACCGAAGCGGGCATGTCGGGGTGGCGGACCAGATTGTGTGGCTGCCCGATCAGTTCTTCGCGCGTGAACCCGCTGAGCGCAACGAAGGCATCGTTGCAGTAGGTGATGTGGCTGTTGAGGTCGGTCGTGGAGATAAGACGCTCAGACGCGGGAAAGGTCCGCTCGGTCTGAGTAATCGGCATGTTCACACGCATTGAAAATCCACTCCCTGGCAACTTCGAAATATCCTGGGCACGCCATGAAGGTGTAGCACACCCCCGCAAAGGCACAACCGACGATCCAACGCTTCTTGTATCGTCCAACAGGCGAGGGTCTTTAATGGGGAGCGATACGGATGCGCTTTACTTCACAGTTGTGCGCTATGCACCATGCCGCCTTTGAACGATTCATCATTTACTGAGGCTCTGATGACGCGCAAGACTCAACCGCCTCTGCAAGCCTTTATTGAGGCGATCCGTAAGCCTTTAAGGGCGGCCGTGGACAGGATCATGAGGCGTCGAAAAGCGGACGCGGACCGTGATTACACTGATCTGCCTGTCATTGACGCACCTGCCAAAGCTGCACCTGCGAGAACCAGAACCAAACCGCGAAAGAAGCGATCGAAGTCCGCGCTTCCGGCAGCCGTGGTCAAGCCTGCGGTTCCTGACTGTCCGCATTGCAGGAAGCCGATGGTGATCAAGGTGGCACGTACCGGAAAGAATGCCGGGGAGTTCTGGGGGTGTGAGGCCTATCCGAAATGCCGAGGCATTCGACCGATTTTTCGCACGCCATGAGTTTAAACTGGATTCCGCGCGGTTTGACGTGCGTATAACGCTGAGCGCAAAGCATGGGCACAATCACCGCTAGAAGGTTGCCAGCGTCATGGCACTTTTTTCCATCTGCCTGCTCACATTCACTCAGGCACACTGCTGTCGATCCGTTATCAACCATCAGGGAGTTTCAATGAAGTCGTTCAGTCTCAAGGCAATCGTGATGTGCATGGCGCTGGTCGGCGTGCAAGGAATGGTCAGCGCTCAGGCCGCCACCAAAACGCAGGCAACGGCACCTGCCACGACCGCTCAGAAAGCATCGCTACTGGACGACAAGCTGGCGTTCACGCTGCCCGCAGGTTTCGTGCAGGGTGAAATGCCCGAGATCGATGACAAGGCCAAAGCGGCCGGGGTAACGGGGGCGCTTTACACGGATTCGACTCAAAAGCGCGTGGTGATCGCGACACAAACGCCGCTGCCTATGGGTGTAGAAGTCGGCGACAACGACAGCGTGGTACTCGATGGCCTAGTGACCGGCACGATGGCCCAGCAGAGCGCAGGCAAGGATTTCAAGAAACTGAGTGAAAAGACCATCCTTAAAAAGAATGGTTTGGGCATTCGTCAAGTCGACACGTCAGCGACCATGAGCGACACGAAAGTATTGAGCACCACCCTCGTCGCGGCTTCAGGTAAACGCGCCGCCGTGCTGAACGTGGTGTCCAACGCGAAAGATCCAAAGGCACACGCTGCGTTGATCAAGCAAATCATCGGTCAGTAACCCACTGTCGATCAGTACACAGGCAGTCAATCCACGCGTAAGGCCCCTGACAGCAACGTCAGCAGGCCTTGCACCTTGGGCAGTGACTCACGGCTGCGTGGCCAGGCCAGGTGCAGCGAAAGACCGTCGGTGGCCAGGTGGGGAAGAATTTCCACAAGTTCGCCACGCTGCAACTGGTCCTTGATCAACCAGGTCGCCAACTGCGCGATGCCACAGCCTGACGTCACAGCGCCGACCTGGGCTTCCCCATTACCCACCACGATGCGTGGCTCGACCGCTCGGGTTTCGGGCTGGCCCTGCGCATCGACGAACAGCCAGGGGCTGACGCTGCCATCGCCTCGACCGAACAGAATGCAGGCGTGATCCCTCAGCTCGTCGAACGTGCGAGGCATGCCATACCGTTGCAAGTAGGCAGGCGCTGCGCAAAAAATAACGCGCTCGGTCCCCAGACAACGATGGGCCACCCCAGCCGGCCAGATCGACGGGCCGCCAATGCGGACCGCAACATCAATGCCCTCCTCCAGAATATCGACGAAGCGATCCGTAAACGTGACGTGCGGGCGCAGTTTGGGATAGTTGCTGGCGAACGTCAGAATCTGCGGCAGCACATGCAATCGACCGAACGTCGCCGGCAGATCGATGCGCAGTTGTCCGGCAGGCTCGGAGCGCTGCGCCGCCAGGGCCGTCTCGGCCTCCTCCAGCTCGGCAAGCATCCGCGTGCAAACGGCGTGGTAGGCCGCACCCTCCTCGGTCAGCGCCAGGCTTCGGGTGGTACGGGCAAACAGACGCATGCCCAATCGGTGTTCCAGGCGCGCCACGCTTTTGCTGACAGCAGAATTGGTCAGACTAAGGCGCTCGGCCGCCGCCGTGAAGCTGCCCGCGTTAGCCACTGCCACAAACGTTTCGATACCTTTAAGGCGATCGGTAGAAAGCACGGCTCATTACCACTGATGAATTTATTTCCTTAATGTAAGGAATATTCGCCAACGATAGGAAATGGTTTCTGCAATATGCTGGCACACTAATTTTCTACTGGATTTGTGTCATGCCGTCTCAGGAAACATCTTCCACCGCCGCGAGCGAACGCTCGACCGGCGCAGGTCTGTCGATTGCCATTCTGGCGCTGGCAGGCTTTGTCATCGTTACGACTGAATTTCTCATCATCGGCCTGTTGCCTGCACTGGCCAGGGACTTGGGCATTTCGATTTCCAGCGCCGGGTTGCTGGTTACTCTGTTCGCCTTTACGGTGATGCTGTTCGGCCCGCCACTGACGGCGATGCTCTCGCACCTGGACCGCAAACGGACATTCATCGTCATTTTGCTGATCTTCGCCGCGTCCAATGCGCTGGCGGCCCTGTCGAGCAACATCTGGATTCTGGCGCTGGCGCGTTTCATACCCGCCCTGGCGCTGCCGGTGTTCTGGGGCACCGCCAGCGAAACAGCCGGCCTCATGGCAGGCCCCAATCAGGCAGGTAAAGCGGTAGCGCAGGTGTATCTGGGCATCTCAGCGGCCATGCTTTTTGGTATTCCGCTGGGCACTGTGTTTGCCGACGCCGTGGGCTGGCGCGGCGCGTTCTGGGCGCTGACCGTATTGTCCGCACTGATGGCGTTGCTGTTAGCCATTTCGATGCCGACGCTGGCACCCACGGCCAAGGTGGGGCTGGCTCAGCAGGCCAGAATCCTGCGCGACCCGCACTTCATCGCCAATCTGCTGCTGTCGATTCTGTTGTTCACTGCCATGTTCGGCGCTTACACCTACCTGGCCGATACCCTGGAACGCATCGCTGGCATCGAGTCCGCTCAAGTGGGCTGGTGGTTAATGGGCTTCGGCGCGGTTGGCCTGATCGGTAACGCGTTAGGCGGCCGCTTCGTTGATCGCAGCCCGCTGGGCTCGACAATGGTATTTGCACTGGTGCTGGCTCTGGGGATGACCGCCAGCGTTCCGGCCGCAGGATCCCTGCCGTTGCTGGCGGTGGTATTGGCCGTATGGGGCATTGCGCACACGGCCCTGTTTCCGGTCTGCCAGATTCGGGTCATGAAGGCCGCTCCGCAGGCTCAGGCGCTGGCGGGCACGCTGAACGTTTCAGCCGCCAACGCAGGGATCGGGTTGGGTTCGATCATTGGCGGTGTGACCATTGAGTACATGGGCCTGGAAGCAGTGGGTTACGTGGCCGCTGTCGTTGCCCTGCTGGCCATCGCGCTGGCGTGGCTGACGATGTCGCGCAAAGACCAGACCGCAGCGACAGCCGCTGCGGTCTGACCCTTCTGGCTGGTGGGGCTGTCCTGAGCATCTATCGACAGCCCCGCTGACGGGTCATACGTCTTTGGAGGCCTGCCAGGTTTTCATCCATCCAAACGTATACCTTTCACAGCACATCACTGGGCCTTACGAACAGTTCTGTATGAATAATGGCAAAATGATCTTCCCTTGGCATTTGTGACGCGCCAAACTCTTACCTTTCGGTCAAGGATGAGGGTTTCTGACCGGTTCAAGTCAGATTCCGGTAAGCGTTATGAATCGCTATCAAGGTAAAGGGTTGGCATTTGCCAAGCGCATCTACGCGCCAAGAACTGTTGGCGTCAGCGTAGGTTTAATCACCGTCGCAGTATCCCTGCTCCATGTGAACGCCCCGCTCTGGTTATGGCCCGTAGCGCTTTTCAACGCGCTGGTGTGGCCGCACGTCGCCTATCAACTGGCTAGAACGTCCAGACAGCCTTACCAGGCCGAATGGCGCAACCTGCTGACCGACTCTTTTGCCGGAGGTTTCTGGATCGGCGCGATGGGCTTCAGTGTGCTGCCCGGCATCACCGTGGTCGCGATGATGGCCATGCACAACATCGCGGCTGCTGGCCCCCGCTTGATGCTCAGAGGCTTTGTCGCGCAAGCGCTGGGCGTGATGGCGTCTGTGCTGATACTTAATCCGACCGTCAACCTGGAAAGCACCGCCCTGCAGATGTATGCCTGCCTTCCGGTTCTGGTGATCTACCCAATTTTCATCGGCTGGATGAGCCATCAGGTCACGCTCAAACTGCGCGAACACCGAAACATACTTCACCGGCTCAGCCGCACCGACAGCCTGACCGGCCTGCTCAATCACGGTGCCTGGAAAGAATTGCTCGATATCGAATTTGCAAAAAGCAGAAGTTTGAATCAGGAATGTGTGATTGCACTGATCGATATCGATTTTTTCAAAACCATCAATGACACCTACGGCCATCTGGTGGGCGATACCGTCCTGCAAAGCATTAGCCAGGCGCTGGTCGATAACCTGCGCAAAACCGACCTGACCGGGCGCTGCGGCGGTGACGAATTTTGCGTGATCCTGCCGGGTGTAACCACCGCTCAAGCCAACAGAGTGCTTGAAAAGCTACGCAGGGCCATCGACGAACTCAGCTATTCGTTGCATGAAGATCTCAAAGTCAGCCTCAGCATTGGCGTCGCGGCTTACAACCACTCATTGAGCGATACCTCTGCCTGGCTGCACGAAGCGGACAAGGCGCTGTACCTCGCCAAAAGTACCGGCCGCAATCGTGTGGTGATTGCCGACGACATCCGGGCGGACTGCTCGTCCATGCGCACCCAGACCTGAAGGATCAACGCTTATCCTTGAACCACAACGAAAACAGCGATGAAAAGCTCTTCACGCCCATCTTCTGAAAGAAAGCGTTGCGTATGTCGGCGCGCAGGGATTGGAGGGTAATTTCTTTAGGTTCGACTGCTTTCTTCGTCGGTGAGACCGTCAGCCTTTGACGCCAACTCACGACTGGATGCGTTTCTTCTGTCGAGCTGCATGATTGCCACGCGTGTAGCACTGCCTGGATGTGTGATTCGCATGAACGACTTCCTTGCTAAAAAGCGGCAGCACGACACCGCCGCGACGACAACGCGTCACAGTGTTTTTTTACCCGTTGACGTAGCGTGCGCGGATCAGTTGATAACGCGTTGGCGTCCATGCAATTGATCGAGTAGCCACTCAGGTTCACGCGTTTCAAAGATCACGCTAATGGGCAGATCAAGTTCTAACGGGCCATACAATTTTTCTTCGTGATCCAGATGCGCTTGCTGAACGCAGCGGTAGTCCAACGGATAGATGCTTTTTTCGATGGGCAGTAGACGGTCGAAATGTTCCAGCAAGCCACGGAAAACGATCCGGCGCTCCACGGTATTTTGTGTGGTGGCGATGAGTTTGGCGAAGTACTCGCTGTCGCTGCGTTTCAAGGCATCGCTTGCGGCGAAGCGTTCCACGAGGGTGTAGTGCGAAGTGTCGTCGAACAAGACGCAGCACAGTCGCTCTCGGGGCATCTTGTAAAAGGGGTTGTCCGATGGAGGCCGTCGGCAAAGCGCGCCCAGCACGAACAGCGCGGCCTGCTCGGCGAACGTCTTGCGCGTACGGTCATGAAGGTTCGCCAGGTCCTTGAGAACGGGTGCCTGCCTTCCCTGCTCCCTGACCTGTCGGGAAAGTTTCGCAAACGGGCCCGATGGGCCTAGCAGCGCGGCTTGCTGCTGGACCAGGGTCGCTCGCGAAAGCATCGACTGCCGTGCCGCCAGCTCTTGAAAATCTGTCGTCCGATTGATGTCGGCAGTGTGCGAATCCAGCCGCGAAGACTGATCGGGATGAGACTGTGGGCCGATAAGACAAACCGCCATAAGTTGCTCCTTTTATTTTTTTCGTGTGGTGGTGCAAACAATCAGGCCCAGCAAACGCCGCGCCAGATTCTGCCTCCGTCAAGGAACGCCAGCCCCTTAAAATCTGACACATCGAAGCACCGATTTAACGCTGAATCGAATAAGCCCACATCATTGAATGGCGCTAAAGAAAAAGATCACCCGACCTGTGTACAGTACAGACTACTAACTGACGCCCCTATTGTGACGAGATGATTTCGGTACACAATCCGACAGATGTAGGGGGTCGCAGTTTTATACCTGGCGACATCAGGAATGATACGCAACGAGCCATCAGTTCAGTGCGACTTTTGACCTGATTCTTTCGAAGTAACGATGACACATGATCACGCACGGTGTAGTCACTGATGCAGAGCTGGCGCGCGATCTGCTTATTGGTGTACCCCTGCAGCAATAGCCCCAAGACCTCTTGTTCTCGACTTGTTGCCCACATGAAGCGGCCTCCCTGTTATGGCTGTTCATCCATTGAAGAAGTAGGATACCTCTTACAAACCTTATTCACGACCTCAAGATTAAATCGACTTCGGCACTACTTTATTGAGGGTTATTTTATGACTAGCGAAATAAAAGAATTATCCTACGAATACACATGACGCATTCGTATGCGAGACATAGAACTCAACTACAAGCAAACGGCCAACCACTTCTAAAATTGTAAATAATCTACTGAATGGCAGACGCATACTATCAGCCATTACCTGGGCGCTCGCGCATGTGAAGGTACCCGAAACGCTCGACGTGTATGTAGAACGCTTCGGCTGCCGTTTTGCTAGCTGGCGCGCCGCAGCGCTCTGTCATCGACTTCAACGCCTCTGCGGATGCCGAACACCACAGCGGTCAGAAGGCCTATGGCGCCCATGACCAGGCCGTAAAGCACACAGACCCAGACATTCCAGGGCATTAGCGCAATCAGCAGCAACGGCGTGGTACTGGCCCAGAACGCGTAGGCAATGTTGTACGTAAACGAGATCCCCGACACGCGGATGCTGGCCGGGAACAGGCCCACCATGACCGACGGCACCACGCCCACGATGCCGCAGGCCAGGCCCGCAATGGCGTAGGCAAGGCCCATTGGCAACCATTGCTCGATCAAGCTGGCATACAGCACGCCAATGCCCAGCGGCAACAGTGCGCTGTAGAGCATAACGCCGCGCCAGGCACCGATCCGATCGACCAGCATGCCGGCCAGCACACAACCGATGTTGAGAAATACGATACCTACCGCGCTCAGGGCAAAGGTGTGGCTGGCATTGATGCCGAAGCGCTGCTGCATGACGGTCGGCGTGATCACCACCAGCACGACCACCGCCGATGTCAGTACGAAGGTCAGCAGCGCGGCTGGCAGCAACGATGCGCGATGGTCTTTGAGGACCTGTTTCAGGGGGAGCGCTTGCAGCCCTTCGCGCTGGGCATGCAGGGCCATGAACACCGGGGTTTCGCTCAGCCAGCGGCGCAACCATACGCCCACGACACCGAATATACCGCCCAGCAGGAAGGGAATGCGCCACGCCCAGTCGAGTATTTCAGCGGGGCTGAACACACGCGCCAGCCAGGTTGCAGTGAGCGCGCCCAGCAGGTAGCCAAAAGTCAGACCCGCCTGCAATACACCCAAGGCATAGCCACGATGACCGCTTGGCGCATGCTCGGCGACGAACACCCAGGCGCTTGGCACCTCGCCCCCAACGGCTGCGCCCTGAAGAATGCGCAAGGCCAGCAGCACCAAAGGTGCCCAATAACCGATCTGGGCGTAGGTGGGCATGATGCCGATCAGCAGGCACGGCAGCGCCATCATCAGGATGCTGAGGCTGAACACTCGCTTGCGCCCCAGACGATCGGCGAAATGCGCCATCAGAATTCCGCCCAGCGGCCGCGCCAGATAGCCGGTCACGAAAATGCCGAAGCTCTGGAGCAGACGCAGCCACTCAGGCATTTCAGGTGGAAAGAACAGTTGGCTGAGGGTCAGCGCGAAGAAGACGAAGATAATGAAATCGTAGATTTCCAGTGCCCCGCCCAGCGCTGCAAGACTCAGGGTCTTGTAGTCGCCACGGCTGAAAGGCTGTGCAGGTGGTCGAACGATGGCTGTCATGAAGCCCCCGATACATGGCTGAAAAGCGCGTCCCGCGCTCGCTGGGCGCGAAGAATAGCAAAGCTTGGATCCGGCTGTGGGGTTTGCAAGCGGTGTTCAAGTGCCGCGCGACGGCCGATCCCCGCCCACTGCGCTGCCCTCTGATGTGACGCGCAGCGTCACGGGATATATGTCCACGCAGAGCGTGGGCCCGATCAGCGTTAGGGAGGTCATTGATCGCTCCCCACGCTCCCGCGGGATTGCCTCTCAGGACGCTCTGCGTCCGCTTCAACGGTTGACTCAGAAATTGACCGAGGCGGAGAGCCTGGCAGTTCGCGGAGCGCCCATGAACAGGTAGTCATCGCCCAAGTACTCGCCAGCGTCACGCCAGTAGCGTTTGTCGAACAGGTTGTCGATCGTCAGGCGCAGGACGGTGTCGTAGCCTCCAAGCCTGGTGCTGTAGCGGCTGCCGATGTTGAACAGTGCGTAGTCATTGACCTGCACCGTGCCTTGCCGGTCGGCCATTTTGCTGGCGCTGTACTGCACGCCGCCGAGCAGGGCCAAACCGCGAACCGGCAGGCTGTAATCAGCTTGCAGGCTGCCACGGTATTTCGGCACGTTTAGCGCCTGATGGCCCTCGTACGCCTCGGTGCCGCTGCCTTCGACCCGCGCACGAATCGCTGCGGCGCTGGCGGACATCTGCAGACGATCGGTCACCCAGCCATTGGCACCCAACTCCAGACCGGTGTTTTTCTGTTCGCCCTGCTGCACGTAGGTGAAGGTGCCGTCATCGTTGGGCCTGGAATATTGATAAGCCTGACGCGCCTGGAACACCGCAGCCGTGAAGCTCATGCGCTGCCAGTCATACTTGACCCCGGCCTCCAGTTGGCGCGACACGGTCGGAGCCAGAATCTCGCTGGCGTTGCGGGTGAACCAAGCCGCCGTCCCGCCCAGCGAAAGCCCTTTGCTGTAGCTGGTGTAGAGCGACACATTGTCAACCGGCTTATAAATCAATGCGGCCTGGGGCAGAAACACCCAGCGCTGGGTATGGCGCGCATCGCTGCCGTCCTCGGCGTAAGCCTGCTCGTCGAGACGCACCTGCCGCCCGCCCAGCACGGTCTGCCAGTGTTTGTTGAAGCTGATGCGGTCGGTCACGAACAGCCCGTATTGACGACTGTCCAGGCGGCGCTCGGTATGCGGCAGCGGCAGGTCGGATGGGGCGACGGCTTCGGGTGACGCGTTGATGTTGCCGGAGCCGACGAACTCGTTGAAGGTGCCCCGCGTGTCCACCGTGCGGCGATAGGCGCTGGTGCCGAAGGTCAGCTCATGCCAGAGCGGGCCGGTGGTAAAGGTGCCGGACATGGCCGCCTCGACTTCATCGTTACGGCGCGTGTCGTCCGGGCTACGGAAGTCATAGATGTCGTAGTCGCCCTCGGCGCTGAAGTGATTGGGCACCGCTTCTGCCGCGCAACTGGCCGAGCCGTAGCAGCCCCACGCAAACGCGCTGTAATCGTCAATGACCACGCGGCTTCGCGACGCACTGACGCTGCCTTTCCAGCTGTCGTTGAAGCGGTATTCGAAGCGCCCGTTCATGTTCAAAGAATCAATGCCGACGGGGTTGGACCAGCGCTGATAGCCCAGTAATTTACGCGGCGAGGCATCGTGAGGCAGTGCCGTGCCGCCGAGCAACTGATAACCGGGCACGGAACGCTGCTCTTTGGTTTGATACTCGACGTCCAGTTGCAACAAGGCGCGGTCACTGATGCTCCAGTCAAACGCCAGGGAGGCGAAGTCTCGCTGACCATCGGCATGTTCGACGTAGGAACGAATGTCTTCATGGGCCAGATTGGCGCGCAGACCGAATTGTTTTTCACTGCCGAACCAGCCCCCGATATCGGTGGCGATGTAGCGTTCGCCCTGCTGGTTGGTCGACACGGTGACCGAGCGCACATCGGCCGCGCGTTTGGTCTGGTAGTTGAGGACGCCACCGGGCTCTGAAACGCCGCTTTGCAGACCTGACAGGCCCTTGAGCAGTTCGACCTGCTGTTTGTTTTCTAGCGCCACGTTCTGCTCGCCAGTGACGCTGCGGCCATTAATGCGGTAGCTGTTGGCGGCATTGAGCGAGAACCCGCGCACCACGAAGTTTTCGTAGTAACCCACCGGCGCGTAACTTTCCCCCACGGAAGCATCATTGCGCAACACTTCGCTCAGCAGCCTGGCCTGACGATCCTGAATCAACGCCTCGGTGAATACCGACACTGAAGCCGGCGTGTCGAGCAAGGAAGCTGGATCGTAACCGGTGACAAAAGCCTGCGCAGCCTTGTAGTCGCCGACGCGTTCTTCGCGACTGCCCGAAACGTTCACCGCGTCCAGAGTCAACGGTTCGACCGCCAGCACCGGCGAGGCGACAGCCATGCCCAATGGCAGCAGGCGCGATGCAAAACGCACGGCAGGTCGGTATGGCGAACTCATTTGAACGGACTCCAGAGGATCGAGCGCCCGGACAGATGCGAAGCACCTTCAGGCAGGGGGCAACCTTTTACGTTTACCCACTGTTTTTTTCAACCTCCTCGTGCGCCTCGTTGCATGGGCCAGTGGGGCAGATAACTGTGTGTTGGCAGCCCCATGCAACAAAACGACACGATCGTTAATTAAGCGTGAGTTAAGTCAGCCTGGATAATCTGAATTCAACAAAGCCGCTGAACGAATCAGCGAGCCAGCAATCCATTAGAACAGATCAATCAGAAGGAACATCTTATGAAACTTATGTCTGCCCTCTTCGCCGCTGTTGCCCTGACCGCCGCTGCCGGTGCTGCCCAAGCTGATATCGGCCCTGACGAAGTTATCCGTCTACAGAAAGCCGGCACCGTCGGTGACTTCGAGCAGTTCAACAAACAAGCGCTGGCCAAGCACTCCGGCTTCCAGATCCACGACACCGAACTTGAGAAGGACGCTGGCGGCAATTACATCTACCAGATCGAACTCAAAGATCCCAAAGGCGTGGAGTGGAACTACGACGTCAACGCCAAGACCGGTGCAGTCGTTCGTGACGAACAAGATCGTTAATGCCTAATAAAGAGCATTAATGGTGTAGGAAAAATTCCCACTTAACGTGGGAATTTTTTTGTCCTGAACACGTGTTTACTGTGCCAGCCCAACTTTCAGCAGTTGCCCTTTACTGTCGTCGGTCAGCAGATACAAATAACCATCCGGTCCTTGGCGTACATCGCGAATGCGCTGTTTCATGTCCTTGAGCAAACGCTCCTCATGGACAATCTTGTCGCCCTCGAACTGCAATCGAATCAACTCTTCAGTGGCCAGCGCACCGATGAACAGGTTGTGATCCCATGCCTTGAAACGGCCATCGTCATAAAACGCCATACCGCTGATGCCGGGTGACTGCTCCCAAACCTGAAACGGCACCTTGGTGCCTTCGACGAACTTGCCCTTGGCTTCCGGGATTGGCTCGCCGGAGTAGTTGATGCCGTGGGTTGCGAGCGGCCAGCCGTAATTCTGGCCACGCTCGATGATGTTTACTTCGTCGCCCCCTTTGGGGCCATGTTCGTTGGTCCAGAGCGTCCCCGACCAAGGGTTCAGGGCTGCACCCTGCTGATTGCGATGGCCGTAGGACCAGATTTCCGGGCGCACGTTTTTCTGGCCGACGAAGGGGTTATCTTTGGGAACGTTGCCGTCCGGGAAGATCCGCACGATCTTGCCTTGCAGCTTGTCCAGATCCTGTGCCGTTGCCCGCTCGTTGTTTTCACCCAGGGCGATGAACAGGTAGCCGTCGCGGTCGAAGACCATCCGCGAGCCGAAGTGGTTGCCCACCGACAGCTTGGGCTCCTGACGGAAAATCACCTCGAAGTCTTCCAGTTTGGTCATGTCAGCCGACAGACGTCCACGCCCTGCCGCCGTGCCTGCCGTGTCACCCTCGGCGGCGGTCTTGCCGCTACCCTCGGAATAGGTGAGGTACACCATCCGGTCTTTGGCAAAATCAGGCGAAAGCACGACGTCCAGTAAACCGCCCTGCTTTTGAGCCCAGACCTGCGGCACGCCGGAGATCGGCGCAGACAGCTTGCCGTCTGCAGACACCAGCCTCAGATTGCCCGAGCGTTCGGTGACCAGAATGCCTTTCCTGTCCGGCAGAAACGCCAGCGCCCACGGGTAGTTCAAGCCCTCGGCGACCGGCGTTACGGTCACGGTGCCGAGCTCACTCTTGTACTGCTCGGCAGGCGCAGCACCCGCAGACAGCGGCAGGCTCAGTACGGCAGTGGCACACAGCGTCGCAAACAGGGTTTTTCTGAACATGGGCGATTCCTTATGCATGGATTGGATGTCCCGCCTCAGGGCAGGAGCGTGACGTCGAGGGATCAATTGGATCGTTGCCGGTCAGGGTTCTGCGTGGAAGGACGCGAAGGTGTCTGCCGAGTGGGATAGCCATTACCAATGCCACCGTTTTCCAGCGTCGGTTTGCGCACGGGAGGTGCAATGTTGGGCACACGCGATGGCGGCACGCTCGACTCGGTGCCTTGGCGGCTATTGGGATTGGCGCGATGAATCGGGCTGTTGTAAGGGTTACTGCTGGCACCGTTGTTTTGGGTGCTATTGGGCAGATTTTGCGCTTGAACGGCACTCATGGTCGATAACACGCACAGCGCGCCCCAGACCAGCTTGCGCACAAAAGTGTTCATCACGTACCTCTCAGGATTGGCGTCGGAAACAGTGAAGACTCAGGCCTTTGATGGCGATGCGGGCTTCAGGTTCGACTTGGTGGTGGCGTTGGGCAAGTAAAGCGCCTGGAGAGTTTGTAACAAGGATGGTCAGACACGCCGTAAGCGCCAGGGCTGGCGGCGCTTAATCGTTACTGTGAACTGACCTGTGAAGGCAACTCAGCCAACACCAGCGGCATGCTGAACGTGAACGTGGTGCCCTGTTCGCGAGTGGAACAGACCTCAAGCGTACCGCCATGCGCGACGGCGATCTGGCTGGCAATGTACAAGCCAAGCCCCAGACCCGCCTGCGGTTGGTCGGTGACCGGCCGAGAGTAGGGCTGGAACAACCGGGACAGCACCGGCTCTGGAATAGGCTCGCCCTGGTTGGTCACGCTGAGCACGAACGAGCCGCCGCTGACCACCGCTTCAACATCCACCGGGCTGGCCGAGTCGCCATGACTGATCGCGTTGGATACCAGGTTGGACAACAACTGCGCGATCCGCTCGTGATCGCAACGAATGTGTTCCAGCGTGCCGACCTGGGAACGAATCTGCCGGGTGGGGTGCACGCGCTGAATCTCGGACACCACATGTTCAAGGGTTGCATCCAGTCCGGCCGCATCGTGGATGCTCAACGGAATGCCATGCCCAAGACGCCCGCGCGCGAAGTCCAGCACATCGTCGACCAGTTGCGAGGCGCGTTTGCCGGAGGTCAGGATGTGGTGGACGATCTGTTGGGATTTGTCATCCAGCGGCCGTCGCAACAGCAACTCTGCGCTGGCATTGATGGCAAACAACGGATTGCGCAGATCATGCCCCAGCACGGCGATGAACTGCTCACGCAATTCAGACACTTCGCGTTCGGCCAGCAGGTCAGCCTGCACCTGCTGCATGTCATTCTCGGCTTCCAGCTGCAACGCCAGCAGACGCGCGAACGAGTCCATCATCGCCAGAATCGGGGTGCCGGTCAGCTTTGCAGGCTTGGGGTCGAGCGCGCAGATGGTGCCGAAGAACGAACCATCGGTGAGGAAGACCGGAACGGAGATGTAGCTCTGAAAGTTGTACAGCCGCGGCGTGTGATGTGCGCAGAACTTGGCATCTTCGGCCACATGATCGATCACCACGGGCTGATGCGACGCGCTGATTTCATGGCAGATGGTGCTGGTCAACTCCAGCTCGCCGCCCGCCTTCAAGCCGAAGTCCAGCTTGTCCAAAACGGCGCAAGCCGTCCACGACGTATCGGTCACCCGCGCAACTGCCGCAAAGCCAAGACCGGTGGATTCGGACACGACTTGCAGGATGGCAGGGACCGCGCTGATGCGACTGATTGTGGCTACATCATTTGCAATGGATTGCCGCATGTCCGTCCTGTGACGAAGCTGTTGAGTGTTGTGCATGACGAGACATTTTAGACGCACAGGCTGTTTTGTATATCACCGTTTGTGAAACCCTGTCGTTTCGTTCAACGGTTACATGAAGAATCCAGACAGATTGCGACTCATTGTAAAACCAATCCACTCGTACGAATACAAACACTCTTCATTCGAGTGACACCCTGCCCAGTGGGCAACTTTTTAAGTGGCCTCACATTCACGCAGCCGGGCGCGGAAAAGTTGCCGTGAAGGTGGTTCCCTCATCAGCCGATGAGCGAACGGTAATCTCGCCCAAGTGTGCCCGCACGATCTCACGAACGATGAACAACCCCAGCCCCACCGTTCGAGTTTCATCACTGTCGCTGACCACACGTACGACAGGCTCGTACAGGCTGTCGACTTTCTCCATTGCGATCGGCTCGCCTTGGTTGTGCACCGAGAGTCTGATCAGATTCGTGTCGAAGGCCGAGGTGACGACAACCTCGCTGTCCGGGGCGCCGTACGTGATTGCGTTGCTGACCAGATGCCCCAGCAATTGCAGCAGACGGTCGGCGTCAGCAACGCACGCCCCCTCGCCTTCCACGCGATGAATCAGCGAGCGACCCACAAAAGTCAGGCGCAACTCCTCGACGCCTTTGGCGATCGTGGCGTGCAGATCGATAGGTTGGGTTGCCAGGTTGATCCCACGCCCGACGCGGGCCTGAGTGAAATCCAGCAGGTCGACGATCATACGATCGGCGCGGTCGGTTGAATGATTGATGTGGCCCAGGATTCGCTCTTGGCGAGACTCCAGGTGGGTGCGTTCAAGCAGGCCGGTCGCCATCTTGATGGCCGTCAGGGGATTGCGCAGATCATGGCTGACGATGCCGATCATCTGTTCGGCGAAAATCGCACGAATCTCCGCTTCGGCGTGTGCCAGCCGCAGGCGATTGCGCGCCGAGGTCAGCTCACTCTGAACAGACATCTGGTGTTGCAACAACTCCTCGGCCATTTTGCGGGCCGCCAACAGTTCACGCTCGTATTTGTTGCGTTCCTCAGCCAGGAACACCGCCAACTCATGCAGCACACCCGATGGCTGCTCGCGCCGTACGGCGTTGAGCATCATGGGAATACAGCGTCCGTCGGCATGAACCATCTCGACTTTGACTTCGGCAATCGAGCCTTGTGTCTGCAACAGAGGTGCCCAGTGCGTTTGCAGAAAAACCCTGCCCGCAACGTTCAGCAAGTCCTGGAAACGACGCCCCAGCACCGCGTCACGCTCCATACCCAGCCACCGGCAGAACGTCTGATTGACGCGTTCGATGTTGCCATTGGGCTGCGTCACCAGCAGGCCGCAGGGTGCCTGTTCGTAAAGCAGCTCAGTGCCGGAAAGGCTCGTGTGTTCACCGGCCATGCAGTGCGCTTCCAAAGGAATCGAAAAACTGATTCATCGCATCGATACACGCTTGCGGCGCGCTCATGTGCGGGTAGTGGCCTACGTTGTGGATCATGTGCAGTGTGCTGTCAGGAATGGCGGCATGCAGGTACTCGCCCACTTGAACCGGCACGACCAGGTCGTCACTGCTTTGCAAGATGAGCGCTTTGGCGTTGAACAGGGCCACATCTGCACGGTGGTCCGAAAGGAACGTTACACGGGCGAACTGCTTGGCCATGTCGGCGTTGGTACGGCAGAAGCTGTCCATCAGTTCTTCACCCAGCTCCGGCCGGTCGGATGCGCCCATGAGCGTCGGCGCCATTGTGCTGGACCAGCCCAGGTAATTGCTTTCCAGGGTTTCAAGCAACGAATCGACATCGGCACGGGTGAAACCGCCGTGGTAATCACCATCGTTCAGGTAGTGCGGCGAAGGGCCAACCATGACGTGGCCCAGAAAACGCCCCGGGGACTGCAGTTCGGCCAGTACGGCGATCATGCAACTGACCGAGTGCCCGACATGAATGATTGGCCCGGACCCGCCAAACTCATCGACCAGCTCAAGCAGGTCGGTCGCGTAGCCTGTGAGCGACGAATATTTGTGCGGGTAATAGGCCGAGGTATCGGATTGTCCGCTGCCGACCAGATCGAACAGCACCACCCTGAAATGCTCGGCAAAATGGGGTGACATGAAGCGCCACATGTTCTGGTCGCAACCAAAACCGTGAGCAAAAATCAGAGTGGTCGGTCCTTCGCCCATGACATTGACATTATTACGCAGTTGGACCGACATGACGGGCTCCAGAAACGGCTGCGCATCCTTCATGACGCGCATGCAGCCAAATGATGAGCGAAGATTATCACCGTTACAGGCAATCTAGTGGCACAAACCACACTTATCATGAACCGTTGATGCTACGGACAAGAAAGGCGAACCCGCATGACGCGAATTTATGATGCACGCGGCAATATTTACGCCGTCGTCACGCCGCAGGCATTGCGTGCACTTGGCGTAGACATTCCTGATACGGCGAAGTCTGCGGCCGCATCGCGCCGGTCATGGACGGAAAAGGCGGTACAGGCGTCAGGCGTATCTGGAAGCGATGTTTCAGGGGGCAACGTGGGGTACGAGGCACACGTAGTTTGCCCTTCGCGAGCGAGCTCGCGCCAACACACCCAAAACCGCTCAGCAGAACCTTCGCGGCAGGCAAGCACCGACGGCCTGCTAATAGGCCCGTTTCAGGATGCGGCCCCGTACGATCTGCTGATCGTCAATACGGATGGCACACTGGCAGAACGCAGCGGCAATGGCTTGACGATCTTTTCCCAGGCACTGACCGACTCAGGTCACGTCAGCAGGGATCAGACTTTCACGCTCATGGTGCATCATGACAAGGCTGACTCCCCCTCACCGGTCAGAACCTCGGTACAGCCGACCACGCTCAATGGCTCGGCAGGTTTCTGGCTGGATCTGGGCGCTCCGCATTTCGGTCCTGAAGCGGTCAGCGCGCGAAGCGCAGGCATGGCATGTGTGACTTTTAACGGCGCTCCAGCTTCCTGTGTCGAGCGATTGAAAGATGTCGATCCACATTGGGCGCACAGTGTCTTCGTGCGTATCGGCAATCCGCATTGCGTAACGCTGGTATCGAACGCCGAGCACCTACCCTCCTTCATCGAACTGCATGCACCGGCTCTGCACGAGCCCCTGGCACGTATCGCGTTTTCCGATGATGACGTGGGCCTCGGCGATCCCTGCCCTGCTGGGGTGAACCTGCAATGGGCGTGCGTCAGCGCACCGAACCGAATCGAAGCCCGGGTGTTCGAACGCGGAGAAGGCGTCACAGCATCTTCAGGCACCAGCGCCAGCGCCGTGGCCTGTGCCGCCTGGAGAACCCGATTGGTTCAGGCGGGTCTCGTAGAGGTGGAAATGCCGGGGGGAACTGCACCGGTCAGGCTGACCGAAGATAAACACGTGCTGAGCAACGTTGCGCTGTTCGGGGTGGCGCACCTGAAAGCATAGCCCTCACGTGGAGGGCGGCTTGCCAACAGTGGCGTCCGGTCAGGCAATCATGTTGTCTGGCGCGTTGCATTATCAGCAATGCTGCCTTCCACGGCGCGGTGTCTGCTCGAAGATGGGCTGCGCCAGTTACTCGCCGATATCCTCGTTCCACAACTCAGGCTTGTGGCCGATGAAGCGACGCATCATATGCTCGCACCCCTCATCATTGAGCACATCGACCTGCACGCCGCGCGAGCGCAGCAGTTCTTCTTCGCCCATGAACGTGCGGTTTTCACCCACGATCACTGTGCGAATGCCGTATAGCAGAATCGCACCGCTGCACATCGCGCAGGGGGATAATGTGGTGTAGAGCACGGCGTCGCGGTAGACGCTGGCGGGCTGGCGGCCGGCGTTTTCCAGTGCGTCCATTTCGCCGTGTTTGATCGCACTGCTTTCCTGAACGCGACGGTTATGACCACGGCCAATGATCTTGCCGTCATGCACGATGACCGAACCGATAGGGATACCGCCCTCTTCAAGTCCTTGCATGGCTTCGTCGATGGCTGCCTGCATGAATGAGTCGATGTCCATGATGTTGCCTCGCTTGGTTGAGTTTCACTGTTTCAAAGTATGCAGGGCGTTGTCCAGCGCTTGACTCACATAACGCTCCAACAATGCCGAAGAATTGGCTTTCATCTCGGCGCCGACCTGGACGTTTCTGGCTCTGAATGTGTTCACGACCGACGAAGATCCATCCCCTTGGCTGAGCGCACGCAGTTCTTCTGCTGTGAAGGCATGCGCATAAGCATTCGCCAGATTGCGATTCCACTCGGCCTGGTAATCCGGTTGCAGACGCTGCAATTCACGCTGCACCAGCTCCTGAGCTTTTGTCTTGCCGACCGTCTCCACGATGCTGGCAAACGCGGCCGTTCGCGATGCTTCCTGATAAACCAGCCACGCCAGCCCATCACCCAATTTACGTTCCTGCACGAAGGCCAAGGCCGTCTCATCCGTCTCATCGGCACTGACCGGTGTCGGTATTTCAAACATCACGCAGGCCATCAAGACCAGACCGGACATGAGCGCACCACGCAATACCGGCCTGCTCCCGGTCATTGATCCCTCCCCCGTCTGGAAACTCTTCAGGCTGGACGTTAACAGTTCAAGGCGCCCTTGCCACAGACCACGTCGCATACCGCACCATTTTGCCGCTTTCAGCAATGCAGGGTCTGCCACTGCGCTGACGCGAAGCGGTAGATTCGCACCCCCAGTCGGTGGTACTGGCTGTGGACATAGTCCTTGAAACCGATCTTTTGCAGCACCCTGACGGAGGCGACGTTTTCCGGCTGGACGATGGCGATGACGGACGTCAGGCGCAAGGTTTCGAAGGCATGTTTCAACGTCGCCCGTGCAGCCTCGCTGGCCAGCCCTCGTCCCCAGAACGAAGGCGCCAGCCGATAGCCGATCTCCACTTCCATCACGCCATCCACCGTTTCGCTGTTAAGCCCGCAAAATCCGATCAGTTGTCCGGTAGCAGCGTCGATGACCGCCTGCGTACCGACCCCATCGACGCTGTAGGCTTGCTTGCAGTTGCGCACAAACTCGCCTGTAGCGTGCTCGCTGAGCACGCCGCGCACCGAATAACGCATCACTTGCGGGTCACCCAGTATCGCCGCCAAGGCGGGCACATCGGCGACCTCGAAGTCGCGCAACACCAGCCGGTCCGTGTGTATCGTGGTCATGGCTGGGTCACAATGCGCTGCTGACTTTTGAAGCGACGTCCTCAGGCAGCCAGGCTTTCCAGACGTCTGGATGCTGTTTGAGGAAAGCCTGCGCGGCAACGCTCGGATCGGTACGCTTTTCACTCATGTCCGCCAGGGTCTTGTTGAGCAGATCGATGGGCAAATCGACTTTCTTGAAGAAGGTCACCAGCTCCGGATGGCTCTCACTGAACGGCGCTGACACGCCGATGGACAGTTTGGCAGCCAGCGATGCAGAGCCTTGGGGATTGGCGTTGCTGGCATCGGTCAGGGTTTTCCAGGCATCCGCGTTGAATGGCGGCTCTTGCAGCTTGATCAGCTTGTACTTGCCCAGCAATGGGGTCGGTGACCAGTAGTAGAACAACACGGGTTTGTGTCGGCGTATGGACGAATCGATTTCGGCGTCCAGCGCAGCGCCCGAGCCGGTGCGGAAGTTGACGAAGCTATCATTCAGGCCATAAGCCTTGAGCTTCTGCGTGTTGACGATTTCGGACGTCCAGCCGCTCGGGCTGTTGAGAAACCGGCCCTTGTCCGGCGATTCGGGATCTTTGAAAACCTCCTTGTAGCGCGCCAGATCCTGAACGGTCTTAAGGTCCGGGGCCAGCGGCTTGATGCCCTTGGCAGCGTCGCCCTTGATGACGTACTCAGGCACCCACCAGCCCTCGGTGGCACCTTTGACGGTATCGCCCAGCCCAAGCACTTTGCCTTCAGCCTCGGCTTTGACCCATACAGGGCTGCGCCCCGTCCATTCCTCGGCAATCACCTGAATGTCATTCTTGGCCAGCGCGGTTTCAAGGCTCACGGTGCTGCCGGGCAAGGTATCTGTCGAATAGCCATAGCCCTTCTCCACCAGAGTGCGCAGGACTTCGGTGATCAAGCTGCCGCTTTCCCAGGTCAGCGCGCCGAATTTGATGGGTTCGGCCTTGTCGGCCGCCAGCACGGACTGTCCCAGCAGCCCAAGCGCCAGCAGCGAACTGCCCACGAGTTTTGTTATGGATTTCATGATCACCTCAAAGAGTGGGCGTGGACGCCATGCCTGAAAGCTATCGACACCGTCTTGGCACGATAAGTTGTAACGGTGTTCGCAACTGTCGGGGAAGAATAGCTGCCGAGCGGTATGATGCCGACCCGCTGCTGTGCCCTTATGAGACACCTGTCATGCCTGACACCTATTTCATGCCTTTGCCTGACGAATGCCGCCCACTGCTGGGCAAATTTTATCGGCAGCATCAATCGTCGATGCGGGCGACTGGAAAAGGGCAGGCCTGGGTGGCAAAGCGACAAGAGATCATCGGCGCACTGTCCCTTACGCCGATTGCAGACGGGCACTGGTTGACGGGCTTGTTCGTGGCACCCGAACACCGGGGACAGGCGGTGGCGAAACGTTTGATCGACGCCGCCCTGCACCTGCGCAGCGGCCCGGTCTGGCTGTTCTGCCATCCCGAGTTGGCCGGTTTTTATCAGCCGATGGGTTTTGAAACGGCGCAACGGCTGCCCCAGTCGCTGGGCGAGCGCTTCATGCGTTACAGCCGCAGCAAGGCGCTGGTGGCCTTGTGTCGGGAAGACTGTCGGCCCTGATCATTCGTCAGCGTTGGGGTCCAGGTCGGGGAACATGACCTCCATGAAACCGAACTTACTGAAATCGGTAATGCGCGAAGGGTACAAACGGCCAATCAGGTGGTCACATTCATGCTGCACGACGCGTGCGTGAAAGCCGAACGCATCGCGCTGAATCGGCTGTCCGTCCGGGTCGAAGCCTTCGTAACGAATGCTTTGAAAACGATTGACCATGCCCCGCAGTCCGGGCACAGACAGACAGCCTTCCCAGCCCTCTTCCACCGCCGGGTACAACGGCGTGATAACCGGGTTGATCAGAATCGTCTGAGGCACGGCTTCTGCCTGCGGGTAGCGCTCGTTACGCTCGAAGCCAAAAATCACCAGTTGCAGGTCCACGCCAATCTGCGGCGCTGCCAGCCCAACGCCACCGACGCTTTCCATCGTCTCGAACATGTCGGCGATGAGCGTCTTCAACTCTTCGCTGCCAAACATGGCCGGCGGTACAGGCGGGGCGATACGCAACAGACGCTCGTCGCCCATCTTCAGAATTTTGTGAATCACGACGTCAGTCCTTTCAAAGGTCCAGCCCTAGCGTTGCGTGGTCATGCGGTTATCTGAATCAGGTTCATCAGCTTTGGCCAATGGCACGGAATGGTCGCGGCCAAGGCCGGAAACATGCTGTTTGCCAACGCCTTCACCACCGCCGTCACCGGCTTCCTTTTCTCCCTCTTCCTTGCCTTCTGCAGACATATGCTCGATCACCGCATTCATCTCGGCGCCCAGCAACAGAACGGCCGCGGAGATGTAGAAATACAAGAGCAGCACGATGATCGCGCCGATGCTGCCGTACATCGCGTTGTAGTCTGCGAAGGTTTTGACGTAGAAACCGAAGGCCAGGGACGCAACGATCCACACCACCACTGCCAGCACGGAACCTGGGGTGATGAAGCGAAACTCCTGCTTCACGTCAGGCATCACGTAATAAATCAACGCCACGGCGACCATCAATAGCAGGATGATGGCGGGCCAGCGCAGGATGGTCCACAGCGTCACAATGAAATCTTCCATGCCGATCTGCGCGGCAATCCAGTTCATCACCTGCGGCCCTAGCACCATGAACGCAGCGGCGGCGAGCAGCATGCCAGCGATACCGACCGTGTAGAAGATCGACAGCGGGAAGCGTTTCCAGATGGGCCGGCCTTCCACTACATCGTAGGCCGCGTTCATCGCGCTCATCATCAGCCGCACACCGGCCGAGGCGGTCCACAGCGCAATGAAGATACCGATGGACAGCAGGCCGCCCTTGGATTGCTGCAACTGGTCGATCACCGGATTGACCTGCTCCAGCGCCTGTGGTGGCAGTACCAATTCCGATTGCAGACGAAGCCAAGAGAAGAAGTCAGGCAGGTGCAGGAAGCCGATCAGGGCGATCAGAAACAGTAAAAACGGAAAAAGGGAGAACAGCATCTGATAAGCCAGTGCCGACGCATAGGTGGACATCTCGTCGTCGAGAAACTCATTGACGGTGCGTACCAGCACTTTGCCAACTGACAGTTGACGCAAATGGGGGAAAATCATGGCGTTTCCTCTCGCTCCCTTACTGGAACACCTTACATCGTCAAGATCGGACTGCGTTGCAATTATCTGCCAATTCAATGACAAACCTGCGCAACCACCGATGTCACATTGACTTGACGGGATGTAAAAGGTTTCAGCTGCGTAGAGCAGAATGCATAACGGTCATCCTGGGATGACCGTTATCTGCCTCTCGCTTTCCCGTTTCAGCACGGAAAAGGTGGGCTTACACCTTGTCGACGCCCTTCTTGATGGCGTCTTTGGCTTCGCCTTTTGCCTGCTGGCCTTCGCCCTTGATTTCCTGCGCCTTGCCTTCAGCCCTCAGCTTGGTGTTGTCAGTCGCCTTGCCAACAGCCTGCTTGACGTTACCAGCTGCTTCATTGGCCATGCCTTTGATTTTATCGCCAGTGCTGCTCATGGGTGTTTCTCCCGGGTCTGAAGACCACATTGAAATCGGATGTCGATTCTCGACATAAGGTCTGACCGTGGTTTTTCGCCGGGAGTTTCACGTATTTTGCGGGTTTCAACGCCCGTTCGTCTGCCGCTGCGCCTGTCGGCATTTTCTGCGCCGGGCGCGAGCGCAAGGCGGTGTTTGTGCGAGAATGCGCGGCACCGTTGCCAGGCGCGATCCGGCACGCTGAACAAACCGATTCACAGGAACGTTATGAAACTCGATAAAAAGCTGGCCATCGCACGCAGAAACCAGGATCTGGGCGGTGCAGTGCTCGGCGTCAACAACACCCATTTCGCCGTGCTCGACCCGAAGCGCAACATCTGGTGGTTCGATCTGCCGGTCCCGCGTCTGCAAGTCGGTCAGTACGAGTGGCTGCACCTGCTGATGTACACGCCTGAAACCGATCAGCTTCTGCACCTGAAAGTGACCACCGTATTCATGCGCGATCACATCGAAGGCCTGGAAGTACGTAACGCCGACAAGCGCAAGCCCACCGTCAGCCTGGAGCTGAGCGCCGACAAGGACTCATTCCTCAAGGACATGCGCCCCAAAGGCAGCAACCTGAGTTTTGCGGGCTTTTTGCAGGACTGATTGCGCAGCGGACACCGGCCTACCCCCAGAAAAAACCACTTCTACTCTGCGACTTACGCGTTTTTTGAAAAGAAGCGCCTTGCCGGCGATGCAGTCGGTGAGGCCTTTCAGGCGAACCGACGCGCCGCCAGATAACCCGCCGTGCCCGCCAATGCCGACACCACTGTGCCCCACGCCAGGTCCACCAACGCCAGTTGCGCAGGCCAGCCTTGCAGCGTGGCCCAGTTGGTCAGGTCGTACGTGCCGTAGGCGATCAGCCCCAGCAGGCCGCTGCACACCGTTGCGCGACCCAAGCGCTGTTCTTTGAGGGCAGGCATCACCCCAAAGATCACCACACCTGCGCCATACAGCAGATAGAACGCCACAGCTGGTCCCAGGACCGGCGTATCCAGCATCAACGACCCCAACCACTCTCGATAGGTCGGCCCCATCAGCAAGCCCAGCCAGATGCCATCGAGTATCAGAAACGCCAATAGCGTCCCCAGGTAAGCCGTGATGATCGTTTTCATGGGCACTTTCATGGGACGTCCTTGGTGGTGATCGACGGCAGAAAGCCCTCGTACGAGGGTATGACCCCTACAAATCGAAAAATGATCCTCCAAACGGCCGGACTTTTACCGAGTTACGGCAGTCAGTGTTAATTAGCGTTATGGAGTTTGGCGAATGAACACTGCGGGTCCTTTCAAAATCGATGTGTGGGGCGACTACGTCTGTCCCTTCTGTTATCTGCAACTGTCGGTGCTTGAACAGCTTCAGCAAAGCTATGGCGAGCAGCTTGAATTCAGCTGGCACGCCTTCGAACTGCGCCCTGATCCCATCGCGATGCCTGACCCCAATGCCGATTACTTGCGTGCTGCCTGGTCGCGCTCAGTGCTGCCAATGGCGGAAAAACGCCAGGTCGTGATGAAAATGCCCAAGGTGCAACCACGCAGCCGCAAGGTACTTCAGGCAGCGGCCTTCGCCAGAACCGCAGGGCGATTTTCGGACTTCCACAAAGGCGCCTTCAAAGCGTTTTTCGAGGACGGCCTGGACATCGGCGAGACGCCGACGCTGCTGGAGTTGGGCAACACCATCGGCTTGGATCGGCAGGCGCTGGAGCAGGCACTGATCGCCAGCGAGTACGAAAAAATCGTTCTGGACGATCAGGCGCTGGCGCAAAAACTGGGGTTGAGGGCAGTGCCGGTCGTGCTGCTGCGGCACAACGAGGAATCGCTGGAACAGGCAAGGGTTTTCAACGGCACGCTGCCGTTCAACCGCTTGAAGCAGGAAATCGACAAGCTGTCCGCTCGGGCCTGACTGATATCACTTTATAGGCGGTGCAGTCAGACCCGGATCAACGATCAGACCAGATCGATTCGATCGGCGTGAATGACGATTTGGCCCTGCTTGTACAGCGCACCAATGGCCTTCTTGAAATTGCCTTTGCTGACGCCGAACAGCCCGCTGATGACTTGCGGATCGCTCTTGTCGCTGACTGGCAAGGTGCCGTTGTTCTCACGCAGCTTGGCCAGAATTTTGGAGTTCAGGCTGCTTGCCGCTTCAGCGCCGACTGGTTGAAGGCTCAGGCTGATATTGCCGTCTGCACGGATTTCCTTGATGAAACCCTTCTCCTGCTTGCCAGCGCGCATGAACTTGAACACTTCGTTCTTGTGGATCAGGCCCCAGTGCTTATTGTTGATGATGGCCTTGAAGCCCATGTCGGTCGCTTCGGCCACCAACAGGTCTACTTCCTGCCCAACGCTGTAGTTGGCTGGCGTTTTGTCCAGGTATCGATCCAGACGCGCGGTGGCGGTGATGCGGCGGGTGTGCTTGTCGAGATAGACATGCACAACGCAATAGTCGCCAGCTTGCAGCGTGCGCTTCTCTTCCGAATAAGGCAGCAGCAGGTCCTTGGGCAGGCCCCAATCCAGGAACACGCCGATGCTATTGACTTCGACCACCTTGAGGCTGGCGAACTCACCCACCTGAACCTTGGGCTTTTCAGTGGTAGCAATCAGCTTGTCTTCACTGTCCAGATAAATGAAAACGTTGAGCCAGTCTTCATCTTCGCTGGGCACGTCCTTGGGGATGTATCGATTGGGCAGAAGGATTTCTCCATCCTGCGCACCGTCCAGGTACAGACCGAAATTAGTGTGCTTGACCACTTGCAAGCTGTTGTAGCGCCCGATTAAAGCCATGTGCAGTTACCCTCATTGCGTGGGGCGCATTCTACCCGACTTTGTGTCGGCATTCGCGTGGCAAGGCAGGTGTTGGGGCTGTCCAGAGCCTGGAATGAGGACCGGTTCTGCCGAATTGACTCTCCGCTCGTCAGTTGGACGCACCGAACTGGCGCACGAGACATCACAACGGCAGCCCGAGCAAGCCGAAACTAAACCATTCAAAACAGGTGCTTGGATGCCCTAGAGCCTGAATAACGGCCTTTTTGACGCACCTGTGCGCTGCAGGTGAATGCCATATTCGCCAAGCAATAATCAAGGGTTTCCTGTACGATGGCTGGCCGTATTACGTTTATGAAGGTAAATGGCAGCCATGCGTATCAAAGCATCCCACTCGAAAGCCAAACCCGCACCAGCCGTTGAAACGAGCGACTCGATCAACGCACAGATTGCGGCTTTCCTGAAATCCGGCGGCGAAATCCAACAAATCGCCAAAGGCGTGAGTGGCCAGACTTTCACACCGTCCAAGCAGATCAACCTCGGCAAGAAGTAACACCCCCCGCCTTGCTCGTCGATCTCTATGCGCCTTCGTGCCGAAGGCGCTAGATTGACCATCCTTCGCTGGATATTCCTCCTGTCACGCTGCTACTCTCTTGCTTGATATCACTATGACCACGAGCAGGATCACGCTCGGGTAGTTGTCTCATTTGCGGAATGCTCGAATGAAGAACTGGATGCTTTTCGGCGCACTTGTGTACCTGGGTGGCTGCACCTCGCATCACTGCGATAACGGCCCCAATGACAGTCAGCTCACCGACAGCCCCTGCCGGGCCGGGCACCTGCTGTATCAGAACGACATGCTGCAGGCCAAGCTGCTGATCAGTGAAGACAATCGCGAAAACTATGAACTGGCCGAAGCCATGCTACGCCGTGCCGCGCTGGATGATGCATCTGGTGAAGCCGAGTTCTACCAGGCCGTTCTGCTGATCCGCCAACAGGCCGACCATAAACGGATCGTTGACCTGCTACAGACTGCCGCCAAACACAAGCACCCGCTGGCCATCGCCCTGCTTTCTCAACAACTGAGCATCAGCGATCCGGAACTGTCCCAGCGCTATCAGAAAGAGTACGCCGAACTGGACGTCGCCAAGAGCGGCTACCCCTCTTTCGAACAGGCGCTGGTGGTGATTCGCGGGCTGGTGATTCCGCCTGCACAGGCCACCGCAGCCAATTGATACAGCGCAGATCGACGAACGGTCTGCATCGCGGCGAATTCATCGGTATCCTTGCAAGGCTCTAGCACGCGGCTTGTGTCGGGCTCCTGAGCCGTTTTTTCGATACGCCACTCCTGACCACACTCCTCTCGACACATTAGGAGTGAGCCATGCTCAGCCATCGCTTACACGCGCTGACTTTCAGCGCCTTGCTCATCAGCCAGTACGCTTCTGCCCAAATCATGGAGCGGGACCTGGGTGATTTCGACCTCAAACTGGCCACCACCCCCACGCGCAGCATGGCGCAGGGCCTGGTAACGCCCAGTGGCGGTTCAGGCTCCTTTCACGGCGGCATGGACCTGACCCACGACAGCGGTTTCTATTTCGGCCAATGGGCGCCCAACATGGGTTTCACGCCGGACAGTGCGCTGGAAGTCGACTCCTACATGGGTTTCAAGAAACCCTTCGACAACACGCTGGGCTATGAACTGGGCATGATTCGCTACAGCTATCCCGACACCAGCCAGATCGACAGCCACGAATTCTATGCCGGACTGCGAATGCTCGACAGCCGTGTAGGCGCAGCCTTCAGCAACGATGTGGGTTCACGTGACAGCACGGTGTTCATCGATCTGGGTGCCATCGAGCGGCTGGGCATAGGCGTACGCATGCAATACGCCAATCATCAGTTCGACACGCCTCAGACCTCGGACAGTGGCGGGCAGATCAGCGGATTCAATGACTGGTCACTGAATCTGTCGCGCCCCTGGCTAGGCATTGACATGAACCTGATCTACAGCGGATCGAGCCTCAGTGGCGGCGATTGCAGCGTCTACAGCGGTCACAACACACGTTGCGACGGCACGTTTACCCTCAAAGCCGTGCGTTCGTTTTTCTGACAGAACAACCCGGTTGAACCCCTGAGCGCTACACTCCTCTACTGCACAGAATTTGTGCAGGTCAGTGCCCCCGAGGAGTGTTCATGCAGTCTCTGTTCAAAGCCTTCATTACGATGTTGATGGCCGTGTCACTGCTTGCCGGGTGCAATCAGGTGGGGCTCGCCTATCGCAATCTGGACGTGATCATTCCGTGGACGCTCAGCGACTACCTGGACATGAACTCCGAACAGAAAGGCTGGCTCGACGTGCGCCTCAAGCAACACTTGAGCTGGCATTGCAGCACGCAATTGCCGCAATACCTGGCCTGGCTCGACAAACTGGAAGACATGGTGAAAACCGATCAGGTGACCTATGAGGGCCTGGAGGCGCGCACCCGTGAAGCCAAGGACGCCATCGGCAAGATCTCTCGCGAAATCACGCCGTCAGCGGTCGAGCTGCTGGCCCGCTTCGACGACAAGCAGGTCGAGGAAATGCAGAATGCGTTTGCCAAGGATCAACGCAAACGTGAGAACAAGTACATCGATCAGCCGCTGGACCGCCAGATCGCGGAACGCGCCGACCGCATGGAAAAGCGCCTGACACCGTGGATAGGCAAGCTGAATCAGCCTCAGAAAGACCGGATTCAGGCATGGTCGGCCTCATTGGGGGAACAGAACAAGGCCTGGATCGAAAACCGCACACGTTGGCAGAATCTGTTCCTCGCGACCGTGCAGCAACGTCAATCCAGCGATTTCCCACAGCGTATTGCCGCACTGTTGCAGGATCGGGAGACATTCTGGACGCCTGAATATCGCAAGGCCTACGACCAGACGGAAAAGGCGGCGATATCACTGATCGTGGACATCACTGCGCAAAGCACTCCGGAACAGCGCACCCGCTTGCTCAGCCGTATCGCGGACATGCGCAAAGACTTTACCGATCTCAATTGCCTGAAGTCGGCGGGTGCAGCCCAATAGCAATAGCGGGCGAGGCACAAACACGCGCTGCACACTGGCAGCGCGTGCAGTCAGCGAGTCAGGCGACCTGAGCCTTGGACGCCACGTCATCGAACGTGGCCGGGTCCAGTCCATCCTCTTGCCTATCCAATACCTCACGCGGATGGTCGTTGCCGGGGATACTGCTGTCTATCAGCGCCAGTAGGCTTGAACCTCGCGGCGTGAGGATGAGCTTCGAACGCCCGCCGTCTTCCTCAGGCGGGCGCGACTGAATATAGCCACGGTTGGTCAACAGCTCTTTGAGCTGTGCGGCCTCGGCTTGAAGATTTCCAGAGTCAGCCACCGTCTCACCTTCAGAAGCCTTGGCTGTGGTGTATTCCTGCGGGTCAAACGAACCGCCACTGTTCTGCACGTCATGAAGCAGACGTTCGATAAGGTCCCAGTTATAAGTCATTGTATAAACCCTCCGTCCAGCATGGATAAACGGCTCATGACATCCGGTCACAAGCATGTGTCTCAACGTTGTGACCTGCGGGGCGTGCAGCCGTTCAGCACGAGGGGGCGGGGTAGTGGTTCAGGAGCCTGGGGAGTGGCCTGGCATGATCGTGCCACGCTTTGCGTGGACTGCAACCCGGGACGCTCCGCGTCCCGATTGGCGTGATCACACAGGGAGTACGGGGACGTAGACCCGGACGCAGAGCCTCCTGAGCGGCATCCCCACGCGGAGCGTGAGGAACGATCGGTGTGAGGCTGTAATCGATCATGCCCGCGCTCTGCTTGGGCATGCAGCCCGGGACGCTCCGCATCCCATTGGGTCAGCTCACGCAGGTCTTGCGGGCGCGCAAGCCGGGACGCGCTTATGGATCACTCAGCCGCTGGTGCCGGAGTGCTGCGCTTTTTCAAAGGCGCCATGCCGTCCTGGCTGACCAGGTCGGACTTGGGACGGTTGGCGGTCTTGCGCTTGGTCGGGCCTTTGGCGGCGACTTTTTTCTTGTCGCCTTTGGCGTCGGTCTTTTTCTTTTTCACGCCAACGGCCTTGCCTGATGCCTTGACCTTTTTCGGCCCGCCGTAGGTGCCTTTGACTTCCTTGATGACGCGACGCTCAAAGCTCTGCTTGAGGTAGCGCTCGATGCTCGACATCAGGTTCCAGTCACCGTGGCAGATCAGCGAGATCGCCAGACCTTCGCTCCCGGCACGACCGGTACGACCTACACGGTGCACGTAATCGTCGCCACTGCGTGGCATGTCGAAGTTGATGACCATGTCCAGGCCTTCAACGTCCAGACCACGAGCCGCCACGTCCGTTGCGACCATGACCTTGGCACCGCCCTGCTTCAGACGGTCGATGGCCGCCTTGCGGTCCTTCTGGTCCTTGTCGCCGTGCAGCACGAACGCTTTGTACTCCAATGCAACCAGACGACCGTACAGACGGTCGGCCATCGCCTTGGTGTTGGTGAAGATGATGGCTTTCTGGTAGGTCTCGTTGGTCAACAACCAGTTCAAGACCTGCTCTTTATGCACATTGTGGTCAGCGGTGATGATCTGGTGACGCGTGCCGGAAGCCAGTTCACTGACGTTGTTCACTTGCAGATGCTGAGGATCCTTCAGCACCTTGCCGATCATTTCGCGCAGGCCCGCACCACCTGTGGTGGCGGAAAACAGCATGGTCTGCTCACGACCTGCGCACTCGCCGGCCAGACGCTCGACGTCTTCGGAGAAGCCCATATCCAGCATGCGGTCGGCTTCGTCCAGCACCAGCACCTCGACGTGCTTGAGGTCCAGGTTGCCCGCGTTCAATTGTTCCAGCAGACGGCCCGGCGTACCGATCAGGATGTCCGGCACCTTGCGCAACATGGCAGCCTGGGCCTTGAAGTCTTCACCGCCGGTGACCAGACCTGCCTTGATGAAGGTGAACTGCGAGAAACGCTCGACTTCTTTCAACGTTTGCTGAGCCAGCTCACGGGTTGGCAGCAGGATCACGGCGCGGATGTCCACGCGAACCTTGGCCGGGCCAATCATGCGGTTGAGGATTGGCAGCACGAACGCTGCTGTCTTGCCGCTACCGGTTTGCGCAGTCACCCGCAGGTCGCGCCCTTGCAATGCCAGCGGAATGGCCGCTGCCTGCACGGGCGTAGGCTCGACAAATTTAAGCTCGGCCACAGCTTTAAGCAGGCGTTCGTGCAGGGCGAATTCGGAAAACACGGGTGCTACCTCGACGAAAAACAAAAATACAGCTGCATAGCCTAACGGTTTCGAGCGCCGGGGCCGAGTTTCTTTACCACTAACGGCTGATTTTGTTTGACGCTGCAGGCGAGCAACACAGGCGCCGAGCTGCAACAAACGCTGGCGGCACGAGGCATGCGGACGGTTTCAGGGCCTATGTCCAACACTTTCCCAGTGATCGACGAACGCTGCAACGAGCTGGACGACGCGCCTCTTTGTGAGCCTGGGCAGCCTTTTGCCCACGCTGGTAGACCGCAGCCTGCGTAAACGCCTACCCTTGATTTGTCGTCTGAGCAGTACTCACCCGGAAGAGAAACAGACCTTATGAAAAAAATCGTGTTGGCGTTCGCAGGCCTGATCAGTCTGCCTGTATGGGCAGCGTTGGATGCCCCCGACCAGCGACGCCTGGACACCATCCAGCAGGACTGGCGGCGCATCCAATACGACCTGCCCGAGGAGCAGCGTGTGGCCGCCTTCGAAAAGCTCGCGACGCAATCCACCGCTTTCGTGAAGGACCGTCCAACAGCCGCCGAAGCCTGGATCTTGTCAGGGATCGTCAACAGCAGTTGGGCCAACGCTCTCGGCCCGGGCCTCGGTGCTCTTGAAAAAGCCAAACAGGCCAAGGCCGATCTGGAAAAAGCCCTGAGCATTGACCCCACCGCACAGCAAGGCTCGGCCTATACCAGCCTTGCTGTGCTATACGACCGCGTACCGGGCTGGCCGCTGGGCTTCGGCGACTCGGATAAAGCCGGTGAATTACTCAAGCAAGCGCTGAAGATCGACCCGAACGGCATCGATCCGCTCTACTTCTGGGGCGACCACCAGTACCGTCAGAGCAAGTACGCTGAAGCCCGCGACGCCCTCAACAAGGCCTTGAAGGCCCCGCCCCGTCCTGGCCAAGAACTGGCAGACACCGCTCGCAGAAAAGACATCCAGACCCTGCTGGGCAAGGTGAACAAGAAGCTGGACTGACGAAGTTGCCATGCGACCGCTGCTCATTGAAGTGCGGTCTTGGGCGCTGGGACCGCATCCATCAGGCAATCAACCGCAAGGCGCTGATGCAGTTGCTCTACGTAAGGCCGCGGGGTTAAGAGGCGACGTGGAGACGGACGGGGCCCAGAACTTTTCCAGATTGCTAATGACCTGCAACGGCCACTGAATCTCGCTTCCCGCCCAGCCGACTGATCCACAGCGACACCAGAATCAGCACCCCTCCGATCAACAACCGGCTCAGCGGCTCATGCTGATTCCAGATCAGCAGGTTGATCAACAACCCGACCGGCACATGCAAGACGTTGAACACCGCCAGCGTGGCGCCGGAAACCATACAGGCCCCCTTGTTCCACCAATACATGCCCAGCGCAGTCGAGCACAGCCCGAGGAACAGCAGCACGCTCCACTGGGTCGGGTCTTCGGGCAGACGTTGCGGGTTGCCGAAGGCCAGAAACGCAGGCAACACCACCGCCAGCGCGCCCAGATAGAAATAGCCGAAGCGGCGGTAGTGCGGCAGGTCACTGGGGTAGCGCACCACCAGACGCCGGTACAGCACTTGCCCCGCCGCGTAGGTGAAGTTGGCCAGTTGCAGCAACAGGAAACCACCCAGGAAGTCGCCGTCCAGTCCGTCGTAACGAATGACGCCGGCGCCCAGCACTGCCACCAGCGCGGCCAGCAGTGCCCACGGGTTGAAGCGTCGGTTCAGGGCGTCTTCGATCAACGTCACGTGCAGGGGCGTGAGGATGGTGAACAGCAACACTTCCGGCACGGTCAGCACCTTGAAGCTCAGGTACAGGCAGACGTACGTGATGCCGAACTGCAGCGCGCCGATCACCAGCATGCCCCGCATGAAGCCCGGCTCGACCTGACGCCAGCGGGTCAGCGGAATGAACACCAGTCCGGCCAGCACGACGCGGATCAGCACCGCGAAGTAGCTGTCGACGTGGCCAGCCAGATAGACACCGATCAGGCTGAAGGAAAATGCCTGGATCAACGTCACGAAAAGTAGATAGCCCATGCTCGCCTCTTTTTTTGAAGGGCGCGACCATAGCGGGTTGCGGACGGGGCTGTCCACAGGGAGAACGGCAGGTCGGGCCCCTGCCACGTCTATGACGTAGCGCTGTCGCGCTGCAAACCTGGTGAGAGCGGACTTGTCCGCGAAGGCAGTATTTCAACCGCTGGACATTCGTCAGAGGTACCGGTCTTTTCGCGGACAAGTCCGCTCCCATACGATCGCATTTATCCAGCAAGTCACAGGTTGTTTGATATGAGGCCGGCCGCGGGTCGATTACTGAGCAACGCTCACATCCACATGCAAGCCCAGCCAGGTAATGAACGGCAACAAGTGACCTATGCTTGGCGCCACCCCGTTGCTCGCGCCTCAGTCGCTATAGGCCTAAACCCGATGCTTCTAAAAACCCTGCTCACTCGTAGCTCTGAAAAACGGCTGACCGCCCTGCTGTGTGTCAGTGCGCTGCCTGCATTGATGTCGCTTCCGGCCCTTGCTGAAACGAACCAGAACGCCTCCCGAGAACACCCTATGCGTATCGCACTGCTCGCCAATGGCAAGACCCTGACGTTCAAACTCGAAGACAATCAGACCTCCCGAGACTTCGTCGCCCTGTTGCCGCTCGACGTGGCTCTGGAAGACTATGCCTCGACCGAAAAGATCAGCACGCTGTCACGCAAGCTGACCACCGAAGGCGCACCGTCCGGCTACACCCCAGCCGCCAAAGACTTCGCCTATTACGCGCCGTGGGGCAACATCGCGATCTTCCACAAAGGCTCCAAATACTCGCCGGGCCTCATAAAACTGGGCACGCTCGAATCGGACCTGAACCTGATCCGCCAACCCGGTCCGCTGAACGTCAGGTTCGAACTGATCAAAGATTGAGCGCAAAAAAACCCTGCTTTTGAGCAGGGCTTTCGGTCTTCGAGCCGTTACTTCAGGTTGTTTTTGAAGAACTCGGTCAACGTGTCGAACGGGATCAACTTGACCCGATCGTACAGATCGACGTGACCGGCCCCCGGCACAATCACCAGTTGCTTGGGCTCACCGGCAAGCTTGAAGGCTTCCTGGCTGAACTCGAGCGAGTGCGCTTCGGAGCCTGCGATGAACAGCATCGGACGTGGCGAGATCGTGGCAATGTCATTGAACGGGTAGAAGTTCATGAACTTGACGTTGCTGGTCAGCGTCGGGTGGGTGGTCAACTTGGGCGACTGCCCCTCAGGCGTATACTGGCCACGGGGCGTGCGGTAGAAATCGTAGAACTCGCGCTCGATCGGGTGAGACTTCTCGGTAATTTCGTGCACGGTGCCGCTGGTGTATCGGGTCTCACCGCCGGCAAACTCCACGTCACGTTGCGCGGCAGCTTCAGCGATGAGTTTCTTTCTCTGTTCCAGCGTCTGCGAATGATTGAGTGCGTCGCGATTGGCGGCCCCCATGTCGTACATGCTGACGGTCGCGATGGCCTTCATTCGCGGGTCGATCTTGGCTGCACTAATGACGAAGCTGCCGCTGCCGCAGATACCCAGAACGCCGATGCGGTTTTTATCGACGAAGGTCTGGGTGCCGAGGAAGTCCACCGCAGCACTGAAGTCTTCGGCGTAAATATCGGGCGACACCGCGTTACGGGGTCGGCCTTCGCTTTCGCCCCAGAAAGATAAGTCCAGGGACAGGGTCACGAAACCCTGCTCCGCCAGCTTCTGTGCGTAAAGATTGGCACTCTGTTCTTTTACCGCCCCCATTGGGTGACCGACGATGATGGCCGGTGCCTTGACGTCCGGGTTCCAGCCCTTGGGAATGAACAGATTACCGGCCACCCGCATCTTGTACTGGTTATTGAATGTCACCTTCTGCTGAATGAGCGTGCTGCTCTTGTAGAAGTTGTCTGCACCGTTGGACATATCTGCTCCCGTTGCCGAATATGAGCCCACTAAAAGCCCAAGCATCAATAGAAATTTCTTCATTGCGGTTTTCCTGAGTCGAGGGATAAACGAACGTTCTTTTTTGCTTCATTCATTGAATCCAACAGTGCGCATCGCAGCCCAGGCAAAGACTGCCGAACCAAGCAAGGCCACGCCGCCGAACGCAAAGGGACTCCACCAGCCCAGATGGTCGAGCAGCGCGCCACCCACACCGGCTCCCACCGTGATTGCCATCTGTATGGTCGCGACCATCAAGCCGCCACCGGCCTCGGCGTCGTCGGGCAGCGTGCGGCTGAGCCACAACCCCCAAGCCACTGGCGCAGGCGTGGCCACAAGTCCCCAGACACCGAGCACGATGGCGACGGCCACAGGCGAATGCCCGATGGCAATCAGTGCGACGGCCAGCACCGCCATCGCCAGCGGAATCGCGATCAGGTAGACGTAAAGGCGTTTTTGCAGCAGCGCGCCGATCATCCAGGTCCCGGCCAGACCGCAGAGGCCAAGCAGCAGCAACATCATCGACAAGGTGGTCACGCTCACGCCGGTGATGCTTTCCAGAAAAGGACGCAGGTAGGTGAACACCGCAAACTGGCCCATGAACAGCCACATGATCGCGAGCATGCCGATGGCCACCTGCGGGTTGCGCAGCAGCTTGAAAGGATTGGTCGCTCGGGCGTTCTGTGCACGGCTCATCGCCGGGATGCTCAGCCATTGCCAGGCGAAGGCCAGCACCGCGAGCGGGATCACCAGAAAGAAGGCACCGCGCCAGCCGATGTACTGGCCCAGAAAACTGCCCAGCGGAGCGGCGACGGTCGCGGCCAGTGCGTTACCGCCATTGATCAGCGCCAGCCCCTTGGCAACCGAGTCTTTGGGCACCAGGCGCATGACTGTTGCCGTCGACATCGACCAGAAGCCGCCAATGGCGACACCCAACAAGGCACGGCCCGCCATGAACACCACGCCGTTGGACGCGAAGGTGACCGTCACACCTGACACCAGCAATAAAAAGCTGAAACCGAGCAGCACCTTCTTGCGATCAAAGCGCCCGGTCAGCGGCGTGTTAAGCAGGCTGGTCAACACGGCAAAGAAACCGGAAATGGAAATCGCCTGGCCTGCCTGCCCCTGACTGATACCCAGATCCTGCGCGATGGGTGTCAGCAGGCTGACCGGCATGAATTCCGAGGCAATCAGCACCACTACGCACAGCGCCATCGAAAAGACCGCGCCCCATGCGGGAGGATGAGCCGCAGCCGCGTTGTGTCCTATCGTTGAATCCATTGTTTTCATGCACCACTGACCTGTCTGAACACGGTCGACAGGCGGCTGCGAGGCATGCATTTCGCCGCCAGTCTGAGGACTGTAAAAATATGAAGCACAGGTTAGGGCAAAGGGATTAGGATGATTAGACGCCGCAATTTCCATGCGATTGTGAGAGAAACTCAGTAATGAGCACACCAAAACTGAATGACCTGCAAGCCTTCCTTGCGGTGGCGCGGGATCAGAGCTTTACCAAGGCAGCCATAAAACTCGGCGTCACGGCCTCGGCGTTAAGCCATACCATTCGCGGGCTGGAAGAAAGAATGGGGGTGCGCTTACTAGCGCGAACCACGCGCAATGTCGCGCCGACCGAAGCGGGCGAAAAGCTGATGAACACCATAGGGCCGCTGCTGGACCAGATCGCCACGGAAGTCGCGGTGCTGGGCGAGATGCGCGACAAGCCTGCCGGCACGATACGCGTGACGTGCTCCGATGACGCCGCCGAGAATATCATTCGCCCCATGCTCGCGGACTTTCTGGCTCAGTACCCGGACATTCACGTCGAGGTGTGCATCGACTACGGGTTCACCAACATTGTCAGCGAGCGCTTCGATGCGGGAATACGTCTTGGGGAGTCGATCAGCAAGGACATGATCGCTGTGCGTCTGGGGCCGGACTGGCGCCTGTCGGTGGTCGGCACCCCCGAATACTTCGAAAAGCACGCCGCACCGCTGCACCCTCAAGACCTGACCCAACACACCTGCATCAACATCCGCCATTCACCGAATGGCAACTGCTATGCCTGGGAATTCGAAAAGGACGGTCGCAAGCTGAACACGCGGGTCAACGGCCAGTTCACCTCCAACAGCATGATTCACGTCATGAATGCGGTTCTGGATGGCGTCGGCCTGGCCTATGTGCCGGATTTTCTTGCCAAGCCGCACCTGGCCAACGGACGGCTCAAGGAAGTGCTTGTCGACTGGAGCCCCTACTTCGAAGGCTTTCACCTTTATTACCCCAATCGCCGCCAGGCATCCCCCGCGTTCACGGCGTTTATGGAGGCGATCAGGTATCGGGGCTGACCCATTACTCGGCGCTGGCCTGGATGGCCTGTGCCACCTTGTCGAGCGAACCCTGGGCAGGCTCGGCCATCAATTTCAGGTCGGTCGCCTTGCCGCGGGCCACCACTTGCATACTCTTGGGCGCACCCTTCGCGTCGCCCAGAATGCGATACGTGGTGTCGCCGCGCACAAAGCTCAGGGCGTGACTGGCAGCGTCGTAGTCAAACCGCTCGGTTTCAGCCTGCGGATAAAGCAGCCCGACCTGATCCTTGGCATCGACTGCCGCGTAGAACACCTGACCGCCAGCCCCTGAACGGAACAGCATCACCCGTTTGCCGGAAGGTGCCAGTTTGAACGACAGCAGAATCTCGCGCTGATCGTCCTCGTCCCATACGATGCTGGTGGTGCGTACCATCTTGCCATTCTTGTTCACGCCGACCGTTTCAGTCGGCAGGCCCGAGCCACCCGTGTGATCGATGACCGTCTCGGTCTCCAGGAACGGCTCCCCGTTACGGATGCTGTACGTGGCCATCTGGTGCCAGCAGCAACCGCTCTTGGTCATGGTGCTGATTTCGCGTTTTTTCTCATCGACCCCGAACATGCCGCAATTGGTTTGCGCCAGTTCAGTGAATGAGTCGCTGTGCTTGAAACCCGTCGCGGTGCCAAGGAAGACCTGAAAAGACGGCCCGTGATAGCAGCTGTTCTGGCCGTCCATCAAGGCCAGGTCCTTGATGCCGTCGAAGTTGAAATCCTTGTAGATCAGTACGCTCTGCTCGCCATAAGGCAGCTCTTGCACGTTGGCTTTGACCTTGCCGCTTTTCGCATCGGTATCAAGCACCAGCTCATCGGACTGCACCTTGATCAGTGGCGTGGCACTGGCCTTGCCGTAGACGCTGATGACGCCGGGCCGAAACGTCTCCTCCGTGGTCGCCACTTCCACCGTCGCACGGTATTGGTCGGAGAAGTCCTGCAGGGCGTAAGTCTTGCGGGCAGCCTTGTCGAAAGCCGCCGCGTCCATCTCGCCGTAAGTCTTCTGCGAGTCGCCAGCAATGGCCAGCGTCGACAGCATCAGCCCGGACAGCATCGCCAGCACCCGTAACGCACGCGATGAACCGGCGTGTTGAGGTTTCGATATCAGCATGAAGTGCACCCTGTTTGATAATGCCGCGAGTCTACTTCAGATCTTTTTGATGGCCAGCGTCATATCGCGGCGCGATGCTCGACAAACCGAACGCTCGTGGGGTCGGACCGGGCGGCGGTCCGTTTGTCCGCGAAAACGGCGGTAGACCCGGCGCATAGGCAGTGGCTGAAATACAGCCTTCGCGGACAAGTCCGCTCCTACGGTGCCGTGCCTGCTGCGCGACAGCGCTATATCACAGACGTGGCGGGTATCCCACAGCCTGATCATCATTCGGCTCCAGCGATTATGTTTCGCCATTTGCCATCCACTGCCCTACTCGACCCCGTTAATGCTTTAATCGCGGCCCCTCTTCGATCACGGGATCTTCAGGTGTATGGACATTGAATCACTCTGGCTCAGGACCCAGGAACTGTGGGGTATGCTCGATCAGCACCCTTGGGTGCGTACCGGTCTCGCCCTGATCCTGCTGCTTACCGCCGCGTTGGTGCTCGGCCGCGCGGCGCGCTTTTTGATTCTCTACTCAATGAAGATGCTCGGTCGTCAGCCTGCCTTGCACTGGCTCAACGACTTTCGTCATAACAAGGTCTTCCATCGTCTGGCGCAGATCGTGCCGTCGGTGGTCATCCAGTTCGGTCTGAACCTTGTGCCGGGCCTGAGCGCAACGGGCAAAGGCGTGATTGCCAACATCGCGTTGGCTTTCACTATTTTGTTCATGACCCTGACCATCGGCACGCTGCTCAACGCCCTGCTGGACATCTACGCCCGCACCGAACACGCCCGCACCCGATCCATCAAAGGCTACGTGCAACTGGCGAAAATGATCCTCTACATCTTCGCCGCCATCATCATCGTCGCCACCCTGATCGACCGCTCCCCTCTGTTGCTGCTGTCCGGTCTGGGCGCGATGTCGGCGGTCATTCTGCTGGTCTATAAAGACACGCTGCTGTCTTTCGTGGCCAGCGTGCAACTGACCAGCAACGACATGCTCCGCGTCGGCGACTGGATCGAAATGCCGCAAGTCGGGGCCGACGGCGATGTGGTCGACATCACCCTGCACACGGTCAAGGTACAGAACTTCGACAAAACCATCGTCTCCATCCCGACCTGGCGACTGATGTCCGAGTCGTTCCGCAACTGGCGCGGCATGCAGCAATCCGGCGGTCGACGCATCAAGCGCAGCCTGTTCATCGACGCCAGCGCTGTGCGCTTCGTGCGCGACGATGAAGAACAACGCCTGATGCAAGTCCACCTGCTGACCGACTACATCGGCCGTAAACAGGCCGAGCTGCGCGCCTGGAACCAGGCCCAGGGCAATGTCGCCGAACTTTCCTCCAACCGCCGCCGCATGACCAACATCGGCACCTTCCGCGCCTACGCCCTCGCCTACTTGAAAAGCCAAGCTGAGATCAATCCCGGCATGACCTGCATGGTCCGGCAACTGGAGGCCACGTCCCAGGGAATCCCGCTGGAAATCTACTGCTTCACCCGCACCACCGTGTGGGTGGATTACGAGCGGATTCAGGGGGATATTTTCGATTACCTGATCGCGGTGATGCCGGAGTTTGGCTTGAGTCTGTATCAGCAGCCGAGTGGCGCGGACATGCGGGTGGCGTTGGGTGGGGGTGGAGAGGATTAAGATGGCTAGAGGGTCGGTGGCGTAACACACATGCGGCTATCCCACTGAACTACCGGACCGACCCTCCAGTCAGGATGCTTAACCGCCCTCTCCCGTCCCGAGGTTCGAACATGCCCGACTACCTCCTTGATTACCTCTTCAATGACGAGCCCCGCAGCCACGCGCTGAAACTCGATCAGCCTGAACTGCCTGCTCACAAAGCGGCCCTTCACTTGCTTGAGCTGCATTTTGGCGATGCGGAGAACAGCCTGATGATGCCCAACGCCGATGCGACTGCGAATGAAGTTCTGGCCAAGGCTCAGTTAGTGGGATTGACGCAGATCCATGTCGTTGAAAAACCCGCCTGAGGCCTGGACACAGTGCATGAACCCGACAACCCCTGACGGACGTTACTTTGTCGTCAAAGGACAACTGTGGCGCTGCTCGAATCCCTCACTCGAGGAGGACGAACGCCAAAGGCTTGTGAACGCCCTCATGGATGCGCGGCGGGCTGTGAAAGCCGCGAAAGCGTCAGGCGATGCTGAACAGCTCGAGCAGGCCAGAGCGGAGGTCGACGCGGCCAAAGTGGCGCTTGGCGAGCGCGGACCGGTTTGGTGGGAAGATGGCGCGCCGGACTTCAACAGGCACAAGGTCGACAACACGCCCTATGCGGCGTGGTATAGGTCGACCCAGTCCTGAACGAACATGCTTGGGTCGGTTGCGCCTTACGTCAGATCATGCAACCCCTTCCCCAACGGTGGCCCCACCTGAAAGCTGGAAAACACCACCTCCAACCCGCCTCGCTCCGGACTGCAGCACATCGGACCTATTGAACACGCGCCCACTGGAAACGGCGCCAGCCGCAACAACGGCCAGCGTACGCCATCCGCTGAGTGCTGAATTCGCATCACGCCTTCGTCCACCGTGACCCGCAACCACAGGCCGGACGCTGATTCGTCGAACTGCCCGGTGGCCCAGTCCGATTGGTTTCGGGTTAGCACGCTGCCCAGCATGAGCGCGCCGTCACTGACTTCGACGCCAGTCTTCATCCAGTTGCGCTCATCAATACGGACCATGAGCCCCGCCTGATCGTAGAGCGTCTTGAAGTTGCCTTGCACATGGACCTGAGCCGTGAATGCACCGGAGACTGGCACGCCAAGGAAATGTCCGCTGTCGCGACAGAAGCCATAATGGGTTTCACGCCAGAAATCGGTGGCAGCGTCAGTGGTTACCCTCAGATTTTCATCGTTTGCATGCCACTGTTTCGGCTCGTTGTACCAATGACCTTTCTCGAACATGACAGTCTCCTTCACGGCAAAGTCAGGGTATGCGGATGACGCAACGGTAGCAGCTTTGCCGGGATGATATTGCAACCGGACTCTGATAGATCATGTTGTATAGTCGCCTGCGCCCGCTCTTCATTCTGATGGCTCATGCCCGTTATATGGACGCAGTGAGCCAAACAGCTTGGCTCATCCGGCTCATTCCAACAGCCTGAAAACATCATCCAAAAAAGGGGGTAACCATGAGCGAGAAGAAGACACTGCTACTGACAGGCGCAAGCCGGGGCATCGGTCATGCCACCGTCAAGCATTTCAACGCAGCCGGCTGGCAGGTGTTCACAGCATCGCGTCAGAACTGGGTCGCTGAATGCCCCTGGGCCGAAGGCCTGCTCAACCATATCCATCTGGATCTGGAAGACATCGACAGCGTCAGTGCCAACATGGCAGCGATCAAGGACAAGCTGGGAGGACGTCTCGACGCGTTGGTCAACAATGCCGGGGTGTCACCCAAAGGCCCGGAAGGTGCGCGCATGGGCGTACTGGAGTCCGATTACAGCACCTGGATAAAAGTGTTCAACGTCAATCTGTTCTCCACTGCCCTGCTGGCTCGCGGCCTGTTCGACGAACTCAAGGCAGCCAAAGGCAGCATCATTAACGTCACGTCGATTGCTGGCTCCAAAGTGCATCCTTTTGCCGGGGTCGCCTATTCCACGTCCAAGGCCGCACTGTCGGCGCTCACCCGAGAAATGGCCTATGACTTCGGGCCACACGGAGTGCGGGTAAACGCAATCGCGCCGGGCGAGATCGACACCTCCATCCTGTCGCCCGGTACGGCGGAAATTGTTGAACGACTGGTGCCCATGCACCGCCTGGGCAAACCTGAGGAGGTCGCTTCGCTGATTTACTTCCTCTGCACCAGTGGCGCGTCTTACGTGAATGGTGCGGAAATTCACGTCAATGGCGGGCAGCACGTCTGATTCATCGTTCAGGCCTCACGCAACAAAACCCGGCACAGTCGCTCGACGAGTGCCGGCAATGCCCCACCCGCATTAACGGGGCGCATCTCACCCTTTTCCCCTCCCGACACCTGCGATTAAAACGGATGCTGTCCGCCATCCTGTTTTTGACGCCAATCTGTCGACACTTGAAAAGTGCTCCGCCATAAATACGACGGCCACTATATTGACGTAGATAGGCCCCACTTCGACGAAAATATAGTCCATATCACGCAACTTTTTTAGAAACCAAGGTCTGATTTCTCCGGGCGCTGCAATGTTCACTTCATTTCCAAATCTTCGTCGCCTGGAGTAATCCCATGATATTCAATGCAAAAGACTATGGAGCTTTGGGCGACGGCGTCACGGACGATACAGCGGCACTGCAATCAGCCATCGATGCGGCAGCCGCCGCCGGAGGGGGCGAGGTCGTCATGGCCGCCGGGACGTATGTCGTTTCGGGCGGCGAGGAGCCTTCCGATGGCTGCCTCATGCTCAAGAGCAACATCACCCTGTCAGGGGCTGGCATGGGCGAAACCACCATCAAGCTGGCGGACGGCTCGGACACCAAGGTGACTGGTATCGTGCGCTCGGCCTATGGCGAAGAAACCCACGACTTCGGCATGAAAAACCTGACACTGGATGGCAACCGTGACGCCACCACCGGCAAGGTGGATGGCTGGTTCAACGGTTACATCCCGGGCTCGACCGGCAAAGACTCCAACGTCACGCTGGACAGCGTCGAAATCAAGGATTGCTCAGGGTACGGTTTTGACCCGCACGAGCAGACCGTGAATATGGTGATTCGCAACAGCGTGTCCCACGGCAACGGCCTGGACGGCTTCGTGGCGGACTACCTGAGCGACAGCGTGTTCGAAAATAACGTGGCCTATAACAACGATCGCCACGGCTTCAACGTGGTGACCAGCACCCATGACTTCACCCTGAGCAACAACACTGCCTACGGCAACGGCAGCACCGGCATCGTGGTGCAGCGCGGCAGCGAGAACATCCCTTCACCCGCCAACATCACCATCACCGGCGGTGAGGTGTACGGCAATGGCGCGGAAGGCGTACTGATCAAGCTGTCCACCGACGTGTCGGTCAGCGGCGTGAACATCCACGACAACGCCAGCGCAGGCGTGCGTATCTACGGCAGTTCCGGCGTGGATCTGGTCGACAATGTGCTGAGCCACAACTCGCTCGGCGCGTCGGTGCCGGAGATCATCATTCAGTCCTACGACGACACCTCAGGTGTGTCGGGCAAGTACTTCAACGGCAGCGACAACCTGATTCGCGGCAACCTGATCACCGGCAGCGACCAGTCCACCTACGGCGTCGCCGAGCGCAACGAGGACGGCACCGACCGCAACAGCGTCGTGGGCAACACCATCAGCCACACCAGCAAAGGCCTGACGCTGATCTATGGGGACGGCAGCTTTGCAGGCGATGCGTTTCCGCTGATTCCGGTGCAGGGCACTGAAGCTGGCGACGTGATCAACGGCGGCGCTGCGAACGAGTTGATGTTCGGCCTTGCGGGCAAAGACACCCTCAATGGCGCTGCGGGCGATGACATACTGGTGGGTGGCGCCGCAGCCGACAAGCTCACTGGCGGCGCAGGCGCCGACACGTTCCGCTTCGATGCCGCCACCGACAGTTACCGCACCGCCACCACCAGCGCCGTCGATCTGATCACCGATTTCGACATCAGCCAGGACCGCATCGACCTGGCGAATCTAGGTTTCAGCGGCCTGGGTAGCGGCAAGAACGGAACGCTGAACATCAGTTACAACACCGCCACTGACCGTACCTACATCAAATCGCTGGACGCTGATGCCAGCGGCAATCGGTTCGAACTGGGCCTGAGCGGAAACCTGAAGGACACGCTGAATGGCAGCCATTTCATTTTTCAGCGTGTCATCGAAGGCACTCAGGGCGGGGATACACTGACCGGTACTGGCGGCAATGATGTGATCAACGGCAATGCAGGCGCAGACCGCATCGACGGCGGCGCAGGTGTCGACCTGATCAACGGTGGGGCCGACGCCGACCTGCTGACCGGCGGTGCCGGTGCAGACGTATTCGTCTACAACTCGCGCCTGGACAGCTACCGCAACTACAATGCCAGCGGCCCCAAACAAAGCGACACCCTGACCGATTTCAACGCAGCCGAGGATCGCATCGACCTGTCCGGCATCGGCCTGCGCGGGCTGGGTGATGGCAGCGGGCATACCATTTACCTGTCGCTGAACGACGACGGCAGCAAGACCTACATCAAGACCGATGCCGTGGACACCACAGGCAACCGATTCGAGATTGCTCTGCAAGGCAACCTGATCGACACACTGAGCGCATCCAACTTCATCTTTTCCAGCGCCTCCTCCGCGAATCAGCCCCCCACGCTCAACACACCGTTGGCGGACCAGAACGTCAGCGAGCTGACCGCGTTTTCCTATGCCGTGCAGCCGGGCAGCTTCAGCGACCCGGACAGCGACACGCTGACCTACAGCGCGACCCTGGCCGATACCAGCGCCCTGCCCGACTGGCTTAAGTTCGACAGCAAGACGCTGACGTTCAGCGGCACGCCAGGCGGTACGGCGTCTGGTATTTACTCGGTGCTGCTGACCGCCAGCGACGCGACCGGCGCCTCGGTGGCCGACAGTTTTGCCATCACCGTTGGTAACGTCGCGCCTGGCATCATGACCGGCACCGAAAACGCCGAGTCGCTGTATGGCACCGAGGGCGACGACACGATCCTTGCCCTGGACGGCGATGACACGGTTCGCGGCGACACCGGTGCGGACGTCATCACTGGCGGCCTGGGCCGCGATGCACTGTACGGCGGTGAAGGTGCCGATACGTTCGTGTACAGCCGCCTCGCAGACAGCTACCGCAACTACGACGCAGGCGGGCTGACGGCCACTGACACAATCTATGACTTCACACCCGGTCAGGATCGGATCGATGTGTCTGCACTGGGCTTTCTGGGTCTGGGCAACGGCGAGAATCACACGCTGTACATGACCCTGAACGAAGCGGGTGACAAGACCTATATCAAGTCCGCAACCCCCGATGCCGAGGGCAATCGCTTCGAAATCGCCTTGAGCGGCAACCTGCTCAACAGCCTGAGCGATACCGACTTTGTCTTGAGCCAGCGCGCGCCACAGGAGATTTTGTACCTGCCGACGCTGGGTCAGTCCAACGCACGACTGATGCGCATGACCGAAGACGACAACCAGTCCGGCACCTCCGAAATGGTCAAGGACCTGACCCGGTACACCGATTACGACGTGCGCAGCCAGTTCACCGATGCCAACGGCGTCGGCATCGACCTGGCAGTCGGCGGCAGTACCGTGGTCGGCTATTCGACCGGCAGCCCGGAAGAACAGCGGGTTTCCTGGTGGCTGACGGACACCGACCAGCCGGGCCAGGCCCTGCTGCGCGCCACCGAGTTGCTGAAGACGCAAATGGCGTCGCTTTCTGCAATCGATAAGGTCACCACGGGCATCATCTGGGGCCAAGGCGAAGAAGCCGCTCAGGAAATCGGCCGCGCCACCGACAAGCAGGCCGCCGCCGAGCTGTACAAGGCGTCGACCCTGAAGGTCTTTGACTATCTGCATGCGCAGGTGGGCGACTTCACGGTGTATATGATGGAAACCGGCCATTACCAGACCGAGGCGGCCAAGGCGCGTGGCTACAGCGAAGACAAGATCAACGCCATTGTCGAAGGCACAGGCTATGTGCGTGCCGCACAGGAAGCCATCGCCAACGAGCGCGGCGATGTGAAACTGGCCGTTGACTACACCGACCTGCCCTTGCGTCATGAGGTCAACCCGCTGGTCTATCCCGACGACGTCTGGCACTTGCATGAAGAGTCCGCCGAGATCGTGGGCCAGCGGCTGGCCGACTTCATCGCTGATGACAAAGGCTTCAGGGGCGACGCCAGCGACAACAACGATCCTGCGTCCATTTTTGAAGGCGGCCAGAACGAAGGCGGCAACATTTTCGGGACGGCCGACGACGACACGCTGGTCGGCAGCGCGGGCAATGACACGATGGACGGAGATCAGGGTGCGGACGACATGGGCGGCGGCGACGGCAATGACATCTACGTGGTGGATAACGCTCTGGATACCGTCACCGAGAGCAACGACTCACCGTCACAGATCGATACGGTTGTGGCATCTGTCAGTTGGCAGTTGGGCGCCAACGTGGAAAACCTGTTGCTCACGGGCGTCTCGGCCATCAATGGCACCGGCAATGCGCTGAAGAACGTGATCACCGGCAATGCCTACGCCAACCTCCTCGACGGCGGCATGGGCGCCGACCTGCTGACCGGCGGGGACGGTTCGGACAGCTACTACGTGGATGACGTGGGCGACCGGGTGATCGAAACCAACGCCAATGCCCAAGTCGGCGGCACGGACACCGTGTACAGCGCCCTTTCAAGCTACACCCTGGGTGCGAACCTGGAAAACCTGGCGATCAGCAGCAGCGGTAGCGCCAACGCCATCGGCAATGGGCTGGATAACGTGCTGTACGCCGGTACGGGCGACAACGTACTCGATGGCCGCGACGGCAACGACACGGTGTCTTATGCATTTGCCAGCGCAGGGGTGACGGTCGCCCTGAACACCAGTGCCCAACAAGCCACCGGCGGCTCGGGACTGGACACGCTCAAGTTCACCGAAAACCTGACTGGCAGCCGGTTCGATGACGCGTTGACGGGCAACAAGGGCGCCAACATTCTGCGCGGCGGCGACGGCAACGACGCGTTGTCGGGGGGAGCAGGCAACGATGTGTTGATCGGCGGTTCAGGCACGGACACGCTGACAGGCGGCACCGGGGCCGATCGCTATGTTTTCGACAGCAGCCGCGACATGGGTCTGGATGTACTGCGCGATGTCATCAACGGCTTCAAGGCCGCCGAAGGCGACATGCTGGACTTCTCTGCCATCGACGCCCGACCGGATACCGATGCAAAGGATGCGTTCGTGTTCATCGGCAACGCCGCTTTCAGCGCCAACACCACTGGAGAGCTGCGCTTTGCCGATGGCGTGCTGTACGGCAATCTCAATGACGATGTGGCACCGGACTTCGAAATCCAGCTAACGGGCGTGCAAAGCTTGCAGGCTGCGGACGTGATTGTCTGATCGGCACGGGCATAACCCTGCGTCGCTCGCGAAAGCCATTTTTAAACCGCCACACTCGCGGCAGACAAACGGCCCTCTTCGCGGGCAAGTCCGCTCCCACAAAAGAGCAGCACGTTCTGGTGGGAGCAGACTTGTCCGCGAAAGCGATCAACGGCGCTACGCCGAAGACGTGGTGAGCCCTCTCACGCGCGCGCTTCAGCCTGCCCTAGTGATCTATCAAGCCACCTGAGCCAGTTTCGCCAGCGCCTGGTTCATGCCTTTCTCGACAAAATCGCCGCCCATGTTCAGGCCTTCCGCGTGAATGAAGGTGACGTCGTGGATGCCGATGAAGCCCAACACCTGACGCACGTAGGGCTCCTGATGATCCAGGCTGCTGCCGGTGTAGATGCCGCCGCGAGCGGTCAGCACAAAGGCGCGCTTGCCGGTCAGCAGGCCTTGCGGGCCGGTTTCGGTGTATTTGAACGTCACACCGGCACGCAGCACGTGGTCGAACCAGGCCTTGAGCGTGCTGGGAATCGCGAAGTTGTACATCGGTGCAGCCAGCACCAACACGTCGGCGGCGATCAGCTCATCGGTCAGGGTGTTGGAACGATCCAGCGCGGCCTGCTCGATATTGCTACGTTGCTCGGCAGGCTTCATCCAGCCACCCAGCAGGGTTTCATCCAGGTGCGGAACGGGATGCGTGGCCAGGTCGCGTACGGTCACTTCATCGCTCGGGTGGGCGGCCTGCCACTGGCTGAGAAACTGCTGCGTCAATTGACGCGAAACCGAATCCTGATGGCGGGCGCTGCTTTCGATGACGAGTAAGCGGGACATGGACAATGCTCCATTGAACGAAATGAGTATGTTCGATGGCGCAGAGGTTAAACGTGACGTTATCGATGAAAAAGCGCAAATACCTGCTTCAATCCATCTAATAAATTGTTTTATACAAACCAGCCCTCTACTCTCAAGCGGCTCAGGCAGGCTGGCAGTTCAGCTTGATGCGCAGCTTGATGATGCTGCGGTTGAACTTGGCCGTCACCTCCGCGCTTTTGCCTGCGGCCACTTGAACGCGCCTCGTGCGGGGCGCTTCAGGACCGTTGACGAACACGACTGAGCACTTGGCATCCACGTCACCGAAATTGTTGACCGAGATGGAACCGATGTCTTGATCGATGTCGTGGGTGACGTAATCAATCTTCACGCCTTGGTACTGTTTTTCCACTTCAATGGGGTAGGCAAAGGCGGTCAACGGCAGCATGGCCAGCAACGCACAGCACACTCGGTTCATTGGGCAGTCTCCAGAACGGGGGTGTCAGAGTAGAACAACCGACAGGAAAGAGAAGAGGAATTACAGCATGAAAGCGCCCCGCGTGACGCTCGACCAATGGCGCACCCTGCAAGCGGTGGTCGATCATGGCGGTTTTGCCCAGGCCGCCGAGGCTTTGCACCGCTCGCAGTCGTCCGTCAGCTACACCGTGGCCCGCATGCAGGATCAACTGGGCGTACCGCTATTGCGCATCGATGGGCGCAAGGCGGTGCTGACCGAGGCTGGCGGCGTGCTGTTGCGGCGCTCTCGCCAACTGGTCAAACAAGCCAGTCAACTTGAAGACCTGGCCCACCACATGGAGCAAGGCTGGGAAGCCGAGGTACGCCTGGTCATCGATGCCGCCTACCCTTCGGCACGCCTGGTGCGTGCGCTGGCCGCGTTTATTCCCCAGAGCCGGGGCTGCCGGGTGCGTTTGCGCGAAGAGGTGTTGTCAGGCGTCGAGGAAGTGCTGCTCGAAGGCGTAGCGGACCTGGCCATCAGCGGCCTGAGCATTCCCGGTTATCTGGGCGCGGAAATGAGCGCGGTGGAATTCGTGGCAGTTGCCCATCCCGAGCATGCCTTGCATCAGGCCAACCGCGAGCTGACGTTTCAGGATCTGGAAAGCCAGTTGCAGGTGGTGATTCGTGACTCAGGCCGACAGCAACCGCGCGATGTCGGCTGGCTGGGTGCGGAGCAGCGCTGGACCGTCAGCAGCCTGGCCACGGCAGCAACCTTCGTTAGCAGCGGATTAGGCTTTGCCTGGCTACCCCGACATCTGATCGAACGCGAACTCAAGGAAGGTGTACTCAAAATACTGCCGCTGGACCGGGGTGGCAGCCGCAATCCTTCGTTCTATCTTTACTCCAGCAAAGACAAACCGCTGGGCCCGGCTACGCAGATTCTGATCGACCTCATCCGCACCTTCGACACCGCGCCGCTGACTGCCGCGTTCGCAGCCCCTCAACAAGCCTGACAGGGAGTAGGCACATGGCGTTCTTCGAGCATGACGAGTGTTCACTGCACTACGAAGAGTACGGTCAGGGCGAGCAGGTCCTGCTGTTGCACGGCCTGGGGTCGAGCTGCCAGGACTGGGAATACCAGATCCCGACGCTGGCCGCGCAGTACCGCGTGATCGTGATGGACCTGCGCGGTCATGGTCGCTCGGACAAACCCCATGAGCGCTACAGCATCAAGGGCATGAGCGGCGACGTCGAAGCGCTGATCGAGCACCTTAGGCTGGGGCCGGTGCATGTGGTCGGGCTGTCGATGGGCGGGATGATCGGCTTTCAACTGGCGGTCGATCATCCGCACTTGCTCAAAAGCCTGTGCATCGTCAATAGCGCGCCACAGGTCAAGATCAAAACCCCCAGTGACGTTTGGCAGTGGGCCAGACGCTGGACGCTGTCGCGCCTGGTCAGCATGGAGGCGATGGGTAAGGCGCTGGGCAAACTGTTATTCCCCAAGCCCGAGCAAGCGGAACTGCGGCGCAAGATGGCCGAGCGCTGGGGCCGTAATGACAAGCGAGCCTACCTGGCGAGCTTCGATGCCATCGTCGGTTGGGGCGTGGAGCACAAGCTTTCGCGCATCACCTGCCCTACCCTGATCATAGCCGCCGATCACGACTACACTCCGGTGTCGCTCAAGCAAGCCTATGTCAGACACATTGCCAACGCCCGGCTGGTGGTCATCGAAGACTCGCGCCACGCCACACCGCTGGACCAGCCTGAGGACTTCAATCGCACGTTGCTGGAATTCATCGCCAGCAGCGGGGTCTGAAGCACGCGCAGGTCATTGCACACAAACTGCCCCGCTGATCACGCTGGGCAAAAAAAGCCAAACGTGGTTACCTTGCCAGCCACAGTCGATATCTCATTGAAGGACCTGTCGCTCTATGTTGAAAAAAATCGCTCTTGCCGCCTGCTCCGTGCTGTTCGCCGCCAACCTGATGGCAGCGCCGGACAAACCGACTCACGTCTTGCTCAACACCAGCTTCGGCGAAATCGAGATCGAGCTTGCAGACGCCAAGGCACCGATCAGTACCCAGAACTTCCTGGGCTATGTCGACAGCGGCTTCTACAACAACACGATTTTTCACCGTGTGATCCCGGGCTTCATGGTTCAAGGCGGCGGTTTTACGCAGCAAATGGTTCAGAAGCCGACCAAAGATCCGATCAAGAACGAAGCTCAGAACGGCCTGCATAACGTGCGCGGCACGATTTCGATGGCGCGCACATCGGACGTGAACTCGGCCACCAGTCAATTCTTCATCAACACCAATGACAATGCCATGCTCGACAACGGTGTGCGTGACTACGGCTATGCAGTGTTCGGCAAAGTGGTCAAGGGGATGGATGTGGTCGATCAGATCGTCAACGTCCAGACCGGCAACCAGAAAGGCATGCAGAACGTGCCAAACGACCCGATCCTGATCAAGTCCGCCAAGCGCGTCGACTGACAGGAACCTGGACCGCGTGAAGCCAGGGCTTCACGCGGCCCGGACGGGAGCGCTTCTATTTATCAAGGGAGAGCCCACACGATGTGGGTGTGATAGCCAATGCTTTATCGTCGTTTTGAAAAGCTGATCGATATCTTCAAAGACGCCCCCACCGCAGCCCCGCCCAACACTGTTTTCGCCTTCTACACCTACTACCTGCGTCAGGTCTGGCCGACCTTTACCGCGCTGCTGGTGGTGGGGCTGATTGGTGCACTGATCGAAGTCGCGCTGTTCAGCTATCTCAGCCGCATCATTGACTTGGCCCAGACCACCGCGCCCAAGGATTTCTTCACCCTTCACGGCCCTGAACTGATCTGGATGGTGGTAGTGACCCTGCTGCTGCGTCCAATATTCGTCGGCCTGCACGATCTGCTGGTGCACCAGACCATCAGCCCCGGCATGACCAACCTGATTCGCTGGCAGAACCACAGCTACGTGCTCAAGCAAAGCGTCAATTTCTTCCAGAACGACTTCGCCGGACGTATCGCCCAGCGCATCATGCAGACCGGCAACTCGCTACGTGACTCGGCGGTTCAATCGGTGGACGCCCTCTGGCACGTATTGATCTACGCGATCAGCGCGATGGTGCTGTTTGCCGAGGCCGACTGGCGTCTGATGATTCCGCTGGGCACCTGGATCCTGGCCTTCATACTGGCGTTGATGTACTTCGTACCCCGCGTCAAGCAACGCTCGGTGGACTCCTCCGATGCACGCTCCAGGCTGATGGGGCGCATCGTCGACGGCTACACCAACATCACCACGCTCAAGCTGTTCGCCCACACCAACTTCGAGCAGCAGTACGCGCGCGAAGCCATGCGCGATCACACCGAGAAGAGCCAGCTGGCCGGTCGCGTCGTGACGTCGATGGACACCACCATCACGACGATGAACGGCATCCTGATCGTGACCACCACCGGCCTGGCGTTATGGCTGTGGACGCACTCGCTGATTTCAGTGGGCGCCATCGCGCTGGCGACCGGTCTGGTGATTCGGATCGTCAACATGTCCGGCTGGATCATGTGGGTGGTCAACGGCATCTTCGAGAACATCGGCACCGTGCAGGACGGGCTGCAAAGTATCTCGCAGCCGGTTTCAGTCAACGACAAACCCGCCGCGCAACCGCTGAAAATTGCCAACGGCGGCGTGAAATTCGATGGCGTGGACTTCCACTACGGCAATGGCAACGGGATCATTCACAACCTCAATCTGGACATTCGGCCGGGCGAGAAGATTGGCTTGATTGGCCCTTCCGGTGCAGGCAAATCAACGCTGGTAAACCTGCTGTTGCGTATGTATGACGTACAGGGCGGCAGAATTCTGATCGACAACCAAGACATTTCCGACGTCACTCAGGAAAGTCTACGGGCGCAGATCGGCATGATCACGCAAGACACGTCGCTGCTGCACCGCTCGATTCGCGACAACCTGCTGTACGGCAATCCCGGTGCGACGGACGAGCAGTTGTGGGAAGCCATTCGCAAGGCGCGTGCTGACGAGTTCATCCCGTTGCTGTCGGACTCCGAAGGCCGCACCGGCTTCGATGCGCACGTGGGCGAACGCGGTGTCAAACTGTCCGGCGGTCAGCGCCAGCGCATCGCGATCACACGCGTACTGCTCAAAGACGCGCCGATCCTGATCATGGACGAAGCGACCTCGGCGCTGGATTCGGAAGTCGAAGCAGCGATTCAGGAAAGCCTGGAAACCCTGATGCAGGGCAAGACCGTGATCGCCATCGCCCACCGCCTTTCGACCATCGCCCGCATGGACCGACTGGTAGTGCTGGAAAAAGGCCGCATCGCAGAAACCGGCACCCACGCCGAACTGCTGGCACAGGGCGGGCTGTATGCCCGCTTATGGCAGCACCAGACGGGTGGGTTTGTGGGGGTGGATTGAAGCGCAGGAACCACCCTGTCATTGACTGAGGGTGTGCGGACACCAGCTTCTGCCCGGAGGGCGTGGGATCTCTCGGAGGTTACGACGGCAGCGATGAGCTGCGTAGCAGCCCCGGGAGCACATGATCGTTCCCACGCTCCTGCGTGGTAACGCCGCCCAGGACGCTGCGCGTCCGCTCGCAGAACCCTTCAAACCTGCCGATACGGCAACGCAGCCCGCGCTTCCTCGGCATACGCCATCACGCCCGCCCGCTCCTGCTCCAGAAACTCGCTCACGGCATCTTTCAGGCCGGGGTGCATCAGGTAGTGCCATGAATGGGTGATCTGCGGTTCGAAGCCGCGGATCAGTTTGTGTTCGCCCTGAGCACCTGCATCAAAGCGCTGCAAGCCGTGGGCAATGGCGTAATCCATGCCTTGATAGAAACAGGTTTCGAAGTGCAGACGGTCGAACTCGGCCAGACAACCCCAGTAACGGCCATAGAAGCTGTCGCCGCCGATAAGGCTGAACGCCATCGCAACCGGACGTGAGCCCTGCAGGGCCAACACCACACGAATCGATTCAGGCATGCGTTCGGCCAGCAGGCTGAAAAACTCGCGTGTCAGATAAGGCGCCTGCCCACGAATCTCGTAAGTGTTGGAATAGCAGGCGTAGACAAAATCCCACAGGATCTCGGTCATCTGCTGACCTTCAAGCCATTCGAAAGCGATGCCCTGCCCTGCCACCTGCTCGCGTTCCTTGCGCATCTGCTTGCGTTTGCGCGAGCTCAGCGCATCCAGAAAATCCTGAAAGTCCCGATAGCCACGGTTGTGCCAGTGAAACTGGCAGCCGATGCGCGACAGCCAGCCAGGCTGCCCCTCCAGCACGGCATCGGCGGCAGGATCGGTGAAATTTACGTGAGCGCTGGACAACCCCTCACTCTGTAAATAGGCCGGCAGCTCACTGACCAACTCCGATGCACCTTGCGGCGTTGCAGAGAGAATTCGCGAACCACCCACCGGACTGAACGGCACCGCCACCAACAGCTTGGGGTAATAGGCGATACCGGCGCGGCGGCAGGCATCGGCCCAAGCGTGGTCGAACACGTATTCGCCGTAGGAGTGCCACTTGCGGTAAGCCGGAAGCGCGGCAACCAGTTGCTCGTTTTCGTAATGCAGGATGTGCTCGGGACGCCACCCGGAACGCGGGCCGAGGCTGCCGCTGTCTTCCAGTGAGCTCAGAAAGGCGTGGCGCAGAAACGGCTGATTGCCGGGCACCAACGCATCCCATTGGGCGGGTGTGACGGTGCTCAGGCTGTCGACGACGTGAACCGGCATGCAGGTTCCCTCGGTGGGTAAACGTGCGACGAGTATCACTGATTGAGACGGAATGTAAACGGCCGCGAATCGACGGCCGCTCTAAGTCGAGGTTTACACCCGGCACGCCGGCACTGTGTACAGCACGGTGCCGGCGGCCAGGGCTGTCAGCGTTTGCGCAGGATCACGCTGCCAATCGAATAGCCCGCACCAAACGAACTCAGTACGCCCAGCGCACCTTTGGGCAAGTCGTCCTGATAGGTGTGGAACGCGATCACCGAGCCCGCCGAACTGGTGTTGGCGTAAGTGTCGAGAATCACCGGCGCCTCTTCGACCGTCGCGTCACGGCCCAGCAGTTTCTTGACGATCAGGTGGTTCATGCTCAGGTTCGCCTGATGCAGCCAGAAGCGTTTTACGTCACTGACGTTCAAGCCGTTGTCGTCCAGGTGCGCGCTCACCAGTTCCGCCACCATCGGGCAGACTTCACGGAACACCTTGCGCCCTTCCTGCACGAACAGCTTGTCCGGCGCGCCCTCACCCTCATCCGACGTGCGGTTCAGGAAGCCGAAGTTGTTGCGGATGTTGTTGGAGAACGTGGTCAGCAAGCGGGTGCTGACGATATCGAACTGGTAAGGCGAGGTCGCCAGATCGGCGCGCTCCACCACCACCGCCGTTGCGCCGTCGCCGAAGATGAAATGGCTATCGCGATCACGAAAGTTGAGGTGAGCGGTGCAGATTTCCGGGCTGATGACCAGAATGGCGCGAGCCTGTCCCAGTTGCACGCTGTTGCACGCGTTCTGAATGCCAAAGGTAGCCGACGAGCAGGCCACGTTCATGTCGAATCCGTAGCCTGCGATGCCCAGCGCTTCCTGGATTTCAATAGAGATGGCCGGGTAAGCACGCTGCAGGTTGGAACAGGCAACGATGACGCCATCGATATCCGCCGTGGTCTTGCCAGCACGCTCAAGCGCTTGCCGGGCCGCAGCGACGCCCATCTCACACAGGATCGACCACTGATCGTTGGTGCGTTCAGGCAGGTTCGGCTTCATGCGTTGCGGGTCGAGAATGCCCTGCTTGTCCATCACGAAGCGGCTCTTGATGCCCGACGCCTTCTCGATGAACGCGGCGCTGGACTCGCTGAGCGCTTCCATTTCGCCACGTTCGATGGCGGCTGCGTTCTCGCTGTTGAACCGGTTTACATAGGCATTGAAGGACTGCACCAGCTCTTCGTTGGAAATGCTGTCGGCCGGGGTGTACAGGCCTGTGCCGCTGATGACGACGTTGTGCACGGTCGTTCCTCTCTTATTGAAGGTCGCAGGTATTGGCCTGCCAAGGCACGGCACGTGGCAACCCACGACTGTTCTGGGACCAACGTACCAATGCGTATATGAATCATGCGTTCGTAAAACAAATGCGCGAGGCTCAGGCCACGTCTACGGCATTGTGAAGACAGACGCGGAGTGTGCCACAGCGCCCGGTTTTAGCGCCATCGGGCCAATGAGTATTGGCCCCGTAGATCCGTCTCGCCGTCGGCCGCGCATTCGAGCGCGGCCGTATTTCAGTGACGCGCAAGGCTGGAGATCAGCCTTCCACCAGACTCCACTGTTTGCTCAACCGTTTGTCAGACACCGGCATCCGGGTGCCCAACTGCTGAGCGAAGAGCGAGACGCGATACTCTTCCATCCACCAACGATAGACCGCCAGCTCCGGGTCGCGCTTGCCTTCCTGGCGGTGTTTATCGGCACGCGCCTGATACTGCGCCCACAGCCCCGCCAACTCAATGCTCCAGACCCGGTCCTTTTGCACCTGGCCGGGCAGTTTTTCCAGACGTATCTCGATGGCCTTGAGGTAGCGCGGCAGCTCCTTGAGCCATTGCGCGGGCGTTTCGCGCACAAAGCCCGGATAAACCAGCTTGCCAAGCTGCGCCTTGATGTCATTGAGCGCAACCGCCTGGGCCAGATCGATCTTGCCTTTGAAGCGCTTCTGCAAACCGTGCCATAGCTTGAGAATCTCAAGGGTCAGCTTTGCCAGACGCTCGGCATGCTCGGTCCAGTCGGCACGTTTGCGTTCGGCCAGCGACAGCAACCCGGCGCCGTCACGGGGCAGCTCGGCTTCGCTTTCCAGAACACAACTGTCGAGGCTGGCCAGCAGGATGTCTTCAATCAGTGCATCGATACGACCCAACTCGCGGTACAACAAGGCCAGCTCAGTCTGGCCCGGAAGCTTGCTTCGCAAGAACTTCGCGGGCTCGGCCAACTGTTGCAGCAACAGCCGTTGCAGAGCGCGGCGATGCTGATATTCGGCCTCGGCCTGGGTCGAGAAGCGGCCTTCCTTGACCGTGCCAGCCTCTTCCACCAGCGCGGGGTACACCGTCATCGACAGCCCGGCGATGTTCTGTTGGGTTTTCTGTGCCACCGGCGCGAACACCTTGGCCTCGACCGGCTGTTGGCTTTTCGCTGACTGCGGGACGGCGAGCGCAGCCTGGCTGGCTTCAGCAAAACGCGCCGTGAGTTCGTCCAGCTCTCGGCCTTCGCCAAGGAACTTGCCATTGCCATCGACAATTTCAAGGTTCATTTTCAAATGGTTATCGAGCTGCTGAGCCGCTTCGGCCCAGGCTTCGTCGGTGACCCGGGCACCCGTCATGCGCAACAACTCGCGGCCCAGTGCGTAGGGCAGAGAGCCCTCGCCAAAGGTGATGCGCTGCAAGGCGGCCTTGATGAAGTCAGGCACCGGCACGAAGTTTTTGCGCACTGCCTTGGGCAGGTTGCGGACCAGCGCAATGCACTTGGCCTCCAGCAGACCCGGCACCAGCCACTCCAAGCGCTCGGCGGGCAACGTCAGCAACAGCGGTGCGGGGACGCGCAGGGTCACCCCGTCGCGCGGATGATTGGGCTCGAAGTGATAGGTCAGCGACAGGCTCAGCTCACCCAGACGCAAAGTATCCGGGTACTGCGCGGCGGTGACTTCGCTGGCCTCGCGGGCCAGCACATCCTCTTCGCGCATGATCAACAGTTGCGGGTTCTTTTGGCTCTCGACCTTGTACCAGCTGTCGAAGGTCGCCGTCTGGTGAATCTCGGCCGGAATGCGCGCTTCGTAAAAGCTGTAGAGCGTGTCTTCGTCGGCCAGAATGTCGCGACGACGGGCCTTGGCTTCCAGCTCGTCGAGCTGTTCCAGCAGGCGAGTATTGGCGCTCAGGCATTTGGCACGGGACAGGATATCGCCGCGCACCAGGCCTTCGCGGATGAATAATTCACGCGACACCACAGGATCCACAGGACCGAAATGCACCGGACGGCGGCCGACCACGATCAGGCCGAACAGGGTGATCTGTTCGAAGGCCACGACCTGTCCGCGCTTCTTCTCCCAATGCGGCTCGAAATGGTTTTTCTTGATCAGGTGCCCGGCCAGCGGCTCGATCCAGTCGGCGTCGATCTTGGCAACCATGCGCGCATACAGCTTGGTGGTTTCCACCAGCTCGGCGGTCATCAGCCACTGCGGACGCTTCTTGCCCAGCCCGGAGGATGGATGTATCCAGAAACGTCGCTGCCGCGCACCGAGGTAGTCGCCTTCCTCGGCTTTCTGACCGATCTGGCTCAGCAAGCCAGACAGAATCGCCTTATGGAATTTCGGATAATCCGCCGGTTCCTTGTTGACTGTCAGTTGCAGGTCACGACAGATCAGGCTCAGTTGCCGATGGGAGTCACGCCACTCGCGCAGGCGCAGGTAATTGAGGAAGTTGCGGCGACACCAATTGCGCAGCGGACTGGCGGTCAACGTCTGGCGCTGCTCTTCGAAACCGCGCCACAGATTGACCAGCCCGGCGAAGTCCGAGTCGGCGTCCTTCCACTGGGCGTGCGCCTGATCGGCCGCCTGCTGACGCTCGGGCGGACGCTCGCGTACGTCCTGCACCGACATGGCACTGGCCACGATCAACACTTCCTGCAAACTGCCCTGCTTGGCGGCTTCCAGCAGCATGCGCCCCATGCGCGGGTCCACCGGCAAACGCGCCAACTGGCGGCCCAAGGGGGTTAACTGGTTCTCGCGATTGACCGCCGAGAGCTCCTGCAACAAGTTGAAACCGTCACTGATGGCCTTGCCATCCGGCGGTTCAATGAACGGAAAGTCGGTGATCTCGCCCAGGCGCAGGTGCAACATCTGCAGGATCACCGCCGCCAGGTTGGTGCGCAGGATCTCGGGATCGGTGAATTCAGGTCGGGCGTTGAAATCTTCTTCGCTGTAAAGCCGCACGCACAGGCCCGGCTCGACACGCCCGCAGCGACCCTTGCGCTGATTGGCACTGGCCTGGGACACAGCTTCGATCGGCAGACGCTGAACCTTGGCGCGGTAACTGTAGCGGCTGATGCGCGCCGTGCCGGTATCGATCACGTAGCGGATGCCCGGCACGGTCAGCGAGGTTTCAGCCACGTTGGTGGCCAGCACCACACGGCGCCCCGGGTGGGACTGGAAAATACGCTGCTGCTCGGCAGGCGACAGGCGGGCGTACAGCGGCAGGATTTCTGTGTGCTTGAGCTGAGCCTTGCGCAGCATTTCAGCGGCGTCACGGATCTCACGCTCGCCAGGCAGGAACACCAGCACGTCGCCCGGGCTCTTGCGTTCGCTGCGCTCGAAGGCTGCCAGTTCGTCCAGCGTGGCCAGAATCGCCTGATCGACGGTCAGGTCTTCCTCGACGCTGTTGCCCTCCTCGTCCTGCTCGCTGGTCAGCGGGCGATACCAAGTGTCGACCGGAAAGGTGCGGCCCGACACCTCGATGATGGGCGCGTCGTTGAAATGCTCGGAGAAACGCTGCAGGTCGATGGTCGCGGACGTGATGATGACTTTCAGGTCCGGGCGACGCGGCAGCAGGGTTTTCAGGTAGCCGAGCAAAAAGTCGATGTTCAGGCTGCGTTCGTGAGCCTCGTCGACGATGATGGTGTCGTAACGCTCAAGAAAGCGGTCGTGCTGGGTTTCGGCCAGCAGAATGCCGTCCGTCATCAGCTTGATCAGGGTGTTACTGTCGCTCTGATCCTCGAATCGCACTTGATAACCGACCAGCGCGCCCAATGGTGTGGCGAGTTCGTCAGCCACCCGACTGGCGACACTGCGCGCGGCGATTCGACGCGGCTGGGTGTGGCCGATCAGGCCGTGTTGCCCGCGACCGATTTCCAGGCATATCTTCGGCAACTGGGTAGTTTTACCCGAGCCGGTTTCGCCCGCGATGATCAGCACCTGATGTTTGAGCAGCGCGTCCTTGATTTCGTCCCGCTTGGCGGCGATGGGCAGGTTGTCGTCATAGCGAACCGTCGGCACGCTTTCGCGTCGCGCCGTCACCTGTGCGCAGGACGCCTGAACCCGCGCCACCCACTGCGCCAGCTTCGCCTCGTCAGGCTTCTTGCGCAGTTCGTGCAACTGACGACGCAGACGATGGCGGTCGCCGATCATCGCTTGATCGAGGTTTTTCAGGAGTTGGTCGATGTTGGGCGATTCGTCGGTCATCAGGTGCGCAGAGTCTTTTCTTGAAGGATACAGAGGCGCGATTGTCGCAGATTGCGCAAGAGAGGACGACTGTTGGGGGCGGATTGGGGCTGATCGAATCGCAGCTGCTGACCTTCAAACACTGCATGGCCATTGAAAACATTGTTTGAGGTCGTGGGAGCGGACTCGTCCGCGAAAGGGCCGACCCATTCAATCGAGACGCGGCGTGCGGAAAACAGCCTTCGTGGACAAGTCCACTCCCACGTGCAGCGTTCAACCGTAGGAGCGCGCTTGCCCGCGATCTGCCGGGCACAGGCAGCAAACCAGATGCGTGATAAACCTGTCACATGACCTGCCAAAAACGACAACGCCGTGTCAGGGGACACGGCGCTGTTTGTTACACAGATTCGGCTTACTTCTTCACGCCCAGCTTCTTCAACTCCTCGTCACGCAGTTCGCGGCGCAGGATCTTGCCGACGTTGGTGGTCGGCAGTGAATCGCGAAATTCCACGCTGCGGGGGACTTTGTAGCCGGTCAGGTTGGCGCGCATGTGCTCCATGACCTGATCCTTGGTGAGCGTCACGCCGGGCTTGGCAACCACGAACACCTTGATGGCCTCACCCGATTTTTCATCGGGGATGCCGATGGCGGCGCATTGCAGGACGCCGGGCAGCGTGACCAGCACGTCTTCCAGTTCGTTGGGGTAAACGTTGAAGCCGGAGATCAGAATCATGTCTTTCTTGCGATCGACGATGCGCAGGTAACCGTCGGGCTGGATGATCGCGATGTCGCCGGTCTTGAGCCAGCCATCCGCATCAAGCATTTCGTCGGTGGCTTCCTGACGCTGCCAGTAGCCCTTCATGACTTGCGGACCCTTGATGCACAACTCGCCTGTTTCACCCAACGCCAGTTCAGTGCCCGCATCGTCGATGACCTTGCACAAGGTGGACGGCACAGGAATGCCGATGGTGCCCATCTGGATCTTCTGAATGGGGTTCACTGTCGCGACCGGACTGGTTTCGGTCATGCCGTAACCTTCGCAGATCGGGCAGTTGGTGACCTGTTTCCAGCGCTCGGCCGCTGCCAGTTGTAGGGCCATGCCTCCGGACAACGTGACTTTCAGCGCCGAGAAATCAAGGTTGCGGAATGCCTCGCTGTTGCACAGGGCAACGAACAGGGTATTCAAACCCACGAAGCCGGAGAACTTCCATTTGGACAGTTCCTTGACCATCGCAGGCAGGTCCCGGGGGTTGCTGATCAGCACGTTATGGTTACCGATCAACATCATGGCCATACAGTGAAAGGTAAACGCATAGATGTGATAGAGCGGCAACGGCGTGATGAGAATTTCGCTGCCTTCATTGAGGTTGGAGGCCATCAGCGCGCGGCATTGAAGCATGTTGGCGATCAGGTTGCGATGGGTGAGCATCGCGCCTTTGGCCACGCCAGTGGTGCCTCCGGTGTACTGCAGCACGGCGACTTCAGCCTGGTCAGGGGACACGTCGGTGACGGGTCGGCCGTGGCCTTTTTTCAGAACATCGTTGAATTTGACGGCGTCAGGCAGGTGGTAGGCCGGGACCATCTTCTTCACGTACTTGATGACGCTATTGACCAGCAGGCGCTTGAGCGGCGGCAGCAGGTCCGCCACTTCAGTGACGATGACATGCTTGACCTGGGTCTTGGGCACGACCTTTTCCGCCAGATGCGCCATGTTGGCCAGACACACCAGCGCTTTGGCACCGGAATCATTGAACTGGTGTTCCATTTCACGGGCGGTATAAAGCGGGTTGGTGTTGACCACGATCAGGCCGGCACGAATGGCGCCGAACACGGCAACGGGGTACTGCAGGACATTGGGCAGTTGCACGGCGATACGGTCGCCGGGCACAAGGTCGGTGTGCTGTTGAATCCAGGCGGCGAAAGCGCCGGACAACGTGTACAGCTCGCCGTACGTGAGGGTCTTGCCCAGATTGCTGAATGCGGGTTTATCGGCGAAACGCTGGCAGGACTGCTTCAGGACCGCCTGGACGTTGGGATACTCATCAGGGTTGATATCGGTGGGGATACCAGACGGGTATTTATCCTTCCAGAAGTTTTCAATCATTCAGCCAGCTCCATAGCGATAGCGAATTCTTCACATCGCTTTAGGCGATGATTTTCTTGTGTTTTGGAATTGTGCAGTAGACGCCCATTCGCTTGATGACAGGTCAAAAAGCGCGCCGAGAGTAGCAGCTTTGCCAAAGGCCGACTAGGGGCAAACAGGGGCTCTACGGTCACAAAAGTGACCGATATCAGCGCTCCGGTCACAGCCTCGTTTTCAGTGCGGGAATTTTCGGATTCCCTGAAAGCGTTGAGCCAGAGCGCTTGTAGGACGGGGTTGAGCTTAGCCAAAAAATAAGGCCCCGCTTGCAGGTCAATACAAACGAGGCCGATGACGCAAAAAGAGACATTTCCTGCATCAAGCGATCTCGCGGAGCTCCCTGCGCAGGATCTTGCCCACTGGTGTCATTGGCAAGGATTCACGCAGCACGATCTGCTTGGGGACCTTGTAGCCCGTGAAGTTCTGTTTGCAGAAGTGTTTGAGTTCCTCGACCGTGAGCCCAGGCTCGCGCGCCACCACAAACAGTTTGACCGCTTCACCCGAGCGCTCATCCGGCACACCGATGCACGCGCAACTGGCGACTTTGGGGTGGGACATGACGACGTCTTCGATCTCGTTGGGGTAGACGTTGAACCCGGAAACGATGATCAGGTCCTTTTTGCGGTCCACGATGCTGACGAAACCGTCGGCACCGATCACCGCGATGTCGCCCGTCTTGAACCAGCCGTCGGCGTCCAGCGCTTCAGCCGTGGCTTCAGGTCGATTCCAATAGCCCTTCATCACTTGCGGCCCTTTGATGCACAGCTCGCCGCGTTCATCGAACGGCAGTTCCACACCCTCGTCATTAATGACTTTCATACCCGTGCCCGGAACAGGCAAGCCGACCGTACCCAGCCTTGCCAGCGCACCGTAAGGGTTGGCGCTGGCGACCGGCGACGTTTCGGTCAGCCCATACCCCTCGACAATCGTGCAGCCCGTGATCTCGGCCCAGCGTTCGGCCGTGGCCTTGACCAGCGCGGTGCCACCGGAGTTGGTGCTCTTGAGGCTGGAGAAGTCCAGCTTCTTGAAGTCGGGGTGGTTCATCAGCGCCACGAACAGGGTATTGAGTCCGATCATGGCGGTGAACTTCCACTTGCCCAGCTCTTTGATGAACCCGCCGATGTCCCTCGGATTGGTAATCAGAACATTGTGATTGCCACTGATGACCATGCACATGCAATGGGCCGTGAAGGCATAGATGTGGTAAAGCGGCAGCGGCGCGATCATCACCTCTCTGGCCTCACCGAACATCACGCCTCCCTCGGGGCATTGCTGGCGCATACAGGCGTACACCTGCTGCATGTTGGCGACCAGATTGCCGTGGGTCAGCATCGCGCCCTTGGCCGCGCCGGTGGTGCCGCCGGTGTATTGCAACACCGCCACGTCATCCAGGCAGACCGTGACAGGCTTCACCGAGCCGCCACGGCCCGTGCGCAAGGCAGTTTTGAAGCTGATGGCCTGCGGCAGCTCATAGGCCGGGACCATCTTTTTGACGTGGGCCACGATGGTGTTGATCAGCCACCCTTTGGCAGGCGACTGCAGGTCACCCATTTTCACTTCGATGAGGTAACGAAGTTCGGTGTCGGGGAATACTTCCTGCACCAACTTGCCAAACATATTCAGGTACACCAGCGCCTTGGCACCCGAGTCCTTGAACTGATGACGCATCTCGCGTGCCGTGTACAACGGATTGGTATTGACCACGATCAGGCCGGCGCGCATCGCCCCGAAGACGGCGATGGGGTATTGCAGCAGGTTGGGCATTTGCACGGCAATGCGGTCGCCGGGCACCAGATCCGTGTGGTGTTGCAGATAGCTGGCGAAGGCCGCTGAATGACGCTCCAGGTCTGCGTAGGTCAGCGTGACGCCCATATTGCTGAAAGCAGGCTTGTCCGCAAACTTCTTGCAGGCGCTTTCAAAGACCTCAACGACAGACCGATAGGTGTGCAGATCCACGTCAGAGGTCACCCCGGCAGGGCGTTTATCGTTCCAGAATTCAGGTTGCATTATTTTTATCCTCTTCCCTGCGTATGCCTGGTCGCCATTCACAATCGCGACCGCCCGACGTTAGCAGTTAAACCCTGGAAGGCAAATATGCCAGTCGGCTTCATCAACATCGTGAATCTTTCTGCTATTCAGGATGCCATTCACTTGGAGCTATACACTTAAGCCTACATCCTCAGGGCAGCCGCTCCAGATCGGGAAATCGCCATGCATCACGAAACATTCTGGCTCGACACCAACGACCATTGCCGCCTGTACGTCAACGCCTGGCTGCCTGATACCCCGCCCAAGGCCGTCATGATGCTGGTCCACGGCATGGCCGAACACAGCGGTCGTTACGGGCGGCTCGGGCTGGCGTTGAGCGCGGCAGGGATCGCGCTGTACGCACACGACCAGCGCGGCCACGGCAGAACCGCGCAGCAAGGCAGGCTCGGGCATTTCGCCAATACAGGCGGCTGGAACAATGTGGTGGACGATCTGGCAGCCGTGAGCCAGTCAATCAGCCAGCGGCATCCGGACCTGCCGCTGTTTCTGCTGGGCCACAGCATGGGCAGCTACATCGCCCAGGCCTACCTGATGCACCACGGTGCGAGTGTGCAGGGGGCGATTCTCAGTGGCTCGAACTTCCAGCCGGCGGCGTTCTATCGCGGCGCCCGCCTGGTTGCCCGGTTCGAGTGCCTGCGCCAGGGTCGCAAAGGGCGCAGCGCGCTGATCGAATGGTTGTCGTTTGGCTCGTTCAATAAAGCGTTCAAGCCGACCCGCAGTTGCTTTGACTGGCTGAGTCGTGACCCGGATGAGGTGGACAAATACGTGCAGGACCCTCTGTGCGGCTTTCGCTGCACCAATCAATTGTGGGTAGATCTGCTCGGCGGGCTGCAAAAAATCAGCACGCCTTCGAACATGGCACAGATCGACTCCAGCCTTCCTTTGCTGATTATTGGCGGCGAATGTGATCCGGTGAGTGCCGGCAAGCGTCTGAAGGATCTTGCCGATGCATTGGCAGAAGCGGGTCATCAAGTGTTACAACTTAAGGTTTACCCCCAGGCACGCCACGAAGTGCTCAATGACACGAACCGCGATGAAGTCACTCACGACCTGCTCGACTGGCTGCACAACGCCCTCGAGCAGCCAAGACCGCGCCGGGCCGAATGATTCCGTGCGTTTCAACTTCTTTATATTGTCCAGGACAGCCACATGACTCAAGTCACCAACACCCCCTACGAAGCCCTTGAAGTCGGTCAGAAAGCCAGTTACAGCAAAACTGTCCAGGAGCGCGATATCCAGCTGTTCGCTGCCATGTCCGGCGATCACAACCCGGTGCATCTGGACGCTGAATACGCTTCAAAGACCATGTTCAAGGAGCGTATCGCTCACGGGATGTTCAGCGGTGCACTGATCAGCGCAGCCGTGGCGTGCGAGTTGCCTGGGCCGGGCACGATCTACATCGGTCAACAAATGACCTTTCAGAAGCCGGTCAAGCTGGGTGACACCCTGACCGTGCGCCTTGAAATCCTCGAAAAACTGCCGAAATTCCGCGTGCGCATCGCCACCCAAGTATTCAACCAGAACGACGAGCTGGTGGTGGACGGTGAAGCGGAAATCCTCGCGCCGCGCAAACAGCAGACCGTCGATCTGACCGTACTGCCTGAAATCACCTTTGGCTGATGGGGTACGGGTGTGTTCGAAGACGCGCACCCAACATTCTAGACCCGGCCACACCTGTGTTGCCGGGGGTATGTCTCCCGCCTTACCCCTGCGCCTTTCGCCAGGCCTGTTCCTGACGCCCTGTCTGCCACTCGCTCCGCGTGGAACCGTTTTTCGTGCAACGCCCACTCAAACGTCAGGCAGCACTCTCTGGGATCACGAACGGCCTACTCCCGCAGGCGGGGACCGCACACATGAGCATCATCAACCGAAATTATTCTCCCGTTTCCGGATCGACCCTGCCGGCACTTGATTCGATGCCGGACAGCCCTGCCCGGCCTAAGGACTCTGCTGCAGTTCATAACGGTACTATGATCGACTTCGGAGCATTTGCACGCGTGTCGGCGTCGGATTCTCCATCGACCAGCCTGCATGCCGGAGCGCGAACGCCTGAGATCCAGCCATACGCCTCCAGTCCGCAAGGCGAGAACGGCGAACTGACGCTAAACAAGCTGGTGGAAGCGATTCGCGGCATCCTGGAAAAACTGTTCTCCTTGTTGCGGGGCAATCCGCAAGAGCAGCAGCCTTCCACTGCACAGCCGCAGAGTGAAAACCCAACGCGCACCGGGCCTTCGTCCACTTCGCCGACGTTCTCACCCACATCACTGTCGAAATCGCCCTCGGCCACGCAAACGCCTGACGCGCACAGCGACCCTTCCCCTGGCAAATCCGGAGCGTCTCCACGCGCAGCGACACCGCCTGTGGCCGCAGAAATGTCGAACACGCAGAGCCTTAAAACGCCGCCCCAAAAAGAAGACGTGAAACCATCGCCCGTCAGCGATCCGGAGTTACTCAAGACGGAGTTACTCAAGACAAAGCCATCGGGCGTTGATCACCGTGATGCGCAAACGCCCACACCGGAAAAAACCCAGGGCCGCGCACCTGTCGGCCAGGGTCACGACTTAGGCGCGGACATGTCAGGCATGGTGGGCTTTGCCAAGGCTGCGAAAACCACAGGCGGTAACGGCGGCGAAGTGGTTACGGTCAATACCGTGGAAGAACTGCAGAAGAGCATGGCTGACGACAAGGCCCGCACTGTACGCCTGGGCGCCGACCTGTCTGCCGACAGCAAGGTGACGGTGAAATTTGGCGCCAACAAGACCTTGCTCGGCACCGATAAGGGCAATGGTCTGCACAATATCTACATGGTCAGTGACAAGAGTGGCGGTAACGACATTTTCCAGAACCTGGACTTCACCCACGACAGCCGCTATCGCGAAAACGGCGACATGCAGATGTTCATCAGCAATGGCGAGCGCTACTGGCTGGACCACAACACCTTCACGGGCACCAAGAAGGAGAATCCCACCGGACTGGACAAACTGCTTTACGTCGGCGGGACGGCCGATAATGTCAGCCTGACCAACTCAAAATTCCAGAACAATGAATACGGCGTGATTCTCGGTCAGCCGGATGACTCGCCAACGGCCAAGGCTCAATACCAGGGCTACCCGCGCATGACCATCGCCAATAACGCGTTCAATGACCTGACGGTTCGCGCACCGGGCCTGATGCGCCACGGCGATTTCGATGTCTACAACAACTACATCGACAACTTCCATCTCGGGTTCACCGCAACGGGCGACGCCCACATTCTGTCTCAGGCGAACTACTTCGAGAAAGGCGTGGACGTGCGCAACAAGTCAAGCGCTCAAGGTGTGCTCGATGATTATGGCGATGCCCACTTCAAGGATGTTGGCAGTAACGTCAGCTTCACTCAGAAATCGCCGGTGACCGTCTGGTCCCCACAGTATCAGCGTGAGATAAAAACCGCAGAGGCCGCCAAGGCCTATGATCTGGTCAACGCTGGCGCCAACCCGTGATCTGACACCGGTTTGCGCTTGGCCGCAACGTGAAGGGCAGGCGCAAAAAAGGCGACCTGAGTCGCCGAAGTGCCTTGCGTGCCCGTCTGCCTGAGGCCCGCCCTTTAGGCAGGCTCACGCTTTGTTCGATGAGGTCAGATTAACCGTACCGTCACGGGCGTGAATTGATTCAGATCAGCGTTTGCCCCGCCAAAACAGCGACGACCGCCGATCAGGTCAAATCGTGAGCGGGAAACGGTCAGCGTTTCTTGGGTTTTTTCTTCGGCTTTTTCTTGCCACCGAGCGGCATGGCCTGCTCGAAGGCATTACGCACTTCTTTCAGGCGCTTTTCGTTCAGGTCATGAACGCGCTTGGCGCGCTCGGCACCCAGATCAATCAATTTGTCATCGTCGCTCATGGCTTGCAGCTCTCGGACACAGGAAAACATCGCCAATAATGCTCAATAGCATCGGCGATGACCAGTAAGGATCAGGCAGGCAGGCGAGAATCGAACGAGAGAGGTAACAGCCACATCCTGTGGCAGGACACTTAGATTTGAATATCGACCCACAGCCCTTGTCGCGGCTCATCGTCAATCAGCGGCACGACCGGCACCGTGTTGTCGGCGTTAAGCACATCGCCTGGCATCACCAGCCCCTGATATTCCCCAGCCTCTTCTTCCGAAGGGCGACCCTGCTGTTGCTGGCGTTGTTGCTCTTCACGCAACAGCCACGCGCTACGCTCAGCGTCTTCGTGGCGCAGGTCAATCGATGTTTCGCTCGAACTCTGCTGCACAGGCGCCACGGGCGGAATGTCCGGCACGCGTTTGGCCGGATCCAACTGTGATGTCACCGGTACAACGCTTAACGGAAGCATAGGTTGCAGCATGGTGTGTCTCCTCTTACCGGGCTTTCGGCCGTATGCGACTCAACTTGAACAGCCCCGTAATAGGCTGTAATAATTTATACGGCTTTTTTGGACCGGGTTTAATGAAATAAGTGCCATGAAAGGAAGAATTCGACGGATTCACTAGAGAATCCGGAGGTTTTTCAATGCCACCTTTGGTCTTCGGGGCATGTTCCGTTAACATAGTCGGCTTTTTCAAGTCGGGAGACAGGCAGCATGGCGCAGCAGTATCAACCGGGGCAACGCTGGATTAGCGACAGCGAAGCCGAGCTGGGTTTGGGCACCGTTCTGGCACAGGACGGCCGCTTGTTGACCGTGCTCTACCCGGCCACTGGTGAGACACGCCAATACTCACTGCGTAATGCACCGCTGACTCGCGTGCGTTTCTCTCCAGGGGATGTGATCACTCACTTCGAGAACTGGAAAATGACCGTCCGCGAAGTGGACGATGTCGACGGGCTGCTGGTCTACCACGGCCTGAATGCTCAGAACGAAGTGGTCACGCTGCCGGAAACCCAGCTGTCCAACTTCATTCAATTCCGTCTCGCGACCGACCGTCTGTTCGCAGGCCAGATCGATCAGTTGTCCTGGTTCTCGCTGCGCTACAACACCCTTGAACACACCAGCCGCCAACTGCAGTCCTCTCTCTGGGGACTGGGTGGCGTGCGTGCGCAACCTATCGCCCACCAATTGCACATCGCCCGCGAAGTCGCCGACCGTATTGCGCCGCGCGTACTGCTGGCTGACGAAGTAGGCCTGGGCAAGACTATCGAAGCCGGTCTGGTCATCCATCGCCAACTGCTGTCCGGGCGTGCGAACCGCGTGCTGATCCTGGTGCCTGAAAATCTTCAGCACCAGTGGCTGGTCGAGATGCGCCGCCGCTTCAACCTTCAGGTTGCCCTGTTCGACGCCGAGCGCTTCATGGAAAGCGATGCGGGCAATCCGTTCGAAGACACCCAACTGGCGCTGGTCGCGCTGGAGTGGCTGGTGTCGGACGAGAAGGCACAGGACGCGCTGTTCGCCGCGGGCTGGGACCTGATGGTTGTCGACGAAGCACACCATCTGGTCTGGCACGAAGACAAAGCCAGCCGCGAGTATTCGCTGGTCGAGCAATTGGCCGAAGTCATCCCCGGCGTTCTGCTGCTGACCGCAACTCCAGAGCAACTGGGGCAGGACAGTCACTTCGCCCGCCTGCGCCTGCTCGACCCGAACCGTTTCCACGACCTGAAAGCCTTCCGCGCCGAGAGCGACAACTATCGCCCGGTTGCCCAGGCGGTGCAGGAACTGCTCGACAAAGGCGTGCTCTCCGCCGAAGCGCAGAAGACCATTCATGGTTTCCTGGGGGCCGAAGGCGACACCTTGCTGGCGGCCGTCAATGCAGGCGACGAGGAAGCCAAGGCACGCCTTATCCGTGAACTGCTGGACCGCCACGGCACCGGCCGCGTGCTGTTTCGTAATACCCGCGCTGCGGTGCAGGGTTTCCCGGAGCGCAAGCTGCATCAGTATCCGCTGCCCTGCCCGGCCGAATACCTGGAATTGCCACTGGGCGATCATCCCGACCTGTATCCGGAAGTCAGCTTCCAGGCGCATTCCGACATCAGCGAAGAAGAACGCTGGTGGCGCTTCGACCCGCGCGTCGACTGGCTGATCGACACCCTCAAGATGCTCAAGCGCGTCAAAGTGCTGGTGATCTGCGCCCACGCCGAAACCGCGATGGACCTTGAAGACGCGCTGCGCGTGCGCTCCGGCATTCCTGCCACGGTCTTCCACGAAGGCATGAACATTCTTGAGCGCGACCGGGCTGCCGCTTACTTCGCCGATGAAGAGTTCGGTGCGCAGGTACTGATCTGCTCGGAAATCGGCAGTGAAGGCCGTAACTTCCAGTTCTCCCATCACCTGGTGCTGTTCGATCTGCCTTCCCACCCGGACCTGCTGGAGCAGCGTATCGGTCGTCTGGACCGCATCGGCCAGAAGCACATCATCGAGCTGCACGTGCCGTTCCTGGAAACCAGCCCGCAAGCGCGACTGTTTCAGTGGTATCACGAAGCGCTTAACGCGTTCCTCAATACCTGCCCGACCGGCAACGCACTGCAACACCAGTTCGGCCCTCGCCTGCTGCCGCTGCTGGAAAGCGGTGACGACGATGAGTGGCAAGCGCTGATCGACGAGGCTCGTACCGAGCGTGAGCGTCTGGAAAGCGAACTGCACACAGGTCGCGACCGCCTGCTGGAACTCAATTCCGGTGGCGCTGGGGAAGGCGAAGCGCTGGTTGAAGCGATTCTGGAGCAGGATGACCAGTTCAGTCTGCCGATCTACATGGAAACCCTGTTCGACGCGTTTGGCATCGACAGCGAAGACCATTCCGAGAACGCGCTGATCCTCAAGCCGAGCGAGAAGATGCTCGACGCCAGCTTCCCGCTGGGCGACGACGAAGGCGTGACCATCACTTACGACCGCAATCAGGCGCTTTCTCGCGAAGACATGCAGTTCATCACCTGGGAGCACCCGATGGTTCAAGGCGGCATGGATCTGGTGCTGTCCGGTTCGATGGGCAACACCGCCGTGGCGCTCATCAAGAACAAGGCGCTCAAGCCGGGCACTGTGCTACTGGAACTGATCTATGTGAGTGAGGTGGTCGCGCCGCGTTCGCTGCAACTGGGCCGCTACCTGCCACCGGCTGCACTGCGTTGCCTGCTCGATGCCAATGGCAATGATCTGTCGAGCCGAGTGTCGTTCAACACCCTGAACGACCAGCTCGAAAGCGTGCCACGCGCCAGCGCCAACAAGTTCATCCAGGCCCAGCGCGATGTGCTGACGCCGCGGATCAACGCAGGCGAGGAGAAGATCATGCCCAAGCACGCCGAGCGCGTGGCTGAAGCACAGCGTCGTCTGGGAGCCGATACCGAAGAAGAGCTGGCACGCCTGACCGCGCTGCAAGCGGTCAACCCGACCGTGCGCGACAGCGAACTGGTTGCCCTGCGCACCCAGCGCGAACAAGGCTTGGCGATGCTGGAGAAGGCTGCGCTGCGTCTGGAAGCGATTCGGGTGTTGGTCGCAGGATAATCGGCGTCGCTACTGACGCTGGCTGAGAGGCATTCCTACGCTTTGCGTGGGAATGCAGCCGTGACGCTCCGCGTCACACTAGCGCCGGATCTACGCCTTCTTCCGCTGGCTCCTCGGCCACCATCCTTGCTTTCATGCGCTCGGCGTCACTGCTGAAGCAGCGTGATGCCAAAAACAAAAAACCCATTGTCATCAGCAGCGCCGCCGGGATCAGGTACATGGCGTCGTGCAGGCCGATGGCCTTGAAGCTTTCGCTCATCACCTCGGCCCCCGTCAACGCCATCGCGGCATGGGCGAAATGGTCGGACAGCAAACCGACCACCACCGGCCCCGCCCCGCCGCCCAACAGGTACAGCCCTGCGAAGAACAACGCCATCGCCGTCGCGCGCAGGCGCGGCTCGACCACGTCCTGAATCGCGGTGTACACGCAGGTGTAGAAGTTATAGGCAAACAGCCAGCCCACGCTGAACACCGCCACGAACAGGCCGATCTCGATGCGCCCGGCGTGCAAGGCATAGCCGGTGGCAATCGTCGCCACCAGCATGCTGAACGCGGCGAACAACAACCGTCCGTTGGGTGAACGCTGGTGCAGCTTGTCCGCAATCCAGCCGCCCACGGTAAGACCGACCAATCCCGTAACGCCCACAATCACCCCCGTCGCGACAGCGGCGTCCTGCAACGGCAGCAAAAAATAGCGTTGCAGCATGGGCACCATGAACGAGTTGCAGGCGTAGGTGGCAAAGTTGAACGTCAAGCCACCCAGCACCAGCCAGCGAAAGGTCGGGATCGACAGCACACGGCGTATCGGTTTCTCGATTTTGACTTCGGACATGCGCACGCTTTCAGCCGCGCCGCGCTTGGGTTCCTTGATAAAGAAGATGAACACTGCCAGCAGCAGCCCCGGCACCGCTGCGATGAAGAACGGTGCCCGCCAACTGTCAAACGCCTTGACCATGGCGCCGATGGTAAAGAATGCCAGCAGCAGGCCCAGCGGCAGCCCCAGCATGAAGATGCCCATTGCGCGGGACCGTTTATGAGCCGGAAACAGATCACCGATCAGTGAGTTGGCCGCGGGCGCATAACTCGCTTCACCGATACCCACGCCCATGCGCACCAGCAGGAAGGTCCAGAAACTGCCGACCATTCCGTTGACTGCCGTCAGGCCGCTCCACACCGCCAGACCGCATCCCATCAGCTTCTTGCGCGAACCGTTATCGGCCATGCGCCCCAACGGCAGTCCGGCAATGGCGTAAACCAGCGTAAAGGCGGTGCCCAACAGCCCAAGCTGAAAATCGCTCAGGTGCCATTCCATGCGGATGGGCTCGACGATAATGGCCGGTATGGTCCGATCAAAGAAGTTGAACAGGTTGGCCAGGAACAGCAAAAAGAGAACGCGCCAGGCATTGGCGGCTTGAACAGAGGTGTCCGTGCGAAGCAGGCTCATGAGGCATTCGTCCCTTCTTATTAGTGGTATCAATCTAGAAGGCTCTAGGTGGCGTGTCTGTAAACATTCGTAAACCGCGGGAGGGTTACGCTTTTTTTATAACCAATTGTTATTGAAACCTTTCCCATTTTGTCGCCATGCGTACTGGCAAACTGACAACAGCTTCTATACTCACTCCGAATCGCCAGGCCTTTAGCCTTGGCGCCCTGGCAGTGAATGAATAGGGCTTGCTATGGAGTGGCTGGGTTTGAACATGTTCGCCGGCGTACCGGCGGACGGGAAATTGTTGATCGACTGCAGTCATAATTTGTTTCTGGTCGCCCTGGCCTACGGGGTCGCCTGCGCCGCCTGCTTCGCCACGCTGGACATTGCTGACCGAGTCATTCAGGTAGATGCGATCAAGAGTCGGCGTGTCTGGAAGGCACTTGGCGCGCTGTGCCTGGCCGGCGGTGTCTGGGCTATGCACTTCATCAGCATGCTGGCGTTCCAGGCACCGCTGACCATCACCTACGACCTGAGCATTACGCTAACTTCGCTGCTGATCGTGCTGGTGACGGCTGTGGTCGCGATCAGAGCGCTGACCATCAAGGTACTGACCCTCAAGCGCTGCCTGACCACCGCGCTGATCATGGGCATTGGCATCAGCGTTATGCACTACATGGGCATGGCCGCCATGCGCTCCGACGCGGTTCAGTATTACGAGCCACGGACGTTCGCGCTGTCCGTTCTGGTCGCCATTCTCGCCAGCCTGGCGTTGCTGACCCTGTCCAGGCATCTGCGCCAGTACAGCGGCATGTTCCACCAGATGTTTCGCTATGGCGTCAGCGTTTTTCTGGGCGCAGGCTTGCTGACCATGCACCTGATGGGCATGCGTGCGCTGCGACTGGTCATCCCGGAAGGTGCGCAACTGCACATCCCCAGCACCGCCAACAGCCAGCAACTGGGCCTGACCATCGCCGTCATTACGTTGCTGATCATTGCCGGGAGCATCAGTGCGGCGATGGCCGACAAAAAACTGCAAGGCAAAGAGCATGACTTGCAACGCGTCAACACCCTGCTCAGCCAACTGGACCAGGCACGCGTGTCCCTGCAACAGGTGGCGCATTACGACCCGCTGACCAACCTGATCAACCGGCGCGGCTTCAATCAGATCTTTGCCGAGAAACTGCTGGAACACACGATGAGCAAAGGCATGCTCGCGGTCATGTTTCTGGACATCGACCATTTCAAGCGTATCAACGACAGCCTGGGGCACGATGCGGGTGACGAGCTGCTCAAGGTGATTGCCGAGCGTATTCGAAGTGCCACGCGCGTGCAGGATGTGGTTGCACGCTTCGGTGGTGACGAGTTCTGCATCCTGCTCAGCATTCCCAACTACGAAGAAGCCCGGAACCTGGCGCATCGCGTCATGCACAAAATGAAGGAAACCATCGCATTGGCCGGCAGGCGCATGGTCATGACCACCAGCATTGGCATCGCCGTGTTCCCGCGTGACGGTTCAACCTGTGACGAGTTGCTCAAGCACGCCGATCTGGCGCTTTATCAATCCAAGGGCGCGGGTCGTAATCGAGTGAATTTTTTCAGCCCTGCGCTCAAGACCAAGGCCAGTCTGGAGCTGCATCTGGAAGAAGAACTGCGCAATGCCTTGCGAGAGGAAACCGGCCTGCAGGTCTATTACCAGCCCATTGTCGATCTGCGTACGGGTCATGTGGCAAAACTGGAAGCGCTGGTGCGCTGGAATCACCCGCAGCACGGGCTGCTGGTGCCCGACCGTTTCATCAATATTGCCGAGGCCAACGGACTGATTGCCGAACTGGACAATTGGGTCTTGCGCCGTGCATGCCGGGATCTGGGAACCTTGCGCCTGGATGGGCTGGATAAGCTGATCATCACCGTGAATTGCTCGGCGTTGAATCTGAGTCGGGAAGAACTGGTCGAGGAAGTCGAGCAAGCCTTGAGCGAATCGAATGTCGCGCCCGGCCGGCTGGAACTGGAAGTCACCGAAAACGCCTTGATGGGCAATATCAGCAACACCATCCTGATGCTCAAACACATCCGCAGCCTGGGCGTCTCGCTGTCCATCGACGACTTCGGCACGGGCTATTCATCGCTCGCTTATCTCAAGCGCCTGCCGCTGGACACCTTGAAGATCGATCGGTCTTTCATCATTGATATCCCCAAGTCGCCGCAGGACATGGAGATCGTTCAGGCAATCATCGTCATGGCCCATACCCTGCACCTCAAGGTCGTGACCGAAGGCGTGGAGACGCCCGCGCAGCTTGAGTTTCTGAGCCAGTTCGGCAGCGATTATGTGCAGGGCTACCTGTTCAGCAAGCCTCAACCGCTGGAGCGGATATTGCCGCTGGTGAAGCAGATGAACGAGCGAGAAGCGGCCAGCCTGTGGCCTGCCGCACTCATGCTCGAAACCCGCGAGCCGCAGGCCGACGAACCGAGATCACTCGACTTGTTCGACGATTTGCCCGGGGCCGAACATGCCCTGGCAAGCCGCAATCCGGCGCGTACGCAACGATCCCGCTGGACGGATTGAACGGCGTCTTTGCCAAACGATAACGCCACGGCGATCGCTGTGGCTTTTTGCTACGCCAGCGCCCGTGGGGTTACCTTCCCACCCACTACAGTGCCACTCAGCGCACCAAAAAAAGGCATCGATCAGTCCGATGCCCTGTTCTGAATCAATACCCAAGGTGCCACTACGACCGCCCAGAGCAGTGGATCGCTCTCCACAAGCTCCATTGCCTTTGATTCAGACACCTTGCCGACCGTTCCTTCGCCCAGCCACGCCGACACTTTGGCGGCGTCGTTTTCGGCCACTGCTTCGGCAACTTCGATCAGATCCAGCGGTGGCTCGACCCACAACAGGGCACCCTTGGCAAAGAATGGTTGCAATTCTGTCCAGGTAATAGAGGCGGTCTCCCCGAGCAGTTTGGCATAGAGGGTGCTAGGTTCTTGCGTCATGGGTTTCACCAGAAAGGAAATCGGCGCAATGATACCGCCGCCTTTCCCACAGACAAACCCAGAAGCAAGTGATTGATTGCAGGACAGTCCCAACGCCCGCCGCCGTCTGCCTGGTATTTCAACTGCCAGCCCGGATACCTGTTTTTGTGGGGGTGGTTGGATTCTGTAACTTTCTTTCGATTAAGCGACATGTGCGGATCTACTTCCCTGCACCCTGCTTTCCAAGCGATTCACCGGCGCTCTAAACTGTTCCGGTACAGTTGGCGGAGCGGGGGGAGATCGGTGTCGCAGCCGGTCCTGTAGCCTTGGCCAGCAGGATTATAAAAACTACAACGCAAGAGTGGAGCATCATGACTAAGGGTACCAAGAAGCTTTCCAAGCTGTTTGCCGCACTGGTTATGGCCGGGGTTGCCAGCCATTCGTTCGCAGCCGACACCATCAAGATCGGCATCGCTGGCCCAAAGACCGGGCCGGTAGCCGAATACGGCACCATGCAGTTCAACGGCGCCAAGATGGCCATCGAGCAGATCAACGCCAAGGGCGGCGTAGACGGCAAGAAGCTCGAAGCCGTCGAATACGATGATGCCTGCGATCCGAAACAGGCCGTTGCAGTGGCCAACAAGGTCGTCAATGACGGCGTCAAATACGTCGTTGGCCACCTGTGCTCCAGCTCCGCTCAACCTGCTTCCGACGTCTACGAAGACGAAGGCATCATCATGGTGACCCCGGCGGCCACCAGCCCTGACATCACCAGCCGTGGCTACAAGCTGGTGTTCCGCACCATCGGTCTGGACAGCGCACAGGGTCCTGCCGCCGGTAACTACATCGCCGACGTCGCCAAGCCGAAAATCGTTGCCGTCATCCACGACAAGCAGCAATACGGCGAAGGCATCGCTTCTGCGGTGAAAAAGACCCTGGAAGACAAAGGCGTCAAGGTTGCCCTGTTCGAAGGCATCAACGCTGGCGACAAGGACTTCTCTTCGCTGATCGCCAAGCTCAAGCAAGCCAACGTCGATTTCGTCTACTACGGCGGCTACCACCCTGAGCTGGGCCAGATCCTGCGCCAGTCCAAGGAAAAAGGCCTGAACGCCAAGTTCATGGGCCCTGAAGGCGTAGGCAACGAGTCGATCTCGCAGATCGCGGGCGAGGCGTCCGAAGGCCTGCTGGTTACCCTGCCGAAGTCCTTTGACCAAGACCCTGCCAATCAGGCACTGACCAAAGCCTTCCAGGACAAGAAGCAGGACCCGAGCGGTCCGTTCGTGTACCCGTCCTACTCTGCCGTTCAGGTGATTGCCGACGGCATCGCTGCCGCCAAGTCTGAAGACACCGACAAGGTGGCAGCCGCCATCCACGCCGGTACGTTCAAGACGCCAATGGGCGAGTTGAGCTACGACGAAAAAGGCGATCTGAAGAACTTCCAGTTCGTGGTCTACGAATGGCACTTCGGCAAGCCGAAGACCGAAGCCGCCAAGTAAGCTGCTTGCGTTGACAACCAAAGCCCACTGCACCCGCAGTGGGCTTTGCTTTACGAATCATGGCCCGCCTGCCGAGATCCGGTAGCCTGGCCCCCTGAAAATCTTAAAACCGTTACCAGCGGTTCGCTGGCAGCGTCACAGGCAACGCATCGACAGAATGCGTACCCGACGCAGGCCGGAGAAATGCAGATCAGGTTTTTAGGAGCGCGGTAAATGCCCGAGTTATTCCACTACATGCAACAGTTGGTCAATGGCCTGACCATTGGCAGCACGTATGCATTGATCGCTATTGGCTACACGATGGTTTACGGCATCATCGGAATGATCAACTTCGCCCACGGCGAGGTGTACATGATCGGTTCCTATGTTGCGTTCATGGCTCTCGCCGGCCTGGCAATGATGGGTATCGACAGCCTGCCGCTGTTGATGATTGCAGGCTTCGCCGCCTCCATCATCGTGACCAGCGCGTACGGCTACAGCATTGAGCGGGTCGCCTACCGTCCACTGCGAAACAGCAACCGTCTGATTCCACTGATTTCTGCAATCGGGATGTCGATCTTCCTGCAGAACTCGGTCCAGCTTTCCCAGGGTTCCGGCAACTTTGCCATCCCCAACCTGCTGCCCGGCAGCCTGTCCTTCGGACCGGGCGGATCGCAGGAGGTGCTGATCTCCTACATGCAGATCGTGGTGTTTGTCGTCACGCTGCTGGCCATGACCGGCCTGACCCTGTTCATCTCCCGTTCGCGGATGGGCCGCGCCTGCCGCGCCTGCGCCGAAGACATGAAGATGGCCAACCTTTTGGGGATCAACACCAACACCATCATCGCCCTGACGTTCGTGGTCGGTGCCGCACTGGCCGCCGTTGCCGCCATGTTGCTGAGCATGCAATACGGCGTGATCAACCCTAGCGCCGGTTTCCTCGTCGGCCTGAAAGCGTTCACCGCTGCGGTACTGGGCGGTATCGGATCGATTCCCGGCGCGGTGCTTGGTGGTCTGGTCCTGGGCGTCGCCGAGGCTTTCGGTGCCGACATCTTTGGTGATCAGTACAAGGACGTTGTGGCCTTCGGCCTGCTGGTTCTGGTGCTGCTGTTCCGCCCGACCGGCATTCTGGGTCGTCCGGAGGTTGAAAAAGTATGAGCAAGTCCTTCAAACAGGCGCTGTTCAGCGCGGCGCTGGTGTGGGCCGTTGCCTACCCGGTGTTCGGCCTGAAACTGGCGTTTTCCGGCGTGACCCTGCAAGTGCAGAACGCCAGCCCCATGACCCTGACCATCATCGCCGTCTGCTCGATCCTGCTGTTTCTGCGCGTGCTGTTCGCCGAGAAGATCAGTGGCCTGCGCCGGGGTGAGCGCGCTCCGCTGATCTCGCAGAAAACCAGCGACTTCATGACCCAACCAAGCACACAGCGCTGGGGACTTGCCGCCCTGATCGTGCTGGCGTTCGTCTGGCCGTTCTTCGGCTCCCGCGGAGCCGTCGATATCGCGACGCTGATCCTGATCTACGTGATGCTGGGCCTGGGCCTGAACATCGTGGTCGGCCTCGCAGGCCTGCTGGACCTGGGTTACGTCGGCTTTTACGCGGTCGGTGCCTACGGCTACGCGTTGTTGTCGCACTACTTCGGCCTGAGCTTCTGGGAGTGTCTGCCGCTGGCCGGTCTGCTGGCGGCGCTGTTCGGCTTCCTGCTGGGTTTCCCGGTCCTGCGGCTTAGGGGAGATTACCTGGCCATCGTGACGCTGGGGTTCGGTGAAATCATCCGGATCTTCCTACGCAACATGACCGAGATCACCGGCGGCCCCAACGGCATCAGCAACATCGAAAAGCCCACCCTGTTCGGCCTGAGCTTCGAACGCCGTGCGGCTGAAGGTGCGCAAACGTTCCATCAGTATTTCGGCCTGGACTACAACCCGATCAGCAAAGTGATTTTCCTTTACCTGATCGCCCTGCTGCTGGCCTTGGCGGCGCTGTTCGTCATCAACCGTCTGCTGCGCATGCCGATCGGCCGCGCCTGGGAAGCGTTGCGTGAAGACGAAATCGCCTGCCGTGCACTGGGTCTGAATCCGACTGTGATCAAGCTGTCGGCCTTTACCCTGGGCGCCGCGTTCGCCGGTTTCGCGGGCAGCTTCTTTGCCGCTCGCCAGGGTCTGGTCACGCCGGAATCGTTCACCTTCATCGAGTCGGCAATCATTCTGGCGATCGTGGTACTCGGCGGAATGGGCTCGCAATTGGGCGTGATTCTGGCGGCCATCGTGATGATCCTGCTGCCTGAGCTGATGCGTGAGTTCAGCGATTACCGCATGTTGATGTTCGGTGCCCTGATGGTGCTGATGATGATCTGGCGTCCTCAAGGTTTCCTGCCGATGCAACGACCCGTCATGAAGTTGAAAGCGGAGGCCGTCAAATGAAACAGCCTCTTCTGCAAGCCACGAATCTGAGCATGCGCTTCGGCGGTCTGCTGGCGGTCAATGGCGTGGCCCTGACCGTCCATGAAAAGCAGGTCGTGTCGATGATCGGCCCCAACGGCGCGGGCAAGACCACGGTATTCAACTGCCTGACCGGTTTCTACAAACCCAGCGGCGGCACCATCCTGCTGGACGGCGAGCCGATCCAGGGCCTGGCCGGTCACCAGATCGCCCGCAAGGGTGTGGTGCGCACGTTCCAGAACGTGCGTCTGTTCAAGGAAATGACCGCCGTCGAGAACCTGCTGGTGGCTCAACATCGGCACCTGAACACCAACTTCCTGTCCGGTCTGTTCAAGACCCCGGCTTTCCGCCGCAGCGAGCGCGAAGCGATGGACTACGCCGAGCATTGGCTGGAAGCGGTCAACCTGAAGGAGTTCGCCAATCGCCCGGCCGGTACGCTGGCCTACGGTCAACAACGCCGACTGGAAATCGCCCGCTGCATGATGACGCGCCCGCGCATCCTCATGCTGGACGAGCCGGCAGCCGGTTTGAACCCGAGAGAAACCGAAGACCTGAAAGCGCTGATCGGCGTATTGCGCAATGAGCACAACGCCACGGTGCTGCTGATCGAGCATGACATGAAGCTGGTAATGAGCATTTCCGACCACATCGTGGTGATCAATCAGGGCACGCCACTGGCCGACGGTACGCCGGAACAGATTCGTGACAATCCTGAAGTGATCAAAGCCTACCTGGGGGAAGCGTAAATGCTGCAGTTCGAAAACGTTTCTACCTTCTACGGCAAGATCCAGGCGCTGCACAGCGTCAACGTGGAAGTGCGCCAGGGCGAGATCGTCACCCTGATCGGTGCCAACGGCGCGGGCAAGTCCACCCTGCTGATGACCCTGTGCGGCTCGCCGCGCGCGCACAGCGGCAGCATCCGTTACATGGGCGAAGAGCTGGTCGGCCAGGAGTCGTCGGTGATCATGCGCAAGAGTATCGCGGTGGTGCCCGAAGGCCGTCGCGTGTTCGCACGCCTGACCGTCGAAGAAAACCTGGCGATGGGCGGCTTCTTCACCGAGAAAGGCGATTATCAGGAACAGATGGATAAGGTTCTGCACCTGTTCCCGCGCCTCAAGGAACGCTTCACCCAACGGGGTGGCACGATGTCTGGCGGCGAACAGCAAATGCTCGCCATCGGCCGCGCACTGATGAGCAAGCCCAAGCTGCTGTTGCTGGACGAACCGTCGCTGGGTCTGGCCCCGATCATCATTCAGCAGATTTTCGAGATCGTCGAACAGCTGCGGCGTGATGGCGTGACCGTGTTCCTGGTGGAGCAGAACGCCAACCAGGCCTTGAAAATCGCCGACCGTGCCTACGTACTGGAAAACGGTCGTGTGGTCATGCAGGGCACCGGTGAGGAGTTGCTGGTCGATCCGAAAGTACGGGACGTCTATTTGGGCGGCTAGCGAAGATGCGCCATGAGCATGTCCACGCGCCCGCGTGGGCATGCCTTCCACCACTTACCCTCACACCAAACGCTGCAGTGTCGAGCCGCTGCGCTCGAACCAGCCCACCAGATAATCCGCCAGCACCTGCACTCGCCTCGGCACGTTTCCTTCGAAAGGGTGAACCAGAAACATTGGCGCCGTTGCCGTCTGGTAATCCTTCAGTAGCCACTGCAAGCGCCCGTCGTCGATTTCCTTATGCACCATGTAAGACGGCAGGCGTGCGACACCCGCCCCGGCCAGCGCCGCCTTTTTCAGCAGACTGTAGTGATTGCTGGCGAACGGACCGTCAATCTGCACACGGATCAACTCGTGATGCTGATGGTAAAGCCACTGGTAACGCTCGCTATAGTGGCTGTTGATCAGGCAATGATGCCCTGCAAGGTCATCCGGGGTTTGAGGCCAGCCGTGCGCCTCCAGATAACGCGTGCCGGCGCACGTCAGTTCCTGCATGGCCAATAACGGCCTGGCCACCAGCCGTTCATCACTGGCGACCTTTGAGCGAACCGCCAGATCGAAGCCGTCGCGTCGCAAGTCGCGCACGCTGTTACTCAGTTCGAGTTCGATCTTCACGTGGGGATAGGTCTCGTAAAACTCCATCAGCACACCGTCAAAGAAGGTTTCCCCCAACGAAACCGGCGTGGTGATACGCACCTCGCCGACCATATCGTCACGCATCAACGCCACGATGCTGCGGGCCCTCTCCACGTGCAGGATCAATTCCCGGGCCTGAGGCAACAAGGCGGATCCGGCCGAGGTCAGGCTCAAGGTGCGAGTGGTTCGGTGCAATAACTGAACACTGTAGGTTTTTTCCAGCTGAGAAATACGCTTTGAAAGGCGTCCCTTGCTGCAGCCCAGACGCTCTGCGGCTGCGGTAAAACTGCCCGCTTCGATTAAAACGGCAAAGGCAGCCAGATCTTCCATCTCGCTCACTGATTGTTTCCCTATGAGAACCAAAGGTTTCCTATTGGCATCTTTATCGAAGGATATACGGCTTTCTACACTGGCGGCTCCTTTCATCCCTTTGGAGCAACGCAATGAAAATCCTGTTGATAGGCGCAAGCGGAACCGTAGGTTCGGCCATTGAACGCGAACTGGGCTCACGGCATGAGATTGTGCGTATAGGTCGCAACAGCGGCGAGGAACGCGTCGATATCAGCGACAGCGCCTCGATCCACGCAATGTTTGAACGTGTGGGCAGCTTCGACGCATTGATCTGCGCGGCGGGCAGTGTGAAATTCGTGCCGCTGGCTGACATGACCGAAACCGATTTCGTACTGGGCCTTCAGGACAAGCTCATGGGCCAAGTCAACCTGCTGCTGATCGGCAAGACGTTCGCCAACGATGGCGCGTCGTTCACCTTAACCTCGGGCATCCTGAGCCAGGAGCCGATCCTTTCCGGTATCTCGGCCAGCCTGGTCAACGGTGCCATCGACGCCTTTGTGCGCGCAGCAGCCATCGAGTTGCCACGCGGGATGCGCGTGAATTCGGTCAGCCCCACCGTACTGCTCGAATCCATGAGCAAGTACGGCGCCTACTTCAGAGGTTTCAAGCCTGTTCCAGCCGCCGATGTCGCACTGGCCTACGCCAAGAGTGTGGAAGGCCTGCACACCGGACAGACGTATCAGGTCTTGTGATGCGGCAGCAGTCTGCGTAACGTGACGGCACTTGTCTGGAGACCCGCCCCCATGTTCGCTGCTCGTTCCGTCCTCGTATTCGCCCTTCTGCCTTTGTTCGCCGGCTGCCAGATGCTCGGTGCCAAGACCGATACCCCGAAAGTCTCGACGGCAGGCATGATCCGCATGCAGGGCGACCTGACCGGGGAGAACGGGCAACTGATGTTCAAACCATGCAACGAGCAGCGTCGCTACGTGGTCAAGGACCGCAACAACACCGGCATCCTGCAGGAAGCTGCAAGCCTGGCCGACAGCAAGGGCCGCGTGTTTGCCGATCTGCGCGGCTCGTTTGTCGCCAGTAAAGCCGCTGGCAGCGACGGTCAGGTGGACCTGCACCAGGTCTACCGCGTGGAGCGTCCCGGCCAGTCCTGCGAAGACCTCAACTTCAAACGCCTGACCCTGCACGTCAATGGCAACAACCCGGCCTGGAACGTCAACGTCAGCGGTAAGGGCATGGTGCTGGAACGTGAAGGTCAGCCACCGCTGGCCGTGCCGTACGTTGAAGAGCAGTTGCCCGACGGCAGCTTCAGTGTCAGCAGTGAAGCCAACAACCAGCGCATCGAGTTGTGGGTTGCACCTCAGCGCTGCATCGACAGCGTCAACGGCTCGGTCCAGCACCTGACCGCCGAACTACGCCTCAACGGCCAGGCCCAGCGTGGCTGCGGTTATTACGGCGGTTCGCGAGACGATTGATCGGTCCTGAGGGCCAGTTTTGGCGACCGATGGCACCCCTCGTCGCCAAGACTGCACACCTCGACTCGCCGCCAACGGGGTTCAGCGCTTATAATCGCCGGTTCTTGTAGTGCTGTCGGGCTGAACCTGCGGCCCGAAAACTGGACCCTTTAATGTTACGAATCACCGAACTCAAGCTGCCGATCGATCACCCGGAAGAAGACCTGCGCCCTGCCCTTGTGCAGCGCCTGGGCATCGACAGCAGCGATCTGCTGGACTTCACCTTGTTCAAGCGTAGCTACGATGCGCGCAAGAAGTCCTCCGAACTGTGCTTCATCTACACCATCGACTTTCAGGTCAGTGACGAACAGGCGCTGCTGCGCAAGCTGGCCGACGACCGTCATGTCGGCCCGGCGCCAGACGTCAGCTACAAGGTGGTCGGCCATGCGCCAGAGGGCCTCAGCGAGCGCCCGGTGGTGGTCGGTTTCGGTCCCTGCGGGATCTTTGCAGGCCTGCTGCTGGCCCAGATGGGCTTCAAGCCGATTATTCTTGAGCGCGGCAAGGAAGTTCGCCAGCGCACCAAGGACACGTGGGGCCTGTGGCGCAAGAACGTCCTGAACCCGGAATCCAACGTTCAATTTGGTGAAGGGGGCGCGGGTACGTTTTCCGATGGCAAGCTCTACAGCCAGATCAAAGACCCGTACTTTCATGGCCGCAAGGTGCTGCACGAGTTCGTGAAAGCAGGCGCACCTGAAGAAATCCTTTACGTCAGCAAGCCGCACATCGGCACCTTCCGACTGACCGGCGTCGTTGAAAACATGCGTCATCAGATCGAGGCGCTGGGCGGCGAAGTACGCTTCCAGCAGCGCGTGACCGACGTGATGATCGAAGACGGCCAACTCAATGGCGTCGTGCTGGATGGCGGCGAGCAGATTGTCTCACGCCATGTCATTCTGGCCTTGGGCCACAGCGCCCGTGACACGTTCCGTATGCTGCACAGCCGCGGCGTCTTCATGGAGGCCAAGCCGTTCTCGGTGGGTTTCCGTATCGAGCACCCGCAATCGTTGATCGACCGTGCGCGACTGGGCAAGTACGCCGGCCACCCGAAGCTGGGGGCTGCCGACTACAAGCTGGTGCACCACGCCAGCAACGGCCGTTCGGTCTACAGCTTCTGCATGTGCCCAGGGGGAACGGTGGTTGCGGCGACGTCCGAGCCTAACCGAGTGGTCACCAATGGCATGAGCCAGTACTCGCGTAACGAGCGCAACGCCAACTCGGGCATCGTGGTTGGGATCACCCCGGAGCAAGACTTTCCGGGCAGCCCGCTGGCCGGTATCGAGCTGCAGGAGCGCCTGGAGTCTCACGCTTATCTGCTGGGTGGCAGCACCTATGAAGCACCAGCGCAATTGGTCGGTGATTTCATTGCGGGCAAGGCGTCCACGGCGCTGGGCAGCGTCGAGCCTTCGTACAAGCCGGGGGTAAAGCTGGTGGACCTGGCGGACGCCCTGCCCGCCTTTGCCATCGAAGCCATTCGTGAAGCACTGCCAGCCTTCGACAAACAGATCAAAGGCTTCTCCTTGCACGACGCCGTACTGACGGGCATCGAGACGCGCACCTCCGCCCCCCTGCGCATTACACGCGGCCCCACCCTGCAGAGCCTGAACACCAAAGGCCTGTACCCGGCGGGCGAAGGTGCGGGGTACGCGGGCGGGATTCTGTCCGCTGGTGTTGACGGCATCCGTATCGCCGAAGCGCTGGTGCGAGACATGCTGGGGATCGAGGGTTAGGCCACCGCCCCCAAGTCAACGGACTGCCTGAAACGAAAAACCCCGAGCATTTCGGCTCGGGGTTCGATTTGAATCACGACAGATCAGTGCGTGACGCGGCTCGTGCCGTTCACGGTCATGATGCGCACGCGTTCGCCGACCCGGAAAATCTCGTTTTCCTGAACCTGCTGCACATAGGCACGCATGCTGCCGTCGTCTTCACGGACAGTGATCTCGACGCCCTGGGTACGGGTGAAACCTTCTTCGGTTGCCGAACCCAGCAGGCCACCGGCTACCGCACCAATCACCGCAGCCACGACGCTGCCGCGACCGCCACCGATAGCGCTACCGCCCACACCACCGACGATTGCACCGGCACCCGCGCCGATCGGGGTCTTGGTGCCTTCGATTTTCACAGGGCGCAAGGATTCAACTGTCCCCATGCGAACGTTCTGTACGGTCCTGGCCTCGTCACGGGAGTAGGAGTCACCCGTGAGATTCGATGTACAGCCGCCCAACGTCAGCGCGAAGGCAGTGAACGAGGCGACCAGAAGAGCAGACTTGCGCATAAAAGGTATCTCCAGGGGAACTAGTGGCCATTAGACTACCCGACATCGGCGCTGTCACGACCCGCGTTCCGCAAATTTAATTCATTCAGGCGTCATACAGCGACAACCTATGTAACGCTCAGACGATCACCCCGACAAATAATTCAATCAGGGTGCCAGACGCTCACGCTCCCATTGTCCCTCTACCCAACGATAGTTCAAACGGTCATGAAGACGGCTCGAACGTCCCTGCCAGAACTCGATTCGCTCAGGCAGCAGGCGATAACCGCCCCAGTGCTCGGGGCAATGGGGCGCGGTATCGAGAAAGCGCTGTTCGGTCTGTGTGATCAAGCCTTCAAGTTCTTCACGATCCGCGATCACCCGGCTTTGCGGCGAGGCCCAGGCCCCGAGGCGGCTGCCCAACGGCCTGACCTGATAATAAGCGTCCGATTCCTGAGGCGTGACCTTCATCACGCGCCCTTCAATGCGCACTTGGCGCTCAAGCGTGGGCCAGAAAAAGGTCATGGCCGCGAAAGGCCGTGCAGCCAGTTGCTGACCTTTGGCGCTGTCGTAATTGGTGAAGAAAGTGAAACCTTGTGTGTCCAGGCCTTTGAGCAGCAGCACGCGGCAATGCGGACGCCCCTCTTCGTCAACGGTTGCCAGGGTCATGGCGTTGGCTTCAACCGGAGGCTGTTCGGTTTTCACCGCCTCGGCGAACCATTGGTGAAACAACGCAAACGGCTCGCCCGGTGACTGCGCTTCGGTCAGACCGTCGCGGGTGTAGTCACGGCGCATGTCAGCCAGGGTCTGGCTCATGGTGTCATTCCTTATGGCAAGGCTGAGTTTCTGAGGACGGACGCTTGAGCAGTACCCCAGTCAGGTCAGACGCGGCGCATCTGGAGAGGCACTCCCACGCGGCGCGTGGGAGGGGTCAGGGCCAACAACAGAATCAGTTATTGGTCTGGGCGTCGGTTTTCTTCGCGGCTGCGTCCTTGGCCGGGGTCTTGGCAGCCGGCTTTTTCGCCGCAGCGGTGGACTTGGCCGGAGCCGCTTTCTTGGCGGTCGTCGCCTTGGCCTTGGCTGGCGCTGCCTTCTTGGCCGTGTCTTTCTTGGCCGGGGCGGCTTTCTTGGCCGGTGCCGGAGCAGGCACGACAGGCTTGACGTCTTGGGTCGCGACCATCGTTGGAGCCACCGGTGGCAGTGCATAACGGCTCATCAGGGCCACCATCGTGTCTTGCGGTGTCATCAGGATTTCCACACGACGGTTCAGCGCACGACCCTGAGCGCTGTCGTTGGCAGCACGCGGCATCACTGCACCCATGCCACGCTGGCTCAAGCGCTGACGCTCAAGACCACTGAGGCGGAAAATCGCAGCAACCGACTGTGCACGCTCCTGACTGATTTTCTGATTGGCTTCTGTAGGACCCGAGGTATCCGCGTGGCCCAGAATCAGCACGGCGCTTCGCTTGTCACCTTCCACCGCTTTGGCCAGACGGGTAATCGGGCCAAGGGTGACCGGCAGCAGCATGGCCGGGCGGTCCGGGTTGAACGAGCTGTCGACGGGTGCAGTGATCGCCAGCAGGTCGTCACGACGTTCCAGCTCGAACGGTGTGTCTTTGATCGCAGCGCGAACGCGGGGCTCGTATTCGTCCAGCCAGGCCTTGGTCACCTTGGGATCAGGCATTGGCGCGGCTTTAGGCTCGTCGTTTTTGGCGCCGGCGCTTGGGAAAGGCCACCACCATTTAGTGTCGGTTTCAGTCTTTGCAACCAGCGCAGGGGCCTTCGGTTTGTCCGCAGGCTGGGTCGCAACAGCGTCAGGCTTTACGGCTGCCTTGTCGTCTGAGCCAAATGGCCAGTACCAAGGGCTGACACTCTGCGCATCGGTAGCCGACGCTGGCTTTTCAACCGCCTTGGCAACGGGTGCTGCAGGCGCCGGGGCAGGCGCCTTCACGGCGCCATCATCGGCTGCGCCAGAGCCAAACTGCCACCAATGGCCTTCGGTCGCAGAGGAATCGGATTGAGGAGTTTGAGCACAGCCGGTAACAGCGATGCACAGAGCGAGAACGAGGCTTTTATTGGACGACATGGATGACCCACAACAGTTTTGATCAGACAGAAGGAACGTTGTTACGTCCGTATAACACGCATGAAGTTACAGGTGGAAAGAGAAACCGTCGTACGGACCCGTTATACCCCGATTAACTGACAGTCGGTATTAAACAAATACTTATAGACGAAACTTACTGCAAACACTCACGTAGTACCCTGACCAATTTCTGCGCCCGTGGGTCCATGAGGATGTAAGGCCCCAGCGTGTTGGTAACGAAGCCAAACGCTACTTCATAGTCCGGATCGGCAAAGCCCACGGAGCCACCTGCACCCGGGTGACCGAACGCTTTGGGACCCAGCCCGAAGGTAGCATTGGCCACGGTAGGCTGATCGAGCATGCAGCCCAGCCCGAATCGGGTCGAGGTCAGCAGGGTCTTGTCCTGGCCGATACTGTGTTCGCGGGTCAGCTCATTGAGCATGTCGGCTTCCAGCAAGCTGCCATCCAGCAGACCGTTGTAGAAACCGGCGAGGCTGCGTGCGTTGCCATGACCGTTGGCCGCCGGTTGCTGCATGCGACGCCATTCCGGTTTGTTGGTACTCGTGAGGATCGACGGAGGATTGGTGAACGCCCTGGCGGTGATCGATGCCGGCTCACGCATTGTCGCGTGCAGCACTCGCTGGGCCGCGTCATCGCCGACATTGCCTTTGCCACGGGCGATGTGCGCCACCCGGTAGAACTGGTCATCGGCCAGCCCTACATGAAAATCCAGCCCCAGCGGGCGGGCAATGCGCGCCACGATGGATTCACCCGGGCCTCGACCGTCGGCGCGGCGCAGCATCTCGCCGATCAGCCAGCCATAGGTGATGGCGGCGTAACCGTGCCCCTGACCGGGCACCCACCACGGCTCCTCGGCCGCCAGGACTGAGGTCATGGTGTTCCAGTCATACAGCGCTTCGGCGGGCAATTGCTCGCGAATGGCGGGCAACGCGGCCTGGTGGCACAGCAACTGACGCAAGGTGATCGACGACTTGCCCGCTGCTGCGAACTCGGGCCACAGTCTGGCGACGGGCTCATCCAGGCTCAGCTTGCCCTCCTCCACCAATTGCAGAACCGCCACACTGGCAAACGTTTTGGTGCAGGAGAACAGGTTGGCGATGGTGTCGGTGTGCCAGGCTTCGGCGCCATCCTTATCAGCGGTGCCTGCCCACAGATCGACGACCGTTTGCCCGCCGACCTGGATGCACAACGCAGCGCCGCGCTCCTGAGGATCGTCAAAGAGCGCCGCAAAGGCTTCACGCACAGCTTCGAATTCAAGTTCGAAATGACCCTGGATCTGCAAAACCGCTGACTCCTGAATGTCGCTATGAAGGCCTTGAAGACGGCCAACCGAATGGGCGCATATTGTTCCAGCGATTGACCGTTTTGGGAACTGCTGCCAAATGCCGGTCGGCCTTGGTTCAGGAGATTTCCCGGTGAAACGGCGGCAGCGCGTTGAGGATCGCTTTGCCATAGCGCTGAGTCACCACGCGGCGATCCAGCAGCGTGATGGTGCCCCGGTCCTCCTCGGTGCGCAGCAAACGGCCGCACGCCTGAACCAGTCGCAGGGATGCATCCGGCACCGCAATCTCCATGAACGGATTACCGCCCCGCGCTTCGATCCATTCGGCCAGCGCCGCTTCGACCGGGTCGTCCGGCACCGCGAACGGGATTTTGGCGATCACCACATGCTCGCAATACGCACCGGGTAAATCCACACCCTCGGCAAAGCTGGCCAGCCCGAACAATACGCTGGACTCACCACTGTCGACCCGCGCCTTGTGCTTGTTCAAGGTTTCCTGCTTGGACAGGTTGCCCTGGATGAACACCTGCTTGCGCCAGTCGCGGTCCAGCCCGTCGAACACGTCCTGCATCTGCTTGCGCGATGAGAACAGCACCAGCGTGCCGCGAGAACCTTCGACCAGACCGGGCAGGTCACGAATGATTGCCGCAGTGTGAGCGACGGCGTCACGCGGATCGGCCTTGAGGTCCGGCACACGCAACACACCGGCATCGGCATGATGGAAAGGGCTGGGCACGACCGCCGTGACCGCGCCTTTCGGCAGGCCGGCACGCATGCGGTAACGGTCGAACTTGCCCAACGCGGTCAGGGTTGCCGACGTGACCAGGGCACCGTAAGCGATATTCCACAAGTTGCGGCGCAGCATTTCGGCCGCCAGGATCGGGCTGGCGTTGACTTCGATGTCGAACAGCGCCCCGCTGTCAGCCAGCGTCAACCAGCGGGCCATCGGCGGGCTGTCTTCCGGGTCCTCGGCAGTGAACGCCGTCCACAACTCCCAATTACCGTGAGCGCGGGCCAGCAGGCTGCCAAACAACGGATACCACTCTTCGGCCTGATGGCTGGCGATACCGATGTTGACCTCACCGTCCATGCCATCCTTGAGCAGGTCGGTCAGGCGGGTGAACAGGTCGTCCAGGCGGGCAAAACCTTTCTTGAGTTCGATGCCCATCTCGCGGATGTGCTCGGGAATGACGCCCCCCACGAAACGATGGCGCGGGCGCTCACGGCCCTGCATGTCTTCACCGGCGCGAAAATCCGCCAGTTGCTCGCAGGCACCGAACATGAACTGCTGGTGGCCTTTGATCTCGCGCGCCAGTTCAGGGACTTGTTCGATCAGCTTGCCCAGGTCGCCGGGCAATGGATGCTGGGCCAGCAGCTTGGCAAGGTTCTTGGCGGTCTGCTCCAGCCAGTCGGCTGTGGAGCGCAAGCGGGTGTAATGCGCGAAGTGACCGATGGCCTTGTCCGGCAGGTGATGGCCTTCGTCGAACACGTACAGCGTGTCACGCGGGTCCGGCAGCACCGCACCGCCACCCAACGCCAGGTCGGCCAGCACCATGTCGTGGTTGGTGACGATTACATCGACCTTGCCCATGCCCTCTCGTGCCTTATAGAAGGCGCATTGCTGGAAGTTCGGGCAATGGCGATTGGTGCATTGGCTGTGATCGGTGGTGAGCCGCGCCCAGTCCTGATCCGCCAGCTCCTGAGGCCAGCTGTCGCGGTCGCCGTCCCATTTATTGCCCGCCAGCTTCTGCAACATGCTGGTGAACAGTTTCTGGCTGGCTTCGTCGACCTCGATCTTGAAGCCTTCTTCCTCGAACAGCTGCGCGGTCGCATTGGTGGCGTCGCTTTCTTGCAGCAGCATATCGAGCTTGGACAGGCACATGTAGCGACCGCGCCCTTTGGCCAGGGCGAAGGTGAAATTCAGCCCGCTGTTGCGCATCAGGTCCGGCAGGTCCTTGTAGACGATCTGCTCTTGCAGCGCGACAGTCGCCGTAGCGATCACCAGACGCTTGCCCGCCGCCTTGGCGGTCGGAATCGAGGCGATGGCGTAGGCAACGGTCTTGCCTGTACCGGTGCCCGCTTCCACGGCGACCACGGCCGGGTCGCCCGAGCGCCGGCCCTCTTCATCGGTATCGATGTCCCCCAGTACCTTGGCGACTTCGGCGATCATCAATCGCTGGCCATAACGTGGCTTGAGGCTCTTGGCTTCGAGGAAACGCGAGTAGGCGCCCTGGATCTGGGATTTGAGTTCGGTACTGATCATTGGCTTCGGTTCGGGGGCACGGCAAAAAAGGCTGGATAAATTTTCAGTGGTTCTGAGTGGGCGCTATCATAGCGCGCTAAATCCATCCGCGCAGAACGGAGTACCCGATGACCGCATTTTCCCCTGTCTATACGTTGCATCTGCTGGCTGCTCTGGTCTGGGTTGGCGGGATGTTCTTCGCCTGGATGGTGTTGCGCCCAGCCGTCATTGCAGCACTGGATGGGCCGTCTCGCTTGAAAGTGTGGGTCCAGGTGTTTCCGAGGTTCTTCAGGTGGGTCTGGGCCGCCGTCGTTGTGCTGCCCATCACCGGTATCGGGATGATTCAGCTGAGCTTTACAGGCTTCGAAACGGCCCCCCGTTATGTACAGATCATGATGGGGTTGTACGTGGTGATGGTGGCGCTGTTTCTGCGTATCCATTCGTTGCAGTTGCCGGAATTGGTGCGTGCAGTGGAAACCGAGCAGTGGGCTGAAGGCGCTGCGGCCTTGGGCAAAATCCGACGACTGGTTGGCATCAATCTGCTCATCGGGCTGGCGGTGGTGGTGATCGCGGCGGCACGTCCGGGTTTTTGATCGGCTGAACACCTCGGCTGTGCGAAACGAAACATCGTGGGGCACCCAGAGTGATACCGCGCACAGCAGGCGGGCAGAATCCTGCCCGATCAGTCACGTTATTACCTGATTTTCCTTGGCTTTCAGGCGGTTGAATCCTTTGGCACGTCCTGTGCAAACGTTTGCGAATCGCTGTACGTACCATTAAAAGGAGTTTCAATCCCGATGCAGTCCTCCACGCAGTCCGTCACGCCATCCAGGCGTTTGATTCCTCTCTTGTTCGCAGCCACGTTTGCACTGCCCTGCTCGATGGTGCAGGCGCAACCTGCGACAGCCGAAGATTCCGCGCAGGGCGAGACACTGAGTCCGCCCGCCGCCCCCAAGGAAGGCAAAGGCGTCTACCTGTCGGACTGGTTCAATCAGGACCTCACGCTCATCGGCAGCAAGGACATCAGCTTCGGCCCGCAGCCGGTCGATGACGTTTATCTGGAATACGAATACTTCGGCCGCAAGGGACCCTTCGAGCTGTATGGCTACATCGACGTGCCAAAGATTCTCGACATCGGCAACCGCAACGACAAAGGCGTCTGGGATCACGGCTCGCCGGTGTTCATGGAGCATGAACCACGCATTTCCATCGATTACCTGGCAGGTCGCAGCCTGGCCGTGGGGCCGTTCAAGGAATGGTATGTCGCCTTCGACTGGATCTACGACCACGGCAGTAATTCGGCCAACCGCGCCAACACCCTGTACAGCGGCATCGGCACCGACATCGACACAAAATCACGGGTCAACCTGTCGGCCAACTTCTATGGTCGCTACCAGTGGGAAAACTACGGCGCGAGCAATGAATACTCATGGGACGGCTATCGCGCCCAGCTCAAATACATTGTGCCGATCACGAAATTCGACAACGGCGCATCGCTGACCTACATCGGCTTCACCAACTTCGATTTCGGCTCGGACCTCAAGAACGATCCGGCCCGCACCGCCAATTCGACGGTCGCCACCAATGTGCTGCTGTACGCGTTCACGCACCTGCGCTTCACTTTGGTGGGACGTTATTTCCATAACGGCGGCAATTGGCAGGACGGCAGTGAGCTGAATTTCGGCGAAGGCAACTTCCGCGCCCGCTCGGACGGCTGGGGTTACTACGCCGGCGTCGGTTACCAGTTCTGACCATGATTTTGACTACAGGAGTTCCCATGAAAAGCATCACTCGCAACGCCCTCTGCGCCTCGCTCGCCCTGCTCAGCCCGGGTATCTGGGCGGCCACCACGCCCGTCACGCCCAAAGTCATGCTGATCGCCATGTTCGCCCCCGAAGCTCAGAACTGGATCGACCGCCTGCACCTGACCAAGGAAACCAACGTGCCGGGGCTTGCCGCCGAGTACCCGACCATCCGCTGTAATGATCAGGACACCTGCCTGATGGTCACCGGCATGGGCCAGACCAACGCCGCGGCCTCGACGCTGGCGCTGGCCCTGTCGCCGCAGTTCGACCTGCGCAAGACTTACTTCATCGTCGCGGGCATCGCCGGGATCAACCCACATCACGGCAGCCTCGGCACCACGGCCTGGGCGCATTATCTGGTGGAGTTCGGCACGCAATGGGAGATTGATTCGCGCGACGTGCCCAAAGACTGGCCAACTGGCTACCTGGGCATCAACACCAAGGGGCCGAACGAAAAGCCGCCCTTGGACTACAAGACCGAAGTCTTCGAGCTCAATCCGAAACTGCAGGCCAAGGCCTTCGCCCTGTCGCAGAAAGTGGCCCTCAGCGAGAGCAAGGAGTCGGCTGCCTGGCGGGTCAAATACCCTTACGCACCGGCCAATCAGCCACCACAGGTCACCCAGTGCGACACCGTGGCGGGCAATACGTGGTTTTCGGGAACACGCTTGAGTGAACGGGCGGAAGTCTGGACACGCCTGTTGACCGACAACAAAGGCGTTTACTGCACCACTCAGCAGGAAGACAACTCCACCTACGAGGCCCTGCTGCGGGCCAGCAAGGCGGGCAAGGTCGACATCAATCGCCTTGCCGTGGTCCGCGCAGGCTCCGACTTCGATCGCCCTTATCCGGGTTACAGCGAAGTGGACAATCTGCTGAAATATGCCGACCAGGGTGCGTTCGTACCGGCGCTGGAAAACCTGTATCGCACCGGCAACCCACTGGTACAGGCGATCGTCAAGGATTGGAAGAGCTGGGAGAACGGCGTACCGCAGTAAGCGTTTCGCGTGACAGGCTGAAGACTGTTGGTCCGCAGCCTGTCAGAAACGGTTACAGGCGCTGAAGAATCAGCGCACCTGCAGGGCCAGCAACACCTGGCTGGCCCGGCTCGCCCGCTCTGCCTGCCTTGCCACCGTCGGCGCGATAGACGATGCAGCCTTTGGACGCGCCGCCTTTACCTGCCTTGCCGCCCTCGCCGCCTTTGCCCGGCGCCCCGCCTTCGACATTGACCTTGATACGCTCGGCCGCAAAGCTGTACGGCAGCTCAAGACGCACCTGTGCGCCCGCTGCGCCGTCGTGCCCGTCACCGCCGTGATCACCGTTGTAACCGCGTCCGGCCTGACCCCAGGTGCAGCCAGGCTCTTCACCCGTGCCACCGTCCAGCCCCGCATACCCAGGGCCACCCGCGCCGCCGCGTGCATCGATCGACAGTTGCTCGGCATTCAGGGCGTTCACCCGCAGCGTCAGGTTGCGGCCCGGCAATGCAGGTTTTTCGAAGGTGCCCGGTGCGCCGCGTGCGGTGATCTGGCTGCCGGTGCCGAACTCGCCGCGATCCACGACCAGCTTGAAGGTCTGCACGCCGGGCACGATTGCAATACGCGCTTCGTGGCCAAGCACCAGTTGACCGATCTTCACGTCGTCGATGCCTGCGGGAATCAGCAACGTGCCGTAGTCCGCCACTTCCAGACGCTCGACCTGCAGCACACTGCTGTTGCCGGGAAGGCGCATCAGCGAATGCGGTGCAACGATGATCGCCTGGGCCATCGCCAGCGGGCTGAACAGTGCTGCCAGTAGAACGAGATTACGCATAGGTGTGCCCCGAAGCCGGACGGCCGATGGATTGGAGATGAAAGATGCCGAACAGGACGATTTTGCCTCTGTCACGCCACGGATGCTGGCGACCGCGAAGGCTGCCGTTGAACAGGATCAATTCAAGCAGATGAGTCAGCAGCACCAGACTGCCCGCCATATCGAGCATCACGCCCAACGGGCTGGGTGCCTCTATCACCGCATTGGCCAGCACCACCAGCCAGAAACCCAGCATCAACAGCTTTCCCAATCCCCAAACCCACTTCATCGCCTGCCCCCTTGATCATGATCCTTTACGAAAGCGAATTCTTCGCACGCTTTTCGTCGCCGCACAGTAGACGTCCTGCCCACTGAATATGCCAGCAGTGAGTGAAAAAACATGCTGTCTGGACAGATATAGCCCGAAACCTGTTTCAAGGCGTCAGGTGTTTACGTCCATGCTGCTGCTCGCACAACAGGACGGACGCTTTTCAGCGCACCTGCGGCAGGCTAGTCTTGTCAGTCAATCAGAGGACTTTCGATGACCGTCGGCCATTCCACCCGCACGCCCCAGCAAGCGCTGGCAGCCCTGCTCGACCGATATGCACCGCAGCGTCTGCTGCTGATCGGCGCGCAGGCGTTTCCCGCGTTGCAAGCGTTTCAAGAGGCGCACCCGCAGACCGAAGTGTCGCTGGCCGAGCCCGGCCTGCTGCCCCCTCATCTGGCAGCGCAGCGGTTTGACCTGGCGTTGGTGGTCGATTGCCTGGAGCACTTGCCCAAGCGCACAGGACTGGAGCTGCTGGGCGGGATCCGAAACCTTAACGCCAGCCGCATCGCCGTGCTGGCTGACCTTAAAGCCTGTGGCTGGCAAGAAACCGACTTCTTCTCACTGGCCCTGCAAGCCAGTGAACGCTTTGCCCGCGACGAGCAGGTGCTGACGCTGTTTACCTACGATTTGCGTGAGTACAAACAGGTGCCGGACTGGTTGAATGCGAAATATTGGGCCAACCCTGAAAATTTTGGAAAGTATTGGTGGTGAATCATGAGTAGTGCCATTTGCCCCTGCGGCAGCGGCGATCTGTTGCTGGCCTGCTGCGGGCACTACCACGCAGGCTTGCCTGCTCCCTGCGCGGAAAAACTGATGCGCTCGCGTTACAGCGCCTATGTGCTGGGGCTGACCGATTACCTGGTGCAAACCACGCTGCCTGCGCAACAAAGCGGGCTGGACCGTGAAGCGATTGCTCAGTGGAGCGCGCAAAGCACCTGGCTGGGGCTCGAGGTGGAAAGCACCGAGGTGTTTGGCGGCAAGCCCGAGCACGCCTTCGTGACCTTCACCGCACGCTGGCACGACGGCAACGGCGAGCACAGCCACAAGGAACGCTCATCGTTCGTGCAGAATCAGGGCCTCTGGTACTTCATCGACTCGACCGTCCCGCTCAAGGCCGGACGCAACGATGCCTGTCCTTGTGGCAGTGAACAGAAGTTCAAGAAGTGCTGCTCAGCGTATATCGGCTAGCGTAGCCCGACAGAAACGGGCAAGACGCGGCCAAAACGATAATTACTGAAGGAAATGCAACCCTGTGGGAGGTGGTTGCAGCAGAACTTGTTTATAGCGGCTGATCCCGGAGTGTGGGGGACGAGCTGGCACACGCAGTCTTGATCGTGCCGATGCTCCGCGTCGGCATGCATCCCGGGACGCTCTGCGTCCCTTACGCAGATCTCGCGGGACACAGCCCCCTCAAAACTCCAGCTGCGCCGAGAACGCCACGGTCCGGGGATCGCCCAGGTAGCTGCTGTTCAGCCAGTATTCCTTGTTGGCCAGGTTGCTGACGTTGACCCGCAGCGTCAGGTCGTTCTCCGAAACACGCATGCGATAACGAGCGCCTGCATCGAAGGTGGTGAACGATGGCAGGTCGTTTTCGTTGCTCTGATCGGTGTACTGCTTGCCGGTGTAGAAGGCGCCACCGGTCATGGCCAGGCCCGGCACCTGATGGATGTCGTATTCGGCGTAAACCTTGGCCAGTTGCTTGGTAACGTTGGTCGGCGCGTTGCCTTCATCCGCAGCAACACCGGTCTTTTTGATCTTGGGGTCCAGGAGCGTGAAGCCGCCGACCAGCGTCAGTTCAGGCATGACCTTGCCGGTCACGCTGAACTCCAGGCCGTTGTTTTCCTGTCGCCCGTCCACCACGTAGATGTTCGACCCCGTCGTATAACCGTTGGGCTTTTCGATGTTGAATAGCGCCAGGGTAAGCAACGTTTCGCCCAGCGTCGCCTTGGCACCGATTTCATATTGCTCACTGACCTCGGGCGCAAACGCTTGACCCGCGTTGGTGGTGCCGCTCGGCGCAATGCCGCCGGATTGCAGCCCTTCGATATAGGTCGCGTAAGTGGTCAGCCACGGCACCGGTTTGTAGACCAGAGAGATGTTGGGTGAGGTTTTGCTCTCGTTGTACGTGGTTTCGGTTTCTGCCGAACCAAAGGCCCGTGCATAGACGAATTCGTTGGCGTAGGTCTTGATCTGGGTATTGGTCACTCCGAGGATCGCCGACCACTGTTCATTGAACGTGATGACGTCGCCGATCAGGACGTTATTGCTCTCGCTACTGTTGGCCAGCCGCTGATTGCCATGACCGATGAAATAAGCGGGCTTGCCCACCTGCGGGGTCTGGTCGAACGGGATGGTTCCCACCGGCGAGGTGTACTGCGGACCAGGCTGGGTGGGTGTGAAAGGGATATGGTCTTCGTACTGCTTCTGGCGGGACGTGTTGCCCTGATAGCCCATCGTGAGCTTGTGCCCAAGGAAGCCGGTCGCAAACTCTGCATCCAGAAACAACGAACCGGTTTTTTCTTCGGTTTCGATGGGGGCAAACGCGTAGAGCGGCTGCGAATAAAGCCCCGCGCTGCTGACTGTCGGGCCGGTGTAGGTGTTTTCGCTGGTGTACTGCTGGGCAGCGAACGCAGCGCGCAAAGTAAACGTATCGTTCAATCGCCACTTGGCTCGCACGCCCGCCTTGTCCGATTCGTAATCCGAGAACGACCATTTCTGGCTGTACAGCTTGTCGTTATCCAGCGAGGCCGCGCTCGGACGCAGCGACTGATCGCTGAAGTACCAGTAACTGGTCAGGCCACGAATCTGGGTTTTCTTGTGCGAGGCATCGAACTGCACCAGCAGGTCGTCGGAGACGTTCCAGTCCAGTGCGAGAGAGATCATTTCGCGGCGGCGCTTGTTCATGTCGACGGCGGTTTCGCCATCCTGAGTCAGCACATTGAGGCGATAGGCGAATTTACCTTCGCTGTCGATCGGACCGCCAAAGTCGCCGTGCAGGTAGTAGTTTTCGCCTCCAGCGTTGCCTAGGGTCACGCTGCTGTAGCGTTCATAGGTCGGACGCTTGATCACGTAATTGACCAAGCCACCCGGCGAGGCGGGGCCATAAAGAAAGCCGGTCAGGCCGGTGATGACTTCCAGTTGCTCCATCTCTTCCAGGTAGTTGCTGCCGTCCGCGCCGTTGGTGAAGCGCAGGCCATCGTTGGCAATGTTCAAGCTGCCCGCGCTGCTGAAACCCCGGATATTGACGGCGCTGGCATAACCGGCGCTGGTCGGGGAGTACATCTGTGTGAACGGGTTGTGCTTGATAACGTCGTCCAGCGAGGTGGCCTGGATGTTCTTCAGCAAGGCTTGCGGCGTTACGCTGATGGAGTACGGCGCATCCTGTAGCTTCATGCCGCCCAGCGCGCCGACGCTGCTGATGCTTTCACTGCGATAGCCTGCCGCCTCCGAGCCTTCGGCAGCCGACGCGCGTGCGTTGATGGTCACGTCCGAAAGACTCAGCGTGCCCTCCTCCATCGCCATCAGCGTGTAGGTCCCGGAACTGCTCTGCACCAATTGCAGGCCGCTGCCGCGCAACGCTTCACGCAATGCCCCTGCTGCGTCGAACTGGCCTTTGACCGGTGCGCTGGACTTACCGGCGGCCAACGCCGGATCCAGGCTCAGCGCCAGACCGCTCTGGCTGGCGATCTGGTTCAACGTGGTCGCCAGAGGAGCTGCGGGCAAGTCGTAGGCAAGAACGCTGGCAGCCTGTTGAGCCGCCATCGACACCGGGCTGGTCAACGGCACGCAAACAGCGATGGCCACCGCCAACAGGCTGGGGCGCAAAAGGGTGTCTAACGAACGGGACATCGGGCAACTCCTGGCTGGAACATTCTCAATGCCTGTTAGCCGAGCGAAACGCCAGAAGTGACAGGGCTTATTGAAAATTATTCCGTTTCAGGAAATGGGCATCAGCCATGACGCCCTGATTCGCCAACGTTCTGTCAGTCCAGTTTCAGGTGCGAGGTGTCGGGCGCAGTTTTGTCAGTGCCGCGAGGTGCCTGCCCCATGTCGCTGCCTACGGGCGCAACGCTCAGTCTGGACAAGTCCAACGCTGGCGGGACAGGATCAGGCTTGGGATCCTGCATATCGCTACCGGCCTCGGCCACTGAATAGTCGGGGGCATCGACGTCTGAGAAGGCGGCCATATAGGCATCCCGCGGTTTGATCTGCAGACGCCCGGGCTTGACGGAGATCTTGCGCAACCAGGTCGGCTCGTCGGGCGGACGCGCCAGTTCGACCTCTTCGACCTCATTGATATGTGCTGCCTGTGGCGCTTCCACCGCTTCAACTGCCTGAGGCGTGTTCATCTGCACGACCTCGACAATCGCTCCCGCACGTTCAAGCGTGGCGCGGTATTTTTCGGCAGTGTCCGCGTCCAGGCTGTTTTTCAGGACCAGTCGTCGTCCCGAGAACAGCAATTCCAGGCGCGACGCATCGGCCTGAAATAACTTTCCCAGGTTGGCTTTGACCTTCTCAGGCTGGGCTCCGGCGACCAGTTGGCCATCGAAGACGATTTCATAGCGACTCATGCGTTACACCCGCAGACACGTAAACCATCGAGGGCAAAGCCCGGAACCGTAAGAACAAGCAGGTTACCCCTGCTCATCGAGTTGCTAAACTCAGGCCTCACTCGGAGCAACCTCATGTTTTATCAGGCGCACATTACAAGAACCATAAGCCTTGCGCTGCTCATGTTTGGGCTGACGGGATGCTCAATCTGGAGTTTTGACCGCGTGCAGGACCCGGAAGTGCATTTGCTCAGGATTCAAGTCGTCAAAGCCAGGCTGACGCAGCAGGATTTCAAACTGCATTTCGAGATCGATAACCCCAACGACTCGCGGGTTCTGGTCAGGGCGCTTCAATATAAAATCAGCCTCAATGACATGGTGCTGGTGGATGACCGCTCAAACGACTGGTTTTTTGTCGATGCCCATAGCAGCAGGACCTTTGAAGTGCCGATCCGGACCAACCTCTGGCGGCATGCCAGATACCTTGCACAGTTATTGAAAAAGCCCCATGAAACCATTCATTACCGCCTGGAGGGCAAGCTCAAGACCGGCTTGGTGTTTCGGAACACGGTTCGCATTGGCCATTCGGGAGATGTAGCGCCTGAGGAACTGATCCACAAGCGCTGACACCGCCGCACCTAGCCCCCAAGCTTGCCCTTGACCAGCTCCATCAGAAACTTCCAGATGTCTGCTGCCCAAAGCGCGCGGTTGATGGCGGCAATCAATGATCCGCCGAACGAGCCCAGCAAGAAGCCCACGCCGGTTATGTTGCGAGGCTCATCAACCCCAAGGTAATTACTGGCGATGCCAGTCAGGAAAACCGCACAGGCAACGCCGGTGACCAAAAAAACCAGCCAGGCACGCCAATCCAGCAGCCCCGCCTTGTGCCACCATGCAGAAATGATGGCACCCACCAGGCCCGCCACCAACCATTCGAATCTGTCTACCAAGCCATTCAAGAGCTCCATGAGCCTGACTCCGTACAAAAAGATGATGAGGTTCACGCACTGTCGAGTTTCAGAACTGAAACAAAATTTAAGCATACTTAAATAAATCGTCAAGCTTGCTGAACGTAATGCGTATGGCACCCGCGTTCTGTGAACGATTTTGCGAGCCGTGATGCGCACACGCAGGACAGTCAGGTCGTCTCCACTTTCTCGGAGCATAGGTCTGACCGGCCACAATGGCGGCTACCTACGGGATCGTGGAAGGCGGCTTGCCCGCGGCGAAGTAGACGCGATGTTCAGGAAGCCGTGTCGTTTATCGCGAGCGCCTGGAAAGCGCTACGTACAGCATCAGCTATCTATATACCGTTTCCAACCAATCCACACAGAGCCGTCTTCCAGGTGATTGACCTGAATGCCTTCGGTTTCCTCGATTTCCTGAAGCACGGTGTCCCAGATTTCGGAAGGTTCGCCTTCGAGACGCGTCACCGTGATGAACTGCACTTTCTGCACATCCGGCGCAGCCACCATGCGCTGGATGCGCCTGCCGATTTGCTCGTAGGAAAAAGACGGTTTCGTTGCTGAATACAGATCGCTAGCCATGACAACCTCCTCGGCATAACTGTATTTATATACAGTATTCCAGCTGTACGAAGTCGACAAGGTGGTTGTAGGAAAAGTATTCAACCCATTTCGGAAAGAAAACGCCGCAAGCCTTGTGCTGCCTGCATCAGAGCTTGCCGGTCATCCTCACGGCCACCCCGATAATGCGACAGTCGGCACCGCACTCGATCATTCGATACGCCGGATTCAGGGGTTTGAGGTAGCGAACCCCGCCGTCCTCGACCAGCTTCTTGAAGGTCGCCTCATTGCTGGCCGGCAGCTTGGCAATGACGAGCTTGCCAGGTTGAACGTCAGCCTCGGTGTCCACCAGTATCATCATGCCTTCGGGCACGCTGACGCCGGTAGGTGCGGTCATGGAATCGCCTTTGACTTCGAGCCAGAAGGCCGGTCCCTTGGAGTCGTAATCGGAAATTTCGTAGCGGTCCGAAAATCCCTCCGGGTAAGGCTCGACGGCCTCCTCCCACGAACCGGCCGAAACCCAACTGATCACCGGGTAGCGAAAGGACATTCTGGGCTGGTCGATCAGCGCCACGTTGGCATCGTGGCCCGTGATTCGCTCTTCCCCTTCGCCAATGGCCAGCCATTCGGCACGAAAGCCCGTGGCTTTGGCCAGCGCATAAAGATTCTCAGGTCGCAAACTCTTGCTCTCGCCGCTGACCCACTGCGTGACGGCAGAGTTGGCCACGCCACACTCGGCGGCTATTTCGCCTTTTTTCTTGCCACTGACAGCAATGGCGCGGGCGATACGTTCGTGTCTGTTCATGGGCTCTGCCTCATAACGCGGGAAGGAAGAAAAGCGAACGCCTGACGCCGCGAATGTAAGCATGCTTTCCAGAGAAAAACACTTCGATACAGCTTGGCGATCATTTGCGAGATAATGCGCGTCGATTTAATTGCGGAGTAGACCCGATGAACCAGCAAGCCCATGTGCATGGCCCCGACTGTAACCACGACCATGATCATCACGACCACCAACACGGTCACGTACACGGCCCCAACTGCGGCCATGCGCACCAGGAGCCGGTGCGCAACACGTTGAAAGACGTGGGCCGCAACGATCCTTGCCCGTGCGGCAGCGAGAAGAAGTTCAAGAAGTGCCACGGCGTTTAATACACCGGGTAATCTGCCGACGGCCTGCCATGCAGGCCGTTTTCATGTGTGCAATGGCACACACCTCACGGCAAAACCCTCTTCGTCGACCGAATGAACCTGAACGCCGTCGACAGGACTCTCTTTGTAAAATCCTGAAATAAACTCGCCCTGCCTGCTTGCGTGCCAGCTGACGGCTCACTAACGTAGCGGCTTTTGTAACCATCCCCTCCAGGAGCTTGCCAATGGCCTCGCCAGCCTTTATCCGTTTTATGCCTCGATTGGGCGCTGCCGCCGCTGCGGTAAGCTTCCTGGGTCTGGCGGGTTGTCAACTGGGCGGTGGTGATAGCGACACAGTACTGCCTGTTTCCGGGACGTTCGCGCTTAAAGGTCTGGCGCAGAATGTGTCGGTACGACGCAACAGCATGGGCATGCCGCTGATTGAAAGCAGCACCTACCATGATGTGCTGTTCACGCTGGGCTACGTGCATGCAGGGGATCGCATCAGTCAGATGCTCGGCATGCGTCTGTTGGCGCAGGGCCGTCTGTCGGAAATGGCAGGGCCGGATGCGCTGGAAGTCGACCGCCTGATGCGCTCGGTCAACCTGAAGCAAAACGCCAGCGATCTGTACAACGCCTCGTCGCCACGTCTCAAGCGTTTCTTCGATGTCTATGCTCGCGGCGTGAACGCCTACCTGTTCCGCTACCGCGACAGGCTGCCAGCCGACGTGGCCAACTCCGGTTACAAGCCTGAGTACTGGAAACCGGAAGACTCGGCGCTGATTTTCAGCCTGCTCAACTTCAGCCAGTCGGTGAACCTGCAGGAAGAATTGTCCGGGCTGGTACTGGCGCAGAAAGTCGGTGCCGACAAACTCGCCTGGCTGCTGCCGACTTACCCGGATGAAGAGTTGCCGTTCGCCGAGGCTGACAAGCTCAAGGGCCTGAACCTCAACAATCAGGTCAATGGCCTGAGCGACCTGAACAAGGTCGCGCTGCAACTTTCCGACCTGAACATGCTGGGCGTTGCCGCGTCGAGCAACTGGGCCATCGCGCCGCAACGCAGCCGCAATGGCAAAAGCCTGCTGGCCAGCGACATGCAGTTACCCGGCGGCCTGAATTCAGCGTGGAGCTTCGTGCAGATCCGTTCGCCGAAATATCAGGTGTCCGGCGTTTCCATAGCAGGCCTGCCGCTGGTGCTCAGTGGGTTCAACGGCAAGCTGGCGTGGAGCATGAGTAACGTCAAAGGCGACAATCAGGACCTGTTCCTGGAGAAGATCAAGCGCGAAGGCAATCGTGTGTCCTACATGGCCGATGGCAAGTGGGTGCCCGCCACCGCCCACGACGAAACCTTTCTGGTCAAAGGCAACCGAGCCATTCGCGAAACCGTCTATGCGACCCGTCACGGCGCGCTGCTCAACGCCAGCGCCACACCGCCCGGCAACGGCCTGAGCCTGGCGCTGCAAACGCCGAGCTTCAAGGATGACAAGACGCTGGACGCCTTCTTCGACCTGTCCCGTGCGCCCAACGTCGAAAAAGCGTTCGACACCAGCCGCGAGATTCGGGCGATCACCCTGAACATGGTGTTTGCCGACGCTTCCAACATCGGCTGGCAGGTCACAGGCCGTTTCCCGAATCGCCGTGAAGGCCAGGGCCTGCTGCCGTCGCCGGGCTGGGAAGGCAAGTACGACTGGGACGGTTTCGCCGATTCGATGCTGCACCCTTACGACCAGGACCCGCGCCAGGGCTGGATCGCCACTGCCAATCAGCGCACGATTCCAAAGGGCTACGGCATGCAGCTCTCCAACTCGTGGGGCAACCCGGAGCGCGCCGAGCGAATCGCCGAGCTGGCCAACAGCGGCAAGCAGGACCTGCGCAGCACCGTCGCCATGCAGTACGACCAGACCACGACGTTTGCCGCCAAACTCAAAACCATGTTCGAAGCGCCGGGCATGAGCAAACCGTTGAAGCAGGCCATCGACGCGTTGCCCGAAGCTGACCGCAACAAGGCTCGCGAGGCTTACACCCGCCTGATGGCCTTCGACGGCAAGCTGAGCGCCACGTCCGCCGACGCCGCCCTGTACGAACTGTTCCTGCAGGAAAGCGCCAAGCAGATTTTCCTTGATGAACTGGGGCCGGAAACCAGTCCTGCGTGGCAGGCGCTGGTGGCCAACGCAGGCTCATCGTATTCCCCGCAGGCCGATCACCTGCTGGGGCGTGACGACAGCCCTTTCTGGGACGACGTCAAAACCCCGCAGAAAGAAGACAAGCCCGCCATCCTGGCTCGCAGTCTGGCAGCAGCTGTAACCAGCGGCGACAGCCTGTTGGGCAGCGATCACAAGGCCTGGCAGTGGGGCAAGCTGCACCGTGACAACTGGACCGCGTCCAATACGCTGGTCACACAAATGGGCGCTGTCGAGTACAACCGCAGCGCCACGCCAGCGGGCGGCGACCACACGACCATCAACGCGTCCGGCTACGAGTGGGGCAAAAGCTTCGATGCACGCATGGCCCCGGGCCTGCGCATGATCGTTGACTTCAGTCTGGTAGAACCGATGACAGGCCTGATCAGCACCGGACAATCCGGCAATCCGGCCAGCCCGTACTACGCCAACAGCATCGAGCCCTGGCTCAAGGCGCAATACATGTCGATGCCGCTGCAGCAGTCGAACTACGAAAAGGGTTATGGCAAGCAGCGTCTGACGTTGACGCCGGGCAAATAACGCACTCGTTACTGATCGTACGCCGGGACGCGGAGCGTCCTGGGATTCATTCCCACGCAGAGCATGCGCAACGATCGGTAGACGCGCGTCCCAAAACTCCACGAACTTCCCGCCCGGCACCGGCTCATAGCTAACAAGCCCATCCATACGGTTGTCTCATGGATCTTGTCGTCGCGCGCCCCGAAGGTTTGTATTGTCCACCCGGTGACTTCTATATCGACCCTTGGCGTCCGGTCGAGCGGGCGGTGATTACCCATGCACACGGCGACCACGCCCGTACCGGCAACGAGCGTTACCTGTCAGCCGCCAGCGGCGAAGGGATTTTGCGCTCGCGCCTGGGTCAGGACATCAACCTGCAAACCCTTGAATACGGCGAGCAAATCACACACCACGGTGTAAAACTCAGCCTGCACCCGGCCGGTCATGTACTGGGCTCAGCGCAAGTGCGGCTGGAATACGAAGGCGAAGTCTGGGTCGCCTCGGGGGATTATAAAGTCGAGCCGGACGGCACTTGCGCGGCGTTCGAACCCGTGCGTTGTCACACCTTCATCACCGAATCGACCTTCGGCCTGCCGATCTATCGATGGGCGCCGCAGTCGCAGATTTTCGAAGGCATTAACCAGTGGTGGCGCGCCAATGCCGAACAGGGCAAGGCGAGCGTGCTGTTCGCCTATTCCTTCGGCAAGGCGCAACGCATCCTGCACGGTATCGACGCCAGCATCGGCCCGATTCTGGTGCACGGCGCAGTCGAACCGTTGAACCGTGTGTATCGCGAAGGCGGTATTCGCATCCCGGAAACGCAATACGCAGGCGATTTCAAGAAAACCGACCCTGCTCTGCGTCAGGCGCTGATTCTGGCGCCGCCCTCGGCAGGCGGTAGCAGTTGGATGAAGCGCTTCGGTGAGTACAGCGATGCCTTCGCCAGCGGCTGGATGATGCTGCGCGGGACACGACGTCGGCGCGGCGTGGATAGGGGCTTCGTGCTGTCTGATCACGCCGACTGGCCCGGTTTGCTTTGGGCCATCGAACAAACCGGCGCGGAACGCGTGATGGTCACCCACGGCTCGGTCGGCGTGCTGGTGCGCTACCTGCGCGAACAGGGCCTCGATGCTCAGGGTTTCACCACCGAATACGGCGATGAAGACGACTCGAATGCAGCTGCAACCGAGGCAGAACCACAGCGCAGTGAAGAGGCCGGGTCATGAAAGCCTTTGCCGAACTCTACGCTCGCCTTGACGCGACCACTTCCAGCAACGCCAAACTGGCCGCCATGCGCGACTACTTCGAGCAGGCCCACCCGCAGGACGCCGCTTGGGCTGTGTATTTCCTGTCTGGCGGACGCCCTCGACAATTGGTGCCGACTCGCATTCTGCGCGAACAGGCAATGGCCTTGGGCAACCTGCCGGAATGGCTGTTTGAGGAAAGCTATCAGGCGGTCGGCGATCTGGCGGAAACCCTCTCCTTGCTTCTGCCACAAGCCGAGCACAGCAACGACGAAGGCCTCGCGCTGTGGATGGAAGAAAAGCTCTTGCCCCTGCGCGGCCTGCAGCCTGAAGAACTGGCCGAACGCCTGCCGGCGTTCTGGTCGCAGCTGGACCGAATCAGCCTGATGGTCTGCATCAAACTGATTACCGGCAGTTTCCGGGTCGGTGTCTCGAAACTGTTGGTCACTCGCGCACTGGCCTCGCTGGCCGACATCGACAGCAAACGTGTTGCGCAGCGGCTGGTGGGCTACACCGATCTCTCGCATCGGCCGAGCGCCGAGGGTTACCTGAAGCTGATCGCCGCCGAGTCGGAAGACGAACACGCTCAACGCGGCGGTCAGCCCTACCCGTTTTTTCTCGCCCACTCGCTGCAACAGCCCGCCGACCAGTTCGAAGCACTGCTGGGCCCCGCCGATCACTGGCAAGTGGAATGGAAGTGGGATGGCATCCGGGCGCAGCTCGTCAAACGCGATGGACGACTGTGGATCTGGTCGCGCGGCGAAGAATTGGTCACTGATCGTTTCCCCGAACTGCACAGTCTGGTTCAGTGCCTGCCCGACGGCACCGTGATCGACGGTGAAATCGTAGTCTGGAAGGCGCCGCAGGCAGCGCCCGACAGCGACGCGGAGTTCGCGCTGGACAGCGACGCACCGCAAGCCAGTCCCTCGGTGCAGCCGTTCGCCTTGCTGCAACAACGCATCGGCCGCAAGACGCTGGGCAAAAAGATCCTCGCGGACGTGCCGGTCGTGGTCCTGGCCTACGACCTGCTCGAATGGGAAGGCCACGACTGGCGCAGCCGCCCGCAACATGCGCGTCGTACCCAGCTGGAAACCCTGATCAACGAGGCACGTAACGATGTGCTTCTGCCCTCCCCGGTGTTGACCGGTAAGGACTGGCTGGACCTGGCCCGCCAGCGCGAAGCGTCGCGCAGCCTGGGCGTCGAGGGCATGATGCTCAAGGCGCGTGATTCGCTGTATGGCGTCGGTCGCACCAAAGACATGGGCGTATGGTGGAAGTGGAAAGTCGATCCGTTCAGCGTGGACGCGGTGCTGATTTACGCGCAACGCGGTCACGGGCGTCGCGCCAGCCTGTACAGCGACTACACGTTCGCGGTGTGGGACGGACCGCCCGAGTCGAGCGAACGCACCCTCGTACCGTTTGCTAAAGCCTATTCAGGACTGACCGATGAAGAGATGCGCAAGGTAGACGCCATTGTGCGCAAAACCACGGTCGAAAAATTCGGCCCGGTGAGCAGCGTAACGCCGACACTGGTGTTCGAACTGGGCTTCGAGGGCATCGCCCTGTCAAAGCGGCACAAGAGCGGCATTGCTGTGCGTTTCCCGCGCATGCTGCGCTGGCGGCAGGACAAACCGGTGGCCGAAGCTGACAGTCTGGCCACCTTGCAGGACCTGTTGAGCTGACGCACCTGAAGGGTGCGCTCGACATGCAGCGCACCAAATATGATCATTCCTACCCATTCCGTCGCCGCCTGCACGGCCGGAGCGTTACGATTCTGCTTCACCCGCCGCTCCTCACTCCATGAGCCTCATAAAAAACGGACGTGCTTAAAGGCTTCAGCTTCGGTGGGCAGGCAGAACGCCATGCTTTTATATGAAATAGCGACAACCGCTTACACTTCAAACGCACGTTCGTCTCTCTGGTTCGGAAATTGCTACTTTAGAACATCTGGCTTACGCCGGTAGCAACAAGCCTCGCGCGTTCCCAACCCCCATCAGGTTTTAAGGACTGAATAATGAAAAAAGCATGGCTGACCCTTTCCGCACTGGCTTTGTGCCTGGCCGCTGGTAACACGATGGCCAAGGAGTACAAGGAACTGCGCTTTGGCGTCGATCCTTCTTACGCACCGTTTGAATCCAAAGCCGCCGACGGCAGCCTGGTGGGCTTCGATATCGATCTGGGCAATGCCATCTGCAAAGAGTTGAAAGTGACGTGCAAATGGGTCGAAAGCGATTTCGACGGCATGATCCCGGGCCTGAAGGCTCGTAAATTCGATGGCGTCATCTCGTCCATGACCGTGACCCCGGCTCGCGAGAAAGTCATCGACTTCTCCAACGAACTGTTTTCCGGCCCAACGTCACTGGTGTTCAAGAAAGGTGCAGGCCTGACCGCTGACCCGGCCAGCCTGAAAGGTAAGACCGTGGGCTACGAGCAGGGCACCATCCAGGAAGCCTACGCAAAGGCCGTACTGGACAAGGCTGGCGTGAAAACTCAGGCCTACGCCAACCAGGATCAGGTTTACGCTGACCTGACCTCCGGCCGCCTGGATGCGTCCATCCAGGACATGCTGCAGGCCGAACTGGGCTTTTTGAAATCGCCAGCCGGTGCCGACTATGAAGTCAGCAAGCCGATCGACAGCGAACTGTTGCCAGCCAAGACCGCCGTCGGCATCGCCAAAGGCAACAAAGAGCTGAAAGCTCTGCTCGATAAAGGCATCAAAGCCATGCACGATGACGGCACCTACGCCGAAATCCAGAAGAAGCACTTCGGCGACCTGAATCTGTACAGCGGTAAATAACACCCCGACGCCCATCGATTTCGGCGATGATTCGCCGCCCTCTTCGATGGGCGTTTCTGTTCGTGACCGCTCAAGGTTTTATCCATGCTCGACTCACTGATACACACACTCGGACTTTCAGCGTTCAGCCTGAAGGGCTTCGGCCCCATATTGCTGCAAGGCACCTGGATGACCGTCAAACTTTCGGTACTGTCCCTGTTTCTGAGCATTGTGCTCGGGCTGATCGGGGCCAGCGCCAAACTGTCGAGCTCTGCGCTGCTGCGCGTGCCAGCACAGGTCTACACTACCTTGATTCGCGGCGTGCCGGATCTGGTGCTGATGCTGCTGATTTTCTACAGCCTGCAAACCTGGCTGACCAGCCTGACCGACGCGATGGAATGGGAATACATCGAGATCAACCCGTTCAGTGCGGGCGTCATCACGCTGGGCTTCATTTACGGAGCGTATTTCACCGAAACCTTCCGGGGCGCGATTTTGTCCGTGCCGCGCGGTCAGATCGAAGCGGCCACAGCCTACGGCCTCAAGCGCGGCCAGCGTTTTCGTTATGTGGTGTTTCCGCAAATGATGCGTTACGCCCTGCCGGGTATCGGCAACAACTGGCAGGTACTGCTCAAGGCCACCGCACTGGTGTCGATCATCGGCCTGGCGGATCTGGTCAAGGCTTCGCAGGACGCGGGCAAGAGCACCTATCAACTGTTCTACTTTCTGGTGCTGGCGGCACTGATCTATCTGGCCATCACCAGCGCATCGAACTTCGCTTTGCGTTGGGCTGAGCGGCATTATGCTGCTGGCAGCCGGGAGGCGCAGCGATGATCGAGTTGCTTCAGGAATACTGGAAACCCTTCCTTTATACAGACGGCGTGAACGTGACCGGCCTGGCGATGACCCTGTGGCTGCTCAGCGCTTCCATTGCCATCGGTTTCTGCCTGTCGATTCCGCTGTCCATCGCCCGCGTGTCGAAGAACCGCTGGGTCCGCTGGCCGGTGCAGTTCTACACCTACCTGTTTCGGGGCACTCCGCTCTATATACAGCTGCTGATCTGCTACACCGGCATCTACAGCATTGCGGCGGTGCGCGAGCAGCCCTTGCTGGATGCGTTCTTTCGCGACGCTATGAACTGCACCATCCTGGCGTTCACCCTGAACACCTGCGCCTACACCACCGAGATTTTCGCCGGTGCGATCCGCAGCATGGCCCACGGCGAAGTCGAGGCGGCCAAGGCGTACGGACTGACCGGCTGGAAGCTTTACACCTACGTGATCATGCCGTCGGTGTTGCGCCGTTCGCTGCCTTATTACAGCAACGAAGTGATTCTGATGCTGCACTCGACCACCGTGGCCTTTACCGCCACCGTGCCGGACATCCTGAAAGTCGCGCGGGACGCCAACTCGGCGACCTTCATGACCTTCCAGTCCTTCGGAATCGCTGCCGTCATGTACCTGACCGTTACCTTCATTCTGGTCGGGTTGTTCCGTCTTGCCGAACGTCGCTGGCTGGCCTTCCTCGGCCCCGCTCATTAATCAGGACAGCACCGATGAAACATCACACCCATGACGTGCTGTCCCCAATGCCGGGCACCGCGCGGTGCGTTCACAGCTTTCATTACGGGCCGCAAAATGGTGCAGGCAAGGTCTACATTCAGGCCTCGCTGCATGCCGACGAACTGCCTGGCATGCTGGTCGCCTGGTATTTGAAGCAGCGTCTGGCCGAACTTGAAAACGCAGGGCGCCTGAGGGGCGAAATAGTCGTCGTCCCGGTGGCCAATCCCGTCGGCCTGGAACAGGTGTTGATGGATACCCCGCTGGGCCGCTATGAGCTGGAAAGCGGGCAGAACTTCAATCGCGGCTTCGTCGACCTCGGGCAACACGTGGGCGACGAAATCGAAGCGCGTTTGACCCAGGACGCGAATCAGAACCGCACACTGGTGCGCGACACCCTGCTTGCCGCGCTCAATGCCCAGACAGCAACCACCCAGTTACACTCGCTGCGCCTGACACTTCAGCGGCTGGCCTGCAACGCCGACATGGTGCTGGACCTGCACTGCGACTTCGAGTCGGTCGAGCACCTGTACACCACGCCTGAAGCCTGGGCGAAGGTCGAGCCACTGTCGCGCTACCTCGGCGCGCAGGCGAGCCTGCTGGCCACCGACTCGGGCGGTCAGTCGTTCGATGAATGCTTCACGCTGGTCTGGTGGCAGTTGCAGCAACGTTTCGGCGAACGCTTTCCGATCCCGATGGGCAGCTTCTCGGTGACCCTTGAGCTGCGTGGGCAAGGCGACGTCAATCATTCACTGGCCAGCCGCGACTGCCAGGCGATCATCAATTACCTGATCGACTCCGGCCTGATCGACGGCGAGCGGCAAATGCCGCCAGAGCTGCTATACCCCGCCACGCCTCTGGCCGCCGTCGAACCGGTTGCGACGCCGGTCGGCGGCCTGCTGGTGTTCTGTGCCATGCCGGGCGAGCACGTCGAGGCCGGGCAACTGATTGCCGAGATCATCGACCCGATCAGCGACGCCGTGACCAGCGTTCACGCACTCAATGCCGGCCTGCTGTATGCGCGCTCTTTGCGCCGCATGGCCACCGCTGGCATGGTCATCGCGCATATCGCGGGCACGCAGGCCTATCGCAGCGGCTACCTACTTTCTCCTTGAGGACCTCTCATGTACAAACTGACCATCGATGGCCTGCATAAGCGCTATGGCGCCAACGAGGTGCTCAAAGGCGTATCGCTGAAGGCCAGCAGCGGTGATGTGATCTGCCTGATTGGCGCCAGCGGCTCGGGCAAGAGCACGTTTTTGCGCTGCATCAACTTTCTGGAACAGCCCAACGATGGGGCCATGAGCCTGGACGGCCAGCAGGTGCGCATGGTCAGCGACAAGGATGGCATGCGCGTTGCCGATCCGGACGAGCTGCAACGCATCCGTACCCGACTGGCGATGGTGTTTCAGCACTTCAACCTGTGGGCGCACATGACCGTGCTGGAAAACATCACGATGGCACCTCGCAGAGTGCTGGGCGTGCCCAAGGCCGAAGCCGAAGCCCGCGCACGCAAATACCTGGACAAGGTCGGCCTGCCCGAGCGGGTGGCGGATCAGTACCCGGCGTTCCTGTCCGGCGGCCAGCAGCAGCGTGTGGCGATTGCGCGTGCCCTGGCGATGGAACCTGAAATCATGCTGTTCGACGAACCCACCTCGGCGCTGGACCCGGAATTGGTCGGCGAGGTGTTGAAAGTGATTCAAGGCCTGGCCGATGAAGGCCGCACCATGATTCTGGTGACCCACGAAATGGGCTTCGCCCGTAAGGTCGCCAGCCAGGTGGTGTTTCTGCATCAGGGCCAGATCGAAGAATCCGGGCACCCGGATGAAGTGCTGAACAACCCGAAGAGTGAACGGTTGCAGCAATTCCTGAGCGGAAACCTGAAGTAACTGCGTAGGTGACGCAGAGCGTCACGGGCTGCAATGATTGTTCCCACGCTCTGCGCTCATCGTTATACACAAGTCGCGATGAGCATGTGGAGCAGGCACGATTTCGGCCGTGGGAGTGGACTTGTCCACGAAGGCTTTTTGGACGCGCCGTCTCGATTGAATAGGCCAGCCGCTTCGCGGACAAGCCCGCTCCCACAGCAGGCATCGTATTCCTCCAGCAGGACTTGCGTATAACGATGAGCGCTCTGCGGGGTAACGCCGCCCAGGACGCTCCGCGTCCAGCTGCGTCACGCCATATATAACCGTTTAAAACTATTACCCTTTTTCCGCTGTCTCTGAATGATCGCCCTTCAGAGCATTCTCAACCGGATGAGCAGACCCAACGATTTCGCTCAGCGATGGTTTCGGGCCAGAGGCTGGAAAGCGTTCGCGTTTCAAAAGGAAGTCTGGGCAGCGGTAAAAAAGGGCAAGTCCGGCCTGCTGCATGCCAGCACCGGCTCGGGCAAGACCTACGCGGTCTGGTTCGCAGCGCTCAACCGTTTTGCAAAACCCCGTGCTGCGATCGAAGACACACCCCGCAAGCGCAAGCCGCCCGCCGCGCCACTGAGCGTGATGTGGATCACGCCCATGCGTGCCTTGGCGGCGGACACTGCCCGCGCCCTCGAAGCACCGTTGGCCGAGCTGGGCATCCATTGGTCAATCGGCCTGAGAACCGGCGACACCAGCGGCAGCGAACGTGCCCGCCAAGGACGACGACTACCCTCCGCCCTCATCACGACGCCTGAAAGCCTGACGCTACTGCTGACCCGTGCCGATGCCGAAGCAACACTGTCCACTCTGCAAATGGTGGTGGTGGACGAATGGCACGAGCTGATCGGCAACAAGCGCGGAGTCCAATTGCAACTGGCATTGGCCCGTTTGCGCCGGTGGAATCCGCAACTCATCGTGTGGGGTATTTCTGCGACCCTGGGCAATCAGCATCACGCTCAGGAAGTGCTGATCGGCGAGGGTGGCGTCACGGTTCAAGGCAAAGTGACCAAGCAACTTCAGGTCGACACGCTACTCCCGCCATCCATTGAACGCTTTCCCTGGGCAGGCCACATGGGGCTGCGCATGCTGCCCCAAGTCGTTGCGCAAGTTGAAGCGAGCGCCAGCTGCCTGGTGTTCACCAACACCCGTGCGCAATCCGAGATCTGGTATCAGGCGCTGCTTGAGGCCAGGCCCGACTGGGCGGGCTTGATCGCTCTGCATCACGGCTCACTCGCCCGAGAGGTGCGTGACTGGGTCGAACGCGCCTTGAAAGAGGGCGCACTGAAGGCAGTGGTCTGCACCTCCAGCCTCGACCTTGGCGTGGATTTTCTGCCGGTGGAGCGCGTGTTGCAGATCGGCTCCCCCAAAGGCGTAGCTCGCCTGATGCAGCGCGCCGGACGCTCGGGCCACGCACCGGGCCGCCCTTCCCGCGTGACGCTGGTGCCTACCCACAGCCTTGAACTGGTGGAGGCTGCGGCCGCCCATGATGCGGTGGCCGCACGGATGATCGAGCCCCGCGAATCGCCGCATCAGCCGCTGGATGTGCTGGTGCAGCATTTGGTCAGCGTGGCCTTGGGCGGAGGTTTCACGCCCGATGAGCTGCTGACCGAAGTGCGTACGGCCTGGGCCTATCGCGAGCTGAGCAACGAACAATGGCAATGGGCCCTGGCCTTTGTGCGCAACGGCGGCCACTCGCTCACCGCCTACCCCGACTACCGCCGCGCCGAGCCGGACGAGGACGGCGTCTGGCGCGTGCCCGATGCGCGGCTGGCTCGTCGGCACCGGATGAGTGTGGGCACGATCGTCAGTGACGCCAGCATCAACCTCAAGTATTGGAAAAAAGGGGGCGGCGGCGGCAATCTAGGCAGTGTCGAAGAAGGTTTCATCGCCCGCCTCAAGCCCGGTGACGGTTTTCTGTTCGCGGGTCGGCTGCTGGAATTGGTACGGGTGGAAAACATGACCGCCTACGTCAAGCGCGCCACAGGCAAAAAAGCCGCTGTGCCGCGCTGGAATGGCGGGCGCATGCCATTGTCCAGTGAGCTGGCGGATGCCGTGGTCGAGAAGTTCGACGCCGCAGCGCACGGCCACTTCGACAGCCCGGAAATGCAGGCCATCAAGCCGTTGCTGGAAGTGCAGAGGCACTGGTCCGGGCTGCCGCAACGCGACACGTTACTGGCCGAAACGCTCAAATCCCGGGAAGGCTGGCACCTGTTTCTTTATCCGTTCGCCGGTCGCCACGTTCATCTTGGGCTGGCGAGCCTGCTGGCCTGGCGCCTGAGCCGACACCGCCCACTAACCTTTTCAATCGCCGTCAACGACTACGGCTTCGAACTGCTCAGCGCCAGCGAAATAGACTGGGCGCAAGCGGTGCAGGCCGAGCTTTTTTCCGAGGACGCGCTTTTGCCAGACATCATCGCCAGCCTTAATGCAGGCGAACTGGCCCTGCGACGCTTTCGCGAAATCGCTCGTATCTCGGGGCTGGTGTTTTCCGGCTATCCCGGCGCGGCCAAAAGTAACCGCCAACTGCAGGCGTCCAGCGGGCTGTTTTTCGAAGTATTCAAACAATACGACGCGGGCAACATGCTACTGACTCAGGCCGAACAGGAAGTGCTGCGCCAAGAGCTGGATCTGACGCGACTGGAGCAGACATTGCGCCAGATCAACGGCCGCAGGCTCGACATGCACGCCATCAAGCGCGCTACACCGCTGGCGTTTCCGCTGCTGGTGGAGCGTTTCCGCGAAAGCCTCAGCTCGGAAAAGCTGGCCGACCGTATTGCGCGCATGGTGCGCGACCTGGAGAAAGCGGCAGGGCCGGAGGCTGAGCGATGAAGCCCTACGTCGCTGTCACGCTGGCTGGGGAAGAACTCTGGCTACTGGCAGACAAAGCGATTTACTACCCCGCACAGCGCTCACTGCTGATTGCCGACGCCCACTTCGGCAAGGCCGCCGCCTATCGCAAGCTTGGCCAACCCGTGCCGCATGGTACGACTCAGGCCAACCTCCGGCGTCTGGATCAACTGCTCGACGACTACCGGTGCGAACGCCTTATCTTTCTTGGCGACTTCCTGCACGCGCCTGAGTCGCACGCCCAAGGCACCCTCAACGCGCTGCATGAGTGGCGAGCGGGCCGGTTCGGGCTGGACATCACCTTGATCCGTGGCAACCATGACAAACGCGCTGGCGATCCTCCTTCAACGCTGGGCATCGAGGTCGTCACCGAACCACTGGTTCTGGGTCCGTTCGCCTTGCAGCATGAACCCGACCCACACCCCACGCTTCACGTTCTGGCGGGGCACGTGCATCCGGTCTACAGGCTGCATGGGCGGGGGCGTCAGAGCTTGCGGCTGGCGTGCTTCTACCTTGGAAAACGCGTCAGTCTGCTGCCCGCGTTCGGGGAATTCACGGGCGGTTTCAATATCCAGCCTGCGGATGACACCACCCTCTATGTCACCGGTGACGGTGCTATCTGGCGGGTCGCCTGATCGTTTTGGTGCCCTGAAACGAAAACACCCGCTGCCTCGTAAGAGACAGCGGGCATTCGGAATCAGGCGACGGGCGCAGGTGGCGGCTCATCCGGCAGGGTGGGCTCACCTGGCTCGGTAGGCTCTGGATACGGAGTGTCCGGGCCCGGATCGCCCGGAATCCCCCCTCCCACCATATTCAGCTCTGTATGAGCCATCAGTGACCAGGCCAACAGCCCGATCTCGTTGAGTGGAGGAGATGCTTCCTGTTCAGAGGTTTTGAACGTTGTCTTCATAGGTCACTCCTGATCAATGGCCTTCGCCTACAACCGTAGGCGAATGCATGTGAGTCAATAGAGTGCGAAAACGAACATTAATTCCATCGCAGGAGTAAAAGCACTAACAGATCAGGTACGTGGCAAGGTGACGCCGCGCTGGCCTTGGTACTTGCCGCCACGGTCCTTGTAGGAAACCTCACACTCCTCGTCCGATTCCAGAAACAGCATCTGTGCCACACCTTCGTTGGCGTAAATCTTCGCTGGCAATGTAGTGGTGTTGGAGAACTCGAGTGTCACATGGCCTTCCCACTCAGGCTCCAGCGGTGTCACGTTGACGATAATGCCGCAGCGCGCGTAAGTGCTTTTGCCCAGGCAGATGGTCAACACGTTGCGCGGGATACGGAAATATTCAACGGTGCGCGCCAGCGCGAACGAGTTGGGCGGGATGATGCACACGTCGCTCTTGATATCGACGAAGCTTTTCTCGTCGAAGTTTTTCGGATCGACGGTGGCCGAATTGATATTGGTGAAGACCTTGAATTCGTCCGCGCAACGTACGTCGTAGCCATAGCTCGACACGCCGAAAGAGATCAACCGGTTCGCGCCCTCGCCTCGCATCTGGCGTTCGACGAAGGGCTCGATCATGCCCTGCTCTTGCGCCATGCGGCGAATCCACTTGTCCGATTTGATGCTCATGGCGATGTCCTGAGTAACGAGGTGAAAAAGGTAACGGGCATCTTACCGGGCATGCGTCGCGGGTTCAAAGGCAACATATTGAAGAAGGCTGAGACGTGTCCCGCAGTTTTGACTCGATTGGAAATAATCGTCGACAGACCATTGGCACGTCCGACAAAAAGGGTTAAGGTGGCGTCACTGTGTTGCTTGTGTCACTGAGAATCTCTACACGATGTTGAATTTCGATCCAACCATCTCCATGAATTTTCCAGCTCTTTGCACTCAGTCTCGGCCAGGGCTCTTCCTACGCCGCAGTTAACTTTGTCCAAGGAGATTTACTATGTCCAATCGCCAAACTGGTACCGTTAAGTGGTTCAACGATGAAAAAGGCTTCGGCTTCATCACTCCACAATCCGGTGACGACCTGTTCGTGCACTTCAAAGCTATCCAATCCGACGGCTTCAAAAGCCTGAAAGAAGGCCAACAGGTTTCTTTCATCGCTACCCGCGGTCAGAAAGGCATGCAAGCTGAAGAAGTTCAAGTTATCTAACTTGTACTGATTAGCTTAAAAACCCCGCCGTCAAACGCGGGGTTTTTTATTGCCTGCGATTTGAGTATTGCCTCGGTATTCACAAGGGCAGCCGGCTAAACCTGCACCACCCTTGTTAACCACCTACCTGTCAGTCATCACTGACCGAAATGGTCGGCATGGCCGGACTGGCCGCTTCCTGCAAGACAATACGCGCGCCGACATGGCGGGCCAACTCCTGATACACCATCGCAATTTGACTGTCCGGCTCGGCAATCGCCGTCGGCTTGCCTCCGTCCGCCTGCTCGCGAATCAGCATCGACAATGGCAATGAGGCCAGTAGCTCGACGTCATATTGAGACGACAGTTTCTCACCGCCGCCCTCGCCAAATAAGTGCTCGGCGTGTCCGCAATTCGAACAAATATGCACCGCCATGTTTTCAACGACACCCAAAACCGGAATATTGACCTTGCGGAACATCTCGACCCCTTTACGGGCATCCAGCAAAGCCAGGTCCTGCGGCGTGGTCACGATCACAGCACCGGCCACCGGCACTTTCTGCGCCAGTGTGAGCTGAATGTCACCGGTGCCCGGCGGCATGTCGATGATCAGGTAGTCCAGGTCATTCCACGCAGTCTGGGTGACCAACTGCAGCAAGGCCCCCGAAACCATTGGTCCACGCCAGACCATCGGCGTGTTGTCATCGGTCAGAAACGCCATCGACATCACTTCAATGCCATGCGCCTCGATGGGCACGAACCATTTCTGATCCTTGATTTTCGGCCGCGTCCCTTCGGGGATGCCAAACATCACGCCTTGGCTGGGGCCATAAATATCGGCATCGAGAATTCCCACTCGCGCACCTTCACGAGAAAGCGCCAGCGCAAGATTGGCCGCAGTGGTGGATTTGCCGACGCCGCCCTTGCCCGACGCGACCGCCACAATATTTTTCACGTTGGCCAGGCCGGGAATCTGGCTCTGGGCCTTGTGGGCGTTGATCACGGTGTTGATGTCGACTTTAGCCGCAGAAACCCCGTCGATGTTTTCGATGGCGGTCTTCAATACGTGCGCCCAGCCGTTCTTGAACAGGTCGGCGGCGTAGCCCAGTTCAAGGCGCAAGGTGACGTGCGCCCCGTCGATGTCGATGGCCCGCACGCAACCGGCGCTAAGCGGGTCCTGATTCAGATAGGGGTCGGTGTACTGGCGAAGAATCGTCTCCACCGCCGCGCGATTGACAGCGCTCATGGGCTCGCTCCGAAAAAAGACTGACTAAAACAGGCGGCTATCCTACCTGTTCTGTCGTGCGCCGACATGGTTTCACTGCACATCCGGGCGCATTCCTACGGCGGCGCGAGGTGAAAAAAAATGCTCAGACCTTTATAGTGGCCGACCTCCGTTCCAATTCAAGTAGCCGAGCCCCATGTCCGAGCCACGCAAGATTCTCGTTACCAGCGCCCTGCCCTATGCCAATGGTTCCATTCACCTTGGCCACATGCTCGAGTACATCCAGACCGACATGTGGGTGCGCTTCCAGAAGCACCGCGGCAACCAATGCACCTACGTGTGCGCAGACGACGCTCATGGCTCGGCGATCATGCTGCGCGCTGAAAAGGAAGGCATCACCCCGGAACAGCTGATCGCCAACGTGAAGGCCGAACACAGCGCCGACTTCGCCGACTTCCTGGTGGATTTCGACAACTTCCACTCGACGCACTCAGATGAAAACCGCGAGCTGTCGAGCATGATCTACACCCGCCTGCGCGATGCCGGGCATATCGCAACGCGCTCGGTCACGCAGTATTTCGACCCCGAAAAGAAGATGTTCCTGGCTGACCGCTTCATCAAGGGCACCTGCCCGAAGTGCGGCACCGAAGATCAGTACGGCGACAACTGCGAAAAGTGTGGCGCGACCTATGCCCCTACCGACCTGAAAGACCCGAAATCGGCAATTTCCGGCGCGACACCTGTGCTCAAGGATTCCAAGCACTTCTTCTTCGACCTGCCGGCCTTTGATGCCATGCTCAAAAGCTGGACGCGCAGCGGAGCCCTGCAGGAAGCCGTCGCCAACAAGATCGCCGAATGGCTGGACAGTGGCCTGCAACAGTGGGACATCTCCCGCGATGCGCCTTACTTCGGTTTCGAGATCCCTGACGAGCCGGGCAAATACTTCTACGTGTGGCTGGACGCACCTATCGGCTACATGGCCAGCTTCAAGAACCTGTGCGCACGTCGTCCGGACCTGGATTTCGACGCGTACTGGGGCAAGGACGCAACCACCGAGCTGTACCATTTCATCGGCAAGGACATCGTCAACTTCCATGCCCTGTTCTGGCCAGCCATGCTGGAAGGTGCAGGCCTGCGCAAGCCGACCGCCGTCAACGTCCACGGCTACGTGACCGTCAACGGCCAGAAGATGTCGAAATCCCGCGGCACATTCATCAAGGCGCGTACTTACCTTGAGCAACTGTCACCCGAATACCTGCGCTACTACTACGCCTCCAAACTGGGCCGTGGCGTGGACGATCTGGACCTGAACCTGGAAGACTTCGTCCAGAAGGTCAATTCGGACCTGATCGGCAAGGTCGTGAATATCGCCAGCCGCTGTGCCGGCTTTATTCATAAGGGCAACGCCGGGGTGATGGTTTCGGGCAACGCTGCGCCCGAGCTGACCGACGCATTCCTGGCCGCCGCGCCAAGCATCGCCGAGGCCTATGAAGCACGCGATTTCGCTCGCGCCATGCGTGAAACAATGGCCCTGGCCGATCGCGCCAATGCCTATATCGCTGAAAAAGCGCCTTGGGCCCTGGCCAAGCAGGAAGGCAAACAGGATGAAGTACAGGCCGTCTGCGCGCTGGGCATCAACCTGTTCCGCCAACTGATCATCTTCCTCAAACCGGTGCTGCCGAAGCTGGCGGCTGACGCCGAAGCGTTCCTCAACGTCGAGCCCCTGACGTGGGATGACCACAAGACGCTGCTGGCCGACCACACGCTCAACCCGTTCTCTGCGCTGATGACCCGCGTCGATCCGGTCAAGGTAGAAGCAATGACAGCTGCATCCAGGGAAGATCTGGCTGTAAGCGTCACCGACACCGCGCCTCAAGGCAACGGCGAACTGGCCAAGGATCCTCTGTCAGCGGAGATAGAATTCGATGCGTTCGCGGCCGTAGACCTGCGTGTCGCCCTGATCCTCAAGGCCGAACACGTGGAAGGCGCAGACAAGTTGCTGCGCCTGACGCTGGACATCGGTGACGAACAGCGCAACGTGTTCTCCGGCATCAAAAGCGCGTATCCGAACCCCAGTGAGCTGGAAGGCCGTCTGACCATGATGGTTGCGAACCTGAAGCCGCGCAAAATGCGCTTCGGCATTTCGGAAGGCATGGTGATGGCTGCAGGCCCTGGCGGCGAAGAAATCTACCTGCTCAGCCCGGACAGCGGCGCCAAGCCTGGCCAGCGCATCAAGTAAGGCACCGAAAGGCCCGGTATCCGCTCATAACGTGCGGATACCGGGCTTTTGCGTATCCAATCATTTGATTGACCTGGCCATACTGGCTAGAACCTGTTCGTTACCGGCACAAGCATGAACCTGATCCAGCACATTGACGCTCTTTTGCCGCAAACCCAATGCGGCAAATGCGGGCACCCCGGTTGCAAACCTTATGCGCAGGGCATTGCCAGCGGTGAGGCGATCAACAAATGCCCGCCTGGTGGCGATGAAACCATTGCGCAACTGGCCAGCCTGCTGGCAACCCCGGTTTTACCGCTCGATACCGAACGCGGGGCCGCACCTGCTCAAGTCGCCTTCATTCGCGAAGCCGAATGCATCGGCTGCACCAAGTGCATTCAAGCGTGCCCGGTCGACGCCATCGTCGGGGCTGCTAAATTGATGCACACCGTGATCATCGACGAATGCACAGGGTGCGATTTGTGTGTAGCGCCCTGTCCTGTCGACTGCATCGACATGCGTCCGCTGTCGCTGCCGCAGACAAGCTCGATGGCCGTCATACCCATCGTCGGGGATGTGGCTCTTGACGCGCAGCAGCAACAGCAACGTTCGCACAAACGCAATCGTGCCCGCCAACGATTCGAATCGCGCAACCTGCGACTGCAACGGGAACAGGATCGACGACACGCAGAGCGAATCGCGCGCACACAGAAAACAGCACCAGGCTCAGAGGCCTCCCGCTCCGCCCTGGCACGCGTTCAGCCTGAGAAATCGGGCACCCACGACGAGGCAATCAAGAAAGCACGCATCACGCTTGCCATGAGTCGTGCGCAATTGAACAAGTCGCTGAAAGCTTTCGGTCATCCGCCCATCGCCGAACAAGCCGCACGACTGGTGGAGTTGCAGCAGGAATATGAAGTTGCAGAACAGGCTTTGGAAGCGCTGTTGTCGCTGCCGGTGGCTGCGCGCCCCAAACCCGTAGCCAAGCCGGACGACAGCGCGGTGAAGCGTGCCAGAATCCAGCAGGCGATGGCACGCGCCGCCCTCAACAAGGGGCAGGCAGCCAATGCCACGGCGGAGCAGTTGGCGGTACTGGAAGAAGCCGTGCTACTTGCCGGTCACACGCTTGATGCAGCCGAGAAAGCGCTCGCCGTGTCCAAGCAGACATCCAGACGAAGCTGATAGCGTGCTTTCGTTTGGCAACACGAGCAGTACGGTGGCAAATTACCGAGTTGGCTCCTCAGACTACCTCAAGGAAACGCTTCGCCCATGAATGCTGCAAAACGCCTGGAAATCTTCCGCAGGCTCCACGAGGACAACCCAGAGCCCAAAACCGAGCTGGCGTACACCACGCCGTTCGAGCTGCTGATAGCGGTCATTCTCTCTGCACAGGCGACTGACGTGAGCGTCAACAAAGCGACTGCGCGGCTGTACCCCGTGGCCAACACGCCCGAGACGATTCATGCATTGGGTGTCGAAGGGCTATCGGAGTACATCAAGACCATTGGCCTGTATAACAGCAAGGCGAAGAACGTCATTGAGACCTGCCGATTGCTGGTGGAGCTTCACGGCGGTGAAGTACCCGACACCCGTGAAGCCCTCGAAGCGCTGCCCGGTGTCGGCCGCAAAACAGCAAACGTTGTGCTCAACACCGCCTTCCGTCAGATCGCGATGGCTGTCGATACGCATATTTTTCGGGTGAGCAATCGCACCGGTATCGCACCTGGCAAAAATGTCGTCGAGGTAGAAAAGCAACTGATGAAGTTTGTGCCCAGGCATTATCTGCTGGATGCCCACCACTGGCTGATCCTCCACGGCCGCTACGTCTGCCAGGCGCGCAAGCCTCGCTGCGGCAGCTGCCGGATCGAAGACCTCTGCGACTACAAATTCAAAACTTCTGACGATTGATTCAAATAGCTTCCAGAGGGACTATCGATTGAAAAAATCTTTTTTACCGGCTACGGGTTTGTCGATATAAGAACCGCCAATAGAGCGGAAGCCCGGAGTCAATGTTATGAGTACTGGCAAAGAGCAATTAGACGTCGACGATGAGTTCGTAGCGGTTGATACCGACGAGGCTGAGCCGATTGCCGTGGAGCCGGCAAAGACTAACCTGAGCAAACGGCGAACCATCGACAACCTTCTTGAAGAACGACGCTTGCAGAAGCAATTGGCAGACTACGACTTCGACCTTTGACGACTGAAGCGAGCGTCCTGCTGACGCCTTGACGCGCCAGCTTAAAAGCCCCTCGCGAGAAGAGGCTGTGTTTCGCTTTCAGGAATGTATGCTCACGATATTGCTCAATAACCTTTTGGTTGGCGCTAGACCAGCCGCCCTGCGACGCCTCAGACCAATCCGTTACGCTGTGCCAGTTCGATCAGATCGACCAGCGAATGCGCATTGAGCTTGAGCAGCAGCCGCGTTTTGTAAGTACTGACGGTCTTATTGCTCAAAAACATGCCGTCTGCAATTTCCTTGTTGGTTTTACCTCTGGCCAGTTGCTGCAACACCATCATCTCTCGCCCTGAAAGACGATCAACCATCTCCGATTCGCTGGCGTTGCCCATGCTCGAGCGAACGGTATGCAATGCCTGATTGGGGAAATAGCTGTAGCCCGACAGCACCGCCTTGATAGCGCTCAGCAATTCGGTAAGGTCCTGCTGTTTGCAGACGTACCCCGCAGCGCCCGCCTGCATGCAGCGCATGGAGAAATGGCCTGGAGCCTGGGACGTCAGAATCAGGACCTTGAAAGGCAGTGTCATGGCCGACAGGCGAGCAATGACCTCAAGACCATCGAGCTTAGGGATGCCTATATCGAGAATGACGATATCCGGCAAATGCTCACGGGCCAGTTGCAACGCGTCCACTCCGTTGTCGGTTTCCGCAATGACCTCGTAGCCATGACGCTCCATCAGCATGCGCACAGCGAGGCGAATGACAGGATGATCATCCACGATCAGCACTTTATTCATGAGCAGTCCAATTTTCGCTATTCGAATTTTCAGAGTCAGCACAATAGCTTAGTCGTTTAGTGCTTTGCATGGCGCTCCCCCCTGGGGACTAACAGCCAAAGACCATTCATACAGTTACAGCAGAATATTCCTACAAAACTCGATACGAACGAGCTCTTTTTTATCTTTTTCACAGAGCTTTCCTTTTCGGAATTCGATAACAGTATAACGACCGAGAGCAGCGGACTAGAGCATCACCAGTGCCGGTAAAATTTTACGCCGTGTCTAAACCAGGCATTGTGTTTGCCCCCTGACCAGAAAGGGCCATTAGATTAATTTGGCCTGTCATTGCAACGCTTTAGAAGAGAACGCTGAAAAAACACGAAAATAGCTTAGTGCCACTACTCAGTGGTCGGGCATTAGCACAGCGTCTGATCCAGCGATCCAGACATAAGCATCCGCGCTGAATCCCCTCCAAACTACCAGACAAGTTAAACATGCCTCACCCAACGGAGTGGGCCTTCACAAGCATTTCTTGCATTCAGAGATCAACGTACAACCCCCTTTAAAAATTACACAGAAAAACAGTTTTTAAACATATATACATACTTAAGGAATCCGAGCACAACAAAATCAGAACTTTCCTACAAGCATACGCTTGTTTGACCGACCCTAACCAAAAACAGATTGCATGCAACCTGTCTATTTATACCGTCATTCGACAATAAAGCATACAGACATATCTATCGCCTTTTCTTACTAAAGCCCAAGATCACTCTGACCTTTCACATTGAAGATGGCTCATTCGACAGGAAGCTAATACTATATCTCGCTACAAATCCATAGCCAGAGAGTCGAATAGGAAAAATACTACAAAACTCACAGACGACAGATAAGAACATGTAAGACCCTTCCAAAGCACCCAAGACCATTCATGCAACACCTGCTTTTTTCACTTGCAAATTCTATTACCACTCGCTACTTTTTTAACGACAAATCATTAATTAGACCGTTAATACGGCGTCTATTAAGGGTATGAACCACACGAGGCCATTTAATGAAACCTCATCAAATCCTCAATAAACTTTATTGATTAAAACCGATAGCACATGGACAAGATGAACATGAGCGGTCAGGCGTATCGGCTTTTGACAGTACCGGCACGGGCCTGGCCGTTCTTGTGGCGCGCTCACGTGTATCACCATGTTCACACAGGGACAGACCATGAACAAACCCTCTTCTCGCTCATCTTCAAAAGACCCTACCGACCTCGACCTGACTGCAGCAGTCGAAGTATTTGTGGCCAACGGTGGCGTGATCTCGAAGGTGGCCAACAATGAAACAGCCCCTTCATCAGCCTCTATGACCGCTCACAGTAAAGCGGTCGTGGACGCTGACGCTGAACGCATGGCTAAAGTAGAAGTCTTGAAAGGGCTGGTGGCTAAAGGCGCTGGCTTTCCTTCACTTCAATACTCATTACGGATGAATAAAAAAGACATTCGCAAGTTAGCCTCCGACCACGGCGTCAGCATAAACTGCAGCCGATCGGTTGCCCACCTCATGAAGAAAAAACGCTGCGACGCAGACGCTATAGACGACGTGGTTGCAGGCCACGCGATGCATTATTCAAGCCTCGGTTACACCGCATCGGAGATTGCACACGCTCTGGGGCTGAGTGTGAGGCAGGTGTGGGGGCTCAGCAAGGCCTACAGGTTCGACCTCAGGCAGGAACGGGACGTCGATACACCGTGAGCACAATGGACGGCCAATACGGAAACCAAATTGTCCACGCCAAGGCCACTTGAGCGCCTGCACCGCACGCCTTCACATGGCGCGTGGAAATAAAATATACATTTAATGCAAGCGCGCAAGATGATGCATGTAAAAAGCGACTGTCATACAGGTGTTGCGCGGTTTGCGTGATTGAAGCGCACACTGACGTGCATCGAAGCTGCTGCATTGAATGTGCATAACAGACGTTCAACACGAGACGAGTAATGAAGCATTTGATAGTTGTCATAGGTCTTTCGATAACTTTTCATGGCGGCAATCGCACCGAGGGCCGCTGTCACAGCGCTACGCTATTACAAAGGGCACCCCCCGAATGATTTCACCGCCTTTCCCCATCAAGCAGAAACGCTTTATTAAACTGAAGACTTGTTCAACCCACGCCAAGGTCTAAATACCCCATTTCTTCAGAACACATTAAAAGCGTGTTTAGCATCTTTGCGCTGACTCCATAGAAGAGCAATCAGCTTTATAGGTTGAGCGCACTGTCGCACGCCGTACCACCTGATAAGCAGCTACAGAGAACATACGCGCACGGCCACAGAAATTCCGCCGCACCTGCATAAAGACAGCCTGAAAGTAATTCAACACAATCTGTTATAGGGGACATACCATGTCGAAATTGAAAGAGTACCGGGCAATTGAGCAACAGCTCAATGCACACATTGAGCGACTTGAAGCACTCAGCAAAGAGGAGCGATTTTTAGACGAATTGGTATTTGAAAGAAAACTGCGAGCATTGCTCAAACGTTACAGCCTGGAGAAAAGTGACCTGATGAAATTTCTGAGTTCGCCCTTCGGGCTTTCAGAGAAACGCATCAGCGAACCACGAACTTATGATGGAAGAACGCAGCACAACAGCGAGGATCAAGAGGGAATGAGGGTTGAGCACCAACCGGGTTGAACGCTCGACCGACCTGCTCAAGTGCAGCCCTTGCAGGGCTGCACTTTTAAACCAGCAATCACATCAGAACAGCTTGCGACCCTTGTTCGCAGCAATGCGCATACGCAGAGCGTTGAGCTTGATGAAGCCTGCTGCGTCTGCCTGATCGTAAGCGCCCGCATCGTCTTCGAAGGTTGCGATATTGGCATCGAACAGCGAATCGTCGGACTTGCGACCGGTGACGATCACGTTGCCCTTGTACAGCTTCAGGCGCACAACGCCGTTCACGTGTGCTTGGGAAGCGTCGATCATCTGTTGCAGCATCAGACGCTCAGGGCTCCACCAGTAGCCGGTGTAGATCAGGCTGGCGTACTTCGCCATCAGCTCATCCTTGAGGTGAGCGACTTCGCGGTCCAGGGTGATCGATTCGATCGCACGGTGGGCGCGCAGCATGATGGTGCCGCCTGGCGTCTCGTAGCAGCCACGAGACTTCATGCCCACGTAACGGTTTTCCACGATGTCCAGACGACCGATACCGTTCTCGCCACCGATGCGGTTCAGGGTTGCCAGTACGGTCGCGGGCGTCATTTCAACGCCATCCAGCGCGACGATGTCGCCATTGCGATAGGTCAGTTCCAGATAGGTCGCGACGTTCGGCGCGTCCTCTGGAGACTTGGTCCAACGCCACATGTCTTCTTCGTGCTCGGTCCAAGTGTCTTCCAGCACGCCGCCCTCATAAGAGATGTGCAGCAGGTTGGCGTCCATCGAGTACGGAGACTTCTTCTTGCCGTGACGCTCGATTGGAATGCCATGCTTCTCGGCGTAGTCCATCAGCTTCTCACGCGACAGCAAATCCCATTCGCGCCACGGAGCGATCACTTTCACGCCCGGCTTGAGTGCATAGGCACCCAGTTCGAAACGTACCTGGTCGTTGCCTTTACCGGTTGCGCCGTGGGAAATGGCGTCAGCGCCGGTTTCGTTGGCGATTTCGATCAAACGCTTGGCAATCAGCGGGCGGGCGATGGAGGTGCCCAGCAGGTACTCGCCTTCGTAGACGGTGTTGGCGCGGAACATCGGGAATACGAAGTCGCGTACGAATTCTTCGCGCAGATCGTCGATGTAGATTTCCTTGACGCCCATCGCCTGAGCCTTGGCGCGTGCAGGCTCGACTTCTTCGCCCTGACCCAGGTCAGCGGTGAAAGTCACCACTTCGCAGTTGTACGTGTCCTGCAGCCATTTAAGGATTACCGAAGTATCCAGACCACCGGAATACGCGAGAACTACCTTGTTTACGTCCGCCATGCCATTACTCCACCGCGTTGTACGGAAAACCGACGATTCTACCGTTCAAAGCAGAAAATTTACAGGGGCGCGACAGCTTGTGACGACGAGGCGACAGGTTTTGTCAGCCTCGGGACAGAAAGGTGAGGAGTATCAGGATGTGCGCGCAGCGCTTGCGGAGGCAACCGGCACGGGCTTTTCTTCAGGCGCGACACGCTCAAGGTTTACGTTCACGCGGCGGTTGCGTGCCCGATTGGCATTATTGGTGTTGGGCGCCAACGGATACCGCTCGCCGTGGAAACGCAAGGTGATCTGCTGCTCCGGGATGCCTTGAGCCTTGAGGTAATCCATGACGGCCAGCGCGCGGCGACGTGACAGGTCACGGTTGGTCAGACGGTTTCCGCTGTTATCCGAATGGCCATCTAGCTCGATATGGTTGACCGTCGGATCTGCCTTCAAGTAGGCGACCATGTTGTCCAGACGTGCTTTGGCCGCGTTGTCCAATTCGATGCCGCCGCCAGGAAAACCGACTTCAGCCTGTTTGACCTGATCGAAATTCATCGGCAACAGCTTTGCCGTACAGGCCTGATAGTCGGCGAACGCTTTGCTGAACTTGACTGGCAGAAGGCGAACCTCCATCTGTCCGCCGTCGCGAGAGTAATGGCGAATCAGTGGCGTACGCCCTTCCATCAACCCGCTGATAAGCCGTCCCGCCTGGGCATGAGACGTGTTGAACGGTATTTCACCGTTGCTGACGCGCACTGAACCCAGGTTAATGTCGCCCCGACCCGGCTGCCAGGGCGCGGCCGCAGCTAGCAGAGTCGCAGAGCCATTGCCCAGCATGTTGTAGGACGCCTTGAGCCGGAACGTAGCCTGCTCGCCCGCGCGACGCACGAACTCACCCACACCGAAGTCGGTGATTGGCTGAGTCAATCGGCACTCGAACTGATCGCCTTCCACTTTCCACTCGATGCTTTCCAGACGCGTCTGGAAATTGATAGCCATCGCTGGAAGGCTGGCGAACACGCTGAGCAGGGCTAGATATCGCTGGCGCACGGGAGGCTCCACTTGAAATGATCGTGAAACGAAATACGGTTTCTATGTCGTGCTATCGGTAACTTCCTACAAAACTTGATAGCGAGTGCCTGAGAGAGTCTTTTCCGGTAGCATTCCCTGCGAGTTTGACCCGCCTGGAATCCCCAATGTCTGACCGCCTGACCCTTCTGCGTCCCGACGACTGGCATATCCATCTCCGTGACGGAGCTGTTTTGCCCCATACCGTCGCTGACGTAGCGCGCACCTTTGGCCGCGCCATCATCATGCCCAACCTCGTGCCGCCCGTTCGCAATGCCCAGCAAGCCGATGCCTATCGTCAGCGTATTCTCGCTGCACGCCCTGCCGGCAGCCGCTTCGAGCCGTTGATGGTGCTTTACCTCACCGACCAGACAACGCCCGAAGACATTCGCACGGCCAAGGCCAGCGGTTTTGTCCACGCCGCCAAGCTGTATCCGGCCGGCGCCACGACAAATTCCGATTCGGGTGTGACCAGCATCGACAAGATCTTCCCTGCCCTTGAAGCCATGTCCGAAGTCGGCATGCTGCTGCTGGTGCACGGCGAGGTCACCCGTGGAGAAATTGACGTCTTCGATCGCGAGAAAGTGTTCATCGATGAGCACTTGCGTCGTGTGGTCGAACGCTTCCCGACGCTGAAAGTGGTGTTCGAACACATCACCACCGGCGAGGCGGTGCAGTTCGTCAACGAGGCATCGGCCAATGTTGCCGCGACCATTACTGCGCACCACCTGCTCTACAACCGCAACCACATGCTGGTTGGCGGTATTCGCCCGCATTTCTATTGCCTGCCGATTCTCAAGCGCAATACCCATCAGACGTCCTTGCTGGACGCCGCCACCAGCGGCAATGGCAAGTTCTTTCTGGGCACCGACTCCGCTCCCCATGCCCAGCATGCCAAGGAAGCGGCGTGCGGCTGCGCCGGTTGCTACACCGCTTACGCTGCGATCGAAATGTATGCAGAAGCCTTTGAGCAACGTAATGCTCTGGACAAACTGGAGGGCTTCGCCAGCCTTCACGGTCCTGCGTTCTACGGTCTGCCTGCCAACCAGGACACCATCACGCTGGTGCGTGAGGAGTGGACTGCCCCCGCCAGCCTGCCGTTTGGCGAGTTGTCCGTAATACCGCTGCGCGCAGGTGAAAAACTGCGCTGGCGCCTGGAGGAAAACGCGTGAGTGAAGATAATTTCGACGACGAACTGGAAGGTCATGGCGGCGGTGTTGGTTCTCGTCACCCGATGGCGGCCCGCTTTCGCGGCTACCTGCCGGTCGTCATCGACGTAGAAACCGGCGGCTTCAACTCCGCAACCGACGCACTGCTGGAAATTGCAGCCGTCACCATCGGCATGGACGAAAGAGGTTTCGTGTTCCCGGAACACACTCATTTCTTCCGCGTGGAGCCTTTCGAAGGCGCGAACATCGAAGCGGCTGCGCTGGAGTTCACCGGCATCAAACTCGATCACCCACTGCGCATGGCTGTCAGCGAAGAGACCGCCATGAACGATATATTTCGTGGCGTGCGCAAGGCGTTGAAGGCCAACGGCTGCAAGCGCGCGGTGCTGGTCGGCCACAACGCCAGCTTCGACCTGGGTTTTCTCAACGCAGCCGTCGCTCGCCTGGATATGAAACGCAACCCATTTCACCCGTTCTCAAGCTTTGACACCGCAACGCTTGCAGGCCTGGCCTACGGTCAAACCGTACTGGCCAAAGCCTGTCAGGCTGCCGGTATCGACTTCGACGGCCGCGAGGCCCATTCGGCCCGCTACGACACGGAAAAGACGGCCGAGCTGTTCTGCGGCATCGTCAACCGCTGGAAGGAAATGGGCGGCTGGGAAGACTTCGACGACTGAATCGCGTCCAGCAATGAACAGACCGGCCTTGTGCCGGTTTTTTCATGCCCATGATTCATAAACGGCCACGGTCGCAAGCATGCGCTACCACTCATCGCCCTACCTGAATCGAACCCAAAACAGTTTTGACAAGCATTCTCATTACCATTAAGCTCCGGATCACCCAGCCATAAACCAGCGATGGTCCATAGCTTATGTATGTATGTCTCTGCCAAGGTGTTACTGACGGTCAAATCCGGGAAGCGATTCTGGAAGGCTGCTGCAGTTATCGTGAAGTACGCGAGACGCTGGGTGTTGCAAGTAAATGCGGAAAATGTGCCTGCCTGGCGAAGGAAGTGGTGCGTGATACGCTGACCGAGCTGCAAAGCAGTCATGCTGCGCTGGGTTACACGACAGAATTTACAGCGGCCTGAATCCCCCTCTTTCAAAGAACCGGACTTGATGTCCGGTTTTTTTATGCCTGTAATTCAATCGCTTAGCGTCAAGATGCGGAACTCAAACATTCTTATTCCTATTTAAATTCACTTATTATTCAATAACTTAGGTTTGACAGACTTCTTGGGGCAGATCACACTCGCCGCTTATATACACAAGCCATCGGCAGGACCGCGAACATGAAAGGCGACATTACAGTCATCCAGCATCTCAACAAGATCCTCGGAAACGAGCTGGTCGCTATTAACCAGTACTTTTTGCATGCGCGCATGTACGAAGACTGGGGTCTGAAAAAGCTCGGTGCGCATGAGTATCACGAGTCCATCGACGCGATGAAGCATGCTGACAAGATCATCAAGCGCGTCCTGTTTCTGGAAGGCCTGCCTAACCTGCAGGATTTGGGCAAAATCCTGATCGGCGAGCACACCCAGGAAATGCTGGCGTGTGACCTTAAGATCGAACAAAAAGGCCTGGCTGATCTGAAAGCCGCCATCGCTCACTTCGAAACCGTTGGCGACTTTGGCAGCCGTGAGCTGCTGGAAGACATCCTCGAGTCCAAGGAAGAGCACATCGACTGGCTGGAAACGCAGTTGGGTCTGATCGACAAAGTGGGTATTGAAAACTACCTGCAATCGCAGATGGGCGACTGATACGTCGATCCGCTGCAAAGAAAAAGCCCGCCTCTGTCGAGAGCGGGCTTTTTCTTGTCTGTAAAACCGTGCAAGGAATCGGCTGTTACCACCGATTCCTCACGACATCGTCTTACTCGGCCTTGGCGGCCGACGCAGTCTTGACCAGCTCTTGCAGCGAGCCGTCAGCCATCATCTCGGTGATGATGTCGCTACCGCCAACCAGTTCACCGGCCACCCACAGCTGCGGGAACGTTGGCCAGTTGGCGTACTTGGGCAGGTTGGTGCGGATTTCAGGGTTCTGCAGGATGTCAACGTAAGCGAATTTTTCGCCACACGCCATCAACGCCTGGGAAGCCTTGGCCGAAAAGCCGCATTGTGGCGCGTTAGGAGCGCCTTTCATGTAAAGCAGAATAGTGTTGTTGGCAATCTGCTCTTTGATTGTTTCGATGATATCCATGAAGCACCTCGGCTGAATTTTCCGACTCAGTTGTCGGCACGGTGGCGCATTGTAACGGAATCCCGCCCCATACGCTCTGTCTTGGGTTCAACAGGCGGCGACTTGCACCGGTACACCATTGAGCACCGCGTTGCCGGAAAGTGCATCGAGCTGACGCTCATCGGTCAGGTCATTGGCGCTGACGCCAGGCTGGTTTTGCGCAATGCCCATGCGCACACCTTTACGTGCATGGCCCCAGCCGTGTGGCAAGCTGACAACGCCCGGCATCATGTCCGCGCTGCCCAGCACCTGAACCTCGATCATGCCGACCCGCGAAGTGACGCGCACTTGCTGGCCATCGCTCAAGCCACGGCTACTCAGGTCATCAGGATGCATCAACAACTGATGGCGCGGCTTGCCCTTCACCAGGCGGTGATAGTTATGCATCCATGAATTGTTGCTGCGCACGTGCCGACGGCCGATCAAGAGTAATTCGTCCACCTGAGGCTCGGGCGACGCCTTGAAGCGTGCCAGGTCGGCCATGATGACCTCGGGTGCAGCCTGAACATGACCATTGGGGGTCTTCAGACGCGCGCTCAGGTTGGGTTGCAATGCGCCCAGATCCAGACCATGTGGATGGTCGGCAAGGGTCGTCAGCGAGAGTTTGTGCTCAGACGCGTCACCGTAGCGCCCGCTGCGCAAACCGTGATCGATCATTTGGGCAGGCGGCAAGGTCGGCTTCAATTCTTTCCCGGCCTTGGCCGCAAATGCCGTGGCCAGACCGACGAATATCTCCCAGTCGTGCAACGCGCCTTCGGGCTTGTCGAAAACGGCTCGATTGAAGCGGGTGACGTTACGCACCGCCAGGGTATTGAAAGTGGTGTCGTAATGATCGTTTTCCAATGCGGATGTGGATGGCAGGATCAGGTCGGCATAGCGTGTCGTCTCGTTGATGTACAGGTCGATGCTGACCATGAACGCCAGTCCGTCCAGCGCCCGCTCCAGCTGCCGCCCGTTGGGTGTCGACAAAACCGGGTTCCCGGCAACGGTAACTAACGCACGCACGCGCCCCTCCCCTTCATGCAGCATCTCTTCAGCCAACGCTGAAACCGGCAGCTCACCGCCATACTCAGGCAACCCCGACACTCGGCTCTGCCAGCGATTGAAATGGCCACCCGAGGTCGAGCCAACGATGTCCACAGCCGGCTGAGTACACAGCACCCCGCCGACACGGTCCAGATTGCCGGTCACCAGATTGATGAGCTGCACCAACCAATGGCATAGAGTGCCAAAGGCCTGAGTGGACACACCCATGCGGCCATAACAGACCGCCTTGTCGGCTGCGGCGAAATCCCGTGCGAGCTGGCGAATCTGCTCAGCGGCGATGCCACAGCGTGAACTCATCGCTTCGGCACTGAATCCGGCAATGGCGTCTTGCACCTGATCGAGCCCATCGACCGGCAGGTGGCTTTCGCGGGTAAGGCCCTCTTCGAACAGGGTATTAAGCAACCCGAAAAGTAACGCTGCGTCGCCGCCCGGACGTACGAACACATGTTGATCGGCAATGGCTGCGGTTTCACTGCGCCGAGGATCGACGACTACCACTTTGCCTCCACGTCCCTGAATGGCCTTCAAACGTTTTTCCACGTCGGGGACGGTCATGATGCTGCCGTTCGATGCCAGCGGGTTGCCGCCGAGAATCAGCATGAAATTGGTGTGATCAATATCCGGAATCGGCAGCAGCATGCCGTGCCCATACATCAAAAAGCTGGTCAGGTGGTGAGGCAACTGGTCCACGGACGTGGCGGAAAAGCGGTTGCGCGTCTTGAGCAGGCCGAGAAAATAGTTGCTGTGGGTCATCAAGCCGTAGTTATGAACACTGGGGTTGCCCTGATACACCGCGACCGCGTTCTGCCCCTCGCGTTGCTGAATGGCAAACAGGCGCTCGGCGACCAGATCAAAAGCCTCCTGCCAGGCAATCGGCTTCCATTGATCGCCCTCGCGCAGCATGGGCTGACGCAGGCGATCAGGATCGTTCTGGATATCTTGCAGGGCGACGGCTTTAGGGCAGATATGGCCGCGACTGAAGCTGTCGAGCGGATCACCTTTGATTGACGTGATCTTTCGCGCGGCATCAGGCTCAGTGGTCGTTTCGATGGTCAGGCCACAAATGGCCTCACACAGATGACAGGCACGGTGGTGTTCGGTCCGGGTCATCGCAGCCTCGTAGTGTTGTCATGGCAATCTCATCGATTGCGGAATCATCACTATGGTGCGCGGACGTAGGCTGCGCCACCCGGCTTCGCACTATGAATCAAGGCCCATCAGGCCGACGGATGGACACTGAGCATCAGCTGACGATCGGGGCAACCGTTTTGCGCTGCAACTGAATTTCAGTCACCGTCTCAATCTGCTCCTGCGCCAGATGCACACCGGTCAGATCACCGATCAGGCGCCAGTGTTCATCCAGTCCCGAGCTGATGGTCGCCATTCGGTCGATCATGCGTCGGCCAGCGGTGCGCGTCACTTCATCTTCGCTGCGAAGGAGCTCGAAGGACATCGAGGTCATGGAGGCTGTGAGGTGGGTCAAGGTCCGGGCTGTAAGCCCAAGCAATTCCGTTAGTTGACGCTCTTTTGAGTCCATTCCCAATCTCCCGAACAATGAAGGTGCCACCGACGCTTTATAACCTACCGCCGAGGTTAAGGAAACGGTTCTTGTTTCAACTGCGTGAAGCGCGTCGCATAAGACACGGGACTGTTACAGGATGGGTACTAATTGCCAAGCGCTGTTTGGGCAGTGTACAAATGCTGCCTTTGCAAAGGGACGCACCGGCTATTGGCCTGCCTGAGCGTAGCCGGTTTTCAACGCAACGCAGGATTATTCCTGGGCTTGGCACCCGCACCCCGTTCAATCGGCCGCTCGAAATCGAGCATGCTATTGGTAAGACGCGACATTTTTTTATACTATCGCGCCTCTCTTATTCGTCGCCTTGCGCGGCTTTCTCCGCAGCGTTCGCCCGTTTTCTCGATAAAACCCGGCTTTGAAACCCTGCGGTCTGTTGCAATAAAGGTAGTTAATCATGAACGCCAGGCACTTTCTCTCGATGATGGATTACACCCCAGACGAACTGCTGGGCCTGATCCGTCGTGGCGTAGAGCTTAAAGACCTGCGAAATCGCGGCGTGCTTTTTGAACCTCTGAAAAACCGGGTCCTCGGGATGATTTTCGAGAAATCCTCGACACGTACCCGTCTTTCCTTCGAAGCCGGCATGATCCAGCTGGGTGGACAAGCCATCTTTTTGTCCCACCGCGACACCCAGTTGGGTCGTGGCGAGCCCATTGCCGACAGCGCCAAGGTCATGTCGCGCATGCTCGACGCGGTGATGATCCGTACCTATGCCCACAGCAACCTGATCGAATTCGCCGCCAATTCGCGCGTGCCTGTCATCAACGGGCTTTCCGACGATTTGCACCCCTGCCAGTTACTGGCCGACATGCAAACGTTCCTGGAACACCGTGGCTCAATCAAAGGCAAGACCGTGGCCTGGATCGGTGACGGCAACAATATGTGCAACAGCTATATAGAAGCGGCGATCCGGTTCGACTTCAAGTTGCGTGTCGCGTGCCCGCTGGGTTACGAACCCAACCCCGAATTCATGGCCTTGGCCGGTGATCGGGTAAGCGTCGTCCGCGACCCCAAGGCGGCAGTCGAAGGCGCGCATCTGGTCAGTACCGATGTCTGGACTTCAATGGGGCAGGAAGAGGAAACCGCCAAGCGCATGGCGCTGTTCGCGCCGTTTCAGGTCACCCGTGCCCTGCTCGACCTCGCCGACAAGGACGTGCTGTTCATGCACTGCCTGCCCGCTCACCGCGGTGAAGAAATCAGTGCGGATCTGCTGGACGACGTGCGCTCCGTGGCGTGGGATCAGGCCGAGAACCGCCTGCATGCGCAAAAGGCGTTGCTGGAGTTTCTCGTGGCCCCGTCCTGTCAGCCTGCATGAGTCAGGCCTTGCTGCTAAGCCTGCGCAATCTGGCGTGCGGCTATGACAACCAGCGCGTGGTGCAGGATCTCAATCTGCACCTCAACGCGGGCGACATTGGCTGCCTGCTGGGTTCTTCAGGCTGCGGTAAGACCACGACACTGCGGGCAATCGCAGGCTTTGAACCGGTTCATGCTGGAGACATCACCCTGGCGGGCGAAGTCATCTCCCGCCCCGGCTGGACGCTGGCACCGGAAAAGCGCCGCATCGGCATGGTGTTTCAGGACTACGCCCTGTTCCCCCACCTGAGTGTTGAGGAAAACATCGCATTCGGCATTCGCAAGCATCCGCGCCTTGGGCAGGTGACACGCGAACTGCTGGAGCTGGTGAACCTCGTCGGTCTGGGCAAACGCTACCCCCATGAGCTGTCAGGCGGACAGCAACAACGCGTCGCACTCGCTCGAGCCTTGGCTCCGGAGCCGCAACTGCTGTTGCTCGATGAACCCTTCTCCAATCTGGACGGCGAGCTGCGCCGACGCCTGAGCCACGAGGTGCGCGACATCCTCAAGGCCCGAGGCACCAGCGCGATTCTAGTCACCCACGATCAGGAAGAGGCGTTTGCCGTCAGCGACCATGTTGGTGTGTTCAAGGAAGGCCGGCTGGAACAATGGGACACGCCTTACAACCTGTATCACGAACCGCAGACCCCTTTCGTCGCCAGCTTCATTGGCCAGGGTTATTTCATTCGTGGCCAGATGATCGACCCGCAATCGGTCCAGACCGAACTGGGCGTGCTACAGGGCAATCGGGCCTACCCAGGCGTCAGCGGCAGCACGGTGGACGTACTGCTGAGGCCTGACGACATCAACCATGCGCCGCAAAGCGCGTTGAAAGCGCGGGTCATTGGCCGGACATTCCAGGGCGCGGCAACGCTATATCGTCTGCAATTGCCGACTGGAAGCCAGCTTGAAGCAATCTTTCCCAGCCATGCCGATCACATGACGGGCGAGGAAGTCGGCATCACCGTCGCGGCTGAGCATCTGGTTCTTTTTCCGGCTGCCGGCAGTGTCGCCGCGCATCACGTCAGCGACTGATCCGCCGACTCACCCACGGCCGATGGACGCGAACGTAGCGTGGGTGTGCGCAGCCAATACCGCCGCTGACAACTCCACCTCCAGCCCTCTTCTCCCTGCACTGACGAAAATCGTTTCAAACGGTTGAGCGGTGCTGTCGATGAACGTGCGCAAGCGCTTTTTCTGCCCCAGCGGGCTGATACCCCCGAGCAAGTAGCCAGTGGAGCGCTGCGCTGCGGCCGGATCGGCCATCTCGGTTTTCTTGACCCCTGCCGCCTGCGCCAACCCCTTGAGGTCCAGTGTTCCGACGACCGGCACCACCGCTACCAGCAACTCGCCCTTTTCGGTACTGGCCAGCAGTGTCTTGAACACACGCTCAGGTTCCAAACCCAGCTTTTCCGCTGCCTCCAGGCCGTACGAAGCTGCTTTCGGATCGTGTTCGTAACTGTGAATGCGGTGTTCGGCGCGAACTTTTTTCAGCAAATCCAAGGCGGGGGTCATTTATCACTCCGGACAGATCATGGCGACTGCTACTTTAAGTCAAATAATCGAGACGCGCCTTGCCAGGCGGTGCGTTCAACAATGATGGCAATTTAAACCCATGCAGCCAATTCTTACGAAACACATTCAGCCACAGTGGAGAGGGATTACTGATTTCCTTCAGTGACCGTTCAGTTCCGACCTTTGACAGCGTTCTTTCTTGTCTATATTTTTTCGTTTACGAATATTAACGAACGCTCTTTTTCGGTATAACTCGCACCAGTGGTCAGAATCGTCAGGATTCTGATACGCCGAATAAAGAGCAACCGTGCCTGCATACGGTGCCGCGACAAAAACAAAAATGAGGTATTCATGACCATCGCACTAAAACAACCGACGCTGACCGGACAATGTACTGCTGAATTTCTGGGCACCGCCCTGATGATTTTTTTCGGGACCGGATGCGTTGCAGCGCTCAAGGTCGCGGGTGCTTCTTTTGGACTTTGGGAAATCTGCATCATCTGGGGTATGGCCGTCAGCATGGGTATTTACCTGAGCGCGGGCATTTCCGGTGCTCATCTCAATCCGGCTGTCAGCATCGCGCTCAGCCTTTTCGGTGGATTCGAGAAACGAAAGCTGCCCTTTTACATCGCTTCCCAGATTGCTGGTGCCTTCTGCGGCGCAGGCCTGGTGTACCTGCTGTACGTCAGCCTCTTTTTCGACTTCGAACATGCTCACCACATCATTCGCGGCAGCGAACAGAGCCTTGAGCTGGCGTCGGTGTTCTCGACCTACCCCAACCCCGCCATTTCCGTAGGCCAGGCCTTTTTGGTCGAAACCGTCATCACCACCATTCTGATGGGCGTGATCATGGCGCTGGGCGACGACAACAACGGCCTGCCACGTGGCGCACTGGCGCCGCTGCTGATTGGCCTGCTGGTGGCGGTGATCGGCAGCGCGATGGGGCCCCTGACCGGCTTCGCCATGAACCCTGCGCGCGATTTCGGCCCCAAAATGATGACGTTCATTGCTGGCTGGGGTGAGATAGCATTTACCGGCGGTCGCGACATACCTTATTTCCTGGTTCCGATTTTTGCGCCCATTTTGGGGGCGTGCCTCGGTGCTGCCGGCTACCGCGCGCTGATCGCGCGTCATCTGCCAAGCGCCGCGCCTCTAGAAACTGAAAAAGACACCCGTAAAGACACCAACGTGGTTCGTGGCAAAGCTCAGACGTCATCTTGAACTCCACCCAATAATGCAAGGCAATCGACATGACTGACACACAGAACAAGAATTACATCATTGCTCTTGACCAGGGCACCACCAGCTCGCGAGCCATCATCTTCGATCGCGATGCCAACGTGGTGAGCACTGCCCAAAGCGAGTTTGTTCAGCATTACCCGCAGGCAGGCTGGGTCGAGCATGACCCGATGGAAATTTTCGCCACCCAGACCGCGTGCATGACCAAGGCCCTGGCCCAGGCCGATCTGCATCACAATCAGATCGCCGCCATCGGTATCACCAACCAGCGTGAAACGACAGTGATCTGGGAGCGCGACACCGGCCGCCCGATCTACAACGCCATCGTCTGGCAGTGCCGCCGCAGCACCGAAATCTGCCAGCAGCTCAAACGCGACGGGCTTGAGGAATACATCAAGGACACGACCGGTCTGGTCATCGACCCCTACTTCTCCGGTTCCAAGGTCAAGTGGATTCTGGACAACGTCGAAGGCAGCCGCGAGCGCGCCCGCAAAGGCGAGCTGATGTTCGGCACCATCGATACCTGGCTGATCTGGAAATTCACTGGCGGCAAGGTTCACGTTACCGATTACACCAACGCCTCGCGCACCATGCTGTTCAACATCCATACGCTGGAATGGGATCAGCGCATGCTCGACGTGCTGGACATCCCGCGTGAGATGCTGCCGGAGGTCAAGGCGTCGTCCGAGGTCTACGGCCACAGCAAGAGCGGCATCCCGATTGCTGGCATCGCGGGCGACCAGCAGGCCGCCCTGTTTGGCCAAATGTGCGTTGAGCCGGGCCAGGCAAAAAACACCTACGGCACCGGTTGCTTCCTGCTGATGAACACCGGCAAGAAAGCTGTGAAATCGGCCCACGGCATGCTCACCACCATAGGTTGCGGCCCGCGTGGCGAAGTGGCCTATGCGCTGGAAGGTGCAGTATTCAACGGCGGCTCGACCGTGCAGTGGTTGCGTGACGAACTGAAGATCATCAACGACGCGCTGGACACCGAGTACTTCGCCAGCAAGGTCAAGGACAGCAACGGTGTGTACCTCGTCCCGGCCTTCACCGGTCTCGGCGCCCCCTATTGGGATCCGTACGCACGCGGCGCGCTGTTCGGTCTGACCCGAGGCGTGAAAGTCGATCACATCATCCGTGCGGCGCTGGAATCCATCGCTTATCAGACCCGTGACGTACTGGACGCCATGCAACAGGATTCGGGCGAGCGCCTCAAATCCCTGCGCGTGGATGGCGGCGCAGTGGCGAACAACTTCCTCATGCAGTTCCAGGCGGACATTCTCGGTACGCACGTAGAGCGTCCGCAGATGCGCGAGACCACAGCGCTGGGCGCGGCATTCCTGGCAGGCCTTGCGATCGGCTTCTGGAGCAGCCTGGATGAGCTGCGCAACAAAGCGGTGATCGAGCGTGTCTTCGAACCACTGTGCGAAGAAACGCATAAAGAGAAGCTGTATGCAGGCTGGCAGAAAGCCGTCGCCCGTACCCGTGACTGGGAACCGCACGAAAACGAGGAGTAAGCCTGCCGCTCTGGCGAGGAGCAGGATTTCCGGCTGACAGGGCCTAGGTCCCTGCGGCATGATGGGCGCCATTTGCAGTGGGCGCCCAAGGAAAAACAATGAACCTGCCTCCCCGCCAACAACAGATCCTCGAACTGGTCCGTGATCGCGGCTACGTCAGCATCGATGAAATGGCGACGCTGTTCGTCGTGACCCCACAAACCATCCGTCGAGACATCAACCAGCTTGCGGAAATGAACCTGCTGCGCCGCTACCACGGTGGCGCAGCCTATGACTCCAGCATCGAAAACACCGCCTACGCCATGCGTGCGGACCAGATGCGCGATGAAAAGCAGCGGATTGCCGAAGCCATCGCAGCGCAAATCCCCGACAACGCCTCGCTGTTCATCAATATCGGCACCACCACCGAATCCATCGCCCGCGCCCTGCTCAACCACAACAACCTTAAAATCATCACCAACAACCTGCACGTCGCCTCGATTTTGAGCGCCAAGGATGATTTCGAGGTCCTGCTGGCGGGCGGCAACGTGCGCCGTGACGGCGGCTTGGTGGGTCAGGCCAGCGTCGACTTCATCTCGCAGTTCAAGGTCGATTTCGCACTGGTGGGTATCAGCGGCATCGACGAAGACGGTAGCCTGCTGGACTTCGATTATCAGGAAGTGCGGGTGTCACAGGCGATCATTGCCAATGCGCGCAAGGTGTTGTTGGCAGCAGACTCCAGCAAGTTCGGCCGTAATGCGATGGTCAGACTGGGGCCGATTACCCTGATCGATTGCCTGGTCACCGACCAGCCACCGGTGCCTGCGCTGCAGCAGTTGCTGAACCAGCACAAGATTCGACTTGAGGTGGTTTGAAGAGCCAGTACCTGGACCGGCCGTCTTGCCTGACCTGACCGCGGGAGGCGGCTTGCCGGCGATGCCGACGACGAGTAGTTCAGAAAATTCGCATCATCGCTCATCGCTGGCAAGCCGTCTGTTGTCAAACAACCTGTAACTCATTGGAGAAACGCGGTTCTGTGGGAGCGCTACGGCGAAGACGTGGTGGGGCCCTCCACAGCCCTGTTAATGCCGCTAACCAGCACCGTGCCAGAGGTTCAGTCAAACGCTCTGCGCCGGTATTCGCAGCGATAATCTCCCGCTCTTAATTTTCTCTCATCCCGTCCTACAATGTTCATTTTTGTTCTTTTTCATCTCCTTCATCAGTAATTTCAATCAATAGTCGCTAGCGAGGGGATTTTTATTGAGCTATGATTTTCGAAAGTGAACATTAATGTTCAGATTCGCCTTTCGAGCCAGGCTCAAGCATTCATCAGGAGGCCAACAATGCCCCACACTCACGCGACAACCGCTGCCCCTCTCTCCGAGGTTTACGACATCGCCGTGATCGGTGGTGGCATTAACGGCGTCGGGATTGCAGCAGACGCATCCGGTCGTGGATTGTCGGTCTTCCTGTGTGAAAAGGACGATTTGGCCAGCCATACCTCGTCCGCCAGCAGCAAACTGATTCACGGCGGCCTTCGCTACCTTGAGCATTACGAATTCCGTCTGGTGCGTGAGGCATTGGCCGAGCGTGAAGTGTTGCTGGCCAAAGCGCCGCACATCGTCAAACCCATGCGTTTCGTTCTGCCGCATCGCCCGCATCTGCGTCCAGCCTGGATGATCCGTGCCGGCATGTTCCTTTACGATCACCTGGGCAAGCGCGAGAAGCTGCCTGCTTCGCGCACCATCCGTTTCGGTGCCGACAGCCCGCTGAATGCCAGCATCACCCGCGGGTTTGAATATTCGGACTGCTGGGTCGATGACGCCCGTCTGGTGGTGCTCAACGCGATGGCAGCCCGCGAAAACGGCGCGCACATCCACACCCAGACGCGTTGTGTCAGTGCACGTCGCATCAAAGGCATGTGGCACCTGCACCTGGAACGCAGTGATGGCAGCCTGTTTTCGATTCATGCCAAGGCGCTGGTCAACGCGGCCGGTCCTTGGGTGGCCAAGTTCATCCGTGAAGACCTCAAGCTTGAGTCGGCCTATGGCATTCGTCTGATTCAGGGCAGTCACCTGATCGTGCCGAAACTGTACGAAGGCGAACACGCATTCATCCTGCAGAACGAAGACAAGCGCATCGTGTTCACGATCCCGTACATGGATCACTTCACCATTGTCGGCACCACTGACCGCGAATATCAGGGCGACCCGAACAAGGTGGACATCACCGATGGCGAGATGGATTACGTGCTTAAAGTGGCCAACGACCACTTCAAAAAGCAACTCACTCGCGCAGATGTGCTGCACACTTATTCCGGTGTACGCCCTTTGTGCAACGACGAGTCCGATAACCCCTCGGCGATCACGCGTGACTACACATTGTCGCTGTCCGGTGGTGCCGACGAGGCTCCGATTCTGTCGGTATTCGGCGGCAAGCTGACTACTTATCGCAAGCTGGCCGAATCGGCGATGACGCAGCTGGCGCCGTTCTTCAAGCACATGAAGCCGAGCTGGACTGCCAAGTCCGCATTGCCAGGCGGCGAAGACATGACTACGCCGGAGGCCTTGGCGGGCGAGCTGACTCGTCGCTTCAACTGGCTGCCTGAACCCATTGCCAAGCGCTGGGCAATCACCTACGGCAGCCGCAGCTGGCACTTGCTTGAGGGCGTGCAGGGTCTCGAAGACATGGGGCAGCATCTGGGCGGCGGTCTGTACACCCGCGAGGTCGACTATCTGTGCGATCAGGAGTGGGCCACCAGCGTAGACGACATCCTGTGGCGTCGAACCAAACTGGGTCTGTTCACCACGCCTGAAGAACAGGCCGGTGTGAGCAGTTACCTTGAGACGGTAGCGCGCAACAAAGCCGCCATTGAGGCGGCTTGAAAACAGAGTGTCTACTGCAAGCGTCTTCTGAATGAATAAACGCTGTGTTTGCAGCACTGCACTTGCCCGCGATGGCGTCAGTCAGGTCATCAATTGACCGTCTGAAAACGCCATAGCGGGCAAGCGCGCTCCACATCCTCAGCATGCGATCTGCGGTTCCCTGCCGCGCTATCCCGAATCCTGCCTGCCAACCGCTCCGTTTATTCAACATGCCCATTCGGTTTTCCGAACATCCGATCCCCTCGGATTCGGCTTCCCGGACGAGCCACCCTGCTCCACCCCATCTAAAACAGATAAAAACCTATTGATTTCAGCACGTTGACTCAGCGGAAAAGCTTGGCACGAGTCATGCTCTACACTTGCATCGACCGCTTCGACATTAGCGTGTGTCTGGCTAGGACGCCGTTGAAGCAATCGTCAAAGAAGTGGATGCCCTCAGGGCTCCTATCATAAAAAATGAAATCGAGGATTCATCGATGCGCATCGTTCCCCACCTGCTGGGCGCAGCAATCGCTGCCGCTCTGATTAGCACTCCAGTTTTCGCGGCTGAATTGACCGGCACACTGAAGAAGATCAAAGAGTCCGGCACCATCACCCTCGGCCACCGCGACGCGTCCATCCCGTTCTCCTACATCGCTGATGCTTCTGGCGTCCCGATGGGTTACTCCCATGACATCCAGCTGAAAATCGTCGAAGGCATCAAAAAAGAACTCGACATGCCTGACCTGAAGGTCAAGTACAACCTGGTGACGTCCCAAACTCGTATCCCGCTTGTTCAGAACGGCACCGTTGACGTGGAATGCGGCTCTACCACCAACAACGTCGAGCGTCAGCAGCAGGTCGATTTCTCGGTCGGCATTTTCGAAGTCGGCACCCGCCTGCTTTCCAAGAAAGACTCCAGCTATAAGGACTTCGATGACCTGAAGGGCAAGAACGTCGTGACCACCGCTGGCACCACGTCCGAGCGCATCCTCAAGGCCATGAACGCCGACAAGCAAATGGGCATGAACGTGATCTCCGCCAAAGATCACGGCGAATCCTTCCAGATGCTGGAATCGGGTCGCGCCGTTGCCTTCATGATGGACGACGCACTGCTGGCAGGCGAAATGGCCAAGGCCAAGAAGCCGGAAGATTGGGCGGTGACGGGCACTGCGCAGTCTTACGAAATCTATGGCTGCATGGTTCGCAAAGGCGACGATCCATTCAAGAAAGCGGTGGATGACGCCATCGTCGCAACCTACAAATCCGGCGAAATCAACACCATCTACAACAAGTGGTTCCAGTCGCCGGTCCCGCCAAAAGGCCTGAATCTTGAGTTCCCGATGAGCGACAAAATCAAAGAGCTGATCAAGAACCCGACTGACCAGGCGGCCGAACCCGCTAAAGCGGCTGAAGAAAAGAAAGCCTGAGCAACCGGTTCAGCCTCGCTGAACTGACTGCACCCCGAGCGGGCTGAATCACCCGCTCGGGACCCGACACTGCGTGCATCTCGACAGCAATACAATAAGAGGGGGAGACCCTGATGAATTACAACTGGGACTGGGGCGTGTTCTTCAAGTCCACCGGCGTCGGCAGCGAAACCTATCTGGACTGGTTCATATCCGGTCTGGGCTGGACCATCGCCATCGCAGTGATCGCCTGGATCATCGCCCTGATACTGGGCTCGGTACTGGGCGTCATGCGCACCGTACCCAGCCGTCTGGTATCGGGTATCGCCACGATATACGTGGAAATCTTCCGTAATGTGCCACTGCTGGTGCAGCTGTTCATCTGGTACTTCCTGGTGCCCGATCTGCTGCCCGAGAACCTGCAGGAGTGGTACAAGCAGGACCTGAACCCGACAACCTCGGCGTTTCTGAGCGTTGTGGTCTGCCTGGGTCTGTTCACCGCCGCCCGCGTCTGTGAGCAGGTGCGTACCGGTATTCAAGCACTGCCAAAGGGCCAGGAATCGGCCGCGCGTGCAATGGGTTTCAAACTGCCACAGATCTATTGGAACGTACTGCTCCCGCAGGCGTACCGCATCATCATTCCGCCACTTACCTCCGAATTCCTGAACGTGTTCAAGAACTCCTCGGTGGCCTCGCTGATCGGCTTGATGGAGCTGCTTGCGCAAACCAAACAGACCGCCGAATTTTCAGCGAACCTGTTTGAGGCGTTCACCCTGGCAACACTCATCTACTTCACGCTGAACATGAGCCTGATGCTGCTCATGCGTTTCATCGAGAAGAAAGTCGCGGTGCCTGGCCTGATCTCCCTGGGAGGCAAATAATGGACTTCACTGGAATCATTCCTGCCCTGCCCGGCCTGTGGAACGGCATGGTCATGACCCTGAAGCTGATGGCGATGGGTGTGGTCGGCGGTCTGCTGCTCGGCACTGTGCTGGCCTTGATGCGTCTGTCTTCGAACAAGCTGCTGGCCAATGTGGCAGGCGCTTACGTGAACTACTTTCGCTCGATCCCGCTGCTGCTGGTGATCACCTGGTTCTACCTGGCGGTGCCGTTCGTGCTGCGCTGGATCACCGGTGAGGACACGCCAATCGGTGCGTTCACCTCCTGCGTCGTCGCATTCATGATGTTCGAGGCCGCCTACTTCTGCGAAATCGTGCGTGCCGGTGTGCAGTCCATTTCCAAGGGACAAATGGGCGCGGCCCAGGCGCTGGGCATGAACTACGGCCAGATGATGCGCCTGATCATCCTGCCTCAGGCGTTTCGCAAGATGACGCCCCTGCTGCTGCAACAGAGCATCATTCTGTTTCAGGACACCTCTCTGGTTTACACCGTCGGCCTTGTGGACTTCCTCAACGCCTCGCGTGCCAGCGGCGACATCATCGGTCGCGCCAACGAGTTCCTGATCATTGCCGGTCTGGTGTATTTCACGATCAGCTTTGCCGCCTCGTTGCTGGTGAAGCGTTTGCAAAAAAGGTTCGCCGTATGATTTCCATCAAGAACGTCAACAAGTGGTATGGGGACTTCCAGGTACTGACCGATTGCAGCACCGAGGTCAGCAAAGGTGAAGTGGTTGTGGTCTGCGGCCCGTCCGGCTCCGGCAAATCGACCCTGATCAAGTGTGTGAACGCACTGGAGCCGTTCCAGAAAGGCGACATCGTGGTCGACGGCACGTCGATCTCGGACCCCAAGACCAACCTGCCCAAACTGCGTTCGCGCGTGGGCATGGTGTTCCAGCATTTCGAATTGTTCCCACACCTGTCCATCGTCGAAAACCTGACCATTGCACAAATCAAAGTGCTGGGTCGCAGCAAGGCCGAAGCCACTGAGAAAGGCTTGAAACTGCTGGACCGCGTCGGTCTGTCCGAGCATGCGCACAAGCATCCCGGTCAGCTTTCCGGCGGTCAGCAGCAGCGCGTGGCGATTGCCCGTGCGCTGGCGATGGACCCGGTGGTCATGCTATTCGACGAACCCACCTCGGCGCTGGACCCGGAAATGGTCAACGAAGTGCTCGACGTGATGGTGCAACTGGCCCACGAAGGCATGACCATGATGTGCGTCACCCATGAAATGGGCTTCGCTCGCAAGGTCGCCAATCGTGTGATCTTCATGGACAAGGGGCAGATCGTCGAAGATTGCGCCAAAGAAGAGTTCTTCGGTGACGTAACCGCACGTTCCGAACGCGCCCAGCAATTCCTCGCCAAGATCCTCCAGCACTAAGCATTACGCTGCCAGCTGCCCGTCTTGCACGGGCAGCTGTTCGGCTCAGGACGACTGTGATGAAATGCGACCCCACTCTTTATCGCGCAGCGCCGCCATCACTCGCCGTGAAACCCCGCCTGATTCGACAACTGTTCCTGCCGCCACTCATCTTCATCCTGATGATCGGGCTCGGCTACGGTGCATATCTGATCAGTGAACACAACGGCATCAAGAGCCTGAGCGAAAGCGGCGAACGGCAGTTGGAACTGCATGCTCGTACGGTCGAAAGCGAGATCAGCAAATACAATTATCTGCCCAGCGTTCTGGAACTCGAATCCAGCGTTTCGCAGTTGCTCAACGAGCCCGGCCCCCAGATTCAGCAGCAGGTCAATCGCTACCTCGAAGGCCTCAACCGTCGCAGCCGCAGCCGAGCCATCTATGTGCTGGACACCACAGGACGCGTCCTGGCTACCAGCAATTGGCGCGACAGCGACAGTTATCAGGGCGAAGACCTGTCTTTCCGTGCCTACTTTCAGGACGCTGTAAGAGGAATGCCCGGGCGTTTCTACGGGATCGGCACCACCACTGGCGAGTCCGGGTATTACCTGGCCCACGGTCTTGAAGAAAAAGGCCGGATCATCGGCGTGGCCGTGATCAAGGTTGGACTCCAAGCCCTTGAAGAGCGCTGGCAGCGGGCACGTCTGGAAGCCTTCGTCAGTGACGAAAACGGCATCATCATTTTGTCCAGCGACCCGGCCCGACGCCTGAAATCAGTGCGCCCGCTGACGCCGACCATCAAGGAACGCCTGGCGCGCAGCCTGCAGTATTACTGGTGGCCGCTCAACGAGCTGGTGCCGCTGGAACGCGAGTCCTTGTCCGAAGGCGTCGAAAAGCTCACGTTCCCGGCCAATGTCACGGTCGACCGGGAGCATACGCAGGTCAGCTATCTGGCCCAGACCCGCCCGTTGAACGACACGCCCTGGCACCTGACTCTGCTCACCCCGCTCGAAGACCTGCGCCGCGAAGCGGCCAGCCAGGGCATGTTGGTGGCCGTGGCCTGTGCGCTGGTAACGTTTTTTCTGATTGCCTGGAACGAGCGTCGCAAAGTGATCGCGACCCGGCTTGCCGCACGTGAGGCGCTGGAAACGGCCAACAACGAGCTGGAACGCAAGATTGCCGAGCGCACCGAACACCTGCGGGCGAGCAACGAACGTCTCAAGGCGCAGATTCGTGAACGCAGGCAAGCCGAAGACACGCTGCGCAAGGCTCAGGATGAACTGGTGCAGGCAGGCAAACTCGCCGCCATCGGGCAGATGTCCACCAGCATCGCCCATGAATTGAACCAGCCGCTGGCCGCTTTGCGCACGCTGTCCGGCAATACCGTACGTTTTCTGGAGCGCGGTGCGCTGGAAACGGCCAGTACCAACCTGCGCACGATCAATGATTTGGTGGATCGCATGGGCCGTATCACCGCAAGCCTGCGTGCGTTCGCCCGACGCGGCGACGACAAGGGGCAGGCCCGACTGAGCAAGGCCCTGGATGCGGCGGTGCAGCTGCTTGCGGTGCGTATCGAACAATGTGCCCTGACGCTGCACCTGGATTTCGTTGACGCCACACTGGCGATCGATCAAACACGTCTGGAGCAGATTCTGGTCAACCTGATCGGCAATGCTCTGGACGCCATGCACGCTCAGCCCAAGCCCACACTTTGGATTGAAGGGGCGATTGCCGAGGGTCGCTATCGCCTGCTGATCCGTGATAACGGACATGGCATCGACACGCATGCGCGCAAACATCTGTTCGAACCCTTCTTCACCACAAAACCGGGCGAACAAGGCCTCGGCCTGGGCCTGACACTGTCGGCAAGCCTGGCAGCTGCGGCCGGTGGCAGCCTGAGCGCGGAACAGCCTGCAGACAACGGCACGACCTTCGCCCTCTGTCTGCCCTTCATCGACAACGCTCCAACCGAACCTCGCCAGGGCGAGCCGATATGAGGCAGCACCCATGAGCATCAACAGCGACCTGACGGTCCTGATCGTAGAAGATGACCCGCACGTGCTGCTGGGCTGTCAACAGGCATTGGCATTGGAAGACATCGTCAGCGAAGGCGTTGCCAGCGCCGAGGAAGCCTTGCTGCGCATCGACGACAACTTCGCCGGCATCGTCATCAGCGACATCCGGTTGCCGGGCATCGACGGTCTGGAGTTGCTGAGTCGCCTCAAGGCACGGGACAGCAGCCTGCCGGTGGTGCTGATTACCGGGCATGGCGACATTTCGATGGCCGTCAATGCCATGCGCGACGGCGCGTACGATTTCATGGAGAAGCCTTTCTCCCCCGAAAAGTTGGTCGACGTCACGCGCCGTGCGCTGGAGCAACGCGGGCTGGCGCGAGAAGTCTGGGCGCTGCGCAAGCAACTGGCCGAGCGCGACTCACTGGAAGGCAAGATCATCGGCCGCTCACCGGCCATGCAAAACCTGCGCGCCTTGATCGCCAACGTCGCAGACACCTCGGCCAACGTGCTGATCGAAGGTGAAACCGGCACAGGCAAGGAGCTGGTCGCTCGCTGCCTGCATGACTTCAGCCGTCGCAAGGCTCATCAATTCGTGGCCATCAATTGCGGTGGGCTGGCCGAAAGCCTGTTCGAATCCGAGATATTCGGTCATGAAGCCAACGCCTTCACGGGTGCAGGCAAGCGCCGGATCGGCAAAATCGAGCATGCGCACAATGGCACGCTGTTTCTCGATGAAGTGGAAAGCATGCCGATCAATTTGCAGATCAAGTTGCTACGGGTCTTGCAGGAGCGCACGCTGGAGCGCCTGGGCTCCAACCAGAGCGTGGAGGTGGATTGCCGGGTGATCGCAGCCACCAAGTCCGACCTCAATGCAATGGGCAAGACCAACCAGTTTCGCAGCGACCTGTATTACCGTCTGAATGTCGTGACGCTGGAGCTGCCGCCGCTGCGCGAGCGCCGCGAAGACATCCTGCAGCTGTTCGAACATTTCCTGCAGTTGTCTTCGCTGCGTTTCGACCGCGAACCGCCTGCGCTGGATCGCCAGACGGCGTCGAGCCTGATGGGGCATGACTGGCCTGGTAACGTTCGGGAACTGCGCAATGTTGCCGAACGTTTCTCCTTGGGCCTGCCCGCGTTCAAGCACAGCGGAACGGTGATGGAAAACCAGAGCCTGGGGTTTGCCGAGGCCGTTGAAGCCTTCGAACGCAATCTGCTCAGTGAAGCCCTGGAGCGCAGCGGCGGCAACTTGAGCCAGGCCAGTCAGGAACTGGGCATGGCCAAAACCACGTTGTTCGACAAGGTCAAGAAGTACGGACTCTAAATCGTCAACCGAAGCGCAACAACAGCGCCATTCAAGCAGGAGCACACCGTGGATCTGGTACTAAAGGCGCTGTTGGGCGGCGCGGTGGTGGTGATACTCGCGGCGCTGGCCAAAACCCGCAATTACTACATCGCAGGCCTGGTCCCGCTGTTTCCAACCTTCGCCCTGATCGCTCATTACATCGTCGGCAAAAGTCGCTCGCTGGACGACCTGAAAACCACCATCCTGTTCGGTATGTGGTCGATCATCCCCTACTTCGTCTACCTCGCGGCCCTCTACCTGTTGGTCGACCGCCTTCGCCTGGAAGCCTCACTGGCCCTGGCCGCCGTGGCCTGGCTCATAGCGGCGACACTGCTGGTAACGGTGTGGGTGCGGGTTCATGGGTGAGGGAGGATGCAGCGTCACTGCGAAAAGGTATGCGTCAGTCTCACTGATCGCTAAAGATGCATCGGTGGGAGCGAGCTTGCTCGCGAAGAGTGCCGTCCATCCGCAACAAGAGTGTCTGTTGGTAGGAGCATCGCTTTCGCGAGCAAGCTCGCACCGCCCCTGCAAATGCCTTTATCCCGTTACCTCAAGTAAGCGCCAGCGCCCTCACTTCGCCTCATTTCCCCTCGCTGACAATCTGCCGAATCGCGCTGACGAACACGTCCACCGGCTGACCGCCCGACACGGCGTACTGGTCGTTGAACACGATGGTCGGCACTGAACTGACGCCGCGTGATGTCCACAGCTGTTCGGCCTCGCGTACCTCGTTCGCGTATTCGTTATCGTCCAGAACCGCTTGGGCACGTACGCGGTCAAGGCCGACTTTCTGCGCCACATCCGCCAGTGTCTGGTGATTGGACGGATCCTTCAGGTCGCTGAAATAAGCTTCGAACAGCGCCTCTTTCAAGGCGTGCTGCTTGCCTTCAATCTCAGCCCAGTGCAGCAGGCGGTGGGCGTCGAAGGTGTTGTAGATGCGCCGCTCGCCCTGGGCAAAAACAAAGCCTTGCTCAGCGCCCCGCTCGCGAATGGTGTCGTGGATGCCCGCAATCTGCTCGGGGGTGGAGCCGTACTTTTCGGCAATGTGTTCTTTGATGTCCTGCCCTTCGGACGGCATGTTCGGGTTCAGCTCGAACGGCTGGAAATGGATCTGTGCATGAACTTCATTGCCCAGTTCAGCCAGTGCTTTATCCAGCGCTCGCAGGCCAATGACGCACCAGGGGCAGGAAACGTCGGAAACGAAATCGATCTTCAGTGCAGTGCTCATGCTGGCCCTCGCTCAATCGGCAAAAGCCACACGATACACCTCTGCCCGCCCCTTTCAACTGCGCAAGCTTTTACAGCGGCACTTACAACTGCGCCAGGTTGCGCCCGTCGTCGTGCTGCGTTTTCAGATAAGGCAGCACCGCGCCAAGCAGCGGCGCCTTGAAAGCCTCCTGGAAGCGATGCGCAAGCCCCGGAATCAGTCGCAACTGGCTGCCCTGGATGTGCGCAGCCACATGTACCCCATGCATCACAGGCAACAGCGGATCGGCCGTACCGTGCACAACCAGTACCGGCAAGCGCAGACGGTTGAGCAGCTCGACCCGGCTGGGCTCGGCCAGAATCGCCATGATCTGGCGCTTCACGCCCTCAGGGTTGAATGCGCGGTCGTAGGAAATGGCAGCCTGATGCAGCAACTGCGCACGGTCATCCTTGACCTGCGGACTGCCCAAGGCTGCCAACAGGTCGGCCTGCTGCTCAATGGCTATTTCGCGATTCGGTGCGCCACGTCGAGCCAGCAACTGCATCAAGGCTGCACTGGGCATCGGCAAACCCTGCGCGCCGGAGCTGGTCATGATCAGGGTCATGCTCTCGACCCGGGAAGGCGCCAGATCCGCCAGATGCTGAGCAATCATCCCGCCCATGCTGGCGCCCAACACATGGAACTGACGAACCTGCAAGGCATCCATCAATCCCAAGGCGTCATCGGCCATGTCAGTCAGCGAATACGGTGCGGACACCGGCAGGCCCAGCTTGTAACGCAGCACTTCATAAGTGAGGTTGGCATTGGCAGGTTGTTGCACCCAGGTCGACAAACCAACATCACGGTTGTCGTAGCGAATCACTCGGTAACCCTGCTGACACAGCGCAACGACGACCTCGTCGGGCCAGTGAATCAACTGCCCACCCAGGCCCATGACCAGCAGCAAGGCAGGATCGGACTCACTGCCGATGCTTTGGTAAGCGATTCGCACTTGCTTGAGCTGCGCAGTTTGCACAGGCACATCAACGCTGCATCGATCGGCCGCAAAAGAAGGCAAGCCGCACAAAAGCGCGGCCAGAAAAAATAAAACACGCATGAAAAACACCAAAAAACAGATCCCCAGTAGGCCGCGAGTCTGATGATGTTTTGCAAAGCGCGCTGCCACAGTTGCGTGACAGTTTGATGAAGGGCGCTCAACGGTCGTGTGAAGACCTCATTCATGCCGCCATCAGGGTCAAGCAGCGCCTGCGAGCAACAGGTTTTCGCCAAATCGGGCCCGTGCTTCTTGAACCAGATCGACCTGATCGCAAGCGCGGCCCAGAGAAAGCACTTTGTAGGTGGGCAGTCGATCGAATACCGGGGCCAGGTGCTCAGTCACGCTGACGCTGTCGATGTGCAGCCCGGTGACCGGCAGGAGCGCCGCCACGCCAAGGTTATCCTTGAGCTCGCCACGGTAAGTCGCCACCAGCTTTTTCAGCGGCGAATATTGGAGGATGTGATAAGCGCGCTCGAACGCATTTCGCCATTCCAGCGGCAGATCCAGCGTCAGGATGGGTTCGTCGATCTGCACCCACTCAATACCTCTGGCCGCCAGCCGACCGAAGATTTCGCCATAGGCTGGCAACAGGCGCTCAAGCAGATCGAGTTTGTCGACACCGCTTTCTGCCTGAGCAAACCAGAGGTACGTCAACGGCCCGACGAGAGAAGGTTTGTGGCCTTGATCGTTGGCATCATGGGCCGTTTCAAGCAACGGCTCCCAATCCGGCTGAAAACGTTGCGCGTCGGTCAGGCGTGCAATCAGTTTTGGATGCTGTTCGGCCAGCCACTCGGTCGGCGTAAGCAAAGAGGACTCATCCCGCTGCCAGCACGCCTGCAAAGCCTGCTGCAATTCACGATCAGCGCCGATGCGCAGGGTGTCAGGGGTGTGTGCCAGGGCCATGAGGCGTCCTCCATAAAAGATGGCGCTATTGTCGACAGCCGGACCAACATGAGACAAACTCATTTTTTTCGTGTTGATCACAAATACTATTCATGGAGCACTGACAGTGCTTGAGATACGCCACCTCAAAACCCTCCACGCCCTGCGTGAAGCCGACAGCCTTGTGGAAGCCGCCGAGCGGCTGCACCTGACCCAGTCGGCGCTGTCCCACCAGTTCAAAGAGCTGGAAGAGCGCATGGGCATGCCGTTGTTCGTGCGCAAGACCAAACCGGTCCGGTTCACCAGTGCCGGCCTGCGTCTGCTGCAACTGGCCGACTCGCTGTTGCCTCAATTGCGCAGCGCCGAGCGGGACATTGCACGTCTGGCGGGTGGTACTGCGGGCCGTCTGCACATGGCCATCGAATGTCACAGCTGCTTCCAGTGGCTGATGCCGACCATCGACCAGTTCCGCGATGCCTGGCCCGAAGTCGAACTGGATCTGTCCTCCGGCTTCTCATTCGCCCCGCTCCCCGCACTCGCGCGCGGCGATCTGGATCTGGTCGTGACCTCGGACCCGCTGGAGCTACCCGGGATCACCTACGTCCCGCTGTTCACCTACGAGGCGATGCTGGCGGTTGCCAATCAACACGCGTTGGCGAGCAAGCCCTACATCGTGCCGGAAGACCTGCTGCCTGAAACGTTGATCACCTACCCGGTGGAGCACGATCGGCTGGACATCTTCACGCGTTTTCTGGAGCCGGCCGACATCGAACCCGCTCAAGTGCGGACGTCGGAGTTGACCGTGATGATGATGCAACTGGTCGCCAGCGGACGTGGCGTGTGTGGCATGCCGCATTGGGCGCTGCATGAATACAGCTCAAGGGGCTACGTGAAAGCCAAGCGTCTCGGAGAGAAGGGATTGTTCGCGACGCTGTACGCCGCTATTCGTGCCGACATGCTGGACGCGCCTTACATGCGCGATTTCCTGCTGACCGCCAAAGACACGTCGTTCTCGACGCTGGACGGTGTCAGCGCAGTTCGGTGAGTTGAAGGTTCGCCCTGCCCTGATCAGACAGGACGATGCTCGAACAACTGCTCAGACCGTCTCGGCGTGCCGCTGCAGATAAAGCGGCAAGATCAGGTCGCGGGTCAGCGGAGCCAGATTCAGTCCGGCATGGCTTCGCGTGCCGACCCAAATCACCTCTTCGATCTCGGCGGCAGGCACCACGCAAGCATCCGTCTCAACCTCAAACAGCTGACAGTGAACTTCAAAGCCCGGTTCATTGGCGGCCGGTGCATTGAATTCGCCTAGAAAAACCGCCTGTTGCGGATCAATGACCAGCCCCAGTTCTTCTTCCAGTTCTCTGGCCAAGGCTGCGGATGCCGCTTCGCCCGGCTCGATCTTGCCGCCCGGCTGCATGAACGCCTGAGTGCCACGCTTGCGCACCAGCAGGGTCTTGCCATCCGGCGCGATCAGCAAGGCAGCGGCGATGGTGATGATTTTCATGCAAAGATATCCGTCTTCAACAGTCGCGACTCATCGGCGCGCTCCAGCGCCAGCGTGATCAAGCGATCAATCAACCCGGGATAGGAAAGGCCGCTGGCCTGCCACAGCTTGGGGTACATGCTGATGGAGGTGAAACCGGGGATGGTGTTGACCTCATTGATAATGATGTCGCGAGCCTCAGTCACGAAAAAGTCGACCCGCGAAAGGCCCGCGCAACCGAGCACTTTGTAAGCGGTCAGCGCCACGTTGCGGACTTCATCGCTCAGCTCATCGGCCAGATCCGCAGGAATCGCGATGCGCGCCTGATCGCCGTTAAGGTACTTGGTGTCGTAAGCGTAGAACTCGTCATTGGCGACCACTTCACCGCACACGCTGACCTGTGGATCGCGGTTGCCCAGTACGGCGCATTCCACTTCACGACCGACGATACCCTGCTCGATCAGCAGCTTGTGATCGAACTGGAAACCCAACGCCAGCGCGGCCTCGAAACCGGCTTCGTCCATGACCTTGCTGACACCCACCGACGACCCTTGGCTGGCGGGCTTTACGAACATCGGCAGTCCGAGCTGATCGGCCACCTGCGCAAATTGAACCGTCTGGCCACGGGTGAGCACCACGAACGGTGCTACGGCGATACCGGCATCGCGCAACAAACGCTTGGTCACGTCTTTGTCCATGCAGGCTGCGGAACCGAGCACGTCCGGGCCGACAAACGGAATCGCCAGCAAGCGCAGCAAACCCTGCAATGAGCCGTCTTCGCCAAACGCGCCGTGAATCAGCGGAAATACGACGTCTATACGCGCCAACCGTTCGCCAGAGTCGACCTCGACGAACTGCCCGCTCGTGCTGCCCGGCAACAGCGCCAGACGCTTGCCAGCGGTGCTCAGGCTGATCTTTGCCGGGTCGCCTGCGTTGAGCAGGTAATCGCTTTCGTCGAACCGCAACCAATTGCCGAGTTTGTCGATACCGATCAGGGTCAGCTCATAGCTTTCACGATCAATTGCGTTAATCACGTTGCGTGCCGATTGCAACGACACCTCGTGCTCGCTGGATTGCCCACCGAAAATGATGGCGACTGACTTTTTCAAAGCGGGTACTCCTGTTTTTCAGGCCGCGAAGATAAAAGCAATTCCTGTGATTAGTCCAGTGGACGAGTGGTCGCAACCCGCATTCCACGCAAAAAAAACCGGTGAAGGGCGATCCTGAGAGGACGGCCCTTCACCGGGACGACAGATGGATCACTGCGCGGGCGAAGCGTCTTTCTTGCCACCAGAACCAAAGGTGGCAAAACGCTTATTGAAACCTGCAATACGGCCTTCGCTGGTGGTCTTGCGCTGCTGACCGGTGTACATCGGGTGCGACGCGCTGGACACGTCAAGCGCGACGTACGGGTACGTGTTGCCATCGGTGTGCTGTTGCATACGCTCTGTATCAACGGTGGAGCCGATCAGAAAATAGACGTCGGCTGCCGTGTCGTGAAACAGCACGGTGCGGTACGCGGGGTGGATATCGGGTTTCATGCTGGCCTCCAAAGAGATGCGTCAAAGAAGTGTTACACAGTAACATAACGCCCTCGCCAAATGATAATGATTCCTGTCGATCATCCGTATCGCCCTGCTTGATCGGGCTGGCGCTTGACGCTAAGGTTCGCCGCGCCTCTGACACATCGGCGGCTCGGCATGGACGCGGGCACGTCGATGGGACAATAAAAAAGCCAACAGGATTTTCATGCCTGACACCCTCCGCTACGACTTGCCACTACACGCTTATGAACGCCTGATCGAAGCCCGCGACTCTTTGCGACTGCTGGACGGTTACGTCAACAAGACCGACGTCATGTGCAACCCTTCGATGCTGGTGGGCTACGTCTCGATGTTGCAGAACGCCTTGCAGGACGTCATCGCTGCCAGCAAACCTGCCGCGCCTCGTGACAGCTTCATGCGCAAGGCAGACGAACTGGGTTTCATCGCACTCAACCCCAAGGAACAAACCCTCATCGAGCACCTGCGCTGGACCAGCCAGGAAGGACGCGAAGAGGTTTACGCCACCACCGAACGCCTGCGACGACTCAAGCCTTGGGTGCTGGAAAGCTGAACGTGCGCTGCTGCGTGATCAAAAGCTTTCGTCAAGGCGCCATTTACCCCTCACGCGCATGACGGCAATCCGCTACATTTCAGGTGCGCACTGTGCTGGCTCGCGCCTGCGAACCGTTTTTGGTACAGCCAGCCCGGCAGCCTTGCGGCCCTGCATACGTTCAGACGCAGGTAGAGACGGGGCGCACAGCGAAAAAACCGCCATTAGTCCAAGGATGTCGTATGAGCCTCTCGCTACTCAGCCGTTACGCCGTTTTCGTCGGATGCGTGCTTTTCACCCTGTTAAGCCTGCCGTTCTGGCATCACGAGTGGCTATGGCCGCTCACGCTGCTGACCGCCGTACTGAGCGTGGTAGGCATCATCGACCTGTTGCAGACGCCCCACTCGGTGCGCCGCAATTATCCGATTCTGGGCAATATTCGCTACGCCGTCGAAGCCATCCGCCCGGAGATTCGCCAGTACCTGCTCGAATCCGACAGCGACGCCTTGCCCTTCTCGCGAGCCCAGCGCTCGCTGGTGTACTCACGCGCCAAGAACGAATCCGCCGACAAGCCCTTCGGCACGCTGATCGATGTCTACCAGACCGGTTTCGAATTCATCGGCCACTCCATGCGCCCTGCCCCGTTGAGCGACCCCAACAGTTTTCGCGTGCCGATTGGTGGCCCGCAGTGCATCCAGCCCTACTCCGCCTCGATCTTCAACATCTCGGCCATGAGCTTTGGTTCGCTGAGCGCCAATGCCATCCGCGCGCTGAACAAAGGTGCAAAGCTGGGCAACTTTGCCCACGACACCGGTGAAGGCAGCATCAGCCCCTATCACCGGGAACACGGTGGCGACCTGACCTGGGAGCTGGGCAGCGGCTATTTCGGCTGCCGCACAGCGGATGGTCGCTTCGATCCGGAGCGGTTTGCGGCCCAAGCCACCAACCCGCAAGTACGCATGATCGAGATCAAGATGAGTCAGGGTGCCAAGCCCGGGCATGGCGGCATCTTGCCCAAGCACAAAGTCACTCAGGAGATCGCAGACACTCGCGGGATCCCGATGGGTGAAGACTGCATCTCGCCGTCACGTCACAGTGCGTTCTCTACGCCGTTCGAGTTGATGCAGTTCATTGCCCAACTGCGCGAGCTGTCGGGCGGCAAGCCGGTGGGCTTCAAGTTCTGCCTGGGCCATCCGTGGGAATTCATGGGCATCGCCAAGGCCATGCTCGCCACCGGGATTTACCCGGACTTCATCGTCGTCGATGGTACGGAAGGCGGAACCGGTGCTGCACCTGTCGAGTTCACCGACCACATGGGCACACCGATGCGCGAGGCCCTGCTGTTCGTGCACAACACGCTGGTTGGCCTGAATCTACGCGACCATATTCGACTGGGTGCGAGCGGCAAGATTGTCAGCGCATTCGACATCGCCAGCGTCTTGGCCATCGGTGCCGACTGGGCCAACTCGGCGCGTGGCTTCATGTTCGCCATCGGTTGCATCCAGTCACAAAGCTGCCACACCAACAAATGCCCGACCGGCGTTGCGACTCAGGATGCCCTGCGTCAACGGGCACTGGTGGTGCCGGACAAAGCGGAGCGCGTCTACAACTTCCACCGCAACACGCTCAAAGGCCTGGCCGAGATGCTGGCGGCCGCAGGCCTGGATCACCCCTCGCAACTGGAAGCCAAACACCTCGTTCGGCGCATGTCTGCCACGGAAATCAAGCTGTTCTCGCAGACCCACGTATTTCTACAGCCGGGGCAGTTGCTCAATGGCGTGCAGGACGACAGCTTCTATTCACGTATGTGGCGAATGGCCCGTGCCGACAGTTTCGAGCCCGCCGACGTCGCGTGAGTCCGCCTGCCTGGAGACATTCTGTAATAGCCTGACTTTGCAATCCTTCTGATTTAACGCCACCCTGCCGCGCCGCCAGACGACACCGACTGGCGGCGCGGAACCTCGGCCTTCTGCGGCTCATCTTATTAGCAACTTTCAAGAGTCCACCGTTATGACTAACGGACGCGATCATCGAATCGACTTCTTTCGAGGCTTGGCGCTGATCTTCATTTTCTGGGATCACGTGCCGGACAACCCTCTGGCCCAGTTGACGGTGCGCAATTTCGGCTTCAGCGATGCGGCCGAGATCTTTGTGTTTCTGGCGGGGTACGCAGCCATCCTGGCGTACGGACGTATCGCCCGACGTGAAGGCATGCTGGTCGCAGGGGTGCGCATCCTGCGGCGCACCTGGGTGCTGTATGTCGTGCATATCTTCCTGCTGACACTGCTGATGGGAATCGTGTTCGTGGCCAACAACCATGTCGAAACCCGAGACATGGTCCAGCAAATGGGCCTTGAGTATTTCGTCGGCAATCCGCAACAGGCACTGGCAGACGAACTCTTGTTGCGCTTCAAACCCAACCTGACCGACCCGTTGCCGCTGTATATCGTTTTGCTGCTGACCTTGCCGTTGATCCTGCCACTCATGCTGCGCAGGCTCGAACTGGCGGTCGGGCTTTCAATAGCCCTGTACATGATGGTGCCGCTGTTTGGCTGGAACCTGCGCGCGTATGAAGGCGGCGGTGTGTGGTACTTCAACCCGGTAGCCTGGCAATTGCTGTTCGTGCTGGGTGGTGCCTGCGCATTGCGGGCTGAACGCTATGTCACGAAGGACCGCTCCCCGCCGCATCAACAACCCCTGTTCATCCTCGCCGCTTCCTATGTGCTGATCGCAGGCGTACTGACGTTTACCGAGAAATGGCCGGACCTGCACATTGCGCTGGTGTCGAACCTGCAGCTTGAAAAGTTTTACCCCATCAACAAGACCGATCTGGCACCGGCTCGCCTGCTGCATTTTCTGGCGCTGGTCTACGTGGTCGTCCATCTGCTGCCCACCACCAGCAAGTGGTTGGAAAACTGGCCCGTTCAGCAGACCTGCCGCATGGGGCGCTACTCGCTGGAAGTGTTCTGCCTGGGCGTCGTGCTGGCGCCTCTGGCCGACATGGCCAACGCGCTGGCTGGCGACACTTGGCCGATGCAGGTCACGACAGCGGTCGTGGGTCTGGGATTGATGATGCTGATGGCCAACGGACTGGAACTGAACAAACGCTTCGACAAAGCACCACGTTTGTTGCCCACCTGATAACAGCGTCACATTCAACTGCCCGCTCGGAAGTTTCCTACTGCTTTATCAGGCCAAGTTTTTCTGGAAACGGCCGTTATTTGGTATGAACTCAACGGGAGGGTTAGACCTTGAATATTGATGCGATCAAAAATCATATGGGTACACTCCGGCCTGTGGCAGTGCCCCAGAGACTGATGTCAGAGATGGGCAGCGGCGTTGCGCCAGATAAGGCCTTTAAGACTGACGCCACGGAAGCGGAAGCAAAAGCGAAACCATTTCATGAGTATCAAAAAGAACCTTGGCTCGCAGAGCCGGCATCAGAAATGTTCAATAATCACGAACACTACGTGGCCTATAAAAAGATATTCAGCGCTATGGAATTGGATCTTATGCGGATCACCTATGACGCTTACAGAAAAGAACTGGCAGATACACACCCAGAAATCGCAAGTAAAAACTTTAGCTTTACACTGGACGAGGATGCATCACTTAAGATTATCGATTACGACAACAACCTTACCGAAACCGAAAAAGCCATATTGACAGAATCCATCAACAAATTTCAAGAACTTAAAAGCATGGCACAGACAAATGCAAAAACGATCATGGACTTGGTTGACCATGATCATGACAACTTCGGCCGTCGATATAACTTAAACATTGATAATTTCCACCGCGTCATAGATTACGCCAAGCTCATAAACACCAGCGCCAAACAAATGGAGCATGAATGGGTACAGCAAATTCAAAGTAATGCCGAGACAAAGAGTTCCTTGTCTATTTCTGTATTGGCATGATAGAAGATTGACGGGGTATTTGCCCCGTCAATCTCAACCACAAATCAATTTCTCGGCGCGACCGTTTTCAACACAGTCTGATCGCAGATATGCCCAAGCTGGAGTAATTTGAAAGCTTTGGGGGTTGGATCAATGTAGAGATTTTTCACAAAGTAGTCAGCGACCTTATAGTGACTTCTCCACGTATTGAAGCCCATCTGTTTATCGACGAAATCCCTTGCCTCGAACCCTCCGTGGCAACGCCCAAGCTCTATGAGCTGTGACGCAATACCGTTGGCATCACTCATGAGATGACCTCTCATGCTTTTCTCTCCCTCACCAAAGGTCAGCCCGAAACCCGCGACACCCCCTTCCAACGCAGCACCTTTGGTATCCGTAAACCTCACCTCTAGCACAGCTTCCTTGTAGACCTGCGTGGCCAACCAATTAGGTTCGGTGTACCCACTGGGTATTCTGATGACACCCGGCTCATCAAACAAATCGTAACTTTTCAGCACGGGATAGGAGCCCAGTACAATGGCATAACCCAGCTCGTTCACACTATCCGGGTCCTTGGCGGAGATCCGAATGATGACATCAGCCCCTGGACTCAGATTGGAAAAAACCTTAGTCGCCGTCTGTTGGGCAATCCACTTACCCTGTTCGTAGTACTCAACACTCCACGCTTTGCCAACAGGATCACCACCAGGGGAATGGAGCAGAACGTCCTGCCCTCGTTGCGACACAAACCCGTAGTAATGGACGGGTGCCTGTCGGGTCAACGAGCCCACCCCGGAATTGAGCTTGTCTGGAAGTACGGTGAATGTCGGCTCAGCGGGCATCTGCTCTGCATCGGGACTGATCGCTTCTGTGCTGCCTGCAACTAACGCTTCAGCCTGATCCATCAGCGCAGGGTTTGCGCTCATAACAGAACCCGAGACAGCAAACAACACTGGCAAGAGCCAAAGACACCTGTATTTTTTACTAGGGTGTTTCATGATTATTTTCTCTTTAAATAAACAGGGCTGAATGCCACTGATAAAACCGACGTAATAGACAGCCGGCCCGGCAGTCAACCCACACCGCTTAAAACGAGAAATCTCCTACAAAAAAATATCGCTGTGAATATTTCAGAAACTTCCTACAGCATTGACAGCGCAAGTTTTTAACTCCGAGGCCGCTATCACGTTAACCTTGTCAGAAAGTGTACCTCACATGAAAATCAGCGCAGCAATGACGAATGTGCAAACCCAACCGTTTCTCATCAAAGGCATCACATCCAGCCCATTACCAACGGAGCCATTAGAGCCTCTGCCGCCAGCAGCCAGAATGCCTCGCGACCCAAATGAAGCGTTTTACCGTTTCGAGAAAACACCTTGGCGCCCCCAAAGCGCGAACAACGACAGTAATGAAGAACTTGCAACTTTTTACGGTGCATTTTTTGAACAGGACCTGCTGCTTTTTTTAAAAGATCAAACCGATATTTTCCAAGAAACCATCTGTAACATGTTCGACGCTTTTCATGGCCACAAGCAGCAGCTTTCCTATCTGAACCCTGAACTGGCAAAAAAACACTATGGATTCACACTGGGCTTTGACGAGCAGATCAAGGTCACTGACCCGGACGGCGTATTAACGCCCGCAGAGCATACGTATTTGACCGAAGAGTTAAACAAGCTTCAATCGCTAAAAGACAACTTGATGACCAACGCCAAAAGCATCATGACGTTACTGGATCACGACTCGAAGAAATTCGGCACTGAGCACACGCTCAATCTGGAGGGTTTCAGCAAGGTCATCGATTACGGCCAGGTATTCAGCCGCAATACCATTGGCAACTTTATGGATACCATCATCTACCAGATCGAACGTAATGCGCCGAAGCGTGAAGCGGCGCAAGAGCCTGCGGTTGATATATACGTTTAAACACCGAGACCACCTTCACGCCACAGTAACGGCTCGGAAATACCCTATCAGGTCACCAGGCAACGTTTTTGTCCTCAGTGCCGTTACTCAGGAAACATCATTCATTTTGCAGGAGCGTCACCGCTGCGCATGCCCGTCAAATTCTTGTGGACAATTTTCTCCTGCAGTCCCACCCAGCGTCTAAGCTTGTCTCAGGTGCGTTAACAGGGTGACGGGCCATCGACTATGGGCGTATTCAGGGATTCCGATAGCAGGCAAGATGTGATTTCCGCTGATCGTCAGGATGACCCACGCGCGCCGAAGCATGCCCCTCGTAAACGTTACGGATGGCGGGTGTTCTGGGTGGTCGTGGCATTGGGCGGTGTAGCGTTGGGCGCTGCGGTGGCGGTCGAGAGCCGCAGCTCGAAACTTCAGGCGCGTGAGTTCAGCCGTTTCGCCGCCAACCTCAGTTATTCGGTGCAGCCTGGACCGAGCACGGATGTTGTGTATCCGGGTGACGGGCCGTTTGACAAGCGTCTGGGGTATTCCTCGCTGGGCGATTTCCTGCCGCGTTTGCTTAAACGCGATTACGTAATCACTCGCCAGGCGCACTTCTCTCCCGAACTGATGCGTTACAGCCAGCGCGGCTTTTTCGTGCCGTATCAGGAAAAGATTCAGGCCGGCCTGTCGATCACCGACTGTCAGGGCGCGCCACTCTATGAGTTTCGCTACCCGCAGCAGCTCTACCCGACCTTTGCCGATATACCGCCGGTGGTGGTACACAGCCTTCTGTTCATCGAAAACCGCGACCTGCTCGACCCGCAGCAGCCGCTGGCCAACCCTGCAGTGGACTGGCCGCGCTTTGCCAAAGCGGCGTGGTCACAGGTGGCACGGCTCCTGTCGCTGCCCGGTCAGTCGGCGGGCGGCAGTACGCTGGCGACGCAACTGGAAAAGTATCGCCACTCGCCGGACGGGCTGACCCAGTCGGGTTCCGAGAAGATCCGGCAGATGATTTCTGCCAGCGTGCGGGCTTACCAGCCCGGCGCGCAAACCCTGGAGGTGCGCCAGCACGTCGTACGGGACTACCTCAACAGCGTACCGTTGTCGGCCGTGCCCGGGCATGGCGAGGTGCATGGTCTGGCCGAGGGGTTGCGAGTCTGGTTCGGTGCAGATTTTGCCCGATCCAACGAAGTGCTTGCCGCTACGCCCACTGACAAACAGAGCCTGGCCGAAAAAGCGCTCGCGCTGCGGGAGGTGCTGTCGCTGGTCATCGCCCAGCGCCGCCCTTCCCATTACCTGGCCAAGGGACGACTGGAGCTGGCAGAACTCACTGACAGCCATATCCGCTTGCTGGCGCAGGCCAATGTCATCGATCAACCTCTCGCCGATGCCGCACTGGCCGCGACGGTCACCTACCGGGACTGGGTGCAGCAGCCGACCATTCAGCCGATCGAAACCAACAAGGGCATCAGCGTTGCGCGCACCCGGCTTTCCAACCTGCTCAATCGGCCGCTGTATGACCTGGACCGCCTCGACCTGTCAGCCACCAGCACCTTGCATGGCGCGCTGCAAAAACAGGTCAGCCAATACCTGCGCGACCTGGCCAACCCGGAATTCGCCGGCAGCATCGGCCTGCTCGGGGAACGACTGCTAACGCCAGCCAGTACGGCGCAAGTGCGTTACAGCTTCACACTGTTCGAGCGCGGCGCGGACGGTTCGCGGGTCAGGGTGCAGACCGACAGCACCGACCAGCCGTTCGACATCAATGAGGGCAGTAAGCTGGAACTGGGCTCGACCGCCAAGATGCGGGTGCTCACGACCTATCTGGAAATCATCGCCGAACTGCACGCACGTTATGCCGGCATGAGCGTTGCGCAACTGAGGAAAGTGCCCGTCGAAGAGCCGGATCGGCTGACGCGCTGGTCGGTGGACTATCTGCTGCAGAACAAGGACCGTGACCTCACCAAAATGCTTGCGGCCGCTTTAGACCGCCCTTACTCCGCAAGCCCGGGAGAGGCATTCTTCACCGGCGGCGGCATGCACCGTTTCAACAACTTCAGGCATCAGGACGATGGCCGAATCCCGACCTTGCGCGAGTCCCTGCGTGAGTCCATCAACCTGCCGTTCATTCGCTTGATGCGAGACGTGGTGCGCTACAGCACCTATCAAGCGCCCAGCAACAGTGCCTCGCTGCTCAAAGACGACGACAACCCGCGCCGTCAGGAATACCTGAGTCAGTTCGCCGACCGTGAAGGCACGGTGTTCCTGCTGCGCTTCTGGAAGCGCTACAAGGACAAAACCACTCAGGAGCGCCTCGATACCTTCCTGGATGGCATGAACCCGACGGCCATTCGCCTGGCTGCCGTGCATCGCTACCTGCTGCCCGGTGCAGATCGCGATACGTTCAACGCGTTTGTACGAGCGCATCTGGACGGCACCAAGGCAACCTCGAAACTGACCGAAAAGCGCCTCGCCGATCTGTATGACAGCTATGGGCCCGGCACTTACAACCTGCCTGATCAGGGCTACGTTGCGCGGGTGCATCCGCTCGACCTCTGGCTGGTCGGCTATTTGCTCAAGCACCCGGATGCGCAATTCAAGGACGCCGTGGCGGCCAGTCGTTTCGAGCGGCAGGAAGTCTACGGCTGGCTGTTCAAAAGCCGACACAAGGGCGCACGCGATAGCCGCATTCGCACCATGATGGAAGTCGAAGCGTTTCTGGACATCGAACAGCGCTGGCAACGCGTGGGTTATCCCTTCGATCATCTGGTGCCCTCACTGGCAACCGCCATCGGCAGCTCCGGTGACCGCCCGGCCGCACTGGCCGAACTGATTGGCATCATTCAGAACGACGGCATTCGCCTGCCTGCCGTGCGCATAGACAGCCTGCATTTTGCCGCCGCCACGCCTTACGAAACAGAACTGGCGATCAACCCGGAACTGGGCCAGCGCGTACTGCCCTCCGAAGTCGCGGCGGCCATGCGTGAAGCGTTGTCGCAGGTGGTGGATGGAGGGACCGCCAAGCGTGTGCAAGGCGCATTCAAGATGCAGGACGGAAGCGTGCTGACAATGGGCGGCAAAACCGGCACGGGCGATAACCGCATCGAGAGTATTGGCGCGGGCGGACGCATCATCAGCTCACGGGCCGTCAACCGCACGGCGACCTTTGTGTTCTACATCGGCGAGAACCATTTCGGCACGTTGACGGCATTCGTTCCGGGACGCGCCGCTGAGGGATTTCGCTTCACATCGGCACTGCCGGTGCAGGTCCTCAAGGGCATGGCACCTATCCTGACGCCTTATCTGGAAAAGGATGGAAAGGCGATGTGCAACGCGCCAGGGCTCAATAAAAATACCGCGACGTGAACCTGTTACCGTTCGTCATGATCATTTGCGAGACAAATTAGATATATCTTAAGGTATATCTAACTTGTGCAAAGAGAGACGAAGACTATGCGTGATGACGCTCATCACCCCCACTCCCGCCCGCATCATGTTCGTGAAGACCGCGACGGTTTTGAGAAGCGTCCCGGCCGTGAACGCGGCGGACGAGGCCCGCGTGTTTTTGCACCAGGCGATCTGAAATTGCTGCTGCTGGCCCTGATCGCCGAGCAGCCTTCCCACGGCTACGACCTGATTCGCAAGATCGAAAGTCTGTTCGAGGGCGCGTACTGCCCCAGCCCTGGCGTGATCTATCCGACCCTGACCTTTCTGGAAGAAAGCGAGCTGATCCTGGGCGATGCCCAGGCGGGCAAGAAACTTTACACCGTGACTGAAGCCGGCCGTGCTTCTCTGGTTGAACAGGCCGTGGCCTTGGACGGCGTGCGCACCCGGATCGACGTCAGCAAGCGCTCGCTGCGTGGTCACGACCGACCGCCGGAAATTCACGAAGCGGTGCATAACCTGCGTCATGCGATGCACCTGCACGACGGCCGCTGGAGCCCGGAGGAAATCATTCGGGTCCGCGACCTGCTCAACACCACCGCCAAGGCCATCGTCGATGGGCCGCAATCAGCCTCGGAGCCGTCGCAATGACTTCAGAACATATGACTCAGGAACAATCGATCCACCGCGTCATGCACGAAATCAAACGCCGCAAACTCAAGGTACTGCGCGTGGCTCAACTGACGCCGCTGATGCGCCGCATCACCCTGCAAGGCCCGGAGCTGAGCGGCTTCATCAGCCTGGGCACTGACGATCACGTCAAACTGTTCTTTGCGCAAACGCCGCAGGAATACGAAGCGCTGGAAAGCCTGACGCCTGCCAGCGACAAAGACGCGCCACGTCCAGCGATGCGCGACTACACGCCGCGTCGCTACGACGAAGCCACGGGCGAACTGGACATCGATTTCGTGCTGCATGGCGAAGGCCCTGCTGCCACATGGGCCGCTCAGGCTGAACCGGGACAGTTTCTGCACATTGCCGGACCCAAGGGCTCAATGGTGGTGCCGGACATGTTCGACAGTTACCTGCTGATCGGCGATGAAACCGCCATTCCGGCCATTGCCCGTCGCCTGGAATCCTTGCCTGCCAACCGTGCGGCGCTGGTGGTGGTTGAAGTGGCCAACGAGCAGGAACAGCAGGTCTTCCAGAGCGCGGCGCAGGTCGATGTGATCTGGATCGTGCGTGGCGAGCAGAACCTGATCGACGTCATCCGCCGTCTGGAAATGCCCGAAGGCAAGCTGTACGCCTGGGTGGCCATCGAATCCGGTCTTTCGCGCAAACTGCGTCGCGTGTTGCTGGACGAGTTCGGGCTCGACGAAGCGTTCGTCAAGGCTGCCGGTTACTGGAAGCTGGGTGACTCCGAAGACGCGTGAGTGGTTAGCGGTCTGGCGCGCTCGATAGCGCCAGACCCCATTCTCATGGCCGACGGCGCGACGCCAAGCGGTCTATCCCCACCAGCATCAGCGCGATCACCACAAACCCCATCAAAACGCCCAGCGCATTGATAAAGGCTTTGGTGTAGCCAATCGTGCCAATGTCGATGAAGGGGTACATGTAGTCACCGATTACATCACCACGCAGCAGGATATAGCCGAAGTACACCACCGGATAAAGCGCCCATAACCCTATATGCCTCAGGCGCAACAGGCCTTTGGGCACGCACAGCCACCAGTAGCCGAGAAATGTCAGGGGCATCACATCGTGCAGCAGCTCATCGGCGATGAATTGCCAGCCTTGTGGGTGCCACAAGTGCCGCAGCAGGATGTTGTAGGCAAGGCCGACGATGGCGATGCTCACCGCAATACCGCTGCACACCACCGGATCACGAAAGAACCGATGCCCTGCCGACTGCCGCTGGCTGAGCGCACAGCTCAGCGCGACGGCGACCAGCGTATTGGTGAGCACGGTAAAGAAGCTGAAAAATCGGACCAGCCCTCCCAGCAGGCTGGCATGGTCCATCCAGCGGCCGAGCAGAATCAAATAGAGCTGAATAGCAAGCCCCGCCCAGCCAAGGCAGGCGGCGAGCAGAATAAGATGGCGCTGCCGCTGGGAACGGGGCAGGTTTTGACTGTGCATCGATGTGCTTCCTTGGGTATCAGCCTCCCTGCCACGCGTTAATTACCAGCCTTTGCTGCGATGCAGCTTCACGTACAACCCTTCCACTTTCTCCCGTGCCCACGGCGTTTTACGCAAAAACGTCAGGCTGGACTTGATGCTCGGGTCGCTCTTGAAGCAGCGGATATCGATGCGTTCGGCCAGACCCGACCACTCGTAATGCTCGACCAGAGCCTTGAGAATCTGCTCCAGCGTAACGCCGTGCAGTGGGTCGGTATTGGATGTCGTCATTGAGAACCTTGAAGCGAATAGGATGGCGCGATAAAGGAAGGTGCGCACCTTAGCCGAGCCATGAGACATCGGGAAGGGTCAGGCGTGCGCAGGCGGTGTATCACTTCTCACAATAGTGCCTTAATGCACTGTTACCAAAACCGCAATGATCCATGTCAATGAAAGCCCTTTTCGTGAACTCGTTAGCGTCCTATCATTGTCGCCTTCAAAGCTGAATCGATTCTCTGCCTCTGAAGTTTCACCGATGGCCGCCCAGACGGTCACGGAAAGCCTCGTCGTTTCTGAAAAAAACCAAAAAAGAATGCCCCTTTTCATGCCCAATTCATCAAAGCATTATCGCTTCGCCACGGTTTATCGTGCTGTCAGTCTGTGTGGTCTGACACTGCTCGGTCTGACAGGCACAGTCCACGCCGCGCCTGCTCTGTCTGCCGATTCACCCTGGATGCTGGGCGACTGGGGCGGCAAGCGCACCGATCTCTCGACGCGCGGGATCGATTTCAAACTCGACTACACCAGCGAGACCGGTGCCAACCTGCACGGCGGCTACAACCACGACAAGACGACCCGTTACAGCGACCAGATCGCCGTGGGCGCTCATCTGGATCTGCAGAAAATGCTCGGCTGGCATGACGCCGAGTTTCAGTTGACCCTGAACAACCGCAACGGCGACAACATCAGCAACGACCGGATCGGCGATCCGCGCACCGGAACGATCTCTTCTTCGCAGGAGGTTTGGGGGCGCGGCAGCGTTACCCGGCTGACACAGATGTGGTATCAGCAGAAGTTCTTCGACCAGACCTTGAGCATCAAGCTCGGCCGCTTCAACGAAGGTGAGGACTTCAACAGCATCCCCTGCGACTTTCAGAACCTGTCGCTCTGCGGATCACAGGTCGGCAATTACGTCGACACCTGGTACAACTGGCCGATCAGCCAGTGGGCTCTGCGCGTGAAGTATCAACTCACGCCTGAAATCTTCGTTCAGGTCGGTGCCTTCGAGCAGAATCCCTCCAATCTGGAAAACGACAACGCGTTCAAACTCAGCGGCAGCGGTACTGAAGGTGCAGTGTTGCCGGTCGAGTGGGTCTGGTCACCCAAGGTCAATGGCCTGCCGGGTGAATACCGCGCCGGTTATTACTACAGCACGGCGGATAGCGAAGACGTCTACAAGAACACAGACGATCAGCCTGCTGCCCTCACGGGTACGGCCTACCGGGGTGCCTCAAGCAAGCACGGCGTATGGCTCAATCTGCGCCAGCAGGTCACTCGGCACGATGGCGATGCCAGTCGCGGCCTGAGCCTGTTTGCCAATGGCACGCTGCACGACAAGAAAACCAACATGATCGATAACTATGTGTCGATCGGCATGGTTTACAAAGGCCCGTTCGACGCCCGCACTCGGGACGATATCGGGCTGGGCCTGTCGCGTATTCACGTCAATCCGGCGTACCGCAAGAACGCTGATGCACGAAATCAGGCAGCAGCGGTCTACGACTACAACGACCCCTCCTTCATGCCGTTGCAGGACACCGAATACAACGCCGAGCTCTATTACGGCGTACACGTGACCGACTGGCTGACCGTACGACCGAACCTGCAATACGTCCGTCATCCGGGCGGGCTGACTGAAGTCGACGACGCGGTGGTAGCGGGTTTGAAAATGCAACTCTCGTTCTGACCAACGGTTGAATTCAATCGTTGGTAAACCGTCTCAACAATTAGTTGGTTTCAAGGGTGACATCAAGGTCTGCGGTTTTGCAGTTCAGGGCGTCAATCATTCAATTCTCGCGGAGATTCGCATTATGAGCACTGATGGTGCTTCGGGAAGAAATCGTCTGTTACCGACACTGCTCGGTCTGGTGATTCTGTTGATGGGGCTGGCCTTGGTGGTCGGCGGCATCAGGTTGCTGCAACTGGACGGATCGCTGTATTACCTGCTGGCCGGTATCGGCTTTGCGGTAACCGGTGTGCTGCTGATGACCGGGCGCAGCGCTGCGCTGGGCCTGTATGCGCTGCTGCTGTTTGCCAGCACGGTCTGGTCTCTGTGGGAAGTGGGCCTGGACTGGTGGCAACTGGTGCCGCGCCTGGCGCTGTGGTTCGCGCTAGGTCTGGTATTGCTGCTGCCGTGGTTCCGCCGTCCGCTGCTGCGTAACGGCCCGGCCCGCATGGGCACGGGTGCATTGAGCATCGCCGTGGTGCTTGCCGGTCTGACTGCACTGGCCAGCCAGTTCACTCACCCTGGCCGCATCGAAGGCCAGCTGGACCGCGAGACTGCGGGTACGACCAACACCGCGCCGGCCATGCCTGACGGTGACTGGCAGTCCTACGGTCGCACCGCCTTTGGTGATCGCTACTCGCCGCTGGCGCAGATCACGCCAGAGAACGTGAGTAAGCTGGAGCCGGCGTGGACGTATCGCACCGGCGACATCCCTGGGCCGAACGACCCGGGCGAAACGACCGCCGAGAATACTCCGCTCAAGGTCAACGGCATGTTGTATGTCTGCACGCCGCACAGCCAGGTGATCGCGCTTGACCCGGATTCGGGCAAGGAAATCTGGCGCTTCGATCCGAAGATCAGCACCCAGAACGCCGAGAACTTCAAAGGCTGGGCGCACATGACCTGCCGCGGCGTCACGTATCACGATGACGCAGCCTATGCAGCCGCTGGCGCGCCGGCCCAAAGCCCGGCAGCGCCTGCCGCGACAGATGCTTCGGCTGCAAGCGCTTCCTGCCCGCGCCGGATCTTCCTGCCGACTGCCGACACCCGTCTGATCGCCCTGAACGCCGACACCGGCAAGATGTGCGAAGACTTCGGCAACAAGGGCTCAGTCGATCTAACAGCCAACATGGGCACCTTCGCGCCAGGTGGCTACTACTCCACTTCGCCTCCGGCGGTGACCAAAGATCTAGTGATCATTGGTGGCCACGTCACCGATAACGTTTCGATGGATGAGCCGTCCGGCGTGATCCGTGCGTACGACGTACACACCGGTCGCCTGGTCTGGAACTGGGACAGCGGCAACCCTGAAGCCACAGCGCCTATCGCTGAAGGTCAGGTCTACACCCGCAACTCGCCGAACATGTGGTCCATGTTCAGCGTCGATGAAAAGCTGGGCATGATCTACCTGCCGATGGGCAACCAGACGCCTGACCAGTGGGGCGGCGACCGTACGCCAGAGTCCGAGAAGTACAGCGCGGGCCTGGTTGCACTGGACATCGCCACCGGCAAGGTGCGTTGGGATTACCAGTTCACTCACCACGATCTGTGGGACATGGACGTGGGCGGTCAACCGACCCTCATGGACATGAAAACCGCTGACGGCATGAAACCGGCTGTACTGGCTTCGACTAAGCAGGGCAGCATCTACGTGCTTGACCGCAGCAATGGTCAGCCGATCGTGCCGATCAATGAAGTACCGGTGCCACAAGGCGCAGTCGAAGGCGACCACACGTCGCCGACTCAGCCCAAGTCTGACCTGAACTTCATGCCGCCGCCGCTCAAAGAGCGCGACATGTGGGGCGTGACCCCGTTCGACCAAATGCTGTGCCGGATCGACTTCAAGTCGCTGCGTTATGACGGGCCGTTCACCCCGCCATCGCTGCAAGGCTCGATCGTGTATCCCGGCAACTTCGGCGTGTTCGACTGGGGCGGTATTTCCATCGATCCGGTTCGCCAAATTGCGTTCGTGAACCCGAGCTACATGGCGTTCCGCTCCAAGCTGGTGCCATCGGCCGAAGTGGAAGGCGGCCCGGGTCGCAAGAGCGAAACCGAAGGCGTTCAGCCGAACAAGGGCGCACCGTATGGCGTGATCCTGGAAGCACTGCTGTCGCCAATGGGCCTGCCGTGCCAGGCGCCAGCTTGGGGCTATGTGGCAGCGGTCGATCTGACCACCCACAAAACCATCTGGATGCACAAAAACGGCACCGTGCGTGACAGCTCGCCGGTTCCGGTCCCGCTGACCATGGGCGTTCCAAGCCTGGGTGGTACATTCACCACCGCCAGCGGCCTGGCGTTCCTGAGCGGTACGCTTGACCAGTACCTGCGTGCCTATGACGTTCGTAACGGCAAGCAACTGTGGGAAGGCCGCCTGCCAGCAGGCGCGCAGACCACACCGATGACCTACACCGGCAAGGACGGCCAGCAATACGTGCTGGTCGTGGCTGGCGGTCACGGCTCGCTGGGCACCAAGCAGGGTGACTACGTGATGGCGTTCAAACTGCCGAAGTGATGATTTGCTGAGGTAAAGGAAAGGCGGCGATCGAAAGGTAGCCGCCTTTTTTGTCGCATCAATGATCGTTCCCGTGTTCCGCGTGGGAATGCCTCTAAGGCCACTCCGCGTCCGCTCTTGAGGGACGCAGAGCGATGGGCGCGATCAATGTCTAACGCGCTTTTCCACCCGTCTTGGTACCTGCGCGCAGGATGTCGCTCCAGCGGCGGACGAGGTAGTTATGCTCGTTCATCACCGAGTTCCACACGGCGATGTGGCCCATACGTTCTTCGTACGACCCGCCGTCACGTACTTCCCCGGCATCGATCAGCGGCAGGCCATCGCTGCCCAGCAGTTGCTCACGTGCGGGTAATCCTGCGTACCAGTAGTCCCATTCTGCCGCGCTCAGGTGATCGCGGCTGCGGGCCGGGTTGCCGATGTAGTAACCCTGACGCGCCATGACGGCGCCCGGCCAGCCGGACAGCCACCAGTTCAGGTACGCATACGCCGCATCGAGCACCGGGCCTTTGGCATGGCGCGACAGGGAAAGCCCGCCGAACCAGCCGCGATAACCTTCCTTGGGCACGGCAACGCGGTACTTCACACCGGCGCGATGCAACCGCACCAGGGTCGGCGACCACAAGCTTTGAATGTCGATGGTCGGGCTGAGCATCAATTCGGCCGCCTCCTCGTCGTCCGACCAAAACGCGCCAAAATGCCCCTGCTGCTGTTTGCGCACCAGCACGTGGGCGAGCAGGTCGATTTCCTCGATGCTCATGTTGCCGATGTCCTTGAATTGCGCCAGCCCCGCGCCTTCAACGGCCAGCGCTGCGTCCAGCGCACCAATGGCGGCATCGCTCTGCAAGGCAATGCGCCCGCTCCAGACCGGATCCAGCAGCCAGCCCCAGCTTTCATCGGCCGGGCTCAGGCTCTCGGGCAGACGCTCCGGGCGGTAGGCAAAACTGTCTGCGTTGTGGGTCAGCGGCAGCATGCTGATGCGCTCGGTGACCGCGCTGCCCAGGCTGCCGTCGTGTTGCACGAACAGGCGCTCGCTGGGGACGCTGCCGCTACCGGGTTGATCCGTGGGACGCAGGCGACCACGCTTGGGCAAATCGTTGATCTCGTGCCACAGCGCAATGCGCCGTGTATCGATAGGCTGAATCGCCCGCGCCGGCCAGACGAAATCGACGTTGTGAAACCACTGATCGTAGAGGTCGTAGCTGTCCGGCTGCATGACCGCGATCCGCTGCGCGGTCTGCACGTCGTGAATCTGATACACCAGCTTGATCCCAAGGTCCTGTTCGGCGCGCTCACGCAGGGATTCAAGCAACGTGACCGAAGTGCCCAGCACCCGCAGAGTGAGGGTCATGCAGCGGTCTCGCTTTGGGGGGAAGTCAACGGCGGCGCGAAGCTGCTGGAGAATACGTCGAACGAGCGACGCAGCAATTCGGGGTCGAGCCCACGCAAAATAAACACCAGCCGCGAGGTGCGATCCTCTCCCGGCCAGGCTGCAAGATGGACAGGCGCGTGCAGGCAATGCTGTACACCGTGGATCACGACAGGGGCCTGGTTGGCATTCACGTTGAGCAGTCCTTTGACACGCAGGATTCTTTCGCCGTGGCATCTTAACAGCATCGACAACCACACCCCGAATCCGATCCAGTCCAGCGGCCGCTCGAAGGTGAGGCAGCAGACCTGTGCGTCGCCATGCCGGGGCAGCGTGGATTGCGGACGGTGCAGTTGCCAGCGCGTCACTTCCTGCGCCGGCTCGGCGCTGCGCACGCCCTGCCCCAATAGCAACTGATCCCCGCTATGCACTTGTGCGGTGTCCAGCAACGGCGCAGAGAAATTGAGCGCCTGCAAATGCAGGCGCAGGGCATCGAGCGTCGTTTCATCGACCAGATCGGTCTTGCTCAGCAGCAACCTGTCAGCAGCGGCGACCTGAGCCAGCCATTCCGGGTGCAGACGCTCTTGAAGCGCGGCGTGGCAAGCGTCCACCAGGGTCACGATCAGCCCGATGTGAAAGCGCCCGCGCAATTGCGGATCGTGGCTCAGGGTGGCGAGGATCGGCGCCGGGTCGGCCAGGCCGGTGGTTTCCAGAATCACGCGACGAAACGCTGGGATTTCACCGCGACTGCGGCGCTCCAGCAGACCGAGCAGCGCGTCTTTCAACTCGCCGCGAATCGAACAACAGATACAGCCGCTGGGCAGCAGCACGGTATCCGGCGCGACTTCTTCGACCAGCAAATGATCGATGCCGACATCGCCGAACTCGTTGATCAGCAGCGCGGTGTCGCCCATGTTTTCGTCAGCCAGCAGGCGCTTGAGCAAGGTGGTTTTGCCGCTGCCCAGAAAACCGGTAATCACGTTCAACGCAAGGCTCATGATGACCTCTGCAAATGATCAAGCAGACGGGAGTCGAGCGGGTCCAGCGGTCGGCCGATCAGCAGTTCGGCCTTCTCCCAGAGCTGCTCCAGTCCGCTCGCCAGCTCCTGTTTGCCGGTAGCCCCCAGCAGCAGATAGGACACGCCCTGAAAGTCCTCGACCTTCAAGCGAAACGGCGCCACCACCTTGTTGATGGCCGCAATGCGTCGCAAGCGCTCGCGACGCCTCGGCAGTTCGCCACTCAGCGGATCGCTCCAGTGCACGTCTTCACCCAACAGTCCGCACAGTCCACACATGGGTCACTCCTCGCTCAAGTGCATCACGGCATCACGTCGCCGGAGTTCGGCCCCAGTGTCTGGCCGACGAACAGATTGCCGCCCGGCTCACTGGCGAGTAGCACAGCAACCGGCGCGACTTCCTCCGCAAGACCGAAACGGCCCAGTGGCAGTTCGGCGGCCTTGGCGGTTTTCCAGGCGCTGCTGATACCGGCCACCAACGGCGTTTCGATAGGGCCGGGCGCGATGGCGTTGACCAGCACGTTGTCTTTGGCCACTTCCAGCGCCAGGGATTTGGTGAAGCCGATTACCCCAGCCTTGGCCGCTGAGTAGTGAGTCAACTCGGCCCCGCCCTTGATGCCCAGTTGCGAGGCGACGTTGATAATCCGCCCCCAGCGCTGCGCCACCATGTGCGGCAGGGCGCGCTGGCTGGCGACGAACACGCTGGTGAGGTCGACGCGCAGCATGTCGTTCCACATGTCGATGCTCAAGTCGACGCAGCGCGCCTGGGTCAGCATGCCCGCGTTGTTGACCAGAATATCGATGCCGCCGAACTGCTCGACGCAGGCATCGACACCGGCCTGCGCGCCTTCGAGCGTGCCGACGTCGGCCACGCAGGCGTACACCTGCGCGCCGAGCTCGCGGCATTGCTCGGCGACTTTCGTCAGGTTGGTCGGATCACGGTCGCCCAGCACCAGTCGTGCGCCTTCGCCAGCATAGGCGCGCGCGATGGCCGCGCCGATTCCGCTGCCTGCGCCAGTGATCACGGCGCGTTTGTCTTTGAGTTGTTGCATGATGGGTTCCTTGTTGCGGGTCCGAAAAATGGAGCACGCACCTTCAAATCACACTGGTGGCTGGCTGAATAAACACGACGCTTGTGGGAGCGAGCTTGCTCGCGAAGGCCATTGTCCAAACACAACATCTCGATTGAACGGAACGGCCCTTTCGCGAGCAAGCTCGCTCCCACAGGTTTTGCATCCAGTCAGCAAGATCGGCGTGTAACCCGGTAGACGATCACTCCGGCCAGCGCACGGTCAGGCCGCCGTCGATCACGATGCTCTGCCCAGTCAGATAGCTGGCTTCGTCGCTGCACAGAAACCGTACCAGCGATGCCACTTCATCCGCCCGCCCGACGCGGCCCAGCGGAATCGCTCTGGCAGCCTGCTTCAGCCCTTCCGGACCCAGCGAGTTCTTGCTGTCCAGCGACTGGGGCGTTTCGATCAGGCCCGGAATCACTGCGTTGCAGCGGATGCCTTTCGGCGCCAGCTCGACCGCCAGCGAACGGCACAGTCCCGGGACACCCGCCTTGGCTGCGGCGTAATGCGAGTGGTCCTGCCAGCCATACACGCCACCGGCAATCGACGAGATCGCCACCAGCGCACCGCCCTCGCCCATGTGCCTGACAGCGGCACGGAAGGTGCGCATCACCCCGGTCAGGTCCACGTCGAGCATTTCATTCCAGCGTTCGTCGGTCATTTCCAGCAGCGGCGCACGGCGCAGCAAACCGGCGTTAGCGACTGCGTAATCGATCCGGCCAAACGCTCCCAAAGCCTGATTGGCCAGATTGTCCACCGATTCGGTACTGGCAACGTCCAGCGGCAGCATGAGGCATTCGCCGCCCGCCTCTTCCACCAGCCGACGGGTTTGATCCGGGTCGTGGGGGTCTGCCGGGTAAAAACCGCCGGTCACCGCCACACCCTGCCGGGCAAACGCCACCGCCAGGGCCTGACCGATGCCGCTAGCGGCACCGGTGACCAATGCAACTTTACGCGTCATGTGCAATTCCTCATTTAACCGTTTCAGGGCGCACGTGGCGGGCCGCGAACATCAGCGCGCCGGACAGGAAGCAAGGCAGCGCACCGAAGTACAGCGCCGAGGTCTGCCAGTCGCCGCCTGCGCTCAGCACGGACGTGGCACCGAAACCGGCCACCACCGCACCAATCGGACCCATCGCGTGGATGATCGCGCCCCCAGTGGCGCGGATGCTGGTGGGAAAGCTTTCGCTGATGAAAAACAGCGCCGCCGAATAAGGCCCGATCAGAAAAAACAGACCCAGGCTGTACAGCCCGACGACCATCGGCATGTTGCTCGGCCCGTAGAGCATGCCGGCAAATGCCAGACCGCCGAGCATCCAGCCCAGGCCGATCACATTGCGACGGCCGATCTTGTCGCCCATCCAGCCGTGGCTCAGGTAGCCGCAGTAACCCACCAGGTTGGACAGCACCAGAATGATCAGCGAATTCTCGAACGAGATGTGATGCACGCTGACGATCACCGTTGTGCCCAACACGCTGAACACCTGAATCGCCGCCCAGTTGAGCAGAATCGCCGCGCCGATCACCAGCGTTGCGCGCAACGAGGTGCCACGAAAGGCCGCGCCAATCCCCGCTTTGCTGTGTTCGTCGTAGTCCACGCCATAGGTGTGCGCCACGGCCTGCGCCTGACTGACTTCACCCTTTTTGCGCAGCTGCGTGATGCGCTGATGGATTTGAAACTGCGGGCTCTCTTTGAGCTTGCGCGCCATGATCGCAATGATGATGGCCGGAATCGCCGCGAACACGAAGCAGCCCTGCCAGCCGATGACCGGCAGCAGCACCGCCGTCAGGCCTGCGGCTATAAGTGCACCGACCGGCCAGCCGCCCTGGACCAGGCTGTAGATGAAGCCGCGGCGCTTGGCCAGACGCGGGTCATCCGACGCTGCGTAAATTTCGCTCAGATAGGTCGCATTGACCGTCTCTTCCGCATAACCCAGACCGCCCAGCGAGCGGATAAGGATCAGCGGCGACTTGCCCCACGATCCACCGATGGCCGTGAGCGCCGAACAAATCGCCGATCCGCTCACGGTAAACATGATGCCAACGCGCCGTCCCAGGCGATCCACCAGCGGGCCGATGGCCAGTGCGACCACTGCCGTACCGACCGCGACCCAGGTCGCAATTTCGGCCTGCTCCACTTCACTCCAGGAAAAGTGCCGGCCGATCTCGGGCAGCAGGGTTCCGAACAGAATGAAGTCGTATACCGCAAACACCCACGCGAAAAAGGCTATCCATGTGGCGAAGCGAACTTGCTCCGGCGTCAACTGCTCTGGCTTCCAGCCGGTCAGGTCAAGCTTGTTGTATATGGACATGAGTGATGCCTCGGACAGGGCTATGAATCAACGGTTGCGTGGGTTGCGACGCACGAAGTCGTCGGCGATCTCGTCGAAGGTGACGAACTTGACGCCCGCATGGCTCTGGATGTGCTCGATCAGACGCTCAAGCATCAGCAGCACCTGTGGGCGTCCGGAAACGTCGGGGTGAATGGTCATGGTGAACACCGCGTGCTCATGCTCGCGGTACACCCAGTCGAACTGGTCGCGCCACATTTCTTCCAGATGACGCGGGTTGACGAAGCCGTGGCTGTTGGGCGCTTTCTTGATGAACATCATCGGCGGCAGGTCGTCCAGGTACCAGTTGGCCGGGATCTCCACCAGGTCGGTTTCTTCGCCACGCACCAGCGGTTTCATCCAGGTGTCGGGGTGCTGGCTGTAATCGATCTTGGTCCACTTGTCGCCCACACGAACGTAGTACGGGTGGAAGTCGTTGTGCATCAGGCTGTGGTCGTACTTGATGCCTTTTTTGAGCAGCAGCTCATTGGTAACGTTGCTGAATTCCCACCACGGCGCGACATAACCGGTCGGGCGTTTGCCGGTGACTTGCATGATCAGGTCGATGGACTTGTCGAGCACGATCTCTTCTTGCTCGGGAGTCATCGTAATCGGGTTTTCATGGCTGTAGCCATGCACGCCGATTTCATGCCCCGCGTCGGCCACGGCCTTCATTTGCTCGGGGAACGTTTCCATAGAGTGACCCGGAATGAACCAGGTGGTGCGCAGCCCGTAACGCTCGAACAGTTTAAGCAGGCGCGGCGCGCCGATTTCACCGGCAAACAGCCCACGCGAGATATCGTCGGGCGAGTCCTCACCGCCATACGAGCCCAGCCAGCCCGCGACGGCATCCACATCCACACCAAACGCACACAGAATTTCTTTAGCCATTGTTGTTTCTCCTGCTGGTTGATCGGACCGGCTTCACCGCATCGATCACAGTCGCCGGTCAGTCGTTGAGAGGGTGTTCAAGGGGTGTCATAAAGGTTTCAGGAGCGCTTCCACCGCCAACGCAGCGCGCAACAGCCGGGCGTCCTCCCCCGCTGGCGCGCTGAGCAGCAGACCAGTGGGCAAACCGCAGACATCGACACCGCTGGGCAGCGACACACCCGGCATGTTGAGCAGGCTGCCGGGCATGGTCAGGCGCAGCGTTGCGAGGTTGGTCTGGATAAACAGTTCGTCGTCGGCCAGCAGCGGTGCAAGGGGTGGCGCAACGTGGGCGACACTGGGGGTGATGAGCAGTGCGCCGTCCAGTTCAAGGGTCAGTTGCGTTTGCAAGCGCTCGCGGGCGGCGTACAAATTGATTAGCAGGCTGGCGGGCATGTGACGAGCGGCTTCAAGACGCTTACGCACCCGCTGATCGATTTCACTGGCCGCGTCGCTGTCCAGCAACGGCTGATGCAGGGCAAACGCTTCGGCGGCGCCCAGCCAGCCGCCGTGTTGGATCAGGTGCAAGGTGGCTTGAAAGGCTTCGCAAGGACGCATCTCGACCAGCGCACCGGCAATACGCAGCGCCTCGACAGCGCGCAACAGGTTGTCGCGTACTGCAGGCTCGACACGCGCATCATCGAGCACCGCCCGATCGACGATGAATCGCTGACCAGCCAGACTGCGCGGCACGTGCGACGTCGGTTTGCTGCGTGCGCACAGCAGGTCGTCGATCACCAGTGCATCACGAACGCTGCGGGTCAGCGGCCCGACACTGTCCAGGGTAAGCGCCAACGGAAACACGCCGTCGCGACTGTAGCGGCGGCTGGTGCTGCGAAAACCCACCAAACCATTGAGCGCCGCAGGAATGCGAATCGAGCCTGCGGTGTCGGTCCCCATCGCAATCGGCACGATGCCCGCGGCGACTGCAACTCCTGAGCCTGACGAAGATCCGCCGGGAATACGCGGTGAATCATCACTTAGCGGATTGATGGGCGTGCCGAAATGCGGATTGAGACCGAGCCCGGAATAAGCGAACTCACTGAGGTTGGTCTTGCCCACACTGACCATGCCCGAACGGGCCAACAGCCCGACGCTCGGCGCATCCAGACAAGCGGCGCTGACATTTCGGCGGGTCGCGGAACCGGCGCTGGTCAGAGAACCTGCCAGATCGAACAGATCCTTCCAGGCCATCGGAATGCCGTCGAATGGCCCCAGAGGCTGGCCCTGTTTCCAGCGGGCGGCCGATGCTTCGGCTTCGCGGCGGGCGCGCTCTTCGCTCAGAGAAATGAAGACGTGATCAACCTCACGGGCTCTGCGCAGTGCCTGCTCCAGGCTTTGCACCGGGTCGTTTCGTCCCTGCGCGAAGTCGTCGGCCAGCGAGCAGGCATCGAATGTGATTCCGGAAACAGCGGTGTCCATCATCGACATAACAGACCTTTTAAAATGTACTTATTAATAAAATGTACATTTAACAAAGGCAGAATCCATGCCAATCTCGTGCTCGTGACGTGCTGAACGAGCGGCGTCAAACCTGCGAATGGCTTGAGACAGTTGAATTAGAAACCTTTCACGCACGGGACGAGCAGCGAAAGAATCGCACACAGGGCGGTGGGTCGGCTGTCACAATGAAATAATGTATCTTTTATAAAAGATACATTTTAGTGCAGATAAGTAACGGTGGCCCTATGAGCGAGCATCCGGATGTACCTCAAGGTGACAGTCACGCATCTGTGCGAGAATCGTTCGTCAGCCGCCAGAAGTGTAAGAAAACGATGTCAGATGAGGACCCGCGCACCGCATCGCGCTACGCCACGATCCGGGACGTGTTACGCAACGCCATTCTCACCGATGCGGTCGCCAATGGACTGGTGCTGCTCGAAGCACCGTTGGCGGAACTGTTCGGCACCAGCCGTGTGCCGGTGCGCAAGGCGCTGAATCTGCTGCATGACGAAGGGCTGATCAGCCGGTTCGATGGCCGGGGCTATCTGGTCAACCCTGAGGGCGGTGCAGTCGAACCGCTGCGCCTGAGCCTGAGCCACAAGCAGTTCGGGCTGGACAGCAGCGAAGAGCTGGTCGATACACGGCCGCTGGGTGAGCGTATTCATGACGAGATCGGCGCGGCGCTGTCGGCGTGTATCGCTTTCGGTCATTACCGCCTCGACGAACAGAGCGCCGCAGACCATTTCGGAGTCAGCCGGGCTGTGGTTCGTGAAGCGCTGATGCGTCTGCGCGATCGCGGGCTGGTGGAGAAGGAGCCCTACTCCCAATGGCTGGCGGGGCCGCTGACGGCGCGTGAAGTGACCGATGATTACGAGCTGCGCGCCTGCCTGGAGCCCGAAGCCTTGCGTCAGACCGGGCCGCACCTGAGACGTGAAGACCTGGAAAGTATGCTGGCCCGGGTGATCGAAGCGCAGAACGCTGAAAGCTGTAGCCTGGAGCAGATCGAACAGCTGGAGGAGGATCTGCATCAGCAATGCTTGTGTGGCCTGCAGAACCGCAAGATCGCCACCCTCATCAGCCAGGCGCAGAGCCCGATGATCATCAACCGGATCTTCTACCGCCTGCTGGACATCGGTGCCGACGAAGCCATGCTCGCCGAACATCGAATGATCCTCGAACTGCTGCTGCACGGAGCCGTCGACGCCGCCGCCTTGAACCTCAAGGAACACCTGCACCGCGCAAGACAGCGCATGCTCCAGCGTTTAAAAGTGCTGTCGGTGTTGCCCGAGCAGGAAGTGCCGGGGTATCTGACGCGGCTGAGTTGACCTGCGCCCATTCTGAACGGTGACTTGAGCCAGGCGCTTGGCTCAACTAATACGCAGCCTGTGCCATTGTTGACGCGGAGCGTCACGGGCTGCATGCCCACGTGGAGCGATGGGCACGATCCGTGTCGAGGCACAACACGCTGCGTAGATGATCGTTCACACGCTCCAGCGCGGTAATACCGCCCAAGACGCTCCGCATCCGCTCTCGAATGCGACGCTACTTGCGGATCACGTCCCCGCGCAGTGCGGCCAGCCGGGCGATGAAGCGGTTTTGCACGGGCACCGGGACTTTTTCAGTGTCCATAGCGGCAATCAGGTTTTCGACCAACGCATTGAAGTCACTCGGGCTCAGGTTCTGGCCCTTGTGGGATTCGGCCAGGCTGTCGCCGGTGTAGCGACACGGGCCATCCGCCACTTCACAAAACTTCTCGACCAGCCGGTCGCGCAGCAGGACGATGTTAACCCTTTTGAACCGCTCGACAATCCGCTCGTCCTTGGCCGCGTTCAACAGCATGCCTTCGACGATACGCTGGATACCCGCGCGCTGGCCGAGGTCCTGATAAAGGCTGTCATCCTTAACCTGCTGTTGAGCACAACCGACCATCAAGGCCAGCATCAGACCCATCACCAAACGCATCATTAAAAGCTCCCCTGAACGGAAAGGTACGTGCCGTTCTGGTTGTCCAGCGTGGCGATCTCACCCAGGCGCGCGTAGGCCAGGACGAAGGACACATGCTTGTTGGGGAAGTAACCGAGAAACACATCCGCCCAGTCGCTTTCGCCAGCGAACGACAGGTTGTCCGGCTTCTCGCGGTATTCCACGCCCATTGCCCAGCGCGGGTTGAACAGCACCGCCACCGAACCTTCCTTGAGCAGGCTTCGCGTGTCACGACGATCACCGCCAAACCCCAGTAGTCCGGTTTCATTGGCACGGCTGTAACGCACCCCGCCGTTGACCACCACGTTGTAGCCGAAGGCTGCGCCCATGAACAGGCGACTCGCGGTCAGGTAGCCTTCCACGTCGGAATCGCGCTGCGCGCCGACCAGGCTGGGGATCAGGAAATCATTCTGGTGCTTGTACTGCACGCCCAACGACACCTGCGGCAGGCTGTCGTAGATCAGGTCACCGAACAGCCGCACTTTGACGCCAAACACGTCCTGGCTGAGGTTGTCGTCCGGCAGGCTCAATTTGTGCTGCAAGGGGCTGATGTCAAAGCGTTGGTGCGCGTAAGACAACTCAACGCGGTTGCCATAGGCCAGCGCCAGGCCCGCCACGTCCAGGTTGTAGTCGGGCAGGTTGATGTGCGTGGCGAACGCCGTGGCACCCCACTCGCCCTGCTCGCTGTAGCCCGTGATCACCGCCCACGGTGTGATGCCTCCGCCAGCGCCGCCTTCGATGTTGCTGGCTCCTCCGGTAGCGATCAGGCGGCCGTTATCGGCCAGAGCCAGAGGTGCAGCCGCTCCCAACAGGCAACCCACGATCAACGCTGTTCTGTAATGCATGGATTAATTCACCATCAGGCCGGGTGACTCATGGGTTTTGACCATCCATGCCTCAAAGGCAGCAGCGTTCAGTGGTCTGCTGATCAAGTAGCCTTGCGCGGTGTCGCAGTGCCAACGACGCAGCAAATCAAGGCTGTGCTGATACTCAACCCCCTCTGCCACCACCTTGAGCCCCAGGTTGTGGCTCATTTCAATGGTCGAACGCACAATTACCGCGTCCTCACTCGTTTCGTCCAGATTGCGCACGAAGGACTGGTCGATCTTCAGTTCCTGTACCGGCAGACGCTTGAGGTGCGCCAGCGACGAGTAGCCGGTGCCGAAGTCATCAATGGACAGGCTGATGCCGCATTCACGCAGACGATGCAGCACCACCAGCGCTTTTTCCGGCTCGCTCATGACCGCACTTTCGGTTATCTCGAAGAGCAACTGCTCGGCGGGCACGCCGTACTTTTTCAGCAACTGCACCACGAACTCGACCAGATCACTGCCGAGCAGGTCGTCGGCGGAAATATTCACCGACACCTGCAGGACCAGACCACGCTTGCGCCATTCAGCCAACTGACGCATGGCCTCTTCAATAACCCAGTTGGTCAGCAGATGGATGCTGCCGGTGCGTTCGGCCAGCACAATGAATTCGGCGGGCGACACATTGCCGAACTGCGGATGACTCCAGCGCAACAGCGCTTCGGCCTGAAGCACCGTGCCTTGGCGGATATCCAGTTTGGGCTGGTAATGCAGCATCAGCTCGCCATTCTGCGGCGCTTTGCGCAGGTCGCGAATCAAGCTGATCTGGCGCTGGTGCGCCAAGTCGCTGCCGTCCTGGTAGATCTGCAAACGCCCCGGCAGGAACGCCGCGTCCTTACGGGCGATCGCCGCACGGTTAACCAGCTCCTGAGCCGAATTGCCGTTTTCCGGATAGACCGTGATGCCGACGCAGCACTCTAGGGAAATGTCGTGATTGTCGACACGCTGCGGCTCAATGAGCAGTCGCTGCAGGGAGTCCGCCGTCGCGACCGCGCCGTCACTGGTGGTGTGATCCAGCAGTATCAAAAACTCATTAGCCGACAGCCGTGCAACGGTGTCGCCTGCCCGCAGTGTGCTCTGCAAGCGCTGCCCGACCTCACGCAACAGTTGTTCTACGCCTTCCGCGCCGGAGCTTTCGTTGATCGCCGCGAGGTTCTCGATGCTCAGATACAGCAGTGCCACCGGACGTTCGGCGGAGATGGCACTGCCCAGACGCTCCATCACCAGCGCCCGATTCGGCAGGCCGGTGAGGTTGTCGTGCAGCGCGTTGTGCGCCAGTTGCCCTTCACGAACAGCGATGCCGTGCTGCATGGTATTGATCGCGTCGGCGAGCATGCCCAGCTCATCGGTACGGGCCATCTTGACCGGCGTCTCGTAATCACCATCACCGATGCGCTGAGCGGCTATCGCCAGCTCTCGCACGGGCAGGGAAACACTGCGTGCCAGGGCCAGCGTACCAATGAGCGAGGCCAGCAGCGCTGCCATTGAAATCCAGAAGATTTTTTCATCCAGCGGTGCAAAGGCCTGCAACGCTTTGTCCAGCGGGCTTTGCAGCAAGGCGATCACTTGCCCGTCGCCCGCGTTGCCCGTGTTGGCGAGCATCAGCGTCTGGCTGAGGAAATTCAGGTTCGACTGCTCAGTGACCCGCATCTGCCCACCGGAAGAGCTGCGCATCAAATCGATCAGACCGGCATGCAGGGCTTCGGGCTGGGTACTGATCAGGCTGCCTGCCTTGCCGTCTTCCACCGTTAGAAACGACACTTCCAGACCGCTGAGCGAGCGCAGCTCTTCGGCGATGTCGCTGTCGATGGTAAAGCCCATCACCACGCGACCGATGGGCAACGGCGCCAGCACGGTACTCTCGACCAGCAAGTGGGGCGTTCCGCCGCCCGGCACAATCAGCACCGATTGGCCGCTACGTTTGGCGGCACGCAACGCCTGGTCGTAAACGAACTTGCTACCTTCAGGCACTTGGGGCTCGGTACTGGCGATGACCACACCGTCCATGCCGAGCAGGAACATGTCGCTGGCGTTGATGCGCTTGCCGTGGTTCAGCAGTACCGAGCGAATCGTGGACGAATCGGAGCTGGCGACGGCATCGCGGAAACCGAAGTCGGAGGACAACAATTGCACCGCATCGCGCAGCCGTTTACCGCGCAGGTCAATCAGACGTTCGAACACCCGGCTGCCGACTTCCAGTTGCGCCTGAGCCTGCGTGCGAACGGCATCGCCGGTCGCCACTTTGACGGCTAAAGAGACCGCAAAGACTACGATCAGCAGCAGGGCAATCAAGACCCCGGCGATACGCGCCTGGAAGCTGACTTTAAGATTCATTCATGCGCTGCCTTGTGGAAGGCGTCGCCAAAGCCGCTGGTCGCCGGTTTGGCAGGCTTGTCGTCGGTCACCGCAGGCACTACCGGGAGCGTGAAACGTTGAGTGAGGCCAGCGGCCGGAATATCGAACTCGCCGCCTGAAACCGGCTGCATGTCTTCGATCTGCGGGTGCCAGAGCGTGGCTTGATAATGGCCGGCCGGCATCTGATCAAGCTTGAGCTGGCCGTTGCTGTCGGTCACGCCGAACCAGGGCTCGTCGGTGACGTAGATGTAGCCCACCATCCAGTCATGAATATTGCAGCCCAGTACCACGACGCCCGGCTTGTCGAACAGCAACGGCTCGGACGGCGTGCCCTCATAGAGACGCAGTTCAAAGCGCTTGGCCGGAGAAAAGGAATACACCTGATGACGGATGTTATCGCTGTTCGGAAACTTCACCTGCGTGTTGGTATGAACAGCCAGCACATGGGGCGCGAACTCCTGATCGCGCTGGTCCATCGCCGCCTTGAGCGGTGCTGGCGTCGCATCAGGCGGACCTTTGAGGGTCACAACGGCGTTTGCCAGGGGCTTGCCCTGCTTGTCGAGCATTTGCGCTGTGAAGGTCGCCGCCGAGGCATTGGCCGCCGACACCATCCATAGCCCGGCCATTACTGCTGAAATAAATACGTTGGTCATAACCGGATCAACCCGCAACGGCAGTGCCACAAAGAAAAAGCTGGCACTGGCGACAACTTAAAGGTTCGGCGGACCGCTGAAACAAGCGGTTTCATCGCCACTACTCACACTATCGACCAAAGCCATTGAAACCTGAGGCCCCGTGCCCCATCTAAGAGCCATGTTCAACTTCTCAGGTGCCCCATGAGCGACCAGCAGACAGACTCGCCAGATTTGCCGAATGATGCAGCCGAGCACGATGTGTCGCTGAGCTCCGATAGCACCTCGCTTGCCCTGCCCGGCCAGAACCTGCCGGACAAGGTCTACATCATCCCGATCCATAACCGTCCGTTCTTCCCGGCGCAGGTACTGCCAGTCATCGTCAATGAAGAGCCGTGGGCCGAGACACTGGAGCTGGTCAGCAAGTCTGAACACCACTCCCTCGCCCTGTTTTTCATGGACACGCCGCAGGAAGATCCGCGCCATTTCAATACTGGCGCACTGCCCGAGTATGGCACTCTGGTGAAAGTTCACCACGCCAGCCGTGAAAATGGTCGTTTGCAGTTCGTGGCGCAGGGTCTGAGCCGCGTTCGTATCCGCACCTGGCTCAAGCACCATCGCCCGCCGTACCTGGTGGAAGTCGAATACCCGCAGCAGCCCAATGAGCCCACCGATGAGGTCAAGGCCTACGGCATGGCGCTGATCAACGCGATCAAGGAACTGTTGCCGCTCAACCCGCTGTACAGCGAAGAGCTGAAAAACTATCTGAATCGCTTCAGCCCCAACGATCCGTCGCCGTTGACCGATTTTGCGGCCGCACTCACCTCCGCTACCGGCGTCGAGCTGCAACAGGTGCTCGACTGCGTGCCCATGCTTAAGCGCATGGAGAAAGTGCTGCCGATGCTGCGCAAGGAGGTCGAAGTCGCACGCTTGCAGAAAGAGATCTCCGCCGAGGTCAATCGCAAGATCGGCGAGCATCAGCGTCAGTTCTTTCTCAAGGAACAGCTCAAGGTCATTCAGCAGGAGCTGGGGCTTAGCAAGGACGATCGCAGTGCGGACATCGAGCAGTTCGAGCAACGCCTGGAAGGCAAGACCCTGACGCCTCAGGCGCGCAAGAAAATCGATGAAGAAATCGGCAAACTCAAAGTGCTGGAAACCGGCTCGCCCGAGTACGCCGTCACACGCAACTATCTGGACTGGGCAAGCTCCCTGCCGTGGGGCGTCTACGGGGCGGACAAGCTGGACCTCAAGCACGCTCGCAAGGTACTCGATCAGCACCATGCCGGGCTCGATGACATCAAGGCGCGCATTCTCGAATTTCTTGCGGTCGGTGCCTACAAAGGCGAAATCAGCGGTTCGATCGTATTGCTCGTCGGGCCGCCCGGGGTGGGCAAGACCAGTGTCGGACGCTCGATCGCCGAGTCCCTGGGTCGGCCGTTCTACCGCCTGAGCGTGGGCGGCATGCGCGACGAAGCCGAGATCAAGGGCCATCGCCGCACGTACATCGGCGCCCAGCCAGGCAAGCTGGTGCAGGCGCTCAAGGATGTGGAAGTGATGAACCCGGTCATCATGCTCGATGAAATCGACAAGATGGGCCAGAGCTACCAAGGCGACCCGGCGTCGGCGCTGCTGGAAACCCTGGACCCGGAACAGAACGTCGAATTCCTCGATCACTATCTGGACCTGCGTCTGGACCTGTCCAAAGTCCTGTTCGTCTGCACCGCCAACACCCTGGACTCCATCCCCGGCCCGTTGCTGGACCGGATGGAAGTGATTCGCCTGTCGGGCTATATCACCGAAGAAAAGCTCGCCATCGCCAAGCGCCATTTGTGGCCCAAGCAACTGGCCAAAGCAGGCGTTGCCAAGAACAAGCTGACCATCAGCGACAGCGCACTGCGCGCGGTCATCGAAGGGTATGCCCGTGAAGCTGGGGTGCGGCATCTGGAGAAACAGCTCGGCAAACTGGTGCGCAAGGCGGTCGTCAAACTGCTGGACACGCCTGACTCGGTGATCAAGATCGGCCCGAAAGACCTGGAAGCATCGCTGGGCATGCCGGTATTCCGCAGCGAACAGGTGTTGTCAGGCACCGGTGTCATCACCGGCCTGGCATGGACCAGCATGGGCGGCGCAACCCTGCCGATCGAAGCGACCCGCATCCACACCCTGAACCGCGGCTTCAAGCTGACGGGCCAGTTGGGTGACGTGATGAAGGAGTCAGCTGAGATCGCTTACAGCTACGTCAGCTCCAACCTGTCGAAATTTGGCGGTGATGCAAAGTTCTTCGACGAAGCGTTCGTGCATCTGCACGTGCCTGAAGGCGCGACGCCAAAGGACGGCCCGAGCGCGGGGGTCACAATGGCCAGCGCCCTGCTGTCCCTGGCCCGCAACCAGCCGCCGAAAAAAGGCGTGGCCATGACCGGCGAACTGACCCTGACCGGGCATGTTCTGCCGATTGGTGGCGTGCGGGAAAAGGTGATTGCAGCGCGTCGTCAGAAGATCAACGAACTGATCTTGCCAGAGCCGAACCGGGGCAACTTCGAGGAGCTGCCTGATTACCTGAAGGAAGGCCTGACCGTGCACTTTGCCAAACGCTTTGCTGACGTGGCGAAAGTGTTGTTCTGAGGTGTAACGCCTACCCGTGGGGGTGAGCTGGCACAACCAGGAGGCAGGAGCGGACTTGTCCGCGAAAGCTGAAACAACCGACAGAGATGCAGCGGTTGAAAAAAAGCTTTCGCGGACGAGTCCGCTCCTACGTTCGGCATTGCGTACATTCAGCCAAGTCTGTTTACCCCTATGGGCGCAGAACAACCCGGATCACACCCGCCACACGCTCCCCTCCAAAACCCTGATCGGTTATCCTCCAGCATCGTCTTGCAAAACCGGACATTGCCATGACCCCAGTTCGCCTCCTCGCGCCTTTGAGCCTCGCCCTGCTGAGCGCCTGCGCGCAGACACCAAAAAATATCGTCTCCGTCGACAGCCAAAGTGAGTGCCCGTTGAGCCTGACAACCGGACAGACACTGATCCTGACCCTGCCCAGCAACCCGACCACCGGCTTTCGCTGGCTGACTCAGAACCCGGCGCAGGGCATCCTGCGCAGCCTCGGGCCTGAGGTATACGCCAACGGTGCAAACAAGGAGATGATCGGCAGCGGCGGCGAGTCGGTGTGGCGTTTCAAGGCCACTGAACCGGGCACCGGTCGCCTGCTGATGGTTTATCAACAGCCTTGGGCACCGGAAGTACCGCCCGAGCAAACATTCGATTGCTCGATCAAAGTGAACTGAAGTCTTTAAGCGATGAGCGCAGCGACTCATCCGAGAAGCTGCGCTGCACCATGCATCCCGGCAACAAGTTGGCTAGAATGCCCGCCTTTCAAAGCCTTCGCCGGAATCGCCGTGAGCAAAGAACCCGACCGCCTATTCGCCCAACCGCTGGCCCAAGTGCCTGATTTCGCCTTCAACGAAGACGTGGTGCGCGTATTCCCGGACATGATCAAGCGTTCAGTGCCCGGCTACCCGACCATCGTCGAGAACCTAGGCGTGCTGGCGGCCCAGTTTGCCCAACCTGACACGGTTCTGTACGACCTGGGCAGTTCGCTGGGCGCGGTCACTCAGGCATTGCGCCGCCACGTGCGCAACGAAGGCTGCCGGGTCATCGCCATCGACAATTCAACTGCGATGGTCGAACGCTGCCGCGAATACCTGAACGCCCAGAACTCGATGTTTCAGGAGTTGCTACCAGTGGAAGTCGTCGAGGGCGACATCCTGGGTCTCAGGTTCCAGCCAGCCTCGGTGGTTGCCCTGAACTTCACCCTGCAATTCATCGCGCCCGAGCAGCGCCTTGAACTGCTTGGGCGCATTCGGCAGTCCCTGGTGCCGGGCGGGGCGCTGATCCTGTCTGAAAAGCTGCGCTTCGATGACGAGCAGGAACACGCGCTGCTGACCGATCTGCACATTGCCTTCAAACGCGCCAATGGTTACAGCGATCTGGAGATTGCTCAGAAACGCAGCGCCATCGAGAACGTCATGAAACCCGACAGCCTCGAAGACCACCGCCAACGCCTGCTTGCCGCCGGATTTTCCAAGGTGGTGCCCTGGTTCCAATGCCTTAACTTTGCCTCGTTGATAGCCCTGCCATGATTGATCTCGCTCCCCTTGCCCGCCGCCTGGCCCGTACTCCACTCGCCGACTGGGCCAACAGCCTTCAGGCCCAGCTCGACACCAAGATGGCCAAAGGGCACGGCGATCTGCAGCGCTGGCAGAGCGCACTGGACGCCTTGCCAGCCCTGACGCCGAGCCGCATTGACCTGGCCGACAGTTTCACCCTGGAAACCGAATGCGACGGTGAGACACGCACGGTGCTGCGCAAGGCCTTGATGGGCCTCTCCCCGTGGCGCAAGGGTCCGTTCGATGTGTTCGGCGTACACATCGACACCGAATGGCGTTCGGACTGGAAATGGTCGCGGGTGTCGCCGCATCTGGATCTGACAGGCAAACGCGTGCTGGATGTGGGTTGCGGCAACGGCTACTACCAGTGGCGCATGCTGGGGGCCGGCGCTGACTGCGTGGTCGGCGTCGACCCCAACTGGCTGTTCTTCTGCCAGTTCCAGGCCATGCAACGCTACCTGCCCGACCTGCCCGCTTGGCACCTGCCTTTCGCACTGGAAGACCTGCCTGCCAATCTGGAAGGGTTCGACACAGTGTTTTCAATGGGTGTGCTGTATCACCGCAAATCGCCCATCGACCACCTGTTGGCGCTGAAAGACTGCCTGGTGAAAGGCGGCGAGCTGGTGATGGAAACGCTGGTGATACCCGGTGACGTCCATCAGGTGCTGGTGCCTGAAGATCGCTACGCACAGATGCGAAACGTCTGGTTCCTGCCGTCGGTTCCTGCGCTGGAGCTGTGGATGCGCCGCGCAGGTTTCACCGATGTGCGTTGTGTGGACGTCAGCCACACGGCTGTCGAGGAACAGCGCAGCACCGAGTGGATGCGCTATCAGTCGCTGGGCGACTTCCTCGACCCCGAAGACCACAGCAAAACCGTAGAAGGCCTGCCCGCGCCGATGCGGGCCGTGATCGTGGGGCGCAAGCCTTAGGCTTTCAGCGCTGAATCAAAAATCTGTAATACCTGATGACGAAACACTTTTGTGAGAGGCGCTACCACGTCTTAGACGTAGCGCTGTCGCGCAGCAAACACCGGTTCGTGGGAGCGGACTTGTCCGCGAAAAGGCAGGGTACATCCGCCCCAGATACGGTGGCTGAAATGCTGCATTCGCGGACAAGCCCGTTCCCACAAAATCGCGTTTATTCAGTAAGTTACGGGTTGTTTAATAAGAGCGGCTTGCCGGCGATTCAGTCGACGCGGTATGTCAGGAAAACAGCGTCATCGTTTATCGCCAGCAAGCCGTCTTCCACAGTCCGATGTTGACTGCGAGACACTGCCGTTTCAGAGATTAGCGTGCTGCCGCGACGATCAGCGCTTTCATCTCGGCCACCGCCGCCTTGAAACCCACGAACAACGCATGCGCCACCAGTGCGTGACCAATGTTCAGTTCGTTGATGCCTTTGATCGCCGCAATCGCTTCAACGTTGTGATAGTGCAGGCCATGTCCGGCGTTGACGATCAGGCCTTGGGCCAGGCCAAAGGTCACACCATCGGCGACCCGCTGCAGCTCTTCTGCCACTTCAGTCGGGGTTTGTGCGTCGGCGTAGCGGCCGGTATGCAGTTCGATGGCTGGCGCACCGACGCGCTTCGAGGCTGCAATCTGGCGCTCATCGGCGTCGATGAACAGCGAGACTTCACAGCCGATCTTCGACAGCCGCTCGACCGCGGCCTTGATGCGCGCCTCCTGACCGGCGACATCCAGACCACCCTCGGTCGTCAACTCCTGACGCGTCTCCGGCACCAGACACACATGGCCCGGGCGAATCCGCTCGGCAAACGCAAGCATCTCTTCGGTGACGCCCATTTCAAAGTTCATGCGGGTCTGCAACACATCCTTGAGCAGCAACACGTCGCGCTCCTGGATATGGCGACGGTCTTCGCGCAGGTGAACCGTGATGCCGTCGGCACCCGCCTCTTCAGCGTCCAGCGCTGCCTTGACCGGATCCGGGTAACGCGTTCCGCGCGCCTGACGCAATGTGGCCACGTGATCGATGTTCACGCCAAGAAGGATGCGAGGGCTTTGAGTCACGGGAAGTCTCCAGAAATTAGATCGAAGCAGGCTGCAGAGCATAAAGCCTGATTACGGCTTGCGAAACAGTTCACGGCTGACTAATGGACGACCGCCCAGATGGACCGCCAACGCCTGACGCATCAGACGCTTGGCTGCGGACAATGCACCGGGGGCGCTCCAGTCCGCTTCGGCCATCGCCAACAGCTCCACGCCCTGAAACAGGCCGGGCTGCAGCAGGTAAACCCGCTCCAGCCCGGCGTCGACCTGTAAGCGGTACATGCCGTCTGTGGCCAGAGGATCGCCATTGATGTCGGTGTCCAGCGCAAAGCCGTAGCCGAGATCGTCCAGCAGACGCCATTCGAAAGAACGCAGCAGCGGCTCAAGCGCCCGTCCTTCGGCGAGGGCGGCCAGGGTGGCGGCGTAGTGATCGAACACGGCAGGATGCGGATCTTCAGAAGGCAGCAGGCGAATCAGCAGCTCGTTGAGGTACATGCCGCTGAATAACGCCTCGCCTGTCATCCAGGTGGCGACACCGGCGCTTTCCATTCGGCCGACGTTCTTCAGCTCGCCTCGTCCGCGAAATTCGACTTCGAGCGGCACGAAGGGCCTTGCCAGCGAACCGGCTTTGCCCTTGGCGCTGCGCAGCACCGCTCGCAACCGGCCCCGAGGCGTGAGGAAATCGACCAACGCGCTGTTTTCACGGTACGCACGGCTGTGCAGCACATAAGCAGGTTGGCCGGTTGGCGTGCTCATCGGGCGGGCTCGAAAGAGAAAGTGTTCACCCGGCCGGGGCCGGGTGAAGAGACAGCCTAGAGGTCGCCGTAGCCCAGCGAGCGCAGCGCACGCTCATCGTCGGACCAGCCGCCCTTGACCTTGACCCAGAGGTTAAGCATCACCTTGGAATCGAACAGCAGCTCCATGTCGCGACGGGCATCGCTGCCGATGCGCTTGATGCGCTCGCCCTTGTCGCCAATGATGATTTTCTTCTGGCCGTCACGCTCGACGAGGATCAAGGCATGGATATGCAGAATGCGACCCTGCTGCTTGAACTCTTCGATTTCGACCGTGATCTGGTAGGGAAGCTCGGCACCCAACTGACGCATGATCTTCTCGCGAACCAGCTCGGCGGCCAGGAAGCGGCTACTGCGGTCGGTGATCTGGTCTTCCGGGAAAAAGTGATCGTTCTCCGGCAGATGGGAGGCGATCAGGCTTTCGAGCGCTTCGAGGTTGTGCCCGTGCTGCGCGGAGATCGGCATGATGGAGGCATTCGGCAACTGACCTTGCAGCCATTCCAGATGCGGCATCAGATCGCTCTTGTCTTCGATGCGATCGGTCTTGTTGATCGCCAGAATGACCGGACCCTGAACGTATTGGACACGCTCGAGCACCATCTGGTCTTCGTCGGTCCAGCGCGTACGGTCGACCACGAAGATCACTACGTCCACGTCTTTCAACGCCGCCGATGCAGTCTTATTCATGTAGCGGTTGAGCGCTTTCTCGCCATTCTTGTGCATGCCGGGGGTATCGACGTAGATCGCCTGCACGGCGCCCTCGGTCTTGATGCCCAGCATGTTGTGACGAGTGGTCTGCGGCTTGCGCGAAGTGATCGCCAGCTTCTGACCCAGAATATGGTTGAGCAGCGTGGACTTGCCTACGTTAGGGCGGCCGACGATGGCAACATAGCCACAGCGTGTTGCAGTTGTATCAGTCATGACCGTTCTCCACGCCAAGGGCAATGAGTGCTGCAGCTGCGGCTACCTGTTCGGCAATCCGGCGGCTGACACCCTGACCTCGACTTTTTTCATTCAGTAAGGTGATCTCGCATTCGACGAAAAACGTCCGGCAATGCGGCTCACCCTGGATATCCACCACTTCGTAACGCGGCAGGTCACAAGCCCGGGACTGCAGAAACTCCTGCAATCGGGTTTTCGGGTCCTTGTTGGTGTCTACCAGCGTCAGGCTGTCGAACTCGGTCGTCAACCACGCCAGCACACGCTCACGCGCTGCGTCCATGCCTGCATCGAGGTAGATCGCACCGATCAGCGCCTCAAGGGCATCGGCCAGAATGGATTCACGACGGAAACCGCCGCTCTTCAATTCGCCTGAGCCCAGACGCAGATACTCGCCCAGATCAAAACCACGTGCCAGCAGGGCCAGGGTTTCACCCTTCACCAGACGCGCCCGCAGACGTGACAACTGGCCTTCACGCGCCTGAGGGAAGCGCTCGAACAGCGCCTCGCCGGCCACGAAGTTGAGAATGGCATCGCCGAGGAATTCCAGACGCTCATTGTTGCGACCGGCAAAACTGCGGTGAGTCAGGGCCAGGATCATCAGTTCCTGATCCTTGAAGGTGTAGCCGAGCTGACGCTCAAGGCGGCTCAAGGATACGCTCACGGTTTGCCCACGCTCAGTTGCTTGTCGAACTTCATGACCACATCAATGTTCTGGATCAGTGGCTCACGTTGCTCGTAGTTCAAATGGGCGTTGAACGAATCGTTCTCCACCGTTACTTTTAAAGCCTTGTTCAAATCTATATCCCGGATGCTGTTGAGCTGCATGCTCTTTTCGACATAACTGTAAAAATCGTTGACCGTGGTGATATCCAGTCCCTTGTTGGTCTCGACCGCCTGGATGATTTTTTTCATCTCCATGTAATCGAGATAATGGGGAACGATCTTGAGCGCCGTGCTGATCGCAAAAGCGACCAGCGCCAGCGTCAGCAACCACCCCACCCAAGACATACCTTTTTGAGAAGCAGGGAACGTCATGTTCACTGTGAACCCTCCTGGATGGACTGTCTGGCGACCTGACCCGAACGCATGGGTCAGGGGCTCGCCGAAGCGGTCCAAAATGACAAACGGCGCTGCTCAGGCAGCGCCGCATGGGTTACTTGATCAACCCTACGCGTGAAAAATTAGGGAAGTGACTCAGCTTGGGTTCGGGCCAGCTCATCCAGACAGCGAAGGCCTTGCCGACGATGTTCTTGTCAGGAACCATGCCCAGCTCATCCTTGGGAATGTTGGGGTCATCCCAGTAACGGCTGTCGTTGGAGTTGTCGCGGTTGTCGCCCATCATGAAGTAATGCGCGGCAGGCACGGTCCACTCGGTGTCGGGCGGTGCACGGTAGCGGCTCATTTCCTGACGGATCTGGTGCTCGACGGTGCCCAGCTGTTCTTCATACAGTTCGGCGCTGCCCAGGGTGCCAGGCTCGGTGCCGATCAGCTTCTTGGCGACCAGCTCGCCGTTGACGAACAGACGCTTGTCGCTGGTGTACCGAATGCGGTCACCCGGCAACCCGATCACACGCTTGATGTAGTTGACGCTCGGGTCGCTCGGGTAGCGAAATACCATCACGTCGCCGCGCTGCGGGTCACCGATCTGGATCACTTTCTGGTCAAGTACGGGCAGACGAATGCCGTAGGAGAACTTGTTGACCAGGATGAAATCACCCACGTCCAGCGTCGGCTTCATGGAGCCCGACGGTATCTGGAAGGGTTCGACCAGAAACGAGCGCAGCACCAGAACGATAAACAACACCGGAAAGAACGATTTGCCATATTCAACCAGCAAAGGTTCCTTGTTCAGTCGCTCGACGACAGCAATGTCAGGCTCTGTGACGCTGCCCTGATAATTGGCAATGGCAACCCGGCGACGAGGCGCCAGGAAGACCAGATCAATCAGTGCAAGCACGCCACAGACGAAGACAGCGATGACCAACAACAGCGGGAAATTTAGTGACATAGGACCTGACTATTCCAACCTGAGCACTGCAAGGAAAGCTTCCTGTGGAATTTCCACGTTGCCGACCTGCTTCATGCGTTTCTTACCGGCCTTCTGCTTTTCCAGCAATTTGCGTTTACGGCTTACGTCGCCACCGTAACACTTGGCCAGTACGTTCTTTCTGAGTGCCTTGACGGTTGTTCGGGCCACGATCTGACCGCCAATGGCGGCCTGAATTGCCACGTCGAACATCTGCCGCGGAATCAGCTCTTTCATCTTCTCGGTCAATGCGCGCCCTTTGTAGTGCGCATTGTCACGGTGAACGATCAGCGCCAGGGCGTCGACCTTCTCGCCGTTGATCAACACGTCGAGCTTGACCAGGTTGGCAGACTGGTAACGGTCGAAATGATAATCCAGCGATGCATAACCACGGCTGACCGACTTGAGACGGTCGAAGAAGTCCAGGACCACTTCATTCATCGGCAAATCGTAGCTGACCTGAACCTGCGTTCCGAGGAACAGCATGTCGTGCTGCACGCCGCGTTTTTCAATACACAGCGTGATGACGTTGCCCAGGTGCTCCTGAGGCACAAGAATATTTGCCCGAACGATTGGTTCGCGCATGTCTTCGATGGCTGACAGGTCAGGCAGTTTCGACGGGTTGTCGACGTAAATCGTTTCACCGGTCTTGAGCAGCAGCTCGAAGATAACCGTCGGAGCCGTGGTAATCAGGTCCAGGTTGTACTCGCGCTCCAGGCGCTCCTGGATAATCTCCATGTGGAGCATGCCCAGGAAGCCGCAGCGGAAGCCGAAGCCCAGTGCATCGGAGCTTTCGGGCAGGTATTGCAGCGAAGAGTCGTTGAGCGTCAGTTTCTGCAACGCTTCGCGGAAGTCTTCGAAATCGTCGGAACTGACCGGAAACAGACCCGCGTAAACCTGTGGCTGGATGCGTTTGAAACCCGGCAGCACGTCTACATCGGGGGTGGTGCTCAAGGTCAGGGTATCGCCGACCGGCGCACCGTGAATGTCTTTGATACCGGCAATGATGAAGCCCACTTCGCCCGCTTTCAGATCGACTGTCGCCGTGTGCTTGGGGTTGAACACGCCCACGCTGTCGACCAGATGCAGCTTGCCGGTAGATTTGACGAGAATCTTGTCGCCCTTCTTGACACGGCCGTGGCGTACGCGCACCAGGGAAACGACGCCCAGGTAGTTGTCGAACCAGGAGTCGATGATCAACGCTTGCAGCGGATCTTCGATGTTGCCGGTTGGTGCCGGAATGGTGGCGACCAGGCGCTCGAGCACTTCATCGACGCCCATGCCGCTCTTGGCGCTGCAGGCCACAGCGTCGGTGGCATCGATGCCGATGATCTTCTCGATCTCTTCCTTGACGCGGTCCGGATCGGCCTGCGGCAAGTCCATCTTGTTCAGTACCGGCATGACCTCAAGGCCCTGCTCGATAGCGGTGTAGCAGTTGGCAACCGACTGAGCTTCAACGCCCTGACCGGCATCGACAACCAGCAGCGCACCTTCGCAGGCGGCCAGCGAGCGACTGACTTCATAGGTGAAGTCCACGTGGCCCGGGGTATCAATGAAGTTCAGCTGGTAGGTAATACCGTCTTTGGCCTTGTAGTACAGGGTTACGCTGTGGGCCTTGATGGTGATCCCGCGCTCGCGCTCAAGATCCATAGAGTCAAGCACCTGCGCTTCCATTTCGCGCTCGGACAGGCCGCCGCACATTTGAATGAAGCGGTCGGCCAGCGTCGACTTGCCATGGTCAATGTGGGCGATGATGGAGAAATTGCGGATATGACTCAAATCACTCACGGATCAACACTCAAAAAGGTTGCAGGCAGATTGCCCGCCGAAAAATAGCCGGGAATTGTACCTGAAGGATGCCCGAGGCGTCACGCTTGCAGGCAGATGGATAGGCGTCAAGGCAAATTACAGGCATGAAAAAGGGCGGTCATGACCGCCCTTCTTCCTCATTGCAGCCTGTTATTCAGCCAGCTTGAAGGTAATGAACGTCGCACGACCCTGACGCAGGACGCGCATCGAAACAGAACGATCCTTGGGCAAGCTTTTCGCCACATCGGTGAACTGCTTGGCCGAAGTGATGGCCTGGTTGTTCAAGTGAGTGATCACATCACCGGCCTGCAGACCGATCAGCGAAGCAGGGCCACCGGTCACTTCCTTGATGGCAACGCCGCCTTTGATGTCCAGCGTCTTCTTCTGCTCGGCGGTCAGTTCGATCACCGAAACACCCAGACGGTTGCTGCTGCGCTCGGCACCCGCACCTGGCACGCCACCCATTTCCTGACCTTCATCCGGCAGTGCGCCGACGGTAACCGTCACGTTCTGACGCTTACCGTCACGAATCACTTCAAGCTCGGCCTTGCTGCCGTCCTTGAGGTTGCCGATCAAGTGCGGCAGGTCGGCGGACATGACGATCGGCTGGCCATTGGCGCTCAGAATCACGTCGCCTACCTGCAGACCGCCCTTGGCAGCAGGGCCATCTTCAAGCACCTGCGCAACCAGCGCACCGGCTGGCTTGTCCAGACCGAAGGATTCAGCCAGGTCCTTGTTCACTTCCTGAATCACCACACCCAACCAGCCCCGGCTGACTTTACCGCTGGCCTTGAGCTGATTGGCGACATCCATCGCGACATCGATAGGGATCGCGAACGACAGCCCCATGAAACCGCCCGAGCGGGTGAAAATTTGCGAGTTGATCCCCACGACCTCACCCGCCATGTTGAACAGCGGACCACCGGAGTTACCCGGGTTGATCGCTACGTCGGTCTGGATGAACGGCACGTAGGTATCGTTCGGAAGGCTGCGCCCCTTGGCGCTGACGATACCTTTGGTCACCGAGTGATCGAAGCCGAACGGCGAACCGATCGCCAGCACCCACTCACCGACCTTGAGCGTATTGGAATTGCCCAGTTTGGCGGTCGGAAGGTCCTTGCCTTCAATCTTCAAAACGGCCACGTCAGTACGAGGATCCGTACCGACCAGCTTGGCCTTCAGTTCGCTGCGATCAGAGAGGCGCACGAGAATTTCGTCCGCGCCGTCGATCACGTGGTTGTTGGTCAGCACATAGCCGTCTGGCGAGATAATAAAGCCCGACCCCAGCGATTGCGCTTCGCGCTGGCGATCACCCTTGCCGGGCGGACGCGTTCCTGGCGGCATGCTGCGCTCGAGAAACTCGCGCAGCATGGGAGGAAGGCCTTCAAGGTCCGGCATCTGCTGATTGGCAATAGCACGATCAGGCAACTTCTGACGGGTGCTGATATTCACGACCGCGGGCGACGCCTGCTCGACCAGCCCGGTGAAGTCCGGCAGGTTCTCGGCCTGTACGGCAGCAACCTGTCCGAGCATCAGCACGGCGGCAATGAGAGATAGATAAGATTTCATACGTGGTATCGACATACGGCTCCCGTTCACAACCAGCAAAGTTAAGCAGTACAGGTCAGCTGACTCAGAGACCCGGCACCGCGAGGTGCTTGTCTCTGACGCTTTTTACGGCCCCACAAACGACAAAGGCCAGAGCTGCGAGGCTGTGACCTATAGAAAAAAACGCATTGTTTTGCAACTTGCAAACCTCACCAAACATTTCAACACCTCAGCACAGGGCCAGGTTGACCGCAGTCTGGCGGTTCATCGAGCCCAAGATGAAATTTTTTACATCCTGGGCATTCTTCACTGTCGCACGTTACTTTTTTGCCTGGTCATCATTACCACGAATGGACAATGCGATGCGCTCGGCAGTGCCCAGTGGTATCTCACCCACCACGGTGACCATCGTGTCACCTTGAGGCGTGGTCAAGCGCCGCGACACTGCAACCGTAGGACCCAGTTGCGTGCGAATGTCTGACGAAGCGTTTCCGCTGACAGGCTCGATAAACACGGAGAAACGCGCAAGACCGTCGCCGTACATCAAACTGGTGACAGGCAAGTGAGAATCAGGATTCTTGCGAACGCCACTGCTCGTCAATTCGAAACCCGACGGCAACCAGTCCGAGTACCAGGACACGGGGCTCGTCTGAGGCTGAGGCTTGTTGCTTGCTGCACTCACGGGCTTGCAATCGGCACTGGCCTGAAGCGATTGCTCGCTGGGACCATTGACGGTGTCCAGATCGGTAAACTGAAAACGCTCCAGCAACTGACCCTTGTCGCTCAACAGCAGCGATTTGAGCGCAAGACCAGTTTCGTTATCGATATGCAGTTCCATACCGTAGCGATGCTGATCCTTGGGCGTTACCGCAACAATAGTCGTCGGACGGCCAGCAACCCTCGACTTTCCGACAACTTTCATGTCGTACCATTCAGAGAGCTTCTTGACGTCAAATGTTCGTGAGGAGGATGAACCGGAGGCGCTGGTAACGCCCGATTCGAAAGTGCCGCTAACGCACTGGGTAAGCCCGTCGACGCGTGACACTTCCTGGGCAGAGCCATCGAGCTGCAACAGACGCTCACTGATCTTGCCATCCGCTACGCGGTGCCAGATCCGATGGGTAGAAAAACTACCGTTGCGCTCGTAGACAAATGTACCTTGATAGCTTTGCTGCTGATCGACCTGCCCAAGACGTTTGAGCATGTCTTGAGCATCATCGGCATACGCTGGGAGGGCAAGCCATCCACTAAGCAATAACGGCAGTAGAGGGACGGCTCGCATGTTCCTCCTTAACGGTTTTCCAGGCTGGCAGCACGTGCATAAGGCAGCGCGCTTTCAGTACCCTTCACCGCGGCGTCCTGAGCGTGTTGACGCAAGTAGCCTGGCAGGCGCTTGTCGCCCTCACCAGCACCCTGCAACACACCATTGGCCATCGGACCAGGCGCCTGCTCAGCACTCTCGGTATAACCCGCGAGCACGGCCGGACCCTTAACTTGCGGCACAGTCAGATTGGCAGGTTGCTGAGTCTGCTGGGCCAGTTGAGCACCCGCGATGTCGTCCTGGTTGTAGAGACGAACACCCGCCAGAACGGCAACGGTCACCGAAGCAGCAACGGCCAGACGACCCAGGGAGCGCCACGGGCCGCGTGCGGCCTTCAGCGGGCTGACTTCATCGGCAATCGCGGCGGATACAGCAGCCGAGATATCCAGATGCGGCATCAGCAATTCTTTGTGCATAGCAGCGCGGGCAATTTGGTAACGCGACCATGTGGCGCGCGTTTCTGCATCGTCAATGGCATTCAATACCCGACGCAATTCCAATTCGTCCGCTTCGTTATCCATCACTGCGGACAGCGATTCCTGCAGGGCTTCACGACTCATGGCGGGTTCCTCTCTTGGGCTATCGCCGCTGTCTCAGGATTCCTGCAACAACGGCTGCAGGGCTTTATCGATGGCTTCCCGAGCGCGAAAGATGCGAGAGCGCACGGTACCAACAGGACATTGCATGACGCTCGCAATGTCTTCGTAACTCAGACCGTCGAATTCACGTAAAGTTAACGCAGTACGTAAATCTTCCGGGAGAAGCTGGATGGTCCGGTGGACAGTGCCCTCGATCTCATCCCTCAACAATGCACGTTCCGGCGACTCGATGTCCTTGAGGCCGTGATCGCCATCGTAGAACTCCGCGTCTTCAGATCTCACATCGCTATCCGGTGGTCGCCGACCTCGCGACACCAAATAGTTTTTCGCCGTGTTGATGGCGATGCGGTACAGCCACGTGTAAAACGCACTGTCGCCGCGGAAATTTCCGAGTGCGCGATAAGCCTTGATAAAGGCTTCCTGCGCAACATCCTGAGCCTCATGGGTGTCGTGCACGAATCGCACGATCAACCCGAGAATCTTGTGCTGATACTTCAGCACCAACAGATCAAATGCTCGCGTGTCCCCGCGCTGTACGCGCTCGACAAGCTGCTGATCCTCTTCCTGGGTTAGCATGAACACTCCTCATTGAGCTTAAAGGAGCGTTGCAACTGATATTGTTCAGGCTCGCAAACATAGACTCGGGCTTTTCGCAAAAGTTCTCCCCCTTCAAGCAAGTTTCCTGCAGGTAATCGTAAAGCCTGCAAGAAAAACGCAGCTCGACCCGGTCGGCTGCGTGAATAGTCTTGTCGCCAAATGCACAGTCGATGATCACTTATCTAAACCTGCGCATGCTGACGCTGTTCCTTTATAGGCAACCTGCTATTGAGCCTGGATCCCGGTAAAAAGTTCCATAAGCATAAAGGCAGGCGTGAAAGCAAACTGCACGCCCTCTCTGGATCAATGAATGTATTTCAAGGATTGAAGCAGAGTAAAACGGAGTGCATCACACCGAGGACTGGAGCACAATCATCGCCCGCTGTGGTTTCACATTGCCATGAGGCGCGGCTATTGTGCCGATCCCCAAATACTTATACTAGTGGCCGCCAAGAGCATAATTCACAGATGAGCCAACATTTTCAGCACGACGTACTGGTGATCGGCAGTGGCGCCGCAGGCTTGAGCCTTGCGCTGACCCTTCCAGCACATCTGCGCATTGCGGTTTTGAGCAAGGGCGACCTGTCCAACGGCTCCACATTCTGGGCTCAGGGTGGCGTTGCGGCGGTGCTGGATGACACCGATACGGTCGAATCTCACGTCGAAGACACCCTCAATGCCGGCGGCGGCCTGTGCGACGAAGAAGCCGTGCGTTTTACGGTTGAACACAGTCGCGAAGCCATCCAGTGGCTGATCGACCAGGGCGTGCCGTTCACCCGTGGCGACCAAGCGGACACCGAGGAAAGCGGATTCCAGTTCCACTTGACCCGTGAAGGCGGTCACAGCCATCGACGTATCATCCACGCCGCTGACGCCACCGGGGCGGCCATTTTCAAGACATTGCTGGACCAGGCCCGCAAGCGACCCAATATCGAACTGCTCGAGCAGCGTGCAGCCATTGACCTGATTACCGAGCGTCGTCTGGGTCTACAAGGCACGCGATGCCTGGGCGCTTACGTGCTCAACCGTAACAGTGGCGAGGTCGACACCTATGGCGCACGCTTTACGATCCTGGCCTCAGGCGGCGCAGCCAAGGTTTATCTCTACACCAGCAACCCCGACGGTGCCTGCGGTGATGGTATTGCGATGGCGTGGCGCGCCGGTTGTCGGGTCGCGAACCTGGAATTCAATCAGTTCCACCCCACTTGCCTGTATCACCCTCAAGCCAAAAGTTTTCTGATCACCGAGGCGCTGCGCGGCGAAGGCGCCTATCTCAAGCTGCCGAACGGTGAACGCTTTATGCCACGTTTCGACGAACGGGCAGAGCTGGCACCTCGCGACATTGTGGCCCGCGCCATCGATCACGAGATGAAGCGCCTGGGCATCGACTGCGTGTACCTGGACATCAGCCACAAGCCCGAGGACTTTATCAAGACCCACTTCCCGACGGTGTACGAACGCTGTCTGGAGTTCTCCATCGACATCACCCGCCAGCCGATCCCCGTGGTTCCCGCTGCGCATTACACCTGTGGAGGCGTGATGGTCGACAGCCAAGGGCATACGGACGTACCCGGTTTGTATGCCATCGGTGAAACCAGCTTCACGGGCTTGCACGGTGCCAATCGCATGGCCAGCAATTCGTTACTGGAATGTTTTGTCTATGCGAGGTCCGCTGCTGCCGATATCGAGAAACAACTGAATGATGTCCAACTGCCCGATAATCTGCCGGCATGGGACGCAAGCCAGGTCACCGATTCGGACGAAGATGTCATCATCGCGCACAACTGGGACGAACTACGCCGCTTCATGTGGGACTACGTAGGAATCGTGCGCACCAATAAACGTCTGCAACGAGCACAACATCGCGTGCGTTTGTTACTGGATGAAATCGATGAGTTTTACAGTAATTACAAAGTCAGCCGTGACCTGATCGAGTTGCGCAATCTGGCGCAGGTGGCTGAATTGATGATCCGCTCGGCAATGGAGCGCAAGGAAAGTCGCGGACTGCATTACACGCTGGATTACCCCGATCTTCTGCCCGAGGCGCTGGACACTATTCTGACACCCCCCACCTACGTCGACTGAACTTCAAGCGTACTCGCAGGCGTCGATGCACATCCGGCACCTGCGAGTCGAAGGGAATGCAGCAGCTTCTGACTGTCCGCTGAGGTCTGCCAGCGCTGACCAGTCGAAAGCGGAGAATCACGACCAGCGGCAGCGCCAGGCTGTCCTGACACAGCTGAACCGGCTGCCAGCCGCCCCGCTCGCTCCACACTCGCCAACCGTGTGAGTCACGCTGCAGGCCGGTGAAGGCAGTCCGACGCTTCAGCAGTATCGACCCTGGTACAACCCAGCCTGCATGAGCGACGCACAACGCGACGCCGACCGCGGCAATCAGGCCCGGGACATCCAGCCAGTACAGGCAAAATAACGCCAGCGCCTGCACGCACAGGTAAGTCGTCAGCAGCAGGCGAGACGCCTGCCAATGACACTCGAAACGATCATTTGGGCTGAACACGGTCCAGGATCATACGAACCATGCGCTGCAATTCGGGATCTTCGGACTCGGCACGCTGCATGAACCAGCCGAACATGTCCTGATCCTCGCAGGTCAGCAGGCGGCGATACAGATCGCGGTCCACGTCATTCAAATGCGGATAGACCTCACGGACAAACGGCACCAGCAGCACGTCCAGTTCGAGCATGCCGCGGCGGCTGTGCCAGTAAAGGCGGTTGAGTTCAACGTCTTCGACCATGGAGCGCTCCTCAAAGTAGGCCGCGAGTATACAGCCGTGAAGCGACTGCGCGAATCGCGCAATGGTCGCAGCAGTTTTCACGTGGCCGTATTCAGATTCATGACTGGGCACTATGATGTGCCCCAGACTTTTTCCATTTGCGATGACCATGGCCCACTCAGCTTTCTTCTGCACGCTATCCCATGAGGGCGTTCTTGCCGTTCGCGGCGTGGATGCCAGCAAGTTTCTGCAGGGACAATTGACCTGCAATTTCAATTATCTGAGCGAAGAGCGCTCAAGCCTCGGTGCGCGCTGCACCCAGAAAGGCCGTATGCAATCGAGCTTCCGGGTTCTGCTCGAAGGTGACGGTTGTCTGCTGGCAATGGCGCAGGAACTGATCGAGCCGCAACTGCTGGACCTGCGCAAATACGCCGTGTTTTCAAAGTCGAAGCTGACCGACGAAAGCGCTGGCTGGGTGCGCTTCGGCTTGCAGGACGGCGACGCTGCGTTAGTCGGTCTAGGGCTGGATCTGGCGCAGGACACCGACTCGGTCAGCCGCGCCAACGATTTGATTGCGGTCCGCGTATCCCCCCAGCGGGCAGAGCTTTGGGTACCCGCCGACCAGGCCGATAGCCTCCAGTCGCGCCTCGCTTCGCACCTTCAGAAGGGCTCACTCAACGATTGGCTGCTGGGCCAGATCCAGGCCGGCATCGGTCAGGTGTTCATCGAAACCCGCGAAGAGTTCATCCCGCAGATGATCAACCTGCAGGCTGTGGGCGGTGTCAGCTTCAAGAAAGGCTGTTACACCGGCCAGGAAATCGTGGCGCGCATGCAGTACCTGGGCAAGCTCAAACGCAGGCTTTATCGACTGTCGATGCAGGGCGACGACATCCCGACGCCCGGTGCCGCACTGTTTTCTCCGGTTCATGCCAGCGCAGTAGGTAACATTGTGATCGCGGCGCGGTCAGAGCAGGGGATCGAGTTGTTGGCAGTACTTCAGGCCGATGCCGCAGAAAGCGGCGATGTCCGTCTCGGATCTCCCGACGGCCCCTCCTTGCAACTGGGCGAGTTGCCCTACGTTCTGGACAGCAAGCTCGAGACGCAGCGATAACGCAGGCGCACACCCCGGGATCCCACTGTCAGTACAACGACCCGACATTCGGGCGCTTCCCGAGCGCCCGAGTCACTCTGGACTCTCTAAACGGCTGCGAGACGCAACATGAGCAAGATGGCTGACGAGGTGCAGAGAAACTTGATCAAGGCCATCGACCGAGATGCCTTGTTTCTCCCCACCCTGCCTGAAGTAGCACTGAAGATTCGCCTTGCGGCCGAAGACACCGAAATCAGCATCGCTGCGCTGAGCAAAGTCATCGGCAGCGATACCGCCCTGTCCGCCCGCCTCATCAAAGTGGCGAACAGTCCATTGTTACGGCCCAATTTCGAGGTCAGCGACGTCATTACGGCGATCCGCCGACTGGGCGTCAATTACACCTGCAACCTGGCCATCGGGCTGGTGGTCGAGCAGATGTTTCATGCCAAATCGGAAGTCATCGAACAGAAGATGCGGGATATCTGGAAGCAGAGCCTGCAGGTCGCTGGCATCAGCTATGCCCTGTGTCAGCGCTATACAACGTTGAAGCCGGACCAGGCCACACTGGCCGGGCTGATCCATCTGATCGGCATCCTGCCGATCCTGACCTACGCCGAAGACCATTTCGACCTGCTCGCCGACCCGATCAGCCTCAATCATGTGATCGACAACATCCATCCAGTGATCGGTGAACGCCTGCTGCGCTCCTGGGATTTCCCTGAGCCGCTGGCCTCGGTGCCGGGCAAGTTTCAGGATTTTACCCGCGTGTCGAAAAGTCCCGACTACATCGATCTGGTGCAGGTCGCGAGCGTGCATGTGCACAAGAACACGGACCATCCCTTTGCCGCGATCGAAATTGCGGACTTGCCCGCCTACAGCCAACTGAGGCTTAGCAGAGCCAACGGCATGCTCAGCGCCGAAATGGACGACGCGATGGACATGCTTTACTAAGCGTCAGGCCTGTGGAGCAGCGAAGCTGACCCGAACTTTCAAACCGCGCTCGGCGCCGTCATGCAATGAAATACGAGCAAGATGCGCGCGACAGATCTCCCCGACAATCGCCAGCCCCAACCCTGCCCCGCTGCCCTGTTGACTGCGACGGTAAAACCGTTCGAATACCCGGTCGCGCTCAGCCTGGGGAATGCCCTGCCCGTCATCTTCAACCTCCAGAACACCCGGCGCATAAACCCTCAGCACCACGTTGCCACCGGGCGGCGTATGGGCCAGCGCATTGTCGACGAGGTTACTGAGCAGTTCATTGAGCAATGTCGGTTCGCCTTTGAGCCACACCGGCTCGTCAGCTTCCAGCGCCAGCGCAACACCGCGTGAGTGCGCCAGCGGTGCCATCGCCATGCCAAGTTCGCGCGCCAACTGACTGAGATCCAGCTGCTGCGCACCGCCCTCGGCAATGGCGCGGGCACCGTTTTCAATGCGCGCCAGCGACAACAACTGATTGGCCAGATGGGTCAGGCGATCCGTCCCCAGCGCCGCAGACTCCAGCGTCGTGCGCCACTGCTGCGGATCACGCTCGCGCAGGCCAAGCTCCACACGCGCCTTAAGCGCAGCCAGCGGGGTGCGCAATTCGTGAGCGGCATCGGCGATGAACTGCGCCTGACGCTCGAATTGCAGGCGCAAACGCTCGGTGAAGTGGTTCAACGCGCCGACCAGTGGTCGCAGTTCATGCTGCACCTCCACCATCGGCAGCGACCGCAGATCATCCGGCTGGCGCTCCTCGACCGCTGTGCGCAAACGCTCCAACGGACGCAGCGCCGCACTGACCGTAAACCACACCAGCAACAACGCGCCGCCGCCCAGCATCCCCAATCGCAACAAGGTATCGGCCATCAAGCTGCGGGCCATGCCCTTGCGGGCTTCCTGGGTTTCAGCCACGCGGATTTCTGCAGTGCCATTCATGCCGGGATCGGTCACCGGTTTAAGCAGACTGACCACACGCACGTCCTGGCCCTGATACCTGCCGTTATAAAACTTGGCGAGTGCCGGATAATCGTCGGTCCGCAAGGTGCCTGGCGGTGGCGATGGCAGGTTCTCGTAGCCGGAGATCAGCTTCTGGTTAATGTCATTGACCTGGTAATAAATTCGCCCTTCGCTGTCATAGGCGAAGGTGTCCAGCGCCACATAAGGAATGTCCGCGCTCAATGTCCCGTCGCGCTGAGTCAGACCGGCAGCGATGGTTCGGGCCGACGCCAGTAGCGTGCGATCGTACGCCGTGTCGGCGACTTCGCGCCCGTTCCAGTAAGCACTCATGCCGCTGGCCAGCATCAGTACCACCAGCAACAAGGCCAGATTCCACAGCAGTCGCCAGCGCAGGCTGTCGTTAATCATCACGGCTTTCCAACAGGTAACCCAGGCCACGAAACGTCACGATGGCGACCGACTGCCCGTCGAGCTTCTTGCGCAGCCGGTGCACGTAGATTTCGATGGCGTCGGGGCTGGCTTCTTCGTCGAGCCCGAACACTTGCGCCGCAAGCTGTTCCTTGCTCATCACCCGACCGGGCCTTGCGATAAGCGCCTCAAGCACCGCCTGCTCACGAGACGTGAGGGTGAGTAATTCATCGCCCAGGGTGAAACGGCGCGTGTCCAGATCGTAGGCGAGTACGCCGCAACGCTGCTGACGCTCGCCACCCAGGACGCTGCGACGCAGCAGGGCCTTGACCCGGGCTTCCAGTTCCGAGAGTTCGAAAGGCTTGGCCAGGTAGTCATCCGCACCCAGATTGAGGCCATGAACCCGGTCTTTGACGTCACTGCGTGCGGTCAGCATCAGCACCGGCAGGTTCTTGCTGCGCGCCCGCAAACGCGCCAGCACTTCGAAGCCGTCCATGCGTGGCAAACCTACATCGAGGATCGCGACGGCGTATTCCTCACTGGTCAGGGCGAGGTCGGCGGCAACGCCATCGTGCAGGACATCGACGGTCAAGCCCGCGCTCTTGAGCGCCTGCGCGACACTTTCAGCCAATTGCAGATGATCTTCCACGAGAAGAACACGCATCGCCGTCTCCTGATTTTCGATGTTGTTATTGGGGTATGGAAGCGGAGTTTACAGGCGCGCCGCCCGCTGTGAAGCACTGAAACAACTCGCACGTTTGAGAGGCGCGATTGAAAGCTTATTGAAAGGTGGCTGAAAGGTTCGTCATTTAGGATCGGACCACGACCCGAAAAAGGGTACGTAAAAAAGGCGCCCGGACGCGTCTGAAAATAAAAACAATAAAACGGTAAATGGAGTCACATCATGTCAATGCCCTCCCCGGCTCGACAGTTCGTGCATTGCATTCAATTCTCGACCGCTCCCGGTCGGCACGCCTCAGGCTTGCCAGTTCCTGGCACTACGCTAAGTACCTGCGATCATCCAGCACTTCTCAAGAACCTCGGCACCGTTATCTGCCGCCAGGCATCTGCTTGTCGATTTCTGCCGTTACGGGAAGTAACTGACCGCCAAATGTCTTGAACAGAACAGCTTTCCACATCCAAAAACAAAAAAACCTCAGGAGACTGCACATGAAACTTTCCTTGCGTCAGCTTGCAATGACCGCCGGCTGCATGCTGGTTGCCACTCAACTGCTTGCTGAACCCAAGCGTCCCGAATGCATTGCACCGGCCTCGCCGGGCGGTGGGTTCGACCTGACTTGCAAACTGATCCAGAGCGCCCTGATCAACGAGAAAATCCTCAGCTCGCCAATGCGCGTGACCTATATGCCTGGCGGCGTCGGTGCGGTGGCGTACAACGCCGTGGTCGCGCAGCGTCCGGCCGATGCAGGCACGCTGGTCGCCTGGTCCAGCGGGTCGCTGCTCAACCTGGCGCAGGGCAAGTTCGGACGTTTCGACGAAAATGCCGTGCGCTGGCTGGCGGCCGTCGGCACCAGCTATGGCGCCATCGCGGTCAAGAGCGACTCGCCTTACAAGAACCTTGATGACCTGGTTAAGGCACTCAAGGCCGACCCAAGCAAGGTCGTGATCGGCTCGGGCGGCACCGTTGGCAGCCAGGACTGGATGCAGACCGCCTTGATCGCCAAGGCCGCTGGCATCAATCCGCGTGAACTGCGATACGTCGCGCTCGAAGGTGGCGGCGAAATCGCCACCGCCTTGCTGGGCGGCCATATCCAGGTCGGCAGTACCGACATTTCCGACTCCATGCCGCACATTCTCAGCGGCAACATGCGGCTGCTGGCGGTGTTCGCCGACAAGCGCATCGACGAGCCTGAAATGAAAGACATCCCAACCGCCAAGGAACAGGGCTACGACATCGTCTGGCCTGTGGTGCGTGGCTTCTACCTCGGGCCAAAGGTCAGCGACGAAGACTACAACTGGTGGAAAGCCTCGTTCGACAAGGTATTGGCTTCGGAAGACTTCGCCAAATTGCGTGACCAGCGCGAGCTGTTCCCGTTCGCCATGACCGGCCAAGAGCTGGACGCCTACGTCAAGAAACAGGTGGCCGACTACAAGCTGATGGCCAAGGAATTCGGCCTGATTCAGTAATTGCACCCAATTGACTGACGTTCGGTTGCGCCTGCCCGACAGGCGCACCTCAGGAGCTTTTCATGGCCATACAACGCATTTTTGCAGGCGTCCTGTTACTGGTCTGTATCGGCCTGGCCTTCATGGCCTGGCCCTATCAGGCGCCCTTTTCCTACGAACCTGTCGGCCCTCGGGCCTTTCCCTTGTTGATGATCGGTTTGATGGGTATCGCTCTGCTGTACATGCTGATTCGCCCGACCCCCATCGTACACAGCGAAGACGAGCCGCCGCTGGACCGCGAAACGCTGATCAAGATCGGCACCTGCATCGCGCTACTGCTGGTGTTCGCCGGCCTGTTCGAACCGCTGGGCTTCATTCTCAGTAGCATACTGATCGGCATTCCGATGGCACGCCTGTATGGCGGTCGCTGGTTGCCCAGTGTCGTTGTGGTGATCCTGATGAGCATCGGCCTTTACCTGCTGTTCGATAAAGCGATGGACGTTCCACTGCCTTTGGGCCTGCTCAGCGTTCTGGAGAATTAAACATGGATACTTTCGGCTATCTGGGCCAGGGCTTCGGCGTTGCGCTGACGCCTTACAACCTCATTACCGCGCTGTCGGGCACGTTGATCGGTACCATCGTCGGCCTGTTGCCGGGGCTGGGACCGATCAACGGCGTGGCGCTGCTGATTCCCATCGCCTTCGCCCTGGGACTGCCGCCAGAGTCGGCCTTGATCCTGCTGGCGGCCGTGTACCTGGGCTGCGAGTACGGCGGCCGTATCAGTTCGATCCTGCTGAACATTCCCGGTGAAGCGTCCACCGTGATGACCACCCTCGACGGCTACCCTATGGCCCGTAACGGCATGGCGGGCGTCGCGTTGTCACTGTCGGCCTGGAGTTCGTTCATCGGCGCCTTCATCGCCACCTGCGGCATGGTGCTGTTTGCACCGTTGCTGGCCAAATGGGCGATTGCTTTTGGCCCCGCGGAGTACTTTGTGTTGATGGTATTCGCCATTGTCTGCCTGGGCGGGATGGCAGGCGACAAACCGCTCAAGACTTTCATCGCTGCGCTGATCGGTCTGTTCCTGTCTGCGATCGGGATCGATGCCAACAGCGGTGTGTACCGTTTTACCGGCGACAACATCCATCTGGCGGACGGCATCCAGTTCGTGGTGTTGGTCCTGGGTCTGTTTTCCATCAGCGAGATCCTGTTGCTGCTGGAAAAAACCCACCGCGGGCAGGAAGCAGTCAAGGCCACCGGGCGCATGATGTTCAACCTCAAGGAGGCGGCGGCGGTGTTCACGGTGAACCTTCGCTGTGGCTTCATGGGCTTTATCCTGGGCGTATTGCCGGGCGCGGGTGCAACGCTGGCCAGTGCGGTTGCCTACATGACTGAAAAGCGTATCGCAGGCCCCACCGGCACGTTCGGCAAAGGTGACATGCGCGGTCTGGCGGCACCGGAAACCGCTATCGGCGCGACCGCCTGCGGCGCGCTGGTACCGATGCTGACCCTGGGCGTACCCGGTTCGGGCACCACGGCAGTCATGATCGGTGCTCTGTCGCTGTACAACATCACGCCCGGCCCGATGCTGTTTCAGCAGCAACCGGATTTGGTCTGGGGCCTGATCGCGTCGCTGTTCATCGCCAACATCATGCTGGTGATCCTGAACATCCCGATGATCCGCATTTTTACCCGCATCCTGTCCGTGCCGAACTGGGCGCTGGTGCCGGTCATCGCGATCATCACCGGGATCGGCGTCTACGCCGTCCACGCCACCACCTTCGACCTGTTCCTGATGGTCGGTATCGGTATCTTCGGCTACATCCTGCGCAAGCTTGATTTTCCGCTGTCGCCGATCCTGCTGGGGTTCATTCTTGGTGGCTTGATGGAGCAAAACCTGCGTCGTGCGTTGTCGATCTCCAACGGCGAACTGGGGATTCTCTGGGCCAGCCCGATTACCCTGGGTGTCTGGGTGCTGACCGTGTTCATGCTGCTGTTCCCGCTGATCCGTATCTGGCGCAAGCGCGCCAACCAGCGTGCCGCGATGACTAATGTCTGACTCGTCACTGCGCAACTGGTGGCCGACCCCGTTGGTCGGCCTGCTGGGCGGTTACCTTGCCAGCCAGGTCGGCTGGCCTCTGCCCTGGATGGTCGGCTCGTTGCTGGCGATCATCCTGGTGCGCTGCCTGACACCCTGGCAGATCACTCAGATTCCAGGCGGTCGCAAATGCGGCCAACTGGTCATCGGCATCGGCATCGGCCTGCACTTCACCCCGGTGGTAATCGAGCAGGTACTGGCGCACTTTGGACTGATTTTTTTCGGCGCGCTGATCACCAGTGTGTCTTGCCTGGTAGGCGTGTGGCTGATGCTGCGCACCGGCGAAGACCGACCGACGGCGTTCTTCTCCAGCATGCCGGGCGGGTCTGGCGAGATGGTCAACCTGGGCGCACGCAATGGCGCGACCCTGAGCAGCGTCGCAGCCGCGCAAAGCTTACGCGTGCTGGCGGTGGTGCTGTGCGTACCGGCGATCTTCAAATACCTGCTGGGTGACGGTGCTCCTGTGCTTCACGCCACCAGTGTCGACTGGCGCTGGCTGGCGTTCCTGCTGCCGTTCGGTGCGCTGCTCGCGTGGCTGTGGCAGCGCCTCAAACAACCCAACCCGTGGCTGTTCGGACCACTGCTGCTGAGTGCGGTGGTCAGCGTGGTCTGGGACCTGAAAATCGGCTTGCCCAACGGCGCCAGCCAACTGGGTCAACTGCTGATCGGCAGCGGACTGGGTTGTCACTTCAACCGGGAGTTTTTCCGCCGTGCGCCGTCGTTTCTCGGTCGCACGCTGCTCGGAACGGCGCTGACCATGCTGATCGCCGCCCTTGCCGCTTTCGGCCTCAGCGCGTTGACTCATCTGGATTTGCGCTCGCTGACACTCGGCATGATGCCGGGCGGCATCGCCGAAATGAGCCTCACCGCCGAGGTGCTGCAACTGTCGGTGCCGCTGGTGACGGCCATGCAGGTCATGCGACTGCTGTTCGTGCTGTTTCTGGCCGAGCCGCTGTTCCGGCGCTGGAACAGGCGACTCGCTGACTGATGTCTCAGATATTCGGCAAACGCCAGTCAATCGGCGTGATGCCATTCTGCTCCAGGTACTTGTTGGCCCGTCCGAAGTGTCCGTTACCGAGAAAGCCCTTGTAGGCCGACAACGGTGACGGGTGGACCGAGGTCAGTACCAGATGCTTGGTGGCGTCGACCAGCTTCTGCTTGCTCTGCGCATGAGCGCCCCACAACAGAAACACCAGATGCGGTTGATGCTCGCTGACCACCTGAATGATTCGGTCGGTGAAATGCTGCCAGCCCTTGCCTGCATGGGACGCCGCGTTGGCCCGCTCAACAGTAAGGGTGGTATTAAGCAACAGCACGCCCTGATCCGCCCAGTTTTGCAAGCAACCGTGATTGGGAATATCGATGTTCAGATCACGCTTCAGCTCTTTATAGATATTGACCAGCGAAGGCGGTGTCGGCACGCCGGGCTGCACCGAGAAGCACAGGCCGTGGGCCTGATTGGGACCGTGGTATGGGTCCTGACCGAGGATCACCACTTTCACGTTATCCAGCGGCGTTGAGTTCAGTGCATTGAAAATCAGCGGCCCAGGCGGATAGATCTCTTTGCCTGCGGCATGCTCCTGACGTAGAAACTCGCGCAACTGCTGCATGTAGGGTTTTTCGAACTCTTCACGCAATGCTTCTTTCCAGCTGGGTTCAAGCTTGATGCGGTCGTCGCTAGTCATGGTCACATCCGGTAAAAACATTGCGCGGACACTAGGAAAGCTGACTGCCAATGTCAAATGCACTACGTCGCTTCCGTCGTTTTCCTACACTGCAGACTTCCCCCCGAAACTTAATGACGCGATGCAAAGACCAATATTGACGTCAGCGTCTTTCCAGAGAGGGTCACGATGAACCTGCAATTCGAAGAACTTCACGCACAGGGCGGCGCCCGTATCGGGATCGCCACGCTGGATTCCGAGAAATCGCTCAATGCCTTGTCGCTGCCGATGATTCTGGCGCTTCAGGATCAGCTCGACGCCTGGGCAAGCAATCCACAAATCGTTTGCGTGCTGTTGCGCGGCAATGGTGAGAAAGCCTTTTGCGCTGGCGGCGATGTGCGCACGCTGGTCGAAACCTGCCTGAACAACCCGGGGACCGTGCCCCCACTCGCGGCCCACTTCTTCGGCGCCGAATACCGTCTGGATTACAGCCTGCACACGTACCCCAAACCTTTGATCTGCTGGGCACACGGCTATGTGCTGGGCGGCGGCATGGGGTTGCTGCAAGGCGCCAACATACGGATCGTTACCCAAAGCAGTCGATTGGCGATGCCGGAAGTCAGCATCGGCCTGTACCCCGATGTCGGCGCCAGCTGGTTCCTGTCTCGTCTGCCGGGAAAACTGGGATTGTTTCTCGGGCTGACCGGCTCGCACATCAACGGGCGTGACGCACTGGATCTGGACCTGGCCGACCGCTGCCTGCTCGATACGCAACAGCCGGACCTGATCGAAGGCCTGCTGCAACTCAATTGGCAGGACCAGACAGACATGCAGCTCAACAGCCTGCTCAAGGCGTTGCAGCATGAGGCCAACAGCCAATTGCCCGAGGCACAGTGGCTGCCACGCCGCAGGCAGATCGATGCGTTGCTGGATGTGGGCAGTCTGGTGTGTGCCTGGCAGGCGATCAGTCAATTGCAGCAGCACGACGATAGGTTGCTGGCCAAAGGCGCCAAGAACCTGGTCGAAGGCTGCCCAGTGACGGCGCACCTGGTTTGGGAGCAGATCGGTCGTGCGCGCCATCTGTCGTTGGCGCAGGTGTTTCAGATGGAATACGCCATGAGCCTCAATTGCTGCCGCCACCCGGACTTCAGCGAAGGGGTGCGGGCAAGGCTGATCGACAAAGATCACACACCACGCTGGCACTGGCCGGACGTGAGCAAAGTGCCGCCTGCGGTGATCGAGGCACACTTCGAGAAGGTCTGGGAAGGACGACACCCGCTGGCGGATTTGTCGGAGTACTGAGAGCGTATCGGCTCGAATGGACTGTCACGACGTCAATCATTTACTGAATGCACATCGTCGTGGGAGCGAGCTTGCTCGCGAAGAGGCCGGGGCAGTCCCCCAAAATGTCGGACGTCTGTAATCGGCTCTTCGCGAACAAGCTCGCTCCCACGGGTTTCTATTTATCCAATAAGACAGGGTGCTGCGCATGAAAGCAGCTCAGGACGCTCCGTGTCCCGGCTGACTCATAGGCGAACAAAGGTCAGCGATGCCCGCCGCGTCCGTCGCCGCGACCGCGGCCATCGCCTCGTCCGTGATCGCGTCCACCGCCGTGGTCGTTCCAGCCTCGGTTGCCACGGTCACCGCGGTAGTTGCCTCGATAGCCGTCATTGCCCCGGAAGCCATCATTGCGCCAGCCATAACCTGGCGGGCGACCCGGCTGGTAATAGCGTGCGCCCGGTGGCGGTCCGTAATAGCGGGGTTGGGTGTAATAGCGAGGTTGCGGTTGGTAATAGCGCGGTTGAGGCGCCACGTAAATGCGCCGCTCCTGGTAGTAGGTGGAACGGTAGCCATTGTCATAGGCGTACCCGCCCGCGACGACGGTCGTCGGTTGCGTGTACACATCGGATTCGTAGTAACCAGGGCCTCCATAACAACCAGCAAGGAAGAGGGTCAGCAAAACGATAAGCGAGGGTCTTCGATACATGGCGGCCTCCCGGACCGCGATTGGCACAAACCAGCGACGCTGGTCGGCGTCCGCCAAAGCGATTGACGGACAACAACTCAGACACCGAAAACGCGATCCAGTGCGCAATGCGACCCTCCGTCCATCGCCTCGAATGCCCGCCCTTTTCCTGCAAAGCCTTTCAAATCAAGGCCTGCAGCCCTGTAGCGCTTTCTTACAAAGATACTACAAAACATTTCAAACTAGCGCTTCATGACGGTGCGCTCACGCACCAGCACAAGGCACATATCCATGTCCGACTGCGCCTGGAAGTACCGCGAGCCTTGCCAAACGGGCCTCTTGGCAAGTTGGCACAACTCTCGCTTAGTTCATTCCGTGCAGGAGTCAACACACGGTTCGCGGCACCACAATTTGCAATAGCCGACTAGGGTTCCGGCTTGCCAGACGGCAAGTGGCTGGTCCGAGAGTTGGCGACCTCCAGTAGAGGTTACACGGCGGGACAAAAGCCCGGGAGACAGGACACCAGTGGTGTCACGTTGCTCCTGGCCGCCCTTTTCACTACTGGAGATCTCTCGATGCTCAAGTCAACGTCACGTCTCTCAGGCCTGCTGTGCGCCGGTCTTCTCGCTGCATTGAGCTTCTCGGCGAACGCCGCTCAGAAAGATCATTTCAACGTCTGCTGGACGATCTATGCAGGCTGGATGCCGTGGGAATACGCAGGCACTCAAGGCATCGTCGACAAGTGGGCGAAGAAATACGGCATCAAGATCGATGTCACCCAGCTCAATGATTACGTCGAGTCAATCAACCAGTACACCGCCGGCCAGTTCGATGGCTGCACCATGACCAACATGGACGCCTTGACCATCCCGGCTGCCGGGGGCGTGGAAAGCACCGCACTGATCGTCAGCGATTTCTCCAACGGCAATGACGGCGTGGTGCTCAAGGGCGAAGGCAAGAAGATCGCCGACCTCAAGGGCATGGACGTCAATCTGGTCGAACTCTCGGTGTCCCATTACCTGCTGGCCCGTGCGCTGGACAGCGCCAAACTCAGCGAAAAAGACCTGAAGGTGGTCAACACCTCGGACGCCGACATCGCCGCCGCCTTTAACACCGATGATGTTCAAGCCGTCACCACCTGGAATCCGATGCTGTCGGAAATCAAGGCCAAACCGGGCGTGACCGAAGTGTTCAACTCCAGCCAGATTCCCGGCGAGATCATGGACATGATGGTGGTCAACACCCAGACCCTGAAAGACAACCCTGCACTGGGCAAGGCGCTGACCGGCGCATGGTTTGAAGTGGTTGCGCTGATGAACGCCAAAAACGCTCAGAGCAAGGCCGCGCTGGAACACATGGCCAAGGCCTCGGGCACTGATCTGGCAGGTTTTCAGTCGCAACTGGACACCACCAAGCTGTTCGCCACGCCCAAGGAAGCGCTTGAGTTCGCCACTAGCAAGCAACTGCCGGAGACGATGGGCAAAGTCGCCAGCTTTTCGTTCGCGCACGGTTTGCTCGGCGAAGGTGCCAAAGACGACAAGGCGGTGGGCATGACCTTCGCCAACGACGTCACCACCGGCGACAAGGGCAATCTCAAGCTGCATTTCGACCCCAGCTACGTGCAGATGGCCGCCGACGGCACGCTGTAACTCACGTTTCGCACAAAGGTCACTGCCATGCGTTTGATAAACCGCCACCCGGATCGCGCCGGTCGCCTGATTCTGGTGATCCTGCCGTTCGCCCTGCTGCTGTTCGCCTACTTTCTGGGCTCAGCCAGCAGGCTTGCGGAAAACCCCAACGACAAACTGCTGCCCAGCGCGGTGCAGATGGCCGATGCGGTCAATCGCATGGCGTTCAAGGCTGATGTCCGCACCGGCGAATACCTGCTGTGGCAGGACACTGCGTCCAGCCTGCAGCGGCTGGCGATCGGGCTGGGCATCAGCGCCTTGCTCGGCCTGTGCCTGGGTATCGCAGCAGGCATTCTGCCGATGTTCGGCGCACCGCTGTCGCCTTTGATGACGGTGCTGTCGATGGTGCCGCCGCTGGCAATCCTGCCGATCCTGTTCATCGTGTTTGGTCTGGGCGAGCTGTCGAAAGTGATGCTGATCGTGATTGGCATCACACCCATTCTGGCCCGGGACCTGGAACAGCGGGCGCGAGAAATTCCGGTGGAACTGCTGATCAAGGCACAGACCCTGGGCGCTTCTACCTGGACGCTGATCCTGCGGGTGATCCTGCCGCAGTTGCTGCCGCGTTTGTTGATTGCCGTGCGGCTGGTGCTGGGTTCAGCCTGGCTGTTTTTGATCGCCGCCGAAGCCATCGCCTCCACTGATGGCTTGGGCTATCGGATCTTTCTGGTCCGTCGTTATCTAGCGATGGACGTGATTCTGCCTTACGTGGCGTGGATCACCCTGCTCGCGTGGCTGATGGACTGGGGCCTGAAAACCCTGACCCGCCGTGCGTTTCCCTGGTACGAAGGAGCGCGGGCATGAGCTTTATCTGTGTGCGTAACGTGTGGCAGCAATACGACGAACAGGTGGTGCTGGAAGGCTTGAATCTGGACGTTGCCGAAGGCGAATTCTGCACATTGGTGGGCGCATCGGGCTGCGGCAAGTCGACCTTTCTTCGCCTGCTGCTGGGCCAGGAAACCTCAAGCCGTGGCTCGATCACCCTCGACGGCCAGCCGCTCTCCAACGAACCGGACGCCAGTCGCGGCGTGGTTTTTCAGCGCTACTCGGTGTTCCCGCACCTGAGCGTGCTGGACAACGTGGCGCTGGGCCTTGAGCTGCCCCGCTCCCGCTGGATCGGCCGGCTGTTCGGCCAGGCCAAGCGAGAGGCACGGGAACAGGCCGCGCAATTGCTGCACAAGGTCGGCCTGGGTCATGCGCTGGACAAGTACCCCTCGCAGTTGTCCGGCGGCATGCAGCAACGACTGGCCATCGCTCAGGCGTTGATCATGAAGCCTCGCGTGCTATTGCTCGACGAACCGTTCGGGGCGCTGGACCCCGGCATCCGCAAGGATATGCACCACCTGTTGCTGGACCTGTGGCGCGAAACGCAACTGACCGTCTTCATGGTTACTCATGACCTGTCCGAGGGGTTCAATCTCGGCACGCGTCTGCTGGTCTTCGACAAGGTCCGCCACGACCCGCACGCGCCCGGAGCCTACGGCGCACGCATCACCTACGACATCCCCCTCAACAGCGAACGCCGCGCCGAGCGCGCGTCACTCGACCTGCTGAAACCGGCTTTAGAGGAACCTGCACCATGACTGACTCGACCACGCTGTACCCCGTCTTCGCCGAAGAACTGCTGCCCGGCGGCGGCCATCGCTCGTTCATTCTCAAGCGCGGCGAACTGCTGCGTCTGACCGACCTGCGCGGTAACGCCAACGTCAGCCTGACCCTGCTCAACGCACACGAGAAAACCGAGCGCCTCAATCTGCCCGACAGCCTCAAGTGCCAGCACACCGCGCGACTGAGTGCCGGTCACTGTCTGTACTCGGACATGGGTCGCGTGCTGGCGGCTATCGTGACCGACACCTGCGGCTGGAGCGACAGCATTGGCGGCGTACTCAACGCCCATGAAGCCGCCGAAAAATACGGCCAGGGCCGGTATCAGGAACTGCGCAACGGCTTCTTCCGCAACGGTGTCGACAACCTGCTGGTCGAGCTGGGCAAATGGGGCCTGGGCCTGTCGGACCTGCTGATGACCCTCAACCTGTTCAGCCGGGTCAACGTGGACGAAACCGGCGTTCTGCATTTCGTACCGGACAACTCCAAGGCGGGTGATTACATCGAACTGTATGCGCCGATGGACACGCTGGTGGTGTTGACCGCGCTGCAACATCCGATGGACCCGAACCCTGCGTATGCGCCGCAGCCGCTCAAGCTGAGCTGGATGAAAGCCGACGCCAGCGTTGCCGAGCATTGCCGGACCTCGCGCCCGGAAAACGAGCGCGGCTTCATCAACACCGACCGCCTGTTCGCCTGAGGAGACCCCGTCATGAATCTGCATACCCACGATCATCACTGTGACGCAACCATCCCGGCGGGCGAACCGTTTCTGGCCGAAGTGAAAGCCGGACAAACCGTGCGCATCCTCGACCTGGAAGGCAATCAGGCGGTGGATACGCTGTTCTTCAGCCTCGCCAACCCGCGTGAACGCTATGACGTGCAACGCACCCTGCGCCGCCAGAACAGCGTGTACCTGACCACCGGCAGCGTGCTGTTTTCCAACCTCGGCCAGCCGATGCTGACCATCGTCGATGACACCTGCGGGCGTCACGACACGCTGGGCGGTGCCTGTGCGCAGGAAAGCAACACCGTGCGCTATGCCCTGGAAAAACGCCACATGCACAGCTGCCGCGACAACTACTTGCGCGCCTGCCTGCATGACGGTCGCCTGACCAAGAGCGACATTGGCCCGAACATCAACTTCTTCATGAACGTGCCCGTGACAGCGGATGGCGGCCTGACGTTCGAAGACGGCATCTCCGCCCCCGGTAAATACGTCGAACTGCGCGCCGAGATGGACGTGATCGTGCTGATCTCCAACTGCCCGCAACTGAACAACCCCTGCAATGGCTACAACCCGACGCCCGCGCAGTTGATCGTTCGCGACTAACCACTTTCGAAATTCCCGGTCTGGGCAGCAACGGACGACCGTTGCCTTGAATACCAATTGCGGGACGGCCCGCTTCCCATCACGAAACCGATTCAGTCCGGTTTCCGGGGTCATGCCATGTTCGACAAACTGCTGATCGCCAACCGTGGCGCCATTGCCTGCCGCATCCTGCGCACCCTGCGTACCTTGAAGGTCAAGGGCGTGGCGGTGTATTCCGAAGCCGACGTCGCCAGCCTGCACCTGATGCAGGCCGACGAGGCACACAGCCTGGGAGAAGGCGGCGCGGCCGGTACTTACCTGGCGGTGGACAAGATCCTCGCCATCGCCAAAGCCAGCGGCGCAGGTGCAATTCATCCGGGCTACGGATTTCTTTCCGAGAACGCCGCGTTCGCGCAGGCCTGCGAAGACGCCGGCATCGCCTTCGTCGGTCCGACCCCTGAGCAACTGCGGGTGTTCGGTCTCAAGCACACCGCTCGTGCCTTGGCCAAACAACACGGCGTGCCGATGCTGGAAGGCACCGAGCTGCTGGACAGCGTCGACGCGGCCCTCACGGCGGCCGAAGTGATCGGCTATCCGGTGATGCTCAAGAGCACTGCGGGCGGCGGCGGCATCGGCATGCGCGTGTGCCGCAGCGCCGATGAGCTGGGCGATTCGTTCGAAGCGGTCAAGCGTCTGGGTCAGAATAACTTCAGCGACGCTGGCGTATTCATCGAGAAATACATCCAGCGTGCCCGCCATCTGGAAGTCCAGGTGTTCGGCGATGGTCAGGGTGAAGTGCTGGCGCTGGGCGTGCGCGATTGTTCGGTGCAGCGGCGCAACCAGAAAGTGCTGGAGGAAACCCCGGCGCCCAACCTGCCGGAAGGCATGGCGGATGAGCTGTGTGCAGCAGCGATCAAGCTGGCCAAGGCCGTCAACTATCGCAGCGCCGGGACCGTGGAATTCGTTTTCGACAGCCAGGACCAGCGCTTCTATTTTCTGGAAGTGAACACTCGCCTGCAGGTCGAGCATGGCGTGACCGAGCAGGTCTGGGGCGTGGACCTGGTCGGCTGGATGGTACAACTGGCGGCCGGTGATCTGCCTCCGCTTGCCGAGCTGCAAGCGACCCTGCAACCGAACGGGCACGCGATTCAGGCGCGTCTGTACGCGGAGGATCCGGGGCGCGACTTCCAGCCGTGCCCCGGCCTGCTGACGGCGGTTAGCTTTCCGCCAGCCGATGGTCAGGCGCTGCGTATCGACACTTGGGTTGAAGCGGGCTGCGAGATCCCGCCGTATTTCGACCCGATGATCGCCAAGCTCATCGCCTGGGCGCCAAGCCGCGATGAAGCCAGTGAGGCACTGGCAGAAGCGTTGGGCGAAAGCCGCTTGTACGGCGTGGAAACCAACCGCGATTACTTGCGGCAGATCATTGCCGATGCGCCATTTGCGAGCGGGCAGCCGTGGACGCGCTGCCTGGAGCATCTGATGTATCACGCCGACACCTTCGAAGTGCTCAGCGGCGGTACGCAGACCAGCGTTCAGGATTATCCGGGACGGTTGGGTTACTGGGCCGTCGGTGTTCCGCCGTCAGGTCCCATGGACAGTCGCGCATTGCGTCAGGGCAATCTGTTGCTGGGCAATGCCGAAGGTTGCGCGGCGCTGGAAATCACCATGAGCGGGCCGCTGCTGCGCTTCAATACCGATGCCGTGGTGGCGGTGACCGGTGCGCCGATTCCGCTGACGCTGGATGGCGAGTCGTGCCCGATGAACACGACGCTGCGGGTGAATGCCGGTTCGACACTGGCAATGGGCACCATCGCCGGGGCCGGTGCCCGCAGCTACCTCTGTGTGAGGGGCGGGCTGGATGTGCCGGATTATCTGGGCAGCAAAAGCACCTTCACGCTCGGCCAGTTCGGCGGTCATGGTGGGCGCGCGTTGAGGGCTGGAGATGTGCTGCACCTTGCGCCGCTCGATGACGGAAGTGTCGGCCAGTGCCTTGCAGATGACGCGATCGAGGTGCTCAGCGAGGTTCGTGACATTCGTGTGATCTACGGGCCGCATGCCGCGCCCGAGTACTTCACCGAAGCGTACATCGAGACGTTTTTCGCGACTGACTGGGAAGTGCACTTCAACTCTAGCCGCACCGGCGTGCGCCTGATCGGGCCTAAGCCTGAATGGGTGAGGGCCGACGGAGGCGAGGCAGGGCTGCACCCCTCGAACATTCACGACAACCCGTATGCGATTGGCGCGGTGGATTTCACCGGTGACATGCCAGTCATCCTCGGGCCGGACGGGCCGAGCCTGGGGGGATTCGTTTGCCCGGTGACCATCATCGAAGCGGACCTGTGGCACCTGGGCCAGCTCAAGGCTGGGGACAAAGTGCGGTTTCATCCGGTAAGTGTCGAGGCGTGTCACGCCTCTTCGCGGACAAGTCCGCTCCCACATGAAACGGTGAGCGCTTGTGGGAGCGAGCTTGCTCGCGAAAGCACTACAAGCCGCACCTCGATCATCGCCCAACTGCAAAGCCCGATCATTCTGGACATCGGCCAGGACGACAAACGCCTCGTTGCGCGCCTTTCCGGCGATACGCATCTGTTGCTGGAAATCGGCGCGCCCGAGCTGGATCTGGTGCTGCGTCTGCGCGGCCATGCGCTGATGCTCGCGCTGGAAGCCAAGGCCTTGCCGGGTGTGATCGACCTGACGCCGGGCATCCGCTCTCTTCAAGTGCATTACCGCCCTGCCCAGCTCCCGCTCAAGCGCCTGCTCGACATCGTGGCCGGTGAGTGGGACGCCGTTTGCGCAGCCAAAGACCTGCAAGTGGCCTCGCGCATCGTGCACCTGCCCTTGTCGTGGGACGACCCGGCGTGCCAGTTGGCCATCGAGAAATACATGACCACCGTGCGCAAGGATGCGCCGTGGTGCCCGAGCAATCTGGAGTTCATCCGACGCATTAACGACCTGCCCAACCTCGACGAAGTGCAGCGCACAGTGTTCGACGCCAGCTATCTGGTGATGGGCCTGGGCGACGTCTACCTTGGCGCGCCGGTTGCGACGCCACTGGACCCGCGTCATCGGCTGGTCACCACCAAGTACAACCCGGCCCGCACCTGGACCGCGGAAAACTCGGTCGGCATCGGTGGCGCCTACATGTGCGTGTACGGCATGGAAGGCCCCGGCGGTTATCAGTTCGTGGGCCGCACGTTGCAAATGTGGAACCGCTACCGCGATGTCGCTGCATTCGAAGGTAAACCGTGGCTGCTGCGCTTCTTCGACCAGATCCGCTTTTACCCGGTCAGCGCCGAAGAACTGCTGCGCATCCGCCGCGATTTCCCGCTGGGCCGTTTCGATCTGAACATCGAACACAGCACCCTGAACCTCACCGATTACCAGGCATTCCTGAGCACCGAAGCAGAGGGCATCGCGGCATTCAGAAACCAGCAACAAGCGGCCTTCAACGCCGAACGCGAACGCTGGATTGCCAATGGGCAGACCCATTTCGAGAGCGAAGAAAGCGTCGTCACCAGCACCGACGAAACAGCTCTTGAACCGGGCCAGCACGGCGTCGACAGCCACATTGCGGGCAACCTCTGGCAAGTGCAGGTCAAGCCCGGCGAACGCGTCGAGGCGGGCGATGTGCTGGTGGTGCTGGAGTCGATGAAGATGGAAATTCCGGTACTCGCACCGGTCGGCGGCATCGTGCAGGACGTGCGGGTGCAACCCGGCTCCGCCGTGCGCGCAGGCCAACGCGTCGTCGTGCTCGACGCGGATTGAACCGAATCACTCAATTTGAAGGGACCCCCCATGACCGCTAACCAATGGTTGAATGATCTGCGCCTGGACTCGGTTCGCACTGTCTACCAGTCCGGCGACGTTTCGCCTCGCCAGTTGATCCTCGCATTGCGGGACAAAGCCGCGATCCTGAACCCTGAGTATCACCTGTTCATCCACCTGCTCAGCGCGGATGAACTGGAGCCCTATCTGACTGCGCTGGAAAGCCGCGATCTCAACGACCTGCCGCTGTATGGCGTGCCGTTCGCCATCAAAGACAACATTGATCTGGCGGGCATTCCGACAACCGCTGCCTGTCCCGATTACGCCTACACCCCGGAACGCTCGGCAACCATCGTCGAGCAACTGATCGCGCTGGGCGCGGTGCCGATAGGCAAAACCAATCTGGACCAGTTCGCCACGGGTCTCAATGGCAGCCGCTCACCCTACGGCCCTTGCCCCAACAGCGTGTTGAACGAGTATCCGTCCGGCGGCTCCAGCTCCGGCTCGTCACTGGCCGTTGCGCTGGGTGTGAGCAGTTTCTCGCTGGGCACTGACACGGCGGGCTCTGGCCGAGTACCCGCAGCGCTTAACAATCTGGTCGGCACCAAAGCCAGCAAAGGCCTGATCTCCACCGCAGGCGTCGTACCGGCCTGTCGGACGCAGGATTGCGTATCGCTATTCACCGCCACGGCCAGAGAAGCCAGCCAGTTGCTGGGGCTGGTCGCCAAGCTTGATCCGCGCGATGAATACAGCCGCCGTAATCCGGCGTGGAACGACGCCAGCGCATTCGGCACGCCGCGCCCATTTCGCTTCGGCGTTCCGCGTGCCGAAGACCTGGAGTTCTTCGGCTGCGTTCAAGGTCCGCTGCTGTTCAGTGACGCCATTGACCACCTGACCGCGCTGGGCGGCGAAGCAGTCACCCTCGACCTGTCGCCGTTCCTCGAAGCCGCCAGTCTGCTGTACGAAGGGCCGTGGGTCGCCGAGCGTTACAGCGTCGCCGGGCAACTGATGCACGACAACCCCGCTGCGGTGCTGCCCGTCATCCGCGCCGTGCTGGCCAAGGCACCGGCCGTCACAGGCGTCGATACCTTTCGTGCGCAATACCGCCTGCAAGCGCTCAAAGCCATATGCGACAAAGCAATGGAGGGGCTGGACTGCGTGGTAACGCCAAGTATCGGTCGGCCCGTGACATCGGCTGAACTGCTGGCCGAGCCGGTCCTGCGCAACTCCGAACTGGGTTACTACACCAACTTCGTCAACCTGCTGGATTACGCCGCCGTCGCGGTGCCCAGCACGTTCATGGACAACGGCCTGCCGTGGGGCGTGACGCTGTTCGGGCGTGCGTTCACCGATCAGTACCTGCTCGGCCTGGCCGACGCGTTCCAGCGGCACACCGCGCTGCCATTGATCAGGGGCCAAACCTCGCTACTGCCAACGCCGAGCGCGACAGCCCGCAACGACATGACCCGGCTGGTAGTGTGCGGCGCGCACCTGGACGGCCTGGCGTTGAATGGGCAGCTCAAACAGCGTGGTGCTCGTCTGCTGGAAGCCACGCACAGCTCGCCCGATTATCGTTTATATGCCCTGGCGGGCGGACCGCCGTTCAGGCCTGGCATGGTGCGTGTGGCCGAAGGCGGTGTGACGATTGCCGTGGAAGTCTGGGAGCTGCCCAGCGCCGAGCTGGGATCGTTCCTGACCAGCATCCCCGCACCGCTGGGGTTGGGCAAGGTGCAGCTCGCTGATGGCCGCTGGGAAACCGGCTTCATCTGCGAAGCCTACGGCCTGCAAGGCGCCCGGGATATCAGTGAACTGGGCGGCTGGCGCGCTTATCTGCAACAGCAGTGACAGCAGCAGAGGCGGCACGTATCAGCGTGCTGCCTCTGCACAAAAACCGGCTCAACGATACATAGTTATGCCTCTCCGGGCAGGCGTTCACGACATAGTGGGCCTTCATCCACTTCGACAGACCGTCATGAACAGCCTCTGGAGCCCGCTTCGCCAGCACACCCTGTTTCACCCCTCCACCGCCCTGCTGGAGCAACCCGGCATCCTGCTGCCCGACTACCGAGGCGAGCGGCACGATACGCTCAACCCTGCGGTGCCCTTCTCGCTCTCGCCCTTGCACTTCTCGACCGGCGAGGGTCGACTGCCCTCACTGGCCGAAGAGCCGGTTCCAGACGATCACAGCGCCGACATTGAACGGCGTCTGACGGCGCTGCGTGACAGTCAAGGTTTCAGTCTGATCACTGACTCGGAACTGCTGCTTAAAGCCTGCCAACTGGACATGGATTTCCCCCAGGACCGTCACGCTCACGTTCGCGAACAACTGACCACGTTGCTCGCCCGCAAAACCGGCAAACGCTTGAATCCGGATGACTTGCACATCGCGTTTAACACCCAAGACAGCCCCGCGGCCGACGATGACGGCGTGGAGCAGTACAGCCTGCGCCTGTCGCTGACCGAAGTCGCCCTGATCAGCTTCGACCCGCCGCGTTTTTTAGCCTTGCACCGCAGCCGCGACCGAGCCAGCGCCGACCTGTCGCTGACCGACGAAGTACCGTCATTAACGGCCGCTCAGACGCTCGCCTGGATCCTCGAAACGCCGTGGAGCACTGATTACAGCGCTGTGTTCGCAGCGTTCTGGCATCGGCACAGGGCAACCTATCGCCTGCTGTCATGCGTGAGCCTGCTGGATCAACTGGCACACCAGCATGCGATGGGCCACATCAGTCGAAGCGGCTATTCACTGACGCTCGATGCATTGGGTTTGCGCCAATTCCCGTCTGACATCCAGGCACTCACCCCTTCATTGCGCGGCGCCATGAGCGAAGTCCGGATGCTGTCGATCAATGGTCAGCCAGTGCCGGGGATCTTCCAGGTCAGCTCGAAAGCAACCGCGCACTGCTTCATTCATGTGCTGAGCGTCAGCGGTCCGGTCGTTGAATACATCAGCGACGAGCCCGGATACATGGCTGAGCGGTTACTGGCGACGCTGAATGCCTCGGGGCTGTACGGCCATGTGTTGATGGACCTTGAGCAGGGCAAACGACCGGTCATCGATTCAATGCTGATCGAAGGGGACGTGTTCAGCGAGCTGACCGAGACGCAGGAACGTATGACCTACGCGTTAATCGAGACAGACACCTGTGACAGCACCGATCTGCTCCGTCCCCTCGCCCGCAGCCTTGAACTGGCCAGCGCTGTAGACCTCTGGCCAGCGCAATCGGCCGTGCTGGACCGCCTGCCGGCGCCATCAGGTGAAGCGGTGCAGATCATGGCCGACTACCTGCGGGTTCATCACGGTCTGGCGCTGGATCCCGAGCAGGTGTTCATCGCCTATCAGTCCGGAACCGTCATTACGCCCCAGGGCGGGCTGCGCACGCCCTCCCTGCATGTGCATACGCCCGACGAAATGCCGATCAGCCTGAGCGAAGCGCTGGTGAGCCACTACCGGGTCGAACGCCCGGTGGGCTATGTCGATCATGAAGGCGCCACGGTCGTTTTTCTGGATCCCACTGGCCAAGGTGATATCGGACAAGGCCAGCCCCTGCGACTCGATCCTCAAGCGATTGAGGACTACATCAAGACATTCGACTTTCTGAGCTGGATGACGCGAAAGCTGGATGATTTTTGGGTACAGCAGCAGACGGCCATCGAGCAGGCGCTCAGATCGACCTTCATTGTCCAGGCTCTCACCAGTCTCAAACGAGGCCGCATGACGCGCAGCGGGTTCGATCTGATCGTCCAGGCCATGACATCTGTCGAGCCAGTCAGGTGGCTGGCTCTCGGGTTCTTTGTCCAGGGTTCGTTGCTTGATGGCATGGAACATCAATACACCGGCTTGCTGGTGATCGAGCAGCCGGGCGAGTTGAAGCTCCTGTACCAGGCGGGGCACCCCGATGCCTTCGTCGAGTGCCGCAACGACACCGAACTGAATCAACACCTCAAGCACGCCACTGCAGAACCTCAGTGGCGCGAAGCAGTCATGCGCTACGTGCCTGCCCACCATCACAAGCGCCTGGACTACCTGTTGCGATTGTGGAGTGGCACACAGTCGCCGCAGCCGCCGGTGTCGATTCTTCGCCCCTGGACCGACGCGCTGTACAACCCGGATACACGGCAGGCGCTGCATCAATCACTGTGCGAGAAAAGGCTGGAAGGCTCGCCATTCAGCTTTCTGAGTCAGTTGCTCAAACACAACGCGCAAAGCGATGCGGAGGACAGAATCGTAACGCGCGCACAGGTTTCACTGGCCGATTGGACAGACCGCCTGACGCGCTTGCAATGGGTATTGGCGCCCCTGTCGCTGTTGCTGACACCGGCCTTTATCGCCTCGCTGGCCATCGAAGTCGGCCTTACTTCGTTGAGCATCGCCGTCGCACGCCTGCCTGGCAGCCGTTACGCAGAGAAGAACCAAGCGCTGCTTTCCGGCCTGACGTTGGGGTTGCTGCAATTGGGGCCGAACACCCCAAGGTTATTGGGTTCGCTACGTCGCATCATCACGCCTGCCGCCAAAGCAGCTCCGACAGCAGCTGGCACGCTGGAGGCGCTGAAGGGCTGGCCTGCCGCGCGCTCGCACATGATGGTCGCGCGCCAGACTCGGCTGGAAACGTTCTTCCACACCGACGCCCTGCTCAAACGCTGGACGCTCGTAGGGCCGGCGAGCGTCGGTCATCTTCCTGTACACGCCTGGAAACTGGGGCGCAGATTCCTGCTCTGGACCTCCGACAGGGGCCAGGCAAGAACGCTGGTTGTCAGCACGCATGGCTATTATTTGCCGTGGACCTCGACCGTAGAAATCCCCAACGGCACGGAAATTCATACGTATGCGCCACATGGCTACGAACTGGTCGACCCCAAGCTGCATCGCGTCGTCAGTGAACATGTCAACGCCTTCGCCATTTCCAATGCCCTGGAAAACAGGCTGGTACAACCGTCAAACCTCGCACCTCAGGTCATTACGGACAAGCTCATGGCGGGCACCGCACTGCCCGGCAGCCTGAAGAACTACACGCTGTCGAAGTTTCAGACCGCGGCTGACGAAAGCTATCAGGACATCGCCAATGTGGTGCGCAACTCGAATGCCTCGCCCCTGCGTGGCTGGTTGCCCCCAACGCCAATGGATGTACTGAGCATCCGCAACCGCTTCGGCATGACGCCTCCGTCACTGGCCGATCTGTTCGACACGCTGTCGGCTCAGGGCATTCATTACGACCGCATTCTGCTGGTGCATTGCCGGTGCGCCGCAATCTCCTCAATGCTGCGCCGCGCTCCGGTTTATCATGCCGCAAGCGTCAGGCCCGTGATCAGTAACGCAACGGAGCCTGGCTGAGCTGACTATCGAGTACGGTGCCCGTATCGCCATGACCAACGCCTCTATCGACCCCAACCTCTGTCCGGTGTGCGGCTTTAGCAATCAGTGCAGCCTGGCCGACCCGCGCACCCTCGATCAGCCCTGCTGGTGCTTTTCCGAAAGCATCGACCCTGCGGTGCTTGAAGCCCTGCCTGACGAGATCCGCAACAAGGCCTGCCTGTGCCCGCGCTGCGCGGGCATCACGAATACTGCGCCTGAAGATTCAGCGCTGGGGCAGCCTGCACGCTAGATCGCGTACCATACGCGCCCCATCATTCGCCTGTTGTCTTCGTCATGCGTCTAGACCGCTTCCTCAGTAACCTGCCCCGTTTCAACCGCAAAGACGTGCGCATGGCACTGGTCGGCGGGCGTGTGAAAGTGGACGGTCAGATCGTCACGGACCCGCACCACGACGTGCGAGCGTTCAGCAGCGTGGCGTTTGACGACGAGATCATTCAGCCAGGCAAAGCGGCGCGCTATTTCATGCTGCACAAACCGCAAGGGTGTGTGAGCGCCACGGTCGATCCGCAGCATCCCACGGTCTTGGATTTGCTGGATGAACCTGACAAACATGAACTTCATATTGCTGGGCGCCTGGATTTCAACACCACCGGTCTGATGTTAATGACCAATGACGGTCACTGGTCACGTCGCCTGACACAGCCGCAAACAAAGTTGCCAAAGGTGTATTACGTCGAGACCGAGCAGGTTATCGACGAACGGTATATAACCAAGTTTGCCGAAGGCTTTTACTTCCCGTTCGAAAACATCACCACGCAACCGGCCGTATTATCTATCGAGGGGCCTCGTTGTGCCCGGCTGAGTATCGTCGAAGGCCGTTACCATCAGGTCAAACGGATGTTCGGCCATTTCGATAATAAGGTGTTGATTCTGCACAGAGAACGCATGGGGGCATTGTCCCTGGACCCTATGCTAGAGCCCGGCAGCTACCGTGCGCTGCACGCCGCAGAAATCGAGCTATTCTAAAAAAGTCACAACCGTTCGGCGGAATGCGCAATAAGCCTATGGATGGCGCTTGCGGGTTTACCTATCCACTGCTTGAATCCAAACCGTCAGTCCACATGTGACTGATGAGTCAGAACATCATTCCAAGAAACCTTTTGCCGTACCGAGTCATTGGACTCACGACAAATTGCCCGCCAATAACAATACCTGTCGGACAGATCGTTCGGATCGACATGGGCCTTTAACCGGCTAATGCCTGCCTGTCACGAAACTCGTGCAACGTTGTTGTACGCATACCTGTTTACGCCAGGAGTTACACCTATGTCGCCAGAAAAAGCCGTGCTTGATATACAAGGACAGTTTCGGGTTTACACGGAGTTTTATCGCGCAGATGCCGCGGAAAAAACCATCATCATGGTAAACGGCTCACTGGCCACTACCGCGTCATTTGCGCAAACCGTCCGCAACCTTTACCCGACGATGAACGTGGTGCTTTACGATCAGCCATACGCTGGAAGATCCAAACCGCACAACCGTCATGAAAGGCCCCTGACCCGGGAAATGGAAGGCCAGATCCTTTTGGAGCTGATCGACCACTTCAATGCCGAACACGTCATGTCGTTCTCATGGGGTGGCGCCGCTGCGCTGGTCGCACTTTCTCAGCGTCCCAAGCGCATCGAAAGCGCCGTCATCAGCTCGTTCTCGCCCGTTCTCAACGACCACATGCGTGACTACCTGAACCGGGGCATCCTTCATTTGGGCGCTCACGACCGCTACGAAGTCGGCCACCTGATCAACAACACCATCGGCAAGCACTTGCCGTCGTTGTTCAAGCGCTTCAATTACCGCCACGTAAGCAGCCTGGACCTGCATGAATACGACCAGATGCACTACCACATCAGTCAGGTACTGGAGATCGATCCGGGCAATTACCTCACCGCTGCGAAAAACATCAACGTACCCGTCTTGTTCATGAACGGTGCCTGGGACGAATACACCGCCGCGAACGACGCCGTGCATTTTGCGAAGTACGTCAAAGACTGCAGCTTCAGCACCATCGAAGCCGCAGGGCATTTTCTGGACATGGAACACAAGGCCGCCTGCCGTGATTCGAAGCGGGCACTGCTGAGTTTCCTGCAACCGGAACCTGCCGTGGCAGAGTCATCACGTCACGCTTACCAGCCGGTCCAGAACCACCATGCCCTCGCCTTCTGAGAACAGCGTTCGACAGCACCAGGGATCCTCCGCCAGCGCACGGACAGCGGCACTCGGCGGACGGCTTCCAGGGTGAAGGTCCGGGGAAAAGCAGGGTTCAAGGAAATTAACGCTTCAAATGCAGGACCGCATCTGGTACAAAGTCAGCCGCTTTGAGCGGGTATAGTTTAGTGGCAAAACGAAAGCTTCCCAAGCTTTAGTTGAGGGTTCGATTCCCTCTACCCGCTCCACTTTCCAGACACATTGTCTGAATCGTAAACTCCCCGAAATACCTATTCCTCCTGTATTCGTCGTAACCCACCGATTAACAACGCGCCTGATTCCCACGATTGCAGTCCCCTCGCGTTTTCATATGCGCAGGCCGAATGCCCGCTTTCTCGACGCGGAACGCCAAACGCTCCCAAAGCCAACGCATTGAAAGAGCCGCTGTTGCCCGGCTCACGCAATGCCGGGCAACAGCGACTCTTTCACGTTTGATTGTGGAAGCGGGACAGCCATCAGATGGCTTTACAAGGGTAAGCAATATGAGGCGGCGAACGAAGCCGCCTCATCCTTTCAGGAAAACATATCCTGAATGGCGGGCAGACCGATGAGCTGCATATCCGCCGTCTGGATCTGTTCGATGGTTTCGTAACCTGCAAACCAACTCTCTAGGCGAACGCCCTCTTGAGGTGCCTGTCCTGCAGGAAAGCTTGAACGGTGCAGATACAGGTCGTCACCGATCCGGTCCAATAACAGCTCATTGCTGCTTATGTTGGACAAAATCAATTTATCAATGCGGCTTACGCCCTCGTCCCGGATCGTCACGAGTTCTGAAGTATTGATGATGTAGGTATCGTCATCCTCACCACCGTAGGCAAAACCGCTGGCGCGCATCACCAGTCGGTCATCCCCCTGACCTCCTGACAACGAAAAGCCTGTGCCTGTCCCGGTCAACACGTCGTTGCCTTGCCCACCGTCAGCCATGCCATAAGTCACAGTAATAGTGTCGGCCCCGGCCTCACCGTAGGCCTGACTGCCTTGGTCGTTGACCGCCGTGAGAATGGTGTCGTTACCGCTACCGCCGTACAAGATATCTGCCTGCGGTCCGTTGGTCGGGCTGCCCAGTGCGAAAGGTCCGATTGACGAAACCAGGCCGCCATAGAGGAAATCGTTGCCGTCGCCGCCGTCGATGACGTCGTTACCCAATCCGCCTTCCAGATAATTGGCACCAGCGTCGCCTACCAAGACATCGTTATAGTGACTGCCCAACACGCGTTCGATGTTGAGCAATACATCGCCCTCGGCGTCTCCACCCTGATTGGCTTGAGTTTGCAAGTTGATCGAGACGCCTGCCGCGTTTGTGATGTACCAAACGCTGTCCTGGCCTTCGCGACCATCGATCACATCTGCGCCAGCGCCTCCGATGAACGTGTCCCCCAGACGAGAGCCCGATAGCGTGTCGTTAAAATTGCTGCCTTGAAAAATCTCGATGCTGGTGTAGGTATGACCCGCCGCCTCACCGACCGTAGTGCCGTTGGTCAAGTCCAGGGTGATTGCACTGGCGGACTGCTCGTACGTGACCAAGTCCTGGCCAACGCCGCCATCCACCATCATTGACGAACTGCCACCATAGAACGTGTCGTTGAAATTCGACCCTCTGACCACCTCGATACCCGTGTAGGTATCACCTGCCGCGATTCCGGAATACACGCCGGTCTTGAGGTTGATGAACATCGCTTCCTTGCTGTCCAGGTAGCCCGCGACATCGCTGCCCGCACCGCCAATGAACTGGTCTGCACCCGCGCCACCGTAGAGGGTGTCGTTGCCTGAGCCACCGGTGATGACGTTGTTGCTGTCGTTGCCGTAGCCGGTGAAAGCGCCGGTGCCGACGTACGTCAGGCGTTCGACGTTTGCGGCCAGGAACGTGTTGGCAGGGTTGATCACCGAGACGCGTACTTCGTCGTTGCCGCCGTCAGCTTGCTCGATGATGGTCGGGGCGTAGCCCATGTTGATGTTGTAAATATCGTCGCCCGCACCACCTTCCAGTCGAACACCTGTGACGATGGTGTAAGGACCCGCGGTGAGAACGTCATTGAAAGCCGAGCCGATGACGTTTTCGATCGCCGTCAATGTGCTGCCTTCGGCTTCGCCGCCTGAGCCTGCCGTGCCCGTGCCTAGACGAACGTTGATGTTTACTGCGGACGTCGAGCCCGAGTAATCCACGGTGTCGACACCGGCACCGCCGTCGAAATCCATACCGCTGCCATCGCCGATGAAGGTGTCGTTGAAGTTAGAACCCCGGATCACTTCGATGTCGGTGTAAGTGTCGCCTGCGGCAATCCCGGAGTTGACGCCGGTCTTGAGGTTGATGGACACCGCTTCCTTACTGTCCAGGTAACCGGCACCGTCGTAACCCGCGCCGCCGATGAACTGGTCTGCACCCGCGCCACCGTAGAGGGTGTCGTTACCCGAGCCACCGGTGATGACGTTGTTGCTGTCGTTGCCATAACCAATGAAGGCACCGGTGCCGACGTACGTCAGGCGCTCGACATTGGCCGCCAGGAACGTGTTGGCAGGGTTGATCACCGACACGCGTACTTCGTCATTGCCGCCGTCAGCTTGCTCGATGATGGTCGGGGCGTAGCCCATGTTGATGTTGTAAATATCGTCGCCCGCACCACCTTCCAGTCGAACACCTGTGACGATGGTGTAAGGACCCGCGGTGAGAACGTCATTGAAGGCCGAGCCAATGACGTTTTCG
>NZ_RBTP01000067.1 GCF_003702045.1 Pseudomonas viridiflava
ACGCTGGTGTGCGCCGTTTTGTAGTCGCCGGTGGCGAAACCTCCGGTGCGGTGGTTCAGGCGCTGGGCGTGCAACTGTTGCAGATCGGCGCACAGATCGACCCGGGCGTTCCGGCCACGGTCAGCAGCGGCGCACAACAGCTGGCACTGGCGCTCAAGTCCGGTAATTTCGGCGCTCGCGACTTCTTCGCCAAAGCCCTCAAGCAACTGGCGGGGGCAGCCTGATGA
>NZ_RBTP01000065.1 GCF_003702045.1 Pseudomonas viridiflava
AGACAGGGCCAGAGCGCTGTGCTGGAGCGGTTGCGTCACGAGATCCAGTTGGTCGGCAACAGCCCGCTGACCGTGCTGGTCACGGGTGAAACCGGGGTTGGCAAAGAGCTGGTCGCCGAAGCCATTCACCTGCATTCACCCAGGGCGTACAAACCGCTGATCAGTCTCAATTGCGCAGCACTGCCGGAGACACTGGTGGAAAGCGAGCTGTTCGGCCACGTCAGGGGCGCGTTCTCCGGCGCAGTGAATGGCCGCAGCGGCAAGTTCGAACTGGCCGACGGCGGCACACTGTTCCTAGACGAAGTGGGCGAGCTGCCCCTTGCCGTGCAATCCAAACTGTTGCGAGTGCTGCAAAGCGGCCAATTGCAGCGCGTCGGCTCCGACCAGGAGCATCGGGTGGACGTGCGCATCATCGCAGCCACCAATCGCAACCTGGCTGAAGAGGTCCGCAGCGGCAGGTTTCGCGCCGATCTGTATCACCGGCTGAGTGTCTACCCGCTGCAGGTGCCTGCCTTGCGCGAGCGCGGCCGCGACGTGTTGTTGCTGGCCGGATATTTTCTGGAGGAAAACCGGCTGCGCATGGGCTTGCGCGGCTTGCGCCTGAACCCAGAGGCGCAGCGGTTGCTGCTGGCGCACCGTTGGCCGGGCAATGTCAGAGAGCTGGAACACCTGATCAGCCGTGCCGTCCTCAAAGCCCTTTCGGTTCACGCGCAACGGCCGCGCATTCTGACCATCGAACCTCAAGCGCTGGGGCTTGACGGGCCTGTCGAAAGAATGGACTCATCGGCGCTCGCACCGGCTGTTTCATCGCCGATTCACGGGCAAGGGCTCAAGGCGGCGGTGGATGCCTATCAACGCGAATTGATTGCCGATTCGCTTCAACGGCATCAGGGAAGATGGACCGAAGTCGCCCGCGAGTTATCGGTGGATCGCGCCAATTTAAACCGTCTTTCTAAACGCCTGGGGATTCGTTGATATATCCCTGACACTGTTCGTTGGTCGCCGATATTAAAAAAAGAGTGAATTTTTTCATAATGACTTGGGTCACCTATCACTCAAGCCACCACTGAAAAAGGATCAGGCTTTCAATGGCACTGCCTAAGCACTATCGCATTGATTACCTATTGAACGGCTCTTTCAAGAGTTTCTACATACGAACGGAACGTATGGATAACGTCGAGGCCTGGCATTACGCAAGTGTCGACGCAGGTCTTGCACGCATCCCCAAATACCGGCTGGAAAAGGTGCCTCGGGTATCCAAGCCGTACGCCGAACATTTCGGTGTGACGGACGTGGAGTGGGCTCAGGCCTGATCCCACTCGTTGTCCGCTTTAGTCTGGCCGGCTAGCGGTGAGCAATATTTTCCAGCGCCAGATTACGGGTGCGCGGCCCGAAGCTGCTGATGGTAACGATCACGATCAGCATGCTGCTGACGATGAACGCCAGCACGCCGGGCGTCCCGAAATGCTCGAGAAAAATGCCGATCAGCAAGCTGCTGAACACCGTCGACAGACGGCTGAACGAATAGCAGAACCCGACTGCGCGCGCGCGAATATTGGTCGGGAACAGCTCCCCTTGGTATGAATGGTAAGCAAAGCTTAACCAGGCATTACAGAACGTGATCATGACGCCGCAGACGATCAGGCCGATGGCGCTGGTCTGAAAGGCGAACAGCGTGCCAAAGATCATCGACCCCATGGCTGAACCTACGATCTGCCATTTGTTTTCGAACCGATTGGCAAACTTGACGAACAACAGCGGACCCAGCGGATACGCCAGCGTGATTACGAAGGCGTAGCTCAGGCTGTGGGTCACGCTCACGCCTTGGCCCGACAACAGCGCGGGCAGCCAGTTGCCGAAGCCAAAAAAGCCGATGGCCTGAAAGATGTGGAACGCAATCAGCATCAAGGCGCGGCGGCGATAAGGTGGTTGCCACATGTCGGCGAAGCGGCCTTCGCCCTCGACCTTCACGTTCTGTGGCTCGGGCTCATCCAGCGGCTTCTGGTGGTCCTTCAGGCAGCGTGCTTCGATGTTTTCCACAATACGCTCGGCTTCTTCGAACCGTTGCTGCTGTGCCAGCCAGCGTGGCGACTCGGGCAATGCCGAACGCAGCCACCAGACGAACACTGCGAACACCGCACTGCTGATCACCACCCAGCGCCAGCCCGAGTAGCCAAACGGTGCCTGCGGTACCAACCACCACGACATCAGCGCCACACTGGGCACCGCCAGAAACTGAATCGCGAAGGCAAACGCGAAGGCTGAGGTGCGCATGCGCTTGGGGACCAGCTCCGACAGATAGGTGTCAATCGTCACCAGTTCCACGCCCAGGCCGATACCGACCAGAAACCGCATGCCGATGACGCCCATTGCCGAGATTTGCAGCCCCATCAACACGGTGAACAGGGTGTACCAGATCAGTGCGCAGGTGAAGATGGCGCGCCGTCCGAAGCGATCAGCCAGCGGGCTGACGAGACTGGCACCGAAGAACAGACCGAGGAACGTTGCCGAGGCAAACGCAGCCTGATCGGAAAAGCCGAAAAGCCCTTGGGCGCCCGTCGCGAAAATGCCGTCCTTGAGCAGCCCTGGGCTGATGTAGGCAGTCTGGAACAAATCATAGAGTTCAAAGAAGCCCCCCATCGACAGCAGCGCGACCAGTTTCCAGATCGTCGCGACGGCGGGCAGCCGATCCATCCGCGCCGAGATAAGCGCGGCGCGATGCGGATCGACGTTGGGATCAGTGGTTGAAGTAGAGGAGGCCATTGGCAGACTGTCCGACAGTATGGGAGAACGCCATCGTACGCGTTTTACATTCTGCAATACTTGCTAAATAAGGCTATTTAAGACGGTTAATGAGTGATTTATTGCTCATAAAAAAGATTAATTGGTTAAATATGAAGACTGCATGACGATTTTTTTAAACAGGCCACTCAACGCTTTTAACCTTCAAATGCATGATCAGTAGCATATGAAAGGCTGTTTTCGACCTCTGATGTATCAAGATATGTCGCCAAACCCCAGGCCAAACCTTAGGATAGCCTCCTTCGTTTTCCAGCTTTCGGGTTCCCGTGACATACAAATTGCCCACCACTGCGACTGCGCCTTTCTGCCCCTCCGCTACCAGTGACAGCGTTGCCATCCCGGCCAATGCGCCGCTGCTGCGCAAACTGATGCTGTTCATCGGACCCGGTTTATTGGTGTCGATCGGCTACATGGATCCCGGCAACTGGGCGACCGCCATCGAAGCGGGGTCGCGCTTCGGCTATTCACTGCTGTTCGTGGTGGTGTTGGCCAGCCTGTCGGGCATGGTGTTGCAGAACCTGTGTTCGCGGCTGGGTATCGCCACTGGCCGCGATCTGGCTCAGTTGTCGGCCGCCCGCTACAGCCGCAATGTTGCGAAAGGGCAGTGGCTGTTGGCCGAGCTGTCGATCATCGCCACCGACCTGGCCGAAGTCCTGGGCGCGGCGCTGGCGTTTCATCTGCTGTTGGGCGTGTCGATCACCACCGGCGTCGCCCTTACAGCCTTTGACACCCTGATCGTGCTGGCTTTGCAGGGGGCCAATTTTCGGCGTCTCGAAGCCATCGTGCTGGGGCTGATCGCAACCATCGCCGCGTGCTTTGCCGTCGAACTGATTCTGATCAAACCGTTCTGGCCGGATGTTGCCGCTGGCCTCAAACCGAGCTGGGATGTGCTGAGCAGCCAGGAGCCTCTGTACATCGCCATCGGTATTCTGGGCGCCACGGTGATGCCGCATAACCTGTACCTGCACTCTTCGATTGTGCAGACGCGGGTCAATGGTTCAGATCAGGCGAGCAAGGCGACCGCCATTCGTTTCGCACGGCTGGACACCATCGGCTCGTTGAGCCTTGCCCTGCTGATCAACGCGTCGATCCTGATACTCGCCGCTGCGGCGTTTCACAAGACCGGTCATACGGAGGTCGTGGAGATTCAGGACGCGTACCACCTGCTCGATCCGCTGGTGGGCGGTGCCATCGCCAGTGTGCTGTTCGGCATTGCCTTGCTGGCTGCCGGGCAGAGTTCGACCTTCACCGGCACCATCGCCGGGCAAGTGGTGCTCGAGGGCTTTTTGCAAGCGAAGATTCCGTGCTGGCAACGACGCCTGATCACCCGGGCGCTGGCATTGATTCCGGCGCTCATTGGCGTGGTCTGGCTGGGCGACAGTTCAGTCGGTCAGATGCTGGTGCTCAGTCAGGTGGTCTTGAGCCTGCAATTGCCATTCGCGCTGTGGCCACTGATTCGCTTCACAAGTGACAAAGGTTTAATGGGGCCATTCGTCAACAGCCGACGGGTGCAAATCGCGGCCTGGAGTCTGTTTGGCCTGATCTCCGCTGCCAACGTCACGCTATTGTGGTTCTGGATCCGCTGAACTTAGGAAGACACTGACGGCTCTCAATCCTGACATTCCGGTCTGCCGTAAAGGATTCCCGACATGACAACGAACCAGACGCTGGAAAAGGGCAAGGTATTCGAAACCGACTTGCCCGCTCGACTGGATCGGTTGCCGTGGGGGCGGTTTCACACCTTTTTGGTGATAGCGCTGGGGATCACCTGGCTGCTCGATGGCCTTGAAGTGACGTTGGCAGGTTCAGTGGCCGGTGCCCTGAAAGCCAGCCCGGCCCTGAATTTGAGCAACAGCCAGATTGGTCTTGCCGGTGCGGTGTACATCGCCGGTGCGGTGTTGGGCGCATTGTTCTTTGGCTGGCTCACGGATCGCCTCGGACGGCGAAAACTGTTCTTCATTACCCTGGCGCTGTACATCAGTGCGACGTTTGCCACGGCGTTCTCGTTCAACGTCTGGAGTTTCATGCTGTTCCGGTTTCTGACCGGCATGGGCATCGGCGGCGAATACACGGCCATCAATTCGACCATTCAGGAGTTCACGCCGGCGCGGTATCGTGGCTGGGTGGACCTGACCATCAACGGCACCTTCTGGCTGGGTGCCGCCCTGGGGGCTGTTGGCTCCATCGTCTTGCTGGATCCCCAATGGGTGGGCGCTGAACTGGGCTGGCGTCTGTGTTTTGGCATCGGTGCGGTGTTGGGCCTGTTTATTTTGCTGATGCGCCTGTGGCTGCCGGAAAGCCCGCGCTGGTTGATGATCCACGGGCGTTCGGAAGAGGCCCGCAAGATCGTCGAGCAGATCGAAACCGACATGCAACGCCAAGGGCACGTGTTGCCTCCCGTCGAAGGCAAACCCTTACGATTGCACGCACGCGACCACACCCCCTTGGGCGAGATCTTTCACACGTTGTTCGTGTCTTTCCGCCAACGCTCGCTGGTGGGGCTCACGCTGCTAACCGCCCAGGCGTTTTTCTATAACGCGATCTTTTTCACTTACGCGCTGGTGCTGACCGATTTCTACGACGTACCTTCCGAGCGCGTGGGCTGGTATGTGCTGCCTTTGGCACTGGGTAATTTCTGTGGGCCGTTGTTGCTTGGCCGGTTGTTCGACGTCGTGGGTCGACGCGTCATGATCAGCCTGACGTACGGCGTGTCCGGGGTTCTGTTGGCGATCAGTGGCTACCTGTTCCAGCAAGGCCTGCTAGGCGTCACCCAGCAGGCGATTGCCTGGATGGTGATTTTCTTCTTCGCCTCGGCCGCTGCCAGTTCCGCCTACCTGACCGTAGCCGAAACCTTTCCGCTGGAGATCCGCGCACTGGCCATTGCCGTGTTTTATGCATTCGGTACGGGGTTGGGCGGGATTATCGGCCCGACGCTGTTTGGCGAGCTGATCGAAACACATGACCGCAGCAACGTGCTGATCGGTTACCTGATCGGGGCGGGGTTGATGCTGCTGGCGGCGTTCGTACAGTCGATCTGGGGCGCGGCGGCAGAACGCAAATCGCTGGAGGAGGTGGCACGGCCGTTGTCGCAGGCGCAGGATGCCTAGCTGCTGAAAACGCCGCGCAGGCCTACCACTGACGCTGTCAGGCCTTGAATCTGCTCGCTGACCGCAAGGGCCTCGCACGACCGGGCGTTGTTTTGCAGGTACGCCAGATGCCCGGACATGTTGCGCGATACGCGCTCGAGGTCGTCAGCCGTACGCTGAACATAAGCCTGAATGTCTTTTAGATGCTCGATGTGCACGAATGCTGTCCTGTTGGGCGCATCCGAGCGCACTGCTTAAAGAGGGTTCATAAACCCGCTGATTGTGTATCGGCGTTGATCGCGATTTGCTTGAGGCCTGCCCGAAAATAAAAGGGCACCTCTTACTCGTCGTCCTCATCGTCCTGTTCCGCGTCGTGCTCACTGTACGAATCCAGCAGCTCTGCCAGCGCCAGGGTGCGTTTCAGCCCGCTCATACTGGACATGATTTCGGCCACTGCCTGAGTGGCAGCAGCCCTGGCGGCTTCGCGTTCTGCAGCAGTGTTATTGGGCGTGGCATCCTGCGCCGCTTCAATAATCGACTGTTCAAAGGTATCCATGTTGCTCGCTCTCGATAATCAGCCGTCTGTGATACAGACAATGACCCCGGGTTTCAAGACCCATCAGTCCCCTTCATAAGGGAAGTCTTGCAACGTCTGCGTCAAGGCGACTTCCTGCGGCCCTTGCAGGTCGTCCAGCGCCCAGCAGCCGTTGGGGTTTTTGACCAGCCGCAAGCGTGAGGTCTGAGTCGCAGGCGCTTGTTGCGGAGCGTCCCTGTAACCCAGCAGGTAAGTCATCTCGACCACCGCCTGCTTGTCTTCGCTGGACACCTGCTTCCAGTCGATGGGCTTCTGCACGTCGCCGTCCTGCGCGTCGGTCCAGGGGTTGGCAGTGATGGCGCATTGATCTGAGCCCGGACCCTGGCATGTCCAGTCTCTTTTAAGCAGGCTCAGCATCGGTTTCGACAGGTAGTCCGCCGAGCCTTTGCCGTTGATGTAGAAGTCCTGATGTTTTTCATAAATCCATTTCGCCGTGTCGGCCGGTGTCGCGGCAGGGCAGGCGGCCTGAGCGGTGGAAGAGAGCAGGCAGGCAATAGCGATCGCAAGAGGTCGGGACATGTAGCAGGCTCGCAGTCTGATAGGGATGATTGCATCTTGATGACACCGCATTTGTAGTCCAACCCGTCTAAAAAGCAATTGTTTTAAGCCCTTGCCGACGGCTTCATCGCCGCTGGCGCATGAAAGGGTAATTTCCTTCAATACACCTGTGTGCCTGCCTACTTACCTTGAGCCGGTCTTTTTCGATCGTTTCAAGGAGTGTTTCATGAGTCTTTTCATGTCAATGGCAGCCTTTGCACTGGCGTCTTCCATCACGCCGGGACCTGTGAACATCGTGGCGTTGAGCACCAGCGCGCGTTTTGGCTTCAGGCCGGGCATGCGCCATGTGTTGGGGGCAACACTGGGCTTCACACTGTTGCTGGTGCTGATCGGTTTCGGCCTGCATGAAACCCTGCGCCAATGGCCGTTCATGACCCGGGTGATTCAGTGGGCGGGCGTGGCATTTCTGTTGTATATGGCGCTGCGGCTGGCGCTGGACGACGGGCAGTTGAGTGTTGCCCAGCAGGCACGACCTTCGTCGATGCTCAATGGCGCGATCATGCAGTGGCTCAACCCCAAGGCCTGGCTGGCCTCGATAGCCGGTATGGGCGTGTTCGTTGCCAACGGCGAGGCGCTGCTGATCGGCCAGTTCGCAGCCATCTATTTCGTCGTCTGCTATGCCTCGTTAGGCTGTTGGGCGTATGCAGGCAGCTTTTTGAGCCATCACCTGCGCAGCGCCAGCGGCATTCGGATGTTCAACCGACTGATGGCTTTGATGCTGGCGGGGTGCGCGCTGTATCTGATTGTATGAAACCGTGGTTTCAGAATCGGTATTGCCCCGGCGTTGCCGCGACGTGCTTCTTGAACTCGCGCTGGAAATGCGCCTGATCGGCAAAGCCGGTGTCCTGCGCGACATCGGCGATCTGTCGCCCCTCGCGCAGTTGCACGCGGGCCTGTTGAATACGACGGTTGAGCAGGTAGGCGTGAGGCGTCATGTGGTAGCGCTGCTCGAAAGAGCGGATCAGGTAGGACGCCGACAGATTCGCCGCTTCGCAGATGTCGGACAGTTTGATCGCCTGGGTGAAGTGCTCGTTGATGTACTCGGCTGCGCGATTCACGCGGGGCGACGGTTTATCAGGGACTGTGGACTGACCACCCAGCGTTGAGTGCATGAGTGCGAAAAACGACACCGCTGCACAGTGTTTCTGCAAGGTGTCGGTTTGCGTATCCACCAACGTGCGATACAGCGCCGTCAGTGCCTCGAACAAAGCGGGATCGCGGCTGTGGGTCGGCGTCAGGCGTTGGAAAGCAGCGCCTGCGGCTTCGCCCTGGATTGCGCCCAGCCACGCGCTGTCCACATACAGCATCCGATACGACCAAGGCTGATCCTGAATCGGGTTGCAGGCATGTACATCGCCCGGATTCATCAGCACCACGGTGCCTGCCATCACGGGTTGAGCTGTCTTTTCGTGCAGGTAGGTGCTTTGCCCGCCGGTGATGGCACCGATGGAAAAGACCTCGTGGGAGTGACGTGCGTAACACACCTGGCGGCCATCCTGCACCGAACGCGCTTCGATGAACGGCAAACGGTCATCTCGCCAGAAAAACGGCATGGCGTTGTATGGAGCGTCAGGAGGGGTGGTCATGGCGGTGTCCCTTCGGCCGGTGCAGTTGTCAGCGTCAGAAGGGTAGCGTATTGCGCTCGAAGATGGCCAACGAGCCCGATGAAGCGGGAGCGAGCGGTGCAGCGCTCCCGCACATGCGGTTATTTCTTGATCGGTACGATGTCTACGATCTGTCCATTGACCTTCTGGAATCGCACGTACTTGTCATTGATCTGCACCCACTCACTTTCCTTGGCAGGCTCTTCCAGACCCTTGGCTTTCCAGTCTTTAATGCTGGAGTCGCTGCGGCGATATTTCTCAGGCACGCGTGAGCCCATTTCCAGCTCATGGGTGTTGTCCTTGGATTCCGCGACCTTGGGCTCCGGCGCCTCTGCTGCGTGAACGGGCAAGGTGGCGACCGAGAAGCAGCCGAGCAAGGTCATGCAGGCGATCAACGATTTGCTTTTCATGTAAAGACTCCCAGTCTTTGTCGTAATGCGATGGCTTTATGCCTCGTAAAGACTGGGACCTTCACCGGTGAAAATCATTCGATCAGGTTTTCCCGCGTCAGCTTTTCAGGGCTTCGGCGATGGTTACGGACAGTGGTGTAGTCGGGCGGCCAATAAGGCGGCTCAACTGGCGCGTATCATCGAACAGTGCGCCCTTGGCGGCTGCGGCGTCCGAGTCGGCAAGCAGATCGGCGTAGACAGCGGGCAGACCTGCCGTCACCAGCGCTGCTTCAAAGTCGGCTTGCGGAAGATTCACGTAAGGAATGGGCTTGCCGCTCTGCCTGGACAGTTCATTCGCGAAATCGGGCAACGTGTATGACTCATCACCTGCCAGTTCGTAAACACGGCCTGACTGATCCTCCCCGGAGGTCAGTACGGCCACTGCCGCCTGAGCGTAATCGATGCGCCCGGCCGAACTGATGCGCCCTTGGTCCGCGCTGCCGATGAACGCATCATGGGCCAGCGCGCCCGGGATGGAGGCGGCGTAGTTCTCGGTGTACCAGCCATTGCGCAGCAAGGCGAACGGCACGCCGCTGGCGCGCAGGTAGGCTTCGGTTTCGACGTGTTCGTCGGCAAGCCCGAGCTGCGAGCTGTCCGCACGCAAAATGCTGGTGTAAGCAAGCAGTTTGACGCAGGCCCGTTTGGCTGCATCGATCACGGCACGGTGCTGGGGATAGCGCTGGCCTATTTCGTTCGATGAGATCAGCAGCACTTTATCGGCACCGGCGAACGCGCTGTCCAGGGTGGCGGGTTGCGAATAATCGCCCTTGCGAACATGCACGCCCAGCGCCGCGAGGTCGGCGGCCTTTTCCGGGCTGCGCACCGCTGCAACGATTTCTGTCGCGGGGACGGTTTCGAGCAGTTGTTGAATGACGAGACGACCCAACTGGCCGCTGGCAGCAGTGACGACGATCATGCAGAGGATCCTTGTATTGGTGTGAAAGAAAGCCGAGCATAGGCGTTGTGCTTACCTTTCGTAAGTACGTACAAAAAGGTAAGTGCCATGATCAAGTCAGACGCCTCAGCAGCGCCCAGTGCCGGCGAGTCCATGCTGGCCACTATTCGTCAGGGGCATGTCCTCGCCAGTGAGTGTCCTTCCCGAATCATCCTTAACCATGTGTGCGGCCGCTGGGGTGTGCTGGTGCTGATCGTATTGCGCGGCGGCATGCATCGGTTCAGCGAAGTGCGGCGCAAGATCGGCGGCGTCAGCGAGAAAATGCTCTCGCAGACGCTGCAACAGTTGGAGCACGACGGGTTCGTGCATCGCAAGGCGTTGCCCGTGGTGCCGCCACACGTCGAGTACCGGCTGACGTCAATGGGAGAAGAGGTGGCGCTGCAGGTCGAAACGCTGGCCGTCTGGGTCGAAACGAATCTGCCACGGATCATGCAGGCGCGCGCAACGTCGGAGCAGGCTCGTGACGAGGCTCAAGCGGAGTCTGCCTGACCGTTTGCTGACAGATTTTTCATTGAGCGATTGTCGGCTCGGGCCCCCTGCAATCGCGAGTTCTTGGTATGGTGCGCGCCGAAATATTTATTTACATGTTGGCTGTATCGTCACTTTCATCGAGAAGCTGTAGAAATGCCCGAACCGATCCCCCTTAAAGACCACGAAAAAGAGACGCGGCTTGTCAACCAGCGCCTGATCGCCTGTGCCATTCTGGTCGCCGTGCTGGCGGGCTGCCTGATCGCGCGAATGTACTTCCTGCAGGTCACCGAATTCGACTATCACTCGACCATTTCTGAAAACAACCGGGTTCACGTGTTGCCGATCCCGCCCGAGCGCGGCCTTATCTTCGACCGCAACGGCGAGGTCCTGGCCGACAACCGCCCCAGCTTCAACCTGACCCTGACCCGCGAGCGCGCCGGTGACTGGCACAAGGTCATTGATGAGCTGATGACTCTGCTGGCCTTGCCCGATGAAGACCGCATTCTGTTCGATAAGGAACTCAAGCAGGTTCGCCATCCTTTTGAACCCGCGACACTGTTGTACGAGTTGACCGAAGAGCAGATTGCCGTGCTGGCAGTCAATCAGTACCTGTTGCCAGGGGTCGATGTGGCGGCGCAGTTTGTGCGTCACTACCCGCTGGGCGACCACTTTGCCCACTCCATCGGCTACGTCGGGCGCATCAACGAGAAAGAAGCCTCGCAACTGGACAACGAGTATCGCGGCACGCAATCGATCGGCAAGACCGGCATCGAGCGGTTCTACGAGTCCGAGCTGCACGGGCATGTGGGCTACGAAGAAGTCGAAACCAATGCGCAGGGCCGTGTGCTACGGGTGCTCAAACACACCGACCCGGTGCCCGGCAAGAACATCACCCTGAGCCTGGACGTACATCTGCAAGAGGCTGCCGAGAAGGCGCTGGGTGATCGTCGCGGATCGGTAGTGGCGCTGGACCCGGAAACAGGCGAGGTGCTGGCAATGGTGAGCAAGCCCAGCTTCGACCCCAACCTGTTCGTGACCGGTATCAGCTTCAAGCAATACGCCGCGCTGCGCGATTCCATCGACCGGCCGCTGTTCAACCGCGTGCTGCGCGGGCTTTACGCGCCGGGCTCGACGGTCAAGCCGGAAGTGGCGATTGCCGGGCTGGACAGTGGCGTGGTCAATGCCTCGACCAAGGTGTTCGACCCCGGTTATTTCCAATTGCCGGACTTCGACCACAAGTACCGGAACTGGAACCACAGCGGCGACGGCTGGGTGGACATGGACACGGCAATCATGCGGTCCAACGACACCTACTTCTATACGTTGGCGCACAAGCTGGGCATCGACCGTTTGCACGACTACATGACCATGTTCGGCATCGGTCAGAAAGTCTCGCTGGACATGTTTGAAGAGTCCGCGGGCCTGATGCCGTCCCGAGAATGGAAACGCGCCACGCGGCGTCAGGCCTGGTTCCCCGGCGAAACGGTCATTCTCGGTATCGGCCAGGGCTACATGCAAGTGACGCCGCTGCAACTGGCGCAGGCTACCTCGCTGATCGCCAGTAAAGGCGTCTGGCACCGCCCGCACCTGGCGATGGACGTGGGCCATGTGGCGCCGGTGGACGAACACCCGATGCCCAACATCGTGCTGCACGACCCGCGTGAGTGGGAGCAGGTCAACGAAGGCATGCAGATGGTCATGCACGACCCGCGTGGCATTGCGCGGGATGCGGCCAAAGGCGCGCAATACCGCATCGCGGGCAAGAGCGGTACGGCGCAGGTCGTCGCGATCAAGCAGGGCGAGCGTTACAACCGCCTGAAAACACTGGAGCGCAACCGGGACAATGCCCTGTTCGTCGGCTTCGCTCCGGCAGAGCATCCGAAGATCGTCGTCTCGGTGACCATCGAGAACGGCGAAGCGGGCGGTCGCGTAGCGGGGCCTGTGGTGCGCGAAATCCTCGACGCGTGGCTGCTGGACAACGACGGCAAGCTCAAACCGCAATACGCCACGCCGACCAAGGCAACGGGCAACCCGCACGCCTGATCGTGCCTCCACACTGATCATGCCCACCGCTCCGCGTGGGCATGCATCCCGTGACGCTCTGCGCCACAAAAGGCACAGACTGCGGATCGAGTGAACCTTGCGCTCGGCTTCATCTATCTCCGGTTTTCCAATCTGAACACCCTGCAGTTTCCCGGAACTGTCGAGCGCGCATCAGGTCGACCACAACAGGCGCAGCAGAGCGCTGCGCCTGTTTCTTCCAGTATGGAAGCTGAACCCCTTTGCCTCGACAAGGAACCCCGCATGTCCAAGACCATTGCCGACCATCTTGCGCAAACCCTCGCAGCGGCAGGTGTTTCTCACATCTGGGGCGTTTCCGGTGACAGCCTCAACGGCCTGACCGACAGCCTGGAACGCATCGACTCGATTCGCTGGATGCACACCCGCCATGAAGAAGTTGCCGCCTTTGCCGCAGGCGCTCAAGCGGCCAGCAGCGGCAAGCTGGCCGTGTGTGCCGGCAGTTGCGGACCGGGCAACCTGCACCTCATCAACGGCCTGTACGACTGCCATCGCAATCGCGTGCCGGTTCTCGCCATCGCTGCGCACATCCCGTCCTCGGAAATCGGCCTGGATTATTTCCAGGAGACTCATCCGCAGGAGTTGTTCAAGGAGTGCAGCCATTTCGTCGAGCTGGTCAGCAATCCCGAGCAGTTCCCGCGTGTGCTGGAGCGTGCGATGCGCGCCGCGATCAGCCAGAAGGGTGTGGCGGTGATCGTGCTGCCAGGCGATGTCGCACTCAGCGCAGCGCCCGACGTTCCGGCCAAATGGGTCGAGCCCACGCCGCCAACGGTCGTGCCGGCTGAAACCGATTTACAGGCGATGGTCGAGCTGCTCAACGATTCAAAAGCCACGACCCTGCTGTGCGGTGCCGGCTGTGCGGGTGCTCACGAACAGGTCGTCGCGCTGGCCGAAAAGCTCGGCGCTCCGATCGTTCATGCCCTGCGCGGCAAGCAGCATGTCGAGTACGACAACCCGTTCGACGTCGGCATGACCGGCCTGATCGGCTTCAGCTCCGGCTACCACGCCATGCTGTCCTGCGACACGCTGGTGATCCTGGGCAGCAGCTTTCCGTACCGAAACTTCTATCCGGAGAAGGCCAAGGTCATCCAGATCGACCTGGACCCGACCCAGCTTGGCCGCCGCACGCCGGTGACGCTGGGGCTGACTGGCGGCGTGCGGGAAACCCTCGACGCGCTGCTGCCCAAGCTCAAACCCCATTCGGACCGCCGCTTCCTCGACAAAGCCCTCAAGCACTACGCCAAGGCCCGCGAGGAACTGGACGAACTGGCCACGCCGACGCCTGCCGACACGCCGATCCACCCGCAGTACCTGACGCGCCTGATCGACGAACAGGCCGACGCTGACGCCATCTTCACCGTTGATGTCGGCACGCCGACACTGTGGGCGGCGCGCTACCTGCACATGAACGGCCAGCGCAGCCTGTTGGGCTCGTTCAACCACGGCTCGATGGCCAACGCACTGCCCCAGGCACTGGGCGCCAAGGCCGAACACCCTGATCGCCAGGTGGTTGCGCTGTGCGGCGACGGTGGCTTGTCGATGCTGATGGGCGACCTGCTGAGCATTCGTCAGCTCAACCTACCGATCAAAATGGTCGTGTTCAACAACAGCTCATTGGGCTTCGTTGACATGGAAATGAAAGCCGCTGGCTACGTGCCCCACGGCACCGATTTCCACGAAACCAATTTCGCCGGCGTCGCGCTGGGCGCCGGTATCCTGGGCCTGCGCGTACAAAGCGCTGAAGAACTGCCCGGTGCGCTGCGCAAGGCCTTCGACCATCCTGGTCCCGTGCTGATTGACGTGGTGACCGCCAAACAGGAACTGGGCATTCCGCCAAAGATCAAACTCGCCCAGGCCAAAGGCTTCAGCCTGTACATGATGCGCGCCGTATTCAGCGGCCGTGGCAGCGAAGTGCTGGAACTGGCCAAAACCAACCTGCGTTAATCACACAAGGGCAGGGGCTCGTCAGGCCGGTCGGCGGGGTGATTGACCCCGTCACTGGTCTGCACCGGCCCCAGATCGAACGGGTTCACTCCTTCCAGGCACGCGACGTTGTAACCGAATTCGTGCGGATTGGACCGTCGCCGATGGTGCGTATAAACCCCGCATCGGCCACAGAAATAATGCTCGGCCGTGCGGCTGTTGAACTGGTACAGCTTGAGCACCGTCTGGCCGTGAATCACGCGGACACCGTCTTCGGCCACCGTCGCAACGATGGCACCTCGCCGCCGGCATAGCGAACAGTCGCAGCGTCGGGGGGCTACGATGCCGTCCGGCAAATCCAGCTCCAGCACGACCGCGCCGCAATGGCAGGATGCGATGTGGACGGGTTTGATCTCGGTTGGGCCGACTGATTTGATCATGGAGATCCCTCCTTGTTGTGTATTGAGGTTACCCCGCAAGCATTGTTTTACTGACACCTTTGGTCAGGCAAATGACCCGTCGACGCCTATCAAGGACTGCGCCAATCATTCAGGGAATGTGATCACCTCCTCGGCGACATCGGCCCGTAGGAGCGGACTTGTCCGCGAAAAGACCCGTAGCGCTATTCGCGGACAAGTCCGCTCCCGCGAATAATGTTCTTCAGGGTGGGCGAGTTGTTCGATAAGACGCGGACGGCGATTCGATCCTCAAGCTTCCACTCAGCACACCCATACAATCCTCCCGCCCCACATTCGTGCCTACTGACGTCAAAGCCTCGCCTCGCAGGCACCTTGATCATCAGCCCACGGAATCCTTCTCATGAATCGCAACGACCTGCGCCGCGTCGACCTCAATCTGCTGGTGATTTTTGAAGCGTTGATGTTTGAGCGCAATCTCACCCGTGTGGCGGAAAAGCTGTTCATCGGCCAGCCCGCCGTGAGTGCGGCGCTGGGTCGGTTGCGTGATTTGTTCGATGACCAATTGCTGCTGCGCAACGGGCGGGCGATGGAGCCGACGATGCGTGCGCTGGATATCCTCAAGGAGATACGCCCGGCGCTGGACACCATTTCCGGGGCGGTGAGTCGGGCCAAGGAGTTCGATCCTTCGACCAGCAATGATGTATTCCGTATCGGCCTGTCCGATGACGCAGAGTTCGGCTTGCTGCCGCCGCTGCTCTCGCGTCTGCGGGAAGAGGCGCCGGGCATCATTGTGGTGAATCGTCGGGCCAACTATTTGTTGCTGCCTGCGCTGCTAGCCTCTGGTGAGATTTCGGTCGGGGTCAGTTACACCGTGGATCTGCCGGCCAATGCCAAGCGCAAGAAGCTGCGGGACATTGGCTGCAAGGTGATTCGCGGGGACTCGCGTCCTGAACCGTTGACGCTGGACGAGTACTGCGAGCGGCAGCACGCGATGGTGTCCTTCTCCGGTGATCTGAGCGGCAATATCGATCTGGATCTGGCACGCGTCGGACGCGCGCGCAGGGTGGTGTTGGCTGTACCCCAGTTTAATGGCCTTCGGGCGCTGCTGGCAGGCACCGAGTTGATCGCCACGGTGCCGGACTACGCGGCGTGTGCCCTGATTGAGGGCTGTCAGTTGCGTGCTGAAGAGCCGCCGTTTCCGATCGTGCCTGCCGAGCTGTCGATGGTCTGGAGCGGGGTTCACGACAACGACCCGGCCGAGCGCTGGTTGCGTGGACGTATTGCCGAGTACATGGCAGGGCCGCTGGACGTCAAAGCGCCACTGTAAACCGGGCAAAAAAACAAGACAGCACATACGTTCAATTTCTGACGCTGGTTTGACGGCAGTATCGTCGACATCCTGAGCCGTACAGATTCGACTGGCCAGGACCCGATTTCAATTTCTGTTTCTGGAGCCGCTGGCCATGTCCGATCCCATCCGTCTTGATACCGAAGCCCGTGTCGTCGGCAGTGCGGTCTTCAACGAGGTCGTCACCCTGGTGATCAAACACCGGGTCAAGACCGGGCAGGAGAGTGCCTACGAAAGCTGGCTGCGTCGCATCGTGACCATTGCCAGTGGCAAGCCCGGTCACCTGGGTGTCGATGTGATCCGCGCCAAGGAAGGCGGGCTGCAGATGTTCACCAGCGTGCTGCGTTTTCATTCGACGCAGGCCATGCAGGACTGGCTGGACTCCGACGAGCGAAAAAAGCTGGTGCAGGAAGCTGAGCCCATGCTCGCTGATGGCGACCAGACAGTGGTCAATCCGCACAACGAATTCTGGTTCACCCCGACCACCGAAGAAGGCAGTCCGCCGCCGCGCTGGAAGCAGGCGTGCGTGTCGTTCATGGTCATTCTGCCGCTGACGCTGTTCGTGCCCCTGTTCTGGGGACCGATTTTTGCCCGCGTCCCCTGGCTGTCCAGCTACTTCGTCAGCACCGCGCTGGTGACCATCACCATTGTGCTGCTGGTGGTGTACCTGATGATGCCGGCCGCGACCCGTCTGATGGCACCGTGGCTCAACGCATCCGCGAAAAAATCACAAGGGAAGTGATCCGATGACAGACGACAAAACCGATCTGCAACGACGTCGCTTCATTGCCAAAGGCTCGTTGCTGAGTGCTGCTGCGGCCATTCTTCCTTCCTTGTCTTTCTCCGGCCTCGCCGGTGCCTCTCAATCTTCCGCCAAAGGTGTAGCGATGAATGTCGAACTGATTCTGTTCAATGGTCAATTCCATACGGTTGACCGCGAAAAGCCCAAAGCCAGTGCTGTGGCGATTAGCGGCGGCCGGTTTGTCGCGGTGGGCAGTGATGCTGAAGTCATGGACATGCGCGGCAGTGCGACACAGGTGATCGACCTTAAAAAACGCACGGTAATCCCGGGCCTCAACGACTCTCACCTGCACCTGATTCGTGGCGGTCTGAACTACAACCTTGAACTGCGTTGGGAAGGCGTGCCGTCCGTGGTCGACGCGCTGCGCATGCTCAAGGATCAGGCGGATCGCACGCCGACGCCGCAATGGGTGCGTGTGGTGGGTGGCTGGAACGAATTCCAGTTCGCCGAAAAGCGCATGCCGACGCTTGAAGAGCTGAATCAGGCGGCGCCCGATACGCCGGTGTTCGTCCTGCATTTGTATGACCGTGCGTTGCTCAACCGCGCTGCGTTGCGCGTTGCAGGTTACACCCGCGACACGCCGAACCCGCCGGGTGGCGAGATCGTGCGTGATTCGCAGGGCAACCCGACCGGCATGCTGGTGGCCAAGCCTAACGCCATGATTCTGTATTCGACCCTCGCCAAGGGGCCGAAGCTGCCGCTGGAGTATCAGGTCAACTCGACGCGGCAGTTCATGCGTGAACTCAACCGTCTGGGCTTGACCAGCGCCATCGACGCCGGCGGCGGCTTCCAGAACTATCCCGATGATTACGCGGTGATCGAACAACTGGCGCGGGAAAAGCAGTTGACGGTGCGTATTGCCTACAATCTGTTCACCCAGAAACCCAAGGAAGAACTGGCCGACTTTAAGAACTGGACCAGCACCGTCAAGCTGCATCAGGGCGACGACTTCCTGCGGCACAACGGGGCAGGGGAGATGCTGACCTTCTCGGCCGCTGACTTCGAAGACTTCCTTGAGCCTCGCCCGGACCTGCCGCCTGGCATGGAGGGTGATCTGGAGCCTGTGGTGCGGCATCTGGTCGAGCACCGCTGGCCGTTTCGTCTGCACGCCACCTACGACGAATCCATCAGCCGCATGCTGGACGTGTTCGAGAAGGTCAACCGCGACATTCCGTTCAATGGCCTGCCGTGGTTCTTCGACCACTGCGAAACCATCACGCCGAAGAACATCGAGCGTGTTCGTGCGCTGGGCGGCGGTATCGCTATTCAGGACCGCATGGCGTTCCAGGGCGAGTATTTCGTCGAGCGCTACGGTGCCAAGGCGGCCGAAATGACGCCGCCGATCAAGCGCATGCTGTCCGAAGGCGTGCCGGTCGGTGCGGGCACCGATGCCACCCGAGTCTCCAGTTACAACCCGTGGACTTCGCTGTACTGGATGGTCAGCGGACGCACTGTCGGCGGTATGGAGCTGTATCCGGAAGGGCTGCCACGCGAGACGGCGCTGGAATTGTTCACCCACGGCAGCGCCTGGTTCTCGTCGGAGCAGGGCAAGAAAGGCCAGATCAAGGTTGGGCAACTGGCCGACGTAGTGGCGCTTTCGGCGGACTACTTCAGCGTTGAGCCTGAGGCCATCAAATGGATCGAATCGGTGCTGACGGTGGTTGACGGCAAGGTCGTTTATGGCAGCGGTGACTTCGAAGCGCTGGCGCCGCCAACCCTTCCGGTGCTGCCGGACTGGTCCCCGGTGGCCAAGGTCCCGGGCCATTGGCGTCCGACGTCGCCGATGGTTGCCCAGGTTCACCAGTGCAGCGGCCCTTGTGCCGTGCATTCCCACAGCCATGAGAAGGCCCGGCTTTCGAGCGCACCCGTCAGCGATTTCCAGGGTTTCTGGGGCGCGTTCGGCTGTTCCTGCTTCGCTTTCTGATCGAATTACCCAGAGCGCGCGGGGACGCTGCGCCCCGTGCCATTCGCGACAACCTCAAAGGAGTCAACCATGAGCACCGCCACCCCTTACAACCGTTTGAACAAAGACGACGCTGCGGTTCTGCTGGTCGATCATCAGACCGGCCTGATTTCGCTGGTGCAGGATTTCTCGCCTAACGAGTTCAAGAACAACGTACTGGCGTTGGGCGATCTGGCCAAGTTCTTCGACCTGCCGACCATCCTGACCACGAGCTTTGAAACCGGCCCGAACGGCCCGCTGGTGCCCGAGCTCAAGGAAATGTTCCCGGACGCACCGTACATTCCGCGTCCAGGGCAGATCAACGCTTGGGATAACGATGATTTCGTCGCGGCAGTCAAAGCGACCGGTCGCAAGCAATTGATCATTGCCGGTGTAGTGACCGACGTGTGCGTGGCGTTCCCGACCCTGTGTGCACTGGCTGAAGGTTTCGACGTGTTCGTGGTGACCGACGCTTCTGGCACCTTCAACGAAACCGTGCAGAAAGCGGCATGGGCACGCATGAGCGCGGCCGGAGCCCAACTGGTCAACTGGTTCTCGGTGGCCTGCGAGCTGCAAGTCGATTGGCGCAATGACATGGAAGGCCTGGCCAACCTGCTGTCCCAGCGCATTCCGAACTACCGCAACCTCATGAACAGCTACAGCGCGTTTACGGCCAAGTAACGTGCATTTATAACCCCCACGCATCAATGGCGCAGTGACCAACCGGTCACTGCGCCATTTTTTCTATCTTGTCCGACAATTATGTAGTGCTTGAAAAAAATCACTACATAAGCGTTGACGCCCCCGGTTTCCTTTTGCATTATGCAGCTGTCTCCCTGATCGGGAGCACCGCAACGAGGTATTGAACAGGCTCGGCAAGCCGTCGAGATGTTCCCGGATGTAGGCTGCCCACAAGGCAGATTGATGAAGCTGACCTGGCAGGATCGTCGATACAGGCGAGAAGCTGGCGAGACATTCTCATGACGCTTGTGGTTGATCGCTGAATGATCATCAGGCCTTTGGGTTTCGCAACTTCTTCTCTCCGATGACGCTGCTATGTAGTGGCTTTGCATCAAGGCTACCTGCAATTCCTTGAGGGCTGGATCTGTATTCGACGAACACTCCATCGTGTTTCGTGCATGAATTGTCTGGCACATAAACTTGATGTATCAACCATTGAACTGCTTACGAGCGAAGGAGCATCAACATGAACATGAACAATCAACCGAACATTGATGAACTGGCTCGTCTGTTTGCCGCCCGTAAAGACACGCTGGATAACCATATCGCCTGGATCTCCGATTCCGGTGAGGTTCATCTGGACCCCATGAGGCCACATACTCTGGAAGATGAGTTCCGCGACGCTCACCCTGAGCTGCGCGCAGCGCTGGGCATGTTCCGTCGGGGTTTGGGCTACGTCGGCAAGAAGGCGGCGGCTGATCGGGCCTACATGGACAGTACGCTGCAAGCGCTCAAGAACGAGTGGCAGAACAGCCGTCGTCATGCTCAAAGTCGAGTGGCTTGATCGCCTCGGTTTTTCTAACGCCAGGTTGTTCATAGGCGCGTGCGGCGTTCAAACATGTCTGTTCTCTTAATCAGGAGGGAACAGACTGTTCAGTCTGAAACAGCACGTTGGGGTGTGCACTTCGATAACCCTGTGTGCAGTGCCTTTATGGACTCCCTTGTCCCACTTGCATTTTCGCGATGAGCGTTCATGTACAAGACCGCAATGGGTCAGTCCCTGAAAAGGCGCCGATGCGTGTTCTGGAAACGCGATACCCCGTCATGCCGAACGCTTTCAGTAATGCCAATTTTTGGCGTCGCAGGCGCCGCTTGTGTAACAAGGTTGATAAGCGTCTGTTTCAAGAATGAAAAAAAATCTTGTCTTATTGTTGTACAAAGTGTTTTGAGTGGTATAGATTTTTAGTCATGGATCAGCGTGTATGGCGCTGTTTTTGCCGGTTTCGGTATAGACCACACCGCTGATCCACCTCATTTTTATCCGTTGGTGTCGATGCCGACGGGTTCCTCCCGAGGCATACGATGGTAGCGCCCCGATGGTTACTCATCCTTCTATTGCTCAGCGGCGGCGTTCAAGCCAGTTGGCGTGAAGCGCTGCCCGATGCTCAGGTGGTCGGCTCCGGCGAACTCACGCTGTACGGATTTCGAATCTATACCGCCAGGCTCTTGAGCCCGGCCAGTCCCTTTACCGTGGACTCGCCTATGGCGCTGGAACTGACCTATCACCGCGACATTGACCGGGAAGACCTGGTCGACGCCAGCATCGATGAGATCAAACGCATCTCGGGGCCAGCTATCACTGCCGAGCAGGTCAAGACGTGGCGTCAGCAGATGGACAAGGCGTTCGTCGACGTGACCCCTGGCATGAAGATCACCGGTGTTTATCTGCCCGGACGCGAAGCGCGCTTTTACGTCGGCGAGAAGCTCCAGCACGTGGTGCGCGACAGTGCGTTCGCCAAAGCGTTTTTCTCCATCTGGCTGGACCCCAAGACGCGTAATACTGAACTGCGCGACCGTCTGCTGGGCACGGCACCTTGAAAGTCGTTGGAGGGCTTATGCTCAGAAAGTGGTTATTGTTGATGTGCCTTGGGGCGGTGCTGGCGGGCTGCGGCGGTGTACCGGTCAGTCGTTACAGCCAGGAGACGCCAAAACTCGACCTGCGCGACTACTTCACGGGGCGCGTCGAAGCCTGGGGGATGTTTCAGAAACGCTCAGGCGAAGTGACCAAACGTTTTCATGTGATCATCAATGGGCATAGCGAGGGCGAGGTGCTGGTCATGCATGAAGCTTTCAGCTACAGCGATGGCACAAAGCAGGTGCGTGAGTGGCGCTTGCGTCCAGATGGGCCCGGTCGCTGGACCGGTACGGCCGGCGATGTGGTCGGCGTGGCCAGCGGCGAAGTGGCGGGTAACAGCTTTCACTGGCGCTACGTGCTGAGGCTGCCGGTGGACGGCACCGAGTATGACGTCAGCCTGGACGACTGGATGTACCTGATCGATGAACAGACAATGGCTAACCGTTCATCCATGACCAAGCTGGGCGTCGAGGTGGGGCAGATTACCCTGTTCTTCCGCAAGGACGACATGCCGAAGAAATAGCGCAAGACCGGCGTCAGCCGCCGGTCATGTTCATGAAGCGAACCACCTGCACGCCGTCGTCGTGAGTAAAGTTGTGGCTCCACGGCTTGATCTGCATAGCGTCGATGATCGCTTTCTCCAGCTTGTGCGGCTGACCGGGGTTGGCGCGCAGCACCGACTTGAGGTCCACCGAGTGCTCATTGCCAAGGCACAGCAGTAAACGACCTTCCACCGTCAGGCGAACCCGGTTGCAGGTGCTGCAAAAGTTGTGGCTGTGCGGCGAGATGAATCCGATACGAATCCCGGGTGCTTCAGCCAGTCGCCAGTAGCGAGAAGGGCCTTGCGTGGAGTCCGTGGAGGGCACCAGCGTGTAACGTTCTGCGATGCGCTCGCGAACCTGATCGCTGGAGCAGAAGGACTCGGCGCGGCTGTGCTCGCTGATGATGCCCAGCGGCATCTCTTCAATGAACGAGACATCCAGGTTGCGATCGATGGCAAAGGCCAGCAGATCGTTAACCTCATGGTCGTTACGACCCTGCATCACCACGCAGTTGAGCTTGGTATGGGTGAAACCTGCGGCCTTCGCCGCGTCGATACCGGCGATGACCTTGTTCAGATCCCCGGTACGGGTCAGCTCACGAAAGCGGGCAGGGTCCAGGCTGTCCAGGCTGATGTTCAAGCGTGTGACACCCGCGTCGAACAGTGGCTTGGCCAGTCTGTCGAGCTGCGAACCATTGGTGGTCATGCACAATTCGCGCAGGCCGGGCAGGGCGGCGATTCGCTCGCACAGGCCCACGACCCCGGCACGTACCAGAGGCTCGCCACCGGTCAGACGAATCTTGCGGGTGCCCAGCGCCACGAAACGCTCGGCCACCTGAAGGATTTCTTCCAGGGACAGGATCTGTTGCCGAGGCAGAAACGTCATCTCTTCGGCCATGCAATACACGCAGCGGAAATCGCACCGGTCGGTGACCGACATGCGCAGATAATCGACTTTGCGGGCAAAGCGGTCCATCAGGACGGGTTCTGACATTTCACCTTCTTACTTGATCGATCAATGAATTGACTGCCCGATGTTGGACGACAACACACCAAAGGAGTTTGATTTTTCGAGGCAACCGTTAAGACCCATAGTAGTCAAGGGTTACGGCTATTGCACTGGCTTCATGCCAGCCACGCTACCGAGTCGAAATGCCGCAGTCCAATCGCTTGTTCCAATGGCCTGATCGAATTGATCTATGGCCAATCCTTTCAACGTCATTCAGGGGCTGTATTGGCCCGGGAGCTGCGTTCATAACGTTCCAGTAACGGCTGAATACTGATGCCATGCACCAGAATACTGAGTGCAACTACCGAGAGCGTCATGCCGATGACGAGATGACCCACATCCGGGGCCAGCCCATGTGAAAGCGCAAAGCACAGGTAATAAAGGCTGCCGATACCGCGTATGCCGAACCAGCCAACCAAGGCTTTTTGTCGTTTATTGAGCAGGCGCTTGCTGACCAATAGCCAGACACTCACAGGCCGGATAATGCAAAACAGCGCCAGTCCCAGCCCGATGGCGCGCCAATCCCAGTAAATGGCCAGCGCGGCGCCCAGCAGGGTAATCAGCAGCACTTCCATCGCACGTTCCACCAGGCTGCCGAACGCCAGCATGTCGCCCATCATGACCCCGGCCGCCAGTTGAGAGTCGCTCAGATCGTCGGCTTCTGCCAAGGTGCCTTTTTCCAGCGAGGCCGTCATGTGTCCAAGCACTGGTTGCGCCACGTGTTCCGAAGGCACCTCTGAGCGGGTGATGCGTGCTTCCGCCTGGCGCAGACCCACACCGGCCGCGAACACGGATAGAAAACCGAAAGCGCTGACGCTCTGCGCCACCACGTAGGAAAGCGCAATCAATGCCAGCGCCAGGTAGTCATTGGGGGAGGAGGTGCTATCGGCGTTTCTGACGCGCAGGAAAATCATCAAATGCCCAACGCCGCGACCCATTCCATAGCCGATCAGCAGCCCAGCAGGCACTGCCCAGATCAGGTGCTTGAAGAACCACAGTTGCACCCAGTCCGTGGCGCTCTCGCCCGAGCTGAGGTACAGCAATGCGAAGATCACGAATGGGAACGCCGTGCCATCGTTCAGGCCCGCTTCGCCAGACAGCCCGAAGCGCAGACGGTCCTGATCCTGAGCATTATTGACCTGCACCATCCCGGCCAGTACCGGGTCGGTGGGCGACAGCATCGCGCCCAGCAGCAGCGCGATCCCCCACGTAAGGCCAAACAGATAATGCGCAGCGACCGACACGCCGGCGATGGATGCCAGCATGACCGGCCCTGCCAGCCAGTAGGCCGAGTGCCAAGCCTTGCCGCGCAACGGCAAGCGCAACTTGATCCCGGTGCTGAACAATGAAAACAGCACTGCAGCCTCGGTCAGGCGCTCCAGCCATTCATAAGACTCTTTGAAGTCCAGATCCAGCGCACCCAAGCCCATCGGGCCGATACCGAAGCCGAAGGCCAGGCATACCGCCGAGGTGGTCACCGGCATCCAGCGCAGATAGGAAGACGTCAACGCCAATAGCATCAACAGCGCGCCAAGCACGCTCATGCAGACAATAAAACTCATAGTGGGAGGGTCGCCGTGAAAGCGCCTTGAAAAGAGGGCGTAACCTTGGGACTGCACTCAGGGGAAATAAGTTGAAATAATTTGTTCACGGATTGATGAGCGTGCTGTTCGCTGATCATTACCGAGTTCTTACGGGGTAAATGATTGCTCCTAAGCTACTGCTCATTAACGCCGCCCAGGACACTCCGCGTCCGCTTTCGAGTGTGACGCAGAGCATTGTGGGCACGATCAGGGTTGAGACAGACAGTCGTTACTACCGCTCGATACTACGACTCCAGCGCGCATTCCACTCCGGACGGATCTGATTCACCTGATCCCAGTCGATGGTGACAGCCGTTTCCAGGTATTTATTCATCGCCTCGACCTGAGCGCGGGTCTTGTCAGTGGTCGGGGTTTTCGGATTGGACGGGATCTGATCACCGAATTCCAGCGCAGGCGCCTGCGCCTCAGGGGTCAGCAGATAAGCCGCAAGTTTTTGCGCCAGCTCCGGCTGTGTATTGTTGGCAATGGTGCATTCCGCGACGTTCAATACCACCCCGCCTTCCTTAGGTGCTGCATATTCCACCGGAACGCCTTTGATCTTAAGGGCGGTCACTTGGGTTGGGGTGAGCGGGAAGAGGGCGGCCTCGTCGGTCTGCACCATCTCGGAAATTTTCGCCGAGCTTGCGATGTATTCCAGCACATTCGGCCCGACGGTTTTTGGCCATGCCTTGAAGCCCGGCTCGACATCCTTCTCGCTACCGCCCTGAATGCGGTTGAACATCAGAAAACCATGCAGACCGAAGGTCGACGAGGCCAGCGACTGAAACACCACCTTGTCCTTGAAGCGTTTGTCAGCCAGGTCCATCCATGATGTCGGCGCGGCCCAGCCTTGTTCCTTGAACATGCGCGTGTTGTACGCCAGACCCGTCACGCCGAGGCTGACGGCTGCGGCCTGTTCCTTGATTTTCGCTTTGGCTGGCAGGTCGCTGAGCGCGGCGCTGGGTTGCAAGGTGTCGCACAGGCCCATCGAAATTGCCCGGTACATGATGCCGTCATCAAGGAACATGACGTGCATCTGCGGGTTGTCTTTGCTGGCCTGTACCTTGGCCAGAATATCTGCCGAGGTGCCCGGCACGATCACCACTTTCACGTTGTTGGCTTTCTCGAAAGCGGGCAATACCTGATCGGCGTACAGCCGCTCCATCGTTCCGCCGTTCATGCCCAGATAGAGCGTGGTCTCGGCGCTGGCGGGCATGGACGCGAGCAATGCAGCCAAGGGCAGACAAGACAGACCGGTGAGGGCGACACGTTTGGCGATGTTCATAAGGGCGACCTTCCTCTGTGCAATGGGATGACGTTCGAAACGGGTTCAGGGGCAGAGCGGGGTGAGGCGACGAGCGTTGAATCGGTAACGGGTAGAGCCGGCTTAGTCCGGAACCGGCCAATGGAAAACGCATCGAGCGAGATCGACGAGCGGCCGGCGCAGACCCATTCGGCCAGCGCTTCGCCTGCGGCAGGTCCGACCTGGAAGCCAGCGCCCGCAAAACCGAAACCGTGCAGCAGGCCCGGTTGGGTCAGACTGGGACCAAGTATGGGTTCTCGATCCGGCAGATAACCTTCGGTGCCGCTCCAGGTGCGAATCGCCTGGGCGCCCTTGAGCGGCGGATACAATTCAACGGCATTGCGCAGGATGTCGAGCACGGCGGCCTGACCCGGCCTTGCACGCGCCGGATCCAACGCAAAACCCTGACCGCCACCCAGCACGCAATTGCCTCGTGACACTTGGCGCGCATAGATGCCGCCGCCTTCCACCCCGGTGCTGACATCCATGAACATCGGCAGCGGTTCGGTCACCAGCATGGCCGGATGGCCCGAATACATAGGCACCGGCTCGTTGAATTGTGCGGCGAGTTGTCCGGCCCAGGCACCCGCGCAATTGAGCAACCACGGCGCGCGCAATGTCAGGCCGTTGGCGGTTTCGACGGTGAACGCCTGCCCGTCGTGACTGACCTGAATCACCTGCGCCTGCTCGAAGACCTGAGCACCGGCCAGCCGGGCGGCGCGGGCAAACGCCGGTGAGACCAGCCGCGGATTGGCGTGTCCGTCCTCGGCGCACAACGAAGCCCCTACTGCGACATCACCCGCCCAAGGGAAACGTGCGCGCAACTGAGTGCGATCCAGCAACTGAAGATCCAGCCCGAAACCCTGACTGGCTTGCGCATAAGCTCGCAGCGCGTCCATGTCCTGCTCCGAGCGCGCCAGTTTGAGGTGCCCGGAGCGCTGGTATTCGCCCTCTGTGCCGATCAGCTCACGCAGGCTGCCCCAGATCTGATGGGCACGCTGGGACAGCGGCAACTGGGACAGCGGTCGACCCTGGCGGCGAACGCCACCGTAATTCACGCCGCTGGAGTGCGACCCGCAGAAGTCACGCTCCAGCAGCGCGACGCGTTTCCCTTTCAGGGCCAATGCCAGCGCTGCTGAAGCGCCGACAATGCCGCCGCCGATGATCAGTGCATCGGTTTCGATCAGCGTGCTCATGGCTGTGTCTCCACACCAAACGGAATCGGCTTGATCGGCGATTGCCCGCGCAGACGGCCGATCTGCTGCACCGCACGTCCGCTCTCGCAAGCGATCAGCTCTGCCGCCGCCAACCCGCACAGGCGACCCTGGCAGCGTCCCATCCCGACCCGGCACATGGCCTTGACGCGGTTCATCTCCCAATGCCCGTCCTGCACCGTGCGGCGAATATCGCCTGCACTCACTTCCTCGCAGCGGCAAATCAGGGTTTTATCGGGCACTTGAGCAGCCCAGTCTTCCGGGAACGGAAAGGCGGTTTCCAGCCCATGACGAAAGCGCGTGATGCGCTTGAGCTGTGTTTTCAACCGGTCGATACGCTGCCCATCCACCCCGCGGCCACAGTCTTGCAACAGGCTCATCGCGGCCAGTTCACCGGCCATTTCGGCGGCGTCCGCGCCCATGATTCCGGCGCCGTCACCTGCCAGGTACACCTGATCCACGCTGCTGCGCCCGACGTCGTCGCGAACCGGCAGCCAGGCGCGGTTCAAGGCGCTCCACTCGAATGCACACCCCAGCAAATCGGCCAACTGCGTCTCGCTGCGCAATGCGTGGGCAAACGCCACGGCGTCACACGCCAGACGGTTTGTCTGGCCGTTTCGCTCCCAACTGACACCGCCGACTCGTTGGGAGCCCTCGACATGCGTCAGCCGAGCACCCTGATGCACGGGAATGCCGTGGGCCGTCAGCCAGGCGCGGTAATACAGGCCCTTGGCGAGGGTCACGGGCTGGCCTAGCAGGGCGGGAAGGGCGCGGCACTGCGCAGAGAACGGCGCGCTGTCCAGCACCGCCAGTACATTGGCCCCGGCTTGGGCGTATTGATAGGCCACCAGATACAGCAGCGGTCCGCTGCCGCAGAACACCACATGTTCTCCAATGGCGCAGCCCTGATATTTCAAGGCCACTTGCGCCGCACCAAGGCTGTAAACGCCGGGCAGAGTCCAGCCCGGTACAGGTAGAACCCGGTCGGTTGCCCCCGTGGCCACGATCAAGTGGGAATAGTCGACATGCCCGGCACACCCGTCCTGAAGAACGTCGAGCCGACCGTCTTGGGCGCTCCAGACCAGCGTTCGGGGTCGATAGTCAATGCTGTCTGCCAATGCATCCAGCGCCTGATGCACAGCGACAGCCTTGTTCGCCTCGAAGCCGTAAAGTGCCTTTGGCGAACGCTTGAAGTGTTCAGGCTGGCGACGGTAGATCTGCCCGCCACCGCGCAGACCCTCGTCTATCAAGCAGGCTTTGATGCCGTGGGCCGAAAGCGTCTGTGCCGCCCGGGCTCCCGCGGGACCGGCACCGACGATGACTACCTTTTCGGTGCTCACCATTGCGGCTCCTCAGAAACGCGACGCCCCGGCTCACGGTTGACGCTTTGACCGGCTTCCAGCAGGGTCGAGCAGGCACGCACCCGCTGACCATCGCCCAGGCGCACCCAACAGTCCTGACAGGCTCCCATCATGCAGAAACCTGCACGCGGTTCGGCGCTGAAGTCGCTGCCGCGCAAATGTTCGCTGCTCGTCAGTACAGCTGTCAGCAGTGTATCGCCCAGCAGACCGCTGGCCGGCTGGCCATCGAGAGTGAAGGGCACCGCTGGGCGGTCGTGCTCGGCCAATCGTTTAAGCAGTGCCATCACTGACCTCCAGGCCCATCATCAATGTTTGCCAACCAGCACGCGATCCAGCCCATAGACTCGGTCGAGCAAAATCATGGTGGCGGCGGTGAGGGCGATGACCAGTGCCGAGACGGCGGCCATCATCGGATCGATGGATTCAGTCGCGTACACGTACATGCGAACTGGCAGGGTCTGTGTCGCGGGGGACGTGACGAAGATCGACAGCGTCACCTCGTCGAAACTGTTAATGAACGCCAGCAGCCAGCCACCTGCAACACCGGGCAGAATCATTGGCAGCGTGATTTGGCGAAACAGTGTGAAACGACTGGCTCCCAGCGATTCGGCCGCGTGTTCGGCACTGCGATCAATGCCGATGGCCGCTGCCAGCACCAGCCGCAACACATAAGGCGTGATCACCAGCACGTGGGCGAATATCAGCCAGGTGAAGCTGCCGTTGACGCCCATCAGGGCGAACAGGCGCAGCATCGCAACACCCAGCACCAGATGCGGAATGATGATGGGCGACAGAAACAGGGCGTTGAAAAAGTTGCGTCCCGGAAAGTTATGCCGGGTGATCGCCAGCGCAGCGGGCACGGCAATCAGTGTCGCCAGCGTGGCCGAAACGAACGCCAGAATCAGGCTGTTGTAGAACGAGTCAATAAAGTCTGCCCGTTCGAACACCGCTTTGAACCAGCGCAGCGAGAACTCGGTAGTGGGCAGGCTCAGGGTGTTTTCGGGGGTGAACGCCACCAGGCAGACAACCACCAGTGGCGCCATCATGAACACCACGACCAACGCATGAAACGACAGGGCCAGAGGACCGTTCTTGGACATGGATCATTCCCCCAGGGATTTCTTGTAGCGGCCTTCGATCATTCGGTTCCACGACAGCATCACCAGCAGGTTCACCAAGAGCAGCGCCACCGCCAGCGTCGCCCCCATCGGCCAGTTCAGCTCCGACAGGTATTGGTCGTAGATCACGGTCGCGACCATTTTCAGGCGTCGTCCGCCGAGCAGGCCGGGAATGGCGAACGAGCTGGCGGCAAGGCCGAAGACGATCAGCGAGCCTGACAGCACGCCCGGCATGACCTGCGGCAGTACTATCAGGCGCATGACTTTGGCCTGGCTGGCACCCAGTGACAGCGCCGCCTGTTCTGCGGTGGGATCAAGCTTTTGCAGCGAGGTCCAGACGGGAATGATCATGAACGGCAGCATCACGTGCACTAACGCGATGATGACTGCGAACGGCGTGTACAGCAGCTTCACCGGGCGTCCGCCCAATGCCTGTATGCCTTGATTGATCAGCCCGTCCGCGCCCAGCAACAGGCTCCAGCCGAACGCCCGAACCACCACTGAAATCAACAGTGGTGTGAGGATCAGAATCAGAAAGATTGAGCGCCACGGGGTGCCCATGCGGCTGAGGATGTAGGCCTCGGGCACACCGATTACGACGCAGAGCAGGGTGACCAACGCGCTGATCCAGAAGGTGCGCAGAAAGATCTCGTAGAAATAGCTGTCGGTCAGCACTGCACCATAGTTTTCCAGGGTGTAGCTGTCGCTTTTCACGCCCACCTGATAATCGAACACGTTGAACGACAGCAGCAACGTAAGGCCCAGCGGCAACACCAGAAGGCCGATAAACAGCGCCAGCGCCGGGGCGGAGAGCCAATAACCGCGCCGGCCCTGACGCATTTGAGTCAGCAGGCTCATGCACGCACCTCGTCGGCGTCCAGCACGCGCAGCAACTCGGACGGCCAGTCCAGACCCACCGCCGCCCCTTGTTCCAGTGGCGCTTGACCATCGTTGCGGCGCACCACGGTCAACTCACCGATGCCGGTCTGGATGCTGTACAGCCATTGGCTGCCGAGAAAGTATCGGGTGACGATGCGCCCCGACAGGCGACCGCAGCCCGGCGCGACCAGATCGATCTTTTCCGGCCGCAGGCTCAGCGTCAGAGCACCTTCGCCCGGCAACTGACGTATCTGTGGGACGCCGCTGCTGTCCAGGTCGCCCTGCAGCATGTTCGCCTTGCCGACGAAGCCGGAGATAAAGCGCGTACGCGGGTGTTCGTAGAGGGCGTAGGGGTCGCCGATCTGGGTAATGCGTCCGGCCTGCATGACCACCACCCGGTCACTGATCGACAGCGCTTCGGCCTGATCGTGGGTGACCATGAGTGTGGTAATGCCCACTTCGTTCTGAATGCGGCGAATCTCGAACTGCATTTCTTCACGCAGGTTGGCGTCGAGGTTAGACAACGGCTCGTCGAGCAGCAGCACCGGCGGCTCGATCACCAGGGCACGGGCCAGCGCCACACGCTGCCGCTGTCCGCCAGACAACTCACGTGGATAGCGTTCGGCATGCTGATCCAGGCGCACCAGCTTCAGCACGTTGTTCACTCGGCTCTGGATCTCGGCAGCGGGCACCTTGCGCATGCGCAGGCCGAACGCCACGTTGTTGGCAACCGTCATGTGCGCAAACAGCGCGTAGCTTTGGAACACCACGCCCAGGCCACGGCTGCTGGGCTTGGCATGAGTGATGTCGCGCCCGTCGAGCACGATGCGCCCGTCACTGACGTCGACGAAGCCTGCGATCATCTGCAAGGTGGTGGTTTTGCCGCAACCGGACGGGCCCAGCAGCGAAACGAACTCGCCCTTGTCCACGTTCAAGTCGGTAGCCACCACGGCGTCGATTGAACCGTAGCGTTTGGAGAGACCTTCGAGCTGCAAAAATGCCATGCCTGCGTCCACCTTGTGTGCGGGCGTGCCGGGGGCACGCGTTTGTCATGGGCAGATGCGAAGTGAAGTCATGCAGCTATGGACGTTGGCGCTCGTTCTAAGTCGGCTACCGCTGATTGTTCAAATCGCCCCTGTGGACTGAGAGTAGGACGAAGGCTAGGATGCGCTCAATGAGGAATTTCACTGAACAACATCTTTTTTCAGATTCATTCATTGAGTGAAAGAAAGTATGGTCGAGCGGTTAAATAATTCCGTTGATCGGAATACTGAGCTGAAGGATGTGGGCGTTGGCGCAGTATCGCGTTTGTTCGCGGTGTTGCGCTGCCTCGGGGATTGCGATGAAGGCGGCGAGCGGGTCACGCAACTGGCCCAGCGTGTCGGTCTTTCTCAACCCACCACTCACCGCCTTCTGCGCAGTTTGATGGACGAAGGTATGGTCGAGCAGGATCTGCTCAGCAAACGCTACCGGCTGAGCATCGAGTTTTTCGCGTTGGCAGCCAAAGCGGGCAACGCCGGCAACCTGCGAGATCTGGTCAGACCCAGCCTGCTGCGCTTGTCCGCTTCGCTGGGCGACTCGCTGTTTCTGTTGGCACGCAGCGGTTTTGACGCGATTTGCCTGGATCGCAGCGAGGGGCCTTACCCGATTCGCACCTTCACCGGTGATATCGGTGGGCGCGTTGCGCTGGGCGTAGGGCAGGGTAGCCTGGCGATTCTCGCGTTCCTGCCCGAGGACGAGCGTGAAACGGTGATTGCCTACAACTTGCCCAGGCTGAAGGATTTCCACTTATACGACGAAGTTTTCCTGCGCTCGGAGGTGGAGAATGTGAGGCGCCTGGGTTACGCCGCACGCAACACCGGTGCGCTGCCGGGGATGGCCGGGCTTGCGGTGCCGATCCTTGATCGTAACGGCCGTGCGGTCGCAGCGCTCAGTGTCGCCACCCTCAGCGACCGACTGGGGCCGGATCGGCTCATGACCGTGGTTGAATTGCTCAAACGTGAGGCAACGGCAATCAGCGCGCGGATCAACCCGTTCGATCCATCGCTGCGCCGCCCGAGTCAGGTGTTTGGGCAGGCCGATTAACGTTGCACCAAGGTGATTTACGCCCAGCCCGACCGGCTCAATCCTTCTGCCTTGAACACCAGCGCCTTCAAGCCGCCGTCCTCGCGTGCATCGGGAAACTCCGGCGGGTTTTCCAAGCGTTGCTCGAAGCGCAGACAGGGTGCTTCGATTGCGGTGTGCTCAATCAAAAACGTAGGTCCCAGCGCAGGATCATTCATGCAGGCCAGCACCAGACCGTCCTCCTCCAGCAGTTCCGGCAGACGTCGCAGAACGCGCTGATAGTCCTTATCGAGCATAAAGCTGCCTTTTTGAAAGGAGGGCGGGTCGACGATGATCAGGTCGTAAGGACCCGAGCGCGTGACCTTGGCCCAAGACTTGAACAGGTCGTGGCCCAGGAACGTGACGCGGCTCAGGTCATGCTCATTGAGGCGATGATTTTCACGCCCGCGGTTGAGCGCGGCGCGGGCCATGTCCAGGTTCACCACATGATCGGCACCGCCTGCAATGGCCGCGACCGAGAAGCCGCAAGTGTAGGCGAACAGGTTGAGTATTCGCTTGCCCTTGGCCTGAGCCTGCACCCATTCGCGGCCGTAGCGCATGTCCAGGAACAGGCCGGTGTTCTGCTTCTTGCCGAAATCAATGATGTAGCGCAGGCCGTTTTCAGTGATGACCCACTCATCGACCTGTTCGCCACACAGCCACTGGGTTGTACTTTGTGGCAGGTAACGGTGCTGCAACAGCAGGGTATGGGCCTGGCTGTGTTGCCATTGAGGCGTCTCGATCAGATCCAGCAGCAGATCATTCAACGCCGCAAGTTCGGACGCTTCGGGCTCCTTGAACAGCGACACCAGCACCACGCCCTGCATCCAGTCCACCGTGACGTGCTCCAGCCCCGGCCAGACACGACCTCGTCCATGAAACAAACGGCGCGTTTCAGTGGGAACATGGCTCAGAGCATTGAGCAGGTGCTGTTGCAGGATGGCGAGTGTGTCGGGAGTCATGAGCGGGGTCGGTCAGAAAAAGGCGGCGTATGGTAAACCTATTTGCGCCAGTGCGAAGCGCAGGTTTCTGCTGCTCGCACTCATCGACGGCTTTCTGGAATACCAAGCCTGAAGAATCAAAGAGGGTTGTGATCAGTGATTCAAGGCAGCTTGGCGCGCACGATCCGCTTGGCTTTGACCTCGTCGGCGTAAGCCTTGAGCTGATCGGCGTCGCTGTAGAGTCGGTTGACCATCTGCAGAATGGCTGTGACGTCGACGTCTTTCATCTGCGAGGCGAGCTTGAGAATTTCGTCTGCGGTGTATTCAAGATTGGTGGCCGTGCCCTTGAGGTGCTTTTTAAGCTCCTGGGTCGACTTGTTGAGCGCCATGAGGTGTCCTGTCAGAAGTCATTGAATTCCATACCCTGAGCATGGCTTTTTCTGCGCCTACGCGCAATCCGACAAACAAGGGGCGGCCTGGGATGTTGAAAATAAACCGCCAGTCCCGGCGTGCTCGTTTCTCAATCCTCGCGGGTCAACACTTCCAACAGTTCTATGTCGAAGCTCAAATCGGAGCCTGGCTGGATGTGGGCACCCATTTTTCGGTCGCCGTACGCGAGATGGGCGGGCACCAACAGTTTGCGACGACCGCCCACTTTCATGCCCATCAGACCCTGGTCCCAGCCTTTGATAACTCGCCCCGTGCCGATCACGCATTGAAACGGCTTGCCGCGCTCGTGAGAGGAGTCGAAGACCGTGCCGTCGGTCAGGGTTCCGGTGTAATGGGTAGTGATCAAGGCACCCTTGACCACGGCTTTGCCTTCGCCGACCTGCACATCAATTATCTGTAGTTCATCGTTCATTGCCAGACACCTCTTCACTATGTACGCCACTACCTGGGCCATCCTGCGGGCCGCTTTTTCGCAGAAAACCAGGCGACTGACAACCGCTAAAACGCAAACGGGGAAGCCTCAGCTTCCCCGTCCGGTGCTGCGCAGATGATTGCTTAAAGGTTCTGCGAGCTCACGACCATCGCTTGAGCGATGTTGGCTTTCTGTTCCTGGGTAAAGCCGTCCCATACATTGACCTTTGCGTAGTAGCCCAGGCCCGCGAGGCAGTAGAGGCTCAAGGTCAGAATGATGGCGATCGAAACGAAGGTCCAGCGACCTTCGTCGTTTTCACGGGTGAAGTCACGGGACTCACTGTGGTGCGACCCGCGGGACAGCAGGCCGGAAGAAAGACGTTTGAACCATTGAAACAGGTGAAGTACAACGATGCGCAGCATGGGAACAGGTCCTCAAAGGTAAAAAAATAGGGTGGGCTATGACGCTTGCGATGTTCATCGCCTGCGTCGGGTGCAAAAGCTGAAAACGAAAAAAGCCCGTCTATGACGGGCTTTCTTTTTATGATTCTTGTCTGCGGCTTTCGGTTTCAATTAAGAGCAGCTACTGCTTTTCAATTCCCGCGCCTGCATGACGTTCTGGCAACATTTTAAAACAATTCAGATTGATCAGCCACTGTAGACCCTGCGCCGTCAGACAACTGGTCGTGAATCTGGGTGCGACAAAACGTCGCCCGGTGAAATTTGAGGGAAAAGAGAGCGGCCATTTTTCAGTCAACTCTTGTAATACTTATTCGGAGAGTGAAACGTATCTGTGTATTGTAGGATCATCTCCCGTATCCAATTTCAGGACAGTATGAACACCCGCCAGGAACCTCCGAGTTGTTTTCCTTCTTCAGCACCCTTTTGGCCAATCAACTGCATTCCATGCGGAAATGCGCCTGATTCAAGCCTTGGCCTCGTACCCGTCTTGCTTTCTTCCCCTGCCAATAGCCTTCAATCGCTTTTAGACGCTGATTTTCATCCAGACAAGATTGACTGTGCCCGGCTCAAAGCATCAAGCGCCCCCGCTCAATACTCTGTTCAGAAGGCTGAATAATTCCCATGGAATGGATTGCTGACCCTACGGCCTGGCTTGGCCTGCTGACCCTGATCGTTCTGGAACTGGTACTGGGTATCGATAACCTGGTGTTCATCGCCATTCTGGCCGACAAACTGCCACCGGCACAGCGCGATAAGGCACGCGTGATCGGCCTGTCGCTGGCCTTGATCATGCGCCTTGGCCTGCTGGCCAGTATTTCCTGGATGGTGACGCTGACCGAACCGCTGTTCGAGGTCTTCGGCAAGACGTTTTCCGGCCGCGACCTGATCATGCTGTTTGGTGGTGTGTTCCTGTTGTTCAAGGCCACTATGGAGTTGCATGAACGACTCGAAGGACACGTCGCGCAAAAGGCTGGCAATGCTGGTTATGCGCTGTTCTGGCCTATCGTGGCGCAGATCGTCGTGCTTGACGCTGTGTTCTCGCTGGACGCGGTGATTACAGCCGTCGGCATGGTCGAGCATTTGTCGGTGATGATGATCGCCGTGATCTTCTCCATCGGTCTGATGATGATCGCCAGCAAACCGCTGACCAAATTCGTCAACAGTCGCCCAACAGTCATCATGCTGTGCCTGGGCTTCCTGATGATGATCGGTTTCAGCCTGACGGCAGAGGGCTTGGGCTTCCATATTCCGAAGGGCTACCTGTACGCGGCCATCGGCTTTTCGATCCTCATTGAGGTGTTCAACCAGATCGCCCGCAAGCGCAGCAAGAAGTCGGCTCATGGTCATCTTCCACGCCGCGAGCGCGCTGCCCATGCCGTCATGCGCCTGTTGGGTGGCCGCAGGTTGGAGTCGGGTGATGTCGACGAAGAAATCATCGAAATGATGGAGGGCGAGGGCACTGAGCCAGTGTTCGACCGTCGCGAGCGCGTGATGATCAGCGGCGTCCTGCAGCTGGCAGAACGCCCGATCCGCACCGTCATGACGCCTCGTGCCGAAATCGATTACATCGACCTGAGCGACGACGCGGAAAAAATTCGCCTGAAGCTGATGCATTCTTCCTATTCGCGTTTGCCATTGATCGGCGAGGGCGGCATTGATGAGCCGCTAGGCTTCGTCCACAAGAAGGAACTGCTCAAGGAACTGCTGTCCGGTAATGAGCCCGATCTGAAGCTGTTGTCCCGCAAAGCGATCAACCTGCTGGAGAACTTCACGATCCTCAATGCGTTGGAACAGATGCGCAAGGAATCGACTCACATTGCGTTCGTGGTCAACGAGTTCGGCGACTTCATCGGCGTGCTGAGCATGACCGATATTCTGGAGTCGATTGCGGGTCAACTGCCTGACGCCAGCGAAGTGGAAGGGCCGGACATCGTGGCGCAGGGTGATGACTTCATCGTTTCAGGTGCCTTGAACCTGAGCCTTATTCGTGAACGAACCGGTTTTCAGGCCAAGGCCACCGATGACTATCAGACGCTGGCGGGACTGGTCATGAGCCTGCTGGATCGTCTGCCGACGATGGGCGACAGTCTTCAGTGGCAGGGGTGGGACCTCAAGGTCGTGGGCGTTGAAGAACGCCGGGTTACCCGGGTGCTATTGCAGCGCCAGGCTGGAGAACACACGGGTAAATAACGACACGAAGCGATAAGTGAAAACGGGCCGAAAGGCCTGTTTTTCATGGGTTTGCGGTTTGTCGTCCGGTCGCAACGAAGGAATTCCACGCGTGGTCTATTCTGCGAAAACCCCGTGGCTTCACTGAGCAGTCAGCCACTCCATGAACGGAGACCGTCATGACTGCTGCCTTCATCTTCAATCCCAACCTGACCTACGACGTGATTTTCAGCGGCAAGCGCTATCCGGTATGGCGCATTCGCGAACGCAAGGTCTACGCCTACCTCGAACATGACCCTCGACGTGACTGGAGTGGCGAAGTAGGCACTTTGAGCCTGGGCACTTTACAGCGCCTGGTCGACCATGAGGGGCAGACCATCGCTTACATCTTGGGCACCGAAGTGCGAGACACCAAGGGGCACCGTTTCTCGCTGACGGAGGTCAAGGATTAGGCAGCAACGCTTCTGGCGATGAAACGCTGAGGGATTCAGGGAAGATGGCTCCCTTCAAGGTTGTAACCGGACCTGAGGTGAGGGAGCCTGCACCAGAATCGCTATTTGCGACGAGGGCGTGATACGACAGACTCGATGTTCTTGCGACCGATCAACATGGGCCGTGCAGGCTCCTTGATCTCAGGCGCATCGCCCAACCACTTGAACATCACCAGACAATCCACCAGCCCTAGGCGAGCATGCCGGTAAGCCTTGGGCAAGCGACCCACTGTTTCAAAGCCGAGCTTGCGCCACAGCGCGACGGCCACCTCATTGGCGGCCACCACCGAATTGAACTGCATGGCCAGAAAACCACTGCCCCGCGCCAACTGCTGCGAATGCTCGCACATCAGCCGCGCTATGCCCCTGCCACGTGCAGCCTCCGTCACCATGTAACCGCAGTTGCACACATGGTTCCCGGGACCTGCCGCATTGGCTTTCAGGTAGTAACTGCCCAGCAACTGGCCGTCTTCTTCCGCAATCAGCGTGTGCTGGGGCAGATTGAGCCACACGTCACGCGCCTGCTCGAATGTCAGCGCCGGGTCGTAGGCGTAGGTTTCCTGCGCCTGGACGACTGAATGGAAGGTGGGCCAGAAGTGGTCGAAGTCGGCTGGGGTCATGGGGCGGATGTGGATCATGCGGGGCCTTTGGTGGAGATGTTCAGGTGCTGGGCTTGGGGGTGGGAGCACCTTATTCGTTGGGGGAGGTGGGTGCAAGGCTAAGGGACGGTATTGCCAACAGGGTGCGACTTGTCGCGAGACGCTCACCAACAGAGACTGACGTCTGGAATGTTTACGTTACGCAGAAGAAGTACACCTCGGCTCTTGCAGTTAATGCTAACAACCTGCAGTCCATCAACCCTTGCGGGTCGATGGCGCTGTTAGTTAGCGTCAGTCCGAGATAGGAGTGCGCCAGTCGTCAGAACCGGAGGTACCGCATGCCTCGTGGGTCCAGGTGATCTTGCGATAGGTGAAGTGCACGTCTTCAAGGTGTGTGAAATGGGAGTTACCGGGGTCCTGACAGTTATGCATATAGTCCTTTATTTCAACGATCGTCGCGTCTTCCAGATGGGTCGTGTAATAAAGCTCCTGATTACCTTTGATTGACGTGCGGTACCATTGAATGGTGACTTCACTCAGGCGCTCGCCCGATGTAAGTGCCGCTAGCAGCAGAGGCGATGCTTTATCAAACACTTTGGTAATGCACAAAGCTTTGTGCACGCGTTGTCCCGTGGGCTGGCCCGATTGAGGGTCACGGGGAACAGTGATTTCATGGCTGAACGCTTGCACCATCGCCTGGTCTTCATGACCTTCCTGATAGACATTTCCAACTGACTGCGCTGTGAATGCATTTGTAGTGATCAGCCCCTGTTTTTCGCCAGTGATTGAGATGTAAGCAGGTGTTGCCATTGCACGTTCTCCTACAAGTATCGATTGTTCCAGCGAACAATGTGAACGCTGGTGTTCGTTCGATTAACAAGAACTGTGCCACTCGATAGACGCTTGATGTATTGCTTGGCTTTGCTCAGGTCATGAGTAAGTTCGAGCGTTTCGGAGGCTGTTCTTTTTGTAAAAGTGGTGCAAGTTATTGCGCGGCGTGTAGGTAATCTGCGCAGTACACCAATGTGCTTGATATTATTGATTTAAAAAGAGTAGAGGGTAATGATGATCGCAAAGTGGTGCGCAAAGAATTGCACGACAGCCTCTCACGGTCAGGCATTAAGTAGTGGGATAAGGTTTGATGCTTCCGAATAAATATTCAGAGATGCAAAGTGTTCGTCTCTCGAGAATCCTACATGTGGTTGCTTGCATAGTGTAGGAAAATTCTGAAAGAGCTTTTTGTGCAAGATGGATGCTTGTTAAGTTCGCGTTTGGTCGTTAGTGTGCGCATCGTATTCGAGATAGCTGATTGCTTATTAGGGAAATAGTAGTGGCTCGCATGGACAAATTGTCTGCTGTTTACCGCCTTGTGGGTGAACAGCCTGTATCGAGCCACGATTATGCTGGCGAAGATATTCGTTATTCGGGGGATTTCGAGGCGCTGGAGGCTCACCTGAACAGCGAACACGCCGTGCTGGGTAACGGTCATGTTGATTGGGCGAAAGTTCTTGAGCTGTGTGAGCGTATATTGCGTCAACACTCCAAGGATTTGCGCGTCGCCTGCTGGTTAACGTGGGCACTCTATAAGAGTGAGGCGTTTCCAGGGCTATTGGCAGGTATTGGTCTACTGCGGTATTTGTGTGAGAACCATTGGCACGTTTTGTATCCGCGTAAGCTCAGAACCCGCGGTGCAGCGATTTTGTGGCTATTGCCTCGGCTTGAAGGCGCGCTTGCCAAAGACGTATCCATCAGAAAGCAGCTCCCGTTGTTTAAGAAGCTGTCAGAGAATTTGGAGGCTCTGGATGTGCTTCTGGGACAATACCTGGGTGAAGAGTCGCCTTTATTGTTACCCCTTCGTCGGCGATTGTCGCGCATGCTCGATCTTGCGTCTCAGGATGAAAAAGAGCCATTCACTATTGCGACGCAAGTCAAGGAAATTACATCGCAGCTTTTCAGCCCTCCCTCTGTCGACAATGAGAAAGAGGCCCGTAAAGCGCTTGCGGTTCATCAGGAAATCACGCAGTCGCTATGCGCCTGGTGGCTGAGGCAGAAAGCGACAGATCCACGAGCCCTGCGCCTTAGCCGGACGGTGCTTTGGCTAACAATTGACGTCGCTCCCGTTTGCAATGCTGAGCATGTGACGGTTTTGCGTGGGATACCGTTGGACCGATTGAATAATTACAAGGAGCGTCTTGAACAGGGGAAATATGCCGACCTCATCGTGGATCTGGAACTGAGTATCGCGCGGTCGCCGTACTGGCTTGATGGTCAGCGGATGGTCTGGGAGTGCCTGCAGGCAATAGGCGCTGATGGTGCGACTCGTGAAGTAGAAGTGCAGTTAGCGCTGTTTCTGCAAAGAGTACCCGGCATCGTTGAGCTGCGGTTCCACGACGGCCAGCCGTTCGCAGAGGATACAACGCGCAGTTGGATACGGAGTCACGTGATGCCCCATGTGATACCGCCTCAGCTTGAGGGCGCTCCAAGTAAAAAACATACCCGGCAGGCGTGGGACGTCGTGCTGGAAGAAGTGATTCCCATGCTGCCGGGAAACGGATTCAAAAACGCGGTCTATGTATTGATTCAACATTTGAAAGATGCAAGCAGTGAACGGGCTCGTTTCTTCTGGCAGTTAGGGATTGCTCGTCTTTGCTACCAGGCAAAACGATACGAGTTGGCCCGTATTCAGTTGGAAATTCTTGAACATCGGCTTCGCAGCGCAGGTCTTGAAGCTTGGGAGTCTGAGGCTTTTCTGGACGTGTCATGGTTGTTATATCGCTGTTACGAAGCGCTGCCGATCAGTCCTGAATTATTGGAAAGTAAAGACTTACTGTATCGGCGGTTGTGTCAGTACGATTTCGAAACACTATTGAATAATCAATAATGGCTACACTGATAAGGAGGTAGCGCGATGGCCAAAGAAGGCTCTGTTGCGCCCAAAGAACGCATCAATGTTACATTTAAACCGGCAACGGGTGATGCGCAGGAAGAGATTGAACTGCCGCTTAAACTATTGGTGTTAGGAGATTTTACTCAACGGCTCGATGAGCGAAAGCTCGAAGATCGAAAGTCGATCAGCATCGACAAGAGTAATTTTGACGAGGTGCTGGCAAAGCAGGCGCTGAAGGTCACATTGAACGTCCCTAATCGGTTGCAACCTGAGGGTGATGTCGAAGAGTTGGCAGTCAGCATCAATATCAGCGCCTTAAGCGATTTCAATCCGGCCAGTCTTGTCGATCAGATACCTGAACTCAGGAAGCTTATGGAATTGCGTGATGCACTCATGGCACTCAAAGGGCCATTGGGTAATACGCCTGCGTTCCGTAAGGCAATAGAAAAGGTCCTTGCCGATGAGGCATCACGTCATCGGGTGCTTGGAGAGCTCGGCCTTGATGCAGGGAAGTAATGAAGTGTCTGGAACATCAGGGAGAAATCTATGAGCATGCAAACCAAGCAACAATTCGAACATGAGTACGGAGAACACGGCATTCTCGATCAAATTATTGCTGAGACAAAGATGTCACCGGGTGATGAGGCTTACGCGATAGCAAAACGCGGCATCGCAGCGTTTATCGAAGAGCTGCTGAAACCCCACAATAGTGCCGAACCTGTAAAAAAGGCGCTTGTCGATAGAATGATTACCGAGATCGATGGCAAATTAAGCGCTCAAATGGATGAAATTCTCCATCACACTGAATTTCAAACGCTTGAGTCGTCATGGCGTGGGCTGAAGTTGCTGATCGACAGAACCGATTTTCGGGAAAATATTAAAGTCGAGATGCTGAGCGTCTCCAAGCAAGACTTGCTGGATGACTTCGAGGATTCGCCCGAAGTGTTCCAGTCAGGCCTCTATAAACATATCTACACCGCGGAGTACGGACAGTTTGGGGGCAGTCCGGTAGGGGCAATCATTGCGAACTACTACTTCTCGCCCAGCTCCCCTGATGTGAAGACCATGCAGTACGTGTCCAGCGTAGCCTGTATGGCTCATGCGCCCTTCATCGCTGCAGCCGGGCCTGGTTTTTTCGGTTTGGAGCAGTTTACGGGACTGCCTGATCTTAAAGACTTGAGGGATCATTTCGAGGGCCCACAGTTTGCAAAATGGCAAAGTTTCCGTCAGCAGGAAGATGCGCGCTATTTCGCGCTGACCGTTCCTCGTTTCCTGCTGAGAAGCCCCTACGATCCTGAAGAGAACCCGGTAAAGACCTTTGCTTACCGAGAGAGTGTTGCCAATGACCATGAGCATTATCTCTGGGGTAACACCGTCTATGCCTTCGGAACACGCTTCACCGAAAGTTTCGCTAGGTTTCGGTGGTGCCCCAATATCATAGGTCCTCAAAGCGGAGGCGCAGTAGAAGACCTGCCGTTGCATCATTTTCAGAGCATGGGGGAGATCGAAACAAAAATACCGACCGAGGTACTGATCTCCGATCGTCGGGAATATGAGCTGGCGGAAGAAGGATTTATCGCACTGACTATGCGAAAGGGGAGTGACAATGCGGCCTTTTTCTCTGCGAACTCAGTACAAAAGCCTAAGTTTTTTGGAAATAATCCCGAAGGTAAAACAGCAGAGCTGAATTACAAGCTGGGCACCCAGTTACCGTACATGATGATTGTCAATCGTCTGGCTCATTATCTAAAGGTACTGCAGCGCGAGCAGATCGGGTCATGGAAGGAGCGAACCGACCTTGAACTTCAACTGAACAAGTGGATACGACAGTATGTTGCTGATCAGGAAAATCCAAGTGCTGAAGTTCGTGGTCGTCGTCCTCTGCGGTCTGCACATGTGACCGTCAGTGATGTCGAGGGCGATCCAGGGTGGTACCGGGTGGGGCTGAATGTACGCCCGCATTTTAAATACATGGGGGCCGCCTTTACTCTTTCACTTGTCGGAAAGATGGATAAGGAATGAGTCGGTGCGGAAGTCTCTTTGAGCGGCTCGGCGGTCTGTCTGAAGAATGGCGCGGTCTGGATCGTGAGGCTTGTTCATTGGCCTCCATCGCCGCGCACCTTTCTCGGCTGTTAAGTACTCGGGAGGGCAGCGTTAAAATGCTCGCCGATTATGGCCTGCCTGACCTGAATGATAGGCAACTAAGCCTTCACGATACCCTGCGGCAGTCTCAGAAAAAGATAGAGCATTTCGTCCGAACGTACGAGCCGCGCTTGAGCGATATAAGGGTGGTCGCAGAACCACAGGCTAGCGACGCACTTGTGCTGACATTTTCCATCAGGGCTTTACTGAATGTTGATGGCTTGAAGAAAGACGTGGTGTTTCATGCTTCACTGAACGGCCGTGGGATGACAGCCGTCAGTTGTCATTAACCGTTGGCTACATGAAGAGTCTTTGTGTATCGCAGCACTAAGCGAGCAGTGCTGTTCACGGGGTCGGCACCCTCAGTTTAATGTGAACTCAAACCAGGTAAATGAACGTTGTCTTTTAATGACTACTATCAGGATGAACTGTCAGCGTTGCATAAGCTGGGTCGTCGTTTTTCCGAACGAAACCCTGCGCTTGCGCCATTTTTAGGACAGACGGGAAATGATCCGGATGTTGAGCGGCTGCTTGAAGGTTTTGCGTTTCTGACAGGACGACTGCGTCAGAAACTGGATGATGAATTACCCGAGCTGACCCATTCGCTGATGCAGTTGCTATGGCCTAATTACATGCGGCCGCTGCCATCGGTCAGTATGCTCCAGTTCGAGCCGTTGCTCAGGTCTGGGCCTGCCGTGCTTGTAGAGCGTTCAACGCCTGTCGAAAGCGAGCCCGTCAATGGGCTGGCCTGTCGTTTTCGCACCTGTTTCCCAACCGCAGTGCTGCCCCTTCAATTACAAAGCCTGAATCACTCGCCAACAGGCTGCGGTGCAACGTTGAAATTGCGTTTCGTGATGACGTGCGACGGTCATATGGGTGAGCTCGAAATGACCCGACTGCGTCTACACTTCGCGGGTGACACGCATGTCAGTCAGGCGTTGTATCTGGCATTGATGCGCAAGCTCAAGAGGATTGCTCTCTATCCCCTTGATGCCGATGGTCAGCCGTTGCCTAACAGCGATGGGCAGCCGATCAAGTTTCATATTTCAATCAGCGAGATCCACGCAGTGGGCTTTGCAGAAGAAGAGGCATTGATACCTTACCCATTGAACAGCTTTCGTGGGTATCGCCACTTGCAAGAATATTTCTTTTTTCGAGAGAAGTTTATGTTTGTGGACGTTACGGGGTTGGGTGTCCTCAATGCTCTGCCTGACAGTGTGCTGAAACATGTGAAGGGCATGGAGTTGGTGTTCGATATCGACTGCCCCAGCATCCAGCGTGTGCGTCCAACCCGGGATAACGTACAATTGTATTGCACGCCCGTTGTCAACTTATTCAAGCAAGACGCATTGCCCATCTTGGTCGATGCCAGACGAGATGAATACTTGCTATTACCCTCTGGGGACGGAATCGAAGGTTGCGCGGTCTACTCAGTTGACAGAGTGACAGGTTGGCAGTCAGGTGGGCTGGGTCATCGCGAGTATGTTGTATTCGAGTCCTTTGAACATGAGCCCGGTATGGTGCCTGGGAGCGTAAGACCTTTTTATAGTGTCCGACAACGTGCATCTGTGCAGCATGAGGGGCTGGACACTTATTTGAGCTTTGCCCATCACGGTACCGAATACGATGAAACAGTGTCCATCGAACTCACCTGCACGAATAACAACCTTCCGTTAAAGATCAAGCCCGGCGGAATTTGCCATGCGTGTGAGGGGACGCCGGATTTTCTTCGATTCCGTAACATCACCCCCACAACCCCCAGTTATCCGCCACCCGTCAGCGGGGATTTCCTATGGCGTGTGATTAGCAATATGTCACTTAACTACTTGTCGCTGACCAATATTGATGCGTTGAAAATTATTCTAGAGACGTATGACCTGCCACGCCATTACGACCAGCAGGCTTCAAAAGCAAGTCAGCACTTGCTCAAAGGTCTCCAGTCTATCCGTCATCAATCTGCCGATCGGCTTTATAAGGGGCGGCCGGTACGCGGTGTTAAAACGGAACTGACGATCAATCCTGACGGCTACGGAGGTGAGGGCACGCTTTTTTTACTGGCGTCTGTGCTCAACGAGTTTTTCGCCTTGTATGCCAGCCTCAATTCATTTCATGAGCTGACAGTAATAAGTACGCACGGAGACACCTACACATGGATTCCTCGCATGGGGCTTCAGCCGCTGCTTTGATCGCCCTGAGTCGTACAATTCGCGAGTATTCAGTCTATCAGGCCATTCCTCTGATTCTGAACGTGCTGCGCGGTATTCATCCCGAAATGGATGATGAACAGTTACATGGTTTTCTTGAACTGAGGGCCAATCCAAGTCTTGGTTTTCCCGGATGTGATATTGAACGTCTCGACCTGTTTCAGGAAGGCGGCCTTACGCACGTGCGACTGTGCCTGAACGTCATCAGCCTCGTCGGGTCGGGTTCTCCGTTACCCGCTTTTTACGTTGAGCAGGCGTTGGGTGATGGAGGAAGTTCCAATACGACATGTGATTTTCTAGATATTTTTCATCACCGGCTTCAGAGGTTATTGCCGCAGGTGTGGCGAAAATATCGTTATAACACCGTTTTCATCCCCGGCGCGAAAGACCGATTTTCCGAACATTTATTTGCTCTGATTGGACTTGGCGGAGAAAGGATCAGAGCGACAACCGAGCTGGACTGGAAGCGGCTCTTGCCTTACTTGGGGCTTCTGAGCTTGCGGGCGCATTCTGCGGCGTTGATCGAATCCGTTCTTCGCTACTACTTCAAGCATGAGGCGGTGTTTATAGAACAGTGCATGGAGCGTGTCGTACTCATCAGTTCAATTCAGTGCAATTCGCTGGGCAAGGCCAACCATCGGCTTGGGGAGGACGCGGTACTGGGAGAGCGCATTCGAGATCGAAGCGGAAAATTTCGGGTTCACATAAAAGCACTTTGTTGGGAGCGCTTTCATGAGTTTCTTCCCACTGGCGCCGGGCATCAGCCTCTGAGGGCGCTCGTACGTTTTACCCAGCGCGATTTTCTGGATTACGACGTTGCTCTTGGATTGCGGCGAGAAGAAATCCGGGAACTGCGCGTCGGACAAGGCAACGTTTGCCTCCTCGGTTGGACCAGTTGGCTTGGGCGCGAGCGGGCGGACGGTATCGTGACGCTAGGCCAGTCGAATCTATAAGGACAACTATCCATGATCAACGTAGATCTGCAACAACGGGTCAGTGTGCTCAATGACCCGATTCGAAACGATCTCGAAAGCTGCACCGTGCGTTGCGTGGCGAGAGGTGGCGTAAAGATTCTTGTGGAAGATCTGCTATTGGCGCTGTTGGAGCGTGTCGGAAACCGTTTGGAATGCAGAGGGGTTAAGTTCGAGTACTCCAAGCCTTTGGTCACTTATTTACACGATCAATGTACTCAGGACGACAAAGGCGCGCGCAGAATTGACCGCTTGCTGGATTCCCGCGTGACTCCTTTTATTGCTGACCGCTTGCTCCTCGCCATGTTCAATGGCTTACAGACAAGTGGTGTTCATGCAACGCTTGACGCTGCTGGTCTCGTAACCTGTGAGTTCAATTAGGATGAGCCCCGATTTCACTTCAGCACCAAATTCTGCGACGTACGCGCATGCCCTGTGTTCGGCCTATGCGCGGTTATCTCAAGCGGCTGACAGCACGTTGCTTTTAAATGACTTTGTCTGCTCTGCTTGCCGCCTCAACGGCTGCGAGTTGGGCCTGCTCTTCCTGTTCGATATGACGCTCGGGCATCTGAACCTGAGTGTGCAAGTGCTCGACGGAGCCATCCAGGCAGACGCCTCCGATGGCAACGCCATTGATTACAGCTCAGAAAGCTTGCTCAAGTACACACTCTCCCAGGGCAAGCCTGTGAGTGTGAATGAAGTGGATTGCAGGCTTTACGAAACCGGCTTTCTACCCGGCGGTCCATCGGTATGGAGAACATTGTTATGCATTCCTCTGACGAACCGAGACACGGCAGTCGTCGGGCTTCTGGTATGTGCCAGTAGCGAAGGCCGGTCCTTGGAGGCGTTCGCAGAGTCGCTGGCTGTACTGGGCTCTTTCGTGCTTTCACAGCATTCACTGCTCGAACTTCGCCGGCCCCGTGCCGCATTGCCTAGTACTGAGACGGATGTATCACACTACGGACTGATCAGTGAGAGTGTAGCCATGCGAGAGACCTGTCGTCTTGTTGGCAAGGTTATACAGAGTCCTTACACCGTCTTGCTCACCGGCGAAACCGGAACAGGAAAAGAAGTCATCTCCCGGGCGATACATGAACACGGTCCACGGCGAACCAAAGATTTCGTTGTGCAGAACTGCGCAGCACTTCCTGAGAGTCTTCTGGAAAGTGAGCTGTTTGGTTATCGAAAAGGCGCGTTCACGGGGGCTGATCGTGATCGTCGCGGTTTGTTTGATGTTGCCCACGAGGGCACGCTGTTGCTGGATGAGATCGGCGATATGCCAATGGGCCTCCAAGCCAAGCTTCTTCGTGTATTACAGGAGGGCGAGATCCGTCCGTTGGGCTCTAATACGGTGCGAAAGGTCAATGTGCGCATCATCGCTGCCACGCATCGCGATTTGCCAGCGTTGATCGCTGAAGGTCGTTTTCGCGAAGACCTCTATTATCGACTTGCTCAGTTTCCTATCGCATTACCCCCTCTGCGAGAACGCATTGAAGATATTGAACCAATGGCCAGGCATTTTGCGGCATCCGCTTGTATTGCCCTTAAGCGTGAGCCGGTTCAATGGTCACACCCTGCGCTCGCGGCGCTATCTGGGTACGCTTTTCCGGGCAATGTCCGGCAGCTGAAAGGTTTTGTCGAGCGCGCTGTGTTGCTTAGCGAGTGCGGTGAATTGTTGCCCGAACACTTTTCGGTGGGACAAGGCACTGAAGTTTCCTGTCGGGGGCTTACGTTTCGTGAGCGGATGGAACAGTTTGAAAAAGGCCTGTTAATTGAATACCTGCGCAGCCATAACGGTAATCGTACGTTGACGGCGCGAACGCTGGGATTATCCCGGCGTACCTTACTCTATCGCATGGCTCATCTAAATATCGGTAAAGCCAGGCAATAACGTCATCAGCATCAGTCACTCACTGACGCAGTGAGTTTATGGAGAACGAATGAAGGCATTCAGTCGCGGATTTTCTGTGCTTTTTTTAATTGTTATAGCCGTATTTTCCAGCGGATGCAGGGGGCCCCTAAAGTTCAATGATGACGCGTATAGGCTGTTGGGTAATACGAGCCCAATCGATCACGGCCACCAATAGAAAGAGATCTGTTCATGGAGCTGTTACTTGAAGTAATTAATGGGTCTGAGCTGAAAAGTGGCTGTTCGCCCTCATGGGCGTTCAGGCCGGCTGGCGGCATAATAGGGCGCAATTTTGATTGCGAGTGGTGCATCGACGATCAGGATTCATATATATCCAGGCAGCACGTATGCATCACATCTGAACACACTGCATTCTATCTGACCGATCTCAGCCGTAATGGAATTATCGTAAACGGTATCGAGACGCTAAAAGCTGGAGTCAGGCATCGCGTCGGGCAAGGAGACACCTACCTGTTGGGAACTCTAGAGGTTCATGCACGACTCATTGAGCCTCGGGGAATGCACAGTGGTCGACAGCACCCATTACCCATTTTTGAAGGCGCGGTCGTTGGCGCGCATGATCCTTTTTTCATGCGACAGTCACCCAATAACGGTGACTGCAGTGTCGATGATTTTTCATCGTTGGCCGAGAGGCGTCTAGACACTGAAATCACCTATGTCCAGACACGCGTAGACCGCGAACAGGTGCGCTTGCCGACATGGGTGCCTGAGTCGACTCCTGTTCTGCATGAGCCGTTCTTGCAGACGCCAGATGAGGAGAACGGAACGTTCTGGCAACGGTTTGGCGAAGCGCTCGATGTGGACCTCACCAATATCGAGCCTTCGGCTTGCGAAGCATTGGCAACTCATGTCGCGCGTCTGTTCAAGCAGTGTATTGAAGGACTTGAGCACGCTTCATCGACTCGGAACGAACTCATGTCCGAATGGCAATTATCTGCGCCTGCGGTAGGTGAGCGCGACGACGCATCTGCCGAAGTACGTTTCGATTCGGTTATCCGGCAGCTTCTGCTGCGCCAATCCACGCAGGTTGCTCAAACGATTATTCGTTCATTTCGTGACTCGCAGGCCCATCAGGTCGCGCTTCTCGCGGGATGCAGGGCAATGGCGCGCTCGACACTGGAGCATTTCTCGCCACAGCGGCTGCACTGGCAATTCGAACATGAGCGTAAATCCCGCCTACGCACATGCGGAAGTCGTTGGCGAGCTTACGTGAGCCACCATCGCACACTGGCTCAGGACGACACCTGGAGCGCAGGTTTGTGGGCTCGAGACTTCACGAGCGCCTATGACGAGCAGATTCGCTTAATCAACAGCCTTTAACCGGATCGATGGAGATCACGTAATGCCTTTTTATTTGGCGGGGCCCGTCCTGCTGACTGCATTCATGCTTCTTGGCGGTTGCGCCGTACTTTCACCCTACACCGCGCAAACCCGATTGGAGGTCAGCCTGACGGGAAGCGATCAACTTAATCCTGATCTGAATGGTCGACCTTCACCTGCTGTTCTGCGCTTTATGGAACTCAAGCATCCTGCTGCGTTTCAGAGCATGGATTTTTTTGCGCTCTTTGAGCGTGGCAAGGATGTTCTCGCCCAGGATCTGGTTGCCAGTGAAGAACTGGAGCTTCGTCCGGGTGAGCGTGTTGATCTCAAGCTGAGGGTGACACCGGGTAGTCGTTATGTCGGCGTGCTTGCGGCCTATCGCAACCTGGCGCAATCGCGATGGCGTTATGTGATTGAACTGACACCCCGGCAATTGACACGTGCCGACTTCACGCTTGATGAGGCAGGGCTGCATCGCAGCGACGAAGCCGCTGGAGCAGGGAGCTGAGTATGAATTCGCATAAGGTTATCTGGCATGAGGGCATGCTGCTTCGCCCCCAGCATTTTCAGCATAACGACCGTTATTACAACGATCAGATGAGGTTGCGTACACAACTGGCCGGTACTTATATCTGGGGCTTCACCAAGATCGAGATTGATCGGCAATTTCTGGGGTCTGGTCAGGTCGTAGTTAATCAGGCAGCGGGCATACTTCCCGACGGTACGGTCTTTGATCTCGGTGACCGGGACAGACCATTAGTGCTCGATATACCTCCAAACACTGCCCATTCGGCCGTGTACCTGGCATTGCCGCTAGTGGCGGGTAATTGTATAGAGACGCGAAGCCCGGAACAGCCGGATGTGATTGCGCGCTTTACGTCCTATACCGCCACTGTGGCCGATTCCAATGCGGGTGAAAATGCAAGTACGGAGATACTTTGCGCTCGACCTGAGTTTCAGTTGCTGTTTGGAGAACCAGGCAACGATCACGCTTATGTGAAACTCAAGGTGTGTCACGTTCTTGTCAGTACGCCTGACAAAACTGTAAGCCTGGACGCCGAATTCGTTCCCTCTTTTATCAATGTTGGAGGTTCGGCTTACTTGATGTCGTACCTCAAGGAAACCGTAAGTCTGCTTGAGCACAGAGGTGACGCTATCGCCGCACGGATCCGTTCCAGCGGCCAAGGGGGCACTGCTGAAGTCGGTGACTTCATGATGCTGCAGTTGATCAACCGCACGCAGTTGGTTTTTCAGCATTACTTGACGACCCGTTCCGTTCACCCCGAAACCCTTTACTGCGCCCTGTTGGCGTTGTTGGGCGAGTTGGCGACATTTGGTACGCAAAGCAAACGACCTCTGCTGGACGGTCAATATCAGCACAGCGACCAGGGTGCTACTTTCGGGAAGGTGATGCACGCCATTCGCCAAGTGCTGTCGATGGTGCTCGAACAACATGCCACTGAGCTGGCCTTGCAAAAACGTCAGTACGGTGTGCTGGTATCACCGCGTGTTGACCCACAAATGCTTGGCTCGGTCTTCTTCGTTCTCGCGGCATCGGCTCAGTGTGAGGCTGAGGAATTGCGCCATCGTCTGCCTTCGAATTTGAAAGTCGGGTCGGTTGAAAGCATCCGTGAGCTTGTCACTCTGCATCTGCCAGGTATCCGCATCAGGCCCTTACCGGTAGCTCCCCGCCAGATTCCGTTTCACTCTAAGAAAACCTATTTCATATTGGAACTCAACGACAACGAGCAAGCGCAAGTGGCCACATCGGGAGGCTTTGCCTTTCACGTCTCGGGTGAATTTTCCGGGCTTGAGCTGCAATTTTGGGCGATCAGAAACTGATGGGCGGGATACCGATTATGCAAACCGATGGGGATGACCTGACCGTACTCCAACAGCGCTCAGGCGATCATAGGCACGAGCGACTGACCACCTGCGTTGACTCGCACCCTTTCGAGAGTCTTCAGGAGCGGCTGACTTACAGTGCCAAGCTGGCTCCGGAGAAACGCCTCGACATTTATATCAATCCGCTGATCGGTTCGGCCAATGATCTGCTTGTTCAGCTTTCAAGACTCTGCGCGGCACCGGCTGCAATGGATATTCGTCCACTGAACAGGCAATTGATCGAGCAAGTGAAGCTTTTTGAAGCTCATGCGCATCACCATGCGATAGCGAACGAGCAGATGCTGGCTGCTCGCTATGTACTTTGTACCGTGCTGGATGAGGCTGTCCTCACAACGCCCTGGGGCAGCGCAAGCGATTGGTCGACCATGAGTCTGCTGAGTCACTTTCACAAGGAAACCTTCGGGGGCGAGAAATTCTTTCAGTTATTGGAAAAGCTGTACGGCAATCCTTTAAGGCACTTGCACATGCTTGAACTGATGTACCTCTGTCTGGCGTTGGGGTTCGAGGGCAAGTACCGCGTCATGCCTCGTGGAGGTGATGAACTGGACGGTATCCGTGATGGCCTTCATCGGCAGATACGCCAAATGCGGGGCGATACACCGCTGACGCTTTCACCTCACTGGCAAGGCTCACATGGAAAATCCAAGGCCCAGCCAAGGCTCGTTCCGATAGGGCTGGTGGCAATTTTCACGCTGATGACGCTGACCGTGCTGTATTCGGGCTTCGCATGGGTTTTGGGCAAGCAGCGCGAAACGGTCCTCAGACCCTATCAATCAGTTGATTCAGCAACGCTCAGGTTGCAGTCGCAAAACAGAGATGCACGATGAAGACTTTATTTAAACCCCTGTCATCCCTGCTACGCAAAACCTGGTTCTGGTCGTTGTTGCTGGTGCTCGGCATGATTTGTCTGATCTGGCTTTTTGGACCGTTGCTGGCGGTCGCTGATTACCGATTTTGGGAAAGCGCTGTTTCGCGTCTGGTGGCAGTCAGCATGTTGCTGTTGCTCTGGGGGCTGACAATGGTGTTCGTGAGCTGGCAGGCAGGCGCGCGCCACAGACGAGAGGAGAACAGTGAGGCGGGAAAGGAGCGTTTGCAACAGAGCATTGCGATTGATCAGGAACGTCAGGAAGTGACCCGGCGGTTCAAGGACGCCTTGCGACGGGTCAAACGCTCGACGCTTTATGACAGTCAAAAGCAATCATGGCGTCAGGAACTGCCCTGGTTTTTGCTGATCGGTCCCGAAGGTAGTGGCAAGACCAGTCTGCTGGATTTTTCCGGGCTTGACTTTCCGTTCAACAAAGTGGAACGCAAGCTGACGCGTGATACAAAAAGCACGGCCTGCTGTGATTGGTACCTGACTGATCAGGCCGTGATCATGGACACCGCCGGTCGTTATTTGAGCCAGACACGGCCCGAAATAGACGGCAGTGCATGGAGCCACCTGTTGTCGCTTCTGCGTGAACGTCGGCGTTCACGCCCGCTCAACGGCGTACTGATCGCGTTGCCGGTAGATACGCTGCTCGACAGACAACCGCATCGCCTGGAGTCCCTGGCAGAGAGCGTTCGCGGTCGTCTGGACGAGGTCCATCGGCAGCTGCACATTGAGGTGCCGGTGTACCTGGTGCTGACCAAGGCCGATGCGATCGAGGGTTTCGACGAGTTCTTCGAGCAATTGTCTCGAGAGGAAAGTCGGCAAGTACTGGGTTCGACATTTAGCAAGGAGCAGCGCGGCAGCGACATTGATGTCGTTGGAAAGGCGTTCAGTGCATTGCTGAAAAGACTAAGCCGTCAGATGATCACTCGGCTTCATCATGAGCGCGACGTTCAGCGCCGTGGGCGGATGCTTGAGTTTCCCGATCAATTGGGGCGAATTGGCCAAGGCTTGAACATCTTTGTGGAGATGGCCTTTTCAGGAAATCGCTATCAGCGTGCCAGTCATCTGCGCGGTTTTTATCTGACCCGTGCGCCTCATCTTGCCGACCCGCAGGCCGCTGATGAAAAAGACGCAGGTCATGAAAACATCGGTCTACCGTTGCGGCATGCGGGCCGTCCCAGGTTTATCCATGATCTGCTGACCCGCGTAATTTTTGCAGAGTCCGACCTGGCAGTGCTCAACAAGGATGAGCGTCGCAGTTTTGATTGGCGGCGACGTTTGATGTATGGCAGCGCTGCACTTTTGGTGGCGGTCTTTGGCGTGTTGTGGGTGGTGGGATTCAGTGCCAATCACGATCGTCTGGAGACGCTTCGTATCACCGCACAACAATGGGGCAAGCAACGATTACAGCTCACGCCACAGGACGACGCGCTGGCCGTACTCGACGCGTTGAACACCCATTACCGGGCCACCCAGGTATTTCCTGAAGGCTCGGAGCTTGCCCTCTACGAGCGCACGGGTCTGTATCAGGGCCGGAAGGTCAACCAGGCTCTGCTTGCCAGCTACCATGCAGAACTTCAGCGCTGGTTATTGCCCCGTGTGGCGCACATGCTTGAGGCGCAAATGCACGCCGGTACAAAGGATCGTGAGCAATTGCTGGACAGTCTGCGTGCCTACTTGATGCTCACTCGGCAGGCGCGTCGGGATCAGGTGTGGTTGAAAGAGAGGATCGCCGCCGACTGGTCAATACGCTACGCAGGTCACGCCGAGGGGCAACGTCAACTGAACCAGCATCTCCAGCGTTTGCTGGAGCTCCCGTTCGACTACCCGGGCAACGAGTCACTGGTGGCTCAGACCCGCCAGATCCTGCGCACTGAGTCTTTGGCCAACGTGGTTTATCACGTGTTGCGCGACAAGGCGCGCAGTCTTCCTGATTACAGCTTGTCCCGGCGAATCGATCCGCAGAAAAGGTTGCTGACGGGAACCGATCACCGGATCCCCGGTTTTTACACTCGCGAGGGCTATCAGCACTACTTCCTGACGCAAGGCGCTGGCGTCGTGAGCGATATCTTGAGGGACAACTGGGTGTTGGGAGACAGCGCAGAGCAGAGCACAGCGGACATGCGCAGGCTGATGGTCGAGTTGGAACAGCTGTATTTTCGCGATTATGCCAATCACTGGTCCGAGATACTTGGCCAGACGTCCCTGCAACCTTTCGAAGGGCCAAGGCAGGGGGCGTTGCAAATGGCGGGCCTGACCGCAGCCAACTCGCCTTTGGTGCAGCTGTTGATAGAGGTTCGAGAAAATACCCGGTTCCCGACGCTTGTCCTGCATGCCGGCCCGGTGGAAGCACCGAACGACGCCGCTACACCGTCCGCCACGTTGGGCACGGTCGCTTCAGCAGTTGGCGGACAGGTACAGCCGTCGCTTTTCAACAGTTTGCCGGATGCCGCTAAACGAGCATTGCAACGCCGTTTCGATCCACTGCATCGGCTGCTCGACGAGGAAAATGCTCCCGGGCTCGAACTGGTGGCATTGTTCAATGCGTTGGATGAAGTGCAGGTGCAAATGGCAACACTTGGGCGTGCGGGGCAGCCTGATCTGGCCGCGTATGAAATGGCTCAAGGTCGTATGGGGGGGCAACGTGACGCGTTGAGCGGTCTGCGCACTACGGCTGCGCAACTGCCACAGCCTCTTGCGGGCTGGCTGAACCGTATGGCGGAAGACACATGGAGCTTCGTGCTGCACCAGTCTTATCGGCACGTCAACCAGCGCTACAAGGACGAGCTTTACAGTTTTTACGTGAGCGCGCTCGACAAGCGCTATCCGTTTCATGCGCACAGCAGCAGTGATGTTGTCTTGGATGATTTTCGTGAGTTCTTCAAATCCCAAGGGGTAGCCGAGCGCTTTTTCGATCGTTACCTGAAGCCCTTCGTCAGTGGCGAGCCGGGTCATTTTCGGTTGCGCAGCATCGATGGCTACAGCCTACCGATGAGCCGGACCTACCTTGATCAGATGGGCGGCGTGCACGCCATTCGTAAGCGCTTTTTCGCAGGCCCCGACCAAGAACTGCTGGTGCAGTTCAAACTGGAGCCCCACACCCTGGATTCAACTGTCAGCCGCGCCGAGTTTCGTCTTGGCGACCAGTCGATGGTCTATCGTCACGGCCCCATCGTCCCCGTCGCATTCACCTGGCCGACCGAGATTGAAGACGGTCGGGCCAGTCTTGTGCTCGACCGAATGACCGGCAGTCCAATCGGTATCGAAAAAAATACCGGTCCCTGGTCGCTGTTCCGTTTGCTGGACCTTATGCAGACCGAACCGTTGAAGGGACGTGATGTGCACGTGCTCAAGGCTGATGTAGGCGGGATGCGCGCCAATTACCTGTTGCTCAGTCAGCGCGCTGCGAATCCTTTCGATATGTCGGTTTTGCGTGGGCTGCGCATGCCTGCGCAACTCTGATGGAGGCGTCTTGTGTACCGAACTATGTGGTGCGCAAACCGCTGCCCGACTTACTCTCGGGCCGTTACAGGCTCGAGCGTGTGCTTGGGATGGGAGGAATGGGCGTCGTCTGGCAGGCACGCGATCTGCTGCATGATATGGCTGGCGAGCCTGACCCGCTTGTCGCGATCAAGCTGCTTAAGGATGACCTGGTCGAGGCACCGGATTCAGCCCGTCTGCTTTACAGCGAGTTTGCCATGACCCGCCATTTGCATCATCCCAACGTGATACGTGCTTATGCGTTCGAGCGCGACAGCGAATCGAATCGGACCTTCATGACCCTTGAGTTCATGAGAGGCATCAGCCTGGACCGATTGCTCCGCGAACGCGTTGAGCGATTGCCTTGGGACGAATGTCGACAGATCGCAGTGGCGCTGCTGGACGCGCTGACGCATGCCCATGAAAAAGGCGTACTTCATGGGGACGTGAAACCAGGCAACATCATGCTCACCGCGAAAGGCTTGCGACTCTTCGACTTTGGCCTTGGACAACCCGTTGAGGGCGAACTCTGCGGGCTGCCGTGTTTAGACAGGCAGCGTTTGCAGGCCAGTACAGCTCGTTACGCAGCACCGGAAATGGGTGAAGGCGGCCCGCTTACTGCCCGAGCTGATCTCTACGGCGTAGCGTTATTGCTTTACGAAATGTTCGTCGGAAGAAAGGCATTCACGGAGCTGAGGGCCATTCAGCTGCGCTCCGAACGTGTCGGTGTTGTGCTTGAAAAGCCACCAGCTCTGCCCTCAAGGTGCTGGCCTGCCTTGCGCTCGGCGCTAACGCTGGAGGCCAGCGACAAACACGGCAGCCTTCGTCGACTGCTGGAGGTATTTCAGGACGCACCCAAGAAACGCTTTGGGCTCTGGCGCTAAGCACCTTTTCTTAAAATTTCCCCGCAACGTCTATCTTAATTCTGGACCCTACCGCATCGCTCCCTAAAGGACTCTGCATGCACCGCCTGGACTGGCTCATCAATCACATGAACCACAGCGACACGATGGCGCAGTGGCTGCACCGGCAGTTCAACTACGAGTTCGCGCAGCAATCGCTGGCTGACTGGCAGGCAGAGTTCGCCGAGGGCCAGTCCAACAAAGAGTGGAAATGCCTGATCGCGCTAGAAGACGGGCTGCTGCTCGGTGGCGCAGCGTTTGCCGATAACGACCTGTCTGACCGCCCCGAACTCGGCCCTTGGCTGGCGTGTGTGTTTGTCACGCCGGGAGCGAGGGGCAGGGGGCTGGCTGCCGAGTTGATCGAAGGCATCTGCCAGCATGCCAAGTCTGTCGGCGTGTCACGTCTGTACCTGCACACCCATGATCAGCAGGCGTATTACGCCAAGCGTGGCTGGCGAGCGGTGGAACGCTTCGACGCGTGGGGAATGGAGCAGTGTCTGATGGAGCGTAATGTGTAGACGGATCCATACTTATTTCGTCGAGCCCGGCGTGGCTTCAATCCAGTAACTGAACCAGTTCCGGCTCAAGTGCAGAAGCCCGGACCTCCAGCACAACCAGCGTGACCGGTAACTTGAAACGACGTCTCCCCGCGCTGCCTGGGTTGATATACAACCTGTCTCCGCGCCATTCAATAAGCGGCTTATGCGAATGCCCGGTGATCACCAGCCTCGTACGCTCATCCAGAAGCGCAGGGGCATCGGCGATGTCATGCACCAGCAATGCATGCCAGCCGTTCAGGTCGAAGAGCAGGTGATCAGCAATGTCGCTTGCCCAAGGTAAGTCCACGTCATTGTTGCCACGCACGATGTGCAGCGGGGCGATGGATTTCAGTTGCTCGACAATCTCGGCGCTGCCAATGTCGCCTGCATGAATGACCTGCTCGCAACCTTGCAGCGCGTTTACTGCTTCAGGGCGCAGCAAGCCGTGGGTATCGGAGATGATGCCGATTTTCATAAGGGCCTCGTGACCGGAAGTGGATACGTAAGACATTCAAGGCGTGAAAGCGTGCCCGGCAGTGCAGGGGCATAAGCCGGGCGTTCGAAGCGTTGCTCTAGAGACTGCGTTCAGTGCTCGTTTCGGGTAGTTGAAGTGCCAGCACCAGACGTTCCAGGCCGATACCGAACCCTGCTCCTTCTTTGTAAGGGCCGCCGCCGACGACTTGCTGCTGAGCGCCAAGCCCTGGGCACCGAACTTCGAAGCCATTGCCTTCGAGGTAATAGCTCAATCCGCGTTTGACCGACACGTCGAATTGGTAATCAAGCCCTATTGAATCGAGAAAGCCGAGGCAGATCTGCTGACTGCGCAGCAATGCTTCTTGTGGCTCGGGGCTTAGAACTTCCAGCCCCAATTGCGTGAATTCACGGTAGCGTCCCGCTTGAGGACGCTCGTACCGGTAGCAGCGCGCACTATAGAAAAACATGGCTTGCTGGCGAGAGCCCAACAGCTCGCGGCTTCGTTCCTGGAACAATGCAGTGGCTTCGGGAATAAGGCAGCAGGGCCGACCTGCTTTGTCACCAAAGGCCCACATCTGGCCAATAATCTCGCTTGCGCCTGCCTTTTCAATGAATGTGTCTTGACCCCATAACGCAGGGACGATTGCCTCCTCAGCGCCAGCATCGGTGAAGATAGCTCCGGAAAAGATTTTCCGTTTGACGAAGGATGGACGCTTCCTGGCCGGTCACGATGCGCGTTCCACGTAGCATGGTCATGTTTATTTGCTCCCTGTGTACAAACAATAAAAAAGGCGCCTGAGGCGCCTTGGTTGGTTTCATTGAACTCAGAGCTTCTGAGTGATCAACGAGCATAAGCAACCCCGACGCGATGAGCGAAGTTCATGATGGTGGTGGTTGCTAATGAAAATGTAAGTCATGACTGATCCTTGCATGCTTATAGCGTGTATTTCAAGCGGCATTCAGCCACGGCTCGCACAGTGATTTTTATGAACGTACCCAGTGGGCGACGCAAGCGTCGTTCGGCTACAGCCATGAGTGGCAGGTGGGCGATCTGGTGATCTGGGACAACACGGGCACCCTGCATCGCGCAGAGGCTTATGATCCCGCGTGTGACCGCCTGATGCATCGCACCAGCTTGAAGGTGACGAGCCGTTCGAGGGAGCCGGGATGGCTGCGGTTGTTCGAAAATGAACGGCGCGTGCTCGCAAGCGTTGACTAACCCTCGTTGAAGGCCTAGAAATACACGCCTTGGTACGGTTCTGGAAGGCTGGCGCGTGTTCACATGCTCGCGACATTCGGGCGCTTATACTCGCTCAGTCACTGGTGTAACGGGGCCGTCTTCAGTCGGTCGGAGGAAAAACCTATGTGCGGATCCAAGGAGCCTATCGCGGGCGTATTCGTTTTACTGCTACTAGCGGCTGGAAGCTGGGCGGCGCAGGAGCCGTTTCCACATTTTGGAAGCGACATCGCGCCTGATTCGCAAACCAGCAGCAAGGTCATCTTGAAACCGGTTCAGTTGCGCCAGCTTCCGCCTCTCGACAAGCCGCGTTTCAGTGACGCCGGGCTCAAATCCGATCATGTATATGCAGTCGCCAGCACCCTATTAACGGCGCGATCTCATCAAGGTCTGAACAGGTGCGCATGACCGGCTCGATACAACGATGATTCGCTGAACGTATCGTTTGCCAGCACTCGCCCGACCAGTATCAAGGCAGTGCGCCTGAAACCCTTGAGCTTCACTTTTGCTTCGATATCAGCCAGCGTGCCTTGAACCCAGTCCTGATCAGGCCAGCTTGCGCGATGGACCACGGCAATCGGGCAGTCGGCGCCATAATGCGGCGTCAACTCCTCGATGATCCGGTGCAGGTTGTTGACCCCCAGATGAATCGCCATCGTTGCCCGATGCTGGGCGAGGCTCGCCAGTTCCTCGCCCGCAGGCATGGCGGTCTTGTCGGCGTAGCGGGTCAAAATCACGGTTTGTGAAATATCCGGCAGGGTGAGTTCTGTGCCCAGTAACGCGGCGCAAGCTGCCGTGGCGGTCACGCCTGGAATGATTTCAAAGGGTATGCCCAGCTCGCGGAGATGGCGGATCTGCTCGCCGATGGCGCCATACAGACTAGGATCGCCTGAATGCACCCGCGCCACATCCTGACCCTGTGCGTGAGCGGTCTTGATCAGGTCGATGATCTGTTCCAGATGCAGCTCGGCGCTGTTGACGACCTGAATAGCCTGGTTGCCTTCCAGAACTGCGACGGGCACCAGCGAACCGGCATAAATGATGACCGGGCAACTGCGAATCAGGCGCTGACCTTTGACGGTGATCAGCTCCGGGTCGCCAGGGCCTGCGCCGATGAAAAAGACAGTCAAGGGAGTCTCCTGAAATGAGTCATTGCCGGGATTATCCCCCTGTAGCCGGGCTGGTTGCCAAGGCAAATGTGGCATGGGGGCTTTTCTGGCGTTCGATCACCAGCGTCGCGGTCCCATCACCCAGTTGCGCGGCGAGCGCCAGCGCCGAACCTTCGGCGACGCCGTGGCAGCCGGTGTGCTGCAGAACGTTGGTCGAGCGATGGGTGAGGTGAAGGTCCCAGTACACCAGTTGTGCCGCGTTGAAGAACACCAGCGGTACGGACAGGTGCCGAGCGAGCTCCAACAGGCCAGGCTCTTCGCTTTTAAGGTCGATGGAGGCCAGCGCGGTGACATCGGCAAGCTCCAGACCTTGTGCGCCGAGGTGCTGTTGCAGCAGGTCACGCAACAGAGACGCAGGGCAACCCCGTCGACAGCCCAGGCCCGCGACGATGACCGGCGCGGGCAGGGCGTTGATGGGCTCAGGCCAGATGCGGTTCGGCATGCTGCAGGTCAGTGTTATTACGACGGAAGAGCCAGGCGCTGATCAGACCCAGCGCCACCCAGAACACGGCATTGGTCAGCAGTGAAGCGAGGATGAACTGCGATTCCAGCGCTTCTGGCGCAAGGCTTTCATAAACGAGTGGCTGCGGCGCGCCGATGACATGCGGCGCAATCAGAATGGCGACGCCCAGTACTTTGAGCAGCAGGTTCTGGCCGGAGATCAGCAGCGCAAGGCCTGCGGCTGTGGACGCTGCGGTGCCGATCCACCAGAACTGGCGCTGACTCAGTTCGGCGGCTGCCGTGCCCGGTAGCTCCGGCGGCAGACCCAGAGCGGGTGCCAGCACGAATACGGCGAAGCCGGCCAATCCCCATACGGCGCCCTGAAGGACGCTGCCCGGTGCGCGCAAGGTGTAGAGCCCGGCAAGCATCAGCGCAAAACCCACTGCGACCACCAGATTGCCGCCGGTGGTGGACAGCACGCGCTGCCAGCCGTTTTCCGGTTCCCAGGCGGCTTCGTCATGCTCATGACTGTGTTCGGCTACGATGCCATTGGCGTGCTCATGCACCTGCTCCGACGGGGCGTTTTCGTAGGTTTCAGCCTGCTGGATCAGTGGGACGACCCAGAAACTTTGCAGTAAGGTCAGCAGCAGCGCGGCGAGCAGGCCGGTGAAGCCTGCGGTGTGCACGATTCGCTTGAACATTGTGGTGTCCTCAATGGCAAGGGAAGGCAGCGCTGTGACGGGTGTCGTGTGCCGCGTTGTGTACGGCGGCGATGTGCGAGAACCCGGCGAAATAGACCAGGCACGCGCCCAGTAGGGCTGCGCTGATCGCGGCTGTGAGGCGTTGGGTGTGGGTGGCGCTGGTTGTTGTTGAGTGGGGGGTGCTGATAGTTGTCATGGCGTTCCCTCTGAAATCGTTGGGTAAAAGCGGGCCATGCGCACAGGGACCCCCTGACGGACGTCAGAGGTTTCAACGGCGCCCGCCCACCGCGGGTGTGTCATTTGCAAACGTAGCGGGCCGGTCTCCGGGCTCGCGAGGGGGCGTGACAGCACTGTCCGTCCTTTGAAGTCACCTTCCCATGCCTGAGCACAGTGGATCTGACTTCCTCTCGCTTACCGTTGCGGGGGCAGCACCGGACTTGCTCAGTGATTTGAGCGCACCGGTTTCCCGTTTCACCCCGTGAGGGGCACCCGTAACAAGGCGCACAGGAGATCACGCGTGATGGGGGATCGTCAATCTCAGCGATTGACCTGCCTGCGGTCACTGCGTAGCCTTGCCTGTTCGAGGTTCTTCACCGGTAGCCCAGCGCTGAGGTGGAGCTAAGACGGGAATGCGGTCGATGCCGCAGCTGCCCCCGCAACTGTAAACGGTCATGTTCATCGCACAGCCACTGCTCAGGCGGGAAGGCGCAATGAATGCGTGTCGGCCAGGCTTGAACGCCTGCGATGCGCCGCCGTGAGCCAGGAGACCTGCCTCGAACCGGGCCAAGGCCTGAGAATTCTCATTACAACCGGGCGGGGTGATCCGGTGGCGATTTGATCCGTGTGCATCGCGCGCGGCTCTCGTCCTGTTCGCCCGCCGCATTGCCACAAGGGCACCTGATGAAAACACTGGCCAAGCTTCCCGTTACCATCGTCACCGGCTTCCTCGGCTCGGGCAAAACGACCCTGTTGCGGCACATGCTCGATAACGCCGAAGGGCGTCGTATCGCGGTGATCGTCAACGAGTTCGGCGAGTTGGGCATCGACGGCGAAATCCTCAAACAATGCACCATCGGCTGTACCGAAGAAGAAGCCAACGGCCGCGTTTATGAGCTGGCCAACGGTTGCCTGTGCTGCACGGTTCAGGAAGAGTTTTTCCCGGTGATGCGTGAACTGGTTGCCCGCCGTGGCGACCTGGACCATATCCTGATCGAAACCAGTGGCCTGGCGCTGCCAAAACCTCTGGTTCAGGCATTCCAGTGGCCGGAAATTCGCAATGCCTGCACCGTTGACGCAGTCATCACCGTAGTCGACAGCCCCGCAGTACTGGCAGGCACCTTTGCCGCCTTTCCGGATCAGGTTGACGCTCAACGCAAGCTGGACCCGAACCTTGACCATGAGTCGCCGCTGCACGAGCTGTTTGCCGATCAGTTGGCCAGCGCCGATCTGGTCATTCTCAACAAGGCCGACATGATTGATGCCGAAGGTCTGGCTGCGGTACGCGCTGAAGTCGCCGAAGAGTTGCCGCCAGCGGTGAAGGTGATCGAGGCCAGCAGTGGCCGACTGCCGATCAGCGTCTTGCTGGGCGTCGGTGCCGAATCCGAAGTCCATATCGACGGTCGCAAGACCCATCACGATCACCACGACGGTGAAGACGATGACCATGATCACGACGCCTTCGACTCCATTTCCATCCAGCTGCCGCAAGCGGACGAAGCAGTATTGCTCAAGGCGCTGACCCAGTTGGTGGTGCAGCACGGCATCTTGCGCGTCAAAGGTTTCGCGGCCATTCCCGGCAAGCCGATGCGCTTGCTGATCCAGGGCGTGGGCACGCGTTTCGACAAACATTTCGACCGTGCCTGGCGTGCCGATGAAGCGCGCATGACCAACCTGGTGTTGATTGGCCAGGAACTGGACGCCGCTGCGCTGGAAGCTCAGCTCAACGCTGCGATCGCGGGCTGATCCATGCACCTGCTGAGAACCCAACCGGGCGGTTTCGTACCCGACGACAGCATCGCTGACTTGGGACAGACCCCGGCCGAACTGGTGATTCTCTGCAGCGGCGATTCAAGCCTTGCGTTGCTGGCCGAGGCTGCTCGGCAGTTGCCCGATGATTACCCCAGCCTGCGTCTGGCCAACCCGATGCAGGTGCAGAACCACGCCTCGGTCGATCTGTATGTCGATGAAGTGCTGCGTCACGCCAAAGTGATTTTGCTTTCCCTGCACGGCGGCATTGGCTACTGGCGTTACGGTGTCGAGCGGCTGATGGAGCTGGCAGCGCAAGGCGTCACGGTGATTATGGTGCCGGGTTGTGACCGGCACGACCCTGAGTTGATTGACCTGAGCACCGTTGCGGCGACTGACTGCAACCGCCTGTGGCAGTTCCTGCGTCAGGGCGGCCTGCAGAATGCGCTGGACCTCTATCACTGCATGGCGAGCACTTGGCTGGGGCACGATTACGCCTGGGCCGAGCCTCAGCCGCTGCCGCGCACCGCTGTTTATCATCCGAAGCGGGCAACGGCCGAACTGGCCGACTGGCAGGCCGATTGGCTCAGTGATCAGCCAGTGGCGGCGCTGCTGTTTTATCGTTCGCACTTGCAGGCGGCCAATACCGGCTTCATCGACGAATTCTGTGCGCGACTGCAGGCGCAGGGCCTCAACCCTTTGCCGATCGCCGTCGCCAGCCTCAAGGAGCCTGGCTGCTTCACGCAGGTGGAAGACTGGCTGGACGAGGCCGGCGTCGAGCTGATCCTCAATACCACAGGCTTTGCCCAATCGAGTCCTGAAACGCCGCATCTACGACCGTTTCGGCGCGATGTGCCGGTGATTCAGGCGATATGCGCGCAGGACAACGAGCCGGCGTGGCAAGCCAGTGCGCAAGGCCTGGGCGCCCGCGATCTGGCGATGCACATTGCCTTGCCGGAACTGGACGGACGCATCATCAGCCGCCCCATCAGCTTCAAGGACCTGGCCTGGCGCAGTGAGCGCAGCCAGTCCGATGTGGTCTGTTACCGCGCTCATCCCGAGCGGATGGATTTTGTCGCACAGCTGGCGCGGCGCTGGATTCTGCTGGCGCGACTGCCCAATGCCGACAAGCGCGTGGCGCTGATTCTCGCCAACTACCCGACTCGGGACGGCCGCATTGGCAATGGCGTAGGGCTGGATACGCCGGCAGCTGCGCTGAACATCTTGCGCGCCATGCAGGCGGAGGGTTATCCGCTGGCCGAACTGCCTGACAGCGGCACCGACCTGATCAAGCAGTTGTTGGGTGGCGTGACCAACGACCTGGACAGCATCGACCAGCGGCCGTGTCACCAGAGCATGGCACTGGACGAATACCTGGACGCGTTCAACGCATTGCCGCAAGCCAACCGCGACGCAGTGAACGCCCGCTGGGGGGCGCCGGATGCCGATCCGATGTTTCGCGGCGGGCGCATGATGATCGCGGGCATACGCTTTGGCCTGACCTTCGTGGGCATTCAGCCCGCACGCGGTTATCAGGTCGACGCGAGCGCGGTCTATCACGACCCGGATCTGGTGCCACCGCACGGCTACCTCGCGTTCTACTTCTGGCTGCGCAAGGCCTACGGAGCCCATGCGGTGGTGCATGTCGGCAAGCACGGCAACCTGGAGTGGCTGCCCGGCAAAGGTGTCGGCCTGTCCGAAACCTGCTGGCCGGACGCCATTTTGGGCCCCATGCCGAACATTTATCCGTTTATCGTCAACGACCCGGGCGAGGGTGCCCAGGCCAAGCGGCGTACGCAAGCAGTGATCATCGACCACCTCATGCCTCCGCTGACCCGTGCCGAAACCTACGGCCCGCTGCGGGACCTGGAGTTGCTGGCGGACGAATATTACGAAGCGCAACTGCTCGACCCGCGCCGTGCCCGCGAGCTGCAACGCGATATTTTGAACCTGGTTCGCGAAACCCGAATTGACCGCGAGTTAGCGCTGGACGAGGCGATCGACAGCGATGCCGATGCTGCCGTCTGGCTGCCGCGTCTGGACACCTACTTGTGCGATTTGAAGGAGTCGCAGATCCGCGACGGTCTGCACATATTTGGCCAGTCACCCGAAGGCCGCTTGCGCATCGATACGCTGTTGGCCCTGTTGCGTATCCCTCGTGGCGATGGCCGCGGCGCGCAGTCGAGCCTTTTGCGTGCGCTGAGCAAGGCGTTCGATCTGGGGTTCGACCCGCTGGATTGCGCGCTTGCCGAGCCTTGGCAAGGCCCGCGTCCTCCTGAACTGTTGACCTTGAGCGTCGATCCTTGGCGCACGGCGGGTGACGCCCGTGAGCGTCTGGAACTGTACGCGGCTGTTTTGATCGAGCGCATCACCGATGGTCAGGACGTGACGGATTTGTCGGAGCATGCCGATCTCGCTCTCATTCTCGACAGCCTGCGTGACGTGGTCGCCCCCCGTCTTGACGCGTGCGGACCCGGTGAAATGCAAGGCATGCTCGATGCGCTGAGCGGTCGTTTCGTGCCTGCTGGTCCCAGCGGTGCGCCGAGTCGCGGACGGCTGGATGTGTTGCCCACCGGGCGCAACTTCTTCAGCGTGGACGTGCGTAACCTGCCGACCACCACCGCTTGGCGGATCGGCTTCCAGTCTGCCAACTTGCTGTTGGAGCGCCATCTGCAAGACCACGGCGATCACCTGCGACAGTTGGGCCTATCGGTCTGGGGAACGGCGACCATGCGCACCGGTGGCGACGACATCGCGCAGGCAATGGCGCTGATGGGGGTACGTCCAGTCTGGGCGACGGGCAGCCAGCGCGTCGATGACTTCGAGATTCTGCCCGTCAGCCTGCTGGACCGCCCGAGAGTGGACGTCACGCTGCGGGTTTCCGGCTTTTTCCGCGATGCGTTTGCCAACCTGATTCGCTTGTTCGATGCGGCGGTACAAGCCGTGGCTGCACTGGACGAGCCGGATGACCTGAACCCGATCGCTGCCCGGGTGCGCGAAGAGCGAGAGCTTTTTATCACCGAGGGCCTGAACGAGGAAGACGCGGCGCGCCAGGCGGGCTGGCGGGTGTTCGGTGCCAAGCCCGGCGCTTATGGCGCAGGTGTACAGGGAGCCATCGACGGCCGCCTGTGGCAGAGCCGTGAGGATCTGGCCGAGGTGTATCTGAACTGGGGCGGCTATGCCTATGGTGTTTGCGACGAGGGCACGCCTGCGCGGCAACGTTTCGCCCAACGACTGTCTCGGGTGCAGGCGGTGGTGCAGAACCAGGACAACCGCGAACACGACTTGCTCGATTCCAATGATTATTACCAGTTTCAGGGCGGCATGCTTGCAGCGGCCGAAACCCTCAGCGGTCAGAAAACGGCCAGCTATCACGGCGACCATAGTCAGCCGGACCTGCCGAAAATACGGACTTTGAAGGAAGAGCTGAACCGCGTGATCCGTTCGCGGGCGGCGAATCCCAAATGGATCGAGGGCGTCAAACGCCACGGCTATAAAGGCGCGTTCGAAATGGCGGCCACCGTGGACTTTCTGTTCGCCTTCGACGCCACGACCGAACTGATCGACGATCATCAATACGCACTGCTGGCTGATGCCTATCTGCTCGACCCGTCGACACGTGAATTCATCGAACAGCACAACCCCGATGCCCTGCGAGACATGACCGAGCGCATGCTCGAAGCTCAGCAGCGCGGCCTCTGGCAGGAGCCGGGCGATTATCAGCAAGCCCTGGAAGACCTGTTGCTGGATATAGAAGAGAACTGATGACCTTGCCTGACGCACGCCTCACCGAAACGCCGCATTTCCCGCTCGCTGCCGTAGTGGGAGCCGATGACCTGAAATTGGCGCTGTGCCTGACGGCCATCGATCCGCGCATTGGGGGCGTGTTGATCGAAGGGCCACGGGGCATGGCGAAATCGACTCTGGCGCGCGGCCTGGCGGACCTGCTCGCCAGCGGGCAGTTTGTGACGCTCCCGCTGGGTGCAACCGAAGAGCGGCTGGTCGGCACGCTGGACCTGGACGCCGCACTGTCGGAAAGCCGCGCGCGGTTCTCGCCTGGCGTGCTGGCCAAGGCCGATGGCGGCGTGCTGTACGTCGATGAGGTTAATCTGCTGGCGGATCATTTGGTCGACCTGTTGCTCGACGTGGCAGCCAGCGGCGTCAATCTGGTGGAGCGTGACGGTATCTCTCATCGTCACCCGGCTCGTTTTGTCTTGATTGGCACCATGAACCCGGAGGAGGGTGAGCTGCGCCCGCAGTTGCTCGACCGTTTCGGCCTCAATGTGGCCCTGAGCGGGCAGACGCAACCTGCCGAGCGTAGCCAGATTATCCGCCGCCGCCTGGATTTCGATACCGATCCGCTGGCATTTTGTGCCCACTGGCATTCAGAGCAGGACGCCCTAAAACAACGCTGTGAGCAGGCTCGTTTGCGGCTAATGGACATTGAGCTGGATGACACCTCGCTGGTACTGATCACCGAACGCTGCTTTGCTGCGGGCGTTGATGGCATGCGCGCCGATCTGGTCTGGCTGCGTGCTGCACGGGCTCATGCGGCGTGGCGTGGCGTCGGGCAGATCGAGACGCAAGACATCGACGCCGTGGCCGAGTTTGCCCTGCGTCATCGACGTCGCGAGCCGTCACCGCCACCCCCGCAATCGCCCGAAACACCGCCCTCCGGTTCTCCTGAAAAACAGGACAAGCCAGGCGGGCAGGGCAGTTGGGGCGAGCTACCCGCGCAAGCCGTGCCTACCGGATCGCGTCGTGACGTGCCGAGCTGGCCAAAAAAGCCCTAGGCGTCCGCCCTCAGCGATCACAGGGGACGGACGCCGTGCCCCGGCCCGGTCGTCTCGCGTCGGGCAAATCAGGCGCATTGCGCGCAAGTTCGCAAGGGCCGGTTCAATGGTTGCCGACGTTAATGAAAGGTCGTCCAAAAAAGGCTGCCGATCTGGTCCGCCAGCCGCGCAGTAGTCGCCCGAGCGAGCTTTTGCTAGTGATTGTCGATGCGTCGGCGTCGACCAAGCGTCATCAGGCGCTCAGCCAGGCAAAGGGCGTGTTGTCTCAAGTATTTGACGATGCCTATCGTCGCCGCGCTCGCCTGGCCTTGCTGACGGCCAGTGGCAACGCACCACGCTGGCAGCACCAGGGCTTGAAAGCCTCCTCGGCATTGAAGCCGTGGCTGGATGCGCTGGGGGCGGGCGGCGGAACGCCCTTGGCCGAAGCCTTGGAGCAAGCTCGGATCTGGCTGGCGAAACGCAGCAAGCGCTATCCATCCGAACAACAGCGGATGCTGGTGCTGACCGATGGCAGGCTCAAGCAACTGCCTGCGCGCTCGGCGTTTGACTGTGCGAGTCTGTTGATCGATCTGGAAAAAGGCCCTGTCCGGTTGGGAAGAGCGCGAGAACTGGCGCGTGGCCTGGGGGCGGAATATCGGCATATCGATGAGCTTGGCTCAGCCGACTGACACCGAAAGATGATTCAAGTGGCGCGCTTGGCTCGCTGAATCTGCACACTTCGCCAGAGGGGACGCGTGCCCATGCGAGCGATGGGCACGGTCAACCAAGTACTCAGGCCGGCATGGTCCAGGGCTTGAGGTCGTACCCTTCGTTACTGATTTCAGCGCGGGCCTGCTCCAGAGCGCTGGCCAACTGCTGCTTGTCCGAGTAGGTGCTGCTCGGAATCTGCTTGCGGCCAATACGCGTGCTGGTGCGGTCTATTACGGTCAGGCTCAGTTCGCCGTTCCCGTCCTGTGGTGCCCAGGCAACACACTGGAAGGGTTCAAAAGCGTGTCCAGCGATCAGAAGTGCATCGTTGAAGCGCAGTGGGGCGTTCATGGTCAATTCCTCAAAGTGCCCATATCAATTCAGTCACGTCGGCGGGCTTACCGTCCGGCTGGTTACTTGTGTTGATGAGCGGGAGGGGCACATGAGTCACACACTTTTTTGAAAATTTTTCGATTCCCTTGCAGCGCACCTGCATCAATCTCGCGTTACAGCACTCATGACGTTTGGTTATTGCCATTAGACGCAAACGGTACAAGGCGGTGTCAAATATTTGCTAACGTAAGTATCGGGCTCGCCAACATACTGTTTATAAAACGTTTTTCATAACTCAAATTCGACGCCGGGCGCCAAGGAACTTTCATGCATGAATCGGCCCCATCGCGACGTTTGTTAATTGTTGACCCCTGTGATGACTGTCATCAATTGATCCCCGTCTTGCATGCTGCCGGATGGACGGTGGACAGCAGTTCGCTCGAATCGGCGCTCAATCTCAGCTGTGATGTCGGATTAATACGCCTGATGCCGGACCACTTCGAACACCCCGAGGTGGTCAAGGAGCTTATTACCCGGACCAATACCCAGTGGATTGCAGTGCTGTCACCGGATGATTTGCGCCGGGAGAAGATCGGGGATTTTGTCTGTGAGTGGTTCTTCGATTTCCATACCCTGCCATTCGATGTTGCCCGTATGCAGGTCACGCTGGGCCGTGCCTATGGCATGGCGCGCCTGAGGGCACAGGGCTCCACGCAGACGTCCAGCAGTGAACACGAGATGCTGGGCGAGAGCCGACCGATTCGCGAGTTGCGGCGGTTGCTCGGCAAGCTGGCGCCTACCGAGTCGCCCGTCTTGATTCGGGGGGAGCGCGGCACGGGCAAGGAGCTGGTGGCGCGCACGCTGCACGCTCAGTCTCAGCGCCGTAACAAACCGTTCGCGGCCGTCAATTGCGGCGCTATCGCCGCACACCTGATTCACGCCGAGCTGTTCGGCTATGAGAAAGGTGCTTTCAACGGCGCGCAGGAACGCAAGATCGGGCGCATAGAAGCGGCGGATGGCGGTACGTTGTTTCTGGATGAGATCGGCGATCTGCCGCTTGAAACCCAGGCGCATCTGCTGCGGTTTTTACAGGATCGCCAGATCGAACGCATCGGTGGCAGTGAGTCGATTCCCGTGGATGTCCGGGTGCTGGCCGCCACCCATGTGGACCTTGAGGCAGCCATTCGCAAGAAGCGCTTTCGGGAAGACCTGTATTACCGGCTCAACGTGCTGCAGGTCGGCACCGCGCCGCTGCGGGAACGGCACGGTGATCTGGCGATGCTGGCCAATCATTTTGCCCATTTCTACAGCCAGGAAACTGGCCGGCGCGCACGCAACTTCAGCCAGGATGCATTGATCGCGATGGGCAAGCATGACTGGCCAGGCAACGTGCGGGAGCTGGCCAATCGGGTGCGACGCGGTCTGGTGCTGGCTGAGGGGCGGCAGATCGAAGCGGCTGATTTGGGATTGTTAGGGGGGGAGGACGTCGCCAGCAGCATGGGCACGCTGGACGATTACAAGTCCCGCGCTGAGCGTCAGGCGTTGTGCGATGTGCTGACGCGTCACAGTGACAACCTCAGCGTCGCGGCCAGGGTATTAGGCGTCTCGCGCCCCACGTTCTATCGGCTGCTGCACAAGCATCAAATCCGGTGATGCATTCAGCAGTCGAGTTACCGCAGTCATGGCTTGTTCGTGGCGCTGTTGCCAGTCGCCGTCAATCATTTGGTAGCGTTGCGCATGTTGATCGAGCCATTGCCTGCTGGCCTGGAAGAATGCCTGGCGTTCAGCCAGTTCTGGCTGGCAGCGCTGGCCATCGCTGATCCATTCCACACCTTCAGGAGACAGCAGCAGATGCAGGTCATAGTGCCTGTCCAGCAGTCGCTGTTCGATCCACTGAGGGCAATCGCCGAACAGGGACCGACTCCACAGCAGGTTACTCAACAGGTGCGTGTCGAGAATCAGCAGCTCGGGCCTGGTTGCGCGCGCTGCGTCCTCACGGTCAAGCTGACCCTGGGCGATGGTCGGGACGTCCGCATATACCGTATCGCGACCCTGCTCTTCGATGAAAAGGCGTACGTACTCGTCCACCAGAACGCCGCCAAAACGTTTCTGTATCGCAGCACAAAGCCAACTTTTTCCGCTGGACTCAGGGCCGGTCAGCACCAGGACTTTCATCGTGTCAGTGCCAGGTCGTTGCGCCATTCGCGCCAGCCTTGCACGGCCAGGAGCGTGAAAAGCGCGTAAAGCGCGGCCGTCAGGTACAGGTCCTTGTAGACGAACAGGCCGACGAAAATAACGTCAAGCACGATCCACAGCGGCCAGCATTGGACGCGTTTCTGCGCCATCCAGACTTGCGCCACCAGGCTGAAGCCTGTCAGCGCGGCATCCAGCCACGGCTGTGCTGCGTCGGTGAAGTGGGCCATAGCGGCACCCAGCGCTCCGCTGAGGACCGCGCCAATGACCAGGCCGGTGGCGACCGAGCCGCCACGCAACACCGTGACGGCACGCACCGGCAGGCCGTTGCCATGTCGGGTCCACTGCAGCCAGCCGTAGACTTGCAGCCCGGCGTAAATGCCCTGCAACAGCATGTCCGAATAGAGTTTTACGTCGTAGAAGATCCAGATGTAGATCACCACCATCACCAGCCCGATCGGCCAGCACCAAGGGTTTTGCTTGACCGTCAGCCAGACCGCGATCACGCCGATGGCGGCAGCGAAAAGTTCAAGCCCGGACATGGCGGCTCCTTGGGAAGTGAGGTGTTCAGGGGCGGCGATTGTAAGCGCTTATGGGCGCCACGTGGAGGATCTGATGGCAACGTGATGCAGGCGAGGGGCTTTGCGCTGAAAGGTCTGCTAGCATTTGGCGTTTTTGCAACGCTTCTTCAAGCTTCGTTCAGGCTCGCGGCGGCATAGTGGCAGGCATTTTTTTACAACAACGTTAACAAGTGGGCCTCGGGCACCGCTGTATGGGGGAATGATGGATCTTTGGACCGCTGCTCAGGCGTTGATATTGGGTGTTGTAGAAGGGCTGACGGAGTTTTTGCCGATTTCGAGCACGGGTCACCAGATTATCGTCGCCGACTTGATCGACTTCGGCGGCGACCGGGCGGCGGCGTTCAATATCATCATTCAGTTGGGCGCCATTTTGGCCGTTGTCTGGGAGTTTCGGCGCAAAATTCTGGACGTGGTTGTGGGCTTGCCCAAAGAGCAGCAGGCACAGCGCTTCACAATCAACCTGCTGATTGCCTTCATGCCAGCGGTGGTGCTGGGTGTGATTTTCGCCGACCTCATCCATCACTATTTATTCAATCCCATTACTGTGGCGACTGCGTTGGTCATCGGCGGTGTGATCATGCTGTGGGCCGAGCAACGCCAGCATGTGGTGCGCGCCGAAACGGTTGACGACATGAAGTGGAGCGATGCGCTCAAGGTCGGGCTGGTGCAATGTCTAGCGATGATTCCGGGCACGTCGCGTTCCGGCTCCACCATTATCGGTGGCCTGCTGTTCGGCCTTTCACGCAAGGCAGCCACCGAGTTTTCGTTCTTTCTGGCCATGCCGACGATGGTGGGGGCTGCGGTGTACTCGGGCTATAAGTACCGTGACATGTTTCGCCCCGACGACGTTGCAGTCTTCGCCATCGGTTTCATCACCTCGTTCATCTTCGCGATGATTGCCGTGCGAGGTCTGCTCAAGTTCATCGCCACCCACAGCTATGCCGTGTTCGCCTGGTATCGCATTGCGTTTGGCCTGTTGATTCTTGCAACCTGGCAGTTCGGCTGGATCGACTGGGCAGCAGCCAAGGCATGAAGGTGGCGCGCAATACTCGGTCGTCTGCCCGGCAGCGCAAGGCACCGGTTCAGGCGCTGGGCCTCAAACTCCTTGTCCTGATGCTGCTGTGCGCGCTTCCGGTGTACGGATCAGCCTTGCTGTGGGTCGGAAACGGCCTGATGATTCCGGCTATTGTGCTCGGTGTGATGAGCCTGCTGGCGTTTGTGTTGTATCGGCACGACAAGCTACAGGCCGGTCAAGGCGGTCAGCGCACGCCGGAGAACGTGCTGCACGCCGTTGAACTGCTGGGTGGGTGGCCGGGAGCGCTGTTGGCGCAACAGGTCTTCCGGCACAAGACCCGCAAAGTGTCTTTTCAGATCGTGTTCTGGTTGATCGTGCTGGTTCATCAGGCGCTGTGGATCGACTGGCTGTTTATGGGTCGCCGCGTCTGGCAGTGGTTGCCGTTGCCTTTATAGCTTCAATGCAATCTGCTGGCGTTTGGGCAGCTTCGCGACCACCAGCTGGTGCGAGCATGTCAGCAGATCACGGATCTCTTCAGCGCCCAAGGCGTGGGGGTCGGTCACGCTGATCCAGTGCGCACGGGCCAGATACGGGGCAGGGCGGATGCCGGGGCGGTCGACGTAGCCCAGAAACAGGTCGGTACTGACCTTGAAAGACAAGCCCTGACCCGCCAGGTCCATGACTGCAAACATCTTGTTACTGGCGATGGAGAAGACGCGCATGCCGCCCCATTTGTAGTCTTCGCGCGCGCCGGGCAGGTCCAGGCAGAAGGTGGCGATGTCTTCGGTTCGCATGTAGCGCTCCTTTTTGCGGGTTAGCGATGTGCAAGGTGTTCGATAGCCGCACGGATATTCGATCAGCCGATTGTATGACGCCGCCGCACTCACTAGTGTTCAGGTTTTGCTTTTCATGGAGCGTCGAATGTCTGCCTTGCTACTCCCCGGTGGCCCACTGAACTATCTGCTCGAAGGCCTGCATGATGCACCAGTCGTTGTGCTGTCCAACTCGCTGGGCACTGATTTGCATATGTGGGACAACCAGATCACCGCGTTGACCCGGCACTTTCGCGTGCTGCGTTACGACACGCGTGGGCATGGGCAGTCATTGGTCAGCAATGGCCCATACAACATCGAGCAGAATGGCCGGGACGTTTTGGCGCTGCTGGATGAGCTGGGTCTGGAAACCGTGTCGTTCTGCGGGCTGTCGATGGGCGGGCTGATTGGCCAGTGGCTGGCGATCAATGCCCCCGAGCGGCTTGAGCGTGTCGTGCTGTGCAATACCGCGGCGAAAATCGGCAATCCCGACGTCTGGAACCCGCGCATCGAAACCGTACTGCGCGAGGGTGAAGCTGCCATGATCGCGCTGCGCGACGCATCGGTCGCCCGCTGGTTCACGCCATCGTTCGCGCAGACTGAACCGGCCACCGTTGACGCTATTGTCGGCATGCTCGCGCAGACGTCGCCCCAAGGCTACGCCGCCAACTGCGCGGCGGTGCGTGACGCAGATTTTCGTGAGCAGATCGGCTCGATCACTCTGCCGGTGCTGGTGGTTTGTGGGACAGAAGACGCCGTGACTACCCCGGTGGATGGGCGCTTCATGATCCAGCGCATCGCCGGTGCACAGATGGTTGAGCTGCAGGCGGCGCACCTCTCCAGTGTCGAAGCCGGTGATGCGTTTTCCACGCCGGTGCTGGCGTTCCTGACGGCGGGTCAATAGCGGCACAGGTCTTGCGAAAAACGCATCACGGCATGTCCGGAGCTGGCGTCTTTCCGATCAGTCGTGCCCTGTGAGCTTGCCCTCAACCGCCCGGTTCAGCTCTTTGAGCTTCTCGGCGTCCTGCTCCTTTTCGCGGTTGGACGTCGGCGTGATGACCTTATCGACGCCTTCAGTGGGCGAATCCTGATGTTCAAGGTCCTTGCGCACGACCTCAACGGGCTCGCCCGACTGGTCGACTGTTGGCGTGTAAGGCTTGTCCTCAGAGGCGCTGCCTTGCGGTTTTACGTGCGGGTCACTCATGTCGTTTCCTCGTTAATGGCTGTAGTGATTGGAGGACGCAACGGAACCGTGAGTTCGATCATTTTCAGAGGAAGTACGTTGGCTGCTGTCATTCATGGCGCAGTGGTGTGCGTCTTGAGCAGTTCAATGAGTGTCACTGTGGGTTCATCGAGGGTCTTTGGATCGCGATGCACCAGCCCTACATCCCGATGAAAGGTCTGCTGACCAAGGCCCATTCCGCGAATACCTTCAGGCCAGGCGTTGTGACTGGCTGTTTGTGGAATCAGGGCGACGCCCAAGCCGCGGTCGACCAGTTTGATGATGGCTTCCAGCTCGTCCAGTTCACAGACTTCCCGGACGCTAAAGGGCAGTTGCCGTAGAAAACGGTCTACCTGACGCCCCCCGAACGAAGAGCGGTCATAGCGAATGAACGCCTGCGAAGCCAGTAGCGTGCGCCAGTCGTCCCCAGGCATGTCGCCAGGCAAGATCAGCCGGTAGGGCTCTTGCGCAAGGCTGGTCCAGCGCAGGTCGCTTTGCAGCGAGAAGGGCGGTCGAATGATGGCCGCCAGATCGATCTCACCGGCATCCACCTGATTGGCCAGGTTCATGGACACCCCCGGAATCACTCGCGTGCGGCAGTGCGGCCAGGCCTGGTGGAACGCGGACAGTGCATCCGGCAGCAGTGAGCATTGCATTGAGGCAATGGCCCCGAGGGTGAGGTGCCGCGCGGCGGGCTGACCGGCGGGTGATGACCCCAGGTTGTGGTAAAGCCGAATCAGCTCCTGAGCCTGCAGCAGCGTTTGATGCCCCATGCGGTTCAATTGCGCCGAGCGGCCCTTGCGGTCGAACAATGCAAAACCCAGTTCAGCCTCCAGACGTTGCATCTGTGCGCTGACGGCGGCCTGAGTCAGTCCGATCCGGTTGCCTGCTGCGGCAAAGGTGCCGGCTTGTGCAACGGCCACCAAGGTCTTGAGTTCGCGAATCATTGATAAATCTCTTTTGTGTATCGGAGAAATATATATTGATTTTCGTGTTCAGTCCTCGGGCATATGATCTGTCGCGTGGCAATAAAAGGGCGCTTAACGACGTCCTGCCGTCCAGACCTGAACCCGGAGCCCGCAATGAGCCTTTCACCTTTTCATTTGGCAATCCCTGTGTACGACCTCGCTGCCGCGCGCCGCTTTTACGGCGAAGTGTTCGGTCTGGCGGAGGGCCGCTCCAGTGAGCAATGGGTCGACTTCGATTTCTATGGTCACCAGTTGGTGATTCACCAACACCCGAAGACTTCGTCTCAGGAGCACGTTCACAGCAATGCAGTGGATGGGCACGATGTGCCGGTCCCGCATTTCGGCATTATCCTGCATTGGGACCAGTGGGAAGCGCTGGCCGAGCGTTTGAGATCGTTGGGGACGGCGTTCGTGATCGAGCCCTACATCCGCTTCAAAGGGCAGGTGGGCGAGCAGGCAACGATGTTTCTGTTCGATCCGTGCGGCAATGCGCTGGAGTTCAAGGCGTTCAAGGACATGAGTCAACTGTTTGCCAAATAAGCGCTGCGCTTCTGGTCGGGCAAACCGCTCAGGCACACAGCAGTCGTAAAAAAGCCCCGCCAGACACGGTCTGGCGGGGCTTTTTACTTCAAGCGCCGTAAGGCCTTAAAGTGCCATGTCACTGGCAGGGTTGCTTTCACGCTTTTCTGCAGGCTTGGCAGCAGGTGCCGGAGCAGCTGCGGCAGAAGCCTTGTTCACTGGCGGCGGAGGCGTCAGTTGCAGGGTTTCAGCGGTGTATGCCCATTCCTGTGCAACACGGTCCGGGTTTTCGTTCAGCTTGGTGCCGTAGCTTGGAACGATCTGGTGCAGTTTTTCCTGCCAGGCTGGTGTCGCTACTTTGTCCTTGAACACTTTCTCAAGCACGCCGAGCATGATCGGAGCAGCAGTCGAAGCACCTGGGGATGCACCCAGCAGGCCGGCGATGGAGCCGTCCTTGGACGCCACGATCTCGGTGCCCAGTTTCAGGACGCCGCCTTTCTCTTCGTCACGCTTGATGATCTGAACGCGCTGACCGGCCTGCATCAGGCGCCAGTCTTCTTTCTTGGCGTTCGGGAAGTACTGCTGCAGCGCCGCGAAGCGATCGTCATCGGACATCATGACCTGACCTGCCAGGTATTCGATCAGTGGGTACTGAGCGATGCCGACACGGGTCATTGGCCACACGTTATGCGTCGTGGTGCTGGTCAACAGGTCCAGGTAAGAACCGTTTTTCAGGAACTTCGTGGAGAAGGTCGCGAATGGGCCAAACAGGATCACGCGCTTGCCGTCCAGAACACGGGTGTCCAGGTGTGGAACCGACATGGGTGGTGCGCCTGTGGACGCGATGCCGTATGCCTTGCCCATGTGCTGCATGGCCAGGGTAGGGTTCTCAGTCACCAGCCACGAACCGCCGACCGGGAAGCCGCCGTATTCCTTGGCTTCAGGAATGCCCGACTCTTGCAGCAAATGCAGCGCCGCACCGCCAGCGCCGATGAACAGGAACTTGGCGTCGGTCTCGGTTTCAGTACCGTCTTTCAGGTTCTTGTACTTGACGCGCCAGCTGCCGTCTTCGTTGCGGGTGATGTCCTGGACTTCACTCGACAGCTTCAGGCCGAAGTTGGATTTGGTCTGCAGATTGGCCACGAACTGACGAGTGATTTCGCCGAAGTTGACGTCTGTACCAATCGGGCTCCAGGTCACGGCCAGCTTCTGCGCCGGGTCACGACCTTCCATCATCAGTGGAACCCACTTCTTGATCTGCTCGTGGTCTTCGGAGTACTGCATGCCGCTGAACAGCGGGCTCGATTGCAGTGCTGCGTAACGCTTGCGCAGGAACTCGATGTTGTTGTCGCCCCACACGAAGCTCATGTGCGGCGTGGAGTTGATGAACGAACGCGGGTTCTTCAGAACGCCGGTCTTGACTTGCCAGGACCAGAACTGACGCGAAACCTGGAAGGCTTCGTTGATTTCGATCGCCTTGGAGATATCGACGTTGCCGTTCTTGTCTTCCGGGGTGTAGTTCAACTCGGCCAGGGCAGAGTGACCGGTACCGGCGTTGTTCCAGCCGTTGGAGCTTTCTTCGGCCACGCCATCGAGGCGCTCGACCATTTCCATCGACCAGCCAGGCTCCAGCTCATTGAGCCAGACCGCCAGGGTCGCACTCATGATGCCGCCACCGACAAGCAATACATCTACTTTCTTGGCTTCGGCGGAGTGCGCGGGCATCATCCCAAGCGACAGCGCCAGACCCAGAAGGGCCGTGTTCACTTTCTTCAACATGCTGTAATCCATTTGATAAATGCCATCCGCCGACTGCTCCTGGGGATCCGGATTCTGCATCTGCCGCAACGCATGCGACAAACGCCCGCACCTTCAGGGGCTAGAGGTGGACATACAAGGCCAATACAATACTGCTCAAGACCTCATTTTATGCCCGACTGCGCTGGCTTCTTATCATCATTGGATTCAGCGTCATGAAGCGACATGTGCTAACGGGTGCCACGCAAGATCGGGAAACAAATCCCGTATTCATTGCGCAATGCGCACCTGATCAGCCTGTTCACGGAGTCTTGGACGCCGCATGGGGGTCATGGGGACACGCTCTGAGGCGTTTTTTTGTGCTCACGCAATGCGGCACACCATGATGCCATATCGGCAAGACGCGGCATTTTCGCATATTGTGAGGTGTCGACGCGAGGTGTTATCTATACACCGACATCTCTGCGTTAGCGCACATGAAACAAGGCATGTCCAGCCTTTATCGTCATGCAGACCCTTACCTTGAGCCCACGCCCGTGTTTTGACCGAAATGCGGCATGCGTGGCGGCCCTGAATCCGCTTCGTTCTCTCGATTTAACCGGCGCAATCGCAGTGATTGTGCTCAATGCCTGCGATTGATGAGCCCCGCTCAGTACTTCAAGTAACGCCACGCAGCTAATGCCCTCTGACGGTAGCTGCTAAGGTCATTTGAAGCCCTCTGTATTTCGGGAACTCTTCTTTAAACGCAAGGAGTGGAACGACGACTCGCCAATATCCAGTAACAGCGGCATGACCCCAGCGCCAACCGAAACGTTGAACTTTCAATGTTCCAGCCAGTTAAACACTTATCCGAACCGTAATGCCAAAACGCTTCTAGCTCCTGTTTCCTGATCTGCACACGTTACAGAGACTTGAACCGGCCCTGATAGAACACACGCTGCCCAGCACAATGACGCCCGCCACTTCATAGCAGTGACGGCCATGACAAGGTGATTCTGATGAGTGAAACCAAGACGCACAAAGGACCTGTTGCCGACGATGCCGTGCAGCCTTCACGACGCAATTTTTTGAAGTTCGGTGCGTCCGGGATCGCTGCCGCAACTCTGTCGACCTGGATACCCGCTGACGGCATGGTGCAAGCCGCACCTGCGCCTGCGAAGCCTGTGGTAGAAGACACCGATGCCCCTGGCGTGGGCGAGCACCGTATCCAGTTGAAGGTGAACGGCCAGACGCACGCCTTGAACGTACCGGCCAATGCCGTGTTGCTCGATGTTTTGCGCGACCGTCTGCAACTGACAGGCACCAAAAAGGGGTGCGATCACGGTCAGTGCGGTGCCTGCACGCTGCTGGTCAACGGAGTGGCAATCAACTCGTGCCTGTCGATTGCCATTCAGCACGACGGCGACAGCATCACCACTATCGAAGGGCTGGCTGAAAACGGTACGTTGCATCCGGTGCAGGAAGCCTTTTGGGAACACGATGCGTATCAGTGCGGTTACTGCACATCGGGCCAGATCATGAGCGCTGTGGCGATTCTCAACGATCCGAATATTCCTTCGGACGACGCCAGCGTCCGCGAAGCCATGAGCGGCAATATCTGCCGTTGCGGGGCCTACAAGAACATCCTCTCGGCGGTCCAGTCTGCGCGCACGAAAATGCCGACCCCGAAAGCCGGAGGAGTGGCCTGATGAGAACGTTCGACTACGCACGGGCCACGTCGCCCGCACAGGCTGTGAGCAGCGTTTCAGGTGAGGGCGAGCGATTCTACCTGGCGGGCGGCACGACGCTGCTAGACCTGGTCAAGCTCGACATCATGCAGCCACAACAACTGGTGGACATCAATCATCTGGCGCTCAAACAGATCGAGTCGCTGCCCGACGGACGCCTGCGCATCGGTGCGCTGGTCAGTAACACGGACATGGCCAACCATGCGCTGGTGCGAGAGCGCTATCCGGTGTTGTCCCAAGCCATCCTGGCGGGCGCTTCTACCCAATTGCGCAACAAGGCCACCACGGCGGGCAACCTGATGCAGCGCGTCCGTTGCCCTTATTTTCGCGACGGAATTTCGGCCTGTAACAAGCGTGAGCCGGGCTCAGGCTGTGCAGCCATCGGCGGGATGAACCGGAGTGTGCATGCCGTGTTGGGCACCAGTGATCATTGCATCGCGACCCATCCCTCCGACATGTGTGTGGGTATAGCTGCGGTGGGCGCACAGGTTACCGTCCGGGGGCCTGATGGCAGCCGTGACATTCCCTTTGCCGACTTTCATTTGCTGCCGGGCAACACGCCTGAGCGCGAGCATGCGCTGGCACCTCATGAGCTGGTCACCCATGTGACGCTGGACGCGCCGTTGGCCGGCAGTTATTCCAGTTACCTGAAGCTGCGCGACCGCACCTCGTATCAGTTCGCACTGGCTTCCAGCGCGATCATTCTGGTCATGAACGGCAAGCGTATTGCCGATGCGCGGATTGCGCTGGGTGGCGTGGGCACCAAGCCTTGGCGCGCCGTCGAGGCCGAACGTGCGCTGATCGGCCAACACGCCGACCTGGACACGTTCTCCAAGGTGGCGGCACTGGCCATGAAAGGCTCCAAAGCCTATGAACACAACGCCTTCAAAATCCCGTTGGGTGAGCAGGTCATCGTCCGCAACCTTCGTGACCTAACGGCGTAGGATTTTTCCATGAGCGATCAGATCATCGGTGTTCCCCAGCGTCGTATCGACGGTGGCAAGAAAGTCAGTGGCGAGGCGCGTTATGCCGCCGACCATCCCATCAAAGACATGCTGTACGCGTATGGCGTTTACAGCACCATTGGCAGCGGCCGGATACTTGCCGTAAACGATCAGGAGGCGCGCAAGATGCCTGGCGTCGTCGAGGTCTTCCACCACGGCAATTTTCCGGATTTGCACCGCACGCCTGAATCTGCGTTCAGCTTCGCGACGATATTATCGGCGAGCAAGGCTGACGAGCATCGTCTGCCGTTCGAAGATGATCGGGTGTACTACCCCGGCCAGTTCGTGGCACTGGTGGTTGCAGAAAGTTTCGAGCAGGCCAGGGCGGCGGCGCATCGTGTGAAGGTCGACTACCAAGAAAGCAAGTCGATCAAGAATTTGCAGGAAGCGCTGCGTAACAATGGCGCCCGCGAAGGCGGGCCCGGACATACGCGCGGTAATCCGGACGGTGCATTTCTGAGTGCGAGCCGCAAGGTCGATCAGACCTACACCACACCTGTCGAAGTTCACAACCCGATGGAAATGCACGCCAGCACTGCATGGTGGCAAGACGGCAAGCTGTACGTGTACGAAAGCACCCAAGGCGTGGTCAATCACCGCAATCTGCTGGCCAATGTGTTCGATCTGCCGCCAGACCGTGTCGAGGTGCGTGCGCCGTTCATTGGTTCCGGATTCGGTGGCAAGCTTTGGCCGTGGCCGCATTCGGTGGCCGCCTGCGCCGCGTCGCGAGTGACCGGGCGTCCGGTCCAGTTGGTACTGCCTCGTGCGCAGATGTTCACCACCGTTGGCCATCGCCCGGAAACCCGGCAACGCCTGCGTCTGGCCAGTGACGCGAATGGCAAGCTGGTGTCGATCCGTCATGAGTCGTTCAACAGCACCTCCACACTCGACGATTACACGGAAACCTGTGGCAGTGTGACCAAGAGCCTGTACGGCTGCGACAACGTGCTGGTCAGCCATCGTGTGGCGTCGGTCAACCGCGGCACGCCAACCTCGATGCGTGCCCCCGGCGCAGCGCCAGGCTTGTTCGCGCTGGAGTCGGCCATCGATGAGCTGGCGCTGGCCAATGGCATGGACCCCGTGGCGTTTCGCAAGCTCAACCTTTCGGACAAGGACCAGAGCCAGGGCTTGCCGTGGTCGAGCAATCATTTGCCCGAAGCCATCGATCAAGCCGCCGAGCGTTTTGGTTGGCAGGCGCGCAAGGCCGAAGTCGGCTCGATGCGCGACGGCGATGAAATCATTGGTTATGGCGTGGGTGCATGTAACTGGGAGGCCTTTCAGGTGCCGACCGATGCTCGCGTGATCCTGCGTTCGGATGGCACAGCGCTTGTGCAATGCGGCCTTCAGGACATCGGCACCGGAACCTACACCATTGTTGCCCAGACGGTTAGCCAACTGACGGGTATCCCGATGGACCGCGTTGAAGTCGAATTGGGCAGTTCGTCGTTCCCGGCGGGTCCGGTTTCCGGCGGCTCCTGGGTGACTGCCAGCGTGATGCCAGCGGTTGCCGGTGCCACGCGTGAGGCGCTGCAGACGCTTCGTCAGTATTCGGTGGGCAAGCATGCAGTCTTTGCCGGAAAAAATGCCGAGTCGATTACGGTCGAAAACGGTCAACTGGTTTCAGGTGAACAGCGCGTCAGCTTCGTTGACGTGCTCAAGGGACAGCGGTTGTCCCGCGCGGAAGGCAACTTTCACAGTGGGATGCCTGAAAACGATAAGTTTTCGTTTCGCTCGTTCGGTGTTCACTTTGTCGAAGTGCGTTGGGACCCGGGCATCTCCAGCCTTCGCGTGGCGCGTGTGGTCAGTGCCATCGACGTGGGCAAGGTGGTCAACCCGTTGGCGGCGCGCAACCAAGTGGAGGGCGCAATCGTCATGGGCATCGGTATGGCCATGTTCGAAGCCGCGGAGTATGACCCCCGTACCGGCTTGCCGGTGAATAACAACTACGCCGAGTACGTGGTGCCGGTGCATGCCGATCAGCCTGAGATTGACGTGATCCTGCTGGATTACCCGGACCACAATCTGGGTGAGTTCGGCGCACGGGGTATCGGTGAAATCGGTGTGACGGGCCTTGCCGCAGCTGTGGCAAACGCCGTGTATCACGCCACCGGCAAACGGGTGCGCAATTTGCCCATCACCAAAGAAAAGCTGATGGCAGGGCTGTAGACATGAAACAACTAGATTTGCAGGTCATTCAGCAGGCACGCGACTGGCTGGCGACCGGCAAACCCGTGTGGCTTTGCACCGTCCTCTCGACCTTCGGTTCCGCCCCGCGCGGACCGGGGGCGATGCTGGTGGCGTTGGGCAGTGGTGAGCATCGCGGTTCTCTGTCCGGTGGCTGCGTGGAAGAGGATTTTCTGGAGCGACTGGCGGCTGGCCAGTTCGAACCTGTCAACCAGGTGGTGCGTTACGGCGAGGGCGGTCTGGCACCGACCCTGGCGCTGCCGTGTGGCGGCGTGCTGGATGTGCTGATCGAGTGCATCACGCCCAGCCCCGAGGCTGATCGGCATCTGGCGACCGTGGAACACGCGCTGGCCGGACGCACGCTGGTGGGGCGCGAGGTTGTGCTGGGCAGTGTGCAGCGCAGTACGGGCTCTGCGGTGCTGGGTGAGTCGAAAGTGCAGGTCGAAGGCGAGCGCATCAGCATTCGTATGGGGGCTGTCTACCGGGTGCTGTTGGCCGGTTTGTCGCCAGTGGCCGAGTTTTGCGCCAGCTTCGCCGTCGCGATGGGCTATGAAGTTATCGTCTGCGATCCGCGTCACGAGGTCACAGGGGGCTTCTCGATGCCGGGCGTCGAGGTACTGGATGTGCTGCCTGCGGTGTTTATCGCTGAGGGTGGCTGCCATGCGTCAACGGCGGTGCTCGCGCTGACGCATGATCCCAAGCTGGACGACCTGACCATGCTCGAAGCCGTGCGCACCGAAGCATTCTATATCGGTGCGATGGGGTCGATGCGCACGAGCAGCAAGCGTAAGGAGCGGCTGGCGAGGATTGGCGCACTGAGTGAGGAGGCGTTGGCACGCATTCATGCGCCGATCGGTCTGAATCTGGGCAGCAAAACCCCCGCTGAGATCGCCGTCGCGGTGATGGCCGATATCCTGCGGGTTGCCAACGGAATCAATCGTCAACAGCTCTAGCTTAGGCCTGAAAAGCGAGCGCCAGTGCCGCTTGCGTGTCGGCATCGCGAAGGATTCCGGGATCATCGCAGGCCAGCACATCGCAATGCTCGGGGTGGCTTTTGATAATCGATCTGGCGCCCTGATCGCCCTCAAGTTTCAGCAATAAAGGCCAGAAATCACGTCCGATGATCACAGGATGCCCGCGTTGCCCGTCGTGGCCAGGCAGCACGATACGCCGCGAATCGGATATCGCCGCAAGGTTGTGCAGCGTGGCAGGCTGTATCCACGGCATGTCTGCCAGCAGAACCGCAACGGCGTTGGCATCGGATGGCATCAATGCGGCGATGCCGCTGGCCAGGCTGTGACCCATGCCGAGGTCCGCCTGCGGGCTTCTCACGACGGTCACCTCTGGCGGAATGCCAAGCAGATCTGCGTCATCCTCTTCTCTTAATACCACCCATACGTCGCTGAACGCCTGCTGCGCGTTGTCGATGCTGGCGCGCAGCAAGGTACGCCCGCAGGGCAGGGTGGCGCGACGCTTGTCACCGTCGAAGCGTCTGCTGCGGCCAGCGGCCAGCAGCAGGGCGAACACTCGGGGAATTGGGCTGTCTATGCTGGTCAATCCGAAGCCTTTTGGACAGGTGAAGGAAAAACACGGGGCCTGCATCATGATGCCCTGCGACGCACGATGGCCTACGCGTGAGACACGCACAATGCCTTATCTCCCTGCCTTTTTGCAGTGACAAGATTTACATTTTCGGGAGTTTCACGTGAACAATCATATTCACCCAGTCGAACTGGAAAAGGCCTACCGCCTGCTCAATCATGGCCCTACCGTGCTGGTGTCATCCGCCCACGACGGTGTGCTTAACGTCATGGCAGCCGCCTGGGCCTGTGCGCTGGATTTCTCGCCTCCGAAAGTCACGCTGGTGATCGACAAGATGACCAAGACCCGTGGCCTGGTGGAGAACAGCGGTTACTTTGCGCTGCAGGTTCCCAATCTGGACCAGTTGCAACTGACCTTCGACGTTGGCACTCAGAGCCTGATCTTTACGCCGGACAAGCTGGACAAGGCCGGCGCCGAGCTGTTTCGCATCGAAGGATTCGACACACCGCTGGTGGCCGGCTGCTCGGCCTGGTTGATCTGCAAAGTCATCCCCGAGCCGCATAATCAGCAGACCTACGACCTGTTCATTGCCGAAGTGGTCGGCGCCTGGGCGGACAGCCGAGTGTTTCGTGACGGTCACTGGGAATTCGAAAAAGCCGATCCGAAGTGGCGCAGTCTGCACTACGTGGCCGGTGGGCATTTCTACACCATTGGCGATGCGGCAGTGGTGGAGACGGAAGCGGAGTGAGCGTCGCCACCTCGCGTGAAAAGGGACGCAGAGCGTCCCGGCGGCAGGCCCACGCAGAGCATGGGAACGATCAACATATACTGATCATTCCCATTCATTGAGCATCAATGATCAGGCATCCCTCAGTTGCGATCTCGCCACACGGTCTGTGCATTGGTGAACTCGCGTACGCCAAAGTGCGACAGCTCACGCCCGTAGCCGCTTTTCTTCACGCCACCGAAGGTCACGCGAGGGTCTGAAGCGCTGTAGCCGTTGATGAAGACGCCGCCGGTATCCAGTTCTCCTGCCAATTGCTCGGCCAGTTCCAGATTGCGTGTGTAGACGGTTGCGGTCAGCCCAAAGTCGCTGTCGTTGGCCAACGCCAGCGCATGACGGGCGTCGCGGGCGGTGATGATCGACGCAACGGGGCCAAACAGCTCCTGTTTGAACGACGTCATCTGGTCGGTCACATCACCCAGTACCGTTGGCGCATAGAAATTGCCCGTACCCGCGATCTTTTCTCCACCCAATAGCAGCGTTGCACCTTCAGACAGCGTGGCCTGCACCTGAGCATCGAGCTCATCGCGCAAGTCGAAGCGCGCCATCGGGCCTATGTAGGTGTCTTCCGCCAGCGGATCACCGATCGCCAGCTTGCGGGTTTCTTCAACGAATCGGCGGGTGAATTCTTCGACCACACCGTCTTCGATGATCAGGCGCTTGGCCGCTGCGCAAACCTGCCCGGTGTTCTGGTAACGACCGATCACCGCCGCTTTAACAGCCTGATCCAGGTCCGCGTCGTTAAGCACGATGAACGGATCGGAGCCTCCCAGTTCCAGCACGCTCTTTTTGAGCGCCGCGCCCGCTTGTGCGCCGATGGCCTGGCCCGCGCGTACGCTGCCGGTCAGGGTGACCGCAGCAATCCGAGGGTCGGCAATGGCTTTCGAAACACCCTCCTGAGTGGCGTTGATCACCTCGAACACACCGTCGGGAAAGCCAGCGCGCTTGAAAGCTTCAAGCATCAGGTACGCACTGCCCATCACGTTGGGCGCGTGCTTGAGGACGTAAGTGTTGCCGGCCAGCAACGTTGGCACTGCGCCGCGCAGCACTTGCCAGATCGGGAAGTTCCAAGGCATGACCGCCAGAATCGGACCCAGCGGACGGTACTCGATCCGCGCCTTGTCGTTTTCGACCTGAGTGGGCTCGGCAGCCAACATGGCCGGCCCCTGGGCCGCATACCAGTCGCACAGCTGCGCGCATTTCTCGACTTCACCGCGGGCCTGTTTGATCGGCTTGCCCATTTCCCGGCTGATCATCTGTGCAAAAGTGTTCGCGTCTTCACGCAGGGTCTTGCCCAGCGCAATGATCAACTGCGCACGCTCGTCGATGGTTTTGCGCTTCCAGACCGAGAAACTCGCAGCCGCGCGGGTGAGGCTGTTCTCAAGCTCTGCTTCGGAGGCAAACGCGTAATGGCCGATCTGTTCACCAGTGGTGGGATTGATCGAAATCGCGTGGGTGTTGCTGGATACAGCAGTCATGGCGCCATCCTGTTCAGGTGGGGAATGAAACCAGAATAAGCCCGTGACATGCTTTGCGAAACTGAATAATACTGATCGTATCTTTCACATTTGGAGAATGATGTGGATCTGGTCCAGTTGGAAATTTTCAAGGCTGTTGCCGACCACGGCAGCATCAGCGCCGCTGCGCAACACATCCATCGGGTGCCTTCCAACCTGACCACTCGAATCAAGCAGTTGGAGCAGGACCTGGGTGTCGAGCTGTTCATCCGTGAAAAGCTGCGACTGAGATTGTCGCCTGCCGGCTGGAATTTTCTGGATTACACACGGCGCATTCTGGACCTGGTCCAGGAGGCGCGGTTGTCGGTGTCCGGCGAAGAGCCGCAAGGTCCGTTTTCGCTGGGATCGCTGGAAAGCACGGCGGCGGTGCGGATTCCAGGGCTGCTGGCGTCCTATAACCAGCAGTACGCCAAGGTCGAGCTGGACCTGAGCACCGGGCCGTCCGGTACGATGATCGATGGTGTGCTGGCGGGGCGTCTGGTGGCGGCCTTCGTCGACGGTCCGGTGTTGCACCCGTCCCTTGAGGGCATGCCGGTGTTCGAAGAGGAAATGGTGGTGATCGCGCCACTGCAACATGCACCGGTGACGCGAGGGCGGGATGTGAGCGGGGAGAGTATTTACGCCTTTCGCGCCAACTGTTCGTACCGGCACCACTTTGAGCGCTGGTTCACCGATGACGCTGCCGTGCCGGGCAAAATTCATGAAATGGAGTCTTACCACGGGATGCTGGCTTGTGTGAGTGCTGGAGCCGGTCTGGCGCTGATGCCGCGCAGCATGCTGGAGAGCATGCCCGGCTGCACCACGGTGAGTATCTGGCCGATGTCCGAGGCGTTCCGTTACCTGCAAACCTGGCTGATCTGGCGTCGTGGCACCGAGTCGCGCAGCCTGACGCGGTTCATCGAGCTGGTGCAGGCACAGGGCGAGGCGCTCAAGCCCGCATGAGCGCTCGCCTGCTGTAACCGCCGATTACGCCTGCGAAAGCAGGTCGACGATGGCCTTGCCCACCTCTTGCGTCGAGCGTTTGCCGCCCAGGTCCGGGGTGATATCTGCGCGGGCGATCACCTGTTCGATGGCGCTGACAATCTCGTCGTGCGCTGCGGTGAAGCGGTCGTCTCCTTGACCGAGAAATTCCAGCATCAGCGCGCCTGACCAGATCATGGCAATCGGGTTGGCGATGTTCTTGCCGAAGATGTCCGGCGCCGAGCCATGCACGGGTTCGAACAGGGACGGGAAATTGCGCTCCGGGTTGAGGTTGGCCGACGGCGCGATGCCGATGGTCCCTGCGCACGCCGGGCCCAGGTCGCTGAGGATATCGCCGAACAGGTTCGACGCCACTACCACATCGAACCGCTCAGGTTGCAGCACGAAACGCGCACAGAGGATGTCGATGTGCTGCCGGTCCCAACTGATCGCCGGGTACTGGCTGGCCATCGCTTCGGTGCGCTTGTCCCAGTACGGCATGCTGATCGCCATGCCATTGGATTTGGTCGCCGAGGTCACGTGCTTGCGCTCGCGTTTGCTGGCCAGTTCAAAAGCGTACTTGAGGATGCGGTCGACACCACGCCGGGTGAACACCGATTCCTGCAGGACGAATTCGTTTTCGGTGTTTTCGAACATGATGCCGCCCAACGACGAGTATTCGCCCTCGGTGTTTTCCCGTACAACGATGAAGTCGATATCGCCAGGCTTGCGGCCCGCCAGCGGGCAGGGCACACCGGGGAACAGGCGCACGGGACGGATGTTGGCGTACTGGTCGAACTCGCGACGGAACTTGAGCAGCGAGCCCCACAGCGAAATGTGATCGGGCACTTTGTCCGGCCAACCCACGGCGCCGAAGAAGATCGAGTCGAAGCCCTTGAGCTGCTCGAACCAGTCATCGGGCATCATCTTGCCGTGCTCCAGGTAATAGTCGCAGCTGGCCCACTCGAAGTATTCGAACTCAAGCTCGATGCCGTGACGTGCGGCGGCCGCCTGGACGACGCGCACACCCTCGGGCAGCACCTCCTGACCGATACCGTCCCCGGCGATGGCAGCGATGCGTAGCTTCTTATTGTTCATGGCGAGGCTCTCTTGGTGGATGGGTTGCTCAGAGGCGTTATGCTATAAGCACACGATGCAAAGATAATCAGTGGCTTAATGTATTCAAGGAACACGTATCGTGAATAATTACCCCAGCCTTGATGACCTGAATGTGTTCATTCACGTGGCACGCCGATCCAGCTTTGTCGGCGCGGCCAACGAGCTGAGCATGTCTGCGGCTTACGTGAGCAAACGCATTCGTCTGCTGGAGCAGGGCATGGGCGTGGTGCTGCTGCACCGCTCGACGCGTCAGGTGTCGATTACCGAAGATGGCGAGCGGGTCTACGAGTGGGCCAAGGGCATTCTGGAGTCTGTGCAGCAGATGGGCGACGAAGTGGCGGCCCTGCATGACGAACCCAGTGGCCTGCTGCGCGTGGTCAGCAGCCAGGGGTTCGGGCGTCGCTTCGTGGCACCGGCGCTGTCGGAGTTGGCAGCGCGGTATCCGAAGCTGGATATCCGTCTTGATATCCAGGACCGGCTGATTGATCTGATCGAAGAGGGCGTCGACCTCGACATCCGGGTGGGCAACGAAATCGCGCCGCACCTGCGCGCCCGGCATCTGGCGAGCAACTGGCGGGTGCTGTGTGCCAGTCCAGAGTACCTGGCGTCACGCGGCGCGCCCATGAGCCTGGCAGAGCTGACCAACCATGACTGTCTGGTGATCAAGGAGCGGGACCGGCCGTTCGGGATCTGGCACTTGAGCGGGCCGCAGGGGGCGGAAACCGTCAAGGTGACGGGCAGCCTGTCGACCAACCACGGCGAGATCGCCCGGCAATGGTGCCTGGACGGGCGGGGCGTGTTGTTGCGTTCGCTGTGGGATGTGCGCGCCGACCTGGCCGAAGGGCGGCTGGTTCAGGTGCTGAGCGACTACCGTCAGGATGCGGACATTTGGGCCGTGTACACCTCACCACTGATGCGCTCGGCCAAGGTGAGGGTCACGGTGGAGTTCCTGCGCGAGTATTTTGCACAGGGTCAGGTTGGAGCGGGTGGGCAATAGCCAGTAGACCGTGGGAGCGGACTCGTCCGCGAAAAGGCCAGTACATCCGACGAAGATCAGTCGACTGAAATGCAGTATTCGCGGACAAGTCCGCTCCCACAGATAGTATGTTTTTCAGCCAATAACGCGTATCGGGAAAGACAGGCTCGTCTGCTGACAGATCAATGCGCTCCGGCCGCCTTGTTCAGGTCGCCATCGGCCCATTCGGTGTAGATGCACGCATCTGCCGCTGCCCAGCGTACTTTCACCGCATCGCCCATCTGCATCGGCATGCCGGTGGCAGACAACGCCTTGACGGTCATGGCCGTACCGCCTGCCGTGACCACCGAGCAGGTCTGACTTTCACCGAGAAACAGCACTTCGGTCACCGTGGCGTTCACCTCGTTCCAGCCTGCCTCCAGTGGGGTGGCCACCGCTTGTTGCAGGGTTAACGCCTGCGCTTTTTCAGGGCGGATCATTGCCAGTATGTCCTGATCGGTTTTCAAGCCCGACTTCAGGCGAATCGCCAGCGTCGTGCCCTCAAACGTTGCCACCGCGTTGCCCTGGGCCTTGATCCTGAGGAAGTTGGAGTTGCCCAGGAACGAGGCGACGAAGGCACTTGGCGGGTTCTGGTACAAGTCATAGCCGCTGCCCAGACCGACGATCTTGCCGTGACTGAAAATTGCGATGCGTTGTGACAGGCGCATGGCTTCTTCCTGGTCATGGGTCACGTAGACGATGGTGATGCCCAGACGCCGATGCAACTGACGCAGTTCGTCCTGCAAGTCCTCGCGCAGCTTCTTGTCCAGTGCGCCCAGCGGTTCGTCCATCAGCAGAATGCGCGGTTCATAAACCAGCGCTCGAGCAATGGCGACACGCTGTTGCTGGCCGCCAGAAAGCTGAGAAGGGCGGCGATGGGCAAAGGCTTCGAGTTGCACCAGCTTGAGCATGGCGTCGACGCGCTTCTCCCGCTCGGCCGCAGGTAACTTGCGGATGGCCAGCGGGAAGGCGATGTTGTCGCGCACGCTCAAGTGAGGAAACAGTGAATAACGCTGAAACACCATGCCGATGTCGCGCTTGTGCGGTGGCACGTTTACCAGCGACTGACCCTCTACCAGAATTTCGCCGCAGCTTGGCGTCTCGAACCCGGCCAGCATCGACAGCGTGGTGCTTTTGCCCGAGCCGCTGGAGCCCAGGAAGGTCAGAAACTCACCGTTCTGAATATCCAGCGAGATGTCGTCGACAGCTGCAAAGTCGCCGTAATACTTGTTGAGGTTGCACAGACTGACCAAGGTTTTCTGATTCGGTTGTGCGGGGGCTTTGATCACGGCGCTCATGAGGTACTCCTTGCTTCGTTGCGGCGACGCAGGGTCGCGGCGATGAACATGACCAGCACCGACAGGGCGATCAGCAGTGTCGAGGCGACTGCGATGACCGGGGTCAGGTCCTGGCGCAGCGTGGTCCACATTTTGACGGGAAGGGTCTGCAGGGTCGGGCTGGCCATCATCACGCTCAGCACCACTTCGTCCCACGACACCAGGAACGCGAACAGCGCGCCTGCCATCATGCCGGGGCGAATGCCGGGAAAGGTGACCTTGTAAATCGCCTGCAAGCGAGACGCACCGCAGATCACCGCCGCGTCCTCGATGGACTGATCGAACAGCTTCAGCGAGTTGATGATGGAAATAATGGTGAACGGCAGCGCAACGATCACATGGCTGACCACGAACGAGAACAGCGTGCCCGTGTAGCCGAGCTTGAGAAACAGTGCATAGACCGCCACCGCGATGATCACCAGAGGCACGATCATCGGCAGGGTGAAAATACCGTACAGCATGTCGCGGCCCGGGAACTTGCCACGCACCAGGGCGAATGCGGTGGGCAGCCCCAATGCCACGGCGCAGATCGTGGTGAGGATGGCGACTTTGAAGCTGGACATCGCCGCGTCCATCCATTCGGGGTTGGAAAAGAACTGCTGATACCACTTGAACGTCCAGCCCGGCGGCGGAAACACTAGCCACTGGGAGGAGCCGAAAGACAGCAGCACGATGAACAGGATCGGCAGCAACAGGAACAGCGCGATCAGCCCAGTGGTCAGATACAGCCCCGACCGCAGGCGAAGGCTCATGGCATTGGGTGTCAGGAGCATGGTGGCTTACCTCCCGTTGCTGGCGCCGACCGGAGATTCCGGCTGGAGCTTGAGATAGAAGTAGAACAGCACCAGCGTGATCAGGATCAGCAACGCAGCGGCAGCGCTCGCCAGCCCCCAGTTGAGAAACGACTGCACTTGCTGGACGATGAACTCAGGCAGCATCATGTTCTGCGCACCGCCAAGCAGCGCGGGCGTGACGTAGTAACCCAGCGACATCACGAACACCATCAGGCCACCGGAAAACAGACCCGGGCGGCACAGCGGCAGAAACACCCGAAAGAAGTTGGTCCAGGGGCTGGCGCCGCAGATGGAGCCTGCCTGAAGCACCATCGGGTCGATGGCCTGCATGGTCGCCTGCAACGGCAGGACAATGAACGGAATCATGATGTAGCTCATGCCGATCACCACGCCGGTCAGGTTGTGCACCATTTCCAGCGGCTGATCGATGATGCCCATGCCCATCAGCGCTTTGTTGATGACGCCCGAGGCTTGCAACAGCACCAGCCAGGAGTAGGTGCGTGCCAACAGGCTGGTCCACATCGACAGCAGCACGATGTTGAAGATCCAGCGTCCCCAGCCACGCGGCACCAGGGTAATCACCCAGGCCAGCGGAAAGCCCAGCAGCAGGCTGAACAGCGTGACCAGACCCGCGACCGAGAAGGTGTTGAGCAGTACGCGCGAATAAGCGGAGTTGGCGAACAGTTGCTCATAGTTACCCAGACCCGGAACGGGTTCGAGCACACCGCGCAGCAGCAGGCCAATCAGTGGCGCGAAGAAGAACAGTCCCAGGAAGAACAGCGCAGGAATCAGGTTGCGACTGCCGCGCCAGCGTTGTGCCAGAGAAGGGGTTGGCTGCATGTTGGCCGCCTTGCCTGAAACCGCGCCGGCGATGCTCGAAGCACCCCCGGCCGGTTGAGAATGACCGGACGCAACAGCCGTCATTTTTACTTGACCAGCCATTCGTTCCACCGTGTCGCGATGTCCGGACCGTTCTTGGCCCAGTATGCGAAGTCGAGAGTGATTTGGTCTGCGCCGTAAGCCGTTGGCAGATTCTTGGCCAGGGTCGAGTCAAGACGCGGCACGCTGTCCAGATTGACTGGGGCGTACGCGCTCAGGTTGGAAAAGTCGGCCTGGCCTCTGGGGCTGGTCGCTTCGGCGATGAGCTTCATCGCCGCGTCCTTGTTCTTGGCGCCTTTGGGCACGACCAGAAAATCGGCCATGACCAGGTTCTGCTTCCAGCTCACGCCCACGGGCGCGCCATCCTGCTGAAGGGCGTAGACCCGGCCGTTCCACATCTGGCCCATCGAAGCCTCGCCGGACGCCAGCAGTTGTTGCGATTGCGCGCCGCCACCCCACCAGACAATGTCTTTCTTGATGGTGTCGAGTTTCTTGAAGGCTCGGTCCAAATCCAGGGGGTAGAGCTTGTCGGCGGGGACGCCGTCAGCCAGCAACGCGAGTTCCAGCACGCCGGGGCTAGGCCACTTATAGAGCGCACGCTTGCCGGGATAGGTCTTGGTGTCGAACATCGCTGTCCAGTCCACAGGCTTTTTGCTGCCCAGCTTGTCTTCGTTGTAGCCGAGGACGAACGAGAAGAAGAATGAGCCTGCGCCGTGGTCGGAAACGAAACGAGGGTCGATGCGGTCACGCTTGATGGTGTTGAAGTCCAGCGGCTCCAGCAGGCCTTCGGCGGCTGCGCGCAAGGCGAAGTCGGCTTCGACATCCACCACGTCCCACTGCACGTTGCCGCTTTCGACCATCGCCTTGAGTTTGCCGTAGTCGGTCGGCCCATCCTGCACGACCGTGATGCCGCTGGCTTTGGCGAATGGAGCCGCCCATGCCTGCTTCTGGGCATCCTGGGTTGAGCCACCCCAACTGACGAAGTTGACGCTTTCGGCGGCCAGGGCGGCAACGCTCGAGAAGGCCAGCACGCCAGCCATCAGGACTGCCGTTGCACGTTTGTTCAACACCATTTTCACGCCCTCATTGTTGTGTTTTGAGCGGGCATTTCACGCCCGCGTAATCGGGAGCAGTAGGTCCAATGGGCCTTTTTTAAGCAGTCACTGGTCAGCGCTTTTTGCCGGAGCTGTCCTGATCGGGTGCGTTTGACAGATCGTTGCAGCTGTGGAATGTCATATTATGGTATTCCAAACTTTGTGCAAGTATTTTGCCTATGCGCGGTCATCTGCCTGTCGCCTGATGTGTCTGTAAGTCAGGCGTAACGGGCGTCTTACGCATGTTTTGCACATGATCACCCTGACATCAAGCCAAGCACTTAACCCGGAAACGGAATGCTTTCCACCACCTCCAGATCGTAGCCGGTGAGGCCTGCGTACTTCAGCGGCGGGCCCAGATGGCGCAGTTTACAGACGCCCAGGTCCTGCAATATCTGCGCGCCGGTACCGACTTGCGAATAGATTCGCGATTGCGAGCGGGTGTACTGACGCGGCGGTTGAGTCAGGTGCGGAATTCGCTCCAGCAAGGCCTGAGACGATTCATGATTGGCCAGCACCACGACAACGCCGCGACCTTCTTCGGCAACCTTCTGCAACGCTGCCCAGAGCGTCCAGTTGGCCGGCCCTGTGTATTCGGCACCGACCAGATCACGCAGCGGATCGACCACGTGGACCCGCACCAGCGTCGGGTCTTCACGGCGGATGTCACCCATGACCATCGCCATGTGTACGCCGCCCTCGATACGGTCCTCATAGCTGAACAGCCGGAAGGTGCCATGCACCGTGGGCAGGTCACGTTCGCCGATCCTGACGATGGTGTGTTCGGTGCTCAGGCGATAATGAATCAGGTCGGCGATGGTGCCGATGCGAATCCCGTGTTTCTCGGCGAAGCGCTCCAGGTCGGGGCGACGGGCCATCGTGCCGTCATCGTTCATGACTTCGACGATGACCGAAGCCGGTGCAAAGCCCGCCAGACGAGCCAGGTCGCAGCCGGCCTCGGTATGGCCAGCACGGGTCAATACACCGCCTTCACGGGCACGCAGCGGGAAGATATGGCCGGGTTGCACCAGATCCTCTGGCACCGCTTGCGGGTTGACGGCCGCTTGAACGGTGCGCGCCCGATCTGCTGCGCTGATGCCGGTCGTCACGCCTGTGGCCGCTTCGATGGACACGGTAAAAGCGGTGGCGAAGACGCTGCCGTTGCTGGGCACCATCTGCTCCAGGCCCAGGCGCTGACAGTGCTCGTCGGTCAGGGTCAGGCAGATCAGTCCACGCGCTTCGCGGGCCATGAAGCTGATGGCTTGCGGTGAACAGCGATCTGCGGCGAGCAGCAGGTCGCCTTCATTTTCACGGTCTTCGTCATCTACCAGCAGGACCATGTTTCCCTGACGGTAGTCTTCAATGATGTCTTCGATGCGATCGAATGCCATGCTCGGATCCCGGTGTTATGGATGAATTATTGTGGTATACCATAAGACAGAATATTTCATAGATTCCCTATCATTGAAACAGTGAGATCACGATGAAGGCTTACTGGATTGCACACGTTGACGTGACCGACCCTCAGCAGTACAGCGAATATACCCAGAGCGCGCCAGCCGCTTTCGCCTTGTTTGGTGGCAAATTCCTGGCTCGTGGTGGCCGCTCCGAAGCGCTGGAAGGACGAGCAACCCCGCAACGTACGGTGGTGATCGAATTCGAGTCGTATGAACAGGCGATGGCCTGCTATCGCTCGCCTGAATATCAGCACGCCATGAGCCATCGACAGGGCGCGTCGAAGGCCGACATCGTGATCGTTGAAGGAATGGAGTAGGGCCTTGGTAAGGGCTGGTCACGGGCAGGCCAAGGCCTCTAGACTGTGCCACCCTCTGCCTGAAAGGACGACACACCGTGCATGCGCCTGCTTCCACTATCGCCATCCAGTGCCTGGCTGAAACACACCTTGAGAGCCTTGCCGCGCTTTATAACGATCCGGCGGTCTGCCGCCAGGTATTGCAGATGCCCTACCAGTCGGTCGAGGTCTGGCGCAAGCGTCTGGCCGCGAGCAACGAGCGCCAGATCAAGCTGGTGGCCGTGCACGGCAACGAAGTGATCGGTCATATAGGTCTTGAGCAGTACACACGTATTCGCCAGAGTCACATAGGCAGTATCGGCATGGTCGTGACTCCTGCCTGGCACCGCAAAGGGGTGGGCTCGAAGCTGCTGGCTGCCGTGCTGGACGTCGCCGACAACTGGATGAACCTGCGCCGGGTCGAACTGACAGCGTATGTCGACAACCAGGCTGCCATCGGCTTGTACGAGAAATTTGGTTTCGAGACGGAAGGGCGGCTGCGTCATTACGCGGTACGGGATGGCGTGATGGTCGACGCACTGACGATGGCGCGTTTGCGGTGAAGTACGCAAAGGTGATTGATCTGATACGTGGGAGCGGACCGGGCGGCGCTCCGTTTGTCCGCGACAAGGCCAGTACATTCGGCGCAGATGCAGTGGCTGAAATTCTGCGTTCGCGGACTTATCCGCTCTTATCAAACAACCTGTAATCCACTGGAGAACACGGTGCGTGGGAGGCGGCTTGCCGGCGATCTGCCGGGAACCGGCAGCAAAACCTGCACTTGCGGTGTGTCAGATGCAACCTGGGCCCGCTGCGCAGGCCATCGCTGCCGTCGTAACCTCCGAGAGCTTCCACGCCCTCCGGGCAGAAGCAGGTGTGCGCATTTCAGTAAATTACAAAGTGTTTGATAAGGGCAGATTTGTCCGCGAAAGGGGGGGGTACAGCCGATGACGGTTCAGTGAATGAGATGCGGCATTCGCGGACAAGTCCGCTCCTACGGTGTTTGCTGCGTGACGGCGCTAGGTCGAAGACGTGGTGGGACCTCCTACAGCCTGGCCACCTTTAACGAATGAAATGTACCTTTCCGCTGTCATCGTTGCCGATATAGAGGCCGTACACACCGGCCTGGCGCTCTTCAATATAGCGCTCCAGGATCTGGCGGATGGCGGGGTAGTAGATGCTGTCCCACGGAATGTCTTCGGGGGCGAAGAATGTGTAATCCAGGGTTTCGGGACCGAATTGCCCGGTGATCTCCAGCGCGATGGCGCGGAAGATGATGTAGACCTCACTGATCTGCGGCACGCTGAAAATGGAGTAGGGCGAGAGGATCTCGGCGCGCACGCCGCTTTCTTCCCATACCTCGCGAAGCGCTGCCTGTTCAGTGGTTTCGCCGGTTTCCATGAAACCTGCAGGCAGGGTCCAGGTGCCGGGTCGTGGCGGGATTGCACGCTGGCACAGCAGGTACTTGCCTTCCTGCTCGATGATGCAGCCAGCGATGATCTTCGGATTGACGTAATGGATGTACTGACAACGGCCGCACATCAACCGCGCATGGGTGTCGCCCGAAGGGATACGCTGATCGAGATCAGCGCTGCCGCATTGAGGACAGAAGCGCGGCAGTGCCATTTCATCGACCTATGCGGGGTTCTTTGAGTGCGACGGGGGCCACGATGTCACGGACCTTGGCGTCGTCGTCCTGCTTGGATTTGAGGTATTCAAGCGCCACTCGGGCGGCATTGCGCACGTGATCGACCGAAGCCTGATGCGCGGCCAGCGGGTCGCCGCTCTTGATGGCGTCCACCATCAGTTCCATCTCCTTGTTGCTGTCGCCGCGACGGTTTTCCTGCGAAACCGAGGTCGCGCGCAAGTAGCTGATACGTGCCTGCAATTGACGAAGCTGGGTGGCGGCGATGTGGTTGCCCGAGCCTTCGAGCAGCACATCGTAGAAGCCTTGCACCGAGTCGATGACCTGCTGCAGCTCGCCTTCCTTGAGCGACTGACGATTCACTTCCAGCGCTTTTTCCAGCGCCTTGATGTCCTTGGGCTTGGCGCGCAGGGTGAACAGTTGGACGATCAGCCCTTCCAGCACGCAACGCAGCTCGTAAATGTCGCAGGCGTCTGCGAGGGTGATGATGGCCACTCGCGGCCCTTTGGCATCGGCAAACTCCACCAGCCCTTCGGACTCCAGATGACGCAACGCCTCGCGCACCGACGTGCGGCTCACACCCAGACGATCACACAAGTCTCGCTCGACCAAACGATCCCCCGGCAACAGCTGGAAATTCATGATCGCGCTGCGCAGTTTGTCCAGCACGATCTCCCGCAGGGTAACGGGGTTGCGGTTGACCTTGAAGTTGTCGTCGAGTGGCAGGCGTTTCATCGGGTGTGCTCGGCATGGGGCTGTCAGATAAAAAACACGACCTTTACAGGGTGGCCGCATTCATGTCGGCAGCCCGCGGTTCATGCGGGCTGCTGCATGGCCCGGAGGTGAAACCGGGTCGCGGCCGAGTTTATCACGCTGTAGCCTGCATCCACCAAAACCGCCCGGCTCGGGTTCAGACCAGCGCGGGCAGGGCGCCCATTTTGCCCCGGTGGTAAACCATCGGCGTGACAGGCGTCGCTGGCAGGATCAGGTTTTTCACCGCGCCGACGATAATGGCGTGGTCGCCGCCATCGTATTCGCGCCACAACTCACACTCGATGATCGCCGTGGCGTTGTTCAGCAGCGGGTTGCCCAGCTCGCTCAAATGCCACTCGATCCCCTTGGTCTTTTCCTTGCCTTTGCTGGCGAAGGCATAAGCCTCGGCCTGTTGATCTGCCGAGAGCAGATGGATGGCGAATTTCTTGCCGTCGCGCAGCACGGGGTAGGTGTCCGACGCATAGTTGGGGCAGAACAGGACCAGTGCCGGGTCGATGGACAGTGCGCTGAACGCGCTGGCCGTGATGCCCACCAGATTGCCCTCCGGGTCCAGCGCGGTGACGATGGTGACGCCTGAAGGAAACGACGCCATGACTTCTTTATAAATACCGGGTTCGATCATCGCAGCGGCCTCGTTAACGCATGACAAATGGATCAGGCATGGGCGCCTGCGAAAGGTTGATCCACACCGTTTTCAGTTCGGTGTAAGCCAGGACGGAGTCTATCCCGCTCTCGCGGCCATAGCCGCTATTTTTGAAACCGCCGATAGGCGCCATCGCCGAAACTGCGCGATAGGTGTTGACCCAGATGATCCCCGAGCGGATATCCCGCGCCAGACGATGGGCGCGTCCCAGATCACGTGTCCAGATGCCTGCCGCCAGGCCAAATTGCGAGTCGTTGGCAATCGCCAGCGCCTCGGCTTCATCCTTGAAGCGAATGACGGATGCCACTGGGCCGAAGACCTCTTCCTGCATGATCTTCATCGAGTTGCGATCGCATTCGAATAACGTCGGCTCGTAGAACCATCCTTCACTCGCCAGTGCCGGGCGCTTGCCACCCAGGCGCAAGCGAGCGCCTTCGGCCAGCGCGTCGGCGACCAGCCCTTCGACCACCGCCAGTTGTTGGGCTGTGGCCATCGGACCCATTTCGGTGGTTTCGTCTTGCGGATTTCCGATGCGGATACGGCTGGCGCGTTCAACCAGTCGTTCGACGAATTCATCGTAAATCTCGTCCTGCACCAGCAGCCGGGAGCCGGACACGCAGCTCTGTCCCGACGCAGCATAGATGCCTGCGACGGCACCGTTGATGGCGCTGTCCAGGTCGGCGTCGGCGAAAATGATGTTGGGCGACTTGCCCCCCAGCTCCAGGGACAGTTTGGCGAAGTTCTCCGCGCTGCTTCGCACTACGTGACGCGCCGTGGCCGCGCCGCCCGTGAACGCAATCTTGCGCACCAATGGATGACGGGTCAGCGCGGCACCCGTGGTCGGGCCATAGCCAGTGATCACGTTCACCACACCCGGCGGAATACCGGCTTCCAGTGCCAGACGCGCCAGTTCAAGCACGGTGGCGGAGGCGTGTTCGGAGGGCTTGAGCACAATGGTATTGCCCGCCGCCAGCGCCGGGGCCAGCTTGATGGCGGTCAGGTACAGCGGGCTGTTCCACGGAATGATTCCGGCAACCACACCCATCGGCTCATGCACGGTGTAGGCAAACAGATCGGGTTTGTCGAGGGGCAGGGTGCCGCCTTCGAGCTTGTCGGCCAGGCCCGCCGTGTAGTGAAAAAACTCGGGCAGGTAGCTGACCTGGCCGCGGGTTTCGCGAATCAGCTTGCCGTTGTCGCGGCTTTCCAGTTGCGCCAGCTGCTCCTTGTTCTCGGCAATCAGGTCGCCCAGTTTGCGCAGCAATTTACCGCGTGCGGTGGCCGTCAATCCACGCCAGGCCGGGCTTTCGAATGCTTTCTGGGCGGCCTGCACGGCTCGCTCCACATCCTCTTCGTCGGCGTCGGGCAATTGCGCCCAAGGCTGGGCCAGCGCAGGGTTGAGGCTGGCGAAGGTCTTGCCTGAACGCGCGTCGACCCAGAGGCCGTCGATGCACATCTGGAAACGGGTGAGGCTCATGCAACGATCCCCTTTATCGAGTTGTGAACGGACGCCGACTTGTCGAGGAAGTCCAGCAGCACCTGATTGACCAGGCGCGGTGATTCCACCGGCATCATGTGGCGTTGGTCAGGCAGTATCGCGATTTCCGCGCCCTTGATGCGCATGGCCAGTTCCCGTGCCATTTCAGGCGTGGAGCCAGGGTCCAGCTCGCCGGTGGCGATCAATGTCGGTGCGCGAATATCGCCTAGATCGTCGGCGCGGTACATATCCTGCGTGGCGAACAGTTTATAGGTGGTCAGGTAGCCCTGCGGATCGTTGCTCGCCAGGTTCTGGCGAATGGCTGCGATCTGCGCCGGATTGGCCGCCTGGTATTCACGGCTGAACCAGCGCGAGAGTGCTTCGGCCGCATTGGCATCCGGTCCGTGTTCGGCCGCCTGACTGGTACGGGCAATGACCCCCGCCCGCTGTTCAGGGCTGCGATTGAAGACGCTGTTGAGGATGACCATGCCCGACAGGTACTGGGGAAAATGCAGTGCGAACGCCCGGGCGACCAGGCCTCCCATCGAGAAGCCAATGATCGTGGCCTGCGGCAGGCCCAAGTGTTCCAGCAGTTCGCGCAACTGCTCGGCGTAGCCTGGCAGACCCGCGTCCGGATCCGGGCGTGGACTGGCTCCGTGCCCCAGCATGTCATAAGCGATAACCCGATAATGCGGAGCAAGGCCGACGATCTGGCCACCCCACATTTCCTTGTTCAGGCCCACCCCGTGAATCAACACCACGGGGTGGCCTTGGCCGGTGGCCAGATAACTGGTACCCGCCGGCGTGCATTCAGCGGTGAGCTGATTCATGGATCGCTCCTGCGCAGACAGAGAGAAAAGAGATCACTGCGCTTTTTCAGCGGCCAGTTCTTCCAGGTCGATATAGCGATTGCCGATGCGCGGGTGCAGGCGCCCGCCGTTCGCAGCACCCAGCACGACGATGATTTCGTCGGCGCGAGGCGAGTCTTCGATGTGCATTTCCAGCGTGATGTAGTGCGAACGCAGACCTTCGTCGTCCTTGTGCATCATCGGGATCTGGATGGAAGTGCCTGGACCGCCGCGCTTGTTGGTGAAACTCAGGTAGCTCTTGGCCTTGACCGCTTCACGGTAGTGATTGCCAAAGCGCAGGGTGTGGATGACGGCCGATGCGTGCTCGATTTCGCCATCGACGCCCACTACTGCGGCTTTGCCATATGCTTCGATCTTGTCGGCACCGCCAATGGCATCCGTCAGACGCTTGACCATCAGCTCGCCCAAATCCGAGCAATTGGCGCGGATCTCAGGCTTGAGGTCTTCGACAAACCCCTTGCCTAGCCAAGGGTTCTTGATCACCACAGCCAACCCGACCATCGTCACAGGTTTGTCAGTGGCCTTGCCGCCTTCGATAAAGGTTTCTTCGGTGTAATTGACGATCTTGCGAATTTCAAAGCTCATGAAGGACTCCCGTATCGAGCACTATTGTATTTCGTATGATGGTATACCATAAGATTGCTTGCGCAAGGGTTTTTCTTCTCGTGTGCGGGCGCATCGCTTGCAGGGCTATGAAGTGACCATTCGTCAGGTCTTGGGACAATCGTTTTGAACACGTGCCTTCGCGTCGTGACAGATATTCGGTGGGCTATTAACAGCCCGACGAATTATTCACTTCAGGAGAGCTACGAATGAAAGCCATCGTCTACAACGGGCCGCGCGACGTCAGTGTCAAGAACGTGCCGGACGCGAAGATCGAGAAGCCGACCGATGCTCTTGTCAGAGTGACGACCACCAATATCTGTGGCTCTGACCTGCACATGTACGAGGGGCGCACTTCGTTCGAAACCGGGCGTATCTTCGGTCACGAAAACATGGGCGAAGTGATCGCCGTCGGCGCAGGCGTGGACCGTATCAAGGTGGGCGACCGGGTCTGCCTGCCGTTCAACATCGGCTGCGGTTTTTGCGAAAACTGTGAAAAAGGCCTGACCGGTTTTTGTCTGACCGTCAATCCGGGCAGTGCAGGTGGCGCCTACGGGTTTGCCGACATGGGTGACTACGCAGGTGGGCAGGCTGAACTGCTGCGTGTGCCTTACGCGGACTTTAATTGCCTGTTGCTGCCAGAGGATGCCGTCGAGAAGGAAGATGACTACGTCATGCTGTCCGACATCTTTCCCACCGGCTGGCACGCCACTGAGCTGGCAGGTTTGCTGCCAGGCGAAAGTGTCGCCATCTATGGCGCAGGCCCCGTCGGCCTGATGGCTGCGCACTCGGCCATGATCAAAGGCGCATCGCAGGTGTTCGTGGTCGACAATCACCCGGATCGCCTTGCTCTGGCCGCGAAGATGGGCGCCACACCGATCAATTCGGTCGAGCAGGAAGCCGTCGAGCAAATCCTCAACCTGACCCACGGCAAAGGCACCGACCGTGGCTGTGAGTGCGTTGGCTATCAGTGCTGCGACCGACATGGCCATGAAGCCAACCACCTGACCATGAATAACCTCGTGGCGTCGACCAAGCCTACGGGTGGCATCGGTGTCGTGGGCGTATTCGTGCCGCAGGATCCGGGGGCCAAGAATGACCTGGCCAAGGAAGGCAAGATGGCCTTCGATTTTGGCGCTTTCTGGTTCAAGGGTCAGCAGATCCGCACCGGGCAGGCCAACGTCAAGGCTTATAACCGTCGCCTGGCCGAGCTCATCCATCACGGACGCGCCACGCCGTCGCAGATCATTTCCCACCGTTTGAAGCTGGAAGAAGGACCCGACGCCTACCAGCATTTCGACGCTCGCGATAACGGTTGGACCAAGGTAGTGCTCAAGCCTGCTGCCTGATTGCCTATCGCGCCGACCGCTCCTCGTCCACTCGACGGCGAGGGGCTTTATCCTCAAGGAGATGTGCACATGAAAGATTTCGAGAGCTATCCAAAACCTCCTTTCCCCAAGCAGCCTCAGAACGTCCCGGGTGAGCAGGGCAGAATGGAACCGTATCCTGACTGCGGTGAACAGAGTTACACCGGACACGGTCGTCTGCAGGACAAAATTGCGCTGATTACCGGTGGCGACAGCGGGATTGGTCGTGCTGTCGCGATTGCCTTCGCGCGTGAAGGTGCCCAGGTTGCAATTTCGTACCTGGACGAGCATGAAGATGCCAAGGAAACCGCACGCTGGGTGGAGGAGGCTGGAAGGAAGTGCCTGCTGTTGCCGGGTGATCTGGCGCAGAAGCAGCAGTGTGAAGACATTGTGAGCAAGACCGTTGAAGAGTTCGGTCGGATCGACGTACTGGTGAACAATGCCGCTTTCCAGATGAGCCACGAAACGCTGGAAGAGATCAGTGACGAAGAATGGTTGATGACGTTCGATGTCAACATCACTGCCATGTTCAGGATCTGCAAGGCCGCGGTGCCCCACATGGGGCGCGGCGGCTCGATCATCAATACCAGTTCGGTGAATTCCGACATGCCCAAGGCGACGTTGCTGCCCTACGCCACCACCAAAGGGGCGATTGCCAACTTCACCGCCGGCCTGGCGCAGATGCTGGGCGAGAAGGGCATCCGGGTGAACAGCGTTGCACCGGGACCGATCTGGACGCCGTTGATCGTCTCGACCATGCCGGAAGAAGAAGCGGCGAACTTCGGCGGTCAGACGCCGCTTGGCCGTCCGGGTCAGCCGGTTGAAGTGTCGCCCATTTACGTGCTGTTAGCTTCGGACGAAGCGAGCTATATCTCTGGCACGCGCTATGGCGTGACAGGCGGCAAACCTATTCTGTAACGCCCCTCAATACCGTGTGGCAAGGCGGCGTCAGCCTTGACGCCGCCTGAACCCAATCCGGTTTCCAACACTTTTCCCCGGTTTTCACACTTTCTTGCCATCAGGTCAGGCACCCTTGAATCGAGTATGGTCGTCAGTGGCCCACAAAGTCGCTTGACCATTAGGGGTATACCCCCCTAAATTCGTTTCAGTTTTTTTGAGCGCGCACCTCACGCTCCTTCGCAACGACCTATGGAGAGTTGCCATGTACCCTGATGTACAGCTTTATGTAGACGGCCAATGGCGCGCAAGTCGCGATGGCCGTACGATTCCGGTGATCAACCCGGCCACCGGCGAATCCATCGGCACCGTCGCCCATGCTGGCGTCGCCGACCTTGACGAAGCGCTATCTGCCGCCGAAAAGGGCTTCGCCACATGGCGCAATACCTCGGCTTACGACCGTTACAAAGTCATGCAGAAGGCCGCCAATCTGGTCCGCGAACGCGCAGACAGCATCGCCCGCATCATGACGCAAGAGCAGGGCAAGCCCTTGGCCGAGGCGCGCATGGAGGCCATGTCCGCTGCCGATATCATTGACTGGCTGGCTGAGGAAGGGCGTCGCAGTTACGGGCGTATCGTGCCGTCACGTGGTGTGAACATCGAACAGAAGGTGGTCAAGGAGCCGGTCGGTCCGGTGGCGGCGTTCACGCCGTGGAATTTCCCGATCAACCAAGTGGTGCGCAAGCTGTCGTCGGCGCTGGCTGCCGGTTGCTCGATCATCGTCAAGGCGCCGGAAGAAACGCCGGGTTCTCCTGCCGAGCTGATCCGCGCCTTTGCGGACGCGGGTGTTCCTGCGGGTGTGATCGGCCTGGTGTACGGCGATCCCGCCGAAATTTCCGGTTACCTGATTCCGCACCCGGTAATTCGCAAGGTGACCTTTACCGGTTCCACCCCGGTCGGCAAGCAGCTCGCGGCGCTGGCAGGCAAGCACATGAAGCGCGCGACGATGGAGCTGGGCGGCCACGCGCCGGCGTTGGTGTTTGACGACGCTGACATCGACCTCGCGGCGCGCGTCCTGTCGACTGCCAAGTTCCGTAACGCAGGCCAGGTGTGTGTATCGCCAACGCGGATTCTGGTGCAGCGCACGGTGCTGGATGCCTTCACCGAGAAGTTCGTCGGCCTGACGCGTGAAATTAAGGTCGGCAACGGCCTGGAGTCGGGCACGACGATGGGGCCGGTGGCCAATGATCGCCGCATCCCTGCGTTGGTGGATCTGCTGGAAGATGCCGTCAAGAGCGGAGCCACCGTGTCAGCCGGAGGCAAGGCTGTCGATGGCCCGGGCTACTTCTTCGAACCGACTGTACTGAGCGGCCTGACCCCCGCCATGCGCATCATGAACGAAGAGCCGTTCGGCCCTGTCGCGCTGCTGGTGCCGTTCGATACCGTCGAGGAGGCGATTGCCGAATCCAATCGCGTGCCATTCGGTTTGGCGTCCTACGCCTTTACCACGTCGATGAAGACCGCTCAGGCGCTCAGCACGTACATCGAAGCCGGCATGTTGTCTATCAACCATCAGGGCATTGGCTTGCCGGAAGTCCCGTTCGGCGGGATCAAGGATTCGGGCTACGGCTCGGAGGGGGGCACGGAGGCCATCGAGGCGTATCTGAATACCAAGCTGGTGACCCAGTACAACTGATACGCCACTCAGTAACGAAAACGGCCGCGATGTTCGTACATCGCGGCCGTTTTTTATTCTGCTCCGGTCAGTCCCGAGCCTGAATACCGCTCTGTTTCATGACCAGATTCTTTTCTTTCTTGTATTGCAATGCCACTTCCGGCGCCGGGCCGCTCTGGCCGGTCTCCATCCACTTGCGCAGGCGACTGGCGTCGGCGAAGTGTGTGTACTTGCCGAAGGCGTCGAGAATGACCACCGACACGGGACGGTTGGCCATTGTCGTCAACAGCACCAGGCAGTGACCGGCCTGGTTGGTGAAGCCGGTCTTGGTCAGCTTGATGTCCCAGTTTTCCTTGCGAACCAGGTGATCGGTGTTGTTGAACACCAGGCTGTAGGTTGGCTTGCGGAACGTCACAGTCTTGTTTTCGGTAGTGCTCAGCTCGCTGAGCATCGGGTACTTGCGGGCAGCCATCACCAGTTTGGTCAGGTCGCGGGCAGTGGAGACGTTATAAACCGAGAGCCCGGTGGGTTCGACGTAGGCCGTATGTTTCATGCCCAGCGCCTTGGCTTTGGCGTTCATCGCCAGAATGAACGCCGGGTAACCGCCCGGATAACTGTGCGCCAGGCTGGCCGCTGCGCGGTTTTCAGAGGACATCAGGGTGATCAGCAGCATGTCGCGGCGGTTCATCTCGCTGCCGAGCTTGACGCGGGAGAACACGCCTTTCATTTCCGGTGTCTGGGAAATGTTGACCGGAATGACTTCGTCCATTGACTGCTTGGCGTCCAGCACCACCATCGCCGTCATTAACTTGGTGACCGAGGCGATGGGTACGATGACGTCCGGGTTGCTGGAGTACAGGACTTTGTCAGTCTGCAGGTCGATGACCATCGCACTGCCGGAGGCCAGGTGCAGGTTGGAAGGATCGCGATTCAGAGCAGCGGTTTCGTTTGCCAGGATGGAAGTGGAAAAAGCTGAACCTGTAAGTACACATAATAGGCCCAGAACGGACAGACGAATTTTCAAGAGCAAGGCTCACTCGATAAGGTGTATTAGTGGAAGGAATAGGCGTAAACCCAGCATTTTAGAAGCAGGCTTCAACCAATGTCGATGGGCGCTGTAGGGCGTTTCGTCAATAAAATCGGAAAACGCCCTTTCGTTAAGTCGCTGTTAAGTTGGAAAACCGTGCAAAACAGCGGGCACGTTGAATATTCATGGTGTCTGAAGCTGGCACCGATTAGCATTCCCAGCCATCGAAGATTATGGATTCAAGGAGTCGCACAATGCTCAAGGGGTTTATCGGCAAGGAGTACGTCGTTCTGGTAATCGCCGCGTCTTTGGTGACCGTACTGCTGTTATTGGCCGGGTTTTTCTTGCGCCCATCGGACTGGGCTGGCTGGATGCAGGCCATTGCATTGATTGTCGGCATGATGGTCGCCATCGCTGTGCCCGGCATCCAGCGCAAACAGGAGGCTAAGCTCGCCCACAAGCACGTGCGCGATCGCGAGACAGGCTATGCGCGACGTATGCAATACCTGTGCGGCGAGTTGAGCGAGCTGCATGCACGCATCAACCTGAACCTTGCGCACCTGCGCGCCAGTGATCGTCATAGCCTTAAGTTCACCTTGCAGGACTACCTGCATCGGCTGTTCGAGTCCCACAAACTGGATCTGAACGATGACCGCGTGGTGCTGGCGTACGAGTTGCGGCAGGTGGCCAACGACCTGATCGACGAGCTGGACAGCGGTCGCACCGATCGCGTGGTGTTCATGGCGCTGGAAAAGCGTTTGCAGAAGCTGACGCATCGGTGTCAGGTCAACGCAGCGATGGCAGAGCGAACGTGATTAGGAAGTTCGGGCATGCGGTGAACGCATAAGTCACTGAATAAGAAGGTTCTTTGTGGGGGCGGACCGGGCTGCGTTCCGCTTGTCCGCGAAAGGCCGGTACATCCGACGCAGATACACTAGCTGCGTTTCTGCATTCGCGGACTAGTCCGCTCCCACGAAATTTGCCGCGCGACAGCGCTACGTCGAAGACGTGGCGAAGCCTCCACAGACCGATGTCTGTTGCGCAACCGCGCTGCGTCAAATACGTGGTTGAGTCTTCTTCTGTAATTTCAACGCTCGAATAAAAAAACCGCATCAGTCGATGCGGTCAAGGGAGAGTGCGGAGCAACGCACGAAGTACGCCAAGCAACCGGTCAGTGCGTCAGCTATCCAAAACGCGGCTTTTCAGTTCCTCGGAAAAGGCTTGGGCTACAGGCAATGATGCGAAGGGGCCGCTGACCGGTTCACCATCCTGAATCAGATACCAGCACGCCAAAAGTCCGCGCTCTCTGAGCGGGGCCGGGACTGCGCTGCCTACCACGGACATGATTTGAACGTTACTCATAGCGACCTCCATCTGTTCATGAGGCCACTTTACGGGGTCGACCGTGCAGGCAGAAATCGACGCTCTCAATAGTCGTCATTGACAGCAACGAGGGTTGAATGCGTTGCAGCGCGGTGCAGGGGTGTGCGCAAGAAATGAAAAACCCGCCGGTGAAGGCGGGTTTTTTGCTGTTACCAGCGGCCGTGTGGGCCATAGCCCTGGTAATAACCTGGAGGCGGGCCGCCGTAAGGACGATAGTAGCGTGGCGGCGGTGCCGGATAACGCTCTACAACCTCATACGCTGGCTGGTAATAGACTACCGGCGGCGGAGGTGGCGGTGCGTAGTAGACCTGCTGCACGGGCTGCTGATAGTAGACCGGCTGGCGTTCGACATAGACCGTTCTGTCACGGCTTGAAGATACCGCTGCGCCCACCACGGCGGCGCCGACCAGCGCACCTACCACGGCTGGGCCACCCCAGCCACGATGATCGGCGTTCGCCTGACCTGCCAGGGCCAACGCACCTATAAACAAGGCAATCTTGGGGAGTTGACGAATCATGAGTGTTCCTCGCTTTCAACCCGTTGTCGCGGGCCTGCATTAAGCTCAAGCACTGCCACGGGATAACTCTAAGACATCGTTTTTTTTAAAATCTGCGAAATCGTTGAGTAAATTTTATGTAAGGTGCTTTCCATCCAGAGGGCCGGACAACTTTCGTCCTGCCGGCGAGGCGCAGTGTACGCCTGGCGAACAGATTAAATCCAATACCGTTCAGGAGAAAAACATGGCCATTACTGCCAACAAGGACACCGTATTGTGTATGTCGATGGCAGCGCGCCCGGGAAACTTCGGTGTGCGTTTCCATAACCATCTTTATCAACAGTTGGGCCTCAACTATTACTACAAGACCTTTGCCCCCAATGACCTGAAGGCTGCGGTGGCCGGTATTCGCGCGCTGGGCATTCGCGGCAGTGCCGTGTCGATGCCGTTCAAGGAGGACTGCATCGCGCTGGTGGATGAACTGGATGCCTCGGCCGCCGCGATCCAGTCGATCAACACCATCGTGAACACCGACGGCCACCTGAAAGCGTTCAATACCGATTACATCGCAGTCGCTCAACTGATGCAAAGCCATGCCGTACCGCACACCGCGTTTGCGTTGCGCGGCAGTGGCGGGATGGCCAAAGCGGTGGCCTTTGCGTTGCGCGACGCAGGTTTCACCGACGGGTTGATCGTGGCGCGTAACGAGCAGGCCGGTAAGCGCCTGGCCAATTCCTGTGGCTTTCGCTGGCAGGCCGACCTGAACGATGAGCGACCTGCCTTGCTGGTGAATGTCACGCCTCTGGGCATGAGCGGCCCGCAGGCTGATGAGCTGGCGTTCGACGAACAGGCCATCGAGGCAGCGCACACGATCTTCGATGTGGTGGCCACGCCTGCGGATACCCCGCTGATTCAGGCCGCCCGACGTCTGGGCAAGAAGGTCATCAGCGGGGATGAAGTCGCGGCGATCCAGGCACTTGAACAGTTCGTGCTGTACACCGGCATTCGCCCGACCGACGAGCAATATCAGCAAGCGGCGGCCTTCGCCCGAGGCTGAGCCGTCCGCCTGTCAGTGCGGCTCCAGTTTCGCCAGCCGCTCTTCGAGGGCGGCGACCCGGGCTTCGAGTGCTTCGATGCGCTCGTTCGACGCCGTACCGACTGCACTGCGCTCGGGCGCAGCCTGGCGATGGGCGAGCAATGCCTGCAGGTCCTCCGGATCACCCAGGGCGTGCATGTAACGGTCTTCGCGCTGGCCCGCCTGACGCGGTATCAGCATTGCCAGGCCTCTGGCGATCAAGCGCTCCAGTTGATGGACGACCTGCTCGGCATCTTCGAAGTCATGCATGCGGTTGCTGCGGGTCAGCAGTTCGCTCACCGTCTGCGGACCGCGCAGCAGGAGCAGGCCGGTCAGAATGACCTGCGCAGGCACCAGTTCCAGCCCCTTATCGACCTTGTGTTCCCATCGATCGGCGCGGCTGCCCATCACCAGTCGTGTCAGCCCGCGACCCTCCAGCGCCCGTAGGCTTTGGCCCACCTGGCCCTGAGTCAGGTTCATGACAGGATCGCGACTGGTTTTCTGGTTGCAGGCCAGCACCAGTGCATTGAGTGTCAGCGGGTAGGTTTCGGGGTTGGTCGCCTGCTTTTCGATCAGGCAGCCCAAGATGCGCACTTCGACGCTGGTGAGCTGCAAGGCCTCGGCAGTATCGGGCGCTTCGGTCGAGGAGGGTTCGGTGGACATGGACGCTTCCCTGGATAATAACGGTGAATCAGCCTATGGCGTGATGCGTTTTTTTGCCAGTGCGTCAGCACATACGTTGAAAAGACTCGCGGTCTTTCGCGCAGGGCAGGTCTATAATTGCGCCTTTATCACTCAGGATATGTCATGTCTATTTCCCTGTATGCCGCTTCGATTCCTGTCTTTCAGCAGATGCTCAACGCGCTGAGCGATGTTCTGACCAAAGCTGAAGGCCACGCGACCGAGAAGAAAATCCAGCCGCCAGCGCTGTTGCAGGCTCGTCTGTTCCCGGACATGCTACCGTTTACCCGCCAGGTGCAGATCGCCGTGGACTTCGCCAAAGGGGCGTCGGCGCGTCTGGCGGGTGTCGAGATTCCGCAGTACGAAGACACCGAAACCAGCTTTGCCGAATTGCAGGCGCTGCTGGCCAAGACGCTTGAATTCATCGGCACCATCAAGCCTGAGCAGGTCGATGGCAACGAAGGCATCGAAATCGTGCTGCGTCCCGGCACCGATAAAGAGCGTCGCCTGAACGGTCAGGCCTACCTGCTGAGCTACGCCTTGCCGCAGTTCTTCTTCCACGTAACCACCGCTTACGACCTGCTGCGCCACAACGGCGTCGAGATCGGCAAGCGCGATTTCATGGGCAAGTTCTAACCGCCCGTATTCAACGCACAGGTCCCCTCTGCTGATACCGTTGCGTGCATTAGGTGCAGGCAACGGTATCTGCTTGGCGTCGATTCATTTCTAATTTTCAGCTGTTTAACGCGGGCGCATCCATTGGATGAGCCGGTGTCGTTGTTGTGGAGTTTTGATGTTACTGCCCATTCTGCTGTTGTCGGCCGCTGGATTCACCGTGCTGACCACAGAGTTCGTCATCGTCGGCCTGTTGCCTGCGATGGCCCGTGACCTGGCTGTCACCGTACCGCAGGCCGGATTGCTGGTGACGCTGTTCGCTTTTACGGTCGCAGCGTTCGGGCCCTTTCTGACGGCGTACTGCTCACGGTTCGATCGCAAGCGCCTGTTCGTCGGCATCCTGATTCTGTTTGGCCTCTCGAATGCGTTGGCGTCAGTGGCCCCTAACATCGCGGTGATGGGGCTGGCGCGGTTGATCCCCGCGTTGGGCCTGCCCGTGTTCTGGGCGTTGGCCAGTGAAACGGCGGTGGACATCGTCGGGCCGCAGTTCGCCGGGCGAGCCATTGCCAGGATCGGTTTCGGAATCGTGTGCGCCACCGTGTTCGGCATTCCAGTCGGCACGCTGATTTCCGATGCATTCGGCTGGCGAACGGCGTTTGCGGCGCTGTCGGTACTGGCCTTCGCCAAGGCATTGCTGCTGACGATCTACCTGCCCCAGACCCTGGTCAAAAAAGAGCCGGTTTCCATCCTCAGCCAGTTCGGCATCTTGCGCAGCCGACTGATGCTGGGTCATGTGTTGCTGTCGGTGCTGGTGTTCAGCGGCATGTTCACGGCCTACACCTATCTGGCCGACATGCTGGAAAGTCTGGCCGGGTTCGATGGCGCGTTGGTGGGCTGGTGCCTGATGGGCTTCGGTGCAGTCGGGCTGCTCGGCAACTCCTTGGGCGGCCGTATGGTGGATCGTCATCCGTTGATCGCCAGCCTGGTGTTCTGCGCGTTCATGATTGTTGGCATGGTCGCGGTGGTGCCAAGCATTCATTCCTATGTCGCGCTGGCGTTTGCGCTCGCAGTGTGGGGCGTGACTCAGGCGGCGTTGTTTCTGGTCAGCCATGTGCGTCTGATCAAGGCCGCACCTCAGGCACCGGCCTTCGCCGCATCACTGAACATCGCCGGTGCCAACCTGGGCATTGGCATCGGCGCGCTCATCGGCGGCAGGGTGATCGACCACCTGGGGCTGGACAACCTGGGCTTCGCTGCGGCTGGCATCATCTTTCTGGCGATCCTGCTGGCCTGGCTATTGATGCGCAGCAGACCGCTCCGGATTACTGCTTAATCGCTGTCAGTGAATAACTGGTTCCGCGCACCTTCGGCAATGGCGACGACGCCGGGGTGCCGGACCTTGCGCTCGACCGTGATGGCATAGAAAGACTCGGTCACGGCATTCGTCTGGCCGATGACCCGCACGCCATACTGGCTCTGTACCTCCTCGGCGATCACGCTGGGCGCCACGAAAACGCCGCTGCCTGATTTTCCGAAAGCCTTCATCAGTGCGCTGTCATCGAACTCGCCGACAATGCGTGGCTGGATTTTTGATTCGGCGAACCAGCGCATCAACCTGCCGCGCACCACCGTCTCCTGGCCAGGAATCAGCAGCGGTGCGCCATGCATGCAGTGGGGGAAGTCGCCGCATAAGCGCTCAGCCACCTCCCGGGTGGCGAAGAACGTTACGCCGCACTCGCCCAGTTTCTGGCTGTGGCCTTTGATGTCTAGGTGCTGTGGCATCGGGCTGTCGGAAATCACCATGTCCAGACGCTGAATCGCCAGGTCCGCCAGCAGTCGCTCAAGCTTGTCCTCGCGGCAGGTGATGCGAATCGACTCCTTCAGATCCATTGTCGGCGCGATCAGGTGATAGACGATGGATTTGGGCACGACGTCCGCCACGCCGATCCGGAACAGCAATTGCTGTTCATCCGGATGCGAACTCAACAGTGTCTCCAGCTCATTGCCCAGCTGAAACATCTGCTCCGCGTAGGGCAACGCCATGCGTCCCGCCTCTGTCATTTCCAGTTGGCGACCCACGCGCTGAAAGAGATCAACGCCCAGTGACGTTTCCAGCAAGCTGATTTGTCCGCTGACGGTTTGCGGTGTGAGGCTCAGTTGCTCACACGCGCGCACGATGCTGCCGGTCTTGGCCACCACCCAGAAGTAGTGCAGTTGGCGATAATTGAGCATGTTCACTGGCCGATTCGTTAAAACCGAAGTATATCGCTTATAAAATCGAATTTTCCTTATGTTTCCATTTCCCTAGAATGCCTTCCAACGCCGGACACGACACCTCGTCCGGCTTTGCCCACCGAGGGAAATATGAATAAATCATTTTGCGCTGTACTTTTGGCAGGTTCGCTGGTGGTAATGGCCGGGTGCGATCAGATTGAGTCGTCTTCCAAGCAGATGCTGGACACAGCGGCCAATTCTGCCAGGCAGGCGATTGACGAGACGCACCAGGCTGCGACCAAAGCGGTAGAAGAAGCCAAGCAGGAACTTTCAGGACTGGAGGCGCCACCAAGCTCCGCTGAATCAGACGGCAAGTCCGGTAAAGAAATCTAACATTCGTTCAACTATTGGCTCAGGCAGGGCAGTGATCTATGGAATACCTATTGGAACTCGCGACCAGTCCGGCTGCGTGGATTGCGCTGGCGACGCTGGTCGTGATGGAAGTCGTGTTGGGTATCGACAACCTGATCTTCATCTCGATCATCACCAACAAGCTGCCGGAACATCAGCGTGAGAAAGCGCGGAAAATGGGTATCGGCATGGCGCTGGTCATGCGTCTGGGCCTGCTCAGCACCGTGGCGTACATCGTGCAGTTGACCGAGCCCGTGTTTGAAATGTTTGGCCAGGCGTTCTCGTGGAAAGACATGATCCTGATCGCCGGTGGCCTGTTCCTGGTCTGGAAAGCGACCACGGAAATCCATCACAGTATGGACGTTAAGACCGAGGAAGAGAAAACCCTGAGCGCCACCGTAGCCCTGACGATGGGCAGCGCAATCGTTCAGATCCTGATGCTGGACCTGGTGTTCTCGATCGACAGTATCATCACCGCTGTGGGCATGACTGAGCACTTGCCGATCATGATCATCGCTGTCGTGAGCGCCGTCGTCGTGATGCTGGTAGCGGCCAACCCATTGGCGAAGTTCATCAACGACAACCCGACAGTGGTCATGTTGGCGCTGGGCTTCCTCATCATGATCGGTATGACGCTGATCGCAGAAGGCTTCGGTGCCCATGTTCCAAAGGGCTATATCTACGCCGCCATGACGTTCTCGGCAGCCATTGAAGGTCTGAACATGATGGTCCGCAAGGCCAAACGCAAGAAGGCTGCACGTCTGGCTGCCAACGCCTGATCGCACCTCGCATGAAAAAACGGTCGGCTCGAGCAATCGGGTCGACCGTTTTGCATTTCAGGGTCAGCCAGAACCGTTTGCAACCCGACTTCAGTGCGCGATGGCCTGTCCGGCTTTTGGCGATCTGTCCAGCTTCAAGCGCTTGGGCGAGGGCGGGGTGACCGTGTGAGGGTGATGACGACGCGACACACGCATCACTCCCCACAACATGGCAGTAGCCACCGCAAGCCACGAGGCGACCAACATCACGATTGTCAATTCCAGGCTCATAAGTGCCTCCACGTTTCCTGCTTTTGTGTTGCATTCCTGATAACTGACAGTCTAGTCATGGGCATGTTGCGATTAATTGACCAATGGCGTTTTGGTATGACCGATTCGGTCTAATGACCTCATCTGACTGTGCTCAAAGGCTATACCCCGGCCGTTGCGAGCTCTATGATCGGCATTCAGGTCGAGCGGGGACTGCTCGATGTCAGTTGAAGTGAGTGAGCATGTTGTCGGTATCTTTGTTTGTAAGGGCGGTTCGTTCCAAAGGTTGGCTGCTGTTCGCAGCGCTGACTTTCGGTATTTGCGGCTGTGCCTCTATGGCTACACCCCAGATCAAGCGCCTCCCGGACCGCGTTGAGCTCAATTCAGTGCCGTTCTTCCGGGGCAATATCTATCAGAGTGGTCCGGGGGCGTTGGCCAGTATGCTTGCCAACCAGCAAGTACAGACCACTCCGGGCTTGCTGGATAAACCTCTGCAGCTGCCGGCCGCCGAAGATCGCCTTGAGCAGAACATGCCGAAGGTGGCTCGCGAGTACGGGTTCATGGTGTACCCGCTGGATGGAAATTTGCAGGCGCTGCTGACCCAGGTGTCGGCGGGGTATCCCGTGATGTTGCGGTTCTCCCAAGGCTCCGCGTTCTGGAAGTCACCGCGCTACGCCGTGCTGGTCGGTTACAACCGGGTCAAGGAAACCGTCTTGTTGCATGCAGGCATGGACCGCCGTTACGTGATGAGTTTCAGCAGTTTTGTGTCTGCCTGGAACGATGCTGGCGATTGGGCGGTACTGATCCAGTCACCGCGTCAACTGCCTGCTCAGGTGGATGCCCAGCGCTGGCTGAAGGCTGCCGCCGAATTGTCGCAATCGGGGCAGGAACAGGCGGCAGGCGAGGCAACCCGGACATTGAATCGTGCTGGCAAATGACTGAACAACGTGAATGAAAACGGCGCCCCATGAGGCGCCGTTTTTTTGCGGTTATCTGGGTGTTCAGAAACCCAGACGGTCTCTTAGGCTGTAATACCAGGCGCCCAGTGCCGTCATCGGGGTGCGCAGCAATTGCCCGCCGGGGAAGGGGTAGTGCGGCAGGTCGGCGAACGCATCAAAACGTTCCGCCTGACCGCGCAGTGCTTCGGCCAGCACCTTGCCCGCCAGATGGGTGTAGGTCACGCCGTGGCCGCTGCACCCTTGCGAGTAATAGATGTTGTCTCCCAGACGTCCTACCTGCGGCAGGCGAGACAGGGTCAGCAGAAAGTTGCCTGTCCAGGCGTAGTCGATCTTCACGTCCTTGAGTTGCGCAAACGCCTTGATCATTTTAGGGCGGATGATGGCTTCGATATTGGCCGGGTCGCGCGCGCCGTACACCACGCCGCCGCCGAAGATCAGTCGCTTGTCGGCGCTGAGGCGGTAGTAATCCAATAAATAGTTGCAGTCTTCGACGCAGTAATCCTGCGGCAGCAGGGTTCTGGCCAGCTCATCGCTCAAGGGCTCTGTGGTGATGACCTGAGTACCGCACGGCATGGACTTGGCTGCCAGCTCCGGCACCAGATTACCCAAATAAGCGTTGCCCGCCACAATAATGAACTTGGCGCGGACCTTGCCCTGCGCAGTATGCACGACCGGGCTTGCGCCTCGCTCTATGCGGATCGCCGCCGACTGTTCGTAAATCGTGCCGCCCAGGGTTTCCACCGCAGCGGCTTCACCCAAGGCCAGGTTCAAGGGATGAATATGACCGCCGCTCATGTCCAGCAAGCCGCCAATGTATTGATCGCAGGCCACCACTTCGTTGATCCTGCGCGTATCCATCAACTCCAGCTGGGAGTGGCCGTAGCGTTCCCACAGCCGCTTCTGCGCCTCGAGGTGAGCCATTTGCTTGCTGGTCAGCGCTGCAAACACGCCGCCATCTTTCAGGTCGCACTGAATGCCGTAGCGGGAGACGCGGTCACGGATGATTGCAGCGCCCTCGAATGCCATCTGCCCCAGCAATTGCGCCTGGCGCGGACCAACGGTTCGTTCGATGACGTCGATGTCCCGGCTGTAGCTGTTGACGATCTGTCCGCCGTTGCGGCCCGACGCCCCGAAGCCCACCTTGGCGGCTTCGAGCACCGTCACCTTGAAGCCGTTTTCCAGGAGGAACAGCGCGCTGGACAATCCCGTGTAGCCGGCACCAATGATGCAGACATCCGTTTCGACCTCGCCTTGCAGAGCGGGGCGTTCAGGTACTGGATTGGCCGAGGCTGCGTAGTAGGACTGCGGATAGGGCGTGTTAGCCATCCTGAAGCTCCGTTTAATATTCTTGACGAGTGGGCGGATCGTACCCGAGATACCTACGCTCTGCCAGCGTCGTTCAAAAAGACTCTCCGCTTCATGCCTGGCAAAAATTGCGTTAATTCATAGGGTTAGCGATAAAAAACAGATTGACAGGAATATGAAAGTCGGTAGGATGCAGCCCCACAGCAGGCACGTAGCTCAGTTGGTTAGAGCACCACCTTGACATGGTGGGGGTCGTTGGTTCGAGTCCAATCGCGCCTACCAGACAAAATCCGCTCTGCTGGGCGGTAGGAGAAAGGCGATCCGAAAGGGTCGCCTTTTTTCGTTTCGGAAAGCCAATTTCGCTGCGTTAAATAATTCGCATATTCAGAGGGTTACTGCGAAAAAAGCCATTGACACGTATCTGAATATCCGTAGAATGCCGACCCACAGCAGGCACGTAGCTCAGTTGGTTAGAGCACCACCTTGACATGGTGGGGGTCGTTGGTTCGAGTCCAATCGCGCCTACCAAACAAATCCGCTCTGCTGGGCGGTAACAAAAAGGGCGATCCGAAAGGATCGCCCTTTTTATTGGGGATTTTTTGTGGCCCGTTATTGAAGGGCTATAACCACCGCGGCCAGCGCCTTTGCACTGGCGTCATCAAAGGCCGTTTTCAGGCCTGACGGGCAAACGACTTGACGATAGTTTTCGTTGCCGTGCTTGCTTTCAGATCGCTGACGTTCTTGGGAGCGAGCCATTTACAGGCGGCTATTTCGTTCTGCGGCCTGGCCTCTGTGGAGTCCGGCACCAGGGTGATGAACACGTAGTGAGTGACCCGGTCTTTCTCATACTCTGCCAAGTAGCGCAGTTCCAGATTTTCCAGGCCGGTTTCTTCGGTCAGTTCCCGCACGGCAGCTTGCGCAGGGGTTTCCCCAGGCTCGACTTTACCGCCAGGCAGTGCCCATTTCGATTTGGGTTTGCGCACGTAGAGGACCTGTCCGTCTCGCTTGCAGATGACTGTTGCTCGTTCTTTCATATCCGTTCACCTGTTAACGCGTTCCTCACCTTCAATATCTGCAAGGACTTCATGAACTTGAGACCGGCGAGCAGTTCGCTTCAGTCACTAAAATGTAATAAAAAGTTCATTTAATTGACATAAGCACAATCAGTGCCACCTCTTGAGCATAGTCAATCAGTGAGGGGGCGAGCGCTTGATTAGGCACTTTCTCGACCCTGAGCGTCAGAGGGGGCTGGCGGGGTCTCGCGTGACCATCTACTGATACAATTTCTGGTATGTCCTGCCGTCGTTTAGCGTGGTGAGGAAAGTTATTTCCTTCTCTTCTCCCGCCAACAGGATACCTGCCGCCGCGCCGACAGGCCCAAGCACAAGTACGCCCCGTCCGTAGCCTATATTTCGCGCCCCAAAAAAAAGTGCGGGTCAATGGCTGGAAGACGAGCTGCGGGGGGTAGGTGACGGAAGGTTTGGCAGCGTTCCCCACGTTTCAAGCAATCGCCGCGGCATGGGGAAAAGAGGTTACAGCCTGCCTGAATGCCGTGTAACGAGGGGGATGTGCGAACGGTCGATTCACGTTCCATCAAGCTGGAGGCTGAATCGGCCAGCCATCGGCCGGCCGATTTCACGGGGAAGGTCAGGCTGCAGCGTTTTCCTGCTTGAGGGTCGCCATGTCAATCACGAAGCGATACTTCACGTCACCCTTGAGCATGCGCTCGTAGGCTTCATTGATGTCCTGCATGGCAATCTCTTCGATGTCCGACACGATGCCGTGCATGGCGCAGAAATCCAGCATTTCCTGGGTTTCCTGAATCCCGCCGATCAGCGAGCCGGCCAGACTGCGACGTTTGAAGATCAGGTTGAACACTGCAGGGGATGGATGGGGTTCGGCTGGCGCACCGACCAGCGTCATGGTGCCGTCGCGTTTGAGCAGCGCCAGAAACGCGTCCAGATCGTGGGGCGCGGCCACGGTGTTGAGAATGAAGTCCAGACTGTTGGCGTAGGCCGCCATTTCGTCCGCGTTCTTTGACACCACGACTTCGTTTGCGCCGAGACGCAGGCCGTCTTCACGCTTGTTGGGGGACGTGGTGAACAGCACCACATGCGCGCCCATCGCGTGGGCGATCTTCACGCCCATATGACCCAATCCACCCAGGCCCACGATGCCGACTTTCTTGCCAGGACCGACTTTCCAGTGGTTCAACGGCGAGTAGGTAGTGATGCCTGCACACAGCAACGGTGCGACAGCGGCCAGATTGCCTTCGTGAGAGATGCGCAACACGAACTTCTGATTGACGACGATGTTGTCCGAGTAGCCGCCGAACGTGTTTTCGCCCCCGAACACCGGGCCATTGTACGTACCGGTAAAGCCAGCTTCGCAATACTGTTCTTCACCTTCGGCGCAGGACGCGCACGTCTGACAGCTGTCGACCATACAGCCTACGCCTGCCAGATCACCAACCTTGAAGGTGGTGACATTGCTGCCAACCGCAGTCACTTTGCCAACGATCTCGTGGCCCGGCACCGAAGGGTAAAGCGTGTTGTGCCACTCATTTCGCGCGGTGTGCAGATCGGAGTGACAGACGCCGCAGTACAGAATGTCGATCTGCACGTCATCTGCACCGGGTGCGCGTCGCTCGAATTGATAGGGTTTGAGTGTTTCGGTAGCAGCCTGGGCTGCATAGCTGTAAGTCTTGGTCATTGCGAACACCTGTCCAGTCTGTCGTTGGCGAAGAAATCGCAGGCCAGCATAGTGGCGAACACGGGATGTTGCCTGCTCCGGGAACAGATTCTGACCGGAAAACGTACAGGTTAGTGCCATAAGGCATGAGTCTGTCACAGGTCTGCAACATCCCGACGTACGGGTACAATCCTTGCAGTACAATCGCCGCAGTAACGTGACAGCGCCGGCCCGCCTCTGGTCGGGCGTCAATTATATTCGCCGTCGGTTTCTGAATCTGGTGTTTACATGACAGTTCCTCCCTTGGCCTCCTGCGTGCGTCAGTCGACCGGCTCAGATGATCCCTGCATCAGCCTGGTCGATCGTCGCCATCGGCTGTCCAGCCACCAGGCTATCGATGAGTTGCTGGCAACGGCGCGACGTCAGATGCCCGATGTGCCGTGGGCCATTTACGTCGCCGGTGAGCAGAAGCGTCTGTTGGGGCAGGGTGCCTTTCACTATGAGTGGCCAGAGCAGATTCCTGTTGGCCGGTTCGAGGCGTTCTGTCGCCAGGGCCAGGTTCATCGCTGGGCGACCGGCAGGGGGGAGGACGCGTTGGGCTGGCTGCTGGCACCGCTGGCCGAGTATGAAAACCAAGTGCTGGCGGACCTTGCTGTCAGAGTCGGATCGCTGTTGCAGAGCGCGGCATTGGTCAGGGCGCAGAGTACTCAGCGGGCGCTGTACGAGATCAGCCTGCTGGCCAGCTCCACGCACGAGCGAGGCACGCTCCTGCAAGGAATCCACCAACAGCTCGGTACGCTGATCGATGCCGAGAATTTCTACCTGGCCCTTTATGACAGTCAGTCCGGCAAGATTACCTATCCGTATTACATCGATCGTTTTGACGACGAGGCGATGGCGCCCGAGACCTTCGAGTACCTGGACTCCTCCCGAATCTCCATGACCAGCTACGTGTTGACCCAAGGGCAATCGGTGTTTCTCGATGCTTCGGGAATCGAGCAGGCACAGGCGCTGGGGCGTTTCACCTACCGAGGGCGTCGACCGGAGTTCTGGATGGGCGCGCCCCTGAAGAATGCGTCGGATGAAGTGTTCGGTATGGTCGCCATGCAGGTGTATGACGTATCCCGGGTTTACAGTGTCCAGGATCAGGCACTGTTTTCAGTGGTGTCCCGGCATGTGGCGATGGCGATGGACAGGCTTCTGCATCGCGCCCATCTCCAGCAGACCGTGCTGTTACGCACCCAGCAACTGTCCGCAGCCAACGATGCCTTGCGTCTGGAGGTGGCAGAGCGCGAGCGCGCCGAACACTTGCAGAGCGCTCTGTTTCAAATCGCCGAACTGTCCAGCCGTCCCGGAGACATGAACGAGCTGTTCCAGAGCCTGCACACGATCGTGGGCGAGTTGCTGGTTGCCCTCAATTTCTACATCGCGCTCTACAACCCTGCTACCGGCGAAGTGACCTTTCCCTATTACGTGGATGAACGCCTGGCCAGGCCGCCAGCGTCCCGGCGAGGCCAGCGTGGCTTCACCGAATATGTCATACGCAAGCGCCAGCCTTGCCTGATCGACAGCGAAGGCGCAAAAGCGCTTGAGGCGTCGGGCGAAATCGAAGTTCAGAACCAGTCCAACCGCTCGACGTCCTGGCTGGGTATCCCGCTGTTCGACGCTGAAGAGGTGCGGGGCGTTCTGGCTGTACAGAGCTACTCGAAACACGTCAGTTACACCCTGCGTGATCAAGAGTTGCTGACGTTCGTGTCGCGCCACATCGATACCGCCCTGTCACGCAGAAGTGCGGCCGAGGCGATTCATACCGCGAACCTGCGTCTTGAAGCGCGCGTATTGGACCGCACCCGTGAGCTGGACCAGCTCAACGCGAGGCTGCAATACGAAAACGCTCATGACTCGCTGACCGGGTTGCCGAACCGCAGCCATCTGCAACAGCAATTGCAGGTGGCCTGGATGAACTTCCGCAATCACGGTCAGACGCTGGTAGTGATGTTCATCGATCTGGACCGGTTCAAGATCGTCAACGACAGCTTAGGGCATCATTGCGGCGATCTGCTGTTGATCCAGGCGGCCCAGCGGTTGCGAAGCTGTATGCGCGAAGGGGACCTGCTGGCGCGGCTGGGCGGTGATGAGTTCGCCGTGCTCGGCATTGGCGCGCGTTTGAGCACGGGTGTTGGCATCGCCCAGCGCATCCTGACGGCATTCGAGTCGCCCTTTGTCATCGACGAACACACGGTGTTCAGCTCTTGCAGCATCGGTGTGGTGGGTGCTGACGGGCAGTTTCATAAGGAGCCTGCCGACCTTCTGCGTGATGCGGACACGGCCATGTACACCGTCAAGAATGGCGGACGGGATGGTTGTGCTGTTTTCAATCAAGCGCTGCGCCGTCAAGTGTCGGATCAGATGGACCAGGAAGGCGCGTTGCGGACAGCACTCAAGCGTACGGATCAACTCATCCCTTATTTTCAACCCATTATGTGTCTGGAAACCGGTCGGCTGCTGGCCCTTGAGGCGCTGATTCGCTGGCGGCAGCTGGATGGGCAGGTCGTGACCCCAGAGCGCTTCCTGCCGGCCCTGGAAGGGCTGCGCCTGATCGGCCGCCTCGATCTGTACATGCTCAGGCAGGTCATCGCCATTTTGGCCGACCCTGCCAATGCTCACCTGCCGCCAGTCCATGTGAACTGCTCCAGCTTCAGCATTACCCGGCCAGCCTTCGCTGGCGAAGTTCTGTCAATGCTGGCCGAGCAGGGTGTTTCGCCAGCCAGGTTGTGCCTTGAACTCACCGAGGGCGCACTCGTCGCGGAGCCTGAGCAGGCGCGCCTGTCCATGAAGCAATTGGCCGATCAAGGCATGTCGGTGGTGTTGGACGATTTTGGCGCAGGGTTTTCCTCGCTCAGCTATGTGCATCAGTACCATTTCAGTGGGCTGAAGATCGACAAGTCGTTCATCTTCGAGTTGACCACCAGCACTCGCAGCCGCGCCATCGTACGGGCCATCGTGCGCATGGCCGAGTCGCTCGACCTGAGTGTGGTTGCCGAAGGTGTCGAGGACCTGCAGACCCTGGAGTTGCTGCGTGAAATGGGCGCAGGCCAGGCGCAGGGTTATTACTTCGCCGAGCCTTTGCCACTGGAGCGTCTGCAGGACGGACTAAGCCGCACGACCCATTAGCGGCAATAGATTGTCGGCAAAGCCTTGCCGCATCTGGACTTTGCCGGGTCTTTATCGAGCAATCGCCATCTTTCTGTCAGCTCCTCTTTTTGTCATTTCCATGTTAATCAATGGGTTAAGCCGATATCGCCACTTGGCACCGGTCTTGCTCTTCCCACTGGGCATCACGTCATCAGGAGGTGAAAGATGATTATTGGCAACAGTGGACTCGAACAGCTGGTTTCCCATGCTGTTGGAGCTATCGGGCGCAAAACGCTGACCGAGGTGTCTCAGGATACATTCGGAGCAGTGGCTGCAGCGGGTCTGACAAACGGGGCGTTCCCGGTGTCCTCGCAGACAACCAATGCGGCTTCCCCGGACGATTCGCAGAGCAAGGGTGGTTATAACGAGTCCTTCGCCCGGATGATGGTCAATCTCAAGAGCGCAGCTGACACCTCGCTTTCCGAGAAGACCGCCGACCGTGACAATGGCGTGATCGGATCGGCGGCCAATACCGGCGCTTCCGGCGGCGCTGCGACGGGTTCGGTTCAGCAGTTCATGGACACGCTGAAGCAGACGGCCGAAGAAAAAGTGCGTGAAAAGCTGACGGGTATCAACCAGCAGCAATACACGGCAATGACGCCTGAGGATCAATTGACCATCGACCAGAAAGTCCAGGACGCGCTCAAGGATAAGCAGAACGATGTCGCCGATGACATCAATACGCGTATCCGTGGCATCAAGGCCGGGCTGTTGGCCTGACCTGGCGTTGGGATGTATTGACGCTTTGGCAATTTGGCAGTTGCACAAGCGGTTTGCCAGCGATGGTTTTTCAGTCACATGTTCGTTACTGAACTGACCCCATCGCCGGCAAGCGGCCTCCCACAGTCCTGTGTTGTGTCTGATACGCCGCGTTTGCCGGGTTTGCTGCCGGTGCCCGGCAGGTCGCGGGCAAGCGCGCTCCTACAGTTCGGTGTTGCCGAGAAACCGTACAGCATTTGAGGTGCCTGTTTTTTCACTGCCATACTCGCGGCTTATTGCGGCGTGAGGTGTCTGGTGTTCGATCTCAATGATCTGTTTTATTTCGCTCAGGTAGTCGAATGCCGAGGGTTTGCACCGGCCGGTCGCAAGCTCGGCATCCCCAAGTCCAAGCTGAGCCGCCGTATTGCCGGGCTTGAAGAGCGTCTGGGCGTCAGGCTGATCCAGCGGTCTACCCGCAAGTTCGCCGTCACCGAAAGTGGGCGTGACTACTACGGGCATTGCGTGGCAATGCTGGTCGAGGCGGACGCTGCCGAAGAAGCCATCCAGCGTTCCAGGTCAGAACCTCAAGGGCGAATCACGCTCAGTTGTCCGCCGACGATGGGCGCGATGGGGGTCAACGAGACTGTCGCCACCTTCATGGCCGCTTACCCCAAAGTGCAGGTTTACATCGAAAGCACCAATCGGCGGGTCGACCCGTTATCCGAAAACATCGATATCGCCTTGCGTGTCCGCTTTCCTCCTCTGGAAGACGAGGGGCTGGTCATCAAGACGCTCGGACATAGCGCGCAGCGTCTGGTCGCGCATCCTGATTTGGCCGCCCACATTTCCGCCAAGTCGTCATTTAAGGACCTGGCCGGGCTGCCCAGCCTGGACCTGACATCGGCTACGCTCAATCATCGCTGGCTGCTGGAAAACGGGCCGGGGCATTACGTGGAGGTTGGTCATACGCCACGGCTCGTCTGCTCGGACCTGGATGCCATCCTTCAGGGGGCGCTGCAAGGCGTAGGCGTGGCGCAGTTGCCCGAAATCCTGGTGAGGAGTGCGCTGCAGCAGGGGCGTCTAGTGGAGTTGTTCGATGCTCATCGGCCCAAGTGTGGCGTCATTCACGCAGCGTTCGCCTCAAGGCGCGGACTGCTTCCTGCGATCAGAGCCATGCTGGATGCGCTGGAGACGTCATTCACAGCGCTCAACCACAACCCCGAATCTATCTATTGTTCTATTCATGGGACGAACAATCGCATTCAGGGCGACTAATCAAGTATTGGCTACAGCGATAGGATGCTCCCACTCAATCGCCCGGTAGCGATTTCACTTGGGAAGCCCGTTATGAATATCTTGCACATCGACTCCAGCATTCTTGGTGACCATTCGGCGTCGCGTCAGCTCAGCCGCAGCGTGGTCGAGGCCTATCAGACAGCCCACGTCGACAGCCATGTGACCTACCGCGACCTGGTCAATGAAGCGCTTGCCCATTTCTCTCCCGCTACTCTGGCCGCTGCTGGGACGCCGGTCGAAGGTCGTGATGCCGCTCAGCGGCAGGAAGTGGATGCCAACGAGGCCACGTTGCAGCAGTTTCTGGATTCGGACGTGGTTGTGATCGGCGCGCCGATGTACAACTTCACCATTGCGACCCAGTTGAAGGCATGGATCGACCGCATTGCGGTTGCAGGCAGAACGTTCCGCTATTCCGAAGCCGGCCCTGAAGGCCTGTGCGGTGACAAGAAAGTCATTATCGTTTCCACCGCAGGTGGCCTGCATGCCGGGCAGCCAAGCGGCGTAGGCCACGAGGAATATCTCAAGCTATTGTTCGGCTTCATCGGCGTGACTGATCTGCAATTCATTCGGGCAGAGGGCCTGGCTTATGGCGAGGAACCACGCGCCAACGCTCTGACTGCCGCCCGGCGGCACATCGAACAGACACTGTTCGCGACCTGATAATACGCTTTACCTGTTCACCGGAAACTCCACAGCCTGCGCGCACGGCTGTGGAGTTTTTTTGCGTCTGGAATCAATGAATAATTGACAGCTTTCTTACAGGTAGGCCGGTGCCTGCGGCCGTACACTGATCGTCTGTGATAGGTACGGTTCCGGGTTTATGTGCAGTGGTTGGCAATCGCCGACATTGGCGACGATATTTGGCCCGGCGTGTGCACTATTTCGATTACGCAGACTCTCATTTGCTGTGAGAGCGGGGCGCTGGAGCATGAGGCTCGACACAAGCGCATGAATGGACCGTCCGGCAACTCGCCGGACTTGCAAAGGTGGGGCCTTGCTATGGTACGTCTTTGTGCAGTAACGCTGATTCTTCTGCTGAATGGCCTGATTTCGGTGCACGTGCAAGCAGATGATTTCGAGCCGGGCGACACTCATCTCGGCAACGAGTGGAGCGCGGGCTACCACGAGCTGAATTTTGTCGACCCGCTGGATTCCCAACTGATGCAGGCTATTGCGTTTTACCCGTCCACCGACGCCGAACACATCAGCACTGTTCAGGGCTACCGGGTCGAGGCGGGTGAAAATGCACCCATCGCAATGGGCCGTTTTCCCTTGCTGATGCTGTCTCACGGCAATACCGGTACGCCATTGGCGCTTCACGATCTGGCAACGTCGCTGGCACGCCAAGGCTTCGTGGTCGTGGCGGTCGTTCATCCTGGCGACAATTATCGCGACCACAGCCGCCTTGGCAGCCTGAGTAATCTCTATGGCCGACCGCTGCAAATTTCCGAAGCCATCAGTGCCGCGTTGACCGATCCGATGCTTGCGCCTTATCTGAGTGCGCGGCAGGTTGGCGTGATCGGCTATTCGGCAGGTGGGGAAACCGCGCTTATCCTGGCCGGTGCCCGGCCTGAGCTTCAGCGCCTGCGTCAGTATTGCGTTGAACGCCCTCAGGACCGCGATGCCTGCAAGACCCAGGGTGAGCTCGTGGCGGACCGCGATGACCTGCATCCCCAGGCCGATCCGAGGGTCGGTGCGCTCATGCTCATGGCACCCTTGAGCCTGATGTTCGGCAGGCATACGCTGGGTGATGTGCATGTCCCGGTGCTGATGTATTCCGGGGATGACGATCAGTTGCTGGCACTGGACAAGAACGCCGAGGCGCTTGCCCGAAAGTTGCCTCAGGCGCCGGACTACAAGCTATTGGCCGGGGCAGGGCACTTTGTGTTCATGGCGCCCTGCAGCGACGAGCAGCGTGCGACCATGCCGATGGTCTGCAATGACCGTGAAGGGGTTGATCGTGAAGACATTCACCGCACCTTGAGCGCCGAAGCGGTCAGGTTCTTCACCAGCACGCTGAGCGCATTCGGCTCGGACAACTCCGGAATGCAGACCGCCAATCATCAGTAATCAGGCTGGACCGCGAAACGGGGTCTTACGGATACGGGCGCGCAGCAGACGAATTGCAGCTCACCAATGGACGCTAAACCTGCTTCTGCCTGACAGGCGCTCCATTTCAGGTTCAGGTATTCAACGAGCGCAGGTAATCGCCAAACCCGCCCCGTGCTTTGGAATCCAGTCGTGTGCTGGTGGTAACCCTGGGACGACAGCTCCAGGCGATGCGCGCCCCGATCAGTTCCAGTTGACGAACCAGGTGTACGTCCTCATGACACGCCAGCGCAGGAAAGCCGCCCGCCTGCAAATAGGCCATTGAACTCACACCGAGATTGGCACCGTGTATGTGCCGATGACCGTCACGATGTTGATAGTGCGTGTTATAGGCCGTTTGGGCAGCGACCGAAATCTCGTGGCCCCAGGCATCCGGTGTGACCGTCCCGCACACGGCGTCGGCGTCAAGCGCCAGCTGTTCCGCCAGCCAGTCGCTCGCGACGTTACTGTCGCCGTCGGTACACGCCAGCCAGCGCGCGCCCCTGTCGAGCAGAAAAGCCGCTCCCTGAGCGCGTGCCTGGCCCACGTTACGTGCCTGGATTTCAAGGGTCATGACACCGTAGAGCCCGGCGATCTCCGCCGAGCGGTCAGTGCAGGTGTCGAGTACCACCAGCACTTCGACACATTCACCGTTCAGGCTCGGGTGGGCGGCAGCCAGCAACACCGTCTCAAGGCACAGACCCAGTAGCCGCTCTTCGTTGTGAACCGGTATCAGAACGCCGATCATCCGCAAATTCCTTTACTGCTACAGATGTTTCATCACGACTCCACAGGTCCAGCAGAAAGTCCTGTTCGTGATGGCTGATAAGCCGGTGCATGGAAAGCCGCTCGGCCAGTACGTCATGGACGCGTTGTGCGTCCAACGGGCAATCGGCAATATCGGGCCGCCAGTGGCAGGCGAGCAGCTGGCCGTCTGGCGTCAGTGCTTCCAGGGCACAGTCGATCCAGCGGTGCAGATCATCCAGATCCAGGTAATAGCCCAGTTCGCTGAACACAATCAGATCGAACCGGCCTTCGGGCCACTGTTGTGGCAGCCGCGCCTGAATCACGCGAGCATGGTCGAAATCCGTCAGTCGTTGTTGGGCCAGCTCCACTGCGCGCCAGGAGGTGTCACAGCACACAAGGCTGTCGCAACGGGTGGCCAGTTCAGCGCTCAGCTCGCCATTGGCGCAGCCGGGTTCGAAGACCGCCGAGTAGCGCTCGCACGGCAGTACCGCCAGGCACAACGCACGTTTGCGGCGTTCGTACCAGCGCTGCTTGAATGCCCAAGGGTCGCTGTCGTTGCGGAACAGCTCGTCGAAATAGTGGTCGGCCACGCTCATGTAAACACCACTTCGAATGGCTGCAGCAGACGCTCCAGCACACCGGCAGGCAGTACGGGTGAAAGGCCGATACCGGGATCACCTTGCAACTGGCTGGCAAACGCGTGTGCTGCGTGGCGTTTGCGGGAAACGGTTTCAGGGTCCAGCAGCACTTTGCGTGCGCGATCCCAGGGCAGACGCTCATCCTCGGGGTCGGCCCAGTGCCAGGCCCATATGGGCACCTGGTGCAGTTGCGCGCCTGTGGTGAGGCAGGCACGGGCGCTCGCTCGGCCCACCGCTTCATGATCGCCGTGTCCATCGGCTGACCACGTGGCGAACACCACGTCGGTGGGGCGCAGATGCTGCTCCAGTAGCGCGACCAATCTATCCTCGTCGGCAGCGACATCTCCATCCTGAAAGCCGGCGCGAATCCACTCCAGCTTGTCCGGGGGGATCTCCAGTCGCTCGAGGGCTTCGGCGCTTTCCTGAGGGCGGATGGCGCTGAGTCGTTGCACAGGCCATAGCGCAGAGCCAGGGTGGCTGGCGGTGCCGTCAGTGACCGACACCAGAACAAGGGAGCGCTCCAGTTGCGCCAATTGACGCATCAGACCACCGCAGCCCAGCACCTCGTCATCAGGGTGAGGTGCAATGATGACGGCGCGGCAGTTTGGCGGGACCAGAAGGTCCGGCGTGATCGCGGCAAGCCCGGCAAGCTTTGTCGATGCGTTCCAGGCCGCCAGCGGCGTACCGCGCCCCGACTCGTCGTCACTGACTGCAAATCCTTCGCTCATGATGGGCGGACCTCGGTGTGCAGCGACCAGATAGAGGGGGCCGGAGCGTGATCGCGCAACTGCGCGCCCAGCGCTGCCAGATCCTGTTCGGCATGGCTCTGGCGCAGGAACACCGGCAAGTCGGCGATCAGGCGCGCGAAGTGCGCGTCCTTGCAATAAGGCCCCGCGCCCAACGCACGACCTACATGCTGAATGACCTGCTCGGCGCAGTGTTCAACGACCGCACGGCAGCGTCTGGCCAGCAGTTCTGTGTTGGCTCGTGGGGCGCTGTCGATGTGCAGGGCAGCATCCTGTAAAACGCGAGAAGCACCATAAAGTGCAGTGTCCGCGGCACCCAAATGCGCAAGCGCGTGGGGCTCGTCCCGCTTGCCGCACTGGTTCAGCAATCGTTGGGCGATGGATCGGGTGGCCCCGTACCAGCAGGCGGCGATGCCGATGCCGCCCTGCCAAAAGCCCGGCCTGTCGAGATAGGCACCGGGAGCGCCTATTTTCTGCCCTGTGGCGTTGTCGAATAGCACGTCAACACTGCCGGTGGCGCCCATGCCCACGGCACACCATCCCTCAGTACCGATCTGCACGCCTGGCTGGTCCAGCGGCACGGCCACCAATTGCTGACGCTGCGCTTCATCCCATACCGTGATGAGCGCATGGCTCAGCGCAACCGCGCCGGAGCACCAGGCCTTGCGGCCTGTGAGCCTCAGCGAGTCGCCTTCGCCGCTTACAAATACCCGGGCTTGCGGTGGCTCGGCCGCCCACATTCCCCAGGTACTGAATTGTTCGGGGGGCGGGGCACCCAGCTCAGCCATGATCGCCAAGGCGTCTGTGTGCCCCTCGTACAACTTGCACAACCCCAGATCGTGGCCTGCAACGCAGGCCAGTGCCTGCCAGCGCTCAAGCGTCTGGCCGCTGGCAGGCAGGGGGATCTGGTCAAACCCTTCGCTGACGATTGCCTGTAAGCACTCACCCAGCGCACGCGTATCGGCATAGCCGTGCCTGCGCCAGCCGAGAAACTCACTCAAGGCATCAATCATTGCTGGTCTTCACGCTTCAGTTCGAACAGCAGCAGCGAGCGAGGCGTAACGGTGTATTCAGTACCGAAACTGAATTGCTCCTTGCTGCGGGCGTCGTCCTGATTGGTGTCGATCAGGCACGTGTAGTGCGTGCCTTCCGGTACTTCCGGCAGGGTGAAGTTGACGCCGTCATGATGCGCATTGACCACCAGCAACAGCGTGGCATCGGCACCCGGACGACGAATACCGGTTTCCTGTGCGCGGCCATCCATCAGCATGCCCAGGCAACGGCCATTGCTGTCGTGCCATTGATCAACGGTCATTTCGTTGCCGTCCGGCGAGAGCCAGGTCACGTCTTTGACGCCGATTTCTTCGTTGTAATCGCCCACCAGGAAGCGGCTACGACGCAGAATCGGGTAGCTCTGACGCAGCTTGATCACACGGGTGACAAACTTCAGCAGGGCTTCGCCGTCACCATCAAGATCCCAGTTCACCCAGCCAATTTCGCTGTCCTGGCAGTAGGCGTTGTTGTTGCCGTGCTGGGTACGGGCGAACTCGTCACCGGCAACGATCATCGGCGTGCCTTGAGCGAGCAACAGGGTGGCGAAGAAGTTACGCATCTGACGCAAGCGCAGCGCGTTGATTTCCGGATCTTCCGTCGGCCCTTCAACCCCGTGGTTCCAGGACAGGTTGTTATTGCTGCCGTCCTGGTTGTTTTCGTCGTTGGCTTCGTTGTGCTTGTCGTTGTACGACACAAGATCGTGCAGGGTGAAACCGTCGTGCGCAGTGATGAAGTTCACCGACGCCTGAGGGCGACGACCGCGCTGGTTGAACATGTTTCCAGACGCCGTCATGCGCGCTGCGAAGTCGGCCAGTTGGCCTTCGTCGCCTTTCCAGAAGGCCCGTACGGTGTCGCGGAACTTGTCGTTCCATTCCATCCAGCCCGGCGGGAAGCCGCCCACCTGATAACCGCCCGGGCCGCAGTCCCACGGCTCGGCAATGAGCTTGACCTGACGCAGGACCGGGTCCTGGCGGCAGGCGACCAGGAAGCTGTGACGCTCGTCGAAGCCATCGTGGTAGCGACCCAGAATGGTGGCCAGGTCGAAGCGGAAACCGTCGACGTGCATTTCCGACGCCCAGTAGCGCAGGGAGTCGGTGACCATCTGCAAGACGCACGGGTGGCTCAGGTCCAGCGTGTTGCCGGTGCCCGAATCGTTGATGTAATAACGCTTGTCGTCCGGCATCAGGCGGTAGTACGAGGCGTTATCGATGCCGCGCATGGACAGGGTAGGGCCCAGCTCGTTGCCTTCGGCGGTGTGGTTGTAGACCACGTCCAGAATCACTTCCAGACCGGCATGGTGCATGTGCGCGACCATCTCCTTGAATTCGGCGATCTTGCCGTGTGCAAGGTAGCGTGGGTCCGGGGCGAAAAACGCGATGCTGTTGTAGCCCCAATAGTTGGTCATGCCTTTTTGCAGCAAGTGCTGGTCATTGACGAACGCATGGATCGGCAGCAGTTCGACCGAGGTCACGCCCAGCTTGCGAATGTGATCGACAACTTCGGATGACCCCAGGCCCGCAAACGTTCCACGCAGCTCTTCCGGCACCGAAGGATGACGCATGGTGAAACCGCGTACGTGGGTTTCGTAGACAATGGTCTTGTCCCACGGGATGCCGACGCGCTGGTCGCGGCCCCATGTGTAGGCAGGGTCGATCACCTTGCTCTTGGGAACGAATGGCGCACTGTCACGTTCGTCGAAACTCAGGTCGCCGTCGGGATGGCCGATGGTGTAGCCAAACAGCGCTTCGGACCATTTCAGCTCACCCACCAACTGCTTGGCGTACGGGTCGATCAACAGTTTGTTGTGGTTGAAGCGGTGGCCGTTCTGCGGGTCGTACGGGCCGTACACGCGGTAGCCGTAGATCAGGCCGGGATGCGCGTCCGGCAGGTAGCCGTGGTAGATCTCGTCGGTGTATTCCGGCAGTTCGATCCGCTCAAGCTCCACTTCTCCTGTCGAGTCAAAGAGGCACAGTTCAACCTTGGTGGCGTTTGCCGAGAAGATCGCAAAGTTGACGCCCAGGCCATCCCAGCTGGCACCGAGTGGGAAGGGAAGTCCTTCACGAATGCGTGACGGGGTACTGGCAGGGTTTTCTGGTGTGGCCGAACTTTCATCTGCCGCGGGTGTGGACTTCGTATTCATGGGGCCTTCCTGACGTCGATTGATTTTCTAAGCGGCCGAAACCGTTATCGAAGCCGAGCGGGCTTCAACACTGAAGTTAAAGTTAGGGGTCACCGCAGGTCTCAATAAGAACGTAATGAGACCTGCAGCAATGGACTTGCGTGAGGACAGAAGAGTTTCAAGTATTCGCGGGCTTGCGTGGTTTCTTGGGCGCAGGCTTTGGAGCGGTGTCGGTCTGGGCGGCCGCAGGTGCAGGCTTGGGCTTGGCTGGAGCCTTGGGCTTGGGCGCTGCTGCAGGCTTGGACGCTGCCGGTTTCGCAGGCTTGGCATCAGGTGCAGCCTTGGCTACCGGCTTTGCCGGGCCTTTGGCTGGAGCTTTGGCGCTGTCCACTTCAGGCAGCTTGGGCTTGTTGGCCTTTCGTGCAGTGCTTTTATCCGGCGCGAGCGCTTCGGCTTCGGCAAGCTTGCGCGCCATCTCCCAGTGGCGGGCATCGTGACCGGAAGGTTTACCCTCGGACTCCCAGATCTGATAAGCGAATTCACGGATTCTTTTTTCGTCGGCACTCATCTCGACACTCCCAGGTATTACATAGTTTGAATAAGCAAATTGACGGAAAATTCTTCAAGCGCTGCGCTGAGCGGTATTTCCCCATTGCTCATCACGACGACGTCAGAAAAGAGGCCTTTCCACGTTGAATCTGAATCGGCAAACGGCACGCAAATGCGTGTGTCGCCCCAATGAGCAGCATTAATGAATGGAGCCTGTGCAGTGCCCAATAGTTCACTGCATATGCGTGGCACCACCACGATTGCTCGCTCGTTCGCCGTAACTCGCGCGAACGCCAGCACCTTGTCCGCATGACTGCCCTTGACTTCCAGCGGGTGATATTCCCCCTCACTGAACAGCGCCGGATGCCCGGCCCGCACATTCAAGGCTGCTGCAATCAGTGCCTGTTTGACCCGACCATCGTGCCAGTGAGCCAAGAGCTGTGGCGCGCTGACATTCTTAGCCAGTGCCTGTTGCCGAGCAGCGTAGTCCACAGGGCGACGGTTATCCGGGTCAACCAGACTGAAATCCCAGAATTCCGTGCCTTGATACAGATCGGGCACGCCGGGCACCGTCAAGCGTAGCAAGGTTTGCGCCAGACTATTGAGCGCACCTGCTGTAGCGATACGGTTGGCGGTCGCGCTCAGTGACTGGCGAAGCGAAAGCGCTTCGGGTGCCAGCAACACACGCTGCAGAAATTCCCTGCATGCGGTTTCGTAAGGCTGGTTCGGGGCGCTCCAGCTGCTCTGCAGCTTGGCTTCACGCAACGCCTTCTCCTGCCACTGCACCATGCGTTTGGCGTAGTCTTCATGGGCCTGATCGCCCTCCAGGTCGAGCGGCCAGCTGCCCAGCAATGCCTGATACATCATCAGTTCATCGCCCGCGCTGATGACCGGCTCTTCACCTTTAAGCGGCAACGCCAGCTGACGCCAGCGTTCCACCTGTTCGGCGTACCAGTCTGCGCATTCGCTGAGTACCGCCAGACGTGTGCGGGTGTCTTCGCCGCGCTTGTGATCGTGGGTCGCGGTGGCCAGCAGGTTGTCCGGGAAGGCTTGCAGGCGTTGCAGGCAGGCCTTGTGGAACTCCTCGACCGGCGCGCTGAAATGTTGCGGATGAAACCCGACATCGTTGCGTGACAGCAGTACCGCAGAACGGTAGAACGAAGTGTCCTCAACCGATTTGGCGGCAACGGGAGAGGTCAGTTGCTGGAAGCGCACGCACGCGTTCTTGTACAGCTTGCGCAAGTGACCGCGTGGCAGTTTTCGCCACGGTTCGCCCCCCAGCCAGCGGGCCAGATAATCCAGCACCGGCCAGTCGCCCTCGTTCAGAGTCGAGCGCGCCCCGTCCATCGCCTGTTGGAAGAATCGCTCGTCTTCGGCCGACCGACCGCAGACCGTAATGTAGGTGCGGTACACCGGGAAGTTCACGATCAGGGCCAGCAAGGCACGGCGAATTGCTCCCAGTGTCAGGTCGCGGCTCATCAGGTCGCTGCGGGCAACCTGCAGCAATGACTGCGCAACGTTTTCGAAATCGCCCGCCAGCGTCCCGTGCAGGACCAGATCTCTCGCCACCAGCACCTCTTCATCGAAGTCGGCCGTTCGTTCACTCAGGCGGCTCCACAGCGCCCCCAGTGGGGCTTCACCCTTAGGGTCGTGTTGCAGCAACGACACTTGGTTCATGAATTCATAACCGGTGGTGCCATCCACGCTCCAGTCCTGGCGCAGAGGCTCGTCGGGACCGAGAATTTTCTCGACGAAAATCGGCAAGTGCGTCAGTTGTGCGTCAGCCGGACGCTGACTGAGAAGACCTTGCACACGACGGTGCAATTTACGGCCGTAGCCTCGTGGGTTGGCCAGGCCATCGATATGGTCGATCCGCAACCCGTCGATCAGGCCATCGGCGATCAACTGGAAAATCTTGCCGTGGGTGGCCTCGAACACGTTCGGACGCTCGACGCGCAGCCCGCCCAGCTCGTTGATGTCGAAGAACCGCCGCCAGTTGATGTCGTCACCGGCGGTGCGCCAGCTTGCCAGACGGTAGTACTGACGCTCGAGCAAGTGGTGAAGCCGATCGAAACCGTCAGGCGTGCTGGAGTCGAAGCGGGCGATGACCTGCTCGATGGCTTTGAGCACCTGCGGATCGTTTGCCAGCTCTGCCAGTTCAGCCTTGGCCTGATGGGCACGCTCATAGGCTTGCGGATACTGGTTGAGGGCTGAAAAACGCTCGCCGAGTTCGTTCAACAGAGTATGGTCAACGTCACGCAACAAGGCATCGTAGGTCGTCGGGCAGATCGGGAAATGGTGTTGATAATGCTCGATGTGGAACGCTCCGCGTTGGGCGTCGAAGCGCAGCGGGATTTCGCCTGCCTGCAATACTGTGCCGTAATCGCTGCTCAAGAAGGGCAGTAAGAGTTGACCGGCCAGCAGGGGGTCTGGCGAATTCCACTGGATGTCGAAGAAATCGGCATAGGGGCTGCGACGGCCCCATTCGAGCAGGTCAAGCCACCACGGGTTGTCCGCGCCACCGACTGCCATGTGGTTGGACACGATGTCGAGGATCATGCCCATGCCGTGTTCACGCAGCGCTGCCACCAGGCGGAGCAGGGCAGGTTCACCACCCAGTTCCGGGTTGATGATCGTCGGGTCCACGACGTCGTAGCCATGCATGGAGCCGGCACGAGCCTTCAGGATCGGCGATGCATAAAGATGGCTGATGCCCAGGCTGGCAAAGTACGGCACCAGTGGAACCGCATCATCAAGGGTAAAGTCTTTGTGAAATTGCAGGCGTTGCGTCGCTCGCAACGGTTGTAAAGGCAGATTCATCGGTCACGCTCCGCAGCTTGCAGCCGGGATTGGGACAGCAATTCCAGTCGTCGAGCAGCATCTTCGTTATCAAGGAGTGAGGCTGCATCGCCAGGCAGGCGTCTGCACCAGTTAGGGTGGCTGTCTATCGTACCGGGCAGGTTCGCCTGCTCCAGAACACCCAGTGCATCCTCAACCGGCAGAAGCACCAGTGGGGCTCGGGTATGGCCCAGATAGCGGATGCTGGCGTCGATGATCTGCACCGGATCTTCAGAGCGCTCATCGAACCCCTCATTGCTCTGGCTCAGGGCGCGGCGCAGGGCGTCGTACTCATCGGCGCGGTCTTTGCGCCACTGCTGTTCAGCGTCTGCATCCACATGCCCGAGGCGAGCATTCCATTCGATATCCAGCTCGCTCAGCCAGCCGGCGAGGGTCGGCAGGTCATGGGTGCTGGTCGTGGCCAGCGCCTCGTCGGACCAGTCCAGAATCGGTTTGAACGAGCCATTGTTCTGTTCGAACAGCAACACGCGCATGCCGAGCATCGCGCGGGCGCTAAGCTTCTCACTAAGGCCTTCAGGCACGGTGCCCAAGTCTTCGCCCAGCACAATGGCCTTATGGCGCATGGACTCAAGGCTCAACAGTCGCAGCATGTCATCGAGCGGGAAATTCAAATAAGCGCCTTCACTGGGCGGTGAGCCCAGTGGAATGACCCAAAGGCGTTGCAGCCCCATGACGTGGTCGATGCGTAGGCCACCGGCGTGGGCGAAATTGGCCCGCAGCATTTCGATGAACGCTCTGAAGCCTTTGCGCTTGAGACCTTCGGGCGAAAACGCAGAAATGCCCCAGCTCTGACCGGCTCGATTGAGAATGTCCGGCGGTGCGCCCACGGTCAGGGCCGACAGTAGCTCGTCCTGACGGCTCCAGGCCTGACTGCCGCCGCCATCGGCACCTACCGCCAGGTCGGCAATCAACCCAACGCGCATGCCACTGCTGCGCGCGGCTACCTGCGCCCGTTCAAGCCCGCGTGCAATCAACCACTGGGTGAACGCGTGAAAACTGATTTGCGGATCATGCGCTTCAGCGAACTTCGCGATGCCTTCGCTGCGCGGGTCCTTCAGCTCGTCCGGCCATTCATGCCAGTTATCGCTGATACCCATCGCCGGGCACTCGGCGCGCAGTGCTTCGAATCGGCAATGGTTCTCGAGCGCTTCGCCACCGCTGTCACGGAAACTGCTGAAGTCTTCGTGCAGTGGGTGAGCGCCCACGCTGAATGACTCGTACAGCGCATGTAATGCTTTCCATTTGGCCTTGGCTGCTGCGGGCCAGTCGATCAGGGATAGCGCTTCGAGGCGTTTCAGCTCGTCCGCTACGCCTGCGTCCTCAATCGCTTGTCGCCACGCGCGTTCGCCCACAATGGCGCCCGGCGAGGCGTAAAGGCTGTTGAGGAACAGCCGGCTGGAGGGAGAGTAGGGGCTGTAGCGGTGCGGATCGCTTGCAAACATCGCATGGATCGGGCTGATCGCCAGGGCATCCGAGCCCCGTTCACCCGCAGCGCGGACAAGGTTTTCGAGTGCCTGGGTATCGCCGAAGCCGCCGTCGCCTTCGCGTCGCAGTCCGTACAGTTGAACGGTCAGGCCCCAGGCACGAGGCTTATCCGCCCCGGTGGCCATCGCCATGCTGTAGCAGGTTTTGGGCGCCACAGCGACGGTCAGGTGCTGACCGGCAATATCCAGCTGTTGATAGCCAGGAGGAGCCAGAGCGGGAAGCTGGGCGTTCGCCGTCAGGTTCGCATCCAGCGAGGAGCCGTCTTCCAGATGAAGGGTAAACGGCGTGTGCGGCTCAAACCACTTGGACAGGTCCAGATTGCTGCCCTGATCGACCGTCAATAGCGGGGGGGCACCAGCGCCTTCGCGCTCGGCTTGTAGACGTTGCAGGCTGGCGTCTATCGCTTCGCTGCCATCTGCCGGATAGCCCAGCGCCTCCAGCACCTTGCGCAGCACATCAGGGCTTACGGTCTGTGGGCGCGCGTTGGCGTCCACCCAGTGCACCGATAATCCCGCCTCAGTCGCAAGCCGCTCCAAATGCTCATTATTCATCCTGCTTCTCCATAACATCACTTGCCGTCAGGCTGACAATGGCCGTGTATGGATTGAGGATGCCCCGGTGTAAAAGTTCGGCCGATTTTGGCTCGCTGGAGAAGATCGGTTCCGCATCGTGCAAGGGTTTTGCTTTGACAGGATCACTGGCGAGGTTGAGGTCGATGCGCAAGACGCTGCCATCGCCCATGCGCCATCTCGCGCTCACCGCGTGATCGGCAAGCACCTCGGCACCCAAGGCGCGCGCACCCTGCAAGCGAGGAACGATTGCCTGTTTGCGCAAGGCCAGTAGCTGTTTGTAAAACGCAAGCCAGCTGCGGTGATCAAGCCCCTTGTCGGTGTCCAGGTCGATGGCCGCGAATGCCGGGCGTGAAGCCTCGAAGGTTTTCGGATCGTTGGGGTCGGGTATGTGCTCGCGACGCTCCGGGTCGGCGAACGCGGCAAAATCGGCAAACTCGTTGCGTCGGCCTTCGCGAACCAGATCCGCCAATTCCCCATGATGACTGGTGAAAAACAGGAAAGGCTCGCTCGCGGCCCATTCGTCGCCCATAAACATCAACGGAATCATGGGCGAGAGCAGCAGCAGGGCAGTGGCCGCTTTCAGGGCCGGGGCAGGGCACAGCTGTGGCAGTCGTTCGCCCAGCGCACGGTTGCCGATCTGGTCGTGGTTCTGCAAAAACAACACAAAAGCGCTGGGCGGCAGATGCCCGCTGGGTTCGCCGCGGGTGTGACCGTGGCGGGTCTGTTCACCCTGATAGACAAAGCCTTCGCTCAGCAGACGAGCCAACTTGTGCGTGGGCTCTTGAGCGAAGTCCGAGTAATACGCATCAGTTTCTCCGGTCAGCAGCACGTGCAGCGTGTTGTGCCCGTCGTCGTCCCACTGCGCGTCGAAGCCTTTTTCAAGCAGGCTGGCCTGATTGAATTCGTTCTCAAGGTTCAGCCAGACATGTCGCCCGGGTTCGATGCGTTCGCGCACACGTTTGGAGAATTCCGGGAGGAAAGTCTCGTCACGAATCGCGTGCACCGCGTCCATGCGTAGGCCGTCGAAACGGTACTCAAGCAGCCACATCAGAGCGTTGTCTACGAAATAGTCGCGTACCTGGGGACGACGGAAGTCAATGGCGTCGCCCCACGGCGTATGCAGGTCGCTGCGGAAGAATTCCTTGGCATAGCTGCCCAAATAATTACCGTCCGGACCGAAGTGGTTGTAAACCACGTCAATGATGACTGCGAGACCGTGTCCGTGCGCCGTATCGATGAGGTGCTTCAGTTCGTCGGGCGTACCGTAGGACGATTGAGGCGCATACGGCAATACGCCGTCATAGCCCCAATTGCGGTCGCCTGGAAATTGTGCAAGTGGCATGAGTTCGATGGCGGTGACGCCCAGGTCGGCCAGATGTTGCAGGTGCTTCTCGACACCTGCGTATCCGCCCAGCGCGCCCACGTGCAGCTCGTAAAGGACCGCTTCGTGCCAGGGGCGACCTTTCCACTGAGTGTTTTGCCATTGATACGAGAGGGGGTCGACCACAAGGCTGTGCGAGTGAACATCCCCCGACTGAGCACGGGACGCCGGATCGGGAACCTTCAGATCCCCATTGATCCTGAACTGATACCGAGTACCCGCTTTGCAGCGGGCCTCCAATACAAACCAGCCTTCGTTCTGCGGGAGCATGGCCAGTGATTGACCATCCTCCAGTTCGACATTTACCTGTTGCGCATCCGGTGCCCATAGGGTGAACCGGGTGTGCTCTGGATCTACCAAAACGGCGCCGTGGCGCCAGCTATCTTCTGTGCGCAGAGGCATCCATTGACCCCTTTTTCCTTAATAGTGAATTGAAACGCCCGCGTTTTTCTTCAACAGGTCACGGTACAGTTCTGCGTAGGGCTCTACCGCCTGATGCCAGTTGAAAGGGGCGGCCATTGCGCGGCAGCGCATGGCATTGAGTAATTCCGGGTGGGCGAACACCTTGAAGGCGCGGTTCAGCGCGTCTGTGTAGCTTTCAACCGTCGACTCGTCGAACAGAAAGCCGGTCACGCCGTCTTCGATGGTGTCAGCCAGACCGCCCGTGTTACGGGCGACAGGCAGCGAACCGAAGCGCTGGGCGTACATCTGGCTCAAGCCGCATGGCTCATAACGCGATGGCATCAGCAGGAAATCACTACCGGCGAACATGCGTCGTGCATCGGTTTCGTTGAAGCCGATGCGCACGCCGATACGACCTGGAAAACGGGTCGCGAGTGCGCGCATTGCGTCTTCTTCTTCAGGTTCGCCACGACCAATGATCGCGATCTGGCCTCCGTTGTTGACGATGTGTTCAGCCACGCCGATGGTCAGGTCCAGACCTTTTTGATAAACCAGGCGCGAAACGACCGCAAACAGCGGGCCTTTGGACGGATCGAGATTGAACAGTTCACGGACGTAGTCAGCATTGATTTCCTTGCGCAGCCACTCGTTGGGCGCGAAGTGGCAAATCAGGTGCTCGTCGGTGGAAGCGTCCCAGCTGGCATCGATGCCGTTGGGGATTCCGCTCAACTGACCTTTGTCGGCTTTGCTTTGCAAGAAGCCTTCAAGACCGCAGCCGAATTCGGGCGTGGTGATTTCTTTCGCGTAAGTCGCGCTGACGGTCGTGATGTGGTTGGCGTACGCCATGCCGGCCTTGATGAACGAGAGCTTGCCGTAGAACTCCATGCCATCCGGTCGCAGCGCCTCATCCGGGATGCCTAGTTCGCGACTGGAGCCGGTGCTCACGGTGCCCTGATACGCGAGGTTGTGGATAGTAAAAATGCTGGGTGTCGTCTGACCGCGCCACTTCATGTAGGCCGGTGCCAAGCCTGCCGGCCAGTCGTGGGCATGGACCAGCTCAGGGCTCCACTGGGTTTTCACCGCGCCCGCTGCGAACTCTGCAGCGGCAAGGCCCAGGCGCGCGAAGCGAATGTGGTTGTCGGACCAGTCGCGGCCGTGGCGGTCAGCGTACGGTGTTCCTTCGCGTTCATACAGCTCAGGGCAAATCAGCACGTAAATCACCAGACCGTCTTTCATGTCCATACGGCCGACTTTGCACGCTGGCAGTCCGGCATAACCATCCAGTTGACTGATGATATGAATAGGGTTGCCGCTATTGATTACTTGTGGGTAGCCGGGCATCAGCACACGGACATCGTGCAGGTGGCGCATGGCGCGCGGCAAGGCAGCAGACACATCGCCCAAACCCCCGGTTTTCACCAGGTCAGCCAATTCAGAGGTCACGAACAGTACTTTGCGTCTGTTGACCTGGGAAAGTGTGGGCTGTGAAGTCGAAGTCGGCAGTTGCAGCAGTGGAACGCTCGTCGTAGCGAAAACCGGCAGATGAGTCAGCTCGCTGGCCGGCTGGTTAAAACTCTCTCCCTTCTGGGTTTTGACAGCGGCGCTAATCATCGTTTTCTCCCGTTCAAACAGTGTTGGTGCATCACTTGATTTTTATTGGCCATTTCCTATGGCCGGGTAGCTGTACATGCGCTACGCAAGAACAGTACCTATTTCAACTATACATAGCGGCGATGCGGTGTGATGTAGCCATTGTCTGCAGTCAGCCAACAGCATAGGCGCTCTATTCACCTGACCCGGGGGTTATGTAGAAGTTTCGAGTTTTTTACCGGCGGTCGCCTGCTAACCGGCCAGGCAGCGTGTTTACAGGCGCTCCTCGATTTCGCACGTGCGCTTTTACGGGGCAGCGTGAGGACAATTTTATAGCGTCTTACCGGCCGTCGGATTGTTGGACAATAGCCAGGCGAGTGCTATGGCCAGCCATGAATAACACCTTAATCCTGCATTTTTATGAGCAACGTGAAGCATTCTGCCTTTTCTGGGTGCGTGCGACGGTCTATTCGCGAGCATGAGCCGAAATTTCCTACGTCAGCACTGAAACATTTTGGCGCGTGGCGCGATAGAATCGCGGTCCTTTGGTCTGCCGTTCTCCAGGCAGCCCCTATCGCAAAGTGCGCTAAGACGATTTATTGGTTAACGAGGATGGAAATGGAAGGCCCAGAGGTGTTGGTACTGCAAGCGAGTTACACCAATCCAGTCCATGCAGACGCGATTGGTTTCGTCTTGAACGAATATGCTCTGGATGCAATGGGCACGGGCCAGCCTCTGTCCAGTGACACACGCCAGCAGCTGGCGATCGAGCTGGCCAAGCGACCGCATGCCTTCAGCGTGCTGGCATTCATTGCAGGAGAGCCGGTTGGGCTGGTCAACTGTTTCGAAGGTTTTTCCACGTTCGCCTGCCGCCCACTGGTCAATATCCATGATGTTGCGGTTATCGCACCGCATCGGGGCAAAGGTATCAGTCAGAAGATGCTCGCCAAGGTTGAAGAAATTGCGCGCCAACGGGGCTGCTGCAAACTGACCCTTGAAGTGCTGGAAGGCAATGACGTGGCGCAGAGGGCCTACCGCAAGATTGGTTTCGACAATTACCAGCTGGACCCTAAAATGGGCCGTGCGATGTTCTGGCAGAAGACGCTTTAAACGCAAGGGTCTGGTCATGCGTTGGTAGAATTTACCCGCGGCAGTGATGAATTATTCGGTTGCAGGGCAGGCGTGATGCATCAGGCGTGGCGAAGGGTGTCTGGCCCATAGCGCGTATCGGGCGCAAACTGCGCATGTCGCTTTTTTGGGGGGCTGGCTGGAAGGGAGCGGGTCGCATTGAGATAATGATGCGGGACTTGAGGCAGAAACGTCAGATGGGCAAGCCAGCAGGTCAGGCTTGCCACGGAGCGGTCAATACATAGCGGGTATAGGAAGTCAGAGCTGTAAGGCAGAGCCGGAGGAGATCAGCTGGGTTTGCTGAAGCATCAGGCTCAAATGAGCGACTTTCTTCTGCAACTGCTCGCGTTCTTCTTTCAAAGCGCGCAATTCGTCGCGACGGATTGTGACGTACAGGGTTTGTGGTGCCAGTGCTGGTAGTACAGTGCCCATTGCTCACCTCGCAAATGGTGGATTCAACCTTAGACAGGTCCGTGGCAATGACTATCAATCCCTGAGTGGCCGCTGCTAACCTCTCTATCGGCTCTGATTGTGATTTCTTTTGAGTTAAATTGAAACTTTTTTATTTTTAGTTGTCGCGAACGTTTCTTGGTCGCGACAATGTGCATCACCGGACGGCATAACGATCGTCATGCTCCCTCAGGGGAACCGACGTTCTGCCTCGCTTGACTAACCAGCATGCTCACTCACAGTTGAAGCGCTGTACGACGGGTGAGGCCCTTTTTTACGAGTTTAGGAGCAACTTCATGCAACTTGGGATTATTGGACTGGGCCGCATGGGCGGCAATATCGCACGGCGTTTGATGCTCGATGGTCATACCACCGTTGTGTATGACCGTGACGAGGCATCACGCAGCGCCCTGGCCAATGACGGCGCCACTGCGGTGCAGGATCTGGCGGAGCTGGTCAAGTCCCTGGACGCCCCGCGAGCCGTGTGGGTCATGCTGCCGGCTGGCGCGCCGACCGAAGACACCATTCAGATCCTGAGCCAGTTGCTTGAGCCCGATGATGTGATCATCGACGGCGGGAACACCTTCTACAAGGACGACATTCGTCGTGCGCAAGAGCTCACTGCAAAACAGCTGCATTACGTAGATGTCGGTACGTCCGGCGGCGTGTGGGGCCTTGAGCGTGGCTACTGCATGATGATCGGTGGCGAGAAGGCCACTGTGGACCGTCTTGATCCATTGTTTGCCACCCTGGCACCGGGAATCGGAGACATTCCGCGTACCAAGGACCGCAATGCCACCGACGATCGCGCGGAACATGGCTACATCCATGCCGGCCCTGCAGGTTCGGGTCACTTCGTGAAGATGATCCACAACGGCATCGAGTACGGCATGATGCAGGCGTTTGCAGAGGGCTTTGATCTGCTCAAACAGAAAAACTCCGAACACCTGCCAGCCGAACAGCGCTTTGACCTGAACACCGCCGACATTGCGGAAGTATGGCGCCGTGGCAGCGTCGTCTCTTCCTGGTTGCTGGACCTGACAGCCGATGCGCTGGCCACGGACCCGCACCTGGATGCGTTCTCGGGCTCCGTTGCCGACAGCGGCGAGGGGCGCTGGACCATTGAGGCCGCCATCGAGCAGGCCGTCCCGGTTCCGGTATTGTCCAGCGCACTGTTTGCGCGCTTTCGCTCACGTCAGACGAGCTCTTACGCAGACAAGATGCTGTCCGCGATGCGCTTTGGTTTCGGTGGTCACAAGGAACCCAAGTAATGGGCCTGTCACGCGGCACATCCGAGCAAAAAGCCGACGTTGCACCACCGACTACGCTGTTTCTGTTTGGTGCACACGGGGATCTTGTCAAACGCCTGCTGATGCCGGCGCTCTATAATCTGGCGCGTGACGGTCTGGTGGATGAAGGGCTGCACATCGTTGGCGTCGATCACAATGCGATCAGCGACGCCGACTTCGCAAAGAAGCTTGAAAACTTCATTCGTGAAGAGTCGGCCGCGAAAGTCGCCGAGTCGGGCAAGGATCCGCTGGATCCCGAGCTCTGGGGCAAACTGGCTGAGCGAATCAGCTATGTTCAAGGCGACTTTCTCGACGACTCGACCTACCAGGACATCGAAAGCAAGATCAAGAGCACTGGCTCTGCCAACGCAGTGTTCTACCTTGCCACGGCACCTCGGTTCTTCAGTGAAGTGGCGAAACGCTTGGGGTCCTCGGGTTTGTTGAACGAAGCCGATGACGGATTTCGCCGCGTGGTCATCGAAAAGCCGTTCGGTTCCGATTTGGCCAGCGCGGTCGAGTTGAACGGCTGCCTGCTCAAGGTGATGAGCGAAAGGCAGATCTACCGCATCGATCATTATCTGGGCAAGGAAACGGTCCAGAATATTCTTGTCAGCCGTTTTTCGAATGGCCTGTTCGAATCGTTCTGGAACAACCACTACATTGACCACGTGCAGATCACCGCTGCAGAAACGGTTGGTGTTGAAACCCGGGGCAGCTTCTACGAGAACACCGGCGCATTGCGCGACATGGTGCCCAATCACCTTTTCCAATTGCTGGCAATGGTCGCGATGGAGCCGCCAGCCGCCTTTGGTGCGGATGCGGTGCGCGGCGAAAAAGCCAAGGTAGTCGGAGCGATCAGGCCCTGGAGTGAAGAAGAGGCGCTGGCAAACTCGGTCCGTGGTCAGTATGCACAAGGCGAAATGGTTGGGCGCAAGGTAGCCGGTTATCGCCAGGAGGATCGTGTCGCGCCGGACAGCACCACGGAAACCTACGTGGCGCTTAAGGTCATGGTGGACAACTGGCGTTGGGTGGGTGTGCCGTTCTACCTGCGCACCGGCAAGCGCATGAGTGCTCGCAGTACCGAGATCGCGATCTGTTTCAAGCCTGCGCCTTACGCACAGTTTCGCGACACAGAGGTAGACCGCCTCAAGCCCAATTACCTGAGAATACAGATTCAGCCGAACGAAGGCATGTGGTTCGATCTGTTCGCTAAACGTCCGGGTCCGACCCTGGAGATGGAAGACATCGAGCTGGGCTTTGCCTACAAGGATTTCTTCGAGATGCAGCCATCGACGGGATACGAAACGTTGATTTACGACTGCCTGACTGGTGATCAAACGCTGTTTCAGCGAGCCGACAATATCGAAAACGGCTGGCGCGCCGTGCAGCCGTTTATCGATGCCTGGGCTAAAAACCCGGCAGTGACGCCCTACGAAGCGGGCGAAGATGGCCCTTCTTCCAGTGATGAATTGCTGAGCCGCGATGGTCGTGAATGGCGGGACCTCAATGTCTGAGCAAGTGGATCTGCCCGTATCTGAACTGCCCGTACGTTTCCTGCTTTCCGACATCGATGGCACGCTGCTTCGCCCCGATCACAGCCTGAGCCAGGCCAATATCGACGCCATCCATGACCTGCAACAGGCTGGCGTCCAGTTCACCGTGGCCAGCAGTCGGCCTCCACGTGCGATGCGTCAGGTGATTGAGGCCTTGAACATCGAGTTGCCGACAGTGGCGTTCAACGGCGGAACCATCACCCATGCCGATGGCTCTCTGCTGGTAGCGCATCGCATTGATCCTGAGGCCGTACGCACCTGCCTGGAGCTGTTCGCGACGCAGAAGGTCGCAGTCTGGGTGTTTGCCGACGACGACTGGTTGCTGCTCGATCTTGCCGGCGACTATGTCGATCATGAGCGGCACGCCTTGGGGTATGAGCCGGTTCAGGTGAGCAGTTTCGAGCCGTATCTGGATCGGGTCGACAAGATCGTCGCCGCGAGCCAGGATTTCGAACTGCTTAAGTCGCTGGAAAGTCGCCTTAACCCGCTCATTGAAGGGGTGGCGCTGGCTGCGCGCTCGCAACGCTACTACCTCGACGTCACGGCGCTGGACGCCAACAAGGGTTCAGCGCTGATCGCATTGGCTGATTATCTGGGTGTCGACCTTGCCCACACGGCCGCCATCGGTGATGGCGGTAACGATGTGGCAATGTTTCACAAAGCCGGACTGTCGATTGCGATGGGGCAGGGTGAGGCCAGCGTGCTGAGCCAGGCGGACCATGTGACGGGGAGCAATGTCGAAGACGGCGTTGCTGCGGCCATCAGGCGTTACATGCTGCCTGGCTAGTGTCTGTGCGGCCCAGGCAGGCCGCAATCACGTGTTTCATTTGCGTCTGGTTCATCAGAGCGGGTATTCATGGCGACAATCCTTCGTAAGTCAGAGCATTACCCATGACCGCATTGATTGAAGACTACGCACTGCTGGGCAACTGCCAGACGGCTGCACTGGTTTCGCGCGACGGTTCCCTGGACTGGCTCTGCTTTCCGCGTTTTGACTCCCCCTCCTGCTTCTCGGCGTTATTGGGTGACAGTGATCACGGTCGCTGGAGAATTGCCCCGCACGCCGAGGTCGTCTCCGTGCAAAGGCGTTATCGCACCGGCACGCTGATTCTTGAGACGCTGTTCGAAACACGCACCGGGCGGGCAATGCTCGTCGAGTTCATGCCCATGCATACATCAGGGCATGTGGTGCGGATGGTGGTGGGGTTGTCCGGCGAGGTCGCCTTCGACATGGATTTGGCCATTCGTTTTGACTACGGCAGTACCGTGCCTTGGGTCGAGAAGAAAGATCCACATACCCTGACCGCCGTAGCCGGTCCCGAGATGCTGGTGCTGCGCAGCCCGGTGCCGCTGCTTCCAGAGGATCACCATACGGCCAGCCATTTCAGCGTCGGGGAGGGCGATCGCAAGGTGTTCACCCTGGCGTATCAGGCCTCCTATGCGACCATGCAGGGTGACATTGATGCCGAGCAGGCGCTTGAAACCACCGAACGCTACTGGCGTGAATTTTCGGACCGCTGTCCTGATGTAGGTCCCTGGACGGAACAAGTCAAACGCTCACTGATCACGCTCAAGGCCATGACCTATGCCTCCACGGGCGGTATCGTCGCTGCGGTGACGACTTCATTGCCTGAGCAGTTGGGGGGCGAGCGCAACTGGGATTACCGCTACTGCTGGCTGCGGGATGCCACGATGACGCTGTTGGCGTTCATGAATCTGGGCTATTTCGAAGAAGCGACCGCCTGGCGCGACTGGTTGCTGCGCTCGGTTGCCGGCAATCCTGAGCAGATTCAAATCATGTACGGGGTAGGGGGCGAGCGTCGGCTGGCAGAGTTCGAATTGCCGTGGCTGAGCGGTTATGAGGGCTCGCAGCCAGTGCGTGTGGGCAATGGCGCGGCCACGCAAGTCCAGCTGGACGTCTATGGCGAAGTGGCGGACGCGATGATTCAGGCGCTCAAGGGCGGCATGCCTCGTCACCCCCGCAGCGTCGCCATCTCCAAGGTGGTCATGCCCTTCCTGGAGAAGGTCTGGCACCTGCCGGACGCCGGTATTTGGGAAATTCGTTCCGAGCCTCGTCATTTCACCCATTCCAAGGTCATGGCCTGGGTGGCGTTCGACCGTAACGCGACGCAAATCGCCCAAGCGGCTGAAAACGACGAAGACCGCGCGTTGAGCAAACATTATCGTCAGGTGGCTGACGAGATTCATGCCGACGTTTGTCGCAATGGTTTCAATGCGCAACTCAACAGCTTCGTGCAGACGTATGGTGCGAAGGAATTGGATGCCAGTCTGCTGCAGATCGTCCTGACCGGTTTCCTGCCGGCCGACGACCCGCGTGTGATCGGCACCGTGGCGCAAATCGAGCGCACGCTGATGAAGGATGGTCTGTTGTTGCGTTACGACGCCGAGCGCAGTGTGGACGGTGTATCAGGGGCCGAGGGGACGTTCCTGGTGTGTTCGTTCTGGCTGGCCGATGCCTACGTACTGCTGGGGCGCGCAGACGAGGCGGCTGCCTTGTTTGGTCGGCTTTGCGATCTCTGCAACGATGTCGGCCTGCTGGCCGAGCAATACGATCCTCAGGCGGGGCGCATGTTGGGCAATTTTCCTCAGGCGTTCAGCCACATAGGGATCATCAACACTGCGCTGAATCTTCATCGTGCGGTGTGCCCGGCGAGGGCGCGCATGTCAGGTGAACTGGATGGCTGCGTCTGATCCTGTCGAGCTCGGTCAAGCCGCGCAGCGTATCAGCCCGCCTTTCTGAAGGTCAGATTGATGCGCTGTTCGCCGAGCAAAGGATGATGGTCCGCCTTCACGGGCAGGATCCCGTGAAAGCGCAGTCTGTCCTCGCCTCCCCAGACCACGACATCGCCATGAAACAGTGAGACACGCTCAGGCTTGTCGCTGCGTTGCAGGCCGCCGAACTGGAAAATGGCCGCTATGCCCAGAGACACCGAAACAACCGGCCAGCGTTGGTCCTGCTCGTCCTTGTCCTGATGCAGCGTCATTTTGGCGCCCGGAACATAGCGATTGATCAGGCAGGCGTCAGGCATGAATCCGTCGAAGCCTGCCATTTGTGCAGCGTTCTGTGCCAGTTCCAGAAAGACAGTCGGCATTGGAGGCCACGGTTTTTCGGTTTGCGGGTCGGTATGGCTGTAGCGGTAACCATGAGGGTCGGTGATCCAGCCAAGCTCACCGCAGCTGCTCAAAGCGGCTGACATGGTGTGCCCACCGGGGGTGACCATCTGTCTGAAGGGCGCTTGCGACACTGTTTCGCGCAGCGCGGGCAGCAATCGCTCGATAACCGGCAGGGCGAGGCCTCGGAACAGCCAGGACTGCGGGCCTATCTGCTGCCGAGTCGCGGGCTGAGGCGGGTCATCGGCAAACAGATCGAAGGTAGCGCCAGTATCGCCCTTGCTTTGCATGATCGAGTCCAACACCTGCTAGTGTTTTATAACGCTTTGCTGACTTTGACATCGCTGATCTGTTCGTCGCTTTGACCGTGCATTTTTTCCAGCGCAGCGCGGGCTTCTTCTACGGATGCAGAGTGCAGTTGGGCGAATTCGAAGCGGCGTTCGCCGTTGAGTTTGTAGCTGACGGCGAATTTGGTGGTACGAGCAGGACTGTTCATGGTGACTCCTTGTATCGGCGTATCAGCGCAGGCTTGAGGTCGAGCGACGTACGATCTTGATGGAATGGGTGAAGGCCGGCTTGCGCCCTGGCGTGGCATCCGGTTTGCGCCCAGTGGTGTCGATGGTGATATTCCAGAAGCCAGTGCTGGGGGCGGCGATCTTGGCCGGGAAGGTGTCAAAAGCCCCGCCGTGGTAGGTGTGGCGGCCGCCGTTCTTGAAACTGCGAAAGTTTGCGTCGTTCATCAGGCGAATGTTGCAGAGCTGTGAGCACTGAATGACGACCAAGTCGTCCTCGTTCAGGTGCTCACGCTGGTGTACGAATTTCATGTAAAACTCCGGAGAATTGGCTTTTTCTGAAAAATCAAAACGATAGCATGCGGCGTACGCCAATTGACGTCAGCGGGCCGTTAATTGCGCCTTTTTAGGCAAATAATCGCTCGCCGGGGATTTAATCGGGCCGGTGCTGGTCGTACCACCTTTATTTGGAGGATTCTATGAAACTGGCAGCAGTAGTCATCCTGGCATTGGCAATGACCGGCTGTGCGACGGTAAGCGATATCGAGCACACGCCCGCGACCATGAACATGATATCGGGCAAGACCCCGCAGGAATACGCTGACTGTTTCATGGGCAAGATCGGCAGCAGTCGCTCGCAGCCGACCGTGGAACCTCGTCATGACGGACTGCGCTTGATCGTGGCTCAGAAAATGAGCAAGTCACCGACTGCCATCGTCGATGTCGAAAACCGTTCGGGGGGCAGTTCTATCAAGGTCTACGAGCGTCTTGCCAATGTGCCCATCCGTTTTCGCGACGTTCAACACGCTGCCGAAGCCTGCATCTCAGGCTGAATGAGTCAGCCCGCTCCATTGCGGAGCGGGCTGTATCAGCGACTTACTTGCAAACCACCAGAACGCTGCGGCTCTTGTAGTTGCCCACGTCCACGCCTAAAGTCTTTTCGCTTTCCTCGGGCCGCGGTGTGCCGTCCGTACCGACAATCTCATACCCGGTGCCAGCGCACGAGGCGTCGGCCTTTTCATAGCAACTGGCCCAGGACATGGCTTCGCCAGAGCAGTCGATGCTCAGCCCTTGCTTGCCATTCTTAAGATACGTGTTAGAGGCGGTGGCGCAGCCGGTGAGGCCCAGCACAGCAATAATGGACAACAATCTGATCATGTTTTTCGCTTCGAGAGAGTAAGAGCCGAGAGGCGGGTATATGCGTTGTTCGACTGGCGGGTGGTGCCATCGTTCCGCCATGTTTTAATCATATCTACTGTGTGCCGCTTTTTTGTCGCCCTTGGGCAAGGGGGGCGCGCTCCTGTCATGTATCTGCGTGGTTCAGGGCGACGCCAAGCGATTATCTGAACTACGCTACTGCCGGCGGATGCCCGTACCTATCGAGTTTGGAATGTCACGCGATACTGAAAAATGACGGCGTGCGGGGCGGAAATGCAAGCATCATGCCTGAAGCGAAGGCCGTTATCAGCTGAATCAGTGGTCGCAATATATGCATTTTGCGGAACTATCCGCGCCTGATTGTCTCTACCAACACATCCTGCGGCCCGTGGCGAGGCATTGTAAGGTGACCGCCGCCTGATTAGACTCCGCCGTAAACACCAACAGCCCTTATTAAGGACTTTTATGATCAAGAAATGCTTGTTCCCAGCAGCCGGTTACGGCACTCGCTTTTTGCCAGCGACAAAGGCCATGCCCAAGGAAATGCTGCCGGTGGTCAACAAGCCACTGATCCAATACGGTGTAGAAGAAGCCCTTGCGGCTGGTCTGAGCCAGATTTCAATCGTAACGGGTCGCGGCAAGCGCGCGCTGGAAGACCACTTCGACATCAGCTACGAGCTTGAGCACCAGATCAAGGGCACCGACAAGGAGAAGTACCTGGTCGGCATCCGCAAACTGATCGACGAGTGCAGCTTCTCTTACACTCGCCAGACCGAAATGAAAGGCCTGGGTCATGCGATCCTCAGCGGTCGTCCGCTGATTGGCAACGAAGCGTTCGCAGTGGTTCTGGCGGACGATCTTTGCGTCAACCTCGATGGCGACGGCGTTCTGGCTCAGATGGTCAAGCTGCATAACCACTACGGCTGCTCGATCATCGCGATCCAGGAAGTCGATCCTAACGAAACCAACAAGTACGGCGTGATTGCCGGCGACGAGATCAAGCCAGGCCTGTTCCGTGTCACCGACATGGTTGAAAAGCCAAAGCCTGAAGACGCGCCATCCAACATGGCGATCATCGGCCGTTACATTCTGACTCCGGATATCTTCGAGAAGATCGAGCAGACCGAGCCAGGCAAGGGCGGTGAAATCCAGATCACTGACGCGCTGATGAAGCAGGCTGCCGAAGGCAATGTCCTGGCGTACAAGTTCAAAGGTCAGCGTTTCGACTGCGGTGGTGCCGAAGGCTACATCGAAGCGACCAACTTCTGCTTCGAGCACTTTTACAAGACTGGCAAGGCTTACTGATAGATTGCTGTCTGCGTTTCAAGTCAGAGCCACCTTCGGGTGGCTTTGTCATGTCTGACTGACCGCCAAGCGGTTATGCTGTGCCCCTGCTAAGGAGACAATGATGGCTTACGATTTCGATCTGTTTGTAATTGGCGCGGGTTCAGGGGGCGTCAGGGCGGCGCGTTTTGCTGCGGGTTTCGGCGCCAGGGTGGCCGTTGCCGAGAGCCGCTATCTGGGCGGCACCTGCGTCAACGTTGGGTGCGTGCCCAAGAAGCTGATGGTGTACAGCTCGCATTTCTCTGAAGATTTCGAGCATGCCAAGGGCTTTGGCTGGGCGCTGGGCAAGGCGAGTTTCGACTGGCCGACGCTGATCGCCAACAAGGATCGCGAAATCAATCGCCTCAACGGCATCTATCGCAAGTTGCTGGTCGACAGCGGCGTCACGCTGCTGGAAGGCCATGCCAGGCTGGCAGGTGCCAACAACGTTGAAATCAACGGCCAGACCTATACGGCCGAACGCATTCTTATCGCGACCGGTGGCTGGCCTCAAGTGCCTGACGTGCCTGGGCGCGAGCATGCGATTACCTCCAACGAGGCTTTTTTTCTCAAGGAGTTGCCCAAGCGCATCGTCGTGGTTGGCGGGGGCTATATCGCCGTAGAGTTTGCGTCCATTTTCAACGGACTCGGCTCGGACACGACGCTGGTTTACCGTGGCGATATGTTCCTGCGCGGCTTTGACGGCAGTGTGCGCACACACCTGCACGAAGAGTTGCTCAAGCGTCACATGGATATCCGTTTCAACAGTGACATCGAGCGCATCGAGAAGCAGGCTGACGGCACGCTGAAACTGAGTATGAAAGGCGGCGGCACGCTGGAAACCGATTGCGTGTTCTATGCCACTGGCCGTCGTCCGATGCTCGACAACCTCGGGCTGGACAGCGTCAATGTCAAACTCGACGATCACGGCTACATTGAAGTCGATCAGGACTACCAAAGCAGCGAGCCTTCCATCCTGGCCATTGGCGATGTCATCGGCGGTGTACAGCTGACGCCGGTGGCGCTGGCCGAGGGCATGGCGTTGGCTCGACGCCTGTTCAAGCCGGAACAGTACCGCCCGGTGGACTATAACCATATACCGACGGCCGTCTTCAGCCTGCCCAACATAGGCACCGTGGGCCTGACCGAAGAAGCAGCTGTGGAGGCGGGGCATCAGGTGCAGATTTTTGAAAGTCGTTTCAGGCCGATGAAGCTGACCCTGACCGATGATCAGGAACGCACCCTGATGAAATTGGTGGTGGATGCCAAGACCGATCGCGTGCTGGGCTGCCACATGGTGGGGCCTGATGCGGGCGAGATCGTGCAAAGCCTGGCGATCGCGATCAAGGCCGGGGCCACCAAGCAGGTGTTCGACGACACCATTGGCGTGCATCCGACGGCTGCCGAAGAGTTTGTAACGATGCGTACGCCAGTCAAACGTTAGGTAATAAACGCCCGAGACTCAGGATGAATCTCGGGCTGACAGACAATCAAGAGGAAGGACCCTGGCAGTGAACAGGCATAAACCGACGGGCACGATGCCCTTGCATTCGCCTCGTCATCCGCACAATCCCACTCAACAGATCGATGTGCTCCGCGAAAGCGAGCGGCAATTCAGGTTGTTGGCCGATAACATGAGCCAGTTGGCCTGGACGGCTGATCCGCGTGGTCATATCCAGTGGTACAACGAGCGCTGGTATCTCTACACCGGCACTTCCCTTGAAGCCATGCAGGCGCTGGGCTGGCGTTCGGTGCTCAATCCTGAGCATCGGGAGCGGGTGGTGACTCGCCTGCAGCATTGCTTTGCAACCGGTTCCATCTGGGAAGATACCTTTGCGTTGCGCTCCAAAGAGGGCGTCTTCAACTGGTTTTTGTCTCGCGCCCTGCCGATGCGTGATGAGCACGGCCACATCACCCACTGGCTGGGCACTCATACCGACATCACGGCCCAAGTCAGGGCTGAAGAGGCGTTGCGCGAGCTGAATGAAAACCTTGAGCTGCGAGTTGCCGAGCGCACTCGGCAGCTGGCTCGGACTAACGAACTTTTGCAGATCCAGATCAACGAGCGTGCCCAGGCTGAAGAAGTCCTGCGCCATGCGCAGAAGATGGATGCGATCGGCCAGTTGACGGGCGGCATCGCGCATGACTTCAACAACATGCTTACAGGCGTGCTCGGGGCGCTGGATCTGATTCAGCGCAGGGCGATGGCGGGGCGTCTGGATGATGTCGAGCGCTATGTCGGTGCCGCCATCGCATCGGCCAATCGAGCGGGTGCGCTGACTCAGCGACTGCTCACGTTTGCACGTCGCCAGCCCATCGACACGTGCGTGGTCGATATCAATCGCATGATTGCCTCAATGGAAGCGCTGCTACAGGGGACCGTGTCGAATCAGACGCATCTTGGTTTCGATCTGGAAGACAATCTGCAAGCGGTGTGGACGGACGAGCACCAGTTGGAAAACGCGTTGTTGAATCTGGTCATCAACGCCCGGGATGCCATGCCTGAGGGCGGTAGGTTAACGGTGATCACGCGGGCGGCAAGTGTCACGGTGCGTCAGGGTGCATTGACGCCGGGTGAGTATGTGGTGCTCGGTGTCGAAGATGATGGCTGCGGCATTGATAAGAATGTGATCGATCAGGTGTTCGATCCGTTTTTCACCACCAAGCCTGTCGGGCAGGGAACGGGGCTGGGGTTGTCGATGGTTTACGGTTTCATCAAGCAGACGGGTGGGCACGTACAGATCGAGAGTGCTCTAGGGCTGGGCACCCGGGTTGATCTGTATCTGCCGTGCCAGGTTAATCCCGTTACTTGACGGAGTCAGTCGGTTTCGTGGCGGTGTTCGGTTTTTTTCTGGGTGAGCGGGTTTTGACATCGGGTTCGCCAGACGACGTCAATGCCTCCAGCGCCGCTTCCTTTTTGATCAGCATTAATTCCAGCATCCGGTTTTGCTGCTGCGTGTCCTTAAGATTCTGCTTGAGGTCGACGGTGTCGGCCTCAAGTCCGCGTATCTTTTCTTCCAGCAAGGCGCATTGGGTCTGAATGCGCTGATGATCCAGGGTCGATGACATAAGTTGGCTGCTGGTCTTTTCTGTCAGGTCCTTTTGCAAATTCAGGTCGCGCTGAGTGCTGCGGTTTTCAGCGAGCAGTCGTTCGTTGTCACGGTTCAACTGGGTGATGTCTTCCTGACGAATGCTCAGGCTTTGCTGGGCGTGCCGCAGGTCCATCTGCAACTGCTGGACCTGGCCTTCGTGGCGCTGCAATTCGTGCTCGCGCTGCTCCTTGACCGACTGTCGATAATGTTCCAGTGCGTCGCGAGCGTGCTGGTGTTTTTCTTCGAGCGACCGAATTTGCTCGTTCTTGTCCAGCAGGCGCGTCTCCTGATCTGAATTGGCCTGGATGAGTCGGGTGTTTTCGCGGTGTGCGCTTTGCAGTGTTTCCTGAAGGTCGAGCAGGGCAGTGGCCTGGCGTTCAAGCATCATGTTCTGGTCGCTGATCCGTTCGTTCAGGCCCTGTATCTGCTGCTGTGCGGCCGACAGCTCCCGTTGCATCGCTTGGCAGGTCGAAACGTGGTCGGCACTCAGCTGATCAATGCGTTCCTGAGCTTGCTCTTCCAGTCGTTGGGCAAGATGGGCCACCAGATGCGTCAGTTCTTCGTTGATAGCTGGCGCAGGCGAGTGCGTGGTTTCAAGTTCCTTGAGGTAGCGATGGATGGTGGTCTTCGACCCGGTATTGCCCATTTCGATGCGTACTGCATCGATGCTGGGGTTCTCGCCTCGCGCCAGCAGGGCGGTCCTTGCCTTGAGCACCAACGCCCTGTTTACGCCGCCCCGTGCCATAAATTCTCCTACGATTTCGTACTGTGGTATGTACCCTGTAAATACATACTATATAGATCGGGTAAAGTTGTCATTATTTGAATTTTATGGTACGGGATATTGGCGTATTATCCCGTGTCAGGCGTTCTGAGCACTTAAATTGGCGCTCGATCAGTACACAACAGCAGGTTATTGCCCATGAACGATGTCGATCGCTATCTGGAAGCCGCGACCCGCTACAACACGCGGCGCAGCTATCGATCTGCCATTGAGCACTTCGAGGTGACGTGGGGCGGGTTTCTGCCTGCGACCAGCGAGAGCGTGGCGCGGTATCTGGCGCGGTATGCAGGAGAGCTGTCAGTCAATACGTTGAAATCGCGGCTGTCGGCGCTCGCTCAATGGCATTCCAGTCAGGGATTTGTCGACCCGACGCGCTCGCCAGTCGTGCGTAAGGTGCTCAAAGGCATCCGCGCCCTGCATCCCGCTCAGGAAAAGCAGGCGCAGCCCCTGCAATTGAACGACCTTGAGCGGGTCGTCGCATGGCTCGAAACTGAATCGCAGCAGGCGCAGGCCCGTCACGATCAATCCGGCGTGCTGCGCTGCCGACGTGACCGGGCGCTGATTTTGCTGGGCTTCTGGCGGGGGTTTCGCAGTGACGAGCTGTGCCGGCTGAAGATTCAGGATGTCAAGGCGATGGCCGGTGCCGGTATCACGCTTTATCTGCCACGCAGCAAGGGCGATCGAGACAATGCCGGCAGGACCTATCAGACACCCGCGCTACAACGGCTGTGCCCGGTAGAGGCTTATATCGACTGGATCAATTGCGCCGCGCTGGTGCGTGGACCGGTGTTTCGGGCGGTGGATCGCTGGGGTAATCTGGGTGAGGAGGGTCTGCACGCCAACAGCATCATTCCTTTATTACGCCAGGCGCTGGCTCGCGCGGGCATTGCCGCTGAAGGCTATACCAGCCATTCGCTGCGCCGTGGCTTTGCCAGTTGGGCGCATCAGAATGGGTGGGACATCAAGTCGCTAATGGCCTATGTGGGCTGGAGGGACATGAAGTCTGCGATGCGTTACATTGAAGCTTCACCGTTTCTGAGTGCCAGCGAAGGCCAGATCGGTCTGAAGGTTTCTTCTATTGATAAGCTGCCCTCATAGTGAAAAGCAATCAGTGACATCAGGTTTGCCAATGAGCCATTGTCATCGATCATGCGTAAGCTTCACTCCATCGAATCAACAACCCATCAGGAGATATACCGATGCCTATCATCAACAGCCAAGTAAAACCGTTCAAGGCAACCGCTTACAAGAACGGCTCTTTCGTTGACGTTTCGGACGCCGACTTCAAAGGCAAGTGGTCTGTCGTATTCTTCTACCCGGCTGACTTCACCTTCGTGTGCCCGACCGAGCTGGAAGACCTGGCTGACAACTACGCTGAGTTCCAGAAGCTGGGCGTTGAAATCTACAGCGTTTCGACCGACACCCACTTCGCCCACGCTGCATGGCACAACACTTCGCCTGCAATCGGCAAGATCCAGTACACCATGATCGGCGACCCGACCTTGACCATCTCGCGCAACTTCGACGTGCTGATCGAAGAAGCCGGTCTGGCTGACCGCGGTACGTTCGTGATCAACCCGGAAGGTCAGATCAAAATCGTTGAGCTGAACGACGGCGGCGTTGGTCGTGACGCTTCTGAGCTGCTGCGCAAAATCAAGGCTGCTCAGTACGTCGCTGCTCACCCAGGTGAAGTTTGCCCAGCCAAGTGGAAAGAAGGCGAGGCCACTCTGGCTCCGTCGCTGGACCTGGTCGGCAAGATCTGAGTCGTATGAATCGGCTAGGGGCGCTGAGCTCTTGAGCACGTAAACCGCATCGCCCCAAAAAACGCCCGGGCGGTAATCGCCTGGGCGTTGTTATTTCTACTCTCTGAAAATATTTGTCGAAGGAAGCCGCCACATGTTGGACGCCAATCTTAAAGCCCAGTTGAAATCTTACCTGGAGCGGGTCACTCGCCCCATCGAGATCGTCGCGTCCCTTGATGACGGCGCGAAGTCTCAGGAAATGCTCGCTCTGCTCAATGACGTGATCAGTGTTTCCAAAGACGTCACCTTGAATGACAGCGGCACCGATGCGCGCACGCCATCGTTCTCGCTCAACAGCCCTGGCCACGCGATCAGCCTGCGTTTTGCCGGTATCCCTATGGGGCACGAATTCACCTCGCTGGTCCTGGCGCTGCTGCAAGTCGGCGGCTATCCACCCAAGGTCAGTGCGGAAACCATCGAACAGGTTCGCAATCTTCAAGGCGAATTCAAGTTCGAAACCTATTTCTCGCAGTCCTGCCAGAACTGCCCGGACGTCGTTCAGGCGTTGAACCTGATGGCCGTGCTGAACCCGAACATCAAGCATGTTGCAATCGACGGCGCGCTGTTCCAGGACGAAGTCACCGATCGCAAGATTATGTCGGTGCCAAGCATTTACCTGAACGGTGAGCTGTTCGGCCAGGGTCGTATGGGACTGGAAGAAATTCTGGCCAAGATCGACACCGGTGCCGGCGCACGTCAGGCCGAGAAGCTCAATGCCAAACAGGCGTTTGACGTGCTGGTCGTCGGCGGTGGCCCTGCAGGTTCGGCAGCTGCTGTGTATGCTGCCCGTAAAGGCATCCGTACCGGCGTCGCCGCCGAGCGATTCGGCGGTCAAGTGCTCGATACGATGGCCATCGAGAACTTCATCTCGGTACAGCACACCGAAGGCCCGAAACTGGCCGTAGCGCTCGAAGAGCATGTCAAGCAGTACGAAGTCGACATCATGAACCTGCAGCGTGCGGACAAACTGATCCCTGGTGCGCACGGTGAGTTGCATGAAGTGCGTTTCGCCAGCGGCGCTAGCCTGAAAGCCAAGACCTTGATTCTGGCGACCGGCGCACGCTGGAGGGAGATGAACGTTCCAGGCGAGCAGCAATACCGTAACAAGGGTGTGGCTTACTGCCCGCACTGCGACGGTCCTCTGTTCAAAGGCAAGCGCGTTGCAGTGATCGGCGGTGGTAACTCGGGTGTCGAAGCGGCAATCGACCTGGCAGGCATCGTGTCTCACGTGACCCTGCTGGAGTTCGACGTTCAGCTGCGCGCCGATGCGGTATTGCAGCGCAAGCTGCACAGCCTGCCTAACGTGACCGTCATCACCAGTGCCCAGACCACTGAAGTGACCGGTGACGAGCAAAAGGTTAACGGCCTGCGTTACAAAAACCGTGTGACTGGCGAAGAGATCACCGTGCCGCTGGAAGGTATCTTCGTGCAGATCGGTCTGCTGCCTAACAGCGAATGGCTCAAGGGCTCCATCGAGCTGTCGCCGCGTGGTGAGATCGTGGTCGATGCGCGCGGTGAAACATCGGTGCCGGGTATCTTTGCCGCCGGTGACGTAACGGTTGCGCCTTACAAACAGATCATCATTGCCCTGGGCGAGGGGGCCAAGGCTTCGTTGAGCGCCTTCGATCACCTGATCCGTACCTCTGCGCCAGCCTGATGTTCGTTCGCTGAATGCAGTACTGAGCCGTAAACAAAAAGCCCCATGAGCGATCATGGGGCTTTTTCGTTTGCCGTGGATTTAACGCTTAGAGCGGCGTTGGCTGGATGATCTCTACCCAGTAGCCATCCGGGTCCTTGATGAATGCCAGGCTGTTCATGCGGCCATCCGAGAGACGCTTCTGGAACTTCACGCCCAGGCTTTCAAAACGCTCGCAGGCCGCGACGACGTCAGGCACCGACACGCAGATGTGACCGAAGCCGCGCGGGTCGCTGTTGCCGTCGTGATAGACGGCCGACGGGTCGTTCTCGGTGCCGTGGTTGTGGGTCAGCTCCAGAATGCCCGGAATCGACTTCATCCACTCGTTACGAGCGGCATCGTCGGTCGGGATCAGCTTTTTGTCGGTCAGTGCCAGAAAGTACAGGCTGAACTCGGCTTCCGGGAAGTCGCGCTTCTCGACCAGGCTGAAGCCCAGCACGCGTGTGTAGAAATCCAGCGATGCAGTGATGTCTTTGACGCGCAGCATGGTGTGGTTGAACACGAACTGCCGGGTCGCGGTTTCGGGTTCGGCAGTCACGCCAGGAATGGAATTGAGGTCTTGCAGGCTCATGTGTGTCTCCAACATAGGTATTAAGGGTGCCAGATGATACGGAGCAGGGTGGCCTGTGCGAAACGCCGGCCCGTATAAAAGACCGTGGCCCTTGCGGGTAGCGGCCGACAGGCTCAGACTTTCCGGCCGACCGTTTTGATGGCCATGACCACCATGATTTTCTCGCAATGCCGACTTTCGCTCTTGAGCTTGTGCCTGCTGGGATGCCTTACAGAAGCGCATGCCGCCGACGTCATGATCATCTGGCCCGCAGGCTGGGAAGTGGAGTCTGTGCCGACAGCGGCGGACACCTCTTCTCAACCTTCCGTGCAGGTCAGACAGCGCGCTGTCAAAAACGATCAGTCGGGCAATCCACTGATGGTAATGGAGCTGACCCAGACCCGCTTGACGCCGGGGCATGAGGTCAATGTGCAAGGCGTGTTGCTGGAGATGCGCAAAGCGGTTCAGGTCAATTTTGCCCGAAGCGGTTTTCAAAGCGTTTGCACCCATGTGAAGAGCGGGCAGCTCAGTCAGGTGCCTGCGCTTGAAACCACCTGCACCGTCACTCAGAACGGCGTTCACGTGCTCACTCAGACGCTCGTGGCGGCAGCAGACAAGCAGAAGGCGTGGTCGCTGTCGTACGCAGGATCGGCGCAGGGCTACGCGGCGAACAAGGAGGAGGCGCTGAGTATTCGGGAAAGCCTGCGTTTGGACGAAGAGCCGTGAGGCTGCTTTTTCGCAGGCAAAAAGAAGCCCGCCGAAGCGGGCATGGGGCGCTATTCCTTTAGCGGCCTTCACTATGGAAGAGTGCATGTGAAAAATGTGTGAACCTCTTTCATGCTCGTCGTCAAGCGCGCGAAGGGTTCCTACGCGCTGAAAAGGCCATGCGTTAATTAACTATTCTGATTCTTCAAGGCTGACAGTTTGCTGAACAAACACTCAATTCCGTGTGATCCAAACTGCGTGCTGAATCGTATGAGCCATTGCAGAAATATTGGCGTCATTATTTTTACAGTATGAGCATTGTGACAGCTTATCGTCGCGTCGCTTGGTTTGACCGTGCCGACTCATGAATAGCCGACTGCAATGATGCGACAAAACTGAACAGCCTGGCGTTAACATTGATGTGCGACCATGACAATAAACAGACGCTGTCTGGACGGCAATAAAAAGCCCTGCAAGTGCAGGGCTTCAAGTGCGTAGTTGTGATCAGGCACGAAGCCAGGAATCAACAGTGTCGACACCGTATTGCTCTTTCCAGGCTTTGAGACCCCGGTGATTGCCGCCCTTGGTTTCAATCAGTTCACCGGTGTGCGGGTTCTGATAAACCTTTACGACGCGTGCACGGCGGCGTTTGGGGCCAGCCGGTGCAACCGCGGACGTAGAGCTGCCGGGATCGAGGATAGCGATGATGTCGCGCAGGCCTTTGCCGTAGCTACCCATCAGCTCCTGGAGCTTTTGCTCGAATTCAATCTCCTTCTTCAGGCCCGCATCATTCTTCATGGATTCCAGCTGAGCCAGCTGTTCCTGAAGGGCTTTTTCTGCTGCTCGAAACTCGGCAAGTCTGGACAAATAACACACTCCGACAATGTCATGGCTGTTGCCAGCCCAATAAAGCGATAAGACAAAACTGTTTGGCCGATCCGCTCGTACGGTTTCTGCCCACGACCCGCGTTTTCAATTGTAAAAACTAAGCCTTCCTGACTGGCCGGTCCGCAGATAGAGGGTAGTTACAACTCAACGGCCGGCAAATAATGCACCTTTTTTCTCAGTTAGAAAATAGTCTTGTTGAAATTGGTTAAAGCAACTGCATGCGGCAGTTGTTTGTCGTGGGCGGGGAGTGTGTTATTCGGTGCAGCGTTGTGTAAGTTATTTCCTATAATTCAGCTGGCCTGAAAGTGGCTGATGAATCATTGGCGGACACGAAAAAGCGAAGGGTCCGACAGGCGGATGTGATCGATAATGCAAAATCCGGCACGTCTCTGGAAGCGGTGCTCCTGAGGCTTGGAGCAACGCCCCGGGGGGGCTTCTGCGGTTTTCGTCGCGCCGGTTACAGGCCTTGCTGCAAAGCGGGGTCGTCAGGGTTTTGTTGTTCAAGCTCGGCCAACAGAATCTGTACGTTCTGCAACTGGCCGTTTTCCTTCCAGTACTGGATCAGTAAAACGCGTGCCTGGCGGTTGGCCGGGTCGTTCTGAACAATCTGCACCAGTTGTTTTTGCGCAGCTTCCAGTTGATCCAGATCATGCAATGCCACGGCAAGGTCATAGCGGTAAGCAGTGTTTTGCGGCTCCAGCTCCAACGCCTTGGCCAGGCTAAGCAAGGCGAACTCGCCTTGCCCATGATTCACTAGCCATATGCCCAGTGCGTGCTGCAGCAACGGCGCGTCCGGATGGCGTTCCAGAAGTCCGGCGAAAAGACTGCGCGCCTGTTCGGCCTGACCTTTTTTGTCCAGCAGCTCGATATGGGCCAGCGCCGCCTCGATATTTTCCGGGTCCAGCATGGTGGCACGTTGCAAGGCCGCCAGCGCGGGCTCCAGATCACCGGTCTGCAAATACAGCTTGGCGAGCTGCAACTGGTTGTCAACGGTCGCGGGCTGACTTTTGAGCGACTCCTGAAAGGCTTCTGCACTCTGTTGCAGCACGGCGAAATACAACCCCACGTCGTCAGGTGACAGGCCCAGCAGCGCGCGGGTGGCCGTGAATCTGACGGATTGATCCTTGTCGTCCAGCATCGGTCCGAGCAACAAACTGCGCTGACTGGCGGGGACCAGCTTGACACTGGTTGCGATGGCGGCCTGACGCACGGCGACCGATTCATCGTTGAGGCAGGCGTCGAGCAGCTTCAGCGCCTGGGGACTAGGGTAATTACTCAACTCGGCCAGCAGGGCAATGCGATGGGCGTCCGACAGGTCCGCGCGCGCCAGCTGTTGATACAGCACACGCGCCGCGCCGGGCTTGCCCTCATGGGCCTGATTGAGGGCCTGCACGTAAGTGTGAGTCAGGTTGACTGGCGTGGTTTGCGTAGGCGCGCCGCGCCATCCCCAGAACAATACCGTCAGAAACAATGCCGCGAGCACGGCCACCCCGGCGATCATCCAGCGACGACGATTGACTGATTGAGGTGACGAGTCCTTTGGGGGCTGTTTGGACATACCGATATCCATTGTTTGACGGCTTGCAGCTTCGTGGAGTCGCTGGCCTGTGTCAAACCGCGAGGGTAAACGAACGGGCAAAAAAATGCCCCGCGTCCTGAAGGGGCGGGGCACATCGGCAGCGTGATTGGCGTGTCAGGCGTTTGGCTGCCAGCCACCGCCCAATGCCTTGTAAATAGCCACGATGCCGCGATACAGCTCAATTTCTCCCTGTGCCTGAGCGTCTTCTGCCGCCAGACGCTCACGCTCGGCGTCCAGCAAGACGAGGAAATCGGCGGTTCCCTCACGGTACTGAACCGAGGCCAGACGTGCCGCCGCACGGCTGGATTCGCTCTGCCTGATCAACGACAGCAATCGTTGCTGACGCTTGTCGTAATCGCTGAACGCATTCTCCGACTCCTCGAGCGCGAGCAGGACTTGCTGTTCATAGGTGGCCAGTGCGCCCTCGGCATCGGCATTCGCGCTACGGATTTGAGCGCGAACGCTGCCCAGATCGAAGGCCGCCCACGTGATGCTCGGCCCCAGTGACCAGGCTTTTGCCGCTGACGAACCGATCTGTGAACCACGGCCTGCGGTAAAACCCAGGAAACCGCTCAAGCTGACCCGTGGAAACAGATCCGCAGTCGCCACCCCGATACGGGCGGTGGAGGCGGCGAGTTGACGCTCCGCAGCCAGTACATCGGGGCGATTGCGCAGAACCTGTGTCGGATCGCCAATCCGCAACGCCTTGGCGATGGCGGGCAATTTGGTCGGGCTCAGATCCACGCTCAGCGTTTCCGGCCGCTCTCCCAGCAGCGTCGCGATGCGGTTGCGTTGACGATTCTGTTCAGCCTGCAATTGCGGCACAGTCGCCTCGACCGCCGCGACCCGCGCATCGGCACGCATCACATCCAGTTCATTGCCGACACCGGCATCGCGCAATTGTGTGGTGACACCCTGCGAACTCTGCTGGTTCTTAAGGTTGTCACGCGCAATGGCTTCGCGCAGCTGTGCGCCACGCAGTTGCCCGTAGGCATCGACCACCTCGGCAATCAAGGTAACTTGCAACTGGTAGAGATTGGCCTGTGCAGCGGCTTCGTCGGCGTCGCTGGCTTCCAGCTGGCGCTGGATACGTCCGAACAGGTCCAGCTCCCAGGCCATGTCCAGACCCAGATCATAACGCTCAGTGTTGACGCGTCTGTCGGTCACGCCAGGCTGCTGGCCTTTGCCCAGATCGCTGCTGGCGCGACTGGTCACCACGGGCATGGCGTCGTTGGCCACGTCATCACGAATGGCCCGCGCCGCTTTCAGGCGGGCAAACGCGACGCGCAGGTCGCGGTTGCCGTTGAGTGACTGAGTGACCAGTTTGTCGAGAGTCGGATCGTCAAACTGTGTCCACCACAGCGCATCAGCCTGGGTGCGGTCGTAGTTGCCCTGAGCGGCAGCGGCGAGTGTCGCAGGTGCCGTGTCAGGCGCCTTGTAGTCCGGGCCGACGGCGCAGGCCGCGAGTGCCAGGACCAGCAGGCTGGGGGCGAAGAGTTTAAGCGCGCTCATCAATGCGTCTCCGCAGGCAGTGTTTGCAGTTTCTGCGCCCGTGCGGCCTTGCGGGCCTCCTGGCGCTCGACGAAGTTACGGATCAGCACGTAGAACACGGGGGTCAGCAGCAGTCCGAAGAAGGTGACGCCGAGCATCCCGGAGAACACGGCCACACCCATTGCGTGACGCATCTCGGCACCGGCGCCGCTGGACAACACCAAGGGCACGACACCCATGATGAAGGCAAACGACGTCATCAGGATCGGGCGCAGACGCAGGCGGCAGGCTTCTAGTACCGCATCCAGCGGGCTCATGCCTTCTTGCTGTTTGTCCTTGGCGAACTCGACGATCAGGATCGCGTTCTTGCACGCCAGGCCCACCAGTACGATCAGGCCGATCTGAGTGAAGATGTTGTTGTCGCTACCGGCAATGATCACCCCGGCAATCGCCGACAGCAGCGTCATCGGTACGATCAGGATCACCGCCAGCGGCAGACTCCAGCTTTCGTATTGGGCGGCCAATACCAGGAACGCCAGCAACACACAGAGCGGGAAGACGAACAGCGCGGTGTTGCCCGACAGAATCTGCTGGTAGGTCAGTTCGGTCCATTCGTAGACCATCCCGTTGGGCAGCTCTTGCTTCAGCAGTTTCTCGACCGCTGCCTGTGCCTGACCCGAGCTGTAGCCGGGTGCGGCGGCGCCGTTGATCTCGGCCGTGATGAAGCCGTTGTAGTGCATCACGCGATCCGGACCTGCGGTGTCGGTGACCTTGACGAAGGTCGCCAGCGGGATCATTTCGCCCAGGTTGTTACGGACCTTGAGCTGACCGATCTGGTCGGCATCCTGACGGAACTGTTGTTCAGCCTGAACGTTGACCTGATAGGTACGACCGAAACGGTTGAAATCGTTGGCGTACAGCGAACCCAGATACACCTGCAGGGTGTCGAAGATGTCGCTGATGGCCACGCCGTGGGTCTTGGCCTTTTCCCGGTCGATGGAGGCATCGACCTGCGGTACGTTCACCGTGTAGCTGGTGAACAGGCCGGCCAGTTCAGGCACGCTGCGGCTCTTGGCGATGACGTTCTGGGTTTCCTTGTACAACTCGTCATAGCCCAGATTGCCACGGTCTTCGATCTGCAGACGGAAGCCGCCGATGGTGCCCAGCCCCTGTACCGGAGGCGGCGGGAAGATCGCCATGTAGGCTTCCTGAATCGACGCGAACTGGCCGTTCAATGCTCCGGCGATGGCATTGGCCGACTGGCTTGGGTCGGTGCGCTCATCGAAAGGCTTGAGCGCAACGAAGACCACGCCGTTGTTCGGGCTGTTGGTGAAACCGTTGATCGACAGGCCGGGGAAGGCAATCGCGTTTTCAACGCCCGGCTGTTTCAGGGCCAGGTCGGACATGCGTTTGATGACGTCTTCGGTGCGGTCCAGGCTCGCCGCATCCGGCAACTGGGCAAACGCCACCAGGTATTGCTTGTCCTGGCTCGGCACAAAACCGGTCGGTGTGCTGGAGAAGCCCATCCAGGTTAATACCATCAGGCCTGCATACACCAGCAGGGCAATGCCACTGCTGCGAATGACGCGTGCAACCGTACCCACATAGCCATGACTGGCTTTCTCGAAGAAGCGGTTGAACGGACGGAACAGCCAGCCGCCCAACATCCTGTCGAGGAAGCGGGAGAAACGGTCTTTGGGTGCGTCGTGGCCTTTGAGCAGGACGGCGGCCAGTGCAGGCGACAGGGTCAGCGAGTTGAAGGCCGAGATCACGGTCGAGATGGCAATGGTCAGCGCGAACTGTTTATAGAACTGTCCCGTGAGCCCGGAAATGAATGCTGCGGGTACGAACACCGCACAAAGCACCAGCGCCGTGGCAATGATCGGCCCTGTCACTTCGGCCATTGCCTTGTGGGTGGCTTCGACCGGCTGCAATCCCAGTTCGATGTTACGTTCGACGTTCTCCACCACCACGATGGCGTCATCCACCACGATCCCGATCGCCAGCACCAGCCCGAACAGCGACAGCGCGTTCAGCGAGAAGCCGAACAGGTGCATCACGGCGAACGTACCGATCAGCGAGACCGGCACCGCAACCAGCGGGATGATCGAGGCGCGCCAGGTCTGCAGGAACAGGATCACCACCAGCACCACCAGAATCAGTGCTTCGAACAAGGTGTGAATCACCGCCTCAATGGAACCGCGCACGAAGATGGTCGGGTCATAGACGATGCTGTAGTCCATCCCTTCGGGGAAGCCCTTTTTCAGCTCAGCCATCTTGGCCCGCACATCGTTGGAAATGTCGATGGCATTGGAGCCCGGACGCTGGAAGATCGGCAGGGCCACGGCGGGCTGGTTGTTGAGCAGCGAGCGCAGAGCGTACTGATTGGAGCCCAATTCGATGCGGGCGACGTCTTTCAGGCGTGTGATTTCACCGTCGGCACCGGCACGGATCACCACGTTTTCGAATTCTTCCTCAGTGACCAGACGGCCTTGAGTGTTGATCGACATCTGGAAGCTGGTGGCATTGGGGGAGGGGGGCGCGCCCAGTTGGCCTGCGGCGACCTGACGGTTCTGTTCACGGATTGCGTTGACCACATCGGTCGCGGTCAGGTTGCGTGAAGCGGTCTTGTTCGGATCGAGCCAGACCCGTAGCGAGTAGTCGCCCATGCCGAACAACTGCACATCGCCTACACCGCCCAGCCGCGCCAGCTCATCCTTGATGTTGAGCACCGCGTAGTTGGACAGGTACAGCATGTCGTAGCGTTGATCCGGCGAAGTCAAGTGCACGACCATCGTCAGGTCGGGCGAGGCCTTGTCGACGGTGATACCGATCCGCGTCACCTCTTCAGGCAGCTTGGGCTCGGTCCGGGTCACGCGGTTCTGCACCTGCACCTGTGCGTTGTCCAGGTCGGTGCCCAGCGCGAAGGTGATGGTCAGGGTCAGCTTGCCGTCAGCCGTGGCCTGCGACGACATATACAGCATGTTCTCGACGCCGGTGATGGCCTGTTCCAGTGGCGAGGCCACCGTTTCACCGATGACCTTGGGGTTGGCACCGGGGAAGTTGGCACGCACCACAACTGTAGGCGGCACGACTTCCGGGTATTCGCTGATCGGCAGCTGGAACAGTGAGATCGCGCCCGCGATCAGGATCAGCAGCGAGAGCACGGCGGCGAAGATCGGCCGCGAGATAAAGAATTTTGAGAAGTTCATCGAACGAGTCCCTTAGCCGCGAGGCGCAGTGGCGCTGGCGAGTTTGGCGGTCGCGTTGGGCGCCGACTGTTGCGGATTGCTGGCTTCAAGGGCCTGGCGTTGTTTGAGCAGCAGGGCAAGGGTGTCGGCACTGGCCATTGGCGTGACTTCCGGGTCCACAGGCTGGCCGGGACGGACACGCTGCAAACCTTTCACGACGATGGTGTCGTCCTTGGCCAGACCATTGCGCACGATGCGCAGGCCTTCGATTTTCGGACCCAGTTCCACCGGGCGATACGCGGGCTTGTTGTCCTTGTCCATCACCAGCACGAACTTCTTGCCCAAGTCGGTGCCGACCGCTTCATCGTTGATCAGGACGGCAGAGTACGTACCGCTGCCGACCAGCTTGAGGCGTGCATACAGACCCGGGGTAAAACTGCCATCGGTGTTGTCGAACACGGCGCGGCCACGGATGGTGCCGGTGCGCGGGTTGACCTGGTTATCCACGAAGTTCATCTGACCCAGGTGCGGATTGCCGTTCTCGTTGGACAGACCCAGGTAAACCGGGGTGGTCTGGCCGCGTTGACCCTTGCGGGCGAGTTCGGTGTACTTGAGGAATACGCGCTCATCGGCGTCGAAGTAGGCGTAGACCTTGTCGGTGGACACCACGCTGGTCAGCGGCGTGACATCAGCGGTCACGATGTTGCCGGCGGTGATCTCGGCACGGCTGACGCGGCCGGTGATAGGCGCAGTCACACGGGTGAAGCTGAGGTTGAGGCGAGCCAGATCCAGTTGCGCCTGGATCGCGGCGACACCGGCTTTTGCTTCCTGAGCAGAGGTGGTACGCGAATCGGCCAGTTCGGCGGAAATGGCATTGTTGGTGCGCAGACGCTCGCCACGCTGGGCTTCGTTGTCGCTGCGCACGGCCACTGCGCGTGCCTGTTGCAACTGGGCTTCAAGACGGCGGACTTCGGACTGGAAGGGGCGTGGGTCGATCTGGAACAACAGGTCGCCTTTCTTGACCAGCGAACCGTCGGTGAAGGCCACCTGATCGATCTGGCCGGATACGCGCGGGCGAACTTCAACGGTTTCCGGCGCTTCGAGGCGGCCGGTGAACTCGTCCCATTCGTTGACGGGTTGTTCCAGCACTTTGGCAACGCTGACCTTGGCGGCGGCCGGTGCCTGAGTGGCCTCAGGTGCGCGACCACAGGCGCTGATCACGACCAGTGCAAGGGCGGTGAGGGGATAGCGCAGATGAGCGAGTGTCTGGGGCATGGGAAGTTCCGCCGATAGTAAAAGATGGGCGGATTCTGGTGCGCGAGCCGTGGTATTAACGAATCGAATAAATCGAAGGTTACTATCATCCGGAATGATGCAAACGGCAGGGCTTGAGCAATGTGACGCCCGATGTCTAGATCACCTTTGCCGGATGCACGATCAGGTGGTCGGCCAGACCCTATCGATCAATGATCTCGACGGATCCTCGCAGTCGCCCTGCATCCCGGGCTGGGGGGAGGCCGAACAGGCGTACGTAATCCCGGCTGAACTGCGAGGGGCTTTCATAGCCCACCCGGTAGCCCGCGCCAGCCGCGTCAATGGCTTCGGCCACCATCAGGCGACGTGCCTCCTGTAATCGCAACTGACTACGAAACTCCAGCGGACTCATTGAGGTGACGGCCTTGAAATGTGCGTGAAAGGTGGAGCGGCTCATGCCGGCGATATCGGCGATGGCGTCGATCCGACAAGCCTGTCGGTAATGCTCGCGCAGCCAGGTAATCGCTTTGGCAATCTGCCGCAAGCGACTGTCTGCCCGGGCCATCTGCCGGACGATACCGTTGCTGCTCTCGTTCAGCAGCCGGTAAAGCATCTCCCGGATGAAGAGCGGTGCAAGTGCGTCGATGTCGTGGGGCGTGTCCAGCAGAGCAGCGAGCCTGGCAGCTGCGTCAAGCAGTTCCGGCGTAATGGCATTGAGTTCGATACCCGCCGTCGGCAGGTCGCTCTCTTCGCGGGTTGCCGGGTGTCGAAGCGCCAGCTCGCTCAGGATGGCCATGTCCAGGTCCAGCACGAGGCACAGATACGGTAACGCCTCGCTCGCTTCGATGACCGAGCCCATGACAGGCATGTGTACCGACGCCACCAGATAGGTGGCGGCGTCATACACGTAGGACAAGGCGCCGGCCGCCACCTGCTTGCGACCCTGAACGATGAGGCACAGGGTTGGCTCATAGACCACCGGCATCGGCACGGTAGGTGCGCCCGAACGGACCAGGCTGACACCGGCGACGGGCGTGGTGTGCATGCCGTCTGTCCGTGCATGCCGACTGATGATATCGACCAGTTTTTCCAGAGAACTCATAGCGGCTCCGTCCCACTCGATGATGAAACAACTCTCGATCCCGTTCGGATAATCATGCAAGAACGCAGGACGATCCGGCTATAGCGTAGCGCCTCCCTGACGGCAGACTGAACCCGACTGTTCAGAACTTCATCTCTACAAGGAGGCAATCATGCCCGCTATCACTGCTCTCGACCACTACCGCCTACTCGGACGATCAGGTATGCGCGTTTCGCCACTGGCCCTTGGCACCATGACCTTCGGTGCTGACTGGGGCTGGGGTGCGGAACAGGATCAGGCACGGCAAATATTCGATGCCTACGTCGACCGAGGCGGCAACTTCATCGATACCGCCGTCAACTACACCAACGGCGCGTCAGAGCGCATTCTGGGGCGGTTTCTCAAAGGCAAACGTGAGCGCCTTGTGGTGTCCACCAAATACACGATGGCTCGCGAGCCGGGTAACCCCAACTCGGGCGGCAATCATCGCTTGAACCTGATGCGTTCGGTCGAGGCCAGCCTCAAGCAGCTCGACACCGACCGTATCGACCTGCTGCACCTGCACGCCTGGGACTTCACCACATCGGCCGACGAAGTCATGCGGGCGCTGGATGATCTGGTTCGCGCGGGCAAAGTGCTCTACCTCGGTATTTGCAATACACCGGCATGGAAGGTCGCCGAATTGCAAACGCTCGCCACGCTGCGCGGCTGGTCGCCATTGGTTGCCCTGCAAATCGAATACAGCCTGGTCGAACGCAGCGTCGAGCACGAGTTGATCCCGATGGCCGAAGCGATGGGGCTTGGCGTGCTGCCGTGGTCGCCGTTGGGCGGCGGCATTCTGACCGGTAAATACAGCCGTGACGATTTGCAGCAGGCCAGCGAAGCGGGGGTGTCGGCCACCCGCAAAGGCGTGATCAGTTCGTCGGGCCATATGACCGAGCGCTCTTTGGCGATGGCCAGCGTCGTGGGTGAGATCGCCAAAGACATCGGCGCAACGGCCTCGCAGGTGGCGCTGGCCTGGACACTGAACAATCCGGCAGTTGTCGCTCCCATTCTGGGTGCAAGGACACTGGCACAGGCGCTGGATAATCTGGGCGCGCTGGACATCAAGCTGGGAGACGAACATATCGTCCGACTGGACCAGGCCAGCGCGCCCGAGCCCATTTTCCCGGAGCGCTTCGTGTCGCGCCCGATGGTTCAGCACCTGATCTTCGGCGGGGCCCGGCTGCAAAGCCGGGTTTGACAGGGCGTGCGCAGTTAATGATGTCGATCAGCATCAAAGGGATTGACGGTAATGATTTCGATCATCATCATAGCGGCATCTTCAGTCACTTGCCCGCGAAGGAAATCCCATGACGATCCCTAAACCCGTAGCGTTGGTGACCGGTGCTTCATCCGGCATTGGCGAAGCCACTGCCCATGCGCTCGTCGCGGCAGGCTATACCGTGTACGGCACCAGCCGGAAAGGGACTCAGAGCGGCCAGCGCAACTTTTCGATGCTGGCCCTCGACGTGACGGACGATGCTTCTGTCGAGACGGCGATAAAGGAACTACTGGTGCTGGAAGGGCGCATTGACCTGCTGGTCAACAACGCCGGTTTCGGCCTCGCACCGGCGGCAGCCGAAGAGAGTTCGATCGAGCAGGCCAAGGCTATCTTCGACACCAACTTTCTGGGGATTGTGCGTACCACTCGTGCGGTGGTACCGCACATGCGTCGGCAGGGCAATGGCAGGATTATCAACATCGGTTCCATTCTGGGCATCGTGCCGGTGCCGTTCGTGGCGTTGTATGCGGCCAGCAAGCATGCGGTGGAAGGGTATTCGGAGTCTCTGGATCACGAATTGCGCATCTTTGGCATCCGGGTCACGATCATCGAGCCGGGCTACACCAAAACATCATTCGAAACCAACAACCTTGAAGCCGACGCCAAGCTGGAGATTTATCAGGACGTGCGGGCGAGGGTGTCCAAAGCGGTCAAGCACGCCATGACCAATGCCGACAGCCCGGATGTAGTCGCCCAGGTGGTGCTCAAGGCTGCGAATGCCGAGCGTCCTAAATTGCGTTATACCGCCGGTAAAACGGCTGGCCAGTTTCAGTTCATGCGCCGCTTTGCGCCAGCGGGTTTTCTGGATGCGGCCATCCGCAAGAACCTGAAACTGGACGCAAAATTGCCGTCGCAGGCACGCACGTCTCACCAGCCAGGTTGATCCGGCTGGCATTGCCCGGTCAATCCATGTTCGCCAGACACGCGTTTACTCACTACAGTGGTTCCCGATGGCAACTTCAGGAGGAACCCGATGATGCTTCCAAAAGCGCTGGCGTTTGATGTCTTCGGAACAGTCGTTGACTGGCATTCGGGCATTGCCCGCGAAACCGCAGCGTTCCTGGCGAGCAACCTGCCTTCGGTCAGTTCAGGTGAGTTCGCGTTGCAGTGGAGAAAGCTTTACGCCCCGGCGATGCGCGAGTGCATCAATGAGGCAAGAGGCTTCGTGGTGCTGGACACTTTGCACCATGAGACGCTGCAACAGTTGTTGACCAGCCACGGTCTGGACGTCAGTCGCATTCAGTCCGAAGAGCTGTGGCGGCTCGCCCACGCCTGGCGTCGACTGGATCCCTGGCCCGATGTGCCTCAGGGGCTGGTACGACTGCGTGAGGCACGTCCTGTCGTGACCTTGTCCAACGCCAACGTGGAACTGATGATCGCGATGAACCGCTATAACGGTCTGCAGTGGGACGCATTGCTGGGGGCGGAATTTGCCCAGACCTACAAACCGGAGCCTGCCGCCTACCTGACGACAGTCGACGCACTGGGCTTGAAGCCACAGCAGTTGTGCCTGGTGGCCTGCCATCACAGCGATCTGGCGGCGGCCAGGGATTGCGGCCTGACGACGGCTTTTGTCCATCGGCCGATGGAGTACGGTGGAGCCCCCGCGCCCGATGCGGATTATGCCCAGGACTGGGACTATGAAGCTGACAGTTTCATCGATCTTGCGCAGCAGCTTTCCCCGGGAATGTGAACCTTGCACCGATACAGCGCTCACTTGTTAAGCCGCTGCGCCAAGTGATAGCGCTGTTTCACTGCTGATAAGGAATTCGCATGCCTCAAGCCTCGCCACCGCTCTCGACCACGACATCGCTGGCCGGACCTGTCGAGCGCGAGCTCAGTCTGCGTGCTGTCGTCACCGGCATCGTGCTCGGTATCCTCCTGACGCCCTCCAATGTCTACGCAGGACTCAAGATCGGCTGGTCGTTCAATATGTCGATCATTGCCTTGCTGATCGGTTACGGCATTTGGCAAGGCCTTGCGCGACGCTCGACCGGCCAATTGCCCTGGACCCTGCACGAAAGCAATATCAACCAGACCGTGGCGTCTGCTGCTGCGTCGATCATTTCAGGCGGGCTGGTCGCACCGATTCCGGCCTATACACTGCTGACCGGTCAGCAACTGGATGCACTTCCGATGATTGCCTGGGTGTTTTCGGTGAGCTTTCTCGGCATCTGGATTGCCTGGTATCTTCGCCCCTCGCTGCTCAACGACAAGGCGCTGAAGTTCCCCGAAGGGATGGCCACGCTGGAAACCCTGCTCCACATCTACAACCATGGTCACGAAGCCGCGACGCGTTTGAAAGTGTTGCTGAGCGCGGCGCTGCTGTCGGCATCGGTCAAGTGGGTCGACACTTTCATGTGGGCGTTGCCACGCTGGTCGCCCAACGCTCAATTGGAACGCCTGACCTTTACCGCTGACCCCTCGCTGTTGCTGGTGGGGTTCGGCGCAATCATCGGCATCCGGGTTGGATTGACCCTGTTGCTCGGTGCGCTGCTGGCATGGGGCGGGCTGGCACCCTGGTTGCTGGAACAAGGCCTGGTGCAACTCCCACCCGACAGCAGCGGCCCGCAGTTCGCCGCACTGGTGGAGTGGTTGCTGTGGCCGGGGGTGAGCCTGATGGTCTGCTCGACGCTGGCTTCGCTGGCGATTCGGCTGTGGGCGCTGCACAAAACGACCAAGGCTGATGGCGGAAAAACCTGGACCCTGCCCAAGCCCGGACCTGCAGCAGGTTTCGCGCTGGCAATCGTTCTGGTGGTTACCCTGCAAGCGCTGCTGTTTGGCATCAACCTGTGGATGGCGCTGCTGACCATTCCATTGGCCATATGCCTAGCGGCGGTGGCCGCACGGGTGGTCGGCGCAACGGGCATTCCACCCATCGGTGCCATCGGGCAGTTGTCCCAGTTGAGTTTCGGCATCGTGGCGCCAGGGCAGGTGCCGATCAACCTGATGAGCGCCAACACCGCAGGCGGATCGGCCGGGCAGTGCACTGACCTGATGAACGATTTCAAAGTAGGCCGTGCCATTGGCGCGACGCCGCGCAAACAATTGATTGCTCAGACGCTCGGGATCTTCGTGGGCAGCATCGTCGGCGTTTTCGCGTACCTGGCCCTGATCCCGGATCCGCAGAGCATGCTGCTCACCGAAGAATGGCCCGCGCCCGCAGTCGCCACCTGGAAAGCAGTGGCACAAACCCTGACTCACGGGCTGGACTCGCTTTCCACCAGCATTCGCTGGGCGATTTTCATAGGCGGGCTTGCCGGTCTGCTGCTGGGCATTCTCGACAGCGTGTTGCCTGCACGCCGCGCCAGATTCCTGCCCAGCACCGCTGCGTTGGGGCTGGCGTTCGTGTTGCCCGCGTCGGTATCGCTGATGATGGCGCTCGGCGCAATCGTGACCTGGCTGGTGAGCTGCCGCTGGGCGGGCCTGACCGAACGGTTTGCGATTACCGCGGCGGCGGGGCTGATTGCAGGGGAAAGTATTACCGGGGTAGGGGCGTCTTTGTGGCAGATGTTCAGTCAGTGAAGGGGGGCTGCACCAGCTTCTGCCTGGAGAGTGTGCAGGTCGAAGTGCGATTGGTGGGAGCGGACTTGTCCGCGAATGCTGCATTTCAGCCGCTAGACTTTGTGGGCAGTACCGGCCTTTTCGCGGAAAACGAAACGCTGCCCGTTCCGCCCCTCCAAAGTTTGCTTCGCGACAGCGCTACGTTATACGTACAAGCCTCAGCGTTTCGCATGATGTAACGCCCCTTAAAGCAGCGAAGCTGACTTGAGCATTTCCAATAGACCTTCGGGTACGAGTGGTGATTCGGCCGAAAAGCGAGACTCTGGATGCCACGCTGCTTTAAAGCATGATCCGTCGCTCTCGTGCCCATCCAGAAAAAGCTTTTCATAAACCGCCACATCATCGAACGTCGCATCGTAAACCTGGACTATCTCGTGCCCAGGCTTGCCCGCGTAAATGAAAAGGCTTTCCAGCGTACCGATCAACCTTAGTTTGCCGATCGTCAGCCCCAGTTCTTCCTGAACCTCTCGCACGATAGCGTCGCTACTGCGTTCACCAAATTCAATGCCTCCGCCAATGGGCCGAAAGAAAGTCTGCTCTTTGACGGCGTCGTAGAACTCGTTGACCAGTATTTTTCCTTTGTGGCTGAAGAGGCAGATCGCGATAGGGCGGACGCGTGGTACTGACATAAAAGTTAAGTCCCTTTGAATTAAAGCGCGTAGGGTGCTTAGCGTTATACCAAGCTGAGCACCCTGAACCGTAGAGACCGCCATCATACTGCCTCGGTATGATCAGCTCAGCCAATCAACCGCGGTACACAGGATAATCCGTATACCCCTCGGCACCGCCGCCATATACCGTTTCCGGGTTCAATGCATTCAGCGGCCAGTCATTTTTAATGCGCGCAGGCAGATCGGGGTTGGCCATGAACGGGCGGCCGAACGCCACGAAGTCTGCGAGACCCGATTCCAGCAATTTTGCACCCGACTCAGCGTTGTAGCGACCGGCGTAGATGATCGCGCCCTTGAAGGTGTCGCGCACTGCGCGGCGGAAGGTTTCCGGCATGGCAGGGGCGTTGTCCCAGTCGGCTTCGGCGATGGACAGGTAGGCGATGCCCACGTCCTGAAGCACCTTGATCGCTTCGATGTAGGTGGTGTGTGGATCTTCCTCGACCATGCCCAGGTAGGTGCGGGCCTCGTCGGTGGTCGTGAACAGAGGTGCAAAGCGCACACCGACTTTTTCCTTGCCGATGCATTCGGCGACACCCGCTACCACTTCGCGCAGAAAACGCAGACGGTTTTGCAGGGAGCCGCCGTATTGGTCCGTGCGCAGGTTGCTGTGCGCGGAGATGAACTGGTTAACCAGATAGCCGTTGGCGCAATGCAACTCGATCCCGTCAAACCCTGCCTCCATCGCGTTGCGGGCAGCTTGAATATAGAGCTGGATCAGTTCCTGGACCTCGTCGGTGGTCAGCGCTCGTGGCGCGGAAGGTGGAACTAGTTCGCCTGCGCCGGGGGCCGTTTCGATGAACACGCTGACGCGGTCTGTGGCCACTGCGGAAGCCGACACCGGCGCGTCGCCATTTGGCTGGAGCGCGGTGTGGGACACACGGCCGACGTGCCAGAGCTGAGCAAAGATCACGCCGTTTTTAGCATGCACGGCGTCGGTGACTTTGCGCCATCCGGCGATCTGCTCGGCTGTATGAATCCCCGGTGTCCACGCATAACCCTGGCCACGCGGTTCGATCTGTGTACCTTCAGTGACCAGAAAGCCGGCACCCGCGCGCTGTTGGTAGTACTCGGCCATCAGGTCATTGGCGACGTTGCCCGGTTGCGTACTGCGCTGACGGGTCAGCGGCGGCAGAACGATACGGTTTTTCAGTGTGTGAGAACCCAGTGTAGCGGGGGTGAAGTAGCTGCTGTTGGTCATGGGTGTACCTTGAATATTGAGTTAATTAGACCAGTCGACTAAAGGCCTGATAAAAATAAAACCGTGTGACAGGCACACGGTTTTCATGAGCTGCTTAGCGATGAAGATGAAGCGCTCAGCCAAGCATTTTCAGCAGCTTTTCAGCCACAGCTGCGGAGCTGGCGGGGTTCTGGCCGGTCACCAGTTGTCCGTCCGCGACAACATGCACCTGCCAGTCAGAGACTTTGGAGTAACGCCCACCCAGACGTTGAAACTCGTCTTCGATCAGAAACGGTACGACGTCGGTCAAACCGACCGCAGCCTCTTCGGCGTTGGTGAAACCGGTGACTTCACGGTGCTGGATAAGCGGTTTGCCGTCAGCGGCAACTACATGACGCAACACACCGGGTGCGTGGCAGACAAAACCATGTGGCTTGTTGCTGCGATCAAAAGCTTCGATCAAGGCAATCGAATGCTTGTCTTCAGCCAGGTCCCACAGCGGACCGTGGCCGCCTGGGTAGAACACCGCATCGAAGTCATCAGCGCTGACATCAGCCAGACGTCCGGTATTGGCGAGTGCCTGCTGCGCGGCTGTATCGTTGCGGAAACGGTCGGTTTCGGCGGTCTGCGCATCCGGTTCGTCGCTTTTTGGATCGAGCGGCGGTTGGCCACCGGCTGGCGATACCAGCGTGACGTCTGCGCCAGCGTCCTGGAAGGCGAAGTAGGGGGCGGCGAATTCTTCCAGCCAGAAGCCGGTTTTCTTGCCGGTGTTGCCGAGCTGATCGTGTGAGGTCAAAACCATCAAGATTTTCATAGCGCACCCTGTCATTGGTTGAGCGTCAGTGGCATGCAATGAATTTGCATGTCCCGACTGCCTGTGGAATAGGTTGACGGGGCGCAGCATAGTTTCAGAATAGACCAGTCGTCTAGTATTTTTTTCAACCAAGGGTTTTTCGTGGGCGGATGTGGCAAACTCTCGGTCCTTCGAATACGACTGGTCTATTGCCTGGTAATCGCCCCCATGAAACCGACCTACGATGACACCCGCCAACACCTGCTGGACACTGGCCATCGAATGATGGCCGAACGAGGCTTCACCAGCGTCGGCCTGAACGAACTCCTGCAAGCGGCAGGCGTGCCAAAGGGTTCGTTCTACCACTACTTCAAGTCCAAGGAGCTGTATGGCCAGGCCTTGCTGGAGGATTACTTCGTCGGTTATCTGGCTGACATGGAGCGACGCCTGACACTGCCCAAGCTGAATGCCTACGAGCGACTGTTGGATTACTGGCAGGGTTGGCAGGATCGCTGCGTGCCTGATGGGCATGGCGATGAGTGCCTGGTGGTCAAGCTCAGCGCCGAAGTCTCCGACCTGTCCGAAACCATGCGCCTTACCTTGCGTGATGGCACAGAGCGGGTGGTGTCGCGCATTACTGCTTGCATCGAGCAGGGCCAGGTCGAGCAATGCCTGCCGACAGGTGATGCGCGTGAGTTGGCGGAAACGCTCTATCAGCTTTGGCTGGGGGCCAGCCTGTTGAACAAGTTGCAACGCACCGGGGAGTCGTTGGGCAGGGCAATGGCGACGACGAAGCGGTTTTTGGGTGTTTGAGTGTCGGTGACTTCATTGCCAAAACTCGGCCAAAAACAATTTGACATATGTTATTTGTGATCACATATTGAGCGCATAAGAACGCCAATATGAGCCAGAGCCATGACAGACAGTCCGACCCTCCTGCCCAGCATGCGTCAGGTTTCTCGCGACACCTTGCAGGATCAGATCTATCGTCAGATCCGCGAAGCGCTAATGAGTGGCCGCTTCCAGCCGGGCCAGAAGGTGACCATTCGGGGGCTCGCTGAAGCGCTGGGCTCAAGCCCGATGCCGGTACGTGAAGCGCTCAATCGCCTCGGCGCAGAGAATGCCTTCGAAGTCACCGAAACCTCACGTCTGCGTGTGCGCATGATGACGCCCGAGCGACTGCGCGAGATACGCGACGCCCGGGTTGCGCTTGAAGGCCTCCTGGCCGAGAAAGCAGTCCTCCTGCTCAAGGACATCGACCTCAAAGAAATCACCCACCTGTGTGACCAGATGCAGCAAGCCGCCGACAGCGTCGATGTGGCCCGCTATCTGTGGACCAACTTTGCCTTCCACCGGCGCATCTATGCGGTTGCGAAAGCAGAGCTGACCATCGCCGCCGTGGAGAACTTCTGGCTGCACATGGGGCCGTGTTTTGCGCTTGTCGCACCCGATAAGGTGCATCTTCAGCGTTCGATGGAGGCGCACAACCGCATCGTCGAAGCGCTTGCCGCACGCGATGGAGCTGCCGCCCGAGCAGCCGTCACCGACGACATCATGCAGGCCGCCGATTCCCTGGCGCGCCTGATCGTCAAGAACGGCCGTTCAAGGTCGTCTGTCTCTGGAGCGAAAAAGGCATGAGCGTTCTCAATCGATTGATTCCCTATACCGGCCTGCGCGTACTGATCTCTGGCGGTGCCGCCGGTATTGGCGAAGTACTGGCGGCGGCTTACATGGAAGCCGGTGCAAAGGTGCATGTGTGTGATGTCAGTGAAGCCGCGCTCGCGTCGTTTCGTGAGCGGTATCCGCACAGTGTGGCCACCCCTGCAGACGTGGGTGATCCGACGCAGATCGAAGCGGTGTTCAAAGTCCAGCAAGACCGGTTCGGCGGCCTCGATGTGCTGATCAACAACGCCGGGATCGCAGGTCCTACTGCAGGTATCGATGCGGTCACCGATGAAGAATGGCAGCGCACTGTCGACATCAACCTCACCGGACAATACCGCTTTGCTCATCACGCGGTTCCCCTGCTCAAGGCATCGCCCAATGCGCACCTGATCCACATCGCGTCAGTGGCCGGCCGCCTCGGTTACGCCTGGCGCACACCGTATGCGGCGACCAAATGGGCCATTGTCGGCTTGATGAAATCTTTGGCATCCGAGTTGGGGCAGAGCGACATCCGCGTCAATGCCTTGCTGCCCGGTATCGTCGAAGGCCCGCGCATGGACGGTGTGATTCGTGCCCGCGCCGAACAGATGAAGGTGCCTGAAGCTGAAATGCGTGAGGAGTACCTGAAAAAAATATCGCTCAGGCGCATGGTCACCGCTGAAGACGTCGCGGCTATGGCGCTGTTTTTGTGTTCGCCCGCCGCGCGCAACGTGACCGGCCAGGCCATCAGCGTGGATGGCAACGTCGAGTACCTCTAGACGGCCTTAACGACAACGACGGTTACACGTATTCCCGTCGCGTAACCGCTGCCACTTTTTCGCCAATAACAAGAACGGAGAAGACTCATGTCCAAAAAACGTCCGGTGATCATCACCTGCGCCGTCACGGGCGCCATCCATACGCCTTCGATGTCGCCGCATTTGCCGATCACGCCGCAGGAAATTGCCGACGCCGCCATCGGCGCCGCCGAAGCGGGGGCATCGATCGTTCACCTGCATGCTCGCGATCCTCATGACGGCAGGCCCAGCCAGGACGTGGACCTGTTCCGCCAGTTTTTGCCGCACATCAAAGCCAAGAGCGATGTCATCATCAACATCACCACCGGCGGCGCGCCGACGATGGGGGTGGAAGAGCGTCTGCAGCCTGTTGCTCAACTCAAGCCCGAGTTGGCGTCCCTGAACATGGGGTCGATGAACTTCGGCCTGTACGAGATGCTTGATCGTTTCACTGAGTTCAAGCATGACTGGGAGCGGCCGTACCTCGCCGAGAGCGACGACCGGATTTTCCGAAATACTTTCCGCGACATCGCTCATATTCTCGATACCTGCGCTGAGAATCGCACTCGCTTTGAAATTGAATGCTACGACATTGGCCATCTGTATACCGCTGCGCACTTTCTTGAGCGTGGCTTGCTCAAGGCGCCGATTTTCATTCAGTCCGTATTCGGCCTGCGAGGAGGCATCGGCGGTCATCCTGAAGACCTCGCGCATATGCGCCGTACGGCAGACCGCCTGTTTGGCGATGCGTATCAGTGGTCGATTCTGGGCGCCGGTCGTAACCAGATTCCTCTGGGCACGATGGGCCTGTCGATGGGCAGTCATGTGCGTGTAGGTCTTGAAGACTCGCTGTGGGATGGGCCGGGCAAACTGGCAGCATCAAACGCCGATCAGGTCAGGCGCATCCGTACCGTGATTGAAGCCTTGGGCGGGCGCGTGGCGACGCCGGATGAGGCGCGGGAAATGCTCGATCTGAAGGGTAAGGACCACGTCGACTTCTAACACCTGTTTTCACGTGCCAAACGTGCCATCTCAATAACAACAAGACAGAGGTGAAACATGCGTATCGAAATCGTCGTCGACGTGAAGACCACGTTGGGCGAAGGTCCGGTCTGGGATGTCGAACAGCAACGCCTTTACTGGATTGACAGTTTCGACGGCCGGATTCTGCGCTGCACCGAGGATGGGCGAGAACTGCGCGCCTGGGACGTCGGGCAGAAAATCGGCTCGATGGCGCTGCGCCAGAAGGGCGATGCCGCCATCGTCGCCTTGCAGAACGGGCTCTACAGCCTGGACTTGCCAACCGGCGATCTTGAACTGATCGTCGACCCGGAGCCTGGGCAACCGAACAATCGGCTCAATGATGGCAAAGTCGATCGTCAGGGCCGATTCATCGTCGGCTCGATGGATACGCAGGAAGATCAGGCCAGCGCCAAGCTCTACCGTCTCGATCCTGATCTTAGCCTGCACACCCTGGACGAAGGCATCATCGTCTCCAACGGCCCGTGCTGGAGCCCGAACGGAGAGACCTTCTATTTCGCCGACACCTGGTCTGGAGAACTCTGGGCTTACGACTACGACAATTCGACCGGAACGGTCGCCAACCGTAGAACCTTCGCCAAGGTCGATACCTGCGGTGGCGGCGCTGCGGATGGCTGCACCGTGGATGCCGAAGGTTGCCTGTGGCAGGCGCTGGTCTACGCCGGAAAGCTGGTGCGTTACACGCCGGATGGGCAGGTGGATCGCATCGTCGATATGCCCGTGAAGAAGGTCACCAGCCTGACTTTCGGCGGGCCGAATCTGGACACGTTGTTCGTCACCTCAATGGCCAAACCGCCGCTGCCGCGCTTTCCAGAAGACGGCCAGCAACGGGGTGCCTTGTTCGCCATCACCGGGCTGGGTGTGCAAGGCATTGCCGAAAAGCGCTTCGCCAGCTGATCGACCCGAAATCGGACCTGACCGTTAAGGACAACTGAACTCTCTTTACAGAGCGTGCATGGCACGCCTGGAGATTCTCCCGTGCAAAATAATAAAAAAGCATCGCTGGGCCAGATCCACCGTTTCTCTTGGGTATCTTTATTGGTGTGCTGGATGATCTGGATCCTCAACGCCTATGATCGCGAGATCGTCCTGCGCTTGGGGCCGACCATTTCCAAGCACTTCGACTTGTCGGCGGATCAGTGGGGCACTTTGGCCACTGTCGTCATGCTGGCCCTGGCCGTTCTGGATATTCCCGGATCCATCTGGAGCGACCGCTATGGCGGCGGTTGGAAACGGGCGCGCTTTCAGGTTCCGTTGGTGCTGGGCTACACCGCGCTTTCTTTCCTTTCAGGCTTCAAAGCGCTCAGTGGAAGCCTGGCCAGCTTCGTCGCTTTGCGGGTGGGTGTGAACCTGGGGGCAGGGTGGGGCGAGCCTGTCGGCGTCAGTAACACCGCAGAATGGTGGCCCGTGGAGCGCCGAGGTTTTGCTCTGGGCGCTCACCACACCGGTTATCCTATCGGCGCAATGCTCAGCGGTATTGTCGCCAGCTTCGTGATCACCACGTTCGGTGAAGACAACTGGCGCTACGTGTTCTTTTTCGCCTTCGTGGTCGCGCTGCCCTTGATGATTTTCTGGTCGCGCTACTCGACTGCCGAACGCATCACTCAGTTGTACGCGGACATCGCCGCCAAAGGCATGACCCCACCGGACAGCACGCCATCGACCAACGTCAAAGGCCAGGCCTGGGAAACGTTCAAGGCAACGCTCGCCAATCGCAACATTGCCCTCACCGCCGGCAACACGATGCTGACGCAAGTGGTGTACATGGGCGTGAACATTGTCCTGCCTGCTTACCTGTACAACATACTTCACCTGTCGCTGGCCGAGTCGGCAGGGATGAGCGTGGTGTTCACCCTGACGGGCATCCTGGGTCAACTGGTCTGGCCGTCGCTGTCTGACATCATCGGTCGCCGGGTGACGCTGCTCATCTGCGGCGTCTGGATGGCGGCCAGCGTGGGGGCGTTCTACTTCGCCAGCACCACGCTGATCGTTATCGTCGTGCAGCTGCTGTTCGGTCTGGTTGCCAACGCAGTCTGGCCGATCTACTACGCAGTGGCGTCCGACTCCGCACAGCCTTCAGCGACATCGACCGCTAACGGCATCATCACCACCGCGATGTTCATCGGTGGCGGCATCGCACCGATATTGATGGGTACGCTGATCAGCATGGGCGGTGGCTGGACCAGTCTTCAAGGCTATACGGTGTGTTTCTTTGTCATGGCAGGCTGCGCGCTCGGCGGGGCGTTCTTGCAGTTGTTTTCTCATCGCAGGCAAGTGTTGGTGGCCCAGGCAGGTCTCTGAGGGTTTTGGTCCCGATGGCGAGGGCTGTCGGGACTTTCATTGCAGACTGTCTGGATCCCCGAAAAACATCTGAATCCGCGACCTCAACCACCGTTCCCCCGGATCATTATCCTGCGCGCCACGCCAGGCCATGTGCAGTTCAAACGTACGCGTTTCAATCGGCAGTTCTTCCGCCCGCACGCCACCCGCCGCCGTCAGCACTTGCGCGGCGTAGTCCGGGACGGTGGCGATGATGTCGGTGCCGGTCAGCAGTGTCGCCAGACCGTTGAATTGCGGAACAGCCAGCACGACGTGACGTTTGCGGTCCAGTTGCTCCAGATGCTCGTCGATGAACCCGCTCAGGTCGCCGGCGAAGGACACCAGCGCGTGGGGGCGTGCACAGAAGTCGTCGAGGCTCAGTGGGCCGGGAATCGAGTCGGCGCGCAGCAGTTGTGGCTTGCTACGGCGCAAGACTTTGCGCTTGGCGTTGGCAGGCAGGTCTTGCGTATAGCTGACGCCCACCGAGATTTCGCCCGAGGCCAGCAGTGGCGGCATCAGGATGTAGTTGACGCGTCGGATCACCAGTACGATGCCCGGCGCTTCGGAACGCAGGCGCTTGAGCAGGGTGGGCAGCAGAGCGAACTCGACGTCGTCGGACAGGCCGATACGGAATACCGAGGTGCTGGTGGCCGGGTCGAACTCCGAGGCGCGGCTGACGGCGGTGGAGATGGAGTCCAGCGCCGGAGAGAGCAACCCGAAGATTTCCGTAGCGCGAGCGGTAGGCTCCATGCTGCGGCCGGTGCGCACGAACAGCGGATCGTCGAACAGCCCGCGCAAGCGCGACAGGGCGGCGCTGATGGCCGGTTGGCCGAGGAACAGTTTCTCCGCCGCTCGCGTCACGCTTCGCTCATGCATCAGGGTTTCAAAGACGATGAGCAGATTGAGGTCGACGCGACGCAGGTCGTTGCGATTCATACGAAGGGTCTCGGGCCATGTGTCGAATGGAAGCGGGGGCAGGGTGCGATAGTACGAGCAAACGTCGATTTCACGAATCAAAAATTAACAGAAGGATGATTGACCTGCGTTAAATGTGCGCACGGGTTGCAATGTTTCGTCGACATGCGAACAATGGCCGCCATCTTCGAATCGCCGCACAAGCGTTGTCTGGCAAGCTGTGCAGCCTTTCAGGGACAATCGATGACAGGCATGTCGACTATTAATAGCCACTGATAGTGTTACCGGCAATGCCCGGATAGAGTTTGTGGCATCAAGGTTTACGAGGCGAGGTTCTCAATGTCCCGCATGATCCGTTTTAACCAGTTTGGCCCGGCCGAGGTGCTCAAGATCGAAGAGCACCCCGACGCGTTGCCTGCACCCGGTGAGGTGCAAGTGCGCGTCCAGGCAATCGGCGTCAGCTGGTATGACGTTCTCTGGCGACAAAATCTGGCTTCTACCCAGGCCCGGCTACCGGCAGGTCTGGGGTATGAAATGGCCGGCGTGGTGACCGCGCTGGGCGAAGGTGTCGTTGATTTGAGCGTAGGCGACAAGGTGGCCAGTTTTCCGGCAGCCGACGCCAACGACCATCCCGTGTATGGCGAGTCCATTGTGTTACCACGCAAGGCGCTGGTCCGTTATCCGGACGTGCTGACCGCGGTTCAGGCGAGCGTGCATTACACGCCTTATCTGGTGGCCTATTTCGCTTATGTCGATCTGGCGCGCGTCAAGCCCGGCCAGTCGGTGCTGGTGACCGACGCCAGTCATTGTTCCGGACCGTCGTTCGTGCAGTTGGGCAAGGCATTGGGTGTGCGCGTCATCGCGGCCACCAAGACCGACGATGCTCGCGAGTATCTGCTGTCGCTGGGCGCCGACAAGGTGGTGGTCACCGAAGAGCAGGACTTGCTCATGGCGATCAACAAATACACCGATAACCGTGGAGTCGATGCAGTATTCGATGGCTTGGGCGGCCCGCAGATGTCACTGATGGGCGATGTGTTGGCACCGCGTGGTAGCCTGGTGTTGTACGGGCTGCAGGGCGGCAACCAGACCCCATTCCCGGCGTGTGCCGCTTTTCAGAAGAACATTCAGTTCTATGTGCACTGCCTGGGCAACTTCACTGGCAAGCCTGAACTGGGCATCACTCAGGATGCGGAGGCGTTGCAGCGGGCGTTGCGCGATATCAATCAGTTGACCGCCGATCAAGTGCTGACCCCGCTGCAAACCCGCAGTTTTGCGTTCGAGCAGGTGGTGCAGGCGCATCGTTACATGGACACTTGCCCAATTGGCGGGCGCGCCGTTCTGGAGATCGAGTCGGCTTGACCGATTGATTGTCCCGGCCAGCCATACTGCTGTTGTTCATGCTAAAGCCTTCCTCGCGGAAGGCTTTTTTGTTTGCCCCGTGATGCGCATGCTCATACAAGAAATATCACTAACGTACAGCGCCTGATGCGGCGTGAAGTATTTCTGCGGGACATGGATGCGCTCGCTGCGTGCGGTGAGTAATCATGTTTAATCGTTCTCTCAGAAAGCCTCTTGGGCAACTAACTTTTCCTACGCTTAGTGTCGAGTTTAAGAAGTTATCGTGCTTGCGTGGCGTGAAAGTGCCCGCACAGCGTGGCCCTCAGGTTGTGGGAATGTGCTTTAAAAAGAGAGGCAGGTCGCGGGTGCTTCAACTGCATTAAATAAACGTAATGTTTAATAATCAGGAGGCTGCAGGCGAGCTGCACTTATTTTTATTGATTATCTGTACCTTGTAATTGTTTCAAGGATACTGATAATAGTTGGGTAATGATTACTCAGGGAATGAGTCGTGGTCGATTATATATTCGGTCGTCAGTCCGTTTTTAGAGGCCGTATCCATACGGCGTTCTACAACGGTGAGCGGGCAGGGAGCATGCAATGAGCGCCATTCACGAACAGGCAATGAACTATGTCTATCAGCAGGTGCTGCAGCGTCTGCTGGGTTACTTTTCGCGCGCGGAGCGAACAGCGCTGCAATTGCTGATTCAGCGATTGATCGTGGCGGCGGGGGGCATAGAGCGAATCTCCAGCTTCAAGGTGCTGGTGCCCTTCGGCGGCGGCAAGGACAGTGCCTACACCCTTGCGTTCGTCAGGGCTGCACAGTTGAGTATCGCGTGCAGAGCGCCCGGCACGTTCAACCTGAGGGTGGCCAGCCGACGTCACGCGGGCATGACGCCTGCGGTCATGGACAACATCAATCGCAGTTACGGTGCGCTGTTTCTCTACGATGATCCCCGGGTCGAAATGCTGGTGTTTGACAACAAATACATTCAGCCTTTTGAGCCGGACCTGCCGTTCTCCAGTGCCGGTCGTGAGCAGAGCAGGTCCGACATGCTACTGGCCGGTCATCTGTCGGCGGGTGATGCGCGAACGACGTTTTGCAACAGCTGCTACCTGGGCCTGGCCGAATTCATCGGGCGGGCGTCGTCTTGGGGCAAGGGCGTAGATGCACTGGTCAGCGGGGACTCGCGCAAGGAGCAGAAACAGTACATCGGTTGGTTGATGCGTCTGGCCCAGGGCTTTGGTCATAACACCGGGCACTGGAAGAGTCATCGCTTCAACAGTGCGCTCAGAACGCTCGACCACTTGGCCAGTGCTTTTCACCACGAGCTTTACGGCGAAGCCGAGCCTGTCGAGAAGCCGGTCAAGCCGATCGTCTCGCCCATCAGGTCCAGCCTGCCGGCGTTAATCGGTATCGCCGATCTGGTGAGTTGCAAAGCCGACGAGCACTGGGCGCTGCTGACCGAGTTCCTGGATTTTCGGTTCGACGACCTGTCGTTCAACTTCAGCGAGTCGGACTGTGCCAATCCAATGCTCATGGCGCACATGCGTGGGTTGAGCGCGCAGTACGTTCAAGGTCGCAGCTATGCGGACGGGATCGTCGAGTATCTGGCGCTGGCGACATCGCTGATGCGAACCAAACAGATGCCAGCGCGCCTGGTCGATCAGGCCATGAACGCCTACGCCGGTCATGACCGGATTGAAGCGCGGCGTCAATTGGCGACGACGTTTGCCCAGGAAGGCTATGGCCTCAGCGAAACCCAACTGATCTGCATGCTGTTCTCGCCCTTTGTGAACGAGGGGCGTGGACTGGAAGATTACCTGCGCCGTAATCATCCCGGAATGCTCATCGCTTTGCCTGACCTGCACCGGGTTTTGTCGGGCGCGACGGCATCGGACCAAGTCATGCACTGGTTGACGGACAACAGTGGCCTGGCCCTTGAAGGCTTGCGCAGCCTCTATATCAAGCGTCGTGTGGACTTCAGCGATGGACAGTCGATCATCGCCCGCATACGGGCTGCCGACCCTGACAAGCGCAAGGTCACGACAGTCAATCCGGTAACGGGTGAATCGGTCGTGCAGATTGTGTCCGGGCGTTGAATTCGCTGACCGCCATAACCAGGTTCGGCGCATGGCATCGGGCATGCGATCACTGCCTGGAACCCTCCTTTGGCCGAGCCAGGTAGACCTTGGATGAAAAGCAAAACGGATTTCGCTTATCAGGCGGTGTACCGCTATCTGTTGCGCCTGGTCACGGAGTCCGAGGCGACATCGTCCATCAAACTGCCTTCGCTTCGGCAACTGGCGCGGCGTCTTGGAGTGTCGATATCGACGGTGCAGAGCGCTTATTCGTTACTGGAAAAAGAAGGCCGTGTCTGTTCGGTTCCGAAATCAGGCTATTACTCGGTCGCTGATCAGAGCAGCGGTGACGCTCAGGCTTGGGCACAGGAAGACGACCCGCTTCTTGAAAGGCTCTGCCGAAGCAGTCTGCGAGCCGGAATGTACAGGCTGGGGCACGATGAGCCGACAGTCGTACAGAAAGCGGACGACGCGTTGCGGGCGATGGAGCGGGGCACGGCGCGGATCTACTCGGCACAGGGCAATGACAGCGCTCAGCCGTTTGGCAGCCATGAATTGCGAACGGCCTTGGCAGCCCGCTATACGCACAGTACCGAGCAGGACTGGCATGCCGATGAGGTATTCATCGGCCCGGATCTGCCTGCGATGCTTGACGCTGTCATTGAAGCACTGTCCTTGCGCTCGACCCCTGTGCTGGTCGAGTCGCCTTGCGCATGGTCGCTGCTACGGCGGTTTCAAGCGTACGGCATCCGTATCATCGAGATACCACTGGACGCCCTCGGCTGCATTGATCTGACGCTTCTCGATCAATTGCTCCTGGAGCAACGCATCACCCTGGCGCTGCTGTCATCGGTGCTCAATCCTGTTCGTGGCAGCGTCAGGCCCGCCGGCAACACACGGTCGATGGCTGAGCGGTTGAATCGGTCGGGTGTGTGGGTGCTGGAAAATGACAGCCACACCGACTTGCTGTTTGCGCCTCAACCTGTCCGGTTACGAGACTTCATCGATCCGGAACGCCTCATCACCCTCGGTTCATTCGCCAAGACCCTTGGGCCTGAGGCCCCGTACGGCTATTTGCTGTGCCGGGGAGGCAGGATCCAATGGCAGCGCTATTTTCTTCTGCGTGCTTTCGAGTTGTCGCCGCTGCGTCAAAAAGCAATTGCCAGGCTCCATAGCAGTGGGCGCTTTGATGTGCACCTGGGCGATCTTGTCGCTGCGCTTGTCCGACACATGCGGGACATGACTCACGCGCTGGATTGTCATCTGGGCCAAACGTTGCGCTACGACGTGCCAGCAGGTGGTAGCGGGATCTGGGCCGAGAGTCGTTACCCGGTGGACATGCGTCGCGCCACCGACAGTCTGCTGCGCGAACGGATCGTCATGATGCCCGGCGAGCTGTTCAGCACCCAGGGCTGGTATCGACAATCGCTGCGCATTAGTTTTACGTTCGACCGCCGCTACGCCATTGACCCGCTGCTGGCAGCGCTGCGGGAAGCGTTTGAGCAGGCCGTCCTCCCATGATGGCGCAAGCCGGTGCCCGTCGATCCATTTGTGTTTGCCAGATTCTGTATGACGCGGTTAACTGGACGCCTGTCCAGTATTTGCAATCAATGGCTTCTTCGCGCAGTGACCTCTCTCATTCCCGCCCGCACCGAATCAATGCCTGCCTGCGGCCTGATGCCTGCGAAACGGTATACGGTCGCCGTCAGGTCATTGTGCGAATTCACTGCCAAGGTGGGCGATCTCGACCTGCGCTTCACGCCATCGCCCACGGCACAGGAAGGTATCGCCGGGCATCGCACGGTCGCCTCCCGTCGCGGAGCGGATTATCAGGCTGAACTGAGCCTCAGCGGTGACTACCACGAGCTGACCGTCAGGGGCAGGGCGGACGGCTATGACGCTGCTCGCAACCAGTTGGAGGAAGTAAAGACCTACCGTGGCGAGCTGGACGCCATGCCGACCAACCATCGCCAGCTGCATTGGGCGCAAGTGAAGGTGTATGGCTGGCTGCTCTGCCAGCAGCTTGATCTGCAGGACGTCACGCTGGCGCTGGTCTATTTCAACATCGTCACTGAGCAGGAAACCCTGATTCGCGAGCACTTCGATGCCGAGACGCTGCAAGGTTTTTTCGAGCAGCAGTGCACCCTGTTCCTGAACTGGGCGCGACAGGAACTCGCCCATAGCCAGGCGCTGCATCAGTCGCTGGGTACGCTTGCCTTTCCCCATTCCGCGTTTCGCACGGGCCAACGAACCCTGGCCGAGTCGGTCTACAAGGCCGTGAGCACCGGTTGCTGCCTGATGGCGCAGGCTCCGACCGGCATCGGCAAGACCGTCGGTACGCTGTTCCCGCTGCTCAAGGCCGTGCCGGTCCAGAAGCTGGACAAGATTTTTTTCCTGACCGCCAAGACACCCGGTCGACGGCTGGCGCTGAATGCCCTGCAGGTCATTGGCGACAGTGCGCCCGCGCTTGCGTTGCGGGTGCTGGAGCTGGTGGCGCGGGACAAAGCCTGCGAGTATCCGGACAAAGCCTGTAACGGCGATTCCTGTCCTCTGGCCAAAGGATTTTATGATCGTCTGCCTGCCGCACGTTCGGCGGCGCTGCAATCGCCCTGGCTGGATCAGGCCGGTGTGCGCGACGTCGCACTGCAGCATCAGGTCTGCCCGTATTACCTGAGTCAGGAACTGGCGCGTTGGGCCGATGTGGTGGTGGCCGACTACAACTATTATTTTGACTTGAGCGCGCTGCTGTTCGGTCTTGGCCAGTTAAATCAGTGGCGTGTCGCAACGCTGGTCGATGAGGCCCATAACATGGTCGAGCGCGCACGGCAGATGTACAGCGCCACGCTCGATCAAGGCACCGTCAAGACGTTGATCCATACGGCGCCGGAGCCGGTGAAGAAAGCCTTGCAGCGCGTGAGCCGACAGTGGACGGCGCTGCACAAGGAACAGGTCGGTGAATATCAAGCCTACGCGCGGCTGCCTGACAAGTTCCTCAACAGCCTCAACCTTTGCATTTCCACCATCGGCGATCATTTCAATGATCATCCACATGCGGTGGACGTCGCCTTGCAGGGCTTTTATCTGGAGGCCATTGGCTTTGTGCGAATTGCCGAGCTGTTCGACGAACACTTTCTGTTCGACATCGCCAAACGGGACGTCGGCAGCAAAGGCAGCCTGTCGCGTCTGAGTCTGCGCAATGTGGTGCCAGCTCGTTTTATTCAGCCGCGTCTGACGGCAGCGCGCAGCACCGTGCTGTTCTCCGCCACGCTCAACCCCAGTCACTACTATCGTGATCTGCTTGGCCTGCCTGCCAACACAGTGTGGATCGATGTGGAATCACCTTTCCATCACGAGCAACTGGACGTACATATCGTCAGCCGCATCTCCACGCGCTACACCCATCGACAGGCGTCACTGGCACCTATCGTCGAGCTGATGGCTGAGCAGTTTCAGGGCCGACCGGGCAATTACCTCGCCTTCTTCAGCAGTTTTGATTACCTGCAGCAGGTCGCCGAGCTGATGGCGCGCGCTCATCCGCACATCGCGCTCTGGCAGCAGGCGAGGGGGATGGGCGAGAGCGAGCGGCATGCCTTTCTTGAACGCTTCACTCTGAGCAGCCAAGGCATCGGTTTCGCGGTACTGGGTGGGGCTTTCGGCGAGGGGATCGACCTGCCGGGTGCCCGCTTGATTGGCGCGTTCATCGCGACGCTGGGGCTCCCTCAGCTCAATCCTGTCAATGAACAGTTCAAACAGCGCATGGCGACCTTGTTTGGCGCTGGCTACGATTACACCTACCTGTATCCCGGCGTGCAAAAAGTCATACAGGCAGCGGGGCGCGTGATCCGCAGTCAAAGCGATCGCGGTGTGGTGATGCTGATCGATGACCGTTTCGCCGAGCGCAAGGTGACGCAGTTGTTTCCCGCGTGGTGGCGACCCGTTGAGTCAACGACTTAAGGATCGATATGCAAGCACCGCTGTCGAACTGCCAGTAAACTGCCGCATCGCTTGCGGTTGGTTCGGTTTTTTCTGTCCGAATTCCTTTTTTATCCACGGAGGTTGTATGAGTCTCAGTCCTTTCGCCGGCAAGCTGGCACCTGCGCAGTTACTGGTCGATATCCCGAGACTGGTCACGGCTTACTACACCGGCCAGCCCGACGCTTCGGTTGCCACACAGCGTGTGTCGTTCGGCACCTCGGGGCATCGCGGTACGTCTTTCGAACTGAGTTTCAACGAGTGGCATGTTCTGGCCATCAGCCAGGCGATCTGTCTGTACCGTCAGGCCAAGGGCATCGATGGCCCGCTGTTTCTGGGTGCAGACACCCACGCACTGTCCACGCCTGCTGCGGCAACGGCGCTTGAAGTGCTGGCGGCCAATGGCGTACAGGTGATGATTTCTCAAGGCGACGAATACACGCCCACACCTGCGGTTTCGCACGCGATCATCTGCTACAACCGTGGCCGTACCTCGGGCCTTGCAGACGGCATCGTGATCACCCCGTCGCACAATCCGCCACAGAGCGGCGGCTTCAAGTACAACCCGCCCAACGGCGGCCCGGCCGACAGCGACGTCACCAAGTGGATCGAGAACAAGGCCAACGAATTGCTGGCCGAAAAAGTGCTGGGCGTTTCTCGCATGAGCCACGAAAAGGCGTTGCGCGCCGACACCACTCACCGCCACGACTACGTCAATACTTACGTGGCGGACCTGAAGAGTGTCATAGACATAGATGCAATCCGTGAGGCGGGTCTGCGTCTGGGCGTCGATCCGCTGGGGGGCGCCGGGGTCAACTACTGGACCGCGATTGGCGAGCATTACGGCCTGAATCTGGACGTGGTGAACCCGTTCGTCGACCCGACCTTCCGCTTCATGAGCGTCGACTGGGACGGCCAGATTCGTATGGACCCGTCGTCCAGCCACGCCATGCAGAGCCTGATTGGCCTGAAAGATCGTTATCAGGTCGCCTTTGCCTGCGACCCGGACCACGACCGCCACGGTATCGTGACTCCGACCGGCGGCTTGATGACGCCCAACAGCTACCTGGCGGTGTCCATCGATTACCTGTTCCAGAATCGTCCGCAGTGGCGCGCTGATGCTGCGGTGGGCAAGACCGTGGTCAGCAGCGGCATGATTGACCGTGTTGCTGCGCGTCTGGGCCGTCGCTTGTACGAAGTGCCGGTAGGCTTCAAGTATTTCGCTGACGGTCTGTACGAAGGTTCGTTGGGCTTCGGCGGTGAGGAAAGTGCAGGGGCTTCGTTCCTGCGTCGCGACGGTACGGTCTGGACCACCGACAAGGACGGTCTGATCCCTGCTTTGCTGGCGGCTGAAATCACTGCGCGCACCGGCCGTGACCCGAGCGAGCATTACCAGACCATGACCGAGCAGTTGGGCAAGCCTTATTCGACCCGGGTCGATGCCAAGGCAAACCCGCAGCAAAAGGCCCTGCTGAGCAAGCTCTCGCCGGAGCAGGTTACGTCCACTGAACTGGCGGGCGAGTCGATTCAGAATGTGCTGAGCAACGCGCCGGGCAACGATCAGGCCTTTGGCGGCGTGAAGGTCATGACCGAAAACGGCTGGTTCGCGGCGCGCCCTTCGGGTACCGAAGACATCTACAAGATCTACGCCGAAAGTTTCGTGGGCGAAGATCACCTGAAGCGTCTGGTGGAAGAGGCGCAGGTGTTGGTGGACAGCGCAATTTCCGCTAAGTAAGCAATCAGGCGACACTGACGGCTCGCCTGCGTGTTGCGCAGGCGGGCCGTTTTCGTCAATCCCTGTAAAACACTTGCACCAAGTGGTAGCCGAACTTGCTTTTGATCGGCCCGTGAACAATGCGCAGCGGCTTCTTGAAAATCACCTGATCGATAGCCCCGACCATTTGCCCTGGCCGAACCTCGCCCAGATCGCCGCCGCGTTTGCCGGACGGGCAGCTAGAATGCTTCTTGGCCAGCACATCGAACGCCTCGCCCTTGGCGATACGCTGCTTGAGCTGTTCGGCCTCTTCGGCAGTTTTCACCAGGATATGGCGGGCCTGTGCTTTCATGTCTCGATATCCAGCAACTGTAAAAGCCTGCCATTATGCCTGTCCTTGCAGCATCTGGCGCTCAGGCGACAGGCAAACGTTTTTCCACTCTGATTTCGTACGGTAGTGATTATGGATTTCCCGGCGTTGTTGAAGATTCTGGCCAGTCAGGACGGATCGGACCTGTACCTTTCCACTGGAGCGCCGCCCTGCGCCAAGTTCAACGGCGTGCTCAAGCCGCTGGGGACCGAAACCCTCAAGCCGGGCGACGTGGCCAAGATCGCTCAAGAGCTGATGGATGAAGAGCAGAAACTTGAATTTCTGCGCGAACTGGAAATGAATTTGGCCGTGTCACTTGCCGGCATCGGGCGTTTCCGGATCAACATCTTCATGCAGCGCAACGAAGTGTCGATCGTAGCCCGTAACATCAAGCTGGACATCCCGCGATTCGAAGACCTGCATCTGCCGCCGATCCTGCTTGACGTGATCATGGAAAAGCACGGTCTGGTGCTGTTCGTCGGCGCCACCGGATCGGGTAAATCCACGTCGCTGGCGGCATTGATCGACTACCGCAACCGCAATGCCAGCGGGCATATCATCACGATCGAAGACCCGGTCGAGTTCATCCACCGGCACAAGAAGTCCATTGTCAATCAGCGCGAAGTGGGCGTCGATACCCGCAGCTTCAGGGCCGCGCTGAAAAACACCCTGCGTCAGGCGCCGGACGTGATTCTGATCGGTGAAATCCGCGACCGCGAGACAATGGAACACGCGCTCGCGTTTGCCGACACCGGACACTTGGCCATCTCGACCCTGCACGCCAACAACGCCAATCAGGCGCTGGACCGGATCATCAACTTCTTCCCGGAAGAGCGCCGCCCGCAACTGCTGCATGACCTGGGCAACAACCTCAAGGCGTTCGTGTCTCAGCGCCTGGTCAAAACCCCGGACGGCAAGCGCCGTGCGGCAGTCGAGGTGATGATGGGCACGCCGACCATTCGTGATCTGATCCAGCGCAACCAGTTGACCGAGCTTAAAGGCATCATGGAGAAGTCCGGCAGCCTGGGCATGCAGACCTTCGACACCGCGCTGTTCAATCTGGCCGTGGAAGGCGCGATCAGCGAGGAAGAAGCCCTGAAGCATGCGGACTCGCAAAACAACGTTCGCCTACGCCTCAAACTACACGGCGAGGGCGGGGCGACCACCCTGACGACAGCGCCAGCCGCGCCTACTGCGGCGAGCAAACCCGACATGGCTCAATGGGGGTTGGTCGACGACGAACCCCCGTCCCAAAGTTGATCGGCAACGCCGTTACTGGGCGAGCCAGCCGCCATCGACATTCCAGGCGGCGCCCCTTACCTGGACGGCCGCATCGCTGCATAGGAACAACGCCAGTTCACCCAGTTGCTTGGGTGTCACGAAATCCAGCGATGGCTGCTTTTCGGCCAGCAGGTCGTATCGCGCCTGTTCGGTGCCGCCCCGGGCGTCGATCTGCTGCTGCACCAAGGGCGTCAGCACCCAGCCTGGGCAGATGGCGTTACAAGTGATCTGAGTGGACGCCGTCTCCAGCGCCACAACTTTGGTCAGGCCGATCACGCCATGCTTGGCGGCTACGTATGCGGCTTTACCCTCGGAGCCGACCAGACCGTGTACCGAAGCAATATTGATGATTCGCCCCCAGGCTTTTTTGCTCATGCCTGGCAGGGAGAGGCGCGTGGTATGAAACACCGAAGACAGGTTGATGGCGATGATCGAATCCCAGCGTTCCACGGGGAAGTCCTCAATGCTGCTCACGTGCTGGACACCCGCGTTGTTGACCAGAATGTCGACACCGCCAAACTCCCGCTCGGCGTAAGCGATCATATCGGCGATCTGGGCCGGATCACTCACATCGGCCGGATGGTGACCCACTTTGGTGCCAGCCTCTTCGACCTGCCTGATCACGTCGGCCGTATCGCCAAACCCGTTGAGAATCACATCGGCACCGGCCTTGGCCAGTTCCAGCGCGATACCCAGACCGATGCCGCTGGTAGAGCCTGTCACCAGCGCGGTTTTGCCTTGCAGATTCATAGTCGATTCCTTACACGATACCGGTGGCATAGAACGTTGCTATGACGACGAACACCGCCAGTGTCTTGATCAATGTGATGCCGAAAATGTCTTTGTATGCTTCGCGGTGGGTCAGTCCGGTCACGGCCAGCAAGGTGATCACTGCCCCGTTGTGCGGCAGGGTATCCATGCCGCCACTGGCCATCGATGCCACTCGGTGCAGGACTTCCAGCGGAATGTTGGCGGCGTTGGCGGCGGCGATGAATTGCTGTGACATGGCCGCCAGGGCGATGCTCATGCCGCCAGACGCGGAGCCTGTGATGCCGGCGAGCAGCGTGACGGTAATCGCCTCGTTGACCAGCGGATTGGGGATACTCTTCAGGCCGTTCGCCAGCACCAGAAAGCCCGGCAGCGACGCAATGACTGCTCCGAAACCGTATTCGGAGGCTGTGTTCATGGCCGCCAGCAACGCGCCACTGACCGCGCTTTTGGTGCCCTCGGCCAGCTTGCTTTGAATGGCGCGAAAGCCGAACGCCAGCACCATCAGAATGCCCACCAGCAGGGCAGCTTCCACGGCCCAGATGGCGGTGACCTTGGCGACTTCGGTCTGCACCGGCGTCGCCATGCCCGGCAGCTCCAGGGTATGGGTCTTGCCGTACCACTGGGGGATCCACCCGGTAAACAGCAGGTTCATGACGCCAACCGCTACCAGCGGCGACAGCGCGAGCCAGGGGTTGGGCAGTTTGAGGTCCGACGCGGTTTCCGGTTCGTTGCGCAGTTCGGTGCCGTAGCCTTCTCCGGCACGTTGCGCCTTGTTGCGCTGGCGTTGCAGATAGAGCATGCCGACGCAAAACACGAAGATCGTACCGATAAGCCCCAGCCAGGGTGCTGCCCAGGCGGTGGTGTTGAAGAAGGTGGTCGGGATGATGTTCTGGATTTGTGGCGTGCCGGGCAGAGCGTCCATCGTGAACGAGAAGGCGCCCAGCGCAATGGTGGCCGGGATCAGACGTTTGGGAATATCGCTCTGCCTGAACATTTCAGCGGCGAACGGATAGACCGCGAACACCACGACGAACAGCGACACACCGCCGTAGGTCAGCAGTGCGCACACCAGCACGATTACCAGCATGGCCTGGCGCGTACCCAGCACGCCGATGGCGGCGGCAACGATCGAGCGTGAGAACCCGGAAAGCTCGATCAGCTTGCCGAATACGGCGCCGAGCAGGAACACCGGAAAGTACAGCTTGATGAAGCCGACCATTTTGTCCATGAACACGCCGGTGAATGCCGGAGCCACTGCCGACGGATCGGTCAGCAGGACTGCACCCAGCGCCGCGATGGGTGCAAAAAGGATGACGCTGTAGCCGCGGTACGCGGCCACCATCAGCAGCGCCAGGGCTGCCAGTGCGATGAGAACGCTCATCAGGTGACTCCTGTTGTTATTGTTTTGATGAAAGTCGGGGTTGCTTTTGGATCCACCAAGCGGATTTCATGCCACTTATGCAAGCCATTGAAAAATATGACTTTTTATCAAATGGCAATTGGGTGGTCGAGTTTTTTGTCTAAAAAGAGAGACAGGGCGTGTGGAATGGATATTTCCATCAGTGCAAATGAGGCCAGGAGGCTATAAGGATAGGCGGTTTTTGCTCATTCTCACTAAAGAGATGATCGTCTCTTTATGGAGACTCGGCGATACCCAGCGTGGCCATCTTCTTGTACAGCGTGGATCGGCCCAGGCCCAGTTGACTGGCAGCCAGCACCACACTGCCAGCGCATTGTCGCAAGGTGGTTTCGATCAGGTGCCGATCAAACCGCTGGCGTGCCTCGCTGAAGGTTTCCTGTTGAAGGGGAATGTCCATACTCGCCACAGGTGCTGTCACCGGCATCAATGTTCCGATGGCCGCCTGAAGGTCACTGGCAGACAGCAACGATTCGTCGCTCAGCAATGCGGCGCGCTCCAGCACATTGCGCAGCTCGCGGATATTGCCGGGCCACGCGTGTCGGGCGAGCACGCCCAGCGCGTCGCTTTCCAGCTCGTGATGGCTGCGCAGCTCCTCCAGAATCGCCTCGCTGAGCGCGGGCAGATCTTCCAGGCGTTCGCGCAGGGGAGGCACCTTGATCGGCAGCACGTTCAGCCGATAGTAGAGGTCGGCACGAAAATCGCCACGCTGAATGGCTGCTTCCAGGTCGGTTGAGGTGGCCGCAATCAGGCGCACATCACTTTGAAAAACCTCGTTGGAGCCGACGGGCTCGTATTCCTTTTCCTGCAACACCCGCAGCAGCTTGCTTTGCAAGGCCAGCGGCATGTCGCCGATTTCGTCGAGAAATAACGTTCCGCCCTGGGCGATCTTGAGTTTGCCGGGACGTCCCTTGCGTTCAGCACCGGTGAATGCCCCTGGCGCGGTGCCGAAGAACTCCGCTTCCAGCAGTGTTTCCGGGATCGCGGCGCTGTTGATGCTGACGAATGGCATGTTGGCCCTGGGCGAAGCGTTGTGGATCGCGTGGGCCAGCAACTCCTTGCCAGTTCCGGTTTCGCCCAACAACAGCACGGTTGACTGGGTGCTGGCGCTGCGTCTGGCGCGTCGTTTGACCTCCAGGGATGCCTCGCTGGTGCCGATGAAGTGCGCGAAGCTGTATTTGGCCTGGCGCGCCTTGAGCAGCGAGCGGGTGGTCGCCAGTTCCTGCTGCATGCTCAGGTAACGGGTGAGCAGGGGAGACAGCGTCTGCAATTGATCGAACAGCGCAAAACCAATGGCACCGATGAGCTCGCCTGTGTCGTCATGGATGGGCAGGCGCATGACCACCAGCGGATCTTTGGCAGTGTCCATCATGTCCAGCAGAATCGGCTGCCCGTTGCTCGCAACCTGACGCAGCAGGCTGCCGGGAATCACGTTTTCACAGGGTTGGCCGATGGCCAGCGATGGGTCCTGTAGCCCGAAACGCCGTGCATAACGTTCGTTGATCCAGACGATACGGGCGTCCTTGTCGACGATGATGGTGCCTTCACTGGATTGCTCGATGATCTCGAACAGTGATCGAATCGCCAGTCGCCGGATGCTTTGATAGTCGTTGAGGTTGTTGTCGTTCATGGGGTGTTCCGTCAGGAAGCGGGCGTCTGGCCGCACAGACTGCCCTTTTTTTCGCGATCAGATGAAGCCTGGATGCGCTGCCGCCAGCAGCTCCCGGGTGTAGGGATGCTGTGGCGAGTCGAAAACCGTGTGGCTGGGCCCTCGCTCAACCACCTTGCCATCCTTGACCACGATTACATCATGGGCCAAGGCCTTGACCACCGCCAGATCGTGGCTGATGAACAGATAGGTCAGCCCGTGCTTTTGCTGTAGCTCGCGCAACAGAGCGACCACCTGTTTTTGTACGGTGCGGTCGAGCGCGGACGTGGGTTCGTCGAGCAGGATCAGTGCCGGTTTGAGTACCAGTGCGCGGGCGATGGCAATACGTTGGCGCTGCCCTCCGGAAAATTCATGGGGGTAGCGATGACGGGTTTGCGGGTCGATGCCGACTTCTTCCAGCGCGCGGATGACCTCCACTTCACACTGTAGTGAATCCAGACCGCCATGCACCTCAAGACCCTCAGCAATGATCTGCGCCACAGACATGCGCGGGCTGAGGCTGCCGTAAGGGTCCTGAAACACCACCTGCATCTGTTTGCGCCAAGGGCGCATCTGCTTCTGGGTCAGTCCATCCAGCGCGTTGCCGCGAAAGCGAATGCTGCCACGTGAGTCCAGCAGCCGCAGAATGGCCTGGCCCAGCGTCGACTTTCCGGAGCCCGATTCACCCACGATGCCCAGGGTCTTGCCGCCTTCGATGCTCAGGCTGATGTCATCGACCGCTTTCAGGTATTCCTTGTGCCGCCGCAGAATACCGCCAGTGAGCGAGAACCAGACTTTCAGGTGATCGACTTCCAGCACCTTCTCCCGGGTATCACGCGCCAATGGCTCGCCCGCAGGCTCGGCATCCAGCAACAGACGGCTGTAAGGGTGCTGCGGTGTCTTGAACAGAGTCTGGCAGTCGGCCTGCTCGACGATTTCACCGGCCCGCATCACGCACACCCGCTGCGCGATGCTGTGCACCAGATTCAGGTCATGGCTGATCAGTAGCAGCGACATGCCCAGACGCTGCTGCAATTCCTTGAGCAGCAGCAGGATTTTGCGCTGCACGGTAACGTCCAGCGCGGTGGTGGGTTCGTCGGCAATCAGCAGTTCCGGCTCGCAGGCCAGCGCCATCGCAATCATCACTCGCTGTCGCTGGCCTCCCGAAAGCTCGTGGGGATATGCTTTCAGGCGTTTATGCGGCTGTTGAATGCCGACCAGCTCCAGCAGCTCGATGATCCGTTTCTGCGCTTCACGTCCGCCCATGCCACGGTGCAGCAACAGGGTTTCACCGATCTGCTTGGCCACCGTGTGCAGAGGATTCAGCGAGGTCATCGGCTCCTGAAAGATCATCGCGATGCGATTGCCGCGCAGTGCCCGCAGGGTGCTGTCATCCGCGCCGATCAGTGGTTGGCCACGATAGGTAATACTGCCCGTCGTCACGGTGCCGCTCTTGGGCAGCAGTTGCAGGATGGAGTGGGCGGTCACCGACTTGCCCGAGCCCGACTCGCCTACCAGCGCCAGGCACTCGCCGGGCCGGATATCCAGGCTCAGGTTGCTGACCACGGTCTGCCCGCTGAACGCGACGCTCAGGTCGCGGATTTCGATCAGGTTGTCTTGCATGTCAGGACCTCGGGTCGAAGGCATCACGCAACGCCTCGCCAATGAACACCAGCAGCGTGAGAATCAGGGCGAGGGCAAAGAAGGCCGTCAGGCCGAGCCAGGGAGCCTGCAGGTTCTGTTTGCCTTGAGCGATCAGCTCGCCCAGCGACGCACTGCCAGCGGGCATGCCGAATCCCAGGAAGTCCAGCGCTGTCAGGGTCGAGATGGCGCCGGTAAGAATGAACGGCAGGTAGCTGAGGGTGGCATTCATGGCGTTGGGCAGGATGTGGCGAACGATGACGGTCCTGTCGCTCAGCCCGAGCGCTCGCGCGGCTTTGACGTATTCAAGATTGCGCCCGCGCAGAAACTCGGCGCGTACCACGTCGACCAGCGTCAGCCAGGAAAACAGCGCCATGATGCCCAGCAACCACCAGAAGTCCGGTTCGACAAAGCCTGACAGGATGATCAGCAGGTACAGCACCGGCAGGCCTGACCAGACCTCCAGCAGGCGCTGACCGAGCAGGTCCACCCAGCCGCCGTAGTAACCCTGAAGCGCACCCGCCGTGATGCCGATCAGTGCACTGATGAAGGTCAGGGCCAGAGCAAACAGGATCGATACCCGCGCCCCGAAAATGACTCTGGCCATGACATCGCGGGCCTGATCATCGGTGCCCAGCCAATTGGTGGCGGACGGCGGGCTCGGCGCCGGGATGGTCAACTCGTAGTTGGGCGTGTCGTCGCTGAACGGTATCGGGGGGAAGAGCATCCAGCCGTCGCCCTTGTCGATCAGTGCATGTACGTAGTCACTGCGGTAGTCCGGCTGGAACGGCAATTCGCCGCCGAACTGCTGCTCGGTGTAACGCTTGAATACCGGGAAATACAACGAGTGCTGATAGCTGACAACCAGTGGCTTGTCATTGGCGATCAGCTCGCCGCCCAGCGTGAGGGCGAAGAGGGCGCAGAACAGCCACAGCGACCACCAGCCGCGGCGGTTGCTACGAAAACGTTCAAGCCGACGCCGGGCCAGGGGAGAAAGGCTGCGCATCATGCCGTCCTCGCGCTGAAATCGATTCTGGGGTCGACGAGGGTGTAGCAGACATCACCGACCAATTTGATCAGCAGCCCGAACAGGGTAAAGATGAACAGCGAGCCGAATACCACCGGGTAATCCCGTGAAACGGCGGCTTCGTAACTCATGCGGCCCAGCCCGTCGAGGGAGAAAATGACCTCGATCAGCAGCGATCCTGCGAAGAAAACGCTGATAAACGCCTGAGGGATGCCAGATACCACCAGCAGCATCGCGTTGCGAAACACATGCCCGTACAGCACGCGTTGCTCGCTCATGCCCTTGGCTCTGGCGGTGACCACGTATTGCCGTGTGATCTCGTTGAGAAAGGAATGTTTGGTCAGCAGGGTCAGGGACGCAAAGCCGCCGATGACTAGGGCTGAAACGGGTAGCACCAGATGCCAGAAGTAATCGGCGATCTTGCCCAGCGTTGATAACTGGTCGAAGTTGTCCGACACCAGTCCCCGAACCGGGAACCAGCTCAGGGAAGTGCCTCCGCAGAAGACCACGATCAACAGCATGGCGAACAGAAAGGCCGGTGTGGCGTAACCGATGATGATCGCCGTGCTGCTCCAGATGTCGAACTGGCTGCCATGCTTGACGGCCTTGCGAATGCCCAGCGGGATCGACACCAGGTAGGTCAGCAGCGTCGCCCATAGCCCGAGGGAAATGGACACCGGCATTTTCTGCAGAATCAGGTCCGTGACGGTCGTACCACGAAAAAAGCTGTTGCCGAAGTCCAGTTGCGCATAGTTCTTGAGCATAAGCCACAGCCGTTCATGCAGCGGTTTGTCGAAACCGTACTGGCGCTCGATCTCCTTGATCAGCTTCGGGTCCAGCCCTCGGGACGCTCTGGACTGCCCCGCACCCGCCGATTCGGTCGCACTGGCGCCCGCCGTGGTGCCGCCGATGCCCTGCAGGCGGGCGATGGCCTGCTCGACAGGGCCTCCCGGCGCTGCCTGAACGATAAAGAAGTTGACCAGCAAAATGCACAGCAATGTGGGGATGATCAGCAGCAGACGCCGCAGAATGTAGCCGAGCATCTACTTCATCTCCGAAACAAGGGCTGAAGCACCGCGCTTGGCTGCGAATTGCTCATTGGTCAGCGGTGTCGGACTGACCTCCCACCAGGTTTCGATGGCTTCGTTGTTGCTGGCCTGGATTTTTGGAATCCCGAAACGGTTCCACCACACGGTCGAAGAACCCGGCGGGTAATAGTTGGGAATCCAGTAATAATTCCACTGCAGCACCCGATCCAGGCAGTGCGCGTAGTCCGTCATTGTCTGCTTGTTGTCAGCCTTGAGCAGGCCCGCGATCAGCGCGTCCACGGCCGGATCCTGCAACGCCATGTAGTTGCTCGACCCAGGGTCCATTGCCACTTTGGAGCCGAAGCTGTTGTACAACTCCGAACCCGGCGAGGTGGACACCGGGTAACCGGTGACGATCATGTCGTAGTCACGGGCCATGACCCGGTTCAGGTACTGAGCAGCGTCTATCCGTCGAATGTCGAAGTGGATGCCGATCTGCGCCAGATTGCGCTTGTAAGGCAGCAGCATGCGTTCGAACCCGGTCTGGCCGTTGAGAAAGGTAAAGCTGAAAGGCTGGCCCTGAGCATTCACCAGCTCGTCGCCCTTGGGCGTCCAGCCGGCTTCTTTCATCAGGGCCAGCGCTTGCAACTGCTTGTCGCGGATGAAACCAGTGCCGTCGGTCTTGGGGGTCTTGTAGACCGTGTCGAAGACTTGGTCGGGCACCTGACCGCGCAACGGCTCAAGAATCTTGAGTTCTGCGGGCGTTGGCAACGCAGTGGCCGCCAGGTCGGAATTGGAAAAGTAGCTGTCCTGACGGATGTACAGATTGCGCATCATCTGCCGGTTGGTCCATTCGAAATCCCAGAGCAGCGACAGCGCCTGACGCACCCTGCGGTCCTGAAACATCGGTCGGCTCAGATTGAACACGAAGCCCTGCGAACTCTGTATCGCGCCTTTGGCCAGGTGCGCTTTCTGCAATCTCCCGTCGCTCAACTGTGGGCTGTCGTAACGGATCGAATAGCCGGTGGCGGAGAACTCCCGGTTGTAGTCGTAGGCACCGCCCTTGAGTACTTGGCGTGCAACATCGATGTCGCCAAAGTATTCGATGCTGAACGTGTCGAAGTTGTACAGACCACGGCTGACCGGCAGATCCACGCCCCACCAGTCGGGGTTGCGCTTGAACGTGATGGTGCGCCCCGGATCGACGTGCGCGATTGTGTACGGGCCGCTGCCGGGTGGCACTTCGAAGCCTGCGCCGCTGGCGAAATCGCGAGTTTTCCACCAGTGCTCGGGAAACACCGGCAGCGAGGCGAGGTCAAGGGGCAGCGTACGGCTGTCGGTGTGTTTGAAGTCGAAACGAATCCGGGTGGGCGATTCCACTTCCAGGCCTTTGACTGCCTCGAACTGGGTGCGGTACTGCATGCTGCCTTGGGTCATCAGCAGCTCATAGGTGTATTTCACATCCTCGGCGGTAATGGCTGTTCCGTCGGCAAAGCGCGCCTTAGGGTTGAGGTAGAAGCGCAAGGACAGCCCATCGACGCTGCGCTCCATCTTTTCGGCCACCAGCCCGTAAACGGTGTAAGGCTCGTCCATCGAGCGAACCGCCAGCGGCGAGTACAGCATGCCATTGATCTGAGACACGCCCATGCCTTTGTCGGTGAACGGCATCAGGTGATCGAATTGGCCAATTTCGATAGCCGAGCGACGCATGCTGCCGCCTTTCGGGGCCTCGGGGTTCACGTAATCGAAATGTTTGAAGTCGGCGGGGTAGCGCGCAGCCTCGCCGTAGACAGTGAGGGCGTGTTGCGGTGCGGCGAACAGGGAGCAAGAAGCCAGGGCCAGCGTTACCGCGAGCAGTGAAGAAAAAGCAAAACGCATTACTCGAATCCCGATTGACCGTAGAAGCGCCCGGCGTCGCATAGCAGACAGCGGTATCTTCTACAGATAAATGCACGATTCGCCAAGCTGACCGCAACCCGTCGTGGCGGTCCGGGAGTGACTTGAGGCCATTGGTGCAACAAGCGACAAACAAAAACGGCCCATCCGAAGATGAGCCGTTCAGTGACCGATGTGTGACCGGGCGACAGGATCAGTCCTGGCGGCTGGTCACTTCCAGCAAGTGGTAGCCGAACTGAGTCTTGACCGGACCTTGAACGGTGTTGACCGGAGCGCTGAACACGACAGTGTCGAATTCCTTGACCATCTGGCCTGGACCGAACGAACCCAGATCACCGCCTTGACGGCTGGACGGGCAGGTGGAGTTGGCTTTGGCAACTTCAGCGAAATCAGCGCCGCCTTCGATCTGCGTCTTCAGTTCGTTGCACTTGTCTTCGCTCGAAACAAGGATGTGGCGGGCAGTGGCTTTAGCCATGACGGAAAATCTCCTGTTTAAAAAAAGAAATAGCCTACCGGAATCAGTGCGGCATTTCCCGACAAAGTTCCTCTGCGTTGCCGTTATCTGTAACGCAACCGATCAACCGCCCGGCGCAGCAACTGCTCCGTTCCCGTCCAGCCCAGGCAGCCATCGGTCACTGAGACGCCGTATTCCAGTGTTCCGCTCAAGGGTTGGCAGCCATCGAACAGATGACTTTCGATCATCATGCCGATCAGCGAGGTGTCGCCTTGTAAACGCTGATCCAGCACGTTGTCGAACACCTGAGGCTGGCGCAGCGGGTCCTTGCCACTGTTGGCGTGGCTGCAATCGACCATGATACGTGCCGCAATCCGGTTCTTCGCCAGGCTGGTCTGGACCTTGGCAATGCTCTGGCTGTCGTGATTGGGGCCGCCGTGCCCGCCGCGCAACACAATATGCGTGTCCGGATTGCCCTGAGTCTCGATGATGGCCGGGTTGCCGTGGCTGTCCATGCCGAAATGACGATGCGGGTGAGCCGCCGAGCGGATAGCGTCACTGGCAACCGCCACGCCGCCGTCCGTACCATTCTTGAAGCCGACCGCCATAGGCAGGCCGCTGGCCATTTCCCGATGAATCTGCGACTCGGTGGTGCGTGCACCGATGGCGACCCAACTGAGCAGGTCGTCGAAATAGCCAGCGGCCATTGGCTGAAGGATTTCCGTGGCAACAGGCAGGCCCATGTACAGCATTTCGCGCATCAGTTCCCGCGAGAGCTTGAGCCCCACCGCCATATCATCGCTGCCATCCAGGCGAGGGTCGTAGGCCAGGCCTTTCCAGCCGATCGTCGTGCGGGGCTTCTCGACGTAGGCGCGCATCACCAGCAGCATCTGGTCGCTGACCTCGGCAGCCAGATTGGCCAGGCGTTCTGCGTACTCGAGTGCCGATTGCGGATCGTGGAGAGAACAGGGGCCGACGATGACCAGCAGGCGCGTGTCATCACCTTCAAGAATGGCCCTGACAGCGCGGCGATGGGCGGATACCTGTTCAGTCAGAGAGGTGCTTAGCGGCAGGCTGGCCTTGAGTTCAAGCGCACTGGGCAGGCGGGTCGATACGGGTGTTCTGTGCGGCAGCGTGATCGAGTGGCTGGACAGATCGGACGGGTTTACGGCAACGGACGAATTCATGGTCTGGCTTCCTGGGCTGGCGGGTGGTGTTCCCGCTCAGAGCCCTACTGGGGTGTTCGACAAAGGGCCGGTTCGGCCATGAGTGTGCAATTGCCACCGGGCAGTGACCGATCGGAGGCGGCAGGCTGTCCCGAACGGAGGCGGCTAAATCGCCAGGCGAAGTCGATGTCGTTGCGGTAATAAGTGGCGTTGTTCATGTCGTGTTCCTCGATTCGATTCAATGTGATTTTTTTGAAGGCCTTAAAAAACAAAACCCCCGGTCGGGTAGCCGACCGGGGGTAGAGAATTCTCTGGTTGGCGTCCCCTTGGAGTGGGCGCCGGATGGGTATCAGGCGCGCCAGTGGCTAAACCAATACCCGTAATAAGCGTTGAGCTGGAGATGCCCTGTGGCCGATGCAGCCTGTACAGCCACACCGTTCGCCGAGCGACGAGCGCTGGCCTGGGCGATGACCTGTGTTGGGGCTGATGTCAGCATGGTGTATCTCCGTTGAATGAGCAGGAGCTTACTTCAGGCAAGGCCGCCGATTCAATTGGAAAATTCAATTAACAGGATTAGGAAAGCCGCTGCCGTAGAGCTGCTGACAAAAACTGTCGGAAAAAGCTGTTTCGTCAGTCCGCCTGTGCCATTGGACGACAAGGAATTGGATTGATCGATACTCGGAAAAAATTTCTTCAATCGGTCGCCGGCTCAGACTCTTCGTGCTCGGAAGGAATGCTGCCGATCTTCATTCCCAGCAAAACCGCCACTTTATGCGCTTCGCCACGTTTCCCCTTCTTGCGTCCTGCCAGCACTTGGTAGGTCGTTGCAGGATCAATGCTGTTCTCCCGAGCGAATTCTTGAACAGATTTACCCTGTTGTTCGAGCCAGGCCTTGGCTTGTGCAGCAGTACGTATTCCGGGCATAGTTCAAAACCGTTCAAATCAGTTTAATTTTAGCTGGATTCTACCATTCGTAAGGATGGGGTCAACAGGGTTATGCATTCAAATGAGTGGAATTGGGTACCGACTAAGAAAAGAAAGAGAACGTCTGGGGCTGTCTCAGCGTGCCTTCGGTGAAATCGGTGGTGTGGAAGCGAACGCTCAAGGGAAGTATGAAAGTGGCGATCGTGCCCCCAAGGCCGACTACCTGGCCGCGGTAGCAGCCAAAGGTGTCGATGTACTCTACGTGCTGACCGGGACGCCCACACCGATCCCGGTCGACAACCTCAGTGTTGCCGAAGAAAAGGTGCTAGGCAGCTACCGTGTGCTTGACAAGGAAGACCAGGATGCGATCAGGCGACTGACCACAACGATGGCGGAACTGTCTGCCTCCTACACGACGACTGACAAGCCGTCCGACAGTTGAAGGCGTCGGGTTTCCTGCCGGCATGTCTCGTATCGCGGGCTTTATTGTCTGCGTATAAGGTGCCAGTGGCGGTTGAAAGGGGCCGGCGCGGTGTTGATCAGGCCAGCTCAATCGCGGGCGCATGCCAGGCGGCGCATGGCTCTGGTGTGCACGCTGAAAGGGTTTATGCGAAAACGGTAACATCCCCTAGGTCTGGCTCGCCGTTTTTTGTTATGGTGAATGGCATTCGTTATGACCGTTGCGCGAGGTGTCTGCTTGATTAGGGTGCTAGTTGTCGATGACCATGATCTTGTTCGGACAGGCATCACACGCATGTTGGCCGATATAGACGGTCTGCAGGTGGTCGGACAGGCTGATTCCGGCGAAGAAGCCTTGAAGAAGGCGCGGGAATTCAAGCCCGATGTCGTCCTCATGGACGTCAAGATGCCGGGCATTGGTGGTCTTGAGGCCACTCGCAAGTTATTGCGCAGTCACCCGGACATCAAGGTTGTGGCCGTCACCGTGTGTGAGGAGGACCCGTTTCCGACTCGCCTGCTCCAGGCTGGAGCGGCCGGTTACATGACCAAAGGTGCAGGCCTTGCCGAAATGGTCCAGGCGATTCGTCTGGTCTTTGCCGGTCAGCGCTACATCAGTCCGCAGATCGCTCAGCAGTTGGCGCTGAAGTCCTTTCAGCCACAGGTCAACAATTCGCCGTTCGACCTGTTGTCCGAACGTGAAATCCAGATAGCGCTCATGATTGCCGGTTGTCAGAAGGTCCAGACCATCTCCGACAAATTGTGCCTGTCGCCAAAAACCGTGAACACTTACCGCTACCGAATCTTTGAAAAGCTTTCCATCAGCAGTGATGTCGAATTGGCGTTACTGGCAGTTCGTCACGGCATGGTGGACGCCAGCGCCTGAACATGAACCAGACTTTTGATCCAAGTGCTTTCCTGGCGACCTGCAGCGGTCGTCCGGGCGTTTATCGCATGTTCGATGCAGAAGCGAAGCTTTTGTACGTCGGCAAAGCCAAGAACCTGAAGAAGCGCCTTGCCAGCTATTTCCGCAAGACCGGGCATGCACCCAAGACGGGCGCGTTGGTGGCCCGCATTGCGCAGATCGAAACCACCATCACGGGCAATGAAACCGAAGCCTTGTTGCTTGAGCAGACGCTGATCAAGGAATGGCGGCCGCCTTACAACATTCTTCTGCGTGATGATAAGTCGTACCCGTATGTCTTCCTTTCAGATGGCAAGTTTCCGCGCCTGAGCATTCATCGTGGCGCCAAGAAAGCCAAAGGCCGTTACTTCGGGCCTTACCCCAGCGCAGGTGCCATCCGGGAAAGTCTGAGCCTGCTGCAGAAGACGTTCCTGGTGCGTCAGTGTGAGGATAGCTATTTCAAGAACCGTAATCGGCCTTGCCTTCAGTACCAGATCAAGCGTTGCAAGGGGCCTTGCGTCGACCTGGTCGAGCCTGAGGTTTACGCCGAAGACGTCCGTCACTCCGTGATGTTCCTCGAAGGGCGCAGCAATGCGTTGAGCGATGAGTTGAACGCTGCGATGGAAAAGGCAGCAATGGCCCTCGATTTCGAGCGAGCGGCCGAGCTCCGTGATCAGGTTGCATTGCTGCGTCGGGTGCAGGATCAGCAGAGCATGGAAGGCGGTACAGGCGACGTCGATGTGGTGGCCGCCTTCGTCAATCCGGGCGGCGCCTGTGTGCATCTGATCTCCGTACGCGGCGGTCGGGTGCTGGGCAGCAAGAATTTCTTCCCGCAGGTGGGGATTGAAGAGGAGGTTGGCGAAGTGATGTCAGCCTTCCTGGCCCAGTACTTTCTTGGCGGTGTTGATCGCGAACTGCCCAGCGAAGTCATCGTCAATGTCGTCAATGAAGATTTTCCGGCCCTGATCGACGCAATCGAAGAGTCGCGTGGTCGTGAAATGACCATCAGTCATCGCGTTCGCGGCACCCGTGCCCGCTGGCAACAACTGGCCGTGACCAATGCCGAACAGGCTTTGGCCGCGCGCCTTGCCAATCGTCAGCACGTAGCATCGCGCTTCGAGGCGCTGGCCAAGGTGCTGAACCTTGACGAACCACCGGTGCGCCTCGAATGCTATGACATCAGCCACTCGAGTGGTGAAGCAACCGTGGCGTCCTGTGTGGTGTTCGGGCCGGAAGGGCCGATCAAGTCGGACTATCGCCGGTTCAACATTGAGGGCGTCACGGCAGGCGACGATTATGCGGCGATGCATCAGGCCCTGACCCGGCGTTACAGCCGGATCAAGGACGGGGAGGGCAAATTGCCTGACGTTCTGCTCGTGGACGGCGGTAAAGGACAGATGGCGATGGCCCGTGACGTGCTTAACGAACTGGCCATACCTGACCTGATCCTGCTCGGCGTTGCCAAGGGCACCACGCGCAAGGCCGGTTTCGAGACGCTTTACCTGAATGATGCGGCCCACGAGTTCACGTTGCCTGGCGATTCACCGGCGTTGCACCTCATCCAGCAGATTCGCGACGAGGCCCACCGTTTTGCAATCACCGGACACCGTGCCCGACGCGGCAAGACCCGCCGCACGTCGACGCTTGAAGGCGTTGCAGGGGTGGGGCCGACACGGCGTCGTGACCTGCTCAAACACTTCGGTGGCTTGCAGGAATTGTCCCGTGCAAGCATCGATGAAATAGCAAAAGCACCGGGAATCAGTAAAAAGCTGGCAGAGTCGATTTATGCAAACCTGCACAGCGAGTAGAATGCCCGCTCACCTCGTAGCCAGTTGTGCCGATGAATATCCCTAATCTGATTACCGTACTACGCGTTTTACTGATTCCGATCTTCATTTTGTTGTTCTACATGCCCTATCACTGGAGCTACATGGCCGCCAGCGCGGTGTTCGCTTTTGCAGCGGCGACCGACTGGCTGGATGGGTATCTGGCACGTCGTCTGGAGCAGAGCACGCCGTTCGGGGCGTTTCTCGACCCGGTAGCCGACAAGCTCATGGTGGCCGTTGCCCTGGTATTACTGGTCCAGGCCCATGCGAACTTGTGGCTGACGTTGCCGGCAGCGGTGATCATCGGTCGCGAAATCGTCATTTCAGCGCTGCGTGAGTGGATGGCCGAAATCGGTGCCAGGGCTCAGGTGGCCGTGTCGAACATGGGCAAATGGAAAACGGCGGCTCAAATGCTGGCGCTGGTGATCCTGCTGGGCAACCCTCCGGCGGTCACGTTCTGGGTCATTTTGGGCTACGCGTTGCTGCTGGTGGCAGCGGGGCTGACATTGTGGTCGATGGTCCAATACCTGAGGGCTGCCTGGCCGCACTTGAAGACCACGGCTGAAAAGAAATAAGTTTTTGAATCAAGGGCTTGACGGGAATATTTGAAACGCTAGAATGGCGCCCGTCAACACGACAATGCGGGAATAGCTCAGTTGGTAGAGCACGACCTTGCCAAGGTCGGGGTCGCGAGTTCGAGTCTCGTTTCCCGCTCCAAATATGGCATTAAAGAGCCTTACAGCTCTTTACATGCAGCTTTTAACGAAGCAAACCGAAAAGGACCTCAGGGTCCTTTTTTCGTTACTGCCTTTCCACACATTGTCATCACCATGTCCCGCAGTGGCCAGTGCAGCAACAAGCCTCCGGTATCGCCTGCAACTATTCGTCAGCGCGATCCCCATCTCTTTGCCGTGCGACTGTCCAGCATTTGATGCAGGCATTTCGGCGACGGCCACGCTGCTTGTGCGTAACCGTTGCCGCTCACCTCACGTGCTGGGCCTGAACGACAGAATGTCGATATTCTTCTTGCGCAGGCTGCTCTGGGGCGTCAGGCGCATGTACCAGTCGCGAACCCAGCAGGCCACATTCGACTCCGCCTGTTCGATGCCGCTCATGAAGCGCGCCGCGTTGACGATTCCGTTGGCGCGAGGATGTCGATACGCCTCGTACTCTGTCAGTGCGGTGCGCAGGTCGGACGTTCTTGCCAGGCGGTCAGCCAGCACGACGGCGTCTTCAATGGCTTGCGCCGCCCCTTGACCGAGGCTGGGCAACATCGGATGAGCCGCATCCCCCAGCAACGCCACATGTCCGTCGCAGAACTGCTCTACCGGCTGACGATCCCTGGCATGCATTTTCAATATGATGTCCTCGGGTGTCGCCTCGATGGCGGCGCTGACTTCCGGTGCCCAGCCGGCATAGGCATCGAGCACTTCCTGTTTATTGATGCTCAGGGCGTCCTGCGCAGCGTTTTCACGGTTGCAGGTTGCCCACCAATACGCACGGCCGTCGCCCACGTCACAGAGCCCGAAGCGCTTGCCACGTCCCCAGTAGTGGGCCACATAGCCTTCGGTCATCACCGGATGGCTGAAGGGCGTAACGGCCAGCCAGGCGACATAGCCTGAGGATCGTATGGGTGTTTCGCCCAGCATCTGTCGGCGGATCACCGAATTGAGGCCGTCTGCACCAATCAGCAGGTCAGCCTCAAGAAGGCTGTCGTCTTCGAAACGCACCGTCACGCCTTGAGTGTGGTTGAGATAACCTGTGCAGCGCACGCCCGTTATCAGCGTGTCGGGCGCAAGTTGCTGCGCCAGCGCACGCAGCAGCAAGGGTCTCTGGATGCTGATACTGGGGTGGCCCAGTTGCTCGCCGATCTCATGAATCGGGATGCTGGCAATGGGGGCGCCGCCCGGTTTCTTGAAAAAGAACTGGCGAATTTCCTGACCGGCCTCTTCGATAGGAACATGGGCACCGATGGATTTCAGCGCTGCCATCGCATTGGCCATGATCGACAGGCCGGTGCCGCCGGTGCGTAGCGTTTCAGCCGCTTCGAAGACTTTGACCTGCCATCCCGCACGTTGCAGCGCAATGGCCACCGTCAGGCCGCCGACGCCGGCACCCGCCACGATGGCTGTTCTGAGTTGCGTCATACTGTTTTCACCTGTGTCGAGCCCTTCAAGGCTGACGGAGCTGTCGATGCGGCTCCGTTGCCGGGTTTTACGGTCAGCGCCGCATCCATCTGCGACCTAATGAAGGTGCCAACCCGTTGGATATGCGGTTCGCGCATCATGGTCAGGTGGTCGCCCTCAACGGCGATGCGCTGTACCCGAGGGGAAAGGGCGCGCCATCCTCGGTACGGATCGCCAAAGGCGGTACCCACCATTTCATGCGGGCCTTGCAGGACATCGGGCAGTTCTACGTCGGCGGCGAATAGCGTCACGGGCAAGTCTCGCGGCGGGAAGCTGTAGTCCAGCATCCCTTGCCAGTTGGCGTGGAACACGCTGAACAACTGGTCCAGGGCCGTTACGGTGATGGTTTCATCGAAAATGCCCAGATTGATGCCGTGCTGTCGGATCGCCGCGAAAGCCTGCGAATCGCTCGAGGAGGAGAAATCCAGCGCCTTATAGTCGTAATCCTTCTGACCATCGCCGCTGAGCAATTCCCACATGAACCAGTTGATGAACTCGGAGCGTTCTATCTCCACCTGGCCTTGATTGAGACGCACGATGGTGTCGAGTAGGAATACGTTATGCACCAGCCGTCCGCGACGCTGCAACTCGCTCCCCAGCTCATACGCCACCACGCCACCATACGACCAGCCACCGATATTCAGCGGACCTTGCGGCACCACCTGCTCGATGGCATCCGCGTAGTACGTCGCCTGGTCGAGCACCGACGCGATCGGAGCCCGGGCATCCCAGGTTCCCGGCGCCTGGAGCGCATGGAGATTGACTTGATCTTTCAGCACGCGGGCCAGGGCGGCATAGCACAGCACGTGGCCGCCGATAGGGTGGACCATAAACACCGCAGGCTTGCCTGCGGCGTTCTTGAAATCCACCAGCGCCCCGGTCGCGCCGTGTCCGGCTTCGGTTCCTTGCAGGACCTGAGCGAATTCGGCGATGGTCGGTGCCTGAATGAAGTCGGACAACGAAGGCTCCAGGCCTTGATGCATGACCAGTTTCGCGACCAGTTGCACCGCCTTGAGCGAGTTGCCGCCCACCTCGAAGAAGTTGTCATGGACGCTGATGTCTTCCAGGCCCAGAGCTTCCTGCCAATAAGCCTGCAATAGGTCCTCTGTGGCGTTTCGAGGCGCGGTGAAGGGCCGCAGCAGGGTGTTTTCAATCACTACCTTTTGTAGCTGCAGACGGTCGATCTTGCCCGTGGGACCCAGCGGCAGTTGTTCGATGCTGACCAGTGTGCTGGGCACCATGTAATCGGGCAGCGCCAGGCGCATCTCTGCCTTGAGTTGATCCAGATCCGGCGTGCGTCCCGGCATGGCCTGTACAAAGCCCACCAGATAACGGCTGCCATCGTTTGCGGGCTTGTCGATAACGGCGACTTGCCGAATGTCGGCGCCGAAACGGGCGGAGCCCAGCATCGCGACCTCGATCTCGCCCAGCTCGACGCGATAGCCGCGAATCTTGACTTGCGCATCACCACGGCCCTGATAGACCAGATCTCCCCACGGCAGGTAAAACCCTATGTCTCCAGTTTCGTAAAGCCTGCAGGTCTGGCCTTCCAGTTGCCGATAGACAAAGCGCTCGTCGGTGAGATCGGATCGATCCCAATAACCGTTTGCCAGGCAAGGGCCTTCGATGAACAGTTCACCGATGACGCCCACCTGGCAGGCATTGCCTGCCGCGTCCAGAACATGCAGGCGCACGCCGTCTATCGGGGTGCCGATGGACGGCATGTTCGGCCAGGTGTCGGTGGCGCCTTCAAGCTTCAGGCGTGTGGCCACATGGGTTTCGGTCGGCCCGTAGTGGTTTTCCACCTGACAGGCTTCAAGTCCATCGATCAGGTTGCGGATTTCACTGGTGATCTTGAGCTGTTCACCCGCCACGTTGATCCGGCGCAGCGACAGGGGAACGATCCCCAATTGCATGGCCACTTCAGCCAGTCCCTGAAAGGCGACATAGGGCAGGAACAGACGATTGATCTGCTGCACATCAATCAACTTCAACAGCTGAATGAAGTCATAGCGCAACGCTTCCTCAATCATTACCAGCTCAGCGCCACAGGTCAGGGTCGAGAGTATTTCCTGGAACGATACGTCGAACGAGATGGATGAGTATTGCAGCGTTTTCAACGAGACGGCCGGATCGATGTCCTGAGCCTGTTCGCGGTTCTGCCACAGGATCAGATGGGTCAAGGCACGGTGCGGCATGGCCACGCCTTTGGGACGACCTGTTGAGCCCGACGTGTACAGCACATACGCGTTGTCGTCGGCTTCAATGCCCGCCGCGAGTACAGCGACCCGTTCATGGGCGCGCCTTGTATCGGTGTCGAATCCTGCGACCACGCTGTCCCAGTGGCGGCTGTGTGTCTGCTCCGCCAGCGACGTGGCCAGATGCTCGGAGGCGTCGGCGAACAGCACCAGGCTGGGCTGAGAATCGTCGAGAATCAGCCGGATGCGATCAGGCGGGAAGCTCAGATCGATGGGCACGTAGGCGGCCCCGGATTGTATGACCCCGAGCAGAGCGACGATCAGCTCGGGCGAGCGGGGCATCATGATCGCCACCCGGTCGCCCTGACCGATGTTGTGTCGATGCAGCCAGCTTGTCATCTGCGCGCTGGCGTCGCTTAGTTGGCGGTACGACCATCGGGTCTCGCCGAAACTCAAGGCGGTTTTTGCGTCATGGCGGGCGAAGCTGTCCCGCAACAGACTCGCCAGGTTGCCATGAGCCGCTGTGACGCCCGGAACTGGCGAGGGCTGCTCAAGAACAGGTGACCATGCGGGTATGCAAGGGCCGGCCTGGGGGGCTTCCATCATTAATGCCAGTGTGCGCAGCAGGTACTCGGTGTACGCCTCGACCTGGCTCTCGGCGACGCGTGCCGTGCGGTAGTCCATCTTCAACATCAGCGAACCATTGGCCGGATGACGACCCAGGGTGGTCAGCAGGTCATAGTTGCTGGCTTCGGTCGTTTCCCAGTCAATGAGGATGTCCTCGTGCTGCGCCAGCACGTCCTTGAGCACATAGAAATCGACATAATTGAACACCACGTTCAGCGCTACGTCGGTTTCGCGGTGGATCAAGGCGAACGGATAACGCCGATGCGTGAAGACCGCTTGTTCCTGGGTAATCGATGCACGGACCAGTTCAATCCAGCTCTTGCCCAGCGTGTTGAAGCGCACAGGCAGCGTGTTGAGAAAAAGGCCCAGAACCGAGGCTGTGTCTTCAAACTCCGGCCGACCGTGGCTGATGACGCCGCACAGCACTTCTTTCTGGTTGGACATGATGGCTTGGGCAAAGCCGTGAGCGGTCAGCAAGACCGAGCGTAACGGCAGGTCCTGCGCCTGGCAGAACGCCTCAAGCCGGGCCAGGTCGGCGGCCGGCAGTTCACGGTAGGCCGTGCGGTGCGGAACCGGATCGGGCGCAACCGCATGAGCCCAACTGGTCATCGACGCAGCGGGCGCTTCACGCAAGTATTCGCTCCAGAACAGGCGATGTTCGTCCGCTGCCATCGCCTCCCGCTCCAGGGCGACGAAGTCGGCTGGCGTGGTGGACAAAGCGGGCAAAGAGGCGGTTTCCGGTGTCGATGTGTAGAGCGTGATGAGGTCGTGCATCAGCGCGGCCACGCTCCAGCCATCGAGAATGGCATGGTGGAAACTGAAAACCAGATCGATGTCGTCCTCCGCGACGAACACGCAGAACCGGTATAACGGGGCCTGATTCCATTCCTGATGAGCACGTTTGCGCTCTTCGACGTACGCGGCAACGGCCTGTGTCCGCTCGGTAGGGCTCATGGCGGTGACGTCGATGACTTGCACCGGCGACACCACCGTGGCATGCACGCGGGCCATCGGTGTTGCGGCGTGCCCCATGTCAAAGGACATGCGCAACGCCGGATGACGCCGGATCAGCACATCGCAGGCTCGCTCCCATGACGCGGCGTCCCAGCGAAGGCGCAACCGATAGCGAAAGATGTCGTGATATATCGCCGATTCGGGGTGCATCATCGAGTGGTAGATCATGCCGACCTGGAGCTGAGAAGCCGCGAACACGTCATCGAATACGCCCTCGCTGATCCGTCGAACGTCTTCTGATACCTGCGCAAAAGGCTTCACATGAGCGATAGCTTGCACAGGCAATGAGAACGCCTGCTGCGCGTTCAGTAGTTCAGCCAGTCGAGCGATGGTCGGGTTCTGGTAAATCTGCGCGAGCGTGAGCGCCATGCCTTGCTCACGCGCCCTGATCTGAAGATGGATGACCTTCAGAGAGTCGCCACCGAGCATGAAGTAGTTGTCATGAATGCCCGGCACATCTCGTTTCAGGTTGTCTTTCCAGAGCTGTGCCAGTGCTCGTTCAAGTGCCGTGCGCGGCGCTGTGGTGTCGCTGCTGCCCAAGGTCTCTGCCGGCTCGGGCAAGGCCTTGCGGTCCAGCTTGCCGTTTGCATTGAGTGGAAAGCGCTCAACCTGAATGAGATGCCTTGGCACCATATAGTCGGGAACCTGCTGGCGCAGGTGGTTTTGCAACGACTGGCTAGAAAGCTCTTGCGCATGGGTACTCACCAGATAGCCGACCAGATAGGCATCGCCTTCGGTCTCCTGGCGAGCGATCACCACGGCATCCCTGATCCCTTCGCAGGCCAGCAGTTGCGCTTCGATTTCGCCGAGCTCAATGCGCAGGCCACGGATCTTCACCTGGAAGTCGTTGCGGCCCAAGTACTCAAGTGTGCCATCGCCCAGCCAGCGGCCCAGGTCGCCTGTCCTGTAAAGACGGGATGCCGGATCATCGCTGAAGGGGTCGCTCAAGAACCGCTCCGCCGTCAGTTGCGCGCGGTTCAGATAACCCCGGGCGACTTGAACGCCGCCAATGTAAATCTCCCCCGCAACACCTGCGGGAACGGGCTGCTGGTGGACGTCGAGCAGGTAAATGCGAGTATTGGCAACCGGTCGGCCAATCGGAGTGTTGTCGGGCGTGTCGGCACCCGAGCAGTCCCATGCGGTGACGTCGATAGCCGCTTCGGTCGGGCCGTACAGGTTGTGCAGTGCAATGTCCGGCAGTTGCGCCTTGAAGCGACGCACCAGATGCCCGGGTAACGCCTCACCACTGCACAGCACGCGACGCAGGTCACTGAACCCCTCGCTGTCGCCATGCTCCAGAAAGACATCGAGCATCGACGGCACGAAGTGCATCAGGGTAATGCGCTGTTCACGAATCACCTGAGCGAGATAAGCCGGGTCCTGATGGCCGCCTGGCCGGGCCATGTGTAATTGGGCGCCGGTCAGTAGGGGCAGGAAGAACTCCCAGACCGAAACATCGAAGCTGTATGGGGTTTTTTGCAGAACACGGTCCGTTTTGTTCACCGTGTAGTGGTCACGCGCCCAAAGCAGGCGGTTGACCACGCCACGGTGCTCATTCATCACGCCCTTGGGCGTACCTGTGGAGCCGGAGGTGTACAGCACGTAGGCCAGGTGAGAGGAGGTCAGGCCCGGCACATGCGGGTTGGTCACCGATTGTCCTTGGGTTGACTGGCTGTCCAGGTCGATCACCGGAACCGATGCGCCGGATAACAGGCTCAGTGTCGCGCGTTGAACCAGGACTGCGACGGGCGCGCTGTCCTGCAGCATGTAGGCAATCCGGTCGGCAGGATAGGCCGGATCGAAGGGCACATAACCGCCGCCTGCTTTCAATATGGCCAGCAGGCCAATGACCATTGATTCGCTACGTTCGGCACAGATCGCCACGCGAGTATCGGGCTTCACGCCGATGTCGAGCAAGTGATGCGCCAGCTGGTTGGCCTGATTGTTGAGTTCGCGATAACTCAGGCGTCTTTCTCCGTGCACCACGGCGACCGCGTCTGGCGTGCGTTCGACCTGCGCTTCAAACAGCCCGTGAAGGGTTTGTTCAAGCGGGTAATCGAATTCGGTGGCGTTGAAGTCGACAAGCAGTCGATTGTGCTCCTGTTCCGGCAGCACAGACAGGCTGTGCAGGGGCGCCTGAGGTGCATGCTCCAGTGCGGCCGCCAGCCTTTCCAGCGTGACCTGCATGTAATCGCAGACACGCTGCGCGCCAATGTCGGCAATGGTCTGGGCGTTGAGAATGAAGTCTTCGCCCCGATCATCCACGTTCAGCGTCAGCAGGTAATTACTGCGTTCCTCAACGTTCAGTACGTCAATGCCCGCCCATACGGTGCCTGCCTCATGATTCAAGGCTTCGCTGTCACTGTGTCGGTAGTTGAGCAGGGCGCTGAACAGGGGCAAGTCGCCCGGCACACCGCTGCAGCGCTGCGCCAGTGCCAGCGAAGCGTGTTCATGCTCAAGCATGGCTGACAATCGGGCATGAGTGGCCTGAACGCCCGCGCGAGCGCCTTGCTGACCGACATCAATACGTATGGGCAGGGTGTTGATGAACATCCCTAGCGCCCGGTCCGTCCCCGCCGCGCCGCTCATTCGGCCTAGCAGGACCGTACCGAAGACGACGGCGTCGCGTCCCGAAAAGCCTGCCACGACCAAGGCCCAGGCCAGGTGCATCAGGCTGGCGGCACTCACCCCGGACAGCCGGGCCTGCTTGCGCAGGCGTTGGTTCAAGTCGTGATCAATGTGGTGATGCACCTCTTCGATTCCGCTTCCGTCGCCTCGTACCTGGTGAAGGCCGAGCGGCAGGGTAGGCTCGTCGATGTCGCCGAGCATGCTGCTAAAGAAGGCCTTGTGGGTTTCGATGCTGACACCCAGACGAGCCTGAGCCACGTAGTTACGGTAAGGCACCGAGGCGGGCAGTTCATGGCCTTCATGACCCATCAGCGCTCGTATTTCGTCACGCATCACATCCAGTGCCGTGTGATCGAGTACCAGGTGATGGCACAGCAGCAGCGAGACATAGCGCTGGCGAGGGGCGTCATAGGCACTGACCAGCCGCATTAGCGGGGCCTGTCTCAGGTCCAGGCGAGCATGCCGAGGGTCATGGCGTTGCTGCAATTGCGTCGAGATATCACCCTGTTCCGGATCAAGCTCAAGGGTTTCCACAGCCAGGCTTGCGTTGCGCCACACCACTTGCACCGGTTCTTCCAGCCCTTCCCACAGCAGGGAAGTACGAAGGATATCGTGGCGCTGAATCAGTTGTTGCAGTGCCTGACTGAAGGCGTCCAGACGGGCCTGGTCATGAAAGGCAAAGACTGATTTAAGGACATAGGGATCGCCGCGTTCGGCGTGAAGGTGGTGGTAAAGAATGCCTTCCTGCAGCGGAGCCAGGGCATAGATGTCCTGCACATTGGCCACACCCCCAGGGATACTGGCCGTGATCCGGTCGATGGACGTTTGATCCAGGTTCACCAATGGCAGCATGTCCGGTGTAATGCGTGCGCAGTTCTCAGGTATCAGATTGGCCGGTATGACGAGTTCGGTTACATCGCCCACGGCACGGGCCAGTGCCGCCAGGGTAGGTTGGCCGAACAGCACACGCATATCGGCGCTCAAATTGATGTGTCGCATGCGCTCGATCAGCTTGACGGCCAGCAACGAGTGGCCGCCCAGTTCGAAAAAGTAGTCGTCACGCCCCACCTGATCGATGCCTAGCAAGTCTTGCCAGATATCGGCAATCGCGCGTTCGATAGCACCTTGCGGCGCTTGGTAATCGCGGCTGACGAGCGCCGACTGATCAGGGTCGGGAAGGGCCTTGCGATCCAGTTTGCCGTTGGCCGTCAGTGGCAGAGACTCAAGACGGACATAAGCTGCGGGCACCATGTGGTCCGGCAGATGCGACTGCAAATGTTCTCGCAGTACGTTGAGGGCCACGTCACCGTTGGCCGTGAAGTACGCGACCAGACGCCGATCGCCTGCGGCGTCTTCACGGGCCATGAGCACGGCTTCCTTCACCGCCTCATGCTCGGCCAGACGGGCCTCTATCTCACCCAGCTCGATACGGAAGCCCCGGATTTTTACCTGTTCATCATTGCGTCCCAGGTACTGAAGGCTGCCGTCGGCCGACCACTGCACCAGATCGCCGCTGCGGTACAGCCGCGCGCCGGGCTGTTCGCTGAACGGGTTGGGGAGAAAGCGTTCTTCATTGAGTTCAGGCCGGTTCAAGTAGCCACGGGTTATGCCTGCGCCGCCGACATACAACTCACCGGCGACGCCCACTGGCACAGGCTCGCGTCGGGCATCCAGTACGTAAAGCTGCAAGTCCGGAATCCGCTGGCCAATCGGGCTGATACCGGCGCGATCGGCGTCGGCGGCCTGCAACGGATACCACGTCACATGCACCGTGGTTTCGGTGATGCCGTACATGTTCACCAGTTGCGTCCCGGCGTTGCCCGATCTTGCGTACCAAGGCTTGAGAGTTGCAGTGTCCAGCGCTTCTCCGCCGAAGACCACCTGCCGAAGAGAATGCGCCTGCTGGCTTTCGGCCTGCGCGGCGATCAGTTGTCGGAACGCACCGGGCGTCTGGTTGAGCACCGTGACGCCAGCCTCGCAGATCAAGGCATAGCATTGCCGGGGTGAGCGGCTGACCAGTTGCGGCACGATCAGTAACTGCCCGCCGTGAATCAGCGCGCCCCAGATTTCCCAGACCGAGAAGTCGAAAGCAAAGGAATGGAACAGCGCCCAGACATCGGTGCTGTTAAAGCCAAACCATGCATCGGTGGCCGAAAACAGACGGATCACGTTGCGATGCTCGACCTGCACGCCTTTGGGCAAACCCGTGGAACCTGAGGTGTAGATCACATACGCCAATCGGTCCGGGGTCAGGCTTGCAACGTGCGGATTCTGGGCCGGTTGTGTGCAGAGAGCGGCGGCGTCCAGATCGATGACGGGCAGTGAATCCAGTGACAGCACGTCGACCGTCGCAGCGTGCACCAGCACCGCAGCCGGGGCGCTGTCTTGCAGCAGATAGGCCAGCCGTTCGGCGGGGTAGGCGGGGTCCAGCGGCACGTAGCCCGCGCCCGCCTTGAGAATCCCCAGCAGACCGATAATCATCTGTGGCCCGCGCTCGACGCAGATTGCGACCCGATCATCCGGGCCGATGCCCCGTTCGATCAAGTGATGCGCCAACTGGTTGGCTTTGAGGTTCAGCTCGGCGTAAGTCAGCGCGTTGCCGGTGTGATCGCTGACGGCGCAGGCGTCTGGCCGGCGTTCTGCCTGTTGCTCGAAGCGGGTATGGATGAGCTCGTCTTGGGCGTACAGGGTGTCGGTGACGTTAAAGGTCTGCAGCACCTGTTGGCGTTCGGCCATCGGCATGATCGGGAAGTGCGAAACCGGTGTGTCTTGTTGTTGGACCACCTCGGCAAGCATTGAAAGAATGCGCGTCTGGATGTGCTGCACATCTTGGAGCGTGAAGAACGCCGTGTTGAAGTTGAAGTCCAGATAAACGTCTTTGTTCGGGTGATAGTCACACACGAAAATCGCCAGCGGCAGGCGCTCATACCCGTTGTATTGCGGGAACACGTCGGTCTTGCTGTCCCCGAATACCGTATCGCCGTCAAGACTCTCAAACGACAATGACAGGTCAAACAATTGCCGCCGACCTGTCTGGCCCAGTTTCAGAATCCGGTTCAGTTCGGCGATCGGAAATCGTTGATGCCGGTAGCCACGGCGCAGCCTGGCAGACGTCGTGCGCATCAGGTCCAGAAAGGAACCCTGGGGATCCACGTCGAGACGAACGGGATTCAGGGACGAGAACATTCCCGCCGTGCGCTTCTGGTAAGCCGTTGTCCGGTTGTGGACGGGCATGCCGATCACGAGGGAGTCCACGCCGGTGGTGCGGCAGAAATAGGTGCTGATGATGCTCATGAAAACATGGGCGAGTGACAGGTCTTTGCTGCTTGCAAACCGCGCCAGATCATCGAACAGAGCCCTTGGAATCATCATCTGGCTCAGCGCGCTCGGCGCTATGCACCTGTCGCCGCCTGCAACACGCGGTTGCAACAGCGGTGGCGGCAGTTCGGCATACAGATCCTGCCAGAATGCCTTGTCACGTTCGAAGCGGCTCGACGCCAGATAGGCTTGATCTTCTGCCAGAAAGGACAGATAGGCGTTCCCTTGGGGGGGATTGTGATCGTCACGCAGCAGGCCGTTGTAAGCGTCTGCTACTGCGTGAAGCAGCACATGCACCGTGACCCCGTCACAGATCAGGTGGTGGTAGCGATGCAGCCAGTAATGGCGATCCGGCCCGCAGCTCACCAGCCTGGCTTCCCACAGCACCTCGCCCAGCAGGCTGAACGGCTGACGGAAAGCCTCTTGCAGGTAAGCCTTTACGGGTTCTTCGCAAGCCTGTTCGCCCGAAAACTCGACAACGCTCAGCTTCGCTTTGACGTCGGGCAGCACACGCTGGCGTACGTTCCCACCCTGCATACTGAACACCAGGCGCAAGGACTCATGGCGATCCACGACCATCTGGAGCGCTTGCTCAAACAACGCAAGGTCCAGTTCACCCTTGATCTCAAGGACCATGCCGATGTTGTAGTAGGGCAGCTCAGGGTTCGCGATCTGGTCAAACCATATGCCTTGCTGAGGGGACGTCAGTTCGAAGTCCTGGTTTTCATCGTCGAACATTGGCAAGTCAGCGGAGGTCATGTTGGCACCTGCATTCAAGTCACCTTGGGCTTGTCGACAGCGGGCATATCGGCTGTCGACACATAGAGTAGGGGGCGGCGTCGTCTCTACGGGGAAGGCTTCAGCGGCCGAGGTCACCCGTGTGACGTACCGGCGAAGCGGATCTGCAGTCGTGCATTGAAGTCGGCGGATGCCAACGCGCAGGATCAGCCAGGACCGAAGACGATCGGTGGGCCGTTATTAGGCGTTTGCGCAGGGGATAAATCTGTACAGGAAAGTCAGGACATCCTGCTTGGTCGGTACGGCGGAGCGCGGGTATCAAGACTGCTGAGCGGTGCGCTGACTGCAGAATGAGTCAGGCCGAACCGCTTCCCTGCGGTTGCGAAGGGGCCCGTGTACGTCCTACAAGCAGACGTTTGGGCGCTCTGGTCACGTCGAGCATGGGCCTGAATAAAGGTGTTAATGCTGAGGAGCGCAACGCCACGTTTAGGCCATGCCGGGCAAGCGAACACTGATCCCTATTTGCCTGCCAAGTGCGGCTTTTCGGTCTGCTGCATGAACTGCTCCAGTTCCTTGCTGTAGAACTTCGCCATGCTGGTCGTGCCATGACCCCGGGTGTCGGCACTGGCCGGGATCAGCAACAGCCTGGCGTTCTTGACCTCTTTTAACGAGGCTTCGAGCAACCCGGTTTCTGGAGGGTTGCGTTCGTCGTCTGCCGCGTTTATCGCCAGTACCGGCGCCTGGATTTTATTCAAACCCTTGGACGCGTCGTAATCGGCGGAGGACTGCCATTGATAAATGAAGTCGTTGGCGTCGGACGTCTGTGGCGAGTTCAGCCGGTCATCCACGTACTTGTCAGCCAGCGCCCGGGACGGCGCCACTGCCTGATAGGCCAGATTGCCGCCGCTGGTGCCGATGCTGAACATTGCGTTGGCCAGGCTCAGGGACGGCGGCTGGGTGGTGTAGTTGCCTTTGTTCCAGGCCGGATCCTGCTTGATCGACTCCACGAGCAGTCGGCGCATCATCCAGTTGCGTGACGACATTGCAGTGGGTTGTGAGGCCATTGGCACGAGCGCATCCATCATGTTCGGCCAGGTCTGACCCCACATCCAGGTTTGCATGCCCCCCATTGAGTTGCCGATGACCAGCCTCAGGTGCTTGATGCCAAGCCCTTCAGTCACCAGTCGATACTGCGCTTGAACCATGTCGGCGTAGTTATAGTTCGGAAAGCTGGCGCGCAGGCCGTCCGAGGGTTTGGTCGATTGCCCGACCCCAATACCATCGGTGGAAATGATGTAGTACTTGCTCGCACTCAGGGGCTGGCCTTCGCCGAATAACTCACCTCCGAAATCCTTGGCCAAAACGTCGCTGCCGGGCCGGTAAGTGCCGTGCAGAAACAGAATGGCAGGGTTTTTCGGATCGCCGAGCGTGACGTAGTGCAGTTTCAGGTGGGTGAGTTTTTCACCCGTATGGAAGGTGAACTCCGGGGCGACCCAGTCGCCTTCTTTCGCTGCCGGAAGGGGCGCAGCATGGACGCCGGAAGTGAGGCAAAGCAAAAACATCAGCCCTGTGGCCGTCCGCAAATGGGAGCGCTGCATGAAAGGTGTCCTGTCTGGTTTTTTATTGTCAGGTCGTCTGCGTGCGGGACGGATATTCCTCTTGTGATCGTATTTTGTGAAGTTATTTTTTTCTTAACAACTCTTAACATGCTTGAGGGTTCGGCAAAGAAAAAAGGACCTTCGGTCCTTGTCTTGTTTGTGCCATGTCATGAGGGGTGAGATTGCACGTCGAGTTGCTTTTTCGGGCTGTCTGCAGCGTTGCTCGAACATCACAAAATGCTCGAACAACGGCAGATATCTTCCTACCGAAGTGCCGGGCTCAACCGCACCGGCACTGATTTAGCCGCTGGCACCTTGCTGCGCTCGGCGTGGTGCCAGATCGGGATCAGCGCGTTGCACTCCGGGTAGTAAGCCCCGGCGCAACCTTGCGGTATGTCGTAAGCGATGATTTCGAACGGACCGACCTGTCGCTTGATTTCAGGCTCCACGGCGGTGGTCAGCATTACCCGCTCGCCAGCCTTGAAGCCCAGTCGCTCAATGTCGTTGCAATGCATGAAGATCACCTCGCGGGTGCCGCTCACGCCCCTGAAACGATCGTCGTAGCCGTAGATGGTGGTGTTGAACTGGTCGTTGCTGCGCAGCGTCATCAGTTGCAGCACGTCACGAGCAGCCCCTGGAAGGCTGATGTCATCGTTCTCGACCAGCGTTGCTGGCGTGATGAACTGCGCCTTACCGCTTTCGGTGTTCCATTTGCGTTGAGCAGCGGCAAGCGGACGATGGAACCCGCCGGGTTCGGCCATACGGGTTTCCATGTCATGGAAGATCTCAGGGTAAATTGTGCCGATTGCGGACCGGATCCTGGCGTAGTCGTCAGCCCATGCCTGCCAGTCAATCGTTTGGCTGCCGGACAGGGTGGCCATCGCCAGACCTGCAACGATAGCGGCCTCGGCTCGCACGTGTGGCCCGACCGGCTCGGCGCTGCCTTTCCAGCCATGTATGCAACCGGTGCTGTCTTCGGTGGTGTAGGTTTGCTCGACGCCGTTCTGCCGGTCGATCTCGATACGGCCCAGGCAGGGCAGCAGCCACGCGTTGTGAGCGGCCACCAGGTGCGTGCGATTGAGTTTGGTCGCGATCTGAACGCTCAGGTCCAGCCCTCGCCAGGCCGGTTCCATGCGAGAGGTGTCGGGGATGGCTCGCAAAAAGTTGCCACCCAAACCCACGAAGCCACGCACGCGTCCGTCCAGAATCCCTTCGCAGGCGTCCACCGTAGCGAGGCCTTTCTGGTCGGGAACCTTGAAGCCAAACTGTTGCTCGATCAGATCTGCAGGGACTTTCTTCGGGTCTTCGGTGATGCCGACGGTTCGCTGGCCCTGCACGTTGGAGTGGCCGCGCACCGGGCAGATACCGGCACCCGGCTTACCGATATTGCCGCGCATCAGCATCAGATTGACCAGCATCTGTACGTTGGTCACGCCGCGACGGTGTTGGGTGAGGCCCATTCCGTAGACGAACATCACGCGCTGACTGCGGGCATAAACAGTGGCCGCCGCTTCCAGCGCCCCCCGTGTCAGGCCGCTCTGGCGCTCCAGGTCAGGCCACGTACAGTGGCGTACGTAGTCGGTAAAGGCTTCGAAGCCCTGCGTATGGCTGGCGATGAAGGCATGGTCCAGTACGGCGGGCATGCCTTTCGCGCAAGCCTCGTCTTCCATGTCCAGCAACGCCTTTGCAATACCGGTGATGGCGGCCGTGTCACCGCCGGTTGTCACCTGATGGTATTGCGTACTGATAACGGTGGAGCCAGGAATCAGCATCTCGCTGGGCGACTGTGGATTGACGAACCGTTCAAGCCCACGCTCGCGCAACGGATTGAAGGTGATGATCGGCACGTCGCGCTGACGGGCCTCTTGCAGCTGGTGAAGCATGCGCGGACTGTTGCTGCCAACGTTCTGGCCGAAGAAAAACAGGCAGTCGGTGTGTTCGAAATCGTCCAGCGTCACGGTGCCGACGGGCACGCCGATACTTTCCTGCAAACCGACCGAGGTGCTTTCGTGGCACATGTTGGAGCTGTCGGGCAGGTTGTTGGAGCCGTAGGCGCGGGCGAACAACTGGTACATGAACGACGTTTCCAGCGATGCTCGCCCGGAGGCGTAAAACACCACGCTGTCCGGCGCCATGCCCTTGAGCTGTTCGCCGATCTCCCGGTAAGCCTCTTCCCAAGACGTTTCCAGGTAGCGGTCGCTTTGGGCGTCGTAGCGCAGAGGATGGGTCAGGCGGCCATGCTGTTCCAGGTCGTAATCCGGCCATTCACGCAGTTCAGTAAGCGTGTGCGCGGCAAAAAAAGTCGGGTCAGTCTTCTTTGAGGTCAGTTCCCAGGCGGTGGCTTTCGCGCCGTTTTCACAGAACTCAAGTGCCCGAGGGTGTCCGGGCTTGGCCCAGGCGCAACTGACGCAGGCGAAACCATCCGGTTTATTCTGTTTAAACAAGGCGACAGGTGCCTTTGCCAGCGTCTGCTCGCGCCACAGAATCTGCGCCACTGACTTCGCCGACCCCCAACCGCCGCTGGCGTTGGTATAGGGTTTGAAACGGGTTTTGGGGTAAATCAGCATCGGTCGCTCCCAGGCGTTCAGCAGGCTGCTTGATAAGGCTGGGACGAGGTGGGTTGTCGAAAGGTTCAGCGCATTTCGAGACGGGGACGTCGGTAAGCAACGCTCAACGGGTTCAAGGAGCGAGCAACTGACTGGCAGGTCTGTACGTCAGTCGCAACGTCCTCGGCAGGCCCTTACGAGAGCCTGCGTCGGACGCCCATTCTACTTCGCGGTGAAGAAGCTCAAGCCCTTGCCAACCGCACAGTCATAACTCACGGGCTGTCCAGTCTGCTGGTAACCGGGAACACTGAGTGTGGTCATGCTGAAATCGGCCTTGCCGTCAGGCCGTACTCGGTAACGGATGAATTGCTCGATGGGCTTGTTATCACGATCGAGCGTGAAATGGGTGTCGGAGAACGCAAGCATGCCATCAGGCGTGACCCGGTACGCATCGATGCGTTTGCCACCCTGAGTCTTGGATGGCTCGGCGCCCTTGATTGAGGACGTGCACTGGCCGAGGTCGATCACCACCGAGACAGACTCCCCTGTGTTCAAGGCTTTGATGATGGAAGGCTGGTCGCGAAGGGCATCGCCGGCAAAAGCGAAGGCGGGCAGTGACAGGGCAAGGAATGCAGCGCAGTAACGTTTCATGGCGGTGGATCTCCAGCAATGCAGACTGGTCGTACCGTCACTGCGATGCAGGGTTTTGCCGAGTGACAGGGACCAGTCATGTCCGGGGTTATTGGGCAGCCAGAACCCTACCATAAGGTTTTTTCCCGGTGGGCCTCCTGTCGAGGTGGCCTGCATGAAAGTTTGCGTGGTTATCCTTTTCAGGCCTCTGCCGATACAAAGGATGGTGGCAATATGGCAGCCGTCTTGAGGAAGAGGATTCGAAATGCTGAGACAGCTGAAAATCGCAGTCAGAACGGCTGTCTGCTTTACGCTGATGGTGGTCCTGGTTATCGGGCTCGGTGTTTTCAGCCTCCAACAGCTGCGCAGCATTCGCGAACAATCCCTTGAGATCGAGAACGACTCACTGCCAGGGATTGCGCTGGGCGATGACATCTCGCTGGCGTTCGAGAAAACCCGCACCACGGCGATGAAAATGCTGTCGACGCATACGGCTCAGCAGGTCGAACAGGTGCATTCGGAACTGCTGGAAAAAAAGGCCGGCTTTCAGAAGGCCATGCAGGCCTACGCCCCATTGATCACCTCCGAAGACGAGCGGGCGCTGATCAACCAGCTCGGCGCCGGGTATCAGTCTTACGCCGAAGGTGCTGAACGGGTTTACCAACTGGTCAAAGACAACCAGATCGATGCCGGGCAGCAATTGGCCTGGGTCGAGATGAAAGCCGTCGCCGAAAGCATGGAAGCGCTGGTGGGCAAGCTGGAAAAGCTCAATGACGCCTCGGAAGAAGAATCGAGCGCCAACGCCACCAGCGTATACGGCAACGCGTTTTCTGTGACGTTGTCGGTGATGGTGCTGGCAGTACTGCTCACTGTGCTGCTCGCCTGGCGACTGTCACGCAGCCTTTCGATGCCCATCAGTCAGGCGCTGCTGACCTCGGAAACCATCGCTTCGGGTGATTTGCGGCCTACCGGTGTAGACCGCAAAGGCAGTGACGAAGCCGCGCTGTTACTGCAATCGATGGAGCAGATGCGTTTGAGCCTGAGCAAGACGCTGACCCATGTGGGCGATGCGGCGAACCAGTTGGCCTCGGCGACTGAGGAGATGAACGCACTGATTGTCGACAGCAACAACGATCTGGTGGCGCAGAACAGCGAAATTGAAATGGCAGCCACGGCGGTCACCGAGATGAGTCAGGCCGTCGATGAGGTGGCCCGTAATGCGGTGGCCACGTCGGAGGAGTCCAGAGCGTCTTCCGCGTCGGCACGCAAAGGGCAGGAAGAGCTCGATCACACCGTTCAGTCGATTCTTGAACTCACGCAGAACGTTGGCACCGCCTCTCACGAAGCCAAGTCGCTGGCCACGCGGACCCTGGACATCACCAAGGTGCTGGACGTCATTCGCGCCGTGTCGGAGCAGACCAACCTGCTGGCGCTCAACGCGGCTATCGAGGCCGCTCGCGCGGGGGACGCAGGGCGTGGTTTTGCGGTGGTGGCCGATGAAGTGCGTGCGCTGGCGCATCGCACGAGCGAGTCGACCCGCGAGATCGAAACCATGATCGGGCACATTCAACTGGGGACCCAAAGTACCCTGACCGCCCTTGAGATCAGTACCGAACAAGCGCAGAAGACCCGGCAGCAGGCCGAGTCGGCCAATGCCGCCCTCGCGCTGATCGCAGCCTCTGTTACGGTCATCGACGAGCGCAACACGATGATTGCCACCGCCTCGGAACAACAAGCCGAGGTCGCACGTGAAGTGGACCGCAACCTGGTGCGCATTCGTGATTTGTCTGCGCACTCTGCGGTCCGAACCGGGCAGACCGGCAGTGCCAGCCAGTCACTGGCAGAACTGGCCAATGGTCTGAACACTACGCTGGGGCAGTTCACGTTGCGTTAATGGCTGGTTTGGAAAGAGATGGCGTCAGGCAATCCGTATACAGTCAACTGAATATGGCGCAAATCTGCTTCTGCCCGGAGGGCGTGGGAGTTCCCGGAGGTTACGACGGCAGCGATGGGCTGCGCAGCGGCCCTTGCGTGTACCTGATACTTCGCGCCAGTCGGCAAGCCGCTTCCACTGTCCGATGACATAGAGCGAGACTGCTGTATCAGGGAAACAGGGGCATTGCTCGCGAACATGGCCGCTCTTCAACGCGCTGCCCGCTAATGCACTGTTGTCCCCGCAACAGCAGATCGGCAATTTGCGCGGCGCTGATGGATGTCCGTCAGCCCGCAAGCATGTCAGGGCGCTTCAGGCCAAAGCCCTGAAAGCACCAGGAACCGTGCCTTGCAGCGATGTTCAACCCTCGGCGCCTCGCTCAGGCACGGCCTGTGCACTGCTCCCCGGATTCCATTCTGAATCTGCGGAGCCAACCCCATGCCCGATGCCGTTCGACCTTCGACTTTCAACCGCTTTAGCAAACGCTGGCCTGCGCTGGCGCTGACGTTAATGGCGGCCTGCATGGGCATGTCTGCACAGGCCGATGACAGCGATGTTCCATCCCTGGCAGGCAAGCGCATCGCGATCAGCATGACCGGCACCAGTCATTACTTCGATATCAAGGCGTTCCAGGCGCAGGTCGATGAGGTCAAGCGGCTGGGCGGCACACCGATCACGCTCGATGCAGGTCGTAATGACAAGAATCTGGTGAACCAGTTGCAGACCGTAATCACACAGAAACCCGATGCCGTCATTCAGACGCTCGGCACGCTGAGTGTCATCGATCCCTGGCTCAAGCGGATCAGCAAGGCGGGCATTGCGCTGTTCACCATCGATGCGCCGTCGCAATACAGCCTCAACAACACCACCTCCGACAACGTCGCCACCGGCAAGGCGTTGGCCGGGCAATTGATCAAGGACACGGGCGGCAAGGGCAACATCCTGGTGTTCAACGGTTTTTATGGTGTGCCGGTCTGCGCCATCCGCTACGACCAGCTCAAGCTGGCGCTCAAGGATCATCCCGAGCTGAAGATCATCGAGCCCGAACTGCGCGATGTCATCCCCAATACTGTTCAGGATGCCTATTCGCAAGTCTCCGCCTTGCTCAACAAATACCCCAAGGGCAGCGTCGCAGCCATCTGGTCGGCCTGGGACATTCCGCAACTGGGTGCCAGCAAGGCGCTGATCGATGCCGGGCGCACCGAGATCAAAACCTATGGGGTGGACGGCACACCGGAAGTGCTGGAGCTGCTTGGCCGTAGCGACTCTCCGATTGGCGCGGTGGTCGCGCAGCAGCCGGTGCTGATCGGCAAGACCGCGGTGCAGAACGTCGCACGCTACCTGGCCGGGCAACGTGACCTGCCCAAGGAAACCCAAGTCCCCACGTTGCTCACCACCGCCAACAACCTGCCCGAAGTACGGCAGCTTCGTGGCGACAATTGATCAGGAGGTGACCATGACTTCAGTGACGTCGCCGCCTGCCTTGGACCTGCAAGGCCTCTACAAACGCTTCGGGGCGACCCAGGCGCTGGACGGGGTCGATCTGCGGGTCCAGCCCGGAACCATCCACGGCCTGGTGGGTGAGAACGGCGCTGGCAAATCGACCCTGATCAAGGTCCTGGCCGGCATCCATCAGGCCGACCAAGGCAGCCTGAGCATTCATGGCCAGGCTTTCGATGCGTTCACGCCGCGTCAGGTCGAGGCTCTGGGTGTGCAGTTCATTCATCAGGAACGCTTGCTGCCTGCCAGTTTTACGGTGGGTGAGGCGCTGTTTTTCGGCCAGGAAATCAAACGCGGCCTATGGGTGGATCGTCGCGCTCAGGAGCGTGAGGCGGCGCGGCTGATTCAGGATTATTTCGCCATGCAGTTGCCCAAGGGAGCGCTGATTCGGGATCTGGACAGCGCTCAACGGCAGATTGTGCAGATCATCCGCGCACTGATTGCGACACCCAGAATACTGGTGTTCGACGAGCCGAGCGTGTCGCTGGTCAAGCGGGAAGTGGACCGGTTGCTGGCCATCGTGCGGCGACTGCGCCATGAAGGGCTGACGATTCTGTACATCTCCCATTACCTGCAGGAAATCGAATCGCTGTGTGATCAGGTCACGGTACTGCGCAACGGGCGTGACGTGGCGGTGGTGGACCCGGCTGTCACCAGCACCGCCCAAATTGCCCGGCTGATGGTCAATCGCGACGTTGGCGAGCTGTATCCCCGAGCGCAAGCGGCCCTTGGGCCACCCGTGCTTGAGCTGAAGGGGCTGGGCGCACACCACGCGTACCAAGGCATTGATCTGACCGTACGACGTGGCGAAGTGGTCGGGCTGACCGGATTGGTCGGTTCAGGAGCAAAGGAGCTGCTCAAGAGCCTGTTCGGACTGGTCAGGCCCTCGCATGGCGAGCTTTTGCTCAATGGCAATCCGCTGCGCCTGAAATCGCCACGGGATGCGGTACGCCACGGCATTGCGCTGGTGCCGGAAGAACGGCGCAGCCACGGCATTGCTGCAGCGCTGTCGGTGCTGGAGAACATTACGCTGGCCAGTCTGGGCCGGTTCAGCCGCTGGGGACTGCTGGACAGCAAGGCGCAGACGCTCGAAAGCAAGCGACTGATCGATGAACTGGCGATCAAGACCTCGGGACCGGACAGCGCGGTGCAATCGCTCAGCGGGGGCAATCAGCAGAAGGTCGCGCTGGCCAAATGGCTTAGCCGACATTCGTCGTTGTATTTGCTGGACGAGCCGAGTGTGGGTGTCGACATCGGCGCCAAGACTGAAATCTATCGGCTGATTGCCCGGCTGGCCGAAGGCGGCGCTGCCGTTCTGGTGCTGTCCTCGGACTTGCCAGAACTGATCGGTATCACCCGCCGCATCGTGGTACTGCACCGGGGCCGGATCGCCGGGGAATTCGATGCGCGCACCACCGACAGCGATCAGTTGCTGGCCTGTGCTACAGGTGCCAGCGAGCGTGAGACAGTCATCAAGCAGGGCCATGAGGAGCGTAAACATGTCCACGCCTGACCTTCCCCTTAGTCGGCCTTCCCGTGTGCCGGCAGCCTGGCTGGTGCGCCTGGCTCAACGTGGCTCCTTGCTGGTGTTTCTGATCATCCTGCTGGGGTTTGCGCTGAGTGCGCCGAACTTCTTGAGCGTGGGCAACGTCAGCAACGTGTTCGCCCAATCGGCCGTACTGGGCATTCTCGCGCTGGGGCTGACCTGCGTGGTCATCGGCGGTGGTTCCAATGTGGTTCGCGGCGGTCTGGACCTGTCGCTGGCGGCCAATCTGGGGTTGTGCGCGGCGGTCTACAGCAGCCTCAACAATGCAGGCCAGGGCACTTGGCAAACCGTCGCGCTCACGCTGGGCTGCGGTGTGCTGGTGGGGGCATTGAATGGCCTGGCCGTGGTGGCTCTCAGATTGCCGCCGTTATTGGCGACGCTGGCGAGCATGAACCTGGTGGCGGGGCTGGAACTGGTGCTGACCCAGAACACCGTACTGGCCACCGATTCCGAACTGCTGGACGTGCTGGCGTCGGGTGAATGGCTGGGCATACCGGCGCTGGCCTGGATGCTGTTGGGCGTGGCCGCCGTTTTGCAGGTGGCTATCCAGCACAGCGCCTTTGGGCTGCGCCTGTACGCCATTGGCGAATACCCATTGGCCGCTCAGGCGGCCGGGTTGAATCGTCGTGGTTATGTGTTCGCCACGTACCTGATTGCCGGGATCTGCGCCGCCCTGGGCGCGTTTTGCTCGGCGGCTCTGTTCAGCGGCAGCACGACAGGCTCCGGCGACATGCTGCTGTCGGTGGTAGCAATCGCTTTTCTCGGCTCGGTGTTTTCCAGACGCCTGACCGCCAATATCCCTGGCACCTTGATGGCGACCCTGTTGCTGGGCTTTCTCATCAACGGCTTTCAGTTGCTGAACATTTCAAGCTTCTGGGTCAACGGCGTGCAAGGCGTACTGATTCTGCTGGTGGTGGCCTTTTCTGGCGCCGTTGGCCAACCGGAGGGTGAACAATGAGGACGCTGACATTGACTGCTTCATCGGCACGAAACAGCATTGTGCCGCGCCTTTTAACGGCCACTTTACCGGTGCTGGTCCTGATCATTCTGGTGTTCTTCGCCCTGGAGGCACCGGGTTTCCTGAGTTGGGGTAACCTGTTGAGCCTGATCCTGAACAACTTTCTGTTGCTGGCGATCATCGCTGTCGGCATGACCTGGGCGGTGGCGGCGGGCGGTATCGACCTGTCGGTGAGCACCGCCGTGGACTTCGCCAGCCTGGCATTTGTGGTTGCGCTCAATGGCGGTCATGGGCTGTTTGTGGCCATCGTTGTTGCGTTGCTGGCAGGTGGCGCGGCCGGGGCGTTCAATGCGCTGCTGATCGCGGGCCTTCGTATTTCGCCGTTTCTGGCGACACTGGGCACGCTATTCATTGGCACCAGCGTGCAGCAGTTGCTGTCGGACGGCGGGCAGCCGATCTATATCGCTCAGGGTGTGTTGCCCGGCATTACCGGTGTTGTGGTGCTGGGCCTGCCGCTACCGGTCTGGCTGGTCGCGCTGCTGGCGGGCGGCTACGGGCTGGTGCTGGCGCGCGGGCGATTGGGGCGTGAAATCCTGGCGGTGGGCACGCAGCCACAATTGGCGTATTACTCGGGCCTGTCGACCCGGCGGGTGGTCGTGCAGGTGTTTATCGGAAGCGCACTGGCCTGTGCGGTGGCGGGCATCCTGCTCAGTTCGACGGTCAACGCCTACGTGCCGATGTCCGGCAATGCCTACCTGATCAGCGCGATTGGTGCGGTGTTCATGGGCACTACGTTGAGTCGTCAAGGGCGTCCCAACATTATCGGAACGCTATTGGGTGTGCTTTTTATCAACGTGATCGCCAACGGCTTGCTGTTGATCGGCTGGAATTTCTATTGGCAGCAGGTGGCAACCGGGACGCTGATCTTTCTGGTGCTGGCCTTCAGTTTCGCCAGCCGTCACCTGCTACAGAATGCTCAATAAAAAAGCGGCTCAGGCCTTGCCCGAGCCGTTGCCGATCTGCCAGACATAAGGCGGCTCGGTGCCGTTGATGCGCCAGTCGCCGACGATACGCGCCTTGTAGATCAGCGGATTGTGCGACGCCGCCGTGCGTGCGTTGCGCCAGTGCCGGTCAAGTGCCTTATTGACGCTCACGCCTGATGCACCCAATGCGTTGAACAGGTCTGTGGCTGCGCGCAGCACCAGTTCCGAGACGACTACCTGCGCCTTGGCGGTTTCGATTTCGGCGGCGATGTTGGCGTCCTTCTCCTGTTGCGCATCGCGACCGAACCGGGCCACATACGCACGCTGCAAAGATTCTGCCGAACGCAGGGTGGCGGCCTCGGCTGCATAAACCTGCGCTGCAATCTGCCCGACCACCTGCTGCACCTGAGCGTCCTGGCTCACACTGTCGGCATTGCCTGTGCTGAACACACGCTTGCGATCCCGCACTTCCTGAGCGATATCCCGCTCGACAGCCCGACCGATGCCTGCCAGTACGGCCAGCAATACCAACTGATAAAAAGCCGTTTGGTACTTGAAACGCTGCTCGAAGGGGATGACGTGTTCGGCGGGCAGCGGCACGTTCTCGTAGACCGAGGTGCCGCTGCCAGTGGTGCGCTGGCCAAACCCGTCCCAGTCATCGCTGTGACGCACACCGGCATGATGCGCATCGACCACGGCGATCACGTCAGCGCCGTTATCGGCACGCTGCGCGTACACATCGATCCAGTCAGCGAAGATGCTGCCGGTGCTGTAAAACTTGCGGCCGTTGAGCACAAAGCCGTCGCCTTGGGCGCTGACTTTGGTGATGACCTCGCCAATCTGTACCGCACCGACCTCGGTCCAGCCATTACCGACCAGATCACCTGCCACGAAACGTGCGAACCAAGTGTCCCGTTCCGGGCTGGCGGGGGCGTTCAGGCGGTCCTCGACAAAAGCAAAGTGCGCCCGCAACGCTTGCACGATGTTCGAGTCGGCTTCAGCCAGTTCGATCAACAACCGGAACAGTTGACCCACCGAGGCGCCGGCGCCGCCATATTCCTTGGGCACGCGGACTGCGCCAAAGCCTGCCTGCTTGAGCCAGGCAATCGGCTCGTGGGGCAGGGCACGCTCCTTTTCCCGCTCGACCGCGCCTGCGCCTATTTCACGAAAGAGCGGGCGGAAGCGGTTGGCGAGGGTTTCATAGTCGGTTCCAAGTGACAGAGGGTTTGCGTCGGTCAATAAAGTCATGCAGTGCTCCTGAGCGCTGGAAGATTGGCGGTGGGCCAATGAGGGGTCGCTCAAGTGATTGCACAGTCTGTGCCTGAACTTAAACCCTTGTTTTTAAGCGCTATTTATTTCAAAGGCGGCTGCCGCTGTTGGCCGTGCAACAGCGGCGCAACAGCCTGCTGCAAACCGAACAGCGAGGTTCGTCGAGAGACCCTCTCAATGGTTGGGGCACTTTCGACCCATGCTCGACGCAAGCGTTATGCGTGGTCGTCCAGGGGCTGTGGCGCACCAGGCTTGGCTGTTCGCCCAGCAACAGCGTTCGAACAATGTGTTGGTATGAACGCTGATTCAACGTTAGAAGCGTCACCTAATCCTTTGAATTTAAAGCATTAGTAAATTCGGCACGGCCTGTGCAAGACCTGAATCCTGTGTGTTGAGCCGCTTTCAACCTGTTATTGATGATCAGGAATCTGCCCATGACCCAACCCGTACAAAGCCCGCCAAGGGCTCATGTCATTGCCTCGGATGCCGAGGCCATCCAGATCGCCAGAGCGCTTGCTGCCCGTTTTGCCGAAGAGGCCTCAGTCCGTGATCGTGAGCGCCGTCTGCCCATTGCAGAGCTGGATGAATTCTCCGCCAGCGGTCTGTGGGCGATCACGGTCCCCAAAGCCTACGGCGGTGCTGGCGTGTCTTATGTGACGGTTGCCGAGGTGATCAAGATCATCTCCGCAGCCGATCCATCGCTGGGACAGATCCCACAGAATCACTTGGGCATCCTCGACATCCTGTTGCAGACCGGCACCGAAGAGCAGAAGCGTCACTACTTTGCCAAGGCGCTGGCGGGTTATCGCTTTGGCAACGCCTTCTCGGAATCGAAAAGCAAGAACGCAGGCACCTTCCAGACCCGCATCCGCTTCGACGGCGAGCAGGCGGTGGTGGACGGTGAGAAGTTCTACTGCACCGGTGCCTTGTTCGCCCACATCGTTCCGGTCGTGGGCGTCGATGAGCAGGACAACGCGTACATCGCGTTTGTGGAGCGCGACGACCCCGGCCTGACCATCATCGACAGCTGGGACGGCTTCGGTCAGCGCACCACGGCCAGCGGTGGTGCGGTCCTGAAGGCAGTGACGGTGCCCCGGAGAGCAGTGATTCCGGCGCATCGGGCGTTTGACGAGCCCACGGCTCATGGCCCGATTTCGCAGATCATCCAGGCGGCGGTCGATACCGGTATCGCCCACGGTGCGTTCGAGGAAACCCTCAAGCACGCGCGGCTGGCGCGGCCGTGGATCGACAGCAAGCAGGACTTCGGCTGGCAGGACCCGTTCAGTATTGCCACCGTGGGTGATTTGCAATGGCGGCTACAGGGCACCGACGCGATCCTGACCAAGGCCGGGCAGGCCATAGACCAGGCGCTGGCCGCCCCCAGTGAAGCCAGCGTCGCGCAGGCTTCTGTCGTCGTTGCACAAGCCAAAGTGTTGTCGGCACAGATCGCCTTGCTGATCAGCAGCACGCTGTTCGAACTGGCCGGCACTCGCTCGGTGCTGGGTTCGCTGAATCTGGACCGGTATTGGCGCAATGCCAGAACCCACACGCTGCACGATCCTGCCCGCTGGAAATACCACCTGATAGGCAATCGCGTACTCAACGATGTCGCGCCGCCGCGTCACGCCTGGAATTGATCGAGGAGCAGTCATTTGTCTCATTCAACTATCGACACCCAACTGGCGGTTGCCGCCGAAGACCTCACGCATGCGCGCCAGGGTTTGCAGCAGACCCTGGACTACTTGCGCGAACAGGGCCGGCCCTGGACGTTCAGTGGCGTACAGCGTCTGGTCGAAGACCCTTACGTGATCGGCAAGATCGGTGATCTGCAGATTCGTCTCGATGTCGCCGCCGCGTTACTGGAGCGCGCCCATGCGTTAGACGGCTCGCCCGAGCAGTGTTTGATCGCCAGCACCGAGGCGGTTATCGCCAGTGCCGATGCCTTGCTGGCCGTTGACAACGTCCAGCACGAACTGACCGGCCAGCGGCAGTCTCT
>NZ_RBTP01000008.1 GCF_003702045.1 Pseudomonas viridiflava
CTCTGCCAACATCAACACCCGTAGCATGATGGGTGATAGTGAACTGAATATTTGTCATGAACATGCGGACACGACACAACAGTTGAGGCGCAGGTTGTGGGGGCTGCATACGAATGGATTTGGCGCGCAGGATGAGCCTCAGGATGCTTTTAAGTCATGGGGTGAGGTAATTAAAAGAAACAAAGATTTTAGAAATAGCAAGCTTAAGCCAGATGCCTCTATAGTGGAGTTTCACTATGGAGAAGCCAACTACAAGGACCTTGACTAATGCGTTTAAGTCTTCTGCTTTCCAGCGTGCTATTAATTGCCTGCGGCAACGCAGATGCCATCTCCTTGCGAACAAAGGATAATCAGTTGGACAATTTGAAAGACATAAATTCTAAGCTGGAATTTACCTGTGTACATGAAAAACTCCCGACAGCCTCTACCGAGGCAGATGTTCTTTTTCAATACGCCCGTTGGCTGCAGAAGAATAACCAGCTCAAGCAGGACAAGGCTGTTGACGTCGAGATCGAACGACTTTACCGCATCGCGTCCGAGAACAACCATTACAAGGCTAACGTAAATCTGCAGAACGGTACGATGCGAGGACAATTTGAGCTAAGCGGTGAAGAAGTCCTGCGACTGAGTCAGCAATTGATCGATGCAAAGGTGGCGACAGGATATTACCTAATCGCAACTTACTTGGAGCGTGGTGTTGCTGGATTACAGCAGAATCCGGAAATGGCTTTGCGTTATTATCGCAAAGCTGCAGATGAAGGGAGTGCGCAGGCACAAAATTATGTGGCCGAAAAACTGGCGCCCATTGATGTTGCACCTGATATTGCGCGCCAAATGCGGAGCTGTGCCGCCGCACAAGGTCACGGTGACGCAGCTGTTGCATTGGGTATTAATTTATCAACAGCTAAACAATATAAAGCTGCTATTGAAGCGTTTCAAGTTGGAGTTGCAGCAGGAGATGAAATTGCTGCGTCTTTTATGAACAAAGGCTTTCGAGGTCCCAAGCCTGATAATCGAATGTACTATTTAGGACAAGACGAAGACTTGGAGCGTGCAGAACGATATAAACTGATTAGCAACATACTGGGTGACTGGTCCTACGCCAACCCCACCGTCCCCGAAATTAACGACATCGTTCCATTGCCTCCCGCCAAACTTCCCGCCTGGAACGGCAAGCTGAAATGGGTCGAGGAACGCAAGGCCAACGTGCAGCCACCAAAACCAACCGAAGCCCTGATCGAGCAACTGGCCAAAGCCAAGCTCCTCGATCCGAAGACTGGCAAGCCGTTGCCGGAGTCGCCGCTGTACGAGAAAGACTGATACGTTTGCCTCGCCAGACTGTCAGGCCTGCCCTCATGTTGGCTAATGGCGGGAAGCGTTTATTCACCAATGGAACCGTGTGATGCGTTTGATTGCTCTACTGTCCGGCCTGTTGCTCGCAGCTTGCACCCATGCAGGCCCTCATGGGCTGGACCGTATTGCTGAGGTTGATGCCAAGCTGGCGTTTACCTGTGTGCATGAAAAAATTCCGGCTGCCTCAGCCGATACAGACGTTCTTTTTCAATATGCGCGGTGGTTGCAGAAGAACAATCAGCTCAAGCAGGATCATATTGTTGATACCGAGATCGAACGGCTTTACCGCATTGCGGCCGAGAATCAGCACTATAAGGCAAATATCAATTTGCAAAACGGTACAGCGCGAGGGCAGTTTAATCTAAGCGGTGAAGAGGTCCTGCGGTTTAGTCAGCAATTGATCGATGCAAATGTGGCGACTGGACACTACCTAATTGCCACTTATTTGCAGCGGGGCGTTGCCGGCCTACAGCAGGACCCGGAAATGGCCTTACGTTACTATCGAAAAGCGGCTGATGAAGGTAACGCCCAAGCTCAAACCTATGTAGCTGAAAAGCTATTTCCTATAAGCATCGCACCAGATATTGCTCGTCAAATGCGCCGCTGCGCAGCAGAACAAGGCAGCGGAAAGGCAGCGTTAGCCTTAGGTATTGACCAAAAAAATGACGGGCATTATCAAAATGCTCTTGAATCCCTCCAGCTTGGTGTAGCAGCAGGTAGCACAAGCGCTGCTTCCTTCTTAACTAATGGCTTTCGTGGACCACAACCAGATGATCGTATGTATTACATGGATCAAAAGCAGGATCTTCAACGCGCCGAACGTTACGGTCAAATTCTCAAGTTGTTAAGTGGCTGGTCCTATGCCAACCCCGCCGTCCCCGAAATCAACGAAATCGTTCCATTGCCACCCGCCAAACTTCCCGCCTGGGACGGCAAGCTGAAATGGATCGAGGAACGCAAAGCCAACGTCCCGCCACCAAAACCGACCGAAGCCTTGATCGAACAACTGGCCAAAGCCAAGCTCCTCGACCCGAAAACTGGCAAGCCGTTGCCAGAGTCGCCGCTGTACGAGAAAAACTAATCAGACACGTCAGCGACCTAGATCCTGACTCAAGGTTTGCATGCGCCATTGGTCAACAGCGCATGCAAAACCTGCTCAGCCAACGGTTGTAGACCTTCCACACTCACGGCGTAGGAGCGGATTTGTCCGCGATAAAGGATGATCAGACGCTACCCAGTCCACTGTCCGCAAATGCCCTCCGATGCCACGAGCGCAGCAGGCAAAGCTTCCTGCAAACTTTCCGGGCCGGCCCTGTATGGCGTGCACAAGAACTTTGCCATTGCCTGGAACAAGGAAACCGGCGAGAACCTGCTCATGGCGCGTAACGCCTTCGCGCCCCCTACACACCTCAAGTTCATCCCCGGCAGCCCGC
>NZ_RBTP01000012.1 GCF_003702045.1 Pseudomonas viridiflava
CGGCGATGCCGATCCTGGCTTCGTCCAGCCAGATGCGCACGGTGCGGCGGTCGAAGGTCAGCGGGGCCTGGACGAATGCCTGGCTGCCGAACAGGATCAGGCCAACCCGGTCACCTTGCCGTCCTTCCAGAAAATCGCCCAGCAAATGCTGAACCAGCACCAGCCGGCTGACTTCATCGCTGCGCCACTGCATGTCCGGGTAATCCATCGAACCTGACACATCCACGGCCACCAGCAGATCGCGGCCACTGGCGGCAATGGGCAAGGGTTCGCCCAGCCATTGCGGACGTGCGGCGGCCATCAGCAGTAGCAGCCAGATCAGCAGAAACGGTGAGCGCTGTCGCCACGCTGGCAGGTTGGCCTTGGCCCGGCGGCCGCTGAGGCCTTCGAGTTCGTTCAGGAAGCTGACCTTGAGCGCGGCTTCGCCACTGTCGGCCATCGGCAGCAGGAAACGCATCAGCCAGGGCAGTGGCAGCAGCACAAATGCCCACGGCCAGACGAGTTCAAACATGTTTGCGAATCCAGGTGTCGACCGCCTGGGTCAGGCCGGTGATGGCTTTGTCATCCAGCTTGCACTCGGGTTTGTAGGCGCCCTCGACCAAAATCATCCAGCGGGTCAGACCCGCAGCGGGGCAGCGATTATCGAGGAAGGCTAGCCATTTTCGACCGTTGAGGGTGTGGCTCTGGCTGTGGGGGTAATGGTTGCGGCACAGGCGCTTGAGCAGGCCGTTGATCTGCTGTAGCCAGGCACCGGCGGGGGCACCGTCGTAGGGTTTGGGCAGGCTGGCCAGTTCGGCCAGCGCGGCGACGCGTACCGGGTCCAGAGGTTGCTCGGTGCGGCTTTTGTTGTCCTTGGCCGGCAGCCACGTGCGCAATCGCCAGGCCCCCCAGCCCAGCGCGGGAATCACCAGCAACAGCAACCACCAGCCCGGCGCGGGCGGCCAGAAGCTTATGGCTTGGGGGGCGATCAGGGGCTTCAATTGATCCAGTGGATTCATTTGCGCCTCACTGGACGCCGGGCATTGAGGTATTCGCGCAGTTGCTCGACCAGCTCGACCTGGGTGCTCAGCGGCATGAGCAGCACGCGCAGCTTTTGAGCAAGCAGTTCCCAGCGCGCCGAGCGCTCTTCGCCCTGAACGCGGTACGCCCGGCGCAACTCCGGGTCGAGGGTGTCGAGTTCCAGTTGCGCGCCACGTTCGGCGAAGCGCAACAGCCCGGCAGCAGGCAATGCGCGGTCCAGCGGGTCGGAGACAGGCAGCAGCAACAGGTCGCTGTGGCGCGCCAGCAGGGTGAGTTGCTGCTCTGCGGTATCGGACAGGGCGCGTTCGTCGCACAGCACGATGACCAGGCTGCCAGGACGCAGTACCTCACGGGCGCGCCTCAAGGCCGAACCGAAGGCATCGCGTTCGGCCGGAATCTCGGTGTGCAGCGACTGATTGACCCGCACCAACCGGTTGAGCAATTGCAGCAGGCTCTGTTTGCTGCGCCGTGGCTTGATCTCGTAATGCTCGTTGTCGCCGAACACCAGTCCGCCGACCCGGTCGTTGTGTTCCAGCGCCGCCCAGCCGATCAGTGCCGCCGCCTGCGCGGCCAGCACCGACTTGAACATTTGCCCGGAACCAAAGAACAGGCGACGGCTTTGTTCCACCAGAATGAAGATGGGCCGCTCGCGCTCTTCATGGAAGAGTTTGGTGTGCGGTTCCTGAGTGCGCGCAGTCACTCGCCAGTCGATGCTGCGCACATCGTCGCCTGCCTGATAGACCCGGACCTGATCGAAATCTACGCCACGGCCACGCAGTTTGGAGTGGTGCAGGCCGATCAGCGGACTGCGCTGGCTCGGCGTCGAGAAAAGTTGCACTTCCCGCACGCGATGGCGCATTTCGATCAGCTCGCTGAGCGTGACGCGAATGCCCGGTTGGGGGATCAGGTAGGGTTGCATGGGGTCAGGCGACGGCCACGACGTCGAGGATCCGCTGTATTACGCGGTCCTGATCGATGCCGGCAGCTTCGGCTTCGAACGACAGGATAATGCGATGGCGCAGCACATCGAACAGCACCGCCTGGATATCCTCGGGGCTGACGAAGTCGCGTCCGGCCAGCCAGGCGTGGGCCCGTGCGCAACGGTCCAGCGAGATCGAACCACGCGGGCTGGCACCATAGGCGATCCACTCGGCCAGCTCCTGATCGAATTTGGCCGGGGTGCGCGTGGCCATGACCAGTTGCACCAGGTATTCCTCAACCGCGTCGGCCATGTACAGCCCCAGGATTTCCTTGCGGGCGGCGAAGATGGCCTGCTGGCTGACACGCCGCTCCGGCTTGGTTTCGCCGTTCAGCGCTTCGCCACGGGCCTGCTGCAAAATCTTGCGCTCGACGGCAGCGTCCGGGAAGCCGATCTTGACGTGCATCAGGAAACGGTCGAGCTGCGCTTCGGGCAATGGGTAGGTGCCTTCCTGCTCGATGGGGTTCTGCGTCGCCATGACCAGAAACAGTGGCGAAAGGTCGTACGTGCTACGTCCGACACTGACCTGGCGTTCGGCCATAGCCTCAAGCAACGCTGACTGCACCTTGGCGGGCGCCCGGTTGATTTCGTCCGCCAACACCAGGTTGTGGAAGATCGGGCCTTGCTGGAACACGAAACTGCCGGTTTCCGGGCGATAGATTTCGGTGCCGGTGATGTCGGCAGGCAGCAGGTCGGGGGTGAATTGAATGCGATGAAACTGTGCTTCGATGCCTTCTGCCAGTTCCTTGATGGCCTTGGTCTTGGCAAGACCCGGAGCGCCCTCGACCAGCATGTGGCCGTCGGCAAGCAAGGCGATGAGCAGGCGTTCGATCAGCTTTTCCTGGCCGAGGATTTGCGTTGAAAGAAATGTTCGCAGCGCAATCAGCGCCTCACGATGTTCCATCGGTGACTGTTCCTGGCAGGGTAATCAGCCGCGTCGAGCGACGTCAGGCTGGGGGCGATACTTTAATTCATTCGGGCGGGTATCGACTAACGACTCTAGGGTTTTTTATGGAGTTTAGAGAGAGTTCCCGCTTTTATCTGGGAATTGTCCTACATGTTCTGTCCGTTCTTTGTAGGAAGTTAGAGGCGAGGGCCAGTGGTCGTCGATAAGATGACTCACGCATGCCTGAAAGTGGGAGCACGCTTGCTCGCGAAAAAGGGCGGTACACCCAATCACAGGCGTGCGGCAGGCCACGTCGATCATGACACCCGATAAAACGCTGCCGCATTGCTCCACAGCGCTTTCTGCGCACCCGCGTCACCCAGCGCTTCGACCACCAGATCGACATCACTCGGCTCGAATGGCCGAGGTGCACGAGTGGACGGCAGGTCGGTGCCGAACATCAGGGCGTCGGGGTTGGCAGAGTGAATGTCCTTCAACACCGCTGGCACAGCAAAATCGACACGTCCGAAACCGCAGGCCTTGATCCGTACGCCTCGCTCGGCCAGACGCAGCAACACAGGCAAGCCCTCAGCGCTCAGCCCCAGATGGTCGATGCTGACGGCAGGCAGCCTGAGCAGGCGGGTTTCGATGCCAGCCAGCTCGCGCGAATCGATGTACAGCTCCGAGTGCCAGCCGACCTGATCATGGACCCGCAGTGCCAGCGCTTCCAGTTGATCCAACTGTTCCGAACCCCCGCGCTTGAGGTTGAAGCGCAGCGCACGTACGCCGGACGCGGAGAGGGTTTGCAGCTCTGCCTCGGTGACGCTTGCGGGCAACTGCGTGACACCCACGAAGCCCGGTCCCAGGCGTTTCAGTGCAGCGAGCAGGTAGCTCTGATCGAAGCCCTGAAACGAACCTGAAACCACCGCACCGCCCTTGACGCCCAACGGTTCGACGAGCGACAGGTAATCGGCGACGCCAAAAGGCTCCGGCAAGAAGCCGTTGTTGGCCTGCAGCGGATAAGCGGGGTCGATGATGTGGCAGTGGGCGTCGAAAATGTCGGGCATGTCAGGCTCCTGATGGCGGTGCAGGTTTACTTAGGCGAGTTCGCTGACGTAGGTGCCCACGTCTTTCAAAAGGATGTGCAGGGTTTCTTCGACTTCGCGCAGCTCGGCTTGCGAGGTGCTGTGCAGGATTTCGTAACGGTCATGGCCGTCCAGTTGCTTGCCATCCGCCGGTTCTATTTCCAGCAGCAGGCGTTCGGCACTGAAGGTGACTTTCAGCGTTGAAACCGTGTGTGTCTTGTCGTCGCGAACGGTGATTTCCACTTCGTTCTCATCAGGGAAACGGCTCAGCGAGAACAGCTCGCCGTTCTCGCTGTGGCAGCAGAGCAGGGCCATGTTGTCGTATTCGTCGTCGCAGGGATTGACGATGAGGCTGGCAGTCTTGATGAGCATGGTCGGTTTCCGGTTTGTCGAAAGTGGGCGAGCAGTACGGATTTTGCCAGTCCCCGAGACATTTTGTCGGCCATTAATTGGCACTATCGTGCGAGTTGGCGTGCTAGGCGATGACCGAATATGTCGCAGCCTCGTAAGTAGTGTCCGGTCTGCTGTCGTTAAGCTGCACCAAAGGTGTGCGCGCACGAAGCCTTGGGGCTTGCTGTTTCTTTTTTCATCGCGTGCCCTGCGACATTCAAATGTGACTACCCTGACACGACAGGCGTTAGTACTTTAGCTTTACACTCGATCAGGTGGTGTCCATTCAACCGGACGCCGGTACACCCGGATCCCGACACCTTCTACAAGCCTCCCCAATAAAAGCCAAAGCGGAGTACCACAGATGGCGTTCTTCACCGCAGCCAGCAAGGCCGATTTCCAGCATCAACTGCAATCGGCACTGGCTCAGCACATCAGCGAACAGGCACTGCCACAAGTGGCGCTGTTCGCTGAACAGTTCTTCGGCATCATTTCACTGGATGAACTCACTCAGCGTCGGCTGTCTGACCTTGCGGGCTGCACGCTGTCCGCGTGGCGCCTGTTGGAGCGTTTCGAACACGCCCATCCTCAGGTTCGCGTCTACAACCCCGATTACGAGCGTCACGGATGGCAATCGACTCACAGTGCCGTAGAAGTGCTGCATCACGACCTGCCGTTTTTGGTCGACTCCGTACGCACCGAGCTGAACCGTCGCGGTTACAGCATCCATACCCTGCAAACCACCGTCCTCAGCGTACGACGCGGCCCGAATGGTCAACTGCTCGAACTGCTGCCTAAAGGCACCACTGGCGACGACGTACTGCAAGAATCGCTGATGTACCTGGAGATCGACCGCTGCGCCAATGCCAGCGAGTTGAATGTCCTGGCCCGCGAACTGGAGCAGGTGCTGGGCGAAGTCCGCGCGGCTGTGGAAGATTTCGAGCCGATGAAGGCGCGTCTGCGTGAATTGCTGGTCAGCATCGACGCCAACGAATCCAACACCGACGTTGAGGAAAAGGCCGAGATCAAGGTCTTTCTGGAGTGGCTGGTAGACAACCACTTCACCTTTCTGGGCTACGAAGAATTCGAAGTCAGCAGCGACGCCAACGGCGGCCAGCTGGTGTACGACGAATCCTCGTTCCTGGGCCTGACCAAACTGCTGCGCCCGGGCCTGAGCCGTGAAGAACTGCACATCGAAGATTACGCAGTGAAATACCTGCAAGAGCCGATGCTGCTGTCATTCGCCAAGGCTGCGGTGCCAAGCCGTGTGCATCGTCCGGCCTACCCTGATTTCGTCTCGATCCGTCAGATCGACGCATCGGGCAAGGTCATCAAGGAATGCCGCTTCATGGGCCTCTACACCTCGTCGGTGTATGGCGAGAGTGTGCGGCAGATCCCGTACATCCGTCGCAAGGTCGCCGAAGTCGAGCGCCGTTCCGGTTTCGATGCCAAGGCGCATCTGGGCAAGGAACTGGCGCAGGTGGTCGAAGTGCTGCCCCGCGACGATCTGTTCCAGACTCCGGTAGACGAGCTGTTCACCACCGTGATGTCCATCGTGCAGATTCAGGAGCGCAACAAGATTCGCGTGTTCCTGCGCAAGGACCCGTACGGCCGTTTCTGCTACTGCCTGGCCTACGTGCCGCGTGACGTGTACTCCACCGAAGTGCGACAGAAGATCCAGCAGGTGCTGATGGATCGCCTGAAAGCCAGCGATTGCGAATTCTGGACGTTCTTCTCCGAATCCGTTCTGGCGCGCGTGCAGTTGATTCTGCGTGTGGACCCGAAGGTCAATCTGGAAATCGACGTTGCCCAACTGGAGAACGAGGTCATTCAGGCCTGCCGTTCCTGGAAGGACGACTACGCCAGTCTGGTGGTCGAAAGCTTCGGCGAGGCCCACGGCACCAACGTGCTGGCCGATTTCCCGAAAGGCTTCCCGGCAGGCTACCGCGAGCGTTTTGCGGCGCATTCGGCTGTGGTCGACATGCAGCACGTGCTGAGCCTGAGCGAAACCAACCCGTTGGTGATGAGCTTCTACCAGCCTCTGGCCGGTGGACGTCAGCAGCTGCACTGCAAGCTGTACCACGCCGATACACCGCTGGCGCTGTCCGACGTACTGCCGATTCTGGAGAACCTCGGCCTGCGTGTGCTGGGTGAGTTCCCGTACCGCCTGCATCACGCCAACGGTCGTGAGTTCTGGATTCACGATTTCGCCTTTACCTACGGCGAAGGCCTGAATCTCGACATTCAGCAGCTCAACGACACGCTGCAGGACGCTTTCGTACACATCGTCAGCGGCGACGCCGAGAACGATGCCTTCAACCGTCTGGTACTGACGGCCGGTCTGCCGTGGCGCGACGTGGCCTTGCTGCGCGCCTATGCCCGCTACCTGAAGCAGATTCGTCTGGGCTTCGACCTGGGTTATATCGCCAGCACCCTGAACAACCACACCGACATTGCACGTGAGCTGACGCGTCTGTTCAAGACCCGTTTCTACCTGGCGCGCAAGTTGGGTTCGGACGATCTGGACGACAAGCAGCTGCGTCTGGAACAGGCCATTCTGACCGCGCTGGACGATGTCCAGGTGCTCAACGAAGACCGCATCTTGCGTCGTTACCTTGACCTGATCAAAGCGACGCTGCGGACCAACTTCTACCAGACCGATGCCAACGGCCAGAACAAGGGCTACTTCAGCTTCAAATTCAACCCGCGCCTGATCCCCGAGCTGCCGAAGCCGGTGCCCAAGTTCGAGATTTTCGTCTACTCGCCACGCGTCGAGGGCGTGCATCTGCGCTTCGGCAACGTTGCCCGCGGCGGCCTGCGCTGGTCGGATCGCGAAGAAGACTTCCGCACCGAAGTGCTGGGCCTGGTAAAAGCCCAGCAGGTGAAGAACTCGGTCATCGTGCCGGTCGGCGCCAAGGGTGGTTTCGTGCCGCGCCGCCTGCCGACCACAGGCAACCGTGACGAAGTGCAGGCAGAGGCGATCGCCTGCTACCGCATCTTCATCTCGGGCCTGCTGGACATCACCGACAACCTCAAGGAAGGCGTACTCGTGCCGCCGGTCAACGTGGTTCGCCACGATGACGACGATCCGTACCTGGTCGTTGCCGCCGACAAAGGCACGGCGACCTTCTCCGACATCGCCAACGGCATCGCTATCGATTACGGTTTCTGGCTGGGCGACGCGTTTGCGTCCGGTGGTTCGGCCGGTTACGACCACAAGAAGATGGGCATCACCGCCAAGGGTGCCTGGGTGGGCGTGCAGCGTCACTTCCGCGAGCGTGACATCAACGTTCAGCAAGACAGCATCAGTGTGATCGGCATCGGCGACATGGCCGGTGACGTGTTCGGTAACGGTCTGTTGATGTCCGACAAGCTGCAACTGGTCGCGGCTTTCAACCATCTGCACATCTTCATTGATCCGAATCCGGATCCGGCCACCAGCTTCGTCGAGCGTCAGCGTCTGTTCGATCTGCCACGTTCGGCCTGGACCGACTACGACGCCAGCATCATGTCCGCAGGCGGCGGCATCTTCCCGCGCAGCGCCAAGAGCATCGCCATCAGCGAGCAGATGAAGGCGCGCTTCGACATCAAGGCCGACAAGCTGACCCCGACCGAACTGCTGCATGCGCTGCTCAAGGCACCTGTGGACCTGTTGTGGAACGGCGGCATTGGTACGTACGTGAAGTCCAGCGAAGAGTCTCATGCAGACGTGGGCGACAAGGCCAACGATGCGCTGCGTGTCGACGGCAACGAGCTGCGCTGCAAGGTGGTGGGCGAGGGAGGCAACCTGGGCATGACCCAGCTGGGCCGTGTCGAGTTCGGCCTCAATGGCGGCGCGACCAACACCGACTTCATCGACAACGCCGGTGGTGTGGACTGCTCCGACCACGAAGTGAACATCAAAATCCTGCTCAACGAAGTGGTGCAGGCTGGTGACATGACCGAGAAGCAGCGCAACCAACTGCTCGAAAGCATGACCGATGAAGTCGGCAATCTGGTCTTGGGCAACAACTACAAGCAGACTCAGGCACTGTCGCTGGCGGCTCGTCGCGCCTATGACCGCATCGCTGAATACAAGCGCCTGATGAACGATCTGGAAGCCCGTGGCAAGCTGGACCGTGCCATTGAGTTCCTGCCGGCCGAAGACCAGATCGTCGAGCGTGTGTCGGCCGGTCATGGCCTGAGCCGTGCCGAGCTGTCGGTACTGATCTCGTACAGCAAGATCGACCTCAAGGAAGCGTTGCTGGAATCCCGTGTTCCGGATGACGACTACCTGGCACGTGACATGGAAACCGCGTTCCCGCCATCGCTGGGCGCCAAGTTCTCTGTGGCCATGCGCGGTCACCGTCTGAAGCGTGAAATCGTCAGCACCCAGATCGCCAACGACCTGGTCAACCACATGGGCATCACGTTCGTGCAGCGACTCAAAGAGTCGACCGGCATGAGCGCTGCCAGCGTGGCCGGTGCCTACGTGATCGTGCGTGACATCTTCCACCTCCCGCACTGGTTCCGTCAGATCGAGGCGCTGGACTACAAGGTGTCGGCGGAAATCCAGCTGGCGCTGATGGACGAACTGATGCGTCTGGGGCGTCGCGCCACACGCTGGTTCCTGCGCAGCCGTCGCAATGAACTGGACGCTGGCCGTGACGTGGCGCACTTCGGTCCGCACATTGCAGCACTGGGTCTGAAGCTCGACGAGTTGCTGGAAGGTCCGACCCGCGAAGTCTGGCAGACCCGCTATCAGGCGTATGTTGAAGCCGGTGTGCCTGAACTGCTGGCGCGTATGGTCGCAGGCACCACTCACCTGTACACGCTGTTGCCGATCATCGAAGCCTCCGATGTCACGGGGCAGAACGCTGCCGACGTGGCCAAGGTCTACTTCGCCGTGGGCAGTGCGCTGGACGTGACCTGGTACTTGCAGCAGATCAGCAGCCTGCCGGTGGAAAACAACTGGCAGGCCCTGGCCCGCGAAGCGTTCCGCGACGACATCGACTGGCAGCAGCGGGCGATCACCGTATCGGTTCTGCAGATGGCAGACGGTCCGGCCGACGTGGAAGAGCGTCTGGCGCTGTGGCTTGAACAGCACGCGCTTATGGTCGAGCGCTGGCGCGCCATGCTGGTCGAACTGCGTGCTGCAACCGGCACCGATTACGCCATGTACGCCGTCGCCAACCGCGAACTGCTGGACCTGGCCATGAGTGGGCAAGCCGTCACGGTGTGATGGCTTGATCAGGTTGTGCGCTAACTGAAAACCCCGCATCGAAAGATGCGGGGTTTTTTAATGGGTGCGCTGATGACGGCAGACATCGTGGGAGCGGACTCGTCCGCGAAAAGTCAGTACATCCGACGAGTATCCAACGCCTGAAATGCGCATTTGCGGACAAACGAAACGCCGCCCGGTCCGCTCCTGCGGTGTTTGCCTTTAGTCAGCGCTGTGTTGAAGATGCAAGGAAATTCCTGCGGCATTGGCCGCTGAGCATTTACACGATCGGCGAGGTCAATACCCTATCATCCACTCTTCGGGAGAATAACCATGCAGGCAGACGCACTCACCTGGGGCCACGGCCCGCGCATTCTTGAAGTGTTCCTTGAGCCCACATGCCCGTTTTCGGTCAAGGCTTTTCGCAAGCTCGACACGCTGCTGGAACAGGCTGGTGACGACCGCCTCACGGTCAAGATCCGACTCCAGTCCCAGCCGTGGCACATGTTTTCCGGGGTTATCGTGCGCTGCATCCTCGCCGCTTCGACCCTCGAAGGCGGCAAGGACACTGCCAAGGCTGTGATGGCCGCCGTGGCTGCGCATCGCGCCGAGTTCGAGTTCGAACACCACGCCAGCGGGCCTAATCTGGACGCCACGCCGAACGAGATCATTGCCCGTCTGGAAGGCTACAGCGGCGTGCAGCTGGCCGAAGCCTTTGCGCAGCCCGAGCTTGAACACGTTATCAAATGGCACTGTAAATACGCCCGCCAGAACGGTATTCATGTGTCCCCGACCTTTATGGTCGACGGTCTGGTGCAGCCTGCCATGAGCAGTGGCGATGCGATTGAGCAGTGGCTTTCGCAGCTTGGGTTGAACTGAGATCGCCGCTGGTTGGGCGTCACTGATTCAGAGCTTCATGCCCACCGCTAGCCGGTTGAATGCATTCATCAAGGCCACCGCGAGCGTCAGGTCGGAAATTTCGGTGTCGGAAAAGTGCGCTTTGAGGGGTTCGTAAAGCTCATCCGGCGCGCCCTTTTCGCTGACATGCGTCAGGGTTTCGGCCCATGCCAGCGCAGCGCGCTCGCGTTCGTCGAACAGCTCGCTGATGCGCCAGCCTGCCAGGCAATCGAGTTTCGCCTGCGACACTTCGCAGCCACGCAAGGTCTGTGAATGTTTGCCCAGACAGAAGGCGCAGCCATTGATCTGCGAGATACGCAAGTACACCAGCTCTACCAGCGGCAGGCCGAGCGGGCTTTCTTCCAGCGCTTTATTGGTGGCGAGCAAGCCTTGGTAGGCAACAGGTGAAAGGGTGGAGAAGGGCAGTCTGAGTTGGCTCATGATGAAGCTCCAGTGTGAAATTAAGGGTCAGGCGCAGGCCGGCGTGCTGAACAGCGGCTGCAAGGCCAGTCGATTGCGAGCCTGCTCCAGCGCGCTGCGAACGGCTTCTTCGCCGAACACCAGCCCTTGCAGGTAGATGAAGCCGGTGTCGTACAGCCCCAGCGTGTTGAGCACGACGCGCAGGTAAGACGTCAGAAAGTCCGGTTGTCTGGCGCGCTCGCCCTGATGGAAGCCGCCCGAACCGACCAGCACATACACAGGCCTGTCCGCCAGCAGACCGGTTTTGCCTTCCGGCCCTGAGCTGAACGTGCGCTGGATGCGCAGCACGTAGTCAATCCAGAGTTTCAAGGCGGCGGGCACGGTGAAGTTGTGCATCGGCGTGGCGATGATCAGCACATCGCAGGCTTCCAGTTCGCGGATCAGGGTTTCAGAAACGTCGAACACAGGATCCTCGAAGGGTGTTGGCGTCGTCAGGGCGCGGGCGTAATCCACCCCAAGCGCAGGCAAAGGTTGTGCGCTCAAATCGCGTTCAGTCAGGGTGATACCCGGATGGCGGGCTCTTAGTGAGTCAATCAGTTCGCCTGCCAGACCATTGGCATGGGAGGCGAAGCCCTGCGGGCTGGCATTGACCAGCAGCACATTGTTCATTGTTGATTCCTCGCCCGAAGGTCTTGAGTGAAGTGCATGCCACGGGCCAGCAGCCCCTGGCGGAAATAGAAGCGTTGCGCCAGGGGCATGTGCAGACCTGTGTCCAGCACCAGGTAATCGCTCTGGCGGCGCAGAGCCTCATCGCGTACGCCATTCAGCAGTTGCGCGCCTAGTCCTGAGCGCTGCAACTGCGGACTGATCACCAGATCATCGACGTAGACGAAGCGCCCATAGAGCAGGTTTTCCAGTTCGCGGTAACCGGCCAGGCCGAAGATTGACTGATCGTTGCGCACCGCCAGCAGGCGATAGCCCTGGTCCATCTGCCTTTGCAATTGGTCGGTGTAACTCTGTACGTCGGTGAGGTGTGGTCGCAGCATGCACATCAAGGCAAAACTGGCCTGCAAGGCGTAATGGTCTTCGAGGTGTTCGATGATGCCGGTCATGCCCGTTATCCGTAGTGCAGATGAGGGCTTACTTTAAGTGGGCAATGACATAGTCTATAGAGCCAAAAATTGAACAAACGACTAGGCCATGCGGATTTCCTTCGAGCTTGATCGCAACCACTCGGCCCCGATCTATCGCCAGTTGTATCGGCGCTTTCGCGAATGCATGACCGACGGGCGCCTGCGCCCTGGCGACCGGGTGCCCTCCGTCCGGGCGCTCGCCGCCGAGCTGAACCTGGCACGTGGTACCGTGGAGGCGTCCTACCAGTTGCTGATTGGCGAGGGTTACCTGATCCCGCGCGGTCCGGCCGGGACCATCGTTTCTGCGCAACCGAAGGTGCATGTTGCGCCGGTCACTCAGGCGAAGGTCGAGCCCAGGGTTCATCAGGCGATTCATAGCGGCACCGCACCGCTCGCCTTGCAGATGGGATTGCCTGCACTGGATGCGTTTCCCCGAAAGCTCTGGACCCGACTGGCCAGCCGTCAATTGCGTCAGAGCGGTCCTGAGGGTCTGGTTTACCCGGGCGCGCAAGGGCATGGGCCACTGCGCACGGCCATCTCCCGCTATCTGGGCATTTCCCGAGGTATCACCTGCGGGCCCGAGCAGGTGTTTGTCTGCGCGGGGTATCGTGCCTGCCTCGACCTGATCAGCCACACGTTAATGGAACACGGCGATGCCTGCTGGGTAGAGGATCCCGGTTACTTCATGGCGCGCAATACCCTGAAACAGGCAGGCGCCCATCTGGTGCCTGTTCCGGTGGATGGCGGTGGGCTCGACGTCGCGCACGGTATCGCTCAGGCGTCGGATGCACGATTTGCAGTAGTCACCCTGACTCACCAGAGCCCCTTGGGCATGCCCTTGAGCCTTGCGCGTCGGCTGGCACTGCTGGACTGGGCCAATCGCCAGGGCAGTTGGATCATTGAGGACGACTATGACAGCGAATACCGTTATCTCGGGAAGCCGTTGCCTGCACTCAGGAGTCTGGATGAGCAGGGTCGCGTGCTCTACACCGGCACTTTCAGCAAGGTGTTGTTTCCGGGTTTACGCCTGGCTTATCTGGTGGTACCGCCTGAGCAGGTCGCGGCATTCGTGTTTCAGGCGGACCGTCTGCAAAACCATTGCCCGCTGCTGCTGCAGGCTACGGTTGCCACTTTTCTGGATGAAGGCCACTTCGCGCGGCACTTGAACAAGATGCGCAGTCTTTATGCCCATCGCCGCCAATGGCTGATCGATGCGTTGCATCATCAGTTCGGCGAACGCTTACACATCGACTTGCAGGCGGGTGGTATGCATGTTGTGGCTGTTCTAAAGGAGGGCGATGACCAGGACATCACCCAGCGCGCCCGTGCGTTCGGGCTGGCTATCGAGCCATTGTCGAAATGGCATCTGCAAACGACGCCGCGTCAGGGGCTGGTCATGTGCTTTACCAATGTTGTCAGTCCAGAGCAGGCACAGGAGCTGGTTGCGCGGTTGACGCACGCGTTTTCATGACGGCAGGTCCTGAATTGGTTTGTTTGTCGATGTGACGCGCAGCGTTGGGGCACGATCAGTCTCAACCCATCACCGATCGTTCCTCACGCTCCAGCGTGGGAATACCTTTCTGGACGCTCCGCGTCCGCTTTTTCTGCTTTATTGAAGGTATAAAAAACCCCGCACAAGGCGGGGTTCTTTCAATGCTGTGTTTCGCTATTACGCTTGAACGACCGGGATGTTGGCGTTCGCTGCGGCTTCACGGAACTCGGCGATCTGATCGAAGCTCAGGTAGCGGTACACGTCCGCTGCCATCGTGTCGATCTGCTGGGCGTAACCCATGTACTCCTCGACGGTCGGCAGGCGACCCAGGATCGATGCGACAGACGCCAGTTCGGCCGAGGCCAGGTAGACGTTCGCGCCGTCGCCCAGACGGTTCGGGAAGTTACGGGTCGACGTCGACACAACGGTCGAGTTCGGTTCTACGCGTGCCTGGTTACCCATGCACAGCGAGCAGCCCGGCATTTCCATGCGCGCGCCAGCCTTGCCGTAGATGCCGTAGTAGCCTTCTTCGGTCAACTGATGAGCATCCATCTTGGTTGGCGGCGACAGCCACAGGCGTGTCGGCAACTGGCCTTTGACCTTGTCCAGCAACTTGCCCGCAGCGCGGAAGTGGCCGATGTTGGTCATGCAGGAACCGATGAACACTTCGTCGATCTTCTCGCCCTGTACCGAAGACAGCAGGCGTGCATCGTCCGGGTCGTTCGGTGCGCAGAGCACAGGCTCTTTGACGTCGGCCAGGTCGATCTCGATGATCTCAGCGTACTCGGCGTCCTTGTCGGCTTCCAGCAGCTCAGGGTTGGCAACCCAGGCTTCCATCGCCTGAGCACGACGCTCCAGGGTGCGAGGATCACCGTAACCTTGTTCGATCATCCAGCGCAGCAGGGTGATGTTGGAGTTCAGGTATTCGATGATCGGCTCTTTGGCCAGCTTGATGGTGCAGCCTGCAGCCGAACGTTCGGCCGATGCGTCGGACAGCTCGAAGGCCTGCTCGATGCTCAGGTTGTCCAGGCCTTCGATTTCCAGGATGCGGCCGGAGAACGCGTTCTTCTTGCCTTTCTTCTCTACGGTCAGCAGGCCAGCCTGAATCGCGTAGTAAGGAATGGCGTGAACCAGGTCGCGCAATGTGATGCCAGGTTGCATCTTGCCTTTGAAGCGAACCAGGATCGATTCAGGCATGTCCAGCGGCATGACGCCGGTGGCCGCAGCGAACGCAACCAGACCGGAACCGGCCGGGAAGGAAATGCCGATCGGGAAGCGGGTGTGCGAGTCGCCACCGGTGCCGACGGTGTCCGGCAGCAGCATGCGGTTCAGCCAGCTGTGGATGATGCCGTCGCCCGGACGCAGTGAAACGCCGCCACGGGTCATGATGAAGTCAGGCAGCGTGTGGTGCGTCTTGACGTCGATCGGCTTTGGATAGGCAGCGGTGTGGCAGAAGGACTGCATGACCAGATCGGTCGAGAAGCCCAGGCACGCCAGGTCTTTCAGCTCGTCGCGGGTCATCGGGCCAGTGGTGTCCTGGGAACCGACGGTGGTCATTTTCGGTTCGCAGTAGGTGCCCGGACGGATACCTTCCACGCCGCACGCCTTGCCGACCATCTTCTGCGCCAGGGTGAAACCCTTGGTGCTTTCGGCTGGCTGATCAGGCGTCTTGAACAGGTCGAAGGCTGGCAGGCCCAGTTCGGCGCGAGCCTTGCTGGTCAGGCCACGGCCAATGATCAGCGGGATACGGCCACCGGCACGGACTTCGTCCAACAGCACCGGAGTCTTCATTTCGAAGGTGGTGATGACCTCGTCGCTGTCGTGCTTGCAGACCTTGCCAGCGTACGGGTAAACGTCGATCACATCGCCCATGTTGATGTTCGAGACATCGAATTCGATCGGCAGGGCGCCTGCGTCTTCCATCGTGTTGTAGAAGATCGGAGCGATCTTGCTGCCGAAGCAGAAGCCGCCAGCGCGCTTGTTCGGCACGTAAGGCACGTCGTCGCCGAAGAACCACAGTACCGAGTTGGTCGCCGATTTACGCGAGGAACCGGTACCGACCACGTCACCGACGTAAGCGATAGGGAAGCCCTGGCCGCGCATTTCTTCGATCTGCTTCATCGGGCCGATGGAGCCCTGTACGTCTGGAACGATGCCTTCACGGGCCATTTTCAGCATGGCCAGTGCGTGCAACGGGATGTCTGGACGCGACCAGGCATCAGGCGCAGGGGACAGGTCGTCGGTGTTGGTTTCGCCAGTGACCTTGAAGACGCGCAGGCTGATCTTGTCGGCCAGAGTAGGACGCTTCTTGAACCACTCGCCGTCAGCCCAGGATTGCAGAACTTCTTTGGCGTGAGCGTTGCCGCTCTTGGCTTTTTCGGCCACGTCGTGAAAGGCGTCGAACATCAGCAGCGTGTGCTTGAGCTGTTCGGCAGCGACCGGTGCCAGGGTGGCGTCGTCGAGCAGGTCAACCAGCGTGACGATGTTGTAGCCACCCTGCATGGTGCCCAACAGTTCGGTTGCGCGTTTTTTGTCGATCAAGGGAGAAGTGGCTTCCCCCTTGGCCAGGGCAGACAGGAAACCGGCCTTGACGTAGGCAGCCTCGTCAACGCCTGGTGGAACGCGATTGGTGATCAGGTCGACAAGGAAAGCTTCTTCGCCAGCCGGAGGATTTTTCAGCAGCTCAATGACGCCTGCGGTTTGTTCGGCGTTAAGCGGCTGGGGCACGATACCCTGGGCGGCACGCTCTTCGATGTGTTTACGGTAGGCTTCAAGCACAGTATTACCCTCATCAGTGGTCCCAAATGGGTGTCCGGGACGCTCATCCAGAAATTGTCCGTACCCACGCAAGACTTTAGAGCCTTGTTGGCAGGGTGTCGGCAATTCCTAACAGAAGCTGTTTTCAAAGTTTTACGCCTGCAGGACGGGGAGGAGAGGCGGCCGACACGGCCATTCGTGATGAGGGAATGGCCTGTCGACGCCGCACTGCGGGATTAACTTGACTGTGCTCGTGACGCTTTGAAAACAGCTTCCAACGGACATTGGCGCCTTAAAAGGCTCGCTGATTCTACGGCAAATCTGAACTAAAGGTAAGTTAGCCCCTACATGTTCGGGGGTGAAAGTGCTTAGACAAAGGACTAATATGAGTCCTTGTTTCGCCTGCCCAAGCCCCGCCAGCCATGCCTGATCACATCATCAAAACACCCTGCGTCGGCCTTTGCTCCACTGTTTACGGGGATTTGGTGTGCCGTGGCTGCAAACGCTTCCATCACGAAGTCATCCACTGGAATGGTTACAACGAAGACGAAAAAAGAGCCGTCTGGTTGCGTCTGGAACAATTGCTGGTTCAGGTGATGACCGCCAAGCTCGAAATTTTCGATGTCGACAAGCTGCGGTTACAGCTCACCCAGCGCAAGATCCGCTTCGTGCCCCACCAGTCCGAATATTGCTGGGCGTATCAATTGATCGCGCGCGGTGCCAGGGTCATCAGCCAGGTTGAAGCCTACGGATTCGTGTTGTTACCCGAATTTCGTAACTGGTCACTGCCGGAATTGCGCGATGCGATCGACCGGGAATTCTTCCTGCTTTCCGAAGCGCACTATCAGCGTTATATAGCGCCGGGCTTTCTCAGGGACGCTTTCGGCGCCTGATCCGCTTCGCGCTTTTGTCTCGCGGGACGTCCACAGCCCTCGTATAATGCCCGGCTTTGCCTCCCCGCCATCTGTGAGCCTATGTACCCGATCCCTGAAATCGAAGCCTTTCTGCTTTGCCGTACGCCTGACAGTTGGGTTCAGGCTGCATTGCGCAACCTCGACATCCTGTTGATCGACCACGCGAACAACGAGAAGAAAGCGGCCGGGGCGGCGTTTCAGTTCATGTTCCAGTACAACGACAAGTTCGACCTGTTGGCCAAGATGTCGCGGCTGGCTCGCGAGGAGCTGCGTCATTTCGAGCAGGTGATCAGCATCATCCGCAAGCGCCAGATTCCGCTGGTCAATATCAGCTCGGCGCGTTATGCCGGGGCATTGCGCAAGTTGGTGCGCAATCACAACCCTTACCGGTTGACCGATGCGCTGGTGGTAGGGGCTTTTGTTGAAGCCCGGTCCTGCGAACGCTTTGCCGCGCTGGTGCCCCACTTGGATGAAGACCTGGCCAAGTTCTACGGCAGCCTGCTCAAGTCCGAGTCACGGCATTTTCAGGATTATCTGAAGCTGGCTTATACCTATGGCGACAGGGCGGACGTGGACGCCAAGATCGAAGAAATTCGTCTGGCCGAGCGGGAGCTGATCGAGAGCCCTGACGAAGAGTTCCGTTTTCACAGTGGTGTACCTGTCGCTGCCTGATCCAGCGTGCAGCTCCCGGCAGCGACAAGAAAAACGACCGCCTAACCAGCGGTCGTTTTTTTATGTCTATTTAGCAAGCAAGCTAACAAATGCTTTGACAATGGCTGTCTAGGCAGTAATATTTTGTAATCACTGCTTAGGCAGCTTTCTGGGTGGTCACTTGAAACATTTCAGTCCTGAGAACTTCGACTCCAGCCTGATCGGGCTGCTGGTCGGCCGTACCAATGCGCTGAAAGACCGCATGCTGGACAAGTACCTGCTGCCTTACGACGTCACGTTCGCGCAGTTCAAGGTGCTGATCATCATTGCTCAGTTTTCGACCGATACGCCGGTGGAGTTGTGTCGGCACCTGTCGCTGGACAGTGGTTCGATGACTCGCATGCTGGATCGCCTGGAACAGAAAGAACTGATCGTACGCACTCGTTCCGAAACCGATCGCCGTCAGGTGCATGTCGCCTTGACGCCGCAGGGACAGACGCTATCGGATCTGTTGCCGCAGATTGGTGCCGATGCGATGAACGACACCTTCGCCGCCCTCGACACCGAGGAAGTGGAGGCTTTGCGCCGGATTCTGACCAAGGTCCTGGTCGCCGCCGATGATCACATCACCCTGACTCGCCTGAGCTTTAACGGCAAAGGCAAATAAATACGAGCACGAAGTTGGGGTGGCCCCTCTGGCCGGACCTCAGCCGTATTGCCGACTTGAAGGTAATTTGTCATGGCCACTGCCGCCGCTGAAAACACTTCTGCCCCTGAACAGAAAGCGCCCAACGGCCCGTCATCCGGCAAGCGCAGGTTTTTGCTGATCGGGCTCGCCATCATCGTCGTGCTGTGTGGACTGGCGATCTGGGGCTGGTATGAGGTGTACGGTCAATGGAGCGAAGAGACCGATGACGCCTACGTGAGTGGCAACGTGGTGGAAATCACGCCGCTGGTCACCGGTACGGTCATCAGTATTGCCGCTGACGACGGCGATCTGGTCCGGGAAGGTCAGGTTTTGCTGCGGTTCGATCCAAGCGATGCCGAGGTCGGGCTTCAGAGCGCCGAAGCCAATCTGGGCAAAGTCGTGCGTCAGGTTCGCGGCCTTTACAGCAACGTCGATGGCATGAAAGCTCAATTGGCCGCACAGCGTGCGGCTGTGCAGACGGCTCAGGACAACTACAGCCGTCGTCGCAGCCTGGCGGCCGGTGGCGCGATTTCCCAGGAAGAGCTGTCCCATGCGCGGGACCAACTGACCAGCGCCCAAAGTGCCTTGAATAACATCCAGCAACAGTTGAGCACCAGTGTCGCGCTGGTTGACGACACCGTGGTGTCTTCTCATCCGGATGTGAAGGCGGCTGCGGCGCAGTTGCGACAGGCCTATCTGGCCAACGCGCGGACCACACTGGTCGCGCCGGTCACCGGTTACGTAGCTAAACGTAGCGTGCAACTCGGTCAGCGCGTTCAGCCGGGCACTGCGACGATGGCCGTGATTCCGCTGGATCAGCTGTGGATCGATGCCAACTTCAAGGAAACCCAGTTGGGCAAGATGCGCATCGGTCAACCGGTGGAAATCAGCTCCGACCTGTATGGCAGCGATGTGAAATACAGCGGCACCATCGACAGCCTGGGTGCGGGGACCGGCAGTGCATTTGCGCTCTTGCCTGCCCAGAATGCCACCGGCAACTGGATCAAGATCGTTCAGCGCGTACCGGTCCGGGTTCACATCAACCCTGAAGAGCTGGCCCAACACCCTTTGCGCATCGGGCTGTCGACCACCGTCGAAGTCAATCTGCACGACCAGAGCGGACCGGTTCTGGCGCAGCAGCCTCCGAAGCAGGCGGCGTTCAGCACCCAGATCTACGCCGAACAACTGGCCGACGCCGACGCTTTGATCGCGCGCCTGATCCATGAAAACAGCGCCGCCAGTGACAGAAGCAAAACCGCCCAGCGCTGATCCGCCCATTCGCATGCTCCGGCCTTTGGGCCGGAGTGTCGCCCACGTTTTCAGGGACTCGCGATGAGCACCAACGCCCCCGCTTCCTTTACGCCACCCAGCCTGTTGCTCTGCACCATCGGCCTGTCGCTGGCGACCTTCATGCAGGTGCTCGACACCACCATTGCCAACGTGGCCCTGCCGACCATTGCAGGTAACCTGGGCGTCAGCTCTGAGCAGAGCACCTGGGTCATCACTTCGTTCGCGGTCAGTAACGCCATTGCGCTGCCACTCACCGGCTGGCTGAGCCGCCGCTTCGGCGAGGTCAAACTGTTTCTGTGGGCAACCCTTCTGTTTGTGCTGGCGTCGTTTTTGTGCGGGATTTCCACGTCGATGCCTGAGCTGGTGGGTTTCCGGGCCTTGCAGGGGATCGTGGCCGGGCCGCTCTACCCGATGAGCCAGACCTTGCTGCTGGCGGTTTATCCACCGGCAAAGCGGGGCATGGCCTTGGCATTACTGGCAATGGTCACGGTGGTTGCGCCCATTGTGGGGCCGATTCTGGGCGGCTGGATCACGGACAGCTACAGTTGGCCGTGGATCTTCTTCATCAACATCCCGATCGGGTTGTTCGCCGCCTTTATAGTCCGTCTGCAGATGGCCAAGCGACCGGTCAGCACCCAGCAACAGCCGCTGGATTATGTGGGGTTGATTGCCCTGATCATCGGCGTCGGTGCGCTGCAGGTGGTACTGGACAAAGGTAATAACCTGGATTGGTTCGAATCGAACTTCATCGTGATCGGCTCGTTGATTTCGCTGGTGGCGCTGTCGGTGTTCGTGATCTGGGAGATGACCGACAAACATCCCATCGTCAATCTGCGGTTGTTTGCCTACCGTAATTTCCGGATCGGTACGCTGGCGATGATTGGCGGGTATTCGGCGTTCTTCGGTGTCAACCTGCTGTTGCCGCAATGGTTGCAGACGCAGATGGGCTACACCGCCACCTGGGCCGGGCTGGCGCTGGCACCGATCGGTATCCTGCCGGTGCTGATGTCGCCCTTCGTCGGCAAATACGCGCACACATTCGACCTGCGCCTGCTGGCCAGTCTCGCGTTTCTGGCAATGGGGCTGAGTTGTTTCATGCGTGCCGACTTCACCAATCAGGTGGACTTCGAGCACGTGGCGATGGTGCAGTTGTTCATGGGGATTGGCGTGGCGCTGTTCTTCATGCCGACGTTGAGTATCCTGTTGTCGGACTTGCCGCCCCATCAGATCGCCGATGGCTCCGGTCTTGCCACGTTCCTGCGCACGCTGGGCGGCAGTTTTGCGGCCTCGCTGACGACATGGATCTGGATTCGCCGTGCTGAACAGCACCACGCGTACCTGAGCGAGAACATCAGCACCTATGACCCGAATACGCGCCATGCGCTCGACGCCCTGGGTGGTGCAGGTCCGCAGGCCTACGCGCAACTGGAACAGACACTCAACGGTCAGGCGTACATGATGTCGACCGTGGATTACTTCTACATGCTGGGATGGTTGTTCGCAGGATTGATCCTGCTGGTCTGGTTCGCCAGACCTCCGTTTGCTGCCAAGGCGGGCCCAGCGGCGGGAGGAGGGCATTGATGCTCGGTCCACTGAGTAAACACTACTCAGTGGACCGAGCTTGCTCGCAAAGACCCTGTTCCAGACGTCCTGGAACGATCAGAGGATTGTGCGGGTTGACTTACAACGAAGACGGCAGCGCCAGCGTGCGATTTTCTTGCGGCACAAAATCAAACGAACCCAGGCTGAAACCCTGTTCGTCCACTTGCAGCGCCCAGCCCTGACGGTCCCAGTCGCCGAGCACGATGCGCTTGGCGGCAACATCGCCCAACTGCAATTTGTGAATGGCGGGACGGTGAGTGTGGCCGTGGACCAGCGTGCGCACACCGAACTGCAGCATGATCCGTGGCACCTCTTCAGGCGTCACGTCGACGATGTCGTTGGCTTTCATGCGGGTCTTGGCACGGCTTTCATTGCGCAGTTTGCGCGCCAGTTTGTAGCGGGTTTTCAGCGGTAGATGACGCAGAATGAACAGCGTCAGCGGATGGCGCAGGTAGCGACGCATCCTGATGTAACCCACGTCACGCGTACACAGGCTGTCGCCGTGCATCAACAGCACTGGCTCACCGTTCAACTGCACCACGGTCGGGTCGCTCAGCAGCGTACAACCCGCTGCCTTGCAGAAACCCTTGCCGATCATGAAGTCACGGTTGCCGTGCATCAGAAAAATTCGGGTACCACTGTCGCTCAGTTCGCGCAGGGCCTTGCAGATCGAAAGCTGGAACGGCGACATGGCGTCGTCACCGATCCAGGCTTCGAAGAAATCCCCGAGGATATACAGCGACTCGGCTGTGCGAGCCCGGCCTGCGAGTAGATCCAGAAACGCCCGGGTAATGTCGGGGCGTTCTTGCTCAAGATGCAAATCGGAGATCAGCAGTATCACTCAACGATCTCGGCTTTTTCGATGATCACGTCTTCGACAGGAACGTCCTGGTGACCGGCTTTGCTGCTGGTGGCAACGCCTTTGATCTTGTCGACGACGTCAGTGCCTTCGACAACTTCACCGAATACGGCATAGCCCCAACCCTGTACGGTCTTGGCGCTGTGGTTCAGGAAAGCGTTGTCAGCCACGTTGATGAAGAACTGCGCGGAAGCCGAATGCGGCTCCATCGTACGCGCCATTGCCACGGTGTACTTCTTGTTCGGCAGACCGTTGTCGGCTTCGTTCTGAATGCTTGGGCGCTTGTCTTTCTTTTCTTTCATGCCTGGCTCGAAACCGCCGCCCTGGACCATGAAGTTACCGATCACACGGTGGAAAACGGTGTTTTCATAATGGCCGGCGTTTACGTATTCGATGAAGTTGGCAACAGTCAGTGGCGCCTTTTCTGCATTCAATTGCAGAACGATGTCACCGTGGTTGGTGGTCAGTTTTACTTTGGACATATCGAAATCGCTCTCTTGGCGTTCATGAAAGGGGCGCAATATCACCCTGACGTGCAGTTTACAGGCGAGGTTACATTTTTCGCGCCTTTTGCCGCTTTTCTGCTCACAACCTTGCAGTCTGTTGTCAGGGACTTGACAGCTTCGGCTATGATAAGCGCTTTGATTTAGTCGGCCTACCCTGGCCGCGCACAAGTATGTCCAAGGATCTTATGAGCAAGCCCACTCCAGAACCCGTTGCGAATTCAAAGGCAGGCCCTGTCGTACCGACCAACTTCCTGCGTCCAATCGTGCAGGCTGACCTGGATTCCGGCAAACACACCCAGATCGTGACCCGCTTCCCGCCGGAGCCAAACGGCTATCTGCATATCGGTCATGCCAAGTCGATCTGCGTGAATTTCGGTCTGGCCAAAGAGTTTGGCGGCGCGACGCACCTGCGCTTCGACGACACCAACCCGGCCAAGGAAGACCAGGAATACATCGACGCCATCATGAGCGATGTGAAGTGGCTGGGCTTCGAGTGGGCAGGCGAAGTGCGCTACGCTTCGCAATACTTCGATCAGTTGCACGACTGGGCCGTCGAACTGATCAAGGCCGGCAAAGCCTATGTCGATGATCTGACCCCCGAGCAGGCCCGCGAGTACCGTGGCACCCTGACCGAGCCGGGCAAGAACAGCCCGTTTCGTGAGCGCAGCGTCGAGGAAAACCTGGACCTGTTCGCCCGCATGAAAGCCGGTGAGTTCGAAGACGGCGCTCGCGTATTGCGCGCCAAGATCGACATGGCGTCGCCGAACATGAACCTGCGTGACCCGATCCTGTACCGCATTCGCCATGCCCATCACCACCAGACCGGTGACAAGTGGTGCATCTATCCGATCTACGATTTCACTCATGGTCAGTCGGACGCCATCGAAGGCATCACCCACTCGATCTGCACCCTGGAATTCGAAAGCCATCGTCCGCTTTACGACTGGTTCCTGGACAACCTGCCGGTGCCGTGCAGACCGCGTCAGTACGAGTTCTCCCGCCTGAACCTGAGCTACACCGTGACCAGCAAGCGCAAGCTCAAGCAACTGGTCGACGAGAAGCACGTCAGCGGCTGGGACGACCCGCGCATGTCCACGCTGTCCGGCTTCCGCCGTCGTGGCTACACGCCGGCTTCGATCCGCAACTTCTGCGAAATGGTCGGCACCAACCGTTCCGACGGTGTGGTGGATTTCGGCATGCTCGAATTCAGCATCCGTGACGATCTGGACCGCAACGCACCGCGCGCCATGTGCGTGCTGCGCCCGTTGAAGGTCGTGATCACCAACTACCCGGAAGGTCAGGTCGAGAAGCTCGAGCTGCCGCGTCATCCCAAGGAAGACCTGGGCGTGCGCGAGCTGCCGTTTGCGCGTGAGATCTACATCGATCGCGACGACTACATGGAAGAGCCACCGAAAGGCTACAAGCGTCTGGAGCCCAATGGCGAAGTGCGTCTGCGTGGCAGTTACGTGATCCGTGCCGACGAGGCCATCAAGGATGCCGACGGCAATATTGTCGAGCTGCGCTGCTCCTACGACCCGGACACCTTGGGCAAAAACCCTGAAGGTCGCAAGGTCAAGGGCGTGATTCACTGGGTGCCGGCCGAGGCCAGCGTGGAATGCGAAGTGCGGCTGTACGACCGCCTGTTCCGTTCGCCTTCGCCTGACAAGGCCGAGGACGGCGCCACGTTCCTGGAAAACATCAACCCTGATTCCCTGCAGGTACTCACAGGTTGTCGTGCTGAACCATCGCTGGCTAATGCACAGCCGGAAGACAGGTTCCAGTTCGAGCGCGAAGGCTACTTCTGCGCCGACATCAAGGACACAAAACCTGGTCATCCGGTCTTCAACCGCACAGTGACACTGCGCGATTCCTGGAGCTGAGGCTGTACCACGGGGGTAGGAAAGTGCTTTCCATCTACAACACGCTCACCAAGAGCAAAGAAGTTTTCAAACCGCTGGATGGCAACAAGGTGCGCATGTACGTCTGCGGCATGACCGTGTACGACTACTGCCACCTGGGCCACGGCCGCAGCATGGTCGCGTTCGATCTGGTGACGCGCTGGTTGCGGTTCAGCGGTTATGAGCTGACCTATGTGCGCAACATCACCGACATCGACGACAAGATCATCAACCGTGCGCGTGACAACGGCGAGTCTTTCGACGCGCTGACGGCGCGCATGATCGACGCCATGCACGAGGATGAGGCGCGCCTCAACATCCTCAAGCCGGACATGGAGCCGCGTGCCACCGATCATATCGCCGGCATGCACGCCATGATCCAGACGCTGATCGACAAGGGCTATGCCTACGCGCCAGGCAATGGCGATGTGTATTACCGCGTCGGCAAGTTCGTCGGCTACGGCAAGCTGTCGCGCAAGAAGATCGAAGACTTGCGCATCGGTGCGCGGATCGAAGTGGATGAGTCCAAAGACGATCCGCTGGACTTCGTGCTCTGGAAAGGCGTCAAGCCCGGCGAGCCGAGCTGGGAGTCGCCGTGGGGGCCGGGGCGTCCGGGCTGGCACATCGAGTGCTCGGTGATGTCGACCTGCTGCCTGGGTGACACCTTCGATATTCACGGCGGCGGCAGTGACCTTGAGTTTCCGCACCATGAAAATGAAATCGCCCAGAGCGAAGCGGCGACCGGCAAGACGTACGCCAACGCGTGGTTGCACTGCGGCATGATTCGCATCAATGGCGAGAAGATGTCCAAGTCGCTGAACAACTTCTTCACCATTCGTGACGTGCTGGAGAAATACCACCCCGAGGTGGTGCGCTACCTGCTGGTGTCAAGCCACTACCGGAGCGCGATCAACTATTCCGAGGACAGCCTGCGCGAGTCCAAGGCGGCGCTGGAGCGCTTCTATCACGCGCTCAAGGGCTTGCCGGTGGCCGAGCCTGCGGGTGGCGAGGCGTTCGTCGAGCGCTTCACCACGGCGATGAACGACGACTTCGGTACGCCAGAAGCTTGCGCGGTGCTGTTCGACATGGTGCGCGAGATCAATCGTCTGCGTGACGCTGATCTTGCTGCCGCTGCGGGCCTTGCGGCGCGTCTCAAGCAGTTGGCAAGCGTGCTGGGTGTGTTGCAGCTCGAAGCCGACGACTTTTTGCGCGCAGGCGCTGAAGGCCGTGTCGATGCCGCTGAAGTGGAAGCGCTGATCCAGGCGCGTCTGGCTGCGCGTGCCGCCAAGGACTGGGCCGAATCCGACCGCATCCGTGATCAGATCACGGCGATGGGCGTGCTGCTGGAAGATGGCAAGGGTGGCACGACCTGGCGTCTGGCGGACTGAAGTCGATGATCGTGCCCATTCCTGAGCCCATCGTTATACACAAGTCGCGATGAGCATTTGGAGCGAGCACGATTTCGGCCGTGGGAGCGGACTCGTCCGCGAAAGCGGGTACATCCGACGATGATGCAGCGTCTGAAACGCAGTATTCGCGGACAAGTCCGCTCCCACGTTCTGGTAGAGCATCACGGGATGCATGCCCACGCGGAGCGATGGGTACGATCAGTGCCGAGGCGCCGATCAGGTGTCATCGCCTTGCTGTTCACGCAACCGCTTGTACAAGGTGTTGCGACTCACCCCGAGTCGCTTCGCCAGCTGTGAAATGTTGCCTCCGGTGGCCTGAAGCAGGTCGTTCAGGTCACCGGTCGGCAGCACACTCTCCTTGGTCATCTGCGCGATCTGCGTCTCATGAGGGGGCTCGTCCAGTCCCGCATCCAGAAAGAAATCCTCCGGCAAATGCTCGGTACTGATCGGCTGATCGTCAGCCAGTGCCAGTGCCACCTGAATCACGCTGTTCAACTGGCGGATATTGCCCGGCCAAGGGTGATGCTCGAACAGCTCCAGCACCTCCCGTGAAAAACCGGCGCGCTGGTGCGGGTCCCGATGCCTTTCCCAGATGCGCTGCACCAACGCGTGCTTGTCGGTTCTTTCACGCAATGGGGGCAGTTCGATGTTCAGGCCGCTGATCCGGTAGTACAGATCCTGACGAAAATGCCCAGCCTGTACCTGATCGCGCAACGTGCGATTGGTGGCCGATACCAGGCGGATGTCCACCGGGTACAATTCGCCGCCGCCCAATGGCTGAACGCAACGCTCCTGAAGAACGCGCAGCAAGCGCGCTTGCACTGACATAGGCATGTCACCGATTTCGTCCAGAAACAGCATGCCTTTGTCGGCTTTGCGAATCAGCCCGATGCTGCCTTTCTGGCTGGCACCTGTGAATGCGCCTCTGGCGTAACCGAACAGTTCAGCCTCTACCAGATCAGCGGGAATCGCCGCACAGTTCACCGCAATCAACGGCTGACTCGCCCGCGAGCTGGCCTGATGCAGTGCCTTGACGAACACTTCCTTGCCAACCCCGGTTTCCCCGTGGATCAGCAGGGGGATATCTTTTTCCAACAGGCGCTGCGCCTGTATCACTGCTTTTTCGACGCGGGCATCGCCCAAGCTGATGGCTTGCAGGTCCAGGCCTCTAGGGGCGACCGGCAACGCAGATGCCGTAACGGTGTGCAATTGCAGCGGCTTGCGTCTCGGGCGCTTGATGAGGCATTGAAAACGGTTGTTGCCGAAGGCTTGCAGCGCAAAAGGCCGGGCTTCGGTTTCGCTGAGCAATTGCAGGATCGGGCATTTGAACAGCGTCTCGATGCTCACCCCCGCGAGCCTGACGCCCAGCAGCGTGTCGGCGCGGCGATTGGCGCAGAGAATCTGGCCGCTCTCGTCGAAAATCAGCAGGCCGGCCCACTGGCTGTCGAGGTTGTTCAGGCCGGTGTTGAAAATCAGTTGGAAATGGGTGTCGCGAAACTGATCAAGGATCAGCCGGTTTTCCACCGACTGGCTCATCATTTTGACCATGCCCAACGTGTGGGAGGGCGGCAGGAAGCTGTCGCTGGACACGTCCAGTACAGCAATGATGCGTCGGTCGGCATCGAAGATCGGCGAGGCGGAGCCCGTCATGAAACGGTTGGCTTTGAGAAAATGCTCATCGGGCTCGATGTGAATGGCCTGCTCACACGCCAGCGCCGTACCGATGGCATTGGTGCCCGTGCCTTGCTCGCTCCAGCTGGCCCCGGCCAGAAACCCTTGATGCGACGCGTCGCCAAACCGCTGCGTGCCCCACGACTTGAGTAACTGGCCTTGGGGGTCAGCCAGCAGGATCAGGCAGTTGGAATTACTCAGGATGTTTTCGTAGACCGGTAGCACTTCCTGGTGGGTCGTCTGAACCAGTGCGTTGTGCCGCTCAAGTAGCCGAGAAACCTCTGCACCGGGCAGTTGGCCGAAAGACGGGCGCGTCTGGTGATCGAGACCGAAGTCCCGGCAACGTGTCCATGAATCCCGAATGATGATGTCGTGCGCAAGCGAAGTGCTGGATTGAGCCATGGCAAAACCTGCAAGGATGACGTGTTGTTTTTATTTTCAGGTTTCGTCGCGTGTCCATCCTGGCGTGCAACGTTCATCCAGTGTCGTTCAGATGTGTTCAAAGTCAACGTTCATTTTGTTCAGTTGTTCAGCGTTTACTGTTCATTTTTGTTCAGCTGTGAAGTGGCTCTCAGTCAATGAATACGGGCGAATGCTCTGGAACGGGCTTTGGCGCCGCATCGGCAGAACTGGCACGAATGTCGCTATGTGCACATCAGTCACGCATTACCCTAAAAAAAACAACAAAGGGCACGCCATGTCTCTCACGCTGGAGCACGTCAGTCGCGCAGTCGATGGCCAAACATGGATCGACGACGCATCCCTGAGCTTTGAGCCAGGGTCCTTCAACGTTCTGCTGGGGCGAACCCTGTCAGGCAAAACCAGCCTGATGCGCCTGATGGCAGGGCTGGACAAACCCGACAGCGGGCGAGTGCTGATGAACGGAGTCGATGTTACGAATCGGCCGGTTCGCTTGCGCAACGTCTCGATGGTTTATCAGCAGTTCATCAATTACCCGAGCATGACGGTATTCGAAAATATCGCTTCGCCGTTGCGCCAGGCGGGCATGTCGAAAGACTTGATCCATAGCCGCGTCAACGAAACAGCGAGGATGCTGCGCATCGAGAAATTCCTGCAGCGTCACCCCCTTGAGCTGTCCGGCGGCCAGCAGCAACGCACCGCGATGGCACGGGCGCTGGTCAAGGATGCTGAGCTGATTCTGTTCGACGAGCCGCTGGTTAACCTCGACTACAAATTGCGCGAAGAGCTGCGTCAGGAAATGCGTGAGCTGTTTGCGGCGCGCCACACCATCGCCATCTATGCCACCACCGAGCCTAACGAAGCGTTGGCACTGGGCGGCACGACCACCATTTTGCATGAGGGTCGCGTAGTCCAGAGCGGCAAGACCCCTGAAGTCTACCACAAACCCGCTACCGTGCTGGCCGCCGAGCTGTTCTCGGAGCCGCCGATCAACCTGATGGAGGGGCGTATTGAAGGTAACGAAGTCAGCTTTGCCAACTTCGTGCATTTCCCGCTCAACGTCGACCTGCGTGCCATCGGTGATGGTGAGTATCGCTTCGGTGTACGCCCCAGCCATCTGAGTCTGGTCCCCTCCAACGATGACGACCTGGAGCTGGCCGTGACCGTAGAGCTTGCAGAGATCAGCGGCTCTGAAACGTTCCTGCATGTGCGCAACGAGCTGTTTTCGCTGGTGCTGCACCTGCCGGGCGTCCACGCCTACGACGTCGATGCGCCGATCCGGGTGTATATCCCGACCCACAAACTTTTCGTGTTCGATCAGCAGGGCGGCCTAATCCAGGCACCGGGCCTGCGCATGTCGAGGGTTGCCTGATGGCCGAGATCCGATTGCAGAACCTGGCTCACAGTTACAGCGCCAACCCCGGCCCGGACGATTACGCGATTCGCGAGATGAGCCACATCTGGGAGCAGGGCGGCGCGTATGCGCTGCTTGGGCCTTCCGGGTGCGGCAAGTCGACCTTGCTGAACATCATTTCCGGCCTGTTGAGCCCGTCACAGGGGCAGGTGCTGTTCGATTCCAAAGTCGTCAACGAGCTGCCGCCCGAGCACCGTAACATCGCTCAGGTTTTCCAGTTTCCAGTGATCTACGACACCATGACCGTGTTCGATAACCTGGCCTTTCCGTTGCGCAATCAGGGCATGGACAAAGCGAAAATTCTTGCCAAGGTCAATGAAATTGCGGACGTGCTGGATTTGCAGCCCTTGCTGAAAAAGAAGGCCCGTAATCTGACGGCGGATGAAAAGCAAAAGGTTTCAATGGGTCGCGGTCTGGTGCGTGATGACGTTTCGGCCATCCTGTTCGATGAGCCGCTGACAGTCATCGACCCGCACCTGAAGTGGAAACTGCGTCGAAAGCTCAAGCAGATTCACGAGCAATTCAACATCACGATGGTGTACGTCACCCACGATCAGTTGGAGGCCTCCACCTTCGCCGACAAGATTGCAGTGATGTACGGCGGCCAGATCGTCCAGTTCGGCACACCGCGTGAGCTGTTCGAAAAGCCGAGGCACACGTTTGTCGGCTATTTCATTGGCAGCCCCGGCATGAACCTGATCGAGGTGCAGGCCCAGGGTGATGGCGTCGGTTTTGGCGATGTTCACGTGCCGCTGTCCAGCCTGTTGCAGCAGCTGATCGCACGTGCCTCGTTCACCAGCCTCAAGATCGGCATTCGTCCCGAGTTCGTGCACGTATGGGACGGCCCTTACGAAGAAGCGATGTGCGCCGACGTGGTCTATGTCGAAGACCTGGGCACCTACAAGATTCTGACCCTGTCGCTGGCCGGGCAGAAGATCAAGGTGCGCATGCCGGAAGACAAGCCTGTGCCGCAAGGGCAGGCGTGGATCAGCTTTCCGGCGCAGTGGCTGATGGTGTACGCCGACGACTTCCTGCTTGAGTCCACTCCAGAGCGAGACCTGCCATGAATAACAAGGTCCAGAACAACAAGGCCTGGTGGCTGGTGCTGCCGGTGTTCCTGCTGGTGGCGTTCAGCGCCATCATTCCGATGATGACCGTGGTCAACTACTCGGTGCAGGACATCTTCGACCAGTCCAGCCGCTACTTTGTCGGCACCGACTGGTTCAGGCAGGTCCTGCAGGATCCGCGTCTGCACGACTCGCTTCTGCGCCAGTTCATCTATTCGGGCAGTGTGCTGCTGATCGAGATCCCGCTGGGTATCGCGGTTGCGCTGTGCATGCCGACCAAGGGTCGCTGGTCCACGGTTTGCCTGATCCTGATGACCATTCCGCTGCTGATCCCCTGGAACGTGGTCGGCACCATCTGGCAGATTTTCGGCCGCGGTGACATTGGTCTGCTGGGCTACACGTTGAACAACATTTTGCACATCAACTACAACTACGCGGCGAATGCGTCGGATGCCTGGGTCACGGTGCTGATCATCGACGTCTGGCATTGGACATCACTGGTTGCGTTGCTGAGCTACTCAGGCTTGCGGGCTATTCCGGACGTCTATTATCAGGCGGCGCGGATCGATCGGGCTTCCAGTTGGGCCATCTTCCGACACATTCAGTTGCCGAAGATGAAAAGCGTGCTGTTGATCGCCGTGATGCTGCGCTTCATGGACAGCTTCATGATCTATACAGAGCCTTTCGTGCTCACGGGCGGCGGCCCGGGTAACTCCACCACGTTCCTCAGCCAGACCCTGACGACGATGGCGCTCGGGCAGTTCGACCTGGGGCCGGCGGCGGCGTTCTCGCTGGTGTATTTCCTGATCATTCTGCTGGTGTCGTGGGTGTTCTACACCGCCATGACCCACAGCGAAAAGAATTGAGGGCCGCGTCATGAGTCTGCGCAAAGCCATACCGATGTTGATTTACCTGCTCTTTCTGCTGGTGCCGATCTACTGGCTGGTCAATATGTCGTTCAAGACCAACACCGAAATCCTTGGTGGCCTGACCCTCTGGCCGCAAGATTTCACCTTGGCCAACTACAAGGTGATCTTCACCGACGAAAGCTGGTACAGCGGCTACCTTAATTCGTTGTACTACGTGTGCCTGAATACCGTCATATCGCTGAGTGTCGCATTGCCAGCAGCCTATGCGTTTTCACGCTATCGTTTCCTCGGCGACAAGCACCTGTTCTTCTGGCTGCTGACCAACCGCATGGCGCCACCGGCGGTGTTCCTGCTGCCGTTTTTCCAGTTGTATTCGTCGATCGGTCTGTTTGATACGCACATCGCCGTGGCGCTGGCGCATTGCCTGTTCAACGTGCCGCTGGCGGTGTGGATTCTGGAAGGCTTCATGTCAGGTGTTCCGAAAGAGATCGATGAAACCGCCTACATCGACGGTTACAGTTTTCCCAAGTTCTTCGGCAAGATTTTCATCCCGCTGATTGGTTCGGGGATCGGTGTCACGGCGTTCTTCTGCTTCATGTTTTCGTGGGTCGAGCTGCTGCTGGCGCGGACCCTGACTTCGGTCAACGCCAAGCCGATTGCTGCGGTCATGACACGTACGGTTTCGGCGTCCGGTATTGACTGGGGGGTACTGGCTGCGGCCGGTGTGCTGACCATTCTGCCGGGCATGCTGGTGATCTGGTTTGTTCGCAACCACGTGGTCAAGGGCTTCGCCCTTGGCCGTGTCTGAGGAGACGAAAAATGGAGTGGATGTCCTGGACTCTGCCCACCGCAGCCTTCTTCGGCAGTATCGCCTTGTTGCTGGTGGGAATGACGGTATGGGAACTGCGCTCGGCCAGTATCGAGCGTCGCGGATTTCTGCCGATTGCCACGACCCGTGGCGACCGGCTGTTCATTGGGCTGTTGGGGAGCGCTTATCTGCATCTGATGGTCATCGGTGCGACTGACTGGAGTATATGGGTCGCGTCGGGGGCTTCTCTGGTGTGGCTGTTGGTGGTGATGCGTTGGGGTTAGCAGGCGGACGGGCATCATTGCCCGGACAACGGCTGGCGGTGTTCGTAAAGCGGGACTACATAAGAAACAACTCTTGAGGTGTCTATGTTCAATAAGAAAAACAAGCTGCAACATAGCGTGACGTTGGCGACCATGATCATGCTCAGCGGGCTGAGCGTTTCAGCCTGGGCGGATCAGTATGAGGATGCGGCAAAGAAGTGGGCGGCCAGCGAATTCAAGCCGACCACGCTTTCCGATGCCGAACAGTTGAAAGAGCTTGAGTGGTTCATCAAAGCGGCCGAGCCGTTCCGTGGCATGGACATCAAGGTGGTGTCGGAAACCCTGACCACCCACGAATACGAATCCAAGACCCTGGCGAAAGCGTTCACTGAAATCACCGGCATCAAAGTCACTCATGACCTGCTTCAGGAAGGGGACGTCATCGAGAAACTGCAGACCGCCATGCAGTCTGACAAAAGCATCTATGACGGCTGGGTGAATGACTCTGACCTGATCGGTACTCACTTCCGTTATGGCAAGGCGCTGTCGCTGACCGACCTGATGGCCAGTGCCGAAGGTGCGAAAGTCACTTCTCCTACGCTGGATCTGAAAGATTTCATCGGCACTTCCTTCACCACCGCGCCAGACGGCAAGCTCTATCAGCTGCCTGACCAGCAGTTCGCCAACCTGTACTGGTTCCGTGCCGACTGGTTTGATCGTGCCGATCTGAAAAAGCAATTCAAAGACAAATACGGTTACGAGCTGGGCGTGCCGGTGAACTGGTCGGCTTATGAAGACATCGCCAAGTTCTTCAGCGAAGACGTGAAAACCATCGACGGCAAGCGAGTCTATGGCCACATGGATTACGGCAAGAAAGACCCGTCGCTGGGCTGGCGCTTCACGGATGCCTGGTTCTCGATGGCTGGCAGCGGCGACAAAGGTCTGCCCAACGGTTTGCCCGTGGATGAGTGGGGCATTCGTGTCGAGGCCTGCCATCCGGTTGGCTCCAGCATCACTCGCGGTGGCGACACCAACGGTCCTGCGGCTGTCTTCGCCACCCAGAAATACATCGACTGGCTGAAAGCCTACGCACCGCCGCAAGCTGCGGGCATGACCTTCTCCGAATCGGGGCCGGTCCCGTCGCAGGGCGAAGTTGCGCAGCAGATCTTCTGGTACACCGCCTTTACTGCCGACATGACCAAGCCTGGCTTGCCGGTGATGAATGCGGACGGCACGCCGAAGTGGCGCATGGCGCCGTCGCCTAAGGGCCCGTACTGGAAAGAAGGCATGAAGCTGGGCTACCAGGACGTGGGCTCGTGGACGTTCCTCAAGTCAACGGAAGAGAAAAAGCGTAACGCAGCCTGGCTCTACGCGCAGTTCGTGACGTCCAAGTCGGTGTCGCTTAAGAAAACCATCGTTGGCCTGACACCGATTCGCGAATCGGACATCAACTCCAAGGAAATGACCGCGCTTGCACCGAAGCTGGGTGGTCTGGTCGAGTTCTATCGCAGCCCGGCCCGCGTACAGTGGTCGCCAACCGGCACCAACGTACCGGATTATCCGAAGCTTGCGCAGCTGTGGTGGAGCCACGTAGCCGAAGCGGTAACGGGTGAGAAGACCGCGCAGGCTGCGCTGGACGGGCTGGCCAAGGATCAGGATGCGATCATGACCCGCATCGAGCGCTCCAAGGTTCAGGACGCCAGCGGTTGCGCGCCGAAAATGAACCCGGAAACCACGGCTGAAGAGTGGTACAGCAAGGCCGAGAACAGCGGCGGCAAGTTCCTCGCACCCCAGCGCAAGCTGGCTAACGAGAAACCGAAAGGCGAGACCATTGCTTACTCCGACCTGTTGAAGAGCTGGGAAGCAGGGAAGAAATAAGCGTCTGTGACATGCAAAAACGGCACCCTCGGGTGCCGTTTTCGTTGCTGCTGCGAAGTTACTGCTGCAAAGCTGTATCAGCTATGCAGCGTCTCGGCAGCATACAGGGTGTTTTCCAGCAGGCAGGCGCGCGTCATGGGGCCTACGCCGCCTGGGACGGGGGTGATCCAGCCTGCGCGGGGCAGGGCAGTGTCGTACACCACGTCGCCCACCAGCTTGCCGTCTTCCTGCCGGTTGATCCCGACATCAATGACAATCGCGCCAGGCTTGATCCACTCGCCTTTGACCAGGCCTGGCTTGCCAGCGGCAACCACCACCAGATCGGCGCGGCCTACGTGGCCTGCCAGGTCCTTGGTGAAGCGGTGGGTGACGGTCACGGTGCAACCGGCCAGCAGCAATTCCATCGCCATCGGGCGACCGACGATGTTGGATGCACCTACCACCACGGCGTCCATTCCATACAGGTCCACGCCTGTGCTTTCCAGCAGGGTCATGATCCCTTTCGGCGTACAGGGGCGCAGCAGTGGAATGCGCTGGGCAAGACGGCCGACGTTATAAGGATGAAAACCGTCCACATCCTTGTCCGGGCGAATGCGCTCCAGCAACAACGAAGCGTCCAGGTGCTCGGGCAACGGCAATTGAAGCAGGATACCGTCTACTGCTGCGTCTTCATTGAGGCGATCGATCAGTTCGGTCAGCGCAACCTGTGTGGTGTCGGTGGGCAAGTCGTAGGCTTGGGAGATAAAGCCGACTTCCTCGCAATCCTTGCGCTTGTGAGAGACATACACCTGGGAGGCGGGGTCGCTGCCCACCAGAATCACCGCGAGGCCCGGCGTGCGCAGGCCTTGCTGGCTACGTTCGGCGACACGTTTGGCGATCTGCTGGCGCAGGCTGGCTGCGATCGCTTTGCCGTCGATTAGTTTTGCAGTCATGACGCGTGATTAACCATCGAGAGGAAATAAAATGAGCGCGCATTCTCGCATGACATGGCGCGAGGGCAAAGGCGCTTGGTCAGCATATTCCGCTAACTCCTTTATCTAACTGAATTTTTTTCAAAAAAGAGTTGACGACCTTTGGGGGCGTCTATAAGATTCGTCGCACTTGCCGGGCAGAGCCCAGCACTGGTTAAGCTAGCACTGGTTGATTAGGTCAGGCAGAGTTGCAAATCAGCTCGGTGTGATTGAAAGCCTTTTAATTTGTGATCGTAAAAGAATACAGATTATATAAGTGCCCGTAGCTCAGCTGGATAGAGCATCCGCCTTCTAAGCGGATGGTCGCAGGTTCGAGTCCTGCCGGGTGCGCCATTCAAGGCAGCTTTGGCACAGCAAGTAATGTTTTACTGGTCACATGCAATATGGTGGGCGTAGCTCAGTTGGTAGAGCACAGGATTGTGACTCCTGTTGTCGAGGGTTCGATCCCCTTCGTCCACCCCATATTAAGAAAGGCGCCAGATTCATAGTCTGGCGCCTTTGCTTTAAAGCTTGTAGCGCGGATGTGGTGGAATTGGTAGACACACTGGATTTAGGTTCCAGCGCCGAAAGGTGTGAGAGTTCGAGTCTCTCCGTCCGCACCAAGATACAAATAACTCGGGTGGAAGCACCTCAGTTATAAGAAAAAAGCCGCCTAGTGCGGCTTTTTTTGTTTCAGCGCATTGGTTTTACCGTTTCGCTGGTCCGAAGGTCTACCGCCGTCGGTCGAGTGGGGCGCGCTACGTGGAGGGAATCGGTAGTGGTCCGGCACGCAGGCTTTCTTATAAAGAAGACCGTGCCAGACGCATCGCCTGCGGCGTGAGGTCTTTATGGCCAGTGCGCGTCGACGGTCCGATTCTCCCCTCTTAAACTGCCCTTTTTCAGTAGGGTGACTTCTTGAGTTTGACCCACTAGAATGCATGCCCTTGATTCTGGGGTCGGAAACGGCCGGCTAACGTCTGTGCAACGAGGAATATCCATGCAAGTTTCTGTTGAAAATACTTCCGCTCTTGAGCGCCGCATGACCATTGGCGTGCCTGCCGAACGCATCGAGACTGAAGTCAACAAGCGTCTGCAGCAGACCGCACGTAAAGCCAAGATCCCGGGCTTCCGCCCTGGCAAAGTGCCTATGAGTGTCATCCGTCAGCGTTACGAAGACGGCGCGCGTCAGGAAGCACTGGGCGATCTGATTCAGGCTACTTTCTACGAAGCGGTCGTTGAGCAGAAGCTCAATCCGGCTGGCGCACCCGCTGTAGAGCCGAAATCCTTCGAAAAAGGCAAGGACCTGGAATACGTGGCGACTTTCGAAGTCTTCCCGGAATTCACCGTTGCCGGTTTCGACACCATCGCTGTAGAGCGTCTGTCTGCCGATGTGGCTGACAGCGATCTGGACAACATGCTGGAAGTGCTGCGCAAGCAGAACGTTCGTTTTGAAGAAACCGACCGTGCCGCCCAGACTGAAGACCAATTGAATATCGATTTCGTGGGCAAGGTTGACGGCGAAGCATTCGCTGGCGGTTCTGCCACTGGCACCCAGCTGGTTCTGGGTTCCGGCCGCATGATCCCGGGCTTTGAAGACGGTTTGGTGGGCGCCAAGGCAGGCGAAGAGCGCGTTCTGAACGTGACCTTCCCTGAGGACTACCAGAACCTGGAGCTGGCCGGCAAGGCTGCCGAGTTCACCGTTACCGTGAACACCGTTTCCGAGCCAAAACTGCCTGAGCTGAACGAAGAGTTCTTCAAGCAGTTCGGCATCAAGGAAACCGGCATCGACGGTTTCCGCGCCGAAGTTCGCAAGAACATGGAGCGCGAGCTGCGTCAGGCCATCAAGTCCAAGGTCAAGAATCAGGTTATGGACGGTCTGCTGGCCGCCAACCCGATCGACGTTCCAAAAGCTCTGCTGGAAAACGAAGTCAACCGTCTGCGCGTTCAAGCGGTTCAGCAGTTCGGTGGCAACATCAAGCCTGATCAACTGCCGGCCGAGCTGTTCGAAGAGCAGGCCAAGCGCCGCGTCGAGCTGGGCCTGATCGTTGCTGAAGTGGTCAAGCAGTTCGACCTCAAGCCTGACGACGCTCGCGTTCGTGATCTGATCCAGGAAATGGCCTCGGCCTACCAGGAGCCAGAGCAGGTCGTGGCCTGGTACTACAAGAACGAGCAGCAAATGAACGAAGTACGTTCTGTTGTGCTTGAAGAGCAAGTTGTAGATACTGTTTTGCAGAAAGCTAGCGTGACCGACAAATCGGTCTCCTACGAAGAAGCGGTCAAGCCGGTGGAAGCTCCAAAAGCCGACTGATTTCTCTTTTCGTTCGAAAACACCCACAAGCCAGCCTTCGCGCTGGCTTGTGCGTATTCAAGACTCGACTATTTGGGAGTGAATGCAGGACATGTCCCGCAATTCTTATATTCAGCAGAACTCTGACATCCAGGCCGCTGGCGGCCTGGTCCCGATGGTTATCGAGCAGTCCGCCCGTGGCGAACGCGCCTATGACATCTATTCGCGCCTTCTCAAGGAGCGGGTGATCTTTATGGTTGGTCCGGTAGAGGACTACATGGCCAACCTTATCGCGGCGCAACTGCTCTTCCTTGAAGCGGAAAACCCGGACAAGGATATCCATCTGTACATCAACTCACCGGGCGGTTCGGTGACTGCAGGCATGTCGATCTACGACACCATGCAGTTCATCAAGCCTGACGTGTCGACCATCTGTATCGGTCAGGCATGCAGCATGGGTGCGTTCCTGCTGGCCGGTGGTGCCGAGGGCAAGCGTCACTGCCTGCCGAACTCGCGCATGATGATTCACCAGCCATTGGGCGGTTTCCAGGGGCAGGCGTCGGACATCGACATCCATGCCAAGGAAATCCTGCACATCCGTCACCGCCTGAACTCGTTGCTGGCGCACCACACCGGCCAGAGCCTCGAAACCATCGAGCGTGATACCGAGCGTGACAACTTCATGAGCGCTGAGCGTGCGGCTGAATATGGCCTGATCGACTCGGTGATCAACAAGCGTCAAATGCCTGCCTAAGCAGCTCAAAATGTAGGGGGGCGGCACAACCGACCGCCTGCGGACTTGAAAAAGCCCGCAATAGCCTTCATCTTGTGTTGCAAGCCTACCGGATTGGATCGATCGAATGACTGACACCCGCAACGGCGAGGACAACGGCAAGCTGCTCTATTGCTCCTTCTGTGGCAAAAGCCAGCATGAAGTGCGCAAATTGATTGCCGGCCCCTCGGTCTTTATCTGCGACGAGTGCGTCGACCTGTGCAATGACATCATCCGCGAGGAGGTGCAGGAAGCACAGGCCGAAAGCAGCGCGCATAAATTGCCTTCGCCTAAAGAAATCAGCGGCATCCTTGATCAGTATGTAATTGGTCAGGAGCGTGCCAAAAAGGTTCTCGCAGTAGCGGTGTACAACCACTACAAACGCCTGAATCAGCGCGACAAGAAAAACGACGATGTGGAACTGGGCAAGAGCAACATTTTGCTGATCGGCCCGACAGGTTCCGGCAAGACGCTGCTGGCTGAAACACTGGCCCGCCTGCTCAATGTGCCGTTCACCATCGCGGATGCCACGACCCTGACCGAAGCCGGTTATGTTGGTGAGGACGTGGAAAACATTATCCAGAAGCTGTTGCAGAAATGTGATTACGATGTCGAGAAGGCCCAGATGGGTATTGTCTACATCGATGAAATCGACAAGATTTCGCGCAAGTCCGACAACCCTTCGATCACGCGTGACGTGTCTGGCGAAGGCGTGCAACAAGCCTTGCTGAAACTGATCGAGGGTACTGTCGCTTCCGTTCCGCCTCAGGGTGGCCGCAAGCATCCACAGCAGGAGTTCCTGCAGGTGGATACGCGCAATATCCTGTTCATCTGCGGTGGTGCGTTCTCGGGTCTGGAAAAGGTTATTCAGAATCGCTCTACGCGTGGCGGCATCGGTTTCAACGCCGAAGTTCGTAGCAAGGAAGAGGGCAAGAAGGTTGGCGAGTCTCTGCGTGAAGTCGAGCCTGACGATCTGGTCAAGTTCGGTCTGATCCCGGAATTCGTAGGCCGTCTGCCGGTTCTGGCGACGCTGGACGAGCTGGATGAGGCTGCGTTGATGCAGATCCTCACCGAGCCGAAGAACGCGCTGACCAAGCAGTACGCCAAGCTGTTCGAGATGGAAGGTGTGGACCTGGAGTTCCGTACCGATGCGTTGAAGTCGGTTGCCCGTCGTGCGCTGGAGCGCAAGACAGGTGCCCGTGGCCTGCGCTCGATCCTCGAAGGCGTTTTGCTCGACACCATGTACGAAATCCCGTCGCAAAGCGACGTGAGCAAAGTGGTGATCGACGAAAGCGTTATCGAAGGCACGTCCAAGCCGCTGTTGATCTACGAAAACAGCGAGCCGCCTGCCAAGGTTGCTCCTGACGCGTAACGGCATTGTCTTGACGCGTAAAGAGACACGAAAGGGGGCCTTAAGGTCCCCTTTTGCATTTCCGGCGTGCTCGTTCGTCTTGTAGAAGAAGGCGAACCTGAGCGGGCCGCAGCCCTTGGGGCTTGTTTTTTTCGAACACTACCCCCATCTTGGCTTCAAGCTAATTCCATCTGTCCCGGCCGTTTGGCCGCTGTAGAGGCGAAATCATGAAGACCACCATCGAATTGCCTCTTTTGCCATTGCGTGATGTCGTGGTTTATCCGCACATGGTTATCCCGCTGTTCGTGGGGCGCGAGAAGTCTATCGAAGCCCTCGAGGCAGCGATGACGGGTGACAAGCAAATTCTGTTGCTCGCGCAAAGAAATCCCGCTGACGATGATCCTGACGAACAGGCTCTTTATAGCGTCGGCACCATTGCAACCGTATTGCAACTGCTGAAATTGCCTGACGGCACCGTCAAGGTGCTGGTAGAGGGCGAGCAGCGCGGTTCGGTAGAGCGTTTCATCGAGGTTGACGGTCATTACCGTGCCGAGGTGGCGCTGATTGACGAAGTGGACGCCCCGGACCGAGAGTCCGAGGTTTTCGTGCGCAGCCTGCTGGCTCAGTTCGAGCAGTACGTGCAGTTGGGCAAGAAAGTCCCTGCAGAGGTCCTGTCGTCCCTTAACAGCATCGATGAGCCTGGCCGTCTGGTTGATACGATGGCGGCCCACATGGCGCTCAAGATCGAGCAGAAGCAGGACATCCTCGAGATCATCGACCTGTCCGCCCGTGTCGAGCACGTGCTGGCTCTGCTGGATGCCGAAATCGACCTGCTGCAGGTCGAGAAGCGCATCCGCGGTCGCGTCAAAAAACAGATGGAGCGCAGCCAGCGCGAGTACTACCTGAATGAGCAGATGAAGGCCATTCAGAAAGAACTGGGCGATGGTGATGAAGGCCATAACGAAATCGAAGAGCTGAAAAAGCGCATCGATGCCGCCGGTCTGCCGAAAGATGCCCTGGCCAAGGCGACTGCGGAGCTGAACAAGCTCAAGCAAATGTCGCCAATGTCCGCTGAAGCCACCGTGGTGCGCTCCTACATCGATTGGCTGGTGCAGGTGCCGTGGAAGGCTCAGAGCAAGGTGCGCCTGGATCTGGCGCGTGCAGAGGCCATTCTGGACGCGGACCATTACGGTCTGGACGAGGTCAAGGAGCGCATCCTTGAATACCTCGCCGTGCAGAAGCGTGTGCGGTGTTGTGCCTGGTCGGTCCGCCTGGCGTGGGTAAAACCTCACTGGCCGAGTCGATTGCCAACGCGACCAACCGCAAATTCGTGCGCATGGCCCTCGGTGGTGTGCGTGATGAAGCGGAAATCCGTGGCCATCGCCGGACTTATATCGGTTCGATGCCAGGAAGATTGATACAAAAAATGACGAAGGTGGGTGTGCGCAACCCGCTGTTCCTGCTCGATGAAATCGACAAGATGGGCAGCGACATGCGCGGCGACCCGGCGTCGGCATTGCTGGAGGTCCTGGACCCCGAGCAGAACCACAATTTCAACGATCACTATTTGGAGGTCGATTACGACCTGTCGGATGTGATGTTCCTGTGCACCTCGAACTCGATGAACATTCCGCCAGCGCTGCTGGACCGGATGGAAGTCATTCGCCTGCCGGGCTACACCGAAGACGAAAAGATCAACATCGCCGTCAAATACCTTTCGCCCAAGCAGATTCAGGCTAACGGCTTGAAGAAGGGCGAGATCGAATTCGACCAGGAAGCGATCCGCGACATCATCCGTTATTACACCCGTGAAGCAGGCGTACGCGGGCTGGAGCGCCAGATTGCCAAGGTCTGCCGCAAGGCGGTCAAAGAGCATGCGCTGGAGAAACGCTTCGCCGTTCAGGTCACGGCCGATATGCTCGAGCACTTCCTGGGCGTGCGTAAATTCCGTTACGGCCTGGCTGAGCAGCAGGACCAGATCGGTCAGGTGACGGGGCTTGCGTGGACTCAGGTGGGTGGTGAGTTGCTGACCATCGAAGCTGCTGTCGTGCCAGGTAAGGGCCAGTTGATCAAGACCGGTTCGCTGGGCGATGTGATGGTCGAATCCATCACCGCAGCTCAAACCGTGGTGCGCAGCCGCGCCCGCAGCCTGGGGATTTCAGCGGACTTCCACGAGAAGCACGACACCCATATCCATATGCCTGAAGGCGCTACGCCCAAGGATGGCCCAAGCGCTGGCGTTGGTATGTGTACGGCGCTGGTGTCGGCGCTGACTCAGATCCCGGTGCGTGCCGATGTGGCAATGACCGGTGAAATTACCCTGCGTGGTCAGGTGTTGGCCATCGGTGGCTTGAAGGAAAAACTTCTGGCTGCACACCGGGGCGGAATCAAGACGGTGATCATTCCGGAAGAAAATGTACGCGATTTGAAGGAAATTCCTGACAATATCAAACAGGATCTTCAGATAAAGCCGGTTAAATGGATTGACGAAGTCCTGCAAATTGCGCTGCAATACGCCCCGGAGCCCTTGCCGGATGTGGCTCCTGATCTCGTTGCGAAGGATGAAAAACGCGAGTCTGACTCTAAGGAAAGAATTAGCACGCATTAAGTCTGGCAGGCTTCCTTGACAGCTTTTTAGAGCCCTTGTTATAAAGCGGCTCTTTAAAGCAAGTCCGGCCAGCCTCCCAGCGCTCGTTTTGCTTAACACCTAAAACTTAGAAACATACTCAATATAGAGATAAGGGGACTTAGAGTGAACAAGTCGGAACTGATTGATGCTATCGCTGCATCTGCTGATATCCCGAAAGCTGCTGCTGGCCGTGCGCTGGACGCAGTGATCGAATCCGTCACTGGCGCTCTGAAGGCTGGCGACTCGGTTGTTTTGGTTGGCTTTGGTACGTTCTCCGTCACAGATCGTCCTGCGCGTACCGGTCGCAATCCTCAGACTGGCAAGACGCTGGAAATCGCTGCTGCTAAAAAACCAGGTTTCAAAGCCGGTAAAGCCCTGAAAGAAGCTGTCAACTAAGCCTCTTCAAGCCTTGCCCGCTGGGTCGGCGTTTCTCCGATTCAGTAGCGGAGCGGTGGTGCAGTCGGTTGCAACGCCGAAGGGTTCGAGCCCTTCCGCTTCGTCAGTTACGAGAAGGCGCATCCTCGGATGCGCCTTTCTTCTATCCGCTTTCTACCCACGCTCCGCGGTTGGTTAGTCAGTTCAACCGTTTTGGGGGACGCAATGCTGCAGAACATCAGGGACAATTCACAGGGCTGGATTGCCAAGACAATCATCGGAATCATCATCGCATTGATGGCCTTCACGGGCATCGAGGCGTTGTTTACCGCGACCAGCAACAAGCAGAACGCTGCCGAGGTCAATGGCGAGGACATCACTCAAAATGAGCTGAGCCAAGCCGTCGACATGCAGCGCCGTCAGCTTTCCCAGCAACTGGCTCAGCAGTTGGGCAAGGACTTCGATCCTTCGCTGCTGGACGAAAAGTTGCTGCGCGAGTCCGCTCTCAAAGGGCTTATCGACCGCAAACTGCTGCTGCAGGGTGCCGCCGATTCCAAATTCTCCTTTTCCGATGCCGCGCTGGATCAGCAGCTTTTGCAGACGCCTGAGTTTCAGGTGGATGGCAAATTCAGCCCGGACCGTTTCGATCAGGTGATTCGCCAGTTGGGCTACAGCCGTCTGCAATTCCGTCAGATGCTGGGGCAGGAAATGCTCATCGGTCAGGTTCGTGCCGGTGTCGCAGGCAGTGCCTTTGTGACCGACGCCGAGGTTGAAGCCTTTGCACGCCTTGAAAAGCAGACCCGTGATTTCGCGTCGTTGACATTGCTGGCCGATCCGTCGGCGGTGAAAGTCACCGACGATGAAGTCAAGGCGCACTACGATGAGCATGCCAAGGAGTTCATGAGTCCTGAGCAGGTGGTGCTCGATTACATCGAATTGAAGAAGTCGGCCTTCTTCGACAAGGTGCAGGTCAAGGACGAGGACTTGCAGGCGGCGTATCAGAAAGAGATCGCCAACCTGTCCGAACAGCGCCGCGCTGCGCACATCCTGATCGAAGTGAACGACAAGCTCAGCGATGAGCAGGCCAAGGCGAAGATTGAAGAGATTCAGCAGCGTCTGGCCAAGGGTGAGGACTTCGCCGCATTGGCCAAGGAGTTCTCGCAGGACCCGGGTTCGTCGAGCAAGGGCGGGGATCTGGGCTACGCAGGCAAAGGCGTTTATGACCCTGCGTTCGAAGACGCGCTGTACGGTTTGAACAAGGACCAGGTTTCGCAACCTGTGCGCACTGACTTCGGCTGGCACCTGATCAAGCTGTTGGGCGTTGAAGCGCCGTCGGTTCCGACATTCGCCAGTCTGAAAGACAAGCTGACCAACGACCTCAAGTCGCAGCAGGTGGAGCAGAAGTTCGTCGAAGTGACCAAGCAGTTGGAAGATTCGGCGTTCGAATCGTCCGATCTTGCGCAGCCAGCTCAGGATCTGGGCCTCAAGGTTCAAACGACGGCACCGTTCGGTCGTGAAGGCGGCGAGGGTCTGACGGCCAACCGTGCGGTCATCCAGGCAGCATTCAGCCCTGAAGTGCTGGAAGAGGGTTCCAACAGCAACACGTTGGAGCTGGACCCGGAAACTGTGGTGGTCGTGCGTGCCAAAGAGCACCTGCAACCCAAGCAGTTGCCGCTTGAGAACGTCGCCAGCGCCATTCGTGCTCAGTTGGTGAAGGAAAAAGCCAGTGCCGAAGCCAAGTCCAAAGGCGAAGCGCTGCTGGCCGGTCTGCGTGATGGCAAAATCCCGCTGGTGGCCAAGCAGGCCGGTCACGAGTGGAAAGTGATGGAAGCGGTCACTCGCAGTCAGGAGGGTGTAGACCCTGCCGTTCTGCAGGCGCTGTTCCGCATGCCTAAGCCAACAGGCAAGGACAAGCCGGAATACACCAGCCAGACGGCCGCAGATGGGAGTTTTGTGATCGTGCGCCTCAACGGTGTCAATCAGGCGGCTGCGCCGACTGACGCGGAAAAGACGCAGTACCGTCGTTACCTCGCATCGCGTGCCGGTCAACAAGACTTCGCAGCGTTCCGTGCCCAGCTGGAAAGCAAGGCGAAGATCGAGAAGTTCTAAGCCGGGTTAATGCGAAGGCCGGGTGGTCATCACCTGGTCTTTTGCAGAAGCCAAAAAAGAAGGCCGCTCAATGAGCGGCCTTCTTTTTGCCTGCCGGAAAGTGCCGCTCGTCTGAGCGGCACCCGCCGTATCACTCTTCGATGTTGCCCATCGCGGTGGTGTTGAAGCCGCCGTCGACGTACATGATCTCACCGCTGATGCCCGAGGCCAGGTCGGAACACAGAAATGCGCCGGCGTTGCCGACTTCGTCGATGGTCACGTTGCGGCGCAGAGGGGTCTGCGCTTCGTTGGCGGCCAGCATCTTGCGGAAGTTCTTGATACCCGACGCTGCCAGGGTACGGATCGGGCCTGCTGAAACGGCGTTGACGCGAGTGCCTTCAGGGCCAAGGCTGCCTGCCAGGTAGCGAACGCCAGCTTCCAGGCTGGCCTTGGCCATGCCCATCACGTTGTAGTTCGGCATGGTGCGTTCTGCACCCAGGTACGACAGGGTGAGCAGGCTGCCATTGCGGCCTTTCATCATTTCGCGGCCCGCTTTGGCCAGTGCCACGAAGCTGTAGGCGCTGATGTCGTGGGCGATGCGGAAGCCTTCACGGGTGGTGGCTTCGGTGAAGTCGCCATCGAGCTGATCGCCCGGCGCGAAGCCGACCGAGTGGACGATCACGTCCAGGCCATCCCACTTCTTGCTCAGTTCTTCGAAGACCTTGTTGATCTCTTCGTCGCTGGCCACGTCGCAAGGGAAGCACAGCTCAGGGCTCGAGCCCCAGCCTGCGGCGAACTCTTCGACGCGACCTTTGAGTTTGTCGTTCTGGTAGGTGAAAGCAAGCTCTGCACCTTCACGATGCATGGCGGCAGCGATGCCGGATGCGATGGACAGTTTACTGGCGACACCGACGATCAGGACGCGCTTACCGGCGAGAAAACCCATGTGTTGTTCCTCTTCAGGTTAATCGACAGCGACTGGTGCCAAAAAGGCGGCTTCCAGAAGCTGCTGTGTATAAGGATGTTGCGGTGCGGCAAAAACAGCCTGCGCGGCACCCTGTTCGACCACTTGGCCTTGCTTGACCACCATCAACTGGTGGCTAAGCGCTTTGACGACAGCCAGGTCATGGCTGATGAACAAATACGTCAGGTTGTACTTGGTTTGCAGCGAGCGAAGCAGCTCCACCACTTGGCGCTGCACCGTCCGGTCGAGCGCCGATGTGGGCTCGTCCAGCAAAATCAGCGCCGGTTTGAGCACCAGTGCCCTTGCAATGGCAATTCTCTGGCGCTGACCACCGGAGAACTCGTGGGGGTAGCGGTGCCGGGTTTCCGGGTCCAGACCTACCTCTTTGAGTGCCTCGATGATCGCCGTCTCCTGCTCGGCAGCCGTGCCCATGTTATGAATGCGCAGGCCTTCGCCCACGATATCACTCACCGACATGCGGGGGCTCAGGCTACCAAACGGGTCCTGGAACACCACCTGCATCTGCCTGCGCAGCGGACGTATCTGCTGCTGCGACAGGGAGTCTAGCGGTTTGCCCCTGAATCGTATGGTGCCTTCACTGCCGATGAGCCGAAGAATCGCCAGGCCCAACGTCGATTTGCCCGATCCACTTTCACCCACGATGCCCAGTGTCTGGCCTTCCGGCAGGCTGAAGCGGATACCGTCGACGGCCTTCACGTGGTCGACGGTGCGCTTGAGCAGGCCCTTCTTGATCGGGAACCAGACTTTCAGGTCCTCGACTTCAAGCAGCGGAGCGCCAGCGGGATTGGTCGAAGGACCGCCGCTGGGCTCGGCGCTGAGCAAAACCTTGGTGTACGGGTGCTGCGGTGAACGGAACAGCTCTTCGCACGATGCCTGTTCGACGATGCAACCGCGCTGCATGACACATACTCGGTTGGCTATTTGCCTCACAACGTTCAAATCGTGGCTGATCAACAGCAGTGCCATGCCCAGCCGGGCCTGCAAATGCTTGAGCAATTCGAGAATTTTCAGCTGCACCGTCACGTCCAGCGCAGTGGTCGGTTCATCGGCGATCAACAGTTCCGGCTCGTTGGCCAGGGCCATTGCGATCATGACGCGCTGGCGCTGGCCGCCTGACAGCTCGTGTGGCAACGCTTTGAGTCGCTTGCGAGGCTCTGGGATGCCCACCAGATCCAGCAGCTCCAGCGTGCGCTCAGTGGCCGCCTTGCCGGTCAGGCCCTTGTGCAGGCCGAGGACTTCGTTGATTTGCTTTTCAACCGAATGCAGCGGGTTGAGCGAAGTCATCGGCTCCTGAAAAATCATGGCGATGCGATTGCCGCGGATCGAACGCAGTTTTTTCTCTTCGACCTTAAGCAAATCATCGCCCGCGTAACGAATGGTGCCGCTCGGATGGCTGGCGATGGGATAGGGCAGCAGGCGCAGGATCGAGTGCGCGGTGACGGATTTGCCCGAGCCGCTTTCGCCGACCAGCGCCAGGGTTTCGCCACGGCGTATATCGAAGCTGATGTGCTCGACTACCCGTTGCCGCGAGTCGCCCGTCACGAACTCGACCGCCAGATCGCGGATTTCGATCAGATTGTCAGTGTTCATCTTATTTCCTTGGGTCGAAAGCATCGCGGGCGGATTCGCCGATGAATACCAGCAAGCTCAACATCAGGGCCAGCACTGCAAAAGCGCTGATACCCAGCCAGGGTGCCTGCAAATTGGATTTGCCCTGCGCAACCAGCTCACCCAGCGAAGGCGAGCCGGCGGGCAGGCCGAAACCCAGGAAGTCCAGTGCCGTCAGGGTGCCGATTGCGCCGGTCAGAATGAACGGCATGAAGGTCATGGTCGAGACCATTGCGTTGGGCAGAATGTGGCGGAACATGATTGCGCCGTTCTCCATGCCCAGCGCCCTGGCGGCACGCACGTATTCCAGGTTGCGCCCACGCAGGAACTCGGCACGCACCACATCCACCAGGCCCATCCATGAAAACAGCAGCATGATGCCCAGCAGCCACCAGAAGTTGGGCTGCACGAAGCTGGCCAGGATGATCAGCAGATACAGCACTGGCAACCCGGACCAGACCTCCAGAAACCGCTGGCCCAGCAAATCGACCCAGCCGCCATAGAAGCCCTGCAGCGCACCGGCGACCACGCCAATGATGGAGCTGAGAATGGTCAGGGTCAGGGCGAACAGAACCGAGACTCTGAAGCCGTAGATGACACGTGCCAGCACATCACGTCCCTGGTCGTCGGTGCCCAGCAGGTTCTCGCGTGAAGGCGGAGCAGGGGCTGGCACTTTCAGGTCGTAATTGATGCTCTGGTAGCTGAAAGGGATCGGTGCCCAGAGGGTCCAGCCATCTTTGGCGGCCAGCAGCTCTTTGATATACGGGCTCTTGTAGTTGGCTTCCAGGGGGAATTCGCCGCCAAAGGTGGTTTCCGGATAGCGTTCGAAGACCGGGAAATACCAATGCCCGTCGTAGCGCACGGCCAGCGGTTTGTCGTTGGCGATCAGTTCGGCACCCAGGCTCAGGCCAAACAGCAGCAGAAACAGCCACAGCGACCACCAGCCACGTTTATTGGCCTTGAACAGTTCGAAGCGGCGGCGATTGAGAGGAGACAACTTCATATCAATGCTTCCTGCTTTCAAAGTCGATGCGCGGGTCTACCAGCGTGTAGGTGATGTCGCCGATCAGCTTCACCACCAGACCCAGCAGGGTGAAAATGAACAGTGTTCCGAAGACCACCGGATAGTCGCGGTTGATGGCGGCTTCGAAGCTCATCAGGCCCAGGCCGTCGAGCGAGAAGATCACTTCCACCAGTAGCGAGCCGGTAAAGAAGATGCCCATGAACGCGGCGGGGAAGCCGGCAATCACCAGCAGCATCGCGTTGCGGAACACATGACCGTACAGCACTTTGTGGTTGCTCAGGCCTTTGGCCTTGGCGGTCGTGACGTACTGTTTGCTGATTTCGTCGAGGAAGCTGTTCTTGGTCAGCAGGGTCATGGTTGCAAAGTTGCCGATCACCAGCGCCGTGACAGGCAGGACCAAGTGCCAGAAGTAATCGAGGATCTTGCCTGCCGTGCTCAGTTCGTCGAAGTTGTTCGACGTGAGCCCGCGTAGCGGGAACCAGTTGAAGTAGCTGCCGCCGGAAAACACCACGATCAGCAGGATGGCGAACAGGAACGCCGGTATCGCGTAGCCGACAATGATTGCCGAACTGGTCCAGACATCAAAGTGGCTGCCGTGGCGCGTCGCCTTGGCGATGCCCAGCGGGATCGACACCAGGTACATGATCAGCGTACTCCACAGCCCGAGCGAGATCGAAACCGGCATCTTTTCGACGATCAGGTCGATCACCTTGGCGTCCCTGAAGAAGCTGTCGCCGAAATCCAGCGTGGCGTAGTTCTTGATCATGATCCACAGGCGTTCGGGCGCGGACTTGTCGAAGCCGTACATGCGCTCGATTTCCTTGATCAGCGCCGGATCGAGGCCCTGGGCCCCTCGGTAATTCGACCCCGCCACCGAGACTTCTGCGCCACCCCCGGCAATGCGGCTGGTGGCGCCGTCGAAACCCTCGATCTTGGCGATCATTTGCTCCACCGGTCCGCCGGGCGCGGCCTGGATAATAATGAAGTTGATGATCAGGATGCCGAACAGGGTCGGAATGATCAGCAGCAGCCGTCGCAGAATATAGGCCAGCATGTTATTGCTCCGTGCTCGCGGGGGCAGCCTGGTCAGGGGGCGGCTGGCTTGGTGTGGCGGGTGGGGTGTCAGGCTTGACCCACCAGGTCATCAGGCCGATGTCCGACAGTGCCTTGGCCTGCGGGTGGTCGAGATGGTTCCAGTACGCCACGCGCCAGGTCTTGATGTGCCAGTTCGGCACGATGTAGAAGCCCCACAGCAATACCCGGTCCAATGCCTTTGTGTGGTTGATCAGGCTCTGTCTGGAATCTGCATTGATCAGGCCGCTCACCAGCGTATCGATCGCAGGATCCTTCAGGCCCATGAAGTTGCGGCTGCCGGGGTTGTCGGCACTGGATGAATCAAAATAGACGCGCTGTTCGTTACCCGGCGAGCTGGATTGCGGGAAGCTGCTGACGATCATGTCGTAGTCACGCGAGCGCAGTCGGTTAATGTATTGCGACACGTCGGCGCGGCGAATCACCAGTTCGATGCCCAAATCGCTCAGGTTGCGCTTGTAGGGCAACAGGATGCGTTCGAATTCGGTCTGGGCAATCAGGAACTCCAGTTTGACCGGGTTGCCTTGGGCATCGACCATCTTGTCATCGACGATTTTCCATCCTGCTTCCTGCAACAGCTGAAACGCACGGCGCTGCTGCGGACGAATCATGCCGCTGCCATCGGTCACCGGCAGCGTGAAGGCGTCGGTGAACACCCGGTCCGGAACCTTGCCGCGCAACGGCTCCAGGATCTTCAGTTCTTCAGGAGAGGGCAGGCCGCTGGAGGCCATTTCCGAATTGTCGAAATAGCTCTTTGTACGGCTGTAGGAGCCGTTGAACAACTGCTTGTTGGTCCACTCGAAGTCCAGCAGCAGGGTCAGCGCTTCACGCACGCGGACGTCCTGGAACACCGGTTTACGCAGGTTGAAGATGAAGCCCTGCATGCCCGTCGGGTTGCCGTTGGGAAGCTCTTCCTGGATAAGTTTTCCAGCCTTGACCGCAGGGGTGTTGTACGCCGTAGCCCAGTTCTTGGCGCTGGTTTCTATCCAGTAATCGAATTGCCCGGCTTTTCCCGCTTCCAGTGCCACGGTGTTGTCGCGGTAGTAATCGGTGGTCAATACGTCGAAGTTGTAGAAGCCTTTGTTGATCGGCAGGTCCTTGGCCCAGTAATCCTTGACCCGCTCATAGCGCACCGAGCGCCCGGCTTTGACGTCTGCGACCTTGTAAGGCCCGCTGCCCAGCGGGAAATCCAGATTGCCCTTGCTGAAATCGCGGGTGGCCCAGAAGTGCTTTGGCAGCACGGGCAGTTGCCCGAGGATCAGCGGCATCTCGCGGCTGCCCTTGTGTTTGAACTTGAACAGCACGCGTAACGGATCTTCGACGACAACTTGGTCAACATCGGCGTAATACCCTCTGTACATGGGTGAGCCGTGCTCCATCAGGGTCTTGAAGCTGAACTCCACGTCTTCGGCGCGAATGGGATGACCGTCGTGGAAGCGTGCTTCGGGGCGCAGATAGAAACGGACCCAGCTGTTGTCCGGGGCCTTTTCGATCTTGGCTGCGATCAGCCCGTATTCGCTGAACGGCTCGTCCAGACTGGCGCGGGCAAGGGTGTCATAGATCAGGCCGATGTCATCCGCCGCCACGCCTTTGTTGATGAACGGGTTAAGGCTGTCAAACCCGCCGAAACCCGCCTGGCGGAGTGTCCCGCCCTTGGGCGCGTCCGGGTTCACATAATCGAAATGTTTGAAGTCGGCCGGGTATTTGGGCGCTTCGTCGTACAGCGTCACAGCGTGCTGAGGCGCAGCCTGTACGGAGCATGCCGCACCCGCGAGTAGCAGAGCGGCGGCCCGCAAGCGCAAAGCGTGCAATGGGTTCATCGGGGCTTCTCCAGAGACTTGAGCCACCACGCACGCAGCCCCAAGGTGTAGGGCGGGGTGGTGACCATAGCGAATCGGTTGCGATAGGCAAGGCGATGATTGTTCAGGTACCAGTTGGGAATGCTGTAGTGCTGGGATAACAGCACACGATCCAGCGCCCGGGCAGTGGAGACCTGTTCATCGCGGGTTTGGGCGGCGAGCAGTTTATTGAGCAGGCCATCCACCACCGGGTTGGCGACGCCTGCATAGTTTTTGCTGCCGTGGATGGCGGCCTGACTGGAGTGGAAATATTGCCACTGCTCAAGGCCGGGGCTGAGCGTCTGTTGCAGCGTCATGAGAATCATGTCGAAGTCGAAGCTATCCAAACGCTGTTTGTACTGCGCGCGATCCACGGTGCGCAGGCCGGCATTGATGCCCACACGACGCAGGTCTTCGATGTAGGGCAGCAGGATGCGTTCCAGGCTGGGATTGACCAGCAGAATCTCGAAGCGCAGTGGCTGATTGTCGCCATTGAGCAAGCCTTTGTCGGTCAGCTTCCAACCCGCACTGCTCAGCAGGGCCAGCGCCTTGCGCAGGGTTTCACGCGGGATTCCACCGCCATCGGTCTTCGAAGGCGTGAACGGCTGAGTAAAGAGGCTGGGCGGCAGTTGATCACGATAAGGCGCCAGCGCCAGCCATTCGCCGCCCGTTGGCAGCCCGGTGGCCGAGAACTCACTGTTCGGGTAATAGCTGACAGCGCGCTGGTAGGCGTCGCTGAACAGGGTGCGGTTGGTCCACTCGAAATTGAACAGCAGGCTCAGCGCCTCCCGAACACGGACGTCGGCAAATGCCGCGCGGCGGGTGTTCATGAACAACCCCTGAGTCTGGGTCGGGATCCGGTGCGGTATTTGCGCCTTGATCACGTCACCATTCACAACCGCCGGGAAGTTATAGCCATTGGCCCAGTTCTTGGCCTGATGCTCGATATAAATGTCGAACTCGCCCGCTTTGAAGGCTTCGAACGCCACATCGTTGTCCCGGTAAAACTCCACGTCAACGCGGTCGAAATTGTATTTGCCGCGGTTGACCGGCAGGTCTTTGCCCCAGTAATCCTTGACCCGTTCGAAGATCAGTTGGCGTCCTGGCTTGACCCGAGTGATGCGATAAGGGCCGCTGCCCAGTGGCGGCTCGAAGGTGGTGGCCTTGAAGTCGCGGTCTTTCCAGTAATGCTGCGGCAGCACGGGCAGTTCGCCCAAGCGCAGGATCAACAGCGGGTTGCCGGCACGTTTGAACACGAAGCGAATGCGATGGCGGTCGAGAATGTCGACACGCTGCACTTCCTGCAAGGCGGTGCGGTATTGAGGATGACCGTCCTTGAGCAATGTGCGGTAGGAGAACGCCACGTCGTAAGCGGTGATTGGCTTGCCATCGTGAAAGCGGGCTTGGGGCCGGATGTTGAACACCACCCAGCTGCGGTCTTCGCTGTATTCGACAGACTGGGCGATCAGGCCGTAACTGGAGGTCGGTTCATCGCCGGAGGGGTCGTACTGTCCTGTGCCGACCATCAGTGTTTCGTTCAACTCACTGACGCCGTATTGCAGGAAATTACCGGTCGATACCGGACTTGTGCCCTTGAAGGTGTAGGGGTTGAGCGTGTCGAATGTGCCGAACGCCATCATTCTCAGGGTGCCACCCTTCGGCGCCTCGGGATTGACCCAGTCGAAATGAGTGAAGCTGGCCGGGTACTTGAGGACGCCAAACTGCGCATAACCGTGACTTTCGGTGATGGCTGCGTTGGCGCAGAAGCTCAAGGCCAGACTGACGATTAGCAGGAAGGGACGTATCACGATCCAGGCGACTTGGGCTTTCGGGTCGCTAACAGTAACAGCTTGTCCCGGCAGGAAAAAGACTGGCGAAGGCTGCACGGCCGCAGAGGTGCTGGGTGCTGGTATTCAGGTCAATTTCAGAATGTGACGCGGACCCCGCAGAAACAGGCCATGCAAGCAGTGGCCTGTTTCTGCGCAATGCATCAGTGCGGCAGATAAACCGTCAGGGTCTGGCCTGGCTTGAGTGCCTGGCCGGTACGCGGATTCCAGCGCTTGAGATGTTGCATCTCGACATTGAAGCGCTTGGCGACCAGGTACATCGAGTCGCCTTTCTGGATCTTGTACTGCATGGATTTCTTCTCGCCGTCCTTGCTGCTGGCGCTGGCGACGGTCTTGCTGTCGGACTTGCCGGTGTCCTGCATCACCAGGGTCTGACCGATCTTGAGCTTCTTGCCGGACAGTTTGTTCCAGCGCTGAAGGTCTTCCACGTCGACCTTGTTGGCTTGTGCGATGGTGGTCAGGTTGTCGCCATTCTTCACCTTATAGGTGCGGCTGCGAGCAGGCTTTTCATTGCGGGCCAACGCTTCGAACACCGGCTGCGACGTGTTCAGACCCGGCTTGACGGGGATGGTCAGGGATTGGCCTGCTTTCAGGCGATTGCCTGCCAGCTTGTTGTTGCTTTTGATCGAGCTGACGGTCACCTGGTAACGACTGGCCAGGCTTTCCAGCGTATCGCCACGACGAACGCGATACGGTTGCCAGGCAACGAGTTCTTCCTGCTTCATGGTCGACAGGCTTGCCGTCAACAGTTGCGCCTTGGACGTAGGCACCAGCAAATGCTGAGGACCATCGATGGTCAGGCGCTTCTTGAAAGCGGGGTTGAGCTGGATGAGCTCGTCTTCGTCGATATCTGCTGCGCTGGCGACCTTGGACAGGTCCACACGCTTGTTGAGTTCGACGACTTCGAAATAGGGCTCGTTGGCGATCGGGTTCAGATTGACGCCGTACGCTTCCGGCGACAGAACGACTTGAGACAGCGCGAGCAACTTGGGCACGTAATCACGGGTTTCCTGCGGCAGTGGCAGGTTCCAGTAATCGGTCGGCAAATTGAGCTTGTCGTTGCGTTCGATAGCGCGGCTGACCGTGCCTTCGCCTGCGTTGTAGGCGGCCAGTGCCAGCAGCCAGTCACCATTGAACATGTCGTGCAGACGTGTCAGGTAATCCAGTGCGGCGACGGTCGAGGCCTGAATATCGCGGCGTCCGTCGTAGAAGTTGGTCTGGCGCAGATTGAAGTAGCGTCCCGTCGAGGGAATGAACTGCCAGAGGCCCACGGCCTGGCTGCGTGAAACCGCCATCGGGTTGTAGGCGCTCTCGATCACCGGGAGCAGGGCAAGCTCCAGCGGCATGTTGCGCTCTTCAAGGCGCTCGACGATGTAGTGCATGTAAAGGCTGCCACGCTCGCCAGCGTTTTCCAGAAAGGAAGGGTTGTTGGCGAACCACAGACGTTGCTGGTCGATACGCGGATTCTGGTCATTACCCTGCTGCAACTGAAACCCTTGGCGCATCCGTTCCCAGACATCCTGGGGCGGGGCCAGTGGCGTGGCAGGCTTGGTGGTCAGAAAAATAGGTTTTTGCTTGATACCGGTGGCCAGATTGGGCGCGCGGTGGGAGCTGGAAGACTCGACATGGGCTGTGCTCTGACAGCCGACCAGAAGCGCACTCGCTGCTACAGCCACGGCCTGGGCCAACCGAGTCAATGCGTCCGAATTTACAGGCTTGCTTATAGATGACGACATTGTTCGGGGGGTACATCCAGACGAAAATGTCGGGCGATTCTAGAAAGCGTGCTGCCGCTGGTCAACCTTTCAGAATTTTATTGCGGTTTGATGGTCGCTTCAAAACGTGTCTTTCCATGCCCTCAGGCTGGCAAAGACTGCACTCTGCGAGGCATTTTCGTGCCCGTCCCGTTCGTCCACTTTTTCTTTAACGGATGTTTCGTGGGCACGAAGGAAGGGGTTGGTGCGTTTTTCCAAGGCTAGATTGGAAGGCAATGTGATGCGATTTTCGTCACGCAGGCGAACCACTAGGGCCAGGCGCTCGGCAATATCCCGATTATCGGGCTCCACGGCCTGAGCGAACTTGAGGTTGCTCAACGTGTACTCGTGGGCACAGTAGATCTGGGTGCTGTCCGGCAGGGCGGCCAGTCGGTCGAGCGATGCGTGCATCTGTTCGGGCGTGCCTTCGAACAGCCTGCCGCAGCCTGCCGCAAACAGGGTATCGCCGCAGAACAGCAAGGGCCTGGTGGCGTCGTCATGGTAGAAGGCTATGTGGCCTAAGGTGTGTCCTGGCACTGCGTGAACCGTAAACTCCAGCCCCAGCACCGTTACGCGGTCATGATCGTTCAGTGCGACATCGCGGGCTGGAATGCTTTCTGCCTGCGGCCCTTGAACCTTGGCACCGCTGACCTGCTTGAGCCGGGCGACACCGCCTACGTGGTCGTTGTGATGATGGGTGATCAGGATGTCGGTGAGCGTGTGATCGGGGTGATCGGCAAGCCAGGCCAGCACGGGCGCTGCGTCTCCCGGATCGACCACGGCGCAGCGTTTGGCCGAAAGGTCTTGTAACAACCAGATGTAGTTGTCATTGAAAGCGGGCAGGGCGTGGATCTGTATCATGGCGCAGTTCGCATCGCAGGGAACAATGGTGCATCTTAGAGTCTGTTGCCGTTGTATGCGAGCACCTCTGGAGGAGAACTCATGACCGATGAAGCGTTCGCTCAGGCTGATCCTGAGTGGCTTGCCTTGATTAGCGCCGCTCGCCAATGGCTGTCCGGCCCACTGGGCCAGCTTCTGCTCGAGGAAGAGCGTCGGGTTCTGGAAGAGGAACTCGGCCGTTACTTTGGCGGCTATCTGGTGCATTACGGGCCCTCGGCAGAAACGCCGCCCGTGGCGCAGCAAGTGCAGCGCAATGTCCGCCTTGGCGCGCCGCTGCCGGGCGTCGAGATCGTGTGCGAAGAGCAGGCCTGGCCCTTGAGCGAGCATGCTGCCGACGTGGTGGTGCTGCAGCATGGTCTGGATTTCTGTCTGTCGCCCCACGGCCTGTTGCGCGAAGCCGCCAGCAGCGTTCGGCCCGGTGGGCATTTGCTGATCATCGGTATCAATCCCTGGAGTGCCTGGGGCGTGCGGCACGTATTTGCCCGCGATGCGTTGCGCAAGGCGCGCTGCATTTCGCCTTCGCGCGTTGCCGACTGGCTTAACCTGCTGGGCTTCGCGCTGGAGAAACGCCGCTTCGGATGCTATCGTCCGCCCCTTGCTTCGGCGGCATGGCAGTCACGTCTGTTAGGGCTGGAAAGCTTTGGCGAAGGGCGGCAAGGCCCCGGTGGCGGCTTCTATCTTCTGGTGGCGCGCAAGCTGGTGGTCGGCCTCAGGCCTCTGCGCCAGGTGCGGCGTGAACCAATGGGCAAGCTGATTCCGCTGCCTATGGCCAAGGTCAGTCGCGCCACCCAGGATTCCTGACTTCTGCTCATGCGAAAGAAGCCCATCATTCCGGAAAGGTTGTAATGAGCGATAGCGTAGAACTCTTCACCGATGGTGCCTGCAAGGGCAATCCCGGCCCCGGCGGCTGGGGCGCCTTGCTGGTGTGCAAGGGCGTCGAAAAAGAGCTGTGGGGTGGCGAGGCCAACACCACCAACAACCGTATGGAGCTGACCGGCGCGATCCGCGGCCTTGAAGAACTCAAGCGTCCGTGTGAGGTGACCCTGGTCACTGACTCGCAGTACGTGATGAAAGGCATCACCGAGTGGATGGTGAACTGGAAAAAGCGTGGCTGGAAGACCGCTGCCAAGGAGCCGGTCAAGAATGCCGACCTCTGGCAGTTACTGGACGAGCAGGTCAGTCGGCATACCGTCAAGTGGCAGTGGGTCCGCGGTCACATCGGCCATCCCGGCAACGAGCGTGCCGACCAGTTGGCCAATCGCGGCGTCGACGAGGTGCGTGGCATCAAGCACGGCTAGGCTGCTTTGCCCCGTTTGCCAAGAGGCGGGATAACAGTCTGGCACGCACTATCGCGTGTTAAGATCGCGGCCTGTAAATGAGGCTACAGTTCATGGCAATGCAAAACACAGACAACAGATCGATCGTACTCGACACCGAAACCACCGGTATGCCGGTGACCGATGGGCACCGCATCATCGAGATCGGTTGTGTCGAGCTGATCGGTCGTCGCCTGACCGGGCGGCATTTTCACGTTTACCTGCAACCCGATCGCGAGAGCGATGAGGGTGCGATCGGCGTACACGGCATCACCAACGAATTTCTGGTCGGCAAGCCGCGTTTTGCCGAAGTCGCCGATGAGTTTTTCGAGTTCATCAAAGGCGCTCAGCTGATCATCCACAACGCGGCGTTCGACGTTGGTTTCATCAACAACGAATTCGCCTTGATGGGCGCGCACGACAAGACCGACATCACACAGCACTGTTCGGTGCTCGACACCCTGATGATGGCTCGCGAGCGGCATCCGGGGCAGCGCAACAGCCTGGACGCCCTCTGCAAGCGCTATGGCGTAGACAACTCGGGTCGTGAGTTGCACGGCGCGTTGCTCGACTCCGAGATTCTGGCCGACGTTTACCTTGCGATGACCGGCGGACAGACTAGTCTTTCGCTGGCGGGCAACGCCTCCGACGGCAACGGCTCGGACGGCAGCGCGAACAATCGCGGCAGCGAAATTCGCCGCTTGCCTGCCAATCGCACGCCTTGCCGCGTGATTCATGCAAGCGAAAGTGAACTGGCAGAGCACGAAGTGCGTATGTCTACCATCGCCAAGGCATCCGGCGCACCTGCGCTGTGGGTGCAGCTACTGGAGGCACAGGCGCAGGCTTCATCCTGACAGCAACCTGCAAAGTGGTGAGATGACTGTGGTAAATCCTGCTCTGAGTATCCGGGTAGCCGATGAGTGCTTCGAGGATTACATCCTCAACAGCGAGTTCACGTTTACAGTGCGTGGTTACGCCACGCCCAGGGTTGGAGAGTGTGTCGAATCCTGGGAAGTCGAGCCGGTCGAGCCTTATCGCAAGAATTACGGTATCGATTCGCAGGAGTTCAGCGATTACCGCAGCGCGTCCGACAGCTCTGTGCTGGTGGCCTGGCTCGATGGCCGTGCGGTGGGGCACATGGTACTCAGCAAGCACTGGAGCGGGTTTGCCTATGTCGACGAGTTGGCTGTTGATGAGTCTGCGCGTCGTCATGGGGTCGCACGTTCACTGCTGGACGTTGCGCAGTTCTGGAGCCGCAAGCGAAACCTGCCCGGCATTACGCTGGAAACCCAGAACAACAATCTGGCAGCCTGCCGATTGTATGAGCAGTGTGGTTTTGTGGTTGGCGGTGTGGACCACATGCGCTACCGAGGCATTGATCCTCAGACCCGAGAAGCGGCAATCTTCTGGTATCTGATCTTCCCCCAGCCCTGACTGCGTTTGATCAGGGCTGATTTTCCAGCCTTTACTGGGTAATGCGGGTCATCTTCACGCCGGACTGAACCAGCTCGAAATCGTCCCCACCCAAATGTTTGACGCGATCGCCGATAGCCAATCGATAGGTCGTCACAGGCTCAAGGCCTTGAGCCTCATTCGGCTGTGACTCCTGAAATTCATGCACGGGGTAAACGCGGCCTTCCGCATCTCTGGCTTGAAATTGACCGACAAGAACTGAAGCCATTTGCTTTGAAACCTCTGAAGCTGAAGATAACTGCTGATTTACGAATCCATCGGCCTGTGTAGACCTCTGATTTATAGGGGAGTTTGCCGCAAACGAAAAAATAGTATGCGCCGGTTTTCCCGGGGGGCGGAATGAAACGGGCTACGGTTCGTCTAAAGCCTGGCCTGTGTTCCATGCCTGATCCTTCCACACTCAGATGACGGATATCTTTATGACCCAGACTCACTCCATTGCCGTGCTGGTCGGCAGCCTGCGAAAAGACTCCATCAACCGCAAGATCGCGCTCGCGCTGGCCGAATTGGCACCTGCCAGCCTTAAGCTCGACATCGTCGAGATTGGTGAGCTGCCGTTGTACAACGAAGACATCGATGGCGCTTCACCTCCACCCGCGTACAGCGCTTTTCGCGATCAGTTGCAAGCTGCCGATGGCCTGCTGTTCGTGACGCCCGAATACAACCGTTCGGTTCCCGGTGCGTTGAAGAATGCAATTGACGTGGGCTCCAGGCCCTACGGCAAAAGTGCGTTCAGCGGCAAACCTGGCGCAGTGATCAGTGCCTCTCCGGGCGCGATCGGCGGATTCGGTGCCAATCATCATCTGCGCCAGTCCCTCGTGTTTCTCGACGTTCCCTGCTTGCAGCAGCCTGAAGCCTATCTGGGTGGCGCAGGGGCTTTTTTTGACGAAACGGGCAAGCTGTCCGACAAGACCCGCCCATTTCTGCAAACCTTCATCGATGCATTCGCGGTGTGGGTAGAGCGTCACAACAAGGCCTGATCCGCAGCCGTGAAACAGCACTACCCGCAGGCGTGCCTTGGCGTCTGCGGGTGTTGCTGTATGTACCGCAGGCTGTTCGACCCTTCTTCATAAACTGTTTCCTTTTTCCTCGCGCAGGCACGCCCTTGTCGGCTGCACGTGATGAGGCCGGATCGGAAGGAAACCGTTCATGTCTGCACCCCTTGCCTATTTTTCCAGCGAATCCCTGCGGGCGCGATTTGTCCGGGATATTGCCGAGGCACTCGACGCGTCTCGAATCAGCAGCCACGAAGGCATGCGGCTGTACCAACTGGCCGAAGAACCACCTCGACCCACGAACGATTCGCCCAGGCTGCGGGTCGACCGGCTGACCATGGAAGACGGGCCGGCTGTCTGCGCCGAACTGGCCGCCGCGTTGCTGTTCAGTGACTCTGACGACAGGGATGCGCCTGTTTTTCTGAGCACGCTGCTGTTCGGCGTCGAGCGTTTTGCCCATCGCAGCGCGCTGCTGTTTGCGCTGCAGTCGCGTTTCAATGAGGTCAACGCCACGTCGGTGATCGAGGCCGAGCGTATTGAGTCGCCTGTGTTCGACGCGCAAACGCGCATGATCATGCGTCAACAGGCAAGTCATCTCCAGCGCCTGTGGACGCAGTTGCATGAACTGCCGGACCTCAGGCAAGCATTGGGGCGTGCGCTGCAGATTGAGCTGAACACCTCGTATTCAACATCCGGCATCAATGTGTTCGACTGCGCTGTGCAGATCATGGACACCCGGCCAGGCACCTTGCCTGCCATGACGCCGGTGGTGGGGACTCAGTCTCTGGTCGATGTTGCAATGGACATGTTCGTGCATGAGCCTCTCCCACCTGGCTTGACGCGTGAGTTCCTGGACGCACGGGGCCAGACGCTTTCCGAGGCGCAGGCAAGCCTGTTGCTGCAATCCGTGTCGGCAGCGATTTCTTCGATTGGCAGCCTGTATGAACAGTCGCTGTCAACGTACTGGAAGGGCCTGCGACAAGGAGGTCGCACTTTGAGGGACGAGTGCGCTGACATGCTCGCCGAGTCTTTTCGTCAGCATGTGCTGTCCGTCCAGGCAAGCGGTGTGACAAGCGATGATGATTATCGACGGTTGCGCTCGCTGCTGCCGTCTTGCCGCGCAGCGTTCGGTTCACAGTCGGTCAGGGTCCGCAGGCTATCGGCTGCTGTTGCCGGACAGGATCCGGTGAAGCTGGTCGGTCTGTTTTTGATCGATTTTCCGACGGACACCGCTTCGGCAGGTTACGTGTATTCGTCGGTGTCGGGCTTCAGGCGCTTCGAGGAAATGGCGCAAGTGAGTGCGCATTTTGCGAGTAAACAGGGGCGTGCCGAATTACTGTTTTATTCCTCCTTGAATGATCATGCGTCCATCAGAGAACAGGGCCCGGTCGAACTGCGCGAGGATCAGGCCAGCGCGGATTTTTTCCACGAGTTCATCGATTCGGTGATCGCGTTGCAGGCGCGCAATCTGCGTCATGTGCTGGCTATGGCGCCCGTCGAGCATGAAAGAGCCTCGGTGCGTGTCGATGATGCTCTGGACATCCGGGCGCTGGTGGACGGGCGCTTGCTCAACCTGCATGACGTGGGACGTTGGCGCCCTGAGGCCATCGTCTTCGATCAGGTGTGGGGTATGGCCGAACACGTCCCTGTCAGGCTGCCGGACAGTCGCTCCCTGCCTTCCGATACCTGGACCGGCAAGTTGAAAAGAATCGAATCATTGCTTGATCGTCTGGACGTTCTGCATGCCGGTGTGGACGGGTGTCTGCGTTATGCGCTGAACAGCTACCTGGCGTTGATCAGTGGTCCGCGTCTCGATGCGCGGGCGCTGTGGGTGGCATCGGACAATGAAGGTGAACCTGCCGTGCGTCTGCTTTCGCTGGCGCTCGACAGGGCCAGCGGTCACGTAACGTCTGCCTTGTCGACCGGCTCGGTACTGGAGGGCGGGCAGACCGCGGTGTCCGATCCGCCTGTGCAACGTCTGCCCGTCACGCTGCTTGAACAGATGCTGAGCTGTGTACTGGCCGACTTCCCTCAGCGTTTCGAGCGGCAGATCGTCGATTTTTACACCCGTCCTGCCCGCCACCTCGACAGACACTTAAGGCCGGGTGCGTTGGCGTGTCTGGTTCGGGAGTACGCCTTGCGTCTTGAGGTATTCATTGAAAAACGGGTCGGCAAGGTCCCCGACTCCGTTCTGCAGAGTGTTCATCAGGTACTGGACAGACCGTTGCCAGCCATGAGGAAGGCGTTGGGGGAGGGGCAGATCGATGCTTTCACGCTTTCGGTCAAATACGGTACGCCAGCGTCCGTTGTCAGCCTGCCCAACACGTTTGTGATGGTCGGCGCGCATAACGCCCCCCCTTATATTTTCTGGTCACTGAACAGAGGACTTGCAAGCTTTGCCTCGCTGGAGGCGCTCAAAGAGCATGTTAAAGCGGGACTTAAAGGCTCCGGCGAGGCTTATGGTCTGCCGCGTCTGCTGGCTGAACCGGATCGACGGGCTCTGCTTGAGCATCGTCGACAGTCAGCCGTATTTGACCCCGAACTGATCCTGCAGCGGATCGACGGGCATTTTGTTGAAGCGCTTCAACGCGGTGAAATTGAACGGCAACGCCAGACTGTGGCGGACAGTTATCGGCGGGGTGTGGAGTGGCAACTGCCGTCGACGCTCTTCAAGAATATGTTGGGCGTTATGGAGCGTGACGACCGAAACCGCAAGGCCTTGAGCAATCTGAGCGTGGCCATTCAGTTCATTGTCAGCCAGGCCATCGTTCCGGTTTGGATGACCACGGCATCGCTGGCTGACCAGATTCTTCTGGTCAACGCCTTGCAACGTTTCTACGTGGCCTGTGTGCAGCAGAAGGATTTTCTGTTCGGTATCCCCAGCCTTTACGAGTATTCACTGGACAACCTGACACGCAGGCTCGAGGCCGACTTCCCCGAGCAATCGATCGATCCGGAAAAAGTCGTGGTCACCCTGACCCATTATGTTCCGGCTCCAACGGCCCCAGGACAAGTGCCCCAGTCGATACCGGCCGCGACCGGTAAACGCAGCGAAAACCTCGTGGAGTATGCCGTCGATCGATTGTCGCCGGGGCTGGAGGGGACTATTTCCGTATCGACCGTACACGGCCAGCCATTGCCGGCGGCATTGAACGCCGGCTCTATCCGCAACCTTGCAGAGTCGCTTGATGTCGCCGCTGGCTATCGACGGCTACTGGGTTCAGAGCTGGTCGAAACGGCCGTCACTTATCCAGAGCGGCGCAAGCTGTTTTTCGAACAGATGCCCGCCCTTGACGTGATGCGGGCGCTCGGCCTCAAGCTCAAGGGGCAACTGTCCGAAACGGCCTGTCTGTTTATCGACGCCGTGCTGAACATGCCTGATGCGATTGCGCGTCTGCCGGTTCAGGGGAAAAAAATTGTGCTGAGTGCGCTGCAATTGCTCCCGGCCAGCGAGGGGTGGGATCCGACAGTGGTGCTCAACACCTACCTGATCGGCCCGGCTCAATCGCAGGAAGGCCCTTGGGTGCTGTATGCGCTTATGCATGATGAGTTTGTGTTCAAGGAGTACCTGGACCAAACCGCGCTGTTGCACGACATACGGACCTCGCCCAGCTTGCAGGCGATGATGCTTGAGCGCATCGAGCCAGGGCTGCGCAAGATTTACGACCGGGGAGGCTTCATGGAGCCGCACGTGCCATTCAGCGTGGAGTCATCGTTCGACCTGCCTTGGGAACGGCCTCAGCCCGTTACGCTGGAGATCGAACCTTATGAAGGCAATGCGCTGCATTTTCTGTTTCAAGGCGCGATGCAAGCGCTCACGCTGCAAGTACGATTGCAGAGTGTGACCAATGCCGAGCATCGGCGTGATGTCGCGCAATACCTTCTGACCCTGGGGGCTGAACAGGTCATGGCGCTCGTGCCGGGACGGCTGGGTGTTCTGGTGGGCTTTTGGCAAAGTCAGACGCTGCTCAACTCATCGGTCGTCTCCGCCAGCAAGCAGCGTTGGGGCAGGGCATTGTCTGAGCTGATGGCTGCACTGAGCGTCATGATTTCCTCCCGGCAGTACCCACAGGCCTCGCCATCTGCGGGAAATGAGGAGTCCGTTTTGCCTTGGGAGGAGGGCATTACGATGGAGCCTGCAGCTGCCGACATCGACACTGAAGCGTCAGACTTTTCCGAGTTTTCCTGGAGTAACAGCTCGCTCACCCAGCAGATACGGAACCGTTTGCGCGCATTCGAAGTTCATGACATTGCTCTGAACACGCTGCATAGGGATGAGATGTTGAACACGTACAACGATCTCATGACGGGCAAGAGATACGCGGCCATCGACGGTAAAGCCTACGAGCTGCTGTCCGATGAAAATGGGTGGTTCATTGTGTGCGATGACATGAGCGGCCCTCCGGTCAGGCTCGATGTGGATCAGCGCTGGAAGCTGGATATCCAGGGCGGGTTGAAGGGCGGAGGGGGCGTCGTGACCCGCCTGGAACGCCGTGTTGTGGACAGCGAGGTGGATGATCTGGTGGTGGTCACTGCCCGTGGCATGGGCGACATTCGTCACGATTTTCCCGAGATGGCGCAAGCCATCGAGGAAGCGCATGTTCAGGCGCGTTTTTATCTGGAGAACTGCCTGGCGAACCTGTCCAGGCAGACGCCCTACGATGCAGTGGACGTGCGAGCGGTCAAAATCCTTGGCGATTTCTTTGGTGAGAAAACCCCGGACGCCAGGATTCATGAGGTGACCCGCCACGCCGTCACGGGTATCTATGAAGCGTTGATGGAGCCGTCCCTATCGACAATCGATTCGTCACGTTATGTGGTATGCGTTAATAAATTGGGCAACGAAGCGTCCAGCGCATTTGTATTCAATGAAGACCCTTTGAAGCGGGTATTCCTGACCGAGCAATTTTTTCGCGTACCCAGCTATCGGCTGAAGCTGCACGCGCAGCGTACGAGCAATTTCAGATTCGGCGCTCACTATCGCGCGTCGATTCTGATCCACGAACTGTCTCACCTCGCGTTGCAAACGGATGACATTGCCTACGTCGACGCCCACGCGCCGTTTATCGACCTGCTGGAAGATGCCCCTGCTTACCGGCTGCGGCTCAGGAATGAGCAGCTTTATCAGCAACAGAAGACCTTGTCTTATCAGACGGATCGCAGCGAGTTGTTCAAACAGCTGGAGGATGGAACGTTACGTGACTTGAGGCGCATCGACGGCAATGCTAAAAGCACGATCCTGCGCATGACCGGCAAGAAAACCCTCGATCAGGCGCGTGATGTCTTTTACGCCGACAGCATCACGCGTACGAACCTCATGCTCAAGAATGCCGACTCCGTGGCGTTGCTGGTGACGTTGCTGGGACGTGAGCGATTCGTCAATCGCTGACCGAACCCCGGTGGCGAGTGTCACCGGGGCCGTTCGCTCAAACCAGGTAGTGGCGCAGCTCCCGAGCGATCAACAGGCGCTGAATCTCGCTGGAGCCTTCGTAGATCTGGGTGATGCGCGCATCACGGTAATAGCGCTCGACGGGATAATCTTCCAGATAGCCGTAACCACCGTGTACCTGTATGGCCTTGGAGCAAACCCACTCGGCCATTTCCGAGGCGAACAGCTTGGCCTGGGACGCTTCCGAAAGGCACGGCTGGCCGGCGCTGCGCAGACGGGCCGCGTGCAGGATCAGCAGGCGGGCGGCGTTGATTCGGGTGTGCATGTCGGCCAGAAGATTGGCGATGCTCTGGTGTTCGATGATCGGCTTGTCGAATTGCACACGCTCGCGGGCGTAGGCCAGTGCGGCCTCGAAGGCGGCGCGAGCGATGCCCAAGGCCTGGGCGGCGATGCCGATCCGGCCGCCTTCCAGATTTGACAGGGCGATGGCGAGCCCCTTGCCGCGCTCACCCAACAGATTGGCTGCCGGGATACGGCAGTTATTGAGCGTGACCGCGCACGTGTCCGAGGCGCGGATCCCCATCTTATGCTCACTGCGATCCACCACGAAGCCGGGGTTTTCGGTGGGCACCAGAAACGCCGACAGGCCTTTCTTGCCAAGCTCAGGATCGGTCACGGCGAACACAATGGCCAACTGTGCCCGTTTGCCGTTACTGACGAATTGCTTGGCGCCGTTGATGACCCACTCGTCCCCCTGCAATTGGGCTCGGGTGCGCAAATTGTGGGCCTCGGAGCCCGCGTGGGGTTCGGTCAGGCAAAAGCAGCCAATGGCCCGGCCGGTGGCGAGCTTTTCCAGCCAGGTGTGTTTCTGCTCGTCGGTGCCGTAGTTGAGGATCGGACCGCAGCCCACCGAGCTGTGGACGCTCATCAGCGTGCCAGTGGCAGCGTCGGCGGCAGAAATTTCTTCGACTGCCAGCGCGTAGGCGACGTAATCGATGTAAGTCCCGCCCCATTGCTCCGGCACCACCATGCCCAGCAGCCCCAGCTCACCGAGCTTGCCGACCAGCGCATCGTCGATCCATCCGGCTTTCTCCCATGCCTGGGCATGGGGGGCGATTTCGTTGCGGGCAAAGTCGCGCGCCATGTCGCGGATCATCACCTGTTCTTCGGTCAGTTCAAGATCGTGCATGACTCAAGTCTCCTGGCCGCTGAAAAAACGTTCCACGTGCGCGGCGCTGACGTCTTGCGCACGGTCGTGTTTCCATCGCGGCTTCTTGTCTTTATCGATGATGAGGGCACGGATGCCTTCGATCAGATCACCGTGCTCGAACCATTGGCGGTCCAGGCGCAGCTCCATCGCAAAGCAGTCATGCAGTGAAAGGTGGCGTCCCCGGCGCAGCATTTCCAGGGTCACGGCCATCGCGATAGGCGAGTGGCTGTGCATTTTTTTGACGGTATCCAGTGCCCACTGGCGCGTGTCGCCGATGGTCACCTCTTGCAGTTGTTCAAGAATGCTCGAAATGTCCTGCAAGCCAAAGAAATGATCGATGGCAGGGCGCAGCAGTTCAAGGGGGGGGTGGGGCAGACGCTGGGTCCCCAGTTTGGCCATAGCGCCCTGAAGGTCTTTAAGCGGGGTCGACTTCCACTTCAGATGATCGAGCATGTGATCGAGGCGCGGCAGCATTTCACTGCTCATGGACCAGTTGGCCAGTCCGCAATACAGTGCATCTGCCGCGCCGATCTGGGTGCCGGTCACGCCGAGCCAGGTGCCCAGTTCGCCAGGCAGACGGGACAGGAAATAGCTGCCGCCGACATCGGGGAAATACCCGATCGCAACTTCCGGCATGCCAAGTTTGCTGCGTTCAGTGACCACGCGCAGGTCGGCGCCCTGGACCAGGCCCATTCCGCCGCCCAGCACCAGGCCGTCCATCAGCGCCATCACAGGCTTGCGGTAGCCATGAATCGCCAGGTCCAGCGCATATTCCTCGGCGAAGAACGTCAGATGCAGGTCCTGACCGTTGCGGTGGCTGTCGTACAGCGAGCGAATATCGCCACCGGCGCAGAACGCCTTGTCGCCCGATCCACGCAGCACAACAGCGTGAATGCCGTCGTCGTCGGCCCAGGCGTCGAGCTGCTGCTTCAGGGTGCGGACCATTTCCAGATCCAGCGCGTTCAGGCCGGCAGGGCGATTGAGGGTCAAGTGGCCGATGTGATTGCGTACTTCAATCACAACTGCGCTCCGGTTGGCGGGTGGTCGGACCGACACGGCGGATGAAGCCTGTGAACTCATTCTGAACTCCTTGTTCGTTTGCGCTTTCTTCTTATTTGTTCCCGGCGTCGCAGCAGATCCTAGCAGTGCAAATGTGCAAAGCAAAACTGCGTTTAAGCATAGCCACAAGTTTCAAATGGCCATCGTTTATGCACAAAAGCCACGTCATGAGCTTCAATCCCTTGGCCTGTCACAGGAATCACAGGGCTTGATGAGTATTCTGTGCGCTGTGACTGTCACACAGGGAATGCCTCAAGCCCTTCAAAGAATGATTTCCATGAACCACCTGCCATGAGCGAGCTTTCGTGAGCGATAAATACGCCCCACGCGAATGGGCGCCCCATGAACGTCCGACCATGCCGGGTTCGCCTTCGACGCCCTTGCACTCCACTGCGCGACGCTGGGCTTTCGCGTTGGTGGGCGTGATCGTGGCGTTGACGGGCGGTCTGGGCAACGCATTGGTCATCGCCAACCTGCCTTATTTGCAGGGAGCGCTCGGCGCCACCTCACAGGACATCGCTTGGCTGCCGGCCGCCTACATCATGACCAACGTGTCAATGAACCTGCTGCTGGTGAAGTTTCGCCAGCAGTTCGGCTTACGGGCGTTTACTGAGTTGTTCCTGGTGCTTTACGCGCTGGTCACGCTCGCGCACCTGTTCGTCAACGACATCGATTCGGCCATCGCCGTGCGGGCCGCTCACGGCATGGTGGGCGCGGCGCTCAGTACGCTGGGCCTGTATTACATGATCCAGGCCTTTCCGCAGAAATGGCGACTCAAGGCGCTGGTGCTGGGATTGGGGACCGCTCAGTTGGCCACACCGCTGGCCCGACTGGTTTCAGAAGATTTGTTGCAGATTGCCCAATGGCGAGGCTTGTACCTGTTCGAGCTGGGTATGGCGATGTTGTCGCTGGGCTGCGTGCTCATGCTCAAGCTGCCGCCAGGTGATCGCTTCAAGGCGTTCGAAAAGCTCGATTTCCTGACCTTCGGCCTGCTTGCGTCAGGCTTCGCGTTGCTCTGCGCCGTGCTTTCGCTGGGGCGGATCGAGTGGTGGCTGGAGGAGCCCTGGATCGGCATCGCTTCGGCGGCGTCCATTGTGCTGATCTGCGCGGGGCTTGCGATCGAACACAACCGCAGCAATCCATTGTTGATCACTCGCTGGCTGGGCAGTGGCTCGATCCTGCGGCTGGGGCTGGCGGTGATCCTGTTTCGCGTCGTGTTATCAGAACAATCCGTGGGCGCTGTCGGTTTTCTCCAGGCGTTGAACATGGGCAGTCAACAGTTGCACTCGCTGTATCTGGTGATGTTGTTGGGCAGCGTCGCGGGGCTGGTGGTCAGCGCACTGACGATCAATCCTGCGCACCTGATCAAGCCGCTGCTGATTTCGTTGGCGATGATGGCGATCGGTGCGTGGATGGACAGCCATTCCACCAACCTGACCCGGCAATCGAACATGTACCTCAGCCAGTTTCTGCTGGCCTTCGGCGGCACGTTTTTTCTGGGGCCGACGCTGGTACTGGGCATCAGTGGCGTGTTGGCCAACCCGCGTAACATGATCAGTTTTTCGGTGCTGTTCGGGATCACCCAGAACATTGGCGGCCTGATCGGGTCTGCTGCACTGGGAACGTTCCAGATCGTGCGCGAGAAGTTTCACTCCAGCCACATCGTCGAGCACCTGACGCTGATTAACCCGCTGGTGCAGTCGCGCCTGCAAAGCTACAGCGCCAGTTACGGCTCGGTGATCGCCGACCCGTCACAGCGCACCGCTCAAGGCATGCGCGCTATGGCCTCTGCGGCGACGCGCGAGGCCAATGTATTGGCTTACAACGACGTCTTCATGCTGATTGCCTTGATCGCCGTATTGACCATGATCTGGATTTCGTTCCGGGTCGTTTGGCTGAAACTGACCACTGAACCTCAGGCGCTTGCTCCTGTAGCACCAGCCGCTTCGCCTTCCGTATCACCGACCGGCGCACAACCTTCATGACTGAACCGAACCCCCCGAATTCGAATCCTGACGCCGACCGCAGTCCACCTGCCGACAGCGAAACCGTGAGGCGCACCGATGGACCGGCACCCGCGCCGCTGAAGTCGCCGGTGACTACACGGCCGCGCTCACGGCGCAAGCGCATCCTGTCCTCGATACTGTTTGGCGCCGTTGCGCTGGCCGGTGTGCTGATTGTGCTGTACGCGTGGCAATTGCCGCCTTTCACCAGCCCGATCCAGAGCACCGAAAACGCTCAGGTGCATGGCCAGACCACCTTGATCGGCCCGCAACTGAGCGGCTACGTGTACGAAGTGCCGGTGCAGGACTTCCAGTTCGTCAAGAAGGGCGACCTGCTGGTGCGCCTGGATGATCGTATTTACCGACAGCGTCTGGATCAGGCGCTGGCGCAAGTGGATGTGCAGAAAGCCTCGCTGGCCAATAACCTGCAACAGCGCCGCAGCGCAGAAGCGACCATCGCGCAGCGCCAGGCTCAACTGCAGAACACGATTGCTCAAAGCCGCAAGAGCGCAGCGGACTTGCGTCGCAATCAGGCGCTGGTCACCGACGGTTCGGTGTCCAAAAGCGAGCTGGACGTGGCCCGCGCTGCGGATGCCCAGGCCAGCGCTGCGGTTGCCGAAGCCAAGGCCACCCTGCAAATAGCCCGTGAAGATTTGCAGACGGTCATCGTCAATCGAGGGTCGCTGGAGGCTTCGGTCGCTAATGCGCAGGCTGCGATTCAACTGGCGCGAATCGACCTGGACAACACCCGCATCGTGGCCCCTCGTGACGGGCAATTGGGGCAAATCGGTGTGCGGCTGGGGGCTTACGTCAATTCCGGCGCGCAATTGATGGCGCTGGTGCCCGAGCGGCGCTGGATCATTGCCAACATGAAAGAGACGCAGATGGCGAATGTGCGTCTTGGGCAATCGGTGAGCTTTACGGTGGATGCACTGGATGATCAGATGATGCACGGCCGCGTGCAGCGTATCTCGCCTGCGACCGGATCGGAGTTCAGTCTGCTGCCAGCCGACAATGCGACCGGCAACTTCGTGAAAATCTCGCAGCGCATCCCGGTGCGTATTGTGGTCGACGACGACCAGCCGCTGCTCGAACGATTGAGGCCGGGGATGTCGGTGGTGGTGAGTATCGACACCAGCACCGACGGCGACGTACCGCCGGACCCTACAGTGCGTTAGTCACTTGGATCGTGTTCGCTCAGCGTTTGACGCTGGCTGTGCGGCTGAATTTAAAAATGGCAGCCTTGACCTGCTTTACCAACGCGCAAGTAGGGACGCCGACGATTGCGACCCCCGAATCAGTGTCAGGACGAAGGAACCCCGGCGAAGCCGGGGCCGGAACCGGAGCGTAGGGGGTTGCTTACTTTGCCCCGTCAAAGTGAGTCGCCGAGGGGCGAAAAGGTGACCTGAGCCGAGCGCTTGGATCACTGAATCCGCAGTCTGTGCCAGATGGGACGCCGGGCGTCCCGGATGGCATGCCCAGGCGGAGCGATGTGCCCCGCCTCTCAATCAAAACAGATGACTGAACACCCAATACAACGACCCCGACAGCAGAATCGCCGCGGGCAATGTCAGCACCCAGGCGGTGGCCAGATTACGCAACGTGCGCATCTGCAATCCCGAGCCATTGGCAACCATTGAGCCTGCGACGCCCGAAGACAACACATGGGTGGTGGACACCGGCAGGCCATACATGTCGGCGGCGCCAATGGTGAACATCGCCACCACCTCGGCCGAAGCACCTTGGGCGTAAGTCATGTGTGTCTTGCCGATCCGCTCACCGACCGTGACCACGATGCGTTTCCAGCCGACCATCGTGCCGAGCCCCAGCGCGATGGCGACCACGATCTTGACCCAGGTCGGAATGAAGCGCGTGGCGTCGTCGATCTGCTTCTTGAAGGCATCAAGCTTAGTCTGGGTGTCGGCATCGAAGTTGCCCACCTTATTCTTGTCCATCACCCGGATGGTTTCCGAGGTCAGGTACATATCGTTCCTCACGTTGGTGACCGCCTCGGCAGGCACCTTGGACAGCGAGCCGTAACTGCGCACTTCATTGCCGATCTTGCCCGCCATCACGGCCAGCGCCGGAATGAGTTCAGGGGACGCCTGTTTGCTGACCAGATAATCCGAGAGCGTCTGGCGCGAGTCAGCGGGGGCGGGCAGGGGGGCGCTGCGGATCAGCGCCTGCTGCGTGACCTCGGCCACCGCCGCGAACTGTGTGGCCTGATCGGCAGGCATGGTGCGGTTGAGCGCGTAGGCCATTGGCAATGTGCCGACCAGAATCAACATGATCAGCCCCATGCCTTTCTGCCCGTCGTTGGAGCCGTGAGCGAACGAAACGCCGGTGCAGGTCACGATCAGCATGCTGCGGATCCACCAGGGCGGCGGCGCATTGCCTTCCGGTGCCTTATACAGCGCGCGGTTTTTGATGAACATGCGCATTGCCAGCAGTAGCAGAGCGGCGCAGCCAAAGCCTACCAACGGCGAAAGCAGCAGCGAATAGCCGATCTTGGTCGCCTGCGACCAGTCCACGCCACTGGTGCCATCACGCCCGTGCATCAGCGCGTTGGCAATGCCCACGCCGATGATCGAACCAATCAGTGTGTGTGAAGAGGAGGCCGGCAAGCCCAGCCACCAGGTTCCGAGGTTCCAGATGATCGCCGCGATCAGTAGGGCAAAGATCATGGCGAAGCCGGCCGAGGAGCCGGTTTGCAGGATCAGCTCGACCGGCAGCAGGGCGATGATGCCGAACGCCACCGCGCCGCTGGAGAGCATGACGCCGAGGAAATTGAAGAACCCCGACCAGACCACCGCAAAGCCTGGCGGCAGTGAGTGGGTGTAGATGACGGTGGCGACAGCGTTGGCCGTGTCGTGGAAACCGTTGACGAACTCGAAGCCCAGCGCAATCAACAGCGCCACGCCCAGCAGGATGAAGGGCGTCCAGGTGGTAACCACCGTGCCCATGTCATCCACATCCTGCTTGAGGCTGTAGCCGGTGAAAACCAGGCCTGCGATGAGGATGGCGAAGAAGATCGTCATGGTCAGACGACCGGGTTTACGTCCGAACTGGGTTGCCGACAGGCTCGCCCCGCCAGTGGCGTTGGGTGATAGTGCGTTGGTAGCCATGTGTGCAATACCTGAGTGAAAGATAACTGACATGGTCTTTGCAAAATGTTACAGAGATACGACACAGATCAATTCATCAGCCACTCGGGTGATATTCCTGATAACCGGCGGCTGAAGGCCTGATGAAAACGGCGTCAGTAATCGCCGCGCTTGCGAAAGGCCCAGCGCCCGGCCACCAACGTAAAAGTCGCCACCAGTGCCACCAGAATCCAGAAACCCTCAGGGTCGGAGGCCAGCGGCACACCCCCCACGTTCATGCCAAAAAAACCGGCGACGATGTTGATGGGCAAGGCCAGCACGGTGACCACCGTGAGGGTGAAGAGGGTGCGGCTGCTCTGCTCATTGAGGTTCGCCGCGATCTCTTCCTGCAGCAGCTTGATGCGTTCGCCCAGCGCCGTGAGGTCGTTGATGACCAGGGACGATTCTTCGATGGACTGACGCAACGCCTGCACGTCCTGTTCGCGCAACCATTGTGGCGGGCGGTGCAGCAGGCGCATCAGCGAGCCAGGTTCCAGCGCCAGAAGCCGTTGCAGGCGAACCAGCACCCGACGCATGGCACCCAGCTCCGAGCGATTATTACTCAGGCGCTGGGACAGCAACTGGTCTTCGATACGGTCGACATTGACGCTGGTTTTGCGCAGAAACTGGGTCAGCACTTCACCCTGATCGCTCAACAGATGGGCCAGCAGCTCCAGGGGCGAGTCGAACTGCTCGCCACGCTTGACCGCCGAACGCAGCTTGTCCACCGAGCGCAATGGCTGCAGCCGGGCGGTGATCAGCAGGCGTTGGCGGGCGCAGACCCAGAGTGTCGAAATATCGGTCGAGAGTCGGTTGAAATCGAATACCACGTCGTTGACCACCGCCAACAGCGTGGCATCGACATGTTCGATACGGGTCGAGCGCGAACCTTCGTGCAGGGCCTCGAAGAACTCTTCGGGCAGCTCCAGCTGTGTCTTCATCCAGCGTTCACAGGCGGCGTGGGACAGATTGAGGTGCAGCCAGATGAAGTCGTCGCCTTCGGAGGGGGTCTGCAAGTATTCCAGCGCAGCGGCCGAACCGATCTCCTGACCGCTTTCGCCGGGGCGGAAGCGGAAGCCGTAGAGCAGGCCAAAAAGATCGGAGTCCTGATGATGGTGAGCAATGCTGTGGTTCATGGCTATCCACGTGCGGCCCGGCCCGGAGGGGGAGGCGAAGGCCGCATCATGACAAGCCGTTATTTCAGATTTGTGACCGATTGTGTCGGCATGTGTCTCAAATCATCGCCAATGGCATTTTGCGCATCGGTGTTGGCCACGCCCGGTCGATATCGGCCAGATCCTGCTCGGTGAGCCGAATCTGTTCGGCTGCAACATTCAAGCGAATGTGCTCAGGATCGGTTGCCTTGGGGATCGCAATCATATTGTCCTGACGCAGCACCCATGCCAGCGAGATTTGCGCGGGCGTGGCGCTGTGACGGTTGGCGATTTCGTGCAGGGCAGGGTGATACAGTAGATCGCCCGCCTGACCGATCGGGCAGTACGCCATCAACGGCAGATGACGATTGGCGCTCCACAGCATCAGATCGAACTCGATGCCACGCTGCTCAGGGTTATACAGCACCTGATTGGTGGCACACCGCGGGTTGTCCAGCTCGATCATGTCCGGAACGTCAAAGTTGGACACGCCCCATGCGCCGATCTTGCCTTCTTCCTGGAGCCGCTCGAAGGCTTCGACGGTCTCGGTCAGCGGATACTGGCCCGGCCAGTGCAGCAGGTAAAGATCGATGTAGTCGGTGTTCATCCGCCGCAAGCTGGCCTCGCAGGCCTTGGGAATGCCGGTGCGGCTCGCGTTGTGCGGGTAAACCTTGCTGACGATGAACACCTTGTCGCGCTGCCCGGCAATGGCTTGCCCGACGATTTCTTCGGCACCGCCGTCTGCATACATCTCTGCCGTGTCGATCAGGGTCAGGCCCTGTTCGATCCCACGACACAGACCGGCGATTTCTGCCGAACGCAGATGCCCCTTCTCACCCATGTGCCAGGTGCCTTGACCCAGCACTGGTACGGTGTTGCCTGCCAATTCCAGTGTGCGCATGTGACCCCCTGCGGTTAAGTGAACAGGTCTCAGGCAACGAGGTCTGCAGGAGGTTCCCATGCAGACCTTTCAAGCGCTGAATTAGACGCGGAATTGCTTCAGCAGGCCGTTCAACTGTTCGCTCAACATGCGCAAGTGCTGGCTGGCCGTGGTGGACTGCTCGGCCGCCAACGCCGTGCTCTGGGACAGTTGCGCGGCTTGAGTGACGTTATGGTTGATATCGTCGACCACATGCGATTGCTGCAGGGTTGCGCTGGCAATGGAGGCGTTGAGGCCGTTCAGGTTGCGCAGGGCCTGGCTGATTGACGTCAGGCTCTGCCCGGCCTGATTGGCCTGTTCGATGGTCAGTTGCGACGAGCGACTGCTGTCACCGATAACCTTGACGGCTGCATCGGAGTGGCGCTGCAGGCGCTCGATCATGGCCTGGATTTCGGCCGTGGACTTCTGGGTCCGCTGGGCCAACAAGCGCACTTCGTCAGCCACCACCGCAAAGCCTCGGCCCTGTTCGCCGGCACGTGCCGCTTCGATGGCGGCGTTGAGCGCCAGCAGGTTGGTCTGTTCGGCAATCGAGCTGATCACCTCCAGCACGCTGCCGATCTGAGTGCTTTCGCTGGACAGGGTCTGCATCACTTCCACCGCCTGACCGATCGTGCCAGAGAGGTGTTCGATCTGGCGCAGGCTGTTGTCGATATTGACCTGACCCTGCTGCGCCTGGGACTCGGCATTACGCATTTCGCTGGCGGCGTGTTCGGCATTCTTGGCCACGTCCTGCACGCCATAGGTCACCTCGTTGACAGCGGTGGCGACCAGGTCCATTTGTTGCGACTGCTGTTGGCTGCGGTTTTGGGCCTGCTCGGCATTGCTGCCCAGGTCGTTGGAGGCCTGACCCAAGGCTAACGCTGAGTGCTGCAGTTGGCCGACGACGTTGCGCAGCTTGGCGATGAAGGCATTGAAGTGAGTGCCCAGTTCGGTGATCTCGTCACTGCCGTGGGTCTCCAGGGTGCGGGTCAGGTCGCTCTCGCCGCTGGCGATATTGCTCATCGCGCTAACGGCTGCTCGAAGAGGGCGAACGATGCTGCGCACGATCAGGGTCAGCATCAGGATCATCACCAGCACGATGCCAGCAATGGAAACGCCGGCGTTCCAGATCTGTGACTTGAACTCTGCGGCCACATCGTCCACGTACACGCCGGAACCCAGAATCCAGCCCCAAGGCTGGAACAGCTGAACATAAGACGTCTTTCTCACCGGGTCCGTTGCACCGGGCTTGGGCCAACGATAGTTGACCAGACCCGCTCCCTTGTTTTTAACTACCGTTACCATTTCATTGAACACTGCAAACCCGTCCGGATCCTTGATCCCCGACAGGTTCTGGCCTTCGAGCTTGGGGTTGGTGGGGTGCATGATCATCACGGGCTGCAGGTCGTTGATCCAGAAATAGTCATTCTGGCTGTAGCGCAAGCCTTTGATCTCTTTCAACGCCTGTTGCTGCGCGGCTTCGCGTGGCATTGTGCCCGCCGCTTCGAGGCCTTGATAAAAGGTCAGAATGCCGCTGGCGGTCTGGACCACGTGCATGGTCTTCTCAGCTTTGGCTTGATAGAGGTCGTCGTGAATCTGCTTGAGCAGCGTAGCTGCCAGGACAAAGAGCATCAGCACAGAAACGATAAGAATCAGCCACAACCGGCGGCTGATGGACAAACTGCGCATATTCATGATCCCTACCCCATACGTTATTTTTCTTTTTCTTCTTTGAAACTGGCAGGCCAGACCGGTAAACCGCCGGATCTAAGGGCCTCCTCAGCTTCTCGGCGCATCATGACCAAACATGAGATCAGCATCACATTTATTTGCGCGCCTGCGGAACTATTTTGAAAAGTAGCGAAAGGCTTACATCGTTAGGCGTCTTTCGCCCTATCGGCAGGCCTGAAGTGAATGTAGGATCCAATTCAACAACTGCAGCGAAGGAACGATGCAGCGATCACGGAGGATCGGCCATAGCCAGGAGGCTACTGACAGGATGTCGGGATGGTCATGTGCAGGAACGACCCGCTTCGGCGGGTTTTTTGCGTCTTGGGAAAGGTGTTTTCGCAGGCGGTCAGTCCGGCTCGCAGCCCTTGAGTACCAGACGCAGGATGGTCTGGGTGGCGGCTTCGTAATCGCTGTCTTCCAGCGTGGCCTTACCGGTGACGGTCGCAATCTGCCAGTCGAAATCAGCATAGGTCTGGGTCGCTGCCCAGATCGTGAACATCAGGTGATGCGGATCGAGCGGGGCGATCTGTCCGCTGTCGATCCACGCCTGGATGCATTCGATGTTATGCCGGGCCTGACCATTGAGCTGCTCGATCTGCTGCTGCGTCAGGTGCGGCGCGCCATGCATGATCTCGCTGGCAAATACCTTCGATGCAAACGGCAGGTCACGCGAAATCTGAACCTTGGCGCGAATGTAGCGGCTGAGCACCTCGGCGGGCGCTCCTTCAGGATTGAAAGGCGTGGAGGCACGCAAAATCGGTTCGATGATGCTTTCCAGCACCTCGCGGTAAAGATTTTCCTTGGACTTGAAGTAGTAGTAAACGTTGGGCTTGGGGACACCGGCCTTGGCGGCGATATCGCTGGTCTTGCTGGCAGCGAAGCCCTTATCGGCAAACTCCTCGCTGGCGGCGCGCAGGATGCGTTCTTTATTGCGCTCGCGAATACTGCTCATGACCCGGATATTCCCTTGCCTGCATGGCGGTCGCGCATGGTAGCACCGGGGTTGTGAGGGGCTCAATGTTGGCAGTTTCGGGGGCAGCGTCAGATGCATGTATAAATGGAAAGAGGCAAAAGCGGGCATCGTGGGAGCGGACTTGTCCGCGAATGCAGCGTTTGAGCCACTGCGTCTTCTTCGGATGTACCGGCCTTTCGCGGACAACTCCGCTTCCACAAAAACCTTTTATTCAGGTGAGTACGCGTTGCTTGATAAGAAGCGGCTTGCTGGCAATAGCTTCAGTTCAGTTGCTGATAAAGCGCTTGGAGAAACGCATTGTCGACGAGCCGCCTCCCATGTCGGTGTTGCTGAGCGACAGCGCTACGTTGAGCACGCAGTGGGGCCGTTTACGAATCACGTTCTTCAGTAGTTTGCAGGTTGTTTGATAGGAGCTACTTATTTGTACAGTGCGTTAGAGTGAGGCGATGCTTGCTTTGGACAGGAGAACAAACGCTTGAAGATTCGTCACGCACTACGCTGCGATGCACAGGCCGCGTTTGATATTCGGCATCAGGCAATACGGCACCAATGCAACGCTGTTTACTCGGCGGCCCAGATAACCGACTGGACAGATGTACCGCTTACGGACAAATACAGAACGTGGGTCGAGAATGACTATCACGTAGCTATTATTGATGGAGTCCCGGTCGCGACGGGTCTGATAAATTTTCAAACCGGTGAGCTGGAGGCGCTTTTCGTACTGCCAGCGTTCATGGGGCAGGGCGTTGGTAAAAAGATGCTCGTTTATCTCGAGGAACTGGCGCGTGAAGCGGGGCTGACAGAGGTTCGTCTTGAGGCCACTCTGAATGCAGAAGGTTTTTATCAACGATGTGGCTTCACCGGAAGTGCTCAGGCTGTCTATGAGTCGCCCTCAGGGCTCAAGCTGGCCTGTGTTCCTATGCATAAGCAATTGGTTTGAACTGTGATTAATCGTCAGGTAAACCTGCGCTATGGCGAAACGCTTACACGTGCAGACGTTATTGGCTCTTTGCATTGACCCCGAGCATCGGTAGGATCCAATTCAACAGCTGCAGCGAAGGATTGATGCAGCGATCAGGGAGGATCGACCATTGCCAGGAGGCTACTGACAGGATGTCGGGATGGTCATGTTTGCAAAACGACCCGCTTCGGCGGGTTTTTTGCGTTTTGGAATATCTGTTTATCAAATCCGCCTGGCGGCATTGTCCTTTGGCCTGTCTGTAGTGAGTGGCAGCAACCGGGCCGGTGAGCGCCCGTCGCTGCCGCTGACCCTCAGGTGTCTTCGTGAACCCGCAGCACCACTTTGCCATGTACATGGCCATCGGCAAGATAATCCAGCGCGGCCTTGGCTTGTTCCAGCGGGAAGGTTTCTGCGATCACGACCGAAACTTCGCCTGCGTCGACGTACCCGGCCATCTCCGTCAGTTCATGGCCGCGAGGGTCGGCGATGAAACGGGTTCCGGTCTTGCCCTCTGCCTGTGGATGATGGGCGTCGGGCATCTCCAGGGTGGAAACCAGTCGTCCGCCTTCGCCCAGCACTTGCCAGGAACGCGACTGGGTTTCGCCGCCGATCAGATCGATCACCAGATCGAAATTCTTGCAAATGTCTTCGAAGCGCTCGGCTTTGTAGTCGATCGCGCGATCGACGCCCAGTGATTTCAGGAAGGGCAGGCTTTCCGCCGACGCCGTCGCGTAGACCTCCGCACCTTTGACCTTGGCGAATTGAACCGCCAAATGCCCGACACCGCCGCTCCCGCCGTGTATCAGCACTTTGTGCCCTTGTTCAAGGTGGCCGTGTTCGACCAGTGCCTGCCATGCCGTATGCCCGGCCAGCGGCAAGCCGGCTGCGGTTTGCCAGACCAGCGAGTCTGGAATGCGGGCCAGGTGTTCGGCTGGCACCCGGGCGTATTCGGCGTAACCACCGTCTGCTCCGATCATGCCGAATACGCGGTCACCCTCGTTGAGCTGCAAGACGCCTTCCCCGAGTTGCACCACCACGCCTGCCACTTCACGACCCAGTGTCAACGGCAGACGGTCTTGTTTGACTTCCGGATACTGACCCTCGCGTATCTTGTAATCGACCGGGTTGGTGCCTGCCATCATGACTTTCACCAGCACCTCACCCTGCAGTGCCTGAGGTCTGTCCACGTCCTGCAGTGACATCACTTCAGGTCCGCCAAACGCTGCGATTCGTATTGCTTTCATGCCGACACCTCCTGCTGCTGTTGACCCGGTTCAAGCTTGACCTTGATCCAGCCAGCCCGATGTTGATCGAACTTCTTGAAGGCGCTGACCGCGTCGGTCAGCGGCTCATGCTGGGTCAGGACTCTGGCTGGATCGACGCGTCCGGCAAGGGTCATGTCGATCAGCTTCGGGATGTATTTGCGGTGATGGCAGTTGCCCATGTTCATGCGGATGTTCTTGTTCATCGCGATGCCAATGGGAAAGCTGTCGAAACCGGCCGGATAGACGCCGATGATCGAAAGCGTTCCAGCCTTGGCCAGCCCTTGCACCGCCCATTGCAACGCCTGAGAGGGCTCGTCACCCGGCTGCCACTGTTCGGCGTCATGGTCATGCCTGTCGTGCCGATGGCTGTGGTTGGCATCGATGCCGACAGCGTCGATGGCGCAGTCCACGCCAATGTCATTGGTCAGGCGATGAAGCGTTTCCACAGGATCTTCCTGCTCAAAGTTGATGCGCTCGGCACCCAGCTCTCTGGCGCGCTCCAGCCGGTCTTCAAGCCCGTCGATGGCGAACACGCGGCCTGCGCCCATGAGCTTTGCGCTGACGATGGCAAACAGGCCTACCGGTCCGCAGCCGAAAACCGCAACCGTGTCGCCTTCTTTGATCTCGGCCATTTCAGCACCGAACCAGGCTGTCGGGAAAATATCCGACATGGCGATTGCCTGGTCATCGGTAATGGCATCGGGCAGCTTGATCAGGCCGATGTGAGCAAACGGAATACGGGCTTTTTCGGCTTGCAGCCCATTGAATGGGCCGGTGCTCTTCGGGCCGCCGAAGAACGAGGTACCTGCCGATTTGCCGTTGGGGTTAGCCACGTCGCACTGGGAAAAATAACCTGCCCGGCAGTAAGAGCAGTTGCCGCACGCGATGGTGGAGGGGATCAACACGCGGTCACCGATGCTCAGGTTACGCACGTCGTCACCCAAGGCCTCGACCACGCCGACTGCTTCGTGGCCCAAGATGGTGCCGGGCTGCATATCCGGTGCACTGCCACGAATGAAGTGCAGGTCAGTGCCGCAGATGGCCGAGGCTGTGATGCGCACGATGGCATCGGTTGAAGCCTGAAGGGTGGGGTCGGGCACCTCGTCCAGACGAATGTCCCCAACGCCGTGAAATACGATAGCTTTCATGGTTCATCTCCTTTGGTTTATCCACGGGATGAACGTGTAGAAAAGAGGCGGGCGCTGCAGGTTTAGTCGGATTGCTTTCTCATCGACGAGTGGCACGCAAGGCCTGCGCATGCAGCTGACGGACTCGTCTGTCGAGTCCGCTCCCACCATGCCCGGTGTTTGCTGCGCGACAGCGCTACGCCGAAGGAGTGGTGAGGCCTCCCACACCATCGTGTTTCGTTAGTGGGTTACAGGTTGTTTGGTAAGAGACCGGGAGATTTGCGTGAACGGCGACAGTCTTCGGGCCGCTTGATCTCAAGCGGCCCGAAGCGTTGAGGTTTACTGGCTACGCGTCACTCGCCACACGGTGTTGGCCAGGTCATCCGCAATGATCAGCGCACCTTTCGGGTCGACCGTCACCCCGACCGGACGGCCACGGGTCTTGCCATCGTCGCCACGGAAACCCGTTGCGAAGTCCAGCGGTTCGCCTGAAGGTTTACCGTTGCTGAAGGGTACGAAGATCACTTTATAGCCGACCGGGTTGTCGCGGTTCCAGCTGCCGTGTTCGCCGACGAAAACGCCATTGGCAAACTTGTCGCCCATTTCCGGGATGGAGAAGTCCACGCCCAGTGCGGCGACGTGCGAGCCGAGGCTGTAGTCCGGTTTGATCGCGGCGGCGACTTTTTCCGGGTTCTGCGGCTGGGCGCGGGTGTCGACGTTCTGGCCCCAGTAGCTGTAAGGCCAGCCATAGAAGCCGCCTTCTTTGACCGAACTCAGATAATCGGGCACCAGATCCGGGCCCAGTTCGTCACGCTCGTTGACCACAGCCCACAGTTGTCCGGTTTCAGGCTGAATGGTCAGCGCTGTCGGGTTGCGAATGCCGGTGGCGTAAGGCTTGTGAGCACCCGTCGCCGCATCGATCTGCCACACCATCGCTCGATCGATCTCCACCTCCATGCCACGTTCGGTCACGTTGCTGTTGGAGCCGATCCCGACATACAGATAGCGACCGTCAGGGCTGACGGTCAACGCCTTGGTCCAGTGGTGGTTGATGGCAGAGGGCAGGTCAGTGACTTTGGTCGGCGCGCCGCTGGCCTGGGTCTGGCCTTCCTGATAATCGAAACGCACCAGCGCGTCCTGGTTGGCGACATACAGCTTGCCGTCGGCAAACGCGAGACCGTAAGGCGCGTTAAGGTTTTCGGCAAACACGGTCTTGGTTTCGTAGGTGCCGTCACGGTCAGCATCACGTAACAGTGTCAGGCGGTTGCCGCCTTTGACCTTGGTGTTGCCCTCGGCCTTGATCACACTGGCGATCACATCCTTGGGCTTGAGCTTGGCGGCACTGCCACCACGGCCTTCGGCGACGATGATGTCACCGTTGGGCAGCACCAGCGTTTGACGCGGGATGCGTAAGTCGGTCGCAATCGCGGTGATGTTGAAGCCTTCGGGTACGGTCGGCTTCTGGTCGCCCCACGCCACAGGTTCGGCGATCTTCATGCTCGGCAGCAGGCCGCGTTGCGGTTCCGGCAGTTTAGGGTCCGGGCCGCGAGCCTGGGTGGTGTCCGCTTCACCGCCGCAGGCGCTCAACAACAGGGCCATGCTCAAGGCTGTCAGTGCGATTTGAGGTTTCATTGCTCATCTCCCGAACGCAGGTTGGTCAGCCCGATCCACGCGGCTAAGACAGCCAGCACGGTCACGATGACTGAAAGCACCAGGCCCGAAGGCATGACGGCCCATGCGTCCTTGGCATGCTCGAACGCGTTGACCAGTCCTAGCACCCAAGTGATCAGCAACAACAGGAAGTACACCACTGGGCGTCCTGCCTTGTGTGTTGCGCGGACCAGATTCACCAGCGCGAACAACAGCGCAAAACCGCAGAACACCAGCGCTCCGGCGATTAGCCAGGCGGCGAAATTGGCCCACTGGATTTGAAAGGTCTGGTAATAGGCGATGTCACTGAGCAATGCGCCTAGAAACAGCGGCACGCTCCCGGCCAGCAGGATCGCGTGAAGCGGGCCTGGTGTCCTTCGGTAAGCGGGGTGGGCGGTAACGGTCATAGCGGCTCCTTATCGTTCAGCGACTCCCGGTCAGCGCACGGCACGAATTTACCGGCCGCCGGGGTCGCGTTGACTGCGCATAGGAAAGGATCGTGCTGCCAAAGCGATAGTTCAGTGAGTTTTCATGTCGAAATGTGTTGAGGGATCAATGGCGTATGAAATGGAAGACTGCCTCGCGGCAGCAGGCTCAGCCTTTAGGAGCACGCTTGCCCGCGATCTGCCGGGCACCGGCAGCAAACCCTGCAAACGCGGTGCATCAGGCACAACCCAAGGGGCCGCTGCGCAGCCCATCGCTGCCGTCGTAACCTCCGTGAGCTCCTACACCCGCCGGGCAGAAGCGGGCTCAGCCTGTGGGAGCGGACTTGTCCGCGAAAAGGCCAGTACACCCGACGCATAAACAGCGGCCGAGATACTGCATTCGCGGACAAGTCCGCTCCCACGAAGTTTGCTGCGCGACAGCGCTATGCCTAAGACATGGTGCGCCTCCCACAAAATCGTGGTGTCCCTGTGAGTTATCGTCGTCTTCAGACGTATTGGATCGGGCCAGTGAGATAGCCCATGATGCTTTTGTAACTGCTCAAGCTATGTATATAGGTTACAATGCCCGCCAGCATTTCAGGAGTACTCTGATGACCCCCTCTGGCTCGACCGCCCACCTCCCAGCTCCGTTGATACTGGCCGACCACCCCGCACTGGACCTGCTCAACACCCGAATGATGATTGACGGCCAGCGATGCGATCTGCTGACCAGCCACGCGTCGGCGATTCGCTGGCTTGAACAGGTGGGGCTAGGGAGTGATGCGTGTGACGAGCGTTTGCTCAATGAACTGCAAGCACTGCGCGAGAGCATCGAGCAGCTCGTTCAGGCGCGTCTGGAGGGTCGTGTTGCGGACCCGTCACGGCTCAATGCCTTTCTGCTCAAGGCTGTACCGCAATTGGTGTGGGAACCGTCGAAGGCCCCGGAGCTGGACCGTTTCTGTCAGCCGAATGCTACCGATCGGACTGTGGCCGAGATCGCCTTCGGGGCTGCGCAATTATTGGCTGAAGGCGACTCATCGTTGCTGCGCAAATGTGAGAGCCACGACTGCTCGCTCGTGTTCTACGACCGTACCAAGTCGCATAAGCGGCGCTGGTGCAGCATGGCGCTGTGCGGCAATCGGCATAAGGTGGCCGAGTTTCGCAAGCGCAAGCAGGAAGCGAAAGGTTAGGCGGCGCTCAACGCTTGCAGAGATTGTCCGCTATCGCGTCCAGCTCGCGATCATAGCTGGCGCGTTCTCCAGCACTGAGGAAGCCTTGGGCTTTGACTAAGTCTGCGCTGTCGGAGCGGATTTTCTCGATGCGGTTGTACATCTGACCAGCCTGCTTCTGCGGCAGGTGACCGGCTCTGTACAGGCTGCCGATGTCCGCCTGTAAAACGCTGGCTCTTGTCGAAATATGCGCCTGGCTCCTGTCGGTGACCGTGCTACCGATCCGACCTTCAAGCGCACGCTGCTCGACAAGGTTGCAGGCTGACAAATCCGGCTTGGTTTCAGCCGCGAAAGTACTCAGGCTCAGGGCCGCAACGGCAGCGGCTACAACTATTCTCATGGGGTGTCCTGTCATGGCGTGGCACCGGCCGGGTCAGCCCGGCCGGCATCAATCAGGGGCGATGATTCAAGGAATCAAACGCTCGCGACGCAGTTTTTCAAACACTTCGAAAAACGCATCATCACTCGCCTTGAACGCCGTGAAGCCCAGTTTGCGGCTTTTCGACATGTCCGTGACGACTTCAATCGGACGACCCAGGTCGGCATCGGTGTGCCACGGTGAGATCAGACGATTGATATCGCCTTCCTTAAGCTGGTGTTGGCTGACGATGTCGGTCCAGGCCTTCTGATCGTCTGCCATCTGCTCTTCCAGCGGCGCAGGTTGCGCGGGGAAGTCAGCTGCCTGCAGGCCGAAGTAATCGCCGATCTGGCCCCACATCCAGCTCCAGCGGAACACGTCACCGTTGGTGATGTTGAAGGCTTGATTGGCTGCTTCAGGTGTTGTCGCCGCCCACAATTGTTGTCGGGCGAGCTGGCGGGCGTCGGTCATGTCGGTGAGGCTGTCCCACTGGACGCGCGAGCCCGGGAACACGAACGGACGGCCAGTGGCCTTGCAGATCGTAGCGTAGACGGCCAGTGTGGTGGCCATGTTCATCGCGTTGCCAACGGCTACACCTGTCACCGTATGCGGACGGTGCACGCTCCAGGTGAAGCCGTCTTTTTCGGCGGCGGCGTAGACTTCATCTTCCTGCGCGTAATAGAAGTTCTCGATGTCCAGGCGCGGCTGGGTTTCCCTGAACGGTGTCTGGGGCAGCGTACCTTTGCCGTACGCTTCGAACGGGCCGAGGTAGTGTTTGAGGCCGGTCACCAGCGCCACATGCTGCACGCTTTTGGCCGGGCGGACGGCGTCGAGCACGTTGCGCACCATCGCGGCATTGACGCGGATGTTTTCGGCTTCAGTGGCCTGACGCGACCAGGTGGTGATGAAGACATGAGTCGGCTTGAGGTCTGCAAGTGCAGCGTTCAGCGACGCCGGATCCTTAAGGTCGGCAGCCACCGGAATTACGCCGGGCACCGAGGATGGGCTGCGGGAGAGAGCTGCCACCTGCCAATTGTTTTCCAGCAGCAATTGCGTGATCGCGCTGCCGACAATGCCACTTGCGCCAACGACCAGAGCGGTCTGGGTCATGAGGTTTCTCCTGCGAATGAATGAACAGTCATGGAGGTTCTGAACCACTTTGTACCAGACGGTTCAATTTGATCTTTGTCAGTCTGTCGATGCAGGTTTTGCTTTTTGCCTCCGACAGCGCTCCGAGCAGTAGCGCACCTCATCCCAACAGCGCGCCCACTTTTTGCGCCATGCGAACGGCAGACCACACACCACGCAGGTCTTGACGGGGAGCTCGCTTTTTTTCACAGCGACTCTCCGGCGTCCAGCCTGGCGAGCAGTGTCTGGCCGCGATCCCAGAGGGCATCCAGTTTGGCGTCCTGCATGCGATCCAGGTTCTTGTACACCATGCCCAGACGTTGATTGCTGCGCAAAATATCGCCGTGGCGCATCAGAAAATGCCAGTACAGCGCGTTGAACGGACAGGCGTTTTCCGAGGTGCTTTCGCTCACCTTGTAGTGGCAGTCGCGGCAGTAATTGGACATGCGCTTGATGTACTGGCCGCTGGCGCAGTAGGGTTTGGAGCCTAGGTAACCGCCGTCGGCGTGCATGACCATGCCCAGGGTGTTGGGCAGTTCGACCCAGTCGAACGCGTCCATGTAGATCGCCAGATACCAGTCGCAGATGTCAGTCGGCGTAATGCCAGCGAGCAGGGCGAAGTTGCCGGTTACCATCAGCCGTTGGATGTGGTGTGCATAGGCGTATTCCAGGCTTTGGCCGATGGCCTGGCGCATGCAGTTCATCTTCGTGTCGCCGGTCCAGTAGAACTCTGGAAGCGCCCGGGTGTTGCCGAACCGGTTGCCGGTGGCGTATTCCGGCATCTTCAGCCAATAGACGCCGCGTACGTATTCGCGCCAGCCGATCAATTGCCGAATGAAACCCTCGGCGGCGTTCAGGGCAATCCGGCCTGACCAGTAAGCGGCCTCCACATCGCTGCACACCTGACGCACGTCCAGCAGGCCGATGTTCAGCGCTGCGCTGATACGGGCGTGGAATAGAAACGGCTCGTTGCTGGCCATCGCGTCTTGATAGTCACCGAATGCGGCCAGGCCGAAATCCAGAAAGTAGGCCCAAAGTGCCTGGGCATCGCCATGAGTCACCGGGTAGTCGAACGTGTCCACCGCGCCGTAGTGGCTGGAGAAACGCGCCTTTACCAGCGTCATGACATCTCGGGTGATAGTGTCTGGCGCAAAGCGTGCGGGGTAGGGTGCCGTGACGCCTTTGGGCAGCGCCTTGCGGTTTTCGGCGTCGAAGTTCCAGGCACCGCCCACTGGCGTGCCGTCGCCATTGAGCAGAAGCCCGCTCTTGCGGCGCATTTCGCGGTAGAAAAATTCCATACGCAGCTGCTTCTTGCCCTGCGCCCAGGCCGAGAATTCGGTGCGCGAGCACAGGAAACGGCCATCGGCCTGCCAGTGGATTGGCAGCCCTGTGTCTTTGATTGACTGCTCAAGCCGCCAGTCGCCGCACTCGGTGATGTGCAGCTGATCCGGCTCCAGCAATGAGTGCCAGCGTTGCAGTTCACCGGGCACCGACCCGGTGTTGTCCGGGTCATCGAGGGCGACGTATTGCACCTGAAAACCACGCTCGCGCAGCGCTTGCGCGAAATGACGCATGGCACTGAAGATCAGGATGATCTTTTGTGGGTGATGGGGCACATGGCTGGCTTCCTCCATCACCTCGACCAGCAGCACGGTGCCGCGCTCGGCGCTCAGATCCTGTAGCGAAGCCAGTTCGAACGACAGTTGGTCGCCGAGGACCAGGCACAAACGATGAGGTGCTTTCATTCAGGCGGGGTCCGAAAGAGGCTGTGCGATGTATACGCTCATCGGGTTGCAGCCTGACAACTCAGCAGGGTCAAGGCGGACAGCGTATGACCGTCCGTGATTTCACCCCTTAGGATCATGTGCTGAACCTCCTCGATGCTCTTGATCATGATGTTATCGACCTCGCCATCGGTGTCAGCGCCGACGGCGCCCGACACGTCGGCGATACACACCGATACAGCGCTCGCCAATAACGAGGTGTTGCTGTGCAGCGTGCCGATCTCAGTGGTATTCAAGGCTGCCATGCCGGTTTCTTCAAGCAGCTCGCGCACGGCGGCTTCAACAGGGGTTTCATCGTCGTCGATTTTGCCTCGTGGGAACTCGATCGACATCTGACCGATAGCGCGGCGCATCAGCGAGGCCAGCACCACGCGCCCATCCGGCAGAACGGGCACCACCACGACGCCGTTAATGGGCTTGGGTTCCTTGATGATCTTATAGCCTTGCCCGGTCGGCCGCGTTCCGTCATTGACGTCTATGACATCAAAGAAACGGGTGCTCAAAAGAGTTGTGACAACAGGTGCTTTCGTGGACGCGTTCATGTGCATTTCCTTGGCTGGCCATTCATCGTTATACGGAAGTCGCGATGAGCATTTAGAGTGGGCACGATTGCGGCCGTGGGAGCGGACTTGTTCGCCAAAGCTGGTACAGCCGACAAAGATGCAGCGTTTGAAACGCAGTATTCGCGGACAAGTCCGCTCCCACATTCAAGCATCGTATTGCTCCATAAGAACGTGTGTATCACCATGAGAGCGGGCCAACCGGTTTGTTCAGGCAAACGAACGGTCGAAGTAGAAAATCTTGCCAGGCTTGAGGTTTTCGACCGTGGCCTGCGCCTTGATGCCTCCGCCGGACTTCTTGCGCCCGGTTTCCTTTATGTAGCCTTCTTCCGTCAGCTTGATCAGCCGCTGGCGCATGCTGGATTTCAGAACGGGCCGATTCAACACCACGGAATAAATGGCTGTCGCTTCCGGTGCGCTGAATTCGTCGCCCAGAAACAGCAAGGGCAGGCTTGAGTAGAGTGATTTGGAGTGCAAGCGTTCGGCCGCTTGATCGATCAGCTCGTTGTGGTCGAAAGGCAGCAGGCTTTCGCGGCTGAGCAGGGCGTGAAGCGGCACGAATGTCTGTCGTTCGTTCAGCACTGCGTCCTGATCGAGAATGGCGATGTAAAACGTTGAGGATGACCAGCACCTGGGGTCACGGAACGCGTTGCCCACTGTGCCGACCTGTTCGATGTAGCCGAGCCTGACGCCGATCTTTTCCGACTCGATCAGGCGTTTGACACCGGCATCCATCGACACGTCGCGCACAGTGCCGTTGAGCACCAGGCCCGGCAGCGCCCAACTTTCTGCAAACGGCTCACCAGGGCGTTTGTGCAGCAGGACCTGAAGCGCTTGAGTCTTGCGGCAGTAGCGCAGGACCACGAGGTCGATGGTGTGCAGATAGTCCATCTTCGGTGGGGTGTCGTGTTCGGTCTGGCTCATGTCAAACGGCACCTGAGGCGTAAATGTCGTAGTTTACCGGATCAAGACCCGGCGCAATCCAATGAGTCGGGAGCGGGACGCCTTCCAGCAGTTGCTTGCGCACGTCGGTGCTGCGTACGCCAACCTGTTCAGGGGCGATGATCACCGAGAAGGTTTCAAGCAGCTCGGGACCCAGGTAAAAACCGGGCAGGGCGTCAGCCACGTCCTGACCGACCACCAGTGCAATGCTCTTCGGCATGCAGCCTGTAGTATTCGCAAGGCATGTCAGCAGGTTAAAACTGTAGACAGGTCCCGGGCTCTGGCTGAAAAGTTCGAGTTCGATATCGCTGACCAACAGCTCACCGCCGCACTGATTGCGGACGTTGTCTGCAATCAGGCGCAGCCACTGGAGACGAAGCTCGTAATTCACCATGACCTTACCGTAGGGGTGCTGGTAAGACGGCACCACCAGCGTGAGCCTTGCCTGTCGGGAGGCGTGAATCATGACATTGGCATGGCCCGCGTGGGGTGGATTGAATGCTCCACCGTAGACAGCGATCTCGTACATGGCGTTCTCCTTTGGATTAAAAAGTACACTAGATGTACTTAATGATCAATCGGCATTTTTGCATGGCATCTCATCTTTCAGGCCTTCTTATAGCAATTAAAAGGATCAATAGGGCTCACGTGAAAATAGATTGAAATTGGCGTTGACCATAAAGTACATCAGGTGTACTTTATGGTCATGCAAACGAGGAACACATCATGAATGCCAACACGATCAAGACCGCTTCATTCGATGTCGATGCCCAAAAGAGTTTCACACCGCTGTGCCCTGACGAGCTTCCTGTCAGCGGGGGCGATCAGATCGGGGCCGCGCTCAACTTCATGGCAACCCTTGCCCGCCTGCGTCTGGGCAGCAAGGACGCTCACGCCGTCAACGCTCCCTGGGTCGTTGAAACCCACGACCGGATGCTCCAGCCGACCGGGCTCAAGCATGCCGACCTGACGTGGGTAAGCCACTGCATCCCTGGCACCGAAGGGTTCAAGCTGCTGGATGAGCTGCCCCAGCCGCTGGAATACGACTACTTCGTCTGGAAGGGCGTTGAGCCGGATCTGCATCCTTACGGCGCGGTTTGGCATGATCTGGATGAAAAGCTGTCTACCGGTGTTATCGAATACCTGAGAGCCAACGGTATCGAGCGCGTGATCGTCGGCGGCCTGGCGCTTGATTTCTGCGTCAAGACCACTGCCCTGCAGTTGGTCAGCGCCGGATTCGTCGTGGTGCTGTATGTGCCTGCCTGCCGGGGTATCAGCGAAGAGGGTTCACTGGCGGCACTGGCCGAGATGGAGAAGGCCGGCATTCTGATTGCCAATAGTCCGCAAGAATTGACCGAACTGGCCTGAGGCCTGGGAGAAAGACATGGAAAGTGTTTACGACTTCAGCAAACCGATCGTGCGCTCGCCGACCGACGACGACATGTACAAACTGTCGATGGGGCAAGCGATCTACCACGCCTATCCCAGCGCCGATACCGAATGGGCGTTGCGGGTTCGCTCCCAGGACGATCTGACGCCGTACATCAGCGAAATCCGCGAAGCGGTCGATCAGCTTCAGGAGCTGGAAAGCAGTCAAGACATGCTGCGTCATCTGCGCGGCATTCCTTACATCAGCACGGACTACATCGACTATCTGGAAGACTTCCGCCTCAAGCCGCGCTTCGTCAAGGTCGGCGAGAATAACGGCCAGCTTGAGATTCGGGCTCGCGGTCCGTGGGTGGGCGTCTCGCCGTTCGAGGTCAAGATTCTGGCCATCGTCAGCGAGATTCGTAACCGTCACGTCTACCCGGATCTGTCCCTGGAGCAGGTGCGTGAAAGCCTTTACAAGAAGTTCGACTGGCTGAAGGCCAACGCCACGACCGAAGAGCTGGCGTCGTTCAAAGTCGCCGATTTCGGCACGCGTCGGCGAATTTCCTACCTGGCTCAAGAAGAAGTCGTCCGCACCATGATGCGTGATTTTCCCGGTGAGTTCGTTGGCACCAGCAACATTCAGTTGGCCCGCGAATTCAATATCCGCGCCGTGGGCACGCAGGCTCACGAATGGTTTCAGGCGCACCAGCAACTGGGGCCACGGCTGGTCGATAGCCAGAAAGCGGCACTGGATGGCTGGATCAAGGAGTACCGCGGCGACCCGGGGTTGACCTTGGCCGACTGCATCAATCAGGACGCTTTCCTGCGCGATTTCGACTCGTACTACGCCAAGCTGTTCGACGGCTGCCGTCACGACTCGGGTGATCCGCTGGTGTGGGGTGATCGCATGATCGCGCACTACGAGTCGCTGCGCATCGATCCGCAGACCAAGACACTGATCTTCAGTGACGGCCTGAATCTGGGCGACAAAGCGTTGCGAATCCTGCGTCACTTCCGAGGTCGCATTAACGTGTCGTTCGGTATCGGCACGGATCTCACCAACGGCGTCGAGGGCGTGAAGCCTTTGAGCATCGTGATGAAGATGGTCAATTGCCAGGGCCAGCCCGTGGCGAAGATTTCCGACGCCCCCGGCAAGAGCCAATGCGAATCCCCCGAATTTTTGTCGTACCTCAAGCAGGTTTTTCAGGTTAAGGAGTGAGGACATCATGAATACGCAAACCCGTCTGCAAGCCGAGATCCAGTCAGCCCTGGGCATTGACCGTGGCATCACCGACGCTGACAGCGTGAGCGCCGAAATCGTCCGGCGCGTCGAATTCATCAAGGGCGTGCTGCTCAAGTCCGGCATGAAAGCGCTGGTCTTGGGCATCAGCGGCGGCGTCGATTCCTCGACCGCCGGGCGCTTGTGCCAGTTGGCGGTCAACGAGTTGAAAGCGGCTGGACATGACGTCAGGTTCGTCGCCGTGCGGCTGCCCTATAAAACCCAGGCCGACGAGCATGATGCCCAGGCAGCAATGAGTTTCATCCAGCCAGACCTCATCACCAGTGTGAACATCGGCGGGGCTGTGGACAGTGTGATGAGCGAAATCTCCATCGATGGTCTGGCGCCAAGCCCCGAGCAGACCGATTTCGCCAAGGGCAATGTCAAGGCGCGTACTCGCATGCTGGCGCAATACGCGATCGCCAATTTCGTCGGTGGGCTGGTGGTCGGCACTGATCACGCTGCGGAAGCTGTGATGGGCTTCTTCACCAAGTTTGGCGATGGCGCCTGCGACCTCGCGCCGCTGAGCGGCCTCACCAAGGGGCAAGTCCGTTTGCTCGCAGGCGCATTGGGCGCTCCTTCGCACCTCGTCAGCAAACCTCCGACGGCCGACCTCGAAGACCTGGCGCCGGGCAAGCTGGACGAAGTGGCGTATGGCTGTACCTATGACGACATCGACAACTACTTGTTGGGCAAGGACGTCTCGGCATCGGCGGCGGCGATCATCGAAGCCGCTTACCTCAAGACCGCCCACAAGCGTGAGTTGCCGATCTCTCCTGTTTGAAGTCTTGGGCTGATTGCCTGTCTATCTGCGTCGCCAGTACCAATGGGACGCAGAGCTGCCCGCTAAACCTGTGTATACGCTTGAATTGCCATGTAAAGAGGCTGAGTATACGCCGCGTGTAGATACGAACCGGTCTTCCACATGTCCCAACAAGTCTTCCTCCGAGACGCCATGCGTCGCCTCAACTTCACCCGTGACGCGCTCGCCCAACGTCTGGGTGTTTCGCGCCGTGCGCTCGACAGTTGGTTACTGCCTGATGAATCCGCCGAAATGCGCAAGATGCCAGACATCGCGCAACGCTTCGTTCTAGAGATTCTGAAAGGCAACGCCAATGCCTTGCAGCGGGCAGACTCAAGGCCGCACGGCAACGAGGAGGTTGCCCGGCATTTGCTATCGGTCGAAACCTATACCCGTGAGTCGGTAGAAGCGTTGCTGCGCATCGCCGACATGATGCAACCGGTTGCCCGTCGTCAGAAAACCACGCGTGTGCTGGAAGGCGCTGTGCTGGCGAACCTGTTTTTTGAAGCCAGCACGCGTACGCGGCTGAGTTTCGCCTCGGCGTTTGCCAGGCTCGGCGGGTCGGTCTGCGACACCACCGGTTTCACCTTTTCATCGATGGCCAAGGGTGAGTCCGTTGCTGACACCAGCCGAGTCATCAGTGGCTACGCCGACATCATCGTTGTGCGCCACCCTGAATTGGGCGCGGTCGCCGAATTTGCCGAGGCCACTCACGTTCCGGTGGTCAACGCAGGCGATGGTCCGGGCGAACATCCGAGTCAGGCCTTGCTGGACCTCTACACCCTCCAGCGCGAGTTTTCACGGCTCGACAAACTGGTCTATGGTGCGCATATCGCCTTCGTCGGCGACCTGAAATACGGGCGCACCGTGCACTCGTTGAGCAAGCTGCTGGCGCTCTACCGCAACCTGACGTTCACGCTTGTCTCGCCAGCCAGCCTGGCGCTGCCCGAGCATCTGGTGCAGTACCTTGCCGACAAGGGGCATCGAATCGAGCAAACCCAGGATTTGGCGAATGGCTTGAAAGGTGCCGATGTGGTTTACGCGACGCGCATTCAGAAAGAGCGTTTTGCCGAACAGGAAACGCTCGAAGGGTACAGCGCTGACTTTCAGGTCAATCAGGCCTTGGTGAATGCGGTGTGCGGGGCCAATACCCTGATCATGCACCCGTTGCCCAGGGATTCGAGGCCGGATGCTAATGATTTGAGTACCGACCTGAACCTCGACTCGCGGCTGGCCATTTTCAAACAGACCGACAATGGAATCGCCGTGCGCATGGCTATTTTCGCGTGGCTGTTGGGGGTTCAAGATCAGGTCCAGCGGTCATTACGTGATGTCGGCTGGCGTGTTCCGATCTACCTTGGGCCGGATGAGGTGGTGCCTTACCGCGAGCAGTAATCACCCGTTGGGCTTGCCGAGTGGATTTTTAGGAGAGCATTGGGCGGACATCCAGGCCCGCCCTTGCTCGCTGGCCGATCAGAACGAGTATTTCGCCGTCAGCGTGTAGTTGCGCGGGTCGCCATACGTATCGGTCGATCCCCACACGGAACTGGTGCCAATCGCGGCGTAATAAACCCGGTCGAAGACGTTGTTTGCATTCAGTTGCAGGTCCAGATGCTTGTTGACCTGATAACCGGCCATCAAATCCGCCACGGCGTAGCTGCCTTGTTCGAGGCGATAACTGCCGTCGGTGAGGGCAATGTCGTTGTACATGCGGCTTTGCCAATAGACGTTGCCACCCACGCGCAGTTTTTCCAGCGGGCCTTGAAAGCGGTACATGGATGACACCTTGAACAGGTGTTCAGGTGTGTCGGTGTCGAAGCGCTGGTGCTTGTTCGCAGGGTCGGCATCCTTCATGTAGTGGGCACGGGTGAAGGTGTAGCCCGCGCCGACTTGCCAGTTCTCGGTCAGAGCGCCTTGCAACTCCATGTCGATACCCTGGCTGCGCACAAGGCCCGATGCGTCGTAACAGGTGAGCACCGGGCAGCCTGCCTGCGTGGAGGCCTGGGTGCCGAGGTTGGTCTGGTCAGTGCGGAACACCGCCAGACTGGCGTTGAGAGCGCCGTTGAAATACTCACCCTTGATGCCGACTTCATAATTTTCACCGATAACAGGCTTGAGCTGCCCGCCGGACAAATCCTGATAGCTCTGTGGCTGGAATATGTCGGTGTAGCTGGCATACACGGAATAGGTGTCGTCCAGCTTGTAGATCAGGCCGCCATAGCGCGTGACGTTTTTGGTGACCTTGTAGTCGCCATCGCCCGTGCGATCGTCATAGTCGTACCAGTCCAGGCGACCACCGAGAATCAACGTCAAAGGATCGGCCAGGCTCAAACGTGTGGTGAGGTAAACGCCTTCCTGAGTAGCGACGCTGTGCAGGTTGCCGTCGCGTACGAAGTTCGGCTTCGGCGCGGCAATCGGCAGGCCGGTGTCGTAAGGGCTGTATTCCTTGCTGTCCTTGTCGTAAACGCGCCGACTGGCACCGATCACCAGTTCGTGGGTGCGGCCCAGCGCCTGGAATGGGCCGCTGGCGAAGGCGTCGAAAGCGGTCTGTTTTTCTTCAGGGCGCGACTGGTACGCCGTGGTTTCCAGCGGGCCGTTGTAGCGCGACAGGTAGGTGCCCGAGAACAGGGCGTCCAGTGAGGAGGCGGTGCCCGCCAGGTGCAGTTTCCAGTCGTTGTCGAATCGGTGTTCCAGTTCACCGAACACGGTGTCGATCTGCAGCTTCTTCTTTTCCCAGTCGGAGCCGGGGTAGGTGGAGCGGGGCAGGTTAAGGTGATGGCCATCGGTGCCCAGCGGCAGGCCACCCCAGAAGAAGTTGGTTTCGTCTTCCTGACGCGAGTAGCCCAGCGTGGCGGTGGTTGCGTCGCTCAGGTCCGCTTCGACCACGCCATAAAACAGGCCATGATCACTCTCTTCCTTGTCGCGAAAGCTGTTGGCGTCCTGATAGGAACCGACCACACGGCCACGCAGCGTGCCGCTGTCGTTCAGTTTGCTGGAGGCGTCGAATTCACCCCGGTAGTTGTCCCAGCTTCCGGTGCTGCCGGTGAGGGTGACCTGGGGTTCGGCGGTCGGACGCTTGCGCACCATGTTGATCGCCGCCGAGGGGTTGCCTGCGCCGGTAATCAAACCGGTTGCGCCGCGGATCACTTCAACGCGGTCAAACATCGCCAGGTTCGGCTGCACGCCCGCCGTAAAGCCGGAATACGAGGCAGGAATGCCGTCGTACATGATGTTGTCGATGTCGAACCCGCGCGACGTGTACGTTTGTCGGCCCGGTCCGCTGGCCTGGCTGAGAAACAGGCCGGGGGTGTTCCTGACCACGTCGTTGACGCTGGTCATGGCCTGATCGTCCATGCGTTGGCGAGTGATCACGGTCACGGCTTGTGGTGTTTCGCGCATGCTCAGGGGCAGTTTGGTAGCGGTCTGCATAACGCCGGTGGTGTAGGAACCGGAGCCTTCGGTGGTCGTTCCCAGACGGTCATCACTGATTTCGGTAGCGCCCAGTTCCAGCGTGCCGGTCGCTTGCTCGGGTTGGGGTTCTGCGGCGAAAACCCCTTGAGAGGTTGCGATCCCGATGCCGATGGCCAACAGGCATGGCGTGAAACGAAAACGGCTTTGCAGTTGCTGGCCCGACATGACCTGACACTCCCTGAACGCCTTCCGTGGCTGCATGATAATGTTGATAAGAATGATTCGCGTTAGTGTGACAGATTGTTTCTGTCGGAAAAAGCCTACGCGCACAAATACTTAACAAAATTTTCACATCTTCCAATGAGGCGGATAATCAGGACGGGCGGATGTTTTCGGGGCAGAAGAGGCAGTGGAGGAGTAGCAGGTCAGGTTTCTGCTGCGTGACACATGCGCTGTGTTTGCCCGGGTTGTGGGTGACCTCGTAACGTCTTCGACATAGCGCTGTCGTGCGGCAAAAAAGGGCCGTAGGCGCGTAATGCTGTTCACTGAAGCCGCTGACCGAAGGCTTTCGCTTTTCGGTACTGCGGCGAAGCCTAAGAAAAACGGCGCTTTACCCTTTATGGGGGAGCGCCGTTTTTCCTTAAGTGAACAGCATTTCCGTAGGAGCGGACTTGTCCGCGAAAGGGCCGTACAGTCGGTGAAGGTTCAGCGACTGGAATACAGTATTCGCAGACAAGTCCGCTCCCACGGGGGGAGCGTTGTTTCAGTAATCAGAACTGCCAGTCCAGCGACAGGCCGACGCCATGCGTCTTGTCGCGTGAACCCAGCAGGCCGTTGTAGTCCAGATTGACCCGTGCGTCCTTGCCCAATGCAAGACTTGCGCGTGCGCCAACCACTGCCGCATCACGGTCCATCGAAACGCTTTGCACCGCAAACGTGTTCACCCCGCTGGCAAACGCCAGGTGTTGTTCGGACGAGGTATCGCTGAGGTTGTGCTGCCAGCCCAGGGTCGCCGAAACGTCCAGTTTCTGGGTGTCGTTGAGGTTGAAGCGATTGCCTGCGCGCATACCCAGCGTAGACAGCACGGTGTCGCGGGTATCGTCGCTCCCCTTGAGTGCCGTCGCGCCGCCTTTTTCGGTGAAGCTGTCGCTGTCCAGATGCACATATGCCAGGTTGGCGAACGGCTCCAGCGCCAGCGGTTGCAGGTTTAGGCGGTACGCGGCCTCGGTGAAGACCTGAGTGGACTGCGCATCACGCTTGACCTTCTGACGGTCCGAGAACGCACCGAACTGCAGGTCACGCTTTACGTCGATTCGATGCCAGCTGTGAGATGCGCCCGCTGTGAGACGCATCGCGCCCTGCTCATGCCCGATGTACGCACCCAGGTGATAGCTGTCTGCCGAGGCTCGCGAATGGGTGTCATCACCCAGACTCAACGACGTGTCGCTGTAACCGGCCATTGCGCCGAGACGCGTGTGGTCGCTGATCAGACCGTCGACCCCTGCGAGCAGGCCGCCCAGCGAGGACGTTGAGCTGGCACCGTCGCTGCTACCGCTGTTCTTGCCCCAGGCACCCAGCGCCTTGACCCAGACGTTGTTGTCGGCACTGCCCGGCGCAGGCTGGTCGTACAGGCCTTCGACCCGCAAACGATCCCCTACGGCATCGCGCAACTGACGGCTGTCATTGATCAGTTGCGTTGCGATGGCCGGATGCACTTCCCCCGACAATTGCGTAAACGCACGACGGGCCGTGGCAGTGTCCGGGCTCAGTGCGATGCTCTCGTAAACCGCATTGCCTGCACCCAATTGCTCGGCGGCCGACGCCACGCTGCGCTGATTGGAGGTTTGAGCCGCGCTGGCGAAACTGTCGCCGTTACGCTCGACTGCCAGTGTGATACCGGTGCCGGTGTAGGTCAGGTTACCGTCCAGAAACGTAGAACCCGTCAACACCGAGCCGAACTGGCCTTGAACGCCACCTGCCGCCTGCAGCACATCGAACGGGCGGTTGAGCACGCTGCCGGTCTGGCTGCCGTTCAGCAGCGATGGGTCGTTCTCCAGGGACAAGGCCATGTTGGCCCCGGTCACGGTGGCCTGACCGCCGACCACCAGGCGGTCGCTGCCGACGGGAGACAGCTCGACCGCGTACGTGGAGCCCGGCGCCAACAGCAGATTGCCGGCCACTTGCAGTGTGCCGATCGAATTGCCCGGCGCGACAGTACCACCACGGTTGGCGGTCAGCGCGCCAACGCTGCCGTTGCCGCCCAGTACACCGTTTTCATTGACGGTCACCGCCGAGGCAAGCGAGCCGTTGATGGCCAGACGACCCTGATTGACCAGCGTCGGTCCGCTGTAGGTATTAGCCCCGGTCAGGACCAGCGTGCCGATGCCTTGTTTGGTCAGGCCGCCATGCCCGGCAATGTTGTTACTCCAGACGTCCAGTCCGCACTGAGGTCCGCTGCACGTACGCTGTGTCGGCTTGCCCGCGTCGACCACCGCACCGATTCCCGGCAGGTCGGCAACGAACTGGCTGTCACCGTAGGCCCCGTCGATACGAAACTCGGCTGGAATATCCGCCTCGGTCACCAGCATGCTCGGGCCGTTGACGGCCTTGCCCAGGTTGATCATGCCCCAGCCGTACAGGGCATCAACGCCCGGCGCACCCAGGTCGGTGGCGGTGGTCTTCAATACATCGGCCACTTGTGCGCCGGTCATGTAGGGGAAGCGTTCCATCAGCACAGCCATGCTGCCCGCCACATGGGGAGCAGCCATCGACGTGCCGTTCTTGTTGGCCCAGTCGTTAGTCAGGTTTTCGAGGCTGTTGCCATTGATGACCGAGCTGAAGATCCGTGTGCCCGGTGCCGAGACGCAGAAACTGGCGGTATAGCCGCAACGTGAGGAGAACGTACTCAGCGTGTAGGGCGTCGTCGCGGCAGCGGCCGCATTCGGGTTTATTTGCAGCGCCGCAACCGTCAGCCAGTTCGGCGCGATTTCCGGCACGAAATAGCCCAGCCCGGCCATTGCGTCGGGGTTGTTCAGGTTGTAGTCGTTGCCTGCTGCGAAGATCGTCACCACGCCGCTGCGTGCCGCGTCGATAGCGCCCTGATACGCGCCACCTGGACGCGTGCCGAGGATCTGCCGAATCTGGTCGAATTGCAGTTGCGCATCCTGCACGGTGAAGTGCGGAAACGCCGGATCCTTGCCGCCCTGATCAAACCGGTCGGTGATGCCAATGCCCCAACTGTTATTGATGAGTCGCGCGCCGCTGTTGACCAGTGCATTCCACCCGGCCTGATACACCGCGCCGTCGTTGCCCAGCACGATGCCGTCTTCGGGGCCTGGATCGCCGTTGTCGGCGCTGATGATCTGAGCGTTGAAGGCAACGCCATGCATCGGCCCGCCATCGCGACTGCCGCCTGCGATACCGCCCACATGCGTGCCGTGGTTACCCAGTTTGCCACCCGAGTCCAGGGTGGGCGCGCCGTCGTAACGAAACGCGTCGCCAGCCTTCACCGGAATGTAGGGGTCGGTGTACTCGCGAATGCCGCTCGTGACCAGATTGACCACTTTGTTCGTGCCCGAGAATTCCGGGTGCGGCGCGTAGACCGGCTGGTCGAAAATCCCCAGTTTGATGTCCTTGCCGGTGTAGCCAGCCGCATAGGCCTGGTCGGCGTTGATAGCGCCCAGGCCCCAGTCGGCATTGAACTCGGCACTGCGCCAACTGGCAGCGTTGCCCGGTTGTCCGGCTTCTGCATAAGGCGCCGCCTGGGCAACGCTCATGGTGGCGAGATAGACAGCCAATGCCCCGCAGGAGGCGCGGTTGATCGCCCTGATGGAATGACGAAGGGAGGTGACAGAGGTCTGTCGAGTGGTGAATGCATCTTTCATGAAAACTACCGTCCTTAGTTAACGCACACAAAGCTGCTCGCGCATGCATCTGCATGCGCGTGGTTCTTTGAATCCAGAGGGGTTGCGGAATCAGAACTGCCAGTTGAGGCTCAGCCCGACGCCGTGGCTTTTTTCGCGGCTGGCCAGTTGGCCGGTGTAGTCCAGGCTCACCCTGGCGTCCTTGCTCACTGCCAGGCTGGCATGAGCGCCGACCAGCGCGGCGTTGCGCACCAGTGGCGAGCTCTCGACACCGAAGCTTGCGCCACTGGAAGCGAAGGCCAGGTGCTGTTGCGAGTCGGTGTCGCTCAAGTTGTGTTGCCAGCCGAGGCTGCCGGACAGGTCGAGTTTCTGTTGATCGGTCAGTGCAATGGTTTTCAACGCCCGCACGCCAAGGGTGCTGAGCACCGCATCGCGTTTGTCACGACCGGCCGACAGCGCCGCTGCATCGCCTTTCTCGGTAAAGCCATCGGTTGCCAGATGCACATATGCGAGGTTGGCGAACGGTTCAAGTGTCGCCGGCTCCAAGCGGATGCGATACGCCGCCTCGGTGAACACCTGTGCGGTCTGGGCGTCGTGCTTCGTTGTTTCCCGACCGCCCGCGCCGCCCACCTGCACGTCACGTTTGGCATCGATGCGGTGCCAGCTGTAGGCACTGCCGAGCGTGAGGCGCAGCGCGCCCATCTCATGCCCGACGTAGGCGCCCAAATGGTAACTGTCTATCGACGCACGTGAATGGGTGCCCGATCCCATGTTCAGGGAGCTGTCGCTGTAGCCTGCCACCAGACCCATTCGCGTGTCGTCCGCTACGTTGCCGTCGACACCGGCCAGCAGGCCGCCAATCGACGTGGTGTAGCCGGCGGTGTCGTTGCGTGAGTCAGTCTTGCCCCATGCGCCCAGCGCCTTGATCCAGACATTATCTTGTGCTGCGGTGTTGCCATCGGTGCCCAACGCGCTGGAGCCCAGGCGTTCGCCGACGGCGTCACGCACATGGCGACTGTCATTGATCAGCACCGTGCCGATAGCAGGATAGATTTCCCCGGAGAGTTGCTGAAAGCTGTTTCGGGCCGCAGCGGCGGTGGGGGAGAGGAGCAGGTTTTCGTACACGGCATTGCCGGCGCCCAATTGCTCGGCCGCAGTGGCGACCGCCGCCTGATTGGGCGTCTGTGCCACGCTGTCGAATGCAGCCGAGCGCTCGATGTTGAGCGCAACGCCGGTGGCTGAGTAGTCGAGTCGGCCACCCAGAAACGCATAGTTGGACGTCACGTTGCCGAACTGACCATTGATGCCGTTGGCCGCTTGCAACACGTTGTACTGTCGGCCATCCAGCGTCTGGCCAGGCGCGGCGTTCAGGGCGATAGGTGTCTCGTCCAGTGCCAGTGACATGTTGGCGCCTGACACGGTCGCACTGCCGGTCGCGACGATGCGATCGCTGGCCGTCGGCGACAGCTCCACGGCGTAGGTCGATCCCGGCTCGAAAGCCACGTTGCCATTGACCTGCAAGGTGCCGATGGAATTACCCGGCGCGACGATGCCACCGCTGCGAGCGGTCAGCCCGCCGATCTGCCCGTTGCCGCCCAGCGTGCCGCCTGCGTTGACTTGCACGCTTGAGGTGAGCGAGCCATCGACGGACAGCAGGCCGCCATTGACCACCGTGTCGCCACGGTACGTGTTGATGCCCGAAAGAATCAGCCTGCCATTGCCGGACTTGATCAGGCTGCCTTGATACTGGCGCTGCGCAGCCGCTGCGGCGCGAGCGGTGCCGAACGCGTAATCGGTCTGGTCCTGCTGACTGGCGGTGCTGGCAACACCGTTCTGCCAGCCTCTGCTGACCAGTGTCTGTTGCCAGACGGTCTGTTCGGCGCGGTCTTCTGATTGGCGCTGGATCAGCGCCTGATCTGAGATGTCGTTGCTCCAGACGTCGGTCTGGCCTGCGCCGAGTGTGGCATTGAAGGTGCCGAGCAACTGGCCTGGACCACGCATGGCGCGCTCCAGATTGGCCACGCCCCAGCCAACGCTGCTGGTCGGTGCCTGAGTGACAGAGCCGTCGAGCTGTGTCGCGGTGGTCAACAGCACCTGCAACGCCTGCTCGTTATTCATGTATGGAAAGCGCTCCATCACCAACGCCAGTGCACCGGTGGCGTGTGGCGCGGACATCGAGGTGCCGGACTTGATCCCGTAGCCACCGTCCGGCACCGTGCCGTTGATCAGGCGTCCCGGCATGGTGATGCACCAGTACTTGGCAATGCCGCACTGGTTGTAGCGCTGGCCATTGGTGCTGTCCAGGCCCGAGACGGCCAGCCAGTGGCCTTCCAGGTCCGGTTGAAAGTAGGGCAGGGCAGAGCGCACGCTGGCATTGGCGTAACCGCTGTTGCCCGCGCTGAATACGTTGATCACGCCGTTGCGCGAGACATTCGCCGCTTCGTCCAGCCAGGTGCCGCGGTTGTAATGCTGTGCGTAAGCGGCACGCAGGCCGTCGAAGGTGGCGTAAGTGACGTCCGATGGCTGGCTGCCCCAACTGTTGTTAATCGCGCGCGCACCGGCGTCGGCCAGCGCGCCGTACACCGCCTTGAAATAACGCGGGTCAGGGCTGGGGCCAAACAGAAAACTGTCGTTCTTGTTGGTGTTGCCGACGTAGACCTGCGCGTTGTACGCCACGCCATGCACCCCGACGCCATCGCGGGCCGCACCCATCGTACCGGTCACATGAGTGCCGTGGGTGTCATTGTTCGGGTTGAGCGCGCCGGTGACGCTGAAGGGCGAACCATCGACGTAAGTGCCGCTGGCGGTGACCGCATGGAAGCGCGATGGGCTGGCTTCCGGGTGAGAGGGGTCGAAGCCGGAGTCCAGCGCACCGATCTTGACGCCAGCGCCGGTGATGCCCGCCGCATACGCCTGATCGGCCTGAATACGCCCAAGCCCCCAGTCACTCTGGAACTCGGCGGACCGCCAGCTGGCAGCGTCCCCCAACTTGCCCTGTTCAACATAGTCTGCGTACGCAGAACAGCCGAAGGTCAATGAAAGTGCGCAAAGTGCGCCGGTTGTTGCAGGTTTGAAAGAACAACGGACAGCACTAACGGCTTTAGACTTTTGCATCCATGCACACCTGTAAAGTGAGTAGCTCCCTATCGAGCGCCGTAAGAACATAATCCTGGCTTAAACACTTGGCAACAGATTTGTTTCAGTTCGGATACAACTTGGCCTTCATTGATCCGGTCTATGAAGGCTGATCCGTTAGCGTTATATCCTGTTGAAAAATTGAACGATTTTTTCAGTGACTGATCACCGTGTATGCGTGAGGTAGTGGCTATTTAATTGCACGCGCCGCGCCGGGTGTGTGGCGACCGGGCTGGTCTGTCGTTACGGAAGTTGCACAGAAGTGCGGGTGAATCATTATTAGAAATAGGCTTAACCCACCTAACAAAATCGTTTTTTGTCAGACAATAAGTGTGGCCCGCCATGCCCGCTTATGGTGCATGTAAAGACTTTAAGTCTTCCGGAAAGGCAGTGTTTGATCTTGAATGGCCACTAGTGCTGTTCGTCGGTAGTGACCGTGAAGCGTTAAATCCCGTTCACGTAGGCAATAAATAAGCAATTCAACAGGTTACGGTTAACGTCCGGCGCTCTTTCATCTGCGCAGTGCTGTATTGAGCGTAGAAACGTGTCCGGTTTGTAACTTTTTGTTTGCCTCGTCGCTTAAGTTCATGGTTATTATCGGCGGCGCTCAGGGCCAAGATCCCGGCGTCAAGGATTGTCACGGGTTTACCGACCCGACAATCGCAGCCGATCGGGACCACCCTGGCGCTGACACCCCTGCGCAGGCCGTTCCCCATCGTTGACCCTCAAACGGATAATGAGGTTTCAATTGATCACGCGGTATGCACTCGTCATTTCAAAGAACATAGCGACTGAAGTCGCCAATAATTGCGCCCCTTTCCTCGCCATGACCGTTCGCGCTCATACCCGCAGAAGCGACGTGAGCCCACGGGCGCGCGCTGCTCCCTCTCCCTGATACCCGACGCTGATCCCGACATTTCCTTGTCCGGTCTTGCAAGCGGTGAGGTCGATTTTCCGGCCTGCTGATAAAAATAACGTTGTCATGGACGGTAGCTTTCGATGCTCGACAAATCTTCCTTGCGTGGGCCGAGCCCTGCGCAGCCGACGGCTTTTTCCGAAAAAACCTCCGCCATTCAGACACCGGACGCACAAGGTCGCTACTGGCTCGACAGGCTGACGGATGCTCCGCCGTTGCTGGAATTGCCGACTGATCGCCCTCGGTCTGCCACCCGGAATGCCGACTGCGCATCGTTGGCTGTGCAATTGGACGAGCCGTTGAGTCGGGCGCTCGATGAGTTAAGTCGTCGCCATCGCTGTCACCTGTTCATGACGCTGCTTGCAGGCTGGACGGTGGTGTTGGCGCGGCTTTCAGGGCAGCGTGACCTGATGATCGGCACCCGCGCAACGGAGGGCGAAAACACCTTGGTGCTGCGCGTGTCGGTGGACGAGGACTGGGCTGCACACTCGCTGCTCGACCACGTGCGCGACGTGCTGCTGGAGGCGTACGAGCATCAGGGTATGAGCTTCGACGCCGTGCTGGAGTCGCTCGGTGTCGAGCAACACGAGGCGTGGCACCCGTTGGTTCAGGTGGCGTGTGCCTGGAGCCCTGCGCAACCCTTGCCCGCCGGCCTTGACCTGGCCTTGAGCCTGAGCGAACACCACGGTTGCATCAGCGGACAACTGCATTACGCCCCCGCGTTGTTTGACGAAACGACGGTACACCGCATCGCAGGCTATCTGCGCCGGATTCTGCTTCAGATGGTCGAGCATCCGGCGCAAACCGTCATGTCGATGGACATGATCGGCAATGCCGAACGGCAGTGTCTGGTGCATGACTGGAACAGCGCGCGGCAGCCGTTCGACGAGAACGGTTACATACACACGTTGTTCGAGGCCCAAATGCGACGAGCGCCTGACGCCATTGCCGCCCGGTTCGAACACGCGTCACTGAGCTACGCGCACCTCAATGCGCAGGCCAACCGTCTGGCCCATCACCTGCGCAGCATTGGCGTTGGTCCCGAGGTATGTGTCGGGCTGTGTTTCGAGCGTTCGCTGGGCATGCTGGTCGGTGTGCTGGCGGTGCTCAAGGCGGGCGGTGCCTATGTGCCACTGGACCCCGGTTATCCGCAGGCACGCCTGGCCCACCTGCTGAGCGACAGTGCGCCTAGGGTGGTGCTCACTCATGCGCCGGCACGTCATGCGCTGTTGGCGGCGCTTGAGGCTGCGGGCACGTCACCCACACTGCTGGACCTGGCCGATACCCACCTGTGGGAGGCGCAACCCGACCGCAATCCCGACCCGCTGGCGGTGGGCCTTACCTCGCGCCATCTGGCGTACGTGATCTACACCTCCGGTTCCACCGGCGCGCCCAAGGGTGTGATGGTCGAGCACCGCGGATTGCTCGCCGTGAGCGCAGCGTGGTCGCGGCTTTACGACTTGCGCGGCCCGCTCAATCACCTGCAGATGGCGGGTTTTTCGTTCGATGTCTTCAGCGCCGACCTGATCCGTGCCTTGGGTTTCGGTGGCACGCTGGTGCTGTGTCCGCGCGACACCCTCATGGACCCGCCCGCGCTTTATCGCCTGCTCAGCGAGGCGCGTATCGGTTTTGCCGATTTCGTACCGGCCGTGCTCAACCCCTTGCTGGCCTGGGTGCAGAGCAATGGCCATGACCTGTCGTTCATGCGCACCGTGGTCTGCGGTTCGGACATCTGGATCGCGCACAGCGCCTTTCAACTGCGCAGGCTGTGCGGTGATCAGGTGCAGATCGTTCAGGCATACGGGGTCACTGAGGCCAGCATCGACAGCACCTGTTTCGAGCTTGACGCCAACCCTTCGGCTGAGGTGAACCTGCCCATCGGAAGGGCGCTGGCCAACACCCGGATCTACGTGCTCGATGCGCTCGGCGCGCCGGTGCCGACAGGTGCCGTGGGTGAGCTGTACATTGGCGGCGCAGGCGTCGCACGGGGTTATCTGAACCTGCCGCAGTTGACCTGCGAACGCTTCATCGACAGCCCGTTCGTAACGGGTGAGCGTCTGTACCGCAGCGGCGATCTGGCCCGTTATCGGGCAGACGGCAACATCGAGTTCATCGGCCGTAACGATTTTCAGGCCAAGCTCAATGGCCTGCGTCTTGAGCTGGGTGAAATCGAAGCGCGTCTGGCGCAGGTGCGCGGTGTCGTTGAAAGCCTGGTGCTGCTGCGTGACGACAACCGAGGTGTGCGTCGCCTGGTCGCTTACTACCGCGAACACGAAGGCGCGGGGCTTGCTGCGCGCGAACTGCGCGAGCAACTGCAGGTTCATCTGCCCGATTACATGGTGCCCGCAGCGTTCGTGCGCATGGCTGCCTGGCCGCTGACCGCCAACGGCAAACTGGACCGCACCGCCTTGCCTGCCCCGGACGCCGATGCGTTCGATCAGCGTGATTTCCACGCGCCGCAGGGGCCTTTGGAAACGGCGCTCGCGGGCATCTGGCGGGACGTGCTGGCGGTCGATCGGGTCGGCCGCGACGACCATTTTTTTGCCCTTGGCGGTCATTCGCTGCTGGTGATGCGCGTGCTGGCCCAGCTACGCCAGCAACTGGCTCTGGACGTTTCACCGGCTGCCCTATTTGCCGCGCCGGTGCTGCGTCAGTTCGCAGAACGGCTGAGCACGCTTCAAAGCACGCCGCGCCCGGCGATAACGGCCGTGGAACGCTGCGATGCGCACACGCTGTCGTCCGCCCAGCAGCGCCTGTGGTTTCTGGCGCAGATGGAAGGCGGTAACGCGGCCTATCACATGCCACTGAACCTGCGGCTGCGCGGTCCTTTGCAGGTGGTGGCGCTGGCGCATAGCTTCAATCAACTGATGGCGCGTCACGAAGCCCTGCGCACGACGTTCGTGACCATTGAGGGCGAAGGACGGCAGCGTGTGGCAGCGCCCGCAACCGGCATGCCCTTGCCAATCATCGATCTGCGCAATGACCCCGATGCCGAAGCGCGCCTGCTTGAGTTGATGGACGAGGAGGGTGCAAAGCCGTTCGATCTGACCTTGGGGCCGTTGATGCGCGTCAGTCTGGTCAGGCTGGCCGATGACGACCACGTTCTGCTCCTGACCCAGCACCACATCATCTCGGACGGCTGGTCGATGGGCGTCCTCACCCGTGACCTGGCCGCGCTGTATGCGGCGGCCGTGCAGGACCGAACCGCGGATCTGCCGCCGCTGCCCGTGCAGTATGTGGACTACGCCGCCTGGCAAAGGCTATGGCTGTCCGGTGACGTTCTGCACGCACAGCGCACTTACTGGCGTGAAACCCTGTCCGGCGCCCCGGTGTTGCTGGCGTTGCCGACCGACCACAAGCGGCCTGCCGTCCAGGATTATCGGGGCGGGTTCGTGCCACTCACCTTCGACCGGGCGCTGACGGCTCAACTCAAATCACTGGGCGTGCAGCACGGCACCACCTTGTTCATGACCCTGCTGTCTGCCTGGTCACTGGTACTGATGCGGTTGTCCGGGCAGCGCGATGTGGTCATCGGCGTGCCCTCGGCGAACCGCAGTCAGCAGGAACTGGATGGCCTGATCGGCTTCTTCGTCAACACCCTGGCGCTGCGCATGACGCAGCCTGACGAGTCGTCGGGCAAGCAATCTGTCGCCAACTGGCTGAAGCAGGCACGCCGTGTCGCGCTGGGCGCGCAGGAACATCAGGAATTGCCGTTCGACCACGTTGTGGAACTGCTCAACCCGCCGCGCAGCCTGGCACACAGTCCGCTGTTTCAGGTGCTGTTCGCCTGGGAGCAGGATCAGGACTCGGACCTGATCCTGCCCGGTCTGGACGTCAGTGCGCTGCACAGTCGCCATCAGGTGGCGAAGTTTGATCTGCAACTGGCGCTCAGCGAACAGGACGGTCAGATTGTCGGCGGTCTTGAGTACGCCTCGGGGCTGTTTGAGCCCGAGACGGTGGCGCAATTCGGTGAGTACCTGCGCCGGGTGCTGACCCAAATGGCAGACGACAGCGAACGGACGTTGGCCACCCTCGACCTGCTCAATGCGCAGCAGCGGCGGCAGATGGTCGATGAGTGGAATTGCACCGAGCGTGACCTCTCGACACTGCCCGATTGTGTGCAGCGTTTCGAGGCAATGGCCGCGTGTACCCCTGACGCCTGTGCGCTGCGTGCCGAGGGTCAGTCGCTGACTTACGCCGAGCTGAATCGCGCCGCCAACCGGCTGGCCCATTACCTGATCGAGCGGGGCGCAGGCCCTGAGCAACGGGTCGGCCTGTGCCTGGAGCGTTCGCCGGACATGGTCGTCGGACTGCTGGCCATTCTCAAGGCCGGTGCGGCGTATGTCCCGTTCGATCCAGCGTATCCGCAGGAGCGTCTGGCATTCATGTTCGATGACGCCAGCCCGAGCCTGCTGCTGACCCAATCGTCGTTGCGCGACGCGTTGCCGTTGCCGGACAGTGCGCTGTCGATCTGTTGTCTGGACCTGGACGCGCCGCACTGGGCGCAGCATCCGGACAACAATCCGCAGGTCCGGGTCAGCCCGGAAAACCTGGCTTACGTGCTGTACACCTCCGGGTCCACTGGGCGTCCCAAGGGCGTGGCGCATAGCCGTCGTGCGCTGGACAACCTGATTGCCTGGCAGCTTCAGGACTCGCACTCGCCACGCGTCGTGCTGCAATTCGCCTCGCTGAACTTCGATGTGTCGTTTCAGGAAATGTGCAGCACGCTGTGCCAGGGCGGCAGTCTGTTATTGATGAGCGAAGCGAGCCGCAAGGACCTGACGTCGTTGCGCTCGACCCTGGTTGCAGAGGGCGTGCAACGGGCGTTTTTGCCATTCGCGGTGCTGCAACAATTGGCCGGCATGACCGAAGCCGATGCACCGATGCCGCCCGGTGGCTGTGAAATCATCACTGCAGGCGAGGCCTTACAGGTCAACGATGAGCTGCGCCGCTTTGTCCGTGGCTTGGGTGGCACCCGGCTGCACAACCAATATGGACCGACTGAAACCCACGTGGTCAGCCAGTTCAGCCTGGCGTGCAGCGACGCCGGGCAATGGCCTGACGCGCCGCCCATCGGGCGTCCTATCGCCAACACGCGGCTCTACGTGCTGGACCCCGACCTGAATCCACAGCCGGTCGGGGTAACGGGGGAGTTGTACATTGCCGGTGCCTGTCTGGCTCGCGGCTACCTGAACCGCCCGGACCTGACGGCCGAACGTTTCCTGCCCGATCCCTTCAGCCCGCAACCCGGCGCACGTATGTACCGCAGCGGTGATCTGGCGCGGTTCCAGGCTGACGGCAACGTGCACTATCTGGGACGGATCGACCAGCAGGTCAAGCTGCGCGGGTTCCGTATCGAACTGGGCGAGATCGACAGCCTGTTGCATCGGCAACCCGGTGTGCAGGAGGCCGCCGTCCTGTTGCGCGAAGACGTGCCGGGCGACAAGCGTCTGGTGGCGTATGTGGTCGGCAGCGCGACGCCTGAGCAGTTGCGCAGCGAGTTGCAGCGCCACGTGCCGGAACACATGATCCCTTCGGCCTGGGTGACCCTGGCGCAACTGCCACTGACCCGCAACGGCAAGCTGGATCGGCACGCGTTACCTGCGCCGGAGCGTCAGTCGGCGGCCGGTTACGAAGCACCGCGTAACGATCTTGAACGCCAGATGGCGCTGATCTGGGCCGAAGTGCTCACGTGCGAGCGGGTCGGGATTCGCGACAACTTCTTCGACCTGGGCGGGCATTCGCTGCTGGCCACGCGCATGGTCTATGCAATCAACCAGCGGCTGGGCGCACAGTTATCGCTGAGCAGCCTGTTCAAAACGCCGGTTCTGATGGACCTGGCAGAGCAGGTGCAGGCCCATCGTCAGGCTGATGATCGCCCGCACACACCGTCACCGCGCATCGAAGCGGATCGCGCGGCACGATACGCGCCCTTTCCGCTGACCGACATTCAGCAGGCCTACTGGTTTGGCCGCGAATCGACGGTGAGCCTCGGCGGCGTCAGCGCGCACGGCTACGAAGAGTTGCGCATTCCAGGCCTCGACGTGCCGCGCTTCGAGCAGGCACTGAACCGCATGATCCAGCGCCACGACATGCTGCGCGTGGTGTTTCTCAGTGATGGCACGCAGCAGGTGCTGGAGCAGGTGCCGACCTACCAGATGCCCCGTAGCGATTTGCGCGGCCTGCCTGCGGACGCTGCGCTCAAGGCCCTGCAAGCGACCCGCGAGCGGCAGTCGCATCAGGTGCTGGACGCCAGTCGCTGGCCGCTGTTCGAATTCAGTCTTTCGCTGCTCGATGACGGCATCAGCCATCTGCACATCAGCCTCGACGCCTTGATCGTCGATGCGGCAAGCACCCAGATTCTGGCGCGTGAGTTGATGGCGTTCTACGCCGATCCCCATCGGGTTCTGCCCGAGCCTGGCCTCACGTTTCGCGATTACGTGCTGGCCGAGCACGCGCTGCGCAACGAAAGCCGTTACGAGCAGGCGCTCACGTATTGGCGTGAACGGGTGACCACACTGGCACCTGCGCCGGACCTGCCGCTGGTGTGCCAGCCGGACAGCATTGCCCAGCCCCACTTCACCCGCCGTGACCGTGAGCTGACGGCCGGGCAATGGTCGCAACTCAAGGCCGTTGCCAAACAGTTCGCGGTTACGCCGTCGGTGATGCTCCTGACCGCGTTCAGCGAAGTGCTTGCGCTGTGGAGTCGTCAGCCACGGTTCACCCTGAGCCTGCCGCTGTTCAATCGCATGCCGTTGCACCCGGACGTCGATGCAATCATTGGCGATTTCACCTCGCTGGTGTTGCTGGAAGTCAGTATCGACGGCTCGGCAAGCTTCACCGACAAGGCCCGTGCAGTGCAGGCGCGGCTGTGGCACGACATCGATCATTCGGCGGTCAGCGGGGTGCGCGTATTGCGTGAGCTGTCCCAGGCCCGTGGCGTACAGCAGACCGCCATGCCCATCGTGTTCAACAGCACCTTGTCGGAGGCCGCCCCGGAACTGGCCGAATTCAACCTTGCCGATGCACTCGATGCGCAGCAGATGCACAGCATCACCCAGACGCCGCAGGTGTGGCTCGATCACACGTTGCTGGAGCTGGAAGGGCGCCTGCTGTTCAACTGGGACAGCATCGACGAACTGTTCCCGGACGGGATGATCGAGCAGATGTTCGTGACCTACAACACGCTTCTGGATGCGCTGCTGGAGCCCTCGGCCTGGGGCGCCAGCACGCCGCAACTGCTGCCGATTGCCCGTCTGCCCGCGCCGGCCGACACCCCGGTCGAATCACCGCTGATGCACGAACTGTTCGACCGTCAGGCACTCAAGACCCCTGATGCGCTGGCCGTGATCGGTGTGCAGCGGCAACTGAGTTACAAGCAGCTTCGCGCCGAAGCCCAAGCCCTGGGGGCGCACTTGCAACGTCTGGGCGTGAAGCCGAATAGGCTGGTCGCCGTGGTCATGGAGCGCGGCTGGGAACAGGTGGTGGCGACGCTGGCAATTCACTACGCTGGCGGCGCGTACCTGCCCATTGACCCGACACTGCCGGCCGAGCGTCTGCGGCACATTCTGGAGCGCGCCGAAGCGAGTCTGGCCTTGACCCAGCCAGCGTTGCTCACCCGCCTCGAATGGCCGCCGCAGATCAAGGCGCTGGCCGTGACCGCTGAGGCTTCGGCGGATCAAGCCGCGTTACAGCCTGTCACACGTGCGCCTACTGATCTGGCCTACGTGATCTACACCTCGGGTTCCACCGGCATGCCCAAGGGCGTGGTCATCGACCATTGCGGGGCGGTCAATACGCTGCTCGACATCAACCGCCGTTTTGCCGTCGGCCCGGCAGATCGGGTGCTGGCGATTTCTTCCTTGAGTTTCGATCTGTCGGTTTACGACTTCTTCGGCACGCTGGCGGCCGGTGCGGCGGTGGTGTTGCTCGACCCGCAACAGTCGCTTGATCCGGCGCACTGGATGGCGCTGATTCGCGAACATCGCGTCAGCCTGTGGAACTCGGTGCCTGCGCTGTTCGGCATGCTGTTGGAATACGTCGAAAGCGAAGGCGGGGCGTTGCCGGACAGCCTGCGCGTGGCCATGCTGTCCGGCGACTGGATTCCCCTGACGTTGCCCGAACGTGCCTGGGCGTTGCAGCCCGATCTGCACCTGAACAGCCTGGGCGGCGCGACCGAGGCGTCGATCTGGTCGATCCACTATCCGTTGCGGCAGGTCGATCCCGCGTGGCGCAGCATTCCCTATGGCAAGGCGCTGGATCATCAACGCTTTTACGTGCTCGACGAAGCGCTGCAACTCAGGCCGACCTGGGTGACCGGACAGTTGTACATCGGCGGAGTCGGCCTGGCCAAAGGGTACTGGCGTGATGAGCAGTTGAGCGCTGGGAGCTTCTTCGCCCATCCGTTGACCGGTGAGCGCCTGTACCGGACCGGTGACCTGGGGCGCTTGCTGCCCGACGGCAATATCGAGTTTCTGGGGCGCGAAGACACTCAGGTCAAGGTTCAGGGCTATCGCATCGAGCTGGGCGAAATCGAAGCGGTGCTCAATCGACACCCCGGCGTGCAGAGTGCAGTGGTGCGTATTCTCGGTCACACGCTTGGGGAAAAACGCCTCGCCGGTTATGTGCTCAAAGACGACCCGGCGTTGCAGGCCGCAGACTTCAACCAGTATCTGGCCGACAAGTTGCCCGCCTACATGGTGCCGTCCTCGTTCACCTTCGTGCAGGAATGGCCGCTGTCTTCCAACGGCAAGGTGGATAAAAAGCGCCTGCCCGAACCTGAGCACACGGCGCTTTCGGGTCCGGTTCTGCAGGTCGAAGGGGTGCAGGAAGAACGTCTGGTGGCCATCGTGCAGGAGGTGCTCAAGCGCGCAGCGATCAGTGCCGATGCCAACCTGTTGAGCCTGGGTGCAACGTCCATCGACATCGTCAGGATCAGTAACGCGTTGTCCAGCGAGCTGCATTTCCGTCCCAATGTCGCGCATTTGCTCGCGCAGCCGACGCTGCTGAATTTGCTGGCCCTGTACCGGCAGAATCGAGCGCACATTCAGGTCCAGAGCGGCCAGCTTCAGAGCAGTCAAGGGCAGAGCAGCACTGTCAGCGACGCCCGAGAGCGTTCCGCACAGCCAGGAAGCACCGTCGAGCAGGTGATCGAAGACCCGCATGCTCGCGCCCGCTTCAAGGCCGAACAACATGGCCGCCGCGCCTTTGCCCACGGCATGTCTGAAGTGGTGCTGCAACGGCCCGACAGTGCCGCGTATACCCAGCGGTTCAGCGATTACCGTTCAGTGCGCCAATACGCTGCGCAGCCGATTGATGCGGGAGCATTTGCCGAGTGGCTGGCCAGCCTCGCTCAAGGGCAACTGGACGCCGAGGTCAAATACCAGTTTCCGTCAGCAGGCGGTCTGTACCCGATTCAGACGTACCTGTACGTCAAACCGCAGAGGGTCGTGGGCGTGCCCGGTGGCGCGTACTACTACGACCCTGTGCAGCACCGTTTGCGGGCGATGGGCAGCGGTGAGCTGGACCCGGACACCTACGACTACTTCGTCAACCGGCCGGTGTATGAAAACGCCGCGTTCTCGTTGTTCTTTATCGCCGACATGGCCGCCATCGAGCCGTTGTACGGCGAGCGCAGCCGCGACTTCTGCCATATCGAAGCCGGTGGTATGGCGCAATTGCTGACCATGACCGCCGTTTCGCATGGGCTTGGGCTGTGCGGCATGGGATCGCTGGAAGAGCAGCAGTTGCCGGCGCTGTTCGATCTGGGCGCGCGCCATCGATTGATCTATTCGATGGTGGGCGGGCTGCGCGCGGCGGGCGAGCAGCGTCGTGTCCAGGTTGAGGCATTTTCCGCTTATGCCGCTGCCCGTTCTGCCCCGCAAAACCCGGACGACGATGACATGGAAGAGATTGAAATATGAACGCCTATCAATTGCTGGAGCTGTTCGACCGCCATGCCGTTGCGCTGGAAGTGGAGGGCGACAAGCTGCGCTGCAAGGCGCCGCGTGGATTTCTAACGGACGAAATGTTGCAGGCGCTCAAGCTGCACAAGCTGGAATTGATTGCCCTGCTGAGCGGTGCCGACCCCGCCGCGATCCCTCGACGCACCGAGGTCCAGGCCGATTACCCGCTGTCGTTCTCCCAGCGTCAGCTGTGGTTTCTCGATCAACTGGAACCAGGTAATGCGTTCTATAACGTGCCCACCGCCATCACCCTGAAAGGGCGGCTGGACGTGGCGGTGCTGGAGAAGGCGCTGAATGAGCTGATCGCCCGCCACAGTATCCTGCGCACGACCTTTTGCAGCGTCGATGGCGAGCCTCGTCAGGTGGTGCACGCCGCCATGCCGCTGACGTTGTCGATGACCGATCTGCGTGACGGGGCAGAGGCCGAGCGCGACGCGATGGTCAGGGCTGCCGTCGAGCGCGACGCCAAGGCGCCGTTTGATCTCGGTCGCGGCCCCTTGCTGCGCGCCTCGCTGCTACGTGTGGCCGAAGACGAATACCTGTGGCTGTACAGCGTGCATCACATCATTGCCGATGGCTGGTCGATGGGCGTGGTGCTGCAGGAAGTCGCGACGCTGTACGGCGACTTTTTGCGTGGACGCCCCTCAAGCCTTATGCCGCTGCCCGTGCAATACACCGACTACGCCTTTTGGCAGCAGCAGCGGTTTGGCGGCAGGGCACTGCAAGAACAAGTGGATTTCTGGCAGCGTACGTTGAGCGATGCGCCGCCACTGCTCACGCTGCCCACCGACCGGCCACGGCCTAACGTACAGCGCTACGTGGGGGCCACGTTCAGCTCATCGGTTGACCCGGTGACCTTGCGCGCACTGACATCGCTGGGCCGTGAAACCCGTGGCACGCTGTTCAATGTTCTGACGGCTGCGCTGTCGGTCGTACTGTGGCGCTACAGCGGGCAGCAGGACCTGTGCATCGGTACGCCGTTCGCTAACCGGGGGCGTCCCGAGGTCGAGCCGCTGATCGGGCATTTCGTCAACACGCTGGTGATCCGTCAACGCCTGGATCCGCAGCAGACCTTCGCCGAATTGCTGCGCGATGTGCGCACCACGCTTCTGGAAGTGCATGCTCACCAGGATGTGCCGTTCGACCGCGTCGTCGAAGCGGTCAACCCGCCGCGCGATACCGCCTATTCGCCCTTGTTTCAAGTGATGCTGGTGTTGCAGAACACCCCCGGCGCTGCGGTCCAACTGCCAGGCCTTGAGATGTCGCCGTATGTGACGGGCAGCGCAACGGCCAAATTCGATCTGGCCTTTGAGTGGGTCGAGCGCGATGGCAGGCTGAATCTGCTGGTGGAATACAACACCGACCTGTTCGACGTGGCCACCATTGAGCGCCTGAGCGCTCACTACCGGCACCTTTTGGAGCAGGTCGCGCAGGATGCCAAACAGCCGATTGCCGACCTGCAATTGCTGAGCGAGACCGAGCGCGAGCAGACGCTGCTGGCGTGGAACCATTCGGCTCCGCTGGCCCAGGCGGCCGACTGCGTACACCGACTGGTCGAGGCCCAGGCTGCGGCGCACCCTGATGCCTGCGCGGTGGTTTTCGAGGATCAGTCGCTCAGCTACCGCGAACTCAATGAGCAGGCCAACCAGCTGGCGCATCATCTACGTGATATGGGCGTCGGTCCGGATGTGCGCGTGGCGGTGTGCATCGAACGCTCGCTGGAATTGCCGGTGGCGTTGCTGGCCGTGCTCAAGGCGGGCGGTGCCTACGTGCCGCTGGACCCCGACTATCCGGTGGGTCGCCTCAGCCACATGCTCAGCGACAGCGCCCCGGCCGTACTGCTGACCCTGGGCAGCGCCCGTGCGATTTTGCGTCAGGCGCAGCAGGACGCCAACCGGGAAGTGCCAGTGTTCGACGTCCGGGACGATGCCGGGCTGTGGGCCGGGCGCGCCACGTACAACATTGATCCGCACAGTATCGGACTTACCGCTGATCACCTTGCGTACGTCATCTACACCTCGGGCACCACCGGGCTTCCCAAGGGCGTCATGGTGGGGCATCGGGGCCTGAGCAATCTGCTGCTCTGGTGCCTGCACGTCTGCGGCGAGTCCGGCGCCATGCTGCACAAGATTCCGTTCGGTTTCGACGCTTCGGCCTGGGAAACCTTCTGGCCGCTGGCCACGGGCGGGCGGCTGGTGATTGCGCGTCCCGGCGGGCATTTCGAACCGGGCTATCTGGCGCAGATGGTGCGCGAACAGCGCGTCACGGCGATGGTCTTCGTGCCTGCCATGCTGCAGTTGTTTCTGGAAGTGGATGAGGTGCTTTCGTGCCAGTCGCTGACGGATGTCTTTAGCGGTGGCGGTGAGCTGTCACCTGCTCTGGCCCGACGTTTTCAGGAACGCCTGCCCAATGCTCGCCTGCATAACGTCTATGGCCCGACCGAAACCACCGTCATCAACAGCATCTGGACCCTTGAGCCCGGTGCGCAAGTGCCGGCTCGTCAATTGCCGATCGGTCGGCCCATCGCCAACAACCGTCTGTACGTGCTGGATGAGCGCGATGCGCCGGTGCCGGTCGGTGTCACCGGCCACTTGCACATCGGCGGCGTAGGCGTTGCGCGGGGGTATCTGGGGCTGGACGCGTTGACGGCCGAGCGCTTTATCGACAGTCCGTTCGTGGCCGGTGACCGCCTGTATCGCAGTGGCGATCTGGCGCGTTATCGCCCGGACGGTCAGGTGGAGTTTCTGGGTCGCAACGATTTTCAGGTCAAGCTGCGCGGTGTGCGTCTGGAGCTTGGCGAGATCGAAGCGCGGCTGGACATGTTCCCCGCCATTCGCGCCTGCGTGGTGCTGATGGTCGGCGACACGGCGCAGAACCAGCGTCTGGTGGCCTGCTGTGTGGCTGATGAAGCGCTGGATGAAGCCGCGCTGCACGCCCACCTGGCGGTAACGCTGTCCAGTGCGGTGCTGCCCAGTGCGTACCTATGGCTGGAAAAACTGCCGTTGACCGCCAACGGCAAGGTCGACCGTGACGTGCTGGCGGCTCTGGCGGATCAAGACCTGGCCGCACGGCAGGTCAATCTCGGCAGCCCGCGGGACCACATTGAACTGGCGCTCTATCAGATCTGGAAGAGCCTGCTGCTGGCGCCGCAGATTGGCATTCGCGACAACTTCTTCAACGTCGGCGGCACCTCGATTGCGGCGATCAAGATGGCCTACCAGATCGGCCAGACCTTTGCCGTCGAAGTGCCCGTGCGAGTGATCATGGCCCACCCGACCATCGAAACCCTGGGCGGATGGCTGCGCACCGGCGCTGACCTTGCTGCAGCGCAAGGCAATCTGATCGAATTTCGTCGCGGTGAAGGGCAGCGCAATGTCGTGTGCATTCATCCGGCGGGCGGGACTGCGTTTTGCTACCTCTCGCTGGCCAAGGTTCTGCCTGAACAGGTCGGCGTCTATGGCGTGCAGTCGCCGGGATTGAACCCGGGGGAGAGCACCGAGCCCACCGTGGAAGCGATGGCCGAGGCCTACCTGCGCCTGATCGAGCCGCTGACCACCCGGCCGCTGATTCTCACGGGGCTGTCGTTTGGCGGTCTGGTGGCCTACGAAATGGCCCGACGTTTGACGGCAGCCGGTCATCGTCAGGTGACGGTGGTGCTGCTCGACACCCAGGGGTCGGACGATCCGGGTTTTCGACAGCAGATCGGCACCGTGGACATGGCTGAGTTTCGCGACAAGCTAGTGCGTTTCAACGGCATGTATCCGGGCATCGAAGATTCGCAAGTCGAGCGCTATTTCCTCCTCTACAACCACAACCGCCTGGCGATGGCGGCCTACGAGTGCGCCCCGCAGGCTGGCCGGATCGTGCTGATTCAGGCCCGTGAAGGCTTCAGCCGTCGGCAACTGCATGAACTGCGCGGGTTCTGGCGTCGCCGCGCAGGCGAGGGCTATCTGGCCAGGCTGGTACACGGCGGGCACTGGGACATGCTGGAAAGCGCCGAAGTGCATCGCGTCTCGCAGGTGCTCAGGCATGAGCTGCAACGTTTCGATGCGCAGGAGGCGACACGATGAGTTTGCACACAAGCGATGCGCACGCACAGGCAACCTTGCTGGGCCGCTTTGCCGAGCAGGTTCGCTGCCAGCCTCAGGCCTTGGCGGTTATCGATCAACAGACGCACCTGAGTTACGCGCAGTTGGCCAGCGCCAGTGAACGCATCGCTCGTGGGCTCAAGGCTCGTGGCGTGAACGCCGGCGAATCGCTGGCGCTGTGCATGCCGCGCAGTTGGCAATGGCTGGCAGCGATGCTGGGGGCATTGAAAGTCGGTGCCGTGGTGGTGCCGCTGGATGCCGCCAGCCCGCAGGCGCGGCGGGAACTGATGCTGGCCGACGCCGAGTGTGTTGGTCTGGTGACCGGCACTGATGTGCCTGAGTGGGCGCCGTCGGTCTGGCAGGTGGGCGTCGAGGCGCTGCTGGATCATCCGGATCAACCTGCCCAACCGCTGGCCGCACACTTCGCCGACGTGATGTTCCTGTTCTACACCTCAGGCACCACGGGCACGCCGAAAGCGGTAGAGGTCGGCGAACGCGGCCTGTTGCGGCTTGCCGAGCCTTGCGGCTACATCGACATTCGTCCCGCCGACCGATTCGCCTGCCTGTCCAATCCGGCGTTCGATGCCTGCAGTTTCGAGGTGTGGGCACCGCTGCTCAATGGCGGGTGCTGCGTGATCATCGCCGACGCGGACCTGCACGATGCACGACGGCTTGCCCAGGTGCTCGAAACGCAGCGGGTGGACAACCTGTTCATGACCGTTTCGCTGTTCAACACCTTGAGCACGGATTTTCCGGGCTGCTTTGCCCGACTGCGGCAGGTGCTGATTGGCGGCGAGCAGGTCAGCGCGGCGGTCGTCAGGGCTTGGTATCGGGCCAACCCCGACAGCCACTGCCGCATTTTCAACGTCTACGGCCCTACCGAATGCACGACCTTCGCCCTGGCGTATCCGATGGGTCGCGATTTTCAGGGGGATTCGGTGCCCATCGGCCGACCTCTGCCAGACACCGGTGTGTGCGTGCTGGATGCACAACAGCAACCGGTCACGCCGGGCGAGGCAGGCGAGTTGTACCTGAGCGGCAGCGGGGTCGCGCGTGGCTACCGCAACCGTCCCGAAGACACGACACGCAGCTTTGTGCGGCTGCCGGGTCTTGAGGGCGCAGAACGGTATTACCGAACCGGCGATCAGGTACGGCTCAACGACAACGGGTTGATCGAGTACCTGGGGCGCATGGACCGCCAGGTGAAGGTGCGCGGGTTTCGTATCGAACCGGGCGAAATCGAGCAGCGCCTGCTTGACTACCCAGGCGTCGCCCAGGCCTATGTCTGCACACGACGATACGCGGCTGAAGATCACCAGTTGCTGGCGTTCATCGTGCCGCGAGAGCCGCTGGACTATCGGCCGTTCGACGCGCACCTGCGAGCGAACCTGGCACCGTGGATGCGTCCGCATCAGCTGTTTGTGGTCGAGCGCTTGGCACTGACCGCCAACGGCAAGATTGATCAGAAGGCCTTGTTGGCCCAACCGTTGACACCTTGGCGTGCGGAGGCTGGCGAGGCCTTTGAAGAGGCGCAGTCACCGACGTTGGACTGGTTGCTGAGCCAGGCCCGCCTGTTATTGTCGCAACCGGCGTTGTGCGCTCAGGACGACTGGTTGGGCAGTGGCGGCGACTCGCTGAAGGCCATGCGCCTGCGTTCGATCATCCGCACGCACTGGCAGCGAGAGATCCCCATTGCGGTGCTGCTGAGTGAGCCGTTCGCAACACTCGCCGAGCGCTTGAACGTTGAGCCGCACGCCGCTTCCGGTTATCCCGTGGTTCCCGCCATCAGCGCGGCGTTGCGCGTGCCGGCCACCGCCGAACAACACCGTCTGTGGCTGATCCAGCAACGCACACCGGACGCGACCGCGTATAACGTGCCGATCATTTTGCATCTGGCGAAAGGCATTCAGGTTCAAGCGTTGACTGACGCCGTGGATCGCCTCGTGGCCCGGCATCCGGCGTTGCGCATGGTGTTCGAGTCCGGTGCCGACGGGCTGTATCAGGTGGTTGCAGAGCAGGGCACGCGATGCCGTGTGTTTACATCCGGGCATTTCACGCAGGACACCTGGCGCAGCTTTGCGACGCTGGTGTTTGAAGCACCCTTCGATCTGTCGAGCCCGACGCTGTTGCGGGCCTGGTTGCTGCCGTTTGCCGATGGCAGCGGTCGGCTGTTGATCAACCTGCACCACATCATCACCGATGGCTGGTCGATGAACCTGCTGTTCGACGACCTGGCGCAACTCTATGAAGATGCCGTGCAGGACCGGATCAGCGCCGAGCCGCTGCCGAGCCTGACCACGCTTGAGTTCGCTCAATGGCAGCGCCAGTGGCGCGTGGCCCCGCAGTACCGTGATCAGCGTCGGGCGTTGGCCGAGCTGCACCGTGGGCAGCAAACACCTTCATCGGCGCTCTTGCCGGTGCGTGAGCCCAGCCCGCACGCCAGCCTTTATCGGCAGCCGCTCGGCGAATTGCGCAGCGCAGCGCTGGACCGCTTTTGCAGCCAACAGCGGATGACCCGCTTCGAAGTGCTGTTCTGTGTCTATGCCTGGAGTGTGTACGCCCTGACCGGTTGCGAGCGGCCCAGGATTGCCAGCCCGGTCTCGAACCGGCCACTGGCAGAGTTCGAAAACGCGGTGGGCATGTTCGCCAATACCGTGCTGATTCCCGCCGCGTTCGACAACGACCTGCCCCTCGGCCAGCAACTGCGCCGTCAGACCGCCCTGGTGCGCGAGGTGCTGGCATTACAGGATGTGGCGCTGGCCGATCTGGTTGAAGACCTGCGTCTGTCCTCCGGTTCGGCCCTGTTCGATTTCATGTTCGTGCTGGAAAACACCGACTACGCCCGCCTGGCCGATGGGCCTCTGCGTGCCACGCTCGACTTCAACGACGCGCTACAGGCCAAGTGCCCGCTGACCTTGCTGATTGTGGGCGAGGGGTCGCAACTAGAATGCTGGTGGGAATACCAGTGCAGCCATTTCGATGCCGCGCAGATCCAGGCGATCAATACGGTGTTCCGACGCGGTCTGGATGTGCTGCTGGAGAGCTCGACCGCGACGCTTGATACGTTGCTCACACCCTATCGCTTCAACCTGCCTCCGGCCAGTCTGGGCGATGGTGGCGAGCCGCCGTTCACCACTCTGGCTGACTGGTTCGAGCATCAGGCGCAGAGTACGCCGCAGGCCATCGCGCTGGTCGCGGATCAGCGACGTGTGAGCTATGCCGAGCTGGATGCACTGGCCGATACACTCGCCGCGATTCTGAGCGAGCAGTCTCTGGGCAAAGAACCGGGCGCTGAACCCCAGCACGTCGTGTTGTACCTGGATGCCTCGGTCGAACATGTCGTCGCCTTGCTGGCGCTGGCCAGGCTTAACCTGACGGCGGTGCCGCTCGATCCCGGCTATCCGTTGGCGGTGCAGCGTCAAGTGCTGCAACAGGCGCAGCCGGTGTGCGTGTTGTTCAGCGTCGCCACCGAAACGGCGCTGGCTGAACTGGCTAGCGAGCGGTTCGTTCTGCACAGGATTGATCTTGAGGCGGCAGCGCGCCGCTTTCAGCGCTCGCGCCACAACGGTGAACGGCCGCTCTACACCCTGTTCACCTCGGGCTCGACCGGCACGCCGAAGGGCGTTCAGGTGCCGGACCTGACGCTGTGTAACCTGTTGCAGTGGCAACGCAGCCACGGGCAGTTGCCCGCCCGATCCGTAACCCTGCAGTTTTCCATGCTGTCGTTCGACGTGTCGTTTCAAGAGGTTTTCAGCACGCTGTGCGGGGGCGGGACCTACCACCTGATCAAGCCACGCTGGCGTCAGGATGCACAGGCGTTGCTGGGCTATTTACTCGAAGCGCGCATCGAACGGCTGTTTTTGCCGTGTGTGGCCTTACAGCATCTGGCTCAAACCGCTGTCAGCCAGCAGGTGTTTCCACAGCCCCTGCGCGAGGTGATTACGGCGGGCGAGCAGTTGCTGTGTACCGATGCCCTGCGCGCCTGGTTTGCCGGCATGCCGCAAGCGCGCCTGTTCAACCATTACGGTCCGACGGAAACCCACGTGGTCAGCGCCTGGCGCTTGCCTGAATCGGTCAAGGACTGGCCGTTGCGCGCCCCCATCGGGCGGGGGGTGAGCAATGCGCTGTTGCTGTTGGTGGATGAGTTCGATCGCCCGGTGCCCACAGGCAGTCGCGGTTACCTGCTGGTGGCCGGGCCGATGATTTCTCGCTGCTACCTCGCAGATCCGGCGCTTAACGCCACGCGCTTTGTCGAGCTGCCACGGCCTGGTGGCGGTACTACGGCCTTGTTCTATCGCACGGGCGACCTGGCCAGCGCCGACGCCGAGGGTCGCCTGCATTACTTGGGGCGTGACGATCAACAGGTCAAGGTCAGCGGCCAGCGGCTGGAACTGGGTCAGATCGAAGCGGCCTTGATGCAGCACCCCTCGGTGATCAACGCAGTGGTGACCCTTCAGGCCGATCCGCAACGCATCGAGGCCTGCCTGCACCTCGACGGGAATGCGCCCGATCCTAAAGCGCTGGATCGTCTAGTGGCGCTGCACCTGCCTGCCCACGTACGTATCGACGAGTACCGCCAGCTCGATGTCTGGCCACGCACGCCCAGCGGCAAGATCGATCGCAAGGCGTTGAGCGGGATGGGCACCGTGCTGGAGCGCATGTTTACCGCGGCACCTGCGGCAACACTGAGCCCGCTTGAGCGGCAATTGAGCGAGCTGTTCGTGGCGGTGATCGGGCGTCCGATTGAGCCCGAGCAGACCTTTTTCGAAGCTGGCGCTACCAGCCTTGGCCTGATGCGGCTGCATGCACGCTATGCGCAGGAGCTGCCGCACGCTGTTTCGATGTCTGACCTGTTCGAGCACGTGACCGTGCGGCGCCTGGCGCAACACCTGGACAGCGCGTCGTCGGCGCCAGACACGCGCAGGCATGACGTTGGCGCCGTTGAGGCTGGCGAGCAATCGATGGCCATCATCGGCATGACCGTCAACGTGGCGGGGGCGCAGAACCTGGCCGAGTTCTGGGCGATGGTTCAGGGCAACGAACTGGGCATCGAGCAGTTTGCCGCCGCCGAAGGGCAGGTGGGTGCTCGCAGTCAGCTCGCGGGCCTGCTGGATTTCGATCCAGAGTATTTCGGCATCAGCCGACAGGAAGCACGCCTGATGGACCCGCAGCAGCGGCACTTGCTGATGGCCTGTGTGCAAGCGTTGCAGCACGCCGCAATCGTCCCCAAAGCCGACGGCCCGCGTATTGGCCTGATCGCCAGTTGCGGTGAAACCACCTACTTCCAGCAGATGCTGCGCGAAAGCGCTGACGGCGATCTACCAGATGGCTTTCAGATGGCGCTGCACCACGACAAAGATTTTCTGGCCACCAAGGTCGCTTATCACCTGGACCTCACCGGCCCGGCCATGAGCGTTCAGGCAGCGTGCGGCAGTTCGCTGATCGCGGTTCATCTGGCCGGTGCCATGCTGCGTCAGGGCGACAGCGACGTGATGCTGGCGGCCGGCGTGCTGATCGATCCGACCCTCACTGAGGGTTATCGCCACCGTTCGCAGCATATTTTTTCCCGTGATGGATTGTGTCGGCCGTTCAGCGAGGACGCCAGTGGCACCATCGGAGCCAGTGGTTACGGCGTTGTGGTGCTTAAACCGCTGGCCCGCGCGCAAGCCGATGGCGACCGGATTTACGCGGTGGTCGAGGCCACCGCATTGAACAACGACGGCCACAGCAAGATGAGCTACACCGCGCCTTCTGTGGCGGGGCAGACGGCAGTCATTCGCGATGCCTTGCGCAAAGCGGGTGTGGGCGGTGCCGACATGGGTTACATCGAAGCCCACGGCACCGGCACGTTGCTGGGCGATCCGGTGGAAGTCGCGGCCTTGAGCAAGGCCTTCGGTCCCGCACCTGCAGGCAGTTGCGCGCTGGCCTCGGTGAAAAGCCAGATCGGTCACCTGGGTGCTGCGGCAGGCGTGGTCGGGCTGATCCGGGCGACGCTGGCGGTGTTTCATGGCGTGATTCCGCCCAACCTGGGGTTCTCGCAGGTCAATCCGCAGATCGACCTTGAGCACTCGCCTTTCTACATCCCCACCACGTCCCGGCCTTGGCCTGAAGGACGTCGGCGACTGGCCGGGGTCAGCAGCTTCGGCATCGGCGGCACCAATGCCCATGTGATTGTCGGCGCTGCGCAACAGACTGAGCGCGTCGCACAAGACGATTCGCGCTGCCTGCTGCTGTCGGCGCACAGCCGCTCGGCGCTGGAACGGAATATGGCCGTCATTGAAACCTGGCTTAACACCTTTCCCGAGCATCGGGCTGCCTTGCTGCGTCATCTGCAAACCGGTCGTCGTGCGTTGCGCTGGCGCTTTGCGATGATCTGCCCGGCTACAGAGGCTGTGTCGTTGCAGCCTGCGCTGATCAAGGAAACCTCACCGTCCGACCGGCGCGTAGCAGCCGATGAGCAGTCGCCCCATGCGTTGCTGGACGCCTGGTATGACGGTGCAACGATTGACTGGTCGGTACGTTCAGCGCCACCGCCCTGGGATCTGCCTGCGTCGGCTTTCGATCTGCAGACCTACCGTTTTCAGGCAGCGTCCGTGCCCCAAGTCTCTGCTGAACAACAGCCTGCTGCTGAACGACAGCCCATCGCCGAGTGGTTCTACCAGCGGCAGTGGCAACGTGTGCGGCGCTTGAGTTCGCACTCGGTTGCTCAGCGGCGTGAGCTGTTGGTGGTGTGTAGCCACGATGCCTTGGACGAAACACTGCGCGAATGCCTGCAAAACGTGTATCAGCGTGTGATCGAAGTCAGCGCGGGCAATGGCTTTCAACGACTGACAGCCGACCGTTTTGTGCTGGACCCGCTGGATACTCAGGCCTTGGCCCGCCTGCTCGACACCCTGACCGGTCCGAACGCCGATGAGCCTTCACCGCTTGAGCTGGACTGGCTGCATGCCTTGCCGTTATCGGTCACCGGCAAGGTCAATGAGCAAAGCCTGGCGGCCGCGCAATGGGCGTGTCTGGATACCGTCAGTGCGCTGCTGCAAAGCTGGGGGCAGACGCCTCGCAGTCCCGCGCTGCGGCTGTGGCTGCTGTCGTGGCAGGCGTGTCCGGTGGACGGCGAGGTGAAGCGGCCTGAGCTGGCGGCACTGGCGGGGATCACCGAAGTGGTGCCTCAGGAATACCCCGTGCGTTGCCATTGGCTGGACCTGGACAACGCGCAACTGGCCGCTCGACCCGAGGCGCTGGCGGCGTTGTTGGCGAACCCCGCGACCGCCCCCAGACGCATGGCCCTGCGCGATCAGTATCTGTGGCAGCCAAGATTGCAGAGCAGCCCGGTCATGGCACCAAGCGTTATCCCCGATCTGTTGCCATTGGACGGGGTGTTTCTGGTCATCGGTGGCAGCGGTGGCATCGGCCGTTCCTTGTGCGAGCACCTGTTGCGATCCAGTCAGCGACGCATCGTGTTGCTGTCACGTCGCGGTGAGTGTCCTGATGAGTTGAGGGCGTATCGCTCGCGTATCGATGCGGTTCAGGCCGATATCGCTGATCGTGACCGCTGGCCAGCGGTGCTGGAGCAACTGAGTCGGCGTTACGGCCGGTTTGACGGCGTGATCCACGCCGCAGGTGTCGGCGCAGGCAGCCTGATCCGTCATCGCGACGCGAAGCAGCTGGCTGAAGCCATGAGGGCCAAGACCCTTGGCATGCTCGCGGTCGAAGAGCTGATCCAGCAGATGACGCCTGCATTCGTGCTGTATTGCTCGTCGATGGCTGCCCTGTTTGGCGGCGCGGGCCATCTGGACTATGCGGCTGCCAGCGGCACGCTGGACGGCTTCACCCATTACCGTCCCAATGCCACCCATGACTGTGTGCGACTGGGCATCAACTGGGACATCTGGCGCGACATCGGCATGGCGACGGACGCGGGGGCAGGCGATGCCACGCATCAGCAGCACCTGGCCGTCGGCATGTCGGCGCAGGAGGGGTGCCACGTTTTCGATGTGGCGCTCAGCACTCAATTGCCCCAACTGTTGATCTCGACGACTCCCATCGGGAAGGCGCGGCGTTTTTATCCGGTTCGTCATGGCGCAGCACAGACAGTGGCGCAACCTGCGGCGGATGCCGAGGGGATCGCGCAAGCGCAAGACGCGGATCTGAGGACCCGTCTGCATGGCTGTTTGTGCAAATGGCTGGGCGTGACGGAGCTGGAAGAGGACGACTCGCTCTACGACCTGGGCGCCGACTCATTGACCCTGCTGGACCTGATCGATGAATTGCAGGCCGCCACGGGTGTGGTGGTCGAGCTGTCCAGGTTCAGTCACAAGGTCAGCCTACGCGAGGTCCTTGCGGTGGTGCAGGCCGACAGTCCGGACGTCATCGAAACCAGCCAGAACCCGTGGGACGACGCGGTCCGCGTCGATGAGTGGCACCCGGGCGCAGGCTGCGACTGGCTGTACCTGATCCATCCGGTGGGCGGCGATGTTCAGGCCTACCGTGAACTGGTTTCGGCGCTGCATCCTGACCTCGGTGTGCGTGTCATTGCCGACCCTGCGTTGCGGGTGCCCGAGCTGCCGGCCATCAGCCTGACTGAGCGCGCACAGCGCTATGTGCAGTCGCTGCAAGCCCTTCAGGCAGAGGGCACTGACTGGCGACTCGCTGGCTGGTCGTTTGGCGCCTGGGTTGCGCAGGCCATGTGCAGCGTGGCCCAGGTCTCGGGTTTGAGGCAGCCGACCCTGTACCTGATCGATCCGCCGGCGCCCGACGCTGGAGCCGAGCTGGCGCAGATCGACGAACAGCCTATTCGTCAGGTCTTCCAGCGCGAGTTTTCAGCCCGTCGGCCAGGCGAGATGGCAAGCGAAGACACGCCGCGCTACCTGCAACGCCTGATCGCTTGCTGCCAGAACAACATGGCAAGCATGGCCGACCATCGACCCGCGCAACTGCCCGCGACCGCGACACGGCTGTTCATCGCCATGCAGCCCAATCCCTATGGCGTGGGGCGCAACTGGCAGTTGCCAGCGCTCAAGACCGCTTGGCAGGCCGTGTTGCCGCAGTTGCTGAGCTGGCAGCCGCTGGACACCGATCATTACGGCATCGTTGCCAGTCCGTGGGTGCAAACCATCGCCGAGATGATCAACACCGACGTCATCGAGCAGATTCCTGGAGAGCGACATGAGTGATTCAGAGGCGCAGTACGAGGTGGTTATCAACGACGAAGGTCAGCATTCCCTCTGGCCCGCAGGTAAACCGATGGCCGCAGGGTGGAGCAGGGCGGGCATGTGCGGCGAACGGCAAGCCTGCCTGGATTACATCGCTGAGCACTGGACGGACATGCGACCGCGTTCATTGCGTGAAGGGTGATCGTTCTTAGCGAACGGCTTGGCAATCGGATATGACAAGAAGAGGGTGAAGGAACATGGACCAACTGGCACTCAAGGCCATCGAGCGCATCGCAGGCGCTCCACGCACGCCGTATCACAGCATTGAAATCGACCGTCTGACGCCGGTCATCGGGGCCGAGATCAGCGGAGTCGACCTGTCGCAGCCGCTTGATGACGAGCAACTGAGCGAAATCCGGCGCGCGTTGCTGGAAAACCACGTGCTGGTGTTCCGTGATCAGCATTTGAGCGTGGAGCAGCACAAGGCGTTCGGCAGGCTGTTCGGTGAACTGCGCGCGCTGCCGGTGGACAGCATCGATGGCGATGACCCGGAACTGGTGGTGGTCCGCGCCAATGCCCAGTCACGCTTCGTCGCGGGTGAAACCTGGCACACCGACGGCACCGCCGACCTTGAGCCATCGATGGGGTCGATGCTCTACGTCAAGGAAACCCCAGCCATCGGCACCGGCGGTGACACACTGTTCGCCAACATGCACCTGGCGGTGGAGATGCTGTCCCCGGCCATGCAGCAGTTCCTGTCCGGACTGACCGCCATCCATGATGGCGAAATACCGTGGAAAGGCTTCACGCCGCCCGCCAATCTCCCTAAGAGTGAACACCCGGTCGTGGTCCGTCATCCGGAAACGGGCAGGCCGACACTGTTCGTCAACTCGGGTTTCACCTCGCATATCGTGCAGCTCTCGAGCGGCGAAAGTCAGGCGCTGTTGAACATGCTGTTCGATCTGGTGGCGCGCGAGCCGATCCTCAGTTGCCGGGTCCGCTGGGCACCCAACACCCTTGTGTTCTGGGACAACCGCTGTACTCAACATCACGCGGTCTGGGACTACTTTCCCCACTCGCGTTACGGTGAGCGCGTCACGATCCTGGGGGCTCGGCCAAGGGCGTGAGCCTTTAGCCTCCCCGGCTTCTGCCCGGAGGGCGTGGGTGGCGTCACGCGGCAAACTCCGTGGGAGCGGACTTGTCCGCGAAGAGGCTGGTACATCCGACAAAAATGCAGAGGCTCAAATAATGCATTCGCGGGCAAGCGCGCTCCCACGGTTTCGGGCTTGCTTCTGCCCGCAGGGCGTAGGAGCTTTCGGAGGTTACGACGGCAGCGATGGGCTGCGCGGCGGCCCCAGCTGCAATCCATAAATCAGGTCATCAAACCACTGATCACCAATCTGATACGCCTGCGGCACGCGACGCTCGAAGGTGAAACCGCATTTCTCAAGCACCCTGCAGGAGGCGATATTGCCATCAGTGACGGTCGATTCCAGCGAGTCCAGCCCGATGGCAGTGGCGTAGTCGATAATTGCCTGCCGTGACTCGGTGCCGTAGCCCTTGCCTTGGCATTCCGGCAAAAGCAGGCAGCCCACCTCCGCATGCCCCGGCGACATGATCCGAAAGCCGCTGACGCCCAGGTCCTGCCCGCTCTGCCTGTCGATGACCACCAGACACAGCCAGTGATCCGACTGTGGACTCCATGCAGGCAGCCGGTGATCGAAGCCTTTGCGGATCATCTCCTCGCCGATTTCTCCGAACACATACCGCATGGTCTGTGGCTCGCGATGAAGCCTTAGAAACAGCGGCCAGTCCGCTTCGACCAGCGTGCGCAGGTAAAGCCGTTCGGTGTTCAACTCCAGCATCCAATGCTCCTTGCACGATCAGAATGGCACGGTGTTTTTTACCCGGAGGGCAAGCAATGATCAATCACTGAATCAGTACATCAGCCTTTAACTGTGCCCAATGCATGATCGCTCCGTCATTTCGTGCAATGAACGCCACAGCGTCGCACGACTCTATTCATCACCGCTGCGTATAAGTCATCCATCACTGCGGCTACCGGCCTGACAGGAGCGTAAATATTTGGACAGCACAAACCCCTTGTCTTTCAGCGAGCAGGAGCGGGCACAGGCGCGTCAGTTCAATCAGAAACTCGCCCGGTTTCCCCGCTTCAAGGTCCGCAACCGAGTCATGCCCGTTTTGATTCAGTCACTGTTGCGCGTCAGCCAGATTGGCGGCGCGGGCAAACTCAGCCGTCATGGCCTTCAGGCCGAAAAGAAAATCGTCAGCTTCGACAACGTACCCGTTTCGGTGCGCATCATCAGGCCCAAAGGCACGCCAAAAGGCGTCGTGCTCGACTTGCACGGGGGCGGCTGGGTGATCGGCAACGCGCAAATGAACGATGACCTCAATGTCGCGATGGTCAACGAGTGCGAAGTGGCCGTGGTGTCGGTCGACTATCGGCTCGCCGTGTCCACACCCGTGGAAGGCCTGCTGGACGACTGTTTTTCGGCCGCGTGCTGGCTGCTGGGTACGGATTGCAAAGAGTTTGCAGGCCTGCCGGTGATCATCGTCGGTGAATCCGCTGGTGGCCATCTCGCCGCCGCGACCCTGCTGAAACTGAAGGAAAAGCCCGAACTGCTGCAGCGCATAAAAGGCGCGCTGCTCTATTACGGCGTCTACGACCTTACCGGAACCCCGAGCGTGCGCAACGCCGGGCCCGACACCCTCGTACTCGATGGCCCCGGCATGGTCGACGCCCTGCGCCTGCTCACACCCGGCCTGAGCGACGCACAACGGCAACAACCGCCGCTGTCGCCTCTGTACGGCGACCTCACCGGCCTGCCGCCTGCGCTGATGTTCGTCGGCGACATCGACCCGCTGCTGGACGACACCCTGCAAATGGCCGAACGCTGGAAAGACGTGGCGGAAGTCGAAATGCATCTGCTGCCGGACTCTCCACACGGCTTCATTCATTTCCAGACAGCGATGGCGGGCAGGGTGCTGGCGCATGGGCGGGATTGGGTGACGCGGGTGATAAATCGCTGATGTGTGCGGCATCGATCACCCGGACCTGCGCTTGCGATGTCGCAACACGACAAAGCCTATGACCTGAATGGCGACGATGCCAGCCACGATTTTTTGCAGGGGAGGGCTGTGGTCGCTTAGCCACACGATGAAGAAAATCGGAATGCCTATTTAGGTTGCCGCCATTCGCGCGCGCAGTTTTCAGGTTTCGCTGTCATCTAATACCACTGGCGTCGCTGCCGACCCCGCCAACATGCCTCCATCGATGTTGAACTCACTGCCGGTGATGTAAGTAGCCTCATCGGTGGCCAATAGCAGGGCCACAGCCGCCACTTCTTCGGGCATTCCAAATCTTCTGAGCGGAGTGTCTTGAACGAGTGCAGCCATTCGCGCCTCCCGCTCAGCATCGGCACCCAACATTGGCTCCCACATAGGGGTGAGGATGGCGGCCGGGTGGATCGAGTTGCATCGGACTTTCAATCCCTGCTCGGCGCAGTAAAGCGCCACTGTCTTGGTGTGATTGCGCACAGCGGCCTTGGACGATGCGTAAGCAGCCGCGCCAGGAATACCAACCAGTCCGGAGCGAGAAGAGATGTTGATAATGGAACCAGTCTGAGTACGGCGCATGGCTTGAATAGCGTATTTGCACCCGAGAAACACGCCATCGAGATTGGTGCTATGCACAGCCTGCCAGTCCTCCAGACGCGCATGCTCTGGGTCGTGCTGGACAGCACCCTGCTCAAATCCGGTAATGCCCGCGTTGTTGACCAGTACGTCTAGGCGGTCGTGCGCCTTTAGGACCTGCGTTGTCACTCGCTGCCACTCTTCTTCGCAGCGCACATCAAGATGCAGATAACAGGCACGGTCTCTTAACGCTCTTGCAGTCGCTCTTCCGAGCACGTCGTTAATATCAGTGACGTAAACAAAACAGCCTTCCTGTACGAACCTTTCCGCAATCGCGGCGCCGATCCCTTGAGCCGCACCTGTGATGATCGCGATCCTGGATGTCAGTTTTCTGTCCATAAATGAAGCCTCCCTCTTCAGGTGTGTGCAACAGCTTGTAGAAACAGTCTACGTCCTATGAAATGCTTCGCCTTAAACGCGTCTAATTTTGTCGCAAGGACTTGGCTCGTCCCGACGTTAAATATTTAGCACTCGGCACTCGGCACAATCCGCGCGTATCACGGGTGCGTAAAGGCCTAGGCAGGCTTCATCGAGATGCGAAGTCAGGTGTTTGGCTGTGTGGTATTGAGTCAACCGGCTTCCAGTTGCAAACATGGCGGACGGCAGTGATGGGTCGAGTGGCGTCAGATGCTTCCGGTGACACTCACCACACAATCGGCCTACCATCCCAAGCCCAAAAGGTCCCGGTATCAGCCGGACCATGCCCCCCGACTAACTCAATAATGCGCTCCGCCGAGAACGCCGGTTCGAACAGTTGCCCATCAGGGACGTTTGCCTGAAATGGCTGGGACAGTTCGGTGTCGGTGGTGCCTGGGTGGATGGCCAGGACGGTGGAGGCGGGGTTCAGGCGTTTCAGTTCGATGCTGGCGGTGTGCAGCAACTGGTTGAGCGCTGCTTTGCTGGCTCTGTAGCTGTACCAGCCGCCCAATCGGTTATCGCCAATGGAACCGACCCTTGCGGAGAGCGCCGCGAAGGTAGACGGGTGTTTGCGCAGTAACGGGAGCAGGTGTTTGAGCAGCAGGATTGGCGCGAAAGTGTTGGTGGCGAAGCTCGCTTGCAGACCTTCAAGCGTCAGTTGGGACAGGCCCTTTTCCGCTTTCGCACCGTCCTGATGAAGAATGCCCAGCGCATTGATGACAAGGTGCAGGTGGTCGCAGTGTTCACGCACCTCACTTGCAAGGTCTTCGAGGGATTGCTCGTTGCGCGCGTCGCAGTCGACGCGTTTCAGGCGATGGCCATATTGCTCTGCGAGTGTCGCCAGCGCTGGGGAGGCGCTGGCGTTTCGTGCGACCGCCCATACCTGAGTCACATCATCGCGAGCCAGCAACGCCGTGCACAGTGCCAGGCCGATGCCTCGGCTGGCTCCGGCTATCAGTACGTTAGCGTCGCTGTTCAGTTCGGGTATCAAACGCATGAGGCACCTTGGGGAGCATGGCAGAAGTAGTGCTATGACTTCCGACTACGGTCTGACGTTCAGGTGGGCAATGGTTGTAAAGAAACCTCAACGAACGCCCAACCCCCTACCTACTGCCATAAACCCTTTTCAGTTCTTCCTGCGTCAACGCATCTTCAAACGGCACTGGCACGGCTTTCACCGCGCCATACAGGTTCCGGTACCGCCAATAATTCCCGCTGCTCACCAATTGATACCCACGTTCCACGACACGCTGACCATCCAGCACGTACCTCAGTGTTTCCTGAGCCGCTGCAGGTGGATCGGGCAGTGTCATGTCGGCGGCCAGCAGACGCATTGATTCGTCGATGCATTCGTCGAGGGCAGCGGTGACTTGGGGGAGGTCGAGGGTGCCGTCGTCGATGCAGCGTTTGCCGCAGCGTCGGATCGGTTGGCTGGTGACTTCGATGCGCATGCGGTACAGCGCAGAACCTGCGATGTCTTGCACTTGCACCTGATTGATCAGCACGAAGCTGCCACGATCGGCGGTGAGCATCAACTTGGGTTCGACCACCAGTCGGGCGCTGACGGGGCCGGTGCCTTGTTTGATCCCGGCTGCCAGCGAGGCCTGTTGGAAGCGCTGTTGCAGACGGTCCTGCAACTGAACGCCAGCCATCAGGTTGGCCAGCGGCTGTGATTCCTTGATCGCGGCGTTTTCGGCATCGCGCTGCAGGCTACCGCTGCCCATCTGTGTGTTGATCAGGCTGGCGACCAGCACGCCGGCGATACCAGCGCCTGCGCCTGAGCTGGAGACGAGGGTGTAGCTCGACGATGCGGCTTTTTTTGCGGCTTCGGGATCAATCACGGTGCTGGCGCTGACGAAGGTCTGCGGCAGTTGCAGGTCCACCTTGACGCCGTGAGCCTGAACGTACGTCACGGCATCTTGCGACTTGAAACCCGCCGGCGGCGCAGGCTTCTGTGCGCAACCTGCAAGTGTGAACAGGGCCAGTGCGCAGGCCGCAATCAACGGACGTTTCACTGTTCGAACGCGCTCAGCATTTGCTGGCGGCTCGTGTCCATCGTCTGGTAGAACGCGTTCGTCAGGTTGGCGTAGTTCGGTTCGTCCCACTCGCCTTGAGCCGCCTGGACGACGGCAAAGCTTTTGAACCACAGCAGTTTGTTATCGGCCAGATTGACGACCATGCCTTGCCCGCCGACCTGTGCCATCGGCACGCTGGTGGGGACGACACTGTAATAACTGCGGGTGGCACCGGTGACTTGAACGTTCACGAGCAACAGGCGATCAACGCCGTAGGTGGTCTTGATCGATGACAGGTCGCGAATGGTATAGCCCTCGCGGAAGCTGACTTCCTTGTAGGTGTTCAGGTTGACCGGTTCGTTGATGCGCTTGGCCTTGTAGCCCTTCGCTTTGAGCTTGGCGACGATGGCGTCAGGCAGCGTGTTGAGGTCTTTGACCTGCCATTTTTCAACATTGCCGCGCAGGTTGCTGTTGACACCGGTATTGATCGCCAGATCCAGCAGCCCCTGAGTACCTGTCAGTGCCAGTACGGGCTGAGGTACGACGGTAATCGCCACGCCGATGGTCTGTTCTTTGTCATCCCAGAATTGATGATCCAGCGCGACGGGAGGTTGAACGTGGGCACAGCCGGTGAGGCTGAGGCAGGCAAGCAAAGTCAGTGTTGCCAAGGTGCGAAGTGCGTGAAAAGACATCTCTCAGGTCCCTATGATTAAAAACGACGAGGCCTGTATCGGCAGTCGTCGTGATAACCGTAGTGGCTAATTGATATTTTTTTTGATCATTCACGAACAAGGTTGTCGCTTTCCTCCCGATACAGCGTATGCAGTTCACTCACGGGCAACACGCCGCTGCGAAGGTTCTCGATGGGCGGAAATTGGCTGTAGGTTATCGGGCCGGTGCATCCACAGCGCAGACCCTGATTCACATTACGTGAGGATGGGTTCTTGAGCAGCAGGTCTAGAACATGCGCTGGGCAGTGAGAACGTGCTCCAGTTGCGGCTCGTTGACTGCCATGTGCAGCGCCATGTGTTGCGCCTGTTCCCAACACAGTTCCGGTTTTAACCATTGGAGCGCCGCGTCAGCGTCGAAGGCCAGCAAGCGCTGTTGAGGGTTGGACGTGTCACCGTGTGTCATCAGAACGAGCCCGTCGCAGCCGGACGATGGTTCGCTGATCTGGGCAAGGGCGGCCAGGAAAATCGGCGTGGATTCCCGGGAGGTGGTGTAACTCAGGCGGCGGCTATGGGGCGACGGGTGATCAGTCGGTACGTCATACCAACCGTCAACCGCGACCAGAACCCGGCCTCCACTGCGAATGCGATCAAATGCCCTGGAGCGCATCACCAAGTGCAGAGGCAGGTGGGTGCGTGGCGGCAGGGTTCCCATTGTCCAGACCGGGGACCAACCCCAGCGAACCTTGACGCATTCCAGTTCACCGTCGCGCTGGCGGATCGCACGGATCTGCATATTGGGTTTGATAACGCTGGTCTTTTTATGAGGGGCGAAGTCTGTGGCCAGATGCAGGCTCTGGTTCAACGCGCTCAGCCGACTGCTGGCGCTGCCGTTTTCTTTTTGGGCCAAAAGCCCTGAAAAGTCCGGGGATGAAACGGGTTGGACGATACATTCACACATTGCGATAACTCCGGCAGTCACTCTTAAAAACATCAATACCTGTGCGTCGTCTATGCACGTCTTGAACTGCCTGCGTGCGTTGACGTTATGTAGGTACGAGCGACTGCCAGGAAGTCAGGTTCGAAAAATCGCGGTGGCCAGCAGATGAACGGAAAGCTGAATGCGTTAAGCGGTTTTTACACCCCAGCCTCAGGCTGGTGTGCATCGTGTGTGGCGCATGCGGTTTTAACTGCCCGCTGCGCCCACACGCTATCGGTTGTTCAGCCTTATGGTCGGCCGCGCTCCACCATCTCTTTCCATGCTTTGACGCTCGGCCTTTCCTGCATCCGCGCATGCCATTCGCGTAACGCGATGCAGTCGTCAGGCACCGGCAGTTTCACCAGCGAGGAAAAAATCATTCCCCCCAGTACCGCGATGTCGGCCATCGAAAACCGGGCGCCGGCAACAAAGGGTTGGTGCTTGAGCAGTTCATCGAAATAACGCATGCCTCTCACGGCCTTGTCGCGCATCCGGTTGCCCCATTCAGCGTTCTGATACAGCTCGACATCTGGCCCAAGCCCCGGGGTTGCGTGGTGGAAGTAGGTGCTGACTGCATCGAGAAATTCGATTTCCGCGCGTTTGGTCATCATGTGGATGAGGCCTTTTTCGACAGGCGTTTCGCCGGTCAGGTCGGGGCTGCCCACCAGAACATCGAGGTACTGAGTAATGGCGGTGCATTCGGCAATGAGCGTGCCGTCACCCAGCTCCAGCACGGGGAGGGTGCCTGAGTAATTGATTGCCAGAAATTCCGGTTTCTTGTGCTCACCGGTCCACAGGTTGACGGACACGAACTCGATGTTCGAGAGCAAGCCTTTCTCGGCCAGTGCGATGCGTACACGCGCCGGGTAAGGGCCATCGTACCAGTCGTGGATTTTCATCATCGGGATGGTTGCTGTGGAGGAGGATGGCGCAGTTGCATATGTCATGGTCAGTTACCTGCCTGTCAGTTGGTAGGCAAAGGTTGCGCGTCCTATACGAGCCTGTCAACCCCTACCTACCAATTGGCAGGTTGGGCATTGTGCGAGTAGAATCGGCCGCAACGATCAGATGAATGCGCAAGTGAGGATCCAGACGTGAGCGAGAATGCCCGAGAAGCCATATTGGCCGCCGCAAAAGCGGCCGCTCAGATTCATGGCTACAGCGGAATCAATTTCCGCAGCATCGCTGATACCGTGGGGATCAAGAACGCCAGCATTTATTATCACTTTCCAAGCAAGGCGGATCTCGGTGCGGCAGTTGCCCGGCGCTATTGGCAGGATACGGCGACCGTGCTGCAGGGAATACGCGACGAGAACACCGATCCGGCGCGTTGCCTGCAGTTGTATCCGTCAATCTTTCGCACGTCCTTGGAAAACGGCAATCGACTGTGTCTGTCCAGCTTCATGGCGGCTGAATACGAAGACCTGCCCGAGGAAGTGAAGCGTGAGGTCAAGGCATTTGCAGACGCCAATGTGGCCTGGTTAACCCAGGTGCTGGCTGATACGAGACTTGGAAGCGCAGAAAAATGCGAACGACGTGCGCGTGCGATTTACACCGCCGTTGCCGGTGCGCAGTTGATTGCCCGAACCCGCCAGGACATCGGCCAGTTCGACGAACTGATGCTCGATTATCAGGACGCCGGGCTGATTCCGGTTCAACCTGTCCACTAACGCAGTAGATAGACCGCCGACCCGGCAAGCGCACACGCGACCAGGACCTGGATGACGCCTCGTTTGAAGCGAAACAGGGCGATGGCCGCTGCGATGGCGATCAGCGCCGATGGCCAGTCTGGCTTGCCTTCGAAGCCATGCGGCCACAGCACGTGATAGCCGAAGAAACAGGCAAGGTTGAGGATGACGCCGACCACCGCCGCCGTGATCGCGGTGAGCGGGGCGGTGAACCTGAGTTCATTGTGAGTCGATTCCACCAGTGGTCCGCCCGCCAGGATGAACAGGAACGAGGGCAGAAAAGTGAACCAGGTCACCAGCGCTGCAGCGACAGCGCCCGCCAGAAATACCTGATCCGGTCCGAAGACCTGCAGGACATACGCACCGACAAACCCGACGAAGGCCACTACCATGATCAGCGGTCCCGGCGTGGTTTCTCCAAGGGCCAGCCCGTCGATCATCTGCGTCGGCGTCAGCCATCCGTAATGTCCGACCGCGCCCTGATAGACATACGGCAGCACCGCGTAGGCACCGCCGAAGGTCAGCAACGCCGCCTTGGTGAAGAACCAGCTCATTTGCGTCAACGTGCCGCCCCAGCCGAAAAGTCCGGTCAGTACCATCATGGGCAGTGTCCAAAGCACCAGACCGATCAGCATCAGCCTGATCATTCCGGAAACGCTGAACCGGGCATGCCCGGGCGTTGGTGTGGCGTCGTCGATCAACGCCGGGCCAAAAGACCTGTCCGCTGCCCTGTGTCCGCCAGCCCCGAAATGTTCCGGCACCAGGCGACCGCCTATAAAACCGACCAGTGCAGCCCCCAGTACGATCATGGGAAACGGCACATTGAAGGCGAAGATCGCCGTGAATGACGCGGCCGCTATCGCCCAAAGCCAGGCGTTCTTCAGTGCCCGGGATCCGATTCGGTGAGCAGCCTGCACCACGATTGCCGTCACGGCGGGTTTGATGCCGTAGAAGAGGCCCGCCACGACCGGCATGTCTCCCAGCGCGATATACGTCCAGGATAGCGCGATCAGGATGAACAGCGAGGGCAATACAAAGAGCACGCCGGCCACGACACCACCCCACGTCCGGTGCATTAGCCAGCCGATGTAGGTCGCCAACTGCTGCGCTTCGGGACCTGGGAGCAGCATGCAGTAATTGAGGGCATGCAGGAATCTTCGCTCTGAAATCCAGCGTCTGCGCTCTACCAGTTCCTGGTGCATGATCGAAATCTGTCCGGCCGGACCGCCAAAGCTGATGAAACCGAGCTTTAGCCAGAACCAGAATGCCTCACGAAGGCTGACCGGTTCCGGGACACAGAGAGTGTCCTCAGCAGTCGATGGAGATCCTTTGCTCAATGACGAATACCTTTGCGTGCGTGTCGGGCGCAAATCAGCGCCCAGGCTGTTTAGCGTTTCAAACTGCGCTCATAAGCGGCCAGTAACGTGCGTTCCGACTGCACCAGATAGGATTCGAGCATCGCGGTGGCCTTGTCAGCCTGACCCGCTTCAACGCATTCAAGAATCGATGCGTTCATGTCGATGTACGGCACATGCAGATATTCCGGCGCGTTGAGCAATCCGAAGGCCAGCCGCAGTTCCGCTGAGATTTGTGCGTAAAACACCACCAGCCGCGGGCTGTCGGCCAGCTCGACAATGCCCTGATGGAACATCATGTTGGCGGTGCCCACCGCCACCCAGTCCTTGGCTTCACGCGCCCGCACGCTGGCGTCGACCGCTTCACGCATGCGCAGCGCTCCGGGGTGTTGTGGATAGCCTTGGGCGATGGCGTTGCACTCGATGAAACGGCGCACGCGGTAGATGTCGATGATCGAGGCCATGTCCGGTTCCGCGACCGTCACGCCCCGATTGGGTTCGTGCTTGAGCAAGCCTTCGCGGGTCAGCACCCGGAATGCCTCTCTTAGCGTATTGCGGGAGATATCGAGATTCTCTGCCAGCGCCGCTTCTGACAGGCGCTGACCTGGAACCAATTCGCCTTCAACCAGCATCCTGCGGATTTCTTGAGTGATGGATTCTCCCAATGTGCGGGCAGGAGAAGGGGGTACTGCGTCTTTCATAGAGGTTCCAGGGTGGGTAAAAGCCGCGACGATATTCCCTGAGAGCTTAGTGCGTGGCAAGGAAGAAGCGTATTGCGTGCTTCATTAGGTAGCGCGCCTGGGTGCTGGGGTAACAACTTGGTGCATTTGGATGATCAATTGAATATGCATTGTTCAACAATACAGCCGCTCTAGATCTACAGTCAGGCGTTATCGGTTGAGTCTTGGCATGCACATTGCTCTGCTCAGGTATCACTCACCGTAGGAATGTTGCCGTGACACAGACCACTCAAGAGTTTACGAAAGCCCGGCGCGCTTCGTTGATCGCTGCGATATTCATGATGGCGACGTCAGCTATCGGTCCGGGCTTTCTCACTCAGACGGCGACCTTCACCGCCACACTGGGTGCAGCGTTCGCTTTCGGCATTCTGGTGTCGATCCTGATCGACTTCGTCGTCCAGCTAAACGTCTGGCGTATCGTGTCGCTGACCAAAATGCGCGCGGCCGATCTGGCCAATGCTGCCATTCCGGGCAGTGGCTACTTGCTAACGGTGTTGGTGCTGTGCGGTGGGCTGGTGTTCATGCTGGGTAACATTGCCGGTGCAGGTCTGGGTTTGAATGCGCTGACCGGTCTTGATCCTAAATGGGGCGGCGCCTTGAGTGCGCTGCTCGCCATTGCGATCTTCTCGTCTCATCGCGCAGGCGTGGCGATGGACCGGATCATGATGGGGCTGGGCATCCTGAAAATATGCCTGATCGTGTTCGCATGCTTCGCGACCCATCCTCCGCTGGGCGAAGCCCTGCGTCAGTCGGTATGGCCTGACTTCATCGACTTTGCCTCGATTACGACCATTGTGGGCGGCACGGTAGGCGGTTACATCACCTATGCAGGCGCTCACCGTCTGCTTGACCGTGGCACCGTTGGTGTAGAGAACATTCAGGCGGTATCCCGCGCAGCACTGACCGGTATCCTGGTGACTGGCATCGCTCGCTACATATTGTTTCTCGCTATTCTGGGTGTGGTGGCAAGCGGCGTGGTTATCGACGTGTCTGGCAAGGGCGCAAACCCTGCCGGTCAAGCCTTCCAGGCAGCAGCAGGTGACATCGGCATGATGATGTTCGGTCTGGTGCTATGGGCAGCGGGGATCAGCAGTGTGATCGGCGCGTCTTATACATCGATGTCCTTCATAACGGTGTTCTCCAAGAAGATCACTGAGCGCGCTCGTCACCTCGCCACCGTGGCGTTCATCGTCATCTGCATGGCGGTGTATCTGATGATCGGCAAGCCGCCAGCAGCGCTGCTGGTGTTCGCAGGTGGTTTCAACGGCCTTATCCTGCCGCTGGGCTTGAGTATTTTCATGTACGTGGGCTGGCGCCGTTCGGACCTGATGGACGGCTACCACTATCCTCGCTGGCTGCTGGTGCTGGGCGTGCTGACCTGTCTGCTGTCGTGGTTCATGGCTTACAAATCGGCAGGCGCCATTTTTGCCTTCATCGGCGCGGCCTGATCCAAAGGAGATTTTCTGATGCGTGCAATTGACCTTAACAGCGACCTGGGAGAAAGCTTCGGTGCCTGGAGCATGGGCGACGATGCGGCCATTCTCGAAGTGGTCAGCAGCGCCAACGTGGCGTGCGGATTTCATGCCGGTGACCCGGCCGGAATCTTGCGCACACTTGAGGCGGCTGCCGCGCGTGACGTGGCGGTCGGTGCCCATGTGGCCTATCCGGACCTTGTCGGCTTTGGCCGACGCAACATGGACGTGCCTGCCGAGCAACTCACCGCCGATGTGATCTATCAGATCGGCGCGCTACAGGGCCTGGCCCGCAGCGCCGGGACCACCGTGACCTACGTCAAACCTCATGGTGCGCTGTACAACACCATCGCAGGCGACTCGGTTCAGGCCGCGGCAGTGATTCAGGCGATTCTGCGCATCGACCCGCAGCTCACACTGGTGTGCCTTGCCAACTCGAATTTGCTGGGATGGGCGCGTGATGCGGGCCTGACCTGCGTATCCGAAGCTTTTGCGGACCGTGCCTACACCGCTCAGGGCACGTTGGTGTCCCGCTCGCGCCCGGGCGCTGTTCTGCATGATGTCGAGTTGATCGCCGAGCGCATGTTGCGACTGGTGCGCGACGGCGTCATCGAGGCCGAAGACGGCAGCCTGATCGAACTGGAAGCCGACTCGATCTGCGTGCATGGCGACAGTCCCGGCGCCGTCAACATCGCCCACGCCCTCAAACACCGCCTGCTCGAAGCAGGGGTCAACATTCGTGCCTTTACCCGAGGTGAGTCATGAGCGCATTGAACGACGCCCGACAGTCAGCCATCGCCGCCCGCGCCCTGTATCGCGAAGGCATGGTGTCGCCCACCGCAGGCCATGCGCCAGGGCTGACCCAGGCCAATATGATTTGCCTGCCGCGTGAGTGGGCCTACGACTTCCTGCTGTTTGCCCAGCGCAACCCTCAGGCCTGTCCGATTCTGGACGTCACCGAGCCTGGTAGCTACAGCACCGTGCTGGCCGAGGGCGCAGACCTTCGCACCGACATTCCCCTGTACCGCGTCTGGCGCGACGGCAAGCTGGCCGATCAAGTGACCGATGTGCGGGGGCTATGGGCCGAGCATACGGATCTGGTCACGTTTCTGATTGGTTGCAGCTTCACCTTCGAGACCCCTTTGCTGGAAGCTGGCATCGATGTGCGGCACATCAGCGAGGGCTGCAACGTGCCGATGTACCGCAGCAATCGCATCTGCCGTCCGGCCGGGCGTCTGAAAGGCGAGACGGTGGTGTCGATGCGGCCCATTCCGGCCGACCGGGTGGCCGACGCCGTGAAGATCACCGCACGCTACCCCAACGTGCACGGTGCTCCGGTTCATGTGGGCGAGCCTGCCCTGCTGGGGATCGACGACATTTCCCGGCCAGACTTCGGCGACGCCGTGACTATCAAGCCCGGCGAGGTGCCGGTGTTCTGGGCCTGTGGTGTGACACCGCAGGCTGTGGTCATGGCGTCCGGTGTGCCTTTTGCGATTTCACACGCACCGGGCTACATGTTCATCACCGACGTGCCCGACAGCCACTATCACGTATAGGAGAGGATCATGCGTTTCTACCCGGTCAGCCAGGACGCGCTTCTGGTTGAATTGGCGAACCTGGACGAGACTCTCTCCCTGTTCGACTCGTTGCAACAACAGCCCATCCACGGCGTTGAGGAACTCGTTCCAGCCGCCCGGACTGTGCTGGTGCATTTCCGTCCCGGTGCGGTCAGTCGCGAAGCGCTCGCTGCGCAGATCGCCACGCGCGATGTTCACGGCAAGGCGCGTGAGGCCGGCAAGCTGATCGAAATTCCCGTGCATTACAACGGCGAAGACCTGGACGATGTGGCCCGTGAACTGGGCATCAGCCCTGAAGAAGTGATCCGGCGCCATACCGGCAGCGACTACAACGTGGCGTTCTGCGGTTTTGCGCCGGGGTTCGCCTACCTGAGCGGCGGTCCTGAATTCGTTGTGCCGCGCCGTAGCACACCGCGTACCCGCATTCCCGCCGGTGCCGTGGCGCTGGCGGGCGGTTTCAGCGGCGTCTATCCCCAGGCCAGCCCCGGCGGCTGGCAGATCATCGGCATCACCAACGCCCGCATGTGGGATCTGGAACGTGACGAACCTGCGTTGCTGCAACCGGGCTACCGGGTACGCTTCGTGGATGTCGGCCCTGGCACCGATGCGGTGTCGGTGGCTGTACCGGCGCGTCGCCAGAGGTTTCAGGCCACCGAAAACTACCTGGAAGTCCAGTCGCCCGGTCTGCAAACACTGTTTCAGGACCTCGGACGTCCCGGTCGTGCAGGGCAGGGGGTTTCGGCTTCCGGCGCGATGGACCGCGGCGCATTGCGAGCCGCCAACCGCGCAGTGGGCAACGATCCGGCAACAGCCTGTCTGGAAGTGCTGATGGGCGGCCTGACGTTTACCTGTCACGGCCAGACAGTCGCTGCGGTCACTGGCGCAACGGCTGCTGTGGAAGTGCTCACTACCGACGGCCATCGGCTGCATCCGTCGCTGTACACGCCATTCGTGTTGCAGGAGGGCGATCGGGTCAGCATCGACACGCCTTCTGCGGGGCTGCGTAACTACGTGGCGATTCGCGGCGGCTTCACGCAGGAACCGGTGCTGGGCAGTCTGTCCACCGACACGCTGGCTCAGGTCGGCCCTGCGCCGCTGGCAGTTGGGGATCGTCTGGGCTTTCACAGCAAGCCGGGCGGCATGTCGGTGTCGCTCAGCGAACAACCGCCGTTCGACATGCCCCATTCCGATCAGGTCATCGTGCTGGATGTGGTGATGGGCCCGCGTGGTGACTGGTTCACCGCCGACGCTCAGGCCGTGCTTGCCGGCCAGACCTGGCAGGTTACGCCGCAGTCGAACCGCATCGGCGTGCGGCTGGCAGGCGATCAGGCGCTTGAGCGCTCGGTTCATGGCGAGCTGCCCAGCGAAGGCACGGCCGTTGGCGCGATTCAAGTACCGCCCAATGGCCAGCCGGTGCTGTTTCTGGCGGACCATCCGTTGACCGGTGGCTACCCGGTCATCGCCGTTGTCGCGCCTCATCACCTGGATCTGGCCGGTCAGATTCCGATCAATTCGCGCATTCGCTTCAACCCGCTGGGCGCGTTCGAGCCCGTGTGCCCCGATCTTTCAGACGAGACCCATCACCCATGAAAAAGGTTCTGATTGCCAACCGTGGCGAAATTGCCATCCGTATCGCCCGCGCCTGCCGTGACTATGGTGTGGCCTCGGTGGCGGTGTACGCCGATGCCGATATCGATGCGCTGCATGTGCGCCACGCTGACGAGGCCTATGGGCTCAATGGCGAGCGGCCTGCCGACACCTACCTGAACATCGAAAAACTGCTGGCGGTGGCTGTTCGGGCCGGTGCCGACGCGGTTCACCCAGGTTATGGCTTTCTGTCCGAACGCGCCGACTTCGCCCGCGCCGTGATCGATGCAGGCCTGACCTGGATCGGCCCTGATCCGAGCACCATCGATGCCTTGGGTGACAAGGTCCAGGCCAGACGTATCGCCCAGAAAGTCGGTGCGCCCTTGGTGGCCGGTACTGAAGGCCCGGTGAGCGACGCCAGCGAAGTGGTTGCCTTTGCCGAGCAGTTCGGTCTGCCGATTGCGATCAAGGCGGCGTTCGGCGGCGGTGGTCGTGGTCTGAAGGTGGCGTGGAAACTCGACGAAGTCAGCGAGCTGTATGAATCGGCGGTACGCGAAGCCGTGGTCGCGTTTGGGCGTGGCGAATGCTTTGTCGAGCGCTTTCTGGACAAGCCCCGGCACATCGAAGCGCAGATCATTGCCGACCGTCACGGCCGGGTGGTGGTTGCCGGGACCCGTGACTGTTCGTTGCAGCGCCGCAATCAGAAACTGATCGAAGAAGCACCTGCGCCGTACCTGGATGACGCGCTGCGTCAGCGTATTCATGATTCTGCGCGCGACATTTGCGCCGAGGCGGGCTATGTCGGCGCGGGCACGGTGGAGTTCCTGCTCAGCGCCGACGGCACGCTTTCATTTCTGGAGGTCAACACTCGCCTGCAGGTTGAGCATCCGGTCACCGAAGAAACCAGCGGCATCGATCTGGTGATCGAACAGTTGCGTGTGGCCGACGGTTTGCCGTTGTCCTTCGAAGGCACACCGGTTCCGCGTGGTCACAGCTTTGAGTTTCGTATCAACGCGGAAGATGCGGGTAACGGCTTCCTGCCGACGCCGGGCTCCATCGATCTGTTCCAACCGCCGTCCGGTCCTGGCGTTCGTCTGGAAACCGGCGTCGAACAGGGCTCGCGTGTGTCGCCAAACTTCGATTCGATGATCGCCAAACTGATCGTCACCGGCGCCACCCGTGAACAGGCGATCCGTCGTGCCCGTCGGGCGCTGGCCGAGTTTCGTATCGAGGGCGTTGCGACCGTACTGCCGTTCCATCGCGCAGTCATGGACCATGACGATTTCACCGCTGCCGACACCTTCGCGGTATACACCCGCTGGATCGAGACCGATTTTGCCGAGCAGATCACTCTGGCTCCGCGTAGCGTCGAACCGGTCGATCCGGGCGTGTTGCGCACCTTCGTCGAGATCGATGGCAAACGCCATGAACTGGGTTTGCCAGCGGCGCTGTTGCGTGGCGTCAGTGTGGGCGCAAATGAGGCCGTGATCACACCTGCATCGGCCGAAGCGGTTGATCCGCAGGCCGTCGTGACGCCGGTTGCTGGCAACCTGCACAGTTGGGTGGTCAGTGACGGGGAATTGGTGGATGCGGGTCAGGTCATTGCGGTGGTCGAAGCGATGAAAATGGAAACCTCGGTGTTGGCACCGTGCTCAGGTCAATTGCAGATTACCGAACAGCCCGGAAGTTATCTGAACGCAAAGTTCCAGATCGGGCGTATCAACACAGACAGCTGATCAGCACTCCCTTCTTTCGGCAAAAAAGACACAGCCGGGTCAATGACCCGGCTGCTGCGTCCTGCCGCCTGAATGTTTTTCACGCACCACTGCACTGCTTATAAAAATAAAACCAATCGATTCAATCTGCCCTTTAGCAGCCCGGTGGTATCGAGCAATGACACTTGCCTGTTACCCGCCACCTTCGAAGGCGCCATGCTGACGTCGAAAGATATCAACAACCTCATCCTGCAAAGCGGCAAGCTGGAGCAGATCAGGTTCAACAGCGCTTTCAACTATCAGGACTTCACCGGAAAGCGCATTGGTGACACCCGTGATGATTTCACCTGTGGCGGTGGTACGGCAATCTGGAGAACGTTCATCGGCAGTACTACGGTGGCGTTGTCTACGAGATTCTGCTTGGAATCGGCAGTGGCTGAAGTTCGATTTGCGGTATTCGAAAAGTACTGAGGACGGCAACTTTCGTAACCTCGACGACTGTGCCGCACTGATTTGGCTTACGTCATCCAGAGTGGTTCGTTGAAGAACATGAGCCTCAGGCTCAGGAACGCCACGGTCCGGTCCAATTTCGGCAACGATCTGGATGAAACACGCTTTATCGTGAGTTACACACTGCCGTTGTGGTGACAGATTTTCGGAAAGATCACGTCCTGTTTAAAAACACTCGGACGTAGGAGGCGGCTTGTCGGCAAGCCATCTCTTATCAAAAAAACCTGTAATTCGTTGAAGATAATCGAATTTTTAAAGGGGGCTGGTGGCGCTCCGTTTGTCCGCGAATACTGCATTCAATCGCTGAGTATTCGTCGGATGTACCGGCCATTTCGCGGACAAGTCCGCTCCCACGAAGTTTGCTACGCGCCAGCGCTACATCGAAGACGGAGTGGAGCCTCCTACAACGTTTTATTTACTCAGTACATGATAGTCAACTTGGTATTCGAAGACCGGGAGCCGGGCTGTTTAGGTGCTATGAGCAGCCCGGCACCCTGGTGACAGAAACTGTCCGTCTGCCCTTTTATCATGGCGCAGACAAGGCAAAATCCTGGACGAACGATTGGCGCAGCGGAGACTGTTTCTTGCCTTGGCAAATGAACCAGTAGCTGATCGAGGAGATACATCATGTCCAGTGTCGAGCCGCTTGATCCATCGTTTCCGTTGAGCCAACAAATGGGGATCGATGCCGCGCCCATCGTGTTGGTCAATGTCTGCACCCTGTCACCTGAGGACGAAGCAGCCTTTCTGGTCGCATGGGCAGCAGATGCCGCTTTCATGAAACGCCAACCCGGTTTTATCTCGACGCAGCTTCATCGCGCGCTCGGCGACAGCCCGACCTACCTCAACTACGCGATTTTCGAATCCGCGCAGGCTTGGCGCACCGCTTTCAAGCACCCGGACTTCCGCGAGATCGCCAAGGCTCATCCGCCGTCGGCCGTGTTTCGTCCGCACCTGTTTCAAAAAGTCGCTGTCGCCAATTTGTGCACAGCCTAGCGATTGCAATCTGTTGCCGTTCTATGACAGCCCGGACGGATCACTGTCCCGGCGGTTCTTTACGCTGTAAGAGGAATGCATATGAAAGCTGTTCAGTTCAATGAATACGGTGGCACTGATGTATTGACCATCGTCGACATAGAGCCTCCTCGCCCGGGCGCAGGCGAAGTGCGTATCAAAGTACAAGCCGTCGGGGTCAATCCCATTGATTGGAAGATACGGGCAGGCTATATGCATGACTTCATGCCCGTGACCTTTCCCGCCGGTGTCGGCTCGGAAGCAGCAGGCGTGATTGACGAGGTCGGCGAGGGCGTTTCAGGATTCGCGGTCGGCGATACCGTCTTTGGCTACGGACGAAATACGTTGGCTGAGCATGCAGTGTTGAGAAGTTGGGCGCACGTGCCGCGCAACATGCCAATCGAGGTGGCGGGTGGCTTGCCGGTCATTGTTGAAACGGCGACTCGCATCCTCGACCACGTCAATATCAAGGTTGGCGAGACGCTACTGATCACGGGCGCTGCGGGCGGGGTCGGATCGGCTGCCATCCAGATCGCACTGCATCGCGGCGCAATCGTGATCGGTACGGCGAGTGCTCCAAAGCATCAGTACATTCACAGTCTGGGCGCTGTTGCGACGTCCTACGAACCCGGCCTGACGGCCAGGGTGCGCGTGTTGGCGCCAAACGGCGTGGATGCGGCACTCGACCTGGCAGGGGCTGGTGTGATAGCCGAGCTGGTAGCAATTGTGGGCGATGCTGATCGTGTTGTCTCCATTGCTGATGTGACGGCCTCGCAGCATGGCGCAGCGTTCTCCGGGAAATCGCTCGATCATCCCGAGCGGGCGTTTGCAGAGGCGGCGCGTTTGTATGAACTGGGATTGCTCGATCTGCGCATCGAGCAGACCTTCCCGATGGAACAAATCGCCACCGCTCAACAGATCAGCGCCGCCGGGCACGTGACCGGCAAGCTCGTCATAACGATTCTTTGATCGAATCACCGGTTTCGGCGTGCACGTGCATGCCCAACCCGGTTTGAAGCGCGAGTGCGTCCTGCGCGGCATGGCACACAGTCTTGGTATCAATACGTCTTTTTTTCTTTAAAAAGCGAAAATAGTAGGGAGTTGCAACAATGGAATTGAGCGGAAAAACAGTGCTGATCACGGGGGGCACAAGTGGCATAGGCCTTGAACTTGCCCGACGTTTTTTGGCGATGAACAACCGCGTTATCGTTACAGGGCGTGATGAGGCAAAGCTTAAGGCAGTTCAGCGTGAGTTGCCGGGTGTGCATGCCCTACGCAGCGACGTCAGTCAGGCAGATGATATCGTTAAATTGCATGAGTACTTGATGCGAGAGTTTTCTACGTTCGACATTCTGGTAAACAACGCAGGCGTCATGCGCAACATTGAGCTTGGCACGCCTCGCTCGCTCGACGACGTTGCGGTCGAGATTGACGTGGATCTGACGGGGCCCATTCGAATGGTGCAGCAGTTTCTTGCGCACCTTCTCAGCCGGCCTGAGGCAATGATCATTAACATCACGTCGGGGCTCGCGTTCGTTCCTTTTCCAGCGTCGCCGATCTACAGCGCCGCGAAGGCCGGATTACATGCATACACCCGCGCATTGCGTGTGCAGCTTAAACAGACCTCGCTCAAAGTGATCGAAATCGCCCCTCCGAGTACTGACACCGCCTTATTCAGTAACCTCGTCACCGAGCATGCCTCCAAAGGCCCGGCCCCCATGCCGCTCATCAAGCTGGTAGATCAGGCGATGGCAGGTATTGCAGCAGGAAAGACCGAGATACGTCCAGGCTTGAGCCAGAGGCTCTATCTGCTGAGCCGCATCGCACCCGAGTTCGGATTACGGCAGTTGGCCAAGGCCACGGGGTTCTGAACGCTCAGATCCAGACAGTTGAAATCAACCTCATACACGGACAGAATCGCGCCCCGATCCGGCCTGTGCGTGCGGACGTTTTGATGAAAGGGATTGCCGGTGAACGAACAGACATTGTCCATGCGCCTGGAGCGCGTGGCGGCACATGTGCCCGCCGATGCGCGGCTGGCCGACATCGGTTCGGATCACGGCTACCTGCCGGTGGCCTTGATGCGTCGTGGCTTGATTGCCGCTGCGGTCGCGGGCGAGGTCGCTGTGACGCCGTTTTACGCGGCCCAGCGTGTGGTGCGCGAGAACGGTTTTGAACAGCGGATTGCCGTGCGCCTGGCCAATGGTCTGGCAGCCATCGAACCGGGCGACAGCATCACGGCTATCAGCCTGTGCGGCATGGGCGGTGAGACCATTCGCGACATCCTCCAGGCTGGCAAAGCGTGCTTGAGCGGCACGGAACGTCTCATCATGCAGCCCAATGGTGGCGAGCAACCGCTGCGCTTATGGCTGATGGAGAACGGCTACCGCATCGTCCGGGAAGACGTGCTGCGCGAGAACCGCTTCGACTATGAAATCCTTGTTGCCGAGCCTACCGGGCCGGTCACGTACACCGCAGAACAGCTGTACTTCGGACCTCTTCAGTTGCAGGCGCGAACCCCAGCGTTTCTGGCCAAGTGGCAGCGCTTGCTGCATCAGCGACAGAAAACCCTGATCAGCTTCGCCAAGGCAAAACAGGGTGTGCCTGAACAGAAGTTGCAGGAGGTTGAGCAACAGATTCGCTGGATCACTGAGTTGTTGGCCTAAAGCCCAAGACAAATGGCCCCAGCCGCCACCAGCCCGCAAACGGCCCAGCGCTTCGTACTCATCTCTTCGCCCAAAAACAGCTTTCCGATCAACGCCGCAAACACCACGCTGGTTTCGCGCAAGGCCGACACGCCGCCCATTGCGCCTGACTGCATGGCCCAGATCACGATGCCATAAGCGGCGATGGACACCAGCCCGCCGAGCGCCGACGAGCTGACGGCGGCGGGTTGGGTTTTCAGTGATCTTGCCAGCTCACTGAACCCTCGGCTCACCACAAACAGCAGCGGCATCGCCCAGAACGACAGGAACATCCAGGCGGCATACGCAACCGCCTGACCTTCCGATTGCCGCACGCCGATGCCGTCGATCACGGTGTAGAGCGCGATCAGCACGCCGGTTGCAAGCGCTGCGAGCACGCCAGAACGGGATACGTACCGGTCCAGAAGGGCAAGCGTGAGGATACCGCCTGAAATCATGACGACACCCAGGACGTGCACAGGGCTTAGAGTTTCGCCCGCGAACACGGCGGCACCCAGGGTCACGAGCAGAGGGGAGGAGCCACGAGCAATGGGGTAGGCCACCGCCAGATCACTGTTGCGGTACGAGCGCACCAGACTGATGTTGTAGACGATGTGCACCAGCCCGGAGACCACCAGATAGGGCCATGCTCCAGCGGCTGGCAATGGCAGCATCACAACCGCCACGGTAGACACGGACGCGATCATGATGCCCATCCAGGCCATCGATAAATGACGGTCGCGGTTGCCATGCAGCATGGCGTTCCAGCCTGCATGGAGCACGGCAGCCAGTAATACGAGACCGCCAGCGTAACTGAGCATGGTGTTTTCCAGATGGGCAATGCGAAGGAGACGCCAGAAACAAAGGCAGCGTTTATCTGCTCAACAAAATATCTATCTTGGTACGGCCTGACAAACCAGATAAATTGGCTGCTCACCTTAGCGTAGCTATTGCGAATGAAGCGAGAATTGCCCCCGCTCAATGCGTTGCGCGCCTTCGAGGCGGCCGGTCGTCTGGGCAGCTTCAAGGAAGCGGCAGTTGAACTGCATGTCACGTCCGGAGCGATCAGTCAGAGTGTTCGTCTGCTTGAGGATTGGCTGGGCTCGGCATTGTTCGAGCGACACAATCGGCGGGTGATCCTGACCGCAGCAGCCAAGGCTTATCTCACTGTAATAGGCCCGCTGCTGGAGCAGATCGCGCTGGCGACAGCACGGTTCGGCTTACCCGATCCGGCGCCTCGCAGGCTGCTGGTGAACGCACTCGCGACGTTTACGTTGCGCTGGCTGGTGCCGCGACTTGATGCGTTTCGAGCCAGTCATCCAGGCATCGACGTGCAGGTCCACACTTCGAACAAAGCCGTTGAAAGCCTGAAGGAGCCCTACGACATTATTATTCGGGGTGGGCCGGACACGCTTTATGGTTACACCACCCGAACCTTTCTGCGTGAAGACAGAATTCCCGTGTGCAGCCCGGCATTACTGGCACGATTGCCACTGCGCACGCCGGAAGATCTCAGGCAGCACACGCTCTTGCACACCTCAAGCCTGCCAAGGCTGTGGCCGGACTGGCTGGCGAGCGCCAATATTCCTGCGTTGCAGCCAACTGCAGGTGTGGTGTTCGACCATTTCTATCTGACCTTACAGGCGGCCATCGACGGGCTGGGCATCGCGATGGGGCCCGCAGCGCTGGTGGCCAGCGACCTGCAGACCGGACGGCTTGTGATGCCTTTCGATGGTCCGCGTCTCAAGTCACGCAGTTACTGCGCTTACGTGCCTGACGAGAAGCTGGCCGATGACACGGTGCAGCTGTTCTGTTCATGGCTTGAGGGGCAGGGTGACGGTTGAGAATATTCCGCTATCGGACAGGGCAAGCGATAGCCTTGCAGTGACGTTGGGCGTCGTAATGGGCAGAGGGTCCAAGTTCGACTGCTCATTGTCGAATGACATGGACACGACGCAGTTGCACCGCCCCAGCAAAGTAACCGACGTGATTGGAGTTTTTTAGAGCACCTGATGTATCCTCGACTTGAGACAGTGAGTCCACTGCTGACAGGTATACGGAGATACAGGTAATGTCAGGGTTTGATTTTTTTTATTCGACAGCTTTTGATTTTGATTCGATCGACGGTATTCATCTACTGCAAGACCATGTCGGTACTTCCTATCCCCAGCCGTGGGACGATTATAACTACACCGTGACGTTTCAGGTTCATCGCGTGGTGGCGGGTGCACGTGAGCCGTTGGGCCGAACCAAAATCTTGGTGAAGAATTACAAAAACACCTCCGATTATTTCTTGTCGTCCACTGATCAAGTCGGCAGCAGTCGCCGAATCACAGGCCTTCTGAATCCACAGAACGTCGTCTCGTTGGCGTCGGATATAGACTACTACCGTCGAGTGGGGCTGCGGCTTAAAACAGAGGCGGTCGAGTACCTGCGCAAGATATGTGACGGGAGCTATAACTACGACGGTTATAAGAATTACTCTGCATGGGGTGGTTTTGATTCGTCACTTTTTCGAAGCAGTATGGCCAAGGCTATTCTGAAAAAAGGCCACCAGATAGCGCTGGGTAGCTACGAGGCGCAAGACAGTTTTTCGTTTTCCCTCGGCGGGCTGACAGACTGTTTTGACGCATTGAATTTTAACTTTGATAACGGAAGAACGTTAGGTCCAACAAATATAAATCTTCTGGTTGGACGTAACGGCGTTGGTAAAAGCCATATTTTGCGGCATTTGGTGGATACCCTGACAGGCGTTAAACAGCATACAGAAAGCTGGCCTTTTTTTCATAAGGTTGTCGTGGCTGCCTATTCACCTTTTGAGTCTTTCAAGACAGAGAGCGAGCTCTCCATTGCGCTGGGAGCTGAAGCCTCGCCGCCGCGTGAGACCTCCCCGGAAAATGAACGGGCGTCCAAAGATGAGCAAGAGCGTCGTCGCCGTCTTGTTAACGAGTATGTCTATTTAGGGTTCAGGGACCCCAAGGGTACGTTTTCACTTGAGTGGCCCAAGGAAAGCAGCGCTCGAGCGGTGCACCGGATTCTTCAATACGATATGGAAAATCAGTGGTCCGCCGTTGGCCGTTTCAATTTGCTGTTCCAGACGTTAAAGAGATCAATAGAATTTGACGCCATTGAGCTTAACGCTTTGGGTGGAGAGTCGATTGTACTTAAAGAAAAAGATGAGGCGTTAAGACACGAGCTGGCGGGCAGAGGCGACTTGGATTATGCGCGAGGCATTCGTTTTCTCAACGACGGTGAGGGGGTGTCGCTTAGTTCGGGACAAACCATTTATTCTTATCTGTTGCCCAGCCTGGTGGCAGAGGTCGATGGCGAGAGCCTGCTGATACTTGATGAGCCGGAGCTTTACCTGCACCCCGCAATGGAAGTGGGCCTGCTTGATATGCTTAAGCAACTGCTTATCGCGACCAAGTCAAATGCTATTATCGCCACACACTCATCCATTTTGGCGAGGGAGGTTGAACAGTCCGGCATTTCCATACTGCGTAAGGTCAACGGGCGCACAGAGGTGTCCAGACCCCGTGTTGAGACATTCGGTCAAACGGTCGAAGTTATTATGGGGCTGGCATTCGATGACTACGAAATACGTAAGCCCTATGAGGACGCACTTGACAGTGCGGTGAAAACGTTTAGCAGTCCCGAGGCTGCGTTGGAAACGCTAGGGCCGGATGTGGGGGATGAAGCACTGGCTTACTTGACAGCAAAAGTTGAAGACGATGAGGATGGAATAGACATTGAAATTGAGCGGAGAGCGGAATGAAATACCTCTCTTTACTGCGAGTCAGAACAGAGTGTGCTTGGCTGGATCAAGCAATTTTGTCAGAAAAAGACAATGCAAAGCTATTGCATTATCTGAAATTTACGCTGCATGAGCATTATCGAAAATTTGATGCCGTCATTGATGATTATAAAACCGCGCCGGCGCCTTCACGGATAGGTGTGACCGCTCAGGTACTGAAGGCGTTTTATTCGAATCCGCCTACGGCACTTCGTGGAAGCTTTAAGTTGCGTCGTACTGATCACCAGCTTGACGAGTGCCCTTATTGTGGGTATCCATCCCCTCCCGACACGTTGGACCACTTCATACCGAAAGAGAAGTGGCCTGAATTCGCGATATTCTCAAACAACCTGGTCCCCCAATGCCGTGATTGTGCGCCTATTAAAGGGCATCGCTATTATTGCAGTGATAAGCGGCAGGCCCTGTTTCTTCATCCCATGTATAGCGCAGCGCTGTCGGCGGTTCGCTTTGATGTTGACATCACAATGGAGCATGAAAAGCCATTGTTTAAGCCTCGCTTCAGCATCGAAAAGTCCACCAGTGAAGAGGAGGCCAATCGAATCAAATTGCACTTGCGTGCGTTGAAAGTGCCGAAGCGGATTGTGGCGTATTGCGAACACCAGTATAAGCGATGGGGGCGATTGGTTCGCGAAAAGGGTTGTAATATTAAAAAATCTTTTGAAACCCGCCTGGATGAGTATGGAGGTCATGCCTATGCCAGCAACTGGGCGGCGGCTTTTTATTTAGGGGTGTTGAGCAGGCCTGAAGTGATAAAGAGTCTTCAAGGTGATGTGCATCAGAAACCGTCATGCGTTCCCGAATGTACACTGCCGCTTATGCTTGATGAAGATGAATAATCTTGACCTGCGTGAGGTTTGAAATATTATCGGGCTGTCGCCCAGGCGTGCTATGACTTTCTGGCAATCAGAGGAAGGCGCAAGCGCGATTATGCTGTTGCCCGCGTCAGCAGCTCTCACCCCGGACGGTGCACGGCAGTATTTCCATCGCACGCCATTCCTTGATCATCTGGCGACGGTTGCGCGTATAGCGTTCGGTCAGGACGTGCGCTTCTGCAATGTCGTCCATGTTGATAATCCGGTACTTGCTGTCGCCTTCGCACCAGGCCGACAGATGGCGTCTGGATTCGATGAAGCCGAGCATGATCGGCCAGATGGTCTGCGGTTCCTTTGGCGCATGTTCGATTGAAAGCGTGATGCTCAGTTTGCACTGATCACGCAGCGCACGGCGGATCTCGCTCAGGTCGATAGTGGTTGAAACGCTGAACGGTTTGCTGATGTAAAACGTCTCGTCTTCGAGCGTCGGCCGCATTTCCACCGGCAGAACGGCGCTGATTTTGGCCAAGGCGTTTTTCACGGCGAAGGCGAACTTGTCGTCGGTCTGGCGGCTGACCCACTGCGCGCCAATCATCAGTGCCTGAATTTCCTCCTCCGTGAACGACAGCGGAGGCAGCAGAAAACCCGGCTTGAGTATATAGCCGAGGCCCGGTTCGCCATCAATGTCGGCACCCATGCCTTGCAGGGTTGCGACATCGCGGCGGATGGTGCGCAGCGACACGCCCAGCTCCTGCGCAAGGGACGCACCCGAGACGGTTCTGCGATGTCGGCGAAGCGCTTGCATCAATTCAAACAAACGATGACTTCTGGCCATGCCTACTCCATCGCGATTACGCCTTTTCCACCGAGTTTGCGTCCTTGTTCAATGTCGGTGATCAGGTTGATCGCGCCGCTCAAGGGAACGACTTCACCGACCGGTATTTTGAATCTGCCCCGGCTGGCGGCTTCGGCCAGCTTATCCAGAATCTCCACCCGAGGCGAAGCTATTATGGGCTTGAGCCTGCGATCGAAGAGGGCGCGTATGAATTTGCCGGGACCTGGGTTCAGGTCCAGAAATACGCCACTGGGCCGTAACATCGCCAGGCCTTGCGATACGCTCAGCGCGGCAGCGGTGTCCAGCACCGCGTCGAAGCGGGTTTTGATGGCTGAAACGGGTGTTATGCGATAGTCGTAAACAGTCTGTACCCCCAGAGTTTTTGACCTGTCGATATCCTTGGCACTGCAACTGCCCGAGACGGTCGCGCCGAAATAGCGCGCGATTTGCACAGCCGCTTCACCCACGGCACCCGAACAGCCGTTGATGAACACGTGCTGGCCTGCTTGCAGCTTCGCTTTGTCGACCAAGCTGTTCCAGGCCGTGATACCCGGTGTGCCGATGCAGGCCGCATCTTCGAACGAGAGCGACTCGGGCTTTATGGCCAGAAAGGCTTCCTTGGTCACGACGGCCTGAGCAAATGCGCCGGTTTCCTTGAAGCGCGCAAGCCCCAGCACCGCATCACCGGGCTTGAAACGGGTGACATCCGGGCCTACTGCGATCACCGCGCCTGAAAAATCCATGCCCATTCCACGCGGGAACGTGTTGCCGGTGACAATCTTCATGACCCCGTTGCGCAGTTTCCAGTCGATCGGGTTGATCGCGGCATGCCTGACCTGTACCACCACTTCGTCCTTTGCGGGGGCGCATAGCTCGAAATCCTCGATCCGCATCAACTCCGGACCGCCGTATTTGCCGTACTGAATACGTTTCATGAGGTGTCTTCCCGTTGAGTGTGTGGATGACACTACCGAGCCACAGGGACAGTTTTTGTCACCATGATTGTTGGGGTGATGATGATCGTTCCGCTCCTGCGTGGTAACGCCGTTCAGGACGTCCCGCGTCTGCTCTTGAATGTGACGCAGAGCATCACGGGCTAGAGGCCCACGCGGAGCGATGGGCACGATCAGCAAAGCGCCTGACTAAAGCACAATCACTGCGCTGCAGGCTGCGTATACCTGCGCTGAATACGCTCCAGCTCACCTGACTGGCGCAATGTTTCCAACGCGCTGGCCCATGATGCGACCAGTTCGTCCTCACAGTCGCGGCTGAAGGCGATGTACAGCGAGGAGCGGTACAGCTCGATGGGTATCTGTCGCAGCGTGCCGGGGGCGATGTTCAATTGGCGGCTCTGGTAGGCCACGCCCGCATCGGTGTCGCCAATGATGATTGCGGTCCGATCATTCAGCAGCATGCGGTAGAGCTGTACGCTTTCTGTGGCGCTTTTATCGAGGTTTTTAAATCCCAGTGACTCAAGCATGTCGGGCAGCAGGCCTGCATGCCGCGTGGTGATCTGCGGCGCGTGCAGCAGCTGTTCCAGGGAGGTGATCGGCGGCGATGTTGCCAACTGATAGGGATGTATCGACTCTTCCACAATGGGACCTACCCATTTGTATAACGCCTCGCGCTCCGGGGTGCGAAACATGGAATACATGATGGTTTTGGGCCGCATCCGCAAGGTATGGCTGGCCCTCATGCTGGGGGCCAGCACTATTTTGAAATCGTTTGCGTTGACCGCCATGATCGCCTGGACAATCTCTGTGGTCATGCCGGTGAGTTGACCATTCTCCTCATAGTTATAAGGTGCCCATACTTCAGTGACGACCTGATAAGGCTCGGCCCAGGCAGGAGCGCCAAGCAACAGACACAACAGCAGCGAAGTCAGTGTCGAATAATTCACATAGCCTGCCTGGTGGGCCGTTCGATCACTGGAGCGGATGAACAGTCACGACAAGCATAGACTCAAGCGGCTGGCCTGACAGCCAGAGCCTGCGAGAAAAGTATCCGTTTGGAGTCATTCCCTGTGGATCTGCGAGCTGTCGCGCGCCGTTGTGGGTTGACTATCGAGCTGCAACGTCAGCCATCGGTGCTTGCCAGCCGCCGCCAAGTGCCTTGAAGGCGGCGACCGCTGCGCGGGCGGTTTCAGTCTGGGCCTGGGCTCTTGCGTCGGATGTCTGGAGCATCGTTTCGTCAGCACGCAGCACGTCGATCAGGCTGGCGGCTCCGTTCTGGTACCCCGCAAAGGACGATTGCCTTGCCGCGATCAAGGCTTTTTCGCCCCGGCTGAGAATGGTCGTCTGAGCGGTGCGATTGATTAGCGACGAAAACGTGTTCTCGACATCTTCGGTGGCTCGTAAAACGGACTCTCGATAGGCGGCCAAGGCTTCAGCTTCTGCGCCTTTGGCCTGATCGATCTGCGCATTGACGCGACCGAAATCGAACAGCCTCCAACGCAATCCCAGCACGCCGGCCGACTGGCTGGCGCCTCTGCTAAACAGGTTACCGCTCGACACCGCTGTCGCGCTGCCCAGCAGCGTGCTCAGGGAAAGCTTGGGGTAGTACTCGCTCACCGCCACACCGATACGGGCGCTGGAAGCGGCAAGCCGACGCTCTGCGATCATGAGGTCCGGTCTGCGGCGCAAAAGGTCGGCAGGTGTGCCGGTACCGGTAAGCTGCGGGGCGGTGGGGATCACTTTGATGGACGCCAGTTTCGTGCGGTGGGTGCCGGGTGGTACGCCCAGCATGACGTCAAGGGCGTTCATGGCGGCGTCCAGTCCTGACTGCAGAGCCGGAACGGTGGCCTGCTCCTGAGCAAGCTCGCCTTCGGTCTGGCGCAATTCGTATTCGGGCGACAGGCCCCTGTTATAAAGCATCTGCACTTTCTCAAGCAGGTCTTGCCGGGTTTTGACCTGCCGTTGCGCGATGTCCAGCCGCGTTTGCAGCCCGCGAATCGTGATGTAGGTGTCGGCCGTCTGCGCCGCAACCGCTAATCGTGTGGCCGCAACGCCTGCCTCGGACGCCTGATAGTCAGCCAGTGCAGCCTCGCGGCCGCGCCTCAATCCGCCGAACACGTCAATTTCCCAGGCAGCATTGAGATTGGTTTCGTACGCATTGCCATAGCGGTCAAAGCCCGGCGCTGAATTCAGCACCTGTCCGAGCGGCGTCTCAACGGACTGATAGGCGCGCGCAGCCTGCCCACTGACGTTGCCCGATGGCAGCAGCGCTGCCGTGGCGGCGCTGAGTCCGGCCCGTGCCTGAGTCAGCTGTGCGCTGGCCTGAGCCAGAGTGAGGTTCTGCGCCAGCGCACTGGAAACGAATTCGTTAAGCAGTGGGTCGGCAAAACTCTGCCACCAGACCGCATTATCGAACGGCAGCGCTGTAGAATCCGGCCTTGCGTCAGGTTGAGCCAGATAATGAGCCGACACAGGAGCGTCTGGACGTTTGTAATCCGGACCTACGACGCAGCCCGCCATCAGGCTGGCACTCATCAGTAGTGCGTACGTGGAGAGCGGGCGCATTGAGATTTCCTTGGGATGAACAATTGTGACCATATTACAAATTGGTCACTTGTTGTCAATCAGGGCTTGCGGAGCTAAGCTGGAAAACATGACTAAGCACATTGATACGACACCCTCACGCGGACCGTCCGATCACAGCGTTCGCGATCAGGTCGTGGAAGCGGCCACCGAGCATTTCGGTCACTACGGTTTCGAGAAAACCACCGTCTCGGATCTGGCCAAAGCCATCGGATTTTCCAAGGCCTACATCTATAAGTTCTTCGACTCCAAGCAGGCCATCGGCGAGGTGATCTGTTCCAATCGCCTGGCGATGATCATGACCATCGTCGACGCGGCAATCGCAGACGCGCCAACCGCGTCGGAAAAGCTGCGACGCCTGTTCCGCGCCGTCGTCGAAGCAGGCAGCGACCTGTTCTTCCATGACCGCAAACTGCACGACATCGCCGCCGTGGCCACACGCGACAAGTGGCCGTCTGCCCTTGCACACGACGCCCGGCTGCGCGAACTGATCCAGCAGATCATTCTCGAAGGGCGTGAGTCCGGCGAGTTCGAACGCAAAACACCACTCGATGAAACCGTACAGGCCATTCACTTGGTCATGCGCCCCTACATCAGCCCGGTCCAGTTGCAGTACAACCTGGAAATAGTCGCCACAGCGCCTGCTCACTTGTCTGCGCTGATCCTGAGAAGTCTTGCGCCTTAGTTTGTGACTATTGACTAAATTGGTCACTGTCTAGAGAATCGGATTCATGCTCACTTTCAAAAGTTAGGGATCCCATGCTCCGGCTCATACCTGCAACGCTCGCCGTTTGTGCTCTGCTTTTCGTTCTGACCGCGTGTGGCGACTCGTCGAGCGTGCGCGATCCTCGTACGCAACCTCCGTTGGTGAGAAGCGCTGCGGTCACAAGTGCCAGTGACGGCGCTCGTTCGTTTACCGGTGTGGTGGTCGCTCGCGTACAGAGCGATTTGGGGTTCCGCGTATCCGGGAAGGTTCTGGAGCGTCTGGTCGATACCGGGCAGACGGTCAAGCGCGGCCAGCCGCTCATGCGTCTGGACCCGGTCGACCTCGGCCTTCAGGCGCAAGCCCAACAACAGGCTGTGGCCGCAGCCGTGGCGCGTGCGAAACAAACGGCAGATGACGAAGCCCGCAACCGGGATCTGGTCGCCGCCGGAGCCATTTCTGCCTCGTCCTACGACCGGATCAAATCCTTGGCCGACATGGCCAAGGCCGAGCTCAGCGCTGCGCAGGCTCAGGCTGCCGTTGCGCGCAATGCCACGGGTTATGCGGTGTTGTTGGCCGATGCCGACGGGGTTGTTGTAGATACTCTCGCCGAGCCCGGACAGGTCGTCAGCGCAGGACAGCCGGTGGCTAGGCTGGCTAAATCGGGGCAGCGTGAGGCGATTGTCCACTTGCCGGAAACAGTGCGGCCTGCCCTCGGTTCTCAGGCGCAAGCGCGAATGTACGGAAACGACTCAGACGTTGTCCCCGCGAAACTGCGACTGTTGTCCGACTCGGCCGATCCGCTGACCCGTACCTTCGAAGCCCGTTACGTGCTCGACGGTGCCACCGCCGCCGCCCCACTGGGGTCGACCGTCACAATCGATATCGAGGACGGCAAGACCTCCCGGCAAAGGCTTGCGGTGCCTATCGGCGCGCTTCATGACGCAGGGCAGGGGCCTGGCGTGTGGGTGATCGCCGGAACACCTGCAAAGGTGTCGTGGCGTGGCGTGCAGTTGTTGGGCCTGAGCGATGATTCAGCCCGTGTAACGGGTGGCTTGAAGCCTGGCGAACAGATCGTGGCGCTCGGTGCCCACCTGCTTCACGAGGGGGAAGAGGTGCTTGTGTTGCAACCTCGCGATGTCGTCGCTGGAGCGAAGCCATGAGCACGGGCCGTTTCAACCTATCGGCACTCGCTGTTCGCGAACGGTCCATCACGCTGTTTCTGATATTCCTGATCGGCGTCGCCGGCACGCTGTCCTTCTTCAAGCTGGGGCGCGCTGAAGACCCGCCGTTCACGGTCAAGCAGATGACGATCATTTCGGCATGGCCCGGCGCGACCGCGCAGGAAATGCAGGATCAGGTCGCCGAGCCGCTTGAAAAGCGCATGCAGGAACTGAAATGGTACGACCGCAGCGAGACGTACACCCGTTCGGGCCTCGCGTTCACGATGGTCTCGTTGCAGGATAAGACCCCGCCGTCCCAAGTGCAGGAAGAGTTCTATCAGGCACGCAAGAAAATCGACGATGCAGCGAAGACGTTGCCGACAGGCGTCATCGGTCCGATGGTCAACGATGAATTTTCCGATGTAACTTTTGCGCTCTTCGCCTTGAAGGCCAAGGGTGAACCGCAGCGCCTGCTGGTGCGCGATGCCGAAGCGCTTCGCCAACGGCTGCTGCACGTGCCTGGCGTGAAGAAGATCAACATTGTCGGGGAGCAGGCCGAGCGCATCTTCGTGTCGTTTTCCCACGAGCGTTTGGCGACGCTGGGGGTCTCGCCGCAGAACATTTTCGCTGCGCTCAATGCTCAGAACGTGCTGACGCCCGCGGGCTCCATCGAGACCGATGGGCCTCAGGTATTCCTGCGTCTGGATGGCGCTTTCGACAAACTCGATAACATCCGCAACACGCCGATTGTCGTGCAGGGCAGAACCCTCAAGCTGTCTGACGTCGCGACCGTCGAGCGTGGTTATGAAGACCCGGCGACGTTCATGGTCCGCAATCAGGGTGAACCTGCCTTGTTGCTAGGCGTCGTGATGCGCGATGGCTGGAACGGGCTGGACCTGGGCAAGGCGCTGGATGCCGAAACGGCCAGCATTAACGCAGGCATGCCGCTGGGCATGACGCTTTCCAAGGTCACTGACCAGTCCGTGAACATCGCCTCGTCGGTCGATGAGTTCATGATCAAGTTCTTCGTCGCACTGCTGGTGGTGATGCTGGTCTGTTTCCTCAGCATGGGCTGGCGCGTGGGTGTGGTGGTGGCTGCCGCCGTACCGCTGACCCTGGCGATTGTGTTCGTGGTCATGGAAGCCACCGGCAAGAACTTCGACCGCATCACCCTGGGCTCGTTGATTCTGGCGCTGGGCTTGTTGGTGGATGACGCGATCATCGCCATCGAGATGATGGTGGTGAAAATGGAGGAGGGCTACGACCGTATCAAAGCCTCGGCCTACGCCTGGAGTCACACCGCAGCGCCCATGCTCGCCGGTACGCTGGTGACGGCGGTCGGGTTCATGCCCAACGGGTTCGCCCAATCCACGGCGGGCGAATACACCAGCAACATGTTCTGGATCGTCGGCATCGCGCTGATTGCGTCCTGGGTCGTCGCGGTCGTGTTTACGCCTTACCTGGGCGTGAAGTTGCTGCCTGACATCAAGCCGGTCGAAGGCGGTCATGCCGCGATTTACGACACCCCGCACTACAACCGTTTTCGCCGGATTCTGGCCCGTGTCATCGCTCGCAAATGGCTGGTCGCAATCGTGGTGATCGCGACATTCGTTGCCGCGGTGCTGGGCATGGGGCTGGTCAAGAAACAGTTCTTCCCGACCTCCGATCGCCCGGAAGTGCTGATCGAAGTGCAGATGCCGTACGGCACCTCCATCGAGCAGACCAGCGCCACAACGGCCAAGGTCGAAGCCTGGCTGCAAAAGCAGGACGCGGCGAAGATCGTGACCGCCTACATCGGCCAGGGCTCGCCGCGTTTTTATCTGGCAATGGCGCCTGAGTTGCCCGATCCATCGTTTGCCAAGATCGTCGTGCTGACGGACAGCCAGGAGTCGCGTGAGTCGCTCAAGCACAGCATTCGCGAAGCGGTCGCACAGGGGCTTGCACCCGAAGCGCGGGTGAGGGTGACGCAACTGGTATTCGGGCCTTATTCGCCATTTCCGGTTGCGTACCGTGTCTCCGGTCCTGACCCTGACAAACTGCGCGAGATTGCGCAGCAGGTACAGACTGTCATGCAGAACAGCCCGATGATGCGCACCGTCAACACGGACTGGGGCTCGCGGGTACCGACGCTGCATTTCTCGCTGAATCAGGATCGGCTGCAGGCGGTCGGGCTGACCTCCAGCGCCGTTGCGCAACAGTTGCAGTTCCTGCTGTCCGGTGTGCCAATCACCTCGGTGCGCGAAGACATTCGCTCGGTCGAGGTCATGGGCAGAGCCGCCGGGGATATCCGTCTGGACCCTGCGAGAATCGCAGGCTTTACCCTCGTAGGCTCTGCCAGCCAGCGCATCCCGCTCTCGCAGATCGGCGAAGTCGGCGTGCGCATGGAAGACCCGATTCTGCGTCGTCGTGACCGTGTGCCCACCATCACCGTGCGCGGCGACATTGCCGAGCATCTTCAGCCGCCCGATGTCTCGTCCAGGATCATCAAGAACTTGCAGCCGATCATCGACAGCCTGCCAGCCGGTTACCAGATTGATCAGGCCGGATCAATCGAAGAGTCGGCCAAGGCGACCGTGGCTTTGCTGCCACTGTTCCCGATCATGATTGCCGTCACCTTGCTGATCATCGTCCTGCAAGTGCGTTCGATGTCGGGGATGGTCATGGTGTTCATGACCGCGCCACTGGGGCTCGTTGGTGTAGTGCCGACCTTGCTGCTGTTCAATCAGCCCTTCGGCATCAACGCGCTGGTGGGGCTGATCGCGCTGTCCGGCATTCTGATGCGCAACACGCTGATCCTGATCGGGCAAATCGATCAGAACGAAAAGGAAGGGCTCGATCCGTTCCATGCCGTGGTGGAGGCCACCGTGCAGCGTGCGCGCCCGGTGCTGCTCACGGCGCTGGCCGCCATCCTGGCCTTCATCCCGCTCACGCATTCGGTGTTCTGGGGCACGCTGGCTTACACACTGATCGGCGGCACACTGGGTGGTACGGTCATGACGCTGGTGTTCCTGCCGGCCATGTATTCCATCTGGTACAAAATCCGCCCCGATCAGAAGCCGCAGGCTGCGCAACACACATCCACTGACGCACCCGTGACGAGGACCTGAGCATGAACAGTTACCTAGGGCAAAAGCGCGTCGTTGTCATCGGCTGCGGGTGGGTCGGACCGTTGGGCTGTGGTGTTGAAGACATCTGGCGCAGGTTGTTGGAAGGTCAGTCGAAGCGCTGAAATCCGCTTCTGCTCGCAAGGCGCCGGAGTTTTCGGCGGTTACGACGGCAGCAATGGGCTGCGCAGCGGCCCCTGATGCATGTGACACACCGCATGTGCCGGCTTTGCTGCCGGTGCCTGGCAGATCGCGGACAAACGGAGCGCCGCCCGGTCTGCTCCCAAGGTCCGCTGAATAAGCGCTGAAATCTGCTTCTGCCCGAAGGGCGTGGGAGCTTTCGGAGGTTACGACGGCAGCGATAGGCTGCGCAGCGGCCTCTGTTACACCTGACACACAGCATGTGCCGGGATGGCTACCCGAACAGAAAAGAAGGCAGTTGCAGTGGCTCTAAGTCGGTGCATTGCTTCGGGCCTGCCTAAAGTTTCCGGCGTTGAGTCGATAGCGTGGCGAACGTGTCAATCATTCGACGGAAAACAGGAATCTCGCATGCGCTTAAGAAATCTAAATGTGGCTCCACGAGCCGCCCTGTTTTTCGCCTTGATCATCGCTTTGGTTTGTGTACTGGGTGTATTCGCCGTGTTGCAAATGGGCAAGCTGAGGGATGCCGAAAAAGATGTAGAACTCAACTGGATGGCCAGCATTCGACAAACGTCGTTGATGAATTCTACGGTCCTTCGCCTCAGGCTTGAAACCCAGCGCGGCCTTGCTGATCCACAATCCATTCAAAAGACCATCGAGAGCTTTGCCGGCTACCGTAAGGCGTTCACTGATTCGGTGGAAAATTATGAGCCACTCATCGCAAGCGACAAAGAACGTGCAATTTACGCACCGGTGAAAAACAGCGCCGATGCCTACTCCAGGCAATTGGAGCTTCTCGAACCGTTGATGAAGCAGGGTGATATCCCGGCAGCGGTCAAGTTGGTCAGCACCGGCATTCGCCCCCTGACCAATGCAATGGAAGATCAGATCAAGGACCTTACCAACTTCAACAATCAAGGTGCCACTCAAGCCGGGCAGACCGCGACTGATTTGTATAACGATGGGCTCTGGCTCGTTGTTGGGCTTATCACGGCTGTCATCATCTTGACGATTGGTTTAGCACTCCTGCTGACGAAAAGTATTACTTCCCCCATCAACGATGCCTTGTCCGTTGCAGAGCGCATCGCAGCCAGTGACCTCTCCAAGGAAGTGTTGGTCAGCGGGACTGATGAAGCCGGACGACTGCTGAAAGCGCTGGCGCAGATGCAGGCAAACCTTCGCACCACGATCATGCAGATCGCCGATTCATCCACTCAACTGGCGTCCGCCTCGGAAGAGATGACAGCAGTTACAGAGGAATCGAGTCGAGGCCTTGTCGCCCAGAATGACGAGGTCAATCAGGCCGCAACGGCAGTCACCGAAATGAGCGCGGCCGTTGACGAGGTCGCACGTAACGCAGAGTCGGCTTCCGAAGAGTCAAAGCGTACCCAGGGCTTTACCGAAGAAGGTTCGGCGCGGGTAGCCCAGACCTTGAAGTCGATTCAGAAGTTGAACGGTAACGTTGAAAACACCAGTGAACAGATTCAAGGTTTGTCGAATCGTGCCCAGAGCATCTCTAAAGTGGTCGAAGTGATTCGAGCGATTGCCGAGCAGACCAACCTGTTGGCGTTGAACGCCGCCATCGAGGCCGCCCGTGCAGGCGAACAGGGGCGCGGTTTTGCGGTGGTTGCGGATGAGGTAAGAGCGTTGGCCCATCGGACCCAGGTGTCGACACAGGAAATCGAGCAGATGATCGCGGCGATTCAGACCGATTCCGATCTGGCGGTGAAAGCGATGAACACAAGCAAAGACCTGGCGACCGAGTCTCTGGGCGTTGCCCAAGAGGCCAGTACTTCGCTGGATCAGATTGCCAAGGCCATCATTCAGATCAACGAGCGCAACCTCATGATCGCAACAGCCTCTGAAGAGCAGTCCCATGTTGCCCGCGAGGTTGACCGCAACCTGGTCAGTATTCGCGAACTGGCCACCCAGAGCGCCGCAGGTGCCAGCCAGACGGCCAGCGCATGCGGTGAGATGTCGAAGCTGGCGGTCAACCTGAACCAGTTGGTGAATCGATTCGTGGTGTAAGTCGTATTGTCGCGAGATGGTGTGGACGTTGGTCTGATAGGCGTGGCCGCTCGTCAGTCAACGATCCGCATCGGACAGCGGGTCAATGAAGAACTCTGCGGCTTTCTCCAATCCTGATTCTGTCTAGCGCTCTGTTTAACGCATCCAGGGCGTCGAGCAGAGCTTTTGCCTCTGCCTCCCGGCCATCGCCCCACAGGCGTTCAGCCATTGTGTTCAGCGCCTGTATGGAGTGCTCAATGTCAGCAGCAGTCGCTGTTTTGCTTTGAGGTTTCTTTGGCATTGACCTTACTCCGGCGCGTTGCCTCATCAGTTTTGCACGCTGCACGGTTATCGAACCGCACAGGCTGCGACGTATTGAAACTTACGGTCAGCGCTTGCTGGTCATGGGTCAGCTGCATTCCCACTCAGGCTATCCCACAACCCCATCACTTGACTCACCGCAGCATCCAGCATTTGATGCGAAATACCATCGCGCGCCAATGTCGACATACCCAGCATGAAGCTGTCGAACACGGCAGCCAGGCTCTCCGGCATCACCGTCTTCGGCAAGTCCCCCGCTTCAATGGCGCGTTCGACACAGTCAACGAGGGCAGCACGGTTCATATCTCTCGCCCGTGCGAGGGGCGCGGAAATGGCCTTGCTCTCGTCTGAACACGCACTCATTAACCCCAGCGACACCAGGCACCCCTTGGGATGATCGGCTTCGCACTGCATTTTCGCTGAGCGGCGAAGGGTGCGTTCGATCGCTTCTCTGGGCGCAAGGGTGGTGTCAAACAGGCTGTCGGTGACGCGTCCGTGGGTGGTGAGGTATCGCTCCATCACCTCGATGAACAGGGCCTGTTTCGAGCCGAAAGCGGCGTAGAAGCTAGGCGCGGTGATGCCGTTGCCGATGCCTGCCTTGAGCTGACTCAGGGAGGTGGCGTCGTATCCGTGTTCCCAAAATAGATGCATTGCCTGAGTGATTGCCGCGTCACGGTCGAATGTACGCGGACGACCCATCTGTGCCATGTCGGATCTCCTTTAAAGGCACTTAAATACTAATCGATACATAAGTCATTGACCACCCGTGCGCTTCTCCCTATATTTATACCGATCAGTATATTAGTCGGGAGAGCGACATGGCGACAGATGAGACACAGGGCGGGAAACTTCCGTTTGGGGCATTACTGGCGTTGGCGATGACGGGTTTTATCTGCATTGTGACCGAAACCTTGCCTGCGGGTTTGCTGCCGGAGATCGGCAGCGGGCTGGCCGTTTCGCCGTCGTTTGCCGGGCAGATGGTGACGGTTTACGCGTTGGGGTCGTTACTGGCGGCCATACCGTTAACCATCGCCACGCAAAGCTGGCGTCGCAGAACGGTGTTGCTGCTGCCGATCCTTGGCTTTCTGATATTCAATTCTGTCACGGCGCTGTCCTCGAGCTATTGGCTGACGTTGGTCGCACGGTTTTTCGCTGGCGCCTCCGCGGGTCTGGTCTGGAGCCTTATCGCCGGTTATGCACGGCGCATGGTTGTGCCGCAATTGCAGGGCCGGGCAATGGCGATCGCGATGGTGGGAACGCCCATCGCGTTGTCGCTTGGGGTGCCGTTGGGCACCTGGCTGGGTGGGTTAATGGGCTGGCGCATGGCGTTCGGGTTGATGTCCGGTATGACGCTGGTATTGATCGCCTGGGTGCTGATCAAGGTGCCGGACTATCCCGGCCAGTCGTCCTCCGAGCGCATGGCATTGCGGCAGGTTTTTTTCACTCCTGGTGTGCGCTCCGTGCTCGGCGTTGTCTTCACCTGGATGCTGGCGCACAACATTCTTTATACCTACGTCGCGCCTTTCGTTTCCGAGGCCGGACTGGCGAATGACGTCGACGTGGTGTTGCTGGCATTTGGTGTGGCCGCACTGGCTGGCATCTGGGTCACGGGACGTCTGGTGGATCGTCATTTGCGAACGACGGTATTGGCCAGCCTCGCGATCTTCGCTGCGGTGTCGGTTTTCTTTGGCCTGTTTCCGGGCTCTACCTTGGCCATCTACATTGGAGTCTTCATCTGGGGCCTGACGTTTGGCGGCGCCGCGACGCTGCTGCAAACGGCCCTTGCCGATTCGGCAGCGGAGGGCGCTGACGTTGCGCTGTCGATGAATGTGGTTGTCTGGAACAGCGCGATCGCAGGCGGTGGAATAGTGGGCGGCGTGTTGCTTGGCCAATGGGGCGCAGGTTCATTCCCTTGGGTCCTGTTGATGCTGTTGCTGGCAGGTTTGGTCATTGCATCGCAAGCGCGCGTACATGGTTTTACCCAAGGTGTCAGGCAGTCCGGTCAATTGGTCGCCGGTCATTGATGTGCAGGCAGCATTGCGCTGCCTGCCACAGCGTCCAGGTTACTGAACGTTCCTGTCCAGAAACTCACGTATCACAGGGACGATTTCCTTGCCGTGGGTTTCGAGGGCGAAGTGCCCGGTGTCGTAGAAGCGTATGTCAGCCTTGGGGATATCGCGCTTCCAGGCTTCTGCTCCGGCGGGAACGAAGAATGGATCGTTCTTTCCCCACACCGCCAGTAAGGGCGGCTGATAGTTGCGGAAGTACGCCTGAAAGGTCGGGTACATCGCGACGTTCGAGGCGTAATCCAGCACCAGGTCCAACTGAATGTCCGCATTGCCTGGCCGCGACACCTGAAGCCCTTCCAGCGTGTAGCCGTCTGGCGAAACCGAACTCTTGTCCGCGACGCCTTCAAGGTATTGCCACTTGATCGACGCTGGCGTGGGGAAGTCCTTCAGGGCATCCCGGTTCTGTTGCGTGGGTTCGTGCCAGTACTTCTGGATTGGAGCCCAACTATCACCCAGTCCTTCCGCATAGGCGTTGCCGTTCTGGGAAATGATCGCGGTCACTCGCTCCGGGTGGGCGACAGCCAGACGCCATCCTACCGGGGCACCGTAGTCATGCACCATCAATGCGTATTTGCTGAGTTTCAGCTGCTCGGTGAACTGGCCGATGGTCTTCGCCAGTTGACTGAAGGTGTAGCTGTAAGCGCTTTTCGCTGGCGCTTCGGTGAAGCCAAATGCTGGCAGATCCGGTGCAATCACATGATAACGATCAGCCAGCTCGGGAATAAGGTCGCGGAACATGAACGATGAGGCGGCAAAGCCGTGAAGCAACAAAACCGTGGGTGCGCTGGGGTCGCCTGCCTCGCGGTAGAACATCTTTACATCACCGACCTGCTCGTAGCGGTAATGGACAGGGTGAGTCGATTCGGCGCAATGGGCACCGCCAGCAAGCAGGGAGGCCGTGAGTCCGGCTGCTGCGATTGATGTGGAAGAAGACATAACGAGTCCTTGAGTAACCTTTAAAATTGAAAATAAAGGTTACGATGTGTCGTGTAACCTGTCAAAGTAATTTTTAAGGTTACTGAGCGGAGTGATGCCGTCTGCCTGACAGACAACCACCTTACCGGGCGGCGAAAAAGGGCAGGGCGATGACCAGTCTGATGCGGATGGCTGTTGGACGAACGTTCGCACGGGGTTGCTGGCGCGCGAGCGCACTGGACTCGGATTGCAGTGTTCCTGAAGGCAGTGTTGCTGAAGATCGCCCCAGCCAAAACAGTCGGCAGCGTTCGTTATTCATGGGCTGACTATCGGGTAGTGCTTGATGCGGCACTCGTAGCTATGGCCCTCTCCTTTGCACAGACCATCCAGATACCGGTAGTCGACATGCACAGACGCCCCTTTCTTGGGCCATTGTCGGCGCGGGAGTATGTTTTGGTAATCCGTGGTTTCCGGGCTAAACAGGATGGTCGCGTCTTTATCCGGACACTCTATGGTGGGCGATGCCGGTCGCACCCTCAGAACCTTGGCTTTCAAGTGCGGATACGGGTCGTTCAATACCGCGGTAATACGCAGTTCCATGCTGCAAATCTGCCACGTTGCCGCATGGGCGGGTTCGCACAACGCCAACAGGGGCAAGACCGACATCACATAGCGTATTGCATGATTGACCATTATTGACCGCTCCTGAAACAGGGATATCAAAGGCGTCGTCAGACCTGCGTCCGGCGAATCATAGGCCGGTTTCAACCTGCCGTTTTGGTCGGCCACTGAGTCAGCCGTTGACGCTGGTTAAGGCGGGTCGCTACCCACCCTGCCAAGGTTGCGCCGTCTTGCGTCGTCGAATCCAGGCGGCCAAATGGGTGCCGCCTCCCGCAGTGAATACGATGGCGAACATGCCCACCATCAGGTTTGCGCCCCACAGTGCGCCAAGGCTTTCAAGACTCGCAGTGCTGGACGGGGATTCGGCACGGTAGAGCACGGTGACCGAATCGCCCACCGCATAGCCGAAGATCAATCCACCCTGAGGGAAGCTGACCGCCTTGCCGGTCGCGTCGGCAAAGTCGATTTGCGGGTGGCTACCGCCCGCATTCAGAGCGCTGACATGTCCTTCGGCACGTTGCGCATGGGCCAGAAAGTCGAGCTGGTACTGGATCAGCCAGACGGTGAAGCAGAGCAGGAACAGACCCAGCGGTAGGAAAGTCAGTGCACGAAGCAGATCGCCCCGGTCGGAATACGGCTTCTTGCTCATTGCAGGTCCTTTGCATCATTCATCAGCGAGCGCTATTACAAAGAGCGCTCGGGAATCTGTCAATCGCGCTCATGCCGGGGCGGCGCTGAATAGCCGCTGTGTGGATACGCACGCTTCAAACCGCCCCCGTTGGATCGTACGTCTGATACATGGATAACTGTTTTCGGTGAACGTTTTCCGTTCAAGCCAGTGGCCTCAATCCAGTTGCCAACATGTTCAACTTAATGATGTAAGGTCGCTAGCCTGCACCGAATAGACTTTCAAGGGATGAACATGACATTGAGCGCCGCAGAGCTGGTCAGGATCGCAATGACCAACCCCGTGAATCTGGCAATCAGCTCCCGGTTGCCTTCGTTGGGTTTAAACCAGTGCATGCTGACGGCAGGCTGCCTGTTCCAGGCTGTTTGGAATTGCCAAATGCAGTCGCCGCCTGAGTGGGGCGTAAAAGATTACGATGTTTTCTACTTTGATACCGACCTGTCATGGGCGGCCGAGAGCACGGTCATTGAATCAACCAGACGTCTCTTCAGCGACCTTGACGTCAATATTGATATCAAGAACCAGGCCCGTGTCCACCTTTGGTATCACGAGCGGTTTGGCCGTGAATGCCCCCAGCTTCGCTCGACCAAAGAAGGCGTCGACCGGTATTTGATTTCCGGCACTTGTATTGGATTGGACATCGAAACGGGTGACGTCTACGCGCCTTATGGGCTGGATGACGTGGATCAGGGCATCCTCAGGATTAATCCACAGAACTACCATCCCGACTTGTTCGAGCAGAAGGCTAAAAGTTATCAGGCCCGCTGGCCTTGGCTCAGGATCCTTGACGCCGACGCTTTATGACGTGGTGCTTCGTCACGAACCGTTTGAGGGGGTGGTTTGAATAAGCGTCGCTCATCTTGCAGCACATGGCGTTAGATCAGGGGCCATCTATGAAGCAAATCGAGATTCAACGGACTACACAACTTCCGCCGCAGATCCAGTCATTGGCACTGACGGCAGCCGAGGAAGGCTACAGGTTTCTGACACGTTTGGTTGCGGAGTGGAACAGTGGTGCGAATCGCTTTGACGCGCCTGGAGAATGCTTAATGACCGCTGTACTGGGTGGCTGCCTGATCGGCATCGGAGGCGTTTCAGTTGATCCTTACGTACAAAACCGCGCTGGCAGGCTGCGCAGGGTGTATGTGTTGCCTTCAGCAAGAAGGCAGGGCATCGGGCGAGTATTGGTGGAACAACTTGTCGACCATGCCGCTCGACACTTCAGCCAGGTGCGACTGTTCACTGATACGGCTGAAGGAGATGCTTTTTATCGGCGATGCGGTTTCAAAAGAGCGGCCGAAGACAACGCGACCCATGTCATGATTTTCAATTTATAGCGTTTCCTGCCAACGTAGTGCCCACAGGCGTCTTCATTTACCCTCTAAACGGATTTTTCAGTCATGGCTTTGCACGAATGCTCGTATACGTTTGAAGAACTCGCCGCTACCGTTTTGCCTGCGCATATGAATCAGATGAGCGCTGCCCTTGAATCACCCAGTAATATGCAAGCTTTCGCAGCGCCGGGGCAGGGCGTCAAATCATTGCTGCGCCATTTTGGCTTGGCGAAAGATTTCTCGTATTGCTAGGTGCAACGCAGTCACCGTCTCGGCGGTCAGTAAACTGCCACGGACTCCGTGCATGCTGTGAGGGAATATATGATCAAGCGATGTTTGATAGTGGCTACCTTGCTGTCACTGAGTGGCTGCTGGAGCTTGATGTTTCACCTGGACGGTGAGCGTTGTCTTTACCCTGGCACCCGCGAGGGTTTGGCATGGGGCACTCACTCCGGTCCGTCAAGCTGGCCCCTGCTGATTGACGTGCCGTTCTCTTTTGCATTGGACACGGTGCTGCTGCCCTACGATCTCACAGTCTTTCTGCCGGATAAAATGGGCGGGGGGGATGGTGATTGTGGGATTAGCGACGGCACGCTAAACGTGCTCGGTTGAATGGCCGTGCCTTGTTCTGCGAGCTGATCCAGCACTTGGCGGTTGAAGCCGCAGCCGACGACTTGCGTGACTGCACCAGCCAGGCGTATCGAGTTTTCCGGTCAGGATCACCGCCTTGCAATCGTTTCAATCGTCAGTGGGGCGCAAGCTCCACCAGTCGAGGCGCTGGAGCGTTATTTCACACCGTTTACGGCTCAACAGAAGCCTGTTTTTTCTGAGCTTTGGCCTCGGCAGCAAGGCACTCTAGAGCAAACTGCTCTGTGTATGTCATTTGAATCGGGGTGGTGTCTCCCTTGACGGTTCGTTCGCCTTCAAGGATGTACTTGATTCGCTTGTCAGTGACACCAATACGCTTGGCGATCCACGAAGGTGTTTGCCCGATGCGCGAAATCAGCTTGTCCGCGTACTCGGTGGAAGGGTTGTAGTGTTCTGCGTTGGGTGTCATTTGATGTCCAGACAGGAAGGTTGGGCGCTAGGGGGTGAGTATGCACCACGGTGTGCTAAATCGTGGGTTGTGTCGCTAGCGATAGGGAGTTACCCATGAAATTCTTATTTTTTCTGAAGCAGAGCCTACATGATTGCCTGAATCGTACCGGGACTTACCCGCCAAAAAGAGGCACTGAGCGCACGCTGTTTTTCGAGAATGGCTGAGCTTACTTAACATCAATAAGCTGAGTGTACGACGACACCATGATGCTAATGATTCGGATGGAGGAAAGACGTCGGCGAGTCGCGTCCGTTACAGGCAAGATGTAGGTTCCGACGATAGTTGACCACTACAGTGTTTGCTGCGCGACGGAATAAACTCCACCCGCGAATTGAATTTCTGACACCGCAATCGAGTCATTGAAGGGTAAGCGCCAGACCCTTATTCCTCTCAAGGACCGACGATGACCTTCTTCATTTTTCTCCTCGCCTGCGCGGCCGCTGCAAGCACCGGCATCATGTTCAAGCCTGGCCAATGGTACGAGTCGTTGACCAAGCCGAGCTTTACGCCGCCAAACTGGTTGTTTCCAGTCGCCTGGACCATCATTTACCTGTTGCTGGCCTGGGCGGGTTATCGGCTTAGCCTTATGCCTGGGAGTCAGGAAGCGTTGGCGCTGTGGGCGGCACAGATAGCGTTGAACACACTGTGGACGCCAGTGTTCTTCGGCGCGCACAAGCTGTTCGCCGGGATGGTGATCATCACAGTACTCTGGCTGGTCGTGGCGACCCTATTGGTCATGGCGTTGCGTCTGGACGTGCTGACCGGGTTGATGCTGTTTCCCTACTTGCTCTGGCTCTGCGTGGCAGCAGCGCTGAACTTTTCGATCCTGCGCAACAATCGCTGATCATCCCGTGAACGGCAGCCGGGCGCCGCAGAACGCCCGGCCGACCGATCTTCGTCTTATTTGGCGAACGAGTATTCGCCGCCTTTTTCCAGCGCCGTGCGGTACGCAGGTCGGGCTTGAAGCGTGTCGACCCAGGCCGCCACGTTCGGGTATGGCTGCAGCTTGCCGCGCGCCTTGGCCAGCTCGCCGATGAAGCTCATCTGGATGTCCGCGCCTGTCAACTCTTCGCCCACCAGGTACGGCGTCAGGCCCAGGGCTTCGTTCAGATAACCCAAGTAGTTGGCCACTTCCGATTCGATACGAGGGTGCAACGGCGCGCCCGCATCGCCCAGACGCCCAACGTACAGATCGAGCATGAGCGGCAGCATGGCCGAGCCTTCGGCGAAGTGCAGCCATTGCACGTATTCGTCGTAGGTGGCAGTGGCAGGGTCCGGCTGCAGACGGCCATCGCCGTGGCGACGGATCAGGTAGTCGATAATGGCGGCGGACTCGATCACCACATGAGGACCGTCCTGAATGACCGGCGACTTGCCCAGCGGGTGAACAGCCTTGAGCTCGGGCGGGGCGAGGTTGGTCTGGGTGTCGCGCTCGTATCGCTTGATCTCGTAGGGCAGGCCGAGTTCTTCGAGCAGCCAGAGAATACGTTGTGAACGCGAGTTATTGAGGTGGTGAACAGTGATCATGAGGGCTCCGCTGTTAAAGAAGGTGTAAGGAGCAGACTGCTGTGTCATCGCAGAGTGCCCTGAAATCATGCGTGCTCAGCGACACCGGTTTACACGCGTCCGGCATACAGTGGAAAAGAGCCATTCCACTGCGCCGAACATTCGCAAAGCGTTTTCACGCATCGATCATTTCGCGCACCTTGGTGGCCAGCGTATCGATCGAAAAAGGCTTCGTGAGCACCTCCATCCCAGGCCCCAGACGGCCACCGCCAATGACTGCATTTTCGGCATAGCCGGTGATGAACAGGGTTTTCAGGTTGGGCCGTACTTCACGTCCTGCATCGGCCATTTGCCGCCCGTTCATGCCACCAGGCAGGCCGACATCTGTAATGAGCAGGTCGATGTGAACGTCAGACCGCAGCACCTTCAAGCCCGCGACACTGTCTCCTGCCTCGATCAGGCTGTAGTCCAGACCGCCCAGCACATCCATCAGCAGCATGCGCACGCTCGGCTCGTCATCCACGATCAGAATGGTTTCGCCGGACTGGGTCGGCGCTGCAGACATGTTGTCGATCTCGCGGGTCTGCTTGTCTGCGTCTCCGTGGTAGCGAGGCAGGTAGATGCATATCGATGTGCCCAGTCCGACGGCTGAGCATATGCGCGCCTGACCACCGGACTGCTTGGCGAACCCGTAAATCATCGACAACCCCAGCCCGGTGCCTTGGCCGATGGGTTTGGTGGTGAAGAACGGGTCGAATGCCTTGGCAATGATGTCTGGGGCCATGCCCGAACCGGTGTCTGTCACGGTCAGCGACAGGTAGTCGCCTTCCGACATCTCGTGCGCACGGGCCGTGTCAGGGTCCATCCACACATTGGCCGTCTCGATGGTGATGCGTCCGCCATTCGGCATGGCGTCGCGGGCATTGATACAGAGATTCAGCAGAGCGTTTTCAAGCTGGCTGGCATCCACCAGCGTCGGCCAGACATCGACCGCGCCCAACGTCTCGACGGTAATGCTGGGCCCCACTGTACGTTGGATCAGCTCGCCCATGCCTTCCATCAGCATGTTCACATCCGTGGGTCGCGGGTCCAGGGTCTGCCGGCGGGAAAAGGCCAGCAGGCGGTGAGTCAGCGAGGCGGCACGGCGGGCAGCGCCTTGTGCGGTCAGGATGTACTTTTCAGTTTCTTGCCATCGGCCCTGCGAAGTCCTCAGTGCTATCAGTTCCAGAGCGCCCGAGATACCTGCCAGCAAATTGTTGAAGTCGTGAGCCAGGCCGCCAGTCAATTGCCCGACGGCTTCCATTTTCTGTGACTGGCGCAGTTTTTCTTCGGCCTGCATCAGCTCGACGGTTCGTTCTGCCACGCGCTGTTCCAGGGTTTCGTTCAGTGCGCGCAAGGCGGCGGTGGCGCGGTCGCGCTCGGCTTCCACCGAGCGGCGGCCTTCGACGTCAATGACCACGCCTGGCAGGCTCAGGGCAGTGCCGTCTTCGGCGAGGTCCACCCGGCCGTTCGCTTCGATCCAGTAATATTTTCCATCGGCGCGACGTACGCGGTACTGGTGAGCGTAGGCGCCTCCTTTCTCGATGGCCTCTTCGATTGCGGTCTTGAGCCCGGCCCTGTCCTCGGGATGAACGGAACCGATGACCTGCTTCATGGTGAGGCCTTCATGTCCAATGGCTGGGTCGAGGCCGAATGCACGCGAGAACGCCTCATCGATAGTGAGGCTGTCACTCTGCACGTCCCAATGCCAGGTGCCGATGATCGCGCCCGCCGCCAGGGCAAGCTGAACACGCTCCACGTTCTGCCGAGCGACGGCTTCGCTGATGCGCAGACGTTCCTGAGCATTTCGCCGCTCGGTGACGTCGCTGAAGATGATCGCGATCTGCCTGTCGGCCAGATCTCCGACGCTGACGGCGCGGACATCGAACCAGCGCTTGAACGCCTCGGCATAGTTCTCGAACGTTGCGGGTTCCCCTGTTTTGGCAACGTGTCCATACGTCTCGAACCAGAAACGCTCCAGGTCCGGTGCGAACTCGGTGACCCATTTCCCCCGCAGGTTGACGCCCGCCTGACGCTCGAAAGCCGGGTTGGCTTCCACAAAACGGTAGTCGATCGGTCGGTCGTCGGCATCGAATTTCACTTCCACGATGGCGAACGCGGATTCGATGGTTTCAAGAATGGTTCTGAAACGTTGTTCACTCTGACGCAGTGCGGTTTCGGCCTTGCGCATACCCGACATATCCAGCATCGCGCCGATCATGCGGACCGCCTGGCCTTCGGCATTACGCAGAACGTGGCCTCGATCCAGGACATCGGCGTAAGTGCCGTCCTCGCGGCGGAAGCGGTACTCGTGCGACCACGCAGTATCGGTGCCGTCGATGACCTGATGGATCGACGCGTAGACGTGTGCGCGTTCATCCGGATGGATCTGGGAAAGCCACCATTCTCCCGTCACGTCCACCGAGGCCAACGGGTGTCCGTACGCGTCTTCAAGCGCTTCATTCCACAGCACTTGGTTGGCCTGTAAATCCCAATCCCAGATGGCGTCACTGGTGGCTTTGGCGGCCAACCGGTAACGTTCCTGGGTGTGCTGGGCAGTCACGCTTGCAACGTTCTTGAGCATGCCGTTTGGCGTCGACTCAAGACCTGCGTCCTCAATAACCCTGCGCAAACGCGCGACTTCAGCCTCCAGCTCTTCATGAGTCAGATCTTTCAAGCTTTTACACTCTCGCTTTGTAATAACGGCCTCAATCCATAACACCGATGCGTTGGACGGGTGATCGTCATTATCCGTACTTTATGTCATTAATCATATGATCCTGTTGAGCGCGCGTTGCAGGGCGACCGGTCATCTGAAAAAGGTTCGCTTTGATAAGTTAAATAAAACTTAATCTTGCGCCAGGCCTTGTAAACCGCGGGTTATGGCGAGGTTCTATCAATTGATCAGTTATTCCAATCAAGGGGCCTATCAAGTTAACAGGTGCAGCGCCGATTGACGGGCATTCCGAAAAATCGAAGGCACCCGCTATGAGCGCAAAATGGTTAAACAATCTCAATGTCAGCAAAAAACTCGGGCTGGGCTTTGCCGCTATTCTGCTGGGCGTGTTAACGGTCAGTGCAATTGGTTATTCAAGCACCAACCTGTTGATCGAGCGTTTAGGTAAAAGCAGCAAGATTGCAGAGATCAAGGATGACGTGCTCAATGCGCGCATTGCCGCACAAGCCTACGCAACCGGCCCAAGTGCAGCGGGTGTGCAAGTGTATGCCAGTGCGCTGGACACCCTGAGCGCCAGCGTCGAACGTGGGCTGAAGGTCTTTGTCGTTTCCAGCAACCTGGCCAAACTCAAAGACATCAAGGAACAGATCGGCGGTCTGAAGCAGACGTTCGATCAACTGGTCAGTATCAACCAGAAAGTCGATGATGCCTTGAAGCCGCTGATCAAAGTGTCGGACGAGGTGAGCGCAACCTTCGAAAACCTGTTGCAGAAAACCATCGACGACACCTTGCGTGCGCCCAGTGAAACCGGGATTCGGCAAGTACAAATCGCCGGTGACCTGCGCAACGGCATGACCAACTTTCGCCTGGTGTTCCGCCGCTACCTGAGCATTCCGACCGCCGATAACCGGCAGGCGACGTTCAATGCGGCTGACGCGCTCATCGCCCAGGTCACGGCTGCACGCAGCCAGTTGCCGGTAGAGGCCAATAGCGCTGTAGACACCGCGCTGTCGGCCCTCAAGCAATACAAGGTGCTGATGGCCTCCATCTCCGAGATGCTGCAACAGACCGATCAAATGCGCAGCGCCCTGCAACAACAGTCCATCGCAACGGCGGCCCGTGCCGACGAGCTTGCAGCCGCTCAAGTGGTCAGCGCCAAGCGCGAGCAGGACACCGCAATCGTCCAGTTGTTGAGTGTGGCGCTGGTCGTGCTGCTGATCGGTATTTTCGCGGCGGTCATCATTACCCGGCAGATAACGATTCCGTTGAACGACACCGTCATCGCCGCTCGCCGAATCGCTGGCGGGGATCTGACTCAAGACACTGCAACCACGCGTCAGGACGAGCTGGGTCTGCTGCAAAACACCATGCAACACATGACCGTATCGCTGCGCGGCCTGATTGGCGGCATCGGTAACGGCATCACCCAGATCGCAACAGCGGCCGAGGAACTGTCGGCCGGAAGCGAGCAGACCAGCGCCGGTGTTGCCCAGCAAAAGCACGAAGTGGATCAGGTTGCCACGGCCATGAACGAGATGGCCTCGACCGTCCAGGAAGTCGCACGCAATACCGAAGACGCGTCCAGCGCAGCCAAACAGGCCAGCGAGCGGGCCGCCCACGGCAGTAGCGTGGTCCAGCATGCGACTCGGGAAATCGGCCAGTTGGCGGGTGAGGTCAAAGAACTGGGCCAGGCCATGCAGCGCCTGACCGAAGACAGCAGCAAGATCGGCAGTGTGATCGATGTGATCAAGGCGGTTGCCGAGCAGACCAACCTGCTGGCGCTCAACGCCGCCATCGAAGCGGCGCGGGCTGGTGAACAGGGCCGTGGTTTTGCGGTGGTGGCCGATGAAGTCCGCTCGCTCGCTCAACGTACCCAGAACTCGACAACCGAGATCGAAGCGCTGATCCAGGCTTTGCAACAAGGCACCGGCGCTGCATCCGGCCTGATGGACGCCAGCCTGCAACGCACCGAAGGCACTGTGGTATTGGCGCGCCAGGCCGAGCAGGCCTTGGTGGAAATCAATCAGTCGATCAGCACCATCGAGCAAATGAGCCAGCAGATTTCAGCCGCTGCGGAGCAGCAAAGTGCCGTGACGGACGAGATCAACCGCAGTGTACTCAGCGTCCGCGACATTGCCGATCAATCCGCAGCAGCCACCGAGCAAAGCGCAGCCTCGACCGTGGAATTGGCCCGCCTGGGCAGCGACCTGCAGAACATGGTGGCGCGGTTTCGGATCTGAGGCATGAGAAGGGGGCTTGCAGCAGAATGCAGGCCCCCATCAAGCAGCCGTAGTGCTCTGAAAAATGCTTCTTTGTTTTTGTAGGAGTGCGCTTGCCCACGATCGCGTTAGCTCATCGCTGATGGGCTGCCTGGAAGAATGCCTTGCCGGTAAGTTGAACCTGCCTGAAGACGTTTTAAAAATCAAAAGGCGCCTGATGCCCCTCGTACAAGTCAAAGGTATGGGCTCAGACGTGACACGTAAGAAAAAGCTCCAGATTTTTGGGGAGCTCAAGTGAGTAAAGCTGTTCTATAGCGCTAATTTGCTGATCGGTAAGCCGATAGTCGTACACACAATCGTCATCCTTCACCCAACCCATTAGTGATTTTAGGTCTGCGGCAGAGGCCGGAATCTCCTTTTCATAAGAAGCAAAATCCTCACCGTGAGGAACTCCCATAATCATATGCTTCATGGCTCTACTTTCCTTGCGGGATCTGCAGGTTTGTTTTGATGGCCAGTTTCGTGGTCGAACTCGCCTAAGTGCTTGCCTCGTTTGTTATATTTCTCAACAGCACCGTGCTGAAAATCCCATTCGTAAATGGTGCCATCCTTGCTCTTCCATCGTGGCCGCAAACCGTGACCGCCTTGAATTGACGTTTTCGACTTTGCCCATTTGGCATCTGGAAACGCGGGTAAGAAGTCAGGTTTAGGTTGATAGCTCAGTCCTGAAAGACTCAGCACAATGTACAGAGGTTTTATGCCCGAATTAGCCGGAAAAACAAGGATAAAGTCTTTGTAATCTGGTGGGTGAATCGGGTCAATGATCATGTTATCCGCTTGTTCGGTTGGCGGATAAATCCAGATGTGTGGGGCTCGTGGTGAGGCTCCCAGTGCCGGAATTCCCAAAGTGTCGGAGGGTTTTACGGCCGGCGTCCAAATTAACGTAACGCCGTTACCGAAATCTGCCACTTGCTGCGAGCGTTGTGCCCTGAACTGCACGACCGGAATCATTTCCCAATCGCGACGCTTCTGCGTGTTGTAACCGTAACCTTTCAGGGTCCCGTCGGATTGTTGCTCAACATGAAACCTGACACGTGTTCGGCCTTTCTTGAGCGACCTAAGCTGTTCGTCGGTGTAGAGGCTGCTATCACCGAGGCTTGATGGCCAGAGCAGCGCAACCACTCCGACCAAGACACCCGTTGCAACACCAGCTGTGACTAGGCCAGCTCCAGTCTCCGATCCAATTGCAGCAATCCCTTTACCCGCGGCAAAAGCCGCTCCGTCAAGTGAGAGGGTTCCCAGTGCAGTAGGTAACGCGTTACCGTTGATTTTTTTTAGCGGGATGCTGCTGTGGGGATCCGTTTGACGAGCGCCGAGCAGGATAAGCTCGCCATACTCGTTGACCGCGTCGGTAGGAATAGCTCCAGATGGACTGACGTAGTCAATGGTGCCGTTAGGTAGCTTGCAAGGTTTGGTAAATGAACACCCGATAGGTATCGGTTTCTCTGTAGAGACAGGCTTTGGAGGCGTTGTGTATTCTCGATTTTGAGCATCTGGAGCGTCCGCAGCGCGTTTCGGTGATCCATTCATTGGCGCAGGTCGCAGTACGTTCGGCACTGGGCCAGGCCTTGATTACTCGCCATAAGACATCCTTGTTTCTGATACAAAAAAACCTCCGGATATGGAGGCTTAAAAGCAAAGAAGTAATTTCCAACAAGCCCAACCTTACTCGAAAAGCTGATCATATAAATGTAGGGCTTTTCTGAAGTTCGCTGGCAAGGCGTCTCTCAGATAACTCGTTGAAAAAAAGCAATTTTTTGAGAGAAACCTGATCTGGATGGTGCTCAGAGGATGGACGATACGCTGTTCGGCTGACACACCGCGCCGAATTCATACAAGGCAAGTCGCCTCCCACGATCGGATATTTGCTGCGAAATAGCGCAGCCTAGGAGGGGTAGTGGAGACTCATAGCCACCCATCTATTGCGCGTGCCGTGTCAAACACACAGCACAGCTCAGGCGCGCTCTGCCTTGGGCTTCTCCGCTCGGATCACCACCCAGATACCGACCCCGGACACCACCATCCCCAACGCCATCTGCCATGACAGCGATTCATCGAACATCGCCCACGCCAGCAACATGGTCACCGGCGGGCTGAGGTAGAGAACGCTGGCCACTCGCGTTTCCGTCGCTCGACGCAGGCATGCCCAGTAAAGTCCATAGCCGCCCAGGGTCGACAAGCCTGCCGTCCACAGCACACTCAGCGCAAACCCGGTGTTCGGGACGGGGGCAAGGCCGCCTTGCATGCCTTCGACGACGGCGAAGACGATCCCGGATACGGCGCACTGCAACCATAGGTTGGGCAGCAAGCCCAAGTGTTGGGACGCGGGGAGCTGCTTGCGCCAGAGCGTCGCGATGGCCAGCGACAGCATGCCCAACAATGGCAGGCCATAGGCCCACCAAGGCGCTTTGCCCCATGCCAGCGCGCCGTGGGTGGCGATGACAACGCCCAGCAGGCCGGCCACCAATCCGACCCAGACCCGCGCACTTAACCGTTGCCCCAGCACGCCTGCCGCCAGCAGCGCCATGCCGATGGGCAACAAGTCAGCGAACAGCGCGGCCAGTCCTGTCGGTACGCCGAACGCGATGCCCTGGGTGATGCCCGCCAGGTAGCCGGTCATTGCCAGCAGGCCGATGCCTGCGTTTTTCAGCAGCGAGATCAGTGACGATCGCCTCAGTTGTCGAAAAACGAAGGGCGTCAGAATGAGGCACACCAGGACGCAGCGCCAGAGCACCACCAGCAAGGGGGAGGCGTAGTCCATCGAGAAGCGCGCGCCGATAAAGCCCGAGCTCCACGTCAGAATCAGTCCCGCTTCGAGCAGGGGGAGCGGCACGGATCGGCGATGAGCGGGGAGGGTGTTTTTGCTGTGGGGTAACGCGATTGGCTGGTTCATGCTCACAGACTACGAAACAGGTGTAATCTAATAAATCAAAATAAACCGCATCAGTTATTCAAGAAGATTGAATCATGACGCCGACCCTGGATATCGAACTTGTCAGAACCTTTCATGCCGTAGTGCGCACCGGAAAGTTTTCAGCGGCAGCCGACCAGCTTCATAAAAGTCCGGCAGCCGTGAGCGTCCACGTTCAGCGACTGGAGGCTGTGGCAGGTGGTCGCTTGCTCAATCGCGACAATCAGTCGGTCTCTCTGACGGCGTTGGGCAAACGTTTGCTGGTGTCCACCACCGAATTGCTGGCGACGCATGACCGGGTGTTGGCGGACCTGCACGGGACTCACCTGGCCGGTCGCATCCTGTTGGGCGTACCCGACGAGTACGCGACGCATGTCATCCGCGACATCCTGCCGACATTCATGGCCGCTTGGCCCAACGTGGTGCTGGAGTTGAAGACCGGGCCGAGCTACACCCTTCGCGACCACGTGCTGCGCGGTAAGCTTCAAGCCGCCGTGCTGGCGTTGCCGAAGGGCGAAGCGGGTGAACACACACAGGTGCTGGTATCGACCCAACCGGTCTGGGTGGGGGCGGCCAATCAGGCCTTCAATCCTGCTCAACCGCTTGCGCTGGCGGTACATGCGGCGCAGTGCCCGTATCGGCAAGCCATGATGGCGTCACTCAAACAGAGCGGGCACACAGTGCGTGTGGTGCTGGAGAGTCCGTCCAATCAGGCGGTAAAGGCCTGCGTGGAAGCGGGCCTTGGGCTCAGCCTCATAGACCGAGCGCGTGTCTCGCAGGGGATGCAGATTTTGGAAGGATTGCCCGCCATTGCGGAGCATGAGGTCGTGTTCATGCGCTCGGCAGGTTCACGGCAGGATGAGGCCGTCGACCTTCTGGCCTTGGCCATGCAGCAGTCTTTTCGGCTTCAGTGACGCGTCCGGTTCAGGCGCCATTCTGAACGAGGTGCGCCAACCGGGAGGCAATGTCCTGACGGCGGAAGGGTTTGGCCAGGATCTCGAAATCGTCTGTCGGCACTGGCTTGGCATTCGCGTAGCCGGTAATGATCAGAATGGGCAGGTCGTTCATGCGCTGACGTATCTGTCTGGCCAGTTGAACGCCAGTGGTGTCAGCCATGACGTAATCGGTCACCAGAATGTCCGGTTTCAGGCCTGCATCGAACAGGTCCAGCGCGACCGCCGCTGACGGCGCTTCGGTCACTTGATAGCCCAGATCTTTGAGCAGGTGTGAAGTGCTGTCCCTGACCAGATCCTCATCATCGACCAGCAGTACGTGGACAGACCCCTGAATGAGCGGTGCTTCCAGGTGCTTGGTGTCTGCCTGTGCTACGGGTCCACTGGCCACTGGAAGCCACAGTGTCACATCGGTGCCTCGGTCGGGTTGTGAACGAATGTCGAATTCACCGCCCGATTGCAGGGCGAGCCCTTGAACCATCGACAAACCCAGCCCGGTGCCTTTGCCCACGCCTTTGGTGGAGTAGAACGGCTCCACGCAATGCTTGAGCGTGTCGTCAGTCATGCCGCAGCCGTTATCGCTGACGGTCAACCGGACGTGGCCACCGTTGGCAGAGACTGCAAGCGTATCGATCACGTCGGATCGCGCACTGATGCTTACCCGCCCTCCGTCTTCCAGTGCATCGCGTGCGTTGACCGTCAGGTTGAGGATGGCCAGTTCCAGTTGGTGCGGATCGACGAACACTGCAGGCAGGTGCTCGGGGATGTCGATCTCGACCGTTATCATGGGGCCCAGTGAACGTTCGATCAGGTCTTTTAGCTCAGCGACCAGGCAGTGAAGGCTGATGGCTTCCGGGTTGAGCGTTTGCCTTCTGGCGAAAGTCAGCAGCCTGCCGACCAAAGTGCGGGCCCGATCGGCTGCCAGCATGGCGCTGTCGAGCAGTCGGGTGGAGCGGGGGTCTTCGACGCGGCGACGAACCAGTTCCAGCGATGCCATGATCGGTGTCAGCAGGTTATTGAAGTCATGGGCGACGCCGCCGCTCAACTGGCCGACCATCTCCATTTTGCGTGACTCATGCAGTTGGGCAACGGCTTTTTCACGCTGGGCCAGCATGGTCACGACCCGCTGCTCCAGGCTCTCGTTCAGATCGCGCAAGGCCCGCTCGGCACGCGCCTGGTTGATCCACAGCCAGGCTTGCTTGGCGGCCTCTTGAGCAAGCTCCAGCTCGTGGTCGCCAAAGGTCGTGGTGATCGATGGCTGAATCGTCAGTACCGCTTCCAGCCTGCCATGCAGCACGACCGGCACATAGATCGTGCAGGGCGGCTCGTCCTGAAGGTAGCGCGCCATGCGGGTATTGACGGGAATGATGGGACTTCCCGCACTCTCGTGCAGCACCGCGCGGTCTGCCCGCAAGTCCGCCGACATGCTGTCGGTCCAGCACGAGGGGGTGGCGGAGGAACTTGGCCGATTACTCATTTCGGCCTGACGGATCGTCAGGCAATGGCCATCGTCTTCGATCACGTTGAGTGCAATGTGCTGAACGGCCAATTCATCGCTCAGGCGGCTCAGCACATGGCACTCGATTGCGCAGGGGTCGGACGTGGAGGGCAGCGTTCGTCCCAACTCGATCAGGAACGCCTGACGCCGCTCGAACTGCACACGCTCGGTGGTTTCCGTGACGATGCACAACACGCCGCCAATCGAACCGTCGGCCTCGCAAACCGCCGAGTAGGAAACATTGAAGTAAACGGTTTCCCCGGCTCCAAAGCGCTTGATATAGAACGGCCGATCTTTGGCCGAAAAGGTTTTTCCGGTGTCACGGACACCTTGCAGCAACGGCTCCAGATCATCCCAAAGTTCGCCCCAGTTCTCGATGGCAGGACGGCCCAGTGCGCGCGGATGCTTGTCACCAATGCTGGGCGCATAGGCATCGTTGTACAGCGCAACGAACTGCGGCCCCCAGAACACCACGATCTGGGCATGCACGGGCAGGGCCGTGGCAATCAGATTCTTGAGGCAGCCGGACCACTGGGAAGGATGGCCCAGCGGCGAATCATTGAGAACGGCCGTTTGCAGAAGTGCGCCGATCTGCGTGCCGTCGTCGAGAAAGGACAGCTCATCAGGGTTGGCTGATTGTAAGGAGTTGACGTTGTCCATCGACCTTGACGCTCTGGTAAATAGGCGAAGCTTGCGCGATTAGAGCGTGCAAGTGCGCCGAGCGTTCACTGATTAGTTGAATTTAAACAGTCCAGGCGAGTTAGTTTGATACGGATTTCATGCATTGACCCGCCCGGCGCTGAATCAGCGTGATGCAACTAAACGCCTGAGGCGATATTGTTCAAGTACCGCGATAAAGCCAGCCCGCGATAGTCGCGGGCTGCCGAGCGTGCGTACGGCTCGGTGAACCAGGCTCAGCCGTCTTTGAACAAAAAGCTGTAGGCATTCAAGGCCGGCACGCCGCCCAAGTGGGCGTAGAGCACTTTCGAACCGTCCGGAAATTCGCCGTTGCGGACCCTGTCGATCATGCCGTGCATGGATTTACCTTCGTAGACCGGGTCGGTCAGTACGCCTTCCAGACGCGCGCACAGGCGGATCGCTTCCAGGGTACCTTCATTGGGCAGGCCGTATTCGGGGTAGGCGTAACGGGTGTCCAGCACCACATCCTCGGCGGTAATGTCGCGGCCCAGCTCGACCAGCTTTGCGGTGTTGCGGGCAATGCGCAGGACTTGTTCGCGGGTCTTGTCCGGCTTGGCCGAGGCATCGATACCGATGACCCGCTGCGCACGACCGTCGGCGGCAAAGCCTACCAGCATGCCAGCGTGGGTACTGCCGGTTACCGAGCAGACGACGATGTAGTCGAACTTGAAGCCCAGTTCTTCTTCCTGCTGACGCACTTCATCGGCAAAGCGCACGAAGCCCAAGCCGCCGAACGGGTGCTCCGAGCAGCCTGCCGGGATCGGGAAAGGCTTGCCGCCGCTCTCGACCACATCGGCCATCGCTTTTTCCCAACTGGGACGAATGCCGATGTCAAAACCTGCCGAATCCAAGCGCACATCAGCGCCCATGATGCGCGACATCTCGATGTTGCCGACCCGGTCGTAAAGCGCATCGGAGTAATTGACCCAGTTTTCCTGCACCAACACGCACTTCATGCCCAGATGCGCTGCCACCGCTGCCACCTGACGGGTCTGGTTGGACTGGATGCCGCCAATTGACACCAACGTGTCGTATCCCCCCTCGATGGCCTCCGGCACCAGGTATTCCAGCTTGCGCGTCTTATTGCCGCCAAAGGCCAGGCCACTGTTGCAGTCCTCTCGCTTGGCATACAGCTGCACCTTGCCACCCAGATGTTCGCTCAGGCGCTTGAGCGGTGTGATGGGCGAGGGGCCGAACGTCAGAGGGTAGCGTTTGAACTTGCTCAGGTTCATATCGAGTCTCCGTTGAGAGGTGAAACCAGGCAGGGGCGTTAACGCTGTGCCTGAGACAGGACCTATCATAGGAAATGCACGGATAATCGTGGTTGCAAAGAATTGTTCAATTAATGAATTAACGTTAGTGTCGAGCCAGTAAAACTTTTATTTATTTCGTGGAAGTGCACATGAAAGCAATAAATGAACGAAGCAAAAAGCTCACGCCAGATGCGCCACCCCCGCTGGACCGCATTGACCGCACCATTCTCAAGACGTTGCAGCGTGATGCGTCCATTTCCAACGTGGCGCTGGCGGAAAAAGTCAGGCTGAGCCCGCCGGCTTGCCTCAGGCGTGTGGAAAGACTCAAGGAAAGCGGCGTCATCAAGGGCGTGGTGGCGCTGCTCAATGGCGAAATGCTGGACGCGGGGATGGTGGTGCTGATCGGCGTAGTGCTGGACCGCTCGACGCCGGACTCTTTTGCGCAGTTCGAAGCTGCAGCGCAGAAAGTGTCCGGCTGTATGGAGTTTCATGTGGTCACAGGGGAGTTCGACTACTTCATGCTGCTGCGCACCAAAGACAGCCAGAGCTTCAATCGTCTGCATGCCGAACAGTTGCTGTACTTGCCGGGCGTGCGGCAGATCCGTTCCTTCATGGGGTTGCGGCAGGTGCTGTCGACGACGCACATACCGCTCTGAGCGTCCGAATGCCGACAGTTCGCGACAAATCAGGGACGTGTGCTGCTCGCTAGTGCCATCGGTGCCCAGCGTTTCAATGCGCGACGCCGGGCTGCGGACTGACGAATTCCAGATAGCCGGACACCACCACATACAGCGTGAAGTAGGCGAAGATCAGGGCCGAGACGATGTAGGTCCATCTCAGCATCCGCTCCCCCAGCAATTGCCCGCCATGATAGGCCAGACCGCACAGCACCAGCGTCCAGACCACCCCGGCGCTGAAAAAACCGGACAGGAACAGGATCGAGCTGTCCATGTCGGCACCCTGTTTGGCGATGATCGCGCCCCCGACGGCGGCGAACCACAGGATCGCGCTGGGGGATGACATGGCCAGGACGATGCCCTTGGTGAACAGCGCACCGTTTGTTCGCCCCCATTGAGTATCCGACGTGCTAACGGCGGCCGTTGCCTGCAGGGCGCTGATCACCATCTTGACGCACAGGTAGGCCAGGACCGCAGAGCCGCCCAGCCACAGCACCCAGCGCACCACTTCGTACTGAAGCAACACCGCCATGCCCGCCAAAGCAAGAATCGCGTACACCATGTCACCGATACAGGTCCCGAAGCCCAGCCATACGCCTTGCCTGAAACCGCGCTGCATCGACAGGGTGATCATCGCCATGTTGGCCAGACCGATTTCCAGGCACAGCGAAAGGCTCAGTAAAAATCCGTTGTAAAACTCCACTTACGCGTTCTCCAGCAAGGACTGTTCAGATAAGAAATATTTCGCACAGCGACAGTCCGAACACTTCATCCGTGTTTTTGACTAATAGGTGTATCAGGTTCGCAGGAAACGTTCGAAGGTTTCCAGATCCATCGTAAGGCTGCAATCAGAACACCCTGCGCGGGGGCACATATTGGAAATAATTGCGCTTAGGCACCAGACTGTTAGGCGCGCCACACAACCTTCGCGCTGAGTGCGGGTCAGAGTGGTGCGCTGTCCTGTTCCGGGCGCTGGCCTGTGATTCAATAAGCGCCGTTATTGGTTATCTACTTTGCTCAAGGACTTTGATTTTGGCTGCTGGAAGCTTGCTTACTCTACTGGACGATATTGCGACCCTGCTCGACGACGTGGCGCTGGCCACCAAGAAGACCGCAGGTGTATTGGGCGACGATCTGGCGCTCAATGCGCAACAGGTCACCGGCGTGACGGCCGACCGCGAACTGCCGGTGGTATGGGCCGTGGCCAAGGGCTCGCTGCTCAATAAGGCGATTCTGGTGCCGACTGCGCTGTTGATCAGCGCCTTCGCGCCTTGGGGCATCCTGCCGCTGTTGATGATTGGCGGTGCGTTTCTGTGCTTCGAAGGCTTCGAAAAAATCGCCCACAAGTGGCTGCACAAGGAAAGCGGCGACGAGCACGAGCAGCGTAAACAGGCCACGAGCGATGCCTCGGTGGACATGGTGGCATTCGAGAAAGAGCGCATCAAAGGCGCGATTCGTACGGACTTCATTCTTTCGGCGGAAATCATCGTGCTGGCGCTGGGCGTGGTTGCGACACGGCCGTTCATGGATCAGGTGGGCGTGCTGGTCATTGTAGCCGTGTTGATCACCGTCGGCGTGTACGGCCTGGTGGCCGGTATCGTGAAACTGGACGATCTGGGGCTGTACCTCAAAAAAAGCGCCAGTTCGTTCGCGCAAAACATCGGCGCAGGCCTGTTGTGGCTGGCGCCGGTGTTGATGAAACTGCTGTCGATTCTCGGCACGGCAGCCATGTTCATGGTCGGTGGCGGGATTCTGGTTCATGGCCTGCCATTCGCCCATCACTGGGTCGAAGGCGTGACAGCGGGTGCTGCGGGTGCGGTAGGGGGGCTGTCGGTCATTATCCCGACGCTGATCGATGCTGTCGCAGGCGTCATCGCCGGTGCGCTGCTGGTGGTGATCGTCACCTTCGCGGGCAAGGCGTGGAAGGCTGCGCGGGCTTAGTGCTGATCGGGCATGGAGTGCCAATGGGACGCGCAGCGTTCTGCTTATCCGCGAAAGCGGGTACATCCGACGAGGATGCTGCATCTGAAACACAGTATTCGCGGACACGTCCGCTCCCACGTGTTGGCATTTCATTAATCCGCGAGGATTTGTGGATAACGATGAGCGCAGAGCGTAGGCACGATCGGTGTATTGATCGTTCCTATGCTCCGCCTGGGAATGTCGCTCAGGACGCTCCGCGTCCGGCGTTTTATCAGAAGAACACTTTCACCAGCAGGCTTGCGGTGTTCTGGTCGGTGTCGAATGAACCGCTGTCCTTGATGCCGTATTTGTTGGTCCAGTAGTCATACTCGATACCCACATACAGCTGCCGCTCCGGGTAATTGAGCGCTTTGCCCAGGTCGTATTTGATCTGTGGGTTGAAGTGCAGGTTGGAGTGGTAAGTGCCGCGTGACGTCTCGTCGTTGTCCACCACCCAGTCCATGAAACCGTCGATCAGCACATCCGATTTGCCGACCGCAATGGTGTACGACCAGACTGGCGTGATCTGCCAGACGCCGTCGCCCGGACGGTTGCCCTCAGTGTGACGCTGATAAAAGTTGAGCTGGAAGTAGTCGAAACCCGGAATCTTCAGATCGAACGCAGGGCCGATCAGGTACGACTCGTTATCGCCTTCGCCGAACTCGTAAGTGGCGGCCAGCAACACGTCGGTAATCGGCCCGAACTCGAACTTCTGCCCGAATATCTTGCCCATCGACAAGCGCGGAGAGATTTCACCGTAGTAGGTGTTATCGCCCGCAGCCGCATCTTTTTTGCCGTTGTAAAAGATCTTGTCGACGAATAAGAAGTTGTCGCCATACTTCCAGCTGTCCGCGTGCTCAAAGGTGAAGGTCTGCTGTATTTCCGGATTGACGGCAAAGTCTCTGCCATTCAGATAGGTCAGGCTGTTGCTCTGCCACTGGAAAATATCCCCCGCCATAGCTGGCGTTGCCGCCAGCAGACTGCTGGCCAGTAACACGCTGGAAAGTGTGCGATTCATTCGGTGTATCCCTTGAGTTAGAACATCATGGAGCAGACTGGCGCTCTGAATGGCACCTTGTCCGGGGGTAATAATTTGTCTGTCTGGTCAACTTCCACTAGTTAGCAAGAGCTGCGCCAACCATCGAGAAAAAGCCGACGTAACACCAAAACCGCCACATGGATGTCGGTTTCAGCTGTTTTTCGGAATTCAGGACGCGTTAACGCACAGCCATTCAACGGGCTGCGCAGTTTGCGTTGATCAATGCGTGGGTGATCGGCACGTTCTGAAGCGGCGGCGGAGGATACTGGCTCGCGCTGTCTGGCTCAAGTGCTCCAGCGCAGGGCGGCCGGGGCGAAAACGGGGCGGCGTTCAGGTTGATCGCCGCCCGATTGAATCAGTCCAGTTTCGCGCCTTGGTCGATCCAGGCCCCGACCAGTTCGCGCTCCTGCGGCGTCATCTGGGTGATGTTGCCCAGTGGCATGATCGGCGAGGTGACAGCTTGAGCCTTTATCCGCTGAGCCTGCTGCTGCATCTGTTGAGGCGTGTCGAACATTACCCCGGCAGGCGCAACGCTGAACAACTGGCTGGTAGGGCTGGCTGAATGGCAAACGGTACAGCGTTGATGGATCACGTCATTCACTTTGTTGAAGTCGGCACCGGCTACCTTGGGCGGCTCTGGCTGAGCGGGCGCTGCGACCGGCTCAGGCGGCTTTTCATCGGCACGATGCCCACCCACGGCCGTGCCGGGCAACGGTTGATAGACGATCTTTGTTGCCTGCGGCGGTTGCGCGGGGCCGGTGACGTAGGCCAGGCACAGCATGCCCAATGCCGCCACCGGCAGTGTCCAGGCAAAGCGATGGCTGTCATGCCGGGTATTGAAGTAATGGCGCACCAACACCGCCAGCAGCGCGATGCCCGCCAGGATCAGCCAGTTATATTCGCTGCCATAGGTGCTCGGGAAGTGGTTGCTGATCATGATGAACAGCACCGGCAGGGTGAAATAGTTGTTGTGCCGCGAACGCAGTAGACCCTTGGCCGGCAGGCTCGGGTCCGGCGTGCGGTTTTCGGCAATGGCGGCGACCAGTGCGCGCTGCGCTGGCATGATGATGCGGAACACGTTGCCGACCATGATGGTGCCCATGATCGCCCCGACATGCAGGTATGCCCCGCGTCCGCTGAACACCTTGCTGAACCCGTAGGCTGCCGCGACCAGCAGAACGAACAGGATCAGGCCCAGCAGAGCAGGGCGCTTGCCCAGCGCCGAGTCGCACAGAAAGCTGTAGATGAACCAGCCGACGAACAGCGAACCCAGTCCGATGTGCACACCTTCCGCGCCCGACAGGCTGCTGCCCGGTGCCAGCAGGTACAACGTCGGGTTGGCATAAAACACCACGCACAATAGGGCCACGCCCGACAGCCAGGTCGAGTAGGCTTCCCATTTGAACCAATGCAGGTTCTCCGGCATGGTCGGCGGGGCGAGTTTGTATTTTTCCAGGTGATAAATGCCACCACCGTGGATCGCCCAAAGATCGCCTGAAAGTCCGTCACGCGGGTTTTTGCGGTTGAGGTTGTTTTCCAGCCAGACGAAGTAGAACGATGCGCCGATCCAGGCAACGCCCACAATCATGTGAATCCAGCGTATGCCCAGATTCAGCCATTCCATCAGATGTGCAGCCACGGTGCTTACCTAAATACCTGTCACCACTTCACGGGTGCTCAGGCCCTTCCTGGGTGTCGGGATCGAGCACCATCAACTGATGCTCTGCAAAGTAATGCTCATCGCAGTTATTGCCGGTTCCACTGCGATCAACCACCAGGAAATCATCCCGCTTTTCGATCGTCAGCACCGGATGGTGCCAGACGCCGCGATGGTAATTGATACCCTGCCTGCCGTTGGACACGAAGGCACGGGTCAGCCCTGAATCAGGTGCATCGCCAACTGGCGCGACCACGATCAGAAAAGGATTGCCGAGCAGCGGTATGAACGCCTGACTGCCCTGCGGATGACGCTCCAGCATGGTGATGGTCAACGGCATCGGCAGCGCCTCGGCGCGGAAGATGCTGATGATCGCCTTGTCGTCCGGCTGTGCGGTTTGCACCTCGGCCAGACGATGAAAGCGCATGGTCGAACCGTTATTGATCATGAAATGATCGCTGCCATCGGTTTCAATCACATCGCCGAACGGCGCAAAGGCTTGCTTGGTCAACGGCTCGATTATCAGTTTGCGCATGCGGGTTCTTCTGTTTTCAGGATGATCATCGTCCCAGTACAAACACGGATTCGGTGGGAGCGAGCTTGCTCGCGAAGAGGCCAATGCTCCCGGTCATTGCGATGCGTGAAACACAGCCTTCGCGAGCAAGCTCTCTCTCACGGATGTACGTGTCTGCCCAAGCCTATCGCGACACCTTGCCCAACACCCGCAACCGGCTCACGCCACCATCCGGGAACACGTTCAGGCGGATATGGGTGATAGGGCCGATGGCGTTGATCTGCTCGGCGAATTCGTGCTCGGCGTGCATGGTCAGTTTCTGGCTGGGCAGCAGTTCGCGCCAGAACAGGCTCTGGGTTTCGATCTGGCTGTCGGTGCCACCTTTGACGAACGCGCCCTGGATCGAGCAGCTGTCCGGGTAGTTGCCCTTGAAGTGCAGGGTGTCGACGATGACCTTCTCGACTTCTCCCGGATGCCCCAGCGCAACGATGACCCAGTCGTTGCCGGGCGTACGGCGGCGGGCGGTTTCCCAGCCGTCGCCCATGTTGACGCCACGGCCCGGATTGAGAATGTTGCTCATGCTGCCGTAGTGCTCATCCGAGCAGGCAATCGAACGACCGCCATTGAGCGCGGCCACCAGATCGATCTGCTCGCCGTCACCGACCGTGGTCCAGTCTCGATGCGGCACACCATGCACGCGCAGGCGGGCCACACCGCCGTCCGGGTAGATGTTGAAGCGCAAATGGCTGAACGGCTGCTCGTGGCTGATTTCGTGATAGTGATGGCTGTTGCCTTTCAGCTCCACTGAAGGCAGCACTTCGGTCCATGCGGTGTTTTCGTCAGGTTCGCCCGAGGCCAGAAAGCAGGCCTCCAGCGAGGCGGACGGCGGGAAGTTGCCCGTGAAAAAAGAGGTGTCGATGTCCACGCCCTTGATGGTGCCCGCCACGCCCAGGCGGATCACTGCGCTGTCGTAACCTTCGAAGCGTTTGCGACGCGACTCCCAGCCGTCCATCCACTTGCCGTTGTCATCGAACACGCCTTCCTTCCAGACCGCAGGCGTCGGCTGGAACAGGCGGTTGGCATCGGCAAACCAGTCGTCGGTCACAGACAAAACCTTCGTGCCCAGACGCGCATCAGCCAGGTTCACGAACTTCTCGAACGGTGCGGCGTAAACTTTCATGTTTCTTGTCTGCCTTCTAAACGTTGGATGAGCGCGGCGCTTCAAGCGCCTGCAAACGGAACAGCGCGATTTTGTTGATCTCGGCCAGGGCGCAAGCGAACTCGGCCTGCGGCGAGTGATGGAGGCGTTGTTCGAACGCCGCCAGTATCTTGTGCCTGTCGCTGCCCTTGACCGCCATGATGAACGGAAAGCCGAAGCGGGCCTTGTAAGCCTCATTCAACTCGGTGAAGCGCTGGAACTCTTCAGGTGTGCAGAGGTGGATGCCTGCGCCTGCCTGTTCATGGCTGCTGGCCTGGGTCAACTCGCCCTTAACTGCGGCCTTGCCAGCCAGGTCCGGGTGCGCATTGATCAGTGCCAGTTGTTGCGTTTGCGTGGCGCCAAGCAGGATATCGCTCATGCGCGCATGCAGGGTTTCGATGTGGTCCAGCACGTCTGGCGTCCCGAGATCGTAGGCGTGTTGCGCAACCCAGGGAGAGTGTTCGTAGATGTCGGCGAAGGTCGCGATGAACGCGTCGCGGCTTAGTGAAGAAGGCTTCAGGCCGGCAAAGACGGTCATTGTGCAACCTCGGTGAAGGGGTGTTCGGCGTGCCAGTGACGCGCGATGTCGATACGCCGTGCACACCACACCCGCTCATGGCCTTTGACGTATTCGATGAACCGCTTGAGCGCTGCGAGCCGGGCAGGGCGCCCGATCAGACGGCAGTGCAAGCCTATCGAAAGCATTTTCGGGGCCTCTTCGCCCTCGGCGTACAGCACGTCGAACGCATCCTTGAGGTACTGGAAGAACTGCTCGCCGTTGTTGAAGCCCTGCACTTGAGTGAAGCGCATGTCGTTGGTGTCCAGCGTGTACGGAATCACCAGATGCGGCTTGCCAGTGGGGTTGTTCGGTTCCCAGTAGGGCAGGTCGTCATCGTAGGTGTCGCAGTCATAAAGAAAGCCGCCTTCTTCCATCACCAGCCGACGGGTGTTGGGGCCGGTGCGGCCGGTGTACCAGCCCAGCGGACGTTCGCCGGTGATATCGGTGAGGATGCGAATAGCCTGGCGCATGTGTTCGCGCTCCAGGGCTTCGTCCATATTCTGGTAGTCGATCCAGCGATAGCCGTGGCTGCAGATTTCATGACCGTCGGCGACCATCGCGCGAATCACGTCAGGATGACGTTGCGCAGCCATCGCCACGGCGAAGATCGTCAGGGGAAGATCGAACTGTTTGAACAGCTTGAGAATGCGCCACACACCGGCGCGGCTGCCGTATTCGTAGAGCGATTCCATGCTCATGTTGCGCTGGCCCTGCAGCGGTTGCGCAGCGACCATTTCGGACAGAAACGCTTCGGACTCTTTGTCGCCATGCAGGATATTGCGCTCGCCGCCTTCCTCGTAGTTCAGCACGAAGGACAGCGCAATCCGTGCATTGCCCGGCCAGTGAGGGTGAGGCGGGTTGTTACCGTATCCGATCAGATCGCGTGGGTATTCGGCGCTCACTGCAGGCTTCCTTATGGGCGTGAAATCAGGTTCGGTGCGCAGGCTGAACGGCCCCGCAGCGCAAGGATTGTATACAATTTATTTTTGAAATTGTAACCTCGCATGCTGTCCGCCTTGGCGATATACAGCGTGCGAAGCCTCCGCATTCTTTGCACAAGCAAGAAACCTGCCTGACCGGTCAGCTTAATATGAAAAACCTGATTGATTTCCTTCGCTTCACTGTTTCTCGCCTTGGCCCGGCCAAATCAGCGCATTCAGCCCCAGCCGTTTTCAAGCCGAGCATGTACAGGTTTTTTGAAAGGTGTCTTAATCGCTGACAGCAGCCTCATGACGGGCACCCCTTTGGTGCAGTTTCGTCGCAACCATCACGGCAAGGAGCAGTGCCTTGGGAAAATTGACCACACACGTACTGGACGCCGCGCATGGCTGCCCAGGTGCCGCCATCGTTATCGAGCTGTACCGGGTTGAAGGCGAGCAACTGCGCAAGGTTGCAAGCACTGTCACCAATGACGATGGCCGCTGCGACGCGCCCTTGTTGCAGGGCGACGATTACCGATCCGGCGTCTACCAATTGCATTTCCATGCAGGCGATTATTACCGGGCGCGAGGTGTGGCGCTGAACGAACCGGCTTTTCTCGATGTGGTGGTACTGCGCTTCGGCATTGACGCAGGTCAGGCCCACTTCCATGTCCCGCTGTTAATCTCGCCCTACAGCTACTCGACCTACCGGGGCAGCTGATACTCGCTTGCCCGCGCACACTGCGGGCTTTTTTTCGGACGCTGTTCAGGTGTTCAGGTGTTCAGGTGTTCAGGTGCGCAGGCGCGAGTGAGCCATTCCGGTTTGGCCCTGTGTACAATGCGCGCGTCGCAACGCCGTTATCCACCTGCGCCCGAGTGCTCATGAACGATCAGTCCCTGCCCCTCAAGAAACCGACGCGACCTGCCAAAGCCAGCGTTAGCCTGACCCAGGACGACATCGTCTATGCGCATATTTTCGACGCCATCCTTGAGCAGCGTCTGGCACCGGGCACCAAGCTGAGTGAAGAGGCATTGGGGGACATCTTTGGTGTGAGTCGCACCATCATTCGTCGCGCGCTGTCGCGTCTGGGGCATGAGGGGGTTGTGCTGTTGCGGCCCAATCGGGGCGCAGTGGTCGCAAGTCCCAGTGTCGAGGAAGCCCGGCAGGTGTTCTTCGCCCGACGCATGGTGGAAAAGGCCATCACCGAGCTGGCTGTCGAGCACGCCAGTGCCGCACAACTCGCTCAGTTGCGCCAGATGGTGAGCGAGGAGCGCGACAGTTTTTCCCGTGGAGATCGAGGTGCAGGCATTCGCCTGTCCGGCGAGTTCCACCTGCAGTTGGCGGTCGCGGCCAAAAACGCACCGCTGATCAGCTTCCAGCGCAGCCTGGTGTCCCAAACGTCATTGATCATTGCCCAGTACGAAACCGGCAACCGCACGCACTGTTCCTACGACGAGCACAACCAGTTGATCGACGCCATCGAGGCCCGGGATGCGGTGCTGGCGGTCGAGCTGATGATGCATCACATGGATCACATCGACAGCAAGCTCAACCTGGATGAAGACGCGGGTTCGGATGATCTGCAAGCGGTGTTCTCGCACCTGCTGGCCAAGAAGAAGCCCAAGACACACTGACGCGCAATCAGCCTGCCTGCTGCTGCCTCAAGGCCTGCGCCTGACGGTACAGATAAACGCTCAGGCCCAATCCGCTCAGCGACGCGAGGGCGGCGAACAGGAAGATCGATACAAAGCCGAAACCGGCGGCAATCGCTCCGGCTAGCGGTCCTGTGATGCCCAGCGACAGGTCGATGAACAGCGAATAGGCACCCACTGCCGCGCCTCGGCTTGAAGCCGGAACCAGATTGACGGCTTCCACGCCCAGCGCCGGAAATACCAGCGAAAAGCCAAAACCTGTCAGTGCCGCACCCGCCAGCGCCAAGCCCGGCGTGGGTGCCATCCACAGGAACAGCAGGCCCAGTGTCTCGACCGACAGGCAGGCGATTGCCACTCGAAAGCCGCCCAGACGATTGATCAGGTTGCCGAACAGCAAGCGTGCCGTGATGAAGCTGGCACCGAATAGGGTCAGGCACAGGGCAGCGTTCGGCCAGTGATTGCTGGCGTAATACAGGGTAATGAAGGTCGCGATGGTGCCGAAGCCGATACCGCCCAGCGCCAAACCCATGCCGTGGGGAAAGACGCGTCCCAGCACGTGCATGAACGGCAAGCGCTCGCCATGAACGATAGGCGCACCCGGTTTCTTCCACGTCAGCAGCAGCCCCGTCGCGCACAGCAGCATGATGCTCACGCCCACCGTCCACAGGCCCAATTCTTTGACCATCCAGACACCCAGCGGCGCACCGATGGCCAGCGCGCCATAACTGGCGATGCCGTTCCAGGAAATCACCTTGGCGGTGTTCTGTGCGCCGACCCGGCCGATGCCCCAGCCAATCGAGCCCGAACCCACCAGACTTTCCGCGCTGCCCAGAATCACCCGACCAATCAACAGCACCACCAGGCTCGCCATCGGCCACGCTTGCAGCCAGACAGGCACCAGCATGAACACACCGCTCAGGCCGCACCCGGTGAGGCCTATCTGCACGGCTTTCTTACTGCCCAGGTTATCGATGATACGGCTCGCCCACGGGCGGCTGATCACGGTGGCCAGGTACTGCACGCTGATCACCAGGCCCGCCATTACCGCGCCGAACCCTAGATCGCTGTGGACATAACCGGGCAGGACGGCGAGGGGGATGCCGATGTTCAAGTAGCCGATGAAGGTGAACATGACGATGGACACCACCGTCAGCGTGATGGCCATCGGGGTTTGCGGTGCAGCAGTGTGTGTCTCGGGCATGGAGAAGGGTTTCATTCTGGTAACAAAGTGGACGTGTGACGTTAAGCCTTGCTATGGGACAGCGTGCAGGAAAAAATCCTTAGCAAGCTCTCGATCTGGTCATCATACGGCGCATCGGGCGATGCTGGTAACAGATTGAAATAAATCTGCGAGAGAAGGGCGGCGAGTCAAGGCTGCGCCGGTGCTACGAGATGGGTCGTGACCAGTGCGGCCAGGGCATTTTCCTGAGTGCTGAAGCGGGCCAGCAGAGCTTGCTGTTTTTCCGGGCTCAGGCGTGACCAGATTTCGATCATCTTTTCGGCGGTGCCGATCAGTGCGCTGGCTTGGGTTTCGGTGAAATCGTTCATGGGGTTTCCGGTTGTGCTGGCTGGTTTTCCAGGCGTATTGAAAATCGGCAACACCGTTTTTCGATACGCCTGAAAAAATCGCCGTCAGTCTTTGCTTCGGGCTTTTTGGCTGTCTTGAGCCGAGGGTGCAGCTTTCATTGCGGCAGGTTGACCGAGCTCCTGTTGAGCCAGAGTCGACTGCTGTGGTTCCTGTTGGCCTGGTGGGAAGTTAGGGATTTCATGCATCGTCATCGCTCCTCGCAAGGGGTTGCAGATAGAACCGTGCTTTAAAAAAGCCTGCGCAGAATACCCCACTAAAAATGACAATCCCGATATTTTTTTCAACGAATTGACTGAGTGGCGAAACAAAAAACGGATTTCACTGTCCGGGGCATGCTGGCTGGCGATAGGCCTTTATGGAGTGGCTCAATGCCACTTATGTAGGAGCTGACTCGTCCGCGATAGGCCGGTACGTCCAACGAAGATAGGGTGGCTGAAGTGCTGCATTCGCGGACAAGTCCGCTCCCACGGAACCGGTGTTTGTTGCTCGGCGGCACTGCGTTGAAGAGGGGGTGGGACCTCCACGTTTTCAGAGACGTCTTGGCCCAACACTGCGCCTGCTGCCAACTACTGCCCTTTATCCTTTGCACACCGCTGCAATCGCCTGCGCCAGTTGGTCCAGACGGCTGGCATCGATACCGGCCATGTTGGCTCTTCCATCGCTGACCATGTACACGCTCTGCTCTTCACGCAGCCGTGTCACGTGTTCGCTGTCGATGCCGGTGTAGGAAAACATGCCGCGTTGCCGGGCGATGTGGGCGAATCGGTCACCCAGCCCCAGAGGTGTCAGGGCTTCGACCAGCCCGTTACGCAGTTGGGCAACCCGTTGACGCATTTCTTCAACTTCGTCGGCCCACAGGCTTTTCAGCTCGGGATCGCCCAAAATCTCCGCCACCACCGCAGCCCCATGATCCGGTGGGTTCGACCACAGGTTGCGGGCGATGCTCGCCAACTGACTGCGTGCATCCAGCAGTTTCGGTGCATCATCTGCACAGACGATCAGCGCACCGGTGCGTTCACGGTACAACCCGAAGTTCTTCGAACACGAACTGGTCACCAGCAGTTCTGGCAACGCTTCGGCAAACAGGCGCACTGCCCAGGCATCTTCTTCCAGACCGTCCCCAAACCCTTGATAGGCGAAGTCGATCAGCGGCAGCAAGTCGCGGCTTTGCACGATTGCCAGCACTTCTCGCCACTCGTCATGAGACAGGTCAAAGCCGGTCGGGTTATGGCAGCACGCATGCAGCAGCACCACATCGCCCTGCGGAACCTGGCGCAGAGCGTCCAGCATGCCTTCCACGTTCAGCACGTTGTCGCTGCCCACGTAAGGGTAGTGACCGACCTTGAGGCCTGCATTGTTGAAGATGGTTTCATGCAGCGGCCAGGTCGGGTCGCTCAGCCAGATGCTCTTGCCAGGCAAGCATTGGGCGATGAACTCCGCCGCCAGCCGCAGTGCACCAGTGCCGCCCGGCGTCTGGGTCGCGCCTGCACGTTTGGCCTTCAGATGCGATGAATCGCCGCCCAACACCAACTCACTGATCAGCGCACCGAAGCGAGGATCGCCGTGGCTGCCGATATAGGTCTTGGTCATCTGCCGCTCGACCAGACGTTGCTCGGCGGCCTTCACCGCACGGGGGACAGGCGTCTGGCCCTGCGAATCCTTGTAGACACCCACGCCCAAATCGAACTTGCCCGGGTGCGTGTCGTTGGCATACGCCTCGATCAGGCCCAGGATCGGATCGCCCGGTACGCGCTGGATGTCCTTGAAATGCATTATTTGCGTCCCTCGGCGTCTTTGGCCACCTCGTCGGTGCGGGCGGCCATGATGAAGTCATTACGGTGCAGCCCTTTGATCGAATGGCTCCACCAGGTCACGGTCACTTTGCCCCATTCGGTCAGCAGGCCGGGATGATGGCCCTCGGCCTCGGCGATGTCACCGACCGCGTTGGTAAACGCCAGAGCAAACTTGAAATTCTTGAACAGGAAGACTTTTTCCAACTGCATGACGCTGTCGCGTACTTCGATGTTCCAGTCCGGGATCTGCTTGATCAGCGCTGGCAGCTCGGCTTCGCTGACTTGAGGCGCGTCGGCCCGGCAGGCTTCACAGTGGGCTTGGTTGAGTGTAGTCATGAAAAGGGTTCCTTATGACGCGTGGCTGCCGATCAGGCCGCGTGGTTTTTGGTTTTAGGCGGAAATTTTGGCGCATGCAGACCCATCTGCATACCGCGCTCGACCAGCCCCATGATGTCTTCCTGCGCCACATCGAACAGGCGCTTGAGGTCGGGCAGGACAAAATACACCGGTTGCAGGATGTCGATGCGATAAGGCGTGCGCATGGCTTCGAGGGGGTCGAAGGGCTGATGCTCGGGCTCAGACGACAGGCTGTACACCGCTTCCTTGGGCGAAGACAGAATGCCGCCGCCGTAGATTTTGCGCCCTTGGGGTGTGTCCACCAGACCAAATTCGATGGTCATCCAGTACAGCCGGGCCAGATAAACACGCTGTTCCTTGGTCGCGCTCAGGCCCAGCTTGCCGTAAGTGTGGGTAAATTCGGCGAACCAGGGGTTGGTCAGCAACGGGCAGTGGCCAAATATCTCGTGAAAGATGTCGGGCTCCTGCAGGTAATCCAGTTCTTCCTCAGTGCGGATGAATGTCGCAACGGGAAAGCGCTTGCTGGCCAGCAGTTCGAAAAAGGTCTGGAACGGAATCAGTGCGGGCACGCGCTCGACCTGCCAGCCGGTGGTTGCCCCCAGTACCTTGTTGATTTCGCCCAGTTGCGGGATGCGGTCATGGGGCAGGCCCAGTTGCTCGATGCCGTCCAGGTATTCCTGACAGGCACGGCCTTTGATCACTTTCATCTGGCGAGTGATCAGCGTGTTCCACACCGCGTGTTCGGCGGCCGGGTAATCGATGAAACCCTGTGCGTCGGGCTCACGCGCGACGTAGTGCGTCTGGGCCATGCTGGTCTCCTGAAGAGCGCTGTTGTTGTTATGCGGCTGCTTTCTAAGCAAAGAGCGATGAGCCAGAAATAGCGCAAATCCTGGGTAACGTCAGCGTCTTACCCTGAACGAGGCTCATCATTGATGGTCTTGTGCGTAACGAAAACTTTACGATCGCTTGGTCTGTTCGGTAAATAAAGGCCTCTGGAGCAGGTATTTGCGCTGGGCTGTCACGTATTGTTGACGCTAGACTTTGTGCAACCACAAAAACATCGACGCCAAGAAGGGCGAGCATCCATGCGCATCAAGGTCCATTGTCAGAATCGCATCGGCATTCTGCGCGACATACTCGATCTGCTCGTCGCCTACGGGGTGAACGTGGCCAGAGGGGAGGTGGGTGGCGAGCATGGCGATGCGATCTATCTGCACTGCCCAAACCTGATCAACATGCAGTTTCAGGCCTTGCGCCCCCGGTTCGAGGCGATTACCGGTGTGTTCGGCGTCAAACGCGTCGGTTTGATGCCCAGCGAACGTCGCCACATGGAGCTGAACGCTTTGCTGGGGGCGCTTGAGTTTCCGGTGCTGTCCATCGACATGGCTGGGGCCATCGTGGCTGCCAATCGGGCAGCGGCTCAACTGCTCGGCGTGCGGGTCGATGAAGTGCCCGGGATTCCACTCTCGCGCTATGCGGAGGATTTCGACCTGCCCGCGTTGGTGCGCGCCAACAAATCACGCATCAACGGTCTGCGCATCAAGGTGCGCGGCGATGTGTTCCTCGCCGACATCGCGCCGTTGCAGTCCGAGCATGACGACAGTGAGGCAATGGCGGGCGCGGTATTGACGCTGCACCGGGCGGACCGGGTGGGCGAGCGCATTTATCACGTGCGCAAGCAGGAACTGCGCGGCTTCGACAGTATCTTCCAGAGTTCGAAGGTCATGGCTGCCGTGGTGCGTGAGGCTCGGCGCATGGCGCCGCTGGACGCGCCGCTGTTGATAGAAGGCGAGACAGGAACCGGCAAGGAACTGCTGGCCCGCGCGTGTCATTTGTCCAGCCCGCGCGGGCAGTCACCGATGATGGCGCTCAACTGCGCGGGGCTTTCGGAATCGATGGCCGAAACCGAACTGTTCGGCTACGACCCCGGCGCGTTCGAAGGGGCTCGGGTAGAAGGTCGGCTGGGCCTCCTGGAGCTGACCGCAGGCGGTACGCTGTTTCTCGATGGTGTCGGCGAGTTGAGCGCGCGAATGCAGGCCAAATTGCTGCGATTCATTCAGGATGGCTGCTTTCGCCGCGTCGGCAGTGACGAAGACATGTACCTCGATGTGCGCGTGATGTGTTCAACCCAGGTCGACCTGTCCGAACTCTGCGCCCAGGGCGTCTTCCGGCAGGACCTTTATCACCGGCTCAATGTGCTCACACTGCACATTCCGCCGTTGCGCGAATGTCTGGATGGCCTGACGCCTCTGGTCGAGCACTTTCTCGATCAGGCCAGTCGCCAGATTGGCTGCGCGTTACCCGGTATTGCGCCTGCGGCTTTGAAACGACTGAGTCAGTACCACTGGCCGGGCAATGTGCGGCAATTGGAGAACGTGTTGTTCCAAGCTGTCTCGTTGTGCGAAGGCGCTCAGGTTCAGGCCGAGCATATCCGGCTGCCGGATTACGGCGTGCGCCAGACCCTGACCGACGTGTCACTGGACGGCGGGCTTGAGGCCATTGTCGGGCGGTTTGAAAAGTCGGTGCTGGAGCAACTTTATGCGCACTATCCCAGCAGTCGGCAGTTGGGTAAAAGACTGGGGGTTTCACATACGACCATTGCCAACAAGTTGCGTGAATATGAAGTGGGCAAACACGTTGAATAACACGGTGAATCTATTAGGAGGCGCCTCGCACGATCCGTCTGCACAACCATCTGCGAGGCGTCGCGCCCATCGAGCGGGTGTCAGCCGTTGCTGCAACCGTTGCCCATCACCTGATAACTCATGATGTGCTGCTTGCCCTGCGAGTCTTCATAAACCATGCGTGCCGGCACGACCTGACAGACGTCAGGGATCTGACTGGTGGAAATCACTTTGGCGATGTCCAGATGCGTGCCGTAGGTATATTGCTCGATGCGTGCCTGTTGCGCGGCGACCTTGGTTTGCGATTCTTCGGCCATTGCCAGAGTACTGAGACCGCAAAGTGCCAGAATCGCGATTGAAGCTTTCATTGCTGTTTACCTTCTTGAGTGCGAGCGAATGCGCCTGACGAATAATCGAGTTCAGGGGAGCATGGCGATTGAGTTGATTAAAACCGGGCCTGTGTGGGGGCTGCTGGTAGTTGCCAAGTTGGCGGAGTTGATTCTAGGCTTCTGGTGGCACGACATATATAAAGGCTTTTGATAAGCCTTTTTATCGAAACGGTAACAATCATTCGGCAAAGCTTGAAGTCGAGGCTTGCCGACCGTGCGGACAGGCCCGTGCCATTTCGGTAAGACCAACGTCGAATGGCCCTGTAGGATGGGGCGGGATACAACGGAGTCATAAAACAACAACTATCCACCGAGGTAACCAAGATGAGTGCAGCTTCCCTGTACCCCGTCCGCCCAGAAGTCGCAGCGAACACGCTGACGGATGAGGCAACCTACAAGGCCATGTACCAGCAGTCGGTGGTCAACCCCGATGGCTTCTGGCGTGAGCAGGCCAAGCGCCTCGATTGGATCAAGCCCTTCACAAACGTCAAACAGACTTCGTTCGACGATCACCGCGTCGACATCAAGTGGTTTTCCGATGGCACGCTGAACGTTGCCTATAACTGCCTGGACCGTCATCTGGAGGAGCGCGGCGACAGCATCGCGATTATCTGGGAAGGCGACGATCCTTCCGAACACCGTGAAATCACCTACCGCGAACTGCACGCCGAAGTCTGCAAGTTCGCCAACGCCTTGCGTGGCCAGGATGTACACCGTGGCGACGTGGTGACCATCTATATGCCAATGATCCCCGAGGCTGTGGTCGCCATGTTGGCGTGCGCCCGGATCGGAGCCATTCACTCGGTCGTGTTCGGCGGCTTCTCGCCGGAAGCGTTGGCCGGCCGCATCATCGATTGCAGCTCCAAAGTGGTCATCACCGCTGACGAAGGTCTGCGTGGCGGCAAGAAAACCCCGCTCAAGGCCAACGTCGACCGCGCCCTGACTAACCCTGAAACCAGCAGCGTGCAGAAAGTCATCGTCTGCAAGCGCACCGGCGGCGAGATCGAGTGGAACCGCCACCGCGATATCTGGTATCACGCGTTGCTGGAAGTGGCGTCGAGCATCTGTGCGCCGAAAGAAATGGGCGCTGAAGAATCCCTGTTCATCCTGTACACCTCAGGTTCCACCGGCAAGCCCAAGGGCGTGTTGCACACCACGGCCGGCTATCTGCTCTACGCAGCACTGACCCACGAGCGCGTGTTTGACTACAAGCCGGGCGAAATCTACTGGTGTACTGCAGACGTCGGTTGGGTGACCGGCCACAGTTACATTGTCTACGGCCCGCTGGCCAACGGTGCAACCACACTGCTGTTCGAAGGCGTGCCGAACTACCCGGACATCACCCGCGTGTCGAAAATCATCGACAAGCACAAGGTCAATATTCTCTACACCGCACCGACGGCCATTCGCGCCATGATGGCTGAAGGCACGCGTTCGGTAGAGGGCGCAGACGGTTCCAGCCTGCGTCTGCTGGGGTCGGTGGGCGAACCTATCAACCCTGAAGCCTGGGGCTGGTACTACGACACGGTGGGCAAGAAAAACTGCCCGATCGTCGACACCTGGTGGCAGACCGAAACCGGTGGCATCCTCATCAGCCCGTTGCCGGGTGCCACCGCGCTCAAGCCGGGTTCGGCAACGCGTCCTTTCTTTGGCGTGATTCCCGCGCTGGTGGACAACCTGGGCAACCTGATCGAAGGCGCAGCCGAAGGCAATCTGGTGATTCTCGATTCCTGGCCGGGTCAGTCGCGTTCGCTGTACGGCGATCATGACCGTTTCGTCGACACCTACTTCAAGACCTTTCGCGGCATGTACTTCACCGGTGACGGCGCGCGTCGTGACGAGGATGGCTACTACTGGATCACCGGCCGCGTGGACGACGTGCTCAACGTTTCTGGCCACCGCATGGGCACGGCCGAGATCGAAAGTGCGATGGTCGCGCACCCCAAAGTTGCCGAAGCGGCGGTGGTCGGTGTGCCGCATGACCTAAAAGGGCAGGGCATCTACGTGTACGTCACGCTCAACGCCGGTGAAACGGCTGACGAGGCGCTGCGTATCGAACTGCGCAACTGGGTGCGCAAGGAAATCGGCCCGATCGCGTCCCCGGACTTCATCCAATGGGCGCCGGGGCTGCCGAAAACCCGTTCGGGCAAGATCATGCGCCGTATCCTGCGCAAGATCGCCACGGCCGAGTATGACGCGCTGGGCGACATCTCGACCCTGGCCGATCCAGGCGTGGTGCAGCACTTGATCGACACCCACAAGACGATGAGCGCTGCCTGATACCTCTCTGATCATTCCCACGCTCCAGCGTGGGAATGCCTCTCAGGCGCTCCGCGCCTTCACATCTGCGTCAACCGAGCGATTGGGGATGCAATAGCTGAGTATTGATGCCATCCACGTCAGTCATCGTGCCGGGATATATCGACCTGTTACGCGTCTACCCGCCGTTTCTCCCGACGGCTACCTTGTGGGACATTCGTCCCGATATTTGTAGGAATAAGCCGCGCGTGGCCGTATTTCTCAAGCCCGGCGACACGCTGGGCTTGCCGGATTAGAAGGCTTTGCCAATAATGGGCGCGCTTTTTGCTGCATCAGCAGGTTAAATCTGTTTTGCTGGATCACGGGATTTCCTCTTCGTCAACAGGCTCGGCGTGCTTTTCAAGTGCTTCTGTAACTTGTTGTCGCATTGAAGAAATATCGACTTCAAGCCTGTCGTTAAAATGCCCCTCACTCGTCAGAGGCCGGTGACCCGCAACCCGGTATCGGATGCCTGACGTCGCTCTCTCTCTGGATGGTCCTTTCGCATAATGGGCGCTGCCCACTCTGCCACTTGTCGTGCTTTACCGATGGAGTTCTGTAAATGAAAAAGCTCATGCTTATTGGCGCGCTGGCGTTGTCCGTGCTTGCCCAGCCGACATTCGCTGATGAAAAGCCGCTGAAAATCGGTATTGAAGCCGCGTACCCTCCGTTTGCATCCAAGGCACCGGACGGCAGCATCGTCGGTTTCGACTACGACATCGGCAACGCGCTGTGTGAAGAAATGAAAGCCAAATGCACGTGGGTCGAGCAGGAGTTCGACGGCCTGATCCCTGCGTTGAAAGTGCGCAAGATCGACGCGATCCTGTCTTCGATGTCCATCACCGAAGACCGCAAGAAGTCCGTGGATTTCACCGGCAAGTACTACAATTCGCCGGCTCGTCTGGTGATGAAGGAAGGCACCAGGGTCAGCGACAACCTCGCTGAGCTCAAAGGCAAGAAAATCGGTGTGCAGCGTGGCGCGATCCATGAACGCTTCGCCCGTGAGACACTCGCGCCGCTGGGCGTAGAAGTGATTCCTTACGGTTCGCAGAACGAAATCTACCTGGACATCAGTGCCGGTCGTCTGGACGGAACAGTGGCTGACGCTACCCTGTTACAGGACGGTTTCCTGAAGACCGACGCGGGCAAAGGCTACGCATTCGTCGGCCCGTCGTTCACCGATCCGAAATACTTCGGTGACGGCATCGGCATCGCCGTGCGCAAAGGCGACAAAGCCAACCTTGACCGCCTCAATGCCGCTATCGCTGCTATCCGAGCCAACGGCAAGTACAAGGCAATACAGGACAAGTACTTCGACTTCGATATCTACGGCAAATAAAACCGCCGCAAGGTACCGACCTAAATGGCGCAAGCAGATCTGCTGGCTTGCGCCATTTTTTATTCCACGCTTGAGGACCGCACATGATGTTGAAAGGCTACGGGGCTGTGATCCTCGAAGGTGCCTGGCTGACGTTGCAGTTGGCGCTGTCGTCGATGGCCCTGGCGATCGTTCTCGGTCTGATCGGCGTGGCGCTTCGTCTGTCGCCGGTGCGCTGGCTGGCCTGGATGGGCGATCTGTATAGCACTGTGATTCGCGGTATTCCCGACCTGGTTTTGATCCTGCTGATCTTCTACGGCGGCCAGGACCTGCTCAATCGGGTCGCACCCCTGCTCGGTTTTGAGGATTACATCGATCTCGATCCGTTCGCGGCCGGAGTCTGCACGCTGGGCTTCATCTTTGGCGCATACCTGTCCGAAACCTTCCGTGGTGCGTTCATGGCCATCCCCAAGGGACAGGCCGAGGCGGGCATGGCGTATGGCATGAGCAGCGGCAAAGTGTTTTTCCGCATATTGGTGCCGCAGATGATCCGTCTGGCGATTCCCGGCTTCACCAATAACTGGCTGGTTCTGACCAAGGCCACCGCGCTGATTTCGGTGGTCGGTCTGCAGGACATGATGTTCAAGGCCAAGCAGGCGGCCGATGCCACCCGCGAGCCCTTTACCTTCTTTCTCGCGGTCGCAGCGATGTACCTGGTGATCACCAGCGTGTCGCTGCTGGCCCTGCGTTATCTGGAAAAACGCTACTCCGTAGGCGTTAGGGCGGCTGACCTATGATCTTCGATTACAACGTCGTCTGGGAAAGCCTGCCGCTGTACTTTGGCGGTCTGGTCGTCACTCTCAAGCTGCTGGCGATTTCTCTGGGCTTCGGCCTTGTTGCAGCCTTGCCGCTGGGCCTGATGCGGGTCTCGAAAAACCCGTGGGTGAACATGCCGGCCTGGCTCTATACCTATGTGATCCGCGGCACGCCGATGCTGGTGCAGTTGTTCCTGATCTATTACGGCCTGGCCCAGTTCGAAGCCGTGCGCGAGAGCGTTCTTTGGCCGTGGCTGTCCAGTGCAACGTTCTGTGCGTGCCTGGCATTCGCTGTGAACACCAGCGCCTATACCGCAGAAATCATCGCGGGCAGCCTCAAGGCCACGCCTGCCGGTGAGATCGAAGCCGCTCGGGCAATGGGGATGTCGCGCGCGAAGATGTACCGCCGCATCCTGCTGCCCTCGGCGCTGCGTCGGGCGCTGCCGCAGTACAGCAACGAAGTGATCATGATGCTGCAGACTACCAGTCTGGCCTCCATCGTGACCCTCATTGACATCACTGGCGCGGCGCGTACGGTCAACGCCCAGTTCTACCTGCCTTTCGAGGCGTACATCACCGCAGGCGTTTTCTATCTGTGCCTGACATTCATTCTGGTGCGGCTGTTCAAGATGGCTGAACGTCGCTGGCTGGGCTATATGGCCCCACGGAAGGTCTGAAATGCAAAGAATCGATCATGTATTGCCTTGGAGTACCTTGGGCACCGAGCGGAAACTGAGCGTGTTCAGTTTTGGCTCCGGCGAGCGCAAGGCCTACATCCAGGCCAGCCTGCACGCCGACGAGCTGCCCGGCATGCGCACGGCATGGGAGCTGAAAAAGCGTCTTGTCGAGCTTGAGCAGCAGGGTGCGCTCAAAGGCATCATCGAGCTGGTGCCGGTCGCCAACCCGCTGGGCCTTGGTCAGTTGCTGCAAGGTGCGCATCAAGGGCGTTTCGAGTTCGGCAGCGGTAAGAACTTCAACCGCGATTTCACCGAATTGAGCGAGCCGGTCGCCGAGTTGCTGGAAGGGCAACTGGGTGATGATCCGCGTGCCAACACGCACATGATCCGCCAGGCCATGAGCACTGTGCTCGATCGCCTGCCTGCGCCGCAATCCGAGCTGCAGGGCATGCAGCAGATTCTGCTCAAACATGCCTGCGTCGCTGATGTGGTGCTGGATCTGCACTGCGACGCCGATGCCGCATTGCACATGTACGCCTTGCCCCAGCACTGGCCTCAGTGGCGCTCGTTGTCGGCGCACCTGAACGTCAAGGTGGGGTTGCTGGCCGAGGATTCGGGCGGCAGCTCTTTCGATGAAGCCTGTTCGCTGCCGTGGCTGCGTTTGTCGCGCATGTTCCCTCAGTCACAGATTCCGTTGGCCTGTCTGGCGACCACCATCGAGCTGGGCGGTCAGGCCGACACTGGCAAGCCTGAGGCCGAAGCCCATGCCGAAGGTATTCTGGCGTTTCTGGCCGAGCAGGGTTTCATCAGTGGTGACTGGCCTCAGCCCGCCCACGAAGCCTGCGAAGGCATGCCGTTCGAAGGCACTGAGTTGCTCTACGCGCCGCACCCCGGCGTGGTGACTTTCCTGCGTGCCCCTGGCGAGTGGGTCGAGCCCGGCGAGCCGTTGTTCGAAGTCATCGATCCGCTGTCCGATCAGGTCAGCACCCTTTGCGCGACGACTGCCGGTGTGCTGTTTGCCATCGAGCGGCTTCGCTACGCTCAACCCGGTTTCTGGCTGGCCAAAGTGGCGGGGCGCACGGCGCTGCGCCAGGGACGCCTGCTCAGTGATTGATCGTTCTGTGAGAAACCAAAGCATGAACAAACTGGAAGTCCAGGACCTGCACAAGCGGTATGGCAGCCATGAAGTGATCAAGGGTGTGTCCCTGACCGCCCGCGCTGGCGATGTGATCAGCATCATCGGCTCCAGCGGATCGGGCAAAAGCACGTTCCTGCGCTGCATCAACCTGCTGGAACAACCCCATGCCGGCAAGATCCTGCTTAACGGTGAAGAGCTCAAGCTGGCCCCGAACAAGGACGGCGGCCTCAAGGCTGCAGATGGCAAGCAGTTGCAACGCATGCGTTCACGGCTGTCGATGGTGTTCCAGCATTTCAACCTGTGGTCGCACATGACGGCCCTGCAGAACATCATCGAGGCACCGGTGCATGTGCTGGGTGTTCCAAAGAAGCAAGCCCTGGAAAAGGCCGAATACTACCTGGCCAAGGTCGGCGTCGGGCACCGCAAGGATGCTTATCCGGGGCACATGTCCGGTGGCGAGCAGCAGCGCGTGGCGATTGCCCGGGCGCTGGCGATGGAGCCCGAAGTGATGCTCTTCGACGAGCCCACCTCGGCGCTCGATCCAGAGTTGGTCGGCGATGTGCTCAAGGTCATGCAGGGGCTGGCTCAGGAAGGTCGGACGATGGTGGTGGTGACGCACGAAATGGGCTTTGCCCGTGAAGTCTCCAACCAATTGGTGTTTTTGCACCAAGGTGTGGTGCTGGAGCGCGGTGATCCGCGTGAAGTGCTGGCCAACCCGCAGACCGAACGCTTGCAGCAGTTTTTGTCCGGCAGCTTGAAGTGATGAGCGGCACCGTCCTGGCGGTGCCTTTTTACAACAGAACAGGGCATGCTGCGCGACACGCGACATGACCTGGAGTTTCCAGATCGAGCCTGTTCGCGGGCTTGGCTTTTGCGGCGCTACGTATCGGATGTCCCAATGACTGCCCATCGAATAGGTTTCCTTGTCTGGCCTGGCACCAAAGCCCTGACCCTGGCGCTTGCCGAGGAAGCCTTGCGCGTGGCCCAGCGCGTGCACCCTGAAGTGGTCTATGAGTTGTCATTTCTTCAGGCCGAGCCTGCCGATCCCGCCGCGAGCGGTGGCTGGCAATTGCCGGGCCAGCCGTGGGCGGGGCGTCTGGATGGGCTGCACAAACTGTTTCTGTTGGCTGACGAGCCTCCTGCTCCGGTGGCATCGGTGCTGGGCAGTGCGCTCAAGCAGTTGGTGCGTGCAGGCTGTTCGATTGGGGGGTTGTCGGCAGGCGTCTATCCGCTGGCGCAACTGGGGCTGCTCGACGGCTATCGCGCCGCCGTACACTGGCGCTGGCAAGATGATTTCAGCGAGCGGTTCCCAAAAGTCATTGCCACCAGCCACTTGTTCGACTGGGACCGCGACCGCCTGACAGCTTGCGGCGGCATGTCGGTACTCGACCTGTTGCTGGCGGTGTTGTCCCGTGATCATGGCGCGGAACTGGCGGGGGCGGTTTCAGAAGAGTTAGTGGTCGAGCGCATTCGTGAGGGTGGCGAGCGTCAGCGCATTCCGTTGCAGAACCGTCTGGGTTCCAGCCATCCGAAGCTCACCCAGGCGGTGCTGCTGATGGAGGCCAATATCGAAGAGCCACTGACGACCGACGAAATCGCTCAGCACGTCTGCGTGTCGCGTCGTCAGCTGGAGCGCATCTTCAAGCAATATCTCAACCGCGTGCCGAGCCAGTACTACCTGGAACTGCGCCTGAACAAGGCGCGCCAGATGCTGATGCAAACCAGCAAGTCGATCATCCAGATCGGCCTGTCTTGCGGGTTTTCATCGGGGCCGCATTTCTCCAGCGCGTACCGCAACTTCTTCGGCGCCACGCCCCGTGAAGACCGCAACCAGCGACGCAGCAGCAGCCCCTTCGAGCTGTCGCCGGTGCCAGCCGAGCGCGGCTGAACGTTCAAAAAAGCATAAGCTGTCGAGGACGTTATTTGCTGTGGGAGGTTCCGTCTTGTCTAAGACGTGGTGCTTTCGCGCAGCAAACACTGCGGACTTGTCCGCGAATACTGCATTTCGATCGCTGAATATTCGTCGGATGTACTGGCCATTTCGTGGACAAGTCCGCTCCCACGAAGTTTGTCGTGCGACAGCGCCACGTCAAAGATACGGCGAGGCCTCCCACAGCGCTGTGAATCGTGTCCGCATCGAAACAGCGCCGGGCCAGACACCGGACTTCAATCGGTTTAAACTGCGTCTTTGTGACGCAATATGTCGCATTGCCGAAAACCCTGAAAAAACACGGTTTTGCGCTGTAACAAGTTGTCGCCTGGCGGCAAGGTCCAAGCCGAATCAATCCTTACAATCTTTCCATCGCTTGCCCGTTTCAGGCAGGCGTTCCTCATCAGGAGACTCCGATGTCCGTTGAGCATGCTGCGGTGCAACGCGCCGATTTCGACCAGGTAATGGTCCCCAACTACGCGCCGGCCGGGTTCATCCCTGTGCGTGGCGCGGGTTCCCGAGTCTGGGACCAGGCGGGCCGCGAGTTGGTGGATTTTTCGGGCGGGATCGCCGTCAACGTATTGGGCCACTGCCACCCGGCGCTGGTCGGTGCCTTGACCGAGCAGGCCAACAATCTGTGGCACGTGTCCAACGTCTTCACCAATGAGCCGACGTTGCGCCTGGCCAAGAAACTGGTGGAAGCAACGTTTGCGGATCGTGTGTTCTTCTGTAACTCCGGTGCCGAAGCGAACGAAGCGGCTTTCAAGCTGGCCCGTCGCGTAGCGCATGACCTGTATGGTCCGGAAAAGTACGAAATCATCGCCGCCGTGAACAGCTTTCATGGTCGCACCCTGTTCACCGTGAGCGTGGGCGGCCAGCCAAAGTACTCCGACGGTTTCGGCCCGAAGATCACCGGCATCACGCACGTACCGTACAACGATCTCGACGCGCTCAAAGCGGCTGTGTCCGATAGGACTTGCGCCGTGGTGCTGGAGCCGATTCAAGGCGAAGGCGGCGTGCTGCCCGGCGAGCTTGAATACCTGCAAGGCGCGCGCGCATTGTGCGACGAGCACAAAGCGCTGCTGGTGTTCGACGAAGTGCAGAGCGGCATGGGCCGTAGCGGTCACCTGTTCGCCTACATGCATTACGGCGTGACCCCGGACATTCTTTCCAGCGCCAAGAGCATTGGCGGCGGCTTCCCGCTGGCGGCGATGCTGACCACCGACGCGCTGGCCAAGCATCTGGCGGTCGGCGTACACGGCACCACGTACGGCGGCAACCCGTTGGCTTGCGCGGTGGGCGAGGCGGTCATCGATGTCGTCAACACTCCGCAAGTTCTGGCGGGCGTCAAGGCCAAGCACGAGCGCTTCAAGACCCGTCTGGAAAAGATCGGCCAGCAATACGGCGTGTTCAGCCAGGTTCGGGGCCTCGGTCTGTTGATCGGCTGCGTACTGTCCGATGCCTGGAAAGGCAAGGCCAAGGACTTCTTCAACGCAGCAGAAGCCCATGACCTGATGATTTTGCAGGCCGGTCCTGATGTGATTCGTTTTGCGCCAAGCTTGGTGATCGAAGACGCCGACATCGACGAAGGCCTGAACCGCTTCGAGCGCGCCGTCGCCAAACTGACGTCCTGATTCAACGCAGGACCTGCCGGTGTTCGCGTTGGCGGACACCGGCCACTTTCTGGCACCTTGCGGACATGACGCCGCGTGGTGCTTTTTTTAGCGCCGGTCGTTCCGGCCTGTGGATCTACAAGGAGTGGCACCATGCTGGTGATGCGCCCCGCGCAAATGGCTGATCTGGCCGAGGTTCAACGCCTCGCCGCCGACAGCCCGATTGGTGTCACGTCCTTGCCCGACGATGCTGGCCGCTTGAGCGACAAGATCGGCTCTTCGGAGGCGTCGTTCTCGGCTGAGGTCAGCTTCAACGGCGAAGAAACCTACTTCTTCGTGCTCGAGGACAGCGAGAGCGGCCAGTTGGTCGGCTGTTCGGGCATCGTCGCGTCGGCGGGTTACTCCGAGCCTTTCTACAGCTTTCGCAACGAAACCTTCGTGCATGCTTCTCGCGAACTGAAAATTCACAACAAGATTCACGTGTTGTCGCAGTGCCATGACCTGACCGGCAACAGCCTGCTGACCAGTTTCTACGTGGCGCCTGAGTTGGTGGGCACGGCCTGGTCGGAACTCAATTCTCGTGGCCGTCTGCTGTTCGTCGCCAGCCATCCTGAGCGCTTTGCCGACTCGGTGGTGACCGAGATCGTTGGCTACAGCGACGAGAATGGCGACTCGCCGTTCTGGGACGCCATCGGTCGCAACTTCTTCGACATCAACTACGCCGCCGCCGAACGCCTGTGCGGGCTGAAAAGCCGGACATTCCTTGCCGAGTTGATGCCGCATTACCCGATCTACGTCCCACTGTTGCCCGACGCGGCGCAGGAAGCGATGGGGCAGGTCCATCCGCGTGCGCAGATCACCTTCGACATCCTGATGCGCGAAGGCTTCGAAACCGATCATTACATCGACATATTCGACGGCGGCCCGACATTGCACGCGCGGGTTTCCGGGATTCGCTCGATCGCCCAGAGCCGTTTGGTGCCGGTGAAGATCGAACCCGGCCCTAACAGCGCCAGCGATGTGGGTCGCGGCGGGCGCTCGTATCTGGTTGCCAACGGGCTGCTGCAGGATTACCGCGCCGTGCTGCTGGAGCTGGACTGGGCCCCGGGACGCCCCGTGGTGCTGAGCCTGCAGGCCGCCGAGGCCTTGGGCGTCGGTGAAGGTGCCAGTGTGCGGATCGTGGCGGTCTGAGCAAGACCTGCGAATGCTGATAAGTGAGTGTCGAGGCTCTTGAGAGCCGCTGAGGAGATAACATGATCGTTCGTCCCGTACGCAGCAGTGACCTGCCCGCGCTGATTGAATTGGCGCGCAGCACCGGTGCTGGCCTGACGACTCTGCCTGCCAACGAGGAGCGTCTGGCGCACCGGGTCGGCTGGGCCGAAAAGACCTTTCGCGGCGAAGCCGAGCGGGGCGACGCGGACTACCTGTTCGTGCTCGAAGACGATGAAGGGCGTGTGGTCGGTATTTCGGCCATTGCTGGCGCCGTCGGTCTGCGCGAACCCTGGTACAACTACCGGGTCGGGCTGACCGTCAGTGCGTCGCAGGAGCTGAACATCTACCGTGAGATTCCGACGCTGTTTCTGGCCAACGACCTGACCGGCAATTCGGAGCTGTGTTCGCTGTTCTTGCGCAGCGATGCGCGCAACGGCCTCAACGGCCGCCTGCTGTCCAAAGCGCGGATGCTGTTCATCGCCGAGTTTCCGAAACTGTTTGGCAACAAGATCATCGCCGAGATGCGCGGCATGTCCGACGAGAACGGCCGTTCGCCGTTCTGGGAAAGCCTGGGTCGGCACTTCTTCAAGATGGAATTCAGCCAGGCCGATTACCTGACCGGCGTCGGCAACAAAGCGTTCATCGCCGAGCTGATGCCCAAGTTTCCGCTGTACACCTGCTTTCTTTCCGAAGATGCGCGCAACGTGGTTGGCCGTGTCCACGCCGACACCGAGCCTGCCCTGACCATGCTCAAGGCCGAAGGCTTCAGTTATCAGGGCTACGTCGACATCTTCGACGCAGGGCCTGCCATCGAGTGTGAAACCGGCAAGATTCGCGCGGTACACGACAGCCAGGCGCTGGTTCTGGCCATTGGCACGCCGGGCGACGACGCGCCACAATTTTTGATCTACAACCGCAAGCGCGAAGACTGCCGCATCACGGTCGGTCCGGCGCGTTTCGCCGCTGGCACGTTGGTGGTCGATCCGATGACCGCCAAGCGCCTGCGCATGAGTGCTGGCGACAATGTGCGGGCAGTGCCGCTGTCGGCGGCGCGGGAGGGGGTGTGATGAGTACGCTGTATATCGCAGGCGCCTGGCTGGCCGGGCAGGGTGAGACGATCACCTCGCTTAACCCGGTGACGCAGCAGGTGTTGTGGTCCGGTCAGGGCGCAACGGCCGGGCAGGTCGAACTGGCGGTGCAGGCTGCGCGACAGGCGTTTCCTGGCTGGGCGCGTCGTTCATTGCAGGAGCGGATCGACGTACTGGAAGCCTTCGCTGCACGGCTCAAGCACCACGCTGACGACCTGGCCCACTGCATTGGCGAAGAAACCGGCAAACCGCTGTGGGAGTCGGCCACCGAAGTCACCACCATGATCAACAAGGTCGCCATTTCGGTGCAGAGCTATCGCGAGCGCACCGGCGAAAAGAGTGGTCCGCTGGGTGACGCTACCGCAGTATTGCGTCACAAGCCGCATGGCGTGGTGGCGGTCTTCGGCCCTTACAACTTCCCCGGTCATCTGCCCAATGGTCACATCGTTCCGGCGCTGCTGGCGGGCAATAGTGTGCTGTTCAAACCCAGCGAGCTGACCCCGAAAGTGGCCGAGCTGACCGTCAAGTGCTGGATCGAAGCCGGTCTGCCGAGCGGGGTGCTGAACCTGTTGCAGGGTGACCGCGAAACCGGCATCGCGCTGGCTGCCAACCCCGGTATCGACGGGCTGTTCTTCACCGGTTCAAGCCGAACCGGCAACGCACTGCATCAGCAATTCGCCGGACGTCCGGACAAGATCCTCGCCCTGGAAATGGGCGGCAACAACCCGCTGGTGATCGATCAGGTGCAGGACATGGACGCTGCGGTGTACACCGTGATTCAGTCGGCCTTCATTTCTGCCGGTCAGCGTTGTACGTGTGCGCGTCGGCTGCTCGTGCCGCAGGGCGATTGGGGCGATGCCTTTCTGGCCCGGCTGGTCGCCGTGAGCGAAACCATCGAAGTCGGCTCGTTCGACCAGCAGCCTGCGCCGTTCATGGGCTCGGTGATCTCGCTGGACGCAGCGCTTGGTCTGCTGGACGCCCAGCGCGTTCTGCTGGCCAAAGGTGCTGTGTCGTTGCTGGAGATGCGCCAGCCGCTGGCCCAGTCTGCCTTGCTGACGCCGGGCATCATCGATGTGACGGCGGCCAGCGAGCGGTCTGACGAAGAGCTGTTCGGCCCGCTGCTGCAGGTGATTCGCTACGCCGATTTCGACGCCGCCATCGCCGAGGCCAACAACACCCAGTACGGTCTGGCCGCTGGCTTGCTGTCGGATTCACAGGCGCGCTATCAGCAGTTCTGGCTGGAAAGCCGCGCCGGTATCGTCAACTGGAACAAGCAGTTGACTGGCGCCGCCAGCAGCGCGCCGTTCGGTGGCGTGGGCGCGTCGGGCAATCACCGGGCCAGTGCGTATTACGCGGCCGATTACTGCGCGTATCCGGTGGCATCCCTTGAAACCGACAGCCTGACGCTGCCGACGACGCTGACTCCGGGCATCAGGCTGAGCTGACTGTGCACGCAACGATTGCTTATAAAAACAGATCCACGGAGCCTTGCCGATGAAATCCTGTGAAGTGAATTTTGACGGTCTGGTCGGGCCAACCCACAACTACGGCGGGTTGTCCTACGGTAATGTCGCGTCCCAAAGCAACAGCCAGCAATGTTCCAACCCTCGTGAGGCGGCGCTACAGGGCCTGGCGAAAATGAAAGCGCTGATGGACCTGGGCTTCACTCAGGGCGTACTGGCACCTCAAGAGCGCCCTGATGTGGCCGGTTTGCGTCAATTGGGCTTTACCGGCAGCGACGAACAGGTCATTGAAAAGGTCGCTCGACAGGACATGCCGCTGCTGGTGGCCAGTTGCTCGGCGTCGAGCATGTGGGTGGCCAACGCGGCGACCGTCAGCCCGAGCGCCGACACGGCCGACGGCCGGGTGCATTTCACTGCGGCCAACCTCAACTGCAAATACCATCGCAGCATCGAACACCCGACGACCAGTCGCGTGCTGGGTGCAATGTTTGCCGATGCTCAGCACTTCGCGCATCACGCGGCGTTGCCAGCCGTTGCCCAGTTCGGCGACGAAGGGGCCGCCAACCACACGCGTTTCTGCCGGGATTATGGCGAGGCGGGCGTCGAGTTTTTTGTGTTCGGGCGCAGCGCTTTCGACACACGTTATCCGGCGCCGCAGAAGTACCCCGCGCGGCAGACGCTGGAGGCTTCCAAAGCCGTAGCACGTCTTCACGGCCTGAACGATGACGGGGTGGTCTACGGGCAGCAAAACCCGGCGGTGATCGATCAGGGGGTATTTCACAACGACGTGATCGCGGTCGGCAACGGCGAGGTGCTGTTCTATCACGAGGACGCCTTCCTCCACACCGAGTCGATGCTGGACGAGTTGCGCGAAAAACTTGCGCGGGTCGGTGGCCAGTTGCGAGCGATCTGCGTGCCACGCGCCGACGTCTCGGTGGCCGATGCAGTGCGTTCTTACCTGTTCAACAGCCAACTGCTGTCACGCGCAGACGGCACGATGCTGCTGATCGTGCCGCAAGAGTGTCAAGCCAACAGCAGCGTCTGGAGCTACCTGCAACGTCTGGTCACTGACGATAGCCCGGTGGCCGAAGTCAAGGTGTTCGACCTCAAGCAAAGCATGCAGAACGGTGGTGGTCCCGCGTGCCTGCGCCTGCGCGTCGCACTGAATGAAGCCGAGCTGGCGGCTGTCAATTCCGGCGTGATCATGACTGCACCGCTGTATGAAACCCTGACCCAATGGGTCGACCGGCACTATCGTGATCGCATGAGCGAAAACGACCTGGCCGACCCCCGATTGCTGACCGAATGCCGAACGGCATTGGATGAACTGACGCAAATCCTTAAACTGGGCGCCGTTTATCCTTTTCAACTCGTTTGATACCTACGCGTCGAGCCAAGGCCCGACGCATGATTTCTCCTTTCAAGAGCATTCCCAACATGAGCGACGCCCTGCAGTTAATCCTCGAAGACACCGATGGCACCCAGTTGGAAACCTCCTGCACCCGCGTTGCCGTCATCTGGCAGGGCAAGGAATTGTGGATTCAGCAAGACGGCCGCGGCCAGTTGCTGATTGGCGTTGACGTCGAAGAAGACGACGCTGAATACGCCAACCTGCTGCTGCGTCCACTGGCCACCAACCTGGTCAGCCTGCAGCTGGAAATGGAACCGGCCGACATGGGCGCCGAGGAAGAAGACGGCCATGTACACGGTCCTGACTGCAACCACTGAAATAACCCGTAAGGAAGCGCGCCATGCTCGCTCTCGGCAAACTGCTTGATTTGACCCTGGCCGGACGTGAGCCGGCGGAAAAGACTCAACTGACCGTCGAAGGCGTGCGCATGCGCTGGCTGGGCGAGGGGGCGCTGGAAGTTCGCCCGCCTGAGGCTCGTGACAACGGCACTGACCTGCTGCTGTCAGCCGGTATTCACGGCAATGAGACGGCCCCCATCGAGCTGCTGGATCAACTGATCCGTAGCATTGCGCGCGGCGATCTGAAACCGCGCGCCCGTATTATGTTCCTGTTCGGCAACCCGGAAGCGATGCGTCGCGGCACTCGGTTCGTCGAGCAGGACGTCAACCGGCTTTTCAATGGCCGTCACGAACAAAGCGGCGGCTCCGAGGCCTTGCGCGCCTGCGAGCTGGAGCGACTGGCGGCGAGCTTTTTCAAGCTGCCCGACCGCTACCGACTGCACTACGACCTGCACACCGCGATCCGAGGGTCGAAGATCGAGCAGTTCGCACTGTATCCGTGGAAAGAAGGCCGTAAGCATTCACGCCGCGAACTGGCCCGATTGCGCGCCGCAGGCATGAGCGCGGTGCTGTTGCAGAACAAACCGTCGATCGTGTTCAGCGCCTACACCTACGATCAGTTGGGGGTTGAAGCCTTCACACTCGAACTGGGCAAGGCCCGGCCTTTCGGGCAGAACCAGCAGGTCAACCTTGGTCCGTTGCGCGCAAGCCTGGAGCAACTGATTGAAGGCACCGAGCCTGAGCCGGATGACTCGCTCGACGGCCTGCAATTGTTCAGCGTGGCACGGGAAGTGATCAAACGCAGTGATGCCTTCAAATTCCATCTGGCCGACGACGTGGAGAACTTTTCTCCGCTGAAAAAAGGGTTTGTGCTTGCTGAGGACGTGAGTGATTCACGCTGGGTGGTGAAGGAAGAGGGCGCTCGGATCATCTTCCCGAATCCGAAGGTGAAGAATGGTTTGCGGGCGGGGATTCTGGTGGTGCCGGTGGCGGCGGAAGGTCTTGCCTTGGCGTGAAGCGCGGCTAAGCATCGACGGGCAGAGTCGGGCTCACTGAATGAACGCGACCTTGTGGGAAGGTTCTTCACGTCTTCTACGTAGTGAGCGGGCCGCGCAGCAAACTCAGTGGGAGCGGACTTGTCCGCGAAGGCGGGTACGGCCGATGAAGGTTCAGCAACTGAAATGCAGCATTCACGGACGAGTCCGCTTCCACGACGCTCGTTGCTTACTGCGCGACAGCACTGCGTCGAAGACGTAGTGACGCCTCCCACAGGTTGCATACCTGCCTCAAATAACGCTCGCGTCGCATTCAACCCCGCACATGCACCCGCTCACCCGCCGACCAGGTTTCCTTGACGGTCCTGTCATCGCCAAGGGTCATCAGCACGAACAGAATCTCTTCAATGTCTTTCGCCTGCTTCAAGCGGTACGACAACAGCGGCGTGGCGTTGTAGTCCAGCACCACGAAGTCGGCTTCGTTGCCAACGTTGAGGCTCCCGACCTTGTCCTCCAGACGCAGCGCCCGTGCGCCACCCAGTGTCGCCAGGTACAGCGACTTGAGCGGACTCAACCGTGCGCCTTGCATCTGCATCACTTTGTAGGCTTCGTTGAGCGTTTGCAGGATGGAAAAGCTGGTACCGCCGCCCACGTCGGTGCCCAACCCAACGTTGACCTTGTGTTTCTCGGCCATCGGCAGGTTGAACAGGCCGCTGCCCAGGAACAGGTTCGAGGTCGGGCAGAAGGCGATGGCCGAGCCGGTCTGCGCCAGACGAGCGCATTGCTCGTCACACAGATGCACGCCGTGGGCGAACACCGAGCGTTCGCTCAGCAGGTTGAAATGGTCGTAGACATCCAGGTAATGCTTGCGCTCGGGGAACAGCGCCTTGACCCATTCGACTTCCTGCAGGTTTTCGCTGATGTGGGTCTGCATGTACAGGCCGGGGTATTCCTGCAGCAGTTGACCGGCCAGCGCTAGTTGCTCCGGGCTGCTGGTCGGGGCGAAACGCGGTGTGACGGCGTAGCTCAAGCGACCCTGGCCATGCCAGCGTTCGATCAGCGCCTTGCTGTCGGCATAACCGGATTCGGGCGTATCCACCAGATAGTCCGGTGCATTGCGGTCCATCATCACTTTGCCCGCGATCATGCGCAGGTTGAGCTGTTGCGCAGCGCTGAAGAACGCTTCCACCGACGCCTTGTGCACGCTGCCGAACACCAGTGCCGTCGTGGTGCCGTTGCGCAGCAGTTCTTTGATGAAAATATCCGCCACCTGCGCCGAATGCTCAGGATCGGCGAACTGGCGCTCGCAGGGGAAAGTGTAAGTGTTGAGCCAGTCCAGCAGCTGCTCGCCATAGGCACCGATCATGCCGGTTTGCGGCAGGTGGATGTGGGTGTCGATGAAGCCGGGCGTGATCAGGGCGTCAGGGTATCGAATAAGCTCAACATCGTCATTCAGCGTCGCCAGCAGCTCTTGGGCATGACCGATGGCCGTGATCTTGCCGTTTTCCACGAGTATCAGACCGTCCGCGAAGTATTCGAAGGACGCCTCAGGCCCGACGTCGGCAGGGTCGGCGATGCTATGGACGATGGCGGCGCGGTAGGCTTTGCGGGACGTAACTGAACTCATGGGCATCTCATGACGACCTGCTGCGACGCGAGGCGGGCAGCAGTTTGGCGATAGGTTGGGTGTTGGCGCTTTGCTGGCCGAAGTCTGCGTTATAGGTCGCAATGACCTCGGCGGCGATGGATACGGCAATCTCGATGGGCAGCTTGCCTTTGACCTCGGCAAGCCCCATCGGGCAGCGCATGCGTTGTAAAAGACCTGCGTCGAAACCGCGTTCACGCAGACGGTGTTCGAATTTGACCCGTTTGGTGCGCGAACCAATCAGGCCGAAGTAGCCGAAGTCCCCACGCTGGAGGATGGCAGCGGTCAGTTCGAAGTCCAGTTGATGATTGTGGGTCATCACGATGCAGTAGCTGCCAGCGGGCAGATTCGCGATTTCATCGACCGGATCGTCGTTGATGATTCTGGTCACGCCATCAGGCATCGATTCCGGGAATTCGTTCTCGCGCGAATCGATCCAGCGCACGCGGCACGGCAGGCTGGCCAGCAGCGGCACCAGGGCGCGGCCCACATGACCGGCGCCGAATACGGCGATCTGCGCGACCGGCTCGCCCATCGGTTCGAACAGCAGCACGTTAACACCGCCGCAGCATTGCCCCAGACTCGCGCCCAGATTGAAGCGCTCCAGCCGGGTTTGCCGTGTGCCACTGGCCAGCATTTCGCGGGCGATGTGCATGGCCTTGTATTCCAGATGCCCGCCGCCAATGGTGTCGTGAATCCGCTCGGCACTGACCACCATCTTAGAGCCGGCATTGCGTGGTGTGGACCCCAGTTCTTCGATGATCGTCACCAGAATCGCAGGCTCACCACGGGCCTGAAGATCGGCAAGGGCGCTTATCCAGTTATTCATGGCTCTGTCCGCCAAACCCGTGGGAGCGAGCTTGCTCGCGAAGACCGTGTTTCAGGCAGCCTAGGCGCGGCGAGTGTTCTGCACCTTTCGCGAGCAGGCTCGCTCCCACGGCTGGAGTGATCATCGTGCCTGCATGCTGCGTCCCAAAGGGTTGGGTTACGCAGGTGTTTCTGTGTAAACGCCTGGACGCGGAGCAAGGGAGACGATCAGCGATGGTCACAAGCATGTGGCTTTCCCCAGTTCGCGCATCTGTTCACAGCCCCACAACACCTTTTCTGGTGTTGCAGGCGCGTCAATGCGGGGTTGGTGGCGGTAGTCGCCCAGGCTGGCCACGGCGTCCTTGATGGCGCACCAGGCGGCAATGCCCAGCATGAACGGCGGTTCGCCCACGGCCTTGGAGTGGAACACCGTGTCTTCGGGGTTCTTGCGGTTTTCCACCAGCTTTACCCGCAGGTCCAGCGGCATGTCGGCCACCGCAGGGATCTTGTACGACGCAGGCCCTGTGGTCAGCAGTTTGCCCTTGGCGCTCCACACCAACTCCTCGGTGGTCAGCCAGCCCGCGCCCTGAATGTAGCCGCCTTCGACCTGGCCAATGTCGATGGCCGGATTCAGCGAGGCGCCGACGTCATGCAGGATGTCGGTGCGCAGCATCTTGTATTCGCCAGTCAAGGTGTCGACGATCACCTCGGCGCAGGCTGCGCCAAAAGCGAAGTAGTAGAACGGCCGTCCGCGTGCCTGGCTGCGGTCGTAGAAAATCTTGGGCGTTTTGTAATAGCCGGTGCTGGACAGCGACACCTGGCCCATCCACGCCAATTGCGCCAGCTCGGCGAACGACAGCAGCGTCTCGCCAGCCCTCACATGGCCGTTACGGAACTCGACCTGGCTCTCCTCAATCTTGAAGTGCTTCGCGGCAAACTCGACCAGCCGCTGCCTGAGGATTTCGGCGGCATTTTGCGCGGCCTTGCCGTTGAGGTCGGTGCCGCTGGAAGCGGCCGTAGGCGAGGTGTTGGGCACCTTGTCGGTGTTGGTCGCCGTGATCTGGATGCGTTCGATATCGACCTGAAACACCTCGGCCACGACCTGCGCCACCTTGACGTTGAGCCCTTGGCCCATCTCGGTGCCGCCGTGGTTCAGGTGAATGCTGCCATCGGTGTAGATATGGATCAGCGCCCCGGCCTGATTGAGAAAGCTGGCGGTGAACGAAATGCCGAACTTGACCGGCGTCAGGGCCAAACCCTTTTTCAGAATCGGGCTGCCCGCGTTGAACACGCGAATCGCCTCACGACGCTCCGCGTACTCGCAGCTCTGCTCAAGATCGGCGGTCATTTCTTCCAGCAGATTGTGCTCCACCGTCTGGTAGTAGTGGGTGACGTTGCGCTCAGTCTTGCCGTAATAGTTGGCCTTGCGCACCGCCAGCGGGTCTTTGCCCAGGTAACGGGCGATGCAGTCCATGACTTCTTCAATAGCGACCATGCCCTGCGGGCCACCGAAGCCGCGATAGGCCGTGTTGGACGCTGTATGAGTCTTGCAGCGATGGCCATTGATCGTGGCTTCGCCCAAGTAATAGGCGTTGTCTGCGTGAAACATGGCGCGGTCGACGATGGACGCCGACAGGTCAGGTGAATAGCCGCAGTTGCCCGCCAGGTCCAGTTCGATGCCCTGCAACCGACCGTTATCGTCGAACCCCACGTCGTACTCGATATAGAAGGGGTGACGCTTGCCGGTCATGATCATGTCTTCGACCCGTTGCAGGCGCATCTTGGTCGGTTGCCCGGTCAAGCGTGCGACCACGGCACACAGGCACGCAGGGCTGGCCGCCTGGGTTTCCTTGCCGCCGAAGCCGCCACCCATGCGGCGCATGTCGACCACGATCCGATTCATCGGAACGTCCAGCACTTCGGCCACCAGCTTCTGAATTTCGGTGGGGTTCTGGGTCGAGCTGTACACGATCATGCCGCCATCTTCGGTGGGCATTACTGAAGCGATCTGCGTCTCCAGATAAAAATGCTCCTGCCCGCCAATGTGCAGGCTGCCTTGCAAGCGGTGAGTGGCGCCTTGCAGCGCGGTCGCCGAATCGCCACGCTTGTGGGTGTGGCTGTCGAGCACGAAATGCTTTTGTCGCAGGGCCTGTACCACGTCCAGTACCGGCTCCAGGTCTTCGTATTCGATCACCGCCGCCATCGCCGCTTTGCGAGCGGTGTCCAGATCACGTGCAGCGACGGCCAGCACCGGCTGACCGACGAATTCGACCTTGTCGATGGCCAGCAGCGGGTCGCCGGGCAGCAGCGGGCCGATGTCTTTCAGGCCTGGAATGTCCTCGTGGGTAATGACGATGCGCACGCCTTCGACGGCATGGCATGGGGCGGTGTCGATGCTGAGGATGCGCGCATGGGCGCGGTCCGAAAGCCGCGCATACACATGCAGTTGATTGGGAAATTCCAGCCGGTCATCGATGTACACAGCTTCGCCGGACACATGCTTGTCGGCGCTGTCGTGCTTCACGCTGCGTCCTGCCCCCGTGGTGATCCCTTGCTGGAACAGCTCGGCCATCTCGGCCTGAGTCTTTTGCGGGGCGTGATCAGACATAGTGAGTCACCCGCGTTGGTGTGTGAGGCGTCTGCAACTCTATAAAGCACTTGCGCAGCAGGTTGCGGGCACTCAACAGGCGGTATTCCTTGCTGGCGCGGAAGTCTGATAGAGGGGTGAAGTCGTCCCCCAATGCGGCGCAAGCGTGCTCGACGGTTTCACTGTTCCACGGCTGACCGATGAGTGCTCGTTCACAGGCCGCAGCGCGTTTGGGAATGGCCGCCATCCCGCCGAACGCAATGCGAGCTTCCTCAATCGCGCCGTCTTTTATCTGCAAACGGAAGGCCGCACAGACCGCCGAAATATCGTCGTCCAGTCGCTTGGACACCTTATAGGCCTTGAAGATCTGATGGTGATTGGCAGTCGGTACGATGATTTTCTCGATGAACTCGCTTTCCTGCCGTGCCGTGACCTTGTAATCGATGAAGTAATCTTCCAGCGCCAGGGTGCGCCGGGCCTCGCCTTTGCGCAGCATGATCTGCGCGCCGAGGGCGATAAGCAGGGGCGGGGCGTCGCCAATCGGGGAGGCGTTGCCGATGTTGCCGCCCAGCGTGCCCTGATTGCGAATCTGCAATGATGCGAAGCGTTGCAACAATTCGCCGAAATCGGGGTACTCGGCTTTCAAGGCAGCGTAACAATCGGTCAACGGTGTGGCGGCACCGATTTCCAGCCGATCCTCGAAACGCTCGACGCGCTTCATGGTCTCGATATGGCCCACATAGATCATCACCGGCAGCGACTTGTGAAACTGGGTGACTTCCAGGGCCAGGTCAGTACCGCCTGCCAGCAGGCGCGCATGGGGATTGGCGTCGTACAGGTCGGCGAGGTCGGCCACGGTCAGCGGAACAAGACAGCGTTTTTCGCCGTCGTTCAGCTCGCCGGTCTGCTGCGGGGCGATGGCGCGCAAGCGTTCGAGGGTCTGTGCCTGATGCTGGTCGAATTGATCCGGCTGGCGTTGCCCGCACGCTTGCTCGGCGGCGGCCAGGATCGGACGGTAACCCGTGCATCGACACAGATTGCCGGCCAGTGCTTCATGAGTCTGATGCGCATCGGCCTGCTCGCTGTTCTTTTGCAAGGCGAACAGCGACATCACAAAACCCGGCGTACAGAAACCGCATTGTGAGCCGTGGCACTCGACCATCGCCTGCTGAACGCTGTGCAACCGGCCCTGGTGCTTGAGGTCTTCGACGCTGATCAACTGCTTGCCATGCAGCGACGCCACGAACGTCAGGCATGAATTGAGACTGCGATAGCGCAGGCGTTGCTCGCCTGTGGCGTCGGTGTGCAGCTCGCCGATCACGACAGTACACGCGCCACAGTCACCGCTGGCGCACCCTTCCTTGGTGCCGGGCTTGTGTGCCTGCTCGCGCAGGTAGGTCAGCACCGTCATGTTTGGATCGAGGGTTCGCTCGGTCTTTAGCTCTTGGTTCAAAAGGAACTGAATCACGGCGTAATGCCCTCAATTAACTGTCATCGGACATGTCGATGAATCTAGCAGTTTTGCTTATTGGGTCAATTTGTTTCTGACTTCAGAGTCAGGAAATCAGGTTTTTTGCACCTCTGCCGATCAAAGGCGTCACAAGCGTTGAATCCGCCCTAGGGCGATGTGCGAGGTTTTGCGTGTTTCGTGCCAGTTTCATGGGATATGGCCCTGCGCCATCCCCTTGGCTTGCGATACACTCCGCCTCTTGTATGTAGAACTGGTTTTTGAAGGATAGTCATGACGTTCAAGGCACCGGACAGCCTCGCTGAGCAAATAGCCCATCACCTTGCAGAAAGGATTATCCGCGGTGAGCTCAAGCCAGGAGAGCGAATTCAGGAGCAAAAAGTCACGCAGGCATTGAACGTCAGCCGTGGTTCGGTGCGTGAAGCATTGCTGATTCTGGAACGCCGCCATCTGGTGGCGATCCTGCCGCGCCGTGGTGCGCAGGTCACGATACTCAACGCCCACAATGTCACCAGCTTGTGCTCGTTGATGAGCGAGCTTTATATTCTGCAGGCCAATGCCGTTGCCGAACGCTGGAAAACCCAGGATGATCTCGCCCCGTTCCTGGCGATCCAGCAGCGTTTGCAGGCCAGTCTGGACAGCGAGGACGTCAAGTCCTTCGTCGAGGAGAGCTTCAACGTCATGCGCGCCGCGTATCCCTTTGCCAATAACCCGTACCTGGAGGAAACCATCGAAAACCTTCAGCCTTCCATGAGCCGCAGCTATTTTCTCGCCCTCGAACAGCGCAAGACGGAGATGAGGGATTACCTCGACCTGTTCGGTCGCTTGCTCGAAGCCGTGGTCGCGCGGGATCTGGCGCAGATTCGCGTTGTATTGGTCAGCTACTGCCAGCGCAGTTGTCAGTTGGTTCTTTCCGCTTTGGCAGCAGGCTGATGAGATGCGTCTGAAGTGCATCAAGCTGGCGGGGTTCAAGTCCTTCGTCGACCCCACCACGGTGAACTTCCCCAGTAACATGGCGGCCGTTGTCGGCCCTAACGGCTGCGGTAAATCCAACATCATCGACGCCGTGCGCTGGGTCATGGGCGAAAGCTCGGCCAAGAACCTGCGCGGCGAGTCGATGACCGACGTCATCTTCAACGGGTCCACCAGCCGCAAGCCGGTCAGTCAGGCCAGCATCGAGCTGGTGTTCGACAACTCCGACGGCACGCTGGTGGGTGAATACGCGGCCTACGCGGAAATCTCCATTCGCCGCAAAGTGACCCGCGACAGCCAGAACAGCTATTACCTCAACGGCACCAAATGCCGTCGTCGTGACATCACCGACATCTTCCTTGGCACCGGCCTGGGGCCACGCAGCTACTCGATCATCGAGCAGGGCATGATCTCCAAGCTGATCGAAGCCAAGCCGGAGGACCTGCGTAACTTCATCGAAGAAGCGGCCGGTATCTCCAAGTACAAGGAACGCCGTCGCGAAACCGAGAACCGCATTCGTCGCACCCACGAAAACCTGGCACGCCTGACCGACCTGCGTGAAGAGCTGGAGCGTCAGTTGGAGCGGCTGCACCGTCAGGCCCAGGCCGCCGAGAAGTATCAGGAATACAAGACCGAAGAGCGTCAGCTCAAGGCGCAACTGTCGGCGTTGCGCTGGCAGGCCTTGAACGATCAGGTCGGCCAGCGTGAAGCGGTGATTGGCGGTCAGGAAGTCGGATTCGAAGCGCTGGTCGCCGATCAGCGCAGTGCCGATGCCAGCATCGAAAGGCTGCGGGACGGCCATCATGACCTCTCTGAACGCTTCAATCTGGTGCAGGGCCGCTTCTATTCGGTGGGTGGCGACATTGCCCGCGTCGAGCAGAGTATTCAGCACGGCCAGCAGCGTCTGCGTCAGTTGCAGGACGATCTGCGCGAAGCCGAGCGTGCCCGTCAGGAAACCGAATCGCACCTTGGGCACGACACCACGTTGCTGGCCACCCTCAGTGAAGAGCTTGAGATGCTCGAACCCGAGCAGGAGATGACCAGCGCGGCTGCCGAAGAGTCCGCCGTCGCCCTGGAAGATGCCGAAGCCGCGATGCACGGCTGGCAAGAACAGTGGGATGTGTTCAATCAACGGTCCGCCGAGCCGCAGCGCCAGGCCCAGGTTCAGCAATCGCGCATTCAGCAGCTAGAACAGAGCATGGAGCGGCTGGCCGAGCGCCAGCGGCGTCTGGGTGAGGAGCGTCAATTGTTGGCGGCCGACCCTGAAGACGCCGCCATCCTGGAGCTGAGCGAAGACCTTGCCAGTCGCCAGATGACCCTCGAAGAGCTGCACATGGGCGAGGAGCAGGCAGTTGAACGTCTTGAGCAACTGCGCGATGCCTTGCAGCGCGCCAATCAGGATCAGCAGCAGGCTCAGGGCGAGCTGCAACGCCTCAATGGGCGGCTGGCCTCGCTGGAAGCCTTGCAACAGGCTGCACTCGATCCCGACACCGGCACCGCCGAATGGCTGCGCGATCAGCAACTGGATCAGCGTCCGCGTCTGGCGGAAAACCTCAGGGTCGAGGCTGGCTGGGAAATGGCAGTCGAAACAGTGCTTGGCGCTGACTTGCAAGCCGTTCTGGTGGATGACTTCGGTGAGCTGGACGTCGCCAGCTTTCAGCAGGGCGATTTGCGTCTGTTGAGTGCGGGTGCCGATACCCCGCGAATGGCAGGCAGTCTGCTGGACAAGGTAGAAAGTGACATTGATTTGTCTGCCTGGTTGGGGCAGGTGATTCCGGTCAACGATCTGGACGAAGCGTTGGCGCGCCGGGGCGAGCTGGCGGCAGGGCAGAGTCTGATCAGTCGCGACGGTTATTGGGTCGGGCGGCACTTTTTGCGGGTGCGACGCGCCAGCGAAGCGCAGAGCGGGGTGCTGGCGCGAGGGCAGGAATTGCAGCAGCTCGGGCTTGAGCGTGACGAACGCGAAGTCACGCTGGTCGCGCTAGAAGAACAATTGCTGAGCCTGCGCGAGCAGCAAGCGCAGCAGGAGGAATCAAGAGAGCAGTTGCGCCGCCGTGTGCAGGATGAAACCCGTCAGCAAAGCGAACTCAATGCGCAACTGTCGGCGGCCAAGGCCAAGGTCGAACAGCTGACGTTGCGCCGCACACGACTGGACGAAGAGTTGGCCGAACTGGCCGAGCAGCGAGCGCTTGAACATGAGCATCTGGGTGAGTCTCGCCTGGAGTTGCAGGACGCACTGGACGCAATGGCGCTGGACACCGAACAGCGCGAGGTGCTGCAGGCTCAGCGCGACAGCCTTCGCGAGCGGCTGGATCGCGTGCGTCAGGAAGCGCGCCTGCACAAAGATCGCAGCCACCAGTTGGCAGTGCGTCTGGGTTCACTCAAGGCCCAGCATGATTCGACGCGCCAGGCCCTTGAGCGTTTGCAGATGCAATCCGAGCGCCTGACGGAAAAGCGCGAGCAGTTGAGCCTGAATCTTGAGGAGGGCGAGGCACCGCTGGAAGAATTGCGGCTCAAGCTGGAAGAATTGCTTGAGCGGCGCATGGTGGTCGATGACGAGATGCGCATCGCCAAGAACGCACTGGAGGACGCCGACCGTGAGCTGCGGGACGCTGAAAAGCGCCGCACCCAGGCCGAACAGCAGTCGCAATTGTTGCGTGGCCAACTCGAGCAGCAACGGCTGGAATGGCAGGCCCTGACAGTCCGTCGCAAGGCGTTGCAGGATCAGTTGCACGAGGACGGCTACGACCTGCACGGTGTGCTTGCCACGCTGACGCCGGAAGCGAGTGAGCAGGCCGCCGAGCAGCAACTGGAGAGCATCGCCGCCCGCATTCAGCGACTGGGCGCCATCAACCTGGCGGCCATCGATGAGTATCAGCAGCAGTCCGAGCGCAAGCGTTATCTGGACGCTCAGGATGCCGACCTGGTGGAAGCGCTCGACACGCTCGAAAACGTCATCCGCAAGATCGATAAGGAGACGCGCAATCGCTTCAAAGATACCTTCGATCAGATAAATAGCGGAATTCAGGCACTTTTCCCAAAAGTTTTCGGTGGCGGCTCCGCTTATTTGGAACTGACGGGCGAAGATTTACTCGATACAGGGGTGACAATCATGGCGCGTCCCCCCGGCAAGAAGAACAGCACCATTCATTTGCTGTCCGGCGGGGAAAAAGCACTGACTGCGCTGGCATTGGTTTTTGCCATTTTCAAACTCAATCCCGCGCCGTTCTGCATGCTCGACGAAGTCGATGCGCCGCTGGACGACGCCAACGTCGGACGCTATGCGCGGCTGGTGAAGGAGATGTCGCAAACGGTGCAATTCATCTACATCACTCACAACAAGATCGCCATGGAAATGGCCGATCAGCTGATGGGTGTGACGATGCATGAACCCGGGTGTTCAAGGCTGGTTGCGGTGGATGTCGAAGAGGCTATGGCCTTGGTGGATGCGTAGGCTGATAACCGCCGAATGATCTGCAAAACGACATCTGAACGGCTGAAAATGTGACGCGCGTGAGGCAGATATCAGTTTGCGCACCAAAGAGGTGTAACAGACGGTGTAAAGTTACCTTTGGTCGTGCTAGTTTAGGGACCACTTTTTATTTTTTCGTGGGCAAAATGCCAGTCAGAACATAGACTTGGCTCCACGTATTAAAGGGGTTTAGGCCCTTATTTTCAGAATTCTTCATTAGAGGCACTGGATTACATGGAAATCGGTCTGCGCGAGTGGCTGATCGTCATCGGCATAATTGTCATTGCCGGTATTCTCTTCGATGGCTGGCGCCGTATGCGCGGCGGTAAGGGAAAATTGAAATTCAGGCTTGATCGGAGCTTTTCCAACCTTCCGGACGACGAGGAACCTGCCTCCGCCGAAGTGCTGGGGCCGCCCCGTGTGCTGGATACCCACAAAGAGCCGCATCTGGACGAGCACGACCTTCCGTCGATGAGTGCCAGCCCGCGAGACAACGTGCGCGAGAGCGCTCGTGAGAGCAAGCGCAGCAATGGCGACAAGAAGCGCAAGGGCGAGCCGCATCAGGGCGACCTGAATCTGGACATGGACGGCCCGAGCCTGTTTACCGGCCGTGACGAAGACTTCCCGGACGACAAGCCTGCGCAACGCATCACTGAAGACAAAGACCTGCCTCCGGTTGAGGAAGTGCTGGTCATCAGCGTGATTTCCCGCAGCGAAGGCGGTTTCAAAGGGCCTGCGCTGTTGCAGAACATCCTGGAAAGCGGCCTGCGTTTCGGCGAGATGGACATCTTCCATCGTCACGAAAGCATGGCGGGTAACGGCGAAGTGCTGTTCTCGATGGCCAACGCCGTCAAGCCGGGGATTTTCGATCTGGACGACATCGACCATTTCAGCACCCGCGCCGTGAGCTTCTTCCTGGGTCTGCCGGGTCCTCGTCATCCCAAGCAGGCGTTTGACGTGATGGTCGCAGCAGCACGCAAGCTGGCGCATGAACTGGACGGCGAGCTGAAAGATGATCAGCGCAGCGTCATGACCGCGCAAACCATCGAGCACTACCGCCAGCGCATCGTTGAGTTCGAGCGTCGCGCACTGACTCAGCGTCGCGGCTGAGGCTCGCTTGCCAGCCCTTGTTGAACGGCGTTCTGCAAGGGCTGCGCACCGCAACGGCAGAACCACCCGATTGAGCAGCCCAGGCTGCTCTTTTGCTTTTTGAGAGAACACCGTATGAAGGCCGTCGAAACCCGAATCCTGGAACTGCGCGCAGAGCTGGATCAGCACAACTACCGCTATCACGTTCTGGACGAACCCAGCATCCCCGATGTCGAGTACGACCGCCTGTTCCACGAACTCAAGGCGCTTGAAGCCGAGAATCCGCATCTGGTCACGCCTGACTCGCCCACTCAGCGTGTCGGCAGCGCGGCGTTGTCGGCGTTCACTCAGGTGCGCCACGAAATGCCGATGCTCAGTTTGGGCAACGCATTCGAAGAAAACGACATGCATGAGTTCGACCGTCGTGTGACCGAAGGGCTGGACTTGCCTGAAGGCAGCCGCAAGGTTCAATACAGTTGCGAGCCCAAGCTGGATGGTCTGGCAGTCAGTCTGCTGTACCGCGACGGGGCGCTGGTGCGCGGTGCGACGCGGGGCGACGGTACGACGGGGGAGGACATCAGCGTCAACGTGCGCACCGTCCGTAACATCCCGCTCAAACTGCACGGCACCGGCTGGCCTGAGGTGTTGGAGGTGCGCGGCGAGGTGTTCATGTCCAAGGCCGGTTTCGAGCGGCTCAACGCAAGCCAGCTGGAAGTCGGCGGCAAGACCTTCGCCAACCCGCGCAACGCCGCAGCGGGCAGCCTGCGCCAACTGGATTCGAAGATCACGGCCAATCGTCCGCTGGAATTCTGTGGTTATGGCCTGGGTCAGACCTCTGCGGAGGTCGCCGACACTCATGTGGGCGTGCTGAACCAGCTCAAGGCATGGGGCGTGCCGGTCAGCCGCGAGCTCAAACTCGCCAATGGCATCGAAGAGTGTCTGGCGTATTACCACGACATCGGCGAGCGACGCCTGTCGCTGAGCTACGAAATTGATGGCGTGGTGTTCAAGGTCAACAAGCTCGCTGATCAGCGCGAGCTGGGTTTTCGCGCCCGGGAGCCGCGCTGGGCGATTGCGCATAAATTTCCCGCAATGGAAGAGCTGACCGAGTTGTTGGACGTCGAATTCCAGGTGGGCCGCACCGGCGCGGTCACCCCCGTTGCCCGCTTGAAACCCGTCAAGGTTGCGGGGGTGATGGTTGCCAATGCAACGCTGCACAACATGGACGAGGTGGCACGGCTGGGCCTGATGATCGGTGACACCGTGATCATTCGCCGTGCCGGTGATGTCATTCCGCAGGTGGTGCAGGTGGTCATGGAGCGTCGTCCTGAGGACGCCAGGCCGGTCGAGGTCCCGCAGACCTGTCCGGTGTGCGGCTCCCATGTCGAACGCACCCAACTGGTCAAACGCAGCAAAGGCAAGGAAACGGTTAGCGAAGGCGCGGTGTATCGCTGCATCGGGCGTCTGGCCTGTGGCGCGCAGCTCAAGCAGGCGATCATTCATTACGTGTCGCGCCGCGCAATGGACATCGAAGGCCTGGGCGACAAGACCATCGAGCAATTGGTGGACGAAAAACTCATCGGCTCGCCGGCTGATCTCTACAAGCTTCAGTTTGATCAGATCATCGACCTGGAGGGCTTTGCCAAAATCTCCAGTGAAAAGCTGCTCAAAGCGATTGCCGACAGCCGCCAGCCGACTCTGTCGCGCTTCATCTACGCGCTCGGTATCCCTGACGTAGGCGAGGAGACGGCCAAGGTACTGGGGCGCTCGCTGGCGTCGCTGGATCGTGTCAAGCAGGCGTTGCCGGAAGTCCTCACCTACCTGCCGGATATCGGCATGGAAGTCGCTTACGAAATCCACAGTTTCTTCGAAGACGAGCACAACCAGAACGTGATCGACGCGTTGCTGGGTGAGTGCGGCCTGCAGTTGCAGGATCAAGGCGAGTTGGGCGCCGAGTTTGCTGCGAGCACCACGCTGGGCGGGCTGATCGACAAGCTGCACGTGCCCTCGGTCGGGCCCGGTGCGGCGCAGAAGCTGGCCGACAAGTTCGGCACGCTGGAAGCGATCATCGGCGCAGACTGGCTGGACATGCGTCAGGCGCTGCCCGAGAAACAAGCCAAGGCGGTACGCGATTTCTTTGACAGCGTGGCCAACGCTGAGCGCGCACGCGCCATCGAAGCCCAGCTCAAGGACTTCGGCATGCATTGGCGCAGCGAGAAGAAAGCCGTAGAAGGTTTGCCGCTGGCTGGGCAGACCTGGGTCCTCACCGGATCGCTGGAGCGCATGAGTCGCGACGTCGCCAAGGAGAAACTCGAAAGCCTGGGCGCCAAGGTGTCCGGGTCGGTGTCGGCGAAAACCCATACGGTGGTCGCAGGGCCGGGCGCGGGATCGAAGCTGACCAAGGCTCGGGAATTGGAGATTACCGTTCTGGACGAAGATGAACTGCTAACGCGTCTGACCGAACTGGGCGTAAAGATAACGTGAGCCATGCGCTCGGCTCACTGAATGCGCAGCCTTACCATTTGTGACGCGGAGCATCCCGGGATGCATGCCCACCGGAGCGGTGGGCACGATCAGTGCTGAGGCGGGTTTGTGTATAAAGCGAGCGATTGATCGCTCTCATGCTCCGCGTGGTAATGCCTCTCAGGACGCTCTGCTTCCCGGGCGGCATGCCCACGCGGAGCGATGAGTATGATCAGGTTGGGTTGTGTGTAATGACAGCACCATTCTGGTCTGGAAAACCTGCGCTTTTCGCCTTTATTCACTGGGCCCAATTATATTTTGAACCCCTGAAGCTCCCGCACGATCTAGTCCATGCAAGGCCCACGGGAGATCGCCATGTATCGCTTTTTCGAACAATTGAGTTCACGTATTACCGCGCCCTTTGTCGGTGAAACCAAACGCAACAGCAAAGTCTGGCAATGTCAGTGCGGACAATCGGTGTTTTTCCCTAATACCCAATGCCTGGCGTGCTCGGCAGCACTGGGTTACCTGCCGGAGCAGGGCCGTATTGCGGCGCTGGAGCCGGGGCCTGAGCCTACCACATGGCGTTTGAGCGATGAGCCGGGTGCAGGTGTCTATCGACGCTGCGCCAATCTCGACACGCCGGCTGCGTGCAACTGGTTGTTTCCGGCCCACAACATGGGCGAGTTCTGCGTAGCCTGCAGCCTGAATCGCACCATCCCTGACCTGTCCATCCCGGAAAACGGTGAGCGCTGGCGTAAGGTCGAAACCGCAAAGCGGCGTCTGGTCGCACAGTTGATTTCATTGGGCTTGCAGGTCATTCCCAAGGCAGTCGATGAAGAAGCCGGGCTGGCGTTCGACTTTGTCGGCGTAGATCTGGAAGGCAATCTCCCCACCACTGGCCACGCCAATGGCCTGATCACGCTGAACATCGAAGAGGCCGACGACGCGCACCGCGAAGCCATGCGCGTACAGATGCACGAACCTTACCGTACCTTGCTTGGCCACTTTCGCCATGAAGTCGGGCACTACTACTGGGACAGGCTGATCGCCAATACCTACTGGCAGGAAAGCTACCGCAACCTGTTTGGCGACGAGCGAGCCAGTTATGCCGACGCGCTGGATCACCATTATCAGAACGGTGCGCCTGATAATTGGCAGGAAAGCTTCGTCAGCGCGTACGCCACCATGCACCCGTGGGAAGACTGGGCCGAAACCTGGGCGCATTACCTGCACATGATGGATGCGGTCGACACGGCGCTGGGCTTTGGCATGAGCGCACGCGACATGGAGCTCGACTACCAGCCATTCCCGCTGGAAACGCTGTTCGACCCACAGCACCCTGGCGGCCCGGCGTTCTTGTCGTTCGTCAACGCCTGGATCGAACTGGCGGGGATGCTCAACGAGCTCTCACGCAGTATGGGTCAGCCGGATTTCTACCCGTTCGTGCTGTCGCCCGCGGTCATCGCCAAGCTGCACTTCATCCATCTGGTAATCCAGGATGCCGGTGGCAAGGCGGATGAGGTGTTGCAGGCGCAATAAACAGTCGGGAAAAGACACCCGACCGTGGGCGGCGGCTTGCTGGCGATGGCGTTGATGCGTGTATCAGCTGATCTGCGTGATCGCACATGGCCGGCCAGCCGCCTCTTATCAAGCAACCTGTAATCCACTGAAGAAACGCGTTTTTGTGGGAGCGGACCGGGCGGCGCTCCGTCGAAGACGTGGTGGTGCCGCCGACTAGAGCATGCCTTGGCGTTCGTCAAAGCTTCAACACTAGCCGCCGCTCAAAGCCTATCCGTCCGCGGTAGGCTTCGCCGGTATCGATCCAGCCTTGCCCCACATACAGCCCGATAGCTGCCGCATTGTCGGCATCCACCGAGAGCATCAGTTGCGTGATGTCGGGCCACTTCAGACTCAACGCCGCTGGCAGCGCTTTCAAGCATGCCTTGCCTAATCCCTTTCCCTGTTCGCGACGATCGATTTGCAGTGCATGCAGGGTCGCGGTCGCCTCTTCCAGTGCCCAGTGCGGCAGGCAATCCCCACGTTTGAGCATGAAAAAACCTTTGGGCAGCTCATCGATCAGCAGCACGAAACCCGCAATGTTGACGCTGGGATTGACGAGAAGTGTGTTAAGCGCGGCGTGGATATCGCCCGAAAACTGAATCTGTTCCGGCGCGATCTCCAGCGTTTCGAGCTGCTGACACTGGGTTGGAGTGAGTTCTTCGTAGCTGACCAATCGAGTCTGCATGGGCAACCTGTCGGCTGAGGGTGATCGGACGGGCAGGGTACAGGATCATTCTGTCTCTCTTCCAGCGCCCGAAGCCCATCCCGGCCCCGTCACACAAGTGCTTGAGCCTGATCGAAATTTTTATCCAGCCAGTGGTTGTAAACTCGTTCCAGACCGGTACAATGGCGCGGCTCGCCAACTGGTGAGCGTCGTTATGGTGACCCCATCGGTCCCCCCGCAACGATTACCCGTGAACCTGGTCAGATCCGGAAGGAAGCAGCCACAGCGGGAACATTGTGTGCCGGGGTGTGGCTGGTGGGGGCACCACCTTAACGAACCTCTGTCGGTCCTCGACGCAGCATTACCTCCCAACATCCAATCTCCTGTTGCATCCCCTTCAAAGCCTCGCGTCTGAAAAAACAGGGCTGATGCACGAAGTCGGCAAATAATCTGAACACTCGCGTCAGCAGACCACCTAAAACCCTACGCGTCGCTTGAAACCGTTTTACGGCAAGGGGCATATCGGGTCGCTGCGGGTGTCAAAGGCTTTTCGGTCGGGCGTCTCGCAGCTATGCAGCCGGAGGACCGAATGGAACATGACATCATCCTTTTTTTCACCGAATCGGAATTTTTAGGCATTTCACTGGCGAACTGGATTTTGGCCATCGTCGCTTCGACGCTGAGCTTCGTCCTGGTTCGCGGTGCGATTGGTTTTGTATTGCGCAAGATCCGCACGCGTTCATCCGCGCCCAACGCGCAGTTGAGTTATATCGCCGTTGAGGTGCTATCCGGCACCAGCAATACGCTGATTTTGCTGGCGTCACTGCTGATCGGCGTCGGCATGCTCGATCTGCCGGAGCGCTGGCTCGGGCGTGTCAGCAGCCTGTGGTTCGTGGTTGCGGCGCTCCAGGTCGGGCTGTGGGCGAACCGGGCGATTGCGCTGGCGTTGTATCGCTATTTTGCACGGCACAGTACGACCAGCACTTTTCAGGGCAGCGCGCTGGCGACCTTGAGTCTCTGGGGTGCGAAGGTTCTGTTGTGGGCCACGGTGCTGATGGCAATGCTGTCCAACGTTGGGGTCAACATCACGGCGTTCGTAGCCAGTCTTGGCGTGGGCGGTATCGCCGTGGCGCTGGCGGTGCAGAACATTCTGGGTGATGTGTTCGCTTCGCTGGCCATTGCCGTGGACAAGCCCTTTGAGATCGGCGATTTCATTGTGGTGGGCACGTTGTCCGGTACGGTTGAGCATGTGGGCCTCAAGACCACGCGCATCCGCAGTCTGGGCGGCGAGCAGATCGTCATGGCCAATGCCGACATGATCGGCAGCACCATTCAGAACTACAAGCGATTGCAGGAGCGGCGCATCGTGTTCGACTTCAGGCTGACCTACGACTGTTCCGTGGATCAGGTGCGTGAAGTGCCGAAGAAGGTCGAAGAAATCATCCGCCGCCAGAAGAATGCGCGCTTCGACCGTTCGCACTTTCGCAGCTTTGGCGAAACGTCGCTGGAGTTCGAGACGGTCTACATCGTGCTCGACCCCAGTTACAACATCTATATGGATGTGCAGCAGGCGATCAATCTGGACATCATGGAAGCGTTTGCCGACATGGATGTGCGCTTCGCCTTTCCGTCACGCACGGTGTACGTGGCATCCTTGCCCGAGTCCAGAGCGTCGAAGCAGACCGCTCTGGAGATGGACAACGTTCAGGCCTGACACCCGATTCAGGCCTTGTGGTGGCTGAACTGCAAGGCATTGGTCAGATCACCCATCGGCTGTTGCCCGCGGGCGATCATTGCGTCGTCGCGGCGTTTGAGGCCGTCGAGCTTTTCCAGGCCGTGAACACGGGTGATCAGGCGCAGGATCGATGCCGTGTCGTAAACCGTATGGTCGACCGTGCCCTTGCGGGCGAACGGTGAGATGACCAGCGCCGGAACGCGTGTGCCGGGGCCGAAACGGTCGCCTTTGGGCGGCGCTACGTGGTCCCACCAGCCGCCGTTTTCATCCACGGTGATCACGATCACCATGTTTTCCCACTGCGGACTGTTGCGCAGCACCTTGACCACACGGTCTATGTGTCGATCACCCGAGGCCACGTCGGCGTAGCCCGCGTGCATGTTCAAGTTGCCTTGAGGTTTATAGAACGTGACGGCAGGCAGCTTGCCGGCTTCAGCGTCGGCCAGAAAGCGGTTGGTGCTCGACTCGTCACCCAGGCCGCCGTCACGCAACCGGCGTTTGCGCTCGGCAGGGTTTTGCGGGCCTTGCTTCACGAAGTAGTTGAACGGTTGGTGATGGTATTGGAAGTTGGGGATCTTGGGGATGCCGGTAGAGTCCTTGAATTCATCCAGCGTGACCTGCCACGCGCCTGCGTACCACGCCCAGTCGATGTCTTTTTTCGACAGCTTGTCGCCAATGTGCTCATGGCTCTGAGGCACCAGCACGTTGGCCAGATCCGGTTTGGAGTAGTCGGGGTTTTGCGGATCACGCAGCCAGGTAGGCCAGTAGGGCGGGGCCAGGGTGTTGACCGCGTAGCCGTCCGGGGTGATCGCGCTGGGGCCGAACTGTGGCGGTCCTTCCATCGCGCTGGCGGGGGACTTGTCCAATGGCTTGAGGCGCGGGTCTTGCGGGTCGTCACTTTGCAGCGTCGCGATCTGCGATTTGGCAGGCGAGTTTGCAGCGTCGGGGTAGACCGGCGCCGTCGCTGAAATCAGGTACTGGTGGTTGAGGAACGAGCCGCCGAAGGCACCCTGGAAAAAGTTGTCGCACAGCACGAACTCTTTCGCCACGTCCCACAGGCGCAGCGAATATTGCGTCTGTGCGTAATGGCCCATCGTCAGACCGCCGGAATCGGCCCAGGCCACGAAGTGGTCGTTTTTGCCTTCGTTGATCTGCATCTGGTTCTGATAGAACACATGCCACAGGTCGCGGGTGACTAGGCTCAGCGGCAAGTCTTCGCTGTTCGGCCCTTTGAGCGGGAAGGGCGCATTGGGCAGATTTTCCTGAAACTGCACGCCGGCCGGGTAGCTGACCCCATCCACGCTCTGCGGACCGACCTGCAATACGCCGCCCCAGGCTGGCGGGAGTTTTTCCAGTAGATGGCCATCTCGGTCGCGCTGTTGATAGTCGGCAGGCTTAAGTGCAGACAACGGTTTCTCTACGCCTGGGAAATTGCCAAACAGGTTATTGAAGCTGCGGTTTTCCGCGTAGATCACCACGACCGTCTTGATGTTGTCGCTCAAGGCTTTGTCCAGCGCGGCACCGGTCAGGTGTTTTTCAGCGGCAGCCGGTGGCTTTTCACCCGCAGTGACATAACTGCTGAGCGTAACCCCCGCGCCTAGCGCCGCCATGCCGCCCAGAAAGCGACGACGGCTGGGGTGGAGGGTGGAATCGTCGTCGGGTCTGTCGGTCATCGCGAATACCTGTCTGAATTATGTGTTACCAAAGATTTCAGGCGAGCGTAGCGATGGAATATGACGCTATTGCTACAACGCCGGCAGCCTCTTTTGATGAAAACATGTTCATGGGCAGGCAAATTCGGCCGTCAGGCCACAATAAGCAGGACACCGGATGCAATTTTGTCCCTGCTCGGCTAGCATTGGCGGTCTTCCGCTTACCAGTCGCGACGGTTTTCAATGAGTTATCAGGTTCTTGCACGTAAATGGCGTCCGCGCTCGTTCCGCGAAATGGTCGGCCAGACACATGTGTTGAAGGCCCTGATCAACGCGCTCGACAGCCAGCGCCTGCACCACGCCTATTTGTTCACCGGCACCCGTGGCGTGGGCAAGACCACCATCGCGCGCATCATCGCCAAGTGCCTGAACTGCGAAACCGGCATTACCTCAACGCCCTGCGGCGTGTGTTCGGTGTGCAAAGAGATTGATGAAGGCCGTTTCGTCGACCTCATCGAGATCGACGCCGCGAGCCGTACCAAGGTCGAAGACACCCGCGAGCTGCTGGACAACGTGCAATACGCGCCCAGCCGTGGTCGCTTCAAGGTCTACCTGATCGACGAAGTGCACATGCTGTCCAGTCACTCGTTCAACGCCTTGCTCAAGACGCTCGAAGAGCCGCCGCCCTACGTCAAATTTATCCTCGCAACCACCGATCCGCAGAAGCTGCCGGCGACCATCCTGTCGCGCTGCCTGCAGTTTTCCCTGAAGAACATGACGCCGGAACGCGTGGTCGAGCACTTGACCCACGTGCTGGGTGTCGAGAACGTGCCGTTCGAAGACGACGCGCTCTGGTTGCTGGGCCGCGCTGCCGACGGTTCGATGCGCGACGCCATGAGCCTGACCGATCAAGCGATTGCCTTTGGTGAAGGCAAGGTCATGGCCGCCGACGTTCGCGCCATGCTGGGCACGCTGGATCATGGTCAGGTGTTCGACGTGCTGACCGCGTTGCTGGAGGGCGATGCCCGTGGCGTGCTCGAAGCCGTGCGCCATCTGGCCGAGCAGGGGCCCGACTGGAACGGCGTGCTCTCGGAAATACTCAACGTGCTGCACCGCGTGGCGATTGCCCAGGCGTTGCCTGAGGGCGTCGACAACGGTCATGGCGACCGTGATCGGGTGTTGGCGCTGGCGCAAGCGCTGCCTGCCGAAGACGTGCAATTCTATTACCAGATGGGCCTGATCGGTCGACGTGATCTGCCCTTGGCTCCGGACCCGCGTGGCGGCTTCGAGATGGTGCTGCTGCGCATGCTGGCGTTCCGGCCTGCCGACAGCGATAACGCGCCGAGGCAGCCGCTAAAGCCAGTGGGGATCAGCCAGGCCACGGTTGATTCCCAGAAGGCGGTGGCCGATGCGACCCCTGTTGCATCGGTCGCTTCCCGACCGCCTGTCATGGCTGCACCTGATCCAGCGTTCGAAGCGACGGTTCCAGAGCCTGAGCCGGTAAAGCCTGCGCCTGCGCACCCAGAGCAGAAGCAGGCTGAGCCCACACAGCCCACACCCGTACAGCCCGAGCCTGTGGAAGACATCGACCTGCCGTGGAACGAGCCTAAAGCGCCCGCTGCCGAGAAGATGCCTGAAACCGTTGCGCAACCAGCTGAAACGCCTGTTGCCGAGCCAGTACTGGAAACCCTCGGCGAACAGCCCGATCTGACCCCGATGCCGACGCCCGCGCCTGCGAGTCCGGTGCCTGATGCACCGCAGATGGATGAGCCGCAGGAGCAAGAACTGCCAGCCGAGGAGCCTAAGCCGGTTGCCGAGCAGGCTGTTACCCCTGCGATGCTCGAAGCCATCCCGGATGCGGCGTATCTGTCTGCGCCGATGGATCGCGACGATGAGCCACCACCGGACGACGATTATGTCGAGCCGGATGTGGACATCGATCCTGCCTCTTACGCTTATCTGGATGAGTTGGCGCACGAGAGCGTCAGCGACGCCGAACCGGTCGAGCCAGAACCCGCACCGGCCGCGATGCCCGCGACAGGACTTGCCCTGGAATGGCTGGAGATGTTTCCCGGCTTGCCAATTTCCGGCATGACCGGCAGCATCGCTGCCAACTGCACGTTGATGGGCAAGGAGGGTGACCACTGGTTGCTGCACCTGGACCCGGCGCACAGTGCGCTGTTCAACGCGACTCAGCAGCGTCGTCTGAACGATGCGTTGAACCAGTTCCTGGGGCGCACGATCAATTTGTCTATCGAGCTGATCAAGCCTGAGCAGGAAACCCCTGCCCAAGCCGCTTCGCGTCTGCGTGCCGAACGCCAGCGACAGGCCGAGGCCTCGATTCACGCCGACCCGTTCATCCAGCAGATGCTGCAACAGTTTGGCGCGATGATTCGAGAGGATACGATCAAGCCTGTGGACGCTCCGGCAGCGCAGGCTCAATAACTGACGGCACGGCGTTTAAGCGCCGCGCCAACGAACCATCCATATTCGAGGAGATTTCCCATGATGAAAGGTGGCATGGCTGGCCTGATGAAGCAGGCCCAGCAAATGCAGGAAAAAATGGCCAAGATGCAGGAAGAACTGGCCAACGCGGAAGTCACCGGTCAATCGGGCGCAGGCCTGGTGAGCGTGGTGATGACCGGTCGTCATGACGTCAAGCGCATCAACCTGGATGACAGCCTGATGCAGGAAGACAAGGAAGTGCTGGAAGACCTGATCGCCGCAGCCGTCAACGACGCTGTGCGCAAGATCGAACAGGCCAGCCAGGACAAGACCGCTTCCATGACCGCCGGCATGCAACTGCCGCCGGGCATGAAGCTGCCGTTCTGACGGTCGCTCTTGCGGGTATCAATGCCAGGCCATGTGCCTGGCATTTTTTTGGGCGCAGGATTGTGTCTGCCACTGAACCCTCTATGTGGCCAGAGGAATAGGGCGTTCCGCGTCCCGGCGTACCGACTGACGCGTCCGCTGCCGGGTTCACTCCGCCCCAAACCCCACAATCGCTTTGGTTTCCAGATACTCCTCGAACCCCTGCACGCCATACTCGCGCCCGTTGCCTGAACGCTTATAGCCACCGAACGGTGCCATCGGATTCCAGGCCGGGTAGTTGAGGTGCACTTGCCCGGCGCGGATCCGCGAGGCCACGGCGCGTGCCTGCTGCAGGTCCTCGCCCTGTACATGGGCGCCCAGCCCGTACACCGTGTCATTGGCGATGGCGACCGCTTCGTCGAGGGAGTCGTAGGCGATCAGACACAGCACCGGGCCGAAGATCTCCTCCTGAGCGATGCGCATCGAAGAGTCTACGTCGGAGAACACGGTCGGCCGGGTGTAAAAGCCTTTTACATGGCCCTCCACGCGGCCCGGTCCGCCACAGATCAGTTTAGCGCCTTCGCCGATGCCCGCCTCCATCATCGCCTGCACGCGATGAAACTGGGCTTCGTTGGCGATCGGGCCCAGTACGGTGTGTTCCGATTGGGGGTCGCCCACGATGATCGCGTTGGCGGTTTCGATGGCCAATGCTTCGACGTCTGCCAGCCTGTCCCTGGGCACGATCATGCGGGTCGGAGCACTGCACGATTGGCCGACGTTACGGAATGCCGCCATGACGCCCAGCGGTACGGCCTTGGCGAAGTCTGCATCCGGCAGCAGCACGTTGGGGGACTTGCCGCCCAGTTCCTGGGTGACGCGTTTGACGGTTGGTGCCGCCGCCTGCGCGACAAGCGCGCCCGCGCGGTTGGAGCCGGTGATGGAAATCATGTCGATGTCGGGGTGGGCCGCCATCGCGCCGCCGACGTCAGGGCCGTTGCCGTTGACCAGGTTGAATACCCCGGCAGGCAGCCCGGCGTCGTGTATCAGTTTCGCGAACAACAATGCGCTCAAAGGGGACAGTTCGCTGGGCTTGAGCACCACCGTGCAGCCTGCGGCGATGGCTGGCGCGACCTTGGCCGTGATTTGGTACAGCGGCCAATTCCACGGTGTGATGAGACCGCACACCCCGATGGGTTCGCGCTGAATCGCGGTGGTGCCTTCGACGGTTTGAAACGGATACGTCGTCAGCAGATCCCGGGCAACCCGAACGTGTTCAGCCGCCAGTGGAACCTGCATGGCCCGCGCCGAGCTGATCGAGGCCCCCATTTCCAGCGACAGCGCCTGCGCCAGATCTTCCTTGCGTTCGATGATCAGCTTGTGGAGCCGGCCGATCACCTTGGCCCGCGCTTCAGGCGAGGTAGCAGACCAGGCAGGGAAGGCCGCCCGCGCTGCCGCCACTGCGCGATCCACGTCCGCGGCCGAGCCGCTTGCAACGTGTGCGACGACTTCTTCGGTGGCCGGGTTGATCACCGGCAGGGTCGCCGGAACCACGGGCGAGCACCAGCGGCCATCAATGTAAAGCTGCTGCGCGGTCTGCGGATCGACGCGATGGCTGTTCAAGGAATAGGTAGTCATCCAGCGGGCTCCCCGGAGCGATAAAGGATCGACGGCAGTGGATGGCCTGTGAAGCCAATCCGTTTCATATCAATAAGCTAACAAAGCGATCTGGATAAAAAGCGCCGATCTGTAGGGCTGCGAAGAATAATCTGCTGTATGCGGCCTGCTAAGCGCATACAGCCGGTTTTCAGCTACAACGTTTATGTGCGAGCGCTTCGATTTCGATCAGATAGCCGTGGTGCAGTTCTGGAACCGGCACCACGGCACGGGCCGGACGGTGTTCGCCCAGAGACCCGGCATAAAGACGGTCGAACGCAGGCCAATGGGTTACACCAACCACGTAGACCGTGACCTTGATCAGGTCGTCGGCGCTGCACCCGGCGGCATTGAGAATCGCCAGCAGGTTGTCCAGCGCGACGGCTGCCTGGACCTCGAACGGCTCGTCGACACTGTGGCTGCCGTCGGCGCGCACCGGCAGTTGTCCTGAAACATGCAGCACGCCCTGATGCAGCACCGCCTGGGAATAATGCCCGCCCGGCGCTGCGGCGCGGGGCGTGCTGATCAGTTCGATATCACCAGCCATGTAAGCGACCCCACGTGTTTACGTCACCTTCGCCATCCAGCGCGTGGTAGTCGGGGAATTGCGCCCCCGTGGCACAGGCGTGGTTTGGCAGGATGCGCAGACGGCTGCCGATCGGGAAGTGCACAGTGATATCGCTGCTATCCTGGGCGGCAAGGGTGACGATGCCGTGCTCCTGATTGGCACCGGTGACGCGCGCACCCTCGATCCAGTCGCCCGTTTCGGTACAGACCTGGCCATAACCGAAATCCTGCCGCTGGCGCTGGGTGCCGCGATCTCGGCTCATGGCCATCCAGCCGGCATCGACGATGATCCAGCCTTTGTCCCGCTGATGGCCGATGACGGTGGTCAGCACGCTCAAAGCCAGTTCATCGGCCGCGCACACACCAATGTTATGCATGACCAGGTCGAAGAACACATACACACCGGCCCTGACTTCGGTTACGCCTTCCAGGTTTTGCGCCGACAAGGCGGTTGGCGTCGAGCCGATGCTGACACCGGGGCAGGGCAGTCCTGCGTCACGGAGGCGCTCCGCAGCCCAGACGCACAGATGGCGCTCCTGTTCGGCCATCGCTTGCAGTGCGTTGGGCGTATCGAGGTCGTAGCTGGAGCCGGCATGGGTCATCACGCCGCGCAGTTGCTGGCCGCCCTCGACCAGCACGCGGGCGACATCCAGCAGCATGTCGTCATCAGCCGCCAGGCCGGATCGATGACCATCACAGTCGATCTCGATCCACACCTCGAAACGTTCGTCCTGCGCCTGACCGAACGCAACGATGCTCTGCGCCGCGACGACGCTGTCCGTCAGGATGCTCAGGCGGCATCCCTTGCGGCGCAGCGCCAGGGCCTGGCCCAGCTTGCCGGGGGCAATGGCGACGGCATAGAACACATCGTCGATGCCATCGGCGAAACAGTGTTCGGCTTCTTTAAGGGTCGAGACCGTGACACCGCTGGCACCGGCGGCCAGCTGCGCCTGGATGACTGGCAGGGATTTGCTGGTCTTGACGTGCGGACGTAAACGCACCCCAAGGTGGTTCATGCGTTGCTGCATGCGCTGAATATTGCGCTGCATGCGCGGCACATCGATCAGGGCGACAGGGGTGTCGAAGGCAGGCGGAACGCGGTGTATCGAAGGCGCTGACATGAGGGTTGCTCGGGTGGCTGGGGACATGTCCACTCTACTCACCGAGCATGAAGCTGTGGTTCAATCGCGTGTCATCAATCCTTAAGCTGAACTGAATGATTGCCATCGAAGATTTGCGTCTGGCCGTCACCTTGTCGCGTTGCGAATCGCTGAGTGCCGCAGCCAGAATCCTCAACGTTTCGCCCCCAGCGCTGTCGATGCGGTTGCGCAAGCTGGAAGCGCAACTGGGCATCATCCTGGCCAATCGCGATGCCCGCCGCTTGAGCCTGACCGCCGACGGAGAACGTTTTGCCCGGGAAAGCGCGTACTTGCTTGAGCAGTTGGAGGCGCTGCCTGAATCGTTCAAACAGCATGACGAACGTCTGGTCGGCACGCTCAGGTTGGCCGCGCCTTTCGGGTATGGCCGCCAGCGCATTGCGCCGCTGCTTGCACGTTTTGCCAAGCTGCACCCTCAGTTGCGATTGCACCTGGATCTGCGTGAAACACCCTGGCCTGATCGGCACGACAGCGATGCGGTGATTCACATCGGCAGCCTCAACGACAGCCTGTGGATCGCCCGCCCGCTGGCCCACAACAACCGCTGGCTGTGCGCCAGCCCGGACTATCTGGAGCAGCACGGGATGCCTGCCTCGCCTGACGAACTGGCCCGGCATCGCTGCATCTGTATTCGGGAGAATGACGAAGACGTGACCCTCTTGCACATGCACAAGGGTGCCACGAAAAAGACCTTGCGCATCGAGCCTGCGCTGTTGAGCAACGATGGCTCCGTCGCCCGCCGCTGGGCCGAGCAGGGACTGGGTATCGTCCTGCGCTCGGAGTGGGACGTCAGCGACGCCATCGCCCGCGGCGCATTGGTGCGGGTGCTTGCCGACTGGCAATTGACCAGCGCGCCAATCAACCTGCTGGTGCCGGTGCGCAAACAACGCAGCGCAAGGGTGCAGGCGTTGATGGAATTTCTGGAGGGGGCGTTGAAGGGGTGAGGGTGTTCGTCATTATCAAGGCCGTACTCAGAGGGTGGGGGCGAGCTCGCTCCTACGCACGTTGGAAACAGTTCACCAACGTTGCACATCGCAATCGGCTTGAGCCGTAAACCCCGACTATTGGTCGCAGCCCCTCATCCCCGAATTGACGCTGGCAGCAACGCGCGGGTATAAACCGCGTCTTGTGTTTTTGTCGGATTTTTCTTCATGAGCTTCAGCCCCCTGATTCGCCAGTTGATCGATGCCTTCCGCGTACTGCCGGGTGTGGGTCAGAAAACCGCGCAGCGCATGGCGTTGCAGCTGCTGGAGCGTGATCGCAGCGGCGGTTCGCGACTGGCGCTGGCCCTGAGTCAGGCGATGGAGGGGGTCGGTCACTGCCGTCTGTGCCGCACGCTGACTGAGGAAGAACTCTGCCCGCAATGTGCCGACACGCGCCGCGACGATACGCTGCTGTGCGTGGTCGAAGGGCCGACGGACGTGTATGCCGTGGAGCAGACTGGCTATCGCGGTCGTTACTTCGTGCTCAAGGGCCATTTGTCGCCACTCGACGGCCTTGGCCCTGACGCCATTGGCATCCCGCAGTTGATGGAGCGTATCGCCGAGCAGTGCACCTTCACCGAAGTCATCCTGGCCACCAATCCGACGGTGGAAGGCGAGGCGACTGCTCACTACATCGCTCAGTTGCTCAACCAGAAGGGCCTGATCGCCTCACGCATCGCCCACGGCGTACCGCTGGGCGGCGAACTGGATCTGGTGGACGGCGGCACGCTGGCGCATTCCTTTGCCGGGCGCAAACCGATCGCGATGTAGCAACGCTTCGTCGTTGCAGGCGTTTGGCCTTAGCGAAGCGGCGTAATATCCCGCTCCACGGGGGGGGCGTCCGGGTCCTGGCCTGCGGGGAACTTGCCCTTCAAATGCCAGGCAAAGGCAATGATTTCGGCGATGGTGCGGTACAGCGGTTCGGGAATGCTGTCACCCAGTTCCATGCGCGCCAGCAGTTTGACCAGCTCGGCGTTTTCGTAGATCGGCACTTCGTATTCGCGTGCAATGTCCAGAATGGCTTCGGCCAGTTGATCGTCGCCCTTGGCGCTCAGTGTCGGGGCGCTTTGTCCGTCGTAGGTGAGCGCGATGGCCTGGCGAGGTGTATCAAGGGTTTGTGTCATCAGGCGTTCTCGTCAATCCAGCGTTGTTCGACCGCCGTTCGCGGCCCTTGGGGCGGTGCGCCGTGGTTGCAGGCCAGTTCACCGACGGACAGGCCACAGGCAATCAACCGCTCGCGCAAATGCCCCAGCTCCTGCCCGATCAGCGCGGCGCTGTCGGGTCGCTCTGCCCATAACTGGCTCGACAACGTACCGCGCAACAGTTGGGCATGCACCTGCATTGGCCCCAGTGGATCGAGGTCGAAGGCCAGGTCCACCTTCCAGAGCTTTTCCCGGGTTTCCTGAACGTCGCCGTCGCCTTTTTCGTTGGCCGTGTCCTCGTCCGGTTTGTCTTCGCGCTGCACCTTCACCTGCAACGGCACGAGGTCGTGAGCGTTGCGCATCGGCACTTCCATCTGCCAGGTGGTGACCTGCGTACCGTCAGCGTTGGTGCGTGTCTGGTCCAGACCACCCAGTTGATGGCTCTGCACGCGTGAAACGGCAGCGGCGGCCAGTTTGAGAAGGATTTCCAGATCGCCTTCCTTCTCGCCGCCGACCGAACGCGATGGCAACGGAAACACACTGGGCTGGGTGCGTGCCGCCACCAGCCCCAGGGTGCCCAGCGCGTTGCGAATGGCGTTGGGCATGACCCGTGCCAAGGTGTTGGCCGCCGCCGCAGCATTGTAGGACGCGTTGTCAGGCAACCCCGGCAGAACCTGGGCAATCAGGCGCATCAGGTTGGCCTTCATGTCCGGCACCTGCATCGGATTCAGGCCGGCCTGCAATCTGGCTTCCAGAAACACGCCGCTGGCGTTCAGGGCCTGGGCGACGGTTCTGGGTGATGTCATCTGTTCGACATCCGGAATGTCGGCCAGCAATTGATTGATGCTCGCCTGCAACGGCGCGCTGATCGCCGGGCTGTTGCGCGGCAAGGTCTGCAGCACATTGATCAGGTTTTCCAGCGAGCCTTGGCGGCTCTGCTGGGTCGCGAGTTGCTGCGCCACCGCCAACTGGTCGAACCGACCGGGCAGGGCGACGAAATTAAGTGCCTGATTGCCCTGCACCTGAGCGCTGAGCAAGCTGCCGACTTTCAACGGCTGAGGGCTGTCGATGGTCAGGCTGGAACCTGCGAGGGCGGTATTGAGCAGCATCACGATCGAGCGGTAGGTCGCCGGTGTTGCCGCCGCCGAATTCGGAAGGGCGCTGGTCAACTGATCGACGGCCTGGGCCATGATCTGGGTGGTCAACACCTTGCCTTGCAGCAGTGTGCCAACGGGCAATTGCCGGGTATCGATCGTGGTCAGCGAGTTTTTCAGCGCGCTGTTGAGCTGCTGCAGAGTCAGGGTCAGTTCATTGGGCGAGGCCTGCGTCAACTGCAACAGGCTGCCAGGGGTGAACGGCACGGTGCTGCTGACCGGCAAATTGGCCTGAGTACCGTTGGCGAGTATCAGCTTGAGCAGCAACTGAAAGTTCTGATCAACCTGCTTGAGGGTCAGCACTTCGGCTTCGGCGGTCTGGCCTTCCGGTATCAGTTGAGCGGAGGCCTGGAGCAGTGTCAGGACCTGCGCCTGGGTAATCGTGGCGCGTAGCTGCGCAGCCGTCGGGGCTGTTGCAGGAACACTGGTGATATCGCCTGTCATTGAATAGTCGACCTGAGGAAATTGCCCCTTGGGTGTCAGGAGTCGTATGTATAATACCGACCCAAAGCGGTCTGGCCGTCATTAAGTTCCCTTCATTTAACGGCCGTTTCATGCTCGACTTGAACTGCCATTTCCTCCGTTTGTGCTGTTTTCGGCGCATTTCGAGACACCGCGACACTGGAAGCGCTCGATGACTGCTGCGACCCCACTTCTGCAGGCCACTGCGCTCACATGCGAGCGTGATGGACGCCTGCTGTTCGAAGACCTCGATCTTGCGCTGCATGCCAGCGAGATGCTGCAGGTCAGCGGCCCCAATGGCAGTGGCAAGACCAGCCTGTTGCGATTGCTGTGCGGGCTGATGCAACCCACTTCGGGGCAGGTATTGCTCAGCGGGCGGTCGGTGAGTCGGCAGGGCGCCGAGCTGGCCGGGTACTTACTGTGGATTGGCCATGCGTCGGGACTGAAGCAGTGGCTGACGCCGCTGGAAAATCTCTCCTGGCTGTATGCGCTGCATGGATCCGGCGAGCCTGCCGACTTCGACCGGGCGCTCGACACTGTCGGTCTGGCCGGTTTCGACGACGTACCTTGCCATACCCTGTCCGCCGGCCAGCAACGCCGCGTTGCGCTGGCACGACTGTATGTGCCGAGTCCGCCCATATGGATGCTCGATGAGCCGTTCACCGCCCTCGACCCGCAAGGCATCGCCCAACTGGAAGGGCGTCTGGCTGAACATTGCGCGGGCGGCGGCGTGGTTGTCCTGACCACTCATCATGACTTGGTCCTCAAACCTGCCGGTTATCGACAACTGGATCTGGGAAGCAGGCCGGTATGAGCAACGTGTTCGTCCTTTTGTTGCAGCGCGAGGCGCGATTGCTGGTTCGCCGTCCTGCAGAGCTGGCCAATCCGCTGATTTTCTTCGCCATCGTGATTGCGATGTTTCCGTTGGCGGTCGGGCCGGAAGCGCAATTGTTGCAAACCTTGTCGCCTGGTCTGGTCTGGGTGGCGGCGCTGTTGGCCGTCCTGCTCTCGCTGGACGGGCTGTTTCGCAGTGATTTCGAAGACGGATCGCTGGAGCAGTGGGTCCTTTCGCCGCACCCCCTGGCCCTTCTGGTTTTGATCAAGGTGCTGGCACACTGGGTCTTCTCGGGACTGGCGCTGGTGCTGGTCGCACCGGTGCTGGCCTTGATGCTGGGCTTGCCCGCAGGTTGCCTGCCGGTGCTGATGCTGTCGCTGCTGTTGGGCACGCCGGTATTGAGCCTGCTGGGCGCGGTCGGCGCTGCGTTGACGGTCGGGCTCAAGCGCGGTGGTCTGTTGCTCGCGCTGTTGATCCTGCCGTTGTATATACCGGTGTTGATTCTGGGCAGTGGCGCGTTGCAGGCCGCTCTGCACGGCATGCCAGCGACTGGCCATCTGCTGTGGCTGGGCAGCCTGACGGCACTTGCGGTTACCCTGACACCCTTTGCGATAGCGGCTGGCCTGAAGATCAGTGTCGGCGAATAATTGAGGTTCCGCGGCCTGCCTGTCGGGCGCTCGGTAAAACCCTGGATACACCGTGATGAAAAGCGATTCACTCAAAAAGAGCAGCATCGGTTGGGCCTGGCTGCACCGGCTCGGCTCGCCGAAGGTTTTCTACGGCCTCAGCACGCGCCTGTTGCCGTGGCTGAGTGTCGCGGCGCTATTACTGATCGGCATGGGTGTGGTCTGGGGCCTTGCGTTCGCGCCACCGGATTACCAGCAGGGCAACAGCTTTCGCATCATTTATATTCATGTGCCTGCCGCGATGCTGGCCCAGTCCTGTTACGTGCTGCTGGCGATCTGTGGCGTAATCGGGCTGGTGTGGAAGATCAAACTTGCGGACGTGGCCCTGCAATCAGCCGCTCCCATCGGCGCATGGATGACCGCGCTGGCGCTGGCGACCGGCGCGATTTGGGGCAAACCAACCTGGGGCGCCTGGTGGGTCTGGGATGCGCGCCTGACCTCGATGCTGATTCTGCTGTTTTTGTATGTCGGGCTGATCGCGCTGGGTAATGCCATCAATCACCGTGACAGCGCGGCCAAGGCGTGTGCGGTGCTGGCAATCGTGGGAGTGGTGAATATCCCGATCATCAAATACTCGGTCGAGTGGTGGAACACCCTGCATCAGGGCGCGACGTTCAGCCTGACCGAAAAACCGACCATGCCCGCCGAAATGTGGCTGCCGTTGCTGTTCACCACGCTGGGGTTTTATTGCTTTTTCGGTGCCGTGCTGTTGATGCGCATGCGCCTTGAGGTGTTGAAGCGTGAATCACGTGCCCAGTGGGTGCAGGCTGAAATCCTGCGCTGCCTCGGTCAGCCGGAGCGCACAACGTGAGTTTTGAATCATTCGGCGACTTTTTGGCAATGGGCCGCCACGGACTCTTCGTCTGGTCCGCGTATGGCCTCTGCCTGCTGGTGCTGCTCATCAACGTGGCGTTGCCGGTAGCAGCGCGTCGCCGCTACCTGCAACAAGAGGCGCGTCGTGTGCGTCGGGAGAAACGCACGTGAATCCACTGCGCAGAAAGCGCCTGTTGATCATCCTGGCGGTTGTAGCGGGCGTCGGTCTGGCCCTGACGCTGGCCCTCAGCGCATTGCAGGAAAACATCAACCTGTTCTACACCCCAAGCCAGATCGCCAATGGCGAGGCGCCCATCGATACCCGCATCCGGGCGGGCGGCATGGTCGAAAAAGGTTCGTTGCAACGCTCGGCCGACTCGCTCGACGTGCGCTTTGTGGTGACCGACTTCAGCAAGTCCGTGACGATCACTTATCGCGGCATCCTGCCGGACCTGTTCCGCGAAGGGCAGGGCATCGTCGCACTGGGCAAACTGAACGCACAAGGCGTGGTGGTCGCCGATGAAGTACTGGCCAAGCACGATGAGAAATACATGCCCCCCGAAGTGACCAAGGCGTTGCGCGACAGCGGCCAGGCCGCACCGGCTGCGCCTCCCACTCCATCGAAACAGGGTTGATCCATGATTCCCGAACTCGGCCATCTGGCCATGATTCTGGCGCTGTGCTTTGCCCTCGTGCAGGCCGTCATTCCGCTGATTGGCGCGTGGCGCGGCGACCCGCTGTGGATGGGGTTGGCGCGCCCTGCGGCGTGGGGCCAGTTCAGTTTCCTGATCTTTGCGTTCGGTTGCCTGACCTACGCCTTCATGGTGGACGATTTCTCGGTCGCTTACGTCGCGCAAAACTCCAACACGGCGTTGCCCTGGTTCTACAAGTTCAGCGCCGTATGGGGCGCGCATGAAGGTTCGCTGCTGCTCTGGGCTCTGATTCTTGGCGGCTGGACCTTTGCGGTTTCGGTGTTCTCGCGTCATCTGCCGCAAGTAATGTTGGCGCGCGTGCTGGCCGTGATGGGCATGATCAGCCTGGGTTTTCTGTCATTTCTGATTCTGACCTCCAATCCGTTTGCGCGAATCCTGCCGCAAATGCCAGCCAACGGACGCGATCTCAACCCATTGTTGCAGGACATCGGCCTGATCGTGCACCCGCCGATGCTCTATATGGGCTACGTCGGTTTTTCCGTGGCGTTCGCCTTTGCCATCGCGGCGTTGCTAGGCGGACGACTGGATGCCGCCTGGGCCCGTTGGTCGCGTCCCTGGACGTTGGTGGCCTGGGCTTTTCTCGGTGTCGGGATCACCTTGGGTTCCTGGTGGGCCTACTACGAGTTGGGCTGGGGTGGCTGGTGGTTCTGGGACCCGGTGGAAAACGCCTCGTTCATGCCCTGGCTGGTGGGCACGGCACTGATTCATTCATTGGCCGTCACGGAAAAGCGCGGCGTGTTCAAGAGCTGGACCGTACTGCTGGCCATCGCTGCGTTTTCCCTGAGCCTGCTGGGGACCTTTCTGGTGCGCTCGGGGGTGTTGACCTCGGTACACGCGTTTGCCTCCGACCCCGCCCGCGGCGTGTTCATCCTGATCTTCCTGTTGATGGTGGTGGGCGGCTCGCTGACCCTTTTTGCGATTCGTGCCCCAGTGGTGAGAAGTCAGGTCGGCTTTGGCCTGTGGTCGCGGGAGACGTTGCTGCTGGGTAATAACCTGGTGCTGGTGGTAGCGGCGTCGATGATCCTGCTCGGTACGCTGTACCCATTGGTGATCGACGCCATGAGCGGCGCAAAAATGTCCGTCGGTCCGCCGTACTTCAACGCCTTGTTCGTGCCGCTGATGGGGCTTTTGATGGTGGTGATGGCGGTGGGCGTGCTGGTGCGCTGGAAAGACACTCCACTCAAATGGCTGCTGAGCATGCTGGCCCCGGTACTGGTCGCCAGCGCAGGGCTGGCCGTGATCGCTGGCTGTGTGCTGGGCGATTTCCAATGGGCTGTGCTGGCGACGTTCATGCTGGCGGCCTGGGTGCTGCTGGCTGGCATGCGTGACCTGCTCGACAAGACCCGTCACAAAGGCTTGATCAACGGCGCGCGAGGCCTGCATCGCAGTTACTGGGGCATGCAACTGGCGCACCTCGGGATTGCCGTGTGCGCGCTGGGTGTGGTGCTGTCGAGCCAGAATAGCGCCGAACGCGACCTGCGTCTGGCGCCTGGCCAGTCCGTCGAGCTGGGTGGCTACGTATTTGTGTTCGAAGGCGCAAAGCATTATGAAGGACCGAATTTCACCTCCGATCGCGGCACGATCCGGGTTTTGCGTGATGGCGAAACGGTCACGGCGTTGCATCCGGAGAAACGCCTGTACACCGTCCAGCAGTCGATGATGACCGAGGCGGGCATTGATGCCGGTTTCAGTCGTGACCTCTATGTCGCGCTGGGCGAGCCTTTAGGCGAGGGCGCCTGGGCGGTGCGTGTGCATGTGAAACCGTTCGTGCGCTGGATCTGGCTGGGTGGCCTGCTGACCGGGCTGGGCGGCGTGCTGGCAGCCATAGACCGGCGTTATCGCGTCAAGATCAAAGGCCGGGTGCGTGACGCACTCGGTTTGTCGGAGGCCACCGCATGAAGCGCTGGATCATGGTGTTGCCGCTGGTGGGCTTTCTCGGCGTGGCGGCGGTTCTGTTTCGCGGTTTGTACCTGGACCCGGCCGAGCTGCCGTCGGCCTTGATCAACAAGCCGTTTCCCGAGTTTTCCTTACGTGAAGTGCAGGGTGAGCGGACATTGACCCGTGCCGATCTGCTGGGCAAGCCTGCGCTGGTCAATGTCTGGGCGACCTGGTGCATCGCCTGTCGCGTAGAACACCCGGTACTCAACCGGCTGGCGCAGCAGGGCGTGGTGATCTATGGCGTGAACTACAAGGACGCCAACGCCGATGCGCTCAAGTGGCTCAAGGACTTTCATGATCCCTATCGGCTCAATATTCGCGACGACGAAGGCTCGCTGGGCTTGAACCTGGGGGTGTACGGCGCGCCGGAAACCTTCCTGATCGATGCCAAGGGTGTGATTCGTCACAAGTACGTTGGCGTGATCGACGATACCGTCTGGCGCGAGCAGCTTGCCGCGCTGTATCAAGGGCTGGTCGACGAGGCCGGACCATGAACCGGTCGCTAAGCGCTGTACTGCTGATGGTGGGGCTGGCGTTTTGCGGTCTCGCTCAGGCGGCCATCGACGCTTACACCTTTCGTGACGAGGCCGAGCGCGCACGCTACGCCGAGCTGACTCGCGAGCTGCGGTGCCCCAAGTGCCAGAATCAGGACATCGCCGATTCCAACGCGCCGATTGCCGCAGACCTGCGCAAGGAAATCTACCGCATGCTGGGCGAAGGCCGGAGCAATCAGCAGATCATTGAGTTCATGGTCGATCGTTATGGCGATTTCGTGCGCTACAAGCCCGCCCTCACCAGCCGAACCTGGCTGCTGTGGTTCGGTCCGGCAGGCCTGCTGCTCGGCGGTCTGGCGGTGATGACCGTGATCGTAAGACGTCGCCGCGATCTGACTGCCGGGCACGTCGATACGCTGTCCGATGAGGAGCGGCAACGCCTCGCCCATTTGCTGGATGAACACCGAAAATGATCGATTTCTGGATGGCAACCGGGCTGTTGCTGCTGGTGGCGCTGGGCTTTTTGCTGATACCTGTGCTGCGCGGACAACACGCACAGCGCGAAGAGGACCGCACCGCGCTGAACGTTGCGCTGTATCAGGAGCGACTCGCCGAGCTGCACCGTCAGCAGGAAGAGGGCATGCTGTCGGCGGCGCAGTTGCGCAACGCGCGTGACGAGGCCGCACGGGAGTTGCTGGCGGATACCGAAGGCACCGAGAACGTCCGCACCGCCAGGCTTGGCAAGCGCTGGCCGTTGCTGGCGGCAATAGTGGTCCCGGTCTTGGGCATGGGGGTTTATGTGCAGCTTGGGGCCAGCGACAAGGTCGAGCTGAGCCGCGAACTCTCTCAGCCGCCCACCTCGCTGGCCGACATGACCCAGCGCCTGGAGCGCACCGTACAGGCGCAGCCGGACTCGTCCGAGAGCCTGTATTTTCTGGCCCGCAGCTACATGGCACAAAACCGGCCGGGTGACGCCGCGCTGATGTTCCAGCGTGCGGCTGCGCTGGCCGGACGGCCCCCGGAGTTGCTCGGACAATGGGCGCAGGCGGTATATTTCGCCAGCGACAAGCACTTCACGCCACAGGTGCAGGCCCTGACCGATGAGGCGCTCAAGGCTGATCCCAGGGAAGTCACCAGTTTGGGACTGCTGGGCATTGCCGCCTTCGAGACCGAGCGCTATCAGGCGGCGGTCGATTACTGGACCCGCTTGCTCGATGTACTGCCTGCCCAGGACCCGTCGCGTTCGGCGCTGGAAAGCGGTATTGCCCGCGCCAGGGAACATCTGACGTCAGGTGCAAAAGCTGTGCAGGCCGCCGGCAAGCCGGTATCCATCAAGGTCCGGGTCGATCTTTCTCCTGCCCTCAAGGGCAAGGTACAGCCGCGTGACAGCGTGTTCATCTTCGCTCGCGCCATCGATGGGCCGCCCGCGCCGCTGGCGGTCAAGCGCATCACTGTCGCCGAACTGCCAGCCGAGGTCGAACTGAGCGATGCAGACGCAATGATGCCGCAGCTGAAACTGTCGAACTTCCCGCAAGTCCAATTGGTAGCCCGTGTGTCTCGCGCAGGGCAGCCGACCACCGGTGAGTGGGTCGGCCGCAGCCAGCCACTGGCCAGCGACGACGGGGCGCAGCAGGCGTTGATCATCGACAGCCCTGATAAATAGACAGTCAGACAAGAAGAGAGCCCGCTTATGTACCGCACTGCACGTATCACCTTGTTGGGTCTGGCCCTGGGCTTGAGCGCCTGTGCGGTTCAGCCACCGGCACCGACCAGTCAGGAACCGATTCAGTCCTTGCCCGGCGGTCAGGTGCCCGGCGCTCCGCGTCCCACGCCGACGCCAAGCAAACCGCCCGTCAAAGCACCGTCGAGTGGTCCGAAAACCTCGGCCAGTTTTGCGCCGCCGCCAGGCGGCAACAGCCATTGGGATGCGCGCATGGGCGTTTACGTAATGGATGACCAAGCCAATACCTTCTATCGCCAGCGCACCTATTATCAGTGGAACAACGGCTGGAGCTGGGCGACCAACCCGAACGGCCCGTGGCAGCCGACCGACGCCAGCGGCGTGCCGGCAGGGCTGGGGCGTCAGTTCAGCAACTGATTGCCAGAAATGAAAACGGCGACCTTGAGGGTCGCCGTTTTGCGGGGGGCGGGGTGGTGACTGGCCCAGGTTATTTGCCCGAGTAAATTTGATCGAACACGCCGCCGTCGATGAAGTGGGTCTTCTGCACGGTGCGCCAGTCGCCGAAGGTTTTCTCCACTGACAGGAAATCCACTTTCGGGAATCGGTCCTTGTACTTGGCCAGAATCGCCGGATCACGCGGGCGCAAATAATTGGCGGCGGCGATTTCCTGACCTTCGGGCGACCACAGGTATTTCAGGTATTCCTCAGCCAGAGGGCGGGACTTCTTGCGGTCCACGACCTTGTCCACCACGCTCACCGGCGGCTCGGCTTCTGCCGACACGGACGGGTAGACCACTTCGAACTGATCACGGCCGAATTCACGGGCGATCATTTCCGCCTCGTTCTCGAAGGTCACCAGCACGTCGCCGATCTGGTTGGTCATGAAGGTGGTGGTCGCCCCACGCCCACCGGTATCCAGTACCGGCACATGCTTGAACAGCTTGCCGACAAAATCTTTCGCAGCCGCTTCATCGCCGCCGTTCTTCAATGTGTAGCCCCACGCCGACAGGTAGGTGTAGCGACCGTTACCCGAGGTCTTGGGGTTGGGCACGATGACTTCCACGCCGTCCTTGATCAGGTCCGGCCAGTCTTTCAGTGCTTTTGGGTTGCCCTTGCGTACGATGAACACGGTGGCGGACGTGAAGGGCGCGCTGTTGTTCGGCAGACGGCTGACCCAATCCTTCGGCACCAACTCACCGTTATCGGCCAAGGCATTGATGTCGGTGGCCATGTTCATGGTGATCACATCGGCCGGCAAGCCGTCGATGACCGAACGCGCCTGCTTGCTCGACCCGCCGAAGGACATCTGTACGGTCACGTCTTCGTTTTTCTCGGCTTTCCAGTGCTTCTGGAAGGCGCTGTTGTAGTCCTTGTAGAAGTCGCGCATCACGTCGTACGAGACGTTGAGCAAGGTGGGCGCAGCCTGGGCGGCGGTCGAGAGCGCCAGGCCTGCGGCCAGTAGCGAAGCGGCGAAAAGTCTGTTCACTGCAAAGTCCTTGGAAGATGAATCGTCGTGGTCTGATGGCTCAATGCCGCGACACTAGCAGCCGCGCATCCTTGTGCCTAAATATCAAAAACGTCTGTGCTTATGCTTTATTTGCTTCTCTTGGGAAAAGCTGATTGCCGCAGCGTGAGCAGAAAGCGGCACCGTGCTCATGAAATTTCTTCGCGCACACCGGGCAATCATGCTTCAACTGCTCGCCGCGCAGGGCGTTGGCCAGCTCGGCGGTGAATATACCGGTGGGTACGGCGATGATCGAGTAACCGGTGATCATCACCAGCGACGACAGTATCTGCCCGAGTGGCGTCTTGGGCACGATGTCGCCGAAGCCCACGGTGGTCAGGGTGACGATAGCCCAATAGATGCCTTTGGGAATGCTGGTGAAGCCGTGCTCCGGCCCTTCGATCACGTACATCAGCGTGCCGAATACGGTGACCAGCGTCGACACGGCGACCAGAAACACGATGATCTTCTGCTTGCTGCCGCGCAACGCAGACAACAGATAGTTGGCCTGGCGCAGGTACGTGCCAAGCTTGAGCACCCGAAAAATCCGCATCATGCGGATGATCCGCACGATCAGCAGGTATTGGGCATCGCTGTAGTAGATCGCCAGCACCCCCGGCACGATGGCCAGCAAGTCCACCAGCCCGTAAAAGCTGAACGCGTACTTGAGCGGTCGGGGCGAGCAATACAGACGCAGGATGTACTCGATGGCAAACACCAGCGTGAAGCCCCATTCGACCCAGGCAAACACCTGCGAGTAATCGCGGTGAATGCTCTCGATGCTGTCAATGATCGTGACCAGCAGGCTGAGCAGGATGAGGACCAGCAGGATCTTGTCAAAGCGCCGCCCGGCAGGCGTGTCAGCCTCGAAAATAACGATATGCAGCCGCTCGCGGCGGCTGAGAGAGGTGTCCATTGTGCATTCCGAGTTGAAGATCGGGTGAGCCTAGGAGTAATGAGGGCTGGAGTGCAAGCGGTGGTGTCAACTCAGCTTGCCCATGCCCCGCGTGGGCATGCAGCCCGTGACGCTTTGCGTCACCTCACGGCCGGACGCGGAGCGTCCTGAGCGGCTTTACCACGCTGGAGCGTGGACGATCAGCGATACCTGACGTGTGGGAGCGAGCTCGCTCGCGAATAGGCAGTTGCAGACCCCGAAAATAGCGTGTCTGAACCATCGCTTTCGTGAGCAAGCTCACTCCCACAGGGATGCGTTAAACCGCCGCCCTTGTTTTATCCGCTTTTTACGGGCGTCGGTGACGTTCTGTGTCACAGGCTCAAGCTGGAACAGAGCCGGTTATTTGCCCGCAACGTCCTCCTTCTCCCAACCCCCACCCAATGCCAGGAACAGGTTGATCTGGCCCATTGCAACTTGCGTGTTGGCCTCGGCCAATTGCGCGCGGACCTCGGTGTAGGTGCGGGTGGCTTGCAGGTCGGCGAGGAATGAGGCGCGGCCGGCCTGGTAGAAGCGGTGGGTCTGGTCGGCGGCTTCTTTTGCCGATTGCTCGGCGTCTTTCAAGGCATCGCGGCGGTCGAGCAGGGCGGTGTACTGGGCGAGCCCGGTCTGGGTTTCGCGGATGGCGTTGAGCACCACGCCGTCGAAGCGAGCCAGTGAGGCTTGTGCCGAGGCTTCGGCCTGATGAATGCGCGCACGGGAGCCGTTGGAGGGGATGGTCCAGTTCAATAGCGGCCCGAAGCCCCAGCGGTTGGCTGCCGGTTTGCCCAGGTTCTCGATGCTGCCAATGGTGCCAATGGTTGCGCCGATGCTGATGTCGGGGTACAGCTCGCCGGTCGCGACGCCGATCTGCGCGGTGGACATCGCCAGATGACGCTCCGCCTGACGAATATCCGGGCGGCGCTTGAGCAGTGCCGCGCCATCGCCCACCGGCATGATCTGCGCGATGTGCGGCAGCTCATTGCAGGTGCTGACGCCCGCGGGCAACTGTTCGACAGGCCGGGCCAGCAGCATGGATAGGCGGAACAGCGCCGCCTGACGCTGGGCTTCGTAACGCGGCAGCTCGGCGCGCAACGACTTAAATTGTGTCTGCGAGCGGGTGACCTGCGTTTCGTCGCCACGCCCGGCATCACGCAGGCGCTGGTTCAATTTCACGCTTTGTTGTTGCAGGTCCAGGGATTCGCGGGCGATGTCATGCTCTTCATTGGCGGCGCACACCTGCGTGTAGGCGCGCACCACGTCGGCGACGACGGTGATGCGGGCGGTATCGACTGCCGCCTGACTGGCGTCGACATTGGCTTGAGCCGCTTCGATGCCGCGCTGCAAGGTGCCGAACAGATCAAACTGATAGGACGTGGTGAGGCCGACATCGCCCACGTTGGTCACGGGCACTTTCTCGGGCAGCAAAAACGCTTCGCCCGACTCCTGCAAGCGCTGCGCACCGATTTTCGCGCTGTTGGTGAAGCCGCCTGCGGCCTCGGCTTCGGCACCCTGATAACGCGAGCGTTGCAGGTTGGCGGCGGCAATGCGCAGGTCGGTATTGGACGCCATCGCCTGGCGCACCAGTTCATCCAGTTTCGGGTCTTGGTACAGACGCCACCAATGAGCGGGCACCGGAGCCGAAACGGTATTCACCGACTGGCCAGCCAGTTCACCTTGCAGATCCGGACGATTAATCGCGCCATCCCTGGGCAGCTCATAGTCCGGTCCGACCATCTGGCAAGCCGACAACAGCGCGCCGATACCCAGCATCATCAGGCGAGGAGCCCGTTTCATCGTGTGGCCTCCGGGGTGTCTTCGATGATCGACACGGTCGCGGTACGTCCAGCGATCATGCGGAAATCCTTGGGCACGTCATCGAACGCAATCCGCACTGGAATACGCTGGGCCAGTCGCACCCAGCTGAACGCCGGGTTGACGTTGGGCAGCATATTGGAGCCGCTGGTCCGGTCGCGGTCTTCGATCCCGGCCACGATGCTGACCACATGACCGGTCAGCCGTGCGTTATCGCCTATGACCCGTATGTCCACACCCTGACCGACATGAATGCCGTCGAGTTTGGTTTCTTCGAAATAACCGTCGATGTGGAACGACGCCGCATCCACCACCGACAGCACAGGGCGTCCGGCGCTGACGAACTCGTGTTCGCGAGGCGCTCGGTCGTTGAGGTAGCCATCGACCGGGCTCTTGATCACCGAGCGGTTCAGGTTCAATTGTGCGGCATCCACGGCCACGCGCGCTTCGCCCAAGGCTGACAATGCGCGGGCTTCGCGTGACTGGCTTTCTTCCAGTTGCTCGCGTGCCACCAGGTTACCCAAGCCACGGTTACGCTTGTTCTCGCGGCGCGCCTGCTCCCAGGTTTCCTGACGTTCGGCAACCGTGGCCTGGGCTTGGCGCAAGGCGAGGCGGAAGCGGTCCTGGTCGATGGTGAATAGCACCTGGCCTTTGTGCACCGGTTGGTTGTCGGTGACTTCGACCTTCTGGATCAGTCCGGACACGTCCGGGGCAATCTGCACGATATCGGCGCGGATGTGGCCGTCGCGGGTCCAGGGGGCGTACATGTAGTACATCACCATGCGCCAGACAACGACGGCAGCCAGAGTCACCACCAGCAGGGTCAGGACCACACGGCCCAGAGTCAGTATCGGTTTTTTCATGTCATCAGGTATCGACTGAGAGTATCCACGGCGCCGAGCAACAAAGCGTATAGACCTACGTTGAACAAAGCCCGGTGCCAGACCAGACGGTAGAAGTGGGCGCGCGACAGCACAGCGTGCACGCCGAGAAACAGCAGATAGGCGACGCCCATCATGGCCAGAAAGGTGGGGATGAAAATCCCGCTGATGTCCAGATCGCCGATCATAAAGGCGCTCCATCGATGTTATGCGGCAGTTGTTCGGTCAACTCGTCGGCCACGGTGACGATTTCCACCCCAGGCAGCAGGGCCAGACGCAGGCCGCTGAGCGCGTGCAGCAGGTGGACGCGGGCCGGGTTGCCGCCCATGTCCTGGTCGGTCAGCGAACGGCGCGCGCGATCCATGAGTATCAACAGGCCCCGTGGCGCAGGCAGGCGCTCACCGGCCTTGGTGCAGTGCCGGAAATAGCCGCTGACTTCGTTGATCACCTGGCGCAGCAGCACCTGAGCCTGTGGGGTCGCACGACGGGTGTAGGCGAGCAGGTCCAGCATGTTCAGCGCGACCCGCAACTCCCGCAGCGCAATACCCGTGTCTTGGGAAGTGAGGGTCAGGCGCGGCAATTGCTGCATCAGTCGATCCAGCATCTGCACGCCCATGCGCCGGTGTTCGGCCAGGGTCGAGTCTTCGCTCAGGCTGGCGATGTCGCGCCAACTGAAGCGGGTCAGGCGCTTGACCGCCAGATCGACACCGAACGGACGGAACACCAGGGTCCAGATGAAGGCAAATAATAAACCGGCGGGGCCTGCCAGATTGGAGTTGAGGAAGTTTAGAAAGTCCGCGTCGTACGCGCTCTGGATGCTGATGAACGACGAGGTGTTGACGATGGTCAGCAGCGTGCCGAGAAAGAAACGCGGCTGTACGGTCAGGGTTCCGACGCAGATGAAGGGCACCGAGAAGGCCAGCACCAGCATCGGGAAATCGTGCAGGTTGGGCAGCACCACGAACAGGTACAGGCTGGCGAACACCACCGACAGCATGGTCCAGAAAAAGAACCGATAGATCTGCGGCGCAGGGTCGTCCATCGCGGCAAAGAAGCTGCAGGACACCGCCGCCAGCGCCACGGCACTTGCGCCATCTTTCCAGCCCAGCAGAATCCACAGCACCGAGGCGACGATGATGGCCAACACGGTCGAGGCCACCGAATAGAGCATAAGGCCCCGGTCAAGAAACGGCGTTAGTCGACCCAGACGCCAGTGACGATAAACGGCGCGCCACTGCGATTGATCGTCAGTCTTGATCGCGTATTGCAGCGTGCGGCAGTCTTGCCACAGGTCGACCCATTCGCCCAGCCTGAACAGCACGTTGGACAGCAACAGGTGATCACGGTCGTCCAGTTGTGCCGAATCCGGTTGCAACTGATCCAGTGTGCGATGCAGCTGTTGCCATTGTTCCAATTGCGGGCCGTCGGCTGTGTTCGCCAGCCAGTCGCGAGTTTGCAGGAGCAGGAGCGACAGGCTGGCGAGCAGTTCCGGCGTGCGCCGCTCCAGCGCCCAGAGTGCATCGTCGAGTGCATCAATGACCGGCAGCAGGTGAATCATGCGGCCGCGCAGTTCGTGGGCATTGCGCACGGTCTGCTTGCGTGCGCCTTCGTGGCTCAACTGGCCAATCATCATTTCCAGCGAGTTGAAGCTGCCGACCATCGAGTTGCGCAGCGTGCCGATTTCTTCGGGCTGGCAGGTGCGGCTGAGAAAGTGTTCGCTGTAGCTTGAGGCATCCCCAAACCATTTTTCCGTGGTCGCCTGAAACACCGGGGCCAGGCGCCTTGGCCAGAACATTGCGCCCACGACAGCGGCACAAATGATCCCCAGAAAAATCTCCTCGGTACGCGACACTGCTATCTCGAACACTGCTTGCGGGTTGTCCACCACGGGCAGCGAGATCAGCGGCATGGTGTAACCCGCGAGCATCAAGGCGTAGCTGTTGGCGGTCCGTAAATGCAGGGACAGAAACAGCAGTGTGCCGGTCCACAAACCGACCACAACAGCCAGCAGGAAAGGGGTCTGCACGAACATCGGCACCAGCAGCACCGACGCTGCCGCACCCGCCAGCGTACCGGCTGCGCGGTACAGCGCCTTGGAACTGGTCGGGCCCACAAACGGACTCGACACAATGTACACGGTGGCCATCGCCCAATAGGGGCGCGGCATTTCCATCAGCAGCGCGATGTACAGCGCCAGCATCGAGGCGCCAAAGGTTCGCACGCCATAGAACCAGTCGCGTGCAGGCGGCACGCTGGAGAAGAAACCGCTCATGGCTGCGCCCCTTGGTCAGCGCGGCTGGTGTCGGAAAAGGCCTGGAACACGCGCAAGGCGGCATCCAGGTCGGCAGGGGCCACCTCTTTCAGCACTTCGGCACGCAGACGTGTCAGTTCGGTTTCGATGGCGCTTGCCAGTTCGCGGCCTTTGTCCGTCAGGCTCAAGGCCTTGGCGCGACGGTCATTAGGGTCTTCGGTTCTGCAGACGATCCCGGCCTTGCACAACTGGTCCAGCAGGCGAACCAGCGTTGGGCTTTCCATGCCAGCCGCATGCGCCACTTTTACCTGATGCACGCCGTCTCCCAGCCGCGCAATGGCCAACAACGGCCCTGCGCAGGCTTCGGAAATACCGTAGGTGACCAGCGTGGTCTGGCAGTCGCGTCGCCAGTGGCGTGATGCCGCAACCAGACCGCTGCTGATCGCCCTGTGAAGCGCATCGACAGACATGGAAAACAACCTGAAATTTAGTTAGGAGCGATATTGTTAGTGAGGATATTAGTAGCTTGCTAACTAATATCCCGTAACAACTTGTGTCAGTCAACCCGAAATCGCCAAGCGGCGCATCCCTGTGGGCGAAGCAATAAATCGTGGGATGTCAGTTGTAATACAGCGATAAACGGTCGTGCGTAGTAAGTCAAAACGACGAAAAGTTCCTTTCTTGAGGAAATATTAGCTACCGTTCGTCGGCTATTTTTGATCAATGAGTGGATTTTTTGAGCTTTCTCTTCAAAAAAATGACGCCAGGTCGAAATCAACAGGTCCGCACAGAACGACGCCTGCAGGACAAAGCTGGCAATTGGCTTTACTTTAAAAAGTAGCATCAAAGTAATGGCATTGATGCAGTTGTGACATTTTGTTGGCGCCAATGCGTTGTCGTTTATGTTTAAAAAATACCCGATTCAGCCGATAGTCTGGATGAACCGAACGGGCCACGGTGCCTGTTCTAGAGACCTTCTGCTGTTGCGCGACGCGCACCTTGCGAGTGACGCCATGATCGATCTTGCCACTTGGAACCTGTCCGTCCCTGTCGGGACTCCCGCGACCATCATCGAAACCCCTAAATTGATGAAGGGTTATCAGGACGGTTATTTTCGCTCCGGCGACACGCTGTTTTTCTGGGCGCCCGTAACCGGTTCCACGACCGAGAACGCCAAATACCCTCGTTCCGAATTGCGCGAAACGACGCCCGACGGCAGGGCGTACAACTGGAACTATTCCAGTGCCGACAATTTTCTGCGGGCCACGCTGGAAGTGGACCAGGTGCCGTCCAGCGGCAAGATCGTGATCGGTCAGATTCACTGCTACCAGAGCACCGAGCCGTTGCTGAAAGTGGAGTATCAGTACAAAGAGAAATTGCAGACCGGCAACATCGTCGCCAAATTTCGCCGCACCCCGGATGCAGAAATCGAGGTCATCACCATTGCCCAGGGCGTGCCGCTCAATCAGCGGTTCAACTACGCAATCAACCTGTCGCCTTCAGGGGAGCTGACGGTCAACGCGTTCGATGCGGTCTGGGTCGCCAAACTCGACTCTGCCTGGAGCTCCAAACTGTTTTACTTCAAGGCCGGGGTCTATACCCAGGACAACACCGGTTACACCAACGAGGGGGGGTCGGCGACGTTCTACAAGCTGGCGATCGCTCACGAGAAGAAATAATGTTTCAGCCCGTCTTGCCGGTCACGATGCCGGGAAGATCAGGCTGAAACAGATGCGCCCGGCGGCGGGCTGTGCCACGTCGACCCGACCGCCGTGCAGGTGCATGATTGCCGCGACAATGGCCAGCCCCAGGCCATTGGAGTCCGAACGCTGATGACGTGAGGCATCGCCGCGATAGAAACGGTCGAACAGGCGCGCCAGAGTGGCTTGCGGCAACACCGGCCCCCGGTTTTCCACGTCGATTTTCCAGTACTCGTCGAGTGCAACGACGCGCATCAGGATCTCGCTGTTCTCATCGGCGTAACGGATGGCATTCGCCACCAGGTTGCTCAACGCGCGACGCAGCAGAATCGGGTCGGCCTGCACGGTGCCTTGGCCGCTCGGGGTCAGGGTCATGTTGCGTTCTTCGGCCAGCCCTTCGAAATAGCCGGCCACTCGGTGCAGCTCGTCATTCAGGTCCAGCGCTTTGCGCTCCAGCGCAGACTGGGCTTCGTCGGCGCGGGCCAGAAACAGAATGCTTTCCACCAGCCGTGAAATTCGCTCCAGCTCTTCCAGATTGGAGGCCAGTAACGCCTGATACTCGTCCGCGCTGCGGTTCTGGCGCAGCGCGACCTGGCAATGGCCCATCAGCGAGCCGACGGGTGTGCGGATTTCGTGCGCCAGATCGGCGGAAAACTGGGTCAGGCGACGGTAGCCGTCGTCCAGCCGGTCGAGCATGGCATTGAACGCATCGCTCAGTTGTTGCAGTTCGACCGGCGTGTCCTGGCTGTCCAGGCGGCTGTGCAGGCTGGCGGGCGTAATGGCGGCGGCATGTGCGGCCATTCTGCGCAGTGGTCGCAGACCGCGCCGCAGCAGCACGTAGCCGAGCAGGGCGGTGATCAGAAAGGCCAGCGCCACCGCTGCATAGATACGCTCGCGGAACGTCGCAAGCATGGCCATTTCTTTGACCATCAGGTGCGCGGCCTGCAAACGCACTTCGACGCCGTTGGACATGACTTGCGCAGCGGCCGCGCGCAAGGGCACGCCTTGCAGGCTCATGCCGCTGCGCAGGTCTTCGGCACGCAACGGTTGATCCTGGGCCGCGGTCGGCAGCTCCGGCAAGGGCGCTCGCTGCGGGTTGACCGAGATCACCGGCGGCTTGCCCGGCTCGCCAATGATGAAAATGTCCTCCTCGCTGTCGAGCATGTTCTCGAACAGCTGCGGGCTGCTCTTGAGGTTGTCCATCGTCAGGTCGTAGCGCAGCAGCTTGCGAAAGTGATCCAGCCGCGCCAGCACAGCATGGTCGGAGCGCTGCAGGACGGTCTGCTCGATCGACTGATACAGGTACAGACCGGCACCGCCGACGGTGAGCATCGCCACCAGTGCGAACGCCAGCGTCGAACGCAGGGTCAGGGAAGGTTGGCGTCTGCGCTGCATGCTCGCACCTCGCACACGTAACCGATGCCGCGCACGGTGTGGATGAGTTTGACCGGGTAGGGCAGGTCAATCTTGCTGCGCAGACGCTTGATCGCAACATCCACCACATTGGTGTCGCTGTCGAAATTCATGTCCCAGACCTCCGAAGCGATCTGGGTGCGCGACAGCACATCGCCTTCGCGACGCAGGAACAGGTGCAGCAGGGCGAACTCCTTGTTGGTCAGCACGATGACCTGTTGCTGACGGGTGACCCGGCGCCGCAGCAGGTCCAGTTCAAGGTCAGCCAGATGAAAGTGATCGGCTTCGCGCACCACGCCACGGCGCAGGATGGTGCGGATGCGCAGCAGCAGTTCGGTGAACGAGAAGGGTTTGACCAGGTAATCGTCGGCCCCCAGTTCCAGCCCGCGAATGCGGTCCTGCAATTGATCGCGGGCGGTCAGAAACAGTACCGGTACGTCCTGCCGGGCGCGCAGGACTTCGATGATCTGCCAGCCGTCGATACCGGGCAGCATCACGTCGAGCACGATAAGGTCGTAGCGGTTTTCCAGCGCCAGATGCAGGCCGTCGGCACCGTGCTGGGTCCAGTCGACCTTATAGCCGGATTCGCCCAGGCCCTTCTTCAGGTACTCCCCGGTCTTGGTGTCGTCTTCGATCAGAAGGATATGCATCGTAATGTCCGCTACGCTCTGCAGGCGCCCTCAACGCGCCGATGCCGAAGTCTAACCAGTTGCCGGGAAGGTGTCCGGCGAATGACAAAAATGTCATTGCCCGGTCATTCTGCGGTGCCGGTAGCGGTGTAAAGATGCGTCCAGACCCCCTCTGCCAAGGAATTACCGATGAAGACTGCACTGTCCACTACGTTCGGCCTGTTGCTGCTCAGCGCCGCTGTCATGACCCAGGCTGCCGACATGCCGGTGGTCAAGCCGATGCGCGGCACCGTCGACAGCCTTCAGGCCGATACGCTGAATTTCACCACCCGCGCCGGTCAGCACCAGAGCATCCAGTTGACCGACAAGACCGGCATCCGCCTGGTGTCCAAGGCTGATCTGGAAACCATCAAGGCGGACAGCTTTGTCGGCTCGGCGGCCATTCCGCAGGCGGACGGCACGTTGAAAGCGCTGGAAGTCACCGTTTTCGAAGCCAGCCTGAAGGGCAGCGGTGAAGGTCACTACGGCTGGGAAAACGCTGACGGCACTACCGGCACCATGACCAATGGCACGGTGGGCAAGCTGTCCAAAGCCAACGGTCGCACACTGACCGTTCAGTACAAAGGCGGCGAGAAGCAACTGGTGGTTCCGGAAGACGTACCGATTGCCTACGTCGAGCCTGGCCAGCGCAGCGAGCTGAAAGCCGGTGCCAAGGTCGTGCTGTTCCCGGCCGATGACGGCAAGTCGGCACGTGGCGTCGCGGTCGGCAAGGACGGTTTCACGCCTCCTATGTAATCGCACCTGACGAGCGCAACGGCAGGCGACTTCGGTCGCCTGTCTGCCTTGTCGTTCTGCATCGCCTCATGTCGAGGAACAATAAAATGAAAACCCGCCCGATCCATCCTTGGCCGGTGCGCCTCACGCACTGGGTCAATGCCGTAGGCATGGTCTGTATGTTCATGAGCGGCTGGGCCATTTACAACGCCGCGCCCTTGATGCCGTTTACCTTTCCAAAATCCCTGACCCTCGGCGGCTGGCTGGGCGGCTCCATTGCCTGGCATTTCGCGGTGATGTGGCTGCTTGTCATCAATGGCTTGATCTATGTGCTTTACGGTCTGTTCAGTCGACATTTCAAGCGTGACCTGTTGCCGGTGCGTCCCAGCGAAGTGAAGCGTGATGTGGTCGACGCGTTGCGCTTCAAACTGGCCCATATCAAAGGCCAGTACAACGCTGTGCAGCGCCTGATGTACTGGCTGGTGCTGGCAATGGGTGTCCTGATTGTCGTGTCGGGCCTGGCGCTCTGGAAGCCGGTGCAGTTTCAGGAACTGGCTAATCTGCTGGGCGGCTACGATTTTGCCCGCTGGGTACATTTTGGGGCCATGAGCGCCATCGGTGCCTTCGTCGTCGTGCATCTGGCGCTGGTGCTGCTGGTGCCACGAACCCTGTTACCGATGATCACCGGCGGCCGACAGCCGAACGAAGAGGGAGCTGCCAAGCCATGAGCGAGCCACGTAAACGCATGACCCAGCGCATTCGGCTGGAGCCTGCGCAACAGACGCAATTGATCGACATTCAACGCCGTTCTTTTCTGCGGGCCGGTTTGACCGTGGGCGCGATGTCGATGCTGACCGGTTGCAACCTGCAGGATGGCGATCAGGTCGACAAAGCGCTGTGGGCCATGTCGCGTTGGAACGATCGGGTACAGGCCTGGCTGTTCAACGGTCAGAAACTGGCCCCGACCTACAGCAAAGCGCAGTTGACCAACCCGTTCCCGTTCAATGCGTTCTATCCCGAGTACAACGTGCCGGAGCTCGACCTGGCCGATTACCGATTGGCGGTGTCCGGGCTGGTGCGCGACAAGCAGCCGTGGACCATCGAAGCCCTGCGCAAACTGCCGCAGCGCACCGACATCACCCGGTTGATCTGTATTGAAGGCTGGAGCGCGATAGGGCAGTGGGGCGGCGTGCCGCTGAAGACTTTCCTGGAGTACATCGGCGCAGACACCACGGCGCGGTTTGTCGGCTTCAAATGTGCCGACCGCTACTATTCGAGCCTGGACATGCCCACGGCGCTGCATCCGCAGACCTTGCTGGCGCTGGACTTTGGCGACGTGGCGCTGTCACCCGACTACGGCTACCCGCTGCGCGTTCGCGTGCCGACCAAGCTGGGCTTCAAGAACCCCAAGCACATCGTCGAGATCTTCGTCAGCAACGAGAACCCGGGCGGGTATTGGGAAGATCAGGGGTATAACTGGTTCAGCGGGATTTGAGGGTGATTGCGGTGTGAGCAGGTGTTGCGTCACCTTCGAGAGCGGACGCGGAGCGTCACGGGCGGCATGCCCACGCTCCAGCGTGGTAACGCCTCTCAGGACGCTCCCCGTCCGCGGCTGAATGTCAGTTCAGCCCCAGTTTTCCGCGCAGGGTCGAAAGGTCTTCGGCCAGGGTGTTGACCGGGCCGATCAGGGCTTTGCGGTCGTTTTCCTTCACCTTGTCGTAGGTTTCAAAGCCTCCGTCCTTGGTCTTGTACTTGGCCAGGATCTTCTCCACGGTGGCGAAGTTTTTGTCGACCTTGCCCGCGAATGCCTTGTCCTGCTGCTCGATCTGCGGGCGGAACAGGTCGACGATTTTCTTCGCGCCGTCGATGTTGCCCTGGAAGTCATACAGATCGGTGTGGCTGTAACGGTCTTCTTCACCGGAGATCTTCGTGGCCGCCACTTCTTCCAGAAGGGCTGCTGCGCCGCCGACGACTTTTTCAGGCGGGAAGGTCAGGTCGGCCACGCGCTTTTCCAGGTCCTTGACGTCGCTCATCAGCTTGTCGGCGATAGGGCCTTGATCCTGGGTGGTGTTTTGCGAGAACAGCGCGTATTCCAGACGGTGAAAACCGGTGAAGTCTTCAGCCGTCACGCCCTTTTCGTGGTCGTCGACGCGTGAGTCGATGGACGCGTCCAGGTCACTGAACAGCTCGGCAATCGGCTCAACGGATTCGTAAAACACACGGGTCGGCGCATACAGCTTCTTGGCCGTCGCCAGGTCGCCTTTCTTCACCGCGTCGGTGAATTTCTGTGTGTGGCTGACCAGTTCATCGAGGTTCTCGGTGACGTAGATCTTGTAATCCGAAACCGGGCCCACCAGGTCCAGCGGCGCTGTGGCGGCGAAAGCGGCCAGCGGCGTCTGGAGCAGGCCAAGGGTCAACAGCAAAGCCAGGGGCGTCTTTTTCATGGTGCTCTTCCGGGTCAGGAGGTTGAAAGTCATGCGGTTTGGGTGTTCGAGACGGCCGCCAGCAATGAGCGTCCGATGAAGTCTTTGTCGTCGGTCACGCCCGGCAGGGTGAAGAAATAGCCACCACCGACCGGCTTGAGGTATTCCTCCAGCGGCTCGCCGTTGAGGCGGCTTTGCACGGTGATAAAGCCTTTTTCCAGGTCCGCCTGATAGCAAATGAACAGCAGGCCCATGTCCAGCTGGCCATTCTTGTTCACGCCGTTGGAATAGTTGAACGGGCGACGCAGGATCAGGTTGCGCTGGGTTTCGGCGGTGCGCGGGTTGGCCAGGCGTATGTGCGAATCCAGACGGGTCTTCTTGCCTTCCGGGTCGGCGGCATAGTTGGGTACGTCGGTTTCGACCTTGCCGTCCATCGGCGCACCGGTGCTTTTGGTGCGTCCGAAGATCGACTCCTGCTCCTGCAGGGGCGTGCGGTCCCAGCGCTCGACGAAGTTACGAATGATGCGCACCGCCTGATAGCTGCCGTTGGCGGCCCAGGCCGGTTCGTCGCTGCCCGGTTGCACCCATACCAGCTCGTTCATGGTCTTCTGATTGTTGGAGTCCGGGTTGGCCGAGCCGTCCCGGAAGCCCAGAAAGTTGCGGGCGCTTTCGGGAGGTTGACCGGGTTTCTTCGGCGCTTGAGGCGGCACGGTGCCTTCCTGTTTCCAGCGCACCAGCAACAGGTCGGGCAGGTTCTTGACGATGTCGCGCAGGGCGTGGATGTTGCTGTCGGCGGTGTTGGCGCAGAACTGGATGCTCAGGTCGCCGTGGCAATTGGCAGGCTCCAGCGCATCGTTGGGGAAGCCGACCATGCGGCTCAGGCGCTTGGGTTTGACGTCTGTCAGGCCAAAACGCTCATCGAACAGCGATTCGCCCACCGACACGGTGATGGTCAGGTTGTCGGGCGTGACGACCGGTCCGAGAATGCCGGAGTCCAGCGGCGGCAGTTTCGGATCGACATCCGGCACCGGCCCGCCGGTCATCAGGAACGCGATGCGCTCGTTCAGGGTACGGAACAGGCGCTCAAGGTCATCACGGTCGGCGGCCAGCACATCGAACGCGACGAACATGCCCGCAGCCGGGCGCGGGTTGACGATGCCGGTCTGGTGCAGGCCGTGGAACGCATTGCGGTCTTCGGTCTTGTCGCTGTTCGGCGCTTCGGTGACTTGCGCGGGCGCTGCGGCCAGTACGTTGCCGCTCAGGCTGCTGCCAGCCAGGGCGGCCCCGGCAGCGCCGAGGCCCATCAATACGCGGCGGCGCTGAATCGAAGCAGGGGCATTGTTGGCGTCGGGGGTTTTCATGAGGCTCTGCTGTGCTCCTGATGTGCGGAATCGGTTCGGTTCATAGCCCGGACAGGCCGAGCGCCGGGTCGATGGTGTTCAGCGCGTCGGCCAATGCCGCAGCGTTGGTCGCGATCTGCTTGCGCTGTTCGGCATCGACCTGGTCATAAGGGCGGTAGCCGTCATCGGTACTCAATGCGTCCAGCGTGGTGTCCAGATTCGCCATCGCCGCATCAATGTTCTGTAGCTGCGGGCCTGCGCTTTTGCTCAGCAAGGGGCGCAGCAGGTCGACCACCTTGCGCGTCCCGTCCAGATTGGCGGCGAAGCCATTCAGGTCGCTGTGGCTGTAACGTTCTTCCTCACCGTTGCTGCGCACATCGGCCAGGCTGCGCATGTTGCGCGTGACGATGGCGGCGAGTTGCTCCGGAGCCAGCGACTGGGCCAGCAGCTGTTGCTTGAGTTGGGTGACGTCGGTCTGCAGACGCTGGGCCACCGGGCTCAGGCCTTCGACACTGTGTTGTTCGAACAGGGCGTACTCGATGCGGTGGAACCCGCTGAAACCCGGGTCCTGCTCGCGTTTTTCGTAATAATCGGCACGAGCGTTGATGGCGTTGTCCAGTTCGGCCAGACGCTGCGCGGCGGGCGCGACGCGTTGGTAGGCGGCGCGGGCGGGCAGATAGGCCGCTTGCGCCGCGCTCAGATCGCCAGCGTCAATCGCCTGTTGCAGGGTCGTGACCGCCTTGATCAGCGCAGAACCCTGCTGGCTCAGGTACACACGGTATTCGGACAGCGGGCCGATGAAGGCGGTCATCGAAGGACGTGCCTTGGCCTTGGCGTCAGACTCGGCCGTCGGCGTCACATGCAGCGTGCCGCGCGGGTTGCTCAGCAGGCCGCAGGTGATGGCGTAGTCACCGGGCGCCAGGTTGGCATTGATGACCTGGCTCAGGCCGGGGGCGATGTTCTCCCGCTCCTCGACCACCAGCACGCCATCGAGGATTTCCCATTCGACGGCGCGTTCGGAGCGGTTGACGATGCGGAACGCATTTTGGCCTGCCGCCACGGTCAGGGAATTCGGCTCGCAGTTGTGGGCGTGAATGTTGACCACGGTTTCGGTCCCGGCGTTGGCGGCGCGCTTTTTGGCAGCCACCTGCGACGCGTAATAGAACAACCCGCCTGCGGCGATCATCAGGATCACTGAGCCGGCGACAGCCAATCGCAGGGCACGGGGAGGCCGGGCTTTCTCGGAAGGCCCTGAGGGACGGTTCGACATGGGTGCCCTTATTCGTTCGTCACGGAAGATGGAGGTTGCTGCAACGGTGTGGGGTTCGTCGGGGCGTGCGGCAGGAAAAACAGCACCAGCGCCCCAATCAGGTAAATGAGGTAGACGCTCAGCGTGCTGACGGTCGGCGCGTCCTGATAACCGAACATGCCTGCCAGCACCGAGCCGGTCGGGCCGTCCATCGGCAGCCAGGCGCTGATGTCGAAGACCACGTCCTGCAAGTGGTTCCACACGCCCGCTTCATGCAGGGCCTGCACTGAGTTGGCCAGAATACCTGCGGCCACGATCAGGATGAACAGGCCGGTCCAGCGGAAGAACAGACTCAGGTTCAAGCGCATGCTGCCGCTGTAGATCGCCACGCCAAAACCGACCGCCAACAACAGGCCGAGCAGGGCACCCAATGGCGCACCAGAGCCCTCGCTCTGCTGGAACACAGCGAGCAGGAAAAATACGGTTTCCAGACCTTCACGGGCCACCGCGAAAAACACCATTGCGATCAGTGCATAGGTCTGGTTCTTCGAGCCGGTCAGGGCGGCGTCCAGCGATTCATGCAGCGCGTGCTTGATCGAGCGCGCCACCCTGCGCATCCAGAACACCATCGAACTCAGAATGCCCACCGCGATCAGGCCGACAATACCCTCGAACAGCTCTTGCTGTTTCTGCGGGAACTCGGCGCTCATCAGCTCCAGACCGCCGCCGGCGAACAGCGAGAGCGCAACCGCCAGGAACACACCGATCCACACGGCGGGCATCCACTCGCCACGGCCGGTCTGTTTCAGGTAGCTGGCGATGATGCCAACGATGAGCGCGGCTTCAATGCCTTCGCGCAGCATGATCAAAAAGGGAACGAGCATATTTCACCGGGTTGAGACTGAAGGCGAACGTATTTCGACGGGTCTCGGCAGAGTGATCGCCAGACATAATGCATAACATAATGATATTCATTCTTGAATGGCGGTAGTGGTTTTTTGTCTGAAAGTCGTTTTTGCGATGTCGTTCAGGTGAGGTTCAGGTTTTTTCGATGCGGTGCAGGAACTCCTTAACAAGGCCTGCGTTTGCACACGCGCAGTGCTCTGCGGCAGAGTCGTGTTGCCGCAAATTGCGTTTTTATGGGGTGTCAGGATGTCAGCAGAACCGGAAATGCCCGTCGCCCACGCTCGGGCCGTTGAGTCGCTCAAGACCGTTGATGCGCGCTGGTGCGCCCTCATTAACGATGTCGGCCCTTGCCTGCATCCCGTCACTGCCGCGCAAGATCCGTTTCAGGCGCTGATCAAAGGCGTCGCGTACCAGCAACTGCATGCCAAGGCGGGCGACGCGATGGTGATGCGCCTGCGTGCGCTGTTCCCAGGTTCAGGTTTTCCCGACCCGCAGGCGCTGGTCGAACTGGACGATCAGGCGTTGCGAGGCTGCGGGTTCTCGGCGTCCAAGAGCCGGGCGATCAAGGCGATTGCCGCTGCCAGAGTCGCAGGCCTGGTGCCGGACGTGTCTGAAGCGTTGACCTTGAGCGACGATGCGCTGATCGCTCGTCTCACTCAACTGCCCGGGGTCGGCCGCTGGACCGTGGAGATGATGCTCATCTATGGGCTGGGCAAGCTGGACGTCATGCCCGCCAGTGATTTCGGGGTATGCGAGGGCTATCGACGGCTATACGGCCTGAACCTAAAACCCACGCCCAAGGCCATGACACTGCTTGCCGAACGGTTCGCGCCCTTTCGAACCGTTGCGGCGTGGTATCTGTGGCGTGTGCCGGTCAACTTCGCGGTTGGCGAGCAGGTTCCTGAAGCCTAAGGTTTGCAGTCGAAACACTGCACCTGATTCAGAATCCGGTACGCCAGTTTCACCCGTTCCTCGTTCGGGTAGTTTCGGTTGGCCAAAATCACGATGCCTAGCCGCTGCTCTGGGATGAAGGCAACATAGCCGCCAAAGCCGTTGGTGGAACCGGTCTTGTTGACCCAGGTGTTGGATTGCGCGGCAAGGGGCGGGGTGATCGGTTCGGCTTTCTGAGTCTGTAGAACCATGTTGCTGGCATTGCCTTCAAGCAGCGTGTCGAGCTTCACCGGCATCGGGTACTGCTCCCAGATCAGGTCCTGAGTCATGCCGCCGACTTTGAAGTAACCGGTTCGGGTGTCTTTGAGCGCTTGTTGCAGGGGCGCGTCGTACTGGCCCAAGCCCATGTTGGCCTCGACAAAGCTCAGCACATCGCGGCTGCTGGATTTCACGCCGTAAGCTTCGGCTGCCAGCACACCGGGGTTGACCCTGACCGGCTCATCGAGCTTGTTGTAACCCTGTGCGTAGCGCGACATCTGATCTTCGGGCACGATGAGGAAGGTGTTCTTCAGGCCCAATGCCGGAAACAGGCCTTGCTGCATGGCGTTCTCGAAAGGTACTTGCATGCTGCGCGCCGCGACCAACCCCAGCAGGCCGACGCTGGGGTTGGCGTAGCTGCGGTGGGTGCCGGGCAGGTAGTTGGGTTGCCAGGCTTTGAAGTACGCCATCATCTGTCCGGTGGTCTGGACCTTGTCGGGAAACTGCAGCGGGAAGCCGCCCGCAGTGTGGGTGCCCAGATGAAAAATCGGCACCTTGCCCAGGCGCGTGTCACGCAATTGCGGCACATAGGTGTCGATGCGCTTGGTCAGCGATAACTGTCTGTTGGCCTGCGCCCAGGTGGCCAGCGTTGCGGTGAAGGTTTTGCTGATCGAGCCCAGTTCGAACAGCGTGTCCGGGGTGACGGCTTGAACGGTATCTTTCACCGCCTTGCCGTAGGTGTAGAACTGTTGCTTGCCGTTGTGGGTAATGGCAATCGACAGGCCCGCGATGCCGTTTTCCTGCATGACCTTGCTGGCCGTTTCCCGCAGGAAGTCGTCCAGTGCCGGAGTTTGATCTTCGGCGACTACGAACGAAGAGTTCAGCGTGAGTGTGGTCAGCAGCAGGGCGGGCAATGACCGCGTTTGATTCCATCGCATGAAAGCATTCCTTGTTTTTGTGGTGCAGATCGTTGGGTTACGCGGTGGGGAGGATATTCCGGATCTGTGGGATTCCTCCACCTCGGCTTCAACGTAGCGCTGTCGCGCAGCAAACGGGTGGGAGCGGACTTGTCCGTGAAAAGGCTGGTACATCCGACGCCTATGCAGCGGCTGAAATATTGCATTCGCGGACAAGTCCGCTCCCCCCATTTTTTCTTGACCGAGACGCAGCTCAACAGGCTTCGCTACTTAAAACCTCTCTCATCATCTCCACAAACCGGTTCGCCGCAGGGCTCAGTGTTTGCCCGGAGCGGGTGATCAAGCCGATTTCGCGGCTGACGCCCGGGTGGTCGATGGGGACTTGAACCGTGTCGGACCTGCCTTCGTCGGCCGACTCCGGCAGTAGGGTCATGCCCAGTCCCTGACGCACCAGCGCCAGAACAGTCGACATGTAGTTGGCTTCAAGGCCTGGCACCAGAGCAAGGCCTTCGTCGGCGAACAGTTGCTCGACACGTTCGCGCACACTGCTGTCGCGGCCGGTCAGGATAATCGGTTGGTTTGCCAGATCCGCCAGGCCGACTGACGTTCGCGTGGCCAGCGGATGAGTGGCGCGTACAAACAGCCGCAGCCGATCCACCATCAGGCGTTCGAATTCAAGTCCGTGGGCCATTCGGGCGCGAACACCCAGCCCGAAATCCACTTCGCCTTCACGCACCAGCGCGTCGATGCGTTGCGCCACCACATCGCGCAGACGCACTTCGATGCCGGGAAAACGCGTGCGGAAGTCGCGCAGAATGATCGGCAGCGCGCTGGAACACATCGAGGGCAGGGCGGCGAGGGTCACCACACCTCGGCGCAGCGAAGCCAGATCCCGTGAGCCACTGACGATGTTGTCCAGGTCCAGCAACAGCTTTTCCATAGGTTGCAGATTGTTCTGGCCCGCCGCCGTCAGGCTGAGATGGCGCGGGCTGCGTTCGAGCAGCGCGACGCCCAGCCATTCTTCCAGTTGCTGAATCTGTACGGTCAACGCGGACGGCGAGAGGTTCAGCTCCACCGCAGCCTTGGTAAAACTGCCGCTACGGGCGACCGCCAGGAACGCCCGGATGTGTTGGATCGAATTCTTCATGGGAGCCTACTGCTCGTTGTCAGTGTTCTGTTTTTTGAAATGTCAGGTGCCGAACATTTCAATTTACAAAGCATAGCCCCGTTTCGATACTCGTTGAAAACAACAACAACTCGTCCCGCCGCATGCCGGTCAGGGATGACAAAACGGGACCTGCCCATGCTCGCCACCCTCGGTGTCATTACCATCCTTTGCCTGCTTGCGGCTGTCATGAGCAAGCGTCTTTCGCCCTTGGTCGCACTTATTGCCTTGCCGATCATTGCGGCATTGATCGGCGGCTTCGGTCTGCAAACCAGTGCGTTCATCATTACTGGTATCAAGAACGTCGCCCCGGTGGTCGGCATGTTCGTGTTCGCCATCCTGTTTTTCGGGGTGATGACCGATGCCGGCATGCTCGACCCGATCATCGACAGGATTCTCAAGGCCGTCGGCACGCGGCCCACGCGCATTGTGATGGGCACGGCGCTGCTGGCATTGCTGGTGCATCTGGACGGTTCGGGGGCGGTGACTTTTCTGGTGACCATCCCGGCGATGCTGCCGCTCTACACGCGGCTGGGCATGGACAAGCGCATTCTGGCCTGCGTCACGGCGATGGCGGCAGGTGTCAACTTTTTGCCCTGGACCGGTCCGGTGCTGCGCTCGTCGGCGGCCTTGCACGTGCCGGTGGCGGACCTTTTTCAGCCACTGATTCCGGTGCAAATTGTCGGTCTTGCATTCGTCTTCATCTGCGCGTGGTTTCTGGGCCGCCGTGAAGAGCGGCGTCTGGGACTGGGCGCCGGTGCGCAGGTGGACGTGGTGCCCAAGCGGGTGCTGACCGAGCAGGAAGAACTGCTGCGTCGGCCGCGTCTGTTCTGGGTCAACCTCTTGCTGACCATTGCGGTGATGAGCGTGATGATTTCCGGGGTGGTCGATCCGGTGGTGATGTTCATGCTCGGCACCGTGGTTGCGCTGTGCCTCAATTACCCCAATGTCGACGCCCAGCGCACGCGTATCGATGCTCACGCCAAGACGGCCCTGACGATGGCCAGCATCCTGCTGGCGGCCGGGGTCTTCACCGGCATCATGCAGGGCACTGGCATGCTCAAAGCAATGGCCGAAGTGGCGGTGCATCAGATTCCGGCCGGACACGGCAAGCTGATCCCGATGGTGGTGGGGTTCATTTCGATGCCGCTGAGCCTGCTGTTCGACCCGGATTCGTTCTATTTTGGCGTGATGCCGGTGATTGCCGAGGTCGGCAAGGCGCTGGGCGTCGATCCGTTGCAGGTGGCTCAGGCGTCGCTGTTGGGTGTGCACACCACCGGATTTCCGGTCAGTCCGCTGACGCCCGCCACCTTCTTATTGGTGGGGCTGTGCAAGATCGAGCTGGCCGATCACCAACGCTTCACCATCCCTTTCCTGTTCGCGGCGTCGGTCCTGATGACCCTGACGGCCATGCTCCTGGGAGTATTTTGAATGAAAACCCTGCGTATCGGCTCCGGTGCCGGTTATTCCGGCGACCGCATCGAGCCCGCGGTAGAGCTGGCTGAACACGGCAAGCTGGACTACCTGATTTTCGAATGCCTGGCCGAACGCACCATTGCGCTGGCACAGCAGGCCCGGTTGAGAGATCCCGACGCCGGTTACGATCCCTTGCTGAGCGAGCGCATGCGCCGGGTGCTGCCTTTTGTGGGGCGCGCAGGCGGTGATTCGCGCAGGTTGCGGGTGATCACCAACATGGGCGCGGCCAACCCGTTGGCGGCGGCGCGGGAAGTGCGGCGTATCGCTGCGGAACTGGGTCTGTCAGGGCTTAAGGTCGCGGCATTGACCGGTGATGACGTGCTGGCCGCGTTGCAGAGCGACGCTTCCAGGACGCTGGACAATGGCATGACGCTGGCTTCGCTGGGTGACCGGCTGATCTCGGCCAACGCTTATCTGGGCGCCGAAGGCATCGTGCAGGCGCTTGAAGCCGATGCCGATGTGGTGATAACCGGTCGTGTGGCCGATCCGTCGCTGTTTCTGGCGCCGCAGGTGTTCGAGTTCGGCTGGGCCAGCCATGACTGGACCTTGCTGGGGCGCGGCACGCTGGTCGGTCACCTGCTGGAATGCGCAGGCCAGATCAGCGGCGGGTACTTTGCCGATCCGGGTTTCAAGGAGGTGCCGGACCTGGCTCGACTGGGATTCCCGTTGGCCGAGGTCAATGCCGCGGGTGAGGCGACTATCACTAAGGTTGAAGGCTCGGGCGGTCGCATCGACACCGCCACCTGCACCGAGCAACTGATATATGAAGTGCATGACCCGGCGGCGTACCTGACCCCCGATGTGAGCGCCGATTTTTCCGGTGTCAGCTTCCAGGCAGATGCCGAGAACCGGGTGCGGGTTACCGGTGCGGATGGGCGTACGCGTCCCGAGACCCTGAAGGTGTCGGTCGGTTACCTGGATGGGTGGATCGGCGAAGGGCAGATTTCCTACGGCGGGCCTGGTGCGTTGGCGCGTGCGCAACTGGCGCGTGAGATTGTCCTGCAGCGTTTGACGCTGACGGCGGTAAGGGTCGAGGACGTTCGCGCCGAACTGATAGGCGTCGATGCTTTGCACGGCAGTGAGCTGGGTTCGCGCTCACCTGCCGCCCCCTGGGAAGTCCGGCTGCGCGTTGCGGCACGTTGTGTGGACCGCAGCGAGGCGGTCAGGGTGGGCAATGAAGTCGAGACGCTCTACACCAACGGCCCTTACGGCGGTGGCGGGGCGACCAAGGCGGTGCGGCAGGTGGTGGCCGTCGCTTCATTGTTTCTGGCGCGCGATGCGGTAGAACCGATGGTGCATCTGGAGGATTCGGTATGAACGGCCCCGTCAAGCTACGAGAACTTGCCCATTCGCGGACCGGTGACAAGGGCGATACCTCCAACATCTCGGTGATCGCTTACCGTGCCGAAGACTACGCAAAGCTTTGCCAGGCGCTGACCGTTGATCGGGTGACGGCCTATTTCTCTCAACTGCTGGACCCGCGCGCCGAGCCGATTCAGCGTTATGAGCTGCCCAACGTGTACGCCCTCAACTTCGTTATTCCCGGCGTGCTGCGAGGCGGGGTGACCCGTTCATTGGCGCTGGACGCTCATGGCAAGGCGCTGGGCGCAGCGTTGCTGGACATCGAAATCGCCTGACGCGCAGGCGCTTGGATGCCTGGCTGAACCCTTGCAGCGGTGGCCGATGAGGGCGTGTTTGAGTAATATGCCCCCTTTTTCGCATCGCTGCGGGTCGCCCCGCAGGCGCAGTTCAGGTAAGCCATGAAATCTATCCGTATACGCGCCGAGGTCCTGGCAGGGCTCACGACGTCCTTCGCTCTGGTGCCTGAGTGCATCGCCTTTGCGCTGGTCGCGCACCTCAATCCGCTGATGGGGCTCTACGGCGCGTTCATTATCTGCACACTGACCGCATTGTTTGGCGGACGACCGGGAATGGTGTCGGGGGCTGCGGGCTCGATGGCCGTGGTCATCGTCGCGCTGGTGGTGCAACAGGGCGTTCAGTATCTGTTGGCCACCGTGCTGCTGGGCGGTCTGTTGATGATCCTGTTCGGGGCGCTGCGTCTGGGCAAACTGGTGCGGCTGGTGCCTTATCCGGTGATGCTCGGTTTTGTGAACGGTCTGGCGATTGTCATTGCAATGGCCCAGCTTGAGCATTTCAAGGTCGGCGAAACCTGGCTGAGCGGAACGCCGCTCTACGTGATGCTGGGGATGGTGGCACTGACGATGGCCGTGGTTTACCTGTTGCCGCGTGTGACCCGCGCCGCGCCACCGGCCCTGGTGGCGATTCTGGGTGTCGGTCTGGCGGTTTATTTCCTTGACCTGCCAACCCGCACACTGGGCGACATGGCGCACATCGCAGGCGGGTTACCGGCGTTTGCGCTGCCCGACATCCCGTGGAATCTGGACACCCTGCGCATCATCGCGCCTTACGCGATATTAATGGCAATGGTGGGGCTGCTGGAAACCCTGCTGACCCTTAACCTGACCGACGAAATCACCGAAACCCGTGGCTACCCGGACCGTGAATGCATGGCGCTGGGTGCCGCCAACGTGGTGTCGGGTGCGTTCGGCGGCATGGGCGGTTGCGCGATGATCGGCCAGACCGTCATCAACCTCAGCTCCGGTGGCCGCGGTCGGGTGTCCGGGGTTGTGGCCGGCATGATGATTTTGATGTTCGTGCTGTTCCTGTCGCCCTTGATCGAGCGTATTCCGTTGGCGGCCCTGGTCGGTGTGATGTTCGTGGTTGCCCAGCAGACCTTCGCCTGGGCCTCGCTGCGAGTAGTGCGCAAGGTGCCGGTGAACGATGTGTTGGCGATCATCGCCGTCACCGTGGTCACGGTACTCACCGATCTGGCGACAGCGGTGGTGTTCGGCATTATCATCGCCGCGATCAATTTTTCCTGGCAGCAGGCCCGTGAACTGTACGCCGACAGCCATATAGAAGCCGATGGCAGCAAAATCTATCACTTGCATGGCACGCTGTTCTTCGCCTCGACCACGCCGTTTCTCGACCAGTTCGACCCGGCCGAAGACCCTGCGCAGGTCACTCTGGATTGCCGTCACCTGAGTTTCGTGGATTACTCGGCCATTGCCGCCCTGAAGACCTTGCGCGAACGTTACGCCAAGGCAGGCAAGCATTTGCGTGTGGTGCACCTGTCCGAGCGTTGCAAGCGGCTGCTCAAACGTGCGGGCGTGCAGCACGCCTGAACCGGTATAGGCTCAATGTTCTTCCCGTTGCCCAAGGAGTGTGATCGATGAGTGCCCTGTCTCCGCTGGATGCCTACGAACGTGCGGTCCAGCGTGGCTTTCAGCCCGATCAGGCGCAATTGCAGGCAGCCCGGCAGTTGCAGGCGTGCTATCTGGCGCTGAACACGCCACGAGGCAGGGCGCAGGGCGTCTATCTGTGGGGGCCGGTCGGGCGAGGCAAGACCTGGCTGATGGACCGTTTCTTCGAAAGTTTGAGCGTTCCGGCCCGGCGTCAGCATTTTCATCACTTCATGCGCTGGGTTCACAAGCGCATGTTCGAGCTGATCGGCACACCGCATCCACTGACGGTGGTGGCCAAAGAGCTGGCGCGTGAAGTCCGTGTGCTGTGTTTTGACGAGCTGTTCGTTACGGATATCGGCGATGCAGTGATTCTTGGCGGGCTGTTGCAGGTCATGTTCGAAGAAGGCGTGGTGCTGGTCTGCACCTCCAACCAGCCACCGGATCAGTTGTACAGCCACGGCCATAACCGTGAGCGGTTCATGCCCGCGATTGTGGCCATTCAAACGTACATGAATGTGGTCGCCGTCGATGGCGGCGAGGACCATCGTCTGCACCCCGGTCAGTTGCATCAGCGTTACTGGGTGGCCAAAGCTGGACGTTCCAGCGCCTTGCAGGGGATTTTCGAGGCACTCAGTGCCGGGCAGCCGGTTCACGATTCCCAAGTCATGCTCGGCTACCGCAGTATCAACGTGGTACAGCATTCGGATACGGCGGTCTGGTGCCGTTATCGCGACCTGTGCGAGCAGCCGCTGGCGGCGATGGATTTCATTGCCTTGTGTGATCGGTTTTCGGTGATTCTCGTCAGCGAAGTCCCGTCCCTGAGCGCGGCGCAGCGGGAATCGAAAATCGCCCGTGGCACCGAAGATGGTGTGGAGCAGGTCGCAGCGGGTGATCGGGAACTGCCACAGTTATCACCCCATGACGATGGCGTGCGGCGTTTCATCGCGTTGGTGGACGAGTGCTACGACCGGCGCATTCCGCTATATGTCGAAGCGCAGGTGGCGATGGACGCGCTGTACACCGAAGGCTATTTGTCTTTCGCGTTCCGTCGCACGCTCAGCCGCCTTCAGGAAATGCAGCTGGAACGCTTCACCGACCACTGAGGTTCAGACGGCATCCCGACGCCGCTGGGCCAGCATGTGTTTGGCGCCTTCGAGAATCAGCACGCCGACTGCGATCCAGATCGGGATGTACGTCAGCATCTCGTCACGGCTGATGCTTTCGCCCAGCAGCAGCGCGACGCCCACCAACAGCACCGGCTCGACGTAACTGAGCAGCCCGAACAGGCTGAACGGAAGCAGGCGGCTGGCGATGATGTAACTGACCAGCGCCGATGCGCTGATGACGCCCAGCAGCGGAATCAACAGGTAAAGGAGAGGCGTCTGCTGGATGCCCATCGGATCGCCGCTGGCAATGAACCAGAGGCCGATGGGCAACATGAACAACATGTCGAACCATAGCCCGCCCAGGTTATCGGTCCTGAGCTTGCGCCGTAGCACGAAATACATCGGATAGCCGATGGCGACCAACAGCGTCTCCCAGGAAAAACCGCCCAGCCGCCATAACTCGTGACCGACGCCAATCATGGCAAAGACCGCAGCGATCTTTTGCAGGTAGGACAGATGCTCGCCGTAAACGACGCGTCCGGTGAGAATCATGCTTAGCGGCAGCAGGAAGTAGCCCAGCGATACTTCCAGGCTACGTCCGTGCAGTGGCGCCCACATGAAGATCAACAACTGTGCGCCCAGCAGCATCGACGACAGCAGCAGCCCGAAGAACAGCAACGGTTGCTGCCTCAGCCTCGTGCCCAAGGCACGAACCAGCTTCCAGTCGCCACTGATCAGCATGAACAGGGTGGCGCACGGCACCGTCAGCAACATGCGCCAGCCGAAGATTTCCTGACCGTCCAGCGGCTTCATCAGCGAGGTATAGAGATACATGACCCCGAACAGGACCGAAGCCAGTACTGACAGCACGACACCTTTGTACACAGCGGCCTCTTTGGGTCTTTCTGAACGAAGGCCCGCCCCGGTTTGGGGCGAGCGGTCGCCAGTTTAGTGCGTGGGCGGGTAAAAAGCTTCATTGCAGACGGACAATAAACGCCGCCATCAGCGGCGATGTCAGTCCAGCAGACGATGCAGTTTGGCGTACTGCAGCAGCATGATGGTTTTGCCGTCGCAGATTTCCCCGGTGTCGATCATCGCCAGCGCCTCGTCGAGAGGGAGTTCCAGCACCTCGATTTCTTCACCTTCGTCTGCCAGACCGCCGCCATCGCTGCGCTTGTCTTCATCGAAGTATTCCCCGACGAAAAAATACAGCCGCTCGGTGACCGATCCCGGGCTCATGAACGCTTCGAACACCTTGCGCACTTCCTGAACGCGATAACCGGTTTCCTCTTGGGTTTCCTTGCGGATGCAGGTGTGGGGGTCATCTCGGTCAAGCAGGCCCGCGCAGGTTTCGATGAGCATGCCGTCATGTTCGTTGACGAAGGCCGGAAACCTGAATTGCCGGGTCAGCACGATGGTCTGTTTGAGTCTGCTGTAGAGCAGAATCGTCGCGCCATTGCCCCGGTCGTAGGTTTCACGGCTCAGGGTGCTCCACGTACCGTCGCGGCCGAGAAAGTCATAGGTGGTCTTGCGCAGTACGTACCAGTTGTCCGACAGCACCTCGATCTGCTTGATGCGCACGCGGTCCTGAGTGGCGACAGATCGCGTCATGGCGTAGTCCCTGAGTGAATGGCAGGCAGTTGTTTTGATGTCGGGTGCATAAATCAATTGTCCTTGAATAACAGGTGCTTCCCTGACGCGTCCCCGGATTGGTGGCCAAACCGTCGCGGCAGACTGGTGCACCGATTCCGTGCGAAACTGAATTTATATCCACGCTCGCAACGTGGCAAGGCGCGGTCATAGGCCGACAGCTCATTCAGGGATGTTTCAGGATTTACGCAGGTGGATGGGCGGTACGTCTGTGAGGATCGATGCTTATGATTGTTAAGGATTTTCCTCTTGATCCTTTGTCCGCTGGCTTGAGTTCACGCGCGTGTATTTAATTTTCAAGGCATATGCACTTGTTCTTAGACTTGCCTTTACGCTGTAGACCTTCAGTTAACCCAGCTTCGCCGGACCGTCACGTGTGCTGACACTGTCCGGCCTTTACAAGGAGTATGCATGACCTCTTTCAGCACCGTAGCCCAAGATGCCAAGGCACGGGCCGAACAGTCTTCCACGCGTATTGCGTTTTTCATCGCCGGTTTCAGCGTCGCCTCGTGGGCGCCTTTGGTGCCTTACGCCAAGCAACGGATGGGGCTCGACGAGGGCACACTGGGCCTGTTGTTGCTGTGTCTGGGCGTGGGTTCGATCATTGCGATGCCGCTGGCCGGAGCCTTGGCGGCACGCTTTGGCTGCCGTCGCTTGCTGGTGTGCTCGACGTTGTTGATCTGCCTGTGCCTGCCGCTGCTGGCGACTGTTTCCAGCCTGTCACTGCTGATTGCCGTGCTGTTTCTGTTCGGCGCCAGCATGGGCGGGGTGGATTGCACGGCCAACGTGCAGGCAGTGATTGTCGAACGGGCCAGTGGCAAGACCATGATGTCGGGGTTTCATGGCCTGTTCAGTCTGGGCGGTATTGCCGGCGCTGCCGGCGTCAGTGGTTTGCTCAGTCTGGGCATCTCGCCCTTCATATCGATGCTGGTCGTGGTCGTACTGACGCTGCTGGCGCTGGCCAAGGCCGCGCCCAATCTTCTTTCCTACGGCAGCCGCTCCGACGGGCCGGCGTTTGCCATTCCGCACGGCGTGGTGCTGTTCATCGGTCTGCTGTGCTTTACGGTGTTTCTGGCCGAAGGCGCGATGCTGGACTGGAGCGCCGTGTTCCTGACCTCGCTGCGTGGCGTGGAGGTCTCTTATGCCGGGCTGGGCTACGCGGTATTTGCGGTGACCATGACGCTGGGACGGCTGTTTGGCGATGCCATCGTGAAGCGAGTCGGTTCCAATCGGGTGATCATCCTCGGCGGGCTATGTGCGGCGGCTGGCCTGGCGGTGGCCACGCTGATTCCGGCCTGGGAAGCCGCCTTGCTCGGGTATTCGCTGGTCGGTGCGGGTTGCTCGAACATCGTCCCGGTGTGCTACAGCGCAATCGGTCGACAGAAAACCATGCCGGAAAGCGTGGCCATCCCGGCGATCACCACCGTGGGCTACGCCGGGATTCTGATCGGTCCTGCGGCCATCGGTTTCATCGCCCACGTCAGCAGCCTTGAAGTGGCTTTCATGATCGTCGCCGTTATGTTGCTCGGCGTGGCGATCGGTGGCAGCAAGCTGAGAGCCTGAGCGTCAACACCCGAACGCCTGTATTTGGGCGTCAGAGTCTGCGTGCCATGCCGGACACGCGGATCGAACTGCCGATCTGCGCCGGTATTTCGGCGCGCAGGCGCGAGCGGCAACCCATGTCCTCGCCTTGTAGAATGTCGATCATTGCGCCATGCGGCCAACCGATGTCACGCAGATAACCCGCCAGTGCTGCGGTGGCTGCGCCGGTCGCGGGGTCCTCATAGACCCCGCCGAACGCAAACGGATTGCGGGTATGGAAAAACTGCTCGCGCTCGGCATAGGCCAGCAGAATCGTGGCCCATCCCTCACGGACCATCAGGTCGTGCCCGATCTGCTGGTCGTAGTGCATGGCTTTGAGCTTCGCCCGGCTGTTCAACGCCAGAATCAGGTGCCCGGCACCGCCGTTGATATGGGCAGGCGCGATGCGTGGGTCCAGATCGTCATGGGTGTAGCCAAACAGTGCCAATGCCTCATCCAGCACCTGTGCACTGACCGGTTGGCTGTGTGTCGGGGGCGATTGCAGCGCTGCCGAGGTCAGCGAGCCCTGAGCGTGGCCTTCAACGGTGATCTGCGCGTGGTTGAGCGTGAGGTTGAACACGCCATCGCCTTGCTGAGCGGCAAGAGCGGCACCCAGCGCGATGGTCGCGTGGCCACAGAAGGGCACTTCAGCCAGCGGCGAGAAATAACGCACTCGCCAGCCGCCTTCGACAGGTGCTGCGAAAGCGGTTTCGGAAAACCCGACCTCGGCGGCAATGCGCTGCATGACCTGCTCGTCCGGCAAGGCTTCGCCAATCCATACGCCCGCCGGGTTACCCCCTTGATCCCCGTCGCTGAACGCAGCCAGTTTGAGTATTTCAGTCGCCATTGTTGCGGGTCCTTTGCCGTCGTCATGGCCTGACAGTGTGCGCCAGAGACTTCAAGGAAATCCAACCGGAATTCGTGATGCCAGGCATCTTTGCGCTTGATGCATCGCCGTCCTCACAGCGCCTCGCATTTCGACAGACGCCGCTGCAAAACGCGCTCGCGTACCTTGTCGTAAGCCCAGTTGAACAGCATGGTGTAGGGCAGAAACATCAGCAGCAGGCCGATATCCAGCACGAAGGCTTCGAACAGGCTGATTGACAGCCACCAGGCCGCCAGGGGCACCACCGCAAGAATCAACCCACCCTCGAAGCCCAGTGCGTGCTGGGCACGCGTCGTCAGGCTCATGGCAAACCCGAGCCGGGCACGCAGACGGTCAAACAACGCGTTGTAGACCATGTTCCAGAGCATGGCGACGGTGGAGATCATGACGGTCATGGCACCCATCATGGCCAACGAATGATTCATCAGCCACGCCAGCAGCGGGGCGACCAGAATCACACCGCCCATCTCGAACAGGGTGGCGTGCAGGACGCGCTCCTTGATGGATTTCGCCGGTACCTGAAGCTGGCTTCGGGTGTTCTGGATGATGTCGCTCATGACGCGTCGGCCCTTTGTGGTCATTCGTGGGGGCATTATCATCGGGGATTGCGTTAAGCTGAAAATCATTGCCATCGGTAAAACCGATAGAGGTCGTCCATGAGTTATTCACCCGAAGCGCTGGAAGCCTTTGCACAGATCGCAGCGCTGGGCTCGTTCAGCGCGGCGGCACGGCGTCTGGGCAAGAGCCAGTCGACCATCAGCGAGGCGATTGCCCGACTGGAAATCGATCTGGGGCTGGAGCTGTTCGACCGGTCGTCGCGCCAACCGGTGCTGACCGAGGCGGGCAAGGTGATGCTGGGCCGGGTCGATGATGTGCTGTGCGCTGCCGACCGCTTGCGCAGGGCTGCCGGAAGACTGGTCCAGGGCGTAGAACCGAGGCTGACGCTGGTGCTGTCGGACGCCAACCAGTTTGCCGATTTCGAGCGGTTGATGACCGAGCTGGATCAGCGCTTCCCGGAGCTGGAGATGGAATGCGTGTTCGCCGAGCATGGTGATGCGATCAGCCTGGTGCAGTCGGGGAGGGCGTCGCTGGGGCTGCTCTCCGCGCAGGCGAGTTACCCTCCCGAAATCGGTCACGCGACCATCGATGAAAGCGCCGACTTCGGTCTGTTCGTGTCGCACAAGCATCCGCTGGCCGCGCTGGAGCGGGTCGATTATCAGCACCTGGCGCGTTACCGGGCGTTGCGCCTGAATACGCTGGTCGAGCAAAGCATACCCACCGATGACCTGCCCACCAGCGGCCACAGGCACTGGTCGGCGCCCAATTACCTGTTGCTGATGGACATGGCGGCATTTGGCTTTGGCTGGTCGGCACTGCCGCGATGGTTGGTGTCGCGCTACTCGGGCGGGCTGCTCAAGGAGCTCAATGTTTCCGGCTGGCCGCGTCGTTCGGCGGTGGATGTGATCTGGTCGTTTCAACGCAGCCTGGGGCCTGCCGGTTCGTGGCTGCTGGACTCACTGGCGCCCTTTGCGGGGGAGTGAACAGGCCATCTTGGTGAAGCTTCATGCGCCCAGTGCAGAATCGTCCGACAGATAACGTCGAGCATGTTCTTTAGTGTCGTCACCCCTGCGTCCCGCAGGCCACTGATGATGAAGCCAAGGACCCCGAATGATCCCTTTCGCACGCCAGGGCGACCTGCATGTCTGCCCGATACCCGGGCACCTTCCAACACCCATCGTCAGCGCGTCCAGCGACGTGCTCGCCAACGGATCGGGCATCGCACGCGTGGGCGATATCTGCGCCTGCGGAGCCGTGATCGTGACAGGCGTCGCGTCGATTCTGGTCAATGGCCGCCCTATGGCCCATGTGGGCAGCCCTACCCGTCATGGCGGGATGATCGTCAACGGCAGTCTGGATGTGGTGGGCGGGATGGGTGCAGACGGATAGTTTGAATCGCGCTATAACAGATCGCGTTTCCTTGAAGGATGAATCGGACATGACATTCGACTGGCACAGCGATCTGATTACCCGCGACACGGCGGTAGATGCGCACTATCGAAACACTCAGAACGTACGGCGCTTCATGACCGAGCAGTGCGGGCCGCAGTTCAAGTTTGATCGCGCCCTCATGGCCTGGATCATTGATGGCACGCCCAAGAGCATGGGGCAGGTGGTGGATGAATGGGTGCGCAGGCGAGCGGTTGTTTGACGATGCGCGCGCGCTCAGGCGTGTGACGCGCAGCGTCACGGATGTCCGGTCGACCAGTCCTGTTTTCTACAGGTAAATCTCCATTATTTTTGCCAGCAGGCTGTTTTTCTCGTAGCGTGCTCGTGCCGGCCTGTTGAATGGGGAAACGGCGACGACCATTCTCCCAGGTACAGCCGCTTTGACCCCGACCGAACTGCAACAATTGCAGCGCCGAATGAAGGCGCTGGAAGACGAAAACGCCCTGCTCAAGGAGCGGCTGAGTATCAACGGCCGTAAAGCCGAGAATGAACTGGCGTTATCACAGGAGCGCTATCGTTTTCTGTTCGATGCAATGGACGAAGGTTTTTGCATCATCGAATTCTTTGACGGGCCTCACGGTCCGCTCAGTGACTACATTCACATTGAGGCTAACCCTGCTTACGAATACCACGCCGGCATTCCCAATGTGGTGGGCAAGAAGCTGCGCGAGATGGTTCGCGAAGAGGCCGATGACTGGGTGCAGTTTTACGGCAAGGTGTTGGCCACGGGGCAGCCGATCCGGTTTGAGCGTGAGCTTGAGGCGACCGGGCGCTATCTGGCGCTAACGGCGTTTCGCATCGAACCGGCGAGCCGCAAGCAGGTGGCCGTGCTCTTTCAGGACATCACTGAACGCAAGCGAGCGGAGCGCGCGCTTCAGCAGCTCAACGAAACCCTTGAAGCGCGTGTGGTGGAGGCTATAGCCGAGCGCAATGTGCTGGCCGATGTCGTCAATGGCACTAATGCGTTCATTCATGTCATTGACTGCAGTTACCGCTGGATTGCCATCAATGGCTCGGCTTCCCGGGAGTTCGAACGGTTATTCGGTGTGCGGCCCAAGGTGGGTGACAACATGCTGGAGGTGCTCAACGATCGGCCCGAAAGTCAGACAGGCCTTCGTCAGCGCTGGGCTCGGGCACTGTCCGGTGAAGACTTCGCCATCAGTGTCAACTTCGCGGATTCGAACGACCCCGCCAGCCATTTCGAGATGCGCTACAGCACCTTGCGCAATGCCGAAGGCCGGCCGAGCGGGGCGTACCTGTTCGCCTACGACGTGAGCGAGCGTCGGCGCGAGCAGGAGCGTCTGTCGAAGGCCGAAGAAGCGTTGCGCCAGTCGCAAAAAATGGAAGCGGTCGGCCAACTGACCGGCGGTATCGCCCACGACTTCAATAACCTGCTGACTGGCATCACGGGTTCGCTGGAGTTACTCAAGAATCGTCTGAGCCAGGGACGCTTCACCGAAATCGACCGCTATGTGGCTGCCGCCCAAGACGCCTCCAAGCGTGCCGCTTCGCTGACGCATCGTCTGCTGGCGTTCTCCAGGCGGCAGACGCTGGACCCCAAACCGGTCGATATCAACCGGCTGGTGGTGGGCATGGAAGAGCTGATCCGCCGTACGGTGGGGCCGCACATCACTGTGGAAGTCGTGACCTCGGTGGGGTTGTGGTCGACGTTCATCGACGCACCGCAACTGGAAAACGCATTGCTGAACCTGTGCATCAACGCGCGGGACGCGATGCCGAAAGGCGGACGGATTACCATCGAAACCGCCAATAAGTGGATTGACCAGCGCGGCTCTCAGACCCGTGACCTGTCCCCGGGCCAGTATTTGTCGCTGTGTGTCAGCGACACCGGGACCGGCATGACACCTGAGGTGATAAACCGCGCTTTCGATCCGTTTTTCACGACCAAGCCACTGGGCCAGGGCACCGGCCTGGGGCTTTCTATGGTCTATGGTTTCGTGCGCCAGTCCGGCGGTCAGGTACGGATCTATTCGGAACCGGATCAGGGCACCACGATGTGTCTTTATCTGCCACGTCATTACTTGGGAGCCCCGGAAGAGGTGGAATCCGAAGAGACGTCAGAATCGATACGCGCGCAGAGTCTGCAGACGGTGATGATCGTCGACGACGAGCCCACCATTCGCATGCTGGTGGCCGAGGTGCTTGAAGATCAGGGCTACATTCCCATTGAAGCCGGTGAGGGTGCTTCGGCGCTCAAAGTGCTGGAGTCCGACAAGCGTATTGATCTGCTGGTGACCGACGTCGGATTGCCGGGTGGCATGAACGGTCGGCAACTGGCTGATGCAGCACGCGTCATTCGTCCTGACCTTAAAGTCCTGTTCATTACCGGCTACGCTGAAAATGCCATTATCGGCAATGGACATCTGGACCCTGGCATGTGGGTCCTGACCAAACCGTTCACGATGGAAGCGCTGGCCAGCCGTATTTTCGAAATGATCGAGCGTCAGGACTGACTCGCCCTGCGTGCTCGGGCTCGTCCTGGTCCTGGTCCTAGTCAATAAGGAGGTGCCGGGCGTTGTTCCGTTGATAAAGACGATGAACGGTGTCGCGTCTGCCTTTCGTCGCACACTGCGTTTTCTTGCGAATCTTTCTGCCGAATTGCTCCCTCTCAACCTTGATGGCGATGTTTGCTACGTCATTGACGCGTCTTTGACGGCCATTGGCTGATTTTGCCTGATCAAGAATGCTTCATGCCTGAGAGGGGAGAAATCATGTTTCTTCATAATAAACGTTTGCAATACACCGTCCGTGTTTCGGAGCCCAATCCAGGGCTGGCCAATCTGTTGCTGGAGCAGTTCGGCGGGGCGCAGGGCGAACTCGCCGCTGCAAGCCGATATTTCACACAAGCGTTGTCCGAAGATGATCCAGGTCGTAAGGACCTGCTATTTGACATCGCCACCGAAGAGCTGAGCCATCTTGAGGTGGTGGGCTCCATCATCGTGATGCTCAACAAAGGTGCCAAGGGCAAAATTGCCGAAGGTATCCAGGAAGAAGGGGAGTTGTATCGTGATATCACCGGTGCGGGTAATGACTCGCACATCACCAGCGTGCTGTATGGCGCTGGAGCGCCGTTGATCAACTCGGCTGGCGTGCCGTGGACAGCGGCTTACATCGACACCATTGGTGAGCCAACCGCTGACATGCGCTCCAATATCGCTGCTGAAGCGCGGGCCAAGATCGTTTACGAGCGGCTGATGAATGTGACGGACGACCCGGGCGTCAAGGATGCGCTCGGCTTCCTGATGACCCGGGAAATCGCTCATCAGCTTTCATTCGAGAAAGCGCTGCACTCGATCCAGCCGAACTTTCCTCAGGGCAAGCTGCCCGGCATGCCGGAGTTCACCCGTAAGTACTTCAACATGTCCAACGGTGACGCCAGCCCACGGGGTCCGTGGAACAGTGATGAAGCGTTCGAATACGTTGAACATCCGCTTCCAGCCGTTGACGGCGGAGACGGGACGGCTTCAGTCATGTTGAGTGAAGACGATGAGGCGACGCTGATGGTCATGAAGAAGAGGACGCAATCCGACCCGGCCGCAGAAGTGCCGGTCACTGGCGCGGAGTTGGGTTCGAGGATGCTGCCTGAAAGCTCTGGCAGCGGCGGTAGCCAGATCTGACGTTGAACGTCGTCGCTCGACAAAACTGCTGTCCTGAACGGATGGCAGTTTTCCAATACAGGCAGGATCCTGTAAGCGCTGGAATCGATGTGTCAGCGTGTCGGCAAGGTCTGGAACTCGCCCTTGGACAAGCCTTCCACGTCGTTACCCATGCTGTCTCGGATGCTCAGGTCTGCGCCTTTGTCCTTTAGCTCCTTGAGCACTTCGGTGCGTTTGAACAGTGCGGCATACATCGCGGCCGTCTGCCCCGCATTGTTGGTCAGGTTCGCGCCGCAATCGGCCTGAACCAGACGTTTGGCGATGCTCAGTTCGCCTTTGAAAATCGCACCCATCAACGCTGTATTGCCGCGTTTGTCTTTGGCGCATGGATCGGCACCGGCGTCGATCAATCTGACGACCGAATCCTCGTGACCGTGATAGGCCGCCAGGATCAAACCGGTATAGCCCTGCTCGTCACGCACATTAAGGTCGTAATGGGCTTCGATGAAGGTGTCCAGCATTGGATTGTTGCCTTCACGCGAGGCGTCGAAAAACAGTGTGCGCAACTGGCTTGCGGTCTGTTCTGCGGTGAGTGTCTGGGTGGGTGGCGTGGGCGCGGGTTGCTCGGCGTGGGCAACGGCGGTCAACAGCAGCAGTCCGTAAAGAAGGGTTTTCACTGGCGTTCTCCTGGCCTGAACCGCCCCGGCCATTAAGCACCGGGGCGGAACATCCGATCATCAGTCTTTAAGGTTTGCAGCCAAGGATTTGACTTTGCCCAGATCGCCTTTGGCTACTTCGGTTACCCGAGTGCCGTAGGTTGGGTCGGCCTTGTACAGGAACGACAGGATGATGTTCTTGCTTTCAGTGTCGGTGTCAGCCAGCGACTCACCAAAGCTCTGAACCAGATCGGTCTGGTCTTTCGGGCTGTAAGAACGATACAGATCACCGGCCTGCTTGAAGTTCTGCTCACGCGTGATCTTCGCTTGCTGGGTGGTGCCACTGAGCGGCAGCTGGCTGTAGCGCGCGCTTTCCACGGAAGGACGCGGCTCCAGACGGCTTGGCTCATAGTTCACGCCGCTGGTGGTGTGGCCTGTGTTCAACGAACCGTCCTGGTTGCCATTGTTGACGGCAACTTTAGGCTGGTTGACGGGAAGGCTCAGACCGTTGGCGCCCAAACGGTACATCTGGGTATCGGCGTAGGAGAAAACACGACCTTGCAACAGACGGTCTTCGGACGGCTCGATGCCGGGCACCAGATTGGCTGGCGCCATCGCGACCTGCTCGGTTTCCTGGAAGAAGTTGTCGACGTTCTTGTTCAAGACCATCTGACCGATTTTCTTCTCGGGAACGTCAGGCCAGATTTTGGTGGCGTCCAATGGATCGAAGTCGAATTTAGCCAGTTCTTCAGGCTTGAGCACCTGAACGTAGAGGTCCCATTTCGGGAAATCGCCTTTCTTGATGGCACCGACCAGGTCGTTGGTCAGGTGGCTGTAGTCCTTGGACTGGACCTTGGCCACTTCGGCCGGATCAAGGTTCTTGATACCTTGCAGGGATTTCCAGTGGAACTTGACGTAGTGTACTTCGCCCTTGGCATTGACCAGCTTGTAGGCGTGTACGCCGTTGCCGTCCATGAAGCGATAGCCGGCTGGCGTCCCTTCGTTGGAGTACAGCAGGGTCAGGGTGCGCGTGGCTTCCGGTACGTGGGAGAAGAAGTCGAAGCGACGTGAGTCGTTATCCAGGTTGGTGCGAGGGTCAGGCTTGAACGCGTGCACCATGTCCGGGAACTTGATGGCGTCACGGATGAAGAAGGTCGGAAAGTTGTTGCCTACCAGGTCCCAGTTACCGTCTGCCGTGTAGAACTTGGTGGCGAAGCCGTGCGGGTCGCGCAGGGTTTCAGGCGAGTGGTTGCCGTGGACCACGGAAGAAAAGCGCACGAAAACCGGGGTCTTTTCACCGGATTTGAAGACGGTTGCCTTGCTCAGGTCGCTAATGTCGGCCGAGGCGGTGAACTCGCCTTTCACGCCGGTACCGCGTGCATGCACAACGCGCTCCGGGATACGTTCGCGGTCGAAACGCTGAAGTTTCTGCAGCAACTGAACGTCCTGCAACAGCACCGGGCCTTGAGCGCCGGCGGTCTGGGAGTTCTGGTTGTCGCCGACCGCGGCACCATTGTCGCGGGTCAGCGTATCGGCTGCGTACGCGGTCGGAATGGTGATTAAGCCGACAGCTGTTAAACGAACCATGTTTCTGGACCAGTTTAATAACGGCATTTTGAATCCCTCATATTTTTTTAGTAGGCCGGGCCATGTTATGCGCGCGGGGAGGATATCAGCGATTATAAAAATCAATCGGGGTGATTAAGATAAATAAGGGTGACGGTTTGGAACGGCACTATCAGTTGTCTTAAATGACGTGAACACCGGTTTATTAAAGAGTGGCCTATTAGAGGTTTAAAACGTTGTATGTCAACTTAAATATTGCAGGTCATTGAATCAATTGAGGTTTAATCTGGGTGCGGTGCCACTATTTCATACTCGAAGATCATAAATGCATGCGGCGGTAATGCAAACCAGTCGCAGTAATGACAGGTGGTTTTTAGAACGCCCGTGCCAGTTAGGCGGTGACGGATGATCGCGATAGTGGCTTTTTGAGATTCTTGTTTAGTTGAGTGTCCACTGCCCTGAAACAAACAGTAGCCTTTATAAGGGAAATAAAAGGACTGGTTCTGGCGTCTGCAAAACCCGTAAATCCAATTGGCATTCTGTGGTCAGCACCTGGCGTACCGACGAGGTATCATGCCCCGCTACCTGTCTCAGCACAGCCTTATCCCTCGGAGCCAGACGTTCAATGCCCACTGTCATGCTGTTGCAAAGCCCGCCGCCGGAATTCATTCGAAGCCAGATCCAGCAAATGGTGGTCGATTACGTCACCGATATCAGTCTGGTTGCCATCGCGCCCAGCAACCCGCTGTACAACCTCTATCAGTACGGGGTCGGTTACGAGGTACACCTTTACCTGAATGCGATGGACGGCTCCGGCAACATGGCGGTTGAACTGATCGTGGCACTGGATGACGAGGATCCGGAAACGGTATTGGGTTTCCTGCTGTATTTACCTGTGCAGGGCGATCCGCAGGCGTGCGCGGTGACCTACCTTGCGGTGCGGGAAAGCCATCGGGGGCAAGGCATCGCACGCTCGATGCTGGAGAAGATGGTCAGTCGATACCCGCATGCGGAATTGTACTGCGTGGTCGACAAGGTGCCTTACTTCGAGTGGCTGGGCTTTCAGGTATTGGGTGCCCGCGGGCCGCACGTGATCATGAACACCCGTGATCATGGCACTGAAGGGCTGCTCGCGGTGATGGACATTGCGCCCATCTACAGTTCGGTGGAAGTGCGACAGATTCACGCCTACCTGCTTAAACAGCACGGCGACAAGGCAATGGCCGATGCTGAAAAAGAACGTGATCGACGACTTGACCGCATGACGCGCGAGGCAAAGGTCTTCGTCGCGAAGCATCAAGGACAGGGTGGAGCACAGCAGCCGATTCTGCTTCACTGATCATCAATCATGAGCCTCTTGATGCGCTCGAACGGGTGCCCCGCAGCATCATATGCTGAAGTGTTATTAATTTTGCGGCGTGTTGAACGTTTGCGAGATGAGTGAAGTCACTATGACATCATTGCTGAGTGCAAAATCATTTCAGCGTAGTCGTGATCCCTCATCTTGCAACGGTCCACCCTATGAATATCCTGCGTCAGTTCAAGTTTTCGACCAAGCTTCTCTCGGCGTTCATCATCTGTGCGCTTATTACACTGGCTGTGGGTGGGTTGGGCATGACGGGCGTGACCCGTCTTGGCAATTCGCTGGAACAGACGTTCTCCAACAACCTGGTTTCAGTCAGCAACACCAACGAAACGCTGACCAGCATGACCGCACACAACCGTGGCCTGTATCGCCTGCTCGATGCACAGGATGGTGGCGTATCGGAAACTGACAAGGAGCGTGTTCGCCAGGCGCTGGCCGATGACCTGGCTCGCGCTCAGAAAGTGTTTGCCACTTATCGTGCGACGCCGCTCGAAGACGACGAGCGCGTGGCGGGCGATCAGCTTGAGCAGATGTTGCCTGCCTACGTTGCCGGTTCCCAGCAAGTGGTCGAGATGATGAGGGCCGGTGATCTGCAGAACGCCAGGACCCGCCTCAACACGCTGTCCACCGAAGGGTTTGTGAAAATTCGCGCTTATCTGCGGACCATCATCGACTCCAACAATCGCCAGATCAAGGAAGGCGCAATAGCCGCTGCCGAGTTGAGAAACAAATCCGTGATGATGCTGGAAGTCGGCGTCGTGATTGCGTTCATCGTGGCGATTCTGCTGGGTATCTTCATCACCCGCATGATCACCCGTCCGCTGGCTGTTGCCGTTGTCAGCGCCCAGCGCATCGCTGGCGGTGACCTGACCCAGCCGATCGTGTCGACCAGTGGCGATGAAGCCGGGTTGCTGCTCGATGCACTGTCAAACATGCAGGGCGGCCTCAAGAACACCATTCAACAGATCGCCAGTGCTTCTGATCAGTTGGCCTCGGCGGCAGAAGAACTCAGCGCCGTGACCAACGAAAGCACCCGTGGGCTGACTCGTCAGAACGATGAAATCCAGCAGGCGGCGACCGCCGTGAACCAGATGACGGCTGCCGTTGAAGAGGTGGCGCGCAACGCTGTGTCGACGTCTGAGGCGTCCAAGGCCGCCACCGAAGATGCCGTCGACGGTCGCGGGCAAGTGGATCATACGGTCAAGGGCATTACGACGATGGTGCACGAGATCACCGAGTCGACCGAGGCCGTTTCCGAGCTGGCCGGGCATGTACGTGAGATCAGCAAGGTGCTGGATGTGATCCGCAGCATTGCCGAACAGACCAACCTGCTGGCGCTCAACGCGGCCATCGAAGCGGCACGTGCCGGTGAACAGGGCCGCGGCTTTGCGGTGGTGGCTGATGAGGTTCGCGCACTGGCTCATCGTACCCAGGCCTCGACCGTGGAAATCGAAGGCATGATCAGCACGGTGCAGTCCGGTGCCGACGGCGCTGTCGCCGCAATGGGCAAGAGCCTGTCGCTGGCCACCAATACGCAAGAGCTGGCACTGCGTGCGGGTTCTGCGCTGGAGAAAATCACCCAGGGGGTGGTCACCATCAACGAACGTAATCTGGTGATCGCCTCGGCGTCTGAAGAGCAGGCTCAAGTGGCCCGCGAAGTGGACCGCAACCTGCTGAACATTCAGGACCTCTCGACCCAAAGCGCGGCCGGTGCCGACCAGACCAACGCATCGAGTCAGGAGCTGTCGCGCCTGGCAACATCCTTCAATACGTTGGTGGCGCAGTTCAAGATTTGACGGCGCAGATAACCATCACCTGCTGAAGAAACGCTGAATCTGCAGCCATGTGAGCGCTTGCCAGCGATGCGTTTCTTTAGTCGATGTGGAAGAGAGGGCAGGAGCCATCGCCGACAAAAAGCCTCCCACCGTGAAGTGGCGGTTGAGGCTCTTTGCTTGCTGACTGGCCAGTAAACGCTGTAACAACCTCAAAAAGCAGTTGCACCCCACCGGGTGAGGTCGCGCATGATAGGCGCTCTCAATTTTCCGGAGATTTTCATGGTATCCATCACGTCCGTCTTACGCGTAGCGATACTGTCATTTGGGGTGCTTGCCGCCCAACCGTCGCTGGCCTCTGATGAAACGCAATTGATCGAGTCGCTCAATGCGTGGCGTGGCGTGGCCCAGCGCTGTGGGGATCAGGTGTCGATGGAACTGCCGCCGCTGGTGAGCGATTCTCGCCTGGTGCTGCCAGCCAGTGGCAGTGTTGACCTTCAGCAGTCGCTGGCGCGGGCCTCCTACCCGATGGTCACGGTGCAAGCCATCAGCCTTTCCGGGCCGCGCGATGCACCATCGGCGTTGAAGGCCGTGCAGGAAAGCTTCTGCCAGGTGGTACTGGATCCGCAGTTCATTGACATCGGTGTGAGCCGGGAGGGCCGCGACTGGCGCATCGTACTGGCGCGCTCGCTGGTGGCGGCACGTCTGGGTGATTCGCAGGCCGAGGGCCAGAAAATTCTGGAAATGATCAACGTGGCCCGCGCTGCGCCGCGCCAGTGTGGAGCCCAGTCTTTTACGGCTACCACACCGCTGACCTGGAACGCCACGCTGGGTACGGCAGCTCAAAGTCATTCCCAAGCGATGGCCAACCATAATTTCTTCGACCACAAGGACCGCGAAGGCCGCACCCCCGGCGACCGCGCTGAACTGGCTGGCTACATCGGTCAACAGGTCGGTGAGAACATCGCCGCAGGACAAGACACAGCGCGCAAGGTCGTGGATGGCTGGCTTGGCAGCCCCGGGCATTGTGCCAACCTGATGAACGCAGGCTTTCGGGAACTGGGCGCGGCCTATGCGACCGATCCCAAGAGTGATGCAGGCATTTACTGGACGGCGATGTTTGGTACACAGGAGTGACAGGCGTCACTCCTGTGGGATCAGTGTGTTACAGGCTAATGATCAGAAGCGGAACGCCTGACGGCCGATCAGCAGCCACTGGCCTTTCTGCTTCTGCCATATCTGGAAGTTTTCGATTTCGGTTGGCACCACTTTTCCGCTGTTCACGGCCTGTGCCGAAAAGTGGTTGCGAACCATCGCGACGTCGCCGGACAGGGTGATTTTCTGGTTGAGCATTTTCAGGTCATTGAATGCGCTCTTGCCGGTTTCGATGTCGGCAATGAACGCCTGCTTGTCCTGGATGTTGCCGCTGGAGTGCCCGTAGGTCAGGTTGTCGGCGGTCAGCGCTTGCAGTTGCGCTATATCCTTGTGCCACATGGCTTGGGTCAGCTTGTCCACGGCTTGCGCGACATCCGCCTCATCGGACGGTGCGGCGACCACATAGCCTGTGAACAGGCACACAAATCCTACGAGCAGTTTGAGTTTTCTCATACACGTTCCTTCTTATTGTCATTGTCAGGTGGGTTGTCGAAGCGTGCCTTGACGGCAGCGTGGCAGATTGACGTTCATCTGTCGTCGTACAACTTAGTCGAGCGCCGGGTGCATGACAAGCAGGACAGGTGTCGAGGCCGTGGGAATGGTATTTAGGGGGAGCCGGGAACCTGAGTTCCCGGTGAAGCGAGAGGGGGCTTAGACGACGCGGAACTGTTTGGTCAGACGGCTGAGGTCAGACGCCAGCTTGGTCAGTTCTGCCGTGGCGACAGCGGTCTGGCCGGCGCCTTCGGACGTCTGGCTGGACAGGTCGCGAATGCTGACCAGACTGCGGTCCACTTCACGTGCGACCTGCGCCTGTTCCTCGGCAGCCGTGGCGATCATGAGGTTGCGCTCGTTGATCTGGCTGATGGAGTCTGTGATGTCGAGCAAGGCTTTGCCAGCGCCATTGGCCATGTCGAGGGTTTTTTGGGCCTGGAAGCTGGTCTGCTCCATCGCTGTTACGGCGTTGCCTGTCCCCAGTTGGATAGAGCTGACCATCTGCTCGATTTCGCGGGTCGATTGCTGGGTGCGGTGCGCCAATGCACGCACCTCATCGGCGACCACGGCGAAGCCTCGACCGGCTTCACCGGCACGGGCCGCTTCGATGGCAGCGTTGAGCGCCAGCAAGTTGGTCTGTTCGGCGATGGCCCGGATCACATCCAGCACTTTGCTGATGTCGGTTGCCATGACCGCAAGACCCTGTACCTCGGTCGAGGTGACCTGAACCTTGGAAACCATCAGGTTGATCGCAGTCACCGTTTCATCCACCTGCGCACGCCCGGCTATCGCCGCGGTACTGGACTGCGAGGTGACTTGCGAAGCCGACGCGGCGTTGCTGGCCACTTCCTCGACGGCCGCGCTCATTTGGTTGACCGCTGTGGCCGCCATTTCGATTTCGTTGGTCTGACGTTGAATGGTGCGTGAGGCGTCTTCGGTCACTGCATGCATTTCTTCCGACGTGGCCGCAAGTTGAGTCGAGGAGTCGCCAATCAATGTGAGCGCACTGCGCAGATTGGTCTGCATGGTCGCCAGCGCTGCGATCAGTTTGGCGGCTTCGTCGCTACCGTCAACCTTGATGTCCATGCTCAGGTTGTTGGCTGCAATGCGCTCGGCAATTTCCAGGGAGTCGTTAATAGGGCCGGTCAGACTGCGGGTGTACATCCAGGCCAGCACCAGGGTGGTGAGGACACCCACGGCGATAAACAGACCGACCATCCAGAGAGTCTGGTTATAGGCGGCGTCCGCACTTTCACCGGACCTCTTTGCTTTGCCGTCGTTGATGGCAATAAGGTTTTTGAGAGACGTTTCTACCAGATCAGCCGCGCTCTTCATTTCATTATTGGAAATCGCCACTGCGGTTTCCAGGTCGCCGGCAGCCACGGACGCCAGGTAACGATCCTGATTGGTCTGGTAGTCGGCATTGGCTTTGGTCAGTTCATCGAACGCCTTGCGACCTTGGGGCGTCACGATCAGCTTGCTCAAGGCACTGGTGTAGCTGGCGATCACTGTCCTTGCCTGTTGGATATCGCTCAGGGCTTTGGTCTTTCGCTCTTGAGGTTCGATCGGGTTACGCAGGCGTGCGTTATTACCGCGAATGCCGACAAACTCCCGGTCTAACGAGCCCATCAGTTTCACGCTGGGCAGCACGTTTTCTTCAATGAATTTTTCCGCCTCGTTCAATATCGAGGCTTGGCGTAAAGACAGCACGCCTAGGGCAACGATCATGAGGCAGAAAAAACCAAAGCATAAAGCCGAGCGGGGTGCGAGGTTCAGCTTGCGCAAAATCATGAGCCTTCTCCGTGATAGGTAAGAAGACTATCGCCTGCTCGGGGTTTTTCTTGATGATGCCTGCCATATAAACCGCGCCGGCCACCCGAATGAGTGCATGGCTGGAAATACGCGGTGGCTCGAAGGCAAGTCTTTGCAGAAGAAATACGGCCGATATGCCGGATTTAGCGACACAGTGTTGTGAACTCAGCGTTGACCCATGCCCGATAGAAAGGTGTCGACGGCTCGTTCAACCATCACATGAATCTGCGCGAAGCTCAGGGGCATCGGGCACTCCTGATAAAGCCGTATCTCGGTTTCTGCAGTCAACAACGAAGTGAGTTGAAGGGCCGCAATATCCGGATCGGCTGCGCGCAATTGCCCATTCTTCATGGCATGGGCCATCAGCGTAGAAACGGTCTGCATGCATTGGCGGGGGCCTGACTCGTAGAACATCATGCCAATGTCCGAACGGCCCGACTCGGCGACCACCATGCGATACACGGCCAGCGCGGTATTGTCATTGATCAGCACCGTCAGCATCCGCTCACCAAACCGTATGAGAACTGCACGCAGGTCCGGCACTTTATCGCTGTAAGCCGTCAGTTCCGACACCGCGTCGGCCAGGTGAGAGGTGGCGTGTCGGTTGACCACCGCGATAAAAAGCTCTTCTTTTGAAGGGAAGTAGCTGTAGATCGTTGCTTTGGAGCCGCCCATTCGTTTGGTGACTTCGTTCATCGACGTGCGCTCGTAGCCCATTTCGAGGAACACGCTTGCTGCCGCGTCGATGATGGCTTCACGGCGAGCTTCAGTACGCACCTTCATTTGAATCCTCAATCCTTCAGGGAAACTTCATTTGCATGCCTGACGCAAAATAACATAGACGGAAACTGAACCGTTCGGTACGATTTAATCCGTCTCCGTGGAGCTTACTGGAAACCAGGCTTCAAATAAACGCCGTTGCATCACCGCTGCGTCAGGCGGATGCTTCAGTTCTACCGTTGCTGACGCCTTACCATTGTGTTTTTACCGAACCTTGGAGTGAGCGGACCTATGAACATCATCGACTTCAAGAAGCCTCGCAACCCATCCGTTCGTGACGTTCAGGGCGGCAGGGCGCCCCTGTTGGAAAAAGTGCTGACCATCACCCTGAAGACCGATGCCCCCACGCTGATGGGCATTTGCAGCGATGGATTGCGCAGCAACAGTTCCATTCTTGGCGGTGAGTTTCAGGGAGAGAACATTCGGGGTTCGGTGCTGTCTGGCGGCAGTGATTTTTTCGTCGAACTGTCGAGCGAACTGGCCTTTTTCAATGCACGTTTCACCTTGCGAACCCGGCTGGGGGAATTGATTAACGTGGAGAGCTCGGGTGTCCTGATCATGGACGAAGTGGGTCAGGATGAATTACAGGGCGGCAACTGGCCCATTTCCGAAGGGCATTACCAGTGCACCTGCACGCCAAAGTTTCAGGTGTCACTGGGGCCCAACGACTGGTTGGAAAAGAGTGTATTCATCGGGACCATCGAATACCTGTTTTTCAACGAGAAGGTCATGAATATCTATCGCATCAGACACTGATCGTCGCCCATTCGGTCATTCCTGTGAGGGGTGTGGGCACGTCACGGGAATGATTCGATCAGGTTGCAGGCCAGCGTTTATCCGGCCCAACGGCGTTAGAACGTGACGCTGGCGCTCAGGCGTGCGGTGCGGGGCTCGCCCACGTTGACCTGTAGCTGACTGCCGGTGCTGGACGGGTAGTACTGTTTGTCGAACAGATTATCCACGTTCAATTGCAGGCGGGTCTTGTAACCAGCCATCGGTACATCCCAACGCAGAAAGGCGTCCGCCACGGTGTAACTGCTCATGTAGAACGAGTTGGCGTCGTCACCGGCGCGCTCGCCCACGTAACGTGCGCCGCCCCCTGCATGCCAATCCCCCATGCTCGACGGCACCTGCAAGTGATGCGTGAGGTAGAGGCTGGCCGTGTGTTCGGGCGCCTGGCTCAAGCGGTTGCCTTTGTTGCTCGGGTCATCCAGCACTTCAGTGTGGGTGTAGGCGTAGGTGCCGATCATGTCCCAGCGCTCGGCGATACGGCCCGTCACGTCCAGTTCCACGCCCCTGGAACCGACCTTGCCGGCCGCTTCGCTGACGCCCGTTACTCCGGTAGGGGTGACGACGTTTTTCTTCTCGATATCGAACATGGCCATGTTGAAGTCCAGGCCTGGGGCAAGGGCGTACTTGGCACCCACTTCGTAGCTGCGGCCTTCCTCGGGGTCGAAGGTCGTACCGTCATCGTTCACGTCTTCGTTGGGTACGAACGAGCGGCTGTAGTTGCCATACAACGACAGGTCTTCGTTGACCTTGAACACCAGCCCGGCCATTGGCAGGAAGACGTCATCATTCTTGTCCAGGTTCGTAACGCGATTGTTGCCCAGGCCTTGCGCGGTGTATTGATCGTAGTGCTGATAGCGACCGCCGAGTACCAGAATCCAGCGCTCGTTCAGGTGCCAGTTGTCCTTCACATAGAGCGAGGACGACGTCAGCTGACTACTCAAGTTGCTGGTGGTCGGACTCACCACGCTCGGTTCAGCCAGGCTGCCATAGACCGGGTTGAAAACGTTGAAGCCGTTCTGCGCGGTATTGCGGTACGTCTTGCCGCGAAACTTGTCGGAGTCTTCTTGTTCGGCACCGATCAACAGGTCGTGCTCCTGGCCCAGAAACTCCTGCTTGCCGATGAAATCCCAGCTGGCGTAGCGGGTTTCATAATCGTAATGCCCGCCATTGGCCTGACGGCGCAGTACCCCAGTGCTGGACAAGGTACTGGGTTGGGCGATGGAAAGGCTGTAGCGGTCGTTGTTCCAACCGTAAGTCAGGCGGGTTTTCCAGTCATCGCTGAGTTGGTATTCGAAGCGCGCGGTGGCCGTTTCGCTGATGCCCACGGTATTGGCCCATTTCTCGTCCAGACGCTTGTTGTAGCTGACGTCGGCAGGATGGCCGCCGCTGAACACGGTGCCACGGTCGAATGGGCTGAGGTAATCGTTGTATTCGTAGGCCAGCGTGAGGCTGGCGCGCTCACCGGTCCAAGACAGGGAGGGCGCAATCAGCGTGTGCTGGTCGATGCCGTAGTTGCGCCAGTAATCTTCGCTCTGGCGCTCGGCAACCAGGCGATAGGCCAAGCCGCTGTCGCCCAGCGGACCGGTGGTGTCCACGCCGAAACTGCCGCCGCCTTCACTGAACGCCGAACCGCTCAATGTCGTGCTCTGGACATACTGGGGCTGCTTGCTGATCACGTTGATCACACCGCCCGGTTCCATCGCGCCGTAAAGCAGTGAGGCCGGCCCCTTGAGCACTTCGACCCGGTCGGTGGTTGCGCTGAAGTTTTTCGACACCACCGAGCGCACGCCGTCTCGCAGGATCGAGCCATCATCGTTGGTCCCGAAGCCGCGTTTGACCAGCGAGTCCTTGGTATTGCCCAGCGTGTTGCCTTGGCTGACGCCACTGACGAACTTCATGGCGTCGTCCAGCGAGCGCACGTTGTAGTCGGCGATGGTCTGGGGTGTCACCACGTTGACTGACTGAGCTTCTTCCTTGAGCGGCACGTCACTTTTGCTGGCGGTACTGGTGCTTCTGGCGCTATAGCCTTCCTCGTTTTGAGTGGCGGCAGACACCTGGGTCGCGGGCAATGTGGCAGCCCCTGCGGCAAAAGCCGTACCGCTGGACAACATGGCCAGGGACAGTGCGGACAGCAGAAAGGGGCCGGGGCGGCGAGGGCGATGGAAGGTGCTCAAGAGAAATGCTCTGTCAGGACGTGAATAGCAATAATTGTAATTTGATATTAATTCTCATGTAAATGAGCGAATTGCCTCACGTCGTTTGTATCGTGTTCCTACTGTTTTTTATCGAGACCGGACAAGATCCGTTTGCCCAGGCTGATAATGGGTTCCTGAACGTACCCCAGCGTTTCATAGAACGCCTTTACGCCCTCGTTGCGTGTACGAACCTGCAGGTTGATCTTGATGCAGCCAAGCTTGATCAGTGCCTGTTCGGCGTGCCTTACCAGTAACGTTCCAACGCCTTGACCCCGGTGCTGCGGATCGACCGCAACCGAATACAGCCAGCCCCGATGACCGTCGTAACCGGCCATGAGGGTGCCGGTAATCCGGTCTTCCAGGACGGCGACGAAAAACAGTTCGTCCCCAACCGCCAGCTTCATGTCGATCGATAGATCCGGACGGTTGTGCGGGGCATCGTCGTCAAATACCGCCTGCCACAATTCGATGACTGCCAAGCGATGGTGTGAGTCCGCATAGTTGATCACGCGATGCATGGCGCAGCCTTGGAAGTGGGTGGCCTCAACGCTATCGCGTGATATTGCAGCTGTCTATCGCTGGAACGGTTGCCCTTATCAGCCTGCGTGTTGGCGCGCCTCGCCCTGTGCAGTGGCTTTGGGCAGCGAAGCCGGTGTTTTCAGAAGTGCTTGTATCGCCTTGCTATAAGCCTCCTGACCCAGACGCATGCTGTTGTTGTGGGTGCCCCCTGGCACCAGCAGCAGATGTTTCGGTTCTTTGGCGACCTTGAACAGCTCTTCACTGAAGCGGGCAGGCACATAACGATCGTCGGTGCCGTGCACAATGAGCACCGGCATGTGAACGTCGGCGATTTTGTCGATCGAGTCGAATTTCTGCGACAGCAACCAGCGCACCGGCAGCGACGTATTGGCGATGGCGGTAGCCACGTCTGCCAGGTTGGTGAACGTGGACTCGATGATCAGTCCCCGTGCCGCTACCGGGCCATCCTCGCTGTCGGCTTCACGGCCCAGTTCCGCAGCCAGATCCACTGCCACGGCTCCGCCCAGCGAGTGACCATAGATCACCCGTCGCTGTGGATCAGGTTGCAGCTGTTTGAGGCGCTCCCAGGCGATGCGTGCGTCTTCATAGACGGTTTTTTCGGAAGGCAACTGGCCCATGCTTTGACCAAAGCCGCGATAGTCGATGGCCAGGATCGAAAAGCCCAGCGCCCGGAGTTGCTCGATGCGGAACAGCTGACCGGTCAGGTTCCACCGCGAACCGTGCAGATACAGAACTGCTGGGGCGTCCTTGTCTGGCGCAGGCCACCACCAGCCGTGGATGTTCTGAGAGGTGCCGAAGCCGGGGGCCGTCAGTTCGAGCTCCTGCACATCGGAGGGCAAGCCGCTGTACCAACTGGCGGTGCCCGGTTCGATGCGAAATACCAGCTCGCGCTCTTTGTGTTCAAGCACCGCGCAGCCGACGGGCAGGCCCACGATGATCGCGATCATGCAGAGCCACCTGAAGGGACGTGCCTTGAAATGGTCGAACGACAAAGAGGGCATAAAATGCGTTCCGGTAAGCGACGTGGATTAAATGCCGTTTCCGCGCAGACGTTGCAAGCGTGGTCGGGAAACATCGGTTACAGGATATTGCGTACCGGTTCAGCACGGCGTGTTGTTGAGCGTTTGGCAGAACCGGCAGGGCGGGAGAATGCTGCCAATGAGTCGTTAAAGGCTATAAAAATCAATCGGTTATAACATTTTTAGCGATTTTCCGTGTTTGGCCGAGGAACAGTTCGGGCGTATTGAACCGCTCAGTGTCAGCAACTCTCACGTTTTCAGAGGCTTGCGCCAGGCAATGCAGGTAGGCTCGCCTAAGCTACGGTTTTAAGTCTGATTCGTTATTGAATTAGCCCTTTTTGATAGCCGGGGCTTATGCTGTGCTGGTCAGGGCGCTGTATTTCCGTCGTCTGGCGATGCCGGATGTGCAGTTTCTTAGCTAACCTGCTCTGCATGTTTTTCAATTTCTTCAAGAGGTTATCTCTCAATGTTTCTACATCGTCCCCTGGAAGAAAAAGACATCCCGATCATTTGTGAGCTGCCCCAGAATGCCGACGAGCTGTTTTACATGTTTCCTCGGGCCACGTACCCCCTCACACCTGCACAATTGGCCGACGCGCTGGAAACCCGCTATGACTCGATCGTGATCGAGATGGACGGCGAGGTGGTAGGCTATGCGAACTTCTCCCGGTGTGATTTTCGCGGCCGGTGCGCGCTGGGCAATGTGATAATCGCGCCCAAGGCCAGGTCCAAAGGTGTCGGCCGCTACATGATCAGTTGCATGATGGACATCGCCTTCGACAAACACGAAGCCACGGAGCTGATTGCCTCCTGTTACAACCATAATGTTCCGGGCCTGCTGTTCTACCCCCGCATGGATTTTCGTCCGTATGCGATAGAAGAGCGGCGTGACAAGCAGGGGGCTAGGGTGGCGGTCATTCATTTTCGTCTGCCTCGCTCGGTAGACTGACGCACTGCGCACTGGCCACGACGCAGATCAGGCGTCGTGGCCAGTGCTTCCTGTTTTATAAGAACATCCACTAAGTAAAGCAATGTGTCCGGAATCTGACTGTGAAGTGCAGTTTTGATGACCGTTCGTCGCTCCGTGGCTGTGCCTGAAAAAGCGCTTAGACTTTTTAATGATACAGATCATGCCTTTCGCCGCTTGAAGCCTTAAAGTGAATCGTTTTTTCAACCAGCGGTTACAAATAAATACATTTAAGCGGTGGGTAATTCACCTACGCTGTACATTGATCAGTCCGCAGCGTCAGGCGTATAAAGGACGTCAGGGATCAAGTAAGTGGCGACAATTAATTGGCAGGCAAGGGTATGCCTCGTTTCAATTAGTTAACTGTTAAAAGCGTTAGTAATCTGCCGGTGTCCGGCAGCGCTTACATCAATAAGGAGATAGCAAATGATCGCGAGTGGACTGTCTACGCTGGAGCTTCGCAGCATTGTCGAGGGTGCTTTTTTACCGTTACGTTGTACCTGCACGGTGGCACCGGATTATTCCATGACGGTGCAGGTCAATGACCCGTCTTCCGGACGCGTTGAATTATTGGTCACTGGTATTTCGTTGGGCAAGCTGAGAACCAGCCGTGATATCTCTCAGCTTGTGGCAGAGCTGCGTGACGAGCTGAACCATAGCGGCGTCACGCAAGTACACTACCGCACTGCCTGACGCCTGAACATGCCGCATCCGTTGAGTTGAACCCTTTTCTGTCCCGACCAACGCAGGCCGGGACATCCCTTTTTCAGGCAGGGCATTGGCGCAAGTGAATGCTCTGTCTTGCCATGTTCACGATTTAATAAAACGTCTTTAACGTGCCACCGCTGTCAATAGATAGGCGCTGGGTTTCTATGGGTTTAAATGCGTTCCATATAGAATCTAAAACCCGTTGAGTGGAGCATTATCCGTTCAGGCAGAACGTCCTGTTTACGGCGTGCGTTTTCCGACGTTTAAAATCAGCGGTTTGCAGGGGCAAGCGGTAACGTCCAAGAGGGCGCAAGCTGTTATTTGACACCTCGTCGTTTCTTTGCAACTATCAGTGCACGCTGTACACCCGGTTGCGTTACACCCCTCCTGATAAAACACTGCCGCTTGAAACCTCCGGTTTGAAGGTCTGGCGGTAGCATGGCGCATTGTGTTTCCCGTCAGGGTATTAACCCCTGTGACGGGTGCTTATTCTGGATGTAAAAAATTGAAGTAATAAATGAACGGCGCTTTCAAGTGCCGTCAGAACGCTGTGCGTGCGTTGTTTATTCTCGTGCCTTCTTTTTAACGTGTGCATGGACGCTGGTTCGTCGTGTTGGCCAGGTATTCGATCATCCAGCATTTCTGGAGTGCACCAACGTGTCGCTATGACGATGGAGCATCATTATGTTTGAAGAACCTTTGGAAACAGTCTGCGGGTGTGTCGTAGGCGGTGCGGGGCTTGCTGGAATGGGGTTTCTGTTCAACGCCTTGAAAAGTGGCACGCTGGCGGACATTGCAGCGAGCGGGCTGATTGTCATCGACGCCAGTGACCGGCCGGGGGCGGGTGTGCTGGGTCAGTACCGGATTACCGCCAATTCGGTGGGCGACGTCTTTATCGACTGCCTGCGTGACCCCGCACTGCGAGACATATTCGAACCTCTGGAATATTCGCCCGCCTATTGGCGTATCCGTGGCCAGGCCCACAGTGCTCCGCAGTTGTCGGATGTGGGGCAATTGATGGTGGAAGCGTCCCGATTGGTACTGGAGCACATGGCGCGGTATTACGGGGTGAAAGTCTGGCACAGCACGACCATCACCGATGTGATCAGCGAAGACGACGAGTTTTGTGTCAGGGTGGAGATCGAGGGCTGTGTCAGGCACGTACGCTGTCAGACGCTGGTACTCAATCTGGGTGGACGTCAGGACCCTCAACATCTGATCGACAGCTTCGCGCAGCAAGGCATTACGCTGTCCCCGGCAACCAATATCCAGAGTGCGGACCAATTGCTGCGAATGAACGCTGTGCAATTGCGTGAAGTGTTCGCCCTGGCGCTGGCCGGTGGCGGTCGTATCTGCGTCGTAGGTGGCTCACACAGTGCGTTTTCGATGCTGGAAAATCTGGCGGACGCCCTGGAGTTCGCAGGGCTTGAAGAGTTGACCCTGATTCATCGAACCCGAATCAGACTGTTTTATGAAAGCGCCGGGCATGCCGAGGCAGCGGGCTACGCGTTCGATTCGCAGCTGGATGTATGCCCGGTGTCGGGGCGCATCAATCGCTCCGGTGGCTTGCGTTATCGGGCGTTGGACATCGGTCGCGAAGCGTTGAAGAACGGTCGTATTGGCAAAACAGGCGTGCGCATTCAGATGTTACAGACCAAGGACGGTCCGGCCGGTGCGCTTGAAAAGGCGAAGCTCGCCTTGGCGCAGTCTTGCGTGGTGGTGCAATGCTCCGGGTATCAGCCACGATTGCCCACCCTGCGCTACAGCGATGGCAGCTTGATCACGCTGCGTGAAACCAAGGGTGGACTGGATTCGGACCAGGCAGGTTGCCCGTTGGATCAGAACGGACGACGACTCAAAGGGCTCTATCTATTTGGCTTGGGGGCCGGTCTGGGAGCCGATCCGCAGTTGGGCAGCGAACCCTCGTTTGACGGCAAGATCTACGGTGTCTGGCAATTTCACCATGATGCCAGTCGAGCGGTCATTCAGGCCGTCACCGCACGATTGCATCACAAGGCATCTGCATTCGATACTTCATGCCTGACCGGTTTCATGCAGTTGGAACCCCGTTTCCAGGCCTGATTGCAGGTGCCGGGCAATTCCCCGCCGCGAGGGGGCCGGGCAGCGCTTGAGGCCGCCAACTATCCGCTGTACGCGAAAGTAAGCCGTCGGTACTACGAGCTGCCGACTGCGAAAGCCTCGACGCTCACGGCATCCATGATGAGAGATATCGAACGGGGTGCACCCACCGAGGTCGAACAGATTCTGGGCGATATGCTGGTGAGGCGTAACGCTCTGGGTGTCGTTTCAGGTGATCTGTCCGTGCTGAAATTTGCCTGCACACATGTCAGGGCCTATGAAGCGCGCCGCGTTCGGGGTCCGCTGTGAGGTATCGATTCATCGCGGCTGCCCTTGCATTCAAGTAGTCATTTGGAGGTGCTACTCATGCCAGTCAAACACGATTTATTCGCGGACCTGAACTTGACCCGAGACGAGGTGGTCGAGCGCAGCCGAAAGGATGCCAGATTGCAGCAATTGCTCAGTGACTACGACAGTGCGGATGTTGAGGTTCTGGCTGCGGAAAAAGGACCGGCCGGCGGCATCGGCGATGATGAGCTGAGAAAACTCAAGGAAAAGCGCCTGCTGGTAAAAGACCGGATCGTGCAGCGTCTTTCCGAGATGCAGTGACGTCGCAGCGTTTGTTTGAGTTTTTAAGTTAATAAAAAACGGCCCCGCACAGGGGCCGTTTTCGTTGAGGGACATTTCAGAATACGGTGACGTTCAACCCAGTCCCGGCGAAGTCGGGCGTTCGGCCGCAGAAGCATCCCTCGTGCTGCCATCCTGCGCAGTGCCCTGCTGATTGCTGTAGCTGCCGGACGTCGAACCGGACGCCGTTGCAGACCCCAAACCTGTGCCTGACGCAGGCGATGCAGACGAAGAACCGCCGGCGCCTCGCAGTTTTCCCCGTGCCTGATCGACGATACGTTTCTCGGGTTCCGTCGCTGGCAACACTGCGCCTATCACAGCGCCTACGGCAATGCCCAATGCTGCAAGCGTCAGTGGCTGCTCATGAATCATCTGGCTGGCGCTGGACTTGATCCGCAGTTGTGTTTCCTGAAGTGACTGGCCCACATGATGAGCTGATCCGGAATTGCCGGAGAATGTATCGCCAACGCTGCCCGTCAGGTGCGTCGTCTTGTCTTTCACATGGCTGGCCTTGTCTTTCATGTGGGAAACGGTTTCCGCGACCCGTGCCTTGGCGCTGCCCAGGCTGTCGCCGACCGAGCCGGCTACGCTGCCGACCCGTTCACTGACACTGCCCAATACCGATGAGCCGGAAGACGAAGTCGAAGATGAATAGGGCGTGCGATTGCTGCCCATCATCATCCAGAGCACACCCACCGTGGTCAGCACAGCAGGCACCGGATTGGCCTTGACGTTATTGCCCAGATTGCCGAAGAACTCCCCGCCGTTGTCCTTGACGTAAGCCAGTGCCTGATCGACCAATTGGCCAGGCGACATTTTTTTTTCGAGCGCATCGACGATATTGCCAATGCTGGAGCGCTGCTGGTCGATTTCCCGCTCAAGGGTTTCCGGGCTTTTTTGGGACTCTTCTTCAAAATGTTCGGGTGTGTCGAAGCTGCTGTCGATGCTCATGAGACTTTCCTCTGAATGGCGTCCTTGTCTTTTTGCAGGGTGCTTGCGGTGCGCTCGGGAACCAGATTCGAAGGTTCCAGCTTCTTGTTGCCGGCCTGAACCATGAAGAAGCCGATGACCATCGCGGCGACACCGACAATCAATGCTGCCAGCCACGGATCCATCACGTAACTGAGCGCATATACGCCGGCCAACAGGACCATGATCAGCCCGCCGAGCATGATGATCGCGCCAATACCTACCGTCGTGGCACCTTGTTTAGTGGAACGAATGGATTCGCGAAATTCCGCTTTGACCAGCGCCATCTCCTTGGTGACGAGCGCTGGCACTTCATGGGCCAACTGGCGTATCAGACTCAGCACCGAGGTTTCGTTTTCGGGATTTGAACCCTGCCGAGTATTGGGTGGTGTACTCATTACACGCCTCCTTTGGGCAGACCGGAGCTTGAGCCATCTCTGGAAACGTCGCCGTCCAGATCATCGTTGAATTCGGTCATAGCCGGACTGTCAGGAATGCCGGTTCCGGGTCGCGCGCTGTGCAGAACGTCGTTGTCTTGGGGATGGGTCGCGACCATTTCTTCAGCAGCCAGCGCCGAAGGGCTGATGGGGTCATAGGGCGCTGAAGAGTCGACATCCGTCAGATCGCTTTGCGTCGATGTGTCCATAGACAAAGGTCCGGAGGCGCGGGTGCCGCTTGAAGTGTCGGTCGACGCACTGGACGCGGTAGAGGAGGTGGTCGCCTTTAACAGCCGCGACAAACCCAGCCCCAACGCTACGCTGGCACTGATGAACAGCGCCGGATTTTCCTTGGCCAGCCTGCGCGCATCCTGCAACAGCTGTTCGGCGTTTTTGTGCCGCAGGTTCTCTGCCAGGCGTGTCATGCTCTGCGCCACATCGGTGACGTAGCCAGAGATTCCCAATGTATCGCTGCCCTCCATCTGCCGGGCGGCAGACTCGGCGTTCTGCGCAAGGTTCTCTATCTGTTGCGCAGCGCTGTCGCGGTACTGTTCAAACTGTGCGCCTCCCTGTTGGGTGACGTTTTCTGCGTTGCCGTGGCTATCGTCGTGCAACCCTTGCAGGTGGTCTTGACCTGCGGTGCTGCTGGTATGGGCGTTGCCGCTCATGGAGGTTTCGTTGGTAGTCACCATTATCATTCACCGTTTCCGTCGCCAGATAAGAGAATGCTCGGCTCACTGCTTACTACGGGCTGGCATTGTTATGCGTACTTGCAAAGTGTCGACCGGTCATTTTTCGACGACGTTCCGAGCGGGTGACAAATGGTCGTATCGCGATAGGGCGGGTAAACGGCGGGCATAAAAAACGGCGTCTAGAGAGACGCCGTACGGCTGATGATCCGCCACAGGAGCAGATCAGCATGAATAAGGGGGGGGCGCGAGGGACTTATTGTGGGTCCTGGTTGGGAGCCAATTCCGCCTGGATACGTTTGTAGATTTCTTCGCGGTGTACAGACACATTTTTGGGTGCGTTGATGCCCAGACGGACTTGAAGCCCTTGAACGCCAAGAATTGTCACGGTGATTTCGTCACCGATATTTATGCTTTCGCCAACTTTGCGAGTGAGTATCAACATAATCTTTTCCTTGATGGCCTCTTGAAAACGCCTCTCTCAAGAGGCTGGCGTTTGCCTTTGCGTGGTGATTGTTGCCGAGTGCATCCAAATGCATCCGTCACTAAGACGTTGCGGTGGTGAATTTAATTCCCTCGGTTCATTTTCTTGTCATCGAGATTTGCATCTCCGATACGACGAGCGCGCCAATTCTGCCCGTTTTGGCCTGAAAATGCCCGTATTTACTGGCCTAACCTAAAAAGTAACGTGACGCGGTGCGCAAATCGGGTGTGCCATGACTGTGCTGGAGACGATCAAGCGCGCTGATTTCAGGTTGTTCCTAAGCGTAGGCATGACTTTAAGACATTGCCCGAGCTTTCTGAAAATTCAAATGAAAGAGATGTAATCATGCGTAGGAAACAGCGCGCAGACAGGTTCTCAAGTCAACATGATGGGCGTCATATCAGGTTGTCGGCCGCGGGGGCAAAGGCTTGAATGGCTAAAAAGGGAGGTGACTGCAAGAGGGGAGTGCACCTTCGCGGGTCTGGTCACCCGCGAAGGTGTTGAGGAATGTTGACGCTTACAGCGCCATCGACAGCAGCATGATGAAAATCAGGCCCACCACCGACAGGATCGTTTCCATCACGGTCCAGGTTTTGAAGGTTTCGGCAACGGTCATATTGAAGTACTGCTTCACCAGCCAGAAACCTGCATCGTTGACGTGCGACAGAATCAGCGAGCCGGCGCCAGTGGCCAGCACCAGCAATTCACGGTTCACGCCTGGAATCAGACCCACCACTGGAGCCACGATGCCTGCGCCCGTGATGGTCGCAACGGTCGCTGAACCGGTTGCGACACGAATGACCGCCGCCACCAGCCAGGCGAGCATGATCGGGTTGATCTGCGCCTGCACCGCCATATGGCCAATCACGTCACCTACGCCGCTGGCGACCAGCATCTGCTTGAAGCCACCGCCCGCGCCCACGATCAGCACGATGGCCGCGACCGGAGCCAGGCTTTGATCCAGGAGTTTCATGATTTTGGAACGATCGAAGCCACGCGCCGCGCCGAAGGTGTAGAACGCCAGCAGCAACGCCGCAAGCAGCGCGGTGATCGGGTGACCGATCAGGTCCATCCAGATGCGGAACAGGTTGCCTTCCGGCAACGCAACGTCAGCGAAGGTCTTGAGCAGCATCAGAAAGACCGGCAGCAGAATCGTCACCAGGGTAATGCCGAAGCCAGGCAAGTTCTCGGTGCTCGATTCCTTGGCGATCTGATCCATCAATTCCTGCGAGGGGGTGCCTGGAATGTATTTGGAAATCCACTTGCCGTAGATCGGGCCTGCAATGATGGCGGTCGGCAGCGCAACGATCAGACCGTAAAAAATGGTCTTGCCGATGTCCGCGTTAAAAATACCGATCGCCAACAACGGACCCGGGTGCGGCGGAACCAGGCCGTGTACAGCCGACAGGCCAGCCAGCAGTGGGATACCGATCTTCACGATCGACACGCCGGTGCGACGCGCTACGATGAATACCAGCGGAATCAGTAGCACGAAGCCAATCTCGAAGAACAGCGGGATGCCCACCAGAAAGGCCGAGAACATCATGGCCCAGTGGACTTTCTGCTTGCCGAACGTACGGATCAGCGTCTGTGCGATCTGGTCCGCACCGCCCGAATCGGCCATCAATTTGCCGAGCATGGTGCCCAGGCCAAGAATGATACCGACGAAACCCAGTACGCCGCCGAAGCCGTCCTGGAAGGATTTCATGACTTTTTCCACCGGCATCCCGGAGGTCAGCCCGAGGAAGCCGGCCGCCAGGGTCAGCGCGATGAAAGGGTGAACCTTGAACTGGGTGATCAGCAGCACAAGGCCGACAATGGTCACTAACGCATCGACGAGCAGGAACGTCTCATGGGTCATACCGAACATGGGTGTCTCTCCGGTTATTATTCTAAGGTGCTGCTACCAGCGCCATCCTTACTGAGTGTGTGAAAGACAGCGCTGTCTTTTGCACTCACTCCTTTATCAGGCGTGGGAGTCTTTCCACCAGGCTGCCGCTTGCGTACCAATCTCTTCGATCGATTGAGTCGCATCGACCACCAGCGTCAGCGGTTCGCCGTACGGTGCTTCAAGCGTTGCAAACTGGCTGTCTACCAGACTGGCAGGCATGAAATGGCCCGGACGGTGTGAGCAGCGTTCGGCAGCGAGTTCTTTGGTGAGTTCCAGAAAAACGAAGCCCAGCCCCGGAACGGCGTCGCGCAGGCGCTGGCGGTAGATCAGCTTGAGGGCAGAGCAGGTCAGCACAGGGTGCTCGCCTCGGGCGAGGGCGGCGGCGAGTTCTTCACCCAGGCGGGTGAGCCAGCCGGCACGGTCCTGATCGTTGAGCGGGGTTCCTGCGCTCATCTTTTCGATGTTGGCGGGCGGGTGGAAGGCATCACCTTCGATCAGACGACCTCCGCTCTTGAGTGCGATTTCGGCACCCACAGCGCTCTTGCCGCAGCCCGAAACACCCATCACTACAAGGGAAGAAATAGCAGTAGTCGCAGTTGTCACAGTAGGCACCTCGTCTGGAGACAGCGCTGTCTTTGATCGGAGGGCGTCATGCCCAGCCGTGGCTGTTCCAGTTCTTGTCGTTGTTTTGGGTTCAACAATTAACATCGGAGGCTGTTCTCCGTGCAACCCGGTGCGGGTGGCTAAATGCGAAACCAGCGATAAAGCATTGTCACGGTCCATGAGACAGCGCTACCTTATGGGGCATTCGACACATTTGGCAACCCCTATGTTAGTTGGCAGCGCATGATACGCATCGGTTCCCGCTCTACCGGTCGTCCGACCCTTAACGAAGTTGCCCGTCTGGCTGCGGTTTCCCCCATTACAGCGTCCCGCGCATTGCGCGGCGTCAGTACGGTGGCACCGGAATTGGTGGAAAAGGTCAGGGCTGCGGCCCAGAGCCTGGGGTACGTCGCCAACGCCGCGGCCCGTGCGCTGGCTTCGTCCTGCAGCCAGACCGTCGTGGTGTTGGTGCCCTCGCTTTCCAACCAGTTATTCATCGAGACGCTGGAGGCCATTCAGGACGTCTTGCGTCCTCGTGGCCTGGATGTGGTGATCGGCAACTACCACTATTCCCCCGATGAAGAAGAAAAGCTGCTGCGCAACCATTTGGTCAACCGCCCACGCGGCATCCTGCTGACCGGCTTCGACCGCACGCAGGCGTCACGCCAGATGCTGGAAGCCAGCGGCGTCCCCTGTGTGCACATGATGGAGCTGGATGCGTCGCAAGGGGCTTACAGCGTAGGCTTCTCTCAAGAGCAGGCCGGCGCGCAGGCAGCCGCCCATTTGCTGGGCCGCGGTCGCAAACGATTGGCCTACATGGCCGCCCAGCTCGACACCCGTGTACTACAGCGTGGCGCAGGGTTTCGGCAGGTGCTGGAAAACGCCGGTCTGTTCGACGCCGCACTGCAAGTCACCACACCGCTGCCGTCCTCCATCGGCCTGGGTGGCGAATTGTTCGCGCAACTGCTGGATGAACATCCCGATGTCGACGGCGTGTTCTTCTGTAACGACGACCTTGCCCAAGGCGCCGCGCTGGAAGCCTTGCGTCTCGGTGTTGCGATCCCGCAGCGGGTATCGCTGGTCGGTTTCAACGACTTGCCAGGCTCGGCCCACATGGTGCCGCGCCTGACGTCCATTCGTACCCCGCGTCAGGAGGTGGGGCAGCGAGCCGCCCAGGTGCTGCTGGGTCTGCTGGACGGCGTCACCCAGCAAGCCCGGGTGGATCTGGGCTTTGAGCTGGTTATTCGTGAGAGTTCGTGAGTCGGTCATGAGACAGAGGCTGACCAATGGCGTCACTGCTCAAAGCCGCCTCTGACCTATCCGCCAGCCCCCGGCGGGGTTGACTCTCAGCCCCGAAACGCTCTTTCGCCACCGGTTTCAGTGCGCCGGTGACTGTCATTTCTGTCAGTACCCAAGCCGTCTTGGTGAGTATTCAATGACTTCAGGTTTTTGGATCCGAGCGGCATCAGTGCAGTCGCTGCATCGTGTGTTTGATGGGGCTCTACCTTGTTATCTGTGCCCCATTTTGGCGGTCTATCGAGACCTGTACAGGGTGAATGACATGCACAAAAAAGCATCCCAGGAAATACACGCATTGACTCAGATGGCAGATCCGTCGGGTATAGGAATACCGCTGGATATTGCATGGCTGACCGGCATCATCCCGCTGGGCTTCGTGCCCAGGGAGATGGTACTGAGCCCCGATGAAAAAACACTCTACGTGTCGAACGAAAATGGCCGGGAAATCAGCGTCATCGATGTCCAGACATCGAGCGTGGTGAATTGTATCAAGGGGGCAGGGGCGGGAAATCTCACACTGAGCCCCGATGGCAAACACCTTTACACGATCGGCTACAACAAGTGCTTTGTGATCAATACCCAGACGCATGAAGTGATCAGGGTTATGGGATCGGGCAGCGTTAACCGAATCGTTTGCAGCCTGGATGGCCGGTTCATCTACCTGTCTTTTCGTTACGCACCCGGCGGGCTGATTCGCCAGATCGAAACGCAACACTACAGCGTCGTGAACGATTTCGATCTGGGCACGCTGTCCAACGGCTCGCTGGCGCTGGGTGTCAGCCCTGAAAACGACTGCGTGTATGCCTCGGCTCCTGCGGAAGGCTCAGGCACGAGCGCTGTGTCCGCCATCGGTACGATTGATTACCTGCAGCACGATATTGCAGGCTTCACCGACCCGCGATCCCTGGCGGTGAGCACTGATGGCACTCGGCTGTACGTGGGGGGAATCGATGAGGTCTACATCGTCGACACAACGACTCGCCGCATGTTCTACCGGGAAAAAATCGGCTCGCAGGGTTATCCCGTCACAGTGATTGGCATCACGCCGGATGATCGCTATGTGTACGCGGTGTATACCTGCAACTTCGACGTGTACAGGATCGATACGATCAAAGGGACGGTCACCTGTGTTGCCTTCTTCCCGTCGCTGGGCAGTTCGGTGCTGAACAAGGCGGGGACTCATCTGTATAGCACGCACACCGACATGAACTGGGTGTCCATCTACAAGCTGTAGCGTCACCTGCACTGATCTCTGCGCTGTGAGCGGTTCGATCATTTTTCCGTCAGATGAAGGCCGAATGTTTCTCTGGGCACCGTCCGTGGTGCGCGAGAAGTATTCGGCTCTCAGCAGTGGGATGTCATTGCGGGTGCTTGAAGGCCAGTCTGGATTCATGCAGCAACGGTTCGGTGTACCCGGCAGGCTGCTCGCAGCCCTTGAATACCAGGTCGCAGGCGGCTTTGAAGGCGACGGACTGTTTGAAGTCCTTGGCCATTGCGCGGTAGTGCGAGTCACCGGCGTTCTGCTTGTCCACCACCTTGGCCATGCGCTCCAGCACACTTTGCACGTACTCCTTGTCGACCACCTTATGCAGCAGCCAGTTGGCCATGTGCTGGCTGGAAATGCGCAGCGTTGCCCGGTCCTCCATCAGCCCGACGTTATGAATGTCCGGCACCTTGGAACAGCCCACGCCTTGCTCCACCCAACGCACCACGTAACCGAGCAGGCCTTGCGCGTTGTTCTCCAGCTCTTCGCGAATCTGTTCGAGGGTCCACTGCGGTTCGGCCACCACCGGAATTGTCAGCAGGTCGTCGAGCAACTGTGAACGGGCTTCGGCCAGGCTGACTTGCTCAAGTGTCTGCTGAACAGCGCGCACATCGACCCGATGGTAATGCAGGGCATGCAACGTGGCTGCGGTCGGCGAGGGCACCCATGCGGTGGTCGCACCGGACTGTGGGTGGGCGATCTTCTGCTCCAGCATGTCGGCCATCCGGTCAGGCATCGCCCACATGCCTTTGCCGATCTGCGCCCGGCCTCGCAGGCCGCAGGCCAGTCCGACCAGCACGTTGCTGCGCTCGTAAGCCTTGATCCAGGGCGCATGCTTCATTTCGCCCTTGCGCAGCACGGGGCCTGCCTGCATCGCGCTGTGGATCTCGTCGCCGGTGCGGTCCAGAAACCCCGTGTTGATGAACGCCACGCGTGCCGAAGCGGCTGCAATGCAGGCCTTGAGGTTGACGCTGGTGCGGCGCTCCTCGTCCATGATGCCCATTTTCAGCGTATGGCGTGGCAGCGTCAGAAGGTCCTCGATGCGGCTGAACAACTGATCGGCAAAGGCGACCTCGTCCGGTCCGTGCATCTTGGGTTTGACGATGTAGACGCTGCCTGCGCGTGAGTTGCCGCGCCGCTTGAGGTCATGCAGGGCAATCAGGCTGGTCATGACGCCGTCGAGAATGCCCTCGGGAATTTCATGCCCGTCGTGATCGACAATTGCCGGGTTGGTCATCAAGTGGCCGACGTTGCGGATGAACAGCAGCGAGCGCCCGCGCAGTTTCAGCTCGCCGCCGTGGGCAGCGGTGTAGCTGCGGTCCGGGTTGAGACGACGCGTGAGCGCCTTGCCGCCTTTGTCGATCGTTTCGGTCAGGTCGCCCTTCATCAGGCCCAGCCAGTTGCGATACACCAGAACCTTGTCATCGGCATCCACGGCGGCGACCGAGTCCTCGCAATCAATGATGGTCGACAAGGCAGACTCCAGCAGCAGGTCCTTGATCCCAGCCACGTCGCTGCTGCCGACCGGATGACGCGGGTCGATCTGAATCTCGATATGCAGCCCGTTGTTCTTGAGCAAAATCGCGTCCGGCTTGTCGGGCTGACCCTGAAACCCTACGTATTTCTCCGGGTGTTGCAGCACGGTATGAGTCCCATCGGCCAGTGTGATGCGCAGTTGACCGTCTTCGATGCGGTAGCTGCGGGCGTTGATGTGGCTGCCATTGGCGAGGGGGGTGCTGGCGTCGAGCAGTTCGCGGGCGTAGGCGATGACTTTGGCACCGCGCAACGGGTTGTAGCCGGCGCTGACCTCAGCACCGTTGGAGGTCGAAATGGCGTCAGTGCCATAAAGCGCGTCATACAGCGAGCCCCAGCGCGCGTTGGCGGCGTTGAGCGCATAGCGCGCGTTGCTGGCAGGAACCACCAGTTGCGGACCGGCCTGTTCGCTGATCTCCAGGTCGACGTTGGCCGTGGTCGCCGTGACCTGTTCAGGCTCCGGGCGCAGATAGCCGATGGAGTGCAGAAACTCGCGGTAGGCAGGCATGTCGGCTATCGGGCCGGGGTGCTTCTTGTGCCACGTGTCCAGCTCGGCCTGCAAGCGCTCGCGCTCTGCCAGCAACTCGCGGTTGCGGGGAGCCAGTTCATGGATCAGCGCATCGAAGCCTTCCCAGAACGTTGTCGGGGTCAGGTCGGTGCCGGGCAGAACCTCTTCATCGACGAAACGTTGCAAGTTGACGGCGACCTTGAGGCGTTGGCATTTGATGAAGTCGGTCATGGGCGCGGGCTCCTTAGGTCCCTGGTGAGTCAATGTATGAGCGTCGCTGCACATAGTGGGTGAGAGTGAGCGTGCGTTGATCAGCCATCAATCCGCATTCAGCGCCGCAACCCCCGCCTTGGCGACCTGTGCATCCTGATCGGCCTTCACACCCGAGACGCCGACGGCGCCAATCACCTGGCCATCGACGATCACCGGCACGCCGCCTTCCAGGGAGGTCAGCAGCGGGGCGCTGAGGAACGCGGTACGACCGCCGTTGACCATCTCTTCGTAGCCTTTTGATTCGCGCTTGCCCAGCGCCGAGGTACGGGCCTTTTCGATCGAGATGTAGCTGCTGATCGGCGAAGCGTCGTCCAGGCGTTCAAAGGCCAGCAGGTGGCCGCCGTCGTCGACGATGGCGATGGCCACTGCCCATCCATTGGTGTGGGCTTCATCGCGGGCGGCGATGAGCATCTGGCTGACTTCGTTCTGGGTCAAAACGGCTTTGATTTTCATGCGTTCTCCTGAGAATGCTGTTGTAAAAATGTTCAGTGGTGAGCGTTGAGTGCCTGGTCGACCAACTCGATCCAGTGCCGCACCGGTGTTCGATTGGCGCTCGCCAGATGCGTCTGACAACCTATGTTCGCGGTTGCGATGACCTGCGGCTTGCCGTTTTCCAGCGCGTTCATGCGGTTGTCGCGTAGCTGGCGGGCCAGGTCGGGCTGCGTAATGGAATAGGTGCCTGCCGAGCCGCAGCACAGATGCCCATCCGGTACGGCCGTCAGGTTGAAGCCTAGACGAGTCAACACCCGTTCGACCTCACCGCCGAGCCTTTGCGCGTGTTGCAAGGTGCAGGGGCAATGGAACGCCAGCCGCGTGTCGGTTTTGATGCCCAGCGTCTCCAGAGGTTCGTCGCGCAGGACCTCCACCAGATCCCGGGCCTTGGCGCTGACCTGTGCGGCCTTGTCGGCATAGGCCGGATCGTGGCGCAACAGATGGCCGTAATCCTTGACGAATGCACCGCAGCCACTGGCTGTCTGAAGGATGTGTTCAGCGCCGCCTTCAAGTGCGGGCCACCACGCATCGATGTTGCGCCTGGCGCGATCCAGTCCGGCGTCCTGCGCATTGAGGTGGTAATCCACGGCGCCGCAACAGCCCGCTTCGCTGATCGGCGTAACGCTGATGCCGAGTCGGTCCAGCACCCGTGCAGTCGCAGCGTTGGTGTTGGGCGACAGTGTCGGCTGTACGCACCCTTCGAGCATCAGCACCTGGCGCGGGTGACGGGTGACGGGGCGCATGCCTGCGGAGTGAATTTCGGTCGGCAGCTTGTCTTTGAGCGCGCCCGGCAGCAGTGGGCGGAAGGTGGTGCCGATGCGCGTCAATGCCTTGAACACGCCCGCGTTGGGCACCACATTGCGCAGGCTTTCGCGCAACATTCGCTGGCCCAGCGGGCGCGGCACGGCGGCCTCGACGGCAGCCCGGCCAATGTCCAGCAGGTTGTGGTAGTCGACCCCTGACGGGCAGGTGGTTTCGCAATTGCGACAGCTGAGGCAGCGGTCCAGATGCAACTGGGTTTTTTCGGTGACTTCATTGCCCTCCAGCACCTGTTTGATGAGGTAGATCCGTCCGCGCGGGCCGTCCAGTTCATCGCCCAACAACTGATAGGTGGGGCAGGTAGCATTGCAGAAACCGCAATGCACGCAGCTGCGCAGAATGCGCTCGGCCTCTTCGGCACGGGGGAGTTGCCGGGCCTGTTCACTCAAGGTGGTCTGCATGGTTCAGAACTCCGCGTACAGTCGGCCGGGGTTGAAGATCCCCTGAGGATCGAGTCGGGTCTTGAGTTGATGGTGGTAGCGCAGCAAGGGCGTGGCCAGCGGCTGGAACGGGCTGTCGTGGTGGCCTGGGGTGTAGCAGGTCGCGTGCCCGCCGACGGCACTGGCACGAGCGCGAATGGTTTCCCCGCTGGCATCGGACTTCAGCCAGCGTTGCGCGCCAGCCCAGTCGATCAGTTGTTCGCCCGGCAGGTCCAGCACACCGGTATCGGCAGGTACGCAGACCCGCCAGAGCGGACGCGGATCGTCGAAGAATGGCAGGCGCTGTTCATTGAGCGCCTGCCAGTAAGCGGGCTCCAGCTTTTCGCCGCCCAGCCTGTCGTGTGCGGCGGCCACCGAGCCTTCGCCCCCTTCAAAGCGCAAGTGCAGGCGTTGTCCGTCATGGCTGGCGGCGCTGATCGGGATCGGCTGTTGGCCCCATTGCGTCAGGCTCGCCAGCGCTCGGGTACTGTCCATTTCCAGCGCAATGCTGCTGCACAGGCGCGGTCTGGGCAGGACCTTGAGCGAGACTTCAGTCAGCACGCCCAAGCAACCCAGGCTGCCCGCCATCAAGCGCGAGACGTCATAGCCCGCCACGTTTTTCATCACCTCGCCGCCAAATCGCAGGTGCTTGCCGTGGCCGGTGATCACGCGGGTGCCCAACACAAAATCGCGCACCGAACCGCTCCACGGGCGACGCGGCCCCGACAGTCCGGCCGCGACCATGCCGCCCAGCGTGGCGTTGCCGAAGGTGGGTGGCTCGCAGGGCAGCATCTGCTCGGCATCGTCCAGTGCCAGTATTAGCTCGCTCAACGGCGTGCCGGCACGAGCGGTAATGACCAGCTCGGTGGGGTCATAGCTGACGATGCCGCAATGGCTGCGCATATCCAGCACCTGGCCTGAGACTTCACGACCGAGAAACGCCTTGCTGTTGCCACCCTGGATTCGCAGCGGCGTCGCCTCATGCAGTGCCTGGTTGACCTGTTCCAGCAGCGCCTCACTGGTGTCTCTGTCTTCGCGGATCATCAGAAGCGCTCCAGGTCAGGGAAGGGCAGTTGGCCGGCATGTACATGCATGGCACCGAACTCCGCACAGCGGTGCAGCGTCGGGATGTTCTTGCCGGGGTTGAGCAAACCGCTGGCGTCGAACGCGGCCTTGATGGCGTGGAACAGGGTCAGTTCGTCGCTATTGAATTGCGCGCACATCTGGTTGATTTTCTCCCGCCCGACGCCGTGCTCGCCGGTAATGCTGCCGCCGACCTTCACGCACAGTTCAAGAATCTTGCCGCCCAGTTCCTCGGCGCGCGCAAGCTCGCCGGGTTGATTGGCATCGAACAGAATCAACGGGTGCATGTTGCCGTCTCCGGCATGGAATACGTTGGCCACGCGCAGGCCATACTGCTCGGACAGCTCGGTAATGCCGCGCAGGACACCGGGCAGTTCACGGCGCGGAATGGTGCCGTCCATGCAGTAGTAGTCTGGTGACAGGCGGCCTACTGCGGGAAAGGCATTTTTGCGACCGGCCCAGAAACGCGCGCGCTCAGCTTCGTCCTTTGCCTGGCGCACTTCTGTAGCACCCGCGAGGGTCAGGACCTCACGCACCCGTTCGCAGTCATCGTGGACATCGGCTTCGACGCCATCCAGCTCGCAGAGCAGAATGGCTTCGGCCTCGACCGGGTAGCCTGCGTGGATAAAATCTTCGGCTGCGCGGATCGCCAGGTTATCCATCATTTCCAGCCCGCCGGGAATGATCCCCGCGGCGATGATATCGCCCACCGCACGACCGGCTTTCTCCACCGAATCGAACGCCGCCAGCAGCACTTTGGCGACCTGAGGCCGGGGCAGCAGCTTGACGGTTACCTCGGTGATGATGCCCAGCATGCCCTCCGATCCGGTAAACAGCGCGAGCAGGTCGAAACCGGGAGAGTCCAGCGCATCGCTGCCCAGCGTCATGTATTCGCCTTCGACCGTGAGGATTTCGACCTTGAGCAGGTTATGCACGGTCAGGCCGTATTTGAGGCAGTGCACACCGCCGGCGTTTTCAGCGACGTTGCCGCCAATCGAACACGCGATCTGCGACGACGGGTCGGGTGCGTAATACAAACCGTGCGGCGCTGCCGCTTGAGAAATGGCCAGATTGCGCACGCCAGGCTGTACACGCGCCAGACGTGCGGCAGGGTTGATCTCCAGAATCCGATTGAAGCGTGCCATCACCAGCAGCACGCCTTGCTCCAGCGGCAACGCGCCCCCCGAAAGCCCTGTGCCCGCGCCGCGAGCGACCACAGGCACGTGCCGCTCATGGCACAGTTTAAGGAGCGTCTGCACTTCCTCTATGTGCCGGGGCAAGACCACCAACATCGGCGTGGTGCGGTAGGCGGACAACCCGTCGCACTCATAAGGCCGCAGCTCTTCTTCGCGGTGCAGGATGTCCAGGTCGGGTAATTGCTGCTTGAGGTCGTGCAACAGGCGCTGCTTGTCGACAACAGGCAGCACGCCATCAAGACGTTCGTCGTAGAGAATGTTCATCAGGCAACCCAGGATTGTTTTTATTGGGCTAACGGTTGAGTTGCATCATTAGGGGCGCGGGACGTAGTGTCTACGGGTGGAGTGACTGGTCGAACCAGTTTTTAAATAATAAGTTGGGTAAAATTATTTATTACTGCTTATAAATCAGTTGGTTAAGTTTTTTAATTTTGCGCCTTGTTTTAGCGTTATCAACTGGTCATACCAGTTTTATCAAGCGCAGTGGGAGCAAGCTTGCTCGCGAAAACAGGTTCGACCCATCGAGATCAATGCCTGAAATAGCATTTTCGTGAGCACGCTCACTCCCACACTGGAAGTGTTTTTCCCCGTTGGCAGGATATGCACTGCTTGATGCCCGCGTCATCCAGGAGAATTCATGAACAACGATTCCACCCCAAGACCTCCCCAAGTCGCCGATGTGGTGTGCGAGCGGATCGAGCGGCTGATCGTTGATGGCGTGCTGAAGGTCGGGCAACTGCTGCCTTCCGAGCGGCGTCTGACGGAAAAGCTCGGCGTGTCGCGCACGGCTTTGCGCGAAGGCCTCAAGTTGCTGCGGGCGCGGGGCATCATTGAAACGAGACAGGGCAAGGGTTCGTTCGTCGCACGGATGAACGCCGATCAACACACCTCGCCGCTGATGCACCTGTTCGGCTCTCAGCCTCGCACGCTCTACGACCTGTTTGAAGTGCGCAGCCTGCTGGAGGGCGAGTCGGCGCGGCTGGCGGCCCTGCGTGGCACGGATGCGGACTTCGTGTTGATTACCCGCAGCTACGACGCGCTGGTCGCCGCGCAAGGCAGTGAGCTGTCGGCCAGCGAACATGCGCGCCTGGATCATGCTTTTCACTTGGCCATCTGCGAGGCCTCGCACAACCCGGTGCTGGTGCAAACCCTGCGCTCGCTGACCGACCTGTTGCTCAATACCGTGTTCGCCTCGGTCAACAACCTCTATCACCGCGAGCCACACAAACGCCAGATCGACCGCCAACATGCCCGCCTGTACAACGCAGTCACCGGCCGCCTGCCGGAGCAGGCGCGCAAAGCCGCGCTGGCGCACATTCACAGTGTCAGCGACAACCTGCGCGAGATCGAAAACGAGGAGCAACGGCTGGTCCGTGCGACCTTGCGGCTGGAAGGCTGGACCTGAGTGGCGTGCAGAGGTGAGTTGACAGGTGACCGGCAATCCCTCAATTTACGCATTACGTAACATGATTACGACGCAGTGCCGGTCTCGACAAGAATAAGCAAAAACAGGCAACGCCAGGTGCGTTCCCGCGGGTGACTTCTGTGGATCTATTCACGTACTACCGTTCGACATCCAGTTACCGGGTGCGCATTGCGCTGGCCCTCAAGGGGATTGAGCCCGCAGCGATCCCGGTCAACCTGTTACGCGACGGCGGCGAGCAGCTCAAGCCCGAGTTTCGCATGGTCAATCCGCAGGGCAGGGTGCCTACGCTGCGGCTCGACAGCGGCGAGGTCATCACCCAGTCGCCTGCCATCATCGAATACCTCGAAGAACGCTACCCGACTCCGCCCTTACTGGCGCGGGATCTGACACTGCGCGCCCGTCAGCGGGCGGTCGCTGCGCTCATCGGGTGCGACATCCATCCACTGCACAACGTGGCAGTGCTCAACCGGTTGCGTAGCCTGGGCCATGAAGAACAGGTCGTTTCAAGCTGGATCGACCACTGGATCAGCGAAGGCCTGAAAGCCGTCGAGCAATTGATCGACGATGACCGCTTTTGTTTTGGTGACACACCCAGCGTTGCCGATGTGTACCTGCTGCCTCAGCTCTATGCGGCGCACCGCTTCAATGTCGATCTCGATGCCTGTCCGCGTATTCGACAGGTGGAGCAGCAAGCCTTGCAACATCCGGCCTTTTTGCAGGCGCACCCGGATGCACAATCGGACAAGCCGGAGTAGGCTGCACGTATGAAGATTCTTGGGCTGCAACTGATTTTTGGTGATTTCCTCGCCCGCAGTGTGCGAGGGATTCCGTGTGCGCCACCCGCAGGGTTGTGACGGTATTTGTTCTCGCTTACCCACTTTCCTGCAAGGAGCCAGACATGGCTGATCTCTACGAAAACCCGATGGGCCTGATGGGCTTTGAATTCATCGAATTCGCTTCGCCGACACCCAACACCCTTGAGCCCGTGTTCGAAATCATGGGCTTCACCAAGGTAGCGACCCACCGGTCCAAGGACGTGACCCTCTACCGCCAGGGCGCGATCAACATCATCCTCAACAACGAGCCCCACAGCCTGGCTTCGTATTTCGCGGCCGAGCACGGTCCCTCCGTGTGTGGCATGGCGTTCCGGGTCAAGGATGCGCAGAAGGCCTACAACCGTGCACTGGAACTGGGCGCGCAACCGCTGGAAATCGCCACGGGGCCTATGGAGTTGCGTCTGCCGGCCATCAAGGGTATAGGCGGGGCCCCGCTGTACCTGATCGACCGTTTTGGCGAAGGCACCTCGATCTATGACATCGACTTCAATTTCATTGAGGGCGTGGATCGTCATCCGGTCGGTGCGGGCCTTAAATTCATCGACCATTTGACGCACAACGTCTATCGCGGGCGTATGGCGTACTGGGCGAACTTCTACGAGAAGCTGTTCAACTTCCGCGAAATCCGCTATTTCGACATCAAGGGCGAATACACCGGACTGACGTCAAAAGCCATGACCGCGCCGGATGGCATGATCCGCATTCCGCTGAACGAGGAGTCTTCCAAGGGGGCGGGGCAGATCGAAGAATTCCTGATGCAGTTCAACGGCGAAGGCATCCAGCACGTGGCGTTCTTCACCGACGACCTGATCAAGACCTGGGACGCGCTGACGTCCATCGGCATGCGCTTCATGACCGCCCCACCGGACACCTATTACGAGATGCTCCAGGGCCGTCTGCCGAATCATGGCGAGCCTGAAGGGGAATTGAAATCCCGAGGCATTCTGCTCGACGGTTCTTCCGACAGTGGGGAGCGCCGTCTGCTGTTGCAGATATTCTCGGAAACCCTGATGGGGCCGGTGTTCTTCGAGTTCATCCAGCGCAAGGGCGATGACGGGTTCGGCGAGGGCAATTTCAAGGCCCTGTTCGAATCCATTGAGCGGGACCAGATCAAGCGTGGCGTACTGACCGCCGACTGCTGACGTCGATGCCCGGCGCTTTCGGCGCCGGGCATCGCTTGCCAGCCTTCAGGCGGGCATGACGCCGCCCATGCGTTCGCTGATGGCGATTGCCGTTTCCAGCAGGCGCGTCGCAGCCTTGCTGTGGACCTGGTCGGTCAACACCGAGCCTGGACCTACCACCGTAATCACCCCCACCAGCTTGTTGCCCATCGCAAACAGCGGGCAGGACGCCGCGTTGATACCAGGCATCAGCAGGCCCTGAATCTGATGCACACCCATCGTGCGGATCTGTTGCAGGTGGCGTTCCACTTCCTTCAATTGAGCCGCGTTCAGCTGTGGCGCTTCCTGTTCACGCAGGGGTGCCGTTTCGGCAGCGGTCAGGAAGCTTTCGAACACCATGCCGGTCGATGAACTGAGCAACGGCAGTACCGAGCCGACCTGCGTGACCAGCGTCACAGCCCCCAACGAGGGCTCGACGTACACCACGGTTGGGCCCTTGTTGCCCCACACCGCGAGAAAGCAGGTCTGATTCAACTCGTCGCGCAGGTTGGCCAACCAAGGGGCAGACACCTTCAGTACGTCCAGTTTGCCCAGCGAAGCCAGTCCGACCTGTAGTGCTTCGCGGCCCAGCCCGTAATGGCTGGTCACCAGGTCCTGCTCGGCAAAGCCGCTGGCGACCAGCGCCTGCAGATAGCGATGAACTTTGGCTGCCGGCATGCCCAAATGCTCGGCCAGTTTTGACAGGGAGGTGGCGGGTGACAGTTCTGCCAATGCCTTGAGCACGCCCAGGCCTACTTCGGCGGCCTGGACCTTCTGTTGGCGTCCGTTTGCCGGACTTTCAGTCGCTTGGGTCATGGGGGAGTGCGCCGGTCTCGAAAGGCAGCTTTATAGCTTGACCGACCCACAAACTCAAATTACGTTATGCGTAAACGTTTTACGTTAAACACAATAAATCCTACGCTGTGCCCTATAACAATGAGGTCGTGATGCCTGCACACTTCCCACAACAGCCGCCAGCCCCGCAACATCTCCTGGCTTATCAGACCGGTTTTGGCAATCAGTTCAGCAGTGAAGCATTGCCTGGCGCGCTGCCCATCGGCCAGAACTCGCCGCAGAAGCATCCGTTAGGCCTTTACGCCGAGCAGTTGTCCGGTACTGCGTTTACGGTGTCGCGCGATGAGGCACGACGCAGTTGGCTGTATCGAATCAAACCTTCTGCCGCACACCCGGCGTACCAACGCATGGCGCAACAGATCATCGGAACCGGGCAGGGGCCGATCACGCCCAACCGTTTGCGCTGGAATGCGTTCGACATTCCAGCAGACCCGACGGACTTTCTGGACGGTTTGATTGCACTGGCGAGCACCTGCGCGGCGGATCAGGCTGAAGGCGTGAGCGTGTACGTGTACGCGGCCAACCGGTCGATGCAGCGGGCGTTCTTCAATGCTGACGGGGAATGGCTGATTGTGCCGCAGCAGGGGCGTCTGCGACTGGTGACCGAGCTGGGGCTGCTGGACATCGAGCCGCAGGAAATCGCCGTATTGCCGCGCGGCATGAAGTTCAGCGTCCAACTGCTCGACAGCGATGCGCGCGGTTACGTCTGCGAAAACCACGGCTGTGCCTTGCGCCTGCCCGAGCTGGGACCGATCGGCAGCAACGGCCTGGCCAATCCGAGAGACTTCTTGGCGCCGGTCGCCTGGTTCGAAGAACGTGATGAACCCGTGCAACTGGTGCAGAAATTTCTTGGAGAACTGTGGGCCACGCAACTGGACCACTCGCCGTTCGACGTGGTCGGCTGGCATGGCAATAACGTGCCTTACAAGTACGACCTGCGCCGTTTCAACACCATCGGCACGGTCAGCTTCGATCATCCCGACCCGTCGATCTTCACCGTACTGACCTCGCCGAGCGCGCATCATGGTCAGGCCAACGTCGACTTCGTGATCTTCCCACCGCGCTGGATGGTGGCGGAAAATACCTTCCGGCCGCCCTGGTTCCATCGCAACCTGATGAACGAATTCATGGGCCTGATCGACGGTGCCTACGACGCCAAGGCCGAGGGTTTCATGCCCGGTGGTTCGTCGTTGCACAACTGCATGAGCGCTCACGGCCCCGACAACGTCACCGCCCAGAAAGCGTCCATCGTCGAGCTCAAACCGCACAAGATCGAGAACACGATGGCGTTCATGTTCGAAACCGGCAAAGTGCTGCGTCCGAGTCGCCATGCGCTGGACTGCCCGCAATTGCAGACCGATTACGACGCCTGCTGGAACGGCATGGCCAAGACGTTCAACAAGGAACTGCCCTGATGACTAACGTTTCTTCCCCTCGCAGCTGGGTGGCCTCTGCCAATGGTCACGCTGATTTCCCTTTGCAAAACCTCCCGCTGGGGATCTTCAGTCACGGCGGCTCAGGCCCGCGGGGCGGGGTGGCCATCGGTGAGGTTATTCTGGATCTGCGCGCTGCCGTGCAGGCCGGTGTGTTCGACGGCGCTGCTGCCAAGGCCGCAGACGTCGCCAGTCGCGATCAGCTCAACGATTTCTTTGCGCTCGGCGCGGATGCCCGCCGAACCCTGCGCGCTGCGCTGCTGCGCTGGCTGGACGAAGCGAACCCGCCTCCACAGTCGGTTGTCGAGCACCTGCTGCTGCCCATGAGCGACTGCCAGATGCACATGCCTGCCAGGGTGGGCGATTACACTGACTTTTATGTCGGAATTCATCATGCGCTGAACGTCGGCAAACTGTTCAGGCCCGACAATCCGCTGCTGCCCAACTACAAGTATGTGCCCATCGGTTACCACGGCCGGGCGTCGACTCTGTGTACGTCGGGCACGCCGATCAAACGCCCCACCGGCCAGACGCTCCCGGCGGGCCAGGAGGTTCCCGCTTTCGGGCCGTGCAAGCGGCTGGACTACGAGCTGGAACTGGGGGTCTGGATCGGACCGGGTAACGCGCAAGGCGAAGCCATCGAGATCGGCCGGGCGGCCGAGCACATTGCCGGTTTCTGCCTGCTCAATGACTGGTCGGCACGGGATATCCAGGCGTGGGAATACCAGCCGCTGGGTCCGTTCCTCTCCAAGAGTTTCGCGACCACGATTTCGGCCTGGGTGGTAACCGCCGAAGCGCTGGAGCCTTTCCGCAGCCCTCAGCCGGCACGCCCGGAAGGTGATCCGCAACCGTTGCCGTACCTGCTTGATCAGGCGGATCAACAGGGCGGTGCGCTGGACATCGAGCTTGAGGTCCTGCTGCTGACCGAAAAGATGAAAGCTGATAGCGCACCTGCCCATCGTCTGGCCTTGAGCAACGCCCTCAACATGTACTGGACCGTCGCACAGATGGTCGCGCATCACAGCGTCAACGGTTGCAGATTACAGCCGGGCGACCTGTTCGGCACAGGCACCTTGTCCGGCCCGCAGGCAGGGCAGTTCGGCAGCCTGCTGGAGATGACCGAGGGCGGCAAACAGGCGGTGACTTTGCCCAATGGCGAGGAGCGACGCTTTCTGGAGCATGGGGACGAGGTCATCCTGCGTGCCCGTTGTCACCGTGAAGGGCAGGTGTCGATTGGCTTTGGCGAGTGCCGGGGTACGGTGGTCGGCTGATCCCTCTTGTGCGGGTCAGCCTGTCGCGAACCCTTCCCTCAGCGAACCCGAGCGGGGCAGAAATTGCCCCCCTCGTTCGGCCTGACCCCGGCCTTCGGCGTAGCTCAGGCGGCCATTGACCCACACGCCGTCAATCCCCTCGGCGGCGCGTTGCGGCACCTTGAAATCGGCGATGTCCTTGATGCGTTGTGGGTCGAACAGCACCAGGTCCGCCCAATAACCCTCACGCACCAGACCGCGCTGATGCAGGCCGAAGCGTGAGGCCGAAAGCCCGGTCATCTTGTGGACGGCGGTGTGCAGCTCGAACAGTTTGCGGTCGCGACTGAAATGCCCCAACACCCGTGGAAACGCGCCCCACAGACGCGGATGAGGGAACGGGTCTTCGGGCAGCCCGTCAGAACCGATCATGGTCAGCGGGTGGCTGAGGATGCGCTCTACGTCGGCTTCGTCCATCCCGTAATACACCGCACCGGCAGGCTGCAAGCGGCGTGCGGCTTCCTGCAAGGACAGGTTCCAGTCGGCGGCAATCTTAGCCAGATCGCGTCCGCCCTGATCGGGGTGCGGGGTCGACCAGGTGATGGTTATTCTGAATGCGTCGGTCACCTGCTTGAGGTCCAGGGTCGAGGAACTGGCGGCGTAGGGGTAACAGTCGCAGCCCACCGGATGCCTCGATGCGGCATCTTCCAGCGCTGCCAGCAACTGCGGACTGCGGCCCCAGTTGCCCGCACCTGCGCATTTGAGGTGTGAGATGACCACCGGCACCCGTGCATGGCTGCCGATGCGAAACGCTTCGTCCATCGCCTCCAGCACCGGCTCGAATTCGCTGCGCAGGTGAGTGGTGTACACCGCGCCGAACTCGGTCAGTTCTTCGGCCAGTTGCATGACTTCGTCCGTTTCGGCGTTGAAAGCCGAGGCATAGGCCAGCCCGGTGGAAAGCCCCAGCGCGCCGTCCGCCAGGCTGTCGCGCAGTTGCTCGCGCATGGCGGCGATCTCGCGTGCGCTGGCGGTGCGCAGCAGGTCGTTCATGTGATTGCTGCGCAGGGCGGTGTGGCCGATCAACGCCGCGACATTGACCGCAGGCCGGGCGGCCTCAACGGCGGCGCGATAATCGGCAAAACGTGGATAGATGAAATCACGGGCTGATCCGAGCAGGTTCATCGGATCGGGTGGGGCGCCTGCCAGGCTGACCGGTGAAGCGCTGATGCCGCAATTGCCGACGATGACCGTGGTCACGCCCTGGCTGATTTTGGGCAGCATGTCGGGTCTGCGAATCACCACGGTGTCGTCATGGGTGTGCACGTCGATGAACCCGGGTGCCAATACCCGCTCGTGGGCGTCGACCTCTTCGGTTGCAGTGGCATCCTGCAACGCGCCGATGCGCACGATACGGCCCTCATGGATCGCCACGTCAGCCCGGTAACCGGGTGTGTTGCTGCCATCGATCACCCACGCGTTGCGAATCAGCAGGTCGTACAGCATCACGGACTCCTTAACGCTGGGGGACGGGTCAGGCCTCGGTCGGTTTTTCGTACCAGCCCAGAAACAGGTTCACTGCCGATTCCACCACTTCATGTTGTTTTTCGGCGCTGAGCAGTTCGGCGCTGAAGGTCACCTGTGGCCAGAACGCGAAGGATTTGAGCAGGGCGTGCATCTGTGTGGCGGCAAAGCCCGGGTCGACGGGCTTGAGCCGTCCGTCCTTCTGCGCGGCACGGATCCAGGCGCTGAAGGTTTCCTCACGTTCGTTGATGCGGGCCAGCCAGACCTGAGCGCGCTCAGGTGAGTGGATGGTTGCGCCGACCACGACCCGTGCGAGGTCCAGGAAACTGCTGTCATTGAGGGTGCGCATTTTGCCCCACAGCAGGTCCCGTAGCTGTTCGCGCAGGCCGATGTCGGCGTGATACACAACGTCCGACTGTGGGGGAGAGCAGTTCCACAGGCGCTGAAGGATCTCGGCGAAGAGTTCTTCCTTGCTGGGAAAGTGATTGTAAACCGTGCGTTTGGACACCTCGGCCCGTGCGGCAATCCGATCCATGCTGGTGACTTCGAACCCACGGTCACCGAACTCGGCGATGGCTGCCAGGACGATGGCTTCACGTTTCTGATCGGTAAGGCGCATGGGGGCTGTCATAGGTTCGCTTCAAGGGTCCGGTTCAAACGTGCGTTTAGAGAAAAAGTACACTCGGCAGTTTACTTGTCGCCACGGATCATGCAAGCTTAAAACTACACCGTGTAGTGTAATACACTGTTACACATTTGATGCCTTACGCGTTGGCGTCAACATCCTGCAACGGGATCGAGTACAGAATGCACGGCTGGAGCCCAACCTGTTTCCAGGAGTCAGCACATCATGTCAACACAGCACCAGAAAGCGGACCTCTCTTCACTGCCCGTATTGTCTCGTCATGAAGGGCGTTACCGTAACCACGCGCCGATGAAGCCCTTCAGCCTGGTGCGAACCCTGGGCATCTTCTGGGATCAAGCGTTCAACAAGCCCAAACATACACGTCCGGCGGGCGAGGTGCCGGTGCAGCCTCTGTCGCGACAGCAATTGCTCGCTGCGCCCAATAACACGGTGTATCGCCTGGGGCATTCAACCGTGTTGTTGAAACTGCGCAACCGCTTCTGGCTGACTGATCCGGTGTTTGCCGAGCGCGCATCGCCCGTGCAATGGGCCGGGCCGCAGCGCTTTCATCAACCGCCCATCAGCCTGCAAGACCTGCCACCGATCACGGCAGTGATCCTCTCGCACAATCATTACGATCACCTGGACCGCATGGCGATCAAGGCGCTGATGGCCAAGACCGAGCATTTCATCGCACCGTTGGGCGTCGGCGATACGCTGATCGAGTGGGGCGTGCCTGCACACAAGGTGCGTCAGCTGGACTGGTGGCAATCGACTGACGTAGAAGGCATTGAATTCGTCGCGACACCGTCACAGCATTTCTCGGGGCGCACGTTGCGCGACAGCAACCAGACCCTGTGGGCGTCGTGGGTGATGATCAACGATCAACAGCGGATTTTCTTCAGTGGCGACAGCGGTTATTTCGACGGCTTCAAGACCATTGGCGAGCAGTACGGCCCGTTCGATCTGACGCTGATGGAAACCGGTGCCTACAACGTGGAGTGGCCGCAGGTGCACATGCAGCCGGAAGAGACGCTGCAGGCGCATCTGGATCTGCGCGGTCGCTGGCTGTTGCCGATCCACAACGGCACGTTCGACCTGTCGATGCATGCCTGGTATGAACCGTTCGACCGGATTCTGGCCTTGGCCTGGGAGCAGAACGTGACCATCACCACGCCCATGATGGGCCAGCCGTTTTATATGGATTATCCCTGCCGCGGGATGACCTGGTGGATGACGGTGGATGAGCAGGCGGCGCCAGAAATCGAGCCTGAAACCCACAGCGCCGCCTGCACGTGCCGTCGTCAAAACGCCTGACCCGATTTCTCGATAACACCCTGCATTTTTTGATTTGCCGCCTGACAGAACGACCGGCCTAATTGTTGCCTCGATGGATCAAGGTGATGATATGCAAGGCGTTCGCGGTTCTGCTTTTCAAGGTTTCTGGCTCATGGTTGGCGTGGTGCTGGTCGCCCTGAATCTGCGCCCCTCAATGGCAGCGGTAGGTCCGTTGCTGGCGGCGATCCGTGTGGATATTGCGTTGGGGTTCTCCACCGCATCGCTGCTGACCATGCTGCCCGTCATGACGATGGGGCTGGCAATGTTCACCGGCATGGGCATTGCCCGTCGAGTGGGTTCCTATCGCACGGTCATGCTTGCCCTGGGGCTTATCGGCCTGGCGACACTGGCCCGCGGGTTCCTCGATTCTGCCGCCGAGCTGATCGTCAGCGCCGTGCTGGCAGGGCTGGGCATCGCGATGATCCAGGCGTTGATGCCCGCGCTGATCAAGTCCCGCTTCAAGGCCAATGTTTCGCTGTGCATGGGGCTGTACGTGACAGCAATCATGGGCGGCGCTGCGATTGCCGCCTCATTCAGTCCGCTGGTGGTCGCGCGCAGTGGCAGTTGGCGTTTGGGGCTGGCGGTCTGGGCCGCGCTGGCCGTGCTGGCGCTGTGTGTCTGGGTTGCCCAGCGTAGCGCCCTCACCGGGCATGCCCCGTCGGCTGCGCCGCGCAGACAAACGTTCTCGCGTATGCCAAGAGCCTGGACACTGGGCATTTTCTTCGGTTTGGGCACGGCGTCTTATACCTGCGTGCTGGCCTGGCTGGCGCCGTATTACCTGGAGAATGGCTGGAGTGAACAACAGGCCGGTCTGTTGCTGGGCTTCTTGACACTGATGGAGGTGGTGTCCGGTCTGCTCGCCCCGGCACTGGCCAACCGCAGCCGGGACAAGCGCCGGGTGCTGGCGGTTCTGCTGGGCCTGATCATGGCCGGTTTTGCAGGGCTTATCCTGATGCCTCAACACATGAGCCTGTTGTGGACCGCGCTGCTGGGGCTGGGGATCGGCGGCTTGTTCCCCATGAGCCTGATCGTGTCGATGGATCACTATGAAGACCCTCAACAAGCGGGTGGCCTGACGGCCTTCGTGCAGGGGGTGGGTTATCTGATCGCTGGCCTGTCACCGCTGCTGGCGGGTGTGATCCGTGACGTGACGGGCAGTTTTGCAGGCGCATGGTGGTCGCTGACCGGGCTGGTTGCCGTCATGCTGTTGATCGTCATGCGGCTCGACCCGCGACAGTACGCGATGAGCCTGCAGGCAGGCGATGCGCCGCGTGATATCAGCGAACGGAGAACAGTGTGATTTCGTTTTGATGTTATCTTGCGGGGGCTGACCTGATCGTCCGGTCGCAGTGCCCACGAGAACATTCGATGCTTAACAGCAATGCCCTCAGAAAGCTGGACATGCAGGACCTGATGGTCTTCGTGGCGGTATACGATCAGCGCAACCTGACCTTGGTGTCGGAAGCGTTGCACGTCAGCCAGTCAACGGTCAGCTACTGCCTCAAGAAGCTGCGGGCCAACTTCGACGACGACCTGTTTATCAGTACCCGCAACGGTATGCGCCCCACGCGCAAGGCCATCGCGATGCACAGCCATGTGCAGCAGATTCTGCAAAAGGTCAACGTGTGCCACGACGGGCTGGCACTGTTCAACCCCAGTAGCGGGCAGACGACCTTCACTGTCTGCGCCCCGGAATATTTCGAACTGCTGGTGTTGCCCCATGTATTGCGCGGGTTCACGGCGGCAGGCTTCTCGGTGGCGGTCAACGTTCAGAAACTCGACAAACAGTTGCCCGTCGATCAGCTCAATGGCGGTCATTTCGATCTGGCGCTGTGTTTCGGCCCAGGATTCCATCAAGTCCCGGACAGCCTGATCGCTCAGGTTTTGCTCGAAGACGATCTGGTCTGCGTGATGGACAGTCAGTCGGCGCCGCTAACCGCGTCGATAGACGTCGAGACATTCACCCGGCGGCAGCACATCTACCCGACCCCCTGGACATCGGACACCAACATGATCGACGGCTGGCTGCAGCGCCAGGGCCTTAGGCGCCAGATCGTGGCGCGGGCCAACAGCTACCGCGCTGCGTTGCAGTTGCTGGAAGGCACGGATTTCATACTGGTGTTGCCACGGCGTATCCAGACCCTGCTGTGCAATGAGCCTTGGGTCTGCGTTTACGAGTTGCCACCGGATCTGCACGGCTTCAGCCTGGACATGGTATGGAGTGCCCAGGCCGATCAGGACGAGGCCAATGGCTGGTTTCGCGAGCAGGTCGTCAAAGTGTGTGCCGAGCAGGGGCTGCTCTGATCAGCGGTCTTTTTGCGGATCCGGTTCGGTGGCAGGCCTTGGCTGTTCGCCTTTCTCGTTGAGCTGTTTGTTTTTCTCGCCCACCTTGCCAGCGTTTTCCGGCTTGTGATCGAGGTCTTCGCGTTCCGATTCTTGGGTCATGACCAATCTCCAGATGAAGGGGCTGTCCCTGTATTGGTCAGCATAGCGTGAGCAAGATTCGATTTATCTGAAGCGCGACCCGGCTGCAAGGCGTGTGAAGCCGGGTCGGTGGCCGATCAGCTTAACAGGGTAATCAGGTCCTTGGCGGCCTGCGCGGAGCTGGCAGGGTTCTGGCCGGTGACCAGCTTGCCGTCGGTCAGCACATGAACGCCCCAGTCATCGGTCTTGGAGTAGTCGCCGCCCAGATCCTTGAGCATGTCTTCAACCAGAAACGGCACAACATCGGTCAGGCCGACGGCTTCTTCTTCGGTGTTGGTAAAACCGGTCACGCGACGGCCTTTGACCAGCGGCTCACCGTTCTGCGCACGAACCTTGCGCAACACGCCCGGGGCATGGCACACCAGACCGTGCGGCTTGTCGGCCTTGGCGAAGGCCTCGATCAGTGCGATCGATTTCGGGTCTTCGGCCAGGTCCCACAGCGGGCCGTGGCCGCCCGGGTAGAACACGGCATCGAAATCATCGGCCTTCACATCCGCCAGGCGACCGGTCGTGGCCAGTGCCTGCTGCGCAGCCGAATCTTCGCGGAAACGCTGGGTTTCGGCGGTCTGTGCGTCTTCTTCATCGCTTTTGGGGTCCAGAGGCGGCTGGCCACCTGCGGGCGAAACCAGGGTGATCTCGGCGCCGGCATCCTTGAACACGTAATAAGGCGCAGCAAATTCCTCGAGCCAGAAACCGGTTTTCTTGCCGGTGTCGCCCAGTTGGTCGTGCGAAGTCAGAACCATCAGGATTTTCATAGTCGCGCTCTTCGTTGAAGGGTTGAACGGGTGTAGACAGACGAAAGCGGCAAGTGTTGTGCGCGCATAACGAAAAGGCCGGATTCGACGTCTCGTGTCGAATCCGGCCTAGGGGTGCAGCGGCGTCGTTGTCGACGTCAGTGAGCGATGATCACTCTTTGGTCAGGTCCACCAGGGGTTCCTGACGGACTTCAGTGTCGCGGCCTGCCTGAATGGTCCTGATCTGGCCCAGCACCTTATCGACCGCGCCCTTGTCGGCCAGCAGGCTGTAGCTGATCTGGAACTGACGCTGCTCTTTCGGTGCGATGGTCGGCACCAGATTCAGCGGACGCTGGAAGCGGCGGTTGTAGGAGAAGCTGGTGCCAGGCTCCAGGCCGGTCACATAGCCCTGGCCCTTGGTGTCGGTGTTTTTCCACAGCGAGAACACCGGCAATTGCTGGGTGTTGAAGCCTACCGCCACGCCCAGGCTACCGGCCTTGTTATGCAGCACGGTGACGGTGTCGCCCTTGGCATCGCCGTACGGCACGATGTTGTAGACGGTTTCGTCATAGTCCGGGGTCGGCCCGCGGTAAGTCTGCCAGTCGCCGAGATCACCCTTGGCCTTTTCATTGAAGGGCGACACCTGCTTGACCGGCGCTTCGAAACGCGCGCCCTGTTCCAGGAACGGTGTACTGAAATTGCTGTGGTACAGCGCCTGATATTCCTTCGGATAGTCGCCGTTATTGGTCAGCGTGTCGTTCAGCGAGAAGCTCGTGCTGCCAGGTTCGGTGACCAGTTCGGTCTGCACCGAGAAGTCGACCTTCTTGAACGCCTGCTCCTTGAGTTCGCCTTTCAGACGAATCGCGTAAGGCGGCTTCTCGTCGATGTGCAGCGTGACTTTGCTGGCCGGAATGTTGGCCGCACGGCCGTGCAGGGTCAGCAGCTCGCCGTTGTCCATGCCCGGATGGCCGACCCATTCGTAGCCGCAACGCACGACCAGCTCGTTGAACCCTTCCAGCCAGCCCAGGCCGCCACGGCCGTTCAATTCGATGAACGCCGGATTGACCACTTCCTTGACGGGCGAATCCCAGCCCATGCGCACATCACCCACCGACGCCTGCAACACGTTCATGCCACGTGTCGGTACCACTGAGAGTTTCAGGGTGCCGTTGTCGATGTCGATGATGCTCACGCCTTCCTGGCGACCGCCATGCAGGGTGCGCAAGGTAATGGTGAACGGCTTGTCGGTCTTGACGCCCAGTTGTTTGCTGGTGATCTGTTGGTTCTGCGCAGCCTTGTCGGTGTCGAGCAGAACGTAGTCCCAGGCAAAAGCGCTTGAAGCGAGGGTCAGGGCGCTGAGGCCCACCAGCAGGGGAAGGGTTTTCATGAACGGTGGTCCTTCTGAATTATTGGAATTATGGGCATGCTGGACTGGATTAAACGTTTCAGCAGTCGGTTGAGTCTAGCCAAACTCGCGGTCGCTGTGGAGCAGAATTTATGTAAGCTTGCGCGGGCAGCGCAGGTTTCATCGGCAAGCGCTGTTTTGCGGTATCAGGATTTACGATAGTGCCAACTGTCGATCATAAGGAGATTCATCGTGCACGCGCTTATCATCGTTGCTCATTACGACCCTCGGTCGCTTACCCAGAGCGTTGCCCACCAGGTTGCAGCGGGAATATCACAGACAGGTACAGGGAACAGCGCCGAGATCGTCGATCTGGTGGCCGAAGGCTTCAATCCAGTGTTCACCGCCGCCGATCATGACGTCCACCGCCAAAAGGCCGGACCGCCTGCCGATATTCTCGCCGAACACGCCCGGATCGAGGGTGCCGATGCGCTGGTGCTGGTTTACCCGATCTACTGGTGGTCTATGCCTGCGCTCATGAAAGGCTGGATCGACCGGGTCTTCGTCAACGGCTGGGCATTTGACTTCAGCCCGAATGAAGGACTGGTGAAGAAGCTGGGGCACATGAAGATTCATCTGGTCGGGGTAGGCGGTGCCGACGCAGGCACTTACCAACGACACGGCTACGAACAGGCCATCAAGACCCAGATCGATCACGGCATCTTTGGCTATTGCGGCGCGCCTGTCTTGCAGTCAGCGTTGTTGCTGGATTCCGAGACTGCAGACCCTGCCGTCACGCTGGCGACGGCATTTGAGCTGGGGCGTGGGGTGTTTTCGCAGGCTTGAAGCTGCAGGTCGTGATCAGTCGATCTGCCCTACCAATCGCTCGATCTGAGCCTGCTCCCACCCGCTGAGCAGGCTCACCGGGTCGGTGCGTGGCCAGTCTTCGGTGGAACCTTGTTGCCCCTCCGCATTCAGGCAGTGCAGGCAGCCTGTCACGCGGTTGCCTGAGATTTCCAGCGTCAGGCGCCAGTCTTCGATGTCGACCCTGATCAGGTTCGACTCGTAATCATAAAGGCGGCGCAACGAGCGAACGCCCAGCGCGGCTTCTTTCAAGCGCTGATAGACCTCGCGGGCGCTCAGGGTCGCAGTGGTTGTCATGGCATCGTTGATCAGGTTGAAGGACGACCAGCATAAAAGCCGGTTGTCCTGCTGTCACTCGGCGGGTGTTTCATCGGGCTGAGATGCACCGAACAGGGTCTCGACTTCAGGCTCTGTCTGGTTGATTGCGCCCAGTTGGCAAATCAGTTGGGCCTGACGACTGCCGCGAATACCGGCCGTGGTCATGACCCCGTCGCGCACGTAGGTGTAGACGCCGCTGACGCCGAAGGGCGTGATATGGCTGACGTGGGCGCTGATGCCGTGGGTGATCGACTTGAAACGTTCACTGGCGTAGCAGGTGCGTCGGGTCCAGGCCGATTCGAAGGTCAGCTCCATGAACACGATATTCAGGCGCGGTTCGCTGGCGTAATGGGCGACATCCGGTGCAGGTGGCGCGGGCTGATTGTTATCGTAAGGTTCGGCCAGATGCAGGCGCAGCTTCAGCACCTCATCCAGACCGGCCAGTTCCCGGGCCAGCGTGTCGAGGGCGTTGCGGGCGGCTGCCGGATTGTTGCGGTTCAAGTGAAAATGCAGATGCAGGCGGTCCAGCGTCGAGGTTTCATTGGGCGATGGGTCGGGCAGGCGATCCATCAGCGTGTTGGAGCCGTCCGGCACGTCATAGGCCAATGTCTCCTTGAACATGTTCTGCTCATCGGAGAACAGAATGGCGCTGGCCTTCTCAAAGCGTCGCTGATCGTCGGCAGACAGAAAACCGATCTCCACATCGCCGTCCAGCACGTAGCCTTCCAGCGGCTTGACGCCTTCGATAATGGGCCACAAGTGGGCGTCCTGTTCGCGGGCCAGGTGGTGTTGCACGTACCAGCCAAGCCCGTCGAGGCGGGCGCACAGCGGGCCGTGTACGTCGCGCCAGTACGTGGCGAAGAGTTCGTGGGGCACGCCGGGTCTGCGCAATACCGTGGTGTAGGTATTGATGACGATGCGCTGGTCGCGTGCGCCGTGGTTGTCGGCAAACGTTGAGGTGGGCATGGAGGGCTCTCTGCGCTGAAGGTGTCTGAGTGAGGCGTTTACAGGGCTGCTTAAGTTCAAGGCATTTGCCGGCCGGGTCGAAATATCCAGATCCGTTGCAATGGCCCGCTCGCGTTATGATCTGCACGACGTTGCCAATGGATGACCTTATGCAGTTGCCCGACCTGAACCTGTTGATCGCTCTGGATGCTTTGCTCGACGAAGGCAGTGTGGTGGGCGCAGCGCGGCGCATGCACTTGAGCCCGGCGGCCATGAGCCGCACGCTGACACGCATTCGCGAAGCCACCGGTGATCCGGTGCTGGTACGTGCCGGTCGCGGGCTGGTCCCGACGCCCCGTGCGCTGGCCATGCAGGCGCAAGTGCGCGAGCTGGTCGAGCAGGCGGCTCAAGTGTTCCAGGCGCGTGATGAAGTGGACATGAGTACGCTGGAGCGCTGTTTCAATGTGCGCTCCAATGACGTGTTCTTCGGCTCGTTCGGGGCGCGTGTGCTGGAGGCGATCCGCGTCGGGGCGCCCGGTTGCACCCTGCGTTTCGTGCCCGAAGGCGCAGACGACGATGACGCACTGCGCGAGGGCAGGATCGACCTGTACATCTCGTCACGGCTCAATTTCGGTCCGGAGATCAAGATTCAGAACCTGTTCAATACGCGCTTCTGTGGACTGGCGCGGGAGGGGCATCCGATTTTCGACGAACCGATCACGCCCGAGCGCTTCGCCGCGTTCGATCACGTCAGCGTGTCACGCAGAGGACTTGCCCGCGGACCGATCGATCCGGCGCTGGCAGAGCTGGGGCTGGAACGGCGCATTGCGCTGATCACGCCGCATTTTCACTCGGCGATTTTTGGTGTGGCCGAATCTGACCTGGTTCTGTCGTTGCCCGAACCGGTGCTCTGGGGGCTGAAGCAGCTGGGCCTGAAGATGCGGGCCTTCGCGATTCCGCTGGCGCTGGAAACCGTCTCGGTCAACCAAGCCTGGCACCCGCGTTTCGACAAGGATCCGGCGCATCGCTGGCTGCGCCAGACCCTCAAGCAGGTGTGTTCGGTGCCCCGGCGAATCGTCCTTTAACGCGGGCCATTCGGGCACTTCGCAATGCAAGGTGAAACAAACAGGTGGCCCTGCCATGCGCCTGCTATCGTCCGGGTCGCTACCAGTGTCCACATCAGCACCAGCAGGGCGACCAGCGCCATGCCGAAGCTGTCGAAAAAGTCCAGTTGCAGGGTCGAGCCCAGCTTCAGTGTGGCCAGCGCATACACGCCAAGCGGAAAGGTGAAGGCCCACCAGCCCAGATTGAATTCGATACCCGCCTTGAAATAACGCAGCGTGATCAGCGCAGCCAGCGCCATCCACCACAGGCCAAGGCCCCAGAACAGCGTACCGACGATCACGCCGACACCTGCGGCCACCTCGCCGACCGACGCCAGCCCGTGCGCGGCGAACACCTGAGAGGCGTCGCTGCCCATCACCAGCATGCCCAGCGCGCCGGTGCCGATCGGCCCCAGTGCCAGCCAGCTCGAGGCGGCCATGCTTTCGTGGGGCAGTTTGTGCAAGGCCAGACGCAGCAGCAGGATCACCAGAATGCTCAGCGCCACCGGCACCGAGTAGGCCCACAACACGTAGCTGGTGATCAGCACAGTGAATTGAGACGCCGTGTCGATCAGGTGCGGTGTCAGCAGGCCGCCGCAGGCAGCGGCAACTTCGGCGGCCACCACGGGTAACAGCCAGACAGCCGTCATCTTTTCGATGCTGTGTTCCTGGCGTGTGAACATCATGAACGGGATCAGCACACCACATGCCAGCGCCATCGCCACATCCAGCCACCAAAGTGCCTCGGCCACGGGAATCACGCCATCGCCCCAGCGCGCGGGTCCGAACACCAGCAGGCCACTGATGATCGTCGCCAGGCCCATGGGAATGGTGCCGAAGAACATCGATACGGTGGAATGCCCGAACACCTGCTGTGCTTCGTCAAAGAACAGCAGCCAGCGGGCGGCGTACATCACACTGAACAACACGAACAGGCCAATATTGAACATCCACAATGCTTCGCCCACATCGCGCAGTAACGTGATGTCTCCTGGCAGTTGCGCCAGCGCGAGGGAAAGGATACCGGTACCCATTGTCACGGCGAACCAATTGGGGGTGAATTGCCTGACAGCTTCGCGGGGGCTCGACAGCGAGGCGAGGGGGGCGATGCCCTCTATAAAGGTTACAAGCCGGCTCATGATGCTCTCCTGCTGACGGCTAAAAGGAACAGGCGTCATTGTATAGGCGAGCAATCGATTCTCTAAACGGGTAATCTCGGTTCTAGTTACCTGTTTTTCAGGTAGGTTTGCCAGTCGGGAGTGACCGCTTGAAACTCAGCCTGCGTCAGTTACAAATCTTCTGCGCCATCACCCGGCAAGGCAGTACAACCGGTGCAGGCCAACTGGTATCGCTTTCACAATCGGCCGCCAGCGCAGCGCTCAACGAGCTGGAAAACGCGTTGGGTACACGCTTGTTCGACCGGGTCGGTAAACGGCTGGTCCTGAACGACAATGGGCATGCCTTGCTGCCGCAGGCCATGAAAATGCTGGAAAGCGCACAACAGATTGAAGACAGCTTTTTACTGCCCGACGCAGGCTTGACCACCCGATTACAGATCGGTTGCAGCAGCACCATCGGCAACTACGTGCTACCGCACATCATTGCAGCCCTGCGGGCGTCGGCCCCCTCATTGCGGGTGGACATGGACATCGGCAACAGCGCGATGATTGCTCGCAAGGTCGCGCAATTCGAGATCGACATGGGGTTGATCGAGGCGCCGTGTCATCTGCCCGAGTTGATTTCCGAGCCTTGGTTGGTGGACGAGATGGTCATTGTGGCCGGGCGAAGTCATCCGCTTGCCTCGCAGACAGAGGTTTCCTTGAGTGACCTTCAGCACGCCGAGTGGCTGCTGCGCGAGCCGGGTTCCGGGACGCGCGGCGAGGTCGAGCACCTGCTGCTCAGGCATCTTCATGACTTGGCGGACATGCGTCAGATGGGCAGCTCCGAAGCGATCAAACGTACCCTGGCTCAAGGCATCGGCATCAGTTGCCTGTCTCGCCGTGTGGTGGCTGATCTGTTGGCGAGCGGGGAGTTGCAGGTGCTCAGCAGTCCCTTGCCACCGCTGACTCGCCGGTTCTTCCTGATTCGGCACCGCGACAAATTTGTTTCGACCAGTTTGCAGCGATTCGGTGAACAGTGCAGGGAATCGGTGGGTGGAGCGTGATCTGAGCAACACCCACTGTCTTCTGCGCAAAAATGTAACCTACTGAATAAAAGCAGTTTTTGTGGGATGCCTTACCACGTCTTCGACGTAGCGCTGTCGCGCAGCAAACATCGGCCGTCGTGGGAGCGGACCGGGCGGCGTTGCGCTTGTCCGCGAAAGGGCAGCACAGCCGATGAAGGCTCAGCGACTTAAATAGAGCATTCGCGGACAAGTTCGCTCCCACGGTTTTTGAACTTTGCACGAATCATGTGGGAGCGAGCTTGCTCGCGAATAGGCCGCCAACTTCACACTGATCCCTGACTTGAAATCCGTCTCTGCCGAACAGCGAGACATCGACTGCTCATTCTTTTGATGAATTACTCAGCCCGCCACGGCTTCAGCCACAGCGCCAACCCCGCCAGCAACACCGCACCATATGCACTGCTAAGCCCCAGTTGCAGCCAAGTATTGTGCAATGGATGCAGCACCAGCGCAGCGAGTGTCATCAACCCTGCGGCGATCAGCCAGTGGCTGCGCCACGGCAGCACCGCTAGCAGTGACTGGCGACGCATCAGCAGCACCCCGGTCACCAGTGCGCCGCCCAGTGCGGCGATGGCGATGCCGGTCAGGCCGAACAGGAAGGGCAGCAGGGCAAGCAGTACGGCATTGCACAGGCTGCCGATCAGCTCACAGTTGAGTGGCAACCGCGTGTCCCCGGCCGCATAGGCATAACGGGCCAGCAAGGCATTCCAGGCACCGAACATCAGCGGTACGGCGAACCAGGCCAGCAATCCGGGCAGCGGACCGTCGTGGGTCTGGCTGGGTAATAACAAAACGACCAAGGCGCCTGCTGCGCCGATCAGGCCCGCCACGGCAGGCAGCGTCAGCAGGGTTGCGCTGCCCAGTCCCCGTTTCAGCAGGCTCAGACGTTGGTCACCTGCGCTGCCGCTCATCAGCCCCAGCAGCACCTGATTCAGGCTCATCAGGGCAATCAAGGGCAGGTTAATGAGCTTGCGCGCCAGATTGACCCAGGTCACCGCCCCTTCTCCCAGCAACGAGGCGACCATTCGCTCCAGCAAGGCGAGGCCTTGGCTGGCCAGATTACTGCTCAACAGCGGTCCGATGCGTTGCAACAGTTCACGTACCACGCCCGCTTCGGCCTGCCACTGCCAAGGTCGCCAGCCGCAGTGATACAGGCTCGGCAGCAGCACGCCCGGCATCAGCACGCTCCCCAGCACGCAGGCGCTGGCCAGTCCCGTGGGCGTGGCTGCATGACCAAGCACCGCGAGATAGGCTACCGGCGGCAGGTTGAACAGAAGAGAACCCAACCCGGCCAGTACAAAGCGCGAGCGCGCCTGCAACGGAATGCAGAGCAGACCGTGCAGCATGAAGCCGGGCGCGCACCAGGCCAGCCAGCGCAAGCCGCTGGCAGCCTGCGCATAACCCTGCGCATCCAGACCCGGTCCGATCAGGCGCACCAGCAGCCCGGCCCCCAGCGCCAACAGGACCGCCAGCAGCACACCGGTCAACGCCAGCCGCGGCACCATCGCACCCAGCCAGCGCTGTTGTCTGTCAGCCGAGCGCTGCTGGTAAAGGGGCAGTGCGGCGGCGCTGAGCAGCCCGGCAGCCAGTGACATACGCAGCGCTTCAGGCAAAAACATCGACACCAGAAACGCATCGCTCTGACCGCCCGCGCCCCAGGCGGCGACCAGTAGCCATTCGCGGGCAAAGCCTGCGGCCAGCCCGGTGAGCGTGGCCAGCGTCAGCCACAGTGTCGAACCCAGCATGGCCTTCGTTTCCGTCAGTGAAACAGGGTGAACAGGCCTTTGCCGCCCACCTTGTAATTGAGGTGGCGGGCGCGCTCGCCTTTGATTTCGGCATTGGGGCCGCTGACGATGGCGTAAGGCGGCACCGGTTTGGAAACCACGCTGTTGCCGCCGACCACCGCGCCTTCGCCGATATCGGCGCCAAACGAGAGCAGCGCGCGGCTGCAGATCCAGGCGTAGTCACCGATGAACACCGGACCGCCGACGGCCCAGAACTCGGGCTCGCCCAGGTCATGTCCGCCGGCGATGATCAGCACATGAGAAGCGATGGTGACGTGATCGCCGATCACCAATCCGCCACGGGCGTCCAGTTGGCAATGCCAGCCCACCGTGGTGTCGTTGCCGATGCGCAGGCTGTCCACGCCCAGTACTTCGGTGTTGCGCCACACCGTCGAGCCCTTGCCGATCTTCGCGCCGCCCATGCGTAACCAGAGTAAACGCAGTGTATGACTGGGGATCTTGCAAATCAGGATGTTGTACACCTGTTCCCAGGTGCGCAACATTCGGTCACGCAGCGTGGGCCAGTTGATGCCATACAGCGGGATCAGCGCGCCCAGGGTTTCGCTGGCCAGCAAGCGATAGAAACGTCGGGCCAGCGGTGGCTCGATCCGGGGCTCGATGTTCAGGTAGCAAATGAACGACAGGGTGGTGTCTTTGATGCGTGTTTCGAAACACACTTCGTTGTCCAGCATCCATTGGTAGGTGGCCTGCAACTCTTCGAGCGGCACAGCCATCTTGCGAGCGTAATCAGGCAATGCGTCGCGCAGATTGTGCGAATGCATCATGCGATGTTTCATGTGGCGGCTCCCTGCTCGGGTAAGTCGACGGGGGAAGAATACGGTCTGGCTGCGACGGCACGCAGTCGTCTGCTCTCATGCAGGCTGATGCCGATCAGCAACCAGAACAACGCGATCAATACACTGGTGAAGCTGAAATAGTGGTCAAACAGGCCGCTGCACAGGGCTGCCAGCACGCCGCTGATACAGCCCAGGTTGATGGCGTTTTCCGGCGTCAACACAATGCGGCCTGCGGCTGGGCGGACTTCCTTCCACCAGCTTATCGTCACCGCAATGAATAACAGCATCCCTGGCAGCCCCATCTTGTAGATGAAGTTCAGCCACAGGTTGGAGATCCCGAAGTCGGTATAACCCGACACCGGCGGATCGGTCTTGAAGCCGATGCCGAAGGGGAACGTGGCCATCGCATCCGGGAAATGGGTGTACTCCAGAAAGCGGATCGCGGTGCTGGTGTCGTCATCGGAAAACAGTCCCATCAGACGTTCCTGAAGCGGCGGATAGAACATCATCAACACCACGCCCGCCGCTGCGCCACCCATCAACAGTCGACCCAGGTGCGGGATGCGTCGGCGGGTCATCCACAGCATGACGATGACCAGACTGACCAATGCGCCCCGCGATCCGGTCAGCAAAAGGCCGAGCGCCCCCAGCACCGCCACCGTCAGGCCCAATGTGCGGGCAGCGCCGGTGCGGGTCATGCCGAAACAGAAGGCCAGCGGCAACAGCATCGCCAACGCACCCCCCGCCACGTTCGGGTGCATCCAGGGTGAGCCCATGCGGCTGGACAGCGATAACAAGGCTTCGCCCAACACATCCGCACCGCTGTAACCCATCACCCTGAGGATGGGCGTGATGGTCAGCGCCGAGCCGCTGATCACGTAGACCGGAATCGATAGCAGCAACAGCATCAATGTACCGCCCAGCAGCGCGATGACCAGTTTTTCCAGGGTTTGCAGGTCCAGCAGCAGGCGCGGCACCAGAAACAGGATCGACAGGTTGAATAGCCACCGTACCCAGTTGACCGGGCCGTTGCCTTCGGCGACCACGGTCAATTCGCCGACGAGAAACGGGAACGCGCTGAACATCATGAGCGCCACCAGCAGCCGTTCGGTGCGCAGCATTTTAGGAATTCTGGCCTGTTGCTGGATCACCGCTTGAAGCAGGTAACTGCCCCAGGTCAGCATGATCAAGGCTTCGGACACGGTGGTGCGGATACCGATTTGTACGGTGGAGTAGGGGATGAACGTACCGATCACACAAAACAGCAAAAGCCCGCGCACCGGTTTACGGATGATCGTAATGACCGAGGCGGCTCCGACAGCCGCCAGCAGCACGAATGGCACCGGCAGCACCCAGATCATCACGCCGAACAGCAGACCGAAAAACAGTCCTATGGGCATGGCCATCGGCATCAGCGAAGCTCCTCCAGCGTGGCATGCACCTGCTTGCAGAAGGCCTCAAGGTTGTAGCGTGCCGCCCAAGCCTTTGCCACGGCCGGATCTTCTTCCGGCGCGTTCGACAGGGTGCCCATCAAGTGAATCAGAGCGGCGCTGTCAGTGGGCGAGAAGTGTGGGCTGTCGGGCGGCGCGATTTCATCCAGTGACGAGCCGGTAGCCACGGCGACACGGGTGCCGACGCTCAGTGCCTCAATGACCGGCAGGCCGAACCCTTCGCACAGCGAGGGTTGCCAAAGACGGTCGGCGTCGCGGTAGACGGCATGCAGTTCTGCATCACTCAGGCCGGTGAGCACGTGCAGGCCCGGCAACTGGCGCTGGGCTTCGGTCAGCGGTTCGTCGCCACCGACCAGCACCAGGTCCGGCGTGTCGACGAATTGCATGCGTGCCGTTTGCCAGGCATCGACGAACCATCTGATGTTCTTGCGTGGCTCGCGCGTGCCTACACACAGCCAGTAGCGCAGCGGCAGCTTCAGTTCGCTGATGTCGGCCGCCTCACCTTTGAAGCCTTCGACCAACAGCGGCACGATGCGAATTTTGTCCCGCGCCTTGGGAAACAGGCGCAGCACCTCGCTCGCCGTGTACTGCGACGGCAGCCAGACCTGATCGGCTACCCGGATCGAGTGGGCAATCGAGAGGTGGTCCGTCAGGCGGTAAATACGCGCCTTGAGACGCGAGCCGTGATTATTCTGCTGGGTGATCTGAAACACATCGTGCAACTGCAACACATAGCGCATGTCAGCAGGTTTGCGGCCCAGCGGCAGCCCCATGTTGATGTTGGCAAAATAGACCTGAATATCTGCATCGCGCAGCGCATGAGGCAGGAAAAGACCCTCGAACCGCAGCCGGTCCGGGATCCGGTGCACCGAGTTCAGCGGTATGGCCCACCTGGGCGCATGGATAAGGCGGCGGATCGGATGGCCGTAAGGGGCCACGCCGAACAGCTGTAATTGAACATCGGGATGTGCGCGAAACGCTTCTTCGAGCGCAAAATTCTGGCGGCCGATACCGCTGACGGGGTAACCGGCTGCTGCGCGGTAATCAAGTCCTATACGCATGAGCGCGATCCTTGCCTGGTTGCGTGAGTCGGGTGTAGATGACTTCCAGTTGTGATGCCGAAACCGACCAGTCGTGTCGGGAGCGAACATAGGCGCGCCCGGCTTCGCCAATCTTGTCCAGAAGCACCGGCTTGTCGATATTGTCGATGATCAAGGCTGCCAGTCCTGCGGCTTCTTCGCTGCCCAGATAGTGTTCGCCATGAGTGACCGCCAGCCCGGAAACACCCTGGCTTGTGGTGATAATCGGCAGTCCGGCGGCCATTGATTCCAGTGTCTTGAGTTTCGAGCCGCCGCCCTGGCGCAGCGGGGCGAAAAAAATCGCCGTGGTGGTCTGCAAGGCGCGCAGGTCCGGCACGAACCCCAGCCATTCGATGCGTGGATCCGGCCAGCGCTCGCGCCACGACTCAGGCATCGCGAAGCCGCCGATGGCAAAGCGCACGTCGGGCGACCGGGCCCAGACCTGCGGCATGATCTCGTCCAGCGCCCATTCGATGGCGTCGATGTTGGGGCCGTATTCATAGTTGCCGATGTACAGCAGGCGAAGGCTCGTGCGGTCGGCATGGACGCTGGCGTAGTAGCCACAATCGACACTGTTGACCACGAAAGACGTTGCTTTGCCGCTCAGGCGCGAAAGCACCTTGGCATCGTCCTCGGTCACCGCGACCAATTCGCCAGCCTGCCTGAACACCCGCGTTTCCCAACGGCGGTAACGCCAGCGGTCGTACATTGTGAAGGCGCGGGCCCAGCGCGGTATGCGCTCGTAGCTGGCGGCTCCCAAGTCCGATTCGACGTTATGTTCGGTGAGCACGAACGGTTTGCCCGAGCGCCTGAGCGCCTGCTCGAACGGCTGAAAGGCATAGGTGTGCTGAAGCTGGATCACGTCCCAGTCTTCGAGCAACAGTTCTTCAAAGACTTTTTCCAGCTTCGGTGCATAGCCATTGACGCTGGCCAGCATCGGCGGCGGTGCCAGTGCAACGGCCAGCAAGGTCTTTACGCTGTGCAGTGGCCGTCGTTCGACGACGATCAGGCGTTCAAGCCAGGGCTCCAGCGCCGAGCGGCAGCTGTCGTTGAGCGGCGTCTTGGATTGCACCAGCAGGGTGATGCGATGGCCGCGAGCGGCCAGGTTGCGCAACAGATGATACTCCCGCGTCTTGCCACCACTGGTGGTGGGCCAAGGCAGGTACGGGAGTGTCCACAGTATCCGCATGATCAGGGCTTCCATTCCAGAATTTGCAGGGTCGGCTTCAACGCCAGGGTGATGCCTTGGCTGGCGGACAACGGCACTCGGCTTCCGCTCAGCGGATCGTGCACGATGGCGTTATTGATGGCTGGAAAATTCAGTGTGACGCCGGTGGCGCTCCAGAACATCAGCAGACGCTTGCCGTCTTCGCGATTCCACGTGACCGCGTACAGGTCATCCGGCACCTTGCTGACCGCAGGTGGATCGGCCGGAGAAAGGCGCTGCCCGGTCACGTTGAGAAAGTTCTTCAGTGCGGTGTAGACCGGCTTCGGGTTGGCTTGCAGGTCCAGCAGTCCATAGCCCTGATCGCGTGCCGAGGCCCGTTCGTCCAGGTCGCTGAGGTTGAACAGAAAGATGCGTTGGAAACCCAGTGCGCTCATCAGGGCCAGACGACGCAGGGTGTAGTCGGCCTGACCGGACGTGCCGATCAGTCTCTGCATTTCGACCGGACCGTCGTAGCTTGACCAGCCCCATTCGGTGGCCCACACCTGACTGACGCCATTGCTGTGCAGTAACTGGTTCATGGCATTGGCTCGCACCAGAAAGTCCCGGTCCGGGACCGAGTCGCCCTCTGGGTATTCGGAATACGGGTGATACGCCGCAACGATATTCTGACTGCCCAGGCCATTGTCGAGCAGGCTCTGCAGCATGTAGCCGGGTGTGCTGTGCATTTGGCTGTAATAGGCCATGCCAGCGGTCACGATGGTTTTGTCCGGCAGTGCGGCGCGCAGGGCATCAGCGGTGGTTTTCAGTAATCGGCCATAGGCCGCCGGGTCTTCCTTGGGCAGCCAGACAATGTTCGGTTCGTTCCAGACCTGCCAATTGTCCACCTGCGGGTAGCGCTGGGCCAGGGTGACCATGCGGGCTGCGAATGCAGTGAAGTCCTTGGGCGGATACTGATCACGACTCTGTGCATCGGCCGGGGCGCTGCTGGCAAACGGGGCCGAGCCCACCAGGTAGGCCAGCGTGTTGTAATGGTGCGCCTTGATGGCCTCCATCGCCGCGTCCAGCTCCGTCAACGCCAGTTTGTTCTTCTGCGGTTCGATGATAGGCCAGTGAATGGTCAGGCGTACCCAGTTCAGACCCAGTTCGTCCAGGCGAGCCATCTGCTGCTGATAGATATCCGGCGCAAAATACTGGAACTGGACGTTAACGCCGAGAAAGTCCTGCCAGACCACCGGACGGGGGGCTTTCAACACGGTGGCTGCGTGGCTGGCAGAGGCCAGTGTTGCGGTGACCAGGGCAGCGGCAACGGACCGCCAGAGGGTTGAACGGAGCGACATTTCAATGCACCTCGCAGGCTTGCCGGAACACCATCTCAAACCGCTCTGCGGTGTGGCTCCAGACTCTGGCGCGTCCCATCAATGAAGCCTGTTCTGCCCATTGCCCGATTCGTTCCGGATGGGTGCAGACATTGACCAATGCATCGGCAAGCGCCTGCACATCGCCCTGCGGATAAATCATGCCATTGCCGTGGGATACCTCTTCGGCGAACGAGCGCGCATCGGACGTGATCACACCGCGACCGCAAGCGACGGCCCAGGACAACGCACCGCTGGTGCCGCGCAACTTGCCCAGGACTTTGAGCTTGCTCGACTCGCGGTACGGCAGCACCATCACATGGTGCGCCTGAATCACCTGAGGAATCTGTTCGGCGGGCAGGTCGAGTTGCCAGTCGATCAGGTCCGTCAGCCCCAGTTGCCGGATACGCAGGCGCAGTTGGTCCAGGTAGCTGCCGGATGGGCCGAACGCCATTTCCGGCTCGCTGCCACCGGCCAGGGTCAGGCGCACCGTCGAGCGCAGCGCCGGCTTTTCAGTGAACACGTTGGCCAGCGCATCGAGCAGGTCTTCAATGCCCTTGCCGCGATAGATGAAGCCGAAGTACAGCAGGCGTAGGGGTTTCATGGGGGGCAATGGCACAGGATCGATAGCCACGTTGCCGTGGTTGATAACCTCCATTTGCCCAGGCTTGAGCCCCATGCGCTGGCGCAGGCTCTGGCTGCCCGCTTGGGTCAGTGTCACCAGACGCGTCATATGACGGGCCAGATGACGCTCTTCATGCAGGCACAGCGGGTCGGCCAGTACCGTTGCGATCTCCGGCAGCGGTGAGCGCAGGGTGCTGGCGATCGATAGCGGCCAGGGCAGTTTTTCCCTGCGCCAGACCAGGCGCTCGGGATCATGCACGGTGGCCGTCAACGGCAGTTTGGGAAAGCGGCGTTGTAAGGCACGCAACGCCTGGAATTCTGCCAGTCGACCGCCACCCAGTTCGGCATGCACCATGTCGATCCCGCTCCAGTCGGCGTCTGCCACACGTTGCGTGGCGGCCCGTGGATCGTTGCCGACGCCTTGCAACGGCGTCATGACCTGCACGCCCAATTCCTCCAGGGCATGTTTGAGATGCCCCGCGTAGTCGGCAATGCCGTTCTGTTCCGGCGGCAAGGGCGCGAGCAAGGCGATTCGCATCAGACACGGCTCCCGATACGTTTGAGAAACTTGAGCACGCCCTCGGGCACTTCGAAGCGACGGCGGTTGATGATGACGCCGTCCACTTTCTTGAATGCGGTATTGAGGTTGTGCAGCGTGTCTTCAAGCATCGGCACGGTGGTGTCCTTGGCCCGCACCACCAGCAGGATCAGGTCGGCATTGCGCAACAGCACGAACGCTTCCTGGTTGGTGGAAACCCCTGAAGCGTTGATCAGTACGATTTCGCCGGGTCGGGCAGGGGCGCGGTTTTCAGTGCGCACCTGATGACCCTGTTCAATCAGCAGCGCAGCCAGGCGCTCGATGACGAACGACACTCCGGCGCCAGCTTTAACGGAGGTGAAACCGAGCGTCAGGCCTTTTTCGTCCACCTGATCCAGCGGCAGGATGCCGTACACCCGGTGCAGGTTGGAGATAAACGCTGCGCTGCGTTCCTGAGCGTGTTCCAGGTCGGGGAGGGTGGTCCAGACCGGCACCTTGAACGTGCTTTCGATCTTGTCGCCGTCGTGGATGCGCTGATCCAGCAGATAGAAGAAGTACAGCGCCAGGGCTCCCACCACCAGACTGAGCGGGAAGGCAAGCAGCACCATCATCAGACTTTTCGGGAACACCCGGCTTGGGTTGTAGGTGGCTTCTTCGATGGTTGCGATGTTGCTGATCTGACTGTTATCCAGCTCCCGGTCGATGCGGGCCTTTTCCAGGCTGTCGGTGTACAGCGCATAGCTTTTTTCCGCCGCATCCAACTCGTTTTGCAGGCGGGAAAGCTCCGGCTCCAGATTCAAGGCCTGCTGGCGGTCGGCTTCCAGTTGCGCAATTTGCGTATTCTGCTGGGCCAATTGCGTCTGTAGGCGCGCATAACTGGTCTGCTGATCGGCATACACGTTCTGCATCCGGTTGTAGATCGGATTGGGCGTGATGCTTTCCGAGCGCTGGACCGTGGCGTCCTGCTCGTTGAGCAGTTTCTTCAGGTTGTTGATTTCCTCGTTAACCGCGCGGATCGGTGGTGCCTGTTCCTTGAATGAGCGCAGCAGTTCCTGACGCTCGACTTCCTTGCCGTTGATGCGGTTCTGCAGGTCTTGGCGGTTGGGGTTGAGGGTCAGTTCACGTCCGGCGGAAACCGTCTTGGGCTGCGCGGCCAGTTGCTTCTTCAGCAGGTCCAGGCCAGCCTTGGTCGAGGCAATAGCGCGGGTGGTGTTGTTGCGCTCGGTACGCAGGTCATTCAGCCCCTGAGAAGTGTCCGCCAGACGCTGAGAAATGCTCACTGCGCTGAGCTGGTTCAGGTAATTCTGAATCTGCTTCTTGTACGAAATGATGTTGTCGCCAGTGTTCTTGACCTCCGATTCATAGAACGTATACAGGCTGACGCGGCCCAGGGTCTTGGTGCGTTGCACCTGATATTCCTCGATCCACGTCTTGAGCACGGTCTGTGCGGTGGTCGGGTCGTTCCAGGTGAACGTGAGCTCCATGACCGAGGAGCCGGGCTCGTGACGGACCTTGAAATTCTTTTCCAAGTCTTCGGCCATGCGTTCGGCCTGGGTGCGTTTTTCGACCAGGCCGATGAATTGCAGAACACCGCGTCCGGCGTCCACGACCGCCCCAAGCGTACTTTTGATGACTTGCTTGACCGAGGCCATGACGCCGGTTTCAGGCTCTGCCCGTGACAGTTCGGCCAGGTATTTCTCGGACACTTTGCGCATGATCGGACGTCCCGTCAGCATGCGCTCTTCATCCAGCAGCGGGTCGCGCAGAGCGCTCGGCACCACGATGGCCTGGCGGTTGGACAGTTCGATAGGCACGGTGCTGCTGTCACGGCCTGGCTTGACCAACAGCAGCGCGGTAGATTCATAGCGGTTGGGCAGCAGCAATGCCCCTAGCAGTACGACGATGAAGGTCGCCAGCACAGTGATCTTGACTTCGCGCCTGAAAATGAAGAGCAGGCGCAGCAGATCGCGAAATGAGCGGATATTGATCATGTCTGTTTCCCTGACAATTAATTGCTGTTGCGCAACTCGTAGTTCAAGCCCAGGCCGATCGACTTCGCGAACGGAATCAACTGGTTGAAATACAAGGTGACACCGTCAACTTTGTTGCCGACCGTGGATTTGGGAACGAACACGATGTCGCCGCGCTTGAGCAGGACCGGCCCGGTGGGGCCGCCTGCGCTTGCCCAGAGAAACTTGCTGTAATCGAAGAAATAGGTCTTGTAGAGCCCGTCGTCTTCCTGTCGCAGCAGGGCCACCTGAGACGCATCGGCGTCGAGCGCGACACCGCCAGCGCCAACAATGGCCTGGGCCAGACTGGTGGCTACATTGATGGGCAGGGTCACCGAATTGCGCACCGCACCGCCCACGAACACCGTGTTGCCGGGTGACTGTGCGATGTTGATGGTCAGTGCGGTTTCGCGATAGACGCTCTGCAACTTGCTTTCCAACAGGTCGTTGAGTTGCTGGAGTGTCAGACCGGCCGCCTTGATCGTACCGATGTACGGATAGGAAAAGGTCCCGTCGTTGAGCACCTGGAACAGGGTCAATTCGTAAATGGAGTTGGCGGTAAACGCCGAGATCGACGGCGACTCACCGGTATTGCGCACGATGCGCAAGGTGTCCCCGGCACGGATGCGCTCCGGTGGCAATGGCTTGCCCGCCAATGCGCGCCCGGCAGCCTGGCCTGCTTCGATCTGCGCGGGGTCATCGGGCAGACCCACCCTTGATGGGGTGTTGCAAGCGCTTAGCAGCAATACGCTGGCGATCAGCATCACGCTCTTCATTTATCCTGAACTCCTGTCATGCACGAATACGGCTCCCTTTCGGGTAATAAAAACATGGTTTAGGGGTACGGCCAGGTGCATTTATGTGCGCTCATCCCTCAATGTGGGGACCCGGGGGCGGTTTCATCGGCCCCGAGCATTTTCCCGTTTCAGACCTTTACAGCTTGCTCCGGCACGCGCCCGTAGACATCGGTGAAGCGCACGATGTCGTCTTCACCCAAGTATTCGCCGCTCTGCACTTCGATCATCACCAGGTCAATCACGCCGGGATTGACCAGACGGTGGGTGAAACCGGGTTTGATGAACGTCGATTCGTTGGTGTCGAGCATGAATTCGCGTTCGCCGTTGGTGACGCGGGCCATGCCGCTGACCACGATCCAGTGCTCGCTACGGTGGTGGTGCATCTGCAACGAAAGCGAGGCTTGCGGACGGACCACGATGCGCTTGATCTTGAAACGCTTGCCTTCCTCCAGAACGGTGTACGTGCCCCAAGGGCGGGTGACCGTGCGGTGCAGGCGATAGGCATCATGACCCTGGCGCTTGAGTTCCTGGGCAATGACCTTGACGTCCTGCGTGCGTGTGCCATCGGCGATCAGCAAGGCGTCGGGGGTGTCGATGATAATCAGATTGTCCAGGCCGATACCGCCGACCAGCCGCTTGGGCGAGTCGATGTAGCAGTTGGTCACGTCATGCAGCACGGTCTGGCCGTTGCACTGATTGCCCTGAGGGTCGGCACCGCTCAGTTCGCGCACCGCTTCCCAGGAGCCGATGTCGCTCCAGCCAAGCTCGCACGGCACGACGGCGACTTTGTCGGAGTGCTCCATTAACGCGTAATCGATCGAAATGTCCGGCACCAGGCCGAACGTTTCGCTGTCCAGCTCGACTTGCAACTCGCGATTGCCTTCCTTGCTCAGGCTCAGTTCCAGGCAAGCATTGACGGCGCTCACGACTTCGGGAGCATGGGTCTGGAGTTCACGCAACACGGCATCGGCGCGCATGCAGAACATGCCAGCGTTCCACAAGTGCAGACCGCCATCCAGATAGCCCTTAGCCGTGGCGGCATCGGGTTTTTCGACAAAGCGGGCGACTTGCCAGGCATCGGGGGTGAGCGATTGGCCTTTCTCGATGTAACCAAAGCCGGTTTCAGGTTTGGTCGGCACGATGCCGAAAGTGACCAGCCATCCTTGCGCTGCCAGGTCCTGCGCAGCCGTCACGGCGCGAGAAAAGGCCTCGACGTCGGTGATCAGATGGTCGGCAGGCAACACCAGCAATTGTGCGTCGCCACCGTACAGCCGGGTGACGTGCAAGGCAGCGGCCGCGATGGCGGCTGCCGTGTTGCGACCGAACGGTTCCAGAATGAAATCCAGCCGGACCTTGGTTTTGTTCAACTGACGATAGTCATCGACCGTGCGGAAATAGACTTCGCGATTGGTCACGGTCAACAGGCGTTCGACGTGGGGCAGGGTCGCCGCGCGCTTGAAGGTTTTTTGCAGCAAACTTTCCCCGTCGGGAAGGCGCATGAACGGCTTGGGCATGGCCTCCCGGGAAACGGGCCACAAACGGGTGCCGGAGCCGCCGGCGATGATGCAGGGAATGAGGGAGCTCATCAATAAGCCTCACGAGTGAAGAGCACTGCCGGAACAGTGCGCATAAGGATGTAGAGGTCGAACCAGACGGACCAGTTTTCTATGTACTCAAGATCGAATTCGACGCGTTTTTCGATTTTTTCCACGGTGTCTGTTTCCCCACGATAGCCGTTGATCTGAGCCAGCCCGGTGATGCCGGGTTTGACTCGATGTCGCGACGTGTACTCCTTCACCGCCTGCTCGAAAAGAATGCCGGCCGCTTTCGTTGCCGTTGCATGGGGGCGCGGGCCCACCATCGACATGCTGCCTGCCACTACATTGAACAGCTGTGGCAGTTCATCCAGGCTGGTCTTGCGGATGAAGCGCCCGACCCGGGTGATCCTGGCATCGCCCCGGGTGGTCTGTTTTTCCGCCGTTGCATCGGCCTGGTGCTGATGCATTGAACGAAACTTGAATACCTCAATGAGGCGATTGTTGTAGCCATAGCGCTTTTGTTTGAAGAACACCGGTCCCGGCGAGTCGAGCTTGATGGCCAGTGCGACCAGCGCCATGAGGGGAGAGAGCACCAGCAATGCCAACGAGGACAGCACGATGTCCTCTGCGCGTTTGATAAAAGGGGACCAGCCGCTGAGCGGCATGTCCGAGGCATTGAACATCGGCAGCTTCGCCACTTCGGTGATGCGGTTATGGCTGTGACGAAAGGCAACCATGTCCGGCACCAGCAACACGTTGACCGGGAACCGGCGCAGCTCGTGAATGATGTGGTCCATTCGGTTTTCCGCCGTCCAGGGCAAGGCAACCAGCACCTGAGTGACTTTTTCCTCGCGGATCAACCGCTCCAGGTCGCTGGTGTTGCCCAGCAATGGCAGGTTGGCAACGGTCTTGGGCATACGGCCGATGCGGTCATCGATAAAACCGGTCACGCCGGAACGAATATCCTGATGCTGGAGCAGGTATTCGGCCAGGCGCAGGCCGTTTTCGGTCGCCCCCAGAATCACCGAGTTCTGCAGGAAAACACCTTTGCGCATCTGATGTTTGAACAGCGCCAGCAGGATCAGCCGAACGACGAAGAACAGTACGAGGCTGGCCAGGTACCAGATCACCAGTTGCTCGTTGGAGAAATAGCTGAATAGCCCCAGGGTGCGCTGCATGAACAGCAGGAGCCCGAAAGACGCCGACCAGGCGATGACGATCGAGCGCAGTCGCAGCGCGTTGCTGAACAGTGCCTCCGAGTACACGCCCATCGCCTGGAAAATCAGCACCACGACAATGCCGAAGAACAGCTGCATCGCCACATAACTCTGCGGTTTATCCACCCCTCCGTCCTGCACGAAGGCAGCGAGCAGCAGGCCGGGCAGCATGCAGGCCAGGCCATGCACAATGCGTATCCCGAACAAAAGGTACTCCACCAGGCTGGTGCGAGTGAGCGACAGGCTGTCTACCGGTTGCAACCTCATAAGGCTCCCTTACTTCCTGTAAACCCACGGCGTTGTGGCCGACTGTTCATATGAGCTGTGGGGGTGTCGTGCAGAGTCAAAAAAACGCCTTTTCCCGATAGTTGGCTCAAGCGTAGCCAATAATTTGTCGAGTCGAGGAGTTTTGGCACCGTTATTTGTGGCTAACCCTTTGTGTATATCGGCCGACCCCTGCGTTAACGTGAGAAATTTCAACCATTTGTGAGTGAAAGCACTCAAACGAATGTTCTGGCCTTAGTAAAGCCCATGAAACAGGAGAGCGGAGGAAGAAAAATCCGTCAGTGAGTACAGGCCGAGTGCCGGTAGACGGGGGGTGGGCCATTTGCCTCAGGTTTTACGGAGCGATGGGTGGCCAGAGGGTCTGAAAAAATATTCATAAGGAAGGGGTTTTTTTGAGTTCGGCGGGGTCACAACCATGCGCTGTGCCAACTGCAGTCAGGCGCTGGCCAACACAGGCGTCACTCATACGGGGTACTCGTACCGGTCACCAGAGGGAGTTTTCATGACACAACGCAGGGCTATGCTCATTCTTCATGGCAAGCAATCGCTCAACGAAGACGTGAGAAACGGCGTCGCCGAAAAACGCAGGCAGGGCTGGGAGCTGGAGGTACGCCTGACCTGGGAGGCGGGCGACGCACAGAGACTGGTTGCCGAGGCGCTGGCAGCCGGGCATCGGCATATCGTGGCGGGAGGTGGAGACGGCACGCTGCGTGACATCGCCGAAGCGCTGGCGCAGGCGTCGACGCCCGATACCAGCCTCACCATTCTGCCGCTGGGCACCGCCAATGATTTTGCACGGGCGGCGGGTGTGCCGCTTGAGGTTGATCAGGCGTTGGAGCTGATGGACGTCACGCCTCGGGCTGTGGATCTGGGGGAGGTGGGCGGCAAGCTCTTCCTGAACATGGCCACGGGCGGCTTCGGTAGTCAGGTGACGGCTAACACGTCGGAAGACCTCAAGAAAGTGCTTGGCGGCGCGGCCTATCTGTTCACCGGTCTGACACGGTTCAGCGAGCTGCACGCTGCGTATGGCGAACTGACGGGACCTGATTTTCACTGGCGTGGCGATCTTCTCGCGCTGGGCATCGGCAACGGTCGCCAGGCGGGTGGCGGGCATGTGCTTTGCCCGACTGCGCTGGCCGACGATGGCTTGCTCGATATCAGTATCCTGCCCGCGCCTCAAGAGGTCGTCGGCACGTTGAAAAGCTTGCTGGAGGGTGGTTTGGGCTTGGACAATATGTTCGTTCGTGCACGCCTGCCCTGGGTCGAACTCAAGTCTGCGAAAGGGCTGGAAATCAACCTGGATGGGGAGCCGTTGTCGGGTGAAGATCTGCGGTTCGTCGCACGTCCGGGTGCGCTGAACGTGCACCTGCCCGAAGACTCGGCGGTGTTGGGACGTGTGGCGCAGCTCAATCGTCCAGGCTGATAATTCGCTCTCTGACGCAGAACAGTACAAGACCGGCCACATCGAAGATCTGCAGGCGCTTCATTATTTGCGAACGGTGCGTTTCGACGGTCTTGATGCTCAGGTTCAAACCCGTGGCGATTTCGCGCGTGGATTTGCCTCGCACGATCAGCCGCAGGATTTCCAGCTGGCGAGCCGTGAGGTTGTATTTTTCCTGCGGCAGTTCGGGTTTTGTCGCACGCTGTCCCAGCAGGGCGCGCTTGATGACGGTATGCGCAATCGCCGGGCTCAGGTAGCGTTCACCGTTGCGCAGCGCCTTGAGGGCCTGTTCCAGTTCTGTCGCGGTCGCATCCTTGAGTAGATAGCCGTGAGCACCGGCTTCCAGTGCGCGCATGATGACATCCGGTTCGGTGTGCATCGACAGAATCAGCACTTTGCAATCGGGCTGGACCTCAAGCAGCTGCGCCAGGGCGTCGAGACCGTCGATGTCCTTCATGCTGATATCCAGCAGAATGATGTCAGGCCTCAAGCGTTGTGCAAGGCTCGTTAACTGGCTGCCGTCGCAGGCTTCTCCCACGATGGCGTAACCGGGGATGTCCGACACTAGCGCACGGACGCCAGCTCTGATCAGTGAATGGTCGTCGACCAGTAACAGGTTGCAGGTCATGTGGGTTTCTTGTGCAAACGGGCGCGCTCGTTGGAACGGGGTGCCCAAGGAAACGATACCTCGATTCGGGTGCCCAGCCCCGGACTGCTCTGCAACGACCAGGAACCGCCCAGCAGCATCACACGTTCGCGCATGCCGGCCAGGCCTCGTTGCCCCTCGTTGAGCGGATGGACAGCCGGGTCGAAGCCTTTTCCGTCATCGGCGATGAATAGAGACAAACCGCCCGGTTGACGCTCCAGGCGTATCAACAGGTTTTTCGCCTCTGCGTAGCGCAGCATGTTGGTCGCGGCTTCCTGGCAAATTCGATACGCAGCGACGGCCATCTCGTCAGGAACACCGTTCAGACTTTGCCGACACTCCAGGCTCCAACTGATCGGGCTGCCCGCCAGGGCGGTGACCAAGTGGGCGCGCAACCCGTCTTCAAGCCCCAGGCTCGCCAATTGACGAGGATTGAGAATGGTCGAGAGGTCGCGGACTTTGTCCAACGTCTGCGCAAGCGTTGCATCCAGTTGCTCGGCGTGGGTATCGAGCTCGGCAGGCATTCGACGCTGCAGCCAGGCGAGTTGCAACTGCGCACTGGTCAGCATCTGGCCGATATCGTCATGAAGTTCACGACTGAGGTGATGTCGCTCGGTTTCCTGCACCGCCAGCATCCGCTCCGCCAGTTCCTGTGGCCGCAGCTGGATCAACCTGCTGGCGCGCCATTGGTAGAGGCCAACGCTGGCAAACGTTGCGAGATTGAGGGTCAGTAGCAGGGCGGGGAATTCTGCAGAGCGGGCGAACAGCACAAGATTGCCGAGTGCTGCGCTGGCGCACAGTGCGGCAGTGCCCCACTGGACCGTCTTGGTCGTGTTGGGCCAGTACCTGAAAGACCGGAGGATGGCATTCATGTCGATCAGCGCCGTTAATCGTCATCGCCGTTAATGTGACTGGGTGATATCAAATTGATGTCGCTCGACGTATTAATGAACAGACTCAGTATATTCATGAAAACAGAACTCGACACTTTTGATTCCTTTCCGGTCACGCCTGAGAACGATAAGTCACAGGCACCGGGCAATCTTACCTTAATGCGGCACTCGCCAAGCGTTTACCTGCGCCTTCCCGATAAAGTGAAGGCACTCAGGCCGATAATTGAAAGAGGGGGTAATGAACAGTTGGAACGGCGGCGAGCGAGGCATAACAGTATTCGGACTCCAGCGCCGTCCCTTGCGAAAGTAAGTCAGGTCGGGCACGAAGAAGGCATGGGGTTTTCCGGTACATTCCAATGTTTTTCGTTGCGCTTTATTCTCGAGCGGAGCCCGCTGCATGGTCTGCACACGCCGACAGGGAAGCGAGCTTGCCCAACAGTTCCTGCTGCTCCTCGTTGTCCATCGTAAGTTCTCCGGTCTTTGGATCCAGAAACTCCAGTTGCCAGGAAATCAATGCAAGGCAACTTTTAACCGTTGCCAGTGTTTCCTGTGACAGTCGGGTCACAGGTTCGGCACCGTCGAGTAAACCCCGCAGTTGCCGCGAAAAGTCGGCGATGCATTTGACTGATGCGTTATCCGCCTTATCGGTGAGCGTCAGCAGTGACGCCAACAGACAACGAATGGCATCTTCGTCATCACCGATCAACTCAAGGTGCGACAGGCATTCTTCCGATTTATACAGAAGCGCCTGCGACTCGGTTAGAAACTGGTCACGTTTTTCGTGCCAATCGTTACTGCTCAGCATCCTTTATCTCCACGCATCATGGATAGCGAACTCGCGCCCGCCGCGAATGGCTGACAGTTAATGTCGATTTCATTTGAAAGTCTGTAGGGCGTTTCGGAATGTATCTCCGCGATGTCGTATTGATATATGGGGGCTGGATCCTGGCGGATTCAATCGAGTTACCAGTGCGCAAAAAACGCTCTGCTTCGTCTGCAATCACAACCCCGGCGAGCGAAACGGCGGCCGCTAAAGGGTTGGTTGATTGCAAGGACTGAAAAGCAAACACAAGCCTGACTCCATTCGTGCAATGAGAATGGCGTCACAATAGTGGCAATAAGATACCGATCATATCAGGCTGCCCCCGATAGACATTCAGGCGTACCCCTAGGGTCGAAGCGATCGATCCTGTTTATGGGGATGCAGGCCCTGAGCGCGTTTGCTGGCGCGCAGGACTTCTTTTGAAGTGAGACACCAGTAAAGCATGATGTTAATGTGATATCAATTATCGAAATTGGCCGTTCATCGCCATTAAGGTCCGGCTTTTTCAGCCGATACACGGTAAGCAGACTCATAGTGACCATCGCTTCAGGAGCTAAAATGGCCGGCATTCTCGACACAGTAGATCAACGCACACAGCTGGTGGGCGAGAATCGCCTGGAAATCCTCATGTTCCGCCTTGCCGGTCGGCAATTGTTCGCGATTAACGTGTTCAAGGTTCAGGAAGTGCTGCAGCTTCCCAAGTTGACACTCATGCCGCAACGCCACTCTTTTGTCTGCGGCGTCGTTAACCTGCGGGGCCAGACGCTTCCGGTCATCGACCTGTCCCAGGCCATCGGCATGCGGCCTTTGGTGCCGGGCCCTGGCAGCACCATTATCGTGACTGAATACAACCGTTCGGTTCAGGCCTTCCTGGTGGGCGGTGTGGACCGCATCGTCAACATGAACTGGGACGCGATCATGCCGCCGCCTGCCAGCGCGGGTCGTCAACACTACCTGACGGCCATCAGTAAGGTTGACGACCAGTTGGTGGAAATCATAGACGTCGAAAAAGTGCTGGCCGAAATTGTGCCTTACAACGCCAAGGTTTCGCGCGAGAAACTCGAAGATCCGGTGCTTGAAGGCGCTCGTGGTCGTGAAGTGCTGCTGGTGGACGATTCCAAGGTGGCGCTGGCACAGCTGCGCGACACCCTGTCGCAACTGGGGCTCAAGCTGCATGTTGCCAGCGATGGTCTCAAAGCACTGAATATGCTCAAGGGCTGGGCGGATGCCGGTGAGGACGTGCATAAGAAGCTGCTGATGGTCTTTACCGACGCAGAAATGCCGGAAATGGATGGCTATCGCCTGACCACCGAGATCCGCAACGATCCGCGTCTGCGTGCCCTGTACATCGTGCTGCACACCTCGCTGTCCGGCAGCTTCAACGAGTCGATGGTCAAGAAAGTCGGCTGTGACAACTTCCTGTCCAAGTTCCAGCCCGACAAGCTGGTTGAAGTGGTGCGTGAACGTTTGATGATGCTCAATAACTGAACCGACGTTGTTCAGAGTCTGCCTGCCGGTTCCGTGTTCGTATAAGCTTTGCCGTTCACGTCAAAGCTTGTCGAACAACCCAAGGAACAGGTCATGTTACGTCTGCGCGCCCTCTATCGTTACCCTCTGAAGTCATGCAAGGCAGAAATCCTGCAACGGGCGTCGTTCGACGGCTTGGGACTGGCGGGTGACCGACGCTGGATGTTGGTCGATGAAAGCACAGGACGTTTTCTGACCCAGCGTGCGTTGCCACAGATGTCACAGTTATCGGTTTTGTGGAACGCCAGCGGTGGGGTGACCCTCAGCGCGCCTGGCATGGCGCCGCTGGATGTCGAGGTCCCGGTTGATGCACAAGACAGCCTGCGCGGTGTGACCGTGTGGCGCGATTCGCTGCAAGTGCCAGACGCAGGCGACGCGGCGGCCGAGTGGGTCAGCCGCTTCATCGGCAAGCCGACCCGGATGGTCTACATGCCTGTCGAGCGTGCCCGCTGGTTGCCCGGCGGCTACGGATCGGTCGATCACCGCATCAACTTTGCCGACGGGTTTCCACTGCTGTTGATCGGCCAAGGCTCGCTGGACGACCTGTCAGCCAGGCTGGGCAAGTCTGTGGAGATGCTGCGCTTCAGACCCAATCTGGTGATCGAAGGCGCTGGAGCCTTCGCTGAAGACACTTGGAAGCGCATTCGCATCGGCGACCTACAGTTCGAACTGCTCAAGCCCTGCGCCCGCTGCATCCTCACCACGATCGACCCTGCGACCGGCGAACGCAGCCCGGACCGAGAACCTTTCGCTACCCTCAAGACTTATCGCGAAGTTGAAGGCGACGTCATGTTCGGGCAGAACATGGTCAATGTCGGGCCGGGTGAGCTTGAAGTGGGGATGGATGTTGAAGTGTTGGAGTGATCGAGTTTGATCGCAATGTCACGCAAGTCAAACTTGCGCCGTCCATAAATGGCCCTTGCGTTGAAGCGCCCTTCGAAAATGAAGGAGCCCCGGCGAAGCCGGGGCCGGAATCGGAGTAGGGGACTTTGCCTGCTTTGGCCCCTTTAAAGTAGGGCGCCGTAAGGACGCAAAGGTGACCGGAGTCGAGCATTTGGTCACTGAATCCTCAGTCCATGCCAGTTGAGACGCGGAGCGTTATGGATGGCATATCCACGCGAAGCGGTAGCTATGATCACATCGATGTCTTATCCGCCATCGCGTGAGTAAAGCTGTTTCTTCGCCTCTAACCCTGCACAGTCAAACTCACAAATCATCAAAAAACCGTTCATGCCAGTCCACCAGCGGCTGCGGCGAGTTGAGTTTCTGGCCGTAGATCACCGAATACGACAGAACGTTCTGCACGTATTGACGCGTCTCGTCGAACGGAATGCTTTCCACCCACACGTCGAAGGCCAGGTGATTGGCACCTTTGAGCCACTGACGTACGCGCCCGGGCCCGGCGTTATAGGCGGCCGAGGCGAGCACACGGTTGCCGTTGAACTGGCTGTGCACCGAACTCAGGTAAGCAGCGCCGAGCTGGATGTTGGTGTCCGGGTCGAGCACCTGCTGGGGCGACGCGAGCGGAATGCTGAACTTGCGAGCGGTTTCTTTGGCTGTAGCCGGCATCAACTGCATCAGGCCGCTGGCACCGACGCCCGAACGCGCGTCGTCCATGAACGCACTTTCCTGACGAGTGATCGCAAACACCCAGCTGGAATGCAGGCCGCGGATCTTGGCTTCACGGACCAGCGTATCGCGGTGCGCCATCGGGAAACGGATATCCAGATCGTCCCAGTACTGCGCCTGACTGATAGTGCGGATGGCCGGGAAATACCATTTCAGGTCGTAGGCCAGCTTGGCCTGGGCAACCATCTCATCGCGGCTGAAATGGCGGCTGACGTGATACCACTCGCGACGCCCATCGACGATCTCGCCACGGTCATGAAACTCCAGTGCGCGGCGCACCCCTGGCGTATTGCGAACCTTGTTGATCAGTGCCTGACTCAGCACCAGCGGCTTGTTGTTGAGCTGGTAAGGGCTCTGGGTGCGGTCGGCAGCCAGAAAGCCGTAGAAATCGCGCTCCTTGGCCACGTCCTTGTACAGCGCGGCAATCAGAGGGCTGTTGGGTTGGGCCAGTTCGAGCGAGCGGGCCTCCCAGTAACGCCAGCGGTTGGTGTTAGCCAGATCCTTGGGCAGGCGGCGCGTCAGCTCGTAGGCATCTTCCCAGCGGCCCAGACGCAGCAGCAGGCGCAGGCGCCATTCGGTCACCGTGTTGTCGCGCAGGTCCGGGTCATACTTGGTCATGACTTCAAGGGCGCGATCATCGTAGCGGCGCGCCAGGGTCAAGCCGATTTCCTTGGCGATTTCCACCTGTTCTTCCCGGGAGAAGTGCATGGTGATCGCGTAACTGTCCAGCATCGCAAGGGCTTTCTGCGGATCCTGACGAGCCAGTCGACGCAGGCCCAGGCCCACCACGTCAGACATGGCTTCGTCCACCGGCAGGAACTGCCCCGGGTTGTTGATCATTTCCGGTTTCTGGGCCACCGCAACCAGCAGTTTGCCTTGAGGTGCCAGCGAGTTGAGGCTGTTGACCAGCGTGTTGGCCAAGGTGTAGTTGCGGCCCTGAGCCGCCAGCTTGGCGCGCTGCCAACGTTTCTGCTCGGTCAACTGGCCTGCCGCAGCCCATTGAGCGAAGAACGCGTCGCAGGCCGCAGGCAGGGTTTTGCCGGTCATCCAGAGCTTCTCGGCACTGGCGAAACCTTCCGCACGCTTGTTGTTGTTCAACTGATACTGGCCATACAGGCAGTCCAGTTCGACGAAATTCATTTTCGGGTCGTAGTATTTGACGAACGGCTGCCAGTCGCCGCGCTCGGCCAGCCAGCGCAACCAGCGCAACTTCATCCAGTTGGCCTGGGGAAGGTCACCATGCTCAGCGAGAAACTTTTCGATCTCGGCGTTGCTGGCGGTTTTCAGGCGCGCGGTCAGCTCGTCGTATTCCAGATAGGGTTCGAGCGGATAGTCGGCAAGTGCCGTGCTGTACATCTGGTAGGGACCCGAGTCGCCCTTGGCCAGCGCACGTTTTGCCTCGTCGTAATATTGGCGTTGTTGGGTAAGGTCTGCCGCGTGAGCAGTCTGGACGGCAGTAGCGGTGAGGAGCAGGCACGATAGAAAGCTGAACAAACGACTGCGCATGAGACTTCCGAGCAGATGAGTCGTGAAAAGTGTCGCTAGCTTAGCCTTTTGCCAGCTCATCGTGAAAGCACTGCCGACAAGCTTGACTCATGCAGAAATAATTGGCCGGTATAAAGAAGCACCGGTGCGGACCGTTCGTGTGACGAATCCCGACATCCACCGCCTATCTCAGGTAGAATGCGCGCCCGGTTTTTGGAGAAGCTCATGACCCTGCTCAAATTCAGCGATGTGTCCCTTGCTTTCGGCGCCATGCCGTTATTGGACAAGGTGTCCTGGCAGATCGCCCGTGGTGAGCGGGTGTGTATCATTGGCCGCAACGGCACTGGCAAGTCCAGCATGCTGAAGCTGGTCAAAGGCGTTCAGAAGCCCGATGAAGGCGCCGTGTGGCGCGCGCCCGGTCTGAAGATCGGCGAACTTCCACAGGAATTGCCGGTGGCCGACGGACGGACGGTGTTCGACGTGGTGGCCGAGGGTCTTGACGGTGTCGGCGCCTTGCTCGCCGAGTACCATCACCTGGCCCAGAACTGCGTGACCGAGGAAGACCTCAACAAGCTCATGCATGTGCAGCAGGATCTAGAAGCCCGTGATGGCTGGCGCTTGCAGCAGTTGGTCGACAGCACCCTGAGCCGCTTGCAGCTGCCTGCCGACAAAACGCTGGCCGAGCTGTCCGGCGGCTGGCGTCGCCGCGTTCTGCTGGCCCAGGCCCTGGTTTCCGAGCCAGATCTGCTGCTGCTTGACGAGCCAACCAACCACCTGGACATCGGCGCGATTGCCTGGCTTGAAGAAGCCCTCAAGGATTTCCAGGGTGCCGTGTTGTTCATCACGCACGACCGGGCATTCCTGCAAAACCTGGCCACGCGCATCCTGGAGCTGGATCGCGGCGGCCTGATCGACTGGAACGGCGACTACGCCAGCTTCCTCGTCCACAAGGAAGCGGCGCTGGCGGCCGAAGAAACGGCCAACGCGCTGTTCGACAAGCGTCTGGCGCAGGAAGAAGTCTGGATTCGTCAGGGTATCAAGGCCCGCCGTACCCGTAACGAAGGGCGCGTGCGTGCGCTCAAAGAGTTGCGTGTCGAACGCAGCGAGCGCCGCGAGCGTACCGGCAAGGCCAACATCCAGCTGGATACCGCAGAGAAATCCGGCAAGCAGGTCATGGTGCTGGACAATGTCAGCTTCGCGCATCCGGGCGGTCCGATGCTGATCAAGGACTTCTCGATGGTCCTGCAGCGCGAAGACCGTATCGGTCTGCTCGGTGCCAACGGTACAGGCAAGACCACCTTGCTCAAGCTGATGCTCGACAACCTGCAGCCAACCGGCGGCAAGGTCGAGGTCGGTACGCGTCTGGACGTTGCCTACTTCGACCAGTTGCGTCACCAGCTCGATCTGGAAAAGACCGTGATCGACAACGTGGCCGAAGGCCGCGACTTTATCGATATCGATGGTCAGAGCCGCCATGTGCTGAGCTACCTGGGCGACTTCCTGTTCAGTCCTCAGCGTGCACGTACGCCGGTAAAAGCATTGTCCGGTGGTGAGCGCGCCCGCCTTTTGCTGGCCAAGCTGTTCAGCAAGCCGGCCAATCTGCTGGTACTCGACGAGCCGACCAACGACCTGGACGTTGAAACCCTTGAGCTGCTCGAAGAGGTGTTGTTGACCTTCAAGGGCACCGTACTGATGGTCAGCCACGACCGGGCATTTCTCGACAACGTCGTCACCAGCACGCTGGTGTTCGAAGGTGAAGGCAAGGTCCGCGAGTACGTGGGTGGTTATCAGGACTGGCTGCGTCAGGGCGGTTCTCCGCGCCTGTTGGGCGTGGCTGATACCAAGTCGGGCAAGGCCGAGCTGGCCAGTGCCGTTGTTCAAGCCGCGCCGGTGGCTGCTCAGGACATGCCGGTCGCCAAGAAAAAACTCAGCTACAAGCATCAGCGTGAGCTGGAAGCCTTGCCAGGCCAGATCGACGAGGTTGAAGGCAAGATGGCAGCCCTGACGGCTGAAATGGCTGCACCAGGGTTTTATCAGCAGCCAGCCGAGCAGACCACTGCTGCATTGGCGCAGATGGAAAGCCTGCAGGGTGAGCTGGATGCCTTGCTGGAACGCTGGGCCGAACTGGACGAGTGATCGCCTGACGGCATCTGTAGAAAAGCCCGGACATGTCCGGGCTTTTCTCTGTTGCGCAGGGTTACTCGGGTTTTTTGAGGCGTACGGCCAGTACGTCGCACGGTGCGCCGTGCAGTACGTCATTGGCCGTAGAACCGAGCAGCAGCGCCAGACCGTGACGTCCGTGACTGCCGACCACGATCAGGTCGCAGTTCTGGTTCTTGGCCAACTGGTGGATTTCCTGACGCGGCTGTCCATAAACCAGATGGCTTTCACCCGCTTTCATCTGCGGGTATTTCACTTTCAGCTTTTCCAGTTTTTCCTTGGCTTGGTCGAACTGCTGTTGTTGCAGTTGAGACAGGTCCATCGGAACGTCGCCCCCGAAGGCCATCGCCATCGGTTCCACGATGTGCACCATCGAAAGCGTCGCGCCGCTGGCTTCAGCCAATACTCGAGCCCGGCGAATGACAGGGTCGCATTCGTCGGTGAGGTCAATGGCAACCAGAATATGTTGATACGACATGAGGGTGTCCTCCGAGAGGGTTGCGATAGTGTGAGTATGGCTCTTTCGTTCGCATCTGGGCAGACCCCGTGCAAGCCACTGTTTTCAATTGTTGTAATAGCCTGAGTCGGGCGGGGGCAAGAAATATGACGGTCTGGATAGTCCTGTCAATCATTTGTGTCATGTTGAGTCCACTTGTGTGGCTGCGTCCATCGCGTCATCAGAGCGGCCGGATGGCATTGCGCATGGAAGCCCGGCGTATTGGCATGGCCATGCAACTAGCACCGCAGGAGTGGCCGCACTGGCTTCCCAAAGAGCCGCCCAGCCCTTGCGCTCAGTACCATCGCCCTCGCAAGAGTTCCAATTCCGATGCCTGGGTCTACTGGCAGCTCGAGCCCGGAGTCTGGGTCAATCGCTGGCGTGAGCCTTGCGAGGACGATGCGTTGCTCGCCCATTTCAGTACGCTTCCAGCCGATGTGTTCAAGGTTGAAGCGGACGCGCAGATGATTGCGGTGTACTGGGCCGAGCGGGGCGAGGCAGAAGTATTACAGCGTATTAACGCGGTGCTCAAGGCGTTGGCGTAAAGCACTCGCCGGCAAATCGCAGGCAATAAAAAGCCCGATAACAACATCGGGCCGGGGTTGGCCAGGCAGGCCGATAATTCCTTGGGCGCCGGCATCCAGTATCTGAATGCCGGTTATCACCGCTGCGCACCTGCGATCAACTTCATCTCAGGCCTCTTATGGCGCAGTGGCGTGACTCTAGTCCTTCTGCTCTCTTTTGTCGCGTTTTTCCCTACACTTCTTTCAAATGAGCCTCAACGGTGCAGAGTCTGCGGAGTTTGGCTTAGGCTGTGCATTATCATTTCGTCGAATGATGGCAAATCAAACATGGGTTTGTTGGTCAGGAATCGCTTGTGCGTTCGGCAATCCGCCGTTTTTATGGGTGTTTTGGCGAATTGACAATTATCCGGTTTTGCCCGATGGTGTGCGTACCCAAATCAAACGGGCGTATGAAATGAGCGTTTGGTCGTCAGACGGCTCTGACAGAATCCTGGCTACCACGTCGCAGCGGATGTACGTGTGATTTGGCGTGTTCATCGACGGCGACGTCGTAGTCTCGCTGAGCGGTAATGTTCAGCGAGTATTGTTCAGCTTCCATATTGTGGAGATCAGTTGATGATTTACGAAGGTAAAGCCATCACGGTTAAGGCTCTTGAAAGTGGCATCGTCGAATTGAATTTCGACCTCAAGGGTGAGTCCGTCAACAAGTTCAACCGTCTCACCCTCAACGAGCTGCGTCAGGCCGTGGATGCCCTCAAGGCTGACGCGTCGGTTAAAGGTGTGGTTGTCACCAGCGGCAAGGACGCTTTTATCGTCGGCGCTGACATCACCGAGTTTGTCGACAACTTCAAGCTGCCCGAAGCCGAGCTGGTCGCCGGCAACCTGGAAGCCAACCGCATCTTCAGTGATTTTGAAGACCTCGGCGTGCCGACAGTCGTGGCCATCAACGGCATCGCGCTGGGCGGCGGCCTGGAAATGTGCCTGGCGGCTGATTACCGTGTCATGTCCAGCAGTGCCAAAATTGGCCTGCCGGAAGTCAAACTGGGCCTGTACCCAGGCTTCGGCGGCACGGTTCGTCTGCCTCGCATCATCGGTGCCGACAACGCCATCGAATGGATTGCATCCGGCAAGGAAAACGCCGCTGAAGACGCCCTGAAAGTGGGGGCTGTCGATGCGGTCGTCGCACCGGAAAAACTCCAGGCTGCGGCGCTGGACCTGATCAAGCGCGCCATCTCCGGCGAGTTCGATTTCAAGGCCAAGCGTCAGCCCAAGCTGGACAAGCTCAAGCTCAATGCCATCGAGCAGATGATGGCATTCGAAACCGCCAAGGGTTTTGTTGCAGGTCAGGCCGGCCCGAACTATCCGGCTCCGGTCGAAGCGATCAAGACCATCCAGAAAGCCGCGAACTTTGGTCGTGACAAGGCGTTGGAAATCGAAGCCGCCGGCTTCGTGAAAATGGCCAAGACGTCTGCTGCACAGAGCCTGATCGGCCTGTTCCTGAACGATCAGGAGCTCAAAAAGAAAGCCAAGGGTTATGACGAAGTCGCCAAGGACGTGAAGCAGGCTGCCGTACTGGGTGCTGGCATCATGGGTGGCGGCATCGCCTATCAGTCGGCCGTGAAGGGTACGCCGATTCTGATGAAGGACATTCGCGAAGAGGCCATTCAGTTGGGCCTCAACGAAGCTTCGAAACTGCTGGGTAACCGTGTCGAGAAGGGACGTCTGACGCCTGCGAAGATGGCTGAAGCGCTTAACGCGATTCGTCCTACGCTGTCTTACGGCGATTTCGGCAATGTCGATCTGGTGGTCGAAGCGGTTGTCGAGAACCCGAAAGTCAAACAGGCCGTTCTGGCCGAAGTCGAAGCGCAGGTGGGTGAAACTACCATTCTGGCGTCCAACACCTCGACCATTTCGATCAGCTTGCTGGCGCAGGCCCTCAAGCGTCCGGAAAATTTCGTCGGTATGCACTTCTTCAATCCGGTGCACATGATGCCGCTGGTGGAAGTGATTCGCGGTGAGAAGTCCAGCGAAGAAGCGGTCGCAACCACCGTCGCCTACGCCAAGAAAATGGGCAAGAACCCGATCGTGGTCAATGACTGCCCGGGCTTTCTGGTCAACCGTGTGTTGTTCCCGTACTTCGGCGGTTTCGCCAAGCTGGTCAGCGCGGGTGTCGACTTTGTTCGCATCGACAAGGTGATGGAAAAGTTCGGCTGGCCAATGGGTCCTGCCTACCTGATGGACGTGGTCGGCATCGACACCGGCCACCACGGTCGTGATGTCATGGCCGAAGGCTTCCCGGATCGCATGAAAGATGACCGCCGTTCGGCTGTCGACGTGCTGTACGAAGCCAAGCGCCTGGGTCAGAAGAACGGTAAAGGCTTCTATGCCTATGAGATGGACAAGAAAGGCAAGCCGAAGAAGGTCAACGACCCGGCCGTGCTGGACGTGCTCAAGCCTATCGTTTTCGAGCAGCGTGAAGTGACCGACGAAGACATCATCAACTGGATGATGATCCCGCTGTGCATGGAAACCGTGCGTTGCCTGGAAGACGGCATCGTGGAGACCGCAGCCGAAGCCGATATGGGCCTGATCTACGGTATTGGTTTCCCTCCTTTCCGTGGTGGTGCGCTGCGTTACATCGACTCGATCGGTGTCGCCGAATTCGTTGCCCTCGCTGACCAATATGCCGAGCTGGGTGCCTTGTATCAACCGACCGCGAAGCTGCGTGAGATGGCCAAAAACGGCCAAAGCTTCTTCGGTTAAGCGCCTTTCTGAGGAATGAACGTATGAGCTTGAATCCAAGAGACGTCGTGATTGTCGACTTCGGTCGCACACCGATGGGCCGCTCCAAGGGCGGCATGCACCGCAACACCCGCGCCGAAGACATGTCCGCGCACCTGATCAGCAAGCTGTTGGAGCGTAACGACAAGATTGACCCGGCAGAAGTCGAGGACGTGATCTGGGGCTGCGTCAACCAGACCCTGGAGCAGGGCTGGAACATCGCGCGCATGGCGTCGTTGCTGACTCAGATCCCGCACACCTCAGCCGCGCAAACCGTGAGCCGCCTGTGCGGTTCGTCCATGAGCGCATTGCACACCGCTGCGCAGGCGATCATGACCGGTAATGGTGATGTATTCGTCATCGGCGGCGTGGAGCACATGGGTCACGTCAGCATGATGCACGGTGTCGATCCCAACCCGCACATGTCCCTGTACGCTGCCAAAGCGTCGGGCATGATGGGCCTGACTGCCGAAATGCTGGGCAAGATGCACGGCATCAGCCGTGAGCAACAGGATGCCTTCGGCCTGCGTTCCCACCAGCTCGCTCACAAGGCGACGCTTGAAGGCAAGTTCAAGGACGAGATCATCCCGATGCAGGGCTACGACGAGAACGGTTTCCTCAAGGTCTTCGACTACGATGAAACCATTCGTCCGGATACCACCCTGGAAAGTCTGGCGGCCCTCAAGCCTGCCTTCAATCCAAAGGGCGGCACGGTAACGGCAGGCACGTCTTCGCAGATCACCGACGGTGCGTCGTGCATGATCGTGATGTCGGCGCAGCGTGCCAAAGACCTCGGAATCCAGCCGATGGCCGTGATTCGCTCAATGGCCGTTGCCGGTGTCGACCCCGCAATCATGGGCTATGGTCCGGTGCCAGCGACTCAAAAGGCACTCAAGCGGGCGGGCCTGAGCATTTCGGATATCGACTTCTTCGAACTCAACGAAGCGTTCGCCGCACAGGCGCTGCCGGTGTTGAAAGATTTGAAAGTTCTCGACAAGATGAATGAGAAGGTTAACCTGCATGGCGGCGCCATCGCTCTAGGCCATCCATTTGGATGTTCCGGCGCACGTATCTCCGGCACCTTGCTCAATGTCATGAAGCAGAATGGCGGCAACCTCGGGGTTTCTACCATGTGCATCGGGCTGGGTCAGGGCATCGCGACCGTTTTCGAACGCGTCTGATTGCCTGGCGTGATGCAAGCCGGGGCTTGATGCCCCGGCTTTTGCTTTTTTGAAAAAGCAGTTTTTTACTAAATGTTTTAGCGGTGTTTTTGTTTTGAATCCGTTTCACGAGGGCTGCACCATGCAACTGCAACCAGGGCTCTACCGCCATTACAAAGGCCCCGAATACCGGGTGTTCAGCGTGGCCAAGCATTCCGAAACCGAAGAAGACGTCGTGTTTTATCAGGCGCTCTATGGCGATTTCGGCATGTGGGTTCGTCCCCTGGAAATGTTTCTGGAGTCCGTCGAGGTTGACGGCGAGCAGGTCCCGCGCTTTGCTTTGGTCCAGGCCGAGCCGAGTCTGTTTTCCGGGGCGTGACGCGGAAATTCACAACAGGCTGTGCTTGACCTCACCTTGTAGCCACTATATATAGCGTGGCCTTTGCAAGCTCCTCATTGTCTTTCATCTAGTATTCAGGAATTTTCTGATCCATGGGCAAATCGCTGGTCATCGTGGAATCCCCGGCTAAGGCCAAGACCATCAACAAGTATTTGGGCAACCAGTACGTGGTGAAGTCGAGTATCGGCCATATCCGAGACCTGCCCACCAGCGGTTCGGCCAGTGCTGCCAAAGAGCCTGCCGCCAAGCGTGGCAAGGCCGCCGCAGGCGAGGGTCCGGTACTGACGCCGAAAGAAAAGGCGCAACGCCAGCTGGTTTCGCGCATGGGCGTCGATCCGGAGCAAGGCTGGAAAGCCAAATACGAAATCCTTCCCGGCAAGGAGAAGGTCATCGAAGAGCTGCGCAAGCTCGCCAAAGATGCCGACACCATCTATCTCGCGACGGACTTGGACCGCGAAGGGGAAGCCATTGCCTGGCACCTGCGCGAAGCCATTGGTGGCGATGACAGCCGCTACAAACGCGTGGTGTTCAACGAAATCACCAAGAAGGCCATTCAGGAAGCCTTCTCCAAGCCAGGAGAGCTGGACATCGCCCGGGTCAACGCCCAGCAGGCGCGTCGCTTCCTGGACCGCGTCGTGGGCTACATGGTGTCACCACTGCTGTGGCAGAAAGTGGCGCGTGGCCTGTCCGCTGGCCGGGTACAGTCGGTTGCCGTGAAGCTGGTGGTGGAGCGTGAGCGGGAAATCCGTGCGTTCAATCCCGAAGAATACTGGGAAATCCACGCCGATCTGGGCACCGCCAAAGGCGCCAACGTGCGTTTTGAAGTTGCCCGTGAAAATGGCGAGGCGTTCAAGCCGCTGAATGAAGCGCAGGCGATGGCCGCGCTGGAAAAGCTCAAGGCGTCCAGCTACAGCATCGTCAAGCGTGAAGACAAACCGACCAGCAGCAAGCCATCTGCGCCGTTCATCACTTCGACCCTGCAGCAGGCGGCGAGCAATCGCCTCGGCTTTGGCGTGAAGAAGACTATGATGATGGCCCAGCGCTTGTATGAGGCGGGCTACATCACGTACATGCGTACCGACTCGACCAACCTGTCGGCCGACGCCGTCAGCATGGCCCGCGATTACATCGAAAGCGAATTCGGCAAGAAATACCTGCCGGAATCGCCGAACGTTTACAGCAGCAAGGAAGGCGCTCAGGAGGCGCACGAAGCGATTCGTCCGTCCGACGTCAACATGCACCCGTCCAAGCTGTCGGGCATGGAGCGCGACGCCGAGCGCCTGTATGAGCTGATCTGGCGTCAGTTCGTGGCCTGTCAGATGCCGCCCGCGCAATACCTGTCGACCACCGTCAGCGTGGCCGCCAGCGACTTCGAGCTGCGTGCCAAAGGTCGCATCCTAAAGTTCGACGGTTACACCCGCGTGTTGCCGCAGATGGCCAAGCCTGGCGATGACGATGTACTGCCCGATATGGCGCAGGGTGAGGCGCTGAAGCTGAACAAGCTCGACCCGACCCAGCACTTCACCAAGCCGCCTGCGCGTTACTCAGAAGCGAGCCTGGTCAAGGAAATGGAAAAGCGCGGTATCGGTCGCCCGTCGACCTACGCGGCGATCATCTCGACCATTCAGGACCGTGGCTATGTAGCGCTTCATAACCGTCGCTTCTATTCGGAGAAGATGGGCGATATCGTCACCGGACGTCTGTCCGAGAGCTTCGCCAACCTGATGGACTACGGCTTCACCGCCGGCATGGAAGAAAATCTCGACGACGTGGCCCAAGGGCAGCGCGACTGGAAAAACGTGCTGGACGAGTTTTACGGCGATTTCCGCAAAAAGCTGGAAGTGGCCGAAGCCCCGGACAGCGGCATGCGCGCCAATCAGCCAGTCATGACCGACATTCCGTGCAAGGTGTGTGGTCGCCCAATGCAGATTCGCACCGCCTCCACCGGCGTGTTTCTGGGCTGCTCGGGCTACAGCCTGCCGCCCAAGGAGCGCTGCAAGGCGACCGTCAACCTTACGCCTGGCGACGAGATTGCCGAGGATGACGAGGGCGAGTCCGAATCCCGCGTTCTGCGCGGCAAGCACCGCTGCCCGATTTGCAGCACGGCGATGGATGCCTACCTGCTCGACGAGAACCACAAGCTGCACATTTGCGGTAACAACCCGGATTGCACCGGCTACGAAATCGAGAAGGGCACCTATCGGATCAAGGGCTATGAAGGTCCGAGCCTTGAGTGCGACAAGTGTGGCAGCGAGATGCAGCTCAAGACCGGCCGCTTCGGCAAGTTCTTCGGCTGTACCAATTCCGAGTGCAAGAACACCCGCAAGCTGCTCAAGAGCGGTGATGCGGCGCCGCCGAAGATGGACCCGGTCAAAATGCCGGAGCTCAAGTGCGATAAGGTCGATGACACGTATATTTTGCGTGACGGGGCATCGGGGTTGTTCCTGGCTGCCAGCCAATTTCCGAAGAACCGTGAGACACGCGCACCCCTGGTGATCGAGATCGCGCCCCATAAGGACGAAATCGATCCTAAGTACCACTTCCTCTGCGAAGCGCCGAAGAAAGACCCGGATGGCCGCCCGTCGGTGATCCGTTACAGCCGCAAGACCAAAGAGCAGTACGTACAGACCGAAGTCGAAGGCAAGCCTACCGGCTGGCGCGCGTTCTACGACGGCAGTGCCTGGAAGGTCGAAGACAAGCGCTGATCAGACGGCGTCCGGTATTTGCGTGCCGGACGTCTGATGTTAGTGATGCGGTCGGTCTATGCTGGTGATTACACGATTGTGATGGAGACTGCGGTCATGGCTCATGAACTCTATACCCGCACCAACCAGAAGATTTACTTTGCAGGGCTTGCGCTCGAAGCGCTTGGCAAGTCTGAGAAAGGCGAGGGCATCAATGCGCAAGCGTTGCAGCAAGCGGAGCGTGAGTCCGTGCTGTTTCATCTGTACGGCGCTTTATTGGGGCTGTGTCATGAAATTGCCGGTTACTATCGTCTGCCTCAGGCAAACGCACCTCGTGCCGAGCAACTGCTGACCCAGGAAGTGCTGGACGCTATCGCAATTCCGGAAATGGCAGAGCTGGTCGAACTGGCTCAGCATCGCGAGACGTGGCTGGCCAGGCTTCTCGCCGCCTATAACGCTTTATTCCAGCCGCCTCGTGCTCCGATCAAACCCAAGGGCGACGTGACCCAGCCGATGATCGTCGCCGTAAATCTCGATGCCGAGCCCGAGCCCGAGTTGAACCGTGAAGAGCTGGAAAACTGGCGCCAACAGCTGAAAAGTCTGGCAGTTCGTTTCCGTGAAGGTTTGAGCGAGTGCTGAAAAGCAATGATGGATAGGTTGGCAGGCTGTTACAATGCCGGCTTATTGCGGAGTAACTGTACTGATGCCTACCTCATTTCTTGAAATTGTCGAACTGCCTGACGGCCGTATTGAACTGCGTCGCGCTGATGATGAAGGTTCATTGGTGACGCTGGATTTCTCGGCCGATGCCAAAGCATTCATGCAGGGACAGCACGTCGAAGTTGCCAAGGCCATGTTGAGCGTAGGTGTTCAAATGGCGGGTCGTCTGGCTGAAGGCGAAGTCGAAAAAGACGACGGCCCTCACGTACTGCACTGATACGTTGGATGGTCAGCGACCAGGCCTTAGCCCAGTCGAATATTAAGGCTCTGTGCTTCCCCGACCTTCGCTGCACTGATCAACTGCTGACGCGCCGGCGTGCTTAGCGGGTTGATCCAACTCACCACCGTATGGCTACGTCCCAGCCGTAGCGCCTCACGCGTCAGTTCCAATGCACTTTGAGTGCCGCGCGGCTGAAGCAGAAGAATCCGTTCCCGATTCAATCCCGCATCACGCAGCCAGGCCTGGGTCAGGCTTGAAGGCGGCGCTATGAGGGTGAGCCAGCGTGCGTCGGCATCCTGGCTCAGTTCCCGAAGGATAGGCGCAAGAAGATTCAGGCAGTTCCCGGCGGCACCGCGCAAGGACAGCTCGCTGAAGGGCTCCGGCTCGTTGCTCCAGGGCGCTTCGACGATATCGGTGATCATCGGGGCGATGGGCTGAGCCATGAAGGCCTCGAACAACGGCAGTTGCGAATGCGGTGCTTGATGGAACTGCATAACGTCTCCTTATCGGCGAATGACGCCAACGCTCAAACCTTCGATCACCAGATCTTGATCCTTGAGATCGACCTCGATCGGCGCGAAATCAGGGTTTTCAGCCAGCAGCCAGACCTTGCTGCCTTCACGTTTGAAACGCTTGACCGTGACTTCGTCACCGATCCGGGCTACGACGATCTGGCCGTTACGCGCTTCACGGGTGGTGTGCACTGCCAGCAGATCACCGTCCAGAATGCCGATGTCTTTCATGCTCATGCCATGCACGCGCAGCAGGTAGTCGGCACTGGGGTGAAAGAACGTCGGATTGATGTTGCAGGATTCTTCGATGTGCTGCTGAGCAAGAATCGGGGCACCAGCTGCAACCCGGCCAATGATCGGCAGGCTGCTTTCGTCGGGTTTGGCTTCGAAGCCCGGAATGCGGATGCCTCGTGAAGCGCCAGGTGTCATTTCGATAGCGCCTTTACGGGCAAGCGCCTTGAGGTGTTCCTCCGCGGCGTTTGGAGATTTGAAGCCCAGTTCCTGAGCGATTTCTGCACGTGTCGGGGGGAAGCCGTTGTCTTCAAGACAGCGTTTGATGAAACCCAGGATCTCGGCCTGGCGGGGCGTTAGTTTAATCATGTCGAGCGCTCTGTCTTTTTATACAGTGACTGGGATTATATACAGTGAAGGAGTCTTGGCAATCGCCTATTTCGTTTTCACCGCCGAGTGGTTGTCTGCATGACGGAACATTTAACGAGAGGCCGCATTGGGAAGGGAGAATGCAGCTTATCGTCAAGCGGGTGATTTCGTGACTGTGCAGCCACAAAATGAACCCGTTCGCTTGACAATCGGGGCGTATGATACGTATGTTTCAAACGTTCGTTTGTTAGGCAGAGAGCCATGGCCCAGTCGGAAACCGTAGAACGCATTCTTGATGCTGCCGAGCAGTTGTTCGCAGAGAAGGGGTTCGCTGAAACTTCATTGCGCCTGATCACCAGCAAGGCCTCCGTCAACCTGGCTGCGGTGAATTACCATTTCGGCTCTAAAAAAGCGCTTATCCAGGCCGTGTTCTCACGTTTCCTTGGGCCTTTCTGCATCAGTCTGGATCGCGAGCTGGAGCGCCGTCAGGCGAAGCCCGATCACAAGCCTACCCTTGAAGAGCTGCTTGAGATTCTGGTCGAGCAGGCCTTGGTCGTGCAGCCGCGCAGCGGCAATGACCTGTCGATCTTCATGCGTCTGTTGGGGCTGGCGTTCAGCCAGAGCCAAGGGCATCTGCGTCGTTACCTGGAAGACATGTACGGCAAGGTGTTTCGCCGCTACATGACGCTGGTCAACGAAGCCGCACCGCGTATTCCACCCATCGAGCTGTTCTGGCGCGTGCATTTCATGCTCGGGGCGGCGGCGTTCAGTATGTCCGGCATCAAGGCATTGCGTGCCATTGCCGAAACCGATTTCGGGGTCAACACCTCGATCGAGCAGGTGATGCGTCTCATGGTGCCATTTCTGGCTGCGGGCATGCGCGCTGACACCGGCGTGACGGATGCTGCAATGATTGCCGCCCAGCTCAAACCGCGTACCAAAAGCAGCGCGCCGGCACCAGTCGCCGCCAAGGCCTGATTCCTGCGTCAACCTTACATCGCCAGCCCCTTCGCATTGCGCGGGGCTTCAGGATCAAGCACCATGCCCGCATTGTAATCGGGCACTGGTGTGTAAGGGTTTTTCTATGAGTTCTGGCCTGCAAGGCTCCCTGATGGTCGATGTCGCCGGCACATGGCTGACCAGCGAAGACCGTCAGTTTCTGCGTCAGCCCGAAGTGGGCGGTCTCATTATCTTCGCTCGAAATATCGAGCATCCCCGTCAGGTTCGTGAACTGAGCGCCGCTATCCGTGCGATTCGCCCCGACTTGTTGTTGGCGGTGGATCAGGAGGGCGGGCGAGTCCAGCGCTTGCGTCAGGGATTTGTGCGTTTGCCTGCGATGCGTGCCATTGCCGATAAGCGCGACGCCGAAACCCTCGCTGAGCATTGTGGCTGGCTGATGGCGACCGAGGTGCTGGCGGTAGGGCTTGATCTGAGTTTCGCTCCGGTGCTTGACCTGGATTACCAGCGCAGCGCTGTAGTCGGAACGCGCTCGTTCGAGGGGGATCCTGAGCGGGCCGCGCTGCTGGCAGGCGCGTTCATTCGCGGTATGAACGAGGCGGGCATGGCTGCCACGGGCAAGCATTTTCCAGGTCATGGTTGGGCAGAGGCCGATTCCCACGTCGCGATCCCGACCGATGATCGCACCCTTGAACAGATCCGCGCCAACGACCTGGTGCCGTTCGCGCGCCTGAGTCGGCAGCTGGCGGCCGTGATGCCGGCGCATGTCATCTACCCGAAAGTCGATGCTCAGCCTGCCGGGTTTTCGCGCCGCTGGTTGCAGGACATTCTGCGCAACGAATTGAAATTTGATGGCGTTATCTTCAGTGACGATCTGTCGATGGCCGGTGCCCACGTGGTCGGCGACGCGGCGAGCCGTATCGAGGCCGCGCTGACGGCTGGCTGTGACATGGGGCTGGTGTGCAACGACCGCGCAGCGGCGGAATTGGCGCTCAGTGCGGCGCAACGCATGAAGGTCAAGCCTTCGGCGCGCATCGCCCGCATGCGCGGCAATGCCGTTGCCAGCACCGACTATCGGCAGCACCCGCGCTGGCTGACCGCGCTTGCCGCGCTGCGCAGCGCCCATTTGATCGACTGAGGATGTGCAATGACTGTTTACGCAATTATCGGCGGCACCGGCCTGACTCAGCTTGAAGGGCTGAACATTCGTCAGTCGCTGCCTATGAACACCCCTTACGGTACACCGTCCGGCGAAATCCAGATGGGCGAGTATGCGGGTCGTGAGGTGATGTTTCTGGCGCGTCATGGTCATCCGCATCGCTTGCCGCCCCATCAGGTCAACTACCGCGCCAATATATGGGCTTTGAAGCAGGCTGGTGCCGAGGCCATTCTGGCCGTGAATGCAGTAGGCGGCATTCATCCCGCGATGGGCACCGGCCATTTCTGTGTTCCCCATGACCTGATCGATTACACCAGCGGTCGTCAGCACACCTTTTTTGCCGACGATCTGGAGCAGGTCACTCATATTGATTTCAGCTATCCCTACAGCGAGGCGCTGCGCATCCGGTTGATTGCGGCGCTTGCGGCAGAAGGCTGCGCATTCAGCGATCGCGGTGTTTATGCCTGCACCCAGGGGCCGCGTCTGGAAACCGTGGCCGAGATCGTCCGTCTGGAGCGCGACGGCTGCGACATCGTTGGCATGACCGGTATGCCTGAGGCTGCACTGGCCCGCGAACTGGAGCTGGATTACGCCTGTCTGGCGCTTGTGGTGAATCCTGCGGCTGGCAAGTCGACGGCCATTATCACGATGGCCGAAATCGAGCAGGCGCTGCGCGACGGTATGGGCAAAGTCAAATCGACGCTGGCGCGCGTCCTCTCGGCCCAATAAGCGTGACGGCGGGCTCAGGGGTTGAGACCCTTGAGCTTGCCGTCAAATCATGCGTTTGAGGGTATTGTCCTTGCGCACGACGTGATGCCACAGCGCTGCCGCCACGTGCAGCCCGATCACGTAGTAGAAAATCGAGCCCAGTAGTTTGTGAAAGTCCTCGAAGGACTCCGCGATACGGTCGGACGTGGCGAATGGCCAAGGTATCTGCACATCAGTCAGCGGGATGGGCAGGGCGCCTTTTTCCACCATGACGGTCAACAGTCCCAGCACCGGCTGGATGAACAGGAAAGCATACAGCGCGTAATGCGACACGGTCGCGGCCACGCGCAGTATGCCCTCCAGTGGCGGAGTGATGCCGGGCGGGGCATGGCGACGCCTTTCAGCGACGCGAAAGAATGCCATCGCCAGAATCAGAAGCCCCACCCAGAAATGACTCTGCACCACCAGGACGCGATAGTCGGAACCTTTGCCGAACTGTGTACGGCTGAGAATCAGGGTGTACGCCAGCACGATCAGTGCCGCCATCGCCCAGTGGAACCAGCGTGCTCGTGAGGTATAGCGTTGTGACGTCGGTACATCCACAGTCGAATTCCTGGTCGCTTTAATTCAAGGCTCGGCGCACATGTGCCAGCGCACAGGTTAAGAGTCCCCGGGCAGCCATGCGTTTCATGTGCTGCGTGGATAAATACGTGGACGTCGTGTTGTTTTCCTGACGCCTCGCTGGCCTGGGTAAAGGCATAAGCAAACCTTGTGCCTCAATGGGGTCTGCGCCTTACGTTGCGAGGAGAAGGTGGCACGATGGGGCGCTTCAGGGGTAGCTGAACTCCCCCTCAGGTCTGCTCGCAGTCGAGGTTGCCCTGCGGCATGCCTGTGAACTCCTAACAGGTGTGGCTCTGAATCACCGGGACCCTGGCGCTGGCCGGTGCGGTTTCACTTCGCAGGCTTCGCCGCAGGAACTTCCAGCCTAAATCAGGCAAACGGCAACAACCGCGCAGGACTGTCTCCAGAATTTGCGCCTCGTGGTCATCGTCCTGACGGTTTATCCAGACGTTCAGAATTTGGGAATGGGCCGCCCGACCTAAGTTCGGCGACCCGGATGAGTGACGGCTCATGGCAAACGCCCATCATTGCCCGTTCAAGGACGGAACCTGTGCCAGCAGCAGGCTTCATATGAGTTGAATATTTATCCAGGAGTCAGTCTTGACCAGTGCCAATATGCCTGCCGGCCCGTCAACGCCGGTATCGGCCAGCATTTCTCTGAATGTACTGACCATGAACATGCACATGGGCTTCGGCATTTTTAATCGGCGTTTCATTCTGCCCGAGTTGCGCGAGGCCGTTCGAAGTGTGTCGGCTGACGTGGTGTTTCTGCAGGAAGTGCATGGAGAGCATCAGACTCACGCCCGCAACGTGAAGGATTGGCCGACTATTTCGCAGTACGAGTTTCTGGCCGACAGCATGTGGGGCGATTTCGCCTACGGGCGTAACGCGGTCTACCCGCACGGCCATCACGGTAACGCGGTGTTGTCGAAGTACCCGATCCTGCGCCATGAAAATCTGGACATTTCCATCCACGGTACTGAGCAGCGGGGCCTGCTGCATTGCGTCCTCGATGTGCCCGAATACGGTGAGGTACACGCGGTCTGCGTACATCTGGGCCTGTTCGAAAGTCACCGCCGTCAACAGCTCAAGCTGCTCGCCGAACTGATGGGGCGGTTACCGGCAGGGGCACCCGTGATCGTCGCTGGCGATTTCAACGACTGGCGTCAGCGTGCGGATGCCTTGTTGGAAGGGACAGGGCTGCATGAGGTTTTCGTTCAACGCTTCGGGGCCCCGGCCAAAAGCTTTCCAGCCCGCTGGCCATTGCTCAGGCTCGACCGCATCTATGTGCGCAACGCCACTACCCACAGGCCCAAGGTGTTGTCCAATCGACCCTGGTCTCATCTTTCCGATCATGCACCGCTGGCGGTGGAGGTGACCCTATGAGCAACACGACAGATCGCACTAAAGAACAGTGGCGCGACGGCAACTCTGTGGAGTTGCTGATTAACGGTGAGGATTTTTTTACACGGGTTTTCGAGTGCATTCGTGCCGCGCGCGAGGAGGTCCTGATCGAGACCTTCATCATTTTTGAAGACCGCATAGGCGAGGGCTTGCAGCAGGCGGTGATCGAGGCGGCTAACAATGGCGCGAAAGTTGTCATCACGGTCGACGATTACGGTACCTCGGATCTCAGTTCGGCGTTCGTCAGGGCCATGATTGATGCCGGCGTGCAGATCCAGCTGTTTGATCCGCGCCCGCGCTTCATGGGCATGCGGACCAATCTGTTCCGCCGCCTGCACCGCAAGGTGGTGGTGATCGATGGTGAGCTGGGCTTCATCGGCGGCATCAACTACAGCGTCGATCACATGACCGACACGGGCCTGACCGCCAAGCAGGATTACGCTGTGCTAGTGCGCGGTCCCATCGTTGAAGACATCCATCGCAGCGCCGTGCGCATGCTCAGCGATGCGGTGCGTGCCAAGTTGACACCGATCCCGCTCAAGCTGGAGCCGGCGGGTGCGGCCCGGATGCTTTTGGCCGAGCGTGACAACGCCGATCACACCACCGACATCGAAGAGCGTTATCTGGAAGCGATTCGTGGGGCAAAGCAGCGCATCACGCTGGCCAATGCCTATTTCTTCCCCAGCTATCGCTTCTTGCGAGAACTGCGCAATGCCTCACGGCGCGGGGTCAAGGTCACGCTGATTCTTCAAGGTAAGCCGGACATGCCGTTCGTAAGGGTGTGTTCGCGTCTTACCTACACCTACCTGTTGCGCGACGGCGTGATCATTCATGAATACAAGCAGCGCGCATTGCACGGCAAGGTCGCGCTGATCGACCAGGATTGGTCCACTGTGGGCTCCAGCAACCTCGATCCGTTGAGCCTGGCGCTGAATCTGGAAGCCAATCTGTTCATCCGCGATCAGTCGCTCAATGATCGGCTGCAAACGCATCTGATGGAACTTGCTGCCGCGCACAGCACCCAGATGAGTTTGAAGGGTGCGGCGCGAGGCCAATGGTGGCGCGCGCCAATGATTGTGTTGAGCTTCTTTTTTCTGCGCAGGTTTCCAGCCATTGCCGGCCTGTTCCCGGTCCATGGCATGCGTCTGAAGCCACTGCGAGCGGGCGACGTGGTGCCGGAAGCCAGGGTGATCGAGCAGCAACAGGCGCACCACGAGTTGGATCAGGAGAAAACATCATGACTCAGGCGGCCAGCGCCTCCTCGCAGAGCACGAAGGGCGACAAGAAGAGTGACAAGTGGAAATGGGCAAAACGGGCTTTCAACCTGTTTTTCTTCATTGCCGTACCGGTATTGCTGTTTCTGCTGGTCAAGAATCTGGACTGGCAGGAGGTCAAGCAGGGGCTGCAGTCGTACAGGCTCAGCACGTTGCTGATGGCGGCCTTCGTGGCCTTGCTCAGCTACCTGACCTATTGCGGGTTCGACGTGCTGGCGCGTTACTACACCCGGCACAAGCTGTCGATCAAGCAGATTGTGCCGGTAACGTTCGTCTGCTACGCCTTCAACCTCAACCTGAGCTCATGGGTGGGCGGTATTGCCCTGCGCTACCGGCTTTATTCAAGGCTCGGTCTGGATGTGGCGACCATCACCCGTATCCTCAGCCTCAGCCTGATCACCAACTGGCTGGGCTACATGCTGTTGGCAGGCTTCGTGTTTTCGATGCGCTTTTTGTCGCTGCCCAAGGAATGGTCGATCGGTACGGACACGCTGCAACTGATCGGCTTCGGTCTTCTGGCGGTGTGTTTTGCCTACCTGGCAGCGTGCCGTTTCTCCACACGTCGTTCGTGGAAGATTCGTGATCAGGAGTTCAACCTGCCTTCGCTGAAGCAGGCGTTGATGCAGGCCAGCCTCGGTGCATTGAACTGGTCGTTGATGGCGGCGGTGATCTTCACGCTCTTGCCGGAAAAAGCGTTTTACCCGGCGATTCTCGGTGTGTTGCTGATCAGCAGCATCGCGGGCGTGATCACCCACATCCCAGCCGGACTCGGCGTGCTCGAAACCGTGTTCATTACGTTGTTGTCACACCAATTCTCCAAGGGCAGCCTGCTGGCCGCCTTGATTGGCTACCGCGCAATTTACTTCCTGTTGCCGTTACTGCTGGCCCTGGTGGTGTATCTGGTGCTGGAGAAACGCGCAAAGAAGATGAACGAGAACAACCAGAAGCGCATGGGCGATCAAGCCAAGTCCTGAGCGTGGAATTCGACTTGGCGCCGGGTGGGAGCGGACTTGTCCGCGAAAAGGCAGAAGTACTGGGCGAAGATTCAGCGCCTGAAATGCAGCATTCGCGGACGAGTCCACTCCCACGAGTTACCGGAGTTCGATGTAGCGCCGGTGGGAGCGGACTTGTCCGCGAAAAGGCAGAGATGCTCGACGAAGATTCAGCGCCTGACATGCAGCGTTCGCGGACAAGTCCCACAACATCGCGTTCCACTCTAGTCGTCGAAGCCGACCTGTTCGTGTATTTCGTCCACTTTCAACTCCAGGCGGTAGGCCACGGCTATGAACAGCGCCTGGCACAAACACAGCGTTGCGCTCAGTGAGCGGAAAGCGAAGGAGCTGCCTTCGTTGACCAGCAGCACTGAGTTGGCGCGTTTGGCCAGCGGCGACAGATTGCTGTCGGTGATAATCAGGGTCTTGGCTTGATGGTGTTGGGCGATCCGCAGGCAGTGCTGGGTTTCCTTGCCGTACGGCGTAAAACTGATGGCAATCACCAGGTCGTTGGCTCTTACGCTGCGCATCTGCTCGCGATAACTGCCGCCCAGGCCTGAGATCAGGTGAATACGCTTGTTGGTGTGCTGCAGGTTGTAGACCAGATAGTCCGCGACCGCGAACGAACGTCGCACCCCCACGACGTAGATGTTGTCGGCGTTGACTACCAGATCCACGGCTTTCTCGAACTCTTCATCATCCAGGTCCGCACCCAGTCGCTCCAGACCGGACAATGTCGCGTTCACGCACTCGCGCGCAAGGTCGCCGCCGCTGGCCTTGTGCGACTTGTTGGCAATCATGCTGCGGATACGCTGTTGGTAGTTCTGCACCGGCGTGGTTTTGTGCGTATACGCTTCGCGGAACAGGGTCTGCATTTCGCTGAAGCCACTGAACCCGAAGCGTTGCGAAAACCGGACGATGGCCGAAGGATGAACTTCGCATTCCCGGGCGATATCGCTGATGCGATCGACCATGATTCGGTCGCTCTGCTGGCTCATATAACTGGCAATGCGTTTGAGTTGACGGGGCAGGGCGTCGTACTCATCCGTGATCAGCCGCAGCAGGCCTTCAGCACTGCTGGGTGGCATGTCAACGCTGGCGTCAGGCAGAGTCGGCTGATCGGTGCTGTTCATAGTCAATCCTTTTACGTTTTTCCGGGAAGCGGCTCATGGATAGGCCCCGGCACTAAAATCTGCATCTGGCAGGATTGGGCACTATATCGCACCTGCCCGGCCTGCGCGCCAGCACTTGCAATAGCTTATGGAAAAAATATTCTACGTCAAAAAATTATAGAATAAATATTGATTGATCCTGCAGGACGTTTTAGGCTGAGGTCACAAAGGCATTGTGCGCACCCGATGCATGCAGTGCAGGCTGATAAAAATAACAGGAGCCATCATGGGCCAGACACGCTTTGCTTCCGGGCGTCCGTTGGATCTTATTTGTCTTGGGCGACTGGGCGTCGATCTTTATGCGCAGCAGGTGGGCGCTCGCCTGGAAGACGTTTCCAGTTTCGCTAAGTACCTGGGCGGCTCTTCGGCCAACATCGCGTTCGGCACTGCACGATTGGGTTTGAGATCGGCCATGCTCAGTCGCGTCGGCGACGACCACATGGGGCGTTTTCTGGTCGAATCCCTTGCCCGTGAAGGCTGCGATGTCAGTGCAATCAAACGCGACCCCGAGCGTCTTACCGCAATGGTGCTGCTGGGATTGAAAGATCGCGAAACATTTCCGCTGGTCTTCTACCGCGAAAATTGCGCCGACATGGCCCTGCGCGCCGACGACATCGATGAGCAGCAGATCGCCTCCAGCAAGGCGCTCCTTATTACTGGGACCCATTTCTCCACCGATCAGGTGTTCAAGGCCAGCATGCAGGCCCTCGACTATGCGGAAAAACACCAGGTACATCGGGTCCTGGATATCGATTACCGCCCGGTGCTCTGGGGGCTGGCCGGCAAGGCCGACGGCGAGACGCGCTTTGTCGCCGATCAGAACGTCAGCCAGCATGTTCAGCGCATCTTGCCGCGCTTCGACCTGATCGTCGGTACCGAAGAAGAATTCCTCATTGCCGGAGGATCCGAGGATCTGCTCACCGCCCTGCGCACGGTGCGTGGGCTCACTGCCGCAACGCTGGTGGTCAAGCTCGGTCCGCAAGGGTGTACGGTCATTCACGGAGCGATTCCGGCGCGTCTTGAAGACGGCGCAATCTACCCCGGCGTACGGGTCGAAGTGCTTAACGTATTGGGGGCGGGCGACGCGTTCATGTCCGGTTTCCTCAGTGGCTGGCTCAAAGATGCCAGCGACGAGCGTTGCTGTCAGTTGGCTAATGCGTGTGGCGGGCTGGTGGTGTCGCGCCACGCCTGCGCGCCCGCCATGCCGACGCCTGCCGAGCTTGAGTATCTGTTCGACAGTGAACAACCGGTTACCCGGCCGGATCAGGACGTGGGCTTGCAGCGGTTGCATCAAGTCAGCACCGCGCGCCGGCAATGGCGACAACTGTTTATCTTCGCCTTCGACCATCGCGGGCAACTGGTTGAACTGGCCCAGCAGGCGGGTCGAGACCTGAGCGCCATCGGGCAGATCAAACAACTGTTCGTACAGGCGGTGGAGCGGGTCGAAAACGATTTGCGCACACGGGGTGTCGAGGCCGATGTCGGGCTGCTGGCCGATCAGCGCTTTGGTCAGGACGCGCTCAACGCTGCCACGGGTCGCGGCTGGTGGGTGGCGCGCCCAGTGGAAATCCAGGGCTCCAGACCGTTGGCGTTCGAACATGGCCGATCAATTGGTAGCAACCTGATCAACTGGCCGCAGGAGCAAATAATCAAGTGCCTGGTGCAATACCACCCCGATGACGAGCCGATGCTGCGCCTCGAACAGGAAGCGCAGATCAAGGCGCTGTATGAGGCTTCGAAAGTCAGTGGTCACGAACTGCTGCTTGAAATCATCCCGCCCAAGGATCACCCCTCGACCTATCCCGACGTCATGCTGCGTGCTCTGAAGCGTTTGTACAACCTGGGCATCTATCCTGCGTGGTGGAAGATCGAAGCGCAGACTGCCGAGGTCTGGCAGCAGCTGGATGCCTTGATCGAAGCGCGTGATCCGTATTGCCGGGGTGTTGTGCTGCTGGGCCTGAATGCGCCCGTCGAAAGCCTGGCGGCGGGATTTGCCGCAGCACGCCATAGCCGCACCTGTCAGGGTTTTGCCGTCGGCAGGACGATCTTTCGCGAACCGAGCCGGGCCTGGATGGCCAGGGAAATCGATGACGCGACCCTGGTGGCCAGGGTGCAGAGCACGTTCAACTGGTTGATTGAGTCCTGGCGCGAAAGCCGCGCCTGAATTCAAACGTCATTGACGCCGTGATAACAACAAAAAAGGTCCAGCCATGCCCGCTTCCGTATCCAACATCCGCATCGGCATCAACCCGATTTCCTGGAGCAACGATGACCTGCCCGCGCTGGGCGGTGAAACGCCGCTGAGTACTGCGCTGAGCGAAGGCAAAGCCATCGGCTACGAAGGATTCGAACTCAACGGAAAATTTCCCAAGGACGCCAAAGGCGTCGGCGATGTGCTGCGCCCTTATGGGCTGGCGCTGGTGTCGGGCTGGTATTCGAGTCGACTGGCCCGTCGCTCTGTGGCGGAGGAGATCGAAGCCATCGCCTCCCATGTGCAACTGCTTGCCGAAAACGGCGCGTCGGTGCTGGTGTACGGCGAAGTGGCCGATTCGATCCAGGGCCAGCGCATTGCGCTGGTTGAGCGCCCGCGCTTCCACACCGACGAGGCCTGGCATAACTATGCCGACAAACTCACCGAACTGGCTCGTTTCACCCTGTCGCACGGCGTGCGTCTGGCGTATCACCATCATATGGGTGCCTACATCGAATCGCCGCAGGACATTGATCGCTTGATGGCGTTGACCGGCAGCGAGGTCGGCCTGCTGTTCGATTCGGGTCACTGCTACATGGGGGGCGGCGAGCCGCTTGCCGTGTTAACCCGACACATTGATCGCGTCTGCCACGTGCATTTCAAGGACGTGCGCAAGCCGGTTGTGCAATTGGCGCGTAATAATCTCTGGAGTTTTCCGGATTGCATCATCAACGGTACGTTCACCGTACCGGGTGATGGCGACATTGATTTCTCGGCGCTGCTGAACGTGCTGTTGCAGGCCGACTACACAGGCTGGCTGGTGGTCGAGGCCGAACAGGATCCGGCGGTCGCGCCCAGCTATGTCTACGCCAAGAAAGGCTACGACACGCTGCGCCAACTGCTGGCCGATGCTCGATAAAGAGGACTGGACAATGAATCTGTTGATCAAAAGCGAGGCTCAGGGGCGGGACGTGGTGGCATTGCCCCACGGTGTGCTCGAGTACGTGGGGTTTTCGGCCTACCGTCTCGAAGCGGGCGAACGGTTGCCTCTGAGTGCCGGTGAAAACGAATTGTGTGTGGTGCTGCTGGCCGGACACGCCAGTGTGAGTGGCGAGGCGCCGGGACAGGGCGCGTTCAATTGGGAAAACATCGGCGACCGGCATTCGGTGTTCGAAGAAAAATCCCCGTTCGCGGTCTACCTGCCGCCCAACAGCCAGGCGCATTTCACGGCGCTTGGGCCTGCGCATCTGGCCGTCTGCGCCGCACCCGGGGACGGCACCAAGCGCGTTCCTGCGCGGCTGATCACCCCCGACAGCATGAAGCGCAGCGTGCGCGGCAAGAACGCCAATACCCGCTACGTGTGCGACATTCTGCCGGACACTGAAGTGGCGCACTCGCTGTTGGTGGTCGAGGTGCGCACGCCCTCCGGGCACTCCTCCAGTTACCCGCCGCACAAACACGACCTGGACAATCTGCCCCACGAAAGCTTTCTCGAAGAAACCTATTACCACCAGGTGAACCCGCCCCAGGGGTATGTGTTTCAGCGCGTCTACACCGACGACCGCAGCATCGATCAGGCAATGGCCGTGGAAAACAGCGACCTGGTGGTCGTGCCCAAAGGTTACCACCCGGTCACGGTGCCATACGGCTATGAATCCTATTACCTCAACGTGATGGCCGGTCCGACGCGTGCCTGGCAGTTCCATAACGATCCGCAGCACAGTTGGCTGCTGGAACTTTAATTCTTTCTTTTATGTGGAGTCAGTCAGATGAGCGATTCACCGGTGATCGGCCACTACATCAACGGGCAGGTGCATGACGGCGATGGCGAGCGCTTCAGCGATGTGTTCAATCCGGCACTCGGCAGTGTTCAGGCGCGTGTAGCGTTGGCCAGCCTAAAGACGGTCGACGAAGCGGTCGCTTCAGCGAAAGCGGCATTCCCTGCCTGGGCCGATCAATCTTCGTTGCGCCGCGCCCGGGTGATGTTCAAGTTCAAGGAATTGCTGGACCGTCACCACGACGAGCTGGCGCAGATCATCTGTCGTGAGCACGGCAAGGTGCTGTCGGATGCACGGGGTGAGGTGGTACGCGGCATCGAGATCGTTGAGTTTGCCTGCGGTGCGCCGAGCCTGCTCAAGAGCGATTTCAGCGACAACATCGGGGGTGGCATCGACAACTGGAACCTGCGTCAGCCGCTCGGCGTCTGTGCCGGGGTCACGCCGTTCAACTTTCCGGTGATGGTGCCGCTGTGGATGATTCCGATGGCGTTGGTCACCGGCAACTGTTTCATTCTCAAGCCGTCCGAACGCGACCCGTCGGCCAGTCTGTTGATGGCGCGCCTATTGAAGGAAGCCGGTCTGCCCGATGGCGTTTTCAACGTGGTGCAGGGCGACAAGGTGGCCGTGGATGCGCTGCTGCAACACCCGGACATCGAAGCCATGTCGTTCGTAGGCTCCACCCCGATTGCCGAGTACATCTACCAGCAGGGCACCGCACACGGCAAGCGCGTGCAGGCGCTGGGCGGTGCCAAGAACCACATGATCGTCATGCCCGATGCCGACCTGGACCAGGCGGCCGACGCGCTGATCGGTGCGGCCTTTGGTTCGGCGGGTGAGCGCTGCATGGCGATTTCCATTGCCGTGGTGGTCGGTGATGTCGGCCAGGCGTTGATCGACACGCTGCTGCCGCGCATCGATAAGCTGAAGGTCGGCAATGGCATGAACGCCGATTCCGACATGGGGCCACTGGTCACGGCCGTGCACAAGGCCAAGGTCGAAGGCTATATCGATCAGGGCGTCAAAGAGGGCGCGAAGCTGATCGTCGATGGGCGTCACTTCAAGGTGCCGGGCGCCGAGCAGGGGTTTTTCGTCGGCGCGACCCTGTTCGATCACGTCACGCCAGCGATGCAGATCTACAAGGAAGAAATCTTCGGGCCGGTGCTGGGTATCGTGCATGTGCCCGATTTCGCCAGCGCGGTGGAGCTGATCAACGCCCACGAGTTTGGCAACGGCGTGTCGTGTTTCACCAGCGACGGCGGCGTGGCGCGCGCGTTTACCCGCTCCATCAAGGTGGGAATGGTCGGCATCAATGTGCCAATTCCGGTGCCGATGGCCTGGCACTCATTCGGTGGCTGGAAACGCTCGCTGTTCGGCGATCACCACGCCTACGGCGAGGAAGGCCTGCGTTTCTACAGCCGCTACAAAAGCGTGATGCAGCGCTGGCCGGACAGCATCGCCAAGGGCGCGGAGTTCAGCATGCCGACGGCCAAATAGTCCGGTGTGTTGCAGCACTGCGGGCATTCGATAGGCGTCACAGCGTCTTCGAGGCCGCGCAGTCTTGCAGCACACAGAGACACCGTAAGCGCGAGCGTGCTCGCAAACGAGCCACTTGGCGCGTATCAGAGGCACAGCAACACCTTCCACCTCAAACAACAACAAGGTGCGAGCATGAGTACTACCCGACTGACCATGGCCCAGGCTCTGGTGAAGTTTCTGGATAACCAGTACGTCGAAATCGACGGCGTGCAGAGCAAATTCGTGGCCGGCGTGTTCACCATCTTCGGGCATGGCAACGTGCTGGGTCTGGGGCAAGCCCTGGAGCAGGACAGCGGTGCGCTGGTGGTCCATCAGGGGCGCAACGAACAGGGCATGTGCCACGCAGCCATCGGCTTTGCCAAGCAGCATCTGCGTCGCAAGATTTACGCTTGCACCTCGTCTGTGGGGCCGGGGGCAGCCAACATGATCACCGCTGCCGCCACCGCGTCGGCCAACCGCATTCCGCTGCTACTGTTGCCGGGCGATGTCTACGCCAGCCGCCAGCCAGACCCGGTGCTGCAACAGATCGAACAATTTCATGACCTGAGCATCAGCACCAACGACGCGTTCAAGGCCGTCAGCAAATACTGGGACCGGATCAATCGTCCCGAGCAGTTGATGAGCGCCGCTCTCAATGCCATGCGCGTGCTGACCGACCCGGCCGACACCGGCGCCGTGACTCTTTCACTGCCTCAGGACGTGCAGGCCGAAGCCTGGGATTACCCGGACAGTTTTCTGCAAAAACGGGTACACCGTATCGACCGCCGCCCTCCGAGCAAGGCCATGCTCGACGACGCCGTGGCTTTATTATCGAGCAAGCGCAAACCGCTGCTGATCTGTGGTGGAGGTGTGCGGTATTCCGGCGCGGCACAGGCGTTGCTGGCGTTTGCCGAACGCTTCGGCATTCCCTTCGCGGAAACCCAGGCGGGTAAAAGCGCTGTGGTGTCGGCGCATCCGTTGAACATGGGCGGCATTGGCGAAACCGGCACGGTCGCGGCCAATCGGCTGGCGAAAGAGGCTGACCTGATCATTGGCGTCGGCACGCGTTACAGCGACTTCACCACAGCTTCCAAATGGCTGTTTCAGAACCCGCAGGTGCAGTTTCTCAACCTCAACGTGGGTGCGTTCGATGTGCAGAAACTGGACGGCGTGCAGGTATTGGCTGACGCCCAAGTGGCCTTGCAGGCGCTGACTGAATCATTGGCACACCTCGACTTTCAAGCTGCGTGGGGCGATGCACCGAAGGCAGCCAAAGCCGAGCTGGAGGCCGAGGTCGACCGGCTCTATGCCATCGATTACCGGAGCGAGGACTTTGCCCCGGAAATCGACGACCACATGGACCCGGCCGTGCTGCGTGAATTCATTGAGCTGACCGGCTCTTGCCTGACACAAAGCCGGGTACTGGGCGTTCTCAATCATCACCTGCCGGAAGATGCGGTCATCGTCGCTGCGGCGGGCAGTCTGCCCGGCGATCTGCAGCGTGCGTGGCGCAGCACCGGTGTGGATACCTACCATGTCGAGTATGGCTATTCGTGCATGGGTTATGAGGTCAATGCCGCGCTGGGTGTCAAGCTCGCACAGCCCTATCGGGAGGTGTTCGCGCTGGTGGGCGATGGCTCGTACATGATGCTGCATTCAGAGCTGGCGACCTCGATTCAGGAACGGCGCAAGATCAACATCGTGCTGTTGGACAACATGACGTTCGGTTGCATCAACAACCTGCAGATGGGCAACGGCATGAACAGTTTCGGCACCGAATTCCGGTTTCGCAACGAGCAGACCGGCCAGCTCGATGGCGACTTCGTGCCGGTGGACTTCGCCATGAGTGCTGCAGCCTATGGCTGCAAGACCTACAAGGTGAGCACCGCTGAACAACTGCGCGATGCGCTGCTGGACGCCAGGCACCAGACTGTCTCGACCCTGATTGATATCAAGGTGCTGCCCAAGACCATGATTCACAACTACCTGTCGTGGTGGCGGGTCGGCGTGGCGCAAGTATCGACCAGCGACGCGACAACCCAGGCCCGTCAGCGGCTCGATCAGCAGTTGGCCAAGGCTCGCCAGTACTGATTACCGGATTCTTACCGGCTGTATTCCAACAAGAACAATCATTCGTACAGGACAGTGAAATGACGTTGAAACTAGGCGTGATCGGTACAGGCGCAATCGGTCAGGATCATATCCGGCGGTGCAGCCAAACTTTGCTCGGCAGTCAGGTCGTGGCCGTGACCGACATCAATCTGGAGCAGGCAGCGAGCGTGGTGAGCGATTTGGGCATCAGCGCCGAGGTGTATGCCGACGGCCATGCGCTGATCGCCGCGCCCGATGTCGAGGCGGTGCTGATCTGCTCATGGGGGGCGACCCACGAAGAGTATGTGCTGGCGGCCATCGCCGCGGGTAAACCGGTGTTCTGTGAAAAGCCTCTGGCGGTGACAGCAGCCGGCTGCCGCCACATTGTGGAAGCTGAAATTGCCAGTGGCAGGCGTCTGGTCCAGGTCGGTTTCATGCGTCCCTACGATCAGGGTTATCGTGCCCTCAAGGCGGTGATCGACAGCGGTCAGATCGGTGAGCCGCTGATGCTGCATTGCGCTCATCGCAACCCGCGCGTCGGCGAAAACTACAAGACCGATATGGCCATTACCGACACGCTGATTCACGAACTCGACGTACTGCGCTGGCTGCTCAACGATGACTACGTGTCGGTGCAGGTGGTGTTTGCGCGCAAGACCAGCAAGGCGCTGGCCCACTTGCGCGACCCGCAGATCGTGATGCTGGAAACGGCTAGAGGAACACGCATCGACGTCGAGGTTTTCGTCAACTGCCAGTATGGCTACGACATTCAGTGCGAAGTGGTCGGCGAAACCGGAATTGCCAAACTGCCGGAGCCGTCACAGGTCCAGTTGCGCAGTGAGGCCAAGCTGTCCAATGCCATCCTGATGGACTGGAAGGACCGCTTCATTGCCGCCTATGACGTGGAGTTGCAGGCGTTCATCGATGCCGTCAAGGCAGGCACTATCAATGGGCCTTCAGCCTGGGACGGTTACTGCGCGGCGGTGGCTGCCGATGCGTGCATCGAGGCTCAGAACAGTGGGGCGATCGTACCGGTCAGCCTGGAGCTGCGTCCGGCGTTTTACAGCTGATCGATTGCGGTCCGGGGCAGGTGCTTCTATAAAGGCGGCACGTTGACTGGCTATTGCTGAACAGGAGAAAGCCATGCGAGCAGGACTGGTGGGCTACGGCAAGGGAGGGCGCTATTTTCATGCGACGCTGATATCGAGTCTGCCCGGTGCGACCTTCGTGGGGGTGGTGACCCGTTCACCTGAACGCAGGCAGGAAGTGGCCAAGGATCATCCCGGCGTGGCGACGTTCGATACGCTGGCTGATCTGGTAGCAGCCGGGGTGGATGTGGTGGTCATTTCCACGCCTCTGGCCTCGCGACGCGCCTTGATACTGGAGGCGATCGAAAGGGGAGTGGGCGTGGTGAGCGACAAACCCTTCGCTCACGACGCAGCCCAGGCTCTGGAACTGATCGAGGCGGCCGAGCGGCGCGGCGTGCTGCTCAGCGTCTATCAGAATCGGCGCTGGGACTCGGATTTTCTGACCGTGCGCAAGTTGATCGACAACCAGGTGCTGGGCTCGATCAGTCGGTTCGAGTCCAGTATCGAGCGCTATTCGCCGCGCTCCGTCGGCAAGGCCAGTGGCGGTGGCGTGCTGCGTGACTTGGGCAGCCATCTGGTGGATCAGGCGTTAGTGCTGTTCGGCCCGGTTGAGCGGGTGTATGCCGAACTGCAGTTCGCGAATCCGGAAAGTGAGCTGGACCACACCTTTTTCGTTTCACTGACCCATGCCAATGGCGTGATGTCGCACCTGTCCGGGAGTTGCCTGCAAAGCACCGCCAAGCCACGGTTTCGCGTCAGTGGCTCGCTGGGTTGCTACAGCGTCGAGGGGCTTGACGGTCAGGAGGACGCCGCGTTCGCCGGTCTTACGCCCCGGTCGGAGGGTGAGCGTTGGGGGGTTGAAGAGCATCGGCGCTGGGGGTGGTTCGAGCAGGGTGATCATCGCGAGCGGGTGCCTTCCGAGCGAGGTTGCTGGCTGGCGTTCTATCGCCAGTTGCAGGACGCCATGGCCGGGCAGGCACCTGTGCCGGTCGACCCTCGTGACGCCCTCGCGTCGACTGTGGTGATGGACGCTGCGCGCCTGAGCGCTCATGAAGGGCGTGTGGTCGTTCTGTAGCGTATTGAGTGGTTGAATCGATGCATCCGGATAGCCCGGCCTCCAACAGGAAGCCGGGCTTCTCGCATTTTCGGTTCGCCAGAAGGAAAAACAGAATAAATTCTAAAATTAGTTGAATTGGAAAATATTTTCCAATAGAGTCGTTTTCAGGTTACCGACTATCGAATCACCCAAGCCTTCGGACACTGCCGAGGTCATGGGAAACAAGCCAACAAAAACAAAACAAGATAGGTACTGTCGATGAAAACCCCCACTCATGGCCCTCGCGCCAGTCGTAATACCCCAACTGCATTCTGGGTCCGCTTGATGGAGCGATTCCTGACCGTTGTCGCACATGGCATGTGCGTGCGCCACAAGGACGCACTGTTGTTCTGCATTCCCGGTGCAACCGGAGTCCGCCTTCCACGATAAGTGGCTGCATCGCGTCCTCGTTACCCAGTCCTAACAACAACAAGAATGTGGAGACAGACCCTCATGAAGACCCCGATTCGCTTTACCGCTCTGGCCTTGGCACTGATGCTGGGCAGCGGTGCCGCACTGGCCGATATCAAAGTCGGCGTGGCCATGTCGCAGTTCGATGACACTTGGCTGACCTACCTGCGCGAGGACATGAGCGCCAAGGCCAAGACGCTGCCCGATGGCGTGACGCTGCAGTTCGTCGACGCCCGCGCAGACGTCAACAAACAGCTCGACCAGGTTCAGGAGTTGATCGGAAAGAAAGTCGACGCCTTGATCGTCAACCCCGTAGACACCGCTGCAACCGCCAGGATCACCAAAATTGCCGTCGCCGCCGGTATTCCCCTGGTGTACGTCAATCGTCGCCCGGATGACCTCAAACTGCCGGAAGGCGTCGCCACCGTCACCTCCGATGATGTCGAGGCGGGGCGGCTGCAGATGCAGTACATCGCCGACAAGATGGGCGGCAAAGGCAGCGTGATGATTCTGCTGGGTGACCTGGCCAACAATTCCACGAAAGGCCGTACCGATGGCGTGAAAGAAGTTCTGAAAAAATACCCGGACATCAAGATCGACCAGGAGCAGACCGGCACCTGGCTGCGTCAGAAAGGCATGGACCTGACCAACGACTGGATTACCCAGGGCAAGGCGTTCAACGCGGTTCTGGCCAACAATGACGAGATGGCCATTGGCGCCGCGATGGCCCTGAAACAGGCCGGGATTAAAAAAGGCACCGTATTCGTGGCAGGCGTGGACGGCACCCCTGATGGTCTGAATGCCGTGAGCAAGGGCGACCTCACCGTTTCGGTCTACCAGGACGCCAAGGGGCAGGCCAACGGAGCGGTCGATGCGGCAGTGAAGATGGCCAAGAAGGAAAAGCTTGAAACCCAGGCCATTGTCATACCGTACCGCCTGATCACGCCTGAAAACGTCGTCTCTTTCAAATAAGAACAGCCGACAGGCCCGATGGCCTTCGGGCCATCGCCTGTCGCTTGAGGAGCTTGTCACCATGTCCGGTTCAGCGACTGCCACCACGCCCGCCCAGCATGACTCTTTTTCCGGTCGTGCAGGCCATGACGCCCAGGACACCCAATCGCCTTACCTGCTGGAAATCAGCCATATCAGCAAAGGCTTCCCCGGCGTTATTGCGCTCAACGATGTGCAATTGCGGGTCCGGCCCGGCAGCGTTCTGGCACTGATGGGCGAAAATGGTGCTGGCAAATCGACCCTGATGAAAATCATTGCCGGCATCTATCAGCCTGACGCGGGTGAAATCCGCCTGCGCGGCAAGCCAGTCACGTTCGAAACGCCCCTTGCAGCGCTCAAGGCGGGTATCGCCATGATCCATCAGGAGCTGAACCTGATGCCGTTCATGAGCATTGCAGAAAACATCTGGATCGGGCGCGAGCAACTCAACGGCCTGCACATGATCGATCACCGGGAGATGTTCCGCTGCACCGCTGAACTGCTCGAGCGCCTGCGCATCAGGCTGGATCCGGAGGAGTTGGTGGGCAACCTGAGCATCGCCGAGCGGCAGATGGTCGAGATCGCCAAAGCGGTTTCCTATGACTCCGATGTGCTGATCATGGATGAGCCCACCTCGGCCATCACCGAAACCGAAGTGGCGCACCTGTTCTCGATCATTGCCGACCTGCGGGCTCAAGGCAAAGGCATCGTGTACATCACGCACAAGATGAACGAGGTGTTCGAGATCGCCGATGAAGTGGCGGTGTTTCGCGACGGCTGTTACATCGGCTTGCAGCGCGCCGACAGCATGGACGGCGACAGCCTGATTTCGATGATGGTGGGGCGTGAGCTGACGCAGCTGTTTCCGGAGCGCGAAAAACCGATTGGCGATCTGCTGCTGTCGGTGCGGGACTTGCGCCTTGACGGGGTTTTTCAGGGTGTGTCCTTTGACTTGCACGCCGGGGAAATTCTCGGCATTGCCGGCCTGATGGGCTCGGGCCGCACCAATGTTGCGGAAACCCTGTTCGGCATCACGCCCAGTGACGGGGGAGACATTCAATTCGATGGCGCAGCGGTACGCATCGGCGACCCGCACCAGGCCATAGGGCTGGGTTTTGCGCTGCTGACCGAGGATCGAAAACTGACCGGCCTGTTCCCCTGTCTTTCAGTGATGGAAAACATGGAAATGGCCGTGCTGGCCAATTATTCCGGCAGTGGGTTCGTCAAGCAGAAGGCCTTGCGCGCGCTCTGCGAGGATATGTGCAAGAAGTTGCGGGTCAAGACGCCGTCACTGGAGCAGTGCATCGACACGTTGTCTGGCGGCAATCAGCAGAAGGCCTTGCTGGCCCGTTGGCTGATGACCAACCCCAGGGTGCTGATTCTCGACGAGCCAACTCGCGGTATCGACGTGGGCGCCAAGGCCGAGATTTATCGCCTGATCGCGTTCCTGGCCAGCGAAGGCATGGCGGTCATCATGATTTCCTCCGAGCTGCCGGAAGTGCTGGGCATGAGCGACCGGGTCATGGTCATGCATGAAGGTGAAATGATGGGCATTTTGCCGCGCAGCGAGGCGACTCAGGAAAAAGTCATGCACCTGGCTTCCGGGCATCGAGCCCAGTGAGTCTTCACGGCTGACTGTCGGCAGCAGAACACGCCAGAACAAGAACAAGAGGGGAACATCATGAGCAACGCAATTCTGCAGAATAAACCGGCCCTGGCGCCGACCAAGAGCAAACGGCGGCTGCCCACCGAACTGAGTATTTTTCTGGTGCTGATCGGCATCGGCCTGATTTTCGAACTGTTCGGCTGGATCGTGCGCGACCAAAGCTTTTTGCTTAACTCGCAGCGTTTGGTGCTGATGATCCTGCAGGTCTCGATCATCGGTCTGTTGGCCATTGGTGTGACCCAGGTGATCATCACCACCGGCATCGATTTGTCGTCGGGCTCGGTGCTGGCCTTGTCTGCGATGGTTGCGGCGAGCCTGGCGCAGACCTCGGATTTTTCCCGTGCGGTATTTCCCTCACTGACCGATCTGCCGGTCTGGATCCCCGTGGTGGTAGGGCTGGGTGTCGGTTTGCTGGCGGGAGCGATCAACGGCAGCATCATCGCCATCACCGGTATCCCGCCATTTATTGCCACGCTGGGCATGATGGTTTCGGCCCGTGGCCTGGCGCGTTTCTACACTGAAGGCCAGCCGGTGAGCATGCTCTCGGACTCCTACACGGCGATCGGGCAGGGCGCGATGCCAGTCATCATTTTTCTGGTAGTGGCGGTCATTTTCCACATCGCACTGCGCTACACCAAGTACGGCAAATACACCTATGCCATCGGCGGCAACATGCAGGCGGCCCGTACCTCGGGTATCAACGTCAAGCGTCATCTGATCATCGTCTACAGCATCGCCGGGCTTCTGGCCGGCCTAGCCGGCGTGGTGGCCTCGGCACGCGCCGCCACCGGGCAGGCGGGTATGGGCATGTCTTATGAGCTGGACGCCATCGCAGCCGCGGTGATCGGCGGCACCAGCCTGGCAGGCGGCGTGGGGCGCATCACCGGCACCGTCATCGGCGCGCTGATTCTGGGGGTCATGGCCAGTGGATTCACCTTTGTCGGCGTGGATGCTTACGTCCAGGACATCATCAAGGGCCTGATCATTGTGGTGGCGGTGGTAATCGACCAGTATCGCAACAAGCGCAAGACCAAACGCTGAGGGGCATGCGATGTACACAAGGGCCTTCGTGGCCCTTTTGTGCGTTATAAAGATGCTGGAACCGATGAGTTCTGTGCCGGTCAGACCCTCATCCAGGCACGCTTGATAGGGGTTTGAAGCCCGGTTTTCAGGGGCTATTGCGCAATTGTCGTCGAAATCCCTTCAATTGTGTTGCCGAGTGCGCGAGGCGGCCTTAGACTGCCGCCCCTCGTAAATTGAGTGCCAGGTGGCGCTTGGAGATGATGGCGCTTTTACGGCAACGTTGAGCCGCTCCTCAATGCACGTTTTTTATTAGAGAAATCAATGACAAAGGAAAAGTTGCTGGCCATGCCGGCCGATGATTACATGAACGCCGAGCAGCACGCTTTCTTCGTCGAGCTGTTGCAGAACATGAAGGTCGAAATCCACGAGCGAATCGAGCAGAGCCGCATTGCCATCGAAAGCCTGGATACGCCTGCAGACCCTGCTGACGCTGCTTCCGTGGAAGAAGAGCGTCACTGGCTGGTGAATGTAATCGATCGCGATCAACGCATGCTTCCTCAGCTTGAAATGGCGTTGTCGCGCATTGCCGAAGACACCTTTGGCTGGTGCGACGACAGCGGTGAGCCGATCGGCCTGAAGCGTCTGCTGATCAGCCCGACGACCAAGTATTGCATCGAAGCGCAAGAGCGCCACGAGCAGATCGACAAGCACCAGCGTCAGGCCTGATTCCAGGGTTTGAGCGTGATGCGGTCCAGTCTGTACCGAACCGGGAGGCATTGATGGCCTCCCGGTTTTGTTGTGCCTGCGATTTATTTACGTGAATGTCGCTCTTTACCACTAACGGCTCATGGCAGATGGCCGGTTTCTGGCGTTTAATGAGGACAAACAACGATAAATGAACGCTGGGGTGACGCAGCATGTCCGAAAACGCAGTCGTGGCAAATCGCCCATTCATCCTCTTGTTGCAAAGCATAGGGTTGTGCCTGCTGATGGCGGCCATCGCCTTCGCCAGCCTCTCTGTCTATATCGCTACGCCCATTGCGCTCCTGTTGATCTGGCTGCCACGTTTTTTGCCCGCAAACTCTGCCGTACCGGTGGCCACGCAGGGTGACAGCGCCATCGAGCGCCTGACTCGCGACCTTTCCCATACCACCAGCCACAATGCACTTTCTGCCGCGCAGGTGGCGTTTGCCGTGCGCCAGCTGGCGGGCAAAGTGCAGTCCCAACTCGATGCGGCGGAGCAGGTGGTCAGCAGCGCCGACGTCATGATCGCGACCGAGCGGCAGACCGCGCAGTTGAGCCAGCAGGCGCTCAGCGCCGCCAGTCAGGCCCGTGAGCGCAGTGATGCCGGCAGCGTTGTGTTGAATGAGTCCATCCGGCGCATGCACCGCCTCAGTCGGGGCGCGGTGGACAGCCGCGAGCTGATCGAGGCGTTGAATCAACGCAGCGAGGAGATCCAGCGCGTGACGCTGGTGATCCAGTCCATTGCCAGCCAGACCAACCTGCTGGCACTCAACGCCGCCATCGAGGCTGCCCGTGCTGGCGAGCACGGGCGAGGGTTTGCCGTGGTCGCCGATGAGGTGCGTGGGCTCGCCGGCCGTACCGCCAGCGCGACACAGGAGGTCGGCCAGATGGTTGCCGATATCCAGCAACGCACGTCGCAGGTTGTTGAGCAGATTCAGCAGTTGTCCGCTGATCTGGACAGCGGTGTCGAGCAGGTGGAACTGACGGGTCAGCACCTTGAAAACATCGCGCGGCTGGCGGTCGAGGTAGAGAGCCAGGTGGGCGAAATTGCCCACGGCGCACAGACCAATCAGGATCAATTGGCGAGCCTGTTCGTCGCGGTGGAGCGCATGCGCAGCGACCTGGCGGTCAGCGACGAGCAGACCCGGCATCTGGCGCAGTCGGCGGTGCAGATGGAAGGCCAGGCCGAAACCATTAGCCAGCGTCTGGCGCAGGTGGGGCTGGATGATTACCACCAGCGTATCTACGACCTGGCCCAAGAGGGCGCACGGCAGATTGCCGCAACCTTCGAAGCCGACGTGGAACGTGGGCACCTCAGTCTCGACGACTTGTTCGACCGGCAGTACAAGCCGATTCCCAACACATCACCGACACGTTTCAACACCCGTTTCGACCGTTACACCGATCAGGTCTTGCCCGGTGTGCAGGAACCGCTGTTGTCACGTCATGAAGGCCTGGTGTTCGCGATTGCCTGCACCCAGCAAGGCTATGTGCCTACCCACAACAACGCCTTCAACCAACCGCTGACCGGCGACCCTGCCGTCGATAACGCGCGAAACCGCAGCAAACGCAAGTTCGACGACCGCACCGGTATTCGGTGCGGCAGCCATCAGCAGCCCGTCCTGTTGCAGACCTACACCCGGGACACCGGCGAACTGATGCATGACCTTTCGGTGCCGATCATGGTGAAAGGCAGGCATTGGGGTGGTTTGAGGCTGGGGTACAAGCCTCAGAGTGCGGTATCGAAATAGTTGCTTACGCGTCTGTGGCGAAGCTGCATGGCGCCGTTTTTATCTTCAACGGATGTGTTGCAGGTAAATAACGAGTGAGTTAGGCGTATCGAACTCTGCTATTTGGTGGTTTAGGTTTTTTATTGTAGGAGTTTTCCTAAAAGCCGCTCTGTCCCTTGACTGTAGGTGCTCGCTGAGCAAGCTATTTATATCGACGTAATAAATTGTCGATGTAAAGGCTGCCTATACGTGGCCGACTCTAAGGACGGAAACAAGATGAAAAATACAGGGAGTATTAACAGTCACCCAATCGTTTCAGACGCAGCGGCACTGCGCGTCACGGCACGAGCCGGTATCTTCTTCGATGGAACGGGCAATAATCGTTGCAATAGCCGGATTGGCGCTGACTGTCAGGCGTTGATGGAAATCAACGGCAATCGTCATATACAGGAGTGCGCCGGGCGACATGCAGACCCCGGCAGTAGTTACAGCAATGATCGGACTAACATTGCGCGGCTGGTTGATCTGTATCGAGATCAACCGGTGGCGGCCAATGACGGAACAGGGCTGCGAGTGTATTGGCCTGTGTATATCAGTGGCGTTGGAACGACCTCGGGCAGTCGCGACTCGCTCTGGCCAGGTCAGAGTTTCGGTAGAGGGCCTACCGGGGTCGTAGCCAAGGTCGAACGCGCGATCAAAAAACTGGACGCGTGCCTCAGAGCATTCCCGGAACAGAACCCGGGATGCGTCATTGAGGCTATCGAGCTGGACGTATTCGGATTCAGCCGGGGGGCTGCATCCGCCAGGCACTTCGTCAATGAGATGCTCAAACAGTCCACAGGGCTGTTGGCCCCGGTACTGGCAAGCAGAAAACTGCGTCTGAGCGATGATTTTGGCTGGAAGGCAGGCAGCGTCCGCGTCAAGGTGATCGGTCTGTTCGATACGGTCGCCGCCATCGGCAGCCTGAAGGATCTGGGCAGCGTCTGCGATGCAGACAACCGGCACGTCAATCTTTACCTGCCGCCTGGCTGCGCCCAACAGGTGCTGCATTTGGTGGCCCGCGATGAGTTGCGGCGCAATTTTGCGCTCAATAGCATCCGGCCTGTCTGGCCGCAGGAAATCGTGCTGCCCGGTGCGCATGCGGACATTGGCGGTGGCTACCTGGCTCAGATGAACGAGAACGTACTGCTGACTCGCCCGCGTCTGGACAACCTCCACTCAGGCAAAAAGAGTCTGCCGACCCCGACCTGGGTGGCGGCGCACGCCGAGCTGAGCAGGATGGACGCGTCGCGCTGGATCGACCCGCTGGACACCCAGGCATCGTTACGTGTGCAGGCATGGGATGCACAATGCCGGTCGCTTGGCAGGGCGGCGTTTGGGGGGCGTTGCACCGTGGTGGCCGTCTGTTTGCAACGTCAGGTGTTCGGACACTTGTCGCGCGTCCATTTGCGCGTGATGCACGCATTGGCGTGTGATGAGGGTGTACCGTTCAAGCCGGTTCCCGAGACGCAGGAGCTTGGCCTGCCGCCAGAGCTGGAAGGTGTTGCTCACAAGCTGATCGATTACGCCCGCGGTGGGCGGTATACGCTGAGCGATCATGAGGAGCAGATGCTGCGCTGGCGCTACATTCACCATTCGGCTCACTGGAATGCGGCCGTTGGCAGACTGGGGAGGCTCAGCGATGCCGTTTTCGTGCATGCGCCGCAAGTTGGCGGAAGAATATTGCACCCTAATATTGGACAGCCCGGTTATCCCGATTGATGGGCTTGGGATGCAGGCGATTGAAGCCTGCATCCTTCCAGACGTTATGGGCGCTTGTGCAACAGGACATTCAGTTCGTCCACTACGGGGGCCCACTCGGCATCGCTGCGCATCTCTTCTTTAAGAAACGCTGCCTGCTGCGGTGTCCAGAATGGCGCGTCGATCAGCTTCACGTCGTCTTCCAGTCGGTGGCTGGCCACAAACTCTTCAATACGCTGTTCGTCATTGTCCAGACCCAGTTGGGCGAACAGGCCTGGCAAGTCAGGGTTTGGCAGTTCCATTTCATCTCCTTGACGAGGGGCGGCCTCGTGCTGTCATTGGTCTTTATCGGAGTGAGCGCAACGGCCAAGAGTTCGATGTGATTTTAAGGAACCTCAAGTCGCCCTTGTCGTCTGCAGGGCAGGTGCTATGTTTATGCAGGTGACGACACTGTTCCACACCGGTCCGCGACCCTCTCACAACCCTTTGTCTGCAAGTGTGCTGTCCACGTTCAAGTGGGGTGACGCCTGTGCGACATCGTTTGTACAAAAGGTATATATCCCGTAGAGGCCGGTAGCCGGTAGAATCCGTCGCCAGCCTGCACAGGGCACGCGATGGCCTGGCAGGGCACCGCGCAGTGCAGCGCATCAGCAGGTCTTGGCCGCGCCATGCGGCAACACGGATGAACGACTTCTAACTGCCTGGCTATCGGGGCAGCATCATTTATCACGTTGAGGGTTTGTACTTTGGCTGTAAGCAACCTGGATACCCATGCTTTATTCGTGCTCGGCGATTTGCGGGCACAGCTGGTCAAGCAGTTTCAATCGCGGTTCGTCTATGTCACTGAACAGTCGGCCGAAGGCATTTACATTGCAGAAATCGATACCGAAGCCGCAATGGTCGTCGATGACAAACCACGCCTTGAACTCAAGGTAGGCGACCATTTTCGCGCCTCCGTATTACCGAGTCGTGAAGGTGGCAAGTTCGAAATCAGGTTTCGCGAAATCAAAATGACCGTTTACGGCCTCGGCGAATATGCGTTTGTCGATACTGCCGAAGGTCATGGCATCGTCTTCAAGGAAGGGCACACCGTATTCATGGTGTTTGCCGCCAACGAGCAGCTTCAGGCGGGCATGAGCAAGACCCTGAAAGCGGCTGTCGGCAAGGCCGCCAAATGGCGCAAGGGCGAACTCGCCTTCAAGGCGAGCGAGTAATACATCACGTTGCGGCGAATCACTTTCCGGCCGATTCGCCTTCAGTACGCCCACCACTGACTTCTGCCGGCACGTCGTGCCCTGCCATACGTTGCCGGAACAGCGCGGTTCGTGCCAGCAGCAGCGTGGTCACCGGTACGGTAATCGCCAGTAGTACAGGAATTAGCCAGGCGTGGATGACCGGCTCCGACTTGAGTGCGGAAAAGTAGATGATCGACGCCAGCGCCACGCACCATGCACCCACTGTGGACGCCAGGGCGGGCGGATGCATGCGCTGGAAGAAGTCCCTCAGGCGCAGCAGCCCCATTGCGCCGGTCAGGGTAAACAGGCTGCTGGCAATCAGTAGCACTGCTGTGAGAATTTCTGCCCAGAAGGGCACATCCATAGGCGAGCCGCTCATTCGATAACTTCTCCACGCAACAGAAACTTGGCCAGGGCGAACGAGCCGACGAAGCCGAACAGCGCGATCAGCAACGCCGCCTCGAAATAGGTGTCGCTGCCATAGCGAATCCCCAGGACCAGCATCATCAACATCGCGGTGATGTACAGGTAGTCGAGGGCCAGTACACGGTCTTGGGCGGATGGTCCTATGATCAGTCGGATCAGCGTGACGACCATCGACAGGGCGAAGATCAGCAGGCTGATCAGGATGGCGTTGTCGAGCAGGGCACTCATTGGAATATCTCCATCAAGGGGCGCTCATAAGTGGCCTTGAAGTGTTCGATGAATTGCGCCTCGTCTTTAAGGTCGAAGACATGCATCAGCAGTACGCTGCGATCCAGTGCCAGCTCCGACCAGACTGTTCCGGGCACCACCGTCGTGACCATCGCCAGGGCCGCCAGACCGTGGGCATCGTGCAGTTCCAGCGGAATGCGCACGAAGGCCGAGCGCGGTGGGCGGCGTTCGAGTCTCCAGACGCTCACGCCGACCTGAATATTGGACACCACCACTTGCAGTCCCACCATCAGCAGAAACTTCAGGATTGTGCCGGGCTTGCGAATACGCACCGGCAGAGGACGCAGCGGTGCCATGAGCAATGGCGCGAGAAACCCCAACACCGCGCCGAGCAACAGGTGGCCGGGGCTGATCGAGACGTTCAGGACCAGCCAGAGCAGCCACAGGGCCAGTGAAAAAAGCGGCGCAGGGAACAGGCGTTTCATGGCTGCACCTCCGGCGTGCCGGCGTTGCTGTTAGGGCCGGGTACGGGGCGCGCTGCCAGAACCGACTGCACATACTGCTTGGGCTCATGCAGGGCGGCGGCCGTGTCCTGGGTGTAACGCAGCAACGGTTCGGCCTTGAACGTCAGCGCGACGCACAGGCCCAGGAGAATGATGATGGGCAGGCACTCGTTGCGACGCAGCACGGGCGACGGTCGCTCATAGGGTGTCCAGAAACGCTGAGTGCCGAGCCTTGAGAACGCAACCAGTGAAGCCAGCCCGGAAAAAATCAACAGGCTGATCAGCATCCACGCGGGTGTCGAGAGGGCTTCGTCCTGAGCGACGTCCAGCCCGAGGGGATTCATCAGGGCGCTGAGCAACGTCAGCTTGCCGATAAAACCCGACAGTGGCGGCATGCCAATGATCAGCAGTGCGCAAATGACAAAGCTCAGCCCCAGAAACGCCATCGTGACCGGGATGACCTGCCCGACAACGACTTTCTGTTGTTCATCCAGGTTGGTTCCCGGCTGCGGATGCAGTGATTCAAGGGCTCGTGGCAACTGATCTGCGTCTTCTTCCAGCGGAATCTCGTTGGCGGTGCGGGAGCGCTCGATCAACTCGGCGAGCAGGAACATCGCGCTCAAGGCCAGGGTGGAGCTGACCAGATAGAACAGGGCACCCGAGGTGAGGCTGGGTTGGGCGAAGCCGATGGCCGACAGCAGAATGCCTGCCGACACCAGAATGCTCAGGCTGGCCATGCGCTCCAGCCGCTGGGCGGCGATGATGGCGATAGCGGCAGTGAAAATGGTCGCCATGCCGCCATAGATCAGCCAGTCGCCGCCGAAAAAGGCCGAAGCGCCGGCCTGGCCCGAGAACAGCAGGGTCCAGAGGCGAAGCAGGGTGTAGGCGCCGACTTTGGTCATGATCGCGAACATCGCCGCCACCGGTGCGCTGGCAGCGGAGTAGGCGGGCACCAGCCAGAAGTTCAGCGGCCACATGCCGGCCTTGGCCAAGAATGCGGTGGCCAGGATCGCGGCGCCTGCGTGCAGCAAGCCCTGATCGGCTTCGGTGACCTGCGGAATTTTGATCGCCAGGTCGGCAAAATTCAGCGTGCCGGTCACGCCGTAGATCAGTGCCGCGCCAATCAGAAACAATGACGAGGCCAGCAGGTTGATCGAAATATAGTGCAGCCCTGTGGTGACCCTTGCACGTCCCGATCCGTGCAGCATCAGGCCGTAGGAGGCGGCGAGCAGGACCTCGAAGAACACGAACAGGTTGAACAGGTCTGCCGTCAGGAAGGCGCCGTACAACCCCATCAACTGAATCTGGAACAGCGCATGAAAGCTGGCGCCAGCCTTGTCCCAGCGGGCCAGAGCGAACAGCAGGGCGCAGACACCGACGATACCGGTCAGCACCATCATCAACGCCGACAGGTGATCCACCACCAGCACGATGCCGAACGGCACGCCCCAGTTGCCGGGCAGGTACACACCAATCGAGCCGGAGCTGCCAGTGTCCTGTACCCACGTGAAAAGCACGATGGAGATACCCAGCCCCAAGAGGCTTGAAACCAGATTGATGCGGCCCTTGAGTGGGCGACGCTTTTCGCCCAGCCAGAGCATCAGGCCGGCCGTCAACAGTGGCAACAGGATGGGTGCGATGATCAGTTGATTCAGCCAGCTCATGCCTTGGGCTCCCGGCCATCAACGTGGTCGGTGCCGGTCAGGCCTCGGGAAGCCAGCAGGACGACCAGAAACAGCGCGGTCATGGCGAAGCTGATCACGATAGCGGTCAGTACCAGTGCCTGAGGCAGGGGGTCGGTGTAATTGAGCAGGTCTTGAGGGACGCCGTCTTTGATGATCGGCTCCCGGCCGATGAACAGGCTGCCCATGCTGAAGATGAACAGGTTCACGCCGTAGGACAGCAGGCACAGGCCCATCACCACCTGAAAAGTTCGCGGTCGCAGCATCAGCCAGACACCGGAGGCGGCCAGGACGCCGATGGCCACTGCAATCACTTCTTCCATCAGAGGACTCCTTGCGGGTTGGCGACAGGCTTGGGCAGTTGGGTCGGGCGATGGCTGCGCACCGACTGGTGGGCCAGCGCGGTCAGGATCAACAGCGTCGCCCCGACCACGACGGCGTAGACGCCTACATCGAAAAACAGTGCGCTGGCGAAGTGAAGGTCACCCAGCACCGGCAGGTGCAGATGCGCGGTGTGAGTGGTCATGAACGGATAACCCAGCGCCATCGAACCTGCTCCGGTCAGCACGGCGCACAGCAGGCCGGTGCCCATCCAGCGCAGCGGTCGCAGGCTCATCTGGGCTTCGACCCACTGGGTGCCGGCGACCATGTACTGCAGAATGAACGCGACCGACATCACCAGTCCGGCAACGAAGCCACCGCCAGGCTGATTGTGGCCGCGCATGAACAGGTACATCGACACGATGAATGCGATGGGCAACAACAGGCGAACCAGCGCTGCAGGCACCATCATGAAGCCCAGTGCGGTATCGCTGGCGCTGCGCGGGTTGATCAGGTCGGTGACCACATCGCGAGCCAGCAGGCGCTGCTGCGTGGGGAGCGCAATGCTTTCCTTTGGCGGGCGGAAGCGACGCAGCAAGGCAAATACAGTCATGGCCACGGCAGCCAGTACGGTGATTTCACCGAAGGTATCGAAGCCGCGGAAGTCCACCAGCATCACGTTGACCACGTTGGTGCCACCGCCTTCCGGAAGGGCGCGACTGAGGTAGAACGAGGAGATGGCATTGGGCGTCTGGCGGGTCAGCATGGCGTACGACAGGATCGCCATCCCCAGCCCGACCATGACCGCGAGCACGAAGTCTCGGATTCTGCGGGTACGGGCCCTTAGGCGGGTACTGGTTGCGGCCACGTCTTCGTTTCGGCGTGGCAGCCAGCGCAGTCCAAGCAGGATCAGTACGGTCGTGACAACCTCTACCACCAACTGAGTGAGGGCCAGATCCGGGGCGGAGAACCAGACGAAGGTAATGCAGGTCATCAGGCCGCAGACGCTGACCATCACAAGTGCAGCCAGGCGGTGATACTTGCCCTGCCATGCCGCGCCCAGCGCGCACACGATGGCAATCAACCACAGGGTCACGAAGACTCCGGAGCCCGGAATCTTCGGACGATCGCCCCAGGTCAGGCCGCTGAAATACATCGGGATGAAGCCGCCCATGACCGCCGCCAGGACCAGCAGAAACAGCTGAGGCTGGAGCCTGCGGGTGCTGACCTTGCGCTCGAAGCGTCGCGCCCAGTGCATCACGACCACCAGGCTGCGTTCGAAGAAACGTTTGCCGTTCAAACGTCCCACCAGCGGCGGAACGGGGAACCGGTCTTTTTTGAGTGAATTGCGCAGCAACAGGTACAGGAGAATGCCACCCGCCATCGCCACCAGACTCATGATCATCGGGGCGTTCCAGCCGTGCCAGATCGCCAGGCTGTACTCGGGCAGGGTTCCGCCTACCACCGGTTGCGCGGCAGCGGCCAGCAATGGCGCGACCGACTGCGACGGGAAGATGCCGACGATCAGGCAGGCCAGAACCAGAAACTCGACCGGCGCACGCATCCAGCGCGGGGGTTCATGAGGCATATGGGGGAGGTCTTTGGCCGCCGGGCCGAAAAACACATCGACGGTGAAGCGCAGTGAGTACGCGACGCTGAACACCCCGGCGATGGTCGCCACCACCGGCAGAGCGATCTCGACCCAGGCGGTGGCTGAGATGAACACCGTTTCGGCGAAGAACATCTCTTTGGACAGAAAGCCGTTCAGCAGTGGCACGCCAGCCATCGAAGCGCTGGCGACCATCGCCAGCGTCGCGGTGTAGGGCAGCAGTTTTATCAGCCCGCTAAGCCGCTGGATGTCTCGCGTGCCGCTTTCATGGTCGATGATGCCAGCGGCCATGAACAGCGAGGCTTTGAACGTCGCGTGGTTAAGAATGTGGAAGACGGCAGCGACCGCCGCCAGTGGGCTGTTGAGGCCCAGCAACAGCGTGATCAGCCCCAGGTGGCTGATGGTCGAGTAGGCCAGCAGGCCTTTAAGGTCGTTCTGAAAGATCGCGGCATAAGCGCCGAGCATCAGTGTGCAGGCACCCGCGCCGCTGACGATCCAGAACCATTGTTCGGTGCCCGACAGGGCGGGCCACAGGCGCGCCATGAGGAATACACCGGCTTTGACCATCGTCGCCGAGTGCAGGTAGGCCGAAACCGGCGTGGGTGCGGCCATCGCATGGGGCAGCCAGAAGTGGAACGGGAACTGGGCGCTTTTGCTCAGTGCGCCGATCAGCACCAGGGTCAGCATTACCGGGTACAGCCCATGAGCGCGGATGGCGTCGCCTGAGGCCAGCACCCGATCCAGATCGTAGCTGCCCGCAATGTGCCCCAGCAGCATCATCCCCGCCAGCAGGGCCAGACCGCCCGCGCCGGTGACCATGAGCGCCATGTAGGCACCCCGTCGGGCATCGGCCCGGTGGTGCCAATAGCCGATCAGCAGGAACGAGAACACGCTGGTCAGTTCCCAGAAAAATACGATCTGGATGAGGTTGCCGGACATCACCAGCCCGAGCATGGCGCCCATGAAGGCCAGAAAAAACGAGAAGAAGCGCGGTACCGGATCGTCCGGCGACATGTAATAACGGGCATACAGCGAAACCAGCGCGCCGATCCCCAGCACCAGCATCGAGAACATCCAGGCGAAGCCGTCGATGCGCAGTACAAAATTCATTCCCAGGCTGGGCAGCCAGAAATACTCTTCGCGAATCACGCCGCCGTCGGCAATTTGCGGGAACCACAGCGCCATTTGCACCGCGCCGATCGTGGCGACGAGGCCCGCAAGAATGGATTCTGCATTACGCGCATTGTGCGGCAAAAAAGCCGCCAGACAGCTGCCGATGAAAGGCAGAAGCAGTAGAACTATCAGGGACATAGGCTTCTAATCTGCGGAGAAATATCAAGCATCATACGTGCCAGAGACTTCGATACCAAAGGGACAGTTTTTCGAATTTCCTACAAAAAGTGTCTAGTGGCGTTTCGCAAGCTATCTTCGTCGTGTCTGATTGCAGTTACAGCATCAGGCGCTCGCGTCAGTCCGGTTTTTCCACACCGTTCCGTTCCAGGCTCATCTGATCGGCGAGGGCAGGCCGACGCCTCATTTCACTGACAATCACACCGATGACAATCAAGGCCGCGCCCAACAGGGCGATACCCGGCAAACGCTCACCAGCCAGTCGTCCGACAATACCTGCCCATACGGGTTCACCTGCATAAATGACCGTTGCGCGGGTCGGCGAGACGCTTTTCTGTGCCCAGTTCATGGCCACCTGAATCACGGCGCTCATTGCTCCAAGCCCCACGGCGATGAAGACCAGCAACCAGGAGAAGTCGGGCAGGCGCTCCTGTGTCGGTACGATCATCAGGAACGCCAGGATTGATGCGGTCGCCAGTTGCACCACGGTGACTCGCCGCACGTCGACCTTGCCGGCGTAGGCGCTGATCAGGATGATTTCGGCTGAAATGGCCACCGCGCTGATCAAGGTGGCGATCTCACCGGGGCTCATGTGCAGTGACATCCCTTGCGGGCCTGAAAGCAGCAGCAGCCCGGTGAATGCCAGCACAATGCCCAGGCTGGGCATCAGGCCCGGCCGCCGCCCCAATACCAGCCACTGCAGCAACGGTACGAAAGGCACGTAAAGCGCGGTGATGAAAGCCGACTGACTGCTGGGAATGGTCTGAAGGCCGATGGTCTGCAAGCCGTAGCCCAGCATGATCGCCGTGCCGATCAGGATACCTGCCTTGAGTTCGAGTAACGTGAGGCCGCGCATGACGTTCATCGAGCACAGCGCGACGATCAAGGCGGCGGCAGCGAAGCGCAGGCCGACGAAGAACATCGGCCCGCTGACGGTCATGGCGAACTGCACGAGCAGAAACGTGCCGCCCCAGAGCATGGTGATGAAAATGAGCACGGCTTCCGCCTTGCTGATACGGGGTGTGCGGCTGATAGACTTCATGTCGGCTCCAGATCCCACGGCTTTGCTTGTGACAAGAGGCTCGACACACAACGGTGTCGCGAAAGTGTGCAGTATAATGCGCAACGGATTCAGATGAGCACTCTCATGGATAAAGAAAATTCCCAGCGCGCGCCGGTTTTGCAGCACGTCAGTCAAAACGTTCGCCGCCTGCGCAACGCGGCGGACCTGAGTCAGACGGCGCTGTCAGAACGCTCCGGGGTCAGTCGGCGGATGCTGGTGGCCATCGAGGCCGGCGAGAAGAACGTCAGCCTGGCAACCCTGGACCGTGTCGCCGAAGCGCTGGAAGTGGCGTTCAGCGACCTGATCCAGGCACCTGACGTTCGCGATCATAGCCGTATCAATGAACTGGCCTGGGCCGGTTCGATTCACGGTAGCAAGGCGGTGTTGCTGGCCAAGGCCAATGCCCGGCGCGAAGTCGAATTGTGGGAGTTCTGCCTGGCGCCCGGCGACCTTTACGCGGCCGATGCCGACCCGGAAGGCTGGAGCGAGCAGGTGTATGTCGTGGAAGGCCATCTGACCATCCGGTTCTCCGATGCCGTCGAAACCCGGCGGGTCGGGCCCGGCGAGTTCTACATGTTCCCCAGCAGCCAGCCTCACCGTTATTGCAATGAAAGTACTGTCACGCTGCGTTTTGTGCGCAACGTAGTACTGTAACGCCATGAATTCACTCAGGCTCCTGCGCGAGGCGACTTTCCATGACCGATGACAAGCACACGACCGCCGACGTTCTGATAGTGGGTGGGGGATTGAGTGGCGTCATGCTGGCGGTGCAGCTACTGCGCAGGCCCGGGCAGCGCAGAATCCTGATCATCGAAACCCGTGAGGAACTTGGCCGCGGAGAGGCCTACAGCGCGACCGAAACCGGTCATACCCTCAATGGCAACGCAGCCCGCATGAGTGCTGATGCGGATAATGCCGAGGACCTGACCCGATGGCTCACCGAATACCTGGCCGCAGGCGGCTGGCCTGAGGCCGCCGAACAGCGTGTGTCGGTTGCCGAGCTGTTTCCGCCACGTGGCGTGTTCGGGCTTTATGTGCAACAGCGCCTGAGGGAGGCGCAGGCCTTGGGGTTGAGTCGCGGCTCCACTGTGGAGCATGTGCGCGGTGAGGTGGTGGATCTTCAGGTCCGGACGGACACGGTGCTTGCCACGCTGGCCGACGGGCGAACAATGCATGGTCGCTTTGCCGTCCTGGCCACTGGCATGTACGCCGCGTCACGTACGCCGCAGCGTGAGTCGAGCGGCCTCAATGCCGCAGCGCTGGATCCCTGGAATGTCGACCTCATGCGTCAGCTCGACCCTCAGGCGCGGGTGCTGATCATCGGCTCGGGGCTGACGATGGTCGATGCCGTGGTGTCCCTTGAGCAGGCTGGCCATCGTGGTCCTATCCAGGTCTATTCCCGTCACGGGTTGCTCCCTCATGTGCGGCGTCAGCCACCGGAGTGGCCTGACTTTCTGGGCCAGGATCACCGAATTCGCAGCACCCGGCAGTTGGTGCGCGCGGTCCGCGAGCAGTGTGAGCTGGCCATCGAGAGCGGCATCGACTGGCAGGCGCCGCTGGATACCGTCCGCGCCAACATCGGTCGGCTCTGGAACCAAGCCACCGACAGCCAGCGTCGGCAATTCGTCCGGCATGTGCGGCCCTGGTGGGAAAGTCACCACCATCGCTCGCCGCCACTCAGTGCCGCGTTGTTGGCCAAGCGTCTGAAAGAGGGCCGATTGACCATCGAGGCGGCGTCTCTGAAAGGCGTCGCCACGCTGGGAACGGGTCAGGTACAGATCACGTTGCGTCATCGAGGTGATGAGCGGGTGTCGCAGGTCACGGGCGATGCCTTGATCAACTCCACCGGCATCGAATACGACTGGCGACGCGTGGACCGTCCGCTGCCGCGTCAGTTACTGGCAAGGGGTTTGATTCAACCCGGGCCCCTGGCGCTAGGCATCGCCGCCAATGCTCATGGTGCGGTTCTGGACGCGCAAGGCCGCTGTTCGTCACGTCTGTTCGCAATGGGGCCGCCTTTGCGTGGCATGTGGTGGGAAAGCACGGCCGTGAACGATGTGGCCAGTCAGGCCAAGGCGCTGGCTATTCATCTGGCGGATTGAGAGGCAGCGTCTCAAAACGGGCCCAGCAAATGGGCGCCCACCCCCCGCCTGCCCAGTTCGTCGCCCTTGTTGCGAAGCGGGCAGGCCTCCATCGACAGGCAGCCGCAGCCGATACAACCGGTCAATTGATCGCGCAGCGTGGTCAGGCTTCTGATTCGCTCATCCAGTTCGGTTTTCCATTGTTCGGACAGCCTTTGCCAGTCCGCCGCAGTGGGTGCGCGGCCTTCGGGCAGATTCTGAAACGCGGCATGGATGCTGGCCAGCGGAATGCCAAGGCGTTGCGCGACCTTGATCAATGACACACGCCGCAAGGTTTCTCGAGAGTAGCGCCGCTGGTTGCCAGCATTGCGCTGGCTACTGATCAAGCCTTTGGTCTCGTAGAAATGCAACGCGGTGACCGCAACGCCGCTGCGCGCCGCCAGTTGGCCGACCGTCAGCATCGGGGCGGGCGTTTTTTCTGAAGGGGGCATCATATTCGTACGTCTCGCTTGACCTCTAGTTAGGTAGAGGTTTTACCCTGCCTGCACTTTGGTAGCAACAGCGCCCAGCGGGGAGAGCGTCATGGGGTCATCTTTCAGTCAACATCCTTACAGTCAGGTCGTAGAGTTCGCTGTGGAGGCGCAGCATCAGCTTGAGTTGATCAATGCATTGATGGCGCGAGACGAATGCCTCACTTCAACCTGGCCAGGTTTCATCAGCTCCAGCGTACACGCCAGCGAAGACGGGCGGCGGGTCTTGCACCAGGTGCTCTGGCGCTCCAGGCCGCAGTGTGAAGACGCAAAGACGAAGGTCGATTCCAGCGATCTGGACCTTCATGCGCTGATGCGCCGCTACCGGGCCACGAGTGCGACGTTTGGCAGCTTTCAGGTCATGGGGCAGGTGACGGCTCGTCCTTGAGCGACGGGGTCAGACCGACAGATGCAGCATGCGGTCGCCCTGCAGGGTTTCGCCGGGCCTGCGCTTGTTGACTGCCAGTTCGCCGATCCGTATCAGACGCGTGCGGGTCACGTTACGCGTCAGGCCCAGCAGGCTGGCGGTGTGGACCTGGTTGTGGTGACAAAAGCGGTATGCGGCCCGGAGCAACGAGTCCTCGACCTTTTCGTGCAATGCACCGGGCTGTTCCTCGAACAGTTTTTGAAACGCCCTGTTCAATAGCTGTTCCGGGGTTTCCTCGTGCTGAGCATAGTCATCCTGGCGTTCGATTTTCAGGTTGGACATGCGCAGGTCGTCGTGCTGAATCACGCCATCACGGCACACCAACAGCGTGTGGTGGATGACGTTTTCCAGCTCGCGAATATTGCCCGGCCAACTGTAGGTTTTCAGCTTTTGCTCGGCCTCCGGGCTTACTTTGACCGGGCCGTGCTTCAAGCGCAGGCGATAGACCTCAATGAAATGCAGTACCAGCGGCAGGATATCCCCCGGCCGGTCGCGCAGCGGGCTCAGCTCCAGATTGACCACGTCCAGCCGGTAGTAAAGGTCCTCCCGGAAATGCCCGGCATTAATGGCTTTTTCCAACTGAATATTGGTGGCTGCCAGCACCCGCACATCGATCGGGATGCTTTTACGTGACCCCAAGCGCACCACCTCACGCTCCTGAAGCACGCGCAGCAGCTTGACCTGCAAACTCATGGGCAGGTCGCCGATCTCGTCGAGAAACAACGTGCCGCCGTTGGCCTCTTCGAACCAGCCAGCCTTGGCGCCGACCGCACCGGTGAATGCGCCTTTCTCGTGACCGAACAGCTCGGCCTCGATCAGGTTCTCGGAAAACGCCCCGCAATTGACCGCCACGAACGGTTTGTCGCGACGGGCGCTCAAGGCATGGACATGGCGCGCCACCAGCTCCTTGCCGGTGCCGGTTTCGCCAATGATCAGCACGCTGGCATCGCTGGGGGCGACCTGCCGGACATGCGCCAGCAAGGCGCGGGATTTGGGGTCTTCGAACACCTGCGCAGTGGCCCGGATCGAAGTGGCCAGTGCCGGCGAGTGGGGTAGGGTCAGCAGTTGCACCGACATTACTTGGCCTGCGGCGGCAGATCGTTGGCGATCATCTCGCCGAACGGGCCGGTCAGGTTGGTGATGCCGCGTCCTGCCAGGCTGGCGTAAGGCTCGGGGAGCAGCGGGAACACCAGCTCGGCAAAGCGATAGGCTTCTTCCAGATGCGGGTAGCCCGAGAAGATAAAGCTCTCGATGCCCAGGTCGGCGTATTCCTTGATGCGTTCGGCGACTTCCTGCGGATTGCCGACCAGTGCCGTGCCAGCGCCACCGCGTACCAGACCGACACCGGCCCACAGGTTTGGCGCTATCTCCAGATTGTCGCGGCGTCCGTCGTGCAGGGCGGCCATGCGGCGCTGCCCCTCGGAGTCAAAACGTGAAAAGGATTTCTGCGCCGCTGCGATGGTTTCATCGCTGATGTGCTCGATCAGCGTGCTGGCCGCTTTCCAGGCTTCCTCACTGGTTTCGCGCACGATGACGTGCAGGCGGATGCCGAACTTCACGGTACGGCCCTTGCGTGCAGCTCGCTCGCGCACATCGGCCAGTTTCTGGGCGACGGCGGCTGGGGGTTCACCCCAGGTCAGGTAGACGTCCACCTGATCGGCCGCCAGGTCATGGGCCGCGTCGGATGAGCCGCCGAAGTACAGGGGCGGGTAGGGTTTCTGGAGGGGCGGGTACAACGCCTTGGCGTTCTGCACGCGCAGGTGCTTGCCTTCGAAATCCACCGCTTCGCCTTGTAGCACGCGTCGCCAGATCTGCAGGAACTCGTCGGTCACTTCGTAACGTTCGCTGTGATCGAGAAAGCTGCCATCGCCACGGTTTTCATCCGGGTCACCGCCGGTCACGACGTTGATCAACAACCGGCCACCGGACAGCCGGTCCAGCGTGGCGGCCATGCGCGCCGATACCGTGGGTGAAATGATGCCCGGACGGATCGCCACCAGGTATTTGAGCTTTTCCGTCAGCGGCACCAGTGCCGAGGCGATCACCCAGGAATCTTCGCACGAGCGACCGGTGGGGATCAGCACGCCGTAGTAGCCCAGATCGTCCGCCGCTTGTGCCACCTGCTTGAGGTAATTGAGCGTGACCGGACGCGCGCCTTTGGTCGTGCCCAGGTAATGGCCATCGCCGTGAGTTGGAAGAAACCAGAAAACGTTCATGACAAATCCTTGAATGGTCAGCCGGGTCAGGTTCATGAAAGGCAACTGTTGGATCCCGGACAGCGGACCAACAGGGCCTTGAAGTGACGCCAGTTATAGACAGTAAGATTTATTCCGTAAAAGAACGTTAATCCATATTTTTAGATTTTTAGGTTATATAAGCGACCGGCAGTCCGCGCGGTTGGCTGGCTGTGCGTGAACCGCGACACCATCACTGCCGTTCGAGGGGCGCTCGTCCGCTTGCCGAAACTTTTATTCACGTTGGCCTGTCACCTTTCTACGTTCAAAGGGAGTCACGCAATGGCAAGGGCAATCTGGAAGGGCGCGATCAGTTTCGGGCTGGTGCATATACCGGTGGCGCTTATCTCGGCGACATCGTCCAAAGGCGTCGATTTCGACTGGCTCGACAAACGCAGCATGGATCCGGTGGGCTACAAGCGCATCAACAAGGTCACCGGCAAGGAAGTCTCCAGCGAGAACATCGTCAAAGGCGTGGAGTACGAGAAAGACCGCTATGTCGTACTCAGCGAACAGGAGATCCGGGCCGCGCATCCCAAATCAACCCAGACCATCGACATCTTCGGCTTTGTCGACAGTCAGCAGATCCCGTTGCAGAACATCGACACTCCTTATTTTCTGACCCCTGACAAGCGCGGCGAAAAAGTCTACGCCTTGCTGCGCGAAACGCTGCACGACACCAAAAAGGTGGCGTTGGCCAATGTCGTGCTGCACACCAAGGAACACCTGGCGGCGGTCATGCCGCTGGCCTCGGCATTGGTGATGGTGATCCTGCGCTGGCCCGCCGACGTACGTGAGCTCGATGACCTTGACCTGAGCGATGCGGTCACCGACGTGCAACTGAACAAGAGTGAACGTGACATGGCCAAGCGTTTGGTGAAGGACATGAGTGCCGACTGGCAGCCTGAAGAGTACCGAGACACCTTTCAGGACAAGATCATGCAACTGGTCGAAACCAAGGCGCGGGACGGCAAGATTCAGGACATTGAAACCGATCCGGGCGAGGAAGAGCGCAAGAGCGCCGACGTCATCGACCTCACCGATCTGCTACGCCGCAGCCTGGCGGGCAAGGGCGGTGCAGCCAAGAGCAAGGCAAGCAAACCCGCCGCCAAAGCCAAAGCTGCCGACAAGACGTCTGACAGTGAAAGCGCCAAGCCCAAAGCGCCCGCCAAGCGTCGAGCCCCTGCTCGCAAGAAAACCAGCAAGGCCTCCTGAGCCCTACGGAGTGAGCGAAGATGGCCAAGCCTGTCAGTGAATACACACGCAAACGTAACTTTGATATCACGTCGGAACCTGCCGAAGCTGGCGGTAAAAAGCGTAAGGTCAAAGCCCATGCCTTGAGTTTTGTTATCCAGAAGCACGACGCACGTAACCTGCATTACGACTTCCGGCTTGAGCTGGATGGAACGCTGAAAAGCTGGGCGGTGCCCAAGGGGCCGAGCCTGGACCCGACGCAGAAGCGTCTTGCGGTGCATGTCGAAGACCACCCGCTGGGTTACGCCAGTTTCGAGGGCAGCATTCCCAAAGGGCAGTACGGCGGCGGCGACGTCATCGTCTGGGACCGGGGCGTGTGGCAACCCCACGGCGATCCGCGCAAGACCTACGAGGAGGGCAAACTCAAATTCACCTTGGTCGGGGAGAAACTGACCGGCGACTGGGCGCTGGTGCGTACGCGCCTCAGGGGCAGTGGCAGCAAAGAGCAGTGGCTGTTGATCAAGGAAAAGGACGCGGTGGCCCGACCCGCCGCCGAGTACGACATCACCGAGCAACAGCCGCAGAGCGTTATCAGCGGGACCCATGTTGGTGTAGGGCGCGGGGCGCCTGCGAAAGCCAAGGCGACGAAAGCGAAAGCCGTGCCCAAGGCTGCCGACAAAAAAACCACCCCTGTCAAATCGGATGCGGCCATTCCCGAACTGCTCACCCCGCAACTGGCCACACTGGTGGACGCGCCGCCTGCGGGTGAATGGCTGTACGAGATCAAGTTCGACGGCTACCGCATCCTGACCCGCATTCAGGGCGATGACGTGCGATTGTTCACGCGCAACGGTAATGACTGGACGGATCGCCTGCCTGAGCTGGTCAAGGCGATCAAAGCCCTGAAACTGCAAGACACCTGGTTCGATGGCGAAGTGGTTGTGCTCAACGATCAGGGTTTGCCAGACTTTCAGGCGTTGCAGAATGCCTTCGAGATCGGCCGCAGCAAGGACATTCTTTACTACCTGTTCGACATGCCTTACCTGAGTGGCGAGGATTTACGCCAGATACCGATCGAACAGCGTCGCGATGCGCTCAGGCAAGTACTCGGCAAACAGCGCAGTCGTCTGCTGCGTTTCTCCGATGCGTTCCGGTCGGGGCATCAGGACATCATCGAGAGTGCCAGTGCGATGGGGCTCGAGGGCGTCATCGGCAAACGCGCGGGTAGCCCCTACGTCAGCAGGCGCAACGCCGACTGGATCAAGCTCAAATGCCGGCTGCGTCAGGAATTCGTGATCGTTGGTTACACCGCACCTCAAGGCAGTCGCTCGGCATTCGGGGCGTTGCTGCTGGCGGTCAATGATGACAAGGGCCTGGTCTACGCCGGGCGGGTCGGCACTGGCTTTAGCAGCCTCACCCTCAAACAGTTGCATGAGCAATTGAAGCCTCTGGAGCGCGACACCTCGCCACTGGACAAAAAACTCACGTCTGCCCAGGGGCGCGGTGTGCAGTGGGTGGAAGCGACATTGCTCTGCGAGGCCGAGTTCGCCGAGTGGACGCGTGAGGGGATTTTGCGCCAGGCCGCTTTTGTCGGACTGCGCAGCGATAAGCCCGCCAGCGAAGTAGTGCGTGAATACCCTCAGCCTGCGGAGGCCGCCAGTCGACCGAAGGCCGCCAGGTCTGCCAAAGCCAAGCCTGCCGATGCTCCCGCCGTGCGCAAGACGACGCGAGGCAAAGTCAATGTGGTAGGCGTTGGCATCAGCCATGCGGAGCGGGTGATCGACAGCAAGACGGGCACGCAAAAGATCGAACTGGCGCAATTCTACGAATCCATCGCCGAATGGATTCTGCCGTACCTGGACAGCCGCCCCGTTGCGCTGCTGCGGTGCCCGGAAGGCATCGACGGCGAGCAGTTCTTCCAGAAACACGCTGAACGCCTCGCGATCCCCCACATCCGGCAATTGGATCGAACGCTCGATCCTGGCCACGCTGCGCTGATGGAGATCGATACGGTTCAGGCGCTGGTCGGCGCAACGCAGATGGGCGCGATTGAGTTGCACACGTGGGGCGCAACCAGCGACCGCATCGAGACACCGGACCACTTGGTGCTCGACCTTGACCCGGATCCCGTGTTGCCTTGGCGCAGCATGATCGAAGCCACGCAAATGGTGCTCGCCGTGCTAGAGGAACTGGGGTTGCAGGCCTTTCTGAAAACCAGCGGCGGCAAGGGCATGCACATCATCGTGCCGCTTGCCCGGCATGCTGATTGGGATACGGTGAAGGGCTTCGCCAAGGCGATTGCCGAATTCGTGACCCAACAGTTGCCGGAGCGCTTTACCGCGACGATGAGCCCGAAAAACCGTGTGGGCCGGATTTTCGTTGACTACCTGCGCAACAGTCGCGGTGGCAGCACGGTCACGGCCTACTCGGTACGGGCCCGGCCGGGCTTGCCCGTGTCGGTGCCGATTGCGCTGGACGAACTGGCGGGCCTTACCTCTTCGGCCCAGTGGGACATCACTAACCTGGAGCAGCGACTGCGGTCCTTGAAAAGCGATCCGTGGGCGGGCTATGCAAACCGGCAGAGAATCACGCAAAAAATGTGGAAACAACTGGGGGCGAAACGGCCGTAAAGTAGCGTTCGACGGGCACGTTCAGCTCCGCCCGACGGTCTGCCTGCATGGCGAGGCTGAAAAAACCAACACGTGCAGGAGAGATAAGGAGAACGTCATGACGCCACCCCATCACCTGACCCGCAGAAGACTGCTCACCCTGGCGGCAGGTGTGAGCGCCGCACTGGTGTTCGACAGCGCCGCTGGCGGCGAGAAGCCGACGACGCTGCCATCGCCTTCAACCCCCTCGTCACTCCCCCCGAAACTCACACTTGGAGCCAAGACCATGCAGACCCGAGTGATCCCCTCCAGCAATGAACCGTTGCCTGTCGTTGGCCTGGGCACCTATCGCGGCTTCGACGTGGCCACTGCCAGCCCGGCGTACAAACAGCTGCGCCCGGTACTCGATGCACTGTTTGCGGCAGGCGGCAGCGTTGTCGACAGCTCACCGATGTATGGCCGGGCGGAACAGACTACCGGGGAATTGCTGTCGATCCATGAGCCGCGTTCGCCTGCGTTTCTGGCCACCAAAGTCTGGACCCGAGGGCGCAAGGAGGGCATCGAGCAGATGGAAGCGTCGTTCAGGTTGCTGCAAACCGACCGGATCGACCTGATGCAGATTCATAACCTGCTGGACTGGGAGACCCACCTGCCGACGTTACGTGAGTGGAAAGAGCAAGGTCGGATTCGCTACATCGGGATCAGCCACTACACCGCTTCGGCCTATGCGGATGTGGAAGCGGTGCTCAAGAGCGAGCCGCTGGATTTTCTGCAAATCAACTATGCGCTGGACGAGCGCGAGGCTGAAAAACGGTTGCTGCCCCTGTGTCGCGAGCGCGGGGTGGCCGTCATCTGCAACCGGCCCTTCGGCGGCGGCGGGCTGCTGTCACGGCTCAAGAACAAGCCTTTGCCCGGTTGGGCGGCGCAAGTGGAAGTGAGCAACTGGCCGCAATTGGCACTCAAGTTTCTGCTCGCCAACCCGGCCGTGACGTGCGTGATACCGGGAACCGGAAATCCGCGCTACATGGCTGAAAACGTCGGTGCCGGGTTTGGTCCAACGTTGACCGATGCACAGCGGCAGCAGTTGATCGCACTGGTTGAGTGACGGAAGCGGTGTTCGCCAGAAGGTCTGGCGAACACCGCTGCAACCTTCAGCATTTACAGGATCCGGTACAACAGTCGCTCGACCCGGACCCGGCTGACGCGGGTCAGAAACTTGCGCACACCTTCAGGGTAACTGGCCAGCGTGTCCAGCTCGTCATATTGGCTGACGCGCTGGGTGTTGCGCATCAAGTGAGCAATCTCCGCTTCCCTGGGCGCGCTCCACACACCTTGCGGATCGTCGATCAGCAGACCGTTTTCCAGGTCGAGGTTGAACGCACGCGGGTTGAGGTTGTTGCCGGTGAGCAGCGTGTAACGGTGGTCGACCCAGATGCCCTTGAGGTGAAAGGTGTTATCGCCGTGCTTCCACAAATGGACGTTCAAGCGGTGCTGGTCGATGGCCTTGCGGTGTTTTTGAGCGAAGCGTCGCAGGCTGATTTCGTACAGATAGGGCAGGGCGGAGATCACCTTGAATGGCTCATCCGGGTGGATGAAGAAATCGTTGGCGGTCTTGTCGCCAATGATGATGTCCACGTTTACGCCCCGTTTGAGCGCTCGATTGATCTCGCGGGTGACGGCCACCGGCAGATTGAAATAGGGCGTGCAGATCGTCAGCTGGATCTTGCTCGACGCAATCAGGTCGCAGAGGGTGCGGTTCAATCCATTGCGCGGACCCACCCCCAATAGCGGCACGACGCGAAATTCACCGTTCTCCTTTTCGCCGGCAGACGTGTCGTAGGCCGCACGCTTGAGGTTGCTGCGAAAGGCACGAATTTCACCGCGCAGGCTGCGTGAACTCGGAGGGGATTGCAGGTCCAGGCGATGCACGGCGGGTGACGGCAGGATTTCACGCTGGACCAGATCCACGAAGCTGTCGGCCAGCGGCGCGCTTTCGATCAGGTGATAGCGGTCCAGCCGGTACTTGTCGAGCTTGTGCAGGTACACATTATTGATGCTGGCGCCGCTGTAGATGACGCAGTCGTCGACAATACTGCCCTTGAGGTGCAGCACGCCAAACAGTTCGCGGGTCTGGACGGGCACGCCATAGATCGGCACTTCCTGGTCGTACTCCAGATTCTGCGCCTGATACCAGGTCGAATTGCCCGGCTGACGTCCGGCCCCGATCAGGCCGCGTTGAGCCCGGAACCAGTCGACCAGCACCACCACGTCTAGCTCCGGGCGGGCGGTCTTTGCCGCGTACAGGGCATCGAGAATTTCCTGGCCCGCTTCATCCTGCTGCAGATACAACGCGATGATGTAAATGCGACGGGTCGCGTGAGCGATCTTTTCCAGCAGACTACGCCGATAGTCGGCGGCAGAAGGGACGATGGTGATTGCATCGCCCGGCAGGGCAAAACCGCGGAGCGCCGCCAGGGTCGAGCGTCGGAAGTTGGACTGCATAGGCCTCTCGATGGGATAACCAACAGCGGACGAGCTTACACCAGACAACGCAACAGGTCGCCGCCAGTGTCCTGTTTCAACGTGTGACCATGCGTTTCAAGGCATTTCCTTATCTCAGTGGGCTCCCTGAGAGGTGACGCACATCGAGCGTTCGGCTGAATGATCCGGAGGACTGATCGTAGCCATGCTCCGCGTGAGCATGCATCTCAGGACGCTCCGCGTCCGCCTTTCGTCGTGAAACCCGCGTTATAGCTCTTTGCAAACAAATAAACGATAACCGTTCCCAGTCACACCTGATAGCATTTCGCATCTAAATAGCAAGGGCGCAGTCAGGGAAGGACGCTGCCCAGCCCCTCTTATCGTTTAGCAGGACCTCCCCATGCACACCTCGCCGATTCCTTTTCGTCTGACGCTGATTGCGTTTTGCTGTTCCCTTGGGCTGCCCGTCTGGGCGGCAACCGACACACCGGTTTTACCGGGCGGTGCGATGGTGCTGGGCGAAACCGCGATCAGCGCCGACAAGGTTGACCCGCAAGCGCTGCCTTCCGCTTACGCGGGAGGCCAGGTTGCGCGCGGCGGCCAATTGGGTGTGCTGGGCAGCTCGGACATCATGGACGTACCGTTCAGCATGACCAGCTACACCGAGCAGTTGATCGAGGATCAGCAGGCCGAGGACATTGGTGACGTGTTGCTCAACGACGCCTCGGTTCGTCAGTCGTCGGGCTATGCCAACGCGTCGCAAGTCTTCGTAATCCGCGGCTTTGAGCTTGCGACTGACGACATTTCCTACAACGGCCTTTACGGCGTATTGCCTCGACAGATCATTTCCACCGATGCGCTGGAGCGTGTCGAAGTGTTCAAGGGGCCCAATGCGTTCATCAATGGAGTCACGCCCACCGGCTCAGGCATCGGAGGTGGCGTGAACCTGCAGCCCAAACGCGCAGGGGACACGCCGACACGTCGGTTCACCACCGACATCAGCAGCGACGGCCGGGTGGGCGAACATCTGGACCTGGGCCAGCGTTTCGGTGAGGACAACCGCTTCGGTGCACGCCTGAATCTGTCACAGCGTGAAGGTGAGACCGGCGTCGATGACGAAGAGCACCGCAGCAAACTGTTCGCGCTGGGTCTGGATTATCGGGGCGACAACTTTCGCGTGTCCGGCGATTTCGCTTATCAGAAGCAACGCATCAACCAGAGTCGCAATACGGTATTTCTCGGCAGCAGCCTGACCCGCGTGCCCCATGCGCCCGACTCGGATAACAATTACGCGCCGAACTGGACCTGGACCGAAACCGAGGACACCTTCGGCATGAGCCGCGTCGAGTACGACCTCAATGATGACTGGATGCTTTACGCGGCGGCTGGTGCCAAGCACACCCGCGAAACCGGTATTTATGGTTCCCCGACCATCAACGACGCCGCAGGCAACACCACGGCGCGACCGTCTTTCATTCCTCATGATGAAGACAACAAGACCGCAATGACGGGCATCAACGGCAACCTGCAGACCGGTCCGGTCAGCCACAAGGTCAACTTCGGGCTCTCGGGTATCTGGACCGAGCAGCGCAACGCGTACGCGTTCGGCCGCACGGAAAACCCTGTCAGCGGCAATATCTACGACCCGGTGTCCACGACTCGCCCGGCGCTGGACGGATCAACGGCGGGCGATCTGAACGACCCTGGCATTACGGGCAAGAGCCGCATGCGCAGCGCTGCGGTTTCCGACACGCTGGGGTTCTTCGATGATCGCTTGCTCATCACGGCAGGCCTGCGCCGTCAACAGTTGCGGGTTCAGGGTTACGCCTATGGCAGCGGGCCGCGCACGTCGCTGTACGACGAGGCAATCACTACGCCGATTTATGGCGTGGTGTTCAAGCCCTGGCGCTACGTGTCCTTCTACGCCAACCGCATCGAAGGTCTGGCGCAAGGCCCGACCGCACCGAACGGCGTTACGATCAACCCCGGCGAGATCTTCCCGCCCGCGCGTTCCAAACAGGTCGAAGCCGGTGTGAAGCTGGACATGGGCACGTTCGGCGCGAGCCTTGGAGTTTTCCGCATCGAGCAACCGGCCGACGGTTATCAGGTTCAGGAAAGCAGTGGGACGCGTTATGTGCGTGAGGGCGAGCAGCGCAACAAGGGCGTGGAAATGAACGTGTTCGGCGAGCCTGTCAGCGGTGTGCGTCTGCTGGCCGGCCTGACCCTGATGGACACCGAATTGAGCGGCACCTCTGGCGGCAGCAACGATGGTAATAACGCGGTGGGCGTGCCGACTTTCCAGTTCAACGCCGGGGCTGACTGGGACATTCCGGGCATCGAAGGGGCCGCGGTCAATGCGCGCATGCTGCGCACAGGCGGCCAGTACCTCAATGCGGCCAACACCCAAAGCATTCCGACCTGGAACCGCTTCGACCTGGGCGCACGCTACACCTTCAACGTGGCACAGAAGGACGTCACCTTACGCGCCAACGTTGAAAACCTGATGAACAAAGACTACTGGGCATCGGCCAACGGCGGCTACCTGACCCAGGGCGAGCCGCGTACGCTGAAAGTGTCTGGCACTATCAACTTCTGACGGACAGACAGCAAACCGCCGACTGCATAGCGCTATGCAGTCGGCGGTTACAGGTCATCAGTAGCCGTTGCGCTTCAGGATCGCGTCGATGCTTTCCTTGGCCGGACGGTCGTAGAACTTAAGCAGCTCGGCGGTGCGGTTGGTGAAGAAACCGTCTGCGCCGTCCTGGCTGATACGTTTGAAGTCCGCCGCGTCATCCACGGTGTAGGGATGAATCACCATGCCTTTCTCGTGGGTCAGGTTGTTCATCCACGGTTTGACCAGGTCCATGTAGCTCTGGTCGCCGCCCTTGGCCAATTGGGAGGACGGGCCGGTGCCGATGGCGCCGTGGGCTTTGGCCCAGTTGATCCAGCTTTCGAACTCTTCAGGCGACTTGACCTCCTGGGCCGCGTAATAGCTGGATTTGTCCTTGAAGCCTGAATCCTTGAAGGCAACGTCGGATTTGGGTTCGATGGAGCCTTTGCCGATCCACAGCAGCATGACCTTGGGCACTTTCGGCATTTCTTTCTGCAGCAGCTCCAGGCTCTGTTTCTCAAACGTCTGCAACACCACACGCCCCGGCATGTGCGCCACATTCACACGCCCCGGCGCTGCAGCCGGGCGGTCAGCGAGCCAGCCGCGTTTGGCCAGGACTTTCTTCAGGTCGGCTTCGACACCGGGAAACTGCGACGGCACTTTGGTTTCGATGTACAGGCCGGGTTTGTTCGCGCCGCCCTCGGCAATGTCGATCACCTCATCCAGCGTCAGGATCTGCAAGCCGACATAGCTGTCACGGGCGCGGTCCGGGTAAGCCTTGTTGTACCAGGAGCCTGCGTCCAGCTGCTTGAGTTCTTCCAGGGTAAAGGTGCTGACGGGGTCTTTGGCACGTTTCGGAAAGACTTCGGCAATATTGGTCGTGCGTTCCAGCACATCGTCATGCAGGGCGATCAACACGCCGTCCTTGGTGCGCTGAATATCCATCTCCAGATAATCCGCGCCCAAGTCCCGCGCCAAGGTATAGGCCGGGATGGTCTCTTCCGGTGCGTCGAACGAAGCACCTCGGTGGGCAATCACGGCTGGCCACGGCAGGCCCAGTTTCGCGCTCAATACTTTGCCTGGCGCATCGGCTGCCGAAACGGCACCTGAAGACAGCATTGCCCCGGCAATGGCCGTCGCAACCAGCAGTCTGGCCAGCGGAGTCTTGTTGAACCGGAAGGTGGAAAATCCTTGCATGGGCTGATGATTCCTTGAAATGAGAAAGCGGTTGATCGCCTCGCGCAGTGTCGACGCCGGCGCACTCTTGAGCATTAACAACATCGCTTTCGATACGGCAAGTGGGGTGTCGTTCCTTGCTGCGCGATGTCGCCCTGAATGCCGTTTACGGCACGCAATAATAGCGCAACGCTATACCTGCGCCGGGCCGGGGATTCTTGATAACAGTGTGTCCGCCGAATGAGACGACTGTGTGAACGCGGGCTGTCCCTTCGCTAAATGCCTCTGCACAAGCACGTCGACTCGGGTTACTGTCTGGCTTTTGATCCTCAGACAGGAGCGGGCATGACAACGGTATTGGTGCTGGTCGAGAATCTGGATACCTATTTGCCGATTCTGGAAAACAGTGGCTTCGAGCTGATTCGCGCACCCACAGCCGAGCTGCGCGCTAAAGCCATTGCGGCGCACGCAGAGGCCATCGATGCGGTCGTCACGCGCGGTCCGTTGGGGTTCTTCGCCGAAGAGATGGATGCCTTGCCCAATTTGCGCATCATTTGCGTGAGCGGCGCAGGCTATGAAAAGGTCGACCTGCCAGCCGCCGAGGCGCGCAGCATTACGGTCACCAACGGCGCGGGCGTCAATGCGCCGACCGTCGCCGATCATGCGCTGGCGCTGCTGCTGTCACTGGTGCGTGATATCCCGCAGGCCGATGCGTCGGTGCGCCGCAGCGAATGGCGCAAGGTGGTGCGGCCTTCGCTGGCGGGCAAGCGTCTGGGCATCATCGGCCTGGGTGCGGTCGGGCTGGCGATTGCCAAGCGTGCTGAGGCCTTCGATATCAGCATCGGTTATCACAATCGCACGCCGCGATCCGATTGCGACTACACCTGGCACGCCTCCGTACAGGCGCTGGCCAGCGCATCGGATTTTCTGGTCATCGCGACGCCAGGCGGCAGCAGCACCCATCATCTGGTCGACGCCTCGGTACTGGCGGCACTGGGGCCCGAGGGTTTTCTCGTCAACATCGCCCGTGCCAGTGTCGTGGACACGGACGCTCTGGTCGCGGCCCTGCAAAACCAAGAGATTGCCGGCGCGGCACTGGACGTGTTCGACGACGAGCCCAGCGTACCCGACGTGTTCAAGGCCTTGGGCAATGCGGTGCTGACGCCACACGTGGCAGGCCTGTCGCCCGAGGCGTCGAAAGACAGCGTGCAGAAGGTCAACGACAATCTGCTGGCCTTCTTCGCCGGCAAGCCGGTGCTGACGCCCGTTTGCAGTTGAAAAATATTGCGTGGCTGCACGGATAACGTGCCTGATTGCCCATTCTGCTTGCGCTTTTGCCTGCTTATAGTTCTGCCCATAATGCATGACATTGATCAGGGAGCAGGGCATGGACGTGATAAGCGGGAAGGGCGAAACACCAACGTTGCATAAGGTTTTCCGGGGCGTGTGCCGAATCGGTCATCACGGTGATCACCGATGATCGCCTCACGTTTTCCCACACCTTATTACGCCGTGGTATTCACCTCATTGCGCAAGGTTGATGACGGGCTGGACTACGGTGAAGCCGCGCAGCGGATGATCGAGTTGGCTCGGCAGCAGCCGGGATTCTTCGGGGTTGAGTCGGCGCGAGATGAAAGCGGCCTGGGCATTACCCTATCTTACTGGGCCGATGAGGCTGCGATTCGGGCCTGGAAGGCACATGCCGAGCATGCTGAGGTGCGCGAGCAGGGCCGAGCCTGCTGGTATCAATCGTTCACGACGCGGGTGTGTAAGGTCGAGCGGGATTATTCGTTTTGAGAGCCGGTCATATTCTGGAATATCGCCCACCGGGCAAGACGCAGAAACAGAATGCGACCCAAGGTGCTGTTTCAATTTGCGGGGATATGCCAGCATTGCGCGCTAGACACGGGAGCCCCTATGAATCACGACCTGACCCCGAACGGTACGCTGCGTATTCCGGAAGGCCTGAATGTTCCCGCGCAGGTGATTTGCCACGCCACCAGCCTGCGCCGGGCGAGCCGCCGTATCTGCCAGCTGTACGACGCTGTAATGGCACCGTGCGGTTTGCGCTCGACGCAACGCTCGATCCTGATGCAGATCGCCCGCAATCAGGCGCTGACCATGACTGAGCTGGCCACGATACTGATTATCGATCGTTCCGCGCTGGCGCAGAATCTCAAGCCCCTGGAGCGCGAAGGACTGGTGTCGGTTGGGGTAGACCCGGACGACAGGCGCAGCCGTCGGGTTCACTTGACCCAGGCCGGTATCGAAAAGCTGCTTGAGTCTCAGGCGCTGTGGGAGCAGGCCCAACGCTCTTATGAAACGGCGTTGGGACCTGAACGGGCGCTGGAATTGCGTGCCTTGCTGGCCCAGGTGGCAGCGGCCGATTACGGTGACGAAGTAACCTGAGCCGTTCAGCCCGGTTTCATGGCATCACGGGCGGCGTGTACGTGAGCGTCGTGCCCAAGGCCCACAGCAGGAACAGCACCAGGGGCGTGTGTACCAGCAACTGGACGAACGAAAAACCGATCAGATCGCGTGCTTTCAGGCCCAGTACGCCCAGCAGCGGCAACATGTAGAACGGGTTGATCAGGTTGGGTAAGGCTTCGGCAGCGTTATAAATCTGCACGGCCCAGCCCAAGTGATACTGCAAGTCGTTGGCGACCTGCATCACGTAGGGCGCTTCGATGATCCACTTGCCGCCGCCCGACGGGATGAAGAAACCGAGCACTGCGGAGTACACGCCCATCAACACCGCGTAAGTGTCGTGGGACGCAATGCTGGTGAAGAATGTCGAGATGTAATGCGCCAGCGTCTGCGCATCGCCGCCCTTGACCGTGGTCAGCAGCGCTGCAATCGAGCCATACAGCGGAAACTGGATCAGCACGCCGGTGGTGGTCGGCACTGCGCGTGCTACGGCATCCAGAAAACTGCGGGGCCGCCAATGCAGCAGTGCGCCGAGCATGATGAACAGGAAGTTATAGGTGTTCAGCCCGGAAATCGCAGTGATTGCCGGTTTGGTCGAGAACTCGTTGAACAACCATCCCGCGCCGAGCATTACCATCAGGATGATCAACAGCGGACTGTATTCCAGCCACTCGCCGGGGCGCGAGCGGGCAGGCAGGGGCGGCAGGCTGAACGCAGGGTCTATGCCGCAGGCGTTGGCATCGCGTGCGCTGTTGGGGCCGGGTGCTGTGGCGTAGGCGACGATCAGCGAAATGACCACCAGCGCCGCCAGCATGACGCCGGACTGCCAGAGAAAGATGGTTTCGGTGAAGGGGATGACGCCGGTGATCGCCAGAATCGAGGGCGGCAGGCTGGCGGGGTTGGCCTGCAATTGCGCGGCCGACGATGACAGCCCGAGCGCCCAGACAGCACCCAGACCCAGGTAGGCGGCGGCACCGGCGGCACGGTAGTCCATGCGCAGGTCGGTACGGCGTGCAAGGGCGCGCACCAGCAGGCCACCAAATACCAGCGACAGTCCCCAGTTGAGCAGGGATGCGAGCATGGAAATCAAGGCGACCCAGGCCACCGCCGAGCGACCGTTGCGCGGGATGCGCGCCAGACGGTCGATCAGCCTGACCGCAGGGGGGGAACTGGCCACCACGTAACCGCCAATCACGACGAACGCCATTTGCATGGTGAACGGGATCAGGCTCCAGAAGCCATCGCCGAAGGCTTTTGCCGCTTCGGCAGGTCTGGCACCAATGGCTAGCGTGGCCAGGGTGACGATCACTACAGCCAGTGCGGCAAAGACCCAGGAGTCGGGAAACCAGCGTTCAGCCCATGCGGCGCAGCGCAGGGCAAATCTGGCGGAGCGGCTTTCTTCGAGGTTGGCGGCCATCTGGCTGTCCTGTTGTCATTATTATTGGTTTTTCGATGGTGACGGTGTTCTGCGTTCGCGTGAGACTGGGACGTGGAGCGTCACGGGCTCCATGCCAACGCGGAGCGTTGGCATGGTCATCCTTCAGCCTTCATATGGGTCGTTCCCATGCTCCGCATGGGAATGCAGCTCAGGACGCTCCGCGTCCGCATCCCGATGCGCCGCGGATACCCGACAGTGACGAAATCAAAACGTCATTTCGATCACATCATCCGGCACGATCAGTTTGCCGGCAGTCTTGGCGACGATTTCTTCAACGCTCACCCCCGGCGCGCGTTCGCGCAGGATGAACGCGCCGTTCTCGATTTCAAGGTAGGCCAGGTCGGTCAGCACCTTGCGAATACAACCTGCGCCAGTCAATGGCAGGCTGCAGCGAGGCAGCAGTTTGGATTCGCCGTCCTTGGAGGCGTGGGTCATGGTGACGATGATGTTGTCTGCGCCCGCCACCAGGTCCATTGCGCCGCCCATGCCCTTGACCAGTTTGCCGGGGATCATCCAGGAGGCGATATTGCCTTCGACGTCCACTTCAAACGCGCCCAGCACCGTCAGGTCTACATGACCGCCGCGGATCATGGCAAACGATTCGGCGGAAGAAAAAATCGATGCGCCGACGCGCGCGGTGACGGTCTGCTTGCCGGCATTGATCATGTCGGCGTCGATGGTGTCTTCGGTGGGAAATTCGCCCATGCCCAGCAGGCCGTTTTCCGATTGCAACATGACGTCGATGTCGTTCGGGACATAGTTGGCGACCAGCGTCGGAATGCCGATCCCCAAGTTCACGTAGTAGCCGTCCTTGAGTTCACGGGCGACGCGCTGAGCCATTTGTTCGCGGGAGAGTGCCATGATCTGAAATCTCTTTGTGGTGTGTGCCGATTCGTGCTTCGTGGAGCGCTTGTTGCCCTCAGAATTTTCTGAGGGTGCGCTGCTCGATGCGTTTTTCGAAAGTGCCCTGGATCACACGGTCGACATAAATGCCAGGGGTGTGGATCTGGGTCGGCAACAGCACGCCGGGCTCGACGATTTCCTCGACCTCGACCACAGTGATCTTGCCTGCGGTGGCCACGACGGGATTGAAATTCTGCGCGGTGTGACGATAGACCACGTTGCCGAAGTGATCAGCTTTCCAGCCCTTGATCAGTGCAAAGTCGCCGGTGATGGCTTCTTCGAGAATGACATTGCGGCCATTGAACTGGCGGGTTTCCTTGCCTTCAGCCACGGGCGTGCCGTAGCCGGTGGCGGTGTAAAACGCAGGAATGCCCGCGCCGCCAGCCCGCAGTTTTTCAGCAAGGGTGCCTTGCGGGGTCAGTTCGACCTCCAGTTCGCCGCTCAGCAACTGGCGTTCGAACAAGGCGTTTTCACCCACGTAGGAAGAAATCATTTTTCGGATCTGCCGGTCTTCGAGCAGGATGCCCAGGCCGAAACCGTCGACGCCGCAGTTGTTGGACACCACCGTCAGGCCCTTGATGCCCATGCGTTTGATCTGCGCGATCAGGTTCTCCGGGATGCCGCACAGGCCAAAGCCGCCGCACAGCACGGTCATGTTGTCGGTCAGCCCGGCGAGGGCCTCCTCGTACGTTGCCACTCGCTTGTCGAGCCCAGCCATGATGATCCGCCTTTTAGAGTTGTGACCGGCACGTTGCCGGAGGATCGGTGACCTGCATCTTCTCTCGGGACCAGTGATTTGTTAATTTTGTTTTTCTGATCGATTAATAAGAAAGATAAATATATGAACGTGAAGCAGCTTCGTGCTTTTCTGGCCGTGGCGCAGTACCTGAGTTTCGCCCAGGCAGGCGAGCGTTTGCACTTGTCGCAGCCGGCCCTGAGCCTGACGATCAAGGGACTTGAAGAGGATCTGGGCGGCCAGTTGCTCACGCGCACCACCCGCAACGTCAGCCTCACACCGGAAGGTGAAACCCTCTTGCCGCTGGCGCGCCAGCTGCTGGCCGACTGGGACAACACCGAGGAGCTGCTGCGTCAGCGCTTTACCTTGCAGACGGGGCGAGTCTCCATCGCGGCGATGCCTTCGTTCGCTGGCAACCTCCTGCCGGGCGCGCTGAAGACGTTTCGCGACCGTTACCCGCGGGTCAACGTCGCCGTGCATGACGTGGTCAATGAGCAGGTGCTGGAAATGGTGCGCCATCGCCGGGTCGAACTGGGGATCGGTTTTGAGCCGGAGTCGAGCAGTGCGCTGTTATTCACGCCGTTTTACATGGATCGATTCGTCGCCGTCGTGGCCATCGATTCGCCGCTGGCCACGCGTGCGCAGGTGACTTGGGCCGAGCTGTTGGAAGAGGACTTCATTGCCTTGCAGCGGCCGTCCGCCGTGCGTTTGCTGCTGGAGCACGCCATCGAATCGCGTCACGGCAAGTTGTCGGTGGCGTTCGAAAGCCACCAGTTGTCGACCATCGGGCGTATGGTCGCCAGCGGGCTGGGCGTGAGTGCGGTGCCTTCACTGTGCATCGAGCAGATGCAGGAACTCGGCGCACGCTGTGTTCCCCTGGTCGAGCCGCTGATCGAACGGCGTATCGGTTTGATGATGCTGACCGATCACAAGCTGTCGGCGGCGGCACAGGCATTGCGTGAAGTGCTGATCGAACACGCCCGTAAACAGGGGCTGTAAAAGTCGATAGCCACTATCACGCCGGTTGATTTTTGCCGCGAGAGGGCGGGGCGTAACCTTGCTTCATTCCCGAAATGAAGCCAGCCTGGAGGCCCCTCATGAACCGCATGCTTGCCCTTGCTCTTGTTCTGTCATTCACCGTAGCGCTGCTGTCCGGCTGTTCCACTCATCACGCTGTCGAGTTGCGTCCTTATTCGGTCGAGGAAAGCCATCAACTGGCGCTGGAAGATTTGAATCGTCGCGGTCTGTCTTTCGAGGAATATCAGGCACGCAAGTCGCAGCTGTTGGCCGATCCGCAAATCCAGCAGGTTCGTCAGTTCGACAGCCAGGGCGAAATCAGTGTTGATCGCGGCACTCTGGATCAGAACCCTCAGGGCTGATCGCGCGATTCCCGTTTTCTCGAACGTCCAAAGAGCCTTAGCCTGACGTCCTGTCGTTATCTGTCGGTCAGATCAAGGCGTTCAGCGTTTCAAGTAGAACCCGAACCTTGGTAAAGGTCTCCTGATACTCCGCTTCGCAATCGGAATCGGCAACGATGCCGCCACCGGCCCAGCATGAAACCTGCCCGTCCTTGACCAGCAGGCTGCGGATGGCGATGGAACTGTCCATCTGCCCACGCACATCCAGGTACATCAGCGAACCGCAATAGACACTGCGCCGGGTGGGCTCCAGTTCATCGATGATTTGCATCGCCCGAATCTTCGGCGCGCCCGTGATCGAGCCTCCGGGAAAACTGCCCGCGATCAGGTCCAGTGCATCATGTTCAGCCGCCAGTTCGCCCGTCACGCTGCTGACCAGATGGTGCACGTTGGGGTAGCTCTCCAGGCTGAACAGCTCCGGCACTTTCACGGAGCCTGTTTTGCAACTGCGGCCGAGGTCGTTGCGCAAGAGGTCGACGATCATCAGGTTCTCGGCACGATCCTTTTCACTGCCCATCAGTTGCTCGGCGAACTCCGCATCCTGTTCCGGGTCGCCGCCACGCGGGCGGGTGCCCTTGATCGGCCGGGTTTCGACGTGCCTGTCGCTGACTTTCACGAATCGTTCGGGTGAAAGACTGAGGATCGCCTCGTCACCCGACAACGCCATGAACCCTGCGAAGGGCGTCGGACAAGCTGAGCGCAGTGCCTGGTAGGCTTGCCACGGATCACCGACGCACGGTGCCTGAAAACGCTGGGTCAGGTTGACCTGATAACAGTCGCCTGCCTGGATGTAGTCCTGAATCCGCTCGAATGCCTGCCGGTACTCGCGGGCGTTGATGCTGGCGGCGAAGGGCTTTTGCAGCGAAAAAGGCGGGTCGGCAGGTGCCGATGTGCCTTCGAACAGCTCAATCAGGCGGGCGCGCTCGACTTCGGTCACGACTGGATGAAAGACTAATTGGCTGGTCTGCGCCTGATGGTCGCTGATCAACGCCCAGCCATACAGCGCTAGACGCGCTTCAGGCAGTTGCAGATCGTCAATCGACTGATTCGGCAGCGGTTCCAGACGGCGACCGAAGTCATAACTCAGGTACCCCATCAGGCCGCCCGCGAAGGGCAGCTCGGCACCGCTCGGCAAACAGGTGTTGCCCAGCACAGCCAGGCCTTTGCGCAGGCGGTCAATGTAAGCGCCGCCGGTTTCCTCTGCCTGGATCGTCAGGTCCTGCAAGGGCCAGGCGCTGAGCAGATCAAAGCGGCCTCGATCAGCTGTAGGCCTGCCGCTGTCGAGCAGCACCGCACCCGCAGCCTGGCGGATTCGTGAAAAATACACCGCCGGGTCGGCGCTATAGGGCAGGGGGTGTATCAGGCAGGTGGGCATGTCGAAACGTCAGTATGGAGGCGCGGCCGGGGATTGTAGTCCTGTGGCGTGTCGCCTCCTAGGGGTATGTCGGGATTGGGCAGAAGCTGATCGCTCTCAGGCGCTGGGCACGTGGCCGAACAGTGCCTGCACGAACTCGACCCGCTCCTGTGGCGTTTCCTGTCGGCCGTCCTGGGCCAATTGCTCGATACGTGCTTCTACCGCCTGGGTTCGGTGCGTCAGGCCGCTGTCGTTGGCAATCTGGATATTCAGACCGGGACGGGCGTTGAGTTCCAGGATCAGCGGCCCTTTGTCCTGATCCAGCACCATGTCCACACCAATGTAGCCCAGTCCGCACAGCTCGTAGCATTCGGCGGCAAGCTTCATGAAACCGTCCCAGTTGGGCAGTTGCACGCCATCGACCGAATTGGTGGTGTCCGGGTGCTTGCTGATGATGCTGTTCAGCCAGGTGCCCTGCAGGGTTATGCCGGTGGCCAGGTCCACGCCGACGCCGATGGCGCCCTGGTGCAGGTTGGCCTTGCCGCCCGATTGACGGGTGGGCAGGCGCAACATGGCCATGACCGGGTAGCCCATCAGCACGATGATGCGAATGTCCGGTACGCCTTCGTAGCTGATGCTTTTGAAGATAGGGTCCGGGGTGACGCGGTATTCGATCAGCGCCCGGTCTCGGTGCCCGCCCAGTGAATACAGGCCTGTCAGGATGCTGGATACCTGATGCTCGATTTCCGACTTGCTGATGATGCGTCCCGACACCGTGCGATAACGGTCCTCGAAACGGTCGGCGATCACCAGGATGCCGTCACCGCCCGCGCCCTGTGCCGGCTTGATCACGAAATCGCTGCGCCCACCGATGATCTCGTCGAGCTGGTCAATCTCCTTTTCCGTGGAAATCACGCCATACATCTCGGGCACGTGAATACCAGCCTGGATGGCCCGCTCCTTGGTGATGATCTTGTCATCGACGATCGGGTACAGGCTGCGCTTGTTGTACTTGAGCACGTAGTCGGCATTACGCCGATTGATGCCCATGATCCCGCGCGCTTCCAGTGCCTTCCAGGTTTTCCACCAGCCGATCACTTGGCCTGTTCCTCTTTCAGGAACGCTTTGAAGCGCATCAGCTCGGTCAGGCGATAGCCGCGGTATCTGCCCATCGCCAGCATGAAGCCGACCAGCACCAGCAGCACGGCGGGGAAGGTGAACACGAAGTAGGTCAGTTCCGGCACGCTCATGATCAGGTGCGCCAAGGAGGCCGCGAACAGCGTGCCGATGGCCACTTTCATGGCATGGCTGGCGCCGCGCTCTTCCCAAGTGATCGACAGGCGTTCGATGGTCATGGTCAAGATGACCATCGGGAACAGTGCCACCGACAGACCGCGTTCCAGCCCCAGTTTATGACTGAACAGGCTGATGGCGGCGATCAGCACCACCACAAAGGTCAGCACGACGGACAGGCGCGGCAGCATTTGCAGTTTGAGGTGCTCAAGGTACGAACGCAGCGACAGCCCCAGCGCGGTGATCACCGTAAACAGGGCGATGCCGAAGCCCAATTGGGTTTCGCGGAACGCCAAGGCAATCAGCACGGGCGTGAAGGTGCCCAGGGTCTGCAGGCCGATCAGGTTGCGCAGGATCAGGATGACCAGCACGCCAATCGGGATCATGACCATGATCATGAACGTCTGCTGGGTCTGCAGCGGCAGGCCGTACAGCGAGTAGGCGAGGAAGTCCGAGTCGGTGCTGGCGTCGGTCAGCTTGGCCAGGCGCATGGCGTTCATTTCGCTGTTGTTCAGGCTGAAGGTGACCTGCACCTTTTTGCCGCCTTCGACCGTGACCAGATTTTCTTCACCCGTCCACCAGAGCAGGCGGTCGTCCGGCAAACCGGCTTCGCCCGTGTCCGGGTTGAAATACAGCCATTCCTTGCCATTGAAGCTGCGCAGCCACAGTTCAGGTGTCTGGGGCTGATCGGCGTTCAGGCGGATGGTGTGGGCTTTCTCAAGCGGCACGTGGGCAATGGACAGCAGCAGTTCGGTGACCTGGGCTTTCTTGCCAGCGGAAGTGTCGCCCGCCAGCAGCAGCTTGACGTTGTCATCGCTCAGGTTGTTGACCCGCTTGATGGCTTCGGTGATGAAGGTTTCGACATCGGCCGAGTGCTGGCGAATCGGTGCGAGCAACGCTTCGGCAGCGACTTTTTCCGGGCCTTCCACGGGCAGGCTGTCGCGGAAGATCGGGCCTTTTACCTTCGGCTTTTCGCCGCTGTAGCGCTTGGTCAAAACCAGCCTGTAATACAGCGTCTGGTTGCCGGTGGCGCGGCGGGTCGACCAGGTGACCCGACGATTGCCGTCGCCACGGTTGACGCTGACGCCGTAATTGTTGGAGATGAAGCTTTCATTGAGGCTGATGTAATCGTGGGCCAGTGGCGGCACGAACATCTGGATCTTGACCGAGTCCTTGGGGTTGGCGATGAACTCGACCTTGGCGTCGATGTTCCACAGGTCGTCGGTTTCGTCTTCGGACACCGGAATGCCGAGCGCCAGTATCTGATAGGCCGTGATCGCAATGCCCAGGGTCACCAGGACAGTGATCAGGATTTTCAGATGGAGCGTGAGAGCGCGCATGTATTTACTCTGCGTTTTGAGCGACGGAAGCGCAGCCAGGCTTCCCTGCCGCATATTTAAGACTTGGATCGACCAGCGCATCGAAGTGTTTCAACGCTTCGGAGCCGATCAAAAGCGGGTATTGGAAAGCACTTCGGTCGGTCAAGTTCACTTCTATGGTGCGTAAAACTTCACCCATGCAGACAGCCAGGCTGATAACCGGCCGTGCGGTGTACTGTTTTTCATCATCCGGGTCGCGATCATCGGCGCGACGCTTGATCTTGCTGACCCGCGCCAGCGGCATTTCTATGGGGTGCGCATGGGTGTTGTCGATGGCCAGGTAGAAGCGAACCCAACGCTCGCCATTGCGATTGAAATGCTTGATTTCACGAGCGCTCAGCGAGGCCGTTTTGGCGCCGGTGTCGAGCTTGGCCGCCACCTCCAGATTAATGTCGGTCAACCGGGCGTATTCGTTGAGGCCATAGACCGTTTTGGCGGCAGCAGCGCAGAAAGGCGACACACACAGAAGGCAGAGCAGCGTAGTGAGGGTATGGAATCTCATAAATCCTGGCGCGATGAGCGAAAAACTGGAAGGTCAGGGCGCAAGCGGGATGGACCTGATGATGAAGAACAGGCAGTGGCGCAACGGCGCACCAGCACTGTGCAGATGTGGCGCGGATTCTAGCATGAAGCGGTCAGGGTGCCAGTTATCCAGTGGTTCGCGGCCTGGATTGGCGATTAATCTGTTGGTCACCTTCATTAGACGATTGTCGACAATGCCTGATTTATCTTTGACGCAATAGCGTTCAAGCGCTAGATTTGCGCCTAACCAGTGCCGAGGTGTCGACAATGTTGGCTTCGCTTGAAAATACGCCTGCTTCTGCAGATGAGTCGGAAACGCTTTCCGAGAACGTCTTTCGGCGCATTCAGGCAGCCATCGTCAAGGGCGAGATCGCGCCAGGCAGCAAGATTTCCGAACCGGAACTGGCACGCACCTATGGCATCAGCCGTGGGCCACTGCGTGAAGCGATCCATCGGCTTGAAGGTCAGCGTCTGGTGGTTCGTATCCCCCATGTCGGTGCCCGTGTTGTCTCGCTCAGCCACGCCGAGATGATCGAACTCTACGAAATCCGCGAATCCCTTGAAGGCATGGCCTGTCGGTTGGCGGCGCAGCGGATGACGAGCGAAGAGATCGACGAGTTGCGTCGGGTGCTCGATACCCACGAACGCGATGCCGCGTTTCAGGCTGGCGTCGGCTACTACCAGCAGGAAGGTGATTTCGACTTTCATTATCGGATCATTCAGGGCAGTGGCAATCGCACCCTCAGCCAGATGCTCTGCGGCGAGCTTTATCAACTGGTGCGCATGTATCGCATCCAGTTTTCCACCACGCCCAACAGACCCCGCCAGGCCTTTGCCGAACACCACCGTATTCTCGATGCCATTGCCGAGCGCGATGGCGAGCTGGCCGAATTATTGATGCGCCGTCATATCGGTGCTTCCAGACGCAACATCGAGCGCCACTATCAGGCCGCTACCGAACGAGGTGAACCATGAGTCGCGACACCACAACTCCCGGACAGCGTTTTCGTGACGCGGTTGCCAGCGAACAGCCGTTACAGGTGGTGGGTGCAATCAATGCCAACCACGCCTTGTTGGCCAAGCGTGCCGGTTTCAGGGCCATTTACCTGTCCGGCGGCGGTGTGGCGGCAGGCTCGTTGGGCATTCCCGATCTGGGCATCACCGGGCTTGAGGATGTTCTGATCGACGTGCGCCGGATTACCGATGTCTGTGATCTGCCATTACTGGTCGATGTCGACACCGGCTTCGGCTCCTCTGCCTTTAACGTGGCGCGTACCGTGCGCTCGATGATCAAGGCAGGCGCGGCCGCGATTCACATCGAGGATCAGGTCGGCGCCAAACGCTGCGGGCACCGGCCCAACAAGGAAATCGTATCGCAGCAGGAAATGGTCGACCGTATCAAGGCCGCCGTCGATGCGCGGACGGACGACAGCTTCGTGATCATGGCGCGCACCGATGCGCTGGCGGTGGAGGGGCTGGAGTCGGCGGTGGAGCGGGCGGAGGCCTGCATCGAAGCCGGGGCGGACATGATCTTTCCGGAAGCGATCACTGAACTGGCGATGTACAAGCAGTTCGCCAACCGCGCCGGTGTGCCGATTCTGGCCAACATCACCGAGTTCGGCGCCACGCCATTGTTTACCGTGGACGAGCTGCGCGACGCTGACGTTTCGCTGGTGCTCTATCCTCTTTCTGCCTTCCGCGCCATGAACAAGGCGGCGGAAAACGTCTACGGCGCGATCCGCCGCGACGGCACCCAGCAACAGGTGATCGATACGATGCAAACCCGAATGGAGCTGTACGACGCCATCGACTACCACACCTTCGAGCAGAAGCTCGATGCGCTGTTTGCGCAGAAGAAAGGCTGAACGAAGCCTATTGATCGTTCCTACGCTCCTGCGTGGTAACGCCGCCCGGGACGCTCGGCGTCCGCTCTCGAGTGTTTCGCGGCGCACGAGCGGGATATTCAAAGGATCATTCCCGACAATTTCAAGAACTGGAGAATGCAATGGCTGAAGCAAAAGTATTGAGCGGCGCAGGTCTGCGGGGCCAGGTCGCCGGACAGACTGCCCTGTCCACCGTCGGCATGGCTGGCGCTGGCCTGACCTATCGCGGCTATGACGTTCGCGAACTGGCGGCGCAGGCACGTTTCGAAGAAGTCGCCTACCTGCTGCTGTACGGCGAGTTACCCACCCCAATCCAGTTGACCACCTACATGCAGCGTCTCAGAGAGCTGCGCGAACTGCCTCAGGCCCTCAAGGAAGTGCTTGAGCGCATCCCCGCCGACACTCACCCGATGGACGTGATGCGCACCGGCGCCTCCATGCTGGGCACCCTGGAACCAGAGCGCAGTTTCGAACAGCAGCGCGACTCAACCGACCGCCTGCTGGCCGCCTTTCCGGCAATCATGTGCTACTGGTATCGTTTCAGCCACGACGGCAAACGCATCGACTGCATCACCGACGAAGACTCTATCGGCGGACATTTCCTGCACCTGCTGTTGGACAAGACCCCCAGCGAACTGCACCGCAAGGTCATGGACGTGTCGCTGATTCTGTACGCCGAACACGAGTTCAACGCCTCGACATTCACCGCACGGGTCTGCGCATCGACGCTGTCCGATTTGTATTCCTGCATCACTGCGGCCATTGGCACATTGCGCGGTCCGTTGCATGGCGGTGCCAACGAAGCGGCGATGGACATGATTCAGCGTTTCGGCTCGGCCGATGAGGCGACGCAAGGCACGTTGGGCATGCTGGAGCGCAAGGAAAAGATCATGGGCTTCGGCCATGCGATTTATAAAGAGTCCGACCCGCGCAACGAGGTGATCAAGGGTTGGTCGAAGAAGCTTGCCGATGAAGTGGGCGATACCGTGCTGTTTCCGGTGTCCGAGGCCATCGACAAGGTCATGTGGGAGCAGAAGAAGCTGTTTCCCAACGCCGACTTCTACCATGCCTCGGCGTATCACTTCATGGGCATTCCAACCAAGCTGTTCACGCCGATCTTCGTCTGCTCGCGCCTGACCGGCTGGGCAGCGCATGTGTTCGAACAGCGCAGCAATAACCGCATCATTCGTCCGAGCGCCGAGTACACCGGTGTTGAACAGCGCAGTTTCGTGCCCATCGAGCAGCGCTGATTCAGACGGGCAGGGAAGCCGCCGATGAGCTTCCCGCCTGTTCTTGGAAACCATCCTGATGTCGTCCGCAATGAACCGAGCCCGCAATGAACAGTGAATTTCGCAAACCGCTCCATGGCACCCGGCTGGATTATTTCGACGCCCGTGCCGCCATCGAAGCCATCAAACCCGGCGCTTACGCCGCTCTCCCGTACACCTCCCGCGTGCTGGCCGAGAACCTGGTGCGTCGCTGTGATCCGGCGACCTTGACTGCCTCGCTGACTCAATTGATCGAGCGCCGCCGCGACCTGGACTTTCCGTGGTTCCCGGCGCGCGTGGTCTGTCACGACATTCTCGGTCAGACGGCATTGGTCGACCTTGCGGGGCTGCGTGATGCCATCGCGTCTCAAGGCGGCGACCCTGCGCAGGTCAACCCGGTGGTGCCGGTGCAACTGATCGTCGACCACTCACTGGCCGTGGAATGCGGCGGTAACGATCCGCAGGCGTTCGAAAAAAATCGCGCCATCGAGGATCGTCGCAACGAGGATCGCTTCCACTTCATCGACTGGACCAAGCAGGCGTTCAAGAATGTCGAAGTGATCCCGCCCGGCAACGGCATCATGCACCAGATCAATCTGGAGAAAATGTCGCCGGTGGTTCAGGTGCTCGATGGGGTGGCCTTTCCCGACACGCTGGTCGGCACCGACAGCCACACCCCGCATGTCGATGCGCTGGGCGTGATTGCCATTGGCGTCGGCGGCCTTGAAGCGGAAAACGTGATGCTTGGCCGTGCCTCCTGGATGCGCCTGCCGGACATCATTGGTGTCGAGCTGACCGGTCGCCGCCAGCCCGGCATTACCGCCACCGACGTGGTGCTGGCCCTGACCGAATACTTGCGCCAGCAGAAGGTGGTGGGTGCTTACCTGGAATTCTACGGCGAAGGCGCGGCCAGCCTGACGTTGGGCGACCGGGCGACGATTTCCAACATGGCGCCTGAATACGGCGCCACTGCGGCGATGTTCTCCATCGATTCGCAGACCATCGATTACCTGCGCCTGACCGGGCGCGAAGACGAGCAGGTCAAGCTGGTCGAGCTGTACGCCAGGCACACGGGGCTGTGGTCCGACAGCTTGCAGGACGTCGAGTACGAGCGTGTTCTGAGTTTTGACCTGTCCAGCGTAGTGCGCAACATGGCCGGGCCGTCGAACCCCCATGCCCGCGTGGCGACGTCCGATCTGGCGGCCAAAGGCATCGCCGGGCAGTGGGAGCAAGTGCCAGGGCAGATGCCCGATGGTGCGGTGATCATCGCGGCGATCACCAGTTGCACCAACACCAGTAATCCGCGCAACGTGATTGCCGCAGGCCTTTTGGCACGCAACGCCAATCGTCTGGGGCTGACGCGCAAGCCCTGGGTGAAGTCATCGCTGGCCCCCGGTTCGAAAACCGTGGCGCTTTACCTGGACGCCGCTGGCCTGACCACTGAGCTTGAGCAATTGGGTTTTGGCGTGGTGGCCTTTGCCTGTACGACCTGCAACGGCATGTCGGGTGCGCTGGACCCTGTCATTCAGCAGGAAATCATCGACCGTGACCTTTACGCCACGGCGGTGCTGTCCGGTAACCGCAACTTCGACGGACGGATTCATCCTTATGCCAAACAAGCCTTTCTCGCCTCGCCGCCACTGGTGGTGGCCTACGCCATCGCGGGCACGATCCGCTTCGATATCGAGAAGGATGTGCTGGGCGTCGTTGACGGCAAGGAAATACGCCTGATGGACCTCTGGCCAACGGACGAAGAAATCGACGCCGTGGTGCAGGCTTCGGTCAAGCCGGAGCAGTTTCGTCAGGTCTACATCCCGATGTTTGCCATCGAAGAACACACCGGCCCGAAAGTCGAGCCGTTGTACGACTGGCGCCCCATGAGCACCTACATTCGTCGTCCGCCGTACTGGGAAGGCGCGCTGGCCGGGGAACGAACGCTCAAGGGCATGCGCCCGCTGGCCGTGCTGCCGGACAACATCACCACCGATCACCTGTCGCCATCGAACGCGATCATGCTCAACAGCGCCGCCGGTGAATACCTGGCGAAAATGGGCGTTCCGGAAGAGGACTTCAACTCCTACGCAACCCATCGGGGCGATCACCTGACAGCCCAGCGCGCTACCTTCGCCAACCCGCAACTGGTCAACGAAATGGCCGTGGTGGATGGCAAGGTCAAGAAGGGCTCGCTGACCCGTATCGAGCCTGAAGGTAAGGTCACGCGCATGTGGGAAGCCATCGAAACCTACATGGCACGCAAGCAGCCGCTGATCATCATTGCCGGTGCCGATTACGGTCAGGGCTCGTCCCGCGACTGGGCGGCCAAAGGCGTGCGGCTGGCGGGCGTCGAGGCGATTGCGGCAGAGGGCTTCGAGCGTATTCACCGCACCAATCTGGTGGGCATGGGCGTGTTGCCGCTGGAATTCAAGCCGGGCACCAACCGGCTGACGTTGGGCATCGACGGCAGTGAGACCTACGACGTGATCGGCCAGCGCACGCCGCGTGCAACCCTGACCCTGGTGATCACTCGCAAGAGCGGCGAGCGCCTTGAAGTGCCGGTGACCTGTCGTCTGGATACCGGCGAAGAGCTCTCCATTTATGAGGCGGGCGGCGTGCTGCAACGCTTCGCCCAGGACTTCCTCGAAGCGACTGCGTCGTGAATGAATGCAATGGTGATCGTGCCCATGCAGAGCATGGGAACGATCGATGACCGGGACAGGAACAGACATGACTCATTTACCGCAAATCAGAATCCCTGCCACCTACATGCGTGGCGGTACCAGCAAAGGTGTGTTTTTCAACCTGCTTGATCTGCCCGACGTTGCGCAGGTTCCTGGCGCGGCCAGGGACGCACTGCTGCTGCGTGTGATCGGCAGCCCCGACCCTTATGAAAAGCAGATCGATGGCATGGGCGGTGCGACGTCCAGCACCAGTAAGGCCGTGATCCTGTCGCGCTCCGGCAGGGCCGATCACGATGTGGATTATCTGTTCGGTCAGGTGTCCATCGACAAGCCGTTCGTGGACTGGAGCGGCAACTGCGGCAATTTGTCGGCAGCGGTCGGTTCGTTTGCGATTCTCAGCGGTCTGGTGGATGCTAGCCGCATTGCGCAGGACGGCATTGCCACGGTTCGCATCTGGCAGGCCAATATCGGCAAGACCATCATCGCTCACGTACCGATCAGCAAGGGCGAGGTTCAGGAAACCGGTGACTTCGAGCTCGATGGCGTGACCTTTCCCGCAGCCGAGGTGCAACTGGAGTTTCTCGATCCGGCAGCGGACGAAGAGGGCGCAGGGGGGACAATGTTTCCCACCGGCAATCTGATCGACGACCTGGACGTGCCGGGCGTAGGCACGCTGAAGGCCACCCTGATCAATGCGGGAATCCCGACCATTTTCATCAACGCCGCTGACATCGGCTACACCGGCACCGAGCTGCAGGGCGACATCAATGGTAGCCCCGAGGCGCTGGCGAAGCTGGAAGCCATCAGGGCTTATGGCGCTGTCCGCATGGGGCTGATCGCTCATGTGGATGAAGCCGCGCGCCGACAACACACGCCGAAGGTTGCGTTTGTCGCACCGCCTTGCGGTTACGTATCGTCCAGCGGCAAGCCAGTCGGGGTGCAGGATGTCGATCTGCTGGTGCGCGCCGTGTCGATGGGCAAGTTGCACCACGCGATGATGGGCACTGCTGCGGTCGCCATCGGCACTGCGGCTGCCATTCCGGGCACGCTGGTGAACCTGGCGGCAGGTGGTGAGACTCGCAGCGCGGTGCGGTTTGGTCATCCCTCCGGCACCTTGCGAGTGGGGGCCGAGGCGCATCAGTCGGGCGGCGAGTGGACCGTTACCAAAGCCATCATGAGCCGCAGCGCCAGGGTCTTGATGGAAGGTTGGGTGCGAGTGCCGGGCGATATTTTGCAAGCGGTGCAGGCTTGATCGAGGGTTGCGCCTGTTTTACAGGCGCAACCCGCCACGATTTATTGCAGAGGTTCAAAGTAGCCGTAGGAGCTCTTGCCGTCCAGATTGCCGCCGTTAGACACTTCCACCTTGATGACTCCATCGTTGTAAGAATGGTTAAAGCTTGGAATCACTCGGGGTACGATGATGTCCTGCAGCACAGTAACGGCGGCTTTGCCCTGATTGAACGTCCCGTCCGGATTGCCCACCAGCGAAAAATAAGAGCCTTTCTTTGCCCTGACGACCGTGGCAGACCTGATTTCGTCGTTGTCGCAGCCATAAGGGTTATTGCCTGCGCCCATCTTGAATCGGTCATTTCTGGCAAAGGGCACCGTACAGACGGTGTTTTCGGTCGCATTATTTTGTTCGTGGAAAACAATTTCCGCCCCCGAAAAGTCGCTGTCCATTGGCGTTTTTCCGATGACGATTCGCGACACTTTACCGTCCATTCCGTTGTTGCGTAACGCCGTAACGGTCACTTGATTATTCGAGAAACTGTGCTCCAGAGAGGCGATAGTCACTGGGGATTCAATGGGCATGGTGTTTTTGACGTCGATGTAAACAAAGTCATCGGACTTGATGCCGTTCGGTGAGTCGTAAAGGGTAATACGTGTGCCTCGGGCTACGCCGGCCAGCTGCACGGATCTGACCTCATCGTTTTCGCAGCCATGCGCTGGCAGCCTGAAGTTGTAGTCGTTCAAGGCTGGCAATACGCAGACCGTATCCCCGCTTCGATCGGCGTTAGGCTTTTCATAAAAATAGACGCCTCCCTGGCTCAGCGCCGCGGCGTACAAAAGGGTATCACCGGTCTGGTTGTAATCCACCGCTATGTAGTTAGGGTTCTTGTGGCTCTTAGGTAAACATTCATCAAGCACGCGACGTTGCAGCCAGGTCAGGTTGTTGTCGACGTCGCCGGCATGGGCCTGACTGCTGCCCCACGTGTGAAACTGATTCATGACGAACAATAGCGGCCAGCCTCTGGCATCGTTTGATTGTTCTGCATCCAGCGGATGGTTGATGTCTCGGGTTTTACATGCCCAATCATGGTTAATGATGAGTCCCAGATCGTAGGTGTTTTCGACAGCCACCTGGGTGTTTTTCAGAATGGTCACATCAATGCCGTCGACAGTGAAGGTACCCGTCGATTCGTCCCTGTCGGCAAGGATCACCACACGCTGGTTCTTCAGGATCATATCGCTAAGCAGTGGCCAGCTACCCTCGCCAAAAAGAATGGGGTTGAACACCATCGACAGTAACTCGGGAGATACTTTTTTCAGTTCGTTGTTAAGCGGTTCGCGATCGGCATAAGACTCCAGCAACAGCGTGATCACTGCTGACGGATTGGCTTGCAAAAACGGCAGATAGACCTCATTGAGTGTTTTGGCTAATTCGTCGTTCAATTCATTTTTGTCAATGCAGAAGTTGTCGTCTTGCGCATGGCAAAGCGCAAGATAAGGCTCTCCGCCGATGTGGTTGCGAGGATGCAGGTCCAGCATGAACCCTCGTATGCCTCGCTCCAATTGTTCCTTGATGCTGTTCAGGTACGCATTATGAGCCGTCGCCCATGTGTAGCGGTTGAATGGACGGGAAAAGTCGTTGATACCCGGCGCGGTCTGGACACTGTCGGCCAGATGTGTCCACGTTGCGTTGCTGGTCGTGCCTGCCGGGTAATACCAGTTATGTTCGCTGGGGACACCTGCCGCTCGGGCCGTATAAAAGTAAGTTTTATCAGGCTGAATATACCGGTGTATGGCGCCTGGCCAAGTGGGTTCATCCCAATCCTTGGGGTCGGCCAAGGTGCCGGCGTACCTCCCTTTGTCTATCCAGTACGCATTGCTTGAGCCATTCGCCGGGAATTCCCATCCGGAGTCTGTGGCGCTGCCTTCTTGGCGGGCTTCGTAATAACGTGCCGTCCCCGCATTGTCGATCAGGCTGATCGCGCCCGGCCATACCGGGTCTGCAAGGGTCTTGGGATCATCAAAGGTCCCGTAGTGCTTACTGGCGTAAGTCCAGTAATTGTTGGTGGTTTCTCCTGTAGGGAAGTACCAGTTGTGCTCAGCGGCATTGCCGGTGAACCTTGCGGTATAAAAATAAGGAATGTTGTCGCGCAGGATAATATGTTTTGCCCCTGGCGACGTCGGTTCGTTCCAGTTCCGCGGGTCAATAAAGGTGCCTGCATGAGCCTGACCCGCAAACGTCCAGTTTGCGTCATCGTGCTCTGTCAGCGGGTAGTGCCATGCATTTTGCGACGGCACACCTTCGTTTTTTGATGCGAACAATACGCGACGGTTATTCACGGTCGAATAATGCAATGCGCCGGGCCAGGTGAATTCATTCAGTTCCTTGGCGTCGTACGCTTCTCCCGAATGACGGCCGGTGCCTTTGTAGATCCAGTGATCGTTATCGGTTTCACCCCTCGGATAGTGCCACGCATTGTCTGCAGGTATGCCTGCGTTGAGCGAGATGTAGTAAAAGTAGTGACCGGTCTGATCGATATTAACGTGAGTGGCTCCCGGCCAAGTGGGCTCACCCCATACATTAGGGTCTGCCGGCGTGCCCTGGTGGGTTCCCGTTGCCAGATAAAGCCAGTTGTTGTCGCTGACCGCGCCACTTGGGTAATGCCATCCTTCTTTAGACGGAATACCATCGTTGCGGCTTTCATAGTAATAACGTGTGGCGTCCACCTGATTCAGGTGAATGGCGCCAGGCCAGGTCGGCTCATTCAGTTCTTTGGGGTCGGCATACGTCCCCTCATGAAGCTGCGTCGAGAGGTATGTCCAGTAGCCGTTGTCACTGTTTCCGCCAATGGGGTAGTTCCATTCGTTATCCGAAGGAACCCCGCCTGCCTTGGCCGCATAGAACCGTCGTACGCCGTCGACTAGATAGGCATGAATGGCGCCCGGCCAAGTAACGTCTTCCCAATCCTTGGGGTCAGCGAAGGTGCCCTTGTGGCGGCTTTCCTGCATAAATGCCCAATAATTGTTTGAGGTGCCCGTGGTCGGATACAGCCAGCCCTGTTGCGAAGGAACACCCGACACTTTTGCCGCAAAATAAAGAACCTTGCCGGCATACTCATAGCGATGGATAAGCCCTTCCCAAGTGAGCTCATCCCACGTCTTCGGATCGGTATAGGTGCCGTCGTGCTTGCTTTCTCCTATGTAAGTAAAAAAATCATTGTCGCTATGCCCCTGAGGCAGGCGAGCGCCTGTTTCTTCTGGCAGACCGTGCATGCGTGATGCGTAAAAGTCCCAGGTGTCTGTGTGGCTTCGAGATATTTTATGGATGGCGCCGACATGGGTCACATCGTCTATGTTTTTGGGGTCGTCGAATGTACCTTTGGATTTCTCTCTTCTTGCAAAAAACCAGTGTTCGTTGTCGACCGCGTCTGTCGGGTAGGTCCAGCTCTCTTTCGAAGGCACTCCGTGATCGCGTGCGATGAAATACAGGTGCCCGGCATCATCATACTGATCATGAATGGCGCCCGGCCAAGTCATGTCTTCCCAGGTTTTGGGGTCCGCATATGTCCCGCGGTGTCTGGAGGTAACAAGGTACGTCCAGGACTTGTTACTGAACTTTTCCTTCGGATATTCCCAGCCCTGATCCAGCGGTGGCGTGCCGTAGAAGGTGGATGAGAAATACCTCAAACGTGCCTTTTCGTCGACTAAGTGAATCGCGCCAGGCCACGTGAAATCGTGCTCTGTCTTGGGATCTACAAAGGTTCCTGCATGGTCATCCGTACCAATGTATGTCCAGGCATCGCTGTTCTGAGCCCTCGCAGGAAAAGGTCTGCTGCCGGCGGGGGCATTCCCCTCGACCTGGGAAATAAAAAAATGTCTTGGCTCATCAGCTGTTGCGCGGGACGCATGAATGGCTCCTTTCCAGGTAACCTCGATTTCATCCTTGGGTGACTGGAATGTGCCGGCACCGGGTGCGCCACCTCGGAATATCCAGTGTTTGTCACTGTGCAGGCCGCCCTGAGGGTAGTCGATGCCCAATACTGCGGGCGTGCCTGAGAATGTCGACTCGTAGTAAAGAGACACAGTGCTTGATCCGTCAAAATACCCGTCCCGTTTGTGGACAGCCCCCGGCCAGGTCAGGTCTTCGAGCGTTTTTGGGTCCTCGTAGGTGCCCACATGCCTGCTCTCGCCTTTGTACGCCCAATTCACCGGATCGGCTTGTACGTCTCCCACCGAAGGATAGCGGTCCGATGGAAGCCCCTCGAAGTGCGCTTCGTAATACACCTTGCGCTCAGGCAGTTCGAACGCATGGATTTGTCCTGGCCACGTAGGGTCATTCAGGCCTTTGGGGTTGGCCAGCGTGCCGAGCGTTTCATCGATGGCCCCCACGTAGCTGAAAAACTCATTGCTCGCAGCGGTCTCTGGTACTGCTGGATTGACAGTCGCCTCCGAACCTTCAAACCGTGACACAAAATAAGTCGGCTTGCCACCGATGGGAAAACTGTAGACGGCGCCTATCCAGGTCAGGCCGCCCGATCCCAGTCCTTGTGCGGGGTGCTGGTACGTCGCCTTCATTCGATTGCCAACGAATGCCCAGTGCTCGGTGTCGTCTCTACGTGTGGGATCAGGCCGGGTCCAGGCGCTCGATACGGTACCTTCCTGCTTTGAGGCGTAAAAGGCATCTATTTCATGATCCATCCGGAACACATGGCGTGCGCCTTTCCATGTGAAGTCTGCAACGGTTTCGTCGCCTTTGGGATCGCTGAGGGTACCGAGGTGAGACGTGCTTTCCAGATACGTCCAGCCGTTATCACTGGCGGCTGTTGTGGGCATGGGTGCCCAGCATGACACTGCATCGAAGTCGTCGCCGGTGGAGTTTGACTCCTTGAAAAAAGCATACGTTTTTTCGTTGGACTGAGCCGAGCGCAGTTCGATCCGATGAATGGCGCCGGCGTAAGTAGCACCGCACGGGATTTGCGGGTCGGCATACGTGCCTGCGTGGGTGCCTCGGTAGAGCCAGTCTTCGTTAGTAATGATCTGAGGCGGTACAGTGGGTAAAACATCCTGATAGCCATCCGGTAACGACGGGGGGGCACTTTTGTCGGCCGGGTAGCCGACGAATTTTGACGAGTAAAGGCGTCGCACGCCTTCTGAATCATTGATGGCATAGACGGTCCCGATCTTGTCGCTGGGCTCTTCCAGGCTCTTGGGATCCTCATAAGTGCCAGCGTGCTCGACAGCCCGAGGTAAACCAGTCATTGCGTCGGGGCTATCCGATGCTTGTACTGTCGTAAAGTGCTGCCCGAGGGTAGGGTTCAACAGCGCCAGTGCGAAGGCCGCTGGTAGCCAGGCTGTTAGGTTCATTGTTCACCGTCCCTGGTGACCTTCTGCATCGCATCCGGCGAGTCGTGTTGCCACCCGTGTTGATCTGTCCTCGCGCCACGGCGGCGTCAAGGGATGTCGGGATCATCTTCAGGCGGCGCACACGGGCTGGCTACTGTAATAGCTGCTAGGTCGCAGGGAGGTCCTTAGCAGACCGCGCAGGTCCGATAGCCAGGCTACTTGAACCGCCGCTCAACCCCTTTCTCGACCAGCACCTTGGCGGAAATCTCTTCCACCGAGAAATGGGTCGAGTTGATATGCGGGATGTTTTCACGACGGAACAGGCTCTCCACTTCCCGCACTTCGAATTCGCACTGGGCAAAGCTTGAGTAGCGGCTGTTGGGCTTGCGCTCGTGGCGGATGGCAGTCAGGCGGTCGGGGTCGATGGTCAGGCCGAACAGCTTCTCACGATGCTGCTTGAGCGCGGCGGGCAGTTGCAGGCGCTCCATGTCGTCCTCGGTCAGCGGATAGTTGGCCGCACGGATACCGAATTGCATGGCCATGTACAGGCAGGTCGGGGTCTTTCCGCAGCGCGAAACGCCCACCAGAATGATGTCGGCCTTGTCGTAATAATGCGTGCGAGCCCCGTCATCGTTGTCCAGTGCGAAATTGACCGCTTCGATGCGCTCCATGTAGTTTGAGTTGTGACCGATGGAGTGCGATTTGCCCACCGAATAGGAGGAGTGTGAACTAAGCTCCTGTTCCAGCGGCGCCAGGAAGGTCGAGAAAATATCGATCATGAAGCCGTTGGACGTTGCCAGGATTTCCCGAATATCCTGATTGACGATGGTATCGAAGATAATCGGCCGCACATCGTCCTTGTCGGCGGCGTTGTTGATTTGTTGTACCATCGCTCGCGCTTTCTCGACGCTGTCGATATAGGGCCTGGTGAACTTGTTGAACGTGATGTTTTCAAATTGCGCTAACAGGCTCTGCCCCAGGGTTTCGGCTGTAATGCCGGTACCGTCGGAAATAAAGAAAGCGGATCGTTTCATGTGCGCCTCTGGCCATAAGCAGTTGACGATTGCTGGATATCATAGGCGCGCTTGCGGGCCCTGAGGGGCGGCATTCTCGCCTATTTTCAAGGCTCAGGTTCGCGCCTGTTCCGAAACGCTGCGGTCACGTTGCCCGTGCCTGCGGTGAATGAGCTTTTCCCAACAATAAACACAGTTAGTGGAGAGATCACCTTGGTAGAGTACGTAGTTTCCCTCGATAAGCTCGGCGTCCATGATGTGGAGCACGTGGGAGGCAAGAACGCATCCCTCGGCGAAATGATCAGCAACCTTGCAGGCGCTGGTGTTTCAGTGCCCGGCGGTTTCGCGACTACGGCCCAGGCCTACCGTGATTTCCTTGAGCTCAGCGGTCTGAACGATCAGATCCACGCAGCTCTGGATGCTCTTGATGTCGACGACGTCAACGCGCTGGCCAAGACCGGCGCGCAGATTCGTCAGTGGATCATGGAGGCCGAGTTTCCCGAGAAGCTCAACGCCGAGATTCGTACCGCCTTTGCCGCTTTGTCGGCAGGCAACCCGAATCTGGCCGTTGCCGTGCGTTCCTCCGCCACCGCCGAAGACCTGCCGGACGCCTCCTTTGCCGGCCAGCAGGAAACCTTCCTGAACATCCGCGGGGTCGAGAACGTCATTCGCGCCGCCAAGGAAGTGTTCGCCTCCCTGTTCAACGACCGCGCCATTTCCTACCGCGTGCATCAAGGGTTTGACCACAAGCTGGTGGCGCTTTCTGCTGGCGTGCAGCGCATGGTGCGCTCTGAAACCGGCACGGCAGGCGTGATGTTCACCCTCGACACCGAATCCGGCTTCCGCGATGTTGTGTTCATCACGGGTGCCTATGGCCTGGGTGAAACGGTGGTGCAGGGCGCGGTCAACCCGGACGAGTTCTACGTACACAAAGACACCCTGGCCGCTGGCCGCCCTGCGATCCTGCGTCGCAACCTGGGCAGCAAGGCCATCAAGATGATTTACGGCGAAGAAGCCAAGGCCGGTCGTTCGGTCAAGGTCATCGATGTCGAGCCCGCCGATCGTGCGCGTTTCTGCCTGACCGATGCCGAAGTGTCCGAATTGGCCAAGCAGGCAATGATCATCGAGAAGCACTACAAGTGCCCGATGGACATCGAGTGGGCCAAGGACGGTGACGACGGCAAGCTCTACATCGTTCAGGCGCGCCCTGAGACCGTGAAGAGTCGCGCTTCGGCCAACGTCATGGAGCGCTACCTGCTCAAGGAAACCGGCAAGGTGCTGGTTGAGGGCCGTGCGATTGGCCAGCGCATCGGCGCGGGCAAGGTGCGGATTATCAAGGACGTGTCCGAGATGGACAAGGTCCAGGCAGGCGACGTACTGGTTTCCGACATGACCGACCCGGACTGGGAACCGGTCATGAAGCGTGCAAGCGCCATCGTCACCAACCGTGGTGGTCGTACCTGTCACGCAGCGATCATTGCCCGTGAGCTCGGCATCCCGGCCGTGGTCGGTTGCGGCAACGCCACCCAGTTGTTGCAGGACGGGCAGGGCGTCACTGTGTCCTGCGCCGAAGGCGACACCGGTTACATCTTCGAAGGCGAACTGGGTTTCGACATCAAGACCAACTCGGTCGATGCGATGCCTGAGCTGCCGTTCAAGATCATGATGAACGTCGGCAACCCCGACCGCGCGTTCGATTTCGCCCAGTTGCCCAACGCCGGTGTCGGCCTGGCGCGTCTGGAGTTCATCATCAACCGCATGATCGGCGTGCATCCCAAGGCGCTGCTCAACTACTCGCTGCTGCCGCCGGAAATCAAGGACAGTGTCGACAAGCGCATCGCCGGTTACGACGATCCGGTTGGCTTCTATGTCGAGAAACTGGTTGAAGGCATCAGCACCCTGGCCGCTGCGTTTACGCCGAAGAAAGTCATCGTGCGGCTGTCGGACTTCAAGTCCAACGAGTACGCCAACCTGATCGGCGGCAAACTGTACGAGCCGGAAGAAGAGAACCCGATGCTGGGCTTCCGGGGTGCTTCACGCTACATCAGTGAGAACTTCCGCGATTGCTTCGAGCTGGAATGCCGTGCCCTCAAACGCGTGCGCGAAGACATGGGCCTGACCAACGTCGAAATCATGGTGCCGTTCGTGCGCACCTTGGGCGAGGCGAGTCAGGTCATCGATCTGCTGGCGGCCAATGGGCTGAAGCGAGGCGAAAACGGTCTGCGCATCATCATGATGTGCGAGCTGCCGTCCAATGCGATCCTGGCTGAAGAGTTCCTCGAGTACTTCGACGGCTTCTCCATCGGCTCCAACGACCTGACTCAGCTCACGCTGGGCCTGGACCGTGATTCCGGCGTGATCGCGCACCTGTTCGACGAGCGTAACCCTGCGGTCAAGAAGCTGCTCTCCAATGCGATCCAGGCGTGCAACAAGGCGGGCAAATACATCGGCATTTGCGGTCAGGGGCCTTCCGATCACCCCGATCTGGCGCGCTGGTTGATGGATCAGGGTATCGAGAGTGTTTCGCTCAACCCGGATTCGGTTCTGGAAACCTGGTTCTTCCTGGCCGAAGCACAAGCACCGGTCTGATGTGACGTCCTTAAACCCTGGGCCGTCTTGTGGTTCAGGGTTTCATCCAGAAAAGGCGGTTTTTTCGGAAACCGCCTTTTTTATGCGTCGCGGCAAGGCGCTATCTAAGCATTTTCATACAGTCTGTCAGAGGCGACCCGATGCCTTTGAATTTCCGAAAAGAGCAATATGCAAAGCAGCAGTCAACTATTTCCCGTTGCCTTGATCAGTGCCGAGCGTCGTGGTGATCTGGTCGAAGACGTCTACCGCCTCAAGCCTGCCAACAGTCCTGACCCGAGCGTCGAACTGGCCGTTACCCGCCTGGGTCTGGTCGACCAGACTCACGGGCGAGGCGTGCCGGTCATTCTGCTGCACGGCAGTTTTTCCAATCGCAGGTTCTGGTATTCGCCCAAGGGGATCGGGCTGGGGCCGTTTCTGGCGCGTGCCGGTTATGACGTCTGGATCCCAGAGATGCGCGGGCACGGGCTGTCGGCGCGCAATCAGAATTATCGCGCCAATTGCGTGGCCGATTACGCCCGCTATGACCTGCCCGTGATCGGAGCGTTCGTTCAGGAGCAAAGCGGCCAATTACCTCACTGGATCGGCCATTCCCTGGGTGGCACGACACTGGCTGCTGCGTTGGGCGGTCAATATCTGGGGGTAGAGAGCGCGGCGTCGGTTGCGATGTTCGGCAGTCAGGTCAGTCGCACCTATTGGCCGCTGAAGATTCCGCCCCTGCAATGGTCCGGTCGCCTGCTGCTCAGGCGTTTCGAGCACGTTTCCGGGCCACGCTTCAAACGCGGTCCTGAGGACGAGCCGATGGGCGTGATGCTGGAAAGCATGCGCTGGCACGGCCTGTTCGGGCGTTTCGGTGATCGTCACAGCGATTGGTGGGCCGGCTTGAGAGAGGTGCAGGTCCCGCTTCTGGCCGTGGCGGCGGTGGGTGATCATCAGGATCCGGCCTGGGCCTGCCGGATGCTGTTCGACCAAGTGGGCAGCGAGACCCGGCAGTTTCTCTGCCTGGGCCGCGAGCATGGATTCAACGAAGATTTCGGCCATGTGCAAATGCTGGTCAGCAAAGGGGCCCAGCAACAGGTGTGGCCGCGAGTGATCGATTGGCTGCGCGAGCGGTCTGCACCTGAACGGGCAGCAGCGTTTCAGACGGCGGTAGGCAGTTAGCGGTTAAAGTCGCTATAAAGAGACTGCGCTGCGCACTAAGCTGAGTCTGTAGCCTTTTTGAGCCCATGCCTCGATAACAGGAGTTGATCTCATGCACTACCTCACCCCCGATCTGTGTGACGCTTATCCGGAACTGGTACAGGTTGTCGAACCGATGTTCAGCAATTTTGGTGGACGCGACTCGTTTGGTGGCCAGGTCGTGACCCTCAAATGCTTCGAAGACAACTCACTGGTCAAGGAGCAGATCGAACTGGACGGTAAAGGCAAGGTGCTGGTGGTCGACGGCGGCGGTTCGCTGCGTTGCGCCTTGCTGGGCGACATGGTGGCTGACAAGGCCTCTAAGAATGGCTGGGAAGGCCTGCTGATTTACGGCTGCGTGCGCGATGTCGACATGCTGGCCCAGACCGATCTGGGGGTGCAGGCGCTGGCCAGCCATCCCAGGAAGAGCGAGAAGCGCGGCATCGGTGAGCTGAATGTCCCGCTAACGTTCGGCGGCGTGACCTTCAAGCCTGGCGATTACCTGTACGCCGACAACAACGGTGTGATCATTTCTCCTTCTCCCCTCACGATGCCGGAATAAGCGAAGTCTCAATGTTCGATGAAGCAAACGCGCAGTGGGGGCTGGTTCATGCCCTCGTATTGGATGGTAAAGGCGGAGCGCGTTTCATCGCTCGAACCGAGCTTGAGGACCTCCAGTTGCAGCCTCATGAGAGCCTGTGGCTGCACTGGGATCGCAGTCACCCGCAAACGCACACGTGGCTGCGTAACGCCAGCGGCCTGAGCGAGTTCGCCTGCGACCTGTTGCTGGAAGAAAACACCCGGCCGCGTCTTCTGGCGTTGCCGGAGCAGGAATTGCTGCTGTTTCTGCGCGGCGTGAACCTCAATCCTGGCGCGGAGCCGGAAGACATGGTGTCGGTGCGCATCTTCGCGGCGGCCCAGCGTGTGATTTCGCTGCGCCTGCGGCCATTGCGCGCCACCGAAGAGCTGATCGAATTGCTGGGCCAGTCCAAAGGCCCGAAAACCGCCTCGGAACTGATTCTTTATCTTGCGCAATACTTGACCGACAAGGTTCAGGACTTGGTCGGCGAGTTGACCGAATCGGTCGACGAAGAGGAAGAAAAGACCGACGCCGACGAACGGTACAGTCCCGAGCATGGCAGGTTGCTGCACATCCGTCGCCGTGCCGCCGGGTTGAGGCGTTTTCTGGGGCCGCAACGCGATATCTATGGGCAGCTTTCGCGGATCAAGCTGACCTGGTTCGACGACGAAGACGCCGATTACTGGAACGAGTTGAACAACAGCCTGACCCGCTACCTGGAAGAGCTTGAACTGACCCGAGAGCGAGTCGGGCTGCTGCTGGAGTCCGAAGACCGGCGTTTGCGCGAGCACATGAACCGCACCATGTACCGCTTCGGTATTATCACCGGTATCTTCCTGCCGATGAGCTTTCTGACCGGCCTGCTGGGCATCAACGTCGGCGGCATTCCCGGGGCCGCAAATCCCTATGGTTTTCTGGTGGCGTGCGGGCTGATCGTGGCCGTTGCCGTCGGGCAGTGGTGGCTGTTCAGACGGTTGCGTTGGGTCTAAGGCCTGGCACTTATATGTTTTTTCATGAAGCCTGTGTGACTCGCTTCGAAAGCGTCACGTCTTTGACTTACATTGCGTGAGGTGCCTGATGCACGATCCGTTCGAAGAATCTTTACGAGATATGCTTAAGTCGTCATCCTCCAGCCGGGACGACGATGCATGTCTGGGGCGCGTCCTCAAAACCGCCAACCGCCAGGTCGGTGCCGGTGTGTTGTTCGGGCTGTTGGGACGTTGGTCCGAGGCGATGATGATCGCGCTCAACAACGGCTCTGCCCATGTCGCTCCCGTTTCCCGTCGCACCCGAGCGGGTGCCCGTTTTACCGATAAGGCTGATTGAGCATGGAATTGAACCTCTGGACGCAGAGCCTTCTTGCTGCAATGACTGCATTGTGGACCAAAGTCGCCAACTTCATCCCTAACCTGTTTGGCGCGCTGGTTGTTGTTGTGCTGGGTTTCGCAGTCGCCAAGCTGCTGGACGCCTTGTTATCCAAACTGCTCGCCAAGCTGGGTCTTGATCGCCTGGTGGGTGGTACGGGTTTGACCAAAATCATGGGGCGAGCCGGCGTCAAGGTGCCGATCTCCACATTGATAGGCAGAATTGTTTACTGGTTCGTGCTGTTGATCTTCCTGGTGTCTGCCGCCGAATCACTGGGTTTGCAGCGTGTGTCGGCTACCCTGGACATGCTGGCCTTGTATCTGCCGAAGGTGTTCGGCGCAGCGCTTGTGCTGCTGGTCGGTGTATTGCTGGCGCAGTTGGTCAATGGCCTGGTGCGCGGTGCGGCCGAGGGTGTCGGCATCGATTATTCGGCAGGCCTTGGGCGAATCGCTCAGGGGCTGGTCATTATCATCAGCATTTCGGTCGCAATCAGCCAGCTTGAGGTCAAAACCGACCTGCTGAACCATGTCATTGTCATTGCATTGCTGACCGTTGGTCTGGCAGTTGCCTTGGCATTGGGACTGGGAAGCCGCGAAATAGCGGGCCAGATCATCGCCGGGATTTATGTGCGTGAGCTTTATCAGGTGGGCCAGCAGGTGCAGATAGGCGACACCGAGGGGCAAATAGAAGAAATCGGTACGGTCAAAACGACCCTGCTGACAGATGAGGGGGAGCTGGTGTCTTTTTCGAACCGCATCCTTCTCGATCAGAGAGTAAGCAGCCGTTAAGCGGCTAACCTGCTAATCTATGCCGCCCAGTTGCCGGAACAGGCCGTGGCGGACATTGACCTGACTGTCGGCACGATTCGTTTTGAATAAACCCCAACCGCTTTCAACGCGCTACGACCCCCGCGATCTCTCTGATGAGGAGCTGGTCGCACGCGCTCACGTTGAGCTGTTCAATGTGACTCGGGCGTACGAAGAATTGATGCGTCGCTATCAACGAACACTTTTTAACGTCTGTGCACGTTATTTGGGGAACGATCGCGACGCGGACGATGTCTGTCAGGAGGTGATGCTTAAGGTGTTGTATGGCTTGAAGAATTTCGAGGGTAAATCGAAATTCAAGACCTGGCTGTACAGCATCACGTACAACGAGTGCATCACTCAATACAGAAAGGAACGGCGTAAGCGTCGCTTGATGGACGCTTTGAGTCTGGATCCGCTTGAGGAAGCGTCGGAAGAAAAGGCGCCAAAACCTGAAGAGCGGGGCGGTCTCGATCGCTGGCTTGTGTATGTGAACCCGATCGATCGGGAGATTCTGGTGCTGCGATTTGTCGCAGAATTAGAGTTCCAGGAGATCGCAGACATTATGCACATGGGCTTGAGCGCAACGAAAATGCGCTACAAGCGGGCGCTTGATAAACTACGTGAGAAATTTGCAGGTATCGCCGAAACTTAACGGCCAGCAAATATCTCTAACGAACTGGCAAGGTCTGGTAGACTTGCCGACGAGTTGTCCCCAGTTACGTGGGACTGCTTTACAATCACCAGATGGGGATTTAACGGATGAAACTGAAAAACACCTTGGGCTTGGCAATCGGTACTATCGTTGCCGCCACTTCTTTCGGCGCGCTGGCTCAAGGCCAAGGCGCAGTCGAAATCGAAGGCTTTGCCAAAAAAGAATATTACGATAGCGATCGTAACTTCAAAAACGACGGCAACCTGTTCGGCGGTTCCGTTGGTTACTTCCTGACTGACGACGTTGAATTGCGTCTGGGCTACGACGAAGTTCACAACGTTCGTAGCGACAGCGGCAAGAACATCAAGGGCGCCAACACTGCTCTGGACGCTCTGTACCACTTCAACAACCCGGGCGACATGCTGCGTCCATACCTGTCTGCCGGTTTCTCTGACCAGAGCATTGGCCAGGACGCTCGCAACGGCCGTGACGGTTCCACCTTCGCCAACATCGGCGGCGGCGCCAAGCTGTACTTCACTGACAACTTCTATGCCCGTGCAGGCGTTGAAGCTCAGTACAACATCGACCAAGGCAACACCGAGTGGGCGCCAAGCGTCGGTATCGGCGTTAACTTCGGTGGCGGCAGCAAGAAAGTTGAAGCAGCACCAGCTCCAGTAGCTGAAGTGTGCTCCGACAGCGACAACGATGGCGTGTGCGACAACGTTGACAAGTGCCCAGACACCCCTGCAAACGTGACTGTTGACGCTGATGGCTGCCCAGCCGTTGCTGAAGTCGTTCGCGTTGAGCTGGACGTCAAGTTCGATTTCGACAAATCCGTAGTCAAGCCTAGCAGCTACGGCGACATCAAGAACCTGGCTGACTTCATGCAGCAGTACCCACAAACCTCCACCACTGTTGAAGGTCACACTGACTCCGTCGGTCCTGACGCTTACAACCAGAAACTGTCCGAGCGTCGTGCAAACGCCGTTAAGCAAGTTCTGGTCAACCAGTATGGCGTTGGTGCTAGCCGCGTAAACTCGGTTGGTTACGGCGAATCCCGTCCAGTTGCTGACAACGCAACTGAGTCTGGCCGTGCAGTTAACCGTCGCGTAGAAGCAGAAGTAGAAGCTCAAGCTAAGTAATTAGCCGCTTGTACTGAAAAGCCCGGCTTATGCCGGGCTTTTCTTTGTCTGCGATTTGAGGGTGGTAGCGCTTGCTGACAGGTAGGCAATAAACCTTGAATTCAGCCGACTTGTCGGTGCAGATTGTCCAGTACGTCTTGTGCCGTGACGTTTTCGCTGCCCGCAGCCACTGCGCCTATGACCAGAATCGCCGGGCTCTTAAGTTCAAATGCCGTTGCGTCACGCTGCATCGTCGCCAAGGTGCTGCGGCATTCACGTTGCCAGGGCAGTGATGCGTTCTCGATCATCGCCACCGGCATGTCTTCACGCATCCCGCCTGCCAACAGGTTTTCGCGGATGTCCGGCAGCTTTGCCACGCCCATGTACACCACCAACGTGGTTCCACTTTGCGCCAACGCCTGCCAGTTGAGGCTGCTGTCGTCCTGCGTGTGGGCGGTGACCAGCGTTACGCCACGGCTGATGCCACGTAAGGTCAGCGAAATGCCACATTGGGTGGCACCCGCCAGGCCCGCGGTGATGCCATTGACCAGCTCAACGTCGACGCCACGCGCTTGCAACCACTCGGCTTCTTCGCCGCCACGGCCGAAGATGCACGGATCGCCACCCTTGAGGCGTACTACGCATTTGCCCTGACGGACGTAGCGCAGCATCAAGCGATGGATGAAGGCCTGTGGCGTGGAGCGGCAACCGCCTCGTTTGCCAACCGGAATAATCCGGGCTGCAGGGCAGTGCTCAAGCACGGCGGTGTTGACCAGATCGTCGATCAGCACCACATCGGCGTCACGCAAGGCTCGCACGGCCTTGAGGGTCAGCAATTCGGGATCACCCGGGCCTGCGCCCACCAGCCACACTTTTGAGCTCATGCTGTGTTCCTCATTCAGTGACCATTACGGTGTTGATCAGTCTTTTTATTTCAGGGACGCAAGAACCGCACTGTGTACCGCAGCCCAATCGTTTTTTGAGTTGGTTAAGGTCCAGTCCGCTGTCGATGCCTTTCATCACAGCGCTCTGGCTGACGTTCATGCAGTTGCACAGGATTGTGTCGCGCGTTCCGGATCCGTCTCTGCCCGGCTCTTGACTCAATGGCGCAAGGAGCCAGCGGCGCAGTGGTGGTTCTACGCGTTCTTCAAGCCAGAGCGCCTGGAGCCAGTGCTGGGCCGCCGTTTCACCCGCAAGACGAATGGCGGTGATGCGGCCGTTATCGATGCGTACCCGCTTGCCGATGGCGCGTTTGGGGTCGTCGTAAGCCATGACTGGCCCTTCACCCACGCCCAGCAGCGTATCGATTTCATTCAGAAGGCTTTGGGGCGGAGCGCCAGCATGAGCGGCACGAACCACCAGTGCCGGGCGCTCACGACCAACCAGGCCAAGGCTCAGGAAGGTGAAGGTCTCGCACGCGAGCCGCAGGCGTTCCCATTGTTGTTGCACATTGCCCTCGACCAGTGCGAAGAACTGCCAAGACAAGTTGGCTTTTTCAATCCTGACGCCGGAATGCTTGAGTTCCGGTTGTTTGGAAATCGGGTCGAGCGCCGGTTGCGTCAGCACGTTTACGCCGCCCTTGAGAAAGCGGTCGCCCCAGTGCATGGGCAGAAAGGCCTGACCGGGGCACACGCTTTCATCGCTGCTCACTGGCAGATACAGTTCGCCGCGACGGCTGATCAGCTTGATCACATCGCCCGCCTGCACACCATGCAATTGCAGATCCTGAGGATGCAGACCCAACACCGCTTCGCTGACATGGCCAAACAGGCGTGCGGCAGTGCCGGTGCGGCTCATGCCATGCCACTGGTCTCGCAGGCGACCGGTGTTCAGTGTCAGGGGAAACTCGGCATCACGCAGCTCCTTGGCGGCGCTGTAGGGCTCACTCAGAAACTGCGCGCGTCCCGACGCGGTGGGAAAAATGCCGTCGGTGTACAGGCGAGTCGTACCCCCGCGTGCGCCTTGGGGGAATGGCCACTGCTGCGGGCCCTGACGGTCGATCAACGCACGATCGATGCCGGACATGTCCAGATCGCGTCCTGTCGTCAGGCCTTTGAATTCATCGAACAGCGCTGCGGGCGTGTTGAAATCGAACAACGCTGGGGCTTCGGGTTGCAAACGCTGTTGCAGCCGTTGCGCGAAGTCTACGGTGATCGCCCAGTCCGGACGTGCCTGGCCAGGTGCTTGAACGGCCTTGCGCACGTTTGAAAGGCGTCGTTCCGAGTTGGTGACAGTGCCTTCCTTTTCACCCCAACTGGCGGCGGGCAGCAGCAGGTCGGCAAAGCGCGCCGTTTCCGTGGTCTTGAAAGCCTCCTGCAACACCACGAATGGACAGGTTTTAAGAGCCGCCCGGACTCTGTTCTGATCGGGTAATGACTGCGCGGGGTTGGTGCAGGCAATCCACAGCGCCTTGATCGTGCCGCTCTGCAACTGCTCGAACAACTCGATGGCAGACAGGCCGGGGTTCGCGGGTAACTGATCGACGCCCCAGTATTGCGCCACTTCGGCGCGATGCTCGGGGTTGGCGGCTTCGCGATGACCGGGGAGCAAATTGGACAGGCTGCCGGTTTCGCGGCCACCCATTGCATTGGGCTGACCTGTCAGCGAAAAAGGCCCGGCACCGGCTCGACCGATCTGGCCGGTGGCAAGGTGAATATTGATCAGGGCGCTGTTCTTGGCGCTGCCTGAGGTGGACTGGTTCAGCCCCATGCACCACAGCGACAGAAAACCTGGCGATGCGCCAATCCACCGGGCACAGGTCAACAGTTCCTCGACGCCAATGCCGCACAGCTGCGCGGCGGTTTCTGGCGGGTAATCACGCACCAGCGTTTCAAGCGCCTCGTAACCCTGTGTATGGGCTGCGATGAAGGCCGTGTCCACAAGGCCCTGATTCATCAGAACGTGCAGGATGCCGTGAAACAGGGCCACGTCGGTGCCCGGCTGAATCGCCAGATGCAGATCGGCCAGCTCGCAGGTATCGGTGCGCCGAGGGTCTATGACGATGAGCTTCATCTGGGGCCGACGGCTTTTGGCGTCTTCCAGGCGACGGAACAGAATCGGATGGGCGTAGGCCATGTTGCTGCCGACAATCATCACGCAGTCGCTCAGTTCGATGTCTTCATAGCTGCAGGGCGGTGCGTCGGCCCCAAGGCTGCGTTTGTAGCCTGCAACGGCCGACGACATGCACAACCGCGAATTGCTGTCGATGTTGTTGGTGCCGATCAGGGCGCGGGCCAGCTTGTTGAACGCGTAGTAATCCTCTGTCAGCAACTGGCCTGAAATGTAGAACGCCACGCTGTCGGGGCCGTGTTCACGGATGCTGTCGGCGAATACATTGGCAGCGTGTTCCAGTGCGGTGTCCCAATCGGTGACGCTGCGGGCCAGGCCTTTGCTCAGGCGCAACTCCGGGTACAGCGCGCGCGCGTCGAGGTCGCCGGTCAGGTGCAGGCTCGAACCCTTGCTGCACAATTTGCCGAAATTGGCCGGGTGGTGCGGATCACCGCTGACGCCCAGGATGTTCTGCCCGTCATGTTCGATCAGTACGCCACAGCCCACGCCGCAATAACAGCAGGTGGAGGCGGTGACTTGAGTGGGAGGGAGGGCCAGGCTGGTCATGCGCAGGCCGCCTCGATTGGCGCGGGTTCGCCGAACATCAGGTGATTACGAATGGCATCGATACCTTGGCCGTCACGAATCTGCTTCAAGTACCAGTTGCCATCGGCGGTGTCGCCATACAGACAGGCGCCCACCAGTACGTCGTTTTTGATCACCAGTTTCTTGTACACCCCACTAATAGGGTCTGACAGCGTGATGCTTTCCGTACCTTCGCCGCCCAGAAAATCGCCAGCAGAGAACAGATCGATGCCGGTAACCTTGAGTTTGGTCGATGTCACCGAGCCCGGATAACGGGCAAAACCCAGCTGCGCGAGATGGTTGGCGCAGACCCTGGCCTGTTCGAACAGCGGGGCGACCAGGCCGTAGGCGATGCCTCGATGGCTCACGCATTCGCCGATGGCATAAATGCGTGGGTCATAAGTTTGCAGCGTGTCATTGACCAGAATGCCCCGGCTGCAGGGCAGGCCGGCCTGTTCGGCCAGTTCGGTGTTGGGGCGAATGCCAGCCGCCATCACCACCAGATCGGCAGCGATGACGTCGCCGTTCTTGAAACGCACCGCTTGCACGCGACCTAGGTCGTCGCCCAGCAAGGCTTCGGTCTGCTCGTTGAGGCGAAAACTCAAGCCGCGTTGTTCGAGCGCGGCCTGGAGCATCAGACCGCTGGTTTTGTCCAGTTGGCGCTCCAACAGGGTTTGCCCGTTATGCACGACGGTGACTTGCATGCCGCGCATGCTCAGACCATTGGCCGCCTCCAGACCCAACAGCCCGCCACCGATGACCACTGCGCGTTTGTGTGTGGCCGCAGTGTCGATCATTTCCCGGGTGTGGCCGATGTCGCGATAGCCGATCACCCCATTCAGCGTATTGCCGGGGATCGGCAGAATGAAGGGGCTCGAACCGGTGGCGATCAGCAGGCGGTCGTAATGGGCTTCGGTGCCATCGTCGGCAAGCACCAGACGCTTGATGCGATCGATCTTGACCACGCGCCGATTGAGCAGCAACTGGATACCATTGTTTTCGTACCAGGCAAGGTCGTTGAGGACGATCTCTTCGAACGTCTGTTCGCCCGCCAGCACTGGCGACAGCAGAATCCGGTTGTAGTTGGGGTGTGGCTCGGCGCCGAACACGGTGATGTCGTAAAGGTCTTCGCTCAATGTGAGCAACTCTTCAAGTGTGCGCACCCCGGCCATGCCGTTGCCAATCATCACCAGTTTGAGTTTTTTCATCGTGCCTCCGAGTCACCATCAGGGTGCGCTCGACAAATTGCGCGCAAACAAAAAAGGCGTCCCGTCAGTTGCCTGACAGGGACGCCTTTGTCCGGTCCCGTTCTCTCGGGAAGCGCTGCCTTCATCGTTGAGGGCGGCGCGTTATGAAACTGCTGAGAGGGATCATGCAGTGGTTGTGCCAACTTGGCTCAAGCCGTGAATGCGGGGTTCGATGCTGGAAACCAGGGGCGTGCCTGCACTGCCTTGAGGCATGTCGCACAGAAGCGGGGCGGCCGTCTCGATCATGCTCTGCTTAGGCGTGGCGCCCTTGAGCCAGTGCGTATTGCAGATTCAGTGAGCCGAGCGACCGACTCGCTGCGCGCAACGGCGAAACGTCAATGACGGCTCATCAGCCAGACCAGCCCCACCAGATTGATCAGCAGTGACACCAGCGCCAGCGTGCGCCAGACCTTCAGCGGTTCACGCTCCAGCAGCGGACGGGGGCGCGCCGCGACCGGACGCTGTTCGGCTTGTTCCAGTTCCAGCAACCACTGCTCGGCCGTTTCATAACGTTGGGCCGGGTTGGCCTGCACGGCCTTGTCCAGGCTCAGGCTCAGCCAGAGCGGTAAATCCGGGCGATAGCGGCTGGCTGGAATCGGCGTGCCAAAACGGCGATGCTGAAAGGCTTCGATCTCGCCATAGGGATACTGGCCAGTCAGCAGGTAATAAAGGGTGACGCCAACGGCGTATAAATCCTGTTGCGGGTCGGGCTCGGCGCCGTTGAAAGCCTCTGGTGCAATGTAGCTCGGCGTGCCCGGCAAATCCTCCGTATTGGTCGCAGACAGACCGGGGCAGAACGCCACACCGAAATCCAGCAGACGCAACTCGCCGTCGTCACCCAGCAGCAGGTTCTCAGGCTTGATGTCGCGATGAACGATGTTGCGCCGGTGCAGCAAGCCCGTGGCCCGCAGCAGACGCGTCGCCAGATCCTGCCACTGCGCCAACGGCAGCGGACCGCTCAAGGTGAAGAGGTGGGCGAGTGTGCGACCGGCATATTCGCGCATCGCGTAATACAGGTGCTGACGCTCGGGCAGCGGGTGGATTTCCGGGAAATGGCGCCCAGCAACTCGGCGCAGAAACCACTCCTCCAGCAAAAGACACTGGCCTGCGCCCGATTCGTCATGCCGTGATGTTGGCAATGTCTTGAGCAGCCAAGGCAGCCCGTGGGCATCGTGAGCGCGGTACAGGATGGATTGGCGAGACTGGGCCACCACGTTGCCAATGCTCCAGCCTTCGAAGCGCTGGCCGGGTTTGAGGGCAGGCGGTAGCGGCCATTGTTGTAACTGCAAAAGGGCATCGCCCAGGTCGTCCGCGCCCAGGCTGTCGACCTGGATCAGCAGGGCGCTGGCATTGTCCTGACCGCCTGCCAGGTGGGCCGCACTGACCAAGGTTTTGACTGCCGAATCGAGGTCGTCCTGTTCGGTGAGGATCGACCGAATGCTGGCATCGCCCAGTGTCGCCCAGACCCCGTCGCTGACCAGCAGCAAACGTTCGCCTTCACTCAGTTCGCCTTCCAGATAGTCCATGACCACGTACTGATCCAGCCCCAGCGCACGTTTGAGCACGTGCTGCATGTCGGCCTGTTCCCAGACGTGATCTTCACTGATGCGGCTCAGCTTGCCGCTTTGCCAGCGATAGGCGCGACAATCGCCCACGTGGGCAAGGGTGAAACGTCTGCCGCGTAGCACCAGCGCACTCAGGGTAGTGAGCAGACCGTTGGCCAGCAGCCAGCGGTTCTGCGCGAGCAACAGACGATCCAGGGACTGCGCCACCCCCCAGGTTTCCGGCGTGGCGTAGTAGTCCAGTGCCAGGGCTTGCAGGGTCGACTGCGCAGCCAGCGCGCCATCGGCACACTGGCTGACCCCGTCGGCCAAGGCAAAGAGATACCCTTTGCTGGCTGCCAGTGACGCAACCGGGGTTACCAGGCGCATGGCGTCCTGATTTTCCGGTCGCGGACCGCTGGCGCTGAATTCGGCAAAACGCAGTGTCAGCGTCATGGGTCATCAGACCCGTGCAGCGGTCACGGCGGCCGAACCCCAAGTGGTTCTCCAGCGGCGTTTAACGTTCATCAAGCCGAACCAGGCCAGCACGGCCAGGCTTGCAAACAGCCATAGCCCAAGCTGGTAATCACCCGTGTTCTGCTTGATGCTGCCCAGGCCTGCAGCCAGCAGGAAACCCCCGATACCGCCCGCCATGCCGATCAGACCGGTCATGACACCGATCTCCTTGCGAAAGCGTTGTGGGACCAGTTGGAAAACTGCGCCGTTACCGGCACCCAGGCCCAGCATGGCGGCGACGAACAGTGCCAGTGCAGCCCATGAACTGGGCAGGTTGAAGCCGACTGCGGCGATGCCAATGGCGGCGACCGCGTACATGACGGTCAGCGTGCGGATGCCGCCGAAACGGTCAGCCAGCGCACCGCCCAACGGGCGCATCAGGCTGCCGCCGAACACGCAGGCCGCCGTGTAATAACCGGCGGTGATCGGGCTCAGGCCGTACTGGTCGTTGAAATAGCCGGGCAGGGCGCTGGCCAGACCGATGAAACCGCCGAAGGTCACGCTGTAGAAAAACATGAACCACCAGCTGTCCCGATCGCCCAACGCCTTGAGGTAGTCAGCGGTGGATTTGGGTTTGCTGCGTTCCGGGGCGTTGCGCGCCATCAGCGTAAACGCGATCAATGTCAGCATCAGCGGAATCAACGCCAGGCCGAACACATTGCCCCAGCCGAAGCTGGCCGCCAATACCGGCGCGATCAGCGCCGCGAGCACGGTGCCTGAGTTGCCCGCACCGGCGATGCCCATCGCCTTGCCCTGATGCTGCGGCGGATACCACTGCGAGGCCAGTGGCAGTGCAACGGCGAACGATGCGCCCGCCATGCCGAGAAATACGCCCAGCAGCAGAACTTGCCCATAGCTGTGGATGCCCAGTTGCCAGGCGGCCAGCAGAGCGCCGATCACGATCACCTGGCCGATGATGCCGGCCGTCTTGGGCGACAGCTGGTCGGCCAGCAGCCCCATGAAGAAGCGCAGGATTGCACCGGCCAGAATCGGCGTGGCAACCATCAGGCCGCGCTGTTGCGTGGTCAGTTGCAGGTCGGTGGCGATCTGCACCGCCATCGGACCCAGCAGATACCAGACCATGAAGCTCAGGTCGAAGTAGAGAAAGGCTGCGAACAGGGTCGGTCTGTGACCGGCCTTCCAGAAGCTTGTATCCATGTGCACACCTCATCATCTGCCAGTGAGTCAGTCGGGTTCTTGGCCTCGACAGGAAAAATTCCAGACGCTGTGGTGGAGTGTTCCGAATGCTGGCGACTCCACCGACCCCATCACTGGGGCCAAACGCAAAAAACGTCGCCTCTCTGTCCGCGTGAGCGAAAGAGATGAGCGACGTCTTTGTCGTAAGGGGGTGGCAACCGCCGTTGGCTACCTGCCAGGTGATAAAGCAAGAGGCGGGCCAGATTCGGTCTTCCTCGACAGCGTGCGCCAAAAGCCTCACAGAGCGGCATTATGTGCAGGCCGTGGACGTCATCGGCCTGCAGGCCGCGACCTTGAACCGAGCACCGCCTGCAAGGGGCGCCGCAAAAAAGTGCAGGTTCACCGGCCTCGGCTGGAGTCGAGTGAGGCCTGCGCATGTTGGGGTTTCAGGTGGAGTGCGATATAAACCAAACGTTCGTTCCACTAACAAACGCCACTATTAAGTTCGTTTAATTAAAGCACAATGACAGTGTTTTGATGCCTTGGAATGACGGGTCTAATGCTGAACGAAATCAAATATTAATAATGGTTCATGTATCTTTTTAAAATTAGAGTGTCGCTTAAGGGGGGTAATATTTAATTTACTTTCCGGCGTGTCTCTGACACGATCCTTCTCGTCGTGCAGAACACGGCACCTATCGACAGGGTAATCCCTGTGCAATAAGCACCTTTCATAAAGTGGCTGATTGCAATCAACGGGCGACACATCATCGTGTCGCTGCATTGTTTTTTCTACAGTCTCGGTCACGTCGCAGTGTCAGTCGCTGCCGTGACAGCAGACATGTTAAAGCGCACTTCAGCGATGTAATAAGTTTGCATGCTGCCTTGTCTTCATCTACGCGTCGGCTTTGTCCGTCGCCAATAAAGGACATCAACATGAGTAACGTCACTTACAAGCCTACTGTGTGGACCCGCGCGGATGCGCTCAAGGTCAACGAAAACGATCCGACCACCACTCAGCCTCTGGTCAGTCCCGACTTTCCGGTGATGAGTGATACCGTCTTCATCTGGGACACCATGCCCCTGCGCCAGCTGGACGGCACGGTGGTGTCAGTCAACGGCTGGTCGGTCATTCTGACGCTCACGGCTGATCGACACCCGAATGATCCCCAGTATCTGGGGGCCAATGGCCGCTATGACATCAAGCGTGACTGGGAAGACCGTCACGGCCGGGCGCGCATGTGCTACTGGTATTCGCGTACCGGCAAGGACTGGATCTTCGGCGGTCGGGTCATGGCCGAAGGTGTCTCGCCGACGACGCGCGAATGGGCCGGTACGCCGATCCTGCTCAACGACAAGGGCGAAATCGATCTGTATTACACCTGCGTGACGCCAGGTGCGGCCATTGCCAAAGTCCGCGGCCGTGTCGTGACATCCGACAGCGGCGTGATACTGACGGACTTTACGGAAGTTAAAACACTGTTCGAGGCTGACGGTACTTATTATCAGACCGAAGCCCAGAACTCGACCTGGAACTTTCGTGATCCCAGTCCGTTCATTGATCCCCATGATGGCAAGTTGTACATGGTGTTTGAAGGTAATGTGGCAGGCGAGCGCGGTTCGCATACAGTGGGCGCCACTGAGCTGGGGCATGTACCGCCGGGTCATGAAGAAATAGGCGGTGCCAGATTTCAGGTGGGCTGTATTGGGTTGGCGGTTGCCAAGGATCTTAATGGCGATGAATGGGATATCCTGCCGCCGTTAGTGACGGCGGTCGGTGTTAATGATCAGACTGAACGCCCGCATTATGTGTTTCAGGATAATAAGTATTACTTGTTTACCATCAGTCACAAGTTTACCTATGCCGACGGTATAACCGGTCCCGATGGCGTATACGGGTTTGTCAGTGAACAGTTGTTTGGCCCGTACCGCCCCATGAATGCATCAGGTCTGGTGCTCGGGAATCCGCCTTCGCAGCCTTTTCAGACCTACTCGCACTGCGTGATGCCCAACGGGCTGGTGACCTCGTTCATCGACAGCGTACCGACCACGGGGCAGGACTTCCGCATCGGCGGCACCGAAGCGCCGACGGTGAAGATCCTCTTGCAGGGGGATCGCTCATTCGTTCAGGAGTCGTATGACTATGGCTACATACCGGCGATGAAGGACGTGGTGCTGACTCAGTAGGCAGACCCACGCACGGCGGCGTTGGAAGGCCCACCACGGGTTTGACGTAACGCTGCCGTGCAGCAAATACCGGGCGCGGCGCTCCCACAAACCCTCCAATGGGTTACAGGTTATTTGACAAGAGGCGGCTTGCCGGCGATGCAGTCGACGCGGTGTGTCAGAAGACAAGGTGTCATCCTTCATCGCTGGCAAGCGCGCTCCCACCAAATGCGCTTCGCCCATTCAGCCCAGCATTTCGCTCATCGCGATGATCTGCTCAGCCACCTGAATCAACTTCTGCTGCCGGCTCATGGCCTGGCGTCGCATCAGGGTGTAAGCCTCTTCTTCGTTACAGTCCTTGAGCTTCATAAGCAGTCCCTTTGCCAATTCGATCCGTTTGCGTTCGGCCAGTTGCTGGTCGCGGGCGTGCAACTGTGCGCGTAACGCCTGGTCGCTTTCGAAGCGGGCCATCGCTACGTCCAGGATCGGCTGCAGGCGCTGGGCCTGAATGCCTTCGACAATGTAGGCGCTGACACCGGACTTGATGGCCTGGCGCATGACGCCAGGGTCGTGCTCGTCGGTGAACATCACGATAGGACGGGGTTGGTCGCGACTGACCAGCACCACCTGCTCCATGACATCGCGGCCCGGCGACTCGGTGTCGATGAGGATGACGTCGGGACGCACGGCGTCGACGCGTGACGGCAGGTCGATAACGAAACCGGATTCATCGATCACCTCGAAACCGGCTTCGATCAGCGCGGTTCTCAGACGACCGACTTTCTTTGCCGTGTCATTGATCAGCAGGATACGCAGCATGGTCACGTTCTCCTTCAATGACGGGCGGCAACGGGGGCGGTATCGGCCCATGCGTTGAGCGTGAAGCTGCGTGCATAGGCGGCCGGATCGCTGCCGTCCCAGACCTTGCCGTCGATCAACTGGCTGCTGCGCAAGGTGGCGCTCGGTACATCGATCCCCAACACCTCAGCGGCCTGACCATACAGCTCAAGTTGCTGGACGCGGCCGGCAACGGCCAGGTAATCGGGATCTTCGCGCAGCAGTCCCCACCGACGAAACTGGGTCATGAACCACATGCCGTCGGACAACCAGGGGTAGTTGACCCGGCCTTGACCATGAAAGCTCACCGCATGGTGGTCTTCCCAGTGATTGCCAAGGCCATCGCTGTACTGCCCGAGCAGACGCGGCTCGATGCAGTCCAGTGGCGTGTCCAGGTAGTCCGCGCCGCTGAGCAGCTGTGCGGTGCTGCGTCGATTGTGCTCGCTCTGTTCGATGAAGCGGCTGGCTTCCAGTACGGCCATGACCAGCGCCCTGGCGGTATTGGGGTTCTGTTCGACGAATTCTCGGGTGCAACCCAGCACCTTGCCAGGATGGTCGGGCCAGATCGCCTGGCTGGTGGCCATGCTGAAGCCCAGTTGCTGATTGACTGCACTGGCAGCCCAGGGCTCGCCCACGCAGAAGCCGTCGATGCGGCCCGCCTGGAGGTGCTGAACCATTTGCGGCGGTGGCACGACTACGCTGTTCACGTCGTCCAGAGGATGAATGCCCTGGCTTGCGAGCCAGTAATACAGCCACATGGCGTGGTTGCCGGTGGGGAAGGTCTGGGCGAAGGTCAGTTTCGGACCGCTTTGGTGCACCCGTTTGTCCAGTGCCTCAGGAGTGATCACGCCACGCTCCTGTAAACCCCGTGACAAGTTGATGCACTGACCGTTCTGGTTGAGCCCCATCAGAATGGCCATGTCCTTGCTCGGTCCTCCGCCAATGCCCAGTTCGACGGCGTAAATCATGCCATAAAGGCTATGAGCGGCCTGCAATTGCCCGCTGACCAGTTTGTCGCGCAAGCCTGCCCACGAGGATTGGCGCTTGAGGTTCAGGGTCAGGCCGTAAGGCTGGGCAAATCCCTGGGTAGCTGCGACCACCAGCGAGGCGCAGTCGGTCAGGGCCATGAAGCCCAGGTCCAGGCTGTTCATTTCAGGGGCATCGCTGCCGGTTACCCAGTCCAGCGCATTGCTTGTGCGTTCGTTCATTGCGCTTGCTTCATCAAGGACATCCATAAAAAAGGCGTCGTCCAGCCGTTGCAAGGTGCAAGAGCCGGATCGACGCCATTGTCCAGGCGCAGCGCCGTCGTTGGCGCGAGTGCCGATAACGGTTTCAAGCAAGGCATATGCCAGCGTCCAGCGGCGCAGGGTAACAAGTTTGTCGCACGCCTCGCGCGCAGAGCCCTCACACGGCTATAATCGCGCCCCTGAATTCAGCTGCTCATGAGCTTAGCCCTCCCATGTATAACCTGGCCCGCCAGTTACTGTTCAAGCTTTCCCCGGAAACCTCCCACGACCTGTCGCTGGACCTGATCGGTGCTGGCGGGCGGCTGGGCCTCAATGGTCTGCTGAACAAGGCACCGGCGAAGGTGCCAGTCACGGTCATGGGCCTGGAATTTCCCAATCCCGTCGGCCTGGCGGCCGGTCTGGACAAGAACGGCGCGGCCATCGACGGCTTTGCGCAACTGGGTTTTGGCTTCGTCGAGATCGGCACCGTCACGCCTCGTCCGCAGCCGGGCAACCCCAAGCCACGGATTTTCCGCCTGCCGGACGCCGAAGCGATCATCAACCGGATGGGCTTCAACAATCTGGGCGTCGATAATCTGGTCAGTCGTGTCCAGGCCGCGAAATACAAGGGCATCCTGGGCATCAATATCGGCAAGAATGCCGACACGCCGGTCGAGCGTGCAGTGGACGACTACCTGATCTGCCTGGATAAGGTGTACGCCCATGCCAGCTATGTGACCGTCAACGTCAGCTCGCCCAATACACCGGGCTTGCGAAGCCTACAGTTCGGCGATTCGCTCAAGCAACTGCTGGAGGCCCTGAGTCTGCGTCAGCAGGCACTCACCCAGCTTCATGGCAAGCGTGTGCCACTGGCGATCAAGATCGCCCCGGACATGACCGACGAAGAAACCGTGCTGGTGGCCGCTGCGTTGATCGAGTCCGGCATGGATGCGGTCATCGCCACCAATACCACCCTGAGCCGCGAAGGCGTCGAAGGCCTTCCTCACGCTGACGAGGCGGGCGGTCTGTCGGGCGCACCGGTTCGTGAGAAGAGCACCCACACGGTGAAGATCCTGGCTGGCGAGCTGGCGGGGCGTATGCCGATCATTGCCGCAGGTGGAATTACCAAAGGGCGTCACGCTGCCGAGAAAATCGCTGCGGGTGCCAGTCTGGTGCAGATCTACTCAGGCTTCATTTACAAGGGGCCGCCACTGATTCGCGAGTCTGTGGATGCGATTGCGGCGATGCCGCGTCGGCAAGTCTGAATCGCAGGCAAAAAAAGGGGCTCTTGAAGAGCCCCTGGGCTTTTGGCCCGCCGCCCGGATGGGACGTGCATGGTATGGATGTAGAAGGTCAGTCAATAAAACTGTGATGGACTGGTCGGGTGCTGTATCTCCAGAAGCGCCTTATCCGACCGCGTGAAGTTCGTTGAGTCTGTGGATTCCCGCAGTGCCGGTCATACCGTCCCAGTTGTCGCCGCGTCCTTCTCGCCAACCATTGATCCATGCCTGGCGTACTGACGGTAGAGTAAATGGGCAAAGCTCACGGGATTTACCATGAACGCCGTACTGATATCCGCGTAAAAATGCTCTTTCCAACGGATCACGCTTAAGTCTTCTCATAGGGTATTGCCCTCGTCTGTTGACTGTAATGTCCCTGAGACCTCATGGTGAGGTCGGGCAGAAATGTCTGCCGTTGGTGCCCGCTGCCGGCGTCGCGGGCCTTGGTGTCATAACCATTGCAGTGATGACCTGAGGTGATTTCTAACCAAAGCGCTGGATGCTGTGAATGATCGTTTTGTCATAAGGACGTCACATTTAGGTCTGTCGAGCGATAAGCAAGGTTGGGTTTCAACACCGCTTTTTGACGCGAGCCTTTTGACGCGCGGGTTTGAGCCCTGATTGAAAGCGCGTCTCAGGTGCAGATGATGGCTGAATGCTTTAAGCCTTTATTCGACGAAGGGTCGAAATGTGACTTTTTATTGCCCACTTCGTCGGGTTGAATGAGCCTTCCTCATATATGAAAGCTATGTATGGAAGGGTATGGATTGAAAACTGCCGCACCGATATCGCCTTGGCAACAAGACAGCTTCATGCGGCGGACCGGCACATTCAACGTGCCATGCAGGCGTTCTCCAAGAAAGACGCCTGTTTAAAATCTGGTCGGGCAATGCGTTGCCCGCCACTGACGGCTCAGGCCTTGGAATATACATGTCGGATCGTTACGAACTTTTCCTCACTTGCCCCAAAGGCCTCGAGGGGCTGCTGGCCGAGGAGGCCACGGCACTTGGCCTTGAGGACACCCGCGAACATACGTCGGCCATTCGCGGCTCCGCCGACATGGAAACCGCCTACCGGCTGTGCCTGTGGTCCCGGCTGGCCAACCGCGTGCTGCTGGTGCTCAAGCGCTTCCCGATGAAGGACGCCGAAGACCTGTATCACGGCGTGCTTGACGTGGAATGGCACGATCATCTTGAATCGGATGGCACCATCGCCGTTGAGTTCAGCGGCCACGGTTCGGGCATCGACAACACCCACTTCGGTGCGCTGAAGGTCAAGGATGCGATTGTCGACAAGCTGCGTACTCCCGATGGCGAGCGTCCTTCGGTCGACAAGATCAATCCCGACCTGCGCGTGCACCTGCGCCTGGACCGTGGCGAAGCGATTCTGTCCCTGGACCTGTCCGGACACAGCCTGCACCAGCGTGGCTATCGTCTGCAGCAGGGTGCTGCTCCCCTGAAGGAAAACCTCGCTGCCGCCATTCTGGTGCGTGCCGGCTGGCCGCGTATCGCCGCCGAGGGTGGCGCGCTGGCGGACCCGATGTGCGGTGTGGGGACTTTTCTGGTGGAAGCAGGCCTGATCGCCGCCGACATCGCGCCCAACATCAAGCGTGAACGCTGGGGTTTCTCTGCCTGGCTGGGCCACGTGCCAGCCTTGTGGCGCAAGCTGCATGACGAGGCGCTGGCCCGGGCCGAGGCCGGTCTTGCCAAACCACCGCTGTGGATTCGGGGCTATGAAGCCGACCCGCGCCTGATTCAGCCTGCCCGCAACAACATCGAGCGTGCGGGGCTGAGCGACTGGATCAAGGTCTATCAGGGCGAAGTGGCGACGTTCGAGCCGCGCCCGGACCAGAACCAGAAGGGCCTGGTTATCTGCAACCCGCCATATGGCGAGCGTCTCGGTGACGAAGCCAGCCTGTTGTATCTCTACCAGAACCTGGGCGAGCGCCTGCGTCAGTCCTGCCTGAACTGGGAAGCAGCGGTGTTCACCGGCGCGCCGGATCTGGGCAAGCGCATGGGTATTCGCAGCCACAAACAGTATTCGTTCTGGAACGGCGCATTGCCGTGCAAGCTGCTGCTGATCAAAGTGCTGCCGGATCAATTCGTCACTGGCGAGCGCCGCACCCCGGAGCAGCGTCAGATCGAGCGTGACACGCCCGTGGAAGCCGAGGTTGAAGTCGAGAAGAAATTCAACAAGAACGGCAACCCGATCAAGCCTGCTCCGGTGGTGGTCGAGCAGCCGCGCTTGAGTGAAGGCGGGCAGATGTTTGCCAACCGCCTGCAGAAAAACCTCAAGCTGATGGGCAAGTGGGTGCGCCGCGAGGGCATTGACTGCTACCGCGTGTATGACGCCGACATGCCTGAATATTCGATGGCCATCGACCTGTACCACGACTGGGTTCATGTGCAGGAATACGCTGCGCCCAAATCCATCGACCCGGAGAAAGCCTCGGCCCGCCTGTTCGATGCTCTGGCCGCGATTCCTCAGGCGCTGAGCATCGACAAGAGCCGCGTGGTGATCAAGCGCCGCGAGCGTCAGAGCGGCACGCGTCAGTACGAACGCCAGAGCACGCAAGGTCAGTTTCTGGAAGTGAACGAAGGGGGCGTCAAGTTGCTGGTCAACTTGACCGACTACCTGGACACCGGCCTGTTCCTCGATCACCGCCCGATGCGTATGCGTATTCAGCGTGAGGCCGCCGGCAAGCGCTTCCTCAACCTGTTCGCCTATACGGCAACGGCCAGTGTGCATGCGGCAAATGGCGGGGCGCGCAGCACCACCAGCGTCGACCTGTCGCGTACGTATCTGGACTGGGCGCGTCGTAACCTGTCGCTCAACGGTTTTTCCGACAAGAACCGTCTGGAACAGAGCGATGTCATGGCCTGGCTGCAGGCTTGTCGTGACGAGTACGACCTGATCTTCATCGATCCGCCGACCTTCTCCAACTCCAAGCGCATGGAAGGGGTATTCGATGTGCAACGCGATCAGGTGGAGTTGATCGACCTGGCAATGGCGCGTCTGGCACCAGGTGGCGTGTTGTATTTCTCTAACAACTTCCGCAAGTTCGTGCTCGATGAAAACCTCGGCCAGCGCTACACGGTGGAAGAGATCACGGCGCAGACCATCGACCAGGACTTTGCGCGCAACAGCAAGATCCACCGAGCCTGGAAAATCACCGCCCGCGCCTGATAATGGGTTTGATGAGCGAATCTGTGCGTTGCTTGCGCAGGTTCGTTCATCCTCCACTAGGCAAATTACTGGCGAATAGCTATAACCAATGCACAGCCAGCGTGGCGCGATACCCTGTTGGCGTCATGAGTTGTGTCTATGACGGCGAAACGGTTCAGGCTCAGGGTACTGGGCTTCATCAGCGAGCAGGTTTCAGCGTGGCTGGTCGCAGTGCTGACGTTTCTGGTCGGTGCTGCACTGACGGTCATCCTGACGCTGGTTGACCGCGAGGCGTATCAGCACCAGTTGCACCAGCGCTTCGACATTCTGGCCAGCGAGCGCTTCAGTCGTATTCAGGAGCGCCTTGACCGTCAGGTCACCCGGCTGGGCACCATCCGCCGTTTCTTTCTCTATTCCCGTGATGTAACGCGTGCTGATTATGTCGGCTTCGTGGAGCCGTTGCTGATCGGTACGCAGGCGTATGGCTGGAACCCCAGGGTGACCCAGGCCGAGCGGGCTGCGTTCGAAGCCGGGGTTCGTCAGGACGGGGTGCCAGACTTTGCGATCCGCGAACTGGATGGCAGCGGTAAGCTCTCAGTCGCACCGGTGCGCGAGGAATACTTTCCCGTTTTGTACATTGAGTCGGTTAGTGAGTACCCAGTGCCACTGGGCTTCGATATTCGCTCCGAACCAGTGCGCCAACAAGCGCTGGAACGCGCACGGCTGCTGGGCCGTATCACCGCCACACCGCGTATCAGGCTGCTGGCGCTGGATCCATCGGACACCCGAGGCGTGTTACTAATGGCGCCGGTGTTCTCAAGCACTGATACGCCAGGCGAGAAGGCTGAGCTCAAAGGCATGCTGACGGCAGTGATCGCGCTCTCTGAGTTGATGAACGTTGGCTCGCCCGAGCGCGACAACCTGGCGGTCACCTTGACTGACTTGAACGCTCAGCCTGAGCCTGAACGTGTCTATCAGTCTGCCGCCGCTGCGGTATCCGATGAGCTGTACCAGAGCACCCTGTTCAGTTTCGGGGATCGCGACTACCTGTTTGAGGTTCGTCCTACCGACGTGTTTCAGTCCGGCAACCAGCCAACGTCCAGCATCGTGCTGTGGCTGGGCGGGTTGTTGAGCCTGATGCTCAGTGCGTTGCTTTACAGCCTGATCAGCCAACGCCAGCGTGCGCTGGCACGGGTGGAGCAGCGCACCCGGGAGCTGCGGGTGCGCGAACAGCAGTTGAGTGTTGCCAATGGTCAGCTACGCAATATCCTGAATGCCGCGACTGAAGTGGCGATCATTGCCATTGACCTTAACGGCATCATCAACACTTTCAATGTGGGCGCGCAGCGCATGCTCGGTTATTCGGACCAGGAGGTGCTGGGTATTTTCAGCCTCGGCGATTTTCTGCCGTCTGCGCCTGCATCGTCCCTTGTCGAAGGTATCGACGAGGCTCAGGTCCTGCAGGAGATGCTGGTCGCCGCCACCCGGGAAGGAAGCCATCCCGCACGAGAACTGACCTTCCAGCGGCGCAACGGCAGCACACTTGTCATCAACATGCTGGTCACTGCCATGCGCGACGATCAGGGGCGATGGAACGGTTGCCTGGCGGTCTGTACCGACATGACGGAGCATCGACGGGTGCATGGCGCGCTGGAGGCTCAGGGAGAGCTGCTTAAGAAGCTCGGCTCGCAGGTGCCAGGTGGCATCTATCAGTACCAGCTGGATACCGACGGCAGCTCGCGATTCAGGTATGTCAGTGTGGGCATGTGCGAGTTGTTCGAGCTGGACGAGCCACAGTTGCTCATCGACGCCGACATTCTTCTGCAACGGATTCATCCTATGGACCTTGCCCGAATCAAAAGCTCGATCATCCCCAGCGCCCAACAGCTGACGCCGTGGCGTGAGGAGTACCGCGTTCAATTGCCGGGCAAAGGACTGCGCTGGCTGCGGGCCGCCTCGACGCCCGAACAACTGGCGGACGGTGCGGTGTTGTGGCACGGCTTCGTGTCCGACATTTCCGACCTCAAGCGGGTCGAGCAGGAGTTGCGGGCGTTGTCCGTCACGGATGTGCTGACCGGCGCCTACAACCGGCGCTACTTTCAGGATCGGTTGCAGGCCGAACTCAAGCGTATTGATCGGCATGGAGGTCGCCTTTCCATCATCATGCTCGATATTGACCACTTCAAGCGCATCAACGACCGGTTTGGGCACGGCGTGGGTGATGACGTGCTCAAGGCGTTCTCGCGGCGAATCACGCATCGGCTGCGCACCGATGACGTGTTCTGTCGGTTGGGTGGCGAAGAGTTCATGGTGCTGTGTCCCGGAACCCAGAGCGAGCAGGCGTACTTGCTGGCGTTGAGTCTTCGCGAAGAATTGAGCAAGCAGGATTTCGAAGCGGTAGGCCGCGTCACAGCCAGCTTTGGAATTGCCAGTTGGCGAGAAGGCGAGGGGGTCGATGGCATGCTGCTGCGCGCCGATTCGGGTGTTTACGCGGCCAAGCAGGCAGGTCGGGATAGGGTGGAGCCGGAGCAGGTCTGACGCCTGTCAGGGCTGCTCCGTGTCGACTTCCGATGGCCGTGTCAGGGCTGCTGGATCGATACCGTGGTGTTGGTCACCTTAGGCTGGCGATAGAGGTCGACCAGCACTTCATCGAGCACCGACGAAGCGCCGAACGGGCGCGGATCATTGAGGATCGCCACGACCGCCCACGTGTTGCCGTTGCTGTCGCGACTGAAACCCGCAATGGCCCGCACGGTATTCAACGTGCCGGTCTTGATGTGCGCTTCACCCAATAGTGGCGTGCGTTTTAGGCGCTTGCGCATGGTGCCGTCGAGCCCGGCCAGCGGCATGGAACTCATGAACTCGGCCGCATAGGGGCTGCGCCATGCCGCTTGCAGAATGACCGCCATCTCACGTGCACTGACGCGTTCCGCTCTGGACAGACCCGAACCGTTTTCCATCACAAGGTGCGGTGCAGTGATCCCTTTTTTCGCCAGCCAGCCGCGAATCACCCGTTGCGCAGCCTTGGCGTCGTCGCCGTCGGCATCACTGCGGAACTCTTCACCCAGGCTGAGAAACAGCTGCTGCGCCATCGTGTTGTTGCTGTACTTGTTGATGTCGCGAATGACTTCGACCAGATCCGGGGAAAAAGCCTTGGCCAGCAGCTTGGCACTGGAAGGCACGACGTCGACCCGGTTCTTGCCTTGAATGGTGCCACCCAGTTCCTGCCAGATGGCGCGCACGGCACCGGCTGCATAGGTTGGGTGATCCAGCAGTGAAAGGTAGGTCTGGGAGTTACAGCCGTTGCCCAGTTGGCCAGTTACCGTCACGTTGACGCTGCCGTCGGGCTGGGTGACCGGGTTGTAGCGCACGTCGCCGGTGCACTGCTTGGAGGCAACGGCCTTGACTTGATTGTCGATACGAATCGTGGCGATGGGCGGCTCTACCGAAACCAGAATGCGGCCGTCGTCATTGCGGGTGACAAAGCGCAATGCCTTGAGGTTGACCATCAGCGAGTCGGGCTTGACCAGAAACGGCTTGTTATCGTCGTTGCCATCGTCATTGAACGCCGGCAATTGCGGCTGCACGAAATGACTGCGGTCCAGCACCAGATCGCCCGTCACTTGCTGCACGCCGTTGGCGCGCAGGTCGCGCATCAACAGCCAGAGCTTTTCCATGTTCAGCTTGGGGTCGCCGCCGCCCTTGAGGTACAGGTTGCCCCGCAGCACGCCATTGCTCAGGGTGCCGTCGGTAAAGAATTCGGTTTTCCACTGGTGGGTAGGCCCGAGGATTTCCAGCGCGGCATAGGTCGTGATCAGCTTCATGGTCGAAGCAGGGTTGACCGACACGTCAGCGTTGAACACCGTTGGAGTGCCCGGGCCATTGAGTGGCAGCATCACCAGCGAGAGTGCGTCATCGCCAAGCTTGCTGGCCCTGAGCGCCTGTTGAACCTTGGGGGAGAGGGTGGTGTTGATGACGGCCGCGTTGGCAGCGAAGGCCAGAGGCAAGAGCAAGGAAGCAATCAGAAGAGGGCGGAACGACTTGATCATGAATAAACCCTACTGCAAAAGGGGAAACAAAAAAGAGGGCATGGATGAATTCCCTCGGTAATTCTGGATGACGACAGGTAACTACGGATACCCGGTAACAACTATAGTGAACGCGTGAAAAATGAAGATTGAATGTGCAGCGTTTTCGTAGTGCCCGCAGGCGACGCCTTCAACTGGCGGCATTATGCCCCAAGCAGAGGGTGCATGTGAGGAGGCAATGGTCATGGAAACGCTATTTTTTTAGCGAAGTGCTCCGTATGTCAGCCAAGCGGTCGAACATGGCCTGTCACTTTCAATTCTCGGGCTTTTACATTGATGAACTGGTAAAGTGCCGCCCGATATTTACTGATGAGGATTGTCCCATGGCCACTAACCGTTCCCGCCGTCTGCGCAAAAAACTCTGCGTTGATGAATTTCAGGAGTTGGGTTTTGAGCTGAACCTGGACTTCAAGCAAGAGCTGGATGATCAGGCAATCGATGCTTTCCTCGACGCTTTCCTGAAAGAAGCTATGGAAGCCAACGGTCTTGGCTATGTCGGCGGCGACGACTTCGGTCTGGTTTGCCTGAGCAAGCGTGGCTCGGTCAGCGAAGAGCAGCGCGCTGCCGTTGAAGCCTGGCTCAAAGGCCGCGGCGAACTGACGGAAGTGACTGTCAGCCCGTTGATCGACGTCTGGTACCCGGAAAACGAAATCAACCCGGTCGCCTGATGTATCAGGAAGCAGGTCCAGGCCTGCTTCCTTGTTGCTCCCCCCTTTACACCCTCCGCGCTTCCCGTCGTCCCCGATTGCGTCCATTACAGCGCTCGATCTGTCGCGATCATCATTCGCCAGCCTTTCGCATCGCCTCGGTTTTGTCCTGTTGCGCGGTCAAAGCGTGTTCCAGTTCAAGCAGGGTGCGGTCTACCGCTTCGTGGCAGTCATGAAGGTCTGTCTCGGATGTTTCCGGCTCACAGGCCAGTTCGAGGGCATGACAGGCGTCGACTACGCGTGATGCGCTGATAATACGTGCGGCTCCCTTGATCCGGTGCGCCATGTCACGCAGGTCATCGAGCCGACGTTCAAGGGCATGCTCGGCAAGCCGTTGCCGATCTTCCCGATTGCTGCGCAGCAATTCGGCCAGCAGGCGCGACACCATTTCCGGCCGATCACCGGTCAGTCGGCTGACGCTGCCCAGCTTGAACGCAGGTGGCGTGTGCGACAGGGGCGAAAGCCTGGCGAGCTTTTCGCTGAGTACGGCGAGGCTGATGGGCTTGAACAGACAATCGTCCATGCCCGCTTCGCGACAACGCTGGATCTCTTCCGGTTGGGCATTGGCGGTAAATCCCCAGATCGTACAGGGCTGAAGGCTTTCAGAGCGCTCGTGCGCCCGGATTGCGCGGGTGAGGTCGTAGCCATTCATGACGGGCATGTTGCAATCTGCGACCACCAGATCGAAACCGCGCAGGTGCCATGACTCAAGCCCCAGCGCTCCGTTTTCGGCGACTTCGCACTGGTGGCCCAGATACCCGAGTTGCTCGCAGAGCAGCAAGCGGTTGGCAGGATGATCATCGGCGATCAGAATATTCAGCGCGTGATGAGGCGCGGGTTCCCGCTCACGTCTGGCCGGCTCCTGAGCGAGTGGATCGAGCGAGGTCAGCGCCAGGTGCAGGTTGACCTGAGTGCCTTGTCCCGGCTCGCTGTCAAGCGTGAGGGTACCTCCCATCATTTCACACAGGCTGCGGCAGATGACCAGCCCCAGCCCAGCCCCCGTGCGTGCCATCTGGCCGTTGCTTTCCACCTGCGCAAAGGGCTCGAAGAGCCGTTGCTGATCCTGCGCGTTGATGCCTATACCGCTGTCCTGCACGGCAAGGTGCAGGTGCAGACGGTGCGCATCGGTCAGGTCGCTCGTCTGCAAGCTGATCCTGACCTGACCTTTTTGCGTGAACTTGATGGCGTTGCTGACCAGATTGGAAAGGATCTGTTTGAAGCGCAGCGGATCGACAAGGACGTCGGTATTGATACGGCTGTCCAGTTCCAGCGCCAGTGTCAGGCTTTTCTGTCGGGCCAGACCGTCGAACACCCTGACCACCGATTCCACCAACTGGCGCAGATTGGCGCGTTCAGGGTTGAGCGCCAGTCGACCCGATTCGATACGGGCAATATCGAGAATATCGCCGATGAGATCCAGCAGCTCCTTTGCAGAACCGTAGGCCACTTCAATGGCCGAGCGATCGAGCTCGCCCTGGTCGGCGCGTTTGAGCGCCAGTTCGAGCATGCCGATTACCGCATTCATCGGGGTTCTGATTTCATGGCTCATGGTGGCCAGGAAGGTGCTTTTGGCACGATTGGCGGCGTCGGCCTGCTCCTTCGCGGTTTGCAGGTCTTCGATGAGTTGTCGGCGTTCGCTGATGTCGATCCATCCGCCAATGATGCCCTGCACCTCTCCCAGCGAATCGCGGAACGGCAGGATCCAGTGGTAGATGGTCAACTGCTGCCCGCCGATATTCAGAGCCCGGTCCTGAATCAGTGCAGTGTTGGTGGCCATGACACGCTGATAATCGGCGGCGTATTCCCGGGCTTCGAATTCGTTGTTCAGTACTCCGTTGGTGGTGTTCTTGCCGATGATGTCTTCGCGTTGCGCCGAGAAGGACGTCAGGTAGCTGTCATTGCACATGCGCAGCAGGCCTTCACGATCGCGGACATAGATCGGATGGGGCGTTCCGTCCACCAGCGCCCGCATGAATTCGAACTGGTCACCCAAGGCGCGCTCGGCGGCTTCGCGCTGTTTGATCTGACGCCGCATGTAGCCATTCCAGACCAACAGGCCGACCAGCAACAGGCCTGCACCGGTCAGAATCTGATAGATCAGTCGCTGGTAGTCGTGCCAGTTGGCACTTGCCGGTGCGTAAGAGCGCCAGCGGTTGTTGATCACGGCCAGTTCCTGCGGGGCGATACTGGCCAGGGCCTTGTCCAGGATCGAGCTCAGTTCGGTGGCGTTGCGTGAAGTGGCCATTGATATCAACGCCGGGTTTTCCCCGGTCGTGGCTGCGATCTGCAGGCGCTCACCAAAGATGCCTGAGGACAGAAAGTAATTCGCGCTGATCAATGACGTCGCGGCCGCCTCGGTTCTGCCGATGGCCAGCATGTCCAGCGCCTGAAACGGATTGTCGACCTCGACCGTCACGATGTCCGGATGCTCGCGTTTCAGCCACGCCAGCAGGGCGCTGCCCTGGGTGACGGCCAAACGTTTTCCGCGCAGGTTTTCCAGATGCACCGGTGAGCCCGTTTCCTTGCGCGTCACCAGGACGAATGAGTTGTCGATGTAAGGGCGGCTGAAGCTGAGCCGGTCTTCGCGTTCGTCGCTGGCATCCAGTGCGCCGATCATGTCTGCCTGGCCCTGACTGACCTGATTGATCATGTCGCCCAGGCTTGCAGCGCGTTTGACATCGAAATTGATGCCGGTGCGCAGGCGTACCAGTTCAAGCAGCTCGGCGGTAATGCCGCGAAAGTTGCCGTTGGCGTCGAAGAACGTGAGGGGCGCATAGGCTTCGTTGACCAGCACGCGCACGGTCGGGTGCTGTGCAATCCAGCGCTCCTCCCGCTGCGTCAATTGCAACTTCTGATCGGTCAGCAGCAGGTCGCTGCCGGCGCTCCAGCGTTTGGATATGTCGATGCGCTCGTCGACCGGTATGGCCTTGAGGGTCTGGTTGATGATCGCCAGCAGTTGTGGGTTCTCCTGGCTGATGGCAAAGCTGAAACCGTTGGCTTCATGCCTGCCGAAGTTGGCCATTTGCACATTGTTCAGGTAGCCCCTGTTGATGATGTACTGGGTGGAAATGGTGTCGCCCAGAAAAACATCAGCCTGGTTGAAGGCCACGGCGTTGATTGCGTTTTGAAAGGACGGGTAGGTGTCGATGATCGCTTCGGGGTAGGCAGCCTTGACGGCACTCAGCGGCAGGTAGTGGTAGACCATGCTCAGACGCAGCCCCCTCAGGCCATCGGTCAGTGGACGGGTTTCACCGATCCGTGTGACCAGTACCGGCTGATCGACCGAGTAAGGGTGCGTCAGCGTGATGTCGCGTTCCTTGGCTTCGAATCCATTGGCGGTCCCCAACAGATCGATTTGCCCGGCGATCAGTGCTTTCATCGCAGCGTCGCGGGTGTCGAAGCGCTGGATTCTGACGGGCAGGTCCAGCGTCCGGGAAATGATGCCGGCGTAGTCGGCGGTGATGCCTTCGTAGTCGTTGCCGGAGATAGTGATATCGAAGGGCGGGTAGTCGGGTGCCGAGGTGCCGAGGATCAGCTCGCGTTTACTGCGTACCCACTGCCATTGTTCGCTGTCCAGCTTCACGTCCATGTGAGCCGGGCTCGAGCGGCCGAGCAGGGTGTAATGGTCGGCGGCTTCCAGTCGGGCCAGCGGACCCCAGCTCAGTAGCAGGCTTGTGGCCAGTATCAGGAATTGCTTGAAGCGCTTGGACATCCGGTCTCTCACACTAGCGCGTTGCGTTTTGCCATCTCGATAAGTTCTACCAAGGTCTTTGTTTTCAGTTTTTGCATCAGCCGTGTTTTGTAAGTACTGACTGTCTTATTGCTGAGGAACATGCCCTTGGCTATTTCTTTGTTGGAACGGCCTTGGGCGAACAGTTGCAAGACCATCAGTTCACGATCGTTGACCAACTTGAACAGTTCGATTTCGCTCGGCTCGTCATCTTCGCGTACGGCTGGCGTCAGTGCCTGACTGGGAAAGTAATTGTAGCCGGATAATACCGCTTTCACCGAGCTGAGCAGTTCGCTCAGGTCTTCCTGTTTACACACATAACCGGCGGCACCGGATTGCATGCAACGGATGGCGAACAGTTTCGGGGTCTGCGAGGTGAGCACCAGGATCTTGGAAGGCAGGCCCATCGTATTGAAGCGGGCCAGTACCTCCAGGCCATCGAGCTTGGGAATGCTGATGTCCAGAATGATCAGGTCAGGCATGCATTCGCGCACCATTTGCATGGCGTCCACACCGTTGTCGGTTTCACCGACTACCTCATAGTTTTCGTTCTCCAACAGCATTCTCACGGCCAATCGAACAACAGGGTGGTCGTCAATGATAAAAACTGAGTTCATATTCCAATCCATACAAGCAGTGAAGAAAGCGCGCACCTTAGCTCAGATGTTCAGGCAGGCCCATTAAGAGACGTGGTCGGCAGGTGTATATAGGAAACTTCCTACAGTAATTAGAGTATGAGAGTACGTAAAAGCCTACTTTTAACACTCGATGTTTAAAAAGAACACGCAGTTGATTCTGAATGTTAGTTAGGTTTCGAATGCGTATTTATTGCGTTTCGGAATTGGCGTTCGTGTGTATCGCTTTATTCCTACAGCGTCTGGAGTGTATTCAGCAGAAGGACTGATTTGTTGAGCAATCGGCCAAGGCTGAATCGCTGTTTATTCGTGCGTGGAAGGTGTACTCGTCAGCAGGCGCGCCAGGTCCGGTCCGCTCAGGGGCTTGCTCAGGCAGCCAAGCAACGGCAAGCCGCGTTGGCTGGCAAGCTGCTCTATTTGCGCCAGTTGCGTTGCAGGGAGGCCGCTGAGAACGATGGCTCGACGAACCAGCCCGCGCTGACAGGCTTGCTCGATCAGGTCCAGTCCGTCGAGATCAGGCAGTCGCTGGTCGCACAGAATGAGGTCGTAGGGCTCGGGGCTGCGTTCAAGTGCGGCCAGCGCTTCGATGGCGGTCAGGACGGGCGTCAGAAGAAAGTAGCCTTGGTTGTTGAGCAGTATCTGGGTGGCGATCAACTGAAACGGGTGATCCTCCACCAGCAGGATCCGCAGGGTGTGCTTGAGCATGAGATTTCCGGCTGAGACGAAGCAGGGAAGGCTCGAGCCGGGTCGACAGGTATCATGCGGCTCTCTGGAGGGGCGCATGCAGCTGGATGGCTTACCGGTTCGGCCATGAAGTGCCGGGATTATTGGGGGGTGTTGAAAACGCTGCGATAGGACGATTCCTACAAGGACGTAGGGCGTTTCCGAAGTTGTGGTGCGGGGTCGGGTGGTCGAACGAGCGAGCATGCCTTTCGGATGACTCAGCCCGTTCGACTCCGGCTATCAGAACTGGCCTGAGCGGCCTGTCATCTCTCTGGCCATTTCTGTGGCGTAGCTGTCGGTCATCCCCGCGATGAAGTCGATCATGCGCAGAAACGATGCATGTAACGGAGCCTTGGGATCCGGCGCGCTGTTACCCAGCAGGTCGAGAATTCGCCGATGCTTGAACGAGGGCGTACGACCGCCAAACTGCTCGACCGCCGCACCGCAGAAGGCGTTGAGGAGGATTTCCAGGGTGGTGTAGGCACCTATCTCGTGCAATGTCTTGCGCTTGTCCTGGAAAATTTTCTTGCGGGCCATGTCTTTGGCGCTCAACACACAGTGTTTTGCCGGTCCATGCATGTGTTCCACCAGATCGCCCGTCAGCGTACCGGCCAGCAACGCATCCTGCTGTTCCACGAACGCGCGTGCCGCCGCGTTGGTCAGGTGTTCGATGGCCTTGCCGCGCAGGATCGCCAGCTTGCGTCGTCGCGAATCCTCAGGGCCTAGTTGCCGGTAGGTTTCCGGCAGATCATCGCCTACCAGCCCCAGCAACAGCGCTTCCACCTCTGCGTACTCAAGCAGGTCCATCTCCAGGCCGTCTTCAAGGTCGATCAGGGCGTAGCAGATGTCGTCGGCCGCCTCCATCAGGTAAACCAGCGGATGACGCGCCCAGCGCTGTTCCTCGAGTTGCGGCAGGCCGAGCTTGCTGGCGATTTGCTCCAAGATCGGCAGTTCGCTCTGGTAGCAGCCGAATTTGTGTTTCTTGTAGCCCAGCGAGTCGGCATGCCGCGCCGTCCACGGGTATTTGAGGTAGGTGCCCAATGTGGCGTAGGTCAACCGGGTTCCGCCATCGAACTGGTGATATTCCAGTTGGGTCAGCACGCGAAAGCCCTGAGCGTTGCCCTCAAAATTGAGAAAGTCATTGCGCTCGGTTTCGCTCATCGCATCGAGCCAGCCACGCCCTGCAGCCTGGTTGAACCAGTTGCGGATCGCGTCTTCACCCGAGTGGCCGAAGGGTGGATTGCCGATATCGTGGGCCAGGCAGGCCGACTGGATGACCATGCCCAGATCGCTGGGGTCGCACCAGTCGGGCAGGGCGCTGCGCAGGGTTTCTCCGACCCGCATACCCAACGAGCGACCGACGCAGCTGACTTCCAGCGAGTGAGTCAGGCGGGTATGGATGTGGTCGTTGCTGGAGACGGGATGCACCTGCGTCTTGCGACCCAGACGCCGGAAGGCACCGGAAAATATGATGCGGTCGTGGTCTTTATGGAACGGACTGCGCCCCAGTTCCTCGGGGCTGTGCAGGGTTTTGCCAAGTCGTTCGCGGTTAAGCAGGGTTTGCCAATCCAAGGCGGTCACTCCGTCAGTCGTAGGGGCCTAGCTTCCCGGTTCGGCGCGTCGGCCGCAAGGGCTTCGCAACGGGGCCGCATTGATCGGGAGCAGGCAACGCAGATGCAATCTGCCCGCTGGGAGTGTCCGCAGCGGGCAGATGTTTTGAGGCAAGCGTCGGTGGCGCGTGTCCATCAGGCGTATCAGGGCCTGCGGGCACGGCTCTGAAGGGCGACCTTGATCAAGGGCGTCAAAGTGATGCCCAACTTGAGCAACTTGCCCAACATACTGGTGCGTCCGGTCTTGGCGCGTTTGCCGCTGAGAAACCCCAGCAGTGCCACCGAGCCTACTCCCCACAAGGGAGCGTGACGGATGCCCAAAGCGCTTTTCCAGTCGTGACGCAAGCCCCTGAACCGTTGCAAAGGCTGCAACAGCGCGGTGGACTCGTGACGTATTTCCTGGCGATGCATTTCCATGCGTAGACGAATCAGCGCTTTGCGCAGTTCGCGACGGGTGTTGCCCTGATGTGACTTTGGTTCGCTCATGGCATCAGTCGCTCACGGTCGTTGGCCAGCTCTTCAAGCGTCGCATGGAAGGGCGAGGACTCGTCGAAAATGGCCGCTTTCAACCGAAGTGCGCAGAACATGGCGGCCAGGAAGTAAAAGACGCAGAGGCCGACAATCCCGGCCAGTCGATAGCTGTCCCACAGCACGATCAGCAACAACGCTGAAAGGCCGGTCAGCAACAGCAGACCGAAGACCAGCGCCAGGCCTGCAAACAGCAGAAGGCTGACGGTACGGGCCTTTTGCTCTTGCAGTTCGATGCCGAACAATTCGACATGGCTGTGCAACAAGCCCATAAACGCGGCACCCAAGCGCCGCGGTGAAGAGCCTTGGTCCGCGTGGGGCGGACCTGATTCCGTTCCCAAAGTCATGGTATTAGCGCCTTGTGGCCAGCAGGCCGATCAGGAAACCGGCACCGGCGGCCAGGCCGACCGACTGCCAGGGATTGTTCTGCACATATTCTTCGGTTGCTATGATTGCCGCTTCGCCACGTTCGCGCAGGGACTCTTCGGTCTGCTTGAGCGTCTCTTTGGCACGCAGCAGGCTTTCCTGAATCTGCGCACGCAGTTCGTCTGCCTGATCACCTGCGAGGGTCGCGGTGTGCGCCAGCAACTTTTCGGTGTCGGCGACCAGGACCTGGAAGTCTGCCATCAAGATTTCCTGAGCATTCTGTGCGGTTTGGCGAGGCATGGTTTTCTCCGTTAGGTGGCGTATGGATGTTTCGAGTACAGGGAATTGGTGAAGGTTCATTTCAATTATCGCGCCGGTGCAGGTCAGGTGCAGGGGCGCGACGCAGAAGAGCTCATGGTGTAACAGCCCGGCGCGGGAGCACAACCTTACGCTATCTGCGCAGGGGGCGAGAAAAAACCGGGCGATGGCGCGATCTGTTTCATAATCGCTGCGGTTGGCTATGCTCGTGGTGCGCGGGCCGGTAACACCGTGCTCTATGGCAGTCGTGGCGGGACCACCCACATAGAAATACGGCGTTTAATGCGCCTTCGTTTTGGTCGAGCGTGAAGCAGTTCTGGAAGTACCGACATAGGGTCGGTCAGTGATGGAGAAGGGCATGGAGCGGCTGTATTCGCTGCAAGGGTTGAGGGGGCTGGCCGTTCTAGGGGTGGTGCTGTTTCACATGATGCCCTTGGAATCGAGGTTTTCCGGGGGCGACATTCTCTTGCCGTCTTCGCTGGATTTCTTCCAGCTCGGCGTCGATCTCTTTTTCGTCATCAGCGGCTTTGTCATGGTGATCGTCAGTCGCGGCCGGTTTCAGAACGGCGTCGAAGCGCAGCGCTTTCTGTTCAATCGCGTGTCGCGCATCTATCCGACTTACTGGCTGTATTTCTTCATCACGCTGGGGGTTTTTCTGGTGCAGCCCGGCATGGTCAACAGCGGTCACGGGTCATCGAACCTGCTGATGTCATTTCTGTTGCTGCCCAACGACAAAGTGCTGTTGGTGATGGTCGCCTGGTCACTGCTGTTCGAACTGTGGTTCTACCTGGTGTTCTGCGCCCTGCTGATGTTCAAGGAACGTTACCTGCCGTGGCTGATGGCGGGGTGGGCGGGGATTATCGTGGCGTTCAATGCCCTGCAGGACTGGCAGGATCAATCCTCGGCCTTGAAAATTATCCTGCATCCCTATTCGCTGGAATTCATCATCGGCGTTGCGCTGGCCCTGTTTTTTTACGGCCGTCACAGCACGCGCCTTCCGACGTCGGCGGTCTTGGGCTTGCTGGTCGCCGCGCTTTTAGCCGGTGTGCCGCTGATCGCGACCTATCGGCTCTACGACAGCCAGGGCCTGCTGCGCATGCTGGCGGTCGGAATCACCTTCGGCCTTTTGGTACTGACCCTGGCCTTGCTGGAGCGTCGCCGCAAGATCTCCATCCCGATGCCGCTGGTGGCCGTGGGCGACATGTCGTACACCGTTTACTTGTCTCACCTGCTGGTACTGGGCGTGATCGGACGTGTTTGGGGCTGGCTGGGCGCGTGGCCGCAAAACTACCTGGACAACCTGTTCTTCGCTGCGCTGATGCTGTCGGCAACCGTGTGCTACGGCTGGGTCGGCTATCGCTGTTTCGAGAAGCCGGTGCTGGATTGCGCCAATGCGTTTGGCAAACGGCGCTTTAGAACTGACGCGGCGAAGGTGGGTGCATAGAAAGTTTTGCCTGGCGCAGGGCGGCAGGCCTCTGTTGAGATGCGTCGTTGTACCGACGACCCATCCCTGGAGGCTTCTTGTGGATCCACACCTGTTCACGCCTTATGGCGGCATTACCGTGATGCTGCCTGCCGCGCTGGTAATTGCAGCGTGGCTCTGGTCTGCCCGCTCCAGTCGTTCTGCGCTGTTGTGGGCTGCAACGATTTTCGTGGCCTACTCGGCGGTGGTGATCAGCAAGGTGCTGTTCAAGGGCTGGGGCGTTGCCCTTGAAAGCCTGGGGATCTACGTGCTCAGCGGGCACGCCATGAACACCTGCCTGATACTGACGGTCGGCTTGAGCCTGTTGGCGCGCCAGTACGATCAGCGTCTGCGTTGGCCCGGCGCGCTATTGGGGCTGCTGCTCGGCTGGCTCTACAGCGTTTTTTCGGTTGCGCCGCTCATTCATCCCCTGCCCGAGGCGGTGGCCGGTGCGCTGCTGGGGTCGACCGCCGCCTGCGTATTCCTGCTGTGCCTCGACCACCAGACTGCCAGGCGAATTCCGTCTTCAGCGGTGGTCGTCGGCCTGCTGTTCATCGCCATCAACACGACGACGACCAAATACAACGCCGAACGTCTGCTGGACCGCATATCGGTGAAAATCTCCGGTTCCGAACGCGCGTTCAAGCAACCGGAATGGCGGGTTCCGGCTGAACCGCTGTAGCGCTTATGCGTCGGTCGGATGCCTCGACGGGATTGGGGGGCGCGCCTAGAATGGTGTCAGATCGTGATGCGCGTCTTTGTGAGGATGTTTCGATGCTTCCTGAATGCCAGCTCTTCGGCACCCACGGTTGCCACCTGTGCGACATTGCTGAGGCTGTGTTGCTGCCCTTCGTCGAGGAGTGCGGGCTGTTGGTGGAGCGGCGTGACATCTGTGAAGAGGAGTGGCTGTTTGAGCGTTACGAGTTGCGAGTGCCCGTGTTGCGTCGCGTGGACAACGGCGATGAGTTGGACTGGCCTTTCGATGCGCCCCAAGTGGCGTCCTTTCTGAGCAAGTAGCGGATCTTCTTTTCTTCTCAAGGCTTTTTCCCTCAAGGCAAGGCACGCATTGAATATCGATACCCGAATCAAGTTCCGCCATCTTGTGTGCTTTCTTGAGGTTGCGCGTCAGGGCAGTCTGGCCAGGGCCTGCAATGCGCTGTCGATCAGCCAGCCGGCGCTCTCCAAGACCCTCAAGGAGCTGGAAACCCTGCTGGAAACCACCTTGTTCGTGCGCAGCAAAAGCGGTGCGGCGCTGACCGACGCTGGCGTGGCGTTCATGCGCTTTGCCGGGCCCAGTGTCCAGGCGTTGCGTGAGGGCGTGAACAGCCTGCGCTCCGGGGAGCATGAAACGGTGACGGCGCGGCTGGGCGTGCTTTCGACGGCGGAGAGCCTGCTGGTTCCGGAAGTCGTCACGCGGTTGCATGAACGGCACCCGGCGCTGATCGTCAGCGTCATGACCGGCCCTAGCGCTTACCTCTTGTCGCAGCTTCGGGTCGGTGAGCTGGACCTGGTGGTCGGGCGAATGACCGACAGCCCGCAGATTCAGGGGCTGACGTTCGAACACCTGTACAACGAATCGATGACGCTGGTAGTACGCACCGATCACCCGTTGCTGGCGGCACCGCTCAGGCGTGAAAGCCTTGAGCAGTATCCGCTGGTGCTGCCGTTGGCCGGCACCACCATTCGCAAGTTCGCTGACAGCCTGTTCGTGCAGTGTGGCATTCAGCCGCCGCGCCAGCGCCTTGAAACCCTCTCGCTGACCCTGAGTCGACGCTATGTCGAATGCAGCAACGCCATCTGGATCGCGCCTCTGGATGCCGTTCTCAAAGAGCTGGACGCCGGCACGCTGGTCGAGCTGGACATGGGCATCCGCGAACCGGGCGGATCCGTCGGGATCTGCAGCAACCCGGCCGTGCCGCTGACCCGCGCTGCACAGTGGTGTGTGGATGAATTGCGGGTGGTGGGACAGGCGTATCGCGAGGTGTCACATCCATAACCATATGGTTATGGATGGCAGGCGATTATTCAGTATTCGATGATGCATGAACCGCGCGACACTCCGCCGCAGCCTGTCGCGCGAGTACTTGACGCTTGCGTGCTCATAAGAAAGCCAATAACAAGGAGAACGCCATGCCTGTCGCGGACAATAGCCGCTTCGTCATTCGTGATCGCAACTGGCACCCCAAAGCCCTCACGCCTGATTACAAGACCTCGATCCTGCGCTCGCCGCGTCAGGCGCTGGTCAGCATCCCCCAGTCCATTTCCGAAGCGTCGGGGCCGGATTTCTCGCACCTCACATTCGGTCAGCACGACAACGACCTGCTGCTCAATTTCAACAACGGCGGGTTGCCGATCGGCGAGCGTATTCTGCTCGCAGGCCGCGTCTGCGATCAGTACGGTAAGCCGATCCCCCACACGTTGGTGGAAATCTGGCAGGCCAATGCGGGCGGTCGCTATCGCCACAAGCGTGACGCCTATCTAGCCCCCATCGACCCCAACTTTGGCGGCGTGGGCCGTGCCCTCACTGACAGCGAGGGCAATTACAGCTTCCGCACCGTCAAGCCCGGTCCTTATCCCTGGCGCAACGGCCCCAACGACTGGCGTCCGGCGCACATTCATGTCTCGATCAGCGGGCCTTCCATTGCCACCCGGCTGATCACTCAGTTGTATTTCGAAGGCGATCCATTGATCCCGATCTGCCCGATCGTGAAGGCCATCGCCAACCCGGATGCGGTTCAGAGCCTGATCGCCAGACTCGACCTGGCCTTGGGCAATCCGATGGATTGTCTGGCCTATCGCTTTGACATCGTTCTGCGCGGCCAGCGCAAGACTCACTTCGAAAACTGCTGAGGAGGCCCGCCATGCCCGTTCAACTGCTGCAGGAAACCCCCTCGCAAACCGCTGGCCCTTATGTACACATCGGTCTGGCACCTCAGGTGGCTGGCAACCCGACCCGCGAACTGGAGATCTGGAACGAGATGGCCAAGCCTGGCGCGCCGGGTGAGCACATCGTTCTGGTGGGTAACGTGTTCGACGGTAACGGCCACCTGATCCGCGATGCGTATCTTGAGTTCTGGCAAGCCGATCACGAGGGCGTGTATCACGCCGACTATGACCCGGCGAATGCCTTTAACGGCTTCGGTCGCACTGCCACGAGTGATGACGGGCAGTGGATCCTGAAGACCATCAAGCCCGGCTCGGCACGTAATGCGGCCGGCGTGCCGATGGCGTCGCACATCAATGTTTCGCTGTTCGCACGCGGCATCAATATTCATTTGCAGACCCGCCTGTATTTCGATGATCAAGCGCAAGCCAACATCGTCGACCCGGTGCTCAATTTGATCGAGCAGCCGCAGCGCCGCGAGACGCTGATCGCCCGCCGATGCGAGGTGGAGGGGAAAACGGCCTATCGTTTCGACATCCGCGTTCAGGGTGAAGGCGAGACGGTGTTCTTCGATTTCTGAGTGATGTAAGCGCGCTAAACGGGCTTTGCGCAGGCGGTAAGAAAACGCAGGCGACCTTATAAAAATAAAAGGAAAGGTACATGACACTATCAGCGCAGGGGCCTGCGACGCGCACGCTCGACGTTCAGGCTTTCATCAATGCCCAGCCGTTGTCGGGATATCAGTGGCGGGTGGTGATGCTGTGTTTCTTGATTGTTTTTCTCGACGGTCTGGACACGGCGGCAATGGGCTTTATTGCGCCGGCCCTGAGCCAGGATTGGGGGATCGACCGTGCCAGTCTCGGCCCGGTCATGAGTGCTGCGCTGATCGGCATGGTGTTCGGTGCCTTGGGGTCCGGTCCGCTGGCCGACCGCTTTGGTCGCAAGGTGGTGCTGGTGGTGGCGGTGTTCCTGTTCGGGCTGTTCAGCCTGGCGTCGGCTTACAGCACCAACATCGATCAACTGTTGGTGCTACGGCTGCTGACCGGCCTGGGGCTGGGCGCGGCGATGCCTAACGCAACCACGCTGCTGTCCGAGTACACGCCCGAACGCCTCAAGTCGTTGCTGGTCACTAGCATGTTCTGCGGCTTCAACCTGGGTATGGCCTGTGGCGGTTTCGTGTCCGCCAAGATGATCCCAAGCCTTGGCTGGCATAGCCTGTTGATGCTCGGCGGCATCCTGCCACTGGTGCTGGCCGTCGTGCTGTTGGTCTGGCTGCCTGAGTCGGCGCGGTTTCTGGTCGTGCGCAACCGTGGCGTGGAGCGTATCCGCAAAGTGCTGGCCCCGATTGCGCCCAAGGCAATGGCGGGTGTGACTGCTTTCAGCGTGCCTGAACAGAAGACCGTCAGCAGTCGCAATGTCTTGAAAGTGATTTTCTCCGGCACCTATAGCGCGGGCACCTTATTGCTCTGGCTGACCTATTTCATGGGGCTGGTGATCGTCTATCTGCTGACCAGCTGGCTGCCGACGTTGATGCGTGACAGCGGCGCGAGCATGGAACAGTCAGCGTTCATTGGTGCGTTGTTTCAGTTCGGCGGTGTGCTCAGTGCCGTGGGCGTCGGCTGGGCGATGGACCGGTATAACCCGCACAAGGTGATAGGCGTCGCCTACGCACTGGCGGGCGTGTTCGCCTGGCTGGTCGGGCAGAGCCTGGGTAATGTCGCCGTGCTGGCAACGCTGGTGCTGGTCGCAGGCATGTGCATCAACGGCGCACAATCGGCGATGCCGTCACTGGCGGCACGGTTTTACCCGACTCAGGGCCGCGCCACGGGCGTGTCATGGATGCTGGGTATCGGTCGGTTCGGCGCCATTCTGGGTGCATGGGCCGGTGCCACCCTGCTGGGCCTGGGCTGGACGTTCGAGCAAGTGCTGACGGCGCTGGTGGTGCCTGCTGCACTCGCTGCACTGGCGATCCTGGTCAAAGGCTGGGTCAGCCATTCGGACGCCACTTGAAACCTTTTACTCTGGAGTGCTGATGTGAACAGACCGGGCAATCAACTTTTCGACCTGTATTTCACGCAGCCCGATATGCGCCAAATCTTTTCAGACCAGGGACGCGTGCAGGCCATGCTCGATTTCGAGGCTGCGCTGGCACGGGCTGAGGCCCGGATCGGGCTGATCCCGCAGAACGTGGTGGCGGACATCAGCCAAAGCTGCCGCGCCGAGCTGTTCGATTTCGATGAGTTGGCGGTTGCCATCGGCAATGCAGGCAACTCGGCGATTCCGCTGGTCAAGGCGCTGGGCAAGCGCATCGCGGCACAAAGCCCTGAGGCAGAGCGCTACGTGCACATGGGCGCGACCAGTCAGGACGTCATGGACAGCGGGCTGATTCTGCAGATCCGCCACGCTATCGTTTTGCTGGAACGCGACCTTGAGCAATTGGGCACAGCATTGGCGCAACAGGCCCAGGCGCATGCCGGGACGCCGCTGGCCGGTCGTACCTGGCTGCAACAAGCCACGCCCGTCACCCTGGGCATGAAAATCGCCGGCTGGCTGGGGGCGATCACGCGACATCGCCAGCGCCTCAGCGAGCTCAAGCCACGTTTACTGTGTCTGCAATTTGGTGGCGCCTCCGGCAGCCTTGCCGCCTTGGGCGATCAGGCGTTCGTTGTCGCCGAAGCGCTGGCTATGGAACTGCAATTGGGTTTGCCCGAGCAGCCCTGGCACACGCAACGGGATCGTCTGGTGGAGTTCGCCTCGCTGCTGGGCCTGATTGCAGGCAGCCTGGGCAAGCTGGGCCGCGATGTGAGCCTGCTGATGCAGACCGAAGTGGGCGAAGTGTTCGAACCTGCTTCACCAGGCAAAGGCGGCTCCTCCACGATGCCGCACAAGCGCAACCCGGTGGGCGCCGCAGTCATGATCGGCGCGGCGACACGTGCGCCGGGTCTGGTCGCGACGATGTTTTCAGCCATGCCGCAGGAACATGAACGCAGCCTGGGGTTGTGGCATGCCGAATGGGAAACCTTGCCTGAGCTGTGTTGCCTGGTGTCGGGTTCGTTGCAACAGGCGCTTCAAGTGGTGCCTGGCCTGCAGGTCGACGCCGAGCGCATGGGCGCCAATCTGGAGTCCACCCAAGGCCTGGTGCTGGCCGAAGCGGTCAGCATCGCGCTGGCTCAACGAATCGGCCGCGACGCCGCGCATCACCTGGTCGAACAGAGCTGTCGTCAGGCGGTGGAGCAGGGCGCGCATCTGCGTCAGATACTGGGTGAAAAACTTGAGGTGACTGAGCAACTTTCTTCCGACGAGCTGGATCGCTTGCTTGATCCTGCCCATTACCTTGGCCAGGCCCGACGTTGGGTCGAACGCGCCGTGGCCGAACACACAAGGATCACGCAATGACCGAAGACGAACGTTATCAGGCTGGCATGCAGGTGCGCCGTGCGGTACTGGGCGATGCGCATGTCGATAACAGCCTGAAGAAGCTGACGCCGTTCAATGAGGAATTTCAGGAAATGATCACCCGGCATGCCTGGGGGGATATCTGGACACGTCCGGGCCTGCCGCGTCATACCCGAAGCCTGGTTACCATCGCCATGCTCATCGGGATGAACCGCGAAGGCGAACTGCGTTTGCACCTCAAGGCTGCAAAAAACAATGGCGTGACCCGCGAAGAGATCAAGGAAGTGCTGATGCAAAGCGCGATCTATTGCGGCATTCCAGCGGCCAACGCGACCTTTCATCTGGCCGAAGAAGTGTGGGATGAAATGGGTGTGGAGTCACTGAACAAGGATTGATCGCGTGACTAAAAAACGCTGCCGCAGTGCTGAACTGCGGCGGCGTTTTTTGTGGGGCCGCAGTGTCAGAGCAGCGAGAGCGGGTAGCTGACGATCAGCCGGTTTTCGTCGAACTGATTGGTGCTGTAGTCCCGGCGCATGGTTGAGTTGCGCCACTTCAGCGACAGGCTCTTGAACGCGCCGCTTTGAAATACGTACGCCAACTCGGTTTCCCGTGCCCATTCCTCGCCATCGGTGACCGCGCCGGTGTGTACGTTTTCGCCACTGATGTAGCGGTTCATCAGGGTCAGGCCGGGCACGCCCAGCCCCGCGAAATCGTAGTCGTGACGCAACTGCCAGGATTTTTCCCGGGCGTTGTCGAAGCTGGAGTTGTAGCTGTCGTTGGCCAGTGTTCCGCCACTGGTGCCGTTGACGCGCATCCAGGCGCTGTCGCCGCTGACCTTTTGAAGGCCTACGTAGAACGTGTTGCTGCCATGACGAGCGGACAACAGGGCCGACCAGGTCTTGTTGTCCAGATCGCCCGCCAGCGACCGGCCATCGTCCTTGCCCTGGAAGTAGCCCAGGTTGGCGCCCAGCGTCCAGCTGCCCAGTGGTTGACTGTGCAGCAGATTCACGTATTGCTGGTGGTAGATGTCTTCCAGTTCGGCGTACCACAGGCCGACCTGCGTGCGTTTTTCGTTGAAAACGTACTCGCCGCCGCCGAAGGTGAAGCGGTCCGATGTGAAGGCTGCGCGGCCGTTCATGGACATGTCTTCCATGCTGGCGTCATTGCGCGGGCTGTTGCCTCGGAACTGGCCGCCGTACAAGGTCAGCCCGTCGATCTCCCTGGAGGTGATCTGACCCCCCTGGAAGGTCTGCGGCAGGGATCGTCCATCGTCGGAGCGCAGAATCGGAAGGACCGGCATCCATTCGCCGACCTTCAGTTCAGTCCTGGAAAAACGTGCCTTGCCCGCCACGGCCAGGCGACCGAAATCATCGGCGGGGCGTCCATCGCTGTGAATCGGCAGCAATTGTGTGCCGCCAGTGCCTTTACCGCCGTCCAGTTTGAGCGAGTAAAGGCCCAGTACGTCGACGCCGAAACCTACGGTGCCCTGGGTAAAACCCGAACGGGCATCGAGGATGAAGTTCTGGGTCCATTCCTCAGCGTAGTTCTGCGCGTTGGCGGGGTCGACGAAGTTGCGGTTGATGTAGAAGTTGCGTAGGTTCAGATTCACCTTGGCATCGTCAACGAAGCCGTCGGCCTGACTGATGGCGGGTATCAAACTGGTGGTGATGGCCGCAGAGAGGCCGCAAACGACTTTGCAGGGAAGAATCGAGCGCATTGAGACAGACCTTTTTTGTAATTATTCAGTCGGTGGAACTGCTGTGATAGTGAAAGGGCGCCCACCTGTCCGCAATTGTGAAACCGTGTTTTCGGGCGATTACCGAACGTTAATGAACCAGTTCGAACATTTTAAGCGAGACGCTGCCGTGACAGGCTGCGATGCTCCTTGAATATGTTTTTCCATGACCACGCAAGGCCTGATTCCGAGTCTGTTCAGCCCCGGCACTATTGAGTAAGGAAGCCCAATGAGCACTGCCAGCACGCCACTCTCCGGCGTCAATCAACCCCTCAAAGGTATCGGTTTCATTCTGCTGGCTACCTTTCTGTTTGCCAGCCACGACACACTCTCCAAGTACCTCTCCGGTTTCTACCCGATCATTTTGGTGGTGTGGGCGCGCTACCTGGTACACACGCTGCTGATGGCCTGCATCTTCATGCCGTCGTCCGGATTACGCGTACTGCGCACCAAGCGGCCTGGTTTGCAGGCGTTGCGTGCGTTGGCGCTGCTGGGGACGAGCCTGTTGTTTACCAGCAGCCTGATGTTCATCCCCCAGGCCGAAGCCACGGCGGTGAACTTTCTTGCGCCGCTGCTGGTGACTGCGTTGTCGGTGCCACTGCTGCATGAACGCGTGACGCGGGGCCAGTGGATTGCGGTCATCGTCGGCTTCATGGGGGTGATGATCATCATTCATCCGGGGGGCGAGCTGTTCACGCCAGCGATTCTTTTACCGTTGTCGTCGGCGTTTTGCTTTGCGCTCTATCAATTGCTGACCCGGTTGGTGAGCCCTTTCGACAGCCCGACGACCAGCAACTTCTTTGCCGGGCTGTTCAATACCTTGTTGATGAGCGCGCTGGTGCCCTTTTTCTGGGAGGTGCCTGAGCTGTGGCATCTGCCGTTTTTGCTGGCGCTGGGGGCATGCGGCATGGCGGCGCACTTGCTGTTGACTCAGGCCTTCCGTTTCGCCGCGCCGGCGATGCTGGCGCCGTTCAGCTATTGCCAGATCGTATTTGCCGGGCTGCTGGGGTTCATCGTCTTCGACCACATGCCATCGCCTGAAGCCCAGGCGGGTATCGCCATCATCTGTTTGAGTGGGCTGGCTGCTGCGTGGCAGCAGCGGCGTAAAGGCGGGTAGCGATCGCAGTCTGCTGACGCGGTATCAGCAGAAAGTAAGGGGCTTAGAAGCGTACCGTGGGAGCGGACGTGTCCGCGAAGGCAGCACTTGAGCCACTGCCTCTTCGTCGGATGTTCCGGCCTTTTCGCGGACACGTCCGCTCCCTCATTCCATTCCCCCTATTTTTGTCCCGCTCACTCACGTGAACGGACCTTTCTCATGTGCAGCACCCCATCATTCGCTCAGGTTGGGCACCTTGCGCGGGGCCATGAAGTACATCCAGATCAGTGCGATGAAGTACATCGCCGGGATCATGGTGAACAACACGTTGTAGTTGTTGTGGGTAGCGGTCAGCACTGCACCGACGATCTGGGTCATGAACATGCCGCCGATGGCGGCGCACATGCCGCCGAAGCCGAACACAGTGCTCATCATGTGCTTGGGCGTGTAGTCCATCACCAGACTCCAGATGTTGGCGGTCCAGGCCTGATGCGCACCGACGGCCAGCGAGATCGCCAGTACCGCCACCCATAAGCCGCTGGCGTTGGCGGCAAAGACCACGCTGCAGATGGTGATGGCGAAGATCAGCATCGACACCAGACGCGCTGTAGTGGCGCGTACACCCCGGCCAATCAGCCATGAAGACAGAATGCCTCCGCCGATGCTGCCGAAGTCTGCGGTCAGCCAGATCAGGATCAGCGGGATACCCATCTGGGTCACGCTGATGCCCAGGTTGTATTGCTGATTGAGAAATGGCGGCAGCCAGTAGAGGTAGAACCAGAAGACAGGCGCGGTGATCGCATAGGCCAGCGCAAACGCCCAGGTGCCGCGCATTTTCAGAATGGCCGAGAACGGCATTTTGACCGGCTCAGGCTCGACTTCCTGGTTGATGTAATCCAGCTCGCTCTTGCTGACGGTAGGGTGTTCTTCCGGGTTGTAGTACTTCAGGCGCCACAAAATGACCCAGAGCAGGCCGAGCGAACCCATTGCCACGAATGCGGCTTGCCAGCCCCATACCGTGAGAATCAATGGCAGCAAGGCGGGCGTCAACATCGCACCGACGTTGGTTCCGGCATTGAAAATGCCGGTCGCCACGGCCCGTTCGCCAGCCGGGAACCAGAGGCGCGTGGTTTTTACGCAGGCCGGGTAGTTGGCCGCTTCGGTCAGGCCCAGAATGAACCGGCAGACCATGAAGCCGACCGCTGAAGTGGCCAGGCCGTGCGCACCGGTGGCCAGGCTCCACAGCAACACGGCGAGGAAGAATGCGCGCTTGACGCCGACCCTGTCGATGAACCGGCCTTGCAGCACGAAGCCCACCGCGTAGCCAACCTGAAACCAGAAATTGATGTTGGCGTAATCCATCGCCGTCCAGCTCATCTCCTTGGCAAGAATCGGCTGCATGACCCCCAGGGCTGCGCGGTCTATGTAGTTCAGCGTGGTGGCGAAGAACACCAGAGCGAGCATGCCCCAGCGAGTCTTGCCCACGGCGAGTGCGCCGCGAATCTTTTCGCCCATGCCCGCATGGGCGGCCTGGGCGACAGGGTTGGTCTGGGTATTGAGCATGATGTTCTAACCATCCGTTCCAAGACTGCGCGGCAGGCGACAGTCGGACTGAGAAGTCCACTCGATTCAGGCGTTATGCATGTGCAGTCAAGCCGCTGATAGGCGAAAGCCGTTATCGCAGGGTTTCGCGATACGTTTTCAGGGCCGACAATTTACAGGCTGTCGCTGACGAGTGCGCTGGATTGTTTCAGGAAACGAAGTGTCGGCTCGGTTTATTAGCCGAAGAGATTCTTCGAACCAGCCATTCTGAAAGCCGGAGGTGCGAGCTGGAGAGTGGGACGAGAAGGGTGCACATGAGCAATGTTCCTGTTGTTTGAATTGTTATGGTTGCTGCTGATGAAACGCCGATCGAACCGCTTGACGGCGATGCAAGGTGAGGCAGATGTTGGGCACTGCATCACCCAGCGTCAATCGAGTAATACGGCTTTTGTTCGATAATCGAACGTAAAACTAACCAGTTCGTACACTTTTTATTGCCGTCGTATTTTGACAGGCAAATACTTGGCTCGCACCACTGAATAAGGCCGAGAAAGGCCGTGAATGCGGTGCTGTCCAGTCACGATCCGTCAGGGGTTGTGTTCATTCAGGAGCTAAAAGCATGCAGCGTTCAATTGCCACCGTTTCCTTGAGCGGTACTCTGCCCGAAAAGCTCGAAGCCATCGCCGCAGCCGGCTTTGATGGCGTCGAGATTTTCGAAAACGATCTTCTGTACTACGACGGCAGCCCACGTAACGTTCGGCAGATGTGTGCCGACCTGGGCATCGCCATCACTCTTTTCCAGCCGTTCCGCGACTTCGAAGGCTGCCGCCGTGATCGCTTGCAGCGCAACGTTGACCGTGCCGAACGCAAATTCGACCTGATGCAGGAACTCGGTACTGACCTGGTATTGGTTTGCAGCAATGCGTCCGCCGATTCGGTGGGTGACGAGAACATCCTGCTCGATGACTTGAGCCTGTTGGCCGAGCACGCCGGCGCACGCGGTCTGCGCGTCGGCTATGAGGCCCTTGCGTGGGGGCGTCATGTGAACACCTGGCAGCAGGTCTGGAACCTGGTGCGTCAGGTGGATCATCCGGCGCTCGGTGTCTTGCTCGACAGCTTCCACACCTTGTCGCTCAAGGGGGATCCGAGCGCGATTGCGCAGATTCCGGGCGACAAGATTTTCTTTGTGCAAATGGCCGATGCACCGATTCTGGCGATGGACGTGCTGGAGTGGAGCCGCCACTTCCGCTGCTTCCCGGGTCAGGGCGAGTTCGATCTGGCGGGTTTTCTAGCGCCGATCCTGCGCACGGGATACACCGGTCCACTGTCGCTGGAAGTTTTCAACGACGGTTTTCGCGCCGCGCCGACACGCGCCAATGCCGCCGACGGTTTGCGATCGCTGCTGTACCTGGAAGAAAAGACCCGCCGGTTGCTGGCCAGCGAAGCTGATGCGAACGTTCCGGACATCTTGTTCAGCCCGCCACCGGCCAGTACGTACAACGGTGTCGAGTTTCTTGAGTTTGCTGTCGATGAAAGCCATGGCGCGCGCTTGTCCGGATGGCTACAGCGACTGGGCTTTGCCAAGCTGGGCCAGCACCGCTCCAAAGCGGTCAGTCTGTTGGGGCAGGGCGATATCAGGATTGTGCTCAACGCCGAGCCCTATTCCTTCGCCCACAGCTTCTTCGAGTCCCACGGACCGTCGCTGTGTGCGACCGCCCTGCGAGTCGATGACGGCCATCAGGCGCTGGAACGTGCGCGAGCGTTCAAAGGGCAACCCTATCGCGGGCTGGTCGGCCCCAATGAACGCGAGATTCCATCGGTACGTGCGCCCGACGGCAGTCTGATCTATCTGGTCGACAATGCTGCCCCAGGCGACTCGATCTACGACAGTGACTTCGTCATCGACCCTGAGGCGGCCAGTAAAGGCGGCCTGCAACGCATCGACCACATGGCGATGGCGCTGCCGGCCGACAGCCTGGACAGCTGGGTGCTGTTCTACAAGAGCATTCTGGATTTTGAAGCCGACGATGAGGTCGTGCTGCCGGACCCTTACGGGCTGGTCAAGAGCCGCGCATTGCGCAGCCGTTGCAGCACCGTGCGCCTGCCGCTGAACATCTCGGAAAACCGCAATACGGCGATCTCACACGCGTTGTCGAGCTATCGCGGCTCGGGTGTGCATCACATTGCATTCTCGTGTGAAGACATTTTTGCCGAGGTCAGTCGCGCCAAGGAGGCGGGCGTGCCGCTGCTGGACATTCCACTTAATTATTACGACGATTTGGCGGCGCGCTTCGATTTCGACGACGAGTTCCTCAGCGAACTGGCGTACTACAACGTGTTGTATGACCGCGATGCGCAAGGCGGCGAGCTGTTTCACGTCTACACCGACGCGTTCGACGGGCGCTTTTTCTTCGAGATTCTGCAGCGCAAGAACGGCTATGTCGGGTATGGCGCGGCCAATGTTGCAGTGCGTCTGGCCGCAATGGCCAAGGCGCGCAGCGTCGCGGTGCGGCAGGCGCGGCTGTAAGCCTTTGCCTGATCTGGCAGGTCGCTGCGAGCACTCAAGGTGCCACGCAGCTTCCCTGCCTTGGCGGTCGGCGGCATACTCCGCGTACTACCCGTGGTCATGAGCCAACAATGAAAACAACTGACGACTCCGTTGCCCTCGAATCTGTCCCGTCGCTGCTCAAGGGCCGCAAGAACAACCCTGAAAAGACCCGCGAAGACATTCTGCAGGCCGCGGTGGCCGAGTTCGTTGCCCACGGACTGTCGGGCGCACGCGTCGACGCCATTGCCGAGCGCACCAAGACCTCCAAGCGGATGATCTATTACTACTTCGGCAGCAAGGAGCAGTTGTACGTCGAGGTGCTGGAAAAACTCTATGGCGCGATCCGCAACACTGAAAGCGAGCTGAATCTGGGTGAACTGGAGCCAGTTGAGGCGATTCATCGGGTCGTTGAGTTCACCTTCGACCACCACGACAACAACGTCGATTTCGTGCGCATCGTGTGCATCGAAAACATTCACAACGGCGAAAACGTCAAGCAGTCCGACACCATTCAGGCCAAAAGCCAGAACATCATCCGGGCGCTGGAAGGCATCTTGCGTCGGGGCGAAGAAAGCGGAGCATTTCGCACAGGCGTACATCCCATCGACCTGCACCTGATGATCAGCTCGTTCTGTTTCTATCGCATCTCAAACCGCCACACCTTCAGCGAGATCTTCCAGATCGAGTTATGGAGCGAGGAGGTCAAACAGCGTCACAAAGCGATGATCTGCGACGCTGTGCTGCGCTACCTGAAAGCCTGACGACTAAAGGCTGTGAAAGTGCTGCATCATGCGTTCGGCATCCGCTGACCGGCCGCTGAACAGCTCGAAAGCTTTCACGGCTTGAAACACCGCCATCGTGGTGCCATCCAGGGTGCGGCATCCCAGCGAGCGGGCATGTTTCAACAGCTCGGTCTCCAATGGAAAATAAATGATTTCCGCGACCCACTGTGCTGCGCGCAGCAACTCCACCGGTAATGGCGTGCCAGGCAGTTTGGCCATGCCGACCGGTGTGGTGTTGACCACGCCATCGGCTTCGGCCATTGCAGCAGACAGATTCACACCGACCTGTGCGCGGCCAGCGCCGAAATGGGCGTTGAGGTTTTCCACCAGGCCTTGGCCGCGTTGCAGATCCACCTCAAATACGCTCAGACGCCCCACGCCTGCGCTCAACAGCGCGTAGGCCACCGCTGCTCCGGCGCCGCCTGCACCCATTTGCACGACGTGCTGGCGGGGCGCCTTGTCCAGGCCTCGCTTGAAGCCTTCGGCAAAGCCAAGGCAGTCGGTGTTGTGGCCGGTGCTTTTACCGTCTTTGAACACCACGGTATTGACCGCGCCAATACCGCGAGCCTCTTCGGACAGCTCGTCCAGCAGCGGGATCACCGCCTGCTTGCAGGGAAACGTGATGTTCAGGCCGGTGAAGCCACAGTCGCGGGCACCTTCAAGAAGCCGGGGGAGGGCGCTGATGTCCAGCTTGAGCGCATCAAGGTCGATCAGGCGATATAGGTAGCGCATACCCTGTGCGTCGCCTTCGTGCTCATGCAGTGCCGGGGTGCGGGAGGCCTGAATGCCTGAGCCGATCAGGCCGGCGAGGACGGAGGGATGTTCTGCTTGACTCATGACGGTCGATCTCTTGTTTTTGTCGTGCCACCCGGTTGCGGGTAGGTTTCGAAAAAATGTACCAGATGGTTAATAGTGACGCAGTGTTCGAACGATTGCCATGCGTTGATTCTGTGCGGTGATCGCCCCGATCAGGGATAATGCCCGGCCAGCCGCTCCCGGCCATTTCAAGAGATGACGAGTTCACGCATGTCCGAGTCCGTTTTCCGCGCCGCCCATCAACAAGCCAGCACGCTGTACTTGCCCGCAGGCCCCTGGACGACCGTGCTGGACTGCCTGTGCGCGAAGTTCTCCGCCATCAGCCGCGAAGAGTGGCTGGACCGTATCGCGCGCGGTCGGGTGCTGAACGCTGACGGCCAAGCCATTACGGCTGATCTGGCGTACCGCGAAGGTTTGAAGATCCATTATTTTCGTGAAGTGCCCAACGAGACACCAATTCCGGTCGTGGAAACGATTCTGTATGCCGACGAACACCTGGTGGTCGCCGACAAGCCGCATTTTCTGCCGGTCACGCCCGCAGGCGAGTACGTCGAGCACACCTTGCTGCGCCGCTTGATCCATCGTCTCGACAACCCGGATCTGGTGCCGCTGCACCGCATTGATCGCCACACCGCCGGGCTGGTGCTGTTTTCGGCCAACAGGCAGACCCGTTCGGCATACCAGACGTTGTTTCCCACGCGGCGTATCGACAAGGTTTACGAGGCCATTGCGCCCGCGTTGCCGTCGTTGGTGTTTCCGCGGTTGCATGAGAGTCGGCTGGTCGATGGCGAGCCGTTCTTTCGCATGCAGGAAGCTTCAGGCCCTACCAACACCCAGACCCGCATCGAAGTGCTAGAACGTAATGACTCGCTCTGGCGATACGGGCTGTACCCGGTCACCGGCAAGAAGCATCAGTTGCGCGTCCACATGGCGGCGCTGGGCGCTGCGATCTGCAACGATCCTTTCTATCCGCACGTGATCAGCGACGCGGTAGACGACTATCGGCAGCCGCTCAAGCTGCTGGCCAAGGCACTGCGATTCGACGATCCGCTCAGCGGTGATCCGCGTGAGTTTCACACCCAGCTGCAGCTCGACTGGTAACGGGGAAAAAACGGCAGGCAAAAAAAACCCGCACTCGGCGGGTTTTTTCACATCAGTCACGTCTCGCGCGGATCACAGATCCTTAACGGTACGTACCTGATCCTTGTTGATGCGAGTCTGCTTGCCATCAAGCTGCTTGAACTCGTAGAAGCCGGAGTCTTCATCGTACTTCGGAGTGTCGACAGCCTGGATTTCACGACCATCATTCAGAGTGATCACAGTGGGCGATGCGCAGCCAGCCAGTGTGGCGATGCCCAGTGCAAGCAGAAAGGCAGCGGGAAGGGTCCGTTGTTTCATTACTGTGTCTCCAGATGGATTCTTGATTAACTGACCGTAAGACGTATACACCCGCTGCAAGTTCAATGAACAGTCAATTGCGTCGGGTGTCATCTATCCCGGCCAGTAGACAGGGTGTGTTCAGGTTGGCCAGCCTTGGGTCACCGGCATTCAGTTGCAATGCCACTGGCTTCAAGGGTTCCAGTGCCCGCCTTGGGCTGCGTTCGCCCTTCTGCCATGCGGCTTCCAGCGTCGCAGCGTGAGCGGTGGGGATGATACATAAAAGTGGCTGCCAATGTTCGCCTTCACGCACCATGACCGGGTTATCCGGGTGTTTGTCTGCCATTTCTCGCAAGGCATGCAGCAGCGATTTATCGATCAATGGCGCATCGCAGGGCATTACCAGCAGCGCGGGGTGGCGAGCCAGCGGCAGGGCGGCGCGAATCCCGGCCAGGGGGCCATTGAAGTCAGTGTCACTGTCCTGAACCAGTCGATCGGCGAAGACGGCGTACTGCTCAAGGTTGCGATTGCAGGAGATGATCAGGTCGTCGGTCAGTGGGCGTGCCAGGCGATGCAAGTGCTGGATCATCGGCTCGCCGCGCCATTCGACCAGTCCCTTGTCGCGTCCGCCCATGCGCTGTCCACGTCCCCCCGCAAGCAGCAGGATCGAACAGGGTGGCAGTGTGTCAGGGGTATTCATCATCGACTCGGCGGGCGGCGAAAAGGAGTGCTGTGATATAACACCGGCCTGTTCCCTTAACAACCGGATCGAGGCCATGAAAGCCAAGGCTGACACACCCTTTGTACCCCTGAATATCGCTGTGCTGACTGTCAGCGACACCCGCACCCACGAAACCGATACGTCTGGCCAGATGTTCGTCGATCGCCTGACCGACGCCGGTCATGGTCTGATCGAACGCGTCCTGCTCAAGGACGACCTTTACAAGATTCGCGCTCAGGTCGCGACCTGGATCGCCGATGAGCAGGTTCAAGTGGTACTGATCACCGGCGGCACCGGCTTTACCGGCCGCGACAGCACACCCGAAGCCGTGGCGTGCCTGCTGGACAAGCAGGTCGATGGGTTTGGCGAGCTATTCCGGCAGATTTCGGTGCCGGACATCGGCACCTCGACCATCCAGTCTCGCGCGTTGGCCGGCCTGTCCAATGGCACGCTTGTCTGCTGCCTGCCCGGCTCCACCAATGCCGTGCGTACCGCTTGGGACGGGATTCTGGCCCAGCAACTGGATTCGCGTTTCCGGCCCTGTAATTTTGTGCCGCACCTCAAGCAGGCCGAGCCCTGCGCGACCCGTGGTTGATCGGCGATGAGTGCTGAACCCAAGGCCTTGTTGCCTGTTGAAGACGCCATCGCACGGTTGCTGGCGATGGCCGAAGCCGCGCCCATCCAAAACCGTGAACGCGTGGCACTGGCGGATGCCGAGGGGCGTGTGCTGGCGACGGACATGGTGTCCTCGCTGGACCTGCCGCCCTGGCCCAACAGCGCAATGGACGGTTATGCCATGCGCGCAGAGGACGGGCAGGGTAAGCCGCTGCCGGTCAGCCAACGCATCTTTGCCGGGCAAGCGCCCGAGCCGCTGGCGGTGGGAACCTGCGCCCGCATCTTTACCGGTGCGCCGGTTCCCGAGGGTGCCGATTGCGTGGAGATGCAGGAAAACGCCGAGGTGCTGGACGATCAGCGTGTGCGTTTCACAGAGTCGTTGAAGGTGGGGCAGAACATTCGGCCCCAAGGTCAGGAAACGCGGATTGGCGACACCGTACTGGCGGCCGGAACCCGACTGGGGCCTATCGAGCTGGGACTGGCCGCCTCATTGGGCTTTGCCGAGCTTGAGGTGATCCGCCGTGTGCGGGTTGCAGTGCTTTCTACGGGTGACGAATTGATCGAGCCGGGCCAGCCGCTTGGACCGGGACAGATCTATAACAGCAATCGCGTGCTGTTGTGCAGTTGGTTGAGACGCCTGCAATGCGACGTGATTGACGCAGGGATCCTGCCGGACGACCTTGCTCAGACGCGCGCTGCACTGACGAGCCTGCACGGGGTCGATCTGATTCTGTCCACTGGCGGCGTGTCGGTGGGCGAGGCAGATTTTCTGGGTCACGCACTGCGCGAAGAGGGTGAGCTGACGCTCTGGAAACTGGCGATCAAGCCAGGCAAGCCGTTGACGTTCGGGCATTTTCGCGGCGTGCCGGTGATCGGTCTGCCGGGTAATCCGGCGTCGACCCTGGTGACCTTTGCGTTGCTGGCACGTGCCTATCTGCTGCGCCGCCAAGGCGTGCTCGACGTCACGCCCTTGAAGTTTCCTGTGCCTGCGGGCTTCGCCTGGACCCGCCCAGGCAACCGTCGCGAATACTTGCGCGGACGTTTGGAGCAGGGCAGGGCCGTTCCCTATCGCAATCAGAGTTCCGGCGTGTTGCGCAGCGCCGCCTGGGCCGATGGCCTGATCGAGGTGCGTGAGGGGGCCACGGTTGCAGAAGGCGACTGGGTCAACTTCATTCCTTTGAGCGAGGTCATGGGCTGACGTCGTGGTTGGCAGCCTTGGCATGAGCTACCCTCAACAACGCTGACAAGTAGGGCAACCTGTTTTCGCCCCGGAGTATTGTTATGGCGTCACTGAGAGTGGCTTGTGTCATCCCGACCTACAACGGACGTAGCGACCTGGAGCGCCTGCTGGACTCTCTGGCCACGCAGACGGCCGCGTTCGACACCTTGATCGTCGACTCCAGCTCATTGGACGGCACACTCGAACTGGCGCGTTCGCGTTGCGCGAATGTATTGCGCATCGACAGCAAGGATTTCAACCACGGCGGCACTCGGCAGATGATGGTCGACCTGCACCCCGCGTATGACGTTTACGTCTACATGACTCAGGACGCGTACGTCGAAGATGTGGACGCCATTGCCAATATTCTTCAGCCTTTCGCCGACCCCAAGGTCGGTGCGGTGTGCGGGCGTCAATTGCCGCACAAGAATGCCAATCTGTTGGCCCAGCACGCCAGGCTGTTCAATTACCCGCCAACTTCGCAGATCAAGACCCTGGCGGACGCGCCCGTACTCGGCATCAAGACGCCTTTCATGTCCAACTCCTTTGCGGCGTATCGCGGCGAAGCGTTACTGGCCATCGGCGGGTTCCCCCGGCATGTGATTCTGTCCGAAGACATGTACGTCACGGCGAAGATGCTGATCGCTGGCTGGAAAGTGGCCTACGAAGGCTCTGCGGTCTGCCGGCATTCGCACAATTACAGCCTGCGTGAGGAGTTTCGGCGCTATTTCGATATCGGCGTGTTCCAGTCCCGCGAGTCGTGGATCTACGAGACCTTCGGCGGCGTTGCGGGCGAGGGCATGCGCTATGTGAAGTCCGAACTCCAATTTCTGGGGCCCAGGCGTTTACTGTGGTGGCCGATGTCCTTCTTGCGCAATGGGCTCAAACTGCTGGCCTACAAATTGAGCAAGCAGGAAAAACGCCTGCCCCGAGGCTTGAAAAAAAAGCTTGGGATGTACAAGCGTTATTGGGACAGCCCGTATGCGTAAGCCTGCGGTAGCGTCACGCTCCCCGTTCATCGGTATACAGATCTTGCAGCAGCCAATGGACTGGGGAGGCGGCTTGCCGGCGATGCGCTTTGCGAAGCGACCTATCGGTGACTGAGCTGATGCTATCGCCGGCAAGCCGCCTCCCGCGGTTATGCATTCAGTCAGACTCTTTCGTGTTGGCACCGTTTTGCACGTCTTGTGGGCATGCCGACCCCCTCACGTATACATCTGCATTCGTGCGTCCCATGCACTTATACGCTGTGCAAATGTAAATTTTCCTGAGCGGCGTCGTTTTTTAAAATGACCGGGCTTCCTTTCTTTCGGATCTCGCTGCTCATGTCTTCCTTCGTCGCCATCGACTCTGCCGTCCCGGCTGCCCAGCCTGTCAGACCTGCCCCGGCAGTGTTCGACCTGCGCATCATCATTGGCCTTTTGGGGGTGCTGTTGGCCGTGCTAGTCGCCGGCATCAACGAAGGCGTCACGCGCACCGCGATGGCCGACATCCGAGGGGCGATGTTCATCGGAGCTGACGAAGCCACCTGGTTGGTGGCCGCCTATTCGGCGACCTCGGTAGCAGCAATGGCGTTCGCGCCCTGGTTCGCGGTCAGCCTGTCGCTACGGCGTTTCACCTTGGGCGCTATTACGGCCTTCATCGTACTGGGCCTGTTATGCCCGTTCGCGCCGAATTACCCCAGCCTATTGGCGTTGCGCACCCTACAAGGTCTCGCCGCAGGCTGCCTGCCGCCCATGTTGATGACCGTTGCATTGCGTTTTCTGCCGCCTCACATAAAGCTCTACGGTCTGGCCGGTTACGCGCTGACCGCAACGTTCGGCCCGAGCCTGGGAATGCCACTGGCGGCCTTGTGGACCGAGTATTTCAATTGGCAGTGGACGTTCTGGCAGGTCATTCCTGCGTGTCTGTTGGCGATGGTCGCCATCGGCCACGGTATTCCTCAGGATCCGTTGCGGCTGGAACGCTTCAAGACATTCAACTGGCGTGGCGTGGCGTTGGGGCTGCCCGCCATTGCAGCGTTGGTGATCGGCATCCTGCAAGGCAATCGGCTGGACTGGTTCGAGTCCACCCTGATCTGCTGGCTGCTGGGGGGCGGGCTGGTGCTGCTGGTGGCGTTCATGGTCAATGAATGGCTGAACCCAGTACCGTTTTTCAAGTTGCAGTTGCTGGCGAGCCGAAACCTCTCTCACGCGCTGCTCACGCTGGGCGGCGTCTTGATCGTGCTGACGGCGGTGGCTTCGATTCCATCCTCCTATCTGGCCCAGGTTCAGGGTTATCGGCCGTTACAGACAGCGCCGCTGATGCTGATCGTTGCCTTGCCCCAGCTGTTTGCGCTGCCTCTGGTCGCGGCGCTGTGCAACGTGCGCTGGATCGATTGTCGCTGGGTGCTGGCGATCGGGCTTGGTTTATTGGCGCTGTATTGCGCGCTGGCGACGCAGATGACGTCTGAGTGGATTCGCGACAACTTTTACAGCCTGCAGCTGCTGCAAATCATCGCCCAGCCGATGGCGGTGTTGCCGTTACTGATGCAGGCGACTGGCGGGATCGCGCCGCCTGATGGGCCGTTCGCGTCTTCCTGGTTTAACACCGTACGTGGGCTGTCGGCGGTCATCGCCACCGGCGTGCTGGAAGCCCTGACAACCTCGCGTCAGCATTTTCATTCCAACGTGCTGGTCGATCGTCTGGGCAACTCGCCCTGGCTGGCCGCCGACGACTCGGTCGCTTCCCTGACGCATCGGTTGCACGAACAGGCGGTGGTCCTGACCAGTGCCGATTTGTATGTCTGCATGGGCTGGCTGGCCGCCGGATTGATCCTCCTGATTCCCCTGATGCCGACGCGGGTCTATCCGCCTCGTGCGCCGAACTGATTTCTGTCGAGACCCTTTTCATGAGCATGACTTCAAAACAGACCCTGGCTTTGTGCGGCGCGGCCATCGTGGTCGCCGGCCTGAGCCTCTACACATTGACCGGTGAAAGCACCTATCAGGCCACTAACGATGCGTTCATTATTGCGGACTATTCGGTGGTGGCGCCCAAAGTGTCCGGTTTCATCAGTCAAGTGCTGGTGGAAGACAACCAGCCGGTCAAGGCAGGCCAGTTACTGGCTGTGATTGACGATCGCGACGCGCAGACGGAGTTGGCGTCGGCCGAAGCGGGTGTGCTGAGCGCTGCTGCAGAACTTGAGCAGGTCACCGCACTGTTGGAGCGCCAGACAGCAGTGATCGATCAGGCCAGGGCTGCGTTGACGGCCAGCGGCGCCGCAGTGCGGTTTGCCGAGCAGGAACGCGCCCGTTACGAGCACCTGGCAGGTGCGGGTGCAGGCACCGTGCAGAACGCGCAACAGGCACGCAACCGGATCGACACCGCCAATGCCCATCACGCCAGCGCCAGTGCTTCGCTGGTGGCCGAGCGTAAGCAGGTCGACATCCTGACCGCTCGCCAGCACAGCGCCAAAGCCGGCCTCAAACACGCACAGGCTGCTCGCGATCAAGCGCAGTTGCAGTTGTCGTACACGCGCATCGTTGCGCCCATCGACGGCATGGTTGGCGAGCGGGCAGTGCGCGTCGGTAACTACGTCAACCCGGGCAGCAAGCTGTTGTCGGTGGTGCCACTCGCCGACGCCTACGTAGTGGGCAATTTCCAGGAAACCCAGTTGACCCATGTGAGCGTGGGGCAGGCGGTCGAGGTGCGAGTCGACACCTATCCGGATGAAGTGCTCAAGGCCCACGTGCATAGCATCGCCCCGGCTACCGGGGTGACCTTCGCCGCAGTGCGGCCCGATAATGCTACGGGCAATTTCACCAAGGTCGTGCAGCGCATTCCCGTGAAAATCGTCCTCGATCCCGGACAACCACTGACCGCTCGGTTGCGGGTGGGCATGTCGGTGGACGCCCGTATCGACACGCAATCTTCGTCTGCTGACCCGCTGGCAGGTGCCTTGTGAACCGCGTTCTTGCGGCCAGCAGTCTGGCAGTGTTGGCAAGCTTGTCGGGTTGCCAGGTCGGACACGATTTTCAGCGGCCGCCAGCCAGCGAGGTGCAATGGCTACCAGTTCAGGGAGAGCAAGCCGCGAGCCGAATTAATACCACCCCTTATGGTGCGCGATGGTGGGAGATCTTCCGTGACGCCCAATTGTCATCATTGATTGACCGGGCTGCGACCTCCAACCTCGATCTGAAAATGGCGGAGGCGCGGTTGGCGCAGAGCCGTGCAGCGCGTCAGGTCGTGGCCGGTGAGCAGACGCCCGGTGTGGATGGCAAGCTGGGTTACCAGCGCAAGCGCAACAGCGCCGAAGGGCTGAATGATCCGTCTGGCAACGAGGGCAGGGCGGCTTTCAATCAGTGGGATGGCGGCATCAATGCCAGTTGGGAAGTCGATTTGTGGGGACGGGTCAAGCGCGAAGTCGAGGCCGCCGACGCCAACGTGGATGTCGCGGAAAACGACCGACGCGCAGCCCTGCTGTCGCTTCAGGCCGAAGTCGCCAGAGACTATCTGCAACTGCGTGGGACCCAGGCCGTGCTCGCCGTGACGCGACAGAATCTGCAGTTGTCACGCAACAGCCTTGAGTTGTCACAGATCAGGCAGGGCAGCGGGGTTGCCACCAACCTGGACGTGGCCGAGGCTGCAGCGCAGGTGTCGGCGGTCGAGTCCCGCCTGCCGGTGCTTGAGCAGCGGCAGACGCAGTTGATTAACGCACTGGGCCTGTTGCTGGCGCAGTCGCCGAGAGCGCTGCAAGGTGAGCTGGAAAAACCGATGGAGATGATCGCCGTTCCCGCCACAGTGCCAGTGGGCCTGCCTTCGGAGCTGGCGCAACGCCGCCCGGACATTCGCCGCGCCGAAGCGCGCCTGCATGCGGCCACCGCGAGCATTGGCGTGGCGCAGGGCGATTTCTATCCGCGTATCGTGCTGTCGGGTAACGTGGGTTTTCAAGCCTTGCAGTTGTCCGATCTCGGCAGTTGGGGGTCGCGCCAATTCGGTATCGGCCCGCAACTGAGCCTGCCGATCTTCGAAGGCGGTCGCTTGCGCGGCATGCTGCGTTTGCGCGAAGCCCAGGAGCAGGAAACAGCCTTGGCCTATCAACAGACCGTGTTGAGGGCCTGGCAGGAAATCGACGACAGCATGAGCCTCTACAACGCCAGTCAGTTGCAGCAACGCAAGCTGGATGACGCGGTGCGCCAGAATCGTATCGCGCTCGACACCGCCAGGCAGCAATACGCAGAAGGCGTGGTGGATTTTCTCAACGTCCTGACGGTGCAGCGCACCCTGCTGGACATCGAGCAGCAATGGGTCCAGAGCTCGACCACTCAGGCCCAGGCGCTGGTGGGGTTGTACAGCGCGCTGGGCGGTGGTTGGTAATGTCAGCTCCTGGCGGCTTCTTCTTCCTCCAGGCGATCCGCTTCGAACAGTTGAGCGAGTTCGGCCCGGGCCTCGCGAGCCGTTTGCAGAACCTTCGCTTCGTCGTCGTAGATCTCGTGCTGCGCGGCGAGTACCTGTTCGTCATGGCGCTTGAACCGGCTGATCCGCGCATCGGCCTGGGCCTCGCTCAGGCCTAGCCCCAGCAAGGTCTGACGGGACATCTCAAGGCTTGAATAAAACGTCTCGCGCACAGCCTGTGCCCCGGCATCCATCAGCTTGTGCACGTGCTGACGGTTACGAGCGCGCGCGATGATTTTCATGTGCGGGTAGAGCTTGCTGATCAACTCGGCGGTCTTGATGTTGATGTCCGGATCATCGGTGGCAATGATGAAAAATTCGGCGTCCTGGACCTTGGCCGCCCTGAGGATTTCAGGGCGCAAGGGGTCGCCGTAGAACACCGGCACGTTGCCGAAACTGCGTGAGAACTCGATGGACTCCACGGCGGTGTCCAGTGCCACGAACGGGATCTTCTGAGCGCGCAGAATCCGCGCCACGATCTGGCCCATCCGGCCCATGCCCGCAATCACTACCCGGGGTTTGTCGGTCTGGATGTCGCGGTATTCTTCCGGGACTTCCACCACTTTGGCCTTGGGTTTGATCCAGCGTGCCAAGGCAATGAACAACAAAGGCGTAATGGCCATCGACAGGGTGATGGTCAGCACCAGCATGTCGTAGAGGCCTGCTTCGAACAGCCCCTGAGCGCTACCGATCTTGAACACCACGAACGCGAACTCGCCACCTGCTGCCAGCACCAAACCCAGACGCAGTGCGCTGCGCTTGCTCAGGCCTCCCGCTGAGCGGCCAATGATGAACAGCAGGGGCAGCTTGATCCCCACCAGCAAGACCGTGAGGCCGAGTACCACCAACGGTGCGCTGAACAGCAGGCCGACATTGGCACCCATGCCGACGCTGATGAAAAACAGCCCCAGCAGCAGACCCTTGAACGGCTCGATCTGGGCTTCGAGTTCATGCCGGTACTCGGAGTCCGCCAGCAACAGACCGGCCAGAAAGGCTCCCAGCGCCATTGAGACGCCAACCAGTTCCATCAGCCACGCAGTACCGATGACGACCAGCAAGGCAGTGGCAGTCGAGACTTCCTGAATTTTGGTCTTGGCGACGATGCGAAACACCGGGCGCAACAGGTAGCGTCCGCCCACCACAACGATGGCGATGCTGCCCAGAACCTGCAGGCCGTGATTGATGCTTTCCTGGGTGCTGGTCGCATGGTCCGCGCCAGCCAGAAAGGGCACCAGCGCGATCAGCGGAATGGCCGCGATATCCTGGAACAGCAGAATGGCGAAAGCCATGCGCCCGTGAGGGCTGTTCAGTTCCTTGCGCTCTGCCAGGCTCTGCAGGCCGAACGCGGTCGACGACAGGGCCAGGCCAAGCCCCAGCACGATCGCCGTGTTCATGGACTGGCCGAACGCGAACAGGGCGACGGCGCCAATGACCAGGCCGGTCAGCAGCACCTGTGCCATGCCGACGCCAAACACCGCCTTGCGCATCACCCATAAACGTTTTGGCGACAGCTCGAGGCCGATAATGAACAGCAGTAATACCACCCCAAGTTCGGAGATGTGGCTGACACTCTCCGTATCGCCTATCAACCCCAGCACCGAGGGGCCGATCACGACACCTGCGACCAGGTAACCGATCACGGCGCCCAGTTTCAGGCGTTTGGCTAACGGTACGGCAATGACGGCGGCAAATAGAAACACCACTGCGGCCTGCAGCAGGCTGCCTTCATGGGGCATGTGAAACTCCTTGGCAATGACGGGAAACGATTTGAAACAGGTCGGCATTAAACCACGTGAGTTTTACACGGCAACGTTGAATCCGGCATGTCCATCATCAACCGCATTGATGATTGCAGCCAGGACGGCAGGCGAGGGGAGAGGGAAAGTGGGTGTAAAGTATCTCGCCATGCCATCTGGCGAGCATCGGCGTAAGATGTCGGCGCATTTGCGCAGCGCCAATGCCGTTCGTGACGTACTCAGGAAACCCGAAATGACCAACAAGCAGCGTTTGATTTACTCGATTCTGATCGCCTTGGGTGTTCTGGCAATCATGCTGGGCCTGTCGCATTTGCAGAACAGTGGTGTGATCACCGAGAAGACCTTCCAGTACATCGCCATCGGCGTTGCGGTGCTGGTCGTGATCCTCAACGGGATCATGCGCCGTAAGGTCAGGCGTTGAGTTGACGAACTGTCAGTTCATCCGCCCGATTCACCCAGCCACTCCATCGCGCGGGGATGCAGGCTATACGTCTTGTCCTCGTTGAGGTGGATGACACCCTCGTCGCACAAGCGCTTTAGCACCTCGCGTACGCTGAGGAAAGACAGCGGCACGTCCAGCCTGAGCAATTGACTGTGGACGCCTCGCACACCTAGCGACTGGCCGTTTTCGTTCGACACCAGCAGTGCGTCCAGCACCTTGAGCCTGACCAGGCTGGTGCGCAAGCCAAAACTCTTAAGCAGCAGTCGGATGTGGTCATTGCCTGGCCGTTCCACCTCTGCGGCGGGCGATTGCGCCTGCGCAGAAATGGCCGTCTGCCGGAGCATCGTACGGGTCGTTGTTCCTTGACGATTGAACATGCGCAAACTCCTTTTCAGGCTTTTTAAACAAATCTCATCTACTAAGACGAACGAGCAGACCAAAACCTCAGTTATGAATGAAAAAAAAGTAGCAGAGCGTTGCGCGTTGGGTTTGCGCAATCAGCGTTTACCCTTGCACAGAGGGACCTGGGGCGAGCAAAACAAGGCATGCGATGTGTTTCAGGATGTGGGGGTCAGGCTTGTTTGGCTGGGCCGTCAGCCTTTGGGTGAGTCAGGCAGACGCCTGTTAAGCACCGGATTGCCGTTCTGGTTCTGCGTAACCTTGACCGGCAATACTTTGGGCAGTGAAGCGAGCAGATTTGGAATGTCGCGGGTGTTGTAGGTCCCGCCAAGACGGATCTTTCCCGTCGCACTGTCGGCCAGCAGGATGGGGGTCTGAAGGTAACGGTTGATCATCGGCAGCGCCTGACTCAGGGGCAAGTCGTTGAAGATCAGCTTGCCGTTACGCCATGCCAGCGCGGTGTCATTGGGGTCGATAGGGCTGACGCCAGGGTGGTTGTCGCCTGCCTTGTAACGGGCTTGCATACCCGGGGCGAGTGCGGCGCTGTGACCTGGCTGTGAACGATCACTGCTGACCTGCACCGATCCTTCTACGAGCATGACCCGAACCTGGTCCTGATACGTCCACACGTTGAAGCGAGTGCCGGTCACCTTGATGCTCCCTTGGCCTGCATCCACCACGAACGGATGATTGACGTCGTGGCTAACCTCGAAAAAGGCTTCACCCTTTTTCAAGGTGACGCTGCGACGATCCTTGTAATCGGCGTAGACCAGCTCGGTGCTCAGGTCCATTTCCACGCGACTGCCGTCGTCCATCGTCACCAGCCGAGTGGCATCCGTGGTGGTGTAAGTCTGGTAGGCCGTGGGGATCAGGCCCTGATTCCAGCCCATGTACCCGGCAATCGGGATGGCCAGTGTCGCAACCGCAGCAGCCACTGCGAGAGGACGCCAGTGAACGCCTCGTTGCCTGCCAGGGGGCGGCTGGGTGTGCGACAGTGTGGGGATGATTACGGGCGATGGATTGACCGGCTGCACCTGTCCGGAAATGTCCCAGACTTCCTGCATGGCCTGGAATTCCACAGCATGCAACGGATGCGCCTTGAGCCAATGATCGAATTGTTTTTTCTCGGCAGGCGAGCAGTCGTCAGCGTGCAGACGCATGCACCAGTGCGCGGCGGCATCGGTGATCTGGTCGTATTGCGCTTCGCTGAGGCTGGGCTCGTTCATGGGGTCTCCGGTGCTGACCGTTGGCGCATTCTACCCTTGGATGACGCCAAGAAAGAACATGGGATGGTTACTATGTATCAACCAAAACTTAATTTTTCGTGAATGTAATCAGCTCTCATTGATGCATCGGTATAGGCAAGTGGCTCGTTCTCCCGCTGAGCGCTACGCTGTGTGGCCGCGATCAATGCATTTTCCGACCGTTATGACTCCGGAGTTCAGATGCCCACTTCTCACCCTGACGACTCGAACCGGACCCTGTCCTTCCAGCACTTGACTGGCCTGTTGCAGCGCGTGTTTCTGGCTCACGGCACCTCACTGGACGTGGCCACTGTTCTTGCCAAAAACTGCGCCAGCGCTCAACGCGACGGCTCCCACAGCCACGGCATCTTTCGGATACCGGGCTATCTGTCTTCGCTGGCCAGTGGGTGGGTCGATGGCAAGGCGGTGCCGGTGGTCGAAGATGTCGCAGCCGCTTTCGTGAGGGTCGATGCGGTCAACGGTTTCGCCCAGCCCGCGCTTGCCGCCGCACAGTCATTGTTGGTCGAAAAGGCACGCAGTGCAGGCATTGCCGTTTTAGCCATCCGTAACTCCCACCACTTTGCGGCCCTGTGGCCGGATGTCGAGCCATTCGCCGAGCAGGGGCTGGTTGCGCTGAGCATGGTCAACAGCATGACGTGTGTCGTACCGCACGGTGCGCAAAAACCCTTATTTGGCACCAACCCGATTGCCTTCGCAGCGCCCCGTGCAGGCTCTTCACCGTTAGTCCTGGACCTTGCAACCAGCGCAATCGCGCATGGCGACGTGCAGATCGCAGCTCGCGAGGGACGCATGCTGCCGGAGGGGATGGGCGTTGACTGTAACGGACAAGCAACCTGTGATCCCAACGCCATTCTTGCCGGAGGGGCGTTGCTGCCGTTCGGAGGCCACAAGGGATCGGCGCTGTCGATGATGGTCGAACTGTTGGCGGCGGGCCTGACCGGTGGGAATTTTTCGTTCGAGTTCGACTGGTCCAGGCACCCTGGCGCCCAGACGCCCTGGACTGGCCAACTGTTGATCGTCATTGATCCCGACAAAGGAGGTGGCCAGCCATTTGCTCAACGCAGCGAAGAACTGGTTCGACAGCTTCACGGCGTGGGCCAGCAGCGCATGCCGGGTGATCGCCGCTACGGTGAGCGAGCCAAATCGATGTCCTGGGGTATCGAGATCAGCCAAAACGACTTGGCTCGTTTGCAGGCCTTGGCCGGAGATTGCACTGAAGACGCTCATGACCATTCGTCGTAAGCGGGCTTGTATTAGGCTCTCGATCTAAATACTGTATGCATAACCAGTAAAGAGAAAGAGGTGTTTCATGTCCCTGAAGTCAGCGCATAGCCCTGTGGTTCATCAGATGCGCCCCCATGCATCGGTTAACGAGATGCAACGTGAAGATTTTCTAGCCCTGGCCGCTGCACTGCGCCAATTCAATGCGTATGAAGCCCCGGTTTCCATGATTGTCGCCGCTGCGCAAGCGGGCGCCGAGTGCCGTGAAATACGTACCGGCGACTAAAACCCGATATCTCAACATGTACTGTGGATGCAGCGTATCGTGATGGAGGTAATTTCGCCTCAGGTGCATCCAAATGAACGATTTCGGCGCGCGATTGAAAGAGGAGCGCCAGGCATTGGGGCTTTCGCAACACAGGTTTGCTGCCATTGGTGGTGTTGAGGCCAATGCGCAAGGCAAGTATGAAAATGGTAAGCGGGTGCCGCGTTCCACCTATCTGGTGGCGCTCGGTGAGATGGGCGTCGATGTGCTTTACGTGCTATCCGGGAAACGACTGCCGGTGTGCATCGAATCACTTTCGGCTGCCGAGAAGGACATCATTCTGCGCTTCCGATCCCTTAGTAATGTTGACCAGAGTGCGATCAGCCAATTGGCGTTGTCGTTGTGCAAACGTCTCGACTGATCGTCATCGCCACTGGGCCTGTTGCTTGTGAATATATGAAGCGTATATGCTTCGTATATTAACGGTGAGGTAAATCATGGGCCTGGTAAAAATTTCCGAACATATGCACGCCAATCTGCGTTCTGCCAGCGTTGCATTGAGTCGCTCCATCAATGCTCAGGCAGAGCACTGGATGCGCATTGGCATGCTGTCAGAGTTGCACCCAACGCTGGACTACAGCGAGATCTGCCAGATGCTGATTCGTCTCAAAGACGTAGACAGCACGGTTCTGGCTACTCAATCGTTCAAAGTGACCGAACTGTCGAAGGCGGCCTCATGAGCGGCGGGATCAGTATCAAGACCGAGCAGGACCTTGTTCATTTGCGTATAGCCGGCAGGCTTGCAGCCGATGTGCTTGCGATGATCACGCCTTACGTCAAGGCAGGCGTGAGCACTGAAGCGCTGGACGACATCTGCAACGAGTACATCGTCAAGGAACTCAAGGTGATTCCCGCCAACGTCGGGTATCACGGCTTTACCAAGACCACCTGCATTTCTCCAAATGCCGTGGTGTGTCATGGCATACCTTCGGCCAAGGACATCCTTAAAGACGGCGACATCGTGAATATCGACGTGGCAGTGATCAAGGATGGCTGGTATGGGGATACCAGCCGCATGTACCTGGTAGGCGAAGTCAGTCCGCTGGCACGGCGTCTGGTTGAAACCACTTACGAGGCGACCCGCGCGGGCATACACGCCGTGAAGCCCGGTGCAACGTTGGGTGACATCGGCTACGCGATCCAGAGCGTTGCACACCGTGAGGGTTTCAGTGTGGTGCGCGAATACTGCGGGCATGGCATTGGACGTAAATATCATGAAGAACCTCAGGTGCTGCACTATGGCACGCAGGGCAAAGGCCTGAAACTCAAGGAAGGCATGGTCTTTACCATCGAGCCGATGATCAACGCCGGAAAGGCGGGGACGAAAACATTGCCGGATGGCTGGACAGTGTTGACCAGCGACCTTTCGTTGTCTGCACAATGGGAGCACATGGTTGCGGTCACCGCGAACGGCTTTGAGCTGCTGACGCCTTGGCCTGAAGGTACAGGGGCTTACCCTGCGATCTGAGGCTTGAGTCTGTGCCACTCAAAAAAACGACCTCCTGAGAGGTCGTTTTTTTTGATCAGGGCCGTGTCATGTCCTGTCCTGCCGCACGGCGCCGTTTCCAATGCACTTCAGTTACGCCAAACCCTTGTGCTTGAAGGGTTGCCAGTCGAACCGGTCCGGCTACAACGTGATCGCTGACCGTGCCGACCCCCGCGTGCAACGTGGCGCAATGCAGCGCGTCGCTCTGGCAAAGCTGATGGGCCTGATGAACAAAGCAGCGCGTTTCGCCCTTGAATCGATAGTGAATTTCAAATTCCGTTTGATTCATCGTTACCTGCCTGCAAGGCGTATCAATGACGCCATCTTAAAATGAGTACGGTGGGGTACTTGCAGCATGAGGCTTTGGAGACTCAAGACCGCTACTTCATTTCGAGATCGATACTGGCTTCTACTGCGGGAATGGCCTTGATCGAACTGCTGTCTCTGAGAGGGGCCAAATGAGCATTGCACTGTTTCGAGCGAAGATGAACAGTCATCCGACAACAGGCATTAGGCCACATTTATTTGGATGAGAAAAGCTTGTATTTCCACTCAAATGGATAGGCCGTACTCAGGTGCAGGACTTCATATTCACAGGTCCTACGAACTCGTTACCGTGTCCCATGACGCAGGCGACTCGCTGATTGCGCTGCCGCTCCCAGGGTTGGGGCGGATAGGTCTTGTTCCAGGCTTGATAGAGCTGTTGATCTTGGCGGGACAGCCTGAGGTTGTAGCGCTTGCTCATGTAGAAATAAGTGCGTGCGATCATCCCGCGTATCGACGGGCGTGGCATGACCTTCCTGGCTTTGAAATCCACCTGCGTCAGGCACGAGCCGTATTGGCGTTTCTGCTCGGGGATCCAGCCAAAACTGAAGTTGTTGCGATCGCCGTTGACCTCGCCGATGCTGGGCACAAGATTGTGCAGATCCGCCTCCGCACGTTTGTAGACCGCATCGTTTTTCGTGCAGTTTTTGCGTCCGCCGTTCTGCCAGCATTGGCGCAGATGGCCGATTTGCCAAGCCGGTACGATGTGTTCCCACTCGATACGTTTCGCACGTGCTGCGTTCTTGCGTGGCACGTAGCCGCAACCTGCCAGATCAACCTTGTTGCCGGTGTATTTGCACCCACAGTAGAACTCGGTCGATTGTGGCGCATATAAACCCCACGCAACCTTCTTTGCTTCGCTGAAAGTGCGTGGAGCTTCTGCGAGGGCCGTCAACGAGAAACAGGCGAGAAGGGTCAGGCAAGGCACTGCTGAGAATCTGAACATCATGCCGTCAGTCTTCCTTGGGCACGGTCCAGAACAACTGCACACCACCGTCATCGCGCCAGGCGAGGGTGACGTTATCGTTCTCTGCGATCTCTTCAAGAAGCTGCGCCCAATCGTCTTCCGACTCGTCTTGCAGACGAAAGAGCAGAGCAGCCCTGGCTTTCTGCGCGGTTTGCGAGTTGATGATCTTCTGTATCCGAATGCCCATGCGTTGATAGGAATCGGGCGTGGAGGTCGCTGAGGAGGAATTTGCCACGTAAAAGGTCCCTGAATAGGCTGTACGTGCGTACAGTATTTCAGTGCATGATCTTTCGCAACACCCGTGTAGGATAATGTTTCCGGTGCTTGCAGATGCCTGTATCGTTTTGCCGACGCTTTCGTCATGGCCCTCAGGAGTAAACATGAATATCAAATCAGGTGTGTTGCCTGCCGTTGTCGTCGTTTCTCTCATGCTGACAGGATGCTCCACGCCCTCGGTCGTCACGCTTCAGGATGGAACGCAATACATCACCAAGGATGCGCCGAAGACCAAGAGCCGTGACGGCTTCTATGAGTTCGAAGATATTTCGGGCAAGACCATCAGAATCAAGGCCGGTGAAGTGGCCACGGTCAAACCGCAGGACTGAGACAGCGCTGCCCCATGCAAGCCTTGGGGCAGACTTCATTTGGGCGATTGACAAAGCGCCTGACATTTTTCATAGTTCGCCTCTCGCAAACGTTTGCGCATCTATCCCACGGATGGATTCTGCACCGTTCGCCCGAACAATAATCACAAGATCGGAGATGAACCCATGAAGCTGCCATTCGCTGGACGCCTTCTCGCTGTCGCCATGTTTTCTGCCCTCGCGGCAGTCGTGCCCCTCTCTGCCGTACACGCCCAATCACCTGAAAAGCCCAAAGTCGCGCTGGTCATGAAATCCCTGGCCAACGAGTTCTTCCGGACGATGGAAGACGGTGCCAAGGCTTACCAGAAAGAACACGCCAGCGAGTTTGACCTTGTCTCCAACGGCATCAAGGACGAATCCGATACCGCCAGCCAGATTCGTATCGTCGAGCAGATGATCGTTTCCAAAGTCGACGCGCTGGTCATTGCACCTGCCGATTCGAAAGCGCTGGTGTCGGTTCTGAAGAAGGCCACCGATGCCGGAATCAAGGTCGTCAACATCGATAACCAGCTCGATGCCGACGTACTCAAAAGCAAGAACCTGCAGATTCCGTTCGTAGGCCCGGATAACCGCAAGGGTGCTGCGCAAGTGGGGGATTACCTGGCGACCAAGCTGAAGGCAGGCGATGAAGTCGGCATCATCGAAGGCGTGCCGACCACCACCAACGCCCAGCAGCGTACCGCAGGCTTCAAGGACGCGATGGACAAGGCTCAGATGAAGGTCGTGTCGGTACAGTCCGGTAACTGGGAAATCGACAAGGGCAACGCCGTAGCGTCTGCCATGCTCAATGAATACCCGAACCTCAAAGCATTGTTGGCCGGCAACGACAGCATGGCGCTGGGCGCCGTGTCTGCCGTGCGTGCCGCAGGCAAGGCCGGCAAAGTGATGGTTGTCGGTTACGACAACATCAACGCCATCAAGCCGATGCTCAAGGACGGTCGCGTCCTCGCCACCGCCGACCAGTACGCTGCCAAGCAGGCGGTGTTCGGGATCGAAGCGGCGCTTAAGGCCGTCAAGGGCGAGAAAGTCGACACCAACGAGAAGGGCGTTATCGAAACGCCGGTCGAGCTCGTCACCCAACCTTGATCCACACCGAGTGAAAGGCGTCTGCCCGAACAGGGCAGGCGCTGGGAGAAACGTATGTCAGCGTCTGCTCAGACGGCTGTTCTTTCGGTCAGTGGCATTGGTAAAACCTACGCTCAACCCGTGCTTGGCGATGTCGACCTGACGTTGATGCGCGGTGAAGTGCTGGCCCTGACCGGGGAAAACGGTGCTGGTAAAAGCACCTTGTCAAAGATCATTGGCGGGCTGGTCACGCCCACCACCGGCAGCATGCAATTTCAGGGTCAGCCCTACCAGCCTGCCAATCGTACTCAAGCCGAAAAGCTCGGGGTGCGCATGGTTATGCAGGAGCTGAACCTGCTGCCAACCCTGACCGTTGCTGAAAACCTGTTTCTGGATGACCTGCCACGTCGCGCGGGCTGGATCGACCGCAAACGCTTGCGTGAGAATGCGATCAAGGCAATGGCGCAGGTTGGCCTTGAAGCCATCGATCCGGACACGCTGGTCGGCGATCTGGGCATCGGGCATCAGCAGATGGTGGAGATTGCCCGCAACCTTGCCGGCGACTGCCACGTGCTTATTCTCGATGAGCCGACGGCGATGCTGACCTCGCGTGAAGTCGAGATGCTGTTTGAGCAGATCACGCGGTTGCAGGCTCGTGGTGTCTCGATCATTTACATTTCCCACCGCCTTGAAGAACTGGCCAGGGTGTCGCAGCGCATCGCCGTGTTGCGTGACGGCAAGCTGGTCTGCGTTGAGCCCATTTCACGTTACAACAGCGAGCAACTGGTCACCCTGATGGTGGGGCGCGAGTTGGGCGAGCACATGGACATGGGCGCCCGGCAGATCGGTGAAGTGGCGCTGGCGGTCAAATCGCTCAATCGCAAAGGCAAGGTTCAGGATGTCTCGTTCGAGGTTCGTCGTGGCGAGATCTTTGGTATCTCCGGACTGATCGGTGCGGGGCGAACCGAGCTGCTGCGCCTGATCTATGGCGCTGATATCGCCGACAGCGGCACCATTGAAGTGGGTCAGCCGTTGCAGGCCGTTACCATTCGTTCGCCTGCCGATGCCGTCGAGCAGGGCATCGCCCTGATCACTGAAGATCGCAAGAGCGAAGGCTTGCTGATGTCGCAATCAATCAGCGCCAACATCGCGCTGGGCAACATGAAGGCTATCTCCAGCGCTGGCATCGTCAATACCGCTGACGAACTCAAGCTCGCCCAACGTCAGGTGGATGCCATGCGCATTCGCAGCTCCAGCCCGACCCAACTGGTCTCGGAACTGTCTGGCGGCAATCAACAGAAGGTGGTGATCGGCCGCTGGCTGGAGCGCGACTGCCCGGTCATGTTGTTCGACGAGCCAACGCGAGGCATTGACGTCGGCGCCAAATTCGATATCTACGCGCTGCTGGGCGAACTGACCCGTCAGGGTAGAGCGCTGGTGGTGGTGTCCAGTGATCTGCGTGAATTGATGTTGATCTGTGACCGCATCGGTGTGCTGTCGGCCGGTCGCCTGATCGATACGTTCGAGCGCGACAGCTGGACTCAGGACCAATTGCTGGCCGCAGCCTTTGCCGGTTATCAGAAACGTGATGCGCTGCTCAATGATGCAGCGCCCAGGAACGAGCCATGAAAAACGACACATCCCCGACGCTGACATTGCCGGCCCGTCCCGGCGGCAATTATTTTGGCCTGGGCACTTACCTTGGACTGGCAGGCGCCTTGCTTGCCATGATCGTCCTGTTCTCGCTGCTTAGTGACCATTTTCTGTCGTATCAGACCTTCAGCACCCTGGCCAACCAGATTCCGGACCTGATGGTGCTGTCTGTCGGCATGACCCTGATTTTGATCATCGGCGGCATCGATCTGTCGGTAGGTTCAGTATTGGCATTGGCGGCCGCCGCAGTCAGCGTGGCTGTTCTGGGGTGGGGCTGGAGTGTATTTCCGGCCGCCTTGCTGGGGATCGCCTGCGCAACGCTGGCGGGCACCATCACCGGCTCGATCACTGTTGCGTGGCGCATTCCGTCATTCATCGTCTCGCTGGGTGTGCTGGAAATGGCCCGCGGCGTGGCGTACCAGATGACCGACTCGCGCACGGCCTACATCGGTGATTCGTTCGCCTGGCTGTCCGATCCCGTGGCATTCGGTATTTCCCCATCCTTCATCATTGCGCTGCTGGTGATCGTCATCGCTCAGGCTGTGCTGACACGAACCGTCTTCGGCCGCTACCTGATCGGTATCGGGACCAATGAAGAAGCTGTGCGTCTGGCAGGTATCAATCCCAAGCCCTACAAGATTCTGGTGTTCTCGCTGATGGGGCTGCTGGCGGGCGTCGCGGCGCTGTTCCAGATATCGCGTCTGGAAGCCGCTGACCCGAATGCCGGTGCCGGACTTGAACTGCAAGTGATTGCGGCCGTGGTCATTGGCGGTACCAGTCTTATGGGCGGGCGCGGTTCGATCATCAGCACGTTCTTCGGCGTACTGATCATCTCGGTGCTGGCCGCAGGCCTTGCGCAGATCGGCGCCACCGAACCCACCAAACGCATCATCACCGGTGCCGTCATCGTGATAGCCGTGGTGCTGGACACCTACCGCAGCAACCGGGCGCGGCGACAGGGCTGACATGGCAACCATCAAGGACGTAGCAGCACTGGCCGGGATTTCCTACACGACGGTTTCCCATGTGCTGAACAAGACCCGCCCGGTCAGTGAACCGGTCCGGCTCAAGGTTGAGGCCGCCATCGCGCAACTGGATTATGTGCCCAGTGCGGTGGCTCGTTCGCTCAAGGCTAAAAGCACGTCGACCATCGGCTTGCTGATTCCCAATGGGATGAACCCTTACTTCGCCGAGCTGGCCCGTGGTATCGAGGACTACTGCGAGCGCAACGGTTTCTGCGTGATTCTCTGCAACTCGGATGATAATCCCGAGAAGCAGCGCGGCTACCTGCGCGTTTTGCTGGAGAAGCGGGTGGACGGCCTGATCGTCTCGTCGGTGGGAGGGGACGCCAGCGTTGCTGGCGGTCTTGCGGACGTTCGCACACCGCTGGTGATCGTTGACCGTGAACTGGATGGCATTGAAGCCGACATGGTTCGTATCGATCACGAGCAGGGGGCCTACCTGGCCACGCGGCACCTGCTCGACCTGGGGCACCGGCGCATCGCATGCATCGGCGGGCCGCACAACAGCCTGGTCGCCGCAATGCGTCTGACGGGTTATCGGCGTGCGATGCAGCAGGCGGTTGTCGACGTTGCCGAAGGCCTCGCCGTTCACAGCGAATTCACCAGTTCTGCCGGTTACGAAGCCGCAGGCCGACTGCTGGACGAGCATCGGCCCACGGCAATTTTTGCCGGTAACGATGTCATCGCCATCGGCGTGTTGCGAGCGGCTGCCGAGCGAGCCATCAGTGTGCCTCGCGACCTGTCGGTTGTGGGCTTTGACGATATCGAAATCAGTCGCTACGTCTATCCGGCACTCACCACAGTTGGGCAGTCGATCATGCAGTTGGGTGAAACGGCAGCAGAAATGCTTTTGGGCAGAATTGCATCGCCCGACGCCTTGCCCGTCGAGAAACGGCTCGTGACGCCTGTCGTCGTGGTTCGTGAATCCACGGCTGCACCCAACCCTGCTCCTGAGCAATGACAAGCCCCCACCGCAACGAGTAATGAGCCATGCAAGCAAAAATAGTAATAGTGGGCAGTCTCAATATGGATCTGGTCATTCGCGCTCAGCGTCTACCGCGTCCTGGTGAAACATTGACCGGAGAGACATTCAATACTGTTCCCGGCGGCAAAGGTGCCAATCAGGCGGTTGCCGCTGCGCGCCTGGGGGCCGACGTAGCCATGATCGGTTGTGTCGGTGCGGATGCCTACGGTGAGCAGTTGCGGGCTGCGCTGCTGGCTGAGCGCATCGACTGCCAGGCTGTGACGGTCATCGAAGGCATCCCCACAGGCATTGCGTCGATTGTGGTCGATGACAACAGTCAGAACGCAATTGTGATCGTGGCCGGCGGTAATGGTCAGCTGACGCCCGCCTTGATTGATCGTTTCGACGCGTTGCTGGCCGGTTCCGACATTGTGATTTGCCAGCTGGAAGTACCGACCGAGACAGTCTTTCACACCCTGTCGAGAGCGCGTGAGCTGGGCAAGATCGTTATTCTGAACCCGGCGCCTGCCAGCGAGCCGCTGCCGGGGAATTGGTACGGCCTGATCGATTACCTGATTCCCAACGAGAGCGAGGCGCAGGCCTTGACCGGGATCGCCGTGAACTCACCTGCGTCCGCTGAAAAAGCCGCAGCAGCATTGCTGGCGGCGGGCGCCGGCAACGTTATTGTCACGCTCGGGGAGCAGGGTACGCTGTTTGCCAGTGCTGCTGGCGTCGAACATATTCCTGCGCGGCGCGTTCAGGCCGTGGACACCACCGCCGCAGGTGATACCTTTGTCGGTGGTTTTGCGGCGGCGCTCGCCAGAGGGCAGAGCGAATCGCAGGCCATCCGCTTTGGTCAGGCTGCTGCTGCGCTGTCGGTTACCCGCGCAGGTGCGCAGCCATCCATTCCGACGTTTGAGGAAGTACAAGGATTCAATCCCACATGAAAAAAACACCGCTACTCAATATTGCCTTGTCCCGCGCGATCGCATCGCTGGGGCATGGTGATGTGCTGATGATTGTCGATGCTGGTATGCCCGTACCCTCGGGCGTTGAGCTGATCGACCTGGCGTTGACGCGCGGCGTCCCGGATTTCGTCAGCGTGCTGGATGTCGTGCTGAGCGAAATGCAGGTTGAAAGCCACGTACTGGCCAGCGAAATGGCCGAGGTGAAGCCTCCGGCATTGCAGGTCATCGAGAGCCTGAATCTGGAAGATCAGTTGGGTCACCAGCGCTGGATCAGCCATGAAGATCTGAAAATTCTGAGCCGCAAGGCCAAAGCCATCGTACGCACCGGTGAGTGCCAGCCCTACAGCAATGTGGCGCTGGTTTCCGGAGTCGTGTTCTAAGCATCCAGCTTGAACGACTATTCATGACAGGGAGTTTCATATGACGTTGATTCAGTTTTCCAGACAACTCATTCGGGGAGCGCTGCTCTTGTCCATTCTGGGTGCGACCGCCGTGCAGGCTGGGCAAAAGCGTGACCTGATCATCGACACCGATCCGGGCGCAGACGATGTCGTTGCGCTCCTGCTGGCGCTGGCATCGCCTGAAGAACTCAATGTGATGGCAATCACCACCGTTGCCGGTAATGTGCGTCTGGACAAGACCTCGCGTAATGCCAGGCTGGCGCGCGAATGGGCCGGGCGTGAAGAGGTGCCGGTGTATGCCGGTGCGCCGAAGCCGTTGGTGCGCACGCCCATCTATGCGGAAAACGTGCATGGCAAAGAGGGTTTGCCCGGCGTACCGATCCATGAACCTGCCAAAGGACTGGCCGATGGCAACGCGGTTCAGTACCTGATCGAGACGCTGAGCAAGGCCAAGCCTCACAGCATTACTCTGGCAATGCTCGGCCCGCAGACCAACCTTGCGCTCGCATTGGTGCAGGCGCCGGAAATCACTCAGGGCATCAAGGAAGTGATCGTCATGGGCGGCGCGCACTTCAACGGCGGCAATATCACCCCGTCCGCCGAATTCAATATTTTTGCCGATCCTCACGCGGCCCAGATCGTCCTGGCCAGCGGCGTGAAGCTGACCTACGTGCCCTTGGACGTGACCCATAAGATTCTCACCAGCGAAAAACGCCTCCAGCAGATTGCTGCGTTGAATAATCAGGCAGGCAAGCTGGTGGAAGGGATTCTGAATGAGTACGTCAAGCTGGACATGGAGCATTACGGTCTGCCCGGTGGCCCTGTGCATGACGCCAGTGTGATCGCCTGGATGCTCAAGCCTGAGTTGTTCTCTGGCCGGCAGATAAACGTGGCGATCGACACTCGCGAAGGGATCGGCTTTGGCCAGACCGTCGCCGACTGGAATGGCACCCTCAAGCAACCGCAGAACGTGTTCTGGGTCGAGAACGGTGACGCTCAGGGTTTCTTCGACCTGCTGACCGAACGTCTGGCCCGGTTGAAGTGACCGTCTGCGCAGCCGATCCCGGTCAGGCAGGCAATTGCGTTGCTGCGTATCGGCTCCACACTTGAGTGATAAAGGCTCGGGCACCTTCGGTGCCCAGTTCCTTGATCAGCAGGTCAACAGCGATGATCATCAGTTCCTCCGGGGTGCCCGGGCTGTGCGAGCAATGACCTTGAGGCCACTTCGCTTTGATGTCCGCGTCGATTGAAATCACTGTCATGTCCGTCTCATCTTCAAGAAGCACCGCACTGCTCAGGCGGCCGTGCATCGCCCGTCGTCCATATGGTCAATGGCAGTAAACCATTGTGCGAGGCATTTGACACTTCTACTTACGCATCATGAGCGCGACTTGATGTGCCCCTAAAACATGTTGTGACGATTTGCTGGCGCGCAGGTGCTTATGCCCGGTCAGACTGCGCGCGCCTTACAAGCCGCTCCGTTTCCGGGCGGTCGTGATGAGTGCAGTGCAACCAAAGCGGCGATGTGCGGTCGCACAAGGTCTGGAAAATGTTCATTGGCAAAGGAGGGTGTATGCCCTGGAAATTCGCAACATTGGGTTTTGTGGTCGTGACGTCGGTTCTGGCAGGATGCAGCAGCACGCCGGAGTCGACGCCTCAGTCCGCAAGCAAGACAGAGGCTCCGGCAGGCAACTCGATCCCGGGCCGCTGTGACGCAGAGGCTGCGCAATTTGCCATCGGCAAGCAGGCCTCCATCGAATTGCTGACCCAGGTACGCAGCCGTTCCGGTTCAATGGATGCACGCATACTGGGCCCAAACGACATGGTCACGCTTGAATACCGCTCTGAGCGCGTCAACGTCAATACCGATGCGTCCGGCAAGGTGGTCCGCGTCAACTGCGGGTAAACCCTGCATTTTCAGACCGGCATAAAAAAACCCCGTCAATGACGGGGTTTTTTCAAATCAAGTGGATCAGTCCACTTTGACTTCTTCTGCCTGCATGCCTTTCTGGCCTTTAGCAGCAACGAAAGAAACGGTCTGGCCTTCTTTCAGGCTTTTGAAACCGTCGCTTTGAATTGCTTTGAAGTGTACGAACAGGTCGTCACCGCCACCTTGTGGAGTGATAAAGCCGAAGCCTTTTTCATCGTTGAACCATTTTACGGTGCCGGTTTGGCGATTAGACATGGTGTATCTCCAAGAACATAATTTTCAATAGCGTGCTGCTCAGGCCAACTGGGCACACCGGCCTATCATAGTCGAAATGTACGAAAAGACAGCTATTTAGGTGGGAACTTTGAGCGCTTGACGTAGGTATGCAGGTCATCATATTCGCCGATGGCTGAATCGGCCTGTTTGCCAACCTGAGAGGGCGGTGTGTTGGAAGAGCCTCAAGCCCGCGTGAACAGGGGCTTGAGGCCACGTTTTAGCTGAAGCGATAACGGCAACGAAGAGGGCGTTTTTACACGCGCTATTGAAAATTAATTTTTTGCTTTGGTGCAGTTTTCAGCGACGACTTTCTGCAGTTTTGCAGTCAGTTCCGGGTTTGGCGCGGTGCCTGTGTTGTTCAGTGACGCGATTTCCTTGTCCGTGAAATGGCTGTCCACCTGTTTGGCGCCACAGTCGCAGTGAGCCTTGGCGGTCTTCTCATCCAGGTTCTGCGCCTTGGCGGCACTGATGCACTCTTGAGTGAAAGTGGTGCGGGTCGCTCCATCCATTGCAGCCTGGGCTCCCAGAGGGGCCAGGATTGCAGCGCAAGCGAGGACGGCGGACAGGCGTGGAAGCTTCATGGTGTTCTCCTTTGCTGGAAAAATTCTTACAAGGTGACGACTAGTCAGACGGCTCTGAGTCGAACCAGTTCAGATGGCGTCTAATTTCGTGTTCTTCCAATCGGCTATGCGACGCCAAGGGCTCAACTGTGGTAGGATGCGCGTCCTGTTATTTTCAAGCGTTGCGAACGGCGTGTTTTTCAGCCCGGCGCAGACAGGTTTTTTCGTACACTCCAGTCATCTGGTCCGTTTCAAGGTTGGCCGCAAGGCTCCTGCCACTGTGAGGCAGGCGTACCACCGGATCACGTACTGGCTCATCCCAACCCACGTGACCTTTGGTAGGGGTCACCACTAGGAGAGGAGGCGCCATGCCAACTATTACTCTTCCCGACGGCAGTCAACGCTCATTCGATCATGCGGTTTCCGTAGCTGATGTCGCGCTTTCAATCGGAGCGGGTCTGGCCAAGGCCACCGTAGCCGGTAAAGTCGATGGCAAGCTTGTCGACGCCTGCGATCTGATCGAACACGATGCCAGCCTGCAGATCATTACCCCGAAAGATCAGGAAGGACTGGAAATCATCCGTCACTCTTGCGCTCACCTGGTAGGCCATGCCGTCAAGCAGTTGTACCCCACTGCGAAAATGGTGATCGGCCCGGTGATTGATGACGGCTTCTATTACGATATCGCTTATGAGCGCCCGTTCACGCCTGACGATATGGCGGCGATCGAGCAGCGCATGCAGCAGTTGATCGAAAAAGACTACGACGTCATCAAGAAGGTAACGCCGCGTGCCGAAGTAATCGAGGTGTTCACCGCCCGTCACGAAGACTACAAGCTGCGTCTCGTCGAAGACATGCCGAACGAGCAGGCGATGGGTCTGTACTATCACGAAGAATACGTCGACATGTGCCGCGGTCCGCACGTGCCCAATACGCGCTTCCTGAAATCCTTCAAGCTGACCAAGCTGTCCGGCGCCTACTGGCGCGGCGATGCCAAGAACGAGCAATTGCAGCGCGTCTACGGCACTGCCTGGGCAGACAAGAAGCAATTGGCGGCTTACATCCAGCGTATCGAAGAAGCCGAAAAGCGCGACCATCGCAAGATCGGCAAGCGTCTGGGCCTGTTCCATACTCAGGAAGAAGCGCCAGGCATGGTGTTCTGGCACCCTCAGGGCTGGACTCTGTATCAGGTGCTCGAACAGTACATGCGTAAGGTTCAGCACGAGAACGGCTATCTTGAGATCAAGACGCCGCAGGTGGTCGATCGTTCGTTGTGGGAAAAGTCCGGCCACTGGGCCAACTATGCCGACAACATGTTCACCACCGAGTCCGAGAGTCGCGACTACGCCATCAAGCCCATGAACTGCCCTTGCCACGTGCAGGTGTTCAATCAGGGTTTGAAGAGCTACCGCGAGCTGCCGATGCGTCTGGCCGAGTTCGGTGCCTGCCACCGCAACGAGCCCTCGGGGGCTTTGCATGGCATCATGCGGGTACGCGGCTTTACTCAGGACGATGCGCACATCTTCTGTACCGAAGAGCAGATGCAGTCCGAGTCCGCAGCCTTCATCAAGCTGACCCTTGATGTCTACGCCGATTTCGGCTTCAAAGACATTGAGCTCAAGTTGTCCACTCGCCCTGAAAAGCGAGTCGGCTCCGATGAGTTGTGGGACCGTGCAGAATCGGCTCTGGCAGCTGCGCTCGACAGTGCAGGCCTGCCTTACGATCTTCAGCCGGGCGAAGGTGCGTTCTACGGTCCGAAGATCGAGTTCTCCCTCAAGGATTGCCTGGGTCGTGTCTGGCAGTGCGGTACGCTGCAGCTGGACTTCAACCTGCCGATTCGCCTGAGCGCCGAGTACGTTTCGGAAGACAACAGCCGTAAGAGCCCGGTCATGCTTCACCGTGCAATCCTCGGCTCCTTCGAGCGTTTCATCGGTATTCTGATCGAGCATTACGAAGGCGCGTTCCCGGCCTGGCTGGCACCGACTCAGGCAGTGATCATGAATATCACTGATAAACAGGCTGATTTTGCCCTTGAAGTCGAAAAAACCTTGGCTCAAAGCGGGTTTCGTGCCAAGTCCGACTTGAGAAATGAAAAGATCGGCTTTAAAATCCGTGAGCATACTTTGCTCAAGGTTCCTTATCTCCTTGTGATAGGAGATCGAGAAGTTGAAATGCAAACTGTCGCTGTGCGGACACGTGAAGGCGCTGACCTCGGCTCGATGCCGGTCGCGCAATTCGCTGAATTCCTCGCACAAGCGGTTTCCCGGCGTGGTCGCCAAGATTCGGAGTAATTATTATTAAGCGTGAAATGAGACAAGATAAACGAGCTGCACCCAAGGCCCCGATCAATGAGAATATCTCGGCCCGCGAGGTTCGGTTAATTGGCGCTGACGGCGAGCAGATTGGCATCGTCTCGATTGATGAAGCGCTTCGTATAGCCGAAGAGTCGAAGCTGGATCTGGTAGAGATTTCTGCCGACGCAGTACCTCCTGTCTGCCGTGTGATGGATTACGGCAAGTCGATCTTCGAGAAGAAGAAGCAGGTCGCTGCAGCGAAGAAAAACCAGAAGCAGATCCAGGTTAAAGAAATCAAGTTTCGTCCAGGGACGGAGGAAGGGGATTACCAGGTAAAACTGCGCAACCTGGTACGTTTCCTGAGTGATGGGGACAGGGCCAAGGTATCGTTAAGATTCCGTGGCCGTGAGATGGCCCACCAGGAGCTGGGTATGGAATTGTTGAAGCGGGTTGAAGCTGACCTTCTTGAATACGGTTCCGTTGAACAGCATCCTAAGATGGAAGGACGCCAGCTGATCATGGTCATCGCCCCGAAAAAGAAGAAGTAACCACCAGGGCACGGCAGGCCTTGCGGTTATGTTTATCAACTGAATGCGGAGTATCCGAACATGCCAAAGATGAAGACTAAAAGTGGTGCAGCTAAGCGGTTTCTGAAAACTGCTAACGGCATCAAGCACAAACACGCTTTCAAGAGCCACATCCTGACCAAAATGTCGACAAAGCGTAAGCGTCAACTGCGCGGAAGCAGCCTGCTGCATCCGTCCGACGTGGCGAAAGTCGAGCGCATGCTGCGCCTTCGTTAATTTTGATCAAGATATAGAGGAAGTAACTCATGGCTCGTGTTAAGCGTGGCGTCATTGCCCGTAAGCGTCACAAGAAAATTCTGAAACTTGCCAAAGGCTACTACGGCGCGCGTTCACGCGTATTCCGTGTTGCCAAGCAAGCGGTAATCAAGGCAGGCCAATACGCCTACCGTGACCGTCGTCAGAAAAAACGTCAGTTCCGCGCTCTGTGGATCGCTCGTATCAATGCTGGTGCTCGTGTTAACGGTCTGTCCTACAGCCGTTTCATCGCTGGCCTGAAAAAAGCGTCCATCGAGATCGACCGCAAGGTTCTGGCTGATCTGGCAGTGAACGAAAAAGCGGCGTTTGCTGCGATTGTCGAGAAAGCTAAAGCCACTTTGGCCTAAGTCCCCGACAATCACCGGCTCCGATTTTCGGAGCCGGTGTTGAACGTCATAAATAGGGGAAGAGCCTTAAGCTCTTCCCCTATTTCGTATCTGGAGTCTGTACATGGAAAACCTGGACGCGCTGGTCTCTCAAGCTCTTGAGGCTGTGCAAAGCGCCGAAGATATCAATGCCCTGGAGCAAATCCGGGTTCACTACCTTGGCAAGAAAGGCGAGTTGACTCAGGTGATGAAGACCCTGGGGAACCTGCCTGCTGAAGAGCGCCCGCAAGTCGGTGCGCTGATCAACGTTGCCAAGGAGCGTGTTACAGAGGTCCTTAATGCGCGCAAAGCATCGTTTGAGCAGGCAGAACTGACTGCCAGGCTCGCGGCCGAGTGCATTGACGTGACCCTGCCGGGCCGCGGTCAGACCTCAGGTGGTCTGCACCCGATCACCCGAACTCTGGAACGTATCGAACAATTCTTCACCCACATTGGCTACGGCATTGCCGAAGGCCCTGAGGTCGAAGACGATTACCACAATTTCGAGGCGCTCAACATCCCTGGCCACCACCCGGCGCGGGCGATGCACGACACCTTCTATTTCAATGCGAACATGCTGTTGCGTACCCACACCTCTCCGGTGCAGGTGCGGACGATGGAATCGCAGCAGCCGCCGATCCGGATCGTTTGTCCGGGCCGGGTTTATCGCTGCGACTCTGATATCACCCACTCGCCGATGTTCCACCAGATCGAAGGCTTGCTGGTCGACCGTGACATCAATTTCGCGGACCTGAAAGGCACCATCGAAGAGTTCCTGCGCGTGTTCTTCGAGAAAGAGCTGGCCGTTCGCTTTCGTCCGTCGTTCTTCCCGTTCACCGAGCCATCGGCGGAAGTGGATATGGAATGCGTGATGTGCAGCGGCAAGGGCTGCCGTGTCTGTAAGCAGACCGGCTGGCTGGAAGTCATGGGCTGCGGCATGGTCCACCCGAACGTGCTGCGCATGTCCGGTATCGATCCTGAAGAGTTTCAGGGCTTTGCATTCGGCATGGGCGTAGAGCGTCTGGCCATGCTGCGTTACGGCGTCAATGATTTGCGCCTGTTCTTCGACAACGATTTGCGGTTCCTCGCGCAATTTCGCTAGGTCGCACGTAACGAATCTTTCAGGAGAGCAGGATGAAATTCAGTGAACAATGGCTGCGCGGCTGGGTAAGCCCGCAGGTTTCCCGCGACGAGCTGGTTGCTCGTCTGTCGATGGCCGGTCTTGAGGTCGACAGCGTCACGCTGGCCGCCGGCGTTTTTACCGGTGTCGTGGTGGGCGAAGTGCTGAGCACCGAGCAACACCCTGATGCCGACAAACTGCGTGTTTGCCAGGTCAGCAATGGCACCGAGACGTTCCAGGTCGTCTGCGGCGCGCCCAATGTGCGTCCGGGCTTGAAGATTCCTTTCGCCATGATCGGCGCAGAACTGCCGGGCGATTTCAAGATCAAGAAAGCCAAGCTGCGTGGCGTCGAGTCCAATGGCATGTTGTGCTCGGCTGCCGAATTGCAGGCAGGCGAGGGCAATGATGGCCTGATGGAGTTGGCTGCCGATGCGCCTGTGGGTCAGGACATTCGTGTCTATCTGGGCCTGGACGATGCCAGCATCGAAGTCGATCTGACCCCTAACCGTGGCGACTGCCTGTCGGTTGCCGGTCTGGCGCGTGAAGTCGGCGCGCTGTATGCCGCTGAAGTCACGCGTCCGCAAGTGGCAACCGTTGCTGCCGTGCACGACGAAGTGCGCCCTGTGGAAGTGCTGGCTCCGGCAGCCTGCCCGCGTTATCTGGGTCGCGTCATTCGCAACGTCGACCTGTCGCGTCCGACTCCGTTGTGGATGGTCGAGCGTCTGCGTCGTTCTGACGTGCGCAGCATCGACGCTGCTGTCGACATCACCAACTACGTGATGCTGGAGCTGGGTCAGCCGTTGCACGCATTCGATCTGGCCGAAATCAATGGTGGAATTCGTGTGCGCATGGCCGAGGAGGGCGAGAAGCTCGTTCTGCTCGACGGTCAGGAAGTCAGTCTGCGTGCCGACACCCTGGTCATCGCCGACCATCAGCGCGCCTTGGCGATTGCCGGTGTCATGGGTGGCGAACACAGCGGCGTGACCGCTGGCACACGCGACATTTTCCTGGAAAGCGCCTTCTTCGACACCATCTCTGTGGCGGGCAAGGCGCGCTCTTACGGGCTGCACACCGACGCCTCGCATCGCTATGAGCGCGGTGTCGACTGGCAACTGGCTCGTGAAGCAATGGAGCGGGCAACCGGTCTGCTGCTGGAAATCACAGGGGGCGAAGCCGGTCCTGTGACTGAAGTGGTCAGTGAACAGCACCTACCGTCCGTTGCTCCGGTAACACTGCGCGCGAGCCGCGTCGAGCAGATGCTGGGTCTGGTGATCGAGAACGCTGAAATCGAGCGTCTGCTCAAAGCGCTCGGTCTGGGCGTATCGGCTGAAGCGAATGGCCAGTGGCATGTCACCGTGCCAAGTCATCGCTTCGATATCAGTCTTGAAGTGGATCTGATCGAAGAGCTGGCGCGTCTGTATGGGTACAACCGCCTGCCGGTGCGTTACCCACAGGCCCGTCTGGCGCCGCAGGCCAAGGCCGAAGCCCAGGGCGATCTGCCTGAGCTGCGCCGTCTGCTGGTTGCGCGCGGTTATCAGGAAGCGATCACTTACAGTTTCATCGACCCCAAGTGGTTCGAGCTGTTCACGCCAGGCGTCAAGCCGCTCTTGCTGGCCAATCCGATCTCCAACGACATGGCGGCCATGCGCGCTTCGCTCTGGCCGGGCCTGGTCAAAGCGCTGCAGCACAACCTCAATCGTCAGCAGGATCGCGTGCGGATGTTCGAAAGTGGCCTGCGTTTTGTCGGGCAACTGGAAGGATTGAAGCAAGAGCCAATGCTGGCTGGCGTGGTATGCGGTAGCCGTCTGCCGGAAGGTTGGGCGCAGGGACGTGACGCCGTCGACTTCTTCGACGTGAAAGCGGATGTGGAAGCTGTGCTGGGCTTCGCCGGTGCGCTGGACGATTTCAGCTTCACGCCGGGTGAGCATCCTGCGCTTCATCCAGGTCAGACCGCACGCATCCTGCGCGATGGTCGTGAAGTCGGCTTCCTGGGTGCGATCCATCCTGAGCTGTCGAAGAACCTGGGGCTGGATCGGCCGGTATTCGTTTTCGAGCTGGTTCTGGGCGAAGTTGCCAAAGGCCGTCTGCCGAAGTTCCATGAGCTGTCGCGCTTCCCTGAAGTGCGTCGCGACCTGGCACTCCTGGCCGATCGGGAGGTCTCTTCCAGTGCAGTTATGGACGTTATTCGTGAAAATGCAGGCGAATGGCTCACAGACCTCAGGCTATTTGATGTTTATCAGGGTAAAGGCATTGATCCGCATAGAAAAAGCCTTGCGGTCGGCTTGACCTGGCAGCATCCATCGCGCACTCTTAATGACGATGAGGTCAACGCAACGACACTTGCCATCCTCACCTCACTTGAGGAGAGGTTAAACGCCACATTAAGGAAGTAGCGTATGGGGGCTCTGACGAAAGCTGAGATGGCCGAACGTCTGTACGAAGAGCTGGGCCTGAATAAACGAGAAGCCAAAGAATTGGTGGAGCTGTTTTTCGAAGAAATCAGGCACGCTCTGGAAGACAACGAACAGGTTAAACTGTCCGGCTTCGGCAATTTCGACCTGCGAGACAAACGCCAACGGCCTGGGAGAAATCCCAAGACCGGCGAAGAAATTCCGATCACGGCACGCCGTGTGGTCACCTTTCGTCCAGGGCAGAAGTTGAAGGCCCGAGTTGAGGCATATGCTGGAACCAAGTCATAACGACGAGCTGCCGCCGATTCCTGGCAAACGCTACTTCACCATCGGTGAGGTGAGTGAGCTCTGCGCGGTGAAACCGCACGTTTTGCGCTATTGGGAACAGGAATTTCCTCAGCTCAACCCCGTAAAACGCCGCGGAAACCGCCGGTATTATCAGCGCCAGGATGTGCTGATGATCCGCCAGATTCGCGGTTTGCTATACGACCAGGGTTTCACCATCGGTGGTGCGCGTTTGCGCCTTACCAACGGGGAAGCCAAGGACGATACCCAGCAGTACAAGCAGATGATCCGGCAGATGATTGTCGAGCTGGAAGACGTGCTGGTCATGCTCAAGTCGTAACCGAGCTAACTGGATACTTCCATAATTCAAAAGCTTAGGGTATATTCCTCGAAGTTTTCGCAACACGCGAAACGGTTTCACGCCTAGTCGGGGCGTAGCGCAGTCCGGTAGCGCACTAGCATGGGGTGCTAGGGGTCGAGTGTTCGAATCACTCCGTCCCGACCATATTATTCAGTGACTTAGCCCAACCTTTTCAGGTTGGGCTTTTTCATGCGCGCGACTTTTTCGTGTCATGACTCGATCTCTTGACGGATCAGGCTGCCGTTACTTTTGCGTTGACGATGAGCGAACCGGTGTGACTCAGTCATCATGAAAGACGCCGGCAAAAGTCCCGCTTTTCAAACCAAGCGATGATCGGCAACAAATCGGTACAGCAATCGTCTATTCTCGATGAAACGATTTTGTCAGCGGGGATGCATGATGTTTTCAAGGTCCGATCTTCAACGAGTTCTGGAAACGGCGTTTTTGCCCTCCAGGTGTGAGTGCGTCATGGGCGCGAACGAAAGCTTTTCCGTCAAGCTTCTCCACCCCGAGTCCGGTGATATCCAGTTGTACGTAACGGGTATGCCTCTTTCCGAACTCTCTACTAGCCGATCCATTGCGCGATTGGTGCTCTCTCTGAAAGAGCAGAGAGACCTCATGGGCCAGATGCAATTATCGATGAAGCGACTGGCGTAAAGTGCGTCGGAAGATCCTGTGCTGAACGGTGTTCTTCACTGCTGAGTGCTTTAAAAAACAGAGCCCATCTTGTAGATGGGCTTTGTCTTTTCTGCGGCACCGATTCACACCCGTTGCAGCAGTGCCTGGGTCAGGCTACTGAACAATCAGAATCTTTTTCGGTTGGCATATCAGAAGCGAGTTACTGTCCGGCATTTCCAGAATAATGCCGTATGCGCCAGTTTCCAGGTCAGACAGATCGGCGTTAAACGTAAAGCCCGTCTTAAGCAGCTTTTCGTTGTTGAAGTTTTTTACCACGTCCGCACGATCTATCCGGGTTGGGTTCTCGAATATACGCGGAACACCCTTTGCGCCTGTGAGGCGAAGTCTCAACTCAGAGGGCGACGTCTGTTTCTGCGTGTCTACGGCCCAGCCAGACACCCCGACCACGCCTCGTTTGACATAGACAGTCGCGTCAGTCTTTCCATTGATCAGGTCGACAAAACACTTGTCAGTCGCGAACCGATTAACGGTCTTGCCTGCTTCCTTGTCGCCGCATCCCGCAATGACGGTCAAGCCTACGGCCAGTGCAACAAGTGCGGTAAGTTTTCTGGACATGATGTTTCCTGAGAGCAACGCATTATGAAATATAGTCGGTCATTCGCCTGTTTCTGGAAAAGGGGAAAGGCCAGACAGACCGCTCGCACAATGCTGAGCGGATGAGGGCGCGCGATTATGGAGCGAGAGGCGACATGCAACAAGATAGCATTCAGATGTTTCACACGCCGCCCTCACTTGCGTTGACCCCGCAGTTGTGTGCCGTCAGATGCTGCCGCATAGCGTCCCAGGCCAGATAAAGGACTGACGCAAGGACGCTCATGCTCCTTAACGCAAGGCCGTCAGATAATCGTCCACGGACGTGACCTTGGCGTAGCCGAACTCGAACGCCGCCATCATCGCGGCATGTACGTGAGCTGCCGGAACATCCACGCCGTTGAAGCTGAGGTCCAGGGTTGCGCAAGCGTCATGAAGCACCGTCACCGGGTACCCCATGTCTGCCGCAGCGCGTACGACCGCGTCGATGCACATGTGGCTCATCGCACCGATGACCACGACTTCCTCAACCCCGGCGGCATCCAGCTGATGCTTTAGGTCGGTTTCTCGAAAGGCATTGATGTGCTTTTTGACTGCCACCGGTTCCTCGTTCAGCGGAGCCACTGCCGATTGAATCTGTGCGCCATTGGAGCCCTTGACGAAGATCCCGTCACCTGCGCCCTCTGATTCATGACGGATGTGAAATACCGGAACGCCTGCGTGTCTGGCGTGAGCGATTACCCGGGCTGCCTTTGCGACGGCCGCTTCGATGCCGGTCAAAGGCAGTTTGCCGGTTGGCGAGTATTCGTTCTGAAGGTCTACAACGATAAGGCCTTGTTTCATGAGCTATCTCCACTTGGATGATGAGCGTGACAGGGGCACCGCCAAAAAGCCGAACCTGCGTTCCGGCGGCGACCCTTGGTGAAATCAGAGTTCGAGTGAGGCACCGTCCTGCGGTATGTCCACCCGGCTCTCGATGCCGTGTTGCTCGACGTAGGCGCGCAACGCTTCGCGGGTCAGGGACATGTGGTTGACGGCATCCAGGTGCACCGCGACGATTTTTGCGTAGGGGGCGACCTGTGACGCACGCAGCACATCCTCCTCGCCCATGATGATCGCCCCCTCGAATCCGGTCATTTTGGCTTTGCCGGCATTGAGGACCATGATGTCTGGATGGAATTTCTCGATGGCCTGGTCAACCTCTTTGCGCCAGATGGTATCACCGGCCAGGTAGAGGGTCTTGTAACCGTGGGCCTGGAAAATCACACCCATCGCTTCACCCAAAGGCTTTGCAAGAGCAGGGACGGCATACATTTCGTCAGTGCCATGTTGCCCACCGGTCTTGGTGATCTTCACGCCGCTGAACTCGGCTTCATCAGTCAGTACGCGCACATTCTTGAACCCCTGTGAACGTATCAGTTGTGCGTCCTCTTCGTGCTGAGCGAACAACGGGATGTCCTTAGGCAGCGCTTTTTGCGCGGCGTCATCCCAGTGGTCCAGGTGCGTATGCGTCACGATGACAGCGTCGACGCCGGACAGGACCTGGTCGGTAGATTCCGGCAGATCGACCAACGGATTTCGGAGGTTGCTGCGGTAAGTATTTTCAAACCCGGGATAGGCTCCCTTTTTAGCCAGCATCGGATCGATCAGAAACGTAGTACCGGCGTAGGTGATTTTCACCGTCGCATTTCGAATCTGCTGCATCTCTACTTTATGTAAGGCATTGGAAACCGGGGCAGTGCTGGAATCGGCAAGCGCGGCCGTGGTGACTGCGCCGCCAGCGATATAAATCGCCATTGGCAGTGTTTTGAAATTCATGGATCGTAACCTGTCGATGTGTTCAAGGACTCCATTTTTGCCGAACGCCTCACGGCTCAACAGTGGCCTGAATGACATTATTAGTTAGAATCGGGCCAATCCTCGTCAATCGGAAGACTCAACGATGCCCGCCATACGAGTTGCTGTACTCGCGTTCAATGGCATAAGCCTGTTTCACCTGTCCGTGCCCGGTATCGTGCTGGGCGCTGTCGAAGCCGGGCCGGAACAATCTCGGTATGAAGTCAACTACTGTGCCCAAGTGCCGGGCATGGTCCGCAGTGACCAAGGGCTCGGCATAGCGGTCGAGCATGGGCTTGAGCTGATGGACAGCTGCGACGTCATCATCATTCCGGCCTGGGGCGATGACCTGGAGCCTGCGTCTGTATCGCTCATCCAGGCGCTTCAAACCGCCGACGCGCAGGGCAAACTGATCGTGGGTTTGTGTCTGGGGTCCTTCGCGCTGGGGGACGCAGGTTTGCTGGACGGGAAAGAGGCCACCACGCACTGGATCGCCCGCGACGTCTTCGCGCAGCGTTTTCCCAAGGCTCGTTTTCGACCCGATGTGCTGTATGTCAGCGCGGGCAACATCATGACCTCCGCCGGAACGATGGCCGCCATCGACTGCTGTCTGCACCTGATACGTGAACGCCACGGCGCCGATGCGGCCAATCGCACCGCCAGATTGCTGGTGACACCTCCACACAGGCAGGGCGGTCAGGCCCAGTACGTAGAAAATCCCGTCCCTCAACTGGCGACCGACACCCATCTCTCCGAAGTGCTGGCATGGGCACGCGTCAACTTGGGCAACGATCTGTCTCTGGATGTTCTGGCTGAAAAAGCAAGGATGAGCAGGCGCACGTTCACTCGCCGCTTCAAGGAAACGACGGGAAGTACGGTTTCCCATTGGCTGAACGTGGAGCGGGTTTCCAGGGCACAGCAATTGCTGGAAACCACTGATCTGCCCATTGAATGCATCGCCGGTGAAGCCGGATTCGGAACGCCGCTGTCGTTGCGGCAACAGTTCAGTGCGCAGTTGGGTACGTCGCCTTCGGATTATCGGCGGATGTTTTTCGGCAGAAAAGTTCGGTAAAGAGGATGAAAAGCGCGAGCAGGCAATCGCAACGGCTGACTTGCACTTTCAAGAATGACTAGCCGTTTTCGGCACAAATCACCCAATCCTAATTCCACCGGAATGAAACTTGCCTGTCTTCACCCTCGTGACCTTGAAACGCATTGAGGGCAAGGCCGATGAATAACAATAATGTCGCGACACAGACCGCACCTCACCTGCGACACTTTCAGACCTGCGACATTGATGAGCACGGCCGCAACATGGTCGGCTGGCAGGTTTGTTACGATCAGTTGACGCCCGGTGGCTTCGAAGGCGAGTTGACGGAGTTTCGCTCGGATTGGCTGCAATTGGTTCGCGACCGCTCTAATCAGGCGCTGACCAAGCGTGGCATGGCCTGGAAGGGCGCCATTGTCTTTGCATTGCCTTTGAGCGCCAGCGGTCCGGCGTTCTGTGACGGGCATACGCTTCAAGCGCCCAGCATCCTCGTCGCTCACGGCGAAAACCTGCCAGAACTGAGCACGCCGTTGCAACTGGATGCAGTGGGCGTCGCGATCGAGGAGGAGTCTTTGGCAGATGCCTTGGAGCGTCAGGGCAGTCGTTTTGAGATTACCGATCTTCCCAGGTGTTACCGTCTGGCTGATCCGACGGTCCAAACGCGGTTCGCAGCGCTGTTCGATAACCTACTGAACGGTGAGCGCGTCTGCGTAGAGAAGCTTGAATATGATTCGATCCGCCGTGGCATCCGTGACGCGGTGATGTTGCAGGTGCTGGAACTGGTAGCCCCAGACAAGGCCCCGCCCCTTAATCCGACGGCACGCAAAAGGATGGTCGATCGGGCGCGTGACTATGTTCTGGCGCATCTGGACGAGCCGTTGTCGATTCTGGATGTGTGCAATCATATCGGCGCCAGCCGCCGCAAACTTCAATACTGCTTTCAGGAAACGCTGGGCATCAATCCTGTGGCTTATCTGCGCACGTTGCGCCTCAACGCGGTCAGGCGAGAGTTGCGCGAGCGCAGCCCGGTCGAGCAAATACAGGCGGTGGCGGCGCGCTGGGGCTTCTGGCATCTGAGCCGGTTTTCCAGCGACTACCGCACGCTGTTTGGGGAGACGCCTTCGCAGACCGTGCAGCGCACACACCTGTGCTGAGCCGCACGACCCCTTCAAGCCCGTGTGCGCGTTGCCGTCAAAGCATCCTGCGCAACACGTCGTTGCGAGGATCCTTGTCGTAAAGCCGGTGTTTCAGGGTGCCGGTGATATGGAGAAGGATCAGGCCGAGAAGGGCATAGGCAAGTATCTTGTGCAGGGACTGGAAGACGACGAACCACGCGTCATTCTTCGCCAGCAATTCCGGAAGGTTGACCCCGAAAAAGAAAACGCCGTCGCTCATTGTGTAGGTACTCGACATCGAGTAACCCATCAAGGGCACGATCACGAGCAGCGCGTACATCGTTCGCTGCACCAGCTTTGCAAAAAACCGCTCATGCCGCGCCAGGGTGACCGGCGGCTCCGGCAGCCTTGGTGTTCGAAAACGCATGGCGATCTGGGCCAGAATCACAAGAAACACCAAGACCCCAAACGATTTATGCCAAGGGTAATAGAGTTCGTACTTGCTCGCGTTCTCGTCCTCCAGCTCGGTCATGTGCCAGCCTGCCCAGAGCAGGCCTATGACCAGTACGGCGCGCACCCAGTGCAAAACGAGCAGGGACGTGGGATACCGATCTGTTGTCGGTTGATCTATCGGACTCATCGTGAGCTATCCATTGGTCATCAAGGCGTGAGGGGAGGTTTGAGCGACCACCCTCGGCGTCACAAGCCTGAAGGATGGTCAGGGGACCGCTTTTCAGCCAGGCATCAGCACAGTGATGACCTTTTCTTCGGTGTAGGCAATTGCGCCGCCAAAACCGCCCTCGCGGCCAATGCCGCTGGTTTTGAGTCCGCCCCAAGGCAGGTTGGCGTCCAGCGGACTCCAGCAGTTGATGCCCACGGCACCGGCTTTCACCGCAGCGGCAACACGGTGGGCACGCACCAGGTCGGTGGTCCACACGGTCGCTGCCAAGCCGTAAGAGGAATCGTTGGCCAGTTCCACGGCTTGCTCTTCGCTATCGAAAATGATGACCGTGCCGACAGGTCCGAAGATTTCGTCGCGCGCTATTGCCATGTCGTTGCGGGCGTTGAAGAAAATGGTCGGGCGCACAAACCAGCCCTGCTCAGGCGTCGACACTCCGCCTGTCAGCAGTGAGGCGCCTTCATCGATGCCCAGCTGGATGTAGCGGTTAACGCGCTCGAATTGCGTTTTCTTGGCCACCGGCCCCATCTGTGTGTCCGGCTGACGAGGGTCACCGACCTTTACTGCACGGGCGGCATCGGCCAGTGCCGCGGCAAAACGCTCAGCGATGTTGCGCTGGACCAGAATGCGCGATCCGGCTGCACAGACCTGGCCCTGATTGGCAAACAGTCCGAGCGCACAACCGCGTAGCGCGTCGTCGAAAGAAGCGTCGTCGAAGACGATCTGTGGACTCTTGCCTCCCAGCTCAAGCGCCACGCGTTTGAACAGTACACCGGCAGTGCGCTGAATCTCCCGCCCGGCCTCGGGGCTGCCCGTGAAACTGATTTTGGCGACATGCGGATGCTCGCACAAGGCACGTCCCACTTCGTTGCCATAGCCGGTGACCACGTTGATCACGCCGTCCGGGAAGCCGGCTTCCTGCGCGAGCGCTGCCAAGTGCAACGCAGACTGAGGCGTCTCTTCCGAAGGCTTGATCACCACGGTACAGCCCGCCGCCAGCAACGCGGCGAGTTTCCACACGGTTATCATCAGCGGTGAGTTCCAGGGCACGATCGCCCCGACCACGCCCACCGGCTCCCGCACCGTGTAGGAGAGCGTCCGGGTGCCGAAATAGCCGCCGGTGGGAATCGTGCGGCCTTCGAGCTGATTGGCCCAGCCTGCTGCGGCACGCAAGTTGGCGAGCACGTTGGGCAGGTCCATCCGGCGTGGTTCGATGGGTGAGCGACCGATAGCGTTGGCGTCCATATCGGCCAGCGATTCGCTGTCGCGCTCTACCAGGTCGGCCAGCTTGAGCAGCAGTCGGGCACGTTGGGCGCCATCAAGCCTGCTCCAGGCGCCGCCCTCAAGTTGGCTGCGGGCGGCTTCCACGGCGCGATCCACGTCTTTAGCGGTGCCGCGTGCACAACTGCCATAGATGGCTTCCGTCACGGGGTTGATCAAGTCTATGCGACGACTGTCGGAAGCTTCGAAGCGCGCGCCTTCAATAAAATGAGTCAGGTGCTGAGTCATAGGGCGATCCATGAGTGGTATGAAGGAGTCGGGCGAGCGTATGTCATGCCTTGAGAGAGGCCAGTGCATCGCCAAAGATATCCAGTGCCTTGAAAAACAGCGCACGTGAGATCGTCAGTGAGGGCATGACACGCATTACGTTGCTGTAGCGACCGCAGGGAATCATCAGCACACCGTGATCCAGCAGATAGCCCATCAACTGGCCGATTCTGGCGGGCTGCAGTGGGGCTTTGGTTTCCAGATCCTCGACCAGCTCAATGCCGATCATCAGGCCACGGCCTCGCACTTCTCCCACGAACGGGCTGTTGAAGTCTCGAATGCGTTCCTGGGCCTCCAGGCCCATTGCGTGGGCACGGTTCAGCAGGTCGAGCTCCGGGTCCTGCAAGATGCTGATGTTGGTCAGCGCAACGGCTGCGGATAACGAATTGGCGGCAAAGGTATTAGGCATCGAGCCGTCAGGGATCGCGGCGGCCAGATCCGAGCGCATGATCAGGCCTGCCATCGGCAGGTCGCTGCCGATGCCCTTGCCGAACGTCAGCATGTCGGGCTTCACGCCCGAATGTTCCACCGCCCACATCTTGCCGGTGCGTCCAGCGCCGGACTGTACTTCGTCGACGATCAACAGCGTACCGCTGCGGTCGCACGCCTTGCGCAGAAGCTGCAGGAATTCGGGCGAGGGCGGCACGTAGCCGCCTTCGCCCTGGACCGGTTCCACAATCACGGCGGCCACATCATCGGCAGCGGTGTAAGGGGTATTCAACAGGTAATCGACATATTCGCCAGCGATCTGCTCGGCACTTTTGTGGGTGGTGTCGAAGGGGAAGCGGTAAGCATAAGGGTAGGGGGCATGAATAACGCCGCCCATCTGTGCGCCATAGCCCTTGCGGTAGGCCGTGCCTGTGGTGAGTGAGCCCGAGGCGTTCCATACCCCGTGATAGCCGCCGTGGAAGGCAATGATCTGATGCCGGCCCGTGATGCGTTTGGCGAACTTGATGGCGGCCTCCAGCGCGTCACTGCCGCTTTGCGTGAAGAAGGTGATGCAGTCGCCACGCAAGCCTTGCGGTGCAATGTCGGACATCTTGGCCGCCAGCTCGGTACGCCGGGTGCTGTTGACCTCCAGCGCGTGCATGAGCACTTCAGACTGTTCGCGAATTGCCTGCACCACTTTGGGATGGCAGCGGCCTACGCTGCTGACACCCACGCCTGCGGACAGGTCGATGTAGGTGTTTCCATCCGGATCCTTGAAAGTCGCACCCAAGGCGCGATCCATAGCCACAGGCATGCGCCCGCCGCCACGTGCCATCGACTCGGTACGCGCCGACAGGGCCAGTGCCTCGCGGGTCTTCGGGCCGGGCAGTGCGCCTGAGGTGATCTGCGGAGCATCCGGGAAGTGGAGGGATTCAAACTGGGCTTCGCTCATGACGGTCTCTCGGAGGTCGGTTTAAGTGCGCCGATCATCCCCGTGACGCAGCAATGGCCGGTAGCCCGAATCGGCACATGCTTGAACGGGTAACGCACACAGAGCCCAAACGACGGTTCCACAAAGAATTTGCAGGATTTTTCCGATATGCGACTATCACCCCGTCATGCGGCTGAAACAAAATCTTGGGCAGGGGCTTTCCATCAGATGAACAACAAGAGCATCAGCCATTTTCGAGACGTTCATGCCCATGCCGCCACCGTTCGGGAGTGGAGTCAGGACTACAGTCAACTGACTCCCGGCTCTGCGCAAAGCTCGCTGATGCAATTGACGACCCAGGGCTGCCATCTGTTTCTCGAGCAGATCAACCAGCGCGTCGTGCAGCAAGGCGTCGCACCCCGGGGCAAAATGTGTTTCGCGGTGCCGATCAACATCCCCGGCTCCATCCGCATGCAGGGGCGGGATGTGGACGACAGCAGTCTGTTCTTTCTTCACGGTGGCGAAGAATTCATGTTCCACATGCCCAAGGGCATGGAGCTGCTGTCGATCACCTTCGAGCGCGACTTGTTCGAGCAGGCGCTGGCACAAACCGTCTCGGCCAAAGAAGTGGGGCTGTTACTGCGTCAACCCGTGATCAGGGTGTCGGCACGCCGTTTCGCAGAGTCCCGCCGCCGTCTGGTGGCGCTGTTCTACCAGGCCTTGAGGCATGACAGCACAACAGGTCCGCAGTGGCAGTTGGCGCTTGAGCAGGCGATGCTTGATGAGGTGTTGCAACTCATGACGGATCCGGCGTGCGACAAACATCAGCGCATCGCCAGTTCGACGCGCAGCTTCATTGTCGAGAAATGCCATCGTCTGACCGCGGCCGACATGACCTGCGTGCCCAGCGTGATCGAATTGTGCCAGCGACTCCAGGTGAGTCGGCGTACCTTGCAGAACGCCTTCCGTTCGGTCGCCGAGACGACGCCGCTCAACTACCTGCGCTCGGTAAGGCTCAATGGCGTACGCCGCGCCTTGATGTCGTCACGTGCGTCCAGTCTGTCTATCGGCGATGCGGCGGCGCAATGGGGCTTCTACCACCTGAGCCATTTTGCGGCGGAATACCATGCGCTGTTCGCCGAGTTGCCCTCTCATACCGCCCGCGCCGCGATCATCGGTCACGCCCGCGTCTGAACGCACCATTCTTCTCAAGCCTTCTTCAATCAGGCACCTACTGCTCGGCAATGACGCCAACGACACGCACGTATTGCCGCTCTTCTGCGCAGCGAGTTGCTCGCGTCTGGACTTCGCAGGGTAGTCTCATAGCAGCTTCTGGCCTTGAGTGGCCACAGACTTCGAACGAGACGAACACATCTAACGCTGTTCTACAGCGTTCGCCCGGGGTGTCATGACCCACGAAGCCAGTGTTTAGTGATGGCGGTGGTTGCAGGGTCAGTTGCGCTGATCTGTTTTGGTGCGCCGTTTTTGATGTTACCGATTTGGGATAGCGAGGGGCTTGCAGGTGGGAATAGCATCGAATCCAGTGCGTGACAAAACAATAAGATTCGGTGCAGGCAGATGGTTGACCTGACCCTTCCTACAGCGACTGCCTCATACAATAAGGTCAACAAAATGAGTGTATCTATCCCGGTCAACAGCTCTACGGAGCTGAAGCGTGGTGCCTTGGGTGTGGGCTTCATCATCTTTTTCGTGGTGTCGGCGGCAAGCCCGCTCAGTGTGATCGCCGGGGGCTTTCCCATTGGTATCATGCTGGGCAACGGCGCCGGTACGCCCGCCCTGTTGGTGCTGGCCCTGCTGGTGTTACTGGCGTTTTCAGTCGGCTACACGACGATGTCTCGCCACGTTGTCAACGCAGGCGGCTTCTATGCCTTCACCTCTCTGGGGTTGGGCGGACTGGCAGGCGGTGCCGCGGGTGTACTGGCGATGTTCGCCTACAACATTCTTCAGGTCGGCCTCTACGGCATGTTTGGTGGCGTGGTCAGCGGCACCATGTCCAGTGTCTTCGGCCTGGACTTGCCCTGGTGGTCCTACTCGCTGATGGCGATGCTCAGCGTCGCGATTCTGGGTTACAGAAAGATCGATCTTTCGGCACGGCTGTTATCGATCATGGTGATTGCCGAGTACCTGGCGATCCTGACGCTGGACGTTGCCATTCTCAAGACCGGGGGTGACAGCGGCATCAATCTTGATTCATTCGATCGCACACATGTGTTCAGCGGTACGCCGTCCATCGGCCTGCTCTTCTGCTTCGCCGCGTTCATCGGTTTCGAGGCCACGACCATTTATGGTGAGGAGGCCAAGGATCCAAAGCGTACGATCCCTATTGCGACCTATTGCTCGGTACTGTTGATCGGCGGCTTTTATGCGTTGTCGATCTGGGCAATGGTCATCGGTGTCGGCGCAGACAAGATCGTGCCGACACTTCAGGCCCTGCAAGATCCGACCACCTTTATCTATGGCATGTCCGACCACTTCGTCGGGCCGCAGCTGACCCAGATCATCCGGGTGTTGTTCATGGTCAGTATCTATGCCGGTCTGCTGGCGTTTCACAACGCGGCGGCGCGTTACTTTTACGCCATTGGACGCGACGGTTTGCTGCCTAGCCAGTTGGGCACCACCCATCGTGTGCACCAGAGTCCTCACATGGGGTCAGCCCTGCAGAGTCTGATTGCTGCAGTCGTGGTGCTGATTTTCGCGGCAATGGATGCCGACCCGATTCTGCAGTTGTTCGCCTGGCTCTCCAACCTGGCCACGCTGTGCGTGATCCTGTTGATGGCGCTGACCTCGGCTGCTGTGTTCGTTTATTTCCAGCGTCATCCGCAGCTCAAACTCGGTATCTGGCGTGGCCGGATACTGCCGGGCTTTTCGTGCCTGGCCTTGCTGGCGGTGCTGGTGCTTGCCGTCGTGCATTTCGACGTGCTGACCGGGGCCAGCAAGCTGATGTCCTACGGCCTTTGCGCGGTCATTCCCTGTGCCCTGATCGGCGGCGTGATCCTGGCCATGCGACTGCGCAAGCGGTCACCGGAGCGCTTTGCGGCACTGGGCAGCCACACGCTTTAGCGCGTCACGCGACACCTCTCCATCCCTCAAGTCAATACCGGTCTGCCGCTGTTCGGGACGTCCCGTCGGTGCGCGAAAGGAAGGTTCTTTATGCACGTCTATAAAATGCTCATCAATGGTGTTCAGGTTGAAGGTGACAGAGGCCACTTTCACGTCGTCAATCCGGCGACCGGCATCGCGTTTGCGCAATGTCCTGCCGGGTCGCTGGCTCAACTGGATCAGGCCGTCGACGCGGCGCAGACGGCATTCAAGGCGTGGCGCCATTCTACGCATCAGGACCGCCGCGAGCGGCTGCTGCGCATCGCTGTCGATATCGAGCAGCACGCCCAGGAACTGGCCCGACTGATCGTTCTGGAGCAAGGCAAGCCGCTGGCGCTCGCGCTCTCCGAGGTCATGGGGGCGGTGGCCTGGACTCGCTATGCTGCCGAACAGCAGATCCCGGTTGAGCTGATAGAGGAAACCCCTGCCCAGCGCATCGAGCTGCATCGCAAACCCTTGGGCGTAGTGGCGTCCATCACGCCCTGGAACTGGCCTTTCATGATTGCGGTCTGGCACATCATGCCGGCGTTGCGTGCGGGTAACTGTGTGATCAGCAAGCCTTCAAGCCTCACGCCGCTCAGCACCCTGGGCCTGGTAGAGATCATCGCTCGTCATGTGCCGCAAGGCGTGATCAACGTCGTGACGGGAGAGCAAGGGTTTGGCAGCGCCATAACGTCGCATGCCGGTATCGATAAGATCGTGTTCACCGGCTCGACGGCGACAGGCCAGAGTGTCATGCGCGGCGCGGCCGGCAATCTCAAACGCCTGACCCTGGAGCTGGGAGGCAATGATGCGGCAATCGTGCTGCCCGGCACGCCGGTCGATGACGTGGCCGAGGACATTTTTCAGGCAGCGTTTCTCAACATGGGCCAGACCTGTGCGGCGCTAAAGCGTCTCTATGTTCACGCCTCGCAGTACGAAGACTTTGCCAGGGCGCTGACGCTCATCGCTGCGCGTCAGGTGGTGGGTGACGGGCTGCAACCTGGCGTCGACTTTGGTCCTGTGCAGAACCTTGAGCAACTGCAACTGGTCGAGACGCTGGTTGCCGACGCAAGGTCTCAGGGTGCCCGAGTGCTGTGCGGCGGGGCCCGTCTGGAGCGCCCAGGCTTTTTCTACCCACCGACCCTGGTGGCGGATGTCACGGATGGTCAGCGTCTGGTCGATGAAGAACAGTTCGGCCCGGTCTTGCCGCTGATTGCCTATCAGGATGTGGAGGACGTGTTATGCCGGGCCAATGCCAGCGACATGGCGTTGGGCGGCTCGGTCTGGGGCCACGATACCGATCATGCACAAGCGCTGGCCAGTCGGCTGGAAAGCGGCGTCGCGTGGGTCAACTGCCACGCACAGATCCAGCCGAACACGCCATTCGGCGGCAGCAAGATGTCAGGGTTTGGTGTCGAGTTCGGTCTCGAAGGCCTACTGGAATTCACCGGCCAGCAACTTCTGTTTATCCGCAAGCGCGACGCTCAGTGAGGGAGTGAATCATGTACGAGACGTATAAGACCGCACAGAAAAAATTCTGGCACCCGATGGGTTCTTCAGCACCCGAAAACCGATCCAGAACGTTGATCATCGCCAGCGGAGACGGTAACTGCATCACCGATGTAGAGGGTCACCGAATGCTCGACGGCGTAGGCGGCTTGTGGAATGTGAACGTGGGCCACAATCGTGCGTCAGTCAAAGCGGCCATTGCGGCACAGCTGGACGAACTGGCCTATTACCAGACCTTCGACGGCATTGCCCACCCTCGGGTATTCGACCTGGCCGAGCGACTGACCTCAATGTTCGCTCAGGAGAACATGACGCGGGTGTTGTTCAGTTCGGGCGGCTCCGACGCCGTCGAGACGGCTCTGAAGATGGCGCGTCAGTACTGGGTCGCCAGCGGCGAGCCGGGGCGCACACGGTTTTTGTCGTTGCGCAACGGTTACCACGGCGTACACATGGGCGGTACGTCTGTGGGCGGCAATGGCGTCTATCACTACAACCACGGGCAATTACTGGCTGGTTGTCATTTGCTCGATACGCCCTGGCTGTATCGCAACCCTTGGGATTGCCGTGACCCGGACGAGTTGACTCACCATTGTATTCGCCAGCTTGAAGATCAGATCGCCTTGCTCGGGGCGCAAACCATTGCCGCGCTGATCGCCGAGCCGGTGCAGGGCGCTGGCGGGGTCATCGTGCCGCCCGAGCGCTACTGGAAGCGTCTGCGCGAGGTGTGCGACCGGCACGGGATTCTGTTGATCGCCGACGAAGTGGTGACGGGGTTCGGTCGCTCGGGCTGCATGCTCGGCAGCCGGGGCTGGGGTGTCGCACCTGACATGCTATGCCTGGCCAAAGGCATCACGGCGGGCTATATCCCGATGGGCGCCACCGTCTTTAACCAGCGGATCGTCGACGCCATCGAGAATGGCCCAGGCTTCAGCAGCGTGATCATGCACGGATACACCTACAGCGGGCATCCGGTGGCCTGCGCCGCAGCGCTGGCAGTTCTGGACATCGTGGAAGCCGAGGATCTGCCAGGCAACGCCGCCACCGTCGGCACTCGTCTATTGGAGCAGTTGCAGCCGCTGACCGAGCGTTACGAGGTGGTCGGCGAAGTACGCGGCAAAGGCTTGATGATTGCGTTGGATCTGGTCGTGGACAAAACCACCCGTCAACCAATAGACCCGGCCGCCGGTCACGCCTCTCGTATCGCCGAAGAAGCTCGCCGGGCCGGTGTGCTGGTGCGCCCGATAGGCAACAAAATTGTGCTGTCACCCCCGCTGACCCTCACACCTGATGAAGCGGATCTGATCGTCTACGCGCTTGATACAGCGCTTGCCACCTGCCGCTAGCGCACAAACGTCCGGTGCGGCAAGCCCGCACCGGCACAAGCCAACACCTGAAAAACACTCTAAAGACGATCATAAGGAGCTTCAGCCATGCGGCATCCGTCAGGTATCCCGTTGTTCAGTCGCGGGCTGTTCTACACGCTGGCGCTCTCGGCCGCCAGCCAGGTCCACGCGTATGAGTTGTATGGCGATGAGAGTCGTCATCTCAATGCCGATGTGCTGGCCGTATTCGGTCACTTCAACAGTCGCAAGAACTATGATGGCGCGCCAGGGGGATCCACCTGGAATGAAGGCTTTATCAAGTACGGCTTGAGTGGTGATCAGGCGTTGAAGGATAACGGCACCGCTTATGGCGCATTCAGTCTGGTCAGTTCAGGGACGTGGGGTGACGGTGACCCTGCCGGGAACACGCTGGGTACGGAGCGTAAGACGAACATCGAAGAGGCGTATCTGGGCTGGCGCTCGGCTGATCTGTTTCCGGCGTTGGGCAAGGACGGCGTCGATTTTTCCGTCGGGCGTCAGGTGGTCAAGGTGGGCAGAGGGTTTCTGATCAACGATGACGGCCCCAACCTCGGAAAAGGTCCGGCAGACGGCCGTCTGGATCGCGGGGGAGCCTATTATCTGGCGGCTCGGCATGCGTTCGATCAGACCGCCGTATTGCGTCTGGGTGGGCAGGAGGGGTGGCACGGCAGCGCGTTATGGCTCAAGTCCGATAACCGCGCTCAAGCCGAAACCGAACTGGCTGCCGGTACGCTGGATTACACCGCCAAGGCGGGCACACTCGGGCTGACTTGGGTACATGGGCTTGATGTGAATGATCGATGGGCCAATGCGCTCCAGACGCAACGCAAGGACATGGACATCTACAGTGTTCGCGGTGAAGGCGATGCAGGGATCGAGCATGCAAGCTTTGCGTTCGAGTACGCCTGGCAGGACAAGGACAGCGGCCCACAGAACGCCTGGTATGGCGAGGCGGGGTATACCTTTGCAGAGGTTGCCTGGGCACCGAAACTGACCTATCGCTATACCCGTTATTCGCAGCAGTGGGACGCGTTGTTTACTGGTCTGAGTACCGGCTATGGGACCTGGTTTCAAGGTGAGGTCGCTGGCAACTATGCCGGGCCGTTCAATAGCAACGTCGGTATTCATCACCTGGGCCTCAAGGCGACGCCATTGGAAAATCTCACCCTTGGTGCGCTGTACTTCGATTACAACACTGTGCGCAAACGCAACGCGCTTGATCTGGACGGTCGAGAGCTGGACCTCTACGCCGAGTGGGCGGTTAACCCGCACCTGATCATCACGCCGCTCGTAGGGCTTTACAAACCGAAACAGGATGCGGGCACAGGCGGCAATCAGGTAGGCGGCAACGGCACCAATCTGTACAGCCAACTGACCCTCGCCGTTCCGTTCTGACCGTGCACGAGCCGTAATCTATTGTGGGATGAGAGGTGGCTCGACAGCGATGCGTTCTACCCGGCAGGAATCATCCTTTCGGGTTTTGCATGTTCCAGGCAATGCGCCGGGTTGTGTCCATCACCATGTCGATCACTGTTTCCTGGCGCAGCAGCTTGAAGCTGTTTGTGCTGCCAACAGCAGACAGGCTGCCGACGACCTCGTCGATATCATGGCTGATGATCGGGGCCGCAATGCCGGTCAGGCCGACATTGAGCTCATCGTGGGTCAGGCAATAACCGTCCTTGCGGATCTTTTTGACGGCTTTGGAAAAGCTTGCCCAGTCATAGGGATTGTCCGGCGCCTTGGCCAGGTGCTCGTCGAACAATCGCTGCAGGCGACGACCCTTCTGAAAAGCAATCAGCACCTTGGATTGGGCGCCGCGAAAAAAGGGCAGCGGTTGGCCGCGGCCGAAGGAAAAGCGAAAGGTGTCAGTCGGCTCGGCGATGTAGGTGTTGATGATATGTCCGTCGTAGAAAACGCTGGCGAATACCGCCAACCCCGTTTCCTCCGACAGTTGATGCATCAGATCGCGTCCGGCCACCAGGATCGGGTCGTACTGACGCATCATCCAGTCCAGCTCAATGATGCGCGGTCCCAGGCCATAACTGCCAGCGTCTACTCGGCTGAGCAGGCCTGCATCACACAAATCCTTGACGTAGCGATACACGGTGGCGCGAGACAGCCCCATTCGCTCTGCAATGGTGTCGGGTTCGATCTTCAGTGTCTCGGGACCGAAAAGATCTAGAACACTCAACATTTTACTCAGACTGCTCATTTCGCTCCTAGGGTCGGCTGGCGCTGCATTGGCGGCTCGGTGAGCACTATAGGCAGGCGAACCCGTTAAGGAAAGCCTGCGTACCGCTCAATATTCGTATTCTTTATGGTGAGAAAATAAGTATTTTTCAAGGTTTAAAACGCGTTAAAAATACATAAAATCTCAAAATACGAGTTTTTAGTAAAAAATTAGCTTGTTTGAATAGTTTTCTTGTGTGATAAATCTCGCTCATTGCAAACGCTCGAGTGAGAGGGCAGGAAATGAATGGTGCGCAACTGATCGTGAAGGCTGCGGCGGCAAGTGGTATCGAGTACTGCTTTGCCAATCCGGGAACGACCGAAATTCCTTTGGTAGCGGCTATGGCCAGCGCACCCTCCCTTAAACCGGTGTTGTCCCTGTTCGAAGGTGTCTGCACCGGTGCGGCGGACGGGTATGGTCGGGTGGCCGGCAAACCGGCGATGACCCTGACGCATCTGGGTCCCGGCTTTGCCAATGGCCTTGCCAACCTGCACAACGCCCGTCGAGCCAATACGCCCATCGTCAACGTGATCGGTGATCACGCCTCCTGGCACGTCAACTACGACCCGCCACTGGCCAGCGACATTCAGGCGCTGGCCGGGACCGTTTCCGGCTGGGTGCGGACATCGCGTACCGCGTCAGGCGTGGGTGAGGATTTCCAGGAAGCCGTGCGGGCGGCCTGGCAAGCCAAGGGCCAGATTGCCAGCCTGATTCTGCCGATGGACCTGCAGGCAAATGCCGTCGTGGATCAACGTGCTTTCACTGCCTTGCAGGCGCCTGTCCGGCGTTTTGCAGGCGATCGCGTCGAGGCTGTGGCGCAGGCGCTGCGTGAGGGGCGGCGGCTCTTATTCATAGTGGGCGATCAGGGTTTGTCGGTGGCTGGCCTTGAAGCGGCCGGCCGGTTGGCGCAACTGCCGGGTGTGCGTTTGTTCGCTGAAACCTTCCCGCGGCTGAGCTACCGTGGCGGCGGTTTGCCGGACCTGGATCGTCTGCCGTATTTCCCTGAAGTCGCCATCGAAATTCTGCAGCAGTACGACGCCGTGGTCTGTGCCGGTGTCCCGGAACCCATCAGCTATTTCGGTTACGAAGGCATTCCTTCGCGGTTGGCCGAGCGTGACCGTTTGTTGTCGCTGGCCGAGGTCGGAGATGACGTCGCGGGAGCGCTTGCGGCCCTTGCCGATGCCCTGAACGCGCCGGCTTATAGACCCACGGCATCCGGCGTCGAACTGCCGCCGGGCGATGACGAACTGACGCCGCAGTCAGTGGGGCAAGTTCTGGCCGCCGCGCTGCCGGACGACAGTATCGTGTCCGTGGAAGGCGGAACCTGCGGTTACCCATTCTTCACAGCCTCGGCCCGTGCCGCACGGCATCGGGTGCTCACCAATACCGGCGGTGCAATCGGGCAGGGCATCCCGGTCGGTTTTGGCGCCGCTCTGGCAGAGCGTGGCAATCGGGTGTTCTGCCTGCAATCGGACGGCAGCGCCCAATACACCATTCAGACCCTCTGGAGTATCGCCCGTGAGCAACTGCCGGTGGTGATCCTGATCGCAGCCAACCATCGATACGCCATTTTGCAGAACGAGTTGCGTCGTTTCGGTATGACCGAATTCGGTCCGCAGGCCCTGAGCCTGACCGAACTGGATCGTCCCCGGGTCGACTGGAAAGCCTTGGCTAAAGGTTACGGCGTACCCGCCTGTACGGTGCACACCAATGCGCAATTGCAACGCGCGTTGGCCAATGCAAGCGCCGACAGCGGCCCTTGCCTGATTGAAATGGCGCTGTGAAGGAGCACGTATGAGTCAGATTCAGGTGTTGCCAGCCGTTGAAGCCTTCTTGTCCCGTCCCGGGCAACTGTTCATCGCAGGAACCTGGCAGGACGCGGCCAGCGGTCGGCGTTTTTCTGTCGAGAATCCCGCCACTGAAGGCACGCTCACAGAGGTCGCCGAGGGTGATGAGCGGGACGTGAATGCTGCGGTCGATGCGGCCGTTGCCGCGTTCAACGGCACCTGGCGCCAGGTGTCGCCCGCCCAGCGCAGCCTGCTGATCTTTCGGTTGGCCGAGCTGGTGGATCAGTATCGCGAAGAGTTGGCTCAACTGATCACGCTGGAGAACGGCAAACCGATTGCTGCCGCGCGCGGGGAGGCGGCCAGCGCCGCCAATATTCTGCGGTACTTCGCGGGGTGGCCGACCAAGATAGAAGGCAGCACAGTTCCCGTGTCACCTGCCAGCGGCGCACCGATGCTCAACTACACCCTGCGCGAGCCGGTGGGTGTCTGCGCGTTGATCGTGCCCTGGAACTTTCCGTTGACCATGTGCGTGTGGAAGCTGGGTCCGGTGCTGGCAACCGGGTGTGTGGCAGTGCTTAAGCCTGCCGAACAGACGCCTCTCGTGGCGATCAGGCTGGTGCAACTGATCGAGGCGGCGGGCTTTGCGCCCGGGGTGGTCAACCTGATCACAGGCCTGGGCGCGCAAACCGGCGCTCCGCTGGCGCAGCATCCCGATGTGGACAAGATCGCCTTTACCGGGTCGACCCACGTGGGTCGTCTCATCGCTCAGGCGGCCACCGGCAACATGAAAAAGGTGTCGCTGGAGCTGGGCGGCAAATCGCCCAACATCATTTTGCCGGACGCCGACATCGTTCGCGCCGCCAAGGGTGCCGCCGACGGGATCTTCTATAACCAGGGGCAGGTTTGCACGGCCGGTTCGCGTCTGTACGTACACGCCAGTGTGCTGGATCAGGTCCTCGAAGAGCTTCAGCGCCACGCCAGTGGTTATGTCCTTGGCAGCGGTCTGGACCCGGCTAATAGCATGGGACCGCTGGTGTCTGCCCGGCAGTTGAGCACGGTAAAGGGGTATCTGCAGCGTGGGCAGGAAGAGGGTGCCGAACTGATCTGCGGCGGAGGCCGGCCTGAGCATTTGGATCAGGGCCACTTCATCCAGCCCAGCGTGTTTCTTGACCGTGCCGAGCGCGCCTGTGTCGCCCGTGAAGAAATCTTCGGGCCGGTTCTGACCGTCATGAGCTGGACCGAAATCGATGAGTTGGTGCTGCGCGCCAACGATTCACCCTATGGCCTGGCGGCCGGTCTATGGACCCGTGACTTGCGCTCGGCTCATCGCGTGGCCGCGCAACTGAAAGCCGGATCGGTCTGGATCAACTGCTGGAACGTCGTCGATCCCGCCTCTCCATTCGGCGGTTACAAACAATCCGGCTGGGGCCGGGAAATGGGCAAAAACGTCATCGACGCGTACACCGAAACCAAGAGTGTCTTTGTCGATCTCGCCTGAGCCAACAACCACAAGAGGAACTGCTATGGATCTGGAATTGCAAGGCCGCGTGGCAATCGTCACCGGCGGCGGTATGGGTATCGGCAAGGAGGTCGCACGTTTTCTTTCCCAGGAGGGCTGCAAGGTCGTGATCTGTGCGCGCCGCATGGAGTTCCTGCAGCAGGCTGCCGAGGAGATCACGGCAGAGACGGGTAATGAAGTGCTGCCCCTGTTCTGCGACACCAATCAGATGACGGCTGTGTCGGACATGGTGCGGGCGGCTCACACACATTTCGGTCGTATCGACATTCTGGTCAATGGCGCCGCTGCACCGTCCGGCGTTGTGCGCAATGACATCGAGCATGCCGGCGATGACGAGCTGCTATCGGACCTCAACACCAAGGTGATCGGCTATTTCCGTTGCGCCAAGGCGGTGACACCGCACATGAAAGCCGCAGGCTTCGGTCGCATTATCAACATCGGCGGGCTGACCGGGCGTGGCAGCAAAGTGCTCTCCGGCATGCGCAACCTGGCGATTGCACACATGACCAAAACCCTTTCCGACCAGTTGGGGCCGTCCGGCATCACGGTCAATCTGATCCACCCGGGCGTGGTGGATACCCCACATATCCAGGAGCTTTACGAGCGTGAAGGGGTCAAGCAGGGCAAGACTCCGAAGCAGGTCGAGCAAGGCTATATCGAGGCAACCCCGATTCGCCGCACCCTTGCGCCGATCGAAATGGGCTGGCTGATAGGTTTTCTGGCATCCCCCAAGGCGGGCGCAGTAACCGGTGAGTCGATTGGCATCGACGGCGGTTTGACGCGTGGCATCTTCATCTGAGGAGCAGCAGTGATGAGTAATGGAACCCTTTTGGTCGCCACCGTCGGGCAAGCCGTGATTCGCAGTGCCGACGATGGCCGTACCTGGCATCGCCTGGGGCTTGGACAAGATCTGGAGTTCGACGCGATCACCCGATCCCTGAGCTTCAACCTCGCCCATCCCGAAGTGCTGTACGCGGGCACCGATATCGGTCTTTGTGTCAGCCACGACACGGGAGGTCATTGGCAGCAGGTGGATTCACCGTTCAATGGTCAGACCGTGTGGAAAGTGGCCGTCGACCCGCAGGATGCAACGCGTATTTTCGTCGGCACCGGTGCACCTTCCCGTGCCGTGATGTGGCGCACCCTCGACGGCGGTCAGACCTGGGATCGCGCGCCTGTGGAGATACCCGAGTTCTGCGACGGAGTCAGTCGCCCGCGCTTGCTGGCCTTTGCTTTCGATCCTACGGATCGCAACCAGGTGTGGTTCGGCCTGGAAGAAGGCGGGCTGTTCCATAGCCGCGATGGCGGCGACACCTGGACGCGTGTCGATGACCGGCTGCTGTGGGATTACAACTCCGACATCCACAACATCCTCGTACTGCCCAACCAGGGCCGCAAGGTCATCGTTGTGGTCTGCGTCAACGCCGTGTACCGCAGCCTGGATGAAGGCCTGACGTGGACGGGCATCATCGCCCGTGAAACCTTTGGCTTGTACTACGTGCGTGCCATGAATGCCCCGTTGGGCAGTGACAGTACGCTTTATCTGAGCATCTCCGATGGCACGCCGGGCACGACCAGCAAGGTGCTCGTCTCCCGTGACGCGGCCGTCAGTTGGGAGGTGTTGCCGCTTTCGCAGCAACCCAATTCGTGTATCTGGGCCATTGCGTTCAACCCGGCCGATCCTCGACAGATTGTTGCCGGGACCAAGTACGGCCATCTGTTCACCTCTGAAAATGGCGGCGACAGCTGGCAGAAACAGTGGCGTGAATTCAGCGAGATCGCTGATGTGCTCTGGACGCCTGCGGTGGCGCAGATCAAGTCCGGGCATCAATCCATCGTCCAGAAAAACTGAGGGCGCGCACGATGAAAGTCGAAGTCGTTCGTACTCATCTTTCGCTGTTCGTCAGCGACCCCGAGCTGTCCGCGCGCTGGTACGCCGACATCCTGGGCATGCACGAAAGTGCCCGCGGCGAGAGCTGGGTCATGATGGCGTTTGGTAGCAAGCACCACGACATTGCGTTGATCCGCGCAGAGCCAGGCGCCCATCAGGGCGGCCTGGGCCTGCAGCACTATGGTCTGGAAATCGCTGGCGACATGACGACCCTGCGCCAGCTGTACGGCATGTTGCTCTCCAAGGGCATCGAGGTGGTGAAGATCACAGACCACGAAATCGGTCACGGGGTTTACTTCAACGACCCCGACGGTAATCGCATGGAGTTCTTCCTGGAGACCGAACACGACGACGCCCTCGGCAAGGCCCGTTTCAAGGCCGCCGGAGCGCCCAGCCGAAACTTCAAGCTTGACCCACTTTGAACACGAGGGACATCGGATGAAAACCGCGAACTTTGCCCGCTATCACATTCGCAAATGGTACAGCTTCATCGAAGAAACCCATGCTAACGAAAGCGGTGAGCTGGCAGATGGTGAGCCAGTGTTCAAATACGCCATTGCAGCTGTGATCAGCAATCCGTATGCCGGTCGCTACAGCGAAGCGTTGACGGAGTTGGTGGATGACTCGCCAGCGCTGGGCGAGGAGTTCGGCCGCCGTATTCAGGCATTGGCCGGTCAGCGCACCATCGTGAGCTATGGCAAGGCTTGTCTGGTCGGCAGTCAAGGCGAGTATGAACACGGCAACGCCTTCCTGACCAATCCGGCTGCAGATCCTGTTCGCGAGGCGCTGGGTGGCGGTAAGTCGTGGGTCCCGTCTACCGGCAAGCGTGGCGGTCCGGGTGCGACCATCGATGTGCCGCTGGCCCATAAAGATGCGCTTTATGTGCGTTCGCACTACGACAGCCTGTCTCTTTCGTTCGGTGATGGGCCGTCGCCTGACGAAGTCATCATTATCTGGGCGTTCGCCACCCGCGGGCGCTTGCATGCACGTCTGGGCGGTCTTCAGGCGGCCGACGTCAAGGGCACTGACGGGCTGCATTGAAGCCTGCTGACCGAGGGAGCAGAGCAATGTCTGCAAGCAGCCATTTTTTTACCAATCGCTCGTCGATGCGCCTGCACTATCTGCGCACGGGTGATCCATCCGCAATCCCGGTGGTGCTGTTGCACGGGCTTCGAGCGTACGCGCAGACCTGGGAGTCCCTGGTCGCGGCGCTGGGTGAGCGTTACTGCTGCTACGCGCTGGACCAGCGGGGGCGTGGCTCAAGCGAGTGGGCGGACGCGATCACCTATCGCACTGACGCTTACGTCGCAGATCTGGAAGACCTCGTGGCGCACCTGGGTCTGCAGCGTTTCGTTCTGATCGGGCACTCGCTAGGCGGCACCAATGCGCTGGAGTACACCAGGCTCAATCCGGGACGGCTGCTGGCATTGGTGATCGAAGATATAGGTCCCGGTTCGTCGATCAGTGGCGAGGGTGCGTCGCGCATTCGTCGCGAAATGAGCCAGACACCGCTAGCGTTTGCAGACTGGGAAAGCGCTGCGGCGTTCTGGCGACAGTCGCGCCCGGGCCTGACGCCTGAGGGACTGGCCTCCAGGCTTTCGTTTTCGATGAAAGAAACGCCGACAGGCATCACGTGGCGACATGATCAGAAAGGCATTGCCGAGGCGCGCCTGAGCATCACGCCGACCGATCTGTGGCCAGCCGTCAGAGCGCTGGATTGCCCTGCGCTGTTCATTCGCGGTGCGCGCTCGGACTTCCTTCCCCTGCTAACGCTGAAAGCCATCAAGGCTGCGAATCCGCTGGCCGAAACGCTGGAAATCGCCGATGCGAGCCATTATGTCCATGATGATCAGCCCGACGTGTTCAATCGAGTCGTCACCGATTATCTGCATAGCCAACCCTTGCAACCCCAACAAGAAAGCGGTGACTGACCATGAAGCAGGAAAGAACCCGGGTTGTCATTGTGGGCGCAGGCCCCAATGGAATGACCGCTGCTCATTACATGGGGCTGTACGGCATCGACTGCGTCGTGCTCGAACTGGCTGACGGGATCCTGCCGTATCCCCGCGCGGTGGGCATGGATGACGAAGCATTACGTGTTTTGCAGGGCATCGGCATTGCCGAGCTGGCGGCGCGGGACATGATCAGCAACGTTCCTCTGCGCTACTACAACGCCCGTGGCGTGTGCTTCGCCGAAGTCAAACCGAGCACTGCGCACTACGGCTGGCCCATGCGAAATATTTTCATGCAACAGTTGCTGGAAGGGACCTTGCGCGAGCAACTGGTCAATTACCCGTGCGTCGAGCTGCGCCAGGGTCATGAAATGCTGGAGCTGGAGCAGGATGCCGACACGGTGACCTTGCTGGTGCGTGATGCTCAGGGCGAGGTCTACCGGCTGCAGGCCGACTATGTGGTCGGTGCCGATGGAGGACGCTCCAGTGTGCGCAAACAACTGGGCATCGAGCTGTTGGGGCTGACTCATCCTCGTAAATGGGTCGTCGTGGACACGGCCAACGACACCCTGGATGCACCCTACACGGCGCTGCACGCCGACCCTCAACGTCCGTTTGTCTGCATCTACCTGCCTTACCGGCAGCGTCGCTGGGAGTTCATGCTACTGGAAGGCGAGGACGAGGCCGGGATGTGCGAAGAAACCACGATTCGGAACCTGATTCGCGGGCACATTGGCGATGCGGTCGATCAGTTGCAGATCATCCGCATCCGCGCTTATACCCATAATTCGCGTGTGGCGGCGCGTTTCGTCCAGGGGCGTGTGGCGCTGGTAGGCGATGCGGCGCACATTTCCCCGCCCTGGGCCGGCCAAGGTTTGAATTCAGGGTTGCGAGACGTTGCCAACGTGGTCTGGAAACTGGCCGCGATCATTCAAGGCAGGGCCTGTGCCTCGATCTTTTCCAGCTACGACCAGGAGCGGCGAGGGCATGCCACTGACCTGATCGCTCTGGCGGACAACATGGGTGCGGTGTTGGGTTTGACCAACCCGCTCATGGCCGGGGTTCGGGACTGGCTATTTCAGGCTGTGAACAGCGTCGACAACCTGCGTTCTCACCTTCTTGAGTTCAAATTCAAACCGAAGGCCACCATTACCAAAGGGCTGGTTTATCACGAGCGAGCGCAGTTGCATGAGGACGATCTGGTGGGGCAGTTGTTCGTACAGCCCGATATCGAAGATCCACTTGGGCAACGGCGACGCCTCGATGAAGTGCTGGGGCGTTCGTACTCGATACTGGGGTATCGGGTCAATCCGGCTGAACATCTCAGCGAAGAAATGACCGCATATTGGGCTCGCTGGGAGACGCAATTCATCCAGATCAATCGATCCCGCAGTGGGGCGGGGCGTCATCAGCCCTTGAGTGCGCCGGGGATTCTGAGCATCGAGGACGTCGATAACCGCTTGGGTGAATGGTTCTCCAACGTGCGTGACTGCATCGTGGTGGTACGTCCCGACCGCTTTGTCGCAGCCATCACCACCCCCGAACGACTGGACGGCGTACTGCGCAAATTGGCGGAGCAACTTTCATGAATCAGAGCAAGCTAGTCATGAGCCGGCTCCAAGAGGCCAACCGGTCTGTTGAAGCCCTGGAGCCTCTGGCGGCGGACGCCATTGATGTGGTGACAGGTTACTGCATGCAGTGCCAGGCGCTGGATCAGCGTCTGGCTGGCGGCGAGCGTCTCACCGGTTGGAAAATCGCGTTCGCAGGCAGCGCGGCGCAAAAGCGTTTTGGCATCACCGAGCCCGTATTCGGCGCGCTGACCAATGCCATGCGGGTCGACGCGGGAAGTACGGTGAAACTGTCCCGCCTGATAGCGCCGAAACTCGAGGTCGAGCTTGCGTTCGTGTTGGGCCGAACGCTGGTGCCAGGCGATTACGAGGACAGAGACATTCTGGCTGCCATTTCCGACGTCGCTCCCGCATTCGAAATCGCCGATTGCCGGTGGCAGAACTGGCGCTTCGAGGTCGGGGCGTTTCTTGCTGATAATGCTGCATCCGGGCTGTATTGCCTGGGTCCGACAGTTGCCTTTGATCCTGAGGCGCATGCCTGCACGGCCTATGCGCTTCACCGTGGCGAGGTCGCGTGCGGTGCAGGCTATACCGAGGGCCGTGAAGACACGCCTCAGGTCAATCTGTGCTGGTTGATTCGACGCCTGTTGGCAGACGGTCATCCGGTGGAAGCGGGACAAATCGTGTTGTCCGGCGCGCTGCTACCGCCTCTGGACATTCAGCCCGCAGCGTACCGGTTGCAGATGCTTGGCATGGAGTTGGCTCTGGTTTTCGAGGCCGATACTCACGCCGTGTAAGCCGTGGCTGCGGCATGGATGACGCAGCGTTCTGTTACAGGCCGACGGACCATCGCTACGAGGAGGAATGACCATGCTCGCCGAAGTGCGTACTTTCAATGACCCTCAGCAACATGCAGGCTCTATCCCGGGCTGGCAGCAGGTTTATGATCAGTTGGGTCGTGGCTGCCTCTCCAGCGAGCTACATCAATTGTCCGCCGAACGTTTCCAGATGTTCCACGAAGTGCTGGACAAACGGGTGGTGCAACGAGGCTGTGCACCGAGCGGGCGGTTGTGCATCGCGATGTGCCTGGGCTCAGGCAAAGCGCCTGTCATACAAGGGCATCAGGTCGGTGCGCAGAGCGTGGTGCTGCTGCGTGATGCCGAAGAGTTTGTCCTGCACACGCCGGAGGGGACGCACTTTTTCGCCATCAATGTCGACACCGTAAGGTTCGCCCGACTGGCAGCGTTTGAGTTGTCGGATGAGCAACTCAAACGGCTTAAAACCGTGTCCCAGATTACGGTAGATGCAGCCGTGCTGGCACGTGTGCAGCAGCGTGTTTACCCACTGTTTCGTCAACTTTGCAAAACGGCCGACGTCAGTCTTGTGTCGGAAAAAATGTTCGAAGATGTACTGCTCGACAGCTTGCTCGACCTGTTCAGCAACGCGTCCGATGAAGCTCGATGTCGTCGGGGTAACTTTGCCGTCAGCGCCTACCTGGTCAAACGTTGCCAGGCGCTGGCAGTCGCCAGTGGTGACACACCGCTGAGCATCCTCGAGGTGTGCGAGCAGTTGCGCGTGAGCCGCAGGACGTTGCAGAACAGTTTTCAGGCGGTGACCGGAATGCGTCCGGTCGAGTTCCTGCGCAATCTGAGGCTCAACGCAGTCAGGCGGCGTCTGATCGCGACTCGCGCCTCTGCACAAAACGTTGGGGAAATTGCCGTTGCGATGGGCTTTTTTCACCTGAGCCATTTTGCTGCCCATTATCAAGCGTTATTCGGTGAATTGCCTTCGCAGACCTTGAGGGCCGTGCAATGAGACCGTGTGGTAACAGGTATTGATTGCACGCATCTGTGCTGAAAACGGATAACGGCAAGAAACCTGAGTGAATAGCATGAGCCCACCACCTTCGTGGTCAGGGGCATGCGATGACTCATAATAATAAATTAAGTATCAAACGCTTCATGTGCTTGACGCTCTGCCTGATGAGTCTTGGGTCCACCGTTCAGGCCACTGAAAATGGAGCGCCCACGACCTCGTTCGGAGTCTACGATTTCGGTGCGGGCATACTGCCGCCAGCGACGCCTGTGGGCTTGTTCGGCGTGCGGGTCGCGTTCTATTCGGCCAACGTTCAGAAAGACCGTCAAGGCCGGTCGCTGGGCAACAATTTTTCTCTGGACGTCCTGTCCATCGGCGTTGCGTACTTTCGCATGACCGATTATCGAATGCTGGGTGCACGTTTTGGCTACAGCGTGGCAGTGCCCTTTTTCCAGATGGACGCCTCGTTTCGGGTTCAAACCCCTAGCGGTCCTCTGGACCTGAAAGCAGATCCGTTTCGGATGGCCGATATGTCGGTATCGCCGCTGATTCTGCAGTGGGATCTTTCTCCCAACCTGTTTGTGAACGCGCGTTTGCAGGTTCAGGCACCGACGGGCGACTACGACAAGAATCGCCTGATCTCGCCGGGCCTGAACCACTGGACGTTTTCGCCTACGGTCAATGCGACCTACATCACCGACACGGGTTTTGAAGTGTCCAGCAGCCTGCAGACCGATATCAACACCCGCAACCCTGCAACCGACTACAAGAGCGGCGTCGAGTATCGGCATGAGTTTGCGGTCGGTCAGCACGCAGGTCCGTTCACCGTGGGACTGGGCGGCTATTACTACCGGCAGTTTTCCGATGACGATGCGCCAGGGCTGGAAGCGGGCAATCGCTCACGCGTGATCGCAGCAGGCCCTGCAATCAGCTATTTCACACCCGGCATGCCAGCGGCGTGGTTTCATCTCTATAAGGAATTCGGCGCGCGCAACCGTTCCGAGGGCTACACCGTGGCACTGCGCGTCGGCCACAGTTTCTAGCGCAATTGCCATGACTGGCGAGCTTCATTTTCAGCCTTAATCCATACCATCAAGGGCTTTCGCATGAGCGATATTCAGAAGTTGTTGAACGACGAAGACGCGACCGGTCTGGCCGAGTGGGTCAGGCGTGGGGAGGTCGAGCCGATCGATCTGCTGGAGGCGGTGATTGTGCGCATCGAGCAGGTCGAACCCCAGCTCAATGCCATCGCCGAGCGTTTGTATGACTCGGCCCGCAGCGCCGCGCGGGCTCTGAAAAAAGACGAGGGCGCGTTTGCCGGTGTGCCGACGCTCATTAAGGACCTGTTTTCGCCGGTCAACGGCGCAGTGATGAGCAATGGCTCGCTGTCGATGGGTGAATTCCGCGCCAACGTTGATGCTGAAGGCGTCAGCCGTCTGAGACGCGCCGGCTGCGTGTTTGCCGCGACCACCACAGCCCCGGAATTCGGTACGTCCTATTCCACCGAATCGACACGCTTCGGCGCAACGCGCAACCCCTGGAATCCTGAGCACAGCGCCGGAGGTTCCAGTGGGGGAGCCGCAGCCTTGGTCGCGGCCCGGGTCGTGCCGTTTGCCCACGGCAATGACGGTGGCGGTTCGTTGCGGGTACCCGCATCCTGCTGCGGCGTCTTCGGCTTCAAACCCAGTCGTGGTCTGATGCCTTCCGGCCCGATGGTGGGCGAGGGGTGGGCAGGCCTGAGCACCGCCCATGCAATTACCCTGACGGTACGCGACAGCGCGGCCTTGCTGGATGCTACGGCGGGCATGGACCTGGGGGCGCCCTACGCAGGGCCCGTACAGAGCCTGCCTTACCTCAGCGCCGTGCAACGTGACCCCAAAACATTGCGCATCGCCCTCATCGAACAGTCAGGCAGTTGGCCCACGTCGGCCGAGAGCCTGGCGGCGGTGCGTGAGGCCGCGCAGTTGTGCGAGTCCCTCGGGCACCGGATCGAACCGGTCAGCCTGCCCGTCGTCTTGCCTGAGTTCCTGGACCATGTTTTCACGATCATCGGAGCCAATACTCGCAACCATGTCGACCTGATGGGGCGCATGCGTGGCTTCGGCGTGCAGGATCAGGAACTCGAAGCCCGCACGCGCATCATTCTGCGCGACAAGGGCGGCGTCAGCGGTGCGCAGTACACCGCCGCTGTGGAGTGGGTTCACGGGCTGGGCCGCCAGTTGGCGAGGTTCATGCTGAATTACGACGTGATTCTCTCACCTGTGCTGACGCGCGAGCCTGCACGCATTGGCGAGCTGGTCATCGCCGATGACAGCATGCGCCTGGACGAGATGCTTGAGCGCTCTCACAGTTACTCGCCATTCGCGGCGCTATTCAATGCCAGTGGTCAACCGGCGATGTCGGTGCCTTTGTCCTGGAGCGCGACGGGGCTGCCAATGGGCGCACATTTCGCCGGGCGGTTCGGTGAGGAAAGCACACTGCTGGGGCTCGCCGCGCAACTGGAGCGCGCCCAGCCGTGGCGTGGACGCGTGCCGGTGGTCAATGCCTGTCGTTTGTGACAGCCCGTTTTCCATTATCGGGCTGGCCGACCAATGCAAGCTTTGCCAGCCTGTTGTCAAGGCCCATGTGTCCCAAAGCAGATGTTCGGCGATCCCCGGCCACGTCCATGTGAATCGCCAGACGTTGGCCGCAGATCCGTCAGGCACCCGTGACTACACCCGCTTCAAGAGGTCGGCTGAGGAATGAAATTCCTCAGCCGCGTTCTGGCGCCAGTTCACAGGATCGCGCAGATAGTGTGACAGCATCCAGTAAATGGCCACCGCCTGCTCATCTTCGGAGTTTTCGGGGATCTCATAACCCAAAAGCCTCAGACCCTGTGCGATGGACATGCAACTGAAGTTCGCTCTGCCAAGGATGTATCGCAGATCATCGTCAAGCGGTAGATGGCCTGGGCCTGTGATCAACTCACGAAGTTCTTGCACCGCCGCCGACTGATCAGGACACGGCAGTTCGTCGATTTTTGCCAGCCGTTCCAGCAGAGAGGACGGCACTAATTCACATCTGTTGTTCATGCTAACTCCGGGTCGCACTGTTCGATCATCCTCCTTGATTTGCATCGGTATTCTCGTTTGCACGTGGGCAAAAATCCTTGTTTTACGGTACAGCGGGCATATGGCTTTAATATCTTGATTCATTACGTGAATAATATTAGATGGCCATATTATATTGTAGGCTCTCTATTTATAGGGTTGTTAAAAACAGTACAAGTTCGTTTAATTGAATGCTGATTTGTATGAGCGGTATCTGGACGAATCGCCTTATGCCTGAGTGCTGCGTATGCCTTTGAAACTGAGGGTGGCCAGTATGTCCGGCGGTCGGTCTGACGTTGAGAAAGCACAACTTCACTGGTTGCGTCCGGTCATTTCGTAAGAGCCTTGAGCGAGGGCTTACCGTTCGTTTGGCAGGGAGGAAATCAACGTGTTAGATGAAGCGACTGTCCGAGAAAAAGCCTATGAGCTCTGGGAACAGGCGGGCCGCCCGGAGGGAGGAGATCTTGCGTTCTGGGATCAGGCTCGACATCAACTTGAGGCGGACCAGCCCCCGCCGGACGTCGACCTGCTGGATTCAGCGGAGCGGATAGGGTCTAGCGGCGAGCAATCTGCAGGCTAGCGGTTGCCTGGCTTGCGAGGAGGGGGCAATAGCTGCGCCCGGTGGGTGACACTGGGCGCAGGCTGCTTGAACAGCGTGGCTGTGAGCAGGGTCACGCTGTGTTTTACGCCGTTCTGGACGTAGTGAAATTCGAAACGGGCAGGGATGTTCATGAGGCTGCTCTCTTGTTGTGCCGCTCAGGGCAATCAGCAATTGCCCTGAGCGGTCATATTCAGTCGACCTGTGCCAGAACGTTCTCTTTGAGGATGGTGCGGATCGCACTCAAGTGCTCTTCTTCCTCACGCAATGCCCGTTCGAAGTCGCTGGCGATCATCGGATGCCCGGCCTTGCGAGTGAGTTCAATCAACATGGCCCAGGCGTCATTGTCCTCAAGCTCAAGGGTCAGTATGGCGCTCAGGCATTGCGAGGTGGTGGTGCGCGGATCGGTCAGCACCTGCATCACGCCCTGTGATTTGACGGCAACCACATCGGCGCAGGGCGTCATAGCGGTTGGGTCGCCCCCCAGCGTCTCGATCGCCTTGCGCAGGACTGCCATGTGCTCGTCTTCTTCCTGCTGGATTTGGCGAAGCGTATCGACCAGAACACTGTCCGAACCTTTGTCCGCCACCGCCTTGGCGATCATGGCTTCGTACATGCGCACGCCGGTGCGTTCGAACGCCAGACGCTCGCCCAGCTTGTCCACCAGCACCTCAGGATTCTTGCCGCGCAACTTGTCCAGTGCTGTTTTGACCATCCCCTTGAGTGAGCCGGGAATCGGTACGGACCCCACATTGTCCGCCTGGTCAATGGCTTCACGCCGTTCCTGGGTCAGTTGTTCGATGCTCCCGGGCACATCGGCCGGGTACTGTTGTGTGGCTTCGATTTGTTTTTTTGTGTCATCGGGAGACAGTTGGACAGGTGTACGGTTGAGGCCAAGTTTCAATTCAGGACGGTTCATGACGGTTCCCCCACGCGCTTACAGAGTGTGATTGAGTTCGGTGCCGGGCTGCCAGTTGTAACCGGCAGACGCCACGTCTGCCGGCACGCCTTGTGCGTTGAGGCGAGCGCGGTACTCAAGTGAGGCCTGGCTTTCTTCCTGCTTGTGGACGTAGTCGATCCCATGCGCCCGCAGGTCGACTTCTGCCGCCAGCGTAGCCCGCACAAAGTCTCTCTGGCTCTTGAAGGCCATCATCTCGGGCAATTGTCCACCCAGGATCTCAGCCGGATCGCGGCGTTCATGGGTCTTGAACAGCTTGCAGGCCAGGTTCAGATGCCCCAGTTCATAATCGACGAAACGTTCCCACAGGGCCTTGATGCGCGGGTTTTCCTCCTGCTCGGCACAACTGGCGTAGGCATAGACTTCCATCGCTTCATGGATCAACCACTTCTCCATGAAGGTTTCACCGGGGTCCTGCAGCGAACCGTACTGAGTGACGTGCTGCTCCTCCACCGAGGCGATTTCTGCGTAAAGAGCGCGTGCCACAGGGTCGGCAAAGGTGGGGCCGATGTTCATGTAATAGTCATGAGTCTGGTATTCGGCGGCTGTGATCAGCGCTGCGTGGATCTTGGTAATCAGTTGCGCTTCATCCTTGCCGTAGTTATCGCGCACGTCGTCCTGTGGGGCGCGATGGTGCTCGCTGGTCGGGCGCCCCGGAATGAGGTCGGTGTAGCCCTGGAGAATGTTATTCGCGTCCTTGCCCTCCAGCCGGTCGAGCATGGCCGAGTAGCGGTAAAGATGGTCGAAATCCTCAAGCAGCCCGAACCGGTAGGTTTGTGCCTGATAGGGATCAGGCTCGGTCTGGGCGACGGCGGCTGTGATCTCGATGGCCGTCTGCTCGTAGGCGACGGTGGTTTCCAGAGGCGAGTGATCTGCCGACAATAGCCAGTTGACCATCGTCATCTGGTGCTGCTCTGCGCGCCGGATCCGGGCGAGCGGTTCGCGCAGTTCCTTGTGAAACCGCGAGCCGAAATGCTTCAGGCGCAGTGCGTCCGATTCGACCCCGTTCATCAGAATGACCCGCACCCGAGTGAAGGCGTCGTCGTCCAGTTTGGAAATCGGCTTGCCAGCCATTTCCTTCCATGTGAACTGCTGTTTGTCGATCGGCGTGCCTGTGTTATCGAGCAGATTTGAAAGTGATGTCATGCGCGTTCTCCCATCGTCAGGCTCGGGATGAACCTGTGCGTTCCTTTGGATGACCCGTCATGACGTAACAGGATTTCCAGCGTCGGACCAGTGGCCGTAGAGCAAGCGGCGAGACTGACGAATGGACGCAGAAGCCTTTGAAAAGGCCTCTGCGCTGCGCTAGAGGGATGGGTTTGCAGAGCCTTGGCTTTTGCCCAGTGTATTTTTTACGGTGTGGGAAAACTCGACGAGGTTGAAGGGCTTGAAAAGCACTTTTCCCATGAGCTGTCCTTCGGTGATGCCTTCAGCTTTGGCGTAGCCGGTGATGAATAACACTTTGAGGTCTGGCTGCTTCGCTGTCAGCTCCTGAGCCAGCATGATGCCGTTCATGGGGCCGGGTAGCCCGATGTCGGTGATCAACAGGTCAAGCGAGCCGAGCTTTTCCGCGTGATCGAGCGCTGAGATGCAATCGGCGGCTTCACATACCGTGTAACCCTGTTCGGTGAGTAATTCTGCAGCGATTTCGCGGACCCCGGTTTCGTCGTCCACGATCAGAATCCGCTCGCCATGTCCGGGCTTTTCCGGCATGGCTGCGTCTTCGACGTCGGCCGGTCGCTCAGCACTGCGCCGGTCAACCGGGAAACACATGGTCACGGTTGTGCCTTTACCGGGTTCGCTCTGAATGCGTACCTGCCCGCCAGACTGCCGGGTAAAGCCATAAATCATGGACAACCCAAGACCGGTACCCTGACCGATTTTCTTGGTTGTAAAGAAGGGATCGAAAGCACGACGCAGCACCTCCTCGTCCATCCCGCAGCCGTCATCGGTGACTGAAATCACCACATGGGGTACGGGCTGTAAATCCTCGGCCAGCGCCAGTGCCTGATCCGCGTCTACACGCCGGGTACTGATGGTCAGTGTGCCACCCTGCGGCATCGCGTCTCGTGCGTTGATCGACAGGTTGAGCAGCGCGTTTTCCAGCTGGTTAAGGTCGCAATTGATGTTGCCGGTACTGCACAGTTGGCATTGCACCTGAATCATCGGCCCCATCGTGCGACGGATCATGTCTTCCATGCTGGCGACCACTGCGGTGGGGTCCAGTATCTGGGGTTCCAGCGGTTGCAGCCGCGAAAAGGCCAACAGACGTGCGGTCAGGGCCGCTGCTCGCTTGACGGCCGTCAATGCCAGAGCCTGATATTTGCCCACCTCGGCAAAGCGCTTGCTATCCAGACGCAACTGGATCAGCTCAAGGCTGGCGGAAATGCTGCCGAGCAGATTATTGAAGTCGTGGGCGATACCGCCGGTGAGCTGACCCACAGCCTCCATTTTCTGGCTCTGTCGCAGCTTGGCCTCAGCGGCTTCGCGTTCACGCTGCTCCAGTTGCAACTGCTGGGTGCGTTCGGCGATCCGCTCCTCCAACTGGTCGTTCCATTGCCGCAGTACCGACTCCAGCTGAACGCGGTCATTGATGTCTTCCACCGTGCCGTACCACTGCCTGCAAAGACCGGTCTCATCCAGATCGGGAAATGCCCGAACCCGATACCAGTGATAATCGCCCATGCTCTTGCGCAACCGGACTTGAATGTCGAACGGCTGCAGCGTTGCCACCGACTGCCGCCACTGCTGAATGATCATGGGCATGTCATCCGGGTGTGTGGATTGCCTCCAGCCCTGGCCCAGGGTTCTTTCGCGGAGCACGCCTGAAAAGTCCGACCAGCGATGGTCCAGCGACGTGATGGTGCCTTGGGTATCGGCTGTCCAAGGGATCTGTGGGTTCAGTTGCACCGCGATGCGGTATTGCCGTTCGCTTTCACGCAGTCGCGCTTCGGTCGCTTTCAGCGCATCGGTGATTCTGAACCGCTCGAAGCAGCCGGCGATCAGGTTGGCGTAGCTGCGCAGAAAATCCACATCACTTCCGCTGAAATCGCGTGAGACGCGACTGTCGACCTGGAAAATTCCGATCGGCTCCTGATTGTGCGGGGCGTAGACGATGACATTGACGAACGCTTTTACATGATTTTCCGTCTGGAAAGGGTGCAGCTGGAATCGGCTGTCCTGGAGCGCATCGGTGGAAATCACCGGTTGATTGATGTTCAGCGAGTACCACTCGGGACACCCTGGCTTTAACGGCAATTTCAACTGCCCGACAATGCCCGGTGTCCAGCCGACACCATTGCGAACCCACAGCTGGCGTCGGTCTGGCATGATCTGAACGAATTTCGCTAAATGGGTGCCAAGTGCTTCGCCTGCCTTGGCGCACGCGGAATTGATGACCACATCCAGGTCTGGACTGATCAAGGCCAGCTCACCGAACTCTGCCAGTACCCTGCGCTGGCGCAGCAATGCCTGCTCGCGCTCAAACCGGTTCATCTGATTTTTCCCGCAGGCCCATTGTTCATGTGCTCCTGATGCTGGCATATCCTTATCCCGTAAACCTGAAAGTCTGTAATTGAAACAATGGAGCTGTCGGCGGGCGATGGATAAACGCGTTCGCCGGAAAGAACGTTTTATAGACTGCTAAACCGCCAGGCTGCGGCGAGAAGTTCGAAAATCCGTTGATTACCTTAATCGCCACATGCCGTAAGTTTTTGGAGTGAAACTACGAAATAAAAGTGCCTAGTTTTTGCAGTAAAGTCGATATCCTTTTGAGTGGGTTGTATATTCAAAAGGGTGTAAGTTGATCATTAGTTATCGGCTTCTAACGTTTTTGCAACCTGGCCGTTTTGGCTGAGTGCAGTGGCCGCCCATCGCACGACAACTGCACGTTACTGGAGCCTCAAACGGTGCCGGAAGTTGCCTTCGATTTTATCTTTCCAGCCTTTTTTAAGGGCTGGCGGGCTTTTTTCTGTGGGGCGGGAGGGGCAACGCTACTGGTAATCGAACCTGTCAGGCCATCACTGTTCTGACCGTCCAGCTCACGCTTCGCCTCGAGCCAGTGTTCGAAGTCCATGCCTTCGGGCTTGCCTTGTTCTTCCCAGAGGCGGTAAGCGATCTGTTTGAGGGTATCTTCGTTCATTGCGTTCTCCTACGGTGTGAAACAAATAACTAATCAAGCCCTGAGGAGAAAGATTAGTTTATCTTTTTCCTCAGGGAGTGTTTCAGCGGTAAAACAGATGAGTGGAGGGCTTAATGCAGAGTGGTGCAGTATAAAAGTGGGTGCGTTACCCGTAACGAACTGCGTGTGTCGTCAGTGCGCGAGCATGTTGTGGTGAATGCTGAACATGATCCACAACGTCAGCCCGACCAACAGCACAATAATCACGAGTGAAAAGATCAGCGCTCTCAAGTTCCAGCGTTGCTCGGCGGCCGTGTCCAGATGCAGGAAATACTTCAAGTGCACCACGATCTGGATCATGCCAGTCAAGACCACCACCCAGACGGTCGTCATGCGGGACAGGGCCGGGTACATGGCCAATAGAAAGGGAATGAGGGTCAGCACCACCGAGAGGATGAAGCCGACCCTGTAAGAGCGGCTGCTGCCGTGGCTGGTGCCAGCCGAACTGCGCACAGGACTTTGAGTGTACATATCAGACGACTCCCAGAATGTAGACAACGGTAAATACGCAGATCCAGACGACATCCAGGAAGTGCCAGAACAGACTCAGGCAACTGAGCCGTGTCGCATGCACGGTGGTGAGCCCTCGGCTGTGAACCTGCCACATCAGAATTGCCATCCAGATCAGCCCGGTGAGCACGTGAGCACCGTGGGTGCCGACGAGCGTGAAGAACGCCGTCAGGAATGCGCTGCGGTCAGGCCCGTAACCTTGCTGGATCAAGTGATGAAATTCATTGATCTCCATGGCGATGAAAGCGCTGCCCAATAAGAAAGTCACAGCCAGCCAGCGCAGCACGCCTGTGCGGTCATCGCGGTTCATGGCAAGCATGGCGTAGCCGTAGGTGATGCTGCTCAACAGCAGCAGCATGGTTTCGGTCAGTACGTAAGGCAGTTCGAAGATATCGACCGTGGAAGGCCCGCCCGCCACACTGTCACGCAGCACCGCATAGCCCGCGAACAGCGTCGCGAACAAAATGCAGTCGGTCATCAGGTAGATCCAGAAGCCGAAGACTGACATTGACCCTGAGTCTTCGTGGCCTTGCTCTTCGCTGTGGGCAATGTCCTTGTCGATCACGATGTTAGACATACTCAGGCCTCCGCCAATGCTTTGAGTCGCGCCTGTTCGATGTCTGCCACCTCGCGCGCCGGGATGAAATAGTCGATGTCATCGTTGTTACTGCGAATGACCATCGTGACCACCGAAGCGACCAGGCCGAACGCGGCCAGCCACCATATATGCCAGACCAGCGCGAAGCTTGCGATCAGCGCGAACAGGCTGATGACCAGCCCGGCAGGTGTATTGCGCGGCATGTGGATGGCCCGGTAGTCGGTATGGCTGAGCGTACTGACGCCGCGTTCTTTCATGCCCCAGTAAGCGTCCAGATCGTCGACTTTGGGCTGCTCGGCAAAGTTGTAGACGGGGGGAGGGGATGCCGTCGCCCATTCCAGGGTTCTGGCATCCCAAGGGTCGCCCGTGGTGTCTCGGGTCTTGTGGCGGTGACGGATACTGACGAACAACTGCAAGGCTTGCCCGGCAACCCCAACCAAAATGATCGCCACGCCGATCAGCTCCAGCATCAGCCAAGGCGCCCATTCCGGATTGTCGAAGTGATTGAGACGTCGTGTCATGCCCATGAAGCCCAGTACGTAGGACGGCATAAAGGCGAAGTAGAAACCGACGATCCAGCACCAGAAGGAGAGACGCCCGAGTCTGTCGTTAAGCCTGAAACCGAACGCTTTGGGGAACCAGTACGTGAGGCCCGCCATGTAGCCGAACACTGCGCCGCCGATGATCACGTTATGGAAGTGGGCGACCAGGAACAGGCTGTTGTGCAACAGGAAGTCTGCGCCGGGTACGGCCAGCAGCACGCCGGTCATGCCGCCGATGCTGAAGGTCACGATGAAGCCGATGGTCCAGAGCATGGGTGTTTCGAAGCGCACCCGGCCGCGGTACATGGTGAACAGCCAAGTGAAGATCTTCACGCCCGTCGGCACGGCGATGATCATTGTCATGATGCCGAAGAACGCGTTGACGTTGGCTCCTGCGCCCATCGTGAAAAAATGGTGCAGCCAGACGATGAACGACAGCACGGTGATCACAATGGTCGCCCACACCAGCGATTTGTAGCCGAACAGGCGTTTGCTGCTGAACGTGGCCGCGATCTCGGAAAAGATACCGAAGGCGGGCAGGATAAGGATGTAGACCTCCGGATGCCCCCAGGCCCAGATCAGGTTCACGTACATCATGGGGTTGCCGCCGGCTTCGCTGGTGAAGAAGTGCATGCCCAGGTAGCGGTCCAGGGTCAGCATGAACAGCGTGGCGGTCAGGATCGGAAAGGCGGCCAGGATCAGGATCGAGGTGCATAGCGCCGTCCAGGTGAATACCGGCATCTTGAACAGCGTCATGCCTGTGGTGCGCATTTTCAGGATCGTGACGAAAAAATTGAGCCCCGTCAGCAGCGTCCCTATCCCTGATATCTGTAACGACCAGATGTAATAGTCCACGCCGACCCCGGGGCTGTACCCCAGCTCTGACAGCGGAGGGTAGGCCACCCAGCCCGTCCGTGCGAACTCTCCCACACCCAGTGAAATATTCACCAGCGCAGCGCCTACGACGAACAGCCAGAAGCTCAACGCATTGAGAAACGGGTAGGCCACGTCACGGGCACCGATCTGCAGTGGCACCACGATATTCAGCAAGCCGACCATAAAGGGCATCGCCATGAAAAAGATCATGATGACGCCGTGTGCGGTGAAGATCTGGTCGTAGTGCTCAGGCGGCAGATAGCCCGGTCCGCCATCAGCGGCCATCGCTTGTTGGGTACGCATCATGATGGCGTCGGAGAAACCGCGCAGCAGCATGACCAGCGCCACGATGATGTACATGCAGCCAATCTTCTTGTGATCCACCGAGGTGAACCATTCCCGCCACAGGTAACCCCAGGCACCTTTCCAGGTAATCGAGCCGATCATCCCAATGGCAATAAGTCCAACCACACCCAAGGTGTACATGACGATGGGTTCATGAAGCGGGATGGCATCCCAGGACAGTTTTCCGAACATCTCAGCGCTCCTTCGTCATCGTATTCCGGTCATCGGCGTCTTCGGCAGCCACAGGCTCCGGTATCGTTTTTTTGGCTTTGTTCATCCCCTCGTACTTGTCGACGATGGTCTTGAACAACTGCTGATCGACAGACGAGTAGTAGGTGATGTCATACCCGTGCGTGGGAATGGCCAGTGCCTTGTAGGCCGATTGATCAAGTGCTCCGGACGTGCCCTTGACCTTGTTCACCCAGGCCTCGAATTCGGCCGGCGTGGTGGCCAGCGTGCTGAAATGCATGTCGGAAAAGCCCTGGCCGCTGTAGTTGGCAGAGAAACCCCGGTATTGGCCTGGCTGGTTGGCGATCAGGTGCAATTTGGTCTGCATCCCGGCCATCGCGTAGATCTGCCCGCCCAGCGCCGGGATGAAGAACGAGTTCATGGCGGCGTCGGACGTTACCGTGAAACTCACAGGTGTATGCACCGGCATGGCCAGTTCATTCACGGTGGCGATGCCCAGGTCCGGGTAGATGAACAGCCATTTCCAGTCCATCGCGACGACCTGAACATTGAGCGGCGGGTTGTCGGATTCGATGGGCCGGTAAGGATCCAGTTTGTGGGTGGTGACCCAAGTGACCCAGCCCAGGATGATAATAATGATCAGCGGAACGCCCCAGACCACCGCTTCGATCTTGTGAGAACTGGCCCAGCGAGGCGAGTACTGGGCTTTTTTGTTGGTCGCCCGGTACTTGTAAGCGAACAGAAAGGTCATGAAGATGACCGGAATCACCACCAACAGCATCAGGACGGTGGCCAGAATGATCAGATTGCGCTCTTCAATGGCAATCTGCCCTTTGGGGTTGAAAATCACCCAGTTACAGCCAGACATCAACAGGGCAATGAACAATAAAAGACAATGCTTGGTAGTTCGCATTGACGCTCTTCCTTACGCTTCAAATAAAAAACCGGTTGCTAGTCTTTTGCCATCACGGGCGGCAGATGAATCTGCCACCGGGTATGAACTGACTGAACAACTGCAGGACGTCTGATAAGACCTGGTAATTACCGGGCAACAGGGTCCCGTCGCTCCATGCATTCGAAGTTTTCCTCGGGCTGCAGGGCGCAGGATCGATAACGCTGGCCTTCCGGCTGCCCGGCATTAGTTGCCCGATTACCCGAGTTTTCCGAAAAGCGCTCATACACTTTGTCTGCCTGTGTAGAGGCTGTAGAGGCGGAGCGGTTATAGCGCTCATAGTGCGAAGGATGCGACATTTAGGGACTCCCGGCCACGCGCGTAAAGCACAGCCTTTTGCCATTATTCATGCCGACTGCGTATCTGGCTACCAACCTGTTTGAAGGGGCAAGTGTGGCTTGGTTTTAAAAAAATGCCCGAAAGTCGACGAGTGGTCTAACTAACGAAGCGACGTTATTACCTTTGGTCGGCCCCCTCTGGCAGGCAGGCGTAAGTTTCATATGCTGAACGAGTGGGTCTTGTATGCCATAGCGTTTTTGGAGGGCAATATGTTCAATAAAGCATCAACTTCTGCCGCGCCGCCTGACAATCCTGTGACCGAGAAAAGTTACGAGCGCGATCTGGAAAATGGGTGTAAAGCCAATGTCTGTGCTCACGAGTTGCCGGAAGGCGATATTGAGTTGGTGGTGTGCGTGTATGGGGCGGACGGGCACACTGTCGCCAAACGAACCACAAAACTGCCCGCTGCCGAATGGACCGTCCCGGATGCCATGAAACGAGGCCGGGATCAGGCCGAGCGCATTGCTGGTGGGGAGTCTGGGCGGCTGCCCTGTGCTGACCGCGCCGACCGTGATGACGACGATGAGGAAGATTGACTTTTATCAGGCCCGTCATGAGTAGACGGCGTGGATGACGAAGTCGCCTTGCAGTTCAGGCGCTTCTATCGCGTGAATCATTCCGGCTGCCTTCGCCTGTGCGGGATCGAGAATCCTGGGCGCAGCGGTCAGGTACTTCTCGATCTCCAGCGTTTGCTGCGCATCTTCAGTGCGTTCGCCAACAATACGTGCATATAAGTGAAGGTCATAATCCAGGCTCATGGCGTATTCAGACATGCGTGCGTGATCGACCGAGCCGTTTAAGTACCAGTGGAACGGATGAAACAGGAACTTGCTGTGTTCGCAAGCCGTTCTGCGTTGCCCTGCGAGGAACACGATATTACCCATCGATTCGACCGTGCCAAGATTATGGGTGTGCAGAGGGATGGGGAGTGTCAGCAGAAAGTTGTACATGGTGAATCCGTAGCTGCTTTCGCCCCCCATCGTTGCGATATTGACCCTCAGCCCGGTGGCTTTACGCTGTACGGCCAGTGCGGCTTTATCGATGAGCTGCCCGCAGGTCGATGCGTTGATAGGGCCGGTGAAATTGATGACGTGTAAGGTCATGGCGCACCTTCAGATGATTGCTGCCTGTATTCGCTCTGAAAAGCTGGCAAAGGATCGCCCGGCGAATGCGGTGCAGTGAAGCCGCCGTGTCCGCCGGGCGATCATGAAGAATAGAGGAAAGGTGATCCCTCACGTTCATCCTGCAAGCTTAGCTATTTCCTCCACCACCGTGGCTGTTCTGGCCTCCCTTGCGTCCCGCTTCGGAGGCTTTTTCACGGTCATTGGCAAAGTTGCCGCCGCTGTTTTGACCGCCTTTACTGCCCGCTTCTGCAGCACGTTCAGGGTCGTTCTTGAAGTTGCCACCGCTGTTTTGACCGCCTTTGCTGCCCGCCTCGGCGGCACGCTCAGGATCGTTCTTGAAGTTGCCGCCACTGTTTTGGCCGCCCTTGCTGCCGATCTCTTGATAGAACTCTTTATCGTGGCTGGCGGAAGTGGCTTCCCCACCTTTTTTACCCGCTTCGTTTACGCTCATGCCGCCTTGTTTATCTTGTGCCATGTTCTGATACCTCATGGAAGTTGCAGTTGTGTACAAGTCAACAATCGGAGTCGATTGCCTGAGTCCTGGGCGCACGACCTGCAACGGTCTGATCGATCGCGCAGGGTTCCGGACGTGTCTCTATGGCAATAGCGTGCAGTACTGATCAGGAACTGCGAAGCCTTTGTTCGGAAAAGGCAACAACTACGCCATCACATCCGGAACGTGATAAGCCGTTAGTCAATCAAGACTGGCGGCCACCACCGTGACTGTGCTGTCCACCTTTTTTACCGGCCTCGGATGCTTTTTCTCTGTCATTGGCAAAGTTGCCGCCCGATGCCTGTCCTCCTTTCTTACCTGCTTCCGATGCCTTTTCGCGATCATTGGCAAAGTTGCCCGGGTTTTTATTACCTGTCGTCATGATGGCTCTCCAGTATCAAATAAGGGTGCTTGAGGTTTACATCCGTTTATTGCAACGGACATCTACTCCGATACGTGCCAGACGCAGAATGCTTTTACTATTTTTTGCTGGCCGGATGAACGGCAGTAGTTGTAATAGCTGTGTACAAGTAACCCACCGTGCAGGTGAAGTTGTACAACTTTGATAACGGAACGCCCTGCGTCGATACCTGTTGCACTTTTCATTTATTTTATAGGCCACCTCTTGTGGGAAGCGGCAACGTCACACGGGCAGAGAAGAGTTGGATGCAGCCACGGATTCCTATTGGTAACGACGCAAGGTCGTACCACTACGTCCCGTAACACGGAAAAATATTCTTCGGCCCCGTGATCCACGTCAGCCTCGCACACGTATCTAGGCGTTATTTTTTTTCAGGCACTTGTTCTGTCACGTTCGGGAGGCACATGGATCCGCGTCTGGCAGGGCTTTCTTTCCTGCTCACTCTCGCCTGGGCCGGGGCGGTTGCCCTGGTTATCTGGCTTTTTTCCTGATGGCCCAACACGGAACACGGCATCCGATCATTGGTAGTGGCGAACTAGTGGCGTGGGGCGCAATCTGTACATACTAAGGTGCAGTAGCAGTCTCGTTTGCCGCTCATCGCTGATTCTGGTGGCTGCAGCGGTATCGCAGCGCTATCGGATTCATTGAGAAATACGATTACCCGTTTTGCCAGGCAGGCAGCAACGTCACACGTGTCGTGGAGGTTTGCCTGGCCTGCGAATACCAGCGCGTACCACTTTTAATCACTGCTTTCACTTTCTGAGCACTTTTCATGTCGACCACAACTGTAAGTACCCCTAAGGACACAACCGGGGTGCAGTTGGACCTCCACTCGCTAATGGCAGCCATTGATCGGTCGCAGGCGATGATCGAGTTCGATCTCGAAGGCAATATCCTGCACGCCAATACCAATTTCCTGGACTCCGTGGGGTATCGGCTGGACGAGATTCAGGGGCGTCACCACCGAATTTTCTGCACCCCTGACCACGCTTCCAGCCTTGAATACGCCACGTTCTGGAAAACGCTGGGTGAGGGCGCCTTCGAAAAAGGTCAGTACAAACGGTTGGGCAAGGGCGGCAAGGAAATCTGGTTGCAGGCCACCTACAACCCTGTGTTCGACGAACAGGGTAACCCGTTCAAAGTCGTGAAGTTCGCGACCGATGTGACCCATCAGCGCAAAACCAATGCCGAGTACGAAGGCAAGGTGGCGGCCATTGAACGCTCGCAGGCCGTGATCGAGTTCGACCTGAACGGTCGGGTGCTCAGCGCCAATGAAAACTTTCTGGCGATTCTGGGCTATCGCCTCGACGAAGTTCAGGGCCAGCATCACCGCATGTTTTGCGACGACGAGTACCTCAACAGCCCGGCCTACCGTGCTTTCTGGGCCAAGCTTGAGCGTGGCGAATATGATTCGGGCGAGTACAAGCGTGTCGGCAAGGGCGGTCGCGAGTTGTGGATCAGCGCCACCTACAACCCCATCCTTGACCCGGAAGGTCGTCCGTACAAGGTCGTCAAGTTCGCCAACGACGTGACGGAAAGCCGTGCGCGCCAGGCCGAACAGGCTGGCAAGGTCACTGCCATCGAGCGTTCTCAGGCCGTGATCGAGTTCGACCTGACCGGTAAGGTTCTGACGGCCAATCGCAACTTTCTGAACGTATTTGGTTACGACCTGAGCGAAATCGTGGGCGAACACCACCGCATGTTCTGTTGCGAGGAGTTCATCAGCAGCCTTGGCTATCGTGAGCTGTGGGAGAAACTCGGCCGTGGTGAATACGACGCCAGCGAATACAAGCGCAAGCGCAAGGACGGCAAAGAGATCTGGATCCAGGCCACCTACAACCCGATTTTCGACGCTCAGGGCAACGCGTACAAGATCGTCAAGTTCGCCCTGGACGTCACCGACGCCAAGGAAAGCAGTGTCGAGGACAAAGGCAAAGTCACGGCGATCGACCGTGCCCAAGCGGTCATAGAATTCGACATGGCCGGTAATATCCTCACCGCCAACCCCAACTTCCTCAAGGCGATGGGTTACGGGATGCAGGAGCTCAAGGGCCAGCATCACCGGATCTTTTGCGAAGAGGAGTATGTGCGCAGCACGCCTTATCGCGAGTTCTGGCATGGGCTGGGGCAGGGCGAGTTCTTCTCGGGACGCTTCATGCGCCTGAGCAAGTACGGCCAGCACATCTGGATTCAGGCGACCTACAACCCGATCTTCGATCACGAAGGCAAGCCGTTCAAAGTGGTCAAGTTCGCCACCGATATCACCCGTCAGGTCGAAATCGAGCAAGCCATCGAGGCCAAGACCCTGGCAATGCGCGAGTCGGTCAATACGCTGATGAACGCCATTGCCTACGTGGCGCAAAGCACCGACACGGCCACCGAACTGGCCAGGTTGACCCGCGACCAGGCCAGCCGTGGATCGCAGACGCTGGGCAAGGCGTCAGAAGCGATGAGCATGATCGCCAAATCGGCGGAAGGCATTCAGGACATCGTTCAGGTCATCAGCGAAATCGCCAGCCAGACCAACATGCTCGCCTTCAACGCGGCCATCGAAGCGGCGCGCGCGGGTGAGCACGGCCTGGGTTTCTCGGTGGTTGCCGATGAGGTGCGCAAGCTGGCCGAGAAGTCGTCGCGGGCCACCAAGGAGATCAACAAGTTGATCCTTGAGACGGTGGGACGGATCGAGTCGGGCAACGAAATCTCCCGCAGTGCGGGTGAGGCATTCGAGCACATTGTCGAGGGTGTGATGCAGACGACCCAGGCGATTGACGGAATCAATACGGCCACCGAGAAACAGCGCATCTCTGCTCAGGAAGTCGAATCGCTGATTATCGAACTGCACAAGACCAATTCGAACAGCAACACCGAAGCGATGGAAAAAATATCCTTAGGGCAGCCTGCATGAACGACGTGAAGGCCTACGGTGTGGTGCAGATAAACGGCACGTACCTGGCCGTGACCGCCGATGCACTGATGGAAGCGGTGCATTGGCCGACCGATTTGCAGCCGCATCCGCTTACACGCGGGGCGCTGCTGGGGGTATTTACGTTGCGTGGCAAGCCCGTACCGCTGGTCGATTTACGCGGCCAGCTTGCCGAAGGCACCGACGCGTCGGCCGTCACGCCGTTGGTGGCCATCCTGAAGTTCGGTGCTGGCTACCTGGGGCTTGCGATCCATGCGGTGTGCGACATTCTCAAGGCGCGCGATGCGCAGTTCTGCTCGATAGGGCCGCAAGGTTCCCGTACCGGATTGTTGCCGGAGTTGCTGTTGAGCAGCGAAGAGTCGCGCATGATCTACAAACTGGACTTGCAGGTTCTGGCCAGCCTGCCGTGCGTCATGTTTGCGGCGGATCAGCATGCACAGTTGCTCAAGGAAGAAGCCCAGGCGGCCAAACGTCGCTTGCTGCATTACCTGGTCTTCGAGTGTGACGGCCGCCACTTCTGCATCGATGCCAGCGTGGTCACCGAACTGGTGGACGGGCCTGAGATCAGCGCCTCGGATTTCGGCAGCGACTGCTGTTTCGGCGTGACGTCGGTACGGGGTACAAAGGTGCCGGCGCTTAACCTCTCTGAAGTCTTGGGGCTGGACCATGTGCGTCAAGCAGCCAAGCCCCAGTTGTTGTTGCTGACCGCGCCGGATGGCCGCGTATGCGGATTCGGCTACGACCGGATGGTGGCGATCCATCGCCAGGACCCCGACAGCCTGTTGGCGGTGCCCGCGTATGGTTTGCCGCATCCCAAGCTGTTCGCAGGCGTGATGAACCTTCAGGACGGCGAGCAGGCGTTGCTGCTCGATCATCTGCAGTTGCTACAGCGGCCCGAGGTCACGAGTTACACCAAGGTCTATCAGAACGATGTGCAACCCGCTCAGGCCTCCCACGATGTCACCAAGGCGATGCTGCGCCACGCCTGCCTGTTGTTCGACGCGCCGACCCGCTTCGTGGCGCCATTGAGTCAGATCGTCGAGATTCTTGCCGTGCCCGACCGGTTGATCGGTCTGGCCCAGCCCTCGACCCATTTGCTGGGGCAGTTCAATCTGCGCGGTGAGCAGGTGCCGCTGATCTGCCTGAGCAGCTTGCTCGGGGAGACGCCGCCCGCTCAGAGCGAAACCTCTCGGGTGCTGATCGTGCGTGGCGAACGTCTATGTTTTGGTTTCGCCGTGAGTCGTGTGGATTCGATCGATGCGTTCAATCAGTTCGACCCCGCCATGCTCGATCAGGGCTGGCAGACCAACCTGGGCAAGGAAGTATCGGTCAATGACCGGGCGCGTTCATTGGTCAGTGTCGGCAGCGCTGAACGCAGTTGGCGTCTGACGCTACTGGACCTACAGGGTGTCGCCCGACAACTGGAACGCAGTGTCGAGCCGCGTGCAGTTGCTTGATGCGGTATGAATCAATCTGAACCGATTGCTGCACACGTGGCCTTATGTGAACAGCCACCTGTGGAGCATCGGACAATGACCGACCAGAAAGACGAGAAGAAACCGGAGCCTGACGACGATGTGCCTGCGCACTCGACACCCGAGGAAAAGGAACGCCTGAAGGACTTCAACAAGGATGGCATTCCGCCCGGTGTGTGCTGAAATACGCGCCATCAAAAACGCCCGGCCTATAACAGGTCGGGCGTTTTCGTTTTCGTTTACGGCTGCCGGCGTTCATGCGCCCGCTGCGAAATCGCGCAGCACAGGGCCTTCCATTCGATACCGCACCCACTCATCCTGCGGTGCTGCACCGATGGCTTCATAGAACTGGATGGCCGGCTCGTTCCAGTCCAACACGCTCCACTCCAGACGACCGCAATCGTTGGCCACCGCTTCGCGAGCGATGTGGCGTAGCAGCGCGCGGCCAGCACCGACGCTGCGGTGCTGCGGCGTGATGTAGAGGTCCTCCAGGTACACGCCGTTGCGTCCCAGCCAGGTGGAATAGCTGTAGAAGTACACGGCGTAACCGATGGGGACGCCATCGTGCAGGCAAATCAGCGCCTTGGCGGGCGCGTTTTCGGCAAACAGTGAGCGCTGAATGTCCTCTGCGCTGGCCTTGACTTCATGACCGGCCCGCTCATAGATCGCAAGTTCGGTAATGAAGGCCAGGATTTGACCGGTGTCGGCGGCAGTAGCAGGACGAATGTCGAGGGGCACGAAGACTTTCCTTGGCGAGTGGGCGCGTCATGATAGTCGATTCGCTACTCAGGCATCACGCAGCAGGTCGTTGGCGTTGAGCAATTGCCAGGCGATCTGTGGGTTGGCTTCCAGGGCCCGGCGGATGGCGGTGGGGATCGACTGGCGAGTCTTGCGGCATAAACCGGTCTTGTGTTGGACCACGATGTTGATGCCGCGCATGGTCCGCACCTCGTTGACGCCCGGTTCCACGCCCACGTAGACACCCAACTGTTCAGCGACTTTGTACAGAACATGCTCAAGGTCGTTCAGGCTGGTGACGCGTTCGAGGCGTTCCAGTAGGCGCCGTTCTTCATCGCGAGTCAGCAGCAGCACTCGCCTGTCGGCATCCGGCGCATCCAGCCGTTCCCACTCGCAATCGCAGGCTCCGGGAGGACAGGGGTTTCGGACGGTAAGGGGAGCATTCATCGGCGCAGCATAGCCATTGTGTGAGGCCTCTGACCATAGGTGTTTCAGGCCATCTGTCGTGACGCAGGCGACTGAGCACCGAAGAAACGTAATGGTGCCGGAGCGGAACGATGTTGGCTGCGAGACAGCGCTGCGTCAAAGGCATGGGCAACACCGGCTGCAACGGTCTAACCCCCAAGGCGTATGCAGAACACTGAGCGCGCAGTGTGCTGACGTGCGCAAGAATGTCCGAGACGCCCGGCCGGGTTTCTGCGAAAGTTGCTCCCCCATCATCGGTCGTGCGGGTTTTCATGTTTCGTTATTCATCGCCTTATCAGGCGTTTAGCCAAGGTGCCATTGCGGTCATGCCACTGTCGCTGGCGTGTGCGCCTTGGGGGCTGCTGGCCGGGTCGCTGGCGCTGGAAGCCAATCTGACGCCGCTGGAGAGCCAGGGTTTATCCGCCATCGTGTTTGCTGGCGCTGCGCAACTGGTTGCCATCGGTATGCTGAAAAGCGGGGCGGGCATCGGTTCGATTCTGCTGACGACCCTGCTACTGACTTCCCAGCACCTGCTTTATGGACTGCACATGCGCCCGACACTCTCCAGCTTGCCGCTGCGCTGGCGACTGAGTCTGGGCTTTTTGCTGACCGATGAGTTCTTTGCCCTCAACAGTCAGCACGGCGGGGCATCCTTCAATCGCTGGTTCGCGCTCGGGGTCGGGCTGACGTTCTACCTGCTCTGGAACCTGTTCACGTTTGTAGGCATCGTGCTGGGTAACAGTATTCCGGGGCTGGAACATTTGGGGCTGGAGTTCTCGATCATCGCTACGTTTATTGCCCTGGTCACCCCACTGGTGCGCAGTGTGCCGGTGGTGGTCTGTGTGGCCGTTTCACTGTTTTGTTCAGTGCTGTTCAGCTACTGGCAGTTGAGTGCTGCGCTGGTCTTGGCGGGAATAGCGGGCATGACGGCCGGCTTCGTCTGCAAGCGCGCACTGGGGCAGGGGGCATCATGATGTTCGTCGTGATCATCGGAATGGGGTTGGCAGTGTTTTTCAATCGCTACCTGTTTCTGGAGCCGCGCCTGCCGTTCACCCTTGGGCGCAACGCACGGGATTTTCTAGGATTTGCAGTGCCAGGCATGCTGACCGCGATTTGTGGGCCGATCATCTTTCTGCCTGAACATCAGCTCGAACTGAGCCTGACCAACCCTTATTTGCTGGGCGCCCTGTGTACCATCGCATTGATGCTCTGGACCCGGCGAGTCCTGACCAGCGTGGTGCTCGGCATGGCTTGCTTCTACGGGTTTCGCTGGTGGTTTGCCCTGTAGCATGCGGTGTCGCCAATGAGGCCGGCCTTGCGAGCGCAGGCCTGCCTGGTTTAAAGCCGTCGACCGAATATCACCTCAGTTTGGCCATTTCATCTCACCCTTGATGACCTTCGCGCTCATTTCCAGCGAACCGGGCTCGGCCAGTTGCGGCCAGGCTTTGTGCATGGCGTCGATCAGCGCTGCGGAGTCCTTGGCCTTAGTGGCGTTCTCTTCGAAAGACCTGAGGTAGTCAGCGGTAAACGTGACGGCTTTGGTCCCTTCAGGCACCTGGCCCAGGTAATGGCCTGGAATGACGGTGGCCGGCTTCAACGCTTCGATGCCCTTGAGGGTGGCGAGCCAGTCCTGGCGGGATTTCGGCGTCTGGGTGTCGGCGACCCAGACATGAATGCCGCTGGACACCACAACGCCACCGACAACCGTCTTGAGCGAGGGAATCCACACGTAGCTGCGTTCCGGAGCCGCGCTATCCAGCCCTTTGATTTGCAACGGCTGACCTTCCAGCGTCAGATGATTTCCCTTGAGCACTTCAGGCAAGACCAGTTTGGCTGGCGCGTTGTCTTTCAGGATAGGACCCCAGTACGCCAGCTTGCCTTGCATCGAGGCCTTGATGGCGTTCACTGTCGGTTCGCTGGCGACAATTTTGGCCTCAGGGAAGGCCGCCTGGATAACGTCCAGACCGAAGTAGTAGTCCGGGTCACTGTGGCTGATGTAAACCGTGGTGAGCTTCTTGCCGCTGGCCTTGATCTTCTGTACCAGCGCCTGGGCGTCATTGCGCTGAAACTGGGCATCGATCAGCACGGCGTCATGCTGGCCGATGATCAGTTCGGATGAAACCGGGAAGATGGCCTTTTCGGCCGGGTTGTAGACATCGATCTTCAGCGGATCGGCCGCTTGAGCGGCGAGCGGCAAAAGGGTGGCGAAGGAGAGGGCGAGCAGGGCACGGCGCAGCATGGGAACGACCTTTTCGAGTGGCAGAACGGAAGTGGCCTTATCTTAAGTTGCTTGAAGTGAAACAAAAGCCTCACTATCGGCAACTATCAATTGCTTGAATCGGACGAATCATGGATCGCATCGTGGCAGCTCGGGTGTTCGTGGCCATCAACGAGCGTGGCAGCTTGGTCGCGGCCGCCGAGTCGCTGGACATGTCCCGGGCGATGGTTACGCGGTATCTGGCGCAAATGGAAACCTGGGCGGGTGCACGCTTGCTGCACCGCACCACCCGCAAGCTGGGTCTGACGGCCCCTGGTCAGGTGACCCTGGCTCGGTGTCGGCAGCTGCTTGAACTGGCCGACGCCGTGCCGCTGGCTGCCGACACGCAGGTGGACGAGCCACGCGGAATGTTGCGAATCGCCTGCTCGCAGTCATTGGCGCAGGCGGTGTTGGCACCGGCAGTGACGGCTTACCTGCGACGTTATCCGGGGACTTCGGTGGATCTGCTGATCGGCAATCAGGCGGTGGACCTGGTCAGCGAACGGATCGATCTGGCGATCCGCATCACCAATCAACTGGACCCCAACCTCATTGCCCGTCCCCTGGGGAGCTGTGAGTCCGTCGTCTGTGCAGCGCCCGGCTATCTGGCCATACATGGCACGCCGAACCGGCCGCAGGCGCTGAGCACTCACAACTGCCTGACGTATTCCTACTTCGGCAAAAGCCTTTGGGAGTTCGTCCACGCCGAGCAACCGCTGAGCGTACCCGTAGGCGGCAATCTGAGCGCCAATGACTCAGTGGTGCTGCTTGAGGCCGCCGTGGCCGGTGCCGGGATCACCTTGCAGCCGGTGCATTCGGCTGCGCCGCTGATTGCCAACGGAACGCTTGTTGCGCTGATGCCCGATTACCAGCCTCGTTCGCTGGGCATGCATGGGGTCTATACCTCACGACACCATCAATCGGCGACCTTGCGTACCATGCTGGACTTTTTGTCGGGTCGGTTTGGGGGGGAGATGTTGGTGCGCGGGTAGGCGGGTAGAGGCACTCATTGCATGCTGCGCAACACCGCGTGCGCAGGCCTTGCTGACGGTTCCCGGCAGATCGCCGGCAAGCCGCCTCCCACGCGGCTAGGTGTTTGCTGCGCGACAGCGCCACGGCGAACACCGGGTGGGGTCTCCCATAACAACGCGTGTCCTCAGCAGGTCACGCGCTGTTCGTGCAGGCTTCTATAAAAGCCTTTGCCATCACGTCTTGAACTTGCGCACCAGTGCATCCAGCTCGTTGGACAATGACGCCAGGCTGGTGGAGTCGGCGCGGGCCGAATCGGACAGGGTGGCGATCAGTTGTGCATCGCCATGAATCTGGCTGATATGGCGGTTAATATCCTCGGCCACTTGATGCTGTTCTTCGGCCGCCGTGGCGATCTGGGTGTTCATGTCGCGGATCACGTCCACCGACTCACGGATCTGCCCAAAGCTGCTGCGCGCCTGCCCGATCTTGGTGACCGACTGTTGCGACACATCCAGGCTTGCGTTCATCTGTTGTGCCACGGACTTGGTGCGTTTGGCCAGGTTGCCCAACAGCGTATCGATCTCGGCAGTCGAGTCGGCCGTGCGCTTGGCGAGCGCCCGGACTTCATCGGCCACCACGGCAAACCCGCGACCCTGTTCACCGGCACGGGCAGCTTCGATGGCGGCGTTGAGCGCCAGCAGGTTGGTCTGTTCGGCAATCGAGCGAATGGTGGCCAGAATCGATTGGATGTCGATGCTGTCCTTCTCCAATTGCGTCACGTCCTTGGCCGAGCGGGCGATTTCCTCGCTCAACTGATCCACGCTGCGCACGGCATCGTCGATCTGAAGCTGACCTTCGCGTGCCTGTTGCTGACCGTTGTCGGCCGAATCGGCGGCCTGGCTGCACGAGCGGGCGACTTCGTTGGAGGTAGCGACCATCTCATGGAACGCCGTGGACACCATGTCCACCGCTTCGCGCTGACGACCTGCGGCTTCGGCCATGTCGTTGGAAACACGGGTCGAGCTGTGTGACGCTTCGAGAATTTTATGCGCTGCCTGGCCGATGTGCTGGATCAGGCTGCGAATCGCGGTCAGGAACTTGTTGAACCAGCCCGCCAGCTGTGCGGTTTCATCGTTGCCGCGCACTGTCAGGTTATGGGTCAAGTCGCCTTCACCGCCCGCGATGCCTTCAAGCCCGGTCGAGACACTGTGAATCGGGCGCACGATGACGCTGGCGAAACTGGCACCGACGATAGCGAACACCAGTGCCAGCACGGCAGCGATGATGCCGATCAGCCAGGTCAGACGGGTGGCCGAAGCCATCACTTCGTCCTGTTTGATCAGGCCAATGAAGTTCCAGCCCAACTGATCGGACGGGTAAACGTTGGCCATGTAGCGCTCGCCGTTGAGCGTGAGTTCGACCAACCCACTGCTGGTCTTGGCCAGCTCGGCAAAACCGTCACCCAGTTCACCCAGCTTTTTGAAATTGTGTTCCGGCTGCTTGGGGTCGACCAGTACCGTGCCGTTCTTCTCCATCAGCATCAGATAACCGCTTTCACCCAGCTTGATCTGCTTGACGATGTTGGTCAGCTGCTTGAGCGACACGTCGATATTGACCACGCCGCCGGGGTTGCCCAGCTTGTTGGGTATCGCACGGATGGTGCTGACCAGCACCGCGTCGTCGGCGGCCCAGTAATAGGCGTCGCTGCGCACAGTCTTGCCGACATTGGCCATCGCGGTCTTGTACCAGGGGCGGACGCGCGGGTCGTAGTTGCTCATCCGCGGGTCTTCCGGCGTCATGATGTAGGTGCCGTTGATCAGACCGTACGAAACGTAGGAATAAGCCGGGTGCGCCTTGGCGATGCTGGCGAACAGCTCGGTGGCCTGCCTGTCGTTCTCCGACTGAGGCGTCGCCGCTGCGCCCATGTAACTTCTGAAGTCGTCGCTGGCGCCCGCGATCAGCGGATGCGCGGCGATGTAGTTGACGTTCTGAGTGATGCCATCGAAGAACAACTGCATGGCATTGTCGACCTGACGAATTTCGCGTCCGCTGCCATCTACAAAACCCTTGGTCGCTTCGTCCCGCAAGTTCACTACAACGATCGTCGCCACGACGATGATGGGCAAGCACGCAATCACTGCGAACGCCCAAGTCAATTTCTGTTTGATGTTCATGTGAGCTCCGGAGTGTCCATTACTACCGTGTGTTGGGCGCTGCATTTATCCATGCAGTCTGTTGAACCATGTCATCACTCGGGAGCGCTGTCTTATGGTCTACCACTAGCGAGTCGGCGTCTGCGCAGGATTCTTTAAGGCGGGTGGCGCTTACAGATATTTATGTCGTTTCTGGATCAAGAGTGGTGACCCGGTTCGCTGCTACATGCCGTTTTGGGTCAGATTTCCGCGTCTGTCAGCGTGAGCCGAAGGGCAGATCCCGGCCGCCCGACGAGCTCATGAATGCCGGGCGAACGGTTTGCGCTGAACCTGTGCCCGGCACAGCGCTGTGCGGGAGCAAACCTCACCGAAAAGCGGGGACCACGTGTTTGATGAACAGCTCCAGCGACTTCTTCTTCTCGGCGTGCGGCAGGCTGTTGTCGCACCAGAAGCTGAACTCGTCGACGCCCAGTTCCTGGTAGTACTGGATGCGTGGAATGATCTCTTCCGGTGTGCCGATCATCGCCGTCTTGTGCAGGCTTTCGAGGGCGAATTCGGGACGCTCGACGAATTTCTCTTCAGGGCTCGGCGCGAGGAAGCCGTTGACGGGCGTCTGCTTGTTGCCGAACCAGGCATCGAAGGTGCGATAAAACTTCGAGATCGCTTTGGCCCCGACCTGCCAGCCTTCAGGGTCGTCTGCGGCGTGGACGTGGGTATGGCGCAGGACCATGAGTTGTGGGCGTGGCACGTCTGGGTTGTTGGCCAGCGCGGCCTCGAACTTGTTCTTCAGGTCGACAACTTCCTCGTCGCCCTTCATCAGTGGTGTGACCATGACGTTGCAGCCGTTCGCCACCGCAAAGTTGTGCGAGTCCGGATCGCGAGCAGCAATCCACATTGGCGGCGTATTGATGGGCTTGGGCACGCAGGTCGAGGTCGGGAATTTCCAGATATCGCCGTCGTGGGCATAGTCGCCTCGCCACAAGGCTCGCACCACTGGGACCATTTCGCGCAGGGCCTTGCCGCCTTCGGACGCCGGCATGCCACCGGCCATCCGATCAAATTCGACCTGATAGGCACCGCGTGCCAGGCCGACCTCCATGCGCCCGTTACTGATCACGTCCAGCAGCGCACATTCGCCTGCAACCCGCAGCGGGTGCCAGAACGGCGCGATGATGGTGCCTGCGCCCAGGTGGATGGTCTCGGTTCTGGCCGCCAGATACGCCAGCAACGGCATGGGGCTTGGGGAGATGGTGTATTCCATCGCGTGGTGCTCGCCGATCCAGACTGTGCTGAAGCCGCCTTTCTCGGCCATCAGCGTGAGCTCGGTGAGGTCTTCGAAAAGCTGGCGGTGGCTGACGGTTTCGTCCCAGCGTTCCATGTGCACGAACAGCGAAAATTTCATGACACTTACCTCGATCAGATCGGAGTGCGGTTGTGGCAGCACTCGTATTTTCAAATGAGTGGTATGAGCAAATGCGTATCAGGCCAGCGCGGGAAGGGTGCTCATCTTGCCCCGGCAATACACCATCGGGTCGACAGGTTGTTGAGGCTGAATCAGGTTCTTGATCGCGCCCACCATGATCGCGTGATCGCCACCTTCATACTCGCGCCACAATTCACACTCGATGATCGCCGTGGCGTTGCTCAGCAGCGGGTTGCCCAGCGCGCTCAACGTCCACTGGATCCCTTCGGCCTTGAGTTTGCCTTTGCGGGCGAAGGCGTAGGCTTCTTCCTGCTGTGAACCGGAGAGCAGATGAATCGCGAAGCGCTTGCTCTTGATCAACGTGGCGTAGGAGTCGGAGCTGTAATTGGGGCAGAACAGGACCAGGGGCGGATCCATCGACAATGAGCTGAAGGCACTGGCGGTCAGGCCGACGACGTCGCCCTCGTCGTTGAGCGTGGTGATGACGGTGACACCCGACGGAAATGAGGCCATGACGTTCTTGTAGTCGGTTGCGTCGATCATTTGCTACCTCTGCGCGGTGTGCCGACAGGCATGATGATTGTCTGTCTGATGGTATACCGTAATACTAATAGTGCAAATGTTTTTTGTCTGTTCAGCGCGCAGGCGATCACGCAATGCGTCCTGAGAAGGTTGCATTGTGCTGACTGATGTCGCCCAAGAATGCGGTAGAGAGGGAAGCGTCCAGGAGCCTGAACGCTTGGAGAGGCGCTACTTAACTGCAGGCTTCATTCTGAATGTATTCGGACGTGGAATCTGGAATCACCGGTCCCATGCCGCTGACAGCGTGAGCGCTTTCCATGATCTCAAGCGTTGCGCCCGTACCCACCAGATTGACCGTGTGGTTGTCGCAGTTGTAAACGCGCTTGGAATAGATCACGCCCAGCAAACTTTCTCGCTTGGTGACAACGATCCGATGAGTGAGTGCGCCGGTCTTTTCCACCAGCGCGTGCTGTGCCGCCGGGTCGTGAGGAATCGATATGGGCTTGCTTTCGGCATGAGCCGAAATAGCGGGGAGGAGGAGTGCCAGACACCAGGCGTGAAATTTCATCAGTGCTCCTGCGGATGAACAAGGCTTCATTGGATCCAAACCTACGCTGGGCCTGAGCAGTTGAATAGCCAGTGGCCATGCATTTCGTCGGGTTTGTATCACGCTTCAGACAGGTGGTCAGCCAAGCCTGCCGTCCGTCGTCGTCGCCCTATTTTCAGTGGGCTGAATTCGTTTTTGGCCGATGCAGTCTGTGAAGCCTAGTCGGAATCTGTTGAGCGTCAGGCAAACGCTTGAGTCACCAGAGCCGCCACCACCAGATACCGAGCGCCCTTGGCCAATGTGACGATCAGCACGAAGCGCCACAGTGGTTCGCGCAATACGCCGGCCATGACTGTGAGCGGATCCCCAATGATGGGCACCCAGCTCAGAAGCAGTGACCCGTAGCCGTACTTCAGATAAAACCCTTGGGCCTTGTGTAGCTGTGTCTGGCTGATCGGGAACCAGCGCTTGTGGCGCAGGCGCTCTATAAAGCGCCCCAGCATCCAGTTCACTATCGAACCCAGTACATTGCCCAGGGTTGCGACCCACAACAGGGTCAAGGTCGAATACGCCTTGCTGGCCAACATGCCGGCCAGCACGGTTTCCGACTGCATCGGCAACAACGTCGCCGCACCCAGTGCTGCCATGAAGAGGCCGAAATAGCTTGAAAGCTCGAACATCGAAAGATGCCTTGTGGGTGCAGAACCTTCGCGAAGGGCGGGACGGGTCTGAGCCATCAGTAGACCGAATGAGCATTGTGTTGCACGTCGCCGCCTGCTTTCAAGGCAACGAACTGTTGCCTGGGCAACACCGGCTCGACACCTTGCCCGGCTGCCGACAGATGGTCTGCTGTTAGAGACGCTTCAACCCTTTGATTTTCTTGAATAACCTTCGGTGGCACGGTTGCTGCTCTGTTGCTCATCGCCAAGCCCGCTCGATTCTTGTGTCCGGGACCCTGAAGCCAGAGGAGTAACGATATGAGCCAGACCCCTATTAAATTTGCGTACTGGGTGCCGAACGTCAGCGGCGGGCTGGTGGTGAGCAAGATCGAACAGCGCACCAGCTGGACCATCGACTACAACCGAAAACTGGCGCAGATCGCCGAAAAGTCGGGATTTGAATACGCTCTGACTCAGATTCGCTTTACAGCAGGTTACGGCGCCGAATATCAGCATGAATCGGTCGCGTTCAGTCATGCGCTGCTGGCGGCGACTGAAAAGCTCAAAGTGATCGCCGCGATTCTACCGGGGCCTTGGACGCCCTCGGTGGTCGCCAAACAGTTGGCGACCATTGATCAGCTCACCGCCGGGCGCGTGGCGGTAAACATCGTCAGCGGCTGGTTCAAAGGCGAATTCACCGCCATCGGCGAGCCCTGGCTTGAGCATGATGAGCGCTATCGCCGTTCCGAGGAGTTCATCCGCGCGTTGAAAGGCATCTGGACCACCGACAACTTCACGTTCAAGGGCGATTTCTACCGCTTCCACGATTACACCCTCAAGCCCAAGCCGATCCAGCGTCCGCACCCGGAAATCTTTCAAGGGGGCAGCTCCAGGGCCGCGCGGGACATGGCCGCTCGGGTGTCGGACTGGTATTTCACCAACGGCAATACCGTCGAAGGCATCAAGGCCCAGGTCGATGACATTCGGGCCAAAGCTGCCGCCAACGGGCACTCGGTGAAGATCGGCGTCAATGCGTTCATCATCGCCCGGGATACGGAGGAGGAGGCCCGAGCCGTGCTGGCCGAGATCGTCGACAAAGCGGATCCGGAAGCCGTCAATGCCTTTGGCGACGCCGCGAAGCAGGCTGGCAAGTCGAGTCCGGAAGGTGAGGGCAACTGGGCCAAATCCACCTTTCAAGACTTGATCCAGTACAACGACGGCTTCAAGACCAACCTGATTGGCACGCCACGCCAGATTGCCGAGCGCATCGTGCAACTGAAAGCCGTCGGCGTTGACCTGGTGTTGTCAGCCTTTCTGCATTTTCAGGAGGAAGTCGCCTACTTTGGCGAACATGTGCTGCCACTGGTGCGTGAACTGGAGGCTGCTTCTCTACGCACGCCCGAAAAAGCTGCCGCCACCGCCTGATCGATCCAGCTCCCCCTCGCAACGAACCTGCCCCATCGCCGTGAGCCGTTGCGCTCACGGTCCCTCTAAAAATATTCTTCAACTTGTGATCCAATCCACACGCTTACGCGTATGTTGACCCCTGTTTGCCGTGTGATCCCGCTTCATTCAGTCGCCCCAAGCGATTCCCGGGTGCGACATCGGGCGCCTTGGCTCACGACTGTGATGCCGATGAAGGACTATCGATGTATCTGAATACCCACGCTCAGGTTTCGTGCGAGTCGGTTGCGCGAGCGCTCATTGCTTACGGAGGCAGGTTTTGAAACGCGATCTCAGACTTGCCTCATGGCTGATCTGCACAGTCTGCACCTGCGTTGTGCTGCTGATGGCCTGGCAAACCTGGACTGCTCGCCAGAAAACCCTCGAAAACATTCAAACCAGCAGCGCAAACCTGGCCAGCGCGTTGAGCACTTACACCGACGGCATTTTCAAGCAAAGCGAGCTGATGCTCATCGGCCTGACTGAGCGTGTAGAAAAGGACGGCAGCGGACCGGATCAGGTCGAACGCTTGCGGTCGGTCATCGCACGTGAAATGGGGGCTTTGCCGCAAATCAGCAGTGTGTCGCTGTACAACGCCGAGGGCATCTGCACCTTCTCCACCAACGACAACGCGGTGGGCATCAACAGCACGCATCGGGAGTTTTTCAGGCACCACGCCGAAAACCCAGGACGTGCCCCGTTCATTGGCCCGACCATCCGCAGCCGTGCCAACGGGCAGTGGGTGGTGTCGGTGAGCCGCAGGATCAATCACCCGGACTCAAGCTTTGCAGGCCTGATGGTGGTGACCATCAGCATTGATTATCTGATCAAATTCTATTCCGGCATTCAGGTGGGCAGTTCCGGGGTCATTAGTCTGACGTCGGCAAGCGGGCGGCTGCATGTGCGGTTTCCCTATCGTGAAAACGACATCGGTCGCGACCTGTCCTCGACGCCCATTTTCGGGCGTTATCAAAGTGCGCATTCTGGTATCACTGAATTTGTATCCCGACTGGACGGTGTGCCGCGTTTCTACGCGTTCAAGCGCAGCGACGTCTATCCGCTGGTGACGGTGGTCGCGCTGGGCCAAGAGGAAGCCATGAGTGCCTGGCTGGGGCAGGCCAAGCAATCGCTGTTGCTTGTGCTGGTGCTACTCGCGCTGGTGGTAGGGTTGGGGGTTCGCCTGATCGGCCATATCCACAGCCGCATCCGGGTCGAGGAGCAGTTGCGGGTGTCGCAGGCAGCGTTGATCGAACTCAACCAGAACCTTGAGTTGATTGCCTCTGAAGACAAACTGACCGGCCTGGCCAACCGCAGGCGCTTCGATCAGTTCATCGAACTTGAATTCAAGCGCGCCCGCCGCGAGCGCAGTATCTTGTCGTTGATCCTGATCGATGCCGACCATTTCAAACGCTACAACGACCATTTTGGCCATTTGGCCGGGGATGAGTGCCTGGTCGCAATCAGTCGGCTCGTCGAGCAATGCATACGCCGTCCTGGCGACATCGCTGCCCGTTATGGCGGTGAAGAAATCGCCGTGGTGCTGCCCAGCACCGACGAAGCGAGCGCACGCCGAGTGGCCGAAAGCATTCTGCTCAAGTTGCAGGAACAGCGCATCGCGCACCCGGCAAGCCCGTTCGAGATCGTGACCGTCAGCCTCGGGGTGGCAACGTTTGTCGGCACCGATCGACAACTGGATCAGCGCGGGCTGATTCAGTTGGCGGACCGGGCGCTGTATGCCGCCAAATCACAGGGCCGCAACCGGGTGAGCGTCGCGTCTGAAGCGGTGAACGACACGTTGCCAGCCTGGACGAATGGCCATGATCCCTCTGCCGAAACTCCCAGTCAGGCCTCTGATACCCTGTCCTGAGTCTGCGCTGCGGAATTCCCCAGACACAGCACATCTGCATCACACCCACGCCCTGTGCCGTTTTGTCGCACCCGCGCTGCGGCCCGCCACAGCACGGTTAGCCTGTCAGCACGTTTTTTGTAACAGCATTCGCGGTGTTCGCCAGCACGAGTGAGTGGTAGATTCGCCGCCATGAATTTCGTCCGAACCCACCGCTCACTCATCGCCTGGATGCTGTACGGCTTCGTCCTGTTCAATGGCGTGGCGTGCGGTTTCGGACATGGGCAGATGCTGTCGGCGATTTCGTCGGTTTCAGCGGACGACATCTGCGGCGACGCAGGGGCCGCCTTGCCTTCGCTGGACAAAGCCAGTCATGCCCTGGTCATGCAACTGGCCATGTTCGATTGCGTTTTCGCCGGCAAGCTGACCGTTGCGCTGTTGTTCTTCATCGGCCTTGGCTGGCTGGCGCGCGCCCTGAATGTCAGGTTACGCCTGCCGCACAGGTTGATTCGCGAAGTGCCTCGTCATGTCTCGCCGGGGTGTTTGCCGCAGGCGCCTTGAGCGTGGACGCCTATGCTCATCGTTTGTGGCAAGGCATCGACACGATGCTGTTGGTCTTGCCGGTTTACGGGAATGGCTGCCGGTTAGATACCCGTGGTCGCGCCTTATCCTTCAAGGGACGTAATACATGACGCAGAATTTCACCCGCCGCGAGGTCGTCTCCGGCCTCTCGCTGCTCAGCCTTGGCCTGCTGGCCGGCTGCGGCAACTCCAATGCTTTGCCCTTCAAGCATGGCAAGGACATGAGCAATGAAATCGTCGGTCGCAACTTCCGGCTCAAAGACCCGAAAGGCGAGGTCAAGACGCTGTCCAGCTTTCGCGGCCTGATGCCGATGGTCTTCTTTGGTTTCACCCAATGCCCGGCCATTTGCCCGACGGCGCTGGCTCGCGCTGCGCAAATCAGAAAGTTGATGGGCGAAGACGGCAAAACCTTTCAGGTGGTGTTCATCACGCTGGATCCGGAGCGCGACACGCCGCAAGTGATCGATGCTTACGTAAAAGCATTCGATCCGACCTTCGTCGCCCTTTCCGGGACGCTTGAAGAAACCGCTGCCACCGCTAAAGAGTTCGGTGTGTTCTTCGAAAAGGTCCCGCTTGGCGATACCTACACGATCTCTCACACCGCTACCAGCTATGTCTACGACACCCGAGGCGTGTTGCGCCTTGGCCTGTCGCACAAACTGTCTGCCCAGCAATGCGCCGAAGACCTGCTCACTTTGATGGAAGTATGCTGATGAATACGCTGATTCGTAACGCCGTAAAACCGATGCTGCTGGCTGTCTCGCTGCTGGGCCTGAGCGTTCAGGCGTTTGCCGAGACCCGGGTTGATGATGCCTGGGTACGCGCCACCGTGCCGGGCCAGCCTGCAACCGGTGCGTTCATGCAGATCACCGCAAGCGAGGACAGCAAGCTGGTTGACGTTGCTTCGCCCGTTGCCAAGACCGTTCAGATCCATCAGATGAGCATGAAAAACGATGTGATGAACATGGGGCAGGTCGCTTACATAGACCTGCCGGCTGGCAAGACCGTGGCGCTCGATGCCGACGGTTATCACGTAATGTTCATGGGGCTGCTGGCGCAAGTCAAAGAGGGCGATCAGGTACCGTTGACGCTGACCGTGGAAAACGCCAAGGGTGTGAAGGAGTCGATCAAAGTGACAGCGGTGGCCAGGTCCTTGACCGCTGATGCACACAGCGGTCACGGCGATCACAGCGGGCATTGAGCCTGTCGGCTGAGCGGCCCGCACAGGCAGGCCGCTCAGGAGTAAGGTAGGCGGGGCATCACGATATTTCTCTTGCGACTGGAGGTGAATATGAGTGCTCCCATGCTGTCCAAAACCCAGATCAACGGCTATCAACTGATCAGCGTCAATCGCGGTCCCTGGACCGTCTGTACACCGAGAGACCGTCTTGCCTCATTCAATACCCGTCAGTAAGCGATGGCCTGCGCCGCTTCCCTGCCGGTTCGTGACTGGGGCAGGCTGCGTCCGGCTTGATGTGGAAAGCCCTCGTTCTGCAAGCGTCTGAGCGAACGCCTCCCACGGTCTTATATCGATTCCGCTTAGCCCGCTCATATCTCTTAAAGGAATAACCAGAGAATCAAATATTCCTTTCAGGAACAAGCACTTTTAGGCCATGATTGCCTTGCCACATCAACGTTGGAAAGGTGACTGATACCGACAGAACCTGGATTTTTATCAAAAAATGCAGGGAGTGTATCAATGGGCAATGTCCAGACCGCCGCCAGCGCACTTGATGTGCCACGGCGCCAGACGTCGAATGGCGATCTGGTCGATCTGGGGCGTCTTTTTCATGGACCCTTGTCTTCATCGCGATTGCACAGCCCCCCCAAGCCCTTTGTTGGCCGCCGGGAAGCCATTCTGCTGGGTGTGCTTGCGCTCTTTCTGCATGGTGCGGTGATCTATTGGCTAAGCCAGAAGCCAGCACCCGTGTTGCCAGTGGTACCGCCGGAAATTCCGCTGATGACCATCGAATTCTCAAGGCCTGCGCCGCCGGTGGATGCACCGCCGCCGCCACCGGAGCCTGTTGTACAGCCGGTGGTTGAGCCACCGCCTCCGGTCGAGGATGAGCTGGCCGTCAAGCCGCCGCCCAAACCGCTACCCAAACCGAAGCCGACACCGCCCAAACCGGTCGTGAAGCCGGTCGCGAAACCCGTTGAGCCGACGCCTGCGCCACTGGTACCTGGACCGCCAGTCGCAGCACCTGCACCTCCTGCTCCGCCCGCGCCAAAACCCGTCACGCCAGCTTCGGCCAGCGCCGGTTATTTGCGCAACCCGGCACCGGAATACCCCTCGCTGGCCATGCGTCGCGGCTGGGAAGGGACCGTGATGTTGCGGGTACACGTACTGGCCAGCGGCAAACCCGGCGAAATTCAGATTCAAAAGAGCAGCGGTCGCGAGTCGCTTGACGATGCCGCCCTGGTCGCGGTGAAACGCTGGAGCTTCGTACCGGCCAAACAGGACGATATTGCCCAGGACGGCTGGGTCAGCGTGCCCATTGATTTCAAGATCAACTAAAACCACCCATTCGATTGACCGTGCGGGCTACCTGACAAAAGGCGCATCGCGACACCCCATGCCCTGTTCAGAGAGAGCTGCGCCATGAACCTACTTGCTTCGCCGTTTGAATCCATCGAACACGCCGTCATCTGGCTGCTGGTGATTTTTTCCGTCGCCACCTGGGGCCTGGCCCTGCTCAAGGGCGTGCAGTTCTCGCGCCTCAAGGCTCAGGATCGCACCTTTCACAGGCAGTTCTGGGCTGCGTCGAGCCTGGACTCTGCCGCTCAACTGGCTGACGAACACCCCGGTGCTGCCGCCCGCGTTGCACTGGCGGGTTACGCAGCGATTCAGGTCAACGAAGGTGCGCAGCCTCACGACTTGAGTCAGTCCATCAACCATCAGGATCGACTCGAGCGCTCGTTGCGTCAGCAGATCGTGCGCGAGCGTCGTTCGCTGGAGAACGGTCTGGCGATCGTTGCCAGTATCGGCAGCACGTCGCCCTTCATCGGTCTGTTCGGTACGGTGTGGGGCATCATGTCGGCGCTCAAAGGCATCAGCGCGGCCGGTTCTGCGAGCCTTGAAACCGTGGCTGGCCCCATCGGCGCTGCGCTGGTGGCAACGGGCGTCGGTATCGCGGTCGCCGTGCCAGCGGTACTCGTTTACAACTACTACCTGCGTCGCCTGAAGCTGACGGTTGCCGATCTCGACGATTTTGCCCACGACTTCTTCAGCCTGGCGCAGAAAAGTGCCTTCCGGGTGCTGTTGCATCCGGTGCTTAAGTCCGGCGCCACCGCAGCCGGGCAAAAAGTGAAGGAGGCATCCTGACATGGCTTTTTCCACTCAAGACAGCGATGAAGTGCTCAGCGAGATCAACGTCACACCATTGGTAGATGTCATGCTGGTGCTGCTGGTGGTGTTCATCGTCACTGCGCCGCTGCTGACCAACTCGATCCCGATCAACCTCCCCAAGACCGAATCCGTTGCACCGGTGGAGCAGAAAGATCCGTTGGTGGTGAGCATTGACGGGCAGGGCAAGCTGTTCATCAACAAGGATGAAATCCAGCCGGACCTGTTGGAAAACAGCCTCAAGGCCGCCAAGGACAAGGCCCCGGACGTACGCGTGCAGTTACAGGCCGACGACGGGGTGAATTACGGCGAAGTGGCGCGAGCAATGGCCTCGATCGAGCGGGCCGGGATTACCAAACTGTCAGTGATCACTGCCAAATAGCCGAGGTTCAACCTGGATCCATCACCTTTTGGGGTCGCATTCTCAGGCAGATGTGGCCCTTTTTTTTATGCCTCTTCCAGGACGTTCAGGCACGACAAAAAAGCAGCCGCTTATGCAGGGTGGGTATCTGAATGTGAAAGGTATAAAGCTGGCTCAGGTACATCAACCTCACGCCGTCAGTTCGGTGTACTGACGGCGCCTGGACTGATGTCGAATTACCCCAGCAGCTCGGTCCCCAGCTGGAACGCTACCCACAGCGCAAGGCCCGTGGCGAAGGTCAGGGCGATGTTCTCGAACAGGTTATTGCGGTACTCCTTGGCCAGCAGCGATTTTTGGTTGGACATGATCAGCAGGCCCAGCGAAATGATCGGCAGGCCGACGATGTTCAGCGCGTTGACGCCCAGGGTCAGTGTCACGAAGTCTGGCATGCCGGGCAGGGACCAGATCAGCGGGGTGACCAGAATGAACAACATGAACCACTTGTGCATCGGATCACGATGAAACTCTTTGCCATAACGCGTGCGGCGTTCCGGACGTATGTGCTGGAAGGCATCGGTGATGAGCATCGGAAACGCCGTCGTCTTGCCGGAAATACTGGCGAACAGCGTGGCGAACACGCCGATGAAAAAGATGTACCAGCCCAGCGGACCGAAGAACAGCTCCAGTGCCTTGCCCAGATCGCCCAAGGTGTTCACCTGAATGCCGTTGGGGCGCAGAATCTCCACGCCGACCACCCAGATCGCCAGGTTGATGACGATGCCGACGATGACCGCGAACAGCAGGTCGTTGCGCTGAATACGTTTGTGTTGAGGCCCAATCCAGCCTTTTTCACGCATCACGTAAGGGTGAACGAAGTTGGCGATGGAGCCGGCTACTGCTCCGATGACCGACACCGCCACCAACAGTGCGCCATGCACGCCCTCATCGGGTGGAATGCTGAAGCCGATGGTGCCCTTGATGATGCCGGTGACATCCGGTCCGGACATGATCGCCAGGGTCAGGAAGGCCAGCGTCATGATCGCCAGCAGCACTTTCATCACGCCCTCGATCATCGCGTAAATGTTGCGTCCCACCAGCAGCCAGACGGCAATCACCACTGCGACCGAGCAGAGCAGCGGCTGGTTGATGTGCAGCAGCATCGCCAGCGCCTCGCCAGCGCCCTTGATCATGTATGCGTTGATCAGATGACCCATCAGCAGCGCATAGGCGAGCATGAACCAGGCGAAGAATGGATGCAGCTGCGCATAACCTTGCAGGATCGTCATGCCTCGGTTATTGCAGAGCTGGAAGCGGGCAATGATGTTGACGATCAGGAACCTGAGCAGCAGCGAAATCGCCAGCACCCACATCATGGCGTAGCCGTAACTGGCACCGGCCACTGAAGAGGTAATCAGATCACCAGCGCCAAGCCAGGACAGCACCGCGATGATGCCAGGCCCCAACAGCTTGGCGAGTTTTTTCAAGCGGGGTTCTGCGACGGGCGTAACCTTTTCGTCGATCGAAGGGCTGCCGGGCATGTGTCGAATCTCCATTGTTCTTGTAGTGAGATGAAAGACAGTCGCAGATAAGATAGGACGTCGTACAACATGCGTGGGGATTCAAATGTAACTTCTTATGAATGCGGATTGTTCCGAAGCGCTGCGTCACATTAGAGAGCGGATGCGGAGCATGGGCACAATCAACTCAGTCGTCACACTGGTCGTCACAACGCTCTGCGTGGGCATGGCCCTCAGGACGCTACGCGTCCGGTCTGAAGTTCGCGCACAATGCCCAGGACAACTCGCGGATCTGCATGATCAACCAACGGAGAACTGCCATGCCCATTGCGATACTCGCCGCTGCGCAATTCCATTCCGAGCGGGGCCAGCTTGCACGCAATCTGGATGGCCACCTGACCTTCATGCGCCACGCCGCCGAACGGGGTGCCCATTACCTGCTGTTCCCCGAACTGTCCCTGATTGGCTACGAGCCGGAGATTGCCCGTGAGCTGGCGGTCGACCCTCACGACAACCGTCTGGACCCCTTACGCTCATTGGCCATGCAACTGAACCTGACAACCACCGTCGGCATGCCGCTGAAGGGGCCAAGCGACACCGTGCTGATCGGTGCGTTGACGTTCACGGCACAGGGCGAGGTCATCGCGTACGCCAAGCAATACCTGCACCCCGGCGAAGATGCAGTGTTCAGAGCCGGATCGACCGATTGTTTTCTGCCGCTGGAGCAGCAGTTGGTTGGCCTGTGCGTTTGCGCCGATTTCAGTCATCCCGAGCATGTGCAACGCATGGCAGCAGGCAACGCGTGGGTGTATGCCGCGAGCGTGCTGATTTCACCGGGTGGTTACGAAAACGATGCAGCACTGCTGCAAGGCCACGCCCGACGCCACGGCTTACCCGTCTTGATGGCCAACCACGGCGGACCCACCGGTGGTTGGGAATCGGCAGGCCGTAGCGGTCTGTGGAATGAGAAGGGCAACTGGGTGGGCGGCCTGGAGGCCGCAGGCAACGGCTTGGTGATTGCGACCTGCCAACCGCAAGGCTGGCAGGTGCAGACGGTCAGGCTGGCGTGACAGTGGTCATCGCGTCAGGGTCCGAATCGGTCGGGCCTTTTCCATCGGAGTTGCGTTCGGCCTGAGCCAGGGTTTCCGGCACGGCGACCCACAGCAGGCAGAATGCCACGGCAGCGACGCCAGCCAGGGTCAGGAACGCGGCGCTGTAACCTGAGGTATGCACCACGAACCCCGCCAGGCTGTTGCTCAACGCAGCCCCCAGCCCGAACATCGTGGAGAGCGCGCCCAGGCTGACGTTGAAGCGTCCGGTGCCTTGGGTCAGGTCCTTGACCATCAATGGGAACAGCGCGCCGAAGAGGCCTGCGCCGATACCGTCCAGCATCTGCACCGCCACCAGCCAGTACGGGTCATCAGACAACGTATAGAGTACGCCGCGAATCGGCAGAATCAGAAAGCCTGCCAACAACAAAGGCTTACGGCCCCACACGTCGGCTTTCATGCCCACCAGCAGGGCCGCCGGGACCATGACCAGTTGTGCTGCGACGATACACGCGGAGGTCAAAGGCGTGGCCATCTGCATGTTGATCTGCGAAAGCTTCTGACTCACCAGTGGCAGCATCGCGGCGTTGGCCAGGTGGAAGAGGGCGCAGCAGAAGCCAAACAACAGCAACGGCTTGTTGCTCAATAAAGTCTTGAGAACTGAAGGCGCACCGTCATGGGCCTTATGACTGGCGTCGAAACCTCGGGCCACATCGTGGTCAATCGCTTCGGCTGAAACGAAGCTGACCGCCAGGATGCTCGCCAGCGCCATCACCGCCATCAAATAGAACACGGCGACCGGGCCGAACAGGTAGGCGAACCCCCCGGCCAGCAGCGCGGCGCAGGCATTACCCGCGTGATTGAAGGTCTCGTTGCGACCGGTGCGTCGGGTAAAGGCGCGAGGGCCGGTGATGCCCAGCGAAATGGCCGCAATGGCGGGGGCAAACACGGACGCTGCTACGCTGCTCAACGCCTGGGTCAATGCCACCAGCGTAAATGACGACGTAAACGGCAACACCAGACAACTCAATGTCACCAGCAGCGCGGCAGCAGCGATGATCGCGCGTTTGTAGGTCGTCCTGTCAATCAGTGCGCCAGCCGGGGCCTGCGTCACCAACCCGGCAATGCCGGCGATGGTCATCACCACGCCGATGCTGGCCGGGTCCCAATGATGGACCGCAAGCAGGTAGATGGCCAGATACGGGCCTAGTCCGTCGCGCACATCGGCGAGGAAGAAATTGAGGCTGTCCAGGGAGAGGGTATTGCGGCGATCTGCGTGACTGGCCAAGGCGAGCATTCTCGTAATTCGTCAGACTCCAACCCACCGAGCCACGGGAAATACAGACCTGAATCGTTTTAAATAAGTTTCAGCATGTTTCATGAATTAAAGGTTTCAGACAGTCTTTTTCTGCAAGCTTTTCATGCGCTGGGTGGCCCGCTGTACGGCCGCCATTTTTTCCGGGCGCTTCATGCGCTTCCATTTACGGATATCGTCCTTGGTCCGGCCACAACTCACGCATAAGTCGCCGCTGAGCTGGCACACCGAAATGCAGGGATTTTCAATGTCCTTGGCCATGCATCCACCTCACCTGGCGTATTTACGTAAAAGCCGCAGCGCCCAGTTGCCACCGTTCTCGCGTTGGCACTGTTCTTCACTGTCCACATGCACCTGTCTGGGCAGGGCCTTCAGTTGGATGTCGAGTTCGTCCAGCGCCTCGGCGGTCAGCTGGATCATGCGTTTATCCAGCCCTTGGTTTACCGCCTGATCTTTTGCCACCACGGTATCGAATACCCAAATCACCTGAAGGCTTTCCGGAAAGACGGCGTAGTCGACCTCGTGGGTCAGCCAGCGGAAGCCCTCGATTTCGGACTTTGCCGTTTCGCAGGCGTGTGTCAGTGCTGCGACCAGGCGCCGCTCTGTCTGTGCCTGTTCGCGTTTGCTCGACGGCATGCGTGAGTCCTCGGATGGTGTTGAAACAGATGGCGCTGCACGATACCTGAATTTGACGTCAGGCCCCAGCGCGTTCATTCATGATCCGGTGATGGTACACAAACAGCTTTTCGGCTGTCAGATTGCCTGGACATCGCCAAACAGGAGCGATGTCGTACCCACCGACAATAAATAAGGGACATAAATCATGGATATTTCTCAAGCAGGTAGTGCTGCCGACCAAGGACGCAGGGGGTTTCTGAAAAAGTCGTTGGCGGTGTCGGCCAGCGTTGCAGCCATCGGCGCATTGCCACGCTTTTCGCTCGCCGAACCACTGACCCAGCGCTATCCCGATCCGTTGATCAATGTGCTGGACGACAGCTTTCTTGACCTGCGCATCTTCAATGCCAGCGTCGAAAAACTCGCCAGTGGCATGCGCTGGGCAGAGGGGCCGGTGTGGATCGGCGATGGTCGCTACCTGCTGGTTAGCGACATTCCCAACAACCGCATCATGCGTTGGGATGAAGTCACCGGGAGCCTGTCGGTGTTCCGCGAGCACTCGAATTTTTCCAACGGACTGTGCCGTGATCGTCAGGGCCGTCTGCTGGTCTGCGAAGGGTCATCGACGACTAATGAGGGGCGGCGTGTCACCCGCACTGAATACAACGGGCGCATCACCGTGCTGGCCGACAGTTTCGAGGACAAGCCCTTCAATTCGCCGAATGACCTGGTGTGCAAGCGGGACGGCTCCATCTGGTTCACCGATCCCATGTTCCAGGCCAACAGCGATTACGAAGGCCACAAGGTGCCGCAATCGCAGCCGTTTGGGGTCTATCGCATCGATCAGGCCGACAACAAGGTCAGCCGAGTGATTGATGACCTGGCCGGGCCCAACGGTTTGTGCTTCTCGCCGGATGAAAAAACCCTTTATGTCGTGGAAGGCCGCGCCAAACCCAATGGCATTATCTGGGCCATGACGGTCAACGACGACGGCACGCTAGGCGCGCGCCGCAAGCACGTCGAAGGGGCGGACTACGCCGCCATCGACGGCATCAAGTGCGATGAGGCCGGCAATCTGTGGTGCGGCTGGGGCGGCAACGGCAATCCCCAGGCTGATCTTGAAAAACTCGACGGTGTGCGGGTGTTCAATCCACAGGGCAAGGCCATCGGCCACATCACATTGCCGGAACGTTGCGCCAATATCTGTTTTGGCGGCCGGGAAGGCAATCGGCTGTTCATGGCGAGCAGCCATGCGCTGTACTCGGTGTTCGTCAACGCCCGAGGCGCCACCTTCGCCTGACGCTACGTTAGGGTGCAGAGCGGTTCATTTCGCGCTGCACCTCAATTGCTTCGAACCCCTTGAGTGGTCACGGGTCTGTTCGTGTATCACTCTTTTCAGGGAAGGTCCTTATGTCTGCGCAACGCAGCCTTGTCATGCTTGCACGAGGCGGTTACGCCGCTCGTGGTGTTGTTTATCTGATCATCGGTCTGTTCGCCGTACTGGCAGCGCAGGGCTCCTCGCAACCGGCAGACAGCCATAGCAGCCTTGAAGCTTTGTTGAGTCAGCCGTTCGGTAACGTGCTGGTCGGTATCGTCGTGGTGGGCCTGCTCGCGTTCGCCGCCTGGCGTGTGCTGCAAGCGACCCGCGATGTCGATCATCACGGTCGCGAACTCAAGGGGCTGGTGATCCGTGGTGGTCTGCTGGTAGGCGGTATCACGTATGGCGCGCTGGCCTTCTTCGCCGCGGGGCTTTTGATCAGCGGTCTGAAAAGCTCCGGTGGTTCGGGCGGCGGCCAGACGCAGGATCTGCTGCAGTCGATCCTGTCCTGGGACCATTCCAACCTGTTGGTTTATGTGGTGGCGCTGGTGCCGCTGGCACTGGGCATCGTCCACATCATCAAGGGTTACAAGGCATCGTTCGAAAAGTATTTCGAGGCCGACGAAGACGTCATGCGTTATGTGCGTCCTGTCTCGCGCTTCGGTCTGATTGCCCGAGGCGTGGCCTTCATCGAGATCGCCGTGCTGCTTGTCGTGAGCGGTTCCAGCTATCAGGCGATGCACCCACCGGGTATGAAGGATGCCCTCAACGGCCTGCAGGACCTTCCCGCCGGTGGACTGGTGCTGCTGGTCGTGGCGCTCGGGCTGATTGCATTTTCGGTGTACAGCTTCGCTCAGGCGGCCTGGCGGCGTATCAATATGGATGTCCCTGATGCGCCGGATGCGGTTACTCGGCATTTTCGTTGAGTGACGACAGGGGCGCGCCTGAGGTTGCGTCAGGCGCCCCCTGACCCCGTCGTCCATATTTGCCAGCAAGCCGAGCAGGCCAACGGCGCCGTGGACGCAGCATTGAGCATAGCGCGAGGTGAAACGCTGGCGTCTCCGGTGATCTGGGTACCGTTCAAGCTGATCACCCCGGAAAACCGCCAGCAATTCGAATAATGCCCGGGCAGTGCTTCCGCCGGGTTGTTACAGCCGGATGTCCTGCGGTCCTCGGATCTGCGCTTCGATGCGGGTGCCGGTCAGGCGCTCCTCGTTGGAGAAACCGTCATAGTCCGCCAACTTGCCGAAGTCGATACCGGTGAGCTGCTCGATCTGCGCGACGCTGCGTTGCCAAGTCTTGAGCTGGCCGAAGACGATGCTCAACTCGCCCAGTTCGCGGCTCTGGTCGATCATGTAAGCGCTGGCCGATGGCTTGCCGTCATCGCCGAGAAACGCCACGACCTTCCAAAAGGCCGAAGGGATTTTCACGTTGCGGTAGCTGCGATCATCGTCGCGCAGGATTGGCCCGCTGAACACCGTCACCCGTGATTTCCAGCGGCGGGTGTTGTCCAGAATGTAGTCTTCCAGTTCCAGCCAGGTTTTCTGGTTGAACGCGCTCATCTGTGGCGAGCAGTTGGTGAAGTGGAAGGTGTCAGCATTGGCGGTTTGCGCGTCTTTGCCCCAGTTGGGGTCTTGCCGCCTGACCAGATGCCCGCGATCCAGCAGGTTGCTTGCATACAGGCTTTCACCAATCTGTGCGTCGGCTGGCAACCTGCCATCGAGCGACCATTGATCGTTGCTGCGCTTGACCTCCACGCTGCTGTCGCCATCGATGTTCACGCCCACGTAGAGGGCCAGGCGTCGACTGCGCGACATGGTGATCGAGAAGTGCATGTAGTCCAGCCGATCCCCGGTGTTTTTCAGGGGATAGACGTCGGCGGCCAGCTCAGTGTCCGGCGAGGGCCAAGGCACCACGAAGTCGCCCAGAAAATTCTCCGCGTAGCCTTTTCGTGATTTCAATTCGCTGGCAGGCGTGGTGCGTGGCGACACCAGCGGCTCGGCCTGCGGCGCCAGCAGGCTGGCGGGCGGGTTGAGAGGCTTGAGGTCGGCCAGGCGTGGGCGATAGGTGAGATCGGCTTTCAAAGTCTTGTCAGGCACTGCGCTTGCTCCTGCGGTGGGCGTGGTTTCCATTCAGTTCACCATAGACGCATGACAGCGCTGCGTCAGGTTTGCGTGCGTGCTGAGCTTGAGTGGCTGAACACTGTCTGGGAGCAGATACCCGCCCGTAGGAGCGCGCTTGCCCGCGATCTGCCGGGCACCGGCAGCAAACCTGCAAACGCGGTGCATCCGTTAAAACCCGGGGCCTGCTGCGCAGCCCATCGCTGCCGTCGTAACCTCCGGGAGCTCCTACGGCCTGCGGGCGGAAGCGGATTTCGCCAAGACCTTCGCTGTTTTAGCCGATAATCGCCCGGTATCGCGCGATCTTTCACGAAATATGAATGTTTAAGAAAGTGTTTTTTTAGCGCGGATCACGGCAAATCGTCGTTCTTGGCGAATGATGTAGACAGATTTTAGAACCGGTTCCGCTTCGCCTTTCTCAAAACCCATTGACGTTATTAACCGGCTGGTACATTTTTATCCCATAACCGCCTGTGCCGTTCCAGGCAGGAACACAATAAGAACAATCGAGGCACACCGTCATGCTCCAGGGACCGATTCTTTCCGTTTCACCTTCACCCGTCGTTGACGTCCGATGCCGCTATGCAGGCATTGGCTGTATTCGTTCGCAGTAGTTTTCCGATTCGCCCATCCGCTTCAGCGCAGCCCACGTCACTGCCTGCCCATCTCATCGATAGGGCGTTCATGGTGTCTGGCCGTTGCGCTGGCTCTTGTGCATCTGCGAGGTCTGGCCCATGACGAAAATCGTCGATCTGTATTTCAAGCTGCTCAAACTGTTGATCGTGCTGTGCATGGTGGCAATGGTCGTGCTGGTGTTCGGCAATGTCGTACTGCGCTATGCGTTCAACTCGGGGATCAGTGTGTCCGAAGAGCTCTCGCGCTGGTTCTTCGTCTGGATGATTTTTCTCGGAGCGCTGGTGGCGATGAAAGAGCGCGGCCATCTCGGTCTGGACAGTCTGGTCAAACGCTTGCCGCCGCTGGGGCAGCGCATTTGCCTGATCGCAAGCCAGTTGTTGATGCTCTACATCTGCTGGCTGATTTCCAGTGGCAGTTGGCAGCAGGCGGTGATCAATCTGCATGTCGTGGCGCCTGCGTCCGGGTTTTCGATGGCCGTGTTCTATGCCGCCGGACTGGTGTTTGGCGTCAGTGCCGCAGCCATCCTGCTTTACCAGATGTGTCTGACTTTGAGCGGCAGGCTCGATGCCGAGGAGCTGCTCCCGGTCAGCGAAAACCAAGCCGACGCCGCCATCAAGCCCGACCTGTCGTCTGCCTCGCGAGGTGACCGACCATGACGCTGATGATCTTTCTCGGTTCGTTGCTGGGCAGCATGGCGCTGGGTATCCCGATTGCGTTCGCCCTGTTGCTGGTGAGCGTCGCGTTGATGCTGCACCTGGACCTGTTCGATGCGCAGATCATCGCCCAGAACCTGCTCAACGGGGCCGACAGCTTTCCGCTGATGGCCGTGCCGTTCTTCATGCTGGCAGGCGAGTTGATGAACGCCGGTGGCCTGTCCAAACGTATCGTCAACATCGCGATGGCGCTGGTGGGCCATAAGCGCGGCGGGTTGGGCTATGTGGCGATCATCGCCTCCTGCCTGCTGGCGTCGTTGTCCGGTTCGGCGGTCGCCGATGCCGCGGCACTGGCTGCGCTGCTGGTGCCGATGATGGTTCATGCCGGGCACAACCGTTCGCACTCGGCCGGGCTGATCGCCGCCGGTGGCATCATTGCGCCGATCATCCCGCCGAGCATTGGCTTCATCGTGTTCGGGGTCGCGTCCGGCGTTTCGATCTCCAAGCTGTTTCTGGCCGGCATCGTCCCTGGGCTGATGCTGGGGGCGGCGCTGGCGATCGCCTGGTGGTTCATATCCCGTCGCGAGCATGTCGAAACGCCGCCCAAGCGCAGCGGCAAGGAGATTGTGCGCACGCTCATTGACGGCTCATGGGCGCTGGGCCTGCCACTGATCATCGTCTTCGGGTTGAAGTTCGGCATCTTCACGCCGACCGAAGCCGCCGTGGTCGCGGCGGTGTATGCCTTGTTCGTGTCGCTGGTGATCTACCGCGAGCTGAAGATCAATCAGCTGTACGACCTGGTGCTTGCATCCGCCAAAACCACGTCAGTGGTGATGCTGCTGGTGGCCGCCGCGATGGTGTCGTCCTGGTTGGTGACCATTGCCGAGCTGCCTGACCAACTGGCTTCCCTGCTCGAACCGTTTATGGACAACCCGACGCTGCTACTGATGGTGATCATGCTGCTGGTGATTATGGTCGGCACCGTGATGGACATGACTCCGACCATTCTGATCCTGACGCCGGTTCTGATGCCTGCCGTGACGATGGCGGGCATTGATCCGGTGTACTTCGGCGTGCTGTTTCTGATCAACACCGCCATCGGCCTGATTACACCGCCCGTAGGCACCGTGCTCAACGTGGTGTGCGGCGTCTCGAAGATCAGCATGGACGAGATTATCCGCGGTGTATGGCCGTTCATGCTGGCGCAACTTGTCGTGCTGTTGTTGCTGGTGCTGTTCCCGCAACTGGTGCTGGCGCCCCTGCATTTTCTGTCCCGTTGACGCCAGAGCGACCTTTGGCCTTTCTATACCCAGACGACTTCCAATAACAAGACCGGAGAGTGACATGCAGAAACTGATCAAAACCTTGCTGGCCGGGGCCTGTGCCACCAGCCTGCTGCTGGCGAGCGTGGCCAGCCAGGCTGCGGACATTCGCGAGCGCACGTTGCGTTTTGCCTTTCAGAACGTCAAGGAACACCCTCAGGGGCAGGGCGCGCAGAAGTTTGCCGATCTGCTCAGTGAAAGCAGTGGCGGCAAGATCAAGGTACGACTGTTCCCCGGTGGTACGCTGGGCGGCGATGTGCAGACGGTGTCTGCGTTGCAGGGCGGCACGCTGGATATTACGGTGCTCAACTCCGGTATTCTTGCCGCTCAAGCGCCGGATTTCGCCATGCTCGATTTCCCGTTCCTGTTCAACGACGTGAAGGAAGCGCATGCGGTGATCGATGGCCCCATCGGCCAGAAACTGGCCGCACAGCTCGACAGCAAAGGACTGGTTGCGTTGGGTTATTGGGATCTCGGGTTTCGCAACGTTACCAATAGCAAGCATCCCATCACTCGCCTTGAAGACATGCAGGGCTTGAAAATCCGCGTCATCCAGTCACCCATCTACCTGAAAACCTTTTCAGCGCTGGGCGCCAATCCGGTGCCGATGGCATTTCCCGAGGTTTATACCGGCCTTGAACAGCGCACCATCGACGGTCAGGAAAACCCGTTTACGGTGATCGAAGGCAGCAAGTTCTTCGAAGTGCAGAAGTACCTGTCCGTGACCGGGCATATCTTCAATCCGCAATCGCTGATCATGAGTCAGAAAACCTGGAACCGTTTGAACGACGACGAAAAGGCCCTGATTCGCGATGCGGCGGCCAAGGCGCAGGTTTTCCAGCGGGAAGTGACGGCCGCCAGCATGGACAAGGCTCGGGCCAATCTGGAAGAGCACATTGCAGTCAACGATATTTCTCCGGCCGAGAAAGACCGGTTTCGTGAGCGGGTTAAACCTGTGATCGACGAATTCTCGCAGCAACTGGATGCCGGTCTGGTGAAGATGATGTACGACGAAATAGCTAAGGTACGCGCCGCACAATAAGGCTGCTTCGAGCCTGTGTAACGTCCTTTAGCCGCATCGGCGTTCTCCCCGGGAACCCGATGCGGCTTCTCAAGACGGTATAGGCCGATTTAAAACGGTCAGTTCCTGAAATTAGTCTTAAATAACGGACAACAAGCGTCGATATGCTTTGTATAAGAGCAATCTGCAGCTCGCGTTATTTAATTGACCGCAGGGGAGCTTCAGGATGTCGATCAAACTTCGTTTGTTCTTGTTGATAGCCACCGGTGTACTGGCCGTGCTGATCATCACGCTGGTCAGTTATTTGGGTAACAGCCGAATGGCTGCGGCGATGGCCGACAACGAGGTCAGCATGGCCGCGCTGAGCAATCATCTGCAGGCGGACATGATGCACGACGCCCTGCGCGCCGATGTGCTCTCGGCAATGCTGGTCGGGGTGGGCAAGAGCGAGACCTCGCGGGACGAGGTGCTGGCTTCTCTGAATGAGCACGCAACGCAGTTTCGCAAAGTGGTGAGCGACAACCTTGCGCTGCCGATCAGCGACACCCTCAAGGCAGAACTGAACAAGGTCAAGCCTAGCCTCGATGCCTATATCACTGCGGGCGAGCGCATCGTTGGCCTGGCGCTGGACAGCCCGGAGCGCGCCCAGCAGGATCTGGGCACGTTCTCGGCCGCTTTCACCCAGTTGGAAGGTCAGATGTCCACGTTAAGCGACCTGATCGAAAACAACGCCAAAGCCAGCGGTGACATCGCGCGCGATGCGATCAGTACGGCCAACGCCACGCTAGGTGTGGTTCTGGTCATCAGTCTGTTGATGCTGGTGGCGCAGGGACACTGGGTGACTCGCAGCATCATGATTCCTCTGCAGTCTGCCAGCCGCATTGCCGACAGCATCGCCCACGGGAACCTCAGCGAGCCGATTGCCGAGCCAGGCAGTCGGGACGAAGCCAGCATGTTGATTCGCAGCCTGGCCATCATGCAGCGTGACCTGCGCGGCATGATCGAAGTCGTGCGCAGCAACGCGCATGGCGTGAGTGGCATGAGCGGGCAGTTGAGCAGCGGTTGTCACGAGGTGGCGGGCAGCAGCCAGCAGCAGAGCTCGGCGGCGGCGACCATGTCGGCAGCGGCCAGCGAAATGACTGCCAGCATCGAAGAGATCACCCGCCATGCCGAACAGGCGCGGGAAATGGCCAATCAGGCCGAAACACTGGCCAAAAATGGTGGGCGGGTGATTCAGCAAGTCGTCAGTGATATGGGGGGCATCGCTCGCTCGTCGCAGCAGTCGGCCCTGGTGATTCGCACGCTGGACAAAGAGTCGGAAGCCATTTTCAACATCATTCAGGTGATCAGAAGCATCGCTGACCAGACCAACCTGCTGGCCCTCAACGCCGCGATCGAGGCGGCGCGTGCCGGTGAGCAGGGCAGAGGGTTCGCCGTGGTGGCTGACGAGGTGCGCAGCCTGGCAGGACGCACCAGCGCGTCCACCCAGGAAATCACCGGCATGGTCGCCCGCATCCAGCAGAGCACCCGCGAGGCGGTGACCAGCATGGAGGCCGGCGTGGCACAGGTCGATAAAGGCATGGCAGTGACCGTGGAAGTTGAGCAGGCCATCCGGGACATCCTGGATGCGACACTCAACACCACACAGCTGGTCAACGACATCACCCGAACTATCGGCGAGCAAAGCCTGGCCAGTAATGAAATTGCCCATCAAGTGGAAATGATCGCCAGCATGTCCGAGGGAAACAGCCGGGTCATCGGCGAGACGGCGGTCACCACCGATCAATTGTCTGCGCTGGCAGGTCAGCTGTCGCAGTCGGTGGATCGATTCCGGCTCTGATATCCAAGAGCCATTATCTAGCGTAACCTCGCGACCCTACCGTTCATCGCCTGTTTGCAGATCTGAACGGTTTGATCTTCTTCATTCCTTACCGTGCGTTAAAGCTTTTGCACTCACAGACGTTAACCACACCGTCTGTGTCGAAACCGAACACCTTCCACGCCCAGGAGCTGCTGCATGCAAACGTTAAAGGCTTTGTACGAGTCGGTCGAAAAGCAGTTTTTCAACACCTTGACCAAAAAGCTCTCAAGCCTTTTTCTGCTGGTGATCGTCAGCGCGCTGTTGTACTGGGTGGCGCTGTCAGTGCGTGCCGATATCGTCATGTTGTTGCGCAGTTCGCAACTGGAAGCCGGCGTACTGGCGCGCATCGAAGGCAGGCTGGATGCCCTGAGCAACGCGATTCTCATCAGCACGCTGTTCACGCTGGGCATGGTCGGCTTCATGGTCTGGTACTTGCGCCATCTCATCGTAAGGCCGGTGATGTTCATGACCGGGGCGCTCGAAGAAATTGCCAATGGCGAGGGTGACCTGTCCAAGGACCTGCCGTTGCTGACCCACGATGAAATCCGCGTGTTGGCCAGCACTTGCAACCGTTTTCTGGCCAAGCAGCGCGAAGTGATCAGCAGTATTCAGGCGCTGACCGTGCAGATTGCGGTGGAGTCTGCACGCTCGCTCAAGAACATCAGTGACTCCAGCGACAGTGCGACCGATCAGGCGCGCTTTGCCAAGGAGGTCATGGATCAAAGCAACATGGCGGTAGGCAGTATCGAGGATGTGTCGCAGCAGACCCAAGGCATTTCCAGCACCACCGCGCAGAACCTGAGCATGGCGCGTGGTTCCTACTCCGAGCTGCTGGAGGTGACGGGCAATATCAGCCAGATATCCAGCAGCCTCAACGAGTTCGGGGTGCTGGTGTCGGCACTGAATCAACGTTCATCGAGCATCAAGTCCATCGTCGGCCTCATCCAGCAGATTTCCTCGCAGACCAACCTGCTGGCGCTCAACGCAGCCATCGAAGCGGCGCGTGCCGGGGAAAGCGGACGTGGCTTTGCCGTCGTCGCGGATGAAGTTCGCACCCTGGCGCAGAACGTCAGCAAGGCCACCGACGATATCTCGCAAAACATTGATGCCATGCTGCTGGAAGTGAGCTCTACCTACGAGCAAACCACCCAGATCAGCCAGAGCGCACGGGAAACGCAATTGGTCGTGGAGCGTGCTTCTGGCCATTTCGAAACCATGATCGTCGACTTTGAGTCGACCAATGGCAAGCTCGCCGACATCGCCTCTCATATCCAGCAGTTCGCCAATACCAACACCGGCATCAACGACCGGGTGACACGCATCTACGCGGACAGCCAGGCCATCGACCAGCGCATGCAGCATTCGGCAACGGCCACCCGCGACCTGTCGGGCGTTGCCGAGCGGGTGCAGGCGTTGCTGGGACGTTTCGTGCTTGGGCACGGTGAGCTGGACGCGGCCATCACGCGGGCCAGTCAATGCCGCGATAGCTTGCAGGCGCGGCTGTCGGTGCTGCACAAGGAAGGCGTCAATCTGTTCGATCAGAGTTACAAACTGATTCCCGGCACCGATCCCAAGCAATACATGACCAGCTACACCGAGCGTTTCGCGCTGATCTGTCAGGAGGAGTGTGACAAGCTGACCAAGGGCACCCGAGGCGGCAAGGTCTCGTTCATTGTCGATAACAAGGGCTATTGCCCGGTCAATAATAGTTGGGTGTCGCAGAAACCGACCGGCAATCGCGCCGTCGACCTGCCGGTGTGCCGTAACAAGCGGATGTTTTCGGACCCGGTCGGGCTGCGGGCCGCTGGCAACAAGCAGCGCTTTCTGCTGCAGACCTACCTGCGCGACACCGGGGAGATCATGACTGAGATTGATGTGCCGTTCTTCTTCGAAGGGCGCCACTGGGGCAACCTGCGGATGGGCTTTGATGCGGCTCAGTTGCTGGGTAGCTGAGTGATCGAGCCGGTTCAGGCCAGCCTGTCATCAGGATGGCCCGAATCGCATAGGTCAGCCGAGCAAGTGCTGGGAGATGTACCGGGAGATCTGGACCACGGAGGTCTTGCCCGTGAATTCGAACTTCACTTTTCCGATCGCCGAGTAATAGATTTCCAGTTCCGAATCCATGTCGAAGGTCCCTGCAGTTTCTACCGACCAGGCCACGATGTTCTTGTAAGGCAGCGACGTGAAGTCTTTCTTGCTGCCCGTCAGTCCCTGAACGTTGACCGAGATAATGCGCTTGGTGGTAAACACAACCCCGTCACGCATCGACTTGTAAGCATCGATAACTTCTTCGCCGTCCAATAGCAGGTCTTTGACGCGTTCTGCGTACTCGTCATTCTGTTTGAGCTTGAAAAAACCTTTGTTATTGAAATCAATCATTTTCTATCCTTGAACCATTACCGGAGGGCTAATTGTCTGGTCTGTGCGTCTGCCAAAACGGGCACAGAATAGCATCTGGCCATCTTTTATGGGGTGTGCCTGCGAAAGGGACTGTCGATTTCAGACCCGACTGCGATGGAACGATAGCGCATCCTGGCGCTCAACTTCTGTGTCGCTCTGATTCCCGGAACGCCCACGGAGGTGTGATTTTGAACATTCAAGACCTGTCCAGTGATATCAAGGCTGGCAAGATTAGTGAACTCAATCTGGTGTCGATGGAAGGCGGTTCCTACGTGCTCCATGCACTTATGGAAGGCAAGTCAGTGCCGGTTCAGGACTCACACGGCAAACCTTTGCATCTGGCTTCGGTCGAGGAAGCCCGCAAGGTACTGTCGTCAGTGCCTGATGTGCGCCTGTTTCTCAGCCAGGACGTTGTTTATGACGAAATGGTCGGGCAGGACCATATTCAAGGTGAGTCGTCCCGGCATGAAATTCCGTTACGCTCCAGTCTCTGATGTTTCCACGTCACCTGTTTGAATGAATGGAAACCGCTCTGCGCAGCAGGGCGGTCAGTTGTTACTGCTGCTTCAGGTATTGGCAGTGGTTCACTACTCAGGAGCAGTCATGTCTTTTCAGAAATTATCCCGAATCCTGATCACCAACGACGACGGCTTTGACGCCCCGGGCTTGCTGGTACTTGCAGAAGTGGCACGCGAACTGGCGGATGAAGTCTGGATCGTAGCCCCTGATCAAGACCAGAGCGGCATCTCCCACGCGTTAAGTATTCACCATCCCCTGCGTGTTACCGAGCGGGGTGCGCGCACGTTTTCAGTGTCGGGCACTCCTGCCGATTGCGTGGCGATGGCCTTGCAGCAATTGATGGGCGAGCCGCCGCAATTGATCCTTTCCGGCATCAACAAAGGCGCGAATCTGGGCGTGGAAACCGTTTTTTCTGGAACGGTCGGCGCGGCGATGGCGGGCTTGCTGCTGGGTGTGCCTTCGATTGCCCTGAGCCAGGCCCTGACGCGCCGTGACTCGGTTCGCTGGGACACGGCGCGGCAATTGGCGCCTGATGTGATTCGTAATGTATGGGGACTGGGCTGGGAGCAGGGCAGTTGCCTGAATATCAATTTCCCGGATGTTCCCGCAGCAGAAGCTGGCCCGATGCAGTTCACCACCCAGGGGGCCGGCCGCATCGACGCGTTGGAAGTGACGTCACGCACCGACATGCGCGAACGCGACTACTTCTGGCTGAGCATCCATCGTCACGATCTTGCGGATGCGCCTGGCAGCGAAACCCATGTGGTCATGAACGGTGGTGTTTCCGTGACACCGCTGCGGTTCGAACGCACCGACACGGCGATGCTGGAGCAGTTGAGAACGCGCTTGAATAAGCCCTTTTGATCAGGATTGGCGTACCACGGCGACGCATTTGATCTCTAACAGCAGGCCGGGGTGCGCCAGCTCTGCAACGCCGATGCAGGTCCAGGCGCATTGTCCGCGGGGGAACAACCGGTTCTTCACATCGCGAAAGACCGGCATGTGCTCGCTCATCGACACGTGATAGGTGGTCATGTCGACGATGTCGTCAAAGGTGCAGCCCGCCTCGGCCAGGACCGTGCGCAGGTTTTCCCAGCAGGCAATGAACTGTGCCTCAGGATTCAGGATGACTTCCATTTCCCGCGTACGCCCGACTTGCCCCGAGCAGTAGAGCGTATGGCCGACCCTGACCGCAGGCGCATAGCCGGCACGGTCCATGACCAGTTCCATGCTGGGAGGGACGATGATTTCTCGGTCTGACATGTGAAGGCACCTGGTTATGCAGTTTTGAATTGATTCCTTGCAGCGAACACCTGCGTGGCGGGCTACATTTTGCTGGCGGGTTTCGCGGCACGGCGCGGTTTTTTCGCAGTGGTGCCGGTTGCCTTGTCGCTGCCAGCAGCCTTGCGCGGGCTGGCCTTGCGCTTTTTCTTCCACGGCGGCTTCACGCCTGCCGGGCTCGCCGGCCCGCTGATGGACATGCGCATGCCGACGCAGCGACTGACGTGTTTGCTCATCCACGCGGCCTGCCGGGTGACGAATTCTTCAAGGCTCATCTCGCCGCTCTGCACCATGTCCAGCGCCTGTTCCCAAATGGCGGTGGTGCCGGGGTCGGCGATGGCGCGCGGTACGGCGTCGATCAGGCTGAAGGCCGCCGGTGTGGCGCACAGCGCCTTGCCCTGTTTGGTCAGATAGCCACGGTCTAGCAAGCCCTGGATGATCCCTGCGCGAGTCGCCTCGGTGCCGATGCCGGTAGTGTCCTTGAGTTTCTGCTTGAGCAGCGGGTCTTCTACCAGTTTGGCGACGTTTTTCATCGCCTTGATCAAGTCGCCTTCGGTGAATGGCTTGGGCGGTTGGGTCCATAGGTCCTTGAGGAGGACATCGGCAATGGCGCATTCGCAGCCCTGGAACAGTTTGGGCAAGGGCTGCGGCGCGGGTGTTTCGCGACCTTTTGCCGGGGCCAAAGCTTCTGGCATGGCACGCTTCCAGCCCGGTTCCACGATCTGTTTGCCGACCGCGCGCAAGGCGTGACCTGCGCAATCGAAGTCGGCCTGGGTGCGGTCATATTCATGATTGGGCAGAAACTGCGCCAGATAACGAGCCCTGATCAGCGTGTAGACCGCTCTCGGTTTTCCGGTCAGGCGCTCGATGCCTCGCGCCGCCGCGGTGGGGATGATGCCGTGGTGCGCACTGACCTTGGCATCGTTCCATGCCCTTGAGCGGCGCTGTGCATCGAGATGCGGCAGCAGTTCACCCAGCGCCGGATCGGCTTTGCCCAGAGCCGCGATGATGCCTGCGGCTTCGCTGTGCTGGCTGTTGGGCAGGTAGCCGCAATCGCTGCGCGGGTAGGTGATGACTTTGTGGGTTTCGTAGAGAGACTGGGCGATGTCGAGGGTTTCCTGAGCGCCGAGCCCCAGTTTCTTTGAACAGATTTCCTGCAGCGTGCCAAGGTCGAAGGGCAGGGGCGCTGCCTCGCGGATGCGCTCGGTGCGCAGCTTGACCAGCCGTGCGCTGCCCGCATTGCGCATGTCTTCGGCGGCGTGCTGCGCCAGTGGCTGATTCAGGCAGCGGTCCTGATCATCACACGAGTCCGACGGTGCCCGCCATTGGGCGATGAACGCCTGCTGGTCATGCAGCAGCCTGACGTCGATGGCCCAGTAGGGCACGGGTACGAAGTTGGCGATGCTGCGGTCACGGTCCACCACCAGTCGCAGGGTCGGGGTCTGCACGCGTCCGACCGGCAGCACACCCTGATAACCGGACTGCCGGCCCAGCAGCGTGAACAGGCGACTCATGTTCATGCCGATTAGCCAGTCGGCGCGTGAGCGACCCAATGCCGAGTGATAAAGGCTGAACGTGTCAGCGCCAGGCTTGAGGGTGGCCAGTGCCTTGCGAATTGACGCATCGTCCAGTGCCGACAACCACAGGCGCTGAATCGGCCCGCGATAACGACAATGCTCGACCAGCTCCCGGGCAATCATCTCGCCCTCACGGTCGGCATCCGTGGCAATCACCAGCTCTTTCGCTTCGCCCAGCAGGCGCTTCACCGCCTTGAACTGGCTGGCGGTTCTGGGCTTGACCAGCATCTTCCATTGCTGCGGAACGATAGGCAGGTCTTCCAGCACCCAGCGCTTGTAACGGGCGTCGTAAGCATCTGGCGGTGCGGTTTCCAGCAAATGGCCGATGCACCAGGTCACGGTGGCATGGGTACCCACCCAGCAGCCGTCCCCACGCCGCGTTGCGCCGAGCACTGCCGCGATGTCTTTGGCCTGAGAGGGTTTTTCGCAAAGGAACAGCCGCATGACTACCGTCTTCGATTACCGGTGGTGAAGGCTGCAAGGATGAACTTTGGAGCGGCGATGGGCAAGTTTTATCTGTATGGATATACAGATAAATGTCTCGGGATGTCATATTTCTCTGATCAGTACCGGCGGGGCGCGGAGCGCTCACCAGAGTCGATAAAGGCGCAAAAGGAGCCAAAACGAGGGTGTCTGGTTGAATGCATCACCTGTGGAAGGCGGCTTGCCGCCCAGACCAAGCCCTCCCACAGTCCGGTTTTTGCCCTGCGACAGCGCTAGACCGCAATCTCCACCCGATCACCGTTCAACCGCACCGGCCAGACGTCCAGTCGTTGTTCTGGATACTCCAGACAGGAGCCGTCATGCAGGCGGAAATGCTGTTTGTACAGCGGCGATGCGATCACCAGATCGCCCGCAATCTGACCCATCAACCCGCGTCCGATCACGTTGGCCCCGGATTTGGGGTCACGATTATGGATGGCGTAAAGCTGTTCGCCATCCGCAGCATCAGGCACATAGAACAGCGCGACCTGCGTACCGTCGAGCCACGCCACCACGCCTGAGTTGGCCACCAGGTCCTGGCGACCGCAGAGGGCATGCCAGTGCAAGTGCATCGCCGCGTGAGTGTTTTCCGCAAGTGCCACGTCGGACGAATTCATCAGACCACCTCTTTGAACAATGGAATAAGCGCGAGCTCTTCAGGTTTGGCGGGACGGCGCTGAGCGCGTTCCTTGACGAAATGCACGTCCGGATCGCCACGGCCGTCGTTGACGAAGGTGCGGAAGCGCTTGAGTTTTTCCGGGTCCTTGAGGGCGTTGGCCCATTCGCATTCATAACGATCCACCACCAGTTGCATCTGCGATTCCAGCTCTGCCGCCAGCCCGAGGCTGTCGTCGAGAATGACGGCCTTCAGGTAATCCAGTCCGCCTTCCAGCGATTCGCGCCACACGGACGTGCGTTGCAGTTTGTCGGCGGTGCGAATGTAGAGCATCAGGAAACGATCGATGTAGCGAATCAGCGTCTCGTCGTCCAGGTCGGTAGCGAACAGTTCGGCATGGCGCGGACGCATGCCGCCGTTGCCGCACAGGTACAGGTTCCAGCCGTTTTCGGTGGCGATCACGCCCACGTCCTTGCTCTGTGCCTCCGCGCATTCACGGGTGCAGCCGGAGACTGCGAACTTGAGCTTGTGCGGGGAGCGCAGGCCCTTGTAACGATCTTCGATGCGCAGCGCCATCGCGACGCTGTCCTGAACGCCGTAGCGGCACCAAGTGCTGCCGACGCAGGACTTCACGGTCCGGGTCGATTTGCCGTAGGCGTGACCGGTTTCGAAACCTGCTTCGATCAGTTCGCTCCAGATGTCCGGCAACTCGTGCAGTTGCGCGCCGAACAGGTCGATGCGCTGGCCGCCGGTAATCTTGGTGTACAAGTCGTATTTCTTGGCCACCGCGCCAATGGCAATCAGGCCGTCGGGTGTGATTTCGCCGCCGGGAATGCGCGGTACGACTGAGTAGGTGCCGTTCTTTTGCATGTTGGCCATGAACGTGTCGTTGGTGTCCTGCAGGGGCACCAGCGAAGGCTCGGTGATCGGCCGGTTCCAGCACGACGCGAGAATCGAGCCGACCGCAGGCTTGCAGATATCGCAGCCGTGGGCACCCTTGCCGTGGCGGGCGAACAACGCTTCGAAGGTTTCAATGCCTTCGACGCGCACCATCGAATACAGCTCCTGGCGGGTGTAGGCGAAGTGTTCGCACAGGCTTTTGTCGACGGCGACGCCGCGGGCAATCAGTTCATGTTCAAAGACCTGCTTGAGCAGCGCAGTACAGCCGCCGCAGCCGGTCGCCGCCTTGGTGCAGGCCTTGATCCCGGCAAGGTCGGTGCAGCCATTGTCGATGGCCGAGCAGATCGAACCCTTGCTGACGTTATGGCAGGAGCAGATGGTCGCTGTGGCGGGCAGGGCGTCGGCCCCCAACGTGGGCGCGCCTTCGCTGTGGGGCAGGATCAGGCTCGACGGATCGGCCGGCAGGGTAATGCCGTTCTGCGCGTATTGCAGCAGCGTGTCGTAATAACTGTTGTCGCCCACCAGCACCGCCCCCAGCACCTGCTTGCCGTCGGCCGACACCACCAGCCGGCGGTAGCTGGCGGTGGCTTCGTCGATGAACCGATAGCTGACCGCGCCGGCCAGCGCGCCGTGGGCATCGCCAATGGAGCCAACGTCCACACCGAGCAATTTGAGCTTGGTAGACATGTCGGCGCCGAAGAACGGTTCGGTGTCCTTGTCGCACAACTGCGCCGCCACGCCCCGCGCCATCTGATAGCCTGGCGCAACCAGGCCGAACACGCTGCCGTTCCAGGCTGCGCACTCGCCGATGGCATAGATGTCCTGATCGCTGGTGCGGCAGTGTTCATCGATGGCGATGCCGCCGCGTGGTCCCAATTCGAGTTCGCATTGACGGGCCAAGGCATCCTGAGGGCGAATGCCGGCGGAGAACACGATCAGGTCGGTTTCGAGGAATTCGTCATTGGCGAAGTTCATGCGGTAGCGGAACTGCTTGCCGTCACTGATCGACTGCGTGGCGCGTGACAGGTGTACACCCACGCCAAGCGCTTCGATCCGGGCCTTCAAGGCCGCGCCGCCAAGCTCATCCAGCTGGACCGGCATCAGGCGTGGCGCGAACTCCACCACGTGGGCTTCAAGGCCCAGTGATTTCAGCGCGTTGGCCGCTTCCAGACCCAACAGACCTCCACCGACCACCACGCCGCGACGGGCTTTGGAGGCCGCGTAACGAATATTGTCCAGGTCTTCCAGCGTGCGATAGACCAGCTTCGAGTTGCCCTGCGCGCCCTCGATGGGCGGCACGAAAGGGTAGGACCCTGTCGCCAGAACCAGCTTGTCGTAGCTGAAGCAACCTTCAGCGGTGATGATCTCGTGGCGGTCACGGTCGATTTCCAGCACCGGCACGCCCAGGTGCAGGGTCAGTCCTGCCTGTTGGTAAAGCGCCATTTCGCTCATGGCCAGCGACTCGGCGTCGCGGCCGGTGAAGTATTCGGACAGGTGGACACGGTCGTAGGCACGCTGGGCCTCTTCACCGAATACATGAATACGATATCGCTCAAGCGCGCCGCCTGCGATCAATTGCTCGACGCAGTGGTGACCGACCATGCCATTACCGACGACGATCAGGGTTTTTACATCGTTGTGGGAGAAGACTGTGGTGTTCATAGCGAGTCCCGGCCGAGGCCAATCAGGTTTTTTAAGCAAAAAAAAGCGCCCGGAACCTTTCGGTTCCAGGCGCCTTTGCCTGTTCTCTTATGGGTGTTCCAGGGTGCGGATCGAGCCTCGTTGCCGGATGCACCTGAGTACCCCGTGGTCTCTCTGAGACTGGCGATCTGCGTCGATCGACCGGGGCAGCCCGACCACATTGAAGGTGGGGTTGTAGAGGCTAATGCAGGGGTTGTGCCAGCTTGGTGTCGATCACTGCTGAGTGACCGCGCGCCTCTTGTTTCCGGGCGTTTGGCGCGGCATCAGGGCTCGGGAGCGTGTGTCAGTGTGGTCGGGCAGGCTGCATTGCAATGGTGCGCAGCGGACGGATTGCGCTGTAAAGGTGTGCATGGAGGAGGATGGATGGCGGACGTGGAGCGTCCAGGCGCTCGGCTTACTGAGTCCGAGTTGCCCTTTGTAACGCGGAGCGTCACGGGATGTATGCCCACGCGGAGCGATGGGCACAATCATTACCTCTATGAAGCTGGCGCAGCTTTTGTATTACCCTGCGCTTTCATTTCTAAGGTCCGTTGCCATGAGCCTCACTATCCAGGAAGTCACCCGCGCCGAAATCCCAGAAACCATCGAGTTTGCCATGCATGCCCGGGCCGAGATTTTCCCCATGCTCGACGCTTCAGTGCTCCCCGCCGATCTCGCTGCATTTGAACAGGTGTACCTGAATGGCAACAGAGGCAAGTTCCTCACTGCCCGTCATGATGGGGAAATCATCGCTGCCGTCGGCTATCTGCCGTTCGATCATCGCTTCCCACAACTGGACTACACCGGTCGCGACACCGTTGAAATCGTGCGCCTTTATGTAATGCCCGATTTTCGCGGCGACGGTCTGGCCAGTCGCCTGTGTGAAGCGCTTTGGGCGCACGCCGACACCAGTGGGATAGAGGTGCTTTACCTGCACACCCATCCATTTCTGCCCGGCGCGATTCGTTTTTGGGAAAAGCAGGGTTTTGCAGTGACCGACATTGAAACCGATCCAGTGTGGAGCACCACGCATATGGAGTGCATTCGTCGGGAATAACCATCCGTATGCGTGGTGCGGGCAAGGAACGTGCATGATGAGTCGAGCGGGTGATGGCCAAATGGAATCTTGTGGATTCGCCTATTGGCCTGACGCAGGCGACACGGTTACGCAAATGCGTGACGGCCATGAACGAGGCTTGAAGGATTATGCTCAGAAATGCTCCGCTGCGAATCAAACTGCTGATGATATTGCTGTTCCCGCTGCTGGGTTTTTTGACGCTTGCGTCGGTGAATGTGTACGACAGTTACAAAACGCTGACGCAGATGAACCGGGCGGTGTCAGCCAGCACGGATGCACAGACGCTGAGTCGGCTCATTACCGATCTGCAACGCGAGCGCGGCGCGAGTGGCGTGTTTCTGGGTAGCCAGGGCAGGTCGATGCGTGACCGGCTTGCCGTCATGCGCCAGGACAGTGATCAGTCAGCCACGGCAGTGCGTGCGATCCCCGTGACGGGCAATCCTCAGGTCGAAAAGGTGCTGACCGCGCTGGAGCGTTTGAAGGCCACACGCGATCAGGTCGATCAGTTGACGATCACCAGCACCGAGTCCGGTGCGCGTTATACCGACATGATTCAGGCGCTGGTCGGTTACACGCACTCACTGGAAGCCAGCGTCGATGACGCTGCGCTGGTTCACGCACTGTCGGCACTCAATCAGTTTATCGAGATGAAAGAGCGCGCCGGACGGGAGCGCTTCATTCTGGGCATCGCATTCACCCAGGACCGTTTCGATGCGGCACTGTTATCAAGGTTCAGTCGTAACCTGGGCGAGTTCTTGGCGTATTCGGACGGGTTTCGCCGCAAGGCTTCCGAACGCTTCCTGCAATTGCTCGACAGCAAGATGCAGGACGCTTCGGCGTTGGAAGTCGGCAGGCTGCAGAGGCTGGCGGTCGAACGACCGATCGGCGATGCGCTGGGCGTGAAGCCTGAGGCCTGGTTTGAGGTCGCCACTCGCCGTATCGACCTGATGGGCGAAGTGGAAAGCGAGCTCAGTGGTAACGTTGCTTATCTGGCAGCACAGGCACGTGATGCCGCCAGCAGCAATCTATGGTTGACCCTGGGGTCGACTGTGGCTTCTTTGCTGATTGTTTTCGCGCTGGTCTGGATGATCGTGCGCAACATCAACTTTGCTGTGGGCGAGGTCAATCGGACCCTGTTGTCCCTGTCGCGCCGCGACCTGACCGCTCGCGCCGATTATGAGGGTCGTGACGAGTTCGGGCAGATCGTGAAGAACCTCAATGCCATGAGCAGCGAAATCAGGGGCATCGTGGAAGAGATCGGCAACGCCACAGCGCAGGTGGCGACGGCCGCGGAGCAATGTTCGGCAGTGACCCTGCAGACCAGCAAGAGCGTCGAGCAGCAGCGTCAGGGCACCGAGCAGGTGGCGACGGCTATCAACGAGATGAGCGCGACCGTCAAAGACGTTGCCCGCAGCACCACAGATGCTTCGCTGGCCTCCCAGCAGGTAAACCAGAGCACTCGCGAGGGGCGGACTGAAATCGACAACACCATCGAGTTGATTCAACAGCTTTCCGGTCAGGCCGAGCAGACCTCCGGGATCATTGCCGAACTCAAGCATGAAAGCGATGCGATTTCCTCGGTCCTGGAAGTCATTCGCGGTATCGCCGAGCAGACCAACTTGCTGGCCCTGAACGCGGCCATCGAAGCGGCCAGGGCAGGTGATCATGGTCGGGGGTTTGCGGTGGTGGCCTCCGAGGTGCGCACACTGGCGCAGAAGACTCAGGAGTCCACTGGCAATATCCAGCAGATGATCAGCACTCTACAGTCCGGCTCGGACCGTGCCACGGTTTCCATGCAGCTGACCCTCGACAAGGCCAAGGCTGGCGCACGTAATATCGTACGTGCTGGCACGCTGCTTTCAGACATAGCGGAAGGGGTTGCTAACATCAACGACCGCAATATCCAGATCGCAACCGCCGCAGAAGAGCAGACTTCGGTGGCGGAGGACATCAGTCGCAACGTCACCCACATCAATGACCTGGTAATTCAGGTCAGTGCCGGTGCCGAGCAGACGGCGATGACCAGTCTGGAGCTGGCGCGGTTGGCCGAGCATCAGCAGCAACTGGTCGGCCGTTTCAAGGTGGCGTGAGGGGGGGTTCTGGGCGCAACACGCTGCACGCTTTAATGGGCCTCACTGAGGGAGGCCCCACTACGATTTCGACGCAGCGCTCTCGCGCGGCAAGCTCCGGCCTGTGGGAGCAGACGTGTCCGCGAAAAAAAGCGGCTTGCCGGTGATACATCTATCAAGGCGACTGTTCGGTGGCTGATTCGATGTCGTCACCGAAAAGCCGCTCATGACAAACGGTGCTTCGTCAGCAAACGAGGTGCTTCATGAAGCGTCAGCGTGGCGCGCGTTGACGGGCGGTTTTCATCAGGTCTTCCGGCGTGATGTGCCCCACGACTGCTTTGGCCGCCGCACTGCCCGGCAGGGGCAGGTCCAGAATGTGGCCTTTCATCTTGCCCACCACATGCATTTCACACGGCTTGCAGTCGAACTTCAGGGTCAGCACTTCGTCGCCCTGAATCAGTTGCATCGGTGCCACCTTAGTGCGCACGCCGGTCACGCCCTTTGCCTGTTTCGGGCACAGGTTGAACGAGAAACGCAGGCAGTGCTTGGTGATCATGACCGGCACTTCGCCGGTTTCTTCGTGTGCTTCGTAGGCCGCATCGATCAGTTGCACGCCGTGACGATGATAGAAGTCACGTGCCTTCTGGTTGTAGACGTTGGCCAGGAATGACAGGTGCGACTCTGGGTAAACCGGTGGAGGGGTGGTTTCAGCCTTGCGACCGCCCTGCGGATGTGCTTTGAGGCGCGCTTCGGTCAGCGCTTCGATGGTGTCACGGCGCAGGGTCTTGAGCTGGGAGTTGGGCACGAAGAAAGCCTGCGGGGCGTCCAGCTTGATGTCCTGAGCGTGATACATCGTGGTGCCCAGTTGGGAGAGCAGATCGCGCAACTGATCCAACGCCTGTTCCGGCTTGTTCGCGGCGCCAAACGGGCCATCCAGATGAGTCGTGACACTGACGCCTTCTTCACTGGTTGCGGTCAGGTTCAGGCGCTCTTCATGCAATTCGACCTGCCATTGAATACCGATCCGGCGTTCGGCCGAAGTCTTCAACAGGGCTTGCTGCCAGTTATGGTCCAGGTTGCGGTTCAACGGGTGATTCGGACGAAGGCGGGAGAGGGCGGCCGGCATTTCGTTGGGCTCGACGCGATAGCGCCAGCGCTTCTCGCCGTCTTCCTCGAATTCGCCTTTGAGTTCGGCGACGTTGGCGCGGAAACCCACCACTTCACGTTTGATCAGCACGTTCAGGCCGTCACCATTGGACAGCGGCTCGTGAGTGACGGCAATCAGGTCGCGCTTGCCCAGCTTCTCGACGCTGCCTACCGACAGGCCGGTGAAGGTCGGCGTGTCGAATGCACCGATGTCGATCTTGCGGTCGCTGACGAAGTAATCGGTGCTGCCACGGTTAAAGGTCTTTTCCGGGTCCGGCACGAAGAAGTGCGCAGTACGTCCGCTGGAGGCGCGCGCCAGATCCGGGCGGTCTTCCAGAATGTCGTCCAGACGCTGGCGGTAGTACGCAGTGATGTTCTTGACGTAGCCCGCATCCTTGTAACGGCCCTCGATCTTGAACGAGCGCACACCCGCTTCAACCAGCGCACGCAGGTTGGCGCTCTGGTTGTTGTCTTTCATCGACAGCAGGTGTTTTTCGAAGGCCACGACGCGGCCCTGATCGTCCTTGAGGGTGTAGGGCAGGCGACAGGCCTGAGAGCAGTCGCCCCGGTTGGCGCTGCGGCCGTTCTGCGCATGGGAAATGTTGCACTGTCCGGAGAACGCCACGCACAGCGCGCCGTGGATGAAGAACTCGATGGCCGCGTCGGTTTCGTCGGCAATCTCGCGGATTTCCTGCAGGTTCAGCTCACGTGCCAGCACCAACTGCGAGAAACCGGCCTGATCGAGAAACTTTGCCCGGCCCAGCGTGCGGATGTCGGTCTGGGTACTGGCATGCAGTTCGATGGGTGGAATGTCCATGTCCAGGACGCCCAGGTCCTGCACGATCAGCGCGTCCACGCCCGCGTCGTAGAGCTGGTGGATCAGCTTGCGGGCCGGCTCCAGCTCATCGTCATGCAGGATGGTGTTGATTGTGGTGAAGATGCGCGCATGGTAGCGATGGGCGAACTTCACCAGTTCGGCGATATCGCTGACTTCGTTACAGGCGTTGTGTCGTGCGCCGAAGCTTGGCCCGCCAATGTACACCGCGTCGGCCCCATGCAGGATGGCTTCACGGGCGATGCTCGTGTCCCGTGCGGGGCTGAGCAATTCCAGGTGGTGTTTGGGTAGGGACATGGCTGCGGCATCCGGCGGCGGGCAAAGCGCGCATTGTAGTGCGCTGGGCCGCGCAGCGCACCTGCAGTGATCGCCAGGGCGCCAATTACTGACTGTCGGTGGGCGAGGGGCGTGTGTCAGCGTGAGCGCAGACGCAGAATGCGAGAGCCGTCGAACGGGTCGGTCAGCCAGCGGGCGATGACGCCGAAAGTGTCCAGCAGACGCTCGGGCGTCAGCACATCGGCCGGTGCGCCCAAGGCAACCATGCGGCCTTTTTCCATGACCGCCACCCGGTCGCAGTCCAACGCCTGATTCAGGTCATGCAGGGCGATGACGGTGGTCACCGGCAGTGCCTTGACCAGGCCAAGGATGGTCAACTGGTGCTGGATATCCAGATGATTGGTCGGCTCGTCCAGCAACAGGATCTCCGGCCTTTGTGCCAGCGCCCGGGCAATATGCCCCCGTTGCCGCTCGCCGCCCGACAACGTGTGCCAGGCGCGTTTGATGAAGGGCAGCATGTCCACATCCAGCAGTGCCTGCCGGACGATCCGGTCATCCGTGTCGCTCCAGGGTGCCAGTGCCGACAGCCAGGGCGTGCGGCCCAGTTCCACAGCGTCCAGTACCGTGATCGCGTCACTGGTTTCCGCCTGCTGCTCGACCACCGCCAGCGCACGGGCGATGTCGCGTCGGTTCAGGCTCGTCAGAGGGCGTTCGCCGAGCACGACCTGACCGCGTGAGGGTTTGTGGATACCGGACAGCAATTTGAGCAGCGTCGACTTGCCCGAGCCGTTCGGCCCCACGATGCCGAGTGTTTCGCCTTGGACGATGTTCAGGTCCACATCCTGCAGCAGTGTCGCGCCGCGAACCGAATAGCCAAGGCCTGTGCAGCGGAGCACTGACGTACCGACGCTCGGCGTGCAGGCGTTCATCGAGTCCTGTTCCCCTGAATGAGGATCAGCGCAAATACCGGTGCGCCGATCAGGGCGGTGATTACCCCGATGGGCAGCGCCTGGCCCTTGATCAGGGTGCGAGAAAGAATGTCGGCGGCAATCAGAAACAGCGCCCCGCTAAGGGCGCTCAGCGGCACCAGCCGGGCATGGCGCACACCCGTGAGCATGCGCACGGCGTGAGGAATGACCAGGCCGACAAAACCGATGGACCCGACAATCGAGACCATCACCGCCGTGACCAGTGCCGCCGTGGCGATCAGCACGATCTGCACCCGCCTAACGGCGATGCCGAGGGAGGCGGCCGAGTCGCTGCCAAAGGTGAACGCATCCAGCGCGCGCCGATGCCAGAGGCACACCAGCAAACCGAACAGTGCCGCCGGGACCGCCAGCCACACCGAGGGCCAGCGTACCCCGCTCAGATTGCCCAGCAACCAGAACATGATGCCGCGTGCCTGTTCGGAGCTGGCCGACTTGGTGATCAGGAACGAGGTGAGGGCGTTGAACAGTTGCGAGCCGGCGATTCCGGCCAGGATGATCTGCCCGGCTGCGGTGTTTCCCCGCGATGAATGGGCGAGCAGGGCGACCAGAGAGAACGCCACCAGCGCGCCGACGAACGCGCCGGCGGACATGGAAATGACGCCGGCACCGAAACCCAGTATCGCCACCATGACCGCGCCGGTCGAAGCACCGGCGGAAATGCCCAGCAGGTAGGGATCGGCCAACGGGTTGCGCAACAGCGATTGCAGCACCACGCCGCAGATCGCCAGGCCTGAACCGCAGGCAGCGGCGACGATGGCGCGGGTCAGCCGGTAATTCCAGACGATGCCCTCATCGATAGGATCAAGCGCGTAGCCTGCCGCCCACACTTTGTTGGCGAGCACCTGAAACACCACCTGCAGGCTGATCGAGGTTTCGCCAATGGCAGCGCCGACGATGATCGCCAGCACCAGCACCGCTGATACCCAGATCACATGGCCGAGCGCGACGGGCAATCTCATGGCGTGGCGTTGAAACGGTTGGCGGCGGCGGACAGCTCTTCGATGCCGGTGAAAAGGCGCAAGCTGGCCTGCATGCCTTCGGCATCAATGATCACAATACGGTCGTGCTTCACCGCGTCCATGTTGCGGGTCACCGGATCAGACTTGAGGAATTCGATTTTCTTGCGGTAATCGTCGGCCGGGAAGCGGCGGCGGTCCATGCGGGCGATCACCAAAATGCTCGGGTTGGCCTTGGCGATGGTTTCCCAGCCAACCGTGGGCCATTCTTCATCGGACTGGACGATGTTGCGCATCCCCAGGTTATTGAGCATGAAGTCCGGTATGCCCTTGCGGCCCGCGACGAACGGATCGGCCGCAAGGTCTGAACTGGAGAACCAGAACACTGCCGACACGTCTTTGTCGTGGTTCTGCCTGACGTTGGCAACCGCCGCGTTCAGGCGGGCCTTGAGGTCGGCAACCAGTTTGTCGCCGCGATCCTGCACGTCAAAGATCTGCGCCAGTTGCTCGATGCTCTTGTAGATGGTCTCGATGCGGAACGCCTCAAGGCGCGTGCCATCGGCGCCGACCAGATTGTCCTTGCCTTCACAGTCGGACGGCATCAGGTAGGTCGGAATTTTCAGGTCGTGGAACTGCTCACGGGTGCCGACTGCGCCTTGTTTGCCGACCATCCATTCCAGTTGCACGGCAACCAGTTCAGGGCGTTTGCCGATCACTGCCTCAAAGCTGGGTTCGTTGCTGGCCAGGCGCTCGACCTTGTCGTTCTGTTCCTTGAAGCGCGGCAGCACGTCGTTGAACCACAGCGAGGTGCCGACCAGTCTGTCGCCCAGGCCCAGCTCATAGAGCATTTCGGTGCCCGACTGGCCGATGGTCACGGCCTTGCCCGGCGCGTGGGCGAAGGTCAGCGAGTAGCCACAGTTTTCGAGGGTCAACGGGTATTGGGTCGGCGCGGCGAATGCCACACCGGACATGCAGAAACCGACAAGGAGTGAAGCAAGTGCAAGGCGGGGCAATGTCATGAGATGCGACCTCGGTTCAAACGTGTGTCAGGGCGCAAGCACAACAGGAAAATACATCCAGGCTCACCAACGGCGGCGGAGCGCGACGCAATAAGGCCTTGCGCGCAGATGTCCTTCCCGGACACCCCGCCGGTTAGTGATGGTTTCAGGTCGGCAGGTCTCCTGACTGGCACGTCATCGCCTGGCTCCGGCCTTCCCGGGTATCACCCAGTGGCAGTCGTGGAGCAGGCTCGATGCCTACAGTTGCGGGGGCAGTTTCGTTTTTGCTTCATGAGCCGAAGCGTGCGAATTCCCTGTTAGTTCCTCTCGGAAACCGACGGGGCGGCATGGTAAACGATAAGGCAGGGACCTGCTATGGCTTTGCGCGCAGGCGTTGCAGGCTGTTGATAAGGTGCAGTCGCATCGCCGCCCGCGCTGCGTCACGATCCTGATGGGCGATGGCATCGAAGATCTGCTCCTGCTCGCGCTGCTGGGCGTCCGGATCATCTTCGACCTGCATCGACACGATATTGCCAAACCCACTGCGTGAGCGCGGCAGAATGCTACTGCCCAACTGGTTCATGACATCGGTGAAGAAGCTGTTGGCCGTGCAGAGGGAAATGCACCGATGGAACTCATAATCGGCTTGCAGGGTGTCGCGACCGGTGCGTACGCAGCGGTGCAGGGCGTCGAGCGCCTGACGAATTGCATCCAGTTGCTCCGGGGTACGGCGCTGCGCAGCCAGCGCTGCGGCTTCAGGCTCAAGGCTCAGACGCAATTCGATGATCGCCACGGCATCGCCGGGCGTGCCGATTGACGGCCCATCCGGCTGGGCCGCATTAGAGGCGTAAGCATCGACCACGAAAGTGCCGATCCCGTGCCGGGTTTCGACCAGCCCTTCGGCTTGCAGGCGAGACATGGCCTCGCGGACGACGGTGCGGCTGACCCCGGTTTCACGAATGATCACCTGCTCGGTGGGCAGCTTTTCACCGCTCTGGATCTCGCCTTCGCGAATTCTGCGGGCGAATTCGGCAACCAGTTGCTGGGTCAGGCTGGAACGGCGGCCTTTCGGAGGTGCGGTAGGTTCCATAGCGGGATGATCAGGTCCGTGTCGGGGCGCTGAGTATAACCGCACTCAGGGCGTGTTTTGTGCGGGGATCGCAGCCTATACTCGGGTATTCGATAAAAATGAGGCTGCAATGTCGGACAACGCGCTTTCCTCGCAAAAGAATCATCGCCGCCTGGCTGAAACCCTGGTTGACCGCTTTGCCCAGCGCATGCGTGACGGTGTGCTTCAGCGCGGTGAAAAGCTGCCTTCGGAGTTGCACATCATGGAGGCCGAGGGCGTCAGCCGCACGGTGGTGCGTGATGCGTTGTCGAGGATGCAGGCGGCGGGGCTGGTTGAAACGCGTCATGGTGTCGGAACCTTTGTACTCGATATGCCGCCGCCGGAAGGGTTTTCCGTCGGGCCTGCCACCATTGCCACGGTGGCGGATGTCTTGAACTTGCTGGAGTTTCGTCTGAGCCTTGAGGTAGAGGCGGCAGGACTGGCTGCAGAGCGGCGCAGTCCCGAAGCGCTCCTGGAGCTCAAGCGTGCCTTCGATGCGTTGCTGGAAGGTCCGCAGAAATCCGGGACCACCATCAACGCCGATTTTCAATTTCACCTCAAGATCGCCAAGGCGTCGGGCAATGCCTACCTGATCGACATCATGAAGCACCTGGGGACCAAGCTGATTCCCCGCACCCGGATGAACTCGGCCTACACCGGGCAGAGCGACCGAAGTGCGTATCTGGCTGGCATCAACGCCGAGCACCGGCAGATCTACAACGCCATCGCCGAAGGCAACGTCGACGCCGCCCGTGCTGCGATGTACCTGCACCTCAACGGCAGCCGCATGCGCCTGCGCAGGACACAGGCCTTGTACAGCGACTGACATCGAAGGGACGCATGCCGACGCGGAGCATCGGCACAATCAGCTTTGTCAGCCCCACCCTGATCGTTCCTCACGCTCCAGCGTGGGAATGCCTCTTGGGACGCTCCGCGTCCCGGCAATCTAGGGCAGTGCCAGGCCAACCCTCAAAGAAAGTTGTACTGCACACCCACCCGCAACCTCAGTTGGCGTTTGTCATCCTCGGCGTTGACCTTGATGTCGCCCACTTCAAAAAACGGCACCCAGTTCTTGTCCCATTTGTACTTGAAGGCCGCGTTCTGTTCATAGTCGGTCTTGTCGTTGTCGTAGCGGATGTAGTCGGCGTCGAAATAGGTGAACTGATACTCGTATGACCAAGGACCTTTGGTGGCGTAGTTGACCCAGACGTCGTAGCGGTTGACCGACTGGTCGTTCATCTGATTGTCGGGCATGTCCCGGTCGACCCTGTCGCGATCCAGCTTGATCGAGTCGTAGCGGTAGCGACCGGAAATCGTCAGTTGATCGGAAACTTTGTAACCGAGCTTGAGGCCCATTTTGTAGGCGGTGGATTTTTCGATGCTTTCCAGCGCGAAGGAGGGCGTCAGCAGCCATTTGTCATTGAGCTTGTGTTGGTAACTGACCGTCAGTTCGTGCCCGTTGCCCACGGTGTTGTCGAACGCGACGTCCTGCCGGTCACCCGCTGTCTTGTATTTCAGTTCGCCTTCAAACCCCCAGCCGCTGTCCAGCCGCGTGCCGAACTTCACCCGGTCGGCGTGCATCCGCGTGCTTTCCGCGTATTGATGCCGATAGTTGATATACGCGCTGTCGGCATGGGTCCATGCGCTTGGAAACAGGGCGGTCAGGGAAAGCAATACGATTGATTTTTTCATTTTTTTATTCTTGTTCGTGTGAGAAAAAAGGTGTTTGAGGCAAATCGCACGCAGCCGGATCCGATGGCCGTTTCGGCCAGGGATCACGCTGTCAGCTGGGTTTGGTTGTGAGCAGGACCTTCAGCGGTCAGCCGCTCGGGCGCACGTCCATGTCGCGACTGGCCTGGATCAGCAGTCGGGAGTAGTCGTGCTGCGCCTGATCGTTGCTCAACTGGCTACTTTCCAAGGTTTCCACAACCTGACCTTGTTGCATGACCGCGACCCGGTCGCACAGGTGCGCGACTACGCCCAGGTCGTGGGTCACCATCAGGTAGGTCAGGCCCTGCTGCTGACGAAGGTCCGCCAGCAGATTGAGGATTTCAGCCTGAACCGAGACGTCAAGCGCCGAGGTCGGTTCGTCCAGCAGCAACACGCGCGGCTCCAGAATCAGCGCTCTGGCAATCGCAACGCGCTGACGCTGGCCGCCGGACAACTGATGCGGGTAGCGGAAGCGGAAACTCTCGTTGAGGCCGACGCGGTTCAACACGTCGCAGACGCGTCGGTCACGCTGGTCGATCTTGTGGATGCTCAGCGGTTCCTTGAGGGCCGCGTCAATGGTGTGACGCGGGTGTAACGATGCGTAGGGGTCCTGAAAGACCATCTGCACGGTGCGGTAATGGCTGGCATCGAGCTTGCGACCGACCTTCTGGCCCGCGATGCTCAACGCGCCGGTCCAGTGATGATATTGCCCGGCCAGACAACGCAGGACAGTGGTCTTGCCGGACCCCGACTCGCCGACCAGCCCGAACGACTGGCCCTGCTCGACCTGCAGGTTGACGTCGCGCAGCACCTGATTCAACGCAGCGCCTGTGCCGAAGCTCAGGTTCAGTGAATTGACTTCAATCATTGCCATGGGAGCGTTCTCAGTGAGTGAGCCAGAGGGGATCGCGCTGCAATACCGGCAGGCTGGCGCGTGGGCGGTCAAGGCTGGGCAGTGCCGCCAGCAGGCCTTGGGTATAGGGGTGACAGGCCTGATCCAGTTCGTCGGCCTTGAGCGATTCCACGACGCGTCCGGCGTACATCACCAGCACGCGATCACAGAAATGCCGCACCATGTTCAAGTCATGGCTGATAAAGATCAGCCCCAGATCCCGCTCGCTGACCAGCTCTTCGAGCACATTGAGGACCTGGCGTCGCACCGATACGTCCAGCGCGGACGTTGGCTCGTCGGCGATGATCACCTGCGGATCGGTGATCACCATCATGGCGATCATGATGCGCTGGCCCATGCCGCCCGACACCTCGTGCGGGTACAGCTCGTAGACCCGGGCGGGTTCGCGGATATGCACCTTGGCGAGCATGTCCAGCGTGCGTTCGCGGGCTTCCTTGCGCGATACCCTGTGATGTGCCAGATAAGCCTCGGCGATCTGCTCGCCGACTTTGATCACCGGATTGAGCGAGTATTTCGGGTCCTGCATGATCATCGACATGCGACGCCCGCGAATGCCCTGGATCTGTTTTTCACTGCAATCGAGCAAATTGATGTCGCCGAAACGCAGGGTTTTTGCAGTGATCCGCGCGCTGGCCGGGTGCAGGCGCAACAGGCTGCGCCCGACGGTCGACTTGCCCGAGCCGGACTCGCCGACAATCGCCAGCTTTTCGCGGCCCAAGGTGAACGATACGTCGCGAACCGCCGCCGTGGTCTTGCCAGCGTTATGGAACTCGACCCGCAAATCTTCTACCGCAAGCTTTATCTGAGACATGGTGATCGTCCTTGTTATTGTCATTCGCTGCGTGGATCGAGTACATCGCGCAGGCCGTCACCCAGCAGGTTGAACGCCAGGCTGACCAGCATGATCGTGGCGCCGGGTGCTGCCACCAGCCACCAGCTTTCCAGCATGTAGCGGCGACCGCTGGAGATCATCGCGCCCCATTCCGGCAGCGGTGCCTGCGCACCCAGGCCCAGGAAGCCCAGTGCGGCGGCCGTGAGGATGATGCTGGCCATGTTCATGGTCAGGCGAATGATTACCGAAGACAGGCACATCGGGATGATGTGGCGGCCGATGACCCTTGCCGACGAGGCGCCTTGCAGCTTCACGGCGACGACGAAATCGGCGTTGCGCAGCGACAGGGTTTCGGCCCGCGCCAGACGGGCGATGGGTGGCCAGGCGGTGAGGGCGATGGCGATCACTGCATGCTCAAGCCCTGGGCCCAGTGCGGCGATGAAGGCCAGTGCCAGCACCAGGCTCGGGAACGAGATAAAGATGTCGGTGATGCGCATGAACAGGCTGTCGACCCAGCCACCGAAGTAGCCCGACACCGTGCCGATCAGCAGGCCGATGGGGCCGACGATTACCGTTACCAGCATCACGATGTAGAGCGTGATGCGCGAGCCGTACACCAGACGGCTGAACACATCACGGCCGTACTCGTCGGTGCCGAACCAGTTTTGCGCACCAGGGCTGCGCAACGCAGCGGACAGGTCCTGAGCGAGCGGATCGTGGGTCGCGATCCAGGGGGCGAACAGGGCGACGATCATCAGCGTGCTGATCACGATCAGTCCCGCCAGGGTCATCGGATTACGCAGCAGGAAGCGCATCAGCTTGGCGCTGCTATTGGCGAAGGCCGCAAGGCTTGAAGTCGGGGCCTGGAACGTCGATTTGGCGCTGCTTGTCATGGAAGTCGTCATCAGCGGGTTCTCGGGTCGAAGACTTTGTAGAGGGCGTCACTGATCTGGTTCAGGACCACGAAGATCAGCCCGATCAACAGCACGCAGGCCATCACCGCATTCATGTCGCCCAGCAGGAGGCTGCTGGTCAGGTACTGGCCGAAGCCGGGCCAGGCGAAGACGGTTTCGATCAGCACCGCACCTTCCAGCAGGCCGCCGTAGGCGAGGGCGACGATGGTCAGCAACTGCACGCGAATGTTGCGAAACGCGTGGCCCCAAACGATGCGCCGTTGCGACAGGCCCTTTACCCGAGCGGTGATGATGTATTCCTGCGACAGCTGTTCGAGCATAAAGCTGCGGGTCATGCGGCTGATATAGGCCACGGAGTTGAAGCTCAGGATCACTGCGGGCAGCAGGATGTGGCGCAGCGCACTGCGAAACGCCTCCCAGTCGCCGGACAGTGCGGTGTCGATCAGTAACAGGCCGGTGCGGGTTTCGATCAGACCGTCGTAGGCCAGGCCGATGCGTCCCACGCCGCCTGCCCAGCCCAGCCAGGCGTAGAACACCAGAAACGCCATCATGCCCAACCAGAAGATCGGCGTTGAGTAACCGAACAGGGTGATGACCCGAGCGACGTGGTCCCCGGCGCGGCCCTGATGGGTCGCGGCGTACACGCCCAGCGGCAGGCCGATCAGCACGCCGAACAGGATGGCCAGGGTGGCCAGCTCCAGCGTGGCCGGGAACACCCGCACGATGTCGTCGATCACCGGGTGGCCGGTCAGCAGTGCCTTGCCCAGATCGCCGTGCAGCAGGTCCTTGAGGTACATGCCGAACTGGGTGATCAGTGGTTTATCCAGTCCCAGTTCCTGATAAGCCTGAGCGTAGGCGGCAGCGTCTGCGTCCGGTCCGACGATGGCCAGTACCGGGTCCAGCGGCATCACCCGGCCAATGAAGAAAGTGAGCAACAGCAAGCCGAACAGGGTCGCCGCCACTGATCCGCTGCGACGGGTGCCGTGGGCGACCCGACTGCTCCAAAATGAAATCGATGCACTCGACATGGTGTATTCCTGCCTTGGCTTGAGCGATTGAACGCGTGTGTTCAGCGTTGCTTGTAGACGTCACGCAGTCGCGTAGTGGCGGCGCTGTGCCCCAGGTATTCGCGCACATCGGCGTGAATCACCACCTCGTCGGTCATCTGCGACACCGGCATGATCGGCCCGGCTTTCTGGTCGTAGAGGGTCTGAATGCGCTGGTAATCCGCCAGCTGTTGCCTGGCATCGCGTTCACGCTCGGCCTGCTCGATCAATTGATTGATCTCGGCGTCGTAGAACGAGGTGCGCCAGCCCTGAAAGTTGCTCAGCTTGGCTTCTTCGCGGTTGTCGGGGTTGTAGATCAGTGCGCGCAGGCTGGAGTGAGGATGACGTTCGGCACCGCCGCCACCGCGACCGACCAGAATGTCGAAGCGCCGGTCGCGCATCGCACCGTAGATCTGGTTGCCGGTGCCCGTGATGATGTTGGCGTGAATGCCGGCCTGAGCGAGGGTCGATTGCAGACTGGTGGCGATGTTGATGAACGGCGAGTCGGTCAGCGAGCGGATAGTGATCTTGAAGCCGTCCGGATACCCGGCCTCGGCCAGCAGGCGTTTGGCGTTCGCAACGTTCAGCGTGTAGCCCGGATCGTCGAGGCGTGCAGGCAGGCCCAATTGCAACGGGCGCTGGTTGATCACGCCGTAATGCGGCATGACCACGTTATTGATGCCTTGATAGTCGATCAGCGAGCGAATCGCCTGGCGTACGCGGATGTCTTTGAACAGCGGCTGTTCCATGCTCAGTGCGATGTAGTAAATCGTGCCACGCGGGATGGTCTGCACATCGACCTCGTCCGAGCGGGTCAGGGCCTTGATGTCGGTGGCGGCCATGCCGCGAGCCACGTCCAGATCACCTCGCTCGACCATCAGGCGCAGGGCCTGGGACTCGGTCATGTTGCGCATGATCACCCGGCGCATCTTGGCCGGACCGCGCCAGTACGGCTCGAAGCGGCTCATCAGAATCACGTCGTTGGCGCGCCAGATGTCGAGCTTGAACGCGCCGGAACCTGCGGTGTTGGTGGTCAGCCAGCCTGCGCCGAGGTCATCGCCTTTGGCGTGTTGCAGGGCGGTGAGACGATCAATGATGAAGGCGCTTGGCGAGGTCGCCAGGGTGTTGAGCACCAGCATCGGGTCGGTGGCTTTGGGCAGATCGAGCACGAACGTCGACGGGCCTTCGGCGCGCATCAGTTCACCTACGTTGCTGGCGGTGTAGCCGTAAGCTTTCCAGGTCGAAGCCAGCGCCTTGTTCAGGATTACCACGCGTTGCAGCGACCAGGCGACATCCTGAGCGGTCAACGGGTTGCCGGAGTGAAACATCACGCCAGGGCGCAGGTGAAAAGTCAGGCGCATGCGGTCGGGACTGATTTCCCAACGCTCGGCCAGTGCGGGAATCAACTGGTCGGGTTTGGCCGCGTCCTGCTCCAGCAGCATGTCGTAGACGTTGGAATTGACCTCGGCCACTTCAAGGCCGGTCGCACCGGCCGGGTCAAGTGACAGCAGGTTGATCATGCTCATGCCGACCACCAGTTGATCCACCGGTGTTTCGCCCCGAGCCAGGGCGGGCGGGGTGTGCATGAGTGTCGCCGTCATGGCGACGCAAAGCAGCCAGGGCAGGTGCTTGGGCCAGAGCTTCATGAGTGCGGTCCTTTTTTATAGTTATTCAGACGCTTGTTTGTCGAAACGCTTTAGCGAGGGGGCCTTGAGACCCCTCGTCACGCCACCTGTCAGTAGCGCTGTTCGGTGTGGGTCTCGATGTAGCTGAAGTTGATGTCTTCGCCCAGACCCGGTTTCTCGCTAAGGTGCACGAAGCCGTCTTTGTCCATTGGGTCGACCAGGGTGTTGAGGTAGGCTGGCACGTCATCGTAGTCGAGAAAAGGATGCAGCAGGCCGCGTTCGTACCAGCGACAGTTGCTGATCGCACCGACCACGGCGAGGTTGGCAGCTCCGTTGCCGTGGACTTCGCAATCCATGCCGAACGACTCGGCCAGGTGCGCGACTTTCAGGCATGGCCCGATACCACCGACACCGGCCACGCCTGCACGCAGGATGTCACAGGCTTTATTGGCGACCCAGCTGGCGCGGCTGTGGTACTTGCCCGAAATGCTTTCCGGGCCAAGAACCGGAATGTCCAGGTTGGCTGCCAGCCAGGCATAGGATTCGGCGGAGTCTTCCATCATCGGCTCTTCGAACCAGGCAAAGTCGAGCTTTTGCAGTTCGCGCCCGATGTACAGCGCATCGGTGCGGCTGTACCAGTGATAACCGTCGAGCATCAGGGCGATGTCCGGGCCGACGGCTTCACGTACGGCGGCGCAGGCCTGAACGTCCATGCGTGGATCGGGGGCGAAGGAGATAGGCGGCATCCAGGTGTGTAGCTTGATGCCTTTATAGCCGCGCTGGACCAGTTTCTCGGCGAACTGGCCGTATTCATCCGGGGTAGACAGGCCGCCTGCCAGGTCATCGCCGCACATGGTTGAACCGTAGGCCAACACCTTGTCGCGATAACCGCCCAGCAGTTTGTGTACGGGCTGTTTCAGTACACGTCCCGCCAGATCCCACAGTGCCTGTTCCACCAGCGCCAGTGCACGGTCGGTGAACTGACTGGCGCTGCCGCGTTGCCAGTGGGCCAGTTCCTGCCAGATCTTTTCCCGGTTCATCGGGTTCTGGCCGACCAGTACCTTTTTGACGAACGACTCAATGATGTGAGGGCGAATCAGCTCGGGAGGACCGAAGGCAAAACCTTCACTGCCGTCGTCGCAGGCGATGCGCAGCATGGCCATCCTGACCGGTTTTTCTTCGCCGGGATGGGCGTGGCCTGCGCTGTCTACAGCACGTCGCGAGGGGAAGGTAAAGACGTCGACACTGACCGAGGTGATGTTCATGAGAGCCTTTAGATATATTGTCGTTATTTGAAATTCTAGTATGTCGTCATACAACGTTGGGCCGAGTATTCGTGCTTTTGTCGAACGATGTCAAGAGTCGTATGACGACTTTATACGATATAAGCGCAGATTATAGGGCGCTATCCGGAGCGGGAGGCACATAGGCCTTGGTTGGTGGCGTGATGAGACGGTTGTAAAGTCGTCATACCTTTATGAGGTTAAGCGATTAATCGCCTTGAAGAAGGCCCCACGACGTCTTCCATGGAGCGCTGTCTCACAGCAAACGCCGACCGGACTATTCGTGAACAAGTCCGTTTCCACGAAGGGTATTTTGTCAGCAGGTCATGTTGTCGGAACGCTGCAGCGCCCGCGAGAACAGTCTGGCGACGGTTGATCTCGATGTGCATGCGAATCAAGGACGGGCAGTCGCACGGATTCATGAGCAACCTAAAATAAGTTTCACGCCGCTGTGGAACAGTTAACTGTGAGGGGCGGCGATGTGCCTGAAAGCCCCGTGGGGCATGGCGTGTGCCGTGCATGAGAGGGCATGTGCAACGTGCATCCGTTGGCAACCACAACGTCTTTTTCACATCTTCTTCACCGTACCCGCACGAAACCGACCCTATCTTGGCCGCAACTGAAATCACGCTGAAGTCCAGTACAGGAGCGGCCCTGTGGCACGCAGTTCAACCGGCAGAGATGGGTCCATAAACAGGTTCTGGTTTTCCAGATGGAGAAACGGCACTCCGTTGTTAACCAATCGCCAAATTGCACTGATGCTTGTCGTGGTGGCCATCGCCGCCGTCGGTGTCTGGTTCATGACCGCGTTCAAGGCCACCCATGTCGCCGATCTGGGTGCCAGTGGCATGTTGAAGAAGTCAGGCCTCTATGCGCGCTGGAAACAGGGCGAGGTGGTGGTCATGATCCGCCATGCGGAACGCTGTGATCGCTCGACCAATCCCTGCATGGCGGATGCCCAGGGCATTACGCTCAAGGGCAGTGAGGCGGCCTTGGCGGTAGGCGAGGGCCTGAGACGGCTCGGGTTCGTCAATGCCCGGATGATCACCAGCCCAAGAATGCGCACCCAGCAGACCGCCGACCTGATATCCGGGCACGCCGTCGCCAATGAAGCCTGGCCCAACGACTGCAACGGCGGTTTCAACAAGGCGGTGCAAGCCCACAAGGTCAAAGGCGAAAACTTGATTTTGGTCACCCACAGCGGCTGTATCGACCAGTTCGAACGCAAACTGGGCGTGCCCTTCAATGAGCGGTCCAGCGCTTACGCTCAAGCCGTATTCGTGCAAGTGGACGGCATACATACACCCAAAATCCTCGGATCCCTGAATGCCAGGCAATGGGCAGACCTTGACAGCGAGCAAATGAATTGAAGACACCCGCCAGCGCCCGTTACACCTTCTACCGCAACAATCTGGCGTTCCCTTTGCTGTTCGGCCTGTTGGTGTTCGTCACCTTCGACCTGACCCGACTGGACATCATGATCAGCAACCTGCTTTTCGATCCGGTGGCAGGCCATTTCCCCATCGGAGAAAGCCATCTGTTCGAAAAGATCACCCACAACTGGGCGCGGATCATTCCGAACTGGACAGGCGAGTTTGCGATCATCGGCACGTTGCTGTCGTTCGTCTGGCCCGCGCTGCAATACCGTCCGAATGCCCGCCTGACGCGATGGGTCAGCCGCACGCGGGGTGCAGCGCCGTTGCAGTTCTTCAGTCGTTATCGGCTGGATTTTTTGTTCGTGGTCGTCGCGTTTGCCTTGAGCACCGGAATGATCCATTTCCTCAAGAGCCACACCAGTATTTATTGCCCGGTCGAAACTACGCTGTATGGCGGAGCGCAGGCTCATTTGGAGTGGTTCCGCAATTTCAACCTGTTGCATGAGGCCGGGGCAGGGCGTTGCTGGCCAGGGGGGCATGCGTCGAGCGGGTTCAGTCTGTTGGCACTGTACTTCGTTGCCCGTCGCTATCGCTGGGTGCATTCCAATCGCCTGCTGATCGGGGTGCTCCTGCTGGGCATGATGTATGGCACCACCCGCGTGCTGCAGGGCTGGCATTTCATGTCGCACACCTTCTGGGCCGGGCTCGTCGTGTGGCTGAGTACGCTGCTGGTCGCGCTGTGTTTCTATGGGCGCTCCAGGTTGCAGCAGCCCGTGCATGAGGCACATGAGCGCACGTCTGCTCTCGCAGGCTCAGGGCTGGTCAGGTAGACGAACAGGAACGCGCCGCCATGAATATTCTGGTCATTGAAGATCACCCTGACATTCACGATAACCTGCTGGAATTTTTCGAGCTCAGAGGGCACGCCGTCGAGGGCGCGCTGGATGGTCTGCGTGGGCTGCATCTGGCGGCCTCGAAACGTTTCGACGCGATCATCCTCGACATCATGCTGCCCGGCATCGACGGCAACCAGATCTGCCGAAGCCTGCGGCAGTATTCGCAATCGGAAGTCGCGATTGTCATGCTCAGCGCCCGTGATGAACTGGAGGACCGGTTAGTGGGCTTCAAGGTCGGCGCGGACGACTACATCACCAAACCGTTCGCCATGTCTGAAGTGCTGGCCAGGGTCGAGGCGGTGGTCAGCCGTCGTCAGCGCAAGGACAATCGCCTGATGGTGGTTGCCGATCTGGTCTTCGATCTGGACACCCTGGAAGTGTCGCGTGCCGGTCTGCCGCTGAAACTCAGTCCGGCCAATCTGAAGCTGCTGGAATTGCTGATGCGCAAAAGCCCGCACATCGTCAAACGTGTCGAGCTGGAGCAGATTCTGTGGGGCCGGGATGCGCCCAAAAACGACAGCCTGCGCAGCAACATCCACACCCTCAGGCGCACACTGGACAAAGGCTTCGACGTTCCGTTACTGCACACCGCCCACGGTCTGGGCTATAAGCTGTGCGAGCAGCGAGTGGTCGGTGACGTGCCTGGCACGCGGTCGCTCAATCGAAGCTGAACAGGCGCTGGATCAGGGTCGGCGTGCTGCCCGTCCAGCGCTTGAACGAGCGACGAAAATTGGCCGGGTCATTGAAGTTCAAGTACTCGGCCACCGCCTCATTGCTCATGCCTTTGATCTGATACAGAAACAGCGCGACGTGCTTGCGCGCCAAGTCATTGCGGGCCTGAAAGCAGGTGCCGTGTTTATGCAGCTTGCGCTTCAGGGTCGCCGGGCTCATGGCGAACGCCTGGGCCACCTGCTCCAGGCACGGCGCGTCGCGCACCGTGTCCGTCAGGTATTGATGCAGGCGGTCCAGCAGACTGGCGCACATGCCAAGGGCGGCCAGTTGCGCAACCGCTTCCTGTTGAGCAACCCTGGCTGCGATGGGTGAAGCGCCTGGCCAGGGACGGGTCAGAAACTGTCGGGGCAGACGCATCATGTCCAATGGGCGTTCGAACACCGTGGTTTCGCCAAGATGCACCCAGTATTGCTCGACGTAGCGAGGCTCCGGATGGTTGAAACTGCACTCCCACGGCAGGCGCTCGCCACTCAGTTGCTGACTCATGGCGACGATCGACGTCATGGTCGCCTCCAGCAGAAACACCTGTTGCTCGCCTGCGCCGCAACTGTCCAGCCAGTACAGGTAGACAAAATGATCGTCCAGTTCCAGGCGTGGCGTCAGCAGCGGACTGAGCAGGGCGCGTTGGTGAATCAGGATATTCAGCGCTTGATGCAGGTTTTGCGCGTGCCGCAAGGCGTGGCTCGCGGCACCATAGTGGCCGGGGAACAAGCGCTGGCCGAACAGAAAACTGGTGTCATCGGCTTCCATTTGCCGCTGTGCATTGCCGATCAGTACAACGTATTGCTGCGGGCTGAGCCGCGTCTTGCCTGCCAGAATATCTTCATAGAACAAGCCGGTGCCCTTCAGCAGGCGATGGCTGTCCAGCCCCCGGGACAGGGCCAGGTCAATGAGCGTGGCGGGCTGGTAATGGCCAGAGATGAAGCGGCTGTCGGCTTCGTACCAGTCACTTTTGAGGGTCACGGCAGGCCTCACGCAGTGCGGGTCAGCGGGCGTCTGGCCCGTGCCAGCGAGAGGTTCAGACGTCTGAGCAGGTTGTCCGGTGTCTCGTTGATGGCCATGACTACCGCGACGCTGGCCGACAGATGAATCCGCTCACCCTGCTGACGGGTCTTGTGCGCCAGACTGGCCACCGCCTGTTGCAATTCCAGCGCCAGCAGCCTGGCCTGGCTTTCTCCGGTATGGGGCAGCAGCACGACGAACCGGTCACCCGCCAGACGGCAGAGAAGGTCTTGACGGCGCAGATTCAACACCAGCAGGTGGCTTAACGCGGACAGCACTTCGTCGCCCTCGGCATGTCCGTAAGCCGTGTTGATGGCGCTGAAGTTATCGATGTCCACGGCCATCAGAGACAGCGGCTGTTGTTCGATGACGCTCTGCTCAAGGCTCAATACCAGTTGGCGCTTCAGGTAGTCTGCGCTGCCCAGCGGCGTGAGCTTGTCGTACAGCCGATGTTCGCGAAAGCCGCGCTCGCGTTTTTCCATCTGGGCGCTGATCGCCAGCTGTTCGCGGTGCCAGTGATAGATGCCGATGGTCAGCAGAATCAGGCCGACCGGCATTGGCCCGGACTCCAGCCAGTGGTCCCACTCGATCTCGCTGGGTAGGCGGATGAACTCATCCAGTGCGTCGATCCACCACGAAAAAAACACACAACTCAGGCCAATCGACAGGTAATTGGTAACCCGTCCCGCCGGGCGGCTCTTGAACACCAAAAACAGCCACACGAGGGACAGCAGCGCTGAGCCGCCTTCGCCGACGATGTCCAGCCACTGCCATTCGCTGAAGTGCTTGATGTCCCCAAACGCCAAAAACGCCAGCAGGCCGAGATTGGACGCGATCAGCAGAACAGCGAGCTTCCAGCGATGGGGTTGGATGATCCTGAACATGGCCAGTGGTACTCCTGAAGTGCTGATAGTCGGCCAGCAAAACAGATGCGCATGACACTTGCGTGACGCCTGTCCGCTCCGGGTTGAGGGTCGAATCAGCTCACCTCTGTTGCAGGTTATTTCGTCGAACCCATGCGTGCCGGGACTCGCCAGCCTGCACTTTCAGGGGCTGAACACGCCGTGACGGCAGGCAGGCAGAGAGGGTTGTGCTCTCGCCCAGTCTCTTGCCGAGGTCAAATCAGCTCATTTCCCGTCGCAGAGCCTACTGAAAACCGCCTTTACGCCCTGTCAGCGACGCGCCTGTCACAGAACCGTCATTGCGCGACTCTAGCGTGCGCCTCCAGTTGCCGGGCCGATTTGCCTGGCCCGTCGGGATTCTGGGAGGACTCACATGTACATGCGCCGCAGCAGGGCTCAACTGGTTGGCTTTACCTTCAGCGGGCTGGCACTGGCGATTGCCGGTGAGCGATTGCAGGCCGCTGAAACAGACGCCACCGAGCACGTCCAGGTGGTGGGACAGGCAGCGAGCATCGACAACGCCCTCAAGGAGCAACGCAGCGCCGACAGCATCAAGAGCGTGGTGCATGCCGACGGCGTGGCGCAGTTGCCCGACCAGAACGTTGCCGAAGCGGTGCAGCGTTTGCCGGGCATCAGTGTGGAACGCGACCAGGGCGAGGGACGCTTTGTGACGGTGCGCGGCCTGGCGCCGGACCTCAACAGCGTGACCATCAACGGCACGCTGGTGCCTGCTCCGGAAAGCGGTCGCCGCGCCGTGGCGCTGGACGTGCTGCCGGCCGAACTGGTGCAGTCGCTGTCGGTGATTAAGACCCTCACGCCAGACATGGACGCCAACTCGCTGGGCGGCACGGTGGATGTCGAAAGCCTGTCGGCGTTCGATCACAAGGGGCTGTTCTATACCGGCAGCAGCGAGGCCAGCTACGACAAGAACACCCGTCAGACCAGCCCGAAGTTTTCCGGCGCGGCAAGCAACCGGTTCAGTCTCGGTGACGGTATCGACAATTTTGGCGTTGCGGCGGCGCTGAGCTGGCAAAAGCGTGATTTCGGTTCCGACAACGTCGAGACAGGCGGGGCGTGGGACGGCGTGCGTTTGCAGGAGTTCGAGCAGCGCGACTACGACATCAGCCGCGAACGCGCCGGTGGCGGCCTTAACTTCGATTACAAACCTGACGACGTGAGCAAATATTACCTGCGCACGCTGTACAGCCGCTTCAAGGACGATGAAGTCCGTACCACGAACGGCTTCGAGTTCGCCGACGCGCAGGCCGCAGGTCAGACCGGCGATGCCGAAGGCACGCGCAAGTTGAAAGCGCGCACCGAAACCCAGGAAATCAAATCCTACGTGTTCGGCGGAGAACGCATGCTCGGGCTGTGGACCCTCAGCGGTCAGGCCGGTTACAGCGAGTCCAGTGAAGACAGCCCGGCCCACATCGCCGGAGCGACCTTCACCGGCAATGATGATTTTGCCGAGACGGGGTTTTATGACCGCGACAAGCCACGGCCCATCGTCAGCCCGGCGTTTTACGACAATTCCAGTTTCACCCTGGACAAAGTTGATTGGGAAAGGCAGTACACCAAGGACACGGAAAAGAACCTGCGTCTGGACCTGGCCCGCGACTACGACTTCAGCGGCTACGCCTCGCAATTCAAGTTTGGTGGCAAGGTCAGTCGACGCGACAAGACCAATGACCTTGAGGTCTGGAAATATCAGGACTTCGACGATCAGGGGCTGAGCGACGATCAACTGAGCCTGACGCGCTTCCAGAAGGGCAACATCGACTATCGGCTGGGCAACTTCGGCAGCGGCATCAGCCCTGGCGCAGTCAAGGGGCTGATTGGCGGCCTGGATGCAGCCACTGCTTACGACCCGGCGGAATCCCGCGCCAACGACTTCGGCATCAGCGAAGACATCAACGCCGGTTACTTCATGAATACGCTGGATGTCGACAAATGGCGCTTCATCGCCGGGCTGCGTTACGAAGGCACCGAGATGAATGCCAAAGGCACCGGCGTGCGCGACGGGCAGTTCGAAACCAGCGACACCGAGCGCCGTTATCACCACTGGTTACCCGGCCTGCATGCGCGTTATCAGGTGGACAAGAACACCCAGGTGCGTGCCGCCTGGACCAAGACGGTGGTACGCCCGACCTTCGGGCAACTGGCACCCGGTTTCGTGATCGATGACGACGAAGCCTCGTTTGGCAACCCGCAGCTCAAGCCGCTGGAATCCAGCAACCTGGACCTGGGCATCGAGCACTTCATGGGCCGTGCCGGTACGGTATCGGCGTTCGTGTTTTACAAGGACATTCAGAACTTCGTCTACAACACTGACCTGGCTGGCACCGGTCAATGGGCGAACTTCTCCGAAGCCAACACCTTCGCCAACGGCGACAAGGCCAAGCTGTACGGTCTTGAACTGGCGTACTCACAGAAGCTCGACTGGCTGCCTGCGCCCTGGAACGGTTTGCTGCTGGGCGCGAACGCCACCTTGAGCCGCTCCGATGCCAGCATCAACGGTTTTGACCAAAGCACCGGCACCAACCGCAAGCGCGATATCGACCTGCCGAGCCAATCGAAAACCGTGGGCAACGTGATGCTTGGCTGGGAGAACGACACGCTCAGTCTGCGTCTGTCGGCCAACTACAAATCGGCCTACCTCTACGAACTCGCCGCGATTGGCGACAAGGACCACGACCAGTACGTCGACGCGCAGACCTTCGTCGATTTCAGCGCCCGCTATTCGCTGACCAAGAACCTCAAGGTCAGCTTCGAGGCGCAGAACCTCACCGACCAGCCGTACTTCGTGTACAGCGGCCACCGCGCCTACAACGGCCAGTACGAAGAGTACGGCCCGACGTACAAGGTCGGTCTGACCTTTACCCACTTCTGATCAATTCGACCGCGCCGTCGTGGCGGCGCTGTCGTGCGGCTCATTCAAGGATTCGACCGTTGATGATGATTTCGGTGTTACCCAAGACCTTTTGCCTGGCATTGCTCTCGGGTCTGATGGCTTCGGCAGTGCAGGCCTCGCCGCCGCTGGACCTGAACCTGACGCGCTGGGCCGAAAACGAGCCCTTCAAGGCGCACTCACTGGCCTTTCTGCCAGGCAGTGACGGCACGCAGCGTCTGGCGGCGAGCATAAAAAACGGCCTGTTGATGCTCGATGCGCAGGGGCGTCAAGTGGCGCAATGGCCGGGCTCTTTTCAAGGGCTGGACAGCCGCGCTTCGGGTTCCCAGGTGCTGGTCTCGACGCTGGACAATGCTCGGCAGCAGGCGATGCTGACCCGGCTCGATGCTGACAAACACACTTGGTCGAAACCTGTGTATGTGCCGGTCCGTGACTATTCGGTCACCGGGCTGTGCCTTTACCGCGACGAGGCCAGCAACCTGTTCGTGTTTCTGGTCGGCGAGGAGGGCAAGGGCGAACAGTGGCTGGTGGGGGCGGGCGATCAGCTCAATGATGCGCCGCGTCTGGTGCGCCATCTGCCGCTGCCGCCCAATGCCGAGTTCTGTCAGGTCGACGACGCCGCGCATCAGTTGTATGTCAACGAACAGAACATCGGCTGGTGGGCCTATCCGGCGCATCCCGAGGCTCACGTTGCTCGCCAGCCGGTAGCACTGCGCGAGCCGTTCGGCGACATCAAACAGGCCGCCGGTGCGATGGCGATTGTACCCGGCGGTTTGCTGGCGCTGGACCCCAAGGGCAAGGCGCTGCACCTCTATCAACAGCAGGCACAGGGCTGGACGCCGGTGGGCGAACTGTCGCTGATGAACCTGAAAAAGCCCGAAGGGCTGTCGGTGAATCAGGGTAAGCAAGGCCTCCAATTGCTGGTCAATGACAACGACGGTGAGCGGCTGTATGAGGGCGCGCTGGGCTGGACGCCGACACCGTTTCCCGTCCAGGCGGCCTTGCCCGGCGTATTGCCAGTGGCGCAGACCCAACCGGTGGCTCGCCAGGGCGATGCCGCCGATGACCCGGCAATCTGGGTCCATCCCCAGACAACGGCATTGAGCCGAGTGCTGGGCACCAATAAGAAACAGGGCCTGCTGGTGTATGACCTCAAGGGCAAGCAATTACAGTCGCTGCCAGTAGGGCGCTTGAACAACGTCGATGTGCGTCCCGGCTTCATGCTCGGCAAGCGCAATGTCGATCTGGCGGTGGCCAGTAACCGTGATCGCAACAGCCTGAGTCTCTTCAGCATCGACCGAGCAACCGGCGAACTGCGTGAAGCGGGGGAGATCCCGACGCCATTGGCAGAAATCTACGGCGTCTGCCTGTTCAAGCCTGCCAGTGGCGAGCTGTATGCCTTCGCCAACGGTAAGGACGGCAGCTTTCTGCAGTACCGCCTGAGCGCGCCGAACGGCAAGGCGCAGGGCGAGTTGGTGCGTCGCTTCAAGGTCGAGACTCAGCCGGAAGGCTGTGTCGCGGATGACCAGCGTCAACGCCTGTTCCTGGGGGAGGAGGACGTGGGTGTCTGGGAAGTGGATGCCCGCGCCGATCAGCCTGTGACGCTGTCCAGCGTGATCAAGGTCGGCGACGTGCTGCACGCCGATGTCGAGGGGCTGGCGTTTTACCAGAGCGAACGGCACGACTATTTGGTGATGTCCAGTCAGGGCAATGACAGCTACGTGGTGGTGGATGCCGAGCCGCCGTATGCGCTGCGCGGCGCGTTTAGGGTCGGGCTCAATGCCCGTGCCGGGATCGACGGCAGCTCTGAAACCGATGGCATCGAGGTGACGTCGGTCAACCTGGGCGGTGCGTGGAGCCGCGGCATGCTGGTGGTGCAGGACGGTCGCAAGCGCATGCCCGAACAGGCGCAGAACTTCAAATTCGTACCCTGGGCCGATGTGGTGAAAACCCTGTCGCTGCCGTAAGTCGTTTGTCATCGAACGGTGATAGACAGTCGATTCATCCCGCGTGCCGACCGCAACCGGACGGCACTGCAAGACGAGGAAAGACCGATGCACGCAACCCTGGAACACATGACCTTGTGGAGCCTGATCAGTGATGCCAGCCTGCTGGTCAAGGCGGTGATGGTGACCCTGCTGCTGGCGTCGTTGCTCAGTTGGTATCTGATCATCCAGCGCAGCCTTGCGTTGCGTCATTACGAGCGCACGCTGGACCGTTTTCAGCAGCGTTTTCGAAGTGAGGGCGATCTGACGCCGCTGTATGCCGAGCCGGATCAGGACGATGGGGTCGGCCAGGTATTTCGCGCCGGTTACGCCGAGTACGTTCAGCTCAAGCAGCGTCCCGGTGCCGAACCGGAGGCCGTGTTGTCGGGTGTCGAGCGTTCTTTGCAGGTGGCGATCAGCGAGCAGGAATTGCAATTGGAAAAAGGCCTGCAATTTCTTGCCACGGTCGGCTCGGTCAGCCCTTACATCGGCCTGTTCGGCACGGTCTGGGGGATCATGAATGCCTTCATCGGGCTGTCGCAGGTGCAACAGGCGACGTTGTCCACTGTCGCGCCAGGCATCGCTGAAGCGTTGATCGCCACGGCCATCGGCCTGTTTGCGGCAATTCCTGCGGTCATCGCCTACAACCGCTTTGCCGCGCGCGGCCATACGCTGTCAGCGCGTTACTACAGCTTTGGCAACGAATTGCAGGTGCGTCTGAACCGCATCCTGCAGGCCACACCACGCACGATCGCCGCAGCGGCCTGAGGACTTGCCATGCTGGTCAAACCGCAACGCAAACACGGCCCGAAAGCCGAAATGAACGTGGTGCCCTATATCGACGTGATGTTGGTGCTGCTGGTGATCTTTATGGTCACGGCACCGATGCTCACCCAAGGTGTGAAGATCGAGCTGCCCAAAGTCGCCAGCGAGGCGCTTGCCAGTGATACCCAACAGCGCATCGTGACCCTGTCGGTCAAGGCTAAAGGCGGCTATTACTGGAACCTGGGCGACACCGTCGACACCCATGCGCAGACCGACACAGCCGCGAGCCTTGAGGACATGCAGAGCCGCATCGCACAACTGGTGACCGAGCGTCCGGATACTCAGGTGTTCATTCGCGCCGATGACAAGGCCGATTACGGGCGTGTGGTTGCGGCAATGGCGGCCTTGCAGCACAGCGGCGTTACACAGTTGGGACTGGTGACCGAGGCCCCGCAATGACCGCTATGGCGCTTCAGCATCCGGGCACCCGAATCGGTGTGTTGAACGGGCCTCGGTGGCGCAGTCATGGGCTGGCAGTGGCCGCTGCGCTGGGTGTGCATGCCATTGTGCTGGCGGCGCTGATGCAAGGGTGGGTCGCCGAGCGGAAGCTGCCAGAGCCTGTGAAAACCATGACCACGCAGTTGTTGATTCTGCCGCCTGCACCGGTACCCGTCGCGCCATCACCGGAGCCGGTCGTCGAACCTGTTCAGGTGGCTGCACCGGTTGCCACGCCCGAACCGATCTCGAAACCCGTTGAAGTGCCCGCACCGCAGCCGGACACGCACCGACAGGCGCGGCAGATCGAACAGGCGGCACTGGCACGCAAGCGCGTCGAGGAGCAGAAACACGACCTCGAAGAGCGCCGTCACGAGCAGCAGCAGAAGAAGGTGATCGAGCAGCAGCAACGGGTCGAGCAGCAGAAGCTGCAGGACCAGCAGCGCCTTGCCGAGCAGCAGCGTCAGCAAGCCGAACAAGCCAGGCAGTCCGCCGACCGCGCCCGCCCGTCGCAACAGTCCGCCGCTGCCGACAGCAGTCAGTATCAGCCCTTGAGCAAGGAGGCACCGGATTATCCCGAGCGTGCGCTGGACAAAGGCATCGAAGGCGACTGCACCGTAATTTATGACGTCTCGCCCCAAGGTCGTGTCGTCAACCCGCAGGTGCAGGGCGCTTGTCACCCATTGTTCATGCGTCCGTCAGTGGCAGCCGCCGAGACGTTTCGCTATCAGCCACGCATCGTCGACGGCAAACCGGTGACGGTGTCCGGGGTGAAAAACACGTTTCATTATCGGATCAAATAGCGGGGGAAGGCGCGGATGCGACCCTGTTGCTGACACCACGTCGAACGCATCGCCGGCAAGCCGCCTCCCACCGTTGTTTGTTCGCCGCCGGGCAGCGATACGGCAAACAATCCCAGACGCTGAATAGACGCGATTTTTTGTGAGAGGCACCATCTTGTCTTCGACGTAGCGCTGTTGCGCAGCAAACTTGGTGGGAGCGGACTTGTCCGCGAAAAAGCCTGTACGTCCGATGGATGTTTATCGACTGAAATACGGTATTCGCGGACAAGTCCGCTCCCACCAAATCGCGTTTATTCAGCGGCTTACAGGTCGTTCGATAAGAAAGGGCTTGCCCGCGATGAGGGCAACGCGGTGTGTCAGGACAATCACATTGCTGGCAAGCCGACTGCCGCAGTCCGATGTTCGCAGCGAGACAGCACAGGTTACAGATTAGCTGTCAGCATGAGCCCAGAGTGTTTCGCGTGTTCACGAAACACTCCGGACTGACTCCTGGATCAACTCACCTTGAAACGCCTGACCAGCGCAATCAATCGCGTGTTGGACTCTGCCAGTGCCGCGGTGCTGCGTTCGTTGCTGGAGCCACCTTCGACCAGTTCTTCCACGATGTGCTTGACCGCGATGATGTTGCGGCTGATTTCTTCGGACACTGCGCTCTGCTCTTCGGCGGCCGTCGCGATCTGAGTGCTCAGGTCGTTGATGCGCAGTACCGAGCTGGTCATGTCGTCCAGCCCGGCGGTGACGGCGGTGGTCTTGCCTGCTGTGGCCTGACAGCTCTGGCGGGTTTTTTCCATCGCGGCGACGGCAGCGCTGACACCTTGTTGCAGGCTGTTCAGCATTTCGTTGATTTCCGAGGTGCTGGCCTGGGTGCGGGCCGCGAGGGCGCGTACTTCGTCGGCCACGACGGCGAAACCACGGCCCTGTTCGCCCGCACGTGCGGCTTCGATCGCTGCGTTCAGTGCCAGCAGGTTGGTCTGTCCGGCGATTTCGCCGATCACGGCCAGCACTGCGTTGATGCGCTTGGCGTCCTGCTCCATCGACTGCACTTTGCTGGTAGCCGAATCCACTTCGCTGATCAGCGCATTCACGCTGTCCGACGCGTCGGACACCACCGTCTTGGACACTTGCGCGTTTTCGTTGGCGGACTGGGTGAAGCTGGCGGTCTGCGCGGCGCTGCGTGCGACTTCATCAGCCGTGGAGGACATCTCGGTGATCGCCGTCACCGCCTGATCGGTTTCGTTGGCGTGGCGCACCAGAATGGCGTTGGTCGTGCCTGCCTGACTGCGCAGTTGCTCGATGCCGATGGCGATGTCGCCGGTGGTCGTGCTGACCTCGACCATCATGCGTTGCAGGTAAGCAACGAAGCGGTTGACGGACTCGCCGACCTGATCGACTTCATCCTGGCCTTTTACCGCAATGCGGCGGGTCAGGTCAGCGTCACCGGCCGACAGCGTATCGATATTGGTCTTGAGTACTGCGAGGCGCTTCATCAGCGCACCCAGGGCAACGATCATCAGCACCAGCAGCACAAGCACCATCGGAATCTGCAGCCAGGCCAGGGCCTTGAGCACCGTTTCGCTCTGGGTTTTCAGCAGCGCGGTGTTCTGCGAGACGGCCAGCAGCCAGGGCGTGCCGACGACCGGCATGAGGAACAGGGTCGATTCTTCGCCATCGCTGTTCTCGTAGGTCAGGCGGGTGGTGCCGCCGCTCTTGAGGGCGAGCGCCGACTTGATGCCGTTGATGAACGGCGACTGACCTGCGAGTTCGGAGATGTTACGCAGCACGATTTTGTCGTTGCTGCCCGGCACGTTGGAGAGGATCTTGCCATCGGCTTCGATGATCATGATCCGGCCGTTGACTTCACGCTCCTTGGCTTCGACCAACTGGTTGAAGAAGCCCAGCGTCACGTCGATGGTCGACACGCCCCACGGCTTGCCATCCTTGGTGATGGCCATCGCGCAGTTGGTGCGTGGCTCGGGGCTGGCCGCGTCCTGATAGGCCGGTGCCCAGGCGCACTGACCGGCCGGGGAATTCAAGCCACCCTTGTGCCAGCCCTGCTCGAAATAATTGAGCGATTCAGGCGAGTTCCAGTGGGTATTGACGATCAGTTTGCCGGACGCATCGCGGTGGTAGAAGGTGCTGTGTTTGGCGCGGCCGGGCGTGCGTACCTCGGGCAACGGCCAGATACCGCCGCCAAATACCTTGGCCTCGCCATACTGGTTGACCATGAAGGGCAGCAGCCGGTCGATGTCGTCGCTGGACAACTGCGGCACGATCTCGGTGATGACCCTCGCCTGTGCCTGAACACGGGCCAGCTCGGTCTTGATTTCGTTGCTGATATCCGCTGCCTTGACGGTCAGCATGTTTTCATCGTTGGCGGTCAGTTGGGGTGTCACGAACTGGCCGATGCCATACACCGTGAGCATGATGACCAGCGCCATGAAGCCTATGAATGTAGCGGTGTAGCGTGCCTGAACGGTCTTGAGCGTGGCCATTATTGTTATACCTGCGCGAGAGGAAAGCTGTGTTGCCGAGGTGTCGGCATCGCGAGGTATTTCTTGATAGGGCGAAAGCGCCACATTCTGGTCGTGTGACGATGGCTTTTAACAGGGGTTGGCCGGTTGCCGACGACGGCGTTATCGTGTCAGCACTCGCAGTCAAGACGTCCAGCTTTCCTCATGAACACCTTGGATGTGCGTCATCGCCTGCGGGTTACAAGTGTCAACCCCTTTTCGATCACGTCAGAAGGCGCACGCCGCCTGAGCGGTGCGCGCCAGGTAGACCGGTCAAAAAATGTAGTCCGTCGTCAGGAAGCTCGACTCCCGGTTGCGAATGATGTCGCTGACCAGTTGCTTGTTGCTCTCCTGAAACTTCGTTGCGACCAGCGTGCGGATGGAGAATACGCGTAAGGCGTCGTGAACCGACAGGGTGCCCTCGGCCGAGTTCTTGCGCCCATTGAACGGGTATTTGTCCGGGCCGCGCTGGCATTGGGCGTTGAGGTTGATTCGGCCGACCTGATTGGCGAACGCATCCACCAACCGCCCAACCTGCGCCGAGTCGTTTCCGAAAATGCTCAATTGCTGGCCGAAGTCCGAATCCAGTACGTAATTGATCACGCTGTTCAGGTCACGGTAAGAGACGACGGGGACCACCGGACCGAATTGTTCTTCGTGATAAACGCGCATTTCGGGTGTGACGGGGTACAGCAGAGCAGGGTAGAAGAACGACTCGCTGACCAGCGCGCCATTGTTATTGATGATCTTTGCACCTTTGCCGAGCGCGTCGGCCACCAGCCCTTGCAGGTAATCCGTCTTGCCGGGCTCGGGCAGGGGCGTCAGTGCCACGCCATCTTCCCAAGGCATGCCGGGCTTGAGCCGGGCCAGCTTCTGCTCGAATTTCTCCAGGAAGCTGTCCACCACATCCTCATGCACGAAGAAGATTTTCAAGGCCGTGCAGCGCTGGCCATTGAAGGACAGCGAGCCGGTAACCGCTTCGCTGACCGCGTTATCCAGGTCCACATCAGGCAGGACGATGCCTGGATTCTTGGCGTCCAGGCCCAACGCGGCGCGCAAGCGGTGAGGGCGCGGGTGCAGTCTTTTCAGTTCGCTGGCGGCTCTGTTGGTGCCGATGAATGCGAACACATCGATCATGCCGCTGGCCATCAATGCGCTCACCGTATCGCGACCGCTGCCGTAGATCACATTGATGACCCCGGCCGGAAAGCTGTCCCGGAAGGCCTCCAGCAGCGGGCGAATCAGCAGAACGCCGAATTTGGCGGGCTTGAACACCACGGTGTTGCCCATGATCAGCGCTGGAATGAGCGTGGTGAACGTCTCGTTCAGCGGATAGTTGTAAGGCCCCATGCACAACGTAACGCCCAACGGCACCCTGCGGATCTGCCCCAGGGTGTCCTGCTCCAGCTCAAATCGACTGGAACGACGGTCGAGTTCCTTCAGCGCATTGATGGTGTCGACGATGTAGTCGCAGGTGCGATCGAACTCTTTTTCCGAGTCTTTGAGGTTCTTGCCGATCTCCCACATCAGCAGGTTGACCACCGCCGTACGCTGCTCCCGCATGCGCTTGAGAAACGTCTCGACATGCTGAATACGCTCGGCCACCCGCATCGTCGGCCAGCGACCCTGGCCCCTGTCCCAAGCGCTAACGGCGGCGTCGAGTGCGGTCATCGCAGTGGCGGCATCCAGCAAGGGCGTGCTGCCCAGCATCACAGGCTCCAGCCCCATGCTGCTTCTGATACACACCGGGCTGCGCACAGGTGCCAACGGACCATTCCAGGTCAGCAATTGACCGCCAACCAGATAGTCGCGCTGTTCGATGGGCGGCCCCGGGCGGTACTGTTCGGGAATACTGTCCGCAGTGGGGAATAGCGTTTCAAGATGGCTATTCAGGGGCATCGGTTTCACCTCGAAATGGGTTGCGTCAGGGAACGGGCAAATACACTACGCCACCTGATGTGCGGTGATGAACCCGTCTTGCGACGAGTGAGCGGTCTTTCGTCGGACTTGCAGTGAAAATTTTCAGGGCCTGGCTTGACTTCGTTTTGCGAATCAGTAACATAGCGCTCATTCCGCGATAGCTCAGTTGGTAGAGCAAGTGACTGTTAATCACTGGGTCCCTGGTTCGAGTCCAGGTCGTGGAGCCAGACAACGTTTCCAAAAGAGCAAGTCTTTGGAATCACACAAAAAACCCGCCTTGATGGCGGGTTTTTTTGTGCGTGCATGTTTTGTGTCGCTGAAAGACGCAAACGATACCCTTGCTCCACCAACCCGACTAGAATCCCCGCCTCGCTGAGCCTCCACCCGAAAGGCGCAGCCCCAGTCTGTTCAGGGGAGCGTAATGGCTGCAGCCAGCGCGACATTTACCGAAGGTTCCATCGCGCGGCACGTCAGGGTGACGGCCAGCACCAGCGCGTTAAGTCTGTTTGCCGTGTTTCTGGTGGACATCCTCACGCTGGTCTACGTCTCCATGCTGCACGACCCGGTGTTGCTGGCGGCGGTTGGCATCGCCAAGGTGATGATGTTCGTCAACCTGTCGCTGGCCAGCGGTTTCATCATCGCGGCCACGGCGGTGTTGTCCGCGCGTATCGGTCACCGGATGTCGAAGTCGGTGGCGCGGCTCTGCGCCAGCCTGATGCTGATGATCCTAGTGGTTGCAGGTTTTGCAGCGGCGCTTCAGCTAGCCCTGAGTGTGCCGATTACTCACTGGCTTGGCGCCGAGGCGGCTGTCTATGACGCGGCGCGCGGGTTTATCTGGCTGGCGCTGCCCGCGACGGTGTTGCAGGCGGTGATGCAACTGTCGGCGCAGATGCTCAGGACGGTCGGCGATAACCGTCGCGCGCTGGGCGTGGTGCTGTCGGGTGCTGCGACCCTGGCAGTGGCCGATCCTGTGTTCATTTTCGGGCTGGGGCTGGGATTGGAAGGCGCAGGGCTGGCGTTTGCGGTGTCCGGCTGTGTCTCGGCCTGCGTGGGTGTCTATTGGGTGCGTCACCGTATGGGCCTTTCGTTTTCGCGCAATCTCAAGTTGTTGCGCATTCATGCGAGCAGCACCTTCAGGCTTGCGCTGCCGGCGATGGCCGCCAATCTGGCGACGCCGATCGGACTGGCGTATCTGGTCGCCACACTGGCGACATTCGGCACGTCAGCGCTGGCTGCCATGAGCGTGATGGACCGTGTACTGCAATTTTCCTACTGTGCGTTTTTTGCTCTGCCCGGGGCGCTTGCGCCGATACTGGGGCAGAATATCGGCGCGCAGCGTGACGACAGGGTCCGCTCTGCTATCGTGTTTACCCGCAAGCTGGTGGTCGGTTACGGGTTGGCGGTCTGGCTGGTGCTGCTGTTGGGCAGTGCAGCCATCGCCGACCTCTACCAGCTTGAAGGCGAGGCGCGCACGGTCTTTCTGAATTATTGCAGGCTGGGTGGTGGATTATGGGTCATCATCGGTCTGGATTTCGTGGCCATCGCGGTGTTCATGACCATGAACAGATCATGGCTGGTGGCGGTCTTTGCATGGTTGCGTGCGACCGTGGGCACGGTACCGTTCGTGTACGCAGGCGCGCACTGGTTTGGCGGCATTGGCGTGTTGCCATCAATGTTCGCGGGTAACGCCATGATCGCCTTGGTTTCTATCGTCACCGCATCGCTGACCGCCAAGCGGTTTTTCACAAGCAGGGCCCAGGCTGTTAGCGCCGGGAAACAATGAACACTCGGGGTGTTATCAGGTTTTATGTCAGTAGAAGAATCAGGGAACGAATCCGAAGAGGTTGTGCAGCCCAAGCGCCGCCGCGCACCCAAGGGCGACCTGCGCAAAAAGGCGTTGCTGGATGCCGCTACGATCATCTTCGCCCGCAATGGTTATTCGAGCGCTTCGATGCGGGATGTGGCAACGCTGGCGGGTATTACCACGGTCGGGTTGCTGCATCACTTCCCCAACAAGGAAGCCTTGCTGAACGCGCTGCTGGAACGTCGCGATCAGCGCGTGGTGTCCAGGTTTCAGGACTTGATCACTGAGCCTACGCTGGAAGGCTTTGTGAAGTTCATCAAACTGAGCATGAGTTTCAGCATCGAGGATGCCGCCGAGTGTCAGGCAGCATTGCTGATGAACACGGAAAGCCTGTCCCCTGAGCATCCTGCCTGGTCCTGGCACAAGGAGCGGTTTCATCTGACCCACCAGCATGCGCGCGGTCATTTGAACGCGCTGAAGGATGCGGGGGAAATTCGTGCGGACGTCGACGTGCAAGCACTGGCTCAAGAGATTTTCTCGGTAATGGATGGCTTGCAGCTTCAGTGGCTCAGGTGCCCTGAAGAAGTGGACGTGATGGCGGTATTCGATGTTTACGCGCAACGATTGGGAAGGGATATCAAGGCTCGTCCCTGAGCCTTGATGTTTGCATCAGTATCGTTGCGACGCTGACACCTGCACGGCTTTGCGCAGCGGTAACGGCAGCGGGTTGCTGTCGCGGGTGGTCAGTTTTTCCGGAAACAGGGTCGTCAGGGTTCGGTTGAGCGTCAGGTTTTCCGAATCCGCACCGACCAGGATCTTGTACTTGCCTGCGTCAACATCCCAGCTTGCGGTCTTGTCGACGTAGTAGGCCAGCGAGCGCGAATCGATCGGAATGCTGACGGTCTTGCTCTCACCCGGTTGCAGGTACACCTTGGTGAAGCCTTTGAGTTCTTTCTCCGGACGGTCGACGGCGGGTTTCACCGGTTGCATGTACAACTGAGCCACTTCGAAGCCTGCCGTGTCACCGGTGTTGGTCAGGGTGAACTTCACGTCGATGGTAGAGCCCGGCGTCAGCACATGGGTCGACAGCTTCAGGTCGCTGTAACCGAAGGTGGTGTAGGACAGGCCGAACCCGAACGGATAGAGCGGCCTGGTGTGCTTCTTGTCGTAACCGCGATAACCCATGTACAGGCCTTCGCTGTAGGTCATTTCGGTCAGTGCCTTGTCGCCACGGTAAGCGGCCGGATCCGGGTACGACGCGTAGCTCGGGTTATCCTCGATCTTCTTGTCGATGGTGACGGGCAGCTTGCCCGACGGATTGACCTTGCCGAACAGAATCTCGGCCAATGCCTGACCGCCTTGCTGACCCGGGAACCAGGCCTGCAGGGTGGCGCCGACCTTGTTGGCCCAAGGCTGCATGTTGGCGACGCCGCCGCCATGCATCACCACGATGGTGTTGGGGTTGGCCTTGGTCACGTAGCTGACCAGTTCCGCCTGTTGATCAGGCAGATCGAAACCGTGGTCAGAGCCTTCGCCTTCGTTCTCGGACGTGGTGCCCGTGGCGACGACCACAGCGTCGTACTTCGACAGGTCCTTGGGCGGACGCAGCGAGGCCCAGCTCATCTGCACGCCGGTGACACCGCCCAGAGCCGGAATGAAGTTACCCTGCACGCGCTTGTATTCCAGCTTGACGGTGTACGACTTGCCCGCTGTCAGCGCGGCGGTCTTGCCGGACGTGGTCAAGGCATTGACCACGTCGGACGAGTACGGAACGCCGTCGCTTGCCACAATCAGTTCATCGTTGACCCAGAGCGTGTAAGGACCATCCGCACGCACTTTGAACACTTGAGGGCCGGACACCGTTGGCTTGATGACCGATGTGAAGCGCGCCGAGAACGAGCCGGGTGAGGGGCTGAAGCCGGAAACCGCCGTGCTGCCAGCGTCGGTGACGTTGGTGCCGGTGGTCCAGTTCAGGTTCACGCCGGGCTCGACTCGGGTCACGGCCGGCTCACCGGAGAAGCTGGTGTTGGAAAAGTATTCGGCCTTGACGCCCGAATTATTGATGCCGTTGTTGCCCGTTGCAGGCTGATACCAGGCCGAACTGGCCGGATTCAGGCTCAATTCCGACAGGTAAGTCACGTTCGTGCTGCTGGACGCCAGTTGTTGCAAGCCGCTCAGCTCGGTCACGTAGCTGTTGGGCGGCGAGTTGGCGGTGCCGAACGGCGACGCAGGCACGTCGTGAGCCCAGTTGCCGATGACGGCGATCTTGGCCGTGCGCGCCAGCGGCAGCAGCGGTTTGCCCGCAGCGGTGTTTTCGTTGCGCAGCAATACGATGGATTCACGCGCCGTATTCAGCGCTGCACGCATGCCGTATTCGGGGTGGTCCAGGGTCTTGGCGGTGTTGAGGTTTTCCTGGAAGTCGTAGCTGACAATCGCACGCAGGTTGCGTTTGACCTTGTCATCGATGACGTTCTGGGTGAGTTGCCCGCTCCACAGGTAAGGCAGCAGGTTGGCTTCGGTGAATTGCAGGCCGGATGGCATGTCGATATCGGTGCCGGCCCACGCGCCCTTGAAGGCATCATGAATGGCGTTGAAGTCGCTGATCACGGTGCCTTGGTAACCCCATTCACCCTTGAGCACTTCGGTGATCAGGTGATGGTTTTCACACGCGTAATCGCCGTTGACCTTGTTGAAGCCACACATGATCGACGCGACGTTGGCATTCTTGACCATCGATTCGAAGCCCGGCAGGTACAGCTCGCGCAGGGTACGTTCGTCAGCGATGACGTTGACGGCCTGACGGTTGGCTTCCTGTTCGTTGGCCAGGTAATGCTTGCCGCTGGCCTGAATGCCTTGCACCTGAATACCGTTGACGATGGCAGGTGCCAGCACGGCGCCGAGGAACGGATCTTCACCGCTCACGTACTCGGCAGACCGGCCGTTGTAGGGCGTGCGATAAAGATTCACGCCGGGCGAGAGCATCTGCTGACCGCCGGAAATACGGGTTTCGTAGGCGATCGCCAGGCCGAATTCCTTGGCGCGGTTGATGCTCCAAGTGGCAGCCAGTGCAGACTGCGATGGGTATTGCGCGCCGAACGTGGCGTTGTTGACGTGTACGCCCATCGAGGAGTCATAGGCGACCGTACCCTTGATGCCCCATTTGAGCAGGGAAGGGATCATGTGCCCGTCGTTCACGCGGGTGAAATTGATCTTTTCCGACGTGTTCATGTTGTCGAGGATTGAGCTGACACGCGCCTCGACTTCGTTGCCGGTGGCGGGCGTGACAGCGGCCAGCGCAAGGTTGGCCTGCATGATGCCGAAGGTCAGCAGGCTGAGGCCCAGTGTCTGTTTGAACGCTGACAAGGCAAATGTCCTCTTGGCGCAGAGCGGCGGCTGGAAATCGGAAGGGGTCATGGGCGTTGTTCCTGTGCGGTACGCGGCGCGTCATCAGTGATCACGGGCTCATCAAGCAAGGACGAGGCGCCTTTTTGTGCGGGTGTGGTGATTTTGTCAGCCCCGGAAATCTGGTCGCGCCTGGACTCGACCTGCAGTTTTATCTGCGCATCGGAAGTGCCGTTATTGGCAGCAGACGTGGAGTCCGCCGCCAGCGCGGACATACTTTGCGCGCACAGAAGTACAGCGCCAAAAACAGGCAGCATGAATCGGGTCATCAATGGCATCTCGATGGAAAGTTATCTGAAATATTCAACAGGCTATGGCAGCGGTAGTTCTACTTGCCCGACAGTCAGTCCAGAAAGAGCAATAGAAGTTCAGCGGTTTATAAAATATTCCTTGTTTGGATTTTATAAAATGCTATCAAAATGCCATGTGTGCAATTTTTTTCGATCCGAGGGTTTTTCGGCAGAGCAGAAAAGGAATAACGGCTCAATTAATGGTTATTTATGCCAATAAATATGTATTTATACGTAGATATTAGGTAATAAATGCTAATTATTGGCTATTAATAACCTTTTTGTTAAACCTAACTGTGGTTAGGTTTAATGCTCTGGTACCATGTGTGCCCTAGCGAAACCCACGAATGAATGAACATGGCGCTCAGGTTTTTAAACGCGCCTAGAAACCGGGTTAATGATCAAATAGCAGGTGGGATCGTTGCCATCTCGAAAAATACAGACGGCGTTAATCTGTGTGTCTGGCAGTTGCCTGATGGGACTGTTCATTAGGTTTAAAAGTGTATGGCAGGTAGTTAATTGAGGGCCTGATAATTAAAAGGCTTTTATCGCTTGCTGGCGAACATTTTCCTTTACTTGAAAATAGATGTGCCCAACATGATCTCAGAGAATGTCAGCCTCGCGTCCGATCGGATCGATGTGGCGATATTGAGCGTCGTCAGGCGCTTCAGCTCTGATCGTTCGCGACGGCTCACCTTCGGCCAGATTTACATGGAAGTGTTGAAACGCTCTGCGCACGTTTTTCCCATCATCGAGTGTGTGAACGCCGTGGATGTCCTTGTGAGGGAAGGGCTGCTGATCTCGGAAAGGACACTGGACGTTGATCAGTCTTTTCCTTACACCCAGCACATCATCAGCGGCCTGACAGAGGTCGGAGCGGCCTCGCTCTCGGTTCCTGGCTCCGACAGCGAGCCTGTTCAATCCGGCTCACTGGTCTGACTCAGCCGTAGCAGGCTGATTTCCCGCATCCGGAATTTCTGCACCTTGCCGGTCACGGTCATGGGAAAGTCGTCGACGAACAAAAAATGCCTGGGCACCTTGAAATGCGCGACGCGTGCGCGAAAGAAATCTCGCAGCGTTGCCTCATCACAACCGCGACCGGTGTGCAGCCTCACCCAAGCCACCAGTTCCTCGCCATAGCGCTCGCAGGGAATCCCCACGACGTAGGCTTCGGCGATGTCGGCATGGTGCAGCAACAGCTCTTCGATCTCGCGCGGATAGATGTTCTCGCCGCCACGGATAATCATGTCTTTGCTCCGGCCCACGATGGTCACGTAGCCGTCGACGTCCATGCGCACCAGATCCCCGGTATGCATCCAGCCCTCGGCATCGATGTCTCTCGCGGTGGCGTCCGGGTCTTGCCAGTAACCCAGCATCACGCTGTAACCTCGCGTGCAAAGCTCGCCCACCTGATCGCGCTCTACGGTATTGCCGTCGGCATCGATGACCTTGTGTTCCAGATGTGGCTGGGTGCGACCGACGCTGGTCACGCGTAATTCCAAGGGGTCGTCATTGGACGTTTGCAAGGAAACCGGGCTGGTTTCAGTCATGCCGTACGCGATCTGGACGCCGCTCATGTGCATCTGGTCGATGACCTGACGCATGACTTCGATGGGGCAGATGCTGCCCGCCATGATCCCGCCCTTGAGGCTCGACAGGTCCAGCGATGTGCGCTCGGGAAGGTCGAGTTCCTTGATGAACATGGTCGGCACGCCGTAGAGGTACGTCGCTCGCTCACGGGTAACGGCTTCAAGTGTCGCCAGAGGCTCGAACGAGGGCGCGGGATAAATCATCGTCGCGCCATGCGTCAGGCAGGCGAGGTTGCCCATGACCATGCCGAAACAGTGGTAGAGCGGCACGGGAATGACGAGACGGTCTGCCGACGTCAGGCCAAGGTTATGCCCGACCAAATAGCCGTTGTTGAGGATATTGCGATGGCTGAGGGTGGCACCTTTTGGAAAGCCCGTGGTGCCGGAGGTGTACTGAATATTGATCGGGTCATCCACATGCAGGCTGGCGGCGCGTTGTTCAAGGGCGTCTTGGCTCGTAGGCTCGGCAATCGATCGCAGCGTGCGCCACGCCAGCATGCCGGAAGGTGGACGGTCGGCCAGGCTGATGACACCACGCAGGCTTGGCAGCGCTTCGTTTGTCCAGTCCCCGGCGGATGAGGTCAGCAACTCGGGGATGACCTGCCCGAGCATGGCGTGATAGTCCGAGTCCTTGTAACGGTCTGCGGTCACCAGCCACGCACAACCTGAACGTTGCAGCGCGTAGGTGAGCTCCGACGTGCGATAGGCCGGATTGATGTTGACCAGCACCGCGCCCATCTTCGCGCTGGCCAATTGCGTGATACACCACTCGGCGCAATTGGGTGCCCAGATGCCGATTCGCTGACCCTTTTCAATGCCCAGTGCCATCAGCGCACGTGCCAGGGTATCGACCTCCTGCGCCAGATCACGCCAGCTGTAGCGCAGGTGTTGAAAGGGCACGACCAACGCATCCTGCTCCGGCCAGCGCGTAGCGGCCTCGGACAGGGCAGTACCAATGGTGTGTTCAAGCAGGGGCGGGTGCTGCAATCCGGCGCAATAGCTCAGCATGTCGCATCCTCAGTGTTTTTATTGTCGAGATGTGATGACTGCGAGTGAGGGTTGCCGCTTACGTTAACGTCACGCTGCGGTACTGTCCAGTTTCTGGTGGCGGCGATGCCGCACTTGCTTAGTGACAACCGTATTGGCCAGCCGATTATCCGCAGGTCGGTTTACGGATTGCCCGCTCCACTGCCATGAATGCCTGTTCCGATGCGCTGGCTTGAGGTAGGTTCTAAACCCTCTTCAACCCATTCAAGGACGGACCTCGCATGCGCTCATTTCCTCACTCGCCATTGGCCCTTCGTATCGGCCTCATGTTTGCACTGGCCACCCTGACGCCGATGGCTAGCGCCGAACCCCACCCGAAGATCCAGGCCGATGCCGAGCAGTATCAGGACGAGGCCCTGAAGTTGCTCGAACGTCTGGTGAACATCGATTCCGGCTCGGGCGACACCCAGGGCCTTGCTCGGGTCAGTGACATTGCCATCGAGGAATTGAAGAAACTGGGTGCCACCGTCGAGCTTGTGCCCAATACACCGGAGGCCAGCCACCACGTTGTGGCGACGCTCAAGGGCACGGGCACCAGGAAGATCCTGCTGATGGCGCACATGGACACGGTGTTCAAGGAAGGCACGGCCGCCGAGCGTCCGTTCCGCATCAAGGACGGCCGTGCCTATGGCCCCGGGGTGATGGACGACAAGGGCGGCATCGTCGCCGCCATCTATGCGCTCAAGGTGCTGCAGAACCTCAATTTCAAGGACTACGCGTACATCACCGTGCTGCTCGACGCCAGTGAAGAGACCGGTTCGACTGTCGGCACCGAGTTGATCAAGAAGACCGCCAAAGCGCATGACGTGACCCTCAATCTGGAGCCCGGTCGTCCGGCCGATGGTTTGGTGGTGTGGCGCAAGGGTGTTGCTTCGGCATTGGTTGAAGTCAAAGGCAAGGCGTCCCACGCAGGCGTTGCGCCAGAGCTGGGTCGCAACGCAGCCAGCGAGGTGGCCCACCAGATTCTGCAACTGGGCAAGCTGGGTGACGAAGAGAAGAAAACCACCATCAACTTCACCGTGCTCAAAGCGGGCGACCGTACCAACGTGATACCCGATCAGGCCAGTGCCAAGGCCGATGTGCGTGCGGTGCTGCCGGAAGAATTCGACCGGATCGAGCGGGACATGGCCAAGGTGTCCGCCAATAAGCTGATTCCCGAGACCGAGGTCAAGACCAGCCTGGTGCGTGGCTTGCCACCGATGCCGCAAACGCCCGAGTCCGACGCACTGGTGGCCATCGCGCAGGGCATTTACGCTGAACTGGGACGCACGTTGACCATTGAAGGCAGCGGCGGGGCGGCGGATTCCAGTCTGTCAGCCAGCGTAGGTACACCGACGCTGGATGGCTTCGGGATTGTCGGTGGCAATATCCATACGCCCGAGGAATACGCCGAAGTGGCCAGCGTTGCGCCGCGTATCTATCTGCTGTCGCGGATGATCATGAAGGTCGCTGGCGCCCAGTAGTCGGATGAGGTTCAGACCGGAATCAGCAGGCGGATCATTGAGCCGCCGTCCGGCCTGTTCTGCGCACTGATGGTTGCGTTGTGCTCAACGCAGATCGCTCGGGCGATGGACAAGCCGAGCCCGCTGCCGCCTGAGTAACGGGCCCTTGAACGTTCGGCACGCCAGAAACGGTCGAACACCTGTTCAAGGTTGTCGCTTCCGAACCCCGGGCCTTTGTCGGCAAACGTCAGTTGCACATGCGTGCGGGTGGCTTCAGCGATGATGCGCAGTTCACGGCCCTGTGACGCGTAGCGCAGCACATTGTCGACCAGAATGTTGACGACCTGGCCCAGCCGGTCCCGATCGGCTGTCAGGTGCAGGTCGGCCGGCATGTCGAGCAGAACCTGCATCCCTGCGTCTTGCAGTTGGGCCGCGAACCAGTCCAGGCGCTCGGTGATCAGTCTTTCCAGTGGAAAAGCAGTCTTGCTCAGGACCAGTTGCCCTGCGCTGGCCAATGACAGCAAGTGCAGGTCATTGACCAGATTGTTCAGTTGGTTGAGCTGTCGACTGACCATTTCCAACTGGGCAAGGTCTCGCGGAAACACCTCGTCAATCATGCCCTGCACACGGCCCATCGCCGCGTTCAGCGGCGTGCGCAGTTCGTGGGCGATCATGGCGCTGGACTCGCTGACGTCCAGTTCGTAACGCTCCAGCTGAGTGGTCATGATGTTGAAGTCGCTGACCAGCGACTGGAGTTCATCGGGGCCATGATCGCTGGCCGGAAGGCGGGTCTTGAAATCGCCTTGTGCGACCTGGCGCGCACCTTTTGCAATCTCGGAAAACTGGCTCGAGAGGGGCCGCGAGAACATAAACCCGAAGAAGATGATCACCGGAATCGCGACCCCGACCAGGCCTGCGAGCAGCCACCATTCCTGACTGGCAATGCCGGGCAACATGTAATAGGTCGGGTAATACTGCACGAACAGTTCGCGAAGCCTGGCGGTATTCAGGTTAGGTTCTGCCTGCAACTGTTCCAGCTCGGTGCGCACGCTTTCAGGGATGGCGTGCAGTATGTTCCAGTCGGTAACCGCGACATGCAGCCACATGCTGAACGCGATCACGATAACAGCGCCGATGGCCAGCATGCTCATGCGCATCCCGACCCAGTGCCACAGGGGTTTTGGTTTAGAGCCGAATCGACGTTGCATGGGGGTTACCTGAACCGATAGCCGACAGAGCGGACCGTGACCAACACGTTTTCGATACCGTGCACTTCCAGCTTGCGGCGTAGGTTGTGCACATGGGCATCGACCACTCGGGCCAGCGCTTCGCTTTCAGGCAAACAGATCTCCAGCAGTTCGTCACGGGTAAACGCCTTGGATGGGGTGTTGAGCAGCGTCGAGAGAATCTTGAATTCGGTCGGCGTGAGATCCAGCAGGGTGTCTTCATGCTCCGGTTTCTCGATACGAGCGGTTACCGCTTCGAGGTCCACAAGCAGGTTTTGATAGCGCAGGTGGCGTTCGTTGTTGCCTATCGGTTGTGAGCGACGCAGAACGGCGTGGACCCGTGCCACCACTTCCTTGGGGTTGTAAGGCTTGACCACGTAATCGTCTGCACCGTAACGCAGCGCGCCGAGTTTTTCCGGTTCGTCACCCATTGCAGTGACCATGATCACCGGCGTATCGCTGCACCGCCGCACCGCTGACAACACGTCCGTACCGCTCACCAGCGGCAGCATCACGTCCAGCAGTATGAGGTCCGGTTTCCATTGACGATGCATGTCAATGCCACGCTGGCCGTTCTCCGCGAGGCCGACGATGAAGCCGTCGCGAAGCAGGTAGGCCTCCAGAATGCTCGCGCTGTCGGCATCGTCTTCGACAACCAGAATACGTTTTCCTGACACAGAGCCGCCTCTTGATCAAATCTTGATAATTCACGAACCGTTTATTGATAGTCGACATTCAGGATTGTGTTCAGACCCCACTGTCGCGAACAGATCCTATGCCCACTCTCACGCTGCTGTCCAAGCCTATCCGCTTTTACCGGTACTGCACCCTGCGCGGGTGTCTGGGGTGGCTGATGGTGCTGGCCGTCTCGGGTTGTTCGCTGGCTCCGGACTACCAGCGGCCTGCGTTGCCGGTGCCTGCAACGGTGTCCGCAAGCGTTGTTTTCGGCGAGGCGAAACCTTCGCAGGTGGCGCTCACGCCTGACGAAGAACAGCTGACTGCCGAGTTGGACCCGAAGGGCCATTTGCACACGCTGCTGCTTTCAGCGCTGGCGTTCAATCGTGATTTTCGCGTTGCCGGGTTGCGTGTCGAGGAAGCCAGAGCGATGCGGGGTGTGACCGATTCGGATCGCCTACCGACGATTGCCGCAGGCCTGGAACGTGACCGTCAGCACTTCGACAACAAGGCGGCCAACGAGCGTTACGGGCAGGACATTTCGATTGCCTCACTGGGGATTTCCAACTATGAACTGGATTTCTTCGGTCGCCTGCGCAGCCTTTCCGATGCTGCGCGCCATGACTATCTGGCGACCGCTTATGGCCAGCAAGCCGCACGCAGTGCCCTGATCGCCGAAGTGGCACAGGGCTGGCTGGCCGAGCGTATGGCCGCGGCCATGCAGGCCGATGCACAGACGATCAGTGACACACGTTCGATGCTGCAGGGTTTGGCCGAAGGGCAGCAGCGTGCAGGCGCCATTTCACTCGACGACGTTGCCGTGCAACGCCAAGAGGTCCTGACAGCGCGCCAGCAATTGCAGGATGCAATCAGCGATCATTCCCGTGCGTCGCAGGCGTTGCTGTTGCTGACGGGCTATAGCGCACCTTTACCGGCCATGACCCTGGACGCCGCGCCATTGCAGTTGGCCGCAACGCAACTGCCTGCAGGGCTGGCGAATCTGCCGTCCCAACGTTTGCTGGAGCGTTTTGATGTGCGTCAACGCGAAGAAGCGCTGAAGGCCAGCAACGCCAATATCGGTGCCGCTCGTGCAGCGTTTTTTCCTTCCATCACGCTCAGCACCGGGATCGGTGTGCAAAGCGACAGCCTGAGCAGCCTGTTCAGCCACGGCAGCGGTGCCTGGCTGTTCAGCTCTCAGTTGAACTTGCCGTTGTTCGACGGCGGCCGCAATCGCGCCAACCTGGACCTGGCCCAGGTGCGTAAAGAGATTGCCGTGGCCGAATACGAAAAAACCATTCAAGCCGCCTTTCGTGAGATGGCCGATGTGCTGACCCGTCGTCAGCAGGCGCTGGATCATGTGCGTGATGACGTCGAGCGTGTTGCTCTGGTGCAGGAGAAGGTCCGGCGCATGACGTTCGAACTCGCGGCTGGTGGTGCGGATCGACGCGCGCCGCTGACGTCCGCGATCCGTGTCGCCGAAGCCGATGCCACCTTTCGCAAATCGCTCAATGAACTGCAGCAGAACCGTCTGGACATCTACCGCGTACTGCACGGCGCAGAGCCTGTCACTTCTTCCCCCCTGACTCAAACTGGAGTTGCCCCATGAATGTCATGAACCGTCGTATCCCGTCACGCCCTGCGTTTTGCAAGGTCTTGATCGCCTCTGCTGCCGTTGTTCTGGCGTGTCAGGCGCAAGCCGATGACCTTGCGACCAATCAATCACTGCTCGGCGACAAGGTCGACGTCAGCCTGGGACTGGGCTTGGGTGTCGTCCCGCGTTACATGGGCGCGGATGAATATCGCAGTCAGGTGGTGCCGATGTTTACCGTGCAGAGCGGCATTCTGTTCGCCGACAGCCTGCGAGGCTTGGGGCTGCAATACCAGTCGCCGTCGGGTTTCGGTGCCAGTGCCGCGCTCAACTATGACTTCGGCCGCACCGAGAAAAACAGCGGCAGCCGTCCCGGCTCCAACGAACTCAAGGGCATGGGCACTGTTGAGGGGGCCACGGTCGCTGACCTCACACTGTCGCAGCAATTGTTGCCTTGGCTGACAGTCAGTGGTGAAGCCGAACTGCGACTGGCGGGCGAGAAGCGAGGCAATCGCTACCGCTTGGGCTTCGAAGGCATTGCCTACCACAGCCAGTCGGACACGGTGGCCCTGGATATCGACGCACACGCCGGGGATGGTCGCTACAACCAGACCTATTTCGGCGTCAGCCCGATTCAGAGTCAGCGCACCGGGTTCTCCCGATTCACGGCAGACAGCGGCATTTATGCCTACTCGGCAGCGCTCAGTTGGCAACACAGCTTTGACGCCCACTGGTCGACGGTGACCAGTGTGGGGGTCACGCATTACACCGACCAGACCCGTGGCAGCCCGCTGGTCGAGACCGACGCCGAAGCGAGCGGTCTGCTCGCCCTGAACTACGCTTTTTGACGGCGAGAGGCTAGCCATGCGATTTCAACCCATTCCATCGCCCGGTTTGATGAGGCGTCTTGCGCAAGGTTGCGGCCCCGTCCTTTTGGCTTTGCTGGTCAGCGGCTGCGGCGACAAACCTGCCGCCGTGGCGCCGGCCGTGCGAGCCGTCAAAGTCGAAACCGTGCAGGCCGACAGGGGGGGCGACGTGCGTTTTTCCGGCGTCGTTCGTCAGCGTGAGAGTGCAGGGCTGGCGTTTGAGTCGGCTGGCACACTGGCCGAGTTGCGGGTCGATGTGGGCGATGCCTTCGAAAAAGGGCAGGTGCTCGCTGCACTCGATCGCCAGCCCGCTGCATTGCATCTTCAGCAGGCCCAGGCCAGCGTCAACACTGCAACGGCTCAGGCTGCAGAGCGCGCGCTGAATTACCAACGTCAGAAAATGCTGTTGGCCGCCGGCAGTGTCGCCCAGAGTGTTGTGGAGGGCGCGCAGGCAGCCAATGCACAAGCGGTGGCCGAGCAGGCGCGGGCGCAGTCGGAGCTGGCGCTGGCGCGTCGAGAAGTCGAGCGCAGCCAGATCATTGCGCCGTTTGCCGGGCGTGTCGTGGCACGTCGGGCCGAACCCCACAACCTGCTGGCGTCCGGGCAGGTTGTGCTGCAGGTCGAATCGCGTGGCCAGCAGCAGGTGCTGGCCGCCGTTCCTGTCGAGCAGGCCAGTCAACTGAAGGTGGGCGACCTGGCGCATGGCTGGAGCACGTCCGGACCTTCGGTCGGGTTGGGCATGGTGCTGGAAGGCATCTCCCCTCGCGCAGAGGACGGGTTGGTGCGCACCTGCCTGTTTCGCCTGAACGATCCTTCTGAAGCGGTGGCCAGTGGTATCACGCTGTTGGTGCAAATGGCGCCGGAACAGCGTGCGCAGCCTCTGACGATACCGATTCAGGCGTTGTGGATGGGCATGGCCAGGAGCAGTGCGCAGGTCTTCGTTTATCAGAGGTCCGGAACCGTCGCCTTACGGACCATTACGCTCGGCGCAATAAAGGATGGGCGGGCAGCGGTGACCGAGGGGCTTGCGGCGGGCGATCAGGTAGTGGTTGCCGGGGCCGCCTTTCTGCAGGACGGACAGCCCGTCAGTCTGTTTCACCCCACGACCCGTTTGACTGAGAACACCCCATGAACATTACCCGTAACGCAATGGGGGCCAGTCGCCTGACCCTGTTCGCCGCTGGCCTGATTCTCCTTGTCGGTGCCTGGACCTTCCTGGGTTTCCCTTCGCAGGAAGAACCCTCCGTCACAGTGCGGGACGCACTGGTCAGCGTTGCATTGCCCGGCTTGCCTGTCGAACGCGCTGAAGAACTGCTGGCCAAGCCGCTGGAAGAAAAGATCCGGGAGCTGGCCGAGGTCAAGGATGTGGTCACCACGATCAAACCGGGCCGGGTGATCGTCCAGGTCACGGCGTATGACAGCGTCAAGGACCTGGCCGCATTATGGCAACGGCTCAGGGCCAAGGTAGGAGAGTTGGCTGGTAGCTTTCCGCCCGGTACTCAAGGACCGCTGGTGAACGATGACTTCGGCCGTGTTGCCGTGGCATCGATTGCCGTGACGGCACCCGGCTTCAGCATGGGTGAGATGCGTGGCCCGATCAAACGGCTGCGTGACCGGTTGTATGGGTTGAGCGGGGTCGATCAGGTCGAGCTGTATGGCCTGCAGGATGAGCGTGTCTATATTGACTTCGATCACCAGACGCTCGGTGCTTCCGGGTTGGCGCCCCAGCAGGTGCTGCAACAGCTGCACAGTCAGAATGCAATTGCGCTGGGTGGCACTCCGGTGACAGGTCAGCAAAGCTCTACGCTTTCAGTAACCGGTGAAATTCGTTCGCTGGAGCAGCTGCGCCAGTTTCCCGTGCAGTTGGCAAGTGGCGAGCGTGTGCCGCTGCAGGCCTTGGCGAAGGTGTCGGTCGCGCCGGTCGATCCGCCCGAGACGGCGGCCATCTATCAAGGACAGCCAGCCGTGGTGCTGGCCGTTTCGATGCAGTCCGGGCTTAACGTTCAGGCCTTCGGCAAGGCGCTTCGCGCACGTCTGGGCGAACTTGAGCAGCAACTGCCCGCCGGCTTTGCCTTGCACATCGTGACGTTTCAATCCGATGTGGTGCAGCACGAGATGAGCAAGATGTACCACGTCATGGCCGAAACCGTGGTGATCGTCATGTGCGTGGTGATGTTGTTCCTGGGCTGGCGCACCGGGCTGGTGGTGGGGGCCATCGTACCGCTGACGATTCTGGCCACGCTGATCGTGATGCGCTCGCTGGGCCTCGAACTGCAAACGGTGTCGATTGCGGCGATCATCCTTGCCCTCGGACTGTTGGTGGATAACGGCATTGTGATTGCCGAGGATATCGAGCGCCGGTTGCACGCCGGTGAAGATCGCCGACAGGCCTGTGAAGACGCAGGGCGCACGCTGGCCGTTCCGTTGCTGACGTCGTCACTGGTGATCGTGCTAGCGTTTTCGCCGTTCTTTCTCGGGCAAACCAGCACCAACGAATACTTGCGTTCGCTGGCTATCGTGCTGGCCACCACCCTGATCAGTTCCTGGCTGCTGAGCATCACCGTGACGCCGCTGCTGTGCTTTTACTTCGCCAAAACGCCGACAGTTCACGAAAACGCATCAGGGGCAGACGACTACACGTCGGCCGTGTACCGCGGTTACCGAACGATCATCGAGCGATTGCTCAACCACCCGTTCGTTTTTCTGGGCAGCATGCTCGGTTTGCTGGCAGGTGCGGTCGTGGTGCTGACTCAGGTTCCCTATGATTTTCTGCCCAAGTCGGACCGGTTGCAGTTTCAGATTCCGCTGACCATGCAACCGGGCAGCAGCGCGACCGATACCCTGCAAACCGTGCGGGATATCAGCCAGTGGCTGAGCGATGACCGGGACGTGGTCGACAGCATCGGTTATGTCGCCGATGGCGGTCCGCGCATCGTGCTGGGGCTCAATCCACCGCTGCCAGCCCCGGATATCGCCTACTTCACCGTCAGCGTGCGAGAAGGGGCCGATGTGGATGCCGTGATCGCCAGAGCGCGGCGCTTTCTGTTGCAGCAACACCCGGAAGCCCAGGCGCAGCCCAAGCGTTTTTCAATGGGGACTACCGAGGCCGGTGTTGCGATCTACCGGATCATCGGTCCTGACGAGCAGGTTCTGCGCCAGGCTGCCGGTCAACTTGAAGAGGCGCTGTCGGCGCTGCCCGGTACTGTGGACGTGCAGGACGACTGGCGTACCCGGTTGCTGCGCTACGACGTGGTGGTCGATCCGTACAAGGCGCGCCTCGCTGGCGTCGGCAGCGAAGACATTGCTCAGGCCTTGCAACTGCGCAACGGCGAGCTTTCCGTGTCCTCGATGCAGGACGGCGAAACGACCGTGGCGCTGGTCGCCCGCGAAAGGGCGAACGGCAGTCTGGCTTGCACTGATCTGGACAGCAGCTATGTCTACTCTGCATCGGGTTCAGGCCCTTTGCCGCTGTCGGCCGTTGCGTCTCTGGAGCCCCAGTCGCAAGCCTCTACGCTGCTGCGCAGAGACATGGAGCGCGCTATCACGGTGATCGGACACAATCCGTCGATGACGGCGACAACGATTGTCGAGCGTCTGGCGCCACAGGTCGCGGCCCTGCACCTGCCGGCGGGTTATCGCATCGAACTGGGTGGTGAAATACAGGACTCCGCCGAGGCCAATCAGGCGTTGTTGCAGTACATGCCGCATGCGCTGGTGGGGATGCTGCTGCTGTTCATCTGGCAGTTCAATTCGTTTCGCAAGCTGTTGATCGTGATCGCCAGCGTGCCTTTCGTGCTGATCGGTGCGGCGTCAGCCTTGTTGCTGACCGGTTACCCGTTTGGCTTCATGGCCACGTTTGGCCTGCTGTCGTTGGCAGGCATCATCGTCAACAATGCCGTGCTGTTGCTGGAGCGGATCGATGTCGAACGACAACAGGGCGTGTCAGTGCGTGAAGCCGTCGTGAATGCCGCCGTGAAACGATTGAGGCCCATCGTGATGACCAAGCTGACCTGCATTATCGGCCTGGTTCCGTTGATGCTGTTTGCCGGCCCTTTATGGGAGGGCATGGCAATCACCATCATGGGCGGACTGGCCTTGGGCACCCTGGTGACCCTGGGCCTGATTCCCACGCTCTACTGGCTGTTGTTCGACAAATTGAAACCGGTCAGAAAAACCTCGGAAGCTTGAAACAGCGTCCTGCTCAGGACGGCGGTATCGTCCCGAGCAGGCCGATTGCAATCGTGAATGCCAGAAAAGCCAGTAAACCCAATGCCATCTTGCCCATGAGAACCTCTTCGTTGATCGGTGTGGATCGCAGGGCAATTATCGGACGCGGGTCAAATCTGGTACAGATTCAGAAAGCGTTAAAAAATAGAGATCAGTTTGCTGAGTAGGGTGTTAGAACGAGGCCAGAATCCGGCCCAGTGTCGCCATTGCCTGCTCACAGCGTTCGTCCCAAGGGCTGCCGTGGTTCAAGCGTGCGCAGTTGCGAAATCGCTGTGAGGGCGAAAAGATCGGGCCTGGAGCGAGGCTGATGCCTTGCGACAGCGCTTCTTGAAACAGCTGAAGTGAATCCACCCGTTCAGGAAACTCGAACCACAGAAAATAGCCGCCGACCGGTTTGGTCACGCGAGTGCCTGCCGGAAAATAGCGAGCGGCTGCGGCGAGCATGGCGCCCTGTTGAATTTCCAGCGTATCGCGCAGCTTGCGCAGGTGCCGGTCATAGCCGCCATGATTGAGGTAGTCGGCAATGGCGGCCTGAGCGGGGACGGAGGGTGAAAGGGTGGTCATGAGTTTCAGGCGATTGATCTGCTCGGCATAACGCCCGCCTGCTACCCAACCGATCCGGTAGCCGGGTGCAAGCGTCTTGGCAAACGAGCCGCAATGCATGACCCGTCCGCTACGATCCAGGCTCTTGACCGGCTGCGGCGCGGTGCTCCCGAAATAAAGCTCTGCATACACGTCGTCTTCGATGAGCGGGACGTCATGGGTTTCCAGCAATTGGTACAACCGCGCCTTCTTTTCCTGAGTCAGGCTGGCCCCCAGCGGGTTCTGAAAACTACTCATGAACCAGCAGGCCTTGATCGGCAGACGGTTGAGGCTGTCTTGCAGCGAATCGAGGTCCACGCCATCACGGGGGTGCACAGGAATTTCGACAGCCTTCAGTTTCAGGCGCTCCAGTACTTGCAGGCACGCATAGAAAGCGGGGGCCTCAATCGCGACCAGATCGCCCGGTTCGGTGACGCATTGCAGGCACAGATTCAGCGCTTCCATCGCCCCGTTGGTGATCACCAGTTCCTGTGTTGGCAGGCGCACACCGCTGATCATGTAGCGCAACGCGATTTGTCGGCGCAGTTCAGCGTTGCCTGTGGTCATGTCACTGATAATGGTTGCCGGGGTTAGCGTACGCACGGCCACGCTCATGGATTTCGCCAGGCGGGGCAAGGGGTAGAGGTGCGGGCTGGGAAACGCCGAACCGAACGGAACCGTCTCGGGATCCTTGAGTGAAGCCAGCACCGAAAAAATCAGATCGCTGACGCTCACTTCGGTGCCTTCGCTGACATGCCTGACCAGATCGGGCTCGGTCATGGTCTGAGGGCCATACTCGCGCACGTAATACCCCGAACGGGCGCGTGCCTGAATCAGGCCTTTGTCTTCAAGCAGGTAATAGGCTTTGAAAACGGTCGTAGGGCTGACCGAATACGTACGACTCGCGACCCGCACGGACGGGACCTTTTCGCCCGGCGGTAGAATTCCGTTGCGGATCATTTCAGCGATATCGGCGGCGAATTTTTCGTAGCGTTTCATAGGGGGCATCAAGACGGCGGCCGCTGCATGATGCGTGAAAGCGGACGCAGGTGACAGCGTTCCGCGTGCCTGAAAGCAAGCCGGCTCTGGCGGCTATCGTTGCGCGGGTAAGCGTGCCTTCGCCAGATTTGGCAAGGCCGGGCCTGTCTCGTTATCTGGAAAAATAGAAATAGGGGCGGCGCAGCCGATATTTCGTTTAGACACTAAAGCTTTTACGTTTTTCGCCGAACCCTTGAGAGGCCCGATCCAAAGCGGTCAGGACGTTTTTTCTCATGGAAGGCAGATGAAGACCTCGCTTTTTTTACTCACCGTTTCTGTGGTCTGTGTCTACAGCATGCCGGCCTGCTGCCCAACCGATCCGGTAGCCGGGTGCAAGCGTCTTGGGAAACGATCCGCAATGCATGACCCGCCCGCTGCGATCCAGACTCTTGACCGGCTGCTGCGCAGTACTCCCGAAATAGAGCATTGGCACTGAGAGGGCGATGGACGGTTACGGTTTTTGCGTAAATAAATCCTATTCGTTTCGGTACACCAAGGTTTTTTAAGGTCTCGGTAATAATCATTTGTACGAAATTGTACGAATATTTGACGCCAGATTAGTGGCGAATTAATATCGCGGCCGAATTTAATATCAATATGATGTCGCAGGAGCGCGCCGTGCATCTTTTCGCTTTAAGATCGGCCGTGCTGGCGCTGCTTGCCGTCGCACCACTGTTCACCTTCGCCGCCACCACACCCGGCGAGCAGGACCTCATCCGTGATCGTCAGGATCGTCTTCTTGAAGAGCAGCGCCGTCGACTTGAAGACCTTAAGGATCTGCCGGGCAAGCAGGCCGCACCTGCTGCTCCGGTCTCGCCTGCCGACACACGCTGTTTCACGATCGATCGCATCGAGCTTAAAGGCGCGAATTCGCTTTCAGCCGCTGAGCGCGACAACCTGATCAAGCCTTATATCGGTCAATGCCTGGGCGTTCCCCAGCTCAACGAGCTGCTCAAGGTCATCACCGATCGCTACATCGAAAAAGGTCTGGTGACCACGCGCGCTTATCTGCCGCAGCAGGATCTGTCCAAGGGCGACCTGCAGGTGCTGGTGATTGAAGGCAAGCTCGAGAAGCTGCGTGGCGATGCCGACAGCGGCCTGTCGGCGCGTGAGCTGGCGATGACCTTCCCCGGTGAGGAAGGCACGATGGTCAACCTGCGCGAGATCGAGCAGATGGTCGATCAGCTCAACCGCCTGCCGTCCAATCAGGCGCAGATGGAACTGACGCCCGGCAAGGCGGTGGGTGGCAGTGATGTGGTAGTCAAGAACTCGCCGCAAAAGCCGTGGCGAGCCACTCTGTCGCGTACTAACGAAGGTCAGCGCAGCACCGGTGAGCAGCAATGGAATGCGGGGCTTGAGTGGGATAACCCTCTGGGCTTGGCTGATCAGTTCAGCCTGCGCGGCGGACACGATGCCATCAGCGATCGCCAGAAAGCCTCTCGCAATGCCTCGCTGTCGTACAGCATGCCCTGGGGCTGGTGGACTTTCAGCTACCTGTACAGCACCAGTGAATATCGTTCGGTGGCCCAGGCGTCCAATATCGATTTCAAGCAGGACGGCTACAGCCAGAACCATCAGTTCAGGGCTGAACGGGTCGTGCATCGTGATGCATTGAGCAAGACGTCGCTCAATGCCGGTCTGGCGTACCTGCGGACCAACAACTATGTAGAAGACAGCAAGCTGGCACTCAGCAGCAACCGCATCACTGAGGCACAGTTCGGCATCAACCACGGCCGCCGGATAGGCTCTGTGTTCCTCAACATCGACCTGGGCATGCAGCAGGGCATTGGTGCGCTGGATGCCCAGGGCAATCATGATCCGGGGCCAGGCCAGGCCGATGCACGCTATCGCAAATACACCGGCACCCTCAGCTACCTGCAACCGTTTCAGTTATGGGGCGAGAAGCTGACGTTCACCAGCCTGGCCACCGGGCAGCGCAGTGAAGACGTGCTGTTCAGCCCGCAGCGCCAGAGCCTTGGCGGCTCGTCGTCGGTGCGCGGTTACAAGGATCAGTTTCTGTCGGGTGACAGTGGCGGCTACTGGCGCAACGAAGTGCGTCTGAGCCGTCCGGTCACTCTCGACTGGATGCGGCCGGTCTTCGCCGAGTATGGCGCTGCGGCTGGTTACGATCAGGGCGTGATTCGTGGCGACCGTTACAACGGCGATCAGCATGGTCGCCTGTCCAGCAATTCGTTCGAACTGTTTACCCGTGGTCAGCATGTCGCCGCATCAGTGACCTTTGCCCGCTCTCTGGAACGTCCCGACGTGATCGAGCGTGAATCGCCTATCTACTTCCGTGTGGATTTCTTCCTGTAACCCAGCCTTTTTCATCTTTCCCGTTTCGAGGTCACTTAAATGGACGTTCACCAGTTGGCTCTGCTCGCCCGTCAGCCCTCCGCGGCATTGACCGAGCGCCAGCATTTTTGGGGAATGCCCAAGCGTGGCCTTGCGCTGATTCTGGCTAATGCCCTGTTCTGGCAGCCGCTGCTAGTTCAGGCAGAAGGCATCGCGGTCAGTGGCACGGGGACCACGCTGGGTCAGGCGGGCAATGGCGTGCCCATCATCAACATCGCCACGCCCAATGCCAGCGGCCTGTCGCACAACCAGTTCCAGCAGTACAACGTCGACAGCCAGGGCGTGATCCTCAACAACTCGACCAACCAGACCCAGAGCACCCAACTGGGCGGGATCATCGTCGGTAACTCCAACCTGCGTGGCACCGCGGCCAATACGATTCTCAACGAAGTGGTGGGCGCCAATGCCAGCCAGCTCAGGGGTTACACGGAAGTGGCGGGGCAGGCGGCACGCGTCATCGTCGCCAACCCGTATGGCATCAGTTGCAACGGTTGCGGGTTCATCAACACGCCGCAGGTCACGCTGACCACCGGCAAGCCGATTCTGGATGGCAATGGTCAATTGCAGCGCTTCAACGTTCAGGGCGGCAGCATCTCGATTGACGGCGTGGGGCTGAATGCCGACAACGTCGACCAGTTCGACATCATCACCCGCAGTGCGAAGATCAACGCCGAACTGCACGCCAAACGCCTCAACGTCATCACCGGCCGCAACGACGTCGATGCACAGACCCTGAATCCGACGGCACTGGCAGACGACGGCAGCAGCAAACCGGAACTGGCGATCGACAGCTCGGCCCTGGGCGGCATGTACGCCGGTGCCATCCGGCTGGTCGGTACCGAAGCGGGCGTTGGCGTCAGGCTCGCCGGAGACCTGGCGGCCAGCGGCGGCGATATCCAGATCGATGCCAACGGCCACCTCAACGTCATGCAGGTGGCGGCGAGCGGGGCAGTAAACGTTCGAGCCAACACCGCAGAGGTCAACGGGCCGGTGTACGCCGGTTCCTCTCTGGCGATGACCACCGGCGGCGACCTTACAACGCGACAGAACGTCGCTGCCCGCGATGCACTGACCCTGTCCGCTGGCGGCCAATTGCGTAATTCGGCCGTAATCGAAGCGGGCGTCAATGCAGACAACAGCCGCAACGCTTCGGGCGATGTGACCCTGGCGGCCAACGACCTGACCAACAGCGGCAGCATCACCGCCAGCCGCGCCTTGCAGGCTACTGTTACTCAGACGCTGAACAACCAGGGCGCCACGCTTAACGGCCAGGCCAGCGCATGGGTTGCTGCGGGCGTGATCGACAACCGTCAGTCCGGGCGTATTCTGAGCCAGGGTGGCAACGCAGATATCAATGCCTCTCAAGTACTGAACGCACAGAGCGGGCTGATCAGCAGCAGCGGCAATCTGAACATCACCGCCCAAACGCTGGATAACAGCCAGCAAGGCAAACTGTCCAGCGGCGCTGTGTTGACTGCGCGCATCTCCGGCCAGGTGCTCAACCAGTTGGGCATCATCAACGCGGCAGGTGGCCTGCTGCTGAACACCGGCACCGTTGACAACCGCACCGGTGAAATCTCCAGCCTGGGCAGCCTGACAGCCACGGTAGGCCAGTTCGACAACAGCAGCAGCGGTCGCCTGTTGGCCAACGATACCCTGCAGCTGACGGCTGACACGCTGAACAACCAGAACGCTGGATCCGTGTCCGGGCAGCAGAACGTACAACTGACACTGGGACAACTGACCAACACCGGCAAGGGCAGCGTTTACGCTAGAAACAGCCTGGGCGTGAACGCCACCAGAGCCGTCAATAACGATCAGGGCGTGCTGCGCAGTGATGGCACCCTGAACCTGAGCGCGGCGAGCCTTGCCAGCAGCGGCGGCAGCGTCACCAGCGCCGGAACGGCCTCGATTACCACCACTGCAGCCGCCGTCAACCAGGGCGGACAGATTCTCAGTGATGCCAGCCTGACGTTGACCAGCGGTTCGCTGGACAACAGTCAGAGCGGTCGCATTGCGGCGAACGGCGTGACCGTCACCACGGGCGCATTCGACAACCACAAGGACGGCCGTCTTACCAGCACCGGCACCCTTGGGCTGACTGCCGCTCAGGTCAACAACACCGAGGCGGGCCGGATCGCCAGCGCCATGGCCCTGACGGCGGTGGTCACCGGCCTTGATCAGACCAATGATGGTCGGCTTTATAGCAACAGTGATGTCAGCCTCGATCTGAATAACGGTGTGCTGAACAACCAGGATGGATTGATCAACGCACCCGGTCAGTTGCTGCTGAAAAACCTCAATGTGGTGAACAACCAGAGCGGCGAAATTTCCAGTGCGAATGGTTTCTCGCTGGTGGCCACTTCGTTGGACAACACCGAAGGTTCGGTGCTAAGCGACAAGGCGTTGATCCTTCGCGTCAACCGGTTGCTGACCAACCTGCGCGGGATGGTATCTGCCAATGGCCTCGAGCTGCACGCGGCAACCCTGAACAACCAGAACGCGGAAATTTCCAGCCTCGGGGCGCTCACAGCAACGGTCGGCCAGTTCGATAATAGCCAGAAAGGCCGTTTGATGGCCAACGGCGCGTTGTTGCTGACGGCAGACAGTTTCGACAACCAGGCCAACGGCGTGGTCTCCGGGCAGCAATCCGTCCAGTTGAATCTCGGTGAATTGACCAATACCGGCAGCGGTCGGATTTACGGCAAAAACAGCCTGGGTTTCAACATTGCCGGTGCATTGAACAATGAACAGGGCGTAATCCGCAGCGATGGCACGTTGTCCCTGACGGCCGCATCGCTGAACAACACCAGCGGCAGTATTTCCAGTGCGCAAACCGCTACGATTACTGCCACCGGAGCTGCGGTCAATAACGGCGGTGAGGTGCTGAGCGACGCCAGTCTTAAGCTCACGACAGGTCGTCTCGATAACGCCCGCAAAGGGCGAATTGCCGGTAACGGCATTGAGTTGACCACCGGAACGTTTGAAAACCAGAACAGCGGAAGCCTCATCAGCAGCGGAGTCATGAGCCTGACTGCCGGCCAGGTCAATAACAGTGAGGCGGGTCGCATCGCCAGCGCGATGGCGTTGACTGCCGTGGTGACTGCCCTTGACCAGACCAATGATGGGCGGTTGTACGGCAACAGCGATGTCAGCCTCGATTTGAGTCACGGTGTATTGAAAAATCAGGGAGGTCTGATCACCGCACCGGGCCAGTTGATTCTGAAAAACCTGACCACCGTCAATAATCAGGACGGTGAAATCTCCAGTGCCAATGGCTTCACGCTTACGGCCAACTCGATGGATAACACCGATGGTTCATTAATCAGCGACAAGGCACTGATTGTGCGCGTCGATAAGTTGCTGAACAACCTGCGCGGATTGATTTCTGCCACAGGTCTTGAGCTGAATGCCGCGACGCTGAACAACCAGAATGCAGAAGTCTCAAGCCTGGGTACGCTGACGGCAACAGTGGGTCAATTCGATAACAGCCGCAAAGGCCGCTTGCTGGCCAACGAGGCTCTTTTGCTGACGGCCGACAGTCTCGATAACCAGACCGCAGGCGTGGTCTCAGGCCAGCAGTCTGTACAACTTAATCTGGGCCAGTTGACCAACACGGACAGCGGTCGGATTTACGGCAAAAACAGTCTGGGCTTTAACGTTACCGATGCGCTGAACAATAGTCAGGGCGTCGTTCGCAGCGATGGAACGCTGGAGCTGAAGGCTGCATCCCTGAACAATACCGGCGGCAGCATCACCAGCGCTGACACGTCCTTACTGACTGTTACCGGAGACGTCGTCAGCCAGGGCGGTGAGATATTGAGTAGCGCCGACCTGACGCTTGACAGCGCAAGTCTGGATAACAGCAAGAACGGCCGTATCGCAGGCAAAGGGGTAACGGTCGATACGGGAGCGTTCGACAACCAGCAGGGCGGTCGCCTGACCAGCACGGATGTGCTGAGTCTGACTGCGGCTCAGGTCAACAACAGTGAGGCAGGCCGTATCGCCAGTGCGAAAGCGCTGACGGCGTTCGTCACCGGCCTAGATCAGACCAAGGACGGTCGGCTCTACAGTAATAGCGACCTCAGCCTCGATTTGAACAACGGTGTGCTGAAGAACCTGGGCGGTTTGATCACGGCCCCTGGCCAACTGCTCTTGAAAAACCTGACCACAGTCGATAACCGGAATGGCGAAATCTCCAGCGCCAATGGTTTCAAGCTGTCGGCCACTTCGCTGGACAACACTGACGGTTCGGTTATCAGCGAGCAGGCACTGATCGTGCGCGTCGATAAGTTGCTGACCAACGTGCGCGGTCTGGTTTCCGGCAGGGGGATCGATCTTGGTGCGAGTGAACTGAACAACAATGGCGGCAGCGTTAGCAGTGACGCCGATCTGATCATTGATGTGAAGGACGCGCTGTCAAACCAAATTGGTGAACTGAGCAGCGCCGGCAAAACCGATTTGGCTTCTCTGACCCTGGACAATACCCAGGGGCAGGTCATGGCCGATAAGTTTCTGAATATGGTCGTTGGCAAGGCGATCAACAATCAGGCAGGCACATTGGGGGCGGGGCAGGGCGTCGATATTCACGCGGTGAGCCTGGACAACAGTCAGTCTGGATCGGTAGTGACCGACGGAAAGCTTTCTCTCGTGCTGACGGAGGCACTGGACAATCAAGCCGGGGGCAGCCTGCAGGCCAAGGGGCTGATGGAGCTTTCCAGCCTCTCAGTGGATAACCGTGGCGGCAGCATCATCGCCAAGGATCTGCTGATCGTACACAGCGACAGCTTCGCCAACCGCGGCGGAACCATCCGCGCTGAAAAAGGCGTGCAGCTGTTCGTCGATGAACTTGATAACAACCAGGTAGATCTGGCGGCAGAACAGAAAGGCGGTATTCACAGTAACGCTGGCCTTGAGTTGACAGGCACGTTTCTGGATAACCGGAGCGGCCTGCTCAATGCTGTTGACCTGATGAAATTGCAGGTGACAAAAGCGCTTAACGACTCGGGACGTATCGCCAGTCAGGCTGATCTTGTTGCTGAAATCGACAGCCTGACCCAGAAAGGCGGCGAGTTGGTTACGCAAGGTGACCTGACCTTGATTGGCAAGACGCTGGATAACCGGTCGGGTGGTCTGGTAGGTGCAACAAAAGCGCTGAAACTCAACGTGGACGATATCGACAACCGCAGCGGTGAGATATCCAGCCAGATCGGCGTAGACATCACTGCCAAGACGCTTGAAAACAGTGACGGCGGCAAGGTTCTGGCCGGTACTGCTCTGGAATTGGAAGTGGCGCGCGTCATCAACCTTAACAAGGGGCTGCTTTTCGGCAATACCTTGCATCTGGACGGCGCTCGCTTGGACAACGCGGGTGGCACGCTGGCCAGTCAGAACAATCTGACAATCCTGTTGACCGGCGCACTGGACAACACTGGCGGTCTGCTCAGCAGCGAGGCCGCGCTGAGTGTGACCGCCGATTCGTTGCAAAACGCTAAAGGCAGTCTGTCCAGTGCCGATGCATTGACGATTGATACAACGGGCGCGATGTTCAACCAGTCCGGTTCTGTCACCACGGGTTCGACGCTCACGACCTCCAGTGCCAGCCTGGACAATAGTCAGGGGGGAGCGCTTTCTGGCAAAGGCGCGACCAAGGTCACTGTCACTACCGGCACATTCGATAACAGCCAAAAAGGCCGCCTGACCAGCAGCGATACGCTTGAACTGATCGCAGGCAAGGTCATAAACCAGAGTGCCGGGCGCATCGCCAGCGCACTTGCGTTGACCGCCACGGTTACCAGTCTTGATCAGCAGGCAGGCGAGATGTTCAGCAACACCTCGTTGAGTCTGGACCTCAGCAAAGGCCAGTTGAACAACCAGGGCGGCCTGATCAATGCCTCCGGCCTATTGCTGCTGAAAAACCTCAAAGGCGTTGCAAACCAGAGCGGCGAAATATCCAGCAATCAGGCCTTCACCGTGAAGGCCGATAGCCTTGATAACAGTGGCGGCAAGCTGCTGAGCGGCCAGAAGTTGACGTTGGTTATCGACAAGGCACTTGCCAATGTCAAAGGCTCTATTTCCGCAGCTGCGCTGGATATGCATAGCGGGGGGCTTGACAACACCGCAGGCTTGATCAGCAGCCGCGGCGCGTTGGACCTGGCTGTCGATGACGTTCTGAACAATACGAAAGGCGTGGTGATTGCCGATGCTGACGTCGAACTGAATGCTGCTTCCGTCGATAATCTTGAAGGGCAGCTTGCCAGCAAGAAAAACCTTGTAGCGCATATAGGCAATCTGCAGCAGAAAGGCGGCCAGTTAATCGCGCAGGGCTCTCTGACGCTGACCGGTGATGCATTGACTAACAGCAACAAGGGCCTGATTGGTGCAACCCAGGTGCTGAGTATCAATGTCGCTGACATGGATAACCGTGGTGGCGAAATTTCGGGTCAGGACACGATCACACTGACCGGAGCCAAGCTGAATAACAGCGACAGCGGCCAGGTCCTTGCGCAGAAAGCCCTGAAACTGAACGTCGCCCGGACTGCCAATCAGAACGATGGCCTGCTATCCAGCACGACCGGCCTGTCGGTCGTCGGTACGGCTCTGGATAACACTGGCGGGACATTGAGTGGGCTGCAGGATATCAATATCGATTTGTCCGGGCTGCTCGATAACACAAAGGGGCTTGTCAGTAGCGAGGGTACGCTGACCCTGAAGGCTGGCAGCCTGACCAACACCGCTGGCAATGTTTCCAGTGCTGACACCCTGTATCTGCGTAGCGTCGGAGCATTCGGCAATCAGGGCGGCAAGCTGGTGACCGATGGTGCACTCGATCTGGGGAGCGGCGCCCTCGATAACAGCCAACGCGGCACCATCAGCAGCAAGGGCTTGCTGAAGCTCACTACGGGTGATTTCGATAACAGTCAGAATGGGCGTGTCAGCACCAGTGACCGACTGGAACTGACCGCCGCGAAACTCACCAACAGCAGTGGCGGCAGCATCGGCAGCAGTCAGGCAATGACCGCAAGCGTCAGCCGCCTGGATCAGCAGAAAGGCACTCTGTTCAGCAACACTTCACTCAGCCTTGATCTGAACAATGGCCAATTGGACAACCAGAGCGGACTTATCAATGCCCCAGGCACGCTGCTGCTGAAAAATCTGGGCGTGATGTTGAACCAGGGTGGTGAAATTTCCAGTGGGCAAGCGTTCACGCTGTCTGCAAACAGCCTTGAAAACGACGGCGGCAAGGTACTCAGCAATCAATTCCTCACTCTGCGGATTGCCAATGCACTGAATAACGTCAAAGGCATGATCGCCGCAGCAGGTGTGGATGCCAAGGCCGGCACGCTGGACAACACCGGCGGGACCCTGACCAGTCGCAACGATCTGGAACTGACCGTTACCGGGACGCTGACCAATCGCGAAAAAGGCCTCATCAACGCGAACCAGTTTCTTGAATTGGGTTCGGGCGTCCTTGATAACCAGACAGGCCAGTTACTGGCTAAAACGGGTCTGACGCTAGACGCAACAACGATCAATAACACCGCCAACGGCTTGATCAATAGCGGCAGTACGCTGGTTCTGACAGCCAACAGTCTGGACTCTGGCAACGGTGGTGAAGTTTCGGCATTGGGCGCGATGAGCGTCACGCTTGATGCGCTGTCACTCGACTCCGGACGTTTGATGGGTAACACCAGTCTGTCCATTGATCTGAAAAACGCTGATCTGAATAACCGTGGCGGACTGATTTCTACCAAAGGCCCTCTGACGTTCAAGCGCGTACGCGACTTCATCAACCAGTCAGGCGAAATCTCCAGCTCACAGAGCTTTGAGCTGAACGGCCGTGCGCTCGATAACACAAACGGCAAGGTCATCAGCAGCGACGTACTGACGGTCGCAACCGACAGCGTCAATAACCAGAACGGCCTGCTATCCGGTTGGCAGCGTCTGGACGTTCACGGCAAAAGTCTCGACAACCGCAACAACGGTACGCTGTCCAGTCGCAACGGCTCGGTCGGCGTTGACCTGAGCGGTGCGTTGCTCAACAGCGGTGGCGGGGCGCTGGTCAGCCAGACGGCACTGACTGTTACATCTGACAGCCTCAGCAACAGTGGAGGCATCCTGTCCAGCGGTGCTGGCCAGACTCTGACCGTTACCGGTCGGTTGGACAACAGTCAGAAAGGCTTGATTGACAGCGGAGCCGGACTGACTATCAAAGCCGATACGCTTGATAACACCGCTGGCAATATGATGGCCGCCCAGGCCCTGAGTTTCGAGGGCGGAACACTCGACAACAGCGCGGGAAACCTCAGCAGCAAAGGCGCGATGACCCTCGATCTGCTGGCTGCCCTGACCAACGCCAAAGGGAAGCTGGCCAGCGGCGGCGCGTTATTGCTGCGTCGCAGTACCCAGATCAACAACCAGGGCGGCCAACTGGTAGGCAAAAGCCTGTTGACGCTCAATACAGCCGGCCAACTGGATAACAGTAACCGAGGCACCCTCGCATCTGACGGTAAGTTGCATCTCATCGCCACCGGTGATGTCGTCAACGCTACAGAAGGTCTGATCTACAGTCAGGGCGGCGATGTAGAGGTGGACGCGGCAGGTCTCAACAACACGCTTGGCACGTTGCAAAGCCAGGGAGCGCTTCGCGTATCGGTTAACAAAGACGTCGATAACCTGAACGGCCGCATTATTGCCCAAGCGGGCGATCTGGGCGTTACCGCAGTAAACCTCAACAGCCAGGGGGGTGTGCTTTCCAGTTTGCAGGGCGCATTCACTTCGACTATTACCGGCGTGTTGAACAACGGTTATGACGGCAAGCGGCAAGGAGGTGTGATCCAGGCGCAGCGTCTCAACCTGACCGCGTTGGGCGGCTTCAATAACTACGGCGGTCGTGTTTCTGCCCGGACCGGCGAAGCGCTGATAACCACGTCGGATTTCGATAACCGTAATGGTGGTCTCTACGCGAAAGGGTTGGTGCTCGTCAAGGGTGTCAACTTCGATAACAGCGGTGATAACGACGGCCAGATTGCGGGCGGCCAGGTCGAACTCGATCTCGGCGGGCTGCTGAACAATCGCCTGGGCATCATCGAGAGTGACAGCACGCTGAACATCCGCGCCGCGAATCTGGACAACCAGACCGGCCAGCTTCGCGCGCTGGGGGCAGGTGGTTCGACACTCTTCCAGATCGGCAACCAGTTCGACAACCGCAGTGGCCGACTGGAAGTGGCAAGCAGCGACCTAGCTTCATCAATGGCAATGGTTCTCTGCTGCATACCGGAGAAGGCACCTTCGCGATCTCTACGCCCAATCTGACCAATGCTGGCGGCAGTGTCGTAACGCGCGGCGGACTGACGCTCGCCGCTGACAGCTGGACAAACAGTAGCGTGATTCAGGCAGGGCGATTGACGGTCAATGTCGGGACATTCAATCAGACGGCGAGCGGGCAGTTGCTGGCGTCGGATGCGTTTGTCGGGACGGGGGGTAATTGGATCAATGATGGGTTGATTGCAAGTGACGGGAGTGTGGATATCCGGATTGGAGGTGGTTTTTCGGGGAGCGGTCGGGTCAGCAGTCTAGGTGGGCTGGGGCTCGCCGCCAACCAACTTAAATTGGGTACTTCCGGCAGTATCGCAAGTGGCACGCTTACTGACTTGGATATAGCGGCCACTGCTATCAGTTATGGGCGTATTACATCTTCTGGTGACGTGTATCTTAATAGCGCTTTGTCTGAGAATTACGGCACATTAGGGGCAGCCCGTAGTCTCGTCCTGAACGTTGACTCGCTTACCAATAATGGAGGTTTTTTATTTGGAGGAGAGGAAGTTCAGATAAACGCTGGGTATTTTACTAACCTTAAAGGTGATTTATATGGTTTGCGTAATGTAGTGATTAAGGGGAATAGGGTGGAGCGAGCCACTTCTGTTTCAAATATATCCGGTACAGTGGAGAGTGGTAGTGATATTTCAATTAGTTCAAGTTCTTTTGAAAATCGTACGGAAGTTTCATTAGGTGCTGAAGGGTTTGGAGCTGGTAGGACTCTTGTTAAAGGTCTGCTGACGCTTCAGTGTTTGGATTGTGGTGGTAGTACTTTATCAGTAAATTTTGTTGCGAAAGAGTATTATGAAGGTGGGCAGGATACTGATGCTAGTGCATCATCGTTAATTACAGCAGGTGGAAATTTCTCTTTTAGTGGCGGTACTTTTATTAATAGTAAAAGTACTGTAGTTGCGGTTGGTGATATTAATATAAGCGCTGATAATTTTAAAAATTTAGGCGCTGTGAGCGGATCAATAGAACGTACGCGCACGTATTATTCTGGGAGATTGAATTATGAGGGGTTAGATGGAACTGCATGGTGGGTTTTGCAGTATAATAAACATAATAATCCGGATTTTCCTGGTTTTAATTATTTTGATGAGGCTGGCAATCTTAAGCTGGGAGTAATCACTCAGGAGTTTCTAACGTCTGATGAGAGCGGTGCACAGTATCCGATGTTTCAACTGAGGGATCCTGTTACTTATGCTGAGGTTAAAAGCTTTCCTTATTTTTATTTTGATTTGGCCTTGGTTTATGATCGGCCTTTGCCGGCTTCAGAATATAGCCGTGATGGTCTTGTGGACTTACCTTCCCAGCTCGCAAATTATAAGCTGGAGAGTGACGTTGAGGTTGCTACGGATGGCGGAGGTTTGGGTAGCGGCCGTAGTGCAGTAATTCAGGCTGGTGGTAACGTATCAATAGTAGCCAAGCAAGACCTGCAAAATAGCGTTATTCATCAGGATTACGCTGGCAGTGGTGGCGTCAGTAAAGTTCAAGATACGAGCACTTCAGGTGCAGGCACAACAGTTATTAGAATAAACGCCCAACTTCCCCCGGATCTTGCTCAACAACAAATCAACCCACTTGCCCTGCCAGGTTTCAGCCTGCCGACAGGCCAGAATGGCCTGTTCCGTCTTAGTGGCCAGTCAGGCAACACGAGTTCTATTTCCCAAGCCACCGGCACCCCGCAAAGCTGGACAATGGGCGGCGCGAGCATATCGCTGGCTCAGCGTGAGCAATCTGTTCCTGATGCGCAGCCTGGCATTATTCAACTCGGTGCCGTCGGACAGATCGACAGCGCCACTCGCCAGCTTGCGCAAACCACACGGCAGGCTGCCGGTGTGAGTGCCAATGCATCGACTTTCGACACCAGTGCTCCGGGTTTTTCGAACGCTGGTGGGTTCATCTTGCCGGGTCACAGCTCAGACGCCGCTGGCGTAACCTTGGTCGATGCAGTTGCAGGAGTGACAGCGAGCAATCAGGGCAATGGTGCTTTATTGCCTGTTCAAAGTAACGGCTCATCGACGGCAGTACCACTGATTACCGTAGCCTCATCCAGTGGTGGCACGATCCAGAACCCTGGGGCGGTGCAGGGCAGCGCGATCACCTCGGTTACACCAGTCATCGGTACGTCAGTAGCCAGTCAGATCCCGACTTCTGCCAGACCGTCAGTGATCGCTCAAGCCAATCAGGTCATCAGCGCAGCGCAGCCGGTTGTTGTCTCTCAGAGCAACGCTATCAGCCCTGTCGCAGGTGCCGCCTCGCAAACGGTCGCGAAGGTTCAGGGGCTGCCAAACAGCACATTCGTCTCCAAGCCTCAGAAATACCTGATTGAAACCAACCCGGTACTGACCGAACTCAAGCAGTTCATGAGTTCGGATTACCTGCTTGCAGGTCTCGGCTACGACCCGGAAGTCAGTGCCAAACGTCTGGGCGACGGTCTTTACGAGCAGCGTCTGGTGCAACAAGCGGTAGTCGCTCGTACCGGTCAGGCTTTTATTCAGGGACAGACCTCCAACGAAGCGCAGTTCAAGTACCTGATGAACAACGCTATCGCGAGCAAGCAACAACTGAACCTTGCCGTCGGCGTATCGCTGAGTTCGCAGCAGGTTGCCGCGCTGACCCACGACATCGTGTGGCTCGAAGAGCATGAAGTGAATGGCGAAAAGGTCCTGGTTCCGGTGCTGTACCTGGCCCAGGCGGATAACCGTCTGGGGCCAACCGGTGCATTGATCGCCGGTAACGACGTCTCGCTGATCGCTGGCCAGAACCTCGATAACGTAGGCACCTTGCTTGCCAGCAACAACCTCTCCGCGGTCGCGGGCAACAACCTTGTCAATGCCGGTTTGATAGAGGCGGGCAATCGCCTGGACTTGCTGGCAGGCAACGATCTGATCAACACGGCAGGCGGCATCATCAAAGGCCGTGATGTGTCCTTGACCTCGCTCAATGGTGACGTGATTAACGAGCGCAGCATCACGTCGATGGACAACGATGCTCGTGGACAGCGACACAGCGAGTTCGCCGATAGCGCGGCGCGCATCGAAGCTGCCAACGACATGAGCATTTCGGCTGGCCGTGACTTCATCAACCGTGGCAGCGTTCTGGAAAGCGGGCGTGATCTGAATATCGTTGCCGGACGTGATTTGAGTATCGGCACGACGGAAGTCAATAACAGCCTGTTCTTCGACAAAAACCACAACAGTAGCGACATCACCCAGCTGGGCTCTACGGTCACTGCTGGACGTGACCTGGGCGCCAAGGCTGGCCGCGATATCTCCCTGATTGCCAGCGACATCGATGCCAAGCGCGACATCGCAATGGCTGCCACGGCAAACATGACCATCAGCTCTGCGGCAGACGAAGAGCACTCCCTGTCCAAGAGCAAGAAACTGACCCGTCAGGAAGATCACGTCAGCCAGATCGCCACCGACCTCAACGCTGGCGGCAGCGTGGCCCTGCAAGCCGGTCAGAACCTCGCCGTGATCTCCAGCCGGATTACAGCAGGTCAGGAAGCGTACCTTATTGCGGGCGAAAACCTCGACATCCTCGCGGCGCAAGACAGTGACTACTCGCTGTACGACAAGAAGAAAAAGGGCTCGTTTGGTTCCAAGAACTTCAAGCGCGATGAAGTGACCGATGTGAAGAACATCGGAAGTGAAATCACGACTGGCGGTGATCTGGTTCTGGCGAGTGGTGGCGATCAGAAGTATCAGGTGGCGAAGCTGGAGAGCGGCAAGGACCTAACGATTCAAAGTGGCGGGGCGGTGACGTTTGAGGGGGTGAAGGATCTACACCAAGAAAGTCATGAGAAAAACAAAAGTGATCTTGCATGGAGTTCGGTAAAAGGCAAAGGCAGTACCGATGAAACACTGCGACAAAGCGAGCTCGTAGCTAAAGGCGAACTGGCCATTCGAGCGGTAGATGGGTTGAGGATCGATATTAAGCAAGTCGATCAGCAAAGCGTGAGCCAGACTATTGAAGCCATGGTCAAGGCTAATCCGCAACTCGCTTGGCTCAAGGATGCGGAAAAACGTGGTGATGTGGACTGGCGCTTGGTCAAGGAAATACACGAGTCCTTCGAGTACGGTAGTTCGAGCTTGGGTCAAGGAGCGATGCTCGCGATCATCATAATCGTGACGGCTTTGACTGCAGGTGCTGCCAGCACACTTGCTGCATCGGCAGGAAGTATGATGGGGGCGGGTGCGGGGAGCACAATGGCGGCTGCTACGGTTGGAGGTGCCACTTCTGCGGGACTTGGCAACGTAATAGCGACTGCCGCACTGACCTCGATGGCGAGCAATGCAGCTGTCAGTGTTATTAATAATCGGGGCGATATTGGTGCGACCTTTAAAGATATAACCTCTTCCAGCTCTCTGAAAGGGTATCTAACTTCCGCGGCTATGGCCGGTTTGATGCCCGGCTACAACCCTACCAATCTCGGTTTTAACATGGCAAGTGCGCAAGCAGTGTTGATGAAGTCAGCATCCGATGCGTTTGTTAATACTGTTATTAATGGGGGGAGTTATTCAGATAATCTTGGTAATGCATTGGCAGGGCAAGCCAGTAATATTGGTATGGCGGTCGGATTTAAATCAATTGGTGGGTGGGCTCTCGGTAAGTACGACGACGGTAGTATACAGAAAGTTTTGGCGCACGCCCTTGTAGGGGGGCTTGTTGCCGAAGCAACAGGAAGTGATTTTAAAACTGGCGCTATGGCTGCAGGTGCCAATGAGGCACTGATTAATGTAATTGGCAACATGGCAGGCGGTAACAAGGAACTTGAGCTAATGGCGTCTCAGCTCACAGGTATTGTGGCGGCAGCGGCTGTAAATGGAGATGTGGCCAAGGGAGCAGAGGTCGCTAAATATGCAACAACTTATAATAGGCAACTGCACTTTGAAGAACAGAAATGGCTGAATGAAAACGCCAAGGCTTTTGCTGAGAAAGAGGGCATTACGGAACAGGCAGCGATGGAGCGTCTGAGCCAGCAAGCCTTGAAGAATACAGACATGCTATGGCGTTCCCTGCTGACCGATGGTGATGATCCGAAGGCCATGTCTTTTCTGGCAGAATCTGGCAAAACGTTCGTGAATGACTTGGGGACGGACCAAAAGCTCTTTACCACCGACGGTAATCAACTGTTCCGGCCTGAAATGTTTGCCGATTCGGCCGATCCGGCTTTTTACAAGCAGTTCGTACAGAGTGGTATAAGCCGCAGTTTGAGCGACGGACTCGTCAAAGAATTGAAGGATTCAGGTGTCGCGTTGAAAAACGGCGCCGTTGATCTGGTAGAGGCTGCGCAGAAAAATCCTGGCGCTGTGCTTGACGCGATCATAAGCGGAATTGGAGAGCTGCCCCAAGGTTTGGTCGATAGCTTCAAGGAAAGCGGCCAAGCCATAGGTGAGGGAGCAGCAGTCGCCCTGAATACAGATATTTCCAGCAAGCTCAATGCGATCTATAGTCAGGATGTCGGGACCGCACAGAAAACCTTGCTGGCAATTCGGGTTTTTTCAGCATTGGTGGGAGCGAAGGGGATCGCCAGTGCAGGTGATGCATTGGCTGGGAAAGTTATTGGAAAGAAGCTGGATGAAGTACTTGAGCAGACGAATAAAGCTGGCGATAGTGAAAAACTACCACCTGATATTGAAGATGGTAAACACAGTTCAGATTCTCCATTGGATAATTCCGATTCGCCGGAAGATAATAGTTTTGTATCTGAATCGTTGGAGTTAAAGCCGAGGATTGACGTGACTTCATCATTCTCAATGAAGTCGTATAAGGATGGCTTGGTTACTTTGCGGTACGGGAACCCAGAGGAGGGTGGTGCCGGGCTTTCATTGAGCGTTGATAAAAGCGGTGTGTTAGGTTTTGATGTTCGTTCATCTAACAATGCGTTAAATCCCTCTGGGACTGATATGTTCATTAGCGCTATGCAGAGGTTGGAGCAGGAAGGTATTAAAGTTAACGCTGTTAGGGGGGCGTGGTTTGGCGGAACAGATAGCGTAAATACATCAGAGTACTTGGCTAATTTGGAGAAGGGTATGCTTCCCGCTGAGGCGGCTGCAAAAACTTGGACTGGACGCATAGCCGCAAAATATGGTTTTACAAATGTTCAGACCCCCGTCAAGGAAAGATGGAATGATGCGACTACAGTTATTTTTGAAAGGCCGTAATAGTTAAAGGAGGTTTTGTATGCTAGAAGGTATCAGTGAGGGTAAAAAGCCTTCTCATGTATTTAGAGATGTTATTAAAGCCGATCCTACTATTGGTAATATGCGTCTTAGCGAATTTTTTCATGAGGAGTTTATTGATGTGGATAGTTTGGCTATGCAGATTATATGGAACTGGCGCGGGCCGGGTAGGACTAGCGGGCTTAGTGATGAATCGCTAGATGAGAAGCTGTTAGACTTGCTGAGTGATGCTGGTTATTTGTAAGTAACCGCTCCATGAACCCCACATTCAAAGCGCTAAGCTAATGCCCGATGCTGGGCTCCCGATTCTCTCAGGAGCCCGCCGCCATGATGCGATCCGATGCCAAAGTCGAAAAAGTGTACCTCTACCCCAAACCTGTGGACTTTCGAAAACCATCGTTATGTTAATTGATGAAAAGACAAAGTTGGCCATCTGGCGCCCTTCAACGCAAAAGTCGGTTTTGGATACTTTGCAGCGTGTGAAATCTGCCGTTGATCAGAATCCCGGATATAAAGTTGCATATGAGTTTCCGAATCAAAAAGTTGAGGCACAGGCTAAAGCTTTCATTCGGTCCAATGGTTTCGATAGCGTTGTTAGTACTAGGACAAGAGCCCCATGAGTGCAGCGGATATAGAGCTATGGTTTTATGCGTGTCCTGATAAAACTCTATCTATAAAACAGCGACATGCTGAAATCATAGATAGGATGTCTCGATTGGTTCTCCTTTAAGGTTTGCGTGTGGCGGAAGATTTGATTGAAAAACTTGTGGGGCGTGATCCACTAGCAATGGTCGAGTTCTTAGAACGCATAAAAGGCTGATGGTGCAAAAGAGATTGGCGCTCCTGCGAAAGTCGATTATTCAAATGTTGAAAATCCGCCAAATATCGGCCCCGGTAAAGAATTTGCTTTGCGGCAAAAACAAGAGGCGTTGGGATTGAATAAAGCAGCCAACGACGGCGTAGTTAAATCCGATGCCGGTGGTGCTGTCTTAATCAAACTACAAAAAAGTCAGCGCGGTGTAACTCCAGATCCTAGCGAGTGGCCGTTTGACCACATAAAACCAAAAAATTGTAATGGTAAAATTTCAGTTCATATCTCCCAATCATATCTCCACAAGAGACTAGGGCTAAATCTGACAAATAGGCGGTCCTAGATGGATAGTTCAATTCTATACATAAACGAGCTACCTTCAGTTGAGCGTGTTAAATATGTGGCCCAAGGCCTTGCGCTGTTGGATGCCATAATCATGCCCGAGTGGGAGTATAGATATTTCTCATTCAACTGTAATTGGGATGGCGCGGGGCAAGAGATGATGGGCTCGATGAGGGACGGTTCGGGGGCTGAGTATTTTTTGCACTTTACCGATGTAGGTGTTGCGGGAAAAGTTATGTGTGGTTCTCCTCTATCTAATGTGTCTGAATGTTTGAATGCCATGCCCGAGGCGTTTCAGCGATTTAAAGTTGAGCCAGCGTTCTCTACGGGTAGTGCAAGTCTGTTTTTTTGGCGTGATCTCAAACAGCCATCGTGGTGTGCGTCGCCGGAAGGGTTGAAAGAGTATCCGCTGCTGGGTTTTTTAGCGGGAAGTATTGCGGCTTATAAAATTTTAGCTGAGGACTACTATGAAAAAAGCATCGATGCAATCGTACTTGAGGAAGTGTTTACATCGCTAGACGTTACCGCTGATCAGCTAATGGTGCTTAATCCTAATATAGAGTTAGCTGACTTGGCTGATGATGTTCAAGAGATTTTAGGTTGTACGCTTTAATTAGATTGTTAGATCGGAGCAAAAGGCATTCAGAAGGTTCCATGTTTGAGAGATGTGGATGATTTCTTTACACTGCAATCGACTAGTCTCAATAAAAGGCTGGGACAAAAATTGGTGAGGGCCGCTTACCGTATGAAGCAAGTATTGCTGTTGTAGAACGGTCTACGCAACGGTAGAAGAAACCCTAGGGAAACTTTGAAGTAAGGCTGCTTACGTCCTTAATTTGAATGGTAGTCTTAACCCTGAAAAAAAAGGCTGCATTCGGAAGGGCTATAAAAAATGACACGCATGAATGATGTGAAGAAAATAATCTCTGCTCTTATCTCAAAAAATAAGATAGATTTTTGCCGCGACGACTGGAGTGCTAACTATAGGCAGGGCTGGGATGAGGAACTTTCAAAAGATTTGCGCCTTGCTTTTGATGATGTTGAAAAATTGATTGCCGGTGTAGAAAATAATGATGATGTTTTGAGTTTAATGGCGCTGACGATGGCTCGCATTAGATTTTTAAGGCTTTCAGATTACTTTTTAAATATTCATGAGGACTTAGAAAAAATGCTTGTGATCTACAGGGATAAGAATATTGAAATTCCTAAGGATTATAAGTATTGATTGGAGGTTTTGGTCTGGCGGTCAGGCGCTTATGATTGGAGAAAAACATTAAAGCTCTCGTTTTTGTTGGGGGAATAGCGTTGTTGTCGCTTGTTGAGGAAAACGAAAGTACCGGGTCGAACACGGCAATCCTGATATCCGGTTCAACCAGCGCAGCCATGCCGTCAATGGATTTTCTAAAGTCGACGGTCTTGGGGTAGAGGTACACTTTCTCGACTTGAGCGTTGAGTCGCATCATGGTGGATGGGCTTCTGAAAAAAACGGGAATCCAGCATCCAGCATCCAGCATTAGCTTAGCGCTTTGAGTGGGGTTCATTGAGCGATTACTGTAGTTGATCGGAGCATCCCTAAACCCCCATTAATCCAAAAGCCCAACCACCTTCCTATACTCCTCACGCCCCCGACCCGCCTCCCGGGTCAATCGAATCTCGATCCCCTTGGGATTATTCTCCCTATTGCCATCCAGCGTATGCCAGCCGCCATTCTGTCTCCAGATTCGGACCTGCAGCTCCACGACGCCTGCAAGCACAGCAACCCCTTCCTTGGGCGCAGGCAGCGGGTAACGATCGCTTGGCAAGCCCATTGCCCGGTACAACGTCCCGTCCTTGAGCCACCAGCGCACGCGTTGCAAACCTTCGCCCGATACGGCGGCACTGCGAATCACGTCCAGACGAAAGTCGCCTGTGTCAGCGGCACGCACGCTGACCGCTGCCGGGGCCTGAGGTCGGTCGTTCTGATCGCCGTCCAGGTCCGGCTCCTGCATTTCGATGCTGGCGCGCAGGGCCACGTCACGTTCCAGTTGGTTGAAGGCGCGCAGCAGGGACTCGGTCTGTTCGGTGTTTTCACGCAGCCGGGCATCGGTGCGGGTCACGCTGTCCAGGCCGCGCCAGGCAATCAGGCTGACGATGGACATCAACAGGATCGCTACCATGACCTCAAGCAGGGTAAAACCACGCTGACGGTTCATGGCGCACTGACCACGCTCAGTTGTCCCAATGCCGTGCGCTGCACGTCCAGCGAGTGCTGGCCGTCTGAGAGCCGGATAGACAGCGCCGGGTTGATCCACTCGGCATTCAGTATCACCGCTTGCCTGGGCCGGGTTTGCACGCGCATCGACGGCGTTTCCCAGTGACGAGGACGCAGTTGCGGGTCGTTGGCGAAGTGGTCGTAACCGGTGCCTTGTGTGTCACGCCGTCTGAACGAAAAGCCCTTTTCATCGGCCAGCCAGGTGATCGGGCGGCCGTCGGCCCTGGCCTCGGCCTGGGCGATTTGCAGCAGGTGTGCCAGGCGCTCGCTGTCCTTGCGCAGCAGCGCATGGGCATCGGGTTTGATGCTGAGGCTGACCGCCGCGCTGGCGATGCCGATGATGACCAGCACCACCATCAGTTCTATCAAGGTAAAGCCGTCTTGCCTGTCCGTGGTCATGAAAAATGCGTTCCTTCGGTGGGCCTCTGTGCCGACGTGCCGTCTGATGTAGACTCCCAGCCAGGACGAACAGGAGGTTCAGTCATGGCATTTGCTTTTGGTGTATCGGCTCCGCGATTGTTGCAGTCGGCGGCCTTGCTGGCAGCGTTGGCTGGCGTGGTGACTTGGTCGTCGCTGTTGTTGACTTCGGCATCATCCCATATGCCTGCCGAGGCGTTCGTGACGCAGGAGGCGAAGTCGGCAAGTCCGGCCGAACAATGGTTCGCCAATCAACCCTCTCAGGTTCAGGTCAGTGTTTCCGGCGTGATGGCGGGTGCGCAGGGTGCAGTGGCAATCATCCGGCTCAACGATGGCCCGGCACGCAGTGTGATGGCCGGTGAAAAGCTTGCCCGAGATGTGCGTCTGGTAAGCATCGAAGCTGACGGAGTGGTCATTGAACATGGCGCCCAGCAGAGCCGGATCAAGGTCGCCATGTTGCCCCAGGTCCCCGGGTTGCCAGGCCTGATACGTCATTGAAAGGTTCACTGGGGCCGGACCCAGGGTCGCCCCAGCACGGTTTCAAGACGGGCTAGCGGAGGCGCCTGTTTACCGCGTTCCGATACCCGTACGTTGACGCGAATCAATGCTCCACCGGTGAGGGCGACCAAGGTCTGATCGCAGCGCAGCAGCAGACGTCCCTGATCACAATCGAGGGTTTTCGCGCCAGCCTTGAGCTGTCCTTCCAGACGCAATTCAGCGAGTCGGTTCTGCGCGGCAAGCAGGGCGATAGCACGATCACGCAGCAGCCCGTTGCTCTGCGTCATGCCCCCTGCAACACGCACCGCTGCGGACATGGCCACGGCAATGATCGCCAGCGCGACCAGTACCTCGATCAGGGTAAAACCACGGTCCTTGTCTCGCTTTCGCATGGTGCCTCCTGGCCGACGACAGAGGCGCAGAATAGCACTGCCGCGTGGGCTGGACGCGAATGCAAATCGCCGGATAAATTCCGTCGTCCCGCTTTATAGTTTTGTTACACTGCGACGCTGATAAGGATTATCAAGGGAAATAGATATGGAAGTCGCGCGCGTCAAGCAGCGGCCTGCAGGCCATCGCGCCCAGGCTGGTTTCACCTTGATCGAGATCATGGTGGTGTTAGTCATTCTGGGCATTCTGGCAGCCATCGTGGTGCCTAAAGTGCTGGACCGCCCTGATCAGGCCCGTGCCACTGCCGCCAGGCAAGACATTGGCGGTCTCATGCAAGCGCTCAAGCTGTATCGCCTTGATCACGGCAGCTACCCCAACCAGGCGCAAGGCCTCAAGGTTTTGGTGGAGCGTCCGGCGAACGTCAATAAAAGCAACTGGCGCTCCTATCTTGAGCGGTTGCCCAACGACCCTTGGGGCCGTCCTTACAATTACTTGAATCCGGGCGTCAACGGCGAGGTGGATGTCTTTTCCCTCGGTGCCGACGGCCAACCGGATGGCGACGGCGTGAACGCCGATATCGGCTCCTGGCAGCTTTAAGCGCTGCCATGAATAAGGTCTTTTTCAACGCGCTCAGCCAGCGTGGCTCGGCGATTATCAGCGCCTTGCTGATCGCCGCAATCGTTGCGGTGATCGCGGCCGGAATGCTCACCCGTCAAGGCGTGCTGACCCGAAGTATCGAGGCCGAACAGTCCCGCGTGCAGGGCAGCAACGCGTTGATGGGCGGCCTTGAAATCAGCCGCCAGTTGCTGTGGGAATCACGGCAGCAGGACCCTTCGACCCGCCTTGATCAGCCTTGGGCCAGGCCCATTACAAACGATGTCTCGCATGCCGTGCCGGGGGATTTCGAGGGGCAGTTGCAGGATCAGCAGGGCAAATTCAATTTGCGTAACCTGCTCACCAACCAGCAACTGGACGCCGGCCAACAGCGCAGTTTCGAGCGATTGTGCGCGATGATCGGCATTGACGGCGCGCTGGCTCAACGCATCAGCCAGCGGGTGATTGCCTCCTATCCACGGCTGCTGTCGCTGCCTGTGGCCAGCGGTGACACAAGCCGTCTGGACAGTGGTCGAGCGACGTCGTCCACCCCTGCGCAAACCCTTTTGCCCGCGACGCAGCCGATGTTGCGCAGCCTCGACGATCTGCGTGGGCTAGCCGGTCTCAGCGAAGCGTCCCTGGCGCGGCTGGATGATTACGTCAGTGTGTTGCCGGGCAATACCTGGGTGAACGGCAATACCGCCAGCCCCGAAGTCCTGGCGGCGGTCATTCCCGGCCTGTCGCTGTCCAGGGCGCAAGCGGTGGTGTCCGAACGTGACCGGGGGCTGTGGTTCGTCAATCGTGGGGATCTGGTCAATCGGCTTCGTGTGCCGACGTTGACCGTCGACAACCTCAAGGTGGGCATTACCAGCGAATGGTTCATGTTGCGAGGGCAGGCGCGGCCTCAGCAACGTCAGGTCAGCATCCAGGCTTTGTTGCATCGTGTCGGCGAGGCAATACCGCGTGTCATCTGGTCCCGGGTGGGCATATGAACGGTCTGCGCATCGCCCTGCCACCCTTGGCTCAATTGACCGAAGTCAGCGAGCTTGCCTTCGTACGACTGGATCGTGCCGGCCATATCATTGAAAGCGGACGCAGCACATTGTCAGTGCTCGGCGCGAACAAAAAAACGCGTGCCGTGGAGTGCTATCTGCACCCGCTGGACAGCATTTCGACCCGCCTCGATCTGCCGCCATTGTCAGGATCACGCCTCCATGCCGCTGTTATCTGCGCCGCGCAAGCACTCCTGCTAGGCCCTGTCGATGAGATGCACATTGCCCACAGCACCCGTGACGCACAGGGGCGTGTTCATCTGGGCTGGCTGGCGAAAAGCGCCCTGCATCAGTTGATCGATGTGTTGGACCGGATGCGGCTGTCATTGCGCGGACTGTACCCGGCGTCGTTCGGCCTGCCGGTTCCGCTGGCGGGGCAGGTGAGCGCTTGCGTGCTGGATGAACACTGGCTGCTGCGTTACAGCGTTGATCAGGCCGTGGTGCAACCCTGTTCCGATGACAGCGCCGAAGAGAGGAACGGCAACAGCCTGGATGGGCGTCTGGTCTTCGGCCATGAGGTGTGTCGGCTGGATGACAACGGACCTGATGCGTCGGCGCTGAGCCTGAGTGGTGCTGCGCCGGGGTGGAGCCTGCACGCGGGGTTGATCCGCGGCACACGTCAAACGTCCAGTTGGACACCCGCCGTGGCGTGCTGCGCGCTGGCTGTTGTGGTGTGGGCCTTGGGGCTGAATTTCTACGCCGCCCGTGAGGCCGCGCAGGGGCGGGCGCTGAAAGCCGGAATGAGCCAGCGCGTCAAACAGGCCTTTCCCGAACTGCCGGTGATTCTCAACCCGCTGCAACAGGCCCGTCAGCAATTGGCCGCGCGCACTCAGGCAGCTGGGTCCGATTCCGGTCAGCGCTTCAATCATCTGTTGCAACACGCTGCCGAAGGCATGCCTTTCATGGCAGGCAGCGTGCAGAACCTGACGTATCACGAGGGCCGCCTGCAACTGCAAATGCTCGCCGAAACACCGCTGGTGCCCCTCGACGCGGCTTGGCAGGAGACACTGAAACAGGCCGGGGTGAGTGTCAATCGCGAGGACCGTCTGTGGATCCTGAGCCCGCTGGCCGAGTCTGCGGTGAGCGACACTGAGGGCGCTCAGGGTGACAAAAATGAATAGTGCGACGCTCAATCGTGTGAAAACACGCTGGGTGTTCTGGCGGGGTCGCGCAGCGGTTGCCTGGTCAGGTCTTACGCGCAGAGAACGGCAATTGCTGGCGGGTGCCGCGCTGGTGTTCTGCGGATTGCTGGTGTGGCTAGTGTTGATCCAGCCGCCGTTGCAGACAATCGCTTACTGGCAAACCGAACTCCCCAAACTGCGAACTCAGAACCAGACGCTGGAAGGTTTGCTGCAACAGATGCCAACCCCACGCTCGCGGGCAACGGGGCAGAGCCTGGAGCACGCATTGCGCGCAAGTCTTGAAGAGGCCGGGCTTGAGGGCCGCTATCAGTTGCAGACTGAAAGCGGGAACCGCGAGTCGGCCTGGCAACTGACGTTCGACAGCGCACCGGCTGACGGTGTCATGAGGTGGCTGTTGGAGCAGCCAGGACAGCTTTCGTTACAGGTTATCGAAGCCCGTCTGCAACGCGCAGACGCGCTTTCCGCACAGGTCTCGGCAGCTCGCCTGTCCGGGATGGTTAGCATGGATCGGGCGCCCAGCGTCATCAAGGAAGCTTTATGAAGGGATCAGGCTTCAATTATGCGCGCCAGTGCCGTAAAGCGTTACCGTTCATGCTGCTGGCGCTGGGGGCGTGCAGCAGTTCATCACCGACAACTGCGTTGCGGGTGGACAGCGAATTGGGGCAGCCGCTGGCCAGCACACATCGCACAGGCGATGCGCTACTCGACAGGCCGCGTGCTCAAGCGGCCGTTGTGAACACGTCCAGCGTTCAGCACCCGATTACATCATCGCGCAGGCAGGCAAGTGTCCGCAGTCCCGCCCCGGCGCGCAGCGTGCTGGGCAATCAGCCGGTGCAACTCAACTTTGTCGAGGCCGACATTCAGGCGGTCGTACGGGCGCTGTCTCGTTCGACCGGCCAGCAGTTCCTGTTGGACCCCCGCGTCACCGGGACTTTGACGCTGGTCAGTGAGGGCCAGGTGCCCGCGGTTCAGGCCTACGATATGTTGCTGGCTGCGCTGCGCATGCAAGGCTTCAGTGTGGTCGATGTCGGCGGCGTCGCGCATGTGGTGCCCGAAGCGGATGCCAAGCTGCTGGGCGGCCCGCTGTACAACCCCGACAAGCCTGCCGCCAATGGCATGCTGACCCGCACGTTTCGTCTGCAATACGAAAACGCGGTCAATCTGATTCCGGTGTTGCGGCCCATCGTGTCGCCGAACAACCCGATCAACGCCTATCCCGGCAACAACACCATTGTGGTCACCGATTACGCTGAAAACCTGACCCGGGTGGCGCAAATCATCGATGGCATCGACACGCCCAGTGCCATCGACACCGACGTGGTCTCGGTGCGCAACGGGATTGCCGTGGACATCGCCAACATGGTCAGCGAGCTGCTGGACACACAGGGCGGCGATCCGACACAAAAAATCAGCGTGATCGGCGATCCGCGCTCCAACGCCATCATCATCCGCGCAGGCAGCCCCGAGCGCACCGAACTGGCACGCAACCTGATCTACAAGCTGGACAACGCCCAGAGCAATCCGAGCAACCTGCACGTGGTCTATCTGCGCAATGCTCAGGCCGGCAAGCTGGCCCAGGCCTTGCGCGGTCTGCTGACGGGCGAAAGCGACAGCGGTATGCCAGACAGCGCACGTGCGATGTTGAGCGGCATGGGGGCAACAGGCAGCAAAAATGACGGACAGGGCAACCTTGGTTCCGCCGCCGCCACCAGCGGCACGGCAAGCAGCGCAGGCGGCAGTGGCTATGGGCAGGGCAGTGCCACGACGGGCAGCACCGGACTGAGCGGTCAGCAGGCCGGTCAAAGCACCGCGTTCACCGCTGGCGGCGTGACCATTCAAGCTGACCCGACCACCAACACCTTATTGATCTCGGCACCCGAACCCCTCTATCGCAACCTGCGTGAAGTGATCGACCAACTGGATCAGCGGCGTGCCCAAGTGGTGATCGAAAGCCTGATTGTCGAAGTCGGTGAGGACGATGCCAGCGAGTTCGGCGTGCAATGGCAGACCGGCAATCTGAGCGGCAGCGGCGTGTTCGGTGGTGCTAATCTGGGCGGCAGCGGGCTGGTCAGTAATCCGGCTGGCGGCACGACGATTGATGTGCTGCCGTCGGGGTTGAATGTCGGCGTGGTGAAAGGTGCGGTGACCATTCCGGGCATCGGCGAAGTGCTGGACCTCAAGGTGCTGGCGCGAGCGCTGAAAAGCAAAGGCGGCAGCAACGTGCTGTCCACGCCGAACCTGCTGACACTGGACAACGAAGCGGCGAGCATCTTCGTCGGGCAGACCATTCCCTTCGTCACCGGCAGTTACGTGACGGGCGGGGGCGGCACCAGCAACAACCCGTTCCAGACCGTGGAGCGTGAGGAAGTCGGCCTGAAGCTCAACGTGCGTCCGCAAATTTCCGAAGGCGGCACCGTCAAACTGGACATCTATCAGGAGGTCAGCAGCGTCGACCAGCGTGCCTCTGTCGACGCGGGCACGGTCACCAACAAGCGCGCCATCGACACCAGCATTCTGCTCGACGACGGGCAGATCATGGTCTTGGGCGGGCTGCTTCAGGACGGTTACAACCAAAGCAATGATGCGGTGCCTTGGTTGTCGAGAATCCCGGTGTTGGGCGTACTGTTTCGTAACGAACGCCGCCAGCTCACCAAAACCAACCTGATGGTGTTCCTGCGTCCCTACATCATTCGTGACATTGGCGCCGGGCGCAGCATCACCCTCAATCGTTACGACTACATGCGTCGTGCCCAAGGCGCCCTGCAGCCTGAGCGCAACTGGGCATTGCCGGACATGCAGGGGCCGCAACTGCCTTCGGCGGCCAAGGCGATCCCTGAACCGATGCCGGTGCGTGAACAAATGCCGCGGGCGACCATTCGCGCCGTTCCAGTACCGGCCCCCTCGCCATGAACGCCTTGCCGTACGCCTGGGCCAAGGCGCAACGCCTTCTTTTGCGACACAGCGAGCAGGGTGCGGTGCTGGTCTTGTGCCAGTCTACGCCCGGCTGGGCAATCAACGAGGCACGACGCCAGTTCGGTCCGGCCCGTCTTGAACGTGTCGATGATGCGCAAATGGACGGGCTGCTGACAGCGGCGTACGCCGATACCGGCAGTGCTGCGGCGGTGGTCGGCGCGGCGGAGAGCGAGGCTGATCTGGATCGCCTGATGCAGGACATCCCGGAAATCACCGACCTGCTGGATGCGCAGGAGGGTGCGCCCGTCATCCGCATGATCAATGCGCTGTTCACTCAGGCCGCTCGGGATGAGGCGAGCGACATTCACATCGAGCCCTATGAAAGCCATTCGGTGGTGCGCTACCGCGTCGATGGCACGCTGCGCGATGTGGTGTCGCCGCGCAAGGCGCTGCACGGCTCGCTGGTGTCGCGAATCAAGATCATGGCGCAACTGGACATCGCCGAGAAACGCCTGCCCCAGGACGGGCGAATCGCTTTGCGGGTGGCCGGACGTCCCATCGACATTCGTGTCTCCACAGTGCCCACCGGTCACGGCGAACGCGTGGTGATGCGTCTGCTGGACAAGCAAGCCGGACGTCTGCGACTGGAAACCCTGGGCATGGACCCGGACCTGCTCGCCAGGCTCGATCACCTGATTCGCCAGCCCCACGGCATCGTGCTGGTCACAGGGCCAACCGGCAGCGGCAAGACCACCAGCCTGTACGCGGCGCTGGCGCGACTGGACGCCAGCACCAGCAACATCCTGACGGTTGAGGATCCGGTGGAATACGACCTGCCGGGTATCAGCCAGATTCAGGTCAACGCCCGCATCGACATGACATTTGCCTTGGCCCTGCGCGCCATCCTGCGTCAGGACCCGGACATCATCATGATCGGCGAAATTCGTGATCTGGAAACCGCACAGATCGCGGTGCAGGCCTCGCTGACCGGGCACCTGGTGCTGGCGACCCTGCACACCAACGATTCGGTGTCGGCCGTCAATCGGTTGATCGACATGGGTGTCGAGCCGTTTCTGCTGGCGTCGTCACTGCTGGGCGTGCTCGCTCAACGTCTTGTGCGTCGCCTGTGCCCGCACTGCAAACAGCCAGACCCGGCCGTCGTTGGCAGTTGGCGACCGGTAGGCTGCGCGTCCTGCAATCAGATCGGGTACAGCGGCCGAACCGGCATTCATGAGCTGTTCTGTGTCGATGACGATGTCCGCAGCCTGATCCACAGCGGGGCCGACGAGCAGGCATTGCGCGTGGCGGCACGTCGCGCCGGGATGTTGAGCATGCGCGAGGATGGCGCACGCTGGGTGCGTGGCGGCTTTACAGCGCCGGAAGAAATTCTGCGTGTGACACGGGACGTCTGATGAATCGTTATCGCTATGAAGCTGCCGATGCGCAGGGCAGGATCGAATCGGGGCATCTGGAGGCCGATAGCCAGAACGCTGCGTTCGCGGCTTTGCGCGGTCGCGGTCTGACGGCATTACAGGTCGACATCGAGGCCGTCCGGGCTGGCAGCGGCGGACGAGGGTTATTCAGCGCCCGGCTGTCGGACACCGACCTGGCCTCAGTCACTCGCCAACTGGCGAGCCTGCTGGGTGCCGGGTTGCCGCTGGACGAGGCCTTGAGCGCCACGCTGGAACAGGCCGAGCGCAAGCACATTATCCAGACCCTGGGCGCGGTGCGCAGCGACGTGCGCAGCGGCATGCGCCTGACCGAAGCCCTGGCGGCACGCCCGGGTGATTTTCCAGACATTTACCGGGCCTTGATTGCGGCGGGGGAGGAGTCCGGTGATCTGGCCCACGTTATGGAGCGCTTGGCGGACTACATCGAGGAACGCAACGGCCTGCGCAGCAAGATTCTCACCGCCTTCATCTACCCCGGCGTGGTTGGGCTGGTCTCGATTGCGATCGTGATTTTTCTGTTGAGTTACGTCGTGCCTCAGGTGGTCAGCGCGTTCTCACAGGCGCGTCAGGACCTGCCCGGGCTTACCCTGGCCATGCTCAATGCCAGCGATTTCATCCGCAGATGGGGCTGGCTCTGCCTGCTCGGCTTTTTGACGGGTGTGTGGGGCTGGCGCCTGTATCTGCGCAATCCTGCGGCGCGTCTGAGCTGGCACGCTCGTGTGTTGCGTCTGCCGCTGATCGGTCGCTTCGTGCTAGGGCTGAATACCGCACGCTTTGCCTCGACCCTGGCGATTCTGGGCGGTGCCGGCGTGCCTTTGCTGCGCGCGCTGGAGGCGGCGCGTCAGACCCTATCCAATGACCGTCTGAGCCAGAGCGTCGCCGAAGCCACCGCCAAGGTGCGCGAAGGCGTGAACCTGGCCGCCGCCTTGCGGGTGGAGAAGGTCTTTCCGCCATTGCTCATCCACCTCATTGCCAGCGGCGAGAAAACCGGTGCGCTGCCGCCCATGCTGGAGCGCGCTGCGCAGACGTTGTCGCGGGATATCGAGCGCCGTGCGATGGGCATGACCGCGTTGCTCGAACCCTTGATGATCGTGGTGATGGGCGGTGTGGTGCTGGTGATCGTGCTGGCAGTGCTGCTGCCCATCATCGAAATCAATCAATTGGTGGGTTGATGCCTCATGCAAAAGGCCCTCGATCAGGAGGGCCTTCAGTTAAAACGATCAGCGTCAGATCTTGCCAGCGCCTGCCTTGGCCTTGACGTCCGCCGCCACTTTGTCGGCGCTCAGCGGGCTGTAGCTGTAAGGCGCAGTCCAGCCGATGTTAGTGCCCCAGTCACATTTCAACACCGTGCCGTTCAGTCGCGAGCCGCTGTCACGATAGACGCTTCCACCGTAATCACCGGCAATCTTGTCGCAGCCGCTGATACCGCTGATCTCGAACGCGTTCTGCTCCGAGAAAATCTTCGAATTCTTGCCAACGCCATGCGCGTAGGAGAACGGGTAGATTTTGTGGCTGGTGCTGCCCACGTGATAGTTGTTGTACAGGTGTACCTGGCCGAAGCGTACACGCGGCGCACGGGCCGAAATGTTTTCGAACAGCGTGTTGTGGATAGTAACCTTGAGCTTGCCCTCGTCGGTGGTCTTGCTGTCGCTCGATCCGATCAGGTTGTTCTTTTCGTGATTCTTGAAGATTGAATACGAGATGGTTACGTAGTTGGCGCCGTTCTTGACGTCCAGAGCACCGTCATGGTGCTGCTTGGGCCGACCGTTGGCGGTGCCGTTCTGGTCGTCGGTGCGACGTCCGTCGGAGAAGGTCACGTGGTCGACCCACACATTGTTGGCGCCTTCGACCGTCAGGCTGTCGTACTCGGAGTTCCAGTTACCGTCGCTGCCGTCATCGGCGTCCCAGATCGGCTCCGGGTCCCACGGGTTCTCAATGGTGAGGTTGCGGATGATTACATCGTTTTCCTTGGCATAGAAGAAACCCTCACGGATCTCCGCACTGCTACTGGTGCCCACAATGGTGGTCTTGCCGGGTATGTCCAGACGGCCTCGGGATTTCATGTCTGATGTCTTGGTGTAGGGCTTGCCTTCGCTCACATCGATCAGGCCAGTGATCTTGATGATACGGCCGTTGCTGCCCACCGACGCCGCCAATGCAGCTTTGAGCTCAGCGGCATTCTTGACGGTGTAGATATTGTTCGACGCCGCTCGCGAGCCACCTTTAGTGCCCCCGTTCTGAGTGGCCCAGCCCGTGGTGGCTACATCGGTTGCAATATCGGCGTGGGCAGACAGCGTGACCAGCATCAGCGATCCGAACAGACCGCTTGCAAGCGTGAGCGACAGGTGTTTTTGAGACTTAACCATTTAATCGGATCCTTGATTAATTTGAGTTACAACCCGCAGCAGACAACTGCGTGTCTCACCAGCAAACGTCCATTTGCTCTTGATGCCGTGCAAACAACCGTTTGCTGTTTGGCGAATATAGATCACAGTTTGATAAATGATTAATGTTGTATGACGACATATATCGTAATAGATAATAAATCTCATTTGTGCAGCATGGATGTGACATTGATTGAAAGGGATTTACGGCAGGGTCAGTCGGCTGTGTATGTTAACTAGCTGAAATAGAGAGTTTTAAAAGGTTTTTTCGCTTTCTTGCGGAAAAAAGTAGGTACAGAAGAGCTGTACGTACGTCCCATTTTATGTATGACGTCAGGTCTTTTATTGCGCTTAAACCGACTGAGAGAAAAGGTTAATGGCAGCGAGGGTTTATTGCGGGCAGGTGGGAATGGGTCAAAAAACTGGCAACTTGCTAACGGCACCCGAGGGTGATGGGTTCGCAGTTTCATGAATAAACAGGCCAATTATCCATGCCTTCGAAAAGTGAATGATCGACCATTTATTAGATGAATGATGCGATGGGAGACGTTCTTCAGAACGTTGCCTTAAAACACCTTCGCCCAGCGGTCATTGCAGGGCATGTAAGCGAACAACGAAGGGAAGTGAAGATCAGACGAAGTGGGCCTGAGCGGTGTCGATGCGCCCCAGGATTCTCAGGTAGAGTTTCATGCAAGTGCCGTTGCCGGGTGCCGTCTCGACCCGCACGCCGCCACCGGCGTTCACGGCGAACTCCTGAACCTGAGCCAGGCCCAGTCCGGTACCCAATCCGGTCTTTTTGGTGGTGAAAAACGGTTCGAAGATTCGTGATGCCAGCTCTGCGGCCATGCCCGGACCATTGTCGGTCACGCTGATGACCAGGTAATCGCCTTCCGGCAATCGCAGGTCGTCTGTGACGGTTTCCATACGCGTTGCTATGCGGGCGTTGCCAGGCCCGGACATGGCGTCTCGTGCGTTGGCAAGCAGGTTCAGAATGGCCGCATGCAATTGAGCCTCGACACACAGCACACCCCAGCCTTTGGCGGCGAGATCGAATGACAGCTCCATCTCGTTACCCACCGAACGCAATAGCAAATCATGGGCTGCTTCCAACCGCTCGCTCACGTCGATGCAGATCAATTCCGGGCCGTCCTGACGAACGCTCGACAGCAGACGGCTGACCAGCTGACGGCCATGCTCGACCGCCTGCAGACCGGTTTCGCTGAGGCTTTCCACATCAGACGGGCGCCGCGCTCGCATGCGCACCAATTGCAGGCTGGCGCTCAGTGCCTGCAGCAGGTTGTTGAAGTCATGGGCGATACTTGCCGTCAGCATGCCCAGCGACGATACCCGCTGGGAATGGCGCAGGTTCTTTTCTGTGGCACGGTTGTGGCCCTGGGCGTTCTCAAGCTCTTGGGTCAGCGCTGCTGCACGTTGTTCATGCTGCTCGCCCAGCATGCGCAATTGCATCAGGGCGGCTGTCTGGCGCGCCAGGGCTTGCAGTGCCAGACGTTGCGAATCGCTCAGGCTGCGTGGTTTCGTATCGATGACACAAACAGTGCCCATCGGCAGACCCGTATCGCTGCAGATCGGCGCGCCGGCATAAAAGCGGATATAAGGCGGGCCGAGAACCAGCGCACTGTGTTCGAAGCGAGGGTCGAGCGTGGCGTCCTCGACAACCAATACCTCTGTCGGTGCCAGAATTGCATGGGCGCAGAACGCGAGGTCGCGGTGGGTTTCGCGCACGTCCAGGCCAAGACAGGCCTTGAACCATTGGCGCTCACGGTCCACCAGCGATACCAGTGCGATGGGGGCGTCGCACAGCGTCGTTGCCAATCGCACGACATCGTCGAAACCCTGCTCAGGCGCGCTGTCGAGAATCCCCAGATGCTCCAGCGACAGGATTCGATCTGCCTCATTGGCCGGGAAGGGGGCGGGGCGGTGGGTCATCGGAAAGCATCGCGGCGAGGGCAAAATGTGCCGGTATGATGCCTGTAGAGTCGAGACGACAGCAAGGTACTTGCGAGGTCTGTTTTGGGGCTTGCGGCTTTGGTTAAGGTCTGGTTACCTCGACGGCCAATCTGTCTGGAGGCTTCAGCATGTCGTCCAACGTCGCAACCCGTCCACCACTGCCACCGTTTACCCGCGAATCCGCCATTGAAAAGGTTCGCCTGGCCGAAGATGGCTGGAACAGCCGTAACCCTGAAAAGGTGGCGCAAGCCTACACAGCGGACACCCAGTGGCGTAACCGTGCCGAGTTCATTACCAACCGCGAGCAGGCGCAGCGGTTCCTGGAACGTAAATGGGCGAAGGAGCTGGACTATCGCCTGATCAAGGAACTCTGGGCCTTCGACGGTCATCGCATTGCCGTTCGCTACGCCTATGAGTGGCATGATGATTCGGGAAACTGGTTTCGCTCCTATGGCAACGAGAACTGGGCGTTCAATGACGATGGGCTGATGGCTAACCGCTTTGCCTGCATCAACGATCTGCCGATCACGGAGTCTGAACGCAAATTCCATTGGCCGCTCGGGCGTCGCCCGGATGATCATCCGGGTCTTTCCGACCTGGGGCTCTAAGCCATCTGTTCACCCAGCGCAGCCAGCGGGGCCGGGTCATCGCCATCGAGATCAATACCATGATCGAACACCGTGAATTCAGCGCAGGCATAAAGGGCAAGCCTCTTTCCACGCTGCACGATCCCCAACCCGAGCCTGTGCGCCAGACACGCGCAGGTTTCCTGTTGCTGGAGCATTTTTCCCTGCCGGCATTCACCCAGGTGCTGGACACGCTGGTGACTGCGAACCTGCTGAGGCCGGCGTTGTTCGCGCCGTGTACATTCGGCCTCGAAGACGGCGAGGTCATGAGTGACCTGGGCCTGGTCATCCGGCCTGACAGGCGTCTGGACCACCCATCCATTGCGGATCTGGATATCTTGTTTGTGTGCGGAGGTTACAGGACGGCACTGAAGGCAGAGGCGCGTCTGACGTCCCTGCTCAAGGGCGCAGCCGAGCATCGGGTAACGCTGGCAGGGTTGTGGAATGGCGCCTGGTTTCTGGGCTCGGCCGGGCTGCTTGAGGGCTACCGTTGCGCACTCCATCCGGAACACCGTCCAGCACTGGCTGAGCTGTCCAGAGACGCTAATGTCACCAGTGAAGCGTTCGTCATCGATCGCGATCGCCTGACCGCCTCCAGCCCGTCAGGAGCGTTTCACATGGCACTGGAATGGATAGGGGCGCTCCACGACAAGGCTTTGGTCGAGGGCATCGAGGATATTCTCTCGTTCGAAGAGTCCCGTTATAGAAGGATCAAGGTGACCGCGCACAGCTCGGTCAGCGCTCCGTTGCGTGAAGTCATCACGCTCATGGACAACAATCTCGAGGAGCCGCTTGAGCTTGAACAGCTGGCGGTTTACGCAGGTCGCTCGCGTCGTCAGATAGAGCGGCTGTTCAAAGAACAGTTGGGCACCACGCCACAACGGTATTACCTCGAGTTGAGGCTCAAGGAGGCCCGCCGCCTGTTTCAGCATACGGAGATGTCGCAGGTGGAGGTCTTGGTGGCGTGCGGGTTCGTTTCGCCCAGCCACTTCAGCAAATGCTACAGCTCGTTTTTCGGTTACCGCCCTTCGAAAGAGAAACGGCTGGTTCGTTGACGGGGAAGGGCAGCCCGGCTAGACAGTGTTCAAACGGACCCGTTGACGCTGCCGCGACTCAAAGCAGCGCGCCTCCCTGGCGCTGCTCCTGATGGCATAAACGCGGTTTTGACGGGATCAGCCGACCGCTATGTCGTGCGCGCTTAGGCTGTTGACGCCCACCATTGCGATTTCGAAGTCCGCATGCAAATCGGCGTTGACGTTGCCGTACAGCACGTGGTCGACGAAGCGCAGCTGGCCTGCGCCGGTGAACTGTTCGCTGCCCACGAAGGTAAAAGCGTCCAGCGCTTTGGTATCCACATTGGCGTCGAGCTTGAGGAAGCTCAGCTTGTCGCCTTCCTGGCTGTTAAAGTCGGTGATGACGTCCCGCGCTTGACCTTTGCCCATTTCCGCCACGTCGTTGAACACGAAGCGGTCGGCACCGGCGCCGCCGATCAGGGTGTCAGTGCCCAGACCACCGACCAGTTTGTCCTTGCCGGCACCGCCATCAAGGACATTGTTCGCATCATTGCCGGTCAGGGTGTTGCTGCGGTCGTTGCCCAGCACGTTGAAGGCACCTTCTCCACGCAAATGAACGTTTTCGAAGTTCGAGAGCGTTTCAGAATTGAGGTCGATTAACGTCGCGGTCGGCGAGGTGTTGTCGAAGGTGATTTTGAGCGAATCGATGCCTTCATCCTTGAGTTCTTTCACCAGCCCCAATTCAGCCGCCTGGTCGATGACGTAGGTGTCATTGCCCAGCCCGCCGATCATGGTGTCTACGCCACCCCGGCCATCGAGCACGTTGTCCAGTTTGTTGCCGATCAGTGTGTCGTTGAAAGCCGAACCGATGGCGTTCTCAATGTCCGCGCCGTACGCGATGGCCAACCCGGAGTCCATGACCGTCGGGCTGTCAGGGGTGTGGTTGTAATCCAGAAACGCCTTGCCGATGGTGCTGAATTCGCCTGGATTGAGGTTGATCCTGACCGACGCCTCCTGATTGCTGGCATCGATGGTGTCCTTGCCACCCGCATCCCAGATGGTTTCGAACACTGACTGACCCGCGGCCCACTTATACACGTCGTTACCGGTGTGATACGTCGTGTTGGCACCGTAGATGTACTGCATGGTCAGAACGTCCAGCAGCATGGGTGTGGTCGGTTTGAAGCTGTATTCGTTGGTGTAGCTCATGATCGTGTAGCGAGCGTCTTCGTATTTGGTGTCTAGCAGCACATCGTTGTACTGCGACCCCTCGAACGGATGCTTCAAGCCCAGTGCATGACCGATTTCGTGAATGAAGGTCAGGTAATCCAGCGAGCCCTTTTCAGGTGTGGAAGCCTTGACGTCCGGTCCGATCCAGACATCGCCGGAGCGCGCCACGTCGCCCGGGATATAAGCCTGGCCCATCTCTTTGCCGCTGAGTCCCTTGAAGCCGCCAAAACGCAGGTCACCGACGTTGTCAGCAGTGTCTTCGACCTGAGTGAAGCTCAGATCCGCCACGGCACTCCAGGCTGCCAGTGCGCTATTGGCCGCTGCCATCTGACCGTCAGTGAGCGAATACGCATCATTAGGCTCCATGCTGCGGCTGTAGTTGTCGGCATACAAGGAGTTTGCGGTGTGGAAGCTGTAGGTCAGGTGAGTGCCTTGAACTTCGGATGTCCAGTAAGGACCGGCCAACAGGCTCGTGACTCGTTCATCAGGCGCCTCTTCGGTCAACAGATCGACTGGCGTAAAACCACTGGGTGTAGGCATCGCGGCACGGTCCTTTGAGGGGAAAGACGAAGGGTCGGTATCGTGTCGGAGAATGTACGGAATTGCAGCGCGGTGACTATTATCTATTTCTTCATTTGACGCTCAGTGAGTCCCGAGGAAGAGCGTTCGCAATCTACATTCCGAACGCTCTCGGGTCTGCAGCGATTGGGCTTACAGCTCTTTTTTCAGATGCTTTTCGATCTGCTCAAGCGATTTGCCTTTTGTCTCGGGCAGGCACAGGAAGACGAAGATCAGCGAGCCGATGTTGATGGCTGCGAACACGAAAAACGTCGGGTTGCCGATGACGTCCACCGCAATGGGGAAGGTGAAGGCGACCGAGGCGTTGAACAGCCATTGCATCGACACCGCGACCCCTGTCAGCAGGCCTCTGACTTGCATCGGGAACAGCTCCGACATCAGCAACCAGTAGACCGGCGAAATGCACATTTGCATGAACAGCAGAAACACCAGGATGCAGGCCAGGGCGGCATAGCTCTGGGTCAGGTTTTGCGGCATGAATTGCAGCACACAGCCCAGCGCCGCCTGCATCAGGATCACCATGACCAGGCCCGTCATCAGCAAGTGCCGACGCCCGTAACGGCCAATGGCCCAGATGCCCAGCAAGGTGGCGATGACGGACACCACGCCATTGCCGATGGTGGCGGTCAGCGCGGCGTTGGTGCCCATGCCAGTGTTCTTGAGGATGATCGGCGTGTAGTACATGAAAGCGTTGACGCCGGTGAACTGCGCGGTAAAGCCCAGGCCCACGCCAATCAGTAACAGCTTGATCACCCAGCTCTGGCGCAGCAGATCCTTCACCGCCGGACGGTTACGCGCCTGCTTGTCCTGGGCTTTCATCTCGTCGACTTCGCGCTGCGCGTCTGCTTTCGTATCGCGCAACTGCTCCAGAACATCCTGAGCGTCGTCGAAGCGGCCTTTCGAAGCCAGCCAGCGCGGGGAGGGCGGCACAAAGAACGTCCCGACCAGCAACAGCACACCCGGAATCATCGCGATGGCCAGCATGTAACGCCAGATACCCGGCGTGTGCAGCAAGGCCGCCATGACGGCACTCAGTACGTAGGCCAACAGTTGACCGCTGACAATCATCAGTTCGTTACGGCTGACCAGCCGAGCGCGACGTGACGGGCCGGCGATCTCGGCAATGAACACCGGTACAGTCGCCGAACCTCCGCCCACGGCAAAACCGAGCACAAAGCGCGCGGCGATCATGAATGAAATGGAGGGCGCTATCGCTGTGCCCAAGGCGCCGAAGATGAACAGGATCGACAACAGGCGCAGCGTCACGCGGCGTCCATAACGGTCCGAGATATAACCGCTGGCGAGCGACCCGAAAGCCGCCCCCACGATGAGGGAGGCGGTGACCAGCCCTTCGGTATAGGCATTGAGCCCCAATCCGCCCTGATCCATCGGCAGCGTCATGAACGGTAGCGCGCCGGCAATGATGCCGGTGTCATAACCGAAGGCGAGCGCCCCCATCGTTGCGACGAGTACTGAAATGAAGATCAATCGGCCGGGTGATGCCTGCTTTCGACCCGGCTGGCCAGCCGCCGTCGAGGTGATGCTTGAAGACATGAATATAAAGTCCTTCACGTAGAACCAGCGTCGTGCCAGTACAGATGTGAGGCTTAGGGCGGTGTCGGCTTCATGAGTTCCCTAAGAGAGGAAAATCGATTCAGCTTGTTAAGATTTCAGACGTTGTCAGCAAGGCGCCGTTTATTCGCCGTTACGTCAATTCGCTTGAGTGCATGTCTTTGGAGCCGATACGGACTGCTACCTACCGAGAGCCTGATTCGGCGTGGACGTAAACCTCAGCGCCAATATCCCCAACATTGGCGTGAGCGAGACAACCCGAACGGTTCAGGTGACCCGGGCCTGCGGAAACCTTGGCGGTGACCATCTGTTCAAGAGGGCCTTGCACCGTGTACAGGAAGTCGGCTTGGACAGGGTTGACCGGGTGGAGTACCTGTACAGCTGCAACGTCTCGAAAAACGAAGCGGTTGCAGCCGTTCGAAACACTCTATCCGTGCGCACGTGCTCTGAAGACCAGACTCGGTGCCTGGCCTGGGACTTCGTCAAGAACGCCGATGCGCTGCATGCCGATTTTTTCCAGCACCTTGATCGACGCCGCATGTGCCGGTCGAACCAGCCCATAGACCTGTGGCAAGTGAAGCGATTCGAAGGCATGGGCCAGCCCTGCTTTCCCCAGTTGTGTTGCCAACCCCTTGCCCCAGGCGTGTTCTGCAAAGCGATAACCCAGATTGACGCGTTGTTCGCCCAGATAATCGTGCAGCGCGATGCCGCCAAAGCCTATTACCTGGTCCGGCGCTTCGTCAGTAGCGACCGCCCACCAGCCGTAGCCGTGGACAGACCAATGCTCGAGCCATCGGCTCAATACCGATTCGGCCTGAGCCAGGCTGGTCAAGGGCCCCGCCGGGTTGAACAGATGGGTTCGCGGATCGCCATAGATGTCGAACAGCCTTGGCAGGTCCGCAGGTGTAGGTTTTCTATAAATCAAACGCGAGCGGTGTTCAGTCATTGTTCTGTACCTTCGTCAGCGTAACGGGTTGATGGGCTGAGGGCTGATGAGCCTGGACGAAATCCACAAACGCCCGCAAGGGAGAGGGCAAGTACCGGCGCCCGGGGTAGTAAAGGTACGGCCCCGAGAAACTGGGCCACCAGGATTCGAGTACCGGTTCCAGCTTGCCAGTGTCGAAGTACGGCTGTAGCCATTGATCGAACAGGTAGATGATGCCAAGCCCATCGATTGCCGCTTGTACTGACAGCTCGACACCGCCGCCGATGCTGAAGACCATCGGGCCGGACGGGTCTACTCGCAGGGTCTCGCCCTGTTTTTCATAATCCCAGAGCGGCATCGAGCCACTGGGAAATTTTCCGCGCAGGCAGGCATGGTTGAGCAGATCCCGAGGGTGTTGGGGATGGCCTCGGGAGGTCAGGTACTCCGGTGAAGCGGCCGTGGCGAAGCGCTGAGTGCGTGGTCCGATAGGCACGGCAATCATGTCCTGTTCGAGGCGCTCCTCGTAACGGATACCGGCATCACAGCCCGCGGCCAGCACGTCGACGAAGCTTTCCTCAATGATCAGCTCCAGGCGGATGTCTGGGTAGGTCTGCAGGAAGGGCGTGATGATCGACGGCAGCACCAGGCGAGCGACGCTCAGTGGCACGTTCAGCTTCAAAGTGCCTGAAGGCCTGTCGCGAAAGTCGTTGACCACATCAAGCGCCGATTCGACTTCGCCGAGCGCCGGCACGATGCGCTCCATGAGTTTCTTGCCAGCCTCTGTCGGCAGCACACTGCGGGTCGTGCGGTTGAGCAGCCGGACGCCCAGCCGACTTTCCATGCGGCGAATAGCGTCGCTGAGACTGGACGCGGACTGCCCGCTCAAACGCGCCGCTTCGCGAAACCCCTTGGCATTGACGACGGCCACGAAGGCCAGCGAGTCTTGAATATCGTTTTTCATTGTTCTCTATACCGTACAACCTGTGCAGATTGCACCTGATTATCGCGACAGTGCTCAACGCCTATAGTCCGACTCATCCTTAGGAGCGAGACGCATCTGATGAGTACTTCGAGCCACGCAAACACATTTTCATTGGGAAACCTGCGCGTCAATCGCATGGGGTACGGCGCGATGCAGTTGGCGGGCCCGCAGGTCTTCGGCCCGACAAAAGATCCGGCGGCCGCCGTTGCTGTCCTTCGCGCAGCCGTCGCTGCGGGCGTCAACCATATCGACACGGCGGACTTCTACGGTCCGCACGTCACCAACCAGCTCATTCGCCAGGCACTGCATCCTTATGCGGACGAGCTTGTCATTGTCACCAAGGTTGGCGCTGTGCGGGGTGCTGATGCGTCGTGGAATCCGGCACAAAGCCCCGACGAACTGATCCGCGCCGTCCATGACAACCTGCGCAATCTGGATCTGGAGGTGCTGGATGTGGTTAATTTTCGGGCGTGGGGGGCTCATCAGGCACCCAGCGAGGGATCGATTGAAGCGCCTTTCACGGCGCTGGCAGAGCTGCAGCGTCAGGGGCTTATTCGTCATATGGGCCTGAGCAATGTCACGGCCTCGCAAATCATCGAAGCTCAAGGCATCGCCGATATTGTCTGCGTGCAAAATCACTACAACCTGTCCCACCGGGTTGACGAGCCACTGATCGCCGAACTGGGCAGGCAAGGTATCGCCTATGTGCCGTTCTTCCCGCTGGGCGGCTTCACGCCGCTTCAATCCGCGACGCTCTCACGCGTTGCGGCCGGGTTGGGTGCATCACCTCTGTGCGTGGCGCTTGCCTGGCTGATGCAGCGTGCGGACAACCTGCTGCTGATTCCTGGAACGTCATCAGTGGCGCACCTCAAGGAGAACCTCAGCGCCAGTGGTCTGGTAATCCCCCCTGAGAGTCTGGAAGAGCTGGATCAAATTGCCTGACACTTCGTCATGGGCATTTATAGATGCCTATCTGGCGCGAACGTCCCAGGCGTGTCAGGAGCGAATGATCATCACCTCCTGGTATTCTGCCGGGACGACAAGGGCGTTCGTACCCGAGCGATTCATTCGGTTGAGCAATGCGTGCAGATCATTCGTCAGCTTCTCGACCTGATCGTCGGGCAATGCATTGACGCTTTTTGCATCGGGCCGTACCAGCGGCTAAAGACGTCGATGAAGTGCTCGGGTGATCGGTAGCGAAAGTTGAACACTCTGGGGATGGCTCGAATTTCGCTCGAACAGTGGGCGAAGAGCTGGTGCAAGTAGCCTTTGACGCCCCAGTCCGAAGGTTTCGCAGCGGCTTTTGGCAGCGCGATAGAGCGTCTCAATGTGGAAAGCATCTGACCGACAAAGCCTTCGGGTGTCCAGCAGGTCAGGCCGATGCGGCCTTTGGGGCGGCACACCCGCGCCAGCTCTGACGCCGCTTTTTTCTGATCTGACGTGAACATCACGCCAAAGGTCGACAACACCGCGTCAAAGGTCTCGTCTTCAAAGGGAAGCGCTTGCGCATGGGCTTCCTGGAACGCGACATCGAGGTGTTCTGCGCGTAATTGTTCGCGGCCGCGCTCCAAAAGCGCGCAAGCGTAATCAGTGGATACGACCTTACAGCCGCGACGCGCGGCAGAGGGCGTCGCATTGCCATTTCCGGCGGCCACATCGAGTATTTTTTCGTCGTAGTTCAGGTCGCAGGCTTCACCCAGACGTTCGCCTGAGATGGAGAGCGTGGTGCCGATGACGGTGTAGTCCGGTCCGGTTTTGTAACCGGGCTCTACAACCTACCTCAATCTGGCGGTCATGTAGATGAGGCGCACGGTCGCAATCGTGATCGCTTCGGCGTCCCCCTTGATGGTTTCAAGATGAGAAGCACCCAGCGTGTCCACTTCGGAACGCGCCTCGACCAGTCGGGTAACGTGATACAGGTTCTGCATTACCTCATGCAGGCTGCCGTGCAGGCGGCCAATCACTCGGTTCAGTCGTTCCGAATCGCTGTTTGCGTGGCCTTCGATCTGGGGAGTAGAGCGTTCCAGGCTGAACCCGGTAACCACGTAACTCACATCGATTCCAGCATCTGCAATGCGCGACAGGTAATCGGCTCGGGGGGAGCGTATACCGTTCTCATAGTTGCCCTGAGCGTTGGTTTCTACTCCCCCTATCGCACCCAGTGCGCTTTGAGAAAGCTTCAAACGCAGTCGCTCTCGTTTAAGGCGTGGACCAATGCCTGGCATAAAACTGTCCTCAAGAAACTGCCTGCCGAGGATCTCCAGGCAGTACTGCAAGAATAAGGGTGCCAAAAAAGCGTATATGGCAGCGACTGAAATAGGTTTCAGATCCAATACGCCGCAAAGCATGCGCGCAAGGCTCGGGCAGGTACCCGAAGTGCTGGCACATTCTAATGGATGGTTTGAACGGTTTGATACTGTTTTGTACTAACTTGAACGAATTTGCGGGCGTTAGCGACGGTGCTGACTTGATCAGACCGGGTGGATAGCCCCGGTCGACGCCTCGAACCGTCTGCTTTCAGAGGCAGCGAGCAGTGGGTTGCTGCGTCCAGCGCTCGGCTGTGCCCGCGATTTTTTCGGCCAGTCGGGCTACCGCTTTCTGATGCGCGACGATCAGGCTTTCCATCCCTGTTCCCGCTTGTTCACGAATCACGCTGCTGCAGGTCAGGTTGGTACGTTTGCTGCCCGCAGTCGTGTCTCGCTGGGTCAGGGTCCACACCACATCGATCAAGGCATAGCTACCGGGTACCGACTCGAATCGCCGCACGTCGGTGCGAATCGACAGGATGGGCTGATCGCTGTTCTTGGGAATCCCAGCCATGTCGCGGCTGCCGAAACGACGTTCAAGCTGAGGTGTCAGTGCGTCATGGAACTCGTCGCCCAGCGGAGAGCCCCAGCGCTCGGTATCCAGGATTGCCAAACTGCCGTCACCCTGACGTACCACCAGCGGTGGCTGGTCGACCTGAACGGGCATGATCACCGGAAGCATTTCGAACTGAAATGGCGCGGGCTGACTGGCTGGCGCTGAATTCGACGCCATTGGCGCGATTAGCGTGTAGTAATGCGTCGGCGTCGAGGTGCAGGCGCTGATACCCAGCGCTGCGGTCAGTACTGCCAGTTTCAGGCGCAGGGTCATTGGTTGGGCTCCGCAATGGCTCGGGATGAAGAGGGGGCGTTGAACGAGCGTGGGGCAGCGTCGCCCGTACGGCCGCGTATCAACGATTCAGGATGGCGGCTGAGGAAGTCGGTCAATACACGTACCGAACGCGCAGTGCGTTGTACCTCATCCATTGCCTGGCCCAGTTGCTGACGTGCCGGCGAGTCTTCGGCAAACGAATCGTTGGCCGTACCAAGGGTTTTTTCGGCCTGCTGCAAAGTGCCACGCATTTGCGGCAATATGCTGCTGTTAACCTGCTTGAGCGTTTTCTGCAGTTCGCTCAAGCTGCCATTGAGGTTGTTTGCCAGTTGGTCGATGGGCAACTTGCTGAGTTTTTCGACGAACGCCTGCAATTGTTCCTGCAGTTTGTCGAAGCTGCCCGGCACGGTCGGAATTTCCAGCGGGCGCGCCTTGGCGTTAAACGGGACCTTTGGTGATTTGGGGTCAAACTCCATCGCGATGTAAAGCTGACCGGTCAGCAGGTTACCGTTACGGACCTGAGCGCGCAGCCCATTGGCCACGAAGGCGCCCAGCACTCTGGCCGATTGCTCTTCTTCGTCTCCCTTGCCGCCCAACTCCTTGAGCTTGGATTCGGCCGCGCCCAGACGCTTGGGATAGATGACCGCGCCGACAATGCCCGGGAAGCTCTTTGTGGCAGGGTCATAATCCAGGTCCACCGACACCACCTTACCGATGTTGACGCCCAGGAAGTCGACAGGCGAGTTGACCGTCAGACCGCGCAGCGATTGGTTGAAGCGCATGCGAATGTAGCGCGGCTCACCGTCCGGCGGTGCCAGCGCCGTGGCCTGGTCTTCGAATATCTTGAATTCGGCATTTTCGTCTGCCGGCTTCGACTCGGGACTCCAGTTGGGTTCGCGGAAGGCGACACCGCCGGAGATGATCGAGGTCAACGACTGGGTATTGATTTTGAGGCCCGACGCGCCCACGGTCACATCCACACCGCTGGCATTCCAGAAGCGAGTATCAGTGGTGATGTACTGGTCGTTGGGGGAACTGATAAAAATCTGGATGTCGACGCCACGGCCATCTTTGGACAGCTCATAACCCACCACCTGACCGACCTGAATGCGACGGAAATAGACGGGCGAGCCGATATCCAGCGACCCCAGGTCGTCGGTGTGCAGGGTGAAGCGCTTGCCTTTCTCGCCAAATGTCACTGGCGGCGGCGTCTCGAGCCCGGTGAAGTCAGTCTTGGTGTCTTTGGCGCTGCCAGCGTCTGCGCCGATGAACGCGCCTGACAGCAGCGTGTCCACACCCGATACCCCATGTGCGCCGATGCGCGGCCGTACGACCCAGTACTGGCTGTCGATACGGGTGAACGGATGCGCGGTGTTATTGAGTTCGATGGTGGCCAGCACGTGGGTGCGGTCGTCGCTTAGGGCGATGTCGGTCACCATGCCAATGACCACGTTCTTGTACTTGACCTGGGTCTTGTTCGCTTCAAGGCCTTCTGCGGTGAGAAAACTCACGGTTATCCTTGGCCCGATGTTCATCCAGTCGTGGAAGGCCATCGACAGGCCGATCAGCCCTGCCACGATGGGCACCAGCCAGATCAGTGAAATGCGCACTCGCCGACGCTGGACCTCGGGACGAGGCACCGAGGCAGAAGGGGGGAGGGTATTGTCAGACATCTTCAACCTCTGCGTCCCAGATAAGCCGGGGATCGAAACTCATGGCGGCGATCATCGTCATCACCACAACCAAACCAAAAAACAGGATGCCGATCCGGGGCTCGATGGTGCTCAGCTCACGAAACTGCACAAGGGATGCCACGAGGGCGACAACCAATACATCGAGCATCGACCAATAGCCGATCAGTTCAATGAACCGGTAAAGACGGGCGCGCTCGCGCATGGCCCAGCGGCTGCGGCGCTGGCAGGTGATCAGCAGCATGCCGAGCACCAGAAACTTGATGCACGGCACGACAACGCTGGCCACGAAAATCAGGATCGCGATGTCCCATGAGCCGCTTTCGAAAAATTCGATCACGCCACTCATGATGGTGTTCTGGCTGCTGTTGCCCAACAGGCTGGTGTACATAACCGGCAAGGTATTGGCCGGAATGTAGAAGATCAGTGCAGCGATCAGATAGGCCCAGGTCCGCTTGATGCTATTGGGCTTGCGTCGATGCACAGGCGAATCGCAACGCGGGCAACGGCTGGCGTCTTCCTGACAGGCATAGCCACAGGTGTGGCACAGGCACAGCTTGTGCTCGTGGGCGAAGGGAATGCCGTTCATTCAGGCTCGACTCCCAGTTCGTTCCACAGATCGCGGATACCCTTATTGGCTGTCAGCAGAATCAGCACCATCAGCATGGCCATTGCCCACAACCCCACGCCTGGGTGTACATCGAGCATGCCCGCCAGTTTGATGATCGCCACCAGAATGCCAAGCATGCAGACTTCCAGCATGCTCCACGGGCGCAGATGCTCCAGCGCGCGCATGCAGGCCTTGAAGCCCGGAGCGATGATGCCTCTGTTGGCATGCAGCAGCACCCAGAACAGCAGCGCGATTTGCAGTAATGGCGCAAAGATAATCGATATGCCCGCCACCAGCGCGATGATGGTAATACGCCCTTGGGCCAGCGCTTCGACCGACTGCCAGAGCGTAACCTCGTTGGTCAGGCCCTTCATGCTGATGCTGATGACTGGAAAAATATTGGCAAAGACGAAAAATATCGCGGCGGCAACGGTCAGGGCCAATAACTGCTCGACGGACATTCGTCGTCCCCTGCCCAGTACGGCTCGACAGCGGAGGCAGAATGCAGTTTCTCCGGGTTTCAGGGGCTGAGCTTCATACAACGAATCGCAGTGTTCGCAGATGATCAGATCCGTGGGATGGCTGGGGGAATGCACAGTACTCATCGACGCCGTTGATGCAGGTGTGTGGGTTGAAAATCAGAGGCTCGGAAAGATACCTCTTTATTGGTCTTGCAGTGTTTTTTTCTGTGCGCACTGCGGTGTTCATGCATGGCTGCAAGATTGACCATTGAGTTCAAGAGTGGTTCAGATGTCATCGGGCCATTATCTCGATAATGGCATTTGCAGCCAAGCCAGCGGCGGTCAGCGCGGTAGGTTGCTGAGCCACCCACCGTGCTGACCTTTACATTTCAGAGCTTTCCAGGCCGTGCCCGTTGTTTGAGGTAACCCAACAGTTGACGCGCTGCCTGGGGGACGTTGTGTTCATCGAAGGTCATGCAAATGGCTTTTGCGTCGTCTTCGATGGTGATCTCGTACTGATTCAAGTCTCGTCCGTCCTCGTTGAAGGCCTCGCCTGACTGATTCAACCCGCTGTCACTCACCAGCTTGTGCAATTGCTCCGCCTCAGGTTTGTCGAGGGTGGCGGTATCCACTTCACATCGCTTGATTGCACCTGCAAAGCCACCTGATTGCACCAGACAAACCTTCATCGCACCACCTCTTCAATGATTAGACCTTGACCCCGACCTTTTTCCAGGCTGCCTGAACGGCTTTTTTGGCGCTGGCACCGAAACGAGGGTCGCTGGCGACTTTGATGCTGATTCGGGCACAGTCGGCAAACTGGCTGTCCGAGGCCAGCTCCAGCATCGTTTCATACCAGATTCTGCCTGCCACTTCCCAGGCATTTCCGCCAAGCGCCTTGGCCACCAGGACGAATGCCCGGTTGGGAATGCCTGAGTTGATGTGTACGCCACCCCGGTCCTTGGCTCCGGTATACAGGTCGGCCATCGTCGCAGGTTGTGGGTCGTCGCCCAGATCCGGGTCATTGGCGTAGGCGGTGCCTGGTTTTTCCATGTCGCGGATGCCTCGACGGGTCGGGGCCGGGACCAGCAATTCCTTGCCCACCACCCAGTCGGACTCTTCGGCGCTGGTGCCTTCTTTCCATTGGCGAACCAGCATGCCGAAGACATCGGCAAAATGTTCGTTCAGGGCGCCGGACTGTCCGCGATAGTCCAGATTGGAGGTGAAGCTTTGCACGCCGTGGGTCAGCTCATGGCCAATGACTTCAAGGCTGCCTGTAAACCGCTTGAACACCAGGTCATCGCCGTCGCCATATGCCATCTGGCTGCCGTTCCAGTAAGCGTTGCTCAAGGGTACGTAATCGCCCTGAAAGTCGACTTCGGCAACATGCACGGTCGACACCAGCGCCATGCCCGCATCATCCAGGGAGTTGCGCTCGAACAACTGCTCATAGAAATCGTAGACGTCACCCGAGCCGTCATAGGCTTCATCGGTGGCCTTGTCACCAGTGGCTGGCTGGCCTTCGGAGCGCACTACCTTGCCAGGAAGCTGATCCGTGCCTTGGGCGTCGTGAATCATTCGATGCTTTGTGCCGCTCGGCGACTTCACTGCGTGCATGGAAGGCATGGTTCGGGCCGTCAGGCGTGAGGCCAGGAATGCGGAACTGCCGGTCAGGTTGGCAATGGCGCGGGCACTGATGCTTGCTTGGGGCGACTGCGCCATATGCTCAAGCATGTAAGGCGGAATGAAGCATTGCAGGGGATGTCTATCGCACATGTGAAACTCCTGTAGTAATGCACCGATGGCGGCAAGCTATCGATCAACATGGTCGCAGGGGGTTTGACAGGTGGATGGCGGCTTTTATGCAAAAGAAATATTTGATTACATGATGATCGGTATTCGGGTTCTCGATCCTGATCGCTGATACTCAGCCGGGCCGGGCGTTTGCTGGCTATCGGGCGGGCCTGCGTCACCTCGACACAGTTGCTCGATTCGCGAACCGGGAGTGCTAGACTCGCGCCACTTCAGACGAGGAGCAGACTTTCGTGCGCAAGACGGTAATGATGATGGCAGTGCTGGCACTTGCCGGATGCGATGCAGGCAACTCTCGGGCGCCTGCCAGGGAAAAGACGGCGGATACGGTCCAGACCGCGCCGGTTTCAGGCCCTCAATGGTTCATCCAGATGAACTCCAGAGAGGCTGTCAGCGACACCAGTGCCTGGCTTCTTGAGCGTCACTACTCGCCCATCATCGTGACGATAGACGCAAAGCAGCAGATGCTGATCGGTCCTTTCCAGAGCGAGGCTGAGGCCGAAGAACAACGGGTGGCGTTGCAAGCCAAGGTCAGTAAATCGCATCGTTTTGCCGAGCCGTCCGTGGTGCAGTACAGCCGCTGATCCCGGATCGAACAAAAAGGGCGTGTTCGCTATGCAGCGATCACGCCCTTTTAGTTATGCGGTAACGATCAACGACGACCCAGCAGCAACCCTACCACCAGGCCAAAGCCTGCGGAGATGGCAACGGTCTGCCAAGGGTGACCGCCGATGTAGGTTTCGGTCGCGTCCACCACAGGCTTGGTGCGGTCGCGCACGCTTGCCATCGAATCCAGTGCCTGCTTGAGCTTGAGGCTCAACTGCGCACGCAGCGTCTCTGCGTCTTCGCCCACCAGTGCTGCGCTGTCCTTGAGCAGCTTGTCGGATTCTTCGATCAGTGCCTGCAAATCGCTGAAAGCCTGATCCTTGATCTGATCGGCAGCATTTTGGGCAGAGGTCTTGCGAGCCATGGCATTTTCCTTTCAAGTGATGGCAATAGTGATCAATGGAGTCTCCGCCTTTGTGAAAAGTTGCACCGGCGTGAACGACCTGACGCAGGGCTCTGCAAAAAAAGTCCCTTGCGGGTGTAAGATGCAGCCGTTTTTAGTCGTAGGTGAACGTTATGAGTTTCAATCTGGCCAATCGGCCCCTTCCTGAACGCGCCGCTATCGAAGATGAAAAATCCCGTCTGTTCGATCTCTGGCAGAGCAATCTGGGCAAGGCCAAAGGCGAGGCGGCTCGACTGATGGGCGAGCGTGCCAAGCGCAAGGGCAAATGGTCCGAGTGGGTTCGCTCCGAGCTGGATACGATGAGTCCGCCGGAGTACGCCAATATGGTGCGCAGTGAGGTCAATCGTTTGATGGCCGCTGCGAAGTAACACGCCTCATCCAGCTTTCGCCCTTACCAGGGATCGCCTTCTGCCTGCCTCAGGTCCAGCGTGCCGCTGTCCCTGAAACGCATTGTTCCGAACAGCCCGCCGGCCAGTTTGCCGCGCAGGGTGTAAGGCAGGTTGTCTAGGCGCTGCGTCTGGCTGAGACCCAGCGCCTGGCGCAGTGCCGCAAAGGCCGAAACGCTGACTGGCACGACCAGCACTGCCTCCGAAAACGAGCCGATGGAGCCGTGCTGGTTGCTGACGCCTGATGCCAGCAATCTACCGTTCACATCTAGGTCCAAGGCCACGCCGCTGTAGTCAATGGCCGTCTCGTTCGGATTCTGCAGACGCAGCTTGACTGCCATGCGCAACTCAAGCCCCTGACCCGGCAACGGGTCTATGCCCACGACGCTGATCGTCAGCGGATCGCGATTGGGCAGCAGCGTGCAGGCGCTCAATGCCAGTATCAGCAGGCCCGAAAGCACCAGGCGTAGGGGATGTCGCAACATTATCGGGTTCCTCGTTGGCGCTTCAGTCACCTTCAGACCGCAGGCCCGTCAAGAGATTCGCAGGCCTGTGCAAGGCCTGCCCGATGGCCTTGCTGATCCAACGCCTGTGTGGATACCCGCTAATCTGCCTGTTTCAACCATTGCGTCGTCCTGCGCGGAGGTTGATGATTTCAGCCATCCAATAACAACAAGACTGGAGATAGCCATGTCCATCGATAGGACACCCCCTCAGAAAGACCCTGTCGTCATCGTCAGCGCTGCCCGCACGCCTATGGGTGGCTTCCAGGGCGATTTGCAAAGCCTGAGTGCCACCCGCTTGGGCTCATTGACCATCGGTGCCGTCGTGGAGCGTGCCGGTATTGATCCGCACGATGTCGACGAAGTGCTGTTCGGTTGCGTATTGCCGGCAGGCCTTGGTCAGGCCCCGGCCAGGCAGGCCGCGCTGGGTGCCGGGCTTGGTAAAGGCACGCTCTGTACCACCGTCAACAAAATGTGCGGCTCAGGAATGCAGACCACCATGCTGGCCCACGATCTGCTGATGACCGGCAGTGCCACTGTGATCGTGGCGGGCGGGATGGAAAGCATGTCCAACGCGCCTTATCTGCTGGACCGCGCCCGAGGCGGCTATCGCATGGGGCACGGCCGGGTGCTGGATCACATGTTTCTCGACGGCCTGGAGGACGCCTATGAGCCGGGTCGACTGATGGGCACGTACGCCGAAGACTGTGCGCAAAAAAACGGCTTCAGCCGGGAGGCTCAGGACGCGTTTGCCATTGCGTCGCTGACGCGCGCCCAGCAGGCCATTTCGGATGGGCACTTCGACGCCGAGATCATTCCTGTCGAGGTGACTGTCGGCAAGGAGCAGCGCCTGATCACCCATGATGAACAGCCTCCCAAAGCGCGGCTGGACAAGATTCCTCTACTCAAGCCTGCCTTTCGCGAGGGCGGAACCGTGACGGCGGCCAACGCCAGTTCTATTTCCGACGGTGCCGCCGCGCTGTTGATGATGCGCGAGTCTGAAGCCAGGCGTCGGGGTCTGAAATCATTGGCAATCATTCATGGGCATAGCGCCTTTGCCGACGAGCCGGGCCTGTTCCCTACGGCACCCATAGGGGCTATCAAACGCTTGCTTGGCAAGACAGGCTGGACGGTGGACGAGGTTGATCTGTTCGAAATCAACGAGGCCTTTGCCGTCGTGCCGCTGATCGCGATGAGCAATCTTGAAATCCCTCATCACAAGGTCAACGTCAATGGCGGCGCGTGCGCTTTGGGGCATCCGATCGGTGCGTCTGGCGCGCGCATCATCGTGACCTTGTTGGCAGCCTTGCGCCGACGGCAGCTCAGGCGCGGTGTGGCCGCCATCTGCATCGGCGGCGGAGAAGCAACTGCGATAGCGGTTGAGCTAGTGAATTAGCGTTACAGAACAGATAGTCATGTGATTTTGTTAACTTGATCTATAAAGTATTTGGGTTTTTAACTTATAAAACAAAAAGGATATTAATCAATGGATTACGAAACAATCCTGAGAGAGGTTAGAGGTAAGGTTGGACTGATTACGCTGAACAGGCCGCAGGCGTTGAATGCGCTGAATGCCCGGTTGATTGACGAATTGAACCACGCACTCGACGCGCTTGATGCCGACCCGGCCATTGGGTGCATCGTGCTGACGGGCTCCGAAAAGGCCTTCGCCGCCGGGGCCGATATCAAGGAAATGGTCGACCTGACGTACCCTCAGATCTATCTGGATGACCTGTTTCGCGAAAGCGACCGGGTGGCCGCTCGGCGTAAACCGATGATTGCGGCGGTGGCCGGTTTTGCCTTGGGCGGCGGCTGTGAACTGGCGCTGATGTGCGATTTCATTCTGGCGGCCGACAATGCCCGATTCGGACAGCCGGAAATCAATCTCGGCGTATTGCCAGGCATGGGCGGCACCCAGCGGCTGACGCGTGCGGTCGGCAAAGCCAAGGCGATGGAGATGTGCCTGACCGGCCGCCTGATCGATGCTCATGAAGCCGAGCGTGCAGGGATGGTGTCGCGGGTTCTGCCATTGGCTGAGCTACTGGACGAGGCGCTTAAGGCAGCCGCCAGCATTGCCGAGAAGTCCTTGCCCATCGCCATGATGGTCAAGGAGAGCGTCAACCGTGCCTTTGAGGTCAGTCTGGCCGAAGGCATCCGTTTCGAGCGCCGGGTCTTTCACGCGGCCTTTGCAAGCCGCGATCAGAAAGAAGGCATGCAGGCGTTCATCGAAAAGCGGCCTGCCGTCTTTACGGACGGCTGAGGGTCAATGCGTCGCGCTGCTGCTGCGTCCAGTTCTGCTGGAAGTAGGCGTGCAGCGCAACGCACTCGCCAGGGTGTACCAGCCACAGGTGGTGCGGCGTTTTGCGGTACTCCTCTGCCAGTCGCTTGCGGTCGGTTTCGCACAGACCCAGGTAACCCAAGTCATCAGTGGTTCCGTCGAACAGGAAATGTTCCGCTTCCAGACGAGCCAAGTGATGCAGCCCCGGTTCGCGCATCCGCACGATGTACCAGATCCGCCCGGCCAGTGGCTCGCCTTGCAGCCCTGGCAGGCGGGTCAGGCGCAGATCGCCAATCGCCGTATCCATTCGATCCGGGACCTGTGGAGAAATTACCTGGCGTGTGGCGTTGCCCAGCACCGAAATGCTGTGCGCCATCAATTTCGGCTCAGTCTGCCCCCCTGTGATCTTTAGACCCTCATCTGATTCGATACGCAATTGTTGGCCGGAACGCAGGTGGACATAGACCGGTGATTCGATCGCTATGCCCTCAAGGTGCACCTGCGTTCCGGGCGTTGGACTGGTTTTTCCCAGAGGGCCGCAGATGACCGGTCGGTCTGGATCATTGTCCAGGTGTGCGACCACGACCCGAGTGCCTGCCCGCAGCCGGGCGACCGGTCGGGCATCGCTGCACATCACTTGGGCCAGAGGCCAGCGCTCCAATGGCGGGCTCGACACCGATGTTTTCTGCCAGTCGAACCGGATTGGCCGCAATCCCTGCACGTCGGCATCAGCCTCGACGACCAGTGCCTGGGGCATGAGCGTTGCGCTGTGCAGGCCGTAGATCTTCGGTTTGGGGTGTTTGATCGAGGGGCGGAAGGCCATCGCCCAAGGCATCATCTTCATGCGGTTCATGTAGGCAGTGCCGGGTTTATAACCGACATGAGACGACCAGTCCTCCTCGGTAGGCAACGCGTCGATGATTGCTGCGATGTCGTGCGGGTCCACACCTTCCAGCGCCTGCAACTGTCTGCTCGCGTGGCGTACCTCGATCAGCAGCCACTGATCATTGAGCAGCGGCTCGGGGTGATCGAGTACCTGCATGATTTCGCCGCTGCACAGCCCCGGCTGATGGCTGTAACCCCGAAAGTCCCGTTGCTCGCAGCGCAGGCGCTCCAGCTGCCGTGCGCTGCGTTGCTGCCGCCAGACCGCCGTCTGATCGGTGGTGCGCTGGGAGGCATGCGCCTCTGAATCGTTGGTTGCACCTGCATCATGTGGCCTGCGTCGCTCGATGTTTTTGCAAAGGCGTGTGCTGGCCATCAGCCGGCGTCGGTCCGGCCGTGGAATCCGGGCGGATCGCTGTTCAGCGAAATGCGCGAGCGTGGGCGAGTGGGTGTGCGAATCCTGCCCGGCGCGGAAATGCATGGGCGCCTGCTGCTCGGGAAAACTGACCGGATCATCGGAAAACACCAACACATGACGATCGGGCGTGTGCTCGAACCGAAAGTGAATGCCTTCTTCCTCGCACAGGCGCTGCAGAAGGTGCAAATCGCTTTCATCGTACTGGATACACACTGCTCGAAGGGGATAGACCCCTGTCATGTGCTCAAAACGGTAAGCGTCGGTATCCAGGCCGTGACTTTCAAGCAATTGAACGATCAACTGTGGCGCGCTCATCTCATGGTAAGCCCGGCGGCGGACGTGGAGTGCCAGCGTCTGCAGTGCAGGCATCAGCACCAGACGGCAATGCTTCACACCTCGGCCGGTGTAAATCTCGATTGCATGCTGAATCAGGCCGTGTATGCCCTGGCCGCAGGAACACATGCTCAAAAAGGCACTGCGGCCAATCAGGTTGCTTGGGTCAAGCGCCGCGTCGGTGCTGATCAGATCGATGTCGAAGCTGTACACTTCGTTCAAGGCGTCCAGCCCGGTGAAGCGGATGACACGCAGATCCATCTGGCTGTCGGCAATCGCCAGTGTCACTGGCATTTGCGGGTCATTGCACATCTTCAGGCGCTCCCACCTTGAGGTTCAAGAGGGGAAGGGTACGAAATGCATGGGGGCAATAGCATCGTTGCAAGGTTTTTCAGAAAAGGACTACACGACGAAGTGTGAGCCAGATCATTGTTCGATGCCGAATCAGCAGGCATGGTAACCGGTTCAATCCTGGGTCCAGGTTCCGGCGGGGGTTTCATCTGGCGAGATCGGGTATAAAATGCGCCGCGCCGGAGGTGTCGTCGCCGGTCATCCTATTTTTAACGTCTTGCCAGGTCGTGCCTGTTTGCGGGCCACCGGGCGAAACGCACATTGAATCAAGAGAGCAGACATGGGCGCACAGTGGAAGGTCAAGCATAAAGAAGCGGCAGCCAACGCCAAGGGACGTACGTTCGGCAAGCTGTCCAAGGAGATCATGATCGCTGCCCGTGCAGGCGCCGACCCGGACATGAACTCGCGGCTGCGACTGGTGGTTGAGCAGGCCAAAAAAGCCTCCATGCCGCGTGAAACGCTTGAGCGTGCCATCAAGAAGGGCGCGGGCCTGTTGGGCGAAAGCGTCAACTTCGAACGCTTGACGTACGAAGGCTTCGCCCCGCATCGCGTGCCGGTGATCGTCGAGTGCCTGACAGACAACATCAACCGTACCGTGTCGGAAATTCGTGTGTTGTTTCGCAAAGGCCAGTTGGGCGCGGCCGGTTCGGTGTCGTGGGATTTTCATTACCAAGGCATGATCGAAGCCGTGCCAGTGTCGCCAGACGCAGACCCGGACGAAGCGGCTATTGAAGCCGGTGCCCAGGACTGTGAAGCGGGCGAAGAGGGTGCAACCCTGTTCCTGACCGAGCCTACCGACATGGACGCTGTCTGCAAAAAGCTGCCCGAATTCGGTTTTACCGTGCAGTCCGCTCAATTGGGCTATCGCCCGAAAAGCACGGTGGATGGCCTGAGCGAAGAACAGATGGCAGAAGTCGAGGCCTTTCTTGAGGCCATCGACAACCATGACGACGTTCAGAACGTCTATGTAGGTCTGGCGGGCTGACCCTCGCAGTTGTGCGGCAGGGGCGCCTCAGGCGCTCCATGCCACTAAGGCTTGATGCACCTCTTGAAGTAGCGGTCTGCTACTGCAATCAGCCTGGGTGCAGCGCTCTGCCAGTGTTTTCAGTGCATCGATGAGCGCCAGCTCTTCGCCGGATGCATCACAACGCTCCAGCAGCTCCCCCAGCAAGATACCGAACGCCCGTGTTTCGATGCGCTCCAGCGCCTGTGCGACAGATGCCGAGGGATGGAAAGACGCCGCTCCGAAATCGCTGAGCAGGCAGTTGCCGTCGCTCTGCCAAAGGATGTTGTGGCCGTACAGGTCGCCGTGCGTAATGCCGAGGGCGTGCAGGTGGGCCATGACGGACGCGATACCGGTGGCCAGGCGTAACAGGACGGGCGGCGTGAAGCGAGTGCGGTCGGCATAGACATCGCGGCTGCACGAATCCAGGCTGGGTGGGCCCGCGAGGTTGGTGAATTGCGGCGCTATCAACGCCATCACCAGGCCCCGTTGTTGCGCAGGGTGTTCGGCGATTTGCCCCAGCACCTCAATCAGGTGCGTATGACGACCGGCTGCAATGCAGGCGGCCATTTCATTGAGGGGGGATCCATCGCTGGTCACGCTGCCTTTGTACAGCTTGACCGCAACCGTTCGCGTCTGTCCCTCGTGCTGCCAGTTCGCTTGCTGAATGACGCCGGACGCACCTTCTCCCAGGCGCTGCTGCAAGTCGAGGTGCTGCCAGGGGATTTGTAGGGCTGGCAGGTCGCTGCGCGCCAGGCAAAACGGGTTGTCCGCGTAGGCGAGCCAGGCGAGGGCGGGCAATTGCAATAGCCACTGGGGCAGGGCTTGCAGCCGGTTCGCTGCGATGCGGATCAGTTCGAGCTTGTGGCAGTCGGCTAGCGTCAAGGGCAGCGTTTGCAACCGGTTGCCCGCCAGCATCAGCTTTTGCAGATCAGGACGACGGCCCAACTCATCGGGCAGGGACTCGATCCGGTTATCGGTCAGAATCAGCCAGCGCAGACGTGGCGGCAATGCCGAGGCGCTGACCTGTTCGATGCGATTGGCTTTGAAGCCGACGATGCGCAACTGTTCGCATTGGCCGATGCACTCCGGCAGCTGCGTGAAGGCGTTATCGGACCCGAACAAGACTTGCAGGCGGCTCAGTCGATGCAGATCGTCCGGCAGGCTGCTCAGCGCGTTGCCGCTCAGGTTGAGGACTTCCAGCGTGTCGGCCAGATCGAAGATCTCTGGCGGAAACTCGCTCAGTGCGCAGGAGAGATCAAGACGCCGGATGCCCGCCAGTTTGCCAGCGCGCAGATCTGCGAGGGTATGCATGAGAGTCGATTCAATCAGTAGCCAGACAAGGCGCGCATCATAGCGAGAGTTCGTGCGGCTGGCCGCAGATATCGGCGCTTACGGCAGGCAACGTTCTACCCATCGGTGCACGGCGGCGAGGGTTGGCGGCGATTCGGAGTACAGAATCCGGTAAATCATGGGCGCGACGATGGCATCGATCAACTCATCGGCTATGGGTGACGGCTCGTGGCGACTCGCGGCGCGGTCGATGATGGTCTGCAACTGGTCGCGCACGATCGACGCGCACTTTCCGGAGCAATTGGACGTGCTCGCGGCGACGTCGCGCATCATCTCGCGGCCTGGAGCCGACGACATTTCATCCAAGTACATTTCGCTCCAGGTCATCAGGTCCTGGCGCAAGCTGCCGCGATCGATGGGCTCGTCCGGGCGCAAGCGCTCGACGGCGACATCGGCCAACAGGCTGGTCAGGTCGCCCCAGCGTCGATAGATCGTGGAGGGTGTCACGCCAGCGCGAGCGGCGATCATGGGCACACTCAACGACGCGCGCTCCAGTTCGAGCAATAGGTCGCGAACGGCGCGGTGAATCGATTCCTGCACACGGGCGCTGCGGCCTCCGGTGCGTACTGCTTCTTTGATAGCCATACGGCGGACCTTAACACAAAGTATTTGCTTTAAGAGGTGGTCGGTAGCACACTCCGCAAAAGCTAATTCGTTGCTTTAAAAAGATGTATCAGTGGAGAGTGTACCCATGTCCCTTCCGTTACAGAACCCGCAGCCCGATAGTCGGGCGCACAGTCATCTGGGTTTTCTGGCGTTCACGACCCTGTGTTTTTTCGCCGCTTCCAGCACGCCTACGCCGCTTTACCACCTGTATCAGGAAGCGTGGGGTTTTTCTTCGGGGGTGCTGACGCTGATCTTTGCCGTGTATGCATTCAGTCTGCTTGCGGCGTTGCTGATGGGGGGATCGCTGTCCGACCACCTGGGGCGTCGCCCGGTGATTCTCGCCGCATTGCTGATGCAGATTCTCTCGATGCTGTCGTTCATTTTCGCCGTGGATGTGACCTGGCTGGTCATGGCGCGCCTGTTACAGGGTTTCGCAACCGGGCTGGCCGCCAGCGCGCTCGGTGCTGCGCTGCTGGACAGCGATCAGGCAAAAGGGCCGTTGATCAACAGCATTTCCCCGATGCTGGGCATGGCGGTTGGTGCGCTGGGCACCGCGCTGCTGGTGCAATTCGCGCCGCATCCCCTGTTGCTCGCGTATTGCGTACTGCTGGCCGCGTTTGTGGTTCAGGTGCTTTATCTGAAACGAGTCCCCGAAACCGTCAGCCCGCAACCAGGCGCGTGGCAATCCCTTAAACCGTCGCTGCATGTGCCGGCACAAGCCCGGCGAATGCTGTGGCTGGTGCTGCCCGTTGATATCGCGGCGTGGGCGTTGGGCGGCTTCTTTCTGTCATTGAGCCCGTCATTGCTGGCGGCTGCCACCGGCTCGACGTCGCCGCTGGACGGAGGGTTTGCGGTCGCGGCGCTGACGCTCAGCGGTGCCTTGGCCATTCTGACCTTGCGTCAAAGGGCACCTGAACTCGGCCTATGGGTGGGCGCAAGCTTCATGGCGGCGGGCGTTGCGATCATTTTGCTGGCCGTCAACACAGGCGTGCTCTGGCTATTCTTTGGCGGCGCGGTGGTGGCGGGAATTGGCTTTGGATCAAGTTTTCTCGGGGCGCTGCGCATGCTTATGCCGCTGGCCCATGCTCACGAGCGCGCAGGCCTGATGTCGGCCTTTCTGGTGCTCAGCTACCTGGCATTCTGCATGCCGGCACTCGCCGCTGGATTCGCTGCCCGTTCGTACGGTCTGGTGATGACCAGTAATGTTTACGGCGCGGTCGTTATCGTGCTGGCGCTGATGGCGTTGGCAGGGTTAGGGGTGCGTCGTTCTTCCAGCGTGGTTTGTGCCGCCGCACCTTGAGCATGTGCCACGTTGAGCAGTAAAAAGGCCCTTTGCGTGATGCACGAAAGGGCCGTGCGTCATCGGTCAGCGCAGGTCCTGCACCATCTCGGTCAGTACGCTCAGCACGTCCTTGCCCAGTTGCGCCGAGCGCTTGCCGGACCAGCCGGTGACCGGGTCAGGGGCGTTGTCGTTGTCCTTGAATGGCATCTCCAGGGTCAGCGACAGGCATTTGTAGCGTTCGCCGACACTGTTGCAGGCCAGGTTCATGTTGGCCTTGCCCGGTGCGCTGCGTGGGTAGCCGTACACACTCTGGAAGTCCACGGTGATTTCGCCCAGCCGGCGGCGGAATTGTTCTTCCAGTTGTTGTTGCTTTGCCGTGTAGCCAGGGTTGCCTTCGCAGGCTGCGGTGAAGACGTAGGGAATCTCTTCATCGCCGTGCACGTCCAGGAACATGTCGACCCCGTATTGCTCCATCTGCTGTTTGACGAAGAACACCTCAGGGCTGAGTGCGTCGGTGCTGTCCTGCCAGGCGCGATTCAGGTCTTTGCCACTGGCATTGGTGCGCAGATGGCCGTGGAAGGCACCGTCCGGATTCATATTCGGCACCAGATACAGATCGGCGTAGGCCAGCAGCTGGTCCAATGACGCATCGCCCTGTTGTTGAAGGCGCTCGATCACCCCTTCCATGAACCACTCGGCCATGTGCTCACCCGGATGCTGCTGGGCAATGATCCATATGTTGTGCTTGCCCTCAGCACCATCGCCCTTGCGCAGCAGCTGAAGGTCGCGGCCTTCGACGCTTTTGCCGGTCGCCAGCAGTTGCATGCCAGCCTCGCCCAAGGCTTGCTCAATAAGTACCTCGTGACGGTCGCGGCTGTAAGGTTCGAAGTAAGCGAACCAGATCTGCGTTTCGCTCGGCGAAAGCCCGAAGTTCAGTGCCTTGCCGTCAAAGTTCGACGCCACGCGGAACCAGTTCTGGTGGTCGTAGGAGGCGACTGCGTTGTAGCCGGTCCACGCGCTGTTGAACGTCGACTCGCTGGCGTTGGTCAGGCTGAATTCATGGTGGGCACCCACTTGCATGCCTTCAACCTTGAAATGAAACCACTGGAAGTGAGGGCTTTGGGTGTCTGGCCGGATCGCCAGTTTGAGGGCGGACGAATCGCTGGCATCCAGCACCTGAATGTTGCCGCTGTCGAAGTCTGAACTGATGGTAAGGGTCAAGGTGCGTTCCTGCGTCCGTGAATGCGTCAAGGCAGCTACTTTACACCCATCACTCTGACCCGGACTTCTCTGAAACGGTCATTCAGCGTCAGGAAAACGCCTCGGCCGTGACCATCAGGCTGCAAATAAATGCAGTGAGCAGGCACCAGGCTAGATAGACGCGTCGTTTGCGTCGATGCCAGCCGTTGGCACCCATCAGGGAGGCGGGTGCCTGCAAGTCGCGCCAGATGCGTTCACTGTTCTGGAAAGCGACCAGGTGTCGGACGTCTTCGTCGAGCCAGTGGCGAAATTCGATCCGTTCACTGGCCGTTGCCGCAGGGCTTTGCAAATGCACGTACCAATGGCTGGCCTGCTCCTGAATCGCCTCGTCTTTCACGGTAATAAACCGATGAGCCTTTCTGAGCGCACGGGCCATTGCGCGCTCTACCTTGGCAAGGTCCACTTCCAGAAAGCAGGCAATATCGGCGTAGGGGAGGCCGTCCAGGCGGCTGAGCAGGAAAATCTGCCGGGTTCTGCGCGAGAGGCGGCCGAGCGTTCGGCTAAGCTCAGTCGTGTGGCGCGTCGGGCTCCGGTCAGGCAGACCGGTTTGAAGAGGGAGTGAAGACGAAAGCTGGCTACTCATGATGAATCGCTCGCAGGTCTTTCATAGATATTCTTCCGTGGGCCTATAGATTTCATCCATGAGACGGTGCGTCTGTTGAATGCGAGAATCGTTCTCGGGTGTAAAAGGGCTGCAATTACCGTTTATGTGCATGGCGAAGTGATTTGAGGCGCGAAAAACTGACCCTGATCAATGCAGGTTTGATAGTATCCGCGCCATCGCGTCTAACCAACGCAGCGTTGATCGTTTGTTCTTAGCGCATCAACGCACAACCAAGACTTCATTAGCCTGAAGCAGCGAAAAAACCAAAAAAATACCCGGCAATAAGCCGGGTCAAGAACCGTGATTAGCCTGATGAGGAGATAATCTGGAAGCCGACCTAAGACTTCCGGGTTATCCAGCAAGTCTCGCGACCAGCTGATGCAATAGTAATCATTATCATTTGCAAGTCAAATGTTTTTCTTGCCCTCATTGATATAAATAACCCCTCAGTGCCGCTGATGGGCTATTTCCCCCGTCTGCATTCCTGCGCTTTTCCCCTCAATTCAGTGGTAATTCCGTGGTGCGCTTGACGGTGCTCATGGCGATGTTGGAGTGTGCTTCATGCACATGGGGCAGTTGCAGCAGGTGATCCCGCAGAAAGCGTTCGTAGCTGGCGATGTCCTGTGCAACGACCTTGAGCATGAAGTCCATGCCTCCCGCCATCGTGTAGCACTCCAGCACTTCCGGATGTCCGATGATGGCTTCTTCGAATTCCGCCAGATAACGCCTGCCGTGGCCCGACAGCTTGACCTCGACGAACACCGTCATGCTCAGGCCCAGTTTTTTTGCGCTTAGCAACGCCACGGTGCGCTCGATAACACCGTCTTCCTGAAGTCTGTGAATGCGGCGCCAGCAGGGCGATTGCGACAGCTCGACGCGCTCGGCGATTTCCGCAGCCGAGAGATCGGCGTCATGTTGCAACAAGCGAAGAATCTTGCGATCGATGGGGCTCAATTTAAGTTGCATGAATTGACCTTGTTTTTTGTTTTTTTCGAAAAGGACATGCTCAATCTCAGCAGATATTTGTCAATTTAGAAAGAAAAAGCCTCTTTTCTACAGGCAGTCTAATGACAAGGCCGCCGGGCTGGACCGACTCGGCGAGATGGACCTTACTCATAAGAAAGCCTGAATAAAAACAAGAGAGGTAATCGCATGTCCCTGGCTGATATTCGTCTGGACGATAAATACCGGCTCGCCACCGGCAACCTGTACCTGACCGGTACGCAGGCGCTGACCCGGCTGCCTATGTTGCAAAAGCAGCGTGACGAAGCGCGCGGGCTCAACACGGCAGGATTTATTTCCGGTTATCGCGGCTCACCTTTGGGCAATCTGGACAAGAGCCTCTGGGACGCCAAGGATTATCTCCAGCAGAACGCCATTCACTTTCAGCCGGGCATCAACGAAGAGCTGGCGGCTACGGCAGTGTGGGGCAGCCAGCAGGTCAATCTGTTCCCCCAAGGCAAATACGACGGCGTATTCGCGCTCTGGTACGGCAAAGGGCCGGGTGTCGACCGCTGCGGTGATGTGTTCAAACACGGCAATTCGGCGGGGGTGGCGGCCAACGGCGGTGTGCTGATCCTGGCGGGGGACGACCACGGCTGTAAATCGTCGACCATCGCTCACCAGAGCGAACATGCGTTTATTGCCTCGATGATCCCGGTACTCAATCCCAGTAACGTTCAGGAAATTCTCGACTACGGCATCATCGGCTGGGAACTGTCGCGCTACAGCGGGTGCTGGGTGGCGATGAAAACCATCGCCGAGAACGTCGACTCGTCGGCCGTGGTCGAGGTCGACCCGCTGCGCATGCAGACGCGAATTCCCGATGATTTCGTGCTGCCCGAAGGTGGCTTGCACATTCGCTGGCCAGATCCGCCCCTTGCGCAGGAAGCGCGCCTCAACACCTACAAAATCTATGCTGCGCGTGCCTTTGCCCGCGCAAACCAGCTCAATAAAGTCGTGGTCGATTCTGCGCAGCCGCGCCTGGGCATCGTCACAACCGGCAAATCCTATCTGGATGTACGTCAGGCGCTTGAGGAGCTGGGCATCGATGAGCAATTGTGCGATCAGGTCGGTATCCGGGTGCTCAAGGTCGGCATGAGCTGGCCACTGGAACCGGTTTCGGTTCACGACTTCGCCCAAGGGCTGGACGAGATTCTAGTGGTTGAGGAGAAGCGCAGCGTTATCGAGGATCAACTGACCGGCCAGCTCTATAACTGGCCGGTGGATCGTCGTCCCGTCGTGGTGGGGGAGTTCGACGAGCAAGGCCGCTCGCTGCTGCCCAACCTGAGCGAGTTGACGCCAGCGATGATCGCTCGGGTCATCGCCAAGCGGCTGGCTCCGTTCTATAGCAGCCCGCAGATCGAAGCGCGCCTGCAGTTTCTAAGCGACAAGGAAAAAGCCCTCCAAGCGCCGTTGTTCAACACCCAGCGCACCCCGCATTTCTGTTCCGGCTGCCCGCATAACACCTCCACCCGCGTGCCTGAGGGCAGTCGCGCGCTGGCGGGTATTGGCTGCCATTACATGACCATCTGGATGGATCGGGCCACCGACACCTTCACCCAGATGGGGGGCGAGGGCGTGACGTGGATTGGTCAGGCGCCGTTTACCGAAACGCCCCACGTGTTCCAGAACCTGGGGGATGGCACCTACTTTCACTCCGGGCACCTGGCAGTGCGGGCTGCGGTCGCCTCCAAGGTCAATATCACTTACAAGATTCTCTACAACGATGCCGTTGCCATGACGGGCGGCCAGCCCATCGACGGTGTGCTGCGTGTCGATCAGTTGAGCCGTCAGGTGTTCAACGAGGGCGTGCAGCGCATTGCGCTGGTGTCCGACGAGCCGGACAAATACCCGAGCAGAGAAGGTTTTGCACCGATCACCACGTTCCACCATCGTCGGGACCTGGACAGCGTGCAGCGTGAACTGCGCGAGTTCAAAGGTGTTTCGGTGATCATTTACGACCAGACCTGCGCCACCGAGAAACGCCGTCGCCGCAAGCGCGGCACCATGCCCGACCTGGAAAAACGCGCCTTGATCAATCCGGCGGTGTGTGAGGGCTGCGGTGATTGTGGCGTCAAATCCGGTTGCCTGTCTGTGTTGCCCAAAGAAACCGCTCAGGGCCGCAAGCGGGAAATTGATCAAAATGCCTGCAACAAGGATTTCAGCTGCGTCGAAGGTTTCTGCCCAAGCTTCGTCACGGTTCATGGCGGCAAGTTGCGCAAGCCAACGCTGCCCAAGCAGGTCGATGCGTTCGCCACATTGCCGGAGCCGACCCTGCCGTCGCTGGAACGGCCGTTCAACATTTTGTTGCCTGGCGTAGGCGGTACGGGTGTGACCACTGTCGGTGCCATGCTCGGTTATGCCGCCAACCTGGAAGGCAAAGGGTGCAGCGTGCTTGATCAGGCCGGGCTGGCGCAGAAATTCGGTCCGGTGGTCAGCCACATCCGCATCGCTGCCCGTCAGCAGGACCTGTTCGCGGTGCGCATTGCGGCCGGTGAGGCGCATCTGTTGTTGGGGTGCGACCTGTTGGTCGCAGCAGGTCCCGATGCGATCGCCAAACTCGACAGCGCGATATCTCACGCGGTGGTCAACAGCCAACAAACGCCCACAGCAGAGTTCACCCGCAACCCGGATGCGGTTTTCCCGGTCGATGCCATGAAGCAGACCATTATTGATGCGGTAGGCGCGCACAAGACTCATTTTGTCGAAGCGACTTCGCTAGCCACCCGACTGATGGGCGACAGCATCGCCAGTAACCTGTTCATGCTCGGCTACGCCTATCAATTGGGGTTGATTCCACTGACTTCGCAGGCTATCGAAAAGGCTATCGAGCTCAATGGCGTTTCGGTGAGCCTTAACCAGCAGGCGTTTGTGTGGGGACGTCGCACCGCACATGATCCGGCCGCTGTCGAAGCCTTCGTCAATCCGCAACAGCAGCCTGTGCAACCCCCGCAACTGACGCTGGAGCAGCGTATCCAGAGCAACCTGGACACACTGGCCCAGTATCAGACCCCAGACTACGCCGAGCGCTACCTGAAGCTGGTTCAACAGGTTCGCGATGCAGAATCAACACTGTTCCCTGGCCAGCAGCCCATGTTGACCGAGGCGGTGGCGTTCAACTACTTCAAATTGTTGGCCTACAAGGATGAATACGAGGTCGCGCGGCTTTACAGCAACGGCGATTTCACCAGGCAACTGGAGGCGCAGTTCGAAGGCGATTACCGTCTGGAGTTCCATCTGGCACCTTCATGGCTGGCCAAGCGCGACCCGCACACCGGGCAGCCGCGCAAACGCAGCTTCGGTCCGTGGATGCTACGTGCGTTCGACGTACTCGCGAAATTCAAGTTCTTGCGTGGTACAGCCTTCGATCCCTTCGGCTACAGCCTGGAACGGCGCCAGGAGCGTGAGCTGATCGAGCGCTACGTGAGTGACGTCGAGCTGATCCTCAAGCACCTGCAAGCGGGCAATCGTCATACAGCCTTGAGCCTGGCGCGTCTGCCTGAGCGGATTCGTGGCTACGGATACGTCAAGGAAAGCGCCATGAAGGCTGCTGCCCTGCAGGCCAATGTGCTGCGTCGCAGCCTGGAGAGCGGGGAGGTCGCAGCGCCGAAATTATACGAGGTGGCTGCATAACGACGGATTTGTCACACCTTGGCAGTGGCCTGCTGATTGCGCATTCTCAGCGGATGCGCAATCCCTGGCCACCGCAAGGTCCGCATACTTTACGTTGAGCTGACGCGCAATGCGGGTCAGTCGATCAATACCATCACACTGTTGATCTCGATCATCGAGACAATGAACCTCCAGATTGCCGCGCCATCCGGTATGCATGAACACTGCGTGCCGGATCAACGTCCCCATACCTGCATCGCGTAATCGACAAAGCTGCGCAGCTTCGGCAAGCGATAGCGATCCTGCACGTACAGCAGGTTCATCCGCCGCCTGGGCAGTTGATAATCTGGCAGCAACGCGACCATCTTGCCGTCCAGCAGGTCGCGGTGTACCAGCGCATCGGGCAGCATCACGATACCCATGCCCGCGCGAGCGGCCTGATACAGGCCGGACGACGTGTTGATGACCATTGAGCCGTTCACGTCCACCAGCACCTCTCCTTCAGCACCGGTCATGCGCCAGCGCTTGCCTGCATCGCGCCATTCGTCGCCCTCCGGGTAGGCGAACGCCAGGCAGTTATGGGCGCGCAAATCCTCGGGACTGGTCGGCGTGCCGTAACGTTTAAGGTAGTCGGGTGACGCACAGATAGTCAGGGTGTAGTCCTGCAAAGGTCTGGCAATCAACGGTGATGACTCCGCCACCGCGCCCAGGCGAATAGCAATGTCGAATCCGTTGTCGACCAGGTTCAGCAATTGATTGGTCAATACCAGATCGAACCGGACATCCGGAAAGCGTCGGGAAAATTCACATAACGCGGGTGCGAGTACTTCTGAGCCGAAGGTGAGCGGTGCGGTGATCCGCAAGGTCCCGGTCGGCTCGCCCTGCGCCTGCTCGGCAAGCTGCTCGGATTCGGCCACCAGCCCCAAAACCACCAGGCAGCGCTCGTAATAGGCCGTGCCGAATTCGGTCAGGCGCTGACGACGCGTGGTTCGGGTAAGCAGGCTCACGCCCAGACGTTGCTCCAGCGAACGAAGGTGATTGCTGACCATCGTGGTGGAGATCGAGCACGCCTGAGCCGCAGCCGTCAGGCTTCCGGTTTCAACGACTTTTACATAGACCGACATCGCTTGGAACAGGTCCATTATCAACTCCAGCTTTAAGATGTTTGAAGTGTTTGGCTGTTTATCCATTAAGGGTGGTTAACCATACTTCAAAAACACCTATGCACCTATGGAGCTTCACGATATGACCGCCGCCTGCCTGATGACCACGTATCCACCCTCGACCTTGAGTTTCACCCACGGCCTGGGGACACGCATGTGGGATAAGGCGGGCCGCGAGTATCTGGATGCGGTGGCAGGCGTGGCCGTTACTAACGTGGGCCACTCTCACCCTTGGCTGGTCGAAGCGATTCGTGACCAGGCCGGCTTGTTGTTGCACACCTCCAATCTCTACAGCATTGACTGGCAGCAGCGTCTGGCCGTCAAACTGGCGGAGCTGTCAGGCCTGGATCGGGTGTTTTTCAATAACTCGGGGGCCGAGGCCAACGAAACCGCTCTCAAGCTGGCGCGTCTGTATGGCTGGCACAAGCACATCGAGCAGCCGTTGGTGGTGGTGATGGAGAACGCGTTTCACGGGCGCACGCTGGCCACGCTGTGCGCCAGCGATGGTCCGGCGGTGCGTCTGGGCTATGGCACCTTGCCGGGGGACTTCATCAAAGTGCCGTTTGGCGATCTTGCCGCTTTTGACAAGGTTTGTGTCACGTACGGTCATCGGATCAGCGCTGTGCTGGTCGAACCGATTCAGGGCGAGGGCGGAGTTCATGGCGCGCCTGCCGGCTATCTGAAGGCCCTGCGTGAGCGCTGCACGCGGCGCGACTGGCTGCTGATGCTCGATGAAATTCAGACCGGTATGGGACGTACCGGCAAGTGGTTCGCCTTTCAGCACGAAAGCATGGTGCCGGACGTCATCACCCTGGCTAAGGGGCTGGGCAATGGTGTGCCCATAGGTGCCTGCGTGGCGCTGGGCAAGGCGGCGCAGTTGTTCACGCCGGGCAGTCATGGCAGCACGTTTGGCGGCAACCCGTTGGCATGCAGGGCCGGGTGTACAGTCATCGACATCATCGAACGGCAAGGGCTGGTGGACAATGCCCGGCAACAGGGAGCGTTGTTGCTAAGCAGGCTCAAAGACGTGTTGCAAGGGCACCCTCAGGTACTGGACGTCCGGGGAAGGGGGCTGATGATCGGTATCGAGTTACGTCACGCCATACCCGAACTGACGCGGCTGGCAGCGCAGCATCATGGCCTGTTGATCAACGTGACCAGGGGTAAGGTCATCCGCCTGTTGCCGCCTCTGGTGCTGGATGGCGTCGAGGTGGAGATGATTGTGCAGGGGATTATCGCAACGCTCGACAGCGCTGCCGCTCAACCGGTCAAGCGGCTGGCCTGAGATGAAGGTTTGAGGGCAGGGGCTATCCTGGGCTATACCGACATGACCCATATGCGGTAGAACAGGGGCGCATTGCGTGTGTCGACGCAATGGCTACCCCAATGGATTTGAAAGGAGCCCACCATGCTAATCCGGTCCCTGACCCTCGCCAGTCTGTTTGTCGCAGCCGGGCTTGCCGCTAGCGGCCCCGCGCTTGCCGCCGACAGTGGCAGCCCCTTGGCGCAGGAGCGCGGCAAGACGCGTCCCTTGATAATCATCGCTCCGAGCACAGTCGATCCGACGCTTGTCAGCATCAAAAAGGCGCTGGACGAGCCCGCCAACCGCGAAGCGTTTGCGCAACGCAATATGGTGCTGTTCACGGTGGTCAATACCATTGGCGAGCGCAACGGCAAAACGATGGACGCTCAGTCGACCATGTCCCTGATCCGCGAATTGAAACTGGGGGCGGGTGCGAAAACCAAGGTCATTCTGGTGGGCAAGGACGGGGAGAAGAAGATCGAGAAGGAAGGTGTGGTCGACCCCAAGGAGATTTTTGCGACCATCGATCAGATGCCGATGCGTGAGCGTGAGGCTGCCGCTCCGCCGCCCGAGCCGGAGCCCAAACCGGCACCTGCCGAGAAGAACGCTAAACCGGGCAAGGCCGCACCGGCAGGCAAAACGCTTGACGACTGATCGTGATGCGTGGAGATGTTGATGGGTCAGAGGCACAGCGGCATCTCCCCGTGACCGTCACTCGCCGCGAATGTATTGCTCGAGTTGCTGGATCAGACTGGCCTGTTCATCGATGGCTTCCTTCACAAGGTCGCCGATGGACAGCAGGCCCAACAGTTCGCCGTTTTCCACGACCGGCAGGTGGCGCAAGTGGCTGTCGGTCATGATGCCCATGCAGGCTTCGACGGTTTGCTGCGAGTCCACGGTAATCACCTTGCTGCTCATGATGGCGCTCACGGGGGTGCCCACGGACGAACGCCCCATGAGAATCATCTTGCGTGCATAGTCGCGCTCGCTCACGACGCCTACCACTCTGCCATTTTCGACCACCGGCAGAGCACCGATATTCTTTTCGGCCATCAGCCTGAGCGCATCGAGCACCATCTGATCGGGACCGATGGTATGCACCTGCTGGTTCTGTTCCGCTTTCAATTTCAATAACTGGGCGACGGTTTTCATGGTGCTCTCCGGGGTGTGAATGACGCCGTGTCTTGGCACAAGGCTGTCTTCTGCAGAATCGTGCAGTCCGTGCGATCCGGCAAGTGGTAAAGCGACATCCAGTAGTCCGGAACCCGACAGTCAGCTTTGCAACTCGAGTGTCTGAGTCTGAACGGCCTCTAGAAATGACGACAGCGGCATAGGCCTGTTCAAGTAATAGCCTTGGGCTTCGTCACACGCCAGCGATTGCAGGCACGCGAGTTGCTGCGCGGTTTCGACGCCTTCGGCGGTAATGGTCATGGACAGGCTGCGGCCCAGCTGGATGATGGCCTGCACAATCGACAGGCTCTGAGTATTTGAGTCGATCTCGTTGATAAAGCTGCGGTCGATCTTCAGTGCGTCGAACGGGAACATCTTCAAATAGCTCAGCGAGGAGTATCCGGTGCCGAAATCATCCATCGACAGCCTCACGCCCAGCGTCTTGAGTTCGTTGATCAGCTTCAGGGCGGCTTGTGCGTCCTGGATCATGACCCGTTCGGTCACTTCCAGCTCCAGGCGATGGCTGGGTAAGCCGGTAGTGGCCAAGACCTGACGCACACGTTCCACCAGGCCTGGGGTTCGAAACTCCACGGCAGAGATATTGACCGACACACGCAGCGTGTCCTTCCAGCCCGCCGCATCGCTGCAGGCCCGGTGCAGAACCCAGTCACTGAGCGACAGAATCAAGCCGTTTTCTTCGGCCAGACCGATGAACTGATCGGGCATGCACAGGCCAAGAGTAGGGTGTTCCCAGCGGATCAGCGCTTCGGCACCGGAAATCCTGCCGGTCTGGATGCAATAGCGCGGCTGATAGCGCAATGTGAACTCATCGTTCTTGATGGCCACACGCAGGCTCTTTTCCATTTCCCGCAATTGAGCGATGCGCGAACTCATGATCTGTTCGTAGAAGCGCCAGGTGTTGCGTCCGTCCTTTTTGGCCTGATACAGCGCCAGGTCGGAAAAGCGGATGAGGTCCTGGCTGTCTTGTGCATGAAGCGGGCACCGCGCGATCCCGATACTCAAGCCAATGAACACTTCCTGGTTGTTGACGGTGAAAGGACGGCCAATGTGGCGTATCAGGCGTTCACACAAACGCTCGACGTCAGCAAGGCTGGTCGTGACCATCAGAAACTCGTCACCACCCTGCCTGGCCAGCAGGCTGTCAGGCGGCAGACAGAACGCCAGTCGCTCCGCGACCTCTCTGAGCACACCGTCTCCGACACTGTGGCCGAAGATATCGTTGACGGGTTTGAAGCTGTCCAGATCCATGTTCAGCATCGTCAGGGCGAAGGTCGGCTCATGACGCTGTTCGAGGGTCCGATTGAGGAAGGCTTGCATCTGCGTGCGATTAGGCAGGCCGGTCAAGGCGTCATGCTGAGACAGATGGAACAGCCGCGACTGGTTTTCCACTTCCTGCGTGATATCCGAGGCGATGCCCAGATAGCCGACGATCAGCGCATCGCGCACGATGGGCCTGACCGCGATGTTGCTCGTGCGAACCGTGCCCTGTAGCGAACGGTGCGTGCAGCGCAACACGGCGCGTTCTTCGAGGGGGCGCTCATGCCGAACCCAGTGGGTCAAAGACTGGGTCTGACAGTGCAGCAACTGGTCCAGGTAGCGGCCTATCCAAGGGTGTGCAGCATGCCCCGTGACACGGGTAAAACGTTCTGACAGGTAGGTGATGCGCAAGTCGACATCGGTTTCCCACACCCAGTCCGAGGCCGTTTCGGCGACGTTTCGAAAACGCTCTTCGCTGCTGGCCAGGGCCGTACGGTTCTGAGTGATGAGTTCAAACTGCCTGTCCATCAGTTCGGCGGTCCTGATGGTCTTTCTGGCCACGCGTCGAGCAATGAAAATCAGCGTGATGAGAAAGACGATCAGCACCGGCAGCAAGCCGCTGATCAGCTTTAAACCCGGCTGCTCGGGGTCCCAGCGCAACAACATTCCGGTTTCGACCTCCGCAGAGGGAAAGCGTCTTGCATCCTCGGCGTCTGCGGCTTTGCGCAAGCCCTGGATACCGTAGAGCGAACCCATGTCCTTGAGTTTTTCGGGGGTGAGCTTATACGCCAGGACGAGTATCGACTGAGCGGACTCGGTTTCCTGCACCTGCTCATCGCCGCCCGTAGTGAGGGGGGCTGCGATCAGCAGTACCGGGACATGATTGACCTTGCGTATCTGCGTGAAGACTTCATCGGCATCACCGCGCTCGCGGGCCTGGCTAATGATCTGATCCTGGCCACTGTCCAGCCAATCGGTCAGTTGCAGGGTGGCCAGTTCACCATTATTGACGGCATAAGAGGTCTGATCCTGACCGTCGACAACAAAGACCCCTTCGAAGCCGAAGTCGGTGTACAAGGAAGCGCCCAGGTTATTGCGTGTATAAGCCCAGTCCTTGTCGACCTGTATATGCAAATGCTTGTAGGCGTCGCCCCAGTAGGCGTTGTCCTTGAAGGTCGCGATCAGGGTCTTTTCCCGGGACTGCCAGACGTTCTCGACCAATTGCTGACTGTGCAGCCCGGCGTTGCGATTCAATTGATAAGCGATATAGAGAAGGGATACGAGCATCACGAGCGAAAGCGCGCCCAGCAGCCCGGTCATGGTCATGAGGGTTCGGCGTGCCAGAAAAGTGTTACCTGCAACGGCCTTTGGCGCAGGGTCGAAAGAGTCGAGCGATTTCATTACAGCTATTCCATGGTCGATGACGTCAACACGGCGGGTTGAAGGCAATGGCTGTCGTCTGCGACACCCTTGCTTCACTCGCCCAGGCCTGGAGCGCTCACTCTGACGTTCAGTCCATGATCAGGTACTTATATCGGGATATCGGCATCGGTATATGTTTCTTGAACCGACCATCAGGCGCGCCTTTACCGCGATAGCCACGTAGAATCGGCCTCTGAGTCGTCTGATCGAGGTTGCAACGTTGGATTTACAGCAAGGCTTCATCCTGAGTCGGCACTGGCAGGACACGCCGGCGGGGACTGAAGTCGACTTCTGGCTGGCGACCGATGACGGCCCACGTCATCTCCGCCTGCCATGCCAGCCCTCCGTCGCGTTCATCCCCGTTGAACAGCAAGAGCGCGCCCGCTCATTGCTGCGCGGCGAACGTGGTGTGGAGTTGCGGCCTCTGCAACTGAGCGATTTTCGCCATCGACCGGTGCTGGGCGTTTACTGCCAGCAGCATCGGCAACTGATGAATATCGAAAAACTACTGCGCAAAGGCAACGTGGACGTCTACGAAGCCGATATTCGTCCGCCCGAACGCTACCTGATGGAGCGTTTCATCACCGCCCCCGTGCAGTTCAGTGGCACAGCGAATGCCGAAGGCGTGCTTTGTGAGGCGCAGATCAAGCCTGCTTCAAGCTACCGACCCCGGTTGAAGCTGGTGTCTCTGGACATCGAAACCACTGCGCGTGGCGAACTCTATTCGATTGCACTGCAAGGCTGTGGTCAGCGTCAGGTCTACATGCTGGGACCGGCCAACGGGAGCGACGAAGCGCTGGATTTTCAGCTCGATTACTGCGACACCCGAGCCCAGTTGCTGGAGCGCCTGAACGACTGGCTGGTCCTGCATGACCCTGACGCGATCATTGGCTGGAACGTGGTGCAATTCGATCTGCGGGTCCTGCATGAGCACGCGCAACGCTTGAATGTGCCGCTCAAACTGGGGCGTGGTGGCGAAGCGATGGGGTGGCGGGAGCATGGCAGCCGAAACAATCATTTCTTTGCCGACATCAGTGGTCGCTTGGTCATCGACGGGATCGAAGCGTTGCGTTCGGCGACCTGGAGCTTTCCCTCGTTCAGCCTTGAGAACGTCGCGCAGACGCTGCTGGGCGAAGGCAAGGCCATCAGCACGCCTTACCAGCGCATGGATGAAATCAACCGCATGTTCGCCGAGGACAAGCCGGCGCTGGCACGTTACAACATCAAGGACTGCGAGCTGGTGACGCGAATCTTCGCCAAGACCCAGTTGCTGACCTTCCTGCTGGAGCGCGCCACGGTGACCGGGTTGCCCGCCGACCGCAGTGGCGGTTCAGTTGCGGCTTTCTGCCATTTGTACATTCCGTTGATGCACCGCCAGGGGTTCGTCGCGCCCAACCTGGGCGAGCGCCTGCCGGAGGCCAGCCCTGGCGGCTTTGTGATGGACTCGCAACCGGGGCTGTATGAGTCTGTGCTGGTGCTGGACTACAAGAGCCTGTATCCCTCGATCATCAGGACCTTTCTCATCGACCCGGTCGGGCTGATCGAGGGCCTGCGTCATCCAGAGGACAGCGAGTCGGTGCCGGGCTTTCGCGGCGCTCGGTTTTCCCGCACCCGACACAGCCTGCCCGCCATCGTCGAGCGGGTGTGGCAGGGGCGCGATACGGCCAAACGCGAGCAGAACGCGCCGCTTTCCCAAGCGTTGAAAATCATCATGAACGCATTCTACGGGGTGTTGGGTTCCAGCGGCTGCCGGTTCTTCGATCCCAGGCTGGCCTCGTCCATCACCTTGCGCGGGCATGAAATCATGCTCAAGACCCGCGAGCTTATTCAGGCCCAGGGTTACACCGTCATCTACGGCGACACGGATTCCACGTTCGTCTGGCTGGGCCGTCCACACGGTCAGGAGGAAGCGGCCGGCATTGGCAAGTCGCTGGTTCAGCAGGTCAACGACTGGTGGCATGAGCATTTGCAGACCACTTATGGGCTGGAGAGCGCCCTGGAGTTGCAATACGAAACCCACTTCAAACGCTTTCTGATGCCGACCGTTCGCGGCGCGGAAGAGGGCAGCAAGAAGCGTTATGCCGGACTGGTCACGCGCGCCGATGGCACCGAAGAGATGGTTTACAAGGGGCTGGAAACCGTTCGCACCGACTGGTCACCGCTGGCCCAGCGATTTCAGCAAGAGTTGTACCTGCGCATCTTCAAGCGTCAGCCCTATCAGGACTATGTGCGCGATTACGTGCAGCGTACGCTGACAGGCGAACTGGATGACCTGCTGATCTACCGCAAGCGCCTACGCCGCAAGCTGGACGACTATCAGCGCAACGTGCCGCCCCATGTGCGCGCAGCGCGCATTGCCGATGATTACAACGATCAGCAGGGCCGTCCACGCCAGTATCAGAGCGGCGGCTGGATCAGCTACGTGATGACGGTCGCAGGCCCCGAGCCGCTGGAAATCCGCACGGCACCCATCGATTACGATCACTACGTGACCCGCCAGCTGCAACCGTTGGCCGATGCGATTTTGCCATTTGTGGATGACGATTTCGGCACCTTGATCGGCGGGCAGTTGGGACTGTTTTAATATTTTGGCATTCGTCGGGCAGGCATTCGCTCGCCTACCGAACATGATGGCGCCCTAAGGACTCAGTGTGAGCAGAGAACAGCTGGAACAGCAGCAAATTCCGATCTATTTCGTTGCCGTGCTTATGGCGGCTGTCGGTGGACTGCTCGCCCCTGTCGCCGCGCAGACGCTGGGTGTGCTGGTGATGCCGGCAATTGCCGTGCTCATGTATGCAATGTTTCTGCAGATCCCGTTTCTGGACCTGCGCCAAGGGCTTGGCAACAAGCGTTTCATGCTTGCGCTGCTGGTCGCCAATTTTGTCGTGATTCCGGCGCTGGTGTGGGTCCTGACCCGAGGACTGAGCGGGCACACGGCGATTCTGGTGGGGGCCTTGCTGGTGCTGCTGACACCCTGTATCGATTACGTCGTGGTGTTCACGCACTTGGGTAAAGGCGATTCACGGTTGACACTGGCGGCCACGCCCTTGCTGCTTCTGCTCCAACTGGTGTTGCTGCCGCTGTATCTGGCGCTGATGCTGGGGAGCGAGTCGGCGGTTGCGATCTCCATCAGCCCCTTCGTCGAAGCGTTTTTGGTGCTGATCGTTTTGCCGCTGGTGCTGGCGGTGGTGACGGCCGCTGGCATCAAGCGATCCGTTGTCATTGCGCGCTGGAGCGATGCCTGGGCATGGATGCCTGTCCCAGCGATGGCTGCGGTCCTGGTCGCGGTGATCGGTTCGCAGATCGCGTCGGTTGTGAACAGCCTGGACCAACTGCTACCCGCCATTGCGGTGTACCTGGCGTTCATGGTTCTGGCACCGCTGGCCGGTGCGCTGGTGGGCAGGGTCTTTAAGCTGCCTGCAGCCAGCGTCAGGTCGGTGGCCTTCAGTACGTCTACACGCAATTCTCTGGTGGTGCTGCCATTGGCCTTGGCGTTGCCAGAAGACATCCGGGCGCTCGCCGCTGCGGCCGTCATCACCCAGACGCTGATCGAGCTGGTGAGCGAATTGGTTTATATCCGCGCGATTCCGGCGTTGATCCGCAACACAGGGCAGGCGGCAACCATGCGCTGATCCGTCAGTCGGGCAGGCCCAGCGCTTCTGACAGCAGCGGCAGTAACTGCTCGCAAGACGCTTCGATCTTCATGTCCAACAGTTCATCGGCGCGGGTCTTGCCGTGATTGATGGCAACGACCGGTTTACCCTGTTCGGCCATCGCCTTGCACAGGCGAAAGGCCGACCAGGCCATCAGCGACGTGCCCACCACTAACAGACCCTCTGCCTGTTCGGCATGGCGCATGGCGCTGGCTGCGGTGGGTGGTGCTACGTTTTCGCCGAAAAACACCACATCCGGCTTGAGCCGTTCGCCTCCACAATGAGGGCATTGCGGCACCTTGAAGCCCATCTCGAAGGCGGGGTCCAGCAGGGTGTCACCATCGGGTGCTTGTATGGCGTGGACGCCCAGCAGGTAAGGATTCTGCTCCAGCATCACGTCCTGGATCGCCGCACGGTCATGACGGTGATGACATTCCAGGCACAGCACCCGATGCAGGCTGCCATGCAGCTCGATGACCTCAGGGCTTCCAGCCTGGGTGTGCAAGGCGTCGACGTTCTGAGTGATCAACCCTGTAATGACGTTGCCGTTTTGCAACCGGGCCAGTGCCTGGTGCGCGGCATTGGGCTGTGCCACCCGGATTCTTGGCCAGCCCAGCATGGCGCGCGCCCAATAGCGCTGGCGGGCTGCCGGGTTGTTGACGAATTCCTGATACATCATGGGCTGTTTGCCGCGTCTTACGCCGTCCTTGTCGCGGTAATCGGGAATGCCGGATGCGGTGCTGATACCGGCACCTGTAATCACCAGAAACGGCCGCCCGGCCATGTCCTGAACAAGGGTGTCGAGCTGTTTGCGGGCAGGGCTGTCCAGCATGTCAAACCTCGGATGGTCGGCAGATCATGAATGTGACAGTACCACCGACTGTATTGTTCGTCGGCGCAAAGGGTGAACGGGCTGTTGTCCTCCCGGGCCATTGCATGCGACCTTGCAGGCTGACCCACAACCAGGAAGCTTTGAATGCGTTCGTTCGATTTCAAACAGGTCGATGTCTTCAGTGAACACCCTTTGCTCGGCAACCCGTTGGCCGTGGTGCTCGGTGCTGACGGTCTGAGCGATGAGCAGATGGCAGCCTTCGCTCGCTGGACCAATCTGAGCGAAACCACCTTCCTGCTCAAGCCCACCGACCCGCGTGCCGACTATCGCGTTCGAATTTTTACCACGCTTCATGAACTGCCGTTTGCGGGGCATCCAACGCTGGGCAGTTGCCATGCATGGCTTGAGAAAGGTGGCGTTGCGCAGGGCGAGGAGATCGTTCAGGAGTGTGGCGTCGGCCTGATCAGAATTCGTCGTGATGGTCAGCAGTTGGCATTTACTGCGCCGCCCTTGCTGCGTTCCGGCCCGGTAGAGCCGCATCTGGTCGAGCAGGTTCGCGATGGCTTTGGTCTGGAGAAAGGCGCGATTCTGGAGGCGCGTTGGGCAGACAACGGCCCGGGCTGGTTGGTGGTAAGACTGTCAGATCGTGCCAGCGTGCTTGCGCTGCAGCCGGATAACGCAAAGCTTGATGGACTGAAGATTGGCGTATTCGCACCCTGGAACCCGGCAGTGGATGGCGACGAGGCGCAGTTTGAAGTGCGCGCGTTCTTGCCGGGAGATGGCATGGCCGAGGATCCTGTCACCGGCAGCCTGAATGCCGGTATTGCACTGTGGGTTCTAGAGGAGGGTCTGGCGGCGGACAGCTATGTCGCGAGCCAAGGTGCCGCGCTGGGTCGCAAGGGCAGAGTACACGTCAAGCGCGTAGGCGATGACGTATGGATCGGTGGAGCGACGGTAACCTGTATTGATGGGCGTGTTTCGCTTTGATCGACGCATAGGCCTGCGGGCGGTTCCACCTTGTCGTGGGAGCGGACTTGTTCGCGAAGAGGCCGGTAAATCCGATGCCGATACAGTGGTTGAAGTTCTGCATTCGCGGAAAAGTCCGCTCCCACCAACCGCAATGAATAGCCTGATGTCATCACTGAATTCGCAACATGTCAGTCCCGATGCGCGATCTTCTTGCCACGTCGGACGGCGATGTCGTTTGCTTGGCCGTCGCGCTGTTTACCGGTTCGGGCCTGGGTGATGAGCGCCGGAATCAGCGGACCTTCCGGCAGGTTTTTCCAGAATCTCGACGGGAAGTGACCTTCCATGACCTTGGGATTCAGGCGCGCCGGGTTGAAGATGTGGCTGTAGTAGGTCAGCCACAGCTCGCCATGCGGGTCATCGACCTGACGCGCCAGGGTCTTCCAGGCTTCCGGGCAGCGGCGCTCATGAATCAGCTGTTTACCGTCGTAATAAACGCCATCCTGCGGCGTCGCGATCATCCAGCGGTGCTGGCCCATACGGCCGATGAAGTGTTCGCTGGCGCTGTGCAGGATGTCGTGGGCCGGTTCGTGCCAGGCCACGTATTCCGGGCGCATGAATTCGTCGTCCTGTTCGGGCGCGGGCAATGCCACGAAGCGCAGAAAGGCATGCAGGTGATGGGCCTCGCGGCGAATCGACTTTAGCCGCCGATGCAGCTCGCTGCCCAGTTTGTCGCCAGCCATCATGGCAGTCCGGTCGCCGTGGCTGACGCGCCAAAGCACTTCGTACAAAAGGCTCCAGCGTTGCTCGCCACGATAACGGGAGGCACTGTCCAGCAGGTGCAGCAGTTCGAGCGGCACGCGCGCCTGGAAGGGGCCTTGCTCCTTCGGGCAGTCCTGATCGCTGCCGAACAGGTCGGCCGCATCGGGTGACTTCCAACTGACCTGGCTGGGGTCGATTCCGTGGCTGAGCAGCCAGCGGGCCTGCTGCCGCCAGGTGTCGAACAGGTCATCGCAATCGAGACAGATCATCCCCACAGTCCCATTTGCTGAGGTTGCGGGCGGTCACGCAGTTGATGATGCAGGAACTCGCTGGTGGTTTCGGCCTGGGGCGGGTGGTAGTCGCTGGTGATGATGAAGGGCTTGGCTTTGGCCAGCACGCAGCGCATGCGGGTCAGGTCTTCGTAACGGATACGCCGCTGCCGCCGCAGTTCGACCAGACGCTGGGTGGTGCGAATGCCGATGCCAGGCACCCGGGCGATTAGCGCAGGGTCGGCGTTGTTCAGGTCCAGCGGAAACACCTGGCGATTGCCCAGCGCCCAGGCGAGCTTCGGATCGATGTCCAGCGCCAGGTCACCGGGGCCGTTGAGCAGTTCGCCCGCCGTGAACCCGTAGCCGCGCAGCAGAAAGTCCGCCTGATACAGCCGATGCTCGCGCATCAGAGGCGGTGCGGCCAGCGGTACGCTGTTCGGGCTGTTGGGGATCGGGCTGAACGCCGAATAATAGACGCGGCGCAATTTGAAGTTGCTGTACAGCGATTGAGCGCTGTGCAGGATAGTGCTGTCGTCAGTCGCGTCGGCTCCCACGATCATCTGCGTGCTTTGCCCGGCTGGCGCGAATTTCGGCGCGCGAGGTTCGTTGCGCACGGTCTGCTCGCCGGTGTAGATGGTCTGCATCGAGCGCTTGATCGAAGCCACATCCTTTTCCGGGGCCAACGTCTGCAGGCTCGCATCAGTAGGCAATTCGATGTTCACACTCAACCGGTCGGCATAGCGACCGGCTTGTGCGATCAGCGCAGGATCAGCGTCAGGAATGGTCTTGAGGTGAATATATCCTCGAAACTCATGCACCTCGCGCAGCAGCCTGGCGACTTCGACCAGTTGCTCCATCGTGTAGTCCGCCGAACGGATGATGCCCGAACTCAAGAACAGCCCGCTGACACAATTGCGGCGGTAGAAGTCCAGGGTCAGCGTGACCACTTCTTCAGGCGTGAAGCGGGCACGGGGCACATCGCTCGAACGTCGGTTGACGCAATACTGGCAATCGTAGAGGCAGAAGTTGGTCAGCAGGATTTTCAGCAGGGACACACAGCGCCCGTCGGGCGTGTAGCTGTGACAGATGCCCATGCCGTTGGTCGAGCCAAGGCCGGACTTATCCTGCGAACTGCGCTTGGGTGCTCCGCTGCTTGCGCATGACGCGTCGTACTTGGCGGCGTCCGCCAGAATGCTGAGCTTGTCGATGAGCTGCATGGAATACCCCATTACTGTTTGCATGTACAGTATCGGGTTGCCGGGCAAGACTCAAGCCGTGAGGCATGAAGTAGACCGAAGGTCGGCGAAGTTTAAATAGATGGCTAATGTGAATGTTATTTTATAACGACGAGATGATGGCTTATGTAATACTGTAACGAATAGTTTCAGGTTGCTTGTCGTGAAAACACCCCCCCCTTCGTCCATCGCAAGCTCGGTCCTGGCTCAGTCGGCCTGGAAGCGAATTCTGTTTTCCCTGTTTGTTCTCGCGTTGCTGTGGCTGGCGATTGGATGGTCGGTGGCCATTCCGTGAGCGCCGCCATCGCGCTGGAAAACCTCACTGTCGCTTACGAGCGCAGGCCTGCCGTTCATCACATCAGCGGTCGCTTCGAAGCCGGAAGCCTGACGGCCATCGTGGGCCCTAATGGTGCAGGCAAATCCACCTTGATCAAGGCCATTGCCGGGACCATGAAGCCTGCACAGGGCAGGGTAGATCGCGGGCGTCTGGCCATTCGCACCATCGGCTATTTGCCTCAGGCGGCCGAGATCGACCGCAGTTTCCCCTTGAGCGTTGCTGACACCGTGGCGATGGGGGCTTGGCACAGCATCGGGCCGTTTCGTAGCCTGACCCGCAAACATGCTGACCTCACGCGGCAAGCGCTGCTCACCGTCGGCCTGGAAGGCTTCGAGGCACGCAGCATCGGTTCGCTGTCGTCTGGGCAGTTTCAGCGTGTGTTGTTCGCCCGCCTGCTGTTGCAGGACGCCTCGGTGATTCTGCTGGACGAGCCGTTCACGGCCATCGATGCACGTACCACCCGTGACCTGCTGGAGCTGGTGCGGGTCTGGCATGGGCAGGGTCGCACTGTGATCGCGGTGCTGCACGATATCGATCAAGTGCGCCAGCATTTCCCCCAAACCCTGCTGATGGCCCGCGAAGCCATCGCCTGGGGCGAAACCGCTGAGGTGCTAAGCGTCGCGAACCTGCGCAAGGCCCGCAATATGGCCGAGTACTGGACCGCAGATGAGTCGATGTGCGACGTCGAGGACGAACCGTCATGATGCTTTACACCTGGGTGATCGAGCCCTTCGTCGAGTTCGGTTTCATGCGCCGCGCGCTGGTGGCGTGCCTGGCGTTGGGCATTGGCTCAGGACCGGTTGGCGTGTTGCTGATGCTGCGGCGCATGAGTCTGGTGGGCGATGCCATGAGTCACGCCGTGCTGCCGGGCGCTGCGGTCGGCTTCATGGTGGCGGGGCTGTCGTTGCCGGCGATGGGCTTCGGCGGGCTGATCGCCGGGCTTGCGGTTGCGCTGCTGTCCGGATTGGTCAGCCGGCTGACGGCGCTGCGCGAAGATGCCAGCTTCGCCAGCTTCTACCTGACGTCGCTGGCGGCCGGGGTGCTGATCGTTTCGCTGCATGGTTCCAGTGTCGATCTGCTCCATGTGCTGTTCGGCACCATTCTGGCCATCGACAGCGCGTCTATCTACATGGTCGGCGGCATTGCTTCGTTCACCCTGATTCTGCTTGCCGTGATCTACCGTCCGCTGGTGCTCGAGTGCTTCGATCCGGGTTTTTTGCGGGCGGTAGGCGGGCGCGGATCGCTGTATCACGTACTGTTTCTGCTGCTGGTGGTGCTGAACCTGGTGGCGGGCTTCCAGGCGCTGGGTACCTTGATGGCCGTCGGCATGATGATGCTGCCAGCAACGGCCGCGCGTTTCTGGGCCAGCTCACTGAGCGCACTGATGCTGATTTCAACCCTCTTGGCCACCTTGGCGGGTCTGATCGGGCTGATCGTTTCCTACCACCTGGGTGTCGCTTCCGGGCCTGCCATTGTGCTGACCGCCAGCACGTTTTACGTCTTTTCTCTGTTGTTCGGACGCACGGGCATCCTGCGTCGACTGTTTCCCCAACCTCACCTGGCTCACTGAAAAGGTATGTCATGAAACGACTGATGTTGTTGAGTTCAATGGCGGCGCTGGCGCTGTCTGCCTTTGCGTCCATCGCCCAGGCCAAGCCGCTGGAAGCGGTCGCATCGTTCACCGTGATCGCCGATATGGTGAGCACCGTGGGCGGCGACCGAGTGCATGTCACTTCCCTGATTGGTCCAAACGGCGACCCGCACGTCTACGAGCCGACGCCGACCGATGCGCAAGCGTTGAAAAACGCCGACCTGACGTTCGTCAGCGGTTTGCACCTGGAAGGCTGGATGGACCGTCTGATCAAGGCGTCGGGCTACAAAGGTAAGCCGGTCGTGCTTTCTGAAGGCATCAAGACCCGCAGCATGGATGAGGACGGCAAACGCATCACCGACCCGCATGCCTGGAACAGCGCTGCCAACGGCGTGATTTATGTGCGCAATATCGTGGCTGCACTGAAAAAGGCCGATCCCGACGGCGCGCCGGTCTACCAGGCCAACGGCGACCGTTACATCGTTCAGTTGCAGCAACTGGACCTGTATGCGCGTGATCAGATCAAGGCCATCCCGCAAGCCAATCGCAAGATCCTGACCTCCCATGATGCGTTTGGCTATTTTGGTGATGCCTACGGCGTGACGTTCCTGTCGCCGCTGGGTCTTTCCACCGAATCGGAAGCCTCGGCAGCAGACGTTTCGAAACTGATCCGTCAGATCAAGGCCGAGCACGTCAGCGCTTATTTCTTCGAGAATTCAGGTGACCCGCGTCTGGTCAAGCAGATTGCCGAAGCCAGCGGTGCGCAGCCAGGCGGTGAGTTGTATGTCGAAGCCCTGTCGCCACCAGACGGCCCAGCGTCGACTTACGCCAAGATGTTTCGCTACAACGTCGACACGCTGGTTGCAGCGATGAAAAACCATCAATAATCGCTATCGACGTTCAGCGGGGTGTAGCGGGTCGACGATGTCCAGTCGCCGTGCACCTCGTTGAGGGGCAGGTAATCGGCAAATTGCCCGCGTCCAGTGTCCTTTCGGATGATTGACGCTTCGTTCTGCTGGCGGGCGTCGTCAGACGCTCTGGCCGGCGGAATCACCTGGAATCCACTGAAACCCTCGGCGGCAATGTCTTCGGTTCTGACCGTCTCGATGAAGTCGTCCAGCGCTACTCAGCCAATCGCTGCGTTGTAGTGCCCGACAAAGGCGCAACGGGGAAGGGGAGTTGCAGGGTCGCCCTGTCGGCGAAGACCAAGCCTGACCAGTAATGGGCGAGAGGGGGTAGGCGATAGGGGGCAATCTGAGCAGGCGTGTCGTCATCCTCAATGTTCGGAGGGTGGAGGTATGCCGTACTCCTTCACTGCGCGACTCACTGAGAATAACGCGCAACCCTCGTTCAACAAGGGCTGCGCGACAGGCTGGGTCAGTGATTGAGGAATTTGAACACGGTGGTCTGGGTGTACGCCTTGCCTGGATCGAGACGGGTGCTCGGGAATTTCGGCTGGTTAGGCGCGTCCGGGTAGTGCTGGGTTTCCAGTGTGAAGGCACCCCAGTGCGGGTAGACCTTGCCGCCTTTGCCGTGAATGCTGCCATCCAGGAAGTTGCCGGTGTAGAGCTGCACGCCGGGCTCGGTGGTGAACAGCTGCAGTTTACGGCCCGACTGCGGGTCGCTGACTTCAGCCGCCAGCTTCTTCACGTCGCCCTTGGTGTCGAGCACCCAGTTGAAGTCAAAACCGCCTTGTTTGGGCTCGGCGTACTTGAGCTGCTGATGATCATCCTTGATGTGCTGACCAAAGGCGGTCGGCTTGAGGAAATCCATTGGGGTGCCTTTCACGGCGGGCAGTTCGCCGGTCGGAATCAGCTTGTCGTTGACCGGGGTGTAGTGCGAGGCGTGCAAGGTGGCGACCTGCTTGAGAATGTCGCCGCTGCCCGCACCCGCCAGATTGAAGTAGCTGTGGTTGGTCAGGTTCAGTACCGTCGACTTGTCGGTGGTTGCGCGGTAGTCGATCTTCAGCTCGTTTTTCTCGTTCAGGCTGTAAGTGACGACAGTGGTCAGCGTACCGGGGAACCCCATCTCGCCGTCGGGTGAAACGTAGGTCAATTTCACACCGACCGAATCGCCGGTCTTTGTTTCTTCAGCTTTCCAGAGTCGCTTGTCGAAACCCTGACTGCCGCCGTGCAGCGCGTTGGTCTTGTCGTTGAGAGGGACCTGATAGGTCTTGCCATCCAGCGTGAACTTGCCGCCCGCAAGGCGATTGCCGAACCGACCGATGGTTGCCCCGAAGTACACCGTACCGTTGTTCTGATAGCCCTGCACATCGTCGAAGCCCAGCACGATGTCTTCCACTTTGCCGGCTTTGTCGGGAACCATCAGCGACTGAAGGGTGGCGCCGTAGGTGATGACACTGGCTTCGATGCCGTGGCTGTTGCGCAGGGTGTACTTTTCGACGGCCGTGCCATCCGGCAGTTGGCCGAAGCCGCTGTGTTCGCTGGAGAGCGTCGCAGCGTGCGCGGTTAACGTGCTGATCATGAGAGACAGTCCAAGGGTGCTGAGAAGAGCATGCTTTTTCATCTGATCTACCCGCTTTTATTTTTATTGGTAAGACTATTTGATCGGATTTCTATCCGATGGAAGGATTTATAGCCCAAAAAATGCTGCTTGAAAAATTAATTGTAATACTATTTAGTAATGCGGGCGGTGAGTATGCTCTACAGCACACTGCGGCCCGTTTGACAGGCATTGGTATGATGATTAGCCTCGGCTCGAACAGATCGCGACACGAGGCATCGGGACATGAGCAGTAATTTCCACGCGTCAACGGTGGATTGGCTGGGTGCCTGGATTGCCGCAGGCAATGTTCTGCCGGGTCAGACGCTGAAAGTGGAAGCCGCGCTGTGCGAAGAGCTGGGTGTCAGCCGTACGGTGTTGCGTGAGGCCATAAAGACGCTGGTGGCCAAAGGGTTGCTGGAGGTCGGGCCCAAGGTGGGCACACGCGTACTGCCGTTGCGAAGCTGGAACCTGTTCGATCCTCAGGTGGTCGGCTGGCTCGCACGCAAAGGGCTTCCGGAAGCGTTCGTGAAGGACCTGCTGGACCTGCGCAGAACCATCGAGCCAATGGCGGTGCGCTGGGCGTGCGACAGGGCCACCGGACAGCAGATTGAAGAGATTCGTGAGGCGTACCGCTTGTTGGAGGCGTCGGTGACCGACAAGGGGGATTACAACCTGGCGGATCGGCGTTTTCATGAGGCGGTGCTGGCGGCCAGCCATAATCGTTTCATCGAGCAGATGTTGCCCGCGCTGGGCGCATTACTGGCCGTGTCGTTCGAAGTGACGTCGGGAATGCCGGGCCAGTTGGGCAAGACCCTGCCGCTGCACCGGGATCTGGCTGAAGCCATTGCCACCCGTGATGCCGGCCGTGGTGTGTGGGCCTGCATGAGCCTGATCGAGCAGGCGGCTGAGGTGATCGACACGTATTTTTCGCGTCAGAAGGAAGCCGCTGACGCGTTACTTTGAACACATGGAAATGCGCGTGACCGATTGATTGCTGCATCACACTGAAAAGTACCTTTTACAACAATAACAAAGGACATTTTCATGAACTGGCTGCCCGTCTCCGAGCACCGTTTCAAGCTGGGCGAAGGTTCCTTCTGGGACGTCGAACAGCAGGCCCTGTATTGGGTCGATATCTCAGGCTTTCTGGCTTGCAGGCTCGTCAACGGCGAATACCGCCACTGGCGCATGCCCGAACCTATTTCCGCGTTTATCCCCACCAAGCAAGGCGATGCGCTGGTGACGCTGGCCAGCGGTGTTTACCGCCTGGACGTGACAGCATTCAAAACGTCCCTCTCGTTTTTTTGCGTGGCCGACCCGGTGTCCGGCAACCGCGCCAACGAATCGCGCTGCGACGCTCAAGGTCGACTCTGGCTGGGCAGCATGCAGAACAACATTGATGCGCAAGGTGGCGACGTTCCGCTGGTTCGCCGTTCCGGAGGGCTGTTTCGAGTCGATGCCGATGCCAGCGTCACGCGCCTGCTGGACCGCCAGGGGATCGTCAACACGTTGCTGTGGAACGCCACTGGCGATGTGCTGTACAGCGCCGACACGCTGGACGACGTCATTTATCACTACCCGATTCTTCCGGACGGCAGCCTTGGCTCGCGCACGGTATGGGCTGCCGAGCATTCGCGTGGTTCCCCTGACGGTTCTGCGATGGATGCCGAGGGTTACGTCTGGAATGCCCGCTGGGGCGGCAGTTGCCTGATTCGATTCGCACCTGACGGCAGCGTGGACCGGGTGATTGATCTGCCGGTCAGTCATCCCACCAGTTGCGTATTCGGTGGGCCTGACCTCAAGACCTTGTACGTGACGAGCGCCGCACCTGCTGACGCACACGGTGAGTTCGACGGCGCGGTCGTCACCGCTGATGTTGATGTAAAAGGGCTTGAATGCACCCGGTTCGCCGGCTGAACGAGGTTGCTGAAGGATTACGCCTGATGTTGTTTCTGGGTCTGTACTTCCTTAGGTGACATTCGGTTACATTGCAGTCAATCATAATATGGTATGACTATTGAACCGGTTTCAAACGCATCTGCGTTCATGAGCCGCCACCTTTGCTGAACGCTCTAGCTATTCAATAAAAATAAGGAGTTAGCTATGTTGAGTCGTCACGGGATCCGTTCCCTGTGCTGTGCTGCTGTCACCACCGCCATCATGGGCATGAGCGGTATCGTCTCTGCTGCCGATGAAGTCAAAATCGGCTTTCTGGTCAAACAAGCCGAAGAACCCTGGTTCCAGACCGAGTGGGCCTTTGCCGAAAAAGCAGGCAAGGATCACGGCTTCACCGTGCTCAAGATTGCCGTGCCGGACGGTGAAAAAACCCTGGCTGCCATCGACAACCTCGCGGCCAATGGCGCCAAGGGTTTCGTGATCTGCCCGCCTGACGTGTCTCTCGGTCCTGCCATTGTGGCCAAGGCCAAGGCGCTGGGCCTGAAGGTCATGGCTGTGGACGACCGTTTCGTCGACGCTCAGGGCAAATTCATGGAGGACGTTCCTTACCTGGGCATGGCCGCCTTCGAAGTTGGCCAAAAGCAGGGCGCGGCGATGGCCACCGAAGCCAAGAACCGCAAGTGGGATGAGAACGAGTGGAAGGGCACCTACGCCATCATCAACACTTACAACGAGCTGGACACTGGTAAGAAGCGCACCGACGGTTCTGTCGATGCCTTGAAAAAAGCGGGGCTGCCTGAAAAGAACATTCTGTTCACTGCACAGAAAACCCTGGATGTACCAGGCAGCATGGACGCCACCAACTCGGCCCTGCCCAAGCTGCCGGGCGATGCTAAAAACCTGATCATCGGCGGCATGAACGACAACACCGTACTGGGTGGCGTCCGTGCTACGGCGAGTAACGGGTTCAGCGCAGACAACGTGATCGGTATCGGCATCAACGGCACTGACGCCATCGATGAGCTGAAGAAAAAGAAAAGCGGCTTCTTCGGTTCGATGCTGCCCAGCCCGGACAAAGAAGGCTACAACACCGCCAAGTACATGTACGAGTGGATCAAGGATGGCAAAGAGCCTCCGAAGTACACCGCGATGGACGACGTGACACTGATCACCCGCGCCAACTTCCAGGAAGAACTGACCAAGATCGGCCTTTGGAAGTGAGCTGAAAAGAGGGGCCTGACTGAAGGCCCCTCTCATTGAGGAGGTTGGTTGCATGCAACAGGCTATCGAACAACATTCGGCAGGCGGTGCCTTGCGCTTCAATGGCATTGGCAAGGTCTTTCCCGGCGTAAAAGCGCTCTCGGATATCAGCTTTGAAGCGCGTCCCGGCAGCGTTCATGCGCTGATGGGCGAAAACGGCGCGGGCAAGTCCACGCTCTTGAAGATTCTGGGCGGCTCTTATCAGCCCAACAGCGGCGCGCTGCAAATCGGCGAGCAGACTTACCAGTTCAAATCCACGGCCGACAGTATCGCGGCCGGGGTAGCGGTCATTCACCAGGAGCTGCATCTGGTACCGGAAATGACCGTCGCCGAGAACCTGCTGTTGGGCCATATGCCCAGCCGTTTTGGTTTGATCAATCGGGGTGCCATGCGCCGCCGTGCGGCAGAATTGCTTAAAGGGCTGGCCGACGAGATCGATCCGGGCACGCGCCTGGGCGATTTGTCTCTGGGGCAGCGGCAATTGGTGGAAATCGCCAAAGCCATGTCGCGCAATGCTCATGTGATTGCCTTCGACGAACCGACCAGCAGCCTGTCAGCGCGTGAAATCGACCGATTGATGGCAATCATCGTCCGTCTGCGTGACGAAGGCCGGGTGATTCTTTACGTGTCGCACCGCATGGAAGAAATCTTCCGCGTTTGCGACGCCGTGACTGTCTTCAAAGACGGGCGTTTTGTGCGCACCTTCGAGCAAATGGCGGATCTGGATCATGACCGTCTGGTGACCTGCATGGTCGGTCGCGATATTCAGGACATCTACAACTACCGTCCCCGCCAGCACCAGGGACCGAGCCTGCGGGTCACCGGCCTGATGGGACCGGGGTTGCAGGAGCCGGTCAGTTTTGCGGTCGAGAAGGGCGAAGTGCTGGGCTTTTTCGGCCTGGTCGGTGCCGGTCGCACCGAGCTGTTTCGTCTGCTGTCCGGCATGACCCGCAGCACGGCAGGTTCGCTGCAACTGGACGGCAAGCCGCTGACCCTCAAGTCGCCGCGTGATGCCATCGCTGCTGGCATTCTGCTGTGCCCGGAAGATCGCAAGAAAGAGGGCATCGTGCCGCTGTCCAGCGTCGCCGAAAACATCAACATCGGTGCGCGTCCACGCCACGTCAGCCTTGGCTGCCTGATTCAGGGCCGCTGGGAGCGCGACAACGCGAAGGGCCAGATTCAAGCGATGAACGTCAAGACGCCATCCCCTGAACAGCAAATCATGTACCTGTCCGGCGGCAACCAGCAGAAAGCCATTCTGGGGCGCTGGCTGTCGATGCCGATGAAGGTGCTGCTGCTCGACGAGCCAACCCGCGGTATCGACATTGGGGCCAAGTCCGAGATTTACCAGATCATCCACAACCTGGCCGCCGACGGCATCGCCGTGATTGTGGTGTCCAGCGACCTGATGGAAGTGATGGGTATTTCCGACCGCATTCTGGTGATGAGCGAAGGTGCCATTACCGGTGAACTGAACCGCGACGAGGCTGAAGAGCCGCGTCTCCTGCAACTGGCTCTGCCACGCACGCGCGGCTGAACAACTGGTCCCTGACCATGAACAATAAAAAAGAGGTGCGTATGTCTACCGAATCCAGCCTGCGGGCTCCCCGTCAGGGCTTGAACCTGCGCCGTTTTGCCGATGAGTGGGTCATGCTGCTGGCCGCCGTGGGCATCTTCCTGCTCTGCGCCGTGTTCATCGACAACTTCATGTCACCCTTGAACATGCGCGGCCTGGGCCTGGCGATTTCCACCGTGGGCATTGCCGCCTGCACCATGCTCTATTGCCTGGCCTCCGGCCACTTCGACCTCTCGATCGGTTCGGTTCTCGCGTGCTCCGGGGTTATCGCCGGGATCGTGATCCGCGACACCGACAGCGTTTTTCTGGGCGTATCGGCCGCGCTGGCGATGGGACTGGTGGTGGGCCTGATCAACGGTATCGTCATCGCGAAACTCAGGATCAACGCCCTGATCGCGACGCTGGCGACCATGCAGATCGTGCGCGGTCTTGCCTACATCTTCTCCAACGGCAAGGCGGTGGGCGTTTCCAACGAAGACTTTTTCGTGTTCGGCAACGGCCAGCTGTACGGCGTACCGGTCCCGATTCTGATCACGATCGTCTGCTTCATCTTCTTCGGCTGGCTGCTCAACTACACCACTTACGGTCGCAACACGATGGCCATCGGTGGCAACCAGGAAGCAGCGTTGCTGGCAGGCGTACACGTTGATCGCACCAAGATCATCATCTTCGCCGTGCATGGCCTGATCGGCGCACTGGCAGGCGTTGTGCTTGCTTCGCGCATGACCTCCGGCCAGCCGATGGTGGGGCAGGGCTTCGAGCTGACGGTGATCTCGGCCTGCGTACTGGGTGGCGTATCGCTCAGTGGCGGTATCGGCATGATCCGCCACGTCATCGCCGGCGTGCTGATTCTGGCGATCATCGAAAACGCCATGAACCTGAAGAATATCGACACCTTCTACCAGTACGTCATTCGCGGCACGATCCTTCTGCTGGCTGTGATCATCGACCGGATGAAGCGTCGCTGAAGTCTGCACACAGCGTCGCATCCACTTGCTTTTGCCGGTTGTTCAGGCAGAGGCGAGTGGATGTCATCACGTAAAGCCCCGACGTTTATCCATTCTAAAAACGACCCCTTGCCGACTCGCTATATTCGGCCATGCCAACTAAGATCCTTGCCACATGCTGTTCTCCAGCCACGGCAGTTCATGTCCAGCTTACTGTTCAGGCTTTTGCGAAAGTGATGTATGGAAGGCTCATGAGTGCTGACTTGATTTGCTGGATGCCCTATGCAAATGCCTGCTGTTTCAGTGCAAGGTCGTTCAACTGTCGAGAAGCTGGTCGCCTGTTTTGTTGCGATTGTGGTGTTTTCGATACTCTCGGTACTGGTCTGGGTCAGTTGGCAAAGTTACAACCAGCACATTCGTGAGGGAGAGGGTAATGTCGCCAACCTGGCGCGGGCGGCTGCCCAGCACGCGGAGGATGCGGTCAAGCAGATCGACGCGGTTTCAGCAGGTGTTCTGGAGCGCATAGAGTGGTACGGCGTTGACCGTATGGATAACGGCAGGCTGCGCCTGCTCTTCAAGAAACGCGCTGAGCTGATGCCGCAAATTCACGGCTTTTTTGTCTATGACAAAGAGGGCAACTGGCTGGTGACCGACAAGGAGTCTTACCCTGCGTCAGCCAACAACTCGGATCGGGATTACTTCATCTATCACAGGACCCATCCTGGCGATCGGGAAATGCACCTCAGCAAAGTAGTAAAGAGCCGCTCGACGGGCGACTATGTCGTTCCCCTTTCAAGGCGTATCAACAACCCTGATGGCAGCTTCGCCGGCGTATTTCTGGTGACGATGTCGATCAAGTATTTCAACCGGTTTTATGCGGGCTTTCATCTGGACGATAACGGCATCTTTCTGCTGACGCTGGATGATGGCACGGTTCTTACACGCAGACCTTTTTTCGACGACGTGATCGGCACCAGTGTTGCGAAGGGGAATGTATTCAAGGATCACCTCCCTTACGCGAAATCGGGCGTCGCGCACATCAAGTCAGTGATTGATAACGTCGAGAGAATAAACGGATACGTCAGTATTGGCCGATACCCGTTGGTGATACAGGCGGGTGTATCTAAAGGCGGCATTCTTTCGCCTTGGTACCATCAACTGTATACATCGTTGTCGTTTGTCAGCCTGGTCATCATCGGTCTTCTGGTTTTTGCTTACGTTCTCTTGCGTCAAATCCGGCTGGGCGATGCTTTGCAAACGCAGTTGGAAGGCACTCGGGCCGTTCTGCGTAAAATGGCTGCTGAAGACAGCCTGACCGGACTGCTTAACCGGCGAAGTCTGGATGAAATACTGCCCCTTGAGCTTGTACGGGCCGAAAAAGATAGAACGCCGATCAGCCTGTTTATGATGGATATCGATCACTTCAAGTCTTACAACGATCGGTATGGTCATCCAGCGGGCGATGCCTGTATCAGAGAGGTCGCAGGTGCGATCCGGTCTGCTGTCAGGCGGCCCCAGGATCTGGCTGTGCGTTACGGCGGTGAAGAGTTCACTGTCCTGCTTCCCAACACCGACCGCGAAGGCGCAATGCGCATCGCCGAAGACATCACTCGGCAGCTCGGACTGCTTCGCATCGAGCACGCAGGCAATGCGACGGGAGTTGTCACGATCAGCATTGGCGGCATCACGCTCGATAATGCGATCGGTGTGACACCTCAGAATGTGCTCGCGGCAGCCGACGACGCACTGTATGAAGCCAAACGTATGGGACGTAATCAAATTCGGTTTTCAGGCGACTGAACGATGGTCAGGTGCCAATGGAGAGCGCTCGCAGATGCGTTACACCAGAACAGCCAGGCTTTCCCGGTGCCGGCTTTGGTCGACTGCCGGATCAGCGTCAGAGGGTGGCCTCTCGTAAACGGCTTCAGGATTTCTGCAAACTAGTCACTGAGTGGCGAAACTGCCCCAGGTTTGGCCATTCGCGCCAAGCCATACAGCACGGCACCTACCACCAGCATCACGCCCGCACGCAACCACGTTTCCGGCCCTTGCTGAGTCAGCAGCAACAAGCATGACAGCACCCCAAGAACGGGAACGACCCAGTGGACCTGAAAGTGCCCAGACTCCACTTTGTCGCGCTTGAGCACCAACACGGCAACGTTCACGCTCAGGAACACGAACAGCAACAGCAACACAACCGTTTCTGCCAGCGTGGTCAGCGTGCTGGTGAAGGACAGCGCGATGGCGACCAGCGTTGTCGCCAGGATGGCGAACCCGGGTGTCCGCCGGCGTGGCAGCACAGAACCCAGGACAGAAGGAAGCAGGCCTTGGCGCGCCATGCCGAAGGTCAGTCGACTGGCCATGATCATGGTTAATAGCGCGCCGTTGGCCACTGCAATCAGAGCGATCACTGCAAACCACGGTGACGGGATGCCCAAGCCAGACGCCTTGACCACATCCAGCAGCGGCGCTTGCGAATCCTTCAATTGCTCGACCGGCAGCACCATTGCCGCGCCGACACCTACCAGCACATACACCGCGCCGGCAATCAGCAGCGCGCCGAACAGCGCACGCGGGTAGACACGGCGTACGTCCTTGATTTCTTCGGCCAGATTGGCCGAGGTTTCGAAGCCGACGAACGAATAGAAGGCCAGCAGCGAGGCGGCCAGAATGGCCGTGGCGGGCGCCGCGGTATCCAGCTCGAAAACCCGCTGTGGTACGCCGTGGCCCTGACCTACGAACCACGCGGCGGCGGCAATCACCATCGCCAGGCCGCTCAGCTCGATCGTGGTCATCACCAGATTGGCTCCCAGTGACTCCTTGATACCCCGCGCATTCAACAGGCCGACGATGATCAGAAAACCGACGCAGACCCACTGGGGTGGCAGGGCGATCAACGCTTGCAGGTAGTCGCCGGCAAAAGCCACGGCAAGTCCCGCGGCACTGGTGACGCCCGCTGCAACCATCGAGAAACCCACCAGAAACGACAACAGTGGCTTGCCGAAGGCTTTCTCGGCATAGACGGCGGCGCCACCGGCACGTGGGTATTTGGTGACGAGTTCGGCGTAGGACGCGGCGGTGAGCAACGCAAAACACAGCGCAATCAGCAGCGGTGCCCAGATCGCACCGCCGACACGGCCTGCGATGGTCCCGGCCAGCGCATAGACGCCCGCACCCAACACATCGCCAAGAATGAACAGCATCAGCATTGGCGCGGTAATTGCGCGTCGTAGTGAGGTTTTGTCGTGACTGGCCATGTGAAAGAGTCCTTTCCGAATCTGCGGCGTATGAGTGTCAGAGCGTCGCTGTGCCGGTTGGTTCTGAGTTTCGGTCAGGTCTAGTCAATGGCTCGTCTGTATCAATCTGCGCCATTCACGAAACGCTGGGTAGCAGACAGGTCGATCTGGTATTGCAGCTCGTTCGCGTCGTGGCTACAGAAGATGCGCAAGTCGCGCCCCGCACTAAGAGACAAGTTGCGTAAGCGCACCTGATTGGCGACACGCGCCTGGTGGTCGGTGTCCATCATGCGCTGGTAAAGCCGCAGGCCGGGTGTGCAATGGCGCTCGGGCGAGCCTACTTCGCCCCGGTAGAAATACGCGTCCCCGGCGTGCAGCATCCAGCCTTGAGGCGTGCGTATCGCAATGCCCGCATGCCCGCGGGTATGACCGCGCAGCGGCACCAAAAGGATGTCGTCATCGCCTGCACCCAGCAGGGCACGTACCGCACCGAACCCGTTCCAGCGATCTGCGCCATCGTCGTACAGCTTCCAGTCCGTGACGCCTTGCCATTGCTGCGAGCGGAACCTGCGTGAATCGCGCCATCCCGCAGCGTTGCCGGCGGCCGACATTTCATCGCGCATCACATGCACGGTGGCGTGGGGAAAGTCTCGCAAACCGCCTGCGTGGTCGAAATCCAGGTGCGTCAGAATGATATGGCGGACATCCTCGGGATGAAATCCCAACTGCCGGATCTGGTGCAAAGCGGTGTAGCGATGCTCCAGCCGAATATTATTGAACGTGCGAAAGAACCTGCTCAGGCGCCTCTCAGGGTGTTCAACGTCTTCGGTTCCAAAACCGGTGTCCACCAGCACCAGTCCATCGCGGTGCGTTTCGATCAAGAGGCAGTGGCACACCAGCCTTGCGGTCAACCCGCGGCTGAAGCCGTCGAAAAGCGCCCCGCCAACAGGGCACATGCACCCGCAGTTCAAATGATGGATTCGCACACGGGTTTCCTCTCGCCAAAGGTTGATATATGCACTCGGGCTTCAAACGTTTGCTGTGCGTTTCAGTCGTCTTCGCGCCGTTTTCGGCAACGCTCCAGTAGACGCCTGCGGGGCGCTTCGGGGCGAAGCTCGCGAACGATAACGCGTATTGCCTGTTTCAATTGCTTGGCGATATCGCCGATGAACGAAGGTTTTGCACCCCGTTGTCGTTCAGTGAGCGCTGCTATCAGTTGCTTCATTCATCTTTCCCATCGCTGATCATCCGCACCGGTATCTGCGTGGCCGGTGCCTCCTTTAAAAATGCCTCTCAAAAAAATGATCTTTCAGCTATCGGGAAATTCAAAACGATCGTCAGTGGCCCTGACAGGCGGCGCGATGATTCAATGTGGCAATGCTTCAGGAGCATTTGTGTTCCACGTTGTCAGACTCTGCGTATCGGATTCAATCGCGAGGGCGCTACCTTGAACATTGCATGCCTGGGTTGGGGATCGCTTTTATGGGAGCCGGGGTCGCTGCCGTTGGCAGGTGAGTGGTATGGAGACGGCCCGGCCTTGCCCATCGAATTTTGCCGGGTGGGCGACGGTGGAGAACTCTCGACCGCGATATGCATGAATGCCTCAGCCGTGAAAGTGTCTTGGGCCCTGTTGGATGCACCCACTGTTCAGGCGGCGTGCGCGGCATTGCGCGCACGGGAACAGATACCTGAGCAACGAGAGGGCGCGGTTGGCAGCTTGCTGGTGTTGCGCACACCGATCGGGCCGTTGATGCAGTGGGCTGCTGAGCGGCGGATAGACGCGGTGGTCTGGACGGCATTGCCACCGCGATTCGCCGACATTGAAGGCCGTATTTTGTCTGCCGATGATGCGGTGGCCTATCTCTCGGGGCTGACCGGCGATACACGCGAGCATGCTCGCAATTATTTCATGCGGGTCCCTGAGCAGATCGACACGCCCTATCGTCGGATTATCAAACGCCAGTTGGGATGGCATAGCGAATGAGCGTTCTGAAATCTGGCAGGGCGTTGAACCGGATGATAAACGCCTGTCTTCTGACGATCCTGGAGGGGCAGCGTGGAACATGAAAGCCATGAGCGTTTCGACGCCGTGTGGGTAACGCTTGAGCGCTTGAGAGCGGATCTACAGCTCCTGGAGCGCACTGAGCTTGAGCGGGTGGCGCATTTGCGCGGGCATCAAACGGTCGACGATCTGGAGGCGTTGCAGCAATCGTTTGTCAGACTGGATCAGGCTGTACTGGACATCGAGCAGACGCTCGCCAGCCTGGGTGAAGCCACGGGAGAGATCGGCAAGCTTTGAATCCACACAGCGGACAGTTCGCAGCGTGAACCTTGTGGGGCGTGGGCGGTCTTATTCGGGCCCTGAAAACGGGGTGCCGTAACACTCCCTCTGTTCCCATCCCCTTGAGCCTGTGCCCACCATGCGTGAATCTCTCCGTTCTTCAGGACGTGTCTGGCGATGCCTGAGCATGCTGTTGCCGTTGCTCTCGGGTCACGCGGCGGCCGGGCAGGAGCGCCAGCTGGTTGAAGCCATCAACGCCTACCGTGCTCAACCGCAGCGCTGCGAAGCGCGGACACCCAAGGCCGCCAGACCCTTGGTGCTCAACGGCAACGTCAACTTGCCTGTCGAATTCAACGGCAGCTCCCGCGACGCCCTCAAAGCAGCGGGTTACCAAGCCGTGACCGTACGCTCCATCCGCCTGGTGGGTGCCCGGAGTACCGACGAGGCCTTCGGTCAGCTTAAAAATCGATATTGCACCGCGTTGCTGGATGCCCGGTACGTCGACATTGGCATCACTCAGGATCGCGATGACTGGCGTATCGTTTTGGCGCGTCCATTGATCGACAGCAAACTGGGCGATGCTCGCTCCACCGGCACGTTGTTGCTCGATCAAGTCAATGCAGCGCGGGCCAAACCGCGCATGTGCGGCAAGCGTCCTTTTGCAGCGGCGCGGCCTGTGGTCTGGAACGCAACGCTGGAAATGGCGGCTCAAGGGCACAGCCAGTCGATGGCCAGTGAAAACTATTTCCAGCACCGAGGCTTCGATGGTGATTCACCCGCTGATCGGGCACGCGCTGCCGGCTATGCAGGGCGGCAAATTGGCGAAAACATTGCAGCCGGTCAGAGTTCCGCCAGCAAGGCGATGGCCAGTTGGCTGGCAAGTCCCGGACACTGCGCAAACCTGATGAACCCCATGTTCACCGAAATGGGGGCCGCTTATGCAACGGGCACCCAGACGGATTACGGCGTGTACTGGACAATGCTGTTCGGCGCGCCTTGAACGGTTGCCGCTGACTACCGTTTGTCGCATGTTTGAGCGGATCGAACAAACCCCTGACCGGTCCTTAATGTCTGCTCAGGTGAAGCGCGACGCTATATAGGTGTCGACGCGTTCCAATGCATCACGGTAATCAGGAGTACTCACATGAACAAGCCAGCCATCTGCCTAGGGTTTTTCTGCCTGCTGACCTTGCACGGCTGTTTCGATAACTCGGGTAACGAAACCAAGGACAACACCGACGGCAGCAAGTCTTCGGTGCAAATGCAGCAGGGCAAGTCCGAACAGAGCCAATAACGGTCATGAGTCAGTCCATCGGCGCCTTAGACCTGCAGATCGACTTCAGCGCAGACAAGGAAAAGGCGCTGTTCAAATGGCTGATCGCCAGTTTTCTGATGGGAAAGAGGATTCAGGCTCCGATTGCCTGCGAGGCTTATCGGGTCATCGTCGAGCAGAACGGTCGTGATACGCCTCGCAAACTTGTGCATTGCACCCATCGGCAGCTGGTAGGTTTGCTGGGCGAGGCGCATTACGTGCGTTACGACGAATCCACTGCCGACCGGCTGCTGACGCTGTGCAGGAAACTGAATGAAGAATACGGCGGCAGAGTGCTCTGCATTCAGGAACAGAGCGAGGGAAGGGCGGACTTTGAGAAGCGCCTATTGGCCTTCGAAGGCGTAGGTCCTAAAACGGTCGAGATCTTCATGCGCGAGGCGTCCGGAGTGCTGTATTGAATGTACCCCCGCCGGCTTACGTGGGATGTGCGGGCTGGAGCCTTGCACGTCAGTACTGGCCAGTATTTCCTGCAGGCGGCAGCCATTTGCAGCGTTATGCCGAGCGCTTCAACACCGTGGAAATCAACAGTTCGTTCTATCGCCCCCATCGGCCGCAGACGTACGCCCGATGGGCCGATGCGGTGCCCGAGGATTTTCGCTTTTCTGTCAAGCTGCCCAAACGGATCAGCCACGAACTGCGCCTGGTTGAAAGTGAAGCCCATCTGGACGAGTTTCTAAGTCAATGCCTGGCGTTGGGGCGGAAAATGGGGTGCCTGCTGATTCAGCTTCCACCCTCATTTCGCTATGAGCCAGAGGTCGCCGAACGCTTCTTCCAAGCCTTGCGACAGCGATACACAGGGTATGTGGTGCTTGAACCGCGTCATGAATCCTGGCTGGACGCGCAGGCGCTGTTGATCGAGCAGCGGATTGGACAAGTGGCTGCCGACCCATCACCCATCACGGGAGGCAATAAGCCAAGAGGCTGGCAAGGCATGCGCTACTGGCGGCTGCACGGTTCACCGCAGGTCTATCACACGCCTTACGGCGCAGAGCGCTTGGCCGAATGGGTCGACCCGATACGCCAGTCGGCGCAGGAGGGCGCGCCGACGTGGTGCATTTTTGACAACACCGCCAGCGGTTGGGCAGTGGGTGATGCGCTGGCTTTACAGGAACAGCTAGCGCTGCACACAGCCCCGCGCGCTTGACTCGGCATTGTCCCGCAGCAAGCACCGGCTCGCAGGCGTTCATTCGCCCGCGACCCCGGCTCAGCCCAACTGATGCCTGTAAGGCAGGTCCGGGCCGACCCGCGTGCAGGTCAGCGCGGCTGCCGATACGGCAAAAGTGAGCAATTCGTTCAGATCCTGCTTGCTGACGGCGGACAACGCCTGAGGCGTGTCCAGCTGACGTTCACCCAGGAACGTCAACAACGCAGCCTGGAACGTGTCGCCAGCCCCCACGGTGTCCACCGTCACGACGTTCTTCGCCGGGACCGACCACGTACCGTGTTCGCGGGTGAAAACGCTGGCGCCCTCGGTGCCACGGGTCACGATCACCAGATGCGTGTGGCGAGTCAGCCAGCCTTCGGCAATGCTCTGCACATCGCTGTCGGGGTAAAGCAGGTGCAGGTCTTCGTCACTGACCTTGATCACATGCGCATGCTCGGCGAACGCGGCGATCTGCGTGCGCCAGCGCTGAATGTCCGGTGCCGGGTTGAGGCGCACGTTGGGGTCGAGCGAAATCAGGCGTCGGCCGCTTTCCCGGGCGACGAGGGCCAGCAGGGTGTCCGCAATCGGTTGCACCGCCAGCGAGAAGGAGCCGACGTGGATGCCGCGAACCCTGTCGTCGAGTCTGGGCAAATGTTCCAGACGCAGCTGGCGATCAGCACAGCCGTCGCCCCTGAAGCTGTAAGTAGGGGAGCCGTCGGCCCCAACCGCGACCATTGCCAGCGTGGTCGGAGCGTCGAAGTCGATCAAGTGTTCGGCGCTGACCTGCTCTTGCGCGAGCACAGCGCGCAGTCGACGCCCCAGGTAATCGGTCGACAGGCCAGCGAAGAGCGCAGACTCGGCCCCCAGTCGACGCAAACCGATGGCAACGTTGAATGGTGAGCCACCAGCGATGGCGTCAAACCCGAGTTTATTGAGCGCGCTGCCGGAGTCGGCGCGGGTGAAAATGTCGAACAGGGCTTCGCCGCAAACCAGAAACATAAGTGCTCCGTAAAAAAGAGAGTCAAACTGCTCGTAGATGGTCTTGATAGCGCTGATAGACCTGTTGGTAAGCGACCACGTTCTGTGCAATGGGGTGCGTTTCACTGGCGGAGTCCAGACTCACGCAGCGTTCGCACAGCGCTTGCAGGGTGTCGGATTCACCCGTGGTCGTCGACCAGCACCAGGCGGCCTGAATCGCCGCGCCCAGGGCTGCGGCTTCAGCGAAGCTTGTGCAGACCACTGGCGTGTCCATGATGTCGGCCACTATCTGCCGCCAGACTGCGCTCTTCGAGCCACCGCCGATCAGGCGAATACGCTCGCTCTTGATGCCGCTGGCGCGCAACAGGTCCAGTCCGTAACGCAGTCCGAAGGTCGTGCCTTCCACCACCGCACGGCACAGATTGGTCTGGTTCATATTGGTGCTGTCCAGACCGACAATACTGCCGGTCGCGTCGGGGAGGGCGGGTACGCGTTCGCCGTTCAGAAACGGCAGCATCAGTACGCCCTCGGCACCGATAGGCGCGTTGGCAACCGCCGCGTTGAACCCTGCGATGTCCAGCGCGAACAGCTCGCGTACGGCGGTCGTGGCGTTGGTCAGGTTCATCGTGCAAATCAGCGGCAGCCAGCCGCCGGACGACGAACAGAACGTCGCAACCGAGCCATGTTCACTGACCGCAGGTTGATCAGCGAACGCATACACCGTGCCGGAAGAGCCCAGGCTCATGGTGATCAGTCCCGGCTGGATATTGCCCGTACCGATTGCGCCCATCATGTTGTCGCCGCCGCCGCTGGACACCAGTGCCTGAGGGTTCAGGTCCAGCAAACGAGCGATTTCCGGCAGCAGCGTGCCGACCGACTTTTCGGCGTCCAGCAACTGCGGGAGTGCCTTTTCAAGGCGGCCGCTCGGGTCGATGTGGGCCAGCAGCGGCAGGTCCCACTCCCGCGTGCGGACGTTGAAGTAACCGGTGCCCGAGGCGTCGCCATAATCAGTGCAGCAACGGCCGGTCAGCCAGTAGTTCAGGTAGTCATGGGGCAGGAGAATCTTGTCGATCTGCTCGAATACTTCAGGGTGTTTTTCCAGGGTCCACAGCAATTTCGACACGGTATAACCCGGTGCGATGACCAGCCCCAGGCGTTCCAGAGAACCTGTTTCACCGCCGAGGTAGTCCAGCAGACGCTGATTTTCCGGCGCGCTTTCGGTGTCGCACCAGAGTTTGGCCGGTCGCAGCACCTGGCCCTGGCTGTCGAGCAAAACCAGCCCATGCTGCTGGCCGGACACACCGACGCCTTTCACCTGCTGTCCTGAAACGCCAGCCTGCGCGAGGGCATCGCCGACCGCCTGTTGCAGGGCCTTGAGCCATTGCTGAACGTCCTGTTCGCGACGTCCATGATGGTCGCTGATCAGGCTGTGGGGGGCAGAGCCCTCGCCCAGTACACGGCCTGTCCGTGTATCGAGCAGCAAGGCTTTGGTGCCTTGGGTACCGCAATCGATTCCAAGAAACATAGGTGTCCCTCAGGGGCGCTTGGCCAGAAGTTTTTCCAGGGTGCCGCTGACGCCCAGCGTACGCAGGTCGGCGAGGTTCTGCTCGAACGCTGCCACGAAGGGCGCAGATTTCGGGATGGCCACACCGAAGATCTCCTCGACTTGCAGCAGACGTTTGGTGATCGATTCATCGTCCGCGACCAGGCCCTGACAGAACGCGGCGCGTGGGTCCGGTATGCCGTAGGTCGTGCCGTTTTCATCCACGCCTTTGAGGTAAAGCGCCCACGCGGCCACCACCAGTGATGCACGTTCCAGATTGCCTTGATCGACGATCAACCGGTTGATGGTGGGGATCGTGAATTTCGGGAATTTCGAAGAGCCGTCCGAGCAGACACGCTCCAACTGATCGGCAATCGCCTGATTGGAGAAGCGTTCGATCAGCGTGTCTTTGTAGCTTTCCAGATCGATGCCAGGCACCGACGCCAGTTGCGGCGTGACGTCGAGGTCCATGTAGGCGCGGATGTAACGCACGAACAGCGGATCGTTCATGGTTTCGTGTACGAAACGATAGCCCTTGAGAAAACCCAGATACGTCAGTGCCAGATGGCTGCCGTTGAGCAGCTTGATCTTCATTTCCTCGTAAGGCGTCACGTCATCGGTGAACTGCACGCCGACCTTTTCCCAGGCTGGCCTGCCATTGACGAACTTGTCTTCCAGCACCCACTGCACGAACGGCTCGCAGACCACCGGCCAAGTGTCATCGATGTGCTTCTCGTCGGCCAGTTTCAAGCGATGAGCGGCGCTGGTCATGGGGGTGATGCGGTCAACCATCGCATTGGGAAAGCTGACGTTTTCAGCGATCCAGTCATGCAGATCGACATCTCGCAGCGCGGCGAACGACAGCAAGGCCTTGCGGGTGACCGCGCCATTGTGCGGCAGGTTATCGCAGGACATCAGCGTGAAGGCGGGCGTGCCTTCGACGCGGCGTCGGGCCAGTGCGGCGCACAAAAAGCCGAACACCGTTTTCGGGCTGTCGGGATTGGCGAGGTCATGCTGGACCTGTGGCAGATGCGCCATGAACTGACCGTTGCTGTCGTCGATGCAGTAGCCACCTTCAGTGATGGTCAGGGAGACGATGCGAATATCAGGGCTGGACAGCTTGTCGATCAGGGCCTGCGGGCTGTCCTCGGCCAGCAGCATGCCGCTGATCGACGCGATGACGCGTGTCTTGGTGTCAGGCGTATCGCCCAGTTCATAGAGGGTATACAGGTAGTCTTGCTGAGCGAGTGCATCACGTACCGCCCGGTCTTCCGGACGCAGGCCCACCCCGCAAATGCCCCAGTTCAGGCCTTCGCCGCTGTTCATCAGTGCATCGGTGTAAAACGCCTGATGGGCACGATGAAAGCCGCCAACGCCGATGTGGGCGATGCCTTGGCGGGTGTCTTCGGCCGAGTATTCAGGCACGTCGATGTCGGCACCCAGATGCGACAGATTCTGTTTGTTCAATTTCATGACAGGACTCTCCAAGACTCAGGCGGCAACGGTCTGCAGGGCTTTGGGAATGACCAGGCCGTCAGCATCGAACAGGTGGCAGTGGGCACTGTCCAGGTGCAGGTTCAGTGTCTCGCCATATTGGCTGGCCAGATCGCCACGAATCCGCATGGTCAGCGACTCGCCCGAGCGGGTGCGCACGTGGCAAAAAGTATCGCTGCCCAAGCGTTCGCTGACATCGGCAATGACCTGAAGCTGGCAGTCGCCACTTTGGGCGAGGTCCAGGTGCTCGGGCCGTATGCCGAGCGTGACGGGCGCACCGACCGCAAGGCCCGCGCGGCTGACCGGCAAGCTGACGGTGGTGCCTGCATCCAGCTCCACCTGGCAACTGCCCGTGTCGATCCGGCTGATCTTGCCTTTGAGAAAGCCCATTTTCGGCGTCCCGAGAAAACCGGCCACGAACAGGTTGGCCGGATGGTGATACAGGTCCAGCGGCGAGCCGACCTGCTCGACCTTGCCGCCATTGAGCACCACCACCTTGTCGGCGAGTGTCATGGCTTCGACCTGATCGTGGGTGACGTAAATCATGGTCGCCTGCAGCTCCTTGTGGAGTCGCGACAGCTCCAGACGGGTCTGCACGCGAAGTGCCGCGTCGAGGTTGGAAAGCGGTTCGTCGAACAGGAAGATCTTCGGATTGCGCACGATGGCGCGGCCAATCGCGACGCGCTGACGCTGTCCGCCTGACAGTTGCTTGGGTTTGCGCTCCAGCAGCGGACCCAGCTCCAGGATGCGTGCGGCCTCATCGACTTTCTTCTTGATGTCCGCCTTGTCGCCGCCTGCCAGATCCAGCGCGAACGACAGGTTCTTGCCGACGGTCATGTGCGGGTACAGCGCGTAGGTTTGAAACACCATCGCCAGGTCGCGCTTGGCCGGGGTGACCTGGGTGATGTCGCGGCCATCGAGTTCGATGGTGCCGGAGGTCACTTCCTCAAGCCCGGCGATCAGACGCAGCAGGGTGGATTTGCCGCAACCCGACGGACCGACGAAGACCACGAATTCACGGTCTTTCACATCAAGGTCGATGCCTTTGATGATCTGATGACCGTCGAAGCCTTTTTGAAGATTTCTGATGCTGAGGTTAGCCATGATGGACTCCTTTTTATTCTGTAGGCCGGGGCTATTTGACGGCGCCGAACGAAAGACCGCGAACCAGTTGTTTCTGGCTGATCCAGCCGAAAATCAGGATCGGCGCACACGCCAGTGTCGAAACCGCTGACAGCTTGGCCCAGAACAGGCCTTCAGGGCTTGAGTAGGAGGCGATCAGGGCCGTCAGCGGTGCGGCGGCGGACGAGGTGAGGTTCAGGGACCAGAACGCTTCGTTCCAGCACAGGATGAGCGACAGCAGTGCGGTGGACGCCAGGCCGCCTTTGCAGATCGGCATCAGGACGCGAAAGATTTCCTGGCGGGTACTGGCGCCGTCCAGTCGCGAGGCTTCGAGAATCTCACCCGGAATGTCCTTGAAGTAGGTGTAAATCATCCAGACCACAATCGGCAGGTTGATCAGCGTGTAGATGATGATCAGCGCCAGACGCGAGTCCAGCAGGCCAAACGTCTTGGCCAGCAAGTAGATCGGCATCAGCACGCCCACCGGTGGCAACATTTTGGTCGAGAGCATCCACAGCAGCGTCCCACGGGTACGCTTGGTCTCGAAGAAGGCCATTGAGTAAGCCGCAGGGATGGCCACCAACATGCTCAGGATGGTCGCGCTGAATGAAATCAGCACGGAGTTCCAGGCAAAGTGGAAGTAGTCACTGCGCTCCTGAATGTGCAGGTAGTTTTCCAGCGTCGGCGTGAAAAAAAGTTGCGGCGGCGTGGCGAAGGCATCGATCTCGGTCTTGAAGCTGGTCAGCACCATCCAGAAGATCGGGAAAAAGATCAGCGCAGCGACGAGCCAGGACAGAGTCCCGAGCAACAGGCTTTGCAGGCGGCGTGATTGTTTGAGCGTCATCATGGCAAGGTCCTCATGACTTGTCGGTGAGGTTTTTGCCGATCATCCTGATCAGGATGATCGCTGCGATATTGGCGATGACCACAGCGATCAGGCCGCCCGCAGAGGCCATGCCGACATCGAACTGCAGCAGCGCCTGGATGTAGATCAGGTAGGCAAGGTTGGTCGAGGCAAAACCCGGGCCGCCGTTGGTGGTGGTGAAGATTTCTGCGAACACCGAGAGCAGGAAGATGGTTTCGATCATCACCACGACCGCGATGGGCCGGGCAAGATGCGGCAAAGTCAGGTGCCAGAAGATGGCGATGGGGCCTGCGCCATCGAGACGCGCCGCCTCTTTCTGTTCCTGATCCAGCGATTGCATGGCAGTCATCAGAATCAGAATGGCGAACGGCAGCCACTGCCACGACACGATGATAATGATCGACAGCATCGGGTAATGGGCGAACCAGTCGATGGGCTCGGCACCAAAGAACTTCCACACCGCCGCCAGCACACCGGACACCGGGTGGAAAATCAGGTTTTTCCAGATCAGCGCGCTGACGGTGGGCATGATGAAGAACGGCGAAATCAACAGCACCCGCACAATCCCGCGGCCAAAGAACTCGCTGGCTTCCAGCAGCGCCGAGATCAGCACGCCGAGGATCACGCTGATGGCCAGCACACTGCCCACCAGCAGTAAGGTATTGCCGGCACCGGGCAGAAAGCCGCTGTCGGTCACGAAATATTCGAAGTTTTCCAGCCCAACGAATTCGTTTTCGCCGGGAGACAGCAGGTTGTAACGGATCAGCGAGAAGTAGATGGTCATGCCCAGCGGGACGATCATCCACACCAGCAGCAGGACCACGGAAGGGCTGACCAGAAACCAGCCCGGTTTGAAGCGACGGCTTTTGACAGAGGGCAATGGGCCGGACGTGTCCGTACGATCAGGTATGGCTGAGGTTTTCATGGGGGCTCCAACCGGATGTCACTGTTTCTGAGAGCAGGGGCGGAAAACCTCGGTTTCCCGCCCCGGCAGCAGGCGGTTACTTCTTTGGGTAACCGGCGCGCTTCATGTCGCGCTCAGTGGAGGTCTGAGCGGCTTTCAAGGCGTTGTCTACCGTCGTCTGGCCAATCAGGGCGGCCGAGAACTGCTGGCCCACGCTGGTGCCGATGGCCTGGAACTCAGGAATCGTCACCAACTGGATGCCCACATAAGGCACAGGCTTGAGGGTAGGGGACTTGGGCGTGACGGCCTTGAGTGATTCCAGGGTGATGTTGGCGAACGGCGCGGCTTTCTTGTAAGCGTCGCTGTAGGTCGAAGCACGGGTGCCTGGCGGCACATTGGATACACCGTCTTTCTCGGCGACCAGTGCGGCGTATTCCTTGGAAGTGGCCCACTGCGTGAACTCGGCGGCGTCCTTGGCATTCTTGGCGCTGGCAGGAATTGCCAGTGACCAGGAGTAGATCCAGGCCGAGCCCTTGTCGGTCACTTCATGAGGCGCGTAGGTAAAGCCGACATCATCGGCAACCTTGCTCTGGGCCTTGTCGGTCACGAACGAGCCCGCCACGCTGGCGTCCACCCAGATGGCGCACTTTCCACTGTTGAACAGCGCGAGGTTCTCGTTGAAGCCGTTGCTCGACGCGCCCGGAGGGCCGGACTGCTTCATGGTGTTGACGTAGTAGTTGAGGGCGTTCTTCCATTCTGGCTGGTCGAATTGCGGCTTCCACTGCTCATCGAACCAACGAGCGCCGTAGGCGTTGGCGAGGGTGGTGATCAGCGCCATGTTCTCGCCCCAGCCGGCCTTGCCACGCAGGCAGATGCCGTATTGCTCTTTGGACTTGTCCGTGAGCTTGCCGGCAAACTCGGCGATCTGCGTCCAGGTCGGACGCTCGGGCATGGTCAGGCCTGCGTTCTTGAACAGGTCCTTGCGGTAGTAGGTGATCGAGCTTTCTGCGTAGAACGGCAGGGCGAACAGCTTGCCATCGACCGACAGGCCGTCACGCACCGAGGGGAACACGTCATCGAGTTCGTAGCTGGCGGGCAGGTCTTTCATTTCTTGCAGCCAACCCTTGGCGCCCCACAGTGAGGCTTCGTACATGCCGATGGTCAGCACATCGAATTGACCACCCTTTGTGGCGATGTCGGTGGTCAGGCGCTGGCGCAGGACGTTTTCTTCGAGCACCACCCAGTTGAGCTTGATGTCCGGGTGTTTTTCTTCGAAGGTCTTGGAGAGGCGTTGCATGCGGATCATGTCGCTGTTGTTGACCGTGGCGATGGTCACGGTGCCGGCCGTGGCGGTGCCACTGACCATGAAACAGGTGCTGAGGACGGAACTGGCAAGCAGAACTTTTGCTGAGGTCTTCATTGATCACTCCTCTTCCACGCCCAGAGAGCTGCAGAAGACAGGTTATTGTTTTTGTCTCTTCCGGAGGTAGGAAGATGTGGGCTGATTACAACGGCGTTCGGGATGAAAGACAAATCCTGCACCGCACTCCAACTGATACTTTTTTGCAGTGGGCTTGCAAGGGTGCCCAAGACGCAAACGCCTTGTGACAGGCGTTGGCGAAGTTTGAGCGTAGACGATGAGCAGGGAGGAGGGGCGAATCAGTACAGGTTTTGTTCGGTCAGACGCTGGACGGCCAGGCGGCGATAGTGCGACGGCGTCATGCCTTTGAGTTGCTGAAAACGGCGATTGAAGTTGGAAATATTATTGAAGCCGGACTCGAAACACACATCCGTCACCGGTTTGTCGCCATCGGCCAGCAGCTCGCAGGATTTGCTGATACGCAGCCGATTGACGAACTCGACAAAGCAGCGACCTGTGGCCTGTTTGAAGACCCTGGAGAAATACGTCGGCTTCATGCCCAGGTAGTCCGCCACTTCCTCAAGGGGCAGCTCCCGGCTGTAATTGGCAAAGATGTAATCCACCGCCCGGTTGGTACGGTCCACGCTGTGCTCGTCAGCGGTGTGGGTGACCGCCGTACCGGACAGCAACTGATAATCGTCGCTGGCCGCCAGCAGTTCCAGCAGGATGAAGAAATGACCCAGTCGCGTGATGCCGGTGGAGTCTGCGATTTTCTGCATCAGCTTCATCGCCTGACGGATCGTGCGCTTGCAACGAAACTCGATCCCGTACTGAGCGCGCTCCAGCAGAGGGGCCAGAGTTCTGAGTTCGGCGAAGACCTGATTGCCGCTTTCCAGCAGCTCCTCGGTGAAATTGACCAGCATGTCGCGTTTGGGCACGACCTCGTTTTCATCGATCTGGCTGATCCAGTTATGCGGCAGGTTGGGGCCGGTCAGGAACAGGCTGGCCGGGTTGAAGTTGCCGATATAGTCGCCGACGAACACCTTGCCTGAACTGGCCACGATCAGGTGCAGTTCGTACTCCTTATGAAAGTGCCAACGCACCAATGGACACGGAAAACCGTGCTCGCGGTAGATAATCGACAGGCCGTTATGGTCGTCCATCAACTCGTAGGAAGGGTCTGCGATTCTTGTTGTTTTGTTCATGGCGTAGCCGTTTGCAGTGGTTGCCAGTGCATTAATGTGCCTTATTTTTTAGATCATTGCCCGGCCGAAACCGAAAAAAACGCTTAGGATCAGCCCTTCCACAGCGCGGCAGCGACACGGAGCGGTGACACGATGAAACAGATTTTTCTGATCGGCATGGGGGCCGGTGATCCCGAGCAGATCACCGTGCAGGCCATCAATGCCCTGAACCGCGCTCGCGTTGTGTTCATTCTCGACAAGGGTTATGCCGACGATGATCTGCTGCAATTGCGTAAGGCGATCTGCGAGCGCTACATCAGTCACATCGATTATCGGCTGGTGCAGGTCCAGGATCCGCGCCGTGAGGACGATCCCCACGGCTATGAGTGCGGCGTCGAGCACTGGCACGAGCAGCGCGCTGTTCTGTTCGAGCGCTTGATTGAAGATGACCTTGGCGAGGATGAGGTGGGTGCGTTTCTCGTCTGGGGCGACCCCGCGCTCTACGACAGCACCATGCGTATTCTCAACCGAGTGCTGGCACGGGGCAGGGAAGTCTTCGAGTACCAAGTCATCCCCGGCATCACCAGTGTGCAGGCACTGGTCGCCAGCCACCGTGTCCCGCTGAACCGGATCGGTGAACCGGTGCTGATCACCACTGGACGCCGCATGGCGGCAGGTCCGCCACAAGCACCGGATAACGTGGTCGTGATGCTGGACGCCCATTGCACCTTCGAGCGCTTCATGGGGCAGGGACTCGACATCTACTGGGGCGCGTATTTAGGAACAGCGGACCAGATACTGGTGTCCGGCAAACTCGATGATGTATGCGAACAGATCAAGCAACTGCGCGCCGAGGCCCGTGAGCGCAAAGGGTGGGTGATGGATACGTATTTGTTGCGCAGACCCTGGACAGAGAAGATCGAGTGATAAACCGTTCCACCCAGCCGCTTTGGCACGCAGTTGAAAAACTGATGTTTTGTTTGATGGAAATGTGCAAGTCGTGGAGCAAAATACATGGATCTTATAACTGAGCAGGCGGTTGCAAAGGCTGAAGAGGGTATGTGTGAACGTCTTAAATCAGGCGCCTGTGCCGTCAAGGCTCACTGCGACCGCAGGGTATCGCGAGTCGTGATCATGCATGCTGAATTCAGGAGTCGAGTTGGCCATTTCACCACGGTTGGTTGAAGGTTTGAGTGAGGCGCGTCCGGATCAACTGGACCAGATTGAGGTGAGTCCGAGTGGATTGGGGCTGCACTTTCCTAAACTGGACGCTGACCTTTATGTACCCGCTCTGTTGGAATGTGTATTGGGCAGTCGTTCTTGGATGGCCAGTCGCATGCGGTGCCAACGGCAAAGTTGCCATTGGCACCGCTGGAAAGACGTCGGGGAAAGGTCCCCAAAAGAAACCGGTAAAAGCGAGCTAAGACGCCTGCTTTATAACGCCTTCCGATTCTTCGCCTCGATCCACTGAGCCATGTACTTGGTGCTCTTGTGGTGATGATGCCGCAACATCGCGCCGGTGAAGTTCGCCAGCCGGTGGCTTTTCAGGTTGTGTCGCAGTGTGTCGATGCGTTCCATCAGGCTGGCGCAATGCTGAGCGTGTCGGTAGCGGGCGCTGAGTAAAGCCCAGCCAGCCGTCTGCGCCTCGGACCACAATGCCTGATCCTGATACAGGCGAACCGCAGCCTCGGCTATTTTGACTGGTTTGCGCTCAATCAGCCCTGGCCAAGGCATGCCACCACTCATGGCTTCGGCACCGATCGGCGTGGTGATCGACGGGGTACCGCAGAGCATGGCGTCAATGAGTTTGCCCTTGATGCCCGCCCCGAAGCGCAGCGGCGCCAGGCACACGCGTGCGCTCGACATCACCTGCAGCGCATCCTCGGCCCAGTTCATGACATGAAAACCTTGCGCCGCGTTGTGCAACGCCGTCGCCTTGGGGGGCGTGTAGGCACCGTAAATGTGCAGTTGGGCCTGAGGAAGCTGCTGGCGAATCAAAGGCCAGATGGCGTTTTTCATCCAGAGCACCGCATCCCAGTTGGGCGCATGACGAAAGTTGCCGATGCTCAAAAAGTGCGCTCGCCGATCGAACGGCGTTGCATTCTGCGATGGCTTATCGAGCATCAGCGGGCACCAGTGCAGCAGCGACTCAGGCATGCCGAACGAGCCCGTGAGCAGGTCGATTTCCACATCCGAAGTCATCAGGCTCAGGTCGCATCGGTACAGCGATGCCAACTCGCGCTGCGCCAGATCGCCGCCCGCCATGAGCGTGAAAAGCTCTCCGTCGCAAGGGTCGAACAGGTCGGTAGGGACGTATGACGGCTCGTCATTCAAGAGATTCTTGAGCCGTTGGTGGCGTGCATGCCGCAGGCTTTGCAAGTCAGAGGTTTCGAGTACGCGTAACGCATGGGGGCACTGCTGCTCGACACGCCAGCCAAATTGCTCCTCGATCATAAACTGGTCGAACAGCACGACATCGGGTTGCAGCTCATGGACAAAGGTGTCGAAGCTGCTGTTGTTGAGTTCGATGTGGACTTCATCAATGCCGAGGCTGACCAGATCAGCCCGGTTCTCACCTTCTGTTGCGGGACTGGCAAATGTGATCTGCCAGCCATGCTCCAGAAAACAACGGATCAATTGCATGATGTGACCGCTGGCCGCCGATGATCGCGGCTCGGGCCAGACGTACCCTATGATCAACAGGCGTTGTCCGGGTTGCTCTTTGTATAAGGGGTAAGGGCAGGGTGTGTTGCTGTCAGTGCTGGTCAAGAACGCTTTTTACCTTGTCACGCAGGTCATCGATGGAGAACGGCTTGCCAATGGAATGCATGCCTGCCGGCACTTCGATGTTCTCCGAATAACCGCTGGCGAACAGCACGGGCAGGTTGGGGCGCACTTCGCGGGCTTTCTTCGCAAGCTCAGTGCCTTTCAGGTCAGGCAGGCCCTGGTCGGTCATCATCAGATCGATGTGAGTGGTGCCGTCCTTCAGGATGCCAAGCGCCGTCATGGCATCTTCGGCTTCGAGTACCTTGTATTCCAGCTCTTCAAGAACGTCGACGATCAACATACGCACAATAGAGTCGTCCTCGACTACAAGAATGGTGCTGGTTGCGTCCGGCATGGTTGACTCCTTAAAGCCCGAAAATAATAGTGATACAAGCCGCGCAGAATATTCCGCGCCTTGCCGAAGGCTCAAGGTCTGCAACCTCGACGCCTTCGCTTTTAATACAGTCCCTGTATCAGTAAATAAAATGCCCGAAGAAGTTCAATCTGTCGCCGTTTCCCCGAAGTGCAGCATAGCAATCCTGGGGCTGAATGCACCCTCGACAGCTGGGCAGGAGCTTATCGCCGATTTATGTGTGAAATTTCAATCCTCTATGTCAGAAATGAGAGTGTTTTTCACCGCTTTACGGCAAACTCTATGGTTTTGATCCAACCGTCAGGGATTTTTCATGAATCGGACGTCTGTCGTCGATGAACAACGCTTTCGCAAACTGCTTGGGCGTAACGTCGGTCTGCCTCTGGGTGTCGGCGTATTAAGCGCGGTTTTCTTCATTCTGCTGATCAGCTATTTGCTGTCTGCCATCCAGTGGGTAGAGCACACGGATAGGGTGATCAATAACACCAATCGCTCGATGAAGCTGTCTATCGACATGGAAACCGGCATGCGCGGTTATCTGCTCACCGGCGACCAGCATTTTCTTGACCCCTATGAGGTGGCCAAGCCGCTGCTGACGGCGGAACTGCAAGGGCTCAAGGTCTTGGTGGATGATAATCCGACCCAGCTGGACCGTTTTCGGCGCTTGCTGACCCTGCAGGAAGAATGGAACAACTTTGCCCAGGAAATGATCAAGTTGCGTCGTGAAAACGGTGACTATCAGACGCCTGTACTGGCCGGGCGGGGCAAGCGCATTACCGACCAGATCCGTACCGAGTATGACCAGGCGGTGGAGATGGAGCAGCAACTGCGCCTGACCCGTAACGCCGAGGTCACGCGCAGCACCATCCTTTCAGTTTCCCTTTACCTGATTTTCGTGATCATCGTCAGTGGCATCCTGGCCTGGATCGGCCGCCGTGATCTGATGGCCTTGTCGGACACCTACAGCGAAAATCTCAGGCAGCAAGAGGTCAATGCCGAACGCCTGCAAAAGGTCGCCTGGCTGCGCAACGGTCAGAGCGAACTGGCCGAGCAGGTGTTGGGTCAACAGACTTTGAATTTGCTGGGCCGCAATATTCTGCAGTTTCTGGCCCGCTATCTGGGTGCCGCCGTGGCAGCGGTTTACGTGCGCCAGGAACATGGCGGCCTGGTGCGCGTGGCGTCCTACGGTTTTTCCCGTGAACAGGAAGAGCGCGAGCAGACCATTCACAGCGACGAAGGCATCGTCGGCCAGGCGGCGCGACAGGATCGGGTCATCAGTCTGAGTGACGTGCCGGTCGACTACTTCAAGGTCAGCTCCGGGCTGGGCGAAGGGTCGCCACGCAGCGTGATCGTCGTGCCGACCAGCAACGACGATCAGGTCAACGGCGTGATCGAACTGGGTTTCCTGCACGCACTGACCGAGCAGGATGTCGAGTTCCTTGAACTGATTGCTGACAATGTTGGCACTTCAATCGAAGCGGCCCGTTATCGCCAGCGTCTTCAGGAGGTGCTGGCTGAGACGCAACAGCTCAATGAAGAGTTGCAGGTTCAACAGGAAGAGTTGCGTACCGCCAACGAAGAGCTCGAAGAGCAATCACGCATCCTCAAGGAATCCCAGGTGCATCTGGAAACCCAGCAGGCTGAACTTGAGCAGACCAACGAGCAGTTGGCCGAGCAGAGCCAGGCGCTGGAAGATCAGCGTGACGCGCTGGATCGTAATAACGAAGAGTTGAATCAGGCCCAGGTCGAGTTGCAGGCGCGCGCCGATGAGTTGCAGCGTTCCAGCAAATACAAATCCGAGTTTTTGGCCAACATGTCTCACGAGCTGCGCACGCCGCTCAACAGCTCGCTGATTCTGGCCAAGCTGTTGGCCGAGAACCCGACTGAAAACCTGACGGCCGAGCAGGTGAAGTTTGCCGAGTCTATCTATTCAGCAGGCAACGACCTGTTGAATCTGATCAACGATATTCTGGATATTTCCAAGGTCGAAGCCGGCAAACTTGAGGTGCGCCCGGAAAACAGCAGCGTATCGCGCCTGGTCGAAGGTCTGCGGACAATGTTCCAGCCACTGGCTGCCGAAAAGCGTCTGGCGTTCACGGTGGACATGCAGGCCGGTGCGCCCACCATGCTGTTCACCGACCGCCAGCGACTGGAGCAGATCCTCAAGAACCTGCTGTCCAATGCCATCAAGTTCACCGAGACGGGAACGGTCAGCATGATCGTGTCGCGCCAGCCCGGTTCAGGCATCGCTTTCACGGTTCGCGATTCCGGGATTGGTATCGCACCCGAGCATCAGCAAAGCATTTTCGAGGCGTTCCGCCAGGCCGATGGCACCACCAATCGCCGCTACGGCGGCACTGGGCTCGGTCTGTCGATTTCCCGTGACCTCGCAGCGCTGCTCGGAGGCTCGATCAGCGTCACGAGCGCGCCAGGTCAGGGCAGTATTTTCACGCTGGTATTGCCAGAGCAGTACATTGAGCAGGTGGAAGACCAGAGCGGCATGAGTATGCAGGCTGCTGTTTCCTTGCCGGTTCCGTCGGCTCCTGTCATTGCGCAACCGATTGCAGAGCTGCCTGCGATGCGGGATGAGTCCATCCCGGTATTTGACGACGACCGCGACAAGGCACCGTTCGACAAGCGCTGCATTCTGGTCATTGAAGATGAGGTGCGCTTCGCGCAGATCCTCTTCGATCTGGCCCATGAACTGGGGTACAACTGCCTGGTGGCCCATGCGGCCGACGATGGCTTCAACCTGGCTGCACAATTCACCCCGGACGCGATTCTGCTGGACATGCGCCTGCCCGACCACTCGGGTCTGACGGTGCTGCAACGCCTCAAGGAACTGGCGCCTACCCGCCACATCCCTGTTCATGTGATCTCGGTCGAGGACCGCCAGGAAGCGGCCTTGCACATGGGCGCTATTGGTTACGCCGTGAAGCCGACCACCCGTGAGGAGTTGAAAGACGTATTCGCCAAACTGGAATCCAAGCTGACGCAGAAGGTCAAGCGCATCCTGCTGGTCGAAGACGATGCCTTGCAGCGTGACAGCATTGCGCGTCTGATCGGTGACGACGACATCGAGATCAGCGCGGTAGGTTTCGCTCAGGAAGCGCTGGACCTGCTACGTGACAACGTCTATGACTGCATGATCATCGACCTCAAGCTGCCGGACATGCTGGGGGGTGAATTGCTCAAGCGCATGGCCACTGAGGAGATCTGTTCGTTCCCGCCAGTCATCGTTTACACCGGGCGCAACATGACCCGTGATGAAGAAGCGGAGCTGATGAAGTACTCGCGCTCGATCATCATCAAGGGTGCGCGTTCGCCGGAGCGCCTGCTCGACGAAGTGACGTTGTTCCTGCACAAGGTCGAATCACAGCTTTCCAGCGAACGTCAGAAAATGCTCAAGACCGCGCGCAGCCGCGACAAAGTGTTCGAAGCGCGCAAGATTCTGGTCGTCGACGATGACGTGCGTAACATCTTCGCCCTGACGAGTGCGCTGGAGCACAAGGGCGCAGTGGTCGAGATCGCGCGTAACGGGCTTGAGGCGATTGCCAAACTCAACGAGGTCGAAGACATCGATCTGGTGTTGATGGACGTCATGATGCCGGAGATGGATGGCTACGAGGCGACCATCGAGATTCGCAAGGACCCGCGCTGGCGCAAGCTACCGATCATTGCGGTGACGGCCAAGGCGATGAAGGATGACCAGGAGCGCTGCCTGCAGGCGGGCTCCAACGACTATCTGGCCAAGCCCATCGATCTTGACCGGCTGTTCTCGCTGATCCGCGTCTGGCTGCCAAAAATGGAACGTATCTGAATGAAGGTGGCCAAACCGAGCAACTTCGCACGCACATCCGGGTTTATCCATGCATCTTGACCGTAACGCCGAGATTGAGTTGAGGCTGCTCATTGAGGCTATCTACCTCAAATATAGCTACGACTTCAGGGATTACTCCGGGGCTTCGATCAAGCGCCGGGTGGTTCATGCGCTGCGTCAGTTCGATTGCAGCACCATTTCCGCGCTTCAGGAGCGGGTGCTGCATGATCCGGCTGCCTTCATGCAACTGCTGCAGATCCTCACAATTCCGGTGAGCGAGATGTTCCGCGATCCCTCTCACTTCCTGGCGATTCGCCGGGAAGTCGTCCCGCTGCTGCGCACCTATCCCTCCATCAAAGTCTGGATTGCCGGGTGCAGTACGGGAGAGGAGGTTTATTCAATGGCCATTCTGTTGCGCGAAGAGGGCCTCTTGGAACGCACGATCATCTATGCCACCGACATCAATCCCAGTTCGCTGGAAAAGGCCAAACAGGGCATTTTCTCGATGGAGAATGTGCGCGCATACGCGGAAAACTATAGAAACTCCGGCGGGCTGCGTGATTTTACCGAGTACTACACCTCGGCCTATGACTACGCAATCTTCGATAAAACGCTGCGCGAAAACGTCACATTTGCCGATCATAGCCTGGCGACGGACAGTGTATTTTCCGAAACTCAGCTGATTTCATGTCGTAACGTATTGATTTACTTTAATAAAAAGTTGCAAGATCGCGCTTTCGGATTGTTTCATGAATCATTGTGCCATCGCGGTTTTCTGGCGCTCGGCAGCAAGGAGACGCTGGACTTCTCCGCCTATGGCAACGCCTTCGAAACGCTGGTCAAGCCTGAGCGGATCTACCGTAAATCATGAAGACCACGTTTACCCGTGCAGCGCCCGATGAGGGCCTCCCTGCCGTGGAGGCCATCGTGGTCGGCGCGTCCGCAGGTGGCGTCGAGGCGCTGCTGAGGATATTCAGTGGGCTGCGGCCAGGGTTCAGTTTGCCGATCCTGACCGTTTTGCACCTGCCGGATGATCGTCGCAGCCAACTGGCCAGTGTGTTCCAGAATCGCTTGTCGATACCGGTCAAAGAGGCCGACGACAAGGAAACTATCGTTCCCGGCACGTTGTATTTCGCACCGTCGGGCTACCATTTATCGATCGAGGCGGATCGCACCCTGTCGCTGAGTCAGGAAGACCGGGTGTTTTATTCAAGGCCCAGCATCGACATTCTGTTCGACTCGGCTTCTGACGCTTACGGTGAGCGCCTTGCGGGCGTACTGCTGACCGGTGCCAACAACGACGGAGCACAAGGATTGTTGCAGATCAAAAAGTATCGTGGTTTTACGGTCATTCAGGACCCTCGGCTGGCCCAGGCGAGTACCATGCCCGAGGCCGCCTTGGCGTTGCAGTCTCCGGATTACCTTCTGTCTTTAGACGAAATTGGCCAGTTGCTGGTCGAGCTGGAACGAATCGCATGCTGAATGAAATCCAGGCAAAACTGCTGATCGTGGATGATTTGCCGGAGAACCTGTTGGCCCTGGAAGCGCTGATCAAGCGTGAAGACCGCCAGGTGTTCAAGGCGCTGTCGGCGGACGAAGCGCTGTCGCTGTTGCTGCAGCACGAGTTTGCGATGGCCATTCTCGACGTCCAGATGCCGGGCATGAACGGTTTCGAGCTGGCGGAGATGATGCGCAGTACCGAGAAGACCAAAAACATCCCTATCGTGTTCGTCAGCGCTGCCGGCCGTGAACTCAATTACGCGTTCAAGGGTTACGAGAGCGGAGCGGTGGACTTTCTGCATAAGCCGCTGGACATCCATGCGGTCAAGAGCAAGGTCAACGTCTTCGTCGACCTGTTCCGTCAGCGCAAAGCCATGAAGATGCAGGTCGAGGAGCTGGAGCGCAGCCGTCAGGAGCAGGAAACGCTGCTCAAGCGCCTGCAAGCCACTCAGGGCGAGCTTGAGCACGCCATACGCATGCGCGATGACTTCATGTCGATTGTTTCCCATGAGGTGCGCACACCGCTCAACGGCCTGATCCTCGAAACACAGCTGCGCAAGCTGCATCTGGCCAAGGGTAATGCTTCGGCCTTCACCCTCGACAAGCTGAGCGCAATGGTCGACCGCGACGAGCGCCAGATCCAGAGCCTGATCCGGCTGATCGAAGACATGCTCGACGTATCGCGGATCCGGACGGGAAAATTGTCGATCCGCCCCAGCCCCTTCGATCTCAGCGAGCTGGTCGCCCAGTTGCTGGAAAACTTCTCCGCACAGATCGCCGCTGCAAACTCCAGCATCAGCTTGCTTGTCGATGAGCCTGTGATCGGGGTGTGGGATGAGTTCCGCATCGAGCAGGTCATCGCCAACCTGCTGACCAATGCGCTGCGCTATGGCGCTCGCAAGCCGATCGAGGTTCGTGTCTACAGTGAGGGCAGTCAGGCCTACGTAGAAGTCAAGGATCAGGGCATCGGTATTACACCGGAAAACCAGAAGCGCATTTTCCAGCAGTTCGAGCGTGTCTCGGCCAACCACGCGGTTGCCGGGCTCGGGCTGGGGCTGTTCATTTCCGAGCAGATCGTCATGGCCCACGGCGGGCGAATCGAAGTGGAGAGCGAAGAGGGCAACGGTTCGATTTTTCGCGTCTGCCTGCCCCTTTGATTTGTCTTGTAACCTATAGGCAGATGGCATTTAGGAATTATCGTATTTGAGTCGCAACCTCCGATGCGCGCCGTGGTCGTATGGGCAGCTATCTATAAGACCAAAGGCAGTTCAATGAGCGCTGATGCAGAAAACGTCGTACTTATCGTCGAAGACGAACCCCTTATCCTGATGCTGCTGGCTGACTATCTTTCCGGCGTGGGCTATCGGGTCCTGCAGGCCGAGAATGGCGAGCAGGCTTTCGAGATTCTCGCCACCAAGCCGCACCTGGATCTTATGATCACTGACTATCGCCTGCCTGGCGGCATTTCGGGGGTGCAGATCGCCGAGCCGGCCGTCAAGCTGCGTCCGGAATTGAAAGTGATTTTTATCAGTGGCTATCCTGCGGAAATCATTGATTCCGGCAGTCCGATCGCCGCCAAGGCGCCGATTCTGGCCAAGCCGTTCACGATGGAAACCCTGCAGTCGCAGATCCAGGACCTGCTGGCCTGAGTGATCGCGTACATGAGGCCTGACTGTGGTCTCAGGCCTCGATCATTTCCCGTACTTTTGACGTCAGGTGATCAAAGGCAAACGGCTTGGTGATCAACTGCATGCCAGTGTCCAGAAAACCTGCGCGTGCTGCCGCGTGCTCAGCGTAGCCGGTGATGAACAGCACTTTGAGGTCGGGCCGCAGCTGTCGTGCAATTTCAGCCAGTTGACGGCCGTTCATGCCCGGAAGCCCTACGTCGCTGATCAGCAGGTCGATGCGCTGACCCGATTCCAGTACGGGTACGGCGGTCAGTGAATCGCCGGCTTCTATGAACGCGTAGCCAAGCTCGCTGAGCACTTCGCTGACCAGCGCCCTGACAGCCGGGTCGTCTTCGACGATCAACACGGTTTCGCCATCTTTGGCGTAGATCGCATTGCTCTGGAAAGTCTGTTCGTCTTCGTCCTGATCGCCTTTGAAGCGCGGCAGGAACAGCTGCACTGTGGTGCCTCGGCCCACTTCGCTCTTGATCGCCACATGCCCATGCGATTGCTTGCTGAAACCGTAAATCATCGACAGGCCAAGCCCGGTTCCCTGACCGATGGGTTTGGTCGTGAAGAAGGGATCGAATGCGCGGCTGATGACTGCTTCAGGCATGCCGCAACCATTGTCGCTGATGCTCAGGACCACGTAATCGCCTGGCAGCAGATTCTCATGGGCGTTGGTGAATGACTTGTCCAGATGCTGATTGTACGTCTCAACCGTTAGCAAACCGCCGTCCGGCATGGCGTCGCGGGCATTGAGCACCAGGTTGAGCAAGGCATTTTCCAGCTGGTTGGGGTCGGCTTCTGCCGTCCAGAGGTCATCGCCAAGGCGCATGGTCAACTGCACGCTTTCGTTAACGCTGCGTTGAATGAGTTCACCCATCGCGGTAATCAGATGATTCATCTCAACCGGCTTGGAATCCAGCGACTGGCGCCGTGAAAACGCCAGCAGACGATGGGTGAGGGCGGCTGCACGGTTGGCAGACGTCACACCCAGATCGATCAGATTATCCAGACCTTCGGTGCGGCCACGGGCCAGACGCCTTCTGATCAACTCCAGGCTGCCGATAATCCCGGTCAGCATGTTGTTGAAGTCGTGCGCGATACCGCCGGTCAACTGGCCTACCGCTTCCATTTTCTGCGACTGACGCAGCACTTCTTCCTTGTGTCTTAGTTGTGACGTGCGTTCTTCGACTTGCTGCTCCAGTGTCTCGTTCAGGCGTCGCAGCTGCGATTCAGCCTGTTTGCGCTCGGTGATGTCAGAGGTCACGCCAACCAACGAGTTGACCCGTCCAGCATTGTCGCGGATGGCGCGAGCCCTTACGTCAACCCAATTGACAGAACCGTTCGGCCAGACGTTGCGGTATTCGATGATGAAATCAACGCCGGTGTCCAGGCTGCGCTGAAGCGCCGATTGCATGCGAGGCTGATCTTCGGGATAGACGACGCTCAGCCAGTCTTCGTACGTAAACCGGTCATGCTCTTCGCGGCCGTAGTGGCCTCGTGTGATTGAGGAGCATGAGAGTTGCAGGCGCCCCGATTCCAGCTCCCAGGAACCGAGCCTTCCGGCCTTGAGCGCGTTTTGCAGGCGCTTTTCACTTTCGAGCAGATCTTCCAGTCGGGCCCTGGCTTCGTATTGACGTCGCCGCCCCCGCACCGCGGTCGTTACCAGACTGACCAGCGTCACCGGGTGAAAGGGTCTTTCCAGAAACGTCACATTGCCCAGCAAACTGCCCAGGCGCGCCGATGGGTTCTGCTCGGGTCCGCCATGATGGGTCAGCAGCACGATGGGCAGGTCGGACCACGCAGGCTGTTGTCCCAGCAGGTCGAGCAGCGGGGTGACATCAACCGTGCGCAAAGCTTCGTCGGCGACGATTGCAAGACCTGCACCGTTCTGTAACTCCGTGATCAGTTCGCCGAGATCCCGTGCGATGATTGCTGGGTATCCGGCTTCCTGAAGAATCATCAGGGCAATCTGACTGTCCCGTCCACGGGGCGCCAGAATGATCGCCCGTTCTGAAAGTTGCCCCTGAATACTCACAAGTCTTCGTCCGTCAGCAGCGGTTTGCTCTCGCCCAGGTAAGTCGGAACTCCGCGTAGCACACCTTGGAACGCCTCCAGCGGTGCGCCTATCTTCAAGCCTTTGTGGCTGATCCGGTACTCACGAATGGTCGACTCATGCGTGCCCGTACGCTTTTTGATGATAGAGATCGCCCTGCGCACCTGGCCGAGTGCTTCGAAGTACCGCAAAAGGATCACGCTGTCTGCCAGATAGGTGATGTCGACGGGCGAGCGCATGTCGCCGACCAGTCCATGTTGGGCAACCGTCATGAAGGTCGAGGCGCCACGGCGGTTAAGATAGAGCAAAAGCTCATGCATATGCAGAATCAGCGAATTTTCTTCCGGCATCGACGCTTGATAGCCGTTGATGCTGTCGATAACCACGGTCTTGATTTGCTTCTGATCAACCGCGCGTCTGACCCGATGAGAGAACTCGCCAGGCGACATTTCAGCGGCGTCGGTCTGCTCGATCAGCAGGTTGCCGGTTTCCTGCAGGGCACGCAGGTCGATACCGATCTTGAGCATGCGCTCGAACAGCAGCCCCATTTCCTCATCGAAGATGAACAGCCCGACTCGCTCGCCACGGGCCACCGCTTGTGCCGCGAAGACCATTGTGATCAGCGATTTGCCGGTGCCCGCAGGGCCAAGAATCAGCGTGCTGGAGCCGCTCTCGATACCGCCGCCCAGCAGATCGTCCAGCTCCTGAATGCCGCTGGTGAACTGGGTGCGTGAATAGTCGGAACGATGTTCGGCCGCCACTAGCCGCGGAAATACCTGGATGCCGTCCTCTGCGATGGTGAAATCGTGATAGCCGCCACGGTATTTCTGGCCCCGGTACTTGACGATCTTCAACCGTCGGCGTTCGGCACCGTAGGCGGGCGTCAACGCTTCAAGGCGGATGACGCCGTGAGCGACGCTGTGCACGGTCTTGTCCAATGCCTCGGTGGTGAGGTCGTCCAGCAGCACCACGGTAGCGTCGTAGCGCGCAAAGTAGTGCTTGATCGCCAGAATCTGCCGACGGTAGCGCAACGAGCTTTGCGCCAGTAGGCGGATTTCAGAAAGGCTGTCGATGACCACCCGGGTCGGCTTGACGCGTTCGACCACTTCAAAAATCTGCCGTGTGGCCTCGCCCAGCTCCAGGTCGGAGGAGTACAGCAGGCTCTGATGGTGGTCTGCATCGAGCAGGCTTTCAGGCGGCGTCAGTTCGAAAATCTTGATGTGATCGTCCAGCTCCCAACCGTGGGAGCGGGCACCGTCACGCAACTCTCGCTCCGTCTCGGAAAGCGTAATGTACAGGGAAGTTTCACCCGCTCGCGCACCTGCCAGCAGAAACTGCAGCGCTACGGTTGTCTTGCCGGTTCCGGGTTCTCCTTCGAGAAGGAAAACGTGACAGCGTGAAAGACCTCCAGAGAGGATGTCGTCCAGACCTTCAATGCCGGTTGCCGCTTTTGACGTATTCAAGTATTGCCCTCTGATAACTGACGGAGCAGTAGTGGTATCACCCAATACTGGACATCATGGCACTACGACGGTTCAGACTATTTGGCTCGCGGCCCCCTGTCCCTTGCTGTCAAAGGATAGCGGTCCGGCAAATGTCACAACAGTCGCCTTACAAGAGCGCTGCACGGATTGTTATAGTTCATCGATCCACTGTCCTGTGCCCGAGGGTCTTCTTTTGCGTGAATATCAAACCTTTCTGGTTGAATTGAACGACAACATCGCCCATGTGCAGATCAATCGCGCCGACAAGGTCAACGCGATGAGCGAAGCGTTCTGGACCGAAATCATCGACATCTTTGAATGGATCGAGCAGGAGGACGCCGTTCGCGTCGTGGTTCTCAGTGCTGTCGGGAAGCACTTCTCGTCAGGCATCGACCTGAAGATGCTGGCGGCGGTCGCCAACCGGATGGGTGAAGACGCAGGGCGCAACGCCAGGGTGCTCAGGCGCACCATCCTCGACATGCAGGCTTCATTCACCGCGGTCGATGAATGCCGCAAGCCGGTGCTGGCCGTCATTCAGGGCTACTGTCTGGGCGGGGCCATCGATTTGGTGTCGGCGTGCGACATGCGTTACGCGGCAGCGGATGTGCAGTTCGCGATTCGTGAAATAGACATGGGCATGGCGGCCGACGTCGGGACATTGCAGCGCCTGCCCCGCATCATTCCCGATGGCATCATGCGCGAACTGGCTTATACCGGGCGCACCGTCGAGGCCGATGAAGCCCTGCGCATCGGTTTGATCAATCGCAGCTTTACCGATAAAGCCACATTGCTGGACGGTGTGATGGCCATCGCTCGCCAAATTGCCGAAAAGTCGCCGATTGCCATCGAGGGCACCAAGGCAATGATCGGCTACATGCGCGATCACAGCGTGAATGATGGCCTTGAGCACGTTGCTATCTGGAACGCAGCCATGCTGCAATCACCGGACCTGAAGCTGGCGATGGTTGCCCAGATGAGCAAACAGAAGCCGGTTTTCGATAATTGACACGCTTGCGTTCGAACAGAGGAGTTTTGCCATGACGCGCCCGGTGCGTTGGACGACCGCAGTGCTTGACCCAGAGGCCAGCGGGGGCTGGGCCGTAGTGCATGGCGACCAGGGTTTTTTGCAGGACAGCAATGGGGTGATGTTTCCCAGAGCCTGGCTCATGGGGCAGGATTTGCCGGTGCAGAGCGAGCACGGTATTGGGCACTTCGATGGCGAGCCCGTATACCTGTTGGTGCTTGAGCGATCCGTGGCGGTCGAAGGGTGTTCATGGCAGGGCTTGCGGCAGTTCATGCTGGAAGGCGACTTCGCGGTCTTTCAGAAGCTTGGCTATGCCGCGCAGATCAGCACTTGGGCCAGAGAGCATCGGTTTTGTGGCGCCTGTGGTCGTCCGACGGTTCAGGTGCCCGGCGAGCGCGCCATGTACTGCGCCCACGACAACCTGCGCTTCTACCCACGCATATCGCCCAGCATGATCGTGTTGATTACGCGAGGCGATGAAGTGCTTCTGGCACGCTCTCCGCGTTTTGTGACGGGTGTCTACAGCACCCTGGCAGGCTTTGCCGAGCCTGGCGAGTCGGCGGAGGACTGCGTGCATCGGGAAGTCATGGAAGAAGTGCAGATCCGCATTAAGAACCTCACGTACATGGGCAGCCAATGCTGGCCGTTTCCCCATTCGATGATGCTGGGTTTTCACGCCGAGTACGAAAGCGGCGAAATCGTGCCTCAGGCCGACGAGATTGAAGACGCGCAATGGTTTCGCATCGACGATCTGCCGCCGCTGCCTGCCAACCGATCCATCGCGCGCTACTTGATCGAAGCCTATCTGGCCCAGCGATCAGGCGCCCCCGAACCAGTGCTGCCAGGCTAGGCGGACGGTCAGGCCCAGCACCACGGTGATGAACACAGGGCGGATGAATTTTGCACCGCCCTTGATTGCTGTGCCAGCCCCGAAGTAGGCCCCCAGCATCACCGCCAGGCCCATGCACAGGCCGATCACGTAATCCACTTGACCGGAAAACATGAATACGGACAACGCAACGGCGTTGCTGACGAAATTCATGCTGCGCGCAACGCCGCTGGCTTTCACTAGGTCGACCGGATAAAGCAGCAAGGTGCTGACCGTCCAGAAGGCACCGGTTCCGGGACCGGCAACCCCGTCGTAGAAGCCCAGGCCGAAACCTTGCGGTGCCTGCCAGGTCTTCCTGATCGGCGCATTGCTGTCCAGCGGCGCCTTGGGCGTACCGCCGAACAACAGGTAGAGGCCACAGCCGAACACAATGACCGGCAACATTTGGTTCAGCCACTCAGCGGGCAAGTAATGGGCGACCACCGCGCCTATCGCAGCGCCCACCGCCGTGCCGACAATGGCGTGAATCCACTGCTTGGGATCGAACAGCTTGCGTCGGTAGAAGGTGAAGCTTGCGGTCGCCGAGCCGAATGTCGAGCTGAGCTTGTTGGTGCCCAGCACCAGATGGGGTGGCAGCCCGGCGGTCATCAGGGCAGGGGTGGTTAGCAGTCCGCCGCCGCCCGCAATGGCGTCGATGAATCCGGCGATAAAGGCAACCACGGCCAGAATGGCGAGCGTGGTCAGGTCGACGCTGAGTTCGAAAGGCATGGGCGATGGGCTTATGGCAGAGGGGCAGAATGGGGCGCATTCTAACCCTTTGCCGGATGTTGCAGGAAGTCTGTCAGATATCCGAGAGCGCAATCCAGCGTTGCTGTTCATCTGCCAGGCGGATAGCTGCGGCAAGCCGTTCTATTTGCCAGGCCTCCTCGAAATCAGGGCCCCGACGGCCCTGTCCGCACATCGACAGAACCAAGGCCTGAACCTCAAGTGCCTTGAGTTCGTTGTAGCCCAACTGATGGCCCGGCGCGGGACAGAACGCGGCGTAGCCGGGCAGTGAAGGACCCGCCAGCAAACGTTGAAAACCGTCTCGTCCCGGTGCGCCAGGGCGATACAGGCGCAGTTCGTTGAGCCGTTCCTGATCGAACGCCAAGGTGCCCTTGGTGCCGCTGATTTCGAAACCGAGGTGATTCTTGTAACCGTGCTTCAGCCAACTGCTGCTGAAAGTGCCGCGCGCTCCGTTGGCGAAACGGAGCAGGGCGTGGGTCTGGTCATCCACGGCGATATCGCGCAGTTCGTGGCTGCCAGCGCTGACAGGGCGTTGGCGATGGACCGTGCTGACATCCGCGCACACGGCTTCAATGTCGCCCAATAGATAGCGCGCCATTGCCAACAGGTGGCTGCCCAGATCGGCCAAGGCGCCACCTGCGTGACCGGCCTCGCAGCGCCACGACCAAGGGGATTGCGCGTCGGCCATGAAATCTTCGCTGAACTCACCCTGGAAGCTGATGATGTCGCCCAGTTCGCCTGCGTTGATCATGTCGCGGGCCAGGCCGATCATCGGGTTGTGCTGGTAGTTGTAACCGACCTGAGTCACTACGCCTGCGACTTTGGCGCTGCGACGCATCTGATCTGCCTGAGCCAGGCTGACTGCCAGCGGCTTCTCGCAGTACACCGCCTTGCCCGCAGCGATGGCGGCCATCGCCATCGGAAAATGCAAATGGTTGGGGGTGGTGATCGCCACGATATGCACTTGGGGGTCTTCAATCAGTTGCTGCCAGTCGGCATGGCTGCGATCGAAACCCCACGCCTGTGCGCACTGCGCTGCACGTGTGGCATCGGCGTCGGCCAGCGCGACCAGGCTGAGACGTGCGGGAAGATCAAGCGCAGCATTGGCGTTGCCGAAGGCGAGGGCGTGAGCACGGCCCATGAAGCCTGTACCGATCAGACCGATGCCGTACGCCGGCAACGTGGAAGAAGAGGTTTCCCGCATGACAGTCTCCAAAAAGGATCGTTGTTATGCGGAAAATATATTCCAAATAATTAACTAATGGAAAATTTAATTCATATTTGTCTTTGCCAAGTCCTATTCGTGACAGATCAAGACAGGAACCCACCGTCGACGTTGAGCGCCACGCCTGTGGTATAGCTCGACGCTTCACTGGCGAGATACAACACGGCGCCTGCCATTTCGCTCGGTGCCGCGACTCGCTTGAGCGGGATCTGCGCGAGCGCCATGTTCAGGATGGCGTCATTTTTGACCAGCGCCGATGCAAACTTGGTGTCAGTGAGTCCGGGCAGCAGCGCGTTGCAGCGAATGCCGAATTCCGCGCATTCCTTGGCGAACACCTTGGTCATGTTGATCACTGCGGCCTTGGTCATCGAATAAATGCCTTGGTAAGCGCCCGGTGACACGGCGTTGATCGACGCCACGTTGATAATGCTGCCGCCGCCCGTTTCACGCATCAGCTTGCCGGCTTCCACCGACATGAAGAAATAACCACGGATATTGACGTCGACGGTCTTCTGGAACGCGCTCAGGTCGGTGTCCAGTACGTTACAGAACTGCGGGTTGGTAGCGGCGTTGTTAACCAGAATGTCCAAACGTCCGAACTGCTCGCGAATCTGGGCGAACACGCTGTTGATCTGTTCCATCTCGCCAATGTGACACGCGATTGCAGTGGCTTTGCCGCCCTCGGCGTTAATGGCGTCAGCCACGACCTGACAGCCATCGATCCTGCGGCTGGACACGATGACGTGAGCGCCTTGTTGTGCTAGCAATCGGGCAATCGCTTCACCAATTCCGCGGCTGGCACCTGAAACGAAGGCGATCTTGCCGTCGAGGTCGAAGAGTTGGGTTCTGGACATGTCGTTTCCTTGTAATGAGGGCATCAAAGGCTGGACTTGGCGATGACGTTCAGGCTCATCTGCTCAAGCAGTTTGTTCATATGAATGAACGGGGCAAAGCGCTTGTCTTGAGTCTGGCCATGATAAAACCGGTAGTAAATCTGCTGCACGATCCCGGCCAGGCGGAACAGCCCGTAGGTGTAATAAAAGTCGAAGTTGTCGACGCGGATGCCCGAACGTTCTGCGTAGTAGTCGACGAATTGCTGACGGGTCAGCATGCCTGGCGCATGGCTGGGCTGGCGTCGCATCAATTGCACCGTCGCCGGGTCGTCGGCCTGGATCCAGTACGCAAGGGTGTTGCCCAGGTCCATCAGCGGATCGCCCAGCGTGGTCAGCTCCCAGTCCAGCACACCAATAATGCGCATCGGGTTTTCGGGATCGAGGATGACGTTGTCGAAGCGGTAATCGTTGTGCACGATGCTGGACACCGACGAGTCGGCCGGCATCTTGGCGGCCAGCCACGCCTTGACCTGCTCCCAGGCGGGCGCGTCAGGGGTCATGGCTTTCTCGTAGCGCTCGGTCCAGCCCAGAATCTGGCGCTGAACGTAGCCGTGCGGTTTGCCCAGATCAACCAGGCCGCAGGCCTGATAATCAACCCGGTGCAGATCGACCAGTTTGTCGATGAAGCTCTTGCAAAGGTCTTCAGTCTGCTGGGCGTCCAGACCCAGTGCGGGGGGTAGATCCGAGCGCAGGATGATGCCCTTGACGCGCTCCATCACGTAAAACTCCGATCCGATCACCGTTTCATCGGTGCAATGCAGGTAGGCTTGCGGGCAGTACGGAAAGGCGTCCTTGAGCTGATTGAGAATGCGGTACTCGCGCCCCATGTCATGCGCCGATTTGGCTTTGTGCCCGAACGGCGGCCGACGCAGCACCAGCTCCCGCCCGGGATACTGAATGAGGTAGGTGAGGTTCGATGCGCCCCCCGGGAACTGACTGATAACCGGGGCACCCTGCAGGTCCGGGATGTGGTTTTTGAGATACGGATCAATCAGCGCGACGTCGAGCTCTTCGCCGCTACGAATCTCGGTGGACTGGTCAGTCAACGCCATGCTTATCCCTTTTGCTTATTATGGTCAGCCCGAATCACTGAGTAATCTAATGACTGGACGGCTCGCTCACAACGGTCAAACCGCGTTATAGGTTAGCGTGTTGCCGGCTGATCAGCGGCCTTGATTGCTGCTTGTCAGTTCGCAGGCCAAAAAAAAACCGAAGCCGGCGGGCTTCGGTTTTCGACATCTGTTGCAGACCGCCTGGTACTTAAACCGGGAACAGTTCGCTCAGTTTCATGGCCAGCATCATGTCGCCTTCGGCGCGCAGCTTGCCGCCCATGAAAGCCTGCATGCCGTCGGTTTCGCCGCTCACGATACCTTTGAGGGTCTGGCTGTCCATCACCAGTGTGACGTTGGCATCAGGGTTTTCACCTTCCTGCAGGTCACAGGTGCTGTCTTTGACGATCAGCGCGTAGTACTTGTCTTCGTCGGTAATGTGGAAACCGAAGACCAGGTCCAGGCCTGCAGCGGCGCTTGGGTTGAACTTGGCTTGCATGGTTTTCACGGCGTCGGCTGTTGAGGTCATGTCTTGATCCTTTTGTGGTGGTCCGGTTTTGGTAATGCTGTGCCTGCCGGGCACGATGGGCCGGGCTCAGCGATAAGTGATGAGTTCCGGCGCCTTCAGCAGTTGCAGGTGCGTATAACTGTTGAAAGAAGCCAGCGTGACTTCGTTGCCCCTGAATCCAAGCTTGTGCAACGAAGTATTGACGATGTGCCAGTTGAGCTCGAACGCCTGTTGCGCAGGCATTCCTGTGATCAGATGCAGCAGTGCAGTAATGGTGCCGCCGGATGTGAACACGGCGATTCGCTCGTTTGCAGCTGCGCTTTCGATGATCCTGTCCAGCCCGGCTTTCACTCTGGCGACAAAACCCAGCCAGCTTTGCAGGCCGAGGGTGTCATGCCGACCAGCGATCCAGCGGCCGATGATCAGTGAGAATAGCCGCTGAAATTCTGCACGGTTATTGGCTGCGTCCCGCAGGATATCCAGTGCGGTGGGTTCTTCAGCCAACATGGCAGGTATCAGCGCACGCATGACACCTTCGGCGTCGAACTCATCGAACGCGCTGTCGATGTGCAACTGCGGAACGTCCAGGCCCGCTTCGGCAAATTGCGCCATTGCATGGTGTGCGGTGTCTTTCTGGCGGTGCAGATCTCCTGATATGCAGCGATCGAACCTGATACCCAGATCGGCCAGGTGGGCACCGACAATGTGTGCCTGACGAATGCCCACTGGCGACAGGACGTCGTAATCGTCTGCACCAAATGAGGCCTGGCCATGTCGTATCAGGTAGATGCTGCCCACGTCCGTGTCGTCTCGGTACGTTGAAGGTCTGGCGAGGTTATGAGGGATGCCGGGGAGCTGTCAATAAAAAACATACGCTCGTTTGAAATCACCGTTTTAATGGCTTGTAACCCTTGTCGCTGGTGATCGCAAGTGTGCGTCGGTATGCTGGCGACATCGCGGCCCTTGATTGGTAAGGGCGCAATGCAAGTGAGGAATATCCGTGGAGTTCGTTGTCGATTACGCCAGTTTTCTGGCCAAGACCGTCACGCTGGTGATTGCCATCGTGGTGGTGCTGGTTGCCATCGCGTCAATGCGGGGCAAGGGACGTCGCAAAACGGCCGGGCAACTTCAGGTCACCCGGCTCAATGATTTCTACAAAGGGCTTCGCGAGCGCCTTGAGCAATCCCTGCTGGGCAAGGAGAGCCTCAAAGCGTTGCGCAAGGAGCAGGCCAAAACCCTGAAAAAAGAAAAGAAGAACAAGCAACAGGCCGAGGCAAAAGCCCGCGTCTATGTGCTGGACTTCGACGGTGACATCAAGGCCTCTGCGAACGAAAGCATGCGTCACGAAATTACGGCCTTGCTGACCCTGGCCACCGACAAGGATGAAGTGGTGCTGCGCCTTGAAAGCGGTGGGGGTATGGTTCATAGCTACGGCCTGGCCTCTTCGCAATTGGCGCGCATCCGGCAGGCGGGTATTCCGCTGACCATCTGCATCGACAAGGTTGCGGCCAGCGGCGGCTACATGATGGCGTGTATTGGCAACAAGATCATCAGCGCACCGTTCGCGATTCTGGGGTCCATCGGCGTCGTTGCGCAGTTGCCCAACGTGAACCGTCTGCTGAAGAAGCACGACATCGATTTCGAAGTGCTGACGGCGGGTGAGTACAAGCGCACGCTGACCGTGTTTGGCGAAAACACCGAGAAGGGCCGGGAGAAGTTTCAGCAGGATCTGGACATCACTCACGACCTGTTCAAGAACTTCGTTGCCAGCTATCGTCCGCAACTGTCCATTGATGAAGTGGCGACCGGTGAGGTCTGGCTGGGCATGGCTGCGCTGGACAAGCAACTGGTCGATGAACTTAAGACCAGTGACGAGTACCTGGCCGAACGCGCCAAGGAAGCGGACGTTTTCCACCTGCATTACGTGCAGCGCAAGAGCCTGCAGGAACGCATGGGTATGGCGGCGGCGGCATCGGCAGACAGCTTGATGGCCAAGTGGTGGGGGCGATTGACGCAGCAGCGGTTCTGATAACAGCCCGGTTCTGCAAATGAAAAGCCCGGACCTTCAATGAAGGCCCGGGCTTTTTGGTATCACCGGATCAGCGTAATCAGCGGCGACGGAACAGGGGCAGCGGCTCGTCGGTGGCGGCCTGATAAGTCACTGAGAAATCCTTCAGGCCCTCCAGCGCTTCGTACGGGTCTTTGTCGGCACGTACCGCAAACGCATCGAAGCCGCAGCGGCGCATGTAGAACAACTGGTCACGGAGCACATCGCCAATGGCGCGCAGCTCGCCCTTGTAGCCGTAACGGTCGCGCAGCAGGCGGGCGTTGGAAAAGTTGCGCCCATCGGTAAACGCCGGGAAATTCAGGGCAATGACCTGAAACTGATCGACGTCGTCACCGATTTCTTCGGCTTCTTCGTCGCTGTCCAGCCATACACCCAATCCGCCGTCGCGAGCCTTGAGGGCGTGACCGTGCTCGCGCCACAGCACCAACGGCACAATCAGGTCATCGCAGTTGGACAGGCTGTCGAAGGTCGTATCCTTGGGCAGCAGGTGCCAGGTTTCGTCGATGACTTCGTTGTTCTTAATGATTCGCTGCATAGACGCGCTCCTTGAAAGGGTCAATGCCAATTCGCTGATAAGTGTCGATGAAGCGCTCGTCTTCGTTGCGTTTCTCGACGTAGACGTCGATCAGCTTCTCGATCACATCGGGCATGGCGTCCTGAGCGAACGACGGGCCGAGGATCTTGCCCAGGCTGGCGTCGCGGCTGGCGCTGCCCCCCAGCGAAACCTGATAAAACTCTTCGCCTTTCTTGTCCACGCCCAGAATGCCGATATGGCCAACATGGTGGTGGCCACAGGCGTTCATGCAGCCGGAAATGTTCAGGTCCAGTTCGCCGATGTCGAACAGGTAGTCCAGATCATCGAAGCGACGCTGGATCGATTCTGCAATCGGGATCGACTTGGCGTTGGCCAGCGAGCAGAAGTCGCCGCCCGGGCAGCAGATGATGTCGGTCAGCAAGCCGATGTTCGGTGTCGCGAAGCCGTTTTCACGCAGCTCGTTCCACAACGTGAACAGTTCGGTCTGCTCGACGTCCGCCAGAATGATGTTCTGCTCGTGGGAGGTACGCAGTTCGCCAAAGCTGTAGCGATCGGCCAGATCGGCGATGGCGTCCAACTGTTTGTCGGTCACATCACCCGGTGCAACGCCGGTCGGTTTGAGCGACAGGGTGACGGCCACATAGCCAGGCTTCTTGTGCGCGAACACGTTGCGTTGACGCCAGCGAGCGAAGCCTGGGTGCTGGCCATCCAGCGCGGCCAATTCGGCGTGCTGATCGGCCAGAGCCTTGTATTGCGGGTCGATGAAATGCTTCGAAACGCGCTCAACCTCGGCTTCGGTCAGTGTGGTCTGGCCGCCGCGCAGGTGAGTCATTTCCGCTTCGACTTTCTCGGCGAACACTTCAGGGGTCAGCGCCTTGACCAGGATTTTGATCCGCGCCTTGTACTTGTTGTCACGACGGCCATAGCGGTTGTACACACGCAGGATGGCGTCCAGATAACTCAACAGGTCCTGCCACGGCAGGAATTCATTGATGAAGGCGCCGACGACCGGCGTACGGCCGAGTCCACCGCCGACCAACACGCGAAAACCCAACTCGCCGGCTTCGTTGCGCAGCGGCTCAAGGCCGATGTCATGCACTTCGATGGCTGCGCGGTCGCCGCTTGAACCATTGATCGCAATCTTGAACTTGCGCGGCAGGTAGGCGAATTCTGGATGGAAGGTCGTCCACTGACGCACGATTTCGCACCACGGACGAGGATCGACCAGCTCATCTGCGGCAACGCCGGCAAACTGATCGGTGGTCACGTTGCGCAGGCAATTGCCGCTGGTCTGGATGGCGTGCATCTGCACGGTGGCCAGTTCAGCCAGAATGTCCGGTACGTCTTCCAGGGCAGGCCAGTTGAACTGCACGTTCTGGCGGGTGCTGATGTGGGCGTAACCCTTGTCGAAATCGCGGGCAATCTTCGCCATCATGCGGGCCTGGCGCGACGTCAGTTGGCCATAAGGAACGGCCACACGCAGCATCGGTGCGAAACGCTGGACATACAAACCGTTTTGCAGGCGCAACGGTCGAAACTCTTCCTCGCTCAGTTCCCCGGCCAGGTAGCGTCGGGTCTGATCCCGGAACTGCTTGACGCGGTCCTCGATGATCCTCTGATCGTAATCGTCGTATACGTACATATAGGTCCTGTTCTCAGGCTTCGTAATGAAGCCGTGCCTCTAATGGGCATTGCTTCATCTGATCAATTCTGCGCGCACGGTCGCGCACTCCCTACGGAGCGGAGGCGAAGATAGCAGTTCGCGGATATCGATAAAAGTGATGTTTATATATATGCAAATCACTAAAAGCGATAAGCAATGAGGCACGCCAGGCAAGACCCTGCTTGCTGTGTGGGCAAGTATCGGCTTAACTGGTTTCTGACCGATGCCTGAAGATCCTGCTTCAGTCTTTTCATGTGCAATCACCCATAAGACCGACAAGAGGCGATGCGATGAGTAAGCACCCTAAAACGACTAAACCCGACAGCTCCGTTGATGCCTGGGCGATTCTTTTCATTATCCTGTTGGCTGTCGGTGCGGCTGTGTTCTGGATCAGCGGAAGATAGGTGGCGCACAAAGAATTGTCTGCGCGCCCTCCAGCACCCTGCAGTTGCAGCCGATAGATCTGCCATAGCGCAATCATTCTGTTGCTCAAGGTCTGGATATATGAAGGTGTCAGTGGTCCGTCTGGCAGTCCTGCTGGGCTGCATGTGGGCGAGTTCGGCGTGGGCAGCGACGGTCGTATTTATCAGCCCCGGCACGGAAAGCGACGGCTATTGGCGCAGCTATGTCCGTGTCATGCAGTCGGCGGCTCGCACGACGGGCATGACATTGACCGTGCTGTATTCCGATCGGGACACCCGCAAATTGCTGGCGATGGCGCGCGAAACGTTGCAAGGCAGTTCGCGTCCCGACTATCTCGTGTTCTCAAACGAGCTCAACGTCGCGCCTGAGATTCTCAGGTTGTCGTTGGGCAGTCGCGTAAAACTGTTTGCCGTCAATAACACCCTGACAGCGGATCAGGTACGCATTCTGGGTGATCTTCCCACGCGTTATCCGGACTTCATCGGCAGCCTGGTCGGTAACGATGAAGAGGGCGGTTACCTGACGGCCAAACGCCTGATCAGCCTGTATCCGCACCCTGCGCCGGGTGAAGTGATCGAGATGCTGGCTTTTTCCGGCACCAGTACCACGCCGGTTTCTCTGTACCGTGAGCAAGGCTTGCGCCGTGCGCTCTCTGAGCACCCCGAAGTCCATTTACGGCAGATTGTGTTGGGAGGCTGGCAGCGACATCGCGCGCTGGAGCAGGCGCGCGTGCTGTTCAACCGTTATCCCGATATTCGCCTGATCTGGTCCGCCAATGAGCAAATGGCCTTTGGGGCTATGGATGCGTTGCGGGAGCGGGGTGGCCAGCCGGGCCGGGATATGCTCTTCAGCGCCATTAATGGCACATCAATGTCGCTTCAGGCGCAACTGGAAGGGCGTCTTAGTGTGGTTGCCACTGGCCATTTCACGCTGGGTGGCTGGGCGATCATCCTGCTGCATCGCTACGACACGGCGCATCGGCAAACCCGCATGCAGACGGGGGCCAGAACCGTTGAAGTGCTGCATCTGGTTGAGCGAGAGGATGCTAAACGGTTTCTGGAGGCCACTCGCGGCGAAGGCTACCGGCTCGACGTTCAGGCGTTCAACGTGAACGCGTCAGGCGAAGACTCGCCGTTTTCCCTGAAAAACATGCTGCCGACCGGTCAGCCCAACGCCAGATAAAGCAATTCGTCGCCGGATTGCCCGGCGACGCTCTGACGTTGCGCGGTTACTCGTCGTAGCCCAGGTTCGGGGCCAGCCAGCGCTCGGTCACGCTCAAGTCCTGGCCTTTACGAGCGGTGTAGCTCTCGATCTGATCCTTGTCGATCTTGCCGACCGCGAAGTACTGCGCCTGCGGGTGGGCAAAGTACCAGCCGCTGACGGCCGCCGCAGGGAACATGGCGTAGTGCTCGGTCAGGAACACGCCGCTGCGGCCTGGTGTATGTTCAGGCGTACCTTCAGGCAACGGGTCTAGCAGGGTGAACAGGGTGCCTTTTTCGGTGTGGTCCGGGCAGGCCGGATACCCCGGAGCAGGGCGGATGCCCATGTACTGCTCTTTAATGAGCGCCTCGTTGTCCAGCGCCTCGTCCTTTGCATAGCCCCAGTAATCCTTGCGTACCTGCTGGTGCAGCCATTCGGCGCAAGCCTCGGCAAGGCGGTCGGCCAAGGCCTTGACCATGATCGAGTTGTAGTCGTCGCCGTTGTCCTGGTAAGCCTTGGCCACTTCTTCGGCACCGATGCCGGCAGTGGTGATGAAGCCTCCGATGTAGTCGGTCAGGCCGCTGCTCTTGGGTGCGACGAAGTCCGCCAGCGAGAAGTTCGGCTTGCCGTCGGGCTTGATGGTCTGCTGGCGCAGGTGATGCAGCTTTGCCAGCGGCTTGCCGTCGTCGCCATAGACTTCCAGGTCGTCGTGATCGACCTGATTGGCGGGCCAGAAGCCGAACACGGCGCGAGCGCTGATGAGCTTTTCGTCGATCAGCTTGCGCAGCATCTGCTGGGCATCGGCGAACAGCGCGGTGGCGGCCTCGCCCACGACCTCGTCGGTCAGAATGCGCGGGTATTTGCCCGCCAGGTCCCAGGAGATGAAGAACGGCGTCCAGTCGATATAGTCGGCCAGTACGTTCAGGTCGATGTCGTTCAGCACGCGAGTGCCGGTAAACGTCGGCTGGGCAGGGGTGTAATTTTCCCAGTCGAACTGTGGCTTCTTCGCCACCGCGGCACCGTAGCTCAGGCGCTCTGTGCGCGAGCTGCGGGCCGAGGTGCGCTCGCGCACTTCGATGTATTCCAGGCGCGTCTTCTCGATGAACGCAGGCTTGAGCTCCTTGGACAGCAACTGAGTGGCAACGCCCACGGCACGGGAGGCGTCGGTGACGTAGATCACCGCATCGTTGCTGTACTTGGGTTCGATCTTGACAGCAGTGTGCGCCTTGGAGGTGGTCGCGCCGCCGATCATCAGCGGCAAGTGGAAGTCCTGACGCTGCATTTCCCGGGCGACATGGACCATTTCGTCAAGCGACGGGGTGATCAGCCCGGACAAACCAATGATGTCGCACTTTTCTTCGCGGGCCACCTGCAGGATTTTCTCTGCGGGGACCATCACACCCAGGTCGACGATGTCGTAGCCGTTGCAACCCAGCACCACGCCAACGATGTTCTTGCCGATGTCATGCACGTCACCCTTGACCGTGGCCATCAGGATCTTGCCCTTGGCTTCCGGCTTGTCACCTTTTTCCAGCTCGATGAACGGGATCAGGTGCGCCACGGCCTGTTTCATCACGCGGGCGGATTTGACCACCTGCGGGAGGAACATCTTGCCAGAGCCGAACAGATCGCCGACCACGTTCATGCCCGACATCAGCGGGCCTTCGATCACCTCGATAGGACGGTTGAACGACTGGCGAGACTCCTCGGTGTCTTCCACGATATGCGTGGTGATGCCTTTAACCAGAGCATGTTCCAGGCGCTGATTGACCGGCCAGTTACGCCACTCTTCGGTTTCCGCTTCCTTGACGCTGCCATCGCCCTTGAATTTGTCGGCAATCGCCAGCAACGCGTCGGTGCCGTCGGCTGTGCGGTTGAGTACCACGTCTTCCACGCAGTCGCGCAGCTCTGCCGGGATCTGGTCGTAGATTTCCAGCTGCCCGGCGTTGACGATACCCATGCTGAGGCCGTTGCGGATCGCATGCAGGAGGAACACCGAGTGAATCGCCTCGCGCACCGGGTTGTTGCCCCGGAAAGAGAACGACACGTTGGACACTCCACCCGACGTCAGTGCATAGGGCAGCTCGTCGCGGATGTAGGCACAGGCGTTGATGAAGTCGACCGCGTAGTTGTTGTGCTCTTCGATGCCGGTGGCAATGGCGAAGATGTTGGGGTCGAAGATGATGTCTTCAGGCGGAAAGCCCACTTCGTTGACCAGAATGTCGTAGGAGCGTTTGCAGATTTCCTTCTTGCGCGCCTCGGTGTCGGCCTGGCCCTGTTCATCGAAGGCCATGACCACCACGGCAGCGCCGTAACGTTTGCACAGCCTGGCGTGATGAATGAACTGCTCGACGCCTTCCTTCATGCTGATGGAGTTGACGATGCCCTTGCCCTGAATGCATTTGAGGCCCGCCTCTATCACTTCCCATTTGGAGGAGTCGATCATGATCGGCACGCGAGAGATATCCGGCTCGCCTGCTATCAGGTTGAGGAAGGTCACCATCGCCTTCTTCGAATCCAGCATCCCTTCGTCCATGTTGATGTCGATCACCTGGGCACCGGCCTCGACCTGCTGCAAGGCGACTTCAAGCGCTTCGGTGTAGTTGTCTTCACGAATCAGGCGGGCGAAGCGGGCTGAGCCGGTGATGTTGGTGCGCTCGCCGACGTTGACGAACAACGACTGGCGATCAATGGTGAAAGGCTCAAGGCCTGACAGGCGACAGGCTTTGGGAATGTCCGGAATCTGGCGCGGCGCATAACCGGAAACCGCCTGGGCGATGGCCTTGATATGAGCAGGCGTCGTGCCGCAGCAGCCGCCGACGATGTTCAGAAAACCGCTTTCGGCGAATTCCTCGATGATTTTCGCGGTCTGGCTCGGCAGCTCGTCGTATTCGCCGAAGGCATTGGGCAGGCCGGCGTTCGGGTGTGCGGACACATGGGTGTTGGCCTTGTTGGCCAGTTCCTGCAGATAAGGACGCAGTTCGCTGGCACCCAATGCGCAGTTCAGACCCACCGAGATTGGCTTGGCGTGGCTGATAGAGTTCCAGAACGCCTCGGTGGTCTGTCCGGACAGGGTGCGGCCGGACGCATCGGTGATGGTGCCGGAAATCATGATCGGCAGTTCGAAGCCCACTTCTTCGAACACACCTTGCACGGCGAAAATCGCGGCTTTGGCGTTGAGGGTATCGAAAATGGTTTCGATCAGGATCAGGTCTGCGCCGCCCTCGATCAGGCCGCGGGTGGCTTCGGTGTAGTTTTCCACCAGTTCGTCGAAGGTGACGTTGCGATATCCGGGGTTGTTGACGTCGGGCGACAGCGAACAGGTGCGGCTGGTCGGGCCGAGGACCCCGGCCACGAAGCGCGGCTTGTCCGGGGTTTCCAGAGTCTTCGCATCCGCCACTTTGCGCGCCAGGCGAGCGCCTTCGACGTTCAGCTCATAGACGATGGATTCCATGCCATAGTCGGCCTGAGAAACCTGAGTGGCGTTGAAGGTGTTGGTCTCAAGGATGTCGGCCCCGGCATCCAGGTATTCCTTCTCGATGGCGCCGATGACGTCGGGGCGGGTCAGGATCAACAGGTCGTTGTTGCCTTTGACGTCGCTGGGCCAATCGGCGAAACGCTTGCCGCGATAGTCCTGCTCTTCAAGCCTGTAGCTCTGGATCATGGTGCCCATGCCGCCATCAAGGATCAGGATCCTCTGTTTCAGAGCGTTGAGAAAGGCTTGATGGCGGGCGCTGCGGTCAGACATGAGGGCTACCTTGAGAAGGTCGATACGTAAAGAACGGGATAATAGCAAACCGGAACGGATTTAGTGTTGATCGTGGTTTTGCATGAAAATCGTTCATGTTGGTGGCAGGTACACCCTTGTAGAATTGCGCCATTTTACTATCAAGGCTCAGGTGCTATGCCGTACCGCTTGTTGGCAGGCATCCTCCTGCTCGTATCCAGCTGCGCCCTTCAGGCCCAGACGCCCCCACCGGAGTCGTTGCCCGCCGTTTCCTATGTGCGTGATGTTGAACCTATCCTCACCGAGAAGTGTGTGGCCTGCCATGCCTGCAACGACGCGCCATGCCAGTTGAATCTGGGCAGCGGTGAGGGCGTCAGCCGTGGCGCGAACAAGGTGCCGGTCTATCAGGGCGACCGCACCCAGGCGGTGGCGCCCACGCGTTTGTTCTATGACGCACGGGATACCGAAGCATGGCGCGGCAAAGGCTTTTATTCGGTGCTCGATGCGCAGGGCAGTCAGGCTGCCCTCATGGCGCGCATGCTGGAATTGGGACGCAGTGCGCCGTTGCCCGACAACAGCAAGATCCCCGATTCCATCGCGCTGGGTATCAACCGTGAAAATGTTTGCCCGGCACCTGGTGAGTTCGATGCCTATGCGGCGGCGCATGCCCAACAGGGCATGCCGCTGGCAGTGGCAGGACTGACTGGCGCTGAATACCAGACCCTGCAACGCTGGCTGGCGGCAGGCGCTCCGGTGGAGCCGCATGCCATCACGCCAACCGTCACCGAGGCGAGCCAGATTCTGGCTTGGGAAAACCTGCTCAATCAACCGGGTGCCAATCAGGCACTGGTCGGTCGCTGGCTGTTCGAGCATCTGTTTCTGGCGCACATCTACTTTCAGGACGGCGAGGCGGGGCACTTCTACCAATGGGTGCGTTCACGCACGCCAACGGGCAAAGCTGTGGACCTGATCGCCACGCGCCTGCCGAACGACGACCCTGGCAGCGATTTCTACTACCGGCTGGTGCCCGTGCAAGGCGTGATTGTTCATAAGACCCACATCACGTATGCATTGAGTCCGCAGAAGATGGCGCGGGTGAAACAGCTGTTTTACGCCAACGACTGGAAGGTCAACGCGCTGCCGGGCTACGGTCCGGGGCACCGCAGCAATCCCTTTCTGACGTTCGAGGCCATCCCTGCGGCTGCCCGTTATGAGTTCATGCTCGATAACGCCGAGTACTTCGTGCGCACGTTCATTCGTGGTCCGGTGTGCCGGGGGCAGATCGCAACCGACGTGATTCGCGACCAGTTCTGGGTGATGTTTCAGGACCCCGCTCACGACCGTTACGTGACCGATGCAGTGTACCGAGGAGAGGCGACACCGTTGCTGGCCATGCCGGGGCAGAACGACAGCGTCGGCAGTGTCTTGAGCCTGTGGTTGTCATTCCGTGATCGCCGTAACGCTTATGAAGACCTGCGCCGCGATACCTACGCGAAAAAACCGCCGCCGGGCTGGAGCGATCTGTGGGCGGGTAATGACAATGCGTTGCTCACCGTTTTCCGTCATTTCGACAGCGCGTCGGTCACCAAAGGGCTGATCGGCGATGTGCCACATTCGATGTGGCTGTTCGATTACCCGCTGCTGGAGCGCACCTACTATCAGTTGGCGGTCAACTTCGACGTCTATGGCAACGTCTCCCATCAGGCTCAGACGCGGCTTTATTTCGACCTGATCCGCAACGGCGCCGAGATCAATTTCATGCGTCTGATGCCTGCCGATCTGCGTGAGGGGCTGCTCAGCGACCTCTATCAAGACAGCGGCAAGGTCAAGATGTGGCTGGATTATCAGAGCATCGACGACGATACCCCCACCGGGATAGGCCTGGACAAGAACAGTCCAGTGCGCGATTTCGCCAACAAACTGATCAATCGGTCGACCGCTTTCAACGCCTCACCCGATCCGATCAATCGTTGTAACGGCGCGTATTGCTCGCGTCCGGGTATAGGCAGCGAATTCGCTCAGGCCGAACAGGCACTGAGCCACCTGACCTCGCGGCCTGCCGCTGGCCTGAAGGTCATCGATCAATTGCCCGAAGCGACGATGCTGCGCATTCAGGACAGCACCGGCAAGCGGGTGATGTACAGCATGCTGCGCAACCGTGCGCACACCAACGTGGCGTTCCTGCTGGGTGAGTCGTATCGCTATATTCCGGGCCTGGACTCCCTGAGTATTTACCCCGGCGTACTCAGCAGCTACCCCAATTTCATGTTCAACGTGCCGGCTGTCGAAGTTCCGGCGTTCGTGGAGGCGATGCAGCAGAGCAAGGATCAGGCAAGCTTCGAACAGATCGTCCAACGCTGGGGGGTTCGACGGACTCACCCCCTGTTCTGGACGTACTTTCACGACCTGAACCGTTATCTTCAGGAAACCGACCCGCGTGAAGCCGCAGTGCTCGACATGAATCGCTACGAGAACCTCTAAGCCGGCCTTTTTTAGCCGCAAGCCACGTAATACATGGCTTGCGGCCATCTCTGCAAACCTGAACGAATCACGTTTTCTACGATCTTTTTTTCAAAAAAGCGGTCCCACAGGGGCGCGTCATGAAACAAGCGGCGTTACCCAACGTTTGATTCATGGCTGAAAAGTCAGGCAGTAGAGGTTTTTTGGATGTTGATTTCGGTACAGGCCCTACGGGCATTCGCGGCGTGGGTCGTGGTGTGTCATCACTTCATGCAGATTTTTTACGACTTCAAGGCCAGTGGTCCCATTGGCGAATTCTTTGTCTCCAAAGGCGCGGTTGGCGTCGATATCTTTTTCGTCATCAGCGGGCTGGTGATTTTCCTTTCGACTCAAAAAAGCGACATGCCCGCCGGGCGTTTTATCCTGCACCGTCTGATTCGCATCGTGCCCGCCTACTGGCTGTACACCGCAGCAATGGCACTGCTATTGCTGGCGGCGGCACCGATGCTGCCGCACCAGGTCATCGGCTGGCAGAACTTCCTGCTGTCGCTGGTTTTCATCCCTTCGGAAAATCCGGGCGGCTACGGGCTGTACCCCACGTTGAACGTGGGCTGGACCTTGAATTACGAAATGTTTTTCTACCTGCTGTTTTCTATGGTGTTCCTGTTCAAGCAGCGCCACCGTCCACTGATCATTGCAGCAGCGTTGTTTGGCGTCAGCGAGGTGCTGGCACGTGCGGGTTTGATCAGCCGCTTCTATGGCAATGACATCATTTACGAATTCCTGCTGGGCATCGGCATCGGTATTCTGTACCGCCGTGGCTGGATCAAGGAGGCGTTATGGCTGCCCCTCGCCGGCATCGCGATGGGCCTGTATGCGATCAATCACCTGACCAATGAAGAGCGTCTGTTGAACTGGGGCCTGCCCAGCGCGTTGATCGTGTTGTCCTGCATTTCGCTGGAGCCGTATTTCCGCGGCAGTCGTCTGCTCAAGGTGCTTGGGGACTGCTCGTATTCGGTCTACCTGCTGCATGTGCTGGTGCTGTACGGCGGCCTGCTGATGGCTCAGCGCTACGGTTTGAGCCCGTACGTGGTCTTTGCCTTCTGCGTACCGGTCATCGCGATGGGTGCATGGCTCAGCTATGAGTGGATCGAGAAAGGGCTTTATCGTCGGCTCAAGGACTGGCTGGATGCGCGTCGCGCCGTGCAGCCTGCCAGGGCGCTTTCCTGATGAGCGCTTTTCCGGGACGCTCTTTCCCGACTGGCTCTTTTCCGACAAAAATACTAGGACTTTGTGTGGCGCTCTCGATTGGCGTAAACTGCTGGCACGTCTGCGAGGAATTTTCATGACCGCTATCACTATTACCGATGCTGCCCACGATTACCTGGCCGATCTGCTGGAAAAGCAGAACACTCCAGGCATCGGCATCCGCGTGTTTATTACCCAGCCTGGCACTCAGTACGCCGAAACCTGCATCGCCTATTGCAAGCCGGGCGAAGAGAAGCCGGAAGACAAGGCCATTGGCCTTAAAAGCTTCACGGCCTGGATCGACGGTTTCAGCGAGGCCTTTCTGGACGACGCCGTCGTCGATTACGCCACTGACCGCATGGGCGGCCAGCTGACCATCAAGGCGCCTAACGCCAAAGTGCCGATGGTCAATGCCGACAGCCCGATCAACGAGCGTATCAACTACTACCTGCAAACCGAGATCAACCCGGGTCTGGCCAGCCACGGCGGCCAGGTCACGTTGATCGACGTAGTAGAGGAAGATACGCAGAACATCGCCGTGCTGCAGTTCGGTGGTGGTTGCCAAGGCTGTGGCCAGGCCGATGTCACCTTGAAGGAAGGCATCGAGCGCACCTTGCTGGAGCGTATTCCAGAGTTGTCCGGTGTGCGTGATGTGACCGACCACACCCAAAAAGAAAACGCCTACTACTGAGCCTCTTCCTTTTGCAGAAAACGCCCTGACGTGTTCGGGGCGTTTTTGTTTCTGGTGTTTGATGCATCTGGCACGTTGCTGCAGGGCCATCGCCCCGCGAAATGTCGCGTCATCAAAGGATGCTCATGCGGGCCAATGGTTGGAACAGGGCGTGCGGCCAGAAAAATTGTACAAAGTTGTACGGTTATCACTTCAGTTTTCGTGATTGCTGACGATTCAGTTGCGATGAGCCAGGGAGGAGGCACGTAACGTCTACCAAGTGAGTGATCAATGTCCTATTTTCCTTTCTGGCGCCGCGACCGTGTTGCGCTGAAACAGCTGATTTCAGCCGTCGTGAACGGCAGCAAGCCCAATGTGGCGGGCTGTGCCGAAGCCGCAGGCGTGACCGAGGCCTGGCGTCACCTTGAAACCACCCAGATGCACACGCAATCTCGTATCCAGGTGCTGGAGACGGAGCTTGAGCAGGCTCGTCTTATGCTGGGAGAGGCCGCGTCCAGCGCCGCTGCTTATGAAACCCGGTTCGACCTGGTGAATCTCGCGTCCAGTGAAGGGCTGTGGGACATGGAGGTGGTGGCGGGCGATCCTGTGAACCCGAAGAATCGGTTCTGGTGGTCCCAACAACTGCGCAACCTGTTGGGTTTCAACGACGAGCGCGATTTCCCCAACGTGCTGGCGAGCTGGGCCGACAGACTTCATCCCGAAGACAAGCAAGCCACGCTGGATGCCTTTGCCCGGCATTTGAACGACAAGACGGGGCGTACGCCCTATAAAATCAAGAACCGCTTGGCCATGAAGAATGGCACCTACCGCTGGTTTTACGCCCAGGGCGAAACACTGCGCGACGACCGTGGCGTTCCCATACGTGTAGCCGGCTCGCTACGAGACATCCAGGACGAGCTCGAACGTGACCGCGCCCACGACGTCATCATCACGCGCTTCGAACTGGCGCGTGAAATGCTCTCCGACGGCTTGTGGGACATGGAGGTGATCGCGGGCGACCCGGTCAATCCGCGCAACCCCTTCTGGTGGTCGCCGCAGTTCAGAAGGCTGCTGGGTTTTGAGACGGTTGAAGAGTTTCCTGACGTTCTGGACAGTTGGGCCTCCAGGCTGCATCCCGACGACAAGGAGCGAAGCCTCAATGCGTTTGGTGCCCACCTTAATGATCGCAGTGGCAAGACGCCCTTCGACATTGAGTACCGGCTGAAGATGAAGAGCGGAGAGTACCGCTGGTTCAGGGCTCGGGGGCAGACGCGGCGTGATGCTGGCGGCGCTCCCGTGCGCGTGGTAGGTGCTTTGGTCGACGTGCATCTCTTGCATGAGCAGGAGTCGCTTCGTGAAACCGAGTCCCAGCACCAGCGCAACCTTGAGGAGAACCTGGCCCAGCTTTCACACATCGTGAGCACCATCCAGAGTATTGCGAGCCAGACCAACTTGCTGGCGTTGAACGCCGCCATCGAAGCCGCCCGCGCCGGTGAGGCGGGGAGAGGGTTTGCCGTCGTGGCTGATGAAGTGCGCAAGCTGGCGACCCGGACCACGGATGCCACCCAGCAGGCCGTGAGCATGATGAGCCGATAACGCTTCCCTTGCCTGCCGTACAGTGGCCCACGTGATGACTGGGCCTGAGCGGCCACGATCGGTTGATGATCGTGGCCGCCGGGGTCAGTCGAGCCTCACGGCCTGTGGGGGTGATTGGCAACCGGCTCGCTGAGCGTCTGCGGGTCCAGCGTCACCAGTACGGCGCCTTCGCTGACCATATCGCCCTCGCGACAATGCAGGGCTGTTACCACACCAGCGCTGGCGGCACGGACGCTGTGTTCCATTTTCATGGCCTCCAGCACCACCAGCAATGTTCCCGTCTCGACCTGTTGGCCTGATTCCACCAGCACCCGCACGATGCTCCCGTTCATGGGCGCAACCAGACCGCCATGCACGTGTTGGCTCGATTCCACTTGGGTGACTGGATCGGGCTGGGTGATGGTGTACAGCTCACCGTGCCATTTCAGGTACAGGCTTGCACCCCGACGAATGGCCACATGCTGACGCCTCACGTTGTCAGTCTCGATACTCAGCGTGTCGGCGCTCCACCCAAACGGTGAGGCGCTGTCGTGTCGCAAACGAATCCGTTTGCCATCCCCGTCGCCGTTGCACTTAAGGCACAAGTCGATTTCGGCGGGCAGGCCGGCACGAAAGCCTGTGTTTGAACTCCAGGGTGAATGGAGATCGTCCTCGCGAATTCGCCTAGGTTCGCTCTGGCGGAAGGCCTCGGCAGCGGCCTGCCAGAAGTCGTCGGTCAACGGTTGTGGCTCTGGCAGCAATTGCGCCTGATAGCGGGGGATGAAGCCGGTGTCCAGCTCTGCAGCGGCAAAAGCGGGGTGGGCGATGATGCGGCGCAGGAAGGCCAGGTTAGTCTTGACGCCTCCGACGGCGAACTCATCCAGCATGCCCAATAAACGCAAGCGCGCCTCTTCACGATTTTCGCCCCAGGCGATCAACTTGCCCAGCATCGGGTCATAGAACGGCGAAATGCTGTCGCCTTCAGCCACGCCGCTGTCAACGCGTCTTCCGTGACCCGCAGTGGACTCCCGATACAGCTCAAGCCTGCCGGTGGCGGGCAGAAAATCATTGGCCGGGTCTTCGGCATACAGCCTTACTTCAATGGCATGACCGATCAGCGGGACCTGTTCTTGTGTGATGGGCAGCGGTTCGCCACGGGCCACGCGAATCTGCCATTCCACCAGGTCGAGCCCGGTGATGTACTCGGTGACCGGATGTTCGACCTGCAGGCGGGTGTTCATTTCCATGAAGAAGAACTCGCCGCGTGCGTCCAGCAAAAACTCTACCGTGCCTGCGCCGACATACCCGATGGCTTGCGCCGCCTTGACCGCAGCTTCCCCCATCGCCCGTCGCAGTGCTGGAGAAAGACCGGGGGCGGGTGCCTCTTCAACGACTTTCTGGTGGCGACGCTGAATCGAGCAGTCGCGCTCGTTGAGGTACAGGCAGTGGTCGTGCTGATCGGCAAACACCTGAATCTCCACATGGCGAGGCTGGAGCACATACTTTTCGACCAGCATGCGCGAGTCGCCAAACGAGGACAGGGCCTCACGCTGAGCCGACGCCAGGGCTTCGGCCAGCTCACTGTCCTGCTCGACCACCTTCATACCTTTACCGCCCCCTCCGGCCGTGGCCTTGAGCAGGACTGGGTAGCCGATGCGTTCGGCTGCTGCACGGAAGGTTTCTACATCCTGCGCCGCGCCGTGATAGCCCGGCACCAGAGGTACACCGGCGTCTTCCATCAGCGTTTTGGCCGCCGATTTGCTGCCCATCGCGTCGATGGCCGAGGCGGGCGGGCCAAGGAAAATCAGGCCGGCGGCTTCAATGGCGCGAGCGAAACCGGCATTTTCCGAGAGGAAACCGTAGCCGGGATGAATCGCCTGTGCACCGCTGGCCTTGGCCGCCTCGATCAGTTTGTCGATCACCAGATAGCTTTCAGCGGCCTTGCTGCCGCCCAGATCGACACACCTGTCCGCTTCGCGGCTGTGGCGTGCCTGTCGATCAATTGCGCTGTGCACGGCGACCGTGGTCAGGCCCATTTTTTTTGCAGTGCGCATGATGCGGCAGGCGATTTCGCCCCGGTTGGCGACCAGTAGCGTGTTCAGTTCGGTGATGCTCATGACTGCGAGTCCTGTTCGTGGGCAGCGCCTTGTCGAGGTTGAACTTGCCAACTGGGCGAGCGCTTGCCCAGAAACGCGCGCAGGCCTTCCTGGCCCTCGGGGCTGGTTCGAATGCGGGCGATGGCGCTTTCACAGTAACGGCGCAGGGCAGGGGTCAGCTCGCCATTACCCACTTCACGCAACAGGTCCTTGCTGGCGCGCATGGCTTGCGGGCTGTTCAACAGCAGGTTGTCGATCCAGTGGTCCGTCTGGCTTTCAAGCTGCGAAAGCGGGCAATGCTCGGCAATCAGACCGATCTGCTCTGCGCGCTGGGCACTGAAGCGCTCCGCCGTTAGCGCGTACCGCCGTGCGGCACGTTCGCCAATGGCCTGAACCACAAACGGGCTGATAACCGCAGGAGCCAGACCAATACGCACCTCTGACAGGCAGAACTGCGCGTCTTCAGCCGCGATTGCCATGTCGCAGCAACTGATCAGGCCCAGCGCACCGCCAAAGGCGGCGCCTTGCACTACGGCCAGTGTGGGGATTTTCAGTTTGGCAAGGTTGTACATCAGCTCGGCCAGTTCGCGCGCATCGTCCAGATTGGTGTTGTAGTCCAGATCGGCAGCCTGTTGCATCCAGGCAAGGTCTGCACCCGCGCTGAAGTGCTTGCCTCTGCCGCGCACCAGCAGAAAGCGTAACGCCGGATTGCCTTGTACCTTGTCCAGCGCCAAAATCAGTTCTCGGATCATCTGGGCATTGAACGCGTTGTTCTTGTCGGCGCGATTGAGCCACAACGTGGCGAATCCGCGTGGGTCGTCGATCAGTTCTATTGTCGCGAAGGCAGTCATGGTCATTTCCCGGCTTACATTCGGAACAGGCCGAACGTGGTGGGTTCGATGGGAGCATTGAGCGAAACGGACAGGGCGAGCGCGAGTATGTCCCGGGTTTGCGCAGGGTCAATGACACCGTCATCCCACAGGCGAGCGCTGGAATAATACGGATGGCCCTGATGCTCGTACTGGTCGAGAATCGGTTGTTTCAGCTCGGCCTGCTGCTGTGCAGTGAATGCCTGACCGCTGCGTTCTGCCTGTTCGCACTTGACCTGGACCAGCACGCCCGCAGCCTGCTCGCCACCCATCACGCCAATTCTGGCGTTGGGCCACATCCACAGAAAGCGCGGGTCATAGGCGCGCCCGCACATGCCGTAATTGCCCGCGCCGAAACTGCCGCCAATGATCACCGTGAACTTGGGCACCTTGGCGCAGGCCACTGCCGTCACCAGCTTGGCGCCGTGCTTGGCGATACCGCCTGCCTCGTACTTCTGGCCGACCATGAACCCGGTGATGTTCTGCAGGAAGAGCAGGGGAATGCCGCGCTGGCAGGCCAGTTCGATAAAGTGCGCACCTTTCTGCGCCGCCTCGGCGAACAGAATGCCGTTATTGGCCAGGATCGCGACCGGATAGCCTTTCAGATGAGCGAAACCGCAGACCAGCGTGGTGCCGAACAGGGCCTTGAATTCATCGAACACCGAACCGTCCACCAGCCGGGCGATGACTTCGCGTACGTCAAAAGGCTGCTTGGTGTCCGTGGGGATGATGCCGTACAGCTCGTCACTGGCGTACAGCGAGTCAATGGGCGCGATCACGTTCAATTGACCTTGCTTGCGCCAGTTCAGGTTGGCAATGCAGCGCCGGGCTAGCGCCAGGGCGTGCTCGTCGCTGTCAGCGTAATGATCGGCCACACCCGAGGTCCGGCAATGCACGTCGGCACCGCCCAGGTCTTCGGCGCTGACCACCTCGCCTGTGGCGGCTTTCACCAGTGGAGGGCCTGCGAGAAAGATGGTTGCCTGCTCGCGCACCATGATCGCCTCGTCCGCCATTGCCGGTACGTAGGCACCGCCTGCCGTGCAGGAACCCATGACCACGGCAATCTGCGCAATACCCTGGGCGCTCATATTGGCCTGATTGAAGAAAATCCTGCCGAAGTGCTCACGGTCCGGGAAGACTTCGTCCTGACGCGGCAGGTTGGCGCCGCCGGAGTCCACGAGGTAAATGCAGGGCAGACGATTCTGTTGGGCGATGGCTTGGGCCCGGAGGTGCTTTTTGACCGTCAGCGGGTAGTACGAGCCACCCTTCACGGTGGCATCGTTGGCGACGATCATGCACTCGACGCCTTCGACGCGGCCGATCCCTGCGATCACGCCCGCTGCAGGAACGTCTTCGCCATAGACATCATGGGCAGCCAGTTGGCCTATCTCCAGAAACGGGGAGCCGACGTCCAGCAACTGATTGATGCGCTCGCGGGGCAACAGCTTGCCCCGAGAGGTATGTCGTTCCTGGGCTTTTGGACCACCGCCTTGCTGAACCTTCGCCAGCAAGGCGCGCAGTTCGCGGACCTGCTCCAGCAGCGCCGCATGATTGAGGGCGTATTGCGGGTCTCTCAGGTTGATTCGGGTATGCAAAATGGCCATGAGGACTCCGGTATCAACGGGTTTCGTTGAACAGTTCGCGGCCGATCAGCATGCGGCGTATCTCACTGGTGCCTGCACCGATCTCGTAAAGCTTGGCGTCACGCAGCAGGCGGCCTGCGGGGAATTCGTTGATGTAACCGTTGCCACCCAGAATCTGAATGGTGTCCAGCGCCATCTGAGTAGCGCGCTCGGCGCTGTATAAAATCACCCCGGCGGCATCCTTGCGGGTAGTCTCGCCGCGATCACACGCCTGCGCGACGGCGTAGAGGTAGGCTCGGCTGGCGTTGAGCTGGGTGTACATGTCAGCCACCTTGCCTTGAATCAGTTGGAATTCGCCGATGCTCTGGCCGAATTGCTTGCGATCATGGATGTAGGGCACCACCACATCCATGCAGGCTTGCATGATCCCGGTGGGGCCGCCAGACAGCACGACGCGTTCGTAATCCAGACCGCTCATCAAGACCCTGACGCCGCCGTCGAGTTTGCCAAGCAGGTTCTCTTCAGGCACCTCGACGTCATCGAAAAACAGTTCGCAGGTATTGGAGCCGCGCATGCCGAGCTTGTCGAACTTGTTGCTGCGGGAGAAACCCTTCCAGTCGCGCTCGACGATAAACGCACTGATACCGTGGGCGGCCTTTTCCAGGTCTGTCTTGGCGTAGATCACGTAGGTATTGGCGTCCGGGCCATTGGTGATCCAAGTCTTGCTGCCGTTGAGCACATAGCGATCGCCGCGTTTGTCGGCACGCAGCTTCATCGACACCACGTCCGAGCCTGCATTGGGTTCACTCATGGCCAGTGCGCCGACATGCTCGCCACTGATCAGCTTCGGCAGGTAACGCGCCTTCTGCTCAGGATTACCATTGCGATTGATCTGGTTCACGCACAGGTTCGAATGCGCGCCGTAGGAGAGGGCGACCGAGGCCGAGCCGCGACTGATTTCTTCCATTGCCACGACATGAGCGAGATAGCCCAGGCCAGCACCGCCGTATTCCTCGCTGACGGTGATACCCAGCACACCCATGTCACCGAATTTGCGCCACATATCGGCCGGAAACAGGTTGTCCTTGTCGATCTGTGCAGCGCGAGGGGACAGTTCTGCGCTGACGAAGGATCGCAACTGATCACGCAGCATGTCGATGGTTTCGCCAAGGGCGAAGTTCAGGCTGGGGTAACTCATGGGTAGCGTTCCTGTTTTATTCTTGGCGGATTGGCTATGACCTTTACGTTAACGTAAACCTGTGGCGTGCGAGTGTCAACGCAGGTTTTCAACGGCCGTGCTTGAGAGACGGAGGTGGGCGAGGGCGGATCAAAACCCGGAAAGCACGAAGGGGAGCCTGGGCTCCCCTTCAAGGTTTTTTCACATGCTCTTTTTTGTTTTCAGGCGGCCTGTTGTTGTTTTTGTCAGCCTTGTCCTTCACATCTTTTTTGAGCGATCCCTATGCGGGACCAAGAGCAAACGTATTTTTTTGAGCGCTGATGACACTTTTATCGTATTGATCCAACCAGTCCGGTAGCCGCATTGAGGCAGTTTTATTGTTCTCTGTCTGGCTGCGAACGGCTTGCGTACAAGCGGTTCAGAAAAGCTATCCACTCCAAAAAAATCTGTTAGCTACGCCTCTGTCCGTGTTGTTCTTGTTGTGTCAGAGCCGGTACGTGTTGTTTTTATTGGATTGCTGCGTGTTTTTTTATTTTTGTTGTGCCGGAGATATAGCAGGACCCGTGCCAGTTTCTGCAAACCCTTTAAATACGGGGATTTGAGATTTTTATTGTTCACAAGACCTTTGAAAATGGTCGCCGATTGTTTCCGTGTTACCCGTTTGTCTCGACAGAACGCGACGGAGGGTAACACTCTGTGACAAGTTGTCGCACGTGGCGCCCGACAGGTGACACCTCATGCGGACAAGCGTGCTTTGGCGACCCGAGAGCCGTTGGCGCGCTCAAGCACGTCGCAGATACGCTGGCCCGCCTGGATCACCCGATCAAGATCGACGCCTGTTTCAATGCCCATGCCTTCAAGCATGTACAGCACATCTTCGGTGGCGACATTGCCGCTGGCGCCCTTCGCATAGGGACAGCCGCCCAGACCTGCGACCGAGCTGTCGAACACGTGGATACCTTCTTCCAGGCTCGCGTAAATATTGACCAGCGCCTGGCCGTAGGTGTCATGGAAGTGACCGGCCAGCTTGCCGCGTGGAATCTGACCGGCCACTGCATTGAACAAGGCGCGTGTCGCACCGGGCGTACCGGTACCGATGGTGTCGCCCAGCGAAATCTCGTAACAGCCCATCGCGTGCAGTTCGTTGGCAACTGCCGCCACCTGCTCGGGGGACACATGCCCTTCATACGGGCAACCCAGCACGCAGGATACGTAGCCTCTGACCCGCAGCCCGTGCAGGCGAGCGGCTTCCATGATCGGCGCGAAACGCTCAAGACTTTCGCTGATCGAGCAGTTGAGGTTGCGCTGGGAAAAGGCCTCGGACGCGGCTGCAAACACGGCCACCTCCCGAACACCTGCAGCCAGGGCATCTTCGAAGCCCCTGAAGTTGGGCGCCAATGCCGAATAGATAACGCCCTCGCGCCGCTGGATCTGCTCGAAGACCTGCGCCGACCCCGCCATCTGGGGGACCCACTTGGGCGATACGAAGCTGCCGACCTCAATGTGTCCCAGGCCTGCAGCGGTCAGGTCATCGACCAGGCGAACCTTGTCCTCAATACTGATTGGGCGTGATTCATTTTGCAGTCCGTCCCGGGGGCCGACTTCAACGAGGCTGACGCGCTGGGGTAAAGGCATGGAGTGGCTCCCTGAATCGGTCTGAAATCAATGTGAAGGGGCAGCGGTGCGATCCAGCGCAGCGCGGCAACGCTCTTCGGCAGTATCCAGTTCAAGCTGCATTTGCTGAATATCCAGCAACTGCTGCTCCAGCTGGACGCGACGCTCGGCGATCTTGCCAAGCATGGTGTGCAATTGCTTTTGGTTGTCGCCACTGGGGTCGTAGAGCGATATGAGTTCTTTGCACTCGGCCAGTGAAAAGCCGATCCGCTTGCCCCGCAGGATCAGTTTGAGCGTGACCTTGTCACGCGCCGAATAAATACGCTCAAGGCCTCGCCGCTCAGGGCAGAGCATGCCTTGTTCTTCGTAAAAACGGATGGCGCGGGTGGTGATGTCCAGCTCGCGAGCGAGTTCTGAAATGCTGTAGGTCTGGCTGCTCATGGCGGGGCTCGACGGAAGGTATAGCGGCTAACCTACGACCTGCTTAACGTTTACGTCAAGCAGGTGTGCGCGTAGCGAGGAGCAGTCATCAATCGCCGCAAAATCTAGAAATTACTTTAACGTTATTTGTTTAGCTATTTAATTTCAAGGGTATACGACATTAATGTGAAGTCTTTTCTAGTGCCTGTTCCTGCGCCGCAATACGCTGTGATAGCTCGATGATCTGCTCGCGCATCCAGCGATTCGCCGGATCCTGATCGGTGCTTTCGTGCCAATACAGGTGCGTTTCAACCGACGGTACGTCATTGACCGGCAGATAAACGAAGCGCAGGTCGTTACGACGGGCGAAGCGTTCGGGCACCGTCATCACCATGTCTGTCTGCTGCAACACCTGAATGGCCATCAGGTAGTGTTGGGAGCGCAGGGCGATCTTGCGCTGGATACCCATTTTGCCCAGCGCCAGATCCACGTGCCCCAGTCCGCTGCGGCGGCTGGAGATATGAATGTGTGCCTGAGCCAGGTAATCGTCCAGCCCGACCCCCGCCTTGGCCGCCATCGGATGGTCCTTGCGCATCGCACACACGTATTTGTCTTCCATCAGTTTGACGTGACGCACCTGAGGGTCGGTGTTCAACGGCGCGTCAACGGCAAAGTCCAGACGCCCGGCCGCCAGCTCTTTGGTGGTTTCCCGGCGCTTGGAGAGAAAGCTCTCGATCGTCACCGCAGGGGCCAGACGCCGCAGACGCTGAAACAGGAGTGGCAGAATCACCGCCTCGGTCAGATCAGTCATGCTGATGCGGTAGTTCTTGATGGCCTGCTGAGGATTGAAGATCCGGCTTTCCTGCACCGATACCCGCAGCAGTGACAGGGCATTGCGCACCGGGCCGATGATGTTCTGCGCCATCGGCGTCGGCACCATACCTTGTGCGGTGCGCACGAAAAGCGCGTCGTTGAAGGTTTCGCGCAAACGTGCCAGGGCATTGGAGACGGCGGGCTGGGTGATGCCGACGATCTGTCCGGCGCGGGTCAGATTGGCCTCGGTGTAGATGGCGTCGAAGACAATGAAAAGATTGAGATCAACCTTGCTCAGGTTCATTGATGGAGCGCCTCGTGCTGTTTTTATGGTCGCTGCTGATTGTGCAGCGCGGCCAGATCATATATCGGTTATGAATGTTTATACACGCTGAGAATAGATTAGATAAATGTCTGGGCGTTCTCTAGCATTCGTTCATCACCTCGACGCCCAGAACCAAAAGGTAGCTGCTCATGGATTTTGCGTACTCCCCGAAAGTGCAGGCACTGCGTGAGCGCGTGACCGCGTTCATGGATGCCTACGTGTATCCCGCCGAACCGGTGTTCGAGAGGCAAGTAAGCGAAGGCGACCGCTGGCAGCCCACCGCGATCATGGAGCAGCTCAAGGCGCAGGCGAAGGCCGAGGGCTTGTGGAACCTGTTCCTGCCGGAGTCGGAGCTGGGGGCGGGGCTGACCAATCTGGAATACGCACCGCTCGCAGAAATCATGGGGCGCTCGCTGCTGGGGCCCGAGCCGTTCAATTGCTCGGCACCTGACACAGGCAACATGGAGGTGCTGGTGCGCTACGCCAGCGAAGCGCAGAAGGTCCGCTGGCTGGAACCGCTGCTGCGTGGCGAGATCCGTTCAGCCTTCGCCATGACCGAGCCGGAAGTCGCTTCGTCCGACGCCACCAATATGGCTGCCCGTGCTGAGCGCGAAGGCGATGAATGGGTGATCAATGGCCGCAAATGGTGGACATCGGGGGCCTGTGATCCGCGCTGCAAAATCCTGATCTTCATGGGGCTGAGCAACCCCGATGGCCCGCGTCATCAGCAACATTCAATGATCCTGGTACCCGTCGATACGCCCGGGGTAAAAATCGTCAGACCCCTGCCGGTGTTTGGCTATGACGATGCGCCGCACGGCCACGCCGAGGTGCTGTTCGAGAACGTCCGGGTGCCCTATGAAAACGTTCTGCTGGGTGAGGGACGCGGCTTCGAGATCGCTCAGGGGCGGCTCGGGCCAGGTCGCATTCACCACTGCATGCGTTCGGTCGGCATGGCTGAACGAGCATTGGAGTTGATGTGCAAGCGGTCGGTCGACCGCATCGCGTTCGGCAAACCTTTGGCGAGACTGGGCGGCAATATCGACAAGATCGCCGACTCGCGCATGGAAATCGACATGGCGCGTCTGTTGACGCTCAAAGCCGCGTACATGATGGATACCGTGGGCAATAAAGTGGCAAAGAGCGAGATCGCGCAGATCAAGGTCGTTGCACCGAACGTGGCGTTGAAAGTCATTGACCGCGCGATCCAGATGCACGGTGGGGCGGGCGTTTCCAACGATTTTCCTCTGGCCTACATGTACGCCATGCAGCGCACCCTGCGCCTGGCCGACGGACCGGACGAGGTCCACCGGGCGGCGATTGGCAAGTTCGAATTGGGCAAGTACGTGCCTGCGGATGGGTTGCGCAGTCGTTTCTGAGTCCTCTGCCGCGCCCCGATTGGGGCAGGTGGCGGCGTGTCGTTTGCCAAGGCGTCACCTGACTGATTGTGCCGAACTCATCGCCGGCGCGATTCGTAAAGCACAAGTGGCCGGGCAACTGGCGGCTACTCCACCCAGACTTCCACCCGACGGTTCTTGATGCGTCCGTCATCCACGTCATTGGCAGCCACAGGCATTTCATCGCCGAGCCCCAGAATCTCCCGGAACGTCACGCCGCTTTTCTGCAGTTCGCGGCGCACGGCCATTGCCCTCAGTCGTGATAACAGCACCGCTCGCTCAGGATCGCTCTTGGCATCGCCAAACCCGACCAGAGTGACTTTCTGCTCGAGCTTGTCGTTGGCCTTCAAATAGTCCACCACCCGTTTAAGGTCCGTTCGAGCCTTGTTGTCCAGCTGCGCACTGCCTTGGGCGAAGCGAAAGTTGACCGACAGGCGCTCGGCCTTGCGCGTGAGTGCCTGATAGTCGACCGGCATCCGGCTTGTGGTCGGCACCTTGATCGCCTGTACGGTCTGTGCCACAAATCCGTTCTGCGCCACGATGGCCTGACCTTCCGCACTCTGGGCGAATTGCACCAAGGCCTCAGCCCACGGTTGTTGAGCCAGTGGCGGTACGTAGAAGAACAGGCGTCTAGACAGCGGATAATCCTCGGTAGCGATCAGATTGACGGTGGGCAACATAGGGCTGGAATCACCGTCGACAATCGCAATGGCTTTGGCATGTCGGACATAAGGCAAACCGATGAACCCGATGCCATTGCGGTCTTTGGCGACCTCATCCGACAACTGTTCGCTGGACTCGAACCGCAGCGCGGCCTTGGACAGGCTCTTGCCTTGTTTGGCCAGTACCAATTCCTTGAAGGTTTCCCAGGTCCCGGATTTTTCGTCCCGTGCATACACATGAATGGCCCCGGACACCCCGCCGACCTCTCTCCAGTCCTTGACCTCGCCCGAGAAAATGCGGGCCAGTTGCCGGGTATCGAGCTGGCGTATCAGGTTGGACGGGTGAAGAATCACCGCAACACCATCGATGGCGATGACCTGCTCGCCATTGGCACCACTGAGATCACCCAGGCGTGCCAGTTGCGAGACTTCTCCAGCCTTGATCGGGCGTGAGGAGGCGGCCATATCCGCCGCACCGGCATTAAGCGCGTCGAAGCCCGTGCCCGAACCATGCGCGGCAACCTCCACCCGTACCACCTTTCCACTACCGGGTGCAGTGCCGATGACCCGTTGCTCATTGAGGGCCTCGGTGGGCAGGGTTTGCACCGCTTGAAGCCCTTGCTGGCGCATCAGACCCTCGACAAGCGCTGGCCCCAGCCCTGCGTTGATGGTGTTGGAGCCCTGGATGCGCAGCGCCGGTGAATCATCAGCGGGCACGGGCAGCAGGGAAGCTGCCATGCAGGGCAGGGTGGCGCTCGACAGGAGCACCGCCGCAAGCAGAGCGCGCAACATCGGCGGCACCTTGAATAAATGGAAGTGCCGAGAGAATAAGACAGGGACGTTACTAAAAAATGACGGTTTTCATGTCGCGTGAGGTGTGGCCTGCCCGCGGCTGCGGGCAGGTGGCTCAACAATGGGGGTTCAATGCAGTTCCAGCCAGATCGGCGCGTGGTCCGAGGGCTTTTCCATGCCGCGCAGGTCGTAATCGACTCCCGCAGCCTTGATTCGAGGTTGAAGTCCGCTGGAGGTCATGATCAAGTCAATCCTCAGGCCGCGTTTGGGCTCGTCCTCAAAGCCGCGGCTGCGATAGTCGAACCAGCTGAACCGGTCAACGACCTCTGGATACAGGTGCCGAAAGCTGTCCACCAGCCCCCAGTTCTTCAAGCGCTCCATCCATTCGCGCTCTTCCGGCAGAAAGCTGCACTTGCCCGTTTTCAACCAGCGCTTGGCGTTGTCGGGACCGATGCCGATGTCGCAATCCTGCGGCGAAATGTTCACATCGCCCATTACGATCAGCGGCTGATCTGGAGTGAAACGGGTTTCCAACAGCGTCTGCAGGTCGTTATAGAAACGCTGCTTGGCGGGGAACTTGGTCGGATGGTCACGACTTTCTCCCTGAGGGAAATAGCCGTTCATGATGGTCACCGCCTGGCCGTCGGCGTCGGCATAGGTACCCCATATGAAACGCTTCTGTGATTCTTCATCATCACTGTCAAAGCCTTTATGCAAGGCCTGCGGCTTGTTGCGCGACAGCAGTGCAACGCCATAGTGGCCTTTTTGTCCATGAAAATGAACGTGATACCCCAAGGCTTCGATCTCTGCCTGAGGGAACTGCTCGTCCGAGACCTTGGTTTCCTGAAGGCCGATCACGTCAGGCTGATGTTTCTCGATCAGCGCCGCCAACTGATGAGGCCGAGCGCGCAGACCATTGATGTTGAACGAGACGATTTTCATAAAACGGCAGTCCTGGAGAAAACAAACCGCGATGCTAGCTGACCTGCAAGCTCAGGGCCAGCATGCCGTCCGGCGGCCTCGCCCAAGCCTGTCAGACAATTTGTTTGAACTGTCGCAACGTGCCATCACTCGAAACGATGCTTGCCCAGTACTGCTTCAAGCAGTTTCGTTCATGTGAGGTCCCTTTATGTCCCAACCTGCTGCCATCGTGGGCGAAATCCGCCAGCTCGACAGTGGTTATTCCCGTGAAACCCGCTCGCTGCTGTTTCAGGCTTATCGCAAAGACCCGACCTTTGGCTACCTGTTCAATAACCAGCGCTCGGGGTACGAAAATCGTATTCGTGAAACCATACGGCAACTGGTCAAGCAGCACTTTCTACAGAACCAGCCAGCACTGGGCCTGTTCATGGAGGATCGTCTGGTCGGCGTGGCACTGATCGCACCGCCTCAGCGTCGTCTGGGTATTACCGAAAGCTGGGCATGGCGTTTGAGAATGGTGGTCGGTACGGGCCTGAGCTGCACGCAGCGCTATCTGGCCTACTACAACGCGGTGCTGGCCTGTGTGCCGTCTGAAACCGTGCATGTGCTGCCGTTGATCGGTCTCGATCCTGAATTTCAGGGGCAGAAAACCGGCCAGGCGCTTAGTGAGCAATTGCTGCAGGCACTGCACGATTGGTGCGCAGAAGATGAGAATTCTCAAGGCATCGTCCTCGATACGGGAAATCCTCGTTATCTGGAGTTCTATAAGCGACAGGGTTATGAGGAAATTGGTGAGATTGCTGTAGGGCCTGTCCGAGAGCATGTCTTTTTTCACCCCAACCCTAAGGTTCCACTGGCAATCCATGATGTAACGGTCTGATAGACCGTTGTTTTGGTGCGTTCAGCGTCGCCCCCGGGTCGTGCTAGCATCGCACCCATGAAGTTTTTCAGAATATTTAGCAGCAGCCTGCTTCTGATGTCCCTGAGCTCGGTGGCACTCGCCGCCGCGCGTCTCGACGTCCGGATAACGCCTGCCAATCCCGATCTCAAGGCCAATGTCGAAGGTTATATCGGCGACTTGGGCGAGCGTGACGCCAAGGCGTTGCGCAACTTCAGCCTGGGGGCGGAGCAACAGGCGGAAAAGGCCGCGCAAGCGCTTGGTTACTATCAGGCGCAGATCGACAGTGAGATAGAGGACGGAGAAAACCCGCGCCTGATCATGAAAATCCTGCCTGGCGAGCCGATTCGCTTGCGCAACGTCGTCATCCGGGTCAACGGGCCTGCGGCTTCGATGAAAGCGTTCAAGGTGCCGAAAAGTGATGCCCTCAAGAGCGGGGCGGTGCTGAATCATGGCAACTATGAAGATGCCAAGCGGCTCATTCAGAACCAGGGATCCCGTTACGGGTTCTTCAGCGGTCGTTTCAGCCAGCAGCGTCTCGCCATCGACCCACGAGCGGGGGTGGCGGATATTGACCTCGTCTACGACAGCGGCCCGCGTTATTCGCTGGGCAAGGTCGTGTTCAGCGGCGATGCCCCTTTTGACGAGGACCTGCTCAAACGCATGGTGCCGTTCAAGGAAAACACCCCTTACGATTCGCAACTGATTGCAGAACTCAATCAGGCGATGCAGGCGAGCGGGTATTTTGAAGGCGTGCGCGTGGATGCCGCACCCACCGCAGCGGTGAGTGACGTCATCCCGGTTACGGTGCAACTGGAAACCCGCAAGCCGCGCACGATGGGTCTCGGCCTTGGCTACTCGACCGACGTCGGCCCACGCGGCAGGGCCAACTGGACCCGTCACTGGGCCAATCCGCAAGGTCACAGTTACGGTTTTGAATCGGAAATTTCGGCTCCCCGGCAAAATATCGGGCTGTGGTATGACGTGCCGCTCGATCCGCCCTTGACCGATAAACTGCGCTTCGCTGGCGGTTACCAATACGAAGAGATTGCAGGCACTGACAGCCTGAGCAAGCTGCTGACAGTCGGCCCCGAGTGGCACAGTAAATTGCCCAGCGGTTGGGAGCGGGTCATTTCGCTTAAATGGCAGCGCGAGGAGTATCGACTCGGTGACGACTCGGGCCTCAGTACCCTGCTGATGCCCGGCATCAGCTATTCCTACCTGCGCAGCGATGACCGTATCGACCCGCATCACGGTTACCGCCTGCAGTTCGATGCCCAGGTGGCAAAGGAGGGCATGCTGTCCGACGCCAACCTGGTGCGCGGCAACGTGTTGCTCAAAGGGTTGACCACTGTTGCGCAAAACCACCGCTTTCTCGGTCGCGTGCAGTTGGGTGGCAACTTCACCGATGGCTATACCTCGATACCCCCTTCGCTGCGCTTCTTTGCCGGCGGCGATCAGAGCGTACGGGGTTACGATTATCAGAACCTGTCGCCGACCAACTCGGATGGCGACCGTATCGGGGGGCGCTATATGGTGGCTGGCAGCGTCGAGTACCAATATTCCATTGCTGAAAAGTGGCGTCTGGCGACTTTCATCGATCAGGGCAACTCGTTCAACAGCCTGGATATGCCCAGCCTGAAAACCGGCGTCGGGTTTGGTGTGCGTTGGGTTTCACCGGTCGGCCCCCTGCGTCTCGATCTTGCTCATGCGCTGGACGATGACGGCGGTGTTCGTTTGCACTTTTCGATGGGGCCGGAGCTTTGACGAGGATGGACATCAAGCATGGCCTGAAAATCGCCGGATTGAGCCTGCTCGCACTGTTTCTGCTGCTTGTCCTGAGCGTCTGGCTGTTGTTGGCCACCGAAAGCGGGAGCCGATGGTCGCTGGCTCGTGTACCTGGCTTGCAACTGGAGAACTTCCAGGGGCGTCTGGGCGGGCAATGGAGCGCTGACCGTCTGCTGTGGCAGCAGGGTGACGATCGCGTGGAAGTCCGCTCATTGGCGCTCGACTGGGCGCCGGGCTGCCTGCTTAAAATGACGTTGTGCATCGATCGATTGAACGCAGAACAGGTCCTGTTGCACTTCGCACCCGGCGCAGAGCCGGCCAGTGATGGGCCGATCACGCTGCCTGATCTTAAATTGCCATTGGCCGTCCAGGTCAAGGACGTCCAGTTGAGCAGTTTGCAACTCGACGGCGTCGAGCAACTGCGCGACCTCAAACTTGCCGCGCACTGGACCGTTCAAGGCCTGCAAATCGACAGTGCGCATCTTCAGCGTGACGCGCTGGTGCTTGACCTCAATGGAGTGCTCAACCCCGAGGGTGACTGGCCGCTGACCCTCAAGGGGCAATTGCAATTACCGCCGCAAGACGGCAAACCCTGGACGCTGGCACTGGATATCCAGGGCGACTTGCTCAAATCGTTACGCTTGAACGCCGACAGCAGTGGTTATCTCACAGGTGTGTTGAGCGGGGAGCTGCAGCCGTTGGCGGAGCACCTGCCCGCGCGGTTGAAGCTGACCTCCGAGGGCTTCAAGCCCAGCGCAGGCTTGCCGGAAACCGTGCAGCTCGATCAAATGCTGCTCACCGCCGAAGGCAACCTGGACAGCGGTTATGAAATCGACGGAACCGCAAGCCTGCCCGCTGAGATGGGCCCTATGACATTGGCCTTGCAGGGGCGTGCAGATGCGAAGGGAGCCATCATCACTGCGCTGAACCTTGCGGCCAGTGAACAGCAGCGTTTGTTGATCAGCGGCACGCTGAACTGGGAAACGGGTTTCAAAGCTGACGCCACGGTCGATTGGCTGGATTTCCCTTGGCAGCGGTTGTATCCCGTCGCGTCAGCGCCCCAGGTCGCGCTGCAAGCGTTCAAGGGGGAAGTCTCGTATACCGATGGCAAATACCTCGGTCATTTCAACGCCAACCTTAATGGACCGGCAGGTGCGTTTAGCGTAGGCAGCCCGTTCAGCGGCGATCTGCAAAACGTCTATCTGCCGCAGTTGGATGTGGTGGCCGGGCAGGGTAAGGCCAGTGGTCACCTGAGCTTGCAATTCGCCGACGGCATTGGCTGGGATACCGCGCTGGACCTGAGCGCGCTCGACCCCTCGTTTTGGGTGGCCGAGCTGCCGGGTACGCTGGCCGGTCCGCTGCGCAGCACGGGGCAACTCAAAAACGATCAGCTGGATCTGACCGCTGACCTGGATCTGAAAGGCCGGCTGCGCGGCCAGCTTGCGTTGTTGCAGATCAAGGCAGAGGGTCGATCACAGCAGTGGAACCTGGCCAGCCTCAACGTCCGGCTCGGTGATAACCGCGTTCAGGGCAATGGCAATCTGAATCAGCGTTTGCAAGGGCAACTGGACCTCAATCTGCCTCGCCTTGGCCAACTGTGGCCGCGCTTGCAGGGCCAGGCCAAAGGTCGGCTGGACCTCGCAGGAACGCTTCAGGCACCCCAAGGGCAGCTCGCCTTGCAGGGCAGTCAACTGGCCTATCAGGATAATCGGCTGCAATCGCTGATCATGAACGCCAAGCTTGATCAGGCCCAGCGTGCAACGGTCAGTGTCAAGGGCGTGGGTATCCAGGCAGGGGACACGAGCCTTGGAACATTGACCCTGGACGGGCAAGGCACGATCAAGGCTCAACAACTCAAGCTGAACCTGCAAGGTCCGTTGTTGAAGCTGGCACTGGCACTGGACGGCAACCTGGAGCAAGGCAACTGGCGGGGTCGTCTGGCCAGTGGCGAAGTTCAGAGTGGTGGTCAGGACTGGCGGTTGCAGGCTCCGGCGAAGCTCGAACGGTTGGCCGACGGTAAAATCAATTTTGGTGCCCATTGCTGGCTGTCCGGAGCCGCGAGCCTGTGTGGCGAAGACCAGCGCCTGATGCCTGACCCACGCTTGCGTTATCACCTCAAGAACTTTCCTGTCGCAAGCCTGGCGCAATGGATGCCCAAGGATTTTGCCTGGAAGGGCACGCTGAATGCTGACGTTCAGCTCGACGTGCCTGCCGCGGGGCCTAGTGGCCAGATCACGGTCGATGCGAGTGGCGGGCTGTTGCGTGTGCGGGACAAGGAGCAGTGGCTGGATTTCCCTTACCAGACCCTCAAACTGACCAGCACCCTGACCCCTAAAAAAATTGATTCTCGTCTCGATTTTGACGGGGCGAGGCTTGGGCGTCTCTTGCTCACCGCACAGATCGATCCGCTGTCCAGCAACAAGGCTCTTTCTGGCGAGTTCAATCTGTCAGGCCTCGATCTGTCGATTGCGCGTCCCTTTGCGCCAATGGTCGAAAAGCTCAACGGTCGGCTGAATGGTAGCGGCCGTCTTTCCGGCGGTTTGTTGGCGCCGCTGGTCAACGGCAGCGTGACGCTGCAGGGCGGTGAGGTGTCCGGGCCGGAACTGCCGATGGAGTTGCAGGACCTGAATGTCCAGGCATTGATCGCGGGGGAAAGCGTGCAGGTGAACGGCGGCTGGAAAAGCGGTGCCGTCGGCCAGGGATCTCTGATCGGGCAAGTGGCTTGGGGACAGGCACTGCTGGTAGACCTGAGCCTGAAAGGTTCACGGCTGCCGATTCATGTAGAGCCGTACGCAGAGGTCGAGGCTGCGCCTGATCTCAAGATATCCATGAAAGGCGAACGGCTGGCGGTTTCAGGCAAGGTGCTGATTCCCAAAGGGACAATCACCGTGCGCGAACTCCCACCTTCGACCGTCAAGCTGTCAGGCGACACGGTCATTGTCGGGCAACAGACCGAGGAGGGTGCGTCACCGCTTGCTGTGGCGATGGATATCGATGTAGAGGTCGGGCAGGAAAAGCTCAGCTTCAATGGCTTTGGCCTGACGGCTGATCTGGTCGGACGTGTGCACATTGGCGACAACCTCGACACGCGAGGGGAGTTGAACCTCAACAATGGGCGCTATCGCGCTTACGGGCAGCGGCTGACCATTCGCAAGGCTCGGCTCCTGTTCGCCGGACCCGTTGACCAGCCTTATCTGGATATCGAAGCCATTCGCCAGACCGATGATGTGATTGCCGGTATCCGTCTGACCGGCAGTGCCGAGCAGCCGACCACCGAAGTGTTTTCCGAACCAGCCATGAGCCAGGAACAGGCGCTGTCTTATCTGGTAATGGGTAGACCGCTGGGCAATTCCGGGGAGGACAACAACATGGTTGCGCAAGCGGCGCTGGCGCTTGGCGTTGCGGGGAGCGCATCGACCACGGGCAAGCTGGCCGATGATCTGGGGATCAAGGATTTCGAACTGGACACTACCGGCACAGGCGACAAGACAAATGTGGTGGCCAGCGGCAAGATCACGGACAAGTTGAGCCTGCGTTATGGGGTGGGCGTTTTCGAGCCTGCCAATACCATCGCGCTGCGTTACCTGCTCAGCAAACGGGTGTATCTGGAGGCGGCCAGTGGCATTGCCAGCTCGCTGGACATTTTTTACAAGCGCGACTTTTGATATACATCTTGGAAGCGGGTAAGAAAGCAGGTTGTTCTCGACAGCGCATGCAATAACCCGCTAAAACGTTTCTTCTCAGTGTATTGCATCAGCATACGGGCTCTCTGTAATCATGGATCGATTCAACGCCATGCGCGTCTTCACCCGCATTGTCGAGCTGGGCGGTTTCGCCAGAGCCGCTGAAAGCCTGCAAATGCCTCGTGCGTCGGTTACGGTCCTGATCAAGCAACTGGAAGCCCACCTGGGCGTCCAGCTGCTTCAGCGCACGACCCGGCAGGTCAGTGCTACCCCCGATGGCAACGCCTACTATCAGCGCTGCGTCAGCTTGCTGGCCGACCTCGACGATGCCGAATCGGCGTTCTCATCCGCCAGCACCGGCCCCAAAGGACTATTGCGTGTCGATGTGCCGATGAGTCTGGGCTGCATGATCGTGATGCCGGCGCTGCCTGAATTTACCCGCCGTTACCCTCAGATCGAACTGGAGATCGGCATGAGCGACCGTCAGGTCGACCTCATACGCGAAGGTGTGGACTGTGTTCTGCGCGCTGGCAGCTCGCATGACGAGGCACTGGTTGCAAGGCCGCTGGAAAAACTCACACAGATCACCTGTGCCAGCAGGGGGTACCTGAACAAAAACGGCTCGCCCCTCGATCTTGACGATCTGTCGCAGCACCAAGTAATCGAATATTTCTCACCCGGAACCAACAAGCGCTACGGACTGGAGTTCATGGTACGCGGACAGCTCTACGAACCGCGTCTGGTCCGGTCGATTGCCGTCAACAGCGCCGAAGGTTACGTCGCGGCCTGCGAATCGGGTTTCGGCCTCATCCAGGCGCCGCGCTATCACGTCGCTGCCCAGTTGCGCAGTGGCACGCTGGTCGAAGTCTTGCGCGACTATCGTCCCCCCGCATTGCCGCTCATGGCGTTGTATCCGCCGCATCGCCAGCTATCCCGACGTGTCAGGGTCTTTGTCGATTGGCTGGCGGAGCTGTGCGCGCGGCCCGAAGTCAAGGACAGGCTGATTTCATGAGAAAATTCGGAATTATCCGATATAGGTCGTGATGCACTTTCGTGTTTAACTTCCGTGTTCCACACATACCTCCACTGAAAAAGGACCTCGTTTCATGGCTCAAGTAACTCTCAAAGGCGGCCCCGTCCAAGTCAATGGCGAACTGCCTAAAAACGGTAGCGCAGCACCTGCCTTTACACTGGTGGGTGAAGGTCTGGCTGAAGTGAATCTGGAAACATTCGCCGGCAAGCGCAAAGTCCTGAACATTTTCCCAAGCGTCGACACCCCGACCTGCGCCACGTCGGTACGCAAGTTCAACGCCCAGGCAAACGATGTGAGCAACGCAGTCGTGCTGTGCATCTCCGCTGATCTGCCGTTCGCCCAGGCTCGTTTCTGTGGTTCCGAAGGCCTGGAAAACGTCAAGAACCTGTCCACTTTCCGCAGCCCTGATTTCAGCCAGAACTACGGCGTTGCGATCGCCGATGGCCCGCTCAAAGGCCTGACTGCACGTGCTGTCGTCGTTCTCGATGAGAACAACCATGTGTTGCACAGCGAACTGGTTTCCGAAATCGCTGAAGAGCCTAACTATGACGCCGCTCTGGCGGTGTTGAAGTAACCATTCTGTAACCTATAAACGGCCTGAATCCGTTCAGGCCGTTTTTATTTGTGCTTCAACCGTTTAACAAGAGTAAGCGCTTGGTAAAGGTGCTTTGCTTGCAGCTCGTCTGTACTTATTGTTCAGCCTCCGAAGAAACCCTCACCTGTAATGGTTGATTTATTCATGCAATCGTCTGGCCCCCGTAAATCCCGTCGCTGGTTGATCAGTTTGTTGGTCCTGGTGGTCATTGTCGGCTTGTGCTGGTGGTTCTGGCCGGGTTCCGCGTCGGCACCCGGCCCTGACGCTGCTGGCAAAGGCACGCATACCAGCAAATCCAGCGGCATGGCCAGGCCCGGGTTCGGCGGTTCGGCCGCTGCAGTTCCGGTACGCGTCGCGCCAGTGACCCTGGGTGACTTTCCGATTTATTACAAGGCGCTGGGCACTGTTACTGCCACCAACACCATCAATGTGCGCAGTCGGGTAGCCGGAGAACTGATCAAACTTAATTTTCAGGAAGGCCAGAGAGTGAAAGCAGGTGATCTGCTGGCGGAAATCGACCCGCGCAGTTACCAGGTTGCGTTGCAACAGGCCGAAGGCACTTTGGCAACCAATCAGGCACTGCTCAAGAACGCTCAGTTGGATGTTCAGCGTTACCGTGGGCTGTATGCCGAAGACAGCATCGCCAAACAGACGCTCGACACCGCCGAATCGCTGGTCAATCAGTACCAGGGCACTATTAAGAGCAATCAGGCCGCCGTGAACGAGGCAAAGCTCAACCTGGACTTTACCCGCATCCGCGCCCCGATAGATGGACGCGTGGGCCTCAAGCAGCTGGACGTCGGTAATCTGGTGGCCGCCAATGACACGACTGCGCTGGTTGTCATCACCCAGACCCAGCCGATCTCGGTCAACTTCACACTGCCCGAAAAAGACCTGTCCAGCGTGATTGCGCGCTATCGAACAGGCGACAAGCTCCCCGTCGAAGCCTGGGATCGGGGCGATGTGAAAATGCAGGCAATGGGCGTTCTCGCCAGTCTGGACAACCAGATCGACGTCGCCACCGGCACCTTGAAGTTCAAGGCTCGTTTCGAGAACCGCGACGAGGCGCTGTTCCCCAACCAGTTCGTCAATGTCCGGCTGCGTGCCGACACGCTCACCCAGGCCGTTCTGGTGCCTACCGCAGCGGTCCAGTTCGGGACCAACGGCACATTCGTTTACGTTCTGGACGGTGAAAAGAAGGTCAAGATTAACCTGCTCAAGACCGGACCGAGCAACGAGACGTTCACTGTCATCACCGAGGGCCTGGCCGCCGGGGACCGCGTTGTGCTCGAAGGCACTGACCGCCTGCGAGACGGTGCCGAGGTTGAAATCGTCAGTGACAGCAAGGACGTACCGGCAGGTCCGGGCCAGAAACTTCAAGGCAAGCCTAACAGTGGCACCGACAAATCGGCGTCGGTGCTGAAGGCGGACAAAACCCGCGTATGAATATGTCTCGCCTGTTCATCCTGCGCCCGGTCGCCACGACACTGAGCATGCTGGCGATCGTCCTCGCGGGTTTGATCGCCTACGGCTTGCTGCCGGTTTCAGCGCTGCCACAAGTGGACTACCCGACCATCCGCGTGATGACGCTGTACCCTGGCGCAAGTCCGCAAGTCATGACCAGTGCCGTGACGGCTCCGCTGGAGCGTCAGTTCGGGCAAATGCCGGGACTGACCCAGATGGCGTCCACCAGTTCGGGCGGTGCTTCGGTAATTACGTTGCGCTTCAGCCTGGAAATCAACATGGACGTCGCCGAGCAGGAAGTGCAGGCCGCCATCAACGGTGCTACCAATCTGTTGCCCAACGACCTGCCTGCGCCGCCGGTCTATAACAAGGTCAACCCGGCGGATACCCCGGTGCTGACGTTGGCCATCACCTCGAAAACCATGCTGCTGCCCAAGCTGAACGATCTGGTCGATACGCGCATGGCGCAGAAGATTTCCCAGATCAGCGGCGTCGGCATGGTCAGTATCGCGGGCGGTCAGCGTCAGGCGGTGCGAATCAAGGTCAACCCCGAGGCGCTGGCTGCCAACAGCCTGAACCTCGCCGATGTGCGGACCCTGATCAGCGCCTCGAACGTCAATCAACCCAAAGGCAACTTTGACGGGCCGACCCGGGTGTCGATGCTTGATGCCAATGATCAGCTCAAATCGCCCGAGGAATACGCGAATCTGATTCTGGCTTACAAGGACGGCGCGCCGCTGCGCCTGAAGGATGTGGCGCAGATTGTCGACGGCGCGGAGAACGAACGCCTGGCGGCCTGGGCCAATCGCAGCCAGGCCGTGCTGCTGAATATTCAGCGTCAACCGGGTGCCAACGTCATCGACGTGGTTGACCGGATCAAGGCGATGCTGCCGGGCATCACCGACAACCTTCCGGCCGGACTCGACGTGACCGTGCTGACTGATCGCACCCAGACCATCCGTGCGTCGGTCACTGACGTGCAGCATGAGCTGCTGATCGCGATCGTGCTGGTGGTGCTGGTCACGTTCCTGTTCTTGCGTCGCCTGAGCGCAACCATCATTCCGTCCATTGCCGTGCCGTTGTCGTTGATCGGCACGTTCGGTGTCATGTACCTCGCTGGCTTCTCGATCAACAACCTGACTCTGATGGCGTTGACGATCGCCACTGGTTTCGTGGTGGACGATGCCATCGTCATGCTGGAGAACATTTCCCGCCACATCGAAGAGGGCGAAACGCCGCTGCAGGCCGCTCTGAAAGGCGCCAGGCAGATCGGCTTCACCCTGATCTCACTGACCCTGTCGCTGATTGCCGTACTGATCCCGCTGCTGTTCATGGCCGATGTCGTCGGACGGTTGTTCAGGGAGTTCGCCATCACCCTGGCGGTTGCGATCCTGATTTCCCTCGTGGTGTCGCTGACCCTGACGCCGATGATGTGCGCACGTCTGCTCAAGCGTGAACCGAAGGAAGAGGAGCAAAGCCGTTTCTACCGTGCCAGCGGCGCCTGGATCGACTGGCTGGTCAACGTCTACGGCGGCGGTTTGCGATGGGTGCTGAAACATCAGCCGCTAACGCTGCTGGTCGCCATCGGCACCCTGGGGTTGACGGTTGTGCTTTATATGATTGTGCCCAAGGGCTTTTTTCCGGTGCAGGACACAGGCGTTATCCAGGGCATTTCCGAAGCGCCGCAGTCGGTGTCTTTCAAAGCCATGAGTGAGCGTCAGCAAGCGCTGGCCGACATCATTCTCAGGGATCCAGCGGTGGTCAGTCTGTCGTCCTACATCGGCGTGGACGGCGACAACACCACACTGAACAGTGGACGTTTGCTGATCAACCTCAGGCCCCACAGTGAGCGCGACCTGACCGCAGCCCAGATCATTCAGCGCCTGCAGCCTGAAGTCGACAAACTGTCGAGTATTCGTCTGTTCATGCAGCCGGTACAGGACCTGACCATCGAGGACCGGGTGAGCCGCACCCAGTACCAATTCAGCATGTCTTCACCTGACGCCGACCTGCTCAGCCTGTGGAGCGGCAAGCTGGTGGATGCGCTGGCTCGGCGTCCTGAGCTGACCGACGTCGCCAGTGATCTGCAGGACAAGGGGTTGCAGGTCTTTCTGGTGATCGACCGGGATGCGGCCAGCCGTGTCGGGGTCAGTGTCGCCAATATCACCGATGCGTTGTATGACGCATTCGGCCAGCGGCAGATTTCGACCATCTACACCCAGGCCAGCCAGTACCGTGTCGTGCTGCAATCGGCTGATGCGAGCGTGTTGGGACCTGAAGCGCTGGAACAGATCCATGTGAAAACCACCGATGGCGCGCAGGTCAAGTTGTCCAGTCTTGCGCGGGTTGAACAGCGTCAGGCGCAATTGGCCATCACCCATCTCGGACAATTTCCGGCCGTAATGATGTCGTTCAACCTGGCACCCAACATTGCATTGGGCCATGCGGTCGAGGTCATCGAGCAGGTGCAGAAAGACATCGGCATGCCGATTGGGGTCCAGACCGAGTTCCAAGGGGCGGCGCAGGCGTTCCAGGCGTCGTTGTCCAGCACGTTGCTGTTGGTGCTGGCGGCAGTGGTCACCATGTACATCGTGCTGGGCGTGCTGTACGAGAGCTACATTCACCCGATCACCATCCTTTCGACGCTGCCCTCGGCAGCGGTAGGGGCCTTGCTGGCGTTACTCATCAGCGGTAACGACCTGGGGATGATTGCCATCATCGGCATCATTCTGTTGATCGGCATCGTCAAGAAGAACGCCATCATGATGATCGACTTCGCCCTCGATGCAGAACGCAATCGGGGTGTCGATCCGCAGACGGCGATCTACGAAGCGGCCTTGCTGCGTTTCCGTCCGATCCTGATGACCACGTTGGCGGCGCTGTTCGGTGCCATTCCCTTGATGCTGGCCACTGGCTCCGGCGCGGAACTGCGTCAGCCGTTGGGTCTGGTGATGGTTGGCGGGCTGCTGCTGAGCCAGATTCTGACCCTGTTCACCACGCCGGTGATCTACCTGTATTTCGACCGGCTCGGCCGTCGCTGGAGCCGCAAGCCCGGTGCCCCGGGCCGAGTGGAGCAGGCTGACGCATGAACCTGTCTGCGCCTTTCATTCGTCGCCCGGTCGCCACTGTCCTGCTGAGCCTGGCAATCATGCTGCTGGGCGCGGTGAGTTTCCGTCTGCTGCCTGTGGCACCGCTGCCGAACATGGATTTCCCGGTGATCGTGGTGTCGGCGAGTCTGCCGGGGGCCAGTCCGGAAATCATGGCGTCCAGCGTAGCGACGCCGCTGGAACGCTCGCTGGGGACCATCGCCGGGGTCAACACCATGTCCAGCAACTCGAGCCAGGGCTCGACGCGGATCATCTTGCAGTTCGATCTGGATCGCGACATCAACGGTGCCGCCCGTGAAGTACAGGCGGCGATCAACGCGTCTCGCAACCTGTTGCCCAGCGGTATGCGCAGCATGCCGACCTACAAGAAGGTCAACCCGTCCCAGGCGCCGATCATGGTGCTTTCGCTGAGGTCGACGGTGCTGGAGAAGGGCCAGCTATATGACCTGGCCTCGACCATCCTTTCACAAAGCCTGTCTCAGGTCACCGGGGTCGGGGAAGTGCAGATCGGCGGCAGTTCGCTGCCCGCCGTGCGCATCGAACTGGAGCCGCAGTTGCTCTCCCAATACGGTGTCTCGCTCGACGACGTACGCACGGCGATCACCGGCAGTAATGTCCGCCGTCCAAAAGGCGCGGTGGAAAATGATCAGCATAGCTGGCAGGTGCAGGCCAATGACCAACTGGAAAAAGCCAAGGATTATGCCCCGCTGATCATCCGCTATCAGGATGGCGCAACCCTGCGGCTCAAGGATGTCGCCAAGGTTTCCGATGCGGTCGAGAATCGCTACAACAGCGGGTTCTTCAATGACAACGCAGCGGTTCTTCTGGTGATCAACCGGCAGGCGGGCGCGAACATCATTGAAACCGTTGCGCAGATCAAGGCTCAGTTGCCAGCCTTGCAGGCCGTGCTGCCTGCCAGTGTCACGCTTGATATCGCGATGGACCGATCTCCTGTGATCACGGCAACGCTGCATGAAGCGGAAATGACCCTGCTGATTGCGATCGTGCTGGTGGTGCTGGTGGTGTACCTGTTTTTGGGCAGCGTTCGCGCCTCGCTGATTCCGACGCTGGCGGTGCCGGTGTCGCTGGTGGGCACGTTCGCCATCATGTACTTGTGCGGCTTCTCCTTGAACAACTTGTCGCTGATGGCGTTGATTTTGGCGACCGGGCTGGTGGTCGATGACGCCATTGTGGTGCTGGAAAACATCTCCCGCCATATTCACAACGGTCTTGATCCGATGAAAGCGGCGTTTCTCGGTGCCAAGGAAGTCGGTTTCACGTTGCTGTCGATGAACGTCTCGCTGGTGGCGGTGTTCGTGTCGATTCTGTTCATGGGAGGGCTGGTCGAAAGTCTGTTTCGCGAGTTCTCCATCACCTTGTCGGTGGCCATTGTCGTGTCGCTGATTGTCTCACTGACGCTTACGCCCATGCTATGCGCCCGCTGGTTGAAACCCCATGAAGCTGAGCGAGAGAATGCCTTCCAGCGCTGGAGTGAGCGACTCAACGACCGCATGGTTGCAGGCTATGACCGCACGCTGGGCTGGGTACTGCGCCATCCACGGCTTACGCTGTTCAGCTTGTTGATCACCATCGTCGTCAATGTCGCGTTGTACGTGGTGGTGCCCAAGACGTTCCTGCCCCAGCAGGACACCGGACAACTCATGGGCTTCATACGTGGCGATGACGGCCTGTCGTTCAAGGTGATGCAGCCGAAAATGGAAATTTACCGGCGCGCCGTGCTGGCCGATCCTGCGGTCCAGAGCGTTGCGGGCTTCATTGGCGGTAGTGGTGGAACCAATAACGCGTTCATGATCGTGCGCCTCAAGCCCATCAGTGAGCGCAAACTGTCGGCTGAAAAGGTTGTCGAGCGGCTTCGCAAGACGCTCCCGCAGGTGCCCGGCGGCCGTCTGTTTCTCGCTCCTGATCAGGACCTGCAATTGGGCGGCGGACGAGAGCAGACCAGCTCGCAATACCAGTACATCGTGCAGAGCGCCGACCTCGATAGCCTGCGAGCGTGGTACCCGAAAATCGTCGCAGCGCTCAAGTCATTGCCGCAACTGACGGCCATTGATGCACGGGAAGGGCGAGGGGCGCAGCAGGTGACCCTGATCGTCAATCGTGACACGGCCAAACGGCTGGGTATCGACATGAACATGGTCACGGCGGTGCTGAACAATGCGTACAGCCAGCGCCAGGTGTCTACCATTTACGACAGCCTGAACCAGTATCAGGTGGTAATGGAGGTCAATCCGAAATATGCGCAGGATCCGGTTACCCTGGAGCAGGTGCAGGTGATCACTGCCGACGGCAAGCGAGTGCCGTTGTCCAGCATCGCGCATTACGAGCGCAGCCTTGAAAACGACCGTGTGTCCCATGATGGTCAGTTCGCGTCGGAAAACATCTCTTTCGACCTGGCCGAGGGCGCCAGCCTGGATCAGGCCACCGTCGCCATCGAGCGGTCCATCGCCGCCATCGGCCTGCCTGCCGATATCATCTCGAAGATGGCTGGCACGGCGAACGCATTCGCGGCGACTCAGAAAAGCCAGCCGTGGATGATCCTAGGCGCGTTGCTGGCGGTGTATCTGGTGCTGGGCATTCTTTACGAAAGCTACATCCATCCGTTGACGATTCTGTCGACCTTGCCATCGGCAGGCGTGGGCGCATTGTTGAGCATTTATGTGTTGCGCAGTGAATTCAGCCTGATTTCCCTGCTGGGCATATTTCTGTTGATCGGGGTGGTCAAGAAAAACGCCATCATGATGATTGACCTGGCGCTGCACCTGGAGCGCGATCAGGGCATGTCGCCTCAGGAATCTATTCGCAGCGCCTGCCTGCAACGCCTGCGTCCGATTCTGATGACGACGATGGCGGCTATCCTGGGCGCCTTGCCGCTGCTGCTGAGCACCGCCGAAGGGGCTGAAATGCGCAGGCCGTTGGGCCTCACCATCATTGGCGGCCTGATCTTCAGTCAGGTGCTGACGCTTTACACCACCCCGGTGGTTTACCTTTATCTCGACCGCTTGCGTCACCGCTTCAGCCGGTGGCGGGGCACTCGAACCGATGCCGCTCTGGAAACCCCGTTATGACTGATTGCCCGGCTTTCAAACTCAATCGTCGATGGCTGGTTCGCCCGCTCGGCCTGGGCCTCTGCATCGCGCTGCTGAGTGCTTGCGCGGTGGGCCCGGACTATCAACGACCATCAATGGCTGCGCCTGCCCAATTCAAGGCTGTCGAGGGCTGGAAGCAGGCCACGCCCCGTGATGAAGCGCGGGCCAGAGGCGCCTGGTGGGAGGTTTATAACGATGCTGTGCTCAATGCGCTGGTGGAGCGGCTCAACACCTCCAACCAGACCGTTGCGCAGTACGAGGCCCAGTACCGTCAGGCCCAGTCGCTGATTCGCAGCTCCCGGGCCGCCTTTTTCCCAACCCTTGATCTGTCGGTCGGCAAGACCCGTTCCGCCCAGGGCACCGGCAGCAGCACCTCCGGCAGTACCAACCTCAACTCCGGTATCCGTGAGACTCATAACGCACAGCTGGGCGTCAGCTGGGAGGCGGATGTCTGGGGGCGTTTGCGTCGCGGGCTTGAGGCTGATACTGCCAACGCCCAGGCAAGCCTCGCCGATCTGGCGGCGATGCGCTTGAGCCTGCAATCGGAGCTGGTGCAGAACTACCTGCAACTGCGCGTCATCGACGAGCAAAAGCGCTTGCTGGAAGCGACTGTCGATGCCTATCAACGCTCGCTGACGCTGACCCAGAATCAGTACCGGGCCGGTATTTCGGGACGCGATGCGGTCGCGCAGGCGCAAACCCAGCTGAAAAGCACCCAGGCTGACCTGATCGATCTCGTCTGGCAACGCGCTCAATTCGAGAACGCTATTGCCGTGCTGATGGGCATGGCACCCGCCGAGTTCAACCTGCAAGCGACAACCTCCATCCCCGCACTGCCGCAGATTCCGGTCGGATTACCGTCGCAATTGCTTGAGCGCCGCCCGGACATCGCCGCGGCGGAGCGCTCGGTAATGGGGGCTAACGCCAATATTGGTGTGGCAAAGGCCGCTTACTATCCAGACTTCACCTTGAGCATGACCGGTGGCTACAGCAGCAGCACGTTTGCCAACTGGATCAGCCTGCCGAACCGCTTCTGGTCGGTCGGACCGCAACTGGCCCTGACACTGTTTGACGGCGGGCGCCGTTCGGCAGAGGTGGACCGCACCGAAGCTGCGTACGACCAGACCGTCGCGCAGTACCGGCAGACAGTGCTGGACGGTTTTCGGGAAGTTGAGAACTACCTCGTCCAGCTCAACGTTTATGAGCAAGAGGCGTGGGTACGTCAGGAAGCGCTGGTCTCGGCCCGTGACTCACTGCGCCTGACCAGCAATCAGTACAAAGCCGGGCTCATCGGTTACCTGGATGTGGTCAATGTGCAGGCCACTGCATTGAGCAACGAGCGTACGGTGTTGAACATTCTGCAAAGTCGTCTGATCGCCAGCGTACAGTTGATCGCGGCCTTGGGCGGTGGATGGGATGCCCAAGAGGGGTTGGTACTCAAGGATAAGCAGTAAGGCCGGGCGGCAGCGGCGAATGAGCTGAAAAACGGCGATGGCGCCGCCGCTCAAATGCTGGCAGGATCATCGCTCACTCAGGTACGAGCCCAGTGTCAGGCACACGCCTGCGCTCTGTCATTGCGAGACACGAGACACCTCATATGGAAAAAGTCCTCATCATCACCGGCGGCTCCCGAGGCATCGGCGCTGCCACGGCGATTCTTGCTGCATCTGAAGGCTATCGTATCTGCATCAACTACCTGTCTGATCATGCGGCAGCCGAAAAGACCTGCGCGCAGGTGAGGGCGTTGGGTGCTCAGGCGATTACGGTGCAAGCCGATGTCAGCAACGAGGATGAGATCATTCGGCTGTATGCCAGGGTCGATGCTGAACTGGGACCTGTTACCCACCTGGTCAACAACGCGGGCACCGTGGCCCAGGCCTGTCGTGTGGAGGAGATGTCGGAATTTCGCATGCTCAAGATGATGATGAGCAATGTGGTGGGTCCGATGCTGTGCAGCAAGCATGCGTTGCTGCGGATGTCGCCGCTTCATGGCGGGCAGGGCGGAAGTATCGTTAACATCTCGTCAGCGGCTTCCCGGCTGGGTTCGGCGGGCGAGTATGTCGACTATGCAGCGTCCAAAGGCGCGCTGGATACGTTCACGATCGGGCTGTCCAAAGAGGTCGCTCAGGAAGGTATTCGGGTCAATGCGGTCAGACCGGGGTTCATTTTTACCGACTTCCACGCCCTGAGTGGCGATCCGTTTCGCGTCAGCAAGCTTGAAGGTGCGTTGCCGATGGGGCGCGGAGGGACGGCCGAAGAAGTGGCCGAAGCCATTCTCTGGCTGCTGTCAGACAAGGCGTCTTATGCCACGGGTACGTTCATTGATGTGGCCGGAGGCCGCTGACAGGCACTCTGCCAATAACCGGTGGTCAACAGTGTCGATCCCGGTTTCAAGGAGCGACAATGGACGCATGGTGGCAGGAGGTCGTGGCAACGCTGCAGTCAGAGTTCTCGGACGTTGTCGACGCCTCGCAAATGACACGCGTAACGGTTCGACTGGTGGTGGCCGCGCTCCTGGGCGGCATACTGGGTTTCGAGCGCGAGAACCGAGGCAAGGCGGCGGGTGTGCGCACCCACATGCTGGTGGCGATGGGCGCCGCATTGTTCGTTCTGGCGCCACATCTGACCGGGGCCCATGATGCGGCGATCAGCCGGGTCATTCAGGGGCTGGTCGCTGGCATCGGTTTCCTCGGCGCCGGCACCATTCTTAAAGACAATGCTAGAAACGCTGCGCAGGTCAAAGGCCTGACCACCGCCGCCGGCCTGTGGATGACCGCCGCCATCGGGGTGGCGGCTGGCATGGGGCGCGAGATGATGGCGATACTCAGCACCTTCCTGGCGCTCGGTATTCTTCGCCTGGTGCCTCACGTTGTAGAGCGTGCCGACCCGCCCCGAGACAATCCTGCCAAACGGAACGGGTCAGAAGATCCGTAGTTCAAACAGAGAACCCGGTTCAGACAACGAGAGGCGGCTCTTGAACCGGCGGATCGCCTGCGGGCGGATCGGTAACCGGCGGTGTCTCGGGCGGTGGCTCGTCGTCAGGGATTGGATTGGGTAGTGTCGGGTCGTCGATATTCGGATCAACAGGTTCTGGCGGAGTGGGGAGAGACATAGTCCTGGCTTCCTTTTTAGGTCTGGTGACGTGTCTTGGACTGCCTCGCTTTGCCGATGATTCAATCCTATCGCCGTCCTGCCGTGGCCTGTGGGGCAATTGCATTGTGACGTTCGCTCGGCTGGGGCTGCGCTATGCTGAGAAACGGTATCGCCCTCTGCTCAAAACCTTTGAACTTTCGTTTCGCAGACCGCTCGGAACCTTAGCAGCCGAATCAGGCGAGTTCTCAGCGCGTGGGGGATTTGTGCTGCCGTATTGTTAATTTTTTCAATTGCACGGATTGCACAGGAGCGTCCCTGGGGCGTGAAGGAGTGATGCTCGATGAATGAACAGCCATACGGCCCGGATTCCCAGGCCTCGGAAATTCCGCACCCTAGTCGTCCCTTATCGTTGACCCAAGCTTTGCAGTTGCCACGCATCGTGATCGAAGACACGTTGCCGGTCATTGACGGCGGCCTGTTTGCGGCGAAAGGCATCGTTGGTCAGCCGGTTACCGTGACCAGCAAGGTCTACGCGGACGGGCACGACAAGATGGCCGTCAATATCCGTTGGCGCGCCGCAGATGAAGAACATTGGCACACTGCACCGATGACCGAGCTGGGCAACGACAGTTGGACCGGTGAGTTTACGCCGACGTCCGTGGCACGTTACGTGTTCCGCCTTGAAGCCTGGATCGACCAGTTCGGCAGTTACCGTTACGAGCTCGAAAAAAAGTTCGGTGCCGGTGTATCCATCGAGCTGGAGCTTGAAGAAGGCCGTATCCATCTGTCTCAGGCGGCCGAGCGCAGCGAGGGTGAGCAACGTCAGGCCATCGAAAGCGTAGTGCAGCGTCTGGGTCAGCTGGACAGCGATGAAAAAGTCGCTTTGCTGCTGCACAGCGAAACGGCCGGTCTGATGAAGCAGGCTGACAATCATGCGTACCTCAGCCGCAGCGCTGAATTCCCTATGGATATAGAGCGTGAGCTGGCCCAGTTCGCCAGTTGGTACGAGCTGTTTCCGCGTTCCATCACCGATGATCCGGCGCGTCACGGCACCTTCAACGACGTGCATTCGCGTCTTCCGATGATCCGGGACATGGGTTTCGACGTTCTTTATTTTCCACCGATCCATCCGATCGGTCGTGCCCATCGCAAAGGCCCTAACAACTCCCTGACCGCAGGTCCCGATGATCCGGGCAGCCCGTATGCCATCGGCAGCGAGGACGGCGGTCATGAGGCCATACACCCGCAATTGGGCAGTCGCGAAGACTTCCGTCGGCTGGTTGCAGCGGCAGCGGATCACGGGTTGGAAATCGCGCTGGACTTCGCTATTCAGTGTTCCCAGGACCATCCGTGGCTCAAGCAGCATCCGGGTTGGTTTTCGTGGCGTCCGGACGGGACGATCCGTTATGCGGAGAACCCGCCGAAGAAATACCAGGACATCGTCAACGTCGACTTCTACGCTGCGGACGCTGTTCCTGGCCTGTGGCTGGAGTTGCGTGACATTGTGCTGGGCTGGGTCGAGGAGGGCGTGAAGATTTTCCGCGTCGACAACCCGCACACCAAGCCGCTGCCTTTCTGGCAGTGGATGATCGGCGAAGTCCGCAGCCAGCACCCTGACGTGATGTTCTTGGCTGAAGCTTTCACCAAGCCTGCGATGATGGCGCGTCTGGGCAAGGTTGGGTATTCGCAGAGCTACACCTATTTCACCTGGCGCAACTCCAAGGCCGAGCTGTCGGAATACTTCGCGCAGTTGAACGACGTACCGTGGCGCGACTGCTACCGACCGAATTTCTTCGTCAATACGCCCGACATCAATCCGCGTTTCCTGCATGAATCCGGCCGCCCCGGCTTTTTGATTCGCGCAGCGCTGGCGACGATGGGCTCGGGCTTGTGGGGCATGTATTCAGGTTTCGAGTTGTGTGAGGCAGCGCCGATTCCTGGCAAGGAAGAGTACCTGGATTCCGAAAAGTACGAGATCCGTGTCCGCGACTTCACGGCCCCTGGCAACATCATTGCCGAGATCGCCCAGCTCAACCGCATTCGTCGCCAGAACCCGGCGCTGCAGACGCATTTGGGCATGAAACTGCTGAGCGCCTGGAACGACAATATTCTGTATTTCGGCAAACGCTCGGCCGATGGCAGCAACTTTGTCCTGGTGGCGGTCAACCTCGATCCGCACAACGTTCAGGAAGCGCACTTTGAACTGCCGCTCTGGGAAATGGGGCTGGCGGATGATGCGGTGACCTCAGGCGAAGACTTGATGACCGGGCACCGCTGGAACTGGTACGGCAAGGTGCAGTGGATGCGTATCGATCCTGCGTACCAACCGTTCGGTATCTGGCGTATCCAGGTCGCGCAGTAAAACTGCAAGGAGTCAGCTATGGCAAAAAAGCCCGATGACGCGGCATTCATCAAAGATCCGCTCTGGTACAAAGACGCGGTGATTTACCAAGTGCATGTGAAATCGTTTTACGACTCCAATAACGATGGAATCGGTGATTTTGCTGGCTTGATCGACAAGCTCGACTATATTGCCGAGCTTGGGGTCAACACGATCTGGCTCTTACCGTTCTACCCGTCCCCGCGCCGAGACGATGGTTATGACATTTCCGAATACCGCGATGTGCATAGCGATTACGGCACGATGGCAGACGCCAAGCGCTTCATCGCTCAGGCCCATAAGCGCGGCTTGCGGGTCATTACCGAACTGGTCATCAACCACACCTCGGACCAGCACCCCTGGTTCCAGAAGGCGCGGCATGCCAAGCGCGGCTCCAAGGCGCGGGACTTCTACGTCTGGTCGGATACGGACCAGAAGTACGAAGGCACGCGCATCATTTTTCTGGACACTGAAAAGTCCAACTGGACCTGGGATCCGGTAGCGGGCCAATACTTCTGGCACCGTTTCTATTCGCACCAGCCGGACCTGAACTTCGACAACCCTGCGGTCATGACGGCTGTATTGGAGGTCATGCGCTTCTGGCTGGACATGGGCATTGATGGCCTGCGTCTGGATGCGATTCCCTATTTGATCGAACGTGATGGCACCAACAACGAGAACCTGCCCGAAACCCATCAGGTGCTCAAGCGTATCCGGGCTGAGATCGACGCGAACTACCCGGACCGCATGCTGCTGGCCGAGGCCAATCAGTGGCCGGAAGACACTCAGTTGTACTTCGGCGACAGTCATGGCCCCGACGGTGACGAGTGCCACATGGCGTTTCACTTCCCGCTGATGCCACGCATGTACATGGCATTGGCACAGGAAGACCGCTTTCCGATTACCGATATCCTGCGCCAGACCCCGGAAATCCCGGAAAACTGCCAATGGGCGATTTTCCTGCGTAACCACGATGAGCTGACGCTGGAGATGGTCACCGATCGCGAGCGCGACTACCTCTGGAACTATTACGCCGCCGACCGCCGCGCGCGGATCAACCTTGGCATTCGCCGTCGTCTGGCGCCTCTGGTGGAACGAGATCGTCGGCGCGTCGAGCTGCTGAACAGCATGCTGCTGTCAATGCCGGGTACGCCGACGCTGTATTACGGCGACGAGATCGGCATGGGCGACAACATCTATCTAGGTGACCGTGACGGCGTACGCACCCCAATGCAATGGTCCATCGACCGCAACGGCGGCTTCTCGCGCGCCGATCCGGCAAGCCTGGTGCTGCCGCCGATCATGGACCCGATGTATGGCTTTCAATCGGTCAACGTCGAAAGCCAAGAGCGCGATCCGCATTCGCTGCTGAACTGGAACCGTCGAATGCTTGCCGTGCGCAAGCAGCAAAAGGCATTTGGTCGCGGCACGCTGAAAATGCTGTCGCCAGCCAACCGTCGCATTCTGGCCTACCTTCGCGAGTACACCGCTGCGGATGGCCATAGCGAAATTGTGCTGTGTGTGGCGAACGTGTCCAGCGCAGCCCAGGCCGCCGAGCTTGAACTGTCGGCCTACGCCGGAACGGTGCCTGTCGAGATGCTGGGCGGCAGCGCATTCCCGCCGATCGGCCAGTTGAGCTACCTGCTCACGCTGCCGCCGTACGGTTTTTACTGGTTTTTACTGGCTTCGGAGAATCAAATGCCCAGTTGGCACGTCGAACCGGCTCAAAGCATGCCGGACTTCCCGACCCTTGTGCTCAAGAAGCGCCTGGAGGAGCTGCTGGATGAGCCGCTCCGCAGCACCATGGAAAACACCTCATTACCTGTCTATCTGCCCAAGCGCCGCTGGTTCGCGGGCAAGGACAAGCCGATCGAGCGGGTCAACATCGCCTACGCGGTGCGCTTCGGCGATACTGCGCACCCGGTGCTGCTCAACGAGATCGAAGTCACCGCTGGTGAGCAGGCCGAGCGCTATCAGCTGCCATTCGGTCTGCTGGCCGAAGACGACATCAACAGCGCCTTGCCTCAACAACTGGCGCTGGCGCGGGTGCGTCGCGGTCGTCAGGTCGGCTTGATCACGGATGCGTTTACGCTGGAAACCTTCATCCGCGCGGTGATCCAGGGCATGCAGTCCGACACCGTGATCCCATGCGATGAAGCCGGTGAATACGGCGAGTTGCGCTTCGAACAGACCGCACAGCTCGCGCCGCTGGGGCTGAACAACGAATCCGAAGTGCGTTACCTGTCTGCCGAGCAGTCCAACAGTTCAGTGGTGGTGGGCAGCGGGCTGGTGCTCAAAATGATCCGTAAGGTCAGCGCCGGCACGCACCCAGAGCTTGAGATGGGTGCCTATCTGACCAACGCGGGCTATCGCAATATCTCGCCGCTGATGGGCTCGGTGGTGCGTGTCGGCAAAGACGGGCAACCGCACTTGCTGATGATCGCCCAAGGCTATTTGAGCAATCAGGGCGACGCTTGGGAGTGGACCCAGAACAATCTGGAGCGCGCAGTTCGCGATGAGTTGGCGCGCGGCGTGTCCGAGCAGGAGCAGCACTACAACGCGCTGCTTGAGCTGGCAGATTTCTCCCGCAGCCTTGGCCAACGCCTGGGTGAGATGCATCAGATTCTTGCTGCACCGACCGACAACGCCGACTTTGCGTTTGAAGTAACCAGTCGCGAGGACGGTGAAGCGTCTGCGAAAAGCGTCATCGCACAGCTGGAGCGCGCCCTGCAAATGCTCGAACAGCGCAAGTCGGACCTGGACGCCCAGGATCAGCAACTGGTCAGTGACCTGATCAGCCACCGTGAACGGATCCGGCAGCATGTCGAGCGTCTTGCCATGCGTTCGGTAGGCGGCCTGCGCATGCGTGTGCATGGCGACCTGCACTTGGGTCAGGTTCTGGTGGTGAAGGGTGATGCCTACCTGATCGATTTCGAGGGCGAGCCTGCGCGTGCGCTGAGCGAACGCCGTGCCAAGCACAGCCCTTTCAAAGATGTCAGCGGCGTGTTGCGTTCTTTCGACTACGCTGCGGCGATGGCTGTGCGCAGTGCGCAAAGCGTCGATACGTCCGAGGAGGCTGCCGCTGCCCGCAAGCGGGTAGCCAGCACTTACTTGTCCCAGGCCCGCGAGGCATTCATCGAAGGTTACCGCGCAGCGACGACCGAGATGGCCCACGCCTGGAAAGATACTCAAGGGGAGGACGCCGCACTGGAATTGTTCACCCTGGAAAAAGCCGCTTATGAAGTGATCTACGAAGCCGAGAATCGTCCGAGCTGGCTGGCCGTGCCGTTGCAAGGCTTGCGTGGATTGCTGCACCTGTCTGATGGAGAGCCAATATGAATGCACATGACAAAACCGGCACACGTCGCCATGCGATGCCCGCCGCAGTGGACATGGATGCGTTGATCCGTGCTGAACATCGTGACCCGTTTTCGATTTTGGGCCCGCATGGTGATGGGGGCAGCGGGCAGTTTGTCCGCGCCTACCTGCCGGGTGCCCTCAGTGTCCGCCTGCTTGCCCCGGATGACGGGCGCGAGCTCTGCGAACTTGAGATGAGCGAAGTGCCGGGTTTCTTCGTCGGCCATCTGGAACAGGCCCAGCCTTATCAGTTGAAGATCAACTGGGCAGGGGGCGAGCAGATTACCGAAGACCCTTACAGCTACGGCCCGTTGTTGGGCGAGATGGACCTTTACCTGTTCGCCGAGGGTAATCACCGTGACCTGAGCAGTTGCATGGGCGCTCAGGTGACCAACGTAGGTGGCGTGGACGGCGTACGCTTTTCCGTATGGGCTCCCAACGCCCGACGTGTGTCTGTGGTGGGAAGCTTCAACAACTGGGACGGTCGTCGTCATCCGATGCGCCTACGTCATCCGACCGGCGTCTGGGAGATCTTTGTCCCGCGCCTGCAGCCGGGCGAGGTCTACAAATACGAGATTCTGGGTGCCCACGGTATTCTGCCGCTCAAATGCGACCCGATGGCGCTGGCCACGACCTTGCCGCCTGACACGGCGTCCAAGGTATCGGCTCCGCTGCATTTCGAGTGGAATGACCAGGCCTGGCTCGAATCGCGTGCCGGACGCCACGATGTGGCCGCGCCGTTATCGATCTATGAGCTGCATGCCGGTTCGTGGCAGATGGAGCAGAACGAGGATGACGACAAGTGGCGTCAGTACAACTGGCGCGAACTGGCGGATCGTCTGATTCCTTATGTCAAGGAGCTGGGCTTCACCCACATCGAACTGATGCCGATCATGGAGCATCCGTTCGGTGGTTCGTGGGGATACCAATTGCTGGCGCAATTTGCCCCAACCGCTCGCTATGGATCACCCGAGGATTTCGCCGCGTTCGTCAACGCCTGTCACCAGGCGGAAATCGGCGTGATTCTGGACTGGGTGCCCGCGCATTTCCCGACCGATACTCACGGTTTGGCGCAGTTCGATGGCACGGCTCTGTACGAATACGCCGACCCCAAGGAAGGCTTTCATCAGGATTGGGACACGCTGATCTACAACCTGGGCCGTACCGAGGTTCATGGCTTCATGCTGGCCTCGGCGCTGCACTGGCTCAAGCATTACCACATCGACGGTCTACGCGTGGATGCCGTGGCGTCGATGCTGTATCGCGACTACTCGCGCAAGGCCGGTGAGTGGGTGCCGAACCGCTTCGGTGGGCGTGAAAACCTCGAGGCAATCGACTTTCTGCGTCACCTGAATGATGTGGTGGCGCTGGAGGCTCCTGGCACGATGGTCATCGCCGAGGAATCCACGGCGTGGCCGGGGGTCAGCCAGCCAACGCAGCAGGGAGGCCTGGGCTTCAACTACAAGTGGAACATGGGCTGGATGCATGATTCGCTGCACTACATGGAGCAGGACCCGATCCACCGTGGACATCATCATGGCGAGCTGAGCTTCGGCCTTATGTACGCCTGGTCCGAGCGCTTTATCCTGCCGATCTCCCACGACGAGGTCGTGCATGGCAAGCACTCGCTGATCGACAAAATGCCGGGTGATCGCTGGCAGAAGTTCGCCAACTTGCGCGCCTACCTGGCGTTCATGTGGACGCACCCCGGCAAAAAACTGCTGTTCATGGGCTGCGAGTTCGGCCAGTGGCGCGAGTGGAACCATGATCAGCAATTGGATTGGTACTTGCTCCAATACGCCGATCACATTGGTGTCAAACAGTTGGTCAGCGACCTGAATCGCGTTTATCGCGAGGAAAAGGCGCTGCACGAGCGCGATGCCGAGCCGATGGGCTTCCAGTGGCTGATCGGTGACGACAAGGCCAATAGCGTTTATGCCTACCTGCGCTGGAGCAAGGAAGGCGAGCCGTTGCTGGTGATCGCCAACATGACGCCGGTGCCGCGTCTCGGTTACCGCGTGGGTGTGCCGTTCGATGGCAAGTGGGTCGAACTGGTCAATACGGATGCCGAGATGTATGCCGGTTCGAACCTGGGCAACGGTGGTGGTGTGATCGCCGAGGATCAGCAGGCGCACGGCCAACCCGTTTCGCTGACGCTGGACCTGCCGCCATTGGCCGTGTTGATTCTCAAGCCGCGAGGCAACGAGGGCTGATAGAGGTCCTCGGTGAGTTGCCTACTGCTTATTGTCCGCGCGCCGTCTCCCAAGTGATACCTGATTGGAAGGCGGCGCTACAGCGGTGACTGAGGAGCCGGTTTCCACACACGGTTACCAACTCAGCCTGACCCCCAGGCTGAGTCCTGTTTCTCTTCTATCGTTATCACCCAGATCTCGCGTGTGGGCCACGCCCAGATAGACACCTGTCTCATCAGACAGGCGCGCCAGCAACCCCGCACCCAGGCTTGCGGTCTTCGCGTCATGCTCTGTTCTAATCCGTTCTACGCCTTCGTAAATAACCGTATCGTGCCCTTTGGCATTGCGCCACAGATCGGCCTGTAAGTAAGGCCCGATGGGCATGCCAAGCAGCTCATACCGCCCCTCAAACCGCAGCCCCAGTCGTGCTGTATCTCGGGACTGATTATCGAATTCGATGGATGAAATACCGTCGTGCTGGTCATCCAGCGTTACGCGCTGGTGAATCCATTGCACCTGCGGCTCGGCTACCCAGCGGACGCCCAAGGGCAGGGGATAACCGGCTTCGACGGACAGACTCAGAACACGCCCCTCTGCATCGGTGCGCACACCGCGTTCGGAGCGGGTGGCACCGTCCAGGCGCGTGCCCATTGCCACAGCGTCGATGTAGCCATTCCCGGAACCAGTCCGGGTCCAGTAGGCCCCGATGCTGTCTCCTTGCAGGCTCAAGCGGCCGGTGTGGTTGTCTTGAAAGCCGCCAGCGAAGCCTTCGATACGTCCTTTCAAGCGATTGTGCGCAATGAAAACGCCTATGCGGTGGGTCGCGTCCGCGCCGGGTTGCCAGGTGAACAGGTCATGCCCGATCTGATAGCCCGCAAGCGAGGCATCCAGACTCGGGCTGACGGTGCCAGACCAGCGCTGCCGCAGGTCACTGCCGAATACACGCGCCCATCCCGCAGGGGCCCTGCCTTTTTGAGTCAATAGGCTCTGGTCGCCCTGCCGTTCGTGAAACGACCCCAATGACGAGAGTCCCAGGATCGCTGCAGCCGGTGCGACGACCACATGGTTGGGCACTTCCTGTCGATACAGCGCAATAGGCGCCGCGCCGCGTACAGGTTGGGGCAGCGGTGGTGTACCGATGGCGGCGACGGGTAGGGTTGCGGCAGGCTGCGGTGCTGGCGCAATCGTGGGTGGCGCAGGTTTTGGCTCCAAAGGCGAAACGGGGGGCTCAGGCTCGGGCGGGGTTGGAGCGGTGGGATCGGGTGAGGGCACGGGTGTAGGGGAAGGCGTAGGTATTGGTGTGGGTTCCGGCGTAGGCTCGGGCTGTGTGGGCAGTTCGGCAATGATTTCGGGAGGTGACAGCACGGATGAGCGCAGGAACCAGCTGTTTTCGCTGCCTGCCGTGGCTCCGCCCTTGAAGAGGTAATACTGGTAGGCCCCGACCGACAACGAATTGTGCAGTGAGAAGGCAGTGTTTTCACTGGTTGCACCCTGTGTGGCCTGTACCACTTCAATGCCGTTACCACGTGTCAACGCGCCCAGGCCCCCCGTGTTGTTGACAGTTAACCGGGTCGTCCCGCTGATCAGACCTTGAGCAACGATCAGCCTGTCGCTCGCGGAGGCATCGTCGCCCAGCACCGATTGCATCAACAACTGCCCGTTTTGGCCGGTGTAGTTGCCTCGCACGGTCAGGGTGTCCTGAGTTGCGCCGCCGCTCAGGTCCACTGCGCCTGCATTGTTCAGCGTGACAGCCGAGAGACTGTTGAATGGCGCCAGCGTGCCTGAGGCAGAGGACAGCCGGCTGCTGGCATCCACATTCATGACGCCAGCGCCGCTGACACTGTCGCCCAACGTAAACGTGCCTGCCAGGTCCAGTTGAGAACCATTGTTCACGTTGACCGTTTCCCACTGGCGGTATCGGCCCGGCGTCGAGGATGCCGTGTTATCGAATGTCAGGGCATCAATGCCCAGGCCCCCGTCGAGCGCGCTGTTGGTGCTCAGGTAATACTCGCTGAGGTTGTACAGGCCGGCGACGTCGTCACCCTCTGCCATGAGGACACTGCTGCGCACCTGGCCACCGTCTCGCCAGATGAAAAGGTCATTGCCGAAGCTGGCCCTGATCCCACCGATGATTTCGCCGCCGCTGATCATCACTCGGTCGTCGCCACCGCTGACACTGATCGCGCCGCCAATCCTGCCGCCTGACACGAGGAGGGTGTCGCGGCCAAACCCTGTGACCAGATTGCCGATGACGGTGCCGCCGGACAGATCGAATACGTTGTTGTCCAGCTTCATGTCCACGCGGCCAATACTCCCGCCGCTCATAGTCGCCTGATCTCCGTCCTCGAATGCCCGGGTGATCGTGCCGCCCGTCATCCGAAAGGTGTCCAGACCATCCCCTTGCGCAAGCGAGCCAATCGTTCCTGCACTCATGAGGAAGTCGTCCGGCTCGGTGCCTTGGCTGACTTCACCGCCCACAGAACCTGCCGATATCGTGAACTGATCGCTGCCTGCGCCTTGAACGACATTGCCAGTGATACGTCCCGAGTTCATGTCCAGCCTGTCCCGGCCCGCACCGTAGGTCACATTACCCACAACAGCGCCGCTGCCGCCTTCGGGGAATATCAATGTGTTATTTGCACTGGAATAAACCACCGAGCCGCTGCTGCCGCTATCGCACAGTTGAACGCCGCCGCCAGGCGCGGAGCCCAGGGCGCAAGCGCCTTCGGCACGGGGGGACACGATGACCAGTAACGCGATGGCCGCAAGTTTAGGTCTGTCGCTGGGGTTGAAAGACTTGAGGGTCATGACTGCTCTCCCTGTGATGGTGGACAGGGAGGCTATTTAAGGAACACACGTGCCCGACTGCCACGCAAATGACGTCGCGAGTGAGGCTGGCGACGACTGCTCTGCCAGCCTCTTCCGAGGCCCGCAGCATCAAGTCAAGAGGGGATCCAAACAAGCGTCAAGAAACTGGCCGACCAACGGCCAATCAATTGACCGCGTTGGTAAATGCTGGAACAAGCAGGAAAAAGCTTATGCCTTTAGCCTCTTTCAAATGACGTTCAGGCCTGTTGTGGCGCGCGACGGGACAACCACAGCGTCAAGCACAGCGCGCACACTGACAGCAGCGAGGCATAGAAGAAAATCCAGTCATAACCCTGGCCCAGTGCAATGGCACCCATGACCGGACCTGCAATGGCCAGCGCCAGGTCGAAGAACACGGCATAGGCACTCAAGCCGGCGCCTCGACTGGGCGTGGGCACACGCTTGATCGCTTCCACACCCAAGGCCGGGTAGACCAGCGAAAGACCCACGCCGGTCAAACCCGCACCTGCCAGTGCAAAAGCGCTGCTGGGCGACAACCACAGCAATACCAGTCCACAGGTTTCTACTGCCATACAGAGAATGGCCGCGTTGAAACCGCCCAGTCGATTGATCGCGCCGATGAACAGCAACCGGGCAAGGATGAAACACACGCCGAACATGCTCAGGCAATAAGCGGCGCCTTCCCAGCCGCGGCTCAGGTAGAAGAGGGTGATGAAGGTGGTCAGGGTGCCGTAGCCGATGGAGGAAAGGGTCAGCCCCAGCCCATAAGGAGCGATGCGCCCGAACACTGACCAATAAGGCAGACGCTCGCCTGTAATGATAGGCACTGACGGTTTGTTACGGATCAGCCAGAGCGCGGCACCGGCCATGACCATGAGCGCAATGCCCAGGCTGTTGAAACCCACCGCATCGATCACGACCACGCCCAGCGGTGCGCCAATGGCAATGGCTCCGTAAGACGCGATGCCGTTCCATGAAATCGATTTTGCCGTGTGTTCCGAGCCCACTTTGCCGATGCACCAACTGATGGTGCCGACGCCGATCAGACCTTGGGACACGCCCAGAAACAGCCTGGCCAGAATCAGGATCGACAGGCTCACGGTTGCGAAATCCTCCAGCAGCGTGGCCAGCAAGGTCATCGCGCCGCTGATACCGATGCCCCTCAGCCCGAAAACAATTGAGCGCTTGCTGCCCAGCGTGTCCGTCGCACGTCCCGCAAAGGGGCGGCTGAGCAGGGTGGCGAGGTACTGCGAGGCAATGGCCAGGCCTGCCACCAGAGGGCTGAAACCCAACTGATCATGGACATAGCCTGGTAGCACGGCGATGGGTAAGCCGATGCACAGAAAGGCCACGAACGTGTAGAAAACGATTGAAATGATTTGCAGCGTGATCGTCATCGAACTTGGCTGCGTGGCAGGTTGTTGAGGTGAGGCGACAGGCATTGGCACGTTCGCTGGCAGGCGGTGGGCGTGCTTTCATCATGGCCTGCACCCGGCATAAAAGAAAGCACGCTAACGGTAGTATGCGTATTTCTATGACGCAGTTGCCGTTCGTTTGGGATGGTCATAGGATGACTGATCACAAACAATAACAAGAAGGTTTCCATGAAAAAAATACTGGTGCTGGCCGCTGCGGTGGGCTGCTCGTTCGGCCTGCCTGCCCAGGCGTCGACCTTCGCGTACATCTCTAGCCCTGGGGACGGGCTGATCTCACAGTACAGGCTGGATGACGCCAGTGGCGCGCTCAGCCTGATCGAGCAGATCAAGGCGGGTGATCAGGTCAACCCGATGGCCCTGTCGCCGGATGGCAAGGCATTGTTCGCGGCCTTGCGCGCCAAGCCTTATCGAGTCGTCAGCTTCAGTATCGAGCCTGGCACCGGTCACCTGAAGCCATTGGCCCAGGCTCCGCTGGCCGAAAGCATGGCTTACCTGTCTACCGATCACAGCGGTCGCTTCCTGATGGCGGCATCCTATGGTGCTGATTTACTGAGCGTGCAGCCCATCGACGCCCAGCACCGTCCCAGCGACAGCATCCAGACCTACAAGACCGGCATGCACGCGCACTCGGTGCGTACCGACCCCAGCAACCGGTTTGCCTACGCTGGCAATCTGGGCGTTGATCGCGTTCTGCAATACCGCCTGGAACCCAAGGACGGCAAGCTCGTGCCCATCGGCGAAGGCTATGTCGCGACGCCCGAGAACACCGGACCGCGCCATCTGGCCTTCGCACCGAGCGGCAAGTTTCTGTATGTCGTGGGCGAAATGTCCGGCACGGTGACTGCGTTTTCCATCGACGACAAGACAGGTGGCTTGAAGCAAATCAACCAGGCCAACGGCATTCCCGAGCGCTTGAAGCTGGCGCCGGGTCAGGCGCGTGATGCGCGCAACAATGATTTGAAGGACGATCCGACGCCGCGCATCTGGGCGGCCGATGTGCGCATTTCACCGGATGGTAACTGGCTGTTCACCAGCGAGCGCACCACCAGCAGCATTTCGGTGTTCAAGGCGGATCCTGCCAGCGGTAAGGTGAGCTTTATCGAAAACTACCCGGTCCAGGAAAAGCAGCCGCGCAACATCGCCGTGGCGCCGAGCGGGCGCTGGTTGCTGGTCACCGGCGAAAAGGCCGAGAAGGTTGGCAGCTACAGCATCGCGGCGGATGGCGCATTGAAGCGCGTGGGTGAAGCGCCGTCTGGCAAAGGCGCGCTGTGGATCGAAATGCTCAGCCAGCCTGCTCAATAACCCCCACTGCAAAACGCGAAAACCCTGCCGCAGGGCAGGGTTTTCAAGAACAGCGCGTTCTGTTTCAGGCGTCTGGCTTAGAACGCCACGCCCTGACTGCGCAGGTAATCGTCGTATGTACCGCTGAAGTCGATCACACCGCTCGGGCTCAGCTCGATGATTCGGGTGGCCAGCGAGGACACGAACTCACGGTCGTGGCTGACGAAGACCAGGGTGCCTGGGTAGTTTTCCAGCGCGAGGTTGAGGGCCTCGATGGATTCCATGTCCAGGTGGTTGGTCGGCTCGTCCATCACCAGCACGTTAGGCTTTTGCAGAATCAGCTTGCCGAACAGCATGCGACCCTGCTCACCACCTGAAATCACCTTGACCGACTTCAGGATCTCATCGTTGGAGAACAGCATGCGGCCCAAGGTGCCACGTACCAGTTGCTCGCCGCCTTGGGTCCATTGGCCCATCCAGTCGAAGAGGGTGCTGTCGTCTTCGAAATCGTGGGCGTGGTCCTGAGCGTAGTAACCGATCTCTGCCGACTCGGTCCATTTCACCGAGCCTGCATCCGGTTGCAACTCGTTGACCAGTGTGCGCAGCAGGGTGGTCTTGCCGATACCGTTCGGGCCAATGATCGCCACGCGCTCGCCGGCTTCAACGGTGAAGCTGAAGTCCTTGAACAGCGGCACGCCGTCGAACCCCTTTGCCATGCGTTCGACCACAACCGCCTGACGGTGCAGCTTCTTGGTCTGCTCGAAACGGATGAACGGGCTGACACGGCTGGACGGCTTGACCTCGGCCAGCTGGATCTTGTCGATCTGCTTGGCGCGGGAAGTGGCCTGCTTGGCTTTGGAGGCGTTGGCCGAGAAGCGGCTGACGAACGATTGCAGTTCGGAGATCTGCGCCTTCTTCTTGGCGTTGTCAGACAGCAACTGCTCGCGGGACTGGGTCGCCACGGTCATGTATTCGTCGTAGTTGCCCGGGAACAGACGCAGCTCACCGTAATCCAGGTCAGCCATGTGAGTACACACGCTGTTCAGGAAGTGACGGTCGTGGGAGATGATAATCATCAGGCTGTTACGCTGGGTCAGAATGTTTTCCAGCCAGCGAATGGTGTTGATGTCCAGGTGGTTGGTCGGTTCGTCGAGCAACAGCACTTCCGGATCGGAGAACAGTGCCTGCGCCAGCAGTACGCGCAGTTTCCAGCCCGGCGACACTTCGCTCATCGGGCCATTGTGCTGCTCGATGCCGATACCCAGACCCAGCAACAGTTCACCGGCGCGGGACTCGGCCGTGTAGCCGTCCATTTCAGCGAATTCGGTTTCCAGCTCGGCAACGGCCATGCCGTCGTCTTCGCTCATTTCCGGCAACGAGTAGATGCGATCGCGCTCGGCTTTGACCTTCCACAGTTCTTCGTGACCCATGATCACGGTGTCGAGCACGGTGAACTCTTCGTAGGCGAACTGATCCTGGCGCAGCTTACCCAGACGCACGTTCGGCTCCAGCATCACCTGACCACCCGAAGGCTCAAGATCGCCGCCCAGGATTTTCATGAACGTGGATTTACCGCAGCCGTTGGCGCCGATCAGGCCATAACGGTTACCGGCACCAAACTTGACCGAGACGTTCTCGAACAAGGGCTTAGGGCCGAACTGCATCGTGATGTTAGCTGTGGAGATCAATTACTTTACCTATCAATTAGTTACGCGGCTCTGGATTTAGCCTTGGACCAACTTGGACCAATTTGAAGCTTTTCCATCTCGCCCCAGTTGCCGCTTGAGCTAAGCCAGCGCGCATATGTGGAGAGCAGCATCTGGACTGAGTGTCCGAGCTGTTGGACGATAAGGGAGGGGTTCATTCCAGACATTGCGCATATTGTCGCATAAGTATGACGACAGTTGTACGGTGGCCGGTGTCGAAGAGGCACCGGCGCTGGTTTGGTCGGAATAGAAGGCGTCGCAATTGCGATCAATCCTTGCAGCCGGGTAATCGATTTCGAAGTCAGCGATGAGTCGCGCCATCAGCGTGCTGCTGAGGCCGATCAGGTTCTTGGCTGCATGCGGGACAGACCTCGGGCGCGCACTTCCTTGATGCGCACGACGTTCATAGGCTCTACGATAAGTTCATGCTGTGGCCGGTAAATACCGCGCCAGGCTTGTATCGAAGTTGAGGTGTGAGCCTGTCAATCTTTCCTGCCGGCGTTGAGTGGGCGTTCTGCCTAAGGTTGCTTCTTGACCGCGAGCCCCTCAGGGCTCGGGTCCTGCTGATAGCTGTCAGATGATATTGCTGTAAATCAGCCACGTCAGAACAGCGCCCGCGCCAAAGAAGGTGCCGGACCAAAAAATCTTGCTCATTTGGCCTAGGATCAGGGTATTGCAGTTTTTGCAGCGCATTGCGGAAACCTCACTTTTAGATTCACAAGCGGAATGCCTGTTATCTAAATAGTGGGAACGCAATGCCCCTTTTTGGGGGTAAAAAGCCAAAAAATCGAACCTGTTTTTTAATCGCCGCAGAAAGAGACCATCGCTTTGTCGTGATCCGTAAACAAATCGAATTATGTATCCGAGCAATTTAGCTATCTGCTGATAGCTCGGTCGATCGAACCGGCACAGCGCGCCGCCAGTTGTGGCGACGCTACTCTGGGTCGCTTTACGCTTCATCCGCGCCCACCAGTCAGCCTTGCTGCAGCCACTGGCGATGATTGGGTAGACCTGCTTTGCGCCTGTGAGAAAGAACAGGTCGCAGTTGCCCTCCAGCTTGCGGCCATTGATCGTTGGTCACTCCAGATCAAACGGCTGCGCTTTCCAGAAGTCTCCGATCTGCAGCACGCCGACACCCGCATCTGCCAGCGGCATCACTATCGTGGCGTGTTTACTCTCTGTCGTAGTCTTTCGGTGCCGGATCTTGCCTACCCGGAGCGGTTTGTCTGCTCGAATGCTGGCCATCATGTTGATCGGGGTCACCTCGGTTGAGCATCCAACTGTCCGCGGGTATTTGTGGATCACTCTGATTTTGAGACCGATGGGGCAGAACCTCGTCACAGGGGGCGGCAGGTATCTGCGTTTACGGATCAGGGCTTCGAAAGGCTCGCCGTCCCGACTGCCGGTTTCTTGGGCGAAACCGGCTAAGCCTCGATCATCGTCGCGGTACTCCAACCAGACAATGGGCACCTGCCGGCGCTGCGAGCATTCATACGCAAAGTCGAGGCTGGCGGATGGCGGGATGTGCTTCGCCGGTGTTGGCAATCGTGACGATCAGATCGTCCAGATCATCGTTGGCGACCAGTACGTGGCGCAGCATGTAGGCGCTGGTCCGCCCACCGGAAAAGCTGACGACCGTCGTCCCGGACATTTGTAGGGAAACATGCGAATTTCTCGCCGGGATGGCGTGATTCGTTGAAGCGGGGTTAGGGGTATTCGTATTGATGCATCCAATACCCAAAGAAAGTATTGGCTCAATCGGTCTACCGGTGAGACGCCGGGGTGAACCCTTGAATTTAGCGCTTTTTGAATAGATGAAACATACCGTTACAAGAACCTTGAGTGTCTAAACCCCTCATTTGCGGGGGTTAGCGTCTGAACCCGACGGACGGCGGTAGTGGTGAATGGCTTGCTTGACGACACAGGGGAACATGACATGGAGTACTCGATATGATGCTGCGCAAACTTAACCTTGCACCCCGATCCGCTTTCTGCTTCGGACTGTTCTGTCTGATGATTCTTGCATTGGGGCTTATTGCGCTCAGACAGGCATCAAGTTTGAATGCTGCTGAAAAATTCGTTGAAACAAACGTTCTACCAAGCATCTCTTTGCTCGGGATGATGGACCGTGACTTTGTCAGTATCAGGGGCAGCAATGCCAGACTGCGCAACCCTATTGAACCGGATGACCGCCAGGCCGCCGCCTTGGAGGACGTAAAAAAGTCAAAGTTGGCAGTGCAGGATCTGATTTCAAAACTGCAGCCCCTTATTGTGACCCCAAAGGGCAAGCAACTCTTCGGCGATCTATCGAAGGCCTATTCTGAATACCAAGTTCTTCAGGACCAATATTTGGCTCTTATCGCTGCAGCAAATATTGACGAAGCCGTGAAGCTATCCAGCGGAGCGATGAAGCAGTCGGCTGATGCTGTAGAGCACCTCATAAAAAATCTAATTGAGCTGAACAACGGCAAGGCCAGAAAGGCGGGCGAGGAAGCTACGGCGCTCTATGAGGATACGAAGCTCATTGTCGGAGGCTTCATTGCAGCGAGCACGCTCGCAGCAATCGTTCTTGCTCTGATGTACACCCGCAGCATCACACACCCTGTTAGCCAGTCGTTGACCATTGCCGAACGCATTGCCAAAAATGATCTGACAGAAGTCATCGAGCCTCAAGGACACGATGAAGTCGCCCGACTCATGATGGCTTTGAAGGCAATGCAAGGCGGGTTGCGTACCACGCTTTCCTCCATCTCCGACTCTTCCAATCAGCTCGCTTCAACAGCTGAAGAAATGCATGCGGTCACAGAGGATGCAAACAAAGGCATGCTGCGGCAGAACAACGAAGTTGAGATGGCCGCTACGGCTGTTACTCAGATGAGCGCTGCTGTTGAAGAGGTGGCCAGGAACGCCTCCGCAGCATCCGAGGCTGCCAATCGTTCAAACTCCGCGGCCGTATCCGGTCGTACACGTGTAGATCAAACCGTCGAAGCGATCAGCCTGATGGTCGGGAGCGTCGAAGACGCCACCCAGGAAGTGCAAGGTCTTGCTGTAATGGCCACTGACATCAGTAAAGTCCTTGACGTCATTCGTGCCATCGCTGAACAGACCAATCTCCTGGCGCTAAACGCTGCGATTGAAGCTGCCCGAGCCGGAGAGGCCGGCCGTGGATTCGCAGTGGTAGCCGACGAGGTGAGAGCATTGGCGCATCGCACCCAGCAGTCCACCAGCGAGATCGAGCAGATGATTAGCTCGATACAGAAGGGCACCGGAGCAGCTGTGTCGGCTATGAGCCATACGAATGCACAGGCTCAGAAAACCCTCGATACTGCTCATGGTGCTGGCTCTGCGCTGGTCGAAATCACCGAGTCGATCGACAATATCACCGAGCGAAATGTCCTGATTGCTACCGCTTCGGAAGAGCAAGCACAGGTCGCGAGGGAAGTGGATCGCAGTCTGGTAAGCATCCGCGACCTGTCGAATCAAGCTGCTGATGGATCGAGTCAAACAGCCATCGCGACATCTGAACTGACCAAGCTTGCTGTCGAATTAAATCGCCTCGTAGGCCAGTTCCGGATGTAGGTTTGGATCGCTCGGATTCGCCCATTCGTAACAAGAGTGAGCTGATGACGGGCGGTGCTCGCCATAAATTCGGTTGGATGAGATGATCAATGTCAATTGGCCATCAATGTCTATAAGGAAATGACATGAAAGACTCAATCATCCGACTCAACGACTATCTCTGCTACCTAACTATCGCTTTCGCGGGTCTAGCGGGCTACATCTCCATCGGCGTAATGGGCGCGATTGGCGGTCTAGTCGTAGGCTCCGTGTTTGCGGGCTTTTGGCTCGTCCTCTCAGGGATTTACGACGAGCTTAAGAAGCTCACTTTAGGCAAGTGACTGGTTGAATCAGTGCGCGCTGGCGCTTGGTGATGAGTCTGTAAGACGTCCCAAAGGAGGTGGTAACCGTGGTTGGCAGAATTTCTGATGCAGAGCTTCATGCCATGCGTATTCGAAAACTGGAGAACGACATAGCTGACTCTGAACGACTTGGCATGGAGGTCAAGTTTATGCACCTGTCCGCGTTGACTGAGACGAGCAGAGAACATCATGTCGAGAGACATGGCGAGTTATTTACGGGGCAGCAGATGCTCGCTTGGTGGGCAGATGCAGATAACAGTGTGCGCTGTCGTTGTGCTTGCACTCCAGTGGCGCTAGACGATAAAGGAAGGCCAATGACGCCGGACATGATAGCCAATGCAAAGGCTGAGCTTGAGGCGTTCAAGGCTTCTGAGTTGTACCTGTGCTGAAGAATGCGGGTTAGCCGGTAATTCGCTCACCGATCACCGTGGTGGCGAATGTGCATATTCAAGTTGCACCTTGAAACGCCCGCCGCAGGTATCGGAACTCATATCCCTGTTGCCATAGTCTTGCGACTCGGGTAGTCCGACTCGTCGTAATCTGCTTCTGCCACTTTGGCTAATGCGGCTACCTTGGCGACCGCATCCTCTCGGTCTTGGCATGGCTTGCAGATAAAACCGTCAGGTCGACCCCACAGGGGGCGGTCAGCTTGGACCTGTGAGCATCGCAGCTCACGCATACGTCGTGCTTGTCGCAGACGCTGTAGCTGTAACGCTCACCCGTCACCTCTTTCGGCGCCTGCTTGGAGCCTGGCCAGACCCTGAGCCGCAACTCCTTTTCCCCGACCTTCTGCCGCTTGAGCGCTGTTTTGTCGTCCCGCTGTTTATGGGTGAGGGCTATTTGTCAGCTCCGTATAGCCGCTGGGCGTCAAGTGAATGTACTGCCGACGTTAGCCTTGACGGGCGCGATTGTTGACCCGCCTCACTTCTTGCGAACCCGCGGCAATGAATAGTCGATGCCGTACTCTTCGATCAGCCGGTACAACAGCGAATTGCTGGTGTCCAAGTCGGCCATCGCTTCTTTTCGGCTCAAACCCCGATCCCTCGCTGCGATCAGCCGCTCGACATTGTCAGCGTCATGAGAACGGTCCAAGGCGTTCGGCTTGACGAAGGGCGTAGGCTCGAATTTTTGGAGCTCGATGCCGTACTCGTAGGCCAGCTTGCGCAGTGTGTAGTCGCTCCAACCCGTGTCACGCATGATCTCGGCCTTAGTCATCGTCACGGCCAGCTCGCGCACTTTGCTAGCCATCGCGGACTTCGCCTTGGCCCGTTCCTCGGCAGCGGCCACACGCTTCACTTGGGGATCTGTCGCGCTGGTGGTTGTTTCGGGAAGCCGCGACCATATGGCTTTGCCTTGGGCAGTGGCTGGCAGCTGAACCCCGGCAGGGCTTTTACAACGCCGCCACGTTGTTCATATTCGTCACTGCCTCAGCCAAGCGACCCGATTCGGTCTGGTTTCGCTGGATTGCACTCAGTTCGGTCGTCATCATGCTGCGACCGCAAGCGTTTAATGCGTTCAGGCAACGACAACACCGTTCACGTGATCTGCCGATCCGGAAGTGGCGCACCTTAAAGCGCTCAGGGCGCTACCTTTCTGCCCGCCATATGATCCAAATACGCTATCAGCTTATCCAGGTCGGCATCCGGCAGGACCGTTTCCGAAAACGCGGGCATCTTCGCCTGCGGCCACTGGCGCAAGTCCTGCGGGTTGCGAATGTAGCTTCTGAGGAACTGTGCGCCAAAGTACTCGGTCGGGTTGTAGGGGATATTCAGATCCGGTCCGAACTGCGCGTCCCCGGCACCGTTGAGACGATGACAAGACAGGCAGTTTCGCTGAAACAGCGCAAAGCCTTGATTGACCGGGTCGTCACTCTTCAGCGCAGGATCCGGCAGCAGGGCGGGGAAGCGTTCGGCAACCGATGCCATGCGCTGGATGCTGGCCACTTCAAATGGCCACTGTTCGGGGCTGATATGGGCGGCCTGCGGATCCGTCCACACGATATAGAAAGGCCCGGCGCTGGGTTTGTCGGCAGCGAGCGGCGGCCAAGGATGGGCAGGGTCTTCAATCGCCAGCCAGGCCCGCGCGCCTTTGTCGTTGAGCAACGGCGCGGCGGGCATTTCGGCAGCAAAGCCGTCCAGAGCGACTGCCTGCAGGTGGTCGCCAGGTCGTATGCCAGTCAGCAGTGCGGCCAGGGGTACGGCGCGATAGGTCATGTCCCTGTGATAGGACACATCGTCTTTTACGGTGATGGTTTGCAACTGAGGATGGCTGAGCAATTCTTCGGTTTTCAAGGTGCGGCTGTTCTCGCCAAGCTGCATCTGCAGTTGTGCAGCATGCAACGAGGTGCTCAGCATCAAAACTCCGAACAGAACAAGCGCTTTCAAAAGGTGGCCCTCTCTCTCATAAGTGCGAGAAGTCTCGCAAAGCCGTCAAGGTCGAACATCGTTGCGCGTGAACAAACATCCATCTGTTTATACGAAGGGATGCTTTCACGGTCCAGTGAATAAAACGACTAAGTTGCGCCGCCTGTAGGGGAAGACCTCATGTAGGCCGGATGCGCTCTAAATGCAGGTGCGCAGGTAAAGCTTGGCAGCAAACGGCCGACACCATTCGAATGGAGGAAAATACGGCTACGGCAGGCTGATATTGATCATCTTTGGCTCTCTGAGACGTCACTTAAAGAACGTTCGCCCGAGGTAGTTCTAACCAAAAGAGTGCAAGTCATGAGGTCTGCAATGCTTAGAAATGCCCCTTTGAGTACGAAATTACTGCTCATTCTAATGTTTCCCCTGCTGGGTTTTCTGGCCTTCGCAGGTATCTTCGTCGCTGATAAAAGCGACACGCTGGGTTCCATGAATCGCGCCGTCACTGCCACCGGCGCTGCTCAAAAGTTGAGTGATGTCGTGACTACCATGCAGCGCGAGCGCGGAGCCAGCGGCGTGTTTCTGGGCAGTGGTGGCAAGACCATGCAGGACAAGCTCAAAAGCCTTCGTCTGGAAACCGACAAAGCGGTCGCAGCAATGCGGGCCCAGTCGACCGAAGGTCTTCCGGAGCCTGACAAGGTACTGCGCGCCATCGACGATCTGACGGCGCTTCGTATGAAAGTGGATGGCCAGGCCATCAACAATACTGAGTCCGGTACCCGTTTTACCGACCTGATCAAAGTCATGATCGGTTTCAATTACTCGCTGGAATCCAGTATCGACGATCCGCAGATCCTGCGCTCATTGAGCTCGCTCAACCAGTTCGTTGACATGAAAGAGCGTGCCGGCCGCGAACGCGTGCTGCTGGGTCTGGCCTTCAATCAGAACCGATTTGACGCCGCGCTGTTGTCGCGTTTCAGTCGCAACCTGGGTGAATTCTCCGGGTACTTCGAAGCCTTCCAGCGCTGGTCGCCCGTAGCGTTCAAGAACAAGCTGGACGCTGTGCTGCAACAACCCGGCTCACTGGAAGTGGCTCGCCTGCAGCGCCTGGGTTTCGATACACCCCTGGGTGACCCTCTCAATATCAAACCTGAAGACTGGTTCAACCTGTCGACCAGCCGCATCGACCTGATGGCTCAGGTGGAATCGGAGTTGGGTCAGATGGTGGTAGGGCTGGCCAACGACGAGCGCAACGACGCCGAACGCAGTCTGTACGTGGCAGTCGCCACCGTTGTGCTGATGTTGATGGCCGTGCTGTGGCTGGCGTCGGTGATCATTCGTAACATCAAGATTGCCGTCGTTGATGTGAACCGCACCCTGATCTCGCTTTCCACCCGGGACCTCACGGCCAGAACTCGCTACACGGGCAAAGACGAGTTCGGTGAGATAGCGCGCAACCTGGACAACATGGCGCTGCAAATCAGCGAAGTCATTCGCGAGATCGGCAGCGCTACCGCTCAGGTCGCTACCGCAGCCGAGCAGTCTTCGGCCGTCGCATTGCAAACCAGTCAGAACGTCGCTCAGCAGCGTCAGGGCACCGATCAGGTAGTGACCGCGATCAGCGAGATGAGCGCCACCGTCAAGGACGTTGCGCACAGCACGACCGACGCCGCCGAAATGTCGCAGCGGGTCAATGCGAGCACTGTGCAGGGCAAGACTGAAATCGAGAACACCATCAGCCTGATCCAGGGCCTTGAGGTGCAGGCCGAACAGACTTCCCGGATCATCGACGAACTCAAGGGGGAGAGTGATTCCATCTCCTCGGTGCTGGATGTGATCCGCGGTGTGGCCGAGCAAACCAACCTGCTGGCACTGAACGCAGCCATCGAAGCGGCCCGTGCGGGTGAGCAGGGTCGTGGCTTTGCGGTGGTCGCCGATGAGGTCCGGAATCTGGCCAAAAAGACTCAGGATTCCACCGTCAGCATCCAGAAAATGATCGCCAACCTGCAATCCGGTTCGGACCGTGCGGCGACCTCGATGCAGGAAACCCTTGGCAAAGCCCAGGAGGGCGCCAGTAATGTCGTGCGTGCCGGCGAGTTGCTCGAAGAGATCGCCGATGGTATCGCCACCATCAGCGACCGTAACATTCAGGTCGCCTCGGCCGCCGAGCAGCAAAGCGTGGTGGCTGAAGAGATTCACCGCAACGTCACTGACATCAACGCGCTGGTTATCCAGGTCAGTGCCGGTGCCGAGCAGACGGCCATCACCAGCCGCGAACTGGCTCGGCTGGCCGAACACCAGCAAGGGCTTGTGGGTCGATTCAAAGTGAGCTGACGCTTAACGGCGCTGGTTTGATGTGCAAAAGCCTGAAGGTGCGAACGTTCAGGCTTTTGTGCATTTGAGGGCGCGCCTTTCTGGTACTCGAAATCGGTAGAAGCCTTGTCGCGACGCTTTAAAGGGCTTGTATTGAACCTGGCGTGGACACTTAACAGCCACCTCATGTGACGTTTTGCCTTAAGTGGCAAATAAGTTAGAAAGGTTTCGCTTTGAAGTGAGCGCGATGACAGGAAAGCCCAGTGATCACCGGGCTTTCCGGCAGGTCAGCATTACTCCGGATTCTGCTCCTGTTTACTTGCAAGCTTGCGCTGCGCCAGACGGGTTTTCAGTGCATGAAGAGGGTGGATGCACATCGCAATCGCTCCAAGCAGAAAGACGATGAAGATAGAAATCAAGGCGAAGCCTTCGTGCGCGAACATTGTGAGTTACTCCTGTGATTCACGTTGTCGGTCACGGAAGCGTAGTTGCTGAATCGTTTCACTTGATGAAGATTTCTTCAGGAACTTTCATGCTTGCGGCCTGTGACGAGGCTCTAGCCAGTGATTGCGGGCAGACTGTGCTTCGGCTGCCCGCTTACACACAGGTTGGCCGCAGGCCCTGACCCCAGCCTTGTCGCCTGCATCATCCTGATCGTTTCGGTGAAACATCGGTCCGTTTATAACGTGCAGTTTTTGAGAGTGAGCACGGAACTAGAGGATGTCATTACGAGACTATAGATGCGCTTGTGCCAGTGCAGTCGACTGACGCTGGCGCGTATTTCCATTCCTTGAGGTTCATGACATGAAGTCGCTCTTTCGTTCCGGTTTGCTCTTTGCAGTCGTATTGCCGTTGTTACTCACAGGATGTGGCGACAAGGAACCGGAGCAACGCGCTGCGTTTACCCAGTTTCTACAAACCCGCATTGTCGATAAGCCAGGTGTTCGTGTTCCTAAGCTCACTGATGATGAGAAGAAGTCGTTCGGGGACTACAGCTCTCACTACGCGGTCATTTCGGACTTCAACGCCGGTATGGACGCCTCGGTCAAGCCGCTTAATGATTTGGTTCAGAAAGGTGCCATTCGCTCGTTGAATGACGTGATCGCACGCCGTGCAGACCTCAAGGCCGTCCAGACAGGTCTCAATGACATGGGCGAACAACTGACCAAAGAGCAGGCCAAGGCCGACGCCGCTCATGAGACGCTCAAGCAGCCGGATGACCTCAAGGCTGTCTATGACAAAGCCTATGACAAGACGGTCAGCGTACCGGCCAATACCTTTCGTGAAGTCCTGCCACAGATCAGTGCCACGTTCGACAGCACCGTAAAGATCGCCGACTACGTTGACGCACACAAATCACAGATCGATCTTTCCGGCTCGGTTGCCAAAGTGAACGATCCGGTGGTGCAGACCGAACTCAACAAGCTTCTGCAGGACCTGAACAATCAGGCCAGGAACGTGCAGCAGGCGCAAAGCCGTCTGCAGTCGCTCATGCTGGGCCGATAGTTTATCGGCACGCGCCTGAGCGGTCTCCTGATGGCAGGAGTCCGCTCGGGCGGGCACCCGTTTGCCGGCGGCCAGGCTGTCCGGTCGGTTGCGAAATCCTCGTCACCGCCTAGTCTGTCTGGCAGACAGCCTGACGCACTGTCAGGCCTTGCAGTGAGGAGGTGAAGCGTGTCGACAATACCACCACTTTTCAATGAAGAAGTGCTTGCCTGGGACCGCTACGCGGCGGCTGCGCTGAGCACGACGATCACCCAGACCGAGACTGCGCAGGAGGCAGTCCTGGCTGCCGCCGACCTTGCTGACCGGCTCATCAAGGAGCGGGAAAAGCGGATCAAGGCGGCGAAAGAGCATCTGTTTCAACATTGACCGGCCATTCGAGCCCGGTACGGATATCGGGCTTTCTCGGCGGGTGAGCCTTCGCCGTGATGTATGATTTGCGCCTCGTCAGTCTTCCCCGACCCTGCCCTCATGTTCAATACCACCCCTCTTGATATACGCCTTCGCGACGCTGTGGTCGAAGATTCGCTGTGCTTGGCCGCACTGGGGCTACAGGTGTTTCTGGATACATACGCCACCGATGGCATTCGCGCGTCTATTGCTCAAGAGGCATTTGAGGCGTTTTCCTGTCAGGCCGTGGCGCGGATCATTGCCCAGCCCGAGACGTTCATTATGGTTGCCGAGTCAAACGGGCATCTGGTGGGGTTTGCTCAAGTGGCCCTGCATACTGCGCACGAGATGATCGACGACAGTGCGCAGGCGGCCGAATTGCAACGATTGTATGTTCAGGAACGGTTTACCGGACACGGCCTGGGGCGCCGCTTGCTCAAGGCCGCCGAGCAGCATGCGGCACGTGATGGTGCGTCGTTGCTATGGGCAACGGTCTGGGTGGGCAATGAGCGGGCGCTGGCGTTTTACCCAGGCATGGGCTATTCGCTTAAGGGCTCGCCGGTCTACGTGTTTCAAGGCGAGGAACATGGCAATCGGCTGTTTGCCAAACGGCTGGATGGTGATGAGGTACAGTCGCACACATCGTCAGTCCTGATCTCAGACGCTTCTAAGGAGCCGTTGCCTTGACCCTCATAAAAATCGCCGCCGGTGGCTACGAATTTCTCGCCGAAACCAACCCGGATGCGCCGAAGACTGTCGCAGCCTTTCTAGAGCTGCTGCCTTACCGACAGAAGTTCATTCATGTGCGTTGGAGTGGCGAGGGTTGCTGGGTGCCGTTGGACGATTACGAACTGAAGGTGGATGACACACCGGTCGGTTTCGAAAATGCCACGAGCCATCCGTCGGTGGGTGACATTCTGTTTTACCCGGGGGGTTACAGCGAGACGGAAATCATCCTCGCGTATGGCTCGTGCTGTTTTGCCAGCAAGATGGGGCAGTTGGCGGGCAACCATTTCCTGACGATCACCGAGGGTAAGGAAAATCTGCGCAAACTGGGCGTGAAAACGCTGTGGGAAGGGGCACAGGACGTAGTGTTCGAACGCGCCTGAGGGGTGTTTCAAACGAGATACTGATTTGCCAGTATTTTTTGGAACCGCTGATCTCCGCCAAGGGTCTAGTCAACAATGCTTCCAGAACCCGGAAGCCGAACTGGAGATCAGTCCTTGAATATTTTCGAAGCCCTACGCGAAAGCCATGATCGTCAACGCGGCTATGCCGATGCACTGATCCAGACCAGTGGCGATTCAGAAGCCCGGGCTCAGGCCTATAAGCAACTCAAGGAAGAGCTTCAGGCACATGAAACGGCCGAAGAGCGCTTCTTCTATATTCCGTTGATGGAACACGACAACGGTGTTGATCTGAGTCGCCATGCCATTTCCGAGCATCACGAAATGGACGAAATGATGGAGGAGCTGGACGAAACCGAGATGTCCAGCCCGGCGTGGCTGGCCACGGCGAAGAAGTTGTCGGAGAAAGTGCATCACCACTTGAAAGAAGAAGAGCAAAAGTTTTTCCAGATGGCGGGCAAGCTTCTGGATGAAAAGCAGAAACAGGCATTGGCGGGTAAATACGTTAAAGAGTACGAAGAGCAACTTGCCGAGGGATGACAGGTGTTCACGATGCTAGAATCGGTTTTTTCTCAGCGAAGGCATGACATGAAGTTTCCGATTCTGGTGATTGCGGCAGCGGTATTGGTTGGGTGCGCGGCGCCATCGAACTCGGCTCGCTCGGGTGGACCGCTCAAGATTTTGTCCAGCACTAAACCGGCCGCTGCCGTTGCCCAGTGCATCCAGGTGACGTGGCAGAACGAAGCGATGTTCGGTACTTCTGCAGATGTGTTCATGGACAAGCTCTCCGGCGGCGGGTTTACCGTGTTCACCACCGAGACGCGTTACTTCGCTGACATACGTCCTCAGGGCGCAGCTTCTTCAGTCGATTTTTACGCCGCACCGAGCGACTCCCAGACGAGCATACGCTCAGCCGCCATCGGCACCTGCCTCTAAGCATCGCTTCAAGCCCGCACTCTGCCGGGCTTTTCCGCTCTCGCCAGCCCTGGCATTTCTGTGAAGAGATGCCGACCTGATGCGGGAGCGAGCTGGCTCGCGAAAGCTATGTTTTAGCCACTCGATCTCGATTCAACGCATTGGTCTTTCTTGAGCGCACCCACTGTTTATCGAAAGTCGGTGATGTGCCCGTTTGCGGCGCGCACGCACAGTGATGGGGCCTTGCTACCCATCTGTTGATACTGGAAACACCTCTCTCAGCAATCCTTTGAATTGCACTCATCACATAACCGTCTTGATTCGAATCAGTTTTTTCGCGGCCTGCTTGTGTCAGGTGTTCTGTGGCACACTTTCTGCTCTCTATTCCGTTGTTACATACACGTGTCCGCTATAGCGGAAAAACAACCTCGATGGAGTTCATGTGATGCGCTACGGACCTTCTTTTCTGAAAACCTGCGTTTTTGCTTTTACAGTTACTGCCACACTGGCTCATCCAGTGATGGCGGCAGAAGGCAGCAAACTGGACGCAGTATTGAAACGCGGCAATCTGGTCGTCGGCACCGGCAGCACCAACGCGCCCTGGCACTTTCAGGGCGCGGACGGCAAGTTGCAGGGGTTTGATATAGATATCGGCAGGATCATCGCCAAAGGGCTGTTCAATGATCCAGGTAAGGTCGAGTTCGTGGTGCAATCCTCTGACGCGCGCATTCCCAATCTGCTGACCGACAAAGTCGATATCAGCTGCCAGTTCATCACCGTCACCGCCAGCCGTGCTCAACAGGTCGCGTTTACCTTGCCGTACTACCGCGAAGGGGTCGCCCTGTTACTGCCCGCCAACAGCAAGTACAAGGAAATCGATGATCTGAAGGCGGCCGGTGACGATGTGACGGTCGCCGTATTGCAAAACGTTTACGCCGAGGAGCTGGTGCATCAGGCGCTGCCTAAAGCCAAGGTCGATCAGTACGACAGCGTTGACCTGATGTACCAGGCCATCAACTCCGGCCGTGCAGACACGGCAGCCACCGATCAGTCTTCGGTCAAATACCTGATGGTGCAGAACCCGGGCCGCTATCGGTCGCCAGCCTTCGCCTGGAGCCCGCAAACCTACGCCTGTGCCGTCAAACGTGGCGATCAGGACTGGTTGAACTTCGTCAATACGGCCTTGCATGAAGCCATGACCGGCGTTGAGTTTCCGGCCTATGCCGCCTCGTTCAAGCAGTGGTTTGGTGTAGACCTGCCTGTGCCTGCGATTGGCTTCCCGATGGAATACAAATAAATCGGATCGAACCTCTTGAAGGGCAGGGGAGCGAGCACGTTGACCCTGCCGGGTAAAGACCACCATGAACTATCAGTTGAATTTTGACGCCGTGTGGCGAGACTTTCCCAGCCTTTTGGCCGGGTTGGGTCTTGGACTGGAGCTGGCCCTGATCTCGATTGCCATCGGCTGTGTGATCGGCTTGATGAACGCCTTTGCGCTGCTGTCGCGTTACCGCGCACTGCGCATCGTGGCGTCGGTCTACGTCACTGTGGTGCGCAATACGCCGATCCTGGTGTTGATTCTGTTGATCTATTTCGCGTTGCCCGGCTTGGGCATTCGTCTAGACAAGCTGCCTTCGTTCGTCATCACCCTGTCGCTGTATGCCGGCGCTTACCTGACTGAAGTGTTTCGTGCAGGTCTGTTGAGTATTCACAAAGGGCAGCGTGAAGCGGGGCTGGCCATTGGCCTTGGGGAATGGCAGGTCAGGGCGTATATCGTCGTGCCGGTGATGCTGCGCAATGTGCTGCCCGCGCTGTCGAACAACTTCATTTCGTTGTTCAAGGACACGTCGCTGGCCGCTGCCATCGCTGTACCGGAACTGACCTATTACGCGCGCAAGATCAACGTCGAAAGCTATCGTGTGATCGAAACCTGGCTGGTGACCACGGCGCTTTACGTCGTGGCCTGCTACGGGATCGCCATGCTGCTGCGCACCCTCGAACAACGTCTGGCGATTCGCCGCTAGGAGGCTGCCATGTATCAATCCCCAAGCTGGCTGCAAGAGCTCTGGAATGCCCGTGAGGTATTGTGGTCGGGCTTTTTGATCAGCATTCAGTGTTCGGCGCTGGCCATTCTCTTTGGCACCCTGATCGGCATGCTCGCCGGTCTGGTGCTGACCTACGGAGGATTCTTCGCGCGATTGCCGATCCGGTTGTACGTCGACCTGATTCGCGGCACGCCGGTGTTCGTGCTGGTGCTCGCGGTCTTTTACATGGTGCCTGCGCTGGGCTGGCAGATCAGTGCATTTCAGGCCGGAGCCTTGGGCCTGACGCTGTTTTGCGGCTCCCATGTGTCGGAGATCGTGCGCGGTGCCCTGCAGGCGATTGCGCATGGGCAGCTTGAAGCGGGCAAGGCAATCGGCCTGCGGTTTGGTCAGTCGTTGCGTTACGTGCTGCTACCACAGGCCATGCGTCAGATCTTGCCGACCTGGGTCAATTCCTCAACCGAGATCGTCAAGGCCTCGACCTTGCTGTCAGTGATCGGTGTTGCCGAATTGCTGCTCAGCACGCAACAGGTGATCGTCCGCAATTTCATGACCCTTGAGTTCTACCTGTTCGCCGGTTTTCTGTTCTTTCTCATCAACTACGCCATTGAGCTGCTCGGGCGACATATCGAAAAACGGGTGGCCTTGCCATGACACAAACCCAGACAAAAGCCTTGTCCCCGGCACTGTTGAGTATCGAGGGGCTGCACAAATCCTATGGTGACGTCGAGGTTCTCAAAGGGGTCGATCTGCGCATGCAGAAAGGCAATGTCGTCACCCTGATCGGCTCCAGCGGTTCGGGCAAGACCACGCTGCTCAGGTGCGTCAACCTGCTGGAAGAGTTTCAGGGCGGACATATCCGGCTCGACGGCCAGGACATCGGTTACAGCGACGTGAACGGCAAGCGGACGCGTCATCCGGAACGGCTCATTGCCCAGCACCGGTCCATGACCGGCATGGCGTTTCAGCAATTCAACCTGTTTCCGCATTTGAGTGCGCTGCAGAACGTGACGCTGGGGCTGCTCAAGGTCAAGAAGATGCCCAAGGATCAAGCCGTCGCCCTGGCCGAGAAATGGCTGGATCGGGTAGGCCTGCTTTCGAGGCGCGATCACTTTCCAGGCCAGTTGTCCGGCGGCCAACAACAACGCGTGGCGATTGCCCGGGCCATTGCCATGAACCCCAGCCTGATGCTGTTCGATGAGGTGACTTCGGCACTGGACCCGGAGCTGGTCGGCGAGGTGCTCAACGTTATCAAAGACCTCGCGGAAGAGGGCATGACCATGTTGCTGGTGACCCACGAAATGCGTTTCGCTTATGAGGTGTCCGATCAGATCGTGTTCATGAATCAGGGCCGTATTGAAGAGCAGGGTCCGCCCAAAACCTTGTTTGAACAGCCCAAGTCGGCGCGTTTGAGCGAATTTCTCAAAAACATCCGGTTTTAATATTTTTCAAGAAGGAGAACCCCATGAGTATTACCCGTTACGGTGCTGGTAGCACCGCTGGAGGCGGCCAGCCTCGTCCATTCGCCCGTGCCGTCGAGGCCGATGGCTGGTTACACGTGTCCGGGCAGGTCCCGGCGGTGGATGGCGAGATCATCGTTGGCGGTATTGTCGAGCAGACCCATCAGACGATGCGCAACCTGATCGCGATCCTCGACGAGGCCGGTTACGAACTCAAGGACGTCATCCGCGTCGGCGTATGGCTTGAGGATCCGCGCGACTTCTGGAGCTTCAACAAGGTCTTTGGCGAATACTTCACGCCGGAACATGCGCCAGCGCGTGCTTGTGTGCAGGCCAACATGATGGTGGACTGCAAAGTCGAGATCGATTGCATCGCCTATCGGCAGAAGTAGCGGCTCAGGTTTGCCGCCAGCCCACGCTGGCGGCTCAATACATGGATAGCAGCAGATGACCGATGTGACTCAAGCGAGCGAAGACACCATCAAGCGCCGGGCCCGCGGGCTGGACCGGGCGTTCGATATCCTCGACTTTCTCAAGGAAAAAGCTACGCCCATGCGGCCCAATGAAATCGCCAGTGGCATCGGCAGCCCCAAATCGACGGTTTACGAACTGGTGGCTTCGCTGCTGGAACGACGGATTCTGGAGCCGGTCGGCAAGGACGGGCACGTATACCTCGGTCGCCAATTGTATTTTCTCGGCCAGGCGCACCTGCGGCACTTCGATTTCACCCGCGAAGCCGAGATTTGCCTGGGCGATATCGTCAGCCAGACGCGGGAAACCGCGCAGATGTGCCTGCTCAATGGCCGTAAATACACCGTGGCGCTCATGAAGGAAGGCGAGCGGCATTTTCGAATTTCCTCCGATATCGGTGAAAACGCGCCGATTCCCTGGACGGCCTCCGGTCGCTTGTTGCTCAGCCACCTGAGTGATCAGCAGATCGTCGACCTGATCGACCCTGAGGATTTCATCCTGCCCGGCGGCGAGCGGCTGCCGCTGGACACGTTCCTGCGCGAGATACGCACGGCGGGTGAGGAAGGCTTCTTTTCGTTCGACAGCGTGGCCGACACCTTCACCCATTGCTTCGCCGCGCCGGTCAAGAACGAGCAGGGGCACTGTATCGCTACCCTGTGCATCGTTGCGCCCCGCGCCGATGCCAAGACCCATTACAACGACTATCGCCGGGTACTGATCGACAGCGCCAACGGCCTGGCCCGCAGAATCAACGAATAATTTGCACTCAGCAGGAGATTACTGATGAGCATTGCCGTCATCGACAAAGGTTTCGCCCAGCCGGGGGATTATCTGGTAAGCGACGTAAGCCTGCCTGCGCTGGTCGTCCATCAGCCAGCGCTGGATCACAACATTCGCTGGATGCAGACCTTCGTGACTGACAGTGGGGCGCAACTGGCGCCCCACGGCAAGACCAGCATGGTTCCCACGCTGTTCAAGCGGCAGATCGAAGGCGGCGCATGGGGCATGACGCTGGCCACCGCCGTACAGACCCAGGCGGCATATGCCCACGGCGTACGCCGCATCCTGATGGCCAACCAGTTGGTTGGCAGGCCCAACATGGCCCTTATTGCCGAGCTGCTGGCCGATTCGACCTTCGAATTTCATTGCATGGTCGATCATCCGGAGAACGTCGCGGCACTGGGGGCATTTTTCGGTGAGCGCGGACTGCGTTTGAACGTGATGATCGAATACGGTGTGCCGGGCGGGCGCTGTGGCTGTCGCACCGAAGCAGACGTGCTGGCGCTGGCGGACGCCGTGTTGGCGCAACCGGCTTTGGCGTTGACCGGAATCGAGGGTTACGAAGGTGTGATTCATGGTGATCACGCCATTGAAGGGATCAAGGCCTTCGCAGCGTCAATGGTGCGTCTGGCGGTCGAATTGCAGGACACCGGCGCATTCGCGCTGGAGCGGCCCATTGTCACGGCATCGGGATCGGCCTGGTACGACCTGATCGCCGAAGCGTTCGATGCGCAATCGGTGCGTGAGCGCTTTCTGAGCGTGCTGCGCCCTGGCAGTTACGTGGTGCATGACCACGGCATCTACAAGGCGGCGCAATGCTGCGTGCTCGACCGACGTGCCGAATTGAGTGAAGCGCTGCGTCCTGCACTGGAAGTCTGGGCGCATGTGCAGTCCATGCCGGAGCCAGGCTTTGCAGTCATTGCGATGGGCAAGCGCGACGTGGCCTACGACGCCGGTTTGCCCAATCCTTTGAAGCGTTACAAGCCTGGCGTACTGCCCGCCAGCGGTGATGACGTCAGCGCCTGCGTAGTCACGGCTGTGATGGATCAGCACGCGTTCATGACCGTGGCGCCCGGTTGTGAGCTGCAGGTGGGGGACATCATCGCTTTCGGTACGTCACACCCATGTCTGACCTTCGACAAGTGGCGTTCAGGTTGCCTGGTGGATGATGAGCTGCAAGTGATCGAGCGTTTCTCGACGTATTTCTAACTCAAGCGTGCAGAGGAGTTACCGTCATATGAGCCTTCCACGTGTCGCCTTGATCGGCGAGTGCATGATCGAACTGCAACAGCATGCCGATGGCAGTCTGCGCCAGAGCTTCGGCGGCGACACCCTAAACACGGCTGTTTATCTGGCCCGCCTGCTGGGCAGTGGGCACGTGGATTACGTGACGGCCTTGGGTGATGACAGCTTTAGCGATGCCATGTGCAAAGTCTGGTCGGAAGAGGGGATTGGCTTGGGCAAAGTCCAGCGCCTGCCTGGGCGTTTGCCAGGTCTTTACTGCATCCAGACCGACGCCCGTGGCGAGCGACGCTTTTTGTACTGGCGCAACGAGGCGGCCGTGCGTGACTGCTTCATGACCCCCGCAGCCGAACCGATTCTTGCGGCATTGACCAGTTACGATGTTCTGTATTTCAGCGGCATTACACTGGCCGTGTTGGGGGCTGAAGGCCGGTCGCGGTTGCTGACCATGCTCACCAAGGCCCGTGCCCGAGGGGCCAAGGTGGCATTCGACAACAATTATCGGCCCCGCCTGTGGGCCAGCGTCGAGCAGGCGCGTGAGGCGTACCTGGCCTGTCTGCCGCATGTGGATCTGGCGCTGCTGACCGAAGACGATGAGCAGGCCCTGTACGGCTACACCGACACCGAGCAGTTGCTCGCCGCCTACCGTGAGCGGGGAATCGGTGAAATTGTCGTCAAGCGGGGAGCCCAGAGCTGCATCGTGGAAACCGGCGGCACGCGTTTCGAGGTCCCAGCGCACAACGTGAAGCGGGTGGTCGACACCACGGCCGCCGGGGACTCCTTCAGCGCCGCGTACCTGGCGGCCCGGTTCAAGGGTGAGCCTGCGCAACAAGCCGCTGAAGCAGGCCACAAACTGGCCAGTATTGTCATTCAGCATCCGGGCGCATTGGTGCCAAAGTCCGTCATGCCGCAGTAATGGCATTTACGGCATCACATGCAGTTGATCGGCTAACGCACTGACCGCAAAGCATTTCGCTGGAACCTGTGCGCGAATCCAGCCACCATAGGCGACCTTTTTGCCCATGAGCCTATGACCGGAGTCTGCGTGCCCGACGACTTGCCTTCCGCGCTTCCCCATGACCTGGATGTCGAACTCAATCCACCCCAGCAGTTGCCGTTCCTCAAACGGCTATTGTCCAGGCTGATCGGCCGCAGCCTGACCGGGCTGGGTTCGCAGCACCTGCCGTCATGGTTTCAGGGGCATGCCGACGGCTACCTGAATGGGCATATCGAAGGGGTCCGGGAAGGTTACGCCGACGGCTATCTGGATGGGCAGGAGGAGGGACGTCAGGTACTGGTGATCAGTGATACGCGCCCTGTGAAGCATCAAGGGCCCAGAGTGGACGATCACCTGTTCGACGACTGGCGGCTGGCGCTCACGGCCGAACTGAAAAAACGCATCCGGAGCGATGTTGCCGAAAAACTGCCGGCGCACGCCCAGCCGAGTGCGGCACAGTGGAAGATGATTTTCAGCGACACACCGTCGACTTACGTGATTGCGGGGGCCGGGGCCGGTAAGTCCACGTCGCTGGTTCTGCGCATCCTGTTGTTGCATCACTATCTGGGCTACGAGCTGGATGCGATGACCGTGGTGACATTCACCCGTGAATCGCGCAAGGATTTCATCAATAAGCTGATCGATGTGATGGCCCTCTGGGGACATGGCCTGAGCCAGAAGCAGGCGCGCGATGTGGTGCGCACGTTCCATTCGCGCATTCTGCCGCTGGTGCGCAGCCTGCCGGGGTTTGAGCAGTTGCGCGCTTTCGAGACGCTCGACAATCAGGTGTCGACTCAGGAAGACGCTGACAGCAACCCGTTCGACTTGCGCATCAACGACGCCCAACGCCACCAGATGAACCTCTGTTACCGAGACCTGTACGCCAGCAATGAACGTTTTCGCGAAGTCATGGCGCCACTTTATCGCCACGCTCTGCAGCTCAAGGAACTGGATCGCGACCACCCCGATGTCCAGAAGCGCGTGGGGGTGACCGAGCTTTCCTCCAAACGTGATGAAGAGTGGTGCGACACGGTCGAAGATCTGTGGATACGCGCCAAGGCCTGGCCTATAAAAGGCATTGAGCCTATGCGGCAAACTGTTGAAATAAATGGATTTCCCTTCCATTTTCACGGTTATATCGCCGAGCTGGATGCTTGGGTGGTGCTTGGGCTCGATCCTTGTGAAGACCAGCAACTCAAGCGACCCGGCGCCAAATTGCCGGTCTGGGCAGAAGGCGTTATCAAACGCACCCTGTTTCAAGCTTTCTGCAATAAACCATTGATATGGATGGATAATTACGAATCAGCGAACAAGGTCATGCAGTCTTTGGCCGGTTCCGCCGTCGCAGGGCCGGGTTTCGACTACAGGGTCAAGGGCGAGCTGAGTGCGGCGCCGCTGCTGGATAGTTTCGTGATGGCCGCAGGCTTCATCGAGAATCTGGGGCTGGACGTGCCGAGCGCCGTGGCCGAGATGAGTTTTGCCAGCGATGACCCGGATCGCTTCTTCTTCGAAGCGCTCAGCCTGTTCTGGAAAGCCTTCGAGCAGCATTTGCTGGCCCAGGCACCTCCCGTCATGACCTACAACCGTATGTTCGCGCTGTTCGGTGAAACCTCGCCAGAGAACCTCAAACACGTCAGTGATCCCGTGTTGCGGCCGCTGTCGCATTTGATGATCGATGAATTCCAGGACGTCTCGCCGCAAATCGTTTCCTGGATCCGTACATGCCTGCGCGAAATCCGTCGCCGCGGGCCGGCAATGCACGTCGGGCGCATTGCCCAACACTCTTCGTTACTGTGTGTGGGCGATGACTGGCAGTCGATCTATGGCTGGCGCGGCAGCTCGCCGAAGTACTTCATGGAGTTCCCCAAGGCGTTCTCATCGCCAGCGACTACCAAAGTCATGCTCAGTGAAAACTACCGCAGCCATCAGCACATCATTGATGCGGCCGAGCATATCGTTCGGGCGGCGCCGGCGATTGCCGGCAAGAAAGCCCGGGCCAGTGGCGCGCCTCAAGAGCTGCTGCCGGTCAGTGTGCGTGATCGCGACGAAGATGAGCTGGCCGAACGGGTCGCCGAGCACCACAGCGACGGCGACTCGATTCTGTTGCTGTACCGCAAGGGCAGCGAAAAAGCCCGCTTCTCCCAGCGGTTGCAGGCGCTGATCGACAACGACGCGATGCAGGGCGCTCAAGGGCGCCGCATCAGGACGTTGACCTACCACAGCTCCAAGGGACTTCAGGCTGATGCAGTGTTCCTGTTGGGGGATTGCCAGCACCTGACCGTCTCGCCTTACAAGAATCAGGTGTATCGCCAGGCGGGGCTTGGGGATGCCAACGACCTGCAACCTTTCGACTCGGCGCAGAAAGATGAAGTGCTGCGTCTGGCCTATGTCGCCATCACACGTGCGGCCCGGCACTGCTACTGGTATGTCGAAGAGGGTGCGGCTGGCGCTGACAGCGTGCAGATGCCCAAGGCATCGGACAGGGTGGCAGGCGACAAGCCGTTCTTCGACGACCTGCGCCAGAAATCACGAGGAGATAACGCGCATCAGGATCGTTATCAGGAAAAGCCGACCAATTGAGTATGAGCGCCGAACAGTTCCAGTTCGGTTTCGATGGCCTCGATGATCCGCTCGACATCCGTAGCATTCATGACGGTCGCGCAGGGCAGTCCGGCAATCGCCAGGACTGTCTCGCCGCTGGCTCTATCGAACAGCCGGGCGATCATGCTGCTGGGCGCATCCATGCTGGCTTCAAAGCCTACCGGATGAAAATGCCAGCGCATGAGTTGGCATGCATTGGGGAACGTGACCTTGTTCATGGCGATGTTCATAACGATGGCCCACCTGATTCAATCGAGCACTTCCTCTGCTCCATAGGGTAGGGAGACCCACCGAGATGTAACCTGCGCAAGTCGGAGCGGGTATGCGCGGTTACCGAAGTAATTCCTGATCGCATCCTGCTGCTTTCCTACGGTGTTATCTGATCGGCCTGACCAGCATTAAAAATAGCACTCGATACCGTGCTGTTGGAAAAATTTTTTATGACGCAGCAAGATTTTTTCAATTGTTTGATCAGCATCAATATCAAGTATTCGTCATGCGCGTTCTGTGCAGGTATTGAAGCCTGGTCATGGACTAGGGCAAGCTGTCGACATTGACCTGAGGAACACCATAATGCTCAAAAAATCCCTTGCTGCACTGATGTTGCTGGCCTCGACCAGCCATGCAGCGGAGACGGTCAATATCTATAACTGGACGGATTACATCGCCCCGGACACATTGAAGAATTTTGAGTCCGCCACCGGCTACAAGGCTGTGTACGAGACGTACGAAACCAACGAAACCCTCAACGCGAAACTGATAGCCGGGCACTCCGGGCATGATGTGGTTTTCCCGTCCGTCCACTTCATGGGGCGGCAGATAGAAAAGGGCCTGTTGACCCCCCTCGACAAGCGTCAGTTACCAAATTGGAAAAACCTGAACCCCGTGTTGCTCAAGGCGCTGGAAAGCAGTGACCCAGGTAATCAGCATGGTTTTCCCTTTTTGTGGGGCACGACGGGGATTGGCTACAACGTGGCTCAGGTAAAGGCTGCATTGGGTAACGATGTACCGCTGGACTCCTGGGACTTGATTCTGAAACCCGAGAACATGAAGAAGCTCGCGCAGTGCGGTGTCGCCATCCTGGACAGCGCGCCGGCCATGTTGCCCATTACCTTGAATTATCTGGGGCTTGAGCCACACAGCGAGAACCCCGCTGATTACGCCAAAGCACAAGCGGTACTTAATGGCGTGCGCCCTTACATCAGGGATTTCAGCTCATCGCAATACATCAGCGATCTGGCGACCGGCAAGGTCTGTGTCGCAGTGGGGTATTCCGGCGACATTTCCCAGGCTCAGGAAAGCGCAGCGAAAGCGGGCAACAAGATCACCATCAACTATATGATTCCCAAAGAAGGCGCGCCCATGTGGTTCGACATGGTCGCAATACCGGCCGATGCCCCTGATCCGAAAGCGGCCTATGCGTTTTTGAATTACCTGCTTCGCCCGGAAGTCATTGCCAACATCACCAATGTCGTGCACTACGCCAACGGCAATGAAAAAGCCGACGCGCTTATCAAACCTGCGCTTTGGACCGATACCAACATCTACCCCGACGCTGAAACGCTTGGGCGGATGTTCGCGATGGCTCCGCTGCCGGTCAAGGTGGATGAGCTGCGTTCAGGCATCTGGGATGCGGTCAAGGCAGGCAAGTAACCGCCTGGACGAGTTCAGATGACCTGCGCCTGTTGCAGCTCCGTCAGTGCCTGAAGCTTGAGACTGGCCAATAGCGGGTCGCGTCGGTCTCGAGGCTTAACCAGGTCGACCGGAAATTGATGGACGATTCTGCCGGGGCGACTCCCCATGACCAGCACTCGATCACTCAGGTACAGCGCTTCATCCACGTCATGCGTCACCAGCAACAGGGTGATGGCATGGTGGCGGGCCAGTTGCGACAGCAGCTCCTGAAGCTTCATGCGGGTAAAAGCATCCACCGCGCTGAACGGCTCGTCCAATAACAGGACAGCAGGGTGCGAGTACAAACTGCGAGCGATGGCCACGCGTTGAGCCATGCCGCCGGAAAGTGCCTTTGGCAGCGCGTCGGCAAAACCTGAAAGCCCCACTTCCTCAATCAGTTGCCCGACCCAGGCCCGGTCGTAATCCTGGTCATCGCTCAAGCCGATGTTTTGCTCCACGGTCAGCCACGGCATCAGTCGCGGCTCTTGAAAAACGAACGCCACCTCGCCCTCGATCTGACTCACATTGCCCTGAAAGTCACGTTCAAGCCCCGCCGCGATTCGCAACAGGGTGCTTTTGCCACAACCGCTGGGGCCCAGCAGGCTGACAATTTCTCCTGCTTGCAGGGACAGATCGACGTTCTGCAATACCGTGTGGGTGGCAAATGCCTTGTGTGTGACGCGAATGTTCATTAAAGACGCTGACATGATCAGTGCTCCCGGCTCTGGCCGTTGAATGCGTCGCGCGAGCTCAGAAAACGTTTTTCCAGCGTCGCCAGCAAACCATCACTCAGCTTGCCCAAGCTGGCCAGCACGACAATGGCGGCCAGGACGATGTCTGGCCGTGAGGTTTCACGCCCGTCGCTCAGCAGGTACCCCAAACCTTTGGTGGCGGCGATCAGCTCGGCAGCCACCAGAAACATCCAGGCCAGACTCATGCCGCTGCGCAGTCCGGTGAACAGGCCGGGCAGGGCGGCAGGCAGAAGAATGCGGCGTGTCAGGCGATAGCGGCTGAAGCCATACATCTGGCCGACCTCCACCAGTTTGCGATCGATGCCCCGAATGGCCGCTACCCCGTTGAGATAGACGGGAAAGAAGGCGCCGATGGCGATCAGTACGATCTTGGAGGTTTCGCCGATGCCCAACCACAACAACAGAAGAGGCACCCAGGCCAGGCTCGGAATCGAGCGTAACCCGGCAAACGTCGGCTCCAGATAGGCCTCTGCTTCACGACTCAATCCCACCCACGCAGCAAATACCAAGGCCAGGCTCGCACCAATGGCGAAGCCGCTGAGCACACGAACCAGGCTGGCGCCGATGTGTTTCCACAAGGCGGCTTCTGCCAGGTCGCACACCGTCAGCAAAATCTCGCTGGGCGCTGGCATCTGGTAGGACGGCAGCCACCCGACTCGCACCACGCATTCAAGCACCACCACAATCAATGTGGGTAATACCACCCCCTTTGCTTTGTATTTATAACGCTCCCAAACTCCGCGTTTTGGCACGGTCAACAGGGCAGGCTGTGCGGGCTGGAGGATTTTATCTGAGCGGTTCATTGTCGGGCGATCACGGCGGCGGAGAACTCGGGGGTGAACAACTCATCAACAGCCTGCTCAACGTTCACGCCTCTGCGCACCAGTTCTTCAGAAACAAGGATAGGTGCTGCAGCCTTCGACGATTCCACGTCCTTGGCGCTGAGTTGCGGCGCGCCGAGGTCGGTTCGAGACAGTTGCAACTTCGCCACTTCAAGCGGCAGACCGGACTCGCTCGCTAGCAGTTTTGCCAGCTCTTCGGGGTTCTTGACCGCCCAGTCCCGCGCTTTCTCGTACGCCGTCAGCACGGTTTTGATCGCCTCTGGATGTTCCTTCGCATACGTTTGCGTAACGCTCAACACGCCGTAGCTGTTGAAATCCTTATTGCGATACAACAGTCGCGATCCTGCCTGGATCTGGCTGGCGGCCATGTGAGGATCAAGGCCTGCCCAGGCATCCACGTCGCCTTTTTCCAGTGCGGTGCGGCCGTCCGGGTGCTGCAAATGCAGCAGCTCAACGTCATCTTTTTTTAAGCCGGCCTGCTGCAAGGCTCGCAAGGTGAACAGGTACGGGTCCGTACCCTTGGTGGCCGCGATCTTCTTACCCTTCAAGTCGCTGACCGATTGCAGCGGTGAATCCTTGCGCACCAACAACGCTGTCCATTCCGCGCGGCTGTACACATACACCGACTTGATCGGGCTGCCATTGGCCCGAGCCAGCACTGCCGAAAGGCTGGCCGAGGAGGCGAAGTCGACGCCGCCGCTGTTCAGGTATTCCAAGGAGCGGTTGCTGCCTTGGCTCAATACCCACGTCACTCTAGAGTCTGGCAGCGACTGCTCCAGCCAGCCGAAGTGCTTGAGCGCCAAGCTCACGGGCGAATAGTAGGCGTAATCCAGGCGCACTTCGGCGGGTGGTTTTTCAGCGGCTTGCGCGCCTGTTTGCAGCGTGAGGCTGAAGGCCAGGGCGCTCAGCAGCCGAAATGCAAAACGAGTGTGTGGCATAGGTGAGCTTCCAGATCCGGTTAATGCGGTGACTGCTGGCTTGGATATTTCAAATTCAACAGTCGAGCATGGCCTAGCATAGGGAAATGGAATAATGCACGCAGTGTGCCAGTGGACTTGACGCTATAAGGGTGGGGTCATACAGGTCGTTTTACGACGCAATGGTGTTGCTCAGGCAACATGTTTGACGTTGGTCTGTTGCCGTGGAAGCAGTGCTGAGGCCAGCGCACAACACCTTTTTGGGCAGTTATCAGACGAAAGTTCAGTCTTTTTGAGGGATGGGATGCAACAGAAACGTTTTTTGGGACTCCTATCGTCCACATTCTTCATTCAGAAACATAGTCGTACTAGTCTTCGTGCGTGATCAAGGGACACGTATTCGACTGATCCGCAAGGACTCAAAGGGTGGCGAACCCGCTACGGCAAGCGCTTTCGCAACAGCGACACGCTGATGATTCCCTTAACCGCTTAACGGACTCAGAAAATAATGAATCTTCCCAAACTGACCGCGAGCAGCCGACTCAAGCGCCGCATTGCCTGGATTACCCTGCCATCGATTTTGATGGTGTCTGCGGTACTGTTTTTTTCTTTGGGTAAAGGCGTATACGCCGACCCGAAAAACGGAACCCAGACGCTGGTATTCCTGCGTCATGCCGAAAAACCCTCGATGGGCCTGGGACAGCTCAACTGCCAGGGTCTGAACCGGGCGATCGAGCTTTCAGAGCTGTTGCCCAAAGAGTTTGGCAAGGCCGACTTCATCTTCGCCGCCAACCCGAGTCGGCATGTGGAGGAGGGTGATGGTGATCTTTCCTACAGTTATGTCCGTCCTTTGATGACGGTTGGTCCGAGTGCGATCAAATTGGGCCTGCCGATCAACATTGATTTCGGTGCCAATGACACCAGCGATCTGGCCGACGAGCTGATGCACGACAAGTACCACAACGCGATCATCTACACCGCCTGGTCGCACGGCTATCTGCCGGAGCTGATCAATAAGGTGGCCAAGGAAGCGTCTGGCAGCGATGTGAAGCTGGTCAACGATTGGGAAGGCGATGATTTTGATTCAGTAATCGTCGTGACCTTGAAATGGGTCGACGGCAAGGCCACGCTGGAATATAAGAACCACAAACAGGGCCTGAACAACGGCACCGAAGCGTGCCCGCAGTCGACGTGAGAATAGTGGGAGCGGACCGGGCAGCGATCCGCTTGTCCGCGAATGCAGTTTTTCAGCTACTGGGTTCGGGGCGGATATACGGCCTTTTCGCGGACAAGTCTTCTCCCACATGGTGGACTGCCCCCAAGAACCGAACCGGACATGATCCAACCCTTACCGGCTGTTGATGGTTGGTCAGGCCTGCCCGATCAACCGTTGAGAAACTTCATCGACTCCGCCCAATAACGCTCACCCGCCACGGCACCCGCGGCCGGAAAGATCGCATCCAGCTGCGCCAGTTCGTCTTTGCTCAACGCCACCGAAGCCGCCGCCACATTGCTTTCCAGGTACTTGCGCTGCTTGGTGCCGGGTATCGGAATGATGTCCTCGCCTTGAGCCAGCACCCAGGCCAGTGCCAATTGCGAAGCGCTGATGCCCTTGGCCGCTGCGATGGCTTTGACCTTTTCCACCAGTGCCAGATTGCGGTTGAAGTTTTCCCCCTGGAAACGCGGGCTGAATCGGCGATAGTCGTCGGCTGCGAAATCTTCCGGCGTTCGCAGTTCGCCTGTCAGAAAGCCTCGTCCCAAGGGGCTATAGGCCACGAAAGCGATGCCCAACCGACCACAGGTGGCAAGCACATCGTCCTGCTCGGGATCGCGCGACCACAGTGAATACTCGCTTTGCACTGCCGCCAGCGGATGCACCTTGTGGGCACGCTCAATGGTGTGCGCACTCGCCTCGCAAATGCCGATGTGACGCACCTTGCCTGCCTGGACCAGCTCGGCCATCGCCCCAATGGTTTCCTCGATCGGCACGTTCGGATCGATACGGTGCTGGTAGTAGAGGTCCAGATAGTCCGTGTCCAAGCGCTTGAGGCTGCCATCGATGGCTTGCCGAATATACTCGGGGCGACCATCCACACCACGCGCGTGTGGATCGTCACTGCGCACGATGCCGAATTTGCTGGCCAGATAGATGCTTTCACGCTTGCCCTGCAACGCTCGGCCAACAAGGCGCTCATTGGTGTGCGGGCCGTACATGTCGGCTGTGTCGAAAAGTGTGACGCCCAACTCCAGCGCCCGGTGCAATGTCGCAATGGATTCATGCTCATCAATGCCGGTGGTATAAAAGTCCGACATGCCCATACAGCCCAGTCCTATTGCAGAAACCTGTGGGCCTTTCCGGCCGAGTTGACGTGTGATCACGATGTTTCTCCTGCGAATGAAAAGACCTGTTCAGTTTCTGCGCTTTTTATTAACCAATAAACCGGGTTTTTTTGATATCAGTGTTCCGATTATCTAAATAATAAAGCGACGTCTAAATAGACTCAGGGATATGCAGTCCCTATCGAGAGGCGTTACCACGCAAAAGTGTGGCAGTGATCATTGGCCGACAACCCTCATCCGACAAAGCGTACTAGCCAGAAAAAATGCAAAAGAGTACAAATGTACTCCATGAGCACATTATCTCCTCGTCGTAGCGCAATCCTTACCTTTATCCGCGATCGCATCGCGCAGCAGGGGCAATCGCCGAGCCTGGCGGAAATATCCGAGGCTTTCGGTTTTGCTTCGCGCAGCGTGGCACGCAAACACATAGTGGCCTTGACCGAGGCGGGACTGATCGAAGTCATGCCGCATCAAGCGCGTGGCATTCGTCTGGTGCAGAATGAGTCGCGCCCGGAGCTGCTTGAAATCCCTGTGCTGGGCCGTGTCGCAGCCGGTGCGCCCATCGGGCCTGACCTTGATATACACACCACGCTGCATCTGGACCGCAGCACTTTCACCCGTGTGCCCGATTACCTGCTGCGAGTACAGGGTGACTCCATGATCGAAGACGGCATACTCGACGGTGATCTGGTGGGGGTGCACCGTAATCCGCAAGCCAGTGACGGTCAGATCGTCGTGGCCCGTCTGGATGGCGAGGTCACCATCAAGCGCCTGAAACGCAGTTCGCATGGGCTGCAATTACTGCCACGTAACCCGGCCTACGAGCCCATTCTGGTCACGCCGGATCAGGACTTCGCCATTGAGGGCGTGTTCTGTGGTCTGGTTCGTCGCGAATGATGGGCGCTGTCGTCAGCCTGGACAGCCTGCTGGACGAACGCAAGGTCTGGAAAGGGCGTCAGCAGTCGGTGCCGCAGGCCAGCCCTCAGCCCAGCGGCCATGCCTTGCTCGACAGCGTCTTGCCCACCGGTGGCTGGCCTGCGTCGGCGCTGACTGAAATCCTGATCTCGGCCAACGGCAGTGGCGAATTGCGCCTGCTGTGGCCAAGCTTGGCGCGACTGTCCGGCATCGGTGAACGCATTGTATTGGTCGCGCCGCCTTATTTGCCGTACCCGCAGGCCTGGCTATCTGCGGGTGTCGACCTGCGAAAAATGACCCTGATCGAAGCAGGCACCAAGGATGCCTTGTGGGCCGCTGAGCAATGTTTGCGCTCCGGCAGTTGTGGCGCCGTGGTGTGCTGGCCCGGCATGGTCGATGACCGTGCGTTGCGTCGCCTGCAAGTGGCTGCCGAAACCGGGCAGACCCTGGCGTTTGCATGCCGCCCTCAACAAGCCGCCGCCAATCCGTCACCCGCTGCACTGCGCATTGCTGTCGATACCCGTCCCGCACAATTGCGGGTTCTCAAATGCCGTGGCGGGCTGGCTCCCGCCTTGCCGATCCCCTTTCCGACCGACGCTTGAGGTTCTTATGCTGTGGGCCTGTGTCTTGCTGCCACAACTGGCACTCGACGGCGTCATGCGCCGCCATACCGATCCTGACGAACCGCTGGCCTTGATCAGCGGCAGCGCTCAGCGCCGCGTGCTACAGGCGGTCAATCCGGCAGGTCGGGCCTTGGGCCTGAAGCCGGGACAATCGCTCAGTGCGGCGCAGGCGTTGGTGTCAGGTTTTACGATGGTCGCGCATGATCCGTCCGAAACCGAGCGTTTGCAGCAATTGCTGGCAGCTTGGGCCTATGGGTTCAGCTCCAATGTCAGCCTCAACTATCCTCGCGTTCTGCTGATGGAAGTCGAGTCCAGCCTGAAACTGTTCGGGCCGTGGCCGGTGTTCGAGGCCAGGTTGCGTGAAGAGCTGACCGGGCTTGGCTTTCGTCATCGCATCGTCGTCGCCCCCAACCCCGTGGCGGCGCGTATGCTGGCCAACATGCACGACGGGTTGAGCATCGATTGCCCTCATGATCTGCGTCGCACGCTGGAGCAGATGCCGGTGGACCGCATCGGTCTGGGACGTGAAGTGGCCACAGCCTTCACCCGCATGGGCCTGCGCAATGTCCGACAGGTATTGGCCTTGCCGCGGGACACTCTGGCGCGGCGTTTTCCTGCCAGCGTGCTACAGCATCTCGATACATTGCTGGGCGAGCGACCGGTGGCATTAGATTGTTACCTGCCACCGGACTTTTTTGACCTGCGCATCGAACTGAATTTCGATGTCGAATCGCATCAGGCCCTACTGTTTCCACTCAAGCGACTGATCGCCGACCTGGCGATGTTTCTGACCGGACGCGACAGTGGCGTGCAGCGATTCGCCTTACACCTGGAGCATGTCAACGGCCCGGATACCCTTGTGCAGGTCGGTCTGCTCAGCGCAGAACGTGATGCCTCAATGCTGTTCGAGTTGGCCCGCGGTCGGCTGGAGCAGGTGGTGGTGGCTTCTCCGGTCCGGGCGGTGCGCTTGCTTGCACGGGACCTGCCGGATTTCGTACCGACACACCGAACCCTGTTCGATGAGCGAGAGCAGCAGACGCTGCCTTGGGAGCAATTGCGCGAACGCCTGCGGGCGCGGCTGGGGGACGAGTCGGTCAACGGCTTGCGAGCGCTGGCCGACCATCGCCCCGAATGTGCCTGGCAGCCAACGACTGACAGCAGGGCCATTGCGCAGGTCCGCGGTCATCCACGTCCTGGCTGGCTGCTGCATCAACCGCAGCCATTGCCGGTCCATACCACACGGATCGTGGCCGGGCCTGAGCGCATCGAGTCGGGCTGGTGGGACGGCGGCGATGTTCGCCGTGACTATTATCTGGTTGAAACCCTTAGCGGTCAGCGAGCCTGGGCTTATAGGGCCGTAGGTGAGAGCGGCGAGCTTCTGCTGCACGGCTGGTTTGCGTGAACACGGATTACGCTGAACTGCATTGTCTGTCCAACTTCAGCTTTCAGCGGGGGGCGTCCAGTGCCAGGGAGCTGTTCGAGCGGGCGAAGCGGCATGGCTATGCGTCGCTGGCGATCACCGACGAATGCACCCTGGCTGGCATCGTGCGGGCGTGGCAGGCGTCGAAAGACAGCGGCTTGCCGCTGATCGTCGGCAGCGAGATGCAGATCGAAAACGGGCCGAAAATCGTACTGCTGGTTGAAGACTTGACCGGTTATCAGGCGCTGTGCCAGCTCATTACCGTGGCCCGGCGCCGAGCCAAAAAGGGTGAATACCGGCTGCTTCGCGATGATTTCGCTGCGCTGCCCGGCGGCTTGCTGGCCATCTGGCTGCCAAATATCGAGGCGGCCGCTGAGGTCTGCCTGGATGAAGGTAACTGGTTGAGCGGCCTGTTTGCCGAACGCCTTTGGCTGGGCGTCGAGCTGCACCGAGGGCCGGATGACGAGCAGCGCCTCGCCGATCTGCTGGCGCTGGCGCAGTCCCTGAGCATGGCGGCAGTGGCCTGCGGTGACGTGCACATGCATGCCCGGGGGCGACGCGCCTTGCAGGACACGATGACTGCTATCCGCCATCACACCACCGTTGCGCAGGCAGGGCACCTGTTGTTTGCCAACGGCGAGCGTCATCTTCGTACTCATGAGGCGCTTGCCGAGCTGTACCCGGACTGGCTGCTGGCCGAATCGGCGCGCATCGCACGCCGCTGTACGTTCGACCTGAACCAGTTGAAATACGAATACCCCCATGAACTGGTGCCCAAGGGCCAGACGCCGTCGTCGTGGCTGCGTGAACTGACCGAGCGTGGTGTGCGCAGGCGCTGGCCCGATGGCCTGAGTGCCACCACCCGGAAGCAGGTCGAGAAGGAGCTGGCCCTGATCGCTGAAATGAGGTTCGACAGCTACTTCCTGACGGTGCACGACATCGTCGAGTTCGCCCGCAGCCAGTACATTCTCTGCCAGGGACGAGGTTCAGCCGCCAACTCCGTGGTGTGCTACGCGCTGGGGATCACTGAGCTGAACCCGGAAAAGAGCAACCTGCTGTTCGAACGGTTCATTTCCAGAGAGCGCAATGAGCCGCCCGACATCGATGTGGACTTCGAGCATGATCGGCGCGAAGAAGTCATCCAGTACGTATTCAGACGTTACGGCCGGGGCAGGGCGGCGCTCACTGCGGTGGCCAGCACTTATCACGGCTCGGGCGCGATGCGTGACGTGGCCCGTGTGCTGGGCTTGCCGCCGGATCAGATCAACGCGCTGGCCGATGCGTTCAGCCGCTGGAGCGACACGCTGCCATCCGCCGAGCGCCTGCGTGAGTATGGCCTGGACCCCGACGCCCCCATGCTCAAGCGAGTACTGGCCTTGAGCGACGAGTTGATCGGCTTCCCCCGGCACCTGTCGCAGCATCCGGGCGGGTTCGTGATTTCCGAGCATCCGCTGGACACTCTGGTGCCCGTCGAGAATGCCGCGATGGCCGACCGCACCATCATCCAGTGGGACAAGGACGATCTGGATCTGGTCGGGCTGCTGAAAGTCGATATTTTGGCCTTGGGCATGCTGAGCGCGCTGCGCCGGACGTTCGATCTGGTGCATTTGCACCGAGGTAAGCAATGGACACTGGCCAGCATGCCCCCTGATGACCGCCCGACCTACGAGATGATCAGCCGCGCCGACACCATTGGGGTTTTTCAAATCGAGTCTCGGGCGCAGATGGCCATGCTGCCGCGTTTGAGGCCCGAGAAGTTCTACGATCTGGTCATTGAAGTGGCCATCGTCCGGCCGGGGCCGATCCAGGGCGACATGGTTCATCCCTACCTGCGCAGGCGTAACCAGGAAGAGGAGATTACCTACCCGCCAAAATTGAAGAAAGTGTTCGAACGCACCCTTGGCGTGCCGCTGTTTCAGGAGCAGGTCATGGAAGTGGCGATCATCGCAGCTGATTACACGCCCGGCGAGGCCGATCAATTGCGTCGTTCGATGGCTGCCTGGAAACGCCACGGCGGGCTTGAGCCACACCGTGAGCGCCTGACCGAGGGCATGTTGAAAAACGGTTACGAGCAGGCTTTCGCCGACCGCATCTTCGAGCAGATCAAAGGTTTCGGCAGTTATGGTTTTCCCGAGTCCCATGCAGCGAGCTTCGCCTTGCTGACCTACGCCAGTTGCTGGCTCAAATGCCATGAGCCTGCAGCGTTTACGTGCGCGTTGATCAACAGTTGGCCGATGGGCTTTTACAGCCCTGACCAACTGCTGCAGGATGCACGCCGTCATCACATCGAGATTCGCCCGGTGGATGTGCGTTACAGCGATTGGGATTGCTCGCTGGAGCCCATCGAACACCCCGATTACAGGCGCAATCTGGCGATCCGGCTTGGCATGCGTATGGTGCGCGGCTTTCGTGAAGAGGATGCGCTGCGCATCGAGCGGGCGCGCGCGACACGTGCGTTCTGCGATGCCACCGATCTGACGATTCGCGCCGGTCTGGACAATCGCGCTGCCGAGGCGTTGGCCGACTCCGGTGCGTTGCGCGGCCTGATCGGCCATCGACATCGGGCCCGCTGGGAGGTGGCAGGCGTGGAAGCGCAGCGACCGCTGTTCGCTGACCTGCCCGGCGAGGAGGATCAAGTCATGCTGCCGTTGCCAACCGTGGCCGAGGATCTGGTGGCCGACTACACCACCCTGGGCACGACTCTGGGGCCGCATCCGCTGGCCTTGTTGCGTCGACAGCTGGCTGCCAAGCGCTTTCGCAGCTCGCGGGACCTGCTCACGCTGGAGAATGACCGAACCCTCAGCGTGGCGGGGCTGGTCATTGGCAGACAACGGCCCGGCACAGCCAGTGGCGTGACCTTCGTGACGCTGGAGGATGAGTTCGGAATGGTCAACGTTGTGGTCTGGCGCGATCTGGCCGAGCGGCAGCGCAAGGTGTTGGTCGGTTCACAGCTGCTGCAGGTGTTCGGCCGTCTGGAGTCCAAGAGCGGCGTGCGGCATTTGATTGCCCAGAGGCTCTATGACCTGACGCCGTTGTTGACCGGGCTGGACGTGCGCAGTCGGGATTTTCAGTGAGCGCAGGACGCGAAACGGGCTCGCAATTTGCAACGTTGAGAGCCTTTCCAGACTGCCCATGAGAGGTCCCGCATGTACAAAGACTATCCCGCTGCCTATCAGGTGAGTAAAGGTGCCGCGCTGCACGTGGATACGGCCTTTTACGAGCGCATACGCGCCAACAGGCAGCAGCGCACGCTGATCGAACAGTTCGACATACCGATCCGCACCGGGCGCGCCTGGAAGGTCAAGGCCGGGCAGGTGTTTCGCGTCACCACACCGGCAGGACCACAAGTGGGCGATTTCAATGTGTGGAACGCCGACGATCCGCGTGAGCGCTTGTGGGCCGCCAGAACACGCCAGTTGCAGGGTGCCCATGTCAGCACCCATGACCGGCTCTGGTCGAACCTGCCGTTCCTGCGTCCAATGGTGACCATCACTGACGACAGTCTGGCCAGTTATGGCATCGACGAACACGGCGCGCGCCTGCACGACCTGCTGGGCACACGCTGCGATCCCTACGTCAACAAGATGCTGACTGGCGAGGACTTTCATCATCACTGCCACTCGAACCTGACGCGAGCGGTGTTGCCCCACGGCCTGACCGAATTCGACGTGCATGACGTTCTGAACATTTTTCAATGCACCGGGCTCAACCATGACGACATGTACTTCATGAAAGCCTGTCCGGCACAGAAGGGCGATTACCTGGAGTTCTTCGCTGAAATCGATCTGCTGTGCGCGTTGTCGACCTGCCCGGGCGGGGATCTGTCCCTGCCGATGTGGGGACCTGACGCGCAGGATCCGTTGAGCGTGTGCAGGCCGTTGGGTGTCGAGATTTATGAGCTGGAAGCATCGCTGCTGGAAGGCTGGCAACCGCCGCAGCGTGCGGCTTACAACGGACTGCATGGCTTGCAGATGTCCAAGGCCGAGTGGGAAGTCTAGATTTCTGATGCCGCAAGCGGCGCTGCATCAAGCAAGCGGCACTTACTGAATACTTTTATAGACGTTAGATCAGAGGCCACCCAGGGCTGCAGCGCAGCCCATCGCAGTCGTCGTAACCTCCGCAAGCTCCCACGCCTTGCGGGCAGAAGCAGAGTTCAGCGTTTCTTCAGAAGTCAGGTGCTAGATAAGAGCAGGTCGGGCTGCGTTGCGCTTGTGCGCGAATACGCGCCAGACCCGTGGGGGCGGACTTGTCCGCGAATACTGAGTTTGCCGCAAGATCCGCTCACGCCGTGCGCGCCATTCTGCGCAATCCCCAGATCATCGCCACGCCCATCCCCAACATGGCGACCAGCAGCGCGGGGTAGCTGACCCACCACGGCAGCGGGGCAGTCATCATGCTGAATTCCGACATGCCGCCGATCCCGGCAATCAGGTTCAACGGTAGGAACACCACGTTGATCAAGGTCAGCTTGCGCAGCAGGTTATTGGTGCTGTTGTTGACCAGATTGCCCCGTGCATCCATCAAGCCGGCAAAGACGGTTGAATAGATCTCGGCCTGTTTGTAGCACTGGTCGTTCTCGATGATCATGTCGTCGATCAACGCCAGACTGGCGCTGCCGTACTCTTTGCCTTGCACATGGTTGCGCAGACGGGCCAGCACCGTGCCGTTGCTGTGAATCGCATTGATGTAATACACCAGGCTTTCGCTGAGGTTGAACATTTGCAGCAGATGGCGGTTCTCCAGCGACGAATTGAATTTCTGCTGCAGCTCTCGCGCCACCATCTTGATCACCTTCAGGTGGCCCAGATAGTGATGAATGTTGTTGAACAGCATCTCCAGCAGAATATCCAGCGGCTGAGTCAGTGGACGTTGCGTCACCCATGAGGTCAGTGGCTGGTCGTCGTCGCAGATCAACAGCAACTGATCCTGCTTGAGCAGCACGCCGAACGACGAGACGTCGAATGAGAAGCTGTCTTTGCCTGAATAGTTTTCAGGCCGCTTCCAGATCAGGAACAGCGCATCGGGGTGAAATTCGATGCGGGAGACTTCGTCCGGGTCGAGTGCCGACGCAACGGCATGCTCATCCAGATGAAATTGTTCCAGCAGCAGCGTGCGCTCGCTGGCGTCCGGTTTGCTGAACCACTGCACTTGAGCCGTTTGCAGGTCACACGCTTGCAGTCGATTGGCGTCGAGCCTCAGGCCTTTGATCATCGACGGTCACCAGGCCTGGCCAAGGCGTTTGAGCTCCAGGCGGCGGATGAACTCTTCCAGCACCAGGCCGTACAGGTCGTCCTGCAGGTACGCGTCTTCAATACCGGCATCCAGGTTTGGGTTGTCGTTGACCTCGATCACCACCACCTGATTGCCGGACTGCTTGAGGTCCACCCCGTACAATCCGTCGCCGATCAGGTTAGCGGTCTTGAGAGCCAGATCGACCACGGCTCGGGGCGCTTCATGAACCGCCAGGGTGCGGCATTCGCCATTGATCTCGGTACCAGTGGCCTTGTGGTTGTAGATCTGCCAATGCCCTTTGGACATGAAGTACTGACAGGCAAAAATAGGCTTGCGGTTGAGGATGCCGATGCGCCAGTCGTACTCGGTGTAGAAAAACTCTTGGGCGAGCAGCAGCACCGAGTGTTCAAACAACTGTGTCGTGGCGGTGTGCATTTCTTCCGCCGTGCTGACCTTGATTACACCGCGTGAAAAACAGCCGTCCGGGATTTTCAGCACCAATGGAAAGCCCAAGCGTTTGGCCACGTTCTCCAGTTCTTCCGGGCGGTCCTTGTAGAGGATTTCGGTCTGCGGCATGCCCAGGTTGTGGCTCTTGAGCAGGTCGGTCAGGTACACCTTGTTGGTGCAGCGAAGAATCGAGGTCGAGTCATCCATGACAACCAACCCCTCGCTTTCGGCCTTTTTGGCAAAACGGTAAGTATGGTTGTCGACGCTGGTGGTTTCGCGGATCAGCAGCGCGTCGTATTCGGCGAGTCGCGCGTAGTCCTTCTTCTCGATCAACTCCACATCGACCCCCAACCGCTGGCCCACGCGGATGAAATTGGCCAATGCCTGTGCATTGGAGGGCGGCAATTGCTCCTGTGGATCGTGCAGAATCGCCAGGTCGTAGCGGGCCATGCGACGCGAACTCGGCTGACGCCAGATTTTGCGACTGAAGCCATCCAGTGCAATGGCGAACTCATCCTGCTGATCATCGCGCAACTTGGGCAGAGCGCCAGACTTGATGCCTGCGATATGCCAATGTTCGCGCTTGCGAAACTCCACCAACAGAATCGGGCAGGGGAACGCCTCAAATAACTGGCGGGCCAGGTCATTCAATGGCGAGCGGGTGGTCTGGCCAAAATAAAGTGTCAGCGTGAACCCTTCGGTGTCGTCATACGGGTGATCCTGAAGTGCGTTCTCAAGCACTTTATCCAGGTCATCCAGTGCCAGTCCGTATAAGGACTTGCGTGTCAGTTCGCTGATCGTGCGTACCGAGGGAATAACATTGTGTTGTCGCGCCTCGGCCAACAATGAACAGTAATAACCGTGGCCCAGGTATTTGTAACTCCGGCACAGATTGATCACCTGAACACGCTGGCCGGCCGTGGCTTTCAGCGGTTTCTCCAGGTAATCCTGCGCCGTCATCAAGTCTTCACTGGGGACGTATGATGCCCAGTCTTCCAGTCGCTCGACAATAATGACCACTTGGCTCTGTGCTGCAAAAGGAACTGCGGGATACGCGCGTTTCGTTGTTGCTGAAACTGCGAGTTGAGCCGATACTTCGTTCATCTTCACCTGCGCCGCTGACATGTGTAATCGATCCGATGGGAAACAGTCCTTTCTATTAAGCATGTGCTTAGTGAAATGTCCCGTTTCGTTACACAACTTTTACGGCGGTGCAGATGGACTTTATATTTCGCGACGCAGTGGACTCCGATGTCGAGGACCTGCTGTTTCTGGAGAACCAGTGCTTTGAAGGCGACCGGCTGACGGCGCGCAGTTTCAACTGGATGATCCGGCGGGCCAATGCCTGCCTGATCGTGGCCGAGCGGGGTGGGCAACTGACTGGTTACGCGCTGGTGCTGTTCCATCGTGGCACGTCGCTGGGGCGTCTTTATTCGCTGGCGATTGCCGATGCAGCGCGCGGTCTTGGCCTTGGCAAATACCTGTTGCAACGTGCCGAACACCAGGCCGTCGAGCGCGACTGCGCCTACCTGCGCCTTGAAGTGCGCCCCGACAACCTCGCAGCTATCGGCCTTTACGAACGCAGCGGCTATCGACGCTTTGCTCAGGTCGACGATTACTACCAGGATCATGCCCCAGCACTGCGGTATGAAAAACGCATTGTCGAGCATGCCCGGCACAATGGCCGTTCGGTGCCTTATTACCAGCAAACGCTGGATTTCACCTGTGGTCCGGCGTGCCTGTTGATGGCCATGAAGGCCTTGCAACCCGAGCGGCCTATGACACGGGCCGAGGAGTTGCAGATCTGGCGTGAGGCAACCACCGTGTTCATGACTTCAGGTCACGGCGGGTGCAGCCCACAAGGATTGGCACTGGCAGCCTGGCGGCGTGGCTTTTTCGTGAAGCTGCTGGTGTCGGTGTCCGGGCCACTGTTTCTGGGCGGCGTGCGCAGCGACACCAAGAAACAAGTGGTGCGTCTGGTACACGAGCAGTTCTGTCGCGAACTGCAAGCGTCCAGTGTCGAAACCTTGGCCAGCCCGTCATTGAACCTGACCAGCGTCCTGGCAGAGGGTGGTCGTCCGCTGGTGTTGATCAGCAGTTACCGCCTGACCCGTTCCAAGGCACCGCACTGGGTGATGGTCACCGACTGCGATAGCGATTTTGTCTACCTGCACGACCCCGACATCGACCACAGCCTGCACCGTCAGCCCATCGATTGTCAGCATCTGCCTGTCAGCCATGCCGATTTCAATCGCATGAGTTGTTTCGGTACGGACAAGCTGCGCGCCGCTGTGATCGTCTATGCGGCAGCGACTGGCGAGCCTGACCCTGCCCTGGCCTTATGAGCGATGATGGCGTCAATCCTGATGCGCGGTCAGCGTGTTTTTGCGCACACGACCGCCCTGGACGATCATTGCCAGTCGTTCGCCTTGGCCCACCAGGCAGTGGATGTCGGTCAGCGGGTCGCCATCCACCACCAGTACATCGGCGATCGCACCCTTGGCGATGCAACCCAGTTCGCCCTCACGCTGCAGAATCTGTGCAGCCACGCTGGTCGCGCTGCGCAGGGCTGCCAGGTTGCCCAGAACCTCGGCCCGAATCTTCAGTTCATGGGTTTGATATTCATGCATCTCGCCCAGCAGATCGGAGCCGTAGCCCATCGGTACACCGGCTTCGGCGAACAATACCAGCGCATTTCGCCCGGCCTGACGGACGTCTTCGATCTTGGCCACCGAATCGGCAGGCAGACCGAAGCGTTCACCGTATTCGGCGAGCATTTCGTAGGTGACCTGGGTCGGCACGGCAAACGCGCCTTTCTCTGCCATCAGGCGTGCAGTGTCAGCGTCCACGAGATTGCCGTGCTCAATGGTGCGAACGCCGCACTCGATGGCCCGGCGTATGGCGCGTGCGGTGTATGCATGGGCCATGACGTAGGTGTTGGCCGCCGCCGCTTCATCGACAATGGCGCGGATTTCAGCCTCGCTGTACTGAGTGTTGGCAATCGGATCCGTCGGCGATGACACACCGCCGGAGGCCATGATCTTGATCTGGTTCGCCCCCTGTTGCAGTTCCTCGCGCACGGCCAGGCGCACGTTGTCGACGCCGTCCACCACGCGCGCAATCGCCCCGGCCCGGAAGCAGCACGAGCAGGGTTCGTTGAGCAGCAGTTCGCCACGCGCACGCATGTCGCCGTGACCGCCGGTCTGGGACAGCGCCTTGCCCGAGGCGAAGATTCTCGGCCCCGGAATCAGCCCCAACTGAATCGAGCGAGCCAACGCCCAGTCCGCGCCGCCGGCATCACGCACCGTGGTGAAGCCGCGCTCCAGCATCGCAGACAGAATCGGCAGGGCGCGGTACATGATGATTGCGTTGGGCTGCAGCGCGTTCATGCCCAGGTTGGCGTTGGAAGCCAGCACGTGGACGTGGCAGTCGATCAGGCCTGGCATCAAGGTCTTGCCGCCCAGATCGATGACCTGATCGTCAGGTCCGGCAGGCTCGCCTTCAGCACGCACCTCGACGATGCGCTCGCCCTGGATCACGACTTCCTGACCCGAAATCAGTTGTCCCAGCTCAAGGTCCAGCAGGCGACCGTTACGCAGTATCAGGCGGGAAGATTCAGCAGTGCTCATTGATAAGCTCCAGTCAGAGGGCGATTGAGGGCGGGGGAAGGGTCGCGATAGAGCATCGCGCCGATGCCGCTGACAATTGCCGCGAACATGATGTAAAAGGCCGGCGCAAGGTTGCTGCCGGTCGAGGCAATCAGCCAGGTGATGGTGAAAGTGGCGAAACCGCCGAAAAGGGTGACTGCGAAGTTGTAAGCGACCGATAAACCCGTGGACAGAACGTGGGTCGGCAGCAATTCACCGAAGGCTGCGAGGATCGAGCCGATGTAGCCGGAAATCAGCAGACCGAGCACCAGTTCGAAAATCAGCAGCGAGAACAGCCCTGGCATCTGGTTGATGAGGAGGAACATCGGGTAGGCGCTGAAGAAAATGGCGATGGCTGAGCCGAGCAGCCACGAGCGGTTGCCACTGCGGTCTGCCATCGCGCCCACCAGCGGCGTAGCGACGATCAACACGGCGCCGCCCATCATGCCTGCGGTGAAGCCCATCCACGATGGCAGGCCAAGCACGCGCTGGGCGTAGGAGGGGATGTAGAACAGAATCGCGTAGGTGCAGACGGTCCAGAGCACCACCAGCGAAAAGCTGATCAGGGTCTGGCGCGGGTAGGTCTTGATCACTTCACGCAGCGGCGAATCGACGGGCTTGCTGGCGGTGTAGGCAGGCGATTCGTCGACGCGGCTGCGAATGTAGAAACCCACCGGTCCGATCAGCGTGCCGATCAGGAACGGCACACGCCAGCCCCAGCTTTCCAGCTGTGCCTGGGTGAGGTAGCTGGACAGGATCGCGCCCAGTGCCGAGCCCAACAAGACGGCCACGCCGATGCTCGCCTGAATCCAGCTGGAATAGAATGCTTTGCGGCCGGCTGGCGCATGTTCGGTCAGGAAGGCCGTGGCGCTGCCCATCTCGCCGCCTGCGGAAAAGCCCTGGAGCAGCCGGGCCAGCACGATCAACACCGGGGCCAGGTAACCGATCTGCGCAAAGCTCGGTGTCAGGGCAATGATCAGAGTGCCGAACGCCATGAGCAGAATGGTCAACGATAACGCTGCCTTGCGCCCATGTTTGTCGCCGTAGATGCCCAACACGATGCCGCCTACCGGGCGCATGAAGAAGCCCACGCCAAAGGTGGCCAATGCCAGCAGATAAGAGGTCAGCTCGCTGCCGGTCGGGAAGAACACTTTGGCGATGATCACTGAGAAGAAGCTGTAAACCGTGAAGTCGAACCACTCAAGGCCGTTGCCGATGACCGTGGCCGTGATGGCGCGGCGCGCCTGTTTGTTGTGAGGGTGTGTGAGGGATTGTTGTGCTGTGCTCACTTTTTAGCTCCTGCATGCATTACACGCAGGGAACGACCCTGCATTGATAAAAGGGGCAGAGTCGGAAGGTGAAACAGAATCAGGTCTAGCGCCCGTTAGGGTTGAGAGTAGGCTCAGTCCCGATTTAGAGAAAACGCTCTTTACGCAGGTTTGCATGCGGCAGGCGCATGCAAGAGCGCTTTCTCAACGTCAGGTCGTTGAGTGGATCTCTTCGCTCAGCCATTTCTCGAAGGCACGCGCTGCGCGGCGGGGCGTTTTGCCGCTAGGGGTCAGCAGGTGGTAACCGCCCACCGCGCCGACACGGGTGCTGCACGCTGGCACCAGCGCACCGGACTGCACATGCCGATCGATCATCGGTTGCCAGCCCAGCACGATGCCATGACCCGCCATCGCCAGGTCCACCAACACCGGATACAGATTGACCGTCATACGCTGGCGGATCAGCGACGCATCCACGCCCTGACGCGCGAACCAGTCGTTCCACGACAGCCACTGGCGCTGGCCGTCTTCCAGCATCAGCAGACAGTGATCGAGCAGTTGAGCAGGTTCAAGCAACTGGCCTTTCAGATAGCCTGGCGAACAATAGGCGTTCACCGACTCGGCAAACAGCAACCGGCTGTCCAGGCCGGCGGGGGCGCTTTCACGCAGAAAATACAGCGCCAGATCGAATTCGGCACGGATCAGCGAGTCCAGGCCGTCAACGACGCGTAAACGAATATCGACGCCCGGAAATTCGTCGTGGTAGCGGCCCAATAGCGGGCCTAGCCACAAGGCCGCGACGCCGCTGGAACAGGCCAGCGTCAGTTGTTGTTCGCCACTGTGGGTAATGACCTGTGCAGTGGCTTCCGCGCAAAGGGTCAGTACGCGATGAATCTGTTCGGCGTAGATCTGCCCGGCCACCGTCAGGTGAATGCGTTTATGCTCGCGGCGAAACAACGCCCGACCCAAAAACTCTTCCAGTTGCGCCACCTGCCGACTGATCGCACTTTGCGTGAGGTGCAGTTCGGTGGCCGCTCGGGTAAAACTGCCGTGGCGCACGGTGGCCTCGAACGCGATCAGGTTTTGCAGCGGTGGCAACGGCTCGATGCGCATGAAGGCTCCGGATCAGAGGCTGTCGGGGAACGGAATGGACAGCAGCCAGTCCCTGAACACGCACAGCGACGGCAGGTTCTGAAAGCGTGTCGCGTAGGCCAGGTAGTAATTGCGGCCGCTGTCCAGTGGCTCGAATAGCGTCACCAGTTCGCCGCTGTCGAGCTCATCGAGCACCAGAATACGCGGCACCAGCGCAATGCCGATCCCTGCAGCCACCGCCTGAATGAGGTGCGAAGTCAGTTCGAAACTCGGGCCGGGGCGCATCACGTGGTGATCCAACCGGTTACGCTCGAACCAGTCCGACCAGGCGTTGGGGCGCGACACGACACTGAGCAGCGAGTGTTGCGCCACTTGCGCAGGCGTCATCGACCCATAGCCTGCAAGCGCACCGGGGCTGGCAATGAGTACCAGTTTTTCGCTGACCAGCGGGTGGGCGACATAGCCCGGCCAGTTGCCGGTGCCTGCGCAGATGATGGCATTCATTTCGCTGGCCGCCGGGGTCAGATCGGCATGCACGATGCGTGAATGCACATGCACTACGTAGCCTGGATGACGGGCATAAAAATCATTCATGCGCGGCAGCAGCCATTTCGAGCCAAAGGTGGGCAATACGGCAAGGTGCAGGGTGCCGCCTTCGGCCTTGTGAGCGATGGTCTGCAACGTTGCGCTGCGAATGCGACCCAAGGCTGCGGCCAGTTCGTGCTGATACAGCGCGCCTGCGGTGGTGAGTTCGATCCGGCGGCCATCGCGCTTGAACAGCTCCACCTCAAGCTGAGCTTCCAGCGCCTGCACCTGACGGCTCACCGCGCTCTGCGTCAGCGTCAGTTCATCGGCGGCCTTGGTAAAGCTGCCATGTCGGGCGGCCGCCTCGAAAGCGATCAGCAGCGACATTGAAGGTGTCAGTCTTCTGGGGTTCATTCATAAAGCTCATGGAAAAACGGCAGGTTTTACGTTTGCACTGAAGTGTCGCAGGCCGGAGAATCACGCCAACCGTAGATATTGCCGTGCTTGCGAGCCATTCGAAGCATACGTGCTTTGCATATAAAAAGCCTATCCGTCAGGAACACCACCATGATTGCGCTGTTGAAGCCGACGTCCGAACAGGTTGGTCACTACGACCGTTTCCTCAATGCCCTGAGTGAGGGTGGTTTTCGCGGAGAAATCGCCCGGGATCTCGGATCGCGCACCGTGCTGGCTACTGACAACTCAATCTACCAGCGCTTGCCGCAGGCGGCCGTGTTCCCGATGGACGCCCATGACGTGGCAATCGTCGCCCGACTGGCAGCTAGACCGGAACATAAACAGGTCGTACTGACACCGCGTGGCGGCGGAACAGGCACCAATGGTCAGTCGCTGACCGATGGTGTAGTGGTTGATCTGTCGCGGCACATGAACACCATCCTGGAAATCAACGTCGAGGAGCGCTGGGTGCGGGTTCAAACCGGCGTGGTCAAGGACCAGCTCAACGCCGCGCTCAAGCCCCACGGCCTGTTTTTCGCCCCCGAACTGTCGACCTCCAACCGCGCCACCATCGGCGGCATGATCAACACCGACGCCAGCGGGCAGGGCAGTTGCACCTACGGCAAGACCCGTGATCACGTGCTGGAATTGTCCACGGTGTTACTGGGCGGATCCTACGTGAACACTCAGGCCATTGACGCCGATCACCTGATGCGCGAACAGGCTCGCGTTGATCGGGCAGGCGATTTTTATCGCTGCGCACAGCAGATCGCCGATACCCAGGCGCAACTGATCAAGGACATCTTTCCGCCCCTCAATCGCTGCCTGACTGGTTACGACCTTGCCCATTTGCGTGAAGAAGACGGGCGCTTCAACCTCAACAGCGTGCTGTGCGGATCCGAGGGTTCGCTGGGCTTTATTGTCGAGGCCAAACTGAACGTGCTGCCGATTCCCAGGCATTCGATTCTGGTCAATGTGCGTTACGCAGGCTTCATGGACGCCCTGCGCGACGCCAAGGTGCTGATGGCGCACACCCCGCTGTCCATCGAAACCGTGGATTCGAAAGTGCTGATGCTGGCCATGCAGGACATCGTCTGGCACGGGGTTGCCGAGTACTTTCCTCAGGATCCGGCTACACCGACACTGGGCATCAACCTGATCGAGTTCAGCGGCGATGAGCTGAACGAAGTCGAACATCGCGTGCATGCCTTTGTGGAGCACCTGCAGACCGATACCTCGGTCGTGCGCCTCGGCCACACGCTGGCGATCGGCAGTGCGGCGGTGAGCCGCGTCTACACCATGCGCAAACGGTCTGTCGGTTTGCTGGGCAACGTCAAGGGCGAGGCGCGTCCTCAGCCGTTCGTTGAAGACACGGCGGTGCCACCGGAAAATCTGGCCGATTACATCCAGGAGTTTCGCGCGCTGCTGGACAGTTACGGACTGCAATACGGCATGTTCGGCCATGTGGACGCCGGGGTGCTGCACGTGCGGCCGATTCTGGACATGAAAGATCCTGCGCAGGCGGCGCTGATTCGTCCAGTCTCGGACGCTGTCGCCGCACTCACCAAGCGCTATGGCGGTCTGCTTTGGGGCGAACACGGCAAGGGGCTGCGCTCGCAGTACGTGCCCGAGTATTTCGGCGAGCTGTATCCCGCACTGCAGGCGCTCAAGGCCGCCTGTGATCCGTTCAACCAACTCAATCCGGGCAAGATCGCCACGCCCGCTTCGGTGCCCGAGGCGCGTCTGACGCTGGTGGACGAGGTGAAACTGCGCGGCGATCTGGACCGCACCATCGACGAGCGCGTCTGGCAGAGTTACGACACGGCGCTGCATTGCAATGGCAATGGTGCCTGCTACAACTACGACCCCGATGACGCCATGTGCCCGTCCTGGAAAGCCACCCGCGACCGTATCCACTCGCCCAAAGGCCGCGCCTCGCTGGTCCGGGAGTGGCTGCGTCTGCAAGGCGAGCAGGACGTGAACGTGCTGACCGCCAGCGCCAGGGCGCGCACGGCCAATAAGGTGAAAAGCCTGGCCGAGCGCACCGTCAACAGCGTGGCCCGGATGACGGGGCAGAAAGACTTCTCCCATGAAGTCTATGACGCAATGTCCGGTTGCCTGGCGTGCAAATCGTGCGCAGGTCAGTGCCCGGTCAAGGTCAACGTCCCCGAGTTTCGGTCGCGCTTTCTGGAGCTGTACCACAGCCGCTACCTGCGCCCACTCAAGGATTACCTGATTGGTTCGCTGGAATTCAGCATTCCGCATTTGGCGCGCTTCCCGGCTCTGTACAACGGCCTGATGAATGCAAAGCCGGTCCGCTATCTGCTTGAGCACGTGGCTGGCATGGTCGACAGCCCGTTGTTGAGCCTGATGGACTTTCGAGCAGCCTGCGCGCGCTGGAACGTCGGCATCGCGACACCTGCGCGTCTGGCAGCTTTGACCGAGCAGGAACGCCAGCGCACGGTGGTGCTGGTGCAGGATGCATTCACTCGCTACTTCGAAACCCCGCTGGCGGCCGACTGGCTGGAGCTGATCTCGCGCATGGGGTATCAGGTCTACCTCGCGCCGTTCGCCCCTAACGGCAAGCCTCTGCAGGTTCAAGGCTTCATGGCGGCGTTTGAAAAGGCCGCCCGTTTCAATAGCCAGTCCCTGCGCACGTTGCAGGAATCCGGCCTTCCGTTGATCGGACTCGACCCGGCAATGACGCTGGTGTATCGCCAGGAATACAGCAAGACCTTGGGCAGCGAGAACGTGCCGACCGTGATGCTGCCCCAGGAATGGCTGGCCTCGGCGCTGGTCGATAAGGGTTCGGAAGCAGAGGCCGAGACGTATTACTTCCTGCCACACTGCACCGAGAAAACCAACGAACCGGCCAGCGTAGGCCTCTGGCAGAAAGCCTTCGCTCACAGCGGGCTGACCTTGCAAGTGCTGCCGAGCGGCTGCTGCGGCATGTCCGGCACCTATGGCCATGAAACCCGCAACGTGAAGACCAGCGAAACTATTTACAGTCAGTCCTGGCAGCCACTGGTGGCCCGTCATGGCGGTGATGACCGATTGGTGGCCGATGGTTATTCGTGCAGGAGTCAGGTCAAACGTCAGGACGGCAAGGTGGTAAGGCATCCTTTGCAAGTGCTGCTGGAGCGCATGCGGGCAGGGTGATGCCGTACGATAGCTCTCAACACTCTGCGCTCGTCGTTACACATACGTCTCGAAGACGTTCAAAACGAGGCCAAACGAGAGTGTCTGACTGAATGCATACTCGGTAGGAGCGGACGTGTCCGCGAATGCAGTGTTTCAGCCACTGCCAATGGGTCGGATTTACCGGCCTTTTCGCGGACAAGTCCGCTCCCACGAGTTTCTTCAGTCGACGCTCAATGACTGGCCTGACGTTATCGCAGTTCTAGACAGTAAGCACTGCATCCCCACTCAAACCAGATACTTTCTAAACCACCCGAGCGTACGGTCCCAGGCCAGTTTGGCTGCCGCTTCGTCATAGCGTGGGGTCGAGTCGTTGTGGAAGCCGTGGTTGGCGCCCGGATAAATGTAGGTTTCGTACGTGGTGCCAGCGGCTTTCAAGGCCTGCTCGTAAGCGGGCCAGCCCTCGTTGATGCGGGTGTCCAGTTCGCCGTAGTGGATCATGATCGGTGCTTTGATCTTCACCACATCTTCAGATTTCGGCTGACGCCCGTAGAACGACACGGCAGCGCCCAGTTCCGGATAAGCCACCGCCGCTGCGTTGGTCACGCCGCCGCCATAGCAAAACCCGGTGATACCCACCTTGCCCGTGGTTGCCTCATGCTTCATCAGCCACTCGATGGCGGCGAAGAAGTCGTTCATGAGCTTTTCGGGATCGACTTTCTGTTGAAGTTCGCGGCCTTTGTCATCATTGCCCGGATACCCGCCCACTGAGGACAGGCCATCGGGCGCAAGTGCGATGAAGCCCGCTTTGGCGACACGTCGAGCCACGTCTTCGATGTACGGGTTCAGTCCCCGGTTTTCATGCGCCACGATGATGGCGGGCACTTTGCCGGTCGCCTTGGCAGGGCGCACCAAATAGCCGCGAACCTGCCCATGCCCCTTAGGCGATGGATAGGACACGTATTCGGCGATGATGTCGGGGTCGGTGAACTCCACCTGCTCGGCCAGCGCGTAATTGGGACTCAGCGAGGCGAGCAGGGCGCTTGCTGTGAGCCCGCCCAGCGTAAACACCGCTGCACGGTCGAGAAATTCACGCCGGTTGATCTTGCCGTGGGCGTAATAGTCATAGAGTTCGAGCAGTTCAGGGGCAAAGTCTTTCGCAGTGAGACGTTCCATCCGTACCCTTCCTTCTGGATCATTCGAGGCCCGCCGCTTCATGACAATCGGCTGGGAAGCACCGCTCCATTAAAGCAGCGTTTGACGGATAGTAACTATTACCTGCACAACCCGCACGCCAGAGCCCGAGCAGATTGTTCGCCTGCCGATGGGGCACTTTCCCGAGCCTGGGCCTTCAAACAAGACCTGCACAGCCCGGTTTCAGCGACATTTATTGTTGCTCGATACATCAAGCGCAGCGGGTTCATGCCGACAATACGTCATGAATTACGCCTTCGTGTCCTGCGGCCGTATTCAACCTGTACTTTCGAGATTACGTGATGATCCTCTCCGCCGATGACCGTTCCCAGCTCTTCAAGGAGACTGCTGTCCAGTTCTGGAAACACATCATTCCTGTCGTCTACGTCGCGCTCCTTATCCATTTGACGCTGTTCGGGCTGTTCATTGCTCTCGACGTACCGATTCTCTGGGGAGCCAACCTCGTCAGCACCCTGATCTACCTCAACTGCCTGTACCTGATTCGCGGTCGTCGTTACCGACAGGCGGGTCAGTGGATGAGTTTTGAAATCATCGGCCATGCCGTATTGGCAAGCTGGGTGCTGGGGTGGGACAGCAACTTCAGTTTTTACCTGTTCTGTGTCGTGCCGATCATCGCCTTCACCTTTCAACTGGCCAAGGTCAGGCGGTTTGCATACGGCCTGGCCGTTCTGCTGGCTGCGGTGGGTTGCTTTACGTTTCGCCGTTACATGGGGTTGAGTTCAGGGTTGAGCAGGGAGGTACTGGACCTGTTTGGTATCGTGAATGTATTCACTGCCACGTCCCTGTCGATCTATGCGACCGCGTTGTCGGTGCGTTTTACCTCTTCCATGCAGATGAGCCTGTTCCACATCGCCAATCGGGACAGCCTCACCAACCTTTATACGCGCCGAAGAATTCTGCACCGCGTACGGCAAATGGAATCGCAACGCAACGGACTGTCGGCCTCGCTGATACTGCTGGACATCGACCATTTCAAGCAGATCAATGACCTTCATGGTCACGAGTCCGGTGACCTCATCCTGCAGCGGGTCGCCAGCATCATCAGCTCATGCGTGCGCACCAGCGATCTGGCGGCGCGTTGGGGCGGAGAAGAGTTTCTGGTGCTGATGCCGGACACCTCGCTGGCCGATACGCGACGGGTGGCCGAGCGGATCTGGACACGTATCAGGGAGGAATCAGGGCGCATCGACACCCGCAAACTGGACGTGACAGCAACGCTTGCCACAGCAGTCATCCATCCGGGCGAAGCCTTTCAGGTGGCGCTCAATCGTGCAGATGCGTTGCTCTATCAGGGAAAGGAGAACGGCCGAAATCGCGTGATGACGGCCGAGCAGGGCGCTTGCATCACAGGGCCTTTAGAAACACCAGTCTGAGGTAGTCGCTGATGGAGTGAGCGTCACCGTAAGCCTGCTTGAGGTGGCCTTCAGCAATAGAGAGATGGGCCTGCAACTGTTCAGCCACTTTCTGTTGGCCATACAGCGCAACCAGGGTGGACTTGCCTTGGTCCTTGCCCTGATCTTTCGCGTTATCGACGGTATTGTCCTGCAGGTCGTCGTACAGCTGAAAGGCCTGACCAAGCTCCGTGGCAAAATCCTGCAACGCTTGACGCACTGGCTCCTCGGCGCTGCTGATCAGCCAGGCCATGTCCATGAGGGCACCAAACAGAACGCCGGTCTTGAGCCGATTGGTCAGCGCGATCTCTTCGGCGCACCGACTGTGCTTGCCTTCGTGCAGGTCCTGATACTGGCCGCGAACCAGCCCTTGCATACCCACCGTCTCGGCGAGTATTTCAATGATCCGGGTACGGGTTGTTGGCTCAATTTCATTGATCGCGGCGACGACGCCGAATGCGCGGCTCAATAACGCGATGGCCGCCAAGATCGCCACGTCCTGGCCGAACCTCAGGTGTACGGTGGGTCGGCCCCGCCTCAACTGTGCGTTATCCATGCAGGGCATGTCGTCCAGCACCAGCGAGGCGGCGTGGATCATTTCCACGGCGCAGCCCAGATCCAGCGACTGGCGACCCACATGCCCCAACCCTTCAGCGGCCAGCATCAACAACATCGGCCTGACGCGTTTGCCGGGAGCCAGTGTGCCTTCACGCATTGCCAGGGCGACCAGATCGCGTTCGTTGCCTTCAACGGGCAGTAATTCGTCCAGACGTGCCTCGATCCGTTCACGCATGTGCGCCAGACGCTCGATCAGGCCGTTATCGAGAGGGGCGTCCAATTCCATTTTTGTCATCGCTTCTACTCTGGCTATATAGGCTCGACAGTTCAGCTGCCTTGTCTCAGGTTTTAATGCTGCCTTTCAAACTAACGGAACGACCTCCGCTCCTGAGTGCCTCAAGAATCTACAGACCACACGCATGGAAAAATGATCCAGCTAAAACGGAGCCGTCATGGACAATAGCGACCTTAGCCGACGCAAGGATGATCATCTTGATATCGTGCTTGAGCAGCGCTTCGAAGGCTCTGGAACGGGCTTTGATGCGATTCACTTCGAGCATTGCGCGCTGCCTGAACTGAACCTGGGCGACATTGATTTAAGCACCCGTCTGCTAGGGATACCGCTGCGTGCGCCCCTGTTGATCAGCTCGATGACGGGCGGTGCCCAGCGCTCCGTCGCCATCAACCGGCACCTGGCTCAGGCCGCGCAGCACTTGGGCATCGCGATGGGGGTGGGATCACAGCGTGTGGGATTACGCAGCCCCAACGACCAGGGCCTGACCCGAGAACTGAGACGCCTGGCACCTGACATTGCACTGCTGAGCAATATTGGCGCAGCGCAGTTGCTGGAGGTCGATGGCCCGGAGTTGGCGCGCCGCGCAGTGGACGCCTTGCAAGCCAATGCACTGATCATCCATCTGAACCCGTTGCAGGAGGCCGTGCAGGCCGAAGGCGACCGGGATTGGCGAGGGGTTCTGAACGCGATCGCGCGCACGGTCGACAGCGTCGGCGTGCCGGTCATCGTCAAGGAAGTCGGTGCCGGGCTGTCCGTCCCGGTTGCGCGTGCATTGGTCGAGGCTGGCGTGCAGGTGCTCGATGTGGCGGGCAAGGGCGGTACGAGCTGGGCAGCGATAGAGGGCGAGCGTGCCACCCGCCCTGCGGACCGCAAGGTGGCAATGGCTTTTGCCCATTGGGGCATACCGACGGCCATGAGTCTGATCAACGTGCGTCAGGCCTTGCCGCACACGACGTTGATCGCTTCTGGCGGTATCCGTGATGGCATTGATGCCGCCAAGGCCATCCGCCTGGGGGCTGATCTGGTCGGTCAGGCTGCCGGCGTGCTTCAAGAGGCGCTTGAATCCGAATCGGCAGTGATTGAACATTTTGAAACAATAATTCGCCAGCTGCGCATCGCTTGTTTCTGCACCGGTTCGCGTGATCTTGCAGCGTTACGAGAGGCCCGGCTCATGAGCAAGGATCCGTCGAGCGAGCGTTTTTCATGAGTCATTTTGGTGTTGTCGCCCCTGCGTTCTACAGTCACTTTCAAGCGTTTCAAGCCTTGGCGCTGGAATTGATCGGACGTGGCCACCGGGTGACATTCTTTCATCAGGCCGATGCCCATCGCTGGCTGATCGATTCGCGCATCGGATTTTATCCCCTGGGCGCTATCAGCCATCCACCGGGCAGCCTGGCAGGGTCATTGCGTCGAGCGGCGGCACCTCACGGTCCGTTGGGCTTGCGCCGTGTGATTCGCGATCTCAGCAACACGACGGCCATGTTCTGCTCGGAGCTGCCGGCAGCGCTGGCGCATGAAGCCATCGATGCAGTGCTTTGCGATCAAATGGAGGCGGGCGGCGGTTTGGTCGCTGAGGCCTTGGGGCTGCCGTTCATTTCGATAGCCTGTGCGTTGCCGGTCAATCGCGAACCCCATTTGCCGCTGCCCGTCATGCCGTTCGCTTTCGGCACGGACAAGCGCAGCAGGCGGCTGTATGAGGCAAGCACGCGCATTTATGACTGGATGATGCGGCCTTTGCGTAACGTGCTGCATGAGGCGTCCCACCGCTTGGGCGTGACGCCCCGTAACGGCATGCACGAGTACCTGTCGCCGTTCGCGCAGATCAGCCAGACGGTGAGCGGCTTCGATTTCCCGCGTGAAAACCGGCCGGCGCATTTTCATACTGTCGGGCCGCTACGCCCAACGGCCAAGGCCGTTCAGGGCGAGTGGTCCATCGACCCTGACCGTCCGTTCATTTTTGCCAGCCTGGGCACCTTGCAAGGCGGGCGTCTGGGCATGTTTAAACAGATGGTCATTGCCTGCCAGCGCCTGAACGCACAGTTACTGATTGCCCATTGCGGCGGGCTCGACGCGGCACAGGAACAGACGCTCAGGCAGATGGGCGATGTGTGGGTCACTGCTTTCGCTCCCCAGCAGTGGGTGTTGGAAAAGGCCGACGTCGTGATTACCCACGGAGGTCTGAACACCGTGATGGACGCGATTGCCGCCTGTACGCCCATGTTGGTCATGCCGATTGCGTTCGATCAACCCGGCGTCGCGGCCCGGGTCTGTTACCACCGGCTGGGCAAACAGCTGAACCGTCGGGCACGAGCGGTAAAGATCCAGGCCCAGTTGCAACACCTGCTCGTTCGTTCGGAAAAGCCTTTGCGACAGTTGGCCGCTGAGCTGGACGCGGCAGGTGGAACCTTCAAGGCCGCGAATATCGTCGAAGATGTGGTGCGTACACGCCAACCGGTGTTTGCAGGAGGCGTTTATGCACTATGACCTGATTCTCGCCGGGGGTGGGCTCGCCAACGGCCTGATCGCCTGGCGGCTCAAACAACGTCGCCCCGAATTGAACGTGCTGTGTATCGAAGAGCAGCCGCATCCGGGCGGTAACCACACATGGTCATACCACGACGGCGACCTGAGCAGGGAGCAGCGTCAGTGGCTCAAGCCGTTTGTGGTAAAGACCTGGCCTGCTTATGACGTCTATTTCCCCGAGCGCTCGCGCCGCATGCAAACCGGCTATGCCAGCATCACCTCCGAACGCTTCGCGCAGGTCATTGAACCCGCCCTGGGTGACGGCCTTTGGGTGGGTCAACCCCTCATGGAGGTAAGCCCGCGCTCGGTGACGTTGGCCAACGGCGAAACACTCAATGCTCGGGCCGTGATCGACGGTCGTGGCGTGCAGCCCAGCACGCACCTGGTGCTTGGGCAGCAGGCGTTTTTGGGCCAGGTGGTGCAATTGAAACAACCTCACGGGCTCGACATGCCGATCATCATGGATGCCCGGGTGGCGCAGCAGGACGGCTATCGGTTTGTGTATGTGCTGCCGTTTTCCAGCGACACGCTACTGATCGAAGACACCCATTACGTGGACCGGCATTCGTCGTCGCCGGATGAACTTCGCCGTCACATTGCCGACTATGCGCGTCAACAGGGTTGGGCCATTGAGGCTTGCCTGCGGGAGGAGCAGGGCGTGTTGCCGATTACCCTGGCGGGTGATTTCGACGCTTTCTGGAACGAAGATCCGGGCCAGCCGCGCTCCGGCCTGCGAGCGGGCCTGTTCCATTGCACCACCGGTTACTCGTTGCCCTCGGCGGTGAAGCTGGCCGACTGGATTGCCGAGCAACACGTGTTGGATGCCGACACGCTCGCTACGGGAATACGCGCGTTCGCCCGCAGGCAATGGCAACGTCAGGGTTTCTACCGCCTGCTCAATCGCATGCTGTTTTTGGCCGGAAAGCCCCAGGACCGCTGGCAAGTGATGCAACGTTTCTACGGCTTGCCCGACAGCCTGATCCGTCGTTTCTATGCGGGTGAAACGCCTGCCCGCGACAAAATCAGGTTGTTGATCGGCAAGCCTCCTGTACCGGTCAGCGAGGCCATGCGCGCCGCCGTCCGTTATTTGCCCAGACATTACGAGAATCCTTTATGACACCCGCAAAAAACGCCGTTGTGATCGGTGCCGGCTTCGGCGGTCTGGCACTGGCCATCCGCCTCCAGGCTGCCGGCATGCAGACCACCTTGCTTGAGAAGCGCGACAAGCCGGGCGGCCGTGCTTACGTGTATCAGGACGAGGGGTTCACCTTCGATGCCGGGCCTACCGTTATCACTGATCCATCAGCCATCGAAGAGCTGTTCACGGCTGCCGGCAAGTCCATCACGGATTACGTCGAACTGTTGCCTGTTTCGCCGTTCTATCGGCTGTGCTGGGAAGACGGCACGCAGTTCGATTACGCCAACGATCAAGCTTCGCTGGATCGTCAGATTGGCGCGCTTAACCCCAAAGACATCGCGGGCTACCAGCGGTTTCTGGCCTATTCCAAAGCCGTTTTCAACGAAGGCTATCTGAAGCTGGGGGCCGTGCCGTTCTTGTCGTTTCGGGACATGATTCAGGCCGGGCCGCAACTGGCCCGTCTTCAGGCGTGGCGCAGCGTGTACTCCAAGGTGTCCGAGTTCATCGAAGACGAGAAGCTGCGTCAGGCCTTCTCGTTTCACTCGTTGCTGGTCGGCGGCAACCCGTTCGCCACGTCATCCATTTACACCTTGATTCATGCGCTGGAACGTCAGTGGGGCGTGTGGTTTCCCAAGGGCGGAACGGGAGCGCTGGTGCAAGCCCTGGTCAAGCTGTTCGAGGACATCGGCGGCCGCATCCAGCTCAATGCAGAGGTGGCCAGCATTGAAGTCAACGGCGCTCGGGCCACCGGTGTTCGTTTGCACAACGGGCGCGTGCTGAGCGCTGACTGCGTGGCATCCAACGCCGATGTGGTCCACACCTACGCCAACCTGTTGGCTCAATATCCACGTGGAGTGAAGGAGGGCGCGCGGCTCAAGCGCAAGCGATTCAGCAACTCGCTGTTCGTTATTCACTTCGGCCTGAAACGACCTCAGCCGCAGTTGCAGCACCACACGGTGTGCTTCGGGCCACGCTATCGCGAGCTGATTCAGGAAATCTTCAAGGGCGCGACGCTGGCCGAAGATTTCTCGTTGTACCTGCATGCTCCGTGCATTACCGATCCGAGCCTGGCGCCACCGGGCTGCTCCAGTCATTACGTGTTGTCACCGGTGCCGCATCTGGGCAATGCGCCCATAGACTGGGAAATCGAAGGGCCGCGCTACCGGGATCGCATTTTTGAATACCTGGAAAAATATTACATGCCCGGGTTGCGTGAAGACTTGGTCACCTGCCGGATTTTCACACCCAATGATTTTCGTGATGAGTTGAACGCGCACTTAGGCTCGGCTTTTTCGCTTGAGCCGGTGCTGCAGCAAAGCGCCTGGTTTCGCCCCCACAACCGCGATGCGAACCTGAGCAACGTCTATCTGGTCGGTGCCGGAACCCACCCGGGTGCGGGTGTTCCCGGTGTGATTGGTTCGGCCAAAGCCACCGCAGGCCTGATGCTGGAGGGCATTCACGCATGACTGCACCGGATACAAAGGATCAACAACTGGTAGATCACGCATTACAGAGCATTGCCGTCGGCTCGAAAAGCTTCGCGGCGGCTTCAAAACTGTTCGACCCCTTGACCCGCCGCAGCGCCGTCATGCTCTACGCCTGGTGCCGTCATTGCGATGACGTCATTGATGGTCAGGCGTCCGGACACGGTGCTACGGTCGTTTCGCAGGACGAGGTACGCGAGCGTCTGATGGCCCTGATCGCGCAGACCCATGATGTCTACGCCGGACTGCCGCCCAAGTCCCCGGCCTTCGCTGCGTTCAAGGATGTGGTCTACCGCCACGGCATTCGTCAGGACTATGCGTTGGACCACCTTGCGGGTTTTGCGATGGACGTTAACCAGCGGGACTACCGCAGCATTGAGGACACGCTGGAGTATTGTTATCACGTGGCTGGCGTGGTCGGGTTAATGATGGCCCAGGTCATGAACGTCAAAGACGAACGCACGCTGGACCGCGCCTGTGATCTGGGCATGGCGTTTCAGCTGACCAATATTGCCCGTGACATCGTTGAAGATGCAGGCGTCGGGCGCTGTTACCTGCCCACGGACTGGCTGGCTGAAATCGGCATCCCTCGTGATCGTCTTGCTGAACCCGAATATCGCCAGCGTGTGGCCGTGCTGGCCCGGCGACTGATCGATATGGCCGAGCCCTTCTATGACAGCGCACAGGCTGGACTGCCCGCGCTGCCGTGGCGTTCGGCGTGGGCCGTTGCCACCGCTCGATGCGTCTACCGCGAAATTGGAATAAAAGTGAGAGAGGCGGGTGCCCAGGCGTGGGACTCACGTCAGTCGACGACGAAAGTGGACAAGATCAGGCTGGTCACACTCGGCGCATGGCATGCCTCTATTTCACGTGCGAAGCGCCATCCCGCGCGCCCGGCTCTTCTGTGGCAACGTCCTCGTCGTGTTTATTGAGCGGTCCGCCGTGCATCTCACGGAGTTGTGCTTTGAGTCTGGAAACAGAAGGCGCATACAGAAACCCGAATGACACGCAGCGCTCCTTGCCGGACACCGCGTGATGCATCAGATGCGCCTGATAAAGCCGCTTGGCATAGCCTGCGCGTGGCACCACGCTGAAGGGCCAGCGCCGGTGTACCAGCCCGTCATGGGCGACGAAATACAGCAAGCCATAGGCCGTCATCCCCGCACCGACCCACTCCAGCGGATGGTAGCCCTCGGTGCCCAGCGCGATCAGCACGATGGCAACGCCTGCAAAAACCAACGCATACAGATCATTCTTCTCGAACCAGCCGGTCCGCGGTTCATGGTGCGAGCGATGCCAGCCCCATCCCCAGCCATGCATGACGTACTTGTGCGCCAGAAACGCAAAACCTTCCATGCCGATCAGCGTGGCGAGAAACACCAGCGAGTTGAAAATCATCCGTTTTGTCCTCCAGGGGTGCCTGGGATGAGACTGTGACAGGGGATCGGCGTTCGATCCGACTCTCGGGCGGCCTGTCAGGCGCTGCAAATGTACCTTGCACAGGCGCGTGCGCTCCACACTGCGTGTAGACTTTCGCCACTCGACCGGCGCAGACGTGCATCCCGCGCCAGCCCATCATCTGTATCGATCAAGGGTGTTTATGGATTTGCGTCAGCTTGAAGCCTTTGCGGCAGTGATGTCGGCAGGCAGTGTCACGGCCGCTGGCAAAATGCTCGGTCGCTCGCAGCCTTCCGTCACGCGGGTGATTCAGGAGCTTGAGCAGGAGCTGGGTTTTGCGCTGTTCGAACGCAGCGGGCCGAAGGTCACGCCGACGCACAAAGCGTTCATGATGTATGGCGAGGTGGAGAGTGCACTGCTGGGGATTCGCAACATTCGTCAACGTGCGCAGCACATTGCCGAGGAAGAGAATCATCAGGTCAAGCTGGTAGCGATTTCTGCGCTGGCTGCCGGCCTGCTCCCGGCCGCTCTGGCGCGGCTGCCCGAGCAGTTGAAGCCACGGCAGATCCAGTTGCAGAGCATGTCGCCGGAAAATGTCGTGCAGGCGGTGCTGTCCAAGACCACCGATCTGGGCGCAGTCAGCCTGCCGCTGGAGCATCGCGGGCTGGAAATCCACTGGATTGGCGAGGCACCTTGCGTTGCTGTCCTGCCAGCCGACTCCGAGCTGGCTGCTCATGAGGTGCTGACGATGGACGTGCTGGCGCGTCAGACGCTGATCACGATGGCCAATCCTTATCGGTTTCGTCGCCGTATCGACAAGGCGTTTCAAGCCGCTGGCGGCGAGCTGCCGCACATGCTCGACACCAACACTTCACTGATCGCCATGCAGATGGCCAAAGCCGGACTGGGTGTGGCGCTGGTCGATCCGTTCACGGCCAAGGGTGTGCCGATCCAGGGCGTCGTGGTGCGGCCGATCGCTTGCAACATCCCGTTTTTCTTCGGCCTGATTTCGGCGTTCGCCAGTCCGCATACCGATGTAACGCACGCCTTGATCGACGAAATCGCGACTACCGCGAAGTGGTTGGTGCCTGACATGGTCATGCATGAAGCCAGTGCTCACGATGCCCTATTGCAGAGCATTTACGCCGAATAACGCGCTGTTTCTCATCCCGTTAATGCGTAGCAACCTTTAGTTCGGGAATATCAATATGATTTTTTGTGCATTGCAGTAATAAAAAACGTCTTTTAGTATTCGGTTTGCGCATTCAAAGCCATAATGAATTCATTTATTTCGTTATTGGAATGGATTTTGAAGGGGTGAATGAAAGCTCGGGTTGTTTCCCGATCATTTACCGAGTATCGATCAATGCCTGACGTAAACACCCCAGCAGGTCTTGCAGCACTGGAAGCACGCCTGCGTCAGGACCTGGCCTGGCTGGACCTGCCCGCCAATCCGTGGGTCAAGCCACGCCAGAGCGAGGGCAGGCCCGTGCTTGACGTTGCGATCATCGGCGGTGGGATGGCGGGTCTTGCGCTGGCTGCCGAGTTACGCCACTTGGGCGTGGCCGCCGTGATATTCGATAAGTCGGCTGTCGGTTTCGAAGGCCCTTGGGCCACCACGGCACGCATGGAAACCCTGCGCTCGCCCAAACAGCTGACAGGCCCGGCGCTGGGTCTTCCCGCGCTGACGTTCCGTGCCTGGTACGAAGCGCAATTTGGTGCCAGAGGCTGGGACGCACTGGACAAAATCCCTCGTCTGCAATGGGCCCAATATCTGCGCTGGTATCGCAACGTGCTGAGCCTTGATGTCCGTAACGAGCACCGCGTCAGTCGCGTCGCACCCAGGGCGGATGCCTTGGTGGAGCTTGATGTCGAAACACCGTCTCAGACATTGTTTTTTGTAGCGCGTCATGTGGTCTTGGCAACCGGGCGTGACGGGTTGGGCGGTCCGTGGGTGCCCGAGTTCGCAAAGTCGCTGCCCAGGCATTTATGGGCACATTCCGCCGACGGTCTGCAGGATGCCTGGTTCGAAGGCAAGCGCGTTGCAGTGATCGGCGGCGGGGCGTCGGCAATGGACAGCGCCGCGACGGCGCTGGAAGCGGGGGCGACAGGCGTTGACCTGCTGATTCGCCGCGCAGTGCTGCCGCGCATCAACAAGGGCAAGGGCGCTGGTAATCCGGGCATGGTCCACGGCTACTGGCGATTGCCGGATGAATGGAAGTGGCGCATCCGTCATTACCTCAACACTCAACAGGTTCCGCCACCCCGGGGCAGTACGCTGCGGGTTTCCGGTTCTGGCAAGGCGCGTTTTTTGCTGGGTTGCCCACTTGTGGCCGCTGAGCAAAATCCAGCAGGCGGGGTGTGTCTGGAGACGCCGACGGCACGTATCGAGGCGGATTTTGTGGTGTTCGCCACTGGTTTTCGTACCGACTTCGAGCAGCGTCCGGAGTTCGCACCGTTTTCTGCCCACATTCGCGTCTGGCAGGATCGCTTCAACGCGTCCCTTGACGAGCAGGATGCGGAACTGTCGCAGTTGCCGGATCTGGGCAACTGCTTCGAGTTTCAGGAGAAAACGCCAGGCGCTTGCCCCGGCATCGAGCACATTCATTGCTTCAGTTATCCGGCAGCGCTGAGCTATGGCGCGGTGTCCGGGGACATCCCGGCTATCAGCGAAGGCTCCAAGCGCTTGGCGCATGCGCTGGTTGGGCAATTGTTCAATGAAGACGTCGCGCTGCATTTCGAGGCCATGCGCAACTATGCCGAACCGGAATTGCTGGGTGACGAGTGGGTCGCCAGCTCGCCGAACGCCGACGAGTTGCACCCATGATCGGGTGGGCCTTGCGTCGATTGACGCAGTCGTTGTTGGTGATTCTGTTGATGACCCTGGTGGTGTTCGTCGGCCTCAATGCCATTGGCAACCCAATGGACATTCTGGTGGGTGAAGACCTCAATCAGGCCGAACGCCTGCAAGCGATTGCGCACTTGGGGCTGGACAAGCCGCTCTGGCAGCAATACCTGATCTTTCTCAAGGGCGCGGTCCACGGCAATCTCGGTCAGAGCTTCGTCTACCACGAAGACGCGATGCGCCTCATTCTGCAACGCCTGCCTGCAACGTTCGAACTGGCCTTCAGCGCGCTGTTTCTGGCTGTGGTGATTGGCGTGCCGCTGGGCATGTTTGCCGGTATGTGGCCGGATCATCCGATTTCGAAAATATTGATGGCGGGCAGCATTATCGGTTTCTCACTCCCCGCGTTCTGGGTGGCGCTGATGATGATCATGCTGTTCTCGATCACGCTGGGCTGGCTGCCCGCCAGTGGGCGCGGCGAAACCCGCGAATGGCTGGGCGTGCAGTGGTCATGGCTGACGCTGGATGGTTTACAACACTTGTTGTTACCCGCGCTGAACCTGGCGCTGTTCAAGATTTCGCTGGTGCTGCGCCTGACCCGAGCGGGCGTACGTGAAGTGCTGCCCCAGGAGTTCGTCAAGTTTGCCCGGGCCAAAGGCTTGTCGCCGCTTCGCGTGATGTGCATGCACGTCATGCGCAACACCCTGATTCCGGTGGTGACGGTGCTGGCAATGGAACTGGGCTCGACCATCGCCTACGCCGTGGTCACGGAAAGCATCTTCGCCTGGCCCGGTGCAGGCAAATTGATTCTAGATAGCATCAACATGCTGGATCGCCCGGTGGTGGTCGCTTACCTGATGGTCGTTGTGGTGATTTTCGTGGTGCTCAACCTGATCGTCGACGGCTTGTATTACCTGCTTGATCCGCGCGTGCGCATTGAGGCCTCCCGATGAATGCCGTTCCCAAAACCGCTACCGCAAGCGTCGGCCTGCAAGCACAGTCGCCCTGGCGGCGCGTGGCGGTCGAGTTCACCCGCTCGCCGTCGGCCATGTTGGGCCTGGTAATTCTGACGATCATCATTCTGGTCGCTGCACTGGCGCCCTGGATTGTGGTGCAAAACCCCTACGACCTCATGCAGTTGAATGTCATGGATGCACGCATGGCGCCCGGCAGTCCGAACATGGACACCGGTTACACCTACTGGCTGGGCACTGACGGCCAGGGCCGCGATCTGGTTTCGGCGATCATTTACGGCCTGCGTATCAGCCTGTGGGTCGGCATAGGTTCGGCGCTGATTGCCGCCGTGATCGGCACCTTGCTTGGGCTGATTTCAGCCTATGCAGGCGGCTGGGTCGAAGCGCTGCTGATGCGTCTGGTGGACCTGTTGCTGTCGTTTCCGGTGATCCTCATGGCCTTGATGATCCTCGCCTGGCTGGGCAAAGGCGTCGGTAATGTGATGCTCACGCTGGTCCTGCTGGAGTGGGCCTATTACGCCCGGACTGCGCGGGGACAGGCCTTGACTGAAAGCCGTCGTGAATACGTCGATGCGGCGCGCGGGCAGGGCGTCGGTCCGTGGCGCATCGTGATCGGTCATATTCTGCCCAACTGCCTGCCCCCACTGATCGTGATAGGCGCGCTGCAGATTGCCCGTGCCATCACGCTGGAGGCGACCCTGTCGTTTCTCGGCCTGGGCGTGCCGGTCACCGAACCGTCGCTGGGGCTGCTGATCGCCAACGGCTTCCAGTACATGCTCAGCAACGAGTACTGGATCAGCCTGTTTCCGGGGCTGGCGCTGTTGATCACCATCGTCGCGATCAATCTGGTGGGCGACCGGCTGCGTGATGTGCTGAACCCGAGGTTGCAGCGATGAGCGCGCTTGAAGCAACACCGATGGCTGAGCAGCCGACCCTGGATGTTCGAGGTCTGTGCACCTCGTTCTACACCCGCGCAGGTGTATTGCCGGCCGTGCGTGACGTGTCGCTGAGTGTGCAGCCGGGCCGGATTCTCGGGCTGGTCGGGGAATCGGGATCGGGCAAGTCGGTCACGGGGTTTTCCATTCTCGGACTGGTCGACGAGCCAGGCCGCATCAGCGCAGGCGAGGTGCTGTTCAAGGGGCGTGACCTGACGAAGCTGACCGCCTCGCAGCTGCGTGACGTGCAGGGCCATCGGGTGGCGATGATTTTTCAGGACCCGATGATGACCCTCAATCCTGTCCTGCGGGTCGACACGCAGATGGTTGAGGCCGTCCGTGCGCATCGTTCGGTCAGTAAGCGCGAGGCGCGTGAACATGCCAGTCGCACCTTGGCACTGATGGGCATCGCCAGCCCTGAAGAACGCCTGCGCGCCTATCCCCATCAGTTGTCCGGCGGCATGCGTCAACGCGTCGCGATTGCCATTGCGCTGTTGCACGCGCCGGACCTGATCATTGCCGATGAGCCAACCACCGCACTGGACGTGACCATTCAGGCGCAGATTCTCAGCGAAGTGCAGAAATTGGTAAGGGAGCAGGGCACATCGCTGATCTGGATCACCCACGACCTGTCTGTGGTGGCCGGGCTGGCCGACGACGTGGCAGTGATGTATGCCGGGCGCATCGTCGAGCAGGGTTCGGTCGCCGACGTGCTGGACCGCCCGCAACACCCTTACACCCAGGGGCTGATAGACAGCCTGCCCAGTCGCAACCGGCGTGGTCAGCGCTTGCGGCAGATTCCAGGCATGGCGCCCGATCTGTTGTCGATGCCACAAGGCTGTGCGTTTGCCGCCCGTTGCCCCAGAGCCTCATCGATGTGCGCGCAAGAACCTGCGCCACGCGAAGTCGCACCGGGGCAGATGGTTCGTTGTTTTCATCCGGGAGCTGCCGATGCCCAGTGAACAGATTCCGCTGATTGAACTGCATCAGGTCAGCAAGACTTTCGGCACGCCCGTGACAGAACACTCCCTTCAAGGCGTTTTGCAGCGTCTGCACCTGACACGGCCCCGGCCTGTCACCCATGCGGTCGATGCCATGGATCTGCGCATCGCACGCGGTGAAGTGGTCGGTCTGGTGGGTGAGTCCGGCTGCGGGAAGTCCACACTCGGGCGTATGGTTGCCGGGCTGCTGCCGGTGTCGTCGGGCACGGTTTCGGTGGAGGGCAGAGCCGTCGACAGCCTGAGCGCCAGTGAGCGCAAAGCGCTGCGCCTGAAGGTGCAGATGATCTTTCAGGATCCTTCGTCGAGCCTGAATCCTCGTCTGCGGGTCGACCGTATTGTCGGCGAAGGCGCTTTGTTGCACGGTTTGACCGATAAAAAAGGCGCAGACGATTACGTCAGCGCGCAGTTGCAACGTGCCGGTCTGAGCCCGCAACTGCGTCAGCGTTATCCGCATCAGTTCAGTGGCGGCCAGCGCCAGCGCATCGGCATTGCCCGGGCGCTGGCCGTGCAACCGGAACTGCTGGTGTGTGATGAATCCGTCGCTGCCCTGGATGTGTCGATCCAGGCGCAGATTCTTAACCTGTTCATGGACCTGCGCGATGAGCTGGGCCTGACCTATCTGTTCATCAGCCATGACCTGGGTGTGGTCGAGCACCTGTGTGACCGGGTTGTTGTGATGTATCTGGGCCGCGTAGTCGAGAGCGCATCGGTCGATGACCTGTTCGCCCGTGCCAATCACCCGTACACCCAGGCGCTGCTGGCACAGATTCCGCGTTTCGATATCCGCAGCACCCGTTATGACGCGATCAAAGGGGAAATCCCCAGCCCGCTGAACCCGCCCGTCGGGTGTCATTTCCACCCTCGCTGCCCGCACGCCATGCCGCGCTGTCGCGAAGAAGTTCCAGCGCTGAGGGAGGTTTCGCCGAACCACCGGAGCGCGTGTCACCTCAACGACGACCTCTGACGAGCGCCAAGGCGTTCGTGCGTCCCCCTTGCCACCGATTGCGTACCAGGAAATTCCCATGAAACCATTCGTTCGCTCCCTGTTAGCTTCAGCCCTTGTGGTGGCCGCCGGCAGCGCAGTTGCACAGGACTTGCGCATCGGCTATGCCGATCCGATTTCATCCCTCGACCCACAACTGAACAATTACGCGGGAGACCGTTCGGTCGCTTTGCACGCGTTCGAGTCGCTGGTCAGCCGCCGTGATGACAAGACCCTGCCTGGCCTGGCAAAAAGCTGGAAGGTCGTCGATGACACCACGTGGGAATTCGACTTGCGGGACGACGTGAAATGGCAGGATGGCCAGCCGCTGAAGGCTGACGATCTGGTGTTTTCCTTCGAGCGCGCCCGTAGTGTGCCGGGCAGCGTGGCGTCATACGCCGGGGCTACGCGAACGGTGGCCTCGGTCACGGCCAAGGACGACCACACGCTGATCATCAAAACCCGCCTGCCCAACGCCAACCTGCTGCCGGACGTTGACTCGATCTACATCGTCAGCCGTCACGCAGGCTCCAACGCCAGCAGCGCCGACTACAACTCAGGCAAGGCCATGATCGGTACCGGGCCCTATCGCTTCGTGTCTTACGTGCCCGGCGACCGGACCGTGTTCGAGCGCAACGACGCGTATTGGGGCGTCAAGCCAACCTGGGACAAGGTCGATTATCGATTTATCGCCAATGCTGCCAACCGCACTGCTGCCTTGCTGGCGGGCGATGTGGATGTGATCGACAAGGTCTCGCCGACCGACGTGGCGCGCCTGCGCCAGACGCCCACCGTGCAGGTCTATGCGTATCAGGGCTTGCGCGCGCTGTTGATTCAGCCAAGTTTTCGCGCAGGCCCCAATGAATTCATTCGCGACAACGCGGGCAAGCCCCTGGCTGAAAACCCCCTGCTGGACGTCCGTGTGCGCAAGGCGCTGTCGCTGGCCATCAACCGTCAGGCCATCAACGAACGCATCATGCAGGGCACCGTCACCGAGGCCAACCAATGGATGCCCGCCAATACGTTTGGCTACAACCCGGATGTGAAGAATATTCCGTATGACGCCAAACAGGCCAAGGATCTGCTGGCACAGGCAGGCTTTCCCGAGGGTTTCCAGTTGACGGTTCATGTGCCCGGCGATCGTTATCCGCAGGCACCTGAGGTCATGCAGGCAGTGGCCCAGTTCTGGTCGCGCATTGGCGTCAAGGTTCAGCTGGAAGTGCTGCCTTGGGCGGTCTATGCCGGCAAGGCCAACAAAAACGAACTGGCGATCAGTGTGATCGCCTGGGGCAATGGCACGGGAGAGGCCGCTTACGCGCTGACCAATATCCTGACCACCGTCGACAGTGCCAAGGGGCAGGGCGCATCCAACTGGGGCCATTACAGCAACCCATTGGTGGACAAGGCACTGGCGGACTCCACCGCCGAATTCGATGAAGCCAAACGCCGCCAGATTCTTCAGGACTCGGTCAAGGTCGTCAGTGATGACGTGGGCATCATCCCGTTGTTCCACTACCAGAACATCTGGGCGGCGCGTAAGGGGCTGAAAGTGGAGCCGCTGGTCAGCGACCGTACTGCGGCCACGATGGTCACCGAGCAGCCTTGATTTTTCCTGCCTTCGCGTCGCCATTTCAATCGCCAGGCGAAGGCCACACCGACATTGAGAATGCTCATGACCGTGAACACTGAAACCGCCCCTCAATCCGACCTGCTCGACAGCCTGTTGAACATCGCTCCAGGAAGCTCGTTGCACCGGGTTCGCCATGCCCGTGACAAAGTCGCAGCGGCGACTCAGGGCAGTCAGGATCTGTTTTTCGATCCGGCGCTGGATAACGATCTGTCGCTGAGCGAGCGCCTGTGGGTGGCCTATTACGCAGCGCGGCTGAGCGAGCAGACAACGCTGACCGCGCATTACCTGTCGCAATTGCAGCGCTTGGGCGTAGATGCATCGGTGCTGGCGACGGTTGATGCCGGTTTGATCGATGCACTGGACGACGCACGGCTCGCAGCGATTCTGCGTTTTGCCCGCACGTTGATCGAATCGCCTGTGCATGGCGATCAGGCTGCACTGTTGGCGTTGCAGCACGAAGGGCTGAGCACGCCCGAAATCGTCGTGCTTGGGCAATTGATCGCTTTCCTGTCTTACCAAGTGCGTCTGACCGCAGGGCTTGATGCGCTGCAAACTGCCGGAGCTGTCCAATGAGCGAACTGATCGAAAGCAATGGGTTTACCAATCAAGTGCTGGGCTGGAAAGCCTGGCTACCCACCGTCGACCTGAACAGCGCCACGCCCGAACAGCTCGCCGTGCTTGAGGAAAGCCATCCGCAAGCCAAGACGTCGGATTATTACCTGACCCTGGCGCATCACCCGGCGATTCTTCGCCAGCGCTCCCAGGCCTTCAACGCCATCATGTACGCGCCGGGCGGTCTGTCCCGAGCCGAGCGGGAACTGGCCAGCACGGTGGTTTCGCGCATCAACCGCTGTGTGTATTGCGCCTCGGTGCACGCGCAACGCTTCGAGCAACTGGCCAAGCGCAACGACGTTATCGCCCAGGTGTTCGCCGACCCGTCCACCGCAGGCACCAACGACCGCGAGCGCGCGATCGTCCGGTTTGCCATCGATTTGACCCTTGAGCCCGCATCCCTTGATGCCGGACACATACGGGCGTTGCGCGAGCAAGGCCTGGATGATGCGCAAGTGCTGGACTTGATCCATGCGATCTCGATCTTCGCGTGGGCCAATCGCCTGATGCTGAATCTGGGGGAGCCGGTTTTTCCCGAGGCGGACTCAGAAAGCTGAGCATCCGGCAATCAGACCTGCTTATTCGACGTGCCTGGGCATGTGCCTGACCCAGGCAGGTGTGCCGCAAGCCGGGCTAACGACGCCTTGACCACATCAAGTCGGGCAGCGTGCGGGACGCCATCAGTGCTTCGTCGGCGCTGACCGTCGTGGGCAGTGCATGCCACGGAACACCTGCGGCGCGGTGGTGCTGCAGGTGCAGGTTGATGTGATAGGGCCAGATGAAGAACCGTCCCAACCAGCCCACGCGCCACGAGTAGGTCCATGCCTGCCAGCCGGGTGTGGAGCCGGGACCGCCGCTGTGTTCGGCCATGCTGCGGATTTTCTGAAGCAGGGCGCCGAGTGTGACGAGCGGGACGAACCACAGCATGGCCAGTAGCACCAGTTGGTGTGCCGAACACTGCCATACAAGAAGCGCCAGAATGGAAACCCACACCAGCGCGGCGGCGATCAGAGGACGCGTCACGGCCAGCGGCGCACCCCCGCTGGCCCGGTAAGCGATCAGGTTGCGCACGGTGTTGACCAGCAGGAGGTCGCCCGCCAATTGCCTGAGCAACGGCCCGGCGCCTAACGGTGTAAAGCGCCAGGGTTGACGGTGGTATAGAAAACGCCGCTCTGGATCCTGCTCGGTGCCAAGATGCTGATGATGCTCAAGGTGCAGAGGCCGGTAGAACTCAATTGGAACAAGCCCTGGAACGCCGATGGCGGCATTGATCAGAAAGTCGTTGAGGCTGCGCCGACGCGTCAGGTGGTAGTGCGTGGCATCGTGATACAACACAAACAGGGCATGCTGTCGGGCGGCGATGATGATCATGGCCGCGACGCAGATTCTCCAGTCGGCCATATACAGCGCAATGCGCAGTGTAACGATGATGCACAGCCACTCCAGCAACAGCGCTCCCATTGTGCGCAGGTCTATGGCAAAGCGTCTGAACAAAAGCGTCAGCGCTGCGCAGCCCACCCCAATGGCAACGCCAAAGGCCATGTCGGCGAACAGATGTTGCCCGGTCGTCATGACGGTCATCATCAGCACCAGACTCCACACGGCAAATGCCGAGGCATGGCGCACCCTGAGGCCGAACAGGGTAAGGGCGATTGCGACGGGCAACGCCAAGTGCCCGCTGGGCGACGCTGCCAATGGTTTGTCCAGGTGATACAGCCAGTCGAGCGCCGCATGAAGGCTGTCCGGGCGTAAGATCATAGTCGGCAAAAACAAGTGGCAGACCAGACACAGCCCGGCGGCCAGTGCGCCAGCAAAAAATACCGGCAGCAGCCAGTCCGACGTGCGTCCCAGAAAGACAAGTACGGGCATCACCAGCATGTAGCTCAGGTACAGCGGCAGGGACAAAGGCAGCAGAGGTATGTAGCGGTCGACGACCCCCGGCTCGATGACGTTAACCACGCCCATTGGAAAATGCGTCACCAGGAAATACAGCAGGCCGGTGACCAGCAGATAGGCGATCAGCCAGGCAAAAGGGCGGGTGACTGGGTTCGAGTCGGGTCGAGAAGGTGGCATGTAAGGACGGCCTGGATCAAAAGTTGGCAAGTGCGAGTACTCGGGCGGAAACGCTAGCCGTCGGGTGTGCAGCGTCAAAACGGCAGACAGTTTGATTGCCCTGAGCGGTCCACCCCGTCAGAATCCAGCCAGTGTGTTTCCAACTGTCGAAGTCTTCCATGAGTTTGCGCGCTGCCACCGTTGAATGTGCTGATCTGTCACTGAATGAAATCGAGCAGATGTTCGAACTTTACTCGGCTTGCTATCAGGATACCTGCCGGATTCGGTTTGGACACGATCTTGATGACAAGACGCATTGCGTCATTCTGCGTGACGCGGGTGATCGAATCGTCGGTTTTACGACGTTGAAGCTGTTCGAGATGCTCTGGCAGAACCAGCTGAAAAGATTTGTGTTCTCCGGCGATACAATCATTGATCCCGAGCACTGGGGCAGTCAGCAACTGACGTTTGCCTGGTCGCGGCTCGTGGGCGATCTGTGGCGACAGCGTCCGCAGGTGCCTTTTTACTGGTTTCTGATCTGCAAAGGGCATCGCACGTATCGTTATCTGCGCGCCATGATACTGAATTACGCGCCGCGCGCAGGCCAGGTGACGGTCCCGGACGTGCAGGCGTTAATGGATCATCTGGCCACCACTCACTTCGGCGATGCGTACGACTCGACGACAGGCTTGCTGCGCTTCCAGACGCCTCAAGGTCGCCTCGTTCCAACGCTGGCAGAGGTGCCGGAGAATCACTCAAGGCTTGAGGATGTTGCCTATTTTCTGGAGCGCAACCCGGGCTATGCCAACGGGGACGAGTTGGTGTGCCTGTGCCAGCTTACGCCTGAAAACCTGCGTCCCTTCGCCCGACGCCTGTTTGTCACCGCGCAGCCTTCTGAGTGTTGATTCGTCAGGCGCTCCCTTCGGACAATCCGCAGTTGCTTGATTTTCAGAAGCACCACGCGATGCCCGGCCGTGTACCGCTGCGCTTTGATCGCAGCCCGGATTATTTTGCCTTGCATCGCTGCCACGCACCCGACCACCGCACTTGGCTGGCCTCAAGCGAGGACGGGGTTGTTAAAGGCACCGCCAGCCTGGTTGTTCGTGAGGGTTATATGCATCACGGTGTCGAGCAAGTGGCCTATTTGGGCGATTTGCGTCTGGTGCCTGACCGGGCACTGTCCCGTTCATGGATGGCGCACGTGCAGTCGCGACTCAGCGAGCTTTCGCTGGAAACCGGTGTTCAACACGCCTATTGCTGCGTCATCCGCGACAACACGCTGGCGACACTGTCGCTGCTCAGGCGTCGCCAGGCCAACCCCCTCAAGCTCGCGCACTGGCGCGGTTACAGCAACGTTTCGATTTTCGCCCGACGTGGCTGGGGCAGTGCGCCCCGCATCCCGGCCCATGTGCGGGTCGTACAGGCAATGCCCAGCCACCTTGATGCGCTAAGAGCGTTTATCGACGGCGAGTCGGCTCAGCAGCCGTTTGGCAGTGTGTTTAGCGAAACAGAGTTCAGCAGAAGGTTGCGAGACTGGCCTGGTTTCAGCCTTGATTCATTCCTGATCGCGGTAGACCCCTGCGACAACATTCTGGGATGTGTCGCGCCTTGGGATTCGGGACAGATCAAGCGCATCGTGGTTGAGCAGCTACCGGCAGGACACCAACTGTTGCGGCGCGGATACAACATGTTTGCACCGCTCGCAGGCAGGCCGGGCATTGCCGCGCCGGGTGACGCGCTACAGGATATCTACCTGACCCACCTACAGATAAAACGACGTGACCCGGCGGTGTTTGCCGCTCTGCTGGATGTCGCCTGGGCACAGGTTCGTGGGCAGTACGCCTTGATGCAGCTTTGTCTGTACGACGGTGATCCGCTTTGGCCCGCGATGAATCGCTACCGCTCACTCTCTACCGCGATGGATTTGTATACGGCACCCTGTAATCCCGAGGCGGGGCCGTTTCTCAGTGAAAACGCGGATCGGATTCCAGGTTTCGAAATCTACCTGGTGTAGACGTCAAGTCTAAGTGGCCTGCGGATTCCGGCTGGACGGCTGAAGAACATCCAGCAGCGTCATCCAGAAACGTACCTGATCGAAACCTCCGCCCCCGAGCACTGGCTGGCCGTGATCCAGATGGGGCAGGCAGATCTGCGGCACGTTAGGCAGGCACAATCGTTCGATATAGAACTGACCATCGTGGGCGTGTCGAGGGCGCAATCTGTCGAGCCGCGTGTGATGGGTGTCGAGAAATGAATGCCCTGACGCAGACCAACTGACCACATGCACGGCGTTCAGATTGCCGGGCAACTCATCGAGCAACTGGGTGATTTTCGGGTCGCGGCGGCTGCCGATGTCCCGTGTCGCGCCTGCCAGCCAGCGCGTATTGACCAGCGCACGGCGCAGCCGGTCAAGCCGGTAGTGTGGGGCAGGGAGGCCCGTTCGGCCGATGTCGGGCGCAGGGTCCAGCAATTCATCCACCAGCGTTGAAGCGCCAGCAGGCGGCTGGACCAGCACGATGCCGTCACAGGCTTTCTGGAGTTCATTGGACTGTGCCAGCGCGGCGAGCGCATCGAGGCCGCCCTTGCTGTGGGCCAGCACCACAAAGCGTTGGCCCTGCCTCAGATGAGTCGCGAGCACTTTGCTGATATGCGAGCCCTGTGCAATGACGCCTCTGGATGAGCGCACGGGCACACGCAACACTTCATGGCCTGACGATTTCAACGCCCGAGGAACGCCATCGAAGCAGCGAGGCATGAATTCCGAATAGAGGCCCGCGATCAGCACAATCAACGTGGATTTCGGGAGTCCAGCCTCAGGCTGATGCCAGCAACGGATAAAACGGTCAGTCCAGTCCAGAGGCGCTGGCGGACGCACAAACCCGGTTGCCGGAAAGAAGGATTGCCAGTCATCGAAGCCTTCGGGTGTCCAGGTCGGTCGCCCCATCAGTGCTCTGCCTGCGCAGCGGACACGACAGACTCGTCAAAGGCCCGACGGGCATCCTCAAGAACGTCGCGGCTGTCCAGTCGGTCCGGATGAAAGCCAGGCACGAACCAGAGCAGCGCTGCCGGCACAATGCGCGTCAGTAGGCCGGGATTCACGAACAGCCACCACTGCAATCGCAACCACTCCCGCCAGTTGTGATGTTGCCGATCACTTCGCACCAGTGTGTAGGTGAAATGCGTCAGGTCGAACAGGAAGCTGGCTGCCACGATGAACATCAATGCACAGCGACGCAGATAACCTCGCAACCGGTGGGTTTCGACCATGCACATCACGTCGAACGCCACCGCCTTGTGCTCAGTCTCCTCAATGGCATGCCAACGCCAGAGTCTGGCCATGACCGGATCCGCACCCGCCAGCACGTCGGGGTTACGCAATACCTGATCGGAGATGATCGAGGTCAGATGCTCCAGGCACGCCGTCAGGGCCAGTCTTATCGGTGCAGGCAACCAATCGTTTCTCTCGATGCGCCGCTGCAACAGGCTTTCAAGCTGCTCGACGGGTGCGCCCTGAGCCTTCAGCCACAGGTTATAAGCCCGATGTTCACGAATATGCGTGGCCTCTTGATAGACGAAACCGTCAACCGCGTTGAGCAGCGTGGGGTTTCGTTGAATAAGAGGGCGATAGTGCATGACGCTTTCAATGAAAACCCGTTCGCCAACCGGAAACATCAGCGACAGGCCGTCAAAAAAACGGGTGATGTGCGGACGACGATCATGCCAGTGGCGAGGGATGCTCTCGTCAAGCACGAAGCGCACGGACCTGTGGGGGATTTCCACGGCGTTTATCTGCGCTGCCGAGCGTTTTGACAGCAGGCGTTTGAAAATCGACATGTCGCGCAGATTACCTTAATCATCAAGGCGCACAGGCTACCGCGTTTGGCGGTGTCGATGCGACAGTACCTTACCCATCGAGCCGGCATGCACAGCTGCAAGCCCCGAATGGCGCCGGCCCCTAAGAGGGTTCGATACATTGTTGGCGCACCGGTATACTCCCTGGTTTGTTACAGGGACAGGGTGTGCTCGATCATGGATACTTCGCCATCACAACGGTTCGACATCGCCAACCTGAGCGTTGTGGGCGCACAAACCCTGCTATGGGCCACAACGCTGACCTGGCTGTCCCACACTCAGTCAGGCGCCTGGAAATGGCTGGTGCTGATTCCGTTCTGCCTGATCATGCAGGGCGTCTTCTCCATGATGCACGAGGCCTTTCATGGTCTGGCGCACAGCAGAAAAACCACCAACTATTTGATCATGTGGTGGGCGTCAACCTTGTTTGGCGCTTCTGCCACGCTGATCCACATCAACCACCTGGGGCACCACTCGCGTAATCGCACCCGCGCAGAACTGGCTGATTTCGCGATGCCCGACGAATCCCTACTGCGAAAGCGGCTTGAATATTACTTCGCCGTGCTCGGCGGAATATGGCTGGCGGCGTTCATTGGCAGCCTGTTACTTCCTTTGCTGCCCGCACGTATCGCTGATCGATGGGCGCAACGGGGTGAGGTCAATACCTATGCGGCCGCGTTCAAAGACTTTTCCGTCCAGGATTTTCGGCGCATTCGCCTCGAAGTCGTCGCCAGCGTGAGCGCCTGGCTGCTGGCTGCCCTGGTACTGGGTTGGACATGGCACGTCGTGCTGATTGCCTACATTGCGTTCGGTTTTTCATGGTCATCGCTGCAATGGGTCTACCACATGCGCACACCGCTAGACGTTGTCGAGGGGGCCTACAATTTGCGCGCCCCCCGTGTGGTGCGCTGGGCCTTCCTGAATTTCAACTACAACCTGACGCACCACCGGCATTCGTCCATGCACTGGCAGCATATGCATGCCGCCTCCAATCTCAAGGAAACGCGACCTCTGTGGTACGGCTGGTTACAGGTGTTCAGTCCGCCGCAGCGTATGCCTGACGATGTGTCGTCGCTCGACAAGACCTATTTCTGATGCGACCTGCCAATCAATCAAAACGTGCGCTGTGGCGCTCATTCGCTGACGGCGCACAGTCCACCCTCGATCACTGGCACGCAATGTTCGAGGAGCCTGAGCTCACCCAGCAGCGGATACTTCAGCGTTTGCTCGCCGCCAATCGCGACAGCGCGTTCGGGCGCGCTCATGAGTTCGCCTCCATAACCGATTCGACCCGGTTCCGCGAACAGGTTGCAACGCAGACCTACGCGCAACTTGCGCCTTGGATACAGAGGGCCCAACGTGAGTCGGGGCCGATACTGACCCGCGAGGCGCCCTTGTTTTTCGAGCGCACGAGCGGCAGCAGCGCTGTTCAGAAACACATTCCCTACACACGCTCGTTCCTTGGCGAGTTGCAGGGTGCGCTGACCGTATGGCTTGCCGATATGCACCGCCAGATCCCCGAAATAGGCGACGGCAGCGGGTATTGGTCAATGTCGCCGCCCATGCAGGCGCAGGCGATAGCCGAAAATGGCATCGCCATCGGTTCGACCAGTGACTTGGCCTACCTGGAGGGCAGTGCGATTGCTTCATTGGCGGGTACGTTGTTGATGCCCGACCTGGTTGAGGACGCAACGCACTGGCGCAGGCAAACACTGTTGGCGCTGGTGGCCGCTGAAGACCTGAGCTTTATCAGCGTCTGGAGCCCGACCTTTCTCACCAGCCTGTTGCAACCGCTGTTTGACGTCGACTCGGCCGATAACCGCCATGTGTTTGACTGGGTGGAGACTCAGTTGCCCGCGGAGCGTCAACAGGCGCTACGCCATGCCAGAGCAACCGGGGTGTGTACCCGCCTGTGGCCACGATTGGCAGCAGTCAGTTGCTGGATGGATGGGCCTAGCCACGGGTACGCAACGCGATTGGCGTCGCATTTTCCTCACGCCCGGTGGCTGCCCAAAGGCTTGCTCGCCACCGAAGGCGTGCTCAGCATACCGGTGGGCGCCGGGCCGGGTTGTCCACTGGCAATCGGCAGTCACTACCTGGAGTTTCTCGACGAAAACGGCTCGTCGTGTGGCGCCCACTCGCTGCGTATGGGTGAGACTGTCCAGGTACTTTTGACCACCGGGAGCGGGCTGTATCGCTACGCCCTCGGCGACAGGGTTCGCGTCGTGGGTCACACCGGACGCACACCCCGCGTGGAGTTTATAGGCCGCGCCGCCAACACCTGTGATCTGGTGGGAGAGAAACTGGATGAGCCATTCGTCGAGCGTATTTTGCAGGCTTGCCTCGACACAGCCGACGACGCTTGCCTGGTGGCCGACGCACAGGCCTCGCCAGCGCGCTACACCGTCTTGTTGGCAAGCTCTGCCACGGGCGACGTCAACGGTCCTGCGGACGCAATCGACCGTGCGCTACAAGCGTCCTTTCACTACGCACAAGCCCGAAAACTGGGGCAGTTGGGGCCAGTCTGCGTTCGCGTCGTCAGCGGGGGGGCGCAACGGCTTGCAGGATTGTTACAACGGGCTTCTGAAATCGGCGGGATTCGCGCTGGCGATGTAAAGCCCGGCCGACTGATCAGTCGGCTGGAAACTGCCCGAGCCCTCCTTGCCCTGATGGAAAAAGATCTGTGACTGAACCCGCGAACCGCGAAAATCCAGCGCCTCATGACGCGACGCTCGAACACTGGTACGTGGCCTGCACCGCAAGGGAATTGAAGAGCAAGCCGCATCGCGCCACGATCCTGGGCCTTAATATCGTGCTGTTCCGGCAGAAAAGCGGGCAAGTCGTTGCGCTCCTCGATCAGTGTGTACACCGGGGCACGCGATTGTCGGCAGGCAAGGTCGCTGACGACTGCCTTGAATGCCCTTACCACGGCTGGCGTTACGATGCGCAGGGCCACGTGGTCCATATTCCGAGCGTCGACGCCGATAAGGCCTCGCCGCGATCGCCGGGCTACCGCTATCGGCAACGGCACTTCGCGGTGTGCGAGCAGGACGGTCTGGTCTGGGTCTACACCGGCACGGGCGATGCCCATGCCAAACCGATATTCAGGTTGCCTGCTTACGGTGAGCAGCCGTGGCAGTCCTACTTCATGCTCAATACCTTCGAAGCAGACGTGGGCAGCCTGGTACAGAACTTTCTGGACGTGCCCCACACGGTGTTTGTCCACGAGGGTATTTTCAGGTCAAGCAGTGGCAGAGCGATGGAGGCGACGCTGGCCTGCAAGGCCCACAGCATCGAAGTGTCTTACCACGACGAAGCCGACAAGATCGGCATCCTGCACTGGCTGACCAATCCGGATGCCGAACCGCTTGTTCACACTGATCGATTTCTGGCGCCCAACGTGACGTTTTGCGACTACCTGTGGGGGCAGCGCTCGGGATTTCTGATCGTCAGCCAGATCACTCCGGTCAACGAACGTCAGTCCAGGGTCTACACCTATATCGCGTACCGCTTTCCAGTGCCGCGCTGGATGCTACGGCTGATGCGTCCGCTCATCCATCTTTATACGCACCTCGTTATCCAGCAGGACGTGAAGATCATCCGTGCCCATCGGGAAGGTCTGGATAATGTAGCGAACTTCAAACCCTGCAATGTTCCGGCCGATGCCATTCATGTGGGTGTCGAGCAGATGCTGGCGGCGGTGAAGCGTGGCGAAGCCTTGCCGCCAGCCCAGCACCGCGAGCAACGAATCAGGTTTGAACTCTAGGACTGGGCACCGACCAGTCGTGGCTGCACTGAGTCCGCGAGCCGGGTCAGGATCAGGCAGCACGACACCGCGCCGGCGTCCAGCACACCGATCGAGCGTTCGCCCAGGCGACTGGCACGCCCGATTTTTGCCATCAAGTCCCTGGTCGAGTCGCGCCCCTGCGAGGCTGCGCGTTTCATGGCTTCCAGCGCATCGTTGAAGGAAGCCCCTGAGGCGTGAGCCTGTTCGAAGGCTTCGACGGCCGGGATCAAGGTATCCATCAGGCATTTGTCACCGACTCCGGCTTCGGTGATGTCCTGCAAGGACGTCAGGCCGCCGCGCAGCAAGTGGGCGAAGGTATCTGCGTCGATCTGTTCGCTGCCACGCACCTCATCGGCCATGCCGATGAACAGGCTGCCATACAACGGGCCCATCGAGCCGCCGATGCCTTCCATCAGGCTCAGCGTCAGCTCATCGAGTGCTTCGGCGAGGGTTAGTTGTCGACCTTCAATGCTGCGCCCGCAGTGGGCGAAGCCTTTGGCCATGTTGATGCCATGATCGCCGTCACCGATGGCGCCGTCGACTTCACTGAGGTATTCGCGGTTGGCCACGATCACGGTGACCAGATCGGTGATGATGGCACTGCCGTCGCGGCTGGAAAAATGCTGGCTCATGGTTCACTCCGCCTGGGTCATGCCGATGGAGCGGCAAGGGTGGTCGATCAGGGTTTTCAGCTCGGCATCCAGGCCCAGCAAGGTCAGGGTCACGCCCATCATTTCCAACGACGTGAAGTAGTTGCCGACATAGCAGCGATGGATGTTCAAACCGCGAGCCTTGAGCAGGCGTTCCACTTCGGCATAGAAAATGTATAGCTCCATCACTGGCGTTGCGCCGAGTCCCGACACCAGCACCACGACGCTGTCGTCCTGAGTGAAGTCGCGGTCGGCGAGAATCGGTGCCAGCATGCGTTCGGCCATTGCCGCGGCGGATTCGATGGGGATGACTTCTATCCCGGGTTCGCCGTGGTGGCCGATACCCAGTTCCATCTGGCCGTCCGGGATCTGAAAGTTGGGCTTGCCGACTGCCGCGATGGTGCAGGGCGTCAGGCCGATGCCGATGGAGCGGCACTGATCGACGGCTTTCTGGGCAACACGGATCACGCCGTCCAGGTCGTAGTCCAGCGCTGCCGCAGCGCCGCCGGTCTTCCACATGAAAATTTCCCCGGCCACGCCGCGACGCTTGGCAATGTCGGCTTTAGGTGCCGAGGCGACGTCATCGTTGGCAACCACGGTCCGAATCTGCAGATCCTTGCTGGCGGCCATTTTCATCGCCAGCTTCACGTTCATGTTGTCCCCCGCGTAGTTGCCATACAGGCACGCCACCCCAGCGCCATGATCGGCTGTGCGGAACGCGTCGAAGAAACTCTTGGCGGTCGGTGAAGAGAAAATTTCGCCCACCGCCACGGCATCGACCAGACCAGGCCCTACGTAGCCCAGAAAAGCAGGTTCGTGCCCCGAGCCGCCGCCAGTGACGATGCCGACCCGACCGTGGGGTGAAGACGTGGTTTTGCGAATGACTCGAGGGTTGCTGTCGCCCTGGGACAGTTCAGGGTGCGCCACCAGAATGCCGCGCAGCATATCCTCGACTACCTGGTCTGGATCATTGATGACTCGATTCATAACGCGATTTCCCGTGTTCTTTTTATGAGGAGTGTGCGTATTACGGTTCCAGTACGACTTTCAGCGACTTGTCGCCGCGCTCCATCACGGCAAAGGCTTCCTTGAAGTCGGCGAGGGGGAATTTGTGAGTGACCACGTCGCGCATGTCTATTTTGCGATTGCCAATGAAATCAATCGCGCGTGGGTACATGTAGGGCCCCAGGTGTGAGCCCAGTACGTCCAGCTCCTTGCGGTCGCCGATGATCGACCAATCTACCGTGGCCTCATCGTTGAACACACTGAATTCAACGAAACGTCCCAGCTTGCGCAGCATTGCCAGGCCCTGGTTGACCGCTTTGTGGTGCCCGGTGGCTTCTATATAAATGTCGCAGCCGTAGCCGTCGGTGATCTCGCGAATCTTTGCCAGTACGTCGACCTCGGCCGGGTTCCAGACTTCATCCGCACCCATGCGCAGGGCGAGGGCGGCACGTTCGGGTTTCATGTCCAGGACGATGAGCTTTTTCGGGTTGCGCATCCGCACCGCGCCGATGATGCCCAGGCCCAGCGTACCGGCCCCGGCAACCACCACCACGTCATCGAAATCGACATTGGCGCGCTCCGCCGCGTGCAGCGAGCAGGCCAGTGGTTCGATCAGAATCGCTTCATCCGGGGCGATAGAGTCGGGCACCTTGTGAATGATGCCTTCCTTGGTGAAGATCATGTACTGGGCCATCGCACCCTGCACGTTGTTCTGGAAACCGTACAGGTCATGCTTCTGGCACATCCAGTACTGCCCGTGATTGCAGAAGCGGCAGCCCCAGCAAGGCACGATCTGTTCGGAAATCACCCGGTCGCCGACCTTCACGCCGCGCTTTTCCGCACCCGGGCCGAGGGCAACCACGCGACAGACAAACTCATGGCCGGGAATCATCGGCGGTTTGACGTAGCGCGGCTGCTCCGCATCGCCCCAGAACGACGGCGCGCCGCGATAGGTCTTGATGTCGCCCATGCAGATCCCGCACAGCTCGACCTTGGTCAGGATTTCGTCCGGGCCCGGTGTGGGGACGTCGACCGTTTCAAGCCGATAGTCTTCCGGGCCATGACAGACCACGGCCTGCATGGTGGCCGGGATCACGGGCGACAGTTGTTCGGCGGTGCGTTCGGTAGCGGTGGACATGACGAAAACCTCGCAACGTAAAGGGATTACTGAATGCTGTAGCCGCCGTCGATCAGCACGTTCTCTCCGGTGATCATGCTGGCGACGTCGCTGAGCAGGTACAGTGCCAGCCCGGCAATTTCTTCCGGCTGGGCAAAGCGGCCTGCGGGGATCTGCAACTTAGCCTTTTCACCCAGCTCGCCTGCCCAGGCCTTTTTGCCCAGCGCGGTTTCGACGATGGTGGGGGAGATGGCGTTGACGTTAATGTGCGGCGCCCATTCCATCGCCAGCACTTTGGTCATGCCGACCACCGCTGCCTTGCTGGCGCAGTAGGCGACGTGGCGGTCCAGGCCGATGACGGCGGCTTGCGAAGCCAGATTGACGATGCGTCCGCTGCCTTGGGCAAGCATGTGCCGGGCGCAGGCCTGGGACACGAAGAAACTG
>NZ_RBTP01000070.1 GCF_003702045.1 Pseudomonas viridiflava
CGTGTACACCACGCAGGGTTCTGCCAACATCAACACCCGCAGCATGATGGGTGACAGTGAGCTGAATATTTGTCATGAGTATGCGGACACGACACAGCAGTTGAGGCGCAGGTTGTGGGGGCTGCATACGGGGAATAAGGGGGCGCAGGATGATCCGGATATTGCTTTCAAAGCCTGGGAGCTAATAATTAAGCGGAACAAAGAACTCAAAGCAGCAAAGCAGCAGCCATATGTTTCTCTTGTCGAGTTCTATTACAGCAAAGCAAATTATAAGGATCTTGACTAATGCGCCTGATATTTCTGCTTTTGAGCCTGCTACTCGTGTTTACCAGTGCTCACGCAAACAATTTACGGACAAAGGACACTCCCTTGGATAGCTTGAACGACATTGATGCCAAACTGGCATTTACCTGCGTGCATGAAAAAATCCCGACGGCCTCTCCGGAGACCGATAGTCTTTTTCGTTATGCTCGCTGGTTGCAGAAAAACAACCAGCTCAAGCAGGACAAGACTGTTGATGCCGAAATCGAACGGCTTTACCGCATTGCCGCTGAAAACCAGCACTATAAGGCTAATATCAATCTGCAGAACGGTACGGCACGGGGTCAGTTCACACTGAGTGGTGAAGAGGTCCTGCGGCTTAGCCAGCAACTGATCGATGCAAAGGTTGCGACTGGATATTACCTAATCGCTACCTACTTGCAGCGGGGCGTTGCAGGTTTACAGCAGGACGCGAATATGGCTCTGCGTTATTATCGTAAAGCAGCGGACGAGGGCAGCGCTCAGGCACAAACTTACTTAGCAGATAAGTTGGCACCCATTGACATCGCTCCTGAGGTTGCACGACTGATGCGTCAGTGCGCTGCTGCACAAGGCAATGGCGATGCTGCCTTAGCATTAGGCATAAATCTTTCAACAGCTAAGAACTACAAAGCCGCGCTTGAGGCTTTCCAAATCGGTGTAGCAGGCGGCAATGAGTTTGCTGCCTTCACTTTAGCGGGGAGCTTTAATGGAGCAAAACCTGCTGATCTTTTGTATTATTTAGACCAAGCAGAAGACTCTGATCGTGCACGACGTTACGAGCAAATCAGCAAAATGCTGGGCGACTGGTCCTACGCCAACCCCGCTGTCCCCGAAATCAACGATATCGTTCCCTTGCCACCCGCCAAACTTCCCGCCTGGGACGGTAAGCTGAAATGGGTCGAGGAACGCAAGGCCAACGTCCAGCCACCAAAACCGAGCGAAGCGCTGATCGGACAACTGGCCAAAGCCAAGCTCCTCGATCCAAAGACCGGCAAGCCGTTGCCAGAGTCACCACTGTACGAGAAAAATTGACCAGGTGACACGTCAGCGACCTA
>NZ_RBTP01000017.1 GCF_003702045.1 Pseudomonas viridiflava
ACCAGACCGTGGCGCTGGGCGCAGCTGCCGTCATCGCAGAGTATGGCGAGGCTGACGGGCTGACCGATGAGCTGCTCGGGATCGTATTCGGTGTCCTGCACCAGCACGTCGAGGGTGTAGCGCGGCACACGGCCAAGGCGCTCGACGCCGTGGACGCGCAGGGCCTGCAGCTGATGCTCGCCCAGGGACGTGGTGAGTTGCAGGAGGCGGCCGCTCTGGCTGAGGGCGGTTCCGAAGGTCAGGTCCATGGTGCATTGCTCCATTACGGCTTGCATCGGATGACGGCGTGACGCCGAGAATCCAGGTTTCGGTCGGCGTCGAGGAGCGCCGGTCAGTTGTCTATTACCGATTACGTCAGTTCGCTAGCGCTGAGATTTTCGGGTTCTCATATCGCTCGTCGATCTCGATTCCCATTTTTTTAAGTTGCGTCTCGGTGCTTTTACGCACCTGTGCCATGCGGTTGAGCTCGTCAGGCAACAGCTCCTTCCACTGCTCACGATTCTCGTTTTCAATGAATTCCTTATAAAATTCGCTTTCTGATTTGAACGTCATAGTGAACAGGTAGGAGCCCCGGTCTTGTGGTGAGTCGCTACTGTTTTCTCGCTGTACTCTTAGGTAGAGATACTGGTCGCCGTTGTGAAACATCCACGTGTTGATAGCAGGCAAAGCATTCCATTCTGTTTTGCTGAGCTTAAGCTCCGGATCACTCCACGGGCCAGTCGACACAGAGTTCCCCAGGATTTCATCCTTGCTGTCGAATTTTGAGGCCTGTGAACCTGAAATTCTTGCTTCGTCAGGATAGATATATCTATGCCAGCCGGAGGAGGCGAGGTTATGAACCTGGCGGTAAAAATAACTCATGGCGTCTTCGTGCATTGAGTCCTGAGGAACGCCTGCGGCATAAATATCAAAATCCGTTACGGTACCGGCGGGTGTCGTGACGATGGTAATGTTGTGTATGTTTTCAAGATTCAACGTGTTGCCATTGGTAATGACTTTGGCCTTTATAAGGTCGTTGGACGCTGACGGCACGCCAAACTGGTAATTACAAAAATGTGAATCACAGTCTTTAACAAGCTTCACTGTAGTGGACGACAGTGTAGTTTCTATCGAACCATTAAGTGCCAGTTCAATTTCAAGTTTTCCGGTGTTCATGTCTGGTCCTCCACAGCCGGTTAAAAGAAAGAAAGCAACAATAAGATATCTAGTCATTGCGCTCACTCCAGCTTGCTATTGTGGCGATCGCCTGCTCCATTTCCTTGGTGTTTTTTTGCATTCGGCGATGGTAAGCAGAAGCGATATTACCGATGAACGTCATTCTGTCCGTCGGGTTATAAAGCTTTCCTTTCGTCATGACGATATCAAGATTGGGATCCTTGGTTTCGCACGCAGTGCTGAGTGCTGCAAGCCGACGTGGGATCCCCATATAGCCCTCAGTAAGCGCTTGACTTCCGAGAAGAATTTTAAATGTGGTGCTGTCATAGATAAGCGGTTGCAATATCTTCAACTGTTCATGATTGGCAATCGCCATCAGGTGTGCAAATTGCTGTTCCGCTCGTTTGTTTCCATTGCGGTTCGTTTCTATTTTGCGAACCAAGTTAAACCCTAAAACTATATAATCATTGAAGACCAAGTTTTTTATTTTAGGCAGTGCCTCATCGAACCACGGCAGCTTTGCGAAGTAGGGTTTAAACTTCGCATCGCATTTGCTAAGGTCTCTTTCTTTGACGCATTCATTGAAGTGTTCTGGGAAGTTTATATAAAACCAGTGCCAGACAAAAATATCCTGGAATAGCCAAAAATTTCCTTTGCCCAAAAATATCTTTGTCATCTCGAGCGGCGGCGTAGGGACAAGTAAATAGCGCAGATTTGTATCACTTGAGTAATCCAGCGCACACATCACCTGTTTGCTGGCAAACGCAGCAAGGCCCGTCCAATAGAATCTGCCTTTTAGTTCAGGCTTGCCATTAGCCTCTTGCTCAAGATAAATACGTGCGTAATTACCCGCTATGCGCGCTGCCCGCGTGCTGAATCCTTTGATCAGTTGATAACGGGCTGGCTGCTTATGTTCAACGCGAGTCTTTACGCTCAAGCGCCTGACCGCCTCTTGTTGCCCGAGCGTCCACAGCTGGACGCAACCGGGGTTCAAATCATTGACCGAGCAGGCGTCTTGATTGAGTTTAAAGTCTTGTTTCATCGGATTCTGCTCTACCCAAGGTCAACTGCGAATTGATCCACTTGTTCGGGTTCAAGTGGCAACGCTTTTTGACTGGAACCTAATAGCCAAGCTTGCGTTTGAGTGGCTGCACGTCTTTCAAACACTAGAACTGCTCCACCATTTTTATTGCCAACGTGGAAAGCAAGCCCCAAGGCGGTCATGTGACATGCGCTCGCCCCCCGTTCGCCTGCAAGGAATGCCTGGCCTATGACATGCTCCTGCATATCACAGTGAGGCAGTTGCGTGGTGAGGTAATGAGAAAGGTGCTCAAGTCTCTTATCGTGATGATGGCCGTCGGTAACACATGCTTTGATATCTTCTGGCCTTGCGCCTGCCTGTTCGTAAAGCGTCTCAGCAAGTTGCCTTAAATCATCGCTGCTTGCTCTGGCTTGCAATGACCTTGGGGCATGGTCACGTTTCATCGAAGGGTAAAGGTACCAGCCGTTTCCGCCTTCCGGATTAGCGTGATCCACGCGACGTAAACTCAGTATCGCCACACTTTCACCTGCCATCAACTCACCAGTTAACGTCGCTGCTCGGCTTTGAGTAGCCCATGTGTCTACGCTGAGGCACAGCAAACCAGACGCTTCCAAATGGTTCTGCAGCGCCCCGGGAAGCCACTCGTCGAAGGCTAGCGACGTTGATTCGAAACCTTCGCCCGGTAGATAGTCGAACGGCCAGACCGTCAATACTTCGGCCAGCCATGGATCGGAAGCAATATCGGTAGGGGCAAAAAGTATGACCTTTGTGCTTTCCCAATCTATGCTTGAAGCGAACTCACTCCATTGGGAAAGCATGCCTTCAAGCAGTTGCAAGGCACGTGGCAATGGCTGAACTTCCGGGTTTTTAGCTGGCCAGCGGATACGACGAATATTACGACGATGACCTGCAGCACTAATCAGTCGCGGGTCATGATCAAAGTCGGCGTCGGTCCACTCTGTCATTTTGCCTGTGGCTGCTCTTGCCGGTTCAAGGTTAGGCAGCCATAGCCAGGCGTTGTCGAGTGCCATACGTGCAAGGTCATAATCGGCGGGCGCCCGAGCTGGGGCTACCAAGCGTTCTTCCTGTTCGCGTCGCTCGCCAATCACGTCCCAAAGAGAGCGGTGACCTTGGCCATAGGGCTTCAACATGCTGCTGTCCTTATAGAATTCCGGTGTCGCTGTTGGTGGCGACCAGGCTGGAACCACAGGCGGTTTTATCGCCATGACGAGCTACTGCTCTGCCATCGACCAGCGTGGTGGAGTCTCCGGTTGCGATCACGCACGCCCCATGAGGGCACATGACCTTGTCTCCCATTCTGGCGACGGCCCTGCCATTGACGAGCGTTGTGGTTGAGGCTTCAACAACCACTCCCGCTCTGTCAGTGGGATCGTTAAGCAAAATGATCGGACGCATGACTGAACTCCTTGTGGGATGCTATGACCGTTCTTCAGTCTCGTTGTTGTAGGGTGCCAAGAACGTCGCGGATGCCATCCACCACGCTGCTGTCCTTGATCACGTCATTCAGCCAGTTCTCCAACGGCATGTTGCCCCATTTGATGGCCCGTTCGACCAGATAAGGAACTGGGCTGTGAGGTTCTGTTTGCTTGAAGAACTGCACCACGCCTTGTAACAGGGCAAAGGCTTCATCCCGGTTTAGCGGCACAGTGCGCATAGGTGCATTGACGGGAGAGGCAATTTCCGTCTTGGTGACCGGCAACTCTTTGACCGGCTCGGCTGCGGTGCTGTCTTCGGAGGACTGACCTGGGGTGGGTGCAATCTCTACACCACGCTCTTTGAGCAATCGTTCCACCAATTGCCGAGCATGTGTGAGGACGTCATTGAGGCCAAGAAAGCTGGGTGCATCGCGTTCGAAGACGGCGTCAATAGACGTTTGTAATTGCTGGCATGCCGCCAGGCATTCACTCATTTCTGCGTATTTACGATGCAGATGTTCAGTATCTGTAAGTACCACTGAGCGTTGAAACAACTCAGCGTTGATCTTGCCTTCTTCAAGTGCCTGATTCATCGCTGAAGAGTTCTGGCGAGCCAGGTTTTCAACCTGACGCGACTCTTCATATTTGAGTAGGCTATACCCTTGCCCTTGAGTAATGGGTAGCGTGCGAACGACACTGGACAATGTGTTATTAAGCCAGGTCAAACGGGTAGCGCGTTCTTCCACGCCCTCTTCAAGTGAGGGAAAAAGGCTTTCCCAAAAATCTTCCAGCATGGCTTGAGCCAATGCCAGCGAAAAGCGAATGCCACGGAAATGGTACCTGTGAGCCAAGCCTTCGCCCAGCCAGGCTACGAGCATAAGATCTTTGCTCTGCTCCGTGATGCCAGCGCTTGCCAGTTGCACCACTTGTTCCCAATCTGCCTGTTTCAGATCCGTCTGCCAATCGCCCTGCGTTAAATAATCCGCATCGGCTCGACGTGCTTCTTTGATCTGGTCGAACAAGCTGGAGAAGCTCATATCCTCACCGGCACTGTCCCGGATAGGCATACGCAGCGTAGAAAGAGAAAGATCGTCAAGGATGTCAGACATGGACGGCTCTACATGCAAAGGTGGAAAAAGAAGGCCACCGCGTCTAAGCAGACGCGGGACCCTCGGGTGAGCGGCTAAATAAAATCAGCCGCTCGAGGCCTTATCAGGAGTAGACCTTGTTGAGCGAGCGGTCCCAGCCGCCGGTAACCTTACCGCCACCGGCGCCATCGGCGCGCTTTTGTTGGGTGTAGGTGGTTTTGATGCGGGAGAAGTTGAATTTGATTTCTTCCATTGGAAGATCACTTTCAGACTTTACTTCGCCACCCAAAGGCAGGTTGCCCAAGAAGTTGACCGAAGAAATCACGACTTCTTCCAAAGTGATGGTCAGGTAGGTCACTTTATCGCCACCCGCACGGTTCACGTTCAGAACAACTTCCTTGATGTGCTGACCTTTGCAGCAGGACTCAAAGAGTTTAGGCGAGGCCTTGTCCACATATTTGCGGATGGTGAAGTCGCTCAGGTTTACACGCTCCGATGAAGCACCACCGGACGAGCTTGCGGTTGCCGAAGTCGCCTGGGTAGCGCCGTATTGGTAGCCCAGGACTTCAATCGAGTCCTTGTTTTTGTCGTCCAGACTTTCACCTGGTATGCCGTCAATCTTGAGGAATGCGTCAAATGCCATTTTCACTTCTCCTTAAAAGGGCCTGTGTTATCCAGGTATTGGATTTGCCCTGTGTTTGACCCCGCCTTATCGCTGCGAGGCCGCTCTGAGTCGTACGTGCCACTTCAGGCGCATGTACGACAATGGTTTCTATTTTTGTCGCGGCGTCAGTTCAGCGCACGCACCTCGATTTCAACCCGCCTGTTGGGTTCAAGGCAGTGAATCAGCTCTGCACGCGGCATCTGCATGTCACAACGTACCAAGGGTTTATTACTTCCTTCGCCCACTGCGTCAATTAACTCTCCCGGCAGCCCTTTGCCCACCAGATAGGTTTTGATGGTCTGTGCGCGCTGCTTGGAAACCTGCAAGTTACTCTGAGGGTCGCCAATCTGGTCGGCATGACCGGTGATGACGATCTTGCCGACGTTGGCGGTGTTCAATAGCTTGCTGGCAATCGCGCTCAGTTGGCGCTGACCAGCAAGTTCCAGGCTCTGGAAATCTGCACGACCGAACGCAAACAGGGTGTCGGACTCCAGCGTGATGGTTTCGATCGACTTCAGCGACTGCGAAAGCAGGCTGTTGATGTAGTTACGGGAGCTTGAAATAAGAAACGCGTTATTCAAAATGCGTGGGACATCCAGTTCACGAATCTGGTCGCTGTAGAACCCTATCTGTCTTCCCGCGTACTGGTAATCGTCGACCTCACCAGCACTTTGTGCAGACATACCGACAGCGTGAGGAACCTGTTTGTTAATAGCCGGATACCAGTAGTCTGGAATGCGTGCTTTGAGGATTGAAGGATCGGCTTGCTCGCGCTGTGCTTTGGATAGCATCAGGTACGTATCAAGAGTTGTCTTGCCGAACGTAGCAACGGATTGTGCACGATTGTCGATCGGCAGCGCTCGCGGCTCTACGCTGTCGATGCCTGTCACAGCGGTTAGCGAGGGGGCGTTGCGTTGATAGATCTTGATACTGCTCAGCAAGTAGAGCGAGCGCGTCAGATTATCAGCGGTTGGCTTGAGCATGACGCTTTCCAGGCGCGCAAAGTAACGTTGGCGTACAAAAGGTTCTACCTCATAACCTTTGTATAGGCCGAGGCGCATTCCCAATGGCACGCCACCGTCGTGGTGACGTGAATACAGGTCTGCTGATGTCTGCCGCAATTGGTCAAGCGTCTGCCACTGGGTGTACTGATTGACGGTCTGTGCGTCCTTCTGTACTGCTGCAGTAAGCCCGTTCGAAATAGATTCAATCGCTGCTTTATTATTGCTGTAAGAGACTCCCCAACCCACACAGAGCAACAGTGCTGCGAATGCGGCTGCACCAATCCAGCCTGCCTTGCGTCGAGTCTCGCTGCGATTGCTGGTGTACAGGGCTACCAGATGTTGATCCGGAATAATGACTTTCTGGAACAAACTGTTAATGAACATCGGCTGTGCCAGACCGGAGACAGGTATTTCTCCTGCCGACTCAGCCAGCGCGAAGCGTTCGCTGACATGACGCGCATGCAGTCCCTGGGCAGCTTTTTCTGCATCCAGAGCGCTAGTGAAGTAGAAACCGCGAAGCAGCTCCGCACTTTGATAAGGATTTGCCCTCAATAGGTCTGTGACAAATGCCTGAAGCAGCGGCTTGAGAGCTGTCAGTTCCAAAGGGAAGCGGTAAGCCGCCGGATCCTGTCGGGTCGCCTGGATATCCTGCTGCACGAGTTGCTGGTCGGCGATGTGCTGCCAGTGGTCCACCAGATCGCTCATTGCTGCAGTGAAGCGCTGTCCCCAGTCTGACTGTCGGAACCCTTCATGCGCAAAGGTCTTGCCCATCACCTCGCCTCGGGTCTGCACATCCAGTTGGCGATAAAAGTGGGTAAATCCTGGCACCAGATCGCATTTGGTGAATACCAGATATACCGGCAGGCGCAATTCGAGCAGGTCGTGGGCCTCTTGAATTCGCTCACGCAAGCGCTTGGCCAGACGTTCGAGGCTCTCGGGCGTTGAGCTCAGTATGTCCTCGATACTGACAGCAACGATCAGACCATTCAGCGGACGTCGTTGTCTGTGCTGGCGAAGCAGACCCAGGAAAGCACGCCATTTTCCGGCTTCTTCCTGATTATCCATATAGCGTCCTGCGGTATCCAAAAGCACCGCCTCGGAGCTGAAAAACCAATCACAGTTACGAGTGCCGCCCAAACCTGCAACCCTGGCACCTTCGCGTTCGGCATAAGGGAAGTTGAGACCGGACTGATAAAGCATCGTGCTTTTACCTGAAGCCGGTTGGCCGATAACCAAGTACCAAGGAAGTGCATAGAGCGCATCTTTGTTTGGCCCTGCTTTGCCTTGATTCCCTTGCAGGCGTTCAATGCTCTGCAGCAAGCGCTCGCGCAGAAGGCTTACTTCCTCGCGATCTTGGGGGCTTGAGTTGAGGACCGCCTGATCGGCGTCTTCGCGCAGCAAGGCTTCCAGGTCGTGACGGGGCGACACGCCACGGTACATGATCAGAACGTAACCTGCCGATAGCAGAAGAAACAGTCCGATGCCAGCCAAGAGGCTGTACAAAGAAGTGAAACCCAGTGCCACGCCAACCGACCAGACCACAAAAATGGCCAGGAAGAACATGATCCCCAGTACGTACGGCTGGTATTTGAAAAAGTAATACTTGATCCTGTTCATCAATACGGCTCGTCCCGAGCGCTGACGAAGCGCTCTATAAAATCATTCAATGCAAGGTGGTCATCGGGTAACGCCAATGCAGCGGCAGATTGCGGTTCCGGCGACGGATCCAGCAGGTTGTAACGATCTGCGGTTGAAGAGATGCCCGTGAGTATTCGATAGATTTCATCGCTCCCCCGCGAAGGGAAACAAAGAAGTCCCGGACGCATGAAGCTATCTACCAGAACACTTACGTCAGGCATTCCAGGCTTACCTCGCAAGCGAGAAAGCAATGTGCACCACATGTCGGCCATCGGCCGTTTGAGCCCGCTTTCGGCAGGTAGCGGTAGGCTTATCGCTTGCGGTGCCTGATTTCTGAGCGCCTTTCGCAATCTGTAAAGGCTTTCAAGTCCTGACTGTGTGTTGAATTCGGGATAACTGTGGCGAAGTGGCCGGGCTACGTCGCGCAGGTTGAAATCCGCTAGAAATTTTTCGTGCACGCGGCGATACAGATCCAGATCCTGGGAAGTCCACGATCGCATTGCTCTGATACGGGCGAATATCTGTTCAATATCTGTACCCTGAGCCGCTTGCATAAGGAGCGGTTTGATCTGTCCGGCAAAGAGTTCGCACAGGGTATGCGGGCTAAAGAACAACTCATGATCTGCCTTCACACTCTGAAACACCATGAACGGGTAACGGCGGCCGCTTGCATCGCGAGAACTGATGAATCCGCCTAGCAACCATTGACCAGTACGGCTGCGATAGGAGAAGAAGCACACAGGCAGGTCATCGAATAGCTCGCGCCAATCGTCACGCACTTGCATGCGGCCCAAACCATTCTGCAGCCACAGGTCGAACTCACAAACTTCAGACATCGCACCATTCAGGCTTACGAAGTCCGTGCTCGCAGGGACTTTGCCGAAACACCCTATCATCGGCCAGCGACTCCTTTGCAATGTATTGCCATGATCAGTTTTTCTGCCCAGGATCGTTGAGAACGCTAAGTGCCTTGACCTGAGCCAGGTCGGTCATTTTGACTCCGCCATAGTTGCGAACGACCAGACTTACCGGGCCTGCGGCTGATTGCCAGCTAAAACGTTGCTGTACCGTGTCTAGGTCGGTGACGCGAGCGCTGTCGTTCATTTTCAGCAGACCCCAGCGGCCCGGATAGTCGAACACGGTGATGCGTTGACCTTCGAGCGTCACTACATCCAGCCGTGCTCCAGGGGCATTGGTGCTGCCTGGCCACGAGAACCGGTTCCAGCTGGTACGACCGTTGCGATAGTGCTGCTCTTGTCCGTCGAGTGTAAAAATGATGTCGGTGTAACGGGCCGACGGTTCCAGCATGATTTCGAAGCCATTCTCTTTATCCGAAAGGCTGGCTATGACTTGGCCGACAGAGCTGGCTTTGTCGATACTGTCGATCATCCTGGCGTTGACGAGAGGAGCAGCGCTTGCCCCAGATCCCATCCCCAGACCCTCTCCGCCGGCTAGGTTACCGATCTCATTACGCTTGAAGGCGGGGAGCAGGCCGGTGTCTGGATCCACAAAACGCTGCAGGTCTTTGACGGATGCCTCGTTCTCGCTGCCCTGCACAATCGGATACCGATAGGCCATTACCTGTTTCCAAGGCCGTGCGACATCTTGTGACCATGCTTTGGCGATTTGTTGTCCGGCAGGATCACGTAGCGTTTCCCACGAGTATTGAAGCGGCGAACTGAATAAGCGTTGCAATGAGCTCGACAACCCGCCCTCAGAGGTGTCAACACTGGTTTCAATATAATTGCGTACTTGTGTTACCTCTGAAGGCTGCCCTTCCAGCGTTTCGCTGATCAACAGTTTGCTGTTTTTACCGACATCCTGCGATCGCTGGATGTTGGTAAGACGCACCTTCAGTTTCCGGAGGGCGGCCAAATAACGGTCCATGATGGTGCTGTCTGCGCCTTCAGCGTTTTGTGTCGCGAACAGTCGCGCAACGGGTTCGAAGCGTTTGGCCAGCACGCCGTCGTCTACTCTTGGTAGCGCCACCACCATGCTTTCGATCTGCTCACCTTGAGTGCCGAATGCACCTTTTATGCGACTCCAGAAACCGTCATCCGTCTTACTTGTAGAAGAGACAGACGACGTTTTCGGCAAATCCCAAAGCGTATTCTGATTGACCGCATACAGTAGATTCTTGACGGGGGAATTCTGTACATCGCTCAGCATCGCCAAGCGTTCTGTGGCGTTGGCCATATCGGTAAAGTGACGAACGCCTACGCCCCTTAGCAGCTGGAACCAGGCATCTGCGTAATCAGCCTTATAGCGAGCCATCAGCTCGCGGACAAAGTTAGCCTTCTGCACCATGCCATTGCTGCCCTCGCTATCGAGTACCCAGTCAGTGTCGTTACGCAGGTTGCCAGACAGTAATTTGATGAGCTCGGGTTGCAGAAACTCTTCCCAACCCTGGCGTGTGTAGATCGCCGGGACGGCTTCCGATGAGAACAATTGGTCACGACCAACAGCGGGCACCATATCTGCCAGCGTAAGCGCTGGAAATTGCCGGCTCGACTCCAACTGCAAGCGCAAGTATTCGCGGTCTACCAGAGAACTGGCAATCATGAACGAACGCAGACTTTGGCGGGCCTCGGTAATCAATTGCTCGTTGCGCCGCAGTGCAGGTGCCGTCCCTTGTTGAAGGTAACGTACATACATTGCTGTGTTGGCTTCGATCAATTCCGGACTGACTTCTTGTCCCTGTGCTTGCGCCGCAAGCAGCCAGGCTTTCGGCAACTCGTCTGCCACGAACTCCGCATCGCGATGCTCATCCGGGCGTGTAAGGATTAAATAAAGTTTTAGAGCGCTGTACGCTTTAATAACCGAGGACACCTGTTGCTCTGTCAGGCGGCCCAAGCTGTCCTCGGAAAGCGAAAGTCCTGCAGTCAGTGCAGTGTCTTCAGCGCGATCTGTACTGGATGTAGACTTTGCTTGGTCACGGAGAGCATCAAGAGTACGGCGGCGTCCAGCTTCCCCAGCCTCGTTGACGCCTGACCTCAACTGTCCGGCCAGGTCGGCAGTACTGCGTGGCACAGTGCTCGGGACCTTGGGCACGCTAATACCCTGAATGGCAGCACTGGTTTTAGCAGTGGTTTTGGGTGAGCGACGTTTATCCGTAGGCGCCAGCGGAGAGCGATCAACTGTTTGAGCAAACAGATTCAGTTCGCGAAGCTGAACTTGCAGCTGCTTGCCTATAGGCTCCAGAGCCTGTGTACGTAATTGCTGTAGGTACGCTTGACGCAATGGTGTCAGGAGCTCATCCCCACTGTATAAGCCTGCACCTAGGACAAGTGGCACGCCATTGTTGTCATAGCCCTCGAATTTGGTCAGGTAAGCGCGCAACGTTTCCATCGCTTCACCGGATCGCAGGCGTTCGGCCTGGTCAGGTGCATTTTCCAGCTGCGTCAACTCTCCAGCAATTCCAGCCAACATCTCGCGGTTTTTGTTGTAGGAGATCGCTTCCCAAGCCAGTAGCGCGATACCTGCTATCGCTGCTATTCCGATCAATGTTGGAGTCAGCGACCGCGTACGGCCCAATCGTGAGTAATAAAGGCTGAGGTTCCGATCCGGGAAAACTACTTGGCGGAATGTCTCGGTAATGAAAAAACTTTTGTCCCCGACTTTGGCCGCCGATTGATTCCGTGCGGGGCGTTCTTTAGGTTCCAGAGCATAGTAATCACCGAGTGCGTCTTCATAGACCGGCGGTAATTGTTCATCTGTTTGCAGGGCGCTTGTGAAATAGACCCCTCGTACGATCGGAGGCGTGTGCCCCTGCGCAGAGCGCTCGAATTGATCAAGAAACCCTGAGATGACGGTCGATAGCTCTGCAAAATAATTGGGGAACTGCAGCAGCTCGACGCTCGCGCTGTTGCCTCCGGTAATCACTTGTGTGTCGACGTGATGCCGGACGCTCTCTAAAAGTTGTGCGAACTTTGCTTCCATTACGGCGCGTAGTCCCTTGGAACGTACGTCCGATAGCGCGAACGTCATGCCGAGAGGCTGTTGACGCTGAGCCGTATCCAGCCCTTGGAAAGCCTGATTGAACCCTGGCACCAGGTCGGTTTTACTCAACATCAGGTAGAGGGGAGGATTGACGCCCAAGCACTCGCTGTACTCGTCAATGCGTGATACCAGACGAGCAGCCAGAGCCTCGCGCTCTGCCATAGTGGCTGATACGATTTCCGGAAGGCTTACAACCAGAATCAATCCGTTTACGGCTGGCTTGGTGCGCTGTTTGCGCAGCAACTTGAGAAAAGACGCGAATTCGCTGGCTGACTGATCATCGCGCAGATAGCGTCCGGCGGTATCGATCAAGACCGCGTCGGGGCTGAAATACCAGTCGCAATGTTGAGTCCCACTGTCCATTCCGCTGGCTTGGGCTCCCGCGATGGTTGCTGATAATCCTGATCGGGTAAGCAGCGAAGTCTTGCCTGAGGCTGACATGCCAACTACGAGATACCACGGCAGATCTGAGAGTGCCGAAGCTCCGCCACCGCCAGCTGACCGAGAGGAGCGCAACATGGCAATGGCATGCTTGAGTCGCTCGCGCAATACATGTTGGTCACGGAACTCACCTTCCGCGCCCAGCGACCTGTCAACTTCCAGCTGAACCAGGCTTTCGATGTTCTGCTCGGCCCGGATGCGTCTGTATTGGCGCAGCACAATCAGCAGCAAGCAGAATGCACTGAGTAACGCCATGGCGACGTAAACGTTTTCCCGGGTGAAGCTCAAGCGTGGAAGCGCGAACCAGCACGCCAACAGGCCTATGACCAGAAGCAGTGCCAGCGCAAACCAAAAGTTCTTCAAGGAACGCAATAATGCTCTCATGTCTTCCTGACCAAATCCGTAACTGAATTAAACGCTGAACAGCTGACGGACCTGTTCGGCCAGCGCTGCGACTTCTTTGCCTAAAAGCCAGTCCAGCGTCAGATAAACCGCGCCACATACCAGAGCGATAACTATCAGGTACAGCCAAAGAGGGACTTCATAGCGGAACATTTGTGACACTTGATCGGGCAATGCCCATTCAGGTGAAAGCGCTTTGCGTGGGGTACGGTAGCGGGCAATATCCTGACCCAGCGTGTTGGCGATGTAGCGCAATTGGTCTTTTTGCTCGAGGCTGTATTTGCCTTCGAAGCCCAAGGCCAGGCACAGGTGATAAACCTCAAGTACATCGAGATTACGTTTCACGTCGGTACGTAGCGCTTCTAGCTTCTCGAAAAAGCCCTGACCAGCCAAGTGCACACCGAAGTATTGGAACTGCAGCGGATTGACCTCAATCTGGCTGCGTATCTCGCTCTGTCCCGCGTTCAGTACGCTTTCATCCAAAAAGGCGCACAGCGCGTATTGCGCATCCCTTACTTGCTCAACGCTGTAGTTGGCACGACGTGCATCGCGCTCCAGGGCCGGAAAAAACTCATCAACACTTGCGCGCATCCGGGCTACATCGCGCACTTTGTTGCCGCGACGAATCATCAGGGCCATGGTCATGAAATCTTTGACCAAGTCCTTAAGTGTCAACGTTTGCAGTGGCGCAGAAACGCCGCCTTGCATCACGGCATCAGTCATTTGAGCACCGCCATCAGTTCAAGCTTGAGGTTTTTAAAAGCACTGGGCACATAGAACGCGATGGCGTGAGCGCTCATCATGCGTTCATAAACCCGGCCGTGGGGTTCGATCGAGAAATATTGATTGTCCAGACGAACAGGAATGGCGTTCGGCGTTCGGACGCAGTGGCTCAGTGTTGCGCCGGGCATCGCAGTGTTGACGACAACCTCGATATCTTCCGGCGAGCCGACCTTGAATGCCCTGGGTACAAGTTCAAGAACCTGTGCGCCGGGCATGTCGGCATGAACCGAAATATAGAAATCCGCTTCGCTAAGCCGTGGGTCGTTGAGTCGGCCCACAAAATAGGAGTTGCGCGTCTGCTCCAGGCTGATCGGGATGTATTGGTTGGGTACGACACTGTTGAGCAGCTCACGGACCAGCCTGTCGAGTTTCATCATTGAAGCGGCAGGATCATGGTGGTCGTAAGCCGGTATGTCATTGAGCTGCGCGCTCAAAGAAAATGTCAGCAGGCTGCCAGCCAGCTCCGCAAGAAAGCTGTAAAGCTGTTCTGGATGCAGACGTGGGTGCTGAAGCAGGTGTGCCAACCCTGGATAGGCGCGGTTAACGGTATACAGGAGCCAGAAAAGACTGACATCGCTTGAACCAAACTCGGCAATCTGATCGGCTCGTTCGCGTCGTCGGCCAGAAAGCGTTTCGCTTTTGCTTTGCAGCAGCCCGAGTAAACGTTGAGCAATTTTCAGCAGCGTTTCATGCGAACCAACGTGTAGGGTTGGGTGAACGAACTGCGTATCCAGGCTGAAGCCGTTGATATTGTTTCGTTGCAGTTGAATCAGCGGACAATAGCTGTAGCCATCGAGCGAGTCGCCATCAATGAGCAATACAACATTCAAGCGCAAGCTGGTGATTTCGTTCTCCAGCTCGCCTTCGTTGATGTCAGGCAACATATCGAATGCTTTGCGAAAACGGCGTGCGCCTTTGCGCTCATCGCCCTCATTAAGGTAATTCGCACTGTAAGGTTCTGCCAGTTTGAGCGCCGCATAGACCTTCAGCTCCGTACCATGCTGCACATCCTTTAAATCGCGCGCCGCTGGCAGCGGATCGTTTTGCGGTGCGTCAAAGAGCGAGCCGTCGGGAAATACAAGCTTCAGTCGCTTGAGCTGCAACACGCCGTTGGCCAAGGCTTGTTCATCAATCTCCAGTGTTTGTACACCCCAGTGAAACGGTGAGGAGCGTAACGTTGCCTGAGCCAACTGGTTTTGGTGAAACTCGTCCTGATATTGGAAGTGTTGGGGCAGAAGGAACATGCCCTCGGACCACATCACTCGGCTCTTTTTGCTCATTTAGTACCTTCCAATGCCGAATCAAATGTATTGTTCAGCGACTTCTTAATGGAGTTATTGGCAGCATCTTCAGCCGAGTCGGCCGCCTTTGACTGCATACGCTCTACCAAACCTGGCTCGGTATCCTCTGGTTTGGTTGGCTGTACGGGAGCGATGATCTGTTCGTCATGCATCTGCAAAACGTCCTGTCCACGCTCGACACTTATACGGTTCAGGTCGAGCAGCACGCGCCCGCCCTCGGATGAAAACAGGATGCCGTCCTTACGAAACGCATCTGCGTTCAGTGCGACTTTCCAGCGGCCGCCGCTGTCGTCGCGGAAGAAAGCGGCAACGGCTATATACCGTGCTTCTTTGGCCAGAGGCCAGCTCTGCACTGAGCCGATACCCGGCAGAACCACTAATTCGCGTGTATCGAGAACAGTGTTGCCCAACGCTTGCTCCGGGTGATCGAGAAGAGTATTTGCGTCCGCAGTATTGAACCGGTCCAGCGTGGTCAACTGGTACACCTTGGTAACCACGGACAAGGGCATGCCGGTGGTGTTGGGATTCAGTTGGTTGCCTCCATCCACTGTCAGCACAATTTTCTCATCACTGCTGAACAGCATGTCGCCTGCCCACGTATCATCGACCCGTTTGCCTACTCGGTCGGTGATACCGCAAGCGGTCAACCCAAGCAACATGACTAAAACGCCCAAAAACCTGCCCATTTTACTGCTCCTGAAACACCTTCGATCAGTGCCCGGCTGTTCGGGCACTGCTGAACCTTCATCCAGATACCTGACTGTCGTTTACGTCATGGTGTATGAGAAACCACCGGTTTCATCCAGACCGATACTCATGCTGTTGACCGGCTTATCCTCTGCCATACGTCCGAGCACATGCTCTGCCAGCTCAGGCATCAATGTTCCCGAAAGGATGTTGTCGATATTTCGAGCACCGCTATCAACTTCTGTGCAACGTGCTGCGATCGTGGGTATCAGTTCTGCGCTGAACTCCAGTGAGGCTTGATGATTACGTTCGAAGCGCTCACGGATTCGTGCGAGTTTGAGGCCCACAATACGCTCCAGAACTGCGTCTTGGACCGGGTAGTAAGGGACGATACTCAAGCGGCCAAGAAACGCTGGTTTGAATACGTTGTTGAGCTGGTCGCGCAGATCCTCGACGATCTGAGCCGGAGCAGGGGGTTCGCTGACGCCTAAGCATGTCTGCATGATGCGCTCGGTTCCGACGTTGGACGTAAGGATGATGACGGTATTACGGAAATTAATTTCACGCCCTTCGCCGTCATCAAGCACGCCCTTGTCGAAAACCTGGAAGAACAGTTCAAGAACGTCGGGATGAGCTTTCTCAACCTCATCAAGAAGCACAACGCTGTATGGCTTGCGACGCACAGCTTCAGTCAGAACACCACCTTCCCCGTAGCCGACATATCCTGGAGGAGAACCCTTGAGGCTGGAAACGGTGTGCGCTTCTTGGTACTCGGACATGTTGATGGTAATCACGTTGCGCTCGCCGCCGTATAGCGTATCAGCGAGTGCCAATGCCGTTTCTGTCTTGCCCACGCCACTTGGACCCAATAGCAGGAATACGCCGATTGGCTTATTGGGATCCTCCATACGAGCACGGGAAATCTTGATGCGTTTTCCAATTTCAAGTAGCGCATGGTCTTGGCCGAGAACACGTTCGGCCAATAGTGCTGGCAAGCGCTGAACCGTATCGATTTCGTCACGCAACATCTTGCCCAGAGGTATTCCTGTCCAGCCGGAGATGACTTCCCCTATGGTGGCGCCGTCCACCAGCGAGTGTACGAGTGGCTGTTCCCCCTGAACCTTAGCCAGCTCAGAGCGCAGTCTGCTCAGATCTTCGCGATGATCCAGACCGTCATTCAGGGCGCTCAATGCATGCAACTGTTTCACCAGATCAAGCTCATTCTTCCACTGAGCGTTCAACGTCTGTTCGCGCGCCTCAGTTTCAGCCAGCTCCTCATTCAGGTGGGCCAACCGCCGCTTATGATCGCTGCCTTTGGCTTGCTCCTGTTCAAGAAGCGATATCTCTGCGCGCAGGTTATCAATCATGCGCCTGCAGTCTTCAAGCTTTCCGGGTTGTGCGGTTTGACCAAGTGCGACGCGAGCGCAAGCGGTATCGAGCACACTGACGGCCTTATCCGGCAGCTGCCGTCCGGTGATGTAGCGATTAGATAGACGAACCGCCATGACGAGCGCTTCATCCATGACAGCGACATGGTGATGCTGCTGCATCTTATCCAACAGACCCCGCAGCATATAGATCGCTTGGTCTTCCTCCGGCTCCTCGACTTTAACTACCTGGAAGCGGCGAGCAAGCGCGGCGTCTTTTTCAAAGTATTTTTTATATTCTGCCCATGTTGTAGCGGCGATTGTGCGCAGCTCTCCACGTGCCAAAGCCGGTTTGAGGAGATTGGCAGCGTCATTCTGCCCTGCCTGACCACCGGATCCGATTAGGGTGTGAGCCTCATCGATAAAGAGAATGATCGGATGAACGCTACGCTTGGTTTCTTCAATGACCGACTTGAGTCGGTTTTCAAATTCCCCTTTGATTCCTGCACCCGCTTGCAGCAAACCCAGGTCGAGTGTGTGAATGGCAACATCCTTGAGTGGTGCAGGCACGTCGCCCAAGGCAATGCGCAATGCCAGCCCTTCGACCACGGCAGTTTTACCCACGCCAGCCTCGCCTGTGAGAATCGGGTTGTTTTGGCGACGACGTGTGAGGATATCGACCATTTGCCGGACTTCGAACTCGCGCCCCAGCACAGGATCGATTCGGCCTTCACGAGCACTGCGAGTAAGATCAACCGTGTATTGATCCAACGCAGGGGTTTTGCCGTTACTCTTACCCGGCGAGCGAGGTGTCTCAGTGCCGGCAGGAAGTGGAGAGCTTTGTTGCGCCTCACTGCTAGACGAGATGAGGTCAGCAAGATTGACCTTGAGATCGTCGACATTGATCTTTTCAAGCTCTGGTGCCGAAGCTGCAACGATACGTCGCAAATCCTTGTCGTCCAGCAGAGCTTGAAGTAGAAAGCCGCTGCGGATCAGACTATTTCCATACTCAATCGATGCGAGCACCCACGCTCGCTCAATCAACTGAGTGATGTGCGGCGACAAGGCTGGCGTGCGAGTATTCCCCGTCTTGAAATCACTCATGGCGTCAGCCAACTGGGACTGTAGCCGCTCTATCACAACGTCATAGTGACGTAGAACGGGTATCAAATCGTTGTCATCCCCTTCAAGCAGTTGCAGCAGCACATGCTCAATGTCGACTTCGTAGTGACGCTCAGCAAGGCAAAGTGCCGCGGCGCTTTCTGTGGCGTTACGGCAGGTGTCGTTGAGTTTGGCAAACAGTGATTTCAGGTTCACAGAGAGACCCCATCAAAAGGAATACGGAAAACGGCGCAACGCGACGGCTTTACTTGTTCACCAGGCCTTTTAAGCCAGCCAAGCCAACCAAGGGCTGTTGTGGTGTCGCGGCCCAGACGTGCAAGTGGTACTGCCTCAGCCTTAAGCTGCGGCGCGAGTTCAAAGTCCAGTGAGGGACCTAGATAGAAACGGACCATGTCTACAAGTTTGCGGTAGTCATCATTGCCCGGCTGAAAGCGTTGATAATCGGCCAGCGCCAAGGGGCCGATATCAATACGCAGGCACGACTGGTAATCCCAAACCCGGTTTCCGGCAACGGCGCTTTGGCCAAGAGCCGCATTGGTTCTGCCTAGCTGCGTGCATTGTTCAGGGTCGAGTTTCAGCCACCGCCCAGCAAACGGGCGCAACACAAACGGCTGGCCGAAATAGAAACTCAACATCACTTCCAGGTTATGTGGGTTACGCGGGCGCTGAGTAAACAATCCCGAGAAATAGCTAAATAGTTCCTGTCGGACAGGAGAGCCGTCTGCACCAAACTTTCGTTTCTGCCCCTGCTTTCCGAATCCCACCAGATTGAGTAAATAGCGCTCAAAGTCCGACGAGCCTTTGCGCTCATGTTCGATGTGGAACTTATACTTCTGCCATGACTGATAGAAGAGCGCGATCATGCGATGAGAAAATACATCGAGAAATGCATGCGCACCGTCATCGCGATGCTGAATATGGCGATTTAAGAGCGTTTCCGTATACGGGCGCGGCAGCACGCCCGACGGCCCGATCAAGCCCATGAACGTGACCTGGACTTCGGAAAGCGCCTGCTCATTGGCATTGAGACGCTCGGCGCGTTCAAATTTCAAATCGCTAACTTCGCTGACCGGAAAATTCAGAGACAACTGTGTGCGAAAGCGCAGGGGATCGTCATGGGGCCGCGCTTCCGGATCAATCCGTCCTGCTCTGCTGTAATGCAGGCGCAGCAGTCTGACCAGTTGGAAAAATTCAAACCGGTATGGCTCTGCACGTGCCTGATCAATCAGACCAGAGGTTGATCGCCCGTTCTGGGTGGCCATTGCACAATTCTCTTTTCCCGCTGGCGGGTGCGAAGGGTGAGTTGGGTAAAGCTGTTGACGGTGCAGTACTGTCCAAAAAAGTGATCAAGCACTTTGCCGAACAGGAACACGCCGCTACCGATGTACTGGCTTTCGTCGAGTTCCAGCGTGATGCCCACGCCGCGGACAAAATTCGGCCGGGGGTGGCCTATACGAACTACCACCGGCTCACTCTTGATCGATAAAATTCCGCTGATCTGCTTGCGAACTGCTAGACCCCGTCGGTAGTTGTAGAGGCTGAGCATTTCCTGAAGCACTTCTTTACCCTGCGATACCAGCGACATGTGGTTAAGGGACAAGTGCGAAATCAGGCGCCAGATTAGGCCATCACCCAGCGGCACGCGTGCTGTGGCTGTGGGTTTCCTCAGCAATCGAATGCTGTCAACCACGCCATCCTGTTCAAAAATAAAATCGCTCTGGCTGCCGCCATAACTGAGCATTTGAGGCAAGTCGCGGTTGCTGCAGGTGAGGGAGATACTCAGCGAGTCGCTGCCTGCATCTATCAGATCGAGCTCTCGATCCACGACTCGAATCGCCATCTCCGTACCGCCTTGCTTACCTCGGCGAGAGGGTCTCCTACGGCCAATCCAATAGCATGCATCAGGTCCCAAGTCGCCGCGTGGCTCAAAGAATGGGTTGCACTCGCTAACCCTGTCCGCTCCTGCCACTTTCTTAACCCGTTGTACGCGGTCTATTGATACGACTTCGGCATGTCCTTGCAATCTGACGTCGGGTGTAACCGGGTATTCGTGACGTGTATGGGTCAACTTGATGGGCTCAGCCTGCTGTTTAAACAGGTTGATAATGGGGGTGCAACCGAGCTTGAAGTTGTTGCGTCCCACGTTCTGAGCCAGCCGTGCCAGTCGGTCTCCCATCTCATACTGTGAAAAGTAAAAGTTGAGTTCTATGTCTTTTAAATCCTTACCTGCCAAGCTTCGGTGCAAGCCCCCGATGTCGATAAACATAAACTTGTCTGGAAAGGTAAAGTAGTCATGCAACAGCCTGTATCCCAGAAACGAACGCTCCGCATAATCAACAAGGCCTTCATCGCGCTCAAAGCCTACTGCTCTCACTGATCCAGATGGCAAGCCTATTTCACGCCGCTGACCATTCTCTGTGAAACTCACTGTGGCTTTGGCCAAATTGTTGAATAACAGTTCATAGAGCTGCAGCATCAGCGTGCTTTCGCCATCAAGAAAAAAGCGCAACGTCTCTATGTCAAGCTGACCGAAATGCAGATCGGTCGTTGCGCTAAGGCCAATTTTCAGGCACGCCACCAAATCCGCACTGTGACCATTGAATGCAGACCGCTCCAGCTCAACGAACGACGCGTCACGCACGCTAACAGGCCATAAGTCGACGGGATAGCAGGTTCTAAATTTGCAGGCCACGCCCTCTATCGTCTTCGAGCTGATTTCTGTATGACGCGGGATGTTGTAACGGGCCGTCAACGTGGCGCTTGTTCCGCCTGTGAACTCGACAATGGAAAGCGCGGGCGTCGGACGCAGATAATGCGGATAAAGCACTTCTAGAAAAGCTTCGACAATTTCAGGAAACTCGTCATCGAGCTTCTTGTGTATCCGGGCTGCCAGAAAAGAGAAAGCTTCAATCAGCCGCTCGGCATGGGGGTCTTCGCAATTGTCTCCTTCAATGAGCAACCGCGAGGCAATTTTTGGATACTCACGCGCGAACTCCTGCCCGAGAAAGCGCAGGTGCGAAAGTTCCTTTTCGTAGTACGGCAGCAGATCGTCGAGAATCAATTGAGGTTCTGCACTTTGTATTCCTGGGTGTTGACCTGCAACACCGCGTCGAAGGAAACCTGACGCGTCGCATCTTGAAGATGCAACACTGCGTCAACCCTGAAGGTCAGCATGCGATGCCCAATCTGCTGATTAAGCAGTTGCACCTTCACCGCTCGAAATCGCAGATCGCCTACGGTAATTGCGCGTTCCAACTGTGCCTGGATGAGACGTCGATCCTCAGGATTCAGCACGCCTTTGCTCGTAAAGTCGGGCATGCCGTATTCAAGAATGGTGCCTGCCAACTCCGGGTAGCTTTCCAGTTGTGATGCGACCAGACACTGGCGCGTGTTGACCAGTATCTCCAGATCTTTTATCAAACTCGCTTTGTACTCACCCAGCGAACACAGTCGCTTTGACACTGCTTCGTTTGCTTGATGAGGATCATCATCAAGCAAACGATCAAACAGCGTGGGCACCAGTTGAGGTGATCGACTCATTCAGCTATGCCTCCCTGGCGGGCGAAGTCGGTCAGCTCCGCGTAGATTGAGGCAGTTCTGCCACAAGACGCAGCGAGGCTGTCAATTCATCCAGTTGATAATGAGGTCGCAAGAATGCGACGGCCTTATATGCGCCTGGCTTGCCGGGGACTTCGACCACTTCGACGCTGGCCTCACGCAGTGGAAACTTGGCTTTGGCCTCTTGACTCGCCGTGTCATCGAGCAGCACATAATCGGATAGCCATTCGTTCAGGAAGGATTCGACGTCTTTGCGGGACGCGAAGCTGCCGATCTTGTCGCGCATGATCGCTTTCATGTAGTGAGCGATACGCGAGGTGGCGAAGATGTACTGCAGCTGTGCCGAAAGGCGGGCGTTGGCGTTGGCAATATCGGTGTTGTATTGCTTCTGCTTTTGGGTCGACTGAGTGCCGAAGAACGCGGCGTAGTCAGTACCTTTGCAGTGAACCAGCGGAATGAAGCCCAGGTCCGACAGCTCTTTTTCGCGACGGTCGGTGATGGCGATTTCAGTCGGGCATTTGAGCGCGATCTCACCGTCGTCAGTCTTGAAAGTGTGAGTCGGCAGACCTTCAACCAGACCGCCGCCTTCAACACCACGAATCGCCACGCACCAGCCGTAACGCGAGAACGCGTCGGTGACGCGGGTGCCCAGCGCGTAGGCAGCGTTCATCCACAGGTATTTGTTGTGGTCACGGCCATCGACGCTTTCAACGAAGTTGAATTCCTCAACCGGCGTAGTATCCGGACCATAAGGCAGACGACCCAGCACGTGCGGCAGGGTCAGGCCGACATAGCGCGAGTCTTCGGAGGCGCGGAACGACTTCCACTTGGCGTATTCAACGGTGTCGAAGATCTTGGCCAGATCGCGAGGACCTGCCATATCGGTGAACGAGTCCCAGCCGAACAGTTCAGGCGATGCCGCCGAAATGAAAGGGGCGTGTGCTGCGGCTGCAACGTGGGAGATCTCTTCGAGCAGGTACATGTCTTCCGGGTTGCGGTTGAACTCGTAGTCACCCAGCAACATACCGAACGGTGCACCACCGAAGGTGCCGTACTCTTCTTCGTAAATCTTCTTGAACAGCGCGCTCTGGTCGAATTCGGACGAGGCCTTGAGATCGCGAACCAGGTCTTTCTTCGAAGCGTTAAGCAGGTGGATCTTCAGCGTTGTGCTGGTCTCGGTCTGATCGACCTGATACTTCAGACCACGCCAAGAGGCTTCGAGCGCCTGGAATTCGCTGGCATGCATGATTTCGTTCATCTGCTCGGAGAGCATCGAATCGATTTCGGCGATGCGCGCGTCAAGCACGGCAATCAGGTCCTTGCTGGGTGTCATCTCGCCTTCCAGCACCTGGGCAACGAGTTCGCCGATCAGGTCACGGGTACGAGTACGCTCTGTTTCAGAGCGAGCCACACGGCTTTCGGAAATGATGCTGTCGAGCAGGGAGGATTGTGGTGCGAAGTTTTCAACTTCGACCAGAGCGCTGTCCTGCTGAGTTGCGGTTTGCTTGTCACTCATGGTCAGGCTCCTCCTTACTCTTTATTGTCGGTGGCTGGAACAGCGGCTTCGCGGCCGAATTCCTTGCCCAGGGTCTTGAGCTTCTCGGTGTTCTGCAACACGTCCATCAGCAGCTCTTCAAGCTTGTCGTTGCCACCCATCTTGTTGCGCAGGTCAGCCAGCTTGTTGCGCACTTCCAGCAGTTTGCGCAGAGGCTCGACCTGACGAACCACGTTCTGTGGCTCGAAGTCTTCGAGGGCGTTGAAGTTGAGCTCGACGCCCAGTTGAGTACCGTCCTTGGCCAGCGTGTTATCGACGCGGTAAGCCAGACGCGGTTTGATGCCTTTGAGGACACCGTTGAAGTTGTCACGGTCGATGAAGACGAACTTGCGATCCTTGAGCTTGGGCAGCGGCTCCAGAGGATTGCCGGAAAAATCGCCCAGAACGCCTACAACGAATGGCAGCTCTTTCTTTTCCTGCGCATCGCCAATTTCTACGTCATAAGTGATGTGGACCCGAGGCGCGCGAACGCGGTCAAGTTTGTGCTGGGTACTTTCCTTCTTCGCCATCGTCATCTCCTGTGCGAGCAACTCGCTGCAAGTCGTTTGCGTACCGGGCCTGGGACAGGCCAGGCGCGTTAGAGTCCTTCAATCGTCAGCAACAGGCGCTGACGGATTTCATCGTTCATTTCCAGAATGTTTTCCTGACCCACCAGCTCTTCGAAACTGGAATTGCCTGCAATTTGGGTACTGCTACGGATAACCGACTCGTCCGGTAATTCAGAACGGACAGGTGAACTGATTACGCAAAACGGCAAATCGCCGAAGTCTTTCAAGCGTTCGAAGCTGACAGGGAAGCGCAGGCCTTCGAACAACCGACTCATACCCGGCGACTTGCTGAGGCAGTAGAACAGGACCAGATAATGCACCACATAGCGATACAGCTCTGCGCTGCTGCGGTTGGGGTCCTTGATCACTTTGCGAAACTGCGCCAGATCGAACGAGTTGAAGCCCACCACCCAGCGAACCGGACTGGTGATACGGATGGTCTGCCCGCTCTGTGACAAGACCATGTCGTACTCGAGCGGAAAGAGCTCAGGCGTCGTGCTGATGAGGTTGAGCGGTACTTCCAGTTCGTTGACGAGCTTGAACGGTTCTGATGAGCCAATACGGTCGTAGAGCTCTTTAAGCTCTTTGAAGTGATGCTGAGTCTCGCGGCCACTGCTGCGCTGCGCGCCCTGCAGATATTCACCGAAGAAATTCTGCGGGCGAATCAACAGGGCCAGGGTCGACAGATAGTCGGACGCCTGCACCTTGAGCGCGTCGGAAATGGCCCGCGTCTGCTTGCGCAGCTTGATCAATGCTTCAATATCGAACGTCTGAGTCATCGGTACATCGTCCTTGAACTCTTCACGACCGTTCCCCGGCTTGGGCCGGGTACGTGGAAAAGCTACGAGTTTCTCGACTGCACACCTGCTCACGAAGCGGTTTCGCTATGTGCCTCAATTGCAAAACGCGCTGCCACGATAAGGGAGGATTCAATACTGGCATATAGGAATCGTATAGCCAGCAATGTGGTCTATGGCAGTACTTTTGGTAGGAAAGTTCCTACAGACGGCGGATATTTTCTCGGTTTTGTTACACTAAGCAATGATGCTTAAGTGCCACTACGGGGTTGGGGCATGCCCTGAATGTGCCTTTAAAGGCTTGTAATTCAAGGCTTTGGGGCCTTTTATTGGATCCGGTATGGCACGCGAAATAAAGCTTAAAAAGATGAATCGATTCACTCATTCTTGGCGTTTCAGCGGCGTTAAAGTCACGACTGGCTTAGTGCTAGCTAAATTTTTCAAACCTGAAAGTGATGGCATATCGAGGTTTTTGAGGGTAAACCCGAGGCGCTTTTCTGTACCTTTGCCTGTTTCGCTCCGGGTGGCATACAAATTCTGTCACCACCCGCTTTGTATCAAGGTATAACGCCGCCTGCGCATCAACGTTCTGCATAGGCAGGCGGTGCGCACGCACGCAAAGCGCCTCTGGCGTTTTTGCCTCATGGACCTTGTGCGCGCTAGGGACAGCCAGCGGCGACACACCTGTTGAGCCAGCCTCATGAAAATCTATAAGCTCATTGCCGTACTCATTTTGCTGCCACTGTGCCTGAATCTGGTGGGTGTTTGGGAATTGCAGCGCAGCCTCGACAATGCGCGGGAGCTGGATGAAATCCAGGCCAGCGTCCGTGAAGCGCGTCCCTATCTTGATCAACTCGCCGAGATGCCCAACGCCCCTACACGTATGGTGGAGATCGGCGAGGAGAGGATCAGTTTAAGCATTGCGATTTCTCGCGTCGCAAAGGCAGAGGATGATCTGGGCACGTTGATCCCGTTGGCATCGGTGATGACCTGGCTTGCCCGAGCGGTCATCGCGCTTGGAATACTCGCTGCACTGGTCGGAGCGATAGGGCTGCTGGGGCTCAATTGGGCGGGGGGCCGCGCGCTTCATTCTCGTGAGCGATTGCTGCACACCTTCAGTCGTGTCAGCCGCATCCTGCCTTTCGTCCTGGTAGGACATATCATCGCAATGGGTGCTGCGGTGGCAGCCATTCTCAGCTTCGAAGGGCTGGGCTTGTGGCATCTGGGGAAAATGTCTGCCGGTGAGTTCAAGCTGATTATCGCGGTACTGATCATGGTCGCTGCCTGCCTCTACTCGATCTGGCAGATGGGCAAGCAGCTGCGCATCATGCTGCATATGTTCGAACCGACGCCGATGCAGGTGTTGGGCAGGGAAGTCACGCCTGAAGACGCACCAGCGTTATGGGCCTATGTGCGTGAGCTGGCGACCCGACTGGGAGCTCTATCCCCCGATCATATTGTGCTGGGCATGACCGAAGGTTTCTATGTGACGTCCAGCGACGTCTCGTTGCTGCCCGCAGACATGTCACTCAAGGGACGCACACTGCATATTCCGATGATGTACCTGGGGCTGATGGATGCTGCCGAAACCAGCGCCGTCATTGGTCATGAGCTGGCGCATTTCGCGGGTGAAGACACCGAATACAGTTTGCGCTTCTTGCCGATCTACGACGGCATTGGTCGCAGCTTAGGCGTGATCGCAGCCAATATGGTGATCAGTGACCTGCTCCAGCGGACCATCCTGCGCCCGGCGTTCATGCTGGGTGTTTACTTCATGGAAAGCTTCGATCACGCCGTGAACCACTGGAGCCGCGTGCGGGAACTGGCTGCCGATGCGGCTGGCGCGAGCCTGGCGGGCAATGCGGCAGCTGCGTCGGCGTTGGTGCGTATTTCGGCTATCGACCCCTTGCTGCAAGAGCGTGTTCAAAAGCATCTTGGCTACGCCACCAATCCCACGCCTGAGCAGGCGGTAACCCAGGATCTACCCACCAGCGTGATGCATGAATTGTCTGGCCAGGCGTTGAGTCTGCCCGAAGATGAAATGGCTGTTCAGCTGCCACACCCGTCCGATACGCACCCTTCGAACGGCGAACGTATCGCTGCGTTGCAGATGGCTGCCGACGATGCGATTCGCGCAGGAACTCGCCCCGTTCTAGCCGACCAGGCGTGCGCCGCGATGGATCAATATTTTGTTGAGCCACAAGCACTGCGCACGCGTCTCACCGAGGACTTCATCACACAATACGTAACGCGTGACACCGAAGTGGTTGAAGAGCTGCGTTCGCGTGCGAGTCATGTGAGCGGAGATGTGATCCTCCATGAGGGCGCCCGCTTGCGGGGGCTTTTATCTCTGATATTCATGACGCCTTTTCTGTTGCTGGGTATTGGCCTGCTGGTGATGGGGCTGTTCTTCGCGGACGTATTCGGGGGGCAGAAGGACCTGCTTATGATTACGGGCGGTGTCCTGCTGGCATTCATGGCAGTGCTGATTCCTTTTTCGCTGCGCATGTACTTACGGGCCAGCAAAACGGCTTTGATCTTGAGCCCGGATCAATTGGTCTTCCCGAACGTGAAAGAGCCGATCCCGATCAAGCACGTCGCTGACTTTGGCCTGCATGCGAGTACCGGGTTGATTCTGACGCTTCAATTGGAAGACGACGCGCCGCTGCCCGAGGTTGCGTACCGCTCATTCTTCTTACCGTCGGCCAGGGTCAACAAGAAGAAACGACAGGTATTTTTAATGATGAGTCAGTTCTGTCGCGACGATAAAAAGCTCAAGCCCGAAGCGCTGGCCGAACTGATCGCCGATTACTTGAATGCAGGTGTTGCGCGTCATTTGTTGCAGCAGCGCTTCGAAAAGGCCTAAGCAGGCAAAGGGTGAGGCTCAATCAATAATCGGGTCTCACTGCTCGTTTTGAGTCCAGTCACTTTGTCTGGAAGCGCCTTAGACCGTGTCCTCGATATCGTGTAGGTGCCAATCGGATGATTGATCCGTTTCCGGCGGTGGAGGGATGGTCATTGCCATACCAGCCGTTTTCACTCGCCAGATGCCCTTCAAGTGCTGCCTTGGTTGCATGCCAATATCGAAGCATCTGCCGTTATGGCTGTTCTCACCGTGTTTGTGTCAGCGGCAGAGTCTGTCGCTGTAGTCCTTGAAATCAAAATCGCCTTTGGCGAGATACTTATCTGCCAGACAGAGCGCCATGCTGGTGTCGTCGTTCCATTCTCCGGGACTGAGCCTGAAGGGACTGCCGCCGACCATGTCATTAACGCGACTGCGATTCCGAGGTAGAAACTCCAGCTTTGTCCCGACCGCATCAGCGATAGCCAGTCCGAGCAGACAACCTTTGGCATGGTTAAGCGCCTGTTCCTCAGTCAGCGTGCAAGCACTTGATGCGATCCAGTCGGGTTTAGTAACGGGTAGTTTTGGAGCGTCAGGCTTCAGTGTGATCCATGCGCTCAAGCAATTGCGAGGAAAACTGAAAAGGCAGATGGTGATAGCGCTCAGCGTGATTTTCCAGAACATCGTTCGAGCTTCTTAAGCCGATCATCATGTCCTTCCTAGTGATTGGAGTGGCAATCACCTCATCAGTCGAGCAAGTCGCTAGGCGTTACATTGGGCTGATTCTGCTGTGAATCGCTAATGAACCCTTTGAGGATTGGATGCGCTTGCCTTTGCATGTATTGTCGTTCGACTCAGTGGCCTGTACACGAGGCATGATACTGCTATGCATGCAGAACACAGCGCACGATGCCAAGAGTGTTATTAATGGATTTTGACACCCTCAAGAAGACTGGCTGGGCTGATTGATCACCATCGACATATGCTTAGAGGGGCGCGAACGCTGCGTATTTAGGGATGCTCCGATCAACTTGCCGCGCAGCGGTGCCACGCCGTAATTTGCCAGGCACACAGCGCTATTTTCTGAAAACGGTCTGATGCAGCGTGAGTCGAGCGCGTTTTTCGCCCGGTTTTCCGTGTTAAGCGCGCAACTCACCCATACCCATCAGTCGTTTTCGAGCCATCCACAGGTTCGACAGGGCGAACAGCGTGGTCAGTTGGGCCGTGTTTTTCATCAGCCCACGAAAGCGTACTTTCACGTAACCAAACTGGCGCTTGATGACCCGAAACGGATGCTCAACCTTGGCGCGTGTCTGCGCTTTGCAGTACTCGATCTTGCGCTTGGCTTTGTACAACAGGCTGCGTTTGTTCAGCTTGGAATACGTGCTGCGCCGCGCCGCGATTTGCCAGATCACGTTACGATTTTCGTGCTCTTCACGCTTCTCGACACCGGTGTAGCCAGCGTCCGCATAGACCGCGTTTTCTTCCCCGTGGAGCAGTTCGGCGACTTGGGTGACATCAGCCATGTTGGCGGCGGTGCCATGGACGTGATGAACCCGTCCAGACTCAACGTCAGCGCCGATGTGCGCCTTCATACCAAAGAAATACTGGTTACCTTTCTTCGTCTGATGCATCTCGGGATCGCGCTCGCGGTCTTTGTTCTTGGTCGAGCTTGGGGCATGAATAATGGTGGCATCGACGATGGTGCCCTGGCGCAGCGACAGGCCTTTTTCCTGCAAATAACCGTTGATGACCGCGAGGATTGCAGGAGCCAGTTGATGTTTCTCCAGCAGGTGCCGGAAGTTCATGATCGTGGTGTCTTCCGGGATCGGCGCGCTCAGTGTCAGATGCGCGAACTGACGCATGGGGGTGATTTCGTAGAGCGCTTCTTCCATGGCCGGATCACTCAGGGAGAACCAGTTCTGCAGCAGATGAATGCGCAGCATGGTTTCCAGCGGATAAGGTTTTCTGCCGCCGCCGGCCTTGGGGTAGAACGGTTCGATCAGGCCCAGCAGACCTGTCCAGGGAACGACCTGATCCATCTCGGCGAGGAAGCGTTCGCGGCGTGTCTGCTTGCGCTTGCCGGCATATTCGAAATCGGAAAAGCTCATCTGGCTCATGGGAGGCTCGGATCAGGTGGTCAGGCGATTTTCGCATAACCGGGACTTGTTCGGAGAATCCTTAGGCCCCGCGCCGTCTGCGTGACCGATGTGCCGGGGCTGACCTGGAGTCCACCACAACCCCGATTTTCGTGTGACCGCAATCGGGAACTACAGTGGCTAGCGCTTCACCATCGAGTTTGATGACACTGACAGCACGAAAAGTCTGAAGCCGCCCGATAGCAATCGGCTCACCTTCTGGTACGAACGACGGCTCAAGGAAACTGATGCGCCGGGGTGCGGCATCATTTAATTTTATGAGCCCATTAACCTACACTCTGCAAATCGCTGGATGGCGTTTGTAATACCTTTCGAACTCCCAATCCAGTTTTCAAGGAAGACCAAAAAATGGGCAAACAATCCCGCAACAAACCACGCCCCCTCGACCCAAAACTGATGTATTTCTACGCCCCGTATAGCCTCCGTGCCCGCTATTTTCCGATGTTCATGTTTTCCATCTTCATGTGCATCTTTTCCCTAGCCATCACGACAAGCATCGTCATGCAGGCCTGGTTTGGTCATGATCGCGATGCTTCCATGAATACCTTCAAGCTCATGATGGGCATCAGTTTGATCATGTCAGCCGGGGGCATTTTGCTGGCAAGAGGGCGGCTGTGGGGGATGTGGGTGTTGGTGGCGTTGCTGGCAATCTGTCTGGCAGCGGTGCTGGTGACCTGGGCCTTGCCTGATCGGCGTGTCGATCTGGTCAGCTCGATGCTGGGCGTGCTGTTTCCGTTGCTTGGTTTTTTGTCATTGAACAGCAAGCGTCACCGGGAGCTGCGTGAGCAGTTTGTGTTCAATCGTGCTCAGCGCAAGGTGCTACGTGAAGAGTACAGGCTTAGAGATGCGCGTAAGCGCCATATCGAAAGCCGCAGGGCCATGCTGCGCGAGAGGAAGGCGAGCCGTCGATAGCGGGTGTGTTTTCGACAGGCAACAAAAAACCCGCCGAAGCGGGTTTTCCCAAGACCATCCCGACTTCCTGTCGGACGCCTCCGAGGCGATGGTCGATCATCCTTGATCCTGGTGAGCTCCCTGCTCACCACTTGTTGGATCCAATCTTACGGCTGTTGTTATAGGACAAAAATAGCCAACTGCCCTCAGGGCGTGTAAGCCTTTGGCTATACGAGGCCGTTGCAGCCCTGTTCCGTATTCAACATGCCTTGAGAATGTGACAAGTGATGCATGGGAACAGACGCGCGTACATATTTTGATCAATCGAGAATCGAGTGTTGCAAATCGCGGGCAATAAAAAACCCGCCGAAGCGGGTTTGTACCAAGACCATTCCAACTCCCTGTCGGCTGCCTTCCCGGCGATGGTCGATCGTCCTTGATCCTGATGAACTCCTTGTTCACCAGTTGTTGGATCCAATCTTACGGCTGTCTGGAAGGTTCAAAAATAGCCAATGGCTCAATAGCATGTAAGCCTTTCGCCATGCCTGCGTGGGATTTAGTCGAAGGTCGGGTGACGCACCCTTGCCTCCGCGAGCTATAACTGAGCACAGCAGAACTGTGAAATCACCGGCCCGTATGGGTCCAGAGCTAATAATTCGCCAGGGTGTGCCAATGTCTATCTTCCATCAGGGGCTGTCCAAAGGCCCGGCCAACCATGTGGCGCTTACGCCGCTGAGTTTTCTGGAGCGCACTGCTGCAACGTATCCGGACTATCCGGCGGTCATTCATGGCGCGATCAGGCGTGACTGGGCGCAAACGTATCGCCGCTGTCGCCAGCTTGCTTCAGGGCTGAGCCAGTTGGGTGTGCAAAGCGGCGATACCGTTGCCGTCATGCTGCCCAATATTCCCGCGATGCTTGAGGTGCATTTTGGCGTACCGATGCTGGGCGCAGTGCTCAATACGCTAAACGTGCGCCTCGACGCACCGGCCATTGCCTTCATGCTCGGGCACGGGGAGGCCAAGGTGTTGATCGCTGATCGGGAGTTTCACGCCGTGGTGCATGCTGCACTGGCCCTGTTGGAGCATCCGCCGCTACTGATCGATGTCGATGATCCTGAGTACAGCGAAGGGCGGCCGCTCAGTGAACTCGACTATGACGCGCTGCTTGACGCAGGTGATCCCGATTTCGAGTGGCAGTGGCCGCAGGATGAATGGGCGCCCATTTCCCTCAATTACACCTCGGGCACGACCGGCGACCCCAAAGGGGTGGTGTATCACCATCGCGGCGCGTTTTTGAATGCGGTGGGCAACCAGATGGCCTGGGGCATGGGGTTGCATCCGGTGTATTTGTGGACGCTGCCAATGTTCCACTGCAACGGCTGGTGTTATCCGTGGACGATTACTGCGCAGGCAGGCACCCATGTGTTTTTGCGGCGGGTCGATCCGCAGAAAATCATCACACTCATCAGTGAAAACAAGGTCAGCCATCTCTGCGGGGCGCCCATTGTGCTCAATGCGCTGGCCAATCTGCCCAATGCGGCGGACGTCTCGTTTGGGCACGCGGTCAATGCCATGACCGCTGGTTCTGCGCCGCCTGCTCGGGTGATTGCGTCGGTCGAGGCGATGGGCATCTGCATTACCCACGCCTACGGTCTCACTGAAACCTACGGCCCGGTCACCGTGTGTGCCTGGAAAGCCGAGTGGGATGAGTTAGCAGCCGATGAGCGTGCTTCGTTGAAGGCGCGTCAGGGCGTGCGTTATCCGACGCTCGAAGGCGTCATGGTGGCCGACCCGCAAACCCATCAGCCGGTGCCCAAGGACGGCCAGACCATTGGCGAGATCTACATGCGCGGCAACACGGTCATGAAAGGCTATCTGGGTAATCCGGTTGCCACTGAAAAAGCCTTCGAGGGTGGCTGGTTTCATTCCGGCGATCTGGCGGTGTGGCATGCCGACGGCTATCTGGAGATCCGTGATCGCAGCAAAGACATCATCATTTCTGGCGGCGAGAACATTTCGACCATTGAAGTCGAAGGCGTGCTGTATCGCCATCCTGCTGTAATGGAGGCCGCCGTGGTGGCCAGGCCTGACGACAAATGGGGCGAAACGCCCTGTGCGTTCGTCACACTCAAAACGGGCTATGACGATGTGACTGGCGAGCAGATCATGCGTTTTTGCCGTGAGCACCTGGCGGGCTTCAAAGTCCCGAAAACGGTGGTCTTCACGCAGTTACCGAAAACCTCGACCGGCAAGATCCAGAAGTTTCTGCTGCGCGAATGGGCAAAGAACGGTGAGACGGATCAGGGCGTGAAGGTTGACGCCGCTTCACAGTAGCGCAGCTCGGCGTTCTTGCTCTCCGGGTCGCGGTCGCGGCTGGCGCGCTTGCTCCATTCCCGGCACTCCTCACGGAAATTGACCTGAGCGGACTTGCGACATTCGCGCCGTTCCACCGAGCGAGCCAAGAAGTTCTCGCACACGCTGTCTCCGTCGATGGTGTTGTCATAGACACGCCACTGAGCGCGATAGCGGTTGTGCCCGTCCCACTCGCGTATGGACACCGTCGCGACCTTGTAAGGACGTGCCTGACGAGCAGCGGGGCGGGCGGCGTCGGCCTTGAAGTCGGCCATGTAACTGGCCGACACCATGCCTTTTGCAGGTTCGGCTTGAGTCGCGCGCGGGACCTGGCCAAAGCGGCAGTTCAGCACACTCTCATCAATGACGTTGCCGTTCTTCAGGCAATTATCCAGCGGTTGCACGGGGACGTTCTGTGCCGTGGAGGCGGGCGCCGGAGTTGGCACCACGTAAGGCTCCTGACGCAGCGCCACGGGGACGGGGCTGGCTGTCGGGTCAGCTTCAGGTTCGGCCTGGGAGGACTGCGTTTCGACGGCCGGTTGCTCAAGTGCTGTTACCGGCACAATGTTGGGCTTGCGCAGGTGGGAGGCGATCATGGCGCCCAGGCAGCCGACCACGACCAGCCCTGCGATCCATAAGCCATAGGCGCGCGGCTTGCGGGGAGGGAGACTGGTTCTGCGGCGTGGATGCGAACCCAGCACCACGTCGACCTGGCCGGGCACGAGACGCTGTATGCGGATAATTCCGTCATCATCGGGCTGCTGCTTGGAATCCATTCCTGTTCCTTGGCTTATTCATAGTGTGCTGCCCGGTCCTGCAGCTGTACGGCAGGCGCTAAACGCCAAGTGTAACGGCGTCTTGCACGATTTCTGAAATGTTTTAGGGGTGTCTTCGCTGGGCATGACAGGCTAAGGTCGAATCCGTTTTGTTTCATCAGGGAAGCGCACCAATGCATGAACGTCTTGAGCAGGTTTTCGGTTACTCGCAGTTTCGTCCGGGACAGGAGGCCGCCATCAGTGCCGTACTGGCCGGCCGCTCCGCCGCAGCGATTTTTCCGACCGGCTCAGGCAAGTCTCTCTGCTATCAGTTGCCTGCCGTGATGCTGCCGCATTTAACTTTGGTGGTATCGCCGTTGCTGGCGCTGATCCAGGATCAGTTGGCGTTTCTGAAGCGTCACGGCATCTCGGCGGCAAGCATCGATTCAGCGCAGAGCCCGGACGACGTCGCGCAGGTCATGGCGCGGGCGCGCTCCGGGGAGCTGAAAATCCTGATGATTTCCGTCGAGCGCCTCAAGAACGAGCGGTTTCGGCAGTTCATCACTCAGGTGCCGATCTCGCTACTGGTGGTGGACGAGGCGCACTGCATTTCCGAATGGGGCCACAATTTCCGGCCCGATTACCTGAAACTGCCCGACTATCAGCGTGAGTTCAACATCCCGCAAGCCTTGCTGCTGACCGCCACGGCCACGCCGCAGGTGATTGCCGACATGCAGGACAAGTTCGCCATCGCGCCCAAGGACGTTGTCAGCACGGGCTTTTACCGCGCCAACCTGCACCTGTGGGTCGAGCCGGTCAGCGGGTGGGACAAGCGTCGGCGGCTGGTCGAGTGGCTGAGCGAGCGAAGCGGACAGCCGACCATTGTGTACGTCACGCTGCAGAAGACGGCCGAGTACATCGCCGCGCATTTGCAACAGAACGGCTTGCCGGCCAGCGCGTATCACGCAGGTTTGCCCAACGATAAACGTGAGTCGATTCAGAAGCAGTTCATGGGTGGCCACCTCAACTGCATCGTGGCCACCATCGCGTTTGGCATGGGCATCGATAAAAGCGACATTCGCAATGTGGTGCATTTCGACCTGCCCAAGTCCATCGAGAACTACAGCCAGGAAATCGGCCGGGCCGGGCGTGATGGTGCGGCATCCGACTGCCTGGTGCTGGCCAATCGCGACAGCCTCAACGTGTTGGAGAACTTCGTGTATGGCGATACACCCGAGCGTGAAGGGATTGCGCGAGTGCTGGAAGACCTGCTCGCCGCTCGTGGTGACGGACAGTGGGAGTTTCTCCTGAACCCATTGGCCGATCTCAGCAACATTCGTCAGTTACCGCTCAAGACCCTGCTGGTGCAACTGGAACTGCGCGGAATCATCGCGCCGCGTTACGCGTATTTTGCCGAATACCGTTTCAAGTTTTTGCTTGAGCCGAATGACCTGCTGGCACGCTTCGAGGGCGAGCGGCGTCAGTTCGTCGAAGCGGTAATCCAGACCTCCAGCCGCGCACGCACTTGGGCGACGGTGGATTTCGATGCGCTGTATCAGCAATATGGCGCTGAGCGTGGGCGTGTGGTCACGGCGCTGGACTACTTTCAGGAAAAGGGCTGGATCGAGCTGGAGAGCAAGCAGATGACCGAGGTCTACAGTCTGCTGCGTAGCGATTTTGATCCGGAGGCGCTGAGCCGCGAGTTGCACGCTTATTTCAGCGAGCATGAAGCGACCGAGGTTGCCCGCATACACACGATGCTGGAGGTGTTCGCGAGCGACCAGTGCCTGACGCACCGTCTTGCCCAGTATTTTGGCGACCACAATGCTCCCGAGCGCTGCGGGCACTGTTCGGTGTGCCACGGTCAGGTCGCCTACCTGCCAGAGCCGCCTGCACTCCAGCCGCTACAAGACCGGGATTTTGAGCAGCTGTGCGGCGATTTCATCCGCAAACACCTGGACTACAGCGGCCAGCCACCCAGCGCCGAATGCGTAACGCGGTTTCTCTGTGGCATCAGCGTGCCGTTGTTCACCAAGCTCAAGGCTCGGGCGACCGCAGGGTTTGCCGAGCTTGAGGATTATCCATATGCGCAGGTGAGGGCGTGGGTGCAGGGCCAGGCGGACTCATGACTACACAGGTAATGCCTGTGCGCCTGACACTGTGCTGACCCGCAGCAAATTTTTGACCGTGGAAGGCGGCTTGCCGGCGATTTGATTTCTCAGGCGACTTGTCAGCAACTCAACTGACGACATCGCCAGCAAGTCCACAAAACACGTTTATTCAATAAGTCACCTATAGCCTGACGAGAGTCGGGCTGCCTGTGACAAGGCTTGCACGGTGTATTGGCCCCCAAACGAAAACCGGCCGCTCGAGAGCGACCGGTTCGTTATGCTTTGTGATCAACGATGACGCTTGTAGTGGCCTTTATGCTTACCACGGTGGCCGCGATAGTCATTACGGTAGCCGCGACGATCACCGCGATAACCACGCTCGTCCTTCAGGCTTTCATTGCCCATGTAGTTACCCAGCGCCGCGCCTGCGCCGCCACCTGCCGCCGAGCCGACCAGGCTGCCTGTATTGCCGCCTACACTGCGACCTATCACGTTACCGCCTGCAGCCCCCAGACCGCCGCCAATGGCAGCCTCTGTGCGGTTGTGGCGGTTTGCACCCACAGCGCCGCCCGCAGCGCCACCGACGCCTGCGCCGATTGCTGAACCGGTGCTACCGCCGAGCTGTTGGCCGACGACTGAACCGAGTACCCCACCCAATGCTCCGCCTACACCTGCCGTCACGTTATCGCCTGCTGAGGCGAAACCGGTGGTCAGGGTAAGAGACAACAACAGTATCGAGGAATACTTCATGTAGGGAATCTCATAGGGATGACGGCGCGATATTCGTGTCAAGTGAAGAATGTAGCAATGCAAATCCGACGAGTAACACGATTGCAACACAAACAGCTAACTTATTGTTTTGGCTAAGGAACTTAAACCTGAAAATGCAGTCTTAGGTTACTTGAAAAAGGCCCGTTTCAACCGAAACGGGCCTTTTTTGTGGGCGTCAGATAATCCGCGCCGACTCCGCCGAACGCTCAAGACGAATCGCCACGAACTTGGAGGTCGGTGTGCTACTGCCTTCGCCGACGCTTTCCAGCGGCACCAGTGGGTTGACCTCTGGATAGTAGGCCGCCGCCTGGCCCGCCGGAATATCGAACGGCAGCAGGGTGAAACCCTTCACGCGGCGCTCGCGGTTGTCTCCCCAGATCGAGATCAGGTCGGCTTTCTGACCGGGCTGGAAGCCCAGGCGGATGATGTCGGCTTCGTTGACGAACAGCACGTCACGTTGACCTTTCACACCGCGATAGCGGTCGTCCAGGCCATAGATCGTAGTGTTGTACTGATCGTGCGAACGCATGGACTGCATGATCAGGTCAGGAATCTCGCCGGTGGAACTGATGCCTTCGTGCAGCAAGGTGCTTGGCAGCTTGTTGGGCTTGAAGTTGGCGCGGGTCGATGCCGTGTTCCAGCGACGTGCGCCAGCCGCGTTGCCCAAGTAGAAACCGCCCGGATTCTTGATGCGCTCGTTGAAGTCTTTGAAGCCTGGAATGGTGTCGGCAATCAGATCACGAATACGGCTGTAATCCTCAGCCAGCCACAACCAGTCGACAGGCTGCTTGCCCAGCGTCGCGTTTGCGATGCCGGCCAGGATCGCGGGCTCCGAACGCATCTGCGACGAGATGGGCTGCAACTGACCGTTCGACGCGTGAACCATGCTGAACGAGTCTTCTACCGTCACCGCTTGCGGGCCGTTGGCTTGAATGTCGATGTCGGTACGGCCGAAGCACGGCAAAATCAGCGCGTCTTTACCGTGGAACAGATGGCTGCGGTTGAGCTTGGTGCTGATCTGAACCGTCAGATCACAGTTGCTCAGCGCTTCGGCAGTGCGATGGCTGTCTGGTGTTGCCTGGGCAAAGTTACCGCCCAATGCGATGAAGACTTTCGAACGGCCCTCGGCCATCGCATGAATGGCTTCGACCACGTTGTGGCCATTCTCGCGTGGCACGCTGAACTGAAAGCGTTTTTCCAGCGCATCCAGCAGAAACACAGGCGGACGCTCGTTGATGCCCATCGTGCGGTCGCCCTGCACGTTACTGTGGCCGCGAACCGGGCACAGGCCAGCGCCGGGTCTGCCGATGTTGCCGCGCAGCATCATCAGATTGGCGATTTCCTGAATGGTCGCCACCGAATGACGGTGCTGGGTAATGCCCATCGCCCAGCACATGATGACGTTCTTGCCCACGGCATACATGCGTGCCGACTGCTCGATGTCGACAAGCGTCAGGCCCGACTGCTCGACGATCTCATCCCACGAGGTGTCATCGATGGCGGCCAGGTAATCCAGCACGCCTTCGGTGTGTTCGTTCAGAAACGCGTGATCGAACACCGACGGCGCATTGTTGACCTGAGCTTCACGCTCCCATTGCAGCAGGAACTTGGCCATGCCACGCAGCAGCGCCATGTCGCCACCCAGCGCCGGACGGAAGTAGGCGGTATTGGTCGGACGGTCGCCGTTGGTGAGCATTTCCATTGGGTGTTGCGGGTGCTGGAAACGCTCCAGACCGCGCTCTTTCAGCGGGTTGACACACACAACCTGGGCGCCGCGCTTCACGGCTTCGCGCAGCGGTTCCAGCATGCGCGGGTGGTTGGTGCCCGGGTTCTGGCCGAGAACGAAAATCGCATCCGCGTGCTCAAAGTCATCGAAGGTGACCGTGCCTTTGCCGACGCCGACGCTTTGCGACAACGCAACGCCGCTGGCCTCGTGGCACATGTTCGAGCAATCCGGGAAATTGTTGGTGCCGTAGGCGCGCACGAACAACTGGTACAGATACGCCGCTTCGTTGCTGGCGCGGCCCGAGGTGTAAAACTCGGCCATGTTCGGGCTGGGCAGGTTTTTCAAGTGTTTGGCGATCAGCGCGAAAGCGGCGTCCCAGGCAATAGGCTTGTAACGGTCGGTTTCCGCGTCGTAGACCATCGGCTCGGTCAGACGGCCTTGGTACTCGAGCCAGTAGTCGCTCTGCTCCAGCAAGGCGGTAACGCTGTGGCGTGCGAAGAAAGCCGGGTCCACGCGACGCTTGGTGGCTTCCCAGTTGACGGCTTTGGCGCCGTTTTCGCAAAACTTGACCATGCCGCTTTCCGGCGAATCGCCCCACGCACAGCCTGGGCAGTCAAAACCGCCGTTCTGGTTGGTCTTGAGCATCATGCGCAGGTTCTTCAGCGCGTTGTCGCTGCCCAGCCAGGCTTGCGTCACGCTGATCAGTGCGCCCCAGCCGCCCGCTGCACCTTTATATGGCTTGTAACGAGGGGTCGGTGTTTTGTCGGCTTGGTGATGAATGCTCACGGTTGAATCTCCATCGCAGGGCTATAGACCCGCGGCGCGCTGTGCTGCGGCAGGTGAATTAAATTGAGGTTGTGCCGGCGTGCCCATTGCAGGGCCAGGCCGGTGGGCGAGGACAGACTGACCAACGTCTGGATACCGGCGCGCAGTACTTTCTGGATCAACTCCAGGCTGCAGCGACTGGTGACGATGGCGGTGCCGCCTGCCAAGGGAATGTCTTGACGAATCAGTGCGCCGATCAGCTTGTCCAGCGCGTTGTGACGCCCGATGTCTTCACGGCCCAGCAGCAACTGACCGTTACCGTCCATGTAAATGGCAGCATGCACGGCGCCACAATGCTGGCCCAGTGGCTGAAATTCGCCGATGCGCTGACGCAGGCCGCTCAGCCATTCAGCTGGCGGCAGTGGCGCGCCGGGCAGAACGTTCAGTTCCGGCAGCGCCTGCTCGACCGCTTCGACGCCGCACAGCCCGCACCCGCTGGTGCCAGCCAGTTGGCGGCGTTGCTGTTTCATTTCCCAGAAGGCGCGGCTGGCGATCTCGACTTCGGCCTGCATTGCCGAGCCGCAACCGCTGAGTTTCAAATCGTAGATTTCATCGCGTGAGGCAATGATTCCGCTGCCCAGGCTGAAACCGACAATGAAGTCCTCAAGGTCGGTTGGGCTGACCAGCATGACCGCCTGACTGATGCCGTTGTAGGCAATCGCCAGCGCCACTTCTTCAGCAAGCGCCGTGCGTGCGCCGTCCTGACCTTCGAGGGTCGCATAACTATAGGACTGGCTGGCTTCGGGGGCGGGCGCGAAAGCAGACGCGGTGCCGACCGTGCGCTTGGCGTGCATGGGCAGAAATACCGGCAGATTGACACCTATAAGACTAGGCCTGTTGTCCGGTATCGTCTAATCGCTAGTTCCGATGCGCCGATAGATGACGTCGATCAATGCCCTAACGAGGGATTTCTGCCACCAGCGCAAAGCATGCTTCCGCCAGTGCCGAACGCGGCGCACTTCGACGCATGATCAACCCCAGCTGGGCCAAAGTGCGTGCATCGGCAATCGGATGCAGCGTCAGATGCTCCGTCAGCGTCTCCAGCCCGCCCTTCAGCGGCATGATCGCGCAGCAGAAACCGCCATGTACGGCCTGTAATAACTGATGAACGGCATCGGTTTGCAGCAGCGGATGCGGTTGCAAACCACGGCTATGGAAGTTGTGATCGATGGATTGGCGAAAATGCATGCCGCTGGTGAGCATGCCCAGCGGCAGTTCGATCAAGTCCGCCCAGCTCAGGGGTTCTTCACTGAATGAGAAGTGGCGCCGGTCGTAGAGCAGCCCCATTTTCGTATCGTCCAGCGCCAGCGAGTCGAATCGGTCATTGTCCAGACGCTCCAGGTACGAGACGCCCAGATCGATACGGTTGCTCGCCAGTTGTTCCAGCACCTGTTCGGAGCTGAGCGAGGACAGCTCAAAACGCAGGTTCGGGTGCATCTGATGCAGCCGATGCAGCAGCGGCAGAGGATCGAAGCTCGACAAGGGCACCACGCCCAGGCGCAGCGTACCGACCAGATGACCTCGGCAGGCGGCCGCTTCAGCCTGCAAGCCGTCATAGGCCGCAAGCACTGTGCGCGCCCAGGCCAGCACGCGCTCGCCCGGTGCGGTAAAACCTTCAAAGCGCTGGCCCCGGTTGACCAGTGGCAACCCCAGTTCTTCTTCCAGGTTGCGCAAACGCATCGACAGGGTGGGCTGAGTGATATTGCAGCGTGCAGCCGCCTGACCGAAGTGACGCGTTTCGTCGAGGGCGATCAGGAATTTGAGTTGTTTGATGTCCATATTCACTCCGGTGGGCAAGCCAGGCACTCGATTCTACGCGTTCAGGCTGAACGATGGTCAGGCAACGTTGGTCGGAACCCTGCAGGCCACGGTTTATAAGGGCTATGGTTGATGATGAAAGTCTGAACCCCACATGAGGAGAACCAGAACATGAGTGTTTTCAGTTTCCTGAAAGAGGCAGGCGAAAAGATCCTTGATGCGATCACGCCAGGCAACGCCAACGCAGATGAAGTCCTGAAAAAGCATATTTCCGAAAGCGGCTTGGGCAACCCCGATATTCAGACAGAGGTCAACGGCGGCACCGTTGTCGTGAAAGGCGAAGTGGCCAGCCAGGAAGAGAAAGAAAAAATCCTGGTGACACTGGGCAACATCGAAGGCGTCGAGAACGTAGACGACCAGATGACCGTCGCCAGCAGCGCGCCAGCCGCGACCGAGTCTCGATTCTATGAAGTCAAAAAAGGCGACACCCTGAGTGCTATCTCGAAAGCGATGTATGGCGATCCGAACAAGTACCAGAAAATCTTCGACGCCAACAAACCCATGCTCAAGGATGTGAACAAGATCTATCCGGGGCAGAAGCTACGCATTCCGAGTGAGTAGTCGCCCGGACAAATGATCGGCCCCACGCTCCGCGTCCGCTCGAATGTGACGCAGAGCGTCACGGGCTGCATACCCACGCGGAGCATGGGCACGATCAGCGTGCTTGATATCACTGCTCGTTCCCACGCGTGGTAACGCCTCTCAGGACGGTCCGCGTCCGCTTTGCGGTGCGACGCTGAGCGTCTGCAGGCCTATCACAACCCCTTGATCAACTCCCGGTAATCCTCAACGGCCGCAAATTCCTCTGTGTTCTTCGGGCCTTTCTGGCTGTTCGGCTGGCTGACGGCCAGCAAATGCGCCACGCCAAACCGTTGCGCGCTGCGCAGGATGGGCAGGGTGTCGTCGATGAACAGGCTGCGGGCGGGATCGAATGCGGTGTCCGCGTGCAGAGCGTCCCAGAACTGCTGGTTTTCCTTGGGAAAGCCGTAGTCGTGAGAGCTGATCAAACGCTCGAAGTAGGGCGCCAGCTCAATCCGCTCCATCTTCAACGAGAGCGAATCCCGGTGGGCATTGGTGATCATGATCACCCGTTTGCCAGCCTGTTTGATTGCGCACAGGAACGTCTCGGCGTCTGGCCTGAGCGCGATCATGTGGGCAACTTCGCGCTTCAGGTCGCGTACCGGCAGTTTCAGCTCGGCGCTCCAGAAGTCCAGGCAATACCAGTTGAGCGTGCCGGCGTTGCGTTCGAACAACGGCTTCAGTTCCAGCCAAGCCATCGCGAAGCTGATGCCGTGCAGCTCGGCGTAACGCTGTGGCAGGTGCTGCAACCAGAAATGGTCGTCGTAATGCAGATCGAGCAAGGTACCGTCCATGTCCAGCAGGACGGTATCGATTTCGCTCCAGGGCATGGGAAGCATGGGTGCCTCTTGGAAATGGGTTCTGGTGAGTAAGCATATCCGACACAGACATTCGGAAAAGCCACGGTATAGTAACCCGTCCATGTGAAGGAGCCTGTCATGCGTCAGAAACCTACCGTCCTCGCCCGCGCCATTGTCGCCAGCAGTCGCCTGTTCCGGGTTGAAGAGCTGCAACTGCGCTTTGCCAATGGCGTGGAGCGTACCTACGAGCGTCTGGTGGGCAGAGGCTCGGGTTACGGCGCCGTGATGATCGTGGCAATGCTCGACGCCGACCACGCCATCCTGATCGAAGAGTATTGCGGCGGCACTGACGAGTACGAACTGTCCTTGCCCAAGGGCCTGATCGAGCCGGGTGAAGACATCCTCGCCGCCGCCAACCGCGAGTTGAAGGAAGAAGCCGGCTTCGGTGCACGTCAATTGGAACACCTCACCGAACTGTCGCTGTCGCCGGGTTACATGAACCAGAAAATTCAGGTGGTACTGGCGACCGAGCTGTATGAAGAGCGGCTGGAAGGTGACGAGCCAGAGCCGATTCGTGTGGACAAAATTAATCTGCGGGAGCTGGCCAGTCTGGCCCAGAACGCCCAGTTCAGCGAAGGCCGTGCACTGGCAGCGTTGTACCTCACCCGCGACCTGTTGACCCAACGTGGACTGTTCCAGCCATGACCGACCTGAACAACCTGCCGCACCCGCTGCTTGCCCCGGTCATTGAACTGGCGCGTCTGGCGGGTGAAGCCATCCTGCCGTTCTGGCGTGCAAACGTCAGTGTGACGTCCAAGGCTGATGACTCGCCCGTGACCGCAGCCGATCTGGCCGCCCATCAAGTGCTGGTCGAAGGCCTGCAAGCACTGGATCCGACGATTCATGTGCTGTCGGAGGAAGACGCCGACATCCCGCTGAGCGAGCGCGGAACCTGGGACCGCTGGTGGCTGGTCGATCCATTGGACGGCACCAAGGAATTCATATCCGGCAGTGAAGAGTTCACGGTTAACGTCGCCCTGATCGAGCGCGGTCGTGTGGTGTTTGGCGTGGTGTCCATGCCGACCAATGACCGCTGCTATTTCGGTGGGGCCGAGTTGGGTGCGTGGCGCAGTGATGCGCCGGGCCACATTCAGCCAATCGAAGTGCGCCACGAACTGTCGAGCGGGCAAGCGTTTACCGTCGTTGCCAGCCGCAGGCATTCCAGTCCGGAGCAGGAGCATCTGTTGGCGGGGTTGGCGGCAGGTTTGGGGCCTTTGCAACTGACCAACATCGGCAGCTCGTTGAAGTTTTGCCTGCTGGCCGAAGGCGCTGCCGACTGCTATCCGCGCCTGGCCCCGACTTCGCAGTGGGACACCGCCGCGGCGCAGGGTGTGCTCGAAGGCGCTGGCGGCGAGGTTCTTCAGCTCGACGGCGAGCGTTTCACCTATCCCGCACGCGAGTCGCTGCTTAACCCGTTCTTCCTGGCATTGCCAGCCAAGGCCGAGTGGCGAGAGAAATTGCTGGTGCTGGCGCAGTCTTGAGCTGATGGTTCGTGCCCGCGCTGATGGGCACGATCAAGGGTAAATGATCGCTCCTCACGCTCCGCGTGGCACGTCCGGTCACCGATGCAACACAAACTGCCCGGTAAACCTCACGGCCGGTTCATCGTTGTCCTGCGCATGTATGCGGGTCGGCAGCTCCAGGCGCGCACGGCCTCTACGCTGGTAGGTGGTGATGAACCTGTCCCACTGCGCGACATCCGGGGCGTCACATACGGCAACGGCGTCGTCGCGTACCGGCAGTGGATAGCTGATCTGCCCATCCTGAATCACGATATGCCCGTCGCGGATGCCCGCTTCCTGCAAACGCAGGTGCAGCCAGCCCCATCCCGCCAGCACAGCACCGCAATACAGGCTGCCGCCAAACAGCGTGCTCTTGTGATTGACGTTGGGCGCCAGCGGCAAGTGCAGGCGCAGGCGATGGTCTTGCCAGTCAATAACCCGTATGCCCATTTCGCGGGTCAGCGGGATGTCGTGATGCAGCACCTGTTCCAGCGCTGCTGCTGCGTTGCCCGGTAAAGACGTCTGCGGCTCAGTCGGTTTCATCGGATGCTCCACTGCTGTCGCCAAAATTCAAACCGTGCTTGCGCAGTTTGTCGTGCAAGGTCTTGCGAGGCACACCCAATGCTTCGGCCAGGCTGCGTACGGAACTGTGCGGACGTGCAAGTTCGGCGGCGATCAATGCACGTTCGAAGCTTTCCACCTGCTCGCTCAACCCGCCGCCGACTGGCGGGGCGTCAGGCATCGCGTTGCCTTCCAGCTCAAGCTCCAGCCCCAAGGCGAAACGTTCGGCGGCGTTTTGCAGTTCCCGAACGTTGCCCGGCCAGCTATGGCGTAATAGCAGGGCGCGCTGGCCCGGTTTGAGTTCCTGCTTGGGAATGCCGTGGCGCTGGCTCGCGGCGTCGGCGTAATGCTCGAACAGCATCAGCGCGTCTTCCCCACGTTCGCGCAACGGCGGGATGCGCAGCGAGGCAACGTTCAAGCGGTAATACAGGTCGGCGCGAAAACGGCCTTGATCGGCCGCCTGACGCAGGTCTTCCTTGGTGGCGGCGATGATGCGGATGTCCAGCGCGATCTGCTGGTTGCTGCCCATGCGTTCGACCACCCGCTCCTGCAACAAACGCAGCAGCTTGACCTGAACATCCAGGCTCATGCTTTCGATTTCATCGAGAAAAAGCGTGCCGCCGTTGGCGAATTCAAACTTGCCGATGCGACGTTTCTGCGCACCGGTGAACGCCCCTGGCTCGTGACCGAACAGCTCGCTTTCCACCACCGACTCGGCCAGCGCGCCAGCGTTGATCGCCACGAACGGCCCGTTTCGTCGGTTGGACAGGTCATGCAGCGCCCGGGCGACCACCTCCTTGCCTGCGCCGGTTTCGCCCAGGATCAGCACATCGGCCCGCGTACCGGCCAAGGCTCCAATCTGCTCACGCAGACGCAGCATGGGCCCCGACTGGCCGACCAGACGCGTACTCAGTTGCTGACGGTCGCTCAGGGCCAGACGCAGGCTGCGGTTGTCCAGCACCAGACGGCGCAGGGCCAGGGCGCGACGCACGCTGTCGAGCATCGCATCGCTGGCGAACGGTTTTTCCAGAAAGTCGTAGGCACCGGCGCGCATGGCTTTCACGGCCAGCGGCACATCGCCGTGTCCGGTGATCAGCAGCACCGGCAGGTCCGGGTCCTGCTCATGCAGCTGGACCAGTAATTCCAGGCCGTCCATTCCCTGCATGCGGATGTCGCTGACCACCACGCCCGGCCAGTCGCGGCCGATGCGTTCGGCCAGTCCGTTGGCTTCAGACAGCGGCAGAACGTTCAGGCCTGCCAGGTCCAGGGTCTGACGCAAGGCTTGACGCAGATGGGAATCGTCGTCGATCAACACCACCTGAATCTGGCTGTCGATGGCTGTGTCCGAACTCATGCGGAAAGGTCCTCTGGCGGTTGAAGGTTGGCGCCCGAAGCGCCGGCGCGCAGTCGCAGGGTCAGCAGTGCGCCGCCGCTTGCGTGATTGGCGAACAGCAACTCGCCGCCCAGCGCACGCATCAGTGTGTCGCAGATCGCAAGGCCCAGCCCAAGGCCCTGTGTGCGGGTCTTGGTGGTGAAGAACGGCTCGCGTGCCCGTTCCAGCGCCTCCTGAGAAAACCCCGGCCCGTTATCGCGAATGTACAGATTGACGCCTTCACCGGTTTGCTCGGCACTTATCCACAGTTTGCGTGGCGGGCCTTTTTCCGTGAGGGCATCCAGCGCGTTGGCCAGCAGATTGCCCAGCACCTGGCGCAGGCGGGTTTCGCCTGCCTGCACCCACAGTGTCGCGTCGGGCACGTCGCGGATCAACTCGACTTCCATTGCGCGCCGACGCTTGGCCAGCAACGCCAGCGCATCGTCCAGCGCCGGTTGCAGTGCCACGCTTTCCGGCGCATGCCGGTCACGCCGGGCGAAAGCGCGCAAGTGGGCGATGATCGAGGCCATGCGCCCGGTCAGCTCGCTGATCAATTTCAGGTTGCCGCGAGCGTCTTCGGTGCGCTGGTGATCGAGCAGCACCTCGGCGTTTTCTGCGTAGCTGCGAATGGCGGCCAGCGGCTGATTGAGTTCATGGCTGATGCTCGCTGACATGGTGCCCAGCGCCGACAATTTGCCGGTCTGGACCAGTTCGTCCTGGGCGCGCACCAGTTCCTGCTGCGCCTGTTCGCGCTCCAGCACTTCCTGACGCAGCCGGCTGTTGAGGCCTTCAAGGTCGCTGGTGCGTTCGATCACGCGCATTTCCAGTTCGCGTCGAGCCTTTGCTTCGAAAGCAATGCGGTCCAGATAATGGCGTCGACGCTGCATCATCAGACCCAGCAGCAGCATCAGCACTAGCAGTGCCGCGCCGCCGATGGCCAGCACGGTGCGCACCGGGCGGTCGACCAATGCCCTCGGCGCGAGAATGTTCACGTTCCAGCCGGTTTCGGTGATGGCCTGGCTTTGAGCCAGCCATGCGTGATCATCAATATTGAGCGGGCGCGGGTCGCGGGTCGGGTAGGGCTGGATCGCCACGATGGCTTTTTTCTCGTCATCGGTCAGGTCCCGCGTCGCCCGAAAGCGCCAGTCGGGGTTGGAGGTCAGGATGACCACACCGTTCTGGTCCGTCAGCAGCAGTTGCTCAGGCGTCTTGCCCCAGAGGGTTTCGGTGTGGTCCAGATCGACTTTGACCACCAGCACACCGATCACCCGTTCGCCATCGCGCACTGGCCCGGCGAAGAAATAACCGCGCTTGACCGAGGTGGTGCCGAGCCCGAAGAACCGGCCCGTCCTGCCGGCCAATGCATCGGTGAAGTACGGGCGAAACGAGAAATTGCGGCCTATGAAGCTGTCGCGCTGATCCGAGTTGGACGCGGCCAGTGTCATGCCTTTTGCGTCCATCAGGTACATCACGTCCGCGCCGGTTTGCTGAGAAATATCCCTGAGCAGGCGATTGGCGTTGGCTTGCGTCATGCCGTCGCCGGGGGTCTCCAGCACTGCACGCAGGGCCGGCAGGTCGCCCAGAATCTGGGGGAGGGTTTCGTAGCGGTGCAACGTACCGAGCAGGTTGGCGACGTACAGATCCAGGGTCTGGCGGTTCTGGTTGGCCAGCTCACTGCGGTAGTAACGCTCGGCAAGATGTTCCAGCGGCCATAGTAGCGGGGCCAGGCACAACGCCAGAAGGGCGAGGCTGCGCCAGCGAGGGCGGGGAGGCAGAGCAGAAGTCATGGTCATCGATTGGCAATCGCCGAGTAATAGGCGGTGCCTGTGACGGCTTTCGCAGGCCCGCGCCGCTGACGGTTGAAACGTGTTCATGCCGTGGTGGCGCGGGCCTGCGATGACCTCTCAACAGGCAACAGAAAACCCGGTCGATCCTGACGTGGGCATCAAGGGCGCATTATGCCCGGCACGACCGCGTCAGGCACTCGTACAAACGTTCCGTTGCCAGAAGGCTCAAGCGAACAGCTCGGCCTCTTTCAGGCTTTTGCCTTGCTGATCCTTCGCCGACAGCTGTGGGGCCTCTTCAAGCTGCCAGTCGATGGCCAGGTCCGGGTCGTCCCAGCGAATGCACCGCTCTGCCGACGGCGTGTAGTAATCAGTGGTCTTGTACAGAAACTCGGCATGGTCGCTCAGTACCACGAAGCCGTGCGCGAAGCCTTCCGGCACCCACAACTGACGAGCGTTCTCGGCAGACAGCTCAACCGCTACCCACTGACCGAAGGTGGGCGAGCTGCGACGAATGTCCACCGCAACGTCCAGCACCTTGCCTACCGTCACGCGTACCAGTTTCCCTTGAGCGTTATCGATCTGGTAGTGCAGACCACGCAGCACGCCTTTTTGCGAGCGCGAGTGGTTGTCCTGCACGAACTGCCTGTCCAGGCCAGTGGCTTCGCTGAACGCCTTGGCATTGAAGCTTTCGTAGAAAAAGCCGCGCTCGTCGCCGAACACCTTGGGTTCCAGAATCAGGACATCGGGCAGCTGTGTTGCAATTACATTCACGTGGTTTCCCCTGCGATCTTGAATAGGTACTGACCGTAACCGGTTTTGCCGAAGTAGTCGGCACGCCTGAGCAAATGGTCAAGGTCGATCCATTCGTTCTGATAGGCGATTTCCTCAAGGCAGGCAACTTTCAGACCTTGTCGATGTTCGATGGTCTGCACGTAGGCCGAGGCGTCAAGAAGACTATCATGAGTGCCTGTGTCCAGCCACGCGAAGCCACGGCCGAAACGCTCCACCCGCAGGTCGCCGCGTTGCAGATACGCGTTGTTCACGTCGGTGATTTCCAGCTCGCCACGGGCTGACGGCTTGACGTCTCGGGCGATCTGAACCACCTCGTTGTCGTAGAAATACAGCCCGGTTACCGCATAGCTGGATTTGGGCATTTTGGGCTTCTCTTCGATGGACAGCGCACGGCCCGTCTCATCGAAGTCGATCACGCCGAAGCGCTCCGGATCCTTGACCCAATAGCCGAACACCGTCGCGCCGCTTTTTTGAGCCGCCGCTTGCTGCAACTGCACGCTGAAATGCTGGCCGTGGAAAATATTGTCGCCCAGGATCAGGCACACCGAATCGTCGCCAATGAACGTCTCGCCAATCAGAAACGCCTGGGCCAGTCCGTCCGGTCGGGGTTGTTCGGCGTAATGAAAGTGCACACCGAACTGGCTGCCATCACCCAACAGCTTGCGGTACTGCGGCAAATCCTCCGGGGTGGAGATGATCAGGATTTCCCGAATGCCGGCCAGCATCAGCACCGACAGCGGGTAATAGATCATGGGTTTGTCGTAGATCGGCAGCAACTGCTTGGACAGGCCAAGCGTGATGGGATGCAGGCGGGTGCCGGAGCCCCCGGCCAGAACGATGCCTTTGGTCATGCAATCAGGTCCTTATGGTCAGTGAAGCCCAGTCGCTCTCCTTGATAACTGCCATCCTGAACCCTGCGGCACCAGTCCAGGTTATCGAGGTACCATTTCACGGTTTTACGCAGCCCGGACTCGAAGGTTTCTTCAGGTGTCCAGCCCAGTTCTTTTTCAATCTTGCTGGCGTCGATTGCATAACGCATGTCGTGGCCCGGACGATCGACGACGTAAGTGATCAACTCACTGTACTGCTGCACGCCAGCCGGACGCTGGGGCGCCAGCTCATCGAGCAACGTACAGATGCCGCGCACCACGTCGATGTTCTTTTGCTCGTTGTGGCCGCCGATGTTGTAGGTTTCGCCGATCACCCCTTCGGTCACAACCTTGAGCAGCGCCCGGGCGTGGTCTTCCACATACAGCCAGTCACGCACTTGCAGTCCATTGCCGTAAACCGGCAGCGGCTTGCCCGCGAGGGCATTGAGGATCACCAGCGGGATCAGCTTTTCGGGAAAGTGAAACGGCCCGTAGTTGTTCGAGCAGTTGGTCAGCACCACCGGCAGCCCGTACGTGCGATGCCAGGCGCGGACGAGGTGATCGGATGCCGCTTTGCTGGCCGAGTAGGGCGAGCTGGGCGCGTAAGGCGTGGTTTCGGTGAAAAGGTCATCGACGCCGTGCAGGTCGCCATACACTTCATCAGTGGAAATGTGATGGAAGCGAAACGCCGAGCGCTCGGCTTCGGGCCGTTTCAGCCAGTAAGCGCGTGTCGCTTCCAGCAGGCTGTAGGTGCCCACAATATTGGTCTGGATGAACTCGGCGGGCCCGTCGATGGAGCGATCGACATGGGATTCGGCCGCCAGGTGCATGATCGCGTGTGGTTCGAAACGCGAAAGCACTGCGCCGACGGCGGCCTGATCGCAGATATCGGCCTGTACGAACTCATAGCGGGTGTCGGTGGCAATTGATTGCAATGACTCGAGGTTGCCTGCGTAGGTCAACTTGTCGAGGTTCAGAACATCGTGTTCAGTGTTGCGTACCAAATGCCGAATCAATGCCGAGCCGATAAAACCTGCGCCTCCGGTAACGAGTATTCGCATGAATTCACCCTTGGATGTGTGTTTGACGTGGTGAAGCATAGCGTCTGAGTGTGCCTCACAGGATCGGCCAAAACGCGCAAGTAGGGCATGAAATAAATTGATTCGTGTCGTTGGGAGCGACAGTAAACCGACGTCGCGTTTTTATGCCGAAGGTGATTTGGGGGCGGCGGGCCAATCCCCTTATAGTTGCCGCACTGACGTTGCCGTTCCAGCCCTTATAAGAAACCGAGGTCCACATGCCGCTCGCCACGCTTATCCGTCGATCCAGCCTGCCTTGCCCTGAGGTGAGTGCCGAACAGGCATTGCAGCTGCTTGAACAGCATTACGGCTTGAGCGGCTCGCTGAAAACACTGGGCAGCCAGCAAGACCGAAACTTTCTGCTCGATACGCGGCAGCGGCGCTATGTGCTGAAGATTTGTCACGGCGCCTACTCGACACGAGAGTTGGACGCCCAGCATGGCGCGCTCAAGCACTTGGCCGGACACGCAGGGCTGAACGTACCGGGCGTGATACGCGCAAATGACACCGCGCAATTGTTATCCGTCGAGATTAACGGGCAGCCCGTACACGCGCGCCTGCTTGAGTTCATCGACGGGCAGTCGCTGGGGCATGTCGCGCATCTGGGTCGGGACGTCGTGATCGCGCTGGGCGAGTTGTGCGCGAAGGTTGACCGGGCACTGGCCGATTTCGATCATCCGGGGCTGGACCGCATTCTGCAATGGGACCCGCGCCACGCCTATGCGCTGATCAAACACCTGTTGCCGGTGATCAAAGACGCAGACGCTCGGGCCTGTGTGATCGAGGCTGGCGAGCAGGCGCATCGACGCCTGTTGCCGCTGATTGCGGCGCTGCCGCTTCAGGCGGTGCATCTGGATATCACCGAACATAACGTGGTCTGGCGGCGCGATGAACAACGCAACTGGCAGCTTCAGGGGCTGATCGACTTCGGCGACCTGGTGACCACTTGGCGCGTGGCCGATCTGTCGGTGACCTGCGCGGCACTGCTGCACCATGCCGAGGGCGATCCGCTGTACATACTGGCGGCGATCAAGGCCTATCACGCCATCAACCCGCTCAAGACTGAAGAGTTGCAGGCGCTGTGGCCGCTGATTGTTGCCCGCTCGGCGGTGCTGGTACTCAGCAGCGAACAGCAGGCCAGTGTCGAGCCGGACAACGCCTATATCCAGGCCAACCTTGAGGGCGAGTGGAACATCTTCGACGTCGCAACCTCAGTGCCGATGGCGCTGATGGAAGCGGCAATTATGCAGGCGGTGGGCGTTTCGCCTGCGCCTGCCTCACAGCCGGTGTATGCGCCGTTGCTGCCCAGCCTGAAAGGTATAAAACCGGCAGTGGTCGATCTGGGCGTGCTCAGTGAGCACTTCGTCGCAGGCAACTGGGAGCAGAGCGGTATCGATGAATACCTGCTCAGTGAGGCGGCCGAGGAAAGCGGCCTGGCCGTCAGCCGTTTCGGTGAATACCGTCTGTCGCGCACCCTGCCAGACAGCGCCAGCGAACCTGAAACCTTTGCCTTGCACGTCGAGCTTCACGTCCCGGCTGAAACGCCATTGCACGCGCCTTTCGCGGGCGCGCTGCGGTTGATGGCCGACGGTGCGGTGATGCTGGCAGGCGAGGGCGTGAACCTGCGTCTGTGGGGCGTCATGCCGGAATCGCCGTCCCAAGGCGCTGTGAGTGCAGGCGGCCTGATCGGACACGCGGGTGGCTCGCTGCTGCTGCAAGTGTGTACATCCGCCGAACTCAGCCCGCCGTTGTTCACCACGCCGTCGTGGGCGGCTGCCTGGCGCACCTTCTGCCCGTCGCCCGCTTCGTTGCTTGGGTTTGAGTGCGATGCCCCTGCGCTGCAAGACCCGGCCCATTTGCTGGCGCGCCGCGACGCCAGTTTCGCCCGTTCGCAAAAGCATTATTACCAGGCACCGCCGCAGATCGAACGCGGCTGGCGCAACCATTTGATCGACATGCAGGGCCGCTCCTACCTGGACATGCTCAACAACGTTGCGGTGCTGGGGCATGGCCATCCGCGCATGGCCCACGAGGCGAGCCGCCAATGGTCGCTGCTCAACACCAACTCACGCTTTCACTACGCCGCGATTGCCGAATTTTCCGAGCGTCTGCTCACGCTGGCGCCGGACGGTATGGACCGTGTGTTTCTGGTCAACAGCGGCACGGAAGCCAATGACCTGGCGATCCGTCTGGCGTGGGCCTACAGCGGCGGACGCGACATGCTCAGCGTGCTGGAGGCCTATCACGGCTGGTCGGTGGCGACTGATGCGATTTCCACCTCGATCGCCGACAACCCTCAAGCGCTCAGCACTCGACCGGACTGGGTGCATCCGGTGACCGCGCCCAACGTTTATCGCGGACCGTTTCGCGGCCCCGACAGTGCGCCGGAGTACGTGCGCAGCATCGATCAGGTGCTGGAAAAACTGGCCGGGCAGCAGCGCCAGGTTGCAGGCTTCATCTGCGAGCCGGTGTATGGAAACGCGGGCGGTATTTCTCTGCCGCCGGGGTATCTGCAACAGGTCTACCAAAAGGTTCGCGCGGCAGGTGGCGTGTGCATCGCCGATGAAGTGCAGGTGGGGTATGGACGCTTGGGTCACTACTTCTGGGGCTTTGAAGAACAGGGAGTGGTGCCGGACATCATCAGCATGGCCAAGGGCATGGGCAACGGCCATCCGCTGGGTGCTGTCATCACCCGCCGCGAGATCGCCGAAGCGCTGGAGGCTGAAGGCTATTTCTTCTCCTCGTCAGGCGGCAGCCCGGTCAGTTGCCGGATCGGCATGGCCGTGCTGGATGTGATGGAGGACGAGAAGCTGTGGGACAACGCGCGCGTCATCGGCGACCACTTCAAGGCGCGCCTGAAAGCATTGGCCGATGATCATCCACTGGTGGGCGCAGTGCATGGCATGGGGTTTTACCTGGGCGTCGAGCTCGTTCGCGATCGCCGGACGCTCGAACCCGCCAGCGAAGAAACCGCACAACTCTGCGAGCGCCTGCGTGAGCTGGGCATTTTCATGCAGCCGACGGGTGACTACCTGAACATCCTCAAGATCAAACCCCCCATGTGTACCACCCGCCAAAGCGTGGATTTCTTCGTAGACAGCGTGTCGAAGGTGCTAGGCGAGCTTGCGTGATCGCAAAGGAGCCGCCGCTTATCAAACAACCTGTAACCCACTGAACTCGATTTCGTGGGAGCGGACGTGTCCGCGAAAAGGCCGGTACATCCGACGCATCTGCGGTTGAAATACTGCATTCGCGGTCAAGCGGAGCGCCGCCCGGCCCGCTCCCACGGAGTGATGTGTTTGGCTCAAAGTTTTGCGGATTAATATCGATAAATATCACGTTAAATCTCAGTTAATGGCTTTCATGATCTTCTAATCCGGATTTATATCCGTTATAAACTGCACTCAACTTGTCATGGCCGGTCTGTAGGGTCACGATCAAAACCTTCGACGTCCCAAAGGAGTCCCGCCTGACATGACCACACTCAACAGCACGCCGCGCGCCGATGGCTTTCACATGCCTGCCGAATGGGCTACGCAGACTCAGGTCTGGATGGTCTGGCCGGAGCGTCCAGACAACTGGCGTCTGGGCGGCAAGCCTGCGCAGGCCGCACACGTTGCCGTCGCCAAGGCCATCGCCCGTTTCGAGCCGGTGACCGTGGCCGTGTCCGCCGCGCAATACGACAACGCTCGTGCGCGCCTGGACATGCCCAACATTCGCGTCGTGGAAATCAGCAATAACGACGCCTGGGTACGCGATACAGGCCCGACGTTCGTTGTCAATGACCGTGGCGACGTGCGCGGCGTAGATTGGGACTTCAACGCCTGGGGCGGCTTCGACGGCGGTTTGTACGCGCCGTGGAACCTCGATTCGCAGGTGGCCAGCAAGATCATGGAAATCGAACGCTGCCCACGTTACGTGACCGAAGGCTTCGTGCTGGAAGGCGGCTCTATTCACGTCGATGGCGAAGGCACCCTGATCACCACCGAGGAATGCCTGCTCAACCGCAATCGCAACCCGCACCTGACCCGCGAGCAGATCGAAACGGTACTGAGCGACAGCCTGGCTGTGGACAAGATCGTCTGGCTGCCGGACGGTCTGTTCAACGATGAAACCGACGGGCATGTGGATAACTTCTGCTGCTACATCCGTCCGGGTGAAGTGTTGCTGGCCTGGACCGATGATCCCGAAGACCCCAACTACTCACGCTGCCACGCCGCGTTGAGTATTTTGGAAAACACCCGTGACGCACAGGGTCGCGCGTTTATCGTGCACAAGATGCCGATCCCGGGTCCATTATTCGCCACCGAAGAAGAATGCGCAGGCGTCGATCAGGTGCATGGCAGTCAGGAACGCAACCCGTCGGTGCGCCTGGCCGGTTCCTACGTGAATTTCCTGATCGTAAACGGCGGTATCATCGCCCCCAGTTTTGACGATCCGATGGACGAAAACGCCCGGCAAATCCTGCAACAGCTGTTTCCCGAACACGAAGTCGTGATGGTTCCCGGTCGGGAATTGCTGCTGGGCGGGGGCAATATTCACTGCCTGACCCAGCAGCAGCCTGCTTCTCACAAGGCCTAGTCAGTAATGATTAGTAACATCTGATACTGGCCAATTGGTCCTGTTCTTGCTCTTCTAAGCCCATCACTCGATGGGCTTTGTTTCGGGTAACACCGAGTAGCGTTTATCCAAATCTCATCTTTAATCAACACAGGCTTCATCCGTTTTCCTAGCGTGACTGTCACACAGCGTCCGTACATTTAGCCCCTCACGAATTAAGAGGTTGTCACTATGAACGCAGTTATGAGCCAGCATCGTGCTCGTGGGTTGTCTGCTTGTTCCAGTAACGAGGCTCGTCAATTGATGGCGGATTGGTTGAGGACGACCAAGCCAGCGAAACCAAGACCGGACGTACGCGCCATGCTACTGCAGCGCTATCCGGTGGGCTTATTCAACGATGCCGAGCTTGAGGCGTTGCTGAGTGTGTTGAAGGATTGACTGGCGAGCGCTCTGTCTCGCCCTTCTGTGCGTTGACACCCTTCAAGCCCTGGGACTAGGATTCGCGTCCCACCGCTTGTGGCTCTGCGCCATGTACGTGCATCTGTAGTCCACTGCGATGACATTGTGCGGCTGACAGGTTTGGAACCTGAACGCCTTGAACGGCCTCCGCCGTCGCCACAGCGCGTGTCAATTCGTATAAAAAGGGAACACCGATGCTTAACACACGTATGGGGTTGCTCGCGCTGGGCATCATCAGCGCCGGCCAGGCTATGGCCCAAGGGCAGGCAGATTCAAAAGGGTTCGTCGAAGACAGCAGCCTGACCATCAACCTGCGAAACGCCTATATCAATCGCGACTTCAAGAACAACCGGGAAGACAAGGCCGAATGGGGCCAGGCCTTCATGGGCGTGTTCTCGTCCGGTTTTACCCAAGGCACCGTGGGTGTGGGCGTCGATGCGTTCGGGCTGTATGGCGTTCGTCTGGACGGCGGCAAAGGCCGTGCGGGTAACGGCGGTATCGACTTCTTCAAGAAAAGCGACAACGGCCAGGGCGACGCTGCCGATGATCTGGCCCGCGCAGGCGCGGCGGTTAAAGCGCGCATTTCCAACACCGTCATCAAGTACGGCGACCAGATGCCTCAGTTGCCCGTGCTGAGCTACGACAACTCCCGACTGCTGCCGGAAAGCTACACCGGCACCCTGATCTCCTCCAAGGAAATCGACGGGCTTGAACTGGTTGCCGGCCGCTTCACCCAGCAAGCGCGTAAAAGCGCTGAAGGCCGTGACAGCGGGGATCTGAAAAGCATCAACGTCTACGGTGCCAGCTACCAGTTCAGCAAGGAATTCACCGCCGCCTTCTACGCCTCTGACGACGAGGACGTGCTCAAGAAGCAGTACGTGAACCTGAACTACGTCTTTGCCCTGCCGCAGGATCAGTCCTTGACGCTGGACTTCAACGGCTACAAGACAACGCTGGACAAGGACTTCGCCAACAGCGACGCCCGTGATAACAAGATCTGGAGCCTGGCGGCAACCTGGGCGGTGGGCATTCACACCTTCACCCTGGCGCACCAGCGCAGCAGCGGTGACATTGGCTACGTTTACGGTGGCTATCGCAACGACAGCGGCACCAGCGATGGCGGTAACACCATTTACCTGGCCAACTCCTACTGGTCCGACTTCAACGGCAAGGACGAGCGTTCGTGGCAGGCCGCCTACGGCATCGACCTCTCCGGCCTGGTGACGCCCGGCCTCAGCTACAAGGCAGCCTACGTGCGCGGCGACAACATCGACGACGGCACGGTGGGCAGTGGCAACGGCACCGAGCGCGAAATCTTCAGTCAGTTGACCTACGTCGTGCAGAGCGGCCCGGCCAAAGACCTGTCGATTCGTCTGCGTAACTCGTTCTTGCGCGTGTCTGCCGATGCGCAGGCGTACAACAACGAAGGCAACGAAACCCGCATCTTCGTGGATTATCCAATCAACGTATTCTGATGACGTGAGCGGATAGCGTACCCCCAAATGCCTCGGTCCCGGACCGGGGCATTTTTGTTTGTGCCGACGGGCAAGCTGCTCAACGGGCGTGCATGGCTTTGCTACCCTGTGCGCACATCCTTGAGCCGGTCACCGCTATGGCCCTTGCCGCCCCGCCCGATCTTTCCGACACCGCCGTTCCCGTGCAGCCGTTGTCGCGCACCTATCCCCGGGGGCGATTCATCGAGCCGCATCATCATGTGTGGGGGCAGGTGCTGTACGCGATGTCGGGTGTGATGTGGGTGGAGACGCCACTGGAGGCGCTGGTCGTACCGCCGCAACGCGCCGTCTGGCTGCCGCCCGGCGTCGAACACGGGATCCGGGTGGTGTCGGACCTGGAGATGCGCAACATCTACCTGCGTCCGGCCATCGCCCAGACACTGGAAAGCACCGTGCAGGTCTTCGAGGTCGGCGGATTGCTGCGCGAGGTCATTCTCAATCTGGTGGCGCTGGATCGTGATCGCGAGGCCGATTATTACGACGCGCTGGTGAATCTGGGCCTGCTGGAACTCAAGCGCGCTCGTCGTTCCTTGCTGAAGATTCCCATGCCGGATGGATCGGATCGGCGCTTGATGAACCTGTGTCAGGCGGTCATGAGCGAGCCTTCGCTGGACATCTCGTTCGAGCAACACGCCGAAAACGCCGGTGCCAGCGTGCGCACCCTTGCGCGCCTGTTCCAGAGTGCCCTCGGCATGGGCTTCGCCGAATGGCGCAGACAAGTACAACTGGCGACCGCCGTGGCCGAAGTGATTCAGGCCGTGCCCGTCAGCCGAATCGCCCGCTCCCTCGGCTATTCGCCCAGCAGCTTCAGCGACATGTTCCGCCGCGAACTGGGCGTCGCGCCGTCGCAGTATTTAGAAGCCGGTGATCGTTTACACGCTCTGAACTGACCCCATGAGACGCGGAGCGTCCCGAGCGGCATGCCCACACAGAGCATGAGCCCGATCACGATAACGCCCACATCTGGCCGATAAACAGAAGCCCTTGGCCGGTCTGCATACGGCACCTTCCCTAAACTCGCACATCGCTTACCGCTTCGGAGCTTGTGCATGAGTTACCTCATTTCCCTCGTCATCGGTGCGGCCGTCGGCCTGCTGTACGGCGCACTGGATTTCCGCTCACCCGCACCGCCCGCCATCGCGCTGGTCGGTCTGCTGGGCATGCAACTGGGGGAACAGGCATGGCCGGTGGGCAAGCACCTGCTGGCTTCCTGGATTTCCTGAACTTCAGTCTTTCTCTCTCTAAAAAGGCCACCCCATGAACGCCCTGCAATTCTCCCGAACCGGCGATCTCGCCGCACTGGAATACGTCGAACTGCCAACCCCTAAGCCTGCGGACGGCGAAGTACTGATCCAGGTGAAAGCCGCCGGCCTCAACCCCAGCGATGTGAAGAACGTGCTGGGCCGTTTTCCCTACACCACACTGCCGCGCATCCCAGGTCGCGACTTTGCTGGCGTGGTCACTGGAGGCCCGCAAACGCTGATCGGTCAGGAAGTCTGGGGCACAGGCCGCGAGCCAGGCTTCTTTCGCGATGGCTCGCATGCCGAGTACATCACCTTGCCGGCCGCAGGCGTTGCCCTCAAACCTCACGCGTTGAGCTTCGTACAGGCGGCGAGCCTCGGCGTGCCTTACACCACGGCGTGGGACGCCTTGCAGCGCAGCCTTGTGAAGCGCGAAACGCGTTTGCTGGTCATCGGTGCCAATGGCGCAGTGGGTAGCGCGGCGATGGCGTTGGGCAAGATTCTGGGTGCCCACGTGCTGGTGGCCGTGCGCCGCCCGGAGCACCTTCAAGCGCTCCAGGGCCAGGGCTTCGACGGCATTTTGCTCGACACACCCGAGCGGCTTTCCGATCAGGTAAAGGAAACATTTGAAGCGGGCGCCGAGGTGATCTTCGACACCACCGGCTTCTGGCTGCCAGCCGCCGTGCCTGCGCTTGCACCGTTCGGACGCATCGCGATCATTGCCGCGCCCGTCGACGGCCATGTTCAGTTGCCCGCGCTGGCGCTGTACCGCAAAGGGGGATCAGTTGTGGGTATCAACTCGCTGCTCTACGACTGCGCGACCTGCGCCACCATGCTCGATCAGTTCGGCCAGTTCTTCGACCAAGGGCACTTGGCGCTACCGGTGGATCTGGTCCAATCCCCGTTGAGCGAAGGCGCAGCGCGTTATGCCGAGGTCAACGAGGGCAGGGGCGACAAGATCATTCTGGTGCCTTGAAACCGCAATCAGTTATCCAGCGCAAGCAACTGGACGAACACGGCAAAACTGCCCAGAAACAGCCAGAAAAAACTGAACAGCCAAGGCGTGCGCTTGGAAAACAGCAGTGATTTCTTCGGCCCTGTCTCGCTGGACTCCCAGTCGCTGAACAGCGGCGAGTCGTCATAGGTCAGCCCGATGACCGGCTCGCTGCGCAGCAACCCCGCCTGCTTGCTATGCCAATGCATGATGATGTCGCACGCCGCCCGGATGCCGGGCCACGCGGCGATCGTGCAAAACAGCCCCAACAACGCCAGCATCGCAGGCACCACCAAGGTAAACATCACCCCCCAGTCAGGGTTCATGTTCGCCATTGACGAGGCGTAGGCGATCACCAGAAACGACTGCGCCGACAAGTAGGCGTTGGTGCGATTGGACAGGTTGGTCGTTTCGTAATGAATCTCGCGCCTGTAAAAATCCAGCCGTTCCTTGGGAGAACCGAACAATTTGACTTGCTGCTCATCGACGACGTGCTCGGGCGTCTCGTCTGTGATAATTCTGGACACAGTTAATCAATACCGAATGTTAAAGATGCTGGGTAGACCCTGATCCGCGTTGAGCAGTTCGACCTAAAATCGCCTCCATAAGGACCGTTCATCCTTTAGATCCGGCTACACGATAAGGACCTCGTCATGACCCCAACCCTGCAGACCGAGCGCCTGCTGCTCACCCCGCTTGAGCTGGCCGATGCTCCCGCCATGCAGCAGCTTTTCCCACACTGGGAAATCGTACGTTTTTTGAACAATCGTGTGCCTTGGCCTTATCCCGCCGACGGCGCGCTGCGTTACATCCAGGACGTCGCCCTGCCAGCCACCGAGCAAGGCACCCAGTGGCACTGGATGATTCGCCTGCACACCGCGCCGCATCAGATCATCGGCAGCATCAGTCTCATGACCACCCCAGGCAACAACCGCGGTTTCTGGCTGCACCCGGACTGGCAAGGCAACGGCTACATGCAGGAGGCCTGCGTGGTGATCAACGCGTTCTGGTTTGAAACGTTGGGCCAACCGCTGATGCAAGTCCCCAAGGCCGCGCCGAACGAAGGATCGCGGCGGGTTTCGCTCAAGGAAGGCATGCGATTGGTGTCGACGGGAGAAAGCGACTATGTGAGCGGCAGGTTCCCGGAGGAGATTTGGGAGATGACGCGGGAGGAGTGGGCAGGGCATCGACTCGACAGTGCTTCGTCAGATACTGAGCGAGGCTGATGCCAGCGCCACAGCGGTTCGAGTCGGCGCCCTCAAGAAAAGCGACTCAAACCGCTTTTACATCCGCCACGGCTTCCAGCTTGTTGAAGCGACGAATTTGATCACTACTACCTTCGCCAGAAGCCCTGATCAATCATTAGGCAGAGGCAGCAAAACCCTTCGAACGGGCTTCGCCTCTCGCTATCAAAACTTCCGGCGTCGCCCGCTCGGCCTTGGCAGCCATTTGATTGAAGAACATCCCGTCAAACTGCTCCTTGGACGGGGTGGAGGTCTTGGGGATCAACAGCGCTCCCAAGTCCAGCGTGTTGGCAAAGTTCTCCTTGGTCAGGTTGTACTGACCGAGGTAGCTGCCCGTAAACGCGGAATCCGCATTCACCATATCAATGGCCGAATCGCGATACGCCACGGCCACGGACTTCAGCTCGCTGGCGCTATTGAGCAGCGTGTTCAAGCGCTCCATGTCGGCATCGCTCAACTGCCCGGCACTGTTGATCGCTTTCAAGCTGCCATCTTCTTGCACCGTGAAGCCAAACTTCTTGTCGGCCAGATCCGGGTACAAGTACGACAACGCAGACTTGAAGTCCTCGAACGAGCCTTTCATCTGCTCCTTGAGGCTATTGGACAATGCCGCCAATCGCGGAAACTCCGGCGACTGATCAGGGCCGATAACCGTATCGATCACCTCAATGGGCCCCGTGGTGGTCGGGGGCAATACGACGGGAGGAGTAACGACGATTGGCTTGGCATTCAACAACGCCTCCCTCGCGGCGTCGCTCATGGGCTGTGGCGTGAGCTTTACGTCAGAAGGGGTGAGCTTGGCGACGACAGAGGGAATGGCGGTGGGGCTTAGGGAGATAAGCATGTTCATCGGTCCATGATTGTGTTTGTTCAGAGGGTATCGACGGGGTGGGGTTGGAGCTTTAGGGGAGAGTGACGGGCGGTGTATTGGACGTTAGAAAATGTGGCGATCATCGTGCTGTACAGAAATTGGTACCTGTACTCCGAATACTGCGTGCTGAGGGTTGTGCGTGTTGCGAGCAGTTGTAAACCTGTGACGCCGACAGTGTTACTCAATACCTTGCGCAACCACTAATCCTAATGGCCGGCTTAGCCCGCGCTTATGTTTGGTAGTAGAAAGGCCGGTGCAAGCCGGCCTTTCATGTCTGAACTACAGAGTATGCGGACTAAATTTAATCAGATAACTTGTCTCCGAATTACACGCGCTCTATAAACTGTATGTGGAATTAAGAATGAAGTAAGGAAATTGCATTTGCATATAAGCTTAAGCTAAAATTTCTGTTGATGTATAATTGCTTGATTCATTGTTCGGCTGCTTGATTTTTTGATAAAGGACTCATTTTTGTGGTTTCATTGTTTTTTGGCAGTCTTTGAGCTTTACTATTTTTAATGACAGCGCAATATGGCGACTTGCTAGGCCAATCCTTACGTTCAGTCTTTAAAAATTTTTCGGGACAAAGAAGCAAGGTGTCGCCAAAAGAGAAAAGGGGGAACGCCTCAATGACTGGCTTTTTGTCTTGAATAACTACAGTGCCCCAAGTCTTCTCGTCAAAATTTTCTTTCGTATAGTTTTCAGTCAGCAAAAAATAGGATGCCGATTGTTCTCGTGCACTCATAAGATAGGCCGCTTGGTAAACGATATAAGAGGAACCTCCGGGTGATATGGCGATAGATATAAAAAGCGCGATTAGTAGAGTCGTTAGTAATGAAGTGGTACGAACGAATAAGTTCGCATTTGTTAGATAGAATGCGATTACTGGTATAAGCATGGCGCAGGCTGACACTATGGAGGCTATCATCAGGTCATTGGCCGCCTCAGGGGTGTCTTCCCCGGAATAAGCCTTCACAATCAGTAATGCTGGAAAAACCGCGGACACTATTGTGCCAAGTATGAGAATGTTTAATATAAATAATGCTGTAAATCGCACGAATTTGCTGTTTGGATTCGATGAGGCGCTGGATGCAACCCATCGGTTAATAGCATTTCGAAACGTTGAGCTCATATGAAGTAAAGCTGTGTTTACAATCGAAAAAATTATAAGCGATAGTCCGATGGTTATTTCGTTGTGGTAAGGCGTTTTATATACAGACCATATTAGTGCGGTGATGCCTAAAGCTATTGGCAATGCAAGAATTAAAGTCAGTCGTGCTCTTGTCGAGTGGTTGTCATCTAGAAACGAAGCTGTGAGGCCAAAAATTCCGGTTGTTGTTATCAGTATTAGTAAATATGCGCTGACTACAATAGTTATTATGATTAGCCAAAAAAATAATGCTGATTTGGCATCGAATATTGCTGCTATCAGATCAGGTCGGCCAATTGTTTGAGTGTATTTGTAAATCGTGTAAAAGCCTATTAGTGTTCCGAGTCCACCTAGAAAAACACTGAAAACTTGCCAGTGAGTTATGAGGCGCTTTACCATTATTTTTAGTTCATCTCTAAAGGTTAGATTGTTTGCTGACACATTGAGCTCCTTGCTGCGTTAAATGCGATCCTTGGCTAGGGATAGCTATAGAATAGCTGTATCGGCATTTTTTAAATTTTCTTTAAATATTTCATTGTTAGGGCAAGTTTGAGGTGTTTGAAATTTGTTATTAGGATGGCTTGACGCTGGTTTCATTGTTGCCATCCTAATAAAGTTAGGTTTTATCAGTGGCGGCAGCAAAAACTGAGTGCAACACCTTTACCTCAGGTAGGGCGGTGATGTCTTATACCGAACTCAGTATCGAAGAACGCGTAAACATCCAAATCGGACAATACCAATAGCTCAGTCAGCGTAAGATTACTGTAACCGCTCCATGAACCTC
>NZ_RBTP01000036.1 GCF_003702045.1 Pseudomonas viridiflava
TCCAGCCAGACTTTCAGCTGACCCAAGATCGGCAGGCTCTTTTCCTGGCGGGCGATAAACCTCTGTTCATCACTGGCTACCTTGAGTTCACGCTCGATTCCATACAGTTTGTTAATCATCGTCAGCGCGATATCCGCACGTCCCGTCTTGCCCTTGGGTTGCACTTTTTGCGCGTCCACGAACTTACGTCGTGCATGGGCCATGCACGCCAAGCGTTCCACGCCCGGCTGCAACGCCAAGGCGTTATAGCCAGCGTAATCATCGGTCATGACATAGCCACGATAACTTTCCAGCAAACGCAACGGCACCTCCTGCGCACGGCTGGACGTGTAATCAAATAGCACGACTTTTCGATCCGGCGGACCACTGGTTTGCACCCACATCCAGGATTGACTGGTCGGGTCTCGATCCGGCTCTTTCAACACCTGGACGCGGGTTTCATCGCAATGGATCACCGGACTTTCCAGTAATCGGTCGCGCATCAAATTCAACAGTGGCTGAAAGTGCTCGCTGCACTGGATGATCCAGCGCGCGAGAGTCTGGCGCGGAATATCAATGCCATGTCGGCTTAGCACCGTTTCAAACCGGTGCAACGGCAAGCCATCAACATATTTGGTGGTCAGCAACATCGCCAACACGCTGGGGCTGGCCATGCTTTTTTCGATCAACCGGGCCGGTTTGTCGACGGTGACCGGTGCAGTTTCGCAGCCTCGGCAAGCGTAGATCTTGCGGATATGTTTGATGACGCGGATCTGCATCGGCACGATATCCAGTTGCTCGCTGGTTTCCTCGCCAATGGCATGTTTGCGGCAACCACAGGCACAGGTCAGCTCGTGTTCGGGCAGTTCATGGATAACTTCGATACGCGGCAGCTCAGCCGACAACGGCTTGCGTTTGCCACGGCGAGGTGTCGGTGCAACGACTTCTTCATCAGCGTCGCCAACTAGCGGCATGGGTTCGCTTTCAGGCTCGTTGAACAAGGCCAATTGCGGCGTGTTGGGCTCAACGGTTTGCTCGGACTTGCGCCCAAATAGACGGTCGCGCAACAGCTTGATCTGTTCTTTCAGGTCGACAATGTGGGTCTGATAAGCTTGCGCCGATTCTTCCTGGCGGCTGAGTGCCTCAAGCAGCAATTGCTTGAGCAAAACAGGATCATCAGGAAGGTCGTCGGGTAGAGAAATCATGGCCCGGATTATACCGAGTCACGCCACGTAGCGCGGCGTCAAAACTTGATGAGGACGGTTGCGCCAGAGATCAAAACCGTCGAGCAGCCAGTTCAGCTCCTGGACGCTGAGGATAATCGCCTCGTCCGTGGCATCGGGCGACGTTTTGAAGCGCTCGGATTCCAAGCGCTTGAGCCAAAGACAGAAGCCGTTGCGCTCCCAGTACAAGATCTTCACGCGGTTGCGGGACTTGTTGAGAAAGACGAAAAGCACCGGATCGAACACGGCCACTTTTATATCCAGTTCGACCAATGCGGCTAGGCCGTCGATGGATTTTCGAAAGTCCACCGGCTTGGGGTAGAGGTACACTTTTTCGACTTTGGCGTCGGGTCGCATCATGGCGGGGCTGGCTCCAGAAAGAGATCGGGAGCGAAGCATCGGGGATCAAATGCGGGCTTGGAATGTGGGGATCATGGATCACTTACGAATAGCCTTGTAGCAATCCCCGGTATCACAGTTAGGCCATCGAGCACGCTGTAGGTACTGGGGTAGGGGCCAGTAAGAAGTGTAGCACGTCAACTCCCTGTTCCAGGCGGCATCTGTCTTTTGCTACATTCATTTGTTACTCCCCGGCACGCCCAGACAAAAGGTTAACGGATCGCCCCATGTTGCCGATCCGTTCAGAATGTCAGTCGACAGGATAAATCATTTGATGAACAACTTCGAGAAATGCAGAGTACATCTCATCAAATACCGGCGAGACTTCAGAGGCGCCTTCTAAGATCCGCTCATGCTCGTCTATGAGTACGTTTAGTCCGCGAAGTGAAAAGCAGCTCTCAATATTAGTAATTGTTGATATTATATTGGGTGAATAACTAATGTGTTCGATGAGGCGCCATTGAATACTGATTCCTTGTTCTTCAATCATTAGATAAACACCAGAGACCAAAGCGTTCTCAAAGCTGAGAAGGTCGCTGCCACAACCGCAGTGACACAATAGCGGGCGATATTCTTGGCCAAAAGTCTTGGTTTTTATAGTCTTTCTGAACAAGCTTTGATGTACGGAGAATGACACGTCCACCATGTTTTCAAAAATAGATAGTCCGTCAAAAATAATATATTCGACTCCATCCACCTCCAAGCTTTCAGAAAGAGACTCGCTTCCAGATGTTGAATAAAAGCCAATAAATTTCTGAGCTCCATGCTGTGTTAATCTGTCAAGGATTGAACACTCGTCTCCAGCATAAACCGGTCGCTGGGATCGGGAGAAATGCTTGCAACTAACTAAGTACGTTACATTATCTAATTGAGCGATCAGATCTTTTCCTTGATCTGGGCCCACTGATGGGTGCTCTAATACTGTGTACCCTTGACTGCTTAAGTAGTAGTTCGCGAAATATTCCCATTGGTGAGAACTAAGTTGGCTGAAGATATTCATCAAAATTCCTCAGCTTGTAGGAAGAAGCCAGCATTGACAGATCGCATACGCTGCAATATTCTCGAAGTGAAGAGTCGCTTGTGGTTATGATACTCACTCAAATCAAGACTTGGATTGTCAACTAGGTAGTTCTGGAGTTGAGCATTCCAGGAGTTGAACTGATCAGGGTGCAATATTTGATTGATTTCAAGCCAGCCGCACGAAGTGTTGTCTTCGCAAACTTTGAATATACAATCCTTGAATCCATATATGAAATACAGTTTGCCTTGCGCAAGATGGACAAAAGCAGCTGATCTGCCTATTGTATGAGGGCCTTCCAGTGTGTCCTTCTTACATCCACACATACAATGAAGTGGTTTATAGTCCGCTTTGGTCGATTTATTGAAGTAGTAATTCCAACTCCACTTCCAGTCAGGGTCTCTATCACCAAAGAATCGATCAATAAAGCAAGAGCTGGAATATGGCAGCAGTACTGATATTTGGACGCCGCTCACTAACACTGCGTGGCTGCTCAAAACCTTGATGCGCTCCTGCAGGCTGGTCGTAAAATCCCCGGAATAAAAACCAATAAATCCCTCTGCATCGGCACGTCGCATGCGCGAAACTAAATCTTTTTCAATACCAGTGCCAATGGGACCACTTTTAATGTTGTGCCTGAAACTTACGAGAAACCTTTTTCCCTCAATGCTGAATACATCAAAATCAGATACCCAATCACGATCCCATCCAGCCTGCTGAAGAAATTCCAGACCAAATTCACGCCATTTGTCATCAGACCAATACGCTATGCTTTGTAGATAATTCATCCCTGTGTCCCTTTCTTCATAGCCTACATAAAATTATGTCAGATGCTTCTGTCGTACTGCGTCCGGGCAGACGTTCATCGGCGTAATGCTAGCCTAGCCCCCGAATTTAGGAGTAGGGAGCTGAGCATGGGGCATGGCGTGCAATGCGCTTAGCGATGAATAATTGCTTACCTCGCCACCCTACCGAAGACTAACAGCTTGTTAGTGATTTCGGAATGACATCAGTTTCCAGGTTTGGCTTCCTCAGAGGTGGACCTGTCGCAGGGATCGTTGGGGGGAGCTAATCGAGTTGCTCTGGCATAACCCGCATGTCATCGCTGCATGGTTTAAACCAATCAAAGTGCTTTCAGGTGTTACAAGTCCTGTACCAACCAGTGTCACAAACCGTTAGCCAACGCCTGCTCACCTCGTTACGATGCAGCTACCTGACTCCTTGAAAATCTGTCACTGAAGGAAGCGGACGGCACGGGTTTCCCCCAGCAGCAACCCCTGATTCAACTCCGTCACTTCCCGAATGTAATCCCACAACACCGTAATCCGCTTGAGCTTCCTCAGATCCTCGCGGCAGTACATCCAGAACTGCCGAACAATCTCCACTTCCTCCACCAGCACCGGCACCAGCCGCGGATCCTGTGACGCCAGAAAGCACGGCAGAATTGCCAGTGCGCGGCCTTGCAGGGCGGCGGTGTATTGGGCGATGACGCTGGTGCTGCGCAGTTGCGCCTGGGCGTTGGGGAGCAGGTTGCTGAGGTAGAGCAGTTCGGAGCTGAAGGCCAGGTCGTCAACGTAGCTGATGAACGGATGCTGGCTCAGGTCTTCCTTGCGCTGGATCGGCGGGTGGTTGTCCAGATAGTCCTGGGTGGCGTACAGGCGCAGGCTGTAATCGCAGAGTTTGCAGCACACATATGGGCCGTGTTCCGGGCGTTCCAGGGCGATGACGATGTCGGCTTCGCGTTTGGACAGGCTGATGAAATGCGGCAGCGGCAGGATGTCGACCGAGATGTTGGGGTAGGCGTCGAGGAAGTGGCTCAGTTGCGGGGTGATGAAAAAGCTGCCGAAGCCTTCGGTGCAGCCCATGCGGATGTGCCCGGACAGCGCCACGCTGGAGCCGGAAACCTGTTCGCAGGCCAGGTGCAGCGTGCTTTCGATGGACTCGGCATAGCCCAGCAGGCGCTGCCCTTCGGCGGTCATGATGAAGCCGTTGTTGCGGGACTTTTCGAACAGCAGCGTGCCCAGCGAGTTTTCCAGCGAGGTGATGCGTCGCGACACGGTGGTGTAGTCCACCGCGAGACGTTTTGCAGCGCTGCTGACTTTTCGGGTGCGTGCCACTTCAAGGAAAAACTTCAGGTCATCCCAGTTCAACAGCCCCAGGGATGTGATGTTTTTTTGCATGTTGAGCCTGCTTTTATGTGCGTTCTTGTTAGAAGTTTGCACATCTATACTCCAAAGCACGCCCTCTGACCATCCGACAACAACGCTGTCAGGGAGGCCGTGACAGCCGCACATCGAGTGCCCGGCGAGTCCGGTTTGCCTGAAGGGAGAACGGTTGAAAATGAATGCCTCACTGAACAAGAACAATACGGCCGTGGCTCGCGTGAAACTGCTCATCGACGGTGAATGGGTCGATTCGCAAAGTAGCGAGTGGCAGGACATCGTCAATCCGGCGACGCAGGAAGTATTGGCTCAAGTGCCGTTCGCCACGCCGAGCGAAGTGAACGCGGCCGTGGCTGCCGCGCACAAGGCGTATCGCACCTGGCGAGACACGCCAATCGGCGCCCGCATGCGGATCATGCTCAAGTTGCAGGCGTTGATCCGCGAGCATTCCAAACGCATCGCGGCGGTGCTCAGTGCCGAGCAGGGCAAGACCGTAGCCGATGCTGAGGGCGATATCTTTCGTGGCCTGGAAGTGGTCGAGCATGCCTGTTCGATCGGCACATTGCAGATGGGCGAGTTTGCCGAGAATGTGGCCAGTGGCGTCGATACCTACACGCTGCGCCAGCCCATCGGTGTTTGCGCTGGCATCACCCCGTTCAACTTCCCGGCGATGATCCCGCTGTGGATGTTCCCGATGGCCATCGCCTGCGGCAATACTTTTGTACTCAAGCCTTCCGAGCAGGATCCGCTGTCGACCCTGCTGCTCGTGGAACTGGCGGTCGAGGCGGGCATTCCGGCCGGGGTGCTCAATGTCGTGCATGGCGGCAAGGAGGTCGTTGACGCCATCTGCACGCATCCGGACATCAAAGCCATTTCCTTCGTCGGCTCGACGGCGGTCGGCACCCATGTGTATGACTTGGCGGGGCGGCACGGCAAGCGCGTGCAGGCCATGATGGGCGCCAAGAACCACGCGGTCGTGCTGCCTGACGCCAACCGCGAGCAGACCCTCAATGCGCTGGTGGGCGCAGGCTTTGGGGCGGCCGGTCAGCGCTGCATGGCAACTTCGGTGGTGGTGCTGGTTGGCGCCTCGAAGCAATGGCTGCCGGACCTCAAGGCGCTGGCGCAGAAGCTTAAGGTCAATGCCGGTCATGAGCCTGACACTGACATCGGTCCGGTGATTTCCCGACGCGCCCGACAGCGCATCGTCGACCTGATCGAAAGCGGCGTGCGTGAAGGCGCGACGCTGGAACTGGACGGCCGGGACGTTTCGGTGCCGGGCTATGAGGGTGGCAATTTCATCGGGCCGACGCTGTTTTCCGGCGTCACCACCGACATGCAGATTTACACCCAGGAAATCTTCGGCCCAGTGCTGGTGGTGATCGAAGTGAATACGCTGGATGAGGCCATCGCGCTGGTGAACGCTAACCCGTTCGGCAACGGCACCGGCCTGTTCACCCAAAGCGGCGCGGCGGCGCGCAAGTTCCAGAGTGAAATCGACGTCGGTCAGGTGGGTATCAATATTCCGATTCCGGTGCCGGTGCCGTTTTTCAGCTTCACCGGATCAAGGGGGTCCAAGCTGGGCGACCTGGGGCCATACGGCAAACAAGTGGTGCAGTTCTACACTCAGACCAAGACCGTCACCAGCCGCTGGTTCGATGACGACAGCATGAACGACGGCGTCAACACCACCATTAATCTGCGCTGAGCCTGAAGCAGTCCCGCGAAGGAGAATAACAATGAATATCGCATTCATCGGTCTGGGCAACATGGGCGCACCGATGGCCCGCAACCTGATCAACGCCGGGCACTCGTTGCAGCTGTTTGATCTGAACAAAACCGTGCTGGCGGAATTTGCCGAACTGGGTGCGCACATCAGCGATTCACCTAGGCAAGCGGCTGAGGGCAGTGAGCTGGTCATCACCATGCTGCCTGCCGCAGCCCACGTGCGCAGCGTGTACCTGAATGACGACGGCGTGCTGAAAGGCATCGCACCGGGCACGCCTGCAGTGGATTGCAGCACCATTGATCCGCAGACCATCCGTGACATCGCCGCTGTCGCTGCGCAGCAAGGCGTGGTGCTGGGCGACGCGCCGGTATCCGGCGGTACGGGCGGCGCGCAGGCGGGCACCCTGACGTTCATGGTCGGCGGTTCACCTGAACATTTCGCAACGCTCAAGCCAGTATTGGAGCAGATGGGCCGCAACATCGTGCATTGCGGTGACGTCGGCACCGGGCAGATCGCCAAAATCTGCAATAACATGCTGTTGGCGATCTCGATGATCGGCGTGTCGGAATCGATGGCGTTGGGCAATGCGCTGGGTATCGACACGCAGGTCTTAGCCAATATCATCAACACCTCGACCGGCCGCTGCTGGAGCTCGGAAGCCTACAACCCGTGGCCCGGCGTGGTCGAAACCGCTCCGGCATCGCGCGGTTATACCGGCGGGTTCGGTGCCGAACTGATGCTCAAGGATTTGGGGCTTGCGACCGAGGCGGCGAGGTCGGTCCATCAGCCGGTGATTCTGGGGGCGGTTGCGCACCAGTTGTATGAGGCCATGAGCTTGCGTGGCGAGGGTGGCAAAGACTTCTCGGCGATCATTGAGGGGTATCGCAGAAAGGGGTGAGGTCAGCGCAGGCCAACGCACGTTCCCGCGCAAGGCGCTTTGGCGTGCGTTTGGTCTTTTGCGCTAGGTAAACGCGTCAGGACCCGCTACTTTGATCAGGTTCGACCACCGCAAGGACGCAGGTACGCCTTGGGGAGGTGGTGCAGCGCCAGGGCCCTTCACATGGGCAGTGGCTGTCAAACGTCCCGGATTCAGGAAGAAGAGACTGCTCATGAAGTTCGAACCCCTCGCCAGATCGCTGATTGCGACGGCACTGATTGTTGTGTATTCCCCCACATTCGCTGCATCACAAGCCCCGGTTGCCGCCGAAAACGGCATGGTCGTGACGGCCCAGCATCTGGCCACGCACGTGGGTGTCGATGTGCTCAAGGATGGCGGCAATGCCGTTGATGCTGCGGTTGCAGTCGGTTACGCGTTGGCGGTGGTATACCCCGCAGCCGGTAACCTGGGCGGCGGCGGTTTCATGACCGTCCAGCTGGCCGATGGCCGCAAGACCTTCATCGACTTCCGCGAAAAGGCGCCGCTGGCCGCCACGGCCAACATGTACCTGGACAAGGATGGCAATGTCATTCCCGACCTGAGCGCCAAGGGCCATTTGGCCGTCGGCGTGCCCGGCACCGTGTCCGGCATGGAGCTGGCGCTGAGCAAATACGGCACCCGCAAGCGCGAAGACGTGATCGCTCCGGCCATCAAACTGGCGGAAGACGGGTTCACCCTGCGCCAGGGCGACATCGACATGCTGCACACCGCAACCGACGTGTTCAAGGCGGACATGGCCGATTCCGGTTCGATCTTCCTCGACAAGGGCCAGCCGATGCAGGTTGGCCAGAAGCTGGTGCAGAAAGACCTGGCCAAAACCCTGCGTGAAGTGTCCGAAAAGGGCAGCGACGGTTTCTACAAAGGCTGGGTCGCCAAGGCGCTGGTCGATTCCAGTCAGGCGGGCAAGGGCATCATCACCCAAGCCGACCTCGACCATTACAAGACGCGCGAACTGACCCCCATCGAGTGCGACTACCGTGGCTACCACGTGGTGTCGGCACCGCCACCGAGCTCCGGCGGGGTGGTCATCTGCCAGATCCTGAACATCCTGCAAGGCTACCCGATGAAAGAGCTGGGCTTCCGCTCGGCGCAGGGCACGCACTATCAGATCGAAGCCATGCGCCACGCCTATGTGGACCGCAACAGCTATCTGGGCGACCCGGATTTCGTCAAGAACCCCACCGAACATTTGCTGGACCCTGCCTACGCCGACAAACTGCGTGCGGCCATTGATCCGCATAAAGCCGGTGATTCGAACAAAATCAAACCAGGCGTTGCGCCGCATGAAGGCAGCAACACCACGCATTACTCGATTGTCGACAAATGGGGCAATGCGGTGTCGGTGACTTACACCTTGAACAACTGGTTCGGTGCTGGCGTCATGGCCAGCAAGACCGGCGTCATCCTTAACGACGAGATGGACGATTTCACGGTCAAACCCGGCGTGCCGAACATGTACGGTCTGGTGCAGGGCGAAGCGAATGCCATCGCGCCGGGCAAGACGCCGCTGTCGTCGATGAGCCCGACCATCGTCACCAAGGACGGCAAAACCGTGATGGTCGTCGGCACGCCAGGCGGCAGCCGCATCATCACCGCAACCCTGCTGACCATGCTCAACGTCATCGACTACGGCATGAACATTCAGGAAGCGGTCGATGCACCTCGTTTCCACCAACAGTGGCAGCCGGACACGACCAATCTGGACACCTTCGCGGTCAGCCCGGACACGTTGAAGATCCTCGAAAGCTGGGGCCACAAGTTTGCAGGTCCGCAGCCCATGAACCATGTGGCGGCGATTCTGGTGGGCGCACCGTCGCTGGACGGCAAACCGGTCGGCAACAACCGTTTCTACGGTGCCAATGACCCGCGTCGTAACACAGGGTTGTCGTTGGGGTATTGAGTCCAGAGGGCTCGCGGCGAGCAGGTGATTGTGTCTGCGCATCCGACACAGCGCCTGCTACCCGCGATCACTTGATTGTTGGAGGCCCCAGCTAGCGCTGTCTCGCAGCAAACTTGGTGGGAGCGGGTTTGTCCGCGAATCCAGAATTGCAGCCGCTGCATCTGCGTCGGATGTACCGACCTTTCGCGGACAAGTCCGCTCCCACAAAATTGCGTTTCTTCAGTAGGTTCCGCGTATCTCTGGTGATCAGCCACGCACCCACCGCTGACGGCTCCAGCTGCTTAGTGCATCCACCGCAAACACCAGCACCAGCATCGCAAGGATGACGGTGCTCGCTTGGGCTTCCTGGAACAGGCTGAGGCTGACATACAGCATCTGTCCCAGACCGCCCGCGCCAACGAACCCAAGAATGCTCGCCATGCGAATGTTGTTCTCCCAGCGATACAGGGTGTACGCCAGCAGCTGCGGCCAAAGGTTGGGCAGCGTGCCGTAGTAGAACGCTTGCCACGCGCTGCCACCTTGCAGACGAATCGCAGCAGCAGGTTCAGGAGGCGTGTTTTCCAGTGCTTCGGCAAACAACCGACCCAACACGCCCGTGGTGTGCAACGCCAGCGCCAGCGTGCCGGCGTTCGGTCCAAGTCCGGCGGCCAACACCATCAGCACTGCCCATACCAACTCCGGAATGGCCCGTAGCGCATTGAGCAGCAGACGGCTCAGGCTGCGCAGCGGCCAGCCCAGGCGACCGGCAGCAGGCAGGGCGAGCAATAACCCGCCGATCACCGACAGCAGCGTGCCGAGCGCCGACATCGCCAGGGTTTCCAGCGCGCCCTTGCCGATGGCCTGCAAGTGATCGGCGCTCAAGTCCGGGCTCATGAAGCGCAAGGCGTAGCGGCCCATTTGCGTCAGGCTGTCCTGGCTGCTCAGGCTGAAAAGGTCCATGCCCAGATAAACGAAAGAGCCAATCACCGCCGCAACAATCGCGATCAGCAACAGCCAGTTGCCCGCCCGTTTCATGTGAACCTCCCGCGCAGCAGACGGCTCAACTGATCGGCGAGCAGCACCAGCACCAGAAAGGTCAGCAGCATGCTCGCCACTTCGGCCCCGGCGAACATGCGCATCGACAGGTCGATCTGTTGGCCCAGCCCACCCGCGCCGACGAAGCCCATCACCACCGACGCGCGCACCGCGCATTCCCAGCGGTACACCGTGTACGACGTCAGTTCGGCAGCGGCATTGGGCAGGATACCGTAGGCCAGCGCTGCGAATCGTCCAGCACCTGCCTGCATCAGGGCATGGGCCGGACGTTGATCGACGGACTCGAAGATCTCGGCGTAGACCTTGCCCAGCATGCCTGCGTAGGTAATGGCGATGGCCAGCACACCCGCCGTCGGCCCCAACCCGACGGCGCGCACGAACAGCAGCGCCCAGACGATCTCCGGGACGCTGCGCAGGAAGATCAGCAGGCCGCGCACCGGCCAGCGCACGCATTGACCCAGCCAGCCGGGCTGGCCTGCACGCGAGGCGGCCGACAGAGACAGCGCCGAGCTCGCCAACAGGCCTGCCGGTATCGCCAGCACCAACGCCAGCGCCATGCCCGCCGTGGCAATCGCCAGCGTTTGCAGGGTGGCCTCGATCAGCAGCGAGAGAAACTCGGGGTCGTGGGCGGGCGGCCAAAAACCGGCCACAAAGCTGCCCATCGTCCGGGCGTTTTCCGGTTGCAGTAAAACGGTGGGATCAAGCTCCGCCAGGCGGATGCCCGGCCAGAGCAGTGCGACGGCCAGCAGCGCCAATAACACACGCGGCAGGGCAGCCGGGTCGCGGCGATCGCGACTCAGCATCGCGGCGTCCAGGGTGCTGCGGCGGGTGCTTCGGTGCTGGGCGGTGTGCTCAACTGTTCGTTGGCGTACAGCGTCTCAAGGTGTTCACGGCTGACGTCAGTGGCGCTCAGGTCGAAATGAATCTGCCCGTCACGCACGCCGATGATGCGAGGGAAGTGCGTCAAGGCCAGCTCCACCGCATGCAGGCTGGCGACCAGCGTTACGCCATGCTCAACGGCATGCTGGCACAGCAAAGACAGCGTATGGTCCGCCAGACGCGGGTCCATCGCCGACACCGGCTCGTCCGCCAGCATCACCTCCGGTGCCTGATACAAGGCGCGGGCGATGCCGACCCGTTGCAGTTGCCCGCCCGACAATTGCTGACAGCGCACGAACAGCTTGTCCGCCAGGTCCAGGCGCGTCAGCACGTTGCGTGCGCCCGGCACGTCGAGTGGATGCAACAGGTTCAGCAACGACTTGCCCAATCCCCACTCACCGAGCTTGCCAGCCAGCACAGCCGTCACCACGCGCTGACGCGGCGGCAGAGGCGGGGCCTGATGGATCAGCGCAATACGACGGCGCAATTGCTGACGCTGCCGACTGGAAAGCTGCCAGGGACTGCTCCCCAGTATTTCCAGTTGCCCCGCGCTGGGCGGCAGGGCGCTGGCCAGCAGGTTGAGCAACGTGGTCTTGCCTGCCCCGGACGGACCGATGATCGCCACCCGCTCGCCTTGCGCAATGCTCAATTCCAGGCCGCGCAGTGCCAGCGTGCCGTTGCTGTGGCGCAGGTCTATCCCTGACAGGCGCAGCGTCATTTCAGCAGGTCGGCAGCGCGGGCAGCCTCTTCGATGCCCTTGTAGTTTTCCGGCTTGGTCTCGATGAAGCGGCTGGCGGCCTGCAGATCAAGAATCGCTTTCTGCTCCGGGTTGGCCGGGTCCAGGTCCAGGAATGCCTGCTTGATCTTCGCCGCCAGGCCTTTGTCCAGCGTGCCGCGCACGGTCCAGTTGTAATCGAAGTAGGTTGGCGTGGTCGCGAAGACGCGCACCTTGCTGGTGTCGACCTTGCCGTTGGCGACCAGCTTGTCCCACACGCTGGCATTCAACACACCCGCGTCGACCTTGCCCGCCTGAACCCAGGCAGCGGTGGCGTCATGCGCGCCCGAATAGGCCACACGGCTAAAGAAGGTTTCCGGCTTGATGTCTTCCTTGAGCATGAAGTAGCGCGGCATCAGGCTGCCGGACGTGGACGACACGGAGCCGAAGGCGAAGGTCTTGCCTTTCAGGTCGGCCAGGCTCTTCACGTTCGGGTCGGAAGTGATGAATTTGCTGGTGAACTGAGCGTCCTGCTCACGCTGCACCAAAGGCACGGCGTTGCCGGTCTTGAGGTTGACCTGCACGAAGGTGAAGCCGCCCAGCCAGGCCATGTCCAGACGGTCGGTCGCCAGTGCTTCGACCACGGCCGGGTAGTCAGCGACCGGAACGAACTCGACTTTCATGCCCAGTCGCTGCTCCAGGTAGGCACCCAGCGGCTTGAACTTGCGCAGCAGTTCGGTCGGTGCTTCGTCGGGAATGGCCGACACGCGCAGCACATCCGCCGCGTGGCTGGTCAGGGCGGAAAAGGACAGGGCAAGGCCGGCGGCGAGCGCCAGGGTACGCTTGAGCATGGGAGTTCTCCGGTTCAATGGCGGAAAAAACGATAAGGCAAAGCGACTCTGGACAAGCAGGCACGCCTCGATGGATTCGGTACTGGAGCGCGCGATTATAAGAGGCGCGGCGAGAAAGGCCAGTTCGGCGGGCGCATCGTTCTGATGGCATGACCGAACGGCGACGTCGTTTGCGCTCAAACCGCAACAGACCCTAGACTCCGCAGCCTGTTTCCCCGTTACCGAGAGTGTCGCGATGAGTGAGCCAATCCGCCTGACCCAGTACAGTCATGGAGCTGGGTGTGGCTGCAAGATTTCCCCCAAGGTGCTGGACGTGATCCTGGCCGGCAGCGGCGCGCAGAACCTGGACCCGAACCTTTGGGTCGGCAACGCCTCGCGTGACGATGCCGCTGTCTACGCGCTGGACGATGAGCGCGGTGTGGTATCGACCACCGACTTTTTCATGCCCATCGTCGACGATCCGTTCGATTTCGGCCGCATCGCGGCGACCAATGCGATCAGCGACATCTATGCGATGGGCGGCGATCCGCTGATGGCCATCGCCATCCTCGGCTGGCCGGTCAATGTGCTGCCGCCTGAAGTGGCCCGCGAAGTGATCCGTGGCGGCCGTGCGGTCTGCGATGCGGCGGGTATTCCGTTGGCGGGCGGACACTCCATTGACGCGCCGGAGCCGATCTTCGGTCTGGCCGTGACCGGTGTCGTACAAAAGAAACACATGAAGCGCAACGACACCGCCCAAGCCGGTTGCACGCTTTACCTGACCAAACCCTTGGGCATCGGCATCCTCACTACTGCCGAGAAGAAGGCCAAACTGCGCGAGCAGGACGTCGGTCTGGCGCGTGACTGGATGTGTACCCTGAACAAGCCCGGCAGCCGCTTCGGCAAGCTGGCGGGGGTGATGGCGATGACGGACGTCACCGGTTTCGGTCTGTTGGGCCATCTGGTCGAAATGGCCGATGGTGCAGGGCTGACGGCGCGTCTGGATTACGCTGCCGTGCCGCGTCTGCCGGGTGTCGAACATTACATCGCCGAAGGCTGCGTGCCGGGCGGTACGTTGCGCAACTTCGAAAGCTACGGTGACAAAATAGCCTCGCTGAGTGACGCCCAGCGCGACCTGTTATGCGACCCGCAGACCAGTGGAGGCTTGCTGGTAGCGGTCACCCCGGAAGGCGAAGCGGAGTTTCTGGCCGTGGCTGCCGAACTGAGGCTGCAACTGAACCCGATCGGTACATTGCTCGAGCGACAGACCCACGCCGTCGAGGTGTTCTGATGGCCGACAACAGCAGTGATTACCGCGCTCTGTTTCTCAACGATGTGCCGATGATGGACGCCCGGGCGCCGGTGGAGTTTTCCAAGGGCGCGTTTCCGGGCGTGATCAACCTGCCTTTGATGAACGACATCGAACGGCAGAAGGTCGGCACCTGCTACAAGCAGCATGGGCAGGAAGCGGCGATCAAGCTGGGCCACCAACTGGTCTGCGGGCCGGTCAAGGATGAGCGCGTCGAGGCCTGGCTGGCGTTCGCCAAAGCCAACCCGAATGGCTACCTGTATTGCTTCCGTGGCGGGCTGCGTTCGCAAACGGTGCAACGCTGGTTGCAGGAGGCGGGCGTCGATTATCCGCGCATCCTCGGCGGCTACAAGGCGATGCGTACTTTCCTGCTCGACACCCTGCACGACGCGGTGACCGGTTGTGATGTCGTGGTGCTCGGCGGGATGACCGGCACGGGGAAGACCGAGGTGCTGACCCAGCTTGCCAACAGCCTCGATCTGGAAGGCATCGCCAACCACCGGGGTTCCAGCTTCGGCAAACGGGCCACCGGCCAGCCAGCGCAGATCGATTTCGAGAACCGCTTGGCCATCGACCTGCTCAAGAAGCGCGCCGCCGGTATCGAGCAGTTCGTGCTGGAAGACGAAAGCCGTCTGGTCGGCAGCTGTAACGTGCCGCTGGAACTGCACCAGACCATGCAGGAGTGTTCGATGGTGTGGCTGGAGGACAGCTTCGACAACCGGGTCGAGCGTATTCTTCGCGATTACGTGACCGACCTGTGCGCCGAGTTCATCAGCCTTAATGGCGTGGAAACCGGTTTCGACCTGTTCGCCGAGCGTCTGCTGCAAAGCCTGAAAAACATCCACAAACGCCTGGGTGGCGAGCGGTTACAGCGGCTGCAAACCATCATGCAGGATGCGCTGGACGAACAGCGACGCAGCGGCAGCGTCGAACTGCACCGCGGCTGGATAGAAGGCCTGCTCGGCGAATACTACGACCCGATGTACGCCTACCAGCGCGAACACAAGGCCTCGCGTATCGAGTTTGCCGGGACCCAGGATGAAGTGGTTGCCTACCTGCGTGAGCGCAAGGCAAGAACGCTTTAGTTATCGCTCAAGGCACTTGATCGTTCCCTCACTCGGGACTGCCTCGAGAGCTCCACGCGGAGCAAGGGCACGATCGGCGTCCTTGAGATCCGCTCGTTCCCGCGCTCTAGCGTGGCAACGCCTCTGAGGACGCTCCGCGTCCGCTTTGGATGTGAAGCGGTAGCATCAGCGTTGCTGCCCCAGCGCATCCAGCAACGCCCTGGCATAACCGGGCAGGGCATTGAAGTCGGCGGCGCAGAGCAGCAGTTTACGGTCGGCCCAGGCATCGCTCAGGCGCACGGCGGCAATGCGCAGTGGGCGAGGTGCGCGGTCCACGGCTGCTTGCGGCACGATCCCCAAACCTGCGCCGTGGGCAACCATACGCAACACGCCGTCGAACCCTTCGGCGCGCACCCGGATGCGCAAGCGTCTACCGGCATGCAACGCCTGTTCTTCGATATGAATGCCCAACGCGCTGTTGACCGACAGTCCGACAAATTCTTCGTCCAGTGCCTGAGCGAGGCTGACACGGTTTAGCCCGCTTAACGGATGATCAAGTGGCATGACCAGGGTCAGCGGATCATCACGAAAGGGAAGGGTTTGCAGGTCGCTGGCGTCAACGGCGTCGGAAACGATCCCGATGTCCGCCGTCCCATGACGCAGCGCATGCAGGATGCGCAGGCTGGTCTGTTCTTGCAGGTCAACGTCGATGTTGGGGTGCGCCACCAGAAAATCAGCCAGTCGTTCCGGCAGGTGCTCGCTCAGGGTCGAGGTGTTGCACAGCAGCCGAACCTGACCTTTGAAACCCTTGGCGTAATCAGCCAGGTCGAACTGCATGCGCTCGACCTGTTGCAGGATCACCCTGGCATGCTGCGCCAGCGCCTTGCCCGCAGGCGTCGGTGTCACGCCGCGTCGGCCCCGTTCAAGCAGGGGCGCGTGCAACGACGCCTCCATTGCCCGAACGCGTGCGCTGGCCGATGCCAACGACAGGTGGCTGCGTGTTGCAGCGGCAGTGAGGCTGCCAGTCTCCATTACGTGTTGAAAAAGACGCAGGTCGATAAGGTCAAAATGCATGCACTCAACACCTTTAGATGATCAGCCTCTGCCTATGCCTGAGGCTGGCTCAGTATAAGCCAGATATTCACCCGGCCGCGTCAGGCCCAGAATGACGTCATGAACGCACTCTTCGATATACCTCAAACGCTCGGTATTGGCCTAATCTCTCTGGTATTCGGCACCTTTCTGCTGGCGGGTGCCGTCAAGGGCGTGATCGGCCTCGGCCTGCCAACCGTCGCAATGGGGCTGCTGGGTCTGGCTATGTTTCCGACACAGGCTGCCGCGTTGTTGATCGTCCCGTCCATCGTGACCAACTTCTGGCAACTGGCAACGGGTGGGCACCTGGGGCTGTTGATCCGGCGGCTTTGGCCAATGCTGGCGATGGTGTTCATTGGCACCTGCGCCGGGTCGTACTGGCTCGGCATGAACAGCGCTCACTCAATGACGCGAGCCTTGGGCGGGGCGCTGTTGCTCTATGCACTGAGCGGACTGTTTCTGCCATCGTTCACGGTGGCTTCAAGCACGGAGCGCTGGCTGGGCCCAGTGTGCGGCTTGATTACCGGTATCGTTACGTCGGCGACGGGCGTGTTCGTGATTCCTGCCGTGCCCTATCTGCAAGCGCTGGGGTTGGAGCGCCATCAACTGGTGCAGGCCTTGGGTCTGTCGTTCACGGTGTCGACATTGGCGCTGGCCATCGGTCTGTCCTCGACCGGCGCGCTTGGGCGCTTTGAGCTGGGCGCTTCGTTGCTGGCGCTGATTCCCGCTCTGCTGGGCATGCTGCTCGGGCAGTGGTTGCGAGCGCGGATCAGTGCCGTGGTCTTCAAGCGAACATTCTTTATCGGGATGGCGATGCTGGGGCTGCACTTGCTGATGAAGGGCTGAGCATGTCGATGCGGCGAATCTCGAAGTCGCTGACCAGGTAGTCCATACGTTTCTTGGCGAACGCCACCATGTGCGGTTGCGCGGAATGAACGTCCAGATCCTCTTTCGAGGCCCATATTTCGAAGAAGATGAACAGCGTCGGGTCCTCCTGGTCGCGCAGCATGTGGTACTCGATACAGCCGGGCTCGCTGCGGCTCTGCGCAACGTAGGAACTGAATAGCGCTTCGAATTCCGCTGACTTTTCCGGGCGGGTGTGGGCGTGAAGTATGAAGCCGTGTTGCTCGCTCATCTCGGTGGTCCTCTGTTGAAGGTGAGCGCATTCTAAATCAACAATGACGCGTTCATTCGTGATGTACAGGCAAAAGTGATTTGCCCATCATTGCCTTATTCACACGCCACTTCGTCTTTATTCTTGCTGCCAACGATTAACGATTAATGACTGGCCCAGCCGAACCATGAGGCAGGGCCGAGACATCCAGAGGTCTTGCATGAAAAAGGTAGTGTTTCTTAATGGCGGTAAACAGTTCGCTCACTCCGACGGCCGCTACAACGCGACGCTGCACGAAGCCGGAGTGGCGTTTATGGACCGCGCCGGTTACGACGTGAAGGAAACCTTCATCGACGGTGGCTACGACGTGGCTGAAGAAGTGCAGAAGTTTCTGTGGGCCGACGTCATCGTCTGGCAAATGCCGGGCTGGTGGATGGGTGCGCCCTGGACCGTGAAGAAGTACATCGACGAAGTGTTCACCGAAGGGCACGGCAGTCTGTACGCCAACGATGGCCGCACCCGTTCCGATGCCTCGCAGAAATACGGCAGCGGCGGTTTATTGCACGGTAAGCAGTACATGATTTCCGCGACCTGGAACGCACCGCAGCAAGCCTTCGATGATCCATCGGACTTCTTTGAAGCCAAAGGCGTCGATGCCGTGTACTTCCCGTTTCACAAGGCCAATCAGTTTCTGGGCATGACCGGCCTGCCGACCTTTCTGGCGGTGGACGTGATGAAGATGCCAAACATCGAAGGTGATGTGAAACGGTACGAAGCGCATCTGGCCAAGGTGTTTGGCGTTTGAAGTGATCGTCATACACAGGTCTGCCCCTAGGCAATGATCGTGTCCACTCATGCGCGTGGAAACGATCAGCAGCACTCACACCTTTGCTTGAAATAAAGCTAATATCCCCAGACTTTTGAGCAGGGGACAACAGTGAAGGCCAGGTCCGATGAGTTGCAGGTGTTCGTTTCGGTCATCGAATGCGGTTCCATTTCCGCTGCAGCCGAGAAGATGGGGCAGACGCCTTCCGGGATCAGCCGCACCTTGTCGCGGCTTGAAGCCAAGCTGGAAACCACCCTGATCAACCGCACCACCCGGCGCATGGACCTGACCGAAGAGGGCAAGTTCTTCCTGACTCGGGCGCGGGCTATCCTTGAGCAGATGGAAAGTCTGGAAGAACACCTGACGTCTTCGCGCCAGACACCGGCCGGGCGCCTGCGTGTCAATGCCGCATCGCCCTTCATGCTGCACTCGGTGGTGCCGCACGTGGCGGAGTTTCGACAGCGCTACCCGGCTATCCAGCTGGAGCTGGACAGCGATGACTGGTTCATCGACCTGCTGGAACAGAACACCGATATCGCGATCCGCATCGGTACATTGCCGGATTCAACCCTGCATGCCCGTTCGTTGGGCAGTTGCCTGCTGAATATCGTCGCCAGCCCTGCGTATCTGGAACGTCACGGCACGCCACAGACCGTCGAAGACCTGACGCATCACACGTTGGTGGGTTTCAATCAGGTAGAGGTGCTCAATCGCTGGCCGTTACGCCATGCCGGGGGGGATCGTTTTTTGATCAGGCCGGCGGTTGCAGCATCCAGTGGCGACACCTTGCGTCATCTGGCGCTGGAAGGGGTGGGGATTGCCTGTCTGTCCGACTTCATGACCCACGAAGACCTGCGTGACGGGCGATTGGTCGGGATCCTGCAAACCGCCAACAGCGGCTATCGTCAGCCGATCAATGCGGTGTACTACCGCAACTCGCAGCTGGCGCTGAGGATTCAGTGTTTTCTGGATTTCATGCAGGAAAAGCTGAAGGGGTATGCGCAGTGATCGTGTGGAGCGTTACACAATACTCACTGATAAACGCAGAACGTGCGGGAGCGAGCTTGCTCGCGAAGAGGCCATTACAGTAACCCTGAAGCAAGGCACCTGAACAATGGCTTTCGTGAGCAGGCTCACTCCTACAGAGGTCGCAGCTCGTAGCGGCGGCCGATCAATGATGCTCGCGGGTGGCGCGGAATTTCACGTCGGGCCAGCGCTCTTCCATCAGCGCCAGGTTTACGCGGGTCGGGGCCAGGTAGGTGAGGTGGCCGCCGCCGTCCAGCGCCAGGTTTTCCACCGCCTTGGTTTCAAACTCTTCGAGCTTCTTCTTGTCGGCGCATTCGATCCAGCGGGCTGACCACACGGTGATTGGCTCGTAGGCGCATTCGACCTTGTACTCCTCCTTCAAGCGGCTGGCGACCACGTCAAACTGCAGCACACCCACGGCGCCGAGAATGATGTCGTTGCTGCGCTGCGGGAAGAACACCTGCGTGGCGCCTTCTTCGGCCAATTGCTGCAGACCCTGACGCAGTTGCTTGGACTTGAGCGGATCCTTCAGGCGCACGCGGCGGAACAGTTCAGGTGCGAAGTGCGGGATGCCGGTAAAGCCCAGGCCTTCGCCTTCGGTGAAGGTGTCGCCGATCTGGATGGTGCCGTGGTTGTGCAGGCCGATGATGTCCCCTGCGTAGGCCTCTTCAAGCTGCTCGCGTTCCGAGGAGAAGAAGGTCAGGGCATCGCCGATCCGCACGTCCTTGCCCAAGCGTACATGGCGCATTTTCATGCCCTTGTCGTAGCGGCCCGAACAGATGCGCATAAACGCGATACGGTCGCGGTGCTTGGGGTCCATGTTTGCCTGGATCTTGAACACGAAGCCGCTAAATTTCTCTTCTTCCGGCTCCACCGTACGTTCGTTGGCGACACGGGCCAGCGGCATCGGTGCCCAGTTGACCACGGCATCTAGCACGTGATCGACACCGAAGTTGCCCAATGCGGTACCGAAGAACACCGGGGTCAGCTGACCGTCGATGAACTCCTGCTGGTTGAATTCATGGCAGGCACCCTGCACCAGTTCCAGTTGCTCGACGAAGCGGTCGTACTCGTCGCCCAGGTGGGCGCGGGCTTCGTCGGAGTCCAGGTGCTGGATGATCTTGGTTTCGGTGCGCTCATGCCCGTGGCCAGCGGTGTAGACGATGATGTAGTCGTCGGCCAGGTGGTACACACCCTTGAAGTCGCGGTAGCAACCGATCGGCCAGGTGATCGGCGCGGCTTTGATCTTGAGGACGGCTTCGATTTCGTCCAGCAGTTCGATCGGGTCGCGAATGTCACGGTCCAGCTTGTTGATGAAGCTCACGATCGGCGTGTCGCGCAGGCGGCAAACGTCCATCAGGGCGATGGTGCGCGGCTCGACACCCTTACCGCCGTCCAGAACCATCAGAGCCGAGTCGACTGCTGTCAGGGTGCGGTAGGTGTCTTCGGAGAAGTCCTCGTGGCCCGGGGTGTCCAGCAGGTTGATCATGTGATCGCGATACGGGAACTGCATGACGGACGTGGTGATGGAGATGCCGCGCTGTTTCTCCATCTCCATCCAGTCGGATGTGGCGTGACGGTCGGACTTGCGCGATTTGACCGTACCGGCGACGGAAATGGCCTTGCCCATCAGCAGCAGTTTTTCCGTGATGGTGGTTTTACCGGCGTCGGGGTGGGAAATAATGGCGAAAGTGCGGCGTTTCGCGACTTCGGCGGCCTGTTGGGTCATGGGAAATCGCCTGGACGGGATTGAAAAAGGGCGCAGATTATAGCTCAAATCTGGCCAATAACCGAACCGTTCAGTCAATAAGGAGTGGCCAGATAATGTCTCACAGGGGAACCTTTCAGGCCGTCGAGACGTCCACTCCCCCGTCAAGGCCAGTACCGAGGCCAACTTCAGGGGCTGAATCATCAGCATGTTGGCTTGACGAAGCTGCGCTCATGGCTTGTGTTATCGCCGAGGTCAAACCCTCTATGGCGACCCACCCGCTGCTCTTCGCGAACGTTATTGCTGGCGTCCTCACGGTCGTCCAAGTCAACGCGTTCGCCGACTGAAATAAGGAGTCCGCCCGTGGCAAATCGCTATGGCAAGGGGCTATTGGGAGGCGCGGTTGTTATTGCGCTCCTGGCCCTGCTGGTCCACTGGATCGGCATCAGTACTATCAAGCAATACCAGGATGACCTGCTGTTCTATCTTCAGGCTCACCTGATTCTGGTTCTGTTTTCAATGCTCGCGGCTTTGGTGGTCGGCATCCCGGCAGGTATCGCCCTCAGCCGCCCCGGCATGGTTGGCCGCGCTGAACGCTTCATGCAGATCTTCAACATCGGCAACACCGTCCCACCTCTCGCCGTTCTGGCCATCGCTCTCGGGATTCTCGGGATCGGCAGTGGTCCGGCCATCTTCGCGCTGTTCCTCGCCTCGCTGTTGCCCATCGTGCGCAACACCTACGAAGGCTTGAAGAATGTGCAGGGTTCTCTGAAGGAAGCTGCCGTCGGCATCGGCATGACGCCGCGTCAGGTGCTGTGGCGTGTCGAATTGCCCAACGCGGTGCCAATCATCGTCGGTGGTGTGCGGGTTGCGCTGGCGATCAACGTTGGTACTGCGCCGCTGGCTTTTCTCATCGGTGCCAACAGCCTCGGCAGCCTGATCTTCCCCGGCATCGCCTTGAACAATCAGCCGCAACTGGTGCTGGGCGCTGCCTGTACCGCTCTGCTGGCGTTGCTGCTCGATGGTCTGGTGATTCTCGCCAGTCGCCTGTGGCTTGAACGCGGCCTGACTCGCTGAGCGAAGGAAATACCATGAAGAAGTTATGTTTGTTTTTAGGCTTTGCCCTGCTGTTCCCGGCATTGGCCCAGGCGGCGGACAAGCCGTTGCTGCGCGTCGGCGCACGCGTGTTCACCGAGCAGACGCTGCTGGCTGAACTGACCGCGCAATACCTGCGTACCAAGAACTACGACGTACAGATCACTGGCGGTCTGGGCAGTAACCTGGCGCGCAGCGCTCAGGAAAGCGGCCAGTTGGACCTGTTATGGGAATACACCGGCGTGTCGCTGGTGGCTTACAACCATATCGATGAAAAACTCGACAGCGAGCAGACCTACGCCCGTGTGAAAGAAGTCGACGCCAAGAAGGGCCTGGTCTGGCTTTCACCGTCGAAATTCAACAACACCTACGCGTTGGCGCTGCCGCAGAAGGTTGCGGACAAGTACCCACAGGTCAACACCATGACCGACCTGACCAAGGTCCTCAAGGATGAAGCCAAAGAGGGTCATGTCGTAGCGCTGGACACCGAATTCGCCAACCGTTCCGACGGGTTGATCGGCATGGTCAAGCATTACGACATGAATCTCGGTCGTGAAAATACGCGGCAAATGGATGCTGGGCTGGTCTACACCGCGCTGCGCAACGGCCAGGTGTTTGCGGGCCTTGTCTACACCACCGACGGGCGCCTGAACGCGTTCAAGCTCAAGGTGCTGGAAGACGACAAGCGCTACTTCCCGGACTACACCGCCGCGCCGGTGATTCGTCAGGAGTTTCTGGATAAACATCCAGACATCGCCACGTTGCTCAAGCCGCTGGCTGACCTGCTGGACAACCAGACCATGATCGACCTCAACGCCCGCGTCGATGTCGGCCATGAAAGTCCATCCTCGGTTGCCGCAGATTTCCTGCGTCAGCACCCCCTGAATTAAGGAAGGAGACGATATGAGTTTCTTGAGCGCCTTCTCCCATCTGGACTGGGTTCAGGTCCTGCAACTGACCGGGCAGCACATCACGCTGGTCGGCATCGCCGTGACCCTGGCCATCGTTGTCGGTGTGCCGCTGGGCGTGCTGATGACGCGCTTTCCGGCGCTGGCAGGTCCCCTGCAGGCCAGCGCGACCGTGCTGCTGACTGTGCCATCGATTGCCCTGTTCGGCCTGCTGCTGCCGTTCTATTCCAAGTTCGGTCAGGGCCTTGGCCCGATGCCGGCCATCACGGCCGTGTTCCTCTATTCCCTGCTGCCGATCATGCGCAATACCTACCTGGCCCTGACGGGCGTTGAACCGGGTATTCGCGAAGCCGCCAAGGGCATCGGCATGACCTTCGGCCAGCGCCTGCGCATGGTCGAGCTGCCGATTGCCGTGCCCGTCATCCTCGCCGGTGTGCGCACCGCCGTGGTGATGAATATCGGTGTCATGACCATCGCCGCCACCATCGGCGCCGGTGGTCTGGGTGTACTCATTCTCGCTTCAATCAGCCGCAGCGATATGTCGATGCTGATCGTCGGCGCGGTACTGGTCAGCATTCTGGCCATCATCGCCGACCTTCTCCTGCAATGGCTGCAACGCACGCTGACTCCAAAAGGGCTCCTAAAATGATCGAACTCCAGAACCTCTCCAAGACTTTCCAGAGCAACGGCAAAGAAGTGAAGGCTGTCGACTCGGTCAGCCTTACCGTCAACGAAGGCGAGATCTGTGTCTTCCTCGGCCCGTCGGGCTGCGGCAAGAGCACCACGCTGAAAATGATCAACCGCCTGATCATGCCGACCTCCGGCAAGGTGCTGATCAACGGCGAAGACACCACGGGCCTGGACGAAGTGACCCTGCGTCGCAACATCGGTTACGTGATCCAGCAGATCGGCCTGTTCCCGAACATGACCATCGAAGAGAACATCGTGGTCGTGCCCAAGCTGTTGGGCTGGGACAAACAGCGTTGCCACGACCGCGCTCGCGAGTTGATGAGCATGATCAAGCTGGAACCCAAGCAGTACCTGCATCGCTACCCGCGTGAACTGTCCGGTGGTCAGCAGCAGCGTATCGGTGTGATCCGTGCCTTGGCGGCCGACGCGCCGTTGCTGCTGATGGACGAACCGTTCGGTGCGGTCGACCCGATCAACCGCGAAATGATCCAGAACGAGTTCTTCGAGATGCAGCGCGCGCTGAACAAGACCGTGATCATGGTCAGCCACGACATCGACGAGGCGATCAAGCTGGGCGACAAGATCGCGATCTTCCGTGGTGGCAAGCTGTTGCAGATCGATCACCCGGACACCTTGCTGGCGCACCCTGCGGACGACTTCGTCAGCAGTTTCGTTGGCCAGGACAGCACCCTCAAACGCCTGCTGTTGGTTAAAGCCGAAGACGCCGCCGACAACGCGCCATCGGTCAGCCCGGAAACACCGGTGGCCGATGCGCTGGAAGTGATGGACGAAAACGACCGTCGTTACATTGTCGTCACCGACAGCGAAAACAAGGCAATGGGCTATGTCCGCCGTCGCGACCTGCACCGCCAGCAGGGCACCTGCGCTCAGTTCCTGCGTGAATTCAACGGCACGGCTGCGTACGACGAACATTTGCGCATCCTGCTGTCGCGCATGTATGAGTTCAACCGCTCGTGGCTGCCGGTGCTGGATGCCGAAAACGTCTTCCTGGGTGAAGTGACCCAGGAGTCGATTGCTGCCTACCTGAGCTCGGGTCGTTCGCGTGGCATGAAGACCAGTATCGTGTCGCCCGCTGATCTAGTGGTCTGATTGTCGCTGCCGGCGAGGTTCATGCCTCGCCATTCGGGCGGCTTCGGCCGCCCGTTCCTTATGCGTTTGCCGACAGTGAAGCGCATCTCTGTTCCTGCCTCAATGAACATCAGCCTGTCATCAGGGTCGGTTATAACGGCGATCATTGCCAACCGTCTGCCGAGAACGTGCAAAAACGCGACATTTTTTGTTGATCTCAGCCCCCTCACGCCCTAAAGTTCGCGCCGAACGTCCATGCTGGAAACGATCCATCCGGCTCAAGTACTGACGACGAGACAGCAAGGCCAGGAAGGCAAGCCCTTCAGTGGCCTTTTTGCTTTCGGCGACATGCCTTGGGAAGTAGGCGAACCAAAGTGGGGATACGGAGGACGTTCATTTGCACCCATTTACCAATTCCGTTTGCCAGATAGGAGTTCCAGCAGTATGACGATCAATGTCGAAGACTACTACGCAGCCGAAACCTTCAAGAAAATGAAGGCGTTCGCTGACAAGCAAGAAACGCCTTTCGTGGTCATTGATACCGCAATCATCAGCAAGGCCTATGACGACCTGCGCGCGGGCTTTGAATTTGCCAAGGTCTACTACGCGGTCAAGGCCAACCCTGCCGTAGAAGTCATCAATCTGCTCAAGGACAAAGGTTCGAGCTTCGACATCGCATCGATCTATGAGCTGGACAAGGTTCTGAGCTGCGGCGTTACACCAGACCGCATGAGCTACGGCAACACCATCAAGAAGTCCAAAGACATTCGCTACTTCTACGACAAGGGCGTGCGACTGTTCGCAACCGACTCCGAAGCTGACCTGCGCAACATCGCAAAGGCGGCTCCTGGCTCGAAAGTTTATGTGCGCATCCTGACCGAAGGTTCGACCACGGCTGACTGGCCGCTGTCGCGCAAGTTCGGCTGCCAGACCGACATGGCGATGGACCTGCTGATTCTCGCCCGTGACCTGGGCCTGGTGCCTTATGGCATTTCGTTCCACGTGGGTTCTCAACAGCGCGACATCAGCGTCTGGGACGCGGCCATCGCTAAGGTCAAAGTGATCTTCGAGCGCCTGAAGGAAGAAGATGGCATCGTTCTCAAGCTGATCAACATGGGTGGCGGCTTCCCGGCCAACTACATCACCCGTACCAACAGCCTGGAAACCTACGCCGAGGAAATCATCCGCTTCCTGAAGGAAGATTTCGGTGATGATCTGCCGGAAATCATTCTGGAGCCAGGCCGTTCGCTGATTTCCAACGCCGGTATTCTGGTCAGCGAAGTGGTGCTGGTTGCGCGCAAGTCGCGTACCGCCGTCGAGCGTTGGGTGTATACCGATGTGGGCAAGTTCTCCGGCCTGATCGAAACAATGGACGAAGCCATCAAGTTTCCGATCTGGACTGAGAAGAAAGGCGAGATGGAAGAAGTCGTCATCGCGGGTCCCACCTGCGACAGCGCCGACATCATGTACGAAAACTACAAGTACGGCCTGCCGCTGAACCTGGCCATCGGTGATCGCATGTACTGGTTGTCGACCGGTGCCTACACCACCAGCTACAGCGCTGTGGAATTCAATGGCTTTCCGCCGCTGAAGTCGTTCTACCTGTAAACTGAGCGCGTCAAGAAAACCCATGAGCAATCATGGGTTTTTTTATGGGCGTTAAAAAATAATTAAATATACGTTCGGGCTCAGTTGATGTTGTAAGTCTGCGTTAAGTATTTATGTGCTCGCTATAAAGCGTACCGGTTTGCTGCTTATTCCTACATGTTCGATCCGCTTCGTTCGCTGTTTCAGCCGAGAAGGCCCTGTTAATTTTTAAAGCGTCTTCATGCGACGCTTCAGTTCGTACGGACAGCGAATATTAATAATAAGGAGTTAAACATGTCATCTGCAGCCGTCTCGAACCTTACGGATGGAAAACCGCATTCGGTCGAAGAGGTCAGTCAGGTCACCGGATCGCTTCTGGATATTGTGGCAGGACGTACCCCTGATGTCGGGCGTGCGCCCGGATTATTGATTACCAATGAGGATGTTCGTCGAATAAGACGTTACGTCAGCACAGGTCTGGCACTGCCCACGCAACTGGAGGAGGTCAGGCACCTGCTGGGTAATCAGAACATCGACATTCCCGGGCTGCAACCCCAGGCCATTGTCAGGCTGTACACCGATATCTTCGAGCATGCCAAAAGCTGGTCGGAGCTTGAAACCGACATGCGGAAGGTGGGCAGCGATCTGTACGTCTTCGCCGGTAATCTGATCACCATCGCAGAAAGCATGGTTGAGTTCATCAAGGGGATGGACGCGTACCAGACCCTGCAGATCAGCGACCTCACCGCAGAACAGCTGCTGGCCATGCCTCCTGTCGAACTGGTCGAGGGTGATCGCAAGAGAATTCCGGGCCTGCTGTCGCTGGTCGATGATCTGAAAGTTCACATTAAAGATCACAGTGCCAGCACCACGCGCACCCGAGTGGGTGTCAGCGCATTCAGCCGTAAGCTCAAGGATCAGGTTGCGCCTGCTGTTGCGTTGAAGATCAGGCTGGCCGGTTCGCTGAACACTGACGAAAAGAAAACGAAGCTCACGGAGGAAGTCAGCCGCCTCAATGAGCTGATCAATCAGAAGGTCGCCGAGTACGAAGAGTACTGCGACTACAAGTGGATCGGTTTCTGGTGGGGGGCGGTGGGCGGCGTGATCAGTTTGTCGATCTACGGACCCAAGGCCACGGCAGCGCTCGAGGAAAAAGACCGCTTGATTGCACAAAAACAGCAGGCAGAGAAAACGATTCAACAGCTCGACAAACTGTTGAGCGAATTCATGGCGTTTGAAACCAGTCTGCAGGATTTGAAAACGCGCATTGATGGGGCTTCCAGCAGCGTCAGCAATATTGAAAGTCTCTGGGTATTGCTGGAAGAACTGATCGACTCTTCTTACGACCGTATAAGGAACACCCACAACGGCCTGTATCTGGTCAGTCTGGTGTCTCGTTTTCAGACGCTCATTTCCAGTTGGCAGCAAGTCAGGACGCAAGCATTTGATTTGCTGACGGCCTTCAATAAAGCCCTGGAAGAGCCAGCGGCCTAATCATCACAACTTCAAGATTCACGGAAATCTTCTAATGAATGTTTATGTACTTGATGTACCTTTTTCACTGCCTCGCCCCGACCTGGAAGTTGTGGCCGACAGCCGCCTATCGATACAGCGGCAGGCTGAAGCCCTCGGCGACCTTTATCTGCCGGTGCTGACAGAATCGCTTGGCAGTCTGCTCAAAGAGTTGAGTCATGCCGACAGGCAGTTTCTGGATATCCTGACGCTTGTTCCACATGGTATGGACAGTGAGGATATTCAACCTTTCATGGACGCGATCACGCAGCTGAAGGCGAAGCCTGAAGACGCTGAAACCAGGGCGGCGCTTGCCGAGTTCAATGCGGAAATCGACACGCTTCTGCAAGGCAAGCTCATGTCTCTGTCCGAGGCCGTTAGCACGCTCGATAACGCTCTGGTCAATCTTGATGCCGTTCATTTCAACGACGTGGCCCATCTGGCAGGCTCGCTGGACAAGGAAGTGGTCGATGCGCGGGCACTGCTTTCCAGCGAAGAGACATCCCTGACCCATCTGCAGGAGAAAGAAGCGGCGGCGGGGGCCTTGATCACCGAGCTTGAAGGTCTCAGCTTTCTCGACAAGCTCAAGCCGCTGGTGGTGTCACTGGAAAAGCTGGCTGAGATCGATCCTGCGAGTCCCAGTCTTGGTTCAATCAAGGCAGGTATTGCAGGTGTGGCGAATATTCTGAACCTGATCGACGGCTCGCTCAAATACGACCAATTGCTCGATCACCGCAGCAAGCTTCACGCGCAAGTGGCCGAACAGCGTGAGAAGGTTGAGCAGGCAAATGCTCGGCTGAAGGCGCAAACCGACAATCAGGACCAGCTCGCCGTGCTTCAGTCCATTGATGGTTCAAGAGAGCGCTATGTGCTTGAAGCTGGCAAGTTGCGTCAGGCCCTGCAGCATTTTCTGGACACGGAACGTCAGGCCGCGGCGTCTGAAATCGAAGCCCGTGCAGAAGGTTTTGCCCGCCGTATTCGACAACTGATCGATTACCTGAATGACCTGCGTCGTCAATGGCGTAACTGAGGCTCAAGGTCCGCGCAATCCGCGCGCCAGCCAGCGTTTCATGAACGATGCTAATCCAGTCGAAGTTCCGCCCTGCTGGCGTTACGATGCGCCACCGAATACAGGCAGCCGTACTGCAATGCAGAGAAGGCGTTCGAGGGTTGCGAGTGGTGAAGAAGGTACTGTTTCAATTGCACTGGTTCTTCGGAATCACGGCAGGGCTTGTGCTGAGCCTGATGGGCATTACAGGCGCGCTGTATTCGTTCGAGAACGAAATTGTCGATGCGCTCGACCCACAGGTGATGCTGGTCGAACCGCGAGGTGCAACGCTGCCACCTGTCGACCTGGTGCGCAGGCTGGAAGCGGCGACCGGGCTGACGGTCGCCAACCTGCGTGTCGAAACTGTCGGCAATCGGGTCGCTCAGGTCTATTTCACACCTGAGCCCGGCGAACGTAAGGGTCCCAAGCGTAACTTCGATCCGTATACGGGCGAGCTGAAGGCTGATGGCCTTGGGGAGGACTTCTTCGAGTTCATCCTCAGACTGCACCGTTTTCTGACCATAGGCGAAGTGGGCAAGCAGATTACGGGAGCCTGTACGCTGATTCTGGTGTTCTTCTGCCTGTCGGGCCTTTATCTGCGCTGGCCTCGTAATGCATCGAACTGGCGAGCCTGGCTGACACTGGACTGGGCGAAGAAAGGCCGCAGCTTCAATTGGGATTTGCATTCGGTTTTCGGGACCTGGTGCCTGCTGTTCTATCTGCTGTTCGCGATTACCGGCCTGACCTGGTCTTATGACTGGGTCAGTAACGGCCTGGACAGACTGATCGGCGATACGCCTGCCGATCAGCGCAAAGGCGTGGCCGGGCGTGGCGTAAATGCCGACGGCAAGGTGCAGGCGCCAGCGCCTCTGGTGGTGGACTACGTGGCGATCTGGGACAGCTTGCAGAAGACCGCCGGGCCTGGCCTGAGCGCTTACAACCTGCGTCTGCCGCCAGCGGGCAATCAACAGGCCAGGGTGTCCTATCTGCTCATGGATTCGCCTCATCCGTGGGCGTTGAACAACATGACTCTGGATCCGGCCAACGGCAAGGTCAGCATGGTCTCGCGATATGCAGAGCACACGTTTGGCACGCAGTTGCTGATCAGTAACTATGCGCTGCATGTCGGCAGCTATTTCGGCATTGTGGGGCGTCTGCTCATGACTGCTGCGGCCTTGACGATGCCGTTGTTCTTCATCACGGGCTGGTTGCTGTATCTGGATCGGCGACGCAAGAAGCGCGACGTCAGGGCGGCACGTCTTGATGTATCGGCCAGCGCTGCGCCTGATGCGTCCTCATGGTTGATTGGCTTCGCCAGCCAGAGCGGTTTTGCCGAACAACTGGCGTGGCAGACAGCGGGGCAGTTGCAGGCTGCGGGTGTGTCGGTGCGGGTGCAGCGGCTTGGCGACCTGACCGAGCAGGACGTGAGTGAAAGCCGCAACGCCCTGTTCGTGGTCAGTACCTTCGGCGATGGTGAAGCGCCAGACAGTGCGCGTGGTTTCGAGCGCAAGCTGCTGGGCCGTCCGCTGTCGCTGGAGGCGCTCAATTATGCCGTGCTGGCCCTGGGTGACCGGCAGTATCCACATTTCTGTGGTTTTGCCCGTCGTCTGCATGACTGGCTGGCCGTATGTGGCGGCAGCACGTTGTTTACCCCGGTCGAGGTTGACCGTGCAGACCCGGTCGCGCTGCAACACTGGCAACACCATGTGGGGCTGCTGACCGGCAGTCAGCCGGCGGCGCTCTGGCAGGCCCCGGTGTTCGAGAACTGGACGCTGACCCGACGAGAACACCTGAACCCTGGCAGCAGTGGCTCGGGTGTCTATCTGCTGGATCTGGTCGGCGCTGGCGCGATGGCTTGGCAGGCAGGTGATCTGGTCGAGGTCTTGCCGCGCAACAGCGATGACACCGTACGGCACTTCCTGAGCGGGCTGGGGATCGATCCGGCTACTCAGGTCAACATAGAAGGTTTGCAGGAACCGATTGCGCAGGCGCTGGCGACTCGTCAATTGCCACAACATCGGGCGCATTTGGTGGGGCTGCATGCCCAGGCGCTGATCGATGCGCTGGTGCCACTGTCCGCGCGAGAATACTCCATCGCTTCCATTGCGGAAGACGGCTGTCTGCAACTCATCGTGCGTCAGGAAATTCATCCGGATGGCAGTCTTGGGCTGGGTTCCGGCTGGCTGACCCAGCATGCGGCATCAGGCGGTGCAATCAGCCTGCGTCTGCGCCGCAACAGCAGTTTCCACCTGCCTGCCGAGCCGGTCCCCCTGATCCTGTTGGGCAACGGCACCGGGCTCGCGGGGCTGCGCAGCCTATTGAAAGCGCGCATCGCCCAAGGCCGGACGCGCAACTGGCTGCTGTTCGGCGAGCGTAACCGAGCGCATGATTTCCACTGTGGCGCAGAGCTGCAAGGCTGGTTGGATTCGGGTGACCTGACACGACTGGATCTGGCGTTCTCGCGGGATCAGGCAGAGAAAGTCTACGTGCAGGACCTGCTACGCGAGTCTGCCCAAGCGCTGCGAGCATGGCTGGATGAAGGCGCAGCGATTTACATTTGCGGCAGCTTGCAAGGCATGGCGGCGGGCGTGGATCAGGTGTTGAACGATGTACTCGGCGAACGGGCCGTCAGCGAGCTGGTGGAGCAGGGGCGGTATCGGCGGGATGTGTATTGAGGTCTGCTGGTTGATACAGAACCTGTGGGAGGCACCACCACGTCTTCGACGTAGCCCGGTCCGCTCCCACAAAATCGCGTTCCTTCAGTGGTTACAGGTTGTTTGATAAGAGGCGGCTTGCCGGCGATAGCGCCAGGTCAGTCACTGACGGGGTGACTGAAATAACGCATCGCCGGCAAGCCGCCTCCCACAGGGCGTGTATTTATCCAGTGATACTTGGGTAAAACGATGGGCCCAGAGCATGGGCATCATCTTTACAAGGCAGAATCACGCTGCGACGAACTGCTCCGCGTAGTGGCAGGCCACTTGGCGGTTGTCCACCAGGCGCAGCTCCGGCACGTCTATGGCGCAGCGCTCGGTCGCGTACGGGCAGCGCTTGTGGAACGCGCAGCCGCTGGGTGGGTTGAGCGGATTGGGCAGCTCCCCGACGATCTTGATCTTGGGTTTCAGCGGATCAGGATGGATGGTCGGGGTCGCTGACAGCAACGCCTGGGTGTACGGGTGCAGCGGACGGTTGTAGATCTCTTCCTTGGGACCCATTTCCGCAGGCCGGCCCAGGTACATCACCAGCACGGTGTCGGCCACATGACGCACCACCGACAGGTTGTGCGAGATGAACACGTAGGCCGTGTTGAATTCCTGCTGCAGGTCCATGAACAGGTTCAGCACCTGTGCCTGAATCGACACGTCCAGCGCCGACGTCGGCTCATCCGCCACCAGCACCTTAGGCTGCAACATCATCGCCCGAGCCAGCGCGATACGCTGACGCTGACCACCGGAGAACATGTGCGGGTAGCGCTGATAATGCTCAGGACGCAAGCCGACCTGAGCCATCATCGCCTGCACTTTCTCGCGGCGTTCTGCGGCGGACAGTTTGGTGTTGATCAGCAGTGGTTCGCCGAGCTGATCACCCACCTTCTGCCGAGGGTTCAGCGACGCGTACGGACTTTGAAACACCATCTGCACATCTTTACGCAATTGCTTGCGCTCGGACTTGCTGGCGCCCGCCACTTCCTGGCCAGCGATTTTAAGGGATCCGGACGACGGCTCTTCGATCAGTGTCAGCGCGCGTGCCAACGTGGACTTGCCACAACCGGATTCGCCCACCACGGCCAGGGTCTTGCCCGCTTCGAGTTCGAACGACACGCCGTTGAGGGCGCGTACCAGTGCCGTGCCTTTGAACAGTCCGCGAGAGACTTCGTAGTGACGGGTAAGGTCACGGGCGGTAAGTACGACGCTCATCACGCCACCTCCTGATTCAAGGGATAGAAGCAACGCGCAAGGCTATGGGCCTTGGGGTCCAGCGCCGGACGCTGCACGCGGCAGTTGTCCTGCACGTAAGGGCAGCGTGGCGACAGCAGGCAGCCTTGCGGACGGTCATAACGGCCCGGAACCATGCCAGGCAGGGTCGCCAGACGCTCGGCACCCATGCTGTGCTCCGGAATCGCCGCCAGCAGCGCTTCGCTGTAAGGATGCGCCGGAACGTCGAACAGGCCAGGCACCTGACCCACTTCAACGGCCTGACCTGCGTACATCACGCAGACCCGCTGAGCGGTTTCAGCCACAACCGCCAAGTCGTGGGTGATCAGAACCAGTGCCATGTCCTGCTCTTTCTGCAGGCTCAGCAGCAATTCCATGATCTGCGCCTGGATGGTTACGTCCAGTGCCGTGGTCGGTTCGTCGGCGATCAGCAGTTTCGGCTCGCCGGCAATCGCCATCGCAATCGCGACGCGCTGGCTCATGCCGCCCGACAATTGATGCGGGTAGGCATTCAGGCGCGCAGCGGCGCCCGGGATCTCGACCTTTTCCAGCAGCTCCAGCGCACGCTGACGTGCAGCCTTGCCGGACATGCCCAAGTGCTGACGAAGCACTTCTTCGATCTGGAAACCCACGGTGTAGCTGGGGTTCAGTGCGGTCATCGGGTCCTGGAATACCATCGCCAGGTCTTTGCCGATGATGCGACGACGCTGGCGGGCACTGAGCTTGGTCAGGTCCTTGCCGTCGAAGTTGAGTGCGTCGGCCGTGATGATGCCAGGTGCGTCGATCAGGCCCATCAGCGCCATCATGGTCACGGATTTACCCGAACCCGACTCGCCTACGATGGCCAGCACTTCGCCTTTATCGACACTCAGGGACAGGCCATCCACGACGGGGACAGCCTTTTCGTCGCCGAAGCGGACGTTGAGATTCTTGATTTCAAGCAGTGACATACGAATCTCCTCAGGCGGCGTTCTTGAGTTTCGGGTCCAGCGCGTCGCGCAGGCCGTCGCCCATCAGGTTGATTGCCAGCACGCTGAGCAAAATGGTCAGGCCGGGCAGGCTCACGACCCACCAGGCACGTTCGATGTAGTCGCGAGCCGAAGCGAGCATGGTGCCCCACTCAGGCGTCGGTGGTTGTACGCCAAGGCCCAGGAAGCCCAGTGCCGCGGCATCGAGAATCGCCGACGAGAAGCTCAGGGTGGCCTGAACGATCAGCGGTGCCATGCAATTGGGCAGCACGGTGATGAACATCAGGCGCGGCAGGGTTGCACCGGCCAGGCGGGCAGCGGTCACGTAGTCGCGGTTCAGTTCGCCCATCACCGCAGCACGGGTCAGGCGGACATAGGACGGCAGCGACACGATCGCGATGGCGATCACGGTGTTGATCAGGCCAGGGCCGAGGATCGCCACAATGGCCACTGCCAGCAGCAGCGAGGGCAGGGCGAGCATGATGTCCATCAGGCGCATCACCGACGGGCCCAGAATGCGCGGGAAGAAACCCGCCAACAGGCCCAGCAGGATGCCTGGGATCAGCGACATCACCACCGAAGACAGGCCGATCAGCAGCGACAGGCGCGAGCCCTGAATCAGACGCGACAGCAGATCGCGGCCCAGTTCGTCGGTGCCGAGGATGAACTGCCACTGGCCGCCTTCCAGCCAGACTGGCGGGGTCAGCAGGAAGTCGCGGTATTGCTCGCTCGGATCATGCGGCGCAACCCAAGGGGCGAACAGCGCGCAGAACACGATGATGATCATGAAGATCAGGCCGGCAACGGCACCTTTGTTCTTGGAGAACGCTTGCCAGAACTCTTTGTACGGGGACGGATAAAGCAGGCTTTGATCGACTGCTACCGAAGGAGTAGGTGTGCTCATATCGATGATCTCAGCGCTGGTGACGGATGCGTGGGTTGGCAAAGCCGTAGAGGATGTCCACCACGAAATTGACCAGGATCACCAGGCAGGCGATCAGCAGGATGCCGTTCTGCACGACCGGATAATCCCGGGCGCCGATGGCTTCGATCAGCCACTTGCCGATACCCGGCCAGGAGAAAATCGTTTCGGTCAGAACCGCACCGGCCAGCAACGTACCGATCTGCAGGCCGAACACGGTCAGGACCGGAATCAGTGCGTTGCGCAGGCCGTGAACGAACACCACGCGTGCGGGCGACAGGCCCTTGGCCCTGGCGGTACGGACGTAGTCTTCACGCAGCACTTCGAGCATCGAGGAGCGGGTCATCCGGGCGATCACCGCCAGCGGAATGGTGCCCAGCACGATGGCCGGAAGAATCAGGTGATGCAGGGCATCGAGAAACGCGCCTTGCTCATCGCTAAGCAGGGTGTCAATCAGCATGAAGCCGGTCACTGGCGGAATGTCGTAGAGCAAATCGATCCGCCCCGACACTGGCGTCCAGCCCAGCGACACCGAGAAGAACATGATGAGGATCAGGCCCCACCAGAAGATCGGCATGGAATAACCCGCCAGGGAAATCCCCATGACCCCGTGGTCGAACAGGGACCCTCGTTTGAGTGCCGCGATCACCCCGGCCAGAAGCCCCAGGATGCCCGCGAAAATCAGCGCGGCCAGCGACAACTCCAGGGTTGCCGGGAACAGCGAGGTGAATTCGGTCCAGACACTGGTGCGCGTACGCAGCGATTCACCGAGGTCGCCCTGGGCGAGCTTGCCGATGTAATCGATGTACTGGGCATAGAGCGGCTTGTTCAGACCAAGGCGCTCCATTGCTTGGGCGTGCATTTCCGGGTCGACCCGGCGCTCGCCCATCATGACTTCTACAGGGTCGCCCGGAATCAGGCGAATCAGCGCAAACGTCAGCAGGGTAATGCCGAAGAAGGTAGGGATCAGTAACCCCACCCGGCGGGCAATAAAACTAAACATCTTGTGGTGTACCTCATCAGCCGGTCAGGCGTACCGCCCTTGCTCTTGTGGAGCGCAGGCGGTGGTTTTTTCTACTTCACCCCGGTCGTGGTGAAGTTGTTATTGGTCAGCGGGCTGATATGAAAGCCTTCGACATTTTTGCGCATTGCCACGAACAGCTTCGGATAAGCCAGGCTGATCCAGGGCTGTTCCTGATTGAACACTTTTTGAGCCTGCTTATAGAGGGCAGCCCGTTCGCTCGGTTCGGTAATTTTCCGAGCCTGGGTGATTGCCTCTTCAAACTCCTTGTTGCACCAGCGGGCATAGTTCTCGCCATTCTTCGCTGCGTCGCAGCTCAGGTTGGGGGTCAGGAAGTTGTCCGGGTCGCCGTTGTCGCCCGCCCATCCTGCGAAGACCATGTCATGTTCGCCTTTCTTGGCGCGCTTGAGCATTTCGCCCCATTCCATGATGCGAATGTCGATCTTGATGCCCACCTTGGCCAGATCCGATTGCAGCATCTGCGCCCCCACCATCGGGTTGGGGTTGGTGACTGCGCCGCCGTTGCGGGCGAATAGGGTAAACACTTGACCCTCGGGTACGCCAGCTTCCTTGAGCAGGGCGCGGGCCTTTTCCGGGTCGTAAGGCATGGCCTGGCTGTCGGTGTCATAGCCCATCATGGTCGGTGGGTAAGGACCCACGCCTTCAGTGGCTTTGCCTTCACCGAACAGTGCCCGGATGTAGGACTTCTTGTCGAAGGCCAGGTTGATCGCCTGCCGTACGCGCGCATCGCTCAGGTATTTGTGCGAGGTGTTGATCGCGACATAGCTGGTCATCATGGACTCCATCTCGTCGATCTTGAGATTGGGGTCCGCTTTAATGTTGGCAATATCGTCAGGTTTTGGGTAAAGCGCAACCTGGCATTCGTTGGCCTTGAGCTTTTGCAGACGCGTGTTGTTGTCCAGGGTGATCGCGAAAATCAGCGCTTCACTCGGGACTTTGCCCTTCCAGTAGTCCGGGTTGGCTTTATAACGGACCTGAGCATCTTTGGCATAGCGCGTCAGGATGAACGGCCCTGTGCCGATGGGCTTGCTGTTGAATTCGCCGGTCTTGTTGCTCTTGAGCAACTGGTCGGCATACTCGGCGGAATAGATCGAGGTGAACGGCATGGCCAGATCACGCAGGAATGGCGACTCGGGGCGCGTCAGGGTGAATTTCACCGTGGAATCGTCGACTTTCTCGACGCTCTTGAGCAGGTTCTGGAAGTCCATGCTCTCGAAATAAGGGTAACCGACCAGCGAGAGTGCGTGCCACGGGTGCTTGGGGTCCAGCTGGCGCTGGAAGCTCCAGACCACGTCGTCGGCGTTCATGTCGCGGGTGGGTTTGAAGTAGTCGGTGGTCTGGAACTTCACACCTTTGCGCAGCTTGAAGGTGTAAGTCAGGCCATCTTCGCTGATGTCCCAGCTCTCGGCGAGACCTGGAACGGTGTCGGTGGTGCCGGGAGTGAAGGCGACCAGGCGTTCGAGGATGGTTTCTGCCGAGGCGTCTGCCGTGACGGCGGTCGTGTACTGCGCGATATCGAAACCTTCAGGGCTGGCCTCTGTGCAAACCACCAGCGGCTTGGCCGAGACGGATGCAGCAGCGCTAAGCAGCGCAATGGCGATCGAAGCGCGGAGCGATAGCAGTTTCAATAGAAGCCTCCTTGATGCAATGCGAAAGGGCGGCAGACGTCAGGTCGGCCGCCCTTTCATCATCATTTACAGAATGTTGAACGGAATGGTGGTCACCAGACGGAACTCGTTGATGTTGCCATCAGCCTGGTTCTCGCTGGCGCGGTGAGTGGTGTAGGTCGCACGAATCGCGGTGGCCTTGAGTGGGCCGGATTGCACGGAGTACGAGGTGCCGATGCCGTACTCGTAGTGGGTTTCGCCGTCCATTGCCAGCACGTCGGTGTAGCCGGTGCCTTTGTAATGAGTACCGTCGATGTCCCAGCCGCGAGCCTGGTAGATGTTGAACTTCAGGCCCGGCACGCCGTAGCTGGCCATGTTCAGCACGTAGGCGATCTGGAGGGACTTCTCGTTCGGGCCGTTGAAGTCCGAAAGCAGCGAGTTGGCCAGGAAGATGGCGTTGGTGTCGTGTGCGTAGTCGAAGTATTCGTTACCGGCGACTTCCTGATAAGCGATGCTCACGCTGTGGGCATTGTGCGTACCGGTGAACGACAAGCTGTAGGTGTCGTTGTCGATCGCGCCCAGTTTGCTCTGGCCGGCATCTTTGGTCTTGTAGTAGTTCAGGTTGCTGCTCAAGGCAAACACCTTGCTGTCACCCAGTTCATGGGTCAGGCCCACGTAGTACTGATGCCAGAAGTCTTCCAGATTGGAGGCATAGAAACTGGCGGTCAGCGCTTCGGTCGGCTTGTAGTCGGCACCGAACATGTCCAGACGATCAGCGGTCTTGGTGCGATCACCGTACTCGGAGCGGAACTTGTCCAGGCTCTGTTCCATACGGGGCGAGACGCGGTCGAAGCTGCCAGCCTGCAAGGACAGGTTGTTGAACTCATCGCTCTGTACGGCAAAACCCTGGAAGCTGGAAGGCAGCGCACGGTTACCGATGAAGGCGATGACCGGGGTGTTCACCGATTGGCGACCCATCGTCAGTACTGTGTTGGACACACGAGCCTTGACGTTGCCCAGACCCATTTTGCTCCACTGGCCTACCGCATCGCCATCGCTATCAGCCAGGGTGCGGTTGGATCTCGGGACGAAATCGTCGATGTCACGCTCCAGCGCGACGGCGTTGTACAGCGCCAGTTCGGTGGAGAAGCCAACCGTGCCCTGAGTGAACCCCGAGGTGTAATTGACGATAGTGCCCTGCTGCCAGTTGATACGACGTGGCGTCTGCTTAGCCACACCGTCTTTGGTGTAGGAGAACGTGCTGTCGCGGCGACGCAGTTCATTGGCGTACCAGTTACGTGTCGTACCGGTCAGGTGTTGGTCTTCAAGAAAGCCATTGGCTTCGGCCTGTGCATTCTTGGTGCTCAGCCCGGTAGGCACAAAGGCTTGACTGACAGGCTCCGCCTGAACCATCGCGCCGAACGACGAGAGGGATAGAGCCAGTAATGCAGTGCTGGTTGTTTTCACGATGTACAGCTCCCTTTACTACTTTTATAAATGCCAGTTTTTTGAGTTCTGGCTTTGGTGATGCAGGGTTTAAGGCCCCGCCTTGTTATATGTTCTGGGCACAGACGGATCGCTCGCCGCCAGAGTTGGCGGTGAGCGATATCGCTGTTTACGGGTTACTCGGCGACGCTGACGCCCGAGAAGTTGTTACGGCCGAACGGGCTGACGTGGAACCCTTCCACTTCCTTGCGCAACGGTTGATTGACCGTCGAGTGGGCTATGGGGGTAATCGGCACCTGTTCTTTCAGGTAGCGCTGAGCCTGCTTGTAGAGGTCGGTGCGCTGTTCACGGTCGGTGGTGGCGATGGCCGCCTTGATGAGCGCGTCATATTTCTCGTCGCACCACATGGAGTAGTTGTTGCCACCGATGGCTGCGCAGCTGTACAGCGTGCCGAGCCAGTTGTCCGGGTCACCGTTGTCGCCGGTCCAGCCAATCAGCGAAATATCGTGTTCGCCGTTCTTGGTGCGCTTGAGGTATTCGCCCCACTCATAGCTGACGATCCGAACCTTGATGCCGACCTTCGCCCAGTCGGACTGAAGCATCTCGGCCATCAGCTTGGCGTTGGGGTTGTAAGGGCGCTGCACGGGCATGGCCCACAGCGTCAGCTCGGTGCCTTCCTTGATGCCCGCATCGCGCAGCATCTGCTTCGCTTTCTCCGGGTCGTAGGCGGCGTCCTTGATGGTGTCGTCATAGGACCACTGGGTCGGCGGCATGGCGTTGACGGCCAGTTGCCCTGCGCCCTGATACACCGCGCTGATGATGGCTTTCTTGTTGACGGCCATGTCCAGTGCCTTGCGCACCTGAAGGTTGCCCAGCGGTTCGTGGCGGACGTTGTAAGAGATGTAGCCCAGGTTGAAGCCCGGACGCTCCATGACGGTCAACTGCTTGTCGCTCCTGAGTGCTTCCAGGTCGGCCGGGCGTGGGTTCAGCGTCACTTGGCATTCGTTCTTGCGCAGCTTTTGCACACGCACCGAGGCGTCGGTGTTGATGGCGAAAATCAGTTGATCGATTTTCACCCGGCTCGGGTCCCAGTATTCCTTGTTGCCGCGATAACGAATCTGCGAGTCCTTCTGGTAACGCTGGAACACGAACGGCCCCGTTCCGATGGGCTGCTGGTTGATGTCGCGTGCATTGCCGCTGGCCATCAATTGTTCGGCGTATTCGGCGGACAGAATGCCGGCGAAGTTCATCGCGATGTTCTGGATGAATGCCGCGTCGACGGTATTCAGGGTAAAGACCACGGTCAGCGGATCGGTCTTCTCGACCGACTTGATCTTCTTGTTCAACCCCATCCCGGTGAAGTACGGGAACTCGGTGGGGTAGGCCACGCGAAACGGGTGATCGGCCTTGAGCATGCGGTTGAACGTGAACAGCACGTCATCGGCATTGAAGTCGCGGCTGGGCTTGAAATCCTTGTTGCTGTGAAACTTCACACCTTGGCGCAGATGGAAGGTGTAGACCAGGCCATCCGGGGAGACATCCCACGAGGTTGCCAGCCCTGGCACCACGGTAGTGTCGCCCTGTTTGAATTCGGTGAGGCGGTTGTAAATAGGCTCGGAGGCATCGTTATCGGTGGCCGAGGTGTACTGAGCACTGTCGAAACCCGCAGGGCTCGCTTCGGAGCAGAACACCAGGTTGCTCGCCACGCTGGTCATCGGAGTCAGTGCAAGCAGACCCAGACTCAGGCATGACGTCATCGCAAGAGTTTTACGCATGATGATGATCCCTATCCTTCAAGGACGAGCACTCAGGCTCGATAACAGACTCGTAGGCAATAACGTGAATACACACAATGCTTGCAGTTCCCGGGCCAGTTGATGGCGGGCTTCCTGCCTAAGCCATCACCTTGCGACGGTATGTCGCTGAAGGCATCTGGTAAATAGGCAAATAGGCTGCAAGATGCGTAGGAAAACTCTTCCGGAAAGCTGGCTAAGTGCCTTTAGTTGCACTTGTTCAACTAACCGGACGAGTTTTTTCATTCCGCTAGAGCGATGACTGCGCCGCGTGAACAGCACAGTCGTGTCGCGTTACTTCACGCTTACACCATAGAAGGAATTCAGGCCGAACGGGCTGATCTTGAAGTCCTGTACGTTGGTGCGCATGGGCTGATAGACCGTCGAGTGCGCGATAGGCGTCATCGGCACTGCATCCTTGAGGAGGTGTTGCGCCTGTTTGTACAGTTCGGTGCGCTTGGCCTGATCAGGTGTCGCCTTGGCCTGCTTGATGATGGCGTCGTAAGGCTTGTCGCACCATTTGGCAAAGTTGTTGCCATTAAGGGCGTCGCAGCCAAACAGGGTGCCGAGCCAGTTGTCCGGGTCACCATTGTCACCGCTCCAGCCAATCAGCATGGCGCCGTTTTCACCATTCTTGGCGCGCTTGATGTACTCGCCCCACTCATAGCTGACGATGCGCGCGTTGATACCGATCTTCTTCCAGTCGGACTGGAGCATCTCGGCCATCAGTTTGGCGTTCGGGTTATACGGACGCTGAACCGGCATGGCCCACAGCGTAATCTCGGTGCCTTCCTTGATGCCGGCTTCCTTGAGCAGGGCCTTGGCTTTCTCGGGATCGTACTTGGCATCCTTGATCGTGGTGTCGTAAGACCACTGGGTCGGCGGCATGGCATTGACGGCCAGTTGGCCTGCGCCCTGGTAAACCGAATCGATGATTTGCTGCTTGTTGACCGCCATGTCCAGAGCCTGACGAACCTTGAGCTGGGACAGCGGGTTTTCGCGGTCTTCGCCCTTGATCTTGTCCATTACGTTGTAGGCGATGTAACCCAGGTTGAAGCCAGCCTGATCAGGCATTTTCAGATTCTTGTCGGCCTTGAGCGGCTCGAGATCCGCCGGACGTGGATAGGCCGTGATCTGACATTCGTTCTTCTTGAGCTTCTGCATGCGCACCGACGGATCGGTGGTGATGGCGAAGATCAGGTTGTCGATCTTGACGTCTTCAGGCTTCCAGTAATCCTTGTTGCCGGTGAAGCGGATGTTGGAGTCCTTCTGGTAGCTCTTGAACACGAACGGGCCAGTACCGACAGGCTTCTGGTTGATGTCGGCAGCTTTGCCTTCCTTAAGAAGCTGGTCGGCGTATTCGGCAGACTGGATCGAGGCAAAGCTCATGGCCAGGTTCTGGATGAAGGCCGCATCGACCGTGTTCAGCACGAACTTGACGGTGTAATCGTCGACCTTCTCGATCTTGGCGATGTTGGTGTCCATCGCCATGTCGGTGAAGTAAGGGAATTCGGTCGGAGCCGCTTTGCGGAACGGCATGTCCTTGTCGATCATGCGGTTGAACGTGAACAGCACGTCATCGGCATTGAATTCGCGGGTTGGCTTGAAGTACGAGGTGGTGTGGAACTTGACGCCCTTGCGCAGATGGAAGGTGTACGTCAGCACGTCGTCGGAGATATCCCAGCTGGTGGCCAGGCCCGGCTGCACGGCGGTGCCGCCACGTTCGAACTGGGCCAGACGGTTGAACATGGTTTCTGCCGATGCGTCGAAATCGGTACCGGTGGTGTACTGGGCAGGGTCAAAGCCCGCGGGGCTGCCTTCGGAGCAAAACACCAGATTCGATGCTGCGTGAGCGAAAGGTGCACTTGCGAGCAGGGTGGCGCCGACTAGAAACGGAATGACCGCGTGTTTGAGCATGGTGGCCTCAGTTGTTGTCATTTTTGATTAGAGGAACCGACCTCGTGAGCCGATCCGTCCGATACTTATGCAGGGGCCATACCCAAAGCAAGATGCTGACGCCAAAGAAGCCACAAAGAGTGGCACGATCGTACAGGAATGTCGCGAAAGTGTAATTTTTGCAAGATTTGATCGTTTGCGCGCCCTGTTTCGAAACAACGGGCGCACCAATAAAGCGCAACCGGGTGGGATCAATGCACCCGGTTGGGGCTACGTTGTTACCTTAATGGCTCAGGCTGACCCCATAAAAGGGTGTCAGGCCGAAGGGGCTGATCTTGAAGTCCTGCACTTCCTTGCGCATTGGCTGGAACACCTTGGAGTTGGCGATCGGGGTGATCGGCACCTGGGCCTTCAGGATGTGCTGGGCCTGCTGATACAGCTTGATGCGTTCATCTCGATTCGTCGTGAGCTTGGCCTGCTGCACCAGCTTGTCGTAAGCCGGGTCACACCATTTGGCGTAGTTGCTGCCTTTGACGGCGGCACAGCTGTACAGCACGCCTAGCCAGTTGTCGGGATCACCGTTATCGCCGGTCCAGCCGTAGATCATCGCGTCGTGTTCGCCGGCCTTGGCGCGCTTGATGTATTCGCCCCACTCATAGCTGACGATATTGGCTTTGATGCCGATCTTGTCCCAGTCGGACTGGATCATCTGCGCCGACATGCGCGCGTTGGGGTTGGAGGCGCGCTGAACGGTCATGGCCCACAGGTCGATTTTCGTGCCCGGCGCCACGCCTGCTTCCTTGAGCAACTGCTTGGCCTTGGTCAGGTCGCGAGGGGCGTCCTTGATCGTCGGGTCATAACTCCACTGGCCCGGCGGCAGGGCGTTTTCGGCCAGTTGCCCGGCGCTCTGGTAAACAGCCTTGATGATGGCCGGCTTGTCGATGGCCATGTCCAGCGCCTGGCGAACCTTGAGCTGGTCGAGCGGCGGATGGGTCACGTTGTACGCCAGAAAACCCAGATTGAAGCCCGGCTGGCTCAGTACCTTGAGTTTGGGGTCCTTCTGCACTTCTTCGATGTCCTGCGGGCGCGGGTAACCGCTGACCTGGCATTCACCGGCCTTGAGCTTCTGCAGGCGCACCGCGGCATCACTGTTGATCGAGAAAATCAGGTTATCGATTTTCACGTCTTCGGGTTTCCAATACTCGGTGTTACCGGCGTAACGGATTTGCGAGTCCTTCTGGTAACGCTTGAACACGAAGGGCCCGGTGCCGATCGGCTTCTGGTTCAGGTCCGATGCGTTGCCTTCCTTAAGCAGTTGATCGGCGTACTCGGCCGATTGGATCGAGGCAAAGCTCATGGCCAGGTTTTGCACGAACGCGGCATCAATGTTGTTGAGCGTGAATTTGACCGTGTTGGCGTCGACTTTCTCGACTTGCTTGATCGTGGTGTTCAGGCCCATGTCGGTGAAGTACGGCGATTCGGACGGGTAGGCTTTGCGGAACGGGTGGTTGGGGTCCAGCAGGCGGTTGAAGGTGAAGAGCACGTCATCGGCGTTGAACGTGCGGGTCGGTTTGAAATAATCCGTGGTGTGGAATTTCACGCCTTCACGCAGATGAAAGGTGTAAGTCAGGCCGTCAGCAGAAACGTCCCATTTCGTGGCAAGGCCTGGTTCCACCTCGGTGCCGCCGCGCTTGAACTGGGTCAGACGGTTGAAGACGGTTTCAGCAGACGCATCGAAATCGGTGCCGCTGGTGTACTGGCTGGGGTCAAAGCCTGCCGGGCTCGCTTCGGAGCAATACACCAGGGTTGTGGCTGCCTGAGCGAAAGGTACGCAGCCCAGTAACGCGGTGGTCAGGAGCAGCGGTTTGAAAATGTGGTGTCCCATGAAGCCCTCGCGAATGTCGGCAATATCGGTGCTGAGTGTCGGCACATGAAGTGTCGACAAGCGGATGGCGTCGATAGTGCCGCACTTGGCGAGGCTCGGACAAATCTTACTTGGCGGTTAACCGGTTATACGCATGGGCCGATGCGCTGAAGCGCAGACCGCTCACGCGCTATGCCGGGCTGAAGAAACGCCATTTCAGTGTATGAGCGCGTTTGCTCGCGATTCGATTTCCAGGCCACTGGTGGGCGACCGTACAAATGCCATCGCGGGCAAGCGCGCCTTTGCGCACTCATTTCCAATACGAAACAGCGGGCTACCCGAGTTACGGAACCGCCACCTCAATCACCCCATCCGCTGCCACACTCACCTGGCTGGTGCCCGCTTCGACGTCAGGCGTTGGCGCTGCGTCTTCGCGTGAGGACTTCATCATCATGGCCGCCATCGGAGCGCGCAGATAAGGCTGCGGGTAGCCGGAGGTGTTGAGGTTCAGGTTGACCAGTTTGTAGCCGGTGCCGCCCAGCGCTTCGGTGACCAGTTGAGCGCGGGCCTTGAAAGCGGTCACGGCGTCCTTGAGCAGGGCGTCTTCGCTGGTCTTGCGCGTGGCTGGCGAGATCGAGAAGTCCATGCCGCCCATTTTCAGATCGCCCAGCAACTCGCCGGTCAGCTTGGACAGCACGGCGAAGTCGGCGCTTTCCAGGCGAACTTCGGCGCGCTCGCGCCAGCCGGTGATCTTCTGACCTTTGTCGTCGTAGATCGGATAACTGTTGCGGCTGCCCTGACGAATCTTCACATCCTTGGTCTGGCGTGCCTGACCCAACGCCTTGTTCAGGGTTTCGGTGACCTGTGCCGCCAGCTTGGCGGGGTCGCTGTCCTGCGCCTCTGTGTACAGGGTCACCATCATCAGGTCACGCTGAACCTCCTGATTGACTTCGGCACGCAGAGAAATCTGGTTATAACGTGCCTCTTCGGCCAAGGCTGGCAGGCTGGTGAGGGTGACGGCGGCCAGGGCGAACAGGGTGGCGGCAGGGCGGAGAGTGAACATGAGAACTCCTTGTTATAAGACGGCCCCCAACCACTGTCGGACGGCACAGAACCATGAGACTCTAGCCTTCGATTCAGGTTCCTGCGCAGCCGACGCGTCCGACGATGCGGCGCGTTGACGCACTTTTCCAGTTTTGCGCCGTGCTTGGTTATACTCGTCGCGATCCGCCTGGAGCGCTCATCAGGAGAGCTCATGCTCGCCCCCGTTCAAATGCTTTCAGCTACGCGTCAGAACCTGTGGCGCCTGACGTTCATCCGTATCCTTGTACTGGCCGCCCAGGCCGGTTCAGTGGGTATCGCCTGGCTGTTCGACTTTCTTCCGCTGCCGTGGCTGCAATTGTCGATCACCCTGGGCTGTTCGCTGATCCTGTGCGTGCTGACCGCCATACGCTTGCGCACCTCGTTGCCGCTGACAGAGCTTGAGTACGCGTTGCAACTGGCGCTGGATCTGCTGATTCATAGCGCCTTGCTGTATTACTCGGGCGGCTCGACCAACCCGTTCGTTTCCTATTACCTGGTGCCGCTCACCATTGCCGCAGCCACTCTGCCGTGGCGGTATTCGCTGATCCTGTCCGGCTTTGCGCTGGGGCTCTACACCTTTCTGATGGTGCAGTCCTATCCGCTGGAAACCTACCCCATCGCCCGTGAAAACATGCAGGTCTACGGCATGTGGTTGAGCTTCGTGCTGGCCGCAGGGGTCATCACGTTCTTTGCGGCGAAGATGGCTGAAGAACTGCGTCGACAGGAGCAACTGCGCGCCGAGCGACGAGAAGAGGGCTTGCGTGATCAGCAACTGCTTGCGGTGGCGACACAGGCCGCAGGTGCCGCCCACGAGCTGGGTACGCCGTTGGCGACCATGAGCGTGCTGCTCAAGGAGATGCGTCAGGACCACAGCGACCCGGCGTTGCAGGAAGACCTGTCTGTGCTGCAGGAGCAGGTTAAGCAGTGCAAACAGACCCTTCAGCAACTGGTGCGTGCCGCCGAGGCGAACCGGCGCATGGCGGTGGAGTATCAGCCTGCGACGCAGTGGCTGGACGAGTCGCTCAATCGCTGGCACCTGATGCGCCCGGAAGTGAGCTATCGCTTCCTGAAACTGGGCAAGGACGCGGTGCCCATGCTCGCGCCGCCACCGGACCTGACCCAGGCGCTGCTCAACCTGCTCAACAACGCCGCCGATGCCTGTCCCGAGGGGCTGGAGGTCAATCTGGACTGGGACAGCGCCGAAGTCTGCATCAGTATTCGCGACCACGGCGCCGGTGTGCCGCTGGCCATTGCCGAGCAGATCGGCAAACCATTCTTTACTACCAAGGGCAAAGGCTTCGGCCTGGGTCTGTTTCTGAGCAAGGCCAGCGTCACCCGCGCGGGTGGCTCGGTAAAGCTCTACAGTCATGAAGAAGGCGGTACGCTCACCGAGCTGCGACTGCCCCGTGACACGCGAGGAGATGAAGCATGAGTGACGAAGAGATCCAGGTCGAAGGCGAAGAGCTGCCTCACCTGCTGCTGGTCGACGACGACGCAACCTTCACTCGGGTCATGGCCCGCGCCATGAGCCGTCGCGGCTTTCGGGTCAGCACCGCAGGTTCGGCCGAGGAAGGCCTGATACTGGCGCAGCAGGACATTCCCGAATACGCTGCGCTGGACCTGAAAATGGATGGCGACTCCGGCTTGGTGCTGCTGCCCAAGCTGTTGGAGCTGGACCCTGACATGCGCGTGGTGATCCTCACCGGCTATTCGAGCATCGCCACCGCCGTGGAGGCCATCAAGCGCGGCGCCTGCAACTACCTGTGCAAGCCTGCCGACGCCGACGACGTGCTGGCAGCCCTGCTGTCCGAGCATGCCAACCTCGACACGCTGGTGCCTGAAAACCCCATGTCGGTGGATCGCTTGCAGTGGGAACATATTCAGCGTGTGCTGACCGAGCATGAAGGGAACATTTCGGCGACCGCCAGGGCGCTGGGCATGCATCGCCGCACTCTGCAGCGCAAATTGCAGAAGCGCCCTGTGCGACGTTAATGAAGGTTTCTTCATAGAGGTCGCCCCGGCGTTTTTTTGCTTCATTGTGACCAGGCATCGTTCTTTTACAGACAGCGAGCCTGAATTACATGAAACGCAATGCCGAATACACCGTCGTCAACGACACCGTCAAAGGGGCGTTCTTTCCCCGGGCCTGGAGGCTGATTACGCCGTATTGGCGCAGTGAAGACAAAACATTGGCCTGGGTGCTTCTGGTTTCCGTGATCGCCCTGTCACTGTTCAGCGTGCAGATGTCAGTGATGTTCAACAGCTGGTACCGCGAGTTTTACAACGCGCTGCAGAGCAAGGACACCGGGGCGTTTACGCACCTGATCCTGTATTTCAGCGGTCTTGCCGCCATCGCCATTTTCGCTGCGGTGTATCGCCTTTACCTCACCCAAATGCTCACCATCCGCTGGCGTCGCTGGCTGACCGAACAGCATTTTGCGCGCTGGCTGGCACACAAAAATTACTACCATCTGGAGCAGGGCGGCTACACCGACAACCCGGACCAGCGCCTGTCCGAAGACCTCAACGAGTTCACCACCAGTACCCTGCACCTTGGGCTGGGGCTGATGAGCGCGGTGGTCAGTCTGGTGTCGTTCTCGGTCATTCTGTGGGGCGTGTCGGGCAGCGTCGAACTGTTTGGCATCACTGTTCATGGCTACATGTTTTGGGCAGCCATGCTCTACGCCATCGTTGGCAGCTTTCTGACCCACTGGATCGGTCGGCGCCTCATTCCCCTGAACAACCAGCAGGAACGTTACGAAGCCGATCTTCGTTATGCGTTGGTGCGGGTGCGGGAAAATGCCGAAAGCATTGCGCTGTCCGACGGCGAAACGAACGAAAACCAGCGGTTGAGCGGCCGGTTCTCGATGATCTGGCACAACGTGCTGACCTCGATGAAGGTGCAGAAACGACTGACGTTTTTCACCTCGGGTTACGGCCAGATCGCGATCATCTTTCCGTTCGTGGTCGCAGCGCCTCGTTACTTCGCAGGCAAAATCGAGCTGGGTGATCTGATGCAGATCAACTCTGCGTTCGGCAACGTGCAAGAGAATTTCAGTTGGTTCATCAGTGCGTACGACACGCTGGCGTCCTGGCGTGCGACCAGTGATCGCCTGCTGAGCTTTCGTCAGGCCATGACCGATCGTGAAGCCCAGGCTCCGGCCATCGAGCGGGTGTGCACCGATGATGCGCTGAACGTACACAACCTGGGGCTTACGCTTGCAAGCGGCCGCAAGCTGCTCAGTAATTCATTTCTTCATATCGAGACGGGCGAGCGGGTCATGCTCAGCGGACGCTCGGGCAGTGGCAAGAGCTCCTTGCTCAGAGCGATCGGCGGGTTATGGCCACAAGGTGCTGGCAGGATCGGCCTGCCTGCGGGGCAAGCGCTGTTTCTGCCGCAGCGGCCTTATCTGCCCATCGGGACGTTGCGTGACGCCCTGAGTTATCCACATCCGGCCGACAAATACCCGGCTCAACGATACGTCGATGTGCTGCACACGTGCCGCCTCGAACCGCTGGTGTCGCGACTGGACGAGAGTGACCACTGGCAACGCGTTCTGTCACCCGGCGAGCAGCAGCGGGTTGCCTTCGCGCGCGCGCTGCTGTTGGCTCCGCAATGGCTGTATATGGATGAAGCGACGTCTGCGATGGATGAAGAGGACGAGGCGGCGATGCATAACGCGATCATCGGTCAGATTCCGGGCCTGACCCTGCTCAGCGTGGGGCATCGCAGCAGCCTCAAGCGTTTTCATGGCAGGCATGTGCGGGTTGAAGAGGGGCAATTGGTCGAGCGGCGCGAGCCTGAATCCGCCTGATGTCGCTTTTGGACTGCGGGGCCGAGCTTTTGGGGTGTGATCATACAACCGCTGAGCTATGATTGGCGCTTGTTTAACTGTCCAGAGATCGATGTTGGATATGGAAAATCAAAGCGCTCCGCCCCGCGCCCGCAGAAAACACCGCAGCCTTGCGCAGGAGCTGGTGACTGAACTGTCCGAGCGTATCCGCAGCGGACAGCTCAAGCGCGGCGATAAATTGCCTACCGAGTCCGCGATCATGGAAGAGCAGGGCGTCAGTCGCACTGTGGTCCGTGAAGCGATTTCGCGCCTGCAGGCGTCGGGTCTGGTGGAAACACGCCACGGAATCGGCACCTTCGTACTGGACACGCCGAGCCCGAGCGGCTTCCGGATCGATCCGGCCACCATCGTCACCTTGCGCGATGTGCTTGCGATTCTGGAATTGCGTATCAGCCTGGAGGTGGAGTCCGCGGGGCTGGCCGCACAGCGTCGCAGCCCCGAGGAACTCGCCGCCATGCGTGCTGCTCTAGACGCGCTGAATGAAAGCGCTGCTCACGCCACCGATGCCGTGGCGTCCGACTTCCAGTTTCACCTGCAGATTGCGCTGTCGACCGGTAATCGCTACTTCACCGACATCATGACCCACCTGGGCACCAGCATCATTCCGCGCACGCGGCTGAATTCTGCGCGCCTGGCCCATGACGATCAGCAGCACTATATGGATCGGCTCAGCCGCGAGCACGAGGAAATCTACGAGGCCATCGCTCGTCAGGATTCCGACGCGGCCCGCGCCGCCATGCGTCTGCACCTGACCAACAGCCGCGAACGCCTGCGCCACGCCCATGAAGAGGCTGAATCGCAGCGGGCTTGACGATGCGGAATGTGGGAGCGGACTTGTCCGCGAATACAGCGTCCAGCCGGTGCATCTTCGTCAGATGCACCGGCTTTCGCGGACAAGTCTGCTACCACGGCATGGAGTGCGCGCGCGTCATGGCGACCCTTCGATCACGCCTCAATCCGCAGTTATCGTATAACCTTCCGCAATCCCGAATCCCGTCATAGCCCCGCCCGCCGAGGCCTGTAACCCCATTCATCGCGACGAATCACAAAAACCCGTAAATCCCTGTTGAGGGAATGTATTTTCAGTTGTACGATGACTTACGACATCGGCACTGCCCCGGTGATCCATTCACAATTTATGTCCCACAGGGTGTTCGAATAATGAATCCACAAGAACTGAAGTCCATCCTCTCTTCCGGCCTGCTGTCCTTCCCGGTTACCGATTTCAATGCTCAGGGCGACTTCCATCGCGCTGGCTATATCAAGCGTCTCGAGTGGCTGGCCCCGTATGGCGCCAGCGCTCTGTTCGCCGCAGGTGGCACAGGTGAGTTCTTCTCCCTGGCCGCGAGCGAATACTCCGAAATCATCAAGACTGCCGTCGATACCTGCGCCACTAGCGTGCCGATCCTCGCTGGCGTAGGCGGTCCTACTCGCCAGGCCATCGAGTACGCTCAAGAAGCCGAGCGTCTGGGCGCCAAAGGCCTGCTGTTGCTGCCGCATTACCTGACCGAAGCCAGCCAGGACGGCGTTGCCGCCCACGTTGAAGCGGTCTGCAAGTCGGTCAAGATCGGTGTGGTTGTTTACAACCGTAACGTCTGCCGCCTGAACGCTTCGCTGCTGGAAAAACTGGCCGAGCGCTGCCCGAACCTGATCGGCTACAAGGATGGCCTGGGCGATATTGAACTGATGGTGTCGATCCGCCGCCGTCTGGGCGACCGTTTCTCCTACCTGGGTGGTCTGCCGACCGCAGAAGTCTACGCAGCGGCCTACAAGGCTCTGGGCGTTCCGGTCTACTCCTCGGCAGTGTTCAACTTCGTCCCGAAACTGGCGATGGATTTCTACCACGCCATTTCTCGCGACGACCACGAAGCCGTCGGCAAATACATCGATGACTTCTTCCTGCCTTACCTGGAAATCCGTAACCGCAAAGCGGGCTACGCCGTGAGTATCGTGAAAGCCGGTGCGAAAATCGCAGGCTATGACGCAGGTCCGGTCCGCGCGCCGCTGACCGACCTGACGCCAGAAGAGTGCGACATGCTCGCAGCGCTGATGGACAAGCAAGGCAAGCAGTAACACCTCTAAAGACCGAACCGCTGAGCGATCAGCGGTTTTGTCGTTGGAACGCATGACCCGTACAGGTAGAAGCTGGCGTCGCCGCGACACTTCTAAGGGGCCTGTAGCGCTGCACCCAAAAACAGATTTACCCGCGTAAAAAAATAACTAGTGGGAGTTCAACCGATGCATACGTCCAAGCCGACGCACGTCCGCTATTTGATCCTGCTGATGCTGTTTCTGGTCACCACGATCAACTACGCCGACCGTGCCACCATCGCTATCGCCGGTTCAAGCATCCAGAAAGACCTGGGCATCAGTGCCGTCACTCTGGGCTACATTTTCTCTGCATTCGGCTGGGCCTACGTGGCCGGTCAGATACCCGGTGGCTGGCTGCTCGACCGTTTCGGTTCGAAGAAAGTCTACGCCCTGAGCATTTTCACCTGGTCGCTGTTCACCCTGCTGCAAGGCTATGTGGGCGAGTTCGGCATCTCCACCGCCATCGTCGCGCTGTTCATGCTGCGCTTCCTGGTGGGCCTGGCCGAAGCGCCATCCTTCCCCGGCAACGCACGTATCGTCGCAGCCTGGTTCCCGACCGCCGAACGCGGCACGGCATCCGCCATCTTCAACTCCGCGCAGTACTTCGCCACGGTTCTGTTTGCGCCGCTGATGGGCTGGATCGTCTACACCTACGGCTGGCAGCACGTGTTCATCGTGATGGGCGCGGCAGGCATCGTTTTCTCCGCCATCTGGATGAAAGTCATCTACAGCCCGCGCAACCACCCGCGCATCAACCAGGCCGAGATCGATCACATCGCCAATAACGGCGGCATGGTCGACATGGATCAGGACAAATCGAAGTCGAAGAAAGACGGCAGCAGCGGTCCGAAATGGGACTACATCAAGCAGTTGCTGACCAACCGCATGATGCTGGGCATCTACCTGAGCCAGTACTGCATCAACGGCATCACCTACTTCTTCCTGACCTGGTTCCCGGTGTACCTGGTCCAGGAACGCGGCATGACCATCCTCAAGGCAGGCATCATCGCGTCCCTGCCAGCCATCTGTGGTTTCATCGGCGGCGTGCTGGGCGGGATCATCTCCGACTACCTGCTGCGCAAGGGCCACTCGCTGACCTTTGCCCGCAAGGCACCGATCATTGGCGGTCTGCTGCTGTCGACCTCCATCGTGACCTGCAACTATGTCGATATCGAATGGATGGTCGTGGGCTTCATGGCCCTGGCATTTTTCGGCAAAGGCGTGGGCGCACTGGGCTGGGCTGTCATGTCCGACGTATCGCCCAAGCAGATCGCCGGTTTGAGCGGCGGCCTGTTCAACACCTTCGGTAACATTGCATCGATCACCACCCCGATCGTGATTGGTTACATCATCAGCACCACCGGCTCGTTCAAATGGGCACTGGTGTTCGTCGGCGCCAACGCGCTGCTGGCGGTGATCAGTTACATTTTCATCGTGGGTGAAATCAAGCGTGTGGAATTGATAGAGCCGCCTGTAAAGGGGCCATTGCCGACCGATCCGGCCAGCAACCTTTCCGAAGCAAAATCCTGAGGAAACCGTGATGAACCTGATTCAACATGCCGATTCTCCACGTTACATCCGGCTGCATGCGCTGGATAACGTGGTGGTCGTGGTCAACGACCAGGGTGTGCCGGCCGGAACCGAATTCGATAACGGCCTGGTGACTGTCGATAACGTACCGCAGAGCCATAAGGTCAGCACCGTTGACCTGGCCGAGGGTGACGCCGTGATTCGTTACGGCCACACCATCGGCTATGCCCTGCAACCGATACCGCGTGGCAGTTGGGTCAGGGAAGACCAGTTGCGCATGCCGTCAGCGCCTGCGCTCGACAGCCTGCCGATGTCCGATGCCGTGCCTGCCAAGGGCGAGCCACTGGAAGGCTACACCTTCGAAGGCTATCGCAACGCCGATGGCACCGTGGGCACTCGTAACATTCTGGGCATCACCACGACCGTGCAGTGCGTGACCGGCGTGCTCGACTTTGCCGTCAAGCGCATCCGCGACGAGTTGCTGCCCAAATACCCGAACGTCGATGACGTGGTGGCCCTGACCCACAGCTATGGCTGCGGCGTGGCCATCACCGCCACCGATGCCTATATCCCGATTCGTACCGTGCGCAACCTGGCGCGCAATCCGAACCTGGGGGGCGAGGCATTGGTGATCAGCCTGGGCTGTGAAAAGCTGCAGGCCGGTCAGGTGATGCACGAGGGCGATAGCTCGGTGGATCTCAGCGAGCCGTGGCTCTACAAACTTCAGGATTCCAGCCACGGCTTCAATGAAATGGTCGAGCAGATCATGGAGCTGGCCGAGGTGCGCCTGAAGAAGCTGGACGCGCGTCGTCGCGAGACGGTGCCAGCCTCCGAACTGATTCTGGGCATGCAGTGCGGCGGCAGCGATGCGTTTTCCGGCATCACGGCCAATCCGGCGCTGGGTTATGCGTCGGATCTGTTGCTGCGTGCGGGCGCGACGGTGATGTTCTCCGAAGTGACCGAAGTGCGCGATGCCATTTATCTGCTGACCTCCCGTGCGCAAGACCAAGACGTCGCTCAGGCGCTTGTGCGCGAAATGGACTGGTACGACCGTTACCTGGCCAAAGGCGAGGCGGATCGCAGCGCCAACACCACGCCAGGCAACAAGAAGGGTGGGTTGTCGAACATTGTCGAGAAGTCCCTCGGGTCCATCGTCAAGTCCGGCAGCAGCGCCATTAACGGTGTGCTCGGCCCTGGCGAGCGGGTCAATGGCAAAGGGCTGATCTTCTGCGCCACCCCGGCCAGTGACTTCGTGTGCGGCACGCTGCAACTGGCCGCCGGGATGAACCTGCATGTGTTCACCACCGGGCGCGGCACGCCGTACGGTCTGGCGATGGCTCCGGTGGTCAAGGTCTCGACCCGCACCGAACTGGCCCAGCGCTGGCCGGACCTGATCGACATCGATGCCGGGCGCATCGCTACCGGACGCGCGAGCATCGAGGACTTGGGTTGGGAGCTGTTCCACTACTACCTGGAAGTGGCCAGCGGCAAGAAAAAGACCTGGACCGAGCACTACCGCCTCCACAACGACATCACCCTGTTCAACCCCGCACCGATTACCTGATCGGTCGGGGGGCGACGGCACGCTGCAGGGTGAACCGGGACAGACCTGCAGCCCGCTGCTTCGGGCCTTACTGAGGTAACGGTTGTCTATCCGGCAGCTTTGCGCAGGCATTCACACTGGCCTCGTCAATACGGCAGCCCATGCGGTTGCCGTACTCCCGCAAGTATGTCGTTCGATGCGGACCCACCAGACGATGCCGTGCGAACGCCCAACCTTCACAGTGCGCAACAGCCCAACCTTGCCCTGCCGGGCCATTTTCTCTATTTGATTGAAAGTGTTAGCGAAATTAACGGCTTCTTTTGTCGCAACAAAGGGGTCAGTATCCGCTGCAGCGATGTCGCCTGTTCGGCACATCCGGCCATACCCAATGGCCATCCCACTTTTGATACTGGCCTGCTCACTGTTGGCCAAGGAGACCTTTCTTGTCTTTCAAACAACCGATGTCCTGGGCTTCTGCGGCCTTGATGGTTGCACTCGGTAGCCAGGCTGTTCAGGCTGCGACCCCCGCCAAGCTTCCAGAAGACAAACCCGTGGGGAAAATCGAACAGGTCTTCGCGTTCCATGACGCCATGCCGACAGGCGTCAGCGTCACTGAAAAAGGCCGCATTTTTGTCAACTTCCCGCGGTGGGGCGACAAAGTGCCGTTCACGGTCGGGGAAGTACGCGACGGCAAGGTGGTGCCTTATCCTGACAGTGCCTTGAACCAGGCGGACCCGCAGCATCCCGAGAAGGGATTCATCAGCGTTCAGAGCGTCGTGGCAGACGGCTTGGGCTATCTATGGATACTCGATACCGCTGCACCTGAATTTTCTAAACCGGTCGCTGGCGGCGCAAAACTGGTGGCCATTGACCTCAAGACCAACAAAGTCGCCAAGACGTTGGTTTTTCCTGAGAACGTCATTCTGCCCAGCACCTATGTCAACGACATGCGCTTTGACTTCAGTGCTGGCAAAGAGGGTGTGGTCTATATCACCGACTCTTCTGTCAGTGGCCCCGGCGCAATCATTGTCCTGGACATTGCCACCGGCAACGCCGTACGGCGTTTGAGTGGTGCCGCTTCGACGTCGGCAGATCCGGCCTTCGTGCCAAGGGTTGAAGGTCACATACTGAAAATGCGTAAGGCCGATGGCAGCAGCACGCCTTTCGCGGTGGCGTCCGACGGCATTGCGTTGTCCGCAGACCGCCAGACACTTTACTTCTCGCCGCTGTCCAGCCGACACCTGTATGCAGTGCCTGCCAGGCTGCTGCGCGATCCAGCCGTCACTGAAGATCAGCTCGTCGCCGCAGTGCAGGATCTCGGTGAAAAAGGGCCGTCGGATGGATTGGAGGCCGACAGTGAAGGTGCGATCTACGCGGGCGATTACGAAGACAACAGTATTCGTAAACGTCTTGCCGATGGGACCTGGCAAACCGTCGCTCACGATCCCCGGATGCTGTGGCCGGATACATTGTCGGTAAGCGCTGATGGCTACCTCTATTTCATTGCCAACCAGTTGCATCGCCAGGCGTTGTTTCATGGCGGCAAAGACCTTCGGGAAAAGCCCTACAGCCTGTTTCGAGTGAAGATCGACGCGACGCCGGTCAAGACGCGCTGAGATTGAGATCGTCCAGTTGCGCAGACCTCGTGGGAGCTCTCGTAGGTTACGACGGCAACGGTGGGCTGCGCAGCGGCCCCAGGCTGCATCTGACACACCGCATGTGCAGGTTTTGCTAACGGCTCCTGGCAGATCGCCAGCAAGCAGCCTCCCACAGCCCGGTGTCTGCTGCGCGACAGCGCTTGGCCCCGCCAGGCCTGCATTGATCCTGCGTTAGCCACCCGGCCCTTCCCCCAGCACGTTGCGTACGTAGTCAGGCGTCAGCACGTTGTACCAAAGCAATATCACCGACACCAGAATCGTCACCAGTACCAGAACACCCACTGCCCAGACAGCGGCCGCGTAGAGCGGGGCGGTGCCGGGTGGCAGGCGCATGAAAGTGCGGATACCGATGATCAATAGAAACGTCGAGTGGATCGCTGCCAGGCCCAGGATCAGAATCATCAGCCAGCGAGCCGGGTAGAGCCCCGCAATGCCTGCAATGAAAAACGGTGTGATGGTGTAGGTGGCGAAGCCAATGCACTGATTCAGCGAGGGGCGTGCTTCCGAGGTTCGCGAAAGCCAGCGAACGAACACGCCCATCAGTGCCGTGCCGATCACTGTAGCGACATAAAGCAGTGCGCATAACTGCAAGGCACTCTTGGCGCTCAGCCATACGCGGTCCTGCAGGGTCATGCTCCAGCCGACCTGAGTGGTGCCAATGTACAGGCAGACCGCAGGGATCAGTCCGAGCAGTACAAGATGGGGGATGTATTGGCGTGGGCTGTGTTCTTCCTCTTCGCGAATGTCTCGCCACGCATGGGCGGGTCGGGTGAACAGTTTGACGATGAATGCATTCATGGCGCTTCCCTCCGAGGGGCAACGGGTTTCGCAGGTCCTCGCGAACCCTCTTCGGGTTGGATGCATCACGACGTAATGGTTTCGCCGTATGGGACCGACGGCGGCCGACCCTCTGAAAAACGGCTGATTTTTCCTACTTCTCTGAACTTTAAGGTGCTCTCAAGCCTCTTCTACAGTAGGGGCGCCGGTCTGGCAGCCTTCGTTGAATGTGCAGGAGATTTCAAATGCCTTGGATATCGGAAAATCATTTGTGGCTGTTTGCGGCAATCACCGCGTTGATCGTGATTTCGGATATATGGGCGGTGATGCGCGTTCGTAAGAGCGTCACAGAGTCCAGTAACAAACTGATGTGGATCATCGTCATCGTAGCCGTGCCGATTCTGGGTGTCCTGGCACTGTTGATCGCAGGTCCGCGCCATGTAGACACGCCTGCCAAACCTGAGCAGCAGAGCACCAAGTACTGATCCGGTTCAGGAATACTTCGCCGAATGGTGAGGGTAATTGACCAGGCGCGCGCCAATGACCATTTCGCTGATCCAGTTTGTCAGCATCGAGCTGTAGACGCTCTGGCTGATATCACTGCTCAGCGCATGGTCGGCGCCGTCCACCAGCCGGTAGGTCAGCGAGTGCGCCAGTTCGAACGCACTGCGATAACTCATCAGCGTGGCATGCGGTACGTAATCGTCACGCTCTGACTCGATCAACAGCACGTCCCCCCTGAATTCCTTGCAGGCCGCCAATGCGCGGTTATCGGCGGCAGTCACGGCCGAGCGACGATAATGTGCGAGCCTGTCTCGATCCAGCTCCTGTTTGGGCATGTCCCAGTCGGCGTCCCAATACAACGCCGGCACACGTAACGCCATCCATTTGATCGGACGCATAGCGCTGAGAATGGTCGCCAGATAACCCCCGTAGCTGGTGCCGATGACCGCGATGGCTTGCGGGTCGACAGAAGGATGGCTGACCAGCCGATCATAAGCCGCCATCAGGTCTTCAAGGCTCTGCTCCCGTGAGACGGTGGCCCGCAGGCCTTCGGTGCGCTCATGACCGCGCAGATCGAACGTCAGGCACACACAACCCAGTCCGGTGATGTTCTTGGCGCGGGCCAGATCGCGTTGCTGGCTGCCGCCCCAGCCGTGGACGAACAGGATGCCTGGAAATTTCTCGCAAGGCGTGACGATCGATCCGGAGATGGAATACGTATCGACCTTGATTTCGATGGTTTCACTGCGCACGCTCATAAGGCTCAACCTGAATGAATTTGGTGATGAAGCCCACTTGAGGGTCGTCGCCCTCATAGAGCACTTGGGCATCGGGGGGAAGCGTGGTGGTGCCGTAGACCTCGTGACTCGACACGTCGATCCGGTTCAGGTCCGGGTCATCATGAAAGCGCAGCAACGCCTCGATTTCCGCAGGACTGGCACCGCCGATACGCCATGATTGCTCCAACACGCCCGAGCATCGTTTGCCCTGTCCGTTGGTGCCCAAGGCGATGTCGTAGTTTCGCCGCGACGCGATGAAGCCGGGAAAGCAGGCGAAGGCTGCGTTTTCATACGCCAGCGCCTGTTTCAAGGCGAGCCTGACCGTGTCGTCGAGTGGCCGCTCCAGCAGCGCCCGATAATCGCCACGCACCACGTGCAGGCGCGAACCGCCGTAAACGGTTTCCCTTTGGTTATCCTGAGTCAGGGTCTGCGTGCCGTAATAGCTGGCCGTCAGTCCGGCGACGTGTACTTGGCCCACGCTTAACGTCACCACGTCGTGCAGGTTTTCTTCCAGCACCAGCCCGTACTCTTTGACCTCGCGCAGGTTCTGCTGAGCAATGGCCTCGCTTAGCTCGGCTTCTGATGCCACGACCACCTGACCGCGTCCTGCCGTTGCCAGCACCGGCTTGACGCGCAGGGGGCCGCTGGCAAGCATCCGTTTGCCGACGCTCAGCGCGTCCTGCTCATCAAATACCGAGAACCCAGCGAGTACCGCGTGCTGTGCCTGACGATGGAAGTCATCGGACCAGCCGGGCGGTCTGAACGTCGCATTCTCGGGCAGCGGATGCGAAAGGGCTTTGGTTGCCATGAACGGTTCTGCAATCACTCCGCCAAACAGGTCGTCCGCAGAGCGGATGTCAGGATAGGCAAGGGCGGCGCGGTCGATCAGTGTGTCGGAAGGTACGAAGTACAACCCGGCGCCTTGATGCAGGGCGCGGTCATACACACCGACAAACTCTGCCTTCAGCAGCTCCGCCAGTTTTTGCGCAAGCACCTGATGAACCACCACCTCGTGGGTTGAGAGCGTCTTATGGGTAGGCAGCAGAACAACCTCGGACTTGCCTGTGAGTATCCCGTTCATGGACAACTCCTTAAAACGAACTGCAAGGGCAGGCCTCAGGAAGCCTTTTTGAGGGCTGTGATCAGTTCCTGTTTGCTCATGGTCGAGCGCCCGGAAATGTTCAGTCCTCGTGCGCGCTGCATGAGATCGACCTTGGTCTGGGACTCCAGCGGTTCATCAGTGCGCGGCTCGCCACGCTTGGTCGCCACAGCCCGTTTTGCCGAATCCTTGCGCGCGGCGGATTTGCCGGATGCCGATTTATGGGTGCCCGAGCCCCCCTTGCGCTCGCCGCCACCGGACTGTTTGTTCACCGTGGCCCAGGCCCGCGCCTCTGATTCGCTTTTGGAGACGCCTTTGGCCTCGTAGCCCTCTTCAATATGCTCGGCCTTGCGCTTTTGTTTGTCGGTGTATTTGTCTTTGTTCGAGTTCGTGGCAGGCATGACATCTCTCCTCTCGATCCTGAATGACATTCCGGTGCCGTGGTCAGGCGCACCATTACCCACTTGGCGCATTCCACGCAGCCCTTGGAGTTAGGAAGGACGCGGCGGCGAAGGAGTTCAGCAAAAAAGGATGAGCGGCGCAGTGGCAAAAATCTGAAACTCTGCAATTCTTCTGCAATGACGAGGTGTTTACATGCTCGCCATCCCTACCCGATCAAGGAGAAACTCATGTCGACGATTAGCAGATGGGCGTTGCAGGTTATTGCGCTGTTTTTGCTGGGATGGATGGCGACGGTGACCGCCAGCTGGAGCAGCTCGGTAGCGAGCGGGACGAGCAATGATCGTCTTGCCGAAGTGAACATCGGAGCGTTGACCACGGCGAAAGGCTCAGGGTTGGTCCAGACACACGTGCAATGACTTGAAGACTCCGCCCCTTGTTATGGTGCACTTTTTCGCAGGCAAAAAAATGGCCCACAACAGGGTGGGCCAAATGGGATTCATCAAAGGAGTGGGTTCAATTTACCCAGCCTGACGTGAAGAAGATGTGAAATGGATGTCAGCGAAACGAGAACGGTTTTCAGTTTTTATTCAGCGGCAACCGAATAAAAAACGCCGCTGCGAAGGCAGCAGCGTTTCAAGTGTTACGGGAATCAAATGCGGTGAACGCTCAGCGGGCGATGGCCCGTGATTGTCGTTCAGGTGCGGCGCGTTCAATGGGGGCGTGCCGTGTAGAGAACGGCAGCGAATGGGGGGCGTCGATTCTGGATTTCATGCGATCGGCAAATTCTTTGGCTTCCTGCCAGCTCCGGCATGTCACCGGGTAATCGTCCAGCTTCACGACCCAGTGGGCCCCGTAAACACCTTCTTCAATTCGGATAAGCATTATTGGCATCTCCAGTCAGCAAGGATGAGTCTGTGCCGAGCACCGGCGCGAAAGCAGACCGGCAAAATCCTGCGCCGAAAATCCGCGTCGGGCCACTAAAAAATGCAAATCCCGACAAGTGTGCGTTGCAAGCCACACACCTCAGGTTTCCAGGGCGAGACTGACGCAAGCATGTGACAGATTGACGTTGTGAGTGATCAGAATGCCAGTTTGAAGCCGATCATCCCCAGCATGATTGCCAGAAAGGGACGCAGCAGATCATCGGAAACGCGCCCGGCCATGTGACTGCCGAAGTAGATGCCGGGCAGTGAGCCCATCAACAGCCAGCCCAACAGCTCCCAATTCATGTTGCCCATGCTGGCATGACCCAGGCCCGCCACCAGCGTAAGTGGAACCGCGTGGGCGATCTCCGTGCCCACCAGGCGGCGGGTCGGCAATAAGGGGTAAAGGATGAACAACGCGACGGTGCCAAGGGCACCTGCACCGATGGACGTCAGCGCAACCATCGTGCCCAGGATCAGACCGGTGATAACCGTCAGGACGGTCAGGCTGGTGCCGGCAAAAAAGGAGTGTCCATCGCCACGGCCGTGGGCGAAGGCCAGCAATCGTTTCTTGAACAGCACAGCCAGCGCGGTCAGTAGCAATACGACGCCCAGCGCTTGTTTGATAATCGCGTTCAGGGCATCAGGTGCGGCGTGCAGGGTACTCAGGAACCACAACGTCAGCAACACCGCAGGCACACTGCCCAAGGTCAGCAGGCCGGTGACTTTCCAGTCTATGTTGTCGTTCTTCCGGTGGACCAACACCCCACCGGACTTGGTAATCGCGGCGTATAGCAGGTCCGTACCCACGGCAGTTGCAGGGTTGATCCCGAACCACAGCAGGATCGGGGTCATCAACGAACCGCCCCCGACACCGGTCATGCCTACGATAAAACCCACCACCAACCCTGCAACGACAAAACCCAAACCACCCGCTTCCATATCCAACCCTGTCCAGCAAACGTATCAGGCAAAAAGTGGCGGGCAGCATAGCGGCTTATGTTATGACCGGTTATGAAGATGTGTTCTAAGGTTATAACCGTTTGTCCCGTGAGGCGGCCGCGCGTGTTGCTTCAGCGACGCTTTGCAGCGGGTGCGTAGGGCTGAGCCAGCTCACCATCGTGTCGGCTTCGATGGGTTTTGCGATCAGGTAGCCTTGGCCTTCATCGCAGCCCCATTGTTTGACCAGCTTGCGGATTTCATCGGTCTCGATGCCTTCGGCCACAACGCAATAGCCCAGCTTTTTCGCCAGACCAATCAGCGCTTTCACCAGACGTTGATCCGTCTCGTCCGACACCAGGTTACGAATCAACGACTGATCCAGTTTGACGGTGGTCGCGGGCAACTGGCGCAGGTAGTTCCAGTTGCTGTAGCCCGTGCCGAAATCGTCGATTGCCACATCCATGCCCATCTCACGCATACGCTCCAATTGGCTGCGCACTTCGGCCGGGTTCTGCATCAGTGCGCTTTCGGTGAACTCCAGTTCGAAGCGGGTGGGGTGGATGTCATGCTCTTTCAGCAGCCTGATCATCGTGTCAGTGAATGCAGGACCGGTCAGGTCCTCAGGCGTAACGTTGATCGCAATACGGAAATCGAAACCTTCGCTTTGCCACTGGGCAGCCTGCTCGATGGCTGTTTTGAGCACCCACAGACTCAGGGGACGCATGAGCGCGGTCTTTTCCGCCAGGGGCACGAACTCTGCCGGGCCAATCGGTCCCATTGTCGGGTGGTTCCAGCGCAGCAGCGCTTCTACGGACGTACAGTGGCCGGAGACAAGATCAATGCGTGGCTGATAAACCAGTCGCAATTGATCATGAGCATGCACGGCGTGGGTCAGCGAGCTAAGCAGCCTGAAGGCGCGCTGCTGGGCGGCGTCTGAGTGGGGCTCGTACATGGCCCAGCCCGCGTTGCGATCACGCGCGTTGTCTGCGGCGCTGATGACCAGACGCATCCAGTCCTCCTCGCTGCTGGCATCGTTATCCAGAGCCACGACGCCCAAGCCCACCTGCATCTGCACGGGAATGCCGCGACACTGCACGGGCATCTCGAAGTCCTTGAGAATGGCGCGAAACATGTCTTCGTTCGCGGCATCGCCAGGCAGTAGAAAGCCGAAGCGTGTCGGGCTGACCTTGTAGAGCGAGCAGTCGACGGGTAGCAGATTCTGCAACCGTTGCTTGATCGCCATCACCATGTCTTGCGAATAGCTGTAGCCCAGCGCCTTGACGATGTCGTTAAGGAACTCAGGGGTGATCATGTCCACGGCCACCAGTCGGTGAGGCTGCTTCGAGCTGAGTGCCTGGCTGATGTCTTCTTGCAAGCGCGAGCGGTTGTACAGGCCGGTCGGCTGGTCGATGAAGCAGCTCATCCTCAGGCCAACGATGCGCTTCATCACCAGCGAGGCAAAGCGCTTGAGCATGAGCGCCTGCTTTTCGCTCATCGGTGGGCGAGGGCTGGTGTCGATGACACACAGGCTGCCCAGTGCGATCCCGTCGTCCGTGATCAGAGGAGCGCCTGCGTAGTAACGAATGTTTGGGTGCCCCGTGACCAGATTGTTGTCCATGAACCGTTCATCGAGCGTCGCGTTGGGCACCTCGAAGGGCTCATCGGCCAGGATCGTGTAGGCACAGAACGACACATCGCGTGGGGTTTCCTGAGCCTGTAACCCAACCCGGGCACGGAACCATTGGCGATGTTCGTCCACGATGGAAATCAGCGCGATGGGGGCATCGAAGAACTCGGCGGTCATTTCCACGATTTCATCGAAGACATCGTCCGCCGTATTCTCCAGCACGCACAGCTCCGCTATACGCAACAGGCGTTGCGTTTCGTTAAACGGGATGGGGGCGCAAGCGTTCATGGGTTTCTCGGCGGGGGCTACATGGGTGATGACTATATGACATCACAAAGTTCACTTTATCAGCGCACCATTTTTATCTATAGCCCCTGTCGCCTCTCTCAATGCATCAAAAGGCAGGGTTTAGAGCTGAAATAGAGAGGCGAGCCCCTTTTAAATCGGCCGGTCCAGCGCTTTCTGAACAACACTGAACCATTTTTACCATTCGTCGTTCGGCCTTCAGATTTCTGGATCGACTGCCTTCGCGTCGGCTTCAAAACCTTACGACAGCAATAACGCGGTCGGGCGATAACGGAGGACACAACAATGGCTAGCACTGGGGGAAACAATCCCGGCAACTTCGCCAACGACCCCGAACGGGCATCCGAAGCAGGCAAAAAAGGCGGTCAGGCTTCCGGCGGCAATTTTGCCAATAACCCGCAGCGTGCATCCGAAGCCGGAAAGAAAGGCGGGCAGGCATCGGGTGGCAACTTCGCCAATGATCCTGAGCGTGCGTCCGAAGCGGGCAAGAAAGGTGGAAAAGCATCAGGCGGTCAAGCAGGCCGTTCCGAAGACGCCGAGCAGTAGCGTCATTTGCCGAGCAGGCAGGCTTTTCTGGCGAGTGAGCAGGTGTAAGACGGCGTAGCTGCTTCGGTGTGCCGCTGCGTTGCGCTTAATAAGAAGCCCGGTTCATGCCGGGCTTTTTGATGGGCTCTGTCCCCCAGCATCCCACAGCCCGTTAAAGCCCTGGCTTGACGACCGGGAGCGTGCGCCAATCAAGGCGCGGGCGCTCAAGCGTTGGTCTGCTCCGGTTGCAGGTCACCCATCTGTGCCTGCAGCATCGTCAACTGCTGGTGCGCATACAACGTGTTGGCAATCAGCGTGCAGAACACTTTGAGGGTGTCGAGAAGCTGTTCATCGTCGAGCTTTTTCGGCATCAGATCCAGACCGCACAGTGTGCCGAAAAAGTCCCCGGTGGGGAAAATGATCGGCAACGAGAAGTAGCTCTGGAACTTGAACATCTTGGGGATAGCGTGATCGGCGTACACCGGATCGGTTGCCACTTCGTTGATCACGATGGGCTGGTGATTCAATCTCAGTTCGTTACAGAACGTGTTTTCAAGCTTGAGTTCGTGGCCGGCTTCCAGTCCGAAGTTGATCTCGTCATATACCGCGCACGCAGTCCAACTGCTCTCGGTGACTTTGGCGATTGCGGCAAAACGTAGCCCGGTGAGTCGTGTCACCAGCCTGAGCAGGCTGGAGGTGGTTTCGATTTCACTGATGACGGCCAGTTCTGCGGAAGTCAATGTGGTGTTCAATTGCGTTGCCCCGACCTGATCGTTGAGAAGCCGGCAAATTAGTGGACAGTTCTTGAACTGCGTCACACTTTCGCCGACGGTGATCCTGCCATACCTGATCGCGGGTTACATGAAATATTCCAGGAAAATTGTCGGCAGCCCCAATAATGACGGGGCGCTGGCGTCAATGAATGAGCCGCACTTAGATGCACTAACACAAATGCCGACCTGAAAAGGTCGGCATCTTTGTGTGGGGGGCAATCAGGAAACGGTGCTCTGTGGCCTGGCGTCTCACCCGTGCCTGAGAGACGGGGACCTGCCGGGATTTCAGTTGGCGCCTGGGCATTGGACGGGTAAAGCGTCACTGGATCACGTCTTGAATCGCAACACCAGGTCATTCATGTTCACGGCAAGGCGTGACAGTTCGCTACTGGCCAGCAGTGTCTGGCGCGTACCTTCGCTGCTCTGGATAGACAGATTCCGAATGCTGATCAGGCTGCGGTCGACGTCGCGTGCAACGTGCGCCTGTTGCTCCGAAGCAGTGGCGATTTGCAGATTGCGGTCATTGATTTCCAGAACCGAATCAGTGATCTGTCGCAGCGATTGGCCCGCATCCTCGGCGGTCTCGCGTGTACTGTGCACCTCTTGCGTGCTTTTTTGCATGGATTCAACGGTGGCCGAGGAGCCTGCCTGAATCGCGGAAATCATCTGCTCGATTTCCTGGGTGGACGTCTGTGTGCGGTGAGCCAGCGCCCGCACTTCGTCGGCAACCACGGCAAACCCACGACCCTGCTCACCAGCCCGTGCTGCTTCGATCGCGGCGTTGAGCGCCAGCAGGTTGGTTTGCTCGGCAATGGCGCGAATCACATTGAGCACTTTGCTGATGTCCTGGGCTTGAGTGGCCAGCGCCGATACCTGGGCTGAAGAACCCTCGACCCATTGAGTCAAGCCGTGCATGGCGGTCAGCGTTTCGGCGACCCGCTTGTTGCCCAGGTCTGCGGCGACATGGGACTGCTTGGCGGCCTGGGACGTTGATGTCGCGTTGCGTGCGACTTCTTCAACCGCTGCGCTCATTTCATTGACCGCGGTGGCGGCCTGTTCGATTTCGCTGTTTTGCTGTTGGAGGGTACGGTCGGCGCTTTCGGTGATGGACGTCATTTCGACGGCGGCCGTGCTCAATTGTGTCGAGGCACCGGAAATCTGCTGAACAGTGTCGCGCAGGTTTTTCGACATCAAGTTCAATGCGTGCATGAGCCGTGAGGCTTCGTCTTTTCCCGTCACCTCAAGTTGTCGGGTCAGATCGCCTGCGGCGATGTCCTCTGCCAGTTTTAGGGACGAACTGATCGGCTCGACAATACTGCGGGTCAGGGCAATGGCCAGAAACACCGTCAGAATGAATGCGACGACCACAACGACTAAAAGCACGGCGACGCTATGGTCATAAACGGCAGTGGCATCGTCGCCGGAGTTTTTGGCTTCCTGTGCATTATGTTGGCGCAGCGCGGTCAGGGTGTCCTGATAGACGCTGGCACGTTGTGCCTGTTCGGTATTGGCAAACGCGACGGCTTTTTCGTGATCAGTAGTGTCCAGCGTGATGATGCGTTTAACACCATCGATATACTGCGCCATCTTGGCGCTGGCATCATCGAATTGAATCCGCTCTTCCTCGCTCGAAACAAGATTCTTACGGTAGAAGTCGCTGCTCGATTGAAGCGTGACGACGGCCTCATTGGTCTTTACAACAGCCGCCCGGTGCGCGTCTGCTTCGGTGCTGGCAAGCATCCTGATACTTTCCAGACGCGCATGGAGCAGGGCCACTTGAATGTCGTCGATCACCTGAATGCTCGGTAGCGAGTTCAGCGATATATTCTGTTCGGACGCACGCAGGTTGCCCATCTGGACGTACGAAAACACACCCAGGCCCACGAGAAGAACGGTAATGAGCCCAAAACAGAGCGACGCCCTGTGGGAAATAGTGAGTGACCTGAGATTCATATCTGCCTCCGGCAGTAAAAAGTTTGCGGAGAGGTTGGTGCCCTTCCTGTAAACAATATTTCTGCCGGCGTTGACGTTGCTTGAACTAAATCCTGATTAAACTTTATTCATGTTGGCGGGGTGGGTATTTAATAAGAATTAGCGTTTCAGTTGTAAAAATAAGCAGAGCATGTCAACTAATGTGTGCATGGTATTAAGCGTGTTTTTTAACGTATTTGCTCTAAATAATTGATGGCGAGTAGTGGCGGCCTACAAATAGTTCTGGAAATACTGCATTGTCGTATGCCCACCATGCAAAAAAAGATGTGTTCAATGGCGCAGCACCGTCTAGTTAGAGTAAAAACTCCTCATGCCGTTGAGCCTGAAGTTCAAATTTGGATGCCGTGTCCGCCTTATCCAGAAACTTGGCGACAACGCCCATGCACGCCATGCGTTCTTCCACACGGGGCATATGGCTGGACTCTTCGAACACCACCGCCTGGATATTGCAGACTGTAGGCGCTCTCGGAGGTTACGACGGCAGCGATGGGCTGCGCAGCGGCCCTAGGTTTTGTCTGGTGCACCGGGCTTGCAGGGTTTGCTGCCGGTGCCCGGCAGATCGCGGACGAGTCCGCTCCCACGGTTTTGCAGGACGTAGGAACTCTCGGAGTTTACGACGGCAGCGATGGGCTGCGCAGCGGCCCTTTGGTTGTATCTTGACGTATGGATGAAGAGCAAAATTGTTTCTCCAGATTTGCTCGGGCTTTTCAAGCATCGACGGATGCTAAGGTGGCTGCCTTTTTGCGCTGCACAGCGGAGACACACCATGCAAGGAAACAGCGGTCGCACCGAATCCCCTGGCGCACGGGCCTTTATCATCCGTTTTTTTGCCGCCGAGTCTGCTGGCGGGCTGGTGCTGATGGCGTCAGCGCTCATCGCGTTGATCGTCGCCAACTCGCCGTTGGCCGATGGTTATTTCTCGACCCTGCACACCGTCGTTGCCGGCCTCTCGGTCGAGCATTGGATCAACGACGGCCTGATGGCCATCTTCTTCATGCTGGTGGGGCTTGAGATCAAGCGCGAAATGCTGGCCGGCCAGTTGGCGTCATGGAGTCAACGGGCGTTGCCGGGCTTCGCTGCCTTGGGCGGCATGATCGTTCCGGCGCTGATTTATCTGGCGATCAATTGGGGATCTTCTGAAACCATCGGTGGCTGGGCCATTCCTGCCGCCACCGACATCGCCTTCGCGTTGGGCGTGCTGTCGTTACTCGGCAAGCGAGTGCCACTGTCGCTCAAGATATTCCTGTCCGCATTGGCCATTCTGGATGATCTGGGTGCGGTGCTCATCATCGCCCTGTTTTATACCAGCGATCTCTCGGTCCCCATGTTGCTGGCCGCGCTGGGTTCGATCGCGGTGCTTATCGCGCTGAATCGTTCAGGGGTGAGAAAGCTGCTGCCTTATCTGGTCGTCGGTGCGCTGCTGTGGTTCTTCATGCTTCAGTCCGGCGTACACGCCACACTTGCAGGTGTGGCGTTGGCCTTGTGCATCCCCTTGGGCAAGCCTGATGAAGAAGCCCGCTCGCCGCTGTTGTACCTGGAAGAAAAGCTGCACCCGTGGGTCGCGTTTGCGGTGGTGCCTGTGTTCGGATTCGCCAATGCGGGTGTGTCGCTTTCAGGTGTGACCGTCGACACGCTGCTGCAACCCGTCCCGCTCGGCGTTGCCTTGGGGCTGCTGATCGGCAAACAGGTAGGCATTTTTGCATTGGCTGCCCTTGCCATTCGTGCAGGGTTGGCGAAACTGCCCGACGCAAGCAATTGGGGGCAGTTGTACGGTGTCGCCGCGCTATGCGGCATTGGCTTCACCATGAGCCTGTTCATCGGCGCGCTGGCGTTCCCCGGCGCGCCGCATCTGGTCGATGAAGTGAAAGTAGGCGTGCTGATGGGGTCTTTGTTGTCAGCGGTCCTGGGTGTCATCCTGTTGCGTAAATACGGTCACCGGCCCTGACGTCAAGCGCGATGTCAGTGACAACGCTCACTGACACCGCGTAAGGCGACGCTATCCACACGCTTATCGATCAAGCCGCTCTGCGCCAGTGGTGAGTGGCCGCCTGCCGCTCTATCTCGTCCCCAAGTAACGGCAACGTCCGTGCATTGTTTATCCCAGACCTTCACCCGTAACGCCCGACAGTTGCTCAATGTTGTTAACATGAGCGACTCAAACTCGTTTTACCATAGGAACAGCGGGGATATCAGGCGTGCAAAGCGTCTAACATGCTGTACATAGGAGGTTCTTGTGGATAAAAAGCCTGTAGATGAATTACCGGAGTCCGCGCAAGGTGCGGGGATGGAAGGTATACCGGCGCCCAGCGGCGACGCTAATCTGATCGATACCGACTATGTCATTGGTCAGGATAATATCAAAGGTCAGTTTTCCTTCTCTCTTGATATTCACGGCAAAGTTTTCATTATTTCAGCGGCCACTGTTTTGCTTTTTGTCGTTATGACTCTGGCGCTTCAGACCGAAGTAGAGCCGCTGTTCAGTTCCATTCGAAGCTGGCTGACAGGGCACCTGGCCTGGCTGTTCATGAGCGTTGCCAATGTTTTCGTCGTGCTGTGCCTGGGGCTCATCCTGTCACCGCTTGGCAAGGTACGTATCGGAGGCGTGGAGGCCAAACCGGATTACACGTACGTGGGCTGGTTTTCGATGTTGTTTGCCGCCGGTATGGGTATCGGGTTGATGTTCTACGGCGTGGCCGAGCCGATGTCCCATTACGCTGCCGCGATGGGCGGCGTGAATGTCGATGCGTCTGGCGTGCGCACGGATTGGGCGCCATTGGGTGGCACACAAGGTGACATGAAGGCATCTGCCGATCTGGCGATGGCGGCGACTATTTTTCACTGGGGCCTGCACCCGTGGGCCATTTACGCAATCGTGGCGTTATCACTCGCGCTGTTCTCTTATAACAAGGGACTGCCGCTCTCCATCCGGTCGATTTTCTATCCGTTGCTGGGTGAGCGCGTGTGGGGCTGGCCGGGGCATATCATTGATATTCTTGCGGTGTTTGCCACGTTGTTTGGTCTTGCCACTTCGCTGGGTATCGGCGCAGAACAAGCCGCCGCAGGTATCGAATATCTATTCGGTATCAAGTCCAGCAATCTCAGCAAGGTTGTGCTGATTGTCGGTATTACCCTGATTGCCCTTTGGTCGGTACTTGCCGGTCTGGAAAAGGGTGTGAAGATGCTCTCGCAGATCAATATGGGACTGGCGTTGCTGTTGCTGGTATTCATTATTGTGGTCGGTCCGACCCTGGCCATCTTTACCGGGTTCTTCCACAATCTGGTCAACTACGTAGAATATTTACCCGCGCTTTCCAATCCGTTTGGCCGTACCGACACCGAGTTCACGCAGGGCTGGACCGCGTTCTACTGGGCCTGGTGGATCAGTTGGTCACCCTTCGTCGGGATGTTCATCGCGCGCGTAAGCCGCGGTCGTACGGTGCGTGAGTTCCTGGTTTCGGTCTTGCTGGTGCCCACACTGGTCTCTGTACTCTGGATGACCACCTTTGGCGGCACCGCCATCGATCAGGCAACGATGCAGGGACTGATGGGCGTAAAAGACGCGGTACTCGAGTTGAAGCTGTTCGCCATGCTGGGAGAACTGCCGCTCAAAGAAATCACCTCGTTCCTGGGCATTGTTCTGGTGATCGTGTTTTTCATTACCTCGTCCGATTCCGGTTCCCTCGTCATCGATACGATCACCGCAGGCGGCAAAGTCGATGCTCCCGTGCCGCAGCGCGTGTTCTGGGCTGTCATCGAGGGTGTGATCGCCATTGCCTTGCTGTTGGGCGGAGGATTGGTCGCCTTGCAGGCGATGGCTGTTTCAACCGGCCTGCCGTTCGCTATCGTTCTGATGCTGGGCTGCATATCGTTGGTCAAAGGACTGATGTCCGAGCCTCGCTCGTGACCTGAAGCGCGTTGAACGCAGCGAGCCGTCAGGCTCGCTGCTGGCTTCTTCGCCCATCCCCCCCTCAGTTCCAGACCTCACCCAACGGGATCGATGGATCGTAATGGGTGGCTATCTGCGCGTGTAACAACTCTGCCGTGGCCAATGCATCAGTCAATGCATGGTGCGCGTGATACTGCGGCAAGTGATAGCGCGCTCGGCTGTCGGCCAGCCGGATGGAAACGGGCTGACGCCGCAGCAGACGGTCAATCCATCCGCGAGCCTTTCGATGCAGTCTCGCCTCCAGTTGCATGGTATCAATGACCGGAAACTGAAGGCCCTCGCCAATCTGGCGGCGTAATGCCCGATCCAGAAAGTGACGCTCTATGGACCGGTAATGCACCACCATGACCTTGCCTGCCATCGCAGCCAGCAACTGCCCCATCACCTCGGACAGCTGAGGCGCGCCGTGAATATCGGCATGGGTGATGTGGTGAAACACGACGGACTCACTGCTCAGCTCGCTCGGCGGCTTGATCACCCAATACAGCGCCTTGCCACACTGAATGCGCTTGAGCGTGAAGGGCATGATGCCGATGCTGACGATGTTGTCTGATTCGGCGTTCAGGCCAGTGGTTTCAAGGTCCATCGCAAGCAGTTCGACCTCTCCCAAAGGGGTGTCGGCGCCCGGGACCCCTGACCGGTAATAGCGTTGCAGCAGAGGGTTGCGAGACTGCTGCGCCAAGTGATCGAACGCCTCTGGCCAATTCAGCGCCGTAGCGCCTTTGCCAGTCGTTAACGTGCGGCTCATCGCAACGGCCGCGCATGGCCAGGGTAGCGAAAACGCAGAAACTTCTGCGCGCTGCTCAGCACTTGAAACGCCTCTTTCAGATTGTGGCGCTCGCTGGTCGTAAAGCGCTCTGGCTCGATGTAATTGTCTGGCTGTTTCCCGTGTTCCATCGCATCCGTCTGGTGCCTAATCCTCACCATCGATAGAAACTCCAGCGCATACCGCAAATGTTCAAGCCCTTCAGGCTGGATAAGCCGCGTGGCGCTGATCGCGTCCAGTCGGTCGAACGAGTTCTGCGCAGTCGACCCACACGCCAGGGCGTGCACGCGGATCAGGTCTGTCAGCGGCGCAGTGCCGCGTCCTTTCAGGTTGATGATCTGCTTCTGGCGACCATCAGTTTCCATCACGAACGTCCGGAAAAAGCCCAGAGGAGGGGTGCGATTGAGTGCGTTTCTGGCCATCGCCGCCAGAAATTCCGGGGTGTCCTTCGATTTGCTCGCGCAAAGCGCTTTGAGGGATTCCACCATCTCGACTTGCCCGTGGACACCGTCCAGGTCAAAGAAAATGCAGCTGTTCAGCAGGGTGGCGGCATTGGGTTTTTCGATCCACTGGGTGAAGTAGGACTTCCAGACATGCAAAGGCTGACGCCACTGAGCATTGGTCGCCATGATGCCGCCCTTGCAATAGCTGTAGCCACAGGCTGCCAGTCCGTCGCTGACGAAGGTGGCCATCTTCTTGAAGTAGTCGTCGTGCAGGTTCGGGTCGAAGCTGTCGTCCAGTACCAGCGCGTTGTCCTGATCGGTCACCAGCAGTTGCTCGTCTCGCGCCATAGAACCCAGCGCCATGAAGCAATACGGTATGGGCGCAGGCCCGAGTTCACGCTCGCTCAATTCGAGCAAGCGTTGCGTGAACGCTCGACCGATGCCCGAGATGGCGCTGCCGATCATGTGTGCCGTTGCACCGTCGCGAACCATGCGGATGTACGTGCCGCGCAGATCCCGTAGCAATGATTGCAGGCCTGCGACAGACGTCTGGTTGGAGATGCTGTTGACCAGATACAGGCTGCTCTGAGATTCGTGCCGGATGATGTCCGACAGGTTGATCAGTCCCATCGTACGCCCATGATGCACGACCGGCAGATGGTGAATATTACGCCTGAGCATGCATAGCATCGCTTCGAAGACCGAGTCATTGGCCTTGATGGTCACAGGGTTCTCGGACATGACCTGCACGATACCGGTATCGCCACTCAGGTTCGTGGCCACCACGCGGTTGCGCAGATCCCGGTCGGTGACGATGCCCAGCATGCGGTCGGTGCCATCGGCTGATTGATCGATGACCAACACGCAGGACACGCTCTCCTTGCTCATCAACTGTGCGGTTTCCTGCACGCTGGCCTGTGGCGGCACCCATACAAGGGAGCGGGAAATCAATGCCAGGGATTTGATCTGTATGAGCTCGCTTGCACGTCCCTGGGCTTCGACGGCCGACTTGAGCCGCGAATGGCCTTCGGCTTCGACAAAGTCGGCGAAACTGTCGTGACGTTCGCACAGTTCGGCGAACACGTCCGACGGGATGAAATAGATCAGGCTGTCTTCAAGGGCTTTTGCCGGGAAGCGGACCTTGTTGCTTCGCAAAAGTCCGGCCTGGCCGAACACATCGCCTTCGACGAGTCGGTTGTAAAGCTCGCCGCTGCGCCGGTAGATTTCAACCGCTCCGCTGCGCACGTAGTGCAGGTCGGTGATGTCCGATCCAGCATCCAGGATCGTGCTGCCCGCCCTGAAATAGCTGACTTCCACTCTTTGGGCAATTATGTCCAGCGTGCTTTTGGGCAACGCATCAAAGGGAGGGAAGCGATGAAGGTGATCACTGATCTCCTGTAATTCGATCTGCATGACGCCTCGTGAATTAAGGGTGTAGGAACGCGATGCCTGAGCGGTCACGCGCACGGGATGGCTGTGCGCGTGAGGGTTGGACAACGCAATGCATCACGCGTCTCGGTGACCGTTGCCGTTAAGGTGCGTGACAGTCAGCGTCGGCCGAATTTTATTTTTCCCCAGATCAGCCCGATCACAGCTGCAATGGAGGAGGCCGCCAAGACACTGAGTTTGGCCGACGACAGCAGAGACGGGTCCGAGAACGCCAGTGATGCGATGAAAATGGACATGGTGAACCCGATACCGGCCAGCAACCCCACCAGTCCGACCCCTGCCCATGTCACACCCTCCGGCAGCTTGCAGATGTTGAGTTTGACCAGCGCCAGGCTGGCAAGAATCACGCCCAGCGGCTTGCCCAGAACCAGCGCCAGCATGACGCCAATGAACACGCTCTGAGGCATCGCCTCGTCCAGATTGGCACCCGCCAGGCTCACCCCCGCGTTAGCCAGTGCGAACAGCGGCATGACACCGAAAGCAACCCAGGGATGCAGCGCGACCTGAACCCGCAAGACCGGAGGCAATACTTCCCGCTGGGCATGTCGCAGCTGTTTCAACGGCTCTGCCAACGCTTTGGGATCTTCCTTGGCGTGGGAGAAACGCCCCATCAACTCGTGAAATGTACGTCCGATGGTGTCCAGCGGACGCTCTGTGGCGGGTCTGGAATTGACCGGCGTCATCAAGCCCAGGATCACGCCGGCAAGGGTGGGATGAACGCCGGTTTTCAACAGCCCGAACCACACGATTGCGCCAGGCACGACGTAGGCATAAGCCTTGCCGATGCCCATGCGTTGCAGCACGAGCACCAGTGCCAGGCCGCAGACGGCGATGAGCAGGCCGGTGTAGTTCAAGCTTTCGGTATAGAACACCGCGATGATCAGGATGGCGACGATGTCATCGATAATCGCCAGCGCCAGCAACATGATACGTACGCCACTGGGAATCGATTTGCCCAATAGCGCAAGAACGCCCACGGCGAACGCGATGTCGGTCGCCGTCGGTACGGCCCAGCCTGCGTTCGCGGCGGTGCCATGATTGAGCGCGATGAAAATGATGGCGGGCATCATGACGCCGCCCAGTGCAGCGCCGAGCGGCAGGGTGGCCAGCTTCATGCTCGCCAGCGCCCCATCCCTTATTTCCTGACGTATCTCGGCACCCACGACCAAAAAGAAAATGGTCATCAGCCCGTCATTGACCAGAAAGTGCAGCGACTGGGAAATCTGGAAGTCGCCAAAGCCCAGGCTCACCTGGGTGTGCCAAAAGTGATCGTAGGTGTGAGCGACAGGACTGTTGGCCCAGACCAGCGCCGCCAACGCAGCAAGCAGAAGCACGATGCCGCTGACGGCTTCAATGTGCGAGAACCTTTCCAATGCCGACAAGGCGCGCTCTGTCAGGACCTGCGGGCGTGGAATCGAAGGGGTGTCGGGTTTTGTATCAGGCACGGGCACTCTCCGTTGGCGGCCCGACCAACGCGTGAGCTTTAACCTGCACCGTGCGACATGCATCGATACACCCGGGGCGATGATAAGAACCCGTGCGCCGAGATGCAATGAATGACATGGCGTGGGGAGCGTTCGGTCGCGCTATTGCCCGGCCACATGAAGCGCCAAGCGTGCATCGCTTACGCCTGATGCTGGCGCCGGGCATCGCTGAGCATCGAGATCGTCAGCTTGCGAACTTCTACCTTGCTGATCTCGACATGTGAGCGCAGCAGCAACAGCGCTTCATCGCGCTTGCGGGCGTGCAGAGCGTTGAGGATGGCGGCGTGTTCCAGGTAAGTGTGTTCGATGCGTGCGCTCTTGAAGAAGTCCAGCCGTCTGACGATGCGGATGCGCTCGGTGACGTCGTGGTGCACCCGGGCCATTTCCTGATTGCCCGAGGCGGCCACCAGTTGGGTATGGAATTGCTCGTCGAGGTCGGCGACCACCTGCATGTCGGTCTGCCGCTGGCTCTCGTCCACCAGCCAGTGCCCACGCAACGCAGTGAGTTCAGGATGAACCTGAGCAGACGCGCAGATGCGGTCGATGGCTGCGCATTCCAGCACGATGCGTAAATCGTAGAGCTGGTCGATTTGGGTGAAGTCCAGCGGCTTGACCGACCAGCCCCGACGAAACTCCACTTCCAGATAACCTTCGCGCTGCAAGCGATAGAGTGCGTCGCGAACCGGTGTGCGGGACACCTGATAGCGATCGGCCAACTGGTTTTCAGTGAAGCGGTCGTAGGGCAGCAGGTAGAAGTCGAAAATCTCCTGTTTCAGTCGACGGTACACGTCTTCGGCCAGCGCATTGGTGGAGTGAGGTGCGTTCATGGCATTCACTCCAGGCTGCTCAGGTCGATGCTCACATGCGCGGCGACGACTTTCCATGCGCCGTCGAAACGGGCCCAGGTCTGCATCTGGCGCCCCAGTCGCTGGGTGACGCCATCCTGAAACTCGGTGCTGACGGTGGCGAAATCCTCGCCGAACGTGCTGACCACCGTGCGCAGCAATTGCCGTCCGGGACCGACCGGCTGGCAGTGGCGTCGATACCGCGCAATGGCGTCTGCGCCATGCAGGTTCTCTGCAACACCGTAGCGAACGGTGTGTTCCGAATGCCAGAAATAAGCGTCCAGCGTGGTCAGCTCATTGGCCAGCAATGCGCGCTCATAATCGATGAAGGCGTCGGTGACGGCGGCCACCACATGGGGCAGGTTGATATCCATCAGTGTGAACTCCTTGTGTGCAGTGCCTGCTCCAGGGCGGACAACGGCGCGACTCGACCGACGATGCCGCCCTGGGCGGTGATCATGTCGAGCGTCGCTTGCTTGAAGGCGGGAAAGTAACTCTCGGTGGCGTCTTCGATCAACAGGCAGCGATACCCGCGATCATTGGCCTCGCGCATGCTGGTCTGCACACAGACTTCGGTGGTCACGCCCGCAAAGATCAGATGAGTGGTGCCCGCAACGCTCAGTTGCCCATGCAGGCCGGTGGAGAAAAACATCCCCTTGCCCGGTTTGTCGACGACCCACTCGCCCTTCACCGGAGCTAGCTCGTCGATGATCTGATTACCCGGCTGACCGCGCACCAGAATCCGTCCCATTGGCCCGACATCGCCAATGCGCAGGCCGGGCATGCCGTGTTCGAGTTTGGCGGGCGGGCAATCGGTCAGGTTTTTATCATGGGATTCACGGGTATGAATCACGGCGATGCCATGAGCGCGGGCCAGTGCCAGCAGCCGCTGCACGGTAGGGACGATGGCTTGCAGCGGGCGCACGTCGTTACCCAATGCCGCGCCGAAGCCGCCAGGTTCCAGAAAGTCGCGCTGCATGTCGATAATCACCAGCGCGGTGCGGGCGGGCTCGAAAACGAATGGGCTCGGGTTGGCCTGCACCTGGATCATGCGGACTCCTTTTGCAGATGCTCCGCGCCTGCCATGTGTCGGCCCAGCTCGGTACGGTTTGCATCGTGTGCCGATGTTTCGAACACCAGCTCGCCATCGTGAATTACCGTGATACGGTCTGCCAGGCTCAGCAGTTCGTCGAGGTCTTCGCTCAGCAACAGCACGGCCGCGCCGTTGTTTCGGGCATCGATCAGGCGTTGATGGATCAGCGCCACGGAGGAGAAATCCAGACCGAACACCGGGTTGGCCACGATCAGTACGGCGATGTCGCAGGTCAGTTCGCGCGCCAGTACGGCGCGCTGAACGTTACCGCCGGACAGCGTGCCAATGGGGCGGTCCGGATCGTTGGGCGTGACTTGAAAGCGCTCGATCAGACCACGCGCCTGGGCGGCAACCGCACGACGGTCGATGCGCCAGCCCTGACTGCAGAGCGGTGGGCGGTCAAAATTGCGCAGCGCAAGATTGTCAGCGACGCTCAACCCGCCGATGCAGGCGTTGCGCAGCGGTTCTTCCGGCAGGCTGAACACACGCAAGCGCTGCATTTGTTCGCGGCTGGCGTGATAGGGCTGGCCATCGATCAATACGCGTCCGGCGCTGAAAGGCCGCTGGCCCAACAGGGCTTCGGTGAGTTCGCGCTGGCCGTTGCCGGAGATGCCAGCAATGCCGAGGATTTCTCCGGGCCGTATGGCCAGGTTCAGTTGCTTGACCGCCAGCGTGCCTTTGTCGCCCGGCACGTCGAGTTGTTCGACCTGCAACTGCGGCGGGTTTTCAGGCACCGGCGGACGTTGACTGCTGACGCTGCTCGTTTGCGCATGGCCCATCATCCAGGTGGCCATCTCCTGAGTGGTCGTGTCCGCGACCGCGCTGCTGGCCACCCAGCGCCCTTTGCGCAGCACCGTAACGTCATCGGCATAGGTGCTGACCTCGCGAAACTTGTGGGTGATCATCAGCACCGTCAGTTCGCCCCGATGGGCCATCTGCTGCATAAGCCCGAGCACTTCGTCGGCTTCCTGGGGTGTGAGCACCGAGGTGGGTTCGTCGAGAATGACCAACCGTCGCTCCAGATACAGCTGCTTGAGAATCTCCAGCTTCTGCTTTTCACCGGCTGCCAGGCTGCTGACCGGCCGTTGAATGTCGAGGCGAAACGGCATGCGTGCCATGAATGCTTGCAGGCGCTCATGCTCGGCGGCCCAGTTGATGCGCCACGGCAGGTCGCCACGGGACAGCACCAGATTTTCCGCCACGCTCAGGCCCGGCGCGACGGTAAAGTGCTGATACACCATGCCGATCTGCAACTGGTGGGAGTCGCGCGGATTGCGGATCTCATGCTCGCGGTTGTTCACCAGAATGCTGCCCGATTGCAGCGGGCCGTAGCCGATGATGCCTTTGACCAGTGTGCTTTTGCCGGCCCCGTTTTCGCCCAGCAGCGCATGCACTGTGCCGGCCCGCACTTTGAATGACACTTCATCCAGCGCACGAAAGGTGCCGAAGCTTTTGGTCGCACCGATGGTTTCCAGGCTCAGAGCACGCATGTTCACACCCCCAGCACGTCGCGAAGCATCGATGAATGCCCCACGGCGCCAAACACGCCGCCCTGCATCTTGATCATGCTCAGAGCGGCAGCGTGGTTGGTCGGGTCGGTGGCGCCGCAGCAGTCTTCGAGCAGGATGCATTCGAAGCCACGATCGTTGGCATCGCGCATCGTGGTGTGAACGCAGACGTCAGTGGTGATGCCAGTGAGGATCAGGTTTTCGATGCCCCGGGTACGCAGCACCAGCTCCAGGTCGGTGGCGTAGAACGAGCCTTTGCCAGGCTTGTCGATGACGATTTCACCGGGCAGCGGGGCAAGCTCTTCGATCAATTCCCAGCCGGGCTCGCCGCGTACCAGAATCTTGCCGCAAGGGCCGGGATCGCCAATGCCGGCGCCGATGCGCTGCGAACGCCAGCGTTTGTTGGCGGGCAGGTCGCTGAGGTCAGGGCGATGGCCTTCGCGGGTGTGAATGATGGTGAAGTCCAGCGGACGCAGAAGCGCGAGCAACGCTTTGATCGGCTCGATGGGCGCTCGGGTCAGGGCCAAATCGTAGCCCATGCTGTCCACATAGCCGCCGACGCCGCAGAAGTCGGTCTGCATGTCGATCACGATCAGTGCGGTGTTATGTGCGTTGAGCCTGCCATTCCACGGCCACGGATAAGGCTCGGACGCCAGATAGCATTCGTTCATCGGGTCATTCCTTCCAGGTGGTCGGGGTGGGCTTGAACGTACGCTGGGGCGTATCGAAGCCGCAGGCGCTGCCGTCGGTGTGCACCACATCGGCTTCCCACGGCAGTCGATACTGCCCGGCCGCCAGATCGTGCATGTAGGTGTAGGGACAATCCTGCGCGCCGCCTTTGACGGCGACGTAACCACGATGGCCAAACTGATAGATATTGTTCTCCACGCCCCAGTTGACCCGCGCTTCGCGGACCAGGTCCGGGCGCAGTTCGCAGCAGACGATTTCATCCGCGCGTCCACCGCCTTCGGCCATCACAGTGCCGTCGAAGTCGACGAACATCGCTTCACCCATCGAATCGAAGGTGCCGTCCGAGCCACACATGCAGACGCTGGCGGTCTGCATCAGGTTGGTGAAGGCGTTGCTCTGGTTGGTGATCTTCCATGAGTGGCGAATCGGCGCGGTGTAGCCCGCCGTGCGTAGCATGATGTCTGCGCCTTTGTAGGCGCATTCGCGGGCCATCTCCGGGAACATGCCATCGTGGCAGATGATCAGCGCCAGCTTGCTGCCGCGAGGGCCGTCGCACACCGGTATGCCCAGATCGCCAGGCTCCCAGGGTTCGACTGGCACCCAGGGATGCAGCTTGCGGTAGTAAAGCTGAATCTCGCCGAAGTCATCGACGATCAAGCCGCTGTTGAACGGGTTGCCGTGGGGGTTGGCTTCCATGATCGAGAAGCAGCCCCAGATGCGGTGATCGCGGCAGGCCTGACGTAACGCGGCCACTTCGGGGCCGTCCAGGCTGCACATGATCTCTGGTGCCGTGCTCATGGACAGGCCATGCAGCGAATACTCGGGAAACACGATCAGGTCCATGCCGGGGTTGCTGCGCCTTGCCTTGGCGACCATCGACACCACTTTTTCGGTTTGCGCCCACAGCGCTTCGCGGGTATGCGGGTCGGGGAGCGCCAGTTGCGCCAGACCGATCACCACGCCGTTGGGCGATTTGTTCAAGCCACCAAGACCACTGGCCATGTCATGCCTCCTCTTATCAAGCCACACATAATGTTGTGGAAAGGCCTACCACGTCTGCGACGTAGCGCTGTCACGCAGCAAATCTGTGGTTGCCGACCGGGCGGCGTTCCGTTTGTCCGCAAAAATGCGGGTGCATCCGACGAAGACTCAGCGATTGAAATGCTGCATTCGCGGACAAGTCCGCTTCCACGCAGGCTTGCTGCGCGACAGCGTTATGTCTAAGCAGGCCTCTCACAATGCGTTCATCGGGTCATGCTCAGTTCGCCGGGCGCGCCGTTCAGGGTGCGGCCGCGACGGCAGGTCGCATACATCACGCCAAGGGTCAGCGCGTAAGGTGCGGCGGCGAACAGGTAGTAGCCGCTGCTGATACCCACGGCCTGCAACGCCGGCCCAATCGCTCCGGCTGCGCCGAACAGCAGCGATGCCCACAGGCAGGCGAGTGGCCGCCAGCGGGCGAAAATCACCAGCGCCACGGCCATCAAACCTTGGCCGCTGGACAAGCCTTCGTTCCAGCTGCCGGGGTAATACAACGACAGGTAGGCACCGCCGACGCCCGCCAGTGCGCCACCAAAGGCGGTGGCAACGATGCGCACCTTGATGGGTCGATAGCCCAGCGCTTGCGCGGTTTCGGCATGGTCGCCGACCAGTCGCAACATCAGGCCCCAGCGCGTACTGCGCAGCCCCCAGTGCAACGCAAAGGCCAAGGCCACGCCGATGAAAAACAGCACGTTAATGTTCAGCGCCGAGCGCAAGCGTTCCTCGCTGCTCCAAGCCCCCAGCGCCAGTGACGGCAGCATGGGGGCCTGCGGCTGGATGAAAGGCTTGCCGAGAAAGAACGCCAGACCGGTGCCGAGCAGGATCAGCGCAATGCCGAAGGCGATGTCGTTGACCCGAGGCAAGGAGCAGGCAAGGCCGTGCAACAGGCCCAGCAGCAAACCGACGCCCGCTGCCGCACCAACGCCCAGCCAGGCCGAGCCCGTCAGGCACGCGGCGGCATACCCGGACATCGCCCCGGCAACCAGAATGCCTTCCAGGCCCAGATTGATACGGCCACTCTTTTCCGTCAGGCACTCGCCCAGGCTGACGAACAGGAACGGCGTGCCGACGCGGATCGATCCGGCCAGCAGCGCCAGTAAAAAGGTGCTCAGGTCGATATCAGCCACGTTGCAGCGCTCCTTTCTCGGTGTTCTCAAGCGGTTGCGCAAGCCGGATTTTCCAGGCCGCCAGACGTCCGCTCAGCGCTTCCCAAAGCAACAGATTGGTGAACAGCAGCCCTTCAAGAATCAGCGTGGTGGCGTCCGGCAAACCGAGACGACGCTGCAACAGCCCGCCGCTGGCTTCCAGCCCGCCCAACAGAATCGCGCAGAAGATGATCGCCAATGGATGGTGGCGTGCGGCGAACGCCACCAGAATGCCGCTCGTGCCATACCCCGCGATCAGCGCCACGTTGGCGCTGCCTTGCACGGCCGTGACTTCGAACATGCCCGCCAGACCTGCCGCTGCGCCGCCGAGCAGGCAGCTCAACAGAATCAGTCGATCCACCGGCAAACCGATCATCAACGCCGTGCGCACATTGCCGCCGACCACCGCGAGGGCGAAACCCTTGACGCTGTGACGCACCAGTACATAGGCGAGCAGACACGCGACGACGCCCGCCACCAGCCCCCAATGCACTTCGAAGCTGTCGCTGATGGTGCCGACCAGATAGGCGTCATCCAGCGGCGGCGTGGACGGTTTGTTCAGGCTCGCCGGGTCGCGCAATGGTCCTTCGACCATCTGTCGGAACAAGGCCAGTGCGATGTACGACAGCAACAGGCTGCTGATGGTCTCGTTGACGCCCCGGTGCTGGCGCATCCAGCCGCTCAGACCGATCCACAGCGCGCCCGTCAGCATGGCGACCATGCCCATGCAGCCGAGCATCAGCCAGGGCGCTACAGGCGGCAGCCAGAGTGGCGTGACCGCTGCTGCCAGACCGCCAAGCACCAACGCGCCTTCGCCGCCTATGATGATCAGCCCGGCCCGTGCGGGCAGCGCGACACAGAGTGCGGTCAACATCAGCGGCGCGGCACGCTGCAGCGTGTTCTCCAGCGCAAACCAGGAGCCAAAGGCGCCTTCGCCGACCAGTTGCAGGGCTTGCCACGCAGGCTTGCCCTGAACGGTGAGAAACAACAGAAACAGCACGCACGACGACAGCACTGCCAACAGCGTCGGCAGACCAGGCAACAGCGCTCCGGCAAGGCGTCGCAGGGTTCGTGAAACGAACATCGGGCGCTCCTCAGATCTGGCCAACAATGCCTTCCACCAGATAATTCATGCTTTCCAGCGCGATATCGGTCTGCGCCTGGGCGATGCCGTCGGCAATCACCACCTGACCTTTGTTGTCCTTGAGCGGGCCTTTGAAAATCACGAAGCTGCCGGCCAGCATCTGCGCCTTGATAGCGTCGGCGTTCTGCTTGGCTGCGGCGGTGACCGATGCGCCATAGGGGGAGGTCTTGACGAAGCCATCCTTCAGGCCGCCACGCAGAAAGTTGATCATCGGCGCGCCGCTCTGAAGGGCGGCAACATGGGCGCGGTAAGGGGTTTCCCAGTTCCATTCGGCACCGGTCAAATAACCCTTTGGTGCGAGTGCGGCCTGACTTGCGTGATAGCCGCAGGTCATGGCGCCGCGTTTCTCGGCCGTTTCCACGATCACCTTGGGGCCGTCTACGTGGCAGGTCAGCACGTCACACCCCTGATCGATCAGGCTGTTGGCGGCTTCCGCTTCCTTGATCGGCAACGACCAGTCGCCGGTGAAAATCACCGTCGTCACGATGTTTGGGTCTACCGAACGCGCGCCCATCGCAAAGGCGTTGAGGTTGCGCAGCACCTGCGGCACCGGTTTGGCGGCAACGAAGCCAAGCTTTTTGGATGTGCTCATATGACCGGCCACCACGCCGTTGAGGTATTGCGCTTCGTCGATGTAGCCGAAGAAGCTGCCCGCGTTCATCGGGTCGCGCCCTTCTTTCCACAGGCCGCCACAGTGGGCGAACCGCACGTCCGGGTACTTCTTCGCCACCTTGACCACGTGTGGGTCGAAGTAGCCGAAGGAGGTCGGGAAGATCAGCGTTGCGCCGTCCTGGCGGATCATGGCTTCCATCGTCTTCTGCACGGCCACGGTTTCCGGAACGTTCTCTTCCTCGATCACTTTGACATTGGGCAGCGTCTTGATGATGGCGGCGGCCTGCGCGTGGGCCTGGTTGTAACCGAAGTCATCGCGAGCCCCCACATAGATGAAACCCACCACCAGCGGTGCGTCGGCCGCGTACACACGGCCGAACGGCAGCGCCGCGCTGAGTCCGATAAGGCCCGCCAGTTTGATGAAACTGCGACGATCGACATTCGACATTGGTGCTACCCCTGATCAATGAGCCGTGGAAGAAGTGGTGTGGGTGGCGCGATAGGCGCGCCAGCCTTTGAATTCGGTGATGTCCAGCGCGCCCTCAAGCCCGCCCGGTTCGCAGATGAAGCCCTTGACCCATTGGCCATCGGCCAACTGCAACGAGCCAATCCCCAGCGGTGCGGGGATGGCGGCAACGAACTCACCGAACTGGCTGAGGGGCATTTCCCAGACCTCCACTTCAATGTGCTCGCCGTGGGCAGGCACACGCACCAAGCCGGGTTTCGCAGGCGTGGTGTTTGCCAGCGCGTACAGCCGGTAATCGGCACTGGTGGTCGTCAGGCTACGCAGACGAGCGCCGCCTTCCAGCAACTGCCAGTTGAGCGGCTGGCCCTGAAGATGAGCGCCGACCACAGCGACCTGAACGGTAGGCGCAGTGAAGGGCAGGGGGGCCAGCGCCACGCTGTCGCGCTGATCGATCGCACCGAAGTGGGCCTGCCAGCCCGCAGCGATCTCGGCAAGACGCTGGTCGGCGCCCGCCGGACCAATCAGGGTGATTCCCGCAGGCAGACCGTCACCACGCCGATGCGCCGGAATGGCGATTGCGCTCATGTTCATCAGGTTGACGAAGTTGGTGTAATAACCCAGTTGCGAATTGAGTTCGACCGGATTGGCCAGTACCGCCTCTATGGTCGGCATGCACGGCGCAGTCGGCACCACCAGTACGTCGACATCGGTCAGTAACTCGGTGGCCGACCGCGTCAGCTCGGCGAGGCGATAACGCGCCTTGAAACTGTCCACGGCATCGTACTGATCTGCGCTTTGCATAATGCCGCGCACCACCGGGTGAATATCGTCTGAATGGGTATCGAAAAAACCACCTACCGCCGCGCGCCGCTCGGCCACCCACGGACCCTGATAAAGCAGGGCCGCCGCTTCGGCAAAGGCTTCGAACGCGACGTAGGTCAGCGTCACCTGTGGATCGTTTTCAAGCGATTGCACCGCCTTGTCGAACGCCGCTGCCGCTTGGGTATCGCCAAAAAACTCACAGCGCTGCGGCACCGCCACCCGTCGCGTGCGACGCAGCACGGGCAACGCCTGCACCGCAACGCTGGCCGGGTCCTGCGCATCGAAATCAGCCATCACCTGTGCGACCTGCCAGGCCTGCGCCACATCGTTGGCGAAAATCGACGGACAATCCAGCGTCCGACAGGCCGGCACCACTCCGCGACTGCTGAACAGCCCAAGGCTGGGCTTGAGCCCGACGATGGCGTTGAACGCCGCAGGAACACGGCCCGATCCTGCCGTATCGGTGCCCAGCGCAAAACACACATGACCCCGCGCCACCGCAACCGCAGACCCCGAGCTCGATCCGCCGCTGACATACGCCGGATCACAAGCGTTGCGCACCGCGCCATACGGCGACCGAACCCCCACCAGCCCGGTGGCGAACTGATCCAGATTGGTTTTGCCGATCAACACCGCGCCCCTGTCCAGCAGGCGCTGCACCGCATGCGCAGTGACCGTGGGCACGTAGGCGAATGAGGGACACGCCGCCGTGGTGGCCAGGCCTGCGACATCGAAATTGTCTTTTACCGCAAACGGGATACCGAACAGCGGCAGGGTGTCGTACAGCGAGTCGCCCAGCTCCTGCGCAAGTGTTTGCAGGACGTGCGCTCGTTCCAGAAGATGCGCAAGCGGCTCACGGTGGATCCAGACTTCCGGTCGGTCGTCTGCCTCGATGCGGGCATGCAGGTCTTGCAGAAACGTCGCCAGCGTGGTCTGGCCGGTGCGCAGTGACGTCTGAACGGCAACGATATCGAGAGCGGTCATGGGCGTGTTCATTCATGTATACAAGATGAATGAGCTAGAGCAGGATTCGTGCCGGAGAGATTGGAAGCCTTGTTTTAGAGTCGTTGAGGTGAACGCTTAACGGGTGGCGCTGCGCATCCATGCGCCATTGGCGAGCGTCATGAAGAGAGGTGCACGAAAAGGGAACATGCTATTGAAGTCAGGGCAGTCGGTGCCATCCTGGATACTGGAAATGAGCCCGACTGACCTGTTCTACTCCCTGAACTCAGCCAGCAGACAACATCCACTCAAGCGTTTCGCGCAGGAGAGGTGTGCTCCATCCGGGTACTGATCGCTTTAGCCGGACGTTGCTTCCACACAAGGTCTTCACTTCATTGTCGCGAACGAAATCAGGGTTCACGCGAACCTCGATTTCATGCCCGGTGATCTCTTGGCACATGTCGATCACCTCACGCAGCGAGTGCGTCACGCCGGAGCACACGTTGAGGGTCTTCCCCAAGGGCCGAGACTCCAGCAAGCCTCGATAGGCGCTGGTAACGGCACGTACGTCGCTGAAATCACGCCACACGTCCAGGTTGCCCAGTTCGATGGTGCTTTCTCTTCTCGTGAAGTGAGAAACGATCTTGGGCAGCAGGAAGTTCTCTGCTTGCCCGACCCCGGTGTAGTTGAACGGGCGCGTGATCACCAGCGGCAGCCGGGCGTGCCAAAGGCTTGCCATGTACTCCATCGCAAGCTTGCTCACGGCGTAGTCATTGGCGGGCGCGGGAGGTGTAGCTTCATCCAGCATGCCGGAGGACGCATTGCCGTAAACGTTGGCACTGCTGGCGAGCAGAACGCAGTCAGGCGTTTTTCCGCTGGCTGCGATGGCCTCCAACAGGTTACGCGTGCCGATAAGATTCACCTGATAAAAGGCCTCCGGCGACCCATGACCCACGAAGGCCAGAGCAGCCAGGTGGACGACGATATCCGGCTGAATCTCGGCAAGCAGCGCACTCATGCCATCGACATCCAGCAGATCGACCTGATGGTAGTTGTCGCTGTCCGATGGCTGACTGCCCATGCCGACAACCTCGCACCCTTGGGCGGTGAGTTCTGCGGCCATGAAGCTTCCCGTAAAGCCGTGGATGCCCGTTATCAATGCGCGTTTACCGGCGATGCTCATCAGAAGGAAAAACCTTTTTCGTTTCGACGAAGATCCGCTTCAACCATCATGCGGCACAGTTCCTCAAGGTGGGTCTTCGGTTCCCAACCCAGTACTTCACGGGCTTTGGCAGGATTGCCGATCAACAGTTCCACTTCGGTAGGCCGGTAAAACTTCGGATTGACCGACACCAGTACTTTGCCGGTGGCCGCATCCACACCACGTTCGGACTCTGCCTCGCCTTCCCACTGAACCGTCACGCCCGTGGCCTTGAACGCCATGCTCACAAAGCTTCGAACGGTTTCGGTGCGGTTGGTCGCCAGTACAAAGCTGTCAGGCGTTTGGGCCTGTAGCATCCGCCACATGCCTTCGACGTATTCTTTGGCAAAGCCCCAGTCACGCTTGGCGTCCATGTTCCCCAGTTCGAAGGAATCCATGAGCCCCATGCTTATCTTGGCGACCGAATCGGTGATCTTGCGGGTGACGAACTCACGGCCGCGCAGCGGTGACTCGTGATTGAAGAGAATGCCGCTGGCACCAAAAATGCCATAGGACTCGCGGTAATTGATGGTCATCCAGTGAGCGTAGAGCTTGGCCACGCCATAAGGGCTGCGAGGGTAAAAAGGCGTACTTTCGACCTGAGGAATGGCCTGAACCTTGCCGAACATCTCGGACGTGGAGGCCTGATAAAAGCGGATCTGCGGATTGACGATCCGGATGGCCTCCAGCAGGTTGAGTGCGCCTATGCCGGTGATCTGTGCCGTGGTCAAAGGCTGTTCGAACGACACGCCGACGAAGCTCTGTGCCGCCAGGTTGTAGACCTCGGTGGCCTCTGTGTTTTGCAGCAAGCGGATACTGGCGGACAGGTCGGTCAGGTCATATTCGACCAGATTGAGGTTCGCATCGTGTTGAATCCCGAGTTCTTCTATGCGCCAGAAATTGACAGAACTGGTCCGGCGATAAGTGCCGTAAACGGTATAGCCCTTATCGAGGAGCAATTGCGCCAGGTAGGCGCCGTCCTGACCCGTGATGCCGGTAATGATTGCTTTCATATGAGGTGTTTTAACTCCAGCAAGGAACGTGTATCCCGACGCTTTTCGAGGTTGCCTGCGCTTCAAGCGAGGGGGAGTTTCTGGGTGAAAGGCTTGGATACGACGTGCCTAGCCCGGTGGCCATCACGGCCTCCCGGCAAAGGTTAGCCGGTGTTGTGAAAGTTTGCCGCGATCTGACGCGCTTCACATTTCAGACGAAGCGGATTAATCCTGACTACGCTTGTGCCGATATCCCCCGTATAACCCACATATCGGTGCAGTCATGTTCAATACTCGCTTGAAAAAGGAATTACAGGCCCAGCAGGACGAGTTGTCGATGTACCGGCAGATGCAAAAGGGTATCGACGCGTGCATGGTGGCTTTGACGCTGGATGCCAATTACCGCATCGCGCATGCCAACGACAATTTCCTCAAAATGCTGGGGTACGGGGGTGAGCAGCTACTGGGGCGGGAGCTGGATCAGTTGGTCCCGGCGTACGTCAAGCAGCTCCCCTGCTATCGCAATCTGAGGGCCGCGGTGCAGAAGGGCGAGTCGGTCATCGACAATTACCGCTTTCTGCGTGCCGACGGCAGCCTGGCGTGGATACGCGCCATGTGGCAGCCGGTGCTGGATCAAAACGGTAAGCTGGAAACCCTGCGCTGCTATGGCTCGGACATCACTCAAACGGTCGAGGTAGCAGCTGAAAACTCGGCGTTCATCCAGGCGCTGCTGCGCTCCACGGCTGTGATTGAGTTCGATCTGGGCGGGCATGTGCTCACAGCGAATGAACAGTTTATGCGCGGCATGGGCTACAACCTGGCGCAGATCAAAGGCAAGCACCACAGCATGTTCTGTGATCCGCATGAAGTGAATCAACCCTCGTACAAGGATTTCTGGGCAACGTTGAACCGGGGCGAGTTCGTGGCCAGCCGGTTCAAGCGTGTCGACAGCAGTGGCCGTGATGTCTGGCTGGAAGCGACCTATAACCCGGTTCACGATGCCCAGGGCAAGCTCTATAAGATCGTCAAGTTCGCGACCGTGGTGACTGATCAGGTCTCGCGGGAAGAAGACGTCAGTCAGGCCGCGAGCGTGGCCTTCGAGATTTCCCAGCAGACCGACGTCAGCGCCCAGCGCGGCGCAGAGGTGGTGCAGAACACCGTGCAAACCATGCGCAAGATCTCCCAGGAGATGGAGTCGGCGTCGTCAGGCATCGAGGCGCTGGGCAAGCAATCGTTGCTGATCAGCTCCATCGTGCAGACCATCGGCGGTATCGCCCAGCAAACCAACCTTCTTGCCCTCAACGCTGCCATCGAAGCCGCCCGTGCGGGCGAGCAGGGACGAGGGTTTGCGGTGGTGGCGGACGAAGTCAGGCAATTGGCTGGTCGCACGAGCGCGGCGACGGAAGAAATCGTCAGCGTGGTGCAGCAAAATCAGGCGCTGGCAGACGAAGCCGTACGCGGCATGGCCAACAGCCGCAGCCAGGCGGAGCAAGGCTTGATGCTGGCCAACGAGGCGGGCTCGGTGATCATCGAGATTCAGGAAGGTGCCAAGCAAGTAGTGGGCGCGGTCGGGCGGTTTGCCAATCAGTTGAAGTGACAGGCTAGCCCCCATGAGTGTATTCAAGTGCGAAGGGATGAGCCCTGTGTTCTCTGTCGGCCAGAGCAGGGCCCTCAGTCCTCAAGCGCTGTAAACCTATACATGCACCGCACCGGTTTTTCCTGCTTCGACCACAAAACGCTTGAGCGTCGACACGGTAGCCGCCGGGTTGAGCACATCCGAAACGACCTGAAAGCGCGTCTGCATCTGTTGTTCACTCATGTCCACCGACACATAGCCGCGTTGCCGGCTGTCAAAGAATTTGACGTGCGGATTGAGCCCGAGAATAGAGTTGAAGGCTTCATACGGTGGCCCTCCGGAGGTCACCGAAGTGCCGACGAATTCGGTGGCAACGATTTTGGAGTCCGGGTCGTTGGCATCGGCGTGCAGGTCGGTGGTCCAGAAGGAATGGATGTCTCCGCCCCAGAACACCGGGTTGCGGGTCTGGTGGCGCTCCAGTGAGGCGAGCATGCGTTCGCGGGTAGCGATGTAGCCATCCCAGCCGTCGGTCCAGCGGCCTAGCGCCTGAGTGTCCGGGTTGCGCTGGGTCAGCGGGGCAACCAGCAAGTCCTGGGCAATCACATTCCATTGCCCGGCAGAACGGGCGAAGCTGCGGTCCAGCCAGGCTTCCTGCTCCCAGCCGAGCATGGTGCGTTTCGGGTCGCGCAGGTCCGGGCAATCATTACTCACGACACGGCCTTTATGGCTGCCGTTGGCCTGAATGCACGGCTGTTCGGAACGGTACTGTCGACCATCCAGGACGTTAAAACGCGCCAGACGTCCGTAGTCCATATGACGGTAAATGCGCATGTCCGCGCCTTTTGGGAGGCTGCTGGCGCGCAAGGGCATGTGCTCGTAAAACGCCTGATAGGCCGCGGCCCTGCGCCGCAGAAAGCTTTCGGTGGAAACACCGGGATCCTGGGACCATTGGGCGGCGTAGTCATTCTGCACTTCATGATCATCCCAAGTCGCCACGCTCGGCGCGCAGGCATGCAGCGCTTGCAGGTCCGGGTCGGTCTTGTACTGGGCGTATCGATTCCGGTAACCGGCCAGGTCCATAGGCTCGGGCGTCACATGGCGGCGTGGGAGGTTGGCCTTCTGCGAGGAGATTCCAGACTCGTAAATGTAATCGCCTAAAAAGAACACCAGGTCCGGCCGCTCATCGGCCAGATGCCGGTACGCGCTGAAATACCCCGCCTCCCAGTGCGAGCAGGACACGAATCCAAACCGGGCCGTCGGCATGGCGGCTAACGGCGGCAAGGTGCAAGCCTGGCCCACTGTGCTTTGCGCACCCAGGCTTTCGAACTGATACCAGTAAGGGCGGCCGGGTTGCAAACCGCCCACTTCCACGTGAACCGAATGGGCAAAGCGCGGTTGAGCCATCGTCTGCCCGGTGCGAACGATCCGGGTCATCGCTGCGTCGCTGGCGATTTTCCAGCGCACGGCCACCGCCTTGTGCAGACCGCCGTCACCGCGCTCTGTCGTCACCTGCGGGGCCAGTCGGGTCCAGATCACGAAACCGTCCGGCAACGGATCGCCGGATGCCACCCCCAGTGTGAACGGATAATCGACACCCGCGCTGCGGGCAAACGGGCTCAGTATCGACAGCAGGGCGGCACCAGCCACTCCCGTGATGATGCGACGACGATCCGGATCAAAGTCAGTCATGACGCGCCTCCAAAGACTCGTACTGCGAACGCAACAGCCCGAACACCAGCATGTCCTTGAACACGCCGTTTTTGAGAAATACCTGTTTCATGTGGCCTTCATAAGCCAGGCCGCAGGCCTGCAATACCTTGGCGCTGGCCACGTTGTCGCTGAAGCATTGGCCTGCGATGCGATTGAGGTTCAGGGCCGTAAAGCCATAGTCCAGCAAGCCTTGTGCGGCTTCGCGCATGTAGCCGTTGCTGCGATAGGGGGCGCCCATCCAGTAGCCCAGGCCAGCGCTGCGATGCGCCGCGGCCAGGCGCATGGAAACGACGCCGATCAGTGTTTGAGTGTCAAGATGCACCCCCAGACACAGCGCCTTGCCGGCGGCGAACTGCGGTGCGCCCTCTGCAATAAAGGCATGGGCGTGTTCCAGCGTGTACGGGGAGGGCAGCATGCCGGTCATGGCAGCCGTCACCGGGTCATCAGCCAGTTGCGCCAGACTCGTCGCCTGCTCGGGTCTCAAGGGGGCGAGCAACAGGCGCGAGGTCTGAATACTGGGCAGCTCGGTACTCATCTGAGGTTTCCGTCGAGTTAAATGCCCGAATCTGCCGCGCCTGGATGTCGGTTTCGTGACAGGCGCAAGAAACCTTTAAGTGTCACCAAATGTGCGTTTCTGAGCCACGCAATGGTCATCAAAAGCTAACTGATCGGACATATTCGGTTGCTAGATTCTCGGCCTCTGACAAGCGGTGGAAGACGGCATGAGAACGTGGGACGAACCTAAGAAACGCAAGGCGCACATCGAACTGATCCCGATGATCGATGTGATGATGTTTCTGCTGGTGTTTTTTGTGCTGGTGAGCCTGAACGTGATTCCGGCGCTGGGCATGAAAACTCAGTTACCCAGTGCCAGCAGCTCTCAGCAGCTCAAGCCGCAGAACAAATCGATCCTCACCCTGGGGCTCAATGGCGAACTGCAGCTCGACGGCAAAGCGACCACGGTCGACGCGCTGGTGCCTGCATTGAAAGCGCTGGAAAAGCCTGACACCAAAACCACCATCATCGTTAACAGCGACAAGGGCGTTGAAGTGGCGCGACTGGTCGAGATCATGGACACCCTGCGCCTGGGTGGTTTCACGTCCGTGTCCATCGCCACGCGTAAGTCCTGATCATGTACGTCCTGTTTCGCATACGTCAGTGGCTGGGCGGCCTGCCCGCCCTGTTGGCGCTCATCGCGATCGTGATGGGAATGCAGACCCGACCGTTGAAAGTGGAACCGGTTTACGACGAGTCGGCCGTTGAGCTGGCCTTGGTCGAGCCGGAGCCGACTGTGCCGGAGCCTGTTGTGCCGCCAGACACTCAGCCGGTCGAGCCTGTTCAGCCTGATGAACCGCCACCGCCGCCCGTGCCTGTCGTCGACAGCGAAGAGGCCGAGCCGCCGCCACCGCCGCCCAAACCGGTGCCCAAACCCGAGCCCAAGCCGAAGCCAGAACCCAAGCCTCGTCCTAAACCGGTGCCCAAGCCTACGCCTGCGGTAGCGAAGCCCGCCGAGCCCGTACCTGTGCCTCGCCAGCCGGTGGTCAGTGCGCCTGCCGCTCCGGTTGCGCCCCCCGCGCCACCGGCTCCGCCCAAGGTCGATACGCAGGGGCTGGAAGGTGGCTACCTGAAAGGCCTGCGCAACGAGCTGGACGGTTACAAACAGTACCCCACCGGACGTCAGGCATCGCTGGAGCGCCCCAGTGGCGAGGTGATCGTCTGGCTGCTGGTTGATCGTCAGGGACGCGTGCTGGATTCAGGCATTCAGAGTCAGGCCTCCAGCATGCTGCTCAACCGCGCAGCGACCAGCAGCCTTCGACGCATCAAACAGGTCAAGCCATTTCCCGAGCAAGCCTTCGGCGGACGCAGCGAGCAGCGCTTCACCGCTACCTTCAACTACAGCGTGCAGTAGTACTGACAAGGAACAACGTGATGAAGTTTTCCAGAATTCACCTTGCTTTGGTCGCCGCCGGCATGAGCCACGGTATGGTCATGGCTGACACCAGCAGCGACGTCGGCACCATCGGCGTACAAGGCAAGGCAACTTCAGGCGGCGGTTACATGGTCCAGGAGGACAGCATCAAGGCGCGCTCCACGGTGACCAAGGAAGCACTCGACAAGCAGACCGCAACAGGCAACGCGATCGACAAGCTCAAATACACCCCGGGCCTGAACATCTCCAGCGAGGACGCCACGGGCCTGTCCGGTTTCAAGTTCACCATGCGCGGCCTCAACTCCGATCAGGTGGGGATGTCGGTCGACGGCATGCCAATCAATGATTCCGGCAACTACGCGCTGTATTCCAACCTGCTGGGCGACCCGGAAAACATCGACCAGATTTTCGTCACCCAAGGCTCTGCCGAGAGCGACGGCCCGCACATCGGTTCCAGCGGCGGCAATATCGGCATCGTGACGATTCGGCCGACCAAGGAAACCGGAGCGTTCGTCAAACAGGTGGCAGGCAGCAATGGCACCTACAAGACCTTCGCCAGGCTGAATACCGGTGAGGTTAACGGGCTGAGCAACTGGCTGTCGCTGTCGCACACCGAAGGCGAGAAGTGGCGTGGCGACGGTGCGGTGCGCGCCGACAAGGTCGAATGGAACAGCTTTTTCGACATGGGGTCGGGCAACACCGCCAACCTGATCCTCAAGTACCACGAGCAGGACAACAACAGTTACAGCCAGCTCACCAAAAGCCAGTTTCAGCAGGGCGGGCGCAAGTTCGACCCGTACCCGTCTACCCCGGCACTGGATGGCAACGGTAAGCAGTCCAGCTATTACGAGTTGGCGCAGAACCCCTTCCAGACATTCACCGGTGTGCTCAACACCCAGTTCAAACTCGCCGACAACCTGTCGCTGTCGGTCATTCCGTACTATTTCTGGGGCAATGGCAGCGGCGTGGGAAGCTCCTCTTACGCCCTCAACCGTGGCTCCAATCAGGGTGGCGTCTTCGACCTGAGCAACCAGCCGACAGCTGCGACGTTCAATGCAGACGGCTCGTCGACCACCGGCGTTTACTACCGTCCATCGCGCACACAAACCTGGCGCCCGGGCATCACCACCAAACTGAACTGGGACGTCAACGACGAGCACAGCGTGCAGGTCGGCTATTGGTATGAGCGCGCACGCCAGTTGCAGACCCAGCCATTCATTCGCTTGAAGAGCAACGGCAAGCCGCAGAGCATCTGGCCTGATTCGGACTACGTGGTCGATGCCAACGGCAATGAAATTCAGGGCCGTGACCGTTACACCGTGACGCCGGCGCAGAAAGTCTGGGCGCAGGACACCTGGTACTTCGCCCCGGACTGGACCCTGATTGGCGGTCTGGCCTACATGAATGTCGAGCGTGAAGGGGATAACCACGGCAGCCTGACCGAGCGTCCGGAAAAACGTGATCAGACCTACAACAAGCTGTTGCCCAACGTTGGCCTCAAGTACCAACTGGATGAGCGCGACCAGTTGTTCTACAGCCTGTCGCGCAACATGCGGGTGCCGCAGAACTACGTGCTTTATGACCAAGGCGCAGGTTCGATCAACAGCAAGCCGGAAACCAGCTGGAACCACGAATTGGGCTGGCGCTTTACCGAGCAGGACATGACCCTGGCGGCAACCCTGTTCTACATGCAGTTCAAGGATCGACAGGTGTCGTCCAAGGACATCAACGGCGACTTCGCAGACATCAACGCCGGTGCAGTGGACAACAGCGGTCTGGAGCTGGAGTGGAGCGGCCTGCTGCCGCATCACTTCAACTACTACACCTCCTACACCTACACCCGCGCCAAGCAGAAAGATGACCTGACGGTGTTCAATAACGGCACCGCCATCGAGCTGCCCACCAGCGGCAAGCAATTCGCCAACGTGCCGAAAAACATGCTGGCGGCCAACCTCGGTTACGACGATGGCAGCTACTACGGCACCTTCGGCGGCAAGCTGACCAGCAAGCTCTACGGCGACCTGACCAACGACGAAAGCATTCCCGGCCGCGCCATTTTCAACCTTGGTGCCGGTATCTACCTGCCTGTGGACAAGAAAGTGGTCAAGGACGCGACCTTGCGCCTGAACGTCGACAACCTGTTCGACAAGAAATACCTGGACGGCGTGTACACCACCAAGACCAACGCGGCGACCTACAGCGGTTTCCGCGATGGCGACCCGGCCTACATCGTCGGCGTGGAACGTACGGTGACCGTCTCTCTGGAAGCCAACTTCTAACTCTCATTGACCCGAGGTCTGCGTCATGGATATGAACCAGCTGCACAACATCACGTTTTATGTGATGTACGCCGCCATCGCGATCGCGATCTTCGTCGCCATCGAGCGAGGCATTTATTTTGCCTATGTGCGCCGTCAGGCCCGCGATCTGCAGGCGGCGCTCAAGACAACCGTACACAGTGAAAAAGACCTGCCCCAGGCACTGACGCGTCGGCCTGGTCTGCCGCTGGAAATGATCCTCCCGGTCCTGGCGCAGAAGAGTGCACAGGGTTCTCGCAGGGATCTGGATGACGTCATCGAAACCCAATACCTGAGCACACGGGCACCGCTGTCCCGTAGTCTCTGGCTCATCGAAACCATCACCACGGCCGCACCGTTGTTGGGCCTGCTGGGGACCATTCTGGGGATCATCGACACGTTCAAGGCCTTGGCCAGCGCGGGTGTCTCGGACCCGGGACAGATTTCCGCCGGCATCGGTACGGCTCTTTACGCGACAGGCCTGGGCATTGCCATTGCCCTGTTCTGCGTGGTGTTTCACAACTTCTTCCAGAACAGCCTCGAGCGCATCAACGATCAGCTCAAGATTTTGCTGATCCGCGCTTCCAGCGGTGCGCGGGTTGAAGAAGAAACAGTCCATCCGGTCGCTGCGGCCCCACTGAACTACCGGACGGCCTGATCGGCATCCGGCGTGCAGTTCTGATGCGCGCCGGTGCTTTGGGTCTCTGCGACGAGATACTTATGGCCTTCATGCTTCCCTTACGCTGCACGCCGCTGCGCCACCTCGGTCTGGCGGTCGCGTTCTGGCTGTTGAGCTCGGTGGCCCACGCCGAGTTTTCCATCCAGGGCTTTGAGCTGGTCCACACCGTTCCGGTGGGCACCGATCTTCAAACCCCGGACCTGCGTGCGCCCGGCGATGTTTGGCGTGAGCTGTTCAATAACGCGCAGAAGCGCATCGACATCGAACAGTTCTACGTTGCCGATCAATCGGGCTCGGTCATGGAAAAGGTCATCGAAAGCCTGCGGGCTGCCGGGCAGCGGGGTGTTCAGATCCGCTTTCTTCTCGAAGAGAAGGGCCTGAAACTGTCCGATCCAAAAACGCTTGAACAGTTGCGCGCCATTCCAAACCTCACGCTGCAGGTGCTGCCGTACGCCAAACTGACCGGCAACGGCATCATCCACGCCAAGTTCTTTGTGGTGGACGGCCAACAGGCATTCATCGGCAGCCAGAACTTCGACTGGCGCTCGCTCGAACACATCCACGAAACAGGGCTGCGCGTGAGTGAGCCGAATCTGGTGCGACAGGTTCAAGCCATCTTCGATCAGGACTGGCGTGCGCAGGCGGCGCTTGCCGAGGGCAAACCGGTTCCAACGCCGACGCCCGCAGGCGAACCCCCACGTGTGGGTAACTACCTGGTGGCCAGTCCGCAACGCTATAACCCGCCCAGGGTGATCGATTCGCAAGTCGAGCTGCCGCGTTTGCTGGCCGATGCCAAGCGCGAAGTGCGTGTGCAACTGCTGGACTATGCCCCTTTGTCTTATGGCCCGGACAAAAGCCGCCCCTATTACCCGGTCATCGACAACGCCATCCGCAGTGCTGCGGCGCGCGGTGTTTCGATCAAGCTGATGGTTTCAGACTGGAACACCGGCATGCCGGAGGTTGCGTACCTGAAGAGTCTGGCACTGGTGCCCAATGTGCAGGTGCGGATCGTCACGCTGCCGCTCGCCGTTCAGGGCTTCATTCCTTATGCGCGGGTGATCCACAGCAAGACGATGGAAATCGACGATCAGGTGGCATGGGTTGGAACCAGCAACTGGCTAGGCGGCTACCTGGACAACTCGCGCAATCTGGAAGTGGTGATGCATGACAGCGGCATGGCCAAGCGTATCGGTGAGTTGCATCGCCAGCTGTGGGACGGGCCGTACGCGACGCCTCTGGATATCAACCGCGATTATCCTGAACCGCACCCTGGTCAGCCGTGACGTCAACGCAAGCTGGTAAAACAGCTGGCATCCGTTCAGTGAGCGGATGCCAGCGGTAGGCGCATCAGTTCCCTTCAAGCAACGTACGCAGCATCCATGCAGCCTTCTCGTGAACCTGCATGCGCTGGGTCAGCAGGTCGGCGGTAGGTTCGTCGCTGACTTTTTCCAGCAGCGGGAACAGGCCGCGAGCGGTGCGGACCACGGCTTCCTGACCTTCCACCAGTTGCCTGATCATCTCGGCAGCGTCCGGTACGCCTGGCTCTTCCTTGATCGAAGAAAGGCTCGCGTAGGTGGTGTAAGTGCCCGGTGCCGGGAAGCCCAGTGCGCGAATACGTTCTGCAATGGAATCGACGGCGGTGGCCAGTTCGGTGTACTGCTCTTCGAACAGCAAGTGCAGGGTGCGGAACATCGGGCCGGTGACGTTCCAATGGAAATTGTGGGTTTTCAGGTACAGCACATAGGTGTCGGAAAGCAGGTGTGACAAGCCGTCGACGATCTGTTGACGATCCTGCTCATTGATGCCGATTTCAATACGCATATCAGTCCTCACTGGGTCAGATGTATTTAAACGTTGAGTTCATTGTAAAAAACCCGGATCTCCAGCGGAAATCACCATTGGCAATGACCATCATCTGAACAACCTATGGGATGAGTCGTTCAATGGTCTGTCCATCAGCCCTTTGTCCCAGCGCCCGCTTGGGCCACAATGGCGTTTTTTACCTTCAGGCCTGCTGCGGCTGTACAAGGATTTGCGCTGATGACGTTCTCTTTCAAACCCTGGCACCGGCGCCTGGCGCTGGTCCTGCCACTGGCGGCGATGCTTGTGGCGTGCGACAAGACCGACAAACCGGCCACCCCGGCGAAACCGCCGCACACCACCTACGCTCAAGCCGACTGGAATGCGCTGCCAGCAGTGTCTGACGAAGACCTGCAGGCCGGTTTCGCCTCATGGCGCAGTGCGTGTACGCGTCTGAAAGCGGATGCTGTCTGGGGGACAACCTGTGGCGCGGCTGTCAACCTGGCGCCTGCGCCGAGCGCCGAAGAAATCCGTACGTTCCTACACGATCAATTGCAGGTCTACAGCCTGCGTGCCGACAACGGCAGCGCTGACGGCCTGATCACCGGTTATTACGAGCCGGTCTACCCCGGCAGCCTGGCTCAAACGCAAACCGCCAGGGTGCCGGTGTATGGCGTTCCCGATGATCTGATTGTGGTCAATCTGGACAGCGTTTACCCCGAGCTCAAAGGCAAGCGTCTGCGTGGACGGCTTGAAGGCCGTGTGCTCAAACCGTACGACGACGCCGGCACCATCGGCGCCAACGGTTTGAATGCGCCCATCGTTGCCTGGCTGACCGATCCGATGGACCTGCAATTTCTGCAAATTCAGGGCTCGGGCCGCGTGCGTCTGGAAGATGGCTCGCAGGTGCGTCTGGCTTACGCCGATCAGAATGGCCGACCTTACAAGCCCATCGGACGCTGGCTGGTGGAGCAGGGCCAGTTGAAGAAAGAGGAGGTCACGATGGGGGCCATTGCAGGATGGGCCAAGGCCAATCCGCAGCGCGTCCCTGAATTGCTGGCGAGCAATCCCAGCTACGTATTTTTCGGTCGCAACCCCGACAGCAACGAAGGCCCGCGCGGTTCGCTGAACGTGCCGTTGACGGCCGGTTACAGCGTAGCGATCGATCGTAAGGTCATTCCGCTGGGCAGTCTGCTGTGGCTGTCGACCACCCGGCCGGACGGCGCCAGCATCGTGCGCCCGGTAGCTGCTCAGGACACTGGCGGTGCGATTGCTGGCGAAGTACGCGCCGATCTGTTCTGGGGAACGGGTGAAGAGGCGGGCAAGCTGGCAGGCGACATGAAACAGAAGGGCAATATCTGGCTGCTGTGGCCCAAGGGCATGGCGGTGCCGGTTACTGAGTGAAGCGTGTCGGATAGGGTTGTCTTGCAGCAAACACAGGCGTGTGGGAGTGAGCTTGCTCACGAAGGGGCCTGTCGACCCAGTCGAGAGGCAGCGTTGCAATAAAGCCTACGTGAGCAAGCTCACTCCCACAAAGTCTGATTTATTCAGTGCGCTACGCATCATCTGAGGGTACGGAACTTACCTGAACCACTGCTTGCTCTTTCAGGGCGTGAATCGGCCCAAACGGGCATCCACCACAAAATCCAGATTCCGGGCGGTTGCCACGACAGTGGCGAACTCGGGATGCCGCACGTTGAGCAGGTAATTGGATTCGCGCGGAATGATTACGCTGGGTACGGCCAGCGCCAGGCTGTCACTGGACGCCAGCCAGGCGTCGCCGAACGATGCCGTGGCAGGCGGGGCGGGTTCCTCGCGCCAGTCGAGGGGCAAGGTGTCGAGGCGTGCATTGAGGACATGCTCTTCGGCGATCTGCAATTCCAGCATCGCGTAGTGCTGGGCCACGGCCGCATTGCCCAGATGCACCAACACTTCCAGCAGTGCCAGCGATTCGCTGCCTGCGCAATACACGCAGGCATTGCCCTTGCTGTTCCAGCGTCCGCCGTAGAGTTTCGCGCCTTCGCCGTCAAACGCCTGGGCCAGCCATTTGCGTTTGACCAGGCGATAGACAGTAATCAAGCCACGACCCCGTGCTCAAGACGACCGATCAGGTCAAGCACCGCTTGGGCTTCGGCGGAGGTGGCGAGCATTTCCAGCGGGCGTCGATTGCCCAAGCCATAGACCGGGTTCGCCAACCAGCGACGAGTGGCCTCTGTGTCATCCTCGAACAGGTCGAGGGTTGCCTTGTAGACCGCCGCGAGGCGAAACAGACGATCACTTTCTTCCGCGTTGAACTGACGCACTTTCAGCCGACGCTGCAGCGTCGCGGGGGCAATTCCCAAGTGTTCGGCGAGTGTTGAGCGGTTCAGGTCGGTGTAGTGCGCCAGACGTTCGAATATTTCATACGGCAACCCATTGCGCAGTGCCGTGTAAAGGCCATCGCCACGGGGAGGAATACCCAATTGTTGCCAGAAATCCTGCTCTTGCAACGCCGCCGGATGGTAATCGCGAATGGCGAGGGACATAAGCCACCTTTTCTATCGAATGATCGTTTAGAAAACTATCACTTGATAATAGACCTGTTGTGTCCGCAGCGAAAGTGCCCGGGAAAAAACCAGCCCTTCAGGCCCGTGCTAAAAAACGTTTGGTTTCAATACGTGGCAGCTTATGAAACTCTTCTAGTATGCATAAACCAGCGCTCGCCATCGACGGTGTGCAGCCCTGTATTTCGACAGTAGCAGGAGTGATATCAATATGATATTGATTTGTCTGGCCCGTCACGTTATCAAAACTGACGTGCGGCTATCGTCCTGATGTTATCTGCCCGATGCTTTGCGCCTGGGGCAGCCTGATTTTTTGCAGTGAGAACTACACGATGTCCACTCTTGCGCTATTGATATGCGACGACTCCAACATGGCGCGCAAACAGTTGATGCGGGCATTGCCTGCCGACTGGGATGTATCGGTGACGATGGCGACTCAGGGCCAGGAAGGTCTGGAGGCGATCCGCAGCGGTCTTGGGAAAGTGGTGCTGCTGGACCTGACCATGCCGGTCATGGACGGCTACCAGACCCTCGCCGCGATTCGTGAAGAACAACTGGATGCCAAAGTGATCGTGGTATCCGGCGATGTGCAGGATGAAGCCGTGCGTCGCGTCATGGAACTGGGCGCGCTGGCGTTCCTGAAAAAGCCTGCCGATCCCGACGAACTCAAAAATACGCTGGAACGCCTGGGCCTGCTGGGAAAACCTTCGGCGTTGCCTGTCGCTGTTGCCAAACAGGCCCCTGCAGGGCAGGGCATCATCAGTTTTCAGGATGCCTTCCGCGAAACCGTCAACGTGGCGATGGGTCGGGCGGCCGCGCTATTGGCCAAGGTGCTGGGTGTATTCGTGCAATTGCCCGTGCCCAACGTGAATATGCTCGAAGTGGGCGAACTGCACATGGCGCTGGCGGATGCTCACAGTGACCAGCGTCTGACCGCTGTCTGCCAGGGTTATATCGGTGGCGGGATTGCCGGTGAAGCGCTGCTGATCTTCCATGATTCGGAAATCTCCGGCGTGTCGAAGCTGATGGGCGGCAACTCGCCTGACTCCTCCAACATGGAAATGCTTCTGGACCTGTCGACGATCCTGATCGGCGCCTGCCTGAGTGGCATTGCCGAGCAGATCGACATCGCGTTCTCTCAAGGTCACCCGCAATTGCTGGGCGCCCAGGGCGGCATCGATGAATTGATTCGGATCAACAGCCAGCGCTGGAAAAAGACACTGGCGGTGGAGATCAGTTACACCGTCGAAGGCCACAACATTCATTTCGATCTGCTGATGCTGTTCACCGAAGACTCGGTCGATCTGCTGACGAAAAAACTCGCCTACCTGATGAGCTGACCCATGAGCAACGCTATCGAAATCAACGAGCTGCATTGGTTGCTGGCCGTCACGCAAAATATCGACGTGGGCATCGTGGTGCTCGACCTGAATTATCAGGTGACGGTCTGGAACACGTTCATGGAAAACCGCTCGGGCGTGGTGCCTTACGTGGCCATTGGCAAGACCTTTTTCGAGCTGTTTCCTGACGTCAACCAGCCGTGGTTCAGCAAGAAGATCGACAACGTCGTGACCCTGGGCACCCCCGCCTTCACGATCTGGGAGCAGCGGCCCTATCTGGTGCGGTTCAAGAATTACCAGCCCATCACCGGGCAGGAAGAATTCATGTACCAGAACACCACGCTGTTTGCGCTGCGCTCGACCACCGGTCAGATCAGCCATGTGTGTCTGGTGATATACGACGTCACGGACGTGGCGACCAATCGTCACCAGTTACAGGCGGTCAACGCGCAATTGCAAAAATTGTCTGGCGACCAAGGCTGAGGCTTTGCCTGTTCGCTCGACAAACGCCCTGTGGCCCACTGAATGAACACGGATTTTGGAAGCGGTGTCTGACCGCAACGCTGTCTGGCAGCAAGCACAAATTGTGGGAGGCGACTGGTTGGCGATCTGGGAACCGGCAGTAAGACCTGCGCATGCGGTGAGTCAGATGCATTCAAGGGCTGCTACGCAGCCCATCGCTGCCGTCGTAACCTGCGAGAGTTCTCACGCCCTTCGGGCAGAAGCCATTTCAGCGTTTATTCAGCCGATGTATTTTGCTTGAGAGCTGCCTCCCACCAGCCGATGAACTATGGATGTGGAAGCTGACCTGCCCTCAACGACTTGCCAAAAGGCGTGCGTTCATCAATGAACGCCGCACCTTGCTCGTGCTAGGATCGCGATTTTTCCGCTGACGCTCAGGGACATTATGCGATCTCAAGCCACTCTCACTGTTTTGCCTGTCGAGCGCCCGCTGGTCGGGCGTGTCAGCCCGCCCGGTTCGAAATCCATCACCAACCGCGCCCTGCTGCTGGCGGGTCTGGCCAAAGGCACCAGTCGCCTGACCGGCGCGCTGAAAAGTGACGATACCCGCGTGATGTCCGAGGCCTTGCGCCTGATGGGCGTGCAGGTCGATGAGCCGGATGACAGCACCTTCGTGGTCACCAGCTCCGGCCGCTGGCAGGCCCCGCAACAGGCGCTGTTTCTGGGCAATGCCGGAACCGCGACGCGCTTTCTGACGGCAGCGCTGGCCAACTTCGAAGGCGACTTCGTGGTCGATGGCGACGACTACATGCGCAAACGGCCCATCGGTCCGCTGGTCGATGCCTTGCAGCGCATGGGGGTTGATGTCAGCGCACCGACCGGCTGCCCGCCCGTGGCGATCAAAGGCAAGGGCGGTCTGGCTGCCGGACGCATCGAGATCGACGGCAACCTGTCCAGCCAATACGTCTCGGCGCTGTTGATGGCGGGCGCGTGTGGCCAAGGCCCGCTGGAAGTGGCTCTGACCGGCAGCGAGATCGGTGCACGCGGCTACGTGGACCTGACGCTGGCGGCGATGCAGGCGTTCGGTGCTCAGGTTCAGGCCATCGACGACGCGACCTGGAAAGTGTCAGCCACCGGCTATCGCGCCACGGACTTCCATATCGAGCCGGATGCGTCCGCAGCGACCTACCTGTGGGCCGCTCAGGCACTGACGCAGGGCGCTATCGATCTGGGTGTCGCCACCGACGCCTTCACTCAGCCCGACGCTTTGGCCAGTCACCTCATTGAAAGCTTCCCGAACATGCCGGCGGTGATCGACGGCTCGCAAATGCAGGATGCCATCCCGACGCTGGCCGTGCTGGCCGCCTTCAATAACCAGCCGGTACGTTTTGTCGGCATTGCCAACCTGCGCGTGAAAGAGTGCGACCGGATTTCGGCGTTGTCTCACGGTCTGTGCGCGATTGCGCCGGGGCTGGCGGTTGAAGAGGGGGATGATTTGGTGGTGCATGCCAACCCGGCGCTGGCGGGCACCACGGTTGATGCCTTGATCGACACTCATGCCGACCACCGGATCGCCATGTGCTTTGCATTGGCGGGCCTGAAAATCGGCGGCATTCGCATTCTGGACCCGGACTGCGTCGGCAAGACGTACCCTGGCTACTGGGACGCGCTGGCCTCGCTGGGCGTTGGCATTCAGCGCTAAGCCGCGGCCTGGTATCGGGACAGAAGCCGTTCGTCAGATTTTGAAGAACGGCTGCATCATACGCGCCAGCCACCCGTGGAAACGCAGCGGCGAGTCAGTGGCGAGCAGGCAGATGCACTCTCCATAGGCGATAGGCTGATGCTGGACGTCACTGTCCAGGTCGGCCACGTCGCCTGGCTTGAAATCCCCCAACTCGTCGTAATACGAACCTTTGAGCACCATCGTGATTTCGCTGCCACTGTGGCTGTGCATCGGCATGCTGACGCCGGGAGCGATTTTCAGCAGCATCAGGTTGCCTTGCTCGATCCCCTGAGCCTGCACGCGCTGAACGCCCGGAAGCAGCGTTTTCCATTTCAGACCGCTGAGGTATTGGCCAAAATGCGTTTGCAGGCAGGCCGGCATCAAATCGGGGTCCTGATTGGACGCCAGTTGCGGATTGATCGCGGGGTTCTGCTGCGGCGCGGGTTCATCCAGTCTGCTCAGCATGGCCGCTCGACCATGCAAGGGCACCACGGTGCTGCTGTGCTTCTGCATCAGTACACCGCCGATCTGTTCGGCCTGCCGCAAACGCGTGCGGCAGACAGGGCAGCGTTCCAAGTGAGCGGTCGTGACCAGCGAGATGCCTTGCGACAGCGCGCCTGCGCAATAGCTGATCAGTGTCGAGTCGTCCGGGTGGCGTAAGGTATTCATCAGGACTCCTCGATCCGCGAGCGCAGTTTTTGAAAGGCCAGCCTCAGGCACGACTTCACGGTGCCCAACGGCATGTCGAGGCGCTCCGAAATTTCGCGATGGCTGAGTGCTTCGAAATAAGACAGGCGTAACACCCGCTCCTGGTCGGTCGGCAGGTTCTGGATGGCGATGGCCAGTTGCTGCTCCTGACGCTGGCTGTACTCAATCGTCCTGTCCTGTGGCGCTTCCAGCCGTTCGAGCTGTTCCAGCGAGTTTTGCACCTGCACCCAGCCCCGGTCCTTGCGCACGCTGTCGATGTACAGGTTGCGGGCAATCCGAAACAGCCAGGTGCCCAGGCTCGCCTTGCTCGGGTCGAACGTATCGGCCTTGTGCCACAGCCTGAGCAGCACTTCCTGCACCAGTTCTTCCGCCTGGCCTTCCGGCACATTCAGCCCCGTCAGATAACGCAACAGACGTGGGGCGAAGTGATCGTAAATGCGCATGAAGCTGTCGCGGTCCTGCTGGAGGGCCACGGCGTTGACTTCATTGATCCAAAGTCGGTTGATCGGCGAATCGCTGGATGGGGTGGACAAGTGGCAGTAGGTCCTGAGACGGGCAGTAATGCTCATGATCCACCTTCTGATCGCCAATGTCTGGAATTGGTTCGTTACGCCTTTGTGTTACGCACGCGCCGGGGGAACGGATCACAGGGAAGAGAAGGGGAATTGGAGAGATTTTTACCCGGTCTTATGGGACAGCCACTTCAACTGCCGTAAACCGCTGATTGAGCGACCCGGTCGTCTACGCGCAAGCCTTCGTCTCGACGGAATTCGCGCAGGTTGTTTGTGATGATTTCTAGCTCAAGAAAGCGGGCATGCTCCGCAATCATCTGATCGTAAGGAAAAAGGGGGGCCAGACCTGGCCATTTCTGCCCTGATCATGCCGGTATGAGCAGCAGCATTACTGTCGTATCTGATCGTTGGGCCGCTCTCGTTCTGTCATGAAATCGGCGCTGACGCTGCTCCCATCGAACTCGCGGTTCCACGTTTTTCACCCGCTGGAGAAATGATGCGGGTTCTGCCTACAGCGACAACATGCCCCCCGTTTCACATCGTCTGGCAGCGCCAATGCCTTTGGCAGCCGAACGGCTTGGCTGCGATTACCGTTGAATACCGTTGACTGACCCACGAGAGGTCACGTCGTGGCTGGGCAAGGGATGGGTCAATGGGATATCCCGGGTTCTAATCGCCAACAGTCTATAGCGCCCGGTAGCGCAAGCTGAACGCCAGCGTCATGGATTCCCCGCGCTGCAACAGCTTCAAGCCCGGATGTCCGGGCAGGTGGTGAGCGTTGACCGGGTGGCTGACCGGCTCAAAGCAGAAGAAATCCAGCCCCGGCGGGCAGAACACCAGAAAGTACTCGCTGCCGCTGGCCTCGCAGTGCAGTTCGTAGCCCAGATCGGGCTGGCGGATGACGCTGTGGCCATCCCAACCGGTGAAGCCGTTGTCCAGCTTGGTGTGGGGTAGGATGTTGCCGTTCCGGAAGTCCCATTCAGCCGGCAGGTCCCTCAATTCAACCGGCAGGCCTGCGTCGTCGCACAGCCATACCTGCGAGGCGTTGGCCTGTAAGCGTGTGCCGGGCGTGCGTGGCAGGTAAGGGTGCAGGCCGAGTCCATGCCAGAGGGCGCGACTGTCCAGATGGATGGTGCGCAGTTCGATGCTCAACTGGCCGTTGCACAGCGTGTAGCGCAACTGGGCTTGATAGGCGAAGGGGATCAGGCTGTCGAGTTGCAGGCAGACGTGCGCATCGGTCTGTTCGATCACGTCCCACGGCTGCTGCCAGGCGCTGCCGTGGATGGGCAGCGCGTCGTTGGCGCTGTTGGGCGACAGGGCCAGCCAGCCGTCGGGCGTGTCGAAGCCGCCGCTGCCGATCCGGTTCGACCACGGCGCCAGTGGATACAGGGCCAGTTTGCGAGGCGTGCCTGCGGCCAGCGCTTCGTCGGTGCAGGGTCGCAATAAGGGCTGGCCGCTGCTCAGGACCGTCCAGCTTACGACACTGCCGCCGATCTCGGGGGCGAGGGTCAGCCGGGTCAGGCCGTCTTCAAGGGTCAGAACGTTTGTGGCCATGATGCGGGACCTTTTCGGGGCTTGGCTTCGAGGATGGGGCTGGCGTGGCGCGACGCCAAGTCAGCATGACAATCCCGCTGACGACGATCAATCCGCCGATGACCTGGCCGCTGCTGAGCAGTTGATCCAGAATCAGCCAGCCAAACAGCAGGCTTGCCACCGGTTCGATGTTCATGACCGGCGCATTGCGAGCGATGTCCAGGCGCGCCATGCAAATGAACAGTAGGGAAAAACCGATCCCATACAGCAACACCAGACTGGCCAGCGCGGTCCACCCGACGCGGCTTGCCGGCAGGTCGACGCCACCGGGCAACAGTCCGCTGGCGCCGGCCAGGGCTGCGGCGATGAACACCACGACCATCGTCAGCATGCTGCGCACGGTGCCGCGCATGCTCGACAGCTTGTTGTCGGTAATCCACAGCGCGAAGGCGAACACCACCGCAGCGGTAAACGCGTAGGCGACGCCTTCCAGCCATTGCGGCTCGCTGGTGCCGGGGTTGGACAGCCGGTGCGGCACGTCCAGCGCCAGCACCAGACCGAACAGGATCAGGCCCATCAACGCAGCGGCCCGACGCGTCGGCGCAGCGCCGCCCAGCGCCCAGGTCAGCAGCGCCAGCAGAATCGGCGAAACGTTGACCACCAGCAACGCCAGCGCGACCGGAATACGCGCCACGGCCGAGTAGATGCAGAAGCTCTGGGTCGCGATCAGCAATCCCAGCAGCAGTTGCCAGCGCCAGGTGCTGGCGGGCAGGTTGAGCCGTTCGCGTTGCAGCAATACCAGGCTGATCAGCACCAGCAGCGTGACACCGGAGCGGCACAGAATCGCCAGCAGCAGGCCGGTGTCATGGTCGAAGGCAATGCGTGCGGCAATGTGATTGCCCGCAAACGAGCAGGCCAGCAGCGCCAGTATCAGGACGGCGATGTGGCGGGGAAACAGGGCAGGGGCGGACATGCGGAACCAGCCTCCTTGGCTGGAAAAAACAGTGCTGTCATGACCCTCGCGAACAGACGTTCGCGAGGGCTGACAGTCAATAACGAGGGTTTAGAGCACAGCGCCTGGCAGCCACAGTGAGATGGCCGGGACGTAGGTCACCAGCATCAGCACCATGAACAGCGCCGCGTAGAACGGCAGCAGGGCTTTCACGGTCGCTTCGATGGTGACTTTGCCCACCGCAGCGCCCACGAACAGTACTGCACCCACCGGGGGGGTAATCAGGCCGATGCCCAGGTTGACCAGCATGATCATGCCGAAATGCACCGGGTCAACGCCGACACTGGCGACGACGGGCAGCAGGATCGGGGTGAGGATCAGGATCAGTGGTGCCATGTCCATGATGGTGCCCAACAGCAGCAACATCACATTGATGCACATCAGGATCACATACCGGTTATCCGACAGGGTCAGGAACGCCGTGGTGATCTTCATCGGGATTTCCATCAGCGTCAGGATGTACCCGAAGCTGGCGGCGAAACCGATCAGAATCATCACGATGGAAATGGTCCGCGCCGCCCGGTGCATCAGCTTGGGCAGGTCGCGCCATTTGTAGTCGCGGTAGATGAACATGGTCACGAAGAACGACCAGACCACGGCAATGGACGCCGATTCGGTCGCGGTGAACACGCCCGACAGGATACCGCCCAGAATGATGACCAGCGCCATCATGCCCCACAGCGCTTCACCGGCGATTTTCAGCGCCTGACGCATCGGGATCACTTCGCCTTTCGGGTAGTTGCGCTTGCGGGCGAAGATCATGCACAGGCCCATCATCACCGCGCTGAGCAACAGGCCCGGCATGATCCCGGCCATGAACAGCGAAGCGATCGATACGGTGCCGCCAGCGGCCAGTGAGTAGAGCACCGAGTTGTGGCTGGGTGGCGTCAGCAGAGCCTGCACCGAGCCGCTGACCGTGACAGCGGTCGAGAAGTCCCGAGGATAGCCGTTGCGTTCCATTTCCGGGATCAGCACCGAACCCACCGAAGCGGTATCGGCCACGGACGAACCGGAGATGGCGCCGAAGAAAGTCGAAGCCACGATGTTGACCAACGACAGCCCGCCGCGCACGAAGCCCACCAGCACCCCGGCAAAAGCCACCAGCCGTCGCGACATGCCGCCTTCGGCCATGATGGCACCTGCCAGCACGAAGAACGGAATCGCCAGCAGCGAAAATTTGTTCACGCCGCCCGCGATCTGAATCATCAGGGCGTCGGCGGGAATCTCGATCCACCAGGCACCGATCAGTGCCGACAAACCCAGCGCGTAGGCCACGGGCATGCCGATCAGGATCAATGCGATAAAGCTGCCCAACAGTACTAATGCGTCCATTTATGCGGCACCTTCGCTTTCTTCAATAACGTCGAACCGCATGACGGAGCGGTGGCTCTGGTCACCCAGAAACATCCTTTCCAGCACGAAAATCAGGGTCACGATGCCGCCGATGGGAATCGGCAGATAAGAGATGCCTACCCGCAGAGACGGGATTTCACCCAAAAACTGGTTCCAGGTGGTGGCGCACAGCTTGAAGCCTTTGAAAATCATGAACAGTGCAACGATGGCCATCAGGATCTGCACGACGACCGCAGCGATTTTGCGAACCTGCACGGGCATGCGGTCGACCGCCATCGACACGGCCATGTGTGCGCCAGCGCGATAACTGGCTGCAGCGCCGAAGAAGGTGAACACCACCATCAGGAGAATGGCGACCGGTTCCGGCCAGCTAGAGCCGCTGCCCAGCACGTAACGGGCGAAAATGCCCCAGGGAATGATCAGGGTCATGATCAGGACCGAGAAGCCCGCAATCCCGATAGAGACCCTATAAAGCGTGTCGTTGATGCGCAATAACGTATTTTTCATGGAGGCTCACCACAGCGGCGGCGAACGAGCTCTCGCTCGCCCCCGCGGCGTTATCGGACTGTCTTATTGGGCAGCTTGGGTTTTTGCCATCAGCGCAGGATCGGTCTGGACCGCTTCGATACGGCTGATCAGATCCTTGTAAGGCGCGCCGTATTTGTCACGCACCGCTTGGGTGGCGTCGTAGAACGCTTTTTTCTGCTCGGCAGTCAGGGTGATGAATTCAACACCCGCGGCCTTGAGCTTGGCCTCGTCAGCAGCCGAGGCTGCGTCCCACAGCTTGCGCTCTTCCATCTGCGCTTCGCGCGCCAGCTTCTTCACCAGGGTCTGTTGATCCGGTGTGAGCTTGGTCCAGGTGGTTTTCGACATCACCACCGGTTCCGGCAGGATCAAGTGCTCGGTCATGGTGTAGAACTTGGCGTTCTGGTAGTGGTTGTGCTGGAAGTAGGTCGGTGGGTTGTTTTCCGCACCATCGATCACGCCGGTTTGCAGGGCGCTGAAGATCTCGCCGGTGGCCATCGCAATGCCGTTGCCGCCCATGTCGTTGATGGTGTCGATGAACACCGGGTTGCCTTGCACGCGAATCTTCATGCCCTTGAGGTCGGCGATGTTGCGCACCGGCTTCTTGGTGTACAGGTTGCGTGTACCACCGTCCATCCAGGCCAGGGCGACCATGTTGAAGTTGGAGTTGGTGATCTTGTCGAGCATTTCCTGACCGATCTCGCCATCGATGATGGTGCGCATGTGCGCCTGGTCACGGAACACGAACGGCAGGTTGAACGCGTTGACGTCCGGCACTACCGGGCCGACGATGCCGAGGCTGACGCGGGTCATCTGGATGGCACCGGATTGCACTTGCTCGACGACTTCCTTTTCCGAACCCAGAACGCCACCGGCGAACATCTTGAAGCTGACCTCGCCGTTGGTTTGTTCTTGCAGCTTTTTACCCATGTTCTGCTCAGCGACCACGGGCGGGTAGCCGGCCGGGTGTACTTCGGCAAATTTGATTTTGACTTCAGCCTGCGCCATGCCGGACATGCAGAACGCCAGCGGAAGTGCAGCGATGAGAAGTGTGCGTTTGAAATCCATGAATGTCTCCGATTTTGTTGTTTTTGGTCGGTGCTGTTGGCTTTCAGTGTTGTTGTGTCAATCCCGGAAAACAGACTCCTCCAAGCCTTTGACGCCGGGCCGAAGAGCGAATACGCCACCGGCGAGTGGCTGGTCGCTCAGGTCGCCGCCAGGGCGGATTGACGTCACGAACAGGGTTTCCATATTCGGGCCGCCAAAGGCGCACATAGCGGGTTTTTTCACGGGCACGACCAGCGAGCAGTCGAGCTTGCCCTGTGGGGTAAAGCGGTGAACCAGGCCTGCATCGTTGCCGCAGATCCAGTAGCAGCCGTCCGCGTCGATGGCGGCGCCATCCGGGCGGCCCAGATAGTTGTTCATGTCCACGAACAGGCGGCGGTTGTGGGGGGTGCCGGTATCAGTGTCGTAGTCGAAGGCCCAGATCTTCTGCACGCTGGGGTGCGAATCCGACAGGTACATCGTTTTGCCGTCCGGGCTGAACGCCAGACCGTTGGGCACGATGAAGTCTTTCAGTACCGGTTCCAGCGTCTGCTGTCCGACGCTGTAGCGATACATCGCGCCGACCACGGCGCCCGCGCTCATGTCCATTAACATGGTGCCCGCCCAGAAACGCCCCTGACGGTCGCAACGACCATCATTGAAGCGCATGCCGGACTGTGCGTGCGTGACCTCGACCAGAGGCGTGGCGGTCATGTTTTCACCGTCGCCGGGCTGCAGGTGAAACAGGCCGCTTTCCATGCCTGCCACCCAGCCACCTTTGTCGTCGGCCGCAATACAGGCCAGCATCTGCGGGGCTTTCCAGTGGCGGGTGCTGCCATCGCGTGCGTTCCAGCGATGCAGGTGACCTGCCGGAATGTCGACCCAGTACAGCGCCTGGTCGCGGCTGCTCCAGACAGGACTTTCACCCGTGGCGTTTTGCGCGTCGAGAATCAGTTCGGCATCCATTGCGGCTTGTGTCTCCTGGGAGGCTGGTGGTAGAGGGGCGATCGTTACTCGTCGCCGAACGGTCCGGAGGCCACGAAGGCACCGCCCTGATAGACCATCGCCGGGTCGTCGGCGGCCGGCATCGGCTGGGCGTCAACCTTGTCGCGAAACACTTCGGAGCTGTCCTTGGGGACATAGCCCAGATGGCTGGCCAGACGGTTATCCCACCACACCGTCTTGTTGTCCGAGACGCCGTACACCACGGTGTGGCCGACATCCGGCGTGTACAGGGAGCGTTCGAGCAGTTGGGTCAGGTCGTCGAAGCTGAGCCAGGTGCTCATCATCCGGCGGTTCTGCGGTTCCGGGAATGAGGAGCCAATGCGGATGCTGACGGTTTCGATGCCATAGCGATCGAAGTAGAAACTGGCCATGTCCTCGCCATAGGATTTGGACAGACCGTAGTAGCTGTCCGGGCGGCGCGGCGAATGGGCGTCGATGGTTTCGTCCTGCTTGTAGAAACCGATCACGTGGTTGGAGCTGGCGAAGATCACGCGCTTCACACCGTGACGGCGGGCGGCTTCGTAGATATGGAACACGCCGCAGATGTTGGCACCGAGGATTTCCTCGAAAGGCCGTTCTACGGAAACGCCGCCAAAATGCAGAATGGCGTCGACGCCCTCGACCAGCTCATGAACGGCATTCTTGTCGGAGAGATCGCAGACCTGGACCTCTTCATGGCTGCCCTCTGCGGGTGCCATCTCGGCGATGTCGGACAGCCGAAGGATGTTTGCGTACGGGCGCAGCGTTTCGCGTAATACCTTGCCCAGGCCACCTGCCGCACCTGTCAGCAGGAGGCGATTGAAGGGAGTTTGCGTGGTATGAGCCAGTGCCATGAGGAATTTCCTGATTGTTATTTTTGTCATCTGTTGTCGTATGACTTGCCGGATTATCGGCAGCCCTTACGCTGATTGTCAACGCGTCCAAAGTATTAAGTCGTCGGTTCACGAACCGCCGCGCAGACGCCTGCGCATGTCCAGGCCCCTCCACTGGAAGGGCCTGGCAAGGTGCATCAGAGCAGCGACAGGGGGTAGCTGACGAAGACACGGTTTTCGTCGAACTCATTGGTGCTGAAGTCGCGTCGTATGCTGGAGTTACGCCACTTGACGTTCAGGTTCTTGAACGTGCCGCTTTGTACGGTGTACGCCAGTTCCGACTCGCGGCCCCACTCTTTGCCGTCGGTGATGTTGCCGGTGTGTACGTTGTCGCCGCTGATGTAACGATTCATCAGGGTCAGCCCCGGCACGCCCAGCACCGCAAAGTTGTAGTCGTGACGCAACTGCCAGGATTTTTCCTTGGCATTGTCGTAACTGGAGTTATAGCTGTCGTTGGCCAGCGTGCCACCGCTCGTGCCGTTGACGCGCATCCAGGCGGTATCGCCCGTGAGCTTTTGCAGCCCGACATAGAATGTGCTGCCTCCGTAGCGAGCCGAGAGCAGCGCATAGGTCGTCTTGTTGTCCAGGTCGCCGGCCAGCTTGTTGCCGTCTTCCTTGCCAGTGAAGAAGCCCAGGTTGGCACCCAGCGTCCAGTCACCGAGCGGCTGGCTGTGCACCAGATTGAAGAACTGCTGCTGGTAGATGTCCTGCAGTTCCGAGTACCAGACCCCGACCTGCGTGCGCTTTTCATTGAAGACATATTCGCCGCCGCCGAAATTGAATCGGTCGGAAGTGAACGCGCCGCGACCGTTCATCGACATGTCTTCCATGCTGGCGTCGTTACGCGGACTGTTGCCGCGGAACTGGCCGCCGTACAGCGTCAGACCGTCGATTTCCTTGGAGGTAATCTGCCCGCCGCGAAAGGTCTGGGGCAGCGAACGCCCATCGTCCGAGCGCAGAATGGGCAGCACCGGCATCCATTCACCGACTTTCAGTTCGGTCTTGGAAATCCGCGCCTTGCCCGCCACACCCAAGCGTCCGAAATCGTCAGCCGGACGACCGTCGCTGTGGATCGGCAGCAACTGCGTGCCGCCCGTCCCGCGTCCGCCATCAAGCTTGATCGAATACAAGCCCAACACATCAACACCAAAGCCCACGGTGCCTTGGGTGAACCCGGACTTGGCATCAAGAATGAAGCTTTGCGTCCACTCCTCAGCCTTGCTTTGCGGGGCTGCACTGCTGGGGAACGCAGGGTTGGTGAAGTTGCGGTTGAAGTAGGCGTTACGCAGGTTGAGCGTGGCTTTGGTGTCGTCCACGAAGCCTTCGGCCATGCCGATCATCGGGCAGAGCAGCGTCATGCTGCCAACGCCCAGCAGCAGGCGTGAACGAGTGGTGTGAGATGTCATTATTGTTGTGCTCCCTTGTTTACGAAACCGTCCTCTTTTTCTGGTCATGCGCAGGCAACGACCGACGACTACGAGGATTATGTGATGCCTGTTTTCAGGCATGGCCCCGACTGATAAGCAGCCGGAAACCGTTCGCTGGCGATCAGCGAAGGCTATAAAACATACGTGTCATCGGGTGATGCGAAAGGATAGAACCCTGCTGCGGCGACAGCGATCCAGGTGGTCACGCAAGGTCGAGCGAAGGTGCAGACGCGAGTCTTCATGTAATGGGCCCCGATTTTGTTTTTATTGTGTTGGCGTCATAGGTTGTCGTACAACCGCGCTGATTATTTGCAGGGTGCACAGGGTTTGTCAACGAGCCGTTAGTCGAAGTTTTCGGCCTTGCACAGGCTTCGCAAAGCCGTACGTGAATGAGAGTGAACGCGGCCGGGGCCCTCAGAGTCCACCTGACACCTATTCACTTTTTCGGAGCGTATTACATGAATCGTTTCACCCAGAAAGTTGTTGTGGTCACAGGTGCCGGTTCCGGGATCGGTGAAGCCACGGCCAAGCGTTTTGCCCGGGAAGGCGCACACGTGGTGTTGGTCGGTCGCAACGAAGAGAAGCTGAATAAAGTGCATGCCCAACTGGAAGGCGAGGGGCATCTGGTCAGGGCTGCCGATGTCGCCGATTTGAGCGATGTGGAAGCGCTGTTCAAGGAGGTCGCCAGTCAGTTCGGCCGTCTGGACGTGCTGGTCAACAACGCAGGCATCGTAAAATCCGGCAAGGTCACCGAGCTTGAGGTGCAGGACTGGAAAGAGCTGATGTCGGTGGACCTGGATGGTGTGTTCTATTGCACGCGCTCGGCCATGCCGGCGCTGATCGTCAGCAAGGGCAGCATCGTCAATGTGTCTTCGGTGTCGGGCCTGGGCGGCGATTGGAGCATGAGCTTCTATAACGCGGCCAAAGGCGCAATCACCAACTTCACCCGCGCCGTGGCGCTGGATCACGGTGCAGACGGCGTTCGCGTCAATGCCGTCTGCCCGTCGCTGACCCGCAGCGAACTGACCGAGGACATGCTGGGCAACGAAGCGTTGATGGGCAAGTTCAAGGAGCGCATCGCGCTGGGCCGTCCCGCCGAGCCTGAGGACATTGGTGATGTGATCGCCTTCCTGGCCAGCGACGACGCGCGTTTTGTGACGGGCGTCAATCTGCCGGTGGACGGCGGTCTGTCTGCGTCCAATGGCCAGCCGCCGCAGGCTTGAACCTGCGAATACCTGCTGCGTTGATCGTGCCGATGCCGCTGTGCGGCACGATCAACCGTGATGTGTGTGCAAAGCAGCGAAGAGTGAGTTATAGGCATTATTACGTTTAGGCAATAACAGCGCTTGCCAATTTAATGCAGCACGTATCGCCGTGTTCGCTGTCTTGAAATGAATCTGATTGTTAGCGCAGCCTTGTCGGGTGTTAAAAATAAACTAACGTTCACCCGTCTCGATTGAAAAGAGACGCCATTGAACGTGTTACTCCATTGATAATGATCAGGTGGGTTCAAGAATGAAACAGTGTCCATTTATATGAAGGCGCCCGGGTGAAGGTGCCGTTCATGTGCATCACTCTCCTGTCATAAGACCCCAATTTACAGTCGACCCTACCCATGAATACACCGTCTGAAATCGATATTTCAGGTCTGAGGTGTTACGACAAAACTGTCGATGATGTCACCTATAGCGTTCCACGCGGTATCACCCGTGAGGCCCGTGGACGCGTCTGGATTGTGCGCGTCCTCAAGAACAAACAGGTTCAGGTATACGCCCGTTTCCCTGACCTGCGCTTTGGCGGCACGCGTCGGGCATTGAATGCGGCCATCATTCACCTGCTCCACAGCGGGCATGCCTGGCGCCGCGAGGACGTATTGCAACTCAGCGAGCACGCCGCCGTACATTGGCGCAAGCGCAGCGGCGTGGGGCTTTGCGCCGTGGCGTACGTCACCCGCCAAGGGCCGGGACGCGGCGAGACCTATTTTCTGTCCACTTACAAACGAGTGGCGAGCGGGCGCGGGCTGGAGAAGTTTCGATCCCGACTGGTGGACGTGCTCGAAGGTGCGCATGAATTGCACGACGGGCCGGGCATTCCCTATTCAATACAGAAAAGGATTCGTCAGTCTGTCGATCAGCTACTTGAAAGCCGTCGCTTCCAGGGGTTTATGGAAGCCGGCAAAAGAAAGGCCGATCATATTGCGGTGAATGAATATGTCGAGCGACTGGCGCGTGAAGGAGAGGGCTGATTAAACGTCTGACCGGTGCGGCAAGCTTATCGGCTATTACAAACGACGCGGTGTGGCGAAGTGAGTATAAAAACTGACAGTTCTGACAGTTCTGACAGTAGGCAGTTCACGTAAGGATGGGCAGAATGAAGCCATCAGACGGTGAGGCGGATAACTTCTGGTCTAACAGACTCGCAACGACAGGGTGTCTACTGCCCGTCCAATTGCACATACAATCAGGCCCGGTCAAACCGGGCCTGATTGCATTCACAGATCAAGCATCAGATCTTGAAGTGGCTGACCATCATTTGCAGTTGTCCGCCCAGGCGTGCGAGTTCGACGCTGGAGGCGGCGGTTTCTTCGCTGGCCGAAGCGGTCTGCTCGGACACGTCGCGGACATTGATGATGCTGCGGCTGATCTCTTCCGCCACAGCGCTTTGTTCTTCGGCGGCCGCGGCGATCTGCTGGTTCATCGCCTGAATGTTGGAGACGGTGTGCGTGATGCTGTTCAGCGATGTACCGGCCTTGCGGCTTAGCTGCACGCTGCTGACCGTCAACTCACGGCTGCTGAGCATGATGCTGGACACTTGGCGCGTACCGTTCTGCAAGGCCGCGACCAGGTTCTCGATCTCTTCGGTGGATTGCTGGGTGCGTTGCGCCAGGCCACGAACCTCGTCCGCCACTACCGCGAAGCCACGTCCGGCTTCACCGGCGCGTGCAGCCTCGATGGCGGCGTTCAATGCCAGCAGGTTGGTTTGCTCTGCCACCGCCTTGATCACGTCCATGACCTTGCCGATCTTGTCGCTTTCCTGCTCCAGCAGGGTCATGGCATCGGAAGAGCGTACGACTTCGGCAGCCAGTTTTTCGATCTGGCCGATGGCTTCGCCCACCACCTTGTCACCGGCGCGGGCTTCCTTGTCGGCTGTCGACGCGGCTTCGGACGCCTGCTCGGCATTGCGCGCCACCTCGGCCACGGTCGCCGACATTTCGTGCATAGCGGTAGCCACTTGGTCGGTTTCGACTTTCTGGCTGTTCACGCCAGCGCTGGTCTGCTCGGTAACGGCCGACAGTTCTTCGGCGGCGCTGGCGATCTGTACCACGCTGTCGCGAATTCCGCCGATCAGCTCGCGCAACGTCGTGCCCATGCGCTGGATGCCCTGCTGCAAGACACCCAGTTCGTCGCGACGGGTCACGGTCATGGTTTGCGACAGATCGCCTGAAGCGATCCGGTCGACCACCGCCAGGGTTTCCTGCAGAGGACGGGTGATCTGACGCGTGATGATCACGGCCGCGATGATGCCCAGAATCATGGCCAGCAGGGTGCAGCCGATCTGCATGTTGCGTGCACGAGCGCTTTCCTGATCTCGGCGATCCAGTTGCAGCTGGTACATGGCCTCGCTGAGCTTGACGATGTCCTGCCCTTGTACGGTCATTTCTTTACGAGCCTGGGCGATGTCGCCACTGGCCGTCTTGAAATTCTGCAAGGTGGTGCGGTATGCCTGGAGGGACGTTTCCAGTTGCTTGAGCGCGTCAGCCTGGTTGCTGCCAAAGGTGGCTTTCAACTGATCGAGGTTCTTGATCGCGCCGTCCAGCTTGCGCACTGCAGATTGCTCGTTGTCAGGCGTGATATCCGTCACGTAACCACGAACCTCGTAACGTGCCTGCATAAAGTCTTCCTTGGCACCCACGATGAGCTGGTACTGCTCGAAACGGCTTTCATCGGTGGCGTCCAGCTTCTTCACGTCGGCGAGAATCCGGTCAAGCATCTCGGTCGCTTTGGTGGCGTGGACCGTGAGTTCCTGGCGCTGGGCGATACTGGCCTTGTAGCCGCTGCGCATGTTGTTCAGCGACTTTTGATAGTCGGCAATCACCACGCTCAGTTGCTGAAGCATTTTCACGTTCTCGGGGCTCTTGAACGTGGTCAGCAGCTTTTCCTGGTAGGCCTTGAAGCCGTCCAGCGACACCTGAACGGTTTCGGCGACCTTCTCGTCACCGTCAGCGACCATGTATTGCAGGCGTGTTACCCGTAACTTTGTCAGCTGAGCATTGAGCGAGGTGATGTCGCTCATCCAGTTGCTTCGGTCGATCAGCCCACTCAGGCTGCTCCATCCCGTGAGCGCAAGAATGGCAGTAAAAACAAGTACCAGCCCGAATCCCAGGGCCAGCTTCATATTCACGCTGATGTTTGCGAACCAGCTGTTCATGACAATCTCCAGGTGCATCATTCAAAAAAGATCAGGCCCCTGGAGCAATAATGCGATTGCTACCACCAAGGCACAGGATACAGACGCTATCGGCAGGACGTGCCCAAGCTGAAACGGAAAAGCCGATAAAATTTTAAAAGCGCTGTCCTCCTTTCGCAGGCTTTCATTCGGCGGACGCAAAAGTTATAAAGGCCGCGTCAAGAACATTGAAATAGCGCGATGAATTCATTCAGCGGTTACGGCCAGCTGCGTGTGTTCGTACCGTGATAATAATGTTCAATTACGAACACCGCGCGTTCATAAAAAACCAACTTTTTTGTATGGCTAATTACTTGAATGCCTGGACTGCCTTTACCTTATAGAGATGCTGTGTAATGACTTTGAAGTTTCGTCATAAAATCCTGCTGGCAGCCTCGGGCGTCGTCGTACTGGCGTTCGCCCTGTTCACGTTTTACAACGATTATTTGCAGCGCAAAACGATCAATCAGAACCTTGAGTCTTCGGTGGGGCAGGCCGGTCAGTTGACGGCCAGCAGTGTTCAAAACTGGTTGAGCGGGCGGATTCTGGTTCTTGAAAACCTGACGCAGGACGTGGCTTACCAAGGCGTGGGCTCCGACCTGAGCGGGCTGGTTTCCCAGTCCTCGCTGGTATCGACCTTTCAGTTCACCTACGTCGGTGACAGTAAGGGCGCGTTTACCCAACGGCCTAACGTAGAGATGCCTGCCGGTTACGATCCACGTCAGCGGCCGTGGTACAAATCCACCGTCGAGGCCGGCAAGACCATCATCAGCGCGCCGTATCTGGCCTCGGTGGGCGGCCTGGTCGTGACCATCGCCAGCCCGGTCAAGATCGACGGCCAGGTGGCTGGCGTCGCTGGCGGCGACCTGAGTCTCGATACGCTGGTGAAGATCATCAACTCGGTGGAATTCGGCGGCATGGGCTACGCCTTTCTGGTCAGCGGCGACGGTCAGGTGATCGTTAGCCCCGACAAAGAACAGGTCATGAAAAACTTGAAGGATATCTACCCCGGCCAGACGCTGAGCCTGGATGCGCGTCTACGCGAGGTCACCCTCAACGGCCAGGAACGTCTTCTGTCGTTCACACCGATCACCGGCCTGCCTTCGGCTAACTGGTACATCGGTCTGTCAATCGACAAGGACAAGGCCTACGCGCCACTGAGCCAGTTCCGCAGCTCTGCCATCGTGGCCGGTTTCATTGCGGTGATCGTGATCGCCATGCTGCTGAGCCTGTTGATCCGTGCGCTCATGCGCCCGCTGACCGACATGGGCCGTGCGATGCAGGACATCGCTCAGGGCGAAGGCGATCTGACTCGCCGCCTGAGCATTCAGGGCCGCGATGAGTTCGCCGATCTGGGCAACTCATTCAATCAGTTCGTGGAGCGTGTTCACGCCTCCATCGTGGAAGTGTCCTCCGCTACGCTGCAAGTGCATGACTTGTCGCAGCGTGTGGTGCAATCATCCAATTCGTCGATCATCGGCTTCGACGAACAAAGCGCCCGTACCAACAGTGTCGCGGCCGCGATCAACGAACTGGGCGCTGCCACCCAGGAAATCGCCCGCAACGCATCCGACGCCTCTATCCAGGCCAGCGAAGCGCGCACTCAGGCCGAAGATGGCCAAGTGGTGGTGGAAAAAACCATCCACGCCATGAGCGAGCTGTCGAGCAAGATCAGCGATTCCTGCACCCAGATCGCCCAGCTCAACGCCAGTACCGACAACATCGGGCAGATCCTGGACGTGATCAAAGGGATCTCGCAACAGACCAACCTGCTGGCCCTCAACGCCGCCATCGAAGCTGCCCGCGCCGGTGAAGCCGGTCGCGGTTTTGCTGTGGTGGCCGATGAGGTGCGCAACCTCGCTCACCGCACGCAGGTGTCCGCTGACGAGATTCACAAGATGATCGGCGAGCTGCAAACCGGCTCGCAGGACGCCGTGGTGAACATGAATGAGAGCCAGACGTCGAGCCAGGGCAGCGTCGAAGTTGCCAACCAGGCTGGCAGCCGCCTGCGCGATGTGACTCGCCGTATTGGCGAGATCGACGGCATGAACCAGTCGGTTGCCGCCGCAACCGAAGAGCAGACCGCTGTGGTGGAAACGCTCAACATCGACATCAACCAGATCAACTCGCTGAACCAGCAGGGCGTTGCCAACCTGAATGAAACCCTCAAAGACTGCGCCGCGCTTTCACAACAGGCCGGTCGTTTGAAACAGTTGGTGGCGAGCTTCAAGATTTAATACAGAGCGGTAAACCATTACGAAAAGGCCATCCACTCGATGGCCTTTTTTATGGGTTGGCGTTGATAACTGTCTGTCTGAAAATATCGGGGGAAACTGTTCTTTATCGAGTTGTTCGCTTTACAAAGCAGTGGTAACTGAGATTGAACTCGATAATAGAGGTGAAGAATATTAACGGTTTAAAAGTCTGACTTTATTATGTGTTTTGATGCCATGCGGCATGGTTGAAAGCGCCATGACGAAGCCTCATCACGATTCAATGTGTGTATCTCAGGCCGTCAATGATTGTCCGTGGACCTCTATGTTTATTGATTAAGCGGATTAACGGTCGACGCGCACAAATTCATTGGCAGACGCTCCTGCCAGAAAGCGTTCAGCTCCCTGGCGTGAGCAGCGAGCAGGTTATTCATCCACTTTGACGGGAGTCCGGTCCGAGTAGGTTGAAGCCACGGCGCTCGGTTTGCCGACCACGGCCGCCGACTTGCGCTGGCCCACCAGATCATCCGGGTTCAAAAACAGATTCATGCGCGGGATCACCTCAATGCGCGGCTTTTTGTCCGGCCGTTCAGCCTGACGCGTATGCCGATTGAAATGACGCAACTCATGCACGTCGAAGCGCTCTTCACCTGCCAAAACGAACATCGGCAGGTTGCTGTGAATCATTGCGTCGTAACGCGAACTGGCCGAGAAATACACCATCGCCCTGGGGTGCGGCGCGACCTTCTTGTATTTAATGAGGCTGGCCTGATCGGACAGATTGACGATGCGGCGCAACTCCGCGCCCGCTGACGTCTGCTCAATGGCAACCCGGTCCTTGGTGGCTTGCTGCTCAGCGGTCTTACCCAGCATCTCCCGAACCTTGCTCACCGGCACCCGCTCGCCCCCGGTTGTGTGTCCAGCCCAAGTAAACACGATCAGTCGGGGGCAGATATCGAACACCTGCGTATGACGCCCCAACTGCTTCATGCTGAACTGCCCGCCCAACGCCTGACGAAGAATCTTCGACCGCGCCGTGGTCGCCAGATTGAGCTCGATGCGCGTCTGCTCGATCGCCGCCATCAGATCATCCTTGAGCTGATTGATCTCTTTCACCCAAGGCAACACGCTGCGGCTCAACGCAAAATAACCCGGCAAGCGCATCACCGTCCCCGGCGCCTGGCCAGGCAGACGCTCAAACAACGTCATCGCCCGCACCGCCGCATCAATCGCCGCCTGACCTTCCAGCGGCTGCACCTCAATCAGGTCCAGCGCTTTCTGCTGCGCCAGCAACGGCAACTGCCACACCTGACCATGAACCACCCACTGAGGCCACAGTTGATTGAATGCCGTAATTTTACTGACCAGCCGAGCATGGACAGTCGTTATATCGACGTACATGGTGATCTCCGAAAAATCTAATACCACCCCCAGTGTAGCGCGTGATTTTGGACGTGCATCCGCGCGCGGCGGGTGGTCAGTCTTTAGGCAGTTCCTCCAGCCTGGCCTCTACCGCGTCATCGAAAATGATGAACAGCGCTTCCGCGTCTGACGAGCGTAGTTTCCGTGTGCTTTCAAGGCTTTGGATGAGTTCGATCTGAATGGCGCGCTCGGCTTCCAGGTCGTCTCGGGTGCTGGTGGCGTTCAGGGCGCGGAGGAGGTCGTTCATCTGGTCGCGGATGGGTTTCTGGAGTCGCAGGAGGTCTAGTTTTTCTTGGGGCATGGATTGCTCTGGGCGTAATGTGGGAGATGAAGCGTATTTTGCTGGGGGAGGCGCGAAAGCGCTATGAGAAACGATGATTAGCAGTTGAGCCTGCACCGGCATTGTAGACGCAACTGCGATCATTTTCGTTGAGGTAAGCTTGCTCCGATGCCGGATTTAGCTGAAGGGGCCTAGGGGAACTCTTTAACTGGAGAGATTTCCCATCGTCAGACGAGGTATTGGGAGGTCTCTCTTTGCGTAGCTGGACGTAAGTACGTTATCTGTCTGCCAAACCAATTGCACGGTTGCAATTGCCAGGGCTGGATCTGGATCGGCCACGAATGGGGTAGCCTCAGGGCTGCCGCTGACTCATCGGATCAGAAGTTTTAGGTTTTAGGAGTCTTCGCATTGGGACATTCTCTGAGTGAGCCGGAACTGTCGTCAGTCAAAGCTGCGCTTTCCGACCCCTTCAATCATTTTCCCACCGATTACGACTATATTGCGCGCGAGGTCAAAGGTGTAGAGGTTGAGGTACTGTACGAGATCTTCTTTCAGAAGTGTCCCCCGTCTGCTTCACCAACATTACGGCAGTCCCTCTGTCTGGACAAGTTTTGATTCTGACTCACTCACTCATGTGATCGAGGCAAGGCTAGCGGCGCGTAAGCGTAACTGGGTGCGCAGGCAAGCCGAAAAACTGTTGGTCGTTTGGCTGAAACGTCACTACGACTACATGTGGAGAGAAATCGCCAAACGGATATAGCGATTAGGTACAGAATTCTTTTGGTTTTTGTAACAGATCAACTGATCTTGGACATAACGTTAATTTTTTAGAATCGGGCGGGTGCCAGTAGGCTAGATTATGGTTCGACCGATTTCTGAGTCGCTGTCCATACGTGAAGGGTAGGAGGCACATAGTCGTCATAGAAAATTCCAAAATTTTTTAGAAGAATCGATAGCGCAGAGTGGCGAATCAATTGCGAGCTTTGAAGGTCGTGAGTGCGGCGCTTACAGATCTTCATGTATTGGTGGTACTGGATTTCATGTTTCTGTTAAGGTTGGTTCTCACCAACGGTTATGACAGGGAGTCATTCATGGTAAAACCAGCCGCGCGTATAACCGATCCCACCAGTTGTCCGATGCCAGGGCATGGTGCAAAAGCTATTTCCTCAGGTTCTCCCGATGTTTTTTTCGACGGACTTGCGGCGGCCCGAAAGGGCGATATCTGTAGCTGTGGGAGTATGCTTATTTCTGGAGTATCAGCAACAGTATTCATTAATGGAAAAAACGCTGCTCTGGTTGATACCATAGGTTCGCACGGGGATGTTGTGGTCGCCGGCTCAGGTACTGTGATCATCGGAGATTCTCATACGCCGGCGCCGTTCATACATCCTATCCCTCTATCCATTCAAAAAATCTACGGTCAGTCTTTCAACATTACCGATAGCGAAACCGGCTCTCCTTTGGCATTCCGTGATTTTGTGGCTACGGTCAACGGTGTAGAGACAACAGGCGTGACGAGTGCTAATGGCGTTGCGCAGGTTAAGACCTCTGCACCTAATGCGAGTATCTCGATACACGTTTTGTTTAGCGCCCCTGCTCGAACGCTAAAAGAATTGGTGGAGAACCGCTAATGGCTACTCAATTTGCAACTCAAGCCACCGCTCAGGAAATCAAACCCGGCGAGTTTGTATGCCCCATACCTATTACTGTGAACGATCGGGCTGCAACACGTGAGGCGATCATTAAGAAAGTGCGTTCATTGAACACACTATTTATTGAGCGCTCTTCGTGGGGAGCGGTCAAAGGCAAGCCCGATATGGTGATGGACTGGGACTACACTATGATTGCTCTTCACCACGCAGGGCGGAGCCATAGCTGCACATCAGGTGCAGAGCAAATGAAAGAAATCCAGAAAGGCCATCTGAGCCAGAGATACGACGATATCGGTTACCACTACGGCATTGATTGTACTGGTCAGGTCTATGAGGGCCGAGACATTCGGCTTCAAGGTTCAAGCGTTTTGAAGTTTAATACTAATTTGATCGGTATTGTCTTATTGGAGAACCTGACGGCTCCAGAAGAAGGTGATGATTGGGTTGCCAAGGGGCGTGTTGTCCTCAGTAGCTTGGGCTATGGCACTACGAGCGTGATTCCTGACCTGCAGATCACTGCCTTGATGCATTTGATTGACTCACTAAAGAGCGTGTTCGTGATAAAAAATTTTGGTGGCCATCGAGAGTATCCAGGGCAGGCAACGGAAGGCAAAGTCTGCCCAGGTAACATAGGCATGGAGTTAGTAAGAAATATCCGAGCCAAGACCCAGTTACTCCCTCCGCCGATGTCACAATAATGAAAAAGATAATTGTCTTTATAGGGCTAATTTTGCTGGCTTTACTCTATGTTGGTTATTACGAAGCGCTAGAGGATGGAGATATTGAAACTATCCTTTTTATCAAAAAACACCCGACTTTTCAAATGAGATTCTTCAATATCCACGCCAACGACGGAGAGATCAGAAAGGTAGAGTTGCTTACTACGGAAGAACGGAAATTTATTATCGATTACTGTAGGTATAGACTTGGCGTGGACACTCAATTAAAAACACAAAGCGATGTTGAGGTTTGCAGGAGAAAATAGCTCTGGCTCGCAATAAAGCTGCCATCATAGTGGTTGCCTACCTTGGTTGCCATTAGCCTTGCCTTTGAATGCCCGGCGGGTTCGGAGGCTAATAAAGGCGGCAGCAAAACTGAGTGCAACACCTTTACCTCAGGCAAGGTGCGGCGATGTTTCATACGAACTCAGTATCGAAGAACGCGTAACCATTCAAATCGGGCAATACAAAGAGCTCAGTCAGCGTGAGATTGCTCGTCTGCTGGGTCATACACCGATTTACCGAACGGCACGTTCATGCTTCCTGAGTAAGCCCTCCCGCAAATCCTGCTCATAAAAAAGACGTTCAAAGACGTCTTTTCCAATTTGGCGGGCCGGGGTAAGTTGAAATGTGTCGGTATCTATCTGTTTTTTCTGATTATTAATTTATTGGCCAACTTGCTTGGAATACCAGTTGGAACGCTGTGTGGTCTGGATTCCGATGGATGCTTTTTGAGCACTTTTTTGTGCGGCAGCAAACAGATTGGCAGTTCCGGTATTCAATCAACACCGGAACGTGGGTAGGCATGGGGGCCGGATCAATTCGGTTTGGCTACCGTCGCGGCATTCTTGCCTAATACAGGAGCGGCTACATGCACCTTGGCCTCGGACAAGGCAATACAGCGATGTGCGTAGCTGTCGATCTCTTTCAAAGAGATATTTCGGTAGCTAGCGGGACAGATCAACAACGTATCGCCGAAGCGGAACTGACGAAACGCCCTGACGCTGTACAAACCATTCGGCCCCTCGTAGCTCTCCAGTTGCCACGGGGCGCTGCTGAATACCTCCTTCGGATAATCCTTTTCGTTCAACACATAGCTCAGCTCGGTATTGTCCCTGATTTTGATCAGATTGGCGGCGGAATAAACCCACAGGTCCAAGAGGGCCGGCAACAGCATGGCATTGACGAAGATGCACCCGAGCAGCACCAGTGCGGCTCGGCCGGTGCGCTGCATCGCATTGCCGTTTGTCAAATAAAAGACGAGGACTGGCGCTAGGTAGAGGCACATTATCAATAAGCAGAGGGCGATAGCTCCGAATGCTTCTTCGTCGCTCTCTCCGCCTCGCCACGTCATGATTGCTAGCTGGGCGGGCATGACTCCACTCACCGAAGTAAACGCGAGCAGCGTACCTAGCCAGCCAACGAGGGCTGTGTAATAGAGTTTGCGATGCGAGGGTTTGCGGGGACCAGGCGGCAGCTCCAGTACTTTGTTGTGCAGGGGCGCATCGCGGCGAAGCAGAACTATCACGGCACAAGCGGCAGCGACTACGACGATAGGGAAGAAGTAGCCTGGGGACATGGTGTAATCAAAGAGGGCCCCCAGCAGGTTGATCGAGAGCAGTAGGTAGCCCCCGCCTACGATGAGGCCAAAGCGTAAGGCGAGCCTCTTTTCCAGCTCTCTGTCAACGGTGCATACAGACATGCTCAACGTGAAGACCAAAGACGGCACCGATACGATGAGCAGCAGCGACGCGAGTATCAGCAGGCTGAAGAATAACCAGGCGACGAGGTTCGAAGGGTTCCCTAACGAACTCAGGATCAACTCGGGGTGATGGATTACCCAGAGGTACTTGGTGAGGAGTGAGATTGAGATAAGCGTTGAAACTACTGGCAGCCACCATTTGATATCGGCGAGGAGTTTGAATAATGCTTGCCGGGGGCTGCTGGAGGCGGAGGGGGTGGGCGGTGAAG
>NZ_RBTP01000016.1 GCF_003702045.1 Pseudomonas viridiflava
CCGGTCGTGAACCACTGCGCTGGCACTATCAGGTGCTGGGCAACCACCGCCTCAACGGCGTCGCGCCGCCCCAGCTTCGGGAGTAATGGCATGTCTCGTCAAATTCGCCTCAATGCCTTCGACATGAACTGCGTCGGCCATCAATCACCGGGCCTGTGGGCTCATCCACGAGACCGTTCTTGGCAATACAAGGATCTGGAGTACTGGACCGACCTGGCGAAGATTCTGGAGCGTGGCAAGTTCGACGGCCTGTTCATCGCCGACGTACTGGGCATTTACGATGTCTATCGCGGCAACGGTGAGGCGGCGATTCGTCAGGCCACGCAGGTGCCGGTCAACGATCCGCTGCAATTGATTCCGCCAATGGCACTGGTTACCGAGCACCTGGGCTTCGGGCTCACTGCATCGCTGTCGTTCGAACACCCGTACCCGTTCGCCCGCCGCCTGTCGACCCTGGATCACCTGACCAAGGGCCGGGCAGGGTGGAACATCGTGACCTCCTATCTGGAAAGTGGCGCGAAGAATCTGGGCCAGAAGACCCTGACCGAACACGACGCCCGCTATGACTTTGCCGAGGAGTACCTGGAGGTCTGCTACAAACTCTGGGAGGGCAGTTGGGAGGAGGGCGCGATTTTGCGAGATCGCGAGCGACGCGTGTTCAGCGATCCGGGCAAGATTCACGAGATTCGTCACGTCGGCAAACACTTTCAGGTGCCCGGTATCCACCTGTGCGAACCTTCGCCGCAGCGTACGCCGGTGCTCTATCAGGCCGGTGCGTCCAGCCGGGGCAAGCAGTTTGCCGCCGAGCATGCCGAATGCGTGTTTGTCGCCTCGCCGTCGAAGGTGCTGCTGAAAAAAACCGTTGCCGACATTCGCCGTCGTACCGCCGAAGCCGGTCGCGATCCATCCAGCGTGCTGATCTTCAACCTGCAGACCGTGATTCTCGGTGAGACCGATGCCAAGGCCAAAGCCAAGTTCGAGGAGTACAAGAGCTGGGTCAGTTACGAAGGCGCAATGGCGCTGATTTCAGGGTGGACCGGTATCGACTTCAGCCAGTTCAGGCCCGACGAGCCGCTCAAGCATGTGCATACCAATGCCATTCAGTCAGCGGTGGAAACGTTCTCCACCGCTGACCCCGACGCCATCTGGACTCCGCAGGCGCTGGCCGACTGGGTCGGCATCGGTGGTTTTGGCCCACTGTTTGTCGGCAGCCCTGAAACGGTGGCCGACCTGTTGCAGGAATGGGTCGAAGAAACCGACGTCGATGGCTTCAACCTGGCTTACGCGCTGACCCACGAAACGTTCATCGACGCAGTGGACTTGCTGGTGCCCGAATTGCAGAAGCGCGGTGTTTACAAGACCGAATACGCCCAAGGCACGCTGCGCGAAAAGCTGTTCGACGCTGGACCGCGCCTGCAAGCGCCTCATCCCGGCGCGGCATTTCGGGATCTGGCGGCATTGGCTCGCACGCGAGAACCACAGTCGGCTTGAGCCCCAATCGTTAATCCAGGATGGCAACAATGGGCTGCGCAGCAGCCCTTCATTGCAACCAATCCACCGCCTGTGCCTTTTTTGCTGCCGGTTCCCGGCAGATCGCCTGCAAGCCGCCCGCCCACAATCCAACCAGCCCATCGTTTACTGCCAGACGCTGCGTTGCGCCTTTTCACATTTCCCTATTCCGCGTCTGACATCACCTGAATTCGCTGCGTCTGGCTCTGCCAGAGCTGCCATGTCACGCTTTACCGGGTCATGGGCGGAGGGAGGAACCCATGACAATTTGTCCGGCTAATTGTTGAATCGTTAAGCCGCTTAAACGTTTTACCTACAACTGCGGCACATGTCGTCTCCATGATGCGGTGCTGCAGTCTTGATCCTTCATGAACAGGAGTTCTCATGAGACCCACGATGTCGAGTTGTTCCAGCGTGTTTGCGCTATTGGTCACCTCTGTCTTTTTTCTGACCCCGGCGCTGGCCAAGACACCGTCCTCGGATCCCAACGACACCCTCGCCACACTGGCCGTGGTCAAACCGGTCAGCGCCTGTGCTGCGCTGACCCAAGTCGATCTCGCTGATATAGGCGGATCCGGTAGCCGTGTGGTTTCAGCCGGGGAATCGACGCGTGACGGTGTACCGGTTTGCGCCGTTGAAGGCCTGCTTGCACCGCAGATCGGCTTCAAGCTGGAGCTGCCCACCAACACGTGGGCGCAACGTTACCTGCAGGTCGGCTGCGGCGGCCTGTGCGGTCGCATCGACACGACGGTGGGGGCCGCCGAAGGCTGTCAGCCCCTCAAAACCGGCGCGTTTGCCGTGGCCTCTACTGATATGGGGCACCCAGCCTCGGACACCTCGTTTGGCGACGACCCGCAGAAACGCGCAGATTTTGCCCATCGCGGCGTCCATCTGACGGCGCTGGCGTCGAAGCAGCTGATCAACGTGTTTTACGGCCAGAAGGCTAAATACGCCTATTTCAGCGGCTGCTCCGACGGAGGTCGCGAGGCGCTGATCGAGGCCCAGCGCTATCCGGACGATTTCGATGGAATCGTGGCTGGCGCGGCTGCCCTGAATTTTCAGACACAGAACGCCTTGTACCACGCCTGGCTGGCGCGCTCCAACAGCGGGCCGGATGGCAAGCCGATTGTCGTCGCGTCCCGTTTGCCCATTCTTCACAAGGCGGTGCTGGCCCAATGCGATGTGCTGGACGGTCAAATCGATGGCCTGATCGCTGACCCCAGAATTTGCCGTTTCGACGCGTCTACGGTGCAGTGCAGCGTCTCGGCCGATACCAGCAAATGCCTGACCTCCAAAGAAGTGGAGGCCGTGCGGCGCTTTTATGATGGCCCGAAAGACCCCGTCAGCGGCGAACGACTGATAGTGGGCGGCCCACAGCCCGGTTCGGAGCTGGCGTGGGCAGGGGTATTCGTACCGGTTTCCGCTGATCAGCCGATCTTCAGCGAAAAGATCGCGTTGGAGTCCCTGCGCAATCTGGTGTTCGAGCGCAATCCCGGCGCCGACTTCAAGCTGGCCGATCTGCATTTCGACAGAGCCACCTTCGAACGGCTTCGTCCGATGCACGCGCTGTACGATGCGACCAACCCTGACCTGACGGCCTTCGCCAGCCGAGGCGGCAAGTTGATTCTCTGGCATGGCTGGGCCGACCCGCACATCTCGCCGCTCAATACGCTGGCCTATCACGAGGCGGTCGAAGCGCGCATGGGCAAGGCCCGGACCGAGTCGTTCGAGCGTTTGTATCTGCTGCCGGGTGTCTATCATTGCGGCAGCGGGAAGGGGCCGAGCCTGATCGACCTGCTGACGCCGGTCATGAGCTGGGTCGAGAAGGGGCAGGCACCTGGCGCGATCGTTGCGCTTCAGGACCGGCCCAATAAGCGCGGCAGCGTTGGCGCACCCACGGCCAGCGGCACCAAGCCGGTGGCTGCGAACCTGCCAGCGTTCATGACCAAAGAAGACATCGCCAACCGTGGTCGCACGCGCAAGGTGTTCCCTTATCCGTATATGGCCGAGTACGACCACAAGGGTTACTCGAAACGGGCCAACAGCTACCAACGCTCCGAGCCGCTGACAACCGAAAAGACACCGAAGTGGATCGGGAGCGGGTTCTTCCAGCCTTACGAGCCCTTGGTGCGCTAAGCACGACGAGGCGACCTGACACGCAGTGGATCACTCCAGCGCGTTGCCGGTTTTTACCATGAGTGCCCGCAACCACGCCTGCCTTGGGTCGTGGTGCGTGCGCTCATGCCAGACCAGTGCTGCAAAGCATGGATGAGCACATTAAGCGATACGCTTTTTATGACGCACACACGTTATGACAGGCAATAAAAAACCCCGTCAATCGTAACTGACGGGGTTTTCAAGAGTGGAGGCCGAGGTCGGAATCGAACCGGCGTAGGCGGATTTGCAATCCGCTGCATAACCATTTTGCTACTCGGCCTCAAACATCCGATGCGTTACCGCTGCATCAAACGTATTTAAACTGTAGAAGAAAAGATATTTCTTTGTCTTCCAACCCATTGAATCTAAAGGGTTTTTTTCAATTCCCCAATCGGGAATGGACGCAATTCTGTACTGGTTCGAAGGGCATGTCAAGAACGAGGCGAAAATAATTCACCCAGTGCTGGAAGGGGATGTGCTCTCAGGCATCTGCCGTTGCGCTGCGTTCCACCAGACTTTCGATGTCGAAATGCCCTCAGGCTTAGGCAGTGGAGCGGATGGGGTCAACTGGCCATCCGCATCCGCCGTTCTTCGCGCAACTGCTCCAACTCGGAGGGCGTGCGGGCCAGCAGTCTCAGTGCGAAATCATGAGGCGTCGTATCGCGCTCCTGCGCAGCCCGCAGGAACGCCGATCGGGCGTGCTCGGCACGACGTTCGCTGATGAACAGACCGCCGGGGTGACGGTTGAAATTGGCCAGCTCCTTCTGAAGCTGTTCGTCACGACGGATGAAAATTTCCAGCGCTTGATTGATCTGGGTGTCCGTGAAAGGCATGTGTTTCTCTCCATGAATGATCCACCGATACCTCTATCGGCAGACCTGATCGAAGGTTGCGTGCAGTTCGTCGTGAACCCGGTGCCTGCACACCGGGTTCCACGGTCACAGTGAATAGCTGTTCGTCTGAATGTGAAGGCCTTCGTTAATGGCCGCAATGGCGTGTGCGGGCATCTGCTCCAGCGCCGTGAACGACGGTGGTGCAACCACCTGCGCAATAGAAATACAGGCCATGCTCAATCGGGCCGCCTCTGCTTCTAGTGCTAATGTGTTTTTCGCGTGATTGGCTGCGATTTCACTGAGCGTCGACACGGTGCATCTCCTGATGATGGGGCGGCGTATTGCTGCATTGCTGATAATGGCTGACACGTCAGAAATACATCGCTCCGGCGCAGTCAGCCTGTGCATTGCAAGCTGCGAGCCATATATGGCAACGGTTGGCTGCCGATGATCGCTTTTTGAATGAGGGAGGTATTTAGCGCCTTTTGATTGCCGCTTGTCTGTTTGCAGGCACTTAGCGTCGGGCGCAATCCTCACAGTTACAGGCGCAGATACCCTGCGTTGAAAGCTGGAGATCAAGCATGGGAATTGAAGACAACGGCCCTGAAAGCGCATACCCGGGACCCGCCGAGCCAGGCAGCGAAGAAAACACTTATCCCGATAGGGAGAGCGGCGACAGTGAAGACCAAGACACTGCGCGCAACGATTTGAGCGATGACCCGGACATGCCGGTGAATCCCCCTGTTGATGAAACCGAAGCTCCGTCGTTGGGCAGCAGTACCTGACCGACGACAGAGCGGAGACCCTGCCAGCGTGGGGTCTTTTAACCTGCTACCGCTGCTTGCGGGTTTCAGCCATCTTGCGCTCCATTGCCTGATCGAAAATGGCTTCAAGCGTTGCAGTGTCTTCTACAGACAATGCGTTCACGCATTTCAGGCCAACCAAAAAGCCTTCCGTCTTACCGCCAGCCGTGGCCAGCTCCAGGAGACCGTCGGCCATCTCGATGCTTCGCACCAATTCGGCGGCCTGAGACTTGATGGTGAGCGGGATGTTCATCTCCTTGAGTGTCATGAGTGCCTACCTGTGTTGCCCAAAGATTAAGGCCTCAGGCTAACAGCCCTGAGAAACGTTCTCACGCCTCATCTCTGCCCATTCGATCAGTGCCTGGATCGATGGCCCGAGTGCGTGACCCATTGCCGTAAGTTGGTACTCCACTTTGGGCGGTACCTGCGGGTACACCGTGCGCAGAACGATCCCGTCCTTTTCCAACTGTTTTAGCTGCTGAATCAGCATTTTTTGATTGATCCCGTCGATCAACTTCTCCAGATCCGAAAACCGAAGCGCTCCTTTTGCCGCGAAAAGCTGACACAAAATGATGATTTTCCACTTTCCCTCCAACACACGAAGCGTTTCTGTGGTTGCCGCCGCCCAGTCACGACGGTTTTGCGGGTCTTCGCAGTTCCATTCCCGTGCCATAGCTTCCTCATGTGTGTGTTACCCACTTTTTGGTAGGTACTTACCCTAATCACACCAGCATCCTAGAATCGGTGCAAGATTTGCGACTAAAGAGGCTATCCATGAAAGTCGGCATCATTGGCATTGGTAACATCGGAAGCACCATCGCCCGCACACTCAAAGCGGCTGGCCATGAAGTTCGCGTAGCGAATTCGAGGGGCGTCAACGGCGTTCGTGGTTTTGCTGAAGAGACGGGCGTCGAACCGGTGGACATTTGGGGTGCGGTGAGCGCAGTGGACGTGATCGTTCTGTCCATACCTTTACCTGCCTTGAGCACGCTTCCTTCAGACTTGTTTGCCTCGGTGCCCGACAGCGTCCCGGTGGTCGACACCAGTAATTACTACCCTGGCCTACGCGACCCCCGGATCGCTGAAATTGATCAGGGGATGACCGAAAGCATCTGGGTGAGCCGCCAGATCGGACGTCCGGTCATCAAGGCGGTCAACAACATTCTGGCCCACTCACTGGCACGCTTGAGCACTGCCAAAGGGACGCCGGGGCGTTTGGCAGTGGCGGTAGCGGGTGATGATTGCAAGGCCAAAGCAACCGTCATGTCGTTGGTAGACCAGATCGGCTTCGATCCCCTCGACAGTGGTTCTCTTGAGGAGTCATGGCGGCAACAACCCTCCACACCGGGCTACTGCTGCGACTACGACGCCGAAACCATGCGCGCCGCGCTGTTGACGGCGGTCAAGGAGCGGGCGGCAGCGAAACGGGATGAACTTCCGGAGCACTTCAAGCGACTCGGGCCGAACCCCGAGCATGACGATATTGTGGCCATGAACCGTTCTTTGAATTCGCAGGGCTGACGATTGCCGATGGCGCGTGATACAACAACCCGATTTAACAGGTTTAACTCATCCGCATCGGGTACTGAATGGGGTTCACCCGGCGTTTTATGGGAACGGAGCCACGTTTTGGGACTCGACTGATAAATCCCAGGACGACAATCCAATGGATGTTTTCCGTATTGAAGCTGAGGGCGAAACGTGGGTCTTGTACAAGGTCCACGGCTATAAGCCGATCATGCGCTCCAGCAACCGGGCCGATTTGATTGAGCAGGCTCAGATAATGGCGGGCGGGAAGGGTGCTGTGATTCGCTTTTGGTCCGCGACCGGTGTTCGAGAGCTTCGAGTAGGCGCGGTCGACGATGATGAGGTATCAGGTCTGTAGGTGCGCAGCCCTATATGCCAGGCCCGCCAGCTAAGCCCTTGCTCAGCAAATCGCCACAGGTTAAGGGTTGCCCGTTCTATCTCTTGACTGACTGGCATTAGGCGGTCCCGCTGACGACCCGCGTTTGCTCTCTCACTATCCATTTTCGGCACATATTCGTGGCCTGTCCTGTGTTCGGAATGGAACTTGCTGTGTAGGGTGACCTGTAAGCCTTGCAACTAAAAAAGGTCAGGTCCATGAACAACAATAATGATCTGGTCCCGGCGGGTTCCAACATGGTGCGGTCGGCATCGCCCCTCCAGCGTTTCCTGACGAGTGACATCGATGAGCACGCTGGGAACATGCCTGGCTGGAAGCTTCACTATGATCAGTTATCGCCGGGCCTCTTTAAAGGCGAGTTGACCGAGTTCCGTTTGGGCTGGATGCAACTGGCACGCGACCGCTCTAATCAAGCCATGACCAAGAGTGGAGCGGCCTGGGAAGGGGCAATTGCGTTCAGCGTGCCGTTGAGTGCCGACGGCCCGGTCTATTGCTCGGGGCATCCGATTCACGACCCCAGCCTGCTGGTTGTCCACGGCTACAACTTGCCCAAGCTGCACACGCCTCCACACCTTGATTTACTCAATGTGGCGATTGACGAACGCGTACTGGAGCATGCCCTGGAGCGTCAGGGCAGCCCTTTTCGGATTACCGATCTTCCCAAGTGTTACCGCTTGAGCGACTCGCCTGTGCAACGTCAACTCGCGGCGTTGTTCGATGAGCTGGCGGAGTGCGACGCGGACCGTGAAGCGTTGCTCGGATACGACTCGATCCGCCGTGGTATACGCGATGCGGTGATGCTGCACATGCTGGAACTGATTGCACCGGATCAAGCGCCGCCCCTAACCCCCACCGCGCGTAAAAGGATGGTCGACCGGGCCCTTGACTATGCGCTGAGCCACCTCGACGAACCGTTGTCGATCCTCGACCTGTGCAACCACATCGGCGCCAGCCGACGCAAACTCCAGTACTGTTTCCAGGAAACCCTGGGGATCAATCCGGTGGCGTATCTGCGTGCGTTACGCCTCAATGCGGTGCGGCGCGAACTGCGAGCGAGCCCGCAATCGGGAGGTGTGCACGCCGTGGCGGCACGTTGGGGGTTCTGGCATTTGAGCCGCTTCTCCGGTGACTACCGTCACCTGTTCGGCGAAAGCCCTTCACAAACCCTGCACCGCACCCAACTCTGCTGAAAACGGATAACCGCTCACGGCGGTGCTGCATAGGATGACCCTACCACTTGATGGAATGGGCATCCGATGATCAATAACAATAATGCAAGCAGCGCACGCATGGCGCTGTTCACCCTGGGAATGCTCGGTTGCTGCGCCAGCGTTCAGGCCACCGAAAACGGCGCGCCGACCACGGCGGTCGGTGTCTATGACTTCGGCGCGGGGATGATGCCGCCAGCCACGCCTTACGGGACCCTGGGGCTGCGAACCGGGTTTTATTCGGCCAACGTGCAGAAAGATCGTGACGGGCGCTCAGTCGACAACCATCTTTCATTGGATGTTTTATCCATCAGCTTAGCCTATATACACCTGACGGATTACACCCTGTTAGGCGCAACTTATGGCTATAGCGCAGTGGTGCCGTTTTTCAAAATGGACACTTCCCTCAAGGTGCCGACCCCGGCCGGACCACTGAGCCTGGAAGCCGATCCGTTTCGACTGGCCGATGTGCAATTTTCGCCAGTGATCCTGCAATGGAATCTTTCGTCGAATCTGTTCATCAACACCCAACTGCAGATCCAGGTACCCACCGGGGACTACGACAAGAATCGTTTGATTTCTCCGGGGCTCAATCACTGGACGTTCTCGCCGACCGTCAACGCCACTTACATCACCGACAGCGGCTTTGAGGTGTCATCAAGCCTTCAGGTCGACGTCAACACTCGCAACCCTGCGACCGACTACAAAAACGGTGTCGAATACCGCCACGAATTTGCCGTCGGCCAACATGTAGGGCTGTGGACCCTGGGCCTGGGCGGCTACTACTACCGCCAGTTCAGCGATGACGACGCGCCGGGGCTGCAGTCGGGCAATCGCGCACGGGCGTTGGCCGTCGGGCCGGCGGTGAGTTACTTCAAGCCCGGCCTGCCACCCATCTGGCTGCATGTCTACAAGGAAACCGCTGCCCGCAATCGAGCCGAGGGTTACACCGTGGCACTGCGTATTTCTCAAAGTTTCTAAGGGGCTGACCATGAACCCATTACGTTCTGATTCCACATTACCCCTCCAGGCCACCGGACGCCGTGAAGGGCTGGTGCTGATGCTGGGTAGCAGCCTGACCATCATGGGCGCCGTCATGGTGGCACCTGTCCTGCCCAAGCTTGGCGCCGAGTTCGGCCCGCTGGACGCGCACGCTGACTTGCTGGTGCCGCTGGTGGTCACCGGGCCGGCACTGGCGATTGCGTTGTGCGCGCCGCTGGCCGGATGGTTGGCCGACCGGGTCGGGCGCAAGACCTTGCTGATCATCGCCACCCTGCTGTATGGCGTTCTCGGCGCGCTGCCGGCAGTGCTGGATAACTTGCCGGCCATCGTCGGTATACGCATGTTGTTCGGCTGCGCCGAAGCCGCGGTCATGACCTGCTGCGCCGCGCTGATCGCCGACTATTGGCACGGCGAGGAGCGCATGCGCTATATCAACCGGCAAGTGGTGACCATCGGTCTGGTGGGCGCGCTGTTCTTCGTGGTGGGCGGGGTGCTGGGGGAACATTCCTGGCGTCAGCCGTTTCTGCTGTACCTGCTGCCATTGCTGCTGGTGCCGGCGATGATGAAAGTGCTGTGGGAGCCTGCGGCCAGCCGGCAGCCGATCGACATGCCCGATGCAGGGAGGGTGGCGATCCTGCCCCTGGTGCTGGGTTACCTGCTGATTTTCAGCGGCATGGTCCTGACGTCTGTCGTGCCGATCCAGGCGCCGGTTCTGCTGGTGGGCATGGGCGTGACCTCCAGCACCCTGATCGGACTGGCGGCGGGCCTGAGCCTGCTGTCGACTTTGGGTGGTTCGTTAGCCTGGCCGCTGTTGCGACGTCGTATCGGTGTCGCCGGCTGCAATGCAGTGTTGCTGACATTGCTGGGGGTGGGGCTGTGGCTGCTGACGCGCGGGCAAAACTACAACGCATTACTGCTGGCCATACTGGTTCACGGCCTGGGCGCCGGGCTGTTGGTACCCAACGCGATGGCGCCGGTCATGAATGCTCTGAGCGCCAGCACCCGCGGACGCGGCCTGGGCGGATTCACTGCCTGCCTGTATGTCGGCCAGTTTGTCAGCCCGCTGGTGGTGGCGCTGCTGGGTGCCTACTCGGGCGACCTGCGCCTTTCCATCCAGTGGCTGGCGCTCGCCAGTGTGGCCTCGGCCCTGGTTTGGGCGCTGGCCGGTCTGCAAGCGCGGCGCAAGGCGCTCACCCGAACGTTGGGCTCAAGTCATTCGTAATCAAGAGGACATGCACATGGACATCCAGAACCTGCTGGACACCGAGGACGCCACGGGATTGGCCGAGTGGCTCCGGCGCGGCGAGCTACAACCCGGCGAGCTGCTGGAGGCGGTCATCGACCGCGTCGAACGGGTCGAGCCGCAGCTCAACGCCGTGGCCGAGCGCCTGTACGATTCGGCTCGTGAGACCGCACGTACAGCACGGCCCGGTGACGGCATGTTTGCCGGGGTGCCGACCTTGATCAAGGACCTTTTCTCACCGGTCAACGGCGCCGCCATGACCAATGGTTCCTGGTCGCTGGGAGGCGCGCGCGCCGACTTCGACGCAGAACTCGTGACGCGTTTGCGCCGTGCCGGTTGTGTGATTGCCGGCACCAGCACCTCGCCCGAATTCGGTACCTCGTACTCCACCGAGTCCAACCGCTTTGGTGCTACCCGCAACCCCTGGAACCTTAGCCACAGCGCGGGCGGCTCCAGCGGCGGCGCGGCGGCTCTGGTGGCGGCGCGCGTCGTGCCGTTTGCTCATGGCAACGATGGCGGTGGCTCGTTGCGCGTGCCGGCCTCCTGCTGTGGGGTGTTCGGCCTCAAGCCGAGTCGCGGGTTGTTGCCTTCGGGGCCGATGATTGGCGAAGGCTGGGCGGGGATGGGCACGCCCCATGCCATCACCTTGTCGGTCCGGGACAGTGCCGCGTTGCTGGATGCGACGGCGGGTATCGACCTGGGCGCGCCGTATGCCGCGCCCCTGCAGGCACAGCCCTATGTCTCGGCACTGCAACGTGATCCACAGCCGCTGCGTATCGCGCTGGTGGAGCAACTCGGGCCGTGGTCGACGTCCAGCACGGCGCTGGAGTCCGTGCGCGCGGCGGCCAGGCTGTGCGAATCCCTTGGCCACCGTGTCGAGCCGGTGAACCTGCCAGTGGTGCTGCCGGAGTTTCTCGATCAGGTCTTTACCATCATTGGCGCCAGCACCCGTCACTATGTCGACGTCTTGGGCCGGATGCGTGGCTTCCCAGTGCAGCCTGAGGAACTGGAAGCCCGTACCCGGATCATCCTGCGCAGCAAGGGCGAGGTCAGCGGTGCGCAGTACGCCGGCGCAGTGGAATGGATCCATGCCCTGGGCCGTCAACTGGCGGTGTTCATGCAGGACTACGACCTGATCCTGACACCCACCCTGGCCCGTGAACCCTTACCGATCGGCGAGCTGGACCTGCAGGACGACCGCCTGAGCCTGGATGAGTTGATCGAGCGCTTCCATAGCTACTCGCCGTTCACCGCGCTGTTCAATGCCAGCGGGCAACCGGCGATGTCGGTACCGTTGCACTGGAGCGCGGCCGGCCTGCCGATGGGCGCGCACTTCGCCGCTCGTTTTGGTGAGGAACATACCCTGTTCGCCCTCGCCGCACAGTTGGAGCGGGCACAGCCCTGGCGGCGGCGGATACCGCCGATCAATGCCTGTGCCGCGCGCTGACCGAACGGTTGGATTGGCAGCCCTTGACCCAATGCCGGTCAATTAAGAGATAGAACGGCAACCAGTAACCTGTGGCGAGCGGGCTTGCCCCGCGTTGGGCTGCGCAGTCCCGAGCGAAGATGAGGCGTTCCCGCTCATGGCTCTCTGGGTCAGTTGAAGGTGCAAAATTAAGGTCGAGATGCTGCGAATACATCGAATTATCAACTGCGCTGCTGTGAAGAGGCGTCAGGCGATGATGGGGTCAGTAAGGCCTTGCATTTGGCGTCAAGCCTGGCTCTGAGCGGCGCGATGGAGGCTGAGGTCATCTTTCCTCGCGGCACCTCTTTGGAAAGTTCGACCATTTTGTGGGCGACGGCATCTTGGTTTTCCGGGGTATCACCAGCGCGTGCCAAGAACACATAGAACAGTTTCGATGCTTGCGGCCGGGTGATATCTGGCTGGTCTCCAGCAACTGACAAAATTTCAAAATACGCCGAACACTCCACATTTTCGTCAGTGGCTGGGGTCGCGTGTACAAAAAAAGACGCACTTGCGAAGGCGGCAAATAGGAATTTAGGGGCGTGCATGAAGCAGATTCCGTTGTGTTGGGCATGGGTATTTTGTGTAGCGATAGTTCCCTGAACTCAGCGAGACAATCCGGTGCTTCCCGATTGTTCTATTTACACGTCCCGCCCTTATGATGCGAGCCTGTCCCGCCTGTTGGGTGCGTGCCTTTTGGGCACGCGGAGGCAGAGACTGAAACGACTGAAAGGAATACGACGAGTCCGGCGATAAGGATTTTTTTCATACAGCCTCCTTGCACTGCGACATGCAGTAGAAGGCTATCGGCATTGATCGCGTCTCCTTAACAATCAGCCAATCGTGAGCGATCACCGTTGACCATCACGTAACGGCTGCTCAACAGTTTCGGATTTGGGGAGTGGTGTTCGTCGGCAGGACGCAGAGGAGGGGGAAAATCAAGAATTGCGGCAAGATTCTGAAATTGCGGCAATTTCAAAACAAAGGGCCTGCGCACTGAAAGCACGCAAGCCCTTGTTTTATATGTGGTGCCCCGAGCCGGGGTCGAACCGGCACGTCCAGAGGACGAGGGATTTTAAGTCCCTTGCGTCTACCAATTTCGCCATCGGGGCGGTAGCGCCAAGAGCGGGGAATATATACACCTCGCCACCGCGAAGCAAGCTTGCAGGTGCGTCAGATGGGACAAGATGTGACTGACGGGCGTCGAAAATTTCCCCGGTAAATCATGAAGCTACGATGTGCCGAAGCCAAATACGCGGGTTTTCTGTGCCTGAACAAATGCCACCACGTCGATAGAGGCGGGTCTAAGCTGTGCTCAGGCTGACAGCTTTTCGGACATATTACGCAGGTCTGCAAGCGGCGATCCGATAAGTGCCAGTTGAAATCCTTTATCGATGTAGGAGAAACGTCCATGCGTCATCAGCCACGATGACAGGCACTGTCAGAGTTCTGGTCACTATGGGCAGTACGAGGTGTTTCGAAGGCTGATGTTGAACAGTGGACTTGCAAGCGGGTATGGACGGTCAGGACGATGAGTGGCATAGGCACAAGGTTGAAGCAGGAGCGTAAGCGTCTGGGGCTTTCACAGCGCGAACTGGGGCACTTCGGAGGAGTGGCCGCCAATGCACAGGGAAAATACGAAAGTGGTGAGCGGGTGCCCAAGGCCGATTACCTGGCGGCGGTCGCCAATGTAGGCGTGGACGTTCTCTACGTATTGACCTGCAAGCGCATGGCCGGGATGGAACTGGACACTGTCATTAATCGCATGAGTGGTGCAGGGCACCCGCCGGACGACATTTTTATCGAGGTCCAGCACGCGGTCAGGCATCTGGTGACGACGATTGAGGAGCTGTCCACGACGTACGATACAAGCAGACAGCCTCAGGACACTGCGCTGAGGGACCCGGTTACCGCAGAGCGGTGACCGGGCCGCTAGCTGCTGAGAAAGCGTCAGGGTTTAACTTTGGCGGCCTGCGCCTCGATGCGGTCTGCCAGGGTGCGCAGATAGCTCGCCAGCGCGACTTCCTCAAGGCGTAACCCTTTGCGTTGCCTCAGGCGCGGAAGCTTTGCCAGATTGCCTAGCAGGAAACCCTCAAGCACCGCCGGGTGGATGTAGCATTTGCGGCAGATGGCAGGCGTGTTGCCCAGTTGTTTGGAAACAGCCTTGACCATGTCGACAATATGTTTTTTGGCATCAGCTTCAGGTTCCCAGTGCAGCTTCTGCAGGGTGGCCAGCGCCAGCGCGCTCGCAGCCCAGGTCCGATAGTCTTTGGCGGTGAAGTCCGATCCGGTGAGGCTTTGCAGGTAGGCATTGATGTCCGATGAGGTGACTGTGTGGCGCACACCATCATCGTCCAGGTACTGAAACAGGTTCTGTCCAGGCAGCTCCATGCAGCGCTTGATCACATTGGCCAGGCGGCGATCTTTCACCGTGACGGAGTGCTCGACACCGCTCTTGCCGCGAAACTCAAACATGATTTGACCGCCTTTCACTTCCACATGCTTGTTACGCAACGTGGTCAGGCCATAAGAGCGGTTTTCCTTGGCGTACTGGCTGTTACCGATACGAATCAGCGTGGCGTCCAGCAGTGAGACGACAGTCGCCATGACTTTTTCCCGGCCCATGCCAGGCTGCGCCAGTTGCGCCTCGATTTGCTTGCGCACCTTGGGCAGGGCGTGGCCAAACTCGATCATGCGCGAATACTTGTCCTGATCGCGTATTTCGCGCCAGCGGGGGTGGTAGCGATACTGCTTGCGACCCCGAGCGTCGCGACCGGTAGCCTGCAAATGGCCATTGGGATCGGCACAGATCCAGACGTCGGTGTAGGCGGGCGGCACGGCCAGTGCGTTTATGCGCTTGATCTCGGCCTCGTCCTTGATGCGCTCGCCCTTGGTGTTGAAGTAGGCGAACTTGCCGCGCAGGATTTTGCGCGTGAAACCCGGTTGGGTGTCGTCTACGTAATGCAGGTCGCTGGCGAGTGGGCTGATGATCGTCGAGTCAGGCATGGCGAAATTCCAGAGGCAGTTAAAAACACTGACCGCTGCCCGATGCGGTGGTGCCGTTTATTTGCGCTTCGCCATGCACTGCCGGTTTCAGGCCAGCACCGCCACCGCCTTGATCTGCGCCCACAGCGATTGCCCTCGATGGAGCTGCAATTGATCGCTGGAATAACGCGTGATGCGGGCCAGCAATGGCGTGCCGCCCGCATCCAGCCTGACAAGCACGTGTGCCGGATTGTCGGCGACCATTTCTTCGATCACCACCACCGGCAACCGATTGAGAATGCTGCTCTGGTGATCAGGCTCAAGACTCAGGCTTATGTCCCGGGCCTGGACCTTGATACGCAAGGTCGTACCAGGCTGCATCCGTGCATGGGGAACGCGCATGGCAAGCTCGCTGCCAGGCAGCCTGATGGTCAGGAGCTGATAATGCTCGTCGTATGCACTGACTTCACCCTCGATCACGACGCCCGCGTCGTCGCCCATCGCCAGCGGCAGATCGAGGCGCGCCAGTGTTTCGCCGATAGGTCCGCTGGCCAGCACGCGACCGGCTTCGAGCACCACCAAATGGTCGGCCAGCCGGGCGACTTCGTCCTGTGCATGGCTTACATACAACATGGGGATGTCCAGCTCTCTGTGCAGACGCTCCAGATACGGCAGAATTTCGCGTTTGCGCCTGCTGTCCAGGGCCGACAAGGGTTCATCGAGGAGCAACAGGCGAGGGCTGGTCAGCAGCGCCCGGGCAATGCCAACCCGCTGACGTTCGCCGCCTGACAGCTTCTCTGGATGCCTTTCAAGCAAGTGATCGATCCCCAGCAACTCGGCAGCCTGAGACAACTGGAGCGTGCGCTCCTGGGGCGCGATGCGCTTGAGGCCGAACTGCAAGTTGTCCTTGACGGACAGATGTGCAAACAGACTGGCCTCCTGAAAGACGTAGCCGATCGCGCGTTTGTGCGCAGCGAGAAAGCGGCCTTTTTGGCTGTCTTGCCAGACTTCATCGTTGATCCGGATAAAGCCGTGACTGGCCTTTTCCAGGCCCGCGATACAGCGCAGGCAAGTGGTCTTGCCCGAACCGGACGGGCCGTACAGGGCTGTGACCCCTGAGCCCGGCAAGGTCAGGTCGACGTCCACCTGGAAATCGGGGTAGGCCATCTGCAGGCGAATGTCAATCGATGAGGCCATGACTCAACGCCATCCCGTTCTGGATTTTCCGCTGGAATAGAGCGCCAGCAGCACCAGAAATGAAAACACCAGCATTGCGCCAGCCAGCCAGTGCGCTTGCAGGTACTCCATCGATTCGACGTGGTCGAAAATCTGCACGGAAACCACGCGAGTCTTCTCCGGAATGTTGCCGCCAATCATTAATACCACCCCGAATTCCCCGACGGTGTGAGCGAACCCTAAAATCGCAGCGGTAATAAAGCCGGGTTTGGCGAGGGGCAGAATCACGCTGAAGAAGGTATCCCACGGACCGGCGCGCAAGGTCGCGGCCACTTCCAAAGGTCGGGTGCCAATGGCGAAAAAAGCGTTCTGCAACGGCTGAACCACAAAAGGCATCGAGTACAGCACCGAGCCGATGACCAGCCCGGTGAAGCTGAACGTCAATGTTCCCAGCCCTAGGCTCTGCGTCAACTGACCAACGGCCCCGTTAGGCCCCAGCAGCAACAGCAGGTAAAACCCGATGACAGTCGGCGGCAGCACCAGGGGCAGGGCGACGACAGCCCCGACCGGGCCTTTGAGCCACGAGTCGGTGCGCGCCAGCCACAGTGCGACAGGTGTGCCGACGATCAGTAGAATCACGGTGGTCAGCGACGCCAGCTTCAGGGTCAGCCAGATCGCCGCGATATCGGCGCTTCCCAGTGGCATTTACAACTGGTATCCGAACGATTTGATGACGGCCGCCGCTTGCGGGCCTTTCAGGTACTCGACCAGCGCTTTGGCGGCAGCGCTGTCCTTGCCTTTTTCAAGAATCACGGCGTCCTGCTTGATGGGGTCATGCAGCGCTGCCGGTACGATCCAGGCCGAGCCTCCGGTGAGTTTGCCGTCCTTGTAGATTTGCGACAGGGCAACGAAACCCAGCTCCGCATTGCCAGTGGACACGAATTGATAGGCTTGAGTAATGCTTTGGCCTTCGACAATTTTCGCCTTGGTGGCGTCGGTCAGTCCCAATGTGTTCAGCACCTGAGTGGCGGCAAGGCCATAGGGCGCGGTTTTGGGGTTGGCGATGGACAGGTGCTGGTACTCATTGCCCTTGAGTACGTCCCCCCGTGCATCGATGTAGCCTTCTTTCGCCGACCACAGCGCAAGCGTCCCGGTTGCGTAGGTAAAACGCGAGCCCAAGACGGTAGCGCCCTCCTGCTCGAGTTTTTTGGGCGTGACGTCATCGGCCGACAGGAATACTTCGAATGGCGCACCGTTTTTAATCTGGGTGTAGAACTGACCCGTCGCACCAAAGGCCGCCACCAGCTTGTGACCGGTATCGCGCTCGAAATCCTTGGCGATAACCTGGATGGGCGCTGTGAAGTTGGCGGCAACAGCGACTTGAACTTCGTCGGCCAAGACGCAGGGCGCCCCCGACGCGGATATAACAATGACAGTGGACTTCAAAAAGGTTCGCAGCGGGGACGCGTGCATGTACAGCTCCATGTGGTTGAGGGCGCGCCGCCGTGCAGGAGACGTTTCGCTATATATTCAAATATATAGCGAACCTGCTGATTTCCGGAAGTAATGATTTAGGGCGAGGTCAGTATCCACAGCGCCTGTTTGGCCACTTCCGGATGAGTCTGGCTGTGCCCAAACAGGCGGGGCTTCTGATCATTAACGTAAGGAGGCCCGTCATTTGAATACGCCATTAGCGGTTGGCAATCAGGATCCGGCAGTCGACGCTTCAGATAAAAATGGCGATTGCGTACCCTCTGGTTGACATAAAAGACGATCGGTCTAATATCCTCTGCATGACTATTTTACCTACCCAGAATGTTCAGCCCCGTCGTCCCGGCCGTCCGCCCAAAGTGGACCGGGACAACCTTGAAACCCGTGAGACACTGCTGCGTCGCGGCCTTGAAGTGCTGACGGAGCAGGGTTTCTCGGCGACCGGCATTGATTACATTCTCAAGGAAGTGGGCGTTCCCAAAGGCTCGTTCTACCACTACTTCCCCAGCAAGGAAGCGTTTGGCCGTGCTGTGCTGGATGAGTACTGCCGTTACTTCGCCGAGCGCCTTGATCGCTTCTTGCTGGATGAACGCCTGTCGCCGCTGGAACGACTCGTGGGCTTTGTACAAAGCGCCAAGGCGGGCATGGCCCGTCATGATTATCGGCGCGGGTGCATGGTGGGTAATCTGGGGCAGGAGATCAGCGTCTTACCCGAAGTTTTTCGGGGCGTGCTGGAGCAGACGCTGTTGGATTGGCAGGCGCGACTCGCCGTATGCCTTGAGGCGGCCAAGGATCATCGCGAGCTTGCCCGCGACGCGAACTGCAACGAGCTGGCCGCATTTTTCTGGATTGGCTGGGAAGGCGCAGTGTTGCGCGCCCGGTTGGTCAAAAGCGACACCCCGTTGAACACGTTCATTGCCGGTTTTCTTCGCGGACTGCCGCAATGAGCTTTTTCGTCTATTTAAAGACGATCGGTCTAAATTGGAGCGACCCATGCCTTCGAACACCTTCAATGCCATTGTGATTGATAAGGACGAGTCCGGTTACCACGTGAAGCTGACGCAACTGGACCCGGCCAGCCTACCGTCAGGCGACGTGACCGTGCAGGTTTCCCACAGCACGCTCAACTACAAGGACGCACTGGCCCTGACCGGCAAGAGCCCGATCGTTCGCAGTTTTCCAATGGTGCCGGGCATTGATCTGGCCGGAACGGTCGTTGAAACCGAATCCTCCGAATTCAAGAAGGGCGACAAGGTGCTGCTCAACGGATGGGGCGTAGGCGAAGGGCATTGGGGCGGCCTTGCGCAGATGGCCCGCCTGAACAGTGACTGGCTGATTCCGTTGCCTGAAGCGTTTACACCCAGCCAGGCGATGGCCATCGGCACGGCAGGTTACACGGCGATGCTCAGCGTGATCGCGCTGGAGAAACATGGTGTGCAGCCTGAAGACGGCGAAGTGCTGGTGACGGGCGCCAATGGCGGTGTGGGCAGCTTCGCTATCGCCATCCTTGCGAAACTGGGCTATCAGGTGGTCGCTTCAACGGGACGCGTGGCCGAGAGCGATTACCTCAGCACGCTCGGCGCGGCGCGGATCATCGACAGGGCAACCCTCTCGGCGCCCGGTCGTCCGCTGGCTAAAGAGCAATGGGCGGCGGCTGTCGATTCAGTGGGCAGTCACACGTTGGTCAATGTCTGCGCCGGGATTCAGTATCGCGGCATTGTCGCTGCGTGCGGCCTTGCACAGGGAATGGATTTCCCAGGCTCAGTTGCGCCGTTCATTCTGCGGGGCGTGACGCTCGCCGGGATCGACAGCGTTACGCGTCCTCGTGCCGACCGCCTTGAGGCTTGGGCCAGACTGGCCCGCGATCTGGACACTGCGCTGCTGCCGCTGATCAGCCATGAGATCGGGTTGAGCGAAGTCATCGACATCGCGCCTCAGTTGATTGCCGGGCAGGTGCGCGGTCGGGTGGTGGTCGATACCGGCTGGTAGGCGAGAAGGCGTTAAGCACAAGGCTTGCACCAGTGAGCGTGTTAAAGTCGGTGCTTTGAAGAGATCGAAAAGTGCCAGGCTGTTTCGCTGGTACTTGCATTACAAAGGCCTTGCTCGACATGTCGCATGATCCACCTTCCGACCAGGCTGCAGGCGTCCGGCAATCGCCTTCGCTGCCAGACGTCAGCAACCCGCTGCAGCTCTATCTTGCCCGTCTTGCGCCGTCCAGCCGTCTGACCATGAAGTACGTGCTGCAAGACGCTGCCGACCGTCTTGGGCTGGCCGATGTCGATCTGTTCGAAATCCCCTGGCATACGTTGCAACCGGGCCATATCACTGCGCTGGTGGCGGCGTTGCGTGAAGATGACTATGCACCCAATACCACGTCGCTTTACGTCAATGCGATCCGTGGGGTAATGAACGAAGCCTGGCGGCACGACCTGATCAGCCACGATCACTTGCTGAAGATCCGCTCAATCAAGCCCGTCAGTGGCACACGCCTGCACAAGGGGCGAAACATCCGCCGTACCCTGATCCGCGAACTGATGGAAGCCTGCGCCGCCGACCCCAGGCCTCAGGGTCGACGGGACGCGGCGATCATTGCGATTCTGTACGGCTCCGGGATGCGCAAATCGGAATCGGTCAATCTGGATCTTGATCAAGTCGATTTTTCCGAACGCAGCCTGCGGGTGATGGGCAAGGGCAACAAACAACTGGTCAAGTACGCGCCCGAATGGGCCTTCGGCGCGTTGAATGACTGGCTTGAACTGCGCCGCTCCTGTCTGCCACCGGGGCAGGCCGATGATCCGTTTCTGTTCAATCGGATACGCCGTGGCAGCAACATCACCCGCGAGCGGATCACCAAGCACGCGATCTATTTCATTGCCAAACAACGCGGACAGCAGGTGGGCGTCAACATCATGCCTCACGATTTTCGCCGTTCGTTCATCACGCGCGTCATCGAAGAGTACGATCTGTCGATTGCTCAGAAGCTGGCCCATCACACCCACATCGCAACCACCGCCAGCTACGACATGCGCAGTGAAAATGAGCGGCGCAATGTCGTGGATCGCTTCGATCTTTAGGCAAAAAAAGGCCACCTCACCGTGAGGTGGGGTGGCCTAAATATCTAACCAAAGGAGTGATGAAGAAGAGCAAGTATTCGTCGGTACCGCGATGCGGATTCGCCGTACGTTGAAACAAGTTCAGTCATCGACGGCAACGTTACCACTCATCAACAAAAACCGATTATCAGCATTGTCGATAGTGACTATCACCGTGCGTAACGTGCTGCCTCATTGCACTAAGCCGACCTCTAACGCGCACAACCAGTGCACGTTTCATCATCTGAACAGGCCTCTATCCAGCGCGAAGGCAATGACGTTGCGTTGTTATCGAGCGATTCCAGAAACACTTTAATTAACGCGAAAAACGCCTGCCAACGGCCTGAGTCTTCGGCGCGTCTGAAGACCCTGGCGCTACACCGCGACGCGCTGAACGATCCGAAAAATCGATACTGTGCACGCCACGTATCGAGGGATCGGATAGCCAGTTTTATGCGCACATTTCATGCTTTGCCCCATTCACAGCACACGGGTCTGAGCATGGAAAAGTTCGATATACACCGCAAAACCAACTTCGATGCCCTGGTACATGAGTATGGGCTCGACGGCAGTCGTCTGCTGCCTTGGGACGGCTACCCGATGCCGTTCGCCGGCGGCTGGTGTGTCGTGCGTCCGGGTACAAGCAGCGAGGCGCATACCCAGATTGATCAGGAAATCTTCATCGCCATCAAGGGCTGCGCCCGGTTGGTGGTGGGCGGCAAGGTCATGCCCTTCAACGTGGGCGATATCGCGGCAATTCCGAAACACACCCCTCACTACGTCATCAATGATTCCGATGAGGACTTTCATTTCTACGTGGTGTGGTGGGACATGAACTACGTCAACGCCTTCGTCGAGCAGCACTGCGAAACCACGGGGTGCCTCAATGACTAAGTACATTGTCACCATCACGCCTCCCACGCCGAATGGTGATCTGCACATCGGCCATATTGCAGGTCCGTTTCTGGCTGCGGATGTCTTCACCCGCGTACAACGGCAGCGAGGTCATGAATGCGTGCTGTTGTCCTATTCGGACGATTACCAGTCGTACATGCTGCGCAAAGGCCTGGAGACTGGTGTCGATCCGGTGGAACTTGCCCATCGCAATTCGGACCGGATAGAGGCTTCGCTGGCTGCGATTAACATCCAGCCTGACAACTGGATGCGGCCTTACGGCAACCACTGGTTCGCTGAGGCCGTGGCCGAGGTGTTCGACAAGGTGCGCGACGCAGGGCTGATCGAGTTTCGCGATTCGAGCGAACCTTATTGTCCCGACTGCGATGTGTGGGGTTACGAAGCCTTCGCGCGGGGCACCTGCAACTACTGCGGCGCGGAGTCGGACGCCAGTCAGTGCGAAAACTGCGCCCAGGCGCCGGATGCGCACTTGATGGGCGACTTGCACTGCAAACTGTGCAAGGAGCCTTCACAGTGGAAAACCGCACACCGCGCGTTTTTGAAACTGGCAGCCTGCAAGCCTGCGCTGCGTGATCGTCTGCTCGACCACCAATGGCGCAGCCCGCTCAATGCCTGGCTGCGCGACACGCTGGATCACGTCCACGATTGGGGCGTCACCCGTCCGCACGATGGCGGCCTGGATTTGCAACCTGACGGCTCCTGTCGGGTGCACACCTGGTTCATGGGGTTGCCGGGTTACATGGCGGCGTTTCGCGAGTACGCCGACCGCATCGGTCGCCCTGAGCTGTTTCGTCAGTATTGGCAGTCGGGGCAGGGCACGCTGGTGCATTTTCTCGGCTTCGATTGCGTCTTCAGCCATGCCGTCGTGTACCCCGCACAGCTATCGGTCATGGACCACGTCAGGGTCCAGCAGCGTTTCGTGCCCAACCAGTTTCTCAAACTCGACGGGCTCAACCTGTCGACCAGCCGCAACCACGCGATCTGGGTTGGGGATCTGGCGCGTCAGGCTTGCGCCGACAGCGCCCGGCTTTACCTGGCCAGCATTGCCCCAGAGCAAAGCGAGGGAGATTTTCGCCTGCAGCACTTCCTGCACTGGCGTGAAGGTGTCTTCGGGCAGTTCTTCCCGGCGTTGCTCACGGCAGGTGAGCGGCGGGACAACAGTTGGTGGAGCGGAATCTGCGGCGCGGATGCCGGATTGCTGGAGGCGCTGCGGCTGCAATGGACCAAGGCGTGCGAGCCTGAACACTTCTCCATGAAAGGCATGGCCCAGGTGCTGCTGGATGTGATCGCCATTACCCGCGCCCGGCTGGCGGAAGGCCGCCCGGTGAGCCATCTGGCGGCGTTCATTGCCGTGATCGGCAGGGCACTGATTCCAGAGATGTCCGCCCGGATCGTCACCGCCTTCGATTTGCCCCAGGAACGGGTCAACGCCACGGTCCTGTCCGGCTCGGCCGCTGAATACTCCATCTGAACGGATTCACCACGATGTTCATCGATTACGAAATTGCGGTCATCGGTGCCGGGATTACCGGCGCCAGTATCGCGGCCAAGCTGTGCAGTGCAGGAATGTCGGTCGCGCTGATCGACAAGGGCGCGGCAGGCAGCCTGGGAGCCAGCGGGTATTCGGGCGGGCTGGTGCGCCTGTACGACGACGATCCGCTGTTAATGGCGCTGGCGGCGTATTCCATCGGCCTGATGGAAGAGGGCGTGTTCGCGTCCTCCTACGCTCAGGCACTGAGCCGCACCGGGGTGATCTACCGGGCTGCCCACGAGCAACGGGAAAACCTGTGCCGTGCCATCGAGCAGTATGGAGGCGAACGCTATCCGATGCGTCTGCTCACCCGTCGCGAGCTGGACGCCAGCCAGTATCCGCATTGTGCGGACGAAGCACGGATCAACTTGTTCGAGCCGCATGCCTGCGTTGGCAATGTCCGGCAGGCAGTGGCGGCGTTGTGTGGGGTGGTGCGTCAGCGGGGTTTGCTCCTGGAACACCGTGAGATCAAGTCAATCGATTGCCAGTCTCGTGATCGGGTGCACATCGAGTTGGGCGACGTGACCTTGCGGTGCCGCGCCGTGGTGGTCGCCGCCGGGGCGTGGACTCAGCGCCTTGTGCCTCAACTGGAGCTGCAAGCGCGCTCGATCCCGCTGGCGCGGGTGATGACTGGCAGTGATTGGTCCATGCCGGTGATCGATGCGGTGACCCAGAGCTACGGTATCCCTTTGACCGGCAACATCGTGCAGACCGGATGCGGCCTGCGCGACAAGAGCGTTCTGCCGGAGCAGTTGGCGCCGCCGGATGCCCGGCATGCCGAAGACGCCTGCAAGCGGGTCGTGCAGCTGTCCGACACCTGGGCCGCACAGGTCCGCGTGCTGGACGTGTTGCCGGGCTTCGACAGCTACAGCGCCGACGGTCGGCCGGTGCTGGGCTTTTGCGATGAGCAGAGCCCGATCTATGTAGCGGCCGGCATGTCTGGACTGGGCTTCAAGTTCGCGCCGGGCGTTGCGCACATTGCGTTCGATCAGTTGCGCCATCGCTTGTCGGGGCAGTCTTCACGCTGCCCTGACTGGTCGGCGCTGTCACCCGGGCGTCTGATGAAAGGCAGCCCTCGACAAGGTGTTCAGCCATGAGCGCCGCGTTGCGAGTCGGGGTCAGCGCCTTGTTCGACCCGGATGACACGCCCCATGCCCGGACCTTTCTGAGAGCGATGGCCGTGGCGCGCAATATCATACCGGGGCTGGGTAGGGTGCAGTGGCACTTCCTCGACGACGGTGCCAATGTCTGCCGAGGTGCAGACGTGGCGCAGCAGATGATCGACTGGGAGGCCGATCTGGTCATCGGTCATTTCTCGTCCGATGCCGCTATCGGTGCAGCACCGCTGTATCAGCAGGCCGGTATCGCGCTGCTGACGCCGGCGGCCACGATTGATCGGCTGACGGCCGAGCACCTCAACGTGTTTCGCCTTTGTCCCTCGGATCGGCAATTGGCCGCAGACCTCACGCAGTGGTTGTCGGCGCGTCGGTGGCAGACGGTGCATCTTCAGGCGGATGGCAGTGCGCACGGGCAGGCGCTGGTGCGGGCTATTGACGCTGCGCTTGAGTCAGCGGGGCTGTGCCTGGTGGGCGAGTACGAGCAGGCCGATGTCGAGGTGTTTGCCGGGCGTCTGCGCACCAGCCGCGAGCATTGGCGGGCACGGCGTCAGGCAGGCAGTACACGGCCTCTGGTACTGACCGACGACGCAGCCTCGCCACATCTGGGCCGTGCGTCGGCGGATGACCGCAACACCTATGTCATCGGTTTCGGCGTGCCGGACGATCCGCCAGACAGCGTGACCGCAGATGCCTGGCACCGGTCGCTGTTTGGCGTCCCGCCGCCGACCTATTACCGGGAGAGCCTGCTGATGTTTTACGTGCTGTCGGTGTTGGCCAACACCACCCGGCGTCGGGAACAGCTGCTGGACGCCCTGACCCACACGACATTTAACACCCCGCTGGGCGCAGTCCGCTTCGATCAGGGCGAACACCGGGGCGCATTCAACCGTGTCTGGAGGCTGGGCCCGCAGGGGCTGACTCCGGCACTTCGCTGATATCCGCAACCGCTTCAACGCTTTACACCCACGCTAAGGACGGGATTTTTTCATGGATCATTCAACGCCACACCCTTATCAATCGGACGCTGTGTGCATCGGCTTCGGCCCGGCGGGCATCGCGCTGGCCTGTGCGTTTGCAGACGCGCAGGACGTGAACGGTCCGTCGGCAAGCCTTTCTGTTCGTTACCTCGAAGCTGCACAAGACACCCAATGGCACCGCGAACTGCTGCTGGCCGGGACTGACATCAACCACCATGTGTTTCGCGATCTGGTGACACCGCGCAATCCACGCAGCCGTTTTTCGTTCGCCATGTACTTGAAAAGCAAAGGCCGGCTGTTCGATTTCGGCCTGCTCGGCCGGCCAGCCAGCCGCCGTGAGTGGTCGGATTACGTGGCCTGGGTGTCGGATCAGGTCGACGCCCATACCTATTTCAATACGCCAGTGACGGAAATCGCCCCGGTGATCCGTGGCGGTCGGCTGTGCGAGCTGAAGGTGCGCACCCCCGATGCCTGCTTCACCACCCGCAATGTGGTGTTGTCGAGCGGTAGCGCGCCGCGTATTCCGGCTGCGTTTCAATCGCTGATCGGCCCTGACGTCTTCCATACCTCGCAGTTTCTGACCCGTTTGCAAGCCTTCGGCAACGCCCTGCCCAAACGTTGGCTGGTCTTGGGTTCGGGGCAGAGCGCCAGTGAATCGGTGCTGGAACTGGTGTCACGTGATGAGGCAATCGACGTGCATTCCGTGCACCGCTCCGCCGGTTTCAAGCTCACGCAACTGGGCCAGTTCCCCAATCGGGTCTTCGCCCCGGACCATGTCGATTACTTCCACAGCCTCGGCCACGCGGCGCGGCATCGGTTTCTGGACTGGAGCCGCTCGACCAACTACGCAGGCATCGACCCGGACGAAAGCCAGAAGCTGTTTTCGTTGACGTACGAAGATGCCATCGCGGGCCGTAAGCGCTTGCAGACCTATGCCTACAGCGTCGTCTCGTCCATCGAACCGGTTGAAACCGGTTATCGCGTTGCGCTCACAGACACCTTCAGTCAGCGCACTCAGGTCCTGGAAGTCGATGCCGTGGTGCTGGGCACCGGTTACGAGCAGTACCTGATTCCGCCGCTGCTCAGCGGGCTGCAACCCTGGCTGAAGGCGGATCTGGATGGCGGTCTGCTGATCGACCGGGACTACCACGTCGCCCTACAGGACGATTGCGACGTGAATATCTGGGTCAACGGTCTTTCCGAGCGCAGTCACGGCATCAGCGACAGCCAGTCGTTCTCCCTCATGGCCCTGCGCGCCGAGCGCATCGCCAACGGGCTTGAGCAGGCCGTCGGGCAGACGGCCCATGCACCCTTAATGGCACAGTGGAAGTGACCTTCATGTACGACACAATCTGCGACATCGTTCACGACCGGACCTTTCTGAAAGTGTCGGGTCTGGGGCATGACTTCTTCTTGAAAATGGAGTCGCTCAACCCCGCCGGTTCGATCAAACTCAAAACCGCCGTTGGCCTGGTGGATGACCTGCAGACACGCGGCCTGATAGGGCCGGACACGATTCTGATCGAGTCTTCGTCGGGCAATCTGGGTGTGGCGCTGGCCATGCTCTGCGCCGAACGCGGGATTCGTTTCACCTGCGTCGTCGACCCCAACAGCTCCAACCACAACATTCGCATGATGCGCACCTACGGTGCCGAAGTGATCCGCGTCGAGACGCCGGATGACAACGGCGGCTTTCTCGGCACACGCATCGCGCTGATTCGCGAAAAGATCGGCAGCGACCCGCGCTACGTGTGGCTCAACCAGTACGAAAACGCCGCCAACCCCCGCGCCCATGCCCGCACCACCGCGCGCTCCATCACCCAGCATTTCGGGCACGTCGATTACCTGTTTGTCGGTGCAGGCACCACCGGCACGTTAATGGGCTGCCTGCAGCACTTTCGGCAGCATCACCCGGCGACGAAAATCATTGCCGTGGACAGCGTTGGCTCGGTGACTTTCAACACGCCCGCCAGCCGTCGCTACATCCCGGGCCTGGGCACCAGCCAGCGTCCGCCCATTTTCAATGCAGACGGCGTGCATGCGCTGGAAATGGTCCCTGAAGCGCGCACCGTCGCCATGTGTCGAATCCTGGCGCGCACCAAAGGCCTGCTGGTCGGCGGTTCGACGGCCACGGTGGTGGCGGCGGTGCACGCCTGGCGTGAGCGCATCGAGCCCGGTTCAGTGGTGGTGGCCTTGTCGCCGGACTGGGGCGAGCGCTATCTGGACACGCTGTATGACGACCAGTGGGTCGAGCGGCATTTCGGCAGCGATGTGCTCGACATAACCCTGGCAGACATGCCGATCATGCCGCACTGGACCACCTACCTGGCGGCCGAGCGCCTGCGCAAGGTGCCGTTTCATGTGATCGATGGCGAGGTGGTTGCGCGGCTGCTGGCGGCTGACCCACAAGCCTGCATCCATGACGTCGAGCAGGCTTATCTGGCCCACGAAGCCGGCCGGACGATCAACCCCGACAGCTACTTTTTGCGTTTCCCCGAGGCGCCAGCCAACCGCATCATCGCCTTGCCCGCCAGCCTGAGCGGGGAGCAGCCGGTCAGTGGCATCAAATGGATCTCCAGCTTTCCCGGCAATACCGATTCAGGTCTTCAGCGTGCGTCGGCGGTGCTGATTCTCAACGACCCGCAGACCGGCTACGCCTTCGCCTGCCTGGAAGCCTCGCGGATCAGTGCCATGCGCACCGCGGCTTCGGCCGTGCTGGGTGCCCGCTGGATGAACCGCCATCGCAAGCACGTCGGGCGAATGGCGTTCGTGGGCGCAGGCTTCATTGCGCGCACCATTCTGGACATGTTCATCAGTGACGGCTGGACGCTGGACGCCGTGAGCGTGTTTGACCTGCACCCTGAATCGGCGCAGGCGCTGGTCCACCACGCCGTGAATGGCCACCAGTTGACCAGTGAACGGGCTGATCTGAACAGCAGTTTGCAGGCCGATGTGGTGGTGTTCGCCACCACGGCGGCCAGTCCTTATGTGCTGGAACCGTCGTTTCGTCCGGGACAGTTGGTGCTGAACATCTCGCTGCGTGACTTGGGACCCGAGGTGATTGCCGACGCCAACAACATTCTGGATGACGTCGAGCACTGCCTGAAGGCCCAGACGTCGCCGGAGCTGGCGGTGCAGCAGTATCAGGACCGCTCGTTCATCACCGGCACACTGGCGCAACTGATGACCGGGCAAGTGGAACTGAGCCCGGATCGGGCGTCGATTTTCTCGCCATTCGGCCTGGGTGTGCTCGATCTGGCTGTCGGGCAACGGATTTACGGCCAAGCCGTGGCCGAGGGCAGTGCGTTGCCGGTGCCGCAGTTTTTCTTCGAATCGAACCGCTGGTGATGGGCATGCAAACACTTTCTCTTGACCGGGTCGAGCGGCCTGTCCGGCCGTCCGAACCTGAACGGCGCTCAATTGCGATCATTGGCATGGGTTCACGAGGCCTGGGCGTTCTGGAGCAACTGATCGGTATCAGCCGCACGGCCGGTGCGGGCCGGTTGCGCATCGAGGTGTTCGATCCTCAATCGCCCGGCAGCGGCTTGCACCATGCCGAACAACCCGACTACCTGATGCTCAACACAATGGCGGGTCAGCTCTCGGCGTTCTCGTCGGCATTTCCTTCCTGCGAGCCCGCAGGCTGGACATTTTTGCAGTGGTGCCAGGCCAACGCCATCCATCTCGATGAGCGCGGCCATGTCAGCGAGATGGGGCAGGGCAGGCCGGTCGAATTCGGTGATTTCGTGCCGCGCAAACTGCTGGGGCGTTATCTACAGGACAGTTACCGCTATCTGATTCGGCAGTGCCCCGCGCAGGTCGAAGTGCACTATCACGCCGAGGTGGTCACGGGCTGTCGTGAGCGGTCCTCTGATGCAGGGTTTCGCCTGCAAACGCCGGTTCGCGAGCTGGACGTTGATGCGGTAGTGCTGACGTGCGGGCATTCATCGGCCCAAGACGGGACACCTGCCATTGGTGACTCGGTGTTGATTGAAGGGCTGGGCCTGACGGCGATGGACACGCTGGCCGGGCTGACCCAGGGGCGCGGTGGACGTTATGTGCGCGATCCGGGCGTTGCGGGTTGGCGCTATCTGCGTTCTGGACTGGAGCCTGCGATAGCGCTGTACTCGCGCTCCGGCCTGCCGTTCCATGCCCGGCCACAGTGGCAGGCGTCTGTCCATGCTGCGTTGCCAAGGACCTTCTTCACCGCCCAGGCCATCGTCGGCCTTCGTCAACAGCGGTCGGCCGGGCGGCTGGACTTCGAGAGCGATGTACTGCCGCTGATCAAGGACGAAATGCGTGCGGTGTTCTGGCAAGCCACAGCGCGGCTCGACGCGCCGCAGGCATTGCTGTCGCTACAGCGAACGCTTCGTCGTGCGTCTGATTCGACGTCGCGCCCGGCGCTGTTCAAGGCGCTGGCAGAACAGTGGGGCGATTTCGAACCGGAGCAATGGCTGGCCACCGAACGCGGGTCTGGCGATAAAGAAGGATATGCGCAGTGGTTCGAGCACTGGATCGAGCGCGAACTGGCGTTGAGTCGATTGGGCACTGTGGACAGCCCGATTCGTCAGGCGCTGGAAGTGTGGCGCGATTATCGCGATCTGTTGCGGCTCGTGGCGGATCGCAACGGCCTGACCGAGCAATCGACGCTCGCGTTTTACGGCACGTGGGCCGCTCTGTCGAACCGGCTGGTCGGCGGGCCGCAGAAAGAGCGTTACGAAGACTTGCTGGCGCTGATTCAGGCCGGTGTCGTGACGATCCTGCCGCCGATGGATGACCCGTCCTGCTCGCCGGTGCCTTACGACACGCTGATTCCGGCACGTGTGGGCCATCGCGGCCTGTCTGCCAGTCGTGATCCGCTGCTGAACGGCTTGCTGCGTCAGGGCCTTATTCGCCCGGCTCATGCGTACCCCGCCGATGGCATCGACACCGGCCCTTCCGGGCGGGTCGTGCGCGCAGACGGCACCGTCCACCCAATGCTTTGGGCGTTGGGCCCGAGTGTCGAAGGCTGCACCTTCTACAACCACTACATACCCACGCCAGACCCGACCTGCCGTGCGCTGATCGAGGCGCGGCAGGTGGCCCAGACGTGCCTCGCTGCGCTCTCCGTCAGTCGGTGCGACTCCCTTTCCAAGACCTCTTTTTCACCTCTTTAAAAGGAACTGCTTTCATGTACGAGATCACTCTGCTGACGGCGCTTGCCGGCGCTTTCATTGTCCTGATCATTAGCCCCGGCCCGAATTTTCTGGTCATCACCCAACTGTCTTTCAGCCAGTCCCGGCAACAAGGCATCTGCGCCGGACTGGGTGTAGCCTCCGGCAGCATCCTCTGGGCATTACTGGCCGCCACCGGTCTGGGCCTGATTTTCCAGCAGCTGCCGTGGCTGCAACCGGCGCTGCAACTGCTCGGCGGCGCGTACTTGACGTGGCTGGGCACCAAGAGCTTGCGCAGTGCGGGCAGTCAGCCCAAACCCCGTGACATTGGTGCGTTGGGCATCGGCAGTTTGACGCGAGCCTATCGCTTCGGCCTGTTCACCAACCTGACCAACTCCAAGGCACTGGCGTTTTACACCAGCGTGTTCACCACCGTCACGACGCCCGGCATGCCGATGTGGGTCCGCACGGCCGGCGTATCGATCATCGCCGTTCTGGCGGTTTCCTGGTTCGTGCTGCTGGCCACGCTGTTCTCGATCCCTGCGGTGCAGGTCCGTTATCAGCGAATGAAGAAGGCCATCGACATCGTGACCGGGTTTTTCATGATCGCTTTCGGTATCCGTCTGCTGATCGGTTTGTTGCCCGCCGGTTTGATCAACTGATCCAGGGAGCATGAGCATGCACAACAATGACTGGCATTACCCTACCTCCATTCGCGCTGGTGCCGGACGCGCTGCCGAACTGGCTGATGCCTGCCGGGTGACCGGTATCAAACGCCCGCTGCTGATCACCGATCAATTTCTGGGCAGCACCGACATGATCCGCAGCGCGGTAGACGATTGCCGGAAGCAGTTGGGCCATTGCGACCTGTTCGACCGGGTCAAGGGCAACCCGACCGGCACCAATGTGGCTGACGGGCTGGAAGCCTATAAGGCAGGCGATCACGACGGGGTGATCGCGTTCGGCGGCGGTTCGGCGCTGGACGCTGCCAAGGCGGTGGCCCTGATGGCGGGGCAGACCCGGCCGCTGTGGGACTTCGAAGACATCGGCCACAATCACCTGCGCGCCAATGCCTCGGGCATCGCCCCGGTCATCGCGTTGCCCACTACGGCGGGGACGGGCTCGGAAGTGGGCAGGGCGTCGGTGATCACGGACGAGCAGGCGCAGGTCAAACGCACCATCCTGCACGCCCGCATGATGCCGCGTATCGCGATTCTGGACGCCAACCTGACACTGGGCCTGCCGACTCACCTGACCGCTGCGACCGGTGCCGATGCCTTGACCCATTGCATGGAATCCTGGTGTTCGCCGGTCTGGCACCCGATGGCCGAAGCGGTTTCGGTCAAAGGGATGCAGATGATCAAGGCCCACTTGCCTCGCGTCGTCGCGGACGGACGGGACCTGGAGGCGCGCCAGCAGATGTTGGTGGCGTCCAGCCTGGGCGCGGCGGCATTTCAGCGGGGGCTGGGCGGCGTGCATGCGATTGCGCAAAGTCTGGGTGCGCTGTACGACCAGCATCATGGTTTGCTCAACGCGATTCTGCTGCCCTATGTGCTGGAGGCTAACCGCGCGGCGCTGCTGCCGCAAATGGACGATCTGGCGGTTTACCTGCGGTTGCCCACACCCGGCTTCAGCGGCGTGATGGAGTGGGTGCTGAGCTTGCGTGAGCAGATCGGTATTCCGCACACGCTGGCCGCCATCGGTATCGACGATCGTGAGGCGGATCGCGTCGGGCAGATGGCGTTCGCCGACGGTTGTTCGCACACCAATCCCATTCGTCATTCGGCTGAGGTGTATGCCGGGATTTTCAGCCGGGCGGTGAAGGGGCAGTGATCCATGACGCAGGTGGACGAACGGGTGGCTTACCGTCTGGCCGAGGTGTGGCAAGGCTGGGTCGATTCGGGGCGGATCGTCGGCGGTGTGTTGCTCGTGGCGCAGTCGGGAACTCTGCGGTACGCCAGCGCGCGGGGCTGGGCTGACCGTGAACGGCGCGTCTGTGTAACGCGCGAAACACGTTTTCGTTTGGCGTCGCTGACCAAGTTGCTCACGTCGGTGACGGTGCTGCGGCTCTGCGAACAACAGGTACTGAGCCTGGAGGCGCCGGTGACGGACTGGTTGCCCGCCTTTCGGCCTCGCTTGGGTGATGGCCGCGAGCCTGTGATTACCCTGCGTCATCTGCTGTCGCACAGCGCGGGCCTGAGTTATGGCTTCGAACAACCGTGCGGCAATGCGTATCAGCGGGCGGGTGTGTCGGACGGTCTGAACCGTGTGGCCTTTGATCTGCACGAAAACCTGAGCCGACTGGCAAGCCTGCCTTTGCTGTTCGAGCCGGGCACTGCCTGGGCGTATTCACTGGCCACCGATGTGTTGGGTGCGGTGATCGAGCAGAGCACGGGTGTTACGTTGTCGCAGGTCATTGCCGAGCAGGTGACGAAACCGTTGGGCATGGAGTCGACGTCGTTCAGGCACGATCGGGGTCGCTTGGCACGTGCCTACAAGGACGGTGCCGTTTTTCCCGACCGTATCGGTGACGACGACCGCCTGATGCTCGACAGCGGCGTGGCCAGGGTTTCGTCTGGCCGGGTCTATGATGCGCAGGCCTATGAGTCGGGCGGCGCAGGCATGCTGGGTACGGCGGATGATTATCTGAAACTGCTGGAATGCCTGCGGTTGGGCGGTGCGCCGCTGTTGTCTTCCATAGGTACGGCGGCGTTACTGGGCAATGCCATCGGCAAGGTGGCGCTCAAGAGCAGGGGCGCTGGCTGGACGTTCGGACTGGGGCCGGTGATCCTCGCCGACCCAGTGGCCGCCGGACACCGGCAGGGCGTGGGCACCTGGTCATGGTGTGGTGTGTATGGCAGTCATTACTGGGTCGATCCGGTCTCGGACACCAGCCTGGTCGTACTGACCAATACCGCTGTGGCGGGCGCTTGGGGCGGGTTCGCGGATGCGTTGGTAGGCGCGGTTTATCGGTCCTGAAAGGCGGACGCTCCAGGCGTGGAGAAAAGTTGACAGGGGTAACTTGTGGGCGGCGGCTTGCTGGCGATTCGGGTTTCACAGGCCACATGGCAGTGGTTGGCCTGACGTCATCGCCGGCAAGTTGCCTTCCACAGTCTGTGCCTGCTGCAAGCGCTCAATCGCAATCAAACCCGCGCGAACTGCTTGCGATAGCTGCTCGGGCTGACCCCCACCAGATTGCGGAAGTGCCGTCTGAACGACTCTTCGGAGCCGAAGCCGGTCCTGTCCACCACCTCATTCAAACGCAACTTCGACGATTCCAGCAATTCCTTGGCATACGCCACGCGCTCGCCCAGCAACCAGTCGTAAGGCGTGAGCCCCGTGCTTTCCATGAAACTGCGGTGCAGGGTGCGGGTGCTGACGGCGGCGCGAGCGGCCATTTCCTTGATCGTGTGCGGCCGGTTAAGGTCGCTGCGAATCCAGTCCATCAGGTTTGAAATCGGCCCGTCGCTGGCCGACACCAGTTGCCGGGAGGCGTACTGCGACTGGCCCCCTTCGCGATGGGGAGGAATCACCATGCGCTGTGCCACCATGTTGGCGACGCGTGAGCCGTGGTCGTTGCGGACCAAGTGCAGCATCATGTCCAGCCCGGCCGCAGAACCGGCCGCCGTGACGATGGTGCCCTGATCGACATAAAGCTCGTTGGGCTGGATGGTCAGGCCCGGGTACATGGTGGCCAGCAGATCGGTGTAACGCCAATGAGTGGTGACCTTGTGCCCATCGAGCAGTCCGGCAGCCGCCAGCACGAACGCGCCGGTGCAGATCGAACAGATGCGCGCCCCGCGGGCATGAGCGGCCTGAAGCTGCTCGATCAGACGCTGAGGCACTTGGGATTCAACCCCGCGCCAGCCAGGCACGATAATGGTGTCGGCGTTTTCCAGCAGCACTTCGCCGGGTGTCGGCACGATGGTAATTCCACCTGCGGCGGTAATCGGGCCGTCATCTACCGGGAACGTCGCGAATTCATACCAGGCCACACCCAGCTCGGGCCGTTTCAAGGCGAACACCTCGACCGTACAGCCAAATTCGAACGTGCAGAGCTGGTTATAGATCAGGGCGACGACGAGATGATTTTTCATGGCGCGATGTTACCGGATATTGGCATTTCGGACAGTGGTTCGTGCTGATGCTACTGGGTAACCTGCACGCTGTCACTCAGGTGAATCCTTAACCTTGCATGTGGTCCGGCAATTGGACCCAGGAGCCATTTCGTGTCCCTCAATATTGGTATCTACGTATACGACGACGTCGAAGTTCTCGACTTCGCGGGCCCCTACGAAGTGTTCACCACCGCCACCCGTATGCATGCGCGCAACAGCCGTAACGACAAGCAGTTGTTCAATGTCTTCACCGTCGGCCGCAGCACTGCCCCGGTTCGCGCACGGGCAGGTTTGAAGGTCGATCCGGATTTCTCGATCAACGATCACCCGGCGATGGACTGCCTGATCGTGCCCGGTGGCGTGGTCAACGCCGAACTGGAAAAAACCGATGTCATTCGCTGGATCAGCGATCAGTCTGAGCCGGGGCGCGTGGTTGCGGCGGTGTGTACCGGCGCGTTCATGCTCGCCAAGACCGGCAAGCTGGCCGGCAAGCAGGTCACCACGCATTGGGAAGACATTGCCGATCTCAAGGAGATGTTCCCCGCGGTCGACGTGCTGAGCACCCTGCGCTGGGTGGACGAAGGTTCGTTCGTGACCTCGGCGGGCATTTCGGCGGGCATTGACATGAGCCTGCACTTGGTCGAGCGTCTGCACAGCCGTGAACTGGCCGAGCGTACTGCGCTGCAACTGGATTTCGACTGGACCGAGAACGACTGATTCAGGCCCTGCGCCCACCGTGATTTGCCACGCTTTCAGGAAACATCGGACCTGATACCCAGAGTGACTGACAGACTTTCTGCCTTGTCTGGGGTTCTGCCATCAAGGCATGCGCACTGACGCATGTAGGCATGGCTCTTCCCAGAAATTCAAGCGGTTGCATGTACCCCCGACTGACCGATCTCTTCGTGCTGCCGATACGTGTGCACAAGGGCCGGTTCTCGGGGGTTCTTTCATTTTCGACTCTCTCCCGTCAGCGACAGATGCACCTACTATCGCCCTATCCAGAGTGCAGGACAGATGAAAACCCATTTCTTCAAAATCGTTCAAACCGTTGCTCAGCACGGTTCGTTCTCGGAAGCTGCGGCCATTCTGGGCTGCAGTCAGTCGAACATCAGCTACGCCATCAAGGAAGTTGAAGACTTCTTCGAAAAGCGTCTGTTTATCCGCAGTCGTTCCGGGTGCACGCTGACGCCGGATGGCAAGGTGATTTCACAGACCCTGAGCGGCATCATGGCGACGCTTGAACAACTAAAAAAAATGGGGTAAGTGGCAGCGTAACCCTCCACTATCACACCCACATTCAGGAAACCAGCTTAGGCACAGCGCTGGATTTTCTTGCCCGTCATTACCCGGATATCCATCTCAATGTGCTGCATGGCAGCGAACAGCATCCCTCGCTCGAACCCCTTATAAAGGAAACCGCGGATATCCTGATTTTGCCCAGCACGGTGTTGAGTGAGCATTACCTGGAGCATCATCACTGGTCCGATCACTATGTGTTGGTGACCGCCAAGGGCTCCCAGGCTGCGCCGCGCACGTTTCTTGAACTCTCGCAGACCTCACGTTACGTGGCCTGGCGGCATCCTGGCGTGGACCGGCTGCATCAACAGCTGGCCTCCGCTCAAGTACGGCTCAGCCACCGCGGCGAGCTTTCGTGCCTTGAAACGCTGCTTGAGCTGATTGGCAAGCAGCACTGCATTTCCATCCTGCCCAGCGCATTGCTGCGTGGCCGTTTGCGGGAATTCGAGCAGATTCCGTTGCCCGTGACGATCATGAGGCACATCAGCGTCGTCGCCCGACCGACCTCGCTGCTGTCCAATGCCGCCAATGCGGTGATCCAGGCCTTGAAGAAGCCGCGTGTGCCGGGTGCTCAGCGGTATTGAGCACGCATAGGGCCTGGACAGTTCAGGTTAGGTGGGCGCTAGCTTGCTCGCGAATGTCTTTTACAACCGCCGCCTGTGCAGCGTTTGGGCTGATCTCTTTGCGAGCACGTCGCTTGCCTCGGACTCTCTGTTTGGTGCGCGATAGCCTGTATCAGAGAGATAGAGGCTTCTTGCGATGCAACGAATCGCTCTAACAGGGCTCATACCCATAGGTAATACATTCGGGGCGCTTGTTCGCAAGCGTCCAACGCCGCCGATTCGAGAGGATAACTGGACGCTATGACGATACCGGACAAGCAGTACGTGGACTGGCTGGTCGAGCAATCGATGCTGAACGCTGCGCGGCAACGCGCCAAGACCTATTCAGGGCAGGGCAGGCTTTGGCAGCGGCCGTTCGCACAGGCTCGTCCGAGGGACGCGTCGGCCATTTCCTCGGTCTGGTTCACCGCGTACCCGGCGTCGATCGTCACACGTGAAGGCTGTTCGGTGCTTGAGGCGTTGGGCGATGAGACGCTGTGGCATGCGCTGTCGGAAATCGGTATTCAAGGCATCCACAACGGACCGCTCAAGCTGTCTGGCGGTTTGCAGGGCCGTACCCGCACCCCAAGTATCGATGGCAATTTCGACCGTATCAGCTTCGGCATCGACCCCGATTTGGGCACTGACGGCCAGCTGTTGAGCTTGACGCGCATTGCGGCGGCTCACAACGCGGTAATCATTGACGACGTGATCCCGTCGCACACCGGTAAGGGCGCCGACTTCAGGCTTGCCGAGATGGCGTACGAGGATTACCCGGGCCTTTACCACATGGTCGAGATTCGCGAGGAAGACTGGCAACTGTTGCCTGACGTGCCTGTGGGCCGCGATGCGGTCAACCTGACGCCCGATGTCGTTGACCAACTGCGCGACAAGCACTACATCGTGGGTCAGTTGCAACGGGTGATTTTCTTCGAGCCCGGCGTCAAGGAAACCGACTGGAGTGCCACCGATGTGGTGCAAGGCGTCGATGGCAAGGCCCGGCGCTGGGTGTACCTGCATTATTTCAAGGAAGGTCAGCCTTCTCTGAACTGGCTGGACCCCAGTTTTGCCGCGCAGCAAATGATCATTGGTGACGCGCTGCACGCGATCGATGTGTCCGGTGCGCGCGTGCTGCGGCTGGATGCCAACGGGTTCCTGGGCGTCGAGCGTCGTGCCGAAGGTGCGGCCTGGTCGGAAGGTCATCCCCTGTCGATCACCGGCAACCAACTGCTGGCCGGCGCAATTCGCAAAGCGGGCGGTTTCAGTTTCCAGGAGTTGAACCTGACGCTGGACGATATCGCGTCAATGGGCAATGGCGGCGCTGACCTGTCCTACGACTTCATCACGCGACCGGCCTACCAGCATGCGCTGCTGACCGGCACGACGGAGTTCCTGCGCCTGATGCTGCGTCAGGTCCACGCGTTCGGTATCGACCCTGCGTCGCTGATTCATGCGCTGCAAAACCATGACGAGCTGACGCTGGAGCTGGTGCATTTCTGGACACTGCATGCCCACGACACCTACCTCTATCAAGGGCAAACCTTCCCCGGCAACATTCTTCGCGAGCACATTCGTGAAGAGATGTACGAGCGGCTGACGGGCGAGCATGCGCCGTACAACCTGAAATTCGTCACCAACGGCGTGTCCTGCACCACCGCGAGCATCATCACTGCGGCGCTGGGCATTCGTGACCTGAGCCTGATCACTGACGCCGACATCCAGCAGATCCAGCACATTCACTTGCTGTTGGTGATGTACAACGCGATGCAGCCCGGTGTGTTTGCCTTGTCTGGCTGGGACCTGGTGGGGGCGTTGACCCTGCCGGCCGAGCAGGTTCAGCATTTGATGGAAGACGGAGACACCCGCTGGGTGCATCGCGGCGCCTACGACCTGGCCGACCTCGACCCGGACGCCGAGCTGTCCGAAGGCGGCATGCCGCGTGCGAGATCGCTGTATGGCAGCCTCGTGAGCCAGTTGAAACGTCCCGACTCCTTCGCATCGCAGTTGAAGAAGATCCTGGCGGTGCGTCGCGCTTACGACATCGCTGCCAGTCGCCAGATTCTGATTCCCGATGTAGAGCATCCTGGGCTGTTGGTGATGGTGCATGAGCTTCCAGCGGGTAAGGGGACGCAGATCACTGCGCTCAACTTCAGCGCCGAAACCATTGTCGAGACCCTTCACCTGCCCGACATCGCACCGGGGCCGGTGGTGGACATCATCAACGAGCGTGTGGAAGGCGATCTCACCGAGCAGGGTGAATTCACCATCACGCTGGATGCTTATGAAGGCCTGGCGTTGCGGGTTGTGAGCACCTTGCCGATGATTTGATACAGGCATTGATGGGAGCGGACTTGTCCGCGAATGCTGCGCTTCAGCCCCTGAACCTTCAGTTGCTGAAACGCTGTTTTGCGGGTAAACGGAACACCTTCCAGTCTGCTCCCACAGAGCATCTAGCGAGATTTCGCAGTGACCTGCGACGTCTCGCGCCTGTCTTCACTCCCCTCGATGCTTTTTGAGTCTGTAGGCAAACTGCGCACGGCTGAGCCCCAACAGTCGTGACGCAGCGGCCAGGTTGCCCTGACTTTTGCCTATGGCCTCATTGATCAGACGCTGTTCAAGGTCGTCGATGGAAAACCCCTCAGCCTGACTCAGCGTGTCCAGCAGCGTAGGCACGGGCGTTTGTTCAGCCTGCGAGCCCAGCGACAAAGCTCCCTGATGATTCAGCGAATACGACTCCTCTGGCAGCGGCTCATTACGGAAGATGTGCATCAGGTCGATAGGCTGGCCGTCTTCGCTGGCAATCAGGCCGCGCTCGATCAGGTTTTGCAGTTCGCGCACGTTGCCCGGAAAGTCATAGCGCAACAGGGTTTTCAAGGCGCGCATCGTCAACCCCGCCGGGGTTCGCTCATAGTCGGCACAAAACCGCTTGAGAAACGCGTTGATCAACAGTGGCACGTCATCCCTACGCTGGCGAAGCGGGGGCAGGGCGATCGGGTAGACGTTCAGACGATAGAACAGGTCTTCACGAAAATCACCCCGCGCCACGGCCTCGCGCAAATCGATGTTGGTCGCCGCAACGACCCGGACATTGACCTTGATGCCATGCCCGCCGCCTACGCGTTCTATTTCCCGTTCCTGGAGGGCGCGCAACAGCTTGCTCTGTCCGGCCAGGCTCAGGCAGGTGATCTCATCGAGAAACAGGGTGCCGCCGTTGGCGCGTTCGAAGCGCCCGGGACGTGAATGGGTGGCGCCTGTGTAAGCACCGCGTTCGACGCCGAACAGCTCGGCTTCGATCAGATTGTCCGGGATGGCCGCGCAGTTGAGGGCCACGAAAGGCCCGTCCCGGTGACGACTGAGCTGATGCAACTGACGCGCAAACATCTCTTTACCCACGCCGGATTCGCCACTGATCAGAACCGTGGCCGGGGTCATCGCGACGCGCTGAAGCGCCTGGCTTGCAGCATTGAACGCTGCACTGGCACCAATCAGCGGGTGCTCTGTCCCGGCAGGCGTGCCAGGCTGATAGGGGGCAGTTGATGCTGGCGGCTGATGGAGGGGAGCGGTAGGCGAAACGACACTCAGGTAGCCAAGGTCACGCTCGACATCGCCCCACTGCTCGGCCGTTTTACCAACCACCCGGCACGCACCGTGCCCCATGCCGCGGCACTCCACCTCGCGAAAGATCACCAGTTGGCCGAACAGGCCGCTGACGAAACCGATGGCATAGCCGACTTCCGTCCAGCACACCGGGTCCTGACCGACACCGTAGGAGGCGAGGTGCTCATCGGCTTCGCAGGAGTGATGCCAGAGGAATTCGCCCTCGTAAAACCCGGACTCGGCATCGAACTTGAAATGCAGCGGCTCGACCTTGGCCATGCCCTCCAGCGTGTGCAGGTGTGTACCGGCACGGAAAACGGCCGTGGCATCGGCATGCGGCCAGCGTTCGCGGATCAGCCTGGCATCGCGTGCGCCGGACAGGTAACCGGCGCGGGTGAACATGCCGCGTGCCTGCTCAAGGCCCAGACGTTCGATTATTTCGCGGCGCAGGGTGCCGAAAGACGAGCTGTGCAGCAGGAGCATGCGCTGATCGTTGAGCCAGATACGGCCGTCATCGGGCGAAAAGAACAGGCATCCCGTCAGTTCTTCGGCCGTGGGGGACTGGCTGGCGTTCGATTGAGCGCTGTCGCCTCTGGGGGCGAAGCGTTCTGTTGCAGGTGCGTGTTCATGAACGTGGCGATGAGGATTGGTCATTGTTATGCCCCGGGCCAGCAGTGATCGAAATGATGAAGCGATGAGATAGTTATTAAACATAACTTAATCAAATGAACAAGCCCGCCATACTATGCATTCATTCGGATGTGATCGGGATCACTGAAAGAACAGGCCGATGATGCCCGAGGCAGAGCGGTTTCGAAAAAACATGACAGCATGATGGCAGACACGGCACAGCGCTTGCTCTGGAGTGAGTACGGCGCATGCGAACCCGTCCAGGGCGCAGCGATTACAACCATAAAAGCCGGAGTTTCACTATGTCAGTGTCTGAGCCTGTTTCTCTGTTGCAGCCCGCAGTCGTTGCCAACTGCATTTTCAATGGCAACTGGATACCTTCATCAGCCCCCTTGCGCGCTGTCATCGAGCCGGCCACCGGTGAGCTGCTGATGCATGCCGCAATGGCGAACCCCGCCGACATCGCCGTAGCCTGTCGCGAAGCATCGCTGGCCCAACCCGCATGGGCCGCAATGGGGCCTCGTGAGAAGGCGGAAATCTTTCTGTTGGCCGCCGACGTGGCAGTCTGCTCGTTCGACGAGTTGTCGTTGTACGTCGCTCGGGAAACCGGTGGCAGCCTGCACAAAGGCGAGCACGAGGTGCGTGAAGCCATCGTGCTGCTGCGACAGGCCGCCGGTATGCTGTCCCAGGCCCACGGCCACGGCGTCATGCTACCCAGTGCAGCGGGGCGAATGTCCTATGCGCGGCGCGTGCCGCATGGCGTGATCGGCATGATTTCACCGTTCAACTTTCCACTGGTGCTGTCGCTGCGCACGGTCGCTCCAGCATTGGCGGCGGGCAACGCGGTGGTACTCAAGCCCGATCCACAGACCCCGGTCAGCGGCGGCTTTCTGATCGCCCGCCTGTTCGAACAAGCCGGTTTGCCCAAAGGTCTGCTGCACGTACTGCCCGGCGCTGCGGACGCGGGTGAAGCACTGTGCAGTGATCGCAATGTGCACATGATCACCTTCACCGGTTCCACCGCAGCAGGGCGCAAGGTGGGGGAGACCGCAGGGCGCAACCTCAAGAAGGTGTCGCTGGAGCTGGGCGGCAAAAACCCGCTGATCATCCTTGAAGATGCCGATCTGGACCTGGCCGCCAGCAACGCAGCGTTCGGAGCCTGGCTGCATCAAGGGCAGATCTGCATGGCCACGGGGCTGATTCTGGTGCATGAGTCCATTGCGCCTGCATTGACGCGCAAGCTGGCCGACAAGGCGCGCGCACTGACTGTCGGTAATGCGGCGCGCGGCGAAGCGGCACTGGGGCCGCTCATTAACGCGCGTCAGGTGCAGCATGTGCATGCGCTGGTCAGCGAAAGTATCGAGGCTGGCGCGCAGCTTGAAACCGGGGGTGAGTACGACGGCCTGTTTTATCGCCCCACCGTACTGAGTAACGTGAAACCCGGCATGCGGGTCTTTGAGGAAGAAGTGTTCGGGCCGGTCGCAGTGATCGCGACATTCGCCACGGATGAAGAGGCGATCGAGCTGGCCAATCGCAGCGAATACGGCTTGGCAGCGGCAGTCATCTCGCCAGACGTGGGGCGCGCGATGGCCATCGGCGACCGTCTCAACTGCGGTTTGCTGCACATCAACGATCAAACCGTGGCCGATGAATGCATCAACTCATTCAGCGGGCGCGGCGCCTCGGGCAATGGTGGTAGCGTAGGCAGCCCGTCCGACTGGGATGAGTACTCGCAGTGGCAGTGGGTCACGGTCAAGAACCAGCCCCCGGTTTATCCGTTCTGAGTACCGGTAACGTGAATACCGACACGCTGAACAATGCAGGCGTCAACCCACAATAAGAAGAGCGCACGACTATGAACCTGAATAACAAGACCGTGGTGGTCACCGGTGTTTCTTCCGGCATCGGTGCCGAATTGGCGAGACTGGCGCGCTTTCAAGGTGCCACCGTCATTGGCGTCGATCGTCATGAACCGCAACTGACCGTGAACCGCTTTTTCAAGGCCGATCTGGGGGATCCCGACAGCATCAATGCGCTGGTCGAACAACTGCCCAGGCAGATCGACGCGTTGTGCAATATTGCCGGCGTGCCCGGCACTGCGCCGACCGAGATGGTAGCCAGGGTCAATTATCTGGGGTTGCGTCACCTCACCCAGCGTGTGATACCTCGGATCGCCCCCGCAGGGAGCATCGTCAATGTGGCTTCCGTTCTTGGCGCGCAATGGCCTGAGCGTCTTGAGTTGCACAAGGCCCTGTCCGCGACGGACGGCTATCACGAGGGGCTGGAGTGGCTGGCAGCCAATCCGGTTGCGCAGGACACCTGCTACCAATACTTCAAGGAAGCGCTGATTGTCTGGACATTCCAGCAATCCCAGGCGCTGTTTCGTGATCAGTCGATACGCATCAACTGCGTGGCGCCGGGCCCGGTGTTCACGCCCATTCTGGGTGATTTCGTCAGCATGCTGGGCGAGGCGCGCGTCGCCAGTGACGGCGCTCGAATGACGCGCCCCGCGCAGGCGGACGAAGTTGCCGAAGTGATCGCATTCCTGTGCTCCGACGCTTCGCGCTGGATCAACGGTGTCAACTTGCCGGTCGATGGAGGGCTGGCAGCTACTTACGTTTGAACGGACTCGGTTGATACACCCCGATCACACAGCCGTGAGGTCGGGGCTTTGAAAGAACAACAATAAAAAGCCAAAGGAATTTCAAGATGCAGAAGTCTGTCTTGCGTACCGTCGTGGCCGCATCATTGGTCGGCCTTTCCATTAACGCCCACGCTTACGACTTGCCCGGCCTTAACCTGGGCAATACCAGTTTCTATGACGGCTCTCCCGCGCCCGCAGGGCCTGGCTGGTATCTGGAGGAGTACATGAACTTCGCCAAGGCCGATCGCTTCAACGACGTCAATGGCGACAAACTTCAGTTGCCCAAACAGGAAGTCGAAGTGCTGGCGCTGACCACCCAGCTCATTTACGTCGCCCCCCCGTTGGCCAACGGCGCAATGCCGGGCATCACGGCCATCAACACCTCTCTGGCTCACGTTGATGTGGATGACGGCCTTGGCAACTCGGCCCTCAGTTCACGGGCAGGGTTTGGGGATTTGATCATAGGTCCGTTTCTGCAACTGCCCACGATATCGAATGCCGATGGAAGTCCGCTGTTGACCCAGCGTGTCGAGGCAGACATTGCCATTCCAGTGGGCTCGTATGACCGCAATCGTTCGATCAACCCCGGAAGCAATTTCTGGTCTTTCAACCCGTACTACGCCGCAACCTACTGGTTTTCACCCAAGTGGTCGGCCAGCGGACGCTTCATGTACTTGTGGAACGGTAAGAACGACGACCCGCAGGCGGGCTTTGGCAACGCCTCCGATACTCAGGCCGGCCAGGCATTGCACGCCAACCTGACATTGCAATACGCCGTCAGCGAGCAGTTGTCAGTGGGCCTGAATGGCTACTGGCTCAAGCAGTTCACCGACACCCAAGTGGACGGGCATGACGTCAGTGGACGTAAGGAAAAAGTCTGGGCCATCGGGCCGGGATTCCTGTACGCGTTCAACAAGGAAAACGTGTTGACGGTCAACAGCTACTTCGAACAAGGCGCTGAAAACCGAACGGAAGGGAACAAGGTGGTGCTGAATTTCCTGCATAAGTTGTAGGGGGGCTGTGTTGGCAGAGCGCGCTTTTCCAACACGCTAGCGGGAGCGCCGACGATTGCGGCGTAAGGTTACAACGGTGACCTTACGCCCAGCGCCTGGCTCTCGGGATCGAGAGCCAGCGCCAGTTGATACGTGGAGTGTCAGGGGAGGGGGAGCGTGCCCACGCAGAGCGATGGGTATGATCATCAGCCGGTTTTGATCCAGACGACACGTCATCTGTTGAATAAGCGCCCTTTGTGGGAGGCGGCGTGCCGGTAATGCGGTTTTGTAGGCGGTATAGCAACTGTCGGCGTCGGCCATCAGGTTGCCGTCTTGACCTTTGCAACGCCTGCCGAGCGGGACAGCACGGTCATCGCTGCAAGCGCGGCAATCACCAGCCCCGGAGATGTCGCCAGCAGCACACCCGCCGTGCCAGCTCCAGCCCCCAGCAGTTGACCCGCCGCCAGCGGGCCTGCGACGGAACCCAATCGGCCGATTGCAACGGCAGCGCCGACGCCGGTTGCCCGTACTGCAGTCGGGTACGACGGCGGGGCCAGCGCATACAGCACCAACTGCGCGGCCATGACGAATACACCGGCGGCGAATCCGGCGATTGCCATCGGCACTATCCCGACCGATAAGCCGACGCCGGCCAGCGCTGCGAGCAAACCTGCGTACACGAACAGCACGACTTTGACGCCGTCACAACGATCCAGCAGTACGCCACCCAGCAACGATCCCAGTGCGCCGCCGATGTTGAACAGCATTTGCACCATCCCGGCCTGAGGTTTACTGAAACCCTGTGCGATCAATAGCGATGGCAGCCAGTTGAGCAGCATGTACATCACGGTCAGGGTGAAAAAGTAGCCCAGCCACAACGCCAGCGTCGTGCGCCCCCGGCCTTCACTAAACAGCGCATCGGCTGTGGAATGACGCACCTGCGCTGTCGCGGTCTGTCGGCGAAACGCATTGGATTCGGGCAGCAGCGTTATCATCAACGGCACGACGACCAAGGGGGCCAGACCGCCGATGATGAACGTGGTCTGCCAATGCTCACTTGTGAACATCGCCACCACCGCCGCCAGCGCTCCACCCAGCGGGACGCCGGAATACATCACGCTGATCGCGACCCCACGATGACGCTCGCCCACCGCTTCGGCGCACAGTGCAATGAGGTTGGGCAGGGCGGCACCCAGGCCCAACCCGGTCATGAAACGCACCGTCAACAGTCCGTAAAAGGTTTCGACGTAAGCGGTTGCCAGGGAGAACACGCCAAACAGCAGCACGGCGCTGACCAGGATTTTCTTGCGGCCGATTCGGTCGGCAATCCAGCCACCGAAAAAAGCGCCCGGCAGCAAGCCGATGATGCCGGCGCTGAACACCCATCCCATCATCTTCGGGTCCAGGGCAAAGGTCTTGCGCAGGCCCGCAGCGGCAGTGCCCGCGGCCTGCAAGTCGAAGCCTTCGATGAGCGCAACGATAAAACACAAGACGATGGTCAGCGTCGAACGACGCAACGAGTTATTCATGGCAAGCCTCACTGTTGTTTTTGTTGTGGTCAGCAGCCTGACGCCTGCACCTTGGGCCGCAGTGCATCAGTGAGGATTAAGGTAACAAAAATAACTAAAAATAGAATGCGTGAACGGATGTGGCTGAAATTATCGATTTAAACGTTTAAATACAAAGAATTACGTTCCTGTTATCCATGTGATCGTAAAGTAGTTAACTGATTTAACGTTCGATTATCGGCCATTCTGGATTGACGTTCATCGTCAGATATCTCAATTCTGTGCTGCGGCCTCTGCTTGAAGCGAACGGCCGACGTCAAAAAACAACAACAATAAGTGGACATCGAACATGCCAACACTTTCCAGGGATGCCGAGAGGGCGGGACCTGCTTCACCGTGTTTCGGGGCAACACGCAATGTCGCGCTGGGGCTGTTGGGCATCAGTCTGGTGCCGACGCCACTGCTGGCCGAGGGGCTGCGGGACGATAGCCACGGCACCTTGACGTTGCGTAACTATTATCTGGACCGCGACTACAAGGACGACGGTGCCAAGACCGCCGCCCGAGAATGGGCACAGGGCTTCATGATGAACGTGGAGTCCGGTTTCACCCCCGGCAAGCTGGGCTTCGGTCTGGATGCGCGGGGGTTGGTCGGTGTAAAGCTCGACTCTGCGCCAGACCGAAGCGGCACCGAGCTGCTTCCGGTATCGGCCAGCACCGGTCGGGCGGCCGATGACTATTCACGACTGGCGCTGACCGGCAAGATGCGTTTCAGCCAGACCACGATCAAAACCGGCGATGTTTCGATCTTTCTGCCCTTCGCGTTTGCCAGTCCATCCCGTCTGCTGCCGCAGACCTTTCGGGGCACCACGCTTTCCTCAAAGGAACTGGACGGCCTGACGTTCAACGCGGGGTACATCGACCGGGTGAACAAGCGTGATTCAACCGACTATCAGGCGCTTGCCATCGCCTCGCCCAACAGGCGCTTCAACGGTGCCGCCACCGCCTCGCATATGGCATACGCCGGTGGCGATTATCAGGTGAACACGCATCTCAGCCTGCGCGCTTACCATGCCGAAGTGGACGATCTGTACACTCAAAACACGCTGGCCTTGCTCCATCAACTGCCGTTGGGCAATGGTCTGCTGACCACGGATCTGCGCAGCTTCTTCAGCCAGGACACGGGCAGGGCCAAGGCGGGCGAAGTCGATAACCAGAACCTGTCGGCGCTGGTGGGCTACAAGTGGGGTGGTCACAGCGTGAGTCTGGGCTACATGCATTCCAGTGGCGACACGGCGACGCCTTACTTGTCTGGCACCGAATTGATGGGGTTGAGTGAATTGACCATGAGTTCGGACTTTCTCAACGCCAAGGAACACACCTGGCAAGCCATCTACGATTACGATTTTACTGCCGTGGGCATCGTCGGCTTGCGCAGCCGCCTTCGTTACGTGCGTGGCGACAACATCGAGTTAGCCGCCTTGAACGCGGACGATCGCACAGAGCGTGAGTTCCAGATGGAGCTGGGCTATGTGATCCAGAGCGGACCTTTGAAGAACATCAGCCTGCTGGCGAGAAAGTCGATCTACCGCAACGATTTTCCGGCCAGTGCTGCGTTTCGCGATGAAAACCAGACCCGCTTCGTGGTCCAGTACGCGGTGCCACTCTGGTGATCGAAACAGCGCCGACGATTCAGGCGAGTCGTCGACGCGTGCGCATCAGGCTTGATAGACCTTCTTCAACAGGCGCAGCAACTCCTCGCGTTCCTGGCCGTTCAAGGCTGACGTGGAATCCAGGTCGCTTTCAGCAGCGATCTGTTTCAGCTCTTTGAGCAGGGTTTCGCCGGTCTTGCTGAGGAAAATCCCGTACGACCGTTTGTCCGGTTTGCACCGCAGGCGGACTGCCAGTGCACGGCTTTCCAGTTTGTTCAGCAGCGGCACCACCTGTGGTGGCTCGATGGCCAAGGCCTTGGCCAGATCCGCCTGCATGAGGCCAGGGTTCTTCTCAATGATCGCCAGCGCCGAAAATTGTGCGGGACGCAGATCATGGGTCGACAGGCGTGCGATGAGATTTTGAAACAGTTTGAGTTGTGCCCGACGCATGGCGTAACCAATCAGATCGTCCAGTGCGGAGTCCATGGGCAGCGACGCGTCGGTAGCCTGTGCCTGAGTTGGGCAGAGGGTGGCGATGTCGGATGGCTTGGCCATTGAAAAATCCAGTCCTTTAGGGTGATGGGTAAGGTGAAGGCATGGCAGTGTGCCGGTGTTCTCGAATGAAGGCTATCGGCATTCAGGAATGTGACCAGCATATCCGAATGGAGTGCTAAAAATGTTAATTAATATTAATAACAGTTAATTGACATAACTAGTTTTGCGGTTTAGGTTTGGCTCATCTTCCAGTCAATAACAAGAGAGCACTGCCATGAGCACTTACGAAGGCCGCTGGTCAACGGTAAAGGTCGAGATCGAGCAAGGCATCGCCTGGGTGATTCTCAACCGCCCGGAAAAGCGCAACGCGATGAGCCCGACGCTGAACCGGGAGATGGTCGATGTGCTGGAAACACTCGAACAGGACCCTGAGGCGGGCGTGCTGGTCTTGACCGGTGCCGGTGAAGCCTGGACGGCCGGCATGGACCTCAAGGAGTATTTCCGCGAAGTGGATGCAGGCCCGGAAATCCTTCAAGAGAAAATCCGCCGCGAAGCGTCCCAGTGGCAATGGAAACTGCTGCGCATGTACGCCAAACCGACCATCGCGATGGTCAATGGCTGGTGTTTCGGTGGCGGTTTCAGCCCATTGGTCGCGTGTGATCTGGCCATTTGCGCCGACGAAGCAACCTTCGGTCTTTCGGAAATCAACTGGGGCATTCCGCCGGGCAACCTGGTGAGCAAAGCGATGGCCGACACCGTAGGCCACCGTCAGTCGCTGTACTACATCATGACCGGCAAGACCTTCGATGGCCGTAAGGCGGCGGAAATGGGGCTCGTCAACGAAAGCGTGCCATTGGCGCAACTGCGTCAGGTGACCATCGATCTGGCCCTCAACCTGCTGGAAAAGAATCCGGTTGTGCTGCGCGCCGCCAAGCACGGCTTCAAGCGTTGCCGCGAGCTGACCTGGGAGCAGAATGAGGATTACCTCTACGCCAAGCTTGATCAATCGCGTCTGCTGGACAAGGAAGGCGGGCGGGAGCAGGGGATGAAGCAGTTCCTGGACGACAAGAGCATCAAGCCGGGGCTGCAGGCCTACAAGCGTTGACTCACCACCGGCATGGCTGGCTATGCCGGATGGCCTGACACCGTTACTGTGTATGAACGCTGAGCTGTATTCCCGACAAAGATAACTAAAGAGGAATCACCATGCTGGACGTGCCCCTGTTGATTGGCGGCCAGTCGTGCCCCGCGCGCGATGGACGTACGTTTGAACGTCGCAATCCGGTGACGGGCGAAGTCGTGTCCCGTGTCGCCGCAGCAACCCTTGAAGACGCAGACGCGGCGGTTGCCGCAGCTCAGGCGGCGTTTCCCGCCTGGGCTGCGATGGCGCCGGGTGAGCGCCGTGCGCGTCTGATGCAGGCGGCCGAGCAGTTGCAGGCGCGTATGGCCGAATTTATTGCTGCTGCTGGCGAAACCGGGGCGATGGCCAATTGGTACGGCTTCAATGTGCAGTTGGCGGCCAACATGCTGCGCGAAGCGGCGTCGATGACCACTCAGATCACCGGCGAGATCATTCCTTCCAATGTACCCGGCAATTTCGCTATGGCTCTGCGCCAGCCGTGCGGCGTGGTACTGGGCATTGCGCCCTGGAACGCGCCCGTGATTCTGGCCACACGTGCCATCGCCATGCCGCTGGCGTGCGGCAATACGGTGGTGCTCAAGGCGTCAGAACTGAGCCCCGCCGTGCATCGCCTGATCGGCCAGGTGTTGCAGGATGCCGGGTTGGGCGATGGCGTGGTCAATGTAATCAGTAACGCACCGGCCGATGCTCCGGCGATTGTCGAGCGGCTGATTGCCAATCCCGCCGTACGTCGGGTCAATTTCACCGGCTCCACTCACGTGGGGCGCATCGTTGGTGAGCTCTCGGCTCGCCATCTGAAACCTGCATTGCTGGAACTGGGCGGTAAGGCACCCTTTTTGGTGCTCGATGACGCCGATCTGGACGCTGCGGTCGAAGCAGCGGCTTTCGGGGCCTATTTCAATCAGGGCCAGATCTGCCTGTCCACAGAGCGTCTGATCGTTGATCGGAAAGTGGCGGATGTGTTCGTTGCCAAACTGGCGGCCAAGATCGAAACGCTGCGTGCAGGCAATCCCGACGACAGCACGTCGGTACTGGGTTCGCTGGTGGATGTCGGCGCGGGAACGCGGATCAAGGCGTTGATCGATGACGCGCTCGATCTGGGCGCGACGCTGATCGCAGGCGGGCAACTGCAAGGCAGCATTCTGCAACCCACCTTGCTGGACGGGGTGACCGACAGCATGCGCCTGTATCGCGAAGAGTCCTTCGGGCCTGTCGCGGTATTGATTCGGGGCGACGGCGACGAGGAACTGCTGCGCCTGGCCAACGATTCAGAGTTCGGCCTCTCGGCGGCCATCTTCAGCCGTGATACCAGCCGCGCGCTGGCATTGGCACAGCGAGTCGAGTCGGGCATTTGTCACATCAACGGGCCCACCGTTCAGGACGAAGCGCAGATGCCGTTTGGCGGGGTCAAGTCCAGTGGTTATGGCAGTTTTGGTGGCAAGACATCAATTGAGCACTTCACCCAGTTGCGCTGGGTGACGTTGCAGAACGGTCCACGGCATTACCCGATCTGACGCTGTTCACGTCCACCCGGTCGTCCTCAGTCAGGGCGCTGCGGTGACAAGCCAGTCATAACAATAACAAGGCCGCAGCCAGCCGCTGCCACGCTCATCACGAACCGCCGTGTGCGGTTCGGTGGCCGCGTGCCTTGACGGAGAGACGCTCGTGAGTTCCGAACCAGAATCCTCAACGCCGCACCCCGAAATCAAACCGCCTCGCTACCGCCAGGTGAGCATTGGCCATCCCGCCGTTGAAGTGCGCGAGGAAAAGGGCATCCTTCACATGCGCGCACTGGAGCCGCTGGCCGAATTGCCGAGACGGTTGCTCGAGCGGCTTGTGCATTGGGCCGAGGTTCGCCCGCAACAGACCTTTCTGGCCGCCCGCGATAACCTGGGCGGTTGGCGCACCGTCAGTTACGCCGACATGCTGGACAGCGTGCGCGCCATCGCACAAGGCCTGCTCAAGTACGATCTGTCGGCCGAAAAGCCCCTCGCGCTGCTCTCAGGCAACGATATCGAACATCTGCAGATCGCACTGGGTGCCATGTACGCCGGTATTCCTTACTGCCCGGTATCACCAGCCTATTCGGTGCTGTCCCAGGATTTTGCCAAGCTGCGCCATGTCTGCGAAGTGCTGCAGCCGGGTCTGGTGTTTGTCAGTGACGCTGCACCTTTCCAGCGCGCCATTGATGCGGTGATTCCCGCCGACACGCCGATCATGACGGTGCGCGGCCAACTCGATGGCCGCCGCCAGATTCGTTTCGACACGCTGCTCGAACAGCCTGGCGGTGCCGAGGCCGAGGCCGCGTTCGACTCAACCGGGCCGGACACCATCGCCAAATTCCTGTTTACCTCCGGCTCTACCAAGCTACCCAAGGCGGTGGTCACAACCCAGCGCATGCTGTGTGCCAACCAGCAGATGCTGTTGCAGACCTTTCCGGTGTTCGGGGAAGAGCCGCCAGTGCTGGTGGACTGGCTGCCGTGGAACCACACCTTTGGTGGCAGCCATAACGTGGGGATCGTGCTGTACAACGGCGGAACGTTTTATCTGGATAACGGCAAGCCCACCGCCCAGGGCTTTGCCGAAACCCTGCGTAACCTCAAGGAGATCTCGCCCACGGCCTACCTCACCGTGCCCAAAGGTTGGGAGGAACTGGTCAACGCGCTGGAACAGGACGCCGATCTGCGGGCCCGATTTTTCACACGCATGAAGCTGTTCTTCTTCGCCGCGGCCGGCCTCTCGCAAAGCATTTGGGACCGGCTTGACCGCGTGGCCGAGCAGCACTGTGGCGAGCGTATCCGCATGATGGCCGGGCTGGGCATGACCGAAGCCGCGCCTTCCTGCACCTTCACCACTGGGCCATTGTCGATGGCCGGTTACATCGGCCTGCCTGCACCGGGCTGCGAAGTGCGCCTGGTGCCGGTGGACGGCAAGCTGGAAGGTCGGTTTCGAGGACCGCACATCATGCCAGGCTACTGGCGCTCGCCGCAGCAGACCGCCGAGGTGTTCGATGAAGACGGGTTCTATTGCTCCGGTGATGCGATCAAGCTCGCTGACCCTGCAGCGCCTGAGCTGGGTTTGATGTTCGATGGCCGACTGGCTGAAGACTTCAAGCTGTCGTCCGGCGTGTTCGTCAGCGTCGGCCCGATGCGCAATCGTGCGGTGCTGGATGGTTCGCCCTATGTACAGGACGTGGTGATCGCTGCGCCGGATCGCGAATGCCTGGGCGCGCTGGTTTTCCCGCGGGTGCATGACTGTCGGCAACTGGCAGGGCTGAAGGCCGACGCCAGCGATGCTGAGGTCTTGGCCAGCGCCCCGGTGCGCCAATGGTTTACGGACTGGCTGGCTCGCCTGAATCGTAATGCCAGCGGTAATGCCAGTCGCCTGGAGTGGATCGTTTTGCTCACGGAGCCCGCGTCGATTGACCGAGGTGAAATCACCGACAAGGGCTCGATCAACCAGCGCGCCGTTCTGCAATGGCGCGCAGCGACAGTCGAGGCGCTTTATCGCGGCGAGAACCCGGACGTCATCCGTGCCGGTCCCTTGAAATGAATGGGCAGTACTCGGCGTTCAATGACGTCGCCATCATCGAGTCAGTGCGCACGCCGTGGGTCGATCTTGGCGGCGCACTGGCGCAGGTATCGCCTATCGACCTGGGGATCAAGGTAGGCCGGGAAGTGGTGTCGCGTGCCGGGGTCGATGCTGCCAATGTCGACACCGTGCTGGCCGGCTCAATGGCGCAGGCCAGTTTCGACGCTTATCTACTGCCCAGGCACATCGGTCTGTACAGCGGCGTGGCGTACAGCGTTCCTGCGCTTGGCGTGCAGCGTATTTGCGCCACTGGCTTTGAGCTGCTTCGTCAGGCGGCCCGGCATGTGGAATCAGGCGGGCAATTGGCGTTGTGCGTGGCGGCTGAATCGATGTCGCGCAACCCCATTGCAGCGTATACCCATCGCGACGGATTTCGTCTGGGTGCCGGTGTGCAGTTCAAGGACTTTCTCTGGGAAGCGCTGTACGACCCGGCCCCGGACATGGACATGATTGCCACTGCCGATCATCTCGCCCGTGAGCATGGGTTGAGCCGTGAAGAGGCGGACAGTTACGCCTTACTGAGTCATCAACGCGTGCTGCAGGCTCAGGCCTCGGGGTGGCTCGCTCCGGAAATCGTGGCCGTGACGCGAGAGCAGTTTGAGCTGCACGGGTATCAGCCCAGAACGATCCAGCTGCCGCGTGGCGTGGACAGCGTGTCGCAAGACAGCCATCCCCGTCCCACCCAATTGGCGGCGCTGTCGCGGCTACGCGCCATCCATGCCAACGGCGTGCAGACCGCTGGCAACAGCTGTGCAGTGGTCGACGGCGCTGCGGCGGCGCTGGTGGGCAAGGCATCGGAAGCGGGCCGTCCGGTGCTGGCGCATCTGTTGGCCAGCTCGGTGGTGGGGGTTGCGCCCGAATGCATGGGCATCGGTCCAGCTCCGGCCATCCAGCTGCTGTTACAGCGCAGCGGGTTGAGCCTGGAGGAGATCGGACGCGTCGAAATCAACGAAGCGCAGGCAGCCCAAGTGTTGGCGGTTGCCCGGACGCTCGAACTCGACATTGAGCGATTGAATGTGCGAGGCGGCTCACTTGGTCTAGGGCATCCGTTGGCCGCGACCGGCCTGCGGCTGGTCATGACCCTGGCTCGCCAGTTGCGCGACCGGAATCTACGCTATGGCATTGCTGCGGCGTGCGTTGGAGGTGGGCAGGGCATGGCGCTGCTGATCGAGAATCCTGCGTTTCATGAGTAAGCACCTGCGCCTGGCTGACAGGTGGCTCGTAGCGAGACGCCTCCCGTCCGAAGTTCCCGTCCGAAGCAGCCCAATAGCAAGATGAAAGTGTGTAAAACGCTACTGAATATTGACGCAGATCAACGATTTTGAAACGGTGTGATGATGTCGTTTGTCATACTTTTTTATAGCTTGACCAAACCGTGCCGAACCGCGACGCTCACCGTTCTATAAGCCACGATTGCCTGACCATGCGCACCCTCGCCGAACTTTCCTTCGATTTCATCTGGCATCTGATGTTCGCGGAAGAGGATCAGCTTGAGCAGGATCTGGCTGTCCGGATGCTGGAGGGGCAGTGTGATCACCTGACGGCCCTGTCGGATGAAGAAAGAAGGGCGTTCATCACTGTGGCAATCGAGCGCCGGGCCGTCTTGCTGAGCGGGGCTGAAGCCAGCGGACACTCACCCGTGCAGCGTGCGACGGACGATCAGAAACAGTTCCTGGATGACGTGATATCCGGCGAGTTTTTCAGCCGTTTCGAGGATCCGTCGGTGCCTGACGACCACCACCGTGTCGTGCCGATTCGTGGCTATCGAAAAGGCGGCCAGCGCTAGGCCAGCCGTTGATAGCTCTTATTGGCCCTCGGGCAATCTCGCAATGACCTTGATTTCAAACTCAAAACCGTAAAGCCAGGTGACGCCAACCGCGGTGACGGTCGGGTAGGGCGCCTGTCCCCAGAACTGCGGCACGACGGTGTTCCAGATGTACTCGAACCTGGTGTCCGGATTGACGATGAACAGTGTGACGTCTTGTACATCATCGAATGTGCAACCGGCTGCCTGCAGAATTGCATTCAGGTTGCGAAAGGCGAGCTGAACCTGTTTTTCCAGGTCTGGTTCGGGTGAGCCGTCTTCGCGGCTACCGACCTGGCCTGAAACAAACAGAAGACCGTTGGTGCGCACCGCTGGCGAATAGCGGTTGCGTTCGTAAAGGGCCTGGCGGCCTGCCGGAAATACTACGTCTCGCTGTGTCATGGTTGTCTCCATCGGAAGGTCGCAATGACCGGTCGTTAACGATGGATCGACTTTAGGTGCTTGTGCTGACCGGATAAACGCGCAACTGTAGGTATCACTGTTTGCTGATCGCAAACAATCCGGCGTGGACACGGAGCGAAGATGGATCGGTTCGATGCGATGCAGGCGTTTGCACGAGTGGTGGAAACCGGCAGTTTCACCAAGGCCGCAGGCACTCTGCACATGAGCAAGACCAGTGTGACGCAACTGGTGCAACAGTTGGAGGCACGTTTGCGGGTCAAGTTGCTCAACCGCACCACCCGCAAGGTCAACGTGACCGCTGACGGTGCGGTGTATTACGAGCGTGTGGTCAGGTTGCTGGCCGATATGGACGACGCCGAAACCAGCCTGTCTGGTGCGGCCGCGTTGCCCCGAGGCAGATTGCGGGTCGATGTGCCCAGCCCGTTTGCCAGCCTCTTGCTGATGCCGGCGTTGCCTGACTTCCATGCGCGTTACCCTGACATCCAGATCGACATGGGCGCCAGCGACCGCGTCGTCGATCTGGTGCGCGAGAACGTGGACTGTGTATTACGCGGCGGCGAAATCACCGATCAGTCCCTGATCGCGCGACGGGTCGGGGATCTGCTGCTGGGCGTTTACGCCACTCCTGGTTATGTGCAGCGAATGGGAACGCCAGCCCATCCGCAGGACCTTGAGAACTCGCATCACCGTATCGTCGGCTATCTGTGGGCGCGTACTGGCAAGGCGTTGCCGTATGCCATGCGCCGTGGCGAAGAGAGCCTGCATGTTCACGGCCGTTACGTACTGGCAGTGGACGATGGCAATGCCTATCTGGCTGCCGGACTTGCGGGCATGGGCGTCCTCTGGCTTCCTGATTACATGGCCAGGCCTCACTTGGCCAGCGGTGGTCTGGTGAGGCTGTTCGAAGACTGGCAAATGGATTCGATGCCGATGTACGTGGCGTTTCCGCCCAATCGGAATGTCAGCGTCAAGGTTCGGGCGTTCATCGACTGGGTCGCCGAACTGCTCGCCGAACATGCGCCGCTCAGAATACGTGAGCGACCTTAACGACGCGCCGACAGTTGTTGCGGGGCCAGAAAAGCATCGTGGAAATACTGACGAAACGCCTGCATCGCGGGGCTGAAGTGGCGTTCACGATGCCAGGCAAGGCCCACACTCATCGCAGTGACCTTGTCGGTCAGAGTCATGGTTTCGATGCGTTTGCCTTCCAGCGACCAAGGACGGTGTACCAGGTCCGAAAGGATCGCCACGCCGCTGCCATTGGCGACCATGCTGCGCACCGCCTCGACCGAACTGGTGCGGACCCGCACGTTGGGTGTCTGGTGCGCCATTTGCCAGTAGCGCATGGCGCTCTGTTCGGCTTCATCGACGGTCAGCAGGATGTACGGCTCTTTGGCGACGTCGGCGAGGCTGACGACATCGCGCTGGCACAGCGGATGATGGCTGGGCAGCCACAGGCGTCGCTCCGAGTTGAACAGCGTTTCCGACACAATATCCGGGTGGGTGATGTTTTCCGTGAGCACCACCGCCATGTCGAAGCAACCCTCCAGCAACCCCTGTTCAATGGACTGGCGCTCCTGTTCATGCACCTGGATCGAGACGTCCGGGTGCCAATGCTCCAGCCGCTGGAGATGGTGGGGCAGGAAGTAGCCAATGACGGTGTAGCTGGCGGCCAGTCGCAACACCCCGCTGGCTCGCACATCAGGTAACGGGCTGTTCAGGGCATCGTCGACGCTACGCAGTATCACGTAGGCGCGGTTGAGAAAGTGCCGTCCTGCATCGGTCAGGGTCATGCCTTGGGCCGAGCGTTGAAACAACAGGCTGCCCACAATGTGTTCCAGCTCCTTGATCGCCGTGGTCACCGCAGATTGCGAAATGTTCAGGTGAATCGCAGCCTGTGATATCTGCCCGATCTCTGCGGTAGCGACGAAATAGCGAATCTGGCGAAGGGTCAGGGACATGGCTTATCCGTCGGTCGGGCTATCTGATTTATAGATAATGGGTTATCTGTTAATAGATCTACCCAAGGGGTTGGTGCGAATCTAACGTTGTCCGGGTGACATCGCAATTCAGATCACCTGTCAGGAGGGTGCGACATGCGCAGAGTCGATTTCAATTCGGACATGGGTGAAAGCTTCGGTGCCTGGACCATTGGCGACGGTGTGGATGCCGAACTCATGAGGTTCATCAGCTCGGCCAACGTTGCCACCGGCTTTCACGCGGGCGACCCCGGCACGATGCGCCGCACGGTCGAACAAGCCAAGCGCCTGGGCGTTGCGGTCGGCGCGCATCCAGGGTTTCACGACCTCGTAGGCTTTGGTCGCCGCCACATTCAGGCACCGGCTCAGGAACTGGTCGACGACATGCTGTATCAGCTCGGGGCGCTGCGTGAAATTGCACGTGCTCAGGGCGTCAAGCTGCAACATTTCAAGCCCCACGGCGCGCTCTACATGCACTTGGCCCGTGACGAAGAAGCCGCTCGCCTGCTGGTCGAGAACCTGCAACGCGTCGAGCCGGAACTGCTGTTGTATTGCATGCCGGGTTCGGTTATCTGCAAGGTTGCACAGGAACTGGGGCAGCCGGTCATTCGTGAGTTCTATGCCGACCGGGCCTACGACCTCAGCGGCTCGATTGTCTTCACACGAAACGTTCAGGCTTACGACCCCGGGAAAGTCGCAGCCAGGGTGCTGCGTGCCTGTCAGGAAGGCGTGGTGCGCACGGTCGAAGATGAAGATATGGCGATCGAATTCGACTCCATCTGCCTGCACAGCGACACTCCCGGCGCACTGGATCTGGCCGAAGCCACGCGCAGCGCGCTGGACAACGCGGGTATAGAGGTCAAAGCGCCCAACTGAACCTGGACGCATATCGGGTACGCAGAGACCCGAGTGCATTTGCTGTCGATTGCCTGCCGTTCTCCAACTATTCCAAGAGGGACAGACATGGTCGATTACCACGCCAATCAGGCCGGATGCCATATCGGGAGCAGGGTATGAATGCTCCGATTCGCTACAGTTTCGGTGCCGATGAGCACCTGTTTGCCGAAGTCAGCGAAAGCATGTCGCTGGAGGCCTTTTTCAAAGGCATGGCGGTGACCCGCGCCGTTGAACGATTGGAACTGGATGGCGTGCTGGACGTTTGCCTGGCCAACGCCTCGTTCCAGATCCGCTTCGACCCGGACCGGATTGCGCCCCACGCCTTGCTTGAAGCCGTCAGAGAAGCAGAAGCCGGTGCGGTCGCTGAGCGCACACTGCAGACCCGCATCATCGAAATTCCGGTGCTCTACAACGACCCCTGGACCCATGAAACGCTGATGCGCTTTCGTGACCGCCATCAGGACCCGAATTCAACGGACCTGGAGTACGCGGCGCGGATCAATAACCTGGCCGATGTCGACGCGTTCATCGCCGCTCACAGCGGTGCGCCCTGGTTCGTTTCGATGGTGGGCTTCGTCGCCGGTTTACCCTTCATGTTCCAGATGGTCGAGCGCGAGCGCCAGTTGCAGGTTCCCAAGTACCTGCGTCCACGCACCGACACGCCCAAGCTGACCCTGGGTCACGGCGGCTGCTTTGGCTGTATCTATTCGGTGCGTGGCGCCGGTGGCTATCAAATGTTCGGCGTCACGCCGGCCCCGATCTACGATCCGCAACAGCAACTGACCTACCTGAAAGAGCACATGGTGTTTTTCAGGCCGGGCGATATCGTCCAGTTCAAACCCATCGACCGCCAAGCCTATGACCAGGCAGTGGCTGATGTGGACGCAGGGCATTTCGATCTGCGTATCCGGCCAGTGGAGTTCTCACTGGACCGTTTTCTGGCTGATCCTGCCGGTTATCCGGCTTCATTGCAGGAGGTGCTGGCATGATCAAGGTGCTCAAGCCGGGCCTGGCCACATCGGTTCAGGACCTTGGCCGCGAAGGTTATTACCACCTGGGCATCCCGCCGTCCGGAGCGCTCGACCAATATGCACTGAGCGCCGCCAACCAACTGGTCGGCAACCCACCGGGCGCTGCCGGTCTTGAATGCACCCTGGTGGGACCGGAGCTGGAATTTCAGTGCGATGCATTGGTAGCTGTATGTGGCGCGCACATGACGCCGAGGGTCGATGGCAAAGACATGCACCACGACACCGCGTTCGAGGTGACAGCAGGTCAGGTGTTGCGCTTTGACTTCCCGAAGGACGGGGCTCGCGCTTATCTGGCCGTAGCAGGCGGCATCGACGTGCCATTGGTGCTGGGCAGTCGCTCGACTTATACCCTGGGCGCCCTGGGCGGTTTTGAAGGGCGGCGTCTGGCCGTCGATGACCAATTGCCCCTCGGTGTGCCCAGCGGAAAAGGTCGTGCTGGCGCCAGCCTGCCGATGGCGTTGCGTCAGTCTCTGGGGGGCGAGGTGTATCTGCGCGTAGTCCCAGGGCTGTATTACGAACGCCTGACCGAGTACGCCGCCACCAGCTTCTTCTCGGATTCCTGGACCGTCGGTTCTGAGGCGGACCGGATCGGCTATCGCTTCAAGGGTGGCAAGGCGCTGACGTTCCAGCCCCGCGAGCAGCCGTTCGGTGCGGGATCGGATCCGTCGAATATCGTCGACAGTTGCTACCCGATCGGCTCGATCCAGGTCCCGGCCGGGCTTGAGCCCATCGTGCTGCACCGCGATGCGGTGTCCGGCGGCGGCTACGCGATGATTGGCACCGTGATCAGCGCCGACCTCGACCTGATCGGCCAGATGCAGCCCAATCAGCATGCGCGCTTCATTGCAGTGACGCTGGAAGAAGCCTTGCAGGCGCGCAAGTCGTACAAGAAAAAACTGGCGTGCCTGAGCAGGCTGTTTTCAGCCTGAGGCGACGTCGCGCCGGGGAAGGGGGTAAACGCATGGGATGACCTGGGCCGAGCGCTGTCTACACCGACACTGTAGCCATCATCAGCACCAGGACGTTCCATGACTCATCCCCGAATCGGTTTCGCATGCATGTATCGGCACCCCGAGCGTGACATGTCGGCCAGTCAGTTAAAGATCATCGAAGGCGCACTCAACCCGCGCACCACCACGTTGCGCTGGATGGACAGCGTCGCGCCGCAGGTCGCCCGCGACCGGCTCCTTGAAGTGATTACCCATAATCTGGCCGCGCAATTGCGTTTGCTGGCATATGTGGCTGCGTTGCCGCCGACCCTACGCATGGTGCGTCTGGGCAGCGACCTTTTGCCGTTCTACAGCCATCCGAAAGTCGCGGCGTTTTATCAGGAACCGGCCATCAAGCAGCAGACCGAGCTGGGTTTCGCGGCCATTGGCGAGCTGGCCAGAGCTTCAGACATCCGGCTGTCATTTCATCCGGGACAATATTGCGTGCTGGGCTCGGACAAACCGGCAGTGGTTGAAAACAGTCTGGCGGAATTCGAATACCACGCAGACATGATCCGCATGATGGGTTACGGCCAGCGGTTCCAGGATTTCAAATGCAACGTACACATCGCAGGCGCACGGGGAGGCGAGGGCATTCGCGCACTCTGGCCACGGTTGTCCGAAGTGGCGCGCAATTGCATCACCTTCGAGAACGAAGAGCGGACCTACGGCGTCGACGATTGTCTCGGGCTGGCCGATCTGGCGCCTGTGGTGCTGGACATTCATCATTGCTGGGTCAACGAGAACGATTACATCTCGCCGGATTCGGTACGTGTTCAGCGGGTCATCGACAGTTGGCGCGGCGTCAGGCCCACCATGCACTACTCGCAACCTCAGGAACGTTTGCAGGCACTGGGATTCAGCGCCGAGCAGAAGCTGGAAATGGATGAGCTGTTGAAGGTCGTCCCCAAGCGCGAGCTGTATGCCCACAGCGCACAAATGTGGAACCGCTGGACCAACGAGTACGCGCTGAAGTTTCTGGACCGTTTCGACATCATGCTGGAGGCCAAGGACAAGAACCTGGCCTCACAGGCGTTCTACGAGCAATTCGTGCTACCTGAGCGTGCTCGACAGGTTGACTCAGTTTACTGACGGGCCACCTTCAGACAGTTTGGCCGCCTGAGCGAGCATCGTCCCCCGGCAGGCGTCGAGAATCTCGTCTGCCAGCGTCGAGTCGTTTGGGACGGCGCGCGACAACATCACCGCGCCAACGGCGTGGGCCAGCATGTCCAGTAGCGCCGCTCGCGAAGCTGTCCGATCGCTCTCTGATTGAGCGTCGGCTTCGGGCGCGAGGGTGGTCAGCAACTGCTCAATGCCATTGGCAAACACATTCCTGACCTCATCCGACTGACGCGATGCATCACCGCCCAGTGCTGCCATCGTGCAGCCAGTCGCCACATCGTCGCGATGTTCTCTGCTCAGATAGTACTCAAGGAAACGGGCAGGGCTTACGCCTGCCGACTGCTCCACGATTTTCGACATGCTGCAGGCAGCCGCTTCGGCCATGAGGTCCGCCTTGGACCCGAAATGCTTGTAGAACCCGCCGTGGGTGAAACCGGCGGCGGCCATCAGGTCTGCTACACCCACACCGTCATAACCGTGTTCGCGAAACTGCACCGACGCCGTTTCAACGATGTGCGCGCGGTTCGCTTGCGCCTGCGCTTTGGTGACCCTCATGAGATGCCTCTGTGCTTATGCGATCCAATTGGGCGGACTATAGCATTGATGTTGTCCATCATTAAAGTTGTTGACGATTAAGATGCTGGTCATCATCATTAAGTCAGGTCCTGAGCAAGACTGCCTGGGCACTTCATGATCCTTTCTGCGAGAGAGCACTCACATGACTACGCTTCCTTCTGTTCTTGTCACCGGCGCATCCACCGGTATTGGCGCCGTTTACGCCGAGCGTTTCGCCAGCCGTGGTCACGATCTGGTGCTGGTGGCCCGCGACAAAGCACGTCTCGACAGTCTCGCTGCACGTCTGCGCGAAGAACATGGCGTTGCGGTGGAAGTGCTGCAAGCTGACCTGACACACAACGAAGACCTGGCCGTCCTTGAGAAGCGTTTAAGTGACGATGCCCGTATCGGCGTGCTCATCAATAACGCCGGCGCGGCCCAGACGGGCGGCTTTCTTGACCAGACCACCCACAGCGTCGATCAGTTGATCACCCTGAACATCACCGCTCTGACTCGACTGGCCAGCGCCATTGCGCCACGTCTGGTGCAGGCAGGCGAGGGCGCGATCGTCAACATTGCTTCGGTCGTAGGGCTGGCACCTGAATTCGGCATGACGGTCTATGGCGCGACCAAGGCATTTGTCGTTTTCCTGTCTCAAGGCATGAGCCTGGAGCTGGCGGACAAAGGGGTCTACGTGCAGGCGGTATTGCCTGCCGCAACCCGTACTGAAATCTGGGAGCGGGCCGGTATCGACATCAATACCCTGCCGGACATCATGGAAGTGCATGACCTGGTCGACGCGGCGCTGGTGGGCTTTGACCGCCGCGAACCGATCACCATCCCGCCGCTGCGTGACGATGCTCGCTGGGATGCGCTGCAAGCCGCACGTCAGGCACTGCTCGGTGAAATCCGCCAGTCCGAAGTTGCGCAGCGCTATCAAGCGGTTTCCTGACCACCGACTGGCCGGATTTGACCGTACCCCCATCGCCCACCCTCTACGCATGAGTACACACCATGAAGTTTCGTCATCTCGCGGTTTTAAGTGCCGTCTTGTTTTGGCTACTGGCGATTGCCTGGATGTTCATGCCTGCGCAGATGCTGGCGAACTGGGGCGTAGGGTTTTCCAGTGAGACAGGGCTGGTCAGTCGCCGCGCTGCTGCGTTGTACATGGGCTTTGGGGTGATGTTCTTTCTGGCCAGACACGCAGCGCCATCGGCTGTCCGGTCGGCGCTGGTGAGCGGCTTTGTCACGGCGTGTCTGCTGCTGGCTGCGCTGGGGGTGTTCGAACTGATTTCGGGCCGTGCGAATCTGGGGATTCTGGCGGCGGTTGCGTTGGAAACGCTGTTGTCGCTGGCGTTTTTGTTCGTTCAGCACCGCGACAAACCGCGCGCCGACTGATGCCGCCGTACGCCCTTTGTATTCAACGAGAATTAAACACCCATGAAAGCATTCATCATCGACCGTTACGGAAAGAAGGAAGTCGGTCGCATCGGCGAGTTGCCGGATCCGCGTATCGGGGAGAAAGACGTATTGATCCAGGTCCATGCTGCGGGCGTCAATGTGCTGGACCTCAAGATCAGAAGCGGTGAATTCAAGGCCATTCTGCCGTACAAGCTGCCCTTGGTCCTCGGTAATGACCTGGCGGGCGTCGTGGTTGCCGTGGGCGCCCGTGTCACAGGCTTCAAACCGGGGGACGAGGTGTATGCCCGTCCCGAGCAAGAGCGCATCGGCAGCTTTGCCGAGTTGATCTGCGTACGCGAGGATTGCCTGGCACTCAAACCGGCGCACCTAAACATGGTCCAGGCCGCATCCGTTCCTTTGGTGGCGCTCACCGCCTTGCAAGTGCTGGTGGAAACCGCGAGGCTGAAAAAAGGCCAGCGCGTACTGATCCACGCCGGTTCCGGTGGTGTCGGTACTGTCGCCATTCAATTGGCCAAGCATTTGGGCGCTTTCGTCGCCACAACGACCAGCACCGGCAATGTGGAATGGGTCAAGGCATTGGGTGCCGATGTGGTGATCGACTACAAGACCCAGCATTTCGAAACGCTGCTTCAGGGCTACGACGTGGTGTTGAACAGCCTGGGTACGGATGAACTTGAGAAGTCGCTCAAGGTGATGAAGCCAGGCGGCCATCTGATTTCCATTTCCGGCCCACCCACCCCGACGCTCGCTGAAGAACAGAAACTGAACTGGGTGTTCAAGCAGGTCATGCGCCTGTTGAGTTACGGCATCCGCAAAAAGTCCCGTAAGCAAGGTGTGGAATACAGCTTCGTGTTCATGCGCGCCAGCGGCTCCCAACTTCAGGAAATCACCCGGTTGATCGAAGCTGGCGTCATCAAGCCGATTCTGGATCGAACATTTCCGTTCGAGCAGACCGCCGAAGCGCTGGCGTATCTGGAGCAGGGCAGGGCCAAGGGCAAAGTGGTGGTGCAAGTCAGGAAGTGAGTCGCAAGAAAGCGGCATGGGCGCAAAAGATGCTTGTCAGTCGCAGGCAGCCGTTGAATCCGTGTCGCTGGACAGAGCCACGCCGGAAAAGCCCCAATCCCTCGCGTCCGGATCTGCAACGAAGTCCGAGCCAGAAACAGCTATTATTTTGCGGCCCTTGATGCTTGAACAGTGAGGTGTGGCGGACCTGCGCTTGAATGCCGATACCCACTGCCACCCAATTAAATGAAGGGCGAAAACAACGTTATTAGCGCGACAACTACCTGAATGCCAAGCACCAACGTAAGCCATGTTGGCCCTCTGCGGATGTACCAATAAATGGCGGTGAGTAGGGTCGAAATAAGGTTGGCGATCAGCAACGCGGCAGCGGCAAGCACTTTCTCCGAGATGAATCCACCACCCTCTAGTTGTAGACAGAAAATCGCGAGGGCAGCGCCTATGGCCATGACGATCATGGATGCGAAGCCGATGTAGCGACTCTGGTAAAAAGCGCCGAAGGGCATGTCGAGATCATTTTCATCGCCTGGATGGAAAACGGGTTCGACACCCCTGTGAGGGTGATGTGTTTCCGACGTATGTTTGTCGGGCTGATTCATTTTGCGGATGGCATTTGGCTCGTGTGCGGAAGTGAAAGGCTACAGCCATTGCAGCATCAGGGCGAGTAAGCACCTTGGTTACATGTTCATTCGCCGACGGTTCTCAGGTCGCGTCACTCACCGATGTACCGCCGAACCCGTTATTGTTTTTGGCGGTGTGGAACCTTTCTTCCAATGTCAGTCAAAGTGGCAGTCGTCATAACCGCTCTTCTTGGGTGAGGCTGTAGCCTAATTCCTACCGGCTTTTCAGAAAGGACGTGCAACGGTTAGCGACATCGTGATGAGCTGACAGCGCATTTGTAGCGGATATTGCTTCTGCTTCAAGCTATTGATATCCAGGTACGCAATGACTTGCTGCTTCAACACATGAGTACAGGTGTCAGTTATCCTGCTGCCTCAAATGGAATCGAAGGAAAGGAACTCCCATGACCTCGTCGTTCAAGCCCGAACAGTCCGCGATCACCGTGCCCGTGGCCACCAGTTGCAAGATGAGCGCGCGTATTGTGCTGCAATGGTTTGTGGACGAAGCCGAGTTCGTACCGGCTCCAGCCACCTACCACCCTCTGGTCAACGGTGAAGAAGCCTTCAAGGCCGTCTACGATGCCATTGCCAAGGCCGATAAGACCGTCGACATTGTCTGCTGGGGATTCCAGCCGTCCATGTACTTC
>NZ_RBTP01000037.1 GCF_003702045.1 Pseudomonas viridiflava
GGTCAGTTCAATGGTCATTTCCGGAACTTGTGGCGGAACTTCCGGTACTTGCGGCTCGGCATTTTGCATGTACCACCACACGGCACCGTGAATAAGTACCGACGCTGCGATCAACACGAACACGTGCGATTTTTTCAGGCCGCCAGGTCGCGAAGTATTGGCCTTGAAGGGAATGCTCTGCCACACCGTCGGACTTTCCTCCGGCGGTGGAGCAGGAACCGCTTTCATTATTACCGCATCATTCATTAACGCTCCCTCGGGTAGTTGAAGGGCAATAAAAGTCCGTTCAAACATTGGCGAATGTTCGAATGATGGAGACCTGTACATTCTGCTAAACACACGACACCGCGGAGCCTGCGGGAGGCGCAGGTTCGATTGGGTAAGTCGCGACTTCACTCAGGGCGATGGCATAGCAAATCCTTGCTTATTAGTTGTGTCCACGCCAAGCAAACTTGATGCTTGATAACAATCTGGCTTTGCAACCCGTGTGCCAAAACTGACGGGTGTGATGCCTACATGCCTCGTTCCAGAGCGGATGTCGCATTCCTGTACCTTTTTTTCGATTGAAGGTTGTTTCGGTTGGAATGGCCTTCAAATGAACAGTGTCTGTACCCATCTAGAGGGCGAAGTACACCCCTCTGAGTCGTCAGACGAATTGAAAAATACATGACCAGTCGGTCATAAAATCACATGCACCAAGACTGTATGGTTCGATTCAAGTTGGTGCGTTAGTTTGTTATTTGTTCACGAAAAGATGCTCCGGTTGTTAAAGGATTGCAGGTCGATCTAAATATAAAGCTCACCACTGGATCGTAGAGTGGCTAAGTGATGTTGGCTGAAATAAAGGGTCGAGCAATACGTGAGGTGGCGAGAATTTCCGTTATTAGTTGATGGATGGCACACAGCACTCCGCAGCCCTAACCGATAAGGCAGAACCAGGTTGTTCAGTTATTCAACCAAAGCTGACGCGTTGTGTTTTGGATCAGTCGGACGGGTACGTCGGTATGGTCAAACATGAAGCCATGACAGCGGACGAGCTCATTGCGAGCGTAGCCATTTGAAGCCGTGATAGGCGTTGCGGTGGTCTGGCATGAGCTGGATGCGGCATGGATAGACTCCTTTCCTGGCAAGGCACACGACTTGTGGTCTGGCGTTGCACTGTTAGTGGACGACTCAGCGTCCGAAAACTGCACGTTGGTGCGTATGGGCACCCCCTTTGTGCAGCACATGCCACTGGTTCATGGCACGACTGTTCCACTTGGAAGATCTGTGCCAATTGTGTCTTTTTGTATCATGAAGATTACAAAGGCCCGGAAACGCTCGGCTGAGCGGCGCTTGTCACTTGGATCGAACCCTCAGCGCTCAGGCGCGTCCACTTTCTTTGGCAAGACAAAAGAGGTGGCCGACATGACAACCGATTTCATCCTGACAAACGAAGTGCCCAAGGAAGATCCTGCCAGTCCGCAGCTAGGCCAGTACGACCGCGAAGCCGATCCGGTGCTGAATATGAATGCAAACAGGCCAGGAGCAGGGCCGGCGCACGGCGACGAGGTGCTGGAGCGCACTCAAGAGGACGAAGCTTACGAAGATGATGAGCCCGAAGTGTATTCGGATGATCCGGATATCGTGGCGGATGAGGGCGGGGGCGTCTCGCCGGGCTAATTGAAGCTGTGCAGCTCAAGCGCCCCTATGACGAGACGTTGAGCTGTTGGCGGTGAAGGCTGGAATTACCAGAACGCAGCTGGCGCGCTGAGCGCCTTGCTGAACACCTCGATGGCGCGTTCGACATCGGCGTGCGTGGTATAGCGACCCAGGCTGACGCGCACGCTGGCCAGTGCTTTGTAGGTTTCAAGCCCCAAGGCAAGCAGGACGTGGGACGGTGCATTGCTTGCCGAGTTACAGGCCGATGTTGAAGACAGCGCGAGGGCGTGCGACAGCTGCGCACTGGTGAATCCGCTGCGCGTGATGCACAGATTCAAAGTGTGCGGAATGCGATGGTCGGGGCAGCCGTTAAGTTGTACGTCGGGCAGGGCCAATAGCCCCTCACGCAGGTGACTGCTCAATTCTGCAATACGACGGTTTTCCGCATCGGCTTTGCCCACCGCCAGCGCAAAGGCTTCGCCCATGCCGACAATCTGATGCGTCGCCAGCGTACCGGAGCGGAACCCGCCCTCATGGCCACCGCCGTGGATCTGCGCCTGCAACAACGAATGCGCACGCGGGCCTACATACAGCGCACCGATACCTTTCGGACCGTACGCCTTGTGAGCCGAGAACGACATCAGATCGACTGCCAGGCTCGCCAGATCCACGTTGACCTTGCCGACTGCCTGCGCCGCGTCTACGTGAAACAGTGCCCCATGTTCACGCACCAGCGTGCCGATGCTCGCGATATCCGTCAGCGTGCCCAGCTCGTTGTTCACCAGCATCAACGACACCAGCAGCGTGTCCTCACGCAACGCCGCCTGCACGGCCTGCGGCTGGATCAGGCCATTGGCGTCAGGTTGCAGCCAAGTCACAGGAAAGCCTTGGCGCTCCAGGGTTTTCACCGTATCGATCACGGCCTTGTGTTCAATGGCGCTGGTAATGATGTGCCGGCGCTGCGCCGTGCTGTCGTGCGCAATGCCTTTGATCGCCAGATTGTTGGATTCGGTCGCGCCTGACGTCCAGATCACGGTATCGGCAGGCGCGCCTACGGCGTCCGCCACCTGACGCCGCGCCTGCTCGACGGCCTGCCGCGCCACCTGACCATAACCATGCCCGCTGGACGCCGGATTACCGAAATGCCCTTCGCGCCCCATACAGGCAACCATCGCTTCAATGACCTGCTCATCGACAGGCGTGGTGGCGGCGTAATCCAGATAAAGGGCAGTCGTGGTCATGGGCAATTCGCTTGGTTATCGGGTCAAGGTTGATGATTGAAAGATTACCGACGCCGACGCGAAAAATTTTTGATATTTGTACGGACTGACTGGCTGTAGGTGAAAAATAATTCGGCTTTAAGCTATTTTTGGTGATTAAAATTTTACAAGTCGATTGGCGGAGGTTAGTTTTATGCCAATTAGCGCGTAAATACCGGTCGTACTGCGGCGCACATGTGACGCGGAGCGTCACGGATGCATGCCCACGTTCTGCGTGGTAACGCCGCCCAGGATGCTCCGCGTCCGATACAGAGCCCGCCCCCGAACCACAGGACCCCACATGGACAAGTTCGACCGAGCCATCCTCGACAGCCTGCAAACTGACTGCACGCGCTCTGTCGCGGACATCGCCGAACGCATCGGCCTGGGCAGCACTGCCTGCTGGCGACGCATTCAGAAACTTGAAGAGACCGGCATCATCGACCGCCGTGTCGCCTTGCTCAATCCGCAGCGCCTCAACGTTTCCGTCAGCGTCTTCGCCGCCATCCGCACCAACCAGCACAACGCCGCCTGGCTTGAACAATTCCACACTGCCGTGGGCGATCTGCCCGAAGTGGTCGAGTGCTATCGCATGGCGGGCGACACCGACTACCTGCTGCGCATTGTCGTTGCCGACATTGCGGGGTACGACGCGGTGTACAAGCAACTGATCAGTATCCCCGGCATCACCGACGTCAGCTCCAGCTTCGCAATGGAGCAGATCAAATTCACCACAGGGCTGCCCCTGCGGTACGCGTCATTTGGTGGGTGAGGCTGACCCGTTTTCGCACGCATCTCTGTCATGGCGGATAAATGCAAACGAACCAATGGGGTCGGGTTCCGTCACATCAGGAGTCGATGTTGGCCGAGTGCAGCGTCGCAGCTTCAGAAATCCGACGCGACGCGCCTGCCTTTCGTACATCACAGCATCCAGAACCTCGCTCGACGAGTCGGCGTTTTCGGCGTCGAGGCGTCAGGAGCCAGGGATGCACGCCTGCTGCCCTGTTCATGATCATTATTTAGAAGAGAACTCCTATGCGCCCGCAGACCTCATTCATATTCGACCTGGACGGGACGCTGACAGACAGCGTTTATCAAAACGTGGCGGCCTGGAAGGAAGCGCTCGACTCGGAAGACATCCCGCTCGCCATGTGGCGCATCCACCGCAAGATCGGCATGAGCGGCGGCCTGATGCTGAAATCCCTGTCCCGTGAAACCGGCCTGGACATCAGCAAGGAACAGGCCGAGCGCCTCAGCGAAAAGCATGCCCGTGCCTACGAGCGGCTTCAGGGCCAAATCATCGCGCTGCCCGGTGCCGTCAAGCTTCTCGAAACCCTCACCCAAGAGGGCCTGCAATGGTGCATAGCCACCAGCGGCGGCGTCGATACGGCCACGATCAACCTCAAGGCGCTTGGACTAGAAGCCGACAAAATCAACATCATCACCCGCGACGACGTCCACTACGGCAAGCCTGACCCGGACCTGTTCCTGGCCGCCGCGAAACACATGAAGGTGCCCATCGACGAGTGTCTGGTAATCGGCGACGCCATCTGGGACATGCTCGCCGCCCGACGCTGCAAGGCAACAGGCATCGGCCTGCTCTCCGGCGGCTACGACATTGGTGAGCTGGAACGGGCAGGAGCGTTGAGGGTGTACGAGGACGCTCAGGATCTGCTTGAGCATCTGGACGAGATTGCTTCGAGGCCGTGATGGCGGCGCATACAGGCACCCGCTCGTCGCTTACCTCTTGGTCGATACCGGGAACGACCCGCTGCGCTTGTGCGTCAGACCTGTATCGACTCACTTAAAGGAGCATCGCAATGGACAAGACCATCACCGTGGACCAACTGGCGACCACCGACCTTGATTCAATCAACGAAATCTGGCTCGGCGGTACTCATACCCAGTTATGCCTGTGGCGCGGCCAACAGGTCGTCACCCACGACATGCTCAGCGAAGGCACCCACGATCAAAATGCCCGCCGCCTGTGCTTGCAGTTGGTGAACCCGGACGACAAGGCTGCCGTGGCCAGCGTCGAGGTAATCGTGCGTGAGCGGCTGGAGGGGAGAGAGGGTGAGTTTTATCCGGCTGAGGATGTGGATACTTATCAGTAGTTGCCCTGATACAAGCTCATGTCAAAGCTTGCCGACAACCTCACAGTTCACTGTGGCAGGCGCCGGCGGCCTGGCAAATCGAAATGTCGACAGGCTGCCTCACACAGAACGCATCCATCAGCAACTTGCATGTTGTGATGAGGGTTGGCTTGATCAAAAAATACACAGCAATCAGCTTTTCAGTGAATTCTGCAGGTCTTGATACCAAAGGCCTGTGTCGTAAGCGATGGTGACTATCGACCAGTCCGCGTACTCGGCAACATGAGCCAAACGTCTTGCCACTGCCAGGCATGCGGCTGCGGTATTACCCACGAAGGTGCCATTCTGCAGGTAGAACCAACGCTGAGCCTCTAACATCTCGGTTAACTCCACATGATTACGGTTGTGTACTAAAGACCAGTCAATGAAAGGCGGCGGGACGCCAACTGCCATGCCCTCAAAACGGTGCTCCGAGAAGATCCCCCCTTTGGAATCACATCCTGAGGGTTCGACCATTATCGTCGAAACGTCGAATCCTTGATCCATCAAGCCGAGCGTGATGCCGGTAAAACTGGCTCCGGTTCCGGCGCAGCCGATGAAAAGCAGTTTCTTGCCTGCACGGCTTTCGCGTAACTGATGTGCGAGTTCTGGTGCCGTCTGATAACGATGGGCGTCAATACCTGCATGATTTCCGAACTGGTCAGTATAGAAATATGATTTTCCCAGAGCCGCCTGATGCTCCAGATGAAAGCTCACGACCTCTTTGGGTGAAGAGCCCGCAGCCAGCATGCTCTTGCCGATCAACTTTGCGCCGAAACACTCCAGTAGGTTTCGCTTGGTCTCGCTGAAACTCAAGCCCACGGCCAGTTCTATTGGAATGCCATGCTTATGGCAGGCTGCGATAAGCCCGAAGCCAAAATTCCCGCCCGTCTTTTCAATGACGGTCGTCACGCCAGGTAAAATTTCTCCGCGACGCAATGCCATCCGAATAATGAAGTCGGCTGCCCGGAACTTGTGACTGCCGCCAGGATTATTCATCTCCATCTTGGTAAAAATACGATCACCGCTTTTGACCAGCCCGCTCATGGGCCCGACTCCTTGGGACGCGAACCCTTTGCAGCGATGCTGTTCAGCGAAGCGCAGGTGACGACCAACAATCCCAAGGAAAGCACCATGCAAATAAAATTGGTGCCGTCCCAGCCGACGTAGACAAGCAGTAGTGAGGGAGAAAAAGCCCCCAGCGTTGCGCAGGTGGCGATAGCCAAATCGTTCTTTCCTTGAACCAGAAAAGCGTGCGGGTTGTTTGCCAGAGATTCTGTAAGCAGCGCACCTCCTCCGACATAGGTCAGGTTCCAGCCCAGCCCTAGAATGATCAATGAGAGAGTCATCGCTGTGTAGGTGCCTGAACCAATATTGATCGCCGCACAGAGGGTGAGCATTACCAGCCCGGAGCAGATTGTAAGTTTGATGCCAAGCTTCTGAATGATCGCGCCAGTTATGAATGAGGGGGCGAACATGGCGATCACATGCCACTGGATGGCTAGCCTGACGTCCGAGAATTCGTGGTGCATATGCTTCATGTGCATAGATGCCTGAATCATCAGCACATTCATGATCCCGTATCCTAAAGCTGCCACGGTCATGGCAATCACTATTACGCGGCCTAAGGGCTTATTCTTTTCTTCAGCTTCAGACCTATGACTTATGTAAGGCGTTGAAGGGTCGCTGGGCAGGCAGAGCGTTATTACAGCCGAGATGAGCGCGAGGCCTATGAAAGCCGCGTAACACAGTGAGAAGGCTTGAAAGCCGTTCAGATCCCTTAGTCGCTCAGTCAGCGCTGGTCCCGCTACCGCCGCGATTACGCCTCCCGCTACGACCAAGGACAGCGCTCTGGGTTTGAGCTTCTGATCAAGGTTGTCAGTTGCCGCGAACCGGTTGAAATTGGCAAACGCTATGTAAACACCTAGCGAGGAATGACTGATGATCAACAAGAAAAAACTGTTTTCCTGAACTCCCCAATAGCCAACCACCCCGGACAGCGCCAACGGGATCGTACCCAGCAGAAAACATCTTTTTCTGCCCAAGCGGCTCATCAGCCACGAAGCAGGGTACGTCGCCATCAATAAGAACAGAAACTGAAAACCGTAGGGAACCGTTGAAAGAGTGATTGCTGGCGCGAGGATCGAACCGACAATTGCGGCCATAGTCACTGACATCACGGCAGTCGTGAGGTTAATGGACTGGGCGGCAAAGTATAGATAGGTCCTGCGTGGTAATCCGGAAGTCATAAGTCGCGCTCATGGTAGTGCGATGTATCGATTACAGCATCGGGAAACTCACAGATCAGGCGCTCTTTTCCTTTGCCCAACCGCTTACGGCGGATCTTTAAATTCCCGATCCTTTGCGGCCTGTCCAGATGGGTCCCGCCGCACGGGATCTGAATACCTTCGTAACTCCACATGCGTGCGTCTTCGAACCCTTGGACGGCGTTATGTCCGATCGCCTGATTTAGGCTTATTAGATAGTTTGCCTGCGATTCGATTGTATGGATTTCGTCGGCACTGAAAGGGTCTTCAACCAAAAAATCAAAGCGGGCAGAGTCTTCCTTGATATGGCAACCGGTGGTCCATTGTTTTAGCTCTTCACGCACGCCCGTTGCTGCCGCATAGAGGAAGTGACTGGCGCTATGTGCCAGTGTCAGACGCTCTCTGCGCAAGGCATCTATCCTGATTCGGACGCGCATGCCTTCAGCAAGGATGTCCAGTAAATGCAAGTCGGCCGGGTGGATAACATGAAGAATAATCCCGCCCAGTTTGCCGCCTTTGAAACCCTGCAAGTGGATAGGCGTGCCGTAGAGTTTTTTTGCACCTACAAATCGCAGGGTTCCCGCAGGACATTCTATCGTGCCGGAGTCCGCCTCCTGACCTCCACCCTCCGGATACGCGACGGTAGCGTCGAGTTCTACCGCTCCAGAGTGAATACGAACGATATTGACGATTGATGACATAAGGTATTGATCGTTGTAATACAATTTTTGTGTGCTGCGCAGCATTTCAAAGTTGTCTTCCATACCGCTCACTCTGGTAGTTGTACTTGTAGCGATGTCTTCACCTGAACTCGAGCGCCAGATGGAACATCTCTGGTAATAACGCAGCCTGGGCCAATGAACGCCCCATCACCCACGCTCACGTTGCCGAGTACATTGGCGAAAGCACCTATTTGTAAGTGGTTGCCGATTTTGGGATGGCGAGGTACTGCGCCGTTGCTGCTGATACCGCGAGCGCCCAGGATGACCCCTCCGAGGATGTAACAGTCATTACCGATGACAGTCGTTTCACCGATCACCGTGCCTACGCCGTGATCAATCACGAATCTGGAACCTATGCGGCTACGAAAATCGATTTCTGCGCCTGACAGCATCTTTCCGCGTCGGGAGATACTTGCGGCGAGCGACTGTGCCGCAGAGTGACAGGCATTGGGTCGGTGGTTCATATGTACCCAATGTGCAACTCGATAATGCAGAACGGCTGCATATGAGGTGTAATTTTTTGCAATATATAAAGGGTCGCCTCCCGCAGCTGGATCTTTTTGTGAGAATACTAGTAGGTCTTCGTAGGACTTTTCGGCAATGTAGTTAACAGAGTCGGTTTGTTGCAGCTCTTTAAGTTCTTCGACCGAGCAGCATTCCAGCAAGGCTGAAGTGACCAGGTTTTTAACGTAAAGCAAGGCTTCCTGGTCGTAATGGCGGAGGGTTCTATGAACCAGCGTGGACAGTGTTTCCATACCGTATTGCCTTAATATCCGTACTATGTTGTAACGTTTGTTTTCGAGCAGTGAATTGCCCCATGTGCACGATGAATATTCACACTTGCACGATCTGAGCGGGCACACAGTCGACACGTTTTTTCATCAACTGTTAGACTCATTTTCCTAACAGTTCTGTGGCCCCGTCATGCTTCCCGATAGCTTTTACGACACCCTCAAACAACGCCTTAAGGCTGGCGACTGGTCGTCTGGAGAGCGTTTGCCTTCAATCCGGAAACTGGCTTCCAGCGCCGGAGTGAGCTACCACAACGTGGTCTCGGCCTATGGGCGTCTGGTGAGTGAAGGTCTATTGGCTTCGCAGCCTGGGCGCGGTTATTTCGTCGCTCATGGCGGAGGGCCGGGTAGCGTATGGCGAGAGCCTGAATGCACAGAGGGTGATCCGCTGTTCAAACTGCTGCAGGCAGGCCCGACCTACACGAAGCTAGGCTGCGGGTGGCTGCCTCCTGCATGGCGGGATACGGCGCTGTTGGCCAAAGCCATTCGTAGAACGGCGCGTCTGGAGCAGAGTTCTCTAGCTGAGTACGGCGACATTCATGGATTCCTGCCATTACGAAAACAGCTTTGCGTGCTGTTGAAAAACCTTACCCGTATAGAGATCCGGCCTGACCAAATATTGACCACGCTGGGTGCCACGCAGGGCCTCGATCTGATCGCTCGTTTACTCATCGAGCCGGGCGATCATGTTTTCGTCGACGAACCGGGAAACGGTAACCTGATCAAACTGATTCAGCTTGCTGGCGGTCATGCGGTAGGCGTTCGAAGGACCCGCGAGGGCCCGGATATCGAGGAAATGGAGCGCTATCTGCTCAAACATTCGGTCAGAGCGTTTTTCTGCAACAGTACTTTTCACAATCCTACTGGCGGCAACATCAGCCCGCACAATGCTTTCAAAGTTCTACGTCTGGCCGTCGAGCACGATTTCTTTGTAGTGGAAGACGACGTCTACGGTGATTTCAGCCCGACAACTCGGCAGACATTTGCAGAGTTGGATAACCTGGATCGTGTCATCTACATCGGCAGCTTTTCCAAGTGCCTGTCGGCATCACTGCGTGTGGGCTACATCGCCTGCGCGCAAGTATTGATTGAGCCACTGGTGCGTTTGAAGCTGTTGACCTGCGTCGCCGTACCTGCTTTTTGCGAGCGGTTCGTGAACACCATTCTGGCCGACGGCACTTACGCTGGGCACATGAAGAACGTCCAGCAGAAACTCGTGACCCAGCAGGCTTTGACGCAACGTTGCCTGCTCGGGCGCGGCTGGCAGTTCGAAATAGCACCGGAGGGCGGCATGTTCGTATGGGCACGCCACCCGGAAATTTCTGATACGCAGGATTTCGTAAGCAAACTCGAAAAGCAGAAAATCCTGTTGATGCCGGGCTCGTCGTTCTCAGTGACGCGAGATTACCGCGCATTCGTTCGCCTCAACTGTTCGCATTTTTCAGCGACGTTTGAGAGTCATTTCTCGGTGTGATGCGTTGCTACCCTGATCGAGTGGGGGCGAGATGCGTATGGCACGTTCTAATAGCTCATTACACATCAAACAGTTACCTGTTTTATTGTAGTCATCATGTGTCGCTTTGACAGTGTTCGTTATGCCTGCCAATGATTCCTTCTAAATAAATCTTCACCCCTCCTCATAAAAAACTGATGTCTGATTAATAAGCTCAGTAAAAAATATTGGTCAGCCATCAATGATGGCCAATTCCAATTAGCGTGTTTTGCTATTGCGGATGGCTAATCAAGCAGTGTGCGTTTAAGTGGAGAAGTGAAAGATGACTTATACCGTAAAACAATACGGCTGGATTCGTGACGTACCGGATCATCGTGATCATTTATACGCAGCCCCCGCAGAACAGCTGTCCTCGCTGCCGCGACATGTGGACCTTCGTCCTCATTGTCCCAAGGTCTACGACCAAGGTCAGTTGGGCAGCTGCACGGCAAACGGGATCGCAGCCGCCATTCAGTTCGACCGTATGAAGCAAAAGCTTGTCCCGGCTTTTGCGCCTTCCAGGCTGTTTATCTATTACAACGAACGCGTCATTGAGCACACGGTGGAATCGGACAGCGGGGCGATGATTCGCCACGGCATCAAAAGCGTTGCCGAACAAGGCGACTGCGATGAAGCCGAATGGCCGTACGACATCACCAAGTTCACCGTCAAACCAACCAAAGCCTGTTATGCCCACGCCAAACGATACAAAGCAGTCTCCTACCAGAAAGTTGCCCAGAACCTGAACCAGATGAAAGGCTGTCTGGCCGATGGATACCCCTTCGTCATAGGCTTCGGCGTCTATGAGAGTCTTGAAAGCGAGGAAGTTGCCAAGACCGGTGTTGTGCCGATGCCCGCGCCTCATGAAAAACTGCTGGGTGGCCATTGTGTGCTTACGGTGGGCTACGACGATGCGAAGCAGGTCTTCATCCTGCGCAACTCGTGGGGCGCCAAATGGGGTATGCATGGTTACTTCACCATGCCGTACAGCTACCTGATGGACCCTAATCTGGCGTCGGACTTCTGGACGATCAGGGTTGTGGCGGGATAAGCACGTGCGACGGGGTGTGCAGGTTTCCACTCTGCACACCTGAGTGATGTGAACGCATACGCCGCACCCGCCTAGAATCAATCGGCGCCCGAACCTTGCATCGCACATGAGTGCGGCTTGAGCACTATAAATAGGCGACAGACAGCTTATCTACGTCCGGCTGGCTGCACGGAGGTTGGCCGGGTTCTTCTAAAATACTTTTTAAAGACTACGAAACTAGACTTCGAAACCTCTGTCTATGATGTCACTAGGCCATAGGTTGCATTCTTCCGAGCCTGGCAAGGAGTCTATCGCATCCATACTTCAATATTTTCATAAGCGAGATTGATAGAGCGCACGCATTCAGTGCATGCGGCGCGAGCCAACTACATCTTTTACGACGCTGCTCGTAAGGACTGTTCATGAAGTTCAAGGCTGTTCTGTTAGGTTCCATCCTGATTGCCGCTACGCTGTCTAACGCGTTTGCAGATTCGTGCAGCTCCAATATTTATGGCGGCTATAACTGCACTTACGATGACGGCACGACTTCCAAAAGCAGCTTCAACAATTCCGGTGGGCAAAACACCGTTTACAGCGACGGTCGTACCTCCAGAAGTGCCAGTAACAATTCGGGTGGCTTGAACACGACGTTCAGCGACGGATCGTCATCCAGAAGCACCGCGAATAACTCGGGCGGTCAGAACACCAGCTACAGCGACGGCTCCTCGTCCCGAAGTTCCTCCAACTACTCGGGTGGGCAAAACACCTCGTACAGCGACGGCAGCTCCTCGCGAAGCCGTTCAAATATATACGGTGGGCAGACGACGACTAACAACGGGCGGTGAGTGGTTGGAGCTGACCAAAGTTCTTTTTCAACTGCATGAGAGGGCGGGCGCAAGCGTAATCAGCTTGTGCTTGCCGTCGGCTCTGCAATCAAAATTACCGGTCAATATGGCCAGGCTCGTCCTGCGTCATTTTCTCCCACCTGTATTTGCTCAAGACCAGAGCACTCGTCCAAAACACAAGCGGCTGACGTCTCTCTGGCTATGAAGAGCGATTGATATATCGTGTTGAGCCGTCGATCCGCCCAACACAGCAAGGACGCCAATGCTCATTTCACTCGTATCAAGGAATCAGCTACACACCCCTGACCCAATTGAGCTTATCGCCCCCTGGTGGAGTTTTACGAAAACGGTCTTGGCTGCGACAGTTCTTTCTTTGGTCCGTGACGGGCTGATCGGATTGGACGAACCGATCCTTGATCAGCCTTTCACACTACGCCAGCTGTTGCGGCATGAGGCAGGCCTGGCGGATTACGGGGAGCTTGCGGAGTATCACGCCGCCGTTGCGAACAGCGAGCACGCCTGGTCGGCCGATGAAATGATGCAGCGTCTTGATGGTACTCGGCTTCGATACAGCCCCGGAGCCGGTTGGCATTACTCGAACGTTGGCTACATGCTCATCGGTAGGCTCATTGAGCGGCTCACTGATCTGACGCTTGATGACGCGGTGATTCAACGGGCGCTTTCACCTTTGGGTCTATCGAACGTTCGCTTTGCTAAAACCCCTTCAGACTTACAAGCGACCCGTCCTGGAAGTGCCGCGCATTATGACCCCGCCTGGGTTTATCACGGCCTGTTGATCGGCCCAATCTCGCAAGCAGCACTGTTTTTGGATCGCCTCTTCTGCGCAGACTTGCTTTCCACAGGCCTGCTTCAGGAAATGCAGACTGCACGAACTTTAGGCGGCCCGATTCCCGGACGCCCCTGGATCACGCCGGGCTATGGCCTGGGTGTGATGCAGGGCGAGATTGACGGCGGGTACTCCCTATGTGGGCATACAGGTTGCGGGCCAGGCAGCGTCATTGCGGTCTACCGCATCTGCGACGGTGACCGGTCGGCTTGCTGCGCAGCGTTTGACGAAGGTGCCAGTCAAGGAGCTGTCGAAACGATCGTTGTTGAGCAACTGCTGCGGGCTTTGCGACAAGAATGTTGAGTCGCAAGCCAATACAAGCATGCGATTAATGAGCAAGGTTGAGTGTATTTACGCCTCACCGCGAAACGAATTCCAGGCTTGGAGGCAAAAATTGAAAATTTACATCACAGGCGCTTCATGTGCAGGCGTCACCACGCTGGGTAACACACTCGTCTCTTTACTGCGCATTCGCCATCTTGATATCGATGACTTTTATTGGATGCCTACCGATCCCCCATATACAACCAAGCGTCCGCCCGAGGAGCGCGTGGTTTTGATCCAGCAAAGCTTAGGTGATGACAATTGGGTGCTGACTGGCTCTTGCATGGGGTGGGGGGACCCGTTGATTAACGAGGCCGACCTGATTGTATTTGTCGTTACACCAACCCCGGTCCGTCTTGAGCGACTGGCCGTGCGTGAAAAGGAGCGCTTTGGAGATCGGATCGCGCCAGGTGGCGACATGCACGAGATCCATGTCGCCTTCAGGGATTGGGCATCGCAGTATGACGTCCCAACTTTCTCTGGACGCAATAGGGGGTGGCACGAAGATTGGCTGTTGAAGCAGAAGGCTCCAGTGATGAGAGTGGATGGGCTGAACAGTGCCAGCGAGGTAGCGGCGGATGTCATGCAAAGACTATTGCAGGTAAGGCAATAACAAAAATTTGGCCTAACTATGCCTAGGCACGTGGCCTAGTCTCGATATTTGAGGCCGATTGAGGCGCGGCAATTTCGGAACTCAATACTTCCCTGCCTATAAGGCCAGCACACACGATCTTTCATGCTGCGCGCTTGCCGCACGACCGTTAACTTTACTTTTTTCGGTGCCTCTTTCTCTTGGTAAGGAGCAGAGTTAATTTGAAAGGCAACGACATTGTCTGCGCCTCTAGGAACAAAATTCTGATCATTGAAGACGTTTTGCTTATCTCTACTGGCTGGTAAGGATATTCCCGATGAGGCCCGAAGCCACGATGATTCGGAGCCTTGCGTCGTGGGCATGCCCGTTGCGCGAGTCAGGTCCACATCTCTTTCAGTTCGGCTCATCGTCTGGCTTTTAGCTGAATCGACGTTGGGAACTCGGCTTATCAACTGAAGCGCACCTACCGTGGTGATACTTCCTATCACCAGACACGTGGTCGTCCAAAAAGCACTATGTTTGGGGTGTCTTCGGGTGATGCGCGCTGGAGCATCACTAGCGTCAGCTTTCATCCATTCTCCGGTTCGTCCTTGGGGAGCTAAAATCTTCCCTCTCCTATGGAATCAGCCCGCACGAGGCGGGCTAGGGGATGCAACATGTTTCTTGGTCGGATTGAATCATACCGCACCGATGCGAGGTGGCAGGTTTTGGCGCTAAAGCACTAGCCCATCTTCACGCCCCTGCGCTGCCAGGCAACTGAGGCGTTGGGCCTGTTGCACCCGTCCAAGGATAGCCGTTTTCGACCCACCGCTTTCAGATCCAATGGTACGGAGCAAAAAGTAGCTAACGGGCTTGAGGGTGAAAAAAAGAGAGTGCCCTGCTAACCTCGCCACCAAAGTCGGTGGCCGTTAAATCTGTCGGGCACCTTTTAATATTACACCGCCAAGAAAACGTAATCAGAAACATCACCTAGCAAGGGATTACAGCTATGAAGATGCGGTGCCCCAACTGTGGCCATATCCCCGTCAAGCTCTCGCCTACCCATAAGTGCTCCGAATGTGGCGTCTTTTCTCATGAGTGGCTGATTTATGACTGGGAAAGCTTTGCCTCCGCCAGACGAGGGCACCTCAAGTTCAATATTCTAATACTCAGCGTGCTGGTCATTAATGTCGTCGCCTTGGTGACGTTTGAATCCAGCAACGTCTTTTTCTGGGCGCTAAACGTGCTATCGATCCCGGCCGCGATCAGTTTATCTATGTGCCGTAGTGACCTTCGAGGTGAGGCGGAGTACGAAGGGCATGACAGTAACGCTGTTTCACCTTGGTTTGCATCGTTCATGTGACTCTGGACGGTACGGCCGCTGCTGGCTGAAAAAAGATCAGGCCTGCAGAGGCGCTGATGCTTTGCCTTCAGATCCTGCTGAATGACGCTTTTTACGTATTCATGGCCTCAACGTAACTTGCCTTCAGGGAGTGGCAGCTGATAATGCTTTTGTTGGTTGGGTGCTGCGAGCTAAAACGCCAGAATCAAAAAAGCCCGCACAAATGGTTGGCTCTCTACAAATTTTTTCGGACCGTCCGAAACAATCCAAACCAGGCGTCGTTTGAACTGGGTCGTCAGAGGCCCGGTTTATAAGGGCTCTGCTGACAGCCCCTCAGTCAGGCATACACGTGGGCATACAGGGCCACGGCTGCTTGAGGCTAAAAGATCCCGAGAATAATTTCTAAGGATTCGCTCCTGGATGATCGTGCCAGTCACAGACGCCACAGCTGAGATAGGAGTCGCCCTCAGGCGGGATATTGATATCGAAGTGCTTGCGGACGTCACGTGACTTACAGATCGGACACAGGTCCGTTTGATCCTGCTGCTCCCGCTTAAGTACCTGCATCATATGACCTACAACAGTCTGACAAGTGTGGATAGCTATCGACGAGGCCGTTCTGCTCGCGCTCTTCGTATGGGTCAACCAGTTCGATAGTTGCCAAGCCTCCTTGGAGAGGTTCTTCAAATGTTGACGCAATTCCTTGTTGCTTCCGCCCCCACACAGGTGATTCATCAGCAGGTCAATCCATGCGATGAAATTGGCATCTTGTGGGCGATCTACTTCTTGGGGGATTTCGCTCAAACGCCTTATGGCACCTATCAATGAGATCAGAGCCTCGCGCAAGAGCATGCCGACAGCCTGGAAATCTTCTGCTTCGACGGCAGCATCGTGGCGAGCATCGGCCTGGTCCATGCGTCTAAACACTTCGTCAAACGGTGTTGGATCTGAGCTATCAATTCGATCAGGCCGGCTCCTTAATCTCATCATCAGCCCAATATGAAAGGAGATGGTGTAGTCGAGTGTAGGGAAGTGCTTCTGGGAATAAAGATTCGTGAGGTTTGTGATAACCCACCAGCGATCCTTGTCGGTCGTCACGTCCCAGATTTCATAAATACCCCCCAGCACGATTTCCTTTTTGATTCGCTCTACGTGCTGAACGATCTCATCCGGAGCTTGCCCCTCGACATAATTAGCGATGTCTCGCTCAGCATGAAGGTCACTCTCAACGCTATAACGCGAAAGCTCGTCGGCCGGTACGGGATGGGATGGGATGGGATGGTGCAATCCCCTTCAACAGGTAAATCTCGTTCGTCACTCACTATTGCTTTCCTTGCAGGTCGCCCGTTCTTTCAACCTCAATAGCACCGCTATCGCGCGAGCGCTAGCAGAAAACCGTGAGGTGGTAGGCTGAGTTCAAAACCTGCTGGGACCCTGGAGATTTACTGACCATACGGGGCATGAAACCCGCGTGGATTTGGTAGCTGCTGATCGGTTGACGTTGGTTGACAGTTGACGGGTTGACGGCAGCAGATCAGTAGCTGAAGGAATGAACATTTGGGTTCACCACCTGATTGGATGAGTTCACCGGGTTCACCAGTTCACTAAGCTGTGGAAACGTCGGCTAATCAAGATGCGCGGGTTCCCTGCCCCGTATGCAGCGGAAGTCCTCAGGGTCCCCCGGCTTATGCCGGATTCAATTCGCTGATGGGGCTCACTTCACGGGGAGTTTCTATGTATTTGATGTAACAATACGGAACTGTGTAACGCTGTCGCTGCCTCTGGGCCGTACGGGCAATGGGCCGCTATCGACCAGAAGCAGGCGTCAAGAGGCAGTCTGCGCAGATCCCGTGGTGTAGTCAGCTTCGGTAAATCTCGACTTGGAACATGCGGATCACGGCCGTCTTGGCAAACCGCCCGACCGGCGTGAGGCCGGTCTTTGTACGCAACGCCTCACGGCGCGAGCGTACCGGGAGCCAGCGACTACCAACGCCTGCGATGCGGATGGCCAACTTCCACGTCTCGCTATGACGGCTGAGCAGCGCGTCGCTTAAGGGGCCGCTCTAGTGCGTGACGCGTAGAGGTTTTTCGGAATACGACGCTGCATGATCAATCCAGCGCCCGCAAGCGGGTGGTGAAATCACTCACCTACTCAGGCGACAGGCAGTTCAACTCACCGAAGGTTTCCAGGTGCTGAATCATGACTTCGTGACTGCCGGGCTGACGCGCCAGGATGCGGTGGCAGGTGGTCTCAATGATCAGTCGGGCCATGTGCGGGTTCTCGACGGCCGAGGCGTCAAAGGCCAACGCGATCGAGGACGCCAGTTCGGGGGCCGTGCCCTCAAGGCGTTCATTTGCCGGGCGGTGATGGGTAACGACACGGGGGACCTCCTGGAATGCGGTCGGCAGAAAACCATACGCGGGAATAATGGTAGACCAGTCCCTGCACTTCTGGCGTCCATCAGTCGCAAAAAAGCCCACCTCGGTGGGCTTTTTTGTGGGGGGGCATTTAACGAATGTCCCGATACGTACATCAGAATGATCTGAGTGAAACTCACCACAGCAATCCCAACAACCAGCAGCGTTAACCTCAAATTGAGCGCTGATTTACGCGAGCCATGAGTTGTTCGGCGGTTTCCTTGCGTTCGGAGTAACGGTCGACCAGAAACTCCTGACGGTCGCGCAGCAGCACGGTGAACTTCACCAGTTCTTCCATCACGTCGACGACGCGGTCGTAAAACGCCGACGGCTTCATCCGGCCTGCTTCATCGAACTCCATGTATGCCTTTGGGACCGAAGACTGATTGGGGATGGTGAACATGCGCATCCACCGCCCCAGCACACGCAATTGATTGACAACATTGAAAGACTGCGAGCCGCCGCAGACCTGCATTACTGCAAGTGTCTTGCCCTGCGTAGGGCGGACGGCTCCAAGCTCCAAGGGTATCCAGTCGATCTGGGCCTTGAACACGGCAGACATTGCACCGTGTCGTTCCGGAGAGCACCAGACCTGACCTTCCGACCACAACACCAGCTCGCGCAGTTCCTTTACCTTAGGATGATCTACTGGGGCGTCGTCGGGTAGGGGCAATCCTGAGGGATTGAAGATGCGCGTTTCCGCGCCCAGGTGTTCAAGCAGACGCGCCGCCTCTTCAACCAACAGGCGGCTGAAAGATCGCTCGCGAGTCGACCCATAAAGCAGCAGGATGCGCGGCTTGTGATTAATCGACTCGGAAGAGATTTGCGTGCTGTTGAACAGCGAAAAATCTAGGTTAGGGAGTTGCTCTGACATATGTCCTCCTGTCAAAGAGCGCCGACGCGGTCGAGCTCGGATTTGAGCTCATCGCGGCTGAGGCTATCAAAGGGAAGAGCGAGAAACGCATTGCAGCGTCGTTCAATGCGCGCAAGAGTGGCCCTGAACGCAGCGTCAACCGTTGATTCGTCGCCTACCACGTCGGAGGGATCCTCCAGACCCCAGTGGGATTTGAGCGCCGAGCCGAAATAAACCGGGCAGGCTTCACCGGCCGCTCTGTCGCAGACGGTAATGACGATATCCGGCAGGTCATCCTCAAAGGCATCATTCCCCTTGCTGTATAAACCCTCGGTGGAAATGCCTGCTTGCTGCAAAGTGGTCAGACTACGCGGCAGCACTTGCCCCTTGGGAAAGCTTCCAGAGCTCACCGCCACGAACCCCTCCAGCGCTAAGTGGTTGAACATTGCTTCTGAAAGGATGCTACGGCAGCTGTTGGCCGTACACATGAACAGGACTCGCATAGGTTGCTCCGTCAGCTTATTGATTGGTGCCGCCAAAAGTGTGGCCAGCAGAGGTCAGTAACAGGCCACATCACTCACAGGACGACCTTCCATGTTGAGAAGGCGTGAAATGTTGTCCTGCAGCCAAATAGCGTTGGCTTGCAAAGTCGTCTCCAGCATCTCTTTCACCCATGCGGGTAGATCAGGATTTAAACGGTAGTAGACCCACTGCCCCTGACGGCGATCCAGCAGCAGCCCGCTGCTGCGCAGTTGCGCAAGATGGCGGCTGACCTTTGGCTGGCTATCCGCGAGAGCGCACATCAATTCACAGACGCAGAGCTCCCCATGACTGGCAATCAGCAAGGTGGCACGGGCGCGCGTTTCATCGGCCAGGCTTTTGAACACTTCATGGGGGGAGATCATGGCGGCACCATCTACATACGAATAAACAAATATACGGATATCCATATGTTAAAGGCAAGCCTGGCATTGGCATTGGCAGCCGTCCGCCATCTGCGAGCTCGGCTCATCAACAGCCCGGCTCACTTCAGCGGCCCCTGCCTGGCCCACGTAATAAAGGTCATCGATGTCGCCTTAGGTGCGGCCTGCAGGGATATGACACGTAATAAGAAAACTTATAACTCTATGATTTATAAGTTAAAAAAACCTCCTTGTAATTAGTTGCTCTCGAGTTTGATTTTGATACCGAATGGATCTCTTCACTTAGTAATCCCCGAAAAGGTGGTCCTCCCCCTAGGGCCGATTGGGTTGGCGCGAAGGACAGCAAACGGCCAATCTTCCCGTCGCGAGCGGCCACTTTGGGCCTGGTCTTGATTTATCGCCCTGCTACGATTGACCACAAGCAGGCCTTCGCGAAAGGCAGCAATCGGCCAAAAGCAGCCACTCAAGGGCGTCTAAGAAAGTTGGTGAAATTCCCCTATGCGTGGCAATCCCCTCAGTGATTCCCGCATGAAGCCGCCCTCTTGTCTAGCACCTAGTCTGAAAGCTTATGTGCAATCCGGCCAATACGCTGGCAAAAGGCCTTGCCGGGTCGGAGCATAACTCTGTTGTCGGCGCGGAAATCGCGTCCCAGAGCTGTCCGCGCTGCCTGCAAGAGAATTTTTCCCACCAATTGGCAGTGTTTATCCACCAATTGGTGTCTATTTATAGTTATGAAGCAGAGCAATGATCACATCAAGCACTCCTGAAAACTGGAATGATCTCCAAAACGAGGTAGGCTGCCTGCTAGAAGAGTGCGGATTCTCGGTGGAGATTTGGAGCGCAGCGGTAAACTTGTCCAGCAGCACTTTGTTAGCCGTATTCGTGCCTTTGTGCTATATCAACGCACGCATCATGTGTGAACAAGTCTGTACACTGAATCATTGAGTATTCATCTAGCTGATGAACAAATAATCTCGCATTTTCTCTTGGATCTCTAGAAATTTGAAACATATCGCCGTGATCCTCAGCGATGAAGCTCAGATCGGTTCGCTCAACAATTTCGTCCTTAACACCCGCATGTCGATAACGAACAGACTCAAGATACACCACTCCACCACTATGCGTAATCTTGATTGAGTGAAAGTCGGGTTTTAGATAGCCTGGGTATTTTTTCTTCAGATCAGGAAGAATTTCCACACCTCCGTCCGCCCCGACACGAGGCACAACAAACCCGACAGATTCTTCCATTACGCCCCGAATGGCTTCTCTAATGGGAATCTGAAAAAACTCTCTGTTTGGCTTATAACGATATTCATCGAATCTTTTGTGAAGTCGTTTTTCAATTAACTTACAATCAGTAAGAAACTCATCATAAACAACTATAAAGTCGTCTGGAACTCCTGTACCTCTCAACCCCTTTGTACGTTCACCAGATGATTTCTTGGTTAATCCAATTTTTACTAGCCCCTGCATTGCAGGGTTAATCATTACATAAACAAAACCTGTACTCATACTATTCCCTAGCTAACACCCGAATTAAGCCGCGCCGCTAAGCGGTGTCGGCTTGAATGAATTGTTAGAACTCAGCTGCACGTTTGGGGTACACGTGGTGGCCAAGAGTCCCAGTGCGCTCCACTACTACTGAGTCGCCCACTTTGAGTTGATGCGTAGCGAAGAACTCCCTAACCCACGCTCGTTTACGAAAGATTTTCTTGTCATCTGCGATGTCAGTCAATACGGGGGCGCCGCTGCCTGAGTGAACCTCAAGCAGTTGCGAGGCGCGATTTGCTTCCGAGCTGCCACCGACAGAAGCGGCGGGAAACAGCTCCATTATGCTTGTCAGGTACAGATGATCGTTGTTGAGGTTGCCCTGAGTAAGCTCGATGGTTCCGTAGCGCAAATTTCCCCCTGAGTTCTAACGTTCGGTTGCCGTGCGGTAGGCATAGGTCCGCTGAGGTCGAGCGACTACTCTTTTCTAATCCCTGCTCTTGACTAACGGCTGCTTGCTTTGGGTCGATTAGCGACGGTCTGATCTCGACCGTCGCTATGCACCTCAAACCTCAGTCTGTTCCGCCATCTCCAGAGCGTCATCGACCTCAATACCCAGATATCGAACGGTGCTCTCCAGCTTCGTATGGCCGAGCAGCAGTTGAACCGCCCGCAGGTTCTTTGTCCTGCGATAGATCAGTGACGCCTTCGTACGTCTCATGGTATGAGTACCATACATGGCTGGATCAAGCCCAACGGTCTCCACCCAGCCTTTGACGATGCGAGCGTACTGCCGAGTGGATAGATGGTCTGAGTTATGCAGTCGGCTCGGGAAAAGGCAGTCCTCGCTGCGTAGCTGGGCCTGACGTATCCAGGCCGCGAGAGCGGACCGTGTTTGTTCAGTAATCTCGAATTGCACAGGCCGCTGCGTTTTCTGCTGCATAACCATGGCTCGTGATGATACGTGCTCGCCATGAGCGACGTCGCGCACGCGGAGCTTGGTTAAGTCGCAAGCCCGAAGCTTGCTATCGATAGCCAGATCGAAGAGAGCCAGATCTCGAGTTCTTTCTGCAATTTGAAGCCTTACTCGGATAGCCCAGATATCTCTCAGTTGTAGCGGGGGTTTCTGTCCAACCAATTTCCCTTTGTTCCAGGGCTGACGGCTGCGGGTAGCGATAATGCTCATGACATGTCCTCCACATGTGGAAGGACAAGGATGGCTAACCAAAGCAACGGCCGCTAACCGACCCAAAGCAGACGTTGAGGGCCCTAGTTATGCGCCGCTCAGAAAACGATTTCGCACCATGCTTCAACGGCCTGTACTCGTAATGTCAGACCAGACTCGAAGCGCATGACAAGATGATGATTTGGTTGGATATTATCTGTGAGGTAGAAGGTTTGTGTTTCAGCAATGGACTCTACCGCTCCAATCGAATGAAGAACATTATCGTCACTGTCAGTCGAGTTTTCATCCCGCCCACTCGCTGAAAAGTAGTCAACCTCATGGAAGCTGATAGTAATCTTGCGTGCTTCTTCAGTCGGCACCCAAGAGTCACTCCGTCGAGTAAAGCTAACTACAGCCGACCGATCCAAGATGTCGTAACTGATGGCGCTGGCTTGGTAGAAGTTATGCAGATCGTATGCACGGCTGTGAATCTCAACCTCGATATGCCCGAATACGAAACCCTGGAATTGCATGGGTTAGCCCTAATGATCTACCGGTAGGCATGCATCGTACTGCATCATCGCGATGACCGCTTCTGGCCTAAAGCACCCGGTCATGAGTCGGGTGTTGGCAGCGCAGGGCAAGCTGCAGCTCTTAAGACCTTGAGTGACCAGCAACTTATAGGCGCTAAAGGTTATCTATCTGTTGATTGAGGAGGCAGGCGCAAAGGCTCATAGATCTTGAAGCGCTTGCGCGCTGTGGCATCTCCATAAAGTCATCAATCATCTGGGGCATCGGTCAGCAAAGTCTCTAGGGAGTTGCTGGCATGGGGTCTCGGGGCGTAGCCCTGAGCAGGGCGGTAGGCATCGTAAGGAAGTGAAACGACTGCAGCGAGGCCGGTTGTGAGGACGCCATTTATGGCGGGAGTACAAACCCTACCCTGTCCCAGTTCTTATCTACCAAATGGTTGCCGCCGTTGTGGACGATTTTGATCAGAGAAGTTGTCTGGACGTAGGTGCTGGATTTCTTGGTCCTTGATGAATAAAAGCATCGTTGAGGAGGGGGCAGGGGAATCGTCCAATGACTCGATAAACACAAGAATCAGGCGCCATCGGCCTAACAAAATTGATCATCAAAATATTTTGCGAAGTGAGCGCGGTAATTTTCAGAAAACACCGCAACACGACGCTGTACAAAGCACGGCGTTGGCTGTGATGGTGTCGGTATTGTGAAGTGCGCGCAGTTGCCGTTGGTGACTGTGCCTGGATCACTCGGGTAAAGAAGAGAACAACATCTGGGAGCACAGGGAAAGGTAGATCCGGTGATGCTGAGGGAGGCATTCGGTAGGCAAATCTGGATACGTCATCCATATCTGGAGTAAACGCTATGAGTGAAAGCTGGCTGAAGAAAATGTGGTCGCTCGCACTGCGACGGAAATCTGCAGAAGCGATGAACGGGCGTAAGCCGTTTACCAGGTGCGGAACCCTCATGGTCTATGCGGGAGAGCTCAAGCTGATACCTGAACTCATTCCGGAGTCAAAACCTGCCAGAAGCTCCACGCCGCCCGATTCAGATTGAGTGCAGCATCTCAGGGTGGCTGAACGCCTGTCAGTAAAAGTGGAACGCCTTAACTGATACGCACTTTGGGTCGCCGGTACGCAGGGCTAGCTGCTCAGACTACCTTCCTGATCAAACAGCGCTCTGGCTGAGGGGCCATAGGTCGCGATGACATTCTCGACGGTATCCCGGTCGTTACAGTTCAAACTGCGGGTCAGGTCGAAGAGGGTGTTTCGCTCGGCTTTCCACAAGCTGATGATTTCAGCATTCGGCTGGGCTTTCTTCCGCTCGTAGAAAATCGACTCGGAACGGAGCGCTATTAAGCAACCCAATGCGTCCTGAGCGATTTCCAGTCTATGAGCATCTGATGGTTGGATCATCGTTGAGACCTCCTTCTGATCAGTATCAGTACGTCGCGTGGTAGTTTCTGGATTTTTGAATGCTTCGTAATCGATGCTCATCGGGGCTGTCGCTCGGCTGGTGTGGAATGCGTCGACTGTCAGCTGGGAGGCATCCCGCGATCCAGGATACGTTTTTGACAGGTGCTGCTGTTAGCTGAAGAATGGCTGCATGCAAAAAACAGAATCTGAACCCTTGGGTGTTGAGGAGTATGAAGCATTCGAGCTTATGGCTCGGGAGCTCCACGCCCATTTTTTAAGCGAGCGGAAAAATTTTGTGGTGCGAGTGCCCCTAAATTTAGTGAGCTATTTGGTCACTGGGATTTTGCGGAAATCACGGTTGCCGAAAATTCAGCTTGAATGTGCCATAGCGGAATTAGAATTTGCTGTCGAGGCCAGGACATTTCGCCGTTACATCAGCGGTCATACCCGGATGACATGGAGGACGTTTCAGCGATTGGTTTTCTGGGCGCTGGGGCAGCAATGGATCAGCGCGTGGATGTGCCGCGATTTGATGTCAAAAGCCCATCTATGCGAGGTCGCTCAAATCAGTGCACGCGAGCTATTGAACGAACGTAAGCGCCTCGTATCAGCGACAGAAATACACAGAGAGGAAATGGTTATGCGCTTTTATGAAAATCTAGCACTCAAGGACTTGGAAAGAGAAGAAGAAGCACTCCTCTCTATTCGAAGAAGCGATGAAGCGAGGGAGCTCGCACGCTCCCTGGGATTGGATATAGCTGATTAGCCTCAGGCCAGCTTGACCACCAGCGCTTCGGCCCTGTTGTAGTAACCCTCCAGCGTGTTTATCTCGAAATGCCCGGTGACACTGGCAAGCTCGATCAAACTCTGTAGCTTGCGTAGCAAGCCATCAAGTCGCTTAATCGCGCCATGACTTACAGTTGGGATAGCTGCCGCGATCGAGCTAATGCCATTACCAATCAGGCTCTAGCTCTGTGCTGAGGTGAATGCCCATGATCCTGGCCTTACGGTACCTCAACGGCTCTGCATTGATCTCCAAAGCAACGAGACGATTTGCCGCGACCACTAGACTGTTGAATCGCCCGTTGTGAATAGCTACATACGCAACCAGTCTCTTGCCAGACGCCTGCATTGAGCCGATGCAGAGAGGTGCTGCCTTCCCGTCTAGGAGTAGCGGGTCAACGTATAGGTAGCATTCCAATGTCGGATATTTGAACGCTTGGGGATATCGGATGGAGCCGTGCAGCTTCATCGAAGCATGCTCTGAATAATGGTCACCGATTAGCCTGGTATCGGCATGCGTAGCCATGCCAAAGGACCACGACATATCCCATTGCCAAATCCGGGCTTGTACGGTTATTCGATCAATGACTGCATGGCTTCGACCAGCCATAGCATTCCTCCTCTCGAGCTGGACTGAACTCTGCCATGAACTTATACCTGCTGCTTACGGTGAACCGGGTCTATTCAGATGTTCAGCCAGATACATGGTTAATGCCATTGCGTCCTGCGGTTTAGCCGATGCAGATCGATACCTTTCTGCCATCGCACTGACGACAAGCTGAGCCCCATTTCGAAGCTTTCCCGTGGTTTTCGCCTTCACAAGCGCTCTGTGAACATCCGTCCGATATTCTGTGGGGATTCCGGACATATCCAGCTCATTGGAAGCAAGATGCGACGTTTGGGTTTCAGTTAGTAGTTTAGGTTGAGGTTTAGTGTTAAGCCGAACTTGGTCCGATACGGTATCGATACCGCATCCGTGGGGTATCGATATCTCTTCCAAACCTGGGTCTGAGCGCGGACGGAGGGCCTCATTAATCCAGCGTTGCTGATCCACCGTCAGTCTTTCTTTAAAGTCGCGCAAGAAATCGTCAAGCCACTCGCTCGGAATCCGCCGAATTTCTTCAAGCGCTCTCGCTCTCAGCTTTGGCCCCGTCACCTGAGTAGCGGTGTGGTGATCCCACCAGATACGTACCCAAACGACGTATCTGACGTGATCATATCTAGCCAGGCCTTCATCTTGTAGTCGATGAATGACCTGTAACCATTGCTCTGCCGTCCAGCCAATTTCAGCTCCTGCAATGCGGGGCACGAGTGGGTATACGCCCGTGATATTGCTGTCAGGAGCTGTGAGAAGGTGCAGCAACGCAACTTTGTCCTCAGTGGTGCAATTCAGCAGGCGCGGGGAGCGCCAAAAATTCTGATCCCTGATGGTTCGTTGTCTGCCCATACTCACGGCTCCTGGTGCAAACGTACGGGGATGACGTAAGGGACGATCATTGTCGCGCCTCCACCTGCGCTTTCTTGGTTGGCCTCCCTGTGTGTTTTGGTTTTGATGAGGCATTTGTCATGGCGGGGCGAGGAGGACTTTCGGTATTGCCGGTGCGCATCCACGCTCTTAAGTCACCTAGCCTCCATCGCAGCCTTGATAGGCCTGGTACAGGCTCAAGCCCGGGCAACTTGCGCTGACGGACCGTAAGCACGCTGAATCCCGTCAACGCAGCAACTTCAGACACGCCGATCAGGACATCGTCGCCAAGCTTCTGTATTTTTTGGATGGTTTCATAATCTACTGGCATCGGGTTATCGCTCGATTGATCTGTTCGACACAGATTTCGTCAGTTGAGCGGTTGGCAGCTAGGACATCTTTTTAACAGATGGGTTGTGAGGGCGGGAGCGGGAGCCGTGGGGTGCTTTGAAAAACGACCGTTCAGACGTGCGTAATTGCACGTTACCTGATCACCTTTCCACGTCTGTCAAGCTGGTCATATGCACCCACGTTGTATAACTTGATTTGCGGCAATGATCGGCAGAAGTCGGCCAGAAGTGGCCGTTAATCAGCGCATGTCCCCAATTTATACAGAACTGTGCGTGGCCTCTGAAGCTAGCGAAAGGCTATCGATTGCTGAATGTGCCCACTAGACAAAAAATTCGACAGTCAGGGCCAAAATCGCAGCAGTACCAAAAGACGTGCGAACAGATCTGTCTCCTGCTCGGCCTTGGGCTCTATGGTTTTGAAGGACTGCTTCACTTGCCGTTGATAGGATTACGTTCGTCTCTTGCATTTTCAACTGCTACCATTACGGGATTACCGTACCCTTAATTCCTGTAAGGAGGCACGGGCACAATATTTTCCCCCTATCCCGAGCCTCGCGTCGTCGCAATAGCCACGGATTAGGCCTATTTTGCAGAGAATCGGATAATAGAAATGGCTAGCGCCGAACAGCTTAAAGCGCTCGTAAAGTCCCACATCGAGCGGGATGACAGTCAATTCTATTCTGTGGCGATGCAGGTTGCTGCCCGTGAGGCAAAATCGGGGCATGGTAAGCTCGCTACCGATCTGCGCGACATGATTGACGCTGCGAAGAGCAGCGTCAGCCTTGAGGGTCGACGCAACAATCCCGTTCCCCTAGCCAAGCCACGCGGTGAGATGGCTGGCTTGCTCGGCGTCTCCTATCCTAAGGACCGCTTCGTCGATATGGTTCTCGACCAGGTTGCTTCGGACCAACTGCGACGTGTTCTCAAGGAGCAGCGCATGTTCGCTAGGCTTCGGGAGCATGGTCTGTCACCCCGCCGTAAAGTTCTTTTGGTCGGCCCTCCAGGTACCGGCAAAACAATGACCGCTGCTGCCCTTGCTGGCGAGCTTGGAATTCCTCTGTTCCTGGTACGACTTGATACGCTCATCACCAAGTTTATGGGCGAGACAGCAGCGAAGCTTCGACAGGTCTTTGATGCCATGGTTGATATCCGCGGCGTTTATTTCTTTGACGAATTCGATGCCATTGGTTCCCAGCGAGGAATGCCCAATGATGTAGGTGAGATTCGCAGGGTCTTGAACAGCTTTTTGATGATGATCGAGGAGGATCAGTCGAACAGCCTTATCATCGCAGCGACCAATCACCCCGAAATTCTGGATTACGCTCTGTTTCGTCGTTTCGATGACGTGATCGAATATCATCTGCCAACGGCCGAACAGGCCTCCAGCCTGATTCGCACACGGCTGGGAAGTTTTGCACCGAAGCCCTTTTCAGCCAAAAAAGCTGGGGAGCAGGCTGTCGGGTTGAGTTATGCCGAAATTCGCCGTGCCGTTGATGATGCAATTAAAGATGCCATCATGCATGACGAAGATCGCGTCAAAGGACAGACGCTGGGCAAGGCATTGATGGATCGCCGGCTGCTCAGCCAAAAATTGGCAAAACAGCGAAGCAGTGAATCATGCCGGATAAACGAGACCACCAGCGTTCCCACCTAATTCTTCAACAAACATCAGAGCTTAAGCCCTACAAAGCGCACACACCTAACGGGGGCACCAAGCCGAAAATTCCTAACCTGCCGAGGCAGAAGCACGGGAAGGCATTGCAGAACCAACTGCAAGGGCTGAAGTCTGTTGCTGACTTGGCTAGGGCATTTCAGGAGCAGGCAGGAGTTGAAAGCGGTCTTGGGCTGCAAATTCAATTTGTCGGCCAGCCTGATGTGGAGATGGCTTTCCAAAGTTTGGCTGATGAGCGACAGAAAATTGAGCTACTTAGCATTTGCCAGGAAGGCGAGCAGACGATTGCCAACGTCTTTGTCCCCGATGGAAAACTCGTACATTTCGAAAAGATTGTGCGTGAATATTTGGAGGAGAAAAAAGACAAAAATGACAAACCCCTCGATCACCGCAATCTCATAAATACCATTGAGTCTATACGCAGTGCCGAATTGAAGGCGCTCTGGACGGATGACCCAGATCTGTTGCCTCAGGATAAAAATGAGGAGTTTTGGTGGGAGGTTTGGCTGCCGGTTCGAGGGGATCGCCAAACAGTCGTTGAGGATTTCCAGAAAATCGTTGAGCTTTGCGGATGCGAGGTTAACGATGATCAGGCCAACTTCCCGGAGCGGACGGTGGTGTTGATGCGAGGCTCTCAGCGGCAATTATCTGGCTCGGTCCTTGGGCTCAACTGTGTTGCAGAGCTGCGCCGTGCTAAGGAAACCGCAGACAGCTTTGATGATCTAGCAGGTGAAGATCAACTTGAATGGGCCAATGAGCTATTGGAGCGAACAGATTTTGCACCAGCGCGTAAGAGTGTTCCGCGCATTTGTCTGCTGGACTCTGGTGTAAACCGCGCCCATCCTCTGATCAGCCCTCTGATGAAGGAGGTCGATACTCACTCTGTTGATCCTGAGTGGGGAAGGCATGATGTCGAGAACCACGGCACGGGTATGGCTGCGCTTGCGGCCTACGGCGATCTAACGGACTGTCTAGAATCCTCAGACCGAATTAGTATTATGCATCGGCTCGAATCGGTGAAGCTCTTACCGAATCACGGTGGTAACCCTGGAAGTGCAAATTTGCATGCTTCGCTTTTTGCTGAAGCTGTGTCCCGGCCGGAAATCAGCCATAGTCATCGCACCCGAATCTTTAACTCCGCGGTGAGTGCTGAAGATTACCGGGATCGAGGTCGTCCATCCTCATGGTCATCTAAGCTCGACAGCTTGGCGTCCGATGCGGATAACGAAGGTGAGTTCCCCCGCCTTTTCGTTCAGTCGGCCGGTAATATCAGGGATAACAATGCGTGGTTCGAGTACCCTGCAAGCCTCAGTTCGAATCTCATCCACGATCCAGGGCAGGCTTGGAATGCGCTAACGGTGGGGGCATGCACTCGGAAAGTTGATGCAGGTCCGACCGATTACGCCCCCATTGCCGAAGAAGGTGGTCTAAGTCCTTTCACCACTACCTCAGCAACTTGGGACAGTGTTTGGCCGTTTAAGCCAGACGTTGTGTTCGAAGGTGGCAATGCCGCAAAGGATCGGTATGGCGCCGCTGGAATGGCCAGCTTAAGCCTACTGACAGCGCGTAATGAATTCGAAGCAAGGCGATTTTGCACCTTCAACGCAACTAGCGCAGCGTCAGCTCTTTGCTCGCGAATGGCAGCGCAGATTTTGGTTCAGTACCCTTCTCTTTGGCCGGAAACATTGCGAGCGCTAATCGTGCATTCTGCTGAGTGGACGGAAGCGATGCGAGGAATGTACCTGCGCGGTCGTTTTCCTTCGAAAGCAGATTACGTTAGCCTCATAAGACATGCGGGGTGGGGTGAGCCCTCTCTAGATCGTGCGCTATGGAGCGCAAGCAACTCCCTTACGTTGGTGATTGAGGATCAGCTCCACCCTTACCAAAAGAGTAACGGTAAGATCGGAACCCGTGAGATGAATCTCCACAACATCCCTTGGCCAAAGGATGAGCTTGAAGCTCTTCAAGACACTGAAGTGGAAATGCGTGTCACCCTTTCTTACTTTATAGAGCCCAATCCATCAGCACGAGGGTCAGTCTCCAAGTTTCACTACCCTTCCCACCGGCTTCGCTTTGATGTAAAGCGCCCGCTAGAGAGCATCAGCGATTTCGTCGCGCGTGTGAATGCAGCGGCAGAACAGGGGAATGATGGTCCTAAACCCAAGGATCCGGATTGGCTTATAGGAGAGGGGAACAGAAATAAGGGTTCGCTACACCAGGACGTGTGGAAAGGCTCCGCCGCAGACTTGGCGAGTAGAGGCGTGCTAGCAGTCTATCCGGGCATGGGATGGTGGAGAACTCGCCAGAGTTTGAAGCGATATGACCTACCTGCTCGCTATAGCTTGATTATCTCTATTAGGACTCCGGAAACGGATGTCGACCTTTACGCAGCGATCGAGCAGAAACTAGTTGTTGAGGTGTAGCACACCTCAAAAGTGGTGCAGAGCGGAGATGTCGCGTGGGCAGGTTCGGCTCGACTTTACGCTTATAATCACCAATGACAGCAATGGGCTCTCTTCTGCCGGGTGAGTTCCTTAACTGTAATGGTCAAGTCCGATGCAAACGACTGGCCAAGTCGAGTGCAAATGATGGCCCGTCTGTGGAGTTAACCACCGACGGGTGTGGTTCGATCAAGCTAGCTTTGCTGCGAGCTCTTCGGCAGTGATGTTGTAGTAACGCTTCAGCATGTTTACCTCCCTATGTCCCGTCACGCTGGCAAGCTCGATCAAATTCGGCAGCTTGGTTGCCAGCCGACAGGTCGCTTCATGCCGTAGATCGTGAAAGCGCAGATTGATCAGGAAGTCTTCCTGAGGCGTTACCTGCGCAGCCCCGCAATCGACCAAGTATTTCAGCCTCGCACGCTCCAGACCTCGCACAAAGGCCTTCTTGAGCGCATCAGCGGTGGTGGGGAAGACGCGACCGCACAGCGAACGCGGCAAGCCCTTCAGAAGCTGGATGGCCTTCGGCGAAAGCGGCACGGTTCTGGGCAGTCCGTTCTTGGTCGCCGGGAGGTGCGCGGTTCTACGTTCCAGGTTCACATGCTTCCAGCGCAGCTCGAAAATCTCGCCACGGCGCATGGCGGTCTCAATCGCCAATTGGACGATGGGCCGTATCCAGGGATTGTGTGATGCATCGGCGTAGGTCCCATCAGCACGTCGCTCGCGAAGCTCTAGCGCGCCGAGCATGTATTGCTCTTCAATTGGATCGAGCCGTCGAGAGCGCTCGTCGTTGTAGCTGGGGCGGCTGACCATCCTGACTGGATTCTCGGCCAGATGAATGCCCCACTCACGGCGAGCGACTTCAATCACGCATTGAAACAACGCAAGCTCACGCTTGACCGTGTTGCCTTTGCGGATCTTCAGGCGCTCGTCACGGTAGCGGGCAAAATCTGAAGAGGTGAGGGTGGCAACGATGCGTGTCGCCAGCGGATGACGCTTGAGCGCTTCTAGGCGTTTGACTTCCGAATACGCGCCTTTGTGCTTAGGGGCTATCTCGGAGATGTAGCGATCAATGAGTTGATGAAAGGCGGTGCGTTCAGCCTCGACGCGAGAGACAAAGATGCCCCGGTCGATTTCGCTTTCGATCATGCGTGCCCAGGCTTGGGCATCGGATTTAGTTTCGAAGGTTTTGCGCTGGGCTGGATAGCCCTTACGACGAATTTGCGCTTCCCACTGATACTCGCCGCGATTCCTGATTGTTGCCATTTCGACCATTCCCGCCACACCTGAGTGTGGCAAATTTGTGGCAAAAACGACTTTCAGGACTAGGACAGGTTTCTGGCAGTGGAGCTAACCCCTTGTAATACAGGGGATAGAAGATGGTGCACCAGGCGGGATTCGAACCCACGACCCCTGCCTTCGGAGGGCAGTACTCTATCCAGCTGAGCTACTGGTGCAACGCGGGCGCCATGATACTCATCTGATGGGCGGGCGTCCATGCTGGCGAGCGGCTGTTGTCGATTTCGCACGCTTTACCCATCGTCCCCACTCAAACCCCAGAAAACCTTCAACCTGCCTCATTACACCGTTCTTTTTTTTGAACAGCCTATTGTCCTTTAACCCCGCAGTCCCTAGGATTCGTTTGAGATTTCAAACGCTCTTGTTCGGTCTTCGTGCTTTTTTCGCGACGCGCATCGCTCAGGCCGATGGAATGTTTTCCCGGCGATGACTTCCAAATGGGGTGCATCGATATTCATTTGTTCGCTCCGCCCTTGTGCGGTGCTGTTTAGGAGGCCGACATGCAGCTCAAAGATTCCAAACTGTTCCGCCAGCAAGCCTACATCAACGGCCAGTGGCTGGATGCGGACGGTGGCCAGTCGATCAAGGTCAACAACCCTGCTACTAACGAGATCCTCGGGACTGTGCCGAAAATGGGTGCGGCCGAGACGCGTCGTGCGATTGAGGCGGCTGACAAGGCGCTGCCGGCCTGGCGTGCGTTGACCGCCAAGGAGCGGGGCAACAAGTTGCGTCGCTGGTTTGAGCTGATGATCGAGAACCAGGATGACCTGGGTCTGTTGATGACGCTGGAGCAGGGCAAGCCGCTGGCCGAGGCCAAGGGCGAGATCGCTTACGCCGCTTCCTTTATTGAGTGGTTTGCCGAAGAAGCCAAGCGCGTCTACGGCGACGTGATTCCCGGTCACCAGCCAGACAAGCGCCTGATTGTGCTCAAGCAGCCGATTGGCGTGACGGCTGCCATTACGCCGTGGAACTTCCCGGCCGCGATGATCACCCGTAAAGCCGGTCCTGCTCTGGCAGCGGGTTGCACGATGGTGCTCAAGCCTGCTTCGCAAACGCCTTATTCGGCATTGGCGTTGGCTGAACTGGCCGAGCGTGCGGGTATCCCGGCTGGCGTGTTCAGTGTGGTAACCGGCAGCGCTGGCGATATCGGCAGCGAGCTGACGGGCAACCCGATCGTGCGCAAGCTGTCCTTCACCGGTTCGACCGACATTGGCCGTCAGTTGATGGCTGAGTGCGCCAAGGACATCAAGAAAGTTTCGCTGGAGCTGGGCGGCAACGCGCCGTTCATCGTGTTCGACGATGCCGACCTGGATAAGGCGGTTGAAGGCGCGATGATTTCCAAGTACCGCAATAACGGCCAGACGTGCGTCTGCGCCAACCGCATCTACGTGCAGGACGAGGTGTATGACGCGTTTGCCGAGAAGCTCAAGGTTGCCGTGGGCAAGCTCAAGATCGGTAACGGTCTGGAAGAGGGCATCACCACTGGTCCGCTGATCGACGACAAGGCCGTAGCCAAGGTCAAGGAACACATTGCCGATGCCGTGAGCAAAGGCGCGACCGTCCTGTCCGGCGGCAACAGCATGGAAGGCTCGTTCTTCGAACCGACGATTCTGGTCAACGTGTCGAAAGATGCAGCCGTTGCGAAGGAAGAAACCTTCGGTCCGCTGGCACCGCTGTTCCGCTTCAAAGATGAAGCCGAAGTGATCGCGATGGCCAACGACACCGAGTTCGGTCTGGCGTCGTACTTCTATGCTCAGAACATGAGCCGCGTGTTCCGTGTGGCCGAGGCGCTGGAGTACGGCATGGTGGGTATCAACACCGGCCTGATCTCCAACGAACTGGCACCGTTCGGCGGCATCAAGTCCTCGGGCCTGGGCCGTGAAGGCTCCAAGTACGGCATCGAAGATTATCTGGAAATCAAATACCTCTGCCTGTCGGTCTGATCCAGACTGCCTGACCAGAGTGATTGCAGCCGATGGCGCGCGAGAGCGACGTGTCATCGGCTTTTGCGGCACCCGAAACTTATTGGTGGCTTGAAGGCTGCAGCAGTCGATCATCGTATGCTGTTGCGGTTTGCCCAGACCACTTGATCCTTGAGCTACGTCGACCGATGAGCGGCGAATGAGGAATACATGAGCAAGACAAACGACTCCCTGATGCAACGCCGCCATGCTGCCGTCCCGCGTGGCGTGGGTCAGATTCACCCGATCTTCGCTGCTTCGGCGAAGAACGCCACCGTGACCGACGTTGAAGGTCGTGAGTTCATCGACTTCGCGGGCGGTATTGCAGTACTGAACACCGGTCACCTGCACCCGAAAATCGTTGCCGCCGTGCAGGAACAGCTGACCAAGCTGACCCACACCTGCTTCCAGGTGCTGGCTTACGAGCCGTATGTTGAGCTGTGCGAGAAGATCAACGCCAAGGTGCCGGGTGATTTCGAGAAGAAAACCCTGCTGGTCACCACCGGCTCCGAAGCGGTTGAAAACGCCGTCAAGGTTGCCCGTGCTGCCACTGGCCGTGCTGGCGTGATCGCGTTCACCGGCGCTTACCACGGCCGCACCATGATGACCCTGGGTCTGACCGGCAAGGTCGTGCCGTACTCGGCGGGCATGGGCCTGATGCCAGGCGGTATCTTCCGCGCGCTGTACCCGTGCGAGCTGCACGGCGTGAGCGTTGACGATTCCATCGCCAGCATCGAGCGCATCTTCAAGAACGACGCCGAGCCGAAAGACATCGCGGCCATCATCATCGAGCCTGTGCAGGGCGAAGGTGGTTTCTACGTGGCGCCGAAGGCCTTCATGCTGCGTCTGCGCGAGCTGTGCGACAAGCACGGCATCCTGCTGATCGCTGACGAAGTGCAGACCGGCGCTGGCCGTACCGGCACTTTCTTCGCGATGGAGCAGATGGGCGTTGCAGCCGACCTGACCACCTTCGCCAAGTCCATCGCAGGCGGCTTCCCGCTGGCGGGCGTGTGCGGCAAGGCCGAGTACATGGATGCCATCGCGCCGGGCGGTCTGGGCGGCACCTACGCCGGTAGCCCGGTGGCCTGTGCGGCCGCGCTGGCGGTGCTGGATATCTTCGAAGAAGAGAACCTGCTGGAGCGCTGCAAGTCGGTGGGCGAGCGTCTGGTCACTGGCCTGAAAGCCATCCAGGCCAAGCACCCGGTTATCGGCGAAGTCCGTGCGCTGGGCGCGATGATCGCGCTGGAGCTGTTCGAAGACGGCGACTCGCACAAGCCGAACGCGGCGGCCGTGGCTCAGGTTGTGGCCAAGGCGCGTGACAAGGGGCTGATCCTGCTGTCGTGCGGCACCTACGGCAACGTTCTGCGCGTACTGGTTCCGCTGACCGCCGAAGACGAACTGCTGACCAAAGGTCTGGCGATTCTCGAAGAGTGTTTCGCTGAAATTGCCTGATCCACTGTGCGGTCGCAGATTGGTTGATTTGTGACCAAACAGACAAAAAAAGCCCGTTTCGACGGGTTTTTTTTCGTCTGGACGAAGGTATTTCACTGTTTTGGCTATATCCGGACGAAGGCTTTGGCTAAGGTGAACGCATCGATGTCGGAGAGTCCTGATGACTGCTGTAGTTTTGCCCGCGGTACCTCGCGTATTGATTGCTGAGTCTGATCCGTGGGTTCGCGAAACACTCAGCGAGCTGGTTTTGAGTGTGCGTGCTGATGTCGAACTGGAGATGTGTACCGACGGTAGGCAAGCCATCGAATGGATGAAGAAACACCTGCCGGATCTGGTCATCGCTGCCCGTGAATTGCCCGCCATCGATGGGTTGAGCCTGTTGCGCGGCATTCGCAACCTGCGCCGTCAGCCACCGATTCCGTTCATTTTGATCAGCAACCGTAGCGATGCAGCCAGCGTGCGTGAAGTCCTGCCGCTCGCGCCGACGGCTTATCTCACCAAACCCCTCGACACCGTGGGCCTGAAGCAGCGTCTGGAAGGGCTGTTGCTGGGTCGTCGTGCGTCTGCGCCGGGCGACATGCCTGCACTGACGCCAGGCCTCACGCTCATGAAATTTCTGGAAAAGCGCCGCGACGTGGCCGATGGCGCGCCGCTGTTTGTCGACGTGCCCAACGCCATTCAGCTCAGCCAAGGGGCAACGGGCCTTGATGCGACGCTGCTGGAGCAGGAGTTGCGCAACGACCCGCACATTACAGCGGTGCTGATCGCGGCGGCGAATACGGCGGCCCAGCATTTGGGAAAGCCCGTGCAGACGTTGGGCGGCGCGATGGCGGTACTCGGCGCGCCGCAGACCGCAACCATCGCGTCGGGTCTGGCCAAAAAGCGTATGGCGGTGCTGACCAGCGACGCGCTGTTGGCCAAGGCCAGTCAGTTCTGGACCTTGTCGCAACGCACAGCGGATTACGCACGCATTCTGGGCGGCATGCTGGAGCTGGATGTCGAGCGCTGTTTCTGCGCCGCAATGCTGCAATCGCTAGGAGATCTGGCGGTGTTGGGGTGTTTGCAGGAATGGCTGCTGGCGGGCGGGGAGCTGAATGAGCAGGCCATTGATCTGGCGCTGGAGCAGTATTCGGCCTCTTTCGGTTCTGCGCTGCGCACTCGTTGGCGTCTGCCGCTTGAGCTGCGCGAGCTGATTGCCGCGGTGTATCAGTACAACACCGGCATCTACAAGCGCGAGGTGTTGGCGATGAATCTGGCGGGGCAGATGGCTCAGTTGGGCGAGGAGGAGAGCGTCACTCAGTTGCTCAAGACCAAATCGGCCAAGCTGTTGAAGCTCAGCGTCGGGGATTTGCAGCGGTTGCGCAAAAAACTGACGGGCGTGACCGATCCGAGTTTGTTGGCGCCTTTGGTGGTGGAATCTGAGGAGGGTGAAGAAGAGGGTGTTGAGGATGACGGGCCTGATCTTCTGGACCTGACACCTGAGCCGCCAGCGGCTGAAGAACCGGAGCCCGAGTCCGAGCCGACGATCGAGGATGTGCCGAAGGCCTAATGTACGTGGCGTACTGCTGGATGAACGCAAGATCCAGAGCAAGCTCACTCTTATCAATACAACACATAATCCGCTGAATAGACACTTTTCGTGGGAGCGGACCGGGCGGCGTTCCGTTTGTCCGCGAATGCTGCACTTCGTCCACTGCATCTTCATCGGATGGACTGGCCTTTTCGCGGACAAGTCCGCTCCCACCAAGCTTGCTGCGCGACAGCACTACGCCGAAGACAGGGTGGGGTCCACCACAGTCCAATCACCGCGAATATTCAAGCTGTTGTCAGCCAGACCCGTCAGCAAAGGAGCCGTTTGATGCCCACCCTCGACCTGCAACATCTCTACAAAAAAGCCTGGCTGTTCGCGTCTCACGCTCATGTCGGGCAGACGATGGCCAGCTCGGATCTGCCTTACACCACCCACGTGGCGATGGTGGCCAATGAGCTGATCTTCGCCCACCGCGAAGAGCCCGTGGGTGCATTCGAGATCGCCCTGCCTGCTGCGTTGTTGCATGACGTGGTGGAAGACACCGATGTGACGACGTCGCAGTTGCAAGAGGTGTTTGGCGAACAGGTTGCATCGACTGTCGCCTGCCTGAGCAAGAACCTGATCGTGCCGTTTTCCGAAGCGCGTTATTTTCAGGGTATTGCCGAGCATTCTCGCGAAGCGGCGGCGGTCAAACTGTGCGACCGCATCACCAATTTGCAGTCAGCACCAGCCAAATGGACACACGCCAAGCGAGCGTCCTATCTGGTCGAGTCTGAGCAGATCCTGAATGCACTGGGTCATGCGAACGGCTACCTGAGGCAGCGGCTCAGCGACGCCATGACGCGCTACCAGGCCCTGTATGTGGAGGGCTTTGAGGCGGTGTGACACCCAAAATCGGAACGGGGAGCGTCCCGGGCTGCATGCCGATGCGCAGCATCGGCACGATCAGATCACGCATGCAGCCTCAATGACTGTGACTGCGGCCCACATGCGAGGGTTCGCCTTCGGGTGAGGCGACGGCGCCGGTCACTTCCAGCCTTTCCAGAATTGCGCAGTGATCGGCCGCGCCGCTGCCGCAACGCTGGCGCAAGTCGAGCAGTTGCTGCTGCAGGGCTTGCAGGCTGGCGACACGAGCGTTGACGTGTTCTATGTGCTCATCAATCAGCGCATTCACGCTTTCGCACTGGTCTTGCGGGCTGTCGCGCAGGTTCAGCAGGCTGCGGATTTCTTCCAGCGTCATGTCCAGGCTGCGGCAGTTGCGGATGAATGACAGCCGCTCCACATGGGCCTGGGTATACAGGCGGTAATTGCCATCGCTGCGCGCAGGCGCGGGCAACAATCTTTCGCGTTCGTAATAACGGACGGTTTCAACCTGGGTGTCCGTCAACTTCGCCAATTCACCGATCTTCATGGGCTTCATCTCGTGTTAGCGCTTGACCCTATAGTGGCTACAGGGTGTTCACTTGGCAACACGCAGAATCCAGGAGCGCGCCAAATGGGCCCCATCAGCAAAACTACGCAGACACACGGTCATGCCGAGCATGAAGACACGCACGCAGAACACGCGCATTCCTGCTGTTCCAGCAAGGCGGCGCCTGCCGTGGTAAAGCTTGACACCCCCTCGTCAGCCGATGCGCGGCTGAGCAGTTTCCGTATTGAAGCGATGGACTGCCCGACCGAGCAGACCCTGATCCAGAACAAGCTGGGCAAGCTGGCGGGCGTGCAGAAACTGGAATTCAACCTGATCAATCGCATCCTCGGTGTCTGGCATGACCTGCCTTCTACCGACCCGATTCGCGACGCCATCGGTTCGCTTGGCATGCAGGCCGACCTGATCGAAGAGGGTGCTGATTCAGGCGCTGTTGCTGCACCTGCGCCGAAGAAACACTGGTGGCCACTGGCGCTGTCTGGCGTCGCGGCGCTGGCTGCCGAAGTCGTGCATATTGCTTCGCTGGGTCCGACTTGGGTCGTCGCGCTGCTGGCGCTGGTGTCGATCTTCAGTTGTGGCCTTACGACCTACAAGAAGGGCTGGATTGCGCTCAAGAACTTCAACCTGAACATCAATGCGCTGATGAGTATTGCGGTGACCGGCGCTGTGCTGATCGGCCAATGGCCTGAAGCGGCGATGGTGATGTTCCTGTTTACCGTGGCCGAGCTGATTGAAGCCAAGTCGCTGGACCGTGCGCGTAATGCGATCAGCGGCCTGATGCAGTTGACGCCGGAGCTGGCAACGGTTCGTCAGGCAGATGGAAGTTGGCTGGAAGTGGACGCCAAAAAAGTCGAGCTGGATGCCATCGTCCGTGTAAAACCGGGCGAGCGTATCGGGCTGGACGGTGAGGTCGTGTCCGGGCAATCGACCATTGATCAGGCCTCGATTACCGGGGAAAGTCTGCCGGTCGAGAAGGCCGTGGGCGACAAGGTGTTCGCGGGCACCATCAATCAGGCGGGCTCGCTGGAGTACCGCGTTACGGCAGCGGCGAATAACTCGACGCTGGCGCGCATCATTCATGCCGTAGAGGCCGCACAAGGCTCGCGTGCGCCGACTCAGCGTTTTGTCGATAGCTTTTCGCGCATCTATACGCCGGTGGTGTTCGTGGTGGCGTTGGCGGTCGCGCTGATTGCTCCCTTGTTCTTCGGTGGCGCGTGGTTCGACTGGATCTACCGGGCGCTGGTGCTGCTGGTCGTCGCGTGCCCGTGTGCGCTGGTGATCTCCACCCCTGTGACCATCGTCAGCGGCCTCGCGGCTGCGGCGCGTAAAGGCATCCTGATCAAGGGTGGCGTGTATTTGGAAATGGGCGAGAAGCTGGATTACCTGGCCCTCGACAAGACCGGCACCCTGACCCACGGCAAGCCGGTGCAGACTGACTATGTGACGTTGCACGCTGAGGCAGCCGACACCGCCCCGGCCATCGCCGCGAGCCTTGCAGGCCGCTCCGATCACCCGGTTTCCCAAGCCATTGCCAAGGCGGCCGAAACCGGTGCTGCCGTGCATGAAGTGCTGAACTTCGAAGCCTTGGGCGGGCGTGGCGTGAAGGGCGAGATCAATGGTTGCCTGTACCATTTGGGCAATCATCGTCTGGTGGAAGAGTTGGGGCTGTGCTCGCCTGAACTGGAAGCCCGTCTGGACGCGCTGGAAATGCAGGGCAAGAGCGTGGTGTTGCTGCTCGACTCAACCGGACCGCTGGCGCTGTTTGCGGTTGCCGATACGGTCAAGGAAAGCAGTCGTCAGGCCATCGCCGAGCTGCACGAACTGGGTATCAAGACGCTGATGCTGACTGGCGACAACCCGCATACCGCCAAGGCGATTGCTGATCAGGTAGGCATCGATCAGGCGCAGGGCAACCTGCTGCCAGCGGACAAGCTGGCGGCGATTGAAGGGCTGTATGCGCAGAACCATCGCGTCGGGATGGTCGGCGACGGCATCAACGATGCGCCTGCACTGGCGCGTGCCGAGATTGGTTTTGCGATGGCAGCGGCGGGGACCGATACGGCGATTGAAACGGCGGATGTCGCCCTGATGGACGATGATCTGCGCAAGATCCCGGCCTTTATTCGCCTGTCTCGCCGGACCTCGACGGTGCTCAAGCAGAACATCGTACTGGCGATTGTCACCAAGGTGCTGTTCATCGGCATCACCTTCGCCGGGCTGGCGACCATGTGGATGGCGGTGTTTGCCGACATGGGGGTCAGTTTGCTGGTGGTGTTCAACGGGTTGCGATTGCTCAAGAAGTGAGCAACTTTCAAAACTGAACCACGCAGGAACGAGGGAATGATCAAGCTTTTCGGGGGCAGTCTCATTCGTGGGAGCGGACTTGTCCGCGAAGGGGGCGGTACAGTCAGGCGAGAGGTGGCGTCTGAGCACAAGCCTTCGTGGACAAGTCCACTCCCACATTCGTGTCGGTTCTACCGTTTACCCATTCACCGACCAAACCGCTCCCGTCCCCAGGCGATGAAGGTTTCGAGCAGCGGCCTGAGCACGTGGCGGGTCGGTTCGGCCAGGTCCGGGCGGTAGTGGAAGGGGGCGAACTCTTCCATGTAGGTGCTTTGCGCCAGCTCCAGTTGAACGGCGTGGATGTTGTTCGCCGGGTCGCCGTAATGGCGGGTGATGTGCCCGCCCTTGAAGCGACCGTTCAGCACATGGCTGTAATCCTTGGCCGCTGCGCAGACTTGCTCCAGTCTGCTGGCCAGTTCCGCGTCGCAGCTGGCGCCGTTGAAGGTGCCGAGGTTGAAGTCCGGCAGGCGACCGTCGAACAGGTGCGGGACATGGCCGCGAATCGAGTGGGCGTCGAACAGCAGCGCGTAACCGAACTCGTCGCGCAGGCGTTGCAGCTCCTGCTCCAGTGTCCGGTGATAAGGCGCCCAGATCTGCTCCAGATACTTCGCCCGTTCCTCGGCGCCCGGCGTCTGGCCTTCCTTGAACAGCGGCACGCCATCAAACAGGATCGACGGAAACAGCCCCGTGGTCGCACCGGCATACATCGGTTTGTCGTCGGCAGGACGATTGAGGTCAATTACAAAGCGCGAATACTCGGCCGCCAGCGTGCTGGCGCCCAGTTCGGCCGCGAAGTCGTACAAACGCGGAATGTGCCAGTCGGTGTCGGGCAGGCTCAGCGCTTCGTCCACCAGCCCGGCTTCCACCGCAGAGGTGAGCTTGAGGCCTGCGTGGGGCATGCTGATCAGCAGCGGAACATGGCCGCGAGTGAATGTCAGAACGTTGTCCACAATCTTCTCCTTTAAACCAGTGATTCGACGCCATGACGCACGATGCGTTTGTCCAGATCACCGCCCAGCCAGTAGGCCAGATCAGCCGGTCGCTCGATGTCCCAGGCGACGAAGTCCGCCGTCTTGCCGACTTCCAGTGAACCGTGTGTATCGCCCATGCCAAGCGCTTTGGCCGCATTGAGCGTGACGCCTGCCAGTGCTTCTTCAGGCGTCAGACGAAACAGTGTGCAGGCCATGTTGAGCATCAGGCGCAGCGACAGGCCGGGCGAGGTGCCGGGGTTCATGTCGGTGGAAATCGCGATGGGCACGCCGTGTTTGCGTAGCGCCTCCATCGGCGGCAGTTGCGTCTCACGCAAGAAGTAATAGGCGCCCGGCAACAGCACCGCGACGGTTCCCGCCGCAGCCATAGCGACAGCGTCGTCTTCGCTCATGAACTCCAGATGGTCCGCCGACAGGGCCTTGTAGCGCGCCGCCAGGCTTGAACCGCCCAGCGACGAGAGCTGTTCGGCATGCAGCTTCACCGGCAGACCAAGCTGGCCCGCGGTGATGAACACCTGCTCGACCTGCGCCGGAGAAAACGCCAGGTACTCGCAAAACGCGTCCACGGCATCCACCAGCCCTTCGGCGGCCAGCGCCGGGAGCATTTCGGTGCAGATATGGTGGATGTAATCGTCGGCGCGATTGGCGTATTCAGGCGGCAGCGCATGGGCAGCCAGGCAAGTGCTGCGCACGGTGACCGGCTGGGTATTGCCCAGCCGGCGAATCACGCGCAGCAACTTGCGTTCGTTTTCCAGATCCAGCCCATAGCCGGACTTCATCTCTACGGTGGTCACGCCATCCTTGAGCAGGTGCCGCAACCGACGTTCAGCGCTGATGTACAGCTCGTCTTCGGTCGCCGCACGGGTGGCGCGTACGGTGCTGGCGATGCCGCCGCCTGCGGCCGCGATGTCGGCGTAACTCACGCCTTGCAGCCGCTGCTCGAATTCGCCGCTGCGGTTGCCGCCGAATACGGTATGGGTGTGGCAGTCGATCAGACCGGGCGTGACCCATGCCCCGCCCAGGTCGACGCAACTCTCAGCGTCCTGCTCTGCCAGTTGCGCCTGAGGCCCGATCCATTCGATGCACGCTCCGGAAGTCACGATGGCGGCATCCTCGATGATCGAGTACTTGCCGTGGGCCATTGTTGCAATGTGACAGTTCTTCCAGAGCGTTTTCATCCGGGCCTCCTCAGGCTAAGGGACAGGTTTTAGCGATTTGGGTTTGACCCATAGACGGTAGGCGATGACCAGCAGCACGATCCACACCGCGCCGACGATCAGCGCGGCACGGTTGTCCGGGAAGTACCCCAGCACGCCGAAGATAAACAGCATGAAGACGATGGCGGCGACTGGCGCAAACGGCCAGAACGGCACCGGAAATTTCAGTTGGGCGGCTTCTTCGCGGCTCATGGCGCGGCGCATGGCGACTTGAGTCAAGAGGATCATCAACCAGACCCAGACCGTGGCGAAGGTGGCCAGCGAAGCGATCAGCAGGAACACGTTTTTCGGGATCAGGTAGTTGAGTAGCACACCGCCCAGCAACGTCACGCCCATCACCAGCACCGTCATCCACGGTACGCCCTGACGCGAAAGGCGTGCAAAACTGGCCGGTGCCTGACCGTCGCGAGCCAGGCCGTACATCATGCGGCCTGCGCCGAAAATATCGCTGTTGATGGCCGACACGGCGGCAGAAATCACCACGATGTTGAGGATGGTCGCAGCCGACGCGATGCCCAGATTGTCGAAAATCTGCACGAACGGGCTGCCCTGTGTGCCGATTTGCGGCCACGGGTAGATGGACATCAGCACGAACAGCGTCAATACGTAAAACAGCAGGATGCGCAGTGGCACCGCATTGATCGCACGAGGCAGCGTGCGTTGTGGGTCTTTCGCTTCACCGGCGGTGATACCGATGATCTCGATGCCGCCGAAGGCAAACATCACCACGGCAAACGAGGCGATCAATCCCGCGACACCATTGGGCATGAACCCGCCATGCGCCCACAGGTTACTGATGCCGACTTCGGTGCCGCTGGCCGAGGTGCCGATGCCGAACAGCATGATGCCGAAACCCGCCAGAATCATCGCGATGATCGCCCCGACCTTGAGCAGCGACAGCCAGAATTCGGTTTCGCCAAAGACTTTGACGTTGCACAGGTTCAGCGCGCCGATCAGGAACACGATGCCCAATACCCAGATCCAGCGCGGCACTTCCGGAAACCAGAAACCCATGTAGATCCCGAACGCTGTAACGTCGGCCAGGCAGACGATGATCATCTCGAACGCGTAGGTCCAGCCCAGTACGAAGCCTGCCAGCGGACCCAGATAGCGCGTGGCGTAATGGCTGAACGAGCCTGAAACAGGGTCGTGTACGGCCATTTCGCCCAGCGCACGCATAACCATGAACACCGCCGCGCCGCCGATCAGGTAGGCCAGCAGCACGGCCGGGCCCGCCTGTTGGATCGCCGAGGCCGAGCCGTAGAACAACCCTGTGCCGATGGCAGAGCCCAGGGCCATGAAGCGAATGTGGCGGGCGGATAACCCGCGTTTCAAACCATCTTGTGACGTCATTTCAGGTCCATTTCATTACTGGTATGGCTATAGCTGCGAGAACGCCTGCATCCGGCTTCCCGCAGCGATAGACCATTGCGAGCCCTGCCAGGCTCGCGGTGCATCACAGACTCGGTAGCAGACGTGCAGGAACCAACGGGTTCAGGCAAGTGGAGGACAACAGCTGGCTGGCAGCTTCGATGTCCGGTGCGAAAAAGCGGTCTTTGTCGTAGGACGGGACCTTACTGCGCAACAGGGCACGGGCCTGCTCCAGTTTCGGAGAGGTTTTCAGGCCATTGCGCAGGTCCAGACCCTGACACGCAGCCAGCCATTCTACGGCAAGAATCCCGCGAACGTTTTCTGCCATTTCCCATAACCGCTTGCCAGCGGCTGGCGCCATCGACACATGGTCTTCCTGATTGGCCGACGTCGGCAGGCTGTCGACGCTGTGCGGGTGCGCCAGCGCCTTATTTTCACTGGCCAGGGCGGCAGCAGTGACCTGGGCGATCATGAAGCCCGAATTGACGCCGCCGTTGGCCACCAGGAACGGCGGCAACTGCGACATGTGCTTGTCCATCATCAGCGAAATGCGCCGCTCACTGAGCGAACCGATTTCGGCGATGGCCAGCGCCAGGTTGTCGGCCGCCATCGCGATCGGCTCGGCGTGGAAATTGCCGCCGGAGATCACGTCGTTTTCGGCGGCGAATACCAGCGGGTTGTCGGACACGGCGTTGGCTTCGATTTCCAGCACCTCGGCGGCCTGTCGCAACTGAGTCAGGCACGCGCCCATCACTTGTGGCTGGCAGCGCAGCGAGTAGGGGTCCTGCACCTTGTCGCAGTTGCGGTGCGACTCCGACACTTCGCTGCTTTCACCCAACAGGTCGCGGTAGCAGGCGGCCGAATCGATCTGACCACGCTGGCCGCGCGCGGCATGAATACGTGCGTCGAACGGTGAGCGAGAGCCCAATACCGCTTCGACCGTGAGCGAGCCGCAGGTGAGGGCGGCGGCGAACAGGTCTTCGCCTTCGAACAGGCCGCGTAGCGCGTAGGCGGTCGACACCTGTGTGCCGTTGAGCAGCGCCAGGCCTTCTTTGGCAGCGAGGGTCAGCGGCGTCAGGCCTGCAATGTTCAATGCATCGACGGCATTGAGCCATTCACCCTTGTAGCGCGCCTTGCCTTCCCCCAGCAGCACCAGCGACATGTGCGCGAGTGGCGCAAGATCTCCCGACGCACCCACCGAGCCCTTGAGCGGGATGTGCGGGTAAACCTCGGCATTGATCAGCGCAATCAGCGCATCGATGACCCCCCGACGAATCCCCGAGAAACCCCGGCTCAGGCTGTTGACCTTGAGCACCATGATCACCCGCACCAGTTCATCACTGATCGGCTGGCCGACACCGGCGGCATGGGACAACACCAGCGAGCGCTGCAGATTCTCCAGGTCTTCGCTGGCGATGCGCGTCGAGGCCAGCAGACCGAAACCGGTGTTGATGCCGTAAGCGGTGCGGTTCTCGGCCAGGATGCGCTCGACGCACGCCACGCTGTCGTCGATCGGCTGATCAGCGCTGGCATCGAGCGTCAGGGTTACGGGCTGCCGATAAATGGCGCGCAATTGCGCCAGTGTCAGTTGGCCGGGAATCAGGTTGAAAGCGTTGGCAGATGAGGTGGTCACGATGCAGCTACTCCTTGATTGATGTCGGGCGTGCGCGCTTCTTGAGCGCGCCGCCTTTGGCCCTGCGTGTGTGACGCCGGGCCTGGACCGCTTTTTATAGGTTTGCCGCGTGTTCGCGGCAGTGCTGGAAAACCCTTTCCAGCGTTTGTTGTTCGGTGATCAGTGCCGCGCTGCTGGCGATGTCCGGCGCCAGCCAGCGGTCTTCGTCGTAGGCAGGTACCCGTTCGCGTAACAGTTGCCAGGCGAGGTGCGTCCCGACGCCGAAACGCTGGGCTTTAAGAAACTCGAAAGCTTGCGCCGCCAGCAGGTATTCAATGGCCAGAATCTGCGTCGCATTGCCCAGCACCTTGTGCAGCTTCAACGCGGCGCTGGTGCCCAGGCTCAGGTGATCCTCCTGAAGGCCCGACGTGACGTAGTTATCCACCACCGCTGGCTGCGCCATCTGACGGTTTTCCGCGCACAGCGACGCGGCGACGTACTGGACGATCATCATTCCCGAGTTGACGCCCGGCTGGCTGACCAAAAATGCTGGCAGGCCGCTGACCATCGGGTTGATCAGGCGGTCCAGACGACGCTCGGCTATCGAGCCCAGTTCGGCGACGGCCATGCACAAAAGGTCCGCCGCCATCGCCACCGATTGGCCGTGCGGGTTGGCCTGGGACACCACGCGATAAGCGTTCGGTGTGCCGAGCAACAGCGGGTTGTCGGTGACTGAATTCAGTTCGGTTTCGACCTGCCTGACGGCATGCGCCAGTTGGTCGCGGGTTGCGCCATGCACCTGCGGAATCGAACGAATGCTCAACGCGTCCTGAGTCCGAATGCCCTGGCTGCTGGCGAGCACTTCGCTGCCCGCCAGCAGGCTGCGCAGGTTGTTGCCGACGGCTTGCATGCCCGGATGCGGCTTGAGGGCCAGAATGGTTTCATCGAACGCATCCAGTTGGCCGCGCAGGGCTTCGAAGGTCATGGCACCGATCACGTCGGCCCATTGGGTCAGGCGCTCGGCGTCGGCGATGGCCAGGCAGCTTAAGCCGGTCATGCAGGGCGTGCCGTTGACCAGACACAGCCCGTCCTTCGCACCGAGAATCACCGGTTTCAGGCCTTCCTCATCCAGCGCCCGCTGTGCCGAAACGATTTGCCCGTGATAACTGACCTGCCCGATGCCCAGCAAAGCCACGCCGACATGGGCCATGTGAGTCAGGTAACCGACCGAGCCTTGCGCCGGGACCTGTGGCGTGATGCCGCGATTGAGCAGGGCCAGCAGCGCTTCGACCACTTGCCGATGAATGCCGGATTTACCCTGGCAGTAATTGAGCAGGGCGGCGCAGATGATCGCTCGGGTCTGCTCGTCGGCCAGCGGTGTGCCCACACCACAAGCATGGCTGAGCAGGGTGTTGCGCGACAGACGACTGAGCTGATCGCCTTCCAGCGAGACATTGCACAGCGCACCCAGCCCGGTGTTCACGCCATAGGCACGCTCGCCGCTGGCGACGATCTGACGGACGATGGCCTGAGCGTTATCGATCCTCGCCCATGCGGCGTCGGACAGCACCAACGGCGCACCGTGCCGGGCGACGGCGACCACATCCTGCCAGCGCGCCGGGGCGTCGCCGAAAACGATCTGTTCTGCTCGCGACATCTACGACGGTCCTTAAAGAGTGGCCACGCGGCGCTGAACGAAACGGTCGACGTAATCGTCGGCGGGCGAGTGCAGGATTTCTTTCGGCGTGCCGACCTGAATCAGCCGCCCGTCCTTGAGAATCGCGATCCGGTTACCGATGCGCACCGCCTCGTCCAGATCGTGGGTAATGAACACGATGGTCTTGTGCAGCTTGGCCTGCAGGTCGAGCAACTGGTCCTGCATTTCGGCGCGGATCAGCGGGTCGAGCGCGCTGAAGGCTTCGTCCATCAGGATGATGTCGGTGTCGGCCGCCAACGCACGCGCCAGACCGACACGCTGGCGCATGCCGCCGGAAAGCTGGTGCGGGTACTTGTTTTCGTAGCCGCTCAGGCCGACCGTGGTGATCCAGTGCCGGGCGCGTTCATCGCACAGCGCCTTGGTTTCGCCGCGCACTTTCAGGCCGTAGGCCACGTTGGCGAGCACGGTTTTGTGTGGCAGCAGGCCGAAGCTCTGGAACACCATGCTGATCTTGTGTCGGCGAAACTGGCGCAGCGCTTCCATGTCGTAGTGCAGGATGTTTTCGCCATCGACCAGAATCTCGCCGCTGGTAGGATCGATCAGCCGGTTGAAGTGCCGCACCAGCGTCGATTTGCCCGAGCCGGACAAGCCCATGATCACAAAGATTTCGCCACTGGCAATCGACAGCGACAGGTCGTTCACGCCCACTACGCAGCCGGTCTTGGCCAGCACCTGATCCTTGCTCTGATGCTGCTGGACCATCGCCAGCGCTTCCTTTTCCCTGTTGCCGAAAATCTTGAACACGTTTCGTACGACGATCTTGTTCTGCTCTGCGCTCATCATTTCTGCGCCTCATGCCGTGGGCGGCCGTAGGCCTGCGTGATGCGGTCGATGACGACCGCCAGAATGACGATGGCCAGGCCCGCTTCCAGCCCGCGCCCGACGTTCAGGGTCTGGATGCCGACCAGCACGTCTTCGCCCAGGCCGCGAGCGCCGATCATCGAGGCGATGACCACCATCGACAGCGCCATCATGGTGGTCTGGTTGATCCCGGCCATGATGCTAGGCATGGCCAGCGGCAGTTGCACGCCGAACAGTTGCTGCCAGCGATTGGCGCCGAACGCGTTGATGGCTTCCATGACCTCGCCATCGACCTGACGAATGCCCAGGTCAGTCAGGCGGATCAGCGGTGGGGCGGCGTAGATCACGGTGGCGAAGATCGCCGGAACCTTGCCCAGGCCGAACAGCATCAGCACCGGGATCAGGTAAACGAAGCTGGGCATGGTCTGCATGATGTCCAGCAGCGGCATCAGTACCGAGCGCAGGCGATTGCTGCGCGCCGAGAGAATGCCCAGCGGAATGCCGATCAGCACGGCGATGATCGTGGCGACCAGCATCAGCGCCAGGGTCTGCATCAGCTTGTCCCACAACCCGACCGCGCCGACCAGAAACAGCAAGCCGACGATCACCACCGTGGTGACGATCTTGCGCGTGGCGTGCCAGGCGATGCCACCGACGATCAGCAGCATCAGCCACCACGGCGCCATGCGCAGCAGGCCTTCCAGGTTGACGATGGCCCACAGCAGCGTATCGGAGATGTGCCGGAACACGTCGCCGTACTGGGTCACCAGCGAGTCGACGCCGTCGTTGACCCAGTTGGCGATCGAGAAAGTGAAGCTTTCAGGAAACATAAGCGGCTCTCAAATAAAGGTGTATCGGAGCAACGAAGGGGCAACCGGACCTGCACTGTCAGCCCGGTTGCCCAGACGTTTACAGCGAGGCGTCCACCTTCTTCGCGGCGTCTTCACTGACCCACGCGTGCCAGACTTCCGGGTGTTCTTTCAGAAAGATCCGGGCAAGTTTCGGCGATTCGATCCGGTCTTTGGCCATGCGCCCCAGGTTCTGGTTGAGCAGGTCGATCGGCAGGTTGACCTTCTCCAGCATCGCAACCAGCTCAGGTGCCTGATCGTGGAACACTTTGGACACGCCGACCTTGATATCGATCGTCTTGTTCACCCCGGCCTTTTCTTCCAGGCGCACCAGATCCACCTGACCCATCAGTGGCGTGGGCGACCAGTAATACGTCAGGATCGGCTCGCCACGCTTGTAGCTGGACAGGATAGCCGCGTCCAGCGCAGGGCCGGTGCCCGGGCGGAAATTGGTGTACTTGCTTTCCAGGCCGTAGCTCTTGAGCATCTCGCTGTTTTCCAACTCACACGTCCAGCCGGCCGGGCAGTTGTAGAAGCGGCCCTTGCCGGGTTCTTCCTGATCCTTGAAGACCGCCGAATACTGGGCCAGATCGCTGATGGATTTGAGGTTTGGTGCCTTGGCTTCCAGCTTGCGCTTGGCATCGCCTTCGATCACGTAGCGTGGCACGTACCAACCTTCGACCGCACCGACGATGGGCGAGCCGACACCAACCACTTTTCCTGCGGCCGCTGCCTTGTTCCACACCTCGCTTCGGCCGACCCATTCTTCGGCGAAAATCTGGATGTCATTGGTGCTCAGAGCATTTTCCATCGCGATGGAATTGCCGGGCAGCGCATCCACGGTGCAGCCATAACCCTTGTCCAGCACGATTTGCAGGATGTCTGTCAGCAGCATCGCGCTTTCCCAGTTCAGGCCTGCAAATTTCACCGGCTTGCCCGATTCACACCAGTTGGCGGCCTGACTCGCTCCTGCGCTGGCGAGCAAGCCAGCGGATACCAGAGTGGTCAACAGGGCCTTTTTCATATTCATTGTCGATGCTCCTACGCCTGAAAGGGATGGTGGCAGCTTCATCAAAACAGGCATCCGGCCTCTGAGCGTTTTCACGCCCGTCCCCAAGGTCTGCCGGCCTGATGGCCGACCGATCCCTTAACGTCCGATCATCGGCAGGTTCAAGCCCTGCTCTTTGGCACAGTCGATGGCAATGTCGTAGCCCGCATCGGCGTGGCGCATGACGCCTGTGGCCGGGTCGTTGTGCAGCACGCGGGCGATCCGTGCAGCGGCTTCGTCGGTACCGTCGCAGACGATCACCATGCCGGAGTGCTGCGAGAAGCCCATGCCGACGCCGCCGCCGTGGTGCAAAGACACCCAGGTCGCGCCGCTGGCGGTGTTGAGCAGGGCGTTGAGCAACGGCCAGTCGGAGACGGCATCGGAGCCGTCGCGCATGGCTTCGGTTTCGCGGTTGGGGCTGGCGACCGAACCGGAGTCCAGATGGTCGCGACCAATCACGACCGGTGCCGACAGCTCGCCACTGCGCACCATTTCATTGAACGCCAGACCCAGCTTGGCGCGCTGACCCAAACCCACCCAGCAGATACGTGCGGGCAGACCCTGAAAGCTGATGCGCTCGCGGGCCATGTCCAGCCAGTTGTGCAGGTGGGCGTCGTCCGGGATCAGTTCCTTGACCTTGGCGTCGGTCTTGTAGATGTCCTGCGGATCGCCCGATAGCGCTGCCCAGCGGAACGGGCCGATGCCACGGCAGAACAGCGGGCGGATATAGGCCGGCACGAAGCCGGGGAAATCGAAAGCGTTGGTGACGCCGACTTCCTTGGCCATCTGACGGATGTTGTTGCCGTAGTCGAAGGTCGGAATACCGGCTTTTTGGAAGGCCAGCATGGCTTCGACGTGTTCGGCCATCGACTGCTTGGCGGCCTTGACCACATTGGCCGGCTCGCTGGCCGAACGGGCGCGGTATTCGTCCCAGGTCCAGCCTTTTGGCAAATAACCGTTGAGCGGGTCGTGGGCGCTGGTCTGGTCGGTGACCATGTCCGGGCGCACGCCCCGGCGGACCATTTCCGGCAGGATGTCGGCCGCATTGCCGCACAGGGCGATGGAGATGGCCTTGCCTTCGGTGGTGTATTGGGCGATGCGGGCCAGTGCGTCGTCCAGATCGGCAGCCTGTTCGTCTACATAGCGGGTCTTGATGCGGAAATCGATGCGGCTCTGCTGGCATTCGATATTCAGCGAGCAGGCCCCGGCCAGTGTTGCTGCCAAGGGTTGCGCGCCGCCCATGCCGCCCAGACCTGCGGTCAATACCCAGCGGCCTTTGAGGTTACCATCGTAATGCTGGCGACCGGCTTCGACGAAGGTTTCGTAAGTGCCTTGCACGATGCCCTGGCTGCCGATGTAGATCCAGCTGCCAGCGGTCATCTGGCCATACATCGCCAGGCCCTTTGCATCCAGCTCGTTGAAGTGTTCCCAGCTCGCCCAGTGCGGCACCAGGTTGGAGTTGGCGATCAGTACACGCGGCGCATTGCTGTGGGTCTTGAATACGCCGACCGGCTTGCCGGATTGCACCAACAACGTTTCATCGTCATTCAGGTGGGTGAGGCTCTCGACGATCTTGTCGTAGCATTCCCAATTGCGCGCCGCCCGCCCGATGCCGCCGTACACCACCAGCTCATGGGGGTTCTCGGCCACTTCCGGGTCCAGGTTGTTCATCAACATGCGCAACGGCGCTTCGGTCAGCCAGCTCTTGGCCGTCAATTGAGTACCACGTGCAGCACGTACCTCGCCTTCACGATGGCGGGTCCAGTCCTGCTTCAGGTCTTGATTCTCGGTCACAAGTTTCTCGGTCACAAAAAAATCCTCAGCGATCAGTCCAAGCCAGCCCGTGCGGGGCGCTTCAAGCAATGTCGTAAAGCTTAGGTGATTAACCTGTCTCTACTTGTACATACAAGCATATGCAATCTGAAGACCAACTTTTTTAGAGCGCGGTCAAAGCACGTCGAAAATTGGCGGTAAGGCTTGTATTGAAGGTGTCTGGAGGGCGAGGCGATGTTGACGAGTAAGGTGCGGCGGTAGGCTTCGGTTGTTACTTAAGACGTTTTTTGCGCGTTTTTGGGGCGGTGGGTAACACGCTGGTGCAGATTGGGGTTGATGGATCGTTTCCACGCTCTGGGTGGTAATGCCACCCGGCACGCGGAGCGTCCTTAGGTACATTCCCATGCAGAGCGTGAGGAACGATCAGCGCAAGGCTTTACTTATACGCCTCAAATCACCTTCACCGCTCGACCAATGAACTGAATCGGCCCGGTTGGTTTGCCGATGGGCGAACCCGTGGATTTCTCCAGCGTCAGCTCAAACAGCTGATTGGGTTGCAGGGGCGGCAGTTTGTCGAGGGGGATGTTCAGGCTTTGTCCCGACTTGACCAGCCCAAGCGATACCGGGCCTTGCCAGTCGTCGCCCTTGGTCCAGAATTCCAGCGCCTTGTCAGTCGGGACCTCGAACGCCCCCAGCGGGATCAGCTGGATTTCCTGTCGATTGCTGGCCTGCACGACCCAGCCGGGCGATTTGTCCTGTGGGCCGACGAGCACCACCAGATAGGAGGGAGGTGCCGGAGCGCGGGTCAGCAGCGTCATGCCCAGCACCAGCGAGGCCGCAAGACCTGCGCCTGCCAGGCCGCGCCAGATCGCCAGATTGTCCCACCAGCGCATACGCTGCTCAGGCTGCGTTTGGGGTGCTATGTGATCAATCAGGTTGCGTTCGATGCGCCCCCAGAGTCCTGGGGATGGTTTGACGGGCTCCGCCAACTCGGTCAGCGGCAGCAGGCGTTGTTCCCAGGCGTCAATTGCCGCCTGAAGATCAGGTTCGTGGGGCAGGCGACGCTGGACGTCGAGCCTTTGTTCAGCCGACAGGGTGCCGAGCACGTACTCGCCTGCCAGTTCGTGAATCATGTCGTTCGAAGGTCGGGTCATCCCATGCACTCCCGCAAAGCCGTCAGGCTGCGCTTGATCCAGGCTTTGACCGTACCCAATGGCGCGCCAATTTTCTGCGCGATTTCCTGATGCGAATAGCCGTCTACGTACGCGTGAAATACACAGTTGCGTCGCACCGGTTCGAGCTGTTCCAGGCACGACGTGATGCGCCCCGGATTGACCCGCCAATCGAAGGCATCACCGGTTTCCTGCCACCCCTCCAGCGTCGCCTGCTCATGATGATCTTCGCTGCCGTCATCCTCAACGCGAACTTCCCGGGCCGTGTTGCGCAGGGTGTTGAGCGCCAGGTGGCGGGCCACGCTGAATATCCAGCCACGTGCCGAACCGCGCGAAGCATCGAAGCTTGCCGCACGCGTCCAGATCTTCAGAAAGGCATCGTGAACGATGTCTTCGGCCTGTGCCCGGTCGCGGACCAGCCGCATGACTACACCGAGCAGCCGTGCGCTTTCCTGTTCATAGAGACGATGCAGGGCCTGTCGCTCACCGCGAGCACAGGCGTGCAACGTACCTTCGTAATCAAAGAGAGATTCGTATGAGGACAAGATGATCCGCCGTCAGTGGACTACTGCCTCGTTGATATCACGAGGACCCGCGCAGCAGCATAGCTCACTGACTGCGCGGTGCCCGATGGGCTGGCTGTAATCAGTTGGCTGCCCAGAACAGATAGTCAGCCTGGTACTTGACCACTTCCTTGGCGCCCTTGTTGCTGGCGTTGCAGGCGGTGGCCGGGGCGACGCCGCCTTTCAGGGCGGTGCGCTGGATGTAGGCAACGCCGCTCATGGCACCTTTGCCTTCAGCCGGGTTGGCCTTGACCAGTTGGTACGGCAGGTTGCCTGCGCTCGACGGGGCCACGGCGACTTGAGTGCCGGTCACTTTCGAACCGTCTTTGGCTTCCCAGGTAGCAGGCGGGCCGTAGTAGGTGCCGACCTGTTTGCCGCTCTTGTCATTGAGCACGGCCTTGGGACCGACGAACGCCCATTCCATTTCGTTAGGCATGTTGGCTTTGGCGCGGCACTCGTAGGTAATTTCGCCGACCCCGGTGGTTTGCATGCTGATCTTGTGGCCAGCCGGAACCTGAACGCTTTCAGGCAGATCGGTCTGGGCCAGGGCGACGGACGACAGGCAAGTGAAAGCCAGGGTACTACCTGCAAGGCAGAGCAAGCGTTTTGCGTTCATGCAGAAATCTCCAGATTGTTTAACCGCGCTCAGCAACTCGAAGTGGCTGCTGCATGTACTACCCGCGAGAAAACAATCTGGATGCAGTGATTTGAAACTTTTTTTTCAGGGCCTGCTCAGGCGGCTGCGCAACAGGATGATCCCGACGATGGCGGCAAGTCCCGAACCGATCAACACGCCGACTTTCACCTCGTCGATCAGATGCTGCTGGCCCGGAAAGGCCAGGTTGCCGATGAACAGGCTCATGGTGAAGCCGATGCCGCACAGAATCGCCACGCCATACAACTGCACCCAGTTACTGCCTTCCGGCAACACCGCAAGCCCGGCACGGATGGCCAGCACGGCGGCGAGAAATACACCAATCTGCTTGCCGACGAACAGCCCCAGCGCCACACCGAGCGGCACCGGATCGACGAGGTTTTCCATTGAAATCCCCGACAGCGAAACGCCTGCGTTGGCGAAGCCGAAGACCGGCACCACCGCAAACGCGACCCAGTAATGCATTTTTTCTTCAAGAAACAGCAGCGGCGAGCGCGCTTCCTCTTCAGGCTTGCCCATCGGTATGCACAACGCTAATGCCACGCCTGCGAGCGTGGCGTGAACACCCGATTGCAACACGAAGAACCACAGCAGACCGCCCAGCAGCAGATAGGGCAATAGACGTCGTACATTGAGGCGGTTCATGACGATCAGCACGGCCAGTGTGGCGAGCGCTGCTCCGAGCATCGGCAGATTCAAGCCCGAACTGTAGAAGAACGCGATGATCGTGACGGCGCCCAGGTCATCGAGAATGGCCAGTGCGGCGAGAAACACCTTCAGCGAGGTCGGCACCCGGTTGCCCAGCAGCGACAGCACACCCAGCGCGAAGGCGATGTCTGTGGCGGCAGGAATGGCCCAGCCGCTCAAGGTCTGCGGGTTGCTCCAGTTGACGGCGATGTAGATCAACGCAGGCACCAGCATTCCGCCCGCAGCGGCGAAACCGGGCAGGGCACGCTGGCCCCATGTGGCCAGCCCGCCGGCCAACACCTCGCGTTTGATTTCCAGGCCGACCATCAGGAAGAAGATCGCCATCAGGCCATCGTTGATCCACAGCTCGACCGAAAGGCCCAGCCATACACTGTGCAGAATCGAGAAATAATCAGCGGAGAGTGGCGAGTTGGCGACGATCAGAGCGGCCAGTGCTGCGAGCATCAACACAATGCCGCCCGCCGATTCGGAGGCGAGAAAACTGGCGAGGATGGCGACGGCTCGGGGTGTTTCCTTGTGAGGGAATTGAGTCATGGTCGTCCTTGAGCGAGTAGCTGATGTTTATGGGGCGCCCAGCATACCGTCATTGCCTATGGCGTTCAGCTCAATCAGGCAGCAACGGCTGGCACCTGATGATTGCAGCTCGACTTCCATGAGCCCGCCCGTGTTGTCCACTTGAGCGCAGTCATGCTTGCCGAGAATTTCCCAAGCTTGGCCATTGAGGCTCAGTGCAATCTGCTCGGCCATGCTGAACAGCACGAAGGTGCCGGCCGAGCTGAACAGCCGTTGCGGCTGGCGCACATCGATCCACTGCACGCGTGCGCTGTACCGATGCGCCGCGTAAATCAGATTGAAATCCCGGATCGGCCCGTCGAGCAAGGTGCAGTCCACGTGACTGTCACCGCTGAACGCAAAGGGATCGGATGGCAGCAGCGGGCGGCTGGCGATGCCGTCCACCGACAGCATCATGCCCGCGCCTTGCAGCACGGTGATGATGCGTTGATAACCGGCGAACACTGAAAAGCCGCCCGAGTGTTCAATGTCGGCAATCGAGAGCCGCCAGCCGAAGCCGTCCAGATCCTGACCGGCGTCGCGGGCGATTTCTTCAGTGCTGCCACCGCCGTTCTTCCACGGCATGCGTGGATAATCGATGGCGCGCAGGATTCGGGTAGGGGTCATTTGGTGAAGCGCCCTTCAAGACGATGACGGGAGCCGGGGTGGATAAGGCGTGCGGCGGTCACCGGTTGACGGCCCGACCAGGTGCGGCGCCGAATCAGCAAACAAGGCTCGCCTGCTTCGATCTGCAACAGTTTGCATTCGTCGGCTTCAGCCAGAATCGCTTCGACCACATGCTCGCCCTCGGTCAGCGGTGCGACCTGCGACAGGTAAGCGTAGGGCGTCTGTTGAGTGAAGTCCTGCTTGAGGTAGTCCGGTGCCACCAGCGCGTTCACGAATCGGTCTTCGATCTGCACAGCGATGTCGTTCTCGTAATGCACGATCAGCGAATGGAATACCCGCTGGCCTTCGCGCATGTCCAGCGCCAAGGCCCGTTCCGATCCTGCGGCCTCTTCTTTAAGGACGATGACCTTGCAGGAATGGCGGTGGCCTCGTGCGGCGATCTCGTCAGCGATATTGTGGACTTCGAACAGCGCCGACTGACTCTTGGGCTCGGCCACGAATGTACCGACACCCTGCATGCGCACCAGCAGACCTTCGGCGGTCATTTCGCGCAGTGCGCGGTTGATGGTCATGCGGCTGAAACCCAACTGGGTGACCAATTCGCTTTCCGACGGCACGCGATGGTGCGGCGGCCAGGTGCCGTTCTGAATCTGCAGAGCGATCATGTGTTTGACGCGGGCGTACAAGGGTGCGGGACTTTCGCCCATCTGGGCTGCCAGTGAGGAAGAGGCGGGCGGCGTCGGCACGTGTGAGTCCTTGTTGTCGAGATGATTCAGGCGCTCAAGCTAACCATTAAGCGGTGGCACGGCAAGTTTGCCGAAGGTTTACCGGCTGGCTAAACGTCTGTATATGTATATACAAATTACAGTGATGAGGTGCGAAGTCAATGTCAGCCTTCTTTGCCGAGCGTGCGCTGCTGCCTGACGGCTGGGCCAACGATGTACGTCTGGAAGTCAGCCCTGAAGGAATGCTCACGCATATTCAGGTCAGCGCGGATCGGCAGGGTGCTGAAGTCGTCAAAGGTCCGCTGCTGCCAGGCATGCCGAACCTGCATTCCCACGCGTTTCAGCGTGCAATGGCGGGCCTGGCAGAAGTCGCGGGCAACCCCAATGATAGCTTCTGGACTTGGCGCGACCTCATGTATCGGCTGGTCGGGCGCATCAGCCCGCAGCAACTGGGAGTCATTGCCCGACAGCTGTACATAGAAATGCTCAAGGGCGGCTACACCTCGGTCGCTGAATTTCATTACGTGCATCAGGACGTCACCGGCAAGCCTTATGCCGACCCCGCCGAGTTGGCGGTGCAGATTAGCCAGGCGGCAAGTTCGGTCGGCATCGGCCTGACGCTTTTGCCGGTGCTCTACAGCCATTCAGGCTTTGGCGGGCAGGCCCCCAACGAGGGGCAGCGGCGGTTTATCCACAGCACCGACAGTTATCTGGATCTGCAGGCGCGTTTGCAGCCGGTTGTTGCGGGCCAAGCTGCCCAGCGACTGGGCCTGTGCTTTCACTCGTTACGCGCCGTGACGCCTGAACAGATGAGCGCCGTACTGGCCGCCAGCGACCCGAATTGTCCGGTGCATATTCACATTGCCGAGCAGCAGAAGGAAGTCGACGACTGCCTGAGTTGGAGCGGTCGGCGGCCGTTGCAGTGGCTGTATGAAAACACGCCTGTGGATAACCGCTGGTGCCTGGTGCATGCCACCCACGCCGAGCCTGACGAAGTGACGCTCATGGCAAACAGCGGTGCGGTCGCCGGACTGTGCCTGACCACTGAGGCGAATCTGGGCGACGGCATTTTCCCGGCCGTGGATTACCTGGCTCAGGGCGGTCGCTGGGGTATCGGTTCCGACAGCCATGTGTCACTCAGTGTGGTCGAAGAGTTGCGTTGGCTGGAGTATGGCCAGCGCCTGCGTGACCAGCGCCGCAACCGCTTGCATCGCAATGATCAGCCGATGGTGGGCCGCACTTTAACGGATGCAGCGCTCGCGGGCGGCGCGCAGGCGTTGGGCCAGGACATTGGCGCTCTGGAAGTGGGCAGGCGCGCCGACTGGCTGGTGCTGGACGGCAACGATCCCTACATCGCCACGGCATCGGGCGATGCCATCCTCAATCGCTGGCTGTTCGCAGGCAGTGACCGGCAGATCCGCGATGTCGCAGTAGGCGGGCGTTGGGTGATACAGGATGGGCGACATGCCGCGCAAGAGCAGAGCGGTCGCGAGTTTGCACAGGTGTTGAAGGCCTTGCTGGATACCTGATTGATCGAGTAATCGCTCAGCGTTGGCCTGTGGTGTGGTCCAGGCGCTACCACGATGCTGACCTTTATTGGGCGATCCAGAACGTAGGAGCGGACCGGGCGGTGTTCCGTTTGTCTGCGATCTGCCGGGAACCGGCGGCAAAACCAGTACATGCATTGGATCAGATGCACAGGGGCCGCTGCGCAGCCCATCTCAGCCGTCGTAACCTCCCACGCCCTTCGGGCAGAAGCAAACTTCAGCGTCTCAGCAGGCTGTGGGATCGGACCGGTCGTTTCGGTATTACTTCTCGCCCTTGCCGATCTTCGAATCATCTTCGCGCCAGATCAGGCGGGAGGTATCGTAGCCCTGCTGGCGGGCCTTGCTGAGCATCTCCTGCTTGACGGACTCGGACACGTTCGGCGTGCGCGACAGCAGCCAGAGGTATTTGCGGTCAGGGTTGCCGACGATAGCTGTTTTGTAGCCTGCACCGATGTCCAGTACCCAGTAATCGCCCTTGGCAACGCCTGGCAGCAGGCGCGAGAACCAGTTGTCGAACACGACCCACAGCTTGTCGGTCTTGCCTGGCACTTGCGGCGAGGCGGTACCCTTGGCTTCTTGCCACTCACCTTCGATCGTACGGCAGCGGTTGGTCACCGCCATATTGCCGTCGTCCTTGAGCGCGTAGAGCGCTTCGGACTGCACGCATTTGCGCTGGAAGAACATCGGCAACCGCGCCAACTCATACCAGGTGCCCTGATACTGCTTGAGATCGACGCTGTCGACCGTCCTCGGCTCAAGGTTGTCAGCCGAGTGCGCAAAGCCGATGGCCAGGAAACTGGCCATCACGAAGATGCCGAAACGTACGAGTACCTTGATCATCTTTATTTAAGGCCCTGGCCCGAAAACAGCACCACCTTGTCGGCTGCGTACTGCACGCTGATGAAGGTGTTCTGATCACCCCATGTGCAGCTGGACATGCCTAGCGCACCGGAGCACTCGGTCGGGCTGCCCAGCAGCGACTCGACTTGAGCCTTGGGCATGCCAGCAGAGATCTTGGCGTAGTTTTCCTGAGTGACTTTGCTGCACGCAGCCAGAAAAACGCAAAACGACAGTAACGCGACATAGCGCAAGGACATGGATGTAGCTCCTGAACGGAAGGGGGTCGCGTCGCAACGTGGCTGATGCAGCCTGACGCTGGCGCAATACCGAAAGCTTAGAAGAGAAAAAGCCGATCTGGTTCCCGGCAGGCGAAAGGATTTATCTGACTGATCAGAAGCTTGAGCCGGGTTTCTTGAGAAATTCTATTTCTTCATCGGTCGATGCTCTGCCCAGGATCGCATTGCGGTGAGGAAAGCGGCCGAAGCGGGCAATGATCACCTGATGACGTTCGGCATAGTCCAGACTGCGCCTGAAATAGTCGCGGTCTGTGGTGGGTAGCAGGGCAAGCAGGCGGGAAAAACAGGTGATGGCACGGTCCTGGTCAGCGAGGTCTTCGCTGTGCTCCAGCACCAGATAGATGAAGGTGCGTTGCAAAGGATCCAGGTGCTGATCCCGCTCCAGCTTGAGCCCATGCTTGACCAGCATTTGGGCACGCTGGTCGCCAGCATAGGCTTTGGGCGTTTCGCGGTAGATCATGCGCGGCAGTTGATCGAGCAGCAGAATCAACGCCAGCCAGCCTTTTGGGTCTTCCGCCCATTCGGCCAGCTCACCCGCCAAGGCCTTGTCGACCTGATCACCGAAACGCTCGTGTGCTTCGGTGTCATTGGCTTTCTTCTTGCCAAACCAGAGCGTGTTCCTGGCTTTCACCCCTTCAGCAGGCGATTCGGCAGAACCGAACCACCAATCGAGCAGCGGCAGCCAGGGCGTACGCATCGGTCTTATGCTCTTACTCTTTGTGGTAAGCGGTGGCGCGCTCGACTTCCTGCTTCGAGCCCAGGAACACCGCGACACGCTGGTGCAGGCCTTCAGGCTGAATGTCGAGGATGCGCTGGTGGCCGTCAGTGGAAGCGCCACCGGCCTGTTCAACCAGGAACGACATCGGGTTGGCTTCGTACATCAGACGCAGTTTGCCCGGCTTGGACGGCTCACGGCTGTCGCGCGGGTACATGAACAGGCCGCCACGGGTCAGGATGCGGTGTACGTCGGCAACCATCGCCGCGACCCAGCGCATGTTGTAGTTCTTTTTCAACGGGCCTTCTTCGCCTTGCAGCAACTCATCCACGTAACGCTGTACCGGGGCTTCCCAGTGACGCTGGTTGGACATGTTGACGGCGAATTCCTGAGTGGTTTCAGGAATGGTGATGTCTTCGTGGGTCAGCACGAAGCTGCCCATTTCGCGGTCCAGCGTGAAGCCTTTGACGCCGTCGCCCAGGGTCAGGATCAGCATGGTTTGAGGACCGTAGATCGCGTAACCGGCAGCAACCTGCTCGGTGCCTGGCTGCAGGAAAGCCTTTTCGTTCAGGGCTTCGTTCTGGCTCAGGTACTGGTTAGGGCAACGCAGAACCGAGAAGATGGTGCCAACCGGGGCGTTGATGTCGATGTTGGACGAGCCGTCCAGTGGGTCGAACACCAGCAGGTAGGCGCCTTTCGGGTATTTGCCAGGGATCTGGTAGGCGTTGTCCATTTCTTCGGACGCCATGCCCGCCAGGTGACCGCCCCACTCGTTGGCTTCAAGCAGAATTTCGTTGGAGATTACGTCGAGCTTCTTCTGTACTTCGCCCTGCACGTTCTCGGTGCCCATGCTGCCGAGTACGCCGCCCAGCGCGCCCTTGGAGACGGCGTGGCTGATTTCCTTGCATGCTCGCGCCACTACTTCGATCAGGAAGCGCAGATCGGCAGGGGTGTTGTTGCTGCGGGTCTGCTCAATCAAGTAGCGACTTAGTGTAACGCGGGACATGGATAGCTCCGAAAATAGGGGGTATGAAAACCCGCGCAGTTTAACGCGAGTGGCGACGTAATACTGCTATCAGACTGGCTTATGACTGTTTCAGTTCAGATGCCGGATCAGCGTAGCTGCAAACCGGCAGGACAGGACGGTGCTTTCAGCGTTTCGACGCGCGCAATGTGCTGAACGCCATCCAGCCCAGAAACAGCACGCCCAGCAACAACACCGCCCAAAGCCCGAGGCGCTTGAAGTCGAGGCTTTCCTGCACCGCTGGCAGTGGCGCGGCCATGTTGGCGACGGTTGCGGTGGTGGGTTTTGCCGTGCCGAGTGAGGCCAGTTTCTGTGGGGTAAAGTCAGGAATCAACGTCGCCAGCGAGAGGTTGGCGGCCTTGGCGGTGCTGTTGCCCACGGCCAGCGTGAACGGCCCGTTGCCGCGTGCCAGAAACACCACTTCGCTCGCCCGGACCGCAACGCTCAGGGTCGGCGCTTCGGCACCCAGGCCGCCGCCACGGTCATCGACCACCAGTTTGAGCTGCTGAAAAACTCGTCCGGACAGCTGCAATTGATCCTGCACCATCTCACCGCCATTCTGAGTCAGGCGGTAAAGCAGCCCGCTGCTGACTGGTTGCCACGGCTGTTTTGCGTCGCTGCGCCCGTAAAGCGTACCGGGTGCCAGGCTGTTGGGCTGAGCGATGTCGACTTTCACGCGCTCGACGGGCAAGCCGGCAGGCAACTCCCAGACATATTCATTTGCCGTTTCGACCTTGCCCGCGACCGGCGGTGACCAGGTCAGCGGTGGAGCAGGGGTTTCGCTGTCGGCGGCAAACAGATGGGCAGACATCAGGGTCGGTGCGCTGTGCGGTGAGTGCCACAGCAGGCGCAGGTAGCGGGCGGTCTGGCCGGGAAGGCCGACCTCGCGCTGATCGACCACTTCGTCGGCGAACGACAGGCGTGCGACCTGCCCGTCGCCCCAGTTGCGCCAGTGCTGGAGGTCGTCGCTGGCCTCGATGCTGAAACTCTGGAAGCCCTCACGCTCGGCGTTCCAGTCGATGATCAGTTGTTCAAGCGGTGCCTTGATCGCACTGGTGTCCAGCAGCCAGCCGCGCAGCACTTCTTCACCGGCTTCGATATCGCTTTGTGGCTGGACTTCGATCACCGTGCCGTTGCTGGAGCGTTCGATGCGGATGACCGGTGCCGCGTCGCCCGCTTCCTGGGTGCTGTAGAGCGCGAACCATTTCACTGGAATCGGCGTGGGTTCCTGCTCGTCGGCTGCCTGCTTCTGATTGAGTGCATAGGCCTGCGGCTGGCCTTCGTTATTGAAGACGCGCACATCGCTGAGGTCGGCTTGTCGTGCGTTCAACTGGACGGAAAGCGGCAATTCGATGCGATACCACGGGCCGTCGCCGCTCAGGGTTAACGGTGTCTGGCTGGCGAAGTCGGCCGGTTTGTCTTGAGCATGGGCGGCCATCGCTGTGCACAGGGTCAGTCCGAGCACAGCGATTTTCAGGGGTAAGCGACTCAAGAACAGTTTCCTCATGGGCTGGTCGGCTCAGCGGCTGGAGCCGTGCCGGGTTCCTTGTCCGTTTTGCTTGCGGGAAGTTTTGGCGGCAATGGTGCGAAATATCCCACCACCAGTAGCAGAATGCCAACACCTATGAACGACACGATGCGTTCCATGCCACCGCGATTGCTCAGTTCGATGAAGAACAGCTTGATCACCACGACGCCGATCAGCGCCGCGCCACCCAGCCAGACCTGTCGGTTGCCACGCAGGTGGCCGCCAATCATCAGTGCCAGCGCCATCAGCGTCCAGACGATGGACAGCCCTGCCTGTACACGCATGGATTCGAGCAGATCTTCGGTGTTCCACGGTACATCGGCCCAGTGATGGGCGGTGCGCATGACCATCGCCGTGACCAGTGCAAACAGGGATGCGCCCGCTATCAACAACGGCGTATTGCGCGTGTGTACGTTACTCAGACCCAGCTTCGGCAAGTAGTCACGCATCCACAGGAACACGCCTGCCAGCGAGAACAGCAGACCGATTTCCAGTGGGTTGAGCAGCGGGATGTACGGCAACGGGTCGGCCGAACCATCGCTGAAAAAGTTCGCCAGCCAGAACCACGCCAGCATCAGCACCACCAGCGGTGCAGCGGCATTGATCCGGTAGACGTCAGGGTGCGCCGACACCGGCCACGGCCATTGACGGCTTGAGGTCATCGCCCACAGGTACAGGCTCGGCACGATGGCCCAGCCGAGCCAGCGCCACGCGTTGTAGTGCTCGGAAAGCTGCATCAGGCCAAAGCGCAGTTCCAGTGCCAACACCGCGATGATCAGCCAGCACCCGACGACATGCGCCACGCGTGCTGCCAAGGCTGGCAGTGTCACGTCCAAGCGGCGAATTGAAAGCAGATGCACGGTGAACACGGCGAGCCAGGCGACCCAGCCGCCGTCCTGCGCCGGGTGGTACTGATTGCCCAGCGAGTCCAGCAGCAAAAACCCGCAGACCGGCGTCAGTGAAGCACACAGGATGGCCAGGTCGGACCAGCGCAGCCTCAGTGTCAGCACCGTCCAGAGGGCGACGCTGGCAGCAGTCGCAATCAGCAGCGCGTTGGTGTGCAGCGAGACGGGCACGAACAACTGGACGGCGCTGAACAGAGAAAATGCCCACCACGTAGCGGCCCAGATCATCAACAACGCCCTGGCCAGTTTCTGATCCACCAGCGTCAGCACCTGATAGCGATGAATGCACCATGCGCTGACAAAGGCTGCAATCGCCAGCACCATCGGTGTCCAGTAGTCGCTGTTGAGTGGCGACCAGGCGTCGTACAGATCGAGGTGGCTCAGCAAGATCCCGCCTGCCGCCAATTGCAGAAAGAGGCCGAACACCCGTGCCAGGACCCGATGCTGGCGCATGCCGAGCCAGAAGATGGCCGCGCCTTCCACTGCCCAGGCGCAGGTTGTCCATTGCGAGCCGAGCCCCAGCGGGATCGCCAGTGTCGCGAAGACCACGCCCAGTGCCAGGCAGGTTTCTATCAACAGCGTGGTCCGTTCCGAGCCACGCGATGCGATCACTCGTGCCAGCCCCATGTAGATCAGGCCCAGCACCAGCGCGCTGAACGCAGCGCCCAGTTCGAGGTGGTCGACCAGCGCATATTGCAGACCAAACCCCGCGATGGGCGTACCAAACAGCAAGGTGCCGTCGACATAATCGCCTTGCCGCGCAGACCAGCGCAGCAGGGCGTGACGGTTATCATCCTGTGGTCCTTCTTTCTCCTCCTGCAGTTTGCGCCGGGCGAACAGCAGGCCGATGGCCAGGTACATCAGGAAGAACAGGATCAGAAACGGTTCGGTGCTCCAGAACAGCTCTGGTGTGTAAGCCCTGATGCCCCAGGCGAAGCCAATGCCGAACGTGCCGAAAAAGCCGATCAGGTTGAGGATGCGCCAAGCCCGGAACCAGGCGATGGCGAAGATACCTGCGTTGAGCAGGGCAAAATAGCCGAACAGCGACACATGGCTGCCTTGCCCGGTGGACGCCAGAATCGGCGCGGCAAATCCGCCCAGTGCGCCTGCACACGCCAGTGCCAAGGCGTTCTGGGTCAAGGCGAGCACCGCCGAGAATGCGGTGATCGCCACCAGCAGGGCGAACCCCAGGGTCGGGTCCAGCAGCGCATGCAGTTTCATCGCGGCGAACACGGTCAGGTACAACACGCCGATGCCCGCGCCTTGCAGCATCAAGGCGTAAGGTGCGTTGCGAAGGCGCAGCCACCAGCCGAGCCCGAGCAGGGCCAGCGCACTGGCGGCGACGCCTGCATAGCGCGCCTCGACCGGCACGACGATGCCTTCGGTCGCGTAACGCAGCAGAAAGGCCAGCCCCAGAAACAGCACCACCACGCCGACGCGCAAAACCGTATTGCCGCCCATCAACCAGCTCATGGCGCCGGACAGGGTCTTTTCGAAGAAGTTGGGTGTGGCAGGTGTTGCCGGTGTTTGCCACGCAGAAGCCGCGACGACAGGTTCAGCTGTCGGTGCCGCAGGTTCTTCAGCGACAGGCAGGTCCCAGATCAGCTCTGGGCCTGTGGTTTGAGCGGGGATGACGAGCGAGTCGGCTGGCAACGGCGCTGCGTGTTGTGGTTCAGGTGCAGGTCGTTCGCGAGGTTCGGGCGGGTATTCGAGAAGTGTCAGGCGCTGTTGGAGGGATTCGATGGTTTTGCGGGTGGCGAGCAGTTCCAGAGATTGCTCTGCCGAGCGTTTGTCGAGCAGGTACAAGCGCATGCCTGCGCCCAGTCCCCAGCCCATCACGGCCCCGATTAACAAGCCTTCCCACTCGTCGTAACTCAACGAGTACCCCAGCACTGCACCGCCCACCACCAGGCAAATCCAAAGCACGCGACGACATCCTTTTCGATGTGTGAAGGTTTATCGGTGCGCAGTATAGGGGAGGGAGGGGGTGAGCGCGCTCCTGACGTGGAGCGTTATATTCAGTCGCAATGTGGCGCCTGAAAATCAGCCTTCGTGGACAAGTCCACTCCCACGGATTGAGAACCTGTTTCAGCTCGTGAGAGCGGACTTGTCCGCGAAGGGGGCGGTACGTCCGATTACGGATGTACCGCTCTGCTGTCAGTCCAGCGCTTTCCAGATTTCCCCCGCGTATTCGCGAATGGTCCGGTCCGAGGAGAACCAGCCCATGCGTGCCGTGTTGAGCACTGCCGAGCGCCACCATGCCTTGGAATCGTGCCAGCGTTCTTCGACTTTGCCCTGAGCGGCCCAGTACGAGTCGAAGTCGGCGCAGACCAGGAAGCGGTCGTAGGCCAGCAATTGATCGACCAGGCCCGCATAGCGATTCGGATCATCCGGCGAGAACACCCCGCCACGAATCGCCTGCAGTACATCATTCAAACGACCTGACGCCGCCACATCGCCATGCGCACTGAAGTCGCCTGCCTGTTTACGTGCCTCAACCTCTTGAGAGGTCATGCCGAAAATGAACATGTTCTCCAGACCAATCTGCTCGCTCATTTCCACGTTGGCACCGTCCAGCGTGCCAATGGTGAGCGCGCCGTTCAGGCCGAATTTCATGTTGCTGGTGCCCGAGGCTTCGAGGCCCGCAGTGGAGATCTGCTCCGACAGGTCGGCTGCCGGAATGATGCTCTCGGCCAGGCTGACGTTGTAGTTGGGCATGAACACCACTTTCAGCAAACCCCGCACGGTCGGGTCGTTGTTGACCGTACGAGCGATGTCGTTGGTGAGCTTGATGATCAGCTTGGCCGAGTGATAACTGGCCGCCGCCTTGCCCGCGAAGATCTTCACCCGAGGCACCCAGTCTGTGCCCGGCTCGGCACGAATCGCCTGATACAGCGCGACGGTGTGGAACAGGTTCAGCAACTGACGCTTGTATTCGTGGATACGCTTGACCTGCACATCAAACATCGCCGCAGGATTGACCACGATGCCGAGGCGTTCATGAATGATCGCCGCCAGCGCGCGCTTGCTGTGCAGGCGTTGATCAGCCATTTGCTTGCGGAACGACGACTTCTCGGCGAACGGTTCCAGTTCCTTCAAACGGGTTTCAGCATTGTCTAGCACGTCCGGGCCGAGCGCTTCGACCAGCATTTCGGTGAGCTTCGGGTTGGCTTGGAACAGCCAGCGGCGGAAGGTGATGCCGTTGGTCTTGTTGTTGATCCGCTCCGGGTACAGCTTGTGCAGTTCGGCGAATACGGTTTTGCGCATCAATTGGGTGTGCAGCGCCGAAACGCCGTTGACGCTGTGGGAACCGAGGAACGCCAGGTTGCCCATGCGCACACGACGGCCGTTGTCTTCTTCGATCAGCGACACCGCGCGCAACACTTCGAAGTCGTGGATGCCCTTGGCGCGCAGCGTGTCGATGTGCTGCGCGTTGATCAGGTAGATGATCTGCATGTGGCGCGGCAGCATCCGCTCCATCAAGCCGACCGCCCAGGTTTCCAGTGCTTCAGGCAACAGCGTGTGGTTGGTGTAGCCCAAAGTGCCGACAGTGATTTTCCAGGCGGTGTCCCATAGGATGTTGTGGTTGTCGATCAACTGACGCATCAGTTCGGCCACGGCGATGGACGGGTGCGTGTCGTTCATCTGGATCGCCGCATGCTCCGGCAGATCGGTCAGCGTGGCGTGCATGTTCAGGTGACGACGCAGCAAATCCTGGAGGGAGGCAGAGACGAAGAAGTATTCCTGGCGCAGGCGCAATTCCTGGCCGGCTTCGGTGGCGTCGTTCGGGTAGAGCACGCGGGAAATACTTTCGGCACGTACCACTTCCGCCACGGCACCAAAGTGGTCGCCAGCGTTGAAGCGTTCCAGGTGCAGGTCTTCCACGGCGCGAGCACGCCACAGGCGCAGAGTGTTCACGCTTGCGCCACGCCAGCCGACGACGGGGGTGTCGTAGGCAATCGCCCGCACGGTTTCACCCGGATGCCAGACCTGACGGGTTTCACCTGCTTCGTTGGTGAAGGTTTCGACGCTGCCGCCAAAGCCGATCGAGTACACCACTTCCGGGCGTTCGAATTCCCACGGGTTGCCGAAGTCCAGCCAGTTTTCGGTCTGCTCCTGCTGCCAGCCGTCGACCACGGCCTGACGGAACAGGCCATGTTCATAACGGATGCCATAGCCGTGGCCTGCAATGCCCAGAGTCGACATGCTTTCCATGAAGCACGCCGCCAGACGGCCGAGGCCGCCGTTGCCCAGTGCTGCGTCGGGTTCGAGCAGGCGGATGCGCTCGATGTCCACGCCCAGCTCTGTCATGGCCTCGCGAGCGATTTCCAGCAGGCCCAGATTGCTCAGGCTGTCGTAGAGCAGCCTGCCGATCAAGAATTCCAGCGACAGGTAATAGACGCGTTTCTGCACCTTGCGATAGATCTGTCGCGTGTGATCCATCCAGTGCTCGACCATGTGGTCGCGAGCAGCCAGGGCAACGGCTTCGAACCAGTCATGCTCAAACGCATGGTCGGGGTCCTTGCCCACTGAGTAAGTGAGTTTGGCGAGCACTGCGGCGCGAAAAGCTGCCACATCAGCGTCACGAACGAGTGGTTCCTGAGACATCGGTACGACCTCAAGTAGTCTGACGAATGAAAGATGGGGTTCTTAGACTGTAGGCGTGTCGTCAGTTATTTCCTGAAAATAAAAGAAATAATTGAAGACAGGACCCTCGCTTCGACCCAGCGCGACTGCTCTGGTTCGCGAAGCTTGCAAATTGGCAATACGCTTGCATTGATCGTTCCATCCCGATCAATGATGTGCAGCATGCTCATTCCTCGTTTCGGGTTTATGATGCCCAACGGCAGAATAATAGAAGCCTCTGAATCGGACTCATGGAGCACATATGCAGACTTTGTACCCGCAGATCAAACCCTACGCCCGGCACGATCTGGCCGTGGAACAACCGCATGTGCTTTACGTCGATGAAAGCGGGTCGCCCGAAGGCCTTCCTGTGGTGTTCATTCACGGTGGTCCGGGTTCGGGGTGCGACGCGCAAAGCCGTCGCTACTTCGACCCGAACCTTTACCGCATCATCACGTTCGATCAGCGCGGCTGCGGTCGTTCCACGCCTCATGCCAGCATCGAAAACAATACCACCTGGCATCTGGTGGAAGACCTCGAGCGAATCCGTGAACACCTCGGCATCGAAAAATGGGTGCTGTTCGGTGGCTCGTGGGGATCGACGCTGTCGCTGGCCTACGCTCAGACTCACCCGGACCGCGTTCATGCGCTAATCCTGCGCGGAATCTTCCTGGCGCGCCAGCAAGATATCGACTGGTTTTATCAGGCCGGTGCCAGCCGCCTGTTTCCTGATTACTGGCAAGACTACGTTGCACCCATTCCGCTGGATGAGCGGGACAACCTGCTGGCCGCTTTCCACAAGCGCCTGACCGGTCCGGATCAGATTGCCCAGATGCACGCCGCCAAGGCCTGGTCCACCTGGGAAGGCCGCGCCGCTACCCTGCGTCCCAATCCGCAGGTGGTTGATCGCTTCTCCGAGCCGCAGCGCGCCCTGTCGATTGCGCGCATCGAGTGTCACTACTTCATGAATGATGCGTTTCTGGAAGCCGATCAACTGATTCGCGACATGCCGAAGATCGCCCATTTGCCGGGGATCATCGTTCACGGTCGTTACGATGTCATCTGCACGCTGGACAATGCCTGGGCGTTGCATCAGGCGTGGCCCAACAGTGAGCTTCAAGTGATTCGAGACGCCGGGCACGCAGCCTCGGAACCCGGCATTACCGACGCACTGGTCCGGGCCGCTGCGCAAGTCGCGCGCCGTTTGCTCGACCTGCCGCCCGAAGAAGCCTGATACCGTGGCCTTTTTGTCGTACGTCTGAAAAGAGCATCTATGAAAGGTCTATTGCAGCGCGTGCAGGGTGCACGCGTCGAGGTAAAGGGTGAAGTGGTCGGGGCCATCGATCAGGGCATTCTGGTGCTGATTGGTGTAGAGCCTCAAGACACCCGGGCCAGTGCCGATAAGTTGCTGCACAAGCTGCTCAATTACCGTGTGTTCAGTGACGCTGACGGCAAGATGAACCTTTCGCTGCGTGACGTGGGCGGCGGATTGCTGCTGGTTTCGCAGTTCACCCTGGCAGCCGATACCAAAAGCGGGATGCGCCCGAGCTTTTCGAAAGCCGCGCCGCCTGCCTTGGGTGAAGAGTTGTACGACTATCTATTGGGCCAGGCCAGGATCGCGCATCCGGGCGTGGCGGCGGGCCAATTTGGTGCGGATATGCAGGTGCATCTGGTCAATGATGGCCCCGTGACATTTCTGCTTGAATCCTGAGCTAATATTCCGTTGCCTTCTCCCGGATTTAAAAAGTCCGGGAGGAATAAAATTCTTTGTCATACCTGATGCGTTGTGACGCGTGCTACTGGATAATCGCGCGCAACGGAGATCAGCGGTGGTTGATCCATCTGGCATGACAAAAGCGGTTCTGACACCGGGTTGGGGAATCATTAAGCCCAATTGGAGTCGGAACAATGCTCGCCAACCCGGCATTCGATAGCTGGCCGTTGGTTTCTTCATCTGTTTTCGGCGAGGGTTGCTCGTGATTGTTAGTCCCTGTGATGCTCCAAAGAAACCTGTCAAGCGCCTGCGCAGTGCGCTCCTGGCAAGCTCGGCGCTGGTCTGCCTGTTCAGTGCGGGTCAGTTGTGGGCGTTCAGCCTGGATGATGTAGCGGCCAGAGCCAAAGAAATGGCCGGGCAAAAATTCGAAGCGCCGAGAAGCAATCTGCCTAACGAATTGCGCGACATGAAGTTCGCCGACTACCAAAAAATTCGCTTCCGTGACGACAAGGCCGAATGGGCGGGCGACAAGACGCCGTTCAAAGTGTCCTTCTATCATCAGGGCATGCACTTCGACACGCCGGTCAAGATCAACGAAGTCACGGCCACGGACGTCGAAGAAATCAAGTACGACCCTAGTCGTTTCGATTTCGGCGACCTGAAGATCGACCCTAAATCCACCGAAAAGCTGGGTTACGCCGGCTTCCGCGTGTTGTACCCGATCAATAAGGACGACAAGCAGGACGAGATCATGACCATGCTGGGCGCGAGCTACTTTCGCGTGATTGGCAAAGGTCAGGTTTATGGCCTGTCCGCTCGTGGCATGGCTATCGACACTGCATCGCCTTCGGGTGAAGAGTTTCCGCGCTTCAAGGAATTCTGGATCGAGAAGCCAGGCCCGGATGACAACCATCTGGTGATCTTCGCATTGCTCGATTCGCCGCGCGCCACCGGTGCCTATCAGTTGACCCTGCGTCCTGGTACCAACACGCTGGTCGACGTGAAGTCGCGCATGTTCCTGCGTGACAACGTCAACAAGCTCGGCGTTGCGCCACTGACCAGCATGTTCCTGTTCGGTGCCAACCAGCCATCGCGTGTACCCAACTACCGTCGTGAGCTTCACGATTCCAGCGGTCTGTCGATTCAGGCAGCCAATGGCGAATGGTTGTGGCGTCCGCTGAACAACCCTAAACACTTGTCCATCAGCAGCTTCTCTGTCGAGAACCCGCGTGGTTTCGGTCTGTTGCAACGTGGCCGTGACTTCAGCCAGTACGAAGACCTCGACGACCGCTACGACAAGCGCCCAAGCGCCTGGATCGAGCCGAAGGGTGACTGGGGCAAGGGTACGGTCGAGCTGGTCGAAATCCCGACTGCCGACGAAACCAACGACAACATCGTGGCCTACTGGAAGCCTGAAACCCTGGCCAAGCCGGGCGAGTCGATGGACTTCGACTACCGCATCCACTGGACCATGCAGGAAAACTCGATTCACTCTCCGGATCTGGGTTGGGTCAAGCAGACTCAGCGCTCCATCGGCGACGTGCGTCAGTCCAACCTGATTCGTCAACCGGACGGCAGCCTGGCCTTCCTGGTCGACTTCGTAGGCCCGGTTCTGGCCGCGCTGCCTGAAGACAAGACCATTCGCAGCCAGGTCACCACCGACGACAACGTCGAGCTGGTGGAAAACAACCTGCGCTACAACCCGGTCACCAAAGGCTACCGTTTGACCTTGCGTGTAAAGGTCAAGGATGCCGGCAAGCCGACCGAGATGCGTGCCTATCTGCTGCGTGAGATCCCGGCCGAGCCTGGCAAGGAACCTGCACTGCTGGTGACTGACAAGGCGCAAGACAAGAAAGCTGCTGCCAAGGAAGCAGCTGCCAAGGAAGCCGCCAAACCGGCAGCGACCAAGGACACGGCCAACGACCAGGTAGAAATTGCCAAGGCCGACGCGCCGAAAGCCGAAGCTGCCAAGCCTGATGCCGCCAAAGGTGATGCATCCAAGCCTGAAGCGGGCAAAGGCGATGTCGCTAAAGCCGACGCAGCGAAAGCTGATGCCGCCAAGACGGACGCCGCGAAAGACAAGGACGGTAAGGAAATCCAGCAGCCTGATACAGAGGCCGCGCCCACCCATCCGGAACCGGCCAAGACGTTGCAAGTCATGACCGAGACCTGGAGCTATCAGTTGCCGAGCGATGAGTAATTCTCTACCGGTGCCAATGTCTCTGAACGAGTACTTGGCGCATTTACCGATGAGCGACGAGCAGCGGGCAGAACTTGCCAACTGCACCTCCTTCGCCGAGTTGCATGAACGCCTTTCGGCACAGCCGATCAACGACACCGCCGAGGCCGCCCAGGCTTCGGTGGGCCGTCGCCTCACGCTGTCCACAGCCGACCAGTTGCAGGACGCCGAGATGCTCGGTGTCGATGCAAGCGGTCGTCTGTGCCTGAAGGCCACGCCTCCCATCCGCCGCACCAAGGTCGTTCCCGAGCCGTGGCGTACCAACATTCTGGTGCGCGGCTGGCGTCGGCTGACTGGCAAGACGAATCCGCCCAAGCCGGACCACAGCGATCTGCCACGCGACTTGCCCAAGTCGCGCTGGCGTACGGTCGGCTCGATTCGTCGCTACATCCTGCTGATTCTGATGCTGGGACAGACGATCGTTGCCGGCTGGTACATGAAAGGCATCCTGCCGTATCAAGGCTGGTCCCTGGTTTCGCTGGATGAAATCACGCGCCAGACGTTCGTGCAGACTGCCCTTCAGGTAATGCCATACGCCTTGCAGACCAGCATTCTGTTGCTGTTCGGGATTCTGTTCTGCTGGGTATCGGCCGGTTTCTGGACCGCGCTGATGGGCTTTCTTGAATTGCTTACCGGGCGTGACAAGTACCGTATTTCCGGTGCCAGCGCTGGCAACGAGCCGATTGAAGTCGGCGCACGTACTGCCCTGGTCATGCCGATCTGCAACGAAGACGTGCCTCGTGTGTTCGCCGGTCTGCGTGCGACGTTCGAATCGGTAGCGGCCACGGGTGACCTGGATCGCTTCGACTTCTTCGTCCTCAGCGACACCAATGACACCGACATCGCCGTTGCCGAGCAGCAAGCCTGGCTCGACGTATGCCGTGAAACCGGTGGCTTCGGCAAGATCTTCTACCGTCGCCGTCGTCGTCGCGTCAAACGCAAGAGCGGCAACCTTGATGACTTCTGCCGTCGCTGGGGTGGCGATTATCGCTACATGGTCGTACTCGATGCCGACAGCGTGATGAGCGGTGAGTGTCTGACCAGTCTGGTTCGCCTGATGGAAGCCACGCCGGACGCCGGTATCATCCAGACCGCGCCACGTGCCTCGGGCATGGACACGCTGTATGCCCGCATGCAGCAGTTCGCCACCCGCGTCTACGGTCCGCTGTTTACGGCCGGTCTGCACTTCTGGCAGTTGGGTGAATCCCACTACTGGGGTCACAACGCGATCATCCGCATGAAGCCCTTCATCGAGCACTGCGCGCTGGCGCCGTTGCCGGGTAAAGGGGCCTTCGCCGGTGCGATTCTGTCTCACGACTTCGTCGAAGCTGCGCTCATGCGCCGTGCCGGCTGGGGCGTGTGGATTGCCTACGATCTGCCGGGCAGCTATGAAGAGTTGCCGCCCAACCTGCTGGACGAACTCAAGCGCGACCGTCGCTGGTGCCACGGCAACCTGATGAACTTCAGGCTGTTCCTGGTCAAGGGCATGCACCCGGTTCACCGTGCGGTGTTCCTGACCGGTGTGATGTCTTACCTGTCGGCGCCTTTGTGGTTCTTCTTCCTGGTGCTGTCCACGGCGTTGCTGGCCACGAACACATTGATGGAGCCAACCTACTTCCTTGAACCGCGTCAGCTGTATCCGCTGTGGCCACAATGGCACCCGGAAAAAGCCGTTGCGCTGTTCTCCACCACCATCGTCCTGTTGTTCCTGCCCAAACTGCTCAGCGTCATTCTGATCTGGGCCAAGGGCGCGAAGGGATATGGCGGCAAGTTCAAGGTCACCATTTCGATGCTGCTGGAAATGCTGTTCTCGGTGCTGCTGGCCCCGGTTCGCATGCTGTTCCACACCCGTTTCGTTCTGGCCGCGTTCCTCGGCTGGGCAGCGACGTGGAATTCGCCGCAGCGTGACGATGACTCGACACCGTGGATCGAGGCGCTCAAGCGTCATGGTCCGCAGACGTTGCTGGGTGCCTGCTGGGCGGCTCTGGTGTACTCGCTGAACCCGAGCTTCCTTTGGTGGCTGGCGCCGATCGTGGTGTCGCTGATGCTGTCGATTCCGGTCTCTGTGATTTCCAGCCGTACCGGTCTGGGTCTGAAAGCGCGTGACGAGAAATTCTTCCTGATTCCGGAAGAGTTCGAGCCGCCGCAAGAGCTGATCTCCACGGATCAGTACACCCACGAGAACCGCTGGCATGCACTGAAACAGGGCTTCATTCGTGCGGTGGTCGATCCACAGCAGAATGCGTTGGCATGTGCGTTGGCGACTTCTCGTCACAAGCAGGCCAAGCCTATCGAGGTGGTCCGTATGGAACGCGTCGAGCATGCACTGAAGGTCGGTCCGGACAAACTCGGCAATCATGAGCGTCTGATGTTGCTGAGCGACCCGGTTGCCCTTGGCCGTTTGCACGAGCTGGTCTGGAGCGACGGTCACGAAGAGTGGCTGGCGGCCTGGAGAGCGTCCATCGAAGCCGATCCTCATGCACCGCTGCTGCCGTTGCAGCCACACAAGCCTGAGTCGGAGCCGGTTCTGGCCTAACGGCTACCCGGTGTGAAAAGCCCCTGAAGTCCTGCTTCAGGGGCTTTTTTGTGCGTGCCGGTTACCACCGTACAATTGACGCAGAGCGTCATGGGCAGCGTTCCGTTTGTTCGCGATCTGTCGGGCACCGGCAGCACAACCGGCACATGCGGTGAGCCAGATGTATCCAAGGCCGCTGCGCCGCCCATCGCAGCCGTCGTAACCTCCGAAAACTCTTGAGCCCTGCGGGCAGAAGCAGATGTGGGAGCGAGCTTGCTCGCGAACAGGCCGGTATAGTCCTGAGGATAGAGCGTTTGAACCATAGCTTTCTTGGGCAAGCTCATTCCCACGGGGATAGGCGTTCATTCAGCCACCTTTTTTGATCGCTCTCACGCTCCAGCGTGATAACGCCTCTCGGGACGCTCCGCGTCCGCTGTGACGTGACGCAGAGCATGGGCGCGATAGCGAGCCGAGCACGATTACCCCACTCGAAACCTTCCCACCAGCGCCTTCAAATGTGAACCCAAGCGTGCCAGTTCTGCGCTCGACGCGGCTGTCTGATTGCTCGCCGTTGCGGTTTGCTCGGAGACGTCGCGTACGTTAATGACGCTGGCGTTGATCTGCTCGGCCACCGTACTTTGTTCCTCGCTGGCCGTGGCGATCTGTTCATTCATCTGTTGGATGGTCGCCACGGTAAGGGTGATCTGCCCCAGCGCACTTCCGGCTCGTCTGCTGAGTTCGACGCTGTTGTCGGTCAGGTTGCGGCTGCTTTCCAGCATGGTCGCGACCTGCTGGGTGCCTGTTTGCAGCGCGGCGATCAGGTCTTCGATTTCTTCGGTCGACTTCTGAGTACGCTGCGCCAGACTGCGAACCTCATCGGCCACCACCGCGAACCCCCGTCCAGCCTCGCCGGCGCGGGCCGCTTCGATGGCGGCATTGAGGGCCAACAGATTGGTTTGCTGCGAAACCGATTTGATCACATCTAAAACACCTACGATCTTGCCGCTTTCCTGCTTAAGTTGACTCATGGCAGCGGTGGAATTCACGACCTCACGCGCCAACTGTTCGATCTGGGCGATGGCCTGGGTGACTACCTCGTCACCGCTGCGCGCTTGCTGGTCGGCCTGAACCGCCGCCTGGGAGGCATCCTGCGCATTACGGGCGACCTCCTGAACTGTTGCAGCCATTTCGTTCATGGCGGTGGCCACCTGCTCGGTTTCTCGCTTCTGGCTGTTGACCCCGGCGCTGGTCTGTTCAGTGACGGACGAAAGCTGCTCGGCAGCGCTGGCGATTTGCGAAACGCCATCGCTGATGCCGCCGATCAACTCACGCAAGCCAAGGGTCATAGCCTGCATACTGCGCTGCATCTGGCCGAGCTCATCACGCCTTTCGACGTTCAAATCTTCGCTGAGGTCTCCTTGGGCGATACGTTCAGCGGCAATCAGTGTTTCCAGCAGCGGAGCGGTGATCTGCCGGGTCATGGTCCAGGCCGCCAGCAGTCCGATCAACAAGGCAAGCCCGGCGACGCCGCTCAGCATGGTGGTGGAGCTGGCGGCTTCGCTGTCACGCTGAGCGGTTTGCAGGCTGCTGAGTGCAGCGACGGATGCCAGCAGCTTGTCCCCCGTGGCCCTCATGTCTTCCTGGCGGGCCTGGGCCTTGTTCTGTACGTCCTTGAACAGGCCCAGTTGTTCGCGGTACGTCTGAAGTGCCTGGGTGGCAGGCGCAAGGCCCTGAAGATTGTCATCGCTCTGATCCTTGGCGATTTCCTGCACTTCTTTGAGCGCTTCGTTGATCGCCGTGATCGCTGCTGCTTCGTCATCTTCCTTGCCGGTAAGGGTGTAGGTCTGGACCTGATAACGAGCGGTGTGAATCTGCTGCTTCAACTGGGAAATATTGGTGAATTCCTCCATTCGTTCGCTGTTGTCCTGCTCCTGACTCAACACCCTTAGCACCTCACTTTCAACCTGAGCGACAGCCTTCAGCGCCTGTTCCGAACTTTGCTGCAACTGTTTCAGTTTGCCGGCCCGAACCTGGCGCAGCTCGTTAATGTCAGCAAAGAGCTTTTCAAGCTGGCCGACCAAGGTACTTTGGGCTTCAAGCAACTCGATAGTCGCCTCTTCCTCGCTTAGCGTGTGGAGCAACGTCAGTTGGGTGTTCATCTCATCCAGCTTGGCGACCACCAGCGCTGAGGTGGATGGGGTCGCTTCGACACGATCGCTAATGCGTTCGGCGCGCAAGTCTTTGGTCAGGTTACTGAGCTGGCCGATATCCGATAGCGATTCCGACCGGTCGATCAGAGTGTACAGAGCACTCCAGCCGGTCAAGGTAATGACCAGCGTCAAGAGCAGGACCAGTCCGAATCCGAGAGCGAGCTTGAGTTTTATGGTGAGGTTGCCGAGCGCGTTATTGAGCCATCGGAACATGGGAATCTCCTGCAATTAGCGAACACATGCATGCTCTGGACGTGCAGAGCAGGCGTTATGAGCGCATCGGCAAGGGACGTGTAGTGCGTGACCTGAGATGGTCGTAGGAGATTTCCGATCAGAAAGCGGGGGTGACAGGCGTCGCGGTTTTGAGCAGGAAAATGGCCTCGCGCTCGGTCATGAGCGCGAGGGTGGGGCACTCAACCGTCAGAGGGTAAAGCGACTTACCATGACTTGAAGATGGTTGCCCAGACGTGCCAGCTCAACGCTGGACGCTGCCGTCTCTTCGCTGGCGGCAGACGTCTGTTCCGAGACATCGCGCACATTGATGATGCTGCGGTTGATCTCTTCAGCCGTGGCGCTCTGTTGCTCGGCAGCGGCGGCAATCTGCTGGTTCATCGACTGGATCGCCGAGACGGTCTTGGTGATGTTCTCCAGCGAACCGCCAGCGCGGCGGGTCAGGTCAACGCTGCTGGCACTCAGCTCCCGGCTGCTGTCCATCACCGTGGCTGCCTGTTGCGTGCCGCTTTGCAGGCTGACGATCAGGGCTTCAATCTCTTCGGTGGACTTCTGAGTGCGCTGAGCCAGGCTGCGCACCTCATCGGCGACCACGGCAAAGCCGCGACCGGCCTCACCGGCACGAGCGGCTTCAATGGCGGCGTTCAGGGCCAGCAGGTTGGTCTGTTGGGCCACCGATTTGATCACGTCCAGCACACTGCCGATCTTTTCGCTTTCCTGCTTCAGCGCACCCATTGCTTCGCTGGAGTTGCCCACCGCCGAGGCCAGGCGTTCGATCTGGGCGATGGCTTCGTTGACCACGCGCTCACCTTCGCGTGCCTGCTGGTCGGCGGCGACCGCTGCTTCGGAAGCTTCTTCTGCGTTGCGGGCGACTTCCTGCACGGTTGCCGTCATTTCATGCATGGCGGTGGCGACCTGATCGGTTTCCACTTTCTGGCTATTGACGCCAGCGCTGGTCTGTTCGGTAACCGCTGACAGCTCCTCGGCGGCGCTGGCGAT
>NZ_RBTP01000062.1 GCF_003702045.1 Pseudomonas viridiflava
TATAAGAGACAGGCTTTGAGGGATGGTTGTGGGGGGAGATACGGGTGCCATGAGCGTGTGTTTCTTCCTAGTTTTTGTGGTTCTGAACACAAGGTAAAGTTTCGGGAATCTTTATATCTGATTATTCAAATCATCTAGGGTGGGCCCGAATTGAGCAGAGTGCCTAGTCTGTTTCCTGTCAACGAGTCGGAAGCACGGCATGCCCAAGAATAGAGCCTGCCGTATCCACCAATTTTTTAGCTAGGATGATTCCCGCGACCGTCCGCCAGACTTGCTATCCGTTTGGCTGAGCAGATTACAGGTGGTGATTGAGATTGCTAGGTGCCAGAGCCGATAGCTTGTCCGGATGAGTCGAATGATCATTGCGCCTTGTTGAGCAAACGCGCCTTCAACCTCTCTATCGTCCAACGCCACTTGGGTGTGGTTGGGCGGCAGACGGTGTTTTGGTTACCGAACAGACCGACTTCCTTGATGGCCTGTTCAACCGGCACGGTCTGCAGCCATTCCACAGGCACGAAGTACTCGCACAGCACTGGGTCGTTGCTGTATTCGGCGTGGTAGGTACCACGTTTGGCGGCTTGCAGCACCGGCGTATCGACGCCGTTGTAGGGCACGGTGAAGTCTGCCGCTGCTGTGGCCCGCCCGGTTACAAGGCCGACGCCGACGTAGCCCTGCTGCGGAATGTTGACCCACACCCGGTCGCCGGGGGCGAGCATCTTCAGGCTGTTGCTGTACCAAGTGCCGCCACCGCCACAGATAAAACCAAAGGCTTGCGCATCCAGCCAGGAACGCGTGGAACTGTGGCCAAACGAGCAATAGAACTCACCATTCCACGGCTCGCTCGGGCCATCGCTGCGGGTGTTGCTGGCATTGGCCTGGGTTTCCACAGGGTCGAGCAGCCAGGAGCGGCTGATCAGTTGTTGCGCGCCCTGTTGGAACACCTGAAAGCACAGCACGTTGATGGCGATATCCCGCTCGCTGAGGTACGCCACGATACGCTCGGTGCTGGCGTCCAGCCCGGATGCGACGATGATGATCTGGTGACTTTGGTTGAGCGCCTCTTCATCCAGCGGCAGGCCGAAGTAGGCCTGAAAGTCCGCCGCCAAGTCGGCGTTCTGGCGGTAGCGTTTGTAGATGGCGGCAATATCCTCGGCGGCCAGCTTCTCCACCCACGAGGCATAGTCCAGCGCCTGCGCCACCACATCACGCGGAGTGCGGTCGCGCTTGAGTTCGATCAGCACCAGGGAGGCATCCGGGGCGATGGCCAGCAGATCGATCCGCCCGCCCAGCCCGGTGCTTTCCTGACGGCCGATCAACATCCACTCTTCCGACAGCAGCCGTGGCGCGCTGACGATCATGTCTTCCAACAACTGCTCGCTGGGTAGGATGCACTCATGCAACTGGCTGGGTTGGCCACCGACCGTCCAGATTTGCGTTTTGATGGGCATAGGGTTGTCCTTAACGTGATGCAGCCTACAAGCCGCTAGGCCACGGCCTGCTGGACCAGGGTGCTGGCCAGTTGTTCGTTGAGTTGGCGGGCCTGGGTTAGGCGGGTTTTTAGTTGGTCACAGAGGGCCATCAGTTGATCGACTTTGGCGACGATGCGGTGTTGTTCGGCGATCGGTGGGATAGGCAGAACTGTGGTTTCGATTCTTTCTAAGGCAAGCTTAGGTTGGGCCTGCTGAAAAATTTTTTCCATGAATTGATCTTGGATATAGCTGCTCTTGACAGAAATCAGTAGATACTCCTTAAGCAACTCTCCGCACATGATTTTCGCGGCATTTTCCGTAAGGTGCGCACCATCCAGCTCGACTGGAACAATTCCGCATTTTCCAATCGTCGCGCCAACAATAACAACATAAATATCCTGGGAGCTTATCGTGTATCTAGCAAGTTCTTTATGCAGGCTCTCATCTATATATCTAAGGCCGTCTAGAGTAATTCCATGCTCTTTCATATCAGTGACGCGCAGGTATACATATGGAGTCTTTACCTGACAAAAATCTCTACCCTTGGGGATTCTTTTTCCACCCTTCACAAAAGAAAATTCACCTAACGCACTAAGCTCCCAACCTTGTGGCAGCGCAGATCGTATTTCAGTGGTCGAAACTTCTAATTTTTTTTCTCTGTAACCCCACTTATCGGCTATGACTTTTTTCTTGATTTTTGCTCGTTTGAGCAACTCACTGGCCGGCTCATCGTTGGGATCTTGCGGTACCAGCTTGCCCATCACGGCCAGTCGCAGCAGGGTTTGTTTGAAGGCGTCGATACTGGGTTTGGTGGTGAACAGGGTGTGGAAGTGCTCGGCCAGGCGTTGCCAGTTGGCGGCGAAGTCGGTGGCGTCGCTGGTTTGGGTCAGGCTGTCGAGCAGCGCTTGCACCAGTTGGGCGTGGGCGCTTTCGGCGTCGGCCTGCTGGGCTTCTAGGCGGTCGCAGAGGGCCATTAGCTCATCGATTTTGGCGACGATTCGTTGTTGTTCGGCCAAAGGAGGAATTGGGATCAGCAACTGCGCCATCGATTCGGAGTTGAGGGTATTACCCATCAATGCATTTTTCTGCTGTCCACCAAGAGCGATACTCGGCAGAAATCTAAAGAGGTATTCCTTAGAAACACCGTTGTAAGGCGATAACGAAATAATTGCTTCGTTGTGGTATGCATCGATACCCAGAATCGCGACCTTGCCAACGGTAAGCTTGAAGCTCATCAGCAGTGTGCCTGCGGGAATCGGCTGATATTTGAAAATATCCTTGCTGGCAACTTCCGAAACTCTACGTGAGGTTTGTGTTATTTCGCCGTAGTGCTCCATGTCGGAAATGCTTACCCACGGTAAGCCTGAGTCGTCCCAGTATTTAGCTTCCTTGGTTGGAGGCGTTTTACCAATTTGATAACTCGCAGCCCCAGGTAAAGTTGTCCATTCCCAGCCCGCAGGCAGGTCGTAAAGTTTTTCCAGAGTTTCAACATCTGGTAGCGATTTTGGTTTTTTTATTTTGCCTTCAGCCACCAACCGAGTTTTTTCCTCGGTAATCCGCTTTAGCAACTCACTGGCCGGCTCATCACTCGGATCTTGCGGCACTAACTTGCCGCGCACCGCCAGTTCCAGAATTAACTCGCGCAGCTTTTTGATGCCATTGGGCGTACCGGCCAGCAGCGGCAGGTTGTCGGTGATCAATGCCGTCATACCTGACGCTCCAGGGCTTCCGCCAGCACCGCCTTGAGCTGTTCGCGCAGGTCGCTGATCTCGCCTTGCAGGTTGGCGTAGTTACGCAGCAGTTCGTCTGGATCGTGGCTGATCTGTTCGCCAATATGCGGGTTTTTGCAGTCCAGGTTCCAGTTGCGGGCTTGCAGCTCTTCGAGGCTGACCTGCCAGGCGAATTCGTTCTCCACGCGAGCGGCAAAACCATCGGCTTCGCTGCCCCACCAGGCTTCCTCGACGGCGAATTCTTCGATGCGCATAGGGCGGGTCTTGGAGTAGTTCTTCACCCCGGCCGGGTACTGGTGTTCATAGAACCACACCTGTTTGGTGGGTGTGCCTTTGGTAAAGAACAGTAGGTTGGTCTTGATGCCGGTGTAGGGGTTGAACACGCCGTTGGGCAGGCGAACGATGGTGTGCAGGTTGCACTCGGTGAGCAATTTTTCCTTGATGCGGCTTTTGATGCCTTCGCCGAACAGAAAGCCATCGGGCAGCACCACGGCGGCGCGGCCGCCGTCCTTGAGCAGCTGCATGATCAGCACCAGGAACAAATCGGCGGTTTCTCGGGTGCGGAAGGCGGCGGGGAAGTTGGTTTCTATGCCGTCTTCTTCCATGCCGCCGAACGGCGGGTTGGCGACGATGCAGTGCACACGCTCGCTCGGGCCCCAGCTGATCAGCGGTTTGCTCAGGGTGTTGTCGTGGCGGATCTGGCTGGGCACCTCGATGCCGTGCAGGATCATGTTGGTGGTGGCCAGCAGGTGCGGCAGCGGCTTTTTCTCCACGCCGAAAATGCTGGCCTGCAGGGTGCGTTCATCCTCGGCGGTTTTCACGTAGCGGCTGCGTTTGTGCTCGATGGCACAGGTGAGAAAGCCACCCGTGCCGCAGGCCGGGTCCATGACTTTTTCGTCCAGCTTGGGGTCGACCATGCGCACCATAAATTCGGTGACCGGACGCGGGGTGTAGAATTCACCGGCGTTGCCGGCGTTCTGCAGGTCGCGCAGCAGTTGCTCGTAAAGGTTGCCGAACTCGTGGCGCTCTTGGGCTTTGTTGAAGTCCACGCCTTCCTGAATCTTGTTGATCACCTGGCGCAGCAACTGGCCGGACTTCATGTAGTTGTAGGCGTCTTCAAACACGCTGCGAACTACAAATGCCGACGGCGTGTTGCTGTATTCGTGCAGGTTCTGCAGCTGGGGGAAGAGGTTGTTGTCGATAAAGTCCTTCAGCGCATCGCCGGTCATGCCTTCCGGGTCGGCGGCCCAGGTGCGCCAGCGGCAGCTCTCAGGGATGGGCGACTTGTAGTTGTCGTCCATAAGCTCCCATTCCAGCTCGCGGTCATCGAAGATCTTCAGGAACAGCAGCCAGACCAACTGGCCAATGCGCTGGGCGTCACCGTCGACACCGACGTCTTTGCGCATGATGTCCTGGATGGATTTGATGGTGGAGCTGATGGACATAACGAATTCTCATTTGATGCGGCAAAGCAGGGGATTGTAATGGAGTTGGCTAATTAGGTGAGTAAGGCTGTGCCGTTACCCACCTACGCATGGAGTCGGTTAACTGGCGTAAAGCGCGTCTTCCAGTTCATGGATGGCTTTGTTATAGCCAGCTTTGCCGCCAAAGGCTTTGACCAGTTCGATGGGGGCACCAAGTTGGTTAAAGGGATCAAGCTGGAGGATTTTGATGTCCTCTATGTGCTCAATGCCGGTGTCGGCGTATTTATCCAGCAGCGCTTCCAGCACTTGGCGGGCTGCACCGGAATACTTGGCGAAGTAATTGCGCTTTTTCACCTGTTCGGCGCGTTCTTTACGCGACAGTGGCGGTTGGTCGAAGGCGACGTGGCAGATCAAATCAAACGGATCGAGGGGCTTGCCTTGTTTCTTTTCCACTTCTTCGGCCAGGGCTTCCCACATTATGCCCTGGGCGGCCATTTCGTCGATGATGGCCTTTTTCTGCTCGGCATCACTCCAACGGCGCAGAAAGTCGTCCAGCGAGGCGAATTGTTTTTGCACGCAGGTGCGGGTGTAGTCGTGCAGCGATTCGGTGATCAGCCGGCCATCCGGGCCGTAGTACTGCACACGCTCGGCGATGACATAGATCGAGATGCTATCGATGACGTACTTGATGCGCTTCTTGCCGTCTTCCTCGTCGGTAAAGTCCAGATCATCACCTTCTCCATCGCTGCCTGCGTTGATGCCATCGCCTTCAAGTAAATCGTCGGGCGGGACTGGCGGCTCGCTGCCTTCGGGGGCGTAGACCACCACCGGGTCACCGTCGAAGGCCGGGTCGGCAAACAGCTCGGTGGCCTTCTTGAAGTCCATGATGGTGAACCAGTATTTGCCGAAGTCTTCATTGATGCGGGTGCCACGGCCGATGATCTGCTTGAACTCGGTCATCGACTTGATGTGCTGGTCGAGCACGATCAGCTTGCAAGTCTGCGCATCGACTCCGGTGGTCATCAGCTTGCTGGTGGTGGCGATGACCGGGTAGCGCTCTTCCGGGTTGATGAAGTTATCCAGCTCGGCCTTGCCTTCCTGATCATCGCCGGTGATGCGCATGACGTACTTGCGGTTCTCAGCCACGCGCTCGGGGTTGAGGTTGACCAAGGCCTGGCGCATACGCTCGGCGTGATTGATATCGTCGCAGAAGACGATGGTTTTCTGGAACGGGTCGGAGGCCTTGAGGAACTCGGTGACCTTCTGCGCCACCAGTTGGGTACGCGCCTCGATGACCAGGGTGCGATCCATGTCCTTGAGGTTGTAGATGCGGTCTTCGATCAGCTCGCCATTCTTGTCGAGCATGCCCTTGGGTGGGCGCCAGCCTTGCAGGTCTTTGTCGAAGTCGATCCGCACCACTTTATAGGGCGCGAGAAAACCGTCCTCGATGCCCTGTTTGAGGGTGTAGCTGTAAACCGGCTCACCGAAGTAGGTGATGCTGGACACCTCTTTGGTTTCCTTCGGTGTTGCGGTGAGGCCGACATGGGTGGCGTTGGAGAAGTAGTCAAGAATCTCGCGCCAGGCGGAGTCCTCGGCGGCGCTGCCACGGTGGCACTCGTCGATCACGATCAAGTCGAAGAAGTCGCGGGAGAACTGCTTGTAGACGTTCATCTCTTCTTCAGCGCCAGTCACCGCCTGATAGAGCGACAGGTAGATCTCGTAGGAGGTGTCTATCTGGCGTCTGGCGATTTTGGTCATCGCTTGGCCGAAGGGCTTAAAGTCGTTGTTCTTTGTCTGGTCGACCAGGATGTTGCGGTCGGCAAGGAACAGGATTCTTTTTTTCTGTTTTGATTTCCACAGTCGCCAGATGATTTGAAAGGCGGTGTAGGTTTTTCCGGTGCCAGTTGCCATTACCAGCAGGACACGGTCCTGGCCACGCGCTACCGCCTCAACAGTGCGGTTGATGGCGTTCATTTGGTAATAGCGAGGCATGCGGCCGGAGCCGTCGTCGTAGTAGGGCGCTTCTATCTTGTGTTGAGCAGCATTGTCCAATCCCTTCCATTGGCAGTAGCGGTGCCAAAGTTCGGCAGGACTAGGGAACTGATCCAAGGAAAGTTCCGTTTCGACCTTGCTGCCTGTCCCACTGCGATCATGAAAGAGGAAGCCATCGCCATTGCTGGAGAATACGAACGGCACATCCAACGCTTCTGCATAGCCAAGAGCTTGCTGCATACCGGAGCCAATCGAGTGCTTGTTATCCTTCGCCTCGATCACAGCGATGGGCAGGTTAGCTTGGTGGTAGAGAATGAAGTCTGCACGGCGTGCTTCCCCCCGGCTGTGAAGCTTGCCACGGACCATAATCCGGCCTTTGGTGAAGCTGACTTCCTCACGCACCTGTTTGTGCATGTCCCACCCAGATTGCTGGATAGCTGGGGCGATGTATTTACTACAGATGTCCCGCTCGGAAAGTGATTTCTTGTCCATGGCTGACCGTATCCCTATGACATGCTGCGGACTTTATCAGAAGAGATAGAGGCATGCTGCCAGTATCAGAAGCGGGGCTCTCAGTTCGACCCTCCGATCTGCATATGCCCTGATGATGGTGGAAACCGTGGATTTTCTTACCGACGAGGTAGCAGTCGTACGGTCAGCGGGATTGATACCGGATCTCCTCGAATCGTCTAACTCGACGCGTCCCTGTCCGACTTTGAGCCCGTTTTGTGAGATCAATTACTAGGCCTTGCAGGAAATTTCCCATGCAGCAAATGATTCTACTTGCGAGGTGGGCTAGGCACGATTACTATCTCTTCATCTTGGTGAAGTAGAGTCATTTGCAGTGGAGGCCGTTGAGCTCAGCAATCACGCCCAAATCCGCACGGCCATGGTCTTCAGGACCCAGGCTCCTCAAGAGGCGCCGGACGGGAATGTGCGGGCTTTGGCCATCAGGGATTTGGTATCCGCCAAGCCATTGCGCTGGGACGAGCTTCCGCGCATCTCGGTTGATGAAAGCCTGCTCGGGCAATGCTTACAGCCAGGTGATGTCGTGATTCCCTCCAGGGGGGATTACTACAGATCGTGGGTCTACGAAGGTGCAAGTGCGCCGGTGTTCCCGTTGGGTCAGTTGAATATCATCACACCTCATTCCACGCTGGATGCGCGCTATCTAGCATGGTACCTGAACAAGAAATCTACTCAGGCGAAGCTGGGCTCACTGCTGACTGGGACGAGCATCAAAGCGCTCACTAAAATTGCGCTGCTTAGCTTGGCAATAGAGCTGCCAGACTTTGACAAGCAGCTATTGATCGCCGATTTAGATCGCACGGTCCAGCGGATCGGCGCCATCCGGCATCGGCTGAATGAGTTGGATAAGGAAGAAGTTGCGTACGTGACGTCGTCTTTCCTGCACGCAGAGGGCGGCAGTCATGGCTGATCAAAATAAGGACGCTGCGATTTCTTTGGCTATCGCCAAAATTTTTGAGGTCTTCAGAGGGAGTAGTATTTGCGAAGAAAGCAAACACTTTGTCCTGCCCTTGCTGGTGCTGAAATACCTTTCTGATGTCTCTGACTCCGGATGCAGCAATCGCTTGAGCTATCGGGTACCAAAGCAGGCGCACTTTCAGCAGCTCAAGGGTGCCCGCTCTGAACCTTATAATGGCGAGCGCATCAATAATGCGCTGCGCTTGCTAGAGCAAGCTAACGACGAGCTCTACGGTATGTTCGACGGTATCGATTTCTGTTCGGTCAAGCTTGGTGCGACGGCGCGGGCAGACATTTTGCTCAGCCAATTGTTGGAAGCATTCGACGTTCCCGTCCTGAACTTCAATAGAGAGCATCGTCAGGCGCCAAGTACTGCTGCACAGGTATGTGATGCGTTGTGGGCTTTTATGGATGACGCTTGTGGCAAGCGTGATGGGGAGGCAGTGACGCCCCCGGAAGTCTCGCGATTACTGGCACGACTGGTGCGCCCCGCAGCGGGTGAGTCGGTCTATGACTCGTGCCTCGGTGTAGGCCGTTCCCTAATCGAATGTGGAAAACAGGCTCGTCTTTCCAATGTGGGGCAGGGCGCGAGTCTGTATGGCCAGGAAGTGAATGCAGACACGTTGGCATTTTCTCGGATGAACATGGTCCTGTATGGCGAGGATAGCTATCGCCTTGAATGGGGTGACAGCTTGCGAAACCCTACGCTGCTGAACCAGGCTGGCGAGCTGATGACGTTCGATATCGCAGTGTCCCAGCCTCCCTTCTCAAGACGGGAGTGGGGGCATGAGGATGCAACTCATGATTCGTTCGGGCGTTATCTCCGGGGGATCCCGCCCCGCGCGTCGGCAGACTTCGCATTCATTAGCCACATGCTCAGAAGCTTGAAGCCCCATGGCCGCATGGCGGTGGTGGTGTCACATGGCGTTTTGTTCCGCAGCGGGGTGGAAGGCCAGATTCGAATGCACTTGATTAACGACAAGCTGATCGATGCAGTGATAGCTCTTCCTCCCAAACTGTTCACTCACACGGGTATTCCGACGGCGATTTTGCTGCTGCGTAAAGACAGAAAAGCAGATGACGTGCTGTTCATTGATGCTAGCCGTACTTTTGAGCCTGGAAAGATTCGCAATCGCTTGAACGAGAGTGACTTGAGTTTCATTGAGGCCACCTACCAGGCGAGGAGCGACGTGGCTCAGGTTGCGCGGGTGGTGTCACAGGCTGAGATTGCGCAGCACGATTACAACCTCTCGGTTGCGCGCTATGTCGAGCACGTCGAAATGGAGGAGCCGGTCAATGTAGACGTGCTACGGGCCGAGCGACTGCAGCTCGAATGTGAGCTGGCGACCCTTGAAGAAAAGCTGGAGGAGCTGCTCGCACGGATCGGTTATGACTACCGAGGTGTACCCAAGCCATAAAAAGCAAAAACCCCGCAGCTAGGCGGGGTTCTCACTCAGGGTACACGGGCACGACCGGAAATCCGGAAAACCCGCGTGTCGAATAATAAGATAGTAGAAAATCGATCTGCTGACAAGGTGCCTCATGCTCGTTCATCTGACCGCTGCCCGGCTCAAAACCCTCGAAGAATTCTTCAAAACCACTAGCGAGAGCGACCTCTATGGTTGCTATGCGTGGACCCAGGCGGTAGGGGCAGCGCTGTTACCGATTTTGGGCGACCTCGAGGTGAGCTTGCGTAACGCTTTGCATCGTGGTCTGTCGCAGTACTACGGAAACACAGAAAGCTTTGAGTGGATGCTCAAGACGCGCCCCAACCGCTCTAGTCCCGGTGGGTTAACGTCTTGGCACAAGCTGAGTCCCCGTACTCACGACGATGTGCTCGGCGCAGTCGAAAAAATCAAGAAGAGCAAAGGTAAGGGCTGCAGGGTAACCGTGGACGATATCGTCGCGAAAGTCGCCTTTGGCTTCTGGGAGGCAATCGTAAACGGGTTGAAACACAATTCTCACCCAAAAGGCATGCAGGCGCGCGTTTTGGCAGTTGCGTTCCCGAGCATTCCTGATCTGAGCAATGGCGTCTTCGGTGATCCAGCCCTTGTCGACCGAATAGCTAGCCTGCTTTACCAGATGCGTGACGTCCGAAATCGTATTGGCCATCACGATTCACTGTGGAAAACGGCCGAATTCGATGCCTATGGGCGTCGAGGTTTCGTTCCTCGCCGGCCTCGGCAAACCATTACCAGCATGCGCTTGCTAGCAGATCAGATCGCTTGGTTTGCAGGATGGATCGATCCGCAGATTAGCTTGTATATCAAGGCGACACCCCATTGGCGTCATCTGCAATGGTTGTTGACCAGAGATGCACTGTTCATGTACCGGGAAAACGGCGGCAAAGCCGTCAACTATGAGAAGACTATGCTTCCAGCGCCAGTGTACAAGGCCAAGAAAGCTACAAAACGCAAGCAGGATCGCCACGACAAAGTGTTTGGTATCAGAAGGCGTCGACTGTTGCGGGGCATGTTTTACTGAGCAAGGCTTGCATCCCATCGCCGGCGAATCGGCTCCTATTAGCGCTGCAACGTGACTGGGTGCCGAGTTTACAAGCTTCATATAAAATTGCACCCTCCTTTTATATTTATTACTACCAAATCTCCCTCCCATGTTGGTGATGTTTTTCTTCGCTATGTACAATCCCCAGCCTCCATGTTCGCCGTCACTGCTTCTGCTGTTGACACTATATTCGTAAGCGGCTACCCGTGGAGATGGTAAGCTGCTATGAAACTAATTGTTTATTGTGTTATTCTTGACAATAAACGATGGGGTGGATTCCCGCTTCTTTGGCAGCATGCATGAATGACGATAGGATCCAGTAGAGCTGGGTTATATTTCCTGCCACACTTATCCCTTTCTGAATTTTTTTGAATTCTTTTTCGATTGTTTTCTTCGAGATAAACGAACAGCAGATTATACGTCTGCGGTTGAATCGATAGTCCTGCCTGAGTTCATAGATGTAATCTCCGAGCTTTCCAGGTATGCTTTTTCTGGTGCGTTTTAAAAGACCGTTATTATAGTTTTTACGAAGTTTTTCTTTATGTTTTTTTAGGAAGAGCTTCGGGTCAACGTCCATGTTGCCGATGTTTTTGATGGCTTGGCCGACGACGTCATGTAGATTACTGGCGGACTTGCTGGGCTTCCCATGTTTGGAGTGTATAAAAGACACGGAGTAATCAGCTCGGTTAAAGGTGATGTGATCAGCCCATTCGTTGCCAAGGTCGTCGCAGAAAACGTAGTCATCGGCGTTGTGTGCTGTCTCGACTATATCGAAGACTGATGTGGAGTCGAACTTGGTTATCTTTTTCGTGATTTCACCTTTCTCCGACGTCGCCGAGGCAAGTTTTGGCAAGACTTTTAACGTTCGAAGCATTGCAGGGATTTCGTTGATTCCCGCACCGTCCTCAAAGCACTGATCCATGAAGTACATGTATCTGGGGTCGGAGAATGTGATGGTCGCCAAACTCTGCTTCTTGATGTACGCCTGGAGCGTCGTCTTCTTGCCATTCTGCTCAAAATGAATGTTTTGAAGCGCCCGGCTATTGACAGCGATCGAGTGAAGATTCTTCTTGAGCTTGGCCTGTCTGACACTACCTATGAGTTCGTGGTCAGGTGCCGGACCGACCTCATAAACCTGTTCCATTTCCGCAATCAAGGATTTTACGTGCTTAGATGTCATTTCGATTTCACGACCACGTCTGGTTGTGTAGAAAATAGGAGTTCCTTGATTGATTACGTTTTCTACAGAAAACGAATGTTCCAGCAAAACCGCGTTTGGCGTGCTCGATTTCCAGACCAAGTCAAGATCTATGAATTTGGCAAAGTTGTTGAGGAAATCTTTTTCAGTGGAAGGGTTATTGATGTCGTGCAGCTGTACCCTGACCCATTCCACTGCGTGGTGAATAGATTTTCGGTCCGATGCCTCAACCACGCGACCGCTTTGCGCGGAAATGGTCTTGGTGCGCCCCTTCAATTTGAGCTTGAAAAAGTAGGGGATTGACCTCCCAGCAGCATGTACAGACATAAGCCCTTTCAGATCTGAAGCTTCAAAGGCTCGACCGCGCATGGCTCGATCGGAAACGGTCATGTTGCGGGTCGCCATCTTTTGATATTGCGCATCGATGTCGCTAAAAGCAGAGGTCAGTTCACTACTCCGGATTAGCTTCGCATGCTTATCCATGCTTTCCGTTATGCTGGCACAGGATTTTTTAAAAATGGCAATACAGTCATCTACGGCAATGATCAAAATGAATGCATAGATTGTATCTTTGAGCGGTTGCTGCCAAAAATGTACATCACGGTCGGTCTTGAAGACTCGAAGACTATAGGAGAACTTGCTGCCATCAGAAAGCGTATCATCCTGGTCAAGAATATCCGCGATAAGCGCGCTGCCAATAGTCATATTGGAGCTGGCAGCTTCGAGGATTACCGTGAGTGTAACCTTAGTGAAAGGGGCCGTAGGACGGTAAAATTGAGCATTCTGTGTAAGTAGGAGATCTTGCGACATCAAGCACCTGTCCGTGGAAATTTTAGCCGTAGGTGGCATAGTGCCAGTTATGATCTGGGTCTAGCGACAGCCCGTCGCCGGTTGATGGCCTTGGCGTAATGGTCGAACTGCCAGGATCTGCCTAAGCGCTCAACGAGCAAGTGCACAGTCAGTAGATAGTAGTAGCGCGTCGCCTCACTCCGCTGGCTCAGGCGGTGCTCAAGAAACCAAGCCACATGCTTTCTCTGCCAAGCCCAAGGTGTTTCTCGCTGCCAGCGCGATGCGATTTCAGCCTGAATAGTTTTCGCCTGACGCAAATGGCGTTGCCGCGTTGCGTGTGAGCCGGTTAACACTCCAGCCAGGAAAAGCTTCATATCGAACGCATTACTCATGCCGCCCACCTATATAGGCAGCGACCACATCGATTCGGCCGTGCCCCAGTTCATAGCTGACTTGCTTCCGGGCGTCACGATCAAGGCACATGTCTATCACGTAGCAATGACCGCCATTGATAGGCGCTAGGTGCTGGGTGATCTGCTCAAAGCGCTCACATGCGTACGCCGCCCGTAGTTCATGAAATCCTTTGAGGTCACACCTGTGCAGGACATCTCGTGCGGGGCGTACTACTTGCTGCAGAACATCCACGTAGCTTTCTTCGGGGGCAATCAGGTTTGGACTATCCGCTGGCGAAACCTGCTCCGCAAATACAAGAGCATCGCGAACATGCTGATTCACCGTAATCCAACGTGGGACCGATGCTCCGACGCGGCCGCCTTTGGTGCCGTCTTGGATATTGATCTTGCCGAAGTCTTTAGCCTCTCGGCATAGTCGTGGCAGGTCAGCCAAGATGGCCTCGCGCAAGCGCATCCCCGTGGCTCGTGCCAACAGAACGATGGCGGCGGCCCGTAGCTGATGTTGGCTGCAAAGCGCATCGACGATCAGCTTAACTTGTTCGCGGTCTTGGCCCTGCGGCACTGAATGTCGAACCCCGGTGCGCTGCATACCCAGCGCCTTGCTCGGACTGGGCAATTTCACGCACTGATCACCGCGAAGCGCCGCCATGGTTCTGTTAACGCTGGATAGTCGGTTTTGTGCGGTACTGATGGCGAGGTCACCGCGCCCAACCACGTAGCGCAGATACGCCGCATAGTCCGCCAGTACCTTCCGATCAATCTGCCGCGCATCGTTGATACCTGGCCCTTGTTCGGAGCGGCACCATTTGACGAATGCCCGCCACCGATCACAGTGTGCCTTGACCGTGCCGTAGTGGCCTCCGCCGAACATATCTTTCAGCGCCTGCGGACCTGCGTAGCTCAATTGCCTGCCGTAGCCGAAATTACGGCCATCGCGTCTACCCACCAATGCCATGTCGATCACCTCATCTGCCGTTCTCCGATCTTCGCCCCACGTCATCCCGCCAAGAATGTTGAGTGTTATCAGGGATCAAGGCCCCTGCGACCTGTGGGGAAAGTCCACTACGCGGGACTGGCGGCTCCTTACGACCGGGAGCAAGGGCATCTCATGATCTGGCCTCCTGAACACCGTTACCGGTGGGCGGGTGGAGGCAGCACTGGCTGACGAGACCAGCGCCTGAAGATCCTGAGCCATGTGCGAGCAGCAATGCGATGACCGGGGCATGCCTGACTGTCAGTCAGGTGCAGTCCATTCCTTGGTCTGCGGCACCATCATCTACAGCGCTGTTGCTGGTGACATCGGCGTTTGTCACGCCGATTGTCACGAGGGGGAATGCCGCAAAGCCTTGTGCGATCGGGGCTGCAGCAGTGGTAGAAGTGCCCGTCTCTTTCCTGAAGAAAGAGACGGGCACAGGTTGGCGCAATATTCGGCCAAGCGGATAGGTTGCTGCAGGGCAGCGAGATACGGTGTAGCTGGCGCACGAGCGCCATATGTGTAAGAGCATCCATCACATGGGTAGTGACCGGGCGAGCTGCCGGATGCGAATCGCCCTTGGGGAGAACCACCGCGGGAGCGGCGTGACCTTCAAGGTTCGGGTCACCTGGGGTGCTGTCATCGACAGCCTTTGCACGGCCAGTTCTACGCCTGTGGATAAACTCGGTCAAGGGCCGAAATTCAGCGCTCTTGGGGGCGTGAAAAGCGGTTATCCACCGGTGGAATTCCGTGGTAAATCCTGGACAACGTCGTACTTTTAGCTTTTCAAAATAAGGTCCATCCAAACAGGGCGGCTTTGCAGCCCTGTTTGGATGGACCCGCGCTGAGAAGCGGATAAGCGAGGCTGCTTGCCCCGAATCTTGAACGTTCAGTTGTTGCCGCAATTCTTGCGCCTGCACAGCGCTAGCGAATCGGCACCACGTTCTTGTCTCTGACTTGGCCGTACGCTGAAGCGAGCAGGCTGCCGGTGGCGGCTTTCTGGATGTACTCACTCCACCAGGCCATCATCGGCCGCCGTCGCTCGATGTAGTCGGCTCGGTTGTAGGCACTGCGTACCTCATCCTTGTCGACGTGCGCCAGGGCGACCTCAATGAGTTCCGGGTCCCAGCCATGCTCATTCAAGATGGTGCTGGCCATCGAGCGCATGCCGTGGCTGACCAACCGATCCTGGAAGCCCATGCGTTTCAACGCCATGTTGGCGGTTTGGCTATTGGCGTGGGTGCGCGGATTTCTGTCTGCTGGGAAGACGTATTCGCGATGGCCGCTGTGAGTCTTCAGTGACTCCAACAGTGCGACAGCGTGATCGCTTAACGGGATGCTATGCGGGCGGCGCTTTTTCATCCGCTCAGGAGGGATAGTCCATACACGCCTTTCAAAGTCGATGTCTGCCCAGCGAGTGGTCGCCGCCTCTGCGGGGCGAGTCATCGTGTGTAACTGCCATTCGATCAGGCAGCGGGTCGTACGTTTGATACTGGCGTTCGCGATCTCCAGCATGAGCTCGGGAAGTTCTTCGGGTGGAAGCGCGGCCATGTTCTCTTTCTTGGGCTTCTTGAATACTGCCCTGATGCCGGTGAGTGGGTTGGCGAAGACCAGGCCGGAGTTGACGCCGTAGGTCATGATCTCGTTTAACCGCTGGCTGAGACGCTTGACCGTCTCCAGGCTGCCTTTCGCTTCGATTGGGCGAAGCAGTCCGATCACCATCGGCGCGGTGATTTTCGCGAGTGGGGTCGTCTTCAAATCGGGGAGCACGTGCAGCGTGAGCGACCGCCAGATGTCCTCGGCGTAAGCAGGAGTGACCGAGTCTTTCTTGAGCTCGAACCAGGCGGTGGCCACGTTCTCGAAGGTGTGTTCCGTTTCTGCGCGCTTGGCTTCATTCAGCGTATTGCGCCGCACCTTCGGATCGATGCCTTGGGCAAGCAGCTCGCGCGCATCGACTGCCAGCTTACGTGCGTTCGCCAGCGACAGTTCGGGATAGGTCCCGAAGCCGATGTTGATGCGCTTCTTGGTCACCGGGTCGCGGTAGTTGAAATTCCACAGCAACGAGCCGTTGCTGCGTACTCGGAGCTGCAAACCGTCACCGTCAGTGAGGACGTAATCCTTGGACGCGGGTTTGACTCCCTTGAGCTGTCGATCGGAGAGACGGAGGTTTTGAGCAGGCATGAGATTCTCCTCAGGCACTGATTCGGTATTCCAAAGATTAGCATCGGGTGAGCTGGAATACCGTATGGAATACCCAAACGGCTGGAACTCAAAAACTCTCAAAAGACCGTAAAAGCGCTGGAGGCCGCGTATTTACTGGGTCTCAGGCACAAAAAAAGACGCCCTTGGACGTCTTTTTTTGATCATTTGGTGGAGCCGGGGGGATTTGAACCCCCGTCCGCCAGTACTCCGCTTTCGGTACTACATGCTTAGCCGTATCTATTAAGTTAACCCTCAGCGACCCGACGGGCAGGGTGCTTTGGGCGAGTTGTGTAAGTTTTAGTCGCTTCGTCCACAACGTACTAGGCGACGATCCTGTTCTATATGACAATCATTTCGGGTTTACAGGCATCCCCTGATGATTGCTGGAGCCGAAGCTACCAGAAGGAAGGCTAGCACCGCTTACGCGGCGAGAGCGTATTCCCCGTAGGTTTCGTCATTGGCAACTATAGAAAGTTGCAACAGTGGATTTACGAGTTCTGTTACCAACTCGGCATGCACCTAGAGTTTCATCACCGGCGTCGAATCCTAATCGGCCCCGAGACTGCTCTCACAGTCGCTGGGGCGCAGTGTACGCCAATCGGCGTGGCACGTCGACCCATGTGTTGCCCCATGAGGCCAGTCGCGATGACTGGCCTGCCGGGTGTCTTACTTGCTCGCGCCTTCGCTGCCCGAGCCGATGCCTTTCAGGCGGGTGATGGTTTTTGTGGTCAGTTCGACACACTTCTTCTCGTCACCGCTTGCCTTTGCGGCCATTGCGTCTTTCTCGGTCTTTTCGACCATTTCTTTCACGTCTGGGCTCAGGTTGGTGCCGGACGAGGTCTGCGCATCCTTGAGGGTTTGCAGGTTGGCGCCACACAGGTCATCTGCGGCAAAGACCGGCGAAGCCAACAGAGCAGCGCTGAGGAACAATCCAGTGAGGGCGGTACGCTTCATGTGTTTCTCCTTAATAGCCTGTGGACTCGGTATGGCCGGTCAGTGAGGCCGTCGCCCGAGGTTTCTAGAAGCCCGTTCAGTTGCCGGGCCTAAAAGATGGACTGTGCTGAAACGCAGGGGTTCTATTTATTTTTATCATCATTTGAAAAAGCCACATCGCCGCCATAGAGCACCAAATTGGGGCGATCTACGGCTTGATGCCTGCATCTTGCGGTATAGCGCGGGTCACGCGATCCACCAGATAGACCAACCCGTGGTAGTCGATACCACTGTGTTGCGAGAGGCCGATTTCACAGGTGCGACTGGTGGAGATGCCTTCGTGACAGTGCTGCACGGCATCTTTAAGCGTACGCAGCGAATGCGCATTCAACTCCGGGACGGTAAAGCCTTTGTCGCCTGCAAAACCGCAGCAATGAATGCCTTCGGGGATAACCACGTTGTTGCTGCACAGTCTCGCCAGTTCGATCAGTGCCTGGCTTTCGCCCAGGTGTTGCGTGCTGCAAGTAACGTGGACGGCGATGGGTTCCTGTTGGGGAGTGAAGTTGAGTTTGTCCAGCAGGTGGGTGCGTATGAAGCGCACCGGGTCGTAGAGGTCCAGGCGTGTGTCGTTGAGGTCTTGCACCAGGCGCAGGGTGCAAGGGCTGGTGTCGCAATAGATCGGGTCAAGGCCGCCGCGGCTGGCTTTGCTCAGGGCGGCGAGCAGTTGCTGGCGTTTCGCTTCGGCTTGGCCATTGTAGCCCTTGGAGGCGAAAGGCTGGCCGCAGCACAGGCTGTCCTGATTGTCGGGGAACACCACCTGATAACCGGCTTTTTCCAGCAGGCTGCGGGTCTTGTCCAGCAGTGACGATTGTTCTTGATCGCCAGCGGCAGGGCCCATCGCGCGGGACACGCATGCGGGCAGGTAGACCACGCGTGGCCGTTGATCATCGACCGGCGCGCTGATGCGAATCGCGTGTTCAGCCTGTGGCATGGCGGGTGTCCATTGCGGAACGCGTCCGCCCGACAGTTTGCTCAATGAGCCTGACCATTTCGCCAGCCGTGGCGCACCCAGCAACATGCGTGCGCCGTTGGCGGCGTGCAGAGTAAAACGTGCGCCTTGCAACGCGATCTTGAAATTGTGCACCAGCCAGTCTGCGGTCTTGCCGTGTTGGGCTTGCTGACTGCGCAGCTTTTTTACCAGCTCACCCGTGTTTATCCCGACCGGGCAGCGCTGGGCGCACAGGCCAGTGGCGGCGCAGGTGTCGATGCCTTGGTAGCGGTAATCGCGCTCCAGTTGTCGGGTGTCGGTTCCGGCGCGTTTCTTCGCCTGAATGTCGCGCCAGATGACGATGCGTTGTCGAGGGCTCAAGGTCAGGCCTTTTGACGGGCAAACCGGTTCGCAGAAACCGCATTCGATGCACTTGTCGATGATTTCATCGGCGGCCGGCAGCGGCTTGAGGTGTTTGAGGTGGATCTGCGGATCGGTGCTCAGCACTACGTCAGGGTTGAGGATGCCGCTGGGGTCGAGCAGGTGTTTGAGCTGCCACATCAATTGATACGCGTCGCTGCCCCATTCCTTCTCGACGAAGGGCGCCATGTTGCGACCGGTGCCGTGCTCAGCCTTGAGCGAGCCACCAAACTCGACCGCCACCAAGTGGGCCACGTCATCCATGAACGCCTGGTAACGGGCGACTTCTTGCGGAGTGTTGAAACCTTGGGTGAAGACGAAGTGCAGGTTGCCCTCCAATGCATGGCCGAACAGGATGGCTTCGTCGTAGTGGTGTTTGTCGAATAGCGCGATCAGGCGGCGTACGCCAAGGGCCAGTTGTTCGACGGGAAAGGTCACGTCTTCGATGATGACTGTGGTCCCGGTCTGGCGAACGGCGCCGACGGCAGGAAAAGTGTCTTTGCGGATAGCCCATAGGCGGGCGTTCTCAGCAGGGTCGTGTGTGAAGTCCACCTGCTTTTCGACGGGGAAGGCAGCCAGCGACGCCATGATCTGCAGCAGTTGTTCATCCAGTAAAGGGCGGGAGGCAGCGCGGGCTTCGATCAGCAAGGCGCAGGCGTTCTCCGAGAGTTCACGCACGAAGGCTGGCATGCCCGGTTTGTCCTGCACCGAGCGCAGGCTACGGCGGTCGAGCAATTCGACGGCGGCCACCGGTTGGCGCTTAAGCACGGTGACGGCGTTGCAGCAGGTTTCCACATCGGGGAATACGATCAGCGCCGATGCTTTGTGTGGGTGATCGATCACGGTGTTGTAGGTCACGGCGCTAATGAAGCCCAGCGTGCCTTCGGAGCCGACCAGCAGGTGGCTGAGGATATCCAGCGGTTCGTCGAAGTCCACCAGCGCATTGAGCGACAGGCCGGTGGTGTTTTTCAGGCGGTATTTGTGACGAATTCGGGTCGCCAGTTCGCTGTTGGCGCGGGTTTCCCGAGCGAGGCGATCCAGGCTGTTTAACAGGTCGGCGTGGCTTGTACGAAAGGCGGCGACGCTTGCCGGATTTTCGGTGTCCAGCAGCGTGCCGTCGGCCAGGATCAGGCGAATGCCCGCCAGTGTGTGATAGGTGTTCTGCGCGGTTCCGCAGCACATGCCGCTGGCGTTGTTGGCGACGATGCCGCCGATCTTGCACGCGTTGATCGAGGCGGGGTCCGGGCCGATCTTGCGCCCGAACGGTGCCAGCCAGGCATTGGCCTGTGCGCCGATGACGCCCGGTTGCAGGCGGATTTGCGTGCCCTGATCGCGCAGTTCGCGGCCGTTCCAGTTGTCGCCCAACACCAGCAACACCGAATCGCTGATCGCCTGACCAGAGAGGCTGGTGCCCGCCGCGCGAAACGTGATCGCGACATTTTCAGCCTGAGCCTGCTTGAGCACGGCAATGACTTCATCTTCGGACTCGACGCGGATCACCAGCTTTGGAATCAATCGGTAGAAGCTTGCGTCAGTGCCGAATGCCAGGGTCGAAAGCGGGTCATCGAAGCGGCGTTTTTCAGGGATCAGACGACGGACGCTGTCCAGAAAGGCAGTGGGCAGGCTCATGCATCCTCCACAATCAGCACGACTAGGTCCTTGGGGCCGTGCGCGCCATACGCCAGCACCTGTTCGATGTCGGCGGTTTTCGACGGACCGGACACCAGTAACGCATTAGTCGGCATGCCGCCCACCCAGTTCTGCTTGAGTTGCGCTTCGTAAAGGTTGTCGTAGATTTCGCTGGCCTTGAGCAGGGCGAAATGCACCGGCGGCACCAGGCTCATCAAACGGGGCTCTTCGCGGGTAGGCCAGACGATCAGGCTGCCGGTGGCGGCGATTGCGCCCTGGGTGGTGGTGAAGCTGGCAGGCGTGTCATCGAAGAGGTCTTTTTTCCACGCTTCGATAGGGCGGTCGTAAGCCTTGAGCGCGGGCAGGTCCGGCTGCGCGGCCCAGTGCTCGCAGACCCGTCGGCCGTGGGGCGTGCCTGGCGCAATCAGCAGGCTGGGTAACTGACGATCCCTGACCAGCTCGCCGAGCCTGCGTGGCCAGTCCTGTTCGCTGCACAAGTGGATTTCGGTATGCACCGCTTCCATCAATGTGCGCAGTTGGGCGACTCGATTGTCCGGGGCGTAGCGCCAGGGCTCGGTCACCAGCGCTTCGTCAAAATTGTCCGCAACCGGTGTCGTTCCAGTCAGGCTGTTGCGCAGTTTGGCGAGGATGTTTTGCTTGGCACTCATGGTTGATCTCCAGACTTCCGTGTCAGGTGCTTGCGGGCCATCTCGTGCAGTGAGCGAGCGGCAGGTTTCGGGGCGCTGTGGTTTTGCGTCCAGGGGCCGACGTTGCCGGGCGTCAGGTTGCGCAGCCGTGTGGCAAAAAAACCAAACAGGCGGTAAAGCGCGGGCGAGGTGTTGAGCTTCGACCAAGCGTTCCAGATGAACCGTTCCTTGCGCGAGTATTTGCTGCCTTGGTCACGCATCACACGATTCGGCGCGTCGGGGGCTTTGACGTTTTCTTCGCGCAGACGCCGCAGCAGTGCCGGGATCGGAATCTTCACCGGACACACTTCGCCGCACGCGCCACACAGGGAAGACGCGCTGGGGTGGTCCGGGACTTTCGCCAGCCCAGCCATGTGCGGCGTGATGATCTTGCCGATGGGGCCCGGGTAGACCTCGCCATAAGTGTGGCCGCCGACGCGGGTGTACACCGGGCAGTGGTTCATGCACGCGCCGCAGCGAATGCAGTTCAGTGTCTGGCGCAGTTCGCTGTCGGCAAACGCCTGGCTGCGGCCGTTGTCCAGCAGCACCAGGTGAACTTCCTGTGGGCCGTCCAGTTCATGGGCTTTGCGTGGGCCGGAGATCATGTTGACATAGGTGGTGATGGGGATGCCCAGCGCTGACCGGGTCAGTAACGATAGCAGTGGCACGGTGTCGCGCAGGTTCTCGACGACTTTTTCGATACCGGTCACGGCGATGTGTACAGGCGGCACGGTGGTGACCATGCGCCCGTTGCCTTCGTTTTCCACCAGCAGCAGCGTGCCGGTTTCCGCGACTGCGAAGTTGACGCCCGAGACGCCGATGTCCGCTTCGAAGAATTTCTGGCGCAACACGCGGCGGCCGATCTGGATCAACTGGTCGACGTCGGTGGTGTACTCCACGCCGAGCTTGTCGTGGAACAGCCTGCCGACCTGGCCTGCATTTTTGTGGATGGCGGGCATGATGATGTGCGAAGGCTTTTCGTGGTCCATCTGCACGATGTACTCGCCCATGTCAGCTTCCAGACACTCGATGCCGCGCTCGCCAAGAAAGTCGTTCATCTCCATTTCTTCGCTGACCATCGACTTGCCCTTGATCACCTGTTTGGCTTCATGGGCTTCGACGATCGACAGCACGATTGCGTTGGCTTCCTCGACGGTTTCTGCCCAGTGCACCTGCACGCCGTTGCGGATCAGGTTGCGTTCCAGTTGCTCCAGCAGGTCGGGCAGCTTGGACAAGGCGCGCGCACGGATCGCATTGCCCAGCGAGCGCAGGTCTTCGCGCTCGTCCGGATTGCTGAAGGCCGCTGCGCGTTTGGTCATCAGCGAATCCATAGCACGACGGAAGTTGCCGCGCAGTTGCGGATCGCCCAGTGCTTCATGGGCACGCTCGCGAAAATCCGGCTGATGGATTTCGACGGCGGGGATGCGGGTCTGCACGTTCATCGCTGACCTCCGGTGCGTTGCCACAAAAAGCTCGCCAGGTGCTGGCCGCGAATGGATTCGCGTTGTTTTTCAAGTGAGCCGTTAATGTTCATCAGGCAGCCGCAATCGGCGGTGAGGATCTGCTCGGCGCCTGAATCCTTCAATGCGCGTGTCTTGTCGGCGACCATCGCGCCAGAAATATCCGGCATGCGCACGCTGAATGTCCCGCCGAAGCCGCAGCATTCACTTTCGTGATCATGGTCGACGCGCTCCACGTTGCCCAGTTGCGCCAGCAGTTCGCGGGCGTGCAGGTGTGTGTTCATCTCGCGGCGTGCCGAGCATGATGTGTGCAGGGCGATGCGGGTGGGTTGGCCGTGATCGTTCAGGCGCGTCTTGCAGACGTGCAGCAGGAATTCGGTCAGCTCATACGTGCGAGCGGCCAGGTGCCGGACCTGCTCAAGCGTCTCAGGCTCGTCCTTGAACAGGTCCGGATAATGCTCGCGAAACATCCCGGCACAGGAGCCCGAAGGCACCACCACCGGGTCGTTTCCTTTGAATAGCGCAAGCTGGGCGCGTGCCACCTCGCGGGCCTGATCGGTATAACCCGAGGTATAGGCCGGTTGGCCGCAGCAACTTTGTGCCTGCGGGTAGTCGACCTGAATGCCTTCGCGTTCGAGCAGGTGAATCGCGTCCATACCGGCTTCCGGGAAAAACAGATCAACCACGCAGGTGCCGAACAGGTAAACGCGTTTTGGTTTATCGGTCGGGTAGTCGCGTGGCGCATGGCGAGCGGGCGCGACGCGGGTGGCGTTAGTGGGCGTGTCGTGTGCAGCGTTGTAAAAAAGCTCACTCATCAGTTCGAGTCTCCGGGTGGGCCCGGTTATGAATGGCTGACGCCGACGGGTCGATTCGGCGTCAGGTGATGCGTCATTCGGTCATCAGTGAACCAGCATGCCGGTGAACCAGTACGCCTGGGCGTAGGTGATGCAGCCGACGATGGTGGCGAAAAACAGGCTGTGCTTAAGGGTAAAGCGGAACAGATCCGACTCCTTGCCGACCAGTCCGGTCGCAGCGCAGGCCACGGCGATGGACTGGGGCGAGATCATCTTGCCGGTCACGCCGCCGCTTGAGTTCGCCGCCACCATCAACACGTCGCTGACGCCCAGCTGGTGAGCGGTGGTGGCTTGTAGCGAGCCGAACAGCGCATTGGCCGAGGTGTCGGAGCCGGTCAGGAAAACGCCCAGCCAGCCCAGAAACGGCGAGAAAAACGGGAACGCTGAGCCTGTTCCGGCCAGCACCAGCGCCAGGGTCGAGGACATGCCGGAGTAATTCATGACGAAGGCGAAGGCCAGCACCATGCCGATGGACACAATGGCCCATCGCAGCTCGATCAGGGTTTCCTTGAAAGTGGTCAGACCAATCTTGGGGGTGATACGCAGTATCAGCATCGCGAGGATGGCCGAGAACAGAATCGCGGTGCCTGAAGCGGCAATCAGGTCGAACTTATACACGGCGGGCATCGCGGTCACGTTCGCGACGATGGGCGCGGTCTTCATGACCAGTTGATCGAGGTGCGGCACCGGGATATTGAAGGTGAACGCCTGCAGCGTGCCGCCCGGCGCAAACAGCGCCTTGAAAGGTTTCAAGGTCCACAGGGTGACCATGCCGGTCAGAATCAGGAAGGGCGACCATGCCTTGACGATCTGGCCGAGGCTATAAGGCGATGCGACCGAAGAGCGGGATTTGTCGAAGCCGCTCGGGCCACCGATGATCGCGGCCGAGCCTCCGCTGACCACGACCGTGTCGGTTGCGCGCTGCGGCTGCCAGACTTTCAGGAACAGGGTCAGCGAGACGATGCTGACCAGCGCAGAAGTAATGTCGGGCAGCTCCGGACCGACGAAGTTGGACGTCAGGAACTGGGTGATCGCAAAGGTGGTGCCCGCGATCAAGGCTGCGGGCCAGGTCTCTTTGACGCCGCGTACGCCGTCCATCATGAACATTAGCCAGAACGGCACGAAGATCGACAGGAAGGGCAATTGACGGCCTGCCATCGCGCCGATCTTGAAGGCGTCCAGCCCTGAAACCTGGCCTGCAACGATGATCGGAATCCCCAGCGCACCGAATGCGACCGGCGCGGTATTGGCGATCAGGCAAAGGCCCGCGGCGTAGAGTGGATTGAGTCCAAGGCCCACCAGCAAGGCAGCGGTGATGGCGACCGGCGCGCCAAAACCTGCCGCACCCTCCAGAAAGGCACCGAAGCAGAAGGCGATCAGCAACACCTGCAAACGCTGGTCATCGGTGATGGCCATGACCGAGCTCCGGATGATCTCGAATTGACCACTCTTGACGGTCAGTTTGTAGAGAAACACTGCCGCAACGATGATCCACGCGATGGGCCACAAGCCGTACGCAAAGCCGTAACCGGCTGCGGCCAGCGCCATGTCGGTCGGCATCTGGAAGGCGAAGATCGCGACCAGCAGCGACAGCGCCAACGTGACGCTGCCTGCGATATGGCCTTTGAGCCGGAACACGGCCAGCGCCAGAAAGAAAAATACGATGGGGATCAGCGCGGCAGCGGCGGAAAGGCCGAGGCTGCCAAAGGGTGTGTAGAGCTGTTGCCATGTCTGCATGTCGGGAGGCCCCTTAATTATTGTTGGTAAGGCCCGGTGTTCTGTGTGCGCGGCTTCGAGTCGACGTCGTGTTGGCGAGGTCTGTTCGATGCTGACGACTGAATCGCACAGCTCACCAGCTCAAGTCCTTCTGTTGCAAAGGTCTTGCAGCGCAGCGGAGGTTACTCGCCGAACGCTGGCATTGGATAATTGGTAATACCAATTTACAATGTCTGCTGGCTAGATTAGTGGCCTTGTGATCGGTGTGTCAATTTGCAGGGCCAGGACTTTTGTCGCATGCGCTCTGGAAGGGTAGTGCCAAACAGGGTTTTCGGCTGAATTGGGCAGGTGCCTTGGTGGCGGCAATCAGCCAGAATACGCACGCCCGGCAACGAGTCGGGACGGTGGAGTAAGTGCTATGGGCTTTGATCAGGTGCGTCAGCGCCGTTTGTCCGACGATATCGTCGAGCAGCTGGAAAAAATGATTTTGGAAGGCACCCTGAAGTCGGGTGGGCGTTTACCCGCTGAAAGAGCACTGGCTGAGCAGTTCGGTGTGTCACGCCCCTCGTTGCGCGAGGCGATTCAGAAATTGACGGCCAAGGGTTTGTTGGTCAGTCGCCAGGGCGGCGGTAATTATGTGGTCGAGAATATCGGTTCGACGTTCAGCGATCCTTTGCTGCACTTACTGGAAAGCAGTCCCGATGCTCAGCGCGATCTGCTGGAGTTTCGTCACACATTGGAAGCGTCCTGCGCCTATTACGCGGCGATGCGCGCCACTGAAATGGATCGCGAGCGTTTGCGCATGGCGTTCGAGTCGCTGCTGGATTGTTATTCGCGGGCTGACGAGGTCAGCCGGGCCGAGGAGGGGGAGGCGGATGCCAATTTCCATCTGGCGATTGCCGAGGCCAGCCATAACGCGGTGTTGCTGCATACCATTCGTGGTCTGTTCGATTTGCTCAAGCGCAACGTGGTGATTAACATCGGCGGCATGTACAAACAGCGCACGGAAACCCGCGACATGCTGATCAAGCAGCACCGGGAATTGTACATGGCGATCATTGAGGGTCGTGCGCAGGATGCGAGGGAAGTGTCGAGCAGGCACCTGACGTACGTGCAGGAAGTGCTGGAAGAGGTCAGGCAGCAGGTTCAGCGGACGGCGCGTGCGGAGCGGCGCAATACGATGTGATCGTGCGAAAGCCGTGGGAGCGGATCGGGCGGCATTCCGTTTGTACGCGAATGCTGCGTTCCCTTCGCTGAGTTTTGTTTGGATGTACTAGCCTTTTCGCGGACAAGTCCGCTCCCACGGCCGAGATCGTGCCTGCTCTGGATGCATCATTGCGATGTGTGCATAACGACGAGCAACGAACGTGAGGCACGGGCGCGATGAGCGAAGGCTTAGTCGTCCTTGCCTTTGCTGCGCACGGCGCGTTGCAACTCGCGGTCCGAGTCGCGCTCGCGTTCGGTGTGGCGCTTGTCGTATTCCTTTTTACCTTTACCCAGAGCGATTTCGCACTTGATCAAGTGCTGCTTCCAGTAGAGGGAAAGGGCCACGCAGGCATAGCCTTTCTGCTGGACCGACGTAATGAGCTTTTCGAGCTCGCGTTGGTTCAGCAATAGTTTGCGGGTGCGTGTCGGGTCAGCGATGACGTGCGTGCTGGCTGTCTTGAGCGGCGTGATATGGCAGCCCATCAGCCATGCCTCGCCATCTTTGAGCAGCACGTAACTGTCGACCAGCTGTACCTTGTTGGCACGCAGGCTTTTTACTTCCCAGCCAGCCAGGACCAGACCGGCCTCGAACTTGTGTTCGATGAAGTAATCGTGTCGCGCCTTCTTGTTCTGCGCGATGGTCCCTGTAGGGTGTTTCTTGAGCTTAGCCATAGGGGGCGCATTATAGGGAGTTGCTTCATTGTCGGCTACGGGAAAGCGTGTGCTTGAGCACAATGGTTGAATCCCGGACAATGCGCGCTCTTTTTTGGGCGGGCGATTCATCAATGTCGACGGACAAGGTATCGGTCCACGGTAGCTGGGCAAGCCGCTGGGTATTCATTCTGGCTGCGACGGGGTCCGCAGTCGGGCTGGGCAGTATCTGGAAATTTCCCTATATGGTCGGCGCCTACGGCGGCGGCGCGTTCGTGCTGGTGTTTCTGGCCTGCATCGCGCTGATCGGCATTCCGGTCATGATGGCCGAGACGCTTATCGGCCGTCGTGCCCGGCTGAGCCCGGCCAATGCGCTCAAGACCCTGGCGGTCGAGGCGGGGCATTCGGCGCGCTGGTCCTGGGGCGCTTTCGCCGGGATGATCACGGCGCTGCTCATTCTTTCCTTTTACAGTGTGGTCGGCGGCTGGTCGCTGGATTACATCATCGACATGGGCCGTGGCGACTTTCAAGGCGTGACGCCTGATCAGGTCGGCGCTTATTTTGGCGCTGTGATTGCCGACCCTTGGCGTTTGATTCTGTGGCATACCATTTTCATGCTGTTGTCGGCGGTGGTGATTGGCAAAGGTGTCGAGGCCGGGCTTGAGCGCAGTCTGCGGATCATGATGCCGATGCTGTTTGTGCTCATGCTCATTCTGCTGGGCTATAGCCTGACCACCGGGCACTTCATGGAAGGCGTGCATTTCATGTTCGACTTCAACCCGGACAAAGTGCTTGACGGTTTGCTGCCCGCGATGGGGCATGCGTTCTTTTCGCTGAGTGTTGGTGTCGGGTCGATCATGGTCTACGGCGCGTACATGACCAAAGGCGCATCAATCAGCACGACCGTGGTCGGCATTGCCTTGCTCGATACCTTCGTTTCTCTGCTGGCGGGTCTTGCACTGTTCCCGATCGTTTTTGCCGCAGGTCTGAACCCCAGTGAAGGGCCGGGCCTGATGTTCGTAACATTGCCTTTCGCCTTCGGTAACGTAGCGTTCGGCCAGTTGATGGGCGTAGTGTTCTTTGTGCTGGTAGCGGTTGCCGCCTGGAGTTCGGCGATTTCGTTGCTTGAACCGATGGTCGCGTATCTGGTGGAACGCACCGGTATTCGTCGTGGCTGGGTGACGTTCTGGCTCGCGTTCAGTTGCTGGTTTGTTGGCCTTGGCACCGTGTTTTCGTTCAATATCTGGCAAAAGGCCAAGTTTTTCGTGAACGATGAGGGTGCTTTCCATCTCTACCAATGGGGCGCAACCAGTGGCCTGGACTTCTTCGGAGTCATCGATTTCTTCACTTCGCGGATCATGTTGCCGCTGGGTGGGTTGTGTTTTGTAGTATTCGCCGGTTGGGTGATGGGCCGTGAGGCGGTGCGCGACGAGTTGTCGATTCGCAGCCCGCTGCTTTTCAACCTGACGTTCTTTTTGATGCGCTACGTGGCGCCGCTCGGCATTCTTGTGGTGTTTGCCGCTCAGCTCTGGAAATGACGCTCACATGACTACGCATATTCAACGTTCTGCCCTTTTGCCGTATCCGGCTCGTTTCCTCTACGACCTGGTCAATGATGTTGCACGTTACCCGGAGTTTCTGCCGTGGTGCTCATCGGCCACCGTTCAGGAGTCCAGTGAGGAGCAGATGCGTGCCAGTCTGGAAATTGCCAAGGGTGGTCTGAGTCAGCAGTTCGTTACCCGAAACACACTTATACCGGGCGAGTCCATCGTGATGGACCTGGTCGAAGGGCCTTTCGAGCAGCTGCACGGTGTATGGACCTTCAAGCCTCTGGGCGAGAAAGCCTGCAAGATCAGCCTGGATCTGTCCTTCGATTATGCAGGGCCCATTGTGCGCGCAACGCTTGGACCGCTGTTCAATCAGGCGGCCAATACGCTGGTGGACGCATTCTGTCAGCGAGCCAAGCAACTGCATGCCTGAGGCGCTGATTTCGGTCGAGGTGGTGTATGCCGCCGTCGATCGTCAGGTGCTAATGACTGTCGATGTGCCTGCGGGCTCCTCGGTACGGCAAGCACTGGCCGCTTCAGGCATCGATCAAGCATTTCCCGAGCTGGATCTTGCCCATTGCGCGGTCGGTATCTTTGGCAAGGTGGTCAGTGATGCTTCGGTGCGTTGCGTCGAGGCGGGAGAGCGAATCGAGATCTATCGCCCGTTGCTGGCCGATCCTATGGAAGTGCGTCGGCAGCGTGCAGCGAAAGCCCGCCAGAGCAGGGGGCAGCCAGCTGAATGACGGCTGAACGCAACGCATAAAAAAGCCCGGCATGCCGGGCTTTTTCGTGAGCGCTTTGAGTCAGCGAGGGTTGACGTCCAGTGGCTCTTGGGTCGGAACAGGTACCGTTTCGACACTGTCGACGTCCTTCTGGATCGTGTCCAGCAGGGAGCCTGGTTTGGCGGGCTCTTCGGGTGGCTGTTCAGGCTGGTTCTGGACCGGCACAGCGTTGGTGTTGGTGTCTTTGCCGAGGATCGCTTCATCACGGCTCACGCCTGGCATGAAGTCGCCTGAGAGGCTGACCAACTGATCGCTTTCATTGAAAATCAGACTGACGCGCTCCTGCTGGCGCTCACCGCCACCTGGCTGAAGGCTATACAGGTAATCCCACCGATCGGCGTGGAAGGTGTCGGTCAGCAAGGGGTTGCCCATGATAAACCGTACTTGCCGCCGGGTCATTCCGGGACGTAACTGGTTTATCATGTCCTGCGTGACGACATTACCCTGCTGGATGTCGATTTTGTAAACCCCGGGGAATGAACAACCGGCGAGTGCGAGCAGTCCCACGAAGGTGAAACTGGTTAGCAAGAGCTTGGTGTTTTGCATCGGTGGGCGACTTCCACTATCTTGGCTGGGACAACGTAAACCCCGATCATACCTGCATTAAGAGAAGCTGCGAAGCAGCGTCTGCGAGAAAGCTGACCATGGTTGAAAATAGCGAACTACGTAAAGCAGGACTCAAGGTGACCCTACCACGGGTCAAAATACTCCAAATGCTCGATTCTGCCGAGCAGCGTCACATGAGCGCCGAGGATGTTTACAAGGCGCTGATGGAGGCGAGCGAGGATGTCGGTCTGGCCACGGTCTACCGTGTTCTGACTCAGTTTGAAGCCGCTGGACTGGTGGTACGCCACAATTTCGACGGCGGTCATGCTGTGTTCGAACTGGCTGATGGTGGCCACCACGACCATATGGTCAATGTGGAATCCGGTGAGGTGATCGAGTTCTTCGACGAGGAAATCGAAAAGCTGCAGAAAGCCATTGTCGAAAGGCACGGTTTTGATCTGGTGGACCACAATCTGGTGCTCTACGTACGCAACAAAAAAGCGTAAGCACACCGGCAAAGGCGACCTCAGTGTCGCCTTTGTGCTTTTTATGATCCGTCAATGGCTGCTTCGTGAGTCAGCTCTTCGCGGTGATGACCATTTTTTTGGCGTGAGCCAACGACTCCTTGGTCAGGTCGATGCCGCCCAGCATGCGGGCCACTTCTTCTATGCGCTCGGTCTTGGTCAGCTTCGACACGGCAGTGCGTGTCGCGTCGCTGTCCCTGACTTTGTGTACGAACAGATGCTGATGACCCTGCGCTGCCACTTGCGGCAAGTGCGTCACGGTCATGACCTGTCCACGTTCGCCCAGGCGTCGCAGCAGTTGGCCGACGATTTCGGCCGTCGGACCACCAATGCCCACATCGACCTCGTCGAACACCAGTGTCGGCACCCGAGAGGTTTGCGCGGTGATGACCTGAATCGCGAGGCTGATCCGTGACAGCTCGCCCCCCGACGCGACCTTTGCCAATGCCTTGAGCGGCTGGCCGGGGTTGGCGCTGACCAGCAGTTCGACGTTTTCCAGTCCGTGAGGATGAGGTTCGGTGCCGGGAACGGGTTTCAACTCGATCTGGAATCGCCCCCCCGGCATGCCCAAGCGTTGGATTTCCTGCTCGACAGCATTGGCCAGCTTGCTCGATGACGTGCGACGCAGGTCGCTCAGTTCGCGAGCCTTTTCCTGATAGTGGCGTGCGAAGGCCTGTACCTCGTGCTCCAGGCGCTCGATGGATTCGTCGTTGGCGTTGAGCGTTTCGATCTCATCCAGCAGCTTCTGTTGCATCGTCGCCACTTCGTTTGGCTGGATGCGGTGTTTGCGAGCCAGTGTGTAGATAGCATCGAGCCGCTCTTCAAGCTGCTGCAGTCGGGCAGGGTCGGCGTCGAAGTGATCGAGAAAGCGATTGAGCTCTCCAACGGCCTCTTCGACCTGGATCTGCGCGCTGGAAAGAAGGTCCGTGGCTTCGCTGAGTGCGGTAGGTGAGTTGTTCACGCTACCAAGGCGATGCAGGCTGGCCGTCAACGCATTCAGGACGTTGCCCGAATCGCTCTCGCTGCACTGCTCGACCACCTGCCGGCAGATGCTTAACAGGCTTTCGGCGTTGGTCAGGTTCTTGTGTTCCTGCTCAAGCTGCTCCAGCTCGTTTTCGCCCAGGCTCAGGCTTTCCAGTTCTTCCAGCTGGTAGCTCAGCAACTGGTGGCGCGCGCGTTGTTCGTCACCCGAGTTGGAGAGTCGCTCCAGCTCCTGTCGGGTCTGACGCCAGCGCTGCGCAGCCAGATGGACCTGGCGCGCCAGATCGGTTGCGCCCGCGTATTCGTCCAGCAGACGGCGATGGGTATCGGTCTTGAGCAGGGATTGATGCTCGTGCTGGCTGTGAATGTCGATCAGCAGTTCGCCGAGTGCCTTCAGATCGCCTTGTGGGCACGGCGAACCATTTATATAGGCGCGTGAGCGACCTTCCGCAGTAATGACCCGGCGAAGGATGCAAGGGCCGTCGTTGTCCAGGTCGCGCTCCTTGAGCCAGACCTGTGCTTCGGGAATATCGTCCAGGTCGAACGTGGCCAGGATGTCAGCCTTGTCGGCTCCCGGGCGGACGACGCCGCTGTCGGCACGATCGCCAAGCGTCAGACCCAGCGCGTCGAGCATGATCGATTTGCCAGCGCCGGTTTCGCCAGTGATTACGCTCATGCCCCGATCAAGCTCGAGATCGAGGTGTTCGACGATGGCGTAGTTGTGTACGGAAAGGTGCACCAGCATTGAGCGGCTCCCGAGCGATTTGTCTGGTTATTTATACAGTGTTTTATTTGCTTCTGACAATGCCCCTGCTTAGCCCGATTTGATTGGTGTTGTCTGTTTTTTAGTCCGTGCGCAGATGCCTGTCGATTTTCCTGCGGTCTGATTCCCGGTTTTTTTGTGAGGAAATGCACACATCTGCCACTTCGGGCCCTTGAAGCCGAAAAATCCGATCCCATATAGGGGGCAGAAGCGCGAGTTGGGTTCGCGGACGTTTTTAGAGGAGAACACTTATGGCTGACGAACAGAATCTGGATGCGCAGAGCCAGGACCAGGCTGCCGAAGCAGGCGCGGGCGACGAACTGACTACCCGTGTGCAACTGCTCGAGGAGCAACTGGCTGCCGCGCAGGACCAGTCCCTGCGAGTGGCTGCGGATCTGCAGAATGTCCGCCGTCGTGCTGAACAGGACGTTGAAAAGGCTCACAAGTTTGCGTTGGAAAAATTTGCCGGTGATCTGCTGCCGATCATCGACAGTCTGGAGCGAGGTATCGAGCTGTCCAACCCGGACGACGAGAGCATTCGCCCGATGCGTGAAGGCATCGAGCTGACCTTGAAGATGTTTCAGGACACCCTCAAGCGTTATCAGCTGGAAGCCGTCGACCCGCACGGCCAGCCGTTCAGTGCCGAACAGCACCAGGCGATGGCCATGCAGGAAAGTGCAGATGTAGAGCCCAACACGGTGCTCAAAGTGTTTCAGAAGGGTTACCAGCTCAATGGTCGTCTGCTGCGTCCGGCTATGGTCGTGGTCAGCAAGGCACCATCGCCTGTTACGCCGTCAATTGACGAGCAGGCTTGAAATCAGCTGCAAGGCCCCCATTTAAAGGTCAAGCGTTTAAGAGCTACCGCAACGTTTAAACGCAGTTGCGGCAACCAAATCAAAGTTTCGGGAGAGTCAAGATGGGCAGAATTATCGGTATCGACCTGGGGACCACCAACTCCTGCGTCTCCATTCTGGAAAACGGCAAGGCCAAGGTTATCGAGAACGCCGAGGGTGCCCGCACCACGCCGTCGATCATCGCGTATGCCAACGACGGTGAAATCCTGGTCGGTCAATCCGCAAAGCGTCAGGCGGTCACAAACCCGCACAACACGCTATACGCAGTAAAGCGTCTGATCGGTCGTCGTTTTGAAGAAGAAGTCGTTCAGAAAGACATCCAGATGGTCCCTTACAAGATCGTCAAGGCTGACAACAGCGACGCCTGGGTTGAAGTGAATGGCCAGAAAATGGCGCCTCCTCAGATTTCCGCTGAAATCCTGAAGAAGATGAAGAAGACCGCTGAAGACTACCTCGGTGAAGCGGTTACCGAAGCCGTCATCACCGTTCCAGCCTACTTCAACGACAGCCAGCGTCAGGCCACCAAAGACGCCGGCCGTATTGCGGGTCTAGACGTCAAGCGCATCATCAACGAGCCTACCGCTGCTGCGTTGGCCTACGGTATGGACAAGGCGAAGGGCGACCACACGGTCATCGTTTATGACCTGGGTGGCGGTACTTTCGACGTATCCGTTATCGAGATCGCTGAAGTCGATGGCGAGCACCAGTTCGAAGTGTTGGCCACCAACGGCGACACCTTCCTGGGTGGTGAGGACTTCGACATTCGTTTGATCGACTACCTCGTCGACGAATTCAAGAAAGAAAGCGGCATGAACCTTAAGGGTGACCCGCTGGCGATGCAGCGTCTGAAAGAGGCCGCTGAAAAAGCCAAGATCGAGCTTTCTTCCAGCATGCAGACCGACGTCAACCTGCCGTACATCACTGCAGATGCAACCGGTCCTAAGCACCTGAACGTGAAAATTTCCCGTTCCAAGCTGGAGTCGCTGGTTGAAGACCTGGTTCAGCGCACCATCGAGCCTTGCCGCACCGCATTGAAAGATGCTGGTATCGACATCAGCAAGATCAACGACGTGATTCTGGTCGGTGGTCAGACCCGTATGCCGCTGGTTCAGAAGCTCGTTACCGAGTTCTTCGGCAAAGAAGCACGTAAAGACGTTAACCCGGACGAAGCGGTTGCAATGGGTGCTGCCATCCAGGGCGCGGTATTGGCCGGTGACGTTAAAGACGTTCTGCTGCTCGACGTAAGCCCCCTGACCCTGGGTATCGAGACGATGGGCGGCGTGATGACTGCGCTGATCGAGAAAAACACCACGATTCCTACCAAGAAATCCCAGGTGTTCTCGACTGCCGACGACAACCAGAGCGCTGTAACCATTCACGTGCTGCAAGGTGAGCGCAAGCAAGCCGGTCAGAACAAGTCTCTGGGCAAGTTCGACCTGGCCGAGATTCCACCGGCTCCACGTGGCGTGCCACAGATCGAAGTTACCTTCGACATCGACGCCAACGGTATTCTGCACGTGGGCGCGAAAGACAAGGCGACTGGCAAGCAGCAGTCCATCGTGATCAAGGCCAACTCCGGTCTGTCCGAGGAAGAAATCCAGCAGATGGTTCGTGACGCTGAAGTCAACGCTGAAGAAGACCGCAAGTTCGAAGAGCTGGCTTCTGCCCGTAATCAGGGTGATGCGCTGGTCCACTCGACTCGCAAGATGATCTCCGATGCAGGCGATAAAGTGACTGCTGAAGAGAAGACCGCAGTGGAAGCTGCCGTCGTCGCCCTGGAAGCCGCTGTTAAAGGCGACGACAAGGCCGCTATCGAAGCCAAGGTCGAGGAGCTGTCCAAGGTTTCCGCGCCGATCGCTCAGAAGATGTACGCCGAGCAGGCCGAAAACCCGGAAGCTGCGGCCAAGCCTGCTGAAGAACCGACCAAGGCTGACGACGTTGTCGACGCCGAGTTCGAAGAAGTAAAAGACCACAAGTAAGCGCAGGCTCACTTGAAAGCCAGTTGACCTCTTTCGAGCGGTGGCTGGTAGGATGTCGCCGCGCGGGAGCTAGCTCCCGCGTTGGCGTGTCTGGAACAGGCAAAATTTCGGCGCGCGGATTCAGGTCCGCACGCCCTGTGGCAAGATCGCGACGCTCCTGCGTGGCGACTCATTCTGCCGCTTTCTCGGCCAGCGTTACTGGCTGTTGAACGAAGTCCAGGATCGTTGAATTGACGTGAGTTGGGTCCGGGCCTGTATGGGGCTCAACGAGTTTGGCAGGGCTCAGGAGGGTCTCGCCGAACGTCCTCAAGAGTGCGGAAGAATTATGGCAAAGCGTGATTATTACGAAGTGTTGGGAGTGGAGCGAGGCTCCAGCGAGGCGGACCTGAAAAAGGCGTACCGTCGTCTGGCGATGAAGCATCACCCTGACCGCAACCCTGATGACAAAGCGTCGGAAGAGATGTTCAAGGAGGCCAACGAGGCCTACGAGGTTCTGTCCGATGCCAGCAAGCGTGCTGCATACGACCAGTATGGACATGCCGGTGTCGACCCGAGCATGGGTGGCGGCGGTGGCTTTGGTGGCGGCGCTGGTGGTGCGAACTTCTCCGATATTTTCGGTGATGTGTTCAGTGACTTCTTCGGTGGCGGTCGTGCAGGCGGCGGTGGTCGCGGCGGTGCGCAGCGTGGCAGCGATTTGCGTTACACGCTTGAGCTGAACCTCGAAGAGGCGGTGCGTGGCACGACCGTCAGCATCCGCGTTCCGACGCTGGTCAATTGCAAGCCGTGCGACGGCAGCGGCGCGAAGAAAGGTTCGTCGCCGGTGACCTGTCCAACCTGTGGCGGTATCGGCCAGGTCCGCATGCAGCAGGGCTTCTTTTCTGTACAGCAGACCTGTCCTCGCTGTCATGGTAACGGCAAGATCATTTCCGATCCGTGCGATTCGTGCCGCGGCGAAGGTCGTGTCGAAGAGTACAAGACGCTCTCCGTCAAAGTGCCGCCAGGTGTCGATACCGGCGACCGTATTCGCCTGTCGGGCGAAGGCGAGGCGGGCGTTCAGGGTGGGCCGACCGGCGATCTGTATGTTGTGATCAATGTTCGCGAGCACGACATCTTCCAGCGCGACGGTAAACACCTGTTCTGCGAAGTGCCGATCAGCTTTACCGATGCAGCTTTGGGTGGCGAGCTTGAAGTGCCGACCCTTGACGGTCGCGTCAAGTTGAAAATCCCGGAAGGTACTCAAACCGGCAAGCAGTTCCGTCTGCGCGGCAAGGGCGTCGCTCCTGTGCGTGGCGGCGGCGCGGGTGATCTGATGTGCCGTGTGGCTGTCGAAACACCGGTCAATCTGAGCAAGCGCCAGCGTGAGCTGCTCGAAGAGTTCCGTACATCGCTTGAAAGCGACGATTCTCACTCGCCTAAAGCCAGTGGCTGGTTTGAGGGTGTGAAGCGTTTCTTCGGCGATTTGTAAGGCAATTTGAGGAAAAACGGCATGCGACGTATTGCTGTAGTAGGCGCCGCCGGGCGCATGGGCAAAACCTTGATCGAGGCGATTCAGCAGGCGCCTGGCGCCGGTCTGACCGCCGCAATTGATCGTCCTGACAGCACGCTGGTGGGTGCTGATGCCGGAGAGTTGGCGGCGTTGGGCCGCATCGGCGTTCCGCTGTCAGGCGACCTGGCCAAGGTTGCAGATGAGTTCGATGTGCTAATCGACTTCACTCATCCGTCGGTGACGCTAAAGAATCTGGCTTTCTGCCGCAAGGCGGGCAAAGGCATGATCATCGGCACGACCGGTTTCAGTGCCGAAGAAAAACAGCGCCTGGCCGAAGCGGCAAAAGAGATCCCGATCGTGTTCGCGGCCAATTTCAGCATCGGCGTCAACTTGTGCCTGAAGCTGCTCGATACGGCCGCTCGGGTGCTGGGTGATGAGGTCGATATCGAAATCACCGAAGCGCATCATCGTCACAAGGTTGATGCGCCGTCGGGGACTGCGTTGCGCATGGGTGAGGTGGTTGCCAATGCACTGGGTCGTGATCTGGAAAAGGTTGCGGTCTATGGTCGCGAGGGTCAGACCGGCGCGCGTGATCGTCAGAGCATCGGCTTTGCCACGATCCGTGCGGGTGATGTGGTGGGTGATCATACCGTGCTGTTCGCGGCGGAAGGTGAGCGCGTCGAGATCACTCACAAGGCGTCCAGTCGCATGACGTTCGCCAAGGGTGCTGTGAGGGCTGCCATGTGGCTCGATGGCAAAGCGCCGGGGCTTTATGACATGCAGGACGTGCTGGATCTGCATTGATCTCTGCCGCTGCAGTCGTCAGGCCGGATCTCGTGAACATCGCGGGCTCCGGCCTTTTTCCGACCTGTTCGTTTCAGCCCGCTGTCGCATTTTCCCGCTTTTCAGGCACATTGGTGGTAGACCAAAATGGGCCTTTTCTGTAAGCTACAGCTTTAGTGTGTCCACTAAAAGCGCGCAGATGATTCTATAAGAAAGCGGGGTGACGTATCTACGTCATTCCGCTTTTTTGCAACCTGCGAACGCCCTTTCAGGCTTTATTTACGGGAGGTCTTCTTGACTAAGCCAGCCATACTCGCCCTTGCTGATGGCAGCATTTTTCGCGGCGAAGCCATTGGAGCCGACGGTCAGACCGTTGGTGAGGTGGTGTTCAACACCGCAATGACAGGCTATCAGGAAATCCTTACCGATCCTTCCTATGCCCAGCAGATCGTGACTCTGACTTATCCCCATATCGGCAACACCGGTACTACGCCAGAGGACGCCGAGTCTGATCGCGTATGGTCGGCTGGCCTGGTTATTCGTGACCTGCCGCTGGTTGCCAGCAACTGGCGTAACAAGTTGTCGCTGGGTGACTACCTGAAAGCCAACAACGTCGTCGCCATCGCTGGTATCGATACCCGTCGCCTGACCCGCATCCTGCGTGAGAAAGGCGCACAGAACGGCTGCATCATGGCCGGTGACAACATTTCCGACGAGGCTGCAATCGCAGCTGCACGTGGTTTTCCCGGCCTCAAGGGCATGGATCTGGCCAAAGAGGTCAGCACCAAGGAGACCTACGAGTGGCGTTCCAGCGTTTGGGATCTGAAGACCGATAGCCATGCTGAAATCGCTGCGTCCGAACTGCCTTACCACGTCGTCGCGTTCGATTACGGCGTGAAGCTGAACATTCTGCGCATGCTGGTTGAGCGTGGCTGCCGTGTGACCGTGGTTCCGGCGCAGACGCCTGCCAAGGATGTGCTGGCCTACAAGCCGGACGGTGTTTTCCTGTCCAACGGTCCTGGCGACCCCGAGCCATGCGATTACGCCATCACGGCCATCAAGGAAGTGCTGGAAACCGAAACGCCAGTCTTCGGTATCTGCCTGGGCCACCAGTTGCTCGCCCTGGCCTCCGGCGCCAAGACGGTGAAGATGGGGCACGGTCACCACGGTGCCAACCACCCGGTTCAGGATCTGGACACCGGCGTCGTTATGATCACCAGCCAGAACCACGGTTTTGCGGTGGATGAAGCCACGCTGCCAGCCAACGTGCGTGCCATTCACAAATCGCTGTTCGACGGCACCCTGCAGGGTATCGAACGTACCGACAAGAGCGCCTTCAGCTTCCAGGGTCACCCTGAAGCCAGCCCTGGCCCGAGCGACGTAGCCCCTTTGTTTGATCGCTTTATCGAAGCCATGGCCAAGCGACGCTGACCGGTTGCCTTGAGATGTAGTAAGCAGGTGACCTGGCTGGACCCGGACAGCACGTCCGGTCGACGCCACCCAGGCCACCTCAATGAAATGTTCAAGACGGCTTGCCGACTGACCTGCGGATTTGAGTGACAACCCATGCCAAAACGTACAGATATTAAAAGCATCCTGATTCTCGGCGCCGGCCCCATCGTGATCGGCCAGGCCTGTGAATTCGACTACTCCGGCGCCCAGGCCTGCAAAGCCCTGCGCGAAGAGGGTTACCGCGTCATCCTGGTGAACTCCAACCCAGCCACCATCATGACCGACCCGGCGATGGCCGACGCTACCTACATCGAGCCGATCAAGTGGCAGACCGTTGCCAAGATCATCGAGAAAGAGCGTCCTGACGCGCTGCTGCCAACGATGGGTGGCCAGACTGCGCTGAACTGCGCGCTGGACCTGGAGCGCGAAGGTGTTCTGGAGAAGTTTGGCGTCGAAATGATCGGCGCCAATGCCGACACCATCGACAAGGCTGAAGACCGTTCGCGCTTCGACAAGGCCATGAAATCCATCGGCCTGGACTGCCCGCGTTCCGGCATCGCCCACTCGATGGAAGAAGCCAACGCTGTGCTTGAGCGTCTTGGCTTCCCTTGCATCATCCGTCCGTCCTTCACAATGGGCGGCACGGGCGGCGGTATCGCCTACAACCGTGAAGAGTTCGAAGAAATCTGCGCCCGCGGTCTGGATCTGTCACCGACCAAGGAACTGCTGATCGACGAATCGCTGATCGGCTGGAAAGAATATGAGATGGAAGTTGTCCGCGACAAAAAGGACAACTGCATCATTGTCTGCTCCATCGAAAACTTTGACCCGATGGGCGTACACACCGGTGACTCGATCACGGTTGCGCCAGCACAGACCCTGACCGACAAGGAATACCAGATCCTGCGTAATGCCTCGCTGGCAGTGTTGCGCGAGATTGGCGTGGAAACCGGCGGTTCCAACGTACAGTTCGGTATCTGCCCGGACACCGGTCGTATGGTCGTGATCGAGATGAATCCGCGTGTTTCGCGTTCGTCGGCATTGGCTTCCAAGGCAACCGGCTTCCCGATTGCCAGGATCGCGGCCAAGCTGGCGGTTGGCTACACGCTGGACGAGCTGTCGAACGACATCACCGGCGGCAAGACCCCGGCATCCTTCGAGCCGTCCATCGACTACGTGGTTACCAAGCTGCCGCGCTTTGCGTTCGAGAAGTTCGCCAAGGCTGACGCGCGCCTGACCACACAGATGAAGTCGGTGGGTGAGGTTATGGCCATCGGTCGCACTTTCCAGGAATCCCTGCAGAAAGCCTTGCGTGGTCTGGAAGTCGGCGTCTGTGGTCTGGATCCGAAGCTCGACCTGAGCCATCCGGACAGCATGAGCACCCTTAAGCGCGAACTGACCGTGCCGGGTGCTGAGCGTATCTGGTACGTCGCTGACGCCTTCCGCGCCGGCATGAGCGTCGAAGATATCTTCGCAATGAACATGATTGACCCTTGGTTCCTGGTCCAGATCGAAGATCTGATCAAGGACGAAGAAAAGGTCAAGACCCTGGGGCTGTCGAGCATCGACCGCGACCTGATGTTCCGCCTCAAGCGCAAGGGCTTCTCCGACGCGCGTCTGGCCAAGCTGCTGGGCGTGACCGAGAAGAACCTGCGTACCCACCGTCACAAGCTGGAAGTGTTCCCGGTCTACAAGCGCGTTGACACCTGCGCCGCCGAGTTCGCGACTGACACGGCGTACCTGTACTCCACGTACGAAGAAGAGTGCGAGGCCAAGCCTTCGACTCGCGACAAGATCATGATCCTGGGCGGCGGTCCGAACCGTATCGGTCAGGGCATCGAGTTCGACTACTGCTGCGTACACGCCGCACTGGCGCTGCGCGATGACGGGTACGAAACCATCATGGTCAACTGCAACCCGGAAACCGTTTCCACCGACTACGACACTTCCGACCGCCTGTACTTCGAGCCGGTGACGCTTGAAGACGTGCTGGAAATCGTCCGCGTCGAGAAGCCAAAAGGTGTCATCGTCCAGTACGGCGGCCAGACGCCGCTGAAACTGGCTCGTGCCTTGGAAGCTGCGGGCGTGCCAATCATCGGCACCAGCCCTGACGCCATCGACCGTGCAGAAGACCGTGAACGCTTCCAGCAGATGGTCGAGCGCCTGAATCTGCGTCAGCCGCCAAACGCGACCGTGCGCAGTGAGGACGAAGCGATTCGTGCTGCCGCGAAGATCGGTTATCCGCTGGTTGTGCGTCCATCCTATGTGCTGGGTGGTCGCGCAATGGAAATCGTTTATCAGGAAGACGAGCTCAAGCGTTACCTGCGTGAAGCGGTTCAGGTTTCCAACGACAGCCCTGTGCTGCTGGACCACTTCCTGAACTGCGCCATCGAAATGGACGTCGATGCTGTCTGCGACGGTACCGACGTGGTCATCGGCGCGATCATGCAGCACATTGAACAGGCGGGTGTTCACTCCGGTGACTCTGCATGCTCGCTGCCGCCTTATTCGCTGCCGGCCCACATCCAGGACGAGATGCGCGAGCAGGTCAAGAAGATGGCACTGGAGCTGGGTGTTGTGGGCCTGATGAACGTGCAGCTGGCCTTGCAGGGCGAGGACATCTACGTCATCGAAGTGAACCCGCGTGCATCGCGTACTGTTCCGTTCGTGTCCAAGTGCATCGGTGTTTCGCTGGCCATGATCGCTGCGCGCGTGATGGCAGGCAAAACCCTGAAAGAGCTTAATTTCACCAAGGAAATCATTCCGAATTTCTACAGCGTGAAAGAAGCGGTGTTCCCGTTCGCCAAATTCCCAGGCGTTGACCCAATCCTCGGCCCGGAGATGAAGTCGACCGGTGAGGTGATGGGCGTAGGCGATACCTTTGGTGAAGCATTCGCCAAGGCCCAGATGGGTGCCAGCGAAGTGCTGCCGACCGGCGGCACTGCGTTCATCAGCGTGCGTGATGACGACAAGCCACTGGTGGCCGGCGTTGCACGTGACCTGATCGGTCTGGGCTTCGAGATTGTCGCGACGGCGGGCACCGCCAAGCTGATCGAAGCGGCCGGCCTCAAGGTTCGTCGCGTCAACAAGGTCACCGAAGGTCGTCCGCACGTGGTCGACATGATCAAAAATGACGAAGTCACGCTGATCATCAATACCACTGAAGGTCGCCAGTCGATCGCGGATTCTTACTCCATTCGTCGCAACGCCTTGCAGCACAAGATTTACTGCACCACCACTATTGCGGCAGGCGAAGCCATCTGCGAAGCGCTCAAGTTCGGTCCAGAGAAGACCGTGCGTCGCTTGCAGGATCTCCATGCAGGATTGAAGGCATGATCAAATACCCAATGACTGTTCAGGGCGCTCGCGCCCTGGAAGAAGAATTGACGCATCTGACCAAGGTGGTCCGTCCCAAGCTGAGCCAGGACATCGGCACGGCCCGGGAGCTGGGCGATCTCAAGGAAAACGCTGAATACCATGCTGCACGCGAGCAGCAGGGTATGGTCGAGGCGCGTATTCGTGACATCGAAGGCCGTATGCAGAATGCCGTGGTGATCGACGTCACCACCATTCCTCATACCGGCAAGGTGATTTTCGGCACGACCGTTGAAATCGCCAACGTTGAAACTGACGAAAGCGTCACGTATCAGATCGTCGGTGAAGACGAGGCGGACATCAAGAAAGGCAAGATTTCAGTGGGTTCGCCCATTGCTCGTGCCTTGATTGCCAAGGAAGAGGGCGACGTTGTTGTGGTGAAAACGCCTAGCGGCGTCATCGAATACGAAATCGTCGAAGTCCGTCACATCTAAGGCTGTGCGTCCGCTTATTGGCGGGCGCAACCTTGCAACCTTCATGGTTTTGGCCCTGAAGGTGTGGCGGTAGCCTGTTCGATAGTGGAGTAAAAGAAAGCGCTGGCGAATCAGGAGCAGGGCGCGCCGAGAGCGGCCCTGGCTTCTGTTTTTTTAGTGCGCGCGGTGGACGTTGGACAACAGCTTGTTTACCTTTGGGTTCTTGCGATAGATCAACGCCATTTTGCCGATGACCTGAACAAGGTCGGCCGAGCCGGTTTTGCAGATTTCTGCAATGGCCTGCAAGCGGCTTTCACGGTCGAGGATGTTGAGCTTGATCTTGATCAGCTCATGATCGCTCAGTGCGCGTTCAAGCTCTGCCAGCACACCTTCAGTCAAACCATTGTCAGCCACGATCAATACTGGTTTCAGGTGGTGGCCAATGGATTTGTATTGTTTCTTCTGCTCTTGAGTGAGCGGCATAATCTGACCTCTGCGTCTGATCTTGTAAAAAGCGGCGGCCAGTTTACCCGAGCGAGTCCGGGACCGCCCAGTTAATCACGACTCGTTTATTTTTGAGGTGCCCCGTGGCCCGTTCCAAGACAAGCCATAACTGGCTTAAAGAACACTTCGACGACAAGTACGTCAAAATGGCGCAGAAGGACGGTTACCGTTCACGTGCCAGCTACAAGCTGCTCGAAATCCAGGAAAAGGACAAAATCATTCGTCCGGGCATGACCGTGATCGATCTCGGTGCCGCGCCGGGTGGCTGGTCGCAGGTGACCAGTCGTCTGATTGGCGGTCAAGGTCGATTGATCGCTTCCGACATCCTTGAAATGGACAGCATCCCTGATGTGACCTTTATTCAGGGTGACTTCACTGAAGACGCCGTACTCACACAAATTCTGGAAGCTGTCGGTAATACACAGGTAGACCTTGTGATTTCCGATATGGCCCCCAATATGAGTGGATTGAGCGCCGTCGACATGCCGCGAGCAATGTTTCTTTGTGAGTTGGCGCTGGATCTGGCCGGTCGGGTGTTACGCCCGGGTGGCGATTTCCTGATCAAGGTCTTCCAGGGGGAAGGGTTTGACGTCTACCACAAAGATATCCGCAAGCTGTTCGACAAGGTGCAAATGCGTAAACCGTTGTCGTCCCGTGATAGGTCCCGCGAGCAATACCTGCTGGGCCGTGGCTTCAAGGGCATCGAAGGTGCTGCCAGTGATGAGCGTCTTTGACGCGATGCGATAGCTTTTTTTAAATGGCATTGCCAATGCAGCATGTTCGACCATTGCGTAGTCAAAGTTTCACAAAGGGTTACAGACGGTGCCTGCTACATCTGTAGGTTCTGTAGTAAGTTAGGCCGGTGAAAATATCATGCGAGGCACGCTTGCTGCGTGGAGCTTGCTTCAGAGGGTAGCTAATTGAACGATATGGCAAAGAATTTGATCCTGTGGTTGATCATCGCGGCTGTCCTCGTGACGGTGATGAACAACTTCTCCAGCCCGAACGAGCCGCAGACCCTCAATTACTCCGAGTTCATCCAGCAAGTGAAGGATGGCAAGGTTGAGAAGGTTTCCGTCGACGGCTACGTCATCACTGGCAAGCGCAGCGATGGCGACACCTTCAAGACGATCCGTCCGGATATTCAGGATAACGGTCTGATTGGTGATCTGGTCGACAATAACGTTGTGGTCGAAGGCAAGCAGCCTGAGCGGCAGAGCATCTGGACCCAGTTGCTGGTTGCCAGCTTCCCTATCCTGGTGATCATTGCGGTCTTTATGTTCTTCATGCGCCAGATGCAAGGCGGAGCCGGTGGTAAGGGCGGGCCGATGAGCTTTGGCAAGAGCAAGGCGCGCCTGCTCTCCGAAGATCAGGTCAAAACCACCTTGGCTGACGTCGCAGGCTGCGACGAAGCCAAGGAAGAAGTGGGCGAGCTCGTCGAGTTCCTTCGTGACCCGGGCAAGTTCCAGCGCCTGGGTGGCCGAATCCCTCGCGGCGTCTTGATGGTAGGTCCTCCGGGTACCGGTAAGACGCTGATCGCCAAGGCCATTGCCGGCGAAGCGAAAGTGCCGTTCTTCACTATTTCCGGTTCCGATTTCGTCGAAATGTTCGTCGGCGTTGGTGCAAGCCGCGTCCGTGACATGTTCGAGCAGGCCAAGAAGCACGCACCTTGCATTATCTTCATCGACGAAATCGACGCTGTCGGTCGTCATCGCGGCGCTGGTATGGGCGGTGGTCACGACGAGCGTGAACAGACCCTCAACCAGTTGCTGGTCGAGATGGACGGTTTCGAAATGAATGACGGCATCATCGTCATTGCAGCGACCAACCGTCCCGACGTGCTTGACCCTGCGCTGTTGCGTCCAGGCCGTTTCGACCGCCAGGTTGTGGTAGGTCTGCCAGACATTCGTGGTCGCGAGCAGATTCTCAAGGTCCACATGCGCAAGGTTCCGATGGGCGAGGATGTGAATCCTGGCGTCATCGCTCGTGGCACGCCAGGCTTCTCGGGTGCCGATCTGGCCAACCTGGTGAACGAGGCTTCGCTGTTCGCAGCGCGCTCCGGCAAGCGCATCGTTGAGATGAAAGAGTTCGAATTGGCTAAAGACAAAATCATGATGGGCGCAGAGCGCAAATCGATGGTTATGTCCGAAAAGGAAAAGCAGAACACGGCTTATCACGAGGCGGGTCACGCTATTGTGGGTCGCCTGGTGCCTGAGCATGATCCGGTTTACAAGGTTTCGATCATTCCTCGTGGCCGTGCCTTGGGTGTGACCATGTTCCTGCCGGAAGAGGATCGCTACAGCCTCTCCAAGCGGGCACTGATCAGCCAGATCTGCTCGCTGTATGGCGGTCGTATCGCCGAAGAGATGACGCTTGGCTTTGACGGCGTTACCACGGGTGCCTCCAACGACATCATGCGTGCCAGCCAGATTGCGCGAAACATGGTCACCAAGTGGGGCCTGTCGGAAAAACTGGGTCCTCTGATGTACTCCGAGGACGAAGACGCTGGCTACCTCGGTCGTGGTGGCAGCCAGAACTCCAACTTCTCCGGTGAGACGGCAAAACTGATCGATTCCGAGGTTCGCAGCATTATCGACCTCTGCTACGGCACCGCAAAGCAGCTGCTCACGGACAACCGTGACAAGCTTGATGCAATGGCCGATGCACTGATGAAGTACGAAACGATCGACGCCGATCAGATCGATGACATCATGTCCGGTCGTCCGCCGCGTGAGCCGCGTGACTGGGAAGGTGGTTCGGGTACCAAGGGCACTCCAATCACGCCTGATCCTCGTCCTGAAACGCCGATCGGCGGTCCTGCTGCCGAACATTAAGGCCTGACATGACTTCTGCGCTGTACCCAACCCGGTTGCCTTGCGGCAACCGGGTTCTTGATTTGGCCCGCACGCACGTGATGGGCATCCTCAACGTAACCCCGGACTCATTTTCTGACGGCGGCTGCTACAGCCAGCTCGACGCGGCCTTGCGCCATGCGCAAGCGATGGTTGCGGCGGGTGCCACGCTGATTGACGTCGGCGGCGAGTCCACGCGTCCTGGCGCGCTTCCGGTTTCGCCTTCGGAAGAAGTTGAGCGCGTAGCGCCATTGGTGGAGCTCATCGCCCGTGAACTGGATGTCATTATCTCGGTTGATACCTCAACGCCCGAGGTCATGCTCGAGTCTGCCAGGCTGGGCGCGGGGCTGATCAACGATGTGCGTTCGTTACGACGTCCAGGTGCGCTCGATGCTGCAGCCAGAACCGGTCTTCCGGTTTGCCTTATGCATATGCTGGGCGAGCCGGGTGACATGCAGGATAATCCGCACTATGACGATCTGGTCGGTGAGGTAAGCGCCTTCCTGATTGATCGAATGGAGCAGTGCGACGCTGTTGGCATTGACCGGAGCCGTATCCTTCTCGATCCCGGCTTTGGCTTTGCGAAAACGCTGGCGCACAATCTGAGTTTGTTCAAGCATATGGAAGTGCTGCATTCCCTTGGTCGCCCGTTGCTTGTCGGTGTGTCGCGCAAAAGCATGATTGGCGCGGTGCTCGGTCGATCTGTCGGCGAGCGACTGTTTGGTGGGCTGGCGTTGGCCGCCTTGGCCATCACCAAAGGGGCAAGAATCTTACGTGTGCATGATGTCGCCGAAACGGCAGACGTCGTGCGCATGATCGCAGCTGTCGAAGCAGCTGAATAACAACAGTGGGGCATTCATGACTACCAGAAAGTATTTCGGAACCGACGGCATTCGCGGTCGAGTGGGCCAGTTTCCCATTACGCCTGAATTCATGCTCAAGCTGGGCTGGGCGGCAGGCATGGCTTTTCGCAAGCTGGGCACCTGTCGCATTCTCGTCGGCAAGGACACCCGTATTTCGGGTTACATGTTCGAGTCGGCGCTGGAAGCCGGGCTGTCCGCTGCGGGTGCCGATGTGCTGCTGCTGGGTCCAATGCCGACGCCTGCGATCGCCTATCTGACGCGTACGTTTCACGCGGAGGCAGGTATCGTCATCAGCGCCTCGCACAACCCTCACTATGACAACGGCATCAAATTCTTCTCCGGGCAGGGCACCAAACTGCCTGACGAAATCGAAATGATGATCGAGGAGCTGCTGGATGCGCCGATGACCGTTGCCGAGTCAGAGAATCTCGGCAAGGTCTCGAGGATCAACGATGCGGCAGGTCGGTACATTGAGTTTTGCAAAAGCAGCGTTCCTACCAGCACCGACTTTGCCGGCCTGAAGGTTGTCATCGACTGCGCGCATGGTGCGACCTACAAGGTCGCGCCCAACGTTTTCCGTGAACTCGGTGCCCAGGTGGTCGTGCTGTCCGCTCAGCCGGACGGTCTGAACATCAACAAGGATTGTGGTTCTACCCATATGGAGGCGCTGCAGGCCGCCGTGCTGGCCGAAAAGGCAGACATGGGTATCGGCTTCGACGGTGACGGCGATCGTGTTCTGATGGTCGATCATACGGGCACCATCGTGGACGGTGACGAACTGCTTTACATCATCGCGCGAGACCTGCACGAGCGTGGCCGCTTGCAGGGTGGTGTGGTTGGGACGCTGATGAGTAACCTGGGGCTTGAGCTGGCATTGGCCGAGCAGAATATTCCGTTCGTGCGCGCCAATGTGGGCGACCGTTACGTGATTGCTGAGCTGCTTGAGCGCAACTGGCAGATCGGTGGCGAAAACTCAGGGCACATCGTCTGCTTCCAGCATGCCACCACGGGCGATGCAATCATTGCGTCCCTGCAGGTGATTCTGGCGTTGCGACGCGCCAATATCACTCTTGCCGAAGCGCGCCTGAAATTGCGCAAATGCCCGCAGGTATTGATCAATGTGCGTTTTGGTGGGGAGGGTGTGGACCCGGTCTCACACCCTTCGGTTCAGGAAGCGTGCGCGCGGGTTACCGAGCAAATGGCGGGGCGTGGGCGTGTTCTCTTGCGCAAGTCCGGCACCGAGCCATTGGTTCGTGTGATGGTTGAAGGCGAGGACGAGGCTCAAGTCAAAGCCTATGCCGAAGAGCTGGCAAAGCTGGTCGCTGAAGTTTGCGCCTGATTACGGCTTGCCAGTGTCTTAAGTGTTGGGTAACATCTGCGCCCACTTTGACCCACGAGGTGTAGCATGCGTCGCCCAATGGTAGCTGGTAACTGGAAAATGCACGGTACCCGCGCCAGCGTCGCTGAGCTGATCGCCGGGCTTGGTAAGCAGGCGATGCCGGGTAACGTTGATGTTGCCGTGATGCCTTCGAGTCTGTTCATCGGGCAGGTGATCGATGGCCTTTCGGCCACTTCGATCAAGGTTGGCGCGCAGGATGCAGCAATACAGGCTGCGCAAGGTGCGCTGACAGGCGAAATCGCATCAAGCCAGTTGGCTGATGTCGGGTGCACACTGGTTCTGGTAGGTCACTCCGAGCGTCGCCAGTTGATTGGCGAGCAGAATGATGTGCTGAACCGCAAGTTTGCAGCTATTCAGGCAAGTGGTCTGACACCGGTGCTCTGCATTGGTGAAACCCTGGAAGAGCGTCAGGCAGGTCGGACGCTTGAAGTGGTGGGTCGTCAGCTTGACAGTGTCATTACCGAGTTCGGTGTCGATGCGTTCGTCAATGCAGTCATCGCTTATGAGCCGGTCTGGGCCATTGGCACCGGATTGACCGCTTCGCCTCAGGAAGCGCAGGAAGTGCACGCAGCCATTCGTGCGCAACTGGCAGAAAAGAATGCCGAAGTCGCACAAGGCGTGCGACTTCTTTATGGCGGCAGCGTTAAGTCGACCAATGCGGTCGAGTTATTCAGTATGCCGGATATCGATGGGGGGCTCATTGGTGGTGCCTCCCTGAATGCAGATGAGTTCGGTGCGATCTGTCGCGCCGCGGGAAACTGAAAAAATGCTGGAAACAGTCGTAGTCGTTTTTCATCTGTTGGGTGCCCTGGGCGTTGTTGCTCTGGTATTGCTGCAGCAGGGTAAAGGTGCGGACGCAGGTGCGTCTTTCGGAGCAGGTGCGTCAAATACTGTCTTCGGAGGACAAGGAACCTCTACCTTTCTCAGTAAGTTTACTGCTATACTTGCCGCATGTTTTTTCATAACCAGCTTGGGGTTAGGTTACTTTGCTAAAGAGAAAGCTCAACAGCTGACTCAGGTAGGGTTGCCAGATCCAGCGGTATTGGAAGTGAAGCAAAAGCCGGCGGCAGATGATGTCCCGGTGCTCGAAGGGCAAAAGCCAGCTGTTGTTCCAGCTGACGTACCTCAGGCTCCAGAGCAGAAATAAAAGAATTCGGCGATGTTTTTTGAGGTCGCCAAAAAGAGTTGTAATGCCGAGGTGGTGGAATTGGTAGACACGCAACCTTGAGGTGGTTGTGCCCATAGGGTGTAGGGGTTCGAGTCCCCTTCTCGGTACCAATTAACAGGAGAGCCCGCATTAGCGGGCTTTCTTGTAGGTGGATGTTCGATTGACCCATAGATGGATCAGTCGTATACTTCCGCCCCAGCTTTGTCGCGGGGTGGAGCAGCTTGGTAGCTCGTCGGGCTCATAACCCGAAGGTCGTTGGTTCAAATCCAGCCCCCGCAACCAGTTTTAGCGGAGCCCCTTTTCAGGGGCTTTTTGTTAGCTGGACAGTACATGACGTCGATGTTCAGCGGCGTTCTCATGGATGGGCTTTTGCCCATTTTTTTATTTTTAAAGCATGCACGAGGGGGTTCAGGTGTCGAGCAAGCTAGAACAGTTGCAGGCCTTGTTGGCCCCGGTGGTCGAGGCTCTTGGCTATCAATGCTGGGGAATAGAGTTTCTTTCCCAGGGCCGACATTCACTGCTGCGCATTTATATCGACAAGGAAGGTGGTGTTCTGGTGGAGGACTGCGAAATCGTCAGCCGCCAGATCAGTGGTGTATTGGACGTAGAAGATCCAATCGCCGCCGAATACACGCTTGAGGTGTCTTCTCCCGGCATGGACCGCCCACTGTTCACTCTTGAACAGTTTGCTCTGCACGCTGGGGAACAAGTGAAAATAAAGCTGCGCTCGCCCTTCGATGGCCGACGCAACTTTCAAGGCCTTCTCCGCGGGGTAGAGGAGCAGGATGTCGTGGTGCATGTAGAAGACCATGAATATCTGTTGCCGATCGACTTGATCGACAAGGCCAACATTATTCCCACGTTTGACTGAGACGTGCCAGATACTGCGGATCCCGCGGATCCAATGGCTTGCGAAAGGCGAGGCGTACGATGAGCAAAGAAGTACTGCTGGTTGTTGAGTCGGTGTCCAATGAAAAGGGCGTTCCGGCAGGTGTAATTTTCGAAGCGCTGGAGCTGGCTCTTGCCACTGCTACCAAGAAACGTTTTGAAGATGAAGTTGAACTGCGTGTGGAAATCAACCGTCACACGGGTAACTACGAGACTTTCCGTCGCTGGACAGTGGTCGAAGACGAAGATCTGGACGATCCAGCTTACGAGTTGGCGGTTGACCAGGCACAGGCCAAGAAGCCGGGTGCTGTGGCTGGCGATCTGATCGAAGAGAAAATCGACTCCATCGAGTTCGGCCGTATTGCCGCGCAGACCGCCAAGCAAGTCATTGTGCAGAAGGTTCGTGAGGCTGAGCGTGCTCAGGTTGTCGACGCCTACCGCGAGCGTCTGGGCGAAATCATTTCCGGCACGGTCAAAAAGGTTACACGTGACAATGTCATCGTTGACCTTGGCAACAATGCCGAAGCACTGCTGGCTCGCGAAGACATCATTTCCCGGGAGACTTTCCGGGTCGGTGTTCGCGTTCGGGCACTGCTCAAGGAAATCCGCACCGAAAACCGTGGCCCCCAGCTGATTCTGTCGCGTACTGCGCCAGAGATGCTGATCGAGCTTTTCCGTATCGAAGTACCGGAAATTGCCGAAGGTCTGATTGAGGTGATGGCTGCCTCCCGTGACCCGGGTTCGCGTGCAAAAATCGCTGTTCGCTCCAAGGACAAACGAATCGACCCGCAAGGCGCCTGTATCGGCATGCGTGGTTCGCGAGTTCAAGCCGTTTCCGGCGAGCTGGGTGGCGAGCGTGTGGATATCGTGCTTTGGGACGATAACCCGGCACAGTTCGTGATCAACGCAATGTCCCCTGCTGAAGTGGCGGCAATCATCGTAGATGAAGACGCGCATGCAATGGATATCGCGGTTGGCGCGGACAACCTGGCCCAGGCGATTGGTCGTGGCGGTCAGAACGTGCGTCTGGCAAGCCAATTGACTGGCTGGACCCTGAACGTAATGACCGAATCGGACATCCAGGCCAAGCAGCAAGCTGAAACCGGTGACATCCTGCGCAATTTCGTCGAAGAGCTGGAAGTCGATGAAGAGCTGGCGCAGGTTCTGGTTGATGAAGGCTTCACCAGCCTGGAAGAGATTGCCTACGTACCGTTGGAAGAAATGCTCAACATCGACGGCTTTGACGAAGACATCGTCAACGAGCTTCGCGCTCGTGCCAAGGATCGTTTGTTGACTAAAGCCATCGCTACTGAGGAAAAGCTGGCAGACGCCCATCCGGCCGAAGACCTGCTCTCGCTTGAGGGTATGGACAAGGATTTGGCGATGGAACTGGCGGTGCGCGGCGTAGTTACCCGCGAAGACCTGGCCGAGCAGTCTATAGATGACCTGCTCGACATCGACGGCATTGACGATGATCGTGCCGGCAAGTTGATCATGGCCGCCCGAGCCCATTGGTTCGAGTAAGTAGGCGCGGCCTGAGGAGAGAAGTGCATGACGCAAGTCACGGTGAAAGAACTGGCCAAAGTGGTCGACACACCGGTAGAGCGCCTGTTACAGCAGATGCGTGAGGCAGGTCTGCCGCACACCGCCGCCGAGCAAGTTGTGACCGATAACGAAAAACAAGCTTTGTTGACGCATTTGAAAAGCGGTCACAAGGCCAAGGTGGAAGAACCGCGCAAGATCACTTTGCAGCGCAAGACCACCAGCACACTGCGCGTTGCTGGCAGCAAGAGCATCAGCGTTGAAGTGCGCAAGAAGAAAGTCTTCGTACAGCGCAGCCCGGAAGAAATCGAAGCCGAGCGCAAGCGTGAGATGGACGAACGCCGTGCAGTAGAAAATGCTGCTCGTCAAAAGGCTGAAGAAGAAGCCAAGCGTCGCACCGAGGAAGCGCCTGCTCAGCCTGCTGCTGCACAAAGTGCAGAGCAAGCCGCACCTGCGCCTGCTCAGCCTGTTGCTGCTGCAGAACCTGCACGCGAAGCGTCGGCTGCTCCGGCTCCGGCGCATCCTAACGCAGCGCCGACCGCTGAAGTCCGCAAGCGTGATGATCAACGTCGTCCGGACAAGCCGCGCGCCGATGATCGCAATGCACGCAGTGGTGATGGCGAGCGTAAGAACGCGCCTCATCGCGCTTCGGTCAAAGAGAAGGCTCCGGCTCCACGCGTTGCCCCTCGTACCACCGATGAAGAGAGCGATGGTTTCCGCCGCGGCGGTCGTGGCAAGTCCAAGCTGAAGAAGCGCAACGCGCACGGTTTCCAGAGCCCTACGGGTCCTGTGGTTCGTGATGTTGCCATCGGCGAGACCATCACTGTCGGCGAACTGTCCGCTCAGATGTCGGTCAAGGCTGCCGAAGTCATCAAGTTCATGTTCAAGATGGGTACTCCGGTCACCATCAACCAGGTACTGGATCAGGAAACTGCCCAGTTGATCGCCGAAGAGCTGGGCCACAAGGTCACGCTGGTCAGCGACAATGCGCTGGAAGATTCCCTGGCTGAATCGTTGAAGTTCGAAGGTGAGACGTTCTCCCGTGCGCCGGTCGTGACCGTAATGGGCCACGTTGACCACGGTAAGACTTCCCTGCTCGACTACATTCGTCGTGCCAAGGTGGCTGCTGGCGAAGCCGGCGGTATCACTCAGCACATTGGTGCTTACCACGTTGAAACCGAGCGCGGCATGGTGACATTCCTCGACACCCCGGGTCACGCTGCGTTTACCGCAATGCGCGCTCGTGGTGCCAAGGCGACGGACATCGTGATCCTGGTGGTTGCGGCGGACGACGGCGTAATGCCACAGACCATCGAAGCGGTTCAGCATGCTGTTGCTGCTGGCGTGCCTCTGGTGGTTGCAGTGAACAAGATCGACAAGCCGGGCGCAGATCTCGATCGCATCCGTAGCGAGTTGTCGGTTCACGGCGTGACGTCTGAAGAGTGGGGCGGTGATACGCCGTTCGTACCGGTTTCCGCGAAAATGGGTACCGGCGTCGACGAGCTGCTCGAAGCGGTCCTGCTGCAAGCTGAAGTCCTGGAACTGAAAGCTACTCCGTCGGCTCCTGGTCGTGGTGTGGTCGTCGAGTCCCGTCTGGACAAGGGCCGTGGCCCGGTCGCGACGGTTCTGGTTCAGGACGGCACGCTGCGTCAGGGCGACATGGTTCTGGTGGGTTCGAATTTCGGTCGTATTCGCGCCATGCTCGACGAGAACGGCAAGCCGGTCAAAGAAGCAGGTCCTTCGATTCCGGTCGAAATACTGGGTCTTGATGGCACGCCGGATGCTGGCGACGAGATGTCTGTACTGGCTGACGAGAAGAAAGCCCGTGAAGTCGCTCTGTTCCGCCAAGGCAAGTTCCGCGAAGTCAAACTGGCTCGCGCTCATGCCGGCAAGCTCGAAAACATCTTCGAGAACATGGGGCAGGAAGAGAAGAAGACGCTTAACATCGTCCTCAAATCCGACGTTCGTGGTTCTCTGGAAGCATTGCAGGGCGCCCTTGGCGGCCTGGGTAACGATGAAGTGCAAGTGCGCGTAGTCGGCGGCGGTGTCGGTGGTATCACCGAGAGCGACGCCAACCTGGCACTGGCCTCCAACGCTGTACTGTTCGGCTTCAACGTGCGTGCCGATGCTGGCGCTCGCAAGATCGTCGAGCAGGAAGGTCTGGATATGCGTTACTACAACGTGATCTACGACATCATCGAAGACGTCAAGAAGGCCCTCACCGGCATGCTTGGCAGCGACGTCCGGGAAAACATCCTGGGTATCGCCGAAGTCCGCGATGTGTTCCGTTCGCCGAAATTCGGCGCGATCGCAGGGTGTATGGTTCTGGAAGGCAACGTGCACCGTAACCGTCCGATCCGTGTACTGCGTGACGACATCGTTATCTTTGAAGGCGAGCTGGAATCCCTGCGCCGCTTCAAGGACGACGCTGCCGAAGTGCGTGCCGGCATGGAGTGCGGTATCGGCGTCAAGAGCTACAACGACGTCAAGGTCGGTGACAAGATCGAAGTCTTCGAGAAGGTCCAAGTGGCTCGCAGCCTCTAAATCGCGAGCTTCAGGAGTCATGGTGAAACATCGCATGCAAATGCCGCTGTCTTCATCATGGACTCTCAACGCAACGCCCGGTCTGGCATTTGTCAGGCCGGGCGTTTGCCGCTTTCAGACTGTCAGGGTTTGGTCCCGGATCAGTAACAGGTAACAAACATGGCAAAAGAATATAGCCGCACCCAACGTATTGGCGATCAGATGCAGCGCGAGCTGGCGCAGCTGATCCGTCGTGAAATCAAGGACCCTCGTGTGGGTCTGGTCACCATCACCGCCGTAGACGTCAGTCGCGACGTGGGTCATGCAAAGATCTTCATGACCGTGATGGGGCAGGACAGCGCTGAAGAAATCGCGCAAAGCATCAAGGTGCTCAACGCTGCCGCAGGTTTCCTGCGCATGCAGTTGGCTCGTGAGATGAAACTTCGCAGCGTGCCGCAATTGCATTTCCACTACGACGAAAGCGTCGTGCGTGGCGCCCACCTCTCGGCATTGATCGAGCGGGCCGTGGCAGAAGACGGACAGCACCAGGAAGGTTCTGCGTCACAAGGCGTCAAGCCTGAAAGTACCGAGGAGTAAAGGGTGGCTCAGGTCAAGCGTATACGCCGCAACGTCAGCGGGATCATCCTGCTCGACAAGCCGCTGGGTTTTACGTCCAACGCAGCCTTGCAAAAGGTTCGCTGGTTGCTCAATGCAGAGAAGGCAGGCCACACCGGCAGTCTCGATCCGCTGGCAACCGGCGTATTGCCCTTGTGCTTCGGTGAGGCCACCAAGTTCTCGCAATACCTGCTCGACTCGGACAAGTCCTACGAAACCCTGATGCAACTCGGCAAGACCACCACCACGGCCGACTCCGAAGGCGATGTTTTGCTGACGCGTCCCGTGACCGTTGGTCGTGACGATATCGAGGCCGCATTGCCCGCTTTTCGTGGACAAATCAGCCAGATACCGCCGATGTACTCCGCCCTCAAGCGTGACGGACAGCCTTTGTACAAGCTGGCACGTGCAGGGGAAGTAGTGGAGCGCGAGCCTCGTTCTGTTACTATTGCGCGCTTGGAATTACTCGCCTGCGAAGGCGACACGGCGCGTCTGTCGGTCGATTGCAGCAAGGGCACCTATATCCGGACCTTGGTCGAGGATATTGGTGAACAGCTCGGTTGTGGTGCCTACGTCGCAGAATTGCGTCGTACCCAGGCCGGCCCTTTCAGTCTGGCTCAGACAGTCACGCTGGAAGAGCTTGAACAGGTGCATGCCGATGGCGGAAACGAGGCGGTTGATCGCTTCCTGATGCCATCGGACAGCGGACTGCTGGACTGGCCGCTGCTGAAATTTTCGGAACACAGTTCGTTCTACTGGCTGCATGGTCAGCCAGTGAGAGCACCGGACGCACCGAAGTTTGGCATGGTGCGGGTGCAGGATCATGAGGGTCGCTTCATCGGTATTGGTGAAGTCAGCGAAGACGGGCGTATTGCGCCGCGTCGATTGATTCGGTCAGAGTGACCGGAACCAGTCCATCGGCAGGCTTGCCTGCAGGTGGGGTGGAACGAGGATGGCTGTCAACAGGCACGGTCAAGCCTCATTTTTTAATACGAGGATCTGTCCTCGGCCTGTTGGAAACGTTTCTTCGGAAACGCTTCCTTGAATAAAAGGATTGCCCACATGGCACTCAGCGTTGAAGAAAAAGCTCAGATCGTAACCGACTACCAGCAAGCTGTTGGTGATACTGGTTCGCCAGAAGTGCAAGTTGCACTGCTGACCGCCAACATCAACAAACTGCAAGGCCACTTCAAGGCCAACGGTAAGGACCACCACTCGCGTCGTGGTCTGATCCGTATGGTAAACCAGCGTCGCAAGCTGCTGGATTACCTGAAAGGTAAGGACGTTAGCCGTTACAGCGCCCTGATCGGTCGTCTGGGTCTGCGTCGCTAATAACGACGTTGCTAGAGGTTGGCTGTCTGTCACGAGTCATCGGGTTTTCCCGGGGGCTCTGGCAGGCTCCCAGCCTCAAGTTTTATCTGGACCGTGGAAGGGGCCGATTCCCCGCGCTGCCCAAGAATTCGCAAGAAACCAGTTCCCCAAGAGCCACAAAGAAAGGTAGGAAACCGTGAACCCGGTAATCAAGAAGTTTCAGTTCGGTCAATCGACCGTAACCCTCGAGACAGGCCGTATCGCCCGTCAGGCCTCCGGCGCAGTATTGGTCACCGTTGACGACGACGTCAGCGTGTTGGTGACTGTGGTCGGCGCCAAGCAAGCCGACGCCAGCAAAGGCTTCTTCCCCCTGTCTGTGCACTATCAGGAAAAGACCTACGCTGCCGGCAAAATTCCTGGCGGTTTCTTCAAGCGTGAAGGCCGTCCTTCCGAGAAAGAAACCCTCACCTCGCGTCTGATCGATCGCCCGATCCGCCCCCTGTTTCCTGAAGGCTTCATGAACGAAGTGCAGGTTGTCTGCACCGTCGTTTCCACCAGCAAGAAGACCGATCCGGACATCGCTGCGATGATCGGTACCTCGGCTGCCCTGGCCATCTCCGGTATTCCGTTCGACGGTCCGGTCGGCGCTGCGCGCGTTGCTTTCCATGAAAGCACCGGTTACCTGCTGAACCCGACTTACGAGCAGCTTCAGGCGTCCAGCCTGGACATGGTCGTGGCCGGTACTTCCGAAGCCGTTCTGATGGTTGAATCGGAAGCCAAAGAACTGACCGAAGATCAGATGCTGGGCGCCGTGCTGTTCGCACACGACGAGTTCCAGGTCGTGATCAACGCCGTCAAGGAACTGGCCGCCGAAGCCGCCAAGCCAACCTGGACCTGGCAGCCAAAGCCTGAAGCGACTGCTCTGCTGGGCGCTATCCGTGCCGAATTCGGCGAGGCGATTTCCCAGGCTTACACCATCACCATCAAGGCCGACCGTTATGCGCGTCTGGGCGAGTTGCGTGAGCAGATCGTTGCGAAACTGGCTGTTGAAGAGGGCAGCCCGTCTGCCAGCGAAGTCAAAGCCGCATTCGGTGAAATCGAATACCGCACCGTTCGCGAAAACATCGTCAACGGCAAGCCGCGTATCGATGGTCGTGACACCCGCACCGTTCGCCCGCTGAACATCGAAGTCGGCGTTCTGCCGAAGACTCACGGCTCGGCACTGTTCACTCGTGGCGAAACCCAGGCACTGGTCGTTGCCACGCTGGGTACCGCACGTGACGCGCAGTTGCTCGATACCCTTGAAGGCGAGAAGAAAGACCCCTTCATGCTGCACTACAACTTCCCTCCGTTCTCGGTGGGCGAGTGTGGTCGTATGGGTGGCGCGGGTCGTCGCGAAATCGGTCACGGCCGTCTGGCGCGTCGCAGCGTACAAGCCATGCTGCCGGGCGCTGACGTGTTCCCGTACACCATTCGTGTTGTGTCGGAAATCACCGAGTCCAACGGTTCCAGCTCGATGGCTTCGGTCTGCGGTGCCTCTCTGGCGCTGATGGACGCCGGTGTGCCTATGAAGGCGCCGGTTGCCGGCATCGCGATGGGCCTGGTCAAGGAAGGCGAAAAGTTCGCTGTCCTGACCGACATCCTGGGTGACGAAGACCACCTTGGCGACATGGACTTCAAGGTAGCCGGTACCGCCAAAGGTGTTACCGCGCTGCAGATGGACATCAAGATCAAGGGCATCACCGAAGAGATCATGGAGATCGCGCTGGGCCAGGCATTGGAAGCTCGCCTGAACATCCTGGGTCAGATGAACCAGATCATCGGTCAGTCGCGTACTGAATTGTCGGCCAACGCTCCGACCATGATCGCCATGAAGATCGACACCGATAAGATCCGTGACGTCATCGGTAAAGGCGGCGCGACCATCCGTGCAATCTGTGAAGAGACCAAAGCTTCGATCGATATCGAAGACGATGGCTCGATCAAGATCTTCGGTGAATCCAAGGAAGCGGCCGAGGCGGCTCGTCAGCGCGTTCTGGGCATCACTGCAGAAGCGGAGATCGGCAAGATCTACGTCGGCAAGGTTGAACGCATCGTCGATTTCGGCGCATTCGTGAACATCCTGCCGGGCAAGGATGGTCTGGTTCACATCTCGATGCTGAGTGATGCTCGCGTCGAGAAAGTGACCGACATTCTGAAAGAAGGTCAGGAAGTCGAAGTGCTGGTACTGGACGTGGACAACCGTGGCCGTATCAAACTGTCGATCAAGGACGTAGCGGCTGCGAAAGCATCCGGCGTCTGATTGATCTTACGGCAGCATGAAAAGGACCCTTCGGGGTCCTTTTTTTATGTGCGCAATTAAAGGGTTATCGCCCGGCGCCTCATGTTGCATGGTTCAAACATGCATCTTGCATGTGTAAACGAGCCCAAGCGGGCAAACTGCACGATTTCGAAAAATCAGCAAAATACTAACATGTTGATTTTATTGGCTTTTATGCGCGTGCGGAGGTTGGCACACCGATTGCGATATACCTGTTAACCCTGCTGCCACACGCTGGCGCAGATTTTGAGAAAAACAGGAGTTATCGTATGAAGAAGTTCGTTATCGCTGCTGCTACCGCTACTACCCTGACTCTGACAATGGCTGGCGCTGCTTTCGCACAGACCGCCGTTCAATCTCCAATGGTGCTGGCAGCTAACACCACTACCCAGGAAGTCAAAGAAGACACTTCTGATACCTGGATCACCACCAAAGTCAAAGCTGACCTGCTGACTGAAAAAGGCATTCCAGGTTCGGACATCAAGGTTGAGACCAACAAAGGCGTGGTTTCCCTGTCGTCGACCGTTGCTGTGACTGAAAGCCAGAAGAAAATGGCGGTTGATATCACCAAGAAAATCAAAGGCGTGAAAGACGTTTCCGCTGCTGGCCTGAAAGCTGAGTAATCAGATTCTGCCCATGAGCATCCCTGTCATCTGACCGATGGAAAGTTCATGCGAGGCTACAAGGATGTAGCCATTACAGGCCCCGGCTTTCGAGTCGGGGCCTGTTCTATTGTGGGCGGGGAAAAGTGTGGGGGCTGTAATCAATCCTCGCTTTTCAGTTGCCGCGCTTGCTGTTGATCTCCGTCAGACGGCCGCCTACGAAGCGCAGGTACTGATACATGCCGTGGCTGGGTCCGTAGACCCATTCTTCGACGATCACCTCTTCGGACTGACGATAGTAATTGACCACTTCTCGGCTGCTCACCACTTGCTGGCTGACAGGCTCGCCGCACTTCTGCTGAACCTCAAAGGTTCTGTCCCCGGTACTGACCAGTTGGCTGCCACAGCGCAAGGTCGAAGCGGCCTGAGCGTCGAGCGCCACGGATACGGTGGTCATGACCAACGCCAGGTAAAGGCCGCGTTTGAACGAAAAGTGAGGCAAAGGCGTTACTCGCTATCCAGATGCAATGGGCTAATGACGCGTCCGTCTGGCTGAGCCTGACCCAGACGGGCATCGACGAAATAGACACGCTCATCCTCAAGCTTGCCTTTGTCGACCAGATAATCCTTGATGCTGCTGGCCCGATTCTGCCCCAGCTCGCGCAGCAATACTTCATTGCCGCTCCAGAACTTCAGCATGGCTGCACGCAGTTGGTTGGCACGTTCCTCTTTGCCCAGATTCGCCCATTCAGCCGGTGGCTGTTGCTTCAGGCGTGCCCGGTAGATGCCTTCGAGCATCGGCGGTTTTTCGCTATCCGGCACCTGCAACAGCGCGGCTTTGGCAGGCACCTTGTCGCCCCGACGCTGCAGGATCTTGTAGTAAGTGGCCTGATATTCCCGTTCAAGCCTTTGTTGGGCGATCAACGGACCATCACTGCTGGCTGCGCTGGTGCCCTCGATCTCAAGCTTCAAGGTCGGGCGCTCCTTGAGCGCAGCTGAGAGCTTGTCCAGGGCCTTTTGTGTGTCGTTGCTCAGCTCACTGGAACCGGGTGCGAAGCTCACGTTGCCGAGGTCCTCAGAGCCTCCTCCAGACACCAGGCTGCCCAGCATCTTGAACGGCGCCTGGGCGGCGCGCAGGACCAGATTGCGCAGGGTTTGCCAGACGATGGGCATGACGCTGAACTGCGGGTTGTTCAGATCGCCCTCAATCGGAAGCTCAATGGAAATCCGACCCTGAGTGTCCTTGAGCAGCGCTACCGCCAGACGGATGGGCAGGTCGACCGCATCCGGGCTGTCCACTTTCTCGCCCAGTTGCAATTGCTCCACCAGCACTTTGTTCTGCGCTTTGAGTTGGCCATTGGTGATCAGGTAGTGCAGGTCTAGGTTGAGTCGCCCTTTGCGAATCCTGAAGCCGGCGAACTTGCCCGAGTAAGGCGTCAGCGTGGTCAGCTCAACGCGTTTGAAGCTGGTGGCGATATCGAGGCTGGCCATTGGATTGAAGGGGTTGAGGCTACCTTTGATCGTGACTGGCGCGTAGCGGTCAACCTTGCCTTCGATATTCACCGGGGCGGGTTTGGACTGGCGGTTATCAATGGTGCCAATACGCCCGTTGAGCTGTTGCACCGCCGTCGAGAAGTTCGGGGTCAGCGTCATGTCGGCAAAGTTGGCTGAGCCATCCTTGATGTTCACTTCGCCGACATAGATACCCGGCGGCTTCTCTTGACTGGCTTTGGGCGCATTCTTGGCGGATGCCTTCGTCGCCGGTTTTCCATCGTCAGGCTGCGGTATCAACAGGTCATCGATGTTGGTCGTCCGGTCGTCGTTGATCATGAAGCGGGCGTAAGGCTGCTGCATGTTGACCTTGGCAATCGACAGCGCTACGCCGTGCTCATAGTCCAGACCTTCCAGGTCCAGCTTTTCCCATTTGAGAAAATCGCGTTGTTTCAGGGTATCGAGCGTGTGCAACTGATTGACCTGAGCCTTGCCGGTCACGCTGAACGCCAGTGGCTCGGTGCTTTTGAGGTTGACGGCCAGATCGCTGCCCAGCATGCCGCTGCGCATTTCAAGCTTGATGAACGGGCTGATGTAGGACTGGGCGAGTCGTAGATCGATGTCGCGCGTCGCCACGTTCAATCGGGCCGTTACGGGATTGAGATTGACCTCGCCAGCGGCGGTCAGGTTGCCCTGCTTACCCATACCGGTGTCGAGCTTGAGCGTGAAGGGCGACGTATTGAGGCTGTCGAAATTCTGAATTTCCAAATTCAGCGGGCCTACATCGAGCATGACCGGCTCGGCGGGCACTCGGTCTGCCAAATGGACTTGGTAATTGCGCAACTGCACATCGCGCAGGACGACCTGCCAGGGTTTTCCAGGTTTTGCGGACTCATGGGTTGTCTTGGCCGAGGCTTCTGTGACCGGAGCCGGTTCAGCGGCTTTCTCGTCGACAGGAGGCTTTTGCGGTGCTGCGGGTTTGGCGGGCTTGCTGGCAAACAGTTTTTGCCAGTCCAACTGACCGTCCGACTCACGCGCTGCCCAGGTTTCCAGCCCCTGACTGCGGATCTTGCCCACATTGACGTGCTGCCTGGCCAGGTCGACCGACGTCTCGCTCACGTCCAGACGCTTTAAGCGTACCAGCGGGCGACCATCAGGTGCGTTGAGTCCGAATGGCGCAACGCTTGCCGACAGGTTGGTCAGTTGCAGTTCGGTTTCCTTGGCCAGGTCGAGTCTGTAGGCGGTACTGAAATTCAGCACGCCGTCCTGAATCGCAAGCGGCAGCGCATCACGCACGTAAGGCCACCAGAGTTTCATTTGGCCGTCGGTGACTTTCAGGGTGCCTTCGGAAGTGATCGGCACCAGACTGATACGCCCGACCCAGTCGATCTGTCCGCCGTCGGGACCTGCGGCCACGAGGGTCATGTCCGCGTTGTCTTCGGGCAAGGTGCTGAGGTTTTTGAGCTCGAAGTTCAGTTTGTCGTACAGGAATTCGATGGGTTCGCTGGGGCGCAGGTCGCGGAAGTGCAGGTAGCCGTCAGCCAGCTTGATCTCGTCGATACGCAGCGGGAAAGGCTTGCTCGGTGGCTCGTCCTTCGCTGGCTCACTGGCAGGAAACGTGAACAGTTGCGCCAGGTTCAACTTGCCTTGTTTGTCGAACAGCAGCTCTGTCTTCGGCTCCAGCAGTTCAATGCGCTGCAGGTGTAAAGCCCGTGTCCACAGGCTGTCGATCTGAAGGTTGGCGTAGAGCTTCTCGAATGCGATCTCTTCCTTGCCAGGCGTGCCGATGTTCAGGCCCCAAACGGTCAGCTCCAGCGTGTAGGGATTGAACTCCAGCCGCTCTATCTTTGCAGGAGCGGTCGAGTAAATGGCCAGTTGCTGGTTTGCGATGCGCAGCGCAACGCCGGGAAGGATGAAGAACCCCAGCAAGCTATAGAGCGCGAACACAGTCAGCAGGGAGCCAAGTGTGATTTTCAATCCTCTGGACATGGGCAACGGCGTCTCGCTCTTTCGGAGGTCCTTGGAGTATGACATGCCTGTTCGGTTCCCAAGGCCACGTCAATCGTGCTTGTAGGAAGTTTCCGGTATTGCGGACGGCCTAAAACTGCAGGATCAGGGTTTTCAACGGCGGCTGGTTATCTTGCGACGGAAAGTCTTCGGCAGGCCGCATCACCTGCCACTCGCGTACCGGCCGACCCGCCTTGGTGGCGCAGCGCAGCACCTGTTCGCGCCAGTCTTCCATACTGACCTTCGCCAGGTTGTTGCAGCAGATCAACACGCCATCGTCGGACGTGCTCAGCAGGGCAGGCTTGAGCAGGCTTTGATAATCACGCAGCAGGTCGACCGTGCCGAACGCACTCTTCGCCCAGGCGGGCGGGTCCAGAAGCACCAGATCGTATTGGCGTTGCTCCAGCTTGATGTATTCAGGAAGCTTCTGGCTACGGCGAGCCGATACCGGCAAGCCCGCCAGTTGGCGGATCGCCGGAAAATAGTCCGACTGGATGAAGTGCATGGTCGGCAGTTGTGGATTCAGCGCGCCGTTCTCACGGCCTACTGCCAGATTACCCTCGGCAAAATCCAGATTGCACACTTCGCTTGCGCCGCCAGCCGCTGCGCTGAGGCCGACGCCACAGGTATAGGCGAACAGATTCAGAACGCTCTTGCCTGCGCTGTGCCGTTTGACCCAGCCGCGTGTGTTGCGCAGATCGAGAAACAGCAAAGGGTCCTGGCCTGCGTGGCGTCCACGAACCCGGTAGTTCAAGCCCCACTCGTGGCCGATCAGATCCTGAAGCGCGGCATCCTCGGCTTTGTAAACGGCGTCCTGACGATCGATGCGCGAATTGCCTTGCGAGCGGTCGTTGTAGACCAGCAGGGTTTCCAGACTCAAATGGCGATTGACCTGTGCATGCAGCTCAAGCAGCGAGACCCGGTCCAGCCCGGTATGAAAGCTCTGTACCAGCAATTGCGGACCGTAGCGGTCGATGGTCAAGCCGCTGGCACCTTCCTGACTGCCATGAAACAGGCGGTAGCAGTCGGTGCCTTGTTCATGCAGTTCGGCCAGCAGGCGCTGGCGAGTATCGAGGGCGACGCTGAGCGCCTGATTCAAGGAAGACATACAACGCGCCTCGGGCTGGATTAAGGCGCGGGAGTTTATCAGTTACTGACCCGCTGGATGTATCGCTTGAAATGCCGCCTTTGCAACTCAGTTGCATCCCACGGCTTAGCATTCCCACGTAGGAGTGGACTTGTCCACGAACGCTGTATTGCAGGCGCCGGAAATCTTCCGCCTGGACAGATGCCTTCGTGAGCAAGCTCACTCCCACGTTTCAGCCGGTTAGCGCGCCAACGCCAACGCCACGCCCTGACCGCCGCCGATGCACAGGGTCGCCAAGCCTTTTTTGGCGTCGCGCTTGATCATTTCGTGAAGAAGGGTCACCAATACGCGGCAACCTGATGCACCGATGGGGTGGCCGATGGCGATAGCGCCGCCGTTGACGTTGAGCTTGGCAGGATCCAGTCCCAGCTCCTTGCCAATCGACAGTGATTGAGCGGCGAAGGCTTCGTTGGCTTCGATCAGGTCCAGTTGCTCCAGCGTCCAGCCTGCCTTGTCCAGGCAGCGACGAGTGGCGCTGACCGGGCCGATGCCCATGATGGCCGGGTCTACGCCTGCGTTGGCGTAACCTGCGATTCGGGCAAGTACCGGCAGACCCAATTGCTCAGCCTTGGCAGCGCTCATCAGCATCACCGCCGCAGCGCCGTCATTGAGCGAGGACGCGTTACCGGCCGTGACCGTACCGTCCTTTTTAAACGCGGGCTTGAGCTTGGACAGCGCTTCGGCCGTGGTGCCTGCACGCGGTTGTTCATCGGTGGCGAAGGACAGCGGATCGCCTTTGCGTTGCGGGATCAGGATCGGGGTGATTTCCTCGACAAATCGTCCGGCCTCGATGGCAGCAATCGCTTTCTGCTGCGATGAGGCAGCAAAGGCATCCTGAGCCTCACGGCTGATCTCATACTTTTCGGCCAGATTTTCCGCAGTGATGCCCATGTGATAGTCGTTGAAGGCATCCCACAGGCCGTCGCTGATCATGGTATCGATCATCGTGGCGTGGCCCATGCGCAAACCGGTTCGTGCGCCGGGCAGCACGTAGTTGGCCAGGCTCATGTTTTCCTGGCCGCCCGCGATGATGATCTCGGCGTCGCCGCACCGGATCGCCTGGGTCGCCAGATGCAGCGCCTTCAGGCCCGAGCCACAGACCTTGTTCAGGGTCATGGCTGGCACGGCGAAGGGCAGCCCAGCCTTGATGGCGGCCTGGCGTGCCGGATTCTGCCCGGCACCGGCTGTCAAAACCTGGCCCATGATGACTTCATCGACCTGCGCGCCGTCGATGCCCGTTTGGGTCAGGAGTTGGCGGATGACCGCAGCCCCCAGATCAACAGCCGGCACGGTAGCCAGAGAGCCCTGGAAACTGCCCACTGCGGTGCGGGTGGCGGCAACGATAACAACGTCCTGCATGGTGCTGATCCTCATTGTTTTTGGAAGGCGAGCCCGATGACAGGGCTGGCTGTGATCACGTCGCTCATGGTGTCACAGATGGGGATTGATCTTCCAACTGCGAACCCGTCGGTCATATTTTGCCTCGATCACAGCCCCATTCGTCGCCTCGCTCGGTGCGAGGAGCTGTCGCGCACGGCCCAGCGCAGGATCGGTGCGCAGGTGTTGACCCCCAGACGGATCATCTTGCGCTTCAACGGTCCCTGCGACACATCGAGCATGTCGCAGGCCCAGTTCGGCAGCAGCTCAATCCCGGCCTGCATCATCAACACGCCAAATGGCTTGACCAGCGGATTTGGCGCCGGGGCTTCGAGCAACACGCGCAGCACCTCACGGCTTCGCGCATCGCACACCAGTTGCCCACGAATATTTGTCAGGTAATCGTCGATGGCTTTGCGCGAATGCGGCACGTCACGTGCGCCGAGCCGTTGAGCGACCAATGCGGTTTCAGCGTAGTAGGTGTCCTGATCGGCCGCTGACAGGTGTGGATTGAGGTAGCGGAGGTGGGCGGCCATGAAACTGCTGACTTCGGCGACATGCACCCACGTCAGCAAGTCCGGGTCGCTGGCTGCGTAGGGCCTGCCATCCGGCGCGGTACCAGTGATGTTCAAGTGGATGGTCCGAACCTTCTCGATCAGCCAGTCGGCGTCACGGGTCGAGCCGAACGTGGTGCCGGACAGAAATTGCCCGGTGCGTCGCAGCCGTCCCAGCATGTCGTCGCGAAAGTTGGAGTGATCCCAGATGCCCGCCAAAGCCAGCGGGTGTAGGGCCTGCAGCATCAAGGCGCTGATGCCGCCGACCATCATGCTGATGAAGTCGCCGTGTACGGCCCAGCAGACGGCCTTAGGGCCAAACAGACCCGGATCTCCTTTGGGGTTTTCCAGGTCCAGTTGGCCGAGCGAGAGGCCGGTCAGGCTGATGACTTGCGTTTCGATACGACTGCGAATGAATTCCATGTTCCCTCATGCTTACTACAGCGAACGCGGCGCTGGCCATGCCTTGGCAGCTTCAACGATTCAAGCGTCTGTCGATCAGATCGTCCACCACGCCTGGGTCTGCCAGTGTGGACGTATCGCCCAGGCTGTCCAGCTCGTTGCAGGCGATCTTGCGCAGAATGCGGCGCATGATCTTGCCTGAGCGGGTTTTCGGCAAGGCTGACGCCCACTGAATATGATCCGGTTTGGCGAAGCTGCCAATGTCCTTGCTGACGTGGGTGAGCAGCTCTTTTTTCAAATCGTCGTTGGGTTCGATCCCGTTGATCGGCGTAACGAAAGCATAGATGCCCATGCCTTTGACGTCGTGCGGATAGCCCACCACGGCCGCTTCGGCAATGTTGTCGTGCAGCACCAGCGCGCTTTCGACTTCGGCAGTACCGATGCGATGCCCCGACACATTGATGACATCATCGACACGTCCGGTAATCCAGTAATCGCCTTCCTGGTCACGCCGTGCACCATCGCCGGTGAAGTAATAGCCGGGGAAGGGTTTGAAGTAGGTGTCGATCATGCGCTGCGGGTCACCGTACACGCTGCGGATCTGCCCAGGCCAACTGGCTTTTATCGCCAGCAGACCGCTGCCGGGGCCGTCGATTTCCTTACCCTCTGCGTCGAGCAACACAGGATGCACGCCAAACAGGGGCGCAGTGGCACAACCGGGCTTGACCCGGCCGGCACCGATGAGCGGCGTCAGCATGATTCCTCCGGTTTCGGTTTGCCACCAGGTGTCGACGATGGGGCAGCGCTCCTTGCCGACCTGATGGAAATACCATTCCCAGGCTTCCGGGTTGATCGGTTCGCCCACGCTGCCCAGCAATCGCAGGCTTTCGCGGGACGACCCTTGCAGCGGACCTGCACCTTCACGCATCAGGGCGCGTAAGGCGGTCGGCGCCGTATAGAAGATGTTGACCTGATGTTTGTCGATGACCTGCCAGAAACGTGACGAGTCCGGGTAGTTGGGTACGCCTTCAAACATCAGGGTCGTGGCACCATTGGCCAACGGTCCGTAAACAATGTAGCTGTGCCCGGTGACCCAGCCGACATCTGCCGTACACCAGAAGATTTCGCCGTCCCGGTAGTCGAATACGTACTTGTGGGTCATGGCCGCCTGGAGCAGGTAGCCGCCCGTGGTGTGCAGGACGCCCTTGGGTTTACCGGTGCTGCCTGAGGTATAGAGAATGAACAGCGGGTCCTCGGCGTCCATCGGTTCTGGCGCGCAGTCATCACCCACCCCGTGGATTGCTTCGTGATACCAGAGGTCGCGGTTTTTGACCCATTCGATCTCACCTTGGGTGCGCTCTACCACCAACACCGTGCTAACGTTCGGGCAGCTTTGCAGCGCTTTGTCGACGTTGGCTTTGAGTGGGATGTACTTACCGCCACGAACGCCTTCGTCAGCCGTGATGACGGTACGGCAGTCAGCATCCAGAATCCGGTCGCGCAACGCGTCCGGAGAGAAGCCGCCGAATACGACCGAGTGCACCGCTCCGATCCGGGCGCAGGCCAGCATGGCGTAGGCGGCTTCCGGAATCATCGGCATGTAGATGCACACCCGATCACCCTTTTTCACGCCGCGTCTCCTCAACACGTTGGCCAGACGGGCCACGTGGTGGTGGAGTTTCTCGTAGGTGATTTCTGCCGATTCGGACGGGTTGTCGCCTTCCCAGATAATGGCTATCTGATCGGCGCGGTCTTTCAGGTGACGGTCAATGCAGTTGTGGCTGACGTTGAGCTTGCCGTCTTTGAACCATGTGGCCTTTCCTGTCGCAAGATCAGCCTGCTGGACCTGGCTCCAGGGCGCAGACCATTCCAGAAACAGGTTGGCGTGCTCCGCCCAGAACTCGTCGGGGTGATCGATCGATTGGCGGTAGAGGCGTCGGTAGTCGGCTTCACTGAGTTGCGCAGCCTTGCATACGGCGAGGGCGTTGGGGAAAGCGCTGATATCGAACATGACGGCTTCCTTATTCTGTGATCTACAGAAATGGGAGTCATGCGTAAGGGGAGGGGTTCAATACAGGCGCAGATGAGGCCCGTTGGATCGTGCCCACGCATAACGTGGACACGATCGGATCAGCTCAATCCATTAACCGCGGTGACGGCCGCGGAAGTAGTTGATCAGGCCTTGGGTGGACGCATCATCAGCCGGCTCTTCACTGCCGCCGGTCAAACGATGGTACACAGCCTTGCCCATTTCCTTGCCCAGCTCGACGCCCCACTGGTCAAAGGCATTGGTGCCCCAGATCACGCTTTGCACGAACACTTTGTGTTCATACATTGCCACCAGCGCGCCAAGACGACGCGGGCTGATACGCTCGACCACCAGCGTGTTGCTCGGACGGTTGCCCGGAATGACCTTATGCGGTGCCAGTTCCTGCACCTCATCTTCGGCCATGCCTTTTTCGCGCAGCTCTACTTCCGCTTCAGCCTTGGTCTTGCCCATCATCAGGGCCTGGCTTTGCGACAGGCAGTTGGCGTACAACCATTGATGGTGATCGGCTACCGGGTTGAAGCTGACGATCGGCACGATGAAGTCAGCCGGAATCATCTGGGTGCCTTGATGCAGCAACTGGTGGTAGGCGTGTTGACCGTTGGCACCCACGCCGCCCCAGATGACCGGGCCCGTGTCGGTTGATACTGGCGTTCCATCCTGACGCACGCTTTTGCCGTTGGATTCCATATCCAGCTGTTGCAGGTGCTTGGTGATGTTACGCAGATAGTGGTCATACGGCAGAATCGCGTGACTCTGCGCATTCCAGAAATTGCCGTACCAGACGCCCAGTAAGGCCAGCAGCACCGGCATGTTCTTCTCGAACGGCCCGCTCTGAAAATGTTGGTCCATCGTGTAGGCGCCGGACAACAGCTCCTTGAAGTTGGACATGCCGATGGCCAGCGCAATCGGCAGACCAATTGCCGACCACAGCGAGTAACGACCGCCGACCCAGTCCCACATCGGGAAGATGTTTTCTTCACGAATACCGAACGCCACAGCGGCGGCGTTGTTGCTGGAAACGGCGATGAAGTGGCGATGCAGTTCCGCTTCCGAACCGCCCTGCGCGAGGTACCAGGCGCGTGCTGCCTGCGCATTCTTCAGCGTTTCCAGGGTGTTGAACGATTTGGACGAGACGATGAACAGCGTGGTCTCGGCGCGAATCTTCATCGACAGTTCGTGGAATTCACTGCCGTCGATGTTTGCCAGGTAATGGCAGCGAACGCCTTTGTGGGCGTAAGCGACCAGGGCCTCGGAAACCAGCTCCGGGCCAAGGAAGGAGCCACCGATGCCGATGTTGACCACGTCAGTGATCGGCTTTTCGGTGTAGCCGCGCCACAGGCCGTCATGAATGCGCCCGACCAGTTCGGTCATCTGATTGAGAACGCGATGCACGTCCGGGATCACATCGACGCCATTGACCTTGAGCTTGTCACCCACCGGGCGGCGCAGGGCGGTGTGCAATGCCGGGCGACCTTCGGAAGCATTGACCAGCTCACCCTCGTACTGCGCCTTGATCGCGTCTTTCAGGCCCACTTCGTTGGCCAGGCTTACCAGCAAATCACGCGTTTCTGTGGTGATCAGGTTTTTCGAGTAATCGAGAAACAGGCCAGCGCTGCTGAGGGTGAACTCATCGAAGCGCTGCGGATCTGCATTGAACGCCTCGCGCATGCTGAAATTCTGCATGGCTTTGCGGTGTTCACTCAACGCTTGCCAAGCGGGCAAAGCGGTCACATCGGAAGGAGTGCGGTAGTACGCCATCGCTGCGGGTTTCCTTAACTGGATCTGTCTTTGGGCATTCAGACTGTCTGAAGCGAGGTCGCGAACTGACTCATGGGCCACATAACGCAGACTAACGCTCGCATGCCGGTTTGTCTGCGCTTCGCCGAACCTGAGCCCGGTACTATTTCACACAATCGCCGGACTGTTGGCTTGAATGCTGTTGGCGTTCAGTTACGCAAACTGTACCGGTATGGCATTGCTGGTGTGGCTTAGTTCATTGCCAGGCGACAGGTACAGCATGCGCGGCTTGAAATTGACCAGCTCTGCGTCGCAGTAGTGAGCATAGGCGCAGATAATCACCCGGTCGCCGACTTTCGCTTTGTGTGCGGCAGCGCCGTTCACCGAAATCATGCGCGAGCCTTCTTCGCCCCGGATGGCGTACGTGGTGAAGCGCTCGCCGTTGTCGATGTTATAGATCTGGATCTGTTCGTACTCACGAATGCCCGACAGGTCCAGCCATTCGCCATCAATGGCGCACGAGCCCTCATAGTCGAGCACCGCGTGGGTCACTTGCGCGCGGTGCAGTTTGGCTTTGAGCATCACGGTGTGCATCTTGTTGTTATTCCTTGATCAGGTGCAGATTGTCAATCAGTCGGGTCTTGCCCATGAATGCGGCGGCGATGACAACCAGGTCACGGTCTTGAACAGTGGCCGGACGCAGGCTGGTGGCCTCACGTATTTCCAGGTAATCGATGCGAAAGCCTGCGGCCTCAAGTGCCTGCCCGCTGCGTTGTAACAGTCCGTCGAAGTTCTGCTCGCCCGCGTGGATGGCGTCGGCTGTCTGGCGAAGCACGCGATACAGCGCAGGTGCGGCGGCACGCTGCTCCTCGTTCAGGTAACCGTTGCGTGAGGAAAGCGCCAGGCCATCGTCGGCACGTACGGTCGGTTCGCCGACGATCTGGATCGGCATATTCAGGTCGCGGACCATTGCCCGAATCACCGCAAGCTGCTGGAAGTCTTTTTCACCGAATACCGCGACGTCAGGTTGCACCATGTTGAACAGCTTGCTGACGACTGTCGCCACGCCATCGAAATGGCCGGGGCGGCTCGCGCCACACAAGCCTTCCGATACAAGCGGCACGCTGACCAGCGTCTGGCCGTCCATGCCGTTGGGGTACATTTCTTCCACGCTTGGTGTGAACAGCAGGTCGCAGCCTGCCTGCAGCAGTTTTTCCTGATCTGCCGCCAGTGTGCGAGGGTAGGTGGCCAGGTCTTCGTTGGCGCCGAACTGCAGCGGGTTGACGAAGATGGTCGCTACGACGAAGTCGGCGCACTGGGCGGCTTTGGTGACCAGTGCGGCGTGGCCGCTGTGCAGATTGCCCATCGTCGGCGTCAGGCCGATGCGCTTTCCTTCACTGCGTGCCTTGGAGACGGCTGCGCGCAGCTGCGAAACGGTTGTCACTGTGATCATGCCGAGAATCCGTGTTCGATGGCGGGAAAGCTGACGTCTTTGACGGCGGTGACATACGCCCGGATGGCCGACTGAATGTCAGGCTGACCGACCATGAAGTTCTTCACGAACTTCGGGACGCGTCCCGTGATGGAAAGCCCCAGCATGTCGTGCAGCACCAGTACCTGTCCGTCGGTGGCACTGCCCGCGCCAATCCCGATCACCGGAATCTTCACCGCATGGGTGATCTCTTCGGCCAGTTCGCTGGGTACGCACTCAAGCAAAATCATTGCCGCGCCAGCTTGCTCCAGCGTAATGGCGTCGGCGCGCATCTGGCGTGCCTGAGCTTCCAGACGTCCCTGCACCTTGTAGCCGCCCAGCACGTTGACCGACTGCGGTGTCAGGCCCATGTGGGCGCAGACCGGAATGCCGCGCTCTGCCAGCAGCCGGATCGACTCGGCCAGCCAGGCGGCCCCCTCGACCTTGACCATGTGGGCGCCCGCCTGCATGAGCGCGGTGCTGTTGATGAAGGTCTGGTCCAGCGTGGCGTTGGCCATGAATGGCAGGTCGGCGAGGATCAATGCGCCTTCATTGCCGCGTTTGACGCAGGCCACGTGATACGCCATCTCGGCGGTGGTCACCGGCAGCGTGCTGTCATGGCCCTGCAGGACCATGCCCAGCGAGTCGCCTATCAGCAGCACTTCGACGCCCGCCTGACTGGCAGCGTGGGCGAAGGTCGCGTCGTAGCAGGTCAGCATGGTGATTTTTTCACCTTTCTGTTTCATACCCAGCAGCGACGTAACGGTTATGTTCGGCATGTAAAGTCCTCCATCAGGCGCTGAAAACTGCGGGACCCAGCGCGTGAGAGTCATCCTGGAAAAGCAGGCACACCGTCGTGTCGCGGTGTTTTGCAAAGGCCTGTTTCGCGCCCGTTCGCCATTGGGGTGGCGGCGGGAGGCCTATCTTCGTGAGGAGGGGGCATGAAGTCAATTGCAGGTGTTACCCGTTTACCGGAGCGGTTACAGCTCAGGTAACGAGTGGCAGGCCGGGGTTACGCCTGGACGGGCAGACGTTCCAGGCCAACGAACGGGCATTCGCTCAATAATTGGCTCAGTTGGCGGCCGTCGGCGAGGGTCAGACCAGCCGCCAGTTCGGCCAGCGGGTAGAGAACGAAAGGCCTGGCCTGCATGTGGTAATGCGGCACTTTGAGGCGAGGTTCGTCGATCAGGCGGTTGCCGAACAGCAGAATGTCGAGGTCCAGCGTGCGAGGACCCCAGCGCTCGTGGCGTTCACGGCCCTGGTCCCGTTCGATCGCCTGGAGCGCATCGAGCAGCGCAAGTGGCGAGAGGGTGGTGTCTAGCGCCGCGACCGCGTTGGTGAAGCGCGGTTGGCCGGGGAGCAGTGAGTCGCTGACGTAAAACGAGGAGACACCTGCCAATCGACTGTCCGGCAACTGTTCCAGCGCTTTGACGGCGCTGCGCAGTTGCTCTGCCGGGTCTGCAAGGTTGCTGCCCAGGCCGATATAAACACGTTCACCGGTCAACGACGTGTCATTCACCGCCGGATGTCTCGGCATCGGTGCGCTTGCGCTTCGCACCGCTGCTGCGACGACGTTTGCGCGGCGCGGCGCCGGCAGCTTCCGGCTTGCCGCTCAGGTCGCGAATCATGTCGCGGCGCTGGCTTTCGTTACATTCCTGATAGTCGGTCCACCACTGTCCCAGACCATCGGTCTGTTCGCCTGCGGTTTCGCGCAGCAGCAGGAAGTCGTAGCCGGCACGGAAGCGCGAGTTGTCGAGCAGCAGATCGGCACGCTTGCCCGAACGGCGCGGCAGACGCTCCTGCATGTCCCAGATCTCGCGGATCGGCATTGTGAATCGCTTCGGAATCGCGATGCGCTGGCACTGCTCGATGATCAGCTCATGCGCAGCTTCCTGCATCGCGGCGATCGGCGGCATGCCACGCTCCTGAGCGCGCAGCACCTTGGCAGGCAGTGCGGGCCAGAGCAGGGCGGCAAACAGGAACGCGGGGGTGACGGGCTTGTTCTGCTTGATGCGCAGGTCAGTGTTGATCAGCGCATTGCTGATCAGCGTGTGCGTATAGGTCGGGTTGTATTCCAGCGCCTTGGAACTGGCCGGGAACAACGGCTCGAACAGCTCCAGATCGACCAGCATCTCGAATGTCGAGGCGGCATGACCGGACAGGAACAGCTTGAGCACTTCTTCGAACAGGCGCGCCGACGGGATATCACGCAGCATGGCGGCCAGCGGACGGATCGGCAGGGCGCTGTGCTTTTCGATGCCGAAATCCAGCTTGGCGGCGAAACGCACGGCACGCAGCATGCGCACCGGGTCTTCCTTGTAACGCTGCTCCGGGTCGCCAATCAGGCGGATCAGGCGATTGCGGATGTCGTGTACGCCGTTGGCGTAATCCAGCACACGCTCGGTGACCGGATCGTAATACAGGGCGTTGATCGTGAAGTCGCGACGCTGGGCGTCCTCTTCAAGGGTGCCGTACACGTTGTCACGCAGGATGCGGCCGCTTTCATTGCGCGAGGACTGATTGCTGTCCTCTTCTTCGTCATCCTGCGGATGGTTGGCGCGGAACGTGGCCACTTCGATGATCTCGCGACCAAAGTGGATGTGTACCAGTTTGAACCGGCGACCGATGATACGGGCATTGCGAAATTCGGCACGCACCTGTTCTGGCGTGGCGCTGGTGGCGACGTCGAAATCCTTGGGCGTGATATTGAGCATCATGTCGCGTACGCAGCCACCGACCAGATAGGCCTGATAGCCCGCGTTTTGCAGGCGCTCGACAATGTTGACGGCATAGCGGCTGAACTGAGCGCGCTGCAGCGAGTGCTGGCTGCTATTGAGCACTTCTGGCGTGGTGCGCGTATGTTGCTGCGGCTTGCGCAGTGGAGAACGAAATGACTGGAACAGCTTCTTCAGCATGGGATGCACTGTTTGAAGGAATATTCGGCCAAAAACGTGGAATGACCGCATGATGGGCGGGGATTCTAGCATTTAGTCGGGGGATGGTGTAGGACGCTGACGCGGAAGGGGAAAAGTAGCGGCCTGATTTTGCTCCGCAAGCTACTGGGGGAGCCGAAGCTCCCCCAAAGTGTGTGCTCTTTATTATTGTTTTCTGTTAGGGCTTCTTGTTTTTGTTGAGTGCCCATTCACGAGACTTTCGCCTGTGAAACCTCCCAATCGGGAGTCAAGAGCAAACGGATTGCTTTGGTCGCTGCGTTGCAATGATCATTAGATCCAACCAGTTCAGGCTCTACCTAAGGGTAGTTTTTTGTTGTTCTCGGCCTGGTTGCGGGGCAAGCCCCAAATACAACTCCTCTCCAAAAGAATCAGTTAGCTGCGCCTCCGCCGTGTTGTTCTTGTTATGCGTGAGTCGATTCGTATTGTTCTTGTTATGGGTGTCGTACTGCTTGTTGTTCTTCTTGTACTAGAGATATAGCAGGACCTGTGCCAACTTTTGCAAAGCCCCGGAAAACGGGGCTTTGCACGCTTTTGGCGATTCAGTCAGGCATAAAAAAGCCGGGACTTCGTTACCGTAAGCCCCGGCTTTTGTTACGTGATGCAAGTAAGGTAACAGTTTGCGCAAAACCCTGTGCACCGCGTGCCAGAGGCTTGGGCGGGGTATCAGGTCTCGTTGGCGACACCTTTGCGACGTGGAATGCCCAGTCGCTGGCGACGTTCCCACAGGCATTTGCGGCTGACCCCGAGTTTGCGCGCCAGTTCGGTTTCGGTCATGTGGTCCTGATGTTCCAGAACGAAATGCTGAAAGTAATCTTCCAGCGACAGATCCTCGGTCGGTTCGCTACTGCCTGAGGTCGATCCGTTGGGCAGCGGTGCCAGGCCCATGTACTCATCGTCCCCCAGACCGTCCAGCTCGATGTCGATACCCAGCAGGTCGGCTGTGATTTCCGGGTTTTCGCAAAGGATCACCGAGCGCTCTACCGCGTTTTCAAGTTCGCGGACGTTGCCCGGCCAGCTGTAGTGACGAATAGCCTGCTCGGCATCGGGTGCGAACTTCAGGTCGGTGCGGCCGACTTTGGCGCTTTGGCGCGCCAGGAACGCATGGGCGATTTCCAGCACGTCACTGCCACGTTCACGCAGCGCTGGAAGCTTCAGCGCAATCACGTGCAGGCGGTAGAACAGGTCTTCACGGAATTCGCCGTTCTTGGCGAGGGTCTTGAGGTCCCGGTGGGTCGCGGCGATCAGTCGCACATCGACCTTTTGTGACTGAACCGAACCCACCCGGCGAATTTCGCCTTCCTGCAATACGCGCAACAGGCGCGCCTGCGCTTCAAGCGGCAACTCGCCGATTTCATCGAGGAACAGGGTACCGCCATCCGCCGCTTCGACCAGGCCCGCGCGTCCGGCACTGGCACCGGTGAACGCGCCTTTTTCGTGACCGAACAGCTCGGACTCGATCAGCGATTCGGGAATAGCCGCACAGTTGACCGAAATCATCGGTGCCTTGGCGCGGCGAGACAGGTTGTGCAGGGCGCGAGCGACCAACTCTTTGCCAGTGCCCGATTCGCCCTGGACCAGCACGTTGGAGTCGGTGGGTGCCACTTTGCGAATCTTGCTGTACAGATCCAGCATCGGCGGGCAGGACCCAATGATACCGATCTCGCCGTTATTATTCGGCGCGGCACCTTTCTCGACACCGCTCGCCTTGCCGGTGGCACCGCGTTCGGCCTGAAGGCTGCTGACGGTTTGGCGATCACGCAGGATGCGGGATACGGCCTGGAGCATTTCGTCGTGATCGAAGGGCTTGGCGATGTAGTCCACCGCGCCCATCTTCATCGAGTCGACGGCCGAACGCAGGCTTGCATAGCTGGTCATGATGAGCACCGGCTTGCCTTCGCCCAGCTTGATCAGTTCGGTGCCAGGCGCGCCGGGCAGCCGCAGATCACTGACGATCAGGTCAAACGACGCAATGCTGAAACGTTCCTGAGCCTCTTGAACAGAGCCTGCTTCACTGACTTCATACTGGTTGCGTTCAAGCAGGCGACGCAGGGCTGAGCGGATAATCGTTTCGTCTTCGACGATCAAAATATGCGGCATTGATTCAGTTCTCTCGACGGTCTCAGTTCGCGGTGGACGTCGCGTCGACATGGCGTGGCAGAGTCACCCGGATACGGGTACCACGCTGGTGCTCGGGGTCGGCCGGGCTGTCGATGGTGATTTGTCCATAATGCTCTTCAACGATGGAATAGACCAGTGCAAGGCCCAGTCCTGTTCCTTCACCGGGGTCCTTGGTGGTGAAGAAGGGCTCGAACAATCGGTCCATGATTGCCTTGGAAATGCCACTGCCTTCGTCTTCGACGATCAAGTCCACAGTGTGTTCTGAAGCTTCGCTCTTGACCCTGACCGCACTGCCCGCAGGCGACGCATCGCGCGCGTTGGACAGCAGGTTGATCAGCACTTGCGCAAGCCGTTGCGGGTCACCATCGACCCAGTGCTCGGGGTTGCACAGGTTATAGAACTGCACTTCGAAATTACGTCGGTTCAGCGCCAGCAGACCGATAGCATCCTGAGCCACTTCGGCCAGGCAGACGGCTTCGTCGCTGTGCTGGTGCGCGCCGGCGTGGGCGAAGCTCATCAACGACTGCACGATACGCGACACACGTTTGGTCTGTTCGAGAATCTGGCTGCTGATTTCCTTCAGTTCGTCGTCTTCTTCACGCTCTTCGCGAAGATTCTGAGCCAGGCAGGCGATACCAGTGATCGGGTTGCCAATTTCATGGGCCACGCCTGCCGCCAGACGGCCAATGCTGGCCAGCCGCTCTGAGTGAACCAACTTGTCTTCGAGCATCTGGGTGTCGGTCAGGTCCTCGACCAGCAGCACCAGACCGCTGTTGCCCGGTGCCAGTGGTTCGTTGATCGCGGCCTTGTGCAGATTCAGCCAGCGGGTCTGTCCGTCAAGGCCAAGGCGCTGCTTGTGCAAGTGCTCGTCCGGAACGCTGATGAATCCGGTCAGCAGGCTTTTCCAGGGTTCTGCAATGGTTTCCAGGCGTGAGCCGACGACACGCTGGGCGACGATGCCGGTCAGCTCTTCCATCGCACGGTTCCACATCAGGATCTCCTGATCCTCGGCCAGCGAGCACACGCCCATTGGCAATTCCTGAAGCGTCTGACGGTGGTAGCGGCGCAACGCATCGAGTTCGGCGGCAAGCCCGGTCAGGCGCGAATGGTAATCCTCAAGCCGGCTTTCGATGAAGTGAATGTCTTCAGTCACGTATTTTTCGCTGCCCGATTTATACGGCAGGAAGGTTTCCACCATGTCTTGGGCGACGCTCGGCCCCATCAGGCCTGAAAGGTTGGCTTCGATACGGTCGCGCAAACGGCGCAATGCGTAAGGTCGTCGCTCGTCGAACGGCAGGTACAGGTCACGCAGGGCCTGCTCGACCTCTTTCTGCGCCGCCTTGGCGCCCAGGGGCTTGGCCAGTTGCGTGGCAAATTCCTGCGGGGAGACGGCGTGCAGTTCCCGACGTTGCGGGCGTCGCACGTTGTCCACCGCGCAGGCTTCGGCCGCGCTGACTTCCTCGGCACTGGCGTTGGTGAACAGTGACACCAGCGTGAACAGCAGCACGTTGGCGGCCAGTGACGCGATGGCCGCCATGTGCCAGCTGGTGTCGTCCATCACGTAGATCATGTTCAGCCACGGGATGTAGAAGCCTTGCAGGTTGCTGATCAGCGGCAGCAGCATGCTGACCACCCAGACTGCAATCCCCGCCAGCAGTCCGGCGATGAAGCCGCGTCGGTTGGCGGTCGGCCAATACAGCACTGAAAGCACGCCGGGCAGAAACTGCAGCGTGGCGACAAAGGCCACGATGCCCAGGTTGGCCAGATCCTGTTGCGCACCCAGCATCAGGTAGAAGCCATAGCCTGCAGCGATGATCGCAACGATCAGCCCGCGCCGTGTCCACTTCAACCAACGATAGATATTGCCTTCGGCCGGGGGCTGATAAAGCGGCAGCACCAGGTGGTTCAGCGCCATTCCCGACAGCGCCAGGGTGGTGACGATGATCAATCCGCTGGCCGCCGACAGTCCGCCAATGTACGCGAGCAGTGCCAACGCCGGTTTACCGGCCGCGATGCCGATTCCCAGCGTGAAATATTCGGGGCTGGTTGTGGCCCCCAGCTTGAGCCCCGCCCAAAGAATCAGTGGTACGGCCAGGCTGATGAGCAGCAGGAACAACGGCAGCCCCCAACTGGCGCTGACCAGCGAGCGAGGGTTGAGGTTTTCGGTGAAGGTCATGTGATACATGTGCGGCATCACGATGGCCGAGGCGAAGAACACCAGCAGCAGCGTGCGCCACGGACCTTCCTGCAATGGCGTGTGCAGCGAGGCGAGGGCGGTCTGGTTTTGCAGCAGCCAGAGTTCCAGTTGCTGCGGGCCGTCGAATACACCGTACAGCGCATACAGGCCGACGCCACCGAGAGCGATCAGTTTGATCAGCGATTCGAAGGCAATCGCGAACACCAGCCCTTCGTGCTTTTCGCGGGTTGCGATGTGCCGGGAGCCAAAGAAGATCGTGAACAGCATGATGATTGCGCAGAACGCTATCGCGACCCGATCCTGCACCGGCTCGCGCGTCATGATACTGATCGAGTCGGCGACGGCCTGAATCTGCAGGGCCAGCAGCGGTAATACGCCGATCAGCATGAACACGGTGGTCAGTGCGCCGGCCCAAGTGCTGCGAAAACGGAACGCGAACAGGTCGGCTAATGAGGAAAGCTGATAGGTGCGGGTGATTTTCAGAATCGGATAGAGCAGCACCGGCGCCAGCAGAAATGCCCCGGAGACGCCAAGGTAGCTGGACAGAAAGCCGTAACCATACTGATAAGCCAGGCCGACCGTGCCATAGAACGCCCAGGCGCTGGCGTACACACCCAGCGACAAGGTATAGGTCAGGGGGTGACGAATGATGGCGCGCGGGATCAGGCCGCGTTCACTGACCCAGGCGACACCAAACAGCACCAGCAGATAGCCGGCGCTCACCAGCAGCATCTGCGTCAGGCTAAAGCTCATCGGCATCTCGCTGGCTTTGCAGGATGAACGTCACCACGATCAGGATCAGCCACAACAGGTAAGGCCGATACCAGGCTCCCGTCGCGTCGATCCACCAGTCCATGATGGCTGGAGAAAAAAGATAGATACCTACCACCAGAAGCAAAACCAACCGGTAAATGTACATCTGGTCTCCCTGCGCTGGTAGATGAGGAGCGGCATGGTAACGGATGTCGAACAACCTGCAACTATCCTTAAGCAGTACTTTTGCGCGACGGCTCTGGCTCAGTCTATCCGGGCTTCTTCAATGTTGCGCAGCTTTGGAATCAGGTCAGCGTTCCAGCGCTCGATGCCCCAGGCCAGTACTTCCTGCGCCGTGGCGTAGGTCAGGTGCGGATCGGTCGGCTGTCCCAGTGCCCGTAATGCGCGCAGTAACAGAGGGGTCGCCTGATCGGCGGGCAGCGGTGGGGAGCGGTATGACTTGCCGAGCTTGTGACCGTTCGGTTGGGTCATCAGCGGAACATGCAGGTAACGTGGCTGGGGAATGCCCAGCAGCTCTTGCAGGTACAAATGCCGGGGCGTCGAGTCCAGCAGGTCCGCGCCACGCACGATATCGGTCACACCTTGCCAGGCGTCATCAATCACCACTGCCAGTTGATAGGCGTACAGGCCGTCGCGGCGACGGATCACGAAGTCACCGCTTTCATTGCCCAAGTGCATGCGGTACGTGCCTTGCACCCGGTCTTCGAAGCGGTATTCCAGTTCCGGCACGCGAATACGGATGGCGGCGTTTTCGGGGGAGTGGCCTGCGTTGCGGCACAGGCCTGGATAGACACCCTGATAGTCTTCGAGTTGTTTGCGTGAGCAGGTGCAGGCGTAGGCCAGCCCGTGGCTGAACCAGCGATCAATGATGGCCGCGTAAGCATCGTGGCGTTCGCTTTGCCGGACCCATGCGCCGTCCCATTCGAAACCGTAACGCTCCAGCGTATCGAGAATGGCGGCCTGCGCGCCGGGCACTTCGCGTGGAGGGTCCAGGTCCTCCATCCGCATCAGCCATTGCCCGCCCGCAGCCCGGGCGTCGAGATAGGAAGCGAGCGCCGCAACGAGCGAGCCAAAATGCAGATAACCGCTGGGTGTCGGCGCAAAGCGCCCGATGTAGGCAGATTTTTTCATGGGCCGGATGTTACTGGTGCTCTGGTTGGGCGATCAAGCGTGGCGGCAGTGTGGAGATGGAGTACTGACCTACTTGATCGAACCGGCCGGTCCAGTCACGAGACGCGGCGACTGAGAAGCAGCGTTCGCGGACAAGTCCACTCCTACGTACGGAGTTCAGCTGTGGGAGCGGACTTGTCCGCGAACGCTGTCCACAAAACCAAAAAAGACGCCGAAGCGTCTTTTCATTTAAGGCAGGTCCCGACAGGTCATTTACCGACCTGTTTTTCCTTGATTTCCGCCAGGGTCTTGCAATCGATGCACAGATCCGCGGTAGGGCGAGCTTCGAGGCGGCGGATGCCGATCTCGACGCCGCAGGATTCGCACCAGCCATATTCCTCATCAAGGATGAGTTGCAGCGTCTTGTCGATCTTCTTGATGAGTTTGCGCTCGCGGTCACGGGCACGAAGTTCCAGACTGAATTCTTCTTCCTGACTGGCGCGGTCCGCCGGATCAGGGAAATTGGCAGCTTCGTCCTTCATGTGGTCTACCGTGCGATCGACCTCTTGCATCAAGTCCTGCTTCCACTTGTTCAGGATCTTGGTGAAGTGGGCGCGCATGGGGTCGCTCATGTACTCCTCACCCTTCGTTGGTACGTAGGGTGCGAAGCCGCTGATTAGATGGTTCTGTTGCTTTTCTGGGGTGGGCATGTATGGACCGCCTCTCACTCTTCTAATCTATTGCGCAGGATTGTTCCATCACCGACACCCGTCGGCCCTGCAGCTGCAAGCGGGCGAACTTACCAGATCAAATCGGAGTGCGCTACTCCCGGTTGTCGAGCATGACGACGCGGTCTGCTTGCAGAGACGGCCGTGACGAAACTGCTCTTGCCTTAAATGAACTCTAGCCTTTGGCTGCCGTCGTAGCTTTCTTTTCTTCCGGCTTTATCGATACGCCCCGACTTGATCATTTAGCGCACTGCTGGCACAGGGTTGGGTAGAATCGTGCCCCGCTGTCATGACAATGATATTTCCAGACGTTTTCTCCATAAGGATGGACCCATGACCCAGCCCTACAGCGCGCGCAGTCGCGACATCGAACCGTTTCATGTCATGGCGTTGCTGGCGCGCGCCAATGAGCTGCAGTCGGCGGGCCACGATGTCATTCACCTGGAAATAGGCGAGCCGGACTTCACCACTGCCCAGCCCGTTATCGCAGCCGGTCAGGCTGCATTGGCAGAGGGCAAGACGCGTTACACCGCCGCCCGTGGGTTGCCCCAACTGCGTGAGGCCATTTCGGGTTTCTATGCCCAGCGTTATCAGGTCAGCATCGATCCTGAACGTATTCTGGTTACGCCCGGCGGATCGGGTGCCTTGCTGCTGACCAGCAGTCTGTTGGTGGACCCGGGCAAACACTGGTTGCTCGCCGACCCAGGCTACCCCTGTAATCGTCACTTTCTGCGCCTTATCGAAGGGGGCGCGCAATTGGTGCCGGTCGGTCCGCAAGAGCGTTATCAATTGACGCCCGAGCTGGTTGGCCAGTACTGGAACCAGGACAGTGTCGGAGCGCTGGTGGCATCGCCCGCCAATCCGACCGGCACCTTGCTGCACCGCGACGAGCTGGCTGCGTTGTCGCAGAGCCTGAAAGCGCGTAACGGCCATCTGGTGGTGGATGAGATTTATCACGGCCTCACTTACGGCGTGGACGCAAGCAGCGTATTGGAAGTGGATAACGATGCGTTCGTACTCAACAGCTTTTCAAAGTATTTCGGTATGACGGGCTGGCGTCTTGGCTGGCTGGTTGCGCCGCCGGCAGCGGTCGCCGATCTGGAAAAACTGGCCCAGAACCTCTACATCAGCGCGCCGAGCATGGCGCAATACGCCGCACTCGCCTGTTTCGAGCCACACACGCTGGAGATTTTCGAAGAGCGCCGCGCAGAGTTCGGTCGTCGTCGGGACTTTCTGTTGCCTGCATTGCGTGAGCTGGGTTTCGGCATTGCTGTCGAGCCGGAAGGGGCCTTTTATCTGTACGCCGACATCAGCGCGTTCGGCGGTGACGCTTTTGCGTTCTGTCGTCACTTTCTGGAAACCGTACACGTTGCGTTCACGCCGGGGCTGGACTTTGGTCGTCATCAGGCCGGGCATCATGTGCGTTTTGCGTATACGCAAAGTCTTGAGAGATTGCAGGAGGCCGTCGAGCGCATCGCGCGTGGCCTGCGAACCTGGAGTGCCTGATGCGTTTTTCGCCTGAGCTTGAACCGGGTCGCCTGATTATTCGCTACAAGCGTTTTCTGGCCGACATCGAAACCGACAGCGGTGAACGGCTGACCATCCATTGCCCCAATACCGGTTCGATGCTCAATTGCATGATGCCGGGAGGCCGCATTTGGTTCAGTCGCTCCAATGATCCCAAGCGCAAGTTGCCGGGGACTTGGGAAATCAGTGAAACGCCGCAGGGGCGCTTCGCCTGCATCAACACCGGGCGCGCCAATACGCTGGTGGAGGAAGCGCTGCGCACCGGTGTCATCACCGAGCTGACCGGATTTACGGCCCTCAAGCGGGAGGTGGCTTACGGGCAGGAAAAAAGCCGTGTCGACTTTCGCCTGGAGTACCCCGACGGTTATGTGTATCTGGAAGTAAAAAGCGTCACGCTCGGCTTCGATGAGTCGGCGGTCGCTGCATTTCCTGACGCTGTTACACAGCGAGGCGCACGCCATCTGCGCGAACTCGCTGCATTGGCGCGCGACGGCGTGAGGTCTGTCCTGCTGTATTGCGTCAACCTGACCGGGATCGAAGCTGTCCGGCCCGCGCTGGAAATCGATCCTGCCTACGCGTTGGCGCTGCAAGATGCCATCGATGCAGGCGTCGAGATCCTGGCCTATGGTGTTCAGCTGGATTCAGAGGAAATACGCATAGATCGGCGTTTTCAGGTTCAAGGGCTGGGCTGACCCGCCATCAGGATCAGTCTTCCTGGTCTTCTGTCGGGAGCTTTACCCAGATGCCCTGCGCATCTTCGCGGCAATCTACCGCGTTCAGCGACTGGCCTTCGCAAGGGCCTGAAACGCATTCGCCATTCTCGATGAGAAACAGCGCGCCATGCGTGGCGCACTGAATCAGGCTGGCGCTGCTGTCCAGAAATTGGTCGGGCTGCCATTCCAGGGCAATACCGCGATGTGGGCAGCGATTTCTGTAGATGAACACCTCACCTTGCCGGCGTACTGCCAGAAATGCGTGGCCTTCCAGGTTAAAACCTCTGCTTTGTGATTCAGGTAGATGGCTCGATGTGCAAAGGAATCTCAAGAAAACCCCGTGATGCTTGGTTGTTGGGTGCGAAGTGGTGGATGGTCGCGGTCGTCGTACAGGTCAAAATGTTCTAGTCAGGATCATTCTGCGTGATGTTAGTCTGGCAGCGCACCCATGTGAGCAGGTAATGTTGCCTGATACCGGATTTCCGGGCTAAGCACGAGCAGTTGGATTCAGGAATGATTCGTGACATCAAGAATGGCCGGGCACTGACAAGCAGGCAGCTTGCAGCGCGTCTCGCTGCCGCACCCAGGGTGGTTGTGGGTGAGCAGCGCGACAACCTTGACCATCAGGCCGTGCAATTGTGGCTATTGCAGGTTCTGGCCGATCAGCGTCCTCAGGGCAGTGTGTTGTTCGAGTCATTGAACCCGCTCCAGCAGGCTTCCGTCGATTCGGTGCGGGAGCGGATCGCCCGGTCGGATTATCCTGCAGACTTGCCATTGGCCTTGCAGTGGCAGCCAGCCTGGGACTGGTCCTTGCACGGCCCGGTCATGCGGTTTGCACTGGCACAATCCTGCCCCTTGTTATCGGCGAATCTGGACGTGGCCGAGGTGGCTTCGATCTATCAGCACATGCCGGAACTCACCGGGCCACGCTCGACAACCTCTGCCGTGCAAGCGCTTCTTCTGGGGCATCTGCGTGAACTGCATGGCAGTGCGCTGCTCGAAAATCAGGAAACCGCGACGCTCGCCGTGCAGCAACAGCGTGATCGTCGTCTGGCCCAAAGCCTGCTGAACGCGCCGGCCCCTGCGATTTTGATCGCAGGTTCCTGGCATGCGCGTAAAGATGCAGGCGCACCTTTGCACATGGCGGACCTGGATTCGGATGAGGTGCCGGTTGTGTTGCTATTGGCGCAGATGGGCGAAGAAGTCGTCGCAGGAAGTGCCGATTATGTCTGGTACACAGTTGCGACACCGAAGCCGGGAACTGGCATCCAATAACGTCGGACGTTTCCTTTTCCAGCGTGGTACTTCTCTCGCCTTGGGAGCGGGTGCCCCTTGCGCCCACGCGCTCGTATATCGTTTCGCTCCTATCTTCGCGAGCGACAGACCATGACAGCGATCACCGCAGACAACGAGCAGCTGGCACGTCAGGCCATCGCTTTGATGGAGCTGTTTGCGCTCAATCATGACGACACCGAGCGGCGTATCGTCGGGATCTGTGAGCGGGCGCTGACCCCCTTTGGGCCCGTCGCAGCGGTCTGCGTTTATCCACGCTTTGTCTTGCGAGCGCGCACCACGCTGGATCGGTTGCAGGCACCGCGAGTCAACGTGATTGCGGTTGTCAACTTCCCGAACGGCGGCACAGGTATCGAGGCTGCTGTTTCCGAAACGAGCATGGCGCTGATGGCAGGTGCTGACGAGATTGATGTGGTGTATCCCTTCAGTGCATTGATCTGTGGTGATCAACACGTAGGCGGGGAGCTGATTTCGGCGTGTAAATCCGTTTTGGACCGAGACGTAAAGCTGACGGTGACGCTTGAAACCGGCGAGTTGCGCGACTCACAAATCATTCACGACGCCTGTCGCTCGGCCATCGAGGCGGGTGCTGATTTCCTCAAGACCAGTACCGGCAAAGCCGCACGTCATGCCTCTCCTCAGGCCGCGCGCATCATGCTGGAATCCATTGGCGATGTGGGTGGGCAGGTTGGGTTCAAGGCTGCGGGAGGTCTGCGTACATTCGAAGAGGCCAGGGTGTTCATCCAGCTGGCTCAGGCGCGTTTTGGTTCTCACTGGATAAGCCGTGAGCGTGTGCGAATGGGCGGTTCGAGCCTGCTGGACGATCTGTTGATGCAACTGGGCGTACACGGGATGCTTGATCGCCAGGCAATTATCCAAGGCAAAAAAAGACCCGGCAAAGAGCCGGGTCAAAAACCGTGATTAGCCTGATGAGGAGATAATCTGAAAGTCCGAACCAAGGTCTTTCAGTTATCGTCCAGTCTCGCGACCGGATGTGATAATCATAACGATTCTCATTTGTAAGTCAACAGTTCTTTTCCACGCAGATGGGCAGCCTGGCGTCAGTCTGCGTCAGCGAATGCCCGGTAAAGAAAAGGTCGTCTGAAATAGGGGAATGCTCGCCGAACCGCCATGCGAGTCCGGCATGCATTGCACACGCCGGTTCAAGCTATAGCTTATTGGGTCAGCGCGTGCGGTAGCGCAGGCGAGTCCCGAAATTGACCGACATCAGAATTTCATCAGCCGTGAGTTCTGCCGGGAAAAAAACGCCGGATATCTGGGCATGCGCGATGCTTGCGCCTTCCATCGGCGTATGACGCAGGTCCAGACCACGCAGATCGGCCGAGCGGAAGTAGGCATCGGTAAAGTCGATGCCCGCCGTATCGAGTTCACGCAGATCCAGGCCCCGGAAATCGCCACCGGCCATATCGATCGTGCCGGTTTTTGGCTTCTCTTGGTTGAAGCCTTCGACGTCGTCTTTACGCAGCATCATGTAAAGCGGTGAATCGATCTGTTTGGGCTGGCTCATGATGGCCTCGTGGTTGCGTTGGAATTATGGCGCCAGTATATCGCCAGCATTGCTCCGCCGTGAAGCATGACCTGCCCAACGGCTGAGCATGGTTTTCAGAGCCCCGGGAGGCGCTGGCGCAGATGATCGATCAGGCTGTCCAGATCGCCACTTTGATGAGTTGCAACGTGCTTGCTGCAGATGACTTCTTCAGCGGTAAGCGGTTCTCGACTGGCTTGTTGAGCCTTGATGACATCCATGGTGGCGTCCGAGGGATCAGTGTTCTGCGCCTGACGTTGTTCCAGCCAGCCTTCGATGACGGCATCCGGCGCTTCGCAATCCAGGATGAGGAACGGAACGCCCGTGGTTTCAGCCACTTTGGCGGCGGCGACACGCTGCTCGTGTTTGAGATAGGTGGCATCGATCACGACACCAAAACCGGCGCGCAGTACCTTGCCTGCCAGTTCGTGCAACCGATCGTAGGTCGCGCTGCTGGCCTGCTCGCCATACAGGGCGGTGTTTTGATCAGCGAACAAACGCTTGCGCTCTACGTCCGAGCGCAGGCGGATTGCGCCGAGAGCGTCGACCAGACGCATGGCGACGTGGCTTTTGCCGACTGCGGAAACACCGTGAGTGATGACCATGAAGCGTGAAGGGATGGCGCTATAGCTCTCTGCCAGGTTGGCGTAGTTGCGGTACTGGCGCAGAGTCGCGGCGCGCTGTACGCCGTCGGCATCGGCGGATTGGCTGAACAGTGCGACCTTGGCGCGAACCATCGCTCGGTAGGCCTTGTAAAAGTTAAGCAGCTCAAGGCCTTCGTAGTCTCCGGTCTTCTCTAGATACTGGCTCACCAGGCGTCGGGAAAGCGACTTGAGCCCGCGATCTTCAAGGTCCATCGCCAGAAAGCCGGTGTCGGCGTAGACATCGGTCTTGCGGAACGGCTCGTTGAATTCGATGCAGTCGAACAGCACCACCTTGCCTTCGATCAAGGTGGCGTTGCCCAAGTGGATATCGCCGTGACATTCACGGATAAAACCTTCTGCCTTGCGCCGGGCCATCAACGGCTTTAGCCGTTCGAAGCTGGATTCTGCCCAGGCTTGTAGTGCATCGAGTTGCGTCAGGTCGGATTTTTCGCTGATCAGCGGGCGAATTTGCTCAAAGTTTTGCAGAACTGGCGCCATCGCGCTGTCTGGCGATCCAAATTCCGTGTCGGCAGTGACGTGGGGCGCGTGCAGATGAAACTCGGCGATTTGTGTGGCCAGCTCGTCGATATGGTGAGTGGTCAGCTCGCCGTTGGCCTGCAAGGTGCTGAGCAGGCCGGCTTGGGAGAACTGCCGCATCTTGAGTGCGTATTCGATGACTTCGCCACTGCCGCCCAATTGCGGCGCTTCGACCGAACCGGTGACGGGAATCACTTCAATATAGAGATCCTCGGTCAGGCGCTGGTTGAGGCGCAGTTCTTCTTTGCAGAAGTGCTCGCGCAAGGCCAGCGTCGTGAAGTCCAGAAAGCCGAAATTGACCGGTTTCTTGAATTTGTAGGCGTAGGGGCCAGTGAGCAAAACCCAGGAAATATGGGTCTCGATAACCTGGAAATTTCCCACCGGATGAGGGAAAAGAGCAGGATTTTGCAGGGCTGCGATCAAAGACTGGCTCACAAGCGATCCTTCAAGAGTGGATTCAAAAAAATGTAGCGGTTCATTGCCGCTATTATGGCCGCTTGGCGCGAGGGTGCAAACCGGTCAGTCGGGTGTCTGTCGAAGCCTTGCAAAGTGCGTATAATCCGCGCCCATGACTCGATCCCGCACCTCTCGTCCCTCAAAAAAGCAACCCTCCGGCAGCCTGCGCAAATGGCTGGGCTGGGCGTTGAAACTCAGTATTGTCGGCCTGGTTCTCCTGGCCGGTCTGGCCATCTATCTGGATGCGATTGTCCAAGAGAAATTCTCCGGCAAACGCTGGACGATTCCTGCGAAGGTGTACGCGCGTCCGCTGGAGTTGTTCGTCGGCCAGAAGCTTAGTCGTGATGATTTTCTCATTGAACTCGATGCTCTGGGCTATCGGCGCGAGAGCGTTGCCAATGGTCCGGGCGCCGCTGCGGTGAATGGCAACACAGTCGCCCTTAACACCCGTGGGTTCCAGTTTTATGAAGGCACCGATCCGGCCCAACAGGTTCGGGTGCGGTTTTCCGGCGACTACGTGGCCGAGCTGTCATCGGGTAATGGTGGCAAGCTTGCAGTGGCACGCCTGGAGCCGCTGTTGATCGGCGGTCTGTACCCGAAGAACCTGGAAGACCGGATTCTCATCAAGCTGGATCAGGCGCCCCCCTATCTGCTCGACGGGCTGGTGGCGGTCGAAGACCGTGACTTCTATCACCACTTCGGTGTTTCGCCCAAGTCCATCGCGCGCGCCATGTGGGTCAACACGTCCCAGGGCCAGATGCGGCAGGGCGGCAGTACGCTGACTCAGCAGTTGGTGAAGAACTTCTACCTGACCAACGAGCGCAGCCTCTCGCGCAAACTGACCGAAGCCATGATGGCCGTACTGCTGGAGATTCATTACAGCAAGCAGGAGATTCTTGAGGCTTACCTCAATGAGGTGTTCGTCGGTCAGGATGGTCAGCGTGCCGTGCATGGTTTCGGTCTGGCCAGCCAGTATTTCTTCAGCCAGCCTTTGTCCGAACTAAAAATCCATCAGGTGGCGATGCTGGTCGGACTGGTCAAAGGGCCCTCCTTCTATAACCCGCGCCGCAATCCCGAGCGTGCGCTGGAGCGCCGTAATCTGGTGCTTGATTTGTTTGAGCAGCAAGGCGTTGCGACCGCCGAAGTCGTGGCCGCAGCCAAGAAAATGCCATTGGGCGTGACCAAGACCGGCACGTTGGCCGACAGCTCATTCCCTGGATTCCTGGATCTGGTCAAACGTCAATTGCGCGAAGACTATCGTGACGAAGACTTGACCGAGGAAGGTCTACGGATCTTCACCAGTTTCGATCCGATCCTGCAGATGAAGTCCCAGGCCGCAATGGACGACACGTTCAAGCGCCTGGCCGGGCGCAAGGGCTCGGATGAGGTTGAAGCGGCAATGGTCGTGACGAATCCTGAAACCGGTGAAGTGCAAGCGTTGCTGGGCAGCCGCCAAGCCGGGTTTGCAGGCTTCAACCGGGCCATTGATGCGGTTCGACCGATTGGCTCGCTGGTCAAGCCTGCTATCTACCTGACAGCCCTGGAGCGTCCAAGCCAGTACACACTGACCAGTTGGATCGCCGATGAGCTGTTTCAGGTCAAGGGTGCGGACGGTCAGGTCTGGAAGCCGCAGAACTACGATCACAAGTCCCACGGCAATATTTTCCTGTATCAGGGGCTGGCGCATTCCTACAACCTGTCGACTGCCAAACTGGGTCTTGAACTGGGCGTTCCGACCGTCTTCAAAACGCTGGCCAAGCTGGGTGTCACGCGTGAATGGCCCGCCTATCCGTCGATGCTGCTCGGTGCCGGTGGCCTGACGCCTATGGAAGTCGCCACCATGTATCAGACCATTGCCAGTGGTGGCTTCAACACGCCGATGCGTGGCATCCGTAGCGTCCTGACCGCTGAGGGCGAACCGCTCAAGCGCTATCCGTTCCAGATCGAGCAACGCTTCGATCCGGGTGCCATTTATCTGGTGCAGAATGCGATGCAGCGGGTAATGCGCGAAGGTACAGGCAAGTCTGTGTACAACGTCTTGCCTGCATCTTTGAACCTGGCGGGCAAGACCGGCACCAGTAACGACTCGCGCGACAGCTGGTTCGCCGGTTTCAGCCAGGACCTGCTCGCCGTTGTGTGGATGGGCCGCGATGACAACGGCAAAACCCCGTTCACCGGCGCGACGGGTGCCTTGCAGGTGTGGACCAGTTTCATGCGTAAGGCCGATCCGTTGCCGCTGGACATGGCCATGCCGGACAACGTCGTCCAGGCCTGGGTTGATGCTCAGACCGGACAAGGTTCTGATGCCAGCTGCCCGAATGCCGTCCAGATGCCGTATATTCGCGGCAGTGAGCCCCAGCCCGGTGCTACATGCGGCGGCAGTCCGGCACCTGCCACCGAGGTGATGGACTGGGTCAAGGGTTGGTTGAACTAAGCAATGAGGGTTTGAAGTGAATAAATGGTGGATTCCAGCTTTAACGGCTCTGGCTTTGCTCAACGGTTGTGCCAGCGTAGAGCGCGGCTCGATTCCGGTCGTGGACTCGGGCTCGAGAGTCTCGAATGGTGACGGTTCCGCGGGGTCGCGTAATGGCGGGTACCGGGCAAACACCACCCAGGCTCAGCAGCCTCAGGCCGTGCCCCAGGATTCGGGCGTTGTGGTGATGGTCCCGGGTGCAGGCGGCGGCAATTCAGGTCAGAGTTTCTCGGCGCCTGCCAGTCAGGCACCGTTTAGCGTAGACGCGCCGCCTATCGACACCTCGCCGGTCAATCAGGCACCGATCAATCCTGCGCCTGCCAGCAATACCAGCTACAGCATGCCGCCAGCCTCGGCGCCGACCGGCATTCCGTCCAGCGGTGGCGGCCTGTCGGAAGATGAGCAGCTCGATGGCCCAGTACTGGCATTGCTGACAACCGCGCAACAGCAACAGAGCGGCGGCGACCTCAATGGCGCATCCTCCAGCCTCGAACGTGCGCAGCGTGTCGCGCCTCGCGAGCCGCAGGTGCTTTATCGTCTGGCGCAGGTGCGCTTGGCTCAGGGTGACGCAGCCCAAGCCGAACAGTTGGCCCGTCGTGGTCTGACGTACGCCAGTGGCCGCGCCAGTCTTCAGGCAAGCTTGTGGGAATTGATCGCTCAGTCCCGCGAGAAACAGGGTGACTCGGCCGGTGCTGCGCTGGCGCGTCAAAAGGCCCGCTGATGGACAAGCGCTTTCCTGAAATCGCCGAGCAGTTATTGCTGATCGAACGGGAGCTGCGTGTGCTGGGCTGGTGGGATACCACGCCGCCCAGCGAGCAGGCGTTGTCCAGCCAGGAGCCTTTCTGCGTCGACACGCTTGAGTTTGCGCAATGGCTGCAGTGGATTTTCCTGCCGCGCATGAAAATCATCCTTGAGCGCGACCTTCCCTTGCCCAACGCGTCCGGCATTCTGGAGATGGCTGAAATGGTCTATTCCGGTCGCTTGGGCGAAACCCGGCAGTTGCAGCAAAGTCTTGCCCGTTTCGATCAGTTGATCACGGACGTCAGCTGACCGAAGGCTGTTCTAGCGGCAATACTCGCTGATAGCTTTTTCGGTCTCTTCGATGCGCGTCTTGCGGTTTTCTTCCGTGAGACGCCTCACTTCCCCTCCAACCTGTTCGCGCACCCGCGGGTTGTTCCGTAACTGCGCAAGGTTGGTGCGCAGGTTCTCGCAGTTCTCTTCGAGTTTCGCTTCCTGCGCTTTTAGCTGTCCTTTGACTTTGTCATCGACCGCTCGCTGCTCGGCGGCGTCCGAACGCTCAGGCGCTGAAGATGAGGGCGATCGTGAGGCAGGCACTGGTGTTTGCACGTTGATTTGCTGCGCCTCTTTGCCGGCAGGGGGCTGGGCGTCGAAATGAGTGATGCCCTGGGCGTCCACCCATTTGTAAATGGGAGCTGCCTGACTGCTCGCGCTTGCGGCCATTGCCAGCGCGGCGGCCACTATCATCCATTGCATGCTGTTTCCTTGAGATGTTTTTGCCGTTGGAAAGCTACCATAACGGTGCGCCTCCGTCTGAAGCAGTGCATTTTCAGGACCTCGGTAACAAGAAACCTCAACGATGACTTGACTTGAGGGAGGCGAATCACAACAATCCAAAGTTCGCTGTAGAAGGACTGCCAGAAGCAGACCCTCTCGGTAGATCATGAGGCGCACACCCGCGCCGACCTGTAACACCCGCAACGCGTTACCTCGCGCTGGGTGGGAATGTTCCGCAACACTCAGGGACATCCCAATACTTGCTCAGTAGTGCTGACGTAGTCGGCGACCACCGTCGCTCATGCTCTGCTTGGCAGTAAACCTATTAAGACCCGTCCCGGAGTGGGCGGTATTCTGGCGTTTTAGAGGTGAACAACGTGGAGCTTTTATCTGGCGCTGAAATGATCGTCCGCTTTTTGCGTGACGAAGGCGTTGAGCATATCTATGGGTACCCGGGTGGTGCCCTTCTACATGTCTACGATGCCCTGTTCAAAGAACCGGCCGTGAGCCACATTCTCGTTCGTCACGAGCAGGCTGCCACGCATATGGCCGATGGCTATGCGCGTGCGACCGGCAAGGCGGGCGTGGTGCTGGTGACTTCAGGTCCTGGCGCAACCAATGCGATCACCGGTATCGCGACCGCCTACATGGACTCCATCCCGATGGTGGTGCTGTCCGGTCAGGTCGCCAGTACGCTGGTGGGCACCGATGCGTTCCAGGAGACCGACATGATCGGTATCTCTCGTCCCATCGTGAAGCACAGCTTCATGATCAAGCACGCGTCGGAAATCCCGGAAATCCTGAAAAAGGCATTCTACCTGGCGCAATCCGGTCGTCCTGGTCCTGTCGTTGTCGACATCCCGAAAGACATGACCAACCCGGCCGAGAAGTTCGAATACATCTTTCCAAAAAAAGCCAAGCTGCGCTCCTACAGCCCGGCGGTTCGTGGTCACTCCGGCCAGATCCGCAAGGCGGTCGAAATGCTGCTGGCGGCCAAGCGCCCGATCATTTATGCCGGTGGCGGCGTGATCATGGGTAACGGTTCGGCGCCGCTGACCGAATTGGCTCAACTGCTCAACGCACCGGTCACCAACACCTTGATGGGGTTGGGCTGCTACCCGGGTACGGATCGTCAGTTCGTCGGCATGCTGGGCATGCACGGCAGCTACACCGCCAACCTGGCGATGCACCACACCGATGTGATCCTGGCGGTTGGCGCGCGCTTCGATGACCGAGTCATCAACGGTGCGAGCAAGTTCTGCCCGAATGCCAAAATCATCCACATCGACATCGATCCTGCCTCCATCTCCAAGACCATCAAGGCCGATGTGCCTATCGTAGGTCCTGTAGAAAGCGTACTGACCGAAATGGTCGCCACCCTGAAAGACATCGGCGAAACACCTGACAAGGCCGCTGTTGCTGCCTGGTGGAAGCAGATCGATGAGTGGCGTGCCGGGGGTGATCTGTTCCCTTACAACCGTGGCGATGGTTCGGTCATCAAGCCGCAGACCGTTATCGAAACACTGTGCGAAGTCACCAAGGGCGATGCCTATGTCACCTCCGACGTGGGCCAGCACCAGATGTTCGCCGCTCAGTACTACCGCTTCAACAAGCCGAACCGCTGGATCAACTCCGGTGGTCTGGGCACGATGGGCTTTGGTTTTCCGGCAGCGATGGGCGTCAAACTGAATTTCCCTGATGCGCACGTTGCGTGCGTAACCGGCGAAGGCAGTATTCAGATGAACATCCAGGAGCTGTCGACCTGCCTGCAGTATGGCTTGCCGGTGAAGATCATTCTGCTCAACAACGGTGTGCTCGGCATGGTCCGCCAGTGGCAGGACATGAGCTACGGCGCTCGTCACTCGCACTCCTATATGGAATCGCTGCCTGACTTCGTCAAGCTGGTCGAAGCCTATGGCCACGTCGGCATGCGCATCACTGACCTGAAAGATTTGAAGCCTAAAATGGAAGAAGCCTTCGCCATGACGGATCGTCTGGTCTTCCTCGACATTCAGGTTGATGTCACCGAGCACGTCTATCCGATGCAGATCAAGGACGGCTCCATGCGCGATATGTGGTTGAGCAAGACGGAGCGGACATAATCATGCGGCACATCATTTCCCTACTGCTGGAAAACGAACCGGGTGCATTGTCTCGCGTCGTCGGGCTGTTCTCGCAGCGTAACTACAACATCGAAAGCCTGACGGTAGCGCCAACCGAGGACCCGACCCTGTCGCGTCTGACGCTGACCACTGTTGGCCATGATGAGGTGATCGAACAGATCACCAAAAACCTCAACAAGCTTGTTGAAGTGGTCAAGCTGGTCGATCTGTCGGAGAGCGCGCACATCGAGCGTGAGCTGATGCTGGTCAAGGTCAAGGCCACCGGCGCACAGCGTGCCGAGATCAAACGCACCACGGATATATTCCGTGGGCAGATCGTCGACGTGACCGCAAGCGTCTATACCGTGCAGTTGAGCGGTACGAGCGACAAACTGGACAGCTTCATTCAGGCCATCGGCACTGCCGCCATCCTGGAAACAGTACGCAGTGGCGTGACGGGCATTGCCCGTGGCGACAAAGTGCTGAGCATTTAACTCATTTAGCAAATGGCCTGAACGGCCAAGATAACAGGGGATTTCCATGAAAGTTTTTTACGACAAAGACTGCGACCTTTCGATCATCCAGGGCAAGAAAGTTGCCATCATCGGTTACGGCTCCCAAGGTCACGCTCAAGCGTGCAACCTGAAAGACTCCGGCGTTGATGTCACTGTTGGCCTGCGCAAAGGTTCGGCCACTGTCGCCAAAGCTGAAGCTCATGGCCTGAAAGTGACTGACGTTGCTTCCGCCGTTGCTGCTGCCGATCTGGTCATGATCCTGACCCCGGACGAGTTCCAGTCCCAGCTGTACAAGAACGAAGTCGAGCCAAACCTGAAGAAGGGCGCCACTCTGGCTTTCTCCCACGGTTTCGCCATTCATTACAATCAGGTCGTGCCACGCGCTGACCTGGACGTGATCATGATCGCGCCTAAGGCTCCAGGCCACACCGTACGCACCGAGTTCGTCAAGGGCGGCGGTATTCCTGATCTGATCGCTGTTTACCAGGACGCTTCGGGCAATGCCAAGAACGTTGCACTGTCCTACGCTTCGGGCGTTGGCGGCGGCCGTACCGGTATCATCGAAACCACGTTCAAAGACGAAACCGAAACTGACCTGTTCGGCGAGCAGGCTGTTCTGTGTGGCGGTACTGTCGAGCTGGTCAAGGCTGGCTTCGAAACACTGGTTGAAGCCGGTTACGCGCCAGAAATGGCCTACTTCGAATGCTTGCACGAACTGAAGCTGATCGTTGACCTCATGTACGAAGGCGGTATCGCCAACATGAACTACTCGATCTCCAACAACGCTGAATACGGCGAGTACGTGACCGGCCCTGAAGTCATCAACGCCGAATCCCGTCAGGCCATGCGCAACGCTCTGAAGCGCATCCAGGACGGTGAATACGCCAAGATGTTCATCATCGAAGGTGCTACCGGCTACCCATCGATGACCGCCAAGCGTCGTAACAACGCTGCGCACGGCATCGAAGTCATCGGTGAGAAACTGCGCTCGATGATGCCTTGGATTGCGGCGAACAAAATCGTCGACAAAGAAAAGAACTGATCTTTTCGGTTCATGAAAAAACGCGGCCAACCGGCCGCGTTTTTTCGTTCTGGGGTCAGGCTCTGGTATAAAGCTGCATCGTTTGCGGACGAACCCTCGTCGCAGACATCTGTCGAACCTTTTCAAACCGCTGCAAGGTAATGTCCATGAGCGAACGTCCTGAAGAGCCGAACAAGGCCTCTGACGCTGAAAGTCTGCTACCCATTGATGAGCACGTTGAAGAAGGACACGACGCCGAAGGGCGCAAGGTCCGTCATCGCGGCATCTATCTGCTACCCAACCTGTTCACCACCGCGAACCTGTTTGCGGGCTTCTATTCCATCATCAGCTCCATGAGCGCCCAGAGCGCCTTGAGTGCCGGTGATACGGCGGGGGCCAGCAAGTATTTTGCCTTTGCCGCCATCGCTATCTTCGTGGCGATGGTGCTGGATGGGCTTGATGGTCGGGTAGCACGCATGACCAATACCCAAAGTGCCTTCGGTGCCGAATACGATTCGTTGTCCGACATGGTTGCCTTTGGCGTTGCGCCTGCCTTGCTGGCATTTGGCTGGGCACTGGGGGACATGGGCAAGGTGGGCTGGATGGTCGCCTTCATTTATGTCGCGGGCGCGGCATTGCGTCTGGCGCGTTTCAATACCCAGGTGGGCAAGGCCGACAAGCGCTACTTCATCGGTCTGGCCAGTCCGGCTGCTGCGGGTGTAGTCGCGGGTACGGTATGGGCGTTCAGTGACTTCGGCATTCAAGGCTCAAAACTATCATTTCTGGTCGCGCTACTGGTGGCTGGCGCAGGCATGCTGATGGTCAGCAACATCAAGTACAACAGCTTCAAGGAGCTGGACTTGAGGGGGCGTGTGCCATTCGTTGCAATTCTGGCCGTGGTGCTGGTATTCGCGGTTGTGTTCAGCGATCCGCCGCGCATCCTGCTGCTGATCTTCCTCGGCTACGCGCTGTCCGGGCCTGCACAATATTTGTTGCGTCTTCGTCGCCACAAAGCCGCCAATTGATCTAATTTACCCCATACTCCGTAGTCTATTGGTGCATCAGTTCCCCTAGGCTGCGGAGTCATCATGCTAATCAAGCTTCCTTCTGCGTCCGACTCCAAAGAGTCCGACGTCACGCCTGAATCCATCTATCTCTCTCGCCGCACATTGCTGGCCAGCTCACTTGCCGGTCTGGCCGTGAGCGCTTTGCCGCGCTGGGCCGACGCCGCAGATCCTTCCCGTTACGCCGATGTTGAGGCAGGCAAGGCACCGGGCTGGTTCGCTGAAAAACTTCCGGACACCAAATGGCAGGCGGTCAACGTCAAGAATGAGGCGATCACGCCCTTCAAGGACGCGACTCATTACAACAACTTCTATGAGTTCGGCACCGACAAGGGGGATCCTGCGAAAAATGCGGGTTCGCTCAAGACCGAACCGTGGAGCGTGGTGATCGACGGTGAGGTCGGTAAGCCAGGCCGTTATGCGCTCGAAGACTTTATGAAGCCCTATCAACTGGAAGAGCGCATCTACCGTCTGCGTTGCGTCGAAGCCTGGTCGATGGTGATTCCCTGGATTGGATTCCCGATTTCTGAGTTGTTGAAGCAGGTCGAACCCACTTCCAAGGCCAAATACATCCGTTTCGAAACCCTTCAAGACTCTAAGTCCATGCCTGGGCAGCGCTCGGATTTTGCGTTGATCGACTGGCCTTATGTAGAAGGGTTGCGTCTGGATGAGGCGATGAACCCGTTGGCGATTCTGGCAGTGGGCATGTATGGGCGTGAATTGCCCAATCAGAACGGTGCGCCGCTCCGGTTGGTGGTGCCGTGGAAGTATGGCTTCAAGAGTGTGAAATCGATTGTGCGCATTAGCCTTGTGAGTGAGCAGCCCAAAACGACCTGGCAGAGCATTGCAGCCAACGAGTATGGTTTCTATGCGAATGTGAACCCGGCCGTGGATCATCCGCGCTGGACGCAGGCCCGTGAAAGACGGCTGCCGAGTGGGTTGTTCAGTCCCAATGTCATGGACACGAAGATGTTCAATGGGTACGAGGAGGAGGTGGCCTCTCTTTATGCGGGCATGGACCTGCGGAAGGACTATTGATGCGCTATCCGTTCCTACGCCTTTGTGTGTTTCTTGCCGCCTGTGTCGCGCCTGTTCTCTGGCTTTATCAGGCATGGATATTTGCGCTGGGGCCTGATCCGGGCAAGGCGCTGGTTGAGAACTTCGGTTTAGGGACGCTGATACTGTTGCTCATCACCTTGGCCATGACGCCGCTTCAGAAGTTGAGCGGCTGGCCGTTCTGGATCGTGGTACGTCGGCAGCTGGGGCTTTGGTGTTTTGCATATGTTGTTCTGCACATGACGATGTACACGCTGTTCGTGCTTGGGCTGGATTTTGGTCAGTTGGGGGTGGAGCTGGTCAAGCGGCCTTACATCATTGTGGGGGCACTGGCATTCCTGTGCTTGCTGGCGTTGGCGGTGACCTCCAATCGCTACAGTCAGCGTCGACTGGGTGCGCGCTGGAAGAAGCTCCATCGCCTTAGCTATGTGGTTTTGGGGTTGGGCTTGCTGCATATGTTCTGGATCGTTCGAGCCGATCTAAAGGAGTGGTCTTTATATGCAGCGATCGGAGCGGTGCTATTAATTCTTCGAATCCCAATGATTGCTAGGCGAATCCCGCGTCTGGTTAATGTCGGTGTAAAGCGATCGGCAAAAATCTGAAAATAACGGTTGACGCGCT
>NZ_RBTP01000001.1 GCF_003702045.1 Pseudomonas viridiflava
AAAGACAAAACCCCTCACCGCGTAAGCGATGAGGGGTTCTGGAATTGAATCTTGACGATGACCTACTCTCACATGGGGAAACCCCACACTACCATCGGCGATGCATCGTTTCACTGCTGAGTTCGGGATGGGATCAGGTGGTTCCAATGCTCTATGGTCGTCAAGAAATTCGGGTACCGAAGCGTGCCAGCTGGCGCGATTCAGCAAAATGGGTATGTGATAGTGGTGTCGTCTGTGACGCAAACTTTCGGTTCGTGTCGTCTTCACAGTCACCGCAATCTGTGCTCATTTGAGTCGCAGATTGCTTGGGTGTTATATGGTCAAGCCTCACGGGCAATTAGTATTGGTTAGCTCAACGCCTCACAGCGCTTACACACCCAACCTATCAACGTCGTAGTCTTCGACGGCCCTTCAGGGAACTCAAGGTTCCAGTGAGATCTCATCTTGAGGCAAGTTTCCCGCTTAGATGCTTTCAGCGGTTATCTTTTCCGAACATAGCTACCCGGCAATGCCACTGGCGTGACAACCGGAACACCAGAGGTTCGTCCACTCCGGTCCTCTCGTACTAGGAGCAGCCCCTCTCAAATCTCAAACGTCCACGGCAGATAGGGACCGAACTGTCTCACGACGTTCTAAACCCAGCTCGCGTACCACTTTAAATGGCGAACAGCCATACCCTTGGGACCGGCTTCAGCCCCAGGATGTGATGAGCCGACATCGAGGTGCCAAACACCGCCGTCGATATGAACTCTTGGGCGGTATCAGCCTGTTATCCCCGGAGTACCTTTTATCCGTTGAGCGATGGCCCTTCCATACAGAACCACCGGATCACTAAGACCTACTTTCGTACCTGCTCGACGTGTCTGTCTCGCAGTCAAGCGCGCTTTTGCCTTTATACTCTACGACCGATTTCCGACCGGTCTGAGCGCACCTTCGTACTCCTCCGTTACTCTTTAGGAGGAGACCGCCCCAGTCAAACTACCCACCATACACTGTCCTCGATCCGGATAACGGACCTGAGTTAGAACCTCAAAGTTGCCAGGGTGGTATTTCAAGGTTGGCTCCACGCAGACTGGCGTCCACGCTTCAAAGCCTCCCACCTATCCTACACAAGCAAATTCAAAGTCCAGTGCAAAGCTATAGTAAAGGTTCACGGGGTCTTTCCGTCTAGCCGCGGATACACTGCATCTTCACAGCGATTTCAATTTCACTGAGTCTCGGGTGGAGACAGCGCCGCCATCGTTACGCCATTCGTGCAGGTCGGAACTTACCCGACAAGGAATTTCGCTACCTTAGGACCGTTATAGTTACGGCCGCCGTTTACCGGGGCTTCGATCAAGAGCTTCGCTTGCGCTAACCCCATCAATTAACCTTCCGGCACCGGGCAGGCGTCACACCCTATACGTCCACTTTCGTGTTTGCAGAGTGCTGTGTTTTTAATAAACAGTCGCAGCGGCCTGGTATCTTCGACCGGCATGGGCTTACGCAGTAAATGCTTCACCCTCACCGGCGCACCTTCTCCCGAAGTTACGGTGCCATTTTGCCTAGTTCCTTCACCCGAGTTCTCTCAAGCGCCTTGGTATTCTCTACCCAACCACCTGTGTCGGTTTGGGGTACGGTTCCTGGTTACCTGAAGCTTAGAAGCTTTTCTTGGAAGCATGGCATCAACCACTTCGTGTCCTAAAGGACACTCGTCATCAGCTCTCGGCCTTAAGATCCCGGATTTACCTAAGATCTCAGCCTACCACCTTAAACCTGGACAACCAACGCCAGGCTGGCCTAGCCTTCTCCGTCCCTCCATCGCAATAACCAGAAGTACAGGAATATTAACCTGTTTTCCATCGACTACGCTTTTCAGCCTCGCCTTAGGGACCGACTAACCCTGCGTCGATTAACGTTGCGCAGGAAACCTTGGTCTTTCGGCGTGGGTGTTTTTCACACCCATTGTCGTTACTCATGTCAGCATTCGCACTTCTGATACCTCCAGCAAGCTTCTCAACTCACCTTCACAGGCTTACAGAACGCTCCTCTACCGCATCATCAAAAGATGATACCCGTAGCTTCGGTGCATGGTTTGAGCCCCGTTACATCTTCCGCGCAGGCCGACTCGACTAGTGAGCTATTACGCTTTCTTTAAAGGGTGGCTGCTTCTAAGCCAACCTCCTAGCTGTCTAAGCCTTCCCACATCGTTTCCCACTTAACCATGACTTTGGGACCTTAGCTGACGGTCTGGGTTGTTTCCCTTTTCACGACGGACGTTAGCACCCGCCGTGTGTCTCCCATGCTCGGCACTTGTAGGTATTCGGAGTTTGCATCGGTTTGGTAAGTCGGGATGACCCCCTAGCCGAAACAGTGCTCTACCCCCTACAGTGATACATGAGGCGCTACCTAAATAGCTTTCGAGGAGAACCAGCTATCTCCGAGCTTGATTAGCCTTTCACTCCGATCCACAGGTCATCCGCTAACTTTTCAACGGTAGTCGGTTCGGTCCTCCAGTCAGTGTTACCTAACCTTCAACCTGCCCATGGATAGATCGCCCGGTTTCGGGTCTATTCCCAGCGACTTGACGCCCTATTAAGACTCGCTTTCGCTACGCCTCCCCTATTCGGTTAAGCTTGCCACTGAAAATAAGTCGCTGACCCATTATACAAAAGGTACGCAGTCACCCAACAAAGTGGGCTCCCACTGCTTGTACGCATACGGTTTCAGGATCTATTTCACTCCGCTCTCCGCGGTTCTTTTCGCCTTTCCCTCACGGTACTGGTTCACTATCGGTCAGTCAGTAGTATTTAGCCTTGGAGGATGGTCCCCCCATATTCAGACAAGGTTTCTCGTGCCCCGTCCTACTCGATTTCATTGCAAAGAGACTTTCGCGTACAGGGCTATCACCCACTATGGCCGCACTTTCCAGAGCGTTCCGCTACTCTCAATCCAACTTAAGGGCTGGTCCCCGTTCGCTCGCCACTACTAAGGGAATCTCGGTTGATTTCTTTTCCTCAGGGTACTTAGATGTTTCAGTTCCCCTGGTTCGCTCCATACACCTATGTATTCAGTGTAAGGTAACTGTCTTATGACAGCTGGGTTCCCCCATTCAGACATCTCCGGATCACAGTCTGTTTGCCGACTCCCCGAAGCTTTTCGCAGGCTACCACGTCTTTCATCGCCTCTGACTGCCAAGGCATCCACCGTATGCGCTTCTTCACTTGACCATATAACCCCAAGCAATCTGGTTATACTGTGAAGACGACATTCGCCGAAAGTTTGTTCTCACAAACTTTACCTTAGCCTGTTGCCCACCAGTGAAAGTGGTCAACAGTCTATTTCTTTCTATCACATACCCAAATTTTTAAAGAACGATCTAATCAAAGACTAGAAATCAACATTCATCATCTACCGGATGGAATGCTCATTTCTAAGCTTTCAAACAGAAGCAGTAAGTGGTGGAGCCAAGCGGGATCGAACCGCTGACCTCCTGCGTGCAAGGCAGGCGCTCTCCCAGCTGAGCTATGGCCCCATATACGGGTGTCGTACGCGCTCTGACCAACTTCACCAGGTAACTGGTGGGTCTGGGCAGATTCGAACTGCCGACCTCACCCTTATCAGGGGTGCGCTCTAACCAACTGAGCTACAGACCCAGTATAGGGTGTGCAAAGCAAAAGCTGCTTCTAATCGTCTTCTTCAATGAATCAAGCAATTCGTGTGGGTGCTTATGGTGCAGCTGAGTCGTCGATTAAGGAGGTGATCCAGCCGCAGGTTCCCCTACGGCTACCTTGTTACGACTTCACCCCAGTCATGAATCACACCGTGGTAACCGTCCCCCCGAAGGTTAGACTAGCTACTTCTGGTGCAACCCACTCCCATGGTGTGACGGGCGGTGTGTACAAGGCCCGGGAACGTATTCACCGCGACATTCTGATTCGCGATTACTAGCGATTCCGACTTCACGCAGTCGAGTTGCAGACTGCGATCCGGACTACGATCGGTTTTGTGAGATTAGCTCCACCTCGCGGCTTGGCAACCCTCTGTACCGACCATTGTAGCACGTGTGTAGCCCAGGCCGTAAGGGCCATGATGACTTGACGTCATCCCCACCTTCCTCCGGTTTGTCACCGGCAGTCTCCTTAGAGTGCCCACCATTACGTGCTGGTAACTAAGGACAAGGGTTGCGCTCGTTACGGGACTTAACCCAACATCTCACGACACGAGCTGACGACAGCCATGCAGCACCTGTCTCAATGTTCCCGAAGGCACCAATCCATCTCTGGAAAGTTCATTGGATGTCAAGGCCTGGTAAGGTTCTTCGCGTTGCTTCGAATTAAACCACATGCTCCACCGCTTGTGCGGGCCCCCGTCAATTCATTTGAGTTTTAACCTTGCGGCCGTACTCCCCAGGCGGTCAACTTAATGCGTTAGCTGCGCCACTAAAATCTCAAGGATTCCAACGGCTAGTTGACATCGTTTACGGCGTGGACTACCAGGGTATCTAATCCTGTTTGCTCCCCACGCTTTCGCACCTCAGTGTCAGTATGAGCCCAGGTGGTCGCCTTCGCCACTGGTGTTCCTTCCTATATCTACGCATTTCACCGCTACACAGGAAATTCCACCACCCTCTGCCCTACTCTAGCTTGCCAGTTTTGGATGCAGTTCCCAGGTTGAGCCCGGGGATTTCACATTCAACTTAACAAACCACCTACGCGCGCTTTACGCCCAGTAATTCCGATTAACGCTTGCACCCTCTGTATTACCGCGGCTGCTGGCACAGAGTTAGCCGGTGCTTATTCTGTCGGTAACGTCAAAACACCAACGTATTAGGTTAATGCCCTTCCTCCCAACTTAAAGTGCTTTACAATCCGAAGACCTTCTTCACACACGCGGCATGGCTGGATCAGGCTTTCGCCCATTGTCCAATATTCCCCACTGCTGCCTCCCGTAGGAGTCTGGACCGTGTCTCAGTTCCAGTGTGACTGATCATCCTCTCAGACCAGTTACGGATCGTCGCCTTGGTGAGCCATTACCTCACCAACTAGCTAATCCGACCTAGGCTCATCTGATAGCGCAAGGCCCGAAGGTCCCCTGCTTTCTCCCGTAGGACGTATGCGGTATTAGCGTCCGTTTCCGAGCGTTATCCCCCACTACCAGGCAGATTCCTAGGCATTACTCACCCGTCCGCCGCTCTCAAGAGAAGCAAGCTTCTCTCTACCGCTCGACTTGCATGTGTTAGGCCTGCCGCCAGCGTTCAATCTGAGCCATGATCAAACTCTTCAGTTCAAACATCTAACTGGGTTTTGAGAAAACCCTAAACTTGGCTCAGCAATCGTTGGTTACATCTTTGATTTCTCGCGGAGTAACTTGGGTTGCTGATAATCTGTTGACTTCAGTCTGACACCACAAGCACCCACACGAATTGCTTGATTCAGTTGTTAAAGAGCGGTGGGTTGAGCCTTTCGTCTCAACCGAGGC
>NZ_RBTP01000026.1 GCF_003702045.1 Pseudomonas viridiflava
TTTGTCTTTTTGGCGTTTGCAAACTACACGTCAGCCTCGCCAGCCATCCCTGCTTTCAACTTGTGTATGGCATTCCAGTGCGCCAGCCCTTATGGTTTGGCTTCAGGTTTCACTCGTTCACGTCAAGGAAGCAAGCATGCCCGTTACAACCTCGCTGAGCGCCGGCTTCATGGTGGTTCATGGCAACCGCCTCGATGAGCTGCGCAGTCTGGTTGTCTCCTGGATGCGACGTTACCCATTGGCACCCTTGGAGAACGAGATCGCGCTGGTACAGAGCAACGGTATCGCTCAATGGCTGAAGCTGGCTCTGGCCGAGGATGCGCAGGACGAGGACACTGGTGGATGTGGCATTGCCGCTGCCATTGATGTCCAGCTGCCTGGCAGCTTCATGTGGAAGCTTTACCGGGCAGTCTTGGGGAGAGATCAAATCCCCGAAACCTCCCTGCTCGACAAAAGCCCGCTGACGTGGCGCCTGATGCGTTTATTACCTGAACTCATCAATCAGCCTCACTTTGAGCCATTGCAACGCTTCCTCACGGCCGACACCGACCTGCGCAAGCGTTATCAGTTATCCGAGCGCTTGTCCGACCTCTTCGATCAATATCAGGTGTACCGCGCTGATTGGCTGGAAGACTGGGCAAGCGGACGTCACCAATTGCGCAATGGCAGAGGCGAAGCCAAGGCCCTGACCGCTTCCAACTGTTGGCAGGCTGAGCTATGGCGGGCACTGCTGAATGACGTCGGTGCAGAAGGCATGGCGCAAAGTCGTGCAGGCGTGCATCAGCGTTTCATCGAGCGCATCAGCACACTGAGCGAAGCACCTCCCGGTTTACCGGCACGTGTCATCGTGTTTGGCATTTCCTCGCTACCCGCTCAAGCGCTCGAAGCGCTCGCCGGGCTGGCCCGATTCAGCCAGGTATTGCTTTGCGTCCACAATCCATGTCGTCACCACTGGGCCGATATCGTGGCCGACAAGGATCTGCTGCGCCATCAGTACAAGCGACAGGCGCGCAAGACAGGCATGCCAATGGTGCTGGACCCCGAAGCCCTGCACCAGCATGCGCATCCGTTGCTCGCCGCTTGGGGTAAGCAGGGTCGTGACTACATCAACCTGCTCGACAGCCATGATGACCCCCGCAGCTACCGCGCCTCGTTTAAGGACGAGCGCATCGACCTGTTCAGCGAAAGCGAACCCAAGAACATCCTGAATCAGTTGCAGGACGACATCCTTGAGCTGCGTCCCCTTGATGAAACCCGCGAGCTATGGCCCGCAGTAGATGTCCTGAAAGACCGCTCTATACGGTTTCACGTGGCCCACAGTGCGCAACGGGAGGTCGAAGTGCTCCACGACCAACTCCTGGCCCGTTTCAGTCGTGACCCGGACCTGCGTCCCCGTGACGTGATCGTCATGGTCCCGGACATCGACAGCTATGCACCGCACATCCGCGCCGTATTCGGCCAGATAGAACGTGATGATCGCCGCTTCATCCCCTTCACACTGGCGGACCAGGGACAACGTGGTCGTGAGCCGTTACTGATTGCTGTCGAACACTTGCTCAAACTGCCCGATAGCCGCTTTCCGGTGAGTGAGATTCTCGACCTGTTGGACGTTCCCGCTCTGCGTGCACGCTTCCGTATTCAAGAACGTGATCTGCCGACCCTGCATCGCTGGATTGAAGGCGCAGGCATCCGTTGGGGGCTGAATGCGCCACAGCGTGCGGGCCTCGGGCTGCCCGATGCGCTTGAGCAGAACAGCTGGCACTTCGGGCTGCGCCGCATGTTACTCGGCTATGCGGTCGGTGCCGGTGCTGCCTACGAAGGTATCGAGCCGTACGATGAAATTGGCGGGCTGGATGCGGCGTTGATTGGCCCGCTGGTGGCTTTGATCGATGCGCTGGAGGCCGCTCATGGCGAACTCTCCAAGCCAGCGACCCCTACGCAATGGGGGGCGCGCTTACAAGCGGTCCTGCAATTGTTTTTTCAGGCGGAGAGTGAACACGACGATTACCTGCTCGCGCAACTCGAAACCCTGCGCGAGGAGTGGTTGAGTATCTGCGACACCGTCGGCCTCATTGATGAACTGCCGTTGACAGTCGTGCGTGAAGCCTGGCTGGCCGGGCTCGATCAAGGCCGTTTGTCCCAGCGCTTTCTTGCAGGCTCAGTCAACTTCTGCACCCTGATGCCCATGCGCGCGATCCCGTTCAAAGTGGTCTGTCTATTGGGTATGAACGACGGCGACTACCCCCGCGCTCAGCCACCTCTGGACTTCGACCTGATGGGCAGTGACTATCGCCCCGGTGATCGTTCGCGCCGTGAAGACGATCGCTATCTATTGCTGGAAGCGCTGCTGTCAGCCCGAGATCAGCTTTACATCAGTTGGGTCGGCCGTAGCATTCGTGACAACAGTGATCGCCCTGCGTCGGTGCTGATCGGTCAGTTGCGTGATCATCTGGCCAGTGGCTGGAAGCTGGCCGGTGAGCCGGATGAAATTGGTCAGCGTGATGAGGGAGAAACACTGCTTAACGCGCTCACGCTGGAGCACCCGCTGCAACCCTTCAGTGCCGACTACTTCCATGCCGGCACCGGTTATTTCAGCTTTGCCCGCGAATGGCGATTGCTGCACGAAACCGATGTCGCCCTCCCTGTTGCGCCGGGGTTAGCGCCCCATGAGCAGGAAGAGCCGTTGACCATCGCGCAATTACAGGACTTTCTGCGCAACCCCGTGAAGCACTTTTTTAGTCAGCGCCTGAAGATCTACTTTGAGGTAGCTGAAGCGCCGCTGGCCGATGAAGAGCCGTTCGTGCTTGATGCGCTGCAGCGTTATGGCCTCAGCGACAGCCTGCTCAATGCCGCGATGGCGCAGCCGGATAATATCGACAGCGCGTTGCAGGCACAGGCCCTCAAGCTACAGGCCAGTGGTCTGCTTCCGCTGGCAGGTTTCGGCACCTGCATGCAGCAGGAATTGATCGAGCCGCTGCCCGACGTGCTCAGGCGTTATCAGGACTTATTAACGCTGTGGCCCGAGCCGTTGAGCAGTGCGCTGCCAATCAGTTTCAGCCACAGCGGTGTGAGCATTGATGGCTGGCTGGGCGGGCTGCATCGCAACGCCCGAGGCGAGCTGTTGCTGGTCACGGCGATCCCCAACAGCATCGGCTCAAAAAAGACCCGCAAATGGCACAGGCTTATCCGACCCTGGGTCAATCATCTGGTCGCCTGCGCCTGTGGATTGCCCCTGAGCACGGCACTGGTGGCCAGCGATGAAACCCTGATGCTGGCTCCACTGGAAAAGGAAGCGGCGACCACCACCCTCAATCATCTGTTGATGGCTTGGTTGCGTGGCATGCAACAGCCGTTGCCAGTTGCCGTGAAAACTGCCTTCGCCTGGTTGGGACAGCCGCTGGACAAAGCTGAAGCCGCTGCCCGAAAAGCCTATGAAGGCGACGGCCAGACCACCGATGGAGAACGCCGTGAAAGCACGGCGCTGGCCCGCCAGTACCCTGACTTTGACACACTGACGGACAGCGAAGAATTCGTCGGCTGGTGCGAGACGCTCTACAAGCCGATCTATGACGCCTCGTGGCAATCGCTCTCCAGCACGGAGACCAGCGCATGACCGACACGACGCTTCCTCTGGCGCTGCGTTTTCCGTTGCGCGGCAGTCAACTGATCGAGGCCAGCGCTGGCACCGGCAAGACCTTCACCATCTCGGCGCTGTACCTGCGTCTGGTGCTGGGGCACGGTGACGAGTCATCCGGCTTTGGTCGCGAATTGCTCCCGCCGCAGATTCTGGTGGTGACGTTTACCGATGCTGCGACCAAAGAGCTGCGTGACCGGATTCGTACCCGCCTCGCCGAGGCGGCGCGATTCTTTCGTGACGAAATCGACTCGCCTGACGACTTGATCGCCGAACTTCGCCAGCAATTCAGTGCCGAGCTTTGGCCAAGCTGCGCCAACCGCCTGGACATCGCCGCACAGTGGATGGACGAGGCCGCAGTCTCGACGATCCACAGTTGGTGTCAGCGCATGCTGCGCGAGCATGCTTTCGATAGCGGCAGCTTGTTCACCCAGACGCTGGAAACCGACCACAGCGATCTGCTGGGCGAAGTGCTGCGCGATTACTGGCGTCGGTTCTGCTACCCCATGAGCGGCGATGCGCTGACGTGGGTGCGCGAAAACTGGAGCGGCCCGGCGGCCCTGCTACCCCGCGTACGTGGCCTGTTTGGGCGTGAGCGCACGCTCGGCACTCAGGAACCGGCCGAGCTGATTGCCGCCTCTCTGCTTGAACGTCGCAAGGCGTTGGCAGCCCTGAAAGCACCTTGGACTGCCTGGGCCGCCGAACTGCAAGCGATCTGTATGGATGGCGTGGCCCGCAAGATCGTCGATGGCCGCAAGATGCAGGAGCGCTACTTCAAGCCCTGGTTCGACAAACTCGCCGCCTGGGCGGCGGACGAAACCGTCGAGGCGCTGGACCTGGGCACCGGATTTACCCGGCTGACACCCGACGGCATTGCCGACGCGTGGAAAGGCGATGCGCCCTCGCACCCGGCCTTCGAGGCGATGCTCGAGCTCAAGGTTGCGCTCGATGGCCTGCCGAAACCCGACGCCGCGGTGTTGCAACACGCTGCGCAGTGGGTCAGCGCCCGTTTTGAAGAAGAAAAACGGCGCCGGGCGGAAATGGGCTTCGACGATATGCTGCTTCGGCTTGATCACGCCCTGCACGGTGCTGGCGGTGAGCGACTGGCGACACTCATTCGTGAACAGTTTCCCGTTGCGCTGATCGACGAATTTCAGGACACCGACCCTGTGCAATATCGAATCTTCGAGAGCATCTATCGCCTCGAAGACAACGATGAGCAGACCGGCCTGTTCCTGATCGGCGACCCCAAACAGGCGATCTACGCGTTCCGTGGTGCAGACATCTACACCTACCTGCGTGCCCGTCAGGCGACTTCGGGTCGCTGGCATACGCTGGACACCAACTATCGCTCCAGCCATGCGATGGTCGCCTCCGTTAACCATGTGTTCGAACGCGCTGAGTTGCGTCCGCAAGGGCGCGGTGCGTTTCTGTTTCGGGAAGGCGAAAACAATCCTGTGCCGTTCTCCAAAGCGCTGGCTCAAGGGCGCAAAGAGACGTTGCAGGTTGATGGCGCAGCGCTCGCTGCATTGACCGTCTGGCATCTGGAAAGCGATCAGCCAGTGTCCGGTGTCGCTTACCGTCAACAACTGGCCACCAGTTGCGCGAGCGAAATCGTGCGACTGCTCAACGCCGGTCAGGAAGGTCGCGCCGGTTTCGCCGCGCCAGACAAAGCGCTGCGTGGGTTGCGTCCGGCCGATATCGCGATTCTGGTGCGCGACGGCAAAGAAGCGCAGGCCGTGCGCAACGAGCTTTCCGCGCGCGGCGTACGCAGTGTTTATCTGTCAGACAAAGATTCGGTATTCGCCGCGCAGGAAGCCCATGACTTGCTGTCTTGGCTCAAGGCCTGTGCCGAGCCTGATTCAGAGCGCACCCTGCGTGCTGCGTTGGCTTGCATCACCCTCGACCTGCCGTTGGCCGAGCTGGAGCGCTTGAACCAGGACGAACTGGCGTGGGAGCGGCGCGTCATGCAGTTCCGTGGCTATCGCGTCATCTGGCGCACTCAGGGCGTGCTGCCGATGTTGCGTCGTCTGCTGCACGACTTCGCCTTGCCGCAGACACTCATGACACGTACCGATGGCGAGCGGGTGCTGACCAACCTGCTGCACCTGTCCGAATTGCTGCAACAGGCCGCTGCCGAACTCGATGGCGAACAGGCCCTGATTCGTCACCTCGGCGACCACCTGGCGTTGTCCGGTCAGGCAGGCGAAGAACAGATCCTGCGCCTGGAAAGCGACGAGCAACTGGTCAAGGTCGTGACCATTCACAAATCCAAGGGCTTGCAGTATCCGCTGGTATTCCTGCCGTTCATCTGCTCCTCCAAGCCCGTGGATGGCAGCCGCCTGCCGCTGCAGTTTCACGATGCCGAAGGTCATGCACAAATCAGCCTGCAGCCCACTGAAGCGCTGATCCAGCAGTCCGATGACGAGCGTCTGGCCGAGGACCTGCGCCTGCTCTATGTCGCCTTGACCCGCTCGGAACACGCCTGTTGGCTGGGCGTCGCGGACCTCAAGCGCGGCAACGCCAACAGCTCGATGCTGCACCGTTCGGCGCTGGGGTATCTGCTGGGCGGCGGTGCGGTGCTAGGCGAATCGGCCGACTTGAAAATCTGGCTGCGTGACCTGCATACCGGTTGTGAAGCCATTGCCTTGCAACCGACTCCCGAACCGACCACTGAAAGCTTCAGCGCGCCGCGTAATGAAGCCTCGTTGCTCAAGCCGCTGGTGCCCAAACGGCGCGCCGCAGAAAACTGGTGGATCGCCTCGTACAGCGCGCTGCGCATCGGCGATACGATCACTGCCGGTGCCGACCAGTCCCCCGACAGTCCGCAGGCGCAGAAGCTATTCGATGACGAGCGCCTGGACCCTGAAGCGCCTCGTGACGTGCCTGCCAGTGGCGGGGATATCCATCGTTTTCCGCGCGGGCCGAATCCCGGCACCTTCTTGCATGGTCTGCTGGAATGGGCTGGCACCGAAGGCTTTGCGCTGACCGCCAAGGACCCCGAGCGTCTTGAGGATGCGGTCGCCCGTCGCTGTAATCGTCGGGGTTGGGAAGGCTGGATCAACACGCTGACCGGCTGGCTGCAGCATGTGCTGAACATGCCATTGCGCCTGTCGCCGGAGGCTGCGCCGGTTGCGCTCGGCGAGCTGGATCAACCCAATCAATACCGCGTCGAGATGGAATTCTGGTTCGCCAGTCACCAGGTCGAGGTGAAGCAGATGGATGCCCTCGTGCGCCGTTTTACCCACGACAACGCGCCACGCGCCACCACCGAAACCGTCTCGCTCAACGGCATGTTCAAAGGCTTTATCGACCTGACGTTCGAGCATGAAGGGCGTTACTACGTCGCCGACTACAAATCCAACTGGCTGGGCCCGGACGAGGCCGCCTACACCGAGCTGGCGATGGAAGCCTCGATTCTAGACAACCGTTATGACCTGCAATACGTGCTCTATCTGCTGGCCTTGCACCGCCAGCTTAAGGCGCGGCTGGCCGACTACGACTATGACCAGCACATGGGCGGCGCGCTGTATCTGTTCTTGCGCGGTGCTCATGCGGCGACGCAGGGCGCGTATTTCGCCCGGCCGCCCCGTGAACTGATCGAAAGCCTGGACCTGCTGTTCCAAGGCAAACCATTGCAGCAGGAATTATCAGGAGCTCTCGTATGAGTCGTTCGTTCGAAGAGCTGTTGCCCACCGCGTTGACCGACGTCAGCCTCACCGACCTGAGCCCGCTGACCCGCGTTCAGGATTTGCTGATCCTGGTGGAGCGCTGGGTCGAGCGTGGCTGGCTACGCGCGCTTGATCGTGCCTTTGTGGCGTTCCTCAGTGATCTTGATCCCGACGCCGATCCGCTGGTGCTGGTCGCGGCTGCGCTGACCAGCCATCAACTGGGGCACGGCCACGTCTGCCTCGATCTCTACGAAACACTGAAAGAACCCGACTTCGCCCTGTCCCTACCGCCGGAAGGCGACCTGCAAAGCGCGCCGATGCTATTACCGTCACAGCTGTTGGCGGCGTTGGACGGTGCTGCTTGGTGTCAGGCACTGGCGGACAGCATTCTGGTGGCCCGAGCGGGAGATTCAAGCGTCGAGGCGCTGCAAAAGCCTTTGGTGCTGTCGGATCGACGACTTTACTTGCGCCGTTACTGGACCTACGAACGTCGGATCGCAGCGGCGTTGCGTCAGCGCCTGGCGCAGGACGAAGCGCCGCCGCAGGATCTGGCCCAACGTCTGGACGCTTTGTTCGGCAAGGCAAATCCCGCCCCGGACGCCGTTATCGACTGGCAGAAACTGGCCTGCGCACTGGCCACTCGTCGTGCGTTCAGCATCATCACTGGCGGGCCGGGGACAGGTAAAACCACCACCGTGGTGCGCCTGCTCGCGCTGCTGCAAGCGCCTGCGGTGCAGAGCGGTCAGCCGCTGCGCATCCGCCTGGCGGCCCCGACCGGCAAGGCGGCTGCACGGCTGACCGAGTCCATCAGCCAGCAGGTGCAAAGCCTGGACGTGAGCGAACAGGTGCGGCAGAAAATCCCCGCCGAAGTCACCACTGTTCACCGCTTGCTGGGCAGTCGTCCCGGTACGCGACACTTCCGCCATCACGCTGGCAACCCGCTGCCACTGGACGTACTGGTGGTCGACGAAGCGTCGATGATCGACCTGGAAATGATGGCCAACCTGCTCGATGCATTGCCGAGCCATGCTCGCATGGTCCTGCTGGGCGACAAGGATCAGTTGGCATCCGTCGAGGCGGGTGCTGTGTTGGGGGATTTGTGTCGCGATGCCGAAGAGGGTTTCTACAGTCCCGACACGCAGGCCTGGCTGGAAGCTGTCAGCGGTGAGCAACTGGACAAGGGCGGTTTGCGTCAGGGCGATGCGCAACAACATCCGCTGGCGCAGCAGGTGGTCATGCTGCGCCACTCGCGTCGATTCGGGCAGGGCAGCGGCATCGGGCAACTGGCGCGGCTGGTCAATCAGCAACAGGACCATCAGGCCCGGGTGCTTTTGGCGGCAGGCAGTCACAGCGATCTTTTTGCGCTGGCGCTCAAGGGCGAGCAGGACCTCAAGTTCGAGCGCCTTGTGCTCGACGGTCTTGGTAAAGGTGAGCAGGGGCCGCAAGGCTATCGGCATTACCTGAATGTATTGGCGAATGAGCGCCCGGCAGACGGCTCGCCGCTTGAAGACCCGTGCTGGACTTTATGGGCACGCTCCGTTCTGCAGGCCTTCGATTCGTTTCAACTGCTCTGCGCCGTGCGCAAAGGCCCGTGGGGCGTGGAAGGCCTGAACCAGCGCATCACCCACGCGCTGTTCAACGCCAATCTGATCGAAAGCGAGCAGCAGTGGTACGAAGGCCGCCCTGTGCTCATGACCCACAACGACTATGGTCTGGGCCTGATGAACGGCGATATCGGCATCACCCTGCGCCTGCCGGAGCGTGAGGGCGAAGACAAACAGGTCCTGCGCGTCGCCTTCCCGCGCAATGACGGCAGCGGCGGCGTGCGCTTCGTCCTGCCCAGCCGGCTCAACGAAGTCGAAACGGTCTATGCCATGACCGTCCACAAATCCCAAGGCTCCGAATTCGCCCACACCGCCCTGATCCTCCCGGAAGCCCTGAACCCAGTGCTGACCAAGGAACTGATCTACACCGGCATCACCCGCGCCAAACACTGGTTCAGCCTGATCGAGCCCCGTCAGGGCGTGTTCGAGGAGGCGTTGCGGCGCAAGGTGAAGCGGTTGAGCGGGTTGATGTTGGGGCTTTGATGCTGGCTCATGACGCTGCAAATACCAGACTGGGAGAGCTCCCACCACGCCTTCGCTGTCGCGCAGCAAACACAGTGGCAGCGGACTTGTCCGCGAAAAGGCCTGTACATCCGACGGATATTCATCGGCTGAACTACAGTATTCGCGGACAAGTCCGCTCCTACAAAAATAGCGTTTATTCAGCGAGTGACAGGTTGTTTGATATGAGGGGTTTTACTCGCGATAGCGTCAGTTCAGTCACTGAAATTTCGCCTGAGTAAATGAATCGCCAGCAAACCGGATCCTATAAGGCACTCAGTATCGAAATGCACGCAAGTCTGCTTCTGCCCGGAAGGCGTGGGAGCTCTCGGAGTTTACGACGGCAGCGATGGGCTGCGCAGCGGCCCCAAGGCTGCATCTGACATACCGCACGCGCAGGCCTCCCACATTCCGGCGTTCGCTGCACGACAGCGCTCTCGACACGTCCGTCATCAGGACTCAAGTCCAACAGCACGCTTATTGCTAGGTACGTCTCTCCAGCCTGTCAGGCTCAACCGAGATGAATCCCATGAGCAAGCCCCTCGTCCAGTGGACAATCAACCCGCGCAGAACGGCGGTCATTGTTGTCGATATGCAAAAGGTCTTCTGCGCGCCCACAGGTGCGTTGTACGTTAAACGTACGGCTGACATCATCGAGCCAGTTCAGAGGCTGCTGCGCGCCGCACGCACCGGTGGGGTGATGGTGGTTTATCTGCGCCACATCGTGCGCGGCGATGGTTCAGACACTGGACGCATGCGTGATTTGTACCCCAAGGTGGATCAGATCCTTGCGCGGCATGATCCAGACGCCGAGGTTATCGAAGCGCTCGCGCCTCAGCCGGGTGATGTGGTTGTCGACAAGCTGTTCTACAGCGGTTTCCACAACACCGATCTGGATACCGTGCTGCGCGCGCGGGATGTCGACACGATTATCGTCTGCGGCACCGTCACCAACGTCTGTTGCGAAACCACGATCAGGGACGGCGCGCACCGCGAGTACAAGGTCATCGCCCTGAGCGACGCCAACGCGGCGATGGACTACCCGGATGTCGGGTTTGGCGCTGTTTCCGCTGAGGACGTTCAGCGTATATCCATGACGACGATTGCCTATGAACTCGGTGAGGTCACCACGACTGCCGATGTCATTCAGCGCATCGAAAGTGCCTAGAAACAGTGGGCGAGAGCGTGCGCACTTCTGGCCCGTTTTTCGTCATTGCGCCTTCAAACCATGCACTCCGTTTCAGACCAGTTGATCTGGTCCTAGGAGCGTCGAACGCTAACGTTCTGTATGTGTTATGAATTTCATCAGTGGCATGTTTTCTGCTCTTTCCTCGATAACCTTCATCCTCGGAGGCGAGCCTTTTTCCGAAACATGTCAGCAAGAGGAATCAGCCGTATGACTCTGCACTATGTGCCCATCGTTAACCTGGCCCCATATTTTTCAGGAGAACCGGACGGCAAGGCAGCCGTGGCGCAGGCAGTCAATCAGGCGTGCAAGGACATCGGGTTTCTGGTGATCACCGAGCACCAGATTCCCAGCGAGTTGATAGACAGGGTCTCGCGTCTGACCCGTCAGTTCTTCGATTTACCCTTGGCCGAAAAGCGCAAGGTTGACCGACCCAGTCCGGAGATGGTGCGTGGCTACAGCGCGATAGCCGAGGAGAGCCTGTCGTATTCGCTGGAAGAAAGTGCGCCGGGGGATCTCAAGGAGTCCTTTTCCATCGGGCCGAGCAACGTGCCGGATGAGGATTACTACCACAACGCCGAAGCGGGTTCCCACTTCGCCCCCAACGTCTGGCCGTCGCAAGCGTTGTTGCCTGGATTCAAAGAAGCTTATCAAGCGTATTTCGACGCCATGAGCGAACTGGCTCAATCACTGATGCGCCTGTTTGCCTTGGCATTGGAACTGGACGAGTACTTCTTCGATGACAGGATCGACCGGCATATCAGCATGTTCCGCAGCCTGAGTTATCCAGACATTAAAACCGAAGTCGAAGCGGGGCAGCTACGCGCCAGTGCGCACACCGACTACGGCAGCCTGACCATCGTTCGCCCCGACAACGCGCTGGGCGGTTTGCAAGTACGTAATCAGCAAGGCGATTGGGTCGATGTGCCCTACGTCGAGAATGGTTTTGTCGTCAACATTGGCGACCTGATGATGCAGTGGACCAACGATCAGTGGATTTCCACCCTGCATCGAGTGATCAATCCGCCCATGACCAGTGAGCACGACAACCGGCGTCAATCGCTGGTGTTCTTCCATCAGCCCAACTACGACGCCTTGATCGAATGTCTACCCGGTTGCCTGCCGTCTGGCGCCACGCCTCGGCATGCGCCGGTCACCTCAGGCGATCACTTGCTGTCCAAGTTCGTCAAACAGACCACCTTTGGCGGGAGTAAGGTGGCCTGACATGAATTCACTGTCTTACGTCAACGTATTCGTTCAAGACATCGTTCGCCTGAGCGCGTTCTACTCGGACCTGTTCGGCTTCCCTGAAATCGAGGCCATCAGGTCGCCGATCTTTCGCGGGCTGGACACGGGCAAGTCCTGCATCGGTTTCAATGCGCTTGATGCCTATGAATTGCTGGGCCTGGGCGAGTTCGCAGGCAGCACCGGGTGCAAATTTCTGCTTAACATCGACGTGTCGGAACAGGCAGAAGTAGATCGACTGGTGCCGCTGGCGGTAGAGCAGGGCGCGACGCTGATCAAAGCGCCGTATCTTACGTATTACAACTGGTATCAGGCGGTGCTGCTGGACCCGGAGCGGAATGTGTTCAGGATCAACTTCATGCTGTGAAACAGCGTTGTCTTATGTCCAGATAAAGAACTCTGTGACCCATTACACCAATCTGGAAGGCTCCAGTTTGGTCCTATGGCCGAAAGGGGTCCGGTCTCCCAGAACACTGCTTCAGACGAGCAATTACGTCGGGCACCGTTTTTGCTGTGTCGATCCTGCCGCTATCATCAAGATAGATATCTATCGTACTTCCCCACTTAGGCGTGATGTCGATGCAGCGCTTGAAACCCTTATCGGTCCACCAATCGAACATCATGAAGAACTCCTCATCAGGGAATATGTAGCTGAACTCAACGGCTGAACCGCCGTGCCTGATATCTCCCCTATGGATTCTGTTCTGAGTGTTCCAAACGTATCGAAACTGCTCCTTGCTATTCGGAGAGAAGTTGACCGCTACGACCGGGGAAGCAAAATACCAAAAAGCGACAGGAAGGATGATGAGCAGAAGAATTATCCAGCGGCCATACCGAATCTTGGGTTTATTGACAGACATGTAGTTGGACCCCTTTACCCCATGTATGGGGCGGTACTGCAAGCACTTCGTCCATGATCATTTTGGCCGTGATGCCTCCGTTGGGATGTTGTTGATAGAGCTTCACCCCAATGCTAATGGATATTCGGTCGGGAGCATCATCCCAAGCCCTCAGGCCGTCGACATCACCGGAGCGGTTCGGACCGGGTAGCTCCCATTGAGCTTTGGGCTTTGTAAAAACCTCCTCAACCTTCCGTCCGGCGTCTGAAATTATCTGCTCGGCTCCTGCCCCATCCAGCAAGACGCTTTCGGAAAGCCCCCCGGCCATGCCTACATATCCGTAATGGACGTTGGACCAGATGTCATAAAAATAATCCTACTTACCTTGTTTGTGCCAGACACCACCCATTGTTCGACGAATAATCGGCTTGTGATCCCACGGGCGATTTTGACCAACACGTTCTGTCCAGATGGCAAAAGCCTTTATTTGCATACCGGCCGCCATGCTGTAGAAATCCGGGCCGGGACCAAGGCGCAAGTAAAATGGAAGCGCCTCGTACACCTTCGTTTTTGCAGCCGCATCGAAGCGACTGAGTTCTCTCATCTGCCGAACTTCCGGGCTGTTGATGTTGGTGTTCATCTCGCCAGCAATGTAGGTCGCCAGCTCCTCCATCCTATCTGGATCTTTGCAGACGGCAGGTTCCACTTTTGGCCCAGGCTTCGTCTCTGGCTCCTTACCGGCTGCTTCAGGATCTACCAAAGCATCCGCCGCCAAGGCTTTTTCCCTGAGCTTGGGATCGGCCAACAAGGTCGCCATCTTTTCATCATCTACAGAGCCGTCTGGCCGGAAGGCCCCCAGCGCCATGAAGTTAATGATCGTTGCACCGCCAGTATCCCCCATGACGAATCCACCACCGACGTCGCCTGAGCCCGTGATGATTGTCCCGCCGTGACTGGTAGGGCTTCCCAAGTGAGCCATAGGACGACCATTCACCAGAATGGAAGGAAACCCGGCAGTAAGTATCGCGCCGCACCCGCAGGTATCACCGACACGGGCGGAGCCCAGAAAATTGATATTGACGTCACTTGATGCCGAGGCAATAGGTGTTATGCCGTGACCGGGCATGGGGCAGAGGTGTTTGTCACCCAGCCGGGCAGAAGAAATCATGAGTCATCCTTGCGTCTCTCGTTCCTTGGGACATAAAGCCAGGCTTAAGCTGACTCGCGGCAAGTTAACGAAAACAGATAGACGAGTCAGTAGGACAAGTCCTAATCATGATTGGCGTGTTCATTGAGTGGCTAAAGGCAAATCTGAATGGCAGTTTAAAACCGGTTGCACACGCTTCGTCCTGCCTTATTTTTTGCTGCTTTTAGAGGCTTGATCTGCAAACCGCAGCCCCTGCGTTTCACCCAACAACACCCCCCGATTCATCTCCGTCACCTCCCGCACGTAATCCCACAACACCGTAATCCTCTTCAGCTTCCTCAAATCCTCCCGGCAATACATCCAGAGTTTTCAAGGAATTCAGGTTAACCCAATGAATACGGGGCTTAACCGATATGAACCTCTCTTCAATGCGATCTGCTGTCACAACCACTGTCACAAATCTGCTCGCTTCTAAGGGGCCGACCACAAGACTCGCTATGCCATATCACTACCGGCGCAACGGTATTTACTACCTTCGTCTGCGGGCGACTGGCAGCATCGCCGAGTCCGCTTCTGTCTCCCTCAAGACCCGCAACAGAAGGGCCGCTCTGGATGCTTCTGATCAGCTATCGGGATTCATCAGGGCGTTCCACCGTGAGAACCCAACGGCTCTGTGGTCTGAGCTGAAGGAGCATTTCTTGTCGGTCTCGGCGGAGGTACTTGGGCCTAAACGTTTAGGGGAGTCGTCGCATGCTTGGGGGGCGCTGCATGCAGATGGTGAGAGTGGTTCTTCAAACCTTGAGGCTTTCCCTTCCGTAACCGCTCCATGAACCTCACATTCAAAGCACTAAGCTAATGCCAGATGCTGGGCTCCCGATACTCTCAGGAGCCCGTGCGCCATGATGCGACCCGACG
>NZ_RBTP01000035.1 GCF_003702045.1 Pseudomonas viridiflava
ATAATGTTCCGCGCTCACGTCAGGCCATCGCTGATTATCTGGCAGACATTCGCGGGCAACTGCTGTGTGACGAACGCAGTCACGAAGTGCTGCGCCTGCTGCTTGATGCCCCTGCGCCCAACTGGCTGGCCAAGCCTTTCGGTGTATTGATGATGCGTGCCGGTATCGACTTGCTGCCGGACTGGGCGAGCGAAATGCTCGACATTACCCAAGGCCCTTTGCAGCGCCGGATAATCCGCCTGGGCGTCAACAACACCGCGCCCATTTTGCGTTGGGCCGTGCAGGACGGATCAGCGCAACGTGCCAGACGCCGCATGGACGTTACGTAAAGGTTTTCGGCAAAACGTGACCGAGCGGTTCACGGTTGGAACCTGCCTGCCTATCTGTGCCACCATGAGCCCTCAATAACAATGAGGATCAGCAC
>NZ_RBTP01000043.1 GCF_003702045.1 Pseudomonas viridiflava
TAACCCGCGCCGCCGATGAACTGGTCTGCACCCGCGCCACCGTAGAGGGTGTCGTTGCCTGAGCCACCGGTGATGACGTTGTTGCTGTCGTTGCCATAACCAATGAAGGCGCCTGAACCTACATAAGTCAGGCGCTCGACATTGGCCGCCAGGAACGTGTTGGCAGGGTTGATCACCGAGACGCGTACTTCGTCATTGCCGCCGTCAGCCTGCTCGATGATGGTCGGGGCGTAGCCCATATCAATGTTGTAAACGTCGTCCCCCGCGCCGCCTTCCAGGCGTACCGCGTTGACGATGGTGTACGGGCCGGCAGTAAGGACGTCGTTAAAGGCCGAGCCTATAACATTCTCGATGCCATTGAGCGTGTCACCTTCTGCATCGCCTCCCCGCCCAACAAGCCCAACGCCCAAGCGCACATTTACATTGATGCCTTCACTAGATGCCGAATAATCAACAGTATCCGAACCAGCGCCGCCATCAATTTTGTCCGCGCCAGCTGAGCCCTTGATGATGTCGTTGCCACCCAAGGCGTTGATTTCATCATCCCCGGCTGTGCCGACAAGCGTATCTGCGCCGGCTGTTCCATTAATAACGGCCATTTCTTCTTCCTTGATATGAGGATGTATCGGAGGGGGTCGGTTTGCTTACAACAACGAATCAAAAATCTCTGCACTCACTTTCGGCTGCTGCGAGTAAAGCTTGAGCGCAAGTCGACTTAGGAATACGAAGAATATAAGCGGGTGTCAATTTCATTTGTAAGACAGTAATGCCGACACATCAGGGGTTGGCCAGACACAAAACATGAACATCAGCCATTTCCAGAAGATCCCATGCGACAGCGAACTACTCATCAAGGCGTGCTTAAAAAACAGATCAGACTGAAACGAAAAACCCCGCCTGGGCGGGGTTTTCAATCAACCAAAAGCATAGCCATTCCAGCTATGCCTTGATCCGGACCAACATCAGGTCACTCAACGATACCGCTCAAGCCAATGCGCGTACGGCGCTGGCAACGTCCAGGACGCATTCTCCTCTCCCAGTTCCTTGGCAGCGAAGTAGGCCCAGTGTGGATCCGCCAAGTGCGCACGACCGACGGAAACCAGATCAAGCTGTCCGGATTTAACCGCTTCTTCAGCCAATTGCGGCGTGCCAAAACCCCATGCCGAGGTTACCGGAATGCCCGCTTCACGGCGTACGCGCTCGGCAACCGGGCCCATGAAAGCAGGCCCCCACGGGATGTTAGTGTCGGGGATGGTGAAACCGACGCTGACGCTCAGCAGGTCAAGACCACCGGCCTTGAAACGACGCGCCAGTTCGATGGATTCGGTGAGGGTTTGCTCGTCGCGACCATCGTATTCGATGACGCCGAAACGGGCGGTCAATGGCAGGTGCTCTGGCCAGACTTCACGCACGGCGGCCAGGGTTTCCAGCAGGAAGCGGCTGCGATTGTCGAAGCTGCCACCGTAGGCATCGGTGCGCTGGTTAGAGTGCTCCGAGAAGAAGCTTTGCCCCAGATAGCCGTGGGCAAAGTGCAGCTCGATCCATTCAAAGCCGGCTTCCAGCGCGCGGCGTGCGGCGTTGACGAAGTCCTGTTGAACGCGAGCGATGTCGTCCAGGGTCATTTCACGCGGCACTTTGGGCAGGTTGGCACCAAAAGCGATGGCGGACGGCGCGATGGTTTCCCAACTGCGTGCGTCGGACTGATCAATATGGTCGTCGCCCTCCCACGGACGGTTGGCGCTTGCCTTACGGCCTGCGTGGGCAATCTGGATGCCTGGCACGGAACCGGCCGCCTTGATGGCTTTCACGATGGGAACGAATGCCTGCGCTTGCTGGTCATTCCAGATGCCGGCACACCCGGGTGTGATTCGACCTTCGGGTGCCACGGCAGTCGCTTCAACCACCAGCAACCCGGCTCCGCCGCGCGCCATGCTCGCCAGATGAACGTGATGCCAGTCGTTGATGACGCCGTCGTCTGCCCGGTACTGGCACATCGGCGGGATGGCAATTCGGTTACGCAGAGTGACGTCTTTGAGGGTGTAGGGTTGGAACAGCGCTGACATGAATATCTCCGAATGCGTCGAAATACGATTGTTCGATAGTATTCGAAATATAGCGCTAATTGAAACCCCTCGTTATCATGCCGTCCATGCGAACCCTAAAACACCCAGAACCCGATGCCTTCACTCTCGACCGCGTGCTCTATGCGTTGAGCGACCCTGTGCGCATGGAAATCGTCCGCCATCTGGCTGGCGTGCCAGAGGCAACGTGCGGCGAATTATGTGGCGAAAGGCCTAAATCCAGTGCCTCACACCACTTTCGGGTGCTGCGTGATGCCGGGCTGGTTCACACCCGCAACGTGGGCACGACGCACATGAATTCGTTGCGTCAGGACGAACTCGAAACCCGTTTTCCGGGGTTGTTGGCAACGATTCTTCGACAGTTGGGATAGTGTGTTGATGCGCCCACGGCGGCCCCGTTTCCGAGGCCGGGCGTTGTCTGTCAGTACGCCGTATCGGCTTTGTCCGATGACTCTGTGGCAACGGCCTGAGGATGCTTCATCGCTTCAATCTCGCGATCGGCAGCCGACTGATCAAACGCGCCGTCCCACTTGGCAATGGCGAGGGTGCCAATGCCATTACCGATCAGGTTGGTGACCGCACGCGCTTCGTTGAGGAAACGGTCAACGCCCAAGAGCAATACCAGGCCCACCAGGGGGATTTCCGGAATCACCGACAACGTGGCCGCCAACGTCACAAAGCCCGCCCCGGCAACGCCCGCCGATCCTTTCGAGGTCAGCAGCAGCACGCCAAGCACCACCAATTGATCGGCCAGAGTCAGCGGCGTGTTGGTGGCCTGAGCGACAAAGATCGCCGCCATCGTCAGATAGATGCAGGTGCCGTCCGAATTGAACGTGTAGCCGGTTGGCAGCACCATTCCAACGACCGAACGCTTGCAGCCGAGTTTTTCGAGTTTGATCATCATCCTCGGCAAGACAGCCTCGGTGGAGCACGTCCCGAGGGTGACCAGAATCTCGTCCTTGAAATACCGCACGAACGTCAGCAGCGGCACGCCTGACCAGCGAGCAATCGAGCCCAATACAACGACAATGAAAAACAGCGTGGTCACGTACAGCGCCAACATCAGGTGTCCCAGGGAAACCAGCGTGCCGATGCCGTATTTGCCGATGGTGAACGCCATACCTGCACCGGCACCAATCGGCGCAAGGCGCATCACCATCGCCACAATACGAAACAGGCTCTGCAACAACAGGTCGATGATATTGACCAACGGTTTACCCGTCTCACCCAGCTGTACCAGCGCGATGCCCATCAATACGGAAATGAAGATGACCTGAAGCATGATGCCTTTGGCAAAGGCGTCCACGAGGGTGGTCGGAATGATGTTCATGAAGAAGCTGACGGCACCGCCCTGAGACTCTGCAGCCTGGGCATAGCCTTTGATCGCATCGACGTTGAGCGTGCTGACGTCAATGTTCATGCCCTCGCCCGGCTTCATCAGGTTGACGACCACGAGTCCGATGACCAGCGCCATTGTCGAGACGATCTCGAAATAGATCAGCGCCTTGCCGCCCGTGCGGCCCACTTCCTTGATGCTGCCCATCTTGGCGATGCCGACGACGACCGTGCCGAAAATGATTGGCGCGAGCAGCATCTTGATGAGTTTGATGAACCCGTCGGCGAGCGGCTGAAGCCTGGCGCCGATATCGGGAATCAGGTAGCCGATCAGACCGCCGATGACGATGCCGATCAAAACCTGGACGTACAGAAGCTTGTACCAGCGTGTGGCTGTGTTCATGGCTGTACCTCAGTGTTGTTTTTGTATGAGGACAAGCGCGGCCCTGTTGTGGAGCGCCGCGTCATGATGAAAACCGGTCAGCCTTCGCCGAGCTCTCGCATCACTTTGTAGAGTTCGGATTTGGCTTCGAAGCCGACACCCGGAATGTCCGGCAGGCCGACGTATCCATTCTCGACGCGAATCCCGTCGGCGAAGCCGCCGAACGGCTGGAACACATCGGGGTATGACTCGTTGCCGCCCAAGTGCAGACCCGCTGCGATGTTCAGCGACATCTGGTGCCCGCCGTGGGGAACGACCCGGCGCGATGACCAGCCCAGTTCTTTCATAACATCCAGCGTGCGCATGTACTCCACAAGGCCATACGACAGCGCGCAATCGAACTGCACGTAATCACGGTCAGGACGCATGCCGCCGTGGCGCAACAGGTTGCGGGCATCCTGATGAGAGAAGAGGTTTTCACCGGTCGCCATCGGCAATTCGTAGTGATTGGCAAGCTCGGCCTGCAAGGCGTAATCCAATGGATCACCGACTTCTTCGTACCAGAACAGGTTGTATTTCTTGATGGCTTCGGCGTAGGCAATGGCGGTCTTGATGTCGAAGCGTCCGTTCGCGTCGACCGCCAGACGGCGACCATCCCCCACCACTTCCAGCACCGCCTCGATGCGGCGAATATCTTCGTCCAGCGGCACGGCGCCGATCTTCATTTTGACCACGTCGTAACCGCGATCCAGGTAGCTTTGCATCTCGGCCTTGAGCTTGGACTGGTCCTTGCCCGGGTAGTAATAACCGCCTGCCGCGTAGACCCAGACCTTGTCGTCAGCCACCCCATCGCGATAACGGTCGGCCAGCAGACGATACAGCGGCTTACCTTCGATCTTGGCCACGGCATCCCAGACCGCCATGTCGATGGTGCCCACAGCCACGGAGCGCTCACCGTGGCCGCCGGGCTTTTCATTCGTCATCAGGGTTTTCCAGATGGCGAACGGGTCCAGGTTATCGCGCTCCTTGTCGACCAGCGTCTCGGGGTCCGCTTCGCTGATGCGGGCCAGGAAACGGTCACGCATCAACGCGCCCTGTCCGTAACGGCCGTTGGAATTGAAGCCATATCCGATCACCGGTTTGCCATCACGCATCACGTCAGTGATAACGGCGACAACCGAGCACGTCATCTTTGAAAAATCGATGTAGGCATTGGCAATGGGGGAGGCGATGGAAACCGTTTTCTCACGAATTTCTACGATGCGCATGGTGAAGCGTCCTCTCTGATTGTTGTCCCCGGAGCTCCGGGTTGGTACGCACAGACTGTAGGGCTGGACGCGAAATCGGGGCCAATGCTATTAATGCAGCACCCTATGTGCACAAGGCATCACTCATGGAACTCGTGTGGCTGGAGGACTTCAACGCCCTCGCCGAGAGCGGAAACTTCTCCCGTGCCGCCGATGCGCGGCATGTCACTCAGCCCGCGTTCAGCCGAAGGATCAGGGCGCTGGAAAGCTGGGTTGGCGTTGAATTGTTCGAGCGCACAGCCCAAGGCGCGACGTTGACCGAAGCGGGCCAGAGCATGCTGGACAATGCCCGCGAACTGACGCGAAGGCTTTACCAGATGCGCGCCGATGTGAAGGAAGTTGCAGGTAAAGCCACGCGAACGCTGCACTTTGCCGCCACACACTCGTTGTCGTTCACCTTCTTCCCGGCCTGGATCAGGAAGGTGGAAGACGGCGCCCCGATTGAAGGCGTCAGGCTTCACTCCGACAACATGGCGGCGTGCGAGCAATTGCTGCTCAACGGTGAAGTGCAATTCCTGATCTGCCATCAGTATCCGAATGTTTCGCCCCGTTTCGACAGCAAGCAGTTCGACAGCAAAGTCATTGGCACCGACACCCTGCTTGCCCTGCAATCGCCCGAGTTGACGCAGGGAGCGCCGGTGCCCTTTCTCTCTTACACGGCAGAGTCGGGTTTGGGACGAATCATTGCGTCGTACCTGCAAAACAGCCCGGATCATCCCGCCTTGGAAACGGTATTCAGCTCGCACCTGGCAGCCGTGCTGCTGTCGATGGCGTTGCAAGCCAAAGGCATCGCCTGGCTGCCCCAGAGCCTCGCGGCGCCTGAGCTTGTGTCGGGTCGTCTTTCGAAAAGCTCGACACCACTGCCAGACATCCCGACCGAAATCCGGATCTTCAGGGCAATGATCCCGCTGGGGGACTTTGCGGAGAAGTTCTGGGCGGGGCTTAAGGATTAATGAGGGTGTTTTAGGGCCGCTGCGCAGCCCATCGCTGCCGTCGTAACCTCCGAAAGCGCCCACGCCCTGCGGGCAGAAGCAGGCTCGACACCGCGAAAAAGGCGGCTTACCCAAAAAACCTCAATGCTTCATCAGCGCCTCGATGCCGCCCGGCTTGTCGTGCACGCCGAATCGGTCCACCAGCGTGGCGGTCGCGCTGTTCATGCCTATCACGTCCACGACAATCCCGGCGTTCCTCAGTTTCAAGACCACCTTGTCCAGAGCAGCGACTGCGGTGATGTCCCAGAAATGCGCGTCTCGCAGGTCGATGGTCAGGGTGTCGAGCGGTTCTTTCAAATCGAATGCGCCTGCAAAACGATCCGCCGAACCAAAGAACACCTGGCCGATGACGTAGTAGGTGCGGTGGCTGTATTGCGGGTCGCGTTTCGAACTGACGTCGAGGTAACGGGCCATTTTGTTGGCAAAGAACATCGCCGCCAACAGGGTTCCGGCCACTACGCCATAGGCCAGGTTGTGCGTGGCGACAACCACGACCACTGTCACCACCATGACCAGATTGGTGGACAAAGGGTATTCGCGCAAATTACGAATCGAGCTCCAGCTGAACGTGCTGATGGACACCATGATCATTACCGCGACCAACGCCGCCATCGGGATACGCGCCAGCCAGTCGCCGAGGAAGATCATCATTGCCAATAGTGATATACCGGCGCTCAGGGTGGACAGGCGCGTTCTGCCACCGGACTTCACGTTGATCATCGACTGGCCAATCATGGCGCAGCCCGCCATGCCGCCGATCAGTCCGGTGGCAATATTGGCAACGCCCTGCCCTTTGCATTCGCGGTTCTTGTCGCTAGAGGTGTCGGTAAGGTCGTCGATGATGGTTGCGGTCATCATCGACTCCAGCAAACCCACCACCGCCAGCGCCGCCGAGTACGGAAGTACAGTCAGCAATGTCTCAAGATTGAGCGGCACGTCCGGCCACATGAACACCGGCAGGCTGTCGGGCAGCGAGCCCATATCGCCCACGGTATGGACATTCAGGCCCATGTAAACCGATATTGCGGTGAGCACCAGAATGCACACCAGCGGCGATGGCAACAGCGTGCCCACCACTGGAATCCGTGGCAGCAGATAGATGATCGCAAGCCCACCGGCGGTCATGGCATACACCACCCAGGTAACGCCGGTAAGCTCTGGCAATTGCGCCAGAAAGATCAGAATGGCCAGTGCGTTGACGAAGCCGGTGACCACCGAGCGGGACACGAATCGCATCAACTCACCCAAGCGCAGATACCCCGCGATAATTTGCAAAACACCGCACACCAGTGTCGCAGCAAGCAGGTATTGCAGACCGTGATCCTTGACCAGATTCACCATGAGCAGCGCCATCGCGCCGGTTGCCGCGGAGATCATCGCCGGGCGTCCACCGACGAACGCGATGACAGTACAGATGCAGAACGATGCGTAGAGCCCCACTCGTGGGTCGAGCCCGGCAATGATGGAAAACGCGATGGCTTCAGGAATGAGGGCCATCGCAACAACGAGGCCTGCAAGTACGTCAGCCCGGACGTTCGATAGCCAGGCAGCCTTGATTTTTTCAAGCATTGGTTCACCCATTCAGGCACGGCATGGCGCGCAGCGTCGGGCGCTGGGCGATGCAGGTGCGTCTGTGTTCAGTGCAGTTGAGGATGTGCGGTGGCCAAAAATCGGGCACAGCAGAGAGCGACCGCGGTTAGGGAGCGATCTGAGTAACGCGAGGGGGGCGTAGCGCTAAGGCGGCGTAGGCAGCCAGTTGGAACGAGACAAGGTATTTCCTTCGACAGGTCATAAATTGACCGCCGGATGATAACCCTCAACGAGGGTGAGGACAACCGTCACCTGGACGCTGAGAGCGGCCATGCGCAAAGCTGTTCGCCGCATAGGCACATGGCATCAGTCACTGTGCGGACGTGAACACCTTTGTTTGGCCATTTACGGATTTCAATCCCGCCATTTATGCAGGCAACTATGGAAATGCAAAAGCATTTCCATCGTCCCCGTTACAACTTCTTCGATGCCCGATATTTCAACGTGTTACGAACTGCGCGGGTGTTACCAGTGTTTTACAGAAGCCTGTCGGTGGCCCAACGAAGATACCGGCACTTCGTTCATGGACATCAACAGGCGAGCTTCGGCAACCAGTTCCGAAATGGCACGGCTGGAGATCATGCTGTCCAGCTTGATTCCGGCCATGCAAATGGCGTGTTCCGGGCTGGCAGCGTTGGTCAGTGTCAACGTCAATGAATCGCCCTCGGCGGCGCTCCATTCACAGCGGTGGGGTAGCAACGACTGTTCGATCATATGCTTGATTTCAAGCGTAGAAAGCCTATATGCGCTCATGATTTCCTACTGTGCATAATTAATGAGTGACCGCATTGAGACGGTGCTGACTTACCAGCGTTCCACATAAATACTTATTAGAGAGCCTGCTATTTAATACCGCGCCTATTCTTGTACATCTCTTAAAAACTGCAACATTCCTGTACAACTTTCAGGTAAAGGTGTTTTAAATTATTGACCCGTTCAGTTAGTTTTCCTCAGGCTAATGTCATCAGCATTTCGACGCTGTCGATACCCACACCATGCCCATCCTTCTTCACGCGAGTCAGCGTGAACCCAAGGCTGGTGTAAAAGCCCTGAACCAGTTGGCTGGTGTTGATATAGGCACGGGTCACGCTGGGGACCTCCCTCATGGCGTCCAGTCGGGCCAGGGTCAGGAACCGCCCCAGCCCGTTGCCGTGCTCGTCACAGTCCACCATGCCCCAGGTGAGTTCAGCCACCGATGTGTCGGCCAGCACCAGAAAACCACCGCAAGCCTGGACGATTCCGTCTCGCGCCACGACAAAATAGGCACCTACAGGGTCGAGTAGAAAGCGAGCGAATTTGTCACGTTCCGCCAGATCAAAAAATCGCGGCGTATTGGAATCGAAAATCTTCAGGCACGTTTCCTGATCCGTCGAGGTGTAAGGCCGAAGCGTGTCCATGTGTGAGCGTTCCTGTTTCAATTTTTACGCAGCGTAGTCAACTGATGCCATGCACAACAACCCGATTCAAACTGTACGGCCGAATAAGCCTCTGGCTGTAAAGGAAAGCGAGCGCGTTATATGGCTATATATCGGGTCTGGACACATCACTAAAAATACCGGATCGAAACATGGCAACTCGCGAAAACACAGGCATGGCGCTGGGCCTACTGGGCGTGATCATCTTCAGCCTGACGCTGCCCATGACACGCGTCGTGGTGCAGGAAATGCACCCTCTGCTCAACGGAATCGGGCGCGCTTTGCTGGCCGCGATTCCCGCCGCTGCGCTGCTGTATTGGCGACGCGAGAAGTGGCCAACCCTGCAACAGTTGAAAGGGCTGTCGTTGGTCATTGCCGGGGTGATCATCGGCTTTCCGATACTGTCCGCATGGGCCATGCAGACCCTGCCCGCTTCACACGGCGCGCTGGTCAACGGCATACAGCCGCTGTTCGTGGCGATCTACGCCGCGTGGCTGTCACATGAGCGCCCTTCGAAAGCCTTTTGGGCGTGCGCGGCCTTGGGCAGCGCATTGGTGCTCACCTATGCCTTGATGAATGGAGCCGGCAGCATTCAAGTGGGAGATGTGTGGATGCTGGGCGCCATTGCGGTGGGCGGGCTGGGCTACGCCGAGGGCGGCCGACTGGCGAAGGAAATGGGTGGCTGGCAGGTGATCTGCTGGGCATTGGTGTTGTCGAGTCCACTGTTGCTCGGGCCTTTTCTGTACATGGCCGCCCAGCACCAGGGCCCCATTTCGACGGGCACTTGGTGGGCGTTCGGCTACGTCGCGTTCTTCTCGCAGTTCATCGGCTTCTTTGCCTGGTATTCAGGGCTTGCGATGGGCGGGATCTCGCGGGTAAGCCAGATTCAGTTGCTACAGATTTTCTTCACCATCGCCTTGTCGGCGCTGTTCTTCGGCGAACATATCGAGCCCATGACCTGGGTATTTGCAGCCGCAGTGATTGCCACCGTCATGCTCGGACGCAAGACCTCGGTCGTTGCACCCAAGCCGGCTGCCGTGGTCAGTTAAATCTTCAGCCGAGAAAACCATCGGCCCGAAGCAGCGTTTCCAGGCTCTGCTCGGTGATCGCGTAGAACGTCTTGAGTTCCTGGATCCGTGCCAGCAAGTGGGCAGGGTCCACCGGTTCGGCACGTTTGACCGCCAGGATCATCTTGTTCTTGTTGGTGTGTTCCAGCGAAATGAATTCGAACACCTTGGTGTCGTAACCGCAGGCCTCAAGCAACAGGGCACGCAGGCTATCAGTCACCATTTCGGCCTGCTGCCCCATGTGCAGACCGTATTGCAGCATGGGTTTGAGCAGCGCCGGGCTCTGGATCTGCAAACGAATCTGTTTGTGACAGCAAGGTGAGCACATGATGATCGACGCGCCGGACCGGATACCCGTGTGTATGGCGTAATCGGTGGCAATGTCACAGGCATGCAGCGCGATCATCACGTCCAGCTCGCTCGGCGCAACGGTGCGAACATCACCGTGCTTGAAGACAAGCCCGGGATGTTCGAGATGCGCAGCGGCGTTGTTGCACAGGGTCACCATGTCTTCGCGCAACTCGACACCCGTCACCTCGCCTTGCACGTGCAGGGTGTTGCGCAGGTAATCGTGAATGGCGAACGTCAGGTAGCCTTTGCCAGAGCCAAAATCCGCGACCTTGACCGGTTGATCGAGCTTGAGCGCAGAAGACGTCAGGGCGTGGGAAAACACCTCAATGAACTTGTTGATCTGCTTCCACTTGCGCGACATCGCCGGGATCAGCTCATGCTGCCGATTGGTCACGCCCAGATCGGTCAGAAACGGACGGGTCAGCTCCAGATAGCGCTTCTTCTCGCGATCATGGCCAGCGGCAGGGGTTTCGCGCGCCTGCTGAGCCTTGCTCTTGAACAGCGTGCTTTTACCCTTCTTGCTGAATTCCAGCTGCACTTCGTCAGTCAGCGATAGCAGATGCGCGTTCTTGAACGACTCGGGAATCAGGCCTGCGATGATCTCCACCGCCTCGGCAAGCGAAAAGTTCTTGGTAATGTCGCGGGTCTTGTAGCGGTACACGAAGGACAGGCTCGGCTGTTCTCTGACGATCAGCGGCTTGATGATCACGCGCTGCAACTCGGCTTCGCTGCCCACGTATTTGGCCAGCACCAGCTTGATCAGCGAGCTCTGGGACAAGCTGGTGTCCAGCAGATCGAGAAACTGCGCGCGATGGTCGGGAGCGACCGGAGATGGAGCGGAGGGTGTGACGGACATCGAAAAAGCCTCAAGCGCCCCTGTCGGGACTCGAAAAATCAGCGTGCATTTTAAGCGTCAACGTCGGCCATGACATCACTATTTTTTACGGCAGTTGCAAGCGCTGCGCAGCCAGAACCCGGACACATTAGGTCATCTACATACCCAGTAAAATAACCACGGTCCTAAATCCCCTTCAACACTTGTGGTTCACACCATCCCGGTTATATTCAATTCCGCTGAAGGCAACCGGTCAGGAACGACCGTACTGTTTACATTCAGCACTTCAGATAACCGGCACAAGGATGTGCATGATGCAGACTCCCTTTAAATCGTTAGGCACTGATGAACTGGAGCGGGTAGTTGTAAAACCCGCCGAATTCTTTCATGTTGTGTTGCAGGATGAACAACACGATGGCCGAGCTCCGGCACTGGTCCTGACCAAAGAAGATATCCTCAGTATCAAGCGTTACGAACGACACGGCCTTGATCTGCCCCTCACCCTGACCAAGGTTCAACACCATCTTGGGTTCAGTTCCAGCGGCATTCCGGGGCTTGAACCCAAAGACCTGTTGGCCACGTATTTAAACATCAACCAGCACGCCAGAAGTTGGTCCGGCCTTGAACGAAACATTAAAGAAACCGGGTTTACCGTGGATCTCTTTGCCAACAGTTTTTTCGAGCAGGGTTCAGCGGTTATTGAGGTCATCAACAACCTGAGTATCACCCAGCGGCTTAACACGAAGGTCGCCGACCTGGACATCGAGCAGGTCTGGGCCATGACACCTGCCGAGCTCAGCGCCGAAGATCAACACCTATGTATTTCGCTGGCAACCTACCTCTCCGTCATTGCGGCGGATATCGACAAACACAGGCAATCATCGGAGCAATTGGCAAGTGACCTTCAGGTATTCACCCAAACGCTGACGGTCTCGCTGGTTCCCGATGTCACTCGCAAGATAACGCTGGCAGGCCGCTCTGACCTTGATGAGCAAATCGAAGAGCTTCAGACAGACATCGAGCGCCTGACGGTCGAGATCGAGCAAAAGATCAAAGAGTACAAAAAGACAGCAGCCAGTGCGGCGTGGGGTATTTTTGGTGGTCCCATAGGACTGGCTATTACGGGCGGCGTCTTTGGCAGCAAGGCTGAAAAAATCCGCAAGGAAAAGAACCGACTGATCCGTGAGAAAAATGCCAAGGTCCAGCTACTTAAAGAGAAGCGCCCTTTGGCAGCGGCCGTACGCAACCTGGAAACACTCTTTGAAGACATGCAATTCAGAATGCTGGATGCGCATCAAAGTGCGACGAACCTGCAAGACCTCTGGAGCATGTTGGCGTCGTATATAAATGAATCCGCGCGTGTACTGACGTCCATCACCGATGATCAGGCACTGCTGATCTTTGCGCTGCACTTTCGTGGTGTGATAACGCCTTGGAAAGAAATTCACGGTATCACTCAACCCCTGCTGAAACTCTTTAACGATGCACTGGATCAGTATCGTTCCGAACAGAACAGATAATCATAAGGATATGAACATGACCGCTAAAACATTAAGTGACTTCACGCACCTCGCGGTGCCTGAGAAAGCCATCATGAAGGCTGCCGAGCAACTTATTCACGCGCATATTGCGTCTCTCACGCTGGACTTTCTCCCCGCTATCAAGATCAAACTGCCCTCCGTGCAAGCGGCACTCACGGCAGCGGGTGCGGTACTGTCCGAAACGTTGACCACGGTCACGGTTCAGTTGAACAACGAGCAACTGAACGCCCTGGAGATCATGCAACGCGAGATCGAAGCCGACCTGACATTAAGCGTTGAGAACAAACAGAAGGCGTTGGGCTTACTGGATACGCAGCGCGTGCACGCTCAATCATCGTTGCGACGCATCGTCAGCAGCAGTGCAAACGCCATTGCCCAACGTTGCGATGATCTGAAACAGATCAATATTAAACCCGACGCAACGACCTTAAAGGAAACACTGCAACGGCAACTCGATTCCCTGAATCAGCAAAACGCCAAACTGGCGAGCTCGATGGCCTCCATTGCGGAAGATCGACGTCTGCTGGACAGCACCATTGCCACGCTTGAAAAATACAATCTGGCCGATCAGTTCAAGGACATCCTGCCCACGGCGGATGAGCTGGCTTTGATCAACATGCCATCGCCTGAACTCGCGCTGGTGCAAGCTGGGCTCGCCCGGCTTGAAAAGATGCTGGGACAGGTCAGCAATGCGTTGAAGTACCTTGATCTGGTCAATGAGCGAGACACCTTGCGCCATCGCTACAATGCGCTGCTCGCGCAGTCACGTGGTGTTAGCAGCGAGGCGAAAGCCCTCGCAAGGAATCTGGCTGAACTGCAAGGTCTGGACAGCATCGATCAAAACAAGGGCGCCTGGATCAATGAAGCAGCCAAGGTCTACGAGGCGCTGTATGGTTTTCTGGCTGCCTGCCAGTCGCCGGACGCCACCTCGGGCGATTTCACCCGTTACCTGGCAGAATTCAAAACCTACTTAAAGCAGGTGCATGACATCAAACGCACCCTTTGATCTACCGATACACGACCGGTGTCGGTCTTGCCGACACCGGTTTCACAGAAGTCAGCCCAACACCACCAGCCGGTTGGGCAACTCATTCTTTCCATGTGTCACCGGCACATGATCGGCCAGCAGCTCGCCACAGGCATGGATGCACCCAAGAAAGCCCTGCAAAGTCTGACCATTTCTCACCTGCTGCGTGAACACATCGACCATCGCTTTCCAGATGTCGTCATGCAAGCGACTGGCAATACCATGATCGACCAGAATCTCCACATAACGCTCGGCCTCGCTGACGAACACCAGAATGCCGGTGCCGTCATGGGTCTTGTGCAGGTTTTGCTCCAGAAACTGCCGTCGCGCCAGATTCCCCGCACGCCATCGGCGCACGGAAGCGGGCACAAGGTGCGACGTGACTTTCGGAATACGACACACCAGTGCAACCACGATAAAGGTGCTCATCTGGGCCAGCATCAATTCATCGGCGCTCAGCCATTGCAGGCAGTAATTGACGGTGCCGGGTAATAACAGGCCAATCAGTGCGCCCCAGATCAACGGCATGTACGCGTAATCATCAGCGCGAGCCGCCAGTACGGTCACAAGTTCGGCGTCGGTGCGTTGTTCGACACGGTCAATCGCCTCTGCCACCTGCCGTTGTTCTTCTCTGTTCAATAAAGCCATCGTTTTCTCTTTCCCGGATCCATCGATTACCAGTTGCCTGAAGCGCCACCGCCGCCGAAACGGCCGCCACTGCGTCCCTCGGAACGTTCGGCCGAGCAAAGACGGCCGACTGAACGTCGAATGCTGACCAGCACGATCATCACCACGATAAGGGTCAGGACTACCGCCATCAGCCAGACCTTGAAATCACTCATCGGCTCTTCATAAACCGCAAGCCGGGTCGCAGGTTCCGGGTAATCCGGGACTTGGCCGCCCAACGCTGCGACGACCGCCTGAGCGCCGCGCTCGATGCCTGCGGCAAACCGGCTGTCATTGAACTCGGGCATGATCAGCATGTTGATAATGAGCGAGGACTGGGCGTCGCTCAACCGGTCTTCCAGACCCGAGCCGACCTCCATGAGCACCTTGCGCTTCTCACGGTCAACCACCAGCAAGGCGCTGTTGGCCTTGCCTCCCTGCCCCAGATCCCAGGCATCACCGAGCTGGGCGCCGAACTCTTCAATCGTCGCACCCTGCAGATCCGCCAGCGTGACAACCACGATCCGCTCGCCGGTCGACTGTTCGTAAGCCCGAAGCAGTTTTGCCAGACGCACCGCCGTCTGGCTGTCCAGCATCTGCGCCGCATCCACGACACTGCCCGTCATGGGCGGAAAAACCAAAACGGGCTGCTCGGCCTGGGCACGAAATGCCACACCCAGCGTCATTACCGCGTACAACATCATCTGTAACACGCACTTCAAACCAGACCTCCGGTGCTTTTTGAATCCATTGAAACAACCGCCTTAGCCAAATCACACGTTCCCCGGCATAATCCATCGCCGACGCCGAGCATAAGCCAACCGTTGACCGAGCAAGGATGCGTACAAAAATCACTACAACCGAAGATTTTCGTACACACCCTGGAAAGACCTCGCACAACGAAGCGGGCAGCAACTATTCTTGCGCCCTGCTCGAACAATACCGCCAAAGGTCTATAACCCAAAAACTGGCTGTCGGATATTAAACGCGAGTTGCCGACAAAAGCCTTGGAAATTATTCATGAATAAGCTGTGTTTATTAGGTTTGCTGGTTGGATTGGCGAGTCACTCCGTCATCGCTCAAAGTGCTGAAACGGCGACTGTTCCGGCGTCTTCTGCCGTCTCGAACAAGGCCACACTTCAAGCAAAGAATGCGTTCATCAGCAAACTGATGAAACAAATGACGCTGGATGAAAAGATCGGCCAACTGCGCCTCATCAGCATCAGCAGCGAAATGCCGCAGCCGATGATTCTGAAAGAGATCGCTGCCGGACGCATCGGTGGCACCTTCAATTCCATTACACGCTCGGAAAACCGTCCTTTACAAGAAGCGGCAGTCGCCAAGAGCCGTCTGAAAATTCCGATGTTCTTTGCCTATGACGTCGTTCACGGTCATCGCACGATTTTCCCGATCAGCCTCGGCATGGCCGCCAGCTGGGACATGGACGCTATTGCGCTGACCGGCCGTGTCTCAGCCAAGGAAGCCAGCGCCGACGGTCTGGACATGACCTTTGCGCCAATGGTCGACATCTCGCGCGACCCACGCTGGGGCCGCAGCTCCGAAGGCTTCGGTGAGGACACCTATCTGGTGTCGCGCATTTCCGACGTGATGGTTCGCTCGTTCCAGGGCAAGAACGTCGCCGCCAACGACAGCATCATGGCGGCCGTCAAGCACTTCGCCCTGTATGGCGCAGTTGAAGGCGGACGCGATTACAACACCGTCGACATGAGCATGACGCGCATGCACAACGACTACCTGCCGCCGTACCGTGCCGGTATCGACGCCGGCGCTGGCGGCATCATGGTCGCCCTGAACTCGATCAACGGCATTCCGGCCACCTCCAACATGTGGCTGATGCAGGACCTGTTGCGCAAGGACTGGGGCTTCAAGGGCGTGACGATCAGTGACCACGGGGCGATCAAGGAACTGATCGAACACGGCGTGGCCAAGGATTACCGCGAAGCCGCAAAACTGGCCATCAAGGCCGGTGTGGACCTGAGCATGAACGACGTGGCGTACGGCGAGCAGTTGCCTGGGCTGGTCAAGGACGGCGAAGTGTCCATGCACGAAATCGACAACGCCGTACGCGAGGTGCTGGGCGCCAAGTACGACATGGGCCTGTTCGCCTCGCCTTACGGTCGCATTGGTGTTGCTGCCGATGACCCTGCCGACACTTACTCCGATGACCGCCTGCACCGTGCCGAAGCCCGCGATGTGGCGCGCAAGACACTGGTGCTGCTGAAAAACCAGAACGACACGCTGCCGCTGAAGAAGCAAGGCACCATCGCCGTGATCGGCGGCCTGGCGCAAAGTCACCTCGACATGCTCGGCAGTTGGTCGGCTGCTGGCCGTCCCAACCAGTCGGTGACGGTGTATGAAGGTCTGCAAAATGCCGTCGGCGACAAGGCCAAGCTGGTCTATGCCCGTGGCGCAAACATCAGCGACAACGAACACGTCCTTAACTACCTGAACTTCATCGAGAAGGAAGTGGAAATCGATCCGCGTCCGGCTCAGGAAATGATCGACGAAGCGGTCAAGGTGGCCGAGCAGTCCGACGTGATCGTGGCCGTGGTCGGCGAGTCTCGCGGTATGTCTCACGAGTCGGCGAGCCGCAGCAGCCTGAACATTCCGGGCAAGCAGCGCGACCTGATCAAGGCACTCAAGGCGACCGGCAAGCCGCTGGTTCTGGTCCTGATGAACGGCCGTCCGCTGGTGCTGGTCGACGAACAGGAACAGGCGGATGCCATGCTCGAAACCTGGTTCCCGGGCACCGAAGGCGGCAATGCCGTGGCGGACGTGCTGTTTGGCGACTACAACCCGTCGGGCAAACTGGCCATGTCGTTCCCGCGTTCGATCGGTCAACTGCCGGTTTACTACGCGCACCTGAACACCGGTCGTCCGTACCATGAAGGCAAGCCGGGCAATTACACGTCGCATTATTTCGAAGAGCCGAACGGCGCACTGTTCCCCTTCGGTTATGGCCTGAGCTACACGCAGTTCGACGTCTCGGACGTCAAACTGTCTGACGCCAAGATGGCGCGCAACGGCAAGCTGACGGCCAGCGTCACCGTCAAGAACACCGGCAAGGTCGCCGGGGCGACTGTCGTGCAGCTGTACTTGCGTGACATTGCAGCCTCGCTCAGCCGTCCGGTGAAAGAGCTGAAAAACTTTGAAAAGGTCACGCTGGAGCCCGGTGAAGAAAAAGTCGTTACCTTCACCCTCAGCGAAAATGACCTGAAGTTCTATAACGCTCAGCTCAAATACGCTGCAGAGCCGGGCGAGTTCAAGGTCATGATCGGTCTGGACTCACAAACGTTAAAAGAAGCGACTTTCAACCTGTTGTAAGCACCGCTGAGGGAGCCTTCACGAGCGTCCTGCTCCTGAAGGCTCCCAACCGGTCTGTTCGGGCAGTGCACGTGACATGACGTTCAAGCATCGCTACTGGCGCCTCTCCCTGTATACCCTGCTCATCCTCGTTGGCGCAGCCGTGTCCGCAAGCCTTGCGATGCATCAGGCGCAACGCCATGCAGTGGCGGAAGATGCCGCGCGCGCCAGTGGTCAATTGGCGTTGTACGCCAACACGTTGCACACCTTGATAGAACGTTATCGCGCCCTACCCTCCGTGTTGGCGCTGGACCCGGAGATTCGAGCCTCTCTTAGCGGCCCGGTCACAGAAAGCGTGCAGCATCAGTTGAACCTGAAACTGGAAAAGATCAACCAGGCCGCTCATTCTTCGACGCTTGAGTTACTGGACCGTCATGGACTGGCCATCGGTGCGAGCAATTGGCAGTCCCCCAACAGCTATGTCGGTCACAACTACGGCTTTCGTCCGTACTTTCTGCAAACCCGCGCTCAAGGCACAGGGCGCTTCTATGCGGTCGGCGTGACCACGGGCATTCCAGGTTACTTTTTATCCAGTGCCGTGCGGGACGACAAATCCCGCTTCATTGGCGCAATGGTGGTGAAGCTTGAGTTCCCCACGCTTGAACAGGAATGGGGTCAGGGCGAGGACCTGTTGTTGGTAAGCGACAGCATGGGCGTCGTGTTTATCGCCAATAGGCCTGGCTGGCGTTATCGCGAGCTTGAACCCATCTCGCTCGAAAACCGCACCGAGCTGCTGCGCACTCGCCAGTACGATAAAAAACCCTTGTCGCCCCTGCACAGTCACGTCCTCGAACGCTTGGGGGAGCACAGCCAATTGCGTCGGGTCGAAGGCCCGGACGGTATGGCGGATTACCTCTGGCAGTCCTTGCCGTTGCCGGATGAAAACTGGACGCTACATTTGCTGCGCAAACCGCCGGTGACCAACGAAGACATCCGTAACGCCGGGATGGCCGCTGCGGGGATCTGGCTGGCGCTGGTTTTTCTGACGCTTTTTCTCTACCAGCGCTGGCGTCTGGCACGTTTGCGCGAACGCAGCCGGGACGAACTTGAGCGCTTGGTTCAGGAACGCACCCGTGATCTGCAAACCGCTCAGGACGGTCTGGTGCAATCGGCCAAGCTGGCGGCACTGGGCCAGATGTCGGCGGCACTGGCCCATGAAATCAATCAGCCGCTGACGGCGCAACGCATGCAGCTGGCGACCGTGCGTCTGCTGCTGGATCACGGTCGCATCGATGAAGCCAGCAAAGCGCTGATCCCGGTGGATCAGCAGTTGACGCGCATGTCGGCCCTGACCGGTCACCTCAAGACGTTCGCCCGCAAGAGCCCCAGCGGCCTGCGCGAGCGCCTGGACCTGGCTACGGTGGTCGATCAGGCCCTGCTGTTGCTGGACCCGCGCCTGCGCGAAGAGCATGTCGAATGTGTTTTGCACCTGTCACGCCCCGCCTGGGTGCGTGGCGATGCGATTCGACTGGAGCAGGTGCTGATCAACCTGCTGCGCAACGCACTGGACGCCATGCGTGACGCAGCACCTGCTCGCCTGGAGATTCGCATCGCCCCCCAGAACGACCAATGGCGCTTGAGTGTCAGCGACACGGGCAGCGGCATTGCGCCGGAAAACCTGGCGAGCATTTACGATCCGTTTTTCACCACCAAGCCGGTAGGCGACGGGCTGGGGCTTGGGCTGGCGGTTTCCTATGCGATCATCCATGAACTGGGCGGCCAGTTGAACGCTGAAAACCACAGCAACGGTGCGGTCTTCTGGTTCTGCCTGCCCAACGACTTTCTGGAGACCTGACCCGGCATGTTGAACGCGGTCATCGTGGTAGACGACGAGGCACCCATTCGGCAAGCCGTCGAGCAGTGGCTGACACTTTCAGGCTTCACTGTGCAGGTCTTTGCTCGCGCCGAGGACTGCCTGGCCGAACTGCCGGAACACTTTCCAGGCGTCGTGCTCACGGACGTGCGCATGCCGGGCATCGGCGGGCTTGAACTGCTGGCGCGTCTGCAGACGGTCGACAAGGACTTGCCGGTCATCCTGCTGACCGGTCATGGCGACGTACCGATGGCCGTCGAAGCCATGCGTGAAGGTGCCTACGATTTTCTTGAAAAGCCCTTCAGCCCGGAAACATTGATCAGCAACCTGCGTCGCGCACTGGAAAAGCGCCAGCTCATTCTGGAAAACCGCCGCCTGCATGAACAAGCCGATGCCCGAACCCGGCTGGACGCCACCCTGCTGGGGATGTCGCCGAGCCTGCAGACCTTGCGCCGCCATGTGCTGGAGTTGTCACAACTGTCGGTCAACGTGATCATTCGCGGCGAAACCGGCAGCGGCAAGGAACTGGTTGCCCGCTGCCTGCACGACTTCGGCCCTCGCGCCGGCAAACCGTTCGTTGCCCTCAACTGCGCCGCCATTCCCGAACACCTGTTCGAAGCCGAGCTGTTCGGCCACGAGAGCGGCGCATTCACCGGCGCGCAGGGCAAACGCATCGGCCGCCTTGAATACGCCCACGGTGGCACGGTGTTTCTCGACGAAATCGAAAGCATGCCAATGGCGCAACAGGTCAAGCTGCTGAGAGTGCTGCAGGACAAACGCCTTGAACGCCTGGGCTCCAATCAGAGCATTGATGTCGATCTGCGCATTATTGCCGCCACCAAGCCGGATCTGCTGGAAGAGGCGCGCGCCGGACGCTTTCGCGAAGACCTTGCCTACCGGCTCAACGTGGCCGAGCTGCGCCTGCCCGCGCTGCGTGAACGACGCGAAGACATTCCACTGCTGTTCAACCACTTTGCCCACGCAGCGGCGGCGCGCATGGGCCGTGAAGCGCCAGTGGTCAGCGCGTCACGCCTGAGCCAGCTGCTCAGCCACGACTGGCCCGGCAACGTGCGCGAACTGGCCAACGCGGCCGAGCGCCAAACGCTGGGGCTGACCCAGCCGGACGCAGACACCTGCGCCGAACCCGACGGCCAATCTTTGGCCGCCCAACAGGAAGCCTTTGAAGCCCAGTGCATACGGGCGTCCCTGAATCGGCATAAAGGCGACATCAAATCCGTACTCCATGAATTGCAACTGCCGCGCCGAACCCTTAACGAGAAAATGCAGCGCCACGGTCTGGTGCGGGAAATGTTTCTAGGATAATGACGCCCACTGAAAATACTTGCCTGGCGGGAAACGAACATTTCCAGAAACACCGGGTCTGCATACTGTCACGACGCCTTCGGTCGTGATGGCTGGATAGTTATAAGGCGTAATGCCATCATTGCGCCTTTATCTCCCAACCCACCTCAGCAGTCCGAAACATGGGGCATTTTCTACCGTGAATACTCCCCTCGACCTCCCTCTGGGTGGCGGTGAAATGGGTCGGCTTATCCGAGAGACAGACTGGTCGACGTCTGCTCTTGGGACCAAGGACAATTGGCCATCTGCCTTGTTGTCCTCGATGAACCTGATGCTCAGTTGTCCGGACAGCATGTACCTGCTGTGGGGGCCTGAGTTCACGCTGTTCTTCAATGACGCCTATTGCGCCGTGCTACCGATCGCAGCCAGCCAGGCGCAAGGGCAGCCAATCGCCTCGGTCTGGGGTGATGCGTGGGAAGACGTGCGGCATCTGGCCGAACAGGCGAAGACCGGGCAAAGCTGTCGGTCCGACGATATTCAGCGCACGGTGATTCGTGACGGCAAACCCCAGCTGACTTGGTGGTCGCTGTCCTATTCGCCGTTGTTCGGCGATACGGGCGTAATCGACGGTGTTTTCTGCCGGGTCAACGAAACCACAGCGCACGTGCTGGCTCAGGCCAGACAAAACGAAAACGAAGCCTTCACTGACCGAGTGCTGTCGAGCATCAACGACTGCATCAAGGTACTGGATCTGGACTCGCGCCTGACCTTCATGAGCGAAGGCGGCCAGCGCATCATGGAGGTCAGCGACTTCAACGCGATTCGTGGCTGTCCGTGGCCGGACTTCTGGCAGGACAACGGCAATCTGGAGGCCATCGCCGCCGTTGAGGCCGCCCGGGCAGGTAAGAGCGCCAGCTTCATGGGTTCGGCGCAAACGATGGCGGGCACCGTCAAATGGTGGCACGTACAGGTCAGCCCGATCTTCGGCAAAGACGGCAAGCCGGAGAAGATCCTTTGCGTCTCCCGCGACATGACGCAGCTGCGCGACGCGGAAGACGCACTCAAGACACTCAACGAATCGCTCGAACAACGCGTCGTCGAGCGCACCCGCGACCGCGACCGTATCTGGCGACTCTCGACCGACCTGATGCTGGTGGCGGAGTTCGACGGGATCATCAATGCCGTCAATCCGGCATGGACGCAGGCGTTGGGCTGGTCCGAGCAAGAGCTTGTCGACAGTCAATTCCTGACGCTGGTACACCCCGATGACCTGGACAGCACACTCGCCGCCATGAGCGGGTTGGAGAGCGGCCAGAACATTCCGCATTTCAAGAACCGATACCGCCATGCCGATGGCTCGTACCGGACAATTGCCTGGACGGCGGTGCCCGACCAGCAGTTCATCCACGCCGTAGGCCGCGACATTCAGGCCGAAGAAGAGGCCAACCAGGCGTTGAAGCTTTCCCAGGATGCGCTTCATCAGGCACAGAAACTGGAAGCCATTGGCCAACTCACTGGCGGGGTGGCCCATGACTTCAACAACCTGCTGACCGTAATCCGCTCTTGCAGCGACCTGCTCAAGCCCGCAGACCTGGACGAAGCGCGTCGCGTGAAATATGTCGAGGCCATCTCCAGCACCGTGGACCGCGCTGCCCGCCTTACCGGTCAGTTGCTGGCCTTCGCGCGTCGCCAGGCCTTGCAGCCGGAAGTGTTCGATGTCGGCAAAAGCGTTGCTCGCATCGGGGAGATGATGGACACCTTGACCGGATCGCGCATTCAGGTAGAGATCGATGTGCCTGCCGAACCTTGCTTCATCTTTGCCGACGGCAGCCAGTTCGACACAGCGCTGGTCAACATGGTGGTTAACGCACGCGATGCGATGTCCGGTTCAGGTCGTTTGACCATCAAGGTCGAACGCTCGGACTGCCCCTCCAGCGAGCTGGCCCCCTCGCTGAGCGAAGGTAATTATGTGACGGTGTCGCTGACCGATACCGGCTCGGGCATCGCGCAGGACAAACTCGCACTTATTTTCGAACCGTTCTACACCACCAAAAGCGTGGGCCAGGGTACAGGCCTGGGGCTGTCGCAGGTCTTCGGTTTCGCCAAGCAGTCTGGGGGTGAAGTGCTAGTGGAAAGCGAACTGGGCAGTGGTAGCCGCTTCACGCTGTGCCTGCCCAGTTCGCAGAGTCATGAGATCGTTCCCGAAAACGAAAACCCCACGCTGAACACGCTGCCTGGCCTGTGCGTGCTGATGGTCGAAGACAATCAGGACATCGGTACCTACACCCGTCCCATGCTTGAGCAGTTGGGGTTTCAAGTGGTCTGGGTCTCAAGCGCCAGCGAGGCGCTGCAAGAGCTTTCCGGCAACCCTGAAAGTTTCCATGTGGTGTTTTCGGACATTGCCATGCCGGGCATGAGCGGGCTTGAGCTGTACGCCGAGATCGAAGCGCGATACCCGTGGATGCCGGTGGTGTTGACGACCGGCTACAGCACTGAGTTCGCCCAGTTCGCACAGGACGACACGCATCGCTTCGATCTGCTGCAAAAACCCTATGCGCTGGAGGACCTGGCCACGCTTCTGCACAAGGCGGCATCGCGCAGCGGGGCACTCGACAAATGAGCGCTTTAATGAACGCTGTTTCGTAAACCGGGCACAGCCTCGCACCCTGCCATCGGCGGTTTTCCGCTCATTCAACAAGGACGAATGAGCGGTTTTTCGCTCATCTATTGTTCAGCCCCCCTCTAAAACAAGCCTCTCTGGTGTGGCACAGCTCCTGCTATGGAACTGGTCAAGGCATTGAATGCCTCTTCCAAAAATAATGAATAAAAGGATCACCATGGAAATTTCCAACTCCCTACCGGAGGGGTCGGCGGGCGCTACGGCTGCTCCGAAAACCACTTCGAGTCGTCTCAAATCCATTTTCAGTGGCTCGGTCGGCAACATGGTCGAGTGGTATGACTGGTACGTCTACGCCGCCTTCTCGCTGTACTTCGCCAAAGCCTTCTTCCCCAAGGGCGACACCACTGCCCAACTGCTCAACACGGCTGCAATCTTTGCCGTCGGCTTTCTGATGCGTCCGATCGGCGGCTGGCTGATGGGCCTGTACGCTGACTACAAAGGGCGCAAGGCGGCGCTGATGGCCTCGGTGCTGCTGATGTGCTTTGGTTCGTTGATCATCGCCCTTACGCCCGGTTACGAAAGCATCGGCGTCGGCGCACCGATCCTGCTGGTGTTCGCGCGTTTGTTGCAGGGTCTGTCGGTTGGTGGCGAGTACGGCACATCGGCCACTTACCTCAGTGAAATGGCGACCAAAGAGCGTCGCGGCTTCTTTTCCAGCTTCCAGTACGTCACGCTGATTTCCGGCCAGCTCATCGCGCTGGGTGTGCTGATCGTGCTGCAACAGACCCTGACTACCGAGCAGTTGTATGCGTGGGGCTGGCGTATCCCGTTCGTGATCGGTGCGCTGTGTGCCGTGGTGGCGCTGTTTCTGCGGCGCGGCATGGAAGAAACCGAGTCCTTCACGCGTAAGAAAAAGGAAAAAGCCAAGGAAAGCCTGATGCGGACGCTGATGCGTCATCCCAAGGAACTGATGACCGTGGTCGGTCTGACGATGGGCGGCACGCTGGCTTTTTATACCTATACCACCTATATGCAGAAGTACCTGGTGAACACCGTCGGCATGAGTATCACCGACTCGACCACCATTTCAGCCGCGACGCTGTTCCTGTTCATGGTGCTGCAACCGGTCATCGGTGCGCTGTCCGACAAGGTTGGCAGGCGTCCGATCCTGATCGCGTTCGGCTTACTGGGCACCTTGTGTACCGTGCCAATCCTCACCACCCTGCACACCATTCAGACCTGGTGGGGCGCGTTCTTCCTGATCATGGCAGCACTGATCATCGTCAGCGGCTACACCTCGATCAACGCCGTGGTAAAAGCCGAACTGTTCCCGACTGAAATTCGTGCGCTGGGCGTAGGCCTGCCGTATGCATTGACCGTATCGATTTTTGGCGGCACGGCTGAATACATCGCGCTGTGGTTCAAGAGCATTGGTATGGAAACCGGTTATTACTGGTACGTCACGGCCTGTATCGCGTGCTCGCTGCTGGTGTATGTCTTCATGAAAGACACCCGCAAGCACTCGCGAATCGAAACCGACTGATCTCGCGTTGCAGTGATAAAGGGCAGTCAGTTACTGGGGCTGCCCTTTTTTATGAGCGCAAATAAAGCAGTAAACATGGACGGTTCGATGTGACCAAGTGTTTCAAGCCGGTGCGGTTTTTCAGCGAAATCCGAGCCCAAGCCTATGAATTTTATATCATTAAATTTTGTCAAGAGGCTTTATTACAAGACTTTTCATAAATTGCACCTCAATGATGCGCATTGACCTGCAAGGCCCGAAAACAGCGCGTCGCGACTTACTATCATTTTCAGCGATGATCGCTAGCAATCCGATTAACTTCTTAATAATCCGCCGGCGCGTAGCATTGCCTCCATACCGGGATGACAACTCACCCGACAACATTGGAGACACACTCATGAAAACCACCAAACTGATCTTCGGCCTCGCTTTCTCTGTTCTGGCTTCGAGCGCTTTCGCACTTCCAGCCATCACCACAAGTGACCTGTCCCAGGCAACTATCGTTGCTGAAGGCGGCACCAAGCACACCAACGTCGGTTCGATCCGTGTAGCTGCTGACGGTGCTGATCGTGTCGGCCCAAACCGTCAGGCTGCAGATGGCGCTGACCACGTAGGTGCAAATCGTCTCGCATCCGATGGTGCAGATCGCGTAGGTGCCAACCGTCAAGCTGCCGATGGCGCTGACCATGTGGGTGCAAACCGCCTGGCCGCCGACGGTGCAGATCACGTAGGCGCTAACCGTCTGGGTTAAGCGACCGCTTCACAACATCCCCAAAGCCCGGCACACGCCGGGCTTTTCAGTGTCTGAGGGCTGGCATCCGTTTTCAAAGCGCAGCACTATGCTGTCAATCTTCTTTTATAAGCCGATAAGGAATAAGCATGTCAGACGCTATTCACTCCTACGAACCTTCCAAAGGTCATGGCCTGCCTCATGACCCGTTCAACGCGATCGTCGGGCCCCGCCCCATCGGCTGGATTTCTTCCCAGGACGCCAATGGCAAGCTGAATCTGGCACCTTATAGCTTCTTCAACGCTTTCAATTACGTGCCGCCGATCATTGGCTTTTGCAGCGTCGGGCGCAAAGACAGCCTCAACAACATCGAGCAGACGGGCGAGTTCGTGTGGAATCTGGCGACCCGCTCTCTGGCAGAAGCGATGAACCAGACCTGCGCGCCGGTGGGTGCAGATGTCAGTGAATTCGAACTGGCCAACCTGACGCCGCTGGCTTCGCAAATCGTTGCCGTTCCACGCGTGCTGGAAACGCCGGTGTCGTTCGAGTGCAAAGTCACGCAGATCGTCCAGTTGCAACGCGCCGACAAGGAGCTGGTGCCGAGCTGGCTGATTCTCGGCGAAGTGGTTGCGGTACACATTGCCAAGTCACTTCTCAAGGACGGCGTGTATGACACCGCTGCCGCCGAACCCATCCTGCGCGGCGGCGGGCCTGCGGATTACTTCCAGCTGGGTCCGGAAGCACTGTTCAAGATGTTCAGACCCGGCGCCTGATCACGGTTTTCACCAGACCAGTTCACCCTCGGCATCGACGCTGGCCAGCCGCTCAAGCTCTGCGGTTGCAGCCAGGTCGGCGTCGTGAGCAGTCTTGAATGTCTGGCCCGGCAGAACCGCATGAAAGCGCGGCGCACCACCGGCTCGCGCTTTGACTGCAATCGCCGCACGGTAGCCTTCTTCCCCCGGAATCACTGCAGAAACCGCTTCGAACTCTTCGTATTCTTTGCGCGCCATCAGTCTTGAACCTGCCTGTCGGATAAAACGCGCATTTTAGCCCGTCCGCCTGGCCGTGTATCGCCTGCGCGTTGCTGTACACCCCACGATCCTGTCCTACACTCCATTTAGCTCTTTCAAATTGCTTTGCAACTGAAGTGAGGAGTGCAACATGAACTCAATAACAAGAAAATGCATGGTGGCAGTGGGTGTTATCGCTGTGCTCGGTGTCTACGCCGCAGGTGCCTGGCGCATCGAGCTGGCGCGCCAGGCTCCCGCTGTCGTCAGCTGCAGCTTCGGCCATTGCGTGCCTACCAATTCAACCTTCAGCGCGTTGCGATGACGCTCACGCGTCGCGCATTTCGTCGCGGATGAAACAAAGGGCGCTATCGATTAGCCCCCTATCGGATTAGACTGGCCTGACTTCTCCCGCCTCGTTTGCAGCGGGTCAACACTGCCATCAGGTTCCGCCTTGACCAGTCTTACGCTTACCCCTCCCGCGATCCGCAGCATTCTGTTTGCGTTGATGATGGCTGTGCTGCTCAGCGCACTTGACCAGACCATCGTCGCCGTTTCGATGCCCGCCATTTCCGCCCAGTTCAAGGACATTGACCTGCTGGCATGGGTGATCTCTGCCTATATGGTTTCGCTGACTGTGGCGGTCCCGATCTACGGCAAGCTGGGCGATTTGTACGGGCGACGCAAACTGATGCTGTTCGGCCTTGGCCTGTTTACCCTCGCCTCGCTGTTTTGCGGCCTGGCCCAGAGCATGGAGCAACTGGTACTGGCGCGCGTACTGCAGGGCATCGGCGCGGGGGGCATGGTGTCGGTCAGTCAGGCAATCGTTGCCGACATCGTCCCACCCCGTGAGCGAGGCCGTTATCAGGGCTATTTCAGCAGCATGTACGCCGTTGCCAGTGTCGCAGGACCTGTACTGGGTGGCTTGATGACCGAATACCTGTCGTGGCGCTGGGTGTTTTTGATCAATCTGCCGCTGGGCGTCGCCGCGTGGGTGGTGGCGTGGAAAACGCTGAAAGGGCTGCCCGTTCCACAACGCAAACCGATCATCGACTACCTGGGTACGGTGTTGATGATCATTGGCCTGACTGCGCTGCTCCTAGGCATCACGGAAATCGGCCAGGGGCATGGTCTGGATGAGGTGCAGGTGCAGGCCCTGTTGGGCGTGGCCTTGCTAACGCTGGGGGTGTTCGTCTGGTATGAGCGCCGTGCAGCCGAGCCTCTATTGCCCATGCACCTGTTCGCCAACCGCAGTGCAGTGCTCTGCTGGTGTACGGTATTTTTCACCAGTTTCCAGGCCATCTCACTGATTGTCCTGATGCCGCTGCGCTATCAGACCGTGACCGGCGGCGGTGCGGACAGCGCCGCGCTGCACCTGCTTCCCTTGGCAATGGGCATGCCGATGGGCGCCTATTTCGCAGGGCGGCGCACGGCATCGACCGGGCGCTACAAACCGTTGATCGCAACGGGCGCCGTGCTCATGCCCATCGCCATTTTGGGCATGGCCTTCACGCCGCCGCAGTCAATCGTATTGATGAGCCTGTTCATGATTCTGACCGGTATCGCCACGGGCATGCAGTTTCCAACGTCGCTGGTCGGGACACAGAACTCGGTCAACGTCAAAGACATGGGCGTGGCCACCAGCACCACCAATCTGTTCCGCTCACTGGGCGGTGCTGTCGGCGTGGCACTGATGTCGGCGCTGCTGCTGGCCATGCTGCAACACACCGGTGTAGGCCAACTGGAAGCAGGCGCAATAGGTCATGAAGGCGCTTCTGGCAATGTGCTGCTTGACAGCCTGAACGCTGCCACCGGACCGGCGTTGGATACCTTGCGCGCCGAACTGGCCATGACGTTCAGGCATCTGCTGATGATCAGTGCCGCCATCTCATTGCTGGGTATCGCTGCTGCGTGGGCAATGCCCAACAACCTTCTGCGCGGCCGTGAACAGGCCGCCGAGCAAAAAGCGCAGTAGCAGTTACTGCGCTTCAGCCGCCCAGAACCACTGGGTCTTCTTGTCCTTTATATGTTCGAACGCGGGCATGATCTCGCTTTCATTGAAAAACCGGCGAGAACGGGCACGCGCGTTACTGAACCAATAACCGGCCCGTGGACAGGCACGCCCGGCATCGACCGGCTGGGGGGATTTTTCGTCGAAGCGGGAAAACCACTGCGCGGTAGTGTGCTCGTTGAACCCAAGGCCCGGCACCAGATAAGGATGGAGATTGCCCGTGTCCTGCAACCGGACGGGCTTGATCACTTTGTTGACCGCCATATAGGAGGCGGGCGCAGGCCGACCTGGATCACCCAGCTCCGGCAACCTGCCCGCGCGAATCATCAAGCCGGCACTGTAGGCATGAAAAACGATGTCGCTGTGCCCGCTCAACTGAGCGCGCAGCCTGTCACTGCTGCCCAGTCGCCTGACAAACGATTCGCCCAGAACGGTGTACCAGCCCACGCCCTTGATCCGGTCCAGCAAACGCAGGCTTTCTATATGAGGGCCGGGGTCGACCATCAACCCGACATACTGTTGAGCCAGCCGGTATTCCCAGGGCAAGTATTGATGCCCGTCACAAGGGAGAATGCAGGCCAGCCCACCAAACCCGTGCTCCGCCTGGACTTCGTTGCTCAAGTAACGGATCCACGCTTCATAGTTTTGCAAACCGTCGGGCTCGGTCAGGTACGACCAGGGCAGCACCATTTTCAGGCAGGAAAGGTCGTTGTCCGCCTGGCCCTCCGATGTGTTCATGACAAAGAGGCTGTAGTCGGCGACTTCGGCCTGGGTCGCGCTGGCAATCGACCAGACAAACTGATCGTCCGGCGAACTCTGCAACACCTGACGTCGGCACGCCGCGAAGCCCGACGAGGTCAGACGACGCATGCGTTTGTAGAGCTGCCACTTGAGCACGGGTTTGAAGGCGTCGTAGAACCTTACAAAACAGGCCTCCACTCGCTGTTTCAAATCCTGCGTATGGCCTTTTCTGAAGTACAACGTGGTGATGAGCCCGAGGCGGACGACGGGCGTGCCCAATCCTGAATCGACAGCGATGCGCTCGGCCTGCCGTGACAGTTTTGTCAGCGGCGTCATCCAATCAGCTACCGTGTCTGACATCACCCTTCCCTCCAGTGATAGCTGAGACTTAGGGTGAGCGAGCGCTGACAGTCGAAACTGCCCGAACTTACCACCCTGTTTGATGAACAGCGACAGCATCCGGGAAGACAATCCCCTGCCTTGCGGCCTTTTGCGCGGCTGACGTTGTTTTCAGAACAGATAGGCGCAAGCGTTCGCCTGAACATGCAACTTCCCTCTCACCCTGTTGATTGAGGGACGAAGAGTGAAGGGAGTTTCGAGACGGAGCAATACACGGAATTTAGTTTGGGAAATCAGCTACATGTTTCAGGAAATGTCCTACCGATGTCCTACAAACCACGGGCATCCCATGCCTTAAAACGCTGTTTCAAGCGCGCCTACACATGGACAAACGTCAGCAAACGGTAAACTTTTTTGTTTACCAGGATTAATTGAAATCCAAGGGTGCCCATTCGCACCCTCACAGCGTTATATTCAGTCACTTCGCTAGACGGCATGCTGCGCTTTCAACAGCGATGGGCTGAAACGCAACATATCCATGCAGACTTCCACCAACTGCTCGGACTCCGACGGCAGTGAATAGCTGTCGGGCACCAGCAGCCACTGGTAGATGATGCCATTGATGTAGGAAAACAGAGCGACCGCTGCGCGCCCCGTATCCAGACCTGCTGGCAACTGGCCCCGACGCACGGCATTACTCAACCCCAACTGGATGCGCTCGTGGCACTGGACGGCGTTCTCTTGGCGTTGACGACGGAAATCACACATCTCGTCCGTAAACTCGCACTTGTGAAAAAGGATTTCATTGATGCGACGGGTTTTCGGGTCAAGTGCGAGCTCATGAAACAAATGAACCAGCAGACTCTTCATGCACCCCAGCGGATCCTCTTCATCTTCATCCCGGCTGGCTTGCGACATTTCGTCGAGCGGTTCCTGAAGGCTGTCCAGCATCGCCTGCACCAGATCGGCCTTGTTATTGAAGTGCCAGTAGATCGCTCCCCGCGTCACACCCGCCAGGGTCGCGATGTCGGCCAGCGTTGTACGGGCAACCCCGCGCTCATAAAAGGCCTGCTCGGCAGCCTCCAGTATCTGGCTGCGAGTGATCTGAGCTTCCTCTTTGGTGCGACGAACCATGGCAATCAACCTCAAAAAATTCACCTCAGCCATCCGCGTAGCGCGATGCCTGAAGTCACAACCGGGCGGCATTTGTATCGCCTTGTCCCGAACCCGCTGATGACCCCCTTCGCTACGAATCATTGCGAAGGGAAGGTATTTACAAACAGCCATGAATGTAAGTATATTCCTTAGCATGCTACTTATCTAGCCGAAATATTTTTTAACATTTCAACTCTCCGTTGAACGAACAGGCTCCTGCCCCCGAGGATCTTCATGCAATTCAAGCCAGCTGTTACCGTCCTGGTCACTGCCGTCGCCCTGGCAACCCTGCTTAGCGGTTGTGGCAAGAAGGAGCAGGAGGCCCCGCCTCCGCAGAAACCTGAGGTGGGCGTCGTCACGCTCAAAGCCCAGCCCTACACGCTGACCACCGAGCTGCCGGGCAGGACAACCGCGTTCCGCGTGGCGGAAGTCCGGCCGCAGGTCAACGGCATCATTCTCAAGCGCCTGTTCACCGAAGGCGGCGATGTAAAGGCCGGCCAGCAGCTGTACCAGATCGACCCGTCTATTTATGACGCGAACGTCAACAGCGCCAAGGCGACCCTGCAGTCGGCCAAGTCGATGTCCGACCGTTACAAGCAATTGGTCAACGAGCAAGCTGTCAGCCGCCAGGAGTACGACACTGCGCTGGCGTCGACCCAGGAAGCTCAGGCCACCTTGCAAACCGCTCAGATCAACCTGCGGTTTACCAAGGTGCTCGCGCCGATCTCCGGCCGTATCGGTCGTTCCGCTGTCACCGAAGGTGCGCTGGTCAGCAACGGCCAGACCAACGCAATGGCCACTATCCAGCAACTTGACCCGATCTACGTTGACGTCAATCAGTCTTCGGCAGACATGCTCAAGCTGCGTGCCGATCTGGCCAGCGGCAGGCTGCAGAAGTCGGGCGACAACTCGGCTTCGGTCAAGCTGACCCTGGAAGACGGCAGTGATTATGCACAGCAAGGCAAGCTGGAGTTTTCCGAAGTCTCGGTCGATCAGGCCACCGGTTCGGTGACGCTGCGCGCTGTGTTCCCCAACCCTGATCACGTTCTGCTGCCCGGCATGTTCGTTCACGCCAAGCTGCAGGCGGGTGTCAGCAGCAAGGCCATTCTTGCTCCGCAGCAAGGCGTGACCCGCGACCTGAAAGGTACGCCGACCGCTCTGGTGGTGAACAAGGACAACAAGGTGGAACAGCGTGAGTTAGTCACCAGCCGAACCGCCGGTGCCTACTGGCTGATCGAAAAAGGTCTGGTCGAGGGTGATCGGGTGATCACCGAAGGCCTGCAATACGTAAAACCAGGCGCTGAAGTGAAGGTCAAGGAAGCAACCAACCTCAACGCTGACCAGTCTGCCAATGCTGCCCCTGCTGCCACTGGCAAAGGTGAGTGATAGATGTCCAGATTCTTTATTGACCGCCCCATCTTCGCTTGGGTATTAGCCCTGGTGATCATGCTGGTTGGCACGCTTTCGATCATGAAGCTGCCGATCAACCAATACCCGGCCATCGCACCAACGGCCATCGATATCCAGGTCACCTACCCAGGTGCGTCCGCACAGACCGTGCAGGACACCGTGGTGCAGATCATCGAGCAGCAGCTCAATGGTATCGACAACCTGCGTTATGTTTCTTCGGACAGCAACTCCGATGGCAGCATGACCATCACGGTGACCTTCAATCAGGGCACCAACCCGGACACCGCTCAGGTACAGGTTCAGAACAAGCTGAACCTGGCCACCCCACTGCTGCCGCAAGAAGTGCAGCAGCAGGGCCTGCGCGTGACCAAGTCGGTGAAGAACTTCCTGCTGGTGATCGGTCTCGTCGCTGAAGATGGCTCCCTGACCCGCGAAGACTTGTCCAACTACATCGTTTCCAACATTCAGGACCCGATCTCGCGGACTTCCGGTGTGGGTGACTTCCAGGTGTTCGGTTCGCAGTATGCGATGCGCATCTGGCTGGACCCGGCCAAGCTCAACAACTTCCAGTTGACGCCTGTGGATGTAACCAATGCGGTCAGTGCGCAGAACGTGCAGATCGCTACCGGTCAGTTGGGTGGCCTGCCTGCGCTGCCCGGCACTCAGTTGAACGCCACCATCATCGGCAAGACCCGTCTGCAGACCGCCGAACAGTTCGGCAACATTTTTCTGAAGGTCAACACCGACGGTTCGCAGGTTCGTCTCAAGGATGTCGCGCGTATCGAACTGGGCGGTCAGAACTACAGCATCGACGCACAGTTCAACGGCAAACCGGCTTCCGGTATGGCGATCAAGCTGGCATCGGGTGCCAACGCCCTCGACACCGCCAAAGCGATTCGCGCCACCATCAGCGAGCTCGAGCCCTTCTTCCCGCCGGGCATGAAGGTTGTTTACCCGTATGACACCACGCCGACCGTCACGGAATCCATCAGCGGCGTGGTTCACACCCTGATCGAAGCCATCGTGCTGGTGTTCCTGGTGATGTACCTGTTCCTGCAAAACCTGCGCGCAACGATCATCACCACGATGACCGTGCCGGTGGTACTGCTGGGTACGTTCGGGATCCTGGCCGCCTTTGGCTTCACCATCAACACCCTGACCATGTTCGGCATGATTCTGGCCATCGGGCTTCTGGTGGACGATGCCATCGTGGTGGTGGAGAACGTCGAACGGGTGATGGCCGAGGAGCATTTGTCTCCCAAGGAGGCCACGCAGAAATCAATGGACCAGATCCAGGGTGCGCTCGTCGGCATCGCGATGGTGCTGTCGGCGGTTCTGCTGCCGATGGCGTTCTTCGGCGGCTCCACGGGGGTGATCTACAAACAGTTCTCGATCACCATCGTTTCGGCGATGGCCCTCTCGGTGCTCGTGGCCCTGATCTTCACCCCGGCGCTGTGCGCCACCATGCTCAAACCTATCGATCCGGAGAAGCACGGCCAACCCAAGCGCGGCTTCTTCGGCTGGTTCAACCGGACCTTCGACCGCAGCGTCGTCAGCTACGAAAACGGCGTGAAGCGCATGGTGACTCACAAGTTGCCGGCCTTCGTCGTGTACCTGATCATCTTCGCGGGCATGATCTGGCTGTTCACCCGTATCCCGGCGGCGTTTCTGCCTGAAGAAGACCAGGGTGTGATTTTTGCCCAGGTCCAGACACCGGCGGGTTCGTCGGCAGAACGTACCCAGAAAGTCATCGATGACATGCGCGACTTCCTGCTCGATAAAGAGAACGGTGAAGGCAAGGGCGTCAACTCGGTGTTCAGCGTCAACGGTTTCAACTTCGCCGGTCGCGGCCAAAGTTCGGGCCTGGCCTTCGTGATGCTCAAACCGTGGGACGAGCGCGATGCTGAAACCACCGTGTTCAAGATCGCCGAACGGGCGCAGGCACACTTCGCCAGCTTCCGGGACGCAATGGTCTTCGCGGTCGTCCCACCGTCGGTGCTGGAGCTGGGTAACGCCACCGGCTTCGACGTTTACCTGCAAGACCAGGGCGGTGTCGGCCACCAGAAACTGCTGGATGCCCGTAACCAGTTCCTGGGCATGGCAGCACAGAGCAAGATCCTGGCAGGCGTGCGCCCCAACGGTCTGAACGACGAGCCGCAGTATCAGCTCACCGTGGACGACGAGAAGGCCAGTGCGTTGGGCATTACCTTGGCCAACATCAACCAGACGCTATCCATCGCGCTGGGCGGTAGCTACGTCAACGACTTCATCGACCGTGGTCGGGTGAAGAAAGTGTACGTGCAGGGCGAAGCGTTCAGCCGCATGACCCCTGAAGACCTTCAGAAATGGTTCGTGCGCAACGACAGCGGCACGATGGTACCCCTGTCGGCCATTGCCAGCGGCGAGTGGATCTACGGTTCGCCCAAGCTGTCGCGCTATAACGGCGTAGCAGCGATGGAAGTGCTGGGTACGCCTGCTCCGGGCTACAGTTCCGGACAGGCCATGGCGGAAGTTGAAGCCATTGCCGGGAAACTGCCGGCAGGGATTGGCTACTCGTTTACCGGCCTCTCGTTCGAAGAACGCCTGTCCGGTTCTCAGGCGCCAGCCTTGTACGCACTGTCCTTGCTGGTGGTATTCCTCTGCCTGGCAGCGCTTTACGAGAGCTGGTCGATTCCGATTGCGGTCATTCTGGTCGTACCGCTGGGTGTAATCGGTGCCTTGATGGCAACCAGTCTGCGTGGACTGTCCAATGACGTGTTCTTCCAGGTGGGCCTGCTGGTGACGGTGGGTCTGGCGGCGAAAAACGCCATTCTGATCGTCGAGTTCGCCAAGGAACTGCATGAGCAGGGTAAATCGCTGGTCGAGTCGGCGATGGAAGCTTGCCGGATGCGCTTGCGCCCCATCATCATGACCTCGATGGCGTTCATCCTGGGCGTGGTTCCGCTGGCCATTTCCAGCGGCGCCGGTTCGGGCAGCCAGCACGCCATCGGTACAGGCGTTATCGGCGGTATGATCACCGCAACGATCCTGGCGATCTTCTGGGTGCCTATGTTCTACGTCGCCGTGTCGTCGGTGTTCAAAGGCAAAGACAAATCAAACAAGCCACAAGTCAAACATACCGAGGCTGGCCAATGAGCAAGTCCCTGATCTCTCTAGCAGTTACCGCGTTCATTCTCGGCGGCTGCTCTCTGATCCCCGAGTACAAGCAGCCCGAAGCTCCGGTTGCCGCTCAATACCCGCAAGGTCCGGCGTACTCGCCGGCCGAAGCGGCCAAAATGGCTGCCGCCGAACAGGGCTGGCGCGAGTTCTTCCGTGATCCGGCGCTGCAGCGTCTGATCCAGACCGCGCTGGTCAATAACCGTGACCTGCGCGTTGCGGCCCTGAACATCGACGCCTACCGCGCGCAGTACCGCATCCAGCGTGCCGACCTGTTGCCTGCCGTTTCGGCAAACGGCAACGGCAGCCGTCAGCGTGTGCCGGGCGACCAGACGCAGACCGGCCAGTCGGCCATCACCAGCAGCTATTCGGCCACGCTGGGCGTCAGCGCCTATGAGCTGGACCTCTTCGGTCGTGTTCGCAGCCTCAGCCAGCAGGCGTTGGAAACCTACTTCGCCAGCGAAGAGGCGCGTCGTAGCACCCAGATCAGTCTGGTGGCCAACGTCGCCAACGCCTACCTGACCTGGCAGGCGGACAAAGAACTGCTCAAGCTGACGCAAGACACCCTCAAGACCTACGAAGAAAGTTTCCGCCTGACCTCGCGCAGCAACGAAGTCGGTGTTTCTTCGGCACTGGACCTGAGCCAGTCGCGCACGGCCGTCGAAAGCGCTCGCGCCCGTCTGGCCCAGTACCAGCGTCTGGTCGCACAGGACCAGAACAACCTGGTGCTGTTGTTGGGCACCGGCTTGCCTGACAACCTGCCAGCCAGCCAGTTGCTCGACTCCGACATGCTGACCGAAATGCCGGCAGGCTTGCCGTCGGACCTGCTGCAACGTCGTCCGGACATTCTGGAAGCCGAGCACCAGCTCAAGGCAGCCAACGCCAACATCGGTGCCGCACGTGCTGCGTTTTTCCCGAGCATCAGCCTGACGGCGAGCGCAGGCACCGGCAGCACCGAACTGTCCGGCCTGTTCAAGGGCGGCTCGGGCACTTGGCTGTTCCAGCCGAGCATCAACATCCCGATCTTCAACGCCGGCAGCCTGCGCGCCAGCCTGGATTACTCCAAAATCCAGAAAGAAATCAGCGTCGCCAATTACGAGAAAGCGATTCAGACCGCCTTCCAGGAAGTGTCCGACGGCCTGGCCTCGCGCAAGACCTACGACGAACAGCTCCAGGCGCAGCGTGACTTTGTCACCGCCAACCAGGACTACTACCGTCTGGCCGAACGTCGCTACCGCATCGGGATCGACAGCAACCTGACGTTCCTCGACGCCCAGCGCTCGCTGTTCAGCGCGCAGCAAACACTGATCACCGATCGTCTTGCGCAGCTGACCAGCGAGGTCAATCTGTACAAGGCACTCGGCGGCGGCTGGTACGAGAAGACCGGTCAGACCGCAACGATCGACAAAGAGAAGCCGTCGATCCAGCTGTTCTGATGCTGTTGCTCTGATCAACGCCCAATAAAAAACCCACCGAATTCGGTGGGTTTTTTTATGCGTTCTCCCCCGCGATCACTGATCGTGGTGCAGGTAAGCGGGCTGTTTGGGCAGGCGCAGGCTGAACAGGAACGCCACCGCCATCATGGCCGTCACGTACCAATAAAAACTGTTTTCCATCCCTGCACTTTTGAGCTTCAAGGCGACGAATTCGGCCGAACCACCAAAGGCCGCATTGGCCACCGCATACGCCAGACCGACGCCAAGGGCGCGCACCTGCGGTGGAAACATCTCGGCCTTCACCAGCCCGCTGATCGAGGTGTAGAAGCTGACGATGGCCAGCGCCAGCGTGATCAGCACAAACGCCATGAACGGATTGGTGTTGGTTTTCAGGGTCATCAGAATCGGCACCGTACACAGCGTACCCAGCGCGCCGAACCACAGCATCGAGTTACGTCGGCCGATCCGGTCGGCCAGCATGCCGAAGAACGGCTGCATGCACATGTACAGAAACAGTGCGCCGGTCATAATGTAGCTGGCCGTCTTGGCCTCCATACCGCCGGTATTGACCAGGTATTTCTGCATATACGTGGTGAAGGTGTAGAAGATCAACGAGCCACCTGCGGTGTAGCCCAATACGGTGATGAACGCAGCCTTATGGTGTTTGAACAGCGCCGCTATGCTGCCCGCGTCCTTGTCCTGGCGGCTTTCAGCCGTTGTGGTTTCGTTCAAGGTGCGGCGCAGCAGCAAGGCAATGACCGCTGCCGCCGCGCCGATGACGAACGGGATACGCCAGCCGTAGTCACGCAGCTCTTCAGTGGTCAGAAATTGCTGAAGGATGACCACAGTCAGTACAGCCAGCAACTGACCGCCAATCAGGGTTACGTACTGGAACGAGGCGTAGAAGCCACGCTGCCCACGCAAGGCCACTTCGCTCATGTACGTGGCCGTGGTGCCGTACTCCCCGCCCACCGACAAGCCCTGAAGCAGGCGCGCCATCAGCAGCAGTGCCGGTGCCCAGGCGCCAATCGACGCATAGGTCGGCAGGCACGCAATGATCAACGACCCGGCGCACATCATGGTCACCGAGATCAGCATGGAATTCTTGCGGCCATGCTTGTCCGCCACCCGTCCGAACAGCCAGCCGCCAATCGGCCGCATCAGAAAACCGGCAGCGAACACGCCTGCGGTATTGAGCAACTGAACGGTCGGATCGTCGGAAGGAAAAAAGGCTGGCGCGAAGTAGATCGCACAGAAGGCATAAATATAAAAGTCGAACCATTCGACCAGATTCCCGGAGGAGGCACCGACAATGGCGAAGATTCTTTTGCTTCGCTCCTCGCCGGTGTAGTGCGGTGCTTTCGATGGTGTGGTCATTGTTATCCCCAAGCAAAACTATCCGTAAGACACAATCTGTAACACCCCAATGCCCCCAAGCACAACAACCCGGACCACCGGACTGCCTTTTCGTGGAGACAGATCGATGGACCGGGTTGTTGAGCAAAGCAAAAAGAGGGGCGTTATGGACGCTCTATGGCCAATGCCAAGCCTTGGCCGACCCCGACACACATGGTCGCCAAACCTTTGCGACCGCCGGTCTTTTCCAGATGATGCAACGCCGTCAGCACCAGACGTGCGCCGCTCATGCCCAGCGGATGGCCCAAGGCAATCGCGCCACCGTTGGGATTGACCTGCGGCGCATCGTCAGCAAGACCCAGCTCACGCAACACCGCGATACCCTGGCTGGCGAAGGCTTCATTGAGTTCGATGACATCGAAATCGGACACCGCCAGCCCCAGACGCTCGACCAGCTTGCGCACCGCAGGCACCGGCCCGATCCCCATCACGCGAGGCTCAACGGCCGCGCTGGCCATGCCGAGAACCCGTGCGCGAGGCGTCAGGCCATGTTTCTTCACCGCTTCAGCAGAAGCCAGAATCAGCGCGGCAGCCCCGTCATTCACACCGGACGCATTGCCTGCCGTGACCGTCTTGTCCGTCCCGTTGACCGGCTTGAGCCTGGCCAGGGTTTCCAGGCTGGTGTCGGCACGAGGGTGTTCGTCCTTGTCGACGACGGTTTCGCCTTTCTTGTGCGCCACACGCACCGGCACGATCTCTTCCTCGAAAAAGCCCGCAGCCAAGGCAACGGCAGCGCGTTGCTGGCTGCGCAGGGCGAAAGCGTCCTGATCGGCGCGAGAAATAGAAAAATCGATGGCCACGTTGTCACCCGTTTCGGGCATAGAATCCACGCCGTACAGGGCTTTCATGGCCGGGTTAATGAAGCGCCAGCCGATGGTGGTGTCTTCCAGTTTCATGTTGCGTGAGAATGCCGCATCGGCCTTGCCCATCACGAACGGCGCGCGGGACATCGACTCGACGCCACCGGCAATCGCCAACTCCATCTCGCCCGTAGCGATGGCCCGGAAAGCGGTGCCAATGGCGTCCATGCCAGAAGCGCACAAACGGTTGAGCGTCACGCCCGGAACGGTGGTCGGCAAGCCCGCCAGCAGCGCCGCCATGCGTGCCACATTACGATTGTCCTCGCCTGCCTGATTGGCGCAGCCGAGGAACACCTCGTCAACTTCGTTCCAATTGACCGTCGGGTTACGCTCCATGAGCGCCTTGATCGGGATGGCAGCCAGATCGTCGGCACGCACCGAAGACAGGCCACCGCCAAAGCGGCCGATGGGGGTGCGAATCGCATCGCAGATAAATACGTCACGCATCACGCTTCTCCTGCGACCTGACCGTGGGCGGCAGCGGTTCGCGCCTCCAGCTCTCGAAGCGCAGTCAGTTCGACGTCGGTAGGTGCTTCGGAATAGACCACGTTGTCGGCAAAACGGATGTCCCAACCGGTGGCGGCGATGACTTGCTCACGTGTAACACCGGGATGCAGCGTGGTCACCACAAACTCGTTGCTGCCCTCTTCAGGCTCCATGATGCACAGGTCGGTGATGATGCCCACCGGTCCCGCCCCCGGCAGGCCCAGACGTTTGCGCGAATCGCCACCTTCGCCGTGGCCGACCGAGGTGATGAAATCGAGTTTATTGACGAACGAACGCGCCGACTGCTTCAGAATAATCAGCACCGACTTGGCCGAACCGGCAATCTCCGGCGCGCCACCGGCACCGGGCAGACGCACCTTGGGGTTGTGATAGTCGCCGACCACGGTGGTGTTGATATTGCCGAAACGGTCGACTTGAGCCGCGCCTAGAAAACCGACGTCCACCCGCCCGCCTTGCAGCCAGTAACGGAAAATCTCACTGGTCGCGACCACCGTGTCAGCGGTCTCGGCCAGTTCACCGTCGCCGATGGACAGCGGCAGCACCGTCGGTTTGGCACCGATCGGGCCTGATTCATAGATCAGCACCACATCAGGTGCAGAGGTCAGGCGTGCCAGGTTTGCCGCCTTGGAGGGCAAGCCGATGCCCACGAAGCAGACCGCTCCATTACGCAAACGGCGGGCAGCGGCAACGGTCATCATTTCACTGGTGGTGTAAGTCATTATTTTGCCTCCGAAGCGCGAGCCAGCTTGCTCTGGAATTCGCTGAAATCCGCTGTGCCATGAATGTATTCATCGATCCAGGCCTTGAAGGTTTCGCGGTCTCGGGCAATCGGGTCCCAGGCTTGATAGAAAGGGTTGTCGCGCTCGTAGTAGCCGTGAGCGTAGGACGGATGAGCGCCGCCAGGCACCAGGCACACCGCACTCAAGGCCCAGGTCGGCAGCACGCAGGAGTTCATCGGGGCGTTGAGGTCATCAACGATTTCCTCAACCGTGACGATGCAGCGTTTTGCCGCCAGCGCGGCTTCCTTCTGCGCACCGAGGATCCCCCACAGCAACACGTTACCCTTGCGGTCGGCCTTCTGGGCATGGATAACCGTAACGTCCGGGCGCACCGACGGCACGGCAGCCAGTACTTCACCGGTAAAAGGACAGGTCACGGTTTTGATCAGCGGATTGACCTTCGGCAAGTCGGAGCCGGCATAGGCCCGCAACACGGCGAACGGCAGGCCGGAGGCACCCGCGACATACGCATTGGCCAGGTCGGCATGGCTGTGCTCTTCGATTTCCATAGCACGCGGCCATTGTTTTTCGACCGCGTCACGCAAGCGGTGCAGCGAACCGACGCCAGGGTTACCACCCCACGAGAAGATAAGGCGCTTGGCGCAACCTGCGCCAATCAGCTGGTCATAGATGAGGTCGGGCGTCATGCGCACCAGTGTCAGGTCTTTTTTGCCCTGACGAATGATTTCATGGCCAGCGGCCGTAGGGATCAAATGGGTGAAGCCTTCCAGCGCAACGGTGTCGCCATCGTTGACCAGTTGCTTCACCGCATCGCGTAGAGAAAGAATGTCTGCCATGAGGTGCTCCGAACCCAACATCATGTTCAATGATCAGCGCGAAGACCTGCGCCGGAATGAAAATGAGGTTATGCCTGAGCACTGCGCCAAACAATCCGATAATCGACTAACCGTTCGGTAATCGAACCAATTCATCAACCCTCTATAAAGGCTTCACGTGAACAGCTGAGTACTCAGATCACGGCTTGCATCAAGCATGATTGGCAGAAATCGCTGTTCCAGCTCACTGCGGGCCACTCGCCCCGCGCTGGTGCTGACATTGAGCGCAGCCAGCACCTGGCCCGACGCATCATAGACCGGTACGGCAATCGAGCGAAGCCCCTGCTCCAGCTCCTGATCAACAATGCACCAGCCTTGCTGGCGAACTTGCTGCAGGCATTCGAGCAATGCTTCGGGGGTACGAATGGTGCGACTGGTCTTGGGTTGCAGGTCAACGTGGTCCAGGTACTCATGCAACGACACATCATCAAGCGCCGCCAACAGAATGCGACCCATTGACGTGCAATACGCCGGCAAGCGCCCCCCGACGGACAAGTCCACCGAGATCAACCGCTGAGTAGTGGCCGACCTGGCTATATAGAGGATGTCGTCACCTTCGAGGGTGGCCATGTTGCAGGCCTCATGCAATTGGTCGCTCATGCGGTCCAGGTAGGGCTGCGACGAAATGGCCAAAGGTGTGGACGACAAATACGCGTGGCCCAGTGTAAGAACCTTGGGCAGCAACGAATAGGTGCGTCCATCGGTGGTGGCGTAGCCCAGTTTAATCAGCGTATGCAGGCAGCGACGCACGGCCGCACGGGGGATTTCCGTACGGTGGCTGATCTGCGCGATGGTCAGGTGCCGTTTACGCTCTTGAAACGCATGAACCACCGCGAGCCCACGCGCCAGGGACGTCATGAAATCCGGATCACCGGTCAGCGCCTGGATACGTTTCGCAGGCGAAGCCACGATAGGCGGAGCCAATGAGGAAAAAGAATTACGCAGTTCGTCGTTCATTGCCGCAACCTCTGTACACCCTTTCAGGCCTTATGAACCGGCGGTTTCAGTGCAAAGGAGCACATTGACCGGCTTCAGTTTGTGCGATTATCGAACCAATGGCCGATAATCGCAATTGACCCGTCGTAAATATGCTTATACCTTTAGGACTGCCACTAAGTGACTTCTTGGAAATTACTGGTCAGGTACCCACTGAGAAGTCCAAGGCAGCGGCCTTGCCCTTTAAGCAAGGCCGTTTTCATTACAGCGCCTTGAGCTCACCACGCGTCATTCATTCCCTCCGAATTCCCCGTCTCTTATTCCTTGAACAGTCAGTCCATCAGACTCGCTGAATTCCGGCGGCGGTTTTTTGTCCGAGCCTGTCAATTCTCTTTTATGAAAGTTCCGTCATAAACATGACTCACCTGTACTTCGGAACATTCGTACAGAATGAGTTGGGTTTAACATTATTCAAACGACTATAGTTGACGCAGCCGAACTTCTTGGCGATAGTACATTTCCATTGGCGGACTGAATCTTAAGCAGTGACTCGTGCGCACCACGAGCCTTACAAGCTGCAGTCGCGTCAACGTGCAGGCCCCGTATACCGGGCCCGTGCAAACGGCGGTCAACGAAGATCCCGTTGGTTTTACCCCTGAACCACATGTCGCTACGACAGTCGTTTTCTCCGGTGTCCGTAGCCGCGAGCAGCCTCAAGGTGTTCAGACATCCCAGCCAGTACCGATCACATATGCCCTTGATCCTTTTCAGGGCAGGTAACGGGATGAATCTGTTTGCCGTGCGTCGCGTTTTCACCGGAACTCATTTGACTTGAACAGGTAATAAAGTGACTAAAGATGAACTGCGCGCGGAACTTGAGCGCCAGGAGCAACGTTTCAAGGATGTCTATGGCGGTGAGATCACCACGTATGCCGCGCAACCGGAACCGGAACGCAAACCTTGGCGTAAACGAGCCAGCCTTCGGGATCAGGCTTTCAAACAGGAACTGCAGAAAATGGAAGAGGACTTGAAGCAAGAGTCCTGATGGTCAGGCTGCAACAGCCTTGACGATCTGATCCGCACTACCAGGGTCCGCAATCGAAGTGTTATTGCCTGTCTGCCTTACCAATGGGACGGCGCCCATGCGTCTTTTTTTTGGTTTCAGGCGACACCGGTCGAGGCTGGCAAGTCGATACGTATTTTTTCTGTCATAATCGCGCCCCCTTCAGACCGGGTCAGAAAATCTACATGATCGAATTATTCAGCGGGCTAGATGCTTGGGTGCTTGTGAGCCTATTGCTCGCCCTGGCCTTCGTCCTGGCCTTCGAGTTCATCAACGGCTTTCATGACACTGCAAACGCGGTGGCGACAGTCATTTATACCAAAGCCATGCCGCCGCACCTGGCTGTCATCCTATCCGGTGTATTCAATTTTCTCGGCGTGTTGCTGGGCGGCGTCGGCGTTGCCTACGCGATTGTCCATCTGCTCCCGGTGGAACTGCTGATCAACGTCAACACCGGTCACGGGCTGGCGATGGTGTTCTCGCTGCTGGCAGCGGCGATCACATGGAACCTGGGCACTTGGTATTTCGGTATTCCAGCCTCCAGCTCCCATACGTTGATCGGCTCGATCCTTGGTGTCGGCCTGGCCAACGCCCTGATCAACGACATTCCGCTCGCTGACGGCGTCAACTGGCAGAAGGCGATCGACATTGGCGCGTCTCTGGTGTTTTCCCCCCTCGCCGGTTTCATCGTGGCGGGTCTGGTGCTGATCGCACTGAAATGGTGGCGACCGCTGTCCAAGATGCACAAGACGCCGGAGCAACGCCGCAAGCTCGACGACAAGAAACATCCGCCGTTCTGGAACCGCCTGGTACTGGTGATTTCCGCAATGGCCGTCAGCTTCGTACACGGTTCCAATGATGGCCAGAAAGGCATCGGCCTGATCATGCTGGTGCTGATCGGTATCGTTCCGAGCCAGTTCGTGCTGGACCTCAACAGCACGACCTACCAGATCGAACGCACGCGCGACGCGACCCAGCACCTGAGCCAGTTCTATCAGCGCAACAGCGACACGCTGGGTGAATACCTGGCGATGGGCAAAGCCGAAAAAGGCGACCTGCCTTCCAGCTCTGCCTGCAACCCCGAACAGACCGAGCCGACCATCGATGCGCTGCTGGACCGCTTGAAAGGCGTTTCCGACTACCATTCCATGCCGTCCGAAAGCCGTATCGAAGTCCGTCGCTACCTGCTCTGCCTGGACGACACCGCACGCAAGGTCGGCAAACTGCCGGGGCTGGCAGCGCGTGAAAAGTCCGACCTTGAGAAGCTACGCAAAGACCTGACAGCCACCACCGAATACGCCCCGTTCTGGGTGATTCTGGCCGTGGCGCTGGCGCTGGGCATCGGTACGATGGTGGGCTGGAAGCGTGTGGTCCTGACCATTGGCGAGAAGATCGGCAAGCAGGGCATGACCTATGCCCAAGGCATGTCGGCACAGATCACCACCGCCTGCGCCATCGGCATGGCCAACGTGTTCAGCCTGCCGGTTTCGACCACCCACATCCTGTCTTCGGGTGTGGCCGGGACGATGGTCGCCAACAAGAGCGGCCTGCAAGGCGGCACTGTTCGCACCATCCTGCTGGCCTGGGTACTGACCCTGCCAGCGACAGTTGCGCTGTCGGCCTGCCTGTTCTGGCTGGCGTCAAAAGCGCTGTCCTGACCTGAGCCTGCTCAGGCGGTGCGATCTTCGCGCCGCCTGAGTGGATCGGCGTCACTTGCGCTTCTTCGTCCCCAGCAACGACCCCATCAGACCTCGCACCAACTCTCGTCCCAACTGGCTCGCCGCCTGCCGCATGGCGTTCTTCATGGCCTGACCGGCCAACCCTCCCAGAAACGCCCCAGCCTTATCGCTGAAGCTTTCCTCCTGATGGCCTTTCGGCTCAGGCTCCACGACCGCCCCTGGCTCGGAGACCTTGCGCGCCGCCAGCATCTCGTAAGCGGACTCCCGATCCACGGGCTTGTCATAGCGCGTGCCCAGCGATGATCGGGCGATCAGGCTCGCACGCTCGTCGGCTGTCAGAGGTCCGATACGCGATTGAGGCGGGGCTATCAGAACGCGCTGCACCACGGCGGGGGTGCCTTTGTCCTGCAGCGTACCCACCAGTGCCTCGCCAATCCCCAGTTCGGTCAATACGCTCAACGCATCGAACTCAGGGTTGGGCCGAAAGCCCTGCGCCACTGCGCGCAACGATTTCTGCTCTTTCGCCGTGAAGGCCCGCAGCCCGTGCTGGATCCGCAGGCCCAACTGGGCAAGCACCTCATCAGGCAGATCACCGGGCGATTGAGTCACGAAATACACCCCCACACCCTTGGAGCGGATCAGACGCACCACCTGTTCGAGCCGATCCTGCAAAGCCTTGGGTGTGTCGGCGAACAGCAGGTGCGCCTCATCGAAAAACAGCGCCAACAACGGTTTGTCGGCATCGCCCCGTTCAGGAAGCTGCTCGAACAGCTCCGCCAGCAGCCACAGCAGAAAGGTGGCGTAAACCTTTGGCGCTTCATGCACCAGTCGGCTGGCGTCCAGCAGGTGAATGCGCCCTCGCCCGTCACTGTCTGGCTGGAGTATGTCCTCCAGTTGCAAGGCTGGCTCTCCAAACAGCGCCTCTGCCCCTTGCTGTTCAAGCACTGCGAGCCTGCGTTGCAACGCCTGACTGGAACCGGTCGTCATCAAGGCGCCGTCTTCGCCCAGCAGTTGAGGGTGATCGTGCAGATGATTGAGCAGCGCCTTGAGGTCCTTGATATCAAGCAGCAGCAGACCCTCGCGGTCGGCGACCTTGAACGCGGCGTACAATGCCGATTGTTGACTGTCGGTCAGCTCCAGCAGATTACCCAGCAACAGCGGCCCCATTTCGCTCAAAGTCGTGCGCAGTGGATGGCCGGACTTACCGTTGATGTCCCACAACGTGACCGGATAAGCCTGAGGCCGATGATCGAGCCACGGCATACCGGCAATGCGTTCGGCAATCTTGCCCTGGGGATTGCCAGCAGCACCCAGCCCGCACAGATCACCTTTGATATCCGCCGCGAAAACCGCAACGCCCGCGTCGCTGAACGCCTCCGCCAAACGCTGCAAGGTCACCGTTTTACCGGTCCCGGTCGCACCGGCCACCAGTCCATGACGATTGGCCAGACGAAACGCCTGGGAGATCGGCTGCCCGTCCGGACCCGCACCCAGAATCATATTTTGAGAGTCGTGCATGTTTCACTTCCTCCACAGCATGAGACGCGCTGGCGTTGAGCGTAGCAAGTGCAGCCGCCGTTCGTTAACGCTTGCTGAATGCTCATCATCCTCCCAACTGGACGGCGCGTCTGCCGCTCGCCTGCCGAGCGGTGAATGCCGCCGCGAACCACTATTCTTTCAAGAGGTCAAGAAAGGACGACCTCAGTCTGGAGGAACGTTGCTGTGCACATTGCCGACATCACGATGTTCTACGCCCCGGCCAGCGGCGGAGTGCGCACCTACCTGGACGCCAAGCACGCCCTTCTGAGCAAGCGCCCCGGGGTGCGTCACAGCCTGCTGATTCCTGGGGCACGCGCCACACACAGTGAGGGCATTTACCGGGTTCCGGCGCCAGCCCTGCCCTTCAGTAACGGTTACCGCTTTCCGTTGCGGGCCGCTCCGTGGCGCACGCTGTTACACCGGCTTCAGCCCGACCTGATCGAGGCCGGCGATCCCTACCTGACTGCCTGGGCCGCGCTCGATGCCCGACGCCAGCTGGACGTTCCGGTGATTGGTTTCTACCATTCCGACCTTCCCCTGCTGATCAGCAATCGCATGGGCAACTGGATGGGCATGAGTGCTCAAGCGTATATCAGCAAGCTTTACAGCAACTTCGACCGGGTGTTGGCGCCCAGTCGTGTCGTGGCCGACAAGCTGCTCGGGATGGGCGTGGAAAACGTGCACATACAACCCCTTGGCGTTGATTTGCAGACCTTCAATCCACGCCACCGGGACCCAGGCTTGAAAGCGGAACTGGGTCTGCGCGAAGACACGAGGTTGCTGATCTTCGCCGGGCGCGGCTCCAGGGAGAAGAACCTGCCGGTGCTGCTGCGGTGCATGAAAACGCTCGGCCCGCGTTATCACCTTTTGCTGGTGGGGTCACACATGCCCATGCACGTACCGGACAACGTCACCGTCGTCCATCGTTTCTGCAAAGCCGCCCCCCTCGCCCGTCTAATGGCCAGCGCCGATGCCCTGGTCCATGCCGGGGATCAGGAAACATTTGGTCTGGTGGTGCTTGAAGCGATGGCCAGCGGGATCCCTGTCGTGGCGGTCGCTGCCGGAGCGTTCACGGAAATCGTGTCGGAGCACAGCGGACTGTTGTGTGAAGCAGGCAATGCTCAGGCGATGGCCGCAGCGGTGCGAGAGCTGTTTTCCCACGACATGCCCTCCAAGGGGCTGGCCGCCAGACTGTACGTCGAACAGCATTACAGCTGGGACGTCGTAGTTTCGGACCTGCTTGGACATTATCAGGCGGTCTTGGGCACTGACGTGTCGGCATTCGCTCATGGTTGAACGGGGCGACAGGTCAAGGCCGCGCAGCGTGCTATTGGTTTTGCACGACGTCGCGCCTCACAGTTGGTCGATGTATGAACCGTTCGTGAACGCGGTCGACCGACTGGGCGGGGTCAACATGACCTGGCTGGTGGTGCCGGACTTTCATCGGCGCAGCCCGCTGAACGAAGACCCGCTTTTTCAACGCCGGCTGAGTGAGCGGCTGGAGCGTGGCGACGAACTGGCCCTGCACGGTTATTACCATTGTGACGACAGCGCCGCGCCAAGAACCCTGCGCGACTATTTCATGCGACGTGTCTATACATGGGAAGGCGAGTTCTACTGCCTGAGTTCGCAGCAGGCCCTGATGCGTCTGGAAGCGGGCATTAACGTGTTTCGTCGCCACGGCTGGCCACTGCACGGTTTTGTCGCACCGGCGTGGCTGATGAGTCAGGGGACACGTGACGCCCTGCGTCAATTGCCGTTCAGTTATACCAGCGACCCGCAGCGTTTGTTCAGACTGCCCGACTTCACCCCGATTGAAGCGCCGGGGCTGGTGTGGAGCGCACGCAGTGCATGGAGACGCGCGGCGTCGAGGCGTTACAGCGACTACAAGCAAGCACGGCTTCGCGACTCTCCGACGATCCGGCTGGGCCTGCATCCTGTGGATATGCTGCACGAATCATCACGCACTTATTGGCTCGCGCTGCTGACACGACTGCTGGAAGACGGCAGACAGCCAATGACCAAGATTCAGTGGCTTACGCGCTACGCCTCAGACTGATCTTCCGAGGGTTGCTGCAACTCGCGCCACAGTTCAGCCGCGCCATCGAACTCGGTGCCATTCTCAGGTGTCAAGGCGTCCGGGTCATAACGGCTCAGGCAACCTTCACCCAGGGTGGCCGGTGCCTTGGACGTTGCTTTATCGAGGGGGTCGGTCATGGAAATGTCCGCCTGGGAGGTTGGCAGGAGCGCCGCATGGACGATCCTGCCACAACGGATCAGTCGAAGACGACTGTCTTGTTGTCGTGAACCAGTACGCGATCTTCAAGGTGCGCACGCAGACCACGCGCCAGTACCATCTTTTCCACGTCACGGCCAAAGCGCACCATGTTCTCGATACTGTCACGGTGGCTGACCCGGACAACGTCCTGCTCGATGATCGGGCCAGCGTCCAGTTCTTCAGTCACATAATGGCACGTCGCGCCAATCAGTTTGACTCCACGCAGCGAGGCCTGGTGATAGGGCTTGGCCCCCACAAACGATGGCAGGAAGCTGTGGTGAATGTTGATCACCTGATGCGCGTATTCACGGCACAGCTGCGGTGGCAGGATCTGCATGTAGCGCGCCAGCACCACGACATCGGCCTGATGCTGCCCGACCAGACGCGACACTTCGGCGAAGGCTGGCTCCTTGTCTTTAGGGTCGACAGGCACATGGTAATAAGGAATGTCATGCCACTCGACCATGCTGCGCAGGTCCTGGTGGTTTGAAATCACGCAGGCGATGTCACAATCCAGCTCATCGGTGTGCCAACGGTGCAGCAGGTCTGCCAAACAGTGTGATTCGCGGCTGGCCATCAACACGACGCGCTTCTTCTGCGCCGAATCGGTGATACGCCAGTCCATCGCGAATTCTTCGGCTATCGGCGTGAACGCCTCGCGAAAACCGTCAAGGTCGAATGGCAGCGTGTCGGCACGGATCTCGTGACGCATGAAAAACCAGCCACTGAGATTATCCGAATGATGGCTCGCTTCGGTGATCCAGCCGTTATGGGACGCCAGAAAGTTACTGACTTTGGCAACGATGCCGACACGGTCCGGGCAAGCAATCACCAGACGAAAAGTGCGCATTAGGGGAAACTCCAGAACTTCGCAAAGCCGCTATTCTAGCGACTGCGCCGAAAAACTGCAGTATCTCTGTTGCCTGAATCCAGGCGGCGAGGCTGGCGCGCCGAGGGAAAAAGATTGCACCGTGCCAGTACGCAATTTTCAGGACGCGTTTCTATAAAGACCGGCATTTAAGCAGGGCTTTATAGCGCGCCTATTTAGTAGCGTAGAGACGGTCGATCTAGTTCCTGAGTCTGTAGGACGCGTGTATATTTCTAAATAATTCAAATAAAACTTTTATTTAATGTTTACTTGATCAGTTCCTCTGACTATTATTGCGTCACTGTATCCCTGCCACCCTTCACAACATAAGGTCCTCCTCATGTCCCTGATCAACGAATACCGCGCTACAGAAGAAGCCATCAAAGAACTGCAAGCCCGTTTGAAGAACCTGTCGCAAGACGACAAACTGCAAACCGAGCTGGAATTCGAAGGCAAACTGCGCACCCTGATGGGCGAATATCAAAAATCGCTGCGTGACATCATTGCTCTGCTGGATCCGGATTCCAAGGTTAACAAGGCACCCCGTGGCGGCGCTGTAAAAACGACCGGCACCAAACGCGCTCGCAAGGTCAAGCAGTACAAGAACCCGCACAATGGCGAAGTCATCGAAACCAAAGGTGGCAACCACAAGACACTGAAAGAGTGGAAAGCCAAGTGGGGCGGTGATGAGGTTGAAAGCTGGGCCACTCTGCTGGGCTAAGCTTCAAAAGCCGTGTTATTCACGGTATGAAAAACGCCAGCTTGCTGGCGTTTTTTTATAGTTCACTTCCTACACCTTTTACTCATATTCCCAGCCGCTCGCGCAGCAACTGAACGTGGTCCTGCCATTGACTCAGTATCGCCAACTGCTCTGGCGTGGCACTAAGCGACAACTCCACCAGCGCGTTACTAAAGGCGTGCACAGTATTCGGAGCCCCTGACTCCGGGCGTTGCAGCCTTGTCTGACAAAACTGATGCCAGCGTTGTTGTTCTTCGGGGGCCAAGGTGTGAGGAAAGTTACGGGCTCGATAGCGAAATAACAATTCAGGCAGGCGTGCATCGTCAAACGGCCATGCATCATGTGCCAGTTGTTCAGGATCTGAAAGGCGTACTTGTTCACACAACCTGCGGTCACGGTCCCCGATAAACCCGTCGTACAGTTGCTGCTCGGGGTCTTCACTGGCAATGAAATGATCCTTGCCATACAGCGCACGCAGTTTGCCCTGCCAAACTTCCAGACTTTCCGCGACGCGTGTGGCGCGCGCCTGGTAGCCTGCCATATCCAGCTGGAGGCGTTCTTGATCCTGAGGCCGCAATACGCTCATGGGCGCAATCACAGGGCAGCGATTTATATGCAAGAGTTTGAGCGGCACCGGCAGTTCGCCCTCGCCCAATGCCTCGTGCCGGGTATATAAGCGCTGCTTCAGTGTTTCAACATCGCAGTCCAGTAACGGTGAGTGATCCTGGTGCAGGTCACACACGATCAGTGCATTACGGTTATGCGGATGCCACGCCAGCGGCAATACGACCCCCACATAATGACGGGCGGCTGAAAAGCGACCTGAAATATGCACCAGAGGCTGCATCAGACGAATCTGATCCTGGACCTTTTGTTTGCTACGCAGTGCAAACAGGTATTCGTACAGCCGCGGTTGTTTCTCACGAATCAGGCGTGCCAGTGCAATGGTTGCACGCACATCGGATAAAGCATCGTGGGCCTGCCCATGTTCAATTCCGTTGGCGGCGGTCAGGCGCTCAAGTTTGAGCGTGACCCGGCCGTTTTCTTCTGGCCAGACGATTCCATCCGGTCGCAAGGCGTAAGCGGCACGCACCACATCGATCAGATCCCACCGGCTGTTCCCCCCCTGCCACTCCCGTGCATAAGGATCGAAAAAGTTGCGATAGAGGCTGTAGCGCGTGACTTCATCGTCAAAGCGCAGGGTGTTGTAGCCAGCGCCACAGGTTCCGGGGGCGGACAGCTCGGCGTGAACACGCGTCATGAAATCGGCTTCGCACAAGCCTTTCTCTGCCAGAGTGGCCGGCGTAATCCCGGTGATGATACAGGCGGCAGGGTGCGGCAGAATGTCGTCGCTGGGCTGACAGTAGAGGTTGACCGGTGGCGCGATCTCATTGAGCTCGGCGTCGGTCCGGATACCGGCCATCTGTAGCGCGCGATCATTGCGCGGGTTGATACCGGTGGTTTCGTAGTCATACCAGAAGAGGCTGGAAGTCACGGGCTGATCCTGAACAAGAGACCCCTGAAGTGTAGGGGTTGAAGCCAACCGTTGGCTAATCGGAAGGCTCGGCACGCCTCAGACACCTTTTCTTACAGGGTCTGTTTTGAAAGGCCGGTTGCTTAGCATCGCAGTGCTAGCTAGCATCAGTTTTCGCCTTCAGGTACCGCCTCCCCATCATGTCATCACCGCCCGCTTCGCAAAGGATTGCAGCGCAGCCATTGCCGCTGGATACCCGCATTGCCATCGAGACCCCGGAAGGCATCGACATGATCCTTCGTCCTGCGGGTCTGGTTGTCCGCGCGTTGGCATTCGGGATCGATCTGGCCATCCGGGGTCTGGCACTCGGTGCGCTGTTTTTCATCCTCCAGGTGTTCGACAAATTCGGCATGGGGCTGGCCGCCATTGCGCTGTTTCTGGTGAATTGGTGGTACATGGTGCTGTTCGAGGTGCTGAATCAGGGCCGTACGCCCGGCAAGCGCGCCTCGGGCCTGCGCGTGGTCAACGACGATGGCACGCCGATCGGCTGGGCCTCTTCACTTATTCGCAACCTGCTGCGTTTCGTCGACATGCTGCCGGTGGCCTATAGCGTCGGAGCCGTCAGTTGCCTGAATCACCCGCAGTTCAAGCGCTTGGGCGACCTGGCCGCCGGAACCCTGGTGGTTCACACCGACCTGCCTGTGCAGCGGCCCACCCTGCCGGCCGTCGAGCCTTACGTGGTGCCGGTTGCCCTTAGACTGGACGAGCAGCGCGCCCTCCTGAGTCTGGCCGAACGCCAGGGTGAGCTGTCCGAAGCACGCACCCGTGAGCTGGCCGCGATTCTCGTCGAGCCGCTGCAATTGTCTGCTGACAAGGCCGTCACCCAAGTCAACGGTATCGCACGCAGCCTGACGGGGGCGACATGAAACAGATTCAGTTCGAGGCCCGTCATCAGGCCGAGTGGCAGCACTTCGGCGAATGCCTGGATGCCCTAGAGCGCGGCAAGGCCGACCCCAAGTCCTGTGAGCGCTTCCCTGCCGACTACAGACGTCTTTGCCATCAACTGGCGCTGGCTCAGGAACGCGGCTACAGCAGCCACTTGATTGACCCGCTTCACCAACTGGCCATGCGCGGTCACCAGCAGTTGTACCGGCATCGCAGTGCGCTGGGTGCGCAGTTCCTGACCTTCATCCTTGCAGGCTTTCCGAGAAGCGTTCGGGCCGAATGGCGTTTCGTACTGGTGGCCAGCCTGATCTTTTTCGGCAGCCTGATCGGCACAGGCCTTTTGGTGTACGGGTTTCCAGAGCTGATTTACAGCATTGTCAGCCCTGAACAGGTCAGCGACATGCAAAGCATGTATGACCCTGCGGCGAGCCGTATCGGTCAGGCATTGGAGCGCGCCTCCGACGACGACTGGGTGATGTTTGGCTACTACATCATGAACAACATCGGCATCGCCTTTCAGACTTATGCCAGCGGCTTGCTGTTTGGCGTGGGCAGCCTGTTCTTTCTGCTCTTCAATGGCCTGATGATCGGTGCAGTGGCTGGCCATCTGACAGACATCGGCTTTGGCCAGACTTTCTGGTCATTCGTCATCGGTCATGGCGCTTTCGAACTCACGGCCATCGCACTGGCCGGAGCCGCTGGCCTGAAGCTGGGATGGGCCTTGCTGGCACCCGGCAGGTTCACTCGCGGTGAAGCCCTGCGGATCGCCGCACAGGGCAGCGTACAACTGATCGGCGGCGTGATCATGTTCCTGCTGATCGCGGCGTTCATCGAAGCCTACTGGTCATCGATGACCTGGCCGACGCCACTTATCAAGTACCTGGTGGGTGCGACACTTTGGGCGCTGGTGGGCACCTACCTGACACTGGCAGGGCGGACCACCCATGCGCCTGACTGAATCGAGCGTCGCCATCCGCCCTCGCCCGGCCTGGGAAGCCATTGATCTGGGCGTTCTCATGGCCCGTGAGCACCGGACGCTGCTGATGGGCAGTTGGGCGCTCGTCACGCTGCCAGCTTTCGCCGTCCTCAGCCTGTTGCTCTGGGACTATCCGTCGGTGGCAGTGTTTCTGTTCTGGTGGCTCAAACCCGCCTTCGACCGCCTGCCGTTACTGATTCTGTCCCAAGCCTTGTTTGGCACTACGCCCACACTCAAACAAGCGCTCAAAGCCTGGCCCGCCACCCTGAAAAACCAGTTGCTGCCCAGCCTGCTGTGGCGTCGCCTGAGCCTGACCCGCAGCTTTCAATTGCCGGTGCAGCAACTGGAAAACCTTTCAGGTGCCGAGCGGACACGTCGCCTCACCCTGCTTGGCCAGAAAGACTTACGAGCCGCCCGCCTGTTGACCATTGTCGGTGCGCACCTGGAATACTCGCTGTGGATCGGGCTGATGATCCTGTTCTATCTGTTCATTCCTCAGCAGATCGAAATCGACTGGCAGTGGCTGAGTCTGGTCGACACCCAGGCAGACTGGAACTGGCTCGAACACCTGACCAACCTGTTTTATGTCCTGGCATTGGTGCTGTGGGAGCCTATTTATGTCGCGTGCGGTTTTACGCTGTACCTCAATCGCCGCACGGTCCTTGAGGCGTGGGATATCGAACTGACCTTCCGGCGGCTGCGCCAGCGATTGATCGGCACAGCTTATGTCCTGCTGATCGGTGCTGCGCTGCTGTTCATCGCCGCCCCGCCGTCTGCGATGGCCGATTCTCAAAGCTACAGCTGTCCATTGCCTGAGCCCCTTGCTGCGCAACAGTCAGCCGCAACCGCAGCACCCGACTCGCCACGTCTCATCCATCAGCCGCTCACCAGCGAAGCGGCGCGGAGCGAGATCAAGAGCATCCTGCAAGCGCCGCCGTTCAAGAACCCCAAGACGGTTTCCGGCTGGCGCTTCCCGGAGCGGGAAGACAAGGCAGCAACACCCAAGAACCGCGCCAATGAAAGCGCAGTCGTCACATGGCTCAACCGACTGCTGGCGGCTGCCAGTGCCTTGGCCAGTGCTGTGAAAATACTGCTGTGGGCGGTGGCATTGGCCGTGATTGGCCTGCTGGTCTGGCGTTACCGCACCTGGCTGGGCACATTCGTCAACCGCAGACCGCGCCAGCCTGTGTGCGCCCGCGAAGCGCCAGAACAGCTTTTCGGCCTGCAAGTCAGCGCAGAAAGCCTGCCGGACGATGTCGCCGCCAGCGCAGAAAGACTCTGGAGCACTTCACCACGCGAAGCGCTCGGCCTCCTTTATCGCGCTTTGCTCAGCCGCCTGCTGAACGACTATCGCCTGCCGCTGAAAACGGCCGACACCGAAGGTCAAGTGCTTGAGCGCATCGAACGTCTCGACCAGCCCCAACTGGCTGAATTCAGTCGGGCACTGACCACGCACTGGCAGAACCTCGCTTACGGCCATCGTCTGCCGCCAGCACAGTCACAACAGCAATTGTGCGATGGCTGGCGTCGCCTGTTCGGCCCAGAGGCCGACGCATGAGCCGACGCAATGTGCTGATCACAGGGATCGTTGTGATCCTGTTGATGCTTGTCGGCTTTTATATAGGCAGTCATCTTGAGCGTTACGAGAAAACTGTCGACCAGGGTCCCTCTCCCGAAGCCAGGTCGAACCCCTATCTGGCCGCAGCAGAATTTCTTCGTCACCGCGCCGTGCCGGTCACCGTTACGCGCACACTCGCCGAGCTGCCTGACACAAAGCAACGCATGCAAACACTGCTGCTGCTCGACGACCGGGAAAACATGACCCCGGCACAAACCGAGCGCCTGTTGGACTGGGCCGCCTCGGGCGGACATCTGATATTCGTGGCCGAACAACTGTGGGATGAGCGCAAAGGCCGCAGCGGCGACTTGTTGCTCGACAGCATAGAGATTCGCCAGTACCTGACGAAAGACATCAAGGCGCAGGACCTGCAAGCCGATGACACACGGCCCAGCCTGCCCATTCCGCTGATGGCGCAACCGCCTGAACGGCAAAAAGTGAAGTGGCCGGAGCTGACGCGTCTGTACCTTGAAAATGAGAACGCTCCCGCCTACATGAGCTTTGACCCGGCTTTCCACCTGGAAGACCCCAACGACCACGCCGACGCGTGGGCCAACAGTGCCGATGCCACGCACATGGTGCAGGTGAGCCAGGGCGACGGGTTGATCACGGTGCTCACTGACGCCAATCTCTGGAAGACCCGCGCGATCGGCAAATACGACAACGCCTGGCTGCTCTGGTATCTGACCCAGGACAGCGACGTCACGCTGTTGCTGCAAACCGAACATGACAATTTGCTGAGCCTGCTGCTGCGCCACTTTTCGCTGGCGTTAGTGGCACTGGCGCTGCTGATCGGGCTTGGCCTCTGGCATGTCGGGTTACGCGAAGGCCCTGTGCAGTTGCCAGCAGCCCGAACTCGACGGCAACTGACAGAACACTTGCGAGCCAGCGCCGAGTTCCTGCGCCGACGCAGCGGGCAACATACGCTGCTCAAGAGCCTGCAACAGGACGTCTTGCGCCGCGCCCGTCAGCGCCATCCGGGTTTTGAATCCCTGGCCGTTGCCGATCAATGGCAGGTACTGTCGCGACTCACTCGTCAGCCAACCAGCGCCATCAGCGATGCCTTGCGACCAAGACCGCAACAGCGCCTCTCCCATAGCGACTTCACCCGTCAGGTGGCCCACCTGCAAACCCTCAGGAATGCCTTATGAGCGATCAAGCGCCCGAACAGCCAGGCAGTGTCGAGCCTGTCATGCCTGCGAGCACCGACAATGCGGTCAACACGCAGGCCCAACAGCGCCAGCGCGCCAGCCATCTGGCTCAGGTACTGCGCGGCGAACTGCAAAAGGCAGTCATTGGCCAGAACGCCGTCATCGACGATGTGCTGACCGCATTGATAGGCGGTGGTCACGTATTGCTTGAAGGTGTCCCGGGGCTGGGCAAGACATTGCTCGTGAGGGCACTTGCCAGTTGCCTGGGCTGCGAGTTCGCCCGCATTCAGTTCACCCCCGACCTGATGCCCAGCGACGTGACGGGTCATGCGGTCTACGACTTGCAGACCGAACAGTTCAAGCTGCGCAAGGGGCCGATTTTCACCAACCTGCTATTGGCCGATGAGATCAACCGGGCACCGGCCAAGACCCAGGCTGCACTGCTCGAAGCCATGCAGGAACGTCAGGTGACGCTGGAAGGAAAGGCGCTGCCTATCGCGCAGCCGTTCATGGTGCTGGCCACGCAGAACCCTATCGAACAGGAAGGCACTTATCCGCTGCCCGAGGCCGAACTGGACCGCTTCATGCTCAAGCTGCGCATGGACTACCCGCACGCACAGGAAGAGCTGGACATGGTGAGTCAGGTGACGCGTTCGACCCGTGCCGACATGCTCGACGTGCGGCCGCTCAAGGTGGTCATGCAAGCCCGCGAAGTCCAGGCATTGCAACGCATTGCCAGTGATCTGCCGATGGATGAGCAGGTGCTGGACTACGCCGTACGACTGGCACGCAGCACCCGGACCTGGCCGGGCCTGAGCCTGGGTGCAGGCCCACGAGCGTCTATCGCGCTGGTGCGTGGCGCTCGCGCCCGGGCTCTGCTGCGCGGTGGCGAGTTCGTGATCCCGGACGACGTCAAAGGGTGTGCGCTAGCCGTGTTGCGCCATCGCGTGAGGTTATCCCCTGAGCTGGATATCGAGGGCCTTTCGGTGGACCAGGTGCTCAGGCAGATCCTTGATCAGGTTCCGGCGCCACGCCTTTGAATCAGGTCCTTAAACCCTCAACCCTGCTCCTACGCTGGCTTGGCGCATTGCTGGGCGTTGCCGTGCTGCTCGGCGTGCTCAATGCGTTGGGGATCGATTATCCCCGGCAGGTCGATACCCTTTATTGGAGCGCGATGCTGGCGCTGACCGGGGTGTGTCTATTTGACGGATTTCGCCTGACACGCCTGCCCTCCCCGCGCCTCTCGCGCCATCTGCCAGGCAGTCTGGCGCTGAACCGCTGGAACGAAGTACGGCTGGACGTCGAACATGACAGTGCCGTCCCGCTGAACATCAGCGTCATTGATCATCTGCCAGCTGGCCTGACGTCCGAGAACCTGCCGCAGACCCTTGAGGTCGCCAGTCGGGGTAAAGCTCAAATGGGTTACCGGGTGCGCCCCCTCAAACGCGGTCACTTCACGTTCGAGCAATGCGAACTGAATCTGCAAAGCGGTCTGCGCCTATGGTCAGCACGGCGTCGCCTCCCTCTGCAAGGCAGCACACGCGTTTATCCTGACTTCGCTCGTCTGTATGACGGCCAGTTGCTGGCGGTGGAAAACTGGCTCAGCCAGATCGGGGTGCGCCACTCGCAACGCCGCGGCCTGGGGCTGGAATTCAACCAGTTGCGAGAGTTTCGCGAAGGCGACAGCCTGCGCCAGATCGACTGGAAAGCAACCGCCCGGCAACGCGCGCCCATCGCCCGCGAATATCAGGACGAGCGGGATCAGCAGATCGTGTTCATGCTGGACTGCGGGCGCCGCATGCGCAGCCAGGACGGCGACCTTTCCCACTTCGATCACGCACTCAATGCCTGCCTGCTCCTTAGCTACGTTGCCTTGCGTCAAGGGGATTCAGTGGGCTTGATGACGTTTGCAGGCGAGCAGAACCGTTACCTGTCCCCGGTTAAAGGCCACAGCCAGTTGAACCTGCTGCTCAACAGCGTCTATGACCTGCAGACGACTCAGCGACCTGCCGATTACAGTGCAGCCGTCAATCAACTGCTGATTCGCCAGAAAAGACGAGCCTTGGTGGTGCTGGTCACCAACCTGCGCGACGAAGACGATGAAGAGCTGCTCGCGGCCGTCAATCGGCTCGGTCGTCGACACCGCGTGCTGGTGGCAAGCCTCAGAGAAGAAGTACTGGACAGCCTCCGGCACTCACCGATACAGACGTACGACGAGGCGCTGAGCTATTGCGGGACCGTGAACTTTCTAAATGCGCGTGCAACGTTGCATGACCGGATGGTCGCGCATGGCATCAATGTGTTGGACGTGCGCCCGGGAGAATTGGGCGCACAGTTGGTCACTCGCTACCTCGGCTGGAAGAAAGCTGGAACGCTCTGACCAGCTTCCCCAACCGAAACATTTCACGCCGACGCTTCAAGCGTCGGGTAGAAACAAAAGTACCGCCGCAGGATCAACACCAGACCCAGATAGTCTTCCGACGCCTCGGCAAGCTCAAAACCGGAATCGTAGCAACCGGGCGTTTCATCTTCATGGCACCACAAGCACGTCGCGCTGACATCAATCATTTTAAGCCCGTCACTGCGAGGCATTTTGACACGCAGATCAAATCTGGCACCTACCAACAGAGGAATACTGCTGATCAACATCAAACCTTCCTCGGAAACATTACCCAGACAACCGAGTGGACGGTCGGTGTGACGATTGAAAACCTGAAGATACTCCTGCAATTGGTGTCGTTCGATTTTTCGATCTTTAAGCATGGCAGGCCACCTTCAGAGACCATTGAACATGGTCACATAGAACTCTGCTCCCGCAGCCGTACATCAAAATTCCGATGCCGCAGGAACTCCCTAGACTAGAGCCTTGAGGCCCTTTCATTCCCTTGACAGTCAGCCTAGCGCAAATCCTTCCAAGATCCACCCGAATACGACACCGGTCATCCAATCGGGTGTAATTATTTTGAAGCGGGTATCGGCCGCGCGCGCTGTACTGGCGGGTAGTGGCCCAGTTGGGCCAGTGTGTCCAGACGCGCCTTGGCACGATACGCATATTCACTGGCCGGATACTGAGTCATCAGAAATTGGTACGTCTGGGCCGCATCGACGTAAAGCTTCTGGCGCTCCAGGCACTGTCCACGCAACATCGACACCTCAGGCTGCACATAGCGCCGCTCGCGGCTCTGACGTTCGACCTTGGACAGATCGAGCATCACTCGATCACAGTCACCTTCCTGATAGGCGCGGTAGGCATGATCCAGATTGGAGTTCATTGCCCAACGGGTGCAACCGCTGACCGCAGCCAGTAATACAACAATCGTTACAATACGCATGGGACTCTCCTGTTCTCTGCCATTTATCGGCTCGATATCCAATTTCTTCAGGTCAATCGAGCACCGGCCGTCAGCCGATTGCCCTGCCCTCGTGCAGCGAGGTAGTGCAAAGGAACAATGACTAAACACACAGACAGGAGTAGCCTCTCGCTGCGCTTCAATTAAGGAGTTTGTGCATGACCGTTCGTCGCACCAAAATCGTCGCCACCCTTGGCCCTGCCAGTAACTCGCCGGAAGTCATCGAACAACTGATCCTTTCGGGTCTTGATGTTGCTCGCTTGAACTTCTCCCACGGCACGCCGGATGAGCACAAGGCTCGCGCCAAGCTGATCCGTGAAATCGCCGCCAGACACGGGCGCTTCGTCGCTCTGCTGGGCGACCTGCAAGGCCCCAAGATTCGTATCGCCAAGTTCACAGACAAGCGGATCGAGCTGAAAGTAGGTGACAAGTTCACCTTCTCCACCGCTCACCCGCTGACCAGTGGCAACCAGCAGATCGTGGGCATCGACTACCCGGATCTGGTCAAGGATTGCGGCGTAGGCGACGAGCTGTTGCTCGACGACGGTCGCGTGGTCATGCGCGTCGACACTCAGACCGCTGACGAACTGCACTGCACCGTGTTGATCGGTGGCCCGTTGTCGGACCACAAAGGCATCAACCGTCGCGGCGGTGGCCTGACAGCGCCTGCGCTGACTGAAAAAGACAAGCTGGACATCAAGCTCGCTGCCGAAATGGACCTGGACTACCTGGCCGTTTCCTTCCCGCGCGACGCTGCCGACATGGAATACGCCCGCAAACTGCGTGACGAGTCCGGCGGCACCGCCTGGCTGGTGGCGAAGATCGAACGCGCCGAAGCCGTTGCCAACGACGAAGTGCTCGACGAACTGATTCGCGCCAGTGACGCGGTCATGGTTGCCCGCGGCGACCTGGGTGTCGAGATCGGCGACGCCGAACTGGTCGGCGTTCAGAAACGCATCATCCTGCACGCACGTCGCCACAACAAAGCGGTGATCGTGGCAACGCAGATGATGGAGTCGATGATTTCAAGCCCCATGCCGACCCGCGCAGAAGTGTCCGACGTGGCCAACGCCGTGCTCGACTACACCGACGCCGTCATGCTGTCGGCTGAAAGTGCGGCCGGTTCCTACCCGATCGAAGCGGTTCAGGCGATGGCGCGCATCTGCGTCGGCGCTGAAAAGCACCCGACCGGCAAGACCTCCAGCCACCGCATCGGTCACTCGTTCACGCGCTGTGACGAAAGCATCGCGCTGGCGGCCATGTACACCGCCAACCACTTCCCAGGCGTGAAAGCGATCATTGCATTGACTGAAAGCGGCTACACCCCGCTGATCATGTCGCGCATTCGCTCCTCGGTGCCGATCTACGCGTTCTCCCCGCACCGTGGCACTCAGGCCCGCGCGGCGATGTTCCGTGGCGTCTACACCGTACCGTTCGACCCGGCAGCCCTGCCGCCAGGTCAGGTCAGCCAGGCAGCCGTCGACGAGCTGCTCAAGCGCGGTCTGGTCGAGCAAGGCGACTGGGTCATCCTGACCAAGGGCGACAGCTACCACACCATCGGTGGCACCAACGGCATGAAGATCCTGCACGTCGGCGATCCATTGGTCTGACGTCCAGCGCACCACGCAAAAGCCCCGACTCGCGAGAGCCGGGGCTTTTTTGTGACTCGTGGCATGCCTGTCTTGGGGGAGCGGACCGGGCGGCGCTGCGCTTGTCCGCGAAACCGACTTCCATATAACGAAAGCTCAGCATCGTCTAAACCGGGGTTTTCGCGAGCAAGCTCGCTCCCACGGGAGTCCGCATATCAACGTGGGCGAGCTTGCTCGCGAAAACAGTACAAGCCACACATTCCACTCATCGCCCAGTTGCGAAGGCAGAGCGTTCTCCAACGAACTGCATACCGACAGCTCGCCTCATACTACTCTCGGCGAACGAACACATCCGCCAGCAACTGATTACGCGGCAACCCTGCCAGATACAAACGCTTGGCAAACACCTCGACACTCTCCGGACTGCCACACACCAACGCCATCGCCTGACGCGACAGCAGGCGCAGCTCGGCCAGCGCATCCTGAAGCGTCTCTTGCGTAATGAGCTGAACCTGCAACAGCGGGTGAACCGCTGCCAGTGCCTGCAGTTCAGAGGCCAGGTAGTGTTCCTGAGCGTCATGCGCCAGATGAATCAAGCGAATTGCGCCCTGATGCTCCTGCCGTAAAGCCTCACGCAAGACGCCCCATAACGGTCCCAGCCCAGTACCGGCGGCCAACAACAAAAGCGGTTTGTCCTGCCAGTCCGGGTCGTAACGCAGCGCTCCGCCGCGCAGTTCGCCCAGCCTTAAACCATCGCCTACCTTCAACTGACGCGCATGGTCGCAAAAAGCGCCGGGGTGCCGGCAGTCGAGATGAAACTCCAGAAACCCGTCATCGCCCGGCAGGCTCGCCAGCGAGTAAGGCCGCGCCACGCCCTGCTCCGTCCACAGCACCTGATGCTGCCCGGCGCGATACCGCAGCGGCTTGCCCGGTTCCAGACGCAAACGCATCACCGTGGGGCTGAGCCAGTCGCAGCTCTGCACCGTGGCAGGCAAACCGTCCAGCAGCGGGTCGTACACCTCGACCGTCAAGTCCTGAACCACCTTGCACTGACACGCCAGCCGCCAGCCCTGCTGACGCTTCTCGGCGGGCAGAGCGGTCGGCAGCGCGTCCAGCGGATCGCCTTTCACGCAGCGCACCAGACAGGCATGGCAGCTGCCCGCACGGCAACTGTAAGGCACACGAACACCGGCCTGATTCAAGGCGTCGAGCAGGTTACTGGCTTCGGCCACCGCCCAACTGCGGTCACCGACGTGCAAATGCGGCATCAAAGCGCCCCGTGCAGAAAATAACGGCGATTGTACAGACTGGCCTGTCGGGCGGGTTATACTGCCGCGCCTTTTTGCGCCCGCTACGGCTACCCTGACAGCTCTGGTTCAAGCCGCAGTCCCCGACTGTCGCCGATAGCGTAATTGAATGTTCCCGTCCTTACAGAGGAGCGCGCCGCATGACCGTGATCAAGCAAGACGACCTGATTCAGAGCGTTGCAGACGCCCTGCAATTCATTTCCTACTACCACCCCGTAGATTTCATCCAGGCCATGCACGAGGCGTATCTGCGTGAAGAGTCGCCTGCCGCCCGCGACTCCATCGCCCAGATCCTGATCAACTCGCGCATGTGCGCGACCGGTCATCGCCCGATCTGCCAGGACACCGGCATCGTCACCGTTTTCGTACGCGTCGGCATGGACGTACGCTGGGATGGCGCAACGATGGGCCTGGACGACATGATCAACGAAGGCGTGCGTCGCGCCTACAACCTGCCTGAAAACGTACTGCGCGCCTCGATCCTGGCCGACCCGGCCGGTGCTCGCAAGAATACCAAGGACAACACCCCCGCGGTCATTCACTACTCCATCGTCCCGGGTAACACCGTGGAAGTGGACGTGGCGGCCAAGGGCGGCGGCTCGGAAAACAAATCGAAGATGGCGATGCTCAACCCGTCCGACTCGATCGTCGACTGGGTCCTGAAAACCGTGCCGACAATGGGCGCGGGCTGGTGCCCACCGGGCATGCTCGGCATCGGCATCGGCGGCACCGCCGAGAAGGCAGCAGTCATGGCCAAGGAAGTGTTGATGGAGTCCATCGACATTCATGAGCTCAAGGCACGCGGCCCACAGAATCGCATCGAAGAGATGCGCCTGGAGCTGTTCGAGAAGGTCAACCAACTGGGCATCGGCGCTCAGGGCCTGGGCGGTCTGACCACCGTGCTCGACGTCAAGATTATGGACTACCCGACCCACGCCGCCTCGCTGCCGGTGTGCATGATCCCCAACTGCGCCGCCACGCGCCACGCGCACTTCGTGCTCGACGGCACCGGCCCGGCCTCACTGGAAGCGCCATCGCTGGACGCTTACCCGGAAATCGTCTGGGAAGCCGGCCCATCTGCCCGCCGCGTCAACCTCGACACCCTGACCCCGGAAGACGTGCAGAGCTGGAAGCCGGGCGAAACCGTCCTGCTCAACGGCAAAATGCTCACCGGCCGCGACGCCGCGCACAAGCGCATGGTCGAAATGCTCAACAAGGGCGAAACCCTGCCGGTCGACCTCAAAGGTCGCTTCATCTACTACGTCGGTCCGGTTGATCCAGTGCGCGAAGAAGTCGTTGGCCCAGCGGGTCCGACGACGGCCACGCGCATGGACAAATTCACCCGTCAAATCCTCGACCAGACAGGCCTCTTGGGCATGATCGGCAAATCCGAGCGCGGCCCGACCGCCATCGAAGCCATTCGTGACCACAAAGCCGTCTACCTCATGGCCGTCGGCGGCGCCGCCTACCTCGTCGCCCAGGCGATCAAGAAATCCAAGGTCGTTGCCTTCGCCGAACTGGGCATGGAAGCGATCTACGAGTTCGAGGTCAAGGACATGCCGGTGACCGTTGCCGTAGACAGCAGCGGCGAGTCCGTCCACATCACCGGCCCCGCGATCTGGCAGAAGAAGATCAGCGACAGCCTGGCGGTGGAAGTGCAGTAAGTCATACCGTGCACAGCAAGACATGAAAAACCCGGCGAAAGCCGGGTTTTTTATAAGCCTTGTAGCTCAGACGAACACATCCAGAGGCTTCGCCGGATTGACCCCGATGATATGAATGGGCGACTCATCCAGGTACAACCCATCAAACAGAAAAGGAATGTTCTGATGATTGCCACTGAGCGCCACCTGGAACTGCTGGCCCTTGGCGTTGCTTTCAAAGGAGCGCAAGTAAGTACGGTCCTGGTCCTCGTTGTATTCAATCTTCAATGTACCGTTGTAACCGTTGCCGTCACGCTCCAAACCAATATCGAGGATATAAAAGGCGTCGCCGTCTTCGAAGTCGGTAATCAGGCCTGAATAGCTGCCATCTGCCGTCCGGTAACTGTCCTCAACGTTGTAATAAAGGAAAATGTCCCGCCCTTCTCCGCCACTGATGGTGTCCTTGCCGTAACCGCCCACCATCACATCGTCCCCAGCACCGGCGTTGATCCGGTCATTACCTTGAAAACCGACCAACTGATCGTCGTAGTCACCGCCATTGAGCGTGTCATTTCCGACGGTGCCGACCACATCCAGATTGTCCCGCGTGAGGGTGTTGACCACTTTCGGCCCGGTGGGATTACCGAAGTCGAAGGCGTTGCGATTCAGATCGGAGGTGAGATCGCCATTGAACAACACTTCAAATCGATTACCTGCGGCATCCGTTTCCATTGATTTCAAGATTGTCTGAGTGCCTACGGCATTGAGTTCGACTTTCAAAGTGCCGTTATAGCCATTGCCCAGCCCCGTGAAGTTCAGACCGGCCAGGTCGATGATGTCGGCCTGAGCCGCGTTGAAATCGGTAATCAGGTCCCGTGTCTTGATGCCTGAAGTGGCGTGAACGCTGTCCGTGATGGCGTTGAATACGAAATCGTCCGCACCGTTATTGTCGCAGCGTTGTCGCGGCGGGACTCTTTAGACCTGGGGGATCTGGTGCACCTGCGTGGCCGCTGCGAGCACATCCACGTCTTCGAAAAGGCCAGCGGGTTGCGGATTGACTAGCCCGATAAACCGGTGGATGGCTGCGCGTGGATCTGATCCCGGGTTGGCCGTACGACAGCTGACGTCACCATTGCCGCAACGAAACATTGGTACAAAGCCCACGCCGTCCCGCCTATGACTACAGCATCAGCCTGGCAAAAAAAGATTCTGACGCCTAGATCCATGGCCAACCAACCAGCGGAGGCTGATCTGTCATCTTCGATAGGGCGACTCTTTTGAAAAAACAGATCTCCTGCCTGGCCTGCGGCAAAACAGGTCGTCGGCCAGCGGGAGGATTCGCAGCATGACGGGGCAATGGTCGGGCGGGTCGATGGACACGGCGCCACATGCTGCTTTGGGGCGACATTGTGCATGTGCATTCTGTGCAATCGCCGCATCCGTAGATAACCATCGCGGTGGACGCCCGCGTAGTGAAAAGGCCACGGTATCCCCGTGGTCTTTTCACTTCCCTACCAGCCAGGGATTGGTTCTTTTCGAATACCAATCTATGAGCCGATCAGCGCTCTTTCGCAGGCAAGAAGGTCAGTAGCCTTGGCATAACTTTTCAGAAGTAGCCATTAATGAGGTGTGCCATGTCCAAGGTTGTCCACTTTCACCGTACGGGTGACGCTGATGTTCTGACTCTCGATGAAGTCGCTGTACCGGCGCCGGAGAGCGACGAGGTTCAGATCGAAGTCAAAGCCATCGGCCTGAACCGTGCTGAAATCATGTACCGCACCGGGCAGTATGTGATCGAGCCCCGGTTCCCGGCGAAGCTGGGCTACGAAGCGGCCGGGATTGTTCGCGCGGTTGGCAGTGACGTCCGCGACGTTGTTCCCGGTGACGTAGTCAGTGTCGTGCCGGCGTTCTCCTTCGCTGATTACGGCATGTATGGTGAAGTGGTCAATGCGCCTGCGCATGCTGTCGTCAAGCATCCGTCCAATCTCAGCTTCGTGGAAGCAGCGGCCAGCTGGATGATGTTTGTCACTGCATACGGCGCCTTGATTGAGTATGGAAATCTACAGGCGGGTGAAACCGTGCTCATCCCGGCTGCGTCGAGCAGTGTCGGGCTTGCAGCGATCCAGATCGCCAATATGCAGGGCGCCATCCCGGTAGCCCTGACCCGCACAAGTGCCAAGCGTCAGGCATTGCTGGATGCGGGTGCAAAATATGTCATTGCCACCCAGGAAGAGGATCTGATTGCCAAGGTGGCAACGATCACCGATGGCAAAGGTGCGCGCATCGTTTTCGACCCCGTGGGTGGCCCCGAGGCAGCCAAGCTGATCAAGTCCATGGCCAATACCGGGATCTTCTTCCAGTATGGCGCTCTGGATCATCGCGATATCCCGGTTCCCGTCTTTGACATTCTTGGCAAGCACCTGACCGTGCGCGGCTACGAGCTATTCGAAATCACGATGGATATGCAAAAGCTGGCCAATGCCAAGGCGTTCGTTGCCAAAGGCTTGGCAGGCGGTCAACTCAAGCCCGTCATCGACCAGGTCTTCCCGCTTACTGACATCGCGGCAGCACACCGCCGAATGGAGTCGAATGCGCAGATCGGCAAGATCGTCGTCGTGGTTGACTGAGTAAAATGCTACGGCAGCCAGATTGGCTGCCGTACGCCATCGATGTTTGCTCCCCAAGCAGTGGTGGCTTATTTTGCGTTGGTGTCTGAGAGAGGCAATCCTGACTTCGCTGTCGTCCTCAGTGCAGAGTACGTGTGGCCCGATGCACAGTTAACTGGAGGACGGCGATGAACTTGATTGAAGCCATGCAAATGTTCGTGGCCGTGGTTGACCATGGCAGCTACACCAAAGCGGCTGAGGCGCTCAATGTGCATCGTCCGGCACTCTCCAAGCTCATCCAGAATCTTGAGCACGAACTCGGCGTGCAGCTTTTACACCGCACCACGCGCAGAGTGAACACCACACCCGCTGGCGACGAGTTCTACGAACGCAGCCTTAAATTACTCAGTGAACTAGCGGAAACACTGGAATTGTTTTCGCCGACTCGTCCGCCGCGAGGCAAGCTCAGGATCGACATGCAGACCGTACTCGGTCACGCGGTGATCATCCCTCGGCTGCCCGAGTTCATGGAACGCTACCCTGGCCTGGAAATATCCTTGGGGGCCTCCGATAATTTGAACGACCTTATTGCGGACGGCATCGATTGTTCCGTGCGGCTCGGTGATCTGGATGATTCAAGCCTGATTGCCAAACGTATCGGCGAGGTAGCGTTGGTGACCTGCGCGGCTCCCGCCTACATAAAGAAACATGGCTTACCCGACACGCTGGATGATTTGCAGGCTCACCTGGCAGTCAATTTCATGGTTGAGCAGCGCCGCCAGATCATGCCCTGGCGCTTCAAGGCCAACGGTAAAACTATCAATGTGAAGGTGCATAGCGGCATTGTCGTCGACAACGCCGAGGCGTTGCTTTACTGCGCTTTGGCGGGGATCGGGATGGTGCAGGGACTGCGACCGGCGTTGCAGCGATACATCGACAGCGGACGTCTGGTGGAGGTATTGCCGGATGTTCCAGTCGAGCCGAAGACCGTTTCCGTATTGTTTCCAGATCGACGTCATCTTTCACCCAATGTGCGGGTATTCGTCGAGTGGGTAAGTGCTTTGTTCCAAGAGAAAATGCGTTAGCACGCGGCCTATTGGTATTAATTGAATAACAGTTCATGACTCGTTAATGGATTTATCCCTCCTCCGTCTACACGTACCTTTCTCTCTACACCCGAATATGGCGCCAATCGGTCAGGGCGCGGCCATCCCGGTACCCAAGCCTTTTAAAGGGAGAGGAAGATAATGTCGGAGAAAAGAGTGCCCCCGAATGGGCTGGCTGAGAGCATTTTTTCCAGGGTCTTTGTCCCTGGAAAGCTGACGTTCGGCCTGCTCACGCCACTGGAGGGTCATCCCCTGAGCGATACCCCAACCATGGTGGAACATACCGCGCTCGCCACGCTGGCCGACGATCTGGGGTTTGCCGCGCTCTGGCTGCGAGATGTGCCGCTGCGTGACCCGTCCTTTGGCGACGTGGCCCAAGTGTTCGACCCTATGGTGTACGCGGCATGGCTGGCTGCGGCGACCCGGCGTATCGCAATTGGTACGGCCGGAGTGATCCTGCCTTTGCGAGACCCTATTGCAGTGGCCAAGCAAGCGCTTTCAGTCGATCAACTCTCCCAAGGGCGTTTCGTGCTGGGTGTATCGACAGGAGATCGCCCCTCCGAATATCCGTCGTTCGGTGTTGAGTTCGACAACCGAGAAGCACGCTTTCGTGATGCCTATGCTGTGATCCGTAAGGTTATGAACCAGTCCTTTCCGGTTCACCAGTCGAGCTACTACGGCCGTCTGGACGGAACTCTGGATCTGATTCCCAAGGCATTTGATGCCCGGCTACCGACGATAGCTGTAGGACGCTGCGGCCAGGAAATCGCCTGGCTGGCAGAGCATATGGATGGCTGGATCTGGCACCAGAGCGACCTTGAGCTGTTACCTTCATTGATCAGTCGCTGGCAGTCCGCATGCGGCGCGCAGACGTTCAAGCCTTACGGCTATGGAACGTTCTTTGAGCTGGACCCAGACCCCAATGCCCCAATCCGCTGGGGACGAGGGCTACGCGGCGGGCGAAATGCGCTCATCAGCCTTTGGCAGCGGCAGAGTGACCAAGGTGTGTCGCATATTGCTTTGAATATGAGGGTGTCGCACCGCTCAGTGAAAGACAGTGTCCAAGAGTTGGCTGAGTACGTGCTCCCGCTCTTTGCCTAAGGACATGTTAAAACTGGCTGTGTGTCAGCTTCTGGCCGTCGTCTGCTCCGACAATAACGTGTCCTGTTCTGCTGTCCGACCAGACTTCAGTGGGCAGCAGATGTTTGGTGATCATCGATACGGCTTGCACCGGCAAAGTCAGGGCCGTGTCTATCGAAAACGGGGCATCGGCCCATGTCTCATATTCGTGATCCAACACAGATTGCCAGGTCGGTGGAGTCAGCCCCTGAATATCACCTAACCTTGTTTCTACACGGCGCTGATGTTCCTTTTTATCCGAGCAAATCACTTCAATTTCATCAACCGAACGCCGGCCCTTAAGGCGATGTCGCTCCAGGCGATTCGTCTTTCGATCACTGGATTTACACAGTCAACGATGACTGTACGCCCTAGATTCAGACTACTCAGCGCAACCTCACTAGCGACCATGTAGCCACTGCGCGCTACATCTTGCGCCAGTGCACCTAGGTTTCGTATCGCTTGCTCAATCGTATCGATCCGCAGGTAGAGAGCGCCTAATGTATCGACGAGCCCCTTTGCGATAGTGGTTTTCCCGGTGCCCGGAAGGCCGCTGAATACGAATAGCATTATCTGTCCTTGGACTTGGATTACCATAATATTGGCCTCGCATGGCGAAAAGACTGTGCGACCTCACCGAACGGTTTAGCGTCCACAGACTCAGAGTGAGATGCAGTCGTTGCAAAATGCTTGCTGATTGATGCGTATCTACCGTATATCAGTCGATGATGGCATCTTGGAAGTCGGCCGTGAAACCCGAAGAACTCATAAATAGCGCAGAGCTTGTGATTGAAGCCATTGGCTTCTGGCCATCGTTTCACGACGCAGAGGTGATCTCTTTTTCGGTATCGCGCGCACTTCCAGACCAAGGTTCGGCTACGGTCGCCAAGCTCTGCATTCACTACCGTGAGCATGATGCGGTTGGCGTTGGGACGGCGGACTTTGAATACGTTTGCCAGAAAAGTTTACTGGTTGAGCTGATATTCAGTGAGATCCACGACCTTTCACTGACGGATTTCAATCCACAAAACGTGCTCGAATCAATTGATCTAAAGCGATCACAAGACTTATCGATTCTTGTGGATATCGTCTCGATCTGGGGAATTGGCGGAACAATCCGTTGCAACCATGTAGCCGTCGGAGCGGTAACCAACCTTCTGCCCTGATGCTGGTCTGCTCTACTTTGTACCAGCTTTACATTTTATGGAGGGTCGCCATGGACCGGTGCGGCTTGAGGTGGAGCATGCCCCGGCCATTTTTCCCTTGGCGCTGAGTGTCTACATTGATTCAGCTTCTCGGTGTTAGCAGGCTAGGTGAAGGTCGGCTTTAGGTCGATATCGGCCATAGGGGGCGGCAGCTTTCGCTCCCATAACGTCTTACGAATGGCGTACCCCTATTGCAGCAGCATAAAAACCGTCATCTACGAAGACCGCCCCATAGCGATTAGTCATATATGCAAAATATCGTTTCTGACGCTGGTTTTGGTGTAATTGATAGGCGGGTACTCACAGTGGTTTTGAAAATACCACCATAATAACTGACCCTCAGCTTGAATTAAGGTCTCTCCGAACGGAGAGAAATCGTGAAACGATATGCTGATTGCACCGTATTCGTCAATAATATGCTCGAACTTCATTCGATTTGCTTTAGAAGTAGCATGCAGGCTGGCAAATGGGTAGTACCTGTTGCCAAAACTATGTTTGGTCTGGCCAATATACAGTATATTACTCTCACCCTTTAAACGACGGACATTCTTTTCGCTTCGAAATAGATAAACGATATTCTTTGTTTTTTTGGCCGAGCCAGAACCATAAACTTTACGAAAGCATTCCTCGGATACTATCTCGATTTTATCTGGAAGCGCCAAAAATCCATCAACCGTCTCATAGAGGTTTTTGCTGCTCAGCTCCATTTATGCACTCCATCCTAATGGTGTTAAATAATGTGCAGATCACAGCACGGTGAGGCGCTTGCTACTGCGGGAACCAGTATTTCGGTGAGCGCACGGCATCTAAGTGCGGAAATGATCCACCAACCGATGTCCAGATTCGCCTTTGCGAACTTCGGCTCGCGGCATCGCAGCGCAAGCTCATGGGTTACTGCGGGTATATTCATACGCCGCTGCCTTGGGTCTCCTATTGCAGCGCTCCATGGTACACAACCGTTCGGTGTAGGGGGATTATCTGTTGAAGGAAGCTGGTTAAGCGTGCCGTTCTGTCCACTTTCAGCCGATATATGACGCTCCCGAAAGATGGCTTTCGGGCAGAAGCGTTCATTGCAACGTCGTTGGTAGAGGATTGGGACCTGGATGCGCAAATATGCAGCCAGCAATTGACTTCACCTAGCGAGACCGCCATATCTGATTTTTCAACGTGACGAAGGTTATTCTGACAATGGTACAAGTGGACGCAAACCTGATTTCTGACTGGCAAACATTCCACAGTGTTTTCGCAAAACAGTTCGGCTTTCCTGGCTTCTACGGTCGCAATATGGACGCCTGGGTTGATTGTCTTTCTTACCTTGATGACCCCAGCGCAGGAATGTCGTCTATCCACGTTCAAAACGGACAAACGCTTTCATTAGTCATCGATAATGCTCAAAGCTTCAAGCGCCGCTGTCCTGAACAATTTAAAGCGCTTGTGGAATGTGCAGCTTTTGTGAACTGGCGAATCGTGGTTGCTGGCGGCACCCCGCTCTTGGCACTTGCTTTCAACGTTTAAGTGCTCACCCACCTCAATCGACAGGGGTGTCATCAACGAATACGATTGGGCTAAGGTTACAATCCGGACAGACTGTTATCGGCCATTAGCTGCCATACGTGACTACCAGCAATCGACCCAAAACAGTCATTTTTTTGCAAGATGTCAGGCCAAAATTTTTCGTCACGCAGAAAAAACAAGGCCGCATTTGCGGCCTTGTTTTTAGGGGGTTATTCGTGGGAATGTCCGTGCTCAGCGTTGTCGGAAGTAGCGCCTTTCTCACCACCGCCGCATGCCGTCATCAGGCCGAGGAAGCAGATCAGGAGCATCGAACGAAATAGAGTGGTTGGGGTTTTCATGGTAGGACTCTTCAAATATTGGCGAAATAAATGGTCTTGGGGGCTGGCTGAACGTTGAATTTTCGGCAACAGGACAGCCATCGCTGTTTTGAATTACTGTTTGACGCTCAAGTAATCGCCGGTCGCTTTCAGTGCGATGGTCACGTCGCTGTTGCTGCGATTACGCCAAAACCAACCATGAGTGCCGTCAAAAATGGCGGTAAATTCACCCTTGTCACTTTTGACTTGCTTGCCCTTGCTGTAGCTGTGGAAGTAACCCTTCTCACCGTTGTAGGGTTCGCCATGGGTATCGAAGTTCACAGGCCCACCAACCGCAGTCCATTCGTAACTGACAGACTTGCCCTTCAAGACTTCGAGCTTTATTTCCGCCCCTTCACCGGGCTTGAGCGTGACGCTCATTTGATTAGTCTTCAAAGCTGAAGTGGGTGTGGGCGCCGGCTGAGCAACAGGTTTCGCAATAGGCTGGACTTGCGCAACCTGCGGAGCTGGAGCTGGAGCAGCAGCTTGCGGTGGCGCGGCATCCGCCAAAGCTTCCTGAGCTAGGATGATCTTCAGTTCGCCCATTTGGGTCAGTCCCAGCGCGCGGCCCACACCCGTAGGGTCAACGGCATATTCCGAAGGCATGACCACTGTCACCAACAAGCCGACCGCAGTCAGCAGGGCAATCACAGTGGAGCGCACCAGCTTGCGAGTGCTTGGCAATTCATTAACAGTTGGAAGCGGAGTATTGAACATGGTCAGAATTCCTTACGCGGAGACAAACAGGCCGGTGATCTGGTAACCGATCAGGAGGAAACCGGCACTCATCATGGCAACGTTGGTGGTATAGGCGTGGCGCCAGAAACTGCCGGCGCGCCGCCAATACCCCATCAGAATGAGAATCGCGCTGAGGGCCAGCAGCTGGCCGATCTCAACACCAACGTTGAAGGCGATCAGGTTCGGAATCAGTCCATCAGGTGAGATCTCGTATTCCTGGATCTTCGTCGCCAGACCAAAACCGTGGAGCAAGCCAAAGATCAGCGTGGCCACTTTGGTGTTGGGTTGGAAACCGAACCAGCGCTGGAATGCGCCCAGGTTGTCGAGCGCCTTGTACACCACCGAGAAGCCAATGATGGCGTCGATGATGTACGAGCTGATGCTGACCTCTGTAAGTACGCCAAGCAGCAGCGTGACCGAATGGCCTACAGCGAACAGCGTGACGTAGAGCCCCACGTCTTTCAGGCGATAGAGGAAGAAGATCACCCCGAACAGAAACAGCAGGTGGTCGTACCCGGTCATCATGTGCTTGGCGCCCATGTAGATGAAGGGCAGCAACATGACGCCGGAGCTTTCCTGGATGAAGCCCTTGTCACCTTCCGCGACGGCGTGAGCCATCGCCTCGGGCATTCCCAGGAAAAGTACAGCGACAAGTAAAAACAACAGCAATACGGGGCGGTGCAAAGGCGCAGTAAACGCGCCGACGCCGCTCATCGAGTACGAATGCATAGATCAATCCTACGTTGCAGAGATCGAAGGCCGCAGTGCGGCCAAGGTCAAGATGCGAACGAAGGACGGGGTGGACGCTCGATCAAGAATATCGGCGGCAGGGGAACAGAGTGTCGAAGCGCATCGACCCGGATGGATAGCATCGGGGATGTCGCCAGCATCAACGCCGCTGTGAGTTGTGGTGTTTCGTGCTGGTGATCAGGGGTCAATGGCGAATGGTAGTGATCTGAAAGACTCGAATAGCTGGATGAAGCCTCTTCGCCGTGGGAGTGATGGGCGTCTTGCGTGATCTCCCAGGCTGGCTGTTTCGACGCCACTGATAACGAATAGGTATGCCCGGCCCAAGCCACCAACATGGCGAGAGCCAGCGCGATTACCACCGTAGTTGTCAGTGTTCTGCTGAACATGGCGTTAGGGTTTCAACTCGGTTTATAGGGCTTTTACGCGTTTGACCACATCCCCCTAGGGGGGATAGGATGCCAGCGTAATTCATTGAGGCCTGAGGCTCAAGTCATGAGTGAGCACGAACACAGCCATCCCCACACCCACCAAAGTCATGAGGCGATCATCAAACGTCTCAAACGGGCGGATGGGCATTTACGCGGCATCATCACCATGATCGAAGAGGGTCGTGAGTGCGTGGACATCGCCCAGCAGCTGCATGCGGTTGAAAAAGCAGTGTGCCAGGCCAAACGTACGCTCATCCAGGATCACATTGATCACTGCCTGGAGGACACCGTTTCTGCGCTAGGCAATGGCGAGCGCGCACCACTGGAAGCTTTCAAGCAAATCACCAAGTACCTCTAGGTCTGTCATGCCCAATGAATTGCTGCAACAAGGCGGGGCTCACGCCTGGCTGTATTTCCCGAGCGCGATCCTGCTCGGCGCCTTGCATGGCCTGGAGCCGGGACATTCCAAAACCATGATGGCGGCCTTCATCGTGGCCATCCGTGGTTCGGTCAAACAGGCCGTTTTGTTGGGCTTGGCCGCAACGTTGTCGCATACCGCAGTGGTGTGGTTGGTCGCCATCGGCGGCATGTACCTTGGCAAAGGCCTGGATGCGCAAACCACTGAGCCGTACTTCCAGCTTGCCTCTTCTGCACTGATTATCGTGATCGCGCTATGGATGCTCTGGCGTACTTGGCGCGGCGAGCAGATGTTCAAGTTCGAGCAAGGTGATGATCATCACCACGGCGAGCACGACCATGGTCATCATGATGAGACCCATCGAATCGATACCGGCCATGGCCGCATCGAGCTGTCGATCTTCGAGGAAGGCATGCCACCGCACTGGCGCCTGAAGACACTGACCGGGCACGCTTGGGCTGCCTCAGATGTTCGCCTCATGACTGCTCGTCCGGACGGTAGCAGCCAATCGTTCTCTTTCGTTGAGCGCGACGGCTTTCTGGAGTCGACGGTCGATATTCCAGAACCACATGAGTTCAGTGCTCGCTTGAGTCTTGGGCATGCAGGCCACTCCCATGATTACGATCTCCAGTATCAGGAACACGATCACGGGCATGCTCATTCCGAATTGGAAGGCTTAGAGTTGTCGATTGATGGCTACCAGGATGCGCATGAACGTGCGCATGCCAACGATATCCGCAAGCGCTTCACCAATCGCGAGGTCACCACGGGTCAAATCGTCATGTTCGGTTTGACTGGCGGTCTGATTCCTTGTCCGGCAGCCATCACCGTTCTGTTGCTATGTCTTCAGGTTAAAGAAGTCGCGCTGGGAGGCATGCTTGTCCTGTGTTTCAGCATCGGATTGGCGCTCACCTTGGTCACTGTAGGTGCTGCGGCGGCAATTGGTGCTAAGCAGGCCTCCAACCGTTGGCCTTGGCTGGGCGCCGTGGCTCGTCGTTTTCCTTACCTGTCCAGCGTGCTGATCATTGGTGTTGGTCTGTACGTGGGCTTCCATGGCTGGATCGGCCTGAACGCTTGAGGCAAGTCTTTCGTGTTTGAACTCACGAGCTATATTGGGCTGTTCGTGGCGGCGTTCGGTGCTGCGACGTTATTGCCGATGCAGTCTGAAGCCGTGCTGGTCGGAATGTTGCTCTCCGACCGGTACGTCGTTTCTACGCTATTGGCGGTAGCCACTGTTGGCAACGTGCTTGGCTCCGCACTGAACTGGCTTCTGGGCCGTTCCGTTGAGCGATTCCGCCACAAGCGCTGGTTTCCCGTGAGCGAGAGCAAGTTAGAGAAAGCCCAGCATTCCTATCTGCGCTACGGGCGCTGGTCGCTGCTGATGAGCTGGGTGCCAATCATTGGCGACCCGCTGACAGTCGTCGCTGGAGTCATGCGCGAACCACTCTGGAGTTTCCTGCTGATTGTCACCTTGGCCAAGGGCGTGCGTTATCTCGTGCTGACCGCCGTCACAATGGGGTGGGCATGACCATGCGTACTGTCCCGCTTTCTCCACTCAACAGCCGAAGCAGTAGCCTGGATCTGATCAAGTGGCTAGCGATGTTGACCATGGTTATCGATCACTTGCGGTTGGTGTGGCCGGAGATGAGCAACCTGTTCATTCCGGGAAGACTTTCCTTTCCGTTGTTCTGTGTCGCAATTGCAGCCAACGTGGCGCGCTCCAAACAGGGTGAGTTGCTGACGGCGGCGAACGGTCGATACCTTGCATTGATGCTGTTGTTCGCTGCCATTTCAGAAGTGCCTTATCGTTACCTCAGCCCCTCGTCGGGAACATTCAACGTGCTGGTTACCCTGGCCTTCGGTTTGGTGATCGCCTTGGGATGGCAGCATCGCACGCTGCTAAGTGGCGCGATGGCGCTGATGGCCATAGCTGTTGCTTACGTGCTAAAAGATCCGCTGATGTACGGCTTCTATGGAACGCTCGTTCCAGCGGCGGCCTTGTTGGCGATCAAGAGGCCGGGTTTAGTTTGGTTTTTGCCAGCGGCGCTATGCTTGTTGATCAATACACGTAGCGGCACTATCGTGAACAAGGCGATGAACTTGGATGTCTATTCACTGCTTGTTTTGAGCACGGCTTTTACGGCTCCTCTAATCGGGCTCTGCCTTCTGCGGCAGACCGTCACCTCTAAGATTTGGCCGGTCAGGCAATGGGGATACTGGTTTTATCCGGGCCACCTTGCCGCTTTGCAAGCGCTACGGTTGCTTGGCTGAATACCGGTCACCAGCTTTAGCAAATCTAGGAACTCGCGATCACCTGCTGGGCCATTGGCGATGCTGATCATCGATCACGTATGGATGTTCGTGATCCACACCGTCCTGGCCGTCGATGTGCGCGTGATCGCCCGGCAGATTCTCATGGGTGTGTTTGATCGACTCCTGATCATGAGCTGGGCGCCAGATCACGATGCTGACCAGTAGTGCACTGCCTGCCACCACGGCGAGGCCAACAAACGACGCCGTGAGGCTGATGTTGGCTCCCAGCCATCCCGCCAGTGGGTAAGTAATCAACCAGCAAGCATGGGACAGCGCAAATTGGGCGGCAAACAACGCCGGGCGATCTTCGGCATGTGCCGAGCGACGCAACAGGCGACCGCTCGGAGTCTGGGCCAGCGAATAGCCCACCCCGAGCACCATCCACAGCGGCAGCAGGAAGTTGTAGGTGGTCAGGTTGATGCCGACGGCCAAGCCTACGACCAGTATTCCTCCGCCAAACAACATGGCCGTTCGGTCTTTGATGTTTTTCAGCAGGCGAGGCAAGACCAGGGCCGAGATCATGGAACCACCACCAAACGCAGCCAGCGCCAATGCCGTTGAGCTTTGGGGCAGAGCGAAGCGTGACTGAACCAGCACCACGGTGTTGACGATGACCATGGCACTGGCAGCCGCTACCGTCAGGTTGAGAGCCAGCAGCCCTCGCAGGCGGGGCGTCGCTAGGAATATGCGCATGCCACGGGTAGTTCGTTCATAGATGCTGCGTCGTGGTACTTGCTTCGCCTTTGGCAACAACACCGTGGCGACTAGGGCGGCAGAAGCGAGGAAGCCGATGACTGTGCCGGCGAAAAGGTTGTGGAAGCTGATCACCGTCAGGAGCGCGGCTGCGAGCATTGGGCTCGCGACACTTTCAAGATCGTAGGCTAGGCGCGATAACGACAGCGCACGCGTGTAGTCGTCTTCATCCGGCAGGATGTCTGGAATGGTCGCTTGGAACGTTGGAGTGAACGCTGCCGATGCGGACTGAAGGACGAAAATCAGCACGTAGATTTGCCAAACCTCGGTCACAAACGGGAGAGCCAGCGCTACCACGGCCCGCACCAGATCCAGAGAGACCAGCATGGCTCGGCGAGGCAGGCGCTCTGCAAAAGCCGCTGCAATGGGCGCAACGCCAATGTAGGCCGTCATTTTGATCGCCAACGCCGTGCCGAGAACGGCACCTGCTTGGGCGCCTGCTAGATCGAACGCCAGTAAACCGAGCGCGACGGTGGCAAGGCCAGTCCCTACGAGTGCAATCACTTGAGCCAGGAAAAGATGGCGATAGGATCGGTTGGCTAGGATTTTCAGCATGAGAAATCTCAAAAGGAAACGCGTGCGCCTATCTGGTCACTGAGATTTCCCGAAGATAGAAGAACTACGAGTTTCTCGTTTTCAGATGATTTTGCATCCCCCCTAGGGGGATATGAATTCATCCTAAACCAGAGCCAGAAGTAGCTCAAGAAATAAGCATTCGACCTTTGATCGAAACTCCGGAGAAGTAGCTTGCTCAGTGAAGGCACTTAGCCATACGCTGCCGGACGTGAGACCTCTCACGGATATAAAAATATGAGCAAGGAGCAAGCCCTGATGAAACTGTCCGCCATTTTGATCGCCGCTTTACTTTCGATTACGTCCGTTGCTGCCTTCGCGCACAGCGGCGGCACTGATTCAAAAGGTTGCCATCGCAACCATAAAACCAACGACTACCACTGCCATTAAATGGCAGAAAGCCCAGCGTCAGGCTGGGCTTTGGTGTGAGCTGGTCACTTCAGATATGAAAGGGCCTTGGTGTCTGACGGAGGCTGTTTAATCCGCTCGTGATAGCTAGCGCAACAGATGTACTGCTAGACCAGCGAGCGCACAGGCCATCAGTACCTGAATGACGCCGCGCTTGAAGCGGAACAATGCTATTGCGGCTGCGATGGCGATCAATGCAGAGGGCCAGTCGAGGTTACCGCTGAAGCCTTTCGGCCAAAGCACGTGATACCCGAAGAAGCACGCCAGATTGAGGATCACCCCAACTACGGCGGCGGTGATGGCGGTAAGCGGTGCCGTGAACTTAAGTTCGTTGTGAGTCGACTCAACCAAAGGGCCACCCGCAAGGATGAACAGGAACGAGGGTAAAAAGGTGAACCAGGTCACCAGGGAGGCGGCGACAGCTCCGGCCAGAAACACCTGATCAGCCCCGAACACTTGCGAGACATAGGCCCCGACGAAGCCGACGAAAGCCACCACCATGATCAGCGGCCCTGGCGTGGTTTCCCCCAGCGCAAGACCGTCGATCATCTGTGTCGGGGTTAGCCAGCCATAATGACCGACTGCGCCTTGATAGACATACGGCAGTACGGCATAAGCCCCGCCAAAGGTCAGCAATGCAGCTTTGGTAAAGAACCAGCACATCTGGGTCAGGGTTCCTTCCCACCCAAAGAGCGCGGTCAAAACACCCATCGGCAAAGCCCATAGCACGGCACCAATCAGTGCGAGTGAGGCCAATTTCAACCAGCTGAACCGAGCATGTTCAGGGGACGGCGTGTCGTCATCGATTAAGGCCGAGCCGAAGGATTTTTTGGCGGCGCTATGGCCACCGGCTATGAACTTCTCAGGTGCCAATCGCCCGCCGAGATATCCAATCAATGCTGCCCCTAAGACGATCAGCGGGAACGGAACATTGAATGCAAAGATCGCGGCAAATGAAGCCGCTGCTATCGCCCACAGCCAATTATTCTTCAGTGCCCGAGAGCCGATTCTATGCGCCGCCTGCACCACGATGGCCGTCACGGCGGGCTTGATGCCGTAGAAGAGTCCGGCTACCACGGGTACTTTGCCGAACGCGATATACATCCACGACAGCGCGATCAGGATGAATAGTGAGGGCAGCACAAACAGCGCGCCGGCGATCACGCCTCCCCACGTTCGATGCATCAGCCAACCAATGTAAGTCGCCAGTTGCTGAGCCTCGGGCCCTGGCAACAACATGCAGTAATTGAGGGCATGCAGAAATCTGCGTTCTGAAATCCAGCGTCGCCGCTTCACCAACTCCTGGTGCATGATCGAGATCTGACCCGCAGGCCCGCCGAAGCTAATGAAACCGAGCTTCAACCAGAACCAGAAAGCCTCACACAGACTAATTTGTTCAGGCCTCAACAGATCCGCTTCAACGTCTGGTGCCAGAACTTTACTCATTGGGCTGTTCCTCTTTCACAAACCCGGCGAGCAAGCCGTCGAAAATAGCGCTCGCAGCAGCCAGCAAATGATCGTCATCGGTAATGGTTTCGCGCAGCCCAGCCAGCACCCGCTCAACGCCGGCAGCCTCCACTGGCTGAATACCGCCGATATCGAGGTAGTGCACCAATGCGGCAATCCGGTTTAGGCCTGGCTCCTGAAGTTCAAAGCTGGCTTGCAGGGTTTCGAAAGTCACGCGGTTGCCAACATGGCTGAAGGTCGCATCATCGAAGTCGAAACCCAGTGCATTTACCGGGCAGTCCTGTGGCGTGTTCAGCCAGAGAATCTGAGCGCGGGGGTCAATGAAGCGGCAGATTAACCAGGCACACGCCAGCCGGTCGACCCAGGGACGTTTACGTGTTGCCCAAATACGGCCCTGATAGTCGTCGAGATTGAGTGCCGTTATTGGTTGGTTGCTGCTGTGTGGCTCATCCGGCGACAGAGCTCTACTTACCGCCGTCTCTAGCTCCCGCAACGCCGAATCGATCTGCTGCTTTGGCTTACCTGGGAAGTAATCGATGCTGACCAGTTGATCGTAGGCTTTGCGCAGCTTACGAAGCTGTTTGGTCGTCGCCAGCGCGTTTTCAATACTCAGCTGTCCACGGCATTCTTCGATCTCTGCACCAAGCTTGCCGTAGTCATCGCTACGGTCGAACAACTCGACGAAGCGCTCACCGCTGGGGTCGACGATCGGAAGAACGTAGGCTGTGCCATTGATGGCGAGGATATCGCGCTCGACAGACGTCAGTGCTTCACGGCAGGCGCCAGTGTCTGGCAGCAGATACGCGCCATCGCGCAGAACCGCAGCACCGGAAGCTTTTAATGCACGCCAGGCGCGCATGCGTTCGGTGGCATTGGCAGTGGGTAAGCCAAGAATCAGAGCTAGCCAATGAGTCATGTAGAGTTAGCTATGTATATTGTAATGACTATTACATTAATCTAGATTTTGGCACTTGGAAAGCCGCGCCTCGAAACACAAGTATTGGTGAGTCCGACTGGAGGATGAGTGGTCGTGCGCAAATAAGGGCGTTATGAGCTGCGCGATGTGGTCAGCGACAGAAATGCTTCTTTCATGCGCTTTAGATTTTAAAGGTGAAGGGCCGCTTCTGGCCGAAGGCAGTCAAGCCCTTCGCCATGACAGACGGCAAAAAAGAATTCGGTCTACATTCAAAAACTCGCAAGGCAGCTACCTCAACACCACCCTCCAGCGCCCAATAGCAGGATGCCTCTCTATCCGTTGAGTGAAATTTCCGAGAGAATCCCAACCCCTTGCGCCTGCTTACTCCGGTTTCTAGGCTTGCCCGGTCGCTGCAAAATCAGCGATCAGGTTTGGTAGACCTGTCTTTGCTGGCGCAACGTGTCACCTCTGCGAGGCGAGTTTTTTCGTCCTGCATTTATGGTGGCCGTGCGCATGGCATCTTCGGATGCACCGGGTGCCAGCAGCCGGTCTACCAACTTGCACACGGCCGCCACCTTATCGTTTGGTAGCGATAAATGACGGCTCCTTCATCTGCTGCTGGAGTATCCGAAATGCTTGAAAGAACCATCCCCGATCCACCCGCCACCCTCTACACCATCAACCCATCCGTCTCCCAAGAAGAAGCGCTCAACTACGCCTCGGACCTGTTGCGTTGCATCATCACCACCGCTTACGAATCAGGCGATAACGCCGAGGGCACGAGCCGGGATCTGGTGTTTGCGGTGTTGCACATGGCGGAATTGGCCAAAGCGATGGTGGATCGCTCGCTCGACCATATCGTTTAGCCGAAAAAGACCCGGGGCCGGGACTGGCCCCTTTGGCGTGTCAGTTGCGCCGGTCCAGCAGGTTGACCACCAACCGGTCGATCCAGCCCCAGAGGCGCTGTTTAACCCGCCGCCACAGTGGCCGGGCTTTCCAGTCGGCCAGGGTGGTTTCGGCGCTCAGGGCAAAGTCTTTTTCGAAGCTGGCGACCACGTCTTTCGTCAGCGTCGGGTCGAGGGCTTCGACATTGGCTTCAAGATTGAAGCGCAGGTTCCAGTGGTCGAAGTTGCACGAGCCGATGCTCACCCAGTCGTCGATCAGGACCATCTTCAGGTGCAGGAAGCACGGCTGGTATTCGAAGATTTTCACACCGGCACGTAACAGACGCGGGTAGTAACGATGGCCTGCGTAGCGCACGGACGGGTGATCGGTGCGCGGGCCGGTCAACAGCAAGCGTACATCGACACCTCTACCCGACGCTTTGCGCAGGGCACGGCGTACTTTCCAGGTCGGCAGGAAGTACGGCGTCGCCAGCCAGATGCGTTTCTGGCCGGTGTTCAGGGCGCGCACCAGCGATTGCAGAATGTCGCGGTGCTGGCGTGAATCGGCGTAGGCCACGCGGCCCAGCCCTTGCCCGGCCTCTGGCACGCTGGGCAGGTGCGTCAGGCCAAAGTTCTCTTTGGGGCGCCATGCGGTGCGGCGTGGGTTGACGTGAAACTGTCGGTCGAACAACGCCTGCCAGTCCATCACCAAGGGTCCAGTGATTTCCACCATCACCTCATGCCATTGGCTGACGTCCTTGTCCGGCTCCCAGAATTCATCGGTCACGCCGGTGCCGCCGACCACCGCCAAGGCCTTGTCCACCACCAGTATTTTGCGATGGTCCCGGTAGAGGTTGCGCAGGCCGCGTCGCCAGTGAATCGCGTTGTAGAAGCGCAGGATAACGCCAGCATCGGTCAGCTGTTTGCGCAGCCCGGCATCGAAAGCTTGCGAGCCGAAATCGTCGAACAGGCACCGTACGATCACGCCGCGCCGGCCTGCATCCACCAGCGCCCTCACGATTGCATCGGCGCAGTCACCCGCTTCGACCAGATACAGTTCCAGATCGACCTGCTGCTCGGCGCGGTCGATGGCGGCGATCATGCGGGGGAAGAATGCCGGCCCGTCGATGAGCAGTCGGAATTGGTTGTTTTCACGCCAGGGAAAGATCGCTCCGCTCATGTCAGCGCGCCGTGAAGATCAGCACGGCCCCGACAGGGACCGACAGGCTGATCGCCGTTAAACCTGCGTTGCCACGCAAGGCGCTGAAATCCGGCACCAGATCGAAGTCCTGGGCATGGACCACCAGCGGCTCCAGGGTGACCACTTGAAAGCGTCGGTCATCCAGACGCGTCGCCAGCAATTCGGCGTTGTAGGTGTGGGTCTTGCCGCGCAGGCTGACGGTCAATGGCAGGCGCAGCTCCAGCTGTGCGCCGGGCGCCAGTGCGTTGATGGGGCGCATGTCGAGCCGGGCGTTGATCTGTGCAGCGGGGAATTTATGCACCTGGAACATCTGATCACGCAAACGCTCATCACGCTGAGCGATGCCGGTGCTGACCGACTCCAGCTCCACTTCCACCTCGGCCAGACCTTTTTGGTCGACCTTGCCGTGCAACACCAGGAAGCGATGCACTTCGGCAATGTCGGCGTTCTTGGTGGAGGTGAAGGACAGGCGTGATGACTCGTTATCCAGGTACCAGTTTGCGTGGGCAGGAAGCGCCACTGCGGCCAGCATGACCAGCAGCAGGCGAATAGTGTTGAGCATGCAGACTCCAGGCAGGCAATTGAGGAGCACCTTATCCGCCTGTCAGACCACTGGCAAACCGCTCCGTTCGTCCGCTGCCGGTCAGGGCTTGTCGGGCAACAGGCGACAGCCTTCACGCGGCCCTTGCCACGCGGCGCTGCTGGAGCGTCCCAGGCCACTGGCGACCACTCGTTTCAGCTCCGGCTGGTCGATCAACGTGCTGGGCAGGTACTGCTTGATGTAGGCGCGGCAATAGTCCTCGGGGTTATTCACCACGTAGCGGCACGAGCAGTATTCCTTGGCGGTGTAGGCACTGATGATGGTCGGAAACGCCTGCAGCGCCACGCGGTATTGCCAGATGAGTACAGCGAGCACGGCGAGTATCAGCAACAGCAGGCTGGTGAAGGGACGGCGCAGGATGAACAGTCGACGATTACTCATTGCCCGTTCTCCTTGCCGAATGCTGCCTGGACGCGTTTGAGCATCTGGTCATGGTCGTAGCTGCCGTCTCGGTCGTCGGCATAACGCACGATGACCAGTTTCTGGCTGGGGATCACGTACAGGGCCTGGCCCCAATGGCCCAGTGCGGCGAAGGTGTCAGGGGGTGCGTCGGGCCAGGGTCCGTTGCCACCGTCGGCGGTGCGGTTGAGCCACCACTGTCCGCCGGGGACTTCGACGTTCGCCTGCACTTGCTCACCCTTGAACGGCGTCAGGACGAAGTCCATCCAGGCCTTGTTGAGCAGTGGTTTGTCTTGCCATTGCCCGCCACGCTGCATCAGCAGGCCGATGCGTGCCAGGTCCCGGGCGGTCATGTAGGCATAGGAAGAACCGACGAAAGTACCACTGGCGTCGGTTTCCCAGATGGCGCTGCGGATGCCGAGGGGGTCGAACACGGCGGTCCACGGGTAATTCGGGTAGGCCTGATCACCCACCATTGTTTTCAAGGCGGCGGCCAGTACGTTGCTGTCGCCACTGGAGTACAGGTAGCGGCTGCCGGGTGTGGTGGCGGCTTTATGGCTGGCGGTAAAGCGGGCCATGTCCTCGCGCCCCAGGGTGTAAAGCATCGCTACTACAGACGAATTGAGCGGCGCGTACTCATAGTCTTCCTGCCAATCCAGCCCGGAGGCCCAGTGCATCAGGTCCTTGATTGCGATATCGGGATGAGCCTTGAACGGTTCGTAGAATTTCACCACCGGATCGTCCAATTGATAACGGCCCTGTTCGAAGGCGACGCCCAGCACGGTGGCCATGATGCTTTTGCTAATGGACCAGGTCAGGTGTGGGGTCTGCGCTCTGGTCACGCCTGAATAGCGTTCGTACACGATTTCGCCGTCGTGGATCACCAGCAAGGCGTCAGTGCGCACGCCGTTGCGAGTGGCTTCGTCGCGGGGTGGGAAGGCATAGGTTTCCAGCGCTTCAAGGGCGGGGCTCTGAGGAGTGGGCTGTGAAGACCACTGCTCGCCAGGCCAGGTTTCGGCCAGTGCGTTTAGTGCAGTAGCACCCAGGACAACGAAGAGAAACAGGCGAGCCAACCGAGACAGCATGACGAGTCCTCGCAAAATGATCCGCGCACAGTAGCAGGGGTTTATGACAGGCGTGCAGATGAATGCCTGACGGGCCCTTGCTCCGCATGGGCATGCGGCCGGTGATGCTCTGCGTCACATCAACAGCGGACGCGGAGCGTGGGAAGAATTACCGCCCGCCGCGGCCGTCACACAACCATCACCAAAGCTTCATGGGCATGACACGCCATCTCCCTAGCCTGCACGTACAGCAAAGCGCTTGGACAAATCAGTCGACCGGCCGTTGTTGCATGGCTGGCTCATGGAGATTCGTATGACCCAGATCGCCCGCATTCGTGAAAACACCGCTGAACGCCGTCTTCAGGCCGAACGCCTGATTGGAACGCGAGCCTTGCAGGAAGCACAGGCTCTGCGTTTCAGCGTGTTCAGCGAGGAGTTCAATGCCCGTCTCAACGGTGCAGAACAAGGTCTGGACATCGACGACTACGACGTGCACTGCTCGCACATCGGGGTCCGTGACCTGAACACCGGCCGCCTGGTGGCGACCACGCGGTTGCTCGATCACAAGGCGGCGACCACCCTGGGTCGCTTCTACAGTGAAGAAGAATTCAGCCTGCACGGTCTGGTGCATCTGCAAGGCCCGATTCTGGAACTGGGCCGCACCTGCGTGGATCCGGCCTACCGCAACGGCGGCACTATCGCGGTGTTGTGGAGCGAGCTGGCGGAAGTCCTGAACGAAGGCAGTTACAGCTACCTGATGGGCTGCGCGAGCATTCCGATGCAGGACGGCGGCATTCAGGCTCACGCGATCATGCAGCGCCTGCGCGAACGGTATCTGTGCAACGAGCATCTGCGCGCCGAGCCAAAAAATCCGCTGCCGACGCTCGATCTCCCCAACAACGTCATCTGCGAGATGCCGCCTCTGCTCAAGGCCTACATGCGCCTGGGTGCGAAGATCTGCGGCGAGCCGTGCTGGGATGAAGATTTCCAGGTGGCCGACGTGTTCATCCTGCTCAAGCGCGACGACCTGTGCCCGCGCTACGCGCGTCACTTCAAGGCGGCGGTGTGATGAGTCGGGTCCGCGGCTATGCCCGCGTTGTCCGAGTACTGCTGGTAGTAGCGCTCGGGCTGACCATTGCCGGGGCCTTCGCCGTACTGGAGCGCTTGAAAGTCGGCAGTTCCATGCAGCGTCGTCAGCGCTGGAGCCGCTGGTTCATGGCGCGCCTGAGCAGCGCCCTGCCGTTTCGGGTGACCGTCACTGGCAAGTTGCCGCGCCAGCCAATGCTGTGGGTCAGCAACCACGTGTCATGGACGGACATTGCGCTGCTGGGCATGCTTGCGCCGCTGTCGTTTCTGTCCAAGGCCGAAGTGCGTACCTGGCCGGTCGCAGGCTGGCTGGCATTGAAAGCCGGCACCCTGTTCATCCGTCGCGGTTCGGGCGACAGCCGTCTGATTCAGAAGCAGATGTGCAACCACTTGCAGCAAGGCAACGCGCTGCTGATTTTCCCTGAAGGCACCACCACCGATGGCAAGGGCCTGCGCACCTTCCACGGCCGCCTGCTTTCAAGCGCCATTGAAGCGGGAGTGGCCATTCAGCCGGTCGCGATAGGCTACTCTCGCGACGGCAAACCGGATCCGATTGCGCCGTTCATTGGTGACGATGACCTGCTGTCGCACCTGCGCCGTCTGTTTGCCAACGAACAAAGCGACGTGCATATCCACCTGCTCGCCCCGATTCAAACCGCCGATCAGGAACGTGCCGCCTTGGCGTTCAAGGCGCAGCAAGCGGTTCACGTCGCACTGTTTGGCGAAAGCGTTGAGCCCAAGGAAGTGGTTTCGCGCCCTGCCAAAGCGGCCTGAGCGAAGTCCTGCAACTGCGGATAGAACTCAGCGAAGTCGGCACTGAGGGGTTGGTAAAGCGCTTGCAGCTCCTGCATGCCGCCTGCCAGCCCCTCGGGTCGTGAAAGACGCCGTGATATACCGCCCAGCACCTGTTCCAGCACGCCGAACTCCCGATACGAACCCAGCCAGTCCTGCGCCGCCATGCGCGGTGCGATCTGCGCCAGCCTTTCCGGCAACTGCGGCTCGGCAGCCAATACGCCGTACACCTTGCGCGTGAACGCCTGCAATGGAACATCGGCATAGTGATGCCAGTCACGCGCCAGACAATGGTCGAAAAACACGTCGAGCATGATGCCCGCATAGCGCCGACGCTGCGCCGGGAAGCGGGCGATCGACGCCTTGATCAACGGGTGGCTGTCGGTGAACGCATCAATGCTGCGATGCAACTGAATAGCTGCTTCAAGTTCCGCAGGAAAACGCCCCGGCAGCGGACCTTTGACAAAGTCGCCGTACAGGCTGCCGAGCAATTGAGCGGGTCGATGGCCGCCGAGATGGAGGTGTGCCAGATAATTCATGGGCCCAAGCGTACGCCGCTTTACCGGGCCAGGTCTATATATCGATATAACTCGATATACCGATTCGCGATAGGCTCAGACCAAAATCATATTGGTATATCGCGAAATACAGATATAAAGTTCGCCCCATCGCGATATATCGCTACACCGCCTGTGAGAACGACATGCCTATCGACCTCGACGACATCATAAAAGCCCTGGCTCACCCAGTGCGCCGAGAAATTCTGAACTGGCTCAAGGACCCGCGCACCACGTTTGCGTCGCAGGAGCACTCGATTGAACACGGCGTCTGCGCCGGGCAGATCGACCAGCGTGCCGGCCTTTCCCAGTCCACCGTGTCTGCGCATCTGGCGACCCTGCAACGGGCTGGCCTGATCAGCAGCAAAAAGGTAGGCCAGTGGCATTTCTTCAGACGTAATGAAGAAACCATCCAGGCGTTCGTGCAGGCGCTGGTTCAAGAACTGAACAATCCGACCTGATATTCCCCACTTTCAAAGGAGCCGCCCCCGTGCCTCTTTCGCTACTCATTCTGGCCCTGAGCGCCTTCGCTATCGGCACTACCGAGTTCGTCATCATGGGTCTGTTACCCGATGTGGCGGCTGACCTTGGGGTGTCCATTCCCGGCGCTGGCTGGCTGGTGACCGGCTATGCGCTGGGCGTTGCCATTGGCGCACCGTTCATGGCGATGGCCACCGCCAAACTGCCCCGCAAGGCCGCACTGGTCACGCTGATGGGGATCTTCATCGTCGGCAACTTGCTCTGTGCGCTTGCCAGCGACTATGACGTGCTGATGTTTGCGCGGGTCGTGACGGCCCTGTGTCACGGCGCGTTCTTTGGCATCGGCTCGGTGGTCGCCGCAGGCCTGGTGCCTGCCAATCGTCGCGCGTCTGCCGTGGCCTTGATGTTCACCGGCCTGACACTGGCCAACGTGCTGGGCGTACCGCTGGGAACGGCGCTGGGTCAGTACGCAGGCTGGCGTTCGACGTTTTGGGCCGTGACCGTGATCGGCGTGATTGCCCTGATCGGCCTGATTCGCTTTCTGCCCACCAATCGTGACGAAGAAAAGCTCGACATGCGCGCCGAACTGGCCGCGCTCAAGGGCGCGGGCATCTGGTTGTCGTTGACCATGACGGCGCTGTTTTCGGCGTCCATGTTCACCTTGTTCACCTACGTCGCGCCGCTGCTGGGCGATGTGACAGGCGTCTCGCCTCAGGGTGTGACCTGGACCTTGTTGCTGATCGGACTCGGCCTGACGCTGGGCAACGTGATCGGCGGCAAGATGGCTGACCGCAAGGTGTCGTCGACGCTGATTGCCGTGTTCATCTCGATGGCGGTGATCTCAACGGCGCTGAGCTGGACCAGCGCTGCGCTGATCCCGACCGAGATCACACTCTTTCTGTGGGCCGTCGCCGCCTTTGCCGCCGTGCCTGCGTTGCAGATCAACGTGGTGACCTTCGGCAAGGCCGCGCCCAACCTGGTGTCGACCCTGAACATCGGAGCGTTCAACGTCGGCAACGCATTGGGCGCCTGGGTCGGCGGCAGCGTTATCGCCCACGGCCTTGGCCTGACCCGCGTGCCACTGGCCGCGGCCGTGCTGGCAGTGCTCGCGCTGCTGATCACCCTGATTACTTTTCGCCAGACTGGCAACCCCGATCTGGCTCCGGCTACCCATTAAATACTGACGAGGATTCGACACATGACGACTATCTTTGACCCGATCACCATTGGCGACCTGCAACTGCCCAACCGCATCATCATGGCGCCGCTGACACGCTGCCGCGCCGATGAAGGCCGCGTACCCAACGCGATGATGGCCGAGTACTACGTTCAGCGTGCGTCGGCCGGCCTGATCATCAGCGAAGCCACCTCCGTAACGCCAATGGGCGTGGGCTACCCGGACACTCCCGGCATTTGGTCCAATGACCAGGTGCGTGGCTGGAGCAACATCACCAAGGCGGTACACAACGCTGGCGGTCGTATCGTCCTGCAGCTGTGGCACGTGGGCCGTATCTCCCACCCGCTCTACCTGAACGACGAAACGCCAGTCGCCCCAAGCGCCATTCAGCCCGAAGGCCACGTGAGCCTGGTGCGCCCAATCACCTCGTTCCCGACGCCTCGCGCACTGGAGCAGGCAGAAATCGGTGACATCGTCGACGCCTACCGTGTCGGTGCGGAAAACGCCAAGGCAGCCGGTTTTGACGGTGTGGAAATTCACGGCGCCAATGGTTACCTGCTCGACCAGTTCCTGCAAACCAGTACCAACCAGCGCAACGACCAGTACGGCGGCTCCCTGGAAAACCGCGCTCGCCTGTTGCTGGAAGTGACTGACGCGGCCATTGACGTCTGGGGCGCGGGTCGTGTGGGCGTACACCTGTCGCCGCGCGCCGACCTGCACGACATGGGCGACGACAACCTGGCTGAAACCTTCAGCTACGTGGCAAAGGAGCTGGGCAAGCGCGGTATCGCGTTCATCTGTGCCCGTGAGCGCGACGCCAGCGACAGCATCGGCCCACAACTGAAGAAAGACTTTGGCGGCGTCTACATCGCCAACGAGAAATTCACCAAGGAAAGCGCTAACGCCTGGCTGGCCGAAGGCAAGGCAGATGCGGTCGCATGGGGCGTGCCTTACATCGCCAACCCGGACCTGCCTGAGCGTCTGGCAAGCGACGCGCCTCTGAACGAGCCGCACCCTGAAACCTTCTACGCCAAAGGCCCTGTGGGTTACATCGATTACCCGCGCATGTAATCAGCGTTTGCAGTACAAGAACCCTGACGCACACGCGTCAGGGTTTTTTATTGCCTTAAAGAACCGATCCGGTCACTTGGAAGCGACAGGCTCCGTGACACCTAGCACATTGCCTTCTGCGTCAGTGACAGTGCCATCTACATGCCTCCAGCGGCCATCGGGATAGTTGACCGAGCCGTCGGCAAATACCCACGTACCGTCCTTGTGCAGAACGCTGCCATCAGGGTGTTCGGTGCTTCCATCAGCATGCACCGTTGTGCCGTCGATACTCTGCACGGTGCCGTCAGGACGGGTGACGGATTGGTTGCTGGTATCGGCAATACTGCCGTCCGGATAGCTGACAGTGCCGTCCGGGTTGAAGACACTGTTGAGCGGATGAATGAGTTGCAGCACGCCGGTCGCGGTATTGACGATGCTCAGTAGTTTATCCAGTCGCGAAGGCGGTGCCGGGTCGGCAGGCACCTTCATTTCAACGGGTGGTTTTTCGGTCGGCTTTATAGGTGGTTTGACGGGAGGTTTGACTGGCGGCTTTACAGGCCGCACAACTGGGGGCTTTACAGGAGGCTTGACCGGTGGTCTTACTGGCCGCTCGACCGGGGGCTTGACCGGTGGCTTTACTGGCCGCTTGACCGGTGGCTTTGCTGGCGGCTTGATCACTGGCATGTGGGGCGCCCCTACCAGTTCGTCGCTCGGTGTTGCACAAGAGGTTAATGCAGCCTCATCGAGTGCCTCATTAGTCGCTATCGTGACCGGGCGTGTCGTGTCGATTCCTTTCATTGCTAAAACTCCATGTAATCAATAGAAAGGCGAGGGTATCCGGTCCTCTTGCTGGCGATGCCATATTTATTTAGGGAGCGGGATCTTTTGTAAGGAAGAATAAGAGCACCATCGACCGCTCATACTGCGGCCGGTGGCGCATGGCTTCAACGGCGAGCGTTGAGCTGTTGCGAGAGGTTCTGGATCTGGCTGGTCAGGGTATTGATGTTGCGTGTGACCTGAGCGCGAAACGCGTCGAACTCGGCCGTGTTGCCACCCGCCGATGGAGCCGGACGATTTTCCTGCTCGCTCTTGAGCACGATCAAATCCTGTTCCAGGCGCTCGATGGCCGCCGATGGATTGGGCTGCTTCTTCAAGGTCGCAACGTCCGCTGCCAGACTCTTGAGCTGAGTGTCCAGCTTGCCCTGCTCGGTCTGCGCGGTTTTCAGATCAGGTAGGGCTGCTTTCAGGGCGGTCAGTTCAGTCACCACGCCTTTGAGCTGCTCCTGCAACTGAGCGCTTTCCGTCTGTTGCTGCGTGGTTTGCGCAGCCATCTGCTCCAGTCGCTTGTCGAGACTGCTTTGCTGGCCTGCAACGCCCTCACGCTGTTTGTCCTGGTCTTCCAGTTGCGCTTCCAGCAGTTTGATCCGCTGCTTGAGCGCTTCGCCATCGCTGGACAGCGATTCATTAGCTACGACCTTGCCGGAAATATCCTGCAGGCGCCCTGCCGCTTCCTCACTGATGCGCGCGAAGCTTTCCTGCGTCGCAACCAATTGCTGCTCCATCAGCGACACCTGTTGAAAGCTCCACCATCCAAGGCCGCAGAAGGCGATGAACAGTGCGCCGACCAGCGCCCAAAGCGGTCCGGTGCTCGGGCCTTTCACCTTGACGACAGGCGTCGTGCGCGAATAGACCGTCGTGCGTTCACGTGCCCCTTTGACCGGGACGAAATCATCATCGTCGTCCTTGGCGCTGAGGTTGGGGACGTCATCGACGTCATCGTATGGATCGTTACGCATGAGCAACCCTTCAAGAAGCTGTTGAAACCAAAGCTGGTCAGTATACCAATGGCGCCTGAGTTAATTTCAATGCGCCATCACTGACTCAGCTCGATTGTTGGGCTTTCCACCAGCCGCAAAACTCATCCAGCGCCGCCCAGACACTGACGCGAGGCTGGTAATCCAAATAATGCATGGCACGGCTGATATCAAGCGTGAAGTCCTTATTCATGACCTGCATCCCGAGACGCGACAGCGTGGGTTCAGGTCGACCCGGCCACAGCATGCAGGCGCCTTCGTTGATCGCCGCCGCCGTATACGCAAGGCCGTAGGAACGGTAACGAGTAACCTGAGGCAATTGCATCTGCCGCATCACATAATTGATGGCATCCCACAGCGGGACCGGCGTGCCATTGCTGATGTTGTACGCCTTGCCCAGCGCAGCCCCTGCAGCCAGCAGACTGCTTAACATGGCTTCGTTAAGGTTCTGCATGCTGGTGAAATCCACGACATTCAAACCGTTGCCGACAATCGACAGGCGTTTCTTGCGCTGCATGTTCAGCAGGCGTGGAAAAATGCTGTTGTCGCCTGCGCCGGTGACGAAACGCGGGCGCAGGGCAATCACTTCCAGCCCGAACTCCTCTGCTCCAAACACCTTTTGTTCAGCCAGGTATTTGGTCGCCGCGTAATGGTTGTGAAAACGCTTGGGCACCTGCTCTTCCTTGATACCCCGGTGTGAACGCCCATCGAAATAGATGGAAGGCGACGAAAGATGGACCAGCCTTCGCACCCTTTGTTTCAGGCAGCCCTCGACAATGTTCTCGGTCACTTGCACGTTGCCCTGCACGAAATCCTGACGTCGGCCCCACACACCGACAGAGCCTGCGCAGTGCACAACAGCCTCTACGTCATCACACAGCGCTCTGACCAGCTGCGGGTCACTCAGGTCGCCCTGCACGAACTCGGCACCGCGTCTGACGAGGTGTTCAACGCCTTCGGCACGGCGGCCATTGATCCGGACGCTCATTCCCTGCTCCAAGGCGAAACGCGCGAAGCGTCCACCAATAAAGCCGCTTGCGCCGGTAACCAGAATCTTCATTTACCGCTCCATTGACGCATCTGCGAGACAGGATGAACCCTACCCGCATTGAATTCATAGATGAATGTACTGACGCTCACTTGCCGCCAGGCGGCACGAGCCAACGACCTGACTTTTGCGCCAGGTGCTCGGTCAGCCGGTTTAGCAACTGACCGCCGTTGCGCCAATGGTGCCAGTACAGCGGCACATCGATATAGCGCTCAGGCACCAGTTCACGCAATGTGCCACTGCGTAGCTGCTCCGAAACCTGCAACTCCGGCACAAGCCCCCAACCAAGCCCTGCCTCGATCATGCGCATGAAGCCTTCCGAGGAGGGGCACAGGTGGTACTTGAAACCACCATCCACACCAAACAGCGCCAGATAGCGATGCTGGAGGAAGTCATCCGGCCCGAACACCAGCGCCGCCGAGCGCGCCAGTTTCTCAGGGGTTACACCCTCGGCAAAATGCCGCTCGATAAATGACGGCGACGCCAGCGCACGATAGCGCATGGCGCCCAGCGCCTGACTACGCGCCCCGGCCACCGGCCTTTCGCTGCCGCACAGACATGCAGCCACCTCACCTGCCCGCATGCGCTTGAGCCCGACATCCTGATCTTCGACAACCATGTCCAGCAACAAGTGATGCGCGGCACAAAAGTCTCCTACAGCCTTCGCCCACCAGGTCGCAAGGCTGTCGGCATTCAAGGCGATGCGCAGTCGTTCAGGCATGCCCTCCTCGTCCAGCGCAGGCACCTGGCTTTGCAGGTCGCGCTCGAGCAGACGCACCTGCTGCACATGGTTGAGCAAGCGGCGTCCGATATCGGTCGGGCTCGGCGGCGTTGCGCGCACCAACACCGGCTGACCAATGCGCGCCTCAAGGAGCTTGATGCGTTGCGAGACAGCCGACTGGGACAGCCCCAGCACTTGGGCTGCGCGCTCGAACCCGGCCTGTTCGATGACAGCGGCAAGTGCCGAGAGCAATTTGTAATCAAACATCAGTTTTCCTAATGAGCGATCAGGATTATTGGTTTTCCTTATACAGCGTCCAGCCCCAGAATCGCCACCTGAACCTGAATTTCGGAGCTCACTTCATGTGGCAAAGCTATCTCAACGGTCTGCTGGTAGCAGCGGGATTGATCATGGCCATCGGCACGCAAAACGCATTCGTGCTGGCACAAGGTCTGCGCCGTGAGCATCACGTTCAGGTGGCGCTGCTCTGCATCGTCTGTGACGCGATACTGATCGCCGCCGGGGTGTTCGGTCTCGCCAACGTGCTGGCCCAGAACCCGACCCTGCTGGCCATTGCGCGCTGGGGGGGTGTGATCTTTCTGAGCTGGTATGGATTTCAAGCGCTGCGTCGTGCCTGCTCGTCGCAAGGTCTAGAAAACAGCGCGGTCGTCGGCGTACGCTCGCGGCGCGCCGTTTTGCTCAGCGCGCTGGCCGTGACGCTGCTCAATCCGCATGTCTATCTGGACACGGTACTGCTGATCGGTTCGCTGGGCGCGCAGCAGGCGGTGCCGCAAGCCTACGTGGTTGGCGCGGCCAGCGCCTCGTTCTTGTGGTTCTCAAGCCTGGCAATCGGCGCGGCGTGGCTGGCGCCCTGGCTGGCCCGCCCTGCCACTTGGCGCCTGCTGGACGTGATGGTCGCCGTCATGATGTTTGCCGTCGCGATCCAGCTGATTCGTGGTGCATAAAACGCTTTTGGTGACCATCGGATCAACAAAGCTGGAACCTCTTTCCCACACAGTTGTTGCGTGGTTATGCCGCAGGCCCGGTGCTATAGTCCGGGGTCTGCGCCGCAAAAGAGTAAAACTCCCGGTGCATGCTGTATCTGGCCGCCCGTGATCGGCCGTGCGATTACCGCAATTGACCTGAAAGGAGATAAACCATGGCTTTTGAATTGCCGCCACTGCCCTACGCCAAAGACGCTCTGGCACCGCACATTTCCGCGGAGACACTGGAATATCACCACGACAAGCACCACAACACCTACGTCGTGAACCTGAACAACCTGGTGCCTGGCACCGAGTTCGAAGGCAAAACCCTGGAAGAGATCATCAAGACCTCCTCGGGCGGTATCTTCAACAACGCCGCTCAAGTCTGGAACCACACCTTCTACTGGGAATGCCTGGCGCCAAACGCTGGCGGCCAACCGACCGGCGCACTGGCTGACGCCATCAATGCTGCGTTCGGTTCGTTCGACAAATTCAAGGAAGAGTTCAGCAAGACTTCCATCGGCACCTTCGGCTCCGGCTGGGGCTGGCTGGTGAAGAAAGCGGACGGTTCCCTGGCACTGGCAAGCACCATCGGTGCCGGCAACCCGATGACCAGCGGTGACACGCCTCTGCTGACCTGCGACGTCTGGGAACACGCCTACTACATCGACTACCGCAACCTGCGTCCGAAGTATGTAGAAGCGTTCTGGAACCTGGTGAACTGGGACTTCGTGGCCAAGCAATACGCTGCCTGATTTCCAGCCTCATCAAAAACCCGGCCCTGTGCCGGGTTTTTTATTGCCGCCGTTAAGCGCTCTGCCCTTGGAGCTTGATACCCGCAATACCATCGACGTCTCGTCATTAAGCCACTCAAATGCGTGAATGCAGCAGTTTTTCACGTATAACCGTAATGTGTGGTATTGCCAGAAAACGTTAGCTGACTAATATCACGAAACAGTTCTTTTACAGCGTTGCGCTCAAGTAACACCCGCAACCGTCCGACACACAGGGATCGCACAGGTCCGTCAGTCAGGCGGCAGCGCAGGGGAAGAGGGATCAATCGGGTACGGCCGTCTTTATCACCCGTTTTCAAGGGTGACTGGGCGATACGTCTGCGACTTGAATTAAGGAACGGCCATTGAAGCTGGAACTCAAGAACAGCTTGTCGGTTAAGTTGCTGCGCGTGGTGCTGCTCTCGGCGTTTTTCGTCGGCGTGGTATTGAGTTGCGCACAGATCGTTTACGACGCCTACAAGACCCACCAGGCAGTGGCGAGCGATGCCGAACGCATCCTGGACATGTTCCGGGATCCGTCCACTCAAGCCGTCTACAGCCTGGACCGTGAGATGGGCATGCAGGTCATCGAGGGCCTGTTTCAGGACAATGCCGTGCGCATGGCCTCCATCGGGCATCCAAACGAAACGTTGCTGGCCGAAAAAGACCGACCGCTCAAGGCCTCATCGACACGCTGGCTGACAGACCTCATTCTCGGTCAAGAGCGCAGCTTTACCACGCAACTGGTGGGACGCAGCCCGTACAGCGAATACTACGGTGATCTGCGGATCACGCTGGATACGGCCAACTACGGCGAAGGCTTCATCATCAATGCCGTGATCATTTTCATTTCCGGCGTGCTGCGTGCGCTGGCGATGGGCCTGGTGCTGTATCTGGTCTATCACTGGTTACTGACCAAACCTCTTTCCAAAATCATTGAGCACCTCACGGCCATCAACCCCGACCGCCCCAGTGAACACCAGTTGCCCCTGCTCAAGGGCCACGAGAAAAACGAGCTGGGCATTTGGGTCAACACTGCCAATCAACTGCTGGCCTCGATCGAGCGCAACACCTACCTGCGCCATGAAGCGGAAAGCAATCTTCAGCGTATGGCGCAGTACGATTTTCTGACCGGGCTGCCCAACCGTGTGCAGTTGCAGATGCGCCTGGACAACATTCTGGAGAACGCCGGACGACAGCAGCACCGGGTCGCCGTGCTGTGTGTCGGCCTGGATGACTTCAAGGGCATCAACGAACAATTCAGCTATCAGGCAGGCGACCAACTGCTGCTGGCCCTGGCGGATCGATTACGCGCCCACAGTGGCCGCCTGGGTGCATTGGCGCGCCTGGGCGGTGATCAGTTCGCGCTGGTGCAGGCCGATATTCAGCAGCCTTACCAAGCCGCGGAGTTGGCGCAGAAGATACTCGACGAACTGGAAGCGCCTTTTGACCTGGACGGGCAAGCCATTCGGCTGCGCGCCACCATCGGCATCACGCTGTTCCCGGAAGACGGTGATAGCCCCGAGAAGCTGTTGCAGAAAGCCGAACAGACCATGACCCTGGCCAAGGCACGCTCACGCAATCGCTATCAGTTCTACGTCGCCAGTATTGACTGCGAGATGCGTCGACGCCGCGAGCTGGAGAAAGACCTGCGCGAGGCGCTGCCCCGCGATCAGCTGTACCTGGTCTATCAGCCACAGATCAGCTATCGCGATAACCAGATCGTGGGCGTGGAAGCCTTGATCCGCTGGCAACACCCCGAGCACGGTCTGGTGCCGCCGGATGTGTTCATCCCGCTGGCCGAACAGAACGGCACCATCATCACGCTCGGCGAATGGGTGCTGGATCAGGCCTGCCGCCAATTGCGTGAATGGCACGATCAGGGCTTCACCGAGCTGCGCATGGCCGTCAACCTGTCCACCGTGCAGCTGCACCACGCCGAGCTGCCACGGGTGGTGAACAACCTGCTGCAAATCTATCGCCTGCCACCGCGCAGCCTGGAACTGGAGGTCACTGAGACAGGCCTGATGGAAGACATCACCACTGCCGCCCAGCATCTGCTCAGCCTGCGTCGCTCCGGCGCGCTGATCGCCATCGATGATTTCGGGACTGGCTACTCCTCATTGAGCTACCTGAAGAGCCTGCCGCTGGACAAGATCAAGATCGACAAGAGCTTTGTGCAGGACCTGATCGACGACGACGATGACGCGACCATCGTGCGCGCCATCATCCAGTTGGGTAAGAGTCTGGGCATGCAGGTGATTGCCGAGGGTGTCGAAACCGTCGAGCAGGAGGCGTACGTGATTTCCGAGGGCTGCCATGAAGGCCAAGGCTACTTCTATAGCAAGCCGCTGCCTGCCCGCGATCTGCTCGCGTACCTGAAGCAGGACCAGCGCAATCACGCGGCGATTCATTGAGCCCTTTCTATCGCGTGTACAGCTCGTAATGCCGCCTGCCGGGGATCTTGAAACCGACTGTTACACGCTGCCGGGTAGCTGATCACGACGCGACGGGCGTTTTGCCTTTACACCGAATGCAAATCTTTCGCATTATGTCGCAGATTTTCTGGGCGCTCGCCGCCATAAACCCTATAGACGCAGGATTCCGTCATGATTCGTATGCCTCTGGCTACCGCCAGTCTGCTGGCCATCGCTATCTCTCTCGCCGGTTGTGGCGAAGGCAAGGACAAGGCCGCAGCCCCGGCACCCGCCGCGACCCCGGCCGCTCCCGCTACTGCTGCGGCACCGGCGACACCCGCCGCGCCTGCCACGTCTGCAGCGACCCAGACTGACGACGCAGCGGCCAAAGCGGTCGTGGCGAACTACGCCAACATGGTTTCCGCCGTCTTCAGCGATGCCGAGGCCGGTGCGAAGAAACTGAGCACGGCAGTCGATGCGTTTCTGGCCAAGCCGAACGACGAAACGCTGAAGGCCGCCCGTGACGCCTGGGTCGCTGCACGCGTACCTTACATGCAGAGCGAAGTGTTCCGCTTCGGCAACACCATCATCGACGACTGGGAAGGACAGGTGAACGCCTGGCCACTGGACGAAGGCCTGATCGACTACGTCGCCAAGGATTACCAGCATGCCCTGGGCAACCCAGGCGCGACCGCCAACATCATCGCCAACACTGAAATCCAGGTCGGCGAAGACAAGGTCGACGTCAAGGACATCACCTCCGAGAAACTCGCCAGCCTGAACGAACTGGGCGGTTCGGAAGCCAACGTGGCGACCGGCTACCACGCCATCGAATTCCTGCTATGGGGCCAGGACCTGAACGGCACCGGCCCTGGCGCAGGCAATCGTCCAGCCAGCGATTACCTTGAAGGCGCAGGCGCTACTGGCGGCCACAACGACCGTCGTCGCGCGTACCTGAAAGCCGTTACCGATCTGCTGGTGAGCGATCTTGAAGAGATGTCCGGCAACTGGAAAGCCGGTGTCGCGGACAACTACCGCGCCACCCTGGAAGCCGAGTCCGGCGTGGATGGCCTGCGCAAGATGCTGTTTGGCATGGGTAGCCTGTCGTTGGGTGAACTGGCTGGCGAGCGCATGAAAGTGGCGCTGGAAGCCAACTCCAGCGAAGACGAGCACGACTGCTTCAGCGACAACACGCACAACTCACACTTCTACAACGGCAAAGGCATTCGCAACGTTTACCTGGGCGAGTACACCCGCACCGACGGCACAAAGATCAGCGGCCCGAGCCTCTCATCGCTGGTCGCCAAGGCCGACCCTGCAACCGACGCCACCCTGCGCGCCGACCTGGACGACACCCAGGCCAAGTTGCAAGCCATCGTCGACCACGCCAACAAAGGTGAGCACTTCGATCAGTTGATCGCCGCAGGCAATACCGCTGGCAACGAGGTTGTCCGCGACGCCATCGCCGCACTGGTCAAACAGACCGGCGCCATCGAGCAGGCCGCAGGCAAGCTGGGCATCACCGATCTGAACCCGGACAACGCCGACCACGAGTTCTGATACGCGACTGCGTTTGATGCACGATAGAAATGCCGGTCTCACTGACCGGCATTTTTTTGTCTGGCCGATGTGAATAGCGGGGCCTGCCAATGACTTTTCAGCGCTACCTGTAGGGCCTTTCCTAAACGCTGTTTAGCGTATTGATTGGGCTCGTGGCAGAGACGACTATCCGCGCCTCTTGCCCCCGCCCAGGCGCGCTCATGCTCGAATTTGAAATCGACCGTCACGGTCTGCCGTGGTCGAAACACGCTTACCTGCTGCTCAACGCGATCAACGCCCCCGACTTGAGGAGGAAAATCTGTGAGTGGGAGGTCAGTGAAGCCAGCACGATGCTGTTTCTGCAGACCCGATTCAGCGGGCTTCTGGACTGCTCTCCGGCACTGATCCAGATTGATGGTCCTCACGATCCGATGCTTGCGCACTTTCTGGCCCACGCTCGCGATGAATGGGGACTGCTGCTGTTCAGCAACGTCGACCGAAAGACGCTCATTCATCATTTGCGCTGGCTGATGTTCGTCGATCAGCCGAGCGGAAGGTCCTGTTACCTGAACCTTTCAGACCCGCCGGTGGCCAACGCCCTGTTCGGTCTGGACGACGCTGACCACCGTCTGTTCGGTCCAATCGATCAACTGCACGCTGCCGACAAGACGACCAAACGCTGGCACGCCCACTCGCGACGCGGCGAAGCGGTGCCTCCTGCATTCACCGTTCCGTATCGCTTGAGCACCGAGCAGATCGACGCGCTGCGGAATGTTGCCTTTCGCCAGGTCGTCATCAACCTCGACCGGCATCTGCTTCGTTTTTTCCCGGGCTACCTGCCTGACGCGCCCTTGAAATCGCGTCACGAACAGGTGCTCGCGTTGGCCAATACCGCTTACGACAACGGTTTTAAAAGCGAAGCCGACGTCTTCCATTACGCCAACGTAATGGGCTTTCTCGCCACCCAGCCGGACGATTCGCATCCCGATATCAGAGCACTCCTGTCAAACACCTCTGCGCTCCCCCCTTCGCAGCGTATCGAACAGGCCAACTGGCTCGTGGTGCAGCGCACTCGCGAGCAGGAAGAGGGTGCGCAATGAACCCGGAAGAAAGTCCCAAAAGACTCGCTGCGATGGATAAAGCCTTCTGGGAGTCCAGAGACAAAAGCCATGTCGATACGCGCAGTAACGCCAACACCTGCCCGCCCCCAACCCACAACATCCAGTTGCTGCCGCTGCGTTACGGTCGGGTGGAACGGCTTCAGAGTCAGCACGACTCGGCGCTTTACACAGGCCTCAAGCGCCCTTTGGGCCTGCGTTTGCTTCGGGATGGTTACCTGTATGTCATTGATGAAAGCAGCGGCTATCTGCACGAGTATCGGGTCGAGCAAGGCGTACCCACCAAGCTGCTCTGGCAAGGCCCCGAGGTGGTTCAGGACATCCGGCAAAACACCACGGGAGAACACGCACTGATCTTTGCCAAAGACACCACCCTGTATGTCGCCTACTCGGAACTGCAATGGACCGCCGCCAAATGCGCTCATGTACTGGGCAGTGCGGCGGACCGTTTCTACTTCATGCAGAAAGTGGATCTGGCCGAAGCCGACTGCCTTGAAGGCGGCGTTCATCTGCGGGTCGAAAAACAGATCCGCGAACAGCTCGCCGAGCTGGCAGAACTGCCTGCACCGCAATGCTTGATACCGGACATGCCCGACGAAGAGCAGCGCGATTACGCTTGGGAGCACTTGCCGTTGTTTCGGGAAGCCCACATCGGCGAGCTTAAACACGCGCTCAACGCGACTTACGAAAAAAGCCATCTGTATTTGGTACTCGACGACAGCATCGGCATCCTGCGCGATCTGGCCGAAGAGCAGGACACCATCGTCGGATGGATTGAAGAATGGCGTGAGCGAAACGACAACGAAACGCGCTTTCTCACCGCCACCTATATCGACACGCTGATGACTGTGGGCGACACCAATGCCCGACAGGTCAAGCCCGACTCAACGCTGCTGAAAAAGACTACGTCACAACAGCGCTCGCACATTTACGACTACCTCAACGCTCGCAATCAGTGGCGTCGGGAGAAAAGTCTAGGGCCCGAACAGGTCGCCAACACACCCGGCCAGTACTCGTCCATGCGAGGCGACGTCTATCAAGAGCGACCCCAAACCCGATTTGCCAGACTGGACATGGATAACAAACAGTCGCAAATGGCGTCGTCGCTGGGCGACAAACTGCATGGGGAACTGGAGGACGACATCAAGGCCCTCGATGAACACAGCCAGGGCCTGTTGAACGGCGTCGGGCTGGGGTCACGGGGCATCAACGATCTGATTCGTCATGACGAAATGCAACGCTATCTGTCGCAGGAGCGTTCGCACCTCAAGCGCTGGACGCAACGACTGGATGACATCACTCACGACCGGGGCAGGCTGTTCACTCAGGGCGAGTTTTACCGAAGTGCCTGGTACTTCGACCCGGATCATCCCGACCAGTTGAAAAGCGCACTGGCGATGGAGCTCAACTGCACGCGCGATCTTTGCCGCACCGAAGAAAGCCTGCAGAAAGTCAGCGACTATTTTCACGACAACCCGCATTACGTCCTGCCGGTGTTTTACGGACGCCTGAATCTGGATTTCCTGCGCTCCAAGTCTGGCGACCTGATCAAGTGGCTGGATGACGTCAGAAACTTTGGCGCTGCCCTCGTTGATGCTCAGGACCGTATCACCAAGGTCAGCCACATCATGGGCTACCACTGGACCAACAGCCTCAATCTGCCTGCCGTTGCACGGCCGCTGCATCAGGCGGTGATCGCCAGCTACATCCCTTCCATCGCCCTGCGCATGAACCACTGGCTGGAGGAAATGCACAGCAGGCTCAACGACACGGAAGTACGTCAGCATCTGAACACATTTTCGAAGCAGAACAATCGGGCGCAACGCCTGGGCGCGCTGGTGGCCATGCAGCAGGAAGCCGTCACGCTGAGCGTTGCCAATGAAACAGACGTACAGAAATACCGTGACGCGTTCGTGCGCCTCAACCACCTGATCGCGGCCGAGAACGATCTGATCCGCGAGCGAACCCGTCTGAGCAAACTGATCAGCAAACGCTCACTGACTTCCGCCCAACGCAACGCGCTTGTGTACGACAGACAATACAACCAGCAGCAGTTGCTACAGACACGCAACGAGCTAGCCGCCGTCCGCCATGAACTCGAGCGCGCCATAACCCCGACGGGCAGGCCCATCAATGGGTCAATCGGGGTGAAGTTGAACATCAGCGATGCGCAGTTGCGGGTTCTGGACGATGAGATTGCGCGTCTTAGGACCGGACCGATTAGAGGTTATGGCACTTCGGGAGCCGCTTGGAACGCCTTTAAAGGCAGCTGGTTTCCGTTGTTGGCGGTGACGTTGCAGATTAGGAATTTGGGGGAGGCTTGGGCTGTTTGGCATAGGACGGGAGGCGATAGGTCTATCAGAGACCTGGCAATAGTATCGGGGACTTTATCAGCCCCCACAGCAGCAGCGATTTCAGTTTACCAATCAGTTCATATCGCGTTGGTCGACAACGTATTACAGGGACTGGCACGAAACCCTGCCGGAACGGCGGGGGGATTATTTGCGGTCCAGCTGGGGAAACTAGGTCTGGGTTTGGGTGCTTTCATCGCGCCACTCAGCCTGTTGGGTGCCGTAGGCACAACATTGAACAACTGGGAAAAATGGAACACAGCGCTGGATCTTGGCACAACGGGGGAACAATCCGGTGCCGGGATGGCGCTGGTAGGCGATATCGGATCTACCGCTGTTAACTCGATACTAACTGGCCATGCCGGCATTGAACTATATGGCCTCTTTAGAGAAGTCAGAGCAGCACCTTTAGCAGAGCGAACGTTGGTCGCCAGCCTGGCTTGGGCAACACGAGGCCCACGCTTTCTGCGTTTTTGGATGAGCACCAATCCGTGGGGACTCCTCTTCACCGCGCTGCAATTGGGCGGTGAATCGCTTTATAACTATTTCAACCTGGATGATCAGCAGCGCTGGTTGCTCAGCTCTCTCTGGGGCAAGGAAACTGAGGGCTGGGATTGGCCCGCTCATGCGCAAAAGCTCGCTGAGGCTAACTTGCGCCCCACTTTCATCGACAAGGGCATGATTCGTCGCGAGATTGATGGCGAATCTGTGCGCAGCCTGCAATTGGTATTGCCCGGTCTGACCTGGGCCAGCTTCGACGACACTTCATTACGATGGTCGGCCGAGTTGCGTAACCTGTCCGATAAACAGGATGTCAGCGAGGTCCTCCGCCAAGGGCTCTCGATAGTCGTGGCATCTCCCTTGATTCTTGCACTGGAAGTTCCGAACAGCTGGCAAAGCCATCACGCGCAGTTGCTTCTACGCTTGGCGGTCAAACCTTCATTGGTAACAACTTACCTGAAAGCCGCTGAAGGCTACCTGACTTACCGCATTCCGCTTGGCATGGACATAGTGAGCAAACCTGTCAACGCATCGACCGACGAACCTGCAGAGAACCGCCAACTTCCAGCAACACAGATTACAAGGGAACGTTTGAATGACATCTGACAAATATGACCGACTACCAAAAGCCGGTGATACGGAGAATGACCCCGGCACTGAGGTATTTTACCTCGCACCTTGGCCAGTACCAACGGGTGTAGCAGCCTTCAGTTCGCGTAGTCTTCATCAATATGCTAATGACACCTACCTAGATTTTGGACTAAGTTGCGCAACAGTAGAGTTTGCAGTGCGCTGTTACATAGGATCGGTCATGTCCTTCGTAATTTTATTTATTCTAATATCAATAGGGTTGGGCATTGATGATCACTTCCGATTTGGAGCACCCGTTTTTGAAATTTTCCTGACTTTATTTCTGCCAAATTATTATCTTTGGGGGTTCGTGGGTGGTTTGGCTCTGATGTATATCTACTGTTTCGCTCAAGCCGTCTACCCGCACTCCAACATCCCCCCCACCCGCTTCAACCGC
>NZ_RBTP01000073.1 GCF_003702045.1 Pseudomonas viridiflava
GGATGTCGGTGTACATCCACTCCAAGCTGATGATCGTCAACGACGTGTACACCACGCAGGGTTCTGCCAACATCAACACCCGCAGCATGATGGGTGACAGTGAGCTGAATATTTGTCATGAGCATGCGGACACGACACAACAGTTGAGGCGCAGGTTGTGGGGGCTGCATAAGGGGAATAAGGGGGCGCAGGATGATCCGAAAGATGCTTACTCAGCGTGGCAGGAAATAGTTGACCGGAATAATGAATTACGCGAGGCCAAAGCCTCACCATATGCGTCACTTGTTCAATTCCATTACGGCGATGCGATTTACAAGGATCTTGATTAATGCGCACAACTTTTCTGATCTCGGGCCTGCTATTATTTTTGTGCAGTACCGCTAACGCAAACTTTTTAAGAACTAAGGACGCTCACTTGGAAAATTTAAAAGAAGTCGATGCAAAATTAGCGTTTACGTGCGCACATGAAAAAATCCCTGCAGCGCTCGATAATACAGATGTACTTTTCCAATATGCTCGGTGGCTACAAAAGAATAATCAGCTCAAGCAGGACAATACTGTTGATACAGAGATAGAACGGCTTTATCGGATTGCCGCTGAAAACCAACACTATAAGGCTAATGTCAATCTGCAGAACGGTACGATGCGAGGACAATTCAAGCTGAGCGGCGAAGAGTTACTGCGTCTGAGCCAGCAATTAATCGATGCAAAGGTCGCGACAGGTTACTACTTCATAGCTACCTACCTGCAACGGGGAGTTGCTGGCTTGCAGCAGGATCCGGAAATGGCTTTGCGTTACTACCGAAAAGCGGCTGATGAGGGTAATGCGCTAGCTCAGGCATACGTGGCTGATAAGCTAGCACCTATTGACATCGCTCCGGATGTTGCGCGAGACATGCGGCGTTGTGCAGCAAAACAAGGTAATGGCTTGGCAGCCAAGGCGCTAGGTGTCCACTTATCAACAGCTGGATACTACAGGGAAGCGCTAGAAGCTTTTCAATTAGGCGTTGCTGCTGGAGATGATACTTCGGCATCCTTTTTAGGGAAGGGGTTTCGTGGGCCGAAACCGGATGATCGCTTGTACTATCTTGGGCAGCAGGAAGACCTTGAGCGTGCAGAGCGTTACAAAAAAATCTGGAGCCTCTTAGCAGACTGGTCATACGCCAACCCCGCCGTCCCGGAAGTCAACGATATCGTTCCCTTGCCTCCCGCCAAACTTCCCGCTTGGGACTGCAAGCTGAAATGGATCGAGGAACGCAAGGCCAACGTGCAGCCACCAAAACCAACCGAAGCCCTGATCGAGCAACTGGCCAAAGCCAAGCTCCTCAATCCGAAGACCGGCAAGCCGTTACCGAAGTCGCCGCTGTACGAGAAAGACTGACCCATTAAAAGTCAGCGGTCTCTGCACGGATTCAAGGTTTGCATGTGCCATTGGGCATTGACGCATATAACGTCGGCGCAAACCCGTTATTTGGGCTTATGGCTGACGGAGATACGTGTCCATGAATGGGCGTTCTACGGTATTGGTGATTGCCGAAAACAGCTTCAATGCCGCTGGCTCATTAGGAAAATCGATGCCGGGTGTTTGAAAAGACTTTATTGGTACAATATTGAATGTGGAGAAAGGCAGTATGTTAATGGTTGGACGGCTTAAAAATACCTACACAGCACTGAGTTGGTCAGGACGTTTCTATTGGTTTTCGGTACTGGTGTCGTTCATTGGACTGATGGTGTCGATGTTCATGGGATGGCGGTTTTCCAATTTGCAATTTTACTGGCATCATTGGGGTTCATCGCAGGATTTTCGGTGTGGTTCTGGCGGGGCGTAAAGTGGATGGCCTCCATGTGGGACAAGCCATTTGGCAAAACACCGATAGTCATCCTTAACTTGACGGTTCTGCTGGTTTCAACGGTGCACGCACGATAGATGGTCGCCGTAGCATTAGGACTGCCACCCCAGTCATTCGATGTCACCGTAGGATTTCTGGCTTTGCTTTTCTACATTCCTGCATGGATATTGATAATAGCGCTGATTTTATCGTTGTTAGGATTTGTTTTTTTAGTCGTTGCGGCGATGGCATCTTTCCTAATCATCCCGCTCGGCTACGCTGCAGCACTAATGAATATGGTCGGTTTGCTGCCCTATCTTCGAAGGCTTTGGAGCAGGGTGGTGCTAGGGGAACTTGACTTTACAGAGGTGCTTGGGCACTCGGTAGGGGCGACATTCGCAGGTTATATTTTGATAAAGACGTACGTCATGTTGATAACAAACTTTCAGCCGTGGGTGTACTCTTCGGTAAGACTTGTTGCTGTGTTGAGTGATTTTCAACCTGCAGAGCTTTATCCTGGTGTAGGTTCAAAAGAGCGCGTTCATCCGTTGGAAAATGGGTTTATTGCGGTCGCTAAAGTAGTGGACGACAAAAGCATCAGTATCAGAGTAAAAAAGCAGGTTGAAGATCTTGAAAGTACGGGGGGTCAATCTTTCATCACCTCCATACCTTCGCTCAAAACGCTGATAGATCATGTATCTGGCAGTTTTGAGAATCCTATTAAAAAGATTAACAGGGTTACCGACCTTTCTACGGATAAGCAGTGAATCGGACCTGGATGGATGATTGCGCTGAGAATCCTCTCTTGGTTGGAATAACTGTGCGCTCACCATTCAATGAAAAAGTTGTAATGTCTGACGGACTGCGCCTCGCTGGATACAGCCTGGGGCAGCCCTCAGGATGTGAACCTGTTCGGGGAGCACTCCGTCTGAGCCGCGCCCGAATCTGCCTCAATACCTCGGCTTCACCGCCGTCCACTCCGGCTTGTATTTCTGCATCTGCCTCACATCATCACGCTGACGGATGCCGCAACTCAGGTACTGATCGTTCAGTTTGCCGAGCTGGTCGTAGTCCAGTTCAAGCCCCAGGCCCGGTGCGCGGGTGAGTTGGACGCAGCCGTCGACAATGGGCAGTTTGCCGCCCTTGATGACTTCTTCATCCGGCTCCTGCCACGGATAGTGGGTGTCGCAGGCGTAATCAAGGTTGGGCACGGAGGCGGCGACGTGGGTCATGGCCATGAGGCTGATACCCAGGTGAGAGTTGGAGTGCATCGATACGCCCAGGCCGAAGGTGTCGCACATCTTTGCCAGTGCCTGGGTGTCGCGCAGACCGCCCCAGTAGTGATGATCGGCAAGCACGATCTGCACGCTGTTTAAGGCGACGCTGCGGCGGAATTCGTCGAAGTCGGTCACCACCATGTTGGTTGCCAGTGGCAGCCCGGTGCGTTTGTGCAGTTCAGACATGCCGTCCAGGCCTGGGGTCGGGTCTTCGTAATATTGCAGGTCATCGCCCAGCAGCTCGGCCATTCTGATGGAGGTTTCCAGCGACCAGTTGCCGTTGGGGTCGATGCGCAGCGGATAGCCTGGGAACGCTTTCTTCAGGGCTTTGATGCAGGACACTTCGTGTTCCGGATTCAGTGCGCCGGCCTTGAGCTTGATGCTCTTGAAACCATACGCCTCGATCATCCGTCGCGCCTGAGCCACGATCTGTTCTTCGCTCAGCGCCTCGCCCCAGCTGTCCGGCGGGTAGGGTGACTCCGCATGCTGGCCGTATTTGAAGAACAGATAGGCGCTGAAGGGCACTTGATCGCGTACCGCACCGCCGAGCAGGTCCACCAGAGGCACGTTGATCGAGCGTGCCTGCAAATCAAGGAACGCCACTTCGAAGGCTGAATACGCGTTGCTCACAGCCTTGCTGGCATGTGAGCCGGGAGCCAGTTCCGCACCGTCCAGGCTGGCCGGTTTATGGGCGGCTACGGTGGCTTGAACGATGCTGCGCAATTGGCTGAGGTTGAACGGATCGACGCCGATCAGTTGGTGCTGCACCTGCTGCTGGATGGCCAGTGCTGGCGCATCACCGTAGCTTTCACCCAAACCGATGTAGCCGTTATCGCTCTCTATTTCGATAATCGAGCGTAGGGCGAAAGGTTCGTGGATGCCACTGGCATTGAGCAGTGGCGGATCGCGGAAGGCGATAGGGGTTACCGTAACTCGGATGATTTTCAAAGGACTGTCTCCCGGATGATCAGGGTTTGAGGCTGGAGTGGGGGCTGAGCGGGGCAGTGGCATGCGGTGCCGGCTCAGCCTTGGACGGGCGGTGTGCATCACCTCGCGGGGTGGTGCGGGCAAAGAAGATCACCACGGCTGCCAGCAACGAGGTCGCTGCGAGTCCGTACAGGCCGCCTTGAATGGAGCCCGTGGTCTGCTCCAGAAATCCGAACGCGGTCGGCGCCACGAAGCCGCCGAGGTTGCCGATGGAGTTGATCAGCGCGATCACTGCCGCCGCGATACGCGCATCCAGGTAGCCCTGTGGGATGGGCCAGAACAGCGCCGAGGCTGCCTTGAAGCCGATGGCGGCAAAGCAGATGGCGACGAACGCGAAGATCGGCCCGCCCGTGGTGGACATGAACATACCGAACGCGGCGATCACCAGCGTGACGGCGACCCACGCCTGTTGGTGCTTGAAGCGCGCGGCCAGCGCCGCGAATCCATACATGGCGACAATCGAGATGAGCCAGGGCACCGAGTTGAACAGCCCGACTTCAAAGTCGCTGAGGCTGCCCATTTTGCGGATCATGCTTGGCAGCCAGAAGGTCGCACCGTAGATGGTCAGCGCAACGGAGAAGTAAATGAAACAGAACAGCATGATCTGCCGGTCGGCCAGCAGCTTGAACACTGAAGGGCGGACGGTCTGTGTGGCCTCCCGAGCGCGTTGTTCTTCGGCGATGGCATTTACCAGCGTGGTTTTCTCTTCCTCAGTGAGCCATCTGGCTTCATGGGGATGAGACTGCAGCCAGAACCAGACGAAACCGCACAGCACAATCGAGGCAAAACCTTCGATCAGAAACATCCACTGCCAGCCATGCAGGCTCAAGCCGCTGATGCCCAGCAGTGCGCCGGACAACGGCCCGGAAATCACCGACGCGATGGCTGAACCGCTTAGAAACAGCGCCATTGCCTTGCCGCGATCACTGGCGGGTAGCCATTGGGTGAAATAATAAATGATGCCGGGAAAGAACCCGGCCTCAGCCGCGCCGAGTATGAAACGCAGTACATAGAAACTGGTTTCACCCTGAACGAAGGCCATCGCCATCGCCGCCGCGCCCCATGTAAACATGATGCGGGTCAGCCAGGCGCGGGCACCGTAGCGTTGCAACAGCATGTTGGAGGGCACTTCGAATAGTGCATAGCCGACAAAGAACAGGCCCGCGCCCAATCCATAAGCAGCGGCGCCGATGCCCAGATCGGTTTCCAGGTGGCTGCGCACGAAGCCGATGTTGACCCGGTCGATGTAATTGACGATGAACATCACCACGAACAGCGGCAATACGTGGCGCTTCACCTTGCTGGCCGCACGGGCAAGCACCGTGGCGTCCGAAGCGTGGGGGACGGTATTCAAGAGGCAACTCCCATTCATTGTTTTTTTGGGGATGGGCCGATCATGGACGCTGGGATTATTCCCGTCTAATCTAGTCATTGATTTGATTGATACCTGGAATGAATCAATGTTCGAGCTGGCACAACTTCGCTGCTTTACCACCGTGGCCACGGAATTGAATTTTCGTCGGGCTGCCGAACGCCTGAACATGACCCAGCCACCGCTGAGCCGACAGATTCAGTTGCTTGAGCACAATTTGGGTGTCGAACTGTTTACACGCAGCACGCGCAGCGTGGCCTTGACCGCAGCAGGGCGCGCGTTTTTCATTGAGGCCCAGACACTGCTGGAGCGTGCCCAGCAGGCGGCCATTTCCGCGCGACGCTTTGCCGAGGGCGATATTGGCTCGGTGACCATCAGTTTCGTCGGCAGCGCGGTCTACGAATTTCTTCCCAAAGTCATCGCTGAGGCCCGCCTCAATCAGCCGCAGGTGAAGATCTCCCTGACCGAGATGAATACCTATCAACAGCACGAAGCGCTCAGGGCGCGGCGCATTGATTTGGGCATCGTGCGTGCGCCGTTATTTCAGCCGGGCTATGAGACTGAATGTCTGGTGCGCGAGCCGTTCGTTCTGGCGGTGCCTGGCAATCATCCGCTGGCACATGCCTCATCGGTAGCCGTCGAGGATCTGGATGGTGCGCCGTTCTTGATGTACTCCCACTCGGCTTATCCGCCGTTCAACGAATTGCTGACGGGGATGTTTCGCTCGGCACGCGTGGCACCCGAATACGTGCAATGGCTGGGCTCGTCGCTGACCATTCTGGCGCTGGTCAATGCCGGAATGGGCTTGGCGCTGGTGCCCCGCTGCGCGACTAATGTGGTGTTCAAGGATGTGGTGTTTCGCGAGATCGATCTGGGCGAGGGCGTGCAGAGTGAGTTGCATCTGGTCTGGCGGACCGACAACGACAATCCGGCGTGCATGATGCTGCTCGAAGCCATTCGAGCAGCGGTGAAGGTTGATATGAATAATTGAAGTCATGGGTGCCGAAAAGGTAGGCGGATCGTGGCCGTGTACTATCATTCGTTCAATCGATAGTCACCATCAAGAAAGGCAAGTTCTGTTTTTTCGGCAAAGGAGGAGGATGGCGTCATAGCCACTTGCTCCACACAGAAGGAAACGAACGATGAAAATATTCAACCTGCTGACTCTCGTCGCTGTCTTGATCAGTACGCCTTTGGCGACATCGTCCGTTTCCGCTGCCACTTCGCTCAATGACGCACAGGCTTGTCACTTACAGCCGGTCGCGCAAAGCCCCGCCAGTCTTCAGCATTCACAGTCAGTCGGCGTGCTGTACAGCGAGAACACGCTCAATAACCTCCAATACCTGACTGACTATCACGCCGTTGCCCAGCGCACCGCTCGCAATAACGCGCTGGACTCGCGCATCCGTGATGCGTTCATCAACAGCTCCGATCCGAAGCTGGCCATCGACTGGCTGACCGGCTCTCTGCAGAAGGAGTTCGCGTCGGTGACGGTCTATGAAAATCTGGACGCGGTCATTCAGGCGCGGCCTGACGTGGTGGTGATGCTGGACACGTACAACCAGTTGGTGAGCAAGCGCAACAACCAGGTCGAGGCGCGCTATTTGGCGCGGTTCTACGACGCCGATCTGCAATACATCGGTAAGGCAGAAGGCGCGACCGGCAAGCAACTACCTTCGGTCTGGGTTCAGGGTAAGGCGGCGCCGGAAATCGCTGCGCAGATCGATCAGCAGCGCGACCTGCAAGTCACTGCCTTGAAACAGTTCGATGCATCGCTCAAGGCATTGGTCATGCAGGCGGCACGGGATCAAGTCGCAGCCAACTGAAAGCGTTTTTACCTCACGCGGTCCCGGCTCTGCACTGAAAGGTCCAGAGCCTTCTGCATGTCCAGCCGCGCCGAGCGGCCCACATCTTTGTTGTGCAGTTTGAATTCACGCTCTGACGGCAGTATCGGCGCGGTCAGGTCGTCTGCCCCTACGGGTTCGAAATCATAGTTGCTGCCGATGGTCATGGCGCTGCGGCGCAGCAGCATGCGGATCTGTTCAGGTGTGAGCGTGGGGTTGATTGACAGCATGGCGGCGACCAGACCTGTCACCATAGGGGTTGCGTAGGACGTGCCACAGTGGACGTCACCCTGTTCGCCCGCCTTGACGGTGGACGCTCGGGTACAGGCAGAGGCCATGATGTCTACACGCATGTCGACGTTGGACGATGCGCGTTTTTCAACGTAGTCCGGGTCGTCCACGGCGACGTCGTCGCGTTCGGTACGCTGGTGGCCGCCCACCACCAGCAACTGGTCGGTAATAAAGGAGGAGGGCAGCCGGTATTCATCGGTGCTCGAGAACGACGCGCCATTACCTGCCGAATTGACCACCAGCACGTCCGGGTGTTTTTCGCGCAACCACAGGAAAAACTCCTCCAGCAGTTCCTCATAGCCGGACATCGCAAGCCCTGATCGCACCAGTGAGTCGACATCGTCGCCCTGAATGTTCTTGGCGCCGATCCGGTGAATGCCCCAGCTCCAGTTCAACACCCTGACGCCGTCCTCGACTAGGTTGACCGAGGCTGCCACGTTGGCAGTGATGCCTGCGTCGGAGTTACGCTCGACGATTACGTCGAAACCCTGACTTGCGCCATCCAGTGATCTCAGAAACCCGGTATTGCCGCCTTCTGCGGTATTGGCCGCCAGAATGCCGGTCACCGTGGTGCCATGTCCGTCAGGTTTGCGGGCGTCCCGGGCGAATACGCAGGTGCGTGGCGCGCCGCTGTGACAGTCGCCACGATAATCGGCAAAGTCCGGGGTGTCGAAATCAACGTTGCGCTCGATGATACCCACGCGAATAGGGGCGGGCGTGATTGGTGAGACTTTGCCGGGTATTCGGCGCTGGTAGTAATTGACCGCGTCCATGAAACGGTTGGCGGTCCACTGCTCTCGGGTCGGTTTTTCCTGCTTGCCGTCTGACGGCGGTGCCTCGCCTTCAGCGGCTTCAGCCTGGGACTCTTCGATGACCACTGCGTCGACGCTGACTTCGCTGCCCATGCGCAGTACCGTGGCGTCGCGCTCTATGAGGTTCTTGGCGGGCAAACGCAGTTGCCAAGTGTTGAGCGGGGCGATCGAACCCACAACGGTTGCGCCAAATTTCTGTGCAATACGCTCTGCCTCTTTGCGTCCGTCGAAGCGCTCCTCAATGATCAGGCTGATCAGGTTGACGTAGGTGGTCAGCCCATCCATGTTTTTCGCGACTTCATCCGGCGTGGCGGCCTGGACGTAACTGCCTGCCATGCTCAGCCAGACCGGATTGCTGCTGTTGCCTGCCTGCTGCAACCACAGCGGGCCGCTTTTCCAGTCGGCGTCATTCAGTTGCACGCGAAGGCGGTCCCCGTCGCGCTGTATGGTTGAGTCAGGCAGCAGTTTGCCGCTCAATCTGATTTCAACCGGGCCGTTGTCCATGCCTTCCGCACGCAGGCAGAACGTCTGCTGCTGGCGATCGAGCCGGTCGTCGCAACGCTGCAGCCGTTCGATTCGCAACGTGTCGTCAGCAAAAGCGAAAGAGGAACAGGCCAGGGCGGCAGCGACAAGCAGGGTACGGCTGAACATGCGGGAATCCTGAACAGGGGGCGTGAAGTACGCTTCTGACTGCCGCATGCCGCACATGGTTCATGAGGCAGGGACCCTGCCTTTGGCCATGCCCGGGCGCATCGCTCGGGCACGGGGTGCAACGTCAATTCAGCGGACGGTTCACGACCTGGGCAAAGTTTCTGGCGAAAGCGGTTTGCGAAACGCCCGTGACAAACGAGATACGTCGCGAGCCGCTGTCCTTTTCCAGAATCTGCCCGCAGTGGTTGTCGCGTTCGGAACCGGTCGTGTCGACCGCAAGGTACTCGGCATTGACTTTCGTGGCGCTAATACCACCCGCCATCAGCAACGTTGCCAGCGGGTCGAAGATGGGTACTGGCAGGCTGCCTTCGGCATGACTGCCGGATTTGATTTCGAGCACTTGGCGCACCAGGGTCGCCACCGGGTCTGTGGCGGTGATCAGTGCCGAGTACGACGGATCGAGCACGACCTGATTGCACGCATCCAATGGCACCAGTGTCAGTGGCAGCGCCGAGCCGAATACGGTATTGGCGGCGACCGAATCCACGAACACATTCCACTCTGCATAAACGTTACTGCTATACGCAGGGCCTTGATCCCAAATGGCTTGTGCATTGTTCAAAGCGGCCACGTTGCCGTCTACATACACCGCGCCCGCCATCGCGTAGATACCATCGAGCTTTGCAAAATCATCTTCAACCGTGCTCAGTGACAGCATCTTTGCGATGTTTGTAAAACCACCCAGTGAAAGAACCGTGATCGGGTCGGGGCTGTTCTTGATTGTTTCAAATAGAAACACCCAGGCCGGGGTATCCGACAACGGTGGTAACTGCAAAGGGTTCAACGACCCCAGCAGACCCATGACGTCGTTCATGTCGTTCTTGAAGTCTTGAGGAAAGCGGTAGTCGTGTTCCAGCGGTGTGTCGGTGCCGCGCGCGACGACGGTATCGAGTCGGCCCCCAATACCCAATAGATGCTGGGCAATGATCACACCCCAGCCCAGATCCGTCTCACCACAGCCGGTGACGGTGACGCCGATGATGTCGATGTCCGGCCTTTTCATCAGGTAGGCGATGGACAGTACGTCGTCCCATCCCATGTCGGTATCGATGATAACTTTCCTGTTCATGTAACTTCTCCGTGAGGCAGGACAACGAAGTTGTCAAGCGACCGTTCTTCTTGGCCGGGGTTCATTAAATAACGTGTTCTAAAAGCAGGGCTGATATATACAACAGCTGTCAGTGTCCGTCGAGGGAGTGCCCTGTAGCTACGGGAGAATTATTTGATTTAAAAAAACGAGAAACAGAATTTGCGTTAAAGAAACAGCCGCACTGGCCGAGAGCATGACAAGCGAGCCGAACGTTGCCCGGCACGCATGATAGACAGCAAGCCATGTGCGCTTTGACTGTGGTAACAGAGAAGCCTTGCGATGCTGAAAAAACTGTTGGGCGCCATGCGCACCCTGATGTCAGTTCCCACCGATAACCCCAGGCTACTCCAGGCCCAATACGTCGCCCTGTCGCGTCAGCTACCGTTGATGTATTTCGTCTTGCTGGTCAACACCTGGGCGCTGGCGTTTACCCACCGTTCCGCGCCGATGTGGCTGACGCTGTTAGTGCCCGGCTTGCTGACACTGGTGTGCGGTATCCGCGCGCGCATGTGGTTGCGCACCGTCAACCGAATCCCCTCCGAATCAATGATTCTGGCCACGCTGCGCAGCACCAATGCTCTGGCAGGCATCATCGCGGCCACCTTTGCCGGGTGGTCACTGGCGCTATACCCCTATGGGGATGCGTATGCGCAGGCGCACGTCGCGTTTTTCATGGGCATCACCGTGATCGTGTGCATTTTCTGCATGATGCATTTGCAGCCCGCAGCCCTGACGACAACGGTGGTGGTCAACGCCGCCTTCGTGGTGTTCTTTGCCTCGACCCACAACATGACCTTCATCGCCACGGCGGCCAACATCGTGTTGGTGTCGATTGGCATGCTCATCATCTTGCGTCACCAGTACCGCGACTTCGTCAGCCTTGTGAGCGTTCAGGTACAGACCGAACGATTGAGCAACGAAAATCTGCTGCTGGCCAACCAGGACAGCCTCACCGGGCTGCCCAACCGGCGTCGGTTCTTCCAGACGCTGGACATGGCCATGACCGAAGCGCTGGAAAAGGGCTCCGGGCTTGCGGTTGGCGTTCTGGATCTGGATGGCTTCAAGCCGGTCAACGACCTGTACGGCCATCGTACGGGTGACCAGTTATTGATTCTGGTCGCCGAGCGTTTGATGACGGTGGTGAGCGACACCGTGCATGTCTCCCGGCTGGGTGGTGATGAGTTTGCACTGGTGATCAAGGGCGACATCAGTAACGAAGCATTGCTGTCGTTTGGCAGGCAGTTGTGCGAGCAGATGCACGAGAATTTCGAACTGCTCGACATGCCGATCCAGATCGGCGCTACGTTTGGCATCGCCACTTACCCGGCGACGGCCGACAATGCCACTCAGTTGTTCGAGTACGCAGATTACGCGCTTTATCAGGGCAAGAATCACAATCCGGGCACTGCCTGCCTGTTCTCCACCGCCCATCGCGAACAGCTGCATGCCGATGGGGTCACGGAGCAAGCGCTGCGGCGGGCCAATCTGGACACCGAGTTTTACGTGCTGTTTCAACCCATCATGGAGAGCTGCAGCCGTGAAACCGTCGCGTTTGAAGCCCTTGCCCGCTGGAACAGCCCTGAGCTGGGCGCTGTTTCGCCGGCCCGTTTCATTCCGATTGCCGAACGCATTGGCATGATCAACAGGCTGACAGTACCGTTGTTGGCGCTCGCGTTGCAGAAAGCGCGGTCATGGCCGGCACCGATCAGGCTGTCATTCAATCTTTCGGCCCACGACTTCGCCACCTGCGAGACGGTGAACCTGATCGTCGGGATCATTGAAAACAGTGGTTTCGACCCATCGCGACTGGATCTGGAAATCACGGAGACGGCCGTCATGCAGGATATCGCCCAGGTGCAGCAGGCGATTACCCAATTCCGTCAGTTAGGCTGCGGAATTTCGCTGGATGACTTCGGCACCGGGTATTCGAGTCTCAGCCAACTGCACGCACTGGCGCTGACCAAGCTCAAGATCGATCGCAGCTTTGTCACAGGCGTTCATGACAACCCGGCCAGTTACAAGATCGTGAAGTCACTGGTGGCCCTCAGCCTGGACATGTCGCTGGGCTGCGTTATTGAAGGGGTCGAAACTCAGGAAGAGCTCGACGCGCTTGCAACGTTGGGTTGTACCTTGGTTCAAGGCTATTTCTACAGCCCGCCGATCAGCTTTGAAGCCACCTTGAAGTGGCTTGAAACGCCTGACGAGGAGCGCAGTTTCGGTTGAGCGAACGTGATCGGTCTTGTGGAGACGGTGGTAACGAAAAGCGCCTCTGCAAGGTTATGATGCACGCCTTAACCTTGCGGAACGCCTTACATGAGTAGACCCGGCCAGACCGTACTCGTCGCACTGCGCAAAATGATCGCCTCCGGCGAGCTGCCAGCGGGGGAGCGTTTGATGGAAGTGCCGACTGCCGAGCGGTTTGGTGTGTCGCGGATGCCGGTGCGCATGGCGTTTCGTACGCTGGAGCAGGAGGGGCTTCTGGTGCCGTTCGGCGGGCGCGGCTTTCAGGTGCGTTCCATCAGCGCTGATGATATCGCCGGGGCTGTCGAGGTCCGGGGTGTGCTCGAGGGCTTGGCGGCCCGCCAGATGGCCGAGCGCGGCGTCACCCCGCAGGCCTCCGAAGAGCTCCAGGCCTGTCTGATTCAAGGGGATGCCCTGTTCGCCAAAGGCTTCTTGACCGAGGATGACCTTGAGGCCTATCACGACATGAACATGCGCCTGCACCGGGTCATCGTCGAAGGCAGTTGCAACCCCGCCATCGCCGATGCCCTGGCCCGTAACGACCATCTTCCGTTTGCTTCAGTCACCGCGCTCGCGGTGGACCGCAATGACCTGGTGCGTGAATTCCGACGTTTCAATTTTGCGCACATGCAGCACCATGCGGTGGTGGACGCGCTGGTCAACGGCCAGGGGGCTCGGGCCGAAGCGATCATGCGCGAGCATGCCAATGCAACGCTGCGTTACGCCGAGATTTTCGGCGCTGGTGCGCATGAGCGCATGAAGGTCATTCACCGCCCTGACTGATCAGATGTCGAGCACCAGCACGGGTGTTTTCGAGCGTGAGCAGCAAGGCGTGAACTGATCGTTGAGCGCTTGCTCGGCCTCGGTCAGAAACAGATCGCGGTGGTCGGGGACACCTTTCAAGACGCGCGTCAGGCAGGTGCCGCATACGCCCTGTTCGCATGACAGCGGTATGTCGATGCCATTGCTTTCCAGTATCTGCGCAACCGTCTTGTCTGCCGGCACCGCAAACACTTGGCCGGTGCTGCCGATTTCGACGGAAAAGCTGCCGTCGTTGCTGGTGTCCATCGGCGCTGCGGTGAAGTATTCGCGATGCAGTTGCTCTTCCGTCCAGCCCTGGGCGCGGGCGCTGTCCAGAATATGCTGCATGAAGCCAGGCGGCCCGCAGACGTACAGGTGGGCGTCGCTCTGCGGGTTGGCCAGAACGGCGAGTGCATCCAGCCGGGTATCGGGTTGGTCATCCCAGTGCAGATGCACACGGTCGGCGAATTCCGATTGCTGCAGGCGCTTGGAAAAGGCGGCATGTTCGGCAGAGCGGGCGCAATAGTGCAATTCGAATGGCTGATCGTCCTCGGTGAGTTGTTCAGCCATGCAGATCACAGGCGTGATCCCAATACCACCCCCGAATAACAGAGTTCGGCCGGCATTTTCCGCCAGCGGAAAAAGGTTCCTTGGCTCGCTGATTTGCAAATGAGTGCCGGGATGAACCTGCCGGTGAAGGCTCAGGGATCCGCCTCGCGAGGCAGGATCGTTGAGCACGCCAATGAGGTAGCGATGGCGTTCGTTGGGCGGGTTGCACAACGAGTATTGCCGAATCAGGCCGTCAGGCAGGTGCACATCGATATGTGAACCGGCCGAGAAGGGCGGCAACAGGCCGCCGTCGGATCGAACCAGCTCATAGCTACAGATGCCCAGCGCCTCGTCAGTACGCGATAGCACGGTTACGTCAATCATGTCGCACCTCAAGTCGTACTGTTGATTTACTGCACGTGGGTCACGGAAATCTGGCTGTCGCTTGCTGCCTGTTCACTGGCGATCAGGGCTCCAGAATCTTGCGTGACTGCACGCCACCCGCGTCGATATTGAGCTTGAGCAGGTTGCGATGTGGGTGTTGAAGCAGGTTCTGTTGCTGGCGCTCAAGCATTTCCAGGTCTTCTGTGAAGATTTTGCCCTGGCCCTCGCGAATGCTGGCGGTCAGTGCTTCGTCATGCGGATTGAAGTTGCGCGCCATGCCCCAGAAGTACCAGATCGAGGTGTCGGTTTCAGGGGTAATGAAGTCGACGACGATGCTTGAGGCTTTGAATTCTTGGGGGGCGTGATAGCCGCCTTTCCCTGCGTGGGCCACACCGACTTCAATATGCACATGGCTGGGCGGGGTGAAGCGGCAGATCTGCCAGCGGTCCACTGGGACGTCATCGGCCAGGTTGTTGCCCCGCAGCGCCATCTTCCAGAACGGCGGCGGCATGATGTTTTCCATGTGGCGGGCCGTCACGACTTCTTCGCCCTCGACTGTGGTGACAGGCGGGGCTTCGTCAATTTCCTTCTGACCGATACTGGAGGCGTGTACGTAGGTTTCGTGGGTGAGGTCCATCAGGTTGTCGATCATCAGGCGGTAGTCACACTGAATATGAAACAGCCCGCCGCCATACGCCCAGTCATCACTCACGGCCCATTCCAGATGAGGAATGAGCGCAGCATCGGCCTTTTCATGCTCACCCGGCCAGACCCAGACGAAGCCATAGCGCTCCACGGCTGCAAAGGTCTTGTTGCAGGGAAAGCCTCTGACCCGCTGACCGGGCATGGCAACGGTCTTGCCATCGCCACCCATCACCAGGCCGTGGTAGCCGCACACCAGTTGTCCGTTCTCGACAAAGCCCAGAGAAAGCGGGGCACCCCGGTGCGGACAGAAGTCCTCAAGGGCCACGACCTGCTGATTCTGATCGCGGTAAAACACCATTTTCTCGTTGCAGATTTGCCTGCCGAGGGGTTTGTCACTCACTTCATCTGCGCTGCAGGCGACGTACCAGGTATTTTTCGGATGCATGAGGGTTCTCCACGGTCCGGTTTTGTTCTTATGGATCCATCAGGTTTGGCCATAACGGTGGCTGTCGATATTAATGCCACAGGATAAGGGAAAATAAAATGATTAAATTAATTAACTATTATTTAGTGGATCCATTGAGGTGCTCCGGTCGCTGATTTTTCATCAGGCAAAATGCGGCTGATCGACCGTTAAGGTTTGCGTCTGTCTGCAGGGTGCAGGAGCCCCCGGAGGTTACGACGGCGACGATGTGCTGTGCAGCAGGCCCTTTGGCTGTAACTGATGCACCGCATGCGCAGGTTTTGCTGCCGGTGCCCGGCAGGTCGCGGGGCAAGCGCGCTCCTGCACTATGAACGCCGAGTCACGGCTGCAATGCTTCGCGCAGCAAGGGGGCCAGTTCATCCAGGAGGGTCTGGACAGAGCGCAGGGCTCGGCTATCGGGGCGAGTCAGTAGCCAGAGGTCGGTGCTACAGCCTTCCAATGGCGCGCTGAGTCGCTCAACCCCTGGCAAGCCGCGCGCGGTGAAGTCAGTCAGGGCCGCAACCCCCAGTCCGGCAGCCACCAATTGCGAAACGGCCGACATGCTGCTGCAACGGTAACGGGGCACCGCATCCGGGAATGCCTGGCTGCGCCAGATCACGGAGGTATGGTCGGGCATCGATTCGTCGGGGCTGATCCACGGCACGGAGCTTGGCGACGTTTCCAGAGCGTCGCGAAACCCGGGCACGCCACAGATAACGTAGTCGGCGGTGCCAATACGGCGGCCCACCAGATGCTCTGGCGGGGTGTTAGTCAAACGCAGAGCGATGTCGGCGTCGCGGCGACTCAGATTGGCAAACGAGTTCGACGTGGCCAGTTCCAGTGTCAAAGCCGGATACTCGGGCATGAAACGGGCGAGGGCGGGCAGTAACAGGTTGTGCAACACGGCGTCGGTGCAGGTCAGTCTGACTGTTCCGCTTACGACCGCTTCCCCTTGCTGCAAGGCGACACGTGCAGCATTCAACGCAAGCTCGGCACGTTCGGCCTGCTCGGCCATTGCGGTCGCGGTATCGGTCGGAATGTAACCGCGTCGGTTTTTTTCAAACAACGCCAGGCCTAACGCAGCTTCCAGGCGTTTGATCGAGCGAAACGCGGTGGAAATGTCGACCTGCATGAGTTCGGCCGCTCGCGCCAGCGTGCGACCTCTCACTAATGCAAGTACCAGAGAAAGATCAGCGTAGGTGACTTCATAGTGCATCGATGCACAGTTCCTTTGTCAAAATGCCCATGTCGATTGCGTAAATGACTATCCTAAACTGCTTTCATCCAAACCGAACAGCGGTCGTAGCGGCCGCCTGGTTATTCATGACGTCATTGCAGGAGCCCACCCATGTCCCGACTTCCGTTAATTGGTGTCACTGCGTGTCGCCAGCAATTGGGTAAGTATTCGTCGCACACGGCAGGCGACAAATACGTTGAGGCTGCGGGGTATGCCGGTATTCCGATGATCCTGCCCGCGCTGGATACACCAGTGGAACCCGCGCAGCTTCTGGCGCACCTTGACGGGTTGCTGTTCACCGGCTCGCCTTCTAATGTAGAGCCGCACCATTACAACGGTACGCCAAGCGCCGAAGGCACCGCACATGACGTGTTTCGTGACCGCACTACGTTGCCATTGTTGAGGGCAGCCATCGCTCAAGGCGTACCGGTAATTTGCATCTGCCGCGGGTTTCAGGAGCTGAACGTTGCATTGGGCGGCAGTCTTCACCAGCGAGTCCAGGAGCTGCCGGGCTATCTGGACCATCGAGAACCACAAAGTGAGTCGCTGGCTGAGCAGTACGCTCCACAGCATTCGGTGTCTGTTCAAAAGGGTGGCGTGCTGGACGCATTGGGACTGGCACCGGATTTTGAGGTCAACAGTCTGCACAGCCAAGGCATTGATCGCCTGGCGTCCGACTTGCGCGCAGAAGCCCTGGCGCCTGACGGTCTGATAGAGGCCGTTTCATTGCCAGGCGCGCCAGGCTTTGTGTTGGGCGTGCAATGGCATCCTGAGTGGGCGTTTCTGGACAACCCTGTGTCACTTGCACTATTCGACGCCTTTCGCCAGGCATGTCAGGTCTATGCCCGAAGCCGGCCCTCTATCAACTGCTGAGCAGCACGGGCAAACGTGATTTAATAACCGGCTTTGAGGTTCCTCGCGTGTAAGGGCGCGGGGTCCAGCCTCTTCACCGGATATATTTCGCATAAGGCCGCTAATGGATACGGGAGCACGACTCAAGCTGGTGCGTGAAAGCTACAAACTGTCGCAACGCGAACTGGCCAGACGCAGTGGTGTGACCAATGCCACGATTTCCCTGATAGAACAGAATCGCGTCAGCCCCTCGATCAGCTCCCTGAAAAAGCTGCTGGAAGGCATCCCCATGTCACTGGCCGACTTTTTTACCTTCGACCAGCCCCCGGGTCAGGATCAGTACGTTTTTCGAGGCAACGATCAGCCCGATCTGGGCCGCAATGGTGTTCGTCTGCTACTGGTGGGCGCGACACTGCCGAGCCGTCAGATGCGCTTTTTGCGTGAGCAATACGCGCCCGGCGCCGACTCCGGTGAGGAGCCGATCGTACACAGCGAAGGCGAGGAGTGTGGCCTGGTGACGCGCGGGACGGTCGAGCTGACCATCAATGGCCAGATCAACATTCTCGGTCCCGGTGATGGCTATTATTTCCCCACCACTTTGCCGCATCGCTTTCGCAACATCGGTCAGGACGAAGCCGAAATCATCAGCGCCAACACCCCCGCCAATTTTTGATCAGCCACCCAGCCTGTTCGTCAGCGCAGGCTCCAGGACACACCCGCATACACGCCCATGCCATCACCGGGCGTGGAACGTGCCACGTCGCGCCCATTGTCGTCATAACCCGGCGTGACCGTATTGGCATAACGCCGATTGGTCAGATTGCGCAGGTCCAGCCAGGTTTGCCAGTCGTCTTTGGGCGAAGCGTAGCCGAACGTTGCTCCCAGCAAGGTGTAGGCATCGGCGTAGAACGAATTGGCGTAATCCACTGCCGTTCTCGACGCATGCTCAGTGTTCAGCCCTGCATAAAAACCCGTCGGATGGCTGTACCGCAGCTCCGCCTGGTAGTAATGCCTTGGGATACCGGGCAGGGCGTTGCCGCCAAAGCGGTCATCGTCCCGGTAGTGAAAGTCGCTGAAGGTATAGGCCTGGCGCAGGTCTACCTTGCCTGCCGCGCCGCCTTGCCACAGCGGACTGTCGAGACTCAGTTCGACACCGGTGTGAACGGTAGGGCTGGCATTGGATTCGGCGATCACCTGCGACGCGGTTGCGCTCGCAGCTTGGGTTTCGACGCTGAGCAGCTCATGCCTGACCTGCGAGTAATACCACCCCAATTCCCATTGACCCATCCATCCCTGGCCGCGCCCTCCGAGTTCCAGGGTAGTCGCGGTCTGATTTTCAAGTTTCACGCCAACCTGTTGTAACCCCGTCGCCGGGCCGCTTCCCGCGGGAAAAAAGCGATTCGAACCCCAGATCATCGACCAGGCGTGCGGTGGCTCGACCGAACGGCTCAGGTTGCCATAGACCTGCAACTGCGGTGTGAAGTCGTAGCGCAGGCCGAGGCGCGAGGCATAGTCCCAGGCATGGGTGCTGACGGCTTGCTGGTTGGTGGGGTAGGTGACCTCTGTTTCGCGTCGGGTATAGATGGCCGCCACGCCTGTGGTGAGCCACAGGTCCGGCACCAGCTCCAGGTCGTTGCTCAACTGCAGAACGCTGTCCGAACCCAGGTAGCTGTAATCCCGAGTTCGTGTGCCCGGTGCGTAACTGGCGGTGTTGCCGGCCGGAACGCGCACGAATTCAGAGGCGCCGTTATTCGGCAGGCCTTTGGTCGTGCGCAGGCCCAGTGTCGTATTGCTTTGATGTCCAGACAGCGTGTCTTGTCGGATGTAATTCAAGGTGCCGCTGATGTCCGTGTACGCAACCTTCAAGCGATTGGTGCCTTCGCGCAGGTCCATCGGATAGTCGTGGTAAACCAGTCCGGTTTCGATCCGGGAGCTGTCGTCCAGGTAAAACGTGGTTTTATTGCCCAGCCAGGTGCTGCCCGGTTGCAGGCGTTTGGAGTCTCGAGCGACATTGAGCGCATTGGCGGCGCGCGGATCATGACGAATCTGATCGCGGGTCAGTCGGCCGGGGGAATCGTTGTCCGTTTCGCGGTAACGAAAGAAGAAGCGGGTTTCCAGGTCGGGGCTGAAGCGATAGCCAACGTTGGCGGTCATGCCTTTGCTGCCGCCCGAACTCTGATCCTGAAAGCCGTCGTCGTTCGAATCTGTCAGCGCGACGTAGTAGTCCAGGTTGCCCTGCACGTCGCCGGCGCTGATCTGGCGCTTGGCGTAGCCGTGACTTCCGGCTTCGTAACGCACCTGCAAGCGCGGCGCATCGTACCCGGTGTGGGTGACGTAGTTGACCGCACCGCCCAAGGCCAATGAGCCCAGTTCAAACCCGTTCGCGCCACGCCGCACCTCGACATGACTCAACCACAGCGGCTCCTTGAGTTCGTAGGGCGTGCCACCCGGGCCGGTCAGCGGCAAGCCATCGAGCATTTCAAACAATCCTGACGCGTGCGCTCCCGGTGCTCGATTAAGGCCTGAACCGCGAATCGAAATCTTCGCGCCTTCATTATTGGCTGCCTTCGCGTAGACGCCCGCCTGATAGCGAAATACATCTTCGTTGGTGGCGACACGGCCTTGATCGACCCGGTTCAGGTCCACGACATTGATAGCGCCGGGCACGCTGTGTAAGGACTCCCGGGCAACGGCGGCCGGACTTTGGACGGTGTTTGCGCCGACTTCGATGCTGGACAGGTTGACGGTCTGGTCCGCCTTGACCTGACCTGCGCAGACGAAGGCGGTGGTCAAACCGATCAGTTGCAACGAGCGATTGAAAGCAGAAAGCGGGAAAGGCGGGGTGTGTTGCACGTGCAAGGGCCTCTTGGCTTGGGCCGTTACACATTCATGAGGCAACGGCTATCGCAGAGCCGGGGCCATGCGTGTTCTGGGGAAAGAATGTTCGATGCCGGATGTGTCCGACGCGTCACGTAGGGATACGCAAAGGCCACCGCTGGTCGGTGCCGGGACAGATTCCGACAACTATCGGCGTGGCTCTGCTTCGAAACTGAAGGCGTCGAGTCTGGCGCGTTTCCATCTCAGGAGAGCTTTATGACTGAACAAATCTGTGCGTGCCCACACTGTGAATGCGCAACCACCGGCGATCAGGCGGTCGAGCGCGATGGCCAACGCTTTTGCTGCGAAGCCTGCGCCGAGCACCACGTCAATCATCAGCACTGCCAGTCGTCTGGATGTCACTGCGAAGAGGCAGCGGAGAAGAGACTGGACGAGGCCGTGGAGGAAACCTTTCCGGCAAGCGATCCGATTTCGCCTTGAGGTCACTCGTTTCATTTCAACATCAATGTCCAAAGGATATGACAGTGATATTTACAACGCTCCACCGCCGTTTGCGCAAGATTCACGCGCCGACGCCTAAACAATTAGCGCTGCTGGCCACGCTGGCAGCGCTTTCAGCCTGCAATGGCACCGACACACGTCCGCCGGTTTCGTCCCCAGGCGCCGAGAAGCAGACGTCGACGGCAGTATTGGAAACCGGTGCCGCAGTGCTGCAGTCCCGTCCGCCGCTCGACGCATTGAATACCTACCTGGATGGCTTTCATTTTTATAACGGCATGATGCACTCACAAATGGAAGCTCATCACTACTGCTCGATTCTCAACGAGGAGGTCATCCAGTGCGTGATCTACGACGGCAACGTCAAAGAGGCGCATCTGATGGGCGTCGAGTACATCATCAGTGCCAAGCTGTTCGAAGGCCTGCCGCCTGGAGAAAAGGCCTACTGGCACAGCCATTCCCACGAGGTCACCTCTGGTCAACTGATTGCGCCGGGCATTCCGGAACCTGCCGAACATGCGTTGATGGAAAAACTCGTCAATACCTATGGCAAGACGTGGCATACCTGGCACACCGACAAGGATAAATCGCTGCCGTTGGGCGTTCCGCAATTGATGATGGGGTTCACCCGCGACGGCCAGGCAGATCCGGACATGGTCAACGCGCGTGACGAGCGTATGGGCGTGGACAGTGCTGCCGAGCGTGACTCTCGCAAGGACATCAAGCCCCAGCCGGTGCTACCGGGCGCCAATGCATGGATGAACGGCAAAGTCATCCAGGTTCCCGATCCGAGCGGAACCGCGTCACACCACCCGGCTGCCCGTCCTGCGCAGGAAGGTGATAAAGGCGTCAACAGCCGCTCGCCGTCGCCTTGAGATGACCGACAGCCTGAATTTGATGGAGGAGTTGTTGCAATGAGCAACCTCAGTACAAATTTCACGAACGAAGAGATGGTTGGACTGGTGCCCCATGTTCTGTTTTTCGAAGACGACGGTGCCACGCCCAACAGCCCGTTTCCGGTGCTGGTGTATGAGCTTCCCGTCCGCGCCAACCTGGACGTGGCGACCGCTTTCGAGCGTTTGTTTGACCGTAACGAATGGAAACCCCTTTGGCGAGATGGCGTTTTCGACTATCACCATTACCATTCAACGGCTCATGAAGTGCTAGGTGTCGCCACTGGTCACGCTACGCTTCGACTGGGCGGAGAAAATGGCAGCGATCTTGAGGTGAAGGCGGGCGATGTGTTGGTTCTGCCTGCTGGAACGGGCCATTGCCGGCGTGAACAGAGCGACGACTTTCTGGTGGTCGGGGCTTATCCCCGGGGTCAGGAAGATTACGACATCCAGCGCGTCGACCCGGCGGTTCATGATCGGGCAGTCAAACGTATCGCCAGAGTGTCCACGCCACGTATCGATCCGGTCACGGGGCAGGGCGGTTCGTTGATCAATACCTGGATCGTCGATGAACACGACGGGGCCTGAGCCCCGTCGATCTTTCATCAGGGCGCAAACACCGCCCTCAGGCACTGATCGGATTTTTCCTTGAACAGGGCGTAGCCTTTCGGGGAGTCCTCCAGACTCATTCGGTGCGTCAGCAAGTAGGAGGGATCCAGCTCGCCATTCAGGATGTGGTTGAACAGCGTGGGAGCATAGCGCTGTCCGGGCTGCTGGCCGGAGCGTAACGTCAGCGCCTTGTTGACGATGGCCCCCATTGGGAACTTGTCCAGCAGACCGCCATAAACGCCGACCACAGACACGGTTCCACCCTTGCGGCAGGCGCGTATCGCCTGGCGCAGAACGGTGCCGCGTTCTGTGTGCAGGCGCAGCATCTGCTTGGCCTTGTCGTAGGCGTAATCGATTTCCGTGCCATGAGCCTCCATGCCCACGCAATCGATGCAGCGATCCGGCCCCCGGCCTCCGGTCAGTTCCAACAACGCTTCGTGAACATCAGTGGTTTCGTAATTGATCACGCTGGCCCCGGCCTTCTGCTGCGCGAGACGCAAGCGATCAGGGTAACGATCAATGGCGATCACCTGTTCAGCGCCGAGCAGATAGGCACTGCGAATCGCCATCAAGCCCACGCCGCCGCACCCCCACACCGCGACGATGTCGCCTGGCTCGATGTCTGCGTTATCCGCTGCAAAATAACCGGTCGGGGCTGCATCGGAGACAAACAACGCCTGTTCGTCGCGGACGCCTTCCGGCACCGTAAACAGGTTGACGTCGGCGAAGGGCACCCGCACGTACGTGGCGTGGCTGCCGGCGTATCCGCCAAAGGCATGGCTGTAGCCGATGATGCCGCAGCAAGGCTGGCCGTAGGCAATGTCGGTGGTCGACGGATTGGGGTTTGAGTTGTCGCAGCACGAGAAGTCGCTGCGTTTACAGGGTTCACACTGGCCGCAGCCGATGATGGAAATGGTGATGACCCTGTCGCCTTTCTTGACGGTTTTTACCTGTGAGCCTGTTTCGACGACTTCGCCGAGAAACTCATGGCCAATGATATCGCCAGGCTTCATGGCCGGAACGTAGCCGCCCAGCAGGTGCAGGTCCGAGCCGCAGACCGAGGACAAGGTCACGCGGATAATCGCGTCCCTGGGATTGAGGATGGTCGGGTCCGGGACCGTATCGACTTGCAGTTTGTTGGGCGCTTGCCAAGTCAGAGCACGCATCAGGCATTCCCCCTTTCCAGTTGCGGTTGTGAACGTTGCACTGCCATGACATCCGGCTGTTCATGTTCAGGAGATGACGCTGAGGCATCCGTTGCCTGACCGTGGAGAAACATGAAGTCGCGCACTTCGCTGGCGCGCATCTGATTGGTACTGACTTCGCCGGTTTCCAGCTGCTGCTTGAGATTGCTCAACAGATTGAGCAACGCCTTGTCGCTGAACGCGCTGATCGCTTTGGCCAGAGCATGACCAAGGTCGCCACCGGACGGTTCGCACACGACGATGACTTTAAGTTCTGTGCCGCGGTTGCCGGGGGCCGGCTTTAAAGAGGCCGAGATGTTGTGCTGCCACTTTCCGGCAGGCAGGGTTTGCCAGTGCAGGCTGTCGTGTTCAGACGAGGGCGAGCGTTGCAGCGTCCAGTTCAAAGTGCGGCCCAGTGGACCTCGCACGGTCCATCTGCTGGTTTCGGTGTCGATGGCTTCTATGCTGTCGACCCAAGGGATCAGTGGGCCGATGTTTTGCGGCTGCTCCAGGAACGCACGTATCTCGCTCATCGGCTTGCCAATGGTGACACTGCGGGAGATCGCCTCGCTGGCCTTCCAGCCGTGGGCGTTCTGAAATTGGTGTTCAAAGGGCGTGGATGCCAGTTTGCGTTTCACCGCACAGCGCCCGGACACGCCCCGCAGCACCCCATAAGCGCCTGCGGCAGCGCCCAACAGGCCGATCAGACCGCCGCGGCGCAGGGCGGTGACCAGCAGCAGACTTCCGGCTGCGATGGACACGACACGTTCAGTGGTTTTCAGGTCAGGATGATTGACGCGCCAAGTCGTGGACTTGACCGCCACCAGTGGAGATTGATTCATGAGTCACTCCTCGTTGAATCAGTGACAGCGCAACTGTCGAGCGGCAACTGCAGTGATACGCGCTCGACCACTGTCTGGTTTCAGGAATCCTTATCAGCGTTTTGCTTCGACGTTGGGCGATTCCGAGCGGTTCAGGAACGCTCGGGTGATTTCAGGCAGGTGCTCCCTCAACCAGTCCGCCATCGCAACCTCTTGTTTCAAAATCTGCTCGCAATCCTTGCGAATCTGGGCTTCCCCCGCGGCCTCTGCAGCCTCGATGAGTACGGTATAGGTCGCAATTTCAATATTCTCGAACACATAGCCGCTCATCGCACCTTTGACGACTTCATCGGACATCAGCATGCCGCCTAACCCCTGACCAAGCGCCATCAGCTTTCCGCCAATGTCCTTGATCGTCGACGGGCTGCTGTCCAGGCGCGTCAGGCAAGCTTCGACCTTTTGCTGTTGGCCCCGGGTCTCTTCAATATGCTGTTCAATCCGCTTTTTGAGTACCGGATAGTGCTCCAGCCTTTCTGCCTGTGCGGTCAGCATCTTTTCCGCCTGCTGTTCCATCGCGTGGGCGTCGCGCAGCCAGTCAATCAGATTGTCCTGTTTTGTAGTCGTAGTCATGACGCTTACCTCTTCCAAGTGAGTGGTAAAAGGGTAGAAAAATGGTTTGCCGGACCGGTTCCCAGGTTTGCCCGGCAGGGTGACGAGTGGCATTGAGCGACCTTCAACCGACGAGTACCTGTCGCTCAACACCTTGTGGGTTCATGCATTGCCAGCGCCAGGCATCGGTCAACATGGCTTCAAGATCATGCCTGGCCTGCCAGCGCAGTTCGCGACGAGCCTTTCCGGGATCCGACCAGCAGGCCGCCACATCGCCTGCGCGGCGCGGTTCGAAGGCCAGCGGCACCGTCACACCGGAAACGCGCTCGAACGTGCGCACCACCTCAAGCACGGAGTAGCCACGACCGGTCCCCAGGTTCCAGACCGACACACCTCGCTGAGTGCGAATTCTCCTCAGTGCTTTGAGATGACCTTCGGCCAGATCCACCACATGCAGGTAGTCACGCACGCCAGTACCGTCCGGCGTCGGATAATCGTTGCCGAATACATGCAGGGCAGGGCGCTGCCGATTGGCGACCTGCAACAGAAAAGGCAGCAGGTTGTTCGGCGTGTTGCGAGGGGACTCGCCGAGCATTCCGGATGGATGCGCGCCAATCGGATTGAAGTAACGCAGCAGACCGATGGTCCATCGCGGGTCGGAACTGGCAACACTTTTCATGACGTGTTCGGCCATGAGCTTGGAGTGCCCGTATGGATTGGTCGGCAACCCCAGTGCGCAGGTTTCATCCAGTGGCATGCGCTCGGATTCGCCGTACACCGTGGCTGAGGAGCTGAACAGCAGATTGAAAACGCCGGCTTCGGCCATCGCCTGACAAAGATTGACGCTGCCGCTGACGTTGGTTTCGAAGTACCGCAACGGCTCCCGAACGCTTTCGCCCACGGCCTTGAGGCCCGCGCAATGAACCACCGCGTCTATGGGGTATTCGGCAAACAGCCCTTGCAAGGTGGCCTTGCTGCGAATATCTCCCTGGATGAAGTCGAAATGGCCCCCGGTGATGTTCACCACTCGATCAAGGGTTTCTCGCGAACTGTTGCACAGGTTGTCCAGCACCAGCACGTCGTTGCCGTGCTCAAGTAACGCCAGCACAATGTGAGCGCCAATGTATCCCGCACCACCGGTCACTAGGATCATGGTTGTCCTTCCTTTGGTTTTCGCTGCCTCAGGCAGAGGCTGGCTGACGACTCCACTGCGACGTCTTGCTCGTCCTACAGAGAGGCAACGAGGGAGACACGCATGGAGTGGTTGCTAGCGAAAATCAGGACCTATCGACCCATTGAACGTGACGCACAGCAGGTGCCAAAACAGCATTCGCTTATGGATAGGGACGCTTTGCAGCGTACGAGTTCAACGAATTTTTCCCAGCGGTGCGTGCACTTCATCGGAAGAAATGAACGGTCGGTCTGCCTGGTCGCTCCATAATTTCAGAACGCAAATGCCGCCTGTTTTTTGGGCATTACCGTCTTTTCATGAATGCAGTCGAAGTCCAGCCTTGCGAGGCGTCCTTCAGATTCGTCCGGCACTTTTCCATAAAAAGGGAAACTCCATGAACCGTGTAGAAGCGATTCATTCTGACTTGTCGACTGCAACGCACATCCAGCCTGAAATACGCCCCGTGCTGTTGTGCCTTTCCCACCTTCGCTGGGGGTTCGTCTATCAGCGGCCGCAGCACATCATGTCCCGCATGGCGCAGCACTACGAGGTGATATTCTTCGAAGAACCTGTACCCTCGGATGCTTCCACGCCTTGGCTTGAGTGCCTGCCGCAAGCCGGTGGCGTTACCGTGCTGGTGCCCCGCATTCCCCACGATGCTTTTGAAGATCAACGGATCGAGTTCCAGCGAACGCTGCTGGACGAGTGGTTTCACGAGCATCCAGCCAACGGTCTGGTGTTGTGGTACTTGACGCCCATGAGCCTGAAGTTCACCGATCATTTGTGGCCGCAGGCGACTGTTTACGATTGCATGGATGAACTCTCTGCGTTCAAGGGCGCGCCACCGGAATTGCTTGAACTGGAAAAAGACCTGCTGGAGCGGGTCGATATCGTGTTCACGGGCGGCTACAGCTTGTGGGAGGCAAAAAAAGAAAGACATGGCAATGTTCACGCGATGCCCAGCAGTGTCGATATCACGCATTTCTCCGCCGCACGCACGGGCCTGATTGAGCCGTCGGACCAACAGAAGCTCGCGCATCCGAGACTGGGTTTTTTCGGCGTCATCGATGAGCGCTTCGACATCGAACTGATTCGGCAACTGGCAACGGCTCACCCAGAATGGCAATTTGTGTTGATCGGGCCGGTGGTCAAGATCGACCCGCAGACGCTGCCCCAATTACCCAACCTCCATTACCTGGGCGGCAAAGCCTACGACGAACTGCCAGCCTACCTGTCCGGCTGGGACGTGGCGCTGATGCCGTTCGCGCTCAATGAATCGACCCGGTTCATAAGCCCCACCAAAACCCCCGAGTACCTGGCGGGCGGTTGCCCTGTGGTGTCGACCCCGATCACCGATGTGGTCAGGACCTATGGCGACACCGGGTTGGTTGCCATCGCAGCCAATGCGGAGGCGTTCGCCTCGGCCATCGAGCAGGCCCTGGAAGGCAACGGCAAATCTGAGGATTTCAACCGACGTGCCGACGCGGTGCTTGCGGACATGTCATGGGATAAAACCTGCGCGTCCATGAAGGAGCTGATCACATGCCTGAAATAACACTCGAATCGGCGATCAACACCGCGCAGCCGTATGACTTTCTCATTGTGGGCGCAGGCTTTGCCGGCAGCGTGCTTGCAGAGCGATTGGCAGAGGGGCTTGGCAAACGTGTATTGCTGATCGATCGCCGCGCTCACATTGGCGGCAATGCATACGATCATCTGGACAGCGCAGGTGTGTTGGTGCACCGCTATGGGCCGCACATCTTTCATACCAATGCCGAACGTATTGTCGAGTATTTATCGCGTTTCACCGAGTGGCACACTTACGAGCATCGTGTGCTGGCCAGCGTGGACGGCAAGCTGGTGCCCATTCCGATCAACCTGGACACGCTCAACAGCCTGTACGGCTTGCAGATGAACGAGCAGCAGGCCGAGGCCTTTCTCGCCGAACGTGCCGAGCCGGTCGATGTGATCAAGACCTCCGAAGACGTGGTGATCAATCAAATCGGGCGTGAGCTGTACGAAAAGTTCTTCCGGGGTTACACACGCAAGCAATGGGGACTGGACCCATCGCAACTGGATAAGTCGGTGACGTCGCGAGTGCCGACGCGCACCAGTACGGACAGTCGCTACTTCACCGATACCTTTCAAAAAATGCCGTTGCACGGCTACACGAAGATGTTCGAGCGCATGCTGGACCATCAGCGAATCGACATCGTACTGGGCATTGATTTTGCGAAAGTGCGAGACACGCTGCGGTATGAGCACTTGGTTTACTGCGGCCCCATCGATGAATTTTTTGGGCACTGCTACGGGCGGTTGCCTTACCGATCGCTGCGTTTCGAACACGAAACGGTGGATCAGGTGCAATTGCAGCCCGTGGCGGTGGTCAACTACCCGGATGAAACGGTGCCTTACACGCGCATTACCGAATACAAGCACCTCACCGGCCAGCAGCACCCCAAAACCAGCGTGACGTATGAGTTTCCAACGGCCGATGGCGACCCTTATTACCCTATACCTCGTCAAGAGAACGTCGACCTGTACAAGCGCTACAAAGCCCTTGCCGATCAGTCTGATAACGTCACCTTTCTGGGACGCCTGGGTACGTACAAGTACTACAACATGGATCAGGTGGTGGGGCAGGCGCTGGCGTTGTATCAGCGTCTGGCTCAGGAACAGGCACCTGCAACACCCGGACAAGTGGAGTCGGTCGCCGTAGAGCAGCCTGCGAGGGGTTAAGCATGTCGCGTCTGTTCAGAAGCTTTTTCGTGGGCGGGTTCGAATGTTCAAGCCACAGGCGACGTGATGGCGTCAGGCTTGATCTGCTGCATAGCACTGGGCACGCACGCTGGCCTGGAGAAGACTTTTCGGCGCTGGCAGCGTGCGGCATTCGCACCGTGCGCAGCGGCTTGCGCTGGCATTTGATCGAACCCCGGCCCGGCGTTTATGACTGGGGCAGCTTTTTGCCCATGCTGCGCGCCGCCCGACAGCAGAACACTCAGGTTATCTGGGATCTTTGTCATTATGGCTATCCCGACGAACTCGACATCTGGCGACCGCAATTCGTCGAGCGTTTCGCCCGGTTTTCAAAGGCCGTCGCGCAAGTGGTCCGGGACGAGGGCGAAACCGCTCCGTTCTACTCACCCATCAACGAGATGTCGTTCTGGAGCTGGGCGGGAGGAGACGTGGGGTATTTCAACCCCGGCGCAGAACGCCGGGGTATGGAACTCAAGCACCAGTTGGTCAGGGCCAGCATCGCAGCCATCGAGGCGATACGTGAGGTCGAGCCCCGCGCCCGCTTTGTGCAGGCTGATCCGTTGATTCATGTCATGCCGGCCACCCGTCGCATCGACGAAATCGAAGCGGCGGAAAACTACCGACTGGCGCAGTTCGAAGCCTGGGATTTGCTGAGCGGACGCCAATGGCCGGGGCTTGGAGGGCGTGCGGACTATCTGGATATTCTGGGCGCGAACTTCTATCCCCATAACCAGTGGATCTTCAACGGCCCTCGGGTGATGCGCGGCGAGCATGAGTATCGACCGTTCTACGGCATGCTCAAGGAGCTGCATGCACGCTATGGCAGGCCGATCCTGATTTCTGAAACAGGTGCCGAAGACGATCAACGCCTGCCTTGGTTTCATTACGTGACGGATCAGGTCAAGAAGGCGATGCGGGCGGGTGTGCCTGTCGAAGGTATTTGCTGGTATCCGATTCTGGATTATCCGGGCTGGGACGACGGCCGCTATTGTCCGGCCGGCTTGTTGGGGTATGCCGATGGTCAGGGGCAGCGCGCAGCGTTCCATCCATTGCAGGTCGCGCTACAGAAGGAGCGTGATGAGTTCGACGCCTTGCAGGCGTTGGTGGCGAGTGCGGAAAGGGACCGATAGCGCATGCCAAAACCTTCATCGATGCCGTTGCCTGGGCGCGCTGTAGCATTCCTGGCACGTTACGTGGCACTCAGGCCGTGGCACTTTGGCGCCATGCTGACGTTGATCATCGGCGCCGCCAGTTGTGCAGTGGCGGTTCAGTACGGCATGAAAATGCTGGTCGATGTGATGACACTGGGTGACCGTGCGAGCGAACACATCTGGTTTCCGTTTGCGTTGTTCATCGGATTGATCGTCGTCGAAAACGTGTTCTGGCGTTTGGGTGGCTGGCTGGGTTGCAGAACCGTCGTTGCCAGCTGTGCCGACCTGCGCGTTGACCTGTTCAACCACTTGGCCGGCCACCCGATGCGCTTTTTCTCTCAGCATTTTTCAGGCTCGCTCGCCAATCGCATTTCAGCTGCGGGCGCGGCCGCTGGCTCCATTTACGGGGGGCTGGCCTGGAAGATCATTCCGCCGTGCGTCGATTTCCTGGGGGCCGTGGTCGTGCTGTATACCGTCAAGGTCGCGATGGCGAACGTGCTGATTGTCTGTGTATTGCTGGTAGCGGCGTTGATCACAGTGGTCGGTGTACGTGGCCGTTCGAAACACATCGATTTCGCCGCGCACTCGGCCAGAGTCGGAGGCGAGATGGTGGACCTGGTTTCCAATATCTGGACGATCAAGGCGTTTTCAGCCCGCGAGCGGGAGCGTCAGCGACTCGAAGCGTCCATCGGCGTTGAGGCAAGCGCGCAGCGGCGCAGCTGGATTTACCTGGAAAAGGCGCGGGTGCTGCACGATATCTGCCTGTCTGTGATGGCGGGTGGAATGCTCGGCTGGGCGCTGCTGCTGTGGCGCGACTCGGCCGTGACGGCTGGCGACGTGGTGCTGGTCAGTGCCCTGACGTTTCGGATTCTGCACGGCTCGCGGGATCTTGCCCTGGCGCTGGTCGATACCTCCCAGCAACTGGGCGTCATTGCCGAAACCCTGCGCATCATCGTTCAGCCCTACACATTGACGGATGCCAAGGCCGAGCTGAAACCGAGCCGAGGGGCCATTCGTGTGATCGACGTGTCTTACCGTTACCCGGAGGGACGCAAGATCTTCGAGCATTTGAACCTTGAGATCCCTGCCGGGCAGCGTGTCGGCATTGTCGGCTCGTCCGGTGCGGGCAAATCAACACTGTTGAGTCTGTTTCAGCGTCTGGATGATGTAAGCAGCGGGGCGATTTTGATCGACGACCGCGATATTCGTACCGTCAGCCAAGACAGTCTCAGGAAACAGATCGCCGTCGTCCCCCAGGAACCGACGCTGTTCAATCGCACCATCTACGAGAATATTGCCTATGGGCTGCCAGACGCTCGACATGAGGATGTGATTCAGGCGTCGCGCCAGGCTTACTGCGATGAGTTCATCCGGGCGCTGCCGGAAGGTTATGACACGATGGTCGGCGAGCGGGGCGTCAAGCTCTCGGGGGGGCAGCGTCAGCGCCTGGGGTTGGCCAGGGTGTTTTTGAAGAACGCGCCGATCCTGATCCTCGACGAGGCCACCTCAGCGCTGGATTCTCACTCCGAGGCCGTGATTCAGGCTGCATTGGCCAAGCTCATGCAGGGCAGAACCGTACTGGTCGTGGCCCACAGGTTGTCGACCGTGGCGAATTTTGATCGGGTCATCGTGCTGCACGACGGGCAGATCATAGAAGAAGGTCCACCCACGCAACTGCGTAGACAAGGCGGTGTCTATGAATCGCTCTGGGCCGCTCAAACCCTGGTCGGCGAATGATTTAAGTTCGCTGGCCCATTCATATGCATATAATTCTATTTTTTGAGATAACTCAGAACCCTTTTGGGGGTGATGCAGTCGTAGTCGGATAAGCGCGTGGAATCACGCTGACATTATTCTGGGAGTCATGGCGTGTCGGAAAACAAAACCCGTGTCGACAATACGGCGAGCGGAAACATCTCCCATAAGGGAAAGGACATCTTCTTCGCTGCGGTAGAAACGACGCGCATGCCGATGATCGTGACCGACCCTAATACCGAAGACAACCCGATCATCTTCGCCAACAAAGCGTTTCTGGAAATGACCGGTTACGGGGCCGAAGAGATCATAGGCTCCAACTGCCGCTTTCTGCAGGGGCCTGAGACTGATCGTGCGGTGGTACAGGCCATTCGCAACGCGATACATGAGCGCAGCGACATCTCGACCGAGATCCTCAATTACCGTAAGGATGGCTCTTCGTTCTGGAACGCCTTGTTCATTTCGCCGGTTTATAACGACGCTGGCGATCTGATCTATTTCTTTGCCTCTCAGCTGGATATCAGTCGCCGTCGGGACGCAGAGGAGGCGCTGCGCCAGGCGCAGAAAATGGAGGCGCTTGGGCAATTGACAGGCGGTATCGCTCATGATTTCAATAACCTGCTGCAAGTCATGGGCGGTTACATCGACCTGATTGGCAGTGCAGCGGAGAAGGCCACGATTGATATACCGCGCGTTCAGCGCAGTGTTCACCACGCCAAGTCGGCGGTCGAACGGGCCAGCACGTTGACCAAGCAGCTGTTGGCCTTTGCCCGTAAACAGAAACTGCATGGCCGGGTGCTCAATCTCAATGGGCTCATATCAACGGCAGAACCGCTTATAGAGCGTACCTTTGGCTCTGAAGTGACGATCGAAACCGATCTTGATCCTGCTCTGAAAAACTGCCGCATCGATCCGACCCAGGCGGAAGTTGCGTTGCTGAATATTTTTATTAACTCCCGTGACGCGTTGATTGGCAGACCTGATCCCAAGGTGTTTATCGAAACACGCAACCTGGTGGTGGATGAACTGGCCAACATGTCTTATGACGGGCTGTTGCCGGGACGTTATGTAAGCATTGCCGTTACGGATAACGGTATTGGCATGCCGTCCAGTATTCGTGATCGTGTGATGGACCCGTTCTTTACCACCAAAGAAGAAGGCAAGGGCTCGGGGCTCGGACTTTCGATGGTGTATGGCTTTGCCAAGCAGTCCGGCGGCGCGGCGCGCATTTACACGGAAGAGGGCGTCGGTACTACATTGCGCCTTTACTTCCCTGTTGACGAAGCCACGATTGCCTCCGAGTCGCCTCAAGCGCTGGAGCAGCGTCAGCGCCTTGGTAGCAGCGAGCGGATTCTGATCGTCGAAGACAGGCCCGATGTGGCAGAACTGGCAAAAATGGTGCTGGATGATTACGGCTACAGCTCGGACATCGTGCTCAACGCGCGTGAGGCGCTGAAAAAGTTCGAGTCTGGCAGCACTTATGACCTGTTGTTCACCGACCTGATCATGCCCGGCGGCATGAACGGCGTGATGCTGGCTCGTGAAGTAAAGCGTCGCTACCCGAAAATCAAAGTGCTGCTGACCACCGGCTACGCTGAAAGCTCGATAGAGCGCACCGACATCGGTGGTTCGGAATTCGACGTGGTGTCAAAGCCCTGCATGCCCCATGACCTGGCCCGAAAAGTCCGCCAAGTGCTCGACGGGCCGAACGGTATCGCGTAAGGGTCGCTCCCGTAACAATCAAGCCTGATCTCGATCAGGCTTTTTTATGCGCGGTATGAAGGCGACGTCTACAGACTCGTGGCAAAAGTCCTACACCGTCATAGTTAGATATTCAGTGAGGCTATCAGTCGTCCGATGACTTAATATGTCGGTGTCATAAACTGTTTGCAGTAACCGCCCTAATGTCGAGCGAGTTGGAACATGAATGAGCCGTTGCGTTCCGTTGTTCTGAAGTCTTGATAAGTAGAGCATTTGCTCTGCAAAAAAAGTTATAGAAAATATTAAACTTCTTGAACACGCCTCAGGTCATTGGAGTGTACGCCAACTGCGTTAGCGTGTTCTGCCACTGACTCGAAGGATGATCATTATGATTCGCGATGACCGCATCGCCCCGGGCGCATCTGTCTATTCAGATACCCACACCGTGGCACCCTTGCTCAAACGTATTTCCTGGAGCGCGATTCTGGCCGGTGTGGTACTGGCTATGGTTGTCTCATTGCTGTTAAATCTTCTGGGCACTGCCATTGGTACTTCCACGATTGATCCTATGCAGGAAGCCAACCCCATGTCCGGGATTGGCACGGGTGCAGGGATCTGGGTGGTGGTCAGCTCGGTCATCTCTCTGTTCGTGGGCGGTTGGGCTGCAGGTCGTCTGGCGCAGCGTGAAGGCGCTTTCCACGGTCTGCTGGTGTGGGCAAGCGTTTCGCTGATCACGGTCTATCTGGTGACCAGCGCAGTGACTGACGTGGTGCGCGGCGGCCTGAACCTGGCGGGCAGCGGCATGTCCGCACTGGGCAGCGGTATCGCTCAAGCTGCGCCGGCATTGGGCAACCAGATTCAGGATCAACTGCGCCAGCAGGGCATCGAGTTCAACCTGAACGATATTCAGGGCGAAATCGAAACCGCCATGCGTCAGACCGGCAAGCCTGAGTTGAACCCGGACAACGTCAAGCAAGAGGCCCAGTCGGCCCAGCAGGACGCGCAGAACACCGCTCAGCGCAGCGCGCAGAACCCACAGCAGGCTGATGAGCAACTGGGTGGCTTGATGGATCGCATCAAGGCCAAAGGTGATCAGGCCTGGGATGCCGCTGACCGTCAGGCGCTGGTCAATCTGATCAAGGCGCGTGGCAACAAGACGGATGCAGAAGCCAACCAGATCGTCGATCAGGCTCAGGCCAGCTATCGTCAGGCGTACGCCAAGTATCAGGAATTGAAGGCTCAGGCTGAACAGAAAGCCCGTGAAGCCGCTGAAGTCACTGCCAAGCGCGTCTCGCAAGGTGCCTGGATTCTGCTGATTACGCTGGTGATCTCGGGTCTGGTTGCTGCGGGTGCGGGCGTACTGGGTCGTCGTACTCAGCCACCTGCCAAGGTTGTAGCTTCGGTTTAATCCGATTCGCAGATGCGTAAAACGGGAGACTTTAAGAGCCTCCCGTTTTTTATGATCAATCGTTCACTTTCTGGTTATTCAGTCAGAGAAGTATCAAACAGTACGTTGGATTTTTATTGCGTTATCTTCTGGTAAATGTCTGCGCACGAACAATAAACCCGACTGTGTCGCTTTATAAATATGCCTGTTCATGACCTCAGATCCAGGCATCATTCTCTGCCGTCAATGCACTCGTGTGCTCACCCGTATTAGTGACGCCACAGGGTTCGACTAATAAAATCTTTGCTTCTTTGTTCGCGCTTGGCTTATGTTCGACGCCTTTGCCCACCACATACATTTCCCCCGCACCCAGTGTTACGCACCCCTCACGAAAATGAATCTGGAGTTCACCCTCCAGAACGATGAACACTTCATCGGTATCGGCATGGCTGTGCCATAAGAACTCGCCCTGGACCTTAACCAGTTTGAATTGGTAGTCGTTCATCTGGGCAATGACTTTTGGCGTCCAGTGTTCGGAAAACAACGCAAGCTTTTCGTTGAAACTGATTGCCTTCTCGGGACGTGATGGGGGTGTACTCATAAAAAATGCCTCGCGCTCATCAGGGCAGGGGTGGAACGATCAGGGGCTCGTCGCACGATCTCCCGTTTACTCAACAGTTATAGACAGTCAAATGCTCGCGAGGCAGCGCGCCCCCTGTATTCAAGGCTGCCATCTGCTCGCCAGCGCCCCAAATCGCCGGACTTGTAGAGTTTCGTCTGCTGATCGGCCGAAAGCGGATTAGGCACGAAGCGTTGCGCTGTCAACTGCGGGTCGTTCTGGTAGCCGCGGCCCAACCCTATGCCTCCCAGATAGAGCTCGCCAGTGACACCGACCGGCATTGGCTGACCGCGAGCGTCGAGCACCAACACGTGCACGTTGGGCAGCGGTTTGCCCATACCGGGGTTCTCGCCCAACTCACGGATCAGGCCTGCCGTGGCGGCCGCCGCGCATTCGAGTGAGCCGTATTGGGTGTGGAAACGGATGCTTTGGCAGTGGCGTAGGCGCTCCCACGTCGCATCGTCGAGAGCCAGTCCATCAAGCAGCACACTGACCGGCTGATAGCTGCTGCTTTCTGTAAGACCCGCGGCCAGCAGTCTGTCGAGTTGGGAGAGCGTGGCATCGAACACATGCACCTGATGGCGCGCCAGAAACGCCAGAAAATTCGCGCCGTCGGCCCGGGTCGATGGCGGCACGATGACCAGCCTGTGTCCAACGATCAATTGGGCAATGCCTTTGATGGACAGGTCGGAGCAGGGCTTTGCATTGAGTGCCACATTGGCAGCGGACGGGCAGTGGGCATGGGTGGTATGGGCCAGCGTTCGGGCAAGATTGACGACCGAGCGATGTTCGATCATCACCCCCTTGGACTGGCCGCTGAAGCCTGAGGTATACATCACACAGGCCAGATGCTCGTCAGTGAGATCCAGAGCGCCGACCTCAAGGTTGTCGTCGTACTCCGGGTCGCTGTCGATCAATCTGGCGTCGCGCTCGTCCAGCAGGATAAGGGCCGGACGATAGCGAGCGGCCGGCAGGCGTTCGGTTAGCGCCTGCGGGCACAGCAACAGGCGGGCGGCGCTGTCCTTGAGGATGAACGCCATGCGCTCTGCCGGATGATCCGGGTCGATGGGCACACACGCGCCGCCAGCCTTGAGCACGGCGAGCAGGGCGACGATCATGTCGGCACCAGGCTCGGCGCAGATGGCCACGCGTTGTTCGGGTTGTATGCCATGCAGCAGCAGGCGCTGGCTGAGCTGATTTGCGCGGCGGTTGAGCTGGGCGTAGGTCAACTCATGGTGAAGATCCACCAGCGCGATAGCGTCGGGACGAGCCTGGGTCTGTCGTTCGAACAATTCGTGAATCAGTTCATGGCCAGGGTAATCGCGCTGCGTGGCGTTGAACGTATGCAGCACAAGGGCCAGCTCGGCCTGCGGCATGATCGGGAACTGCGCGACGCAGGTCGGGTGATGTTCGAGAGCGGCTTCAAGCATCGCTATCAGGCGGGGCTGGATGAGCCGGACTTCTTCACGGGAGAGAAACGTCGTGTCGAAGTTGAAATCCAGGCAAAGATCACCGAACGAATGAGCGTCGTGGACAACGATTTCCAACGGCGGCGGCTCGTAGCCGGCCCTGCGCAAGACCGCTTCCCTCTCGCTGTCGCCCGCAGGCCCGTCACTGTTCAGGCTTTCAAAGGCCAGTGACACGTCGGCCTCCGAGCAGCGCTGATGCACGTTGCGGGCTTGCAACTGGCTGGCGACGTCGCGCATCAATTCCATGAACGAGCCGTCGAAGTCGAGGTTTAGCCGTGTTGCAACAGAGGATGAACCGATGGTTTCGGCGCTGCCGGGCACGGGCAGGGCAATGACGATCGAGTCGACACCCGTGGTGCGACAGAAGTACGTGCTGATGACGGCTGCGAATGCGTGCGCCAACGGCACGTCCATGCTCTGGCAAAAGCCGCTCAGATCACTGAACAGCGGGCGCGGCAGCGTCACTTTCGTTTGGGCATAGCGCGCAGCGCCGTTGATGGGCGTCGGGAAGCGCTGTTGCAGCAGAGGCGGTGGTGCCTCAGTAAACAGCGTGGGCGCATGTGGTGTATGTTCAAGCACATCGGGAGTGGACGAGGCCATAACGGGTCACCTGTATCGTGCAGTCAGCAAAGGCTCGTCTACAGGTGGGCTTGCAGGTTGCGCAATGCACATTGCCCATCGGCGTGACGAATCATGAAATGGATTGATAACAGTCATTCTTTGGATTGCCCCTGAAGAACCGACAGTGCGCAGTTGGCTTGTTCGGTGGAGCCAGCCATCCCGCGCTGCAGGTCGGATGTTTCCGTAGAACACCTTGAAATCAGGTCAGTGCGGGCTCAAGAAGCGAGTCCATGAATTCGAACGCGGCGGCGCAGGAGCGAGTCGAGTGTTCGAAGAACGCCAGATGGCTGCCATTTTTTTCGATGTGCAACCGGGCGCCTTCGACCGACTGCGCGATGTGTCGAGAGCCACCGATGTGCGTAGTCTGGTCGCTGTCACCCGCCACGACCAGCGTTGGAACATCGATGCCACTCAGCAGGGTATTGATATTCGTCTTGTTCAGCGCGTCATTGACCCGTGAATACCGATAAAACAGCTCGACATTCACATAAGGAAACAGCGCTACGTGAGCGATAGGTTCCGGGGTGGTGACCAGTGTGGCTTGATCGACAAACAGCGCTTGCAGGTCACGGGCCTCGCTGCGGTCCGATGCGGCCGCTTCCATCAGCCATTCGAAATTGCGCTGGTGCGCCGTACGCAGGCTGTCATCGTCCAGGTTGTAGTCCCCATGCCACAGGCTGAGCGAGCGCACCCGATCATCGTGTTTTGCAGCAGCGTATAAGGCGATGGCAGCGCCACCGCAGATGCCCATTACGTGAGCGCTCTCATGACCGAAATGCTCCATGATCGCGAACAGATCAGCGGTCTGTGCAGTGGCATCCACGACCAGCCGGTCGAAATCGATGCAGGCGCCGAATAGCCCGCGTGTTTCCCAGGTCATCACAAAATAGCGTTCGCCCAGCGCCAGGAACCACTCACGACACAGCTCGAACGGTAGGCCGCAAGGCAATACCAGTACCAGAGGCGTCAACCGTCGGTTGGCACTGGCGTAGGTATTGAGCAGTACGCCGTCGCGAGTGATCAGGCTCGATCTGGCGATGCCCGGAATCTGGGCATCGAATTCGAAGTGTTCGATGATCGCCTGCTGCGCCTGTTGCTGTTCAGCGCTGGCAGGCGGTTGGTAATCGAAGTTCAACGCGGCGCTTATCTTGCGGCTGATGAACAGCTCGAACGAAGACAGCTGCTGCGTCGATTCCCGGCAGTACTCCAGCTGTTGAACGCCAATGCGTGCAAACGCCTGGCTGACGGTTTGCTGTATCGCGGCAACGCCTGCGCCAGAGACGACCGATGGGCCATCGCTGGCGTTGAGCAGGCCGATGTGAATGGGTTCCGGAAGGTTGGTCGCCAGGTGCCTGAGCATCCTGACTGCCTCGCACAGTCGCGTTGCCGCGTCGGTGACATTGGACATGGTTAAACGCTCCTTACAAGACAGGTGAGATAGCCCGACAGCCGGGCGACCGGATGACTCACGCTTCGCGGAATTTCTTGCCGCGGGTGGTTTCGGTGACCAGGCGGTTGTAATCAGGGGTCTGGTTACCAATGACCTGCACAGCGCCGTATTTTTCGAGGCTGATCTTGCCGCCGTACTCTTCGATGTGGTCGGAGTCCGGGTAGATCTTCACGAAGGAGGGCACATAGCGGGATGCAAAGCCCATGCGCATGTCCTGGCTCTCGCCACTGTGCGGGTAGGACGCGTGCATCAGGGTCGACCAGAAAATGACGAACTGGCCGGCCTTCATCTGGATCGGTACGGCGCTGGCTTCGTCCGGCTTCCAGTCCTGATCGATCTGCAACTGACGGTAGTCGTAGCCGAAGAAACCGCGACGTACGCCATCCTTGACCACCGAGTTGGCGTTTTCCGGCGAGTAGCTCATGCGCTTGGTTTCGTCGTAGTTCATGCTGTTCTGCGTGCCGGGAATGAACTGCAGGCAGCCGTTGGCGATATTGACGTCGGTGAACGCGGTCCAGACGGTGATGGTGCCGCCAAAATCCTCGTTTTCCGGCCAGATGATCTGTGGCTTGCCCGAGGCGTTGGCGAAGGTATCCGCCTGGTGCCAGTCGGTGCCTTCATCGCCTGGGTATTTCGGGAAAAACTCGGTACGCCAGCAGAGTACGTCCGGGCCCAGGATGCTTTGCACGCGGTCGCAGATTTCTGCCCGGGCGATGTGGTCGGCGAGGAAGTCGTCGTCCAGATGGCGGTCGTAGTTGGCAATGTTGGTGGCACCGGAGATCGCGTCCAGATCCTGATAGGCGGCATGGCTGCGGTCCAGAAGGCGCAGGCGGGTGCGCTTCCAGATTTCCTTCATCTCGTCCTGGTCATAGGCGGTGAAAGGGCCGATGAAGCCGTTTTTTTCAAACGTGGCGCGCTCATCTTTGGTGAGGTGGAATTGTTTGGTCGCAACTTCAGACATGTTCTGGTTCCTTTCGATCAAGAAGCGTTGGCGAGGGAAGTACGAATGCAGTCGGCCAGTACTTTGGCAGTGGCACCGTTGGCGAGAACGCCTGGGTTGAGGTCGACGCGATAGTGGTTTTTGAGCAGGCTCAGCGAGCGGATCAGCGCCAGCGAGGTGCCGCCGTGATCAAAGAAGTCGTCGTTCAGGCCGATTCCCTTGAGGCCGATGTCGTCGTTCCAGACCTTGAGGACAAAACGTTCCTGCTCCGACAAGTCGACAGGCGTGACCGCTGCCGTTGCGGCGCGTACAGCAGCGTCATGCTCGACAGGCGAGGGCAGTTGCTGCTTGTCGATCTTGCCGTGGGCGGTCACCGGCAAGGCCGACAGCGCGATGTAGGTTGAAGGGCGCATGAAGTCCGGCAGGTGTTGAGCGGCCAGTGCCGACAACTCACCGCGCAGTGCGGGGGTCAACGTCTGAGAACCGTCGGCCGGTACGACATAGGCCACCAGTCGCAGGTCGCCCTGACCGTAGTCGTGGGCCGTCACATGGCTGGCTGACAGTTGCGCGCTACGTTGCAGACAGGCTTCGACTTCCCCGGCTTCGATACGGAAACCGCGTACCTTGAGCTGCTGGTCGCTGCGCCCGGCGTAATGGTACTCACCGGTCGCATCGCGTTTCATGAGATCGCCCGTCCGGTAGGCACGCACGCCGCTACCCGGCAGCGTCACGAAGCGTTCGGCCGTGAGGGTCTGGCGATTCAGGTAACCCAGGGTCACCCCGGCACCTTCGATGTACAGCTCGCCGGTCACGCCTTCGGCCACCGGTTGCTGATGCTCGTCCAGCAGATGCAGCGTCCAGCCGTCCAGCGGCTTGCCGACAGACACCGTGGCCGAGGTTTCCAGATCCTGTCCACGAACCCGCTTGAGGGTGGTGTGTACGGTGGCTTCAGTGATGCCGTACATGTTCACCAGCGCAGGCTGTTCATCGCCGTGACGCTCGACCCAATGGCGCAGGACAGTGGCTGGCAAGGCTTCACCGCCAAAGACCACATAACGCAGCGCAAGGCGCTGGGTGGCGTTACGGTCTGTTTCGTCCAGGACGCGGAACGCTGACGGCGTCTGGCTCAACACGGTGACCTTGTTGCTGACCAGCCAGTTTCTGAAGGTTTCCGGCGAGCGCGAAATCTCGTAAGGCACTACGGCCACTTGAGCGCCGTGCGCCAGCGCGCCCCAGATTTCCCAGACCGAGAAGTCGAAACCGATGGAATGGAACATCGACCAGACATCGGTGGGCTTGAAGTCGTAGGCGCGCTGGGTGCTTTCCAGCAGGCTGCTCACGTTGGCGTGTGTCACCAGCACGCCCTTGGGCTCGCCCGTCGAGCCTGAGGTGTAGATCACGTAAGCCGCAGCATCGGCCGCGTTGAGGCCGCGAGTCGGCTCCAGGCCGGTTCTCTTTTCGGCCAGCAGATCGGTCAGACGCAGCACTTGCAGCGCGGGATCCTTGGGAAGGCTGCACAACGCTTCGGAACAGACGATCAGTTGCAGGCCGCTGTCTTTGACGATGTGCTCAATGCGCTTGGCAGGATAGGACGGGTCGACCGGGACGTAGGCACCACCCGCCTTGAGGATCGCCAACAGGCAGGTGACCAGGTCGGCGTCGCGGTCGAGGCACATGCCCACGAGGCTGCCATTTTTGACGCCGCGTTCGCGCAGGCTGGCAGCCAGACTGGATGAGGCAGCGTCCAGCTCGGCATAGCTGATGGCTCGGGTTTCATCGGAGACCGCAGTTCTTTCGGGAAACTCGCGAGCCTTGGCACTGAACAGTTCGTGCAGCAAAACGCCTGGCTTGAGTGGGGCTGCGAGGGTGTTTGCCCCGGCGGCAGTTGGGGTAATCGGCATGAATAAAGCTCCTGTTGGGTCGCAAGTTGCAGTGCGCTCGACGCATTCAAAACCGGGTTCCGCAGCCCATAACGAAGAGTGTGAGGTGCCTGCGAACCGCTCGTATCAGCGCAGCGATCGCATTTCAGCACCGATTCCGGAAGGGTGTCTGTCGAGGGAAATAGGGACAGTTCGGGACGAGTGCGAGGCGGGCGGAAGGAGCCGGATTGTCCCCGATTGCGGTGACAGACAGCCGTCATGGGCGGTGCTTACATGCTGGAGGCAAAGCGTGCTGGTAGGGGACGGTTCTCGATCAGGCGCGCCCTCGATCCCTAACGTGCGGGAGTGATGCATGAACCCTGAAACCATCGATTCGCCTGCCTGCGGGCAGGTGACACACGCCGAGCCACTGAGCTGGCCCGATCATCACGTAGACCCGCAGGTACGCCTGTCTCTGCTCGACCCTGCGGGCAGTCTGCCGGTGGTGATCGAGCCGGTTGAAGCAGGTCTGGATCCGCTGAGTTGGGCGAGCCGTTATCGGGCCCGTATCGAGTCGTTACTGTGTCGGCACGGTGCGATTCTGTTTCGCGGATTCGGACTGGACACCGTTTCCCGGTTCGAAGATTTCGCCGAAGCCTTATCGCCGGGGCTGCATGGCGGTTATGGCGACCTTCCCAAAAAGGAGGGCGGACGTAATGTGTACCGTTCGACGCCTTATCCTGAACGGGAAATGATCCTGTATCACAACGAAAGCTCGCACCTTCAGAGCTGGCCGCGCAAGCAGTGGTTCTACTGCGAGCTGCCCTCGACGGTTGGCGGTGCCACACCTCTGGTGGACATCCGCCAGATGTTGCTGCAACTGCCTGACGAAGTGGTCAAGACGTTCGAGCGCAAGGCCCTGCGCTACAGCCGCACGTTCACGATGGGCGTCGAGCCGAGCTGGCAGGACTTTTTCGGCACCGAACTTGCGCACGAGGCCGAAGCACGGTGCCGCGAGCAGGGCACCGCCTTCGAATGGCTCGATGCCGACACGCTGCAGATCTATACCCACTGCCCGGCGGTGATCCATCATCCGGTGACCGGGCAGGCGGCATTTTTCAATCAGGTGCAACTGCATCATCCGTTCTGCCTGGGCGAAGAAATGCGCGAAGACTTGTTGGACATGTTCGGTGAGGACCGCATGCCGCGCATGGTCAGTTATGGCGATGGCACGCCTATCGAAGACGAGGTGATGGCGTTGGTGGGCGAAGCCTATGAGGCGTGCGCGGTCAGATTCGATTGGCAAAAGGGCGATCTGATCATGCTCGATAACATGCTTGTCGCTCATGCCCGCGACCCCTATCAGGAGCCCAGGCTCATTGCGGTTGCGATGGGCGAGATGACTGAGCGTGACGCAGTCTGGAAACCCACATGAGCGCCCGCGATTTTGCAGGCTTGTACTCGGAGTCAGGGACAGTCACGCGACACCTCGTCCGTACACTGGCTCAAAACGATTCGAGCCGTATTTCCCGATTGAGCCTCGACCTCCAGACAGCGAACAGCGTTCAGCGTTGCCGTCTGGGCGGTCCACGCAAGGATAGTGATCAATGAGCAACGAGCAAGAGAAAACGCCCGGTCCGGGGTCAGTCATGCGCCTGTTGTGGCGCAGCCATCCCTGGCTGACGGTGTTTACCCTGATTACCGGTGTCATCAGTGGTGTGGCTTCGATTGCAGTGGTCAGTGTCATCAACCAGGCAATCCATGTTGAAGGTTCACGCACTCACATTTTGTACTGGTTCATCGGGCTGAGCGCGGTCGCCTTGATATTCCGCAACGCCGCGGCGTTCTTCCCGGCTTACGCCAGCATGCGCATCATGACCCGCCTGCGCATTGCGCTGTGTCGCAAGATCCTCGGCACGCCGCTGGAGGAGGTTGACCGGCGCGGACCGGCCAACGTGCTGACAATGCTGACCAACGACATTCCGCAGCTCAATACCACGTTGATCGTGATGCCCACAGTGCTGGTGGAAACCACGGTATTTCTGTTCGGTATCGGCTACTTGGCCTATCTGTCGTGGGTGGTGCTGGCCCTGACGCTGAGCCTGATGGTCTTGGGCGTGGTGCTTTACCTGTTCTGTTTCAACAGTGGCGTCAAGGTGTCGAGTCGGGTGCGGGATGAATTCACCTCGTTCAACGAATACACCCACGCGCTGGTCTTCGGCCTCAAGGAACTGAAGCTCAACGGCATTCGCCGCGACTGGTTCAGCCATTCGGCCATTGGTGTCTCTTCGACACGGGTGGCGCGCTACAACTTTATCGAGCGGCTGTGGTTTACCGCGGGTGATAACGTCGGGCAACTGACGCTCTCGATCATGATCGGCTGCCTGCTGTTTGCCGCCCCTGCCGTGGCTGCGCTGGAGCCTGCGGTCCTGACCGCCAGCGTCCTGGCGGTGCTCTACATCATGGGCCCGCTCTCGCTGCTGGTGGCCGCCATGCCGGTTCTGGCTCAAGGGCGCGTTGCGAGCACCCGCCTGGCCCAGTTCGGTTTCGGCATCAACGACGATCACCCGCAGGTGGTCGAGGTTGATGCGCCCAAGCTGTTGCATTTTCCACAGAAGGCCTGGGATCGCATTTCCCTCAAAGGCGTGAAGATGGATTACCAGAATGCGGAGTCGGGTTCGGGTTTTGCGCTGGGGCCGGTCGATCTGGATATCCATGCCGGCGAGCTGATCTACATCGTCGGCGGCAATGGTTGCGGAAAGAGCACCCTGGCCAAGGTGCTGTGTGGTCTTTACATTCCGCAGTCAGGCCAGGTGCAGCTGGATGGCGTGGACGTGTGTGACAAGAATCGCAGCGCTTATCGGGATCAGTTCTCGGCGGTGTTTTCCGACTTCCACCTGTTCAATCGCCTGATCGGCCCTGACGAAAAGGAAGCCAGCACCGAGCTTGCACAGAAGTACCTGACCACGCTGGGCCTGGCCGACAAGATCAAGATCGAAGGCAGCGGTTATTCGACACTCAAGGCACTCTCTTACGGTCAGCAGAAGCGCCTGGCGCTGGTGTGCGCCTACCTGGAAGATCGTCCGATCTATGTGCTTGACGAGTGGGCTGCGGACCAGGATCCACCGTTCAAACGGTTCTTTTACGAAGAACTGCTGCCAGACCTCAAACGCCGTGGCAAAACGATCCTGATCATCACCCACGACGATCAATACTTTCAGTTGGCCGACCGTATCATCAAGCTTGCCGACGGCCAGATCGTCTCCGACGTCAATTGCACGATCCGCGACAAGCAAGCCTGACCTGTATCCTCATCACTTTGCCCGGCCTTCAGGTCGGGTTTTTTTTGCGCTGCATTTAACCGGCAGCAAACCTGTAAACGCGGTGCGCCTGCTACGCCCAAAGGCCTGCTGCGCAGTCCATCGCCGCCGTCGTAACCTCCGGGGGCTCCTACGAGCAGAAGAAAAAAAGCCGCCCCAGTGGGCGGCTGAAGGGGAAGCGGGTCAGTGTGTGTTACAGGCCGATGCCACAGAAGACTCGAAGCGCTCCAGCACCATGCCCACTTCCTGCTCGCTAATGGTCAGTGCGGGCAGAAACCGCAGAACGGCGCTGTGTCGGCCGCCGGTTTCGACCATTAAACCGTTTTCGAAGCAGTTGAGTTTGATTGTGCGGGCCAGTTTTGCGTGGCCTGGGCCGGTGCGGCCTTTTTCACGCGGGTGCGCAACCTCCACCCCCAGCATCAGCCCGCGCCCGCGCACCTCGACCAGCGCCGGATAGCGACTGGCGATGTCTTTAAGGCCGCTGGCCAGGATCTCGCCACGCGCAGCGGCCTGGGCTGCCAGGTTGTGTGACTGCACATGACGGATCGTCGCGGCGCCGGCCACCATTGCGATCTGGTTGCCTCGGAACGTACCGGCGTGCATACCGGCGCCCCAGGTATCCAGGTGTTCGGCGAATACGATCACCGACAAGGGATAGCCCCCGCCAATGGCCTTGGACAACACCAGGATGTCTGGCACGACGCCCGAATGATCGAGCGCAAACGTGCTGCCCGTTCGCCCCAGGCCCGTCTGCACTTCGTCGATGATCAGAAGGATTTCCTGCTCGCGGGTGATCTCGCGCAGTTCACGCAGCCAGGCCGCCGATGCTGGAATACAGCCACCTTCACCCTGAATCACTTCCACGATCACCGCAGCCGGTTTTTGCACGCCGCCTTCGGGGTCGGTGAGCACCGTGCGGATGTACTCGATGGACAACTGATCGGTATGTTGGCCGTCAGTGCCAAACGGACAGCGCAGCGCGTAAGGGAAGGGCAGGAAATGCGTGCCAGGGTTAACCGCGCCGACGTTCATCTTCGGCTTGAGGTTACCCATCGCCGACAACGCCCCGGCGGTCATGCCGTGGTAGCCGCCATGAAATGCCATCAGCGTGCTGCGCTGGGTGTAATGACGCGCCAGTTTGATGGCAGCCTCCACGGCGTCCGAACCACTGGGGCCGCAGAACAGAATCTTGCTGTTGTTGCGCATGGGTTCAGGCAGCGTTGAAAACAGCGCCTGCACGAACTCATGCTTGGCTGGCGTGGACAGGTCCAGCGCCTGTTGCAATTGTCCAGACTCAAAAAAGCGCATGACGGCCTCGCGCACCACCGCAGGGTTGTGACCCAGCGCCAGCGTACCGGCATTGGCCAGACAGTCCAGGTATTCCTGCCCCTGATCGTCCTTCAAACGTGAGCCGCTTCCGCTGACGAACAAACGCTGAAACGTCGCCGCGTAGGTCCTTGCATTGGATTCGACTTTTTTCAGATAGCTCAGCTCTTGCATAGTCGGGTACTCGTTTGCCTTGAGAAATGGCATCGGTGGCGAGGCCTGTGCGCGACTCGCGTGATGAGTGTCCGATTCTGCTGCACAGCGGATACAGCGACAATTTCCCGTACCGCAATGTCCCCGCTTTCCGCGCCAGACAGTGCAGGTGACAAACGCTTCAATAGCGCCGTGAAATGCAGTCGAGCGCCTGACCCAATGTCCGGGCATCAAGAGGACGCCATGGATATCTTCAAAGCGACAGCGCAACGGTCTCTGCCGCTCCTGTACGCGCTGATCGTGAGCGGGTGCGTGCTGGGCCCCGATTACCATCCCCCGCAGGTCAAGGTTCCCGAGCAGTGGCAGGCGCCGCTGCCGCACGGCGCCAGCATCAAGGCTTTGTCCGGCTGGTGGCAGCAATTCAACGACCCGCAGCTCGAACAACTGCTGCAATGGGCCGAAGCCGACAGCCCGACGCTGGATCAGGCCTGGGCCAATATTCAGCAGGCGCGTTCGACGCTTGCCGTCAGTGAGGCCAATGCCTCGCCCACCCTGAACGGCAACCTTGCACGCAACCGCACCGGCCAGCGCGATGACTCCACAAACCAGGCGTATTCCAGTTCATCGGCAGGCCTTGATGCCGCCTGGGAAATAGACCTCTTCGGCAAGTTTCGTCGCGACCGGGAAGCCTCCCGCAACCGCATTCAAGCCCGCGTCGATGACTGGCACGATGCCCGGGTATCGCTGGCCGCAGAAGTCGCCGATGACTATGTTCAATACCGTGGCTGTCAGCGGCTGGTCGATGCTTATCAGCAACAGCTCGATTCGCAACACCAGACCGCCAGTCTCACCGCCCTGTCCTTGAAGGCCGGTTTCACCGCGCCGGCGGACCTGGCCCTGACCGAGGCGTCCGCCGCCAGCAGCCAGTCAACCCTGATCAACCAGCGCAGCGAGTGCGACGTGCTGCTCAAACAGCTCACCCAACTGACCGGCGTTGACGAGCGACAGGTGCGTGACGCGTTGGGGCAGGGCGCTACGCAATTGCCGGTGCCCGCGCAGTTGCAGGTGCGCGCCATTCCGGCCGATCTGGTTCGCCAGCGCCCCGATCTGGCCTCGCGTGAGCGAGAACTGGCTGCGGCAAGTGCCGATATCGGTGTGGCTGAAGCCCAGCGCTGGCCCAGCCTGAGTCTGTCCGGTTCTTTCGCTGTGGGTGCCAGTAAAGGTCAGCTAATGCGCCAGTGGACGATAGGCCCGCTGTTGTCCTTGCCGCTGCTGGATGGCGGTCTGGGGCGTGCGACTGTCAACAGTGCCGAGGCGGCCTACGCAGCCGCGCTGGCTTCTTATAAGCAAACGCTGCGCACCTCGGTGGGCGAGGTCGAGCAGGCGCTGGTCCGGCTGGACGCTGCCCGGCGTCGCGAGGCCGATGTCGAGCGCGCCACCGAAGGTTACCGAACCTATTTTCTGGCGGTGGACAAAGCCTGGCAGGCCGGCGGTGTGAATATCCTGGACCGTGAAACGGCCCGGCGCACGGCCCTGGATGCACAGATCGAGCTGATTACCCTACAGCAGGAGCAGGTGCGTTACTGGATCGCACTCTATAAGGCGCTGGGTGGCGGCTGGCAGCAAGACGATGCCGGTTATCCCGTCGCACAGTCCGCAATCGGGGGGCGATCATGAATCCGCGACTGCGCAAGCTGCTCTGGATTCTCGCGGTCATGGGCGTCGCGTTGGCGCTGATCGTGATGGTGTATCGCAGGCCCGGCCCGGCCGCTGAGCCCGCCACACCTCCCAGTGCCCTCAGTGTCGAAATCACCCACGCACAGCCCCGTACCTGGCCTAACGAGGTGGCGGCAAACGGTCGCCTGCTGCCCTGGCAGGAAGCGGTGATCAGCGCCGAAACCGGGAGCCTGCGTATTGCCAGCATCGATGCCGACATCGGCGACCGGGTACGCAAAGGACAGGTGCTGGCAACGCTGGCCCAAGACAGCCTCCTGGCCGAGCAGAGCAGACAGCAGGCAACGGTGGCGCAGGCCAGTGTCAACCTGCGCAAGGCCCAGTCCGATCTGCGGCGCGCCGAGGTGGTTGGTGTGACCGGCGTGCTGTCCGGTCAGCAAACCGAGCAATACCACATCGCGGTAGACACGGCCCGAGCCGAGCTGGGTACGGCGACTGCCGATATGCAAAGCATCCGCATCAGAATGGGCCAGACGCGCATCGTGGCGGTGGACGACGGCATCGTTTCGTCGCGGGCCGCCTTGTTGGGCAATGTGGTCAGCGCCGGAACCGAACTGTTTCGCCTGGTGCGTGGAGGGCGGATCGAATGGCAGGCCGAGCTGGATGCGCGGCAATTGGCCCAGGTCCAGGCGGGACAGCCTGCGCACCTGACACTGCCGGACGGTCAGTCGGTCGAGGGTAAGGTCCGTCTGGTTTCGCCGATTATTGATAACAACACGGGGCGGGCGCTGGTCTACGTGGCGCTCGATGTCAAAAGCGCTGCACGTTCGGGCATGTACGCCAGCGGTCGTATCGAGCTGCTTCCCGCACCGGCGATGACGGTGCCGGACAGCGCCGTGATTCTGCGTGACGGTCGGTCCTGGGTGTTTGTCGTCGGGTCCGATGACCGCGCCTTGCAGCGCCAGGTAGAAGTGGGTCGTCGTCGCGACAATGCAGTGGAGATCGTTTCCGGTCTTGATCAACACGAGTCGATCGTGCGCTCCGGAGGCGCGTTCCTCAGTGACGGTGCCCATGTCACACCCGTGGAGACGGGGACCGTAACGCCATGACGCTTTCGTCCCTGTCGATCCGTTATCCGGTTCCGGCGCTCATGCTGTTTATCCTGCTGGGAGTGCTGGGCTTCATCGGCCTTGAGCGTCTGGGCATTCAGGACTATCCGGATCTTGACCTGCCGGTCGTGACCATCAGCGCTTCGCTGGAAGGGGCGGCTCCTGAGCAGCTGGAAACCGAGGTTGCCCGCAAGCTGGAGGATCGGCTGTCGTCGCTTCGATTGCTCAAGCACATGGCCACGACCATTACGTCGGGCAACGTCCAGATCAACGTCAGTTTCGCCATCGAGAAGGATGGCAATGAAGCGCTCAACGAAGTCCGCAACGCCGTGGACAGCACGATGGCGCAGTTGCCCGCCAGTCTGGACCCGCCGAGCGTGGCCCGGGTGACGACTTATGAAAAGCCGGTGCTGACCTACATGATCGATGCCCCGGGCATGGACGAAGAGGCGCTGTCCTGGTTTATCGATAATGAGTTGAGCAAGCATTTGCAGGAGGTCAAGGGGGTTGGCGAAGTACTGCGGATGGGCGGTGTGCGGCGCGAAATCCAGGTGGACCTGAACCCCATGATGATGTCCGGGCTGGCCCTGGGTGTCGACGATGTTCAGGCACCGCTCAAGGCGATGCAAATAGACAACTCCGGCGGCATGGCGCTGCTGGGCAGCGGCCGCATGGCGGTGCGCACCCTGGGCGGTATCGACGACCCGCAAAAACTGGGCGCCATCGACGTGCCGGTGGCTGATGGGCGTGCGTTCAAGCTCAATCAGCTGGCCAGCATTCGTGACTATCACGCCGAGCGTCAGTCGCTGGCCTTCCTCAACGGTCGGCCGATCGTGGGGATTCAGGTCATTCGCTCTCTGGGTTTTTCCGATGTCGACATGGCCGCCGCCATACGCGCAGCCGTGGCCAGCTTTGTCGCCAGCCATCCGGATGTGAGTTTGATGGAAATCAGCGACAGCTCGGCGTCGGTTCAAGAGAACTATCACGACTCGATGAATCTGCTATACGAGGGCATTTTGCTGGCCGTGCTCGTGGTCTGGTGGTTTCTGCGCGATTTTCGCGCCATGTTGATCGTCGCGACGGCGCTGCCGTTGTCGATCATCCCGACCTTCGGCCTGATGTACTTTGCAGGTTTCTCCCTCAATACCGTTTCGTTGCTCGCGCTGGCGTTGATCATCGGCATTCTGGTGGATGATGCCATCGTCGAGGTGGAAAACATCGCCCGTCACTTGCGCATGGGCAAGAACCCTCGCGAGGCGGCGATGGAGGCGGCCGACGAGATCGGACTGGCTGTCATCGCCACCACCGTGACGCTGGTAGCGGTCTTTCTGCCCACCGCGTTCATGGGCGGAGTGGCAGGCAAGCTGTTCGTGCAGTTCGGTGTGACAGCCTCGGCGGCATTGCTGTTTTCACTGCTAGTTGCACGACTGCTCACGCCGATGATGGCGGCCGCTTTTCTGAGGCCTATCAAACATGTCGAGCAGGACGGCTGGTTGATGCGGCGCTACCTGTCGTGTATTCGAAGCAGTTTGAAGTGGCGTAAGACCAGTATCGCGCTGGCGGGGCTGTTTTTTGCCGGTTCGCTGGCGTTGATCGGCTTTTTGCCCACCAGCTTCTTGCCCGCCCAGGACATCGCTCGATCAACCATCACCCTGGAATTGCCGCCCGGCACCACGCTGGAGCAGACGGCCGAGGTGGCACGCCAG
>NZ_RBTP01000033.1 GCF_003702045.1 Pseudomonas viridiflava
AGCCGGTGTTCTCGTTCAAGATTCGCGGCGCGTACAACAAGCTGGCGCAACTGACGGCAGAAGAAGCGGCACGGGGCGTGGTGACGGCTTCGGCAGGCAACCATGCGCAAGGGCTGGCGCTGGCGGCGCGGGAGCTGGGCATCAAGGCGACCATCGTGATGCCGCGCACCACGCCTGAAATCAAGGTCGAAGGCGTGCGCTCACGCGGCGCGACGGTGGTGCTGCATGGCGACTCGTTTCCCGAAGCGCTGGCGTACTCGCTGAAGCTGGTCGACGAGCAGGGTTTTGTTTATATCCATCCGTACGACGACCCCGACACCATCGCCGGGCAAGGCACGGTAGCAATGGAGATCCTGCGCCAGCAGCCGGGCCGGCTGGACGCGATCTTCGTGCCGGTGGGCGGCGGCGGGCTGATCGCGGGCATTGCGGCGTATGTGAAGTACCTGCGACCGGACATCAAGGTGATCGGCGTCGAACCCGACGACTCCAACTGCCTGCAAGTCGCGATGGCGGCAGGCGAGCGCGTGGTGCTCAGTCAGGTCGGGTTGTTCGCTGACGGCGTGGCAGTGGCGCAGATCGGCTATCACACGTTCGAGGTCTGTCGGCATTACGTCGATGAGGTGATCACGGTCAGCACCGACGAGATCTGCGCGGCCATTAAGGACATTTACGACGACACCCGCTCCATCACCGAACCCTCGGGCGCGCTGGCCGTGGCGGGCATCAAGAAGTATGTCGAGCAGCGCGGCGTCAGTGGTCAGACGCTGGTGGCCATCGACTCCGGGGCCAACGTCAACTTCGACCGCCTGCGCCACGTGGCCGAACGCGCCGAACTGGGTGAGGGCCGCGAAGCGATCATCGCCGTGACCATCCCTGAGAAGCCGGGCAGCTTCAAGGCGTTCTGCGAGGCCATTGGCAAGAGGCAGATCACCGAATTCAACTACCGCTACCACACCGACCGCGAAGCGCACATCTTCGTCGGCGTGCAGACCCATCCTGACAACGATCCGCGCAGCGCCCTGATCGCCAGCCTGACCGAACAGGGCTTTCCGGTGCTGGACCTGACCGACAACGAACTGGCCAAGCTGCATATCCGCCACATGGTCGGCGGGCACTCCGAGCGGGTCAGTGATGAAGTGGTGCTGCGCTTCGAATTCCCCGAACGCCCCGGTGCGCTCTTCAACTTTCTCAACCGCCTGGGCGGACGCTGGACCATTTCGATGTTCCACTACCGCAACCACGGCGCAGCGGATGGGCGGGTCGTGGCGGGGCTGGTGGTGCCTGAGGATGAGCGGCACCTGGTCAGCCAGGCCCTGACCGAGATTGGCTATCCGTATTGGGATGAGAGCGATAACCCGGCGTACCGATTGTTTCTGGGCTAACGCCCCGGGACGCTCTGCCTCCCATTGGTCTGCTTATGCGTACACCCGCAAGGACGATCAGTACCGAGAAACTACTGTACTGGCGGAGTCTCGACCGGCGCAGGCGCAGTTGTTTCGACCGGCTGATCCTGCGGCGGAGTCACGGGCTCGGCTTTGAATGAAGCCGGCTCGTCCGGTGCAGGCACAGGCTCGCTGGCCGCAGGCGCAATGGACTCGGCCTTGGGTTCAGCAACCGGTTCAGCCTTGGGCGCATCTGCGGCCGCTTTCGGTGCCACTTTTGCAGGCTCAGCAGCTTTAGGCGCAACAGCAGCAGGCGCTGCGTCAGGGACACCCAGATCCGCCTTGGGCTTCTCTACGATATGTGCTGCCTGCTTCACGTCCGGGGGCAGGAAGTTCTCCACCAGCCCGAAGAAGCGCTCATAGAACTTGGCCGAGGCAACCGTCTCGCTGGCGACCTTGACCATAGAATCATCGGTGGAGCCAATCGGCATCGACAACGACCCCAATACCCCTACCCCAAGGCTCGCCGAGTTGTTGGTTTTCTTCAGCGCGTAACGATCCTGCAGAGCGTTGGCGAACATGGTCGAACTGCCCGCCTTCACATCAGCGGCGCAGACCAGGTTGAAGCTGATCTCGATGTGGGTTTCGCCCGTTTGCTGGAAGCTCTTGCGCCCCGCAATCATTTTGGGGTCGCTGCTGGTGATGATGTAGCCCTGACTCAGCAAAGCGCGTCGTCCGGCTTCACAGGACGACAGATCGGTTGCCGGGTAGCTGCGCGAAAACGTCCCGGCATCGTCGAAGTGCTCATGGTCATAGACCGCTTGCTTGGGCGAAGAACAGCCAGCAGCCAGAAGCAACATGGACACACCGCACGCGGTACGAACATTCAATAACTTAAACATCAGAAATCCTGAGGAAGGAAATAACTGCCAGCAAGACTGCAGACTGGAAAGGGCAGTAAGTCTGCAACAAGGCTGCCGCAGGATCAATGTGGCGTTCGAAAGGATTCGATACACGTCACATCACGCTGACTGCTTCAGCCAAATCGCAGACAACAAAAAAGCGACCCTGAGGTCGCTTTTCTGTCGCTTCGAGGAGTTCAAGGGCCTCAAAGCTTTGTATGGCGCAGCGGACGGGACTCGAACCCGCGACCCCCGGCGTGACAGGCCGGTATTCTAACCGACTGAACTACCGCTGCGTATCGCTTGTAAACCTGTTTGAAACAAACTTTCGATAGCTCGTTTCCTGTACTTCGGATTGAACGACTCTAGCCTTTCAACCTCAGACACGGCGAACCGAGTCTGTACAAATATGGCGCAGCGGACGGGACTCGAACCCGCGACCCCCGGCGTGACAGGCCGGTATTCTAACCGACTGAACTACCGCTGCGCAGTGTGGACTTGCGTCCGATTTCAACCTTGAAAGCCCTCGTACTTCAGCTTTCAAACTCAACGATGGTGGGTGATGACGGGATCGAACCGCCGACCCGCTGCTTGTAAGGCAGCTGCTCTCCCAGCTGAGCTAATCACCCTTTGCTTCGTTGAGGCCGCGAAATTTACGCACCTAACGAACCTAAGTCAATAGCCTGATTGAAGTTTTTTTGAAAACGCTCCAATCGCATCCCACGCAACCCACCGCCAAAAAATAACGACTCGCCATGTTGAGCAAGCCGCTACTCGGCGTACACCATCTTGCGGGTCATGCCGCCATCGATCACGAATTCCTGCCCGGTGACAAAACCGGCATTGCGGGAAAGCAGCCACGCGACCATTGCCGCAACGTCCTCCACTGTCCCTACCCTGCCCGCAGGATGTTGCGCATGATCAGCCTCCGACAACGGCTCGGCGCGTCGCAATGCGGGATCACGAGCGTCGATCCAGCCGGGACTGACAGCATTGACGCGTATCTCGGGGCCCATACTGATTGCCAAGGCATGCGTCAGCGCCATCAAGCCCCCCTTGCTGGCCGCATAAGCCTCGGTATCGGGCTCAGACTGACTCGCGCGGGTCGAGGTCAGGTTGACGATGCTGCCGCAATGCGCACGCAGATAAGGCGCGCAGTGCTTGGCCAATAGCATCGGCCCGCCCAGGTTGACGCCCAGCACGCGATTCCAGTGGGACAATTCAAGGCTTTCCAGCGTGGTGTTATGCGGATCGGCAATCGCCGCATTGCATACCAGCGCATCCAGCCGACCGAAGCGCCTGAGCACTTCAGCCACGCCTGCAGCGACCTGCTCTTCGTTCGCCACGTCCATCGTAATGAACAGCGCGTTTTCGCCCAACGCACCGGCCACTTTGGAACCACGCCTGCGATCCAGATCGGTCAGTACCACTTGCCAGCCCTCGGCAATCAGCCAGGCTGCAATGCCCAGGCCGATGCCGCGTGCTGCACCGGTGACCAAGGCCACGCGGCCGTTGTGGGTACTGAACTTCATTGCCCAGTCGTCGCTCATGCTTTCACTCGCGTCGCTGCTCACATCACCCGTCACAACGCCGCCAGCCCGAGCGCCAGATCGGCCTGCAGGTCTGCGACATCTTCAAGCCCCACTGCGACTCGGATCAGGCTGTCGCGAATGCCGGCGGCCTCACGCTCTTGAGGCGCCAGACGCCCATGAGACGTAGTGCCTGGGTGAGTGATGGTGGTTTTGGTGTCGCCCAGATTGGCGGTGATCGAGATCAGTCGCGTTGCATCGATGAAGCGCCATGCGCCTTCTTTGCCACCCTTGACCTCGAAACTCACGACCGCACCGAAGCCCTTCTGCTGACGCTGAGCCAGTTCATGCTGCGGATGGCTCTTGAGACCGGCGTAATGAACCTTCTCGATGCCATCCTGCTGTTCCAGCCACTCGGCCAGCGCCTGAGCGTTGGCGCAATGAGCCCGCATGCGCAGGTTCAGGGTTTCGAGCCCCTTGAGGAAGATCCAGGCATTGAACGGGCTGAGGGTCGGCCCGGCCGTACGCAGGAACCCGACCACTTCTTTCATCTGCTCGCTGCGCCCGGCAACCACACCGCCCATGCAACGACCCTGGCCGTCAATGAACTTGGTCGCCGAATGCACGACAATATCAGCGCCCAGTTTCAGCGGTTGCTGCAACGCTGGCGTGCAGAAGCAGTTATCGACGATCAGCATCGCACCCTTGGCATGGGCGACTTGCGACAGCGCGGCGATATCCACCAACTCGGCCAACGGATTGGAGGGCGACTCGACAAACAGCATTTTGGTGTTGGCCTTGATGGCCGCATCCCACCCACTCAGGTCCGCCAGCGGCACGTAGTCCACTTCGATACCGAAACGCTTGAAGTACTTGTCGAACAGGCTGATGGTCGAACCGAACACACTGCGGGACACCAGAACGTGGTCACCGGCGCTGCACAGACTCATGACGACCGCCAGGGTCGCAGCCATGCCGGTCGCCGTGGCGACCGCCTGTTCTGCACCTTCAAGCGCCGCCATGCGCTCTTCGAAGGAACGCACGGTAGGGTTGGTGTAACGCGAGTACACGTTGCCAGGGACTTCACCGGCAAACCGCGCAGCCGCGTCGGCGGCCGTGCGGAACACGTAGCTGGAGGTGAAGAACATCGGATCGCCATGCTCGCCTTCCGGCGTGCGATGTTGCCCGGCACGTACGGCGAGGGTGTCGAACCCCACACCTTCAAGGTCGCTGTCGAGACGACCTGCATCCCATTCCTGAGTCATGCCGCTACTCCTGAAACCAATTAGTTGTTGTACAGATCGATGATCGCGCTCACTGCTTGGGTCTTGACCTTGGAGGCATCGTTACGCGCCTGTTCGATCTTGTTCAGATAATGCTCGTCGATGTCACCGGTCACGTACTTGCCGTCGAAGACCGAGCAATCGAAGTTATCGATCTTGATCTTCTTACTCCCGCTGACCGCTTCGATCAGGTCAGTCAAGTCCTGATAGACCAGCCAGTCGGCACCGATGAGGTCGGCAACGTCCTGGGTGGAACGGTTATGGGCGATCAGCTCGTGAGCACTCGGCATGTCGATGCCGTAGACGTTGGGGTAACGCACCGCCGGAGCGGCAGAACAGAAATAAACGTTCTTGGCACCGGCTTCGCGGGCCATCTGAATGATCTGCTTGCAGGTCGTGCCACGAACGATGGAATCGTCCACCAGCATGACGTTCTTGCCGCGGAATTCCAGTTCGATGGCGTTGAGCTTCTGGCGCACGGACTTCTTGCGTGCAGCCTGACCCGGCATGATGAACGTGCGGCCGATGTAACGGTTCTTGACGAAGCCTTCGCGAAACTTGACGCCCAGGTGGTTCGCCAGCTCCAGCGCAGCGGTACGGCTGGTGTCCGGAATCGGGATGACCACGTCGATGTCGTGATCCGGACGCTCGCGCAGGATCTTGTCGGCGAGCTTCTCGCCCATGCGCAGGCGCGCCTTGTAGACCGAGATGCCGTCGATGATCGAATCCGGACGCGCCAGGTAGACGTGTTCGAAAATGCACGGCGCGTACTTCGGGTTGGCCGCGCATTGACGAGTGTGCAGCTTGCCGTCTTCGGTGATGTAGACCGCTTCGCCCGGTGCCAGGTCGCGAATCAGCGTAAAGCCCAGTACATCGAGGGAAACGCTTTCGGAAGCGATCATGTACTCGACGCCTTCGTCGGTATGACGCTGGCCGAACACGATAGGACGAATGGCGTCCGGGTCACGGAAACCGACGATGCCGTAGCCGGTAATCATCGCCACCACTGCATAACCGCCACGGCAACGATTATGCACGTCGGTCACGGCCGCGAAGATGTCTTCTTCGGTCGGCTGCAGCTTGCCGCGAACGGCCAGCTCGTGAGCGAACACGTTGAGCAGCACTTCCGAGTCGGAATTGGTGTTGACGTGGCGCAGGTCAGATTCGTAGATCTCCTTGGCCAACTGCTCAACGTTGGTCAGGTTACCGTTATGCGCCAACGTGATGCCATAAGGCGAGTTGACGTAGAACGGCTGTGCCTCGGCCGAGGTCGAACTGCCCGCCGTGGGGTAACGCACATGACCGATGCCCATGTGCCCGACCAGACGCTGCATATGGCGCTGGTGGAACACATCACGCACCAGTCCGTTGTCCTTGCGCAGGAATAACCGGCCGTCGTGGCTGGTCACAATACCGGCAGCATCCTGGCCGCGGTGCTGGAGGACGGTGAGCGCGTCATACAGCGCCTGATTGACGTTCGACTTACCGACGATACCGACGATGCCACACATGCGACACAACCCCTACTTAGTGGAACTGGATTTACCAAGCACATCCTGCGGTATTGTAGACGGCAGGATCTGCTCCTTGAACGGCAGATCAGCAGGTACGCTGATGCCGCTGGCGAGCCACTTGCTGGACATCCCGAGAATCAGGTTTTTCGACCAGTCAGCGACCATGAGAAACTGCGGCACCAGCCTTGACTGCTGCCACCATTGATCCTGTTGCACCGGCCCGAGGCTCAACAGCCCGACCGCCACAACCACAAGCAGGCCTCCGCGCGCAGCGCCGAAGACCATACCCAGAAAACGATCGGTCCCGGAAAGCCCGGTGACGCGAATCAGTTCGCCTATCAGAAAGTTGACCATGGCGCCGACCAGCAAGGTGGCGACAAATAGAATGGTGCAGCTCGCGATCACGCGGGCAGAGGGTGTTTCTATGTAGTTGACCAGATACTGCGACAGCCCTGCGCCGAACATCCAGGCCACTACACCTGCAATGATCCATGTCGTCAACGACAGTGCTTCTTTTACGAAGCCGCGTTTCAGACTGATCAGGGCGGAGATGGCGACAATTCCCAGAATTGCCCAGTCAACCGGAGTAAATGGCACGTTGCAGCCTGCAGACAGATAAGGCGGCGCATTTTAGCAGAGCGCCCGCCCGCCGGTAAGCAGCGATTATCGGCAGGAGGCATTTTCCGTAGAAACAGGGCTAGGAGTGGCCAAACGCATTGGGCATAACGGTAGGAAGATCAGCCTTTTTCAGGCTGAAACCGCACCACGATACCTTTTAGCTTCTGCTGCTTGTCCAGTTGGTCACGCAGACGATCGGCTTCGGCGCGCTCGATCAGCGGTCCGACGAACACGCGATTCACGCCATCGGCTGTGCGGATGTAAGCGTTATAGCCCTGGGTACGCAGGGTTTTTTGCAGATTATCGGCGTTCGCGCGATTGGACATGCTGGCAAGCTGCACCGACCAACTGATTGACAGGCCATTGGCATCCACACCGCTTGGCGCCGCTTTTGCGACCGCAGGGGCTGAAGGCGCAGCAGGCGTCGCGGGTGCTGCTGGCGCCGGCGCCGGCGCAGGCGTCGGCTGCTTGGCGGCAGGCTTGGGTGCAGGTGCAGCGGCAGGGGTATTAGCAGGAGTCTGGACCGTAGGCGCTGGCGCTATCGGCATGGACGGCGGCTGACCGTTCGCGGCGACCTGGTCATCGCCGGGGACCGGTTCCTGTGGAATCACCTGAGGCTCGGGAACGGACACCGGTTCGACCTGCACCTGCTGGCTCGCGGGTGCCTGGGGCGCTGCGGGCGCATCTACCCGGACCGGATGACTCTCGTCCTGACGCGTGAACAACATGGGGAGGAAGATCACCGCGACGGCGATCAGCACCAGCGCGCCCACCATCCGCTGCTTGAATACGTTATCCAGCAAAGCCATTTGCAGCGTCCTCGCGGGTGTGCCCGGCCAACCATTCAAGGGCCTCGGCTACACAATAAAAAGATCCGAACAGCAGAATTTCGTCATCGGTCGTGGCATGCGCGCACTGAGCCTCCAGTGCCAGCGCGATACTCTGATAGGACTTCACGCGGGCCCCAAGGTTCTCCAGCGCCGACTGCAACTCTGCGGCCGGCCGACTACGGGACGTAGGCAGCGGTGCAACGGCCCAGTCCTGAATGCTGGAGGCCAGTTCAGAGACCACGCCCTCAAGATCCTTGTCAGACAGCAAGCCGAACACCGCCAGGCGCTTGCCGGCAATCGGCCGCTGGGCCATGCGTTGGGCCAAAAACTGCGCCGCATGCGGGTTATGGCCCACATCCAGAAGCAGATTGATCGCCCTGCCGTGCCAGTGAACGGTACGGCGATCCAGACGACCGACAAGCCGTGTGAGCGCCAGCGCCTCGCAGACGACCGAGTGCTGCAGCGGATAACCCAGCAACGCGAACGCCTGAAGCGCCAGCGCGGCGTTCTGCATGGGGAGGTCCAGCAGCGGCAGTCCGCGCAGCTCGACCGCCTCACCATGAGCCATACCGCGCCAGTCCCAGCCCTGCTCGGTGAATGAAAGATCGAAGTCGCGCCCCCGCAACAGCAGCGGGCAACCCAATTCCCGAGCCTTGGCCAGCAACGGATCTGGCGGATCAAGATCCCCGCACAGCGCCGGACGACCGGCACGGAAGATACCCGCCTTTTCAAAGGCAACCGATTCGCGCGTATCGCCCAGCCAGTCGGCATGGTCGACACCGATGCTGGTGACCAGGGCGATATCCGCATCGACCAGATTTACGGCATCCAGGCGACCGCCCAGACCGACTTCCAGCACGACGGCGTCGAGCTTTGCCTGCTCGAACAGCCAGAAGGCCGCGAGCGTACCCATTTCAAAATAGGTCAGCGTGATGTCGCCACGTGCCGATTCAACGGCTGCGAAGGCATCGCACAACTCAAGATCGGTCGCTTCGACGCCCTGCACTTTCACCCGTTCGTTGTAATGCAGCAGGTGCGGGGAACTGTAGACCCCGACCTTCAGACCCTGAGCCTGCAACAGCGCCGCGACAAAGGCACAGGTCGAGCCCTTGCCGTTGGTGCCGGTTACCGTAATGACCCGGGGCGCGGGACGTGTAAGTCCCAGTTGCTGCGCCACCTGTCGCGAACGGTCCAGCCCCATGTCGATCGCGGACGGATGCAGTTGCTCCAGGTAGGCGAGCCAGTCGCCCAGGGTCGAAGGGGTCATACCGTGGCCGGAGCCGGCGGTACGACGATAGGCTCAAGTACCGGCGCCACGAACTTCGGCGTCGGCAGGTTCATCATTTGCGCCAGCAGATTGCCCAGGCGCGGACGCAATTCACTGCGGGCGATGATCATATCGATTGCACCGTGATCCAGCAGGAACTCGCTGCGCTGGAAGCCTTCGGGCAGCTTTTCGCGCACGGTCTGCTCGATGACGCGTGGACCGGCGAAACCGATCAGTGCCTTGGGCTCAGCGACGATCACATCGCCCAGCATCGCCAGACTGGCGGAAACACCACCATAGACCGGGTCGGTCAGTACCGAGATGAATGGCAGGCCTTCTTCACGAAGACGTGCCAGAACGGCCGAGGTCTTGGCCATCTGCATCAGGGAAATCAACGCTTCCTGCATACGCGCGCCACCGGAGGCGGCGAAGCAGATCATCGGGCAGCGGTTTTCCAGCGCGTAATCGGCGGCGCGCACGAAACGCTCGCCGACGATGGCGCCCATCGAGCCGCCCATGAAGGAAAATTCGAACGCGCTGGCGACGACCGGCATGCCCAGCAACGTACCGCTCATGGAAATCAGCGCGTCTTTCTCACCGGTCTGCTTCTGCGCTGCGGTGAGGCGATCCTTGTACTTCTTGCCGTCGCGAAACTTCAGACGGTCAACCGGCTCAAGGTCGGCACCCAGTTCGGCACGACCCTCGGCATCGAGAAAGATGTCCAGACGGGCACGGGCACCGATGCGCATGTGGTGATTGCACTTGGGGCAGACGTCGAGGGTCTTTTCCAGCTCAGGCCGATAGAGCACTGCTTCGCAGGACGGGCACTTGTGCCACAGCCCTTCAGGAACCGAGCTCTTCTTGACCTCGGAACGCATGATCGATGGGATCAGTTTGTCTACCAACCAGTTGCTCATGCTTTATATCTCCAATACCGGTGTGGCTCGAACGCATGACGCTTACACGCCAGACGCATGCCCTTAGCTAAATTCGTGAGTTGGCGATGAGAAGGGTGAACGATCGGCTATCGGCCTGACCTGCACACCCTCTACCACGGTTTTTTTCAGCGAGGACGGTGCATACAAGCACCCTCCTCCAATCAATTCGACCCGCAAGACTTGTGGCGGGAACAGGCTTATGGACGGCGCTCGCACCGAAACCGTCACATCAGGCACCGTGGACCGCGCTCATGAACGCGAGAATCTTCTCCCGATCCTTGATGCCTTTGCTCTGTTCGACACCACCACTGACGTCTACCGCGTAAGGTTTGACCTGGGCAATGGCCTGAGCCACATTCGCTGACGTCAGCCCCCCTGCCAGAATGACGGGTTTGCTCAGCTCGTTCGGAATCAGCGCCCAGTCAAACGTCTCACCCGTACCGCCCGGCACGCCTTCCACATAGGTGTCGAGCAGAATACCCCGGGCATTGCGGTAGGCCTGGCACGCCTTTTCGATGTCGTCACCTGCCTTGACGCGCAGCGCCTTGATGTAAGGACGGTGATAGCCGTCGCACTCTTCTGGCGTTTCATCGCCGTGGAACTGCAGCAGATCCAGCGCAACGGCATCCAGCGTCTCATTGAGCTCGCACCGGCTGGCGTTGACGAACAACCCGACCGTGGTAATAAAAGGCGGCAACGCGGCAATGATGGCTCGCGCCTGCTGGACGGTCACGGCACGGGGACTTTTGGCGTAAAACACCAGCCCGATGGCATCCGCGCCTGCCTCGACAGCGGCGAGCGCGTCTTCTATGCGGGTAATCCCGCAGATCTTGCTTCGAACGGCTGACATATGATGAAAACCTCAGACCTTTCGGAAAGTCCCGGATGTTAGCAAATGCTTGCCGGGGCGTCAGCCGTCAAGTTCGGCGAAGCCTGTAAGAAAATGCGGACCGATGTAGCGCTCAGGCAACGGGAACTGCTCCCGGTACTCGACCTGCACCAAGTAAAGCCCATAAGGATGTGCGGTGACGCCTCCGGTACGACGCACCTTGCTTTCCAGCACATCACGCGCCCACTCCACCGGTCGTTCACCCGCACCGATGGTCATCAGCACGCCGGCAATGTTGCGCACCATGTGATGCAGAAAGGCATTCGCCCGCACATCAATGACGATCATCTTGCCATGCTGGGTGACACGCAGGTGATGCAACTGCTTGACCGGGGATTTGGCTTGGCATTGTCCGGCGCGAAACGCACTGAAATCGTGGGTCCCGATCAGATGCTGCGCAGCCTCGGCCATCCGCCTCACGTCCAGCGGACGATGATTCCAGGTGATTTCCTGACCCAGATGCGCCGGACGGATCTGATCGTTGTAGATCACGTACCGGTAGCGTCGAGCGATTGCCTTGAAGCGCGCGTGAAACTCGGCGGGCATGACCCGCGCCCAGGTCACACTGATGTCGTGGGGCAAATTGATATTCGCCCCCATCACCCAGGCTTTCATGGATCGCTCGGCCTGCGTGTCGAAATGCACCACCTGACCACACGCATGCACGCCCGCATCGGTCCGCCCGGCGCACATCAGCGAGACCGGCGAGTCCGCCACTTTCGACAATGCGTTTTCCAGGGTTTCCTGCACCGTCAGCACGCCGGAAGCCTGACGCTGCCAGCCGCAATAGCGCGATCCTTTGTATTCCACGCCCAGCGCGATTCGGGAAAAGCCCTCGGCAGCCATCTCGGCGGCCGGGTTATCTATGTTCGCCAAGGTGTTACAGCCTGTCGGTTTGCGAAAAGTCGGCCATTATACGGCCGCCGAAAAAAGACGCCACATCGAGCACTACATGCAGACGGCCGCAAAAGCGGCCGTCTGTGGTCAAGCGTCGATTGAATCAGGCAAGACGCGAAAGCATGTCACGTGCTTCGCTTTTCTGCCCGTCATCGCCCTCGTTAACGACCTCGTCGAGAATGTCCCGCGCGCCGTCAGCATCGCCCATGTCGATGTAGGCACGCGCCAGATCCAGCTTGGTCGCTGCCTCATCCGTACCGGCCATGAAATCGAAGTCCGGCTCGTCATCTAGCGCCATCGCGTCCTCTGCCGTGAACCGCGGCTCGTCGAGCGGAGGATGCTCAAGGTTCTGCGACAGACGATCCAGTTCGGCATTCACGTCATCGATTTCAGACGCGAAAGCCTGGCTGGCCTGATCGGACTCGATCTCGTCGGCCAGCGACAGATCGAAATCTTCAGGCAATTCCAGGTCATCACTCACCGGTGGGACGACGCCTGTTTCAGGCTCGACAGGGTCATCCTTCAGGCCCAACAGGAAATCATCTTCGTTCTTGAGTGCTGGATCGTCTTCCGAGAGATCAAGATCGAAATCGGCCAGGTCCTCAGGTGTCGCGGCTGCACGAGCAGCTTCCTGTTCCTGCATGATGGCTTCGAAGCTCAACGGCTCCTCGCTGGGCGCTGCCGCAACCATAGGCTCATCCAGCAACAGATCGTCCGGATCGGTGACCGTTGGCAGATCCGCTGGAGACGGCTCGTCGAGTTCATCCAGACTCAGATCGAAGTCGTGATCGAACTCATCCGCGGCGATTGCTGGCTCATCGGCAACGGGAGGCTCAACCTGGGGCTCTGGCTCTGGCTCTGGCTCTGGCTCGACAGCATCATCTGCCAGCAACTCTTCCACATACTTTGCATCCAGTTCGGCAGCCAACGCTGCTGCACTGGCAGCACCGGCCGCCACTGCCACAGGTGCAACCACGGAAGCAGACTCAACAACGGGCGCTGGCTCAACCGGGGCAGGCTTGGCGAGCGACACCGCAGGAGATTGGGTCGAGTATGAATCTTTTAGCTGCTCGCCCTCAGCTTCACGCTTTCCCGAGGCCACCAGCTTGCGCTCATGCGCGGCATAGGCCTTGTTGTTGCCCTGTTCTGCGTAGATTTCCATGAGTTTGAGACGAATGTCGTCACGCTCAGGCGAATCCTTGATGGCCTCTTCAAGCAGCTCGACGGCCTGATTCATACGGCCGTAAGCGATATGGATTTCAGCCTGCACCAGCGGATCGGCCGGTCGCTCGCGTGCGGCGGTCGCCGCGACTGCGGCAGGACCTGCCCCCATGCGGACGTTAGGCGGCGGCACGTCAAGCCCGTCGAAACTGGCAGGCGGTGCATTCATGTCCATGTCAGAGACGAACTGAGACTCCTCAGCCAAGGCGCGGGCCATGCGCCGATGCTTTTCAGCCTCCGCTTTGGCAGCGCGACGACGCGCCAGAAACAACAGGACCAGCGCCAGAAGCAACAGCACCGCACCGCCAATCAGCCCCAACAGCACGGGGTTGTCGAGGACCTTCTGCAATGCGTCCTCGTCTTCCGGAACGGCGACCGGCTCGACCGCCAATGGCTGGTCGGCAACGGGCGTGGCGACCTGTGCAGCACCTGCCGGCAACGCGTCTTCAGGCGCGATCTCACCTGCGGGTTTCACTGGCGTGCCATTGGCGTCGACCAGCGACGCCGGTACGGCCGCGCTGGCTGCGCTGGAAGGTTCGACAGGCGTAGCAGCAGGCGGTACGGCTGCACCGGCTGCCTGCATCTTGGCCAACTGGCCATTCTTGAGCTCGATCAGACGCTGCAACTTGTCCAACTGACTTTGCAGGTCGTTCATACGACTGGTCAGCTCGGCGTTATCACGACGCGAGGTGTCCAGCGCCTCCTGAGCCACTGCCAGCTTATTGCTCAGGTCGCTGTCACCCGCAGCGCCATTGGCGGCAGGCTTGCCACCGGCCGAGACCAGGCTGAGGTTGTCAGACGTATCGACCCTGGATGGCGCAGCACCGGCGCGATCACGGCGAGTGGCGTCGACCTGACGGGCACCCGCTGGCAGACGGCGACCTTCACGCCATGCGCTGTACTGACGGGAAACCTCTGCAACGGCCTGAGGCTGCGGCAAGGCCGTGGTCTGCTGAGGCGTCGGCAGGCGCAGGACCTGGCCTTTCTTCAATCGGTTGATGTTGCCGCCCATGAAGGCATCAGGGTTGAGCGCCTGAATCGCCAGCATCGTCTGCTGTACGGTTCCGCCAGTGCGAACCTTCGCAGCGATCTCCCACAGGGTGTCGTTGTTGGCGGTGACGTACTGGCCCTGCTTATCGGCAGCCGGAGGTGGAAGCGTCGAACCTTGCGCTGCAGGCTGCTGGACAGACGGTGCCGCAGGCGTCGCTTCGGCAGACGGCGCTACGGTCGCCAATTGAGCAGGCGCTCCGGCTTCAGCGGCAGGTGCGGGTGCCGGGGTCGCAGGCGCTGCCGGAGCAGGTGCTGCCGCAGCGGCCGCCGCTTCCGGTGAGAACTTCGGCGGGTCCAGCAACAGGCTGTACTCGCGCAGCAGACGTCCGTTCGGCCAGAGCACCTGAACCAGGAACTTTACATAAGGCTCACGCACCGGTTTGGTAGAGGTGATCCGCAGAACACTCTTGCCGCTGGCGTTGATGACCGGCGTGAAGCTGAGGTCATTGAGAAACGCCTGACGAGTGATGCCCGCTTGGGCGAAGTCCGCCGTTGTTGCAAGACTGGGTACAACCTGCGCGGCGTTGACGCCCTGCGCATCGGTCAACTCGATCTCGGCTACCAGTGGCTGGTTCAGGGTCGACTTGACAGACAATTCCCCGAGCCCCAACGCCTGCGCCATCCCTGATGACAGCGCCGAAGCCGCAGCGATCGCTAATACCAGTTTACGAACCTGAACCATAGCCCATCCCTTGTTTAAAGATTCTCCGGCATCCGGAGAGGTAGTCCTGCGTTGGGTGTAAGGCGTATCGCCGCTCGAACAATTATTCAAAGTGTTGCCAAGTATCTTTTACACATAGTCTTTTATCAACAATTCGCCAACCTGCACAGCATTGAGCGCAGCGCCTTTGCGAACATTGTCAGAGGTTACCCACAGATTGAGTTGTTCGGGATCGTCGATGCCTGTGCGAACGCGGCCGACGTAAACCACATCCTGGCCAACCGCATCGCCGACAGGCGTCGGGTAATCACCGGCATCGACCAACTCGATCCCCTCGGCCGCTTCAAGCGCTGCATTCACAGCAGCCAGATCGATTGCCGCAGCCGACTGCACCGACACAGTAAAGCTGTCGCCAAAGAAAACCGGAACCTGAATGCAACTGGCAGACACCTTGAGCGACGGCAGCGCCAGCAGCTCGCGAAGCTCATTAACCAGACGTCGCTCCAGCGTCAGATGACCCGTTTCGTCCGGCTTGCCGACCTGAGCGAGCACATTAAACGCCATTTGCCGGTCGAAGAACCGCGTTTCCAGTGGGCGAACGTTGAGCAGTTCCGTGGTCTGGCGAGCCAGTTCGCTCACCCCTTCACGACCTTGCGCAGACACTGCCAGACAGGCCGTGATCGCCACATGACGCAGTTCGAGGCATTCACGCAGCGGGTTCAGTACCAACGCCACGGCAGTTGCCGATGCGCTCGGACTTGCCACAATGCGTCCAGCGCCGTGACTCGACGCCAGAAGCGTGGCATTGATCTCCGGCACGATCGCGGGCGCTTGCATGGCCGCAAAAGCGCCGGACAGGTCAATGACCAGGCAACCGGAAGCCGACGCCTTTTCAGCGTGGGCAAGACTGATAGCAGGACCCGCGGCAAAAAACGCCAGCTTGACCTTGCTGAAATCGAAGTCATCGACTTCGCGGACGCGCACGTTTTTACCCCGGAACGGCACTGAATGCCCTGCCGAATCGATGCTGGCCAGCAAGTGCAGGGCACCCACCGGAAAATCGCGCTCTTCCAGAATCTGGACAATGGTTTCGCCGACAGTACCGGTTGCGCCGACAACGGCGATATCAAAGGACTGGCTCATGCAAAAACCTCAGGAAAATCAGGGAGCGGCACTTTAACCGCCGAACTGCCGACAGGCAATTGAGCCTGTCGAATACCGGGCGCCTCAGGGCTCAAGGCCAATCGGGAAGAATATCCCGTGGCTCCACACCCCCAGCCAGCGCTGCCCGTCGATCTCACGACCGACCGCCAGCTCTACCAACTGGTAAAAAACATTGCGATGAATCAGCGCTTCGAGATTGGTGCGCACATGAATATACGGTGCAGGCTCCTGAGTCTGGGGATCCACAACGACGCGCAACGGATGCTCGGCGCTCGCCTCGACCTCATCCTCGACGTTGGTCACAAACCTCAGTATCTGGTCGGATCCCTCACCATCCACCGCAAGCGTGACGGCCACAAAAGGCGCGTCATCGACCTTGATGCCGACTTTTTCGACCGGCGTGACGAGCACGTAATCGTCGCCATCGCGGCGTAGGATGGTGGAGAAAAGCCGCACCATCGGTTTACGTCCGATGGGCGTGCCTTGGTAGTACCAAGTCCCATCACGGGCGATACGCATGTCGATATCGCCGCAGAAATCCGGGTTCCATAGATGTACAGGCGGCAAACCTTTGGTTTTGGGAATCTGCGCGAACAGATCGCCAGCCTTGCCTGAATCGGTCATGCCTTACTCCTAACGCTCAACACCCAACAACGTACGAGCGTAGTCCTCAAGTGGCGGACCTAGCAAATCTTCAGGGCTTTTGTCGTAAAGCGTCAGCAATCCGCCACGGCTACGGATACGGGCGCTGTCGATCAAAAAGCGGGTACTGGTTTCGATCAACATGAGCTGAATGACACCTGTGTCGACACCCAGGCGATCCACGGCCTCTTGATCGGACCACTGATCACCGTTGCCGATGCGATCATCGGCCTTGGCAAAACGGGTATAGAGCAAGTAATGCGCACCGGCGCTGCGGGCCTCGATCATGGCCTCGTCCAGGCCCAGCGGTGCCTGCGCGCGACGAACCATCGGGAAGTACTCGACGAAGCCCTTGAACGCTTCTTCAGCCACTACGTTGGGGCGCGGATACGCTCTGCCAGGCGGCACGAAGGCACCCTGAGCGATGTAGATGAAGGAGTCGGGCTGCACTCGCCAATTGGCGATACGCCGGGTTTCGCTGTGGTCGAGCAGTCCCGCATCGCTGAACTGTTCCCGAACACCTTCACCCATATCACTGACTTTCATGCAGCCACCCAACGCCATAAGCGCCAGCAGCAGAACCAGGCTACGCATCATCCCCTCCCAAATACCGGTGACGGAAAACCGGCGAATGGTCGTCGGATGCAGCTTCCGCGCCATTTCTGACCGAATGCGTGCATTGCCTTGCACAGCGGCACCCAACATGCCGCTTAAGAGGGTTCAGACCGGCGTCGGGTCCTGCTTTGGCTCGGGAGGCGTGTCGCCGTCGCGCTTGCGCTTATTGCCCATGCGCACACCGATGTCCATCAGGAAATGGAAGAAGCCTTCCTGATCTTCCAGCACGTTACTCCAGAACGGCGAGTGATACAGCGCAACCGCGCCATGCACCAGCGCCCAGGCGGCACAGTAGTGATAGTAAGGAGGGACATCTTCGAGCTTGCCTTCAGTGATGCGACCCTTGATCAACAGCGTCAGGTGCTCGAAATTGGAGGCGCGGATCGTGTGCAGCTCTTCGACCAGCTCAGGCACCTGATTGCCCTTGACCACCTTCTCTTCCAGGCGGTCGAACAGGCGATAGCGCTGCGGGTCGCGCATGCGAAACTCAAAATAGGCTCGCGAAAGCGCCTCTTTATCCTTGTCGACATCAGCAGAGTGCAGCAGCTCGTTCAGATCGCGCTCGTAGTCGAGCATCAGGCGCAGATAGATCTCCGCCTTGGATTTGAAGTGCTTGTAGATCGTGCCTTTGCCGATGCCAACGGCGTCCGCGATCATCTCGACCGTGACGCTGTCTTCGCCCCGCTCAAGGAACAGCTTTAGCGCGGTGTCGAGAATTTCCTGCTCACGGCGGCGAAACTCACGGACCTTACGAGGTTCTTTCTGCATAGGAAGGTCTGATTAGGATCGAAATCGAAGCCGCGTATTATGCCCAACTGACGACAAATTGCACGGATCATCCGACCCTATCGCGCTAAATGAGCCAATCGGTGCCGCTTGCAGAGGTTCTTTCAACGATGCGCGCACGGTTTCACTCCCGTACGGCGGGCACTTGGCCGACTTCGCCGAATTCTAGTACGTTTTGAGTACTCAGGAAGCCATTTGCTATTCCAAAACTGTTTAAAAAACGATCAATCCAGGCTGGACGTCGCGCCACATTGGTCAATAATTAAACCGTTGGCGCGTCATCCCCCCAAGTGATGGGCCAGTAAAGGCACCAACGGACAGCGTGCCTTTGTTTTACTCCTAATGGTCTTAACCCGGCTTCACCCCCCCAGAATCCGGGTTTTTTTTGCTCGCGATTTGCCCACACGCTTAGCGAGACAGATGCGCAAGCGGAAAAAGCCGGGCAAAGTTTTCGGTGGTCTGCTCGGCGAAACGCTCGTAGGACTCACCCCGCAGCATGGCCAGAAACTCGGCTACGTCACGTACGTATTGAGGCAGGTTCGGCTTGCCGCGGTGCGGGATGGGTGCCAGATAGGGCGAATCCGTCTCGACCAGCAAACGGTCGGCGGGCACCTGACGGGCAACATCGCGCAGGGCATCGGCGTTGCGGAATGTCACGATGCCGGAAAGCGAGATATAAAAGCCCAGATCCAGAGCCGCCCTGGCCATGTCCCAGTCTTCGGTAAAGCAGTGCAGCACACCCGCTTGAGGCAGCGCAGCTTCGCGCAGCAGGTCGAGTGTATCGGCACGCGCACCTCGGGTGTGAACGATCACTGGCTTGCCGGTGGTCGCGGCCGCTTGAAGGTGCAGCCGAAACGAAGCCTGCTGCAGGTCGGCCGCTTCGGGCTCGTAGTGATAATCCAGACCGGTTTCGCCAATAGCAACCACGCGAGGGTGATCCAGCTCAGCCAACAGCCAGTCCAGCGCAGGCGCCTCACCCGGCTTGAGATCGAGCGGATGAATGCCAACCGAGCAATCGACATCATCGTAACGCTCGGCCAGCGCTTTCACGGCACCTGCGTTGTCGGCGCTGACACCGATGCACAAAAAATGTCCGACCCCCCTTCCCCGCGCAGCTTCAAGGGCTGCATCGAGTGAACCGTCGTGCTGGGTCAGGTCAAGGCGATCGAGGTGACAATGGGAATCTACAAGCATGGGCAAAAGGACAACTACATCGTATGAGTGGGACGGTCGGACTTCAAAGCACCGACCAGGTAGGTTTCGATCAGGTTGCGAGCGGTGTTGTCGCCGTCATTGAATTGCACGCCGACCCCGGCGGTGCGGTTGCCTTGCGCGCCTTTGGGCGTGACCCAGGCGACACGGCCGGTGACCGGAACCTTCTCGGCCTCATCCATCAGATTGAGCAGCATGAACACTTCATCGCCCAGCTTGTAGCTTTTGCTGGTCGGAATGAACAGGCCACCGTTCCTGATGAACGGCATATAAGCGGCGTAAAGAACCGCCTTGTCCTTGATGGTCAGGGACAGGATACCGTTACGCGGGCCTGTGTTAGGCGGCAAGTTCATGACAATACCTCGACGGTTGATACCTGGAGTCTACGCCTGTCCAGGCAGGCCTGCCCACTGCACAAGCAATGCCTCAAGCAACAGCACGCGATTGAGATTGGCCTTGGACATGACCTTCTGCCGCTGTGCCAGCACCCAATCCTGAATATCGAGCACCTTGCCACGCGGCGACTTCTGCGCAAGGTATTGCACCACTTTGCGCATGTCCCCAAGGCCCAGACCATCCTCGTCCTCAGTCAGTTGATAGCGCAGAATCAGGTGCGACCAGTCGCAGAACCAGTCGAACAGCAACAGCAACGGGATGTCTTTCCAGCCTTCGGCCAGTTGAGTGGGCGACTGTTGCTGCTTGAGCAGTTTCTTGACCCCCTCCACCACCTGAGCGCGCTGTTCGCGAACGCCTTGAGCATGAAGCGTCACGGCAGCCAACGGCGAGCCGGCGGCCAGCGTCAGTAATTCGAGACGCTCCTGCTCAGGGCAGTCAGGCAACGCGTTGCTCAGCCAGGCCAGGCTCGTCTGCTCATCAGGCAATGGACAGGCCTGCTGCACGCAACGGCTCTTGACCGTCGGCAACAGGCGACTGGGCTGGTGACTGACCAGCAGCAACACGGTATTGCCGGAAGGCTCTTCAAGGCTTTTTAGCAACGCGTTGGCCGCATTGATGTTCATCGCTTCGACCGGCTCGATGAGCACCACCTTGCGGCCACCCATCTGCGAGGTCTGCACCACGAAACTGACCAGATCACGCACCTGATCGACCTTGATGGGTTTGTCGGCTTCTTCCGGCTCCAGCACGTAGTTATCGGGGTGACTGCCTGCCGCCAGCAGCAAACAGGACTTGCAAGTTGCGCAGGCGTCCAGCCCATCGAGTCGCTGACACAGCAGGCTGGCCATCAAACGCTCGGCGAGCGCCCGTTTACCGATGCCTGCAGGGCCGTGCAGCAGATAGGCATGCGCGTGCTGAGCGCGCCCCGCCATTTGCTGCCACAGCGCCTGCTGCCACGGGTAGGCTTCAGCCACGTTGCAGCTCCAGCAACTGCGGCAACAAGGCGTCCAGCGACACCTGAACCTGCGGCAACGTCTGTGCCGCGTCGACCAACCGATAGCGCGACGGCTCGGCAGCGGCACGCGCCAGATAGGTACTGCGTACGGCATCGAAGAATGCACGGCCTTCCTGCTCGAAGCGATCCAGCCGGCCACGCGCCGCGGCGCGCGACAGACCGACTTCGACCGGCAGATCGAATACCAGCGTCAGGTCAGGGCGTAAATCGCCCTGAACGAACTGTTCCAGCGCCGAGATTCGCTCATGAGAAAGGCCGCGACCACCACCTTGATAGGCATAGGTTGCATCGGTGAACCGATCACACAGAACCACGTCTCCCCTCGCCAGCGCCGGGCGAATCACTTCGGCCATATGCTGCGCACGGGCAGCGAACACCAGCAGCAACTCGGTATCGGCGCACATCGACTCGTCACTGGGCGCAAGCAACAGTTCGCGAATCCGTTCGGCCAACGGTGTGCCACCAGGCTCACGGGTCAACAACACCTGCACGCCTTCAGCGCGCAGTTTTGCCGCCAGGTATTCGCGATTGGTGCTTTTGCCGGCACCTTCCGGGCCTTCGAGGGTGATGAACAGGCCAGTCACAGGCATTCCTTAGTCAAATTCATTGCGAGTCGGACTCGCGTTGCGAAGCATTCGGGACATCCGCAGGCGCAGGCTCGGAAGCGCTTGCATCAGGTTCGGGTGAAGCGTCAGAAGCAGGCGCCGGCACTAACGCTGGCACGGGCGCAGGACTGGATCGGTAGTCCGCACGCCGTTTTATCTGGTACTCCCGGACCGCCGCATTATGGGCATCCAGGTCATTGGAGAAAACGTGGCTGCCATCACCTTTGGCCACGAAGTACAAACTGTTGCCATCCACCGGATTGAGCGCTGCGTGAATAGCCTCACGCCCTACCAGCGAAATGGGGGTTGGCGGCATTCCGGCAATCACGTAGGTATTGTAAGGCGTGGCCTGTTTGAGGTCGGCCCGGGTCAGCTTGCCGTTGTAGCGCTCGCCCATGCCGTAGATCACCGTCGGATCAGTCTGCAACTGCATGCCCAGCTTCAAACGCCGCACGAACACGCCTGCAATCTGACCGCGTTCCTGAGGTACGCCGGTTTCCTTCTCCACCATCGAGGCCATGATCAGCGCCTGATACGGGTCGGCGTAAGGCACATCTGCCGCCCTTGCAGCCCACTCCTCTTCCAGCACCTCCTCCAGACGGGCATAAGCCTGCTTGAGCAGTTCGGCGTCGGTCATGCCGCGCACGTAACGGTAAGTGTCCGGGAAAAACCGGCCTTCGGGAAACACGTCCGGGTGACCGATTTTTTTCATCAAATCAGCATCGCTCAACCCGGCCAACGTCTGATCCAGCTTGGCTTGTTTGGAAAGTGCGGCGCGCACCTGACGGAAATTCCAGCCTTCGACCAGCGTCAGGCTGTATTGCACCACTTCCTTGCGCTTCCAGACACCAAACAGCGCGTCCACGTCCATGCCGGGAACCATACGGTACTCGCCACTGTGAAGCGCCTGATCGGACAGGTTGAATCGCCAGTAAAGGCGCAACCAGAAAGCATCCTTGATAACGCCGTCGGCCTGCAGCCGGTTGAGGACACCGGTGGGTGTCGAACCGGCGGGAACGTCCAGCAGTTGTTCCTGAGCCACTTTGAGCGGCTGATGCAAGGCCTGATATTGCTGCCAGAACGCAAAACCCAGCGCCAACCCTGCCAGCACGATAGCGGTTTCCAGCAACACCAATATTTTTCGGATCACGAATCAGATATCCAGAAGGTCGCGAGCAATGCCTTGCAGTTTACGGGTGAGCGGACCAACCGGCCAGCCAAGGTGTTCAAAGCCGCAAACCGGCCAGATGCCATAAACGCTATTACAGAGAAAGACTTCGTCAGCCTGTTCCAGGTCAGACGGGTACAGGTCACGGATATCGACTGCGACCCCCAGCGTTCGCGCCTGATCCAGCAACTCGGCGCGCATCACCCCTGCCACGCCACAACGACTCAGGTCAGCCGTCAGCAGACGACCGCCAGACACCAGAAACAGATTGCTGTAAACGCCTTCGATCAGACGACCAGACGTGTCACAGACCAGCCCTTCGGCATGCTCGCTGTCCTGCCACTCCGAACGCGCCAGCACCTGCTCCAGACGATTCAGATGCTTGAGGCCTGCCAGTAGCGGCTGTTCGGCCAGACGGGTTTTGCAAGGAAACAGACAAACGCCGTGTTCGGCATGTGCTGCGGGGTATGACGGTGAAGGACCGCCCTGCAGAATTCGGCGGGACTGGGTGTCTGGAGCAGGCCCATACCCACGCTGACTGTCGCCACGGGTCAGGATCAGCTTCATGACACCGTCACCCAGCTGGCTGGCGAAGCGAGCCATTTCAGTACGGACCAGGTCTGGATCGACCGGAATCGCCAGACGCTGACAGGCGGATTCAAGACGTTGCAGGTGACGCTCGAACAACAGCGGCTGCCCTGCCTTTACCGCGACGGTTTCAAAGACCCCGTCGCCGTAGGCCAGACCTCTGTCCTTGAGAGAAACAGAGTCGGCCAGGCAGCCATCGATCCAGCTGAACATTACTCGGCGAACCGGCGGAACACCAGCGAGCCATTGGTGCCACCAAACCCGAAGGAGTTCGACAACACGACATCAATCGGCATGCGACGCGCCTCGTGAGGCACGAAGTCCAGGTCGCAACCTTCGCTCGGCTCATCCAGGTTGATGGTCGGCGGAGCGACCTGATCAACCAGTGCAAGCACACTGAAAATGGCTTCGACCGCACCGGCAGCACCCAAAAGGTGCCCGGTCATCGATTTGGTGGAGCTGACGGCCAGCTTGTAGGCGTGATCGCCAAACACGCTTTTGATCGCCGAAGCCTCTGCCAGATCGCCCGCGGGGGTCGAGGTGCCGTGGGCATTGATGTATTGCACCTGCTCAGGATTGACCTTCGCATCACGCAGCGCATTGACCACACAGCGTGCAGCACCGGCACCGTCGTCAGGTGGCGAGGTCATGTGGAAGGCGTCACCGCTCATTCCGAAGCCAACCAGCTCGGCATAGATCGTCGCGCCACGCGCCTTGGCATGCTCAAGTTCTTCGAGAACCATCGCACCGGCACCGTCGGACAGAACGAAGCCATCGCGGCCCTTGTCCCACGGACGGCTGGCGCGGGCCGGATCGTCGTTGCGGGTCGACAGCGCACGCGCTGCACCGAATCCGCCAAGCCCAAGACCACAGGCGGCCATCTCGGCACCACCGGCAATCATGACGTCAGCTTCGTCGTAGGCAATGTTGCGAGCGGCCATGCCAATGCAATGAGTGGCCGTTGTGCAGGCAGTTGCGATGGCGTAGTTAGGCCCCTGCGCACCCAGGTGGATGGACAGGAAGCCGGAAATCATATTGATGATCGAGCCTGGCACGAAGAACGGAGAAATCCGCCCCGGCCCCTGCTCATGCATCAGACGGCTGCTGTTTTCAATATTGGTCAGACCACCGATACCCGAACCCATAGCAACGCCAATGCGCTCGCGGTTTGCGTCGGTGACTTCAAGACCTGCGTTGCGCACAGCCTGAAAGCTGGCTGCAAGGCCGTATTGAATGAAGAGATCGAGCCGACGCGCTTCTTTGGGCGCCAGGTATTCTTCAACGTTGAATCCCTTGACCGAACCGCCGAAACGGGTAGTGAAGGCCGACAGGTCCGTGTGCTCGATAAGGCCAATGCCACTGCGGCCTGCCAGAATGCCTTGCCAACTGCTGGGCACATCATTGCCCAGTGGCGAAAGCATGCCCATCCCGGTGACCACGACGCGTCTACGTGACACAGGACTCTCCTTCTCTCTTGTTAACGGAACATCACAACGTTTCTTAAAGAAAAAACCGCACGCCGTTTAAAGCAGTGCGGTTTTCCCGTGACAGCAAGCAGCGATTACGAATCTTAAGCCTGATGGCTGGTGACGTAATCGATAGCAGCTTGAACGGTAGTGATCTTTTCCGCTTCTTCGTCAGGGATTTCGGTCTCGAATTCCTCTTCCAGAGCCATTACCAGCTCAACGGTGTCCAGGGAGTCAGCGCCCAGGTCTTCAACGAAAGAAGCAGTGTTAACAACCTCTTCTTCCTTGACGCCAAGTTGCTCGGCAACGATTTTCTTGACGCGCTCTTCGATGGTGCTCATACCTAGTTTTAACTCCTAGTGGAAATATTCAGGCATCTGGCCAGAGGGTAAGTGTATAGAAGAGGTTTTACGTTTTTCAAGCGTAACGCTCTCTGCCTTTGCCCAATCGCCCTTCTGCCCATTAATAGATTGCAGCTTTATAACGGATTTTAGTCAGATCGTATGACATTTTTTTGAAACAGATCGTCACATTCAGCTCATGTACATGCCGCCGTTGACCGGGATTGTTGCCCCTGTCACGTACCCTGCGCCTTCAGAAGCCAGGAAGGAAACCACATTGGCGATTTCCTGCGCCTGCCCCAGACGGCCCAGAGGAATCTGAGTCAGGAGGGCCTCACGCTGCGCTTGCGGCAACTCACGCGTCATGTCGGTATCGATGAAACCCGGTGCCACGGAGTTAACGGTCACTGCACGCGACCCCACTTCACGAGCGAGCGCTCGGCTGAAACCTTCCAGCCCGGCTTTCGCGGAAGCATAGTTTACTTGACCGGCGTTGCCCATGGCACCCACCACGGAGCCGATGCTGATGATACGGCCCCAACGCGCCTTGGTCATACCACGCAACACGCCCTTGGAGAGGCGGAACAGGCTGTTCAGGTTGGTATTGACCACGTCGTACCATTCGTCATCTTTCATGCGCATCATCAGGTTGTCCCTGGTAATACCGGCATTGTTGACGAGGATCAATGGTGCACCGACACGCTCCTGAATGGTCGACAACACCGATTCGACGGATTCGGCACTGCACACGTCCAGCATCAGGCCGAAACCTTCGATGCCGGCTTCCTTGAACGCAGCGCTGATTCGCTCGGCACCAGACTCGGAAGTCGCTGTACCCACGACCACAGCGCCATTGCGCCCCAATTCAAGGGCGATGGCTTGACCAATACCGCGACTGGCACCGGTCACCAATGCAACTTTACCTTGCAGGCTCATGCAGGCCTCTCCTAATCAGACCAGTGCCGCACGGGCGGCGGCAAAGGCGTCTGGGTTATCCAGGTTGTAAGTAGTCACGCCGTCGGCGCAACGCTTGTTCAGACCAGCCAGTACCTTGCCCGGCCCACACTCCACCAACTGGGTCGCACCACGGCTGGCCAGGCACTGGATGGATTCCACCCAGCGCACAGGCTTGTACAGCTGCTCCAGCAAATCGCGCTTGAGCGTCGCCAGATCACTGACCGCACTGGCGCTGACGTTCTGCACCAGGGCAATTTCCGGCGCCTGCCACTCGACAGCCTCGATGAACGGGGCAAAGCGCTCTGCGGCCGGACGCATCAACTCGCAATGCGACGGCACACTCACCGGCAATGGCAATGCGCGCTTGGCACCCCGCGCCTTGCAAATCTCCATCGCACGCTTGACCGCTTCAGCGGAACCGGCAATTACCACTTGGCCTGGCGAATTGAAGTTGACGGCACTCACCACCTCGCCCTGGGCCGCTTCAGCACACGCTGCCATGACATCGGCGTCGTCCAGACCCAGGATCGCCGCCATGCCACCCTGATCGGCCGGAACAGCTTCCTGCATCAATTGCCCGCGACGCTCGACCAGCTTGACCGCATCTTCCAGGCTCAGGCTCTGCGCAGCCACCAGCGCGCTGTACTCGCCCAGACTATGTCCTGCAACAAAGGCAGGAACAGCGCCGCCTTCAGCGAGCCAGACGTGCCACAATGCGACCGATGCAGTCAGGATTGCAGGCTGGGTCTTATCGGTCTGATTGAGCGACTCGACAGGCCCGCTTTGGGTCAATGCCCAAAGATCATAGCCAAGGGCCTCGGAAGCCTGTTCGAAGGTATCGAGGATCAACGGATGCTGTGCAGCCTGCTCGGCGAGCATGCCAAGCGATTGCGATCCTTGACCCGGAAATACGAATGCGAGGGATGCAGACATTTAACAAGCCTCTGAAGTAGGGTGCCTAAAATGGGTGATCGGCCACGCCGAACACCGATATTCAAATTTATATGACTGCCCGTTTGGATGACTGAGCAGTCTAACGCGTCACATTTTCACGCCTGACCGTTCTGCAGTATCGCTTCAAGCCGCCCATGCAGGCGTTGCGGCTGGTTTTCCCGGGTTTCGATCAACGCCCGCTGAATCGCACTCTGGAAGCCTTGCACGCTCGCCGAGCCGTGACTTTTCACGACAATACCCTGCAGCCCCAAAAGGCTCGCACCGTTGTGTCGGGCGGGTGCCAGATCAGCCTGCAGTCGATTCAACAAGGGTAAGGCCAGGATGCCCGCCATCCTGCCCAAAAGATTGCGCTTGAACATACTCTCTATCCGGGCAGCGATCATCGACGCCAACCCTTCGCTGGATTTGAGCAGGACATTGCCGACAAAACCATCGCACACCACCACATCGGCCTCGCCCCGGTACAGACCGTCGCCTTCGACGTAGCCGATGTAATTGAGACCGGACGCGGCCTGCAGCATACCCGCCGCCAGCTTGACCTGCTGATTGCCCTTGATATCTTCGGTGCCGACGTTGAGCAACGCCACTTTTGGCTTCACCACTCCCAGCGTCTCGGCCATCACTGCGCCCATGACCGCGAACTGGTAGAGCGTATCGGCACTGCAATCGACATTGGCGCCAAGGTCCAGCAATTGGCAATAGCCGGTGCGCGTCGGAATGGCCGCAATCATCGCCGGGCGGTCGATGCCCGGCAACGTCTTGAGCACAAACCGCGACAATGCCATGAGCGCTCCGGTATTACCGGCACTGACACACGCTTGCGCCTGCCCACTGGCCACCAGTTCAAGCGCTACACGCATCGAGGAGTCAGGCTTGCTACGCAGAGCTTGAGAGGGACGCTCATCCATCGCGACAACTTCGCTGGCATTGACGATTTGCAGGCGCGAACGATCCACACCTTGATGGCGGGCAACGAGCTCTTCAATAAGGGAGGCTTGGCCGACAAGGGCCAGATGAAGCGAGGGCGTAGCAATCAGGCACGCGAGGCTTGCCTGAACAATGTTGCGGGGACCGAAGTCCCCGCCCATTGCGTCGATCGCAATGATCGGAGCGGACAAGAAATTACTCGTCAGCGCCCTTGTCGATCACTTTACGACCACGGTATACGCCTTCTGGCGATACGTGGTGACGCAGGTGAATTTCACCAGTGGTCTTTTCTACCGACAGAGTGCTTGCCTCAAGCGCGTCGTGCGAACGACGCATGTCACGGGCAGAGCGGGATTTTTTGTTCTGCTGAACAGCCATAATTGATTAACTCCTAAACGTTTGGGTCACGCTTTAACTGCGCCAATACACTGAACGGGTTGGACCGTGTCACCTCGTCCACGCTCGGTTCGGGCTCATCGAGACCCGCCGGTTGCTGGCATTCTTCCGGATGATGAGCAGGCACGATTGGCAAGGCGAGCAAAAGCTCCTCCTCGATCAATGCCAGCAGATCCAATGGATCTTCGCCCAGTTCCAGCACGTCATAACCTTTCGGTAACGACTGGGTATTCGCACCCTCCTTCACCACAGCGTAACTGCACTCGCTGTGAATCGGCAGGGTGACCAGCTCAAGACAACGCTGGCAAACCATCTTGACCGAGACGTCTATCGCACTGTGGATAACCACTGAACGGCGTTCGTCACGCTCAAAAATGAACTTGGCCTGCACCGTACCGACATTGTCGGCAAGCGGGTCGCAGAGTCTCTCCAAATCGGCCAGCAGCACTTCACCCTGAAGGGTAGTGCCGCGATCAGCCAATTTGCGCGGGTCAACGTGAGGTGGAATCGGGTCATTCAACATAGGCGCAGCATTCTAGGGATGCCCCCTTGGCATGTCAAAGGAAATTCAGGCCTGTTCGCAACTCGGGTGGCACATTAGAATCCGCGCTCAGCCTATGGAGAATCGCATGCCATCCCTGCTTCTAGCGTCCAGCTCGATTTATCGCCGCGAACTGCTCACACGACTACGCCTGCCGTTCACCTGCAAATCGCCCGATGTCGACGAAAGCAGACGGCCTGGCGAGCCTGCTTTGGAGCTTGTATTGCGGCTGGCGCAAAAGAAAGCGCAGGCGCTGGCCAGCGAATACTCCGATCATCTAATCATAGGCTCGGATCAAGTGGCCGTACTGGGCGACCGGATACTCGGCAAGCCGCATACGTTCGAGGGCGCCCTCGAGCAACTGTCAGCCGCCAGCGGCAAACGCGTGACCTTCCTGACCGGACTGGCCCTTCTAAATAGCAAGACAGGCTTCTGCCAGGTGGACTGCGTGCCATTCACCGTGCATATGCGCGAACTCGACAAGGCCAGCATAGAGCGCTACCTGCACGCAGAGCAGCCTTTCGACTGCGCGGGCAGCTTCAAGGCCGAAGGCCTGGGTGTCAGCCTGTTTCGCAGCACCGAAGGCACCGACGCTACCAGTCTGGTGGGCCTGCCATTGATACGACTGGTGGACATGCTAATAAAGGAAGGAATCACCCTTCCATAATCCGCCATGAAAAAACCCGACGACTGTCGGGCTCTTTCAGGACCGACCTGCGATCAACGCAACGTCGGCCCATTGAAGCCGGCCAGCATGGCAAGCCGCTCGGCGATGCTGGTGCCCAGCTTCTTGGAGAACCGATCAAAAGGCGACTCCTCAACGGTATAGTCGACCATGTCTTTCTCGCCAATCACTTCACGCGCCACATAGGCGGCACTGCCCAAGCCATCCACCAGACCCAGCGGCACCGCCTGCTCACCGGTCCAGACCAGGCCGGAGAACAGTTCCGGATGATCCTTGTCCTTCAGGCGATCACCGCGCCCCTGCTTCACGCTGGCGATAAACTGACGATGCGTCGTGTCCAGCACGCCCTGCCAGAACTGCGTTTCATCGGCCTTTTGTGGCTGGAACGGATCAAGAAAGGCTTTGTGCTCGCCGGACGTGTAGGTACGCCGATCCACACCCAGCTTCTCCATAACCCCAACGAAGCCGAAGCCGGCCGCAGTCACACCAATGGAGCCCACAAGGCTGGCTTTGTCGGCATAGATCTGATCGGCAGCGCTGGCGATGTAATAGGCACCCGACGCCCCCAGATCGCTGATCACCGCATACACCTTGATATCAGGCTTCTGCGCACGCAGACGACGGATCTCGTCATAGACGTAGCCAGACTGGACCGGACTGCCACCCGGGCTGTTGATATTCAGGATCACACCCTTGGTTTTGGCATCATCGAACGCGGCACGTAGCCCGGCGATGATGTTGTCGGCGCTGGCAGGCTCCTTATCGGCAATCATGCCCTGCACATCCACCACCGCAGTGTGGCTGACTCTGCGGGACGCACCACCACTCAGATCAAGCATCGGAACGATCAGCACCGCAAACAGCACCGCGAAGGTCAAGAGCTTGAAAAAGATCCCCCAACGACGCGCACGCCGCTGCTCCTGGACACTGGCCAGCAGGGTTTTTTCCAGCAATTTCCAGCTCTTCGCCTCTTCCCTGTTATCACCCGCCCCATCCTCTCTCTGAGAGGCAGGCGCTTTCCATTCGTCAGACATGCTCAACTTGCTCCAGAACGATGATTAAACGCCGCGCCCATTCAGCCAGGTGCGCAGCTCTGAAAAATGCTCGATAGCCAGACGTGGCTCGTGTTCACGCAGAGCATCCAGCGACTGCGCACCATAGCCCACCGCGACAGAGTCCATGCCCGCATTGCGCGCCATCTGCAGATCGAACGAGGAATCGCCGATCATCAGCGAGCGCTCGGGGGCAACATCACAATGCGCCATGATCTCGTGCAGCATCAATGGATCGGGCTTGCTCGCGGTTTCATCGGCGGCCCGGGTGATGTCGAAATAATCCGTCCAGCCATTGGACTTCAACACCCGATCCAGCCCACGACGCGCCTTGCCGGTCGCCACAGCGAGACGGTAGCCCTCTTCGCGAAACGCCTCGATGGACTCGCGCACACCCTCGAACAGAGGCGAAGGAACGTTATCCATCGCTATATAGCGATCAGCGTAACGCTGCCGGAAGTCGATCAGTTCATTGGCAGTGATCGATGGATAAAGCGTACGAATCGCCTCGGGAAGCCCGAGCCCGATGATGCCTTTGATCGAGTCATCGTCTCGCGCTTCCATGCCGCCACCGATCGCCGCTGTGCGCATGGATTCGATGATGCGCCCAATGGAGTCTGCCAGCGTGCCGTCCCAGTCGAAAATCAGCAGATCATAGTGGCGCACTCAAACGCTCCACTGTCTTGACCCACATTTCGTCTACAGGTGCCTGCAAGGTCAACTTGCCGCCATCCGGCAGCGGCACGGTCAACATGTAAGCGTGCAGAAAAAGACGCTTGCCACCCAGATCGCGAATCTCGCGGCTGAAATCTTCATCGCCGTACTTGGTGTCCCCCGCAATGGCATGTCCGGCATGCAGGGTGTGGACGCGAATCTGGTGGGTACGACCGGTCACAGGCTTGACTTCGACCATCGTGGCAAAATCACCGAAGCGGCGCAGCACCTTGAAAATCGTCAGCGCCTCCTTGCCCTCCTCGTTGACCTCGACCATGCGCTCGCCTGAGCGTAGATTGCTCTTGAGCAACGGCGCGCGGACCTGCTTGATCGCCGTCGCCCAATTGCCACGCACCAGCGCCATGTAGCGCTTGTCCACACCGTCGCCACGCAGCGCTTCATGCAAGTGGCGCAACATGCTGCGCTTCTTGGCGATCATCAGCAGGCCGGACGTGTCGCGATCAAGACGGTGAACCAGCTCAAGCTCCTTGGCGTCCGGGCGCAACTGGCGAAACGCCTCGATCACACCAAAACTCAAACCGCTGCCGCCATGCACGGCGATGCCGGCAGGCTTGTTGAGCACGATCAACGCCTTGTCTTCGTAAACGATGGCCGCTTCGAGGCGCTGCAACAGGCCCTGCGCGACAGGCGCGGGCTCGTCGCGCTCAGGCACGCGCACAGGGGGAATGCGTACGATATCTCCTGCCTGCAACTTGTACTCGGGCTTGATCCGCCCCTTGTTCACACGCACTTCGCCTTTGCGCAAAATGCGGTAAATCAAGGTCTTGGGCACACCCTTGAGATAAGTGATCAGAAAATTATCGATGCGTTGACCGGCAAGTTCCGGCGCAACCTCTACCAGCTGAACGCCGGGGGTTGGAGGGGCAATATTCGTCATGCCGCAAATCATAACAATTTTTTATGGATTTGAAGCACTTAATGATTGCTGCTATAGTCGCGAACGCCGCCATAAGCGGCCGGACAGCGGACCAACGGTTGACAACCGACCCTGACCAACGCAATTCCAGAGGACGTGAGGCCGTCCTACGGGGCTTTCGGTGACAACGCAGCATGCTGGAAACGTAACAAGCGCGGGTGACATGAGGCCGGAAACACGCCAGATCGCTGAGCAGACAGCTCGCCTTCAGTGCGAATAATTCACGGCCAGTTCACAAGGTGCAGTCGCTTCCAGACGCTACGAGCGAACGCTTCGGGAACAACGCCTAAAGCCATGATGCGCGACCTTCCCTATCGAAGATCGCGGTAAATGCCAACCCGCTGCGGATTCTGCGCGCGGCAGCACCCGAATTATCAGGGATACGTGTAGGGTGGAGACGCACAACCATCGGACTGTGTAGCAAAAGGCTTGTTTTAGACGCTTCATCTCGTCCGCTACCGATGGTCGATTCCTCCTCCTGACAAAGCTTTTGCTGAAAGGGTGTCCTAGGTCACCACAGCAAGCAGGAAACGTCGTCGCGACGCCCCGCCCCTTCTGGGCAGGAAAATCGCTAGACACTGGAGTGTCCAACCACTCTTGACGTGCCCTGACACCGACCGTGAGAAGTCGTGTGTGCCGAACGCCGTTTCCGGCAGCCCGGAAACCGACGGTACTACATGAAAAGAATGCTGATTAACGCAACTCAACCCGAAGAGTTGCGTGTTGCACTGGTAGACGGCCAACGCCTCTACGACCTGGACATCGAGTCAGGCGCACGCGAGCAGAAGAAGGCCAATATCTACAAAGGCCGGATCACTCGCATCGAACCCAGCCTTGAGGCTGCCTTTGTCGATTTCGGCTCTGAGCGCCACGGCTTTCTGCCCCTCAAGGAAATCTCCCGCGAGTACTTCAAGAAAGCCCCTGAAGGCCGCGTCAACATCAAGGACGTCCTGAGCGAAGGCCAGGAAGTCATCGTTCAGGTCGAGAAAGAAGAGCGTGGCAACAAGGGCGCAGCCCTGACCACCTTCATCAGCCTGGCAGGCCGTTATCTGGTCCTGATGCCGAACAACCCACGCGCCGGTGGCATTTCGCGTCGTATCGAAGGCGAAGAGCGCAACGAGCTGCGTGAAGCCCTCAACGGTCTGATCGCCCCTGCCGACATGGGCCTGATCGTTCGCACCGCAGGCCTGGGCCGCAGCAGCGAAGAGATGCAATGGGACCTCGACTACCTGTTGCAGTTGTGGACCGCCATCAAGGAAGCGTCCCTGGATCGCTCCGCGCCGTTCCTGATCTATCAGGAAAGCAACGTCATCATCCGCGCCATCCGCGACTACCTGCGCCAGGACATCGGCGAAGTCCTGATCGACAGCGTCGAAGCTCAGGAAGAAGCCCTGACCTTCATCCGTCAGGTGATGCCGCAGTACGCCAGCAAGATCAAGCTGTACGAAGACAGCGTCCCGCTGTTCAACCGTTTCCAGATCGAAAGCCAGATCGAGACCGCGTTCCAGCGCGTCGTCGAACTGCCTTCCGGTGGCTCCATCGTCATCGATCCGACCGAAGCACTGGTGTCCATCGACATCAACTCGGCGCGCGCCACCAAAGGCAGCGACATCGAAGAAACCGCCCTGCAGACCAACCTTGAAGCCGCCGAAGAAATCGCCCGCCAATTGCGCCTGCGCGACATCGGCGGCCTGATCGTCATCGACTTCATCGACATGACGCCGGCCAAGAACCAGCGCGCCGTGGAAGAAAAGGTCCGTGAAAGCCTTGAAGCCGACCGTGCCCGCGTTCAGGTCGGCCGCATCTCGCGCTTCGGCCTGCTGGAAATGTCCCGTCAGCGCCTGCGTCCATCGCTGGGCGAAAGCAGCGGCATCGTCTGCCCGCGCTGCAACGGCACTGGCATCATCCGTGATGTCGAATCGCTGTCGCTGGCCATCCTGCGCCTGATTGAAGAAGAAGCCCTGAAGGACCGTACTGCCGAAGTACGTGCCCAGGTGCCGATTCCAGTCGCCGCGTTCCTGCTCAACGAGAAACGCAACTCGATCACCAAGATCGAACTGCGCACTCGCGCACGCATCATCATCCTGCCGAACGATCATCTGGAAACGCCGCACTTCGAAGTGCAGCGTCTGCGTGATGACAGCCCGGAAGCCCACAACAATCAGTCCAGCTACGAAATCGCCGCTGCCGCTGCCGAAGTGGAAGAAATCGCCCCGCTGGCTGCCGCGACCCGCACCCTGGTTCGCCAGGAAGCCGCCGTCAAGACCGCACCAGCCCGCGCCAACGCGCCTGTTCCGGTAGAAGCGGTTGCACCGGCTCCCGCACCAAGCCTGCCTGAGCCAAGCCTGTTCAAAGGCCTGGTCAAATCTTTGGTGAGCCTGTTCGCCACCAAGGAAGAGCCTGTCGCACCGGCCGTGGTCGAGAAACCGGCTGCCGTTGAGCGCCCGGCCCGTAACGAAGAGCGTCGCAACGGCCGTCAACAGAGCCGCGGCCGCAATACCCGTCGTGACGAAGAGCGTAAGCCTCGCGAAGAACGCGCCCCTCGTGAGGAGCGTGCAGAACGTGCTCCACGCGAAGAGCGTGCGCCACGTGAGGAACGCGCACCGCGTGAAGAACGTGCACCTCGCGAGACACGTGACGATGCAACACCGACCACCACTCGCGAAGAACGTCCAGCCCGTACTTCCCGTGAGCGCAAGCCGCGTGAAGGTCGCGAAGAGCGTCCGGTCCGCGAACTGCGTGAGCCACTGGACGCGGCACCTGCCGTGAACCTGGCCCGCGAAGAACGCCCTGAGCGCGCACCGCGTGAAGAACGTCAGCCTCGTGCGCCGCGTGAAGAGCGTCAACCACGTGCCGAGCAGGCCATTGCCGAGACCAGCGAAGAAGAAGTACTGCTGAACGAAGAGCAGGCAAACGATGACAACCAGGACAGCAATGACGGCGAACGCCCTCGTCGCCGCTCCCGTGGTCAGCGTCGCCGCAGCAACCGTCGTGAGCGTCAGCGTGATGCAAACGGCAATGTGATCGAAGGCTCGGAAGAAAACGGCAACGAAGAAGAGCAAGGCGCTGATACCGCTGCCGCCCTGGCCGTCACCGCCGCTGCTGCCAGCACCGTGATCAGCGCTCCTGCCGAGGCTCAGGCCAACGAGCAGGCCGAACGCGCCAACATCTATGCTGAAGCGCTTGTGGTTGAGACTGCCGAGTCCGCGACGACCGTCGAAACGCCAGCCGTTGTGACGCCTGAGGTGCAAGCCCCAGCCGAGCAAGCACCGGTTGCCGTTGAACCGACCACTGAAGCGCCTACTGTTGAAGTGCCTGCTGTCGAAGCCCCCGTTGCCGATGAGGCACCCAAGGCGCACCCGGCACCGGAGGTTGAGGTTCAGCCAGCAGTGACCGAAGCGCCGGCTTTTGCCGCGCAGACTGAACTGTTCGATGCCCCTCACGCCGAACGCGTCGTGCCGTTCACCCCAACGCCTGAACCGACGCCTGAGCCACAAGCTCCTGTCGAGGCCAACGCCGAGGAAGAAGTGCCAGCCACTGAATCCTCGGAGCTGCCGACACCTGCTCCAGCCGCAGAGCCTGCGTTCGTGAAGGAGGAGCCCGCTCCTTACTTCGCCCCGCAAGCCCCGGCTGCCGAAGAAGCCCCTGCCGTGCAGGAAGCTCAGGAGCCAGTAGCTGTTGAAGCCCCGGCCTTGCCGGTCAGCAGCACAGGTCGTGCGCCGAACGATCCTCGTGAAGTTCGTCGTCGCAAGCGCGAAGAAGAAGCTCGCCGTCAGAAGGAGGCTGAACAGGCTGCTTCTGCCGCGCCAGTAGCGACTGAGCCTGCACCGGTTGTGGTAGAAGCAGAGTCGGCACAGCCGCAGCTGCACACCGGGCAAGACGCTGAGCAGCAACACACCGAGAAAGAAACCGAGCCTAAACCACTCGTCTAATCCCGGCCCATGAAAAAGCCCTGCCTGTGCAAACAAGCAGGGTTTTTTTATGCCTGCGGTTTAGTGCCTTGATAATTGATAATGCACAGTGCCTGACTGAACCGCGCTATTAACCAGCCGTCTGCTTCTCCAGATAACGCAGAAGCACTGAAGGCCTTTCCAACGCGATAGTGAAAGCAACGCCGATTGCGACGCGGGTGGAGGCTGAGTCGTGGCGCTGATTCGGGGGGCAATCTGCATGGATGCCGATTGAGCCGCACTGGGCCAGGGATGGCCCGTTTGCGGCGCCTCCCCGAATCAGTGTCAGGACGAAGGAACCCCGGCGAAGCCGGGGCCGAAACCAGAGCCAAGGAGTTTGCTTGCTTTGCTCCGTCAAAGCGGGTCGCCGAGGGGCGAAAGGCGACTCAAGCCGAGCGCCAGGTTAACTGAACCCACGGCCTGTAATAAATATGACGCCCAACATCATGGCTGTATACCTATGTGGAGCGACGGGAACGATCAGTGCCAATCTGAAACCTGCCAGCGCTCAAAGGCTCAGTAGAGATTCGGTTCCATCTCAAGCTTGACATTGAACCGCTCTGCAATGTCGGCCTGTATGCGACGTGCCAGATTCAACAATTGCAACCCAGTGGCCTCGCCATAGTTGACCAGCACCAGCGATTGAAGCGCGTGCACACCCGCATCGCCTTCACGAAACCCCTTCCAGCCAGCCCGCTCGATCAACCAGCCAGCGGCCAGCTTCACGCGGGCGTCCGCCTGTGGATAACCGACCACACCCGGATGCTCATGCTTGATAGCAGCAAAGGATTGAGCCGAAACAACCGGATTCTTGAAGAAACTTCCCGCATTGCCCAGCACTGCAGGGTCCGGCAGTTTTTCACTGCGAATGGCGCAGATGGCCGTGCTGACATCGAAAGGCGTAGGCTGCTTGATACCCATCTCATCAAGACGCTGGCGAACCGGGCCGTATTCAAGGTGTAGCTTCGCTTCCCACGTCAGCCTGAATCGAACGCGCAAGATCAGCCAGCGGCCAACCTCATGCTTGAAAACGCTGTCGCGGTAGCCGAAAGCGCAGTCCTCTAACGAGAACTCCCGTAGCTCACCGGTTTCCCGATCCAGCGCCGTCAGGCTGTGGAAGACGTCCTTGATCTCGACTCCGTAAGCACCAATGTTCTGCATCGGCGCAGCGCCGACGGTGCCCGGAATCAAGCTGAGATTTTCGAGCCCGGCAAGACCCATCTTGAGGCAAGCCTGAACGAACGGATGCCACGGCTCCCCTGCCTCGGCCTCCACGATGGCTTCAGAACAGTCTTCTCGCACGATACGAATGCCGCGGCTGGCCATACGCAGCACCAGCGCCGGAATGTCGCCGCTGAGCAGCAGATTGCTGCCGCCGCCCACAACCAAAAGCGCAACGTCCTGCTCGGCCGCATAGGCCAAGGCCTGACGCACATCATCGTCACTGTGCGCTTCAGCAAAAAGCCTGGCCTGCACATCAACGCCAAAGGTATTGAAGGGCTTGAGAGAAACAGCAGGCCGCACGTGCAAGGTCATTGGCCGCATTTCCCAAACGACTGGAGAACCGACATCAAGCCTCCAGGAGGCGTTTGACGCGCTCAAGGTCTTCCGGGGTATCGACACCGGCAGGCGGGGCTTCGAGTGCATCGGCCACATGAATGCGCACGCCGTTCCATAGCGCCCGCAACTGTTCGAGGTTTTCAGTATTCTCCAGCAGGCACGGACCCCAACTGACGAAATCGTGTAGAAAACCGGCACGGTAGGCATAGATCCCGATGTGACGGCGATAAGGCACGCCTGCGGGCAGCTCTTCACGGTTTGCCGCCAACGCATCACGCGCCCACGGCAACGGTGCGCGACTGAAAGTCAGCGCCAGACCATTGATGTCCGAGGAAACCTTGACCACGTTCGGGTTGAACAGCGCCGCCACATCGTCGATGGGCTCGGCCAGGGTCGAAATCCCGGCTTCGGGATGCGCCGCCAGGTTGCTCGCGACCTGATCGATGACCGCAGGCGGGATCATGGGCTCATCGCCCTGCACATTGACCACAATCGCATCGCTCGCCAGGCCCAACTGCGTCGCCACTTCGGCCAGGCGATCGGTGCCGGAGTTATGATCGTCACGCGTCAGCAGGACCTCAGCGCCGAACGCCTGGCACGCTTCGACAATGCGCAGGTCATCGGTCGCCACCACGACGCGCTGAGCGCTGCTCTTGCGAGCCTGTTCCCAGACCAACTGGACCATAGGCTTGCCAGCGATGACCTTGAGCGGCTTGCCCGGAAAACGGCTAGAGCCGTAACGCGCCGGAATCACTACGGTAAAGTCGGTTGTCATTTTTCCAGACGCTCATCGGCCGTCAGGGTGCGCGCTTCGCTTTCCAGCATCACCGGAATGCCCTCCCGAACCGGGTAGGCAAGGCCTGCACCTTTACTGATCAGCTCGGTCTTGTCCGCACTGAGCTTCAACGGACCTTTGCAGATCGGGCAAGCGAGGATATCGAGTAGTTTGGTGTCCATAGGAGATCCTGAAGCAATCATGGAGAAAGACGTGACAGCTGGTCATCGAACCAACTGACAAACGCGTCGGAAGGCACCGCATCCACCGCCAGATACCACCAGTCATCGGCCGCAAAGGCACGACACTTCACGGCATCCTTCTCGGTCATGACCAAAGGCAGCGACGGTGTAAAGGTCAGCGCCTCAACGCTGTAGACAGCATGGTCAGCGAATGCGTGCTGCACAGGCCGCCAGTGTAATCCTTCGAGGGTATTGAAGAAACGTTGCGGGTTACCGATTCCGGCCACCGCGTGCACAGCCTGACCGGGCGGAAAATGGTCGACAAACCGCCGCTCGCCGCTTCGCAGGTTGATCAGGGCGGCGGGCTTGAGGGTAAATGCATAGCCATCGTCACGATCGGCCTGTGCGCCGTTGAACAACACGGCATCAACGCTGGCCAATCGTTCGGCCGGTTCACGCAACGGGCCGGCGGGCAGGCAGCGACGATTGCCCAAGCCTCGGGCGGCATCGATCAGCACCAGCTCAAGGTCCCGGGCCAGCCGGTAATGTTGCAGGCCATCGTCGGACAGGATCAGATCGAGCGGCTCGGCAGCCAGCAAGGCCTGTACCGCGTGGCTGCGGTTCGGATCGATCATCAACGGCACACCGCAGCGCTGCACGATCAACAGCGGCTCGTCACCCGCCTCGCTGGCGCTGTGTTCGGGCAGTACACGCCAGGGCAGGCTTGGCGGTTTTGCGCCGTAGCCACGGCTGACGACACCCACCCGCAAGCCACGACGCTGACAATGCTCGATCATCCACAGGATCAACGGGGTCTTGCCGGTGCCACCCACCGTGATATTGCCGACCACGATGACCGGCACCGGCGCGCGGTAGATATCGCCCTCACCCGCCAGGAATCGGGCACGCTTGCCATCGACGACTCGACGGTAAAGGCTTTCCAGAGGACGCAGCAGCGCCAGCGCAGGGTGGCCGTTGTACCAGGCGTCAAGCAAACGGTCGGTGAATGCCATCAATTAGCCTGTGTGGCCTCGACAGTGGTCATGCGCAGGTGGCTGAAACCAAGCTTGCCCGCAGCATCCATCGCCGTGATGACTGACTGGTGCGGGGTCTTGCCATCGGCGCTGATGGACAACGGCAGACTGGTGTCGCCAGCCGATTCGCGCTGCAACGCCTCGATCAGTGTGTCCAGATCGTTTTTCGGCAGCAACTGGTTGTTCAGGGAAAAGATCCCGTCGGCGTTGATCGCGATGTCCAGGTGCTTGGCGCTCGCATCGACCTCCGGCGTCCCCGTGACCGCTTGGGGCAAGTCGACCCGCAATTGGGTTTCACGGGTAAAGGTCGTGGTCACAATAAAGAACAGCAGCAGGATGAACACCACATCGATCAATGAAACCAGATTGATGTCGATGGTCTCCCGCGGTCTGCGGCGACGAAATTTCACTTCTTCTTGCTCCCGCCTGCCTTGGCCAGGGATTTAAGGTCAACCTTGGCATCGATCAGGTCGACATCACGATCACCCTGCACCACCTCGACCAAACGAATGGCCTGCTGCTCCATGCCGACCACCAGCTCATCGACGCGGCTTTGCAGAAAGCGGTGAAAGAAAATGGCCGGAATCGCCACGATCAGGCCCGATGCCGTGCAAATGAGCGCCTTGGAAATACCGCCAGCCAGTACGCCCGCATTGGCCGTCGCGCCGGAGCTGTTGAACGACCCGAAAATATCGATCATGCCCAGCACCGTGCCCAACAGGCCCAGCAGGGGCGCCATCGCGGCAATCGAACCCAGTGCGCTCAGATAACGTTCCAGTTCATGAATGACCCGCGCGGCTGCTTCCTCGATGCACTCCTTCATGATCTCGCGACCATGCTTGGAGTTGGCCAGGCCCGCAGCAAGAATTTCACCCAAAGGCGAATCGGCGCGCAATTGCTTGAGCTTTTCTTTATCGAGCTTTTGCTCCTGAATCCACTGCCAGACCTGCCCCAGCAAATGAGGTGGCGTAATGCGGCTGGCGCGCAGCGTCCACAGACGCTCGATGATGATGCCGGCAGCGGCGATGGAACTCAAAATGATCGGCAACATCATCCAGCCGCCAGATTTGACCAGTTCCCACACAGTGACCACTCCCTTGAAAAATTGGCGCCACTCTACCATAGCGTCATCGAGTGCCGAACGATCAGATCGATATCTGCGTATTCAGTCACGCCAGAAACGCCGCTGTGCGCGTTGTGCCTCAGGCGCGCCGAATGTCCCCAGTTGCAGCCGGATCGCACCCAGCTCGGCGCTGTCGTAGCTGGCTATCCCGTGCCATTTATAGCGGGCCATGACGCGGGGATGGGGATGACCGAACGCGTTGTTGCGCCCGCGTGAGATCAAAACGCCGGTCGGCATCACCGCACGCAGAAAAGGTTTTGAAGACGAAGAATGGCTGCCGTGATGCGGCGCCTGCATCCAGTGGGCGCGCAGGTCGAATCCGCTGTCGATGGCCACGCGTTCGGCTTGGGCATCGACGTCGCCGGTCAACAGCAACCGCTCACCGCTGGCCTCGACACGCAGCATGCAGGATCCGGCATTGCCTTCAGGTGCCTGCTCCCAGATCCAGGTCGAAAACACCACGCCATCCCATTCCCAACGCTCGCCGTTTGCGCAACGACGGGCACCCAGCGAGGGCGCGAGGCGTTCTATATCGCCGCCCAAAACACGTTTGACCGGCAACGACTTGAGCACCGCCAGCGCGCCTCCGGCATGGTCCGAATCGGCATGACTGAGCAACATCAGGTCCAGATGACGCACCCCGCTCTTACGGATCGCGGGCACGACCACTCGCTGACCGATATCGAATTCGCCAAAGCGCGGCCCGGCGTCATACAACAACGTGTGATGGCGGGTGCGCAGCAAGATGGCCAGACCCTGTCCGACATCCAGTTGCAACACCTCGACCTGACCGACCGGCACGGGCTTGAGCGGTGGAAATATGCACAACAGCAGCAGCGGCCAACCCAGCAGCCGAACAGGCACCCCGTTGGGCAGCAGCACAAGGAAAGCGCCCAACACACCCAACGCCATCACCCAGCCCGGTGCTGCACTGGGCACCCATGCAGGCGCTCGATCGGCCATCCAGGTCAGAAACAGGAACAGCACTTTCAGCGCCCCCCCCGCCAGCCATAACAGGTACTCGCCCAGCACCGGAACAGGCAGTAATAGCGTGCCGATCAATGCGGGCGGCAAGACGATCATGCTGACCCACGGCACCGCCAGCAGATTGGCCAGCGGACCGCTGACACTGATCGGCAGGTTCAGCATCATCAGGATCGGCAACAGTCCGACGGCAATCAGCCACTGCGCGCGCGTCCAGCTTTGCAGCCAAGGCCAGGCACCGAGGCGACCACCGAAGATCAGTATCAGAATTCCTACCGCAGCGAATGACAGCCAGAAGCCTGGCTGAAGGCTCACCAGGGGTTCGAACAGCAGCACGGCGTTGAGCGACAGCAGTAACGGCCAGAGCACGCCCAGATGGCGAAAACGCAGACGCCACAGCAGCACCATGCCCACCATCACGCAGGCCCGCCGCACCGGCACATCGAACCCGGCCAGCAATCCATAACCGAGCGCCGAAGCGAACGCCAGGCCGCACGCCCACGGCAGCCAGGGCAAGGCGCGCGGCCACACTCCCCAACGCACCAGCAGGCTCACCAGCGCATACATCACCCCTGCCAGCAAGCCGATGTGCTGACCGGAAATCACCAGCAGATGCACAGTCCCGGTGTCCTGCAGCACTTGCCAGTCAGTGGTCGACAGGCCTGAGCCGTCGCCCAGCACCAGCGCAGCCAACCCACCTTCACGCCCTTGCGCATCGACGGCCAGCAAACGCTGGCGAAGGGTGTCGCGCCACGCCGCACGCGCAGGGGCCAGCAAGGTGCCGTCCACTACCGTGCCGGTGGCCCCGATTCGCTGGGCGAGCAGCCAGGCTTCGTAATCGAACGCGTCGGGATTGACCAGCCCGCCTGGCCGTTTGAGTTTAACGGCCAGTCGCCAACGCTCACCGCTGCGCACCTCGGGGCCGCCGTACCAGGCGATGCGCATCAGCCGGGGCAATTTCGCCCGACGTGAAACGCTCTCTGCAAGCTCGAAACGCACTACGCCTTCAGCCGTGCTCGGCAGCCCGACCACCTTGCCTTGTAGCCACAGCGTCTGGCCATCGAGCCGCGACAACAGACGATCATTCAGCGCCGACTGCGCCGAGACGCAGGCCCAGGTGAGGCCAAATAGAAAGAAGGCCATTGGATACGTGCGAAACGGCAGCAGCATGAGTGCCACGACCGGCATCAACAACAGCAGCCCGGTAGAGGGCAAGACCGGCAGAAAACGCAGGGCCAACAGGCCCAGAGCAAGCGCGATCATCCCTGTGCGCATGGGTCATCCTCGAAGCGGGAAAGCTTCCAAGGATGGGCGTAAGTGAACGCGTGTGGGCTGAAGGTGTGTTTCAGAATCTGAACAGACAGGCCAAATGCATTGACCCGCCGGGTGGCGGGTCAATGTTCACTGTGTTGCCAATCGTCACCAGGCTATTGGCGCATGCCGCGCCCGCTCACCAGCAACCGCGCGCAGCCCAGATACAGCACGAAGGTGGCGACGATCATGAACGCCAGCGCGATGCTGATCTTGATGTCGGAAACACCGAGGATGCCGTAGCGAAACGCGTTGACCATGTGCAGGACCGGGTTGGCCAGCGACACGGTCTGCCAAAACGGTGGCAGCAGGTTGATCGAATAGAACACCCCGCCCAGATAGGTCAACGGGGTCAGCACGAAGGTCGGGATAATCGAAATATCGTCGAAATTGCGTGCGAAAACGGCGTTGATAAAGCCCAGCAGCGAAAAGATCGTCGCCGTCAGTACGACCACGACAATGGTCACGCCCAGGTGGTGAACCTGCAGGTCGGTGAAAAACATCGACAGCATCGTGACGATAAAGCCGACCATCAGGCCGCGCAGCACACCCCCCAGCGTGTAGCCCACCAGGATGGTGTGCGGGGAAACAGGCGACACCATCAACTCTTCGATCGAATGCTGGAACTTGGCACCGAAGAAACTCGACACCACGTTACCGTAGGAATTGGTGATCACCGACATCATGATCAGCCCCGGCACGATGTACTGCATGTAGGTGAAGCCACCCATGTCACCGATCTGGCGACCGATCAGGTTACCGAAGATGACGAAGTACAAGACCATCGTGATCGCAGGCGGCAGCAGCGTCTGCGGCCAGATCCGCATGAAACGGTGAACCTCACGGAACACGATGGTTTTCAGGGCAACCAGATTGGGGCGCAATTCGCCAGTCTGAGCGGTCATAGCGCCACCTTCGCCAGGTTTTTTTCCACCAGAGACACAAACAACTCCTCAAGGCGATTGGATTTATTGCGCAGGCTCAGCACTTCGATGTTCTGCGCGGCCAACTGGCTGAACAGCGCCGTGATGCCGACGTTCTTGTCCACCTGCACTTCCAGCGTATGGCTGTCGAGCAGACGGCTGGGGAAGCCCGGCAGTTGCGGTGCGGTCTGCCAGGTCGCCTTGAGGTCGAGCAGGAACGTCTCGACGGTCAGGGTACTGAGCAGTTGCTTCATGCTGGTGTTCTGCACGATCGTGCCGTGGTCAATGATGCCGATGTTGCGGCACAGCTGCTCGGCCTCTTCCAGATAGTGCGTGGTCAGAATGATGGTAATGCCCTTGCGATTCAGTTCGGTAAGGAACGTCCACATCGAACGACGCAGTTCGATGTCCACACCCGCAGTCGGCTCATCGAGGATCAGCAGCCGCGGCTCGTGAATCAGTGCGCGGGCGATCATCAGACGACGCTTCATGCCGCCGGACAGCGAACGCGAAGGCACGTCGCGCTTGTCCCACAGCCCCAACTGCGTCAGGTACTGCTCGGCGCGCTCCTTGGCGATCTTCGCTGGAATGCCGTAGTAACCGGCCTGGGTCACCACGATGTCGAAGGTTTTCTCGAACTGGTTGAAGTTGAATTCCTGCGGCACGACGCCAATGGAACGCTTGAGCGCAGCAGGCTCGCGGTCCAGGTCGTGACCGAAGATATTCACCGTCCCGCCGGTTTTGTTGACCAGCGTGGAGATGATGCCAATGGTGGTGGATTTGCCGGCACCGTTAGGGCCGAGCAAGGCGAAGAAATCACCTTCGGCAACGTCCAGGTCGATACCACTCAGGGCCTGGAAACCGTTGCCGTAGGTTTTGGTTAGCTGCCGGATGGACAGGGCTGAAGACATATCGGAAAAAGTACCCAATCGGAATGGAAAAAATGAAGGTGGGGTCAACGCCGCTGTGTGCGTCACTGACACCCGATCATGCAATGGTGCTTGGCCGGGTCATTCAAGTACAGACACATTTGTTAATAGTAAATATCGAAGCGCCGCGAAAAGCAGGCGAGCCCTTCTCGCGTGGGCTTCTGCGCGCTTCGGGCGTTACGTCAACGGACTCATGACGGCCTTGCGGTACGCCGGGCGCGCCTTGAGGCGTTCATACCAGGCTTGGAGGTGAGGCAGTGGCGGACGTTCAATCGGCATTTCAAACCAGGCGTAGGCGAAGCAGCCGAGCGGGATGTCACCCATGCCAAATGAGTCGCCAGACAGGTAAGGCTGGCTGGCAAGCGCCTCATCCGCGACCCGCAGCAGACCGTGCAGGTGGGTGATGCCTTCCTTGATGGCGTCCCAGTCCTGCTTGTCCGCTGGCGTGCGCAACACGCCCCAGAACACCGGGATAAAAGGTGCTGCGATGGTCGACGAGGTCCAGTCCATCCACTTGTCCGCCCGCGCACGGGCCTGCAGGTCGGTCGGATACAACGCCGAATCGGGGGCGTGACGGGCTGCCAGGTAACGCACGATGGCGTTTGACTCCCACAGTACGAAATCGCCCTCTTCGATCATGGGGATACGGCCGTTGGGGTTTTTGGCACGGTAGGCCGCTTCATTGACCAGCCCGAACGCGCCGCCAGCGTCCTGAGTCTCGTAGGGCACACCGACTTCTTCGGCGATCCACAGTGCCTTGCGCACATTGGTCGAGTTCTTCCGTCCCCAGATCTTGAGCATTGCGTTCCCCTCGCAGTGGCTGTGAAAACTGACTGCTCAGTCTACCCGAACCGGGGGCAACTTCCTTGTCCGGACAGGGTCACTATCGATGTCGCCCCACCACTGCCTGGCGACCAGTTCTTGATAGCTGCCGAGGCGGCTGTCATCACGGAGGAATACGTATGCTGCTGTTGTGGATTGTTGTGCTGGTCGTGGGCATTGCCTGGCTGGCTCACCGACGTACCGACCCGCTCCCCGCACTGGGTGTGGTGGCCGTCTACCTGCTGGCGATGGGCATCTTCAGCCACGCGCCGGGTTGGCTGCTGACGATTTTCTGGGTGCTGTGGCTGGTGGTGTTCGTACCGATGGTGCTGCCCGACCTGCGCCGCAAGCACTTCACCGCGCCGATGTTCAGCTGGTTCAAGAAAGTCTTGCCGCCCATGTCCCAAACCGAGCGTGATGCCATCGATGCCGGCACAGTCTGGTGGGACGGCGAGCTGTTCAGCGGGCGCCCCGACTGGGACAAGTTGCTGGCCTATCCGAAAGTCCAACTGACTGAAGAAGAACAAGCCTTCATTGATGGCCCCACCGAAGAGCTGTGCGCGATGGTCAGCGACTGGGAAATCGGTCAGGCGATGGACCTGCCACCGCAAGCCTGGGAGCACATCAAGCAGCACGGTTTCTTCGCCCTGATTATCCCCAAGGAGTTCGGCGGCAAAGGCTTCTCGGCTTACGCTCACTCGCAGATCGCCATGAAGCTGGCAACCCGCAGCGGCGATCTGGCCTCCACCGTCATGGTGCCCAACTCCCTCGGCCCTGCCGAATTGCTGCTGCATTACGGCACCGATGAGCAGCGCAATCACTACTTGCCGCGCCTGGCACGTGGTGACGACATTCCCTGCTTCGCCCTGACCGGTCCGCTGGCAGGCTCCGATGCTGGCGCGATGCCGGACACCGGGATCATCTGCAAGGGTGACTGGCAAGGCGAGGAAGTCATCGGCCTGCGCCTGACCTGGGAAAAGCGCTACATCACCCTCGGCCCGGTCGCGACCCTGCTGGGTCTGGCGTTCAAGGCCTACGACCCTGAGCACCTGCTGGGCGAGGAAGAGGATTTAGGGATCAGCCTGGCGCTGATCCCGACTGACACCCCGGGTGTCGAAATCGGCCGCCGTCATGTGCCGCTGGGTGCCGCGTTCATGAACGGCCCCAACTCCGGCAAGGATGTGTTCATCCCGTTGAGCTACCTGATCGGCGGTCAGCCGATGCTCGGCAAGGGCTGGATGATGCTGATGAACTGCCTGTCGGTGGGCCGTTCGATTTCGCTGCCTGCCGTGGGTACAGGCGCGGCCAAGTACACCAGTCTGGTGACGGGCCAATACGCCAAGGTCCGCGAGCAGTTCAATGTGCCGCTATCGGCCTTTGAAGGTATTCAGGAAGCCCTGGCACGGATCGGCGGCAACGCCTGGCTAATGGACAGTGCGAGGATGCTGACCGCCAACGCAGTGGATCTCGGGGAGAAACCGTCCGTGTTGTCGGCCATCCTCAAGTACCACCTGACCGAGCGCGGTCGCGAATGCATTGGCCATTCGATGGACGTGCATGGTGGCAAAGGCATCATCATGGGCCCCAACAACTACTTGGGTCGCAACTGGCAAGGCGCGCCGATCTTCATCACGGTCGAAGGGGCCAACATCCTGTCGCGCAACCTGATGATCTTCGGTCAGGGCGCGATCCGCTGCCATCCGTTCGTACTCAAGGAAATGGCCCTGGCCGGGCGTGCCGACCATGACAACGCGCTGGCCGAGTTCGACACCCTGCTGCTCAAGCACATCGGCTTTGCCGTAAGTAACGCGGCCAGCACGCTGATCCTGAACCTGGGTTTCGGCCACTTCGAGCGCGCGCCGGGCGACAGCCTGAGCCAAGGTTATTTCAGGTCGCTGAATCGTCAGGCGGCTGCGTTCGCCATGCTGGCGGACTTGAGCATGATGTTGCTGGGTGGCGAGCTGAAACGTCGCGAGCGTCTGTCGGCCCGTCTGGGTGATGTGCTCAGCCATCTGTACCTGGCTTCCGCCTCCCTCAAGCGCTACCACGACCTGGGTTCACCGGATCATATGAGCCCGTTGTTCCGTTGGGCAATGGAAGAAAGCCTGGGGCATTCGGAACGCGCGATGGACGAGATCCTCAGCAACTTCCCGAACCGGCTGCTGGGTGGCCTGCTGCGGGTCATCGTGTTCCCGTTCGGTCGTCGCCACAAAGGGCCGTCGGACAAGCTGGACGCAGAAGTGGCGCAGGTGCTGGGACGCGCCAAGGGTGACCCTACGCTGGAAGAGCTGCTCGCAGGCTGCTACCGCCCGCAATCGGCAGAAGACCCGGTCGGCGCACTGCAACATGCAAGCGACCTGCTGAGCGCCGCATACCCGCTGCACAAGAAACTGCAAACCGCCTTCAAGGGTGGCCAGATTCTGCCGCACGCAGGTGAGCCATTGATCGACGCCGCCTTGCGCGTCGGCGTGTTGCAGGCCGAGGAGGCGCAGACACTGAAAACCGCTGAAGCGGCGCGTCGCAAGGTGATCGACGTGGACGATTTCGACAAGGAAGAGCTGACGCACACACCGGGCAAGATCCGTTGATTGGCCCGGACTGACCCACGCAGGTCAGTTGATCCACAAAACAGGCGCGCAGAGCTTTATACTCTCGCGCCTGTTTTTGCATTTGAGGATTACATCATGGCCGACGCCACTCTCGACCACCATCTCGGTCTGCTTGCGCACCTGCGCAGTATTCTGGTCGCGCTGGGCGAGGCCGAGCAGGTACCCGAAGAAAGCCATGCGCTGTTCATGGAGCGCTTCGATGAACTGGTCGAGCAATTGCCGCAGGACCCTATCGAAAGTCAGTACCTTGGCCAGGACATTATGTGTCAGGTGATCCAGCGCTACCCACAGATCGCGCATCTGGTGCCCCGCGACCTGCTGTGGTTCTTTGCCGGTGACTGCCTGCACTTCATGCCGGACGATGAAATCGACCTGTATCAGGCGCTCGAAGAACGCCGCTACGAGGCCGAGCAGAACGACGAGCCGTTTGACTGGAATCAGGAGAAACAGCTGCTGGCGATGTCGACTCAAGGCAGCAAACACTGAGCGATTCTGAAGTCTGACGCACCCCATTAGGGGCTCGTTCTTTGCCCTGTAACAATGATCGTCATCACTGTCACAGGGCATCTTGCTGCTGATTGAACTGCCGCAAGCCTCACCACGTCTTGGACGTAGCGCTGTCGCGCAGCAACCATCAAGTTTCGTCGTGGGAGCGAACCTGTCCGCGAATTCAGTATTTCAACCACTGCATATGCGTCAAAAGTACCGGCCTTTTCGCTGAAAAACGGACCGCCGCCCGCTCCGCTCTTACGAATTAATTTTCTTCAACGGGTTACAAGTCGTTTGATAAGAGGCGGCGTGCGCATAGCCTTGGCGCGATACTCCGGGGTGCCGTACAGGATCAACCCGTCCAGCATCGCGCACCACACTCAACTGATCCCCGCCAACAACTCACGCGCCAGACGTTGCTGTTCTTCGTCCGACTCGGCGATCACCTGCAGCAGGATTTCCCTGGCCGACTCCAGATCCCCATCGTCGATCAGTACCTGCGCCTGATTGATCTGGCTCAACGGAGGTTCGTCGAGGTCCAGCAAATCGAAGTCCGAATCGTCACTCATGAAACTGTCGAGGAAGTCGTCGCTCAGGTCATCCACACCGGACGGAGGTATGACTTCAAGAGGCTCGACGGAATCGTCGGCGCCGGAGAAGTCGCTTAGAAACTGCTCATCCGACAGCTCGAATACTTCCGGCAACTGGTTCAGATCGGACGAAAAAACCGGATCGATCTCTGGCGCAGCAGCCGGTTTATTTCGCACTGGCGGCGCGTCGAACGGGTCCACGAGGTCCCAGTCGGCGTCCAGGGACAGCTCGTCCAAGTTCAACTGAAACTCGTCGAAAGGCTCAGGGTTCAGCGCCGCAGCCGTGGTTTCATCCAGTTCGGTAATGGCGGGCGGTTCAAGATCAGGCAGGGCGTCGATGGCCGGACTCACAACACTGTCAGGCTGGCTTTTTTCCAAAGACATCGCTCCAGCGGCCACGGCGGCCACCCCCGCGGTAGCAGCCATCGCTTCGCGCGCCTTGAGCTGCGGGTAGCGGTCGCGAACCTCTTGAATAGCGTGCGGCGAAACGCTGTGCTCCAGCGCGGCGCGCTCTTCAAGCGCAAACCCCGCGCTGTCACCCTGCTCTGCCAACAGTTCGAGCAGCCTGATGCGAATGTCTTCACGCTCGGGCTGTTGCTCCAGCGCACTGCGCAAGATGCCAATGGCCTCACTGAACCGACCGTAGGCGATGTAAATGCTCACGCCATCCAGTGCATCGGGCGTGGCGCCCGCCATACGTTTTGATGAGGGCGCTTTTGCAGCACCTGGCTCGACAATCGGCTGCGGTGCGACAACTGGCACCTCGAAAACAGGCACCACGGCAGCCTGGGCCGGCTTGATCAGGGTTTCATCCTGCGCGATCACCGGTGCGACGCTGGGGCTGCGTTGCTGACGGCGGCGGTTATAGACAAACGCCAGGATCAACAAAAAGACCAGCAGCGCGGCCAACAGAACAGGGATGCTCAAAAACGGCTCGGCCGACGCCGGCGTTGCAACGGGCTGGGCGACAGGCATTGCGGGCGGCGGTGCTGCAACCGGTTGCGCTGCTGCAAGCGTAGGTGATTGAGCGACAGGTTGAGCGGCTGGCTGAGCACGCGCCAGGTCCGAGCGCAGAGCAACGATCTGCTTGTCCTTGCCCACCAGTTGATCCTGGAGGTCCAGTGTCTGTGCCCTTAGGTCGTCGACCGCTTTGGCCAACTGTTGAGTTTCAAGGGCCGCAGCCGTCATTTGCTCCGCCGCCTCGCGCACTTGCGCGGGCTGGACCTGAGGCGCAGCAGGGCTGGCGGCCGAAGCGCCTGCGGTGGGCAGTGACGCCGAATCAGGCAACAGCAAGTCCTGCCCTGCCTTCAGCCCGGAACTGGCACCCTGCGTAAAGACCTGCGGGTTGAGCAAGCGGATGCCGTCGGCCATCTGGCTGGTCGACACCTTGCTGCCCGGCCCTTGCAACCTTGCCGCGATGGCATTCAACGTATCGCCGTTGGCGACGGTGTAATGCTTGCCTTGCACGGCAGGCGGCGGCGCGACCGGCATGCGCGACTCGGCCGCTGCCGACGAAGCCGTTGAGCTGGAGCGCTGCGCATTGCGGCTGCGGGTCGCAGCGACGCCCTCGGGCGACGTGGCTGGATCGAGCAACAGCGTGTATTCGTGCAGCAGATCGCCGTTGGGACGCGACACCTGCACAAGGAAACTTAGATAGGGTTCGGTGACCGGCTTGTTCGAAACCACCCGAATCACGCCACGTCCACCCCGCACGACGGGGGTGAAACGCAAGTCATTGAGGAAAAACACACGCTCGACGCCCGCTTTGGCGAAGGCTTCGGGCGAGGCCAGTCTGGCCACGATGTCCTCAGGGCTGAGGCCGTCGGTTTCAAGCAGCGCGATCTCGGCATTCAGTGGCTGATTGAGCGCCGAATGCAGGCTGATTTCCCCCAGTCCCAATGCCGACGCGAAGGTCGAATAAAACAGCGAAGACGCCAGAACCGACGCCGCCAACACGGGGGCGTATAGGCGATTGAGAATGTTGGGCACCGGATGTCCGGTGCGTACGATACCTGCCTGAAAACTCTTCAGCATGCTAACCCTTATGGAAACCACAGCAGGCTTCTCACCTATCCCGATGAACGTCACTTTCCGTAGCGAGAGTATGGGGGAGAACTCGCAAACTCGTCTCAGGATCTTTCAAGATTGGCCAGAATTCGCGAATGCACCCGCATGCACACCCGCATGTCATCCTCGTCCACGCCTTCGAAAAGTTCGATACGCAACTTGCTGGCGATGGCTTCGATCTGCTCGATCAAGGGCAGAGCGGTCTGGCTGAGCAGGATTTTCTTTGCCCGTCGGTCTTCGGCAACCGCCTGACGCTGGACCAGCCCCTGGCCCTCGAGGCTGTCAAGCAAACGGGCCAGGGTCGGACCTTCGACGCCGACGCTTTGCGCCAACTCGCGTTGGGTTGGGGGCTCGCCGAAACGAGCCAGGTGCAGCAAGACCAGCCAGCGGGCTTGAGACAACCCGAGGTCAGCGAGACGACGATCCAGTTCGGCCCTCCAGCCGCGCGAAATTTGCGCAAGTTGCATCCCGAAACGATGTTCATCAGTCAAAGGCATAAACCACTCATGATCAAAACTAACTGTTAGCGAGCTAAGCATGCTCCTTGCAAACAGGCAAGCGGCCGACCGTGGCGTCTCGTTGCCGCTCTTAGATCTCGAATTCGGATTGCAGAGCGGCGCGCACGCAATACAGCACACCTTCAGGAACACGCCCAGTGAATTGTTCGATCACTGCGGAAACCGGAGGCAATTCGCCCTCCCCGTCCAGAAACGCGTCCTGAATCTCGCCCAGCAGGTCCTCCGGCAGATCCAGCGCCTGCTCGACCGACAGTTGCTGCTTGCCGATGGCTTCGGCGAGCAGGGTGTAGACGTTCTTTTCCGAGCATTGCAATTGACCGGCAATCTGCATCGGCGTCATGCCGGCGCGGGCCAGGCTGATCAGTTCGTGGCGAATATCGGCGACCACCCGAGGCGCCTCGGCTTTGCCGCTGAGCACTTCCAGAAAGGCCTCACCGTAGCGTTCCAGCTTGCGCGCACCCACGCCGCCGACCTTGGCCATTTCGGCCATCGAACCAGGCTTGCTGCGCAGCATTTCCAGCAAGGTCGAATCGGGAAAGATGACGTACGGCGGCACCGCATGTTCCTCGGCCAGCTTGCGACGCAGCGCACGCAACGCTTCCCACTGCTCGCGCTCTTCGCTGCGCACCAGTTGACTGGCCTGGCTGCCGGAATGGCTTTTGGCGCTGGTTTGCGGTTTGAGGTCGCGACGCAACTCCAGCGTGACCTCGCCGCGCAGCAACGGACGACAGGTGTCGCTCAACCGCAGGCCGCCATAGCCTTCCAGATCGATATCGGCCAGCCCTCGGGCCACCAATTGCCGGAACAGCGAACGCCACTCACCTTCAGAGCGCCCCTTGCCAACGCCAAAGACGGACAGGTGCTGATGGCCAAAGCTTTCGACCTTGTCATTGGACTTGCCGAGCAGGACATCCACCAGATGACCGACGCCGTAACGCTGGCCAGTACGATAAATCGCCGACAGGGCCTGGCGCGCAGGCTCGGTGGCGTCCCAGGTCTGCACGCCATCGACACAGTTGTCGCAGTGGCCGCAGGGGTTGGGCATGTCTTCGTCGAAATACGCCAGCAGCGTCTGGCGACGGCAGCGGGTTTCTTCGCACAACGCCAGCATGGCGTCGAGTTTGTGGTGTTCCAGCCGCTTGTGTCGCTCGTCGCCTTCGGAGTTCTGCAGCATCTGCTTGAGCATCAGCACATCTTGCAGACCGTAGGCCATCCATGCATCGGCGGGCAGGCCATCACGCCCTGCCCGGCCGGTTTCCTGATAGTAGGCTTCCAGCGATTTGGGCAAATCCATGTGCGCGACGAACCGTACGTTGGGCTTGTCGATGCCCATGCCGAACGCGATGGTCGCGACCATGATCAAGCCTTCCTCATTAAGGAAGCGCTTCTGATTGGCGGCGCGGGTTTCAGACGGCAGGCCTGCATGATAAGGCAACGCGGGGTAGCCGTTTTCACTGAGAAAAACCGCCACTTCGTCGACCTTTTTGCGCGACAGGCAATACACGATGCCTGCGTCGCTGCGACGCTCGGAGAGGAACGCCAGCAACTGCTTGCGCGGCTGTTCCTTGGGCACGATGCGGTAAAAGATATTGGGGCGGTCGAAACTGGACAGAAAGCGTTCGGCGTTCTGCAGGTGCAGCCGCGTGACGATTTCTTCACGTGTCCGCTTGTCGGCGGTGGCCGTCAGGGCGATGCGCGGCACATTGGGAAACAGCTCCGCCAGTTGCCCCAGTTGCAGGTACTCGGGACGGAAGTCGTGCCCCCACTGGGAAACGCAATGCGCTTCATCGATAGCGAACAGCGCAATCTCCAGGTTTTGCAGAAAAGACAGCATGCGCGGCTGAACGAGACGCTCAGGCGCCAGATACAGCATCTTGATTTCACCCTGACGAATCCGGTTGGCCAGGTCGCGCTGCTGCTCGGCATTGAGCGTGGAGTTGAGCGCGGCGGCAGAAACACCCAGTTCGTCCAGGGTCGCCACCTGATCGTCCATCAGCGCGATGAGCGGCGATACCACCACACACAAACCATCGCGCAGCAGGCCGGGAACCTGGAAACACAGGGATTTGCCACCACCGGTCGGCATCAGCACCAGTGCATCGCCGCCGTTGGCTACACGTTCGATAATGGCACCCTGGCGACCACGAAAGCTGTCGTAGCCGAAGATGTCTTTAAGTACGCGTTGTGCCTGTTCGAGCATAAAAACCCCAGATTGTCCTGCTGCACTGCAAAACGGGGGAGTATACCCGAGCACTCACAGGCAAAGGATGACAGGTACATGAGTGGTCGAAATTAACTGCAATGGCCCTCCGCGCTGGCGCCACGGAGGCTGAGGGCCTAGAATTCAGCATCGTTTATTTCCAAGGTAGTGCGTCCATGTCCTTCGCTGAGCAACTAACCCGCCTGCAAGTCTTCCTCGATGCAGATGAACTGCACGAAGAAGCACTGGACTACGTGGCCGCTCATGGCTACCTGACCGCCCTGTCGATCTGCTCCGAACCTGTGCCGGAGCGTGAGTGGATCGATGCCCTGTTCTCCGAGCCGCCACACTACGCAAGCGACGCTCAGCAGGTAGAGATCGAAGCCACTCTAATTGCGCTGCAGGCCCATATCGCCCGCCAGCTGGCGTCGGATGAAGAGTTCGAACTGCCGTGCGATCTGGATCTGGGCGACGACCCGGATGATTCGGACCTGCGCGGCTGGTGCATCGGCTTCATGGAAGGCGTGTTCCTGCGTGAAAATGCCTGGTTCGAAAGCGCCGAAGACGAAGTCAGCGAAATGCTGCTGCCGATCATGGTCGGTTCGGGTCTGTTCGACGAACAACCAGAGTTTTCCGACATCGCCCAGGACGCCAACCTGATGGACGATATGATCGTTCAGATTCCCGAAGCCCTGACTGCGCTGTACCTGCTCTGCCAGGCTCCGGACGAAAAGCCGGCGATCCTCAAGCCTCGTCACCACTGAGTCCGCGCCTATGGCGCAGGAGTCGGCGCGCACCAGCCGTCATCGGTCGGTGCGCTATTTTCTGCTGGCCATTGGCTGGTTGAGCGTGGCACTGGGCGTTATCGGCATTGTGCTGCCGGTGTTGCCCACAACGCCTTTCCTGCTGCTGGCCGCCGCCTGCTTTGCCCGCAGTTCCCCGCGTTTTTACCACTGGCTGGTCAATCACAAACGGCTTGGGCCGTGGATCAAGGACTACCTTGAAGGCCGCGGCATACCGCTCAAAGGCAAGGTCTACGCGATCGGTACGATGTGGGCCAGCATCAGCCTCTCCTGCTACCTGGTTCCCCAGCCGTGGGCACGCGGCTTCATGTTGCTCAGTGCAGTACTGGTGACGGTTTATATCCTCAGGCAGAAAACATTGCGCCGCAGCTGAGAGGCCGGGCCGAAGCCCATTGCGAGCGTTGAAAGGAATCAGGCCTTGGCAAGGCTGTCGAGCGAACCATCCACCAGCATTTTCGCCATTTGCGCCAGATGCACGACGGCTAGCGTCATGTCGCGCATGGCGCTCTGAGAGCATTCGGTGGATTCACCCGCCGTGGCGATGATGCCGCGCAGCAGGTCGGACGCATGATTGAGCGCGTCTTCAGCGCCAAGCTTTTCGTTGATCGAAAACAGGCTGGATGAAGCGCATGGGGTGGTAGGCATAGGGGGCACATCTCCGACGTCACTCAGGTTAATCATTCCTTGGCCGCCACAAGGGTTGCAACGACCGGGCGCAGAGTATGGACCCTGCCCCGGAGGCGCAATACGCCGGAGACGTCTCGGAAATGTCCTTCAATGAAAAGAGACGCGTTGTGTCAGCCTGCCCGAAAAAGCAGCCTTAGAGCGCCTGAAATAGAACGTCCGACCGGCTTCATTTCTTTTTGTCCTTGGCAAACGCCGCTTCAAGCGCTTCGTTGATCGTACGCAACACCTTGACCCTCGCCCAGCGCTTGTCGTTGGCCTCGACCAGGGTCCAGGGCGCAATTTCAGTGCTGGTGCGATCCACCATTTCACTCACGGCCTGGCGATACTGGGGCCACTTTTTACGATTGCGCCAGTCGTCTTCAGTGATCTTGTAGCGCTTGAACGGGATCTGCTCACGTTCCTTGAAACGCTCAAGCTGGGTCTGCTCGTCAATCGCCAGCCAGAATTTGACCACCACAATGCCAAAGTCGGTGAGTTGCTCTTCGAAGTCATTGATTTCCGAATAGGCGCGCATCCAGTCGGACTCGCTGCAAAACCCCTCGACCCGCTCCACCAGCACCCGCCCATACCAGGAACGGTCAAAAATGGTGAATTTGCCGCGTGCCGGGATCTGCCGCCAGAATCGCCACAGGTAGGGCTGGGCGCGTTCGTCCTGGGTCGGGGCGGCAATCGGTACAATGGCGTATTGCCGAGGGTCCAGTGCTGCAGCAACACGGCGAATCGCCCCGCCCTTGCCTGCCGCGTCGTTGCCTTCGAACACAGCCACCAGCGCGTGGCGCTTCATGTGTTTGTCGCGCAGGTTGCCGGACAAACGCGCCTGCTCGGTGATCAGTGCTTCCTTGTAATCGTCCTTCTCCAGACTCCGGCTCAGGTCCAGGCTGTCCAGCAGGGTCAATTCTTCATCATGACTGGCCAGAGGACCTGTGCTCTGCGACTTGACCTCGGGTTCGACCTTGTTCAGCGCCGCCTGCATGCCTTCGAGCAGCAAACGCCCAACCGTCAGACTGCGGTAGTTGGCGTCCACGCCTTCGATGACGTGCCAGGGTGCGTATTCGCGGCTGGTACGGCGCAGCACACGTTCGCCAAAACGCACGAACTTGTCGTAGGTTCTGGATTGTTGCCAGTCCAGCGGGCTGATGCGCCAGCTGTGCAGCGGGTCGTCCTTCAGCGTCTTGAGGCGCAATTTCATCTGTTTCTTGGACAGGTGAAACCAGAACTTGAAGATCACGGCACCTTCATCGCAGAGCATCTTTTCCAGCCGCTCCGCGCCATTGATCGCCTGATCCAGCACCGCATCCTTGAAGCGGCCATGCACCCGACCCTGGAGCATCTGGCTGTACCAGTTGCCAAAAAAGATCCCCATGCGACCCTTCGCAGGCAGTTGCCGCCAGTAGCGCCAGACCGGTGGGTGCGCCAGCTCTTCGTCGGTCTGCTGATCGAAGGTGCGTACTTCGATGTAGCGCGGGTCCATCCACTCGTTGAGCAGCTTGACGGTCTCGCCCTTGCCCGCGCCTTCGATGCCATTGATCAGCACGATGACCTGACGTCCGGCCTGTTCATGCAAGTCGTACTGCGCCTCCAGCAACGCCTCGCGTAGTGCCGGTACGGCGGCCTCGTAGGTGTCGTCGTCGATGGCATGACCGATTTCAGCGGATTCAAACATGCACTGCTCCCTATGTGATACGGCTCGGGAATGATGGCCAGATGAGCCCAGATGAACATAAAGACCACCGATTGGCGTCATGGGTCAATCGGTACAACAGCAATACCGCTTTTATCCGCGCAGACGGCTAAAATGCGACCCTCGCCACCGCTGAGCCAAACATGACCATTACCCGCCACGCCCAGATCGACTGGGACGACCAAGGCAATCCGCTTTCGCGAACATTTTCCGACGTGTATTTCTCCACAGAATCCGGACTGGACGAGACGCGTCATGTGTTTTTGGCGCAGAACGATCTGCGTCGTCGCTTCACCGAATTGCCGCCAGGCGAACGGCTGACCATCGGTGAAACCGGGTTCGGCACCGGGCTCAATTTCCTCTGTGCCTGGCAGCTGTTCGACGAGTGCGCCCAACCTGACGCCAGGCTGCATTTCGTCAGCGTCGAAAAATACCCGCTGAGCCGCACCGATCTGCAACGCGCACTGGCGTTGTGGCCGGAACTGGCGCGGTTCGCCACTCCGCTGCTCGCTCAGTACATCGCCGTACACGAAGGCTTTCAGCGACTGGTGTTCGATCAGGGCCGCATCACCCTGACCCTGCTGATAGGCGATGCGCTGGACATGCTGCCGCAACTCGACGGCCAGATCGATGCGTGGTTTCTCGACGGCTTTGCACCGGCGAAAAACCCCGACATGTGGACGCCAGAATTATTTGCCGAGCTGGCACGGCTGTCGACGACCGCCACCACCCTCGGCACCTTTACCAGCACCGGCTGGGTGCGCCGCGCACTGAACGCCGCAGGCTTCAAGATGAAACGCGTGCCGGGCATCGGCCATAAATGGGAAGTGCTGCGCGGCACGTTCATCGCCTGGCCGGAGGACGCCGTACCCGCCCCTGCCGTCAAGCCCTGGTTTGCCCGTCCGCCTGCCCTGCTCGGCGCGCGCAAGGCACTGGTGATCGGTGCCGGGCTGGCCGGTTGCGCCACGGCTGAAAGTCTGGCGAACCGGGGCTGGCAGGTGAGTCTACTGGAACGCCACGCAGCACCTGCGCAGGAGGCATCGGGCAATCCGCAAGGCGTGCTGTACCTCAAGTTGTCAGCTCACGGAACAGCGTTATCCCAACTGATCCTCAGCGGATTCGGGCACACCCGGCGACTGCTCGAGCGCTTGCAACGGGGCACCGACTGGGATGGCTGCGGCGTGCTGCAGTTGACCTTCGACGACAAAGAGGCCAAGCGGCAGGCACAACTGGCCGCTGCCTTTCCTGAATCGCTTTTGCACCTGCTGGACCAGGCGGCAGCCCAGGCGCGCAGCGGCATTGCATTGGCCAGCGGCGGGTTGTTCTATCCGGAAGGCGGCTGGGTGAATCCGCCTGCGCTCTGCGACTTGCAGGCCGGGCATCCGAACATTCGGTTGATGGCTCATCACGAAGCACTTGAATTGCTTCAGGTCGATGGGCAATGGCAGGCGTGGGACGCCGAACGGTTGATCGACAGCGCCTGCGTCGTGGTGCTGGCTGGCGCTGCCGACATCAGGCAGTTCGCCCACAGCGCCGATTTGCCGCTCAAGCGCATTCGCGGACAGATCACCCGACTGCCTGAAACCCAAGCCAGCCAGGCCTTGAGCACGGTGGTGTGCGCTGAGGGTTACGTGGCACCGGCTCGGCTGGGCGAGCACACGCTGGGGGCCAGTTTCGACTTCGACAACGACGATCTCACGCCCAACCTGGCAGATCATCTGGGCAATCTGCAGATGCTGGAGGATATTTCCCACGATCTGGTGAAACGCCTGGCGGCAACTGAACTGCCACCCGAACAGTTGCAGGGTCGCGCCGCGTTTCGCTGCACCAGCCCGGATTACCTGCCTATCGTCGGCCCACTGGCGGATCGGCAAGCGTTTGTAGACGCTTACGCTGCACTCGCCAAGGATGCGCGTCAGGTGCCGGACGTCGCCTGCCCCTGGCTACACGGTCTGTACATCAACAGCGGCCACGGCTCACGCGGGCTGATCACCGCCCCGCTGTCCGCCGAACTGCTCGCCGCGTGGCTGGATAACGAACCCTTGCCCGTACCACGCAGCGTTGCCGAAGCCTGCCACCCAAACCGGTTCGCCTTGCGTGGGTTGATTCGGGGCGAGAATAAATAGCTCGTGTGACTGCGTGAAACAGGCGCATGCAGGCTTGAGAAACGGTCAGTCATCCCACTGATCGTGCTCACGCTCCGCGTGGGCAAGCAGCCCGGGACGCTCCGCGTCCCAATTGGCACAGACTGTGGATTCATTGAGCCAGGCGCTCGACTCACGTCAATTGGCGACGCACGCTCGCTCAGCCGCTATCCTTGACTATCAGCGCAGCCAGTCGAGCCCCTCATGTTGCAAGTGCGAGACGTATTCAAAAGCTACACCACCACCCAAGGCCCTTTGGCGGTATTGCGGGGTGTCGATTTGCAGATGGAACGTGGCGACAGCCTCGCGCTGATGGGCGAATCCGGCAGTGGCAAAAGTACACTGCTGCACCTGATCGCCGGGCTTGATCAGGTCGACTCAGGGAGCATCGACATCGCAGGCCAGCGTCTGGACCGGATGAACGAAAGCCAACTGGCGAACTGGCGGCGCACTGAAATCGGCCTGGTGTTTCAACAGTTCAACCTGATCGGCAGCCTCAAGGTTGCGGACAACCTGGCCTTTCAAGCGCGCCTGGCCGGGCGTCACGACCCTGTCTGGCAAGCGCACCTGGTCGAGCGTCTGGGGCTGGGCGCAATGCTGGAGCGCTATCCCGAGCAACTGTCCGGTGGGCAACAGCAACGCGTCGCCATCGGTCGCGCCCTCGCCTCGCGGCCGGGCCTGCTGCTGGCTGACGAGCCCACCGGCAACCTGGACGAAACCACCAGTGACGAGGTTCTGCAATTGTTGCTGGATCTGCTCAATGACAGCCCGACCACCCTGTTGATGGTCACACACAGCCCGCGCATCGCCGCAAGACTGGCGCGTAAGCAGGTGCTGCACCTGGGCCAGTTGGCGACGGAAGGTGAGTGCTGAAGTGCGAGTCTTTTACTGGACCTTACGTGCCCTGCTCAGCCACTGGCGCCGCCACCCGGTGCAGTTCTTCAGCGTCCTGACCGGGCTGTGGCTGGCGACGGCCTTGCTGACCGGCGTCCAGGCGCTCAACAGTCAGGCACGGGAAAGTTACCAGCGCGCCAGCCAATTGATCGGCGGCGAACCGCAGAGCAGCCTCGAAGCCGCTGACGGCAAGTTGTTTTCCCAGGATCTGTTCATTCAACTGCGTCGTGAAGGCTGGCCCGTGTCGCCCGTGGTGCAGGGGCGGGTCACGCTCAAAGGACATGAAGATCGGCGCCTGCAACTGATGGGCATCGAACCCGTCACCCTGCCTGCCGGGTCTTCTTTGGCAGGCCAGACACTGGATTCGGATCGTGTTGTGGACTTCCTCACCCCGCCCGGCCGGACCTGGATCGCCCCGCAAACCCTACAGGCGTTGAACCTGCAGGAAGGTCAGCGACCGCTTACCGAGGACGGCACGCCACTGCCGCCTTTGAGGTCGACGCCAGACATGGCGCCCGGTTTACTGCTCACCGACATCGGCTTCGCTCAGCCCCTGCTGGTTGCTTCCGAACAACTGTCCCGCCTGTTGTTGCCCAAGGATTTTGCGGCGCACATGCCCCCATTGCCCGCTGCGCTGGCCGACCGGCTGGTGATCATCAAAAGCGGTGAAGAAAACAATCTGGAGCGCCTGACCGAAAGCTTTCACCTGAACCTGAATGCGTTAGGCGTGTTGTCATTCATCGTTGGGCTTTTCATTGTTCACGCAGCCATCGGCCTGGCCTTGGAGCAGCGGCGCGGCCTGTTGCGTAATCTGCGGGCTTGCGGCGTGACTGCGCGCCTGCTGATTGCCACGTTGAGCGTCGAACTGGGTGCGTTGGCGCTGCTGGGCGGCGTGCTCGGGGTGATAAGCGGTTACCTGTTGGCCAGCCTGCTGTTGCCGGATGTGGCAGCCAGCCTGCGCGGCCTGTATGGCGCCGAAGTCGCCGGGCAACTGAACCTGAGCCTCTGGTGGTGGGCCAGCGGGATAGGAGTCAGTCTGCTGGGCGCACTGCTGGCCGGTGCCAACAGCCTGATACGGGCGGCACGCCTGCCCTTGCTGGCGCTGGCCGATGCCCAGGCATGGCAGCAAGAGCATGGACGCTGGCTACGGCGTCAGGGCTGGATCGCGTTGGCCTGCGCCGCCGTGGCTGCAGCGACGCTGCTACTGGGCAACTCCCTGTTGGCAGGTTTTGTCATGGTGTCTGCACTGCTGCTCGGCGCTGCCTTGGGACTGCCGGTGCTATTGGATACGTTGCTGAAGGCGATGCTCCCGCGTACTCACTCGGTTACTGGGCAATGGTTCGTGGCCGACTGCAGGCAACAGCTGCCCGCCTTGAGCCTGGCGCTGATGGCGTTGCTGCTGGCGATGGCGGCCAATATCGGTGCAGGCAGCATGACCTCCGGCTTTCGAGAAACCTTCAGCAGTTGGCTGGAGCAGCGCCTGACCGCCGAGCTGTACATCAATCCGCAAAGTCCCGCGCAAGCCGAGCCATTGCAGACGTGGTTGAGCCAGCAGAAGGAGGTCAAGGCCGTGTTACCGAACTGGCAAGTGCCGGTTCAGTTGCAGGGCTGGCCAGCCGACCTGTTTGGCGTGATCGACCACAGCACCTACCGCCAGCATTGGGAGTTACTCGATGCATCGAGCGAGCCCTGGGACCAATTGGCCAGCCAGGACACTGTCATGCTCAGCGAGCAATTGGCACGCCGGCTCAAGCTGGGATTGGGTGACAGCCTGATCATCCCGGTGCCCGCAGGTCAGTGGACGGTGCGTATCGTGGGCATTTATGCCGATTACGGGAATCCCAAGGGGCACTTACTGGTCAACGCCGGAAAGCTGCTTGCCCATTGGCCCGACCTGACGCCTGTACGTTTCAATCTTCGGATCGCCCAAGCCGACATCGCGCCGCTGATTGCGGGCCTGCAACAGCAGTTTGCCCTGGACGACAACCACATCATCGATCAGAGCCAGCTCAAACGCTGGTCCAATCAGGTGTTCGAGCGAACCTTCGCCGCCACTGCGGCGCTCAACAGCCTGACACTCGGCGTGGCCGCAGTGGCGCTGTTCATCAGCCTGTTGACCCAGAGCCAAAGTCGAATCGGCCAGCTCGCGCCGCTGTGGGCGATGGGCGTCAAACGAAGACAATTGATGCTGCTCAACCTCGGCCAGACCTGGATGCTGGCGGTGCTGACGTTGCTGCTGGCACTGCCGCTGGGTATCGCGCTGGCCTGGTGCCTGAATGCCGTCATCAACGTGCAGGCCTTTGGCTGGCGACTGCCGTTGAGGGTTTTCCCGCTGCAACTGGTGCAATTGATGCTACTGGCCCTGTTGGCGACCTTGCTGGCGTCGGCCTGGCCAATGTTCAAGCTGTATAGAAGTCGTCCGAGCGACTTGCTGAGGACGTTTGCCCATGAACATTAGAGGGCTGCTTCTGATCGCCGCCCTGCTGCTCAGCGCCTGCGATGACAAACCCCGGCCCGACAAAGGTTTCGCGGGTCTGGGCGACACAGCGAACGCCTACACGCAGGTAACGCCGGGGCGCGTATTTTCCTTTCCAGAGGATCATGGACAGCACCCTGGCTTTCGGATCGAATGGTGGTACATCACGGCCACGCTCAAGGACGACACTGGCAGACAGTTCGGCGTGCAATGGACCTTGTTTCGCAGCGCTTTGCAGCCCGGCATCCAGACCGGCAGCGGGTGGAACGACGGCACGATCTGGCTGGGCCATGCCGCCGCCACCTCGGCCACCGGGCATTACGTGGCCGAGCGCTACGCACGGGGCGGTGTCGGTCAGGCCAATGTGAACACGGCGCCCTTCTCTGCCTGGATCGATGACTGGTCGTTGAGCAGTGACACCGTCGCTGAAGACCCTCTGGCCAGCCTGCAATTGAAAGCCAGTGGCAAGGATTTCCGCTATCGCCTGCACCTCACGTCGAGCAAACCCGTGGTGCTACAAGGCGATCAGGGCTACAGCCAGAAATCCGAGGCTGGACAGGCGTCGTACTACTACAGCCAACCGTTTTTCAACGCTCAAGGCAGTGTGGACATAGAAGGCAAGACCTATCAGGTGGCAGGCAACGCCTGGCTGGACCGGGAATGGAGCAGCCAGCCACTGACCGCCAACCAGACCGGCTGGGACTGGTTCTCTCTGCAACTGGCAAACGGGGACAGGTTGATGCTGTACCGGATTCGTCACAAGGAAGGCGCGCCCTACGTCACAGGCAACTGGATTGGCGCCGATGGCAGCACGCGATTACTGAGCGCCAGCGAGATCAGCCTTGAACCGCTCAAGATCACCCAGATCGGCGAGCATTCAGTGCCCACGGTCTGGTCGATCAAGATCCCCGGCATGCACCTGGACATCACCAGCGAAGCGCTCAACGCCAAGGCCTGGATGGGCACCAACATTCCATATTGGGAGGGGCCGGTCACGTTCAGCGGCAGTCAAAAAGGCGTGGGGTATCTGGAGATGACAGGCTATTGAGCTGCCTCTGTCCCTTGCCCGATCAAGGCTGAAAGCACATGGCCGCAACCAGCTAAGGTCCTAACTTATAACTTTTTGATCTAAAACTACCGCGTTTGCATTGGGTCAGTTTCTGGGTGGCTGCACTTTCTCAGCCACCTCCCCAACGGAAACCCGGTAAGGACTTATGTGCGGATTAGCAGGTGAACTACGTTTCGACCATCAACCAGCGGACCTGGCCGCTGTTGAACGCATTACCCATGAGCTGGCGCCTCGCGGCCCGGACGCGTGGGGTTTTCACAGCCAAGGGCCAGTTGCCCTTGGTCATCGCCGACTGAAAATCATGGACCTGTCGGACGGCTCGGCGCAGCCGATGATCGACAGCCACCTGGGCCTGTCAATGGCCTTCAACGGTGCGATCTACAACTTTCCGGAACTGCGCGCCGAGCTTGAAAGCCTCGGCTATGCGTTTCACTCCGGCGGCGACACCGAAGTGCTGCTCAAGGGCTACCACGCGTGGGGCGCAGACATGCTGCCCAAGCTCAACGGCATGTTCGCGTTCGCCATCTGGGAGCGCGACAGCAAGCGTCTGTTCATTGCCCGTGACCGTCTGGGCGTAAAGCCTCTGTACTTGTCGAAAACCGACAAGCGCCTGCGCTTCGCCTCGTCGCTGCCTGCGTTGCTGAAAGGCGGTGACATCAGCCCGCTGCTCGACCCGGTTGCGCTTAACCACTACCTGAACTTCCACGCCGTCGTACCTGCGCCACGCACGCTGCTGGCAGGCGTTGAAAAACTGCCGCCGGCCAGCTGGATGCGCATCGACGCCAGTGGTCAGGTTGAGCAGAAAGTCTGGTGGACGTTGCCTTACGGCCCTCATGAAGACGAGAAAAACCTCACGCTGGAAGACTGGCGCGACCGCGTTCTGGACAGTACCCGCGAAGCCGTGGCGATTCGTCAACGTGCCGCGGTAGACGTCGGCGTGCTGCTGTCAGGCGGCGTAGACTCCAGCATGCTGGTCGGTCTGTTGCGCGAAGTCGGCGTTGAAGACCTGTCAACCTTTTCCATCGGCTTCCAGGACGCTGGCGGCGAACGTGGCGACGAATTCCAGTATTCAGACCTGATCGCCAAGCATTACGGCACCCGTCACCATCAGCTGAGGATTCAGGAAAGCGAGATCATCGAGCAGTTGCCTGCTGCCTTCCGGGCGATGAGCGAGCCGATGGTCAGCCACGACTGCATCGCTTTTTACCTGTTGTCCCGCGAAGTGTCCAAGCACTGCAAAGTGGTTCAGAGCGGCCAGGGCGCGGACGAGCTGTTTGCCGGTTATCACTGGTACCCGCAGGTCGATGGCGCGAGCGATCCGGTCGCTGCCTACCGCGACGCCTTCGTGGACCGCAGCTACGCCGAATACGCCGAAACCGTGCAGCCTAAATGGCTGACGGCCAACGACGCCGCTGGCGACTTCGTACGCGATCACTTTGCTCAACCCGGCGCCAGCGCTGCGGTCGACAAGGCGCTTCGCCTGGACAGCACGGTGATGCTGGTGGACGACCCGGTCAAGCGCGTCGACAACATGACGATGGCGTGGGGCCTGGAAGCGCGTACGCCGTTTCTGGATTACCGCCTGGTTGAACTGTCCGCTCGCATTCCCGGCAAGTTCAAACTGCCGGACGGCGGCAAGCATGTGCTGAAAGAAGCCGCGCGCATGGTCATTCCTTCGGAAGTGATCGACCGTAAGAAAGGCTATTTCCCAGTACCGGGCCTGAAGCACTTGCAGGGCGATACCTTGAACTGGGTTCGCGAATTGCTGACCGACTCAAGCCAGGACCGTGGCCTTTTCAATCCGGCCATGATCGACAAGCTGCTGACCAACCCTGAGGGCCAGCTCACGCCATTGCGTGGCTCCAAGTTGTGGCAACTGGCAGCGCTGAACCTGTGGCTCAGCGAACAAGGACTGTAACCCCATGAAACAGAACGCGACGACTTACAGCCAACGCCTGTTGCGCCGACAGTCGCCCTCGTACGAACGTCTGCAAGCGCGCTTTGCCGAAGACGGCAGCCCGCTGGAGACCGACCCCTTGGCGCTGCACTGCGGCTGGGGGCGCCTGTTGATAGGCCACACCTATCCTGATCCGGCCGCACTGGCTCAGGACCTGCTGCACGAAAAACCGGGCGAGCGGGACATTGCGCTGTACGTGGCAGCGCCACAACAAGTGTTGGCTCAAGCGCCGCAGCAGCTGTTTTTGGACCCCTCGGACACCTTGCGTCTGTGGTTCAGCGATTACCGTCCGGCGCAACGAGTATTCCGTGGCTACCGCATTCGTCGCGCCCAGAGCGAGGCCGACTGGCAGGCCATCAACAACCTGTACCTGGCGCGTGGCATGTTGCCGATCGATCCATCATTGCTGACCCCGCGTCACCAGGGTGGCCCGGTGTATTGGGTCGCAGAGGATGAAGGCAGCCACACGGTCATCGGCAGCGTCATGGGGCTCAACCATCAGAAAGCTTTCAACGACCCCGAAAAAGGCAGCAGCCTGTGGTGCCTGGCGGTTGACCCCCAATGCACCCGCCCAGGTGTCGGCGAAGTGCTGGTTCGGCATCTGGTCGAGCACTTCATGAGCCGTGGCCTCAGCTACCTCGATCTGTCGGTATTGCACGACAATGAACAGGCCAAGGCGCTTTACGCCAAGCTGAATTTTCGCAATCTGCAGACCTTCGCCATCAAGCGCAAGAACGGGATCAACGAGGCCCTGTTTCTCGGTCCTGGACCGCAGGCCGAGTTCAACCCCTACGCGCGAATCATCGTCGAAGAAGCCCATCGACGCGGCATTGATGTGCAGGTCGACGATGCAGACGCAGGGCTGTTCACCCTCAGCTATGGCGGACGCCGCATACGCTGCCGCGAATCGCTGAGTGATCTGACCAGCGCGGTGAGCATGACCTTGTGTCAGGACAAGAGCCTGACGCACCGAGCCCTCAAGGCCGCAGGTTTACGCCTGCCCGCCCAGCAACGCGCTGGCAGTGAAGAGCAGAACCGCGCGTTTCTGGAACAACACGGACAAGTCGTGGTGAAGCCGCTGGATGGCGAGCAGGGTCAAGGCGTTGCCGTTGACCTGCGCACCCCTGAAGACGTGCAGAACGCTATCGAGCGTGCTCGCCAGTTCGACAGCCGCGTGATTCTGGAAAGCTTTCACGAAGGCCTTGACTTGCGCATTGTCGTGATCGGCTTTGAAGTGGTGGCCGCTGCCATACGCCGACCTGCCGAAATCACTGGCGACGGCCGACATACCATCAAGCAATTGATCGAGGCACAGAGCCGACGTCGCGAAGCCGCGACCGATGGTGAAAGCCGCATCCCGATGGATGAAGAAACCGAGCGCACCGTACGTGAAGCAGGGTACGACTATGCCAGCGTTCTGCCGCTGGACGAGCGCCTGGCCGTGCGCCGCACCGCCAACCTACACACCGGCGGCTGCCTGGAAGACGTGACGGCTATTCTTCACCCGGTGCTGGTGGATGCCGCTGTACGTGCCGCACGCGCACTGGATATCCCGGTGGTCGGCCTGGACCTGATGGTTCCGGCAGCCGACCAGCCTGAGTATGTGTTCATCGAAGCCAACGAGCGCGCCGGACTGGCCAACCACGAACCTCAACCCACTGCCGAACGCTTCGTCGATCTGCTGTTTCCGCACAGCCTGCCTGCGCACACCTAGACAGCTACAGGCGCTGGACCGAAGCGGCGATACGATTGTCGCCTCGGTCCGGTGCTTGCCGCTTCACCCAAGAGGAGCCTTCCATGACCCCTGCAACCATCCCCGATCCGGATCTGAAGTACCTGCAGAAAGTTCTGTTGGAAATGCTCGCGATCCCAAGCCCGACCGGCTTTACCGACACCATCGTGCGCTACGTCGCCGAACGCCTGGAAGAAATAGGCATTCCGTTCGAGCTGACGCGCCGTGGCACCATTCGCGCAACGCTCAAGGGCAAGCAAAACTCGCCTGATCGTGCCGTCTCCGCGCACCTGGACACCATTGGTGCCAGCGTTCGCGAGGTCAAAGACAACGGTCGCCTGGCCCTCGCAGCTGTCGGCTGCTGGTCGAGCCGCTTTGCCGAAGGCAGCCGCGTCAGCGTGTTCACCGACACCGGCATCATCCGTGGCAGCGTCTTGCCGCTGATGGCCTCCGGTCACGCGTTCAATACGGCTGTCGATGAAATGCCGATCAGTTGGGACCACGTCGAATTGCGCCTGGACGCTTACTGCACCACCCGCGCCGACTGTGAATCGCTGGGTATCGGCATCGGTGACTTCGTGGCCTTCGACCCGTTGCCGGAGTTCACCGAGAGTGGCCACATCAGCGCCCGACACCTGGATGACAAAGCGGGTGTCGCTGCGCTGCTGGCCGCGCTGAAATCCATCGTCGACAGTGGTGCAGAGCCGCTGATCGATTGCCACCCGCTGTTCACCATCACCGAAGAAACCGGCACGGGCGCTGCCGGCGTGCTGCCGTGGGACGTGAGTGAGTTCGTCGGTATCGACATCGCACCGGTTGCACCAGGCCAGCACTCCAGCGAGCACGCAGTCAGCGTGGCCATGCAGGACTCTGGCGGGCCTTATGACTATCACTTGTCGCGCCACTTACTGCGCCTGGGTGTGGACAACGAACTGCCAGTGCGCCGAGACCTGTTTCGTTACTACTACAGTGACGCGCACTCCGCCGTGACTTCGGGCCATGACATCCGCACTGCCCTGCTGGCGTTCGGCTGTGATGCGACCCACGGCTACGAGCGGACCCACATTGACAGCCTTGCGGCCTTGAGCAAACTGTTGGGCGCCTACATGCTCAGCCCGCCGGTCTTTGCCAGCGACGCCAAACCGGCCCAGGCTTCATTGGACCAGTTCAGCCATCAGATCGAGCATGACGCGCAAATGGAATCGGATACCCGCGTACCGCCGGTGGACAGCCTGATCGGACAGAATCGCGAGGAACCTTGATTCTATTATCGCCAACGCGCTCAGCAGCGAAGTCGTTTGCTGACTGAGCGCTACGTGGGACACGGTTTGCCGGAAATAGCGTCAGCTCAGTCACTGATAAAGTGCCTTTGAAAACGCATCGTCGGCGAGCTGCTTCCCACCGTTGATGAGCCGCTGCAAAACATGCATATGACGCGCAGCGCTGGGCATCGAAACGATCGGGTTCCGGCCCTCTACATTGCGACACACGCTGTCACCGCACTATCATCGTGGGCAATCGACCCGAGAACCGCCATGCTCATCCCTTACGACCAGCTTGAACCCGACACCCTGACCCGCCTGATCGAGGACTTCGTCACGCGCGAGGGCACCGACAATGGCGACGACACGCCGCTGCAGACGCGCGTTCTGCGCGTACGGCATGCATTGACCAAAGGGCAGGCCGTGATCTTTTTCGACCTGGAAAGCCAGCAATGCCAGTTGATGCTCAAGCATGACGTGCCCAAGGAATTCTTCGATTGAAGCTCAGGCAGCGGGCGATCCCGGCTGCTGCTCCGCGAGCTTGTTGGCGATACGCCGATACACTTCGGCACGGTGAATCTTGATGTCTTTGGGCGCATCGATTCCCAGCCGGACCTGATTGCCGTTCACACTCAGGATATGAACGGTGATGTCATCACCGATTGAAAAGGTTTCACCAATTTCCCGCGTCAGTACCAGCATGTGTCGACTCTCTTGTTGTTACAAAAGAATCAGGGTGCAGCCACGCGTGGAGGGCTTCAATACGGTGATAGCAAATCAGTAACGCCCTTCAATTGCTTCGGATTGCGCCGACAGACAAGTCCTACTTCAAGTCAAAAAGGGTAGGAAAATTCGCTCTAAAAGGCCTGAATTGACGGCACTGAAAGCCGCGTCAACCCAGACCCGTTCATGTGACGCTGAGCGTCAGTTGGGCTGTCGAGCCTTGGCGCGCATTTTCCCGCACATGACAGTCATCTCATCGTACATTGCCTGCGGATGCTTGCGCTTCAATTCCCAGGCCGCCCTGCCCTCGTCGTGGGGCAGGATCATGAATTCGCCTTTACCGACCTCTTCGAAAATATGGTCAGCGATATCACTGGCCGTGATCGGGGATTTTTCCAGCAGTCTGCCGATCTGCGCTTTCATTGCGGGCGTGGGTCCGCGAAAGGAATCCAGCAGGTTGGTCTGGAAGAATGACGGGCAGACGACATGCACACTCACCTCCTGATCACGCAACTCCACCAGCAGGCTTTCGGACAGCGCCACCACACCTGCCTTGGCCACGTTGTAATTGCTCATGGCTGGCGCCTGCATCAGCGCGGCCATCGAGGCGATGTTGATGATCTTCCCTTTGCTGACTTGCAACAAGGGCAGGAAGGCCTTGCAGCCTTTGACCACGCCCATCAGATTGATCGCGATCTGCCAGTCCCAGTCTTCCAGCGATAGCTCGTTGAAGAACCCGCCTGAGGCGACGCCCGCGTTGTTGACGATGATATCGATACCGCCAAAACGCTCCTCACAGGCTTGAGCGAATGCGGTGAGCTGGCTGTAGTCGCGCACATCGCACCGCTGCACGAAACCGTCACCGCCCGCTTCGCGCACCTTGGCGAGCGTTTCCTGCAAACCGGCGTCGTTCACGTCCGACAATGCCAGACGCCAGCCCTCGCGCGCCCAGCGCACTGCAATTTCACGGCCCAGACCCGAACCGGCGCCAGTAATCATGATGCGGTTTTGCATAACGGAATGCCTTGTGATGTGCAGGAATAGACCGAGTGTAATCACAGGCGGGGCCGCGCATCCTCAACATCAAGACGCTGAATGCCTGGAGCAAACCCAAGGCCTATGCGCGTTTCAACCTGCGCACCCCGCGAACCAGCAACACGGCGTAGATTGACCCATTGACCAGCACAACGATGCTGCCCAGCCAGAGCTGAATCTGCGGCGTAAGCCCTGACGGGTAGATCAGTGCAATGAGGTAGTGCTCGATAAATCCCCCGTCGTACCCCTGCTCGCCCGCACGATTGCGCAAAGCGTTTTCCAGCGGTGTGAGTGGGCAATACAGATGCAGAAATTCGACCAGTGCGCCCCATACCATCGCAGGCACATGCATCAGGGCCATCCAAGGCCTGGTCAAAACCAGTAAACCGCCCAGCAGAACGAAAACGATGAACAGAAAATGAAACAGGACTACGGCATCGGCAGCCACTCGGTAAATCATTCATATCCTCCAGGCTTCTCCGTACGGAGCGAGCTAACAGTGCACCGTTAGTTCAATCTTTTTTAATACTTTGTTGAGTGCTAACACCGTTGAAACGCCTCCAATAAAAAAATACAACCGCTTGATTCTTATAGATTTATAAAATTGTAAGAATTTATTCGAACATGATCGAACCTTTCCTGAACCGCCAGAGTCGGATGTTTCAAGCAGCTAAAACCCGTGGCCTTAGAGCCAGGATATTAGCGGCAGACATTCTAATTGGAATTACAAGAAGGAACTCACGTCATGGGCATCGGCACTATTCTTATCATCGTTCTGATTCTGCTGCTGGTCGGCGGTCTGCCGGTCTTCCCGCACTCGCGCAGTTGGGGCTACGGTCCGTCGGGCGTGATCGGTACGATCCTGGTGATCCTGCTGATTCTGGTGCTGCTGGGCAGAATATAACCCGGCTGCCCGCCAGAGCCCCGCTGTTACAAGCGGGGCTTTTTATTGCGCAAAAAAAAGCAGCCCAAAGGCTGCTTTTTTCATGATGCCTACCGCTTAGTGTGACACCGCACCGCTGGCACCCAGGCCAGTCTGCGAGCGTACGAACTGCGGGAAGAACAAGGCGCGCTCGCCCTCTGCCGCTTTCGACTTGTCGGTGATGGAGAAGAACCAGATGCCCACGAATGCAATGGCGATGGAGAACAACGCCGGGTATTCGTAAGGGAAGATGGCTTTAGGGTTGTGCAGAATCTGCACCCAGATGGTCGGACCCAGCACCATCAGCACGACCGCACTGATCAGCCCCATCCAGCCGCCGATCATGGCGCCACGGGTGGTCAGGTTCTTCCAGTACATGGAGAGCAGCAGGATCGGGAAGTTGCAGCTCGCGGCAACCGAGAATGCCAGGCCAACCATGAACGCAATGTTCTGGCTTTCGAAGGCGATGCCCAACAGGATCGCCACGACCGCCAGCGCGATGGTGGTGATCTTCGAGATGCGAATCTCATCCTTCTCGTTGGCTTTGCCAGCCTTGATCACACTGGCGTACAGGTCATGAGACACCGCCGAAGCACCGGCCAGGGTCAGACCGGCAACCACCGCCAGGATGGTGGCAAACGCAACCGCCGAGATAAAGCCCAGGAACAGACTGCCGCCTACTGCGTCGGCGAGGTGAACCGCCGCCATGTTGTTACCGCCCAACAGCGCACCTGCCGCGTCCTTGAACATCGGGTTGGTGCTGACCAGCAGGATCGCGCCAAAGCCGATGATGAAGGTCAGGATGTAGAAGTAGCCGATGAAACCGGTCGCGTAGAGTACCGACTTGCGGGCTTCCTTGGCATCGCTCACGGTGAAGAAGCGCATCAGGATGTGAGGCAGACCAGCCGTACCAAACATCAGCGCCAGGCCGAGCGAGAACGCCGAGATCGGATCCTTCACCAGACCGCCAGGGCTCATGATCGCTTCACCTTTAGGGTGAACCTTGATCGCTTCGGAGAACAGTACGTTGAAGTCGAAGTTGACGTGCTTCATGACCATCAGCGCCATGAACGACGCACCGGACAGCAGCATCACCGCCTTGATGATCTGCACCCAGGTGGTGGCCAGCATGCCGCCGAACAGCACATACAGGCACATCAGGATACCGACCAGCACCACGGCCACGGTGTAGTCCAGACCGAACAGCAGCTGAATCAGCTTGCCGGCACCGACCATCTGAGCAATCAGGTAGAACGCAACCACGACCAGCGAACCGCAGGCCGACAGGGTACGGATCTCTTTTTGCTTGAGGCGATAGGACGCAACGTCGGCAAAGGTGTACTTGCCCAGGTTACGCAGGCGCTCGGCGATCAGGAACAGAATGATCGGCCAGCCCACCAGGAAGCCGATCGAGTAGATCAGGCCGTCGTAGCCGGAGGTGTACACCAGCGCGGAAATACCCAGAAAGGACGCCGCAGACATGTAGTCGCCTGCGATGGCCAGACCGTTCTGAAAACCGGTGATCTTGCCACCCGCCGAGTAGTAGTCCGATGCTGTCTTGTTTTTCTTCGAGGCCCAGTACGTGATGTAGAGCGTAAAGCCCACAAAGGCGAGGAACATCACGATCGCCGAGACGTTCAGGGGTTGTTTCTGTACCGCCCCGGTCAGGGCATCTGCCGCCATGAGGGCCGGCGCACAGACGGAGAGGCCGAGGGCCAGTGAAAGACGACGGATCATTGCTGAGCCTCCTTGAGAATCGCATTGTTCAGGTCGTCGAATTCACCGTTGGCACGGCGCACGTAGATGGCCGTCAGGACGAATGCCGAGACAATCAGGCCAACCCCGATGGGCATTCCCCAGGTAATGGAAGAGGTCGCGCTCAGTTTGGCACCCAGGATATGTGGACCGTACGCAATCATCAGGATGAATGCGGCATAGAGCCCAAGCATGATCGCCGAGAGAATCCAGGCGAAACGCTCTCTTTTTGAAACCAGCTCCTTGAATCGCGGGCTGTTTTGAATCGAGAGGTAAATGCTGTCGTTCATTGTTTTTGTCCTCGCAGCACAGATGAGATGTCACGTATTCCACTTTAGTCAGGTCCGGCTCGCACTCCAGACGACCTTAGTATTAGAACGACATTAGTTGTAGATTCGCGGCTCTGCCCGATATTGCGCAGCGTCACAGCGTGCGCACAGCGAAAACATGAACCCAAGACACACAAAAGGCCGTCTGGCGGTAACACCAGACGGCCTTGAAAGGTTTGAAACAGACGCTTCAGCGGTTATTTTGCCGTCCAGGCAGCAACGCGATCAGGGTGCTTGGCGACCCAGTCCTTGGCAGCCGCTTCGGGCTTGGCACCGTCCTGAATGGCCAACATGACCTCGCCGATTTCATCTTTCGACGCCCACTGGAATTTTTTCAGGAAGGCCACGACGTCAGGTGCCTTTTTCTCAAGGCCCAGACTTGCGACGTTATCGACGGTTTCAGCAGCGCCGTAGACGCCTTTCGGGTCTTCCAGGAAACGCAGTTTCCATTTGGCGAACATCCAGTGCGGCACCCAGCCGGTCACGGCAATGGACTCATTGCGCTTTTCAGCCCGGGTCAGCTCGGCAATCATGCCTGCACCCGAACTGGCCTGCAGTTTGTAGCCATCCAGACCGTAATCCTTAATGGCCTGATCGGTCTTGATCATCACCCCCGACCCGGCGTCGATACCGGTGATCTTTTTCTTGAAAGAATCATCGGTCTTGAGGTCGGCGATGGTCTTGGCTTTCACGTATTCCGGTACGATCAGGCCGATCTTGGCGTCCTTGAAGTTAGGGCCGTAGTTGACCACCTGATCCTTGTACTTGGCGTAGTACTCACCGTGCGTGCCGGGCAGCCAGGCGGACAACATCATGTCCAGCTTGTCGCTGGCCACGGCCTGCCACATGATCCCGGCCGCGACGGACTGCAATTTGACGTCATAGCCCAGCTTCTGCTTGAGCACTTCGGATGCCACAAACGTGGTGGCCACACTGTCGGACCAACCTTCTACGTAGCCAATGGTCAGCGTCTTGGTTTCAGCAAGGGCCAGCGTGGAACTGACAGCCAGTACCAGAGCGGCACCCGCCCCCAGGATTTTTCGCATCTTCATCGTCACTTCCCCAGCAAGTCCTGCGCCGACGGCTGTCGGGCACGGTTAACGTTGTTTTCCAGACCACCTGCACGCCCGTTTCCGGGGCAGGCCATGATCTGCACGCTTTGATCGTTCGTGCGCGCATCGACACGCACAGCAACGCCACGCTGATCATCAACCTGCGCGTTAATCGAACATGATCTGCCTGCGACACCGGGACAGCGGGAAACGACATCACCCAGCCATCAGCGACACCCCCTGCGTGAACAGGTCGTTATTTCGTCTGTCTTTTGCATGTCGGGACTGACACGCGTTGCGCTGGGTCAGCCTTTGTATTCACGGAGGGGCCTGGACGGAACTCAGAACCGTGCCCGGCTTTGGCGCACGCTACGCACACCTTAGGATGTGTTACCGCGACCTCACTTGGGATTCCGCATTCGGGTAACACGGAAACATTACCGAAAGATTTCCAGGCCTGATGAAGTCTTAAAAATTCTCAAGCCATTGTTTTTAAAGGATTTTAAAAAGTTGGCACAGCTCCTGCTATCTCTCTGGCACAACAAAAACAAGAAATGTGCAGCATCCCAATAAGAACAAGACGTAACGGCTCTGACATAACAAGAACAACACGGACAGAGACGCAGCTAACAGATTTTTTTGGAGTGGATCAGCTTTACAGGGACCTCGCCTACTGAGGCCCCACAATCGGACAGAGAACAATAAAACTACCTGAAGGTAGCTCCAGAACCGGTTGGACCACGACGTTGTGCAGACAGGTGGTCAAAGTGAATCAGCGCTCAAAAAAATACGTTTGCTCTTGACCCCGGATGGGGGTCGCCCTGAAACGCGGTTAAAGCAACGCGGCAAAAGCGAGGTCGCCAATAACAACAACAGGCCTCGCCATAACAATAAGAAGAGCATGCGACACACATTAAAAGGAGAGCCCCGGCTCTCCTTTGTGCTGTCTGGTGTTCGGGTTTTATTTTTCGCCACGCCGAATCTTTTTCACCAAACACCCCTCAAACACGGTTCCTGACATGCCGACCGACTCTCTGGGAAGGGGCAATTGCGCGCTTGAAGCCCGCAAAATCACATCATGTAGAAAAAAACGCACAGATCTGCATTGCAAAATCCACAGACCGTGTATTGTTCCGTCAGGTTTACAAGGTTTGCACCCGCAATGCGGCACTTTGGCATCATGTCAGTGGTCATAGCGTGCAGACCTCATCAGCACTTCTTTCCCAAGGGATTTAGTCATGCTCCGTTTTCTGCGCTTCGCTACCGTTATCGGTGGCCTGTGTTTAAGTGCGTCCGCTCTGGCGACGAATGTCGACCCTGCCACTTATGGCTACCCGCTGACTAATCCGTTCGAAGCGACCATTGCCACCACACCTCCTGACCTGCGTCCCGACCTGCCCGACGACGAAGACATCGATCAGGACATCTACACGCTCAACCTGCACCCCGAGCGCGAATTCACCCTGCCCGACAATTTCTGGGCCGTGAAGAAGCTGCACTATCGCCTCGCCAAGCAGGATCACGCCGCCCCGCTGATCTTTCTGATTGCAGGCACTGGCGCACCCTATAACAGCACCATCAACGAATTCCTGAAAAAACTGTATTACGGCGCGGGTTACCACGTCGTCCAGTTGTCGTCGCCCACCAGCTACGACTTCATGAGTTCGGCTTCGCGCTTTGCGACTCCTGGCATCTCCAAGGATGACGCAGAAGACCTGTACCGCGTGATGCAAGCCATCCGCGCACAGCAGGCGCAACTTCCAGTGACAGAGTATTACCTGACCGGCTACAGCCTGGGCGCGCTCAACGCCGCGTTCGTCAGCCAACTGGATGAAACCCGTCGCAGCTTCAACTTCAAGAAAGTGTTGTTGCTCAATCCGCCGGTCAACCTCTACACCTCGATCAGCAACCTCGACAAACTGGTACAGACCAACGTCAAGGGCATCAACAACACCACCACGTTCTACGAACTGGTACTGGCCAAGTTGACGCGTTACTTCCGCCAGAAAGGCTACATCGACCTGAACGATGCCTTGCTGTTCGACTTCCAGCAGTCCAAACAGCACCTGACCAATGAACAGATGGCGATGCTGATCGGCACCTCGTTTCGCTTCTCGTCGGCCGACATTGCGTTCACGTCCGACCTGATCAACCGTCGTGGCCTGATCACGCCGCCGAAATTCCCGATCACTGAAGGCACCAGCCTGACGCCGTTTCTCAAGCGTGCCTTGCAGTGTGATTTCGATTGCTACCTGACCGAACAGGTCATTCCGATGTGGCGCGCACGCACCGACGGCGGCAGCCTGCTGCAACTGGTCGATCAGGTCAGCCTGTATGCGCTCAAGGATTACCTGCACAGCAGCAGCAAGATTTCAGTCATGCACAACGCAGACGACGTGATCCTGGGCTCCGGTGATCTGGGCTTTCTGCGCAAGACTTTCGGCGATCGCCTGACCGTTTATCCGTACGGTGGCCATTGCGGCAACATCAATTACCGCGTCAACAGCGACGCCATGCTGGAGTTTTTCCGTGGCTAAACGTCTTTTACTCCTTGCCGCCCTGCTTTGTGCCGGTACTGCCCATGCGGCTGACGCGGACATCACCAACAAGGCCGAACACCCCGCGACCGTGGCTCGCCAGACCGACGCCGATGGCTTCACTCAGCCGTTGAAATCACTGCAATTCAACCCCGGCCTCGATCAACGCGAATTCGAACGAGCGTCCATCAACGCCCTTGAAGTGTTCGATCCGCTGGAATCGTGGAACCGTCGGGTTTATCACTTCAACTACCGTTTCGACGAATGGGTATTCCTGCCCGTCGTGAACGGCTATCGCTATGTCACACCCGGCTTCGTACGCAGTGGCGTGAGCAACTTTTTCAGCAACCTGGGCGATGTGCCTAACCTGCTGAACAGCCTGCTGCAGTTCAAAGGCCAACGTTCGATGGAAACCACCGGGCGCCTGCTGCTCAACACCACCATCGGCATTGCCGGTCTGTGGGACCCGGCCACCATGATGGGCTTGCCTCGTCAGAGCGAAGACTTTGGTCAGACGCTGGGCTTCTACGGCGTGCCGGCAGGGCCTTACCTGGTGCTGCCGCTGCTCGGCCCTTCCAACCTGCGTGACACCGGTGGCCTGGTGTTCGACTTCGCCGCCGAAATGCAGATCAACTTCCTCAACGTGGCCGACGTCAGCAGCGATCACCCCGAGATCATGCTGCTGCGGGCTATCGACAGGCGCTACGTGACCAGCTTCCGCTACGGGCAACTGAATTCACCGTTCGAGTACGAGAAGGTGCGTTACGTCTACACCGAGTCGCGCAAGCTTCAAATCGCCGAATAAGCGAGCTGCACACCAAAACGGCCAGCCCGAGTGATCGGGCTGGCCGTTTTTTGTTGGTCGCGACTCGCCGTGGAATATAACAAGGGCGTAGTGAGAACCCCTGCCGCAACGCCAACATCTATAAAATCGATAGGTTCGACCTAGTATTCAAATTCACTGATCAAAATAACAGGCATACCATAGACTCATTGTGACTCAATGAGGAGTGTCTTTTTAATGGCTCAATTTCGTAAAGTGCTGTCGATTCAGGCGGGTCAGCCTACGTCCGACGGCGCTGGCGTGCGCCTGACACGTGTGTTCGGCGGTCAGGGGGTGGAGCAGTTCGACCCGTTTCTGATGCTCGACGAATTCGGTTCGGACAAGCCGGACGATTACATCGCAGGCTTTCCGCCGCACCCGCATCGTGGTTTTGAAACCGTGACCTACATGCTCGAAGGCCGCATGCGCCACGAAGACCATATGGGCAATGTGGGCTTGTTGCAGGGCGGCGGCGTGCAGTGGATGACGGCCGCACGCGGCATCATTCACAGCGAGATGCCCGAGCAGGAAGAAGGCGTGATGCGCGGCTTTCAGCTGTGGCTCAACCTGCCAGGCAAAAACAAACTGGCCGATGCCAGCTATCAAGACATTCAGCCGGAAAACATCCCGCGTCTGACCACTCGGGATGGTGTGGACGTGGTTGTGATCGCCGGTCAGTTCGACGATGGCGATGCACAACGGATCGGCGCCGTAGAGCGTCCCGATACCGAGCCGTTGTATTTCGACTTCCATATGCCAGCTGGCAGCCACGTCAGCCCGCGCATCCCTCAAGGCCATCGCGCCTTGCTATATGTGTATGAAGGCAGCCTTGAAGTGGAGGGTTGCGCGCAGACCATCGCCAGCAGCCACATGGTGAGGCTGAGCGATGAAGGCGATCTTCGGATCGCCAGCGCAAACGGCGCACGCGTGTTGCTGATCGCGGGCAAACCGCTGCGTGAACCCATCGTGCAGTACGGCCCGTTCGTGATGAATACCCGAGAGGAAATCGAACAGGCACTTCGTGATTTTCGGGATGATCGCCTGACCGCGTGAATGAAAGGCTGCGGTTTCATGGCACATGCCGCCTCTCACGGCCCTATGCTCCCGGTGAGACACGGCGGTGTCAGCGATGGGCTTGCTTTGCGAGCCCCCCTCCCTAAGGCAACCCCAGAAACCGCTTCAACTCCGCGCCCTGGGCAATCGCATCGTGCCGCCCCAGTTCGATCAGCTCGCTGCAATAGCCTGATTCGAACAGCAGGTAGCTCAGCACACTGGCCCCGCTGGTCTTGGTGGCTCCCGGACCGCGCAGAAAGGTGCGCAGTGCAGGCGGCAGCTCGCGGCGGTGGCGGGCGGCGATCTCGTCCAGCGGCTGACTCGGGGAAATGACCAGCACGTCCACCGGCGCCAATCCTGGCTGGGACCGCGACTGCTCGTCCGGTAACAGCGCGCTGGCCATGTTCAAGCGCTCAAGCAGTTCAATGTCGCTCTCCAGGTTGTCGATGAAAGTGCTGTTGAGCATGTGGCCGCTGATCTGCGCCAGGCTGGGCTGGGCTCCAGTGGCAGGACGAGCCACCGGTTTTTTGGGTTGCAGACCCCGTGGATTGCCACTCACCCCGACCACCAACACGCGATTGGCGCCCAAGTGCAGCGCGGGGCTGATCGGCGCCGACTGACGCACGGCCCCATCACCGAAATACTCATCCTCAAGCTTGATCGGCGCGAACAGCAGTGGAATGGCAGAGCTGGCCAGCAGATGCTCCACCGACAGCTGAGTGGGCTTGCCTATACGCCGGTGACGCAGCCACGGCTCGATGGTGCCACGCCCCTGATAGAACGTGACCGCTTGCCCTGATTCGTACCCGAACGCCGTCACCGCGACCGCACGCAAGTGATGCGCTTCGATGGCAGCATCGATCCCGCTCAGGTCCAGCCGCTCGGTCAACAGATCGCGCAAGGGCGAGCTATTGAGCAGCGCGACGGGAATATTGCGGCCAAGCCCGGTCATGCTGCGCCCGAAGAACCGCCCGGCCTGACGAATGACGCCCGGCCAGTCGCTGCGCAGCACTTGGTGACTGCGGAAAGACTGCCAGAACTCGGTCAACTGATGGATGGCGATCCGAAAGTGCAGCGCGCCGCTGGCCAGCTTCACGGCATTGATCGCGCCTGCCGACGTACCGACGATAACGGGAAAAGGATTGGGAGAGCCCGGTGGCAGCAGGTCGGCAATCCCTGCCAGAACCCCCACCTGATAAGCAGCGCGGGCACCGCCGCCTGAAAGAATGAGCCCGGTGACGGGCTCGACATCGTGTGAAACAGGAGTCGCTACGGCGGATTCTGGCATCTACAACTGACCTCGGTGATCAACGACGCTTTTTATTTATGCTTCCTGTATAGCTTCGGTTCACCGGCGGGTCGACTTTTGAAGCGCCGATGGGCCCAAAGATATTGCGACGGGCACTGCGTGATGGCACGTTCTACCCATTGATTGATCCGCAGGCAATCCGCTTCGTCGCTCTCGCCCGGAAAGTGTTGCATTGGCGGATGGATCACCAGCCGATAGCCGCTGCCGTCCGCCAGACGCTGCTGGGTAAACGGTACCACCTGAGCGCGGCCCAGCTTGGCGAACTTGCTGGTCGCCGTCACAGTCGCCGCCTGGATGCCAAACAGCGGCACGAACACGCTCTGCTTGGCGCCGTAGTCCTGATCCGGCGCATACCAGATCGCCCGCCCGGCGCGCAGCAGCTTGAGCATGCCGCGCACGTCTTCACGCTCCACAGCCAGCGAGTCGAGGTTATGACGCTCGCGACCGCGCCGCTGGACGAAGTCGAACAGCGCGTTACGGTGTTCGCGGTACATGCCGTCAATGGTGTGTTGCTGACCGAGCAACGCCGCACCGATTTCCAGTGTCGTGAAATGCAGGGCCATCAAAATCACGCCCTCACCCTTCTGTTGGGCGTTCTGCAAATGCTCCAGGCCTTCGATGTGGGCCAGCTTTGCCAGCCGTTGTTTCGTCCACCACCAACTCATGGCCATTTCAAAGAAAGCGATGCCGGTCGAGGCGAAGTTTTCCTTGAGCAATCGCTTGCGCTCGGCAGCGGACAGGTGCGGGAAACACAGCTCCAGATTGCGCGAGGCAATATATTTTCGATCAGTGGCGACCCTGTACATGACCGCGCCCAAGAGCCGACCGATGACCAGCAGCACGCGAAACGGCAGTTGCACGATCAGCCACAGAAGCCCCAGCCCCAGCCATAGCGGCCAGAAACGAGGGTGAAGGAAACGGGCGTTAAAGCGCGGGCGATCCATTTGGGCTTCCGTCAGAACAAAGGCCGCGCATTCTACATCGGTTCGACCGGCTTGCGGCCTGCGGGCGTTCTCGTTATAAGTCTCGGCACTTTTAGCGACAAGCTGTTGTGTAAGCCGACCATGAGCCAGATTGAATCGCAAAACCAAGAACCTGTATTCCAGCTCAAGGGCAGCATGCTTGCCATCACGGTGATGGAGCTGGCCCGGACCAATCTTGAAGCGCTTGACCGGCAGTTGGCGGCAAAAGTCGCACAGGCGCCCAATTTCTTCAGCAACACCCCGCTGATCCTGGCACTGGACAAACTTGCGCCCAACGAAGGCTCGGTAGACCTGCCGGGTCTGGTGCGCATCTGCCGCCAACACGGTTTGCGAACCCTGGCGATCCGCGCCAACCGCATCGAAGACATTGCAGCGGCCATCGCCGTCGACCTGCCGGTGCTGCCGCCGTCCGGCGCCCGTGAACGCGTGCTGGACCCTGTCGAAGCCGAAGCACCAAAAAAGATTTCCGACAAACCGCCCGAGCCGACCATCAAACCGACCCGCGTGATCACTGCGCCAGTGCGCGGCGGACAGCAGATTTACGCCCAAGGTGGCGATCTGGTGGTCGTGGCCCCGGTCAGTCCGGGTGCGGAACTTCTTGCCGATGGAAACATCCATGTGTACGGCCCAATGCGCGGCAGAGCGTTGGCAGGCATCAAGGGCGACACCAAGGCACGCATTTTCTGCCAGCAACTGAGCGCTGAGCTGATTTCCATCGCCGGGCAATACAAGGTCTCCGAAGACCTGCGCAGGGACCCACTCTGGGGCTCGCCGGTCCAGGTCAGCCTGTCAGGCGATGTGTTGAACATCATTCGGCTTTAACGGATACTGCCGCAATTTTCAAAGCATCTCTGATTCGTCGCGAAAACGTAGCAAAGGTTGTAGGAAATCCTGAGCAGCTCTGCTTCTCAGCCGGTATTTGACTCGAAAGTGGTAGCGTGGAGCTCTCTTTCCAGGATCAGGCCACAAGATTTCCATAATTCTTCGACTAACGCCGCGTCAAGGGATGCTCTTCAGGGACCTAAAGTCCTTTTCCTCTAGGGGTGATTCACCTTGGCCAAGATTCTCGTTGTTACATCCGGCAAGGGTGGTGTGGGCAAGACCACCACCAGCGCCGCTATCGGTACAGGCCTCGCACTGCGCGGCCACAAGACTGTCATCGTCGACTTCGACGTCGGCCTGCGTAACCTCGACCTGATCATGGGTTGTGAACGTCGCGTCGTGTACGATTTCGTCAACGTGGTCAATGGCGAGGCCAATCTGCAGCAGGCCTTGATCAAGGACAAGAAGATCGAAGGGCTGTTCGTACTAGCAGCCAGCCAGACCCGTGACAAGGAAGCCCTGACCAAGGAAGGCGTCGAAAGAGTCCTGATGGAACTCAAGGAATCGTTCGAATTCATCGTCTGCGATTCACCTGCAGGCATTGAAACCGGCGCGCACCTGGCGATGTACTTCGCCGACGAAGCCATCGTCGTGACCAACCCTGAAGTCTCGTCGGTACGCGACTCTGATCGTATGCTGGGCCTGTTGGCCAGCAAATCCCGTCGCGCCGAAAATGGCGAAGACCCGATCAAGGAACACCTGCTGTTGACCCGCTACAACCCTGAGCGTGTCAGCAAGGGCGAAATGCTCGGCGTTGAAGACGTCAAGGAAATCCTGGCGGTTACGCTGCTGGGTGTCATTCCCGAGTCGCAAGCGGTACTCAAAGCCTCGAACCAGGGCGTGCCAGTGATCCTCGATGACCAGAGCGATGCAGGCCAGGCTTACAGCGATGCCGTTGACCGTCTACTGGGCAAAACTGTTGAACACCGGTTCCTGGATTTGAAGAAGAAAGGATTGTTTGAACGCCTGTTCGGGAGCAATTAATGAACATTTTTGACTTCTTTCGTGACCGCAAAAAAGAAACTACGGCCTCGGTAGCGAAAGAGCGTCTGCAGATCATCGTTGCGCACGAACGTGGCCAACGGAGTACACCCGACTACCTTCCTGCCTTGCAGAAAGAACTGGTGGAAGTGATCCGTAAATACGTCAATATCGAGTCCGATCAGGTGCAGGTCGCTCTGGAAAACCAGGGCAGCTGTTCGATTCTGGAACTCAATATCACTCTGCCAGATCGCTGATCAGGCAGTCGCTTGCAGCGGTATCGGCGCCCTCACCGTGAGGCAGCGCCTTTACCGCTGTTGGCGTTTCTCGCGTTTCGAGGCCGTTGCATGCCGTTGTCGAACATCCGAATCATTCATCAGGACGCTGCCGTTCTGGTGATCGATAAGCCTACCTTGCTGCTCTCCGTTCCTGGTCGTGCCGACGACAACAAGGACTGCCTGATCACCCGCCTGCAGGAAAACGGCTACCCCGAAGCCCGCATTGTCCATCGTCTGGACTGGGAAACCTCGGGCATCATTTTGCTGGCTCGCGATGCCGACACTCATCGCGAACTGTCGCGTCAGTTTCATGACCGCGAAACCGAAAAGGCCTACACCGCGTTGTGCTGGGGCCAGCCCGCGCTGGACAGCGGCAGTATCGATCTGCCATTGCGTTACGACCCGCCCACCAAACCGCGTCACGTGGTGGACCACGAGGCAGGCAAACATGCACTGACCTTCTGGAAGATCCTCGAACGCTACGACACGCATTGCCGGGTCGAACTGACGCCGATCACCGGCCGCTCTCATCAGTTGCGCGTACACATGCTGTCCATCGGGCATCCCCTGCTGGGCGACGGGCTGTACGCCCATCCCGAGGCGCTGGCGGCCTATCCGCGCCTGTGTCTGCACGCCAGCATGCTGAGCTTCACGCATCCCGTAAGCGGTGAGCGATTGACCTTCAAGTGCCCTGCTCCGTTTTGACGGCAACGACCGTAGAAACGCGCCTGCCTGTCAAACACTGGGTTTCCTGAATTAAGCACGGTTTTTGTGGGAGGCTTCATCACGCCTTCGACGTGGCGCTGTAGCGCCGCAAACATGGCCAGTCGTGGGCGCGGACCTGTCCGCGAATGCTGCATTTCAGCCGCTGAACATTCATCGGCTGCCCCCTCTTCGCGGACAAGTCCGCTCCCATAAAAACCGCTTTCATTCAGGAATTTAGGCGTTGCTTGATAAGAGACGCCTTGCCGCGATTTTGTATGACTGCCAACGATAGCGGTGCTTCCCACATACAGAGTTCACGGCCAATGCGGTAAACTCGCGGCATTGCTGTCTGGAGCTATTTATGCGCGAAGAGTTGAATAAAGGCCTGATCGATTTCCTCAAGGCCTCTCCTACACCGTTCCATGCCACCGCCACCCTTGTGCAACACCTCGAAGCAGCGGGTTTCCAGCGTCTGGACGAGCGCGACACCTGGTTCATCGAAACCGGTGGCCGCTATTACGTCACGCGCAATGACTCCTCCATCGTCGCCTTTCGCATGGGCCGCCAGTCGCCACTGACCGGCGGTATCCGCATGGTCGGCGCGCACACCGACAGCCCTTGCCTGCGAGTCAAGCCGCAACCCGAGCTGCAACGCCAGGGTTTCTGGCAGTTGGGCGTCGAGGTGTACGGCGGCGCACTGTTGGCCCCCTGGTTCGACCGCGACCTGTCGCTGGCCGGTCGGGTCACCTTCCGCCGTGACGGCAAGGTCGAGAGTCAGTTGATCGACTTCAAGCTGCCGATCGCGATCATTCCCAACCTGGCGATCCACTTGAACCGCACCGCCAACGAAGGCTGGGCGATCAATGCCCAGAACGAGCTGCCGCCGATCCTGGCCCAAGTGGCCGGTGACGAACGTGCCGACTTCCGCGCCCTGCTGACCGATCAACTGGCCCGCGAGCACGGCCTGAACGCCGACGTGGTGCTGGATTACGAGTTGAGCTTCTACGACACCCAAAGTGCTGCGGTGGTCGGCCTGAATGGCGATTTCCTGGCCGGTGCGCGCCTGGACAACCTGCTGTCCTGCTTCGCCGGGCTGCAAGCGCTGCTCAACAGCGACAGCGACGAAACAGCGCTGCTGGTGTGCACCGATCACGAAGAAGTCGGCTCGACTTCGGCCTGCGGTGCGGACAGTGCGATGCTGGAGCAGATCGTTCAGCGCCTGCTGCCGAGCAGCGAAGACTACGTGCGCACCGTCCAGAAATCGCTGCTGATTTCGGCTGACAACGCCCACGGCATTCACCCCAACTACGCTGAGAAACACGACGCCAACCACGGACCGAAGCTCAATGCAGGCCCGGTGATCAAGGTCAACAGCAACCAGCGTTACGCCACCAACAGCGAAACCGCAGGGTTCTTCCGTCATCTGTGCATGGCCGAAGAAGTGCCGGTGCAGAGTTTCGTGGTGCGCAGCGACATGGCCTGCGGTTCGACCATCGGGCCGATCACTGCCAGTCATCTGGGCATCCGCACCGTCGACATCGGCTTGCCGACGTTTGCCATGCACTCGATTCGCGAGCTGGCGGGCAGTCACGATCTGGCACATCTGGTCAAGGTACTCACCGCGTTTTACGAGAGCCACGAGTTGCCGTAACGCCCGGCATGACGTTCGCGGGTTACAAACGGCCCGCGAACGCTCGGTTTGCCTCAGATGTCCTGCACCATCGCGCTCACGTGAATCGCATCGTGACGCCAGTACTCAAGATCACAATCGATCAGACGGCCTCGCTGATCGTAATTGATCCGGGCAATGCGCAAGCCAGGGCTGCCTGTCGAAACCTTCAAGGCCGCTGCCGCTTCGGCATGCAGAGCGGTCGGCACCATCTCGAAACGAACCTGCCCGTAGCGAAGGTCATACTGCCTGGCGTACAGCTCGGTCAGTGACTGCTCCATATCGAAATCCAGAATCCGCGGAAAGAATTCCGGTTTCAGATAATGCTCGACGTACAGCACCAGCCGCTGGTCGATGCGCCGTGCGCGGCATATCTGAATCACACTGGACAACGCAGGCAACTCAAGCATTTCGCAGATGGTTGCCGACGCAGGCTGCAAGCGGGCCGACAACACCTGCGTCTGCGCAATTCGCCCCTGTGCCGAAACCATTGCGTGGAAGTGACTACGACGAATCAGGTCATAAGCCAGGCGCGGCGGTGAAATGAACCAGCCGCGGCGCTCCTCGCGGTACACCAACCCCTGTGCTTCGAGCTGCACGAGGGCCTCGCGCAAGGTAATGCGCGTGGTATCGAACACCTCGCTGAGCTTGCGCTCGGCAGGCAGCTTGCTGCCAGGTGTCAACAAGCCATGCTCGATCTGCTCCTGCAAGGCGTTGCAGATGGTTGTTACCGCTCGTGGCACATCGTCGCGCATTGGCTACCTGTCTGGACTAGACCAGCCCTGTCATGGGGCACGCTTTTACCCCTGTCGTCGTCATCAATCGTGTTTTAGCAAGCCTAGGCCGGGTCTGTGACCGTCCTGTGACACTGCGCTTCATGATCCATGCCAACCGACGCGCAAACAGCCCTCAAGCCCTTGAACGGCAAGCCTTTGAGTCTGGTCTACGCTTAGCGCCAGGCACTGCCCAAATGCAGGCAATGTGGAATCAACCGTGTTGCCCGACACGAAAATGTCATGCAACAGGCCTAACTTGGCTCAGGTATTGCTGATCTAGACCACATCATCCGCAACGAACACTTCAGCTAAAGAAGTGCACTAGGAGCTTCGAATGAAACATTTTTTGTTGGCATCACTCCTCGGCTCGGCCATCGCCATGAGCGCGTCCGTTATGGCTGCGGACACGGACCTTAAGACACTCGAAGCCGCAGCCAAGGCTGAAGGCGCCATCAACAGCCTCGGCATGCCGGATGACTGGGCGAACTGGGGCGGCATCTGGACCGATCTGGAAGCCAAGTACGGTCTTAAACACACCGACACCGACATGAGCTCGGCGCAGGAAGTGGCCAAGTTCGATGCGGAAAAAGACAACGCCAGCGGCGACATCGGTGACGTCGGCGCAGCCTTCGGTCCCATCGCCGTTGCCAAGGGCGTCACTCAGCCCTACAAGCCAAGCACCTGGGCGCAGATTCCAGACTGGGCCAAGGACACGGACGGTCACTGGGCACTGGCCTACACCGGCACCATCGCGTTCATCGTGAACAAGAATCTGCTGCACGGATCTGAAATCCCGAAAACCTGGGCCGACCTGAAAACCGGTAAATACAAGGTGTCCATCGGTGACGTAAGCTCGGCGGCTCAGGCCTCCAACGGCGTGCTGGCTGCTGCCTTCGCCATGAAAGGCGACGAAAAGAATATCGAGCCCGGCCTGCAACTGTTCACTGAACTGGCCAAACAAAAACGTCTGTCGCTGGCCAACCCAACCATTCAGACCATCGAAAAGGGTGAAGTCGAAGTGGGTGTGGTCTGGGACTTCAATGGCCTGAACTATCGCGCCAAGATGACCAAACCCGATGATTACGTGGTGCTGATCCCATCGGACGGCTCGGTCATCTCCGGCTACACCACCATCATCAACAAATACGCCAAGCACCCGAACGCGGCCAAACTGGCGCGCGAATATGTCTTCAGCGACGCGGGCCAGATTCAGTTGGCCAAAGGCAACGCACGCCCGATTCGTGCCGAGCACGTCACCTTGCCGGAAGACGTGAAAGCCAAGCTGCTGCCCAACGAGCAGTACAAAAACGTGACGCCGATCAAGGACGCCGAAGCCTGGGAAAGAACCTCCAAGTCGCTGCCTCAGAAGTGGAACGAGCAGGTCATCATCGAGATGAACTGATCCGCCACGCGACTCACGGATGAGGTCGCACCTCACAGCCGGGCGAGCCCCCTCGCCCGCGCCTGATTCCGACTTACCTTCGTGCAAGCGAGTCGCCCATGAAACACAACGTCATTCTTGTCGTGCTCGACGGCCTCAACCATGAAGTGGCTCGCGATGCGATGGGCCATCTTCAGGCCTGGCACGCCGCCGGACGCGCAGCGCTGTACAAGCTGGAATGCGAGCTTCCAGCGCTGTCGCGCCCCCTGTACGAATGCATTCTGACCGGCGTCGCGCCCATCGACAGTGGCATCGTGCACAACAACGTTTCGCGCCTGTCTCGTGAACGCAGCGTGTTTCATTACGCCCGCGATGCCGGATTGAGCACGGCCGCCGCCGCCTACCACTGGTTCAGTGAGTTGTACAACCGAACGCCGTTCAACGCCGCCCGCGACCGTCATACCGACGCGCCGGAACTGCCGATCCAGCATGGGCTGTTCTACTGGGCCGATCACTACCCCGACTCGCACCTGTTCGCCGACGCTGAAAGCCTGCGCTTGAAACACGCGCCGAACTTTCTGTTGATTCACCCCATGAACATCGACGACGCCGGGCACAAGCACGGCCTCGACACCCCGCAATACCGCAACAGCGCACGCAGCGCCGACATCATCCTGGCTGATTACCTGCAGGGCTGGCTGGATGCGGGCTATCAGGTGTTGGTCACCGCCGACCACGGCATGAACAACGACCGCTCGCACAATGGCCTGCTGCCTGAGGAACGCGAAGTGCCCTTGTTCGTGCTGGGCGATGCGTTCAGCCTCGACCCTGACGCCAGACCGCGCCAGACCGACCTGTGCGGCACCCTCTGCGAACTGCTCGGCGTGCCCCACGACAAACCCGTGTGCCGGGAGATCCTCAATTGACCACCTTTACCCGCGGCAAATGGCTGGCGCTGTTGTGCCTGGTGCCGTTCGCACTGTTCTTCATCGTGTTCCAAATCGCTCCGCTGTTCTGGGTGGCAATCCACAGTGTGCAGAGCGACAGCGGTTGGGGCCTGGAGAACTTCAGCAAGGCCTTCAATTCACGTTTCTATCGTCAGGCTATGCAGTTCAGCCTGGAGATCAGTTTCTGGTCGAGCCTGTTCGGGATTCTGATTTCCATCCTGGGGGCGTATTCGCTGCGCAAGGTGGATTCGCGGCTGCGGGATTTCGTCAATTCGTTCGCCAACATGACCAGCAACTTCGCCGGCGTGCCGCTGGCGTTCGCGTTCATCATCCTGCTGGGCTTCAATGGCGCGCTGACCCTGATTCTGAAAGACGCGGGCATCATCGATGACTTCAATCTGTACTCCAAGACCGGGCTGATCATCCTCTACACCTACTTCCAGATTCCCCTCGGCGTTCTGCTGCTGTACCCGGCGTTCGATGCCGTGCGCGAGGACTGGAATGAGTCCGCTGCGCTGCTGGGTGCCAGTAGCTTCCAGTTCTGGCGCTACATCGGTATCCCGGTGTTGACGCCTGCGCTGCTGGGCACGTTCGTCATTCTGTTGGCCAATGCGCTGGGCGCGTACGCCACGGTCTACGCGCTGACCACCGGCAACTTCAACGTTCTGCCGATCCGAATCGCCGCGATGGTGGCTGGCGACATCACACTCGATCCGAACATGGCCAGTGCGCTGGCAATGATTCTGGTAGGGCTCATGACCCTGGTGACCGTGATCCATCAGTGGCTGTTGAAAAGGAGCTACCATGTCGCGCGTTGAAAAAGGACCTGCCGGCCTCTACCACAAGACCGTGGTGTGCCTGCTGTTCCTGACCCTGCTGCTGCCCTTGGCCGGCACCTTTGTGTATTCGATATCGACGAGTTGGTCGGCAACTATTCTGCCCAGCGGCCTGACTTTCAAGTGGTACGTGGCGCTGTGGAGCGACCCGCGTTTTCTGGCGGCATTCGGTCAGTCGCTGCTGGTCTGTGTGGGGGCCCTGATCCTGTCGGTGGTACTGATTCTGCCGCTGCTGTTCGTGGTTCATTATCACTTCCCCCGCCTCGACGGGCTGATGAACATCCTGATCCTGTTGCCTTTCGCCGTGCCGCCTGTGGTGTCGTCGGTGGGGCTGCTGCAGCTCTATGGCTCAGGTCCGATGGCGATGGTCGGTACACCGTGGATTCTGATCGGCTGTTACTTCACAGTCGCGCTGCCGTTCATGTACCGCGCCATCACCAACAACCTGCAAGCCATCAACCTGACCGACCTGATGGACAGCGCCCAACTGTTGGGTGCCAGCACCTGGCAGGCCGCGTTCCTGGTGGTGCTGCCGAACCTGCGCAAGGGCCTGATGATTGCCTTGCTGCTGTCGTTCTCGTTCCTGTTCGGCGAGTTCGTGTTCGCCAACCTGCTGGTCGGCACGCGTTACGAAACCCTGCAGGTCTACCTCAACAACATGCGCAACAGCAGTGGCCACTTCAACAGCGCACTGGTGATTTCCTACTTCCTCTTCGTGCTGGTGCTGACCTGGGCCGCCAATCGACTGAACAAGGACAAAGACTGAGATGAGTTTTGTCAGCATTGAAAACCTGCAGAAGAGCTACGCCAGCACGGCGGTGTTCAGCGACATCAACTGCACCATCGATAAGGGCGAATTCGTCACCCTGCTCGGCCCCTCCGGTTGTGGCAAATCCACCCTGCTGCGCTGCATCGCGGGCCTGACCTCGGTCAACAGCGGCAGCATTGTGCTCGACGGTCAGGACCTGGTGCCGCTGACGCCGCAGAAGCGCAACATCGGCATGGTGTTCCAGAGCTACGCGCTGTTTCCCAACATGACGGTGGAGCAGAACGTCGCCTTTGGCCTGCGCATGCAGAAGGTCGGCCCGGACGAAAGTCAGAAACGCGTGGCCGAGATTCTCAAGCTGGTCGAGTTGCAGGACTACGCCAAACGCTATCCTCACCAGATGTCCGGCGGCCAGTGCCAGCGCGTCGCCCTGGCCCGCTCGCTGGTCACCCGCCCACGCCTGTTGCTGCTGGATGAACCGCTGTCGGCACTGGATGCACGAATTCGCAAACACCTGCGCGAGCAGATCCGGGCGATCCAGCGCGAGCTGGGCCTGACCACCATCTTCGTGACTCACGATCAGGAAGAAGCGCTGACCCTGTCGGACCGTATCTTCCTGATGAACCAGGGCCGTATCGTGCAGAGCGGCGATGCCGAAACGCTGTATACCGCGCCAGTGGATGTGTTCGCCGCCGGTTTCATCGGCAACTACAACCTGCTGGATGCCGACGACGCCAGCCGCCTGATGCAACGCCCTATCAGCGGCCGCATCGCCATTCGCCCGGAATCCATCCAACTGAGCCTGACCGGCGAACTGGAAGGCGAAGTACGCAGTCACAGCCTGCTGGGCAACGTCATTCGCTACCGCGTGCAGGCGCGCGGTGTGGAATTGGTGGTCGACGTACTCAACCGCAGCGCGGATGATCTGCACCCTGACGGCCGCCGAGTGACGTTGAATATCGAGCCTTCCGCGCTGTGCCCGGTGGCTTGACCAACACATGATCTAAGGATGTACGCAATGGCTTTAGCAATTTTCGACCTGGACGAAACCCTGATCGGCGGCGACTGCGCCACCCTGTGGAGCGAGCAGATGGGCCGCCTCGGCTGGGTCGATCCGGTGTCGTTCATGCAGCGCAACGACGAGCTGATGGCCGCCTACAGCGCCGGTGAACTGGCGATGGAAGACTACATGGCATTCAGCCTTGAGCCGATGGCCGGTCGTACACCGGAAGAAATTGATCACCTGGTCGGTCCGTGGGTGGAAGACGTGATCGAGCCGATCATCTACAGCGACGCCTGCACGTGCATCGCCCAGCACCGCGCCAAGGGTGACCGGATTCTGGTGATCTCTGCATCGGGCGTGCACTTGGTCAAGCCGATTGCCGAGCGTCTGGGCATCGACGAAGTGCTGGGTATTGAACTGGATGTGCAACACGGCGTTTACAGCGGCGGCACGGTGGGCGTGATGACCTATCGCGAAGGCAAGATCACCCGCCTGATGGACTGGCTGGATGCCGAAGGGGAAAACCTGGAGGGGGCGAGTTTCTATTCCGACTCGCGTAACGATCTGCCGTTGCTGCTCAAGGTCGATCACCCCAATGTGGTTAATCCTGATCCGGTGCTGCTCGAACATGCGCAAAAAGCCGGATGGCCGGTGCACAGCTGGACCTGAAGCATTCAGCCAGCACGTAGCCCACTGAATTAATGTCGGTTCGCGGCGGGAGCTCTCGCCGCGTCTTCGATGCAGATAGAAGAATCGTGGGAGCGAGCTTGCTCGCGAAAGGGCTATTCCATCCACAAAGATAAGGTACGCGCAGCACAGCCTTCGCGAGCAAGCTCTCTCCCACACAGTCTGCACCGTTCAGTGTCTACTGCGAGAGCGGCCTGGAACGCGCGGCCCGCAAAGGCCGCGGTCATCATTTCAGACTTTCGTCGATCACCAGCACGATCTTGCCGGACACCTGATTGGTCGCCAGTTCTTCGAACGCAGCGTCCGCGTCGTCGATGGCAAAGGTTTTGGACAGTTGCGGCTTCAAGCGACCTTCGGTGAACAGCGGCCAGACAAACTGACCCAGATCACGCAGCAAATCGGCCTTGAACGTTTCGTCGCGACTGCGCAGGGTCGAACCCATCAGATGGATACGCTTGCCCAGCACGTGGGCCAGATCCACCTGTGCATCGCGACCGCCCATCGTGCCGATCAACACCCAGCGGCTGTCCAGTCCGAGCAGTTTGACGTTCAACTCGGCGTAATTGCCGCCGACCGGATCGAGGATAACGTCGAACGGTGCGAAATCGCTCAGAGCCTCCAGACTTTCGCTGCGCACCACGCCGCCCTGGGCACCCAGTTCGACGCAATACGCCAGGCGCTCGGCAGAGCCGACGCTGACCCAGACCGGGCTGCCGAACGCTTTGCAAAGCTGAATACCGGCTGAACCAACGCCACTTGCCCCCGCGTGCAGCAGCACTTTTTCCCCAGGTTTCAGGCCCGCAAGCTGAAACAGGTTCAGCCAGGCCGTCGCGTACACCTCAGGAATGGCAGCAGCCTCATGCAGCGACAGGCCTTCCGGCACCGGCAACACATGACGCGCATCGACCACCACTTCTTCGGCCATCGCCCCGCCTGCCAGCAGCGCGCAGACACGGTCTCCAACCAGCCAGGACGTGCCCGGACCGACTTCGGCAATGACTCCGGAGCACTCCAGACCCAGGACGCTGGTGACGCCCGGCGGCGGCGGATATTTGCCCGCGCGCTGCAACAGATCGGCCCGATTCAAACCCGCCGCAGCGACTTTGATGCGAACCTGCCCCACATCGAGAGCCGGACTTGGCTCTTCGACCCATTCCACATGTCCTTCCACGCCTTGCAATGCCTTCACGGTGCCTCCATAGTGAGTCCAGACTGAGCCCGTGGCTGTTTGCCCGGGCTTTTGCATTATGCGGCCGGGTTCAAAGGAACCGGCGACCTCAAAGACGGCCTAATATGCGTTATCAATTGTCCTCGCGTCGAATCAGCATGAAGCAACTATTCCCTAGTACCGCCCTCGCACTGTTTGTCGGCCTGAGCGTTTTGCCGATGTCAGCCAGCACCTTTGCCGCCAACAGCTGGGATAATCTTCAGCCGGACCGCGACGAAGTGGTTGCCAGCCTCAACGTGGTTGAGCTGCTCAAGCGACATCACTACAGCAAGCCGCCATTGGACGACAAGCGTTCAGCGATCATCTACCAGAGCTACATCAAGCAACTGGATCCGTCGCGCAGCTACTTCATGGCAAGCGACATTGCCGAATTCGACAAATGGCAGTTTCAGTTCGACGACTTCCTTAAGAGCGGTGACCTGAACCCAGGGTTCACTATTTACAAACGCTATCTGGACCGCATCAAGGCGCGTCTGGACTTTGCGCTTGCAGAATTGGCCAAAGGCGTCGACAAGATTGACCTGAACGCCAAGGAAACCCTGCTGGTGGACCGCAAGGACGCCGCATGGCCCAAGGACACCGCCGAGCTCGACGAGCTGTGGCGCAAACGCATCAAGGATGAGGTTCTGCGCCTGAAGATCGCAGGCAAGGACCCGGCCAAGATTCAGGAAACCCTGACCAAGCGTTACAAGAATCAGCTTGCACGGGTGGGCCAGACCCGCGCCGAAGATATTTTCCAGGCGTACATCAACACCTTCGCCATGTCGTACGATCCGCACACCAACTACCTGTCACCGGACAGCGCGGAGAACTTCGACATCAACATGAGCCTGTCGCTGGAAGGCATCGGCGCCGTGTTGCAGAGCGACAACGACAACGTGAAGATCGTGCGTCTGGTGCCGGCAGGTCCTGCGGCCAAGACCAAACAGGTCGCTCCGGCCGACAAGATTGTCGCGGTCGCCCAGGGCGACAAGGAAATGGTCGACGTTATCGGCTGGCGCCTGGACGAAGTGGTCAAGCTGATCCGTGGTCCGAAAGGCTCGGTGGTTCGCCTGGAAATCATTCCGGCCAGCAACGCACCGAACGACCAGACCACCAAGATCGTGGCCATCACTCGCGAAGCGGTGAAGCTTGAGGAACAGGCTGCCAAGAAGTCGATCCTGCACATCAAGCAGGATGGCAAGGATTACAAGCTGGGCGTCATCGACATCCCGGCCTTTTACCTGGACTTCAAGGCCTACCGTGCTGGCGATCCCGAGTACAAAAGCACGACCCGTGATGTGAAGAAACTGCTGACCGAACTGCAGGCCGAGAAGGTCGATGGCGTGGTGCTGGACCTTCGCAATAACGGTGGCGGCTCGCTTCAGGAAGCCACCGAGCTGACCAGCCTGTTCATCGATCGCGGCCCAACCGTGCTGGTGCGCAACGCGGACGGCAAGGTCGATGTGCTTGAAGACGAAGCCAAGGGTGCCTTCTACAAAGGCCCGATGGCGCTGCTGGTGAACCGCCTGTCCGCCTCGGCATCGGAAATTTTCGCTGGCGCCATGCAGGATTACCACCGTGCGCTGGTCATCGGCGGTCAAACCTTCGGCAAAGGCACCGTGCAGACCATTCAACCGCTCAATCATGGCGAGTTGAAACTGACCCTGGCCAAGTTCTACCGGGTTTCCGGCCAGAGCACCCAGCATCAGGGCGTCGTACCGGACATCACCTACCCGTCGCTGATCGATACCAAAGAAATCGGCGAGAGCGCCCTGCCCGAGGCCATGCCGTGGGACAGCATCAAACCGGCGATCAAGCCGGCCATCGATCCGTTCAAGCCGTTCCTGGCCCAATTGCAGGCACGCCATGACGTGCGTTCTGCCAAGGATGCCGAGTTCGTGTTCATCGAGGATCGTTTGGCGCTGGCCAAGAAGCTCATGAACGAGAAGACCGTCAGCCTCAACGAAGCCGACCGTCGCGCCGAACATGCGTCCATAGAAGGCAAGCAGCTTGCGCTGGAAAACACTCGTCGCAAGGCCAAGGGTGAAGAACCGCTCAAGGAACTGAAGAAAGAGGACGAAGACGCGCTGCCGGTGGAAGACGAGAAGACCAAGCCGGAAGACGATGCGTACCTGTCTGAAACTGGTCGCATTCTGATCGACTACCTCGGCCTGAGTGCTTCGGTTGCAAAGAAATAAGCGGCACGTGACGCTTGATGGCCAATTAGCAGCAACGGTCATCAAACAGTCATGAAGCTGTCGTGAAATGACGGGCTGAACGCCAATGCGTTCAGCCCTTTTTATTGCCATCGAGATCATCATGACCGTGACTGAACAGCTGGGCGCACTGAGTTCCATCCTGGCTCGCGGTGATTTGCACAGCCTGTTCCAGCCCATCGTCTCGTTGTCACAGCGCAGCATTCTGGGCTATGAAGCCTTGACGCGTGGGCCGTCCAACAGCCCTCTCCACTCGCCCCTCAATCTGTTTGCCGTTGCTCGCCAGGCTGGCCGCCTGAGCGAACTGGAACTGACCTGCCGGGAAAGCGCCTGCAGACGTTTCAGCCAGCAGCAGTTGCCCGGCAAGCTGTTCCTCAACGTGTCGCCCGAATCGTTGCTTGAAGCCTCGCACCCTCCAGGTCGAACCCTTGAGATGCTGCGTCGTTACAATATCGCGCCCAAGAACGTGGTGATCGAGCTGACGGAGCAGATGCCGACCGACGATTTCGATCTGCTCTACAACGCCCTGCACCACTACCGCGACATGGGCTTTTCCATCGCACTGGACGACCTGGGGGCCGGGTATTCGAGCCTGCGTCTGTGGTCCGAATTGCGGCCGGACTATGTGAAGATCGACCGGCACTTTATCGACGGCATTCACCAGGACGCGGTGAAGCGCGAGTTCGTCGGTTCCATGCTGCAAATGGCCAGGGCCTCCAGAGCCATCGTGATCGCCGAAGGCATCGAATTGCCGGAAGAGCTGGCGGTCCTGACCGACATGGGCGTGGATCTGGTCCAGGGCTATCTGCTGGCCCGCCCGCAGGAGCGCCCGATGCGCGATACCCGGGCCATGCTGCCCAAGGCCGAGGCGGCGGCTCCCGGATTGAATGAAGACGCGGCTGATCTGTCGGCACTGCTCAGTCAGCAACCGTCCGTGAGCCAGTCCACCCCGACGGCCGACGTGCTGGAAGCGTTCCGCAAACAGGCCAATCTGAACTCACTGGCAGTGCTGGACGACGATGCACGGCCTTGCGGCATCGTCCATCGGCACTCGCTGTCCGAAGCGCTGCTCAAACCGTTTGGCACCGAACTGTTCGCCCGCAAACCGATTAGCCGGCTGATGAGCGATGACTTCCTGGCCGTGGAAGTCAGTCAGTCGTTGCAGCAGGTCAGCCGCCTGCTCACCAGCCGTGCGCGCCAACGGATCGAAGAAGACTTCATCATCACCCTCAACGGCACTTATCTGGGGCTGGGTCGGGTGATTGACGTACTCAAGCTAATTACCGAAATGAAAATCCAGCAAGCGCGCTACGCCAACCCGCTGACGCTGCTGCCGGGCAACGTACCGATCCAGCAGTGCCTGACTCGCCTGTTGCAACAAGGGCGCGAGTCGATGATCTGCTACGTGGACATCGACAGCTTCAAGCCTTTCAACGATATCTATGGCTACGCACGCGGCGACGAAGTGCTGCTGTGTCTGGCGCACTGCCTGAACGACCGCGTCGATCCCAGCCGGGATTTCGTCGGGCACATTGGCGGGGATGATTTTCTGATGGTGCTCGGCTTCGAGGACTGGGAAAGGCGCCTGCACAACCTGCTCGACGACTTTCAGAACCAGTGCCGTCGCTTCTACCGGGCCGAGCATCTGGAGTCTGGCTGCTTCGTTGCACTCAACCGCCAGGGGCAGCGTCAGGAGTTCCCGCTGCTGTCACTTTCCATTGGCGTGGTGCATTTGCGTGAAGAAAGCTGCGCTCAGATCAACGCCAGCCAACTGGCCGACCTGGCCTCGCAGGCAAAACACTTCGCCAAGGACATGGCGGGCGCGAGCATTCATGTCATCGATTCGTCGCGGCTGGATTTGCTGGTGGAGGCGTGAGAATCAAAGCCAGGCCAGAGATGAGTATGCATTCTTTGTGGGAGGCGCCCCCACGTCTTCGACGTAGCGCTGTCGCGTAGCAAACTCAGTGGGAGCGTTTCAGTAAGTCACAGGTCGTTTGAAAGGAGGCGGCTCGCCGACGATAGCGTCCGCCCAGTCGATGATGTGTCGCCTGACAAACCGAATCGCCGGCAAGCCGCTTCCCACGGCCGCACGCTTGCCTGAATGATCAAACCCTCAGCGTTATGCACGAGAAGCGAAATTCAAACGCTGCCCGTCTGCACGTCCACTTCCGGGTAGCTGTACTCGAACACCCGCGCCACTTCGGCGGCATGCCACGAGGCTGCGGCTACGCCATCGGAAGGGCCGGAGAAACGGCCCAATCGTTCAACGCATTCGAAGAAGCCGGGACGCGGCAGGCGGCTGGCGCCCTGGCTGATCACCAGCGAACTGCGTAGAGGTTGTTCCGCGCGGGCATCCATTGCCGCCAGATGCTCAAGCGCCGCAGTCAACGTCTGCATGGCCGGGCTGGGCAATTGCAAGCGTTCCAGCAGTGCCCGGTAGGTCACCAGATGGCGTTGACGGCGCGCATGGTTCAGCTCACTCAGCAAGCCGTCCCAGTGCTGACGGCTGATGCGCACGCTCATGACTCACCCCGCCAGCCCGGAACGCCCAGTTCCCAGGCTAGGCTGCGCTTGATAGCCGCGTCCGGCTCACGTGTGCCGTTTTCAATCAGTTCCAGGTAGGAGGGGCTGATACCCACTGCTCGCGCCAGCGTTGCCACCTCCAGCCCCTTGGCGATACGCAGTGCGCCCAAGCGACCGAAGGCGGGATGCTCTGCAGCTTCAGGTGTCGGCTGCGCGGCACTCGGACGGGGCTTTTCCGCCAGCCCTGCCGCCTTGAGCAGAGCCTGATACTGAGCCCAAGGCAGGACTGCATACTCAGGCTCGCCATCACGAGATATCACTTGAAGATCCATAGACTCCCCTTGCAGTACAAGGCCACATTCCGGATTGGCTTATCCCTGTGCAGGCATCTTAACAGCGGAACGCTACGGCTTGTGCTCAAACGCTTCACTCAGTCTATGCGCTTCTCCTTTTCCAGCAGCGCCTGGGTTTCGGGCAGTCGTTCAACCACCACGAGTTTTTCGGGCGGTTGTCGGTCACGCCACGCACGGAACGCGTCGAGCTCATCGGTCAGGTGCTTCATGACCCAAGCCAGTACGGCGATGTCGTCAAACATGCCCAGGCCGGGAATCCAGTCAGGTATCGCATCCAGCGGGCTGAGGAAGTACATCAGGCCAGCCACGATGGACAGAATAGCCTTGGGACTGATGTCTCGGTACTCACCGCGCCAATACGCCAGGCACAGGCTCTGCAGAAGACGCAAGTCATCCTTGAGTTTGCCAAGACGGCTGCCCTCACTGTTGCCCTTGCGCGCCACGGCAAACAAAAGCCCCGGCAAGCGTCCCGCGGCAAGAAGACGACGCGCGCCAGGCAAGTAACGGATCAGGTTCCACGGTGCTTTCATATTCACTCCGCTCAGAAAAAGTGGCGATACTCATCAGTTCAACCATCTCCGGGGCCTGTCGCAAGGTTATCCACAATTGTTGTGGATAACCTTGTGAACAGCCGCCATTTTTGACCCTGGCGTCCCCGTTTTCAGGGGCTTTGGGTCAAATCGGGCGTTTTTTACTCACATAAAAAAACCCATGATTTCGTTGACTTCGAAGTGCTGTTGAGACTAGTCCGCTTTGCCATAGGGATTGTCAGACAGGATTTCAGTCATCTTCATGATAGTGGGACTGTGCGCACCGCCAAGCGTTCGGCAAATACGCCACACACAAAAACGCCCTGTCGAGACAGGGCGTTTTCAGTAGCCAGGTGTTGCGTTACTTCTTGGCCGGAGCCGATGCAGCCGGAGCCGCCTCTTCTTCGTCTGCATCAGGAGCCTGTGCAGCTGCCGGATCCTTGATGCCAAGCAATTCCATGTCGAAGACCAGAACCGAATTGGCAGGGATCAGCGGGCTTGGGCTCTGTGCGCCGTAGGCCAGGTCGCTCGGGATGAAGAGTTTGATCTTCTCACCCACGTGCATCAGTTGCAGACCTTCAACCCAACCCGGAATCACACCGCTAACCGGCAGATCGATAGGGCTGCCGCGCTCAAGGGAGCTGTCGAACACCTTGCCATCAGTCAGTTTGCCTTCGTAGTGAACGGTCACTATGTCAGTCGGCTTGGGCTGAGCGCCGTCACCCTTCTTGATGACCTGGTATTGCAGGCCGGAAGCCGTGGTCACGACACCGTCCTTCTTACCGTTCTCTTCGAGGAATTTCTTGCCGGCAGCTGCCGACTCTTCGCTCATTTTGGCCATGCGCTCTTCGGCACGCTTTTGCAGCGCAGCGAAGGCTTCAACCAGTTCTTCGTCTTTCAGTTTCTGATCTTTCTTGCCGACAGCGTCTTCGATACCCAGAGCCACAGCTTTGGAATCCAGATCGTCCATGCCTTCCTGAGCCAGGCTTTTGCCCATGTTCAGACCGATGCCATAAGACGCTTTTTGTGCCGGACTTTTCAGCTCGACGGTGCTGGCTTGTTTATCACAACCTGCGAGTACCAGACCGACCAGGGCAATCGCCGCTGCCAACCGATGCTGTTTCATGCTAATTCCTTGTTCATGCGCCAAAAGGGCAAACGAGTAAAGCCGCGAGCTTATCAGGCCGCCGCGATCAATGGCTACCGGCATGAGAGAGGCAAAAGGCCGATAAGTTCAGGTATCCAAAGGTTTTACCGGATCGCCTTCGAACCGTTCAGTCGAAGTTCAGCCGGTGATGCCAAGGCATAGAGGGCGGGGTCGGCGCAGATCGCACCCGGCTCGACACATGATTTGGCAATCTCGATGCCATGATGATCATCAGCTCCGGCGACCATCTGACTGCCGTTGGCCCCGCTCCTGCGGTATCGACATGAAATTAAAGATAATTTTTAAGCCCGTGCGGTTGTGTTTCGATCTGTGGCAAGGGCGAAACCGCCTCAATTTTGTCAGCGCCTACGGATCACGTCCCTGGCTTAACGCAGTTATCCGTTTTCAGGTGAATACATGCAGCCCATCACACCCAGTCTTTCCGAGGTTTCAGCCACCCGACCTAAAAGGCGCTGGCGAAGTGGAATGGCTGTCGTTGCCGCAGCCATCCTCCTGCCCTGGGGCAACAGCGCCTTCGCGGCAACCTCTCCTCCCGTTCAACCTCAAGGCATCAAAGCCTTCAGACTGTGCACCGGTTCGGACAACCTTTCTCACGTGATACAAGGCACGATCGATCAGAACGCTATCACTGAGGTCAGCAACCTTAACTTCAAGGAGACGCCGCCACACGCCAAGTACGACTGGCATGCAGCGCCCGAGGCTCAATACGTGATCACGCTGTCCGGGACACTTGAATTCTCCACCACGGGCGGGGAAAACTTCGTCCTCCACCCAGGTGAAGTGCTGCTGGCACAGGACACAACGGGGCCAGGCCATCGCTGGAGGCTGATTGATGATCAGCCTTGGCGCCGCGCCTACATCGTTCTCAAGGCAGACGAAGACAAGGCGTTCGTGCCTAAAGAGGGAAGCACTAATAAAGACGGATGCCCTGCCTGACACATGCCCCACCCGAAGCCGTCCTTACAAGAGGATCGATCAGTGAGTCTGCTCATTAGGGTGAACGGCATAATCAGATGATGCCCAGCTTGCGCCACTGCGCTCGGGTATCGGCGTCAATGCCGTGAGCTTCAAGCACCGCGTCCGTATGTTCACCCAGCCTGGGCGCGGCTGAGCGCACCTGGCCTGGTGTGGTCTGCAATTTGGGCAGAATGCCCGGCAGCGTCACAGGCGTGCCGTCGTCCAGGGTGCTTTTCAACAGCATGTCGCGCGCCAGATAGTGCGGGTCATTTGCGATGTCGGCGGCGTCATAGATCTTGCCCGCAGGAATGCGCGCCTCATTCAGCGCATCGAGCACTTCATCCAGCGAATGCTCGGCGGTCCACGTGGAGATCGCCGCATCGATGCGCGCCACATGCCGGACTCGCCCGTCGTTGTGCGCAAGCTCCGGGTCATTGGCCAGGTCCAGGCGACCGATTTTTTCCATCAGCCTTCTATAAATACTGTCCCCATTACCTGCCACGAGCGCGTACTTGCCGTCATTGCAGCGATAGGCATTGGTGGGTGCAATGCCAGGCATGCTGCTGCCCGCAGGTTCGCGGATGACGTTGAACACCGAATACTCGGGGATCAGGCTTTCCATCATGTTGAATACCGACTCGTACAAAGCGACGTCGATCTGCTGACCCGCCCCGCCATTCTGCTCGCGATGACGCAAGGCAAGCAGAATGCCAATCACCCCGTGCAACGCCGACAACGAATCACCAATCGAAACCCCGACCCTGACTGGCGTGCGCCCTGCCTCGCCCGACAAATGACGCAGACCGCCCATTGCTTCGCCGATCACGCCAAACCCGGGCCGGTCCCGATAAGGGCCCGTCTGCCCATAGCCTGAGACACGCAACATGATCAGCCCGGGATTGAGCGCATGAAGCTCTTCCCAGCTAAGCCCCCAGCTTTCGAGTGTGCCGGGGCGAAAGTTTTCAATCAGCACGTCCGCATCACGAATCAGACGACGAGCCGCCTCCTGAGCCTGGGGCTGACGCAAGTCGAGGGTGACCGACTTCTTGTTACGCGACTGCACGGCCCACCATACGGACGTGCCGTTATGCAGCAGACGCCATTTGCGCAGCGGATCGCCCGTCAACGGCGGCTCGACCTTGATGACCTCGGCGCCGAACTCGCCGAGGATTTTTGCGGCAAACGGTCCGGCGATGAGTTGCCCGAGCTCTACGACCTTGATGCCTTGAAGAGGTAGGTTCATGACGCGTCCACGTGTTGTTCGAGATTCGGGGATGATCCGCGCAAACGGGCACGATGGAAAGACGCGAAACAACCACACACAAAAGCCCCGCACTGGGCGGGGCTCGTTCTGCACAGGGCCGTCAGAGGGTACAGGCCAGTTGAAAGCTGATCGCCGAATCTTCGGCAGCCTCTTTCTTACCGACCATCAGGCCCAGTACTTTGACTTTTTCCGTGGTCGCCGCCCCGCCCAGCTTGGCATGGCCATAGAGCAGGCGATCATAGTCGGAAGTATCAATCGAGGACACTGAGCAAAAACCTGGAGCCTGTTTGAACACCCCGTCAACGAACCGAACTTCATAGTTGGCAAAGTAATGTTTCTGACGGGTCAGATTGATTGATTTGATCCAGTCTGAAGACTGATTAACGACAACGCCGTTCTGGTTGATGGTGGCCGTGTGGAGCGCAGGTGTCGCCCATGCCCCCACAGAGGCCGCCATGATGCAGGAAGCCAGTAATGCTTTAATACCGTTGTTCATAAAAATCCCTTTAATACTTTAATTGTCCTTTTTGGAGCGAAGGCAGAGTTGAATACATCGCCCCGCTTCAGGTATCAGCCCGTGAAGACTGATCACCACCGCAATGCAGGTAATACCAGAGAAACCCGAAAATCAAGCTCAGCCATAGGGCTTTTTACAGATCACTTAAAAATCACAACACACAGAGACACGTCTTACAGCGAGCAAAACAGAAACTTACAGGTCTATAACTTTTCACTTTAACGGCACTGTATCGGCGGTCGCTTCCAAGTGATTCAACAGACCGGACTCCTCGGTCAGAAACCGGCATCGTCATGAAACAGTTCAGCTAACCGCTTCTGTCATTTAATCGCCACACGCCGACGGTAACGTCGGCCGGCAAACACGCGTTTCAGTTTCCGGATTCCAGCTGCGATATACCGATGGAATTAAACCCTATGACGAACGCCAACCTGCTGCGCCGAACATTCCTGTTTCAAGCCTGCGCCATGACGGCCGGCACGGCATTGGCCGCCTCGCCCCTGCTCACAATGCCGCAGGTCCCGGGTGATCAGCCCAGTGACGTCAATCGCAAATTCTACGAAAACGGTACAGCACGGGCATTTGCCGGAAATACGATCATCAGTCAGATCCCATTACGCACGCCACTGAGCACTGCGCTGACGACCGTCAGAAACACGTTGGCCGTCCAGGCGTTCAGTCAGTGTCTGAGCCTGCTGCCGCCTTCCAGCTACCACATGACAGTGTTTGAGGGCGTGATCGACGAACAGCGCAATCCGCCCTTATGGCCGCCCCAAGTACCCAAAGACGCTACGGTTCAAGCCTGCACGGATGACTTCACGGAACGCTTGAAGGACTTCGATCTGGACGACGACTTTAAGCTCCGCATGCAGATAGATGACTTCAACGTTCACAAGGACAGCGGTGCTACCCTTCACCTGAAGCCGCTCGACGCGCAGGAAAGCCGGAAACTCCATGACCTGCGCGACCGTCTGGCCGAACGCCTGGGCATTTGCGCCCCGAATCATGATCTTTATGGGTTTCACATTTCGCTGGGCTATCTGGTGAAGTGGATGACGGCTCGGCAAACCCGGGACTACGCCGATGTGCAACAGAACTGTCTCGCGTTTCTACGTCAGACTTTCGACGTGATCGTGCTGGATGCACCTCGATTCTGCACCTTCAACGACATGCTGGCATTCGATGATAAATTCGCCATTGGCAAGCAGCCTGATACGCTCCCCTCTGACTGACACCAGAACCTGACTCTCGTAGTGGTTTAGAGAGCCGAGCGGCGAACGAACAGATGCACGAACGCATCAGGCCGTGATGTGCCTGCTTCAATACGTATCGAACGGGATATAGCGGAAAGGCGAAAAGCAGAAAGCCCGCACAAGGCGGGCTTTCTGTTTGCTTCAAGGAGTTCAAGGGCCTTGAAGCTGAATATGGCGCAGCGGACGGGACTCGAACCCGCGACCCCCGGCGTGACAGGCCGGTATTCTAACCGACTGAACTACCGCTGCGCGTAACACTAAGAGAGAGATTGGTGGGTGATGACGGGATCGAACCGCCGACCCGCTGCTTGTAAGGCAGCTGCTCTCCCAGCTGAGCTAATCACCCTTCACTCTCGGTGTGGCGCGCATTCTACGGAGCGACCTTTACTCTGGCAAGTAATTTTTTAAATAATTTTTATAATCCTTCCAAAGGCTTACAAAGACTCCGTGCAGGCTTGGCCCCGGAGGCAGAGCAGCGAATAATGCCCCCCTTTGTATGGAAGGAGAGATTCACCTCATGTGGTTCAAAAACCTGCTTGTCTATCGCCTGACCCAGGATCTGCCTTTTGACGCCGAGGCGCTGGAGACGGCACTGGCGACCAAACCGGCCCGCGCCTGTGCCAGCCAGGAGTTGACCACTTACGGTTTCGTCGCGCCATTCGGCAAAGGCGAAGATGCTCCATTGGTTCATGTCAGCCAGGATTTCCTGCTGATCGCCGCACGCAAGGAAGAACGCATTTTGCCGGGCAGCGTCGTACGTGACGCGCTCAAGGAAAAGGTCGAAGAGATCGAAGCCGAGCAAATGCGCAAGGTGTACAAGAAGGAACGTGATCAGCTCAAGGATGAAATCATCCAGGCTTTCCTGCCGCGCGCCTTCATTCGTCGCTCGGCAACGTTCGCCGCCATCGCGCCCAAGCAGGGCCTGATTCTGGTCAACGCTTCGAGCCCGAAACGCGCTGAAGACCTGCTGTCGACGCTGCGCGAAGTCATCGGCTCGCTGCCGGTTCGTCCGCTGACCGTCAAGGTATCGCCAAGCGCGACCATGACCGACTGGGTCAAGACCCAGAAAGCGGCCGACCACTTCTTCGTTCTGGACGAGTGCGAACTGCGCGACACCCACGAAGACGGCGGCATCGTGCGCTGCAAGCGTCAGGACCTGACCGGCGACGAAATCCAGCTGCACCTGAGCACTGGCAAAGTCGTGACCCAACTGTCGCTCGCCTGGCAGGACAAGCTGTCGTTCGTGCTGGACGACAAGATGGTCGTCAAGCGCCTGAAATTCGAAGACTTGCTGCAGGATCAGGCTGAACAGGACGGCGGCGACGAGGCACTGGGCCAACTCGATGCCAGTTTCACCCTGATGATGCTGACCTTCGGCGAGTTTCTGCCGGAGCTGTTCGAAGCATTGGGCGGCGAAGAAATACCGCAAGGTATCTAAAGCCACTGCTTGATGAACCGAAACAACGCGCCGTCTTATAGACGGCGCATTCATTTGGTACACACTAAAGAAGGAGCAGACCATGCGCGCCCTCGCCGCCCTGAGTCGTTTTGTCGGCAACACCTTTGCGTACTGGGTGCTGCTATTCGCCATTCTGGCGTTTGTGTTTCCACAGGTGTTCATCGGCCTGAAAGGCTGGATCGTGCCGCTGCTCGGGCTGGTCATGTTCGGCATGGGCCTGACCCTGAAACTCGAAGACTTCTCTGAAGTGGCGCGCAACCCGTGGCGCGTCGCGCTGGGTGTGGTCGCGCACTTCGTCATCATGCCCGGCGTGGCGTGGTTGCTCTGTCAGCTGTTCCAGTTGCCGCCGGAGATCGCCGTCGGCGTGATTCTGGTGGGCTGCTGCCCGAGTGGAACATCGTCCAACGTCATGGCATGGCTGGCCAAGGGTGACCTGGCGCTGGCGGTGGCTATCGCTGCCGTGACCACCCTGCTTGCTCCGCTGCTGACGCCGACGCTGATCTGGTTTCTGGCGTCGGCCTGGCTGCCGGTGTCCTTTCTGGATATGTTCTGGTCGATCCTGCAACTGGTGATGCTGCCGATCGTGTTGGGGGTTGTGGCGCAACGCCTGTTGGGTGCGCGGGTCAGCTACGCGGTGGATGTACTGCCGCTGGTGTCGGTGGTGAGCATCGTCATGATCGTCTGCGCAGTAGTCGCCGCCAGCCAGGCGAAGATCGCCGAGTCCGGCCTGCTGATCATGGCCGTGGTGATCCTGCACAACACCTTCGGTTTTTTGCTGGGCTACTTCACCGGCAAGGTCTTCAAGCTGCCATTGCCGCAACGCAAATCGCTGGCGCTGGAAGTCGGCATGCAGAACTCCGGGCTCGGCGCCGCACTGGCCAGCGCCCACTTCTCACCACTGGCAGCGGTGCCCAGCGCGCTGTTCAGCGTCTGGCACAACATTTCCGGTGCGCTGCTATCGACGTACTTCAGAAAGATGCCGGAAGAAGGCGAGGTAAAAGCGCGCAAATCGGGGCCAAACGAAAGTGTCTGACTGAATACATACCCCGTGGGAGGCGGCTTGCCCCCTCCCACAGTCCGGTGTTTGCTACGCGAAAGCGCTACGTCGAAGACGTGGTGGAACCTCACTCAGTCCGTTGACGGACCACCCACCTACCGCCCCGCCCCTCTCAACGCCTTCACCCGTTCCCGCACATCCACCGGCGCGGCGGCGTCTGCCGGGATGGGCGCACCGGCCACCAGCACGACGCGTGACCACAGACGGCGAAACAGCCCCTTTTCCGGATCACGGCTGAAAAAGCTGCCCCACAGCCCCTGCAACGCCATCGGGATCACGGGCACGGACGTTTCCTCAAGGATGCGCGTCATGCCACTTTTGAATCCGCTGATCTCGCCATCCGTCGTGAGCTTGCCTTCGGGGAAGATGCACACCAGTTCGCCATCTGCCAGATACCGGGCGATGCGCTTGAATGACTGTTCGTAGATCGCCATGTCCTCATTGCGTCCGGCAATCGGAATGGTGCCAGCGGTGCGGAAGATGAAGTTGAGCACCGGCAACTGATAGATCTTGTAGTACATGACAAAACGAATCGGCCGCCTGACCGAACCGGCAATCAGCAGCGCATCGACGAAAGACACGTGGTTGCAGACCAGCAGGGCCGCGCCCTCGTCGGGAATGCGATTCAAGTCGCGGTGTTCGACGCGGTACATCGAGTGGCCCAACAGCCAGATCAGGAAGCGCATCGTGAACTCGGGCACGATCCTGAAGATGTAGACGTTGACCGCTATGTTCAGCAGCGACACCACCAGAAACAGATGCGGAATGGTCAGCTTGGCGAAGCTGAGCAACAGGATCGAAACGATCGCCGACACCACCATGAACAACGCGTTGAGGATGTTGTTGGCCGCAATGACCCGCGAGCGCTCCTTCTCGGGGGTGCGCGACTGAATCAGGGCGTACAGCGGCACAATGTAGAAACCGCCGAAGACACCGATGCCGAGAATGTCGATCAGCACCCACCAGCCATGCCCGAAACTCAGCACAGCCAGCCAATCGTTGGGCTGCGCATTCTGCACAAACCCGCCCGAGTGCCACCACAGCAACAGGCCGAAAATCGTGATCCCCATAGAGCCGAACGGCACCAGACCGATCTCGACCTTGTGCCCGGACAGGCGCTCGCAGAGCAGCGAACCCAGCGCGATACCGACCGAGAAAACGGTCAGGATCAGCGTAACAACCGTTTCGTCGCCATGCATCCATTCCTGGGCGTAGGCCGGAATCTGCGTCAGGTAAATCGCACCAACGAACCAGAACCATGAGTTGCCAACAATGGAGCGCGACACCGCAGGCGTCTGCCCCAGGCCCATGCGCAGCGTCGCCCAGGACTGGGTGAAGATGTTCCAGTTGAGCTTCATTTCAGGCGAAGCGGCCGCCGCTCGCGGGATGCCGAAACTGGCGAGAAAGCCCAGGCAGGCGATCAACACGATGGCCGCCGAGACAATCCATGCATAGTGCGTGGAGGACATCATCACCCCAGCACTGATGGTGCCCGCCAGGATCGCCAGAAAAGTACCCATCTCGACCAGCGCATTGCCGCCAACCAGTTCGGTTTCGCGCAAATGCTGCGGCAGGATCGAATACTTGACCGGACCGAACAACGCCGAATGCGTGCCCATCGCGAACAGGGCTGCCAACATCATCCACAGGTGGTTGAACAGAAAGCCCGCAGCGCCCACGGCCATGATGGCGATTTCGCCGAACTTGATGATCCGGATCAGCGTGTCTTTGGGGTATTTCTCGCCGAATTGCCCAGCCAACGCCGAAAACAGGAAGAACGGCAGGATGAACAGCAAGGCGCACAGATTGACGTAGATCGAACGGTCACCCTCAATGGCCAGCTTGTAAAGAATGGCGAGAATCAACGACTGCTTGAAGACGTTGTCATTGAACGCCCCGAGGGACTGAGTAACGAAAAACGGCCAGAAACGCCGCTTCCCGAGAAGGCTGAATTGTGACTGCTGGCTCATCGTCCGTGGTCCTGAGAGGCTGGGGCGAACTGACGTGAGCGCCAATCCGAGGCACATTGAAGACGCAACGCCTGCGAATGTCGATAGGATATTTCCTGCACCCACGCGCGCCGGGGCTTTTAACGCTTCTGCGACAGCCTGCCACGCTCGACCTTGGTCGAGAAAGACGAACCGCAGCGGTCGTGCGAGACTGCGCGTCACCGATACATTCTGGAATCCGATATGTCGCTGTCCAGCGGGCTGATCGCCGCCGTTGCCCTGTCTTATATGGCAATCATGTTCGCCATTGCCTTCTATGGCGATCGCTACAGCGCCTCACTGCGCCCGACCATGCGCGCCTGGGTCTACAGTCTGTCGCTGGCGGTCTATTGCACCAGTTGGACGTTCTTTGGCGCAGTAGGCCAGGCGGCCGAACAGCTGTGGTCGTTTCTGCCGATTTACCTGGGACCGATCGTGCTGATGGTGCTAGCGCCCTGGGTGCTGCAAAAGATGGTGCTGATCAGCAAGCAGGAAAACATCACCTCGATCGCCGACTTCATCGCGGCGCGCTACGGCAAGTCCCAGTCACTGGCCGTCATGGTGGCGCTGATCTGCCTGATCGGCATGCTGCCGTACATTGCGCTGCAACTGAAAGGCATCGTGCTGGGGGTGAATATTCTGATTGGTGCCGTGGCCGACTCCACCGGCACCCGGGCTCAGGACACCGCGCTGGTGGTTTCATTGATTCTCGCGCTGTTCACCATCGTGTTCGGTGCGCGCAACCTGGACGTGACCGAGCACCATCGCGGCATGGTGCTGGCGATTGCGTTCGAGGCGCTGGTAAAGCTGTTTGCGTTCATGGCGGTCGGGGTGTTCGTGACGTTCGGCCTGTACGACGGTGTCGATGACCTGTTCAATCAGGCGAAGCTGGCGCCTCGCCTTGATGAATACTGGAAAGACACCATCAACTGGCCGTCGATGTTCGTCCAGACCGGCGTTGCGATGATGGCGATCGTCTGCCTGCCACGACAGTTTCACGTCACTGTGGTGGAGAACATCGAACCGCAGGACCTCAACCTGGCCAAATGGGTGTTCCCGGCCTATCTCGCCTTGGCGGCGCTGTTCGTGGTGCCGATTGCACTGGCCGGACAAATGCTGCTGCCCGACTCGATACTGCCAGACTCGTTCGTGATCAGCCTGCCGCTGGCCCATGCTCACCCGTCGCTGGCGCTGCTGGCCTTTATCGGCGGTGCGTCGGCCGCAACGGGCATGGTGATCGTGGCCTGCGTGGCCCTCTCGACCATGATCTCCAACGATATGCTGTTGCCGTGGCTGCTGCGGCGCAAGAACACCGAGCGGCCGTTCGAGGCGTTCCGGCACTGGATGCTCTCGGTGCGGCGCATCAGCATCATCATGATTCTGCTGCTGGCCTACGTCAGCTACCGCATGCTGGGCTCGACGGCCAGCCTGGCGACCATCGGCCAGATCGCCTTCGCCGCGATTACCCAACTGGCACCCGCCATGTTCGGCGCGCTGTACTGGAAACAGGCCAACCGGCGCGGTGTGTTTGCGGGACTGGCCGCCGGGATTTTCATCTGGTTCTACACCCTCGTGCTACCGGTCGCCGCCCACGGCATGGGCTGGCCATTGAGCGCGTTCCCGCTGCTGGACTGGCTGCACAACAACCCGTTCGATTTGCCGATCACGCCGATGACCCAAGGCATCCTGCTGTCGATGGCGGGCAACTGCACCCTGTTCGCCTGGGTGTCGATGCTGTCACGTACCCGCGTCACGGAGCACTGGCAGGCGGGTCGCTTCATCGGCCAAGAGACGCAAGGCCGCGCCTACATGCGTCCGTTGCTGGCAGTGCAAATCGAAGACCTGCTCAGCCTGTCGGCACGGTTCGTCGGCGAAGAACGCGCGCGCCAGAGCTTTACCCGCTTTGCCTATCATCAAGGCAAGAGCTTCAATCCCAATCAGAACGCCACGGGTGACTGGATCGCCCACACCGAACGTCTGCTGGCCGGGGTATTGGGCACGTCGTCGACCCGAGCGGTGGTCAAGGCGGCGATTGAGGGCCGGGACATGCAGCTTGAGGACGTCGTGCGCATCGCCGACGAAGCATCCGAGGTGCTGCAGTTCAATCGGGCACTGCTGCAAGGCGCCATCGAAAACATCACCCAAGGCATCAGCGTGGTCGATCAGTCGCTGCGGCTGGTGGCGTGGAATCATCGTTATCTGGAGCTGTTCAATTACCCCGAAGGCCTGATCGGCGTAGGCCGGCCGATTGCCGACATCATTCGCTACAACGCCGAGCGCGGGCTGTGCGGGCCAGGTGAGGCCGAAGTACACGTGGCGCGACGTCTGCACTGGATGCGCCAGGGTCGGGCGCACACCTCGGAACGGCTTTTCCCCAATGGACGGGTCATTGAGCTGATCGGCAACCCGATGCCGGGCGGCGGGTTTGTCATGAGCTTCACCGACATTACCGCGTTCCGCGCTGCGGAACAGGCGCTCAAAGGCGTCAACGAAAGCCTTGAGCAGCGCGTGGCCGAGCGCACCCACGAACTGTCGCAACTGAACCAGGCCCTGACCGAAGCCAAGGGTACGGCAGAAGCGGCCAACGAATCGAAAACCCGGTTTCTGGCGGCGGTCAGCCACGACCTGATGCAGCCCCTTAACGCGGCGCGGTTGTTTTCCGCAGCGCTCTCGCATCAGGAAGATGAGGTGTCCGATGAAGCCCAGCAACTGATCCAGCACTTGGACAGTTCGTTGCGCTCGGCCGAAGACCTGATCAGCGACCTGCTGGACATCTCACGCATCGAGAACGGCAAGATCGCCCCGGATCGTCAGCCCTTCCCGCTTAATGCCTTGTTCGACACCCTCGGCGCGGAGTTCAAGGCACTGGCGCAAGAACAGGGTTTGAAATTCCGCGTCAGGGGCAGTTCATTGCGCGTGGACAGCGATATAAAGCTGCTGCGCCGGGTGCTGCAAAACTTCCTGACCAATGCGATCCGCTATGCCAAAGGCCCGATCCTTCTGGGCGTCAGGCGTCAGGGTGGCCATTTGAGCCTGGAGGTCTGGGACCAGGGGCCGGGGATTCCCGAAGACAAGCGCCAAGTCATTTTCGAAGAATTCAAACGTCTGGACAGCCATCAGACGCACGCCGCCAAAGGGTTGGGGCTGGGATTGGCGATTGCAGATGGGCTGTGCCGCATTCTCGAACATCCGCTGCAGGTCCGTTCCTGGCCGGGCAAAGGCAGCGTGTTCAGCGTGCAGGTGCCGTTGGCGTCGGCACCGACGCCGCTGCCTGACAAACAGGTGGAGCCGCATCGCTCTGCGCTCAACGGTACACAGGTGCTGTGTGTCGATAACGAAGACAGCATCCTGATCGGCATGAAGAGTTTGCTGTCGCGCTGGGGCTGTCAGGTCTGGACTGCGCGCAACCGTGAGGAATGCGAGACGTTGCTGAACAATGGCGTCCATCCGCAGATTGCCTTGGTGGATTACCATTTGGATGACGGCGAAACCGGCACTGAGTTGATGGCCTGGCTACGAACCCGCCTTGGCCGACCGGTGCCGGGGGTGTTGATCAGCGCTGACGGTCGGCCCGAATTGATCGCTCAGGTGCACGCCGCCGGACTCGATTACTTGCCCAAGCCGGTCAAGCCAGCGGCCTTGCGAGCGTTATTGAGTCGGCATGTGAGTTTGAGCTGAGCCTGCATAATTAACGGGCCGTGGGAGCGGACCGTGTTTCTCCAGTGAGCTACAGGCTATTTGACAAGAGGCGGCTTGCGGGCGATGTCCGCATCAATCTGTAATCGGTATCGACATCTATCTGGACAGGCGAACCCTCAACCAAACAACCAGTAGCCCAACAACGTCAGGACCAGCACCGCCAGCACCGGGCGCAATACGCGGTAGGCCTTTGGGTTGCTGCGCTTGAACTGTTTGACCTTGCCACTGAAACCATCGCTGAAACGCTTGCTGAAGGCATACGCCTGGTTAATGCCGCCGACGCGCTCGTCATCCAGGTTCTGCGGCGCGGTTGCGCGGCCCAGAAAGGCACTGACGCTGCGATTGAGACGAGTCATCAGACGGTTGGTCAGCGGGCGCTCGATGTCACAGAACAGAATCACCCGGGTTTGCGTGGTTTCGTTTTTGACCCAATGTACGTATGTCTCGTCAAACATGACGTCTTCGCCATCACGCCACGAGTATTCCTTGCCATCGACAAAGATCCGGCAGTCATCGGAGTTGGGGGTGGACAGCCCCAAGTGATAACGCAGGGAACCGGCAAAGGGATCGCGGTGCGGGTTGAGATGACTGTCACCGGGCAACAGGGCAAACATCGCCCCCTTGACGTTGGGGATGCTGTTGACCAGCGCAACGGTCTTGGGGCACAACGCTTCGGCTGATGGCAGCGCCTTGTCGTACCACTTCAGGTAAAAACGCTTCCAGCCCTTCTTGAAGAACGAACCGAAACCGGCATCGTTGTTCTTTTCAGCGGCGCGAATGTAACCCTCGTCGAACAGGTGCATGGCTTCGTCACGGATGGCTTCCCAGTTGTCCTTGAGCACATCCAGTTCGGGAAACTTGCTGCGGTCCAGGTATGGCTTGGACGGCACGCGGGAAAACAGATACATCAGCGCGTTATAGGGGGCGAACAGCGCCGAATGGTTCACGAACTGCCGAAGCAGAGGAAGACGCGCCTGACCGCGCAGATGCACGTACAGCGTGCTGCCCAGAAAAAGCATCAGAATCAATGCCTTGGCAGCGAATGAAAGGGTCATGAATCTCTCCTTGGAGCGGGCAGACAACGCTGAACGTAACGCCGATCGTCGGTCAATGCGAAAAACCGGAAGTGCCGGAAGATCAGTGAAAATCGTCCGGCACTCGAAAGGTGGCCATCATAAACCCTTGAACCGCCCGCATGAAGCACACACTGTCGAAGATGTGTTACTGCGACAGTTCCTGATCAGTGAACAGATCGCTGAACAGCATGCTCGACAGGTAGCGTTCGCCAGAGTCCGGCAGGATGACGACGATGGTCTTGCCCTGCATTTCCGGCTTCTCCGCCAACCGAACTGCCGCCGCCATTGCTGCACCACAGGAAATACCGCACAGAATGCCCTCCTCCTGCATCAGGCGGCGCGCCATCGCCTTGGCCTCCTCGTCGGTTACGCGTTCAACCCGGTCAACCAGTGACAGATCAAGGTTTTCCGGGATGAAGCCGGCACCAATCCCCTGAATCTTGTGCGGGCTGGGCGTGATCGCTTCACCGGCCATCGCCTGGGTGATGATCGGCGAGCCGTCCGGCTCCACGGCCACTGACAGGATTGGCTTGCCTGCGATGTGCTTGATGTAACGCGACACACCGGTAATCGTGCCGCCTGTCCCTACGCCCGCCACCAGTACATCGATTGCACCGTCGGTGTCGTTCCAGATTTCAGGGCCGGTGGTCTTCTCATGAATGGCAGGGTTGGCCGGATTCTCGAACTGGCCGGGCATGAAATACTGGTCCGGGTCGGTGGCGACCAACTCCTGCGCCTTCGCAATCGCACCTTTCATACCCTTGGCGGGCTCGGTCAGTACCAGTTCGGCGCCCAGCGCCTTGAGCACCTTACGACGTTCTATGCTCATGGAAGCGGGCATGGTCAGCATCAGCTTGTAACCGCGTGCCGCAGCGACGAACGCCAGGCCGATGCCGGTGTTGCCCGAGGTGGGCTCGACAATGGTCATGCCCGGCTTGAGTTTGCCGCTGCTCTCTGCGTCCCAGATCATGTTGGCACCGATCCGGCATTTCACGGAGTAACCGGGATTACGCCCTTCGATTTTGGCCAGAATCGTGACACCGCGAGGCGCGATGCGGTTGATCTGCACCAGCGGCGTGTTGCCGATGGAATGGGCGTTATCAGCGTAGATACGGCTCATGAAGATGTCCTTATGCACATCGGTTAAATAAATAAAGCCTATGCCGCCAGCGATTGGGCGTCCAGTATCACCGAACCGATGCTGCCGAACGCAGTCAACCCTTCACTGCAACCGGAGACTCGTGTCATGAAACGTCGCTACAGTTGGCCGCTATGGACGCTGGCCGGCCTGGTCGTTCTGCTGATCGGCATCAACATTGCCCTGCCCTACCTGGTGCGCAACTACCTTAACGACAAACTTGCCGACATGGGCGAGTACCGCGGTCAGGTGACGGATGTGGACCTGGCGTTGTGGCGCGGCGCCTATCGAATCAAGGGGCTGAACATCGTCAAAGTTGATGGCAAAGTCCCTGTGCCGTTCGTTAAGGCGCCTGTCATCGAGATAGCGGTCAGCTGGCATTCACTCTGGTACGACCACGCCGTTGTCGCAGAGGTTTTATTTGTCGACCCGGAAATCAACTTCGTGGACGGCGGCAATAACAAGCAGGCCTCCCAGACCGGTCAGGGCACGGACTGGCGCACTCAGTTGAACAAGCTTTTGCCGATCACCCTCAACGAAGTCCGCATCGGCAACGGACGTATCACCTTCAACAACTTCAACTCGACGCCCAAGGTAAAAATCGAAGCGGACCGGGTTAACGCCAGCTTCTACAACCTGACCAACGTGGTAGACGTCGAAGGCAATCGCGACGCCAGCTTCGAAGGCAAGGCGCGGCTGCTGGGGCATGCCAATCTGGAAAGCACCGCCCGTTTCGATCCGTTCAACAACTTTCAGGATTTCGACTTTCGCCTCCGGGCCACGGGTATTCAGCTAAAACGGCTCAACGACTTCTCATCGGCGTACGGCAAGTTCGACTTCAATGCGGGCAACGGCGACCTCGTGATCGAGGCTCAGGCAGACAAAGGCCAACTCAGCGGCTACATCAAACCCCTGCTGCGCAATGTCGACGTCTTCAACTGGAGACAGGACGTGGAAGACAAGGACAAAGGTGTGTTTCGCTCGATCTGGGAAGCGCTGGTCGGCACCAGCGAAACCGTACTGAAAAACCAGCGCCAGAACCAGTTCGCCACCCGAGTCGACCTGAGCGGCAGCGTCAATCAGCAGGACATCAGCGGCTTTCAGGCGTTTTTGCAGATTCTGCGTAACGCATTCGTTCAGGCGTTCAATGCGCGCTATGAGAGCAACAAGGACTCCTGATTCACCCCGGTCAAACCGTGACGCCCCATTCAAGAACTGAATGGGGCGTCTGCGTTCACAGGGGTCCGGTGCGCACGTTATAGTCGGGGCATTATTGGCCACTATTACAGCGTGCGGGCACCGCGCCCGCATGTCCTGCGAGAGGATTCATCCATGAAGTTTGAAGGCACCCCGGCCTACGTCGCCACCGACGATCTGAAGCTTGCGGTCAACGCGGCAATCACGCTGGAGCGCCCACTGCTGGTCAAGGGCGAGCCTGGCACGGGCAAGACCATGCTGGCCGAGCAACTGGCCGAGTCCTTTGGCGCCCGGTTGATTACCTGGCACATAAAATCGACCACCAAGGCGCATCAGGGGCTCTACGAATACGATGCCGTCAGCCGCCTGCGCGACTCGCAACTGGGCGTGGACAAGGTCCACGACGTGCGCAACTACTTGAAGAAAGGCAAGCTCTGGGAGGCCTTCGAATCCGAAGAGCGTGTCATTCTGCTGATCGACGAAATCGACAAGGCCGACATCGAGTTTCCCAACGACCTGTTGCAGGAACTCGACAAGATGGAGTTCTACGTTTACGAGATCGATGAAACCATCAAGGCCAAGCAGCGCCCGATCATCATCATTACCTCCAACAATGAAAAAGAGCTGCCCGATGCATTCCTGCGCCGCTGCTTTTTCCACTACATCGCCTTTCCAGACCGCGCGACGTTGCAGCGCATCGTCGACGTCCATTACCCGAACATCAAGAAAGACCTGGTCAGCGAAGCGCTGGACGTGTTCTTCGACGTGCGCAAAGTGCCGGGACTGAAGAAGAAACCCTCGACCTCCGAACTGGTGGACTGGCTCAAGCTGCTGATGGCCGACAACATTGGTGAGGCCGTGCTGCGCGAGCGCGATCCGACCAAGGCCATTCCGCCGCTGGCCGGCGCGCTGGTCAAGAACGAACAGGACGTGCAATTGCTGGAGCGGCTGGCGTTCATGAGCCGCCGCGGCAATCGCTGATCCTCTTCATTCACCCTGCTATGAAAAAGGGCGACAGCCATGCTGCTCAACCTGTTCAACGAAATGCGTGCAGCCAAAGTGCCGGTGTCCCTGCGCGAATTGCTGGACCTGATCAACGCGCTGAAACAGCGGGTGATCTTTGCCGACATCGATGAGTTCTACTTTCTGGCGCGCACCATTCTGGTTAAGGACGAGCGCCATTTCGACAAATTCGACCGGGCATTCGGTGCCTACTTCAATGGCTTGGAAAAACTTGACGATCATCTTCAGGCGCTGATCCCGGAAGACTGGTTGCGCAAGGAGTTCGAGCGCTCGCTAAGCGATGAAGAGCGGGCGCAGATCCAGTCGCTCGGTGGCCTCGACAAGCTCATCGAAGAATTCAAGAAACGTCTTGAGGAGCAGAAGGAACGCCATGCTGGCGGCAACAAATGGATCGGCACCGGCGGCACCAGCCCGTTCGGCTCGGGCGGCTACAACCCCGAAGGCATCCGTGTCGGCGATGCAGGTGAGCGCAAGGGCAAGGCCGTTAAGGTCTGGGAGCAGCGCGAATACAAAAACCTGGATGATCAGGTGGAACTGGGTACGCGCAACATCAAAGTCGCGTTGCGGCGCTTGCGCAAGTTTGCCCGCCAGGGCGCAGCCGATGAACTGGACATCGACGGCACCATCGATCACACCGCGCGCGATGCAGGGCTTTTGAACATCCAGATGCGGCCTGAACGGCGCAACACCATCAAGTTGCTGCTGTTGTTCGACATCGGCGGCTCGATGGATTCACACGTCAAGGTCTGCGAGGAACTGTTCTCGGCCTGCAAGACCGAGTTCAAGCACATGGAGTATTTCTACTTCCATAATTTCGTCTATGAATCGGTCTGGAAAAATAATCTGCGCCGCGGCTCGGAGCGGACATCGACCCAGGATGTGCTGCATAAATACGGCGCGGACTACAAAGTGATCTTCATTGGCGACGCGTCTATGGCGCCGTACGAAATCACCCAGCCGGGCGGCAGTGTCGAGCACTGGAACGAAGAAGCAGGTTATGTGTGGATGCAGCGCTTCATGGCCAAGTTCAAGAAGATTATCTGGATCAACCCGTACCCGAAAGATGCCTGGGACTACACCACCTCCACCCACATCGTGCGTGATCTGATGGAAGGCCAGATGTACCCCTTGACGCTGCGCGGCCTCGAGGAAGGCATGCGTTATCTGGCCAAATGACCCGGACATGCGCCTGACCAAGCCAGTCATCGACTGGCTTTCTTCATGCCGACCAACAGCACGTTGATTGTGTAACTCCGAACTACGCTCAGGTTTCCAATCACCCTTCAGACGGTCAAGTGCTGACTGAGTAAGAAGTTCTGCCGTTACTCCATCGTTTTGCCTGAGCAACCGTCGCGACCTCGCGGGTTACTTATGAACGAAACGCTCGGGATCATGCAGCCGTATTTTTTTCCCTACATCGGTTACTTTCAGCTCATTGCGGCGGTAGAGCGTGGGCTTGTTTTTGATATCGTCAAATACAAACGCAAGAGCTGGATGAACCGCAATCGCGTGCTGGATGGCTATGGCGGCTGGCAGTACATCAAGGTCCCGGTCTGCGCCAAGGACGGCACACTGATCAAAGACGCACGGATCCTTGACTACACGGGCGCACATCGCCGGATCAAGAATCAACTGGAGCACTATCGAGGCAAAGCCCCCTACTTCAAAGAGGTCCTGGCGTTACTCGACCTGACGTTCGCCCATCCAGACACCACTCATCTCTGCGAATTGAATACTCGCTCATTGAAAGTCGTCTGTGATTATCTCGGCCTGCCCTTCAACTGGACCAACTGCTCGGACATGAAGTTTGACCTGCCGCCCATTCAACACGCAGGACAGTGGGCGCTGGAAATCAGCACACGGGTGGAGGCCCGGCAGTACATCAATGCCACGGGTGGCCGCGATATATTCGTCACGAGCGAATGGCAGGAGCGCGGTATTGAACTGCGCTTTCTGGAACCGTCTTCACTGCACTATTGCGCCGAGCCACTCACTTTCATCGAGAACCTGTCGATACTGGACGTCCTGATGTGGAACACGCCGAAGACTGTGCTGGCCTATATACGCAATGAAACAAGGGCCATTGCATAAGTGGTGACCAAACAAGGCTCATCCGACGGCGCGTTCACGGCCGCCGGATGTGCCGGGCGTCTGGAACTCAGCGGTAGTCCCTTTCAAGCTGCGGCTTGCGACGCCCGCCATGCACGACCCAGCCGAGCAGCAGCACGAAACTTTCAATCACCAGCGCCAACAGCAATGCACTGATGATGCCCCAGGCGATGACTTCCGGTGCCAGCAGAACCTGCCAGGTGTAGCCATTGAACGTCTCGCGGCGGATGTCCGGATCGGATGAAGTCGCGACGTAAAACGCTCGGGAATACCAGGGACCTTGCAGACCGAGCCATTGGCGCTCCAGCACATGGGTGCGGGTCAGCAAGGTATCGATGTTATCGGCGTCACTGCGAAACACCGGGTCTTCGCTGTTGCGGTAGTGCTGGATCAGCGCCTGGATATCGCCCTTGAAGAACTGCGCGGCCGTGTTGTTGTAACCCTTGATCGCCTGCTGGGCTTCGATCAGGTGCGCCTCTACACGTTTGCTGTAGTCGCTGATGAAGCCGGGCACCTGAACGCCGAACAGCAAGCCCACCGTGAACAGGACCAATCGCAGATAACTTCGCAGCATGAACATCCCTCTTTCATTGAATTGCGTGTCAATGCGCGCTTACGGCGTAACCGTTTCAGTCGAACCCTTGGCAACGCACTCACCCTTGCGCCACAGACTCCACTGGCCCGGCTCATAGGCGTTCCAGTTTTCGTTTGCGGTTAAAGGCTCGGTGGCAATAACTGTGACCACATCGTGGGGCGTGGTTTCCGCCTGAAAATCAACGATCACGTCAACGTCCTTCAAGCGAGCCGGACCGAAAGGTGCGCGCCGGGTGATCTGTACGAGTTTGGTGCTGCAAAAACAGAACAGCCAGTCGCCGTCACTCAGCAGACAGTTGAATACACCCTTGCTGCGGTATTCGCTGCAGGCCTGGATGAGTGTCGGCAACAACTGCTCGACCTCGACTGGTTCTGGAAAGGCTTCACGCACGCGGTTGAGCAGGTCACAGAATGCCGCTTCGCTGTCGGTATCGCCCACCGGACGATAGAACGTAGCACCAGGGCTGAAGTCGGCCAGTTGACCGTTGTGGGCGAAACACCAGTTACGGCCCCACAACTCGCGCACGAAAGGATGGGTGTTGGACAGACAAACCTTGCCGACATTGGCCTGACGAATGTGGCCAATCACGACTTCGCTCTTGATGGGATAACGCTGCACCAGTTGCGCGACTTGCGATTCACAACTGGCGGCCGGATCCTGGAACAGACGCAGGCCGCGGCCTTCGTAGAACGCGATGCCCCAGCCGTCACGATGCGGGCCGGTATTGCCGCCACGCTGCATCAGCCCGGTAAAGCTGAAAACGATATCGGTCGGGACATTGGCGCTCATGCCCAGTAGTTCACACATGCTCAGGTTCTCGCTTCAAGACATTGTGCAGCGGGTCATGCGCTGCACACGGCAGCGCAGGCCAACGAAGCGGGACTTACAGACGCGGCTCGACCCGTTCGCCACGTGCCGACGCGGCCGGAGCCGGCACAGCCGGCTTGCGGCCATAGCCGTCGTCACGGGCGAACGGTTCGTCCTCGGCATCCACTTCGGCAGGTTCGGCGGCGGGCTGTGGTTGACGGGCCTTACGGTTTTTCTCGATCGGCCAGCGAATCAGCACGAACAGCAGATAGGCGCCGAAGGCGAACATGCCGTACATCGCCAGATCCGAAACGGCGGTCCATACGTTGCTGCCAACCTTGAACATCAGGTCCAGCGCAGTGATCGCCACGGCAGGTGCGTAGGCATCCTTGACAGGGTCAACCAGGGTGGGAGTCAACAGCAACACGGCAGCGATGACTCGCAGCGGCTCCTTGAGGTAGCGCCACATCCAGCCGGTCATCAGAAACCACACCAACAGGCAGCCCAGCGCAGCGAAGGCGTACAGGCTCCAGGCGATCAGATAGTCGTTCTCGGTCATGTCGTCCGTGGTAAGGGAGGTAAAGAGGCGCTTATGATAACGGCTTTTCACTGCCCCGGCTTGCCTGGGTTGTTCAATCGGCGCAGCGTGTCCCGATATTTACTTGATTGACGCCTCTAGAGAGAGCCCCGCATGTCCTTTTCGAATGCAACCTCCAGCGCCCCTGTCGCTCGCAAGGCCGACGGCCCCGACCCCTACGCCTGGCTGCAAAACCGCGACACGGATGAGGTGCTTGATTACCTGAAAGCTGAAAACAGTTATCAGGAAGCACAACTGGCAGACCAGCGCGAATTGCGCGAAACGCTGTTTCAGGAGATCAAGAGCCGCATCCTTGAAACCGACCTGTCGCTGCCCTCGCCTTGGGGCCCCTACCTGTATTACACCCGCACCACACAGGGCGATGAGTACGCGCGGCATTACCGCTGCCCGCGTCCGGCGGACGATTCGAACACCGTGGACGACAGCCACGAAGAACTGCTGCTGGACCCTAACGTACTGGCCGATGGCGGGTTCTTCTCGTTGGGCGCGTTCAGCATCAGCCCTGATCACCAGCGGCTGGCCTACAGCCTGGACACCAGTGGCGACGAGGTTTATCAGCTTTACGTCAAAGAATTGAGCACTGGCCAGGTCAGCAGCCTGCCTTTCAAGGATTGCGATGGCAGCATGACGTGGGCCAACGACAGCCAGACGCTGTTCTTCGGTGAACTGGACGACACTCACCGTCCGCACAAGCTCTATCGCCACACGCTGGGTCACGAGACTGCCGATCAGGTGTTTCACGAGCCGGATGGCCGCTTCTTCCTGCATTGTTTTCGCACCAGCTCCGAACGCCAGCTGGTGCTGTTGCTCAATAGCAAAACCACCAGCGAAGCCTGGGTGCTGGACGCCGAAAGTCCCGAGCAGGCCTTCACCTGCCTGGCGCCCCGTGTAGAGGGGCATGAATACTTTCCCGATCACGGCCTGCTGAATGGCGTCTGGAGCTGGTTCATTCGCAGTAACCAGAGCGGCATCAACTTTGCGCTGTATCACGCGCCCGAACAGACGAGCAGCGTACCGACCCGCGACGACTGGCAGACGCTGATCCCGCACAGCGATTCGGTGATGCTTGAAGGCGTCGGCCTCAACGCCAAAGGTCTTAGCCTGAGTTTGCGCGAAGGCGGCCTGCCGATCATCGAGGTGCGCCCCCAGGACCTGCCGGCCTATCGCGTCCAGTTGCCTGACGCCGCGTACAGCCTGTATGTACAGGACTCGCTGGAATTCGACAGCCCGCGGATTCGCCTGCGCTATCAATCATTGAACCGTCCACCTCAGGTTCGGCAGCTGGAACTGGCGACCGGTGAGCAAGTGGTGCTCAAGGAAACCCCCGTGCTCGGCACGTTCGATGCCGACGCCTATGTCAGCCAGCGTCTGTGGGCGACGGCCGCTGACGGAACGCAGGTGCCTATCAGTCTGGTGGTCAAACGTGAACTGGCCGGTCAGCCGACGCCGCTTTATCTGTACGGCTACGGTGCCTACGGCGAAAGCCTGGATCCGTGGTTTTCCCACGCACGCTTGAGCCTGCTGGACCGTGGCGTAGCCTTTGCAATTGCGCATGTTCGCGGCGGTGGCGAGTTGGGTGAAGCCTGGTATCGCAACGGCAAGCAGGAACATAAGCAAAACACGTTCGGCGACTTCATCGCTTGCGCCGAACACTTGATTGCCGAAGGGCTGACCCGCTCCGAACAACTGGTGATCAGCGGCGGCAGCGCTGGCGGCCTGTTGATGGGCGCAGTGCTCAATCAGCGTCCCGACCTGTTCAAGGCGGCGATTGCCGAAGTGCCTTTCGTCGACGTGCTCAACACCATGCTCGATCCCGAGCTGCCGCTGACCGTCACCGAGTATGACGAATGGGGCAACCCGCAAGAGCCTGAAGTTTACGCGCGCATCCAGGCTTACGCGCCTTACGAGAACGTCAGCGCTCAGGCGTATCCGGCCATGCTGGTGATCGCTGGCTACAACGACAGCCGCGTGCAGTACTGGGAAGCCGCCAAATGGGTCGCGAAATTGCGTGCAACCAAGACCGATGACAACCTGCTGCTGCTCAAGACCGAGCTGGGCGCCGGTCACGGCGGCATGAGCGGACGCTATCAAGGATTGCGTGACGTGGCGCTGGAATACGGCTTCATCTTCAAGGTATTGCAACTGGGCGAATGAACTTGGCTTCAAACGCCTGTCTTACTAGCATCGGGGGCAAGGATATGCCCCCTTCTCTGTAGCCTGATCACAAGACCGAACCATGTCAGAACAACTGTCCAACCTGAATAACGCCATACGCGACATGCTGCTGGACTGCGGCCTGTTCGATACCCTGCTGCCGGGCGATTTCCTGGCGGTGTCCGGTTACTTCAACATCACCGATATTGAAAAAGGCGAGACGATTTTTGCCGAGGGCGACGCCGGAACCTTCATGTGCATCATTCATCAGGGCACGGTGTCGGTGCAGAAGCTCAACAGCGAAGGTCAGCAGGTCGAGATCGCCACATTGCGCCGCGGCCGCGCATTCGGCGAGATGGCGGTACTGGATGGCGAGCGTCGTTCGGCCAGTTGCATCGCTTCGACCAGTTGCCAGTTACTGAACCTGGGGCGTGACTCGCTGGACAAGATGCTGGATGAAGCCCCCAAGGTCGCGGCCAAGATCATCCGTGCGCTGGCCATTTCGCTGTCGCGACGCCTGCGCATGGTCGACGGCCAATTGCTTTCGCAACAGGTGTGAGTTTGCTCATCTGGCGCTAAACTCGCTGACATCTCGCTTTCAACGCGCACACGAACAGGTGACACCATGAGCACGGCCAACCCTCCTTCCAACACTGCCAAGCTGGACCGCATTCTGGCCGACGCCCAGCGCGACCGGGAAATGGGTTACCGCGACAAGGCCCTGCGCATGTACCCGCACGTTTGCGGCCGCTGCGCCCGCGAGTTCGCCGGCAAGCGTCTGAGCGAGCTGACCGTGCATCACCGCGACCACAATCACGATAACAACCCGCAGGACGGTTCGAACTGGGAACTGCTCTGCCTGTACTGCCACGACAACGAACACTCCCGTTATACCGATCAACAGTATTTCTCCGACAGCTCCCTCAGCTCGCCGAAAGCCTCCAAGGCCACGCACAACCCGTTCGCTGCGCTGGCAGGGTTGATGAAGAAGGATGAGTGACGGGCCTCGCTGACCGTTGAGCTCACGAAGGCAATGGTGCGAACACTCTATTTTGCAGCGCTGTATGGGGCTCTTCGCGAGCACGCTCGCTACCACGACGTAGAACGTGGCGCTTCGGACTGGAGCCCGCCTGCAACCTGACTGAAATGTAGTCCCCTCGCCCTCCGCCTTGTGGCCTCCTCCTGCCAATTCGCAGGCATTCTGGCCTGCGACGAACCGACCGAACGGATACGCCATCATGCTTCCCGGAACATCAAGACGAACCTTCGTGAAAGGACTCACCGCAGGCGGATTGCTGGGCGGGCTGGGGCTTTGGCGCAGCCCGGCATGGGCTGCCGCGAGATCCGGTGAACAGCTGGAATTGTCGGGCACAGAGTTCGACCTGTTCATCGGTGAAACGCCGGTCAACTTCACCGGCAACCCGCGCACCGCCATGACCGTCAACGGCGGCGTCCCCGGGCCTCTGCTGCGCTGGCGAGAAGGCGACACCGTCACGCTACGCGTAAAGAACCGGCTCAAGGACACCACGTCCATACACTGGCACGGCATCATCCTGCCCGCCAACATGGACGGCGTTCCGGGCCTGAGCTTCGACGGTATCGCCCCGGACGGTCTGTACGTCTATCGCTTCAAGGTCAAGCAGAACGGCACTTATTGGTATCACAGCCATTCGGGCTTTCAGGAGCAGTCCGGGGTCTACGGGCCGCTGATTATCGACGCCAAAGAGCCGGAACCCTTCAGCTACGACCGCGAGCACGTTGTGATGCTGACCGACTGGACGGACGAAGACCCGATCCGGTTGATGAAAAAGCTCAAGAAACAGTCCGATTACTACAACCAGAACAAACGCACCGTGGGCGACTTCATCAACGACGTCAGCGACAAGGGCTGGAGCGCGACCGTTGCCGACCGCGCCATGTGGGCGCAGATGCGAATGGACCCGACCGACCTGGCGGACGTCAGCGGCGCCACGTACACCTACTTGATGAACGGCCAGGCACCGGACATGAACTGGACCGGCCTTTTCAAACCGGGCGAGCGAATCCGCCTGCGTTTCATCAATGGCTCGTCCATGACCTACTTCGACGTGCGCATCCCCGGTTTGAAGATGACGGTCGTCGCCAGCGACGGCCTGCACGTCAAACCGGTGAGCGTCGACGAGTTCCGCATCGCAGTAGCGGAAACCTTTGACGTGATCGTTGAGCCTGCCGACGGTGCCTACACGGTGTTCGCCCAATCGATGGACCGCACCGGCTATGCGCGAGGCACACTCACCAGCAGGCCCGGTATGAAAGCAGAGGTGCCGCCCCTTGACCCGCGCCCGTTGCTCAGCATGGACGACATGGGCCACGGCGGCATGACTCACGACAGCATGCAGGGCATGGAACACAGCCAGATGGGCCATGACATGCCAGGCATGAATCACAACGCTTCGTCCACAGGCAACAGGCAGTCGCACCCGGACAGCGAGATCGCCAACCCGCTGGTCGACATGCAGGCCATGAGCACCTCGCCCAAACTCGACGATCCTGGCATCGGCCTGAGGAACAATGGCCGCAAGGTGCTGACCTACGCCGACCTGCACAGCGCCTTCGACGACCCGGACGGTCGCGAGCCGAGTCGCACGATCGAGTTGCACCTCACCGGCCACATGGAAAGATTTGTCTGGTCATTCGACGGTGTGAAGTTCTCCGATGCAGAGCCCCTGAAGCTCAAATATGGCGAACGAGTTCGTGTGGTGCTAGTCAACGATACGATGATGACTCACCCGATCCACCTGCACGGTATGTGGAGCGATCTGGAAGACGAGAACGGCCGGTTCAAGGTGCGCAAACACACCATCGACATGCCACCGGGCTCAAAACGCAGCTATCGCGTGACCGCCGATGCCCTCGGGCGCTGGGCGTATCACTGCCATATGCTTTACCACATGGAAATGGGCATGTTTCGCGAAGTGCGGGTAGAAGAATGAAGACTTACGTATTGACCCAGGGCCGGGGCTACCCTCGCCTGCCAATGGCGCTAATGGGCCTCGGAATGATTGTCACGGCGCAGATCAGCGCTGCCGAGATGCAGGGCATGGACCACGGGATGGATCACACAAGCCACGCCATGCCGGAAACGCAGCAGCCCCAGTCCACGCCCGACCAGAGTCGCACGCCGATTCCGGCCCTCACCGATGCAGACCGGGCGGCGGTCTACACCAGTCATGACGGGCATCAGGTTCACGACGCGGCCATCAATTCCTATTTTCTTGCCGAGAAGCTGGAATGGCAGAACGCGAACGACGGCAGTGCGCTGGCCTGGGATCTGTCCGGCTGGATCGGTGGCGACATCGACAGACTGGTGCTGCGCTCGGAGGGCGAACGCGTGAACGGCAAGACCGAGGAAGCGGAAATGCAGGCGCTTTGGGGACATGCTGTCACCCCGTCGTGGGACGTGGTGGTCGGTGCGCGCCAGGATTTCAAACCCGGTGCTCCACAGAGCTGGGCTGCGTTTGGCGTACAGGGTACGGCGATTTCCGATCTCGACGTCCAGGCTACCGCCTTTCTGGGTGAAGCCGGTCAGACCGCTGCGCGGCTAGAGGGCGATTACGACCTGACGCTGACCAATCAACTGATCCTGCAACCCACTGCCGAAATCAATGCCTACGGTAAGGACGACCCGCAACGCGGCATCGGCTCCAGCCTCTCGAGCACTGAAGTCGGGCTCCGGCTGCGCTACGAACTGCGTCCTGAGTTTGCGCCTTACGTGGGCGTGACCTGGAATCGTACGTACGGCAAGACGGCCGACTATGCCCGGGAAGAAGGCGAAGACGTCAACGATGCGCGGCTGGTGGTGGGTGTCCGCATGTGGTTCTGACCTCCGGCAGTCTTGTATACTCGGCGGTTTTCCCCAGAGCACCCTTCCCGTGGCCAACAAACGTTACGCCTGCATCGGTCTGTACAACCCCAAGTCCCCGAAAAACGTCGGCTCCGTCATGCGCGCCGCTGGCTGCTACGGCGTGGCTTCGGTGTTCTATACCGGCAAGCGGTACGAGCGGGCACGGGATTTCGTCACCGACACCAAAAAAATCCATCAAGACATCCCACTGATCGGCATTGAAGACCTCAAGAGCATTCTGCCGCTGGGCTGCATCCCGGTGGCCGTCGAACTGGTTGACGGCGCCAGAGCCCTCCCCGAGTACACCCACCCGGACCGTGCGCTGTATATCTTCGGCCCGGAAGACGGCTCGCTGGATCAAGAGATTCGTGACTGGTGCGAAGACGTGGTCTACATCCCGACCGAGGGCTGCATGAATCTGGCCGCCACGGTCAACGTCGTGCTGTACGACCGCATGGCCAAAGGCATCAATACCCGCTCGGGACCTCAGTTCGGCCGGGAAAAGGTTGAGCCGACTACCGAGCGTTAACCTGAAAATGCATTGAACCAGTCTCAAGGACGGGCAGTCAGTTTCTCTGAACCGAGTGACTACCTTCTGGAGAGCTATCATGCGCGACACCCCAATCATCGAGCGTATCGACACACCCGAGGCTTTTCAGCCGCATCCCGATCAGAACGTCCAGGGCTGGGAGCGCATCGGCTCACTGGCGGGCGGCGTGCTGATGATGGGCAAAGGCGTACGTCGTGGCGGGTTTCTGGGCCTGATTCAACTGGCCCTGGGCGGCGCCGTTCTGGCACGCGGCATTACCGGTCACTGCTCGGCCAAGAGCCTGATGGAAAAAGGCCGTAGCGACTTGCAGAGCGCACGCTCCACCATCGAACGTGCAGGCGCGGAGCTGAGCGAGCTGCAAGCCAATGCCGAGAAAGCGGTGAAGACCGCCACCGTCAACGGCATCGACGCACTGACCGAGCCCAAGGCTGGCATCTAACCTCAGCCGGCACGAAAGATCAGGTGATCCTCCCAGTCGTCCTCGGACACGTTCAGTTCACTGAGCATGCGTCCGGACTGGGAGATACGCTCGTGGTGCACCGCATCACGATCACCGCATACCAAGTGATGCCAGAGCGGCAAGTCCTTGCCTTCGCTCACCAGCCGATAGCCGCAGGTCGGCGGTAACCATTTGAATTCGTCTGCCTGACCGGGCGTAAGCTGAATGCAGTCCGGCACAAAAGCGCGGCGGTTTTGATAGTCCGAACACTGGCAGGTCTTCAGGTCCAGCATCTTGCAGGCGATTCGCGTGTAATACACGGCGCTGTCTTCTTCGTCCTCCAGCTTTTGCAGGCAGCACAGTCCGCAGCCATCGCAGAGCGACTCCCACTCGGTGCTGTCAAGCTGATCGAGGGTCTTGCGGATCCAGAAGGGTTCTACTTTGGCGGCCATGATTCGGACAACGGTATCGGCTATGGAAAAGGCCGCCAGTCTAGTGGCACATCGAGTGCGGGCCAAGCACTTGCGACTGCCGGTATCTGAGCCCTTGTCAGCAAGAAGGCAAAACAGTAGCGTTAGGGCGCTTTCAGTGCGTTTAAAGCGATGCCTGCCGACAACGGCCCATCGAGACTCGCTCCCCTTGCCCTTCGATTTCCAGGACTTTTATGAGCACACACTCTCGCGTCGCAGATCATGCCATCGACCCGCAGTTCATCCAGCGCTGGTCGCCACGTGCCTTTACCGGCGAAAGCATCCCCGAAGAAACCCTGCTGAGCTTTTTCGAAGCGGCGCGCTGGGCACCGTCAGCGTATAACTCGCAGCCTTGGCGGTTTCTGTACGCACGTCGCGACACGCCGAACTGGGAACGATATCTGGGCTTGCTGAACGAGTTCAACCGCAGTTGGGCACAGCATGCTTCGGCGCTGGTGATCGTCATTTCCAAGACCACCTTCACCGCCCCCGGCGCGACCGAAGAAGGCCCGGCCCTGTGGCACACCTTCGATACAGGTTCGGCGTGGGGTTACCTGGCCCTGCAGGCCAGCCTGAGCGGCTGGTACACCCACGGCATGGCGGGCTTCGATCAGGATCTGACGCGCAAAGAACTGAACATCCCTGAAGGGTATGCCCTGCATGCCGCCGTTGCCGTTGGCAAACTGGGCGACAAATCCACCCTGCCGGAATACCTGCAAGGCCGCGAAGCGCCAAGCCCGCGCCTGCCGGTTGCACAACTGGCGGCCGAGGGTGATTTTTCGCTGTAGGGGGACCTGGGGGTTATAGACGTGGGAGTGAGCTTGCTCACGAAGACTGAGTATCAGACGATACAAATGTGCCGTATCTGCCTGAGTCTTCACGAGCAAGCCCGCTCCCACTTACGATGTCATCGCTTGAAAATGAGCGGGCTACCAGGCTCGATTGCGCCCATCAATACCCGCGTGAAAAATCCACTTCTCCGCGTAACGCCTCACCGGCGTTGAACGCTTTCAGGTTCTCGACAAACAGTTCAGTCATGGCCACCGGTGACGTCGGGGCAGAGCTGTGTCCGGTCAGCAGCAGACCGTAAGCAGTCCAGAACGGGTGACGTTGCGGTAAAGGCTCTTGACGGCACACATCGATCACAGCCCCTGCCAGATGGCCTTCCTTCAAGGCTTCGACCAAATCTGCGTCCACCACGGCGGCTCCACGCCCCACATTGATGAACAACGCCGACGGTTTGAAGCTGGTAAACAGCTTGAGGTCGTACAGGTCTTGGGTATCGGGCGTATTCGGCAGCAGGTTGATCACGTAATCCATGTCGCCGACCTGATCGTCGATGTCCGTCAGCGCCGACACCTTGATGAATGGTGCCTGAGTGCGCGCCGCTGAAGCGACGCCGTAAACCTGAACACCAAAGGGCACCAGAAACTCGGCGACTTTCTGCCCGATATCACCGGCACCGACGATCAACGCCTTGCGACCGGACAGGCTCTGGCCTGGGCGGTTATCCCACTTGCGCTCGACCTGACTCATCAGCCGCGCCAGCACCTCGCGCTCGTGGCCTAGCATGTAGGTCAGCAGAAATTCGGCCATGACCTGACCGAAGATGCCCACTGCACGGGTGAGACGATAATCACGGTACAGCCCCGCAGCCAGCAACGGCGTGATCCCCGCCCACGTGGACTGCAACCATTGCGGCTTGTGGCCTTGACGCAACAGGTTGGCCATCAGGTCCGGTTGTCCCAGCCAGACCGGACAGTCGCTGGCCATTCGAGACAGTTCGGCCGAATCGCCGCTGCTCAACACGTCCAGATCAGGCGCGGTCTTGCGCAGCAACTGGGTGTAAATGGGGTAATCGTGCTCGGCAATCAGGACGCGCATGCTTCAAAAACCTTAAAAACGGGACAGACAACCCACGTCAGGCGTGGGCCGCTTTACACATGAAGACCGATTACATCGGATCGTTGCGACGCAGCAGCTCTTCCGGCAAATGCTCGATGTATTCATCTTCGGCCGGTGGCATCTGCAGGTGATACCCCTGGGCGTCGAGGTTCTCCAACACTTTGTGGATATCCTCACGCGCCAGTGCCCGCTCGGGGCTGAGGACCAGATCGAACGCGTGATAGGGGGTGCCGAATGCGGCCAGAAGTTCGGGCGGCACGCGTTTGAGTACGTCACTTTTCAGGACGTACAGGTACATTTCATTCTTCTTCGGGCTGCGATAGATCGAGCAGATGCGCTTCAAGGCTGTTCTCCCGGGGTCGCCAGGCAGTCGAGCAAGGCTTGCCCCATAATTTCACGACGCCAGCCGCGCAGCGAATCAGGCAATTGGTAAGGACCGTCGGGATAACCGCTCTTGAGCAGCGCTTCCAGGGTCTTTTTGCGCAGCATCAGCTCAGGTGCCATGTCCAGCTTTTCGGCGTACTGCTGTCCGATGGCACGCAGACGCTTGAGCGCACCCGCAGCATCGACAGGCAATGGCTCAGGCAACGCGGGCGGCCACTCTTCAGGCGGCACGCTGGCGGCTGTCTTGATCAGCTCAAGCAGAAACTCGCCGTCCTGACGGACCGTGCGTGGATGCATGTCTTCGATGCGGGCCAAGGCCCCAAGGTTGTCCGGTTGAGTCTTGGCCAACGGCCAGAGCGAATGCTCACGCACGATGCGGTTGCGCGGCACATTGCGCGCACGGGCCTGTACCTCGCGCCAGGCGCACAGCCCGCGCAGTACGGCCAGTTGAGCACGAGACAGTTTCCAGGCCAGCTTGGCGTCGCGGTAGACCTCGTACGGGTCAACATCGCGACGCAGGTTGGCAACCAGTTCTGCGCCGTCTTCCAGCAGCCAGGCGAACTTGTCGTCAGACAGGCGCGGACGCAGAAGTATAAACAGCTCGGCCAGGTGAACCGCATCTTCGGCGGCGTAACTGATTTGAGTCTCGGACAGCGGACGCTGCAGCCAGTCGGAACGGGTCTCGCCCTTGGGCAGGTCGATGTTGAGCACCTCCTGCACCAGACGCGAGTAACCCATAGAAAAGCCGAGGTTGAGGTAAGCGGCTGCCAGCTGGGTGTCGAACAGCGGAACCGGCAGGCTGCCGGTCAGGCGCAGCAACACTTCAAGGTCTTCACTGCACGCATGCACAACCTTGATGACATCAGGGTTTTCAAGCAGCGCAGCCAGCGGGCGCCAGTCGTTGATCAACAGCGGGTCGATCAGCCAGGCCCGTGAACCGTCGCCAATCTGCAGCAAGGCGGCAATCGGGTAAAACGTATCAACCCGCATGAACTCGGTGTCGAGCGCAACGAATGGCAGAGACTGCCACTGAGCGCACTGCAGGGCGAGGCTGTCGTCGTCGCGAATCCAATGAATATCGATGGCCACACGGCTCTCCCTTCAACAATGGCGCGCAGTATATATCGCTACAGCGTGTTATCGCGCATCTGTCGTCCCTGTCTTGGGCATCTTCCTGCAAATGGATGATAGACAGGCCTGATTTGCGGGGTGACGACAGTGCGCCCCTTTCACTGAGCGCCGCTCCCCGCTTCACTGCGGCAGCCGGCAAACATGTCCAGGCCCGGGTTATAGACCTTGGTGTCGACTTTCAACAAGCCCAGCATGGAATGGAACAGGTTGTCCTGGCTCAGGGGCGCGTTGCGCTCTTTTGCCAGGCATTGCGGGGTAACGGCAAACGAGCGTTGATAGCTTTCCGACAGCCAGATGAGCATGGGCACGTGTTTCTGCTGATCCGGAGCCAGCAGGTAGGGTGTGCCATGCAGGAACAGGTTGTATTCGCCCAACGATTCGCCGTGGTCGGACAGGTAAATCATTGCAGTGTCGACCTTGTCCTGATGCGCACGCAGGACATCAATCAGGCTCGATAACACGTGATCGGTATACAGCAGCGTATTGTCGTAACCATTGACGATACTGTCCCGGCTGCAATTGTTCAGGGCATTGCTTTCACACACCGGCGTAAACTTTTCATATTCCTTTGGATAACGCTTGAAGTATTCGGGACCGTGGCTGCCCATTTGGTGCAAGACCAACACGGTGTCCTTGTCCAGGCTATTGATAAACCCTTCCAGCCCTTGCAACAGAATCTCGTCCCGGCACTCATGGTTATTGCACAGCAGCGGGTCCTTCAGGTTGCTGACGTCCTGAAAGGCAACCCGGTCGCAGGTGCCTTTGCAGCCCGCCTGGTTGTCACGCCATACCACCTGAATACCGGCACGCTGCAGTACATCCAGTAACCCTTCCTGATTACGGGCTTTAGTGGCGTCGTAGTTTTTGCGGCCCATGTTGGAAAACATACAGGGCACCGACACGGCAGTTTCGGTTCCGCACGAATAAACGTCGGTAAACGCCACCAGACCACTTTCCTTGTTCAAGTTTGGGGTGGTATTGCGTCCATAGCCTAAAATGCCGAAGTTCTCTGCCCGGGCGCTTTCACCCACGACGAGCACCGTCAGTGATTTTCGCGTGTGCGCCGCCCAGTCAGGGGAGCGCCGAGCGTCTTCACCGAGCGTCACGAACGGACGTCGGGCCGACATGATCTGTTCGCTCAAATACCCCACCGACGCACCGATATAATTGCTCGGCACCACCATCAGTCGCAGCTCGTGGTGATTGCGAAACAGCGAAGACAGCCCCTGATAGTTGGCCAGCGCAGCACCGCCGATCACCAGGCAGCAGACAATACCCACCAGCAGTTTGCTGAACAGTTCTCGGTGCCAGCGGCGATAATTGATCGGCGTTTTCCACAACAGCAAAGATGGCAGCACGCCCAGCAGAAGGATGTAGGCAATCAGCTTCAGGGACAGCAGCCCCTGTACCTCGGTGACATTGGTTTCCGCAAAGTTGCGAAACATCCCTGCGTCGATCATTACGCCATATTCAGTCATGAAATAGACCACGCCCGCACTGATCATGAACATCAGGATCAATACCGGCTTGAGCACGCGTTTGAACGCCAGAAGTGTGAGCACAATATTGAAAATGCAAAAAATCATGATGCCGAAGGCCGCGCGCATGGCGATGCCTTTGGGGTCGGAACTGGTAATTGCAAAAAGATGCTGCCAGAGATTGAGGTTGAACCCTAGTAACAAAAAGCCGCTGGCCAGTAACGTCACACTCTCTGGTCGAACACTTCTAATGGTCGGCATCGCAGTCTGCTTATCAAATTAATATGCATCGGGTCCCGCACGAGTCAGGCAACTCCCCCGATGACGCGGACTGTAAGCAGCGCCTTATCAATTTTATGTGAAAAACATGCGACAGCAGGGTTGGATTAATTTTATTTCATCGCGAGACAGTCGGTATTCAGGCAACCCGCTGAAAAGACACGTAAAAAAACCCCGCAAGCATGCTTGCGGGGGCTGTGTCGGCGCGCGTCAGTCAATCAGACCGAGCGGCGGCGATAGGCACGGTAATCGGGCAGCCAGAAGTTACGCTCAATCGCTGCCAGCAACACCTCTTCAGTGGTGTCCAGCGCCAACCCTTCGGCCTGGGCCTCTTTGGCAACGGCCAAGGCGATTTTACGGCTGACCTGCTGGATTTCCTTGAGCGGCGGCAGAACCGCATCGCCCTGCCCTGTCACCATCGGCGAACATTCGGCCAGTGCATTAGAGGCGGCCATCAACATGCGGTCGGTGATGCGCGAGGCCTTGCATGCCACTACACCAAGGCCAATGCCTGGGAAAATGTAGGAGTTGTTGCACTGGGCGATGTGCACGGTGCGGCCGTTGATCTCGACCGGCGCGAACGGGCTGCCGGTGGCTACCAGCGCGTTGCCGTCAGTCCAGCGCAGGATCTCTTCCGGCGTTGCCTCGACCTTGGAGGTGGGGTTGGACAATGGCATGACCAAGGGCTTGGCACAGTGTTTGTGTACTTCACGAATGACCTGCTCGGTGAACAGGCCGCGCTGGCCGGACACACCGATCAGTACGGTAGCGCCAGCGTGCGTCACGACATCAAGCAAGGTCGGGAACGCTTCCGAACCGGCAGTCCAGCCGGCTACGTCAGCGGTTTTCTGTGCCAGACGCTTCTGGAAATCCAGCAGGTTATCCATGCTTTCTGTCAGCAGGCCGAAACGATCAACCATGAAAATCCGCTTGCGCGCTTCGCTCTCGCTCAACCCTTCGATCTGCATGGCCGCGATAATGTGTTCGGCAATGCCACAACCGGCGGAACCTGCGCCGACGAATACGACTTTCTGCTGCCCAAGGGTTTCGCCCTTGGCCTTGCAGGCCGCCAGCAAAGTGCCCACGGCAACCGACGCGGTGCCCTGGATGTCGTCGTTGAAGCAGCACAGTTCGTCGCGGTACTTTTCCAGCAACGGCATGGCGTTGGACTGAGCGAAATCTTCGAACTGTAACAGCACGTCCGGCCAGCGACGCTGCACAGCGTCGATGAACAGGGCGATGAAGTCATCGTATTCCTTGCCCGACACGCGTTCGTGACGCCAGCCCATGTACATCGGGTCATCGAGCAATTCACGGTTATTGGTGCCAACGTCCAGCACGATCGGCAGCGTATAGGCCGGGCTTATGCCGCCACAGGCGGTGTAGAGCGACAGCTTGCCGATCGGGATGCCCATCCCGCCGATACCCTGGTCGCCCAGACCAAGAATGCGCTCGCTGTCAGTAACCACGATGATCTTGATGCGGTCCTTGGTGGCGCTGCGCAGGATGTCATCAATGCGGTCGCGTTCCGGGTAGGAGATGAACAGACCACGGTGCGTGCGGTAAATCTTGGAGAATTCCTGGCACGCCTGGCCGACCGTTGGCGTGTAGATGATCGGCAGCATTTCGTCCAGGTGCGAGTCCAGCAACCGGAAGAACAACGTTTCGTTGTTGTCCTGAATCGAACGCAGGTAGATGTGTTTGTCCAGGTCCGTCGCGCACTGCTTGTACTGACTGTAAACCCGGGTGACTTGCTCTTCGATCGTCTCTACGTTCTGCGGCAGCAGCCCGATCAAATTGAATTCGACCCGCTCTTGCGGGGTAAAAGCACTGCCCTTGTTCAATAGGGGCATTTCCAGCAGTGAAGGTCCTGCGTAGGAAATATACAAAGGTCGCGAAGTGTTGGTCATTTTTTCTAATCGCCTTTTTCGTCTACTCGTTGATTCTGTGCGTCGACCGGGGCGGGCAGCCTGGCTTTTTCTTCTTTTTTTGTTTATATGCCAGTTCTTTCAGGCCATACCGGACAAGATTCGGTGATCTAAGTCAGGGCCACATCTTACTCGCCTGAAGGCGGATTGCGGCATTTTGTCACGCATAGAATGGCAAGATGATGCTACCGATTCGGCAACCGATGCGTTGAGTACCTTGCATCAGGCACGTAGGGCCGGGCATCTTTACCGCTCTCTGCCAACTCATCCTCGCGAGACCAATATGCCTTATCAGAAGCCCTTCGCCGCCTTTCTGTTCGATATGGACGGGACCCTTCTCAACTCCGTGATTGCCGCCGAGCGGGTGTGGGCGAAATGGGCGCAGCGGCATGGGCTGGATGTAGGGACATTTCTTCCGACCATTCATGGCGTCAGGAGCATCGACACAGTTCGTAACCAAAATATCCCGGGCATTGATGTACAGCAGGAAGCCGATGCCATTTCACAGGCTGAAATCGAGGATGTGGACGGTGTGGTTGCGATTGAAGGCGTGGCCGACTTCCTGGCCTCGTTACCCGCTGATCGCTGGGCAATGGTGACTTCCGCGCCCCTCGCTCTGGCCCAAGCGCGCATGAAAGCGGCAGGCCTTACCCTGCCTGAAATCGTGATCACGGCTGAAGACGTAACCCGCGGCAAGCCCGCACCCGACGGTTTTTTGCTGGCCGCACAACGATTGGGCGTCGAGCCTGGGCAGTGTCTGGTGTTTGAAGATGCACCGGCGGGCATCGCGGCCGGCAAGGCCGCAGGCGCAAGCGTCGTAGTGATAACGGCCGCTCATCTGCACCCTTATGACAGGCAGGAACCAACGCTGACCAACTACCTGGATGTGAGCGTTAGCGTCGAAAGCGGGCTTCTCACGCTGGTGGGCTGATGGATCACAGGTCGGTTCACCTGTCCAAAACACTGAACCATGACTTTCCTTTCAGGTTCAGAACTACCGAACAGAGGGTATATGTTTACTGGAGACAAGCATGACCGACCCGACGAACAATACAGTTATGTCCAATCTCGCGTTCTTCGACCTCCTGCTTGAGCAGTTCAGAGGCGCTGAAGGCGAGCTGCCGATGGCAACGGCTTATCTGAGTCAGGCTATCACCGAAGAAGATCCTGCTCACAAGGCGGCGCTCATCCGGATAGCCAAGGAAAAGATCAAGAATGCAAGGGTTCTTGCCTCGATCTTGCTGGAGTTGGCGAAAGGCAGCACCACTAGCCTTTCCGGGATGCCTGACCATAGTGAGTTCAGTACGCTGCTTAAAGGCAAAGGCATTACCAGCAACACCCTGGAAATGACAGAAGCCTCAGCCGAGCAAATGAAGGACAGTCCTCAGCAATCGCCCCCCAAGGTGCGCGACGCAACACAGCTGGATCATTACCTGCGCTCGAACATTGCCACGGAAGAAAAGCAGATAGCCGTGTATAAGCAACTCACATCGCTGACTTCAGACAACCACTTCATCAGCGCGTTGAATCAAGCCAAACGGCGTCAACTCAAGCACTTGAATGAGTTCGAAGCGATGCTGAAAAAAGTCAAACGCTGAACGATTTCCCATCAGAAGCCCCGGCGTTACCGGGGCGTCACGTTCTGTCTGGCAACGCCTTGAAAGCGCTACTTTTTCGCGATCAAGCCAATGGTGAATCCATCTACCGCAGCGATTCTGCCGCGCCAAAGAACACCGGCCTCACAGATTGGGCTTCCATCGTTTGAGTACGTCCGACAGTCTTTCAGGTGGATGAAATGAAAGGCTGGCGTGTCCTGGGCTGAGTCCCCCGGTTTGAACGACAGAATCATCTCCTTCATGGCCTCATCGGTGCCGTTTGAGAACTGGGTAAACGGTGCAGAGATATCTTCGGCCAGTTGTTCGAAATAAGTGTCATGGGAAATCAGATGCCCCGACACCAGATTACCGCCCACCGACAGCGTGACCCCCATTTCCACTTTGGTATTGGCGACGAATTTGACCAGCCATTGCAGAAGCCAGTCAATTTGCTTGCCCTGCCATTGGATATGAGCAATGACATCGTCATGGCTCTCATTGGGAGACGGTTGCGATTGTTGCGTTTGATCGACGTCCGACATCTGAAAGCTCCTGGCTTCACAACACGTGAACCCTAGGTATAGATCAGGTCCGCCGAAAGCGAAACCCGATTGCACGTAATCCGTTTTGAACGACCGGACATCGCACTGAAGATCTGGAATACGGTAACCGGATATTTTTCAGATGATCAGTAAACCTCCCGCTTCAATTTACAGCCCTCTTTAACAACCATTCACGCCGATACCTGTGAAAAATTAACTGCGACACAATGTCGCAATCGGGTATCGTTTGATAAATTGCAACAAATTGTATCAGCTCCTCCGTAAAACGAGCCTTTGCAAACGCCTGAATTGAACCCGAAATCGTAAGGGGGTCCATGTTGGATCTGTCGTCCGCTGCCTGGGTGTTTCACGATACCCGTTTGATTGTCTGCTGCCTGATTGCGATCGCCACCATTATCGTGCTGATCAGTGCCACCAAACTCCCACCCTTTCTGTCGATCCTTGTGGGCACGTTCATCGCGGGGATAGGCGCCGGGCTGCCTGCCGAAGCCGTTGCGAAAGCGTTCAGCAAAGGCGCAGGCGGTATTTTGGGTGAAGCCGGAATCATCATTGCGCTGGGCGCGATGCTTGGGGCATTGATGGCAGAATCCGGCGCTGCGGATCGGATCGCGTCGAACCTGCTGGGGCTAGGCAAGGGCAAGACGCTGCCGTGGGTCATGGCGCTGGTGGCGATGGTCATCGGGCTGCCGCTGTTCTTCGAAGTGGGCCTGGTGATGATGGTGCCTATCATCTTTGTCATGGCGCGCCAGTCCGGTCAGCCCTTGCTGAGGATCGCCATCCCCGCGCTTGCGGGCATGACCACCCTGCACGCCCTGATGCCTCCGCACCCAGGCCCTCTGATCGCGGTCAGTGCGCTGCATGCCGATCTGGGGTTGACCATGCTGTTGGGGCTTTGCGTCGCAATACCTGCCGTGATACTTGCTGGCCCGATTTACGGCAACTGGCTTTCGAAACGCATGCACATCGAAGAGCCTGCCGAACTGGGGCAACTGTTCAGCGCCAAACCCGACGTCAGCCGCCAGCCGAGCTTTGGCATTTCGCTGCTGATCATTCTATTGCCGGTGATTCTGATGCTCGGCAGTACGCTGGCCAAAGTGGCGATGGCCCCTGAAAGCAGTGCTGCGCTCACCCTCAAGTTCCTAGGCGAGCCGCTCGTCGCACTGGGCATCGCAGTGTTGGCTGCGACGGTGTGCCTGGGCTGGGCCAACGGCCTTTCCCGCGAGCACGTCGGCGGGACCCTGCGCAAAAGCCTGGCACCGATTGCCGTGCTGCTGCTGACCATCGGCGCAGGCGGCGGTCTCAAGCAGACGCTACTGGATGCCGGGGTCAGCCAGACCATCAGCAAGGTGGCGGAAGGCGCACACATGCCCTATCTGCTGCTGGCCTGGCTGATCGCCGTAGCGCTGCGTCAAGCAACGGGGTCGGCCACCGTAGCGACCACCACGACGGCAGGCATTCTCGCACCGATGATGGCCGGTCTGGCCCCGGTCGAAGCCTCCTTGGTGGCGCTGGTGATTGGCGCAGGCTCGGTGTTCTTCTGCCACGTCAACGATGCCGGGTTCTGGATGGTGCGTGAATATTTCGGCCTGCAACTGAAGCAGACGCTCTGGGTATGGTCGGTGTTGCAGACCATCGTGTCGGTGGTCGGGCTGGTGGGCACGTCGTTGCTGTGGCATTGGTTGACGTGAGGCTCAGCGGCATGCCCGCCTCTCGCTCCCGCCCTGCTGATACGCCCTGGGCGTGCAACCGAACTCGCGGCGAAATACGGTGTGCAGGTATTGCGCCGAGGTGAAGCCGCATTCGCGGGCGATGTCGGCAATGGCCGAGTCGGTGTTTTCCAGGCCGCTGGCCGCAGCAGCCAGTTTGAAGCGCAGGATCTCGTCGTGAACGCTGCAGCCCCGCACCTTGCGAAAATGCGACTCCAGTGAAGAACGTGACACGCCCACGTAATTTGCCACCTGCGCCGTTTTGATCCCCTGACACGCATACTGGCGAATGAACAGCAGCGCCTGCATCACGTAAGGATCTCCCAACGGTTGGTGCAGACTTGAAGCTTGCACGTTAATCGCATCGGGCGGGATCAGAACCTGTGTGCCGGTGGACGGCATGCCGTGCAACATTTGGTGCAGCAGGTGCGCAGCCGTGCGCCCCATCGTTTCAGTGCCCTGGATCACCGAACTCAAGGGCACACGGGTCAGGGTTCGGGTCAGCGGATCGTTGTCGATGCCGATCAGCGCCACCTGCTCCGGCACGGCAATGCCCGCCGTCAGACAGGCTTGCAGCAACTGCCTGGCCCGGGCGTCGCTGACGGCGATGATGCCAATGGGTTTGGGCAGGCTCTGCAGCCAGGCGATCTGTTGCTCGACGGCGCTGTCCCAGAGCGGCGCGCTGGTCCCCATCCCTCGATAGATATCGACAGGCAAACCATCGCGTTGCAGCAACCTGCGAAAGGCTTTCTCTCGCTCCTGCGCCCAACGATTGGCTTGTGATTCCGGCAGGCTGAAACAGGCGAAGCGCGTCAGTCCGGCCTCGATCAGATGCTCATAGGCCAGGCTTATCAACGCATCGTTGTCCGTGGCCACGTAGGGGATGCCTTTCGGATAAGCCCGCGCATCCTGATAGGAACCGCCCACCGCGACGACCGGCAGTTTGATTCCGGCCAGGGCCTCACCGATCAGGGGATCATCGAAGTCGGCAATGATGCCGTCGCCCTGCCAGCGCTCGATGCCTCGCAAACGACAAAGAAAATCTTCCTCAAGAAACAGGTCCCAGGACGCCCGGGTGCTGCTCAGGTAATTGCCGATGCCGCTGATAATGCCGCGGTCGTAGATCTTGCTGCCGTTGAACAGCAAGGCGATTCGGTGAACCGGGGGTACAGTTTTCATTGTTTTTATACTGACTGGAGAGCGGTGCCTTGGGTTGAAGACTAGGCGCCCGGCGAACAGATCTCAACTCAAAATCGCACTGAGTGTTGGTGACTTTCATAATCAACGGGCACAGGGGCGTTGCTAGTATCGGGACACCGCTCAGAACAATAAGGAACACGCCCATGTCGCATTTCCCCACTGTCGACAAGATTCGTTACGAAGGGCCGGCCAGCGATTCTCCCCTCGCCTTTCGCCATTACGACGCCAACAAACTGATCCTCGGCAAACCCATGCGCGAGCACCTGCGCATGGCGGTCTGCTACTGGCACACCTTCGTCTGGCCTGGCTCGGACGTGTTCGGCGCAGGCACGTTCAAACGCCCTTGGCAGCGTCCGGCAGATCCGATGGAGCAAGCCATCGGCAAGGCTGAAGCCGCTTTCGAATTCTTCTCCAAACTGGGGATCGACTATTACTGCTTCCACGATACCGATATAGCGCCCGAAGGCAGCTCACTGAAGGAATACCGCAACAACTTCGCGCAGATGATCGATCACCTGGAGCGCCATCAGGAACAGACCGGCATCAAGCTGTTATGGGGCACAGCGAACTGTTTCAGCAACCCGCGCTTCGCTGCCGGTGCTGCCAGCAACCCCGACCCCGAGGTATTCGCCTTCGCCGCCGCTCAGGTGTTCAGCGCCATGAACGCCACCCAGCGTCTGAAAGGCTCCAACTATGTGCTGTGGGGCGGTCGCGAGGGTTACGAAACCCTGCTCAATACCGACCTGAAACAGGAGCGTGAACAGTTGGGCCGTTTCATGCGCATGGTGGTCGAGCACAAGCACAAGATTGGCTTCACAGGCGACCTGCTGATCGAGCCCAAGCCGCAGGAACCCACTAAGCACCAATACGATTACGACAGCGCCACGGTGTTCGGCTTTCTGCAGCAGTTCGGCCTGGAAGACGAAATCAAGGTCAACATTGAAGCCAACCACGCGACGCTCGCCGGGCACAGTTTCCATCATGAAATTGCCACCGCGGTTTCGCTGGGTATCTTCGGCAGCATCGACGCCAACCGCGGTGACCCGCAGAACGGCTGGGACACGGATCAATTCCCCAACAGCGTCGAAGAGATGACCCTCGCCACGTACGAGATTCTGAAAGCCGGCGGTTTCAAGAATGGCGGCTTCAACTTCGACTCCAAGGTCCGTCGCCAGAGTCTGGACGAAATCGATCTGTTCCACGGGCACGTTGCGGCGATGGATGTGCTTGCCCTCTCGCTGGAACGCGCAGCCGCAATGGTGCAGAACGACCAGCTCCAGCAGTTCAAGGACCAACGCTACGCGGGCTGGCAACAGCCGTTTGGCAAGGCCGTGCTGGCGGGCGAGTTCAGCCTTGAATCACTTGCGCAGAAGGCGTTCGCCGACGAGCTGAATCCCCAAGCGGTCAGCGGTCGACAGGAAATGCTGGAGAACGTGGTCAATCGGTTTATCTACCGCTGAGCCGGTGCGATGATCACTTCAAAGCCAGGGGCGTGCAGTCACCGCGAGGCGGTTACATTCTCGCGACAAATCTCTGCGCGCAGCGCCTCGCCGTTCTCTACAGTTTTACCGGCAATCCGTTAACCGTCAGGCAGTGTCTTTCAAACAACAATAAAAGGACGCACCACCATGAAACTACGACTCACGCTACTCGCCAGCGCTTTGGCCCTGCTCTCGCTTCCCGTGATGGCCGATTCCGCGCATCCAAAAATCGGCTTCTCCATCGACGACCTGCGCCTTGAACGCTGGTCGCGGGACCGTGACTACTTCGTCGCAGCGGCTGAAAAAATGGATGCCAAGGTCTACGTACAGTCGGCCGATGCCAATGAGCAGAAGCAGATTTCGCAGATCGAAAACCTTATTTCCCGTGGCGTCGATGTCATCGTCATCGTGCCCTTCAACGCCACCGTACTGACCAACGCCGTTGCCGAGGCCAAGAAAGCCGGAATCAAAGTCGTGTCGTACGACCGATTGATCCTCAACGCCGACATCGACGCCTACATTTCCTTCGATAACGAAAAGGTCGGCGAGATGCAGGCCAACGGCGTGCTGCAAGCGGCGCCCAAGGGCAACTACTTCCTGCTCGGCGGCGCACCGACCGACAACAACGCCAAGATCCTGCGTGAAGGCCAGATGAAGGTGCTGCAACCGGCCATCGACAAGGGCGATATCAAGATTGTCGGCCAGCAGTGGGTCAAGGAGTGGAACCCGACCGAAGCCCTGAGCATCGTCGAAAACGCCCTGACCCGTAACAACAACAAAATCGACGGTATCGTCGCCTCCAACGACGCGACTGCCGGCGGTGCCATCCAGGCCCTCGCCGCGCAAAAGCTGGCGGGCAAGGTGCCGATCTCGGGGCAGGACGCTGACCTGGCAGCGGTCAAGCGCGTGATCGATGGCACCCAGACCATGACCGTTTACAAGCCGCTCAAACTGATTGCCTCGGAAGCGGCCAAGCTCTCGGTGCAGTTGGCCCGCAACGAGAAGCCCACCTACAGCTCGCAGTACGACAACGGCAACAAGAAGGTCGACACCATCCTGCTCACGCCAACGCCACTGACCAAGGACAACATCGATTTGCTGGAGAAGGACGGCTTCTACACGAAGGCGCAGATCGCTGGGCAATGAGCGATCAGGCTCGATTGAACGCCTGAGGATGAACCGCAGGGCCGGATGACACCTGTCCTGCGATACGTCTCGTGTTGCCTCTGTGTGAGTGCCTCGTCATGTCCGATTATCTGCTGCAAATGAATGGCATCATCAAAATCTTCGACGGCGTCAAAGCCCTGAATGGCATCGATATCAAGGTCCGCGCCGGTGAATGCGTCGGCCTGTGCGGCGAAAACGGTGCCGGTAAATCCACGCTGATGAAAGTCCTGTCAGCGGTCTATCCCCATGGCACCTGGGAGGGTGAAATCCTCTGGGACGGCCAGCCACTCAAGGCGCAATCGATCAGCGAAACCGAAGCCGCAGGCATCGTCATCATCCATCAGGAACTGACCTTGGTGCCTGACCTGTCGGTGGCGGAAAACATCTTCATGGGCCATGAGCTGACCCTGCGCGGCGGTCGGATGAACTACCCCGCCATGATCCACCGTGCCGAAGCGCTGATGCGTGAACTCAAGGTCCCGGACATGAACGTGGCGCTACCGGTTTCGCAATACGGCGGCGGTTACCAGCAACTGGTGGAAATCGCCAAGGCGCTGAACAAACAGGCGCGACTGCTGATCCTGGATGAACCCTCCTCGGCGCTGACCCGCTCGGAAATCGAGGTGCTGCTGGACATCATTCGCGACCTCAAGGCCAAGGGTGTGGCGTGTGTCTATATCTCCCACAAGCTCGATGAAGTCGCTGCGGTGTGCGACACCATTTCGGTGATTCGCGACGGCAAACACATCGCCACCACCGCGATGGCCGACATGGACATCCCTAAAATCATCACCCAGATGGTCGGCCGGGAAATGAGCAACCTCTACCCCACGGAGCCCCACGAAGTGGGTGAGGTGATGTTTGAGGCCCGCCACTTCACCTGCTACGACGTCGACAACCCGAAGCGCAAACGGGTCGACGACATTTCATTCACGCTCAAACGCGGCGAGATTCTCGGCATTGCCGGGCTGGTCGGGGCCGGCCGCACGGAACTGGTGTCGGCGCTGTTCGGGGCCTACCCCGGTCGCTATGAAGGCGAGGTCTGGCTGGAGGGCCAGCAGATCGACACGCGCACGCCGCTCAAATCGATCCGCGCCGGGCTGTGCATGGTCCCGGAAGATCGCAAGCGCCAAGGCATCATCCCGGACCTGGGCGTGGGCCAGAACATCACCCTCGCCGTGCTGGACAGCTACTCGAAGATGACCCGCATCGACGCCGAAGCCGAACTGGGCAGCATCGACCGGGAAATCTCGCGCATGCACCTCAAGACTGCGAGCCCCTTTCTACCGATCACCAGCCTGTCCGGCGGCAATCAGCAGAAGGCCGTGCTGGCCAAAATGCTGCTCACCAAACCGCGCGTACTGATCCTCGATGAGCCCACGCGCGGCGTCGATGTCGGTGCCAAATATGAGATTTATAAACTGATGGGCGCGCTGGCAGCGGCTGGCGTGTCGATCATCATGGTGTCTTCGGAGCTGGCCGAAGTGCTGGGCGTCTCCGACCGCGTGCTGGTGATTGGCGAAGGACAGTTGCGTGGCGACTTCATCAATCAGGACCTCACCCAGGAGCAAGTGCTTGCCGCCGCGCTCAGCCATCCCGATAGCCATCACCATAATGATCGGAAGACCGCGTAGATGAATCAGGTCAAACAGCTCTTCTCCCGCTACAAAATGCTCGCGCTGGTCATCGCTGTGGCGATCATCTGGCTGTTCTTCAGTTGGCAGACAGAAGGAGGTTTCCTGACCCCGCGCAATCTGTCCAACCTGCTGCGGCAGATGTCGATCACCGGCATCCTCGCCTGCGGCATGGTGCTGGTGATCATCAGCGGCGAAATCGACCTGTCGGTAGGCTCATTGCTCGGCCTGTTGGGCGGGCTGGCCGCGATCCTCGATGTGGTCTACCACATACCGTTGCTGGCCAATTTGAGCCTTGTCGCGCTGTGTGGACTGATGATCGGCCTGGCCAACGGCTACATGACCGCCTACCTGCGTATCCCGTCATTCATCGTCGGCCTGGGCGGCATGCTGGCGTTCCGCGGCATCCTCTTGGGCATCACTGGCGGCACTACCATTGCGCCCGTGTCGCCGGAGCTGGTGTACGTCGGCCAAGGCTACCTGCCACATGCGGTCGGCACCGGCCTGGGCATCGTCCTCTTCGCCTTGACCCTGTTCCTGACCTGGCGCCAGCGCCGCAACCGCGCCCTGCACGGCCTGGCCGCCCACTCTATGGTTCGCGACGCCACACGCGTGGTACTGATCGGTGCAGTGCTGGCCGGCTTCGTCTACACCCTCAACAGCTACGATGGCATTCCGGTTCCAGTGCTGCTTCTGCTGGTCCTGCTCGGCGTATTCAGCTACGTCACCAGCCAGACCGTGTTCGGCCGCCGGGTTTACTCAGTCGGCAGCAACATGGAAGCCACGCGCCTGTCGGGCATCAACGTGCAAGCCGTCAAACTGTGGATCTTCGGCATCATGGGCGTCATGTGCGCCCTTGCCGGCATGGTCAACACCGCCCGCCTCGCGGCAGGCTCACCTTCGGCCGGCAACATGGGCGAACTCGACGCCATCGCCGCCTGCTTCATCGGCGGAACATCGATGCGTGGCGGGTCAGGCACGGTCTACGGCGCGCTGCTGGGAGCGCTGGTGATTACGAGCCTGGACAACGGCATGTCCATGCTGGATGTGGACAGCTACTGGCAGATGATCGTGAAGGGCAGCATTTTGGTGCTGGCGGTTTGGGTGGATGTGAGTACGCGGACGGGGCGGCGGTAGTCCGGGGTTGAAGCGCTAAGCTGTTCGGACTTCGCTCAGAAGCTCGGGGTGTCGATCCAGCAGCCTGAGCAGCTTGATCAATGCAAGGGGCGGTTTCGTCTTGCCGTTTTCATAGCGTGAAAACGCATTGACACCTCCGCCGAAAATTTCCGCCGCCTCGCGCTGATCAAGCGCCAGCTTCTTGCGAACCGTGGTGATGAACGCCGGGTCCACAATCGAAGCGTTCACCTGCTTGTTGAACTCAAGCATCGCAGTGCTGACCCGGGTGGATTCGATCGAATCCAGGATCGCCTCGCCACACGCAGGGCAATAATCGCCTGTCACAAGAGGGATTAAAGTCGATTCGGTTTTGTACACGTATGACATATCACGCCTGTCATGCACCAACTCTGCCGCGCCACAAGATGGGCATTTCATGTTCACAGCTCCTTGAAGGACACGATGAGCACGTCATCAATGACCGTAAGTTTGAGGTAGACCTCTCCCGCAACCGTCTTGCAACGATAAACGTCCTGCCAGATCCGATGGTCCGCATGTGTTGTCATGCTTTTGTAGAAATCTGATGCGGCCAAAGCTCTGACGATCCCGACAATGCCGTCAAAATCGAAGCCCAGCGCCGCGCCACCCATCAGAGCCGAGCGCGTCGAGCGGACCTTCCCCGCTTCAATCAGGCTTCTGACGACAGTCAGTTTGCAGTGAGGTGTCCTTTTCTCAACGCTCAAAAATTAACCTACTTGGTTTAAATTGGCAAGTAGGTTAATTGAGATGACTAGCGCAGGCTAGGCTGGGTTTGTAGCTGGGCGTAACAGAGGTTGTTGATCTGTTCGGTGCGGCCTAAACGATACGGGAAAGATGCGTCAAAACATGCCGGAACTCGTCACACCCACGAATTTGTCTCAACAGCCCTAACAGAACGGAAACGAAAAAGCCCCAGAAGCATCGCTTCTGGGGCTTTAAGTATATGGCGGAGAGATAGGGATTCGAACCCTAGGTACCGGTGAAGGTACAACGGATTTCGAATCCGTCCCATTCGGCCACTCTGGCATCTCTCCAACGGCGCGCATCATAACAGCATCAAGACGTAACGCGAAGCCCTAAGGGCATTTTTTTTCGTGCTATCAAACGCTTGCGTCGTTTTTGCAGCTTAAAGCGGTACACCCAGACGGTTGGCGACTTCTTCGTAGGCTTCGATGACATCACCGAGGCCTTGGCGGAAGCGGTCTTTGTCCATCTTCTTGCGGGTGTCTTTGTCCCACAGACGGCAACCGTCGGGGCTGAACTCGTCGCCCAGGACGATTTCACCGTGGAACACGCCGAATTCAAGCTTGAAGTCGACCAGCAACAGGCCTGCGTCGTCGAACAGCTTCTGCAGGACTTCGTTGACCTTGAGCGACAGTTCTTTCATGCGAACCAGTTGCTCGGCGGTGCCCCAACCGAATGCCACGACATGGGATTCGTTGATGAACGGGTCGCCCTTGGCGTCGTCCTTGAGGAACAGTTCGAAGGTGTACGGATCGAGCTTGGTACCTTCTTCGATGCCCAAGCGCTTGACCAGGCTGCCGGCAGCGTAGTTACGTACGACGCACTCGACCGGGATCATGTCCAGTTTCTTGACCAGGCATTCGTTATCGCCCAGCAGTGCGTCGAATTGGGTCGGAACGCCCGCTTCTTCCAGCTTCTGCATGATGAAGGCGTTGAACTTGTTGTTCACCATGCCTTTGCGGTCCAGCTGTTCGATGCGCTTGCCGTCGAACGCCGAGGTGTCGTTACGGAACAGCAGGATCAAGCGGTCAGCGTCGTCGGTCTTGTAAACCGACTTGGCTTTGCCGCGGTAGAGTTCTTCACGTTTTTCCATGATGGGCTCCGCTTGCTAAGTAGTTGGGCTAGGCGATGTGTCGCCAGTCGAGCCCTGAATCTTGATCGGCCAATTGTAGCCAGTCCGGGTCGCACCCAAGGGTGTCGACAAAACATTGCCGGGCCAGATGCGGCAGGTTGTTCTTGCTGCTGAGATGAGCCAGCACGAGGTGCTGCAAGCCCTGCCATCCCAGTTCGCTCACCAGGTTGGCAGCCTGATGGTTGTTCAAATGTCCTGTTTCACAGCCCACGCGCTGCTTGAGGAAGACCGGATAATGGCCTCGGGCAAGCATGTCGCGGCAGTGATTGGCTTCGATCATCAAGGCATCCAGGCCGTGATAACGCTGCAGCACGTTCGGGCAATAAGACCCAAGATCGGTCAACAAACCAAAGCGGCGCCGACCATCATTGAAGACGAATTGCGTGGGTTCGAGCGCATCGTGCGAGACGGACACCACATCGATGTCCAGCGCACCAACCTGTAACCGCTCGCCACCGGTCAACAATCCCGCTGCTTCGACCGGCTTGCGCATCCCGCGCAACGTGCCGCCGCTGAGGTAGACCGGCAAATTGTAGCGTCGAGACAGCAAACCCACGCCATGCACATGATCGGCATGTTCGTGGGTCACCAAAATCGCGCTCAGTTGTTCGCCAGCGACACCCAGACGAGCCAGGCGCCGCTCGGTTTCCCGCAGGGAGAAACCGCAATCGACCAACACGTACGTATCGTTGCTTGCGACCAGCGTGCCGTTGCCACGGCTGCCGCTGCCCAGAACCGCGAAGCGCACTTAACCCAGGTTGTCTTGAATAACGCTCAATACGCGGCGGGCGACATCTGCCGGCGCAACGGTATTGATGTTCTTCTCGACCGTGACCTGAACGTTGTCACCCACCTTGCTCAGGCGAACCTGATAGCGCTCGGCACGTGCATCGATCTCTTCCTTGCTGGTCTTGCTGCCGAACATGCGGCCGAAGAAACCAGGCTCGTTTTCAGGCTTTTGAGCCTTCTCTGCGAGGTTGATGTAGTAAAGGCCCAGACTGCGGTTGATGTCTTCGACACGCCAGTCACCCTGGTCCAGCGCACGGCCGACACTCGACCAGGCACGATCCAGATCGGCACCCAGGTTCAGGACCGGGTTGCCGCTGCCGTCTTCACTCAGGGCAACACGGCTTGGAGTATCGAAGTCACGCGCTGCCAGGAGGGAAATGGAACCGCCCTTCTCGGCGTTGCGGCTCATGCTGGCCAGCAGATCGTCGGTCAGCGCGGCATCCAGGCCCAGGTTGGTGGTGCGGTTCGGGAACGCCACATCGGCGGTGCTGCCTGCCGGACGTTCGACGCTGACCACATACACTTCACTGGTGTTGCGCTGCACGCCCGGTTCGATGCGAACCCGCACGCGGGTTTGCGAATCGCTCGAGACGCCGCTGGCCGTCAGACGCTTGGCCACCGAAGCGGACAATTCGTCGAGGCGCTGCCAGGAGGAGCTGAATTCGCCGGTCTGCGGACGCTCTTCTGCGATGCGGAAGCCGTTGTCTTCGAAGTACTGATGCGCAACCGGCCAGACTTCGGCAGGTTGGCGCTGAGCCAGGATCCAGTGAGCGTCACCGCTCTTCTGCAGACTGAAATCGCTCGAGTCGGCAGTCGTTCCCAGCGGCAGCGGACGCGGAACGACGTATTCACCGTCCTTCTGCGTGCTGTCGGCCACGTTGCGCGGAATCGGCAACAGCGGGTCCAGGCGTTTGACGCCCGTGACGTCGGCGGGCACCTGCATCGGAGCCGTCTGGGAGGCCTGAAGGTAATCGCTGCCGCGATCGCGGAAGTAACCGTCTTCACCCCACAGCCAACCGCAACCACTGGTGCTGGAGATAATCAAGGCAAGTGCAGAAAGTCCGGCCAATCGCTTCATTGCGTAATGCTTCCTCAATTAAACCAGGACGCCGGACTGGCGCATGGCCTGTCGCAGCGGTTCGTGACAGGCTTCGCTGAGCCAGGTGAGCGGCAGACGGATACCGTCAGGCATCATACCCATTTCATGCAAGGCCCACTTCACGGGGATAGGGTTGGATTCGATAAACAGTGTGTTGTTGAGCGGCATGAGCGTTTCATGAATCGCCCGGGCTGCTTCGGCATCGCCACGCATGGCCGCTGCGCACAGATCGCTCATGGCGCGCGGGGCAACGTTGGCCGTGACCGAGATATTGCCTTTGCCGCCCAGCAGCATCAATTCGACAGCCGTGGCGTCGTCACCGGAATACACCAGGAAGTCGCTGCTGACGCCGGCAAGAATGTCACGGGCCCGCTGCAGGTTACCGGTGGCTTCCTTGATGCCGATGATGTTCTTCACGGCAGACAGGCGCACGACGGTTTCCGGCAGCATGTCACAGGCGGTACGGCCTGGCACGTTGTAGAGAATCTGCGGAATGTCGACCGCGTTGGCGATGTGGCTGAAATGCTGGAACAGGCCTTCCTGGGTCGGCTTGTTGTAGTAAGGCGTCACCAGCAGGCAAGCGTCGGCACCTGCAGTCTTGGCATTGGTGGTCAGTTCGACCGCTTCACGCGTTGAATTGGCGCCTGTGCCGGCAATCACCGGAATACGGCCTTTCACCTGATCGACCACGCGACGGATGACTTCGATGTGTTCGTGCACATCGAGCGTCGCCGACTCGCCCGTGGTGCCGACGGCAACAATGGCGTTGGTGCCCTCTTGCAAGTGGAAGTCCACCAGTTTGCTCAGGCTGTCCCAGTCAAGACGACCTTGTGCATCCATCGGTGTGACCAGTGCCACCATACTGCCCGCAATCATGCAACCGCTCCTGCCGGAAAAAGAGAGCCGTAATGGTACTGGCGCTATCATGCTTGTACAAGCGAAGTACCGCGCTCTGAGCATTCCCCTGAGCGATGGTTTTCGCTACCCTTCGTCCTTTGATCGGTACTGGTCACCTGCGCACCTCGCTCAATCGGTCGAATTTGTCGCCAGAAGCCCTGCCCCAGCGCACTCCAGCCCAGCATTGGCTTTGTCATGCAGGCAAGGCGTGCCGGGGCCAAGGTCGGCATCCGGCGCTCTCGATTGTCGAAAAAGCCCCGCAAGTCCAAAAAAGTACCGACCGCTCATCGTCTAGGAATGCTGCATGTCGTCCACCCCCACAGTTCGCGAACAATTCCTTGTCATCAGTGCCCTTGGCGCAAATCCCATGGAGCTGACCAACGTCCTGTGCCGAGCCAGCCATGAAAACCGCTGCTCGGTGGTTACCTCGCGCCTGACCCGCCACGGCGAGTGCAGCGCACTGATCCTTCAGGTTTCAGGCAGCTGGGATGCTCTGGCACGCCTTGAAACCGGCCTGCCGGGTCTTGCCAAGAAGCATGCGTTCACGATCAGCGTCGTGCGCAGTGCTACCTCGGAGAGCCGCCCGGAAGCCCTGCCCTATGTGGCCTACGTCAGTTCGGCGTACCGCCCGGACATCATCAATGAGCTGTGCCAGTTCTTCATCGACCACAACGTCGAACTGGAGAACCTGATCTGTGATACCTATCAGGCCCCGCAAACAGGCGGCACCATGCTCAACGCCACCTTCACCGTCACGCTGCCCGCCGGTACGCAAATCAGTTGGTTGCGTGATCAGTTCCTCGACTTTGCCGATGCACTGAATCTCGACGCGCTGATCGAACCCTGGCGCCCACAAGCCCCGATGTAAGGAATTCTCATGGCCGTTGCAGTAGATCAATCCGTTCCCGACTTCCAGGCTGCCGCCACCAGCGGCCAGACCGTCACCCTGTCCGAGCTCAAGGGCCAGCAGGTCGTGATCTATTTCTATCCGAAAGACAACACACCAGGCTGCACGACGCAGGGTCAGGACTTTCGCGATCACATCGCGCAGTTTCAGGCCGCCAACACCGTAGTGCTGGGCGTGTCCCGTGACAGCTTGAAGACCCACGAGAACTTCAAGGCCAAGCAATCGTTTCCGTTTGAGCTGATTTCAGACAAGGACGAAGCGGTCTGCCAGTTGTTCGACGTGATCAAGCTCAAGAAGCTGTACGGCAAGGAATACCTTGGCGTCGACCGCAGCACCTTTCTGATCGACAAGAACGGTGTGCTGCGTCAGGAATGGCGTGGTGTGAAAGTGCCGGGCCATGTGGCCGAAGTACTGGCCCAGGCTGAAGCCCTGAACAAGGCCTGATGTGAAACATCGCTGCGGCGCGCAATGCACCGCAGCGATGCTCAACTAACGCTACAGCAAGGGCGCCACGGTTGGCTCGTTGCGCGGCCAGGCATCGAGAACGGCCTTGAACAGGGTCGCTAGCGGAATTGCGAAGAAAATCCCCCAGAAGCCCCACAGCCCCCCGAACAGCAGTACGGCGCAGATAATCGCGACCGGATGCAGGTTGACCGCTTCGGAGAACAGCAACGGCACGAGCACGTTGCCATCCAGCGCCTGAATGATGCCGTGAACCATCATCAGATAGATGAACTGATCACCCCAGCCCCACTGAAACAGGCCGATCAGCGCAACAGGCACGGTCACCACGACTGCACCCACGTAAGGTACGACCACCGAAATGCCCACCAGCATTGCCAGCAGCGCGGCGTAGTTGAGCCCCAGTGCAACAAACGCGATATAGGTCACGCCACCACAGATGAAAATCTCGATCACCTTGCCACGGATGTAATTTGCGATCTGGCGATTCATTTCTTCTGCGACCCGGTTGAGCAACGCGCGCTCACGCGGCAGATAGCCCCGCGCCCAGCGTCCGATCATGCGGCGGTCCTTCAGGAAGAAGAACACCAGAATCGGCACCAGCACCAGATAGATCATCAGGTTGACCAGCAGCGGCAGGCTCGACAGGGAAAACGTCACGGCCAGTTGTCCGAACTTGCCGATCTCGCCACGGGCCACTTCGATCGCCTGCAGCACTTGCTCATCGGACACCAGATGCGGGTAGCGCTCGGGCAGCAGCAGTAACAGCGATTGCCACTTGGCAAGCATGCCCGTCAGCTCGTTGAACAGCGTGATCAGTTGATGCCAGAGCAGCGGAACCAGCACCAGCAGGAAAACCAGCAGCGCACCGATGAACAAGGCAAACACAAACCCTACTGCGGCCACCTCCGGAATACGAAAACGCTCCAGAAAATTGACCACACCCTGCATCAGAAACGCCAGAACCAACCCGGCAAGGACCGGTGCCAGCATGCCGCCCAGCGTAAGCACCAGGGTAAATGCCAGAAACAACAGAACGGCCAGCACCACGGCTTCTTCGTCAGAGAAGTAGCGCTGCACCCAACCGCGAAGCACATTGAACATCAAACATCCTTTTTTGGAAAAAAGTCGCGGGCATCAGGCCTTGCGCAGCCAATAACGATAAACACCCGCCTCCACTTCTTCATGCACCAGTTCATGACCAGCCAGGCGAGCGAACGTACGGAAATCACGCTGAGAGCCGGCATCGGTCGCAACGACCTTCAGCACAGCCCCGCTGGCCAGACGATTGAGTTCCATTTTGGCCTTGAGCAGGGGCAGCGGGCAGTTGAGCCCGGAGGCATCAAGCTCGGCGTCACACGCCTCGGGGCGTGCTACTGGGTCAGACATCGTTTCTCTCCTGGCAGACACATCGAATTACAAAGCAGGCCGCAAATGGCAGTGCAGGCCAGCCAGCAAGAATACCTCACTCTGGTCAGCACGCCATTTAGCCAGCTACAGTACAGGTTCTTAAGAAAAGAGCTTCGTGCATGAATTTTTTGCGTCCTACACTGCTCACGCTCGCCTGCCTGTTTTCCGTGCCGAGCATGGCCGATGACCTGCCATCCCTTGGCGACGCGAGCTCTTCAATCGTTTCTCCCGAGCAGGAACACAAGCTGGGCCGTGCCTGGCTGGGCCTGCTGCGTGGCCAGGTCAGCCAGCTCTCGGATCCCCAGCTCAAGGATTACGTCGAGACGTCGGTCTATCGTCTGGCCGAAACCAGTCAGGTTCAGGACCGTCGCCTCGAATTCATTTTGATCAACAGCCCCCAGTTGAACGCTTTCGCCGCACCCGGCGGGATCATCGGCGTCAACGGCGGCCTGTTTCTCAACGCTCAGACCGAAGGCGAGTATGCGTCGGTCCTCGCCCACGAACTGGCTCACTTGTCGCAGCGCCACTTCGCCCGGGGCATCGAAGCGCAGCAGCGCATGCAAGTGCCGGTCATGGCGGCGATGCTCGCCGGCATCGTGATGGCCGCAGCAGGTGCCGGTGATGCGGGTATCGCGGCTATTGCCGGTTCGCAGGCCGCTGCCATTCAGGAGCAGCGCCGCTTCTCGCGCCAGAACGAGCAGGAAGCCGACCGCATTGGCATCCTGAACCTGGAAAAAGCCGGTTACGACCCACGCAATATGCCGACCATGTTCGAGCGCCTGATGCGTCAGTATCGATTCGATGCAAGGCCACCCGAGTTCCTGCTGACTCACCCGGTCAGCGAGTCGCGGATCGCCGACACCCGTAACCGCGCCGAACAGGCCAAACCGGGCGGCAAGGAAGACAGCGTGCTGTATCAACTGATGCGGGCACGCGTTGCGCTGATCTATGAGGAAACCCCAGGGATCGCCGCCAAGCGCTTCCGGGCGCAACTGATGGAAAACCCGAAATCCGACGCGGCGCGCTATGGCCTGGCCATCGCTCAGATCAAGGGCGGCCAGCTCAACGAGGCGCGTGAGGGCCTTAAGCCTCTGCTGGAAAAAGCGCCGAACGACATCACCTACAACCTGACGCAGATCGACCTGGACATCACCAACAACCGCCTCGCCGATGCACAGCAGCGGGTTGATCGCATGCTCACGCTGTACCCCAACAACTATCCGCTCAACAACGTGCGCATTGATGTGCTGCTCAAACAGAACCGCACTGCCGAAGCCGAGAAAGGCCTGGAAGCGCTGCTGAAGACGCGTCCCGATGACCCGGACATTTGGTACGTCGTGGCAGAAACCCGGGGCCTGAATGGCAACACAGTGGGCCTGCACCAGGCTCGCGCTGAATACTTTGCGCTGGTCGGCGATTTTCGTCAGGCCATTCAGCAACTGGACTTCGCCAAGCGCCGAGCCGCCAACAACTTTCAGCTGGCGTCACGGATCGACGCACGACAGAAGGACCTGATCGAGCAGGAGCGCATGGTCAAGGACATGATGAACTGACAGCACCATACGCCCGGCCCTGAAAACAGAAAGCCCGACCATTGAGTCGAGCTTTTCGTGTGTTGCGCCAATACCCGTCAGGCATTGCCCGCCTGTTTCATGCGCGCCGCCCGGGTGAAATCGAGCATGCGCTGCAACGGACGTACCGCGTTGGGTATCACTGCGGGGTCGACGAATATCTCGTTAGTGCCCTCTCGCAGGCACTGCAAGGTGCGTTCCAGCGTGTTCATCGCCATCCACGGGCAGTGTGCGCAACTGCGGCATGCGGCGCCATTGCCCGCTGTCGGCGCCTCAATAAAGATCTTGTCCGGGCACACCTGCTGCATCTTGTAGAAAATGCCGCGATCGGTGGCCACGATGAAGGTTTTGTTCGGCAGGCGTTGCGCGGCAGCGATCATCTGGCTGGTCGAGCCCACGACGTCGGCCAGTTCGATGACCGCCTCCGGCGACTCCGGGTGAACCAGAATCGCAGCCTCGGGATACAACGCCTTCATGTCTTCCAACTGCTTGGACTTGAATTCCTCGTGGACAATGCACGCACCGTCCCACAGCAGCATGTCGGCACCGGTTTCACGCTGGATATAGCGCCCCAGGTGCTTGTCCGGCGCCCAGATGATCTTTTCGCCGTTGTCCATCAGGCTTTCGACAATTTCCAGCGCGCAACCCGACGTCACCACCCAGTCGGCACGGGCTTTGACCGCTGCCGAGGTGTTGGCGTAAACCACCACAGTGCGCTCCGGGTGCTGATCGCAAAACGCCGAAAACTCGTCCACCGGGCAGCCCACATCCAGCGAGCACGTGGCTTCCAGGGTTGGCATGAAGACGCGCTTTTCCGGGTTCAGGATCTTGGCGGTCTCGCCCATGAAGCGAACGCCCGCCACCAGCACCGTACTGGCGGCGTGGTTGTTGCTGAAACGCGCCATTTCCAACGAGTCGGCCACGCAGCCGCCAGTCTCCTCGGCTAACGCCTGGATCACTGGGTCGCAGTAATAGTGAGCCACCAGCACCGCATCCTGCTTCTTGAGCTCGGCTGCGATTTCGGCGCGGTAATGCGCCTGCTCTTCTGGGCTCAACGCCTTGGGTTGCTTGGCATCGAGATGCGCTTGTACCAGAAAGCGTTCGGAAATCTGTGTCATGTTCGCGGGACCTGAAGGCGCTTGAGCGCGAAAGGCAAGTTTACACCCGAAAGACAGGCATTAAAAAAGCCGACGGTCCTCATTGTGATGAGACCTTCCGGCTCTTGCGCAGGGAGTGGTCCTGCGTGTGAAGGCGGGGCAGATTCTAACTTTAAAAAACTGATTTAACAGCAGTTTTGGAAAGGTCCCGCACGATGAGAATAACTCGTATTTTGGGGCGCGGTAGCCGGGCACCTTTACAACAGCAATTGTCTAAACGCGCGGTATGACGGTCTTGCAGTTACCCGTCATGTACTCGCCTGAAAATGCCTTGCGAACAAACTTCACCGAATCGACCAGCGACCCGTTAACTGTTCCCGAATGATCCAGCTCGGGATAAAAATGCCACTCGATCCGACTGCCTGCTTTACAGGCATCCGCCACCAATGCAGTTTGCTGGGCAACGGAAACATCGTGGTCCTGCCCGCCTGTCCCGATAAAGACTGCAATATCCGACTTCAACGTCGGATAGGCGGAGGCGAGATTGATCTTGTCGAGAATCGACGCGGGTGAACGTTTGAAGCTGTTGTCGAAGGTGAGTTTGTCCGAAATGACCCTGCGCTCAATGGCATGCAGACAGGCAGTCTGGCTGAGCTGGAATGCGGGTATTGCGCGCTCACTCAAATAATCGGTGGGTACGAAGGAGGGATCGAGCAGCACGCCGGTCCTCAGCCTCAACAGGTTATAGGAAAGCGTCGAAGGTGTTGATCCGCCCGCCCTGCCCGGTCGTTTATGCACACCGGCGTAAGGCGTGCCTGTGGCCACGACACCCACAATGTTCAGCTCTGGCGCATACGTTGCGGCATAAACCGCCGTAGCGAAAGCCGCTCGGCCACCCTGCGATTGGCCGAATACCACGATCCGTTTCGAAAGGTGGAAACCGGAACCCTGAGCCGCTCGAATACTGTCGAGGATGTTGAACGCCAAGGGGCGGCTGAGCCCGTAAGGATGGGGCCCGGGCATGCCGAGCCCTTGATAGTCGGTCGCGACCACCGCATAGCCTTGCGCGAGCCATTCATTCAAATAACGGGTGTCACGCGGACTGCGCTCTGCAAACGATGGAGCACAAACATCAGCGCTGCCCACCGTACCGTGCGCCCATGCCATCAGCGGCCAGCCATCCGGTGGCGGGGTTCCTGCGGGTATGAATAAAGCGGCGGAGACAACGACCTGCCTTTTGCTGTCGAGGCCGTCAGTCGAGGTGTACAGGAACCGGTTATTTACGGCTGCATTGCCAAGGCTCTCTGGTGCAGGCAATGGCTCGGCTCGAAGCATCTTTCCGGGCACTGCCGGAACGCGACCGGTCCATGCATAGAAGCCAGGCATCGCCTCCTCACCTGACGGATTAACGGCGGCATCGACGCCTCCGATTTGCAGCCCTAAAAGCAAAATGAACAGCGCGCTTAAATACGCCCGGTCTGACGGGTGACGTGACATGTCGAGATACCGCAGCGTCTTTTTCCACATGCATCCCTACGCCGCTTTCGATTTGAGCGTAAACAGACTGGCGCCAAGCAACATGAACGATGCGCCGAAGATGCGATTCATCTTTTGCATGCGTGCTGGTGAGTTCAGGTATTTTTTGATCACCTGCGCAAACATCGCGTACAGGAAGTGAGAGGTTACCGCGCATGCCGCAAAGGTGGCGACCATCAGGGCAAGTTGACTCATGGCCGGGTCATTACCGTGGATGAATTGAGGCAGAAATGCGGCGAAGAACAGAATGGCTTTAGGATTGGTGATTGCGACGGACACGCCGTGCAGGATCAACTTGCCCACCGAAGCTGTTTGCACGACCTTCTTGTCGATACCGTAATAAGCCGTGTCACGAGTACGCCATTGTTTGATGCCTAAAAAGACAAGGTAAGCCGCACCGGCCACTTTAAGCACCATAAATGCCGTCGCCGAGGCTGCCAGCAACGCCCCAAGACCGGCAATGGTTGCGGTAGACACCACCAGCAATCCGAGCGCATTGCCCAACGAACCGATCATCGCCCGACCTGGTCCGTAGGCCAGCGAGTTGGAAAGCGCCATGATGACAGCAGGACCGGGCGTCAGCGTGATCAACATTGCAACCAGCGTGAAAACCAACCATTCGTGTAGGGTCATGACGCGCGGCTCCAGACTTATTTGAGATTTCAGGTACGCTCAAGGAGTCGAGACATTACCAAGTCGCAGCCTTGTCTGTGTAGAAATTCGGTCAATGACTGTTGTTTAAGATTGATCATAAAAAACACCCGGCATTGCTCATGCGCACAATGCCTTAGCCAGGCTCGGATCAGCGACTTAACGTTTTTTCATCCACGTATTAAGTTCGTGCTCAGAACTTCAACACCAGGCCGCTGCATCGGCTCATTCAAAGGCTATTGATGTCCGGGGCATGACTGGACGTCGACATGACAGGGGGCCCCATTCGGCGTAATCACCTTGAGTCAAAACGACAAAATCGCTAGGCGCCAGCAGTCTTTAAGACCGCGTCAAAAAGACTCGGATAACAACCTTGCGGTTGATTCATAAGGATTATTCAGGTGGCACGCCTGTTGCTCCATAGATAACAACGTCCGATCATCTGGAGTCGAAATGTCCTGCACCGATTTATCGCATCTTCTGGGAATCGAACATCCCATCATCCAGGCGCCAATGGTAGGCGTATCCACGCCCGCGCTGGCTGCGGCTGTATCCAATGCCGGTGCGCTTGGCTCCATCGGCCTGGGTGCCAGCAATCCCGATCAGGGGCGCAGCCTCATACGTCAGACAAGGGCACTGACCGCCAAGCCATTCAACGTGAACCTGTTCTGCCACACACCGGCCATTTTCGATGAAGCGAGAAACCAGGCATGGTTAACGCACATGGCCAAAACGTTCGCCGAGTTTGACGCCGAACCACCCCGGACGCTGCGCGAGATTTACCAAAGCTTCATTGATGATCGAGCGATGCTGGAAATGCTGGTGGAGGAGCGGCCAGCGGTGGTCAGCTTTCACTTCGGCGCACCCTCGAAAGAGTGGATCGCCGAACTCAAACTGGCCGGGATATTCACGATGGGGTGTGCAACCACATTGCTCGAAGCCAGGCAATTGGAGCATGCAGGCATTCAGGCGATCGTCGCTCAGGGCTACGAAGCAGGCGGCCACCGTGGCGTATTTGACGACGCGCCCGGGCAGGATCATGAACTGGGGTTGTTCGCGCTGTTGCGAATCATCAGCTCATCGGTCGACTTGCCGGTGATTGCGGCCGGGGGAATCATGGACGGTGCTGGTATAAACGCCGCTACGGCGCTCGGCGCCAGTGGCAGCCAGCTAGGCACGGCTTTTATCCTGTGCCCGGAATCGTCGGCCAGCCAGGAACATCGAGACGCTCTCAAAACAGCCAAAGCCCACAGGACGCGCATTACCCGTTGCATTTCGGGGCGTCCGGCCCGCGGGATCGTCAACCGCTTTTATGGGGAAGCGCTGGATGCAAACATCCCTCGCCCGGCCGAATACCCACTCGCCTACGACCTGGCAAAAGCATTACATGCAGCCGCTGTTGCCAAGGGCTGCCATGACTTCGCGGCTCAATGGGCCGGGCAAGGCGCCCCAATGGCCAGAGAGATGCCCGCCGCACTGCTTGTTCAGACCCTCGTTCGAGAAATGCATGAACACCCAACCTCATCCGCTGTTTAAAGGTAGCCGATATGCCACTGCTCAAAATCGATCTCATCAAAGGCCGCTCCGACGAAGCATTGGCGACACTGCTGGAAACCGTTCACAACGCAATGGTTGAAGCCTTTCAAGTTCCGACAAGGGACCGCTACCAGATTGTGACTGAGCATGAGCCGTCACGAACGGTCATTCAGGACACAGGGCTTGGATTGACCCGGACCAACGATGTTGTCGTCATTACCGCGATCAGCAGGCCACGCTCGGCTGAAATGAAGCAGACGTTCTATAAGCTCGCGGCTGAAGGGCTGGCGATGAATTGTGGGGTGTCGCCACAGGATTTGATGATTTCTATGGTCATCAACAGCGATGAAGACTGGAGCTTCGGGCTGGGGCGAGCGCAGTTTTTGACCGGAGAACTATAAGCCCGAGCCAGGCTTGAATCGCCACGCTGGCTCGATGAAATCCGACGTGGCGATACGTATCACACCCCCGATGAACCTTAAACAAATTTTCACTGCACACCTGTCCGGAAAGCCTGCAATGTGAAGCGATAACTGCCTCTCTGATACGATCGGGCAATGAGCCGAAACTCGCTCAGTCCTCAACAATGCTGGCATGGATATAAGTGATAGTGAACCAGACACGAAGAATAGCGCTGCTGGCATTAACGACTGCGCTACTGACGGGATGTGTCGTTTCTCAAACCCATGCGCTAAACCCTGCGCCTATGGATCATGCAGAACTGCCCCACCCCGGCCAGGCCAATCTGGACGCTTACACATCAAAGGAAATTGATACAGCACTGGGCGCAGAAGCCAACGACAACACTCTTGCTACAGGTCAGCGAACCAACGATGTTTCAGCCGTTTTTCTAGGAACGCCTTATCGCGCAAACATGCTGCAGGGGGCGAACAGCACGCCGGAACGACTGGTCATTGATTTCAGAGGGCTGGATTGTTTTACGTACCTGGAATATGTGGAGGCGCTGAGAGCATCCACGTCAAAACACGATTTCATAAACCAATTAATTCAAACCCGTTACAAGAATGGCGATATCGGCTTTTTGAGTCGCAGGCATTTCTTCAGTGACTGGGCTGGCAACGGCACACTCGGCCTGGCAGATGACATCACGGCTCAAACAAGCCCCGACGCAGTAACCGTTGAGAAAAGCCTTAATAAAAAAGCCGATGGCGGCGCTTACCTCCCAGGCTTACCCATTGTTAAACGTACGATCACCTATATCCCCAGCAAACGCATCGGCAAGAAGGTGCTCAGTCGTTTGCAGACCGGCGACTACATCGGCCTCTACACGCCGCTTGCGGGACTAGACGTAACCCACGTCGGCTTTTTCATCATGACGGACAAAGGCCCAGTCCTCAGGCACGCATCGTTAAAAAAGGGAAAGGTCGTCGACCTGCCCTTCCTTGAGTACGTGTCACAGAAACCGGGGATCATCGTTTACAGACCTAAAAAACAGCCAGGCCAACGTGATGCTCATGGGAACGTACTGCGAGTGGGTTGACGCCATGCAGTCCTGCGCATGGCCTTACAGAACCGGACTCTGTGCCCAAAAGCCAATGCACCCACAGTCTGCCTATCGAACCTTAATGTTCTTTCTATTAGAAATCTTTACGAAGAAGGCTAATCTGGTGAGGCGTCGGCGAAAGCCGTGCGGTTTTACCCTGATTGATGAGATAAAAATGAGCTCAAGCTTGCCGGGCACGTTGTGAGTTCGCCTCGCAGCCATCTGTTCACCGCAAGGCAAGGTATCTGCAAGCCGGCTTGGCCGTTGACCTAATGGTCAGCCTGAATCCAGAACTAATTGAGTTTCGTCACTACCGTCTGAAGTCCCCCGAGTGGACTGGATGGCCGCATGCAATGAAAAAAGGTGTATCAAGCATGTCAACTGAATCGAAGTGCCCCTTCAACCACGCTGCTGGCGGCGGTACCACTAACCGTGATTGGTGGCCCAAGCAGCTGAATCTGAAGATTTTGCATCAGCATTCCGCGCTCTCCGACCCGATGGGCGAAAATTTCGACTATGCCAAGGAATTCAAGAGCCTTGATTTCGACGCGGTCAAACAGGACCTGCGCGATGCCATGACCCAGTCTCAGGACTGGTGGCCAGCAGACTTCGGCCATTATGGCCCGCTGTTCATTCGCATGGCCTGGCACAGTGCCGGGACTTATCGTACAGGTGACGGTCGTGGCGGCGCAGGTGCCGGTCAGCAGCGGTTTGCGCCGCTCAACAGTTGGCCCGACAACGTCAGCCTGGACAAGGCACGTCGCCTCATCTGGCCGATCAAGCAAAAATATGGCCGCAAGATCTCCTGGGCCGACCTGATCGTGCTTACCGGCAACGTCGCGCTGGAGTCGATGGGGTTCAAGACATTCGGTTTCTCCGGTGGCCGCCCGGACGTCTGGGAGCCGGAAGAAGACGTGTACTGGGGCTCCGAGACCACCTGGCTGGGTGGCGAGGAACGCTACGGCGCGCAGAAGAAAATGCAGCAACCGGGCGACGGCACACTGGTGGCCGAGCCGGAGAATCACACGAACGAAGAAAGCCGCACCGATAAGGGCGAGCGGAATCTGGAAAACCCACTCGCCGCCGTGCAAATGGGTTTGATCTACGTGAACCCGGAAGGGCCCGAAGGTGTTCCCGATCCGGTGGCTTCGGCCAAGGATATTCGTGAAACCTTCGGTCGCATGGCAATGAACGACGAAGAGACCGTGGCGCTGATCGCTGGCGGTCACGCCTTCGGCAAAACCCACGGTGCAGGCCCTGCCGACAACGTGGGTCCGGAGCCGGAAGCAGCAGGCCTCGAAGAACAAGGCCTTGGCTGGAGAAACAAATTCGGCAGCGGCAAGGGTGGCGACACCATTACCAGCGGCCTGGAAGTGACCTGGACTTCGACGCCCACAAAGTGGAGCAACGAGTACCTCGAAAACCTTTTTGGCTTCGAATGGGAGCTGACCAAGAGCCCCGCAGGCGCGCATCAGTGGACGCCGAAGAACGGTGCAGGCGCCGGCAAGATTCCGGACGCCCACGACCCGAGCAAGCGTCATGCCCCCAGCATGCTGACCTCCGACCTGGCGCTGCGTTTCGATCCGGCTTACGAGCAGATCTCCCGACGTTTCCTGGCCAACCCCGATCAGTTGGCTGACGCATTTGCCCGTGCCTGGTTCAAGCTGACTCACCGTGACATGGGCCCGCTTGCCCGCTACCTCGGTCCGGAAATGCCGACTGAAGAGCTGTTGTGGCAAGACCCGATCCCGCATGTTGATCACGCGCTGGTGGACGATCAGGACGTTGCCGCGCTCAAGGCCAAGATTCTCGCTTCGGGCCTTTCGGTCTCGCAGTTGGTTTCGACAGCATGGGCAGCAGCCTCCACCTTCCGGGGCTCGGACAAGCGCGGCGGTGCCAACGGCGGACGCCTGCGCCTGGCTCCTCAGAAAGATTGGGCCGTCAACCAGCCAGAGCAACTGGCCGGCATCCTGAACACCCTTGAGGGTATTCAGTCGCAATTCAACGCAGCCCAGTCCAATGGAAAGAAGGTTTCTATTGCTGACCTGATCGTACTGGCGGGTAACGCTGGTGTTGAACAGGCTGCAAAAAATGCAGGCCAGCACGTCACGGTTCCATTCACACCGGGCCGCGCAGACGCCTCTCAAGATCAAACCGACGTTGAGTCGTTCAGCTTCCTTGAGCCGATTGCTGACGGCTTCCGCAATTACCAGAAGGGGCATTACAAGGTTTCGGCCGAGTCGTTGCTGGTCGACAAGGCGCAACTGCTGACCCTGACCGCACCGGAAATGAGTGTGCTGTTGGGCGGCCTGCGGGTCCTGAACATCAACGCAGACCAGAGCAAGCACGGCGTGTTCACTGATCAGCCGGGCACCCTGACCAACGACTTCTTCAAGAACCTGTTGGACATGGGCGTCGAGTGGAAAGCAACGTCGGGTGCCAACGACACCTTCGAGGCCCGTGATCGCAAGACCGGCGCAGTCAAATGGACCGGCACCCGTGTCGATCTGGTGTTCGGTTCACATGCTCAACTGCGTGCGATTTCCGAGGTGTACGGCAGTGCGGATGCACAAGAGAAGTTCGTCAACGACTTCGTGGCGGTCTGGACCAAGGTCATGAACCTGGATCGTTTCGATCTGGCTTGATGCCTTCGGCCTAGGCGCTGTGCGAAAAGTCTGCGAACGAAAGTCAGGTAAAGAAGCGGAGTTTACGGGTTGTAAATGAGCGTTCCGCGCCTGCTTTTAACACAGCATCACGCAGTCACTTATCGTACAGAGCCTGCATGTTCAAGAACGCCTCCATCAATGGAGGCGTTTTTTTATGGTGGCTATATCAAGCCACGTTTTTACCACAGGACATCAGCCAGCCTAAAATCCGCATGATCAACCTGAAGATCGGTGGGATGAAGACGATGGATCGGCGTCGCCTCAACTGCCGGATGTCGGGTTAAGCCGGTCAGCCCGTTCAAACGCGAATGAACTGTGAGGCCCTCGCGGGGACTGAACTTAACATCCCCTTGAAGGAGCTAACCCCATGAACAACGACCAACTCAATCAATACGACGCCGAGCGCCTTCATCAGCGAGTAGCGGCCGAATTGGGCATTACTGCCGACGAGCTGACCACCTGGATGATCAACGATATCGAACGCGTGACCGAAGGCGGCGAGGAAGTCGGGCACATGGTGGTATTCCGCGAGTCGACCCCTGCGCAGATTCTCGACCGGGTTCAGCACAAGCAAAGCCATTTCACGGCCATGACTGGCGTGATCGATCTGCGTTAAGTGCTGCGGGCTTTGACGTCAAAGTCCGCAGACTCAATAGCCTTTCCCCGTACCCGCCCCTGTCACGATCGCAATACCGGAACTGGTGCCCAGGCGTGTGGCACCGGCTTGGATCATCGCTCTGGCTGTAGCCACGTCCCGCACCCCGCCAGACGCCTTGACGCCGATGTCAGGGCCTACCACACGGCGCATCAGCGCCACATCCTCGAGCGTCGCGCCACTGCGGCTGAAGCCGGTGGAGGTCTTGACGAATGCCACGCCCAGGTCGCGGCAGATTTCGCAGGCACGTACCTTCTGCGCCTCATCGAGCAGGCAGGTTTCCAGGATCACCTTGAGCGGCACCTTGCCACAGGCCTGCAACACCGCGGCTATATCGTCGCGGACCTCATCGAACAGGCCGTCCTTGAGCCAGCCGATATTCAATACCATGTCGATTTCCTGAGCTCCGGCGGCGATCGTCAGGGCTGCTTCCGACGCCTTGCTGGCACTCAGCCCGGCCCCCAGCGGAAAGCCCACCACTGCACAGACCTTCACGGCAGACCCGGCCAGTTGTCGAGCGGCGAAAGGCACCTGGCTGGAGTTCACGCACACCGAGTAGAAGCCGTGCTCTCGGGCTTCCACGCAAAGTGTGGCAATCTGCTCTCGGCTGGCATCCGCCGCCAACAAGGTGTGGTCGATGGTCTGGGCCAGTGCAGCGGGTTCTAGCGAATTCATCAAGGGATTCCTGTCATCAGTAAGACACTTGGGTGGGTACCCATAAGTTATAAAATTAACACTTGGTGTTATTCTAGCGACACCACCAACGGATTGCCGAGATGCCCATGGACGTCAAGAAAACCGACCGCATCAAACAGATTCAACAGGCCCTGCAAGATCAGAAAGCCATCCATCTGCGGGAGATGGCGGCGCTGCTCGATGTGTCCGAAATGACCTTGCGCCGCGACCTCAGTCGGCACCCCGAGCAGTTACGGCTGCTGGGCGGCTACATCACGCGTGCCCACGATGATCCCGAACCGGGGGATTACCGGGTCAGCGAGCAGGGCACCCGCCATGTCGAAGAGAAGCGCCGCATCGGCAAGCTGGCCGCCACTTTCATACGGCCCGGCGACACAGTGTTTTTCGACTGTGGCACGACGGTCCCCTTCGTGGTCGACTTCATTCCCGACGAGCTGGAGTTCACCGCGGTGTGCAACTCGCTCAACGTGCTGCTCAAGCTGCAGCAGAAACCCAACTGCAGCATCGTCCTGTGCGGCGGCATATTCCACCGCAAGAACCAGGTGTTCGAGAGCCATGCCGAAACCAGCATCCTCGATGGCGTGCGCATGACCTGGGCCTTTGTCTCGGCGGCCGGGGTCAGCCTGGACTACGGTGTCACTTGCTTCAATTTCCACGAGGTGGAGGTCAAGCAGAAAGTCATGCGTCAGGCCCGGCAAAGCCTGCTGCTGGCCGATCACTCGAAGTTCGACGCCGTACGCACCGCGCACTTCGGTGCCTTGAGCGATTTCCATTGCGTGATTAGCGACAAGAAAATCCCGCGTAGCTACCGCGAGACCATCGAGGCTAGCGGCACCCAGCTTGTGCTTTAGAAGCATCACGGTTGCAGCGTCCGGCGTTCGAGGGCATTCAGATAACCGGTGGTCAGGCTGAACTCGGCGCTGGCACCGGGCGCGAGGCTGCGCACATTGCCTTTGGCGAGTTCGGCGCGGTAGCCCTCCGGTTCGCAGGTGGCTGGCAGGACGAAGGCCGCCACCTGCTGATCGGTGTTATGCAAGATCCAGCGCGCAGCATGTTCAAATTGCCGGGGGCTGTAGCGAGTGTAGAACGCCGCGCCGTCGGGATGATCAAGGAAGAAGTGCGCCTGCCCTTGAGCGTCGCTGCGCACGTTGTCGAAGAAGCAGACGATTTCCGGGTCATACAGCGTCGGCGAGTCGAGTACCTCAAGGCGAGTTGGCTCCTGGCCAAGTTCAGCGATATAGGTGCTCCAGGCCGGCGTCGGTCGCACATGGGCCGGCACGCTGGTGCGCACCCGTGTGTTCTCGCAGCCCAAGGGTTGGGTGAGCCGAGCGCCGTCGACGTAGGCGTAGTTCATGTGCGCCATGTACATCAGGTCCATCGCCTTGCCAGCCAGATTGACCACCTGCATGCCGATCTCGAACAGCCCGCTGGCCGGGCGCAGGGTCACGCTCGGGCTGGCCCGGTAATGGTCACCGAAGCCCTGCACGTATTCGCAGGTGCCGCCGAGGCGTAGATAAGCGCCGTGCTCGTCTTCGCCTACTTGCAGCCAGGAATCGTCCATCGGCGCGCAGGGCATTTCGCCGTGCAGCGCATGATCATCCTCGGGCCCCGGGCAACCGTTGCGCAGCAGGCCGCTGTGAAACATGAAACAACCATAGGTGCCGATCACACTGGCACTGGGCCGCGGCTGGGCGAACATATTGAGCATGGTCAAATCAACGCCGTCGAATTCGGCCGACCAGATCATTTGCCCCTGCCAGGGCAGAATCACCAGCTTGCCGCGACTGTTTTCCAGTGACAGCGCCTTGACCCCGCTGGGGTAAGTCCAGGCACGCACGTTGAAATTCGCCGACTCAAGCAGCAGCCGACTGGTCTGGTCCCAAAGCTGTGGGTAGAGCGGCAGACGCAACGGTTCGTTACTCATTTCGAAACCGCCATTGCCGAGCCACCCGGCACCAATTGCGGCTGACGCATGCAGCGTACTGCGTACATCACGATCACCACGAAACACAGCAGCGGTACGCTATAGGCAATCTGCATGTTGCCGCCATTGGCATCGCTGAGCAGGCCTTGGAAGATCGGCATCACGCCACCGCCGACGATGCTCATCACCAGCAACGAGCCGCCGACACCGGTGTCCTCGCCTAGCCCATCGATGGTCAGACCATAAATGGTCGGCCAGCAAGGTCCGAGAAACACACTCACACCCACGGCGGCATACACCGCGGTGATGTTAGGCACCAGGATGGTGTAAGCCAGCAGCACGATGCACAGCACGCCATACACCGCCAGGACTTTAGCCGGGTGCATTTTGCGCATTAGCAGGTTGGCGACCATCTTGCCGATAAAATAGGCGGCAAAGGTGGTCAGCAGAAACCACGAGGCACTGCGCTCGTTCATGCCGCCCATTTGCATGGCCAGACGAATAGTGAAGCTCCACACCCCGACCTGCGCGCCCACGTAGAGGAACTGCGCCAGTACACCGAAGCAGAAGCGCGGATTGCGCCGCAGGCGGCCGAGGCTCTGGCCGATGCTGGTCCGCGGTTCGCTGACGGCGCCGTTGCCCTTGCACGCCGGGAAGCGGGTGATCGCGATCAGAATGAACATCAATATGAGTACCGCGATCATCCATTTGTACGGCAGCAGGGTCGACTGGATCATTTGCAATTGCTGCGCCGCCGCATCGCTGGCGCTCATGTGGGTCAACTGTTCGCGCGTGGCATCGGTGTCTTTGAACATCACGAAGCTGCCGACGTACACCCCGGTCATGGCGCCGAATGGGTGGAAGGTCTGCGAGATGTTCAGACGCCGCGTGCCGGTTTCCCGCGGCCCCATCAGTGTCGAATAGGTGTTGCACGCGGTCTCGAGGAACGAAAGGCCCGCGGCGATGACGAACAGCGCCATCAGGAACATGCCGTATTTGGCGGTCGACGCCGCCGGAAAGAACAGGGCGCAGCCGAACAGGTACAGCATCAGGCCGATGAGGATGGTGGTCTTGTAGCTGAAGCGACGCACCACAAGTGCCGCCGGAATGGCGACGAAAAAGTAGCCCAGGTAGAACGCCGACTGGACGAAAGCGGTCTGGAAGTCGCTGAGCAGGAAGGCCTTCTTGAAGTGTGCGATCAGCACGTCGTTCATGCTCGCGGCCGCCGCCCAAAGGGCGAAGATGCTGCAGAGCAGAAGGAACGCGAACCAAGGCGTGCGGTTCAGATAGAACCCGTCAGGGGTTTGTTGCAGCGCAGGCTTATTCATTATTGTTCTCCGCGAGATGCTGGTGAGTGTCAACTGGCCGATGCATCGAGGAAGCGCGCAAACGTTGGCGCATCGGGGTAAGAAGATTGAGTGCCGAGGCCGGTGACTGAGCAGGCGGAGTAGGCCACCGCCTGGTGCATGGCTTGGCGGATATTGCCGTCCTGGCTCCAGTGCCGGGCGAAACAGCCAATGAACGCGTCACCGGCACCGGTGGTGTCACGCGCCTGAACCCTGACCCCAGGTACCTGCCACTCGCCTTCGGCGCCGACGTACAGCGCCCCTTGTTCGCCCAGGGTGACGATGACGTGGCGTACGCCCAGCGCGACCAACTGGCGTGCAGCCTGAGCCGCTTCCTCGGCGCACGTCACCGGCTGGCCACTGATCAGTGCCAGCTCGCTCTCGTTGGGGATCAGGAAATCCAGCTGTGCCAGGTGCTCGCGGCTCAGGCCGGCCAAAGCCGGGGCAGGATTAAGCAGCACCGCGATGGCATGCCGGCGAGCGAAGTCGATGGCGTGGTAAACGGTCGCCAGCTCGATTTCCAGTTGCAGCACGATCAATGCGCAATCGCGCAACTGCGCCTCGGCACGGTCGATATCGGCCGGGCTCAGGTGGGCATTGGCGCCTTTGACGATGAGGATGCTGTTGTGGGAGTTCTCCTGAACGAAGATCGGCGCCACGCCGCTCGACACGCCCGGCACCCGTTCGACGAAGCGTGTATCAATGCCCAGCCGTTGAAAATTGGCCAGGGTGGTATCGGCGAACGCATCGTCGCCGACCTTGCTGAGCATCAGCACGTCGGCACCCAGCAGCGCCGCTGCGGCGGCCTGATTGGCGCCCTTGCCGCCGCACCCCATAGCAAAACGCGGTGCTTCGAGCGTTTCGCCCTGGGCGGGCATGCGTTCGATGTAAGTGATCAGGTCGACCATGTTGCTGCCGATGACTGCAATCTTGCTCATTGTTATTGTGACCTCACCAGCACCGATGGAAGCCTCAGCGGCTATTACATGTGTTATTTAAATAACATTTTTTGTGAGTATTCAATCTTTATTTTTGATGTGAACTTGCACTCTCCAACCACCGGCAAGGCGTATCGATGGACGTTCAGGATCGGAGACAGAGAAATCGCGCTATTGAATCAGGAACGGCGTCATCATGGCGGAGCCGTTGTTCGGCCTGATCATCGTTGCCGTCATGTCGGCCATTGGTGTAACGCTGATGGCCAACCAGATGGACTCACAGAGCTACCAGATCGCGGCTCAGCTACAGCAGCAGGTCGCTGATGCAGCCAAGTATTTGAAGGACAACTTCGCAACCGTCTGTGCCTCGGCAGGACCGACCACGCCTGTGACGACCACGCCGCAGATGCTGCGCAACACCCACTACCTTCCCGCTGGTTTCAGCAACACGAATGCCTTCGGTTTCGTCGGATATGGTCACTGCCGGAGGGAATGTCGACATATCTGGAACAGTAACTGCCCAAGGCAAGGTGAACGCAGAGGGTGAAATATAGGCAATCGGTCAACGCCGCTGCGAATCTCACCGCTGCCGCTGCTCATGTTTCGGAGGAAATGTGACAGGAGGATGGTTTCGACTACAGGGCGACACGGGTTGGTAACGCGAGAAATGGGGCGGTGACTGGCACATAAGCGACTCCGACTGGGTCCGAGTGTTCGCAGACAAGAACGTAAGCGCTCCATAAACCTC
>NZ_RBTP01000029.1 GCF_003702045.1 Pseudomonas viridiflava
CCCTTGTAACTCGTTGAATCTTAAGGCTTTTTCGTTTCCGTCTGCGCCGGAAGTGGGGCGAATTATAGACACCTCAACGAGCGCGTCAACCGTTATTTTGAACTTTCTTCAGAAACCAGGGTTACACGCCCGAAAGCCTTCTTGCCGGCCTGGCAGACATGAGTCGCACCCAGCTTAAAGACAAACCCGCGATCCACGACCTCTCCATCTATACGCACACCACCGGAAGCGAGCAGATCACGAGCCACCGCAGCGTTCTTTACCAGGCCCGCCTTATTAAGGACGGCCGAGATAGGCATGTCTTCAGCAGCGCCAACCGAGATTTCTGGAAGATCGTCTGGCAGCTCGCCTTCCTTCATACGGTTACCCGCTGAACGGTGCGCATTGGCGGCAGCCTCTTCGCCATGAAAGCGGGCAACCAACTCTTCTGCCAGTTTGATCTTGATGTCCCGCGGATTGGCACCCGCTTCGCAATCAGCCTTGAAGCCTTCGATCTCCTCCATGCTGCGGAAGCTCAGCAGCTCGAAGTAGCGCCACATCAGGGAATCAGGCATCGAGACAAGCTTGCTGTACATGATGCCCGGCGCTTCCTGGATACCTACATAGTTACCCAGCGACTTGGACATCTTCTTGACGCCATCCAGCCCTTCCAGCAGCGGCATGGTCAGAATGCATTGCGGCTCCTGCCCATAGGCACGCTGAAGCTCACGCCCCATCAACAGGTTGAATTTCTGATCCGTGCCACCCAGCTCGACATCGGCGCGCAATGCAACCGAGTCATAGCCCTGGACCAGCGGGTAAAGAAACTCGTGGATGGCGATCGGCTGACTGCCTTTATAGCGCTTGTCGAAATCGTCACGCTCCAGCATACGCGCTACGGTGTACTGCGAGGACAGCCGAATGAAGTCGGCCGGGCTGAGCTTGTCCATCCAGGTAGAGTTGAAGGCCACTTCTGTCTTGGCAGGATCCAGAATCTTGAACACCTGAGCCTTATAGGTTTCGGCGTACTCGAGAACCTGCTCACGGGTCAGTGGCGGACGCGTGGCGCTCTTGCCGCTGGGATCACCGATCATGCCGGTGAAGTCACCTATAAGGAAGATGACCTGGTGGCCCAGGTCCTGGAACTGGCGCAGCTTGTTAATAAGGACGGTATGACCAAGGTGCAGATCGGGTGCCGTCGGGTCGAACCCTGCCTTGATACGCAGCGGCTGACCGCGCTTGATTTTCGCGACCAGTTCGGCCTCGACCAAAAGTTCATCCGCGCCGCGCTTGATCAGCGCCAGCTGCTCTTCAACCGACTTCATATCAGCCCCCATTTTAAAGGGAACCAACCATACAAGATCAGAGCCCAATTACAAGTTTTTGCCCAGCACAGACCGACGAATCAGAAAGCGATTCGCGGGAAGGGTTGCTTCGAGCAGGTTTTGGTTATATTTTATACAGTTATTTCATCTTCATCATGTCATTCATCTTTTCCATTTCACCTTTTTCAAAGTCAAAATTACCTATGATAGACACACCGCCTAAAGCGCCCCCGCTTTATCCGAAGAGTCACCTGCTCGCTGCAAGCGGCATTGCCGCCCTGCTGAGCCTGGCTCTTCTGGTTTTCCCTTCAAGCGAAGTTGAAGCTAAACGAACCAACCTGGCACTCGATCTGGAAATGCCTGCAGATCAGAACGCACAAGACCAAGACGCTCCGGAACCCGCTCAAGCCACACCTGAAAGCGCTGAATCGCCATTTGCGCAGATCGACAATGGCCAAGACCAGCCTGCCGAAACAGCCAGCACCCAGCCAGAACCAAAGAAACAGCCGCCTGAAGCCGCCAAAAACCCAAATCATCGGGAAGTCGTGGTCGCCAAAGGCGATACGCTATCTACCCTCTTCGAAAAGGTGGGGCTTCCCGCAGCCACCGTTCATGAGGTTCTGGCCAGCGACAAGCAAGCCAAACAATTCAGCAAACTGCAGAACGGTCAGGTACTGCAGTTTGAGCTCACGCCCGATGGCCAGCTCAAGCAACTGCATACCAAGCTCAGCGAGCTCGAAACCATTAGCTTGTCCAAGACGGATGCAGGCTTTACGTTCAATCGTGAAGTCAGCAAACCCAACGTGCGCAATGCTTACGTACATGGCGTGATCAACAGCTCGCTCTCGCAATCTGCGCAGCGTGCAGGCCTCAGCCATAGCATGACGATGGACATGGCCAATATCTTCGGCTACGACGTCGACTTCGCCCAAGACATCCGCAAGGGAGACGAATTCGACGTGGTGTACGAGCAGAAGGTGGTCAACGGCAAGCCCGTCGGCACCGGCAACATCCTGTCAGCGCGATTCACCAACCGCGGCAAAACCTACACAGCGGTTCGTTACACCAACAAGCAGGGCAACACCAATTACTACACCGCCGATGGCAACAGCATGCGCAAGGCGTTCATCCGTACGCCGGTGGACTTCGCACGCATAAGCTCGCTGTTCTCCTCAGGCCGCAAGCATCCTATCCTCAACAAGATCCGAGCCCACAATGGCGTGGACTACGCGGCGCCGCGTGGAACGCCTATCAAAGCGACGGGCGACGGCAAAGTCCTATTGGCGGGTCGTCGCGGTGGCTACGGCAATACCGTGATCATCCAGCACGGCGACACTTACCGCACGCTGTACGGCCATATGCAGGGTTTCGCAAAAGGCGTGCAAACCGGTACATCGGTCAAACAAGGCCAGGTGATCGGCTATATTGGAACAACCGGTCTGTCGACGGGCCCCCACTTGCATTATGAATTCCAGGTCAACGGCGTTCACGTCGATCCGCTGGGCCAGAAACTTCCGATGGCGGATCCGATCGCCAAGTCCGAAAAACAGCGATTCATGCAGCAAAGCAAGCCATTGATGGCGCGCATGGATCAGGAAAAGGCCACCACGCTGGCCTCGAATAAAAGGTAAATCATGGCCTTCTTCTACATAGGTGTGATGTCCGGCAGCAGCCTCGATGGGATTGATATCGCCCTATTGGAGCAAGATGACCGTCCAAGACTTCTGGCAACCCACTACATTCCGATGCCGGAAGATTTGCATGGGGAATTGCTCGGGCTGTGCTCAAGCGGTCCGGATGAACTCACGCGTGCGGCGATTGCCGAGCAGAAGTGGTGCCATCTGGTAGCCAAAGGCGTTCTGAAGCTGCTGGAAGAGCAAAATATGGTCGCCGGCCAGATCCGCGCCATCGGCAGCCACGGTCAGACGATCCGTCACGAACCGGCCCGTGGGTTCAGTATTCAGATTGGTAACCCTGCCCTCCTGGCAGAGTTGACCGAAATCACGGTAGTGAGCGACTTCCGCCGTCGCGACATCGCAGCAGGTGGACAGGGCGCACCCTTGGTGCCCGCCTTCCACGAAGCGCTGTTCGACGACAACAAAGAGCACCGCGCGGTGCTCAATATCGGTGGGTTCAGCAACCTGAGCCTGATCGAATCGGACCGTCCAGTGACAGGCTTTGACTGCGGCCCCGGCAACGTATTGCTGGATGCCTGGATCCAGTCGCAGCGCAATCAGAGCTATGACAAGGATGGCGCTTGGGCCGCAAGCGGTCAGGTTGATCAAGCGCTGCTGAAGACACTGCTGAGCGATCAATTCTTCCTGACCAAGGGCCCTAAAAGTACCGGCCGGGAAGTGTTCAACCTCGGATGGCTGCATCACCACCTCTTCCAGCTGCCAACGCTGGCACCGGAAAATGTGCAAGCCACGCTTCTTGAGCTGACTGCCCAGACTATCGTCGAATCGTTGCAGTCCGCTCAGGCAAGCACGATGGAGTTGCTGGTATGTGGCGGCGGAGCTCACAACATCGCGCTGATGAATCGGCTGGCCGAGCTTCTCCCGGCAACCCGCGTTAGCAGTACCGCAAAATTTGGTGTGGACCCTGACTGGGTAGAAGCGATGGCCTTTGCCTGGCTGGCCCATTGCTGCCTGGAAAGCGTTCCGGCCAACCGACCTACGGTCACGGGTGCCAAAGGCCTGAGAGTGCTGGGTGCGATCTACCCTGCCTGATGCCAGACGCTCCAACGAAAAACGCCGCTCAATGAGCGGCGTTTTTGTCACTGTAACAACGTACGATCAGATCGAGAACGACGAGCCGCAACCGCAGGTCGTGGAGGCATTCGGGTTCTTGATGACGAAGCGCGAGCCCTCAAGACCTTCCTGATAGTCCACTTCGGCACCCGCCAGATACTGGAAGCTCATGGGATCAACAACCAGACTCACGCCTTCGCGCTCGACGATGGTGTCATCATCTGCAACGTCTTCATCGAACGTGAAGCCGTACTGGAAGCCGGAGCAACCGCCGCCGGTCACGAAGACTCGTAGTTTAAGGCGATCATTGCCCTCTTCATCGACCAGGGATTTCACCTTGTGCGCTGCACCAGGGGTGAATTCCAAAGCCGTCGGAGTGAAGGATTCGACACTCATGTCAGATATCTCCCGGCGATAAGCCGTCGTAATGCGTAATGACGGGCATTATCCGCTTCTCCTAGAAAATCGGTCAACTATTTGCGGAGCAGCGGCAATGCAAGGATATCTCCCGCTTGCCGCTCGATCCCGAACTTAAGGCATCAGTCCGGCATGGGACAGGCCCAGACGCTCGTCAAGCCCGAACAGGATATTCATGTTCTGAACCGCCTGACCCGAAGCGCCCTTCACCAGGTTGTCGATAACCGACAACACCACGACCAGATCGCCACCCTGTGGACGATGCACGGCAATCCGGCAAACGTTGGCACCGCGAACGCTGCGGGTTTCCGGATGGCTACCGGCAGGCATCACGTCCACGAACGGCTCGTCTGCATAACGCTTCTCGAACAGCGCCTGAAGGTCGATGGACCGATCGGTGACCGTCGCATAGAGCGTGGAGTGAATGCCGCGAATCATTGGCGTCAGGTGAGGAACGAACGTCAGCCCCACATCGCCACCGGCTGCGCGACGCAGCCCTTGGGTGATCTCAGGAAGGTGACGGTGACCGGCCACGCCGTAAGCCTTGAAACTTTCATTGGCTTCCGAGAACAGGGAACCAATGCTCAGGCCGCGCCCGGCACCGCTCACACCGGACTTGCAGTCGGCAATCAGGCGCGTGTTGTCGGCAATGCCAGCTTCAAGCAATGGGAGGAAACCCAACTGAGTGGCGGTTGGATAGCAACCTGGGACAGCAATCAGACGTGCAGTCCTGATCTGCTCCCGATTGACTTCCGGCAGACCGTACACGGCGTCTTTAAGCAACTCTGGCGCGCCATGAGGCTGCTTGTACCACTTGGCCCACTCGACCGGGTCCTGCAGACGGAAGTCCGCGGACAGGTCGATCACCTTGGTGCCCGCTGCCAGCAGTTCACCCGCCAATGCATGAGCGACGCCATGTGGGGTGGCAAAGAACACGACATCACAGGCGCCCAGCGTCTGGACGTCAGGCACGCTGAACGCCAGACCATCGTAGTGCCCTCGCAGGTTAGGGTACATGTCAGCGACAGGAAGACCCGCCTCCGAGCGAGAAGTAATCACCACCACTTCAGCTTGCGGATGCTGTGCCAACAGACGCAGCAACTCGACTCCGGTGTAACCCGTGCCGCCGACGATACCGACCTTGACCATAACGTGCCCTCAACGAAACAACTGGAAAGCGGTCGATAATATGGGCCTACGGCCTCTGCGACAACCGACAACGTGACGTAAGGACACTCAAGCCTCTACTATTCGGCCACCGTGAACCTGGGAATAACTCAAAATGCTCTATCTATGGATCAAAGCGCTGCACATCATTTCGATGGTCTGCTGGTTTGCAGGGCTGTTCTACCTGCCTAGGCTGTTCGTTTACCACTCGATGAGCGAGGACGCCGTCAGCCGTGATCGCTTCGGTGTCATGGAGCGCAAGCTTTACCGAGGGATCATGGGTCCTGCGATGATCGCGACGCTGATCTTCGGTGGCTGGCTCATCAGCTTCAACCCGGCCGGCTACTTCAGCCAGGGCTGGATGCACGTGAAGCTGACCCTGGTCGTCCTGTTGATCGGCTATCACCACATCTGTGGCGCTCAGATCAAACGCTTCGCGCGCGGCGAAAATGGCCGTAGCCATGTGTTCTACCGCTGGTTCAACGAAATCCCGGTCCTGATTCTGATTGCCGTCGTCATTCTGGTGATCGTCAAACCGTTCTGATCCACGGCACACTATATAATCTTCGGCCTCATTCAATGACAGGTGCCCAGCCCGTGCTGGTGCGCCTGACTCGCTCTCACTTCAAGACAAGGAAGCCCTGTATGGCCGATACCCACTTCAAGATCGTGTTTGAAGGACAGGTGCGTGATGGCGTTGACACCGAGGAGGCGAAAGCCAATCTTGCCCGGCTTTTCAAGAGCGAAACCGCTGCCGTACAGAAACTGTTCAATGGACAACCCGTTTCGCTGAAGCGCGGCTTGCCCTACGAGGAGGCCGAACATTACATAAAGGCACTCCATGAGGCCGGGGTCGAGGCGCGAATTGAACCGGACCCAGCCATCAGCCTGAGCATGGACGAAGTGAACGCACAGCAGCGCACTTCAGATCCGGCGCCTCTTCAAGCCGCATCGCCTTACGCGCCCCCCCGATCCGATGTTGCAACAGAAGTCTTCGGCCATTCGACGCTCAAGGTATTCAGTATTCAAGGTCGTATTGGCCGTCTGCGCTATCTGGCGTGGAGCCTGGTCCTGAGTGCCGCTGCACTGGCTGCGCTGTCCGTTGGGATCATAGTCATGAGCCAGTCGCTGGTCGGCGGAGGGTTGCTGATCGCAATCATCGTGTTGGCCTTCGCCGTGATTGGCACACAAATGGGTGTTCAGCGATTGCACGACATTGGCTGGTCAGGCTGGCTCCTGCTGCTGAATCTCGTCCCCTTTGTCGGCAGTATCTTCCCGTTCCTGATGACGGTCATTCCAGGAAACCAGGGACCTAATCAGTACGGCGCGCCACAGCCACCGAATTCACGTGCGGTCAAGGTACTGGCCAGCCTCTGGCTTTTAATGATGCCGATCATTTTCATTGCAGCCATCTCTGGCGGCATGGACACCCTCAAGGAGGAGCTGGAAGTCCAGACCGACGAGTACGAACAGTCCTTGCCTTATGACGATGATTCGCAGCGCAACGGCGTCCAGACCGAATCGGCGGATACCGAAAAAGCGCTCGACGAAGACAACGACTCGCAATAAGGCGTCGATGGCCGGGTAGACTGCCGACCGCAATACGCTCAATGGAGAACTGCATGACCCGTTATGCCCTGATCACCGGCGCATCCAGCGGCATAGGCCTGGCAATGGCCGAAGCACTGGCGCGCCGAGGTCGAAGCCTTATTCTGGTCGCTCGTCAGCGTGATCAGTTGGAAACCATCGCGCTGGAGCTGACCCAACGCTTTGGCGTGGAAGTGCTGTTTCGTGCCTGCGATCTGGGCGAGCCGCTGCGACTTTCCGGGTTTCTGCTTGAGCTTGAAGACGGCGCCCATCACATCGACCTGCTGGTTAACGCTGCCGGGATTGGTACATGCGGCCCTTTTCTCGCGCAAGACTGGGGCGTCGAACAGGACCTGATCGATCTGAACATTCTGGCGCTCACCCGCCTTTGCCACACCGTCGGCAATCTGATGGCGATACAAGGTGGCGGGCAGATTCTGAATGTCGCATCGGTGGCGGCCTTCCAGCCAGGCCCGTGGATGAGCACCTACTACGCGAGCAAGGCTTACGTGCTGCACTTTTCCGAAGGTTTGCGCGAGGAGGTCAAGAAAACCGGAGTCAAGGTTTCGGTGCTGTGCCCGGGCCCGACCCGCACCGCGTTTTTTCGCACCGCCCAGCTCAAGGTCAACACCGAAACGATGATGACGCCTGAGGAAGTCGCGCTTTACACCGTGCGGGCCTTGGCAACGAACCGCGCCGTGATCATTCCAGGCTGGCGCAACAGACTCTGGACATTTAGCCCGCGCCTTGTTTCACGCTGGCTGGCAAGGCAGATCAGTGGGTATATCAACAAGTCCTGCTGCCCACGCTGAATGACAAAGGGCTGGGCGGGACTTGCCTCGCTCAGTACACTCGGTCGCGCTGATAACCGCACACCCATCAACCGAAAAAGGAGCATACGGCTGTGGACACTTTGTTTACCAAGATCATCAATCGGGAAATTCCGGCGAAGATCATCTATGAAGACGAACAGGTGCTGGCGTTTCACGATATCGCCCCTCAGGCCCCGGTGCATTTTCTGGTCATCCCGAAGAAGCCGATTCGCACGCTGAACGACCTGACCGAAGAAGACAAAGGTCTGGCCGGGCATATCCTGTTCACCGCGCAGCGCCTGGCGAAAGAGTTGGGGTGTGAAGAAGGATTTCGCGTGGTCATGAACTGTAACGAGCTAGGTGGTCAGACCGTTTATCACATTCATATGCACGTGCTGGGTCAGCGTCAGATGAACTGGCCGCCGGGCTGAGTCAAGCTTTCGGCGACCTTCGCCCTTGCCAGCTTCAGCCCGTGAGCCTGGCAAGGCGAGACAACCTCAGGCCATGTGCCGCCGATTCGGGTAAACTGGCCTCATGGACTTAACCGGAGGTGCTCATGGCTACCGAACGTCACTATTCCCCTATTGACCGTCTATTACTGCAAGCCGATAGCGCGATGCGCACGCTGTTGCCATCGAGCGGTCATTCGCAGCGACCGTCACCTGCCATCACGCAACCCGATCACAAGATGAACGATGTCGACGCCCGTCACGTCGCAGGCTTGATGCGCATCAACCACACCGGCGAAGTGTGTGCACAGGCGCTGTATCAAGGTCAGGCGCTGACCGCCAAATTGCCCAAGGTCCGCAAGGCGATGGAACACGCTGCCGAAGAAGAGATTGACCATCTTGTGTGGTGCGAACAGCGTATTCGTCAGCTCGGCAGCCACACCAGTGTGCTCAATCCACTGTTCTACAGTCTGTCCTTCGGAATGGGGGCGGCGGCAGGTCTGATCAGTGACAAAGTCAGCCTGGGGTTTGTCGCGGCAACGGAAGATCAGGTGTGCAAACACTTGAGCGAACATCTGGAACAATTGCCGGTTGAGGACGATAAGTCCCGTGCCATTCTTGAGCAGATGCTGAGCGATGAAGAGCACCATGCCGAATCCGCACGGGAAGCGGGAGGATTCCGCTTTCCGATGCCCGTCAAATTCGGCATGGGCCTGCTGGCCAAGGTGATGACTAAAAGTACCTACCGCATCTGACCAAATGGCACGCACAAAAAAGGCGCCCTTTTACGGGCGCCTTTTTCATGGCTGGAATGCCGGTCAACGCAATCGCCGTCAGACCGCTACGTTACGACCGTAGAAGATTTCCAGCATTTCGTGTTTGACCTTGGCCGTGACCTGCTCACGCTGTTCAACGGACAAGTTGCTGGTCGCGTCGCCGAACAGGTAGTTGTCCAGTTCGAACTCCTTGAGCAGCATTTTGGTGTGGAACAGGTTTTCCTGATACACGTTCACGTCGGTCATCTGGTAACCGTTGCGGGTGTCTTCGGACAGGTAATTCTGGATCGAGTTGATCTCGTGGTCGATGAAGTGCTTCTTGCCTTCCACGTCACGGGTGAAACCGCGTACGCGATAATCGACAGTCACGATGTCCGACTCGAACTTGTGAATGAGGTAGTTCAACGCCTTGAGCGGTGAAATGACGCCACAGGTCGATACGTCGATGTCCACGCGGAACGTGGCAATGCCGTCTACCGGGTGGATCTCCGGGTAGGTGTGAACTGTGATGTGGCTCTTGTCCAAGTGGGCCAGAATGGTTTCCGGCAATGGACCTGGGGACTCTTCGATCTGGCTTTCGGTAGGCGTCACCGGCTGCTCAGAAATCAGAATGGTCACACTGGCGCCCTGAGGATCGTAATCCTGACGGGCAATGTTCAGGATGTTGGCACCAATGATATCGACAACATCGGTCAGAATCCGCGTCAGGCGCTCTGCGTCATACACACTGTTGATGTACTCGACGTAAGCCTGCTGGTCTTGCGGAGTTTCCGCATAGCAGATGTCATAAATGTTGAAGCTCAAGGTCTTGGTCAGGTTATTGAACCCGTGGAGCTTGAGTTTGCTTTTCACCGTTAAAAACTCTCTATATGTGTGCGGCGCCGGCCGCGTGATCAAGCATGCCCGTCAGATGAGCCCGGCTCAGCTGCGTAGGACGGTTAACACCTCTTCGCGTTGGCGATTTTGGTTGTCTGTTCGGGCGCGGCAGCAGAAAACCAATACATGCAGCGCCCTGAAAAAGTGGCGCATTATGCAGACGTCCGAAGCCGTCTGCCAGAGTGTGCGCCGTTTTTATGATCGTTGGATGTCTGGACGTCAGCCCAGTTCGACGATTTCATAATCGTGGGTGATCTTCACACCCGCATTGCCAAGCATGATCGAGGCCGAGCAATACTTTTCTGCGGACAGCTCGATGGCACGTTTGACCTGGGCTTCTTTCAGCCCGCGTCCCTTGACCACAAAGTGCAGGTGGATTTTGGTAAAGACCTTGGGGTCTTCGTCTGCACGTTCGGCGTCAAGAAACGCTTCACAGCTCTCGACCGGCTGACGGGACTTCTTGAGGATGCTGACCACGTCATAGTTGCTGCAGCCACCCAGGCCGATCAGCACCATCTCCATCGGGCGAACACCCAGATTGCGGCCTCCGCTTTCAGGCGGGCCGTCCATGACCACTACATGACCGCTGCCGGATTCGCCGAGGAACATGGCTTCGCCAGCCCATTGGATGCGTGCCTTCATCACCAAGACTCCACTCTTTAAAAAGGGTCGCCAGCTTAGCATAGGCCCACTCTATCGCCCGGATGCATTATGAAATATGCCCCTGGCAGCCAACGTGTAGGAAGATTCGCAAATTGGGCCCGCCGTTCGTCGAAAAGCTGGCGAGAACGCAGGTGCAGCCGATACCTACAGGTATGCCATTTGGCGAAGGTCCTTTTTCGGAAAATCACGCATGGTCGCGATCACACTGACATCAAAAACAAAAAGCCTGGACAGGCTTCTTCCTCACGCACAACGTCGTCGCTGCGCCGCTAAAAGCAACATCATCAACGCCGGCGACCGCTCTGACTCGTTGTTTCTCATCATCAAAGGCTCTGTCACGATTTTGATCGAGGACGATGAAGGGCGTGAGATGATCATCGCCTACCTCAACAGCGGCGATTTCTTTGGCGAGCTCGGTCTTTTCGAGCAGCCGGGGCACGAGTCGGTGCGCAGCGCATGGGTGCGCGCCAAGACCGAGTGCGAAGTCGCTGAGATTCCCTATGACAAGTTTCGCGAACTGGCGCATCAGGAGCCGGAGATCCTCTACGCGCTGGGCAGCCAGATGGCAGATCGTCTGCGCAATACCACGCGCAAGGTTGGAGACCTGGCTTTTCTGGATGTCACGGGCCGCGTGGCACGCACGCTGCTGGACCTGTGCAAGCAGCCCGACGCCATGACGCACCCGGATGGGATGCAGATCAAGATTACCCGTCAGGAAATCGGGCGAATCGTGGGGTGTTCCAGGGAAATGGTGGGGCGTGTGCTCAAGGCGCTGGAGGAGCAAAGCCTGATTGATGTCAAAGGCAAAACGATGGTGGTGTACGGCACGCGTTGAACATCAGGCCAATCACAAGTCAGCGAGCAACTGCCGATACGACTGCATAAGGCGTTCGACTACATTCGCGTTCGGGAAGGCTTCGTGCAGAGCGATATGGCTCTGCGCCTGAACGCGCGCATCAAGCTCGCACAGCGTGTTGAAGCGATTGACTGCCGCTACCATCGGTACCCGCTCGTCTTCCAGCAATAAGGCCGCATGGGCCAGCACGACGGGACGCTTACCGCCCTGGCTTTGACGCCATCGCTGGGCGGTGCCAACCATTTTGCGACCGTCGAGATTGACGTTGAAACGACCGTCGCAGAAAGCACCGTCGACTTCACCCAGCGAAGCCTGACCGCCCAGCGCAATCAGCGTATCCAGAATGGGCTGACACAGACGGCGGTATGCGGTCTCGATACGATCACGATCGAGATCGGTGGACGGCTGTGCGTAGACCAGCGCGATGTTCACCGTGGCAGAGGATTGTGGCACCGGCTCACCACCGGTTTCCCGCAACAGGATGGGCCATCCATTGTCGGCCAGCGTTTCGCTGGCTTCGACAAAGCCGGGCAGCCGGCTCATGCGCCGTGGCATGACCAACGCCTGATCATTGGGTCGCCAGAACAGCAACCCATGATCAGCGTCGCCCGCGGCCACGCGAGCCAGAAGATCCTGCTCGGCCTGCAGGCCTTTTTCGACGCAGATATCGATAATCGAGTCGGGCATGCAAAAATCTCTGGCTCGTACGGGTGAGAAAAGCGATCAGTCGAGCGTCGAGCCGCCCACCGCCACGCCAAGTTCGGGGAAGAACAGACGTTGCAGTTCGGTTCCTGGATGTTCGGCACGCATGAATGCCTCGCCCACCAGGAACGCATACACCTCGCTGATTTCCATCAGCTCAACATCGGCACGGTTGAGGATGCCACTCTCGGTGACCACCAGACGGTCCCGAGGAATGCGCGGCAACAGGTCAAGCGTGGTTTCCAGGCTGACGTTGAATGTGTGCAGGTTGCGGTTATTGACGCCTACCAGCGGGGTGTCGAGGGTTTTGAGCGCACGGTCCAGCTCATCGCCGTCGTGTACTTCAACCAGCACATCCAGACCTACGCCCTTGGCGACTGACGCCAGCTCGGCCATTTGCACATCATCCAGCGCCGAGACAATGAGCAGGACACAGTCGGCACCCAAGGCGCGAGCTTCAACGATCTGGTAAGGATCGATCATGAAGTCTTTGCGGATCACGGGCAGATTGCACGCCGCTCGAGCCTCTCGCAGATACGCATCCGAACCCTGAAAAAAGTCGACGTCGGTCAGGACCGACAGGCAGGTCGCACCGCCCGCCTGATAGCTTCTGGCGATTTCGGCAGGCAGGAAGTTCTCCCGGATAACGCCCTTACTGGGCGAAGCCTTCTTGATCTCGGCAATAACCGCTGGCTGCTTTTTCCTCGCCTGTTCGATCAGTGCGTTGGCGAAACCACGCGTTGCATCGGCGGCCGCGGCTTGTTGCTCAAGCTCGGCCAGGCTGACCACAGCACGGCGGGCTGCGATTTCCTCAACCTTACGTTTGAGGATCTTTTCCAATACCGTTGGTACGCTCATTCTTCGTTCTCCTGCTTGAACACTGCCGTAAAGGCGCCCAATTCTTCCAGTTTTTCCCGCGCAAGGCCGGTATGAAGCGCGTCATGCGCCAATGCAACACCTTCCTTGAGACTGGTGGCGTGGTCTGCGGCATAAAGCGCAGCGCCCGCATTGAGTACGATCATTTCAGCTGCTTTCTGACCGTTTTCGGTCTTGCGACGCCCCAGCGCGTCACGAATCAGTTCAAGCGAAGCCGCCGGGCTTTCCACCGCCAGGCCATACAAGCTCTGGCTCTTTATACCCAAATCTTCAGGTTGCACCCAGTACTCATTCACTTCACCGTTCTTGAGTTCCGCAACGAACGTCGGCGCGGCGAGGCTGAATTCGTCCAGCCCGTCCTGCGAATGCACGACCAGCACATGTTTACTGCCCAGGCGCAGCAACACCTCGGCCAGCGGGCGGCACAGCGCCTGGTTGAACACGCCCACGACCTGATGACGTACGCCGGCCGGATTCGTAAGCGGGCCGAGCATATTAAACAGGGTACGCAGGCCCAGCTCGCGGCGAGGTCCTGCGGCGTGCTTCATGGCGCTGTGGTGAGACTGGGCGAACATGAAGCCGATGCCGACGCTGTCAATGCAGCGCGCAACCTGAACCGGCGTCAGGTTCAGATAAACACCTGCCGCTTCCAGCAGGTCGGCACTGCCGCTCTTGCCCGACACCGCACGGTTGCCGTGCTTGGCCACGGTGCAACCCGCCGCCGCAATCACGAAAGCGGAAGCCGTCGATACGTTGAAGATATTGGCCCCGTCGCCGCCGGTACCGACGATGTCGACGACACCTTCCAGAGTTTGCAGCTTGACGTGATCGGCCAGCTCGCGCATGACCGAAACCGCTCCGACGATCTCGTCGATGGTTTCGCTCTTCATGCGCATGCCCATCAGAAACGCGCCAACCTGCGCCTCGGTACACTGCCCGGTCATGATCTCGCGCATGACATCGCGCATCTCGTCAGTGGTCAGGTCCAGTTGATTGACCACACGGTTCAGCGCGCTTTTGATATTCATAGGGGTATTCATAACAAGTCCTTAACCCTGACGACTGCCGCCGCTCTGCTTGAGGAAATTGGCGAACAGCTCATGGCCCTGCTCGGTCAGGATCGACTCAGGGTGAAACTGCACCCCTTCGACATTCAGTGTCTTGTGACGCAGGCCCATGATTTCATCGACCGAGCCATCGTCATGGGATGTCCAGGCAGTCACTTCCAGGCAGTCGGGAAGCGTGTCCAGCCTAACCACCAGCGAGTGATAACGCGTGACCACCAGCGGGTGGTTCAGCCCCTGGAATACACCCTGATCGTCGTGAACGACCGGGCTGGTCTTGCCATGCATCACCTGACGCGCACGCACCACGTCACCGCCGAACGCCTGCCCGATGGACTGATGCCCGAGGCATACACCCAGAATCGGCAATTTGCCCGCGAAGTGAGTGATCACCTCAAGCGAGACACCGGCTTCATTGGGGGTGCAGGGACCGGGCGAAACGACGATGCGCTCGGGGTTCAGGGCTTCGATCTGCGCGATGGTCAGCTCGTCATTGCGGATGACCTTGACGTCGGCACCCAGCTCACCCAGGTACTGCACGACGTTATAGGTAAAGGAATCATAGTTATCGATCATCAGCAGCATTTTGCTATCAACCTTTTGAATTTACTGACTTCGTTTACGCCTTCAGATCGCGATTCGCTCAAGCATCCACCTCTTCAGCCACATCGAATGACGTGACAGTGGCGGGAGAACATGACGAATTGAAGACATACAGGTGCGGGTCCGGCAGGGCCGGCAAGGAAATAGTCAGGCGCGCCAACGCCAGCGGGCGTGGGCCTTGATAACGCGCATCAAGAGTTTGCTGACAATCGTCACGGAAGGGGTCTCATCGGTACGTTTCGGGACATTAGCGTACCGATGAGAGCGGTGCAATATGAATGTATCGAGCGAGACGATCGTTAACGTCGATGGGCAACCTGTAAAGGCTGCAAAAAGGCCGCGCCTCCTTAGGGAGGCGGGAAAGAGGCAGGGTGTTCAGAAAGTAAGCTCGCGCACGTAGGCCTGGCAAGCCTTGAGCGCGATCAGTCCGCGGTCGCCGTCGTCGGTGATGGCGACAATTCGTTGAGCAGCCGTTGGGTCAAGTTCGGCTCGCGTGCTTCCATGAACCACGCCGCCGGAGCCGGGGGCGGCTGGCAATCCATCACCTGTGCCCTTGACGGCGAGGAGGACTGACAGCCGCAAATCAGCGGTAGCCAGGCGATCACGCAGGCGGACCTGAGAAGTCTGTGCATCACTCAATTCCTTGTGAAGGGTTGTGTCGCTGTGTTGCAGGCGGACTTCCAGCGCACGTCGCCTGGACTGCTCGGCGGCTTGCCAGTCGATGGCAGCCCTGGACGCCAACTCGCGCTCCTGCAAACAAGCCATTGCCTGCTCGGAAAGTTGCTGCTCGTAACGCGTGGCCTGCCATTCCCAGGCAAGCCACGCGCCGAGACCCGAGCCGAACACGACCGCCAGAATCACCACGCGAACATCCAGAACACTCATGGCAGCACCTCCAGAGCGCGCCGATAGAGCGCCTGTCGATCGGCCAAGCCATTGGTGCCGCCGTTGATGCGCCGGGTGATCATCAGGAAATCTCCCTTGTCAGCCAACGCGTTCAAGTGGGCACGGTCCCAGAACCATGCCGCCGACATTGCGGCACAGTCAGGTCTTTCGAGCAGCTCGGGCTGGCGCAAAAGATCCAGCCCCAGCGCCTCCCCGCACGCTTCATAATTGGCCCGCCCCGTTACCTGAATCAGCCCACGACCCCGGTAAAGCTGGCCGTCGCCGTCTGCGTCTGGCGTATTGCCCAGACGCAGCGCCAACTGCCCCGTGTCGTACTTCGCCAGGTAACTTTCGCTGCCCAGTTCACGCACGTACCGCAACTGGCCGGACTCATGGCCGATTTGCGCGATGAACGCGGCCATACGCAGACGCGTATCGATGTTGTAGCGGGCCATTGCGATGTTTAGGGCAGGAACGAAAACGCCGGCTTTAGGGCCGGCGTTGGGGAGGATTTGTAGCAGTTGTTGCTGGTTGATAGGCATAGGCCCTCTCCTGCTGAGGTTGAGGCACTCGTACGTCTTCCGAATCGACAGCAACCTCCTTTTTTGAAGAGCAACGTGCATCGCGGCCTCTCTTCATTGCTGAGGTCCACGGCTTGGGCCGTTTGTGTTTACTCAGCCGATGGAGGACGTCTTCGATTCGGACAAACAGGCTTAAGCAAAGGGCGTTGCAGGCGCGACTGGCCACTCGAACGACAGCGGAAAGCCTGGGAGCGCATCGAGTTGAGCAAGCTGCACCCGGTAGAGCCAGTACGCATCACGCTCGGCTTGTAGCGCAGGCAAGGATTTCAATTGAGCCTCGATAGCACTTTGCAAGGTGTTCAGCGTGTTGTTCAACGCGTCGATTTTTGCAGTAGCCGCGGCTGCATAGCGGTCCCGCTGGACACGTCCATCTACGGGGACAGCCGACTCAAGCGGCTCAAGAACCGGGCCAAACTCGCTGAACGCTGCACGATCAAACAGTTTTCTGGCCTGTGGCCTCGGATCGTTGAAAGAAACGGTTATGGCCTCTTCACCACGCGTGTCTTTGGTTTTCTCAAAGACCACCAAAAGCACAATGGCGTTGTGAGTCTGATCGGCCCAGCGAGGGTTACGAATGCTTGTCATCACCCAGGGGAGCTCATCCTCACTGACGCCCGTTGGCGGCGTCGGCACTTCAGGCTGCTTTACGTACACGAACGGCGACGCAGGCGGAACCGGCCATACGAACGACATCGGGAAACCCGGGATGTCTTCGAGGTGGGCGAGGTCTGCCCGGTAAGCCATGTAGGCATCAAGCTCAGCCTGCAGCGCGGGCATGGCGTCAATTTGAGCTTGCGTGGCCGTCCCCGACGCTACAGCGTTTTGCACGATGGACAACTCATTGGCCAACAGGTCAATTTTTTTGGACGCGTTGGCCGAGTAGCCACCGCGCTGGATCATGACGGTCATCCGGACCATCTGCTCGGTCGGCTCGGCAATCTCTCCAAACTCCCCGGAGATTGCCCGATTAAGCAGCGCGACGACTTGCGGATCCGGGTCATTGGCAGAGATGGATATCCCTTGCTCACGTCCAGAATCCTTGTTTTCTTCAAAAATCACCCACAGGTTGAGGGTGGTGTGGGCCTGATCGGCCCAGCCAGGGTTGCGAGCGCTGAAAACTGTGTTCATGTGAATACCTTTAATATGTATTGAGTGGGACGGATTTAACAGGGGACGCTTATTAGTATCAGCGGCCCAAGGAGTGCTACTGAATTGCTCTAATGCTCAGGAACGCTCCCGCATTACGTTTTAAGTAGGGTGGGGCGCTCAGGTGAGTGCGGTGTGAGTGTTAGCCGAGTCAACAGGTCGTTGCGATAAAGAGAGTAGAAACAATAACGCCGGCTTTAGAGCCAGCGTCGGGTGCCATTCGTTTTCGCTTACGCCCTGCCAAATTGATAGCTACTCAGCGGCCGGCACATACACAAACGGCTGTGCTGGCGCTGCTGGCCAGTCAAACTTTCTGGGGTAACCTTCCAATGTATCGATTTGGGAAAGCCGTACGCGGTAGAGACGGAAAGCGTATAGCTCGGCTTTTATTGCGGGCACCGATTTCACTTGCTTTTCGGTCGCCAGGTTCATTGCAATGGCGTCTTGAAGCATATCAAGCTCGGTCACCAATGCATTGATTCGAGCAGTGGCTGAACCCGACAAGGCATCCCGCTGGCTCATCACCTGCCCCACAATCGTTTCCTCGGTAGGCTCAAGAACCGGGCCAAACTCACCCGCAACGGCACGGTTATACAGGTCTACTCCGTGAGGCTCAGGGTCTTTTGGAGAAGCTCCAAAAGGCACCTCACCGTAGGTATCTTTGAACTCTTCAAACAACACCCACATGCTGATGGCAGTGTGTGCCAGATCGGCCCAACGTGGATCGCGAACGCTTATAACTGTGTACATATGAATACCTTTAGTTTTTTATTGAGTGAAATGCATCCATGCGTGAATGACGCTTGCCGGCGCAATGGACCTCTCGTGTAACGTAAGTTGCAGGGAGCGCTCGGCAGCGGTTATTGCAGCAATAACCACCTGCAAGAATACAGTGGTGCTAATGGAATTATTGAAGGGTTACGGGGGTTATAAGAGCAGAAATAAAAACGCCTCTTCGTAGAGGGGCGTTTAAACAATTTCCTTTAGAAGCCAATCAGCTGATTGAGGCCGATGCACTATCGACGGAAAATATTCTGACTCCGGCCATTTGCGAAGCTCACGGCGGTAAGCTTGAAGCTCGATATACTGAGTGGACGTCAAGGTTGTCATCAACTCACCCTCCAATTCGTCACGATGACGACTGACCAAGCCATCGGTAGCGGCGAGGCAACCATCTCGCCAGAAACGTTCATTACCGATCAGTACGTTTTCTGGTAATGACAGCGGATCGGCCAGAATAGGAAGCCCGTTCTCACCAGCAATAATTCGCCGTCCTGACGTAGGCCCATCCAGTAATGCGGCATGCCGCTCGCTTGATATTTCCAGCGCATCCGCAGGTACATAAGTATTTTCAGACGAGTCGTAAAAACCGCCTGTTGTGGCCGAATAAAAAATCATGTGTATAGCGCCTCAGTAACCGATACCAATGATTGTGGTTCCTGCAACTGAACCAATTTTCAAAGATTGCCCAATGTTGGCAAGCTTCGCCCCCTGTTTATTTCTGTCGATAACCGACAGCGTCATGTAGCCGTATTCGGAAACTGTAAAATCGGGAGCAAAGGCAATGGCAAGGGCCGCGTTATCGAATGAGATAGGCCAATTGAAAGGTACCAGTGCCCCTTGCCCAAGCGGTATGGATACGTTTATCCATTGCAAAAGCAGTCCGCTCGGCAGTCTTTGACGTCCAGCCCCACCCATTACGACTGCAAAGGTATTGGAGTATTTGGAGGCGACACTGCCCCCCAACAAACGCCACTCACCGGCCACCCGAGACAGGAGCGCCGAATCACCCGCCCCTAGTACGATTGGGATGATTGCACCAGTCTGATTCGTCAGGTTGTCAGTACCCGAGGCCATCAGTGTGACCGCTCCAGCCCCGGCACTCACAATCATGATAGTTGCACCGGTAGGTACCTTCGCTGCCACGGGCATCGTTACAGTGATCGCTGTTGAAGACGCAGCGCTTATTACCCCACCGGTACTATCGGCCCCGAGTACGGTGCTTAACGCTATAGAGTTGAAATTTGACCATTCAAAGCCTGGGTTACTCCCCTCCTCAACCTGCCCATACCGATTGACCTTCACCCGGCTGTAGTTGCCCGCCGCCACACCGCTACGCCCCAGCGCACGCTCGAACACCAGCCCTGTCGTGCCCAGAACCGGAGCAGTCGTGTTGGTTAACTGCCAGACCGTACCGCCGTTTTTCGTACCCGCCTGCACCGGTACAAGGTGGCCCGGCGCGCATTCGTTGCTCTCGTTCGCATCCTGCGCACGGGTCCAGGCATCTGCCGCTGCGAGATAAATCCAGTTCTGCGCCGGGTTGTCCTGGTTCTTGACCAGTACCCGGTCGCCTGCCGTCAGCGTGACGTCATCAATGGTCTGCAGACCGCTCAGGCCGATGGCCATAGTCGTGGCGCAGCGTACGTTTTTTTTGTAGTCCGACGCGGCGAGGCCGAGGATGGCCCTGTGCAGTTGCGTGACGTCCGCTTCGCTGGGCACCAGACCTGCGCCCAGTATCACGTTCAGGATCTCCTGCGTCACCGAGTTGCCCCACTGCGCGGGAATCAGCGAGCCGGGGGTGCCGGTTGCCGGGTTTTCATCTACAAACTTGCCGCTGACCAGGCCTATGCCTGGCACACTCTTGGGATAGTCCATCTGTTGTTCCTCAGTTGAAATTAACGAATTCGATGCCGTGCGCCGGTGCTGCTCGACGAATCAGGCATTCGATTGCCGTTCCGGGGTTGACCCCGAAACGCTCTCCCCAATAACTGGCACCAAAGCGCCGTCCCAGCCGCTGGCGGCCACCGGTGTTCAGGGTCCACATGAATTGCGCGTTCCAGGTGCCGAAATGCGCCCGCCCAAAACGAGAACGCCCCATGCGGGGCGTTCGGAGTTCGGTGACAGAGGCGTCGGGGTAGCCCTGGCTGACGGCAATGCCGATATAGAACGCTGCGTTCTGCCCTCCTACGGCCACCAGCCGTTGACGTACCGACAGGCGCCGATCCTCGAACAGCGGCTTGAGCCCGAGACAGGGATCGGGCAGGTTCATCACCCGCTCCCAGTCCGGAACCAGTTCACTGACGGTGGCCGGGTCCATTTCGTTGAGCAGGTCGAAGGCGCGGCCGTCGATACGGGCGAACTCATGGGACAGACCGGCGATCAGTTGCTGCACCTCCGGCACCCGCTCCGGATCCCAGGCGGGACCTAGCGGCAGCAGCGCGTGCAGTTGCTCGGCGTAGTGCTCGGCGGTTCTTATGACGACCATAAAATCCCCCCAAACGTGAGCAACTGATTGGCAGCTGCCGTGACATTGGCCTTGGGCGCAATCAGCACATGGTCGGTTTCCCCGGTTGCCCGGCTGATGGCTTCAGCGATATGCGTCAGCAACAGGGTTTCGCCCAGACCGGCTTCACGATTGTGCAGATCGGCCAGTTGAGCCTGTACGGCGGCGCGCACCGCCGAGGTGTCCGGCGTCAGGCTGATGGTGTAGGTCACCGGTTTCTGAACCGGCGCCAGCACGTACAGCTCGGCGGTGACCGGGCGCAACGGTTCGATGTACGCAGCCACCTGAGCCAGTTGCTCCGCATCCGGCGTCGGGGTCGCATCATCGTCACGCATGAAAAACACCGCGACAGTGCCCGGCCCCATATAGCGACGCACGCACCAGGCACGTGTCACGCCCGGCACGTCCAGCGCCCAGGTGACGTAATCGTCCTGATTCCCGCCATGAGGAATAACCCGATAAGAACGTACGACACGAGCGCGCAGCGACTCGGTACTCTCTCGGGCGATGCCGCCTGTCAGGCCGTCCGCGATCACGGTAAAGCTGCTGTCGATGCCTTCAACAGGTTGCACGACGGTCATGACCTGCCCGGCGTCGGCATTGCCCAACGCACCTGCATCCACCGCCTCGACCGTGGTCGTGTTGTTGCCCGCCACAGTGGTCAAACCCTGAGTCACTCGATAGAAACGTCCATCGCTGAACTGCAGGATCGTATCGGCATCCAGCACTGCACCCGCTGCGGCCACAAAACGCACCGAGCCGGTGGCCGCCTGCGCAGGTTTGCGCGGCTGCCGGAGACGCAGAATGGCCTGCCGCTCAAGGGTGTCCTCATCGGCGGTGTCCGGCAGAATCTGGTCGGCGATCCAGTCCTGATAGCCGTACAACCCATAGGCCGCGCCACTGTGGGCGCGAGACAGCACGCGGGCATCGGACTGACGAAGCGCGTCGCCCGCCAGGTCAACCTGTGTGCGGTTGACGAGTGCGGGTAACGTGGGGGTTTCAAACGGCATAGATCACCTGCCACTGTTCTGAAGGGTTGAAGCGCACGACCTGGCCGTCCGGGACGACCAGCTCGACGCCCAGGTTCAAGCGGTTGCTCTGAACCTGTTCGGTGAAGATGTTGATGCGCTGGACGTGACCGTCGTCGATCAGCCAGCTCAACGCTTCGCGGGCATAGAACTCGGCGTCGCGCTGCGTCTGAGCGGTGAGCTTGACCCTGCGCAGCAGCCAGAGCCTGGAGCCGATCCGGTCATTGGTCACAGCCGGGTACGTATCGCCCCACCAGCCAAAGCGCTCGGCATCGTCGAACGGATCGTCCGCCTCGGCGCGACGCCAGGTGAACAGGCTGATGATCACCGAGCGCAGCAATGAAGCCTGCAAGGAACCTTCGTTCATCATCAGCCACCTCCCACGGGAGGCCCGCTCTGGTCGGGGCCGGAGCGCACGCTGGCGTGCAGGTGAGTGATCTGGCTGATGCCACCGGCAATCTGGTCACCCTGGGAAACGATCTTTCCTGTCTGGGTGATCTGCGGCGTATCGAAATTCACGGCAGTAGCCGCCTTGATGTTCAAGGTGTTGGTTTGAATGTCGATGACCTTGCCGCGTTTGAAGTGAACCTTGTCACCTTCATCGGTGTAGATCGCCACCTCGCCCGACTCCAGTCCCTGGAGACGATAACGGCGGTCGGCGACCACCAGCAGCAGACCGTGAGAACGATCCCCCCCGATGAAGGCCGCGATGCCTTCGGCACCGGCCAGGGGATTGCTGGTAAAGCCGTAGGGTTCGAAGTGTTCCATGTCGTCCTTGACCTCCCCTGCGGTCAGGCGCATTTGCAACGCTTGCATCTTGCTGCTGGCCCTTGCGAGCACGACCGTGCCGCGCACCAGCATGCGATTGAGCAGGTTCATGTGGCTTTTTCCTTATCGACAGGCAGCAAATAGGCGTAAGCGTCATTGTTGACCTGCGCCTTGCTGCGCTTGTTGGGGTCACCGGGCTCGGCCTCGAAACCCTCTTGCGGGCCAACGACCAGCGTGGCGGTGGTCCCCTGTTCACTGAGCGAATACGTCACGGATGAAATCAGCATGTGCCGATCAAAGCCGATGATGGGATCGATGACGCGCACCACGGTGTTATGCCGCCAAAGCGCGCCGTTGGACTGTCGCCAGCCTTGCACTTTGTAGGTGGTGAGCAGCGCCTTGCCCACCCGATGACCGCGCTCCCAGTTGGCGCGACTTAGCGCAAGTTCGGGCGTAATCGGCGCGCTCTCCTGAATCAGCAGCACGCGATGACGCTCGGTCCTTGCGTCAGTCACTGAAGCATTAACTTCCGACGCAGCCTTGCCGGACGTCTTGTCGTCGCCCGTCTGCTGACCGATGACCCGGTACTCGGAAAAAAGCCCGGAAAAGTCCAGCGTCGCGCTGGCAGTCAGCAGGTTCTTGCCCAATTCCAGCGCGTCCACCGCATCTCCCCCGCTGCCAGGCTTGGCCAATACGACGTTGCCATGCTCGTCATCGGTGGAGAAAATCCGAAACAGGGTCAACAGTCGGTCGATGGACTTGAACACGCTTTCAGCCGGTTCAATGGTGTGTCTGGACAGCTTCGAGGTTTCCGGTATTTCGCTGATGACCTTCAACCCATAAGGTGCAGCCAGTGCCGTGACGATGGCCAGCACGCTGACGCCTTTCCACTCGTTCGGTCTGTTGATCGCCGCGCAGTCGATCAGGTCAGCCGTCAGGGAGCGGCCAGATACTTTCAACGTGATCTGCTTGCCGTCGTAGCTGACCGGCGTGGCAAACACCCAACCGGTCAATATCAGCTCGCCACCGATGCGCACCTCACAGCGCTCACCCGCCCTGATCGGCCGTACCACATCATTTCCGGGCCACTTCCAGGTAATGCCGACGTCAAAGCTGCGCGCCTGACGATCGAATCCGGCAGAGATTTCCACGGTTTTCCAGCCGCCATAGTCCTGATTGCCAACCGTCAGGGTGACAACATTAGGGTCGATCATGGGTTACTCCTGAGCGATCTTGAGCGTGCCGGGCGGCACGAAGCCTGGGTGCGGAATACGGTTGCGCTGAACCACTTCGCCCGAGCGACTGGCGTCACCGAATCGGCGGTAGGCCAGCACCAAAGCCGGCAAAGGCTCGGCAACCTTCATGTCCAAAAGACGCACACCGGAAGCCGCCACTGCGTTGAGATGACTGATCAGCGCATGCCGCAGCGTGTTGAGCGCCAGGTAATGCTCGGGATCGGCTTTCAGAGAGGCTTCCCAGATGGCCGAGCTAAGTGTGTCGCGCAGTTCGATGACATCGTCGGCCACCGGCACATCGGCGCGTTGCAGCGGTTGAACCCGTTGCTGATCCAGAGACGGCACTACGAGAATCGGCTGCGTGTTGACCGCCACCGGCATGCTGGCCACGACCCTCGCCACCTTGACGAGCAACGCGTCCTGCACCAGATCCGCCGTGGCCTGAGCCGTCACCCCTGTATCGAGACCACCGCCCTGGTTAACCTGATTGATGCTGGAAACGGCCTGCGCCTGTTGAGTGGCTTCTGAAATGATCGCGCGATACGGCACAGCCTCGGCACCAGAGGCGTTTCTTACGCCTGAAGCGCTCGATGCGACGCCGCCAGAGGTGCCAGACGTGCCTGCGCTACCGGAACCTGAACCTGAACCTGAACCACCATTACTACCGCCCATGCTCCCGTTGCCAGCACTGCCGCTTCCACTGCCCGCACTGCCGCCGCCGGAACCAGCAGATCCGCTACCGGAATTGCCCGAGCCACTTCCAGCAAAACCTGCGCTGCCACTTCCCCTTCCGACCCGGCGACTGTCACCGTCAAAACTGGTAAAGAACGTGGAAACCATCGTGCTCAGTGTGTAAGGCGCATTGACCAGCGAATGCACCAGCGCGGTGACATCCGAATAGATCGCCATGAACGATGAGAACTGTCGTTGCACGGTGGCGAATACCCCCGACAACGTGCTGCGCAGCGCCTGAATGTTGATACGGACTGCATCCACCGTTGCCATGACCGCCCTATAGCGCCTGAGCGCCGACTCCAGCAGTCCCTCGGACGCCTGCATCAGCTGGCGTCGAGTGTTGAGCGTGGACGTCGGAAACTTGAGCGGTTGGTCCGGGTAAAACTTGAGATCCAGCCGGACGATCCCGCCTTCGGCCAGGGCGTGCGTCATACTGCATTCGCCGACCTGTACCTGCATGCGGCCCAGCCAGGGATGCACCAACTCCCCCGCCCCCTGCGCTTCCAGCGCTTGAAGCAGCTTGTCCCTTTGCTTGAAACAGTCGGGTCCGACGATGAACGCCGTGACCGTATGGATCTGCGATTGCTTGCCCAAGGTTTCGAAGTAAGGCTCGTCGCGCTGCGGAAACTCATGCAACTGCCCCTTGCGCCCGATCGGGACACTGGCCTTTTCAATGAAAAAGCCGATGCCCCTGAAAGACGCCGGCAACAGGCTGTCACGCCATGTACTCATGCTGCGGCTCCTGCGCCGAGGGTTCGATAGCCCACGCTTGGCGATATCGTCAAGCCAGGTTGATTGGTCTGAATCTGCTGGGTACGCATGCCCGCTGGCGCGTTCTCAAAACGAATGTTGAGCTCGCCTTCAAGCCGTGAACCTGTGCCCGCACCTTGTTGCAATAACAGACTGCCGGGTGCTGGCATGTTCGGCGCACCCAGCAGTTGGCTGGTCGCCGGTATTCCCATCGCCTGATTGATCTGCTGCTGCTTGAGCTGACTGGCCTGAACTGTATCAGCCGTCAGGAAAGCCCCTTTCCCGCCACCGGGACCTGCGTTATCCGCACGCTGTCCTTCCGCGAACTCACTGAGTTTCTGGGTGGCTTTTTGCAGCAGAGACTGATCCCCGGAGCCACCACCAAACCAGCTCATGATCGGTTCGAGGAATGGCTTGATGTCTGAGAAAAGCCCCGAAAAGAAGGTTTTGATCGGCTCCCATTTCTCGCTGATCATCCCCAACGGGGACCAGTCGAACATCAGCATGAGCATGTCTGTGAAGGGTGCTGCTTCGGCCTTGATGGTTTCCCAAAGGCCGGAGAAGAAGCCGCTCAACGGTTGCCACACCGCCGAGAGCACTTCCATTGGCGACACGCTGAACAGAGCGGCCAGTGCATCTGTCACAGGTGCCGCCTCAGCCTTGATGGTTTCCCAGAGACCTGTGAAGAAGCCGCTCACCGGTTGCCACACCGCCGAAATCAGGTCCATTGGCGACCAGTCGAACAGCGTCTGAAAGTAACCCAGTACCGGCGAAGCCAGCGCTCTGATAACGTCCCAGAGCGCGCTGAAAAATTCGGACAATGGCTGCCAGTTCGAAATGATCATGCCGATCGGTGTCCAGCCGAACAGCGTTTTCATCGCGTCGAAAACAGGCGCTGCCAACGCCTTGATGCCGTCCCACAGTCCGACAAAAAACGCAGACAGTGGCTGCCAGTTCGACACAATCATGCCCACCGGCGACCAGGCGAACAGCGCTTTTATGAAATCGAACACCGGCGCTGCTAGCGCCTTGATGCCGTCCCACAGTCCGACAAAAAACGCAGACAGTGGCTGCCAGTTCGACACAATCATGCCCACCGGCGACCAGGCGAACAGTGTCTTGAGTACGCCCCACACTGCCATGACAGGCTCACGAATCGCAGCCCACAGAGCCTGGAAGTACGGGGCGACGGTCGACCAGTTGGCAATCAGAAAACCTGCGGCAAGCGCCAGAGCACGAACGATCATGCCCACTGGCGACAGACCGATGACCATGCTCAACACTTTGCTGGCATTGGCCGCCGCCAGCACCGCCATTTGCAGTACACCAAAAGCAATCGCAGCGCCCACCACACCCTTGATCACGCCTGGGTGTTCGGCGGCCAGCGCGGCGACCTGAGAAATCATCGGCCCGATCACGGCCATTACTTCGTTCATCGCCGGCAGAAACATACTGCCGATATTGATGCTCAGGCGATCAACCCGATTGTTCATTTGCTCCAACGCGTTAGCCGTCAGCTCCGAGTTGGCCTGGAACTCTTGCTCGACGGTTCCTGCCGACTGCACCCCCTCCCCGACTTTCGCCAGGTTGGAGCGCAGCACATCCAGGTTCTTGAGCAGTGGCGTAATGGCACCCAGCGATTCCTCGCCAAACAGTTGCGTAATGACCGCCGACTGTGTGCCCGGATCGACCGTCGAGATGGCATTGAGCACCTTCTCGATGGTCCCGGACGGGTTTTGCTGCATACCTTGGGTCAGCTGGTTGATGTCCAGCTGCAAGGCCTGAAACGCCCCGGCCTTGGCTGCACCGCCCTCGGTAATCGACTGCATGAAGTTCTTGATGCCCTTGGCGGCGACGTCGGTCGGGACATCCACCCCGGCCAGCGTAGCGCCCATAGCAGCAATCTCGCCCGACGCACGACCTGCCACAGGCCCGAGCGGGCCCATCGCAGTCACCATCGTTGCAATCTGCTTTTCCAGGTTGTTGTTGCCGAGCACGTTAATCTTCTCGGACAGCGCTGCAACTTGAGGCTGAGTCAGCTCGAATGAGGAACGCCACTTGCCCATCATTTCGCCGGACTCAGCCGCCGTCTGATCGAATGCGATGCCCATTTTCACGGCATCGGTGGCAAACCCGGTCAGCTCCTCACGCGGCACATTGGCCTTGGCCCCTTCGCTGACAATCGCGGCAATGCCACTGGCGCTAGCCGGAAGCCGCTCACTCAAGTCAAGAATGTCGCGGCTCATCGCCTGGAATTGCTGCGGGGTATCGAACTTCACCGACCGTTTCACACCGGCCATGCTTGTCTCAAAGCCCATCGCTGCCTTTACGGCTTTGATCAACGGTTCCGTCAAGGCGTTGTCTGCGCTTCCAAGGTCAGCGTTTTCAAGTCCTTCCCGGAATCCATTGACGTTTTTGCGGACAGTCGCCAGCGTTGGAGACAGTTGGTCGACACCGGTAATCATCGTCCTGATAGCGTTTGCCATCACTCCCCCTGCAAAATCTGGTTGATGCGTTGTGCCTGCAAGATCGACTCGGTGATGACGTCCAGCTCCCTGGACATCATCAGTGCGGGGTCGGTCTTCCAGAAGTACGCGAGGTCGTAAACGACGGCTATCAGGCCTTCAAGGTCGCTGATGCCGCTGCCATGAAAAAACTCGCGACCTTCCAGCTCAACGTGTTGATGTCACACAGATCCATCTGATTGACAGACGACGGCGGAATGCCGGCGCAGACAGCGATGTACTTCGCCGCCACGTCCAGATCCAGGGACACGTCCTCGTTTTTGTCGATCCGGTAAGGCAGAGCCTTGATGGCGCGTGCTTCCTGTGCGGTGGGACGACGAAACGTCAGTTGCGAAACGGTTTCGCCATGAGCCTCGATAGGGCTTGCCAGCTCGATGACTTCACTCATTGCCAAATCCCCTGGTTGCCGTCGAATTTCAGTTCGAAGGTGCCGTCATCGGCCTTGCTGCTTGGCTCGTCAACCAGATACGCGCCAGACAGCACGTAGGTCTTGCCGTTGTTGAACTCGCAGGTGATGGTCATATCCACACCCGTGGTGAGCAACTTGAGCGGCAGATCCGGTGTATGCACAGCTGTGAATTTCAGCCAGGCCGCCTTGTCCGTTTCCTTGTAATAGCCCGGGACCACTGTCTCGCGCTTCACGTTCATCAACGGGGCTTCGCCGCCACCGGTAATGGTCAATTGGGTGCCATCCACTTTGATGTAGCAGGTACCCGCAACTTTCTGACCCATGTTGTTTATCTCCAGAATGAAAAAACCCGCACGAGGCGGGTTTGAAAATGATGTTGGTGGAGCGACTTACGCCGCTTCGTCGTACTGCAGGCGGAACTGGTTGAGCAGCGCAAACACGCGCAGGCCGTTGATGTAATCCGGCGGGAACATCACGTTCACGCGGCTTGGATCGTTGCCGTCACGCTCGACGATCAGGTGCTGGGCGAACACTTCAGCGTTCTCCACATGACCTTCTTCTTCAAGACGGGCGTACTGCGCAATCAACTCGCCGCGAATGGTACTCGGTGTGATGATTGGCTGGCCTGCGCCGAAACGCGTGCCGTCGCTGGCCAGCTTGTGGCGGCCGTACTTGCTGGTGATCACACCTTGCAGGCGGCGAATGATGAACGCCGACTGGTGCATGGTTTCACTGTCCAGGTACGAGTTATCGGCCTGGCCGTATGCGTTCTTCTGGTAGGTGGTGATCGAGCGCTGAATGCGCACGTAACCGCCCTCGTAATACGCCGTGGCAATGCCATAACGCAGCAGCGACTCACGCTCGGTCAGGGTGAAGCGCTGACTGGCAGGGGCCGGATCCAGGCCCGGCATGGTGCCGCTCTGGGTCGGACGGCTGGCATCGGCGGAAATGAACACCGCGGTGCGCGCAGCCAGTGCAGCCGCTTGCAGCCAGACCGGTTGCGGCGCAGCCATTTCGACGGCCTGAATGGTGATGTGCTGATCGTTGCGCAGTTGACCTGCGGCGACCAGCGTACCCACCGTGCCACGCTTGGCGCTGTAGACATGGCCGTACAGTTGACGCGCCCAGCTCCAGCGACCGGTGCTGTCGTCCATCGCCGACTTCCACGCATCCAGCGTGGTGGTGTCGGTCCACGGCAGGCACAGGAACTCGAAGGGCTCGTCGCCCAATGCTGCAAGCGCCTGAACCTGATCGGGTGTACCGACGCCGCCCGTCATGGCAATGACGTCTGCGGTCAGACCCGCCGGGATCGCCTCGCCATTGGTTTTACCCAGGCGATTGAATTCCAGGCGAATGTCGTTACCGCTCACACCGCTCCACTTGCAGGAAAGGGTCAGCACACCGGCCTCGACAACCGACCTGACCGGCAGGTCCGGCGTGGCGTTGATTTTCACCGACAGCGCGCTGGCAGCCTGGGCCGCTGTCGCCCCGTTGACGATAGTGGCCTGGACACGCACGCCACCGACGTACAGGTTCAGTAGACCGGATTCGGTCGCGGCCCCCGCCACAGTGATGGTCGCGCCAGCCTTGGCGCCTTCGGTGTTGAGCAACGGCAGGCACCAGACTTCGCCGGTCGGGTCAGCCTTGCGCCAGGTTTCGTACATGGCAGCGAGCATGGAGCCCTGACCGCCAAGGTTCTTGGCCAGTGCCACGCTCGGCACCAGCACCAGCGAGCCGATTTCCGGGCCGGTGACATCGTCGTTGACCTGAGCCACGATCAGACGGCGCATGCCGGCCGACGCGCTGTTGGCGGCCGAGTTGTCCATTTCCGCATAAAACAGCGGAACGCGAACGTCGGATGGAATGTTGTTAAAGCTGATAGCCATTGTTTGGCTTCCTCTTGGTTAAGCCGTTTCGGCGGATTGAGTGGGGGATTGCTCGGTGTGAACGGTGATATCGCCGTCGTTATAGCGGCGCTGCCACCAGGCGTTGAACGTCACTGCCCGCCCTTCGGCAGGCAGCAGATCGCCTGCTTCCGGGTCGGGCACGGTGCGGCCTTCGGCCGGTAGAACGGTGATGCGAGGGGTCATGGTTTTACATCTCCTGAGAATTTCACTTCGATGCGTCCGTCGGGGCCGGGGTATTTCAGGTTGGGGTCTGCCGGGTCGATGCTGTCCATCTCGAACGTGGCACCGCTGAAGCCTGGCAAGCCGTCCAGATACGCTTCATGCCAGGTTTCCGCAGGCTGGCTTTCAAGGGTGCGACCCAGCTGAAACTGCGCGGCAAAGCCGAAGCGATACGTCACACGGTCACCACTGATCTGCACCAGCGCACCGCCCTGGTATTGCACCGGCTCGTAATCGCGCTCCGGGCTCCAGCCCACCAATGCACGCCACAGCTCGGCGCGAATGGTGTGCAACTGATCGCAGGCTTCCTGTCCGCGCTTGTCGCCGCCATCAAGCACCACCACGATGTCCAGCCGGTCAGTGATGTTCTGGCGAACGACGTTTTGCAGGTCGTTGGCCGTGGCCTGATCGCCCGTGGCAATCACGTAGGCGGAGGGATGCGCAAGCTGATCGCCAAGGGCAACCGCCGCCCAGTCGATGCCGGCACTGATTCGCCGGGCAAAGGTCGGGCAGGTCGCCTGCAGATGGGCAACAATCGGGGTTATCTTCATGAGTAAATCCGCGTGTAAGAGGTGTCTGTGCGGCACGGCAACGGTGGCTGCCAGCCTGAACGGTGTGTGCGGGTAAACGCTTGGCGCTACTGCGTCGCTTTATCCAGAACCCGGTTGGCCTTGTCAGCGGCGCGACTGGCCGTATGCGCCGCCTCACTGGCGACCGTGGCGGCGCTTTCCACCCTGCCGGCGGCTTCGGTCGTGCTCTCGGCCAGGCGATCCAGACGAAGATCGCGCCGCCCCAACGCGGCGTCATATGCTTTGCGCACTTCGGCCAGTTGTTGAGTGTGCTCGGCGTTGGCCGACCATTGCCCCGCCTGGAAACCCAGCATCAGGCAGCCGACGATCAACAACGTGGCGATCACCCAGACTTCGATCTGACGCCAGGCGCGGCGAGCAATGAAATCAATTACGCATCTGTGCATCGTTGACTCCTCCGAGTTGAGAACGCAGCCGGGCTATCTCGGCGCTTTGCGTAGTCACCTTGTCGGTGAGTTGCACAATGTGGCTGGTCAGCGCTTCGATCTTGCCTTCCATGCGCCCGACCGCAGCAGCCAGTTCGTTGCGCTCCCTGGCAAACTGATCCGCCCGCGCTTCAGCCTCCTTGCGGGCTTCGCGTTCAGAGTCGAGCAGTTCGTTGAGCCGTCGGACCGTGCCGATGTCGGCGTTGTCCATCGCCCGGTCGGCGGCATCTCTTGAAATAAACTTGCGCAGCCATAAAAAGCCGCCAAGTAGAATAGTGCCCGTACCGCTCAGCCAGGTGGCTGTGCCTGGGCCGAGGTCAGTTGGGTCCATCTTTGCTCCGCGCATAAAAAAGGCCACACAGTGGCGGCCGGGGAAATCTATAAAGGTGGTCCGCCTGAGCGGGCTTCGAAGCGAGTCATCAGCGACCCGTTCAAGCTGTTGCGCGGTCCGCCCTGTTGGGCAGTTCCGAGGCGCAAATCGCATATCGTGGGACCTTTTTACCCCCCTCCGGAAAGGCTGGAAAGGGGCAATTTGGGGGTGGGTCGAGTTTGGCCGCAGTTCAACATGAGTTCGACCACAGCTGGGCCAGCGGCCCGGATGAGCGGTGCAAAACACCGCGTGTGCCTGAGCGAATTCAAGCGCTGCGAGCAGCCTTTTTGTTGTGGCTTCGTGATGCGCTGCGTGCGGCTAACGCAGCCAGTACGTTCTGGTGGAGCTTGTCGACCCAGTTGCGGTAGGTCCGATCGGCGCCTTCATTAATGCCCAGCAACCGCATCTGCTCGCGCACCGGCAATAGCTCCACGTAACGCAGGTTGGCGAGCTGTGCCAGCTCCGGCCCTCGGCCCTTGACCGGACCACGCGCCATCTCGGCAACAGCCGCTTCGACTTCGCTGCTTATATAGTCCATGCCGCTGCCGTTGCCGACCAGGGATCGCGAACCCGGCGTGCTGCGGGGGATGTAAGCGCCCCATTCCATGATGCCGGCCATCGGGCTGCTCAAACCGCCACTCAACCCGATGCGCATCCGTTGTTCGCCCCAATGCACCATCACCGCTTCGACTTCTTCAATCATTGTGCTTCTCCTGCCTGGCTTGTTTCAGGGGCACGATGTTGCGCCTCTGGAAAAGCCAGACAATACAATCTGTATTTTTTATGCACAACAAGACATTACAGTGTGTATATTGAAGATCACCCTACAGCCTGTATGATTCGACGCATGAATAAATGGTATGAAGTCGCAAGGCAGGTCATGGACACCCAGCAGATCAGCCAGGAAGAGATGGCCGAACGCATGGGGGTTACGCCCGGCGCGGTCGGGCATTGGCTCAATGGCAAGCGCGAGCCCAAGATCGAAGTCATCAACCGATTGCTGGCCGAACTGGGCCTGCCGATCCTTACCACCTCGATTCCGGGGAAAGAGCCCGGGCAGCAAAACGTGGCGCCCACGGAGCAGCCTTCGCGCTTCTACCGTTACCCGGTGATCAGTTGGGTGGAGGCTGGCGGCTGGAACGAGGCGGTCGAGCCTTATCCGGTCGGCTATTGCGACACCTTCGAGCTGAGCGATTACAAAGCCAAGGGCCGCGCCTTCTGGCTGGTGGTGCGCGGCGACTCAATGACGGCACCCACAGGCCAGAGCATCCCGGAAGGTATGTTGATCCTGGTGGACACCGGCCTTGAGCCCACTCCAGGAAAACTGGTCATCGCCAAGCTCCCCGAAAGCAACGAAGCGACGTTCAAGAAGCTGGTCGAGGACGCAGGGCGCTACTTCCTGAAGCCGTTGAACCCTGCCTACCCGACGATTGCGGTCAGCGAAGAGTGCAAACTGATCGGTGTTATCCGGCAGATGACCATGCGCCTCTGATCACCGCGGTGATCCCCAAGCCTCGCCCAGCGAGGCTTTTTTATGTCCGGCGTTCAGGGTCATGACTTCGGGATAGGAAAGGTTTGCCGCTTGCGTGGGAAATATTACTCAACTACTGTATGCGCATACAGTAAAAAGGAGTTCACGCATGCCTAGCCCACTATCTGAAACCTCTCCACACGATGCCTACCTGGCCCTCGCCCAGCGTATTCAGGACCTCATCACCAGCCCCAAGGCTCAGATCGAACACCAGGTGCTGCTGATCCGAGAGCCCGGAGAATCGCCTGTTCACTGGGAACGAATTGTGGAGCAGATCAGCGAGGCCGAAGGCATCAACGTGAAGCGCAATGTCGAAAATGGCTCGGTGCATGTGTCGTGGTACGTCGAGTCGGCGGACGCCTACTAATACAAAATGTATTTTTAACTACAAACTGTATTGCACCATTTCACTACATATCGTATTGTTTGTTCGCACCTCGTCATGGAGTACGAACATGCAAACCACACGACAAAGAGCGCGCTGCCCGGTGTACCTGCACCCCGCAGCGTGCCAAAGACATCTCATCGAGATGATCCAGCGTCAGACCGGGCAGCTCCTGGTACTGACACCCCAACGTATTAAGGCCACACCCGTCTCCGATTCGCACTCGGCCCCTTGGGGCGGAGATGCGGCGTGACGCTGCGCTTTTTACCCGTACAGACCAAAGGGAGTCATGGAATGAACGACATACTCGACCAGCTTCGCAAGGAATTCGCCACGCCGTGCCCATCGTTGAGCGCGGTGCGGGAACGCTACTTCTCACACCTGTCCAACGACCGCAATCTGTTGCGCAAAATCAACGCCGGCCGTATCGCCCTGAAGGTCAGTCGCACCGGTGGTACACGTCAGGGCCACCCCTTCGTCTACCTGCATGACCTGGCCAATTACCTTAACGATATCGTCACAGACAGGGCTGCATGATTTATGTCAATGATATGCCAACCACTGGGCGGTAACTTTCGATAGCGCTGGCGGTCATGAAGAGGCTTGCTACGTTTCCTAAACACAATAAAAACACAGGAAAGGATCTTTACTCATGATCATGACATCAAGGCGATGGCCATTTGCGGCCTGTCTACTTTCGCTGGCCTGTAGCTCGGCCGTGGCCGCGCCTTACTCGACGATGGTGGTCTTTGGCGACAGCCTCGCAGACGCTGGCCAATTCCCGGATACCGACGGGCCTGCTGGTGCCACACTGCGCTTTACCAATCGCGTCGGTCCCACTTATCAGGACGGCAGCGGCGAGGTCTACAACCTGAACTCGTCCACGCTCATCGGCCGGATGCTCCATGTGCCTGCCGGTGATCTTGCAGCTTCGACGTCGCCCGTTAACGCAGCCCTCGGGCTGCCGGATGGTAATAACTGGGCAGTGGGTGGCTACCGAACCGACCAGGTCCTGGACTCGATCACCACGCAGTCTGATGCCATAACCCCCATCACCAGCGGTTCGCAAACCGTCTTGCGCAGCCGACCGGGGTATTTGCCAGCCAATGGGTTTCGTGCCGACCCGAATGCGCTCTACTACCTGACCGGAGGCGGTAACGACTTCCTTCAGGGGCGCGTGCTGAGCGCGGGTAATGCCGAAGACGCCGCCAACCGCCTCGCCGACAGCGCGCAGGTGCTGCAACAAGCCGGCGCGCGCCACATCATGGTCTGGCTGCTGCCGGATATCGGCAAGACACCGGCCTTGAGCGGGACGATTCTTGAGTCCGCGACTTCCAGACTCAGCGCCCGCTTCAACGAGCAACTGGTGAGCCGCCTGGCGCAGATCGATGCGCAAATCATCCCGCTCAACGTACCGCTACTGATCAGCGAAACCCTGGCGGAGCCTGCGCGGTTCGGCTTTGACCCCACCGAGAACCTGGTGCGTACCTGCTTCAGTGGTGACAGCTGCAACGAAAGCGCCACCTTCGGACGCTCGGGCACAGCGCCTGATCCGACCAAACTGTTCTTCAACGACCGCGTCCACCCGACCGAAGCGGGTCAGCGCTTACTGGCCGACTACGCCTATTCATTGCTGTCAGCACCGTGGGAAATAACACTGCTGCCGGAAATGGCCAACACCACTCTGCGCGCTCACCAGGACGAACTGCACGCCCAATGGCTCAGCGATTTCGGCAACTGGCAGGCCGTCGGGCAGTGGCAAGGCATCCTCTCGGCGGGCGGTCAGAAACTGGACATCGACGCTCAAGACGCTTCGGCCGACGCTGACGGCAATGGCTATAACCTGACGATCGGCACCAGCTACCGCTTCGCCGATCACTGGCGCACGGGTGTGGTAGCTGGCGCTTACCGGCAGAACCTTGAGGCAGGCCCCAAGGATTCGGATTACAAGCTCAATAGCTACATCGCGACCGCCTTTCTGCAATATCAGGCCAACCACTGGTGGGGCGACCTGGCCGCGTCAGGCGGCAAGCTGGATTACGAGAACGCCGAGCGCAAGTTCGCTCTGGGCGTGAGCGAGGGTCAGGAAAAAGGCGATACCGATGGCCAAATGTGGGCAGTGAGTGCGCGGGTCGGTTTCGACATCGCGGGCACGGCCAGCCGCTGGCACCTGTCACCTTTCATCAGCGCTGACTATGCGCACATCGACGTGGACGGCTACTCCGAGGAGGGCGCCCGCTCGACAGCACTGACCTTCGATGACCAGACGCGCAAGTCCAAGCGAGCAGGCGTTGGTTTGCAGGGCAAGTTTCAGGTCACGTCATCGACGCAGGTCTGGGGAGAAGTGGCACGTGAGCGGGAGTTTGAAACCGATCAGCAAAACGTGACCATGTCGCTCAACAGCGTGCCCTCCATCGACTTCACGCTGGACGGCTACACCCCACAACGCAACCTGAACCGCGCCACGCTGGGCGTGAGCCAGAAACTCACTCAGGACCTCACGCTGCGCGCCAACTACAACTGGCGCAAGAATGATGACGTAACGCAGCAAGGGGCCAATGTCGCGCTAAGCCTGAATTTCTGACTCAGAAAATGGGGCACGGGAAGATGATCATGCCCACCCGGAGCGGTGGGCATGATCAGCGTGAGGCTGTTTAAGCAACCTCCTCACTCCGCCGCGGTCTGCTCCGCCAATGCCACGGCACGGAACATCGCACGACGTTTGTTCAAGGTTTCTTCCCACTCCAGCGCAGGCACCGAGTCCGCCACAATCCCGCCGCCCGCCTGTACATGCAGCTCGCCGTTCTTGATCACCGCAGTACGAATCGCGATGGCGGTGTCCATGTTGCCGTTCCAGGCAAAGTACCCCACTGCCCCGCCATACACGCCGCGCTTGACCGGCTCCAGCTCGTCGATGATTTCCATCGCACGAATTTTCGGCGCGCCGGACAAGGTGCCCGCCGGCAGAATTGCCCGCAGCGCGTCCATCGCCGTCAGGCCATCTTTCAACTGCCCGGTGACGTTGGAAACAATGTGCATCACGTTGGAATAACGCTCGATGACCATCTTCTCGGTCAGCTTCACGGAGCCGATTTCTGATACGCGGCCCGTGTCGTTGCGGCCCAGATCGATCAGCATCAGGTGCTCGGCGATTTCCTTGTCATCGGACAGCAGGTCCTTTTCCAGCGCCAGGTCGGCCTCTTCGGTGGCACCGCGAGGACGGGTGCCCGCAATGGGACGGACGGTGATCAGGTTGTCCTCGACGCGTACCAGCACTTCCGGCGAACTGCCAACGACGTGAAAATCGCCGAAGTTGAAAAAGTACATGTAAGGCGTCGGATTGAAGCAGCGCAACGCCCGGTACAAATCGATGGGCGCGGCCTTGAAGTCGATGGACATGCGTTGCGACGGCACCACCTGCATCACATCGCCCGCCAGGATGTACTGCTTGATGGTATCGACTGCGGCTTCGTAATCGCCCTGCGTAAAGCTTGAACGAAACACCGGATCGGGCGCAGGCGGGCGATCCAGGTCCAAACCACGGCGCGGCGTGATCGGCTGACGCAGCTTGTCCATCAACTCATCGAGCTGCTTGCGCCCCTGCTCGTAGGCGTCCTGCTGCGCCGGATCGACCAGCACGATGGCGTGCATCTTGCCCGCCAGGTTATCGAACACCACGACCGCGTCGGACACCATCAGCAAGATGTCAGGCACGCCCAGCGGATCCGGGTTCGGGCAGTTCGCCAGGCGCTTCTCGACATAGCGCACACAGTCATAACCGAAATAACCGACCAGACCGCCGTTGAAGCGCGGCAGGCCGGCGATGGTCGGCACGTTGTAGCGCGCCTTGAAGGCCTCGACGAACGCCAGCGGGTCTTCGGACTCGTGGCTTTCGATCTCGACGCCATCATGGGTAATGCTGATGCGATGGCCATGCACACGCATGACGGTGCGGCACGGCAGGCCGATGATCGAATACCGGCCCCACTTCTCCCCGCCCTGAACCGACTCCAGCAAATAGGAATTGGGCTGGTCGGCCAGCTTCAGGTAGATCGACAGCGGTGTGTCGAAGTCGGCCAGGGTTTCACGGGCAAGCGGGATGCGGTTGTAGCCGTCAGCGGCCAAACGCAGGAATTCTTCACGGTTCATGAGCAACCTCGTGGTTTGAGGATAAAACGGTCAGTAAGGCAAACGTACCGGCAGGCCGGCCAGGATCAAGTCAGGCGCGCCAACGCCAGCGGGCCAGAGCCTTCATGACTTTCATCCAGAGTTTGCGAGTGACCACCACGATGGAATCTCTACAGGAGGGACGTTCGATGTCGGGCAACAGTATCTCAGCGTCCTGATCCAGGCAACCGGGAATCAGCTTGCGCAGATCATCGATCACCATCGCCGGAGATTCCTCGGCAATCGGGCGACCGTGGTTATAGCCATAACTCAACGCGACACAGGCCACTCCTGCCGCTTTGGCCGCTTGCACGTCGGTACGCGAATCGCCAACGAACAGGGATTGCGAAGCAGGAACACCGGCCATTTTCATGACGAAAAACAGCGCGGCGGGGTCTGGTTTCTTTTGCGGCATGGTGTCGCCACCCACGATCCAGCGAAAGAACCGGCCCAGCTTCATTTCATCGAGCAACGGCGCAACGAAACGCTCCGGCTTGTTGGTGATGAGCGCCATCTGCACGCCCATTTTCTGAAGCCATTTCAGGGTTTCGCGAACGCCTGGGTAGACCACGGTGAACTCGTGCTTTTCCGCATAGGCTTCCATGAAGATCTCAAGCCCCTGCTCGGCGAGCGCGTCGTCGACACCGCTGTGATCGATGTCGTTGGCCAATGCCCGGCGCACCAGCACTGGCGCACCGTTGCCAACCCAGGCGCGTACCGACTCAAGCCCGGCCGCAGGGCGGCCCAGCTCAAGCAGCATTTTGTCCACGGCGACGGCCAGATCCGGAACGGAGTCCACCAGGGTTCCGTCCAGATCGAACATGATCAGCTTGGGCAGTTGACCTGCAAACAGCTGCTCGAAGCCGCTCATGCGCGGGCAGACGCCAGTTCGGCACGCATTTTCTCGATCACTTCGCGGTAATCGGGCGCGTTGAAAATGGCAGAGCCTGCCACGAAAGTATCGGCGCCAGCGGCCGCGATCTCACGGATGTTGTTGACGTTGACGCCGCCGTCGATCTCGAGGCGAATGTCACGACCCGATGCGTCGATCAGCGCCCGCGCTTCACGCAATTTGTTGAGCGTACCGGGGATGAACTTCTGGCCACCGAAACCTGGATTGACGCTCATGAGCAGGATCATGTCGACCTTGTCCATGACGTACTCCAGCAGGTTCAACGGCGTGGCCGGGTTGAACACCAGACCCGACTTGCAACCGCTTTCACGGATCAGTTGCAGCGAGCGGTCGATGTGCTGGGTGGCTTCGGGGTGGAAGGTGATGTAGGTGGCGCCGGCTTCAACGAAGTCGCCAATGATGCGGTCCACCGGGCTGACCATGAGGTGGACATCGATAGGCGCTGTAACGCCGTATTTACGCAGCGCGCTGCACACCATCGGACCAATGGTCAGGTTCGGGACGTAGTGGTTGTCCATGACATCGAAATGCACGAAGTCCGCACCTGCGGCCAGCACATTGTCGACTTCCTCACCCAGGCGGGCGAAGTCAGCGGAAAGAATCGAGGGGGCAATAACGAAGGGCTGCATGGCGCACCTGTTTGAGCAGAATCACGATGGCGCGCATTGTACTCCAACGTTTCTGGATATGTCGCAGGTGCACTCTTGATGTTTTGTAAGCCATTCAGCGGCTAAATGCAGGAAATCGCTTCATGCCTGACACAACGCAGCAGACAGGGAAATCTCTGCCGCGCCTCCGACACTGCGCTCCCACAAAAAACCACATCGGCGGCAAACTGCCCCCGGCATTGAATAGCCCAACAGCATCACGCCGCCTGCGTCCTCAACTTCTCGCTACGCCCACGCAGCCATTCCAGCACCAGCAGCAACAGGACCGAAAAACCGATCAGCAAGGTGGCGGCAGCGGCAATGGTCGGGCTGAGGTTTTCGCGAATGCCGCTAAACATCTGGCGCGGCAACGTCGCCTGCTCAGGTCCGGCCAGAAACAGGGTGACCACTACTTCATCAAATGAGGTGGCGAACGCGAACAGCGCGCCGCTGATAACGCCCGGTGCAATCAACGGCAAGGTCACCCGGCGAAACGCGGTCAGTGGCGAGGCACCCAGGCTTGCCGCCGCACGCACCAGGTTGTGGTTGAAGCCCTGCAACGTCGCCGACACGGTGATGATCACGAACGGCACACCCAATACCGCATGCACCAGGATCAGCGAGGTGTAGCTGTTGCCCAGGCCCAGCGGGGCGAAGAACAGGTAACTGGCCACACCGACGATGACCACGGGCACCACCATCGGCGAAATCACCAGCGCCATGACCAGCGCCTTGCCGGGAAAATTGCCACGCGTCAGGCCAATCGCCGCCAGCGTGCCGAATATCATGGCCAGCAAGGTCGCAGCCGGGGCGACGATCATGCTGTTCTTCAGCGCGCGCATCCACTCGGCGGAGTTGAAGAAGTCCTGATACCACTGCAAAGAAAAGCCCTGCAGCGGATAGACCAGAAAGCTGCCGGAGTTGAACGACAGCGGCACGATGACCAGCACCGGCAGCACGAGGAACAGCAGCACCAGCGCACAGATGATGCGCAGCGCGTAATACCAGATGCGCTCGATCGGCGATGTGTAGGGATTCAGCATGGTGACGCTCCTCAGCTCAGACGCAGGCGGCTGGCGCCGACCAGCCAGCTATAAATCAGGTACAGCACGATGGTTGCCAACAGCAGCAGACCGCCCAGCGCGGTGGCCATGCCCCAGTTAATGCTGGTGTTGGTGTAGAACGCGACGAAATAGCTAACCATCTGGTCGTTCGGGCTGCCCAGCAAGGCCGGGGTGATGTAGTAGCCAATCGACAGAATGAACACCAGCAGGCAGCCAGCACCGATCCCCGCGTAGGTCTGCGGAAAGTACACACGCCAGAAGCTGGTGAACGGATGGCAGCCCAGGGAAATGGCTGCACGCATGTACGTCGGGGAGATGTTCTTCATCACGCTGTAGATCGGCAGGATCATGAACGGCAGCATGATGTGTACCATCGAGATGTACACGCCGACCCGGTTGAAAACCAGTTCCAGCGGCTTGTCGATGATGCCCATCGCCAGCAATGCACTGTTGATCAGTCCACTCGATTGCAACAGCACAATCCAGGCCGCGACACGCACCAGAATTGACGTCCAGAACGGCAGCAACACCAGAATCATCAGCAAGTTGCTCTGGCGTGACGGCAGGCTGGCCAGCAGATAAGCCAATGGATAGGCCAGCACCAGACAGATCACGGTAATGACCAGCCCCATCCAGAACGTGCGGGCAAAGATGTCCACGTAGATCGCCTGATCGGGGGTCGCAGGCGCTATTTCGCCAAGGTCGTCGATGCGATGGTCAACGGCGGCCAGTACGTAATACGGGGTGAGGCTGCTGGTGTTGCGGCGAACGGCCTGCCAATAGGCGGGGTCGCCCCAACGCTCATCCAGCGCTTCGAGTGCATCTTTATAAGAGGCAGGCTCAGTCTTGAATGGCAGCGCCCGGGCGGTTTTGCTCAGCAGGCTGCGGTAACCGGCCAGCTCCATATTGAGGCGCTTGGACAAATCGCCCAGCGTCGAATTCTTGCGCGTTTCAGCCAGGTCCAGGCTCAACGCTTTGTACACCGACTCGGGCGGCAGCCCTTTCCCGTCCCATTTCTGAACTTCGATCACGGTGCTCGGCAAGGCAGTAACCACTTCCGGATTACTGACGCTCTTGTAGAGCAGTGCGGCGATAGGCACCAGAAACACCAGCAACAGGAAGATCACCAGCGGAGCGATCAGTGCCTGAGCCTTCCAGCGGTTGACTCGCTCTGCACGTGCAAGGCGTTGCTTCAAAGTGGGGCTGGCGCCTTCAGTCAGGGGCACGGCGATGGCCATAGCGAACTCCGGAATCTTTCAACGAAGAGGGTGTTCCCTGACGCAGGGAACACCCGGATCTAACTCAACGTAACGCGATTACTTGGCAGCCCAGGCAGTGAAACGCTGCTCCAGGGATTCACCGTTGTCGGTCCAGAACGACACATCCATCTGCACCTGATCCTTGATGTTCTCAGGGGTCGTCGGCATGTTCTGCAGGGTTTCCTTGTCCAGCAGCGTTACCGCCTGGGTGTTGGCCGGGCCGTAGGCGATGTTCTGCGAGTAGGTCTTCTGCTGTTCCGGGCTCAGGCTGTAGGCGATGAATTTCTTCGCGGCTTCAGCGTTTTTCGACCCCTTCGGAATGGCCCATGCGTCGAAGTCGTAGACGCCACCGGTCCACACCACTTTCAGGTTGCTTTCTTTCTGCACGGCGGCAATTCGGCCGTTGTAGGCAGAGCTCATCACCACATCACCAGAAGCGAGGTACTGAGGCGGCTGTGCACCCGCTTCCCACCATTGAATGTTCGGCTTGAGCTCATCGAGTTTCTTGAAGGCGCGGTCCTGGCCGTCTTTGCTGGCCAGCACTTTGTAGACATCTTTCGGCGCAACGCCGTCGGCCATCAGGGCGAATTCCAATGTGTATTTGGCGCCTTTGCGCAGGCCCCGCTTGCCCGGGAATTTCTTGGTATCCCAGAAATCCGCCCAACCGCTCGGCGCACTGGCAACCTTGTCGGCGTTGTAGGCCAGCACGGTGGACCAGACGAAGAAACCGGCACCGCACGTGGTGATGGCGCCCGGCACGTAGTCGGAAGCCTTGCCCAGCATGGCCGGATCGAGCTCTTCGAACATGTCTTCGTCACAACCACGCGCCAGTTCCGGCGACTCGACCTCTACCAAATCCCAGGACACGCTCTTGGTGTCGACCATCGTTTTGACCTTGGCCATTTCGCCGTTGTATTCGCCAGCGATGATCTTGCCGTTACCGGCCTTTTCCCACGGCGCATAGAAGGCTTTTTCCTGAGCGGCCTTGTTGGCGCCACCGAAGGAGATGACGGTCAGGTCAGTGGCTGCCATCGTTTGTGCTGCGCACATCATGCCCAAGGTGATGGCGGTGAACTTCAATGATTTCAGCATGTATTCTTTTCTCCACGAGCAGTGTTGGTAAGCGATTGGGGTGGGCGATCGATTCGCCTCTGTTGTGGCTGTTACCGATAAATCAATGCACTTGCTGCAAGGGGTCGAGCGCACGCACATGCTCGACTTGCCATCCAATGGGCACGACGTCGCCGACGCTCAGTGCCGGATCCAGCTCGGCGATGGGCTGCTTGACGAAGAAATCAGTCTTGCCCGCCACTTCCAGACGCACCCGCACGTGGTCGCCCAGATAGATGAACTCGGCCACACGGCCAGAGAAACGGTTCACACAGCTTTCGCTGCGGCCATTGAGGTTGATGCGCTCGGGGCGAATGGACAGGGTGACAGGGCCGCCCGGCTGGCCGACGTTCACCGCCAGCGCATGCACTTTCTCGCCGCGTTCCAGTTCCACCACGCAACGGTCGCCGTCCTGACTGACCAGACGGCCATTGAGGCGGTTGTTCTCACCGATGAAGTTGGCCACAAAGGTATTCTTCGGCTCTTCGTACAGGCTGCGCGGGGGCGCGATCTGCTGGATCTCGCCTTGGTGGAACACCGCCACACGGTCGGACATGGTCAGCGCTTCGCCCTGGTCGTGCGTCACGTAAACCACGGTCACGCCGAGGCGCTGGTGCAGGTGTTTGATCTCCATCTGCATGTGTTCGCGCAGTTGTTTGTCGAGCGCGCCGAGGGGTTCGTCCATCAGCACCAGTTGCGGCTCGAACACCAGCGCACGGGCCAGCGCGACACGCTGTTGCTGACCACCTGACAACTGGGCCGGGTAACGATGCGCGAAGGTGTCCAGTTGGACCATACCCAGCGCACGCTTCACTTTCTCGCCGACGTCCGTCTTGCTCATGCCGCGCACCGACAAGGGGAACGCCAGGTTCTCGGCCACTGTCATGTGCGGGAACAGCGCGTAATTCTGGAACACCATGCCGATGTCACGCTTGTGCGGTGGCACATTGTTGATGGCGCGGCCACCGAGCAGGATTTCACCGGCAGTCGGGGTTTCGAAACCGGCGAGCATCATCAGGCTGGTGGTCTTGCCGGAGCCGGACGGTCCGAGCAGGGTCAGGAACTCGCCTTTGCGGATATCCAGGTTGAGGTCTTTGACGATCAGTGCTTCGCCGTCGTAGCTCTTCTGCACACCACGAAAGCTGACCAGAACATCGCTTGCTCCAGCGCTTGTATCGACGTCGCTCATTACCCACACCTTTGTTTTGTCTGCGTGGCATCAAGACTAGAACAGCCTCAAGGCCCCGGAAATCGGGGGTGATGAGAGATTAGCCTAGGCAAGCTGGAAGGCCAGGGGTAGGGATTGCCCTACAAGGATGGCGGGGATGGATATGCCTTAGAAGTTGCAAAGCATCCGGTAGGAGCGGACTTGTCCGCGAAAGAACGCCAACCCTGCATATCTGCGTAGTCTGGCCCACTTTTCGCGGACAAGTCCGCTCCCACAGGTCGATGTCCGGAACTCGTGGGCATGTCGTTTTCAGACTCAGAACAGCTTATGCTCCATCGCGTATTTCACCAGGTCGGCCAGCGAGTTGAGCTTCATTTTCTGCATCAGACGCGCCTTGTGGGTGCTGATGGTCTTGCTGCTCAGCGCCAGTTGCTGAGCGATGTCATTGACGTTCGCGCCTTGGGCCAGCCGCTCGAACACCGAGAATTCGCGCTCAGACAGCAGCGAGTGCAACGGGCGGTTGTCGGTAAGGCCCACTTCGAACACCATGCGGTCGGCCAGCTCGGGATCGATGTAACGCCCTCCCGCCGCCACCCGGCGAATCGCCGTCAGCAACAGTGCAGGGTCGCTGTCCTTGGTGGCATAACCTGCTGCGCCGACTTTCAAGGCACGCGCGGCCATTTGCGCCTCGTCATGCATCGACAGCACCAGAATGGCGGGTGGATTGTTCAGGGCACGGATCCTCGGAATGGCCTCCAGCCCATTGACGCCCGGCATGGAGATGTCCAGTAGCACCACCTCGCAGGCCACGTGGCGCAGCGTCTCGAGCAACTGTTCGCCATTGCTCGCCTCGCCCACCACATGCAGGTCTTTGGCCAGGCCGATCAGTTGCTTGATCCCCTCACGCACGATGGCATGGTCTTCGGCTACCAGTACACGAATCACTGTTCTCGCTCCTGTCCAGCGGGATCCAACGGAATATAGGCGCGCAAGGTTGTGCCCTCACCCAGCTCGCTGTCCAGCTCCAATCGACCGCCCAGCATCAAGACCCGCTCGCGCATCCCGACTACACCGAACGACACTGGCTTGCCGGACTCGACAAAGCCCTGGCCGTCGTCGGCGATGGTCATGCACATCATGCCCCGCTCCAGCGTCAGGCTGATCTCGACGGTGTGCGCCTGTGCATGGCGCATCACGTTAGTCAGCGCCTCCTGAAGAATCCTGAACATACCCGTCGCCTTCGCATCGCTTAGCGTCGGCAGACTGTCGGGGACCTGTACCAGACACGGAATCTGCGTACGCGCCTCGAAGCGGCGGGCCTGCCATTCGATGGCCGAGGCGATGCCCGCATCCAGAATCGGCGGCCGCAGCGCAGTGGCCACATCGCGCACCAACTGGAACAACTGCGCGATCAGTTTTTTCATGTTGCCCAGCCGCTCACCCAAGCCGGGGTCAAGGTCAGCGTAGGCCAGCTCGCACATGGAAGTTTCCAGCTTGAGTACCGTCAACATCTGCCCCAGTTCGTCGTGAACCTCACGGGCAATTCTGGCTTTCTCTTCCTCACGCACGCTTTCCAGATGAGCCGAAAGTTCACGTAATTGGTCGTGGGCGCGACGTCGCTCGCTGACGTCACTGAGGAACACCACCAAGTACTCGGCCTCACGAAAGCGCAGGAAGCTCAGCGACACATCGACCGGCAACACACTGCCGTCGGCGCAGACGCAACTCGTTTCGAACAACTGCGGACTGTCGTCGGTGGAGCGCGCGTTTTTCCACAGATTAAGCCAGCGATCCATGTGCAGGCCGGGGTCAAAGTCGATCAGCGGACGCTCGACCACCTGGCCTGGCGCATAACCGAGCATGGTTTCTGCTGCCCGATTGGCGTAGCGCACACGACTGTCCCAATTGACCCACAAAATGCCGACCGTGCTCTGGTCGATGGAGAACTGCGCCAGCCGCAACGACGCCTCCCCTTCCTCGCGGCGGGCGATGTCCTCGCGGGCAGTGAGCAATTCCTGTTCAAGCGCCTGCTGCTGACGCCGCTGCCAGATCACGATGGCGAAACAGGCCAGCAGCATCACCAGCAGCAGAATGCAGAGGTTCTGCCAGAGCCCCGGCGACTCGCTGAAACGGGAAGGCGTCAGCGGCATCCAGCGAGTGTGCAGTTGATCGAGCTCTCTGGCCGGAATGGCGTGCAGCCCTTCGCCGATGATCGCGGCCAATTCCGGTGCATCCCGGCGTGACGCCACCCTCAGCAACAACGGCAGACCGATATCGCCGACCACCGTCAGACCGGAAAACTCGGGCTCTCGCAGCAGCCGGCTGAGCTGAGCTTCGTCGGCCACCGCATAGCGCGCTTGCTGGCTGAGCAGCAGTTGCAAAGCCTGGCGCTCAAGCGGCACGCCTTGCAGATTCAGATGCGGGTAATTGCTGCGCAGGTAGTCGGCCGTGGCGCTGGGCATGCGTACCGCGACACGCGAACGACTGTCGAGCTTGTCCAGGTCCACAGTGGTGCCGCCGTCACGCTCGCCTATCAACAGCTGAGAAACACGCAGATACGGATCGGAAAACAGCCAGAGTTTCAGGCCGGCAGGCGTTTGCGTGAGGCCGGGCGCGACATCTACTTCGCCATTGGCCAGCGCTTTTTCCAACGCGGCCTGATCGGGAAAGTTTCGCCACAACAATTCCACGGACAACGTGGCGGCCAGCGCATTCATGAACTCGACGTTGGCACCCGACAACTGCTGCAGGCGCTGATCGAACTGCGCATACGGCGCACGCAATACAAGCCCGACGCGCAACGGGCCGTGTTGCTTCAGCCAGTCGCGCTGCGCCGGATTCAACTGATCACGCGCAGCAATGTCAGGCGCATCGAACTGTGCATTTGCCGCCTGCGCCATCAAGAGCACAGCCAGGCAGCCGATAAAACCGATGCGCCGAAGACGAGTTAGCAACGTGTCGTTCTCATGTAGGTGTACTGCGCCCAGGCTCACGCCTGACAAAAGCCGATCAACCCATTAGGCTGCCGGTATAGTTTCTGGCTTGGAATATCCGATGTCCCACACCATTCGCGCAATGTTTCCCACATTGTTTTTGTCGCTGATCGTACCTTGCGCCCTGCCCGTGATGGCGGCCGAGCCTGCCAAAGACGCCGTCGAGGCTCCCGTCGAGCGTGCGCCATTGCCAAGCCGCGGGCAGGAAGATGCCATCGCCCTTGAGCGTCAATTGCCCAAGCAAGATCAGCAACAGCTGCAGGCGGGCGACGAAAGCTTTCTCGCCCTCTGGAAACCGGCCAATAGCGACGAGCCCCAAGGCACCGTGATTATTCTGCCGGGGGCCGGTGAGTCCCCGGACTGGCCTGACGTGGTGGGCCCGCTGCGCTATAAGTTTCCGAATGTCGGTTGGTCAAGCTTGAGCGTCACCCTGCCGGATGCGCAGGACAATGCGCTGATGCCACGCGAGCCTGACACGGCGAGCGGCGATGCCGGTGCCGAAAAATCCAAGGAAGCGCCGAAGGATGCCGCCGCCAAGGACACTGCAGTGACCGCCGACGCAGAAGCTCAGGCCACTGCTGACGCCGCCAAAGCGGCTGCCGATGAAGAACGCAACAAGGCGCAGGCCGAGCGGGTCTTTGCCCGCATTGACAGCGCGATTGCGTTCGCACAGCAGAACAAAGCCCACAGCATCGTGTTGCTCGGACACAGCAGCGGCGCTTACTGGGCAACGCGCTACATGAGCGAGCGTGCATCACCTCTGGTCCAAAAGCTGGTGATGGTCGCTGCACGCGAGCCGCTCGACATGTCGCCTTCCTTGCTGGACATGGTGCCGACGCTCAAGGTCAACACAGCCGACTTCATTTATAAAAACCCACCCCAGCCAGCTGCAACCGCACGGCTGCAAGCCAGCAAACGTGCCAAAGGACCGGGCTTCACGCAAGTCGGCCTGATCAACAGCGCGGGCAACGCAGAAACCGAGCAGGAACAAATCTTCCGACGGGTTCGCGGCTGGATCGAGGCTAAATAGGTCGGGATATCTTTATCGTTTGAAACGCGCTGTCGCGCAACAAACACCGACCATTGTGGGAGCGGACTTGTCCGCGAATATGGCACTTCGGCCGCTGCATCTTCGTCAGATGTACCGGCCTTTTCGCGGGCAAGTCCGCTCCCACGAAAACCGTTCTTATTCAGCACACACCCAGGCGCAGCACAGTCACTTGAAACCGCGACGCGCCTTGATCAGTCGATAGGCATTGTGCAACTCGCTGGTTTTGTCGGTCGCCACTCGCACCTGCAACGAGCTGGCACCCGAGCCTGCGATTTTGTCCGGGTGATGACGGCTGAGCAAACGTCGATACGCCCGCTTGATGGTCACCGGATCCGTGTCGGCCTGCACGCCCAGCAACAGCATTGCGCCTTTATAGGCGTCAGCACTGCTGATGGGCGGCCGTTTCATCGGATCGTGCTCGGCAGCCAGCGCCTCGACCTGCGGCTCGGTCCAGCCCAGCCACATCCCCCACACGCCAATAAGCTCGCGCTCGGACCGTGACGCCCTGCCGTCGGCCCATGCCATTCGCCAACAAGCACGCAACAAACCTTCCGTCCTGTCAGGGTCACCGCGTAGACGACGCAGATAACTGCGCAAGCCATCCGAGCCATCCTTGCCGCGATTGAACGCGTTGATGGCACGAAGCTGATGCGACTTGTCCATGTTCAGGCGCTGCATCTCGGTGCGTGCCTGATGGATATGGCTGGCCGCAACCCGCCCGTCGCACTTGGCCAGACGCCCTAGCATCACGAACAACAATTCGTCGTCATGAATGGCCGCACGCCCGCCCAGACGCTCACGCAGGTGCGCCCAGCTGTACAGTTTCAGGTGGCGATCCAGCGCCTGCCCCAGCAATGCACCCAGTAGCGCGCCAGGAATGCTGGCAATCAAATAACCGATCCCGGCACCCGCCAGCGTACCCGGCCAAATCATTCCGTGCGCCCCGACAGCAAACGCTCGACCTCAGCCAGCCGCTCGTGAGTGCCCACATCGACCCAACGCCCGTTGAAATGCTCGCCCGTCACCAATCCCTGTCGCATAGCGTCACGCAGCAAGGGTGCCAGCTTGAACGCACCGGCCTCACACCCTGCGAACAACTGCGGATGCAGCACCGCGATGCCGCTGTAGGTCAGGCGCAGCCCCGCAGCAGCATCGTCACTCACCCGACCATCGACCAGGGAGAAATCACCCGTCGGGTGATGCGCCGGGTTGTCGATCAGCACCAGATGCGCCAGACCGGACAACGGTGCGCGCAGTGCGGCGAAGTCGTAATCGGTCCAGATGTCGCCATTGACTACCGCAAACGGCTCCTCGCCCAGCAATGGCAATGCGCGAAAAATGCCGCCACCGGTTTCCAAAGGCTCGCCTTCGGGGGAATACCGGATATCCAGGCCCAACCGCTGCCCGTCCCCCAAGTAGTCCTCGATCTGCTGGCCCAGCCAGGCATGGTTGATGACCAGGTCGTGAAACCCGGCCTCGCGCAGGGCGTTGAGGTGATACTCGATCAGGGGCACACCGCCTGCACGCACCAGCGGTTTTGGCGTGTGCAGGGTTATCGGACGCATCCGCTCGCCTTTCCCGGCGGCGAGAATCATCGCTTTCATGCAGTCCTCTTCAACACAATCGATACCTTTTCAAAATGAGTCAAACGGCGGTCTCGGCCGGCTGCTGCAGGCTGGTCAGCAACTGACCCAACTGCGCCAGCTCCGGACGTCGTGAAAGAACGGCTTCTATATAGGCGAAAAAGCGCGGAACGTCGCCCAGATAACGCGGTTTGCCATCGCGGTGACAAATGCGTGCGAAGATCCCAATGACCTTCAGATGACGCTGCACACCCATCAGGTCGCTGGCACGTTCGAACGCTGCAAAATCGTCATGAACCGGAATGCCCAACACACGGGCCTTGTCCCAATATGTCTGCAACCATTCGGTGACACGCTCCTGAGGCCAGCTCAAGAACGCGTCCTTGAACAGACAGGTAATGTCATAAGTGACCGGTCCGTACACGGCGTCCTGAAAGTCCAGAACCCCCGGATTGGGCTCACTGATCATCAGGTTACGGGGCATGTAGTCGCGGTGCACCAGCACTTTGGGCTGGATCAGCGCGCTTTCGATCAACAGTTCGCTGGCCTGCTGCCAATCCGCCCGTTGGGCCTCGTCCATCTCGATGCCCAGGTGACGCTTCACATACCACTCGGGAAACAGCTCAAGCTCACGGCGCAGCAACGCCACGTCATAACTGGGCAGCGGCGCGTCCATCGGCAGTTGCTGATACGCCAGCAATGCGTCGATGGCGTTGGCAAACAGCGCCTCTGCGTTATCGGCATCGATCACGTCCAGATAAGTCTGACGACCCAGATCATTGAGCAGCAAAAAGCCTTGCGTGAGGTCTTCGGCATAAATTTTAGGAACATTTATGCCGGACTTTTCCAATAAATGAGCGATATCCACAAACGGTTTGCAGTTTTCCTGGGGTGGAGGTGCATCCATCACAATAAAAGTTCGCCCCTCGCCTTCCCAACGGAAATAACGACGAAAACTGGCATCGCTACTGGCCGCAGTCAACGTGGCCGGGGGTACGGCGCCCCAATTTTGCGCCGTGAACAGCGCTGGCAACTGCTCATCGAGCCAAAGTTTCAGGGATTGCAGGCGTATATCTTGATCTGGCATTACAAGGGTCTCCGACGGCGCTAGCCGTCAAGCGGGTCATGCTTTATTATCCGGAATCTTTTTCAGCCCATCGAGAGGCGTGCGGCCCCCCCGCGGGCAGATGGCGCGCAGGAAGCCCGGACTAATAAGATGGCATTGAAATCCCCCGCGTTTCGTAAAAAATTTCCGTTGCTCGTAACCGGCAGTCTGCTGGCGATGCAACCTCTGGCCACTCAGTTCGTGGTTGCCGCGGAACAGTATGACTGCTCAGTCTCTGCTTCGGGTGCCTGGAACTGTGCGCCGAAATCCGGCACCGCTGCCGTTGAACTGCCTCCGCGCCCCGTGCATAGCACGACGTCGGTCAGTTCCAACGGCACTGTGACCTCGGAAAGCACTTCCGCCGGCGAACCGGTTGCGACGACGCAACTGGTGACCGAGGCCAAGGGCAAAGGCCTGAAGTCGCGTAGTGCTGACTACAGTCACCTCGATTGGGTTCCTCGTGAAAAGCTCACCGCAGCACAACTGGCCGAAACCGGCCCGTATTGCTCGGGTGCCTACGTAGAGCCGATTCGCCCGGGCATGGACGACAAGACGAAAATGAGCGATGCACCGATGTTTGTCGGTGCAAAAGCCTCGCGTTACGAGCAGGAAGCACAAGTTGCGACCCTGGCTGGTGACGTCGTGTTGCGTCAAGGCAGCATGCAGGTTCAGGCTCAGGAAGCCGCCCTGCATCAGGCCGAAAACCGTGGCGAGCTGAACGGTGACGTGCGTCTGCGTGACAACGGCGCGCTGATCGTCGGCGACAAGGCAGAACTGCAACTCGACACCGGTGAAGCCCGTGTCGATAACGCCGAATACGTCCTGCACAAGTCGAACATTCGCGGTAACGCGCTGTACGCCAAGCGTGCCGAGAACGCGATCATTCGTCTCAAGGACGGCACGTACACCACGTGCGAGCCGAACAGCAACGCCTGGACGCTCAAAGGCAACAACATCACGCTGAACCCGGCGACCGGTTTCGGCACCGCGACCAACGTGACGCTGCGGGTCAAGGACGTACCGGTTCTCTACACGCCGTACATCTACTTCCCGATCGACGACCGTCGTCAGTCCGGCTTCCTGCCACCTAGCTTCTCTACCAGCACCGACACCGGCTTCATGCTGGTCACGCCGTACTATTTCAACCTGGCACCGAACTACGACGCCACCTTGTACCCGCGTTACATGGCCAAGCGCGGCATGCTGATGGAGGGCGAGTTCCGCTACCTGACCAAAAGCAGCGAAGGCCAGTTCGGCGGTGCTTACCTGAACGACGAAGACGACGAGCGCAAGCTGCAGTCCGATTACGACAAGACGCGCTGGATGATCAACTGGCAGCACACAGGCGGGCTTGATTCGCGCTGGCTGACCAAGGTCGATTACACCGACATCAGCGATCCTTATTATTTCCAGGATCTGGAAACGGATCAGATTGGCGTAGCCAGAACTGACTTCATCAACCAGCAGGGCTCCCTGACCTATCGTGGCGATAACTACAGGGCAGTGTTCAACGCTCAGGCCTACAAGCTGGCAACCGTCGCGAGCATCACGCCTTATAACAGTCTTCCGCAGATCACCTTTGACGGTACGCTGCCTTTCAATCCGGGCGGCTTAAAGTTCGACTACAAAACCGAAGCGGTTCGGTTCGAACGTGACTTGCGTGATGGTAATTTTCTTGATGAGAACGGTGGACCGTTCAATGCCGATGGCACCATCGGCACGCCTAGACTGGACAGAAACGTGGCAGGCCTGGCCCGCGCCAATGGCGACCGCCTGAATCTGGCTCCATCCGTGAGCCTACCGATGAACTGGACCTACGGGTTCCTGACGCCAAAGCTCAAGTACGTTTATACCCAGTACGATCTGGATCTGGACAGTCAAGGCAAAAATACCTTGCTGGCTGGCGAAGAGTACAACAGCAGCCAAAGCCGCAGCGTACCAATCTTCAGCGTCGACAGCGGCCTGTACTTCGACCGCAACACGCAATGGTTCGGTAAAGATTATCGTCAGACGCTGGAACCGCGCCTGTTCTATCTCTACGTTCCTGAAAAAGATCAGAGCGATATCCCGGTATTCGACACAGGTGAAAGTACGTTCAACTTCGCGTCTCTGTTCCGTGATAACCGCTTCAGCGGCTCGGACCGTATTGGTGATGAGAACAAGCTGTCGCTGGGTATCACCAACCGCTGGATCGAAGACAACGGTTTCGAACGTCAGCGCTTCAGCATCGGTCAGGCGCTGTACTTCAAGGACCGCAAGGTGCAACTCCCAGGCATCGTGTTCGCAGACCGCGACGACGCCAAAGCCAATGTTTCACCTTACGCGCTTGAATACGAATACCACTACAACCGTGACTGGCGCTTCTCATCGGATTTCAACTGGGATCCGGACAGCAAGAGCACCCGCTCGGGCAGCGCAATGTTCCACTACCAGCCTGAAGACAACCCGAACAAGGTCGTCAACTTCGGCTACCGCTATCGTAACGACCAGGTCCGCTTCGACCAGACAACTGGCCGCTGGACCGTGGGCGGTGGTGATTACGGCTCGCCAGGTGATCGGAACTACGTGAAGGACTACTACAAGATCCAGCAGCATGATTTCTCGGTCATCTGGCCGGTCATCCCGCAGTGGAACCTCATCAGCCGCTGGCAGTATGACTACAACCGTGACCGTACCATCGAGGCCTTTGGTGGCTTCGAATACGACAACTGCTGCTGGAAACTGCGTTTGATCAACCGCTACTGGATTGATTACGACGAGTTCAGCCAGGAAGCGCCTCAGAACGAAAAAGGCGACCACGGCATATTCCTACAAATCGTGTTGAAGGGACTCGGCGGCGTGACCGGCGCCAAAGTAGAGAGCTTCCTCGACAAAGGCATCCAAGGTTATCGTGAACGTGAAGACCAAGCTTTCTGATTGTCTGCGCCCGCTGATGCTGGGCGCGTTACTCCTGAGCGGCGCCGTGCATGCGGCGGTTCAACCTCTGGACAGTGTCGTGGCCATCGTCGACAACGACGTGATCATGAAAAGCCAGATGGACCAGCGTGTGCGTGAAGTTCAGCAAACCATCGCCAAGCGCGGGTCGGGTGTACCGCCAGCCGAAGCACTGCAACAGCAGGTCCTGGAACGTCTGATTCTGGAAAACCTGCAGTTGCAAATCGGCGAGCGTTCCGGCATTCGCGTCACTGACGAAGAACTGAACCAGGCCATCGGCACCATCGCTCAGCGCAACAACATGAGCGTTGATCAGTTCCGGGCTGCACTGGCCCACGACGGTCTGTCGTACAACGATGCACGCGAGCAGGTTCGTCGCGAGATGATCATCAGCCGTGTTCGCCAGCGTCGTGTGGCCGAGCGTATCCAGGTCTCCGAACAGGAAGTGAAAAACTTCCTGGCCTCCGACCTGGGCAAGGCTCAGTTGTCCGAAGAGTTTCACCTGGCCAATATCCTGATCGCCACGCCTGACAGTGCATCGTCCGATGCCATCCAGGCCGCAGCGCGCAGGGCCAAAGACATCTACGACCAGTTGAAGAAAGGCGCCGACTTCGCACAGATGGCAATTGCCAAATCGTCGAGCGAAAGCGCGCTGGAAGGCGGCGACATGGGCTGGCGCAAGGCAGCTCAATTGCCACCTCCATTCGGCGACATGCTCAGCTCGATGCCTGTGGGTGACGTGACGCCTCCAGCGCGCACACCGGGCGGCTTCATTATCCTCAAGCTGCTGGAAAAGCGCGGCGGCCAGGGTCAGGCTCAGATGCGCGATGAAGTGCATGTGCGCCACATCCTGATCAAGCCAAGCGAAATCCGCAGCGAAGAAGAAACCAAGCGTCTGGCAGCCAAGCTGTATGACCGCATCGAAAACGGCGAAGACTTCGGCGAACTGGCCAAAAGCTTCTCGGAAGATCCTGGCTCAGCGCTTAACGGCGGCGACCTGAACTGGGTTGACCCCAATTCGCTGGTTCCCGAGTTCCGCGAAGTCATGGCAGAAACGCCTCAGGGCGTGGTGTCCAAACCGTTCAAGACCGCTTACGGCTGGCACGTACTGGAAGTCCTGGGCCGTCGCGCCACGGACGCCACCAGCCAGGCCCGTGATCAGCAAGCTCTGAACGTATTGCGTAACCGCAAATACGACGAAGAGCTGCAAACGTGGTTGCGTCAGATCCGTGACGAAGCCTACGTCGAAATCAAGCTTCCTGGCGCAGCCCAGGCTGCTCAGTGAAACCAAAGCGCTTCGCACTGACACCCGGCGAGCCGGCCGGCATAGGTCCTGACCTTTGCCTGCTGCTCGCCACGCAACCTCAGCCACACCCCCTGATTGCCATTACCAGCCGTGACCTGCTCCTTGAGCGGGCCGCGCAGCTGGGTGTGGCCGTCAACCTGATCGACGTATCTCCTGATGCCCTCCCCGACGTACCCGCGCCCGCTGGCGGCCTGTATGTCTGGGATACGCCGCTGGGGGCGCCAGTGGTCACCGGCCAACTGAACACGGCCAACGCCGGGTTTGTGCTGCAGACCCTGACCCGCGCCGGACAGGGCTGCCTCGACGGCCTGTTCAGCGGCATGATCACCGCCCCGGTACACAAAGGTGTGATCAATGAAAGAGGCTTTGCCTTCTCCGGTCATACCGAATTTCTCGCTGAACTGACCCACACCGAACAAGTGGTGATGATGCTGGCAACCGGTGACCTGCGTGTCGCGCTGGTGACCACTCACCTGCCGCTGCGCGACGTGGCCGATGCCATCACATCGGATCGTCTGGAGCGCGTCACACGCATTCTGCACGCCGACCTCGTGAACAAGTTTGGCATCCCTCACCCGCGCATCCTGGTGTGCGGCCTCAACCCTCATGCTGGCGAAAGCGGGCATCTGGGCCGTGAGGAAATCGACATCATCGAACCGACTCTGGAGCGTCTGCGCAGCGAAGGGCTGGATTTACGCGGCCCGCTGCCTGCCGACACTCTGTTTACCCCCAAATATCTGGAGCACTGCGATGCGGTGCTGGCGATGTACCACGACCAAGGCCTGCCTGTACTCAAGTACAAAGGCTTTGGTGCCGCCGTCAATGTGACGCTTGGCCTGCCGATCATCCGCACGTCTGTCGATCACGGCACCGCGCTGGACCTGGCAGGCAGCGGCAAAATCGACACCGGCAGCCTGCATGTGGCACTGCAAACCGCCTACCAGATGGCCGAGACCCCTTCATGACCGAGCTATACCAACACCGGGCGCGCAAGCGCTTCGGGCAGAACTTCCTGCACGACGCAGGCGTTATCGACAAGATCCTGCGCGCCATCCGCGCAAAGCCGGAAGACCACCTGCTGGAAATCGGTCCGGGTCAGGGCGCATTGACGGAAGGCCTGCTCAACAGTGAAGCCCGTCTGGATGTCGTGGAACTGGACAAGGACCTGATCCCGATCCTCAACAGCCAGTTCGCCGGCAAGCCGAACTTCAACCTGCATCAGGGCGATGCACTGAAGTTCGACTTCAACAGCCTCGGTGCCGAACCGCGCAGCCTGAGGGTCGTGGGCAATCTGCCGTACAACATCTCCACGCCGCTGATCTTTCATCTGTTGCAGAACGCCAGCCTGATTCGCGACATGCACTTCATGCTGCAAAAGGAAGTGGTCGAGCGCCTGGCCGCAGGACCCGGCGGTGGCGATTGGGGTCGTCTGTCGATCATGGTCCAGTACCACTGCCGCGTGGAGCATTTGTTCAATGTCGGGCCTGGCGCGTTCAACCCGCCGCCAAAAGTGGATTCGGCCATCGTTCGTCTGGTGCCTCACGAAACCCTGCCCCACCCTGCCAAGGACCACCGCCTGTTGGAGCGCGTCGTACGCGAAGCCTTCAACCAGCGCCGCAAGACCCTGCGCAATACGCTCAAGCTGTTATTGAGCAGCGACGACATTACCGCTGCCGGCGTGGACGGCAGTCTGCGTCCGGAGCAACTGGACCTGGCCGCCTTCGTTCGCCTGGCCGACAAGCTCGGCGAGAAACCCGTAGCGGAATAAGCAGGGGCGACACGTAAACGGCGAACGGCCATTCGTCATTTTCCGTTTACTTGTCCTAGACTGATGCTTCTCAGACTGTGTATCGAGTACTCCGGTTTTTTTCGCTATAGATTTCAAGGCCTACTGAATGTCCGATTCCCGTTATAAGGTCGACGTCAGCGTCGTCACGCGTTTTCTCTCAGAGCAGTCGCAACCCGAGCAGAACCGCTTCGCTTTTGCCTACACCATCACGGTCCAGAATAACGGCCAGTTGCCCGCCAAGCTGCTGTCCCGACACTGGGTCATCACCGACGGGGACGGCCATGTCGAGGAAGTGCGCGGCGAAGGTGTTGTGGGCCAGCAGCCGTTGATCAAGGTCGGGCAAAGCCACACCTACAGCAGCGGCACGGTGATGACCACCAAGGTCGGCAACATGCAGGGCTCCTATCAGATGCTGGCCGAAGACGGTAAACGCTTCGACGCCATCATCGCCCCCTTCCGCCTTGCCGTACCGGGTGCCCTTCACTGATGGCGGTGTACGCCGTCGGCGACCTGCAAGGTTGCCTAGATCCGTTGAAGTGCCTGCTTGACGATGTTTGCTTTGATCCTGAAAAGGACAGACTGTGGCTGGTGGGCGATTTGGTCAACCGGGGCCCGCAGTCGCTGGAAACGCTTCGCTTCCTTTACGGCATCCGGCAATCGCTGGTCTGCGTGCTGGGCAATCATGACCTGCACCTGCTGGCGGCCTCACGCAGCATCGAACGGCTCAAGAAAGGCGACACCCTGCGCGAAATCCTCGAAGCCCCCGATAGGGATTCCTTATTGGGCTGGATTCGCCAGCAAAAGCTGATGCACTTCGACGAACACCGCAACGTGGCCATGGTTCACGCCGGGATCGCGCCGCAATGGTCAGTAAAAAAAGCACTCAAGCACGCCGCAGAAGTCGAGCACGCGTTGCAGGATGACAACCTTTACGAGCCGTTTCTGGACGGCATGTATGGCAACGAGCCGGTCAAATGGGACAACGCGCTGAGCGGCGTTACACGGCTGCGGGTCATCACCAATTACTTCACACGCATGCGCTTCTGCACCAGCGACGGCAAGCTCGACCTCAAGGGCAAGGAAGGCGTCGAAACCGCCAAGCCTGGTTACGCCCCCTGGTTCAGCCACGCGAACCGCAAGGCCCGCTCGGTGAAAATCATCTTCGGGCACTGGGCAGCACTTGAAGGCCGTTGTGATGAGCCGGGCGTCTTTGCTCTGGACAGCGGCTGTGTGTGGGGCGGATCAATGACGCTGCTCAACGTCGATACCCTTGAACGTCATCAATGCAATTGCGATGCTGTCGGCCACGTAGCAACATCGACCGTTACCCGACTACCGGCCGACGCCAGCCATCATCAGCCGCCACAGGCTCAGGAGCCCAACCAATGACCGAATTCAAACGCATCCCTCCCGAACAGGCCCAGGCCCTGCGCGAGCAAGGTGCTGTCGTGGTCGATGTTCGTGACGCACAGACCTTCGAAAGCAATCACATTCCCGACTCGCAGCATCTGGATAACCATTCGATTGCCGACTTCATTGCCAAGGCCGATCTGGATAAACCCCTTGTTGTGATCTGCTACCACGGCAACTCCAGCCAGAGCGCAGCCGCCTATCTCGTGGGTCAGGGGTTCTCGGACGTGTACAGCGTGGACGGCGGTTTTGAGCTGTGGCGCACGACGTTCCCGGCGGAAACCGCGCAAGGCTGATAAAAAATATTTTTATGACAGTCGATCCCGCGTTCTACGCGGGCTCGCGCCCGAACTGACGAACGGTCAGCCCGTCTTCTCGCTCATCCCTTCTTTATCTTTCCGAATCCGAACTATCCTTAGCCTAGGCCATCCGAAATCAGGGGAGAGCCGGTACACCGGCGCGTGGGTCATCGGTAGTTACTTTTATGGTGTTCTGGGGGGTAAACGGCATCTGGATACTCAGCTGCTGCCAGCATCGACTGACGATCCGCCGCCGGCTCAACGTATCGAGCGAGGTGACGTCATGAGTATTTTTAGCCACTTCCAACAACGCTTTGAAACCACACGTCAGGAAGAGCTCTCGCTGCAGGAGTATCTTGAGTTCTGCAAACAGGATCGCAGCGCATACGCCTCGGCCGCAGAACGTCTGCTGCTGGCGATAGGCGAACCTGAGCTGGTGGACACCTCCGCCAACTCGCGGCTGTCGCGAATTTTCTCCAACAAAGTGATACGTCGCTATCCGGCGTTTGCTGACTTCCACGGAATGGAAGAATGCATCGACCAGATCGTGTCGTACTTCCGCCATGCCGCCCAAGGCCTGGAAGAAAAGAAGCAGATTCTTTATCTGCTCGGACCGGTTGGCGGTGGTAAGTCGTCGCTGGCTGAAAAACTCAAGCAACTGATTGAAAAAGTCCCCTTCTATGCCATCAAGGGCTCGCCGGTTTTCGAGTCGCCATTGGGCCTGTTCAATGCCAATGAAGACGGCGCCATTCTTGAAGAAGATTTCGGCATTCCGCGGCGCTACCTGAGCACCATCATGTCGCCGTGGGCAACCAAGCGTCTGGCTGAGTTTGGGGGCGACATCAGCCAGTTCAAGGTCGTGAAACTCTATCCGTCGGTTCTCAACCAGATCGCAGTGGCCAAGACGGAACCGGGCGATGAAAACAACCAGGACATTTCTGCACTGGTCGGTAAAGTCGATATCCGCAAACTGGAAGAATTTCCACAGAACGATGCCGACGCCTACAGCTACTCGGGCGCGCTCTGCCGGGCCAACCAGGGCCTGATGGAATTCGTCGAGATGTTCAAGGCGCCGATCAAGGTGCTGCACCCTCTGCTGACCGCCACCCAGGAAGGCAACTACAACAGCACCGAGGGGCTGGGCGCGATCCCGTTCACCGGTATCTTGCTGGCGCACTCCAACGAATCGGAATGGCACAGTTTCCGTAACAACAAGAACAACGAAGCCTTCATCGACCGTATCTACATTGTGAAGGTGCCTTATTGCCTGCGAGTCAGCGACGAGATCAAGATCTACGACAAGCTGCTGTTCAACAGCTCCTTGTCCAAAGCCCATTGCGCCCCGGACACGCTGAAGATGCTGGCGCAGTTCACCACCCTGTCGCGCCTCAAAGAACCGGACAACTCCAACATCTACTCCAAGATGCGGGTGTATGACGGCGAGAACCTCAAGGACACCGACCCGAAAGCCAAGTCGATTCAGGAATACCGCGACAGTGCGGGCGTCGACGAAGGCATGAACGGTTTGTCGACCCGCTTTGCGTTCAAGATTCTGTCCAAGGTGTTCAACTTCGATCCGCATGAAATCGCGGCCAACCCCGTGCATCTGCTCTATGTACTGGAACAGCAGATCGAACAGGAGCAGTTCCCGGCCGAGACGCGCGAGCGCTATCTGCGTTTCATCAAGGAGTATCTGGCGCCGCGCTATATCGAGTTCATCGGCAAGGAGATCCAGACCGCGTATCTGGAATCCTACAGCGAATACGGGCAGAACATTTTTGACCGCTACGTGCTGTACGCAGACTTCTGGATTCAGGATCAGGAATACCGCGATCCGGAAACCGGTGAGATTCTCAACCGTGTGGCATTGAACGAGGAACTGGAAAAGATCGAAAAACCGGCCGGCATCAGCAACCCGAAAGATTTCCGCAACGAGATCGTCAACTTCGTGCTGCGCGCCCGCGCCAACAACAATGGCAAGAACCCGACCTGGCTCAGCTACGAGAAGCTGCGCGTGGTGATCGAGAAAAAAATGTTCTCCAACACCGAGGATCTTCTGCCGGTCATCAGTTTCAACGCCAAGGCCAGTAAGGAGGACCAGCAGAAGCACAACGACTTCGTCACTCGAATGGTTGAACGGGGCTACACCGATAAACAGGTACGTCTACTCTCCGAATGGTATCTGCGCGTACGCAAGTCGCAGTAATGGCAGCGGCAAGCGGCAGGCTGTAAACCTTAAGCGTGCATCACGCACGCTTAAGGTGCTGTTTTGTGACAGCGCTTGCTTTTGAGCTTCGAGCTTGTGGCTTGAAGCTTGTAACTTGAAGCTGCCCGGAGGGCCTATGAGCTATGTGATTGACCGACGTCTCAACGGCAAGAACAAGAGCACAGTGAACCGGCAACGGTTTCTGCGGCGTTATCGTGACCACATCAAAAAGGCGGTGGAAGAAGCTGTCAGCCGTCGCTCCATTACCGACATGGAGCATGGCGAGCAAATCAGCATTCCCGGCCGAGACATCGACGAACCGGTGCTGCACCACGGGCGCGGTGGCAAACAGACCGTTGTTCACCCTGGCAACAAGGAGTTCACCACCGGCGAGCATATCGCCCGGCCGCAAGGCGGTGGTGGCGGCAAAGGGCCCGGCAAGGCGAGCAATTCCGGCGAAGGCATGGATGAGTTCGTCTTCCAGATCACCCAGGAAGAATTTCTCGAATTCATGTTCGAGGACCTGGAACTGCCCAATCTGGTCAAACGCAACCTGACCGGCACAGAAACGTTCAAGACGGTGCGCGCCGGGATCAGCAACGAAGGCAATCCGTCGCGCATCAACATCATTCGTACACTGCGCTCGGCTCACGCGCGGCGCATCGCCCTGTCGGGCAGCAGTCGGGCAAAACTCAAGGAAGCGACCAGCGAACTTGAGCGCATGAAACGCGAAGAACCAGACAATTTCGGCGACATTCAAGAGCTAGAGGTGGAAATCGAACGCCTCAAGGCACGTATTCGTCGGGTGCCTTATCTGGACACCTTCGACCTTAAATACAACCTGCTGGTGAAGCAGCCCAACCCCAGTTCCAAAGCCGTCATGTTCTGCCTGATGGACGTTTCCGGCTCCATGACCCAAGCGACAAAAGACATCGCCAAACGCTTCTTCATCCTGCTCTACCTGTTCCTCAAACGTAATTACGACAAGATAGAAGTTGTGTTCATTCGCCACCACACCAGTGCCCGCGAAGTGGACGAAGAAGAGTTTTTCTACTCGCGTGAAACCGGCGGCACCATCGTCTCCAGCGCACTGAAACTGATGCAGGAGATCATGGCCGAGCGTTACCCGAGCAACGAGTGGAACATTTATGCCGCTCAGGCCTCGGACGGCGACAACTGGAACGACGACTCACCGATCTGCCGCGATATCTTGACCAAGCAGATCATGCCGTTCGTGCAGTACTACACCTACGTGGAAATCACACCACGCGAACATCAGGCACTTTGGTATGAATATGAGCGTATCGGCGAAGAATATGCCGACACGTTCGCCCAGCAGCAGCTTGTCTCTGCCGGTGATATCTATCCGGTATTCCGCGAACTCTTCCAGCGAAGGTTAGTGTCATGACCGCCAGAGAGCAGAAACGCCAACCCATTTCCACGGGGTCAGAGTGGACGTTCGAACTGATCCAGACCTACGACCGCGAAATCAGCCGCATCGCTGATCGTTATGCGCTGGACACCTATCCCAACCAGATCGAAGTGATCACGGCCGAACAGATGATGGACGCCTATGCGTCGGTGGGCATGCCTTTGGGCTATCACCACTGGTCCTACGGCAAACACTTCCTCAGCACCGAGAAATCCTACACGCGGGGTCAGATGGGTCTGGCCTACGAGATCGTGATCAACTCGGACCCTTGTATTGCCTATCTGATGGAAGAAAACACCATCTGCATGCAGGCGCTGGTGGTTGCTCATGCCTGCTATGGGCACAACAGCTTCTTCAAGGGCAACTACCTGTTCCGCACCTGGACCGATGCCAGTTCGATCATCGATTACCTGGTGTTCGCCAAGCAGTACATCATGCAGTGCGAGGAGCGCCACGGCATCGACGCGGTGGAAGACCTGCTCGACTCCTGCCACGCGCTGATGAACTACGGCGTTGACCGCTACAAGCGCCCGTATCCGATTTCAGCCGAAGAAGAGCGTCGGCGTCAGAAGGACCGCGAAGAACACCTGCAGCGGCAAATCAACGACCTGTGGCGCACCATTCCGAAAAGCGCAAAGGAAGGAGGCAAGGAAGACAACGCACGCTTCCCCGCCGAACCTCAGGAAAACATTCTCTACTTCATCGAAAAACACGCGCCACTGCTGGAACCTTGGCAGCGCGAAGTGGTGCGCATCGTGCGCAAGATCGCTCAATACTTCTATCCACAGCGTCAGACGCAGGTGATGAACGAAGGCTGGGCGACGTTCTGGCATTACACGCTGATGAACGATCTCTACGACGAAGGCCTGGTCACCGACGGTTTCATGATGGAGTTCCTGCAATCGCACACCAGCGTCATTTATCAACCCGGCTTCGACAGCCCCTACTACAGCGGCATCAACCCGTACACACTGGGTTTTGCCATGTATCAGGACATTCGCCGGATGTGCGAACACCCCACGGATGAAGACCGTCAGTGGTTCCCAGAGATCGCCGGCACCGACTGGCTGACCGCAATCAAGTTCGCGATGAGCAGTTTCAAGGACGAAAGCTTCATCCTTCAGTACCTGTCGCCGAAGGTCATACGTGACCTCAAACTGTTCAGCATCATGGACGACGACCTGAAAGATGACCTGTTGGTGCCCGCCATCCACGATGAGAACGGCTACCGGACCATCCGTGAAATCCTGGCTGCGCAGTACAACCTGGGCAACCGTGAACCCAACGTGCAGATCTACAGCATCGACCGGCGCGGGGACCGCTCGCTGACCCTGCGTCATCAACAGCACAACCGCAAACCGCTGGGTGACTCCACCGATGAGGTGCTCAAGCATCTGCATCGCTTGTGGGGTTTCGACATCCATCTGGAAACCCTGCAGGGCGACCAGATTGTGAAAACCCACCATGTGCCACCGAGAGGCGAACACGCCGACAGTGAATATCCCCGGCTCGATTTGGCGGTCGTACACCTCTAGCTCCTGAAGACGTGAAGTCTTAAACGGGTAATCGTTCGGTTTTAGCCTCCGTAAGGACGACGCAAGGTTTATCCTGTCGCGCTTACGGAGGTTTTTTATGCAGATTTATAAAGTTGGCGGTGCGGTACGCGACCGCCTGCTGGGTCAACCCGTTACCGACATCGACTGGGTCGTCGTCGGCGCGTCGGCCGAAGACATGCTGGTCAAGGGCTATCGTCCGGTCGGCACCGATTTCCCGGTATTTCTCCATCCGCTGACGGGCGAGGAATATGCGCTGGCACGCACTGAGCGCAAAAGCGGCGTGGGGTATGGCGGCTTTGTTTTTCATGCCAGCCCTGACGTCACGCTTGAGCAGGACCTGATCCGTCGCGACCTGACCATCAACGCGATGGCCGAGGATAAGGACGGCAACCTGACCGATCCCTATAACGGCCAGCACGATCTTGAGGCGCGCATTTTACGCCACGTTTCGCCCGCCTTCGCCGAAGATCCCCTCAGGGTGCTGCGCGTTGCGCGTTTCGCGGCACGTTACGCGCCGCAGGGTTTCAGCATTGCTTCCGAGACGCTGGACCTGATGCGACAGCTTAGTGAATCGGGCGAACTCCAGGCGCTCACTCCGGAGCGCAGCTGGAAAGAAATCTCCCGCGCACTCATGGAAAAGCAGCCCCAGGTGTTCATCCAGGTACTGCATGAGTGCGGCGCACTGAAGGAATTGCTGCCTGAGGTGGAAGCCTTGTTCGGCGTGCCGCAGCCTCCCGCGCACCACCCGGAAATCGACACGGGCGTGCATGTGCTCAGCGTGCTGGAACAGGCGGCCATTCACGAACATCCGTTGAGCGTACGCTGGGCGTGTCTGCTGCATGACCTGGGCAAAGGGCTGACGCCCCAAGCGGATTGGCCAAGGCACATCGCCCATGAACACAAGGGGCTGCGCCTGATCAAGGCGGTCAACGAACGCTTCCGTGTGCCGAGGGACTGCCAGGAACTGGCGCTGCTCGTGTGTCAGTACCACACCCACGGACACCGCGCCCTGGGACTGAAACCGTCGACGGTGCTGGAGCTGCTGCAAAGCTTCGACGTGTACCGCAGGCCGCAACGCTTCGAGGAGTTCATCGCAGCGTGCGAGATGGATGCGCGGGGCCGTCATGGTTTCGAGCAGCGCAGTTATCCACAAGCCGAGTACCTGCGGGGCGCAGCGCAAGCGGCGCGTTCAGTGTCGGTGCAGCCATTGCTCGAAAAGGGTTTGCAGGGCAAGGACTTGGGAGAGGCCTTGAAGAACGCCCGTCTGGATGCGCTGAAGGCCTACAAGATGGAGTATGGCGGTCAGTAAGTTGATGACCAGCTCCAGCGTAGTAACGCCGCCCATGACGCTCCGCGTCCGCTCTTGAACGTCGCACAGAGCGTCACGGGACGAGCGTAGGCATGATCAAAAATCAGCCCTTGAGCAACTCCGCAGGTGTCAGCGGCTGGCCTCGCCAGTCAAACGCCACAGGCCACAGCTGCTGGTCGATCTGCGCATCGGCCCATAGCGTGCTGAACGACACGCCAACGCCGGGATGCAGACGATCCGGGGCAATCAGCGAGAGGGGCCACAACACGAAGGCATTCTTGAGAATCTCGGCGCGGGGCAGGATCAGGCCGTCGAAATTGCCCACCTGCTCGCCGTACAGCAGCACGTCGATGTCCAGCGGCAACCCCTTGCGATCCGGGGCGTAGCGGCCGTTGTCGGCCTCGATGAATTTCAGGCGGCGGTCCAGCTCCAGCAACGGCAGGTCGGTCAGGGCCGACACCACCAGGTTGAAAAACGGACCGCTTTTGATGCCCACCGGATGGCTTTCGAACACCGGCGAGCAATTCAACTCGCTGAGGAACCCGGCCAGCGAATCGAGCCCGGCATGCAGGTGCCTTTCGCGCTCGATATTGCTGCCGAGCCCGAGGAAGATCCGAGTCAGCGACATCCGCGCTCGATCTCCACGCCCACACCGGCAGCGGCAGCCACCGCACCGGGCTTGGTCAGCCGCAGGTGGAGCCAGGGAATATTGAATTCAGCCATCAGCACCTCGGCCAGACGCTCTGCGAACGTCTCGACCAACTGAAACTGTGCCTGCTCGGCAAAGGCCTGAATGCGGGTCGATACACTGGCGTAGTCGAGCGCCTTGCTCAGGTCATCGTCTGCGGCTGCAGGCCGGTTGTCCCACGCAAAACTCAGGTCCAGGCGCAGGCACTGACGAATGCCGCGCTCCCAGTCATAAGCGCCGATCACGGTATCGACCTCAAGACCCTGGATGAAAACTCTGTCCAAGCACTACTCTCCACTGCACGACAAGGGCGCGATGCGCCGTTAGAATCAGGGCATCCTCGCCCGGAATGGTTAGCATGTTTTGGTTACTGGCGACCTTCGCCTACCTGCTCGGCTCACTGTCTTTCGCCATTCTGCTCAGCCGTCTCAGCGGCAGTCCCGACCCGCGTGATAGCGGATCAGGCAACGCTGGCGCGACCAACATGTTGCGTCTGGCCGGTAAAAAAATGGCCGTCCTGACGTTACTCGGCGACCTTTGCAAAGGCCTGGTCCCGGTACTGATCGCCAGCACCTGGGGCCTCGATCCCTCACAACAGGGCTGGATCGGCGTCTGCGCCGTATTGGGCCACCTGTTCCCGCTCTACTTTCGCTTTCGCGGCGGCAAAGGCGTCGCCACGGCCGCTGGCGTGCTGCTGGGCCTGTATCTACCCGCCGCCGCACTGGCCATTGTCGCCTGGCTGCTCACGTTCAGACTGACCCGTACCAGCTCGCTCGCGGCCCTGATTGCAACCCCCCTCACGCTGCCATTGCTGGCGTGGCAGGAACCCCGGGCACTGCTGCCCATGAGCGTGCTGACCCTGCTGATCGTCTGGCGGCATCGCGGCAATCTACGCGACCTGCTCGCCGGGCGCGAACGGCATTTCTGATCGGCGCTTTACAACCCCGACAATTGCTCCATCGGCCAGCGCGCCTGCACGCTGATGCTCAAATCTTCTTTCTGCCCTGCCTGCAAACGCTGACAGCCGGCAAACGCAATCATCGCGCCGTTATCCGTGCAGAACTCGGGACGTGCGTAGAACACCTGCCCGCGCATGTCACCCAACATGCTCTCCAGTGACACCCGCAGCGCCTTGTTTGCACTAACCCCGCCCGCGATGACCAGACTATTGAGCCCGGTCTGCTTGAGCGCACGCTTGCACTTGATGGTCAAAGTCTCCACTACCGCCTGCTGGAAGGCCAGAGCGATGTCGCAACGGGTTTGCTCACTGTCGTCCCCAGCTTTCTGGCACTGCTGCCAGGCATTGAGCGCCGATGTTTTCAAGCCGCTGAAGCTGAACATCAGCCCCGGACGGTCCGTCATGGGCCTTGGGAAGACGAAACGCCCCGCGACACCCTGAGTCGCCAGCCTGGAAATTTCCGGCCCGCCGGGATACTGCAAGCCCATCATCTTGGCCGTCTTGTCGAAGGCCTCGCCCGCAGCGTCATCCAGGGTCTCGCCCAGCAGCTCGTACTGACCGATGCCGTCTACACGAACCAGCTGCGTGTGCCCGCCGGAAACCAGCAAAGCGACGAACGGGAACTGCGGCGGATTTTCTTCGAGCATCGGGGCCAGCAGGTGGCCTTCCATGTGATGAACACCCAGCGCAGGAATATCCCACGCAAACGCCAAGGCCTGAGCGCACGACGCACCGACCAGCAACGCACCCACAAGCCCCGGCCCTGCTGTGTAGGCAATGGCGTCGATGTCGGTGGCTACGCAGTCGGCTTCGGCCAGCGTCTGGCGGATCAGGGGCAGCATGCGCTTGACGTGATCGCGCGAAGCCAGCTCCGGCACCACGCCACCATACGCACGGTGCAGGTCGATCTGACTGAATAATGCATCGGCCAGCAAACCGCGCTCACTGTCGTAAAGCGCGACGCCGGTTTCATCGCAGGACGTTTCTAATCCCAGTACTAGCATGGGTTTGCGCCTTGTAGGGGGCAGATTCGAAGGCGCGCATGATAGTCGTCGACCGAGGTGCCGACCAGCGGTTTTCGATCAGAGGCTTTGCATTCCTCTCAATGAGGGGTTAACATCCGCAACCCTTAAAAACCGACGTACTTTTGTGCAGTGTTTGCACGAAGCGTTGACCCCGGTAATGAATGAAGGTAGCTCTGGATGCCAGCCGTCAAAGTTAAAGAGAACGAACCCTTCGACGTAGCTCTGCGTCGTTTCAAGCGCTCCTGCGAAAAAGCCGGTGTTCTGGCTGAAGTTCGTAGCCGCGAATTTTACGAGAAGCCGACTTCCGAGCGTAAGCGTAAGGCAGCTGCTGCTGTCAAACGTCACGCCAAGAAAGTTCAGCGCGAGCAGCGCCGCGCCGTTCGTCTGTACTAATACAGACTTACGTTGCAAGCTTCTGCCTTGCCCGGCCTTACAGTCGGGCTGTCGGCAGTTGCAGTGACAGCATCACGCTAGATTGACCGAGCAGGTCCAGGCCGCACATGCGACCCAGACTTCAGTCAAGCACGTCCCGCCTGCTTACAGGCAGCATTGGTCATGCCCACTCGGGCAGCACATCGATCAATGGACAAGACGAGTATGCCTTGATGACTTCGCAAGAAGCTCAGCCAAGGCAGCGTCTCGTGTGCCGCTTATTATTTAATTAAATGAGCGTGCGATTATTTCCTTTCAGGCCAAGCGCCTCAGGCAAAGCACCGACCTTCGGATGTACAGACGTGCCCGCTTGTTGCATCGCTATTCGAAAATGGCGGCTGACAGGCTGACCGAACGCTCGTAGAGTCACCACGATACCTTCGCGACACGCTTGATATGAGAATGCAATGGCCGGGCTGATTCCCCAGAGTTTCATTGACGACCTTCTGAACCGTACCGACATTGTCGACGTGGTCAGCTCGCGCGTGCAGCTCAAGAAAACCGGGAAAAACTACAGCGCCTGCTGCCCGTTCCATAAAGAGAAAACCCCCTCTTTCAGCGTCAGCCCCGATAAACAGTTTTACTACTGCTTCGGCTGCGGCGCAGGCGGCAACGCGCTTGGCTTCATCATGGACCACGACAATCTGGATTTCCCCCAGGCCGTCGAGGACCTCGCCAAAGCCGCCGGCATGGAAGTGCCCCGCGAACAAGGCGTCAAGGGCCAGAAGCCGCGGCAACCTACCGATTCGCCGCTGTACCCGCTGCTGACCGCCGCCGCTGAGTTCTATCGTCAGGCATTGAAGAGCCATCCCAGCCGCAAAGCCGCCGTGGATTACCTCAAAGGCCGCGGCCTGACAGGCGAAATCGCTCGGGACTTTGGCCTGGGGTTTGCGCCTCCGGGCTGGGACAACCTGTACAAGCACCTCAGCAGCGACTCGCTGCAGCAAAAGGTCATGATCGATGCTGGCCTGCTGATCGAGAACGCCGAAACCGGAAAGCGCTACGACCGCTTCCGTGATCGGGTGATGTTTCCGATTCGCGACTCGCGTGGCCGCATCATCGCCTTCGGTGGGCGCGTACTGGGCGATGACAAGCCCAAATACCTGAACTCCCCGGAAACACCGGTGTTTCACAAGGGCCAGGAGCTGTACGGCCTGTTCGAAGCCCGCAAGCATAATCGCAACCTGGACGAGATCATCGTCGTCGAAGGCTACATGGACGTCATTGCACTGGCCCAGCAAGGCCTGCGTAACGCCGTGGCCACGTTGGGTACCGCGACCAGTGAGGAGCACTTGAAGCGGCTGTTCAGGGTCGTGCCCAATGTGCTGTTCTGCTTTGACGGCGACCAGGCTGGCCGTAACGCTGCCTGGCGAGCACTGGAGGCGACGCTGTCCAGCCTGCAAGATGGACGGCGTGCGCGCTTCCTGTTCCTGCCCGAAGGCGAAGACCCGGATACGCTGGTGCGCTCCGAAGGCACCGACGCGTTCAGAGCGCGGATCAATCAGCACGCGCAGCCGCTGGCGGATTATTTTTTCGAGCAACTGACCAAGGAAGCCGATCCGCGCTCGCTGGAAGGCAAGGCCCACATGGCCACGCTCGCCGCCCCGCTGATCGACAAAGTGCCAGGCGCGAACCTCAAGACCCTGATGCGTCAGCGCCTGAGCGAAATCACCGGCCTCACCGGCGAAGCCGTCAGCCAACTGGTACAGAACGCACCCACAGAAGCACCGCCCAGTTACGACCCGTACGTCGATTATGACGCGATGCCTGACTTCGCCGATTACCAGCCCCAAGGCGGTTATGAAGCGCAGCAGGAATGGACGCCGAAGAAAACCGGCGGTCAGAATCAGAAAAAATGGGAAAAGAAGCCTTGGGACAAAAAAGGCAAGCGTCCGGACTTCGAGCCTCGCACGCCGCGCGTTCCCACAGCCGTGGAACCGCCCATGCAAGCCGCACTTCGTACGTTGCTGCACCACCCTGAACTGGCCGAAAAGGTCGAAAATGCCAGCCATTTCGCGGCAGAAGACCAGTCACAGGCACAATTATTGGTTTCGCTCATTGAAGCGAGGCAAAAGAATCCCAATCTTCGGTCGTTACAGTTGATAGCGCGGTGGCATGGAACCGAACAGGGCCGTTTGCTGCGCGCATTGGCCGAAAAGGAATGGTTGATCGAGGCCGATAACCTTGAACAACAGTTTTTCGACACTATAACTAGCTTATCCGCTCGCCAACGCGAGCGTAGTTTGGAACATCTGATCAGCAAAGCACGTCAAACCGAGCTGAGTGCAGAAGAGAAAATTCAGCTTCGGGACCTGCTAAATCGCAATGTTCCTGCACAAACCCCGACCTCAACTGGCGCGTGAGGTCATAGCTCGGGTATAATCCTCGGCTTGTTTTTTGCCCGCCAAGACCTTCAGTGGATAGGGTGTTATGTCCGGAAAAGCGCAACAGCAGTCTCGTATCAAAGAGTTGATCACCCTGGGTCGTGAGCAGAAGTATCTGACTTACGCAGAGGTCAACGACCACTTGCCTGAGGATATTTCAGATCCTGAGCAGGTGGAAGACATCATCCGCATGATCAACGACATGGGGATCCCGGTACACGAGAGTGCTCCGGATGCGGACGCCTTGATGCTGGCCGATGCCGATACCGATGAAGCAGCCGCAGAAGAAGCGGCCGCAGCATTGGCAGCGGTTGAAACCGACATCGGTCGTACCACCGATCCCGTTCGCATGTACATGCGTGAAATGGGCACCGTAGAACTCTTGACCCGTGAAGGCGAAATCGAAATCGCCAAACGTATCGAAGAAGGCATCCGCGAAGTGATGGGCGCAATTGCGCACTTCCCTGGCACGGTTGACCATATTCTTTCCGAATACACACGTGTCACGAGCGAAGGCGGTCGCCTGTCCGACGTTCTCAGCGGTTACATCGACCCGGATGACGGCATCGCGCCGCCTGCCGAAGTCCCGCCGCCCATCGACCCCAAAGCCGTCAAGGCCGAAGGCGATGACGACGAGGAAGAATCGGCTGATTCATCCGATGATGAAGAAGAAACCGAAAGCGGTCCGGATCCTGTCATCGCTGCACAACGCTTCGGCGCTGTCTCCGATCAGATGGAAATCACCCGCAAAGCGCTGAAGAAGCTTGGCCGCGAAGACAAGCACGCCATTGCCGAAATGGTCGCCCTTGCCGAACTGTTCATGCCCATCAAGCTGGTTCCAAAGCAGTTTGAAGGTCTGGTAGAGCGTGTTCGCGGTGCCCTTGATCGTCTGCGTGCCCAAGAACGCGCCATCATGCAGCTGTGCGTACGTGATGCACGTATGCCGCGCGCCGATTTCCTTCGCCAGTTCCCGGGCAACGAAGTCGACGAGAGCTGGACCGACGCGCTGGCCAAAGGCAAGAGCAAATACGCCGAAGCCATTGGTCGCCTGCAGCCTGACATCCAGCGTTGCCAGCAGAAGCTGTCTGCGCTTGAAGAAGAAACAGGCTTGAAGATCGCCGAGATCAAGGACATCAACCGTCGCATGTCGATCGGTGAGGCCAAGGCCCGCCGCGCGAAGAAAGAGATGGTCGAAGCGAACTTGCGTCTGGTGATCTCCATCGCCAAGAAGTACACCAACCGCGGTCTGCAATTCCTCGATCTGATCCAGGAAGGCAACATCGGCTTGATGAAAGCGGTGGACAAGTTCGAATACCGTCGTGGTTACAAGTTCTCGACCTACGCCACCTGGTGGATCCGTCAGGCGATCACTCGCTCGATTGCCGACCAGGCACGCACCATCCGTATTCCGGTGCACATGATCGAGACGATCAACAAGCTCAACCGTATTTCCCGCCAGATGCTGCAGGAAATGGGTCGCGAACCGACTCCGGAAGAGCTGGGCGAACGCATGGAAATGCCTGAGGACAAGATCCGCAAGGTATTGAAGATCGCTAAAGAGCCGATCTCTATGGAAACGCCGATCGGTGACGACGAAGATTCGCATCTGGGCGACTTCATCGAAGACTCGACCATGCAATCGCCTATCGACGTTGCAACGGTTGAAAGCCTCAAGGAAGCGACACGCGAAGTCCTGTCCGGTCTCACAGCTCGTGAAGCCAAGGTTCTGCGCATGCGTTTCGGCATCGACATGAACACCGACCACACGCTGGAAGAGGTCGGCAAACAGTTCGACGTCACCCGCGAGCGGATTCGTCAGATCGAAGCCAAGGCACTGCGTAAACTGCGTCACCCGACCCGAAGCGAGCATCTGCGCTCGTTCCTGGACGAGTAAAACGCAGCACGCTACGCGATCAAACAAAACCCTCGGCCTCGTGCCGGGGGTTTTGCGTTTCTGGCCTGCCGGAATTATTCAACGCCGTTTTTCACGCTACCTGCGTGATCGTAACGTTTATGAGTCTGTCAGCCGTCGCGTGGGAGGCAAAGTTTTGAAACTTGGCCTACAACTATGTGTCACCGCAGGCAAAAAGCCTGCTGGTGATCCTTTGGCCTATCGGTTGTTGCCAAGGTTTTTACCGCAGCATTGTGTGCAGAAATGCCGCAGTGCTGAGATCTTCTGCTCGCAATAAACAGCAGCGGTAATGACCACAACCCTTGGCCCGCTCGTGCGCAACGATTCGGAGCAAGTGCTGTGGCCCCCGCGATATCGGCAGCCAGACCAGCACGGACTTGAGCACTTATGCGTGGATTAATGACCGACATCAATGACAGCAAGCAAACCGAAGAAGCGCTGCGTTTATCCGAAGACAGGTTCGCCTCCGTCTTTGCCCATTGCCCCGACATCATGGTGATTGCCAGCCTCGTCGACGGCCAGATCCTGGAAGCCAACAACGCTTTCGTCGAACAGACCGGCCTTACCGCCGAAGAGGCCATCGGCAAGACGCCCAGCCAAATCAACGTGTGGGCCGTCCCCGGTATCGGCCCCGGCCTGCTTGAGCAACTGCAGAAAGGTAATATCCGCAACCTGGAAATACCGTTCCGGCGAAAGAACGGGCAGACCTTCTCCGGCCTTATGTCGGCGCAGCCTTTCGAGCTGGGTCCAAAACCCGCCGTGCTGGTGGTGGTGCGTGACATCACCCCGCTCAAGGAGGCTCAACGGCAGTTGCAGCTCTCCGAGGAAAAGTTTGCCAAAGCCTTCCACGCCTCCCCTGACGGACTGACCATCAGTCGCATGGACGACGGCGGAGTGCTTGAGGTCAATGAGGGCTTCTGCCGCATGAGCGGTTACGAGGAAAGTTACTGCCTGGGACGTTCGGTTTTCGAGCTGGGCATCTGGGTCGACCTGAACGAACGCAACGCCCTGATCAATCGCCTCAAACAGAACGGCTCCGTTTACGACTTCCGCGCCAGGATTCGGGGCGCAAATGGCAGTATCCGGCTGTGCGAACTCTCCTCGCACCCGGTGCTCATCGATGGAGAAGAGTGTCTGCTGACCATCTCTCGCGACGTCACCGAACGCCAGCAGATGCAGGAAAAGCTCCACCTGGCCGCCACCGTGTTCGAAAGCACCGCCGAAGGCGTGCTCATCACCGATACCCGCCAGCGCATCAACGCCGTCAACCGCGCCTTCAGCGAGATCACCGGCTACAGCGAAAACGAAGCCATTGGTCAAACGCCCCGCCTGCTCGCTTCAGGGCAGCACGACAGCGCCTTCTACGCAGCGATGTGGCACCAGTTGACCGCCGAAGGGCATTGGCAAGGCGAGATCTGCAACCGCCGCAAGAACGGCGACCTCTACCCCAGCTGGCTCACGATCAACGCTGTGCGCAACAAAGACCATGTCATCACCCACTTCGTCGCCGTCTTCGCCGACATCTCCAGTCTCAAGCACGCTCAGGCCCGCCTGGACTATCAGGCTCACCACGACCCGCTCACCGGCCTGCCCAACCGTACGCTCTTCGAGAATCGCCTTCAGACCGCCCTTCTGCACAGCGAAGAGTCCGGCAGCTTGGGGGCTGTGCTGTTTTTGGACCTGGACCGCTTCAAACACATCAACGACAGCCTCGGCCATCCGGTCGGCGATCTGCTGCTCAAAGGCATTGCTCAACGCCTCAAGGAAAACCTGCGCGACATCGACACCGTGGCACGGCTGGGCGGCGACGAGTTCATCGTCCTGCTGCCCGGCCTGCTGCAACCCAGCGACGCCCAGGCCATCGCCAACAAGCTGCTGGGCTGCTTCGACGCACCTTTTCAGGCGGGCGAGCATGAGTTCTTCATCAGTTCCAGCATCGGCTGCAGCCTGTTCCCCAACGACGGCACAGACGTCGCCACACTGGTCAAAAACGCCGACGCCGCCATGTACCGCTCCAAGGCCAAGGGCCGCAATCGCGTCGAGAGCTACACCCGGGACCTCACCTCTCAGGCCAGCGAACGCATCGCGCTTGAACAGGAGCTCAGGCGCGCACTGGACCGCAACGAACTGAGCCTGTCGTTCCAGCCCAAGACCAGCCTGCTGACCAACACACTGGTGGGCGCAGAAGCCTTGATTCGCTGGAGCCACCCGACCTTCGGCGAAGTGCCGCCCGAACACTTCATCCCGCTGGCCGAAGAGAACGGCATGATCCTGCAAATCGGCGACTGGGTGATCGAACAGGCCTGCCTGCACATGCGTGAATGGCGCAAAGCCCACCAGCCCTTCGGCCCCCTTTCCGTCAACCTCGCCGGCGCGCAACTGCGCCAGCCCAACCTGGTCAGCCGCATCGAACAACTGCTGGCCGACAACGGCCTGGAACCCGGCTGCCTGCAACTGGAAATCACTGAAAACTTCATCATGAGCCAGACCCAGGAAGCCTTGGCCGTGCTGCACAAACTCAAGAAACTCGGCGTCCAACTGGCCATCGACGACTTCGGCACCGGCTACTCGTCGCTCAGTTACCTCAAACGCCTGCCGCTGGACATCCTCAAGATCGACCAGTCCTTCGTCCGCGGCCTGCCCGAAGACACCCACGACGCCGCCATCGTCCGCGCCATCATCGCGCTGGGCCGCAGCATGCAACTGACCGTCATCGCCGAAGGCGTGGAGAACAGCGAACAACAGCAATTCCTGGCCGCAGAAGGCTGCGAACAGATCCAGGGCTACATCGTCAGCCTGCCCCTGCCACCCGAAGAATTCTGCGCCAGGTTCCTTCTTATGAACGTTTAGGACTTTTCGGATAGCACAGCCGCGAAACCGCCGTTATAATCCGCGTCCTGCTGAGGGCCCATAGCTCAGTTGGTTAGAGCAGAGGACTCATAATCCTTTGGTCCACGGTTCGAGTCCGTGTGGGCCCACCACCTTTGAGAGCCGCGCATTGCGCGGTTTCTGTGTTTCTGGGTGGTTATTCGCAAAGACAGGCCTATGATCAAAAGGCACGTGGTCGGTGCGGTATCGGTGAGCCGATAGAGTTTTACAGCCCTTTCAGTTGGGTATTCACATCTCCAGCGGCAGCCCGAAAACGCATCATCACGCTCAAGCTGCCGCATGGCACTTTTCCGTTGTTGGTGCAACTGATGATGGGCGGGGGGAATTGTCGTCATGACAGGCAGTAGCCAGCAATCACTACCTCATACGCTTTTGGGTCCAAGCCATACAGGCTACGCCGAATCATCCAAGCCCAGCGCATGAATATGCCTTTCATGTGTATCTGCCAAGCGTGCCGGATCTAAAAGACGACGAAATCGGCTTGGACGGCGTCTAGTTGTTAAGCGGACGTACTTATGGATAGGGTTTCTTACTTAGATATAGGGCTAGGTTCTAAAACCTTAACCGTAGCCATATTGTGCTTTTAGGCGTAATCCAAAGTATGCGATCCATAAACCCC
>NZ_RBTP01000066.1:0-47541 GCF_003702045.1 Pseudomonas viridiflava
ATGGTCGGGGTAAGGGGATTCGAACTCCTGACATCCTGCTCCCAAAGCAGGCGCGCTACCGGACTGCGCTATACCCCGACTGAAACATCATTGAACCTTGCGAAATCTGGCTCCACGACCTGGACTCGAACCAGGGACCCAGTGATTAACAGTCACTTGCTCTACCAACTGAGCTATCGCGGAACTATCGATTTCAGATTCAACGTTACCACTTACCGCATTGAAATCACATCGCTGTTAACTCTTTGATTTCAATCTCAATGACGTTTGCGCTTCGTTTGTATCGTTGCGTTCACGTCTCTGAGGCGCGCTATTCTACAATTTTAAAAACACCTGTCAACCCTCTAAATTGCTTTTTAAGACAATGATTTGCGATTTTTTTTCAGATCGCCTTTCAGGGCTGATTTTGCTGCGCGTACAGCGCTCAACAAAAAGGGCTCCCGCTTGGGGAGCCCTCCTTTATAAGGCAACAGGCCTCATCAGGCAAACACGATCTCGTCGTCCACCACGCTGCCGGTAATGCTCGTGCCCGGCACAAAGCTGCCCGACAGGATGAGCTGTGCCAGCGGGTTTTCAATCCAGCGCTGGATGGCACGCTTCAGTGGCCGTGCGCCATAGACTGGGTCATAGCCCACCGCAATCAGCTTGTCCAACGCCTCCGGGCTCAGTGCCAACGACAACTCCCGCTCGGTCAGACGCTTGCGCAGGCGGTCGAGCTGGATGTCGGTGATGCCGGCAATCTGATCACGGGCCAACGGCTCGAAGATCACCACTTCGTCGATCCGGTTGATGAACTCCGGCCGGAAGTGCGTACTGACCGCATCCATCACCGCCGCGCGCTGCGCTTCACGATCGCCCACCAATTCCTGAATCTGCGCCGAGCCCAGGTTGGAGGTCATCACGATCACGGTATTGCGGAAATCAACCGTACGTCCGTGGCTATCGGTCAGGCGGCCATCTTCCAGTACCTGCAACAGAATGTTGAAAACGTCCGAATGCGCTTTCTCGACCTCATCGAGCAGGATCACCGAGTACGGCTTGCGACGAACGGCCTCGGTCAGGTAACCGCCCTCTTCATACCCCACATAACCCGGTGGTGCCCCGATGAGCCGCGCCACGGAATGTTTTTCCATGAACTCGGACATGTCGATACGCACCATCGCTTCTTCGGTGTCGAACAGGAACTCGGCCAGCGCCTTGCACAATTCCGTCTTACCGACGCCGGTCGGGCCGAGGAACATGAACGAGCCGCTTGGGCGATTAGGGTCGGACAGTCCCGCACGAGAACGACGCACGGCGTTCGACACAGCGACCACGGCTTCTTCCTGGCCGATCACCCGGTTGTGCAACAGGGTTTCCATTTTCAACAGTTTTTCGCGCTCGCCTTCCAGCATCTTGGAAACCGGAATGCCGGTCCACTTCGACACGACCTCAGCGATCTCTTCCTCGGTCACTTTGCTACGCAGCAGCTGGTTCTCGGGCTTGCCGTGCTGATCCACCATTTGCAGGCTGCGTTCCAGGTCTGGAATGATCCCGTACTGCAATTCAGCCATGCGATTCAGATCGCCACGACGACGCGCCGCTTCCAGCTCCTGACGCGACTGTTCGATTTTCTGTTGAATCTGCGCCGAACCGGTCACTTCAGCTTTTTCCGACGTCCAGATTTCTTCCAGATCGGCGTACTCAAGCTCCAGGCGCTGGATTTCGTCCTGAAGCTTTTCCAGGCGCTTCATGGCCGCTTCGTCTTTCTCTTTCTTGAGCGCCTGAGCTTCAACCTTCAACTGGATCAAGCGACGCTCAAGGCGATCAAGGACTTCGGGCTTGGAATCGATTTCCATACGAATTCGGCTGGCCGCCTCATCGATCAGGTCAATGGCCTTGTCAGGCAGTTGACGATCAGTGATGTAGCGATGGCTCAGCTTCGCCGCGGCGATGATCGCACCGTCGGTGATGGCTACTTTGTGGTGGACTTCATAACGCTCTTTCAGGCCACGCAGAATGGCGATGGTGTCCTCTTCGCTCGGCTCATCCACCAGCACTTTCTGGAAGCGGCGCTCAAGCGCGGCGTCCTTCTCTATATATTGGCGGTACTCATTGAGCGTGGTCGCGCCAACGCAATGCAGCTCACCGCGCGCCAACGCAGGCTTGAGCATATTGCCTGCATCCATCGAGCCCTCGCCTTTGCCGGCACCAACCATCGTGTGCAGCTCGTCGATGAACAGGATGATCTGGCCTTCCTGCTTGGACAGCTCGTTAAGCAGCGACTTCAGGCGTTCTTCGAACTCGCCGCGGTACTTGGCACCCGCAATCAGCGCGCCCATGTCCAGCGACAGCAGACGCTTGCCACGAAGGCCGTCAGGAACTTCACCATTAATGATGCGCTGCGCCAGACCTTCGGCAATGGCGGTCTTGCCCACACCGGGCTCACCGATCAGCACCGGGTTATTCTTGGTGCGGCGTTGCAGCACCTGAATCGTGCGACGAATCTCGTCGTCACGGCCGATCACTGGGTCAAGCTTGCCTTCTTCGGCGCGCTTGGTCAGGTCGACGGTGTACTTATCCAGCGCCTGGCGTGATTCTTCAACGTTAGGATCGTTGATCGCCCCGCCGCCGCGCAGGTTGTTGATGGCGTTTTCCAGCGCTTTCTTGCTGACGCCCTGCCCCAGCAACAACTTGCCGAGTTTGCTGTTCTCGTCCATTGCCGCGAGCAACACCAGTTCACTTGAAATGAACTGATCACCCTTCTGCTGCGCCAGACGGTCGGCCTGGTTGAGAAGGCGCGCCAGATCCTGCGACATGTTGACGTCGCCGGTCGGATTCTGGATTTTCGGCAGTTGATCGAGCTCTTTGCTCAACTCCTTGCGCAGGCTGTTGATGTCAAAGCCCACCTGCAACAGCAGGGGCTTGATCGAGCCGCCTTGTTGCTCAAGCAATGCCTGCATCAAATGCGCAGGCTCAATGGCTGGGTGGTCGAGGCCCACTGCCAGCGATTGCGAATCGGATAACGCTAACTGTAATTTGCTGGTCAATCTGTCGATACGCATAGTCACCTTCCTTTAAAGCAGGCCGGAGCAATGAACACACCTGTGATGAAAACCTGCTGAACACTTATGGATGCGCAATAGATGCGGGCAATTCTGTGTGTTTCAAGACTGGCTCGATTGATGTGGATCAGCCTCACGCTCAGGCAAGCCTAGCTGGCTTGCACAAAAGAGCAGGCGTCAGGCGTGATCGATCCAGATCAGCGAGGCAAATCGACCGGTGCGGGCTGCACGCCGATAGGAGAAAAAGCGCGGATCGGTGAAGGTATCGAAACCGCCACCATAAACGGAAACGATGCCGCTGGCTGCCAATCGCAGGCGGGCCAGGCTGTAGATGTCAGCCATGAAGCGATCCGGGTTGGAACTGGCGACAAACGCACTGGCCGTTTCTGGATGCTGGTTCACGAACGTTTCGCGAACCTCAGGCCCGACTTCGAACGACGGCTGACCGATGGCAGGACCGAGCCAGACCAGAGCGTCTTGAGGATCGGCCTGCAAACTGTTGGCCGTCGCTTCCAGAACTCCTCCCGCCAGACCACGCCAGCCGGCATGCGCGGCGGCGACTCGCGTGCCGTCACGGCGGCAGAACAACGCGGGCAGACAATCGGCAGTCATGATGGTGCAGGCAATACCGGGCGTTTGCGTCCAGCTGGCGTCGGCTTCCATGACGCCCGAAGGATCGGCGTGAGCAACCACAACACCATGCACCTGACGCAACCAGCCGGGCTGGACATTCAAGCAAGTGGTCAGCCGCGAGCGATTGTCGGCAACGGCCTCTGGGCGGTCATCAACGTGATCGCCCAGATTGAAGGTGTCGAACGGGGCCAGACTGACCCCGCCCGCGCGAGTGGTGACGCAGGACTTGATGTGAGCTGGCGCAGGCCAGTCAGGTATCAGCCAGTCATTCACCCGATGAACGCCTCGCGATCCTGCTTGAGCAGGGACAGCAGCCAGACGAAATCGTCAGGCAGTGGCGATTCCCAGCTCATGCGCTTACCGGTCGTCGGGTGATCCAGCTCCAGAAAACGCGCATGCAGGGCCTGGCGCGGAAAGGTCTTGAGCGAATCGACCATCGTCAGGCTGGCAGCGGGCGGAATACGGAAACGACCACCGTAAGCCGGATCGCCGACCAACGGGTAATTGATGTGCGCCATGTGTACGCGAATCTGGTGCGTACGACCGGTTTCCAGCTTGACCCGCACATGGGTGTGAGAACGGAAACGCTCAAGCACTCGGTAATGACTCACCGCCTGCTTGCCGCCTTCCATCACCGCCATGCGCTGGCGCTGTTGACCATGACGACCAATCGGCGCATCGATCTTGCCGCCTGCGGTCACGACACCGATCACGATGCATTCATAGATGCGGCTCACGCTGCGGCTCTGAAGCTGTGTCACCAGCTGGGTCTGCGCCTGAATGGTCTTGGCGACCACCATCAGACCGGTGGTGTCCTTGTCCAGACGATGCACGATGCCGGCGCGCGGAACATTGATGATGTCCGGCACATGGTGCAACAGGGCATTGAGCAGCGTACCGTCGGCGTGACCGGCAGCCGGATGCACCACCAGGCCCGCAGGCTTGTTGATGACCAGGATCTGGTCGTCTTCGTAGACGATGTCCAGCTCGATGTCCTGAGCGACCCATTCACCCTGGGCCTCCTGCTCGGCAACAAGCTCGAGGATGGCACCACCATGCACGATGTCACGCGGGCGCAGAACGCCACCGTCCACAGTCAGGCGGCCGTCCTTGATCCAGGCGGAAAGGCGCGAGCGCGAGTGCTCAGCGAATAATTGTGCGGCGACTTGATCGAGGCGTTGACCGCCCAATTCGGACGGCACCTCTGCGCGGAGTTCTATATTTTCGGACATGACCAGACTAGGTGGCGGCTAGCCTTTGGTTTCGGCAGCGCGCTTGTGGTTAAATACGGCGTCTTTTGTCCCGCCGGTATCGCGGGGCGCTCATCATAACAGGACGGCCCCGCCCAAGACAGCAGGCCGTTATAGGGACGCAAGCCGCCATGCAAGTGAAACACCTGCTGCTGATCGCCATCCTCGCATTGACTGCGGCCTGTTCGTCGAAGGAAGTCATCGACGAAAACCTCAGCGAAGTCGAGCTGTACCAGCAGGCGCAGGCCGACCTGGGCAATAACAGCTATAACAGCGCCACTGAGAAGCTCAAGGCGCTGGAATCTCGCTATCCGTTCGGTCGCTACGCCGACCAGGCCCAGCTTGAGCTGATCTACTCCAACTACAAGAACGGTGAACCCGAGGCCGCGAAATCCGCTGCCGAGCGTTTCATTCGTCTGCACCCTCAGCACCCGAACGTCGATTACGCCTACTACATGAAAGGCCTGACCTCGTTCGACCAGGACGTCGGCCTGCTGGCGCGCTTCCTGCCGCTGGACCAGACCAAACGTGACCCGGGTGCCGCTCGTGACTCGTTCAACGAGTTCGCGCAGTTGACCAGCCGTTTCCCGAACAGCCGTTATTCGCCCGACGCCAAGCAGCGCATGATCTACCTGCGCAACCTGCTGGCTTCGTACGAAATTCACGTGGCCGACTACTACCTGACCCGTCAGGCCTACGTCGCCGCTGCCAACCGCGGTCGTTATGTGGTCGAGAACTTCCAGGAAACGCCGTCTGTTGGTGATGGCCTGGCCGTAATGGTCGAGTCTTACCAGCGCCTGCATCTGGACGATCTGGCTGCCACCAGCCTTGAAGTGCTGAAAACCAACTACCCGAACCATCCGCAGTTGAACAACGGCGAATTCACCCCTCGTGAGGCAGAAGCGGACAACCGTTCGTGGCTGTCCAAGGCGACGCTGGGTCTGATCAGCGGCAGCGCACCACTGCCACCGGGTGAAACCCGTGCCGACCAGGACATCAAGAAGCAGTATCAGGACGCCAAGGACTCCATCCCTAAAGAGCTGCTGCCGGAAAACCAGGCAGAGCTGGATGAGCAGGCCGAAAAAGAAGCCGAAGAGAAAGGAACCAAGAGCCGTTCCTGGTTCAGTTACATGACCCTGGGCCTGTTCGACTGAGTCGGACACAGCCCTTAAAAAGAGGCCCATTCAGGGCCTCTTTTTTTATGCGCGCTCGCCACTGTGCGCCGGCCTGCTCCTTGGCTACACTGCGCAGACTCAACTCACTAAGCGGGTAGTCATGCTTCGGTTATTAATGTGGGCCGCGCTGATCGCGGCGGCGATCTGGTTCATCAAGCGCCTGCTCAATCCCCCGAAACCAAAACCCCGCCCGGCCCCGCCTGACAACACGGCTGCGCCGATGGTGCGTTGCGCCCATTGCGGCGTTCATCTTCCTCGTGACCGCGCATTGAGCCAGGAAAAACAATGGTATTGCAGCGAGGCGCACCGGCTAGAAGGCCCCGCGGCTCGTGACCGCTGAGGTACTTTCCCTCAGCAGTGCCCAAGCGCAACGGATTCTGCGGCTCTATCACCTTTATCGCCTCGTTATCGGCGTCCTGCTGGTATCGCTGATCTCCACCAGCCTGGACACCGAACTGTTGCAGATGGCCAACCCGAACCTGTTTCGGGCTGGCTGCTGGTTGTATCTGGTGTTCAACATTCTGGTCGTGGTGCTGCTGGAACGCCCTAGCCGCCAGTCTCATCTGTTCAGCCTGGCGATGACTGACGCGGTCATGCTCTCCGGCCTGTTCTACGCCGCCGGTGGTCCTTCAAGCGGTATCGGCAACCTGTTGATCGCATCGGTTGCGATCAGCAACGTGCTGCTGCGTGGTCGAATCGGTCTGCTGATCGCTGCGGTTTCGGCCATTGGCATTATTTACCTGACGTTCTATATCAGCTTCGGAACGCCTTCGGTTTCCAATGACTACGTTCAGGCCGGCTTGTTGGGCGCCATGTGCTTCGCCGCCGCCCTTATGGTGCAGGCCCTCACGGCTCGCATGCTGAACAGCGAGGTGCTGGCCAGACAGCGTGCCGCCGACGTCGATAATCTCGAAGAACTCAACGCGCTGATTTTGCAACGCATGCGCACTGGCATTCTGGTGCTGGACGCCCGGCGCCAGGTGCTCCTGGCCAATCAGGGCGCACTCAGCCTGCTGGGGCATGAGCAACTGGTCGGTCACGTGATCGACCATTACTGCCCGCAACTGGTGGACCGTCTGCGCCACTGGCTGATCAACCCGGTCATGGTGCCGCGCAGCATCACCACCTCGGCCATCGGCCCCGAGCTGCAACCCAGCTTTGCAGCGGTCAACCGGGGCGATCAGCTCCAGACCCTGATTTTTCTAGAGGACCTGACCCAAGTCGCCCATCAGGCTCAGCAATTGAAGCTGGCTGCACTGGGGCGCCTGACGGCTGGCATCGCCCACGAAATCCGCAACCCGCTCGGCGCAGTCAGCCATGCAGCACAACTGCTGAACGAATCGGAAGAACTAACCGCGCCGGACCGACGTTTGGGACAGATCATTCATGACCAGTCGCGGCGGATCAACCTCGTCATCGAGAACGTGCTGCAGCTGTCCAGGCGTCGTGAAGCCCAGCGTGAATTGCTTGACCTGAAACACTGGCTGGAAACCTTTGTGGCAGACTTTCGCAGCGCCGCTTCGCCTGATCAAAACATTGAGGTTGAAATCGGCATCGGCATGCTGACCACCCGCATGGACGCCGAACAGCTGAATCAGGTCGTGACCAACCTGCTGCAAAACGGTCTGCGCTACAGCCGTCAGAATCACCCCACTGCTCAGGTGCTGCTCAGGCTGTATCACGATCAGAACAGCGATCTGCCCACGCTGGAGGTGCTGGATGATGGCCCCGGCGTCAGCGAGAAGCACTTGGGCAAACTGTTCGAACCGTTTTTCACCACCGAAAGCAAAGGGACGGGCCTGGGCCTCTACCTGTCGCGAGAGCTATGCGAAAGCAATCAGGCACACCTGGATTATGCCCCTCGTCAAAGCGGCGGCAGTTGTCTGCGTATTACCTTCGCCCACCCGTTCAAACCGAGCTGAAGATGACCCCACGGCAAAAAATCCTGATCGTCGATGATGAGCCGGACATTCGCGAACTCCTGGAGATCACTCTGGGCCGGATGAAGCTCGACACCCGCAGCGCTCGCAATGTCGCTGAAGCCCATGACTGGCTGGCGCGCGAGCCCTTCGACCTGTGCCTGACCGACATGCGCCTGCCGGACGGTAATGGCCTGGAACTGGTGCAGCACATCCAGCAGAACTTCGCTCACGTCCCGGTGGCGATGATCACCGCTCATGGCAGTCTGGACACGGCCATTCATGCGCTCAAGGCGGGTGCGTTCGACTTTCTGACCAAACCGGTAGACCTCGGTCGCCTGCGTGAACTGGTCAACAGCGCGTTGCGCCTCACACCCGTCGTGCAGCCGGTACGCACCCTGGACAACCGCCTGCTGGGCGATTCGCCGCCCATGCGCACGCTGCGCAGCCAGATCGCCAAACTGGCGCGCAGTCAGGCCCCCGTTTATATCAGCGGCGAGTCCGGCAGCGGCAAAGAGTTGGTGGCGAAGCTTATTCACGAACAAGGCCCGCGCGGGGAGAAACCGTTCGTGCCGGTCAACTGCGGCGCCATTCCTTCTGACCTGATGGAAAGCGAATTCTTCGGGCATCGCAAAGGCAGCTTCACCGGCGCCCATGAAGACAAGCCCGGACTGTTCCAGGCGGCGCAGAACGGCACGCTGTTTCTGGACGAGGTGGCCGATCTGCCATTGGCCATGCAGGTCAAACTGCTGCGCGCGATACAGGAGAAGTCCATTCGCAGCGTCGGGGGCCAGCAGGAACAAGTGGTGGATGTACGAATTCTCTGTGCAACCCACAAGGACCTAAGTGTGGAGGTGGCCGCAGGACGCTTCCGGCAGGATTTGTATTACCGGTTGAACGTCATCGAACTGCGCGTGCCGTCCCTGCGCGAGCGTCGTGAAGACATCGATCAATTGGCCGCCATCGTCCTGCAGCGACTGGCGACCAACAGCGGACTGCCCGCCGCCAGGCTCGACGCTCAGGCACTGGATACGCTGAAAAACTATCGCTTCCCAGGCAACGTTCGTGAGCTTGAAAATATGCTGGAGCGTGCCTATACGTTGTGCGAAAACGACGAAATCCATGCGTCTGACCTGCGCCTGGCCGAGTCTGCCAGACCTCAGGAGAGCGACGGCCCGAACCTGGCGGACATCGACAATCTGGAAGACTATCTTGAAGGCATCGAGCGCAAACTGATTCTGCAGGCCCTGGAAGAGACCCGCTGGAACAGGACCGCGGCAGCCCAGCGACTCAGCCTGTCATTCAGGTCAATGCGTTATCGATTGAAGAAGCTGGGGCTGGATTGAGCGGGAAGGCGCGGGTGTTCGTTGGCCTCTGACACAGTGCTGTGTCGCTGCGAATACAGATTGTGGGAGCGGACTTGTCCGCGAAAGCAGTATTTCAGCCACTGCATATGCGTCGGATGTAACAGCCTTTTCGCGGACAAGTCCGCTCCCACGAACCGGTGTTTGCTGCGCGACAGCGCCACGTTGAAGACGTGGTGGGGCCTCACACAAAAACCGCGTTTATCCAGCAAACTATAATTTATCGACGAAAGCGCAGCTCATATTAGGGCGGGCGTCATACGCCCTTCCGGCGAATACGGAGCAGGATCAATGATCGGCTCATGCCCCAGCAGCAAATCGGCAAGCAACTGGCACGAGGCTGGCGCCAGCACCAGGCCGTTGCGGTAATGACCGCTGTTGAGCCACAACCCTTCGAAACCGGGCACAGGGCCAATGAACGGAATACCTTCCGGCGAGCCCGGGCGCAACCCCGCCCACTGAGCGACCGGCTCGGCATCCGCCAACGCCGGAATCAGTTCAATGGCCGAGGCCTTGAGGCTTTCAAGCGCAGCATTGGTTGTTGTCTTGTCGAAGCCTGCGTGTTCCAGCGTGCTGCCGATCAGGATGTGTCCGTCACGCCGCGGGATCGCGTATCGCCCTTTCGCCAGCACCATGCTGGGTAAAAAGTCCGACGCGCATTTGTAGAGGATCATCTGCCCTTTGACGGGCTCGACCGGCAGATCAAGCCCCAGCGTACCGAGCAACTCACCACTCCAGGCACCCGCTGCAAGAATCACGCGATCAGCGAGCACATCGCCTGTAGCCGTCATCACGCCCTTGACTCGACCGTTACGACGCACAAAGCCCTTGACCTCGCACTGCTCGCGAATCTCGACATTGGGCATCGCCAGCAAGGCGGCCTTGAGGGATTTGACCAGCCTGGGATTTCGCACGTTGGCCACGTCGGCCATATAGATAGCCCGCGAATACCCTTTCCCGAGCGGCGGGACTGCATCGTGTACCGCTGAAATATCAACGCTGCTCAGCGGGCGGCCTTCGCGCGCAGCCCATTCGAGCGCTTGCTGCTCGTCGTCCAGATCCAGCCAGTACAAACCGGTGGTATGGACTTCCGGGTCCAGGCCCGTCTGTTTGAAAAGCCGCTCGCCCAAATGCGGATAGAAATCCTGAGACCAGTGCGCCAACGCCGTCACGGCGGGACTGTAGCGCCAAGGGTAGAGCGGCGAGACGATCCCTCCGCCCGCCCAGGAAGACTCCAGTCCCACGCCGGACCGATCCAGCAGCACGACGCTGACGTGCGCCGACGCCAGGTTGAAGGCAGTCAACAAACCGATTACACCACCGCCGACGATCACTACGTGTTGCTTGGGCATTTTGCTCTCTGGGCAAGTTGAAAAGGGTTAACGGCCCCAACAGTCCTTTCTCGTCACACCACTGGATGCGCCTGTGTTGCTGTACTCGCCCGTACTCTTGATGACGAAATTGCCGCACTTGTCGCCGTTCATCATCGAGGTGCCAATGGGGGTCGCGGTCAGTGTGAAGTCGGTTGCCGTAGGGGCGATGGCAATGGTGTAGAAAGAATTCCCGGCGCTCAGGCCCGGCGCATTCATGTAAGTCCTGTTACGCGAATAAAACCGCTCCAGCGCCTGGGTCTGCTCGGACAGCAGGCTGGCTATCTCAGCGCGATGGCTACGCTTCACGTACTCGGTGTAACTGGGGTAAGCCACCGCCGCAAGAATACCGACAATCGCCACGACGATCATGAGTTCGATCAACGTAAAGCCCTTGGATGTTGCTTGCATGGTCAGCTTCCCTATTGAATTTGTCGCCACATGATACGTTGGTTAACCCCGCCCTTTTCAAACACAACGCTCGGTTGACCGGCGCTGGTATCGGTCACGACCTTGCTTTCGTTACCTGACCCGCTAGCACTGGGCGGCGAGACGATAGCCGAAATGACAGGAATACCTGTACCTATACCTAAACCCGAAATCCTCAGGTCGCCGCCGTTTATCACGTTGTCACCATTGGTGTCGAGCACTTGGTAATTGAGCATGCTCCCCGTAGCGGCATCGAGTTCAAATATCCGACCGGTACCGGTACTTTCGCAAGGATCGTCCGAGTTGACGGAGGCAGTGGAGAAGATAATTCGCCCCCGACTGGTTTGAGCAGGGTAGATAATTCGCTCTCCCAAGTAAGGAGTAGCGATCGACAGCGGCATGAACCAACCTCTTTTGGAGGCCCAGTCCACATCCCTCGTGGTCGATGTGAAGTAGGTACTTCCATTACTGACGACGCTGCCATTGACGTCCTGCTGTTGGAGGTTCGCTTCGACAATATTGCCTGTTCCGCCATCAGCATCCCAGATCGCATAGAAATCCTGCTGTGCCGTGGTCTGCTTGTCGGCCGTTTCAAGAAACTTGCCGGTCCCGAAGTAGACAAGCTTGCCGTTGAGTGGGTGATTAAGCAGGATGGGTTGCACGGTTATAGGCTGACCGGCGCCCCTTGGCGCGGTGAACAACGGCGCACCTCCAAAAGCGACTTTCCAGCCGGATGCGTCGGATGAGCTCAGATCAAACTTCCATAGCCGCCCTTTCAAATCGCCGGCATAAGCGGCCTGAACGACGTTCTGAGAATTGACACGCAGCTTGACTGAAGACAGGCCGTTGTCTGTCTCATTCCCGATGACCGGCGTAGGGATTTCTGCAATGAGCGCCCCGGTATTGGCGTTGAGGACAAACAGTGAGGCCCTGCCGGTGAAGCTGCCATAGCCGTTACCCAACACAACAATCCCTGCGCCGCTCGCCATGCGGGCCACATCAGGCTTTGCATAGGCGAAGCCCAGGTTATTGAAGGCGTTGGAAGGCGTAGAGGTATCAGGCGCTTTGACCTCCCATAACGCGCTAGGCGTATTACTGGTGCCTTCGAACAGCTTGACCGCAAAAAATGCCTTGCCGCCGGCACCGGTCCCTCCGAACGCCACCGTACGCCATGCGGAACCTGCCGAAACCTGCGTGTCAAAAACCGACACCTGACCATCCACTGTGAACTTGTGTACACCAGAACCGTAGGTCGCCGACGCCACAGTTGCCAACGAAGCCAGCGCCGTCGATGGCATGTACGCATAACGCCGTGAGCCGTCGGTAGTATTGATGATGTTAAAGAAACCGTCATTGGCATTTGCCAACAGGCTGGGCGTCATGGTGCTGGCCTTGGTCGCCAGATAGCTCGTGTAGCTGTTGTCACCCACCAGCTCGGTAGCCGTCTTCTGCGTGGGCATCCCGGCCGCTAATGGCGCATTAATGATGTCCCCCAGCAGTCTGGTGCGCGTACGCAACTTACTGTTTGCCGCACCTTTGGCCCAGGCAATCAACTCGGTTCCCGTCACATTGCTCGGCAGCGTCAGGTTGAATGCATTCTTCTGCGGGGTGCTTAGATTGGCGTAATCCAGGGTGATTCTGCCGGGCGTCGCCGTATTCCATGATTCAAAAACAGCAGATCCTGCACCGCTGACAATGGTGTTGTCCGTGTTCCAGACCGTATCGCCCAAAGTGCCAGTTGTAGGGTTGATGTTGTAAGCCTTGATCGTGCCATGCCAGTCCGACGGGTCGTAAATTGTCTGGTAGAACTGGGTGCCGGTTTGCAGCGTGAGCGAGTTGGCAGCGCCCGCGCTCCCCGAGCCTATTCGGGCGTAGATATCACTCAGCGCGAGATTCAGCGCGGAACTGAGGCCTGCACTGTCATTGGCCTGGAAGTACTTACCATGACCATGATTGTTGTCGGCGGTGTCCAGAAGCATTTGATTGTCGACCGTAAAACCGATGGTGTACGTCGACAGGTTCTGCTTGCTGAAGCCTGCGCTGTCCCAACTCTTGCCGGTCAGATCACCTGGAGATGCCGTAGAGTCCTTGCGCATATCAATGTCGTAGGCAAACTTGGCCACGTCATCCAGATACTGAGTATCGCCCTCACCGTCCCCTTGAAGATTGGGACCGTCATTGGCGGCGTTCAAATCCCAGTTGGGCAATGAACGCGTGGTATCGGCAAGGTCATCAGGGTCATTGTTGGGTATCGAGCGGTCATAGGTGGGCAGACCATCGGTGATCACCACGCCATAGTTCTTTTGGCAGCGGTACTGAATGGGGCTCACGTAGGTCGCAGCGTTTTGATAAAACGGCGACATCCCGCGAAAGTAACGAGTGATCTCATAATAGGTTTCAGCCAGCGGTGTGTTGGCCGTTGGCTGCAGCGCGCCAATTGCCGCCTTTAGCGCGTCATTGTTCTTATTGGCCTGATCCTGACTGACTGCGATGGGCTGATACTTCGAGGTCGCCACCGGGGACAGATCCATGACGGCCCGGGCGATCCTGCCGCCAGGGCCGGGGTCACCGTTACTCGGATCATTGAAGGTCGCCAGCCCGATCCTGAGCGTCGGGTTATTCGTCACCAGGTTGGTCGCCACGGACTTTGCGACATTCATACGAAAGTCGTTGGGAATCACGCCATTGGTGTAGAAGCGAACCCCAGCATCGAAAAAACCCGGATTTACCAGGTCAATCAGATACGAAAGATAGTCTGCGGTATAACGCGTCAGACCATTCCCGGCCGGGTCAGGCAATACCAGGCAATACCCCTGTCCGTTGCGAAAGACCGGGCGTCCGCCAAACAGACAGCTCAACGAAATATTGAGCACTCCCGTGGCGTTTATGTCGCCTAACGCCAGCGTTTCCCCACCCGAGATGGTGCTGATGAAAGGACACGGCACTGTAATCAGGCCACTCACGCACTGCGTGGAGTAGAACTGGATATCCGGACGATTGACATTGGGGTTGAAACCCGACGCCCAGATAATGTTGTACATGCTGCCCGAATTATCGACCAGCAACATAAGATTGGGCGGTACCGCCGAAGAACTGAGCAGTGGAGCCTGAGCGGGAGTGAACGCGTAGACCGGTGTCGTCAGGTAGAGCGCCAACAATGCGCCGTAGACGCACTTCAGGGCACGGCGAAGCGTCTTAGCAATTGGTGGCATAGATACTCTCCAGAACAGTTCGCGACGTGCCTTTGATGGAAACGGCTGTCACTCGGTACATCGTTACCTGACTCGGATTCGAAGTCGCGCATTTGAAAATTGCCGCCGCCGGAGGCCCCAGATTTTGAATGCCATAAAAACCCAAACCGGCATCAAGAGCGACCCAGGTCACGCCTGAAGCACCGTTCCTGCCGGCTGCGGTCACGACAGTGGATTCAACCGGGGGCGCACACGTAGCGTTACTGGCGCACTGTGCAATCGAAAACCCAGGCTTTTGTATCTCCGACTCGCCCAACCTCAACACCGCTTCTGCCGCTTGAAACGACACGTTGCGGGTGGCCACGCTGCCCGCCATTTTTTCCTGCAGGGTCGCGTTTTGCATGGAAGAAATGCCCAATAGCGTGAGCAACAACAGAAACACCAGGCTGACCAGCAGAACCATGCCCCGCTGATGGGCAGGAAGCGCTTTTCTCACTCTGAATCCTTTGGTCTTGATCATGTCAGGCCCGTTCAAAAGCGGTTACGCACGTGCGCGACAACGCTGTAACTCTGCTGCATGACCCGGTTGTTCGGATCTTGCAGAGTCAACTCGATGCGAATACTGCGGATGTCTGCGGCATTGGCCACATTGATGGTCGAGGTATAAGACATGGGATTGCCTGCCATGCCGAAAAACACTCTGAACCGGGTAACGTTTTGCAGCAATGGCTGCACTGCCCCTCCGGTACCGTAACGTATCGTCAGGTCTGTCCCGGTGAGCGTGTACACCAACTGCCTTAGCGGAAATGCCGTTTCGCCTGCCAGCGGCGCTCTGGCGCCTGCATACAGTTGTGTGTTGGTCCTGCAGTCCGAGGTGATCGTCCATGTGGGCACGCTGCCGGTGAAACCCACATCGGTGGTCACCAAGGTGAGCGTATTGTTCGTGCTATCCCACAAGATGGGATTATCGAGCGCCGCAGGCCAGGCAATGGCCGGTGAGGTGGGCGTGTAGTTGTTAAAGCTCAAGCAACCGTAGGTGCCCGCCATGCGGATTTCCTGCATCAGCTTGCTCAATACGAACCTGGCATCTTCCTGCATGCTGGCCGCCGCGTTCTGGCTCTGATAAGTGGCTCGGGAAGCGGTGAATATCTGGACGATGCCCAGCGTGACCAGAAGTCCGAGGACAAGAGCCACCATGATTTCGATCAGGCCAAAACCTCTGCTCAGTCTCCTCATGGGTTGACCCCTACGCGTGAGGTCAGAACAAAGGTCTGTGTGGGGGTAGTTGCAGATCCTGACGCTTTGTCGCTTGCCGCTGCTGCGCGTGCATCACTCCAGCCAATGGTGATCGTCACTTCTGGCGCATTGGCAACGGTGATCACTCCCGTTCCGGTGGCCCCTGCAAAAGCCGTGATATTGGCACTGAAGTCGGCCAGGTCCTGATCACGGGCGATGTTCGGGTTCGCAACTGGCGCGGAGCCCAGGTTCGGCAACGCATAAGTGGCCAGGACGTTGGTCGTCCCGTTTGCAAAGGCATTACCGTCTACGTTCGCGCGAATCCGGTCCATCATGTCGTAGGCGATAAAGCTGGCCTGGCTGCTCATCGCTGCGCTGTCGGTGTATTTCAGCGCGTTGAGCTGAATAGCCGCCGCGCCCAGCAATCCGATGGCGAGGATCAGCACCGAAACCAGCACCTCGATCAGGGTCATGCCGTTCTGGCGATGTCGTGGCTTGTTGGGCATTAGCAGCTTCCACCGAGGACGATCCGGCCGGTCAGGCAGACATTCATGGTTCGGATGATAGAGCCTCGTGTGTAAGTCATCGCCACGGCATTGGCTGGCGCGATGAGCCCGCCCAGATTATTGAAATCCAACGCAGTGACATTGGCCGCGACCAGCGTGCCGCCGCTGCTCATTGCCGCGACCTTGCGCAGGACTTTTGTCGAGTCGGCCGCGACCGTGCCCGCATCGGCAACCTGATACACCTGCAACTCGGTATTCCACGCCGTTCCCGTGGTCGGCGCGATTCTTACCGTCACTCCTCTGTTTATCGCCTCAAGCCGCGCATAGTTGAGGGCCCGCTGCAAATCATTGAGCTCGGTATCGGCCTTGTTGCCCTGCAAGGTGCTGGTGAAATTCGGGATCGCGATAGCTGCCAGGATGCCCACCAGGGACACAGTGACTAACAATTCGATGAGGCTGAATCCCTTGGCGATATGACGCATTGAGTGTCTCCTAGACGTTACGACTATAAGGCAGCAATGCCGTCGGAAAATCTATAGCGGGACGTACGGTTGTTTTGCGATGACGAACGCCCGAACGCATCTGAAACAGTCTTTCCAGGGAAGGAAAACGAATGAAGCCGTCAGGTTTTACGCTGATCGAATTGTTAGTCGTGGTTGCACTGGTAGCCATTCTTGCCAACGTTGCGACACCTTCTGTCACGCAAATCATTGATAGCAACCGCAGGCTCGTCGCCGCTCAGGAACTGGCCAGCGGCATACGCTCCGCACGCGTCGCCGCCATCACACACAATCAATTTGTGACAGTTCACGCCATCGAAGCTGACTGGAGCAAGGGCTGGAGGATCATTCTCGACCCGGATGGCAAAGGCCCTGACGATCAGGACGTGTTGCTCATCGAGCGCGCCAGAACGGCGAACACCAGAATCGTCGGCAACCGGAAACTGGCCGGGCACCTGACATTCAATGGGTTAGGCGGACTGGTGAACAGAGCCAACGGAACACTGTTTGTCTGTGTAAGAAATCAGCCGGTCAGCCACTATCGCGTGATAGTGGCTGCGACCGGCAGGGTCAGGATCGCAGACCAGAAAACCGAATCACCGCTGTGCGGCTGAGCCGATTCAGAGCAACGATTTGACCCGCAGTTCCTTGGGCATGGAGAACGTGATGTTCTCCTCGCGACCGGCCAGCTCATCCGCGCCTGTCGCACCCCAGGCTTGCAGTTGCTGGATCACGCCGCGCACCAGCACTTCAGGAGCAGAAGCACCGGCAGTGATGCCGATGCGCTCGACACCCTCAAACCAGCCGCGCTGCATGTCTTCGGCACCGTCGATGAGGTAAGCAGGCGTGGACATCCGCTCGGCCAGTTCCCGCAGACGATTGGAGTTGGAGCTGTTCGGGCTGCCCACCACCAATACCACATCGCACTCGTCAGCCAGTTGCTTGACCGCGTCCTGACGGTTCTGCGTGGCGTAGCAGATGTCATCCTTGCGAGGCCCGCCGATGGCCGGGAATTTCTGACGCAATGCATCGATGACCCGGCTGGTGTCGTCCATCGATAACGTAGTCTGGGTCACGAACGCCAACGAATCGGGATTGCGCACCTGCAGGCTGGCAACGTCCGCTTCATCTTCGACCAGATAGATCGCACCGCCATTGGTGGCATCGTACTGCCCCATCGTGCCTTCGACTTCCGGGTGACCTTCGTGGCCAATCAGGATGCATTCGCGGCCATCTCGGCTGTAGCGGGCCACTTCGATGTGGACCTTGGTGACCAGTGGACAAGTGGCATCGAACACCTTCAGCCCACGCCCGGCCGCCTCAGTGCGCACCGCCTGGGAAACGCCGTGGGCACTGAAGATGACGATGACGTCGTCGGGCACTTGATCCAGCTCTTCGACGAAGATCGCGCCACGGGAGCGCAGGTCTTCAACGACGAATTTGTTATGAACCACTTCATGGCGCACATAGATCGGCGGACCAAACACTTCCAGAGCGCGATTGACGATTTCGATCGCGCGATCCACACCGGCACAAAAGCCGCGGGGGTTGGCGAGTTTGATTTGCATGCTGTGCCTCATGGTTACGTGCGAAGCAGCCCGACCGCAGCCGGGCTCGATATCGGGATCAGGACGCCAGAATCGCCTTCACTTCAAAGATTTGCACTTCAAAGCTCAGTGTCTTGCCTGCCAGCGGGTGGTTGAAGTCGATGGTGACCTGCTCATCATCGAATGCTTTCACCACGCCGGGCAACTCGGTGTTTGCCGCATCATTGAAGATCACCAGCAACCCTTCGGACAGTTCCATACCCGCGAACTGCGAGCGTGGCATGATCTGCACGTTTTGTGGGTTGGGCTGACCAAAGGCGTTTTCCGGCAGAATCTGCACGGTCTTCCGGTCGCCGGCCTTGAAGCCGAAAATGGCGGCTTCAAAGCCCGGCAGCAGATTGCCGTCACCGACCTTGAACGTGGCCGGTGCCTTTTCGAAGGTGCTGTCGACGGTGTCGCCGTTTTCCAGACGCAGAGCGAAGTGCAGTGTGACCTGCGTGTTCTGGCCGATGCGCAGCTCGTCGGACGAGCCTTGGGTCGAAGACTGTTCAGTCATGGGCAGGCTCTCCGGTTTTCTTGCTCTTGAACATATCCAGCGCCAACATGATCGCGCCAACGGTGATGCCACTGTCGGCCACGTTGAAGGCCGGGAAGTGCCAACGGTTCTGCCAGTGAACCAGAATGAAGTCGATCACGTGGCCCAGCACGATGCGGTCATAGAGGTTACCCAATGCACCGCCCAGCACCAGCGCCAGCGCGATGGCCAGCCAGGTATCGTCGCGCCCCAGGCGCTTGAGCCAGACCACCAGCACGCCACTGACCACGACAGCGATCAGGGCGAATAACCAGCGCTGCCAGCCAGCACCGTCGGCCAGGAAGCTGAAGGCCGCACCGGTGTTGTAGGCCAGCATCCAGCTGAAGTAATCGGGAATCACCACAATCTGTTCGTACAGGCCCAGGCGGTTCTCGAAGTAGAACTTGCTGGCCTGGTCGATGACCAGGACCAGCACGCTCAACCACAACCAGCTCAGACGGCCGAAACGGCCCGGAGCGGAATCACGCATAGTGACGCACCTCGCCCGCACCGCTGATGTTGTCCACGCAGCGACCGCAGATTTCAGGATGCTCAGGGTTCACACCGACATCTTCACGGTGATGCCAGCAACGGGCGCACTTGGCGTGACCGGACTTGACCACTTTCAGCTTCAGACCGGCGACTTCAGTGACCACGGCGTCAGCCGGTGCCGACGCCAGGGGCGCGACACTGGCCGTGGACGTGATCAGCACGAAGCGCAGCTCGTTGCTCAGCTTCGACAGATCAGCGACCAGCGAGTCTTCGGCGTACAAGGTCACTTCGGCCTGCAGGTTGCCGCCAATGGCCTTGGCTGCGCGCAGGTTTTCCATTTCCTTGTTGACTGAGGTCTTCACCGCCATGATCCGCTCCCAGTAGGCACGGTCCATTTCGAAGTTGGCCGGCATTTCGGTCAGGCCTTCGTACCAGGTGTTGAGCATCACGGATTCGTTGCGCTCGCCCGGCAGGAACTGCCACAGCTCGTCGGCGGTAAAGGCCAGGATCGGCGCGATCCAGCGCACCAGCGCTTCAGAGATGTGGAACAGAGCGGTCTGGCACGAGCGACGCGCCGTGCTGTTGGCTGCAGTCGTGTACTGACGATCCTTGATGATGTCCAGGTAGAACCCACCCAGCTCCTGCACGCAGAAGTTGTGGACCTTGGAGTACACGTTCCAGAAACGGTATTCGCTGTAGTGCTCTTGCAGTTCGCGTTGCAGCAGCAACGTACGGTCCACCGCCCAGCGGTCCAGCGCCAACATTTCATCGGCCGGTAACAGATCGGTCGCCGGGTTGAAGCCCGAGAGGTTGGAGAGCAGGAAGCGCGCCGTGTTGCGGATACGCCGGTAGGCATCGGCGCTGCGCTGCAGGATCTGGTCAGAGACTGCCATTTCGCCGGAATAGTCAGTCGCCGAGACCCACAGGCGCATGATGTCGGCACCCAGCGAATCGTTGACCTTCTGCGGCGCAACCACGTTTTTCAGCGACTTGGACATCTTGCGGCCGTTCTCGTCAACCACGAACCCGTGGGTCAGGAGTTCGCGATACGGCGCATGGTTGTCGATGGCGCAACCGGTCAGCAGCGACGAATGGAACCAGCCGCGATGCTGGTCGGAGCCTTCCAGGTAAAGGTCGGCGCGAGGACCGCTTTCGTGGCCCATTGGGTGCGAACCGCGCAACACATGCCAGTGTGTGGTGCCGGAGTCGAACCAGACGTCCAGGGTGTCGGAGATCTTGTCGTACTTGGCCGCCTCGTCTCCCAGCAGTTCGCTGGCGTCGAGCTTGAACCAGGCCTCGATGCCTTCTTTCTCGACGCGCTGCGCCACTTCTTCCATCAACTCGACGGTACGTGGGTGCAGCTCGCCACTTTCCTTGTGCAGGAAGAACGGAATCGGCACGCCCCAGTTGCGCTGACGCGAGATGCACCAGTCGGGACGATTGGCGATCATCGAATGCAAACGCGCCTGGCCCCAAGCCGGGACGAACTGGGTGTCTTCGATGGCTTTGACCGCACGCTCACGCAGTGTGTCGCCCACGACCGGCTGCTTGTCCATGCCAACGAACCACTGCGCAGTGGCGCGGTAGATCAGCGGCGACTTGTGACGCCAGCAATGCATGTAGCTGTGGCTGATGGTTTCGGTGTCCATCAGGCTGCCGACTTCGGCCAGCTTGTCGATGATGCTCTGGTTGGCCTTGAAGATGAACTGGCCACCGAAGAACTCCAGCGATTCGACATACACGCCGTTGCTCTGCACCGGGCTGATGATGTCGTCGTTGGTGATGCCGTAAGCCTTGCTGATAGTGAAGTCGTCCACGCCATAGGCAGGTGAGCAGTGAACGACGCCTGTACCGGCACCCAGCTCGACGTAGTCAGCCAGATACACCGGCGACAGACGATCATAGAAAGGATGACGGAAGTTGATCAGCTCCAGCGACTGGCCAGTGGTGGTCGCGATGACCGAGCCTTCCAGCTTGTAGCGAGCCAGGCAGGACTCGACCAGTTCCTCGGCCAGCACCAGCAGTTTGTCGCCGACATCGACCAGCGCGTAGTTGAACTCCGGGTGGACGTTCAGCGCCTGGTTGGCCGGAATGGTCCACGGGGTGGTGGTCCAGATGACGATGGAAGCAGGCTTGTCCAGCGAAGCCAGGCCAAATGCAGCGGCCAGTTTCGCTTCGTCGGCGATCGGGAACGCAACGTCGATGGTCGAGGACTTCTTGTCCTGATATTCGACTTCAGCTTCGGCCAGCGCCGAACCGCAATCGAAACACCAGTTGACCGGCTTCAGGCCCTTGAAGACGAAACCGCCCTTGACCATTTCGGCCAACGCGCGGATTTCTCCGGCCTCGTTGGAGAAGTTCATGGTCAGATACGGATTGCTCCAGTCACCCAGCACGCCCAGACGGATGAACTCGGATTTCTGCCCTTCGATCTGCTCGGCCGCATAGGCGCGGCACAACTCGCGGGTTTTGTCCGCAGACAGGTTCTTGCCGTGAGTCACTTCGACCTTGTGCTCGATCGGCAGGCCATGACAGTCCCAGCCCGGCACATACGGGGCATCGAAGCCCGCCAGGGTCTTGGACCGCAGGATCATGTCCTTAAGAATCTTGTTGACGGCATGACCGATGTGAATATTGCCGTTGGCGTACGGAGGGCCGTCGTGCAGGACGAACTTCGGACGATCCTTGCCAATTTCGCGCAGCTTCTGGTACAGGCCAATGCTGTCCCAGCGCTGCAGAGTTTGCGGCTCGCGCTGGGGCAGGCCGGCCTTCATAGGGAAGGCGGTGTCCGGAAGGTTTAGCGTGGCTTTATAGTCGGTCATTTCAGGCTCTTGGTTAGCGGTTGACCATGCCAATGGGCACGGGCGGCGGCGACGTCCGCATTGATCGCCGTCTTGAGCGCCTCCAGAGAGGCAAAACGCTGCTCATCACGCAGCTTGTGGTGGAAAGCCACCGTTAAACGCCGGCCATAAAGGTCGCCGGCAAAATCCAGAAGATGCACCTCAAGGTGGGCACTGCCATCACCCGCCACACTCGGTCGCACGCCGATGTTGGCGACACCCGGCCAGGCCTTGCCATCGATGTCCACGCTGACCAGGTACACCCCGCTCAACGGCACACGACGACGCTTGAGTTGCACGTTGGCGGTGGGCGTACCCAACTGACGCGCCAGCTTCTGGCCATGCAATACCCGTCCGGTGATCTGGAACGGGCGACCGAGCATGCGCTCGGCCAAGGCAAAATCCGCGGCAGCCAGGGCTTTACGCACCTTGGTACTGCTGACGCGAAGGCCATCGATTTCAACGGTCTGTGCCGCTTCCACCGTAAATCCATACGTCGTTCCGGCCTGTTGCAGAAAGTCGAAATCACCGACCCGGTCACAGCCGAAACGAAAATCATCGCCCACTTCAAGGTGCTGGATGCCCAAACCGTCAATCAGCACGGTTTCGACAAAGCTGGCAGCACTGAGTTTGCTCAAACGCTGATTGAAAGACAGGCACAGGACCCGATCCACACCTTCAGCGCTCAACAGCTCAAGTTTGTCGCGCAGACGGGCCAGACGCGCCGGAGCCGTCTCTGGCGCGAAGAACTCGCGCGGTTGTGGTTCGAAGATAACCACACAGCTGGGCACGCCCAACTCGACAGCCCGCTCACGCAAACGCGCCAGGATTGCCTGGTGGCCGCGGTGAACACCGTCGAAATTGCCAATCGTGGCGACGCAGCCCCGATGCTCGGGACGCAGGTTGTGAAGACCTCTAACCAGCTGCATAACGCGCTTCTTGCTCATAAAGTGGCCGATTATAACCACACACGGCCCCGGACGACAGGCAACACGCCAGGACCCGATCAAAGCCGTCGGCGCATCACCTGCAAACCCGACAACTCACCTTTGAAATACCGCTTACAGGATCGCCTTGCGGGCAAAATCCCGAAGCCTGAAACCCAACAGCAGAAGCATCGCGAAATAGGTCACGACTCCCGCTGCCACCAAGGCGCCCAAGCGCAGGAATCGCTCGAACATCTGCCCCTCATCCCATGCGGGCATGAAGTGCATCAACCCCAACAGAACGGCCGACATCACCGCCACTGCGATCACCAGCTTTAACAGAAACTTAACCCAGCCCGGCTGCGGCTGAAACAACGCCTGCTTGCGCAGTTGCCAGAACAACAGCCCGGCATTGATGCACGCACCGACACTGATCGCCAACGCCAGACCCGCGTGCTGCAACGGCACGATAAACGCCAGGTTGAGCAGTTGAGTCACTATGAGGGTGAAGATCGCGATTTTCACCGGGGTACGAATATTTTGCTGTGCATAAAACCCCGGAGCCAGCACCTTGATCAGGATGATCCCCAGCAGACCGACCGAATAGGCAACCAGCGCACGCTGCGTCATGGCGGCATCCAGCGCATCGAATTTACCGTATTGAAACAGAGAAACGGTCAGCGGTTCGGCCAGCAAACCCAGTGCCAGCGTGCAAGGCAGCACCAGCACGAAGCACAGACGCAGCCCCCAGTCGAGAATCCGCGAATATTCCTGACGGTCCCGCTGTGCATAGGTTTTCGACAGGATCGGCAGCAGAATCGTGCCCAACGCAACGCCCAGCACGCCGGACGGCAGCTCCATGAGGCGGTCGGCATAGTACATCCACGACACCGAACCGGCGACGAGGAACGAGGCAAATATCGTGTTGATAATCAGAGAAATCTGACTGACGGAGACGCCAAGGATCGCGGGCAGCATCTGCTTCATCACACGCCAGACGCCTGTATCACGCAGATTCAGACGCGGCAGCACCAGCATGCCGATCTTTTTCAAGTGCGGGAGTTGATACAGCAACTGCAAAAGACCTCCCGCCAGCACCGCCCAGCCCAGCGCCATGACCGGCGGATCGAAGTACGGGGTCAGGAACAGCGCGAAAAAGATCATGCTTACGTTGAGCAGGGTCGGCACGAACGCTGGCACCGAGAAACGGTTCCACGTATTAAGAATCGCCCCTGCTAGCGACGACAGCGAAATCAGCAATATATAAGGAAACGTCACCCGCAGCAGGTCAGAGGTCAGCGCAAATTTTTCGGGTGTGTCGACAAAGCCAGGCGCCGTGGCCCAGATCACCCAGGGCGCGAAGATCACGCCCAGCAGCGTCACCAGAGCCAGGACCAGCGTCAGCAGCCCGGTGACGTACGCCACGAACGTACGGGTCGCTTCTTCGCCCTGCTGGCTCTTGTACTCGGCCAGAATCGGCACGAACGCCTGGGAAAACGCCCCCTCGGCGAAGATGCGCCGCAGCAGATTGGGCAGCTTGAAGGCGATGAAGAAGGCATCGGTCGCCATTCCGGCACCGAAAGTGCGCGCAATGATGGTGTCCCGCACAAAGCCCAGAACTCTGGAAACCATTGTGATAGAGCTGACGGCGGCGAGTGATTTGAGTAGATTCATTGAAAGACTTGTACGCCTTGGCAAAGGATGGGCGATTAAGCCGTCCATTTATGCGATACTTCGCGCCGCTAAAAAGGCCCGAAGCCAAAGGCCGCGAGTTTACAGGTCGCACGCCGGAAATAAATCATCCGGATAAAAGCAGCGACCACTCAGCGGAACACCTTAACTGCCCTTGACAAGACTTCAACTCATCGGCATGATTCGCGGCCTATTTTGTTTGCTATTTCACAAAGTCTTTCGAGGAGCTCGACGGTGGCCAACACACCTTCCGCCAAAAAACGTGCAAAACAGGCTGAGAAGCGTCGCAGCCACAACGCCAGCCTGCGTTCCATGGTTCGTACCTACATCAAGAATGTAGTTAAAGCCATCGACGCAAAAGACGCTGAAAAAGCGCAAGCTGCCTATGTTCTGGCTGTACCTGTTATCGACCGTATGGCCGATAAAGGCATCATCCACAAGAACAAAGCTGCTCGCCATAAAGGCCGCCTGAACGGTCACATCAAGGCCCTGAGCCTTGCTGCTGCAGCCTAAGCGATCTGCTTGTTAAAAAACCGACCCTAGGGTCGGTTTTTTATTGCCTGCGAGAAAGCAGAGTCATATTGGTCAATACCCCCTGCCTGCAGGTAACACCACACCTTCAACGTGGCACTGGCGCGTGCAAACAACGATCCCGTGGGAGCGAGCTTGCTCGCGAATACTGAGTACAAAATACTGAATCTCTAGCGGATGCAGGGCCTTTTCATGAGCAAGCTCACTCCCACATTCGAGGCACGATCACTCCCATGTGCCGCGCGCAAGAAACTCGAACTTGCGGGAGCCTACCAGAATCAAGGCGCTGGCGCGGGTGACCACGGCAGGATCGGGATGGCCGTCACAGCGTTCTGCGGACTGCCCTCAATGATCCGATCGCTATAGACCAGATACACCAGCGAGTTACGCTTCTTGTCGAAGAAACGCACCACCTGCATGGTCTTGAACACCAGCGACGTACGCTCTTTGAAGACCTCGTCTCCGTCCTTGAGATTTTCCTTGAAATGGATCGGCCCCACCTGGCGGCACGCGATCGACGCCTCGGCGCGGTCCTCAGCCAACCCCAACCCACCTTTGATTCCGCCCGTCTTGGCGCGCGACAGGTAGCAAGTCACCCCATCGACCTTCGGATCGTCAAACGCCTCAACCACGATTCGATCATTCGGCCCGACCATCTTGAACACGGTCGACACCTGACCGATCTCTTCTGCCGACACCAGCACCGGCACGAATAGCAGAGCAGCCAATACACTTTTCATGACACGCATCGAGCGCTCCTTCTATTAGCGGCCTGAATCAGACGAGAATCAGGTTGTCGCGATGAATCAATTCGGGCTCAGCCATATAGCCCAACTCGCGAACGATGGCCTCGGACGACTGACCAATAATTTTCTGAGCCTCTACCGCACTGTAGTTGCTCAAGCCGCGCGCGACCTCACGCCCATCCTGCGCAACACAGACGACCATCTCGCCGCGCCGAAAGCTGCCTTGCACCAACTTGACACCCACCGGCAACAGACTCTTGTGATCGCGCGCCAAAGCAGACACCGCGCCATCGTCCAGTACCAGCGTGCCGCGAGTCTGCAGATGACCGGCCAGCCACTGCTTGCGCGCCGCCAGCATGCCGCGCTCGGGCGACAGCAGCGTACCCAGCCGCTCGCCACTCTTGAGCCGCGCCAGGACGCGCTCTATACGACCGCCGACAATCACGGTGTGCGCCCCGGAACGCGCCGCCAGACGCGCAGCACGCAGCTTGGTCTGCATCCCGCCACGCCCCAGCGCCCCACCAGTACTGCCCGCCACCGCATCCAGCGCCGGATCATCTGCGCGCGCCTCGAAAATCAGCTGAGCATCAGGGTTGTTGCGCGGATCGGCATCGAACATACCGTCGCGATCCGTGAGAATGACCAACAGATCAGCCTCAACCAGATTAGCTACCAGCGCCGCGAGCGTGTCGTTGTCGCCGAAACGAATTTCATCGGTGACCACCGTATCGTTTTCATTGATGACCGGCACGACACCCAGCTCGACGAGCGTACGCAAGGTACTGCGCGCATTCAGGTAACGCTTGCGATCTGACAGGTCGTCATGAGTGAGCAGGATCTGCGCAGTGTGCCGGTCATGCTCGGCAAAGCTCGATTCCCACGCCTGAACCAGCCCCATCTGACCGATGGCGGCCGCAGCCTGAAGCTCATGCATTGCACTGGGCCGAACAGTCCAGCCGAGGCGACTCATACCGGCAGCCACCGCTCCGGAAGAAACCAGCACCAGCTCGACGCCTGCCTCATGCAGCGCCACCATCTGCTCTACCCACACGCCCATAGCCGCGCGATCCAGCCCCTTGCCATCCGCAGTCAGCAAGGCACTACCGATCTTCACAACCCAGCGCTGGGCTCCCGTCACTTTGCTGCGCATCATCTTCCAACCTTAGCCAGAGAGTTTTCAAATTCGGGATACGAAAACGCCGCTAACAACGTAGCGGCGTTCAAGTTTACTTCAAGCGATCAGTCACGGACGTAAATGATTTCCGGACCATCTTCGTCGTCCACATCTTCCTCGTCCCAGTCATCATCGCCGATGTCATGCACGCTCTTGACGCCACTGCGACGCAGCGCACGCTGATCGTCCAGCGCCTGCAACTGAGCACGCGCTTCGTCTTCGATGCGCTGATCCAGCTCGGCCAGCTCTTCAGCGTAACCAGGCTCCTCGGCAATACGCAGGCTGCGCTCCTCAAGATAACGCATGATGTCGCGCGTAAGCTGCTCGGTGCCTTCTTTGGCGATGGCAGAAATCACATAGACCGGGCCTGTCCATTCCAGGCGGTCAACGATTTCCTGCTTGCGAGCTTCATGCTCTTCTTCAAGCAACTGGTCGCACTTGTTCAGCACCAGCCAGCGATCACGATCGGCCAGGGAAGGACTGAACTTCACCAACTCGTTGACGATGATTTCAGCCGAATCGGCTGCACTGGTTTCATCCAGCGGCGCCATGTCGACGAGGTGCAACAGCAAGCGAGTACGCGCCAGGTGCTTCAGGAAGCGAATACCCAGGCCAGCGCCATCGGAGGCACCCTCGATCAGACCAGGGATGTCGGCCACGACGAAGCTCTTCCAGCGATCGACGCTGACCACACCCAGGTTCGGCACCAGCGTGGTGAACGGATAGTCAGCCACTTTCGGCTTGGCAGCAGACACCGAGCGAATGAAGGTACTTTTACCCGCATTCGGCAAGCCCAGCAGACCGACGTCGGCCAGCACTTTCAATTCCAGCTTCAGGTCACGCTGATCGCCAGGCTTGCCCGGCGTGGTCTGGCGCGGTGCGCGGTTGGTACTGGATTTGAAACGCGTATTGCCCAGACCGTGCCAGCCGCCCTGCGCAACCATGATGCGCTGACCGTCTTTGGTCAGGTCACCAATGATTTCCTGAGTGGTGGCGTCGATGATCGTGGTGCCCACAGGCACGCGCAGCACCAACTCTTCACCCTTGCGACCGGTGCAGTCAGTGCTGCCGCCATTGGAGCCGCGCTCGGCATCGAAGTGACGGGTATAGCGATAGTCGACCAACGTGTTCAGGTTGACATCGGCCATCATGTAGACCGAACCACCATCACCACCGTCGCCGCCGTTCGGGCCACCGTTTTCAATGAATTTTTCGCGACGGAAGCTCATGCAACCGTTGCCGCCATCACCGGCCTTTACTCGAATGGATACTTCATCTACAAATTTCATAACGCACGCCTCCCGCCACAGGGACGAGCAGAACCACATAAATTACATAAGACTCTTGCAAAAATGAGCGTTGCGATACCGATCAGAAACCAGCGACCCCAGGGGTCAACATCACAACAGCCCGCACAAACAGTTTTGCAAGAGACTCACCTGACTCTCTACCTCTACAAACGAAAAAGCCCCGTCGCAAGACAGGGCTTTTAAGCTACTGCGTGATTACGCTGCGGAGACTTCAGTCTTCGGAACGATGCTCACGTAGCGGCGACCGAAGGCGCCCTTGACTTGAAACTTGATCACGCCTTCCACTTTCGCGAACAGGGTGTGATCTTTACCCATGCCAACGCCGTAGCCAGCGTGGAATTGGGTGCCGCGCTGACGCACGATGATGTTGCCCGGAATGATAGCCTGGCCGCCATACATCTTCACGCCAAGGCGTTTGGCTTCTGAGTCGCGCCCGTTACGGGTACTACCACCAGCTTTTTTGTGTGCCATGAGTCAATTCTCCAAATGAGGATTAGGCTGAATTAAGCCTGAATACCTGTGATTTTGATCTCGGTGTACCACTGGCGGTGGCCCATGCGCTTCATGTGGTGCTTACGACGACGGAACTTGATGATGCGAACCTTATCGTGACGACCTTGCGAAACCACTTCTGCCACGACAGTAGCGCCAGCAACAACCGGAGCACCGATATTGACGTCGTCGCCATTACCAACCAGCAGAACGCGGTCGAAAGTGACGGATTCGCCAGTAGCGATTTCCAGCTTTTCAATTTTCAGGTATTCACCTGGGGCGACTTTGTACTGCTTGCCACCGGTAACAATTACTGCGTACATGGTATTTCTCCGAAAATCCTGCTCACCCAGCTCTTTATAAGAAGAGTATCGGCTGGCATGGCTGCATAGGGCTGGAACGGCCCGTTTGCAATTGCGTAAGGCAGGTGCTGCCCAGGAAAGTTAGGGTGCGCGATTGTACGCAAGGCAATCCCGGGTTGCAAGAGGCCGCTCGTCATACCTTGACACGCTCTACCCCGCGACCTAGCATGCGGCGCAACCTTTCCGGAGCACGTGTCGCTGATGCAACCCCAAGCCTTCTACCGCGCGGTGGCGGACGACTTTAGTGCCGTTGACGTTATCATCAAAAAGCAACTGACGTCACGCGTACCGCTGGTCTCGAAAATCGGCGATTACATCACGTCCGCCGGTGGCAAGCGCCTGCGTCCGTTGCTGGTGCTGCTGTGTGGTAAGGCACTGGGTCGCGAAGGCGACGACGTGCGCCTGCTGGCCGCCACCATCGAATTCCTGCACACCGCTACCCTGCTGCATGACGATGTCGTCGACATGTCCGGCATGCGTCGTGGCCGCTCGACTGCCAATGCGCTGTGGGGCAATGCGCCCAGCGTGCTGGTCGGCGACTTCCTTTATTCGCGCTCTTTCGAAATGATGGTCGAACTCGGCTCGATGGACGTGATGCGAATTCTGTCCAAGGCTACGCGCGTGATTGCCGAAGGCGAAGTGCTGCAATTGTCCAAAGTTCGAGACGCCAGCACCACTGAAGAAATTTACATGGACGTGATTCGCGGCAAGACAGCCATGCTGTTCGAAGCCTCGACCCACAGTGCCGCCGCATTGTGTAGCGCCTCTGCCGAGCAGACCGAAGCGCTGCGCACCTTTGGTGACCATCTGGGCGTTGCGTTCCAGCTGGTGGATGACCTGCTGGACTACCGGGGCGATGCCGAGACGCTGGGCAAGAACGTCGGTGACGACCTCGCCGAAGGCAAGCCGACGCTGCCGCTGATCTACACCATGCGTGAAGGCACGCCTGAGCAGGCGGCACTGGTTCGCCAGGCCATTCAGAAAGGCGGCCTGGAAGATCTGGAAAGCATCCGCAATGCCGTCGAAAGCGCCGGCGCCCTGGATTACACCGCACAGCTGGCCCGTGACTACGCCGCCAAAGCCATTGCCTGCCTGAACGCCCTGCCGCCCAGCGAATACCGCGATGCGCTGATCGAACTGAGCGAGTTCGCTGTAGCGCGCACGCACTGATTCCGTCAGGCATTACCCAAAAGCCCGTCCTTGTGACGGGCTTTTTGTTTAACAGGTCGTTGACGCTCCGCTTCCAGGCGCACATACCGAAACCTCAACGTTCCCCATCCAATGAGACGCAGAGCGTCTAGGCTGCCTGCCCACGCAAAGCATGGGCACGGTCATCATTCGCCATACTGCTCGTTCCTCACGCTCCGCATGGGAACGACCATGATCCGAATTCACTGACCCACATCAACCGCCCGGCACAAAATGAGAATTAATCTCAATAGAGCCTTGCTATTATCCCAATAAGAATTATTCTCATCAAACCGATACAGGAGATGGAACATGACTTATTTGATCGATGCATGGCTGGACCGCCCACACCCGTACCTGAGAATTCTTCATCGCGAAACCGGGGAAGTGTGCGCAGTGCTTGAGGAAGATGCGTTGGAGGAATTACGTGATCAAGGCGATCTGGATGTGCACAGCCTGAGTTCCAGCGAGCCGGTGGTGCTCAAGGAGTTGGTGCGCAATTTGTTTCTGTTCTGCTATGCACGGGCGTTGCGCCCGATAGGCGAGTTGCACTGAACATGAAGCATCAGCACAACTGCGTTGCTGAACGAATCGCGTCGACTCGTTCAGCAACCTTGCATACCGCCTGAAACCGTTACAGGACAGCCAGCAGTTCCACATCAAACACCAGCACGCTGTGCGGTGCGATGCTGCCGACGCCTTGCTCGCCGTAAGCCAGCTCGCTCGGCACATACAGACGCCATTTGCTGCCGGTGTTCATCAGTTGCAGCGCCTCGGTCCAGCCGGCAATTACGCCGCCGACCGGGAATTCGGCAGGCTCGCCACGATCGTACGAGCTATCGAACACGGTGCCATCGATCAACGTGCCGTGGTAGTGAGTACGAACCTGACTTTCACGCGTAGGCTTTGGACCCGTACCTGCGGTCAGTACTTCGAACTGCAGACCCGAGGCCAGTGTGGTCACGCCTTCGCGCTTGGCGTTTTCAGCCAGGAAAGCCAGACCGGCACCCGCAGCTTTTTCAGCCTTGGCAGCCGCTTCGGCTTGCATGATTTCGCGGATGACCTTGAAGCTGGCGGACATTTCTTCCTGACCTACGCGGCTCGGCAGACTGTTGAACGCATCGGTCAGGCCCGCCAGGATGGCGTCCAGGTTGACGCCCGGTGGCGGGTTGTCGCGCAGTTGGTCGCCCAACTGACGGCCAATGCCGTAGCTGACGCGAGTTTCGTCGGTGGACAGATTGACTTCGGACATGACACTGCTCCGCAAAGGGGCGCGCTGTCGGCGGACATGAACCCTGCCTGGCATTCATGACCTGCTCGGTTGCACCCCGAACCAAAAGGGCGGCCAGCCTAGCACAGTTGACCTGACAGGCCCTACCACCGTGGCGAAGCGCGGTGTTGTGTCAGGACCAGGATGAGTGAAACGAGATGGGCATGCGCATCTCGGAGCGGTCATTGACCGGCATACCGCAGAGTTCGTCATGCACCACGCAATGGACCAGATAGAACGGCACCACCGGCAGGTTTTTGAGCAGATCCCGTGCGTGCTCGACCGAACGCAGGTGAAGGGTCTTGCCCGCTGGGTCCTTGAGCATCCCGGAGCTGCCTTCCATCAGCACCTCCAGCAGATAGATGCCGCCCTCGATAGAGATCAGATTCAGCTCATTGACCCGTCCCGCCTGAGCGTGGTCGGTAAATTCCTGATAATTCATGATCGAACCTCTTTCGTCGTTTGCTGAAAGCATCGCAAGGGACTTTTTACAGCACACCGAAACAACAATCCAGAAACGAAAACGCCCGCCCCCGGCTCGACGTCAAGCTTGGGGCAGGCGAATGCAAGGCGTAGATCCTCGATCTCAGTGCTTGGATGCCTTATCGAGCTTGTCCAGTTTGGTCAGCTTATCCAGGTAGCCCATCGCGAACGCCGAGATCACAAAAGTCATGTGGATAATCACGTACCACATCAGGTATTCAGGCTTGATGTTGGTCGCGTCCATGAACACGCGCAGCAGGTGAATGGACGAGATCGCCACGATAGACGCCGCCACTTTCATTTTCAGCGACGACGAATCCATCGTGCCCAGCCAGTTGAGCTTTTCCTTGTCCTCGTCGATATCCAGCTGCGAAACGAAGTTCTCGTAGCCGGAGATCATCACCATGACCAGCAGACCGCCCACCAGCGCCATGTCGATCAGCGACAGCAGGACCAGGATGAGGTCGGCCTCGGCCAGGCTGAAGATATTGGGAAGGACGTGAAAGATTTCCTGAAAGAACTTAAGGCACAGCGCAAGCAACCCAAGGGACAACCCGAAATAGATCGGTGCCAGCAACCAGCGCGATGCGTACATGGCATTTTCGAAGAAACGTTCCATTGAAACTCGCAAGTGTGGTGAAAAAGACGCGCGAGTATATCAGCGGGAACGGAAGGCTCTAGCTGTGCGACAAAATAACGCACAGAAATGCAGGCTCACTAGAACGGAGAGGAACGTTTGTAACCAGGTCTGCTCTTGCTGATACGGCGCAACTCGGCCTGCATGTGCAACACCCAGATCGGCACGTCTTCAGCGAACAGATAGCCGCTCGACGTCAGGCTTTCAGCAATGTTTTCCAGCATGGACTGCGCGGCGTCCAGGCTGTTGAACGGCCCTTGAGAGCGAATGGCGGAAGGGTGTTCGCCAGACATCCCTGCGGCGAACAGCAGCATCCACGTGCCCTCCTCACCGGAAACAGGACGGATGACGCATTCGATACGGGTTATCAAACCCAGGCATTGACGGGTGAGGCAAAGGCAGCGCGGCATCGCAAGCTCCTTGTCAGCAGCGGTATCAACCTCCCTTGTCCGCTGGGTGCGTCGGGAAGAGGTGCCAGTCCATTTGGCCACCACGGTCAATTCACAGCATAGAAGAAAGGTTAGCTGACGAAACCATTCCTGATGAACGGGCATCGGACTTACCTGAGGTCACCCGATGCCGCTCACGGCAGCATTACGCCTTGAGTTCAGGCTGCAACTGGGCAGGCTCCTTCTCGAGTTCTTCCTTCAGGTCTTCATCACTGAGCATTTCCGCGATATCCCGAAGACGCTCCACCACTCGGGCATTGACACTGCCTTCGGGGAATTCGCCGTGCTCGTCCGGCTCACCGGCCGGCTCGCCCACCAGCAGGCTCAAGGCTTCATCAGCCTGACGCACCGCATAGATATGGAACTGGCCGTCACGCACCGCCTGTACCACACGCTCATCAAGCATCAGCGTGGTCACGTTGGCGTGCGGGATGATTGCGCCCTGCTCGCCCGTCAGACCACGTGCCTCGCACAGACGGAAGAAGCCTTCGATCTTCTCGTTGACCCCGCCGACCGCCTGCACTTCACCAAACTGGTTGATGGAGCCGGTGATCGCGAAGCACTGCTTCAGCGGGGTGCGTGACAGCGCCGAAATCAGCGTGCAGACCTCGCCCAACGAAGCGCTGTCGCCGTCGACATAACCGTAGGACTGCTCCAGGGCGATACTGGCGGAAATCGCCAGCGGGAATTCCTGCGCGTAACGGCTACCCAGGTAACCGGTCAGGATCATCACGCCTTTGGAGTGGATCGGCTGCCCGAGGTTGACTTCACGCTCAATGTCGACGATGCCGCTGCCGCCCGGGTACACCGTCGCAGAGATGCGAGCCGGCACCCCGAATGCGGAGTCGCCCACTTCCAGAACGGTGAGGCCGTTGCACTTGCCGACGGCGGCCCCCTCGGTGTCGATCAGAATGACGCCGGCCATCATGTCATCGAGAATGCGTGCAGAAACCCGTCCGGTGCGCGTGGCCTTGGCCTTGAGCGCACGCTCGATGTGACCTGCGTCGGTCTTGTCGTCGCTGGCCAGTTGCCGGATGAAATCCGCTTCGCTGACCAGCTGGAACAGATCGCCGATGCGTGCCGACAACCGCCCCTGGTGCTCGGCAAGGCGCGCACTGTAGGTGGCCAGACGCGCAACGGCGTCGGCTGTCAGGGGTGCCATGCCCTCCTCCGACGTTCGGGTTTTCAGCAACTGAGCGAACTGCTCCAGGGTTTCGTCGACCATCGGAATTTCTTCGTCGAAGTCGACCAGCACGCGGAACATCTCCTGGAAGTCCGGATCAAGGTCTTGCAGCGTGTAGTACAGCGAACGCGAACCGATGATGACGATTTTGACGTTCCACGGAATGACCTGCGGCGTCAGCGTCACGGTAGCCACGCGACCCAGCTCGCCAAGCGGCGACTCCATCTTCAGCTTGCGCGATTGCAGGGTACGCTTGAGTGCGTCCCACACGAATGGCTCGCCAAGCATCTTTTCCGCTTCAAGAATCAGGAAGCCGCCATTGGCACGGTGCAGCGCACCCGGGCGCAGTTGGCGATAGGTGGTGTAAAGCGCGCCCTGATCCGTGCTGTATTCAATACGGCCAAACAGGTTGTCGTAGGTTGGATGCGGCTCGAACACAACCGGCGCGCCGCCATCATGGGTGTGACCGACCACCAGGCTGGGGCTGTATTGCTCTTCGAGCAGCTTGCGGGCCTGGGCATCGGTCTTGCTGTCATCGACCAATTGCTCGACCAGCGTCTTGAGCAGATACACCTGCATCGCTTGCAGGTACGCGCAAACGGCGGCGTTTTCGGCGTACTTTTCCGACAGCGGAGCCAGCAACGGCTGCAACGTCAGGGTGATGGTTTCTTCGTTCAACTGACGCAGCTGATTATTCGATTCGCGCTTCCACTGTGGCAGGCTCGCCAACTCTTCGTTCAGACGCTCTTCCAGCGCCGAGATGTCTTCGTGAAAACGGTCCCGATCCGCCTCAGGCAGTTGCGAGAACTCGGCTTCGTCCAGCGCTTTGCCGTCCGCCATCGGCGTGAAGGCGATGTTGCTGCTGTCGCGGTACAGCGCGATGTCCTTTTCCAGCGACAAACGCTCGATCACATCCAGGGCGCGGTCGTAGCGCTGATTGAACGCGCGATCGATCGAGCTTTTCTTCTGCTGGTACGACGGGTGTTCGAATACAGCGGGAAAGGTCACCAGCAGATTATCGATCAAACCACCGATGTCGGCGATGAACGCCTGCGCGCTGCCCGGAGGCAACTCCAGCGCCCGCGGCTCGCGAGGCTCGTCGAAATTATTGACGTAAACCCAGTCCGATGGCGTTTGCATCCGCTTGCCTTCGGCCTTGAGGTAGCGTTTCACGAACGAGAAACGGCCGGTGCCAGGCTCGCCCATGACGAATACGTTGTAACCGGGACGCGGCATCGCGACCCCGAACTGCAAAGCTTCTACCGCTCGCTCCTGGCCGAGCACACCGCGAAAGGGTTCCAGCTCATGGGTGGTCGAAAAGCTGAACTGTTCAGCGGAAAACGGACGGGTCAGCGCGTGAGGCGCCAGGCGTAGGTTGGCTGCGACAGAATCGGGCATCAGTGTTCCTTACATCATGCGGGGCAGATGTCGGCATTCTGGCGCTCGCCGCACACGACTTGCAAGGCAGGCTTTCGGGGCAAAAGACGTCTGGATGATTTTTACTCCCTCGAACGGCGTTTCAGCGCAGATGAAAAATGCCGTTTTGGGCAATATTCTGCAATAGTTCACGGAACCCTTGTAACGTGCCTAAACTCAAACTTGCGCGGACGACTCGAAAAAGTCTTCCGGCTTGGTGTGACACTAAAGAAACTCGACCCTTGGCTGACCATAAAGAGAAAAAAGCTATGAAACGGATTCTTCTAGGAACGCTCTTCGCCGCTGTATCCATCAACGCTATGGCTCAAGCGCCAGGCGGCCCGGATTGCGGTTGGGGCAACATGCTGTTTGAAGGTCAACGCGGCACTCCCGCTCACTTCCTGGCTTCCACTACCAACGGTACTTCGGGCAACGCCACATTCGGCATGACCTCCGGCACCAACGGCTGCTCCACCAACAGCGCCCTGACGTATGGCGGCAAATCCTGGCTGGCCATGAACGGCATGATGGATGAGCTCTCCAAAGACATGGCAATGGGCCAAGGTGAAGCACTGACCACCTACGCGGTCGTGCTGGGCGTTGCACCGGAAGACCGTGCGCGCTTCGCTTCCGTCACTCACGAGCACTTCTCGCAAATCTTCAGCAAGGCTGACGCCACTGCCGAAGACGTTCACGCCAACACCGTTAACGTTCTGAAAAACGATCCAACCCTGGCCAAGTACGCTACCCAGGCTTAAAGTCGTTCGCCCGCCCCCCTTCGCGAGGGGCGGGACTCCTCTCCCTGACTAGTTGCCCTCTATGCTCAAACGTCTTGCCTTGCTGGCGCTGTTTGTCTGTGCCCCCTTGTCTGCCGCGCCGCGTGTGGCTGCCGACCGTTTGCAGCAACTGGCCAACGAGCCGTTCTGGATTTCACTGGGCCACTACGAGGCAGGCAAGCTCGGCGGCTGGCGCAGTTATGTTGACGACCCCAAATTCTTTCTTGCGGCTGACGGCGCGCACGACCCGAAGGCTGAACTGAGCGCTACGCTCGACGCCCTCTACGCCCCCGTGACCAACGAACAGACGCATGCCCAATGCGTTTACCCTGCAAGGACCCGCTGGCTGCGTGATCAGTTGAAACTGACCGACCTGCCGGTACTGGACTGCAAGGAATTCAAGGCCTGGTACAAAGACGTAGCCCCGGACAGCACCGTGCTGATCTTCCCGGCGGCCTATCTCAACAGTCCATCCTCCATGTTCGGCCACACACTGCTGCGCATCGACCCGGCGAGCGCGAAGGCCAACAACACCACGCTGCTGAGCTACGCGATCAACTTCGGTGCGTACATCGAAGGCATGGACAACAGCATTCTGTATGCCTGGAAAGGCTTGATGGGCGGCTACCCCGGCCTGTTCGCGCTGGTGCCCTATCAGGAGAAGCTGTCGGAATACCGCAGTCTGGAAAACCGTGACTTGTGGGAGTACCGGCTCAATCTGACGCCCGAGGAAACCGGGCGCATGGTCGAGCATGTCTGGGAACTGAAACAGATTCGCTTCAGCTATTTCTTCTTCGACGAAAACTGCTCGTACCGTTTGCTGGAGCTGTTGCAAGTGGCGCGCCCCGGGTTGCACCTGACCGAGCAGTTCGGGCTGACGGCCATTCCGACGGACACGGTCAAGGCGATCAAAGCGGCCGGGCTTGTAGAGAGCATTGATTATCGCCCTTCCCGCGAACGCGAGCTGCTGAGCCGCGCCGAGCCGCTGGACGCGGACGAACAGCAGTGGGTGCTCAAGGTCAGCGCTGACCAGAAACAACTGCAAGACAGCCAGTACCTGGCACAGCCCAAGGAGCGCCGTGCGTTGATTCAGGACGCGGCCTATCGCCTCGAACGCTATCGTGCCAACGGACTGGAACGTGACGCCGCGCGCTCGCAACGCAGCTTCGAACTGTTGCAGGCCATCAACCAGAATCCGCCGCCGCAACTGGATATCCAGCGTCCCGGCCTGCCAGAAGATGGTCATGAATCCCGTACCTGGCAATTGGGCGTCGGCACCCGCGGTGACAGGGCCTTTGGCGAATACGGCCTGCGCATGGCGTATCACGACCTGAACGACAACGCTTATGGCTTCCCCCTCGGTGCGCAGATCGAAATCCTGCAACTCAAAGTGCGCCAATACGAAGGCAACGACTGGCAAGTTCAGCAGTTGGACCTGGCCACCATCCGCTCGCTGACCCCGCGCACCGAACTGCTTAAGCCGTGGTCGTGGCAAGTGACCGGAGGCCTTGAGCGCGTGCTGGGCAAACATGGCGATGAAAATCTGGTCAGCCATGTCAATGGCGGCGCGGGCGGCACCTGGCAACTGAGCGAAGGCGTATTGGGCTTCGCGCTGGGTACCGTGCGCGTCGAGCACAACAACGACTTTTCGGAATTCATCTCACCCGCCGCCGGTTTCAATACTGGCGTGCTGTGGCGCAACCCGCTGGGCAACCTGAGCCTGGAAGCCAAAGGCGACTACTTCACCAATGGCGAAGTGCGCCGCAGCGTCAGCCTCAACCAGCAGTGGGAGCTGTCCCGCAACGTAGGCCTGCGCCTGAGCGCACAACGTGAATTCAGCCAGATGAGCTCGCCACAGAACGAAGTGATGCTTGAGGTGAAGTGGTATCACTATTGAGGCGTGACGCTCTTGCGCACCGCCGGGGAGCGTCTCAAAAGACGCTCCCCGGCGGTGCGTGAGCGCTGACGCTTCCACGCCCGTCGCATGGGGATGCCGCCCAGAAGTGCAAGATATCTCATTGCCACCACACATCCCCTACGTCGTTTTTACAAATAACTCACATATTCGCTTCTAGACTCTACTCATACGTAGAGGAATCCACCATGAAGCTGCATTGGGTGTTGTTGTCGCTGGCCATTGGGCTGGCGGGTTGTCAGTCCGCCCACGATCAAATGCTGGCTGAAGGTTATCCGCCCGGCTTCGCCGACGGTTATCAGGACGGCTGTGGCAGTGGCAAGGCGGCGGCAGGCGCGTTCACCGGGCAGTTCAAGAAAGACGTGCCGCGCTACCTCAAAGACAAGATCTACGCAGAAGGCTGGGGCGATGGTTTTCGCCAGTGTCAGGCCTATCAGGAAAATCGCGGCCGCTTCGATCCGGGGCAGATCTTCAACGATCGTGATCGCGACTGGGAGCGGGAAAAGACTCGTAGCGCTGCGAAAGCCTACCGTCCGAACTGATCGGCTCACCCTGATCGGCAGTTCGACGAAACCAATCCCCCCTCCCGATAGCCCAATATCAATTAGGGAGGACATTTCATGAGCCGCGCGTTTGTAAACGAAGACAATGCCGCCGCCGACGCCAGTCAGCCGGTGGAGCGACTGGTCAGCGAACAACCCAATTACGTCACCGCCCACGGTCTGGTATTGCTGCAACAACAGGTGAGCAATCTTCAGGCGCAGCACAGCGCGCAGACTGCCCAGGGCGATAACGCCGACAAGCAACGTCTGGCAGACCTTGAGCGCGACTTGCGCTACTTCAATCAGCGCCTGCAAAGCGCACAGGTGGTCACGCCTGCCCTTTCGACCGAGAAAGTCCAGATTGGCAGCTGGGTCACATTTGCCGACGAAAATGACCAGCAGCAGCGCATTCAGTTGGTGGGTGAGGATCAGGCCGATGCGGCCAAAGGTTTGATCAACTGGGGCTCGCCGCTGGGCCGGGCTTTAATGGGGGCGCAGTTGGGCGATGAGGTGCTGTGGAAAAGGCCGGCGGGTGATCAGATGATTGAAGTGGTGCTGATCGACACGGACAAGGGTTGAACGAACACCCTTTCCGAAAAGTGCATAAAACATAGTTCTGTGGGAGCGAGCTTGCTCGCGAAGACCCTATTTCAAATGTGATGTTTAGAGTGCAGGTAAAGGCCCTTTCGCGAGCAAGCTCGCTCCCACGGCCCTGTATCTCTGGAAAAACGCAGCCTTCAAAAGGCTGCGCTGTTTTCCACAGTAACGCGAACTTACGACGCTATATCACGCCAGTTTCTTGTGACGCACCCGGTGCGGCTGGGCAGCGGCATCGCCAAGACGCTTCTTGCGATCCGCTTCGTATTCGGTGTAGTTGCCTTCGAAGAATACCGCTTGCGAATCGTCTTCGTACGCCAGAATGTGAGTCGCGACACGGTCAAGGAACCACCGATCGTGGGAGATCACAATGGCAGCGCCCGGGAAGTCCAGCAGCGCTTCCTCCAGCGAACGCAGGGTTTCAACGTCAAGGTCGTTGGACGGTTCGTCGAGCAGCAGCACGTTGCCGCCCTCTTTCAAGGTCAGCGCCAGGTGCAGACGACCGCGCTCACCACCGGACAGGTCCTTGACGAACTTCTGTTGATCGCCGCCCTTGAAGTTGAAGCGACCCACATAGGTACGTGATGGAATTTCATAGTTGCCGATACGGATCACGTCCGAACCATCCGAAACCGCCTGGAACACCGACTTGCTGCCATCCAGGTCGTCACGGCTCTGGTCAACACAGGCCAGCTGCACGGTTTCACCGATTTCGATGCTGCCCGAATCCGGTTGCTCTTTGCCCATCAGCATGCGGAACAGGGTCGACTTACCGGCACCGTTACCGCCAATCACGCCAACGATCGCGCCTTTAGGCATGGCGAATGACAGGTTGTCGATCAGGACGCGATCGCCGTAGCCCTTGGTGACATTCTTGAATTCAATGACCTTGTCGCCCAGACGCGGACCAGCCGGGATATAAATCTCGTTGGTTTCGCTGCGTTTCTGGAATTCCTGCGACTGCATCTCTTCGAAGCGTTGCAGACGAGCCTTGGACTTGGACTGACGCGCCTTGGCACCTTTGCGAACCCACTCCAGCTCATCTTTCATGGCCTTTTCATGGGCCGACTGCTGCTTGGATTCCTGGGCCAGACGATCGGACTTGGCTTCAAGCCAGCCCGAATAGTTGCCCTCGTAAGGAATGCCCGCACCGCGGTCGAGTTCCAGAATCCAGCCGGCGACGTTGTCCAGGAAGTAACGGTCGTGCGTGATCGCGACCACTGTGCCCGGGAAATCGTGCAGGAAGTGCTCCAGCCAGGCGACCGAGTCGGCGTCCAGGTGGTTGGTCGGTTCGTCGAGCAGCAGCATGTCAGGCGCGGACAGCAGCAGGCGGCACAGGGCTACGCGACGCTTTTCACCGCCCGACAGGACAGAGATTTTTGCGTCCCAGGCGGGCAGACGCAGCGCATCGGCGGCGACTTCCAGCTGGCGCTCAAGGTTATGGCCGTCGCTGGCTTGCAGGATCGCTTCGAGCTTGGCCTGTTCAGCGGCCAGCTTGTCGAAATCAGCATCCGGGTCGGCGTATTCGGCGTAGACCTGATCCAGGCGTGCCTGGGCATCCTTGATAACGCTGACCGCTTCTTCAACCACTTCACGCACGGTTTTGGTGGGGTCAAGTTGCGGTTCCTGCGGCAGATAACCCACGTTCAGCTCAGGCATCGGGCGCGCTTCGCCATCGAACTCGGTGTCGACGCCAGCCATTATTTTCAACAGCGTGGACTTACCCGAGCCGTTGAGGCCCAGCACGCCGATCTTGGCGCCCGGAAAGAAAGAGAGAGAAATGTTCTTGAGGATTTCCCGCTTCGGCGGCACAACTTTGCTCAGCCGATGCATGGTAAAGACGTATTGAGCCATTGAATGAAAACCTGGTGTCTGTGATAAGGACCGATCTGGAGCGCGAGCTTAAAGCTCCGACCGAAAAAAAGCTTTTATTTGTCTTTCAGACTTGCCGCATGAGCGTTCCACGCCTTGAATCAGAACAGGCAGAGAACAAATTCGAGTGCCTGGGCAGCTGTAAAGCTGCATCTTGGTTTGCACACAGTGGAGTCACTCATGCAGGAGTCGGGCTGTGATCGCGCGTTGCGCAAAGCTACCCGAATGCGGCCTGCAGGGCAAACGATCCGGCCCGGCGGGACTGGCACTCTGCCACAACTCAAGGCATGCTAGCCGCCCTTTTGGGCGACCGGCTTATATTGCATAGCGCATCGCTGCTTCAGTTCAGTAGTCAGGAACAACGACTTGCCGATATCAACGACCTCTTCGCCATCGAGTACCGCCCAACGCGGTACTGCCAGGCCTCTGCGTGGTTCATTGAAAGGTGCGCTGGCAGGGTTGGTGTTGCTGATGATTGCACTGCTGCTCTGGCAATTGATCGAGCAATTTCATCAGACCCAGGAGCGCCAGCGCCAGCGCAGCCTTGACTATGCCACGCAGCTTTCGGACCGCCTCAGCCTTAACATGGCGCTCAACGCTCAGATCGCCATGAATCTGCTGGAGGACATCCAGTCATCAGGACAACGGCTCGATCAACGCACAACGCTGGATGGCGTGCGTACGGCCCTACCGGCAGTGCGCAGCGTGGTCAGTCTCGCGCCCACGGGCGAGGTGATCAAAGACAGCGCCGACTTGCCTGGCGATGCGGCCATTCTGAAAAGCGCCTTGAAGCAGGCAACCGGGCGTCCCTTCTTTTACACCAGCAACGAGGACGGTTCGCAGATCTATCTGCTGATTCGCCAGAGCGGTGGATTGACCGGTAATTACTGGGTCGTGCGCATGGTCCCCGACGCGCTCAAGGCCTTCATTCAACAGCCGACGCAGGATTTTCAGCACCTGTGGCGACTGGAAAAACGCAACACGCAACGTGTCATCCTGCGCGAACCCTTACCTGAAAATGGCACGGACACCGCCCACACCGACACCCTTCTGCTTCAACCCCTGAGCAACAGTGACTGGCAACTGCGCGGGCTCTTCGATGCACACAAGACGCGTCAGGACCTGCTCGCCCCCTTGTTGGGCAAGTGCCTTGTGGGCCTGCTGCTTTCGATTCTGCCGCTCATTGCCCTCATGAGCATTCGCGTAAGACAGCGCCAGGTGCTCGAAAGCCAGCGCCGCTATCGGGACATTTTCGAAGGCGCTGGCGTGGCCATTTGCGTGATGGACATGTCCAGCCTGCCTGAGCGTCTTGAAACCTTGCAGATCCGTACCTGCGAAGACCTTGATCTGATGCTCAAGAACCAGCCGGCCTTTCTCGACCGGCTGCTGCAGCAGTTGCGCATCAACCAGGTCAACGAGGTTGCGCTGGGACTGCTCAACGTCGATGGTGGTGAGCAGGCGTGGCAGCAGTTGATCGAGGGGGAGTCGCGCGCGCGCCCAGGGATCGGCATCGAGATCATCCGTGCAGTCCTGGACAATCAGCCGCAGCTGGAGCTGGAAATCCGTCGCACTCGGGAAGGCGGTCAGGATCAGCACCTGTGGTTGGTCCTGAGACTGCCGGACAGTCGCGCCGACTTCGACGCGGTCATTCTCAGCATCGGCGACATCACCAGCCGCAAGCAGATCGAGCTGTCGCTGCTGGACCGTGAAAGTTTCTGGTCGGATGTGGTCCGCACCGTCCCTGATCACCTGTATGTGCAAGATGTGCTCAGCCAGCGCATGATTTACAGCAACCACCATTTGGGCCATACCCTGGGTTACAGCAAGTCCGAACTCAACGCGATGGGCGAGTTTTTCTGGGAAATCCTGCTTCACCCGGACGACGCCAAGCCCTATCAGGACATGCGCCTGCGCCAGCGTCATCACGGGCACAACGAACTGCTGGAATGCGTCCTGCGCTTTCGCCACCGCGACAACCAGTGGCGCTGCTTCGATGTTCGCGAGCAGGCGCTGGCACGGGACAGTCAGAACTTGGTGACGCGCATTATCGGCGTGGCCAAAGACATCACTGATCAGGTCGCCTCCAGCCAGTCTCTGCGCGACAGTGAACAGCGTCATCGCATGCTCGCCGAGAGCATCAGCGATGTGATCTTTTCCACTGACAGCCAACTGGAACCCAACTATGTCAGCCCGTCGGTCCATAGCGTGCTGGGTTACAGCGCCGACTGGATTCTCACCCACGGCTGGGGTGCGACGATCGCCAACCCGCAACAGCTGACGGGTTTCGATGCACTGATCCGCAACATACGCAAAGTCCTGCACAAGCCCAATGAACTGCTGAAGCTGCGCGGCGACACGACCCCGAGGCTGTTCGTGTTCGACTGCCTGCGGGCCGATGGCCGCAAAGTCCCTGTAGAGCTGCGCATGGTGCTGGTGTGGGACGAGCATGACAATTTTGAAGGCCTTCTAGGCGTCGGACGCGACATCAGCCAGCAGCGCCGTGCGGAAAAAGACCTGCGCATGGCCGCCACGGTGTTCGAACACTCCACTTCGGCCATCCTGATTACCGACCCCGCCGGCTACATCGTTCAGGTCAACGAGGCATTCACTCGCGTGAGCGGCTATGAAGTGGCACAGGTCCTCGACCAATTGCCCGGCATGCTGACGGTGGAAGCTGAACAGGAAGCGCACCTGCGTTATGTGATCAAGCAACTCAACAATCGCGGCACTTGGGAAGGCGAGGTCAGGCTCAAGCGTCGCAACGGCGAGCATTATCCGGCGTGGGTCGGCATTACTGCTGTGGTGGATGACGAGGGCGATCTGGCGAGCTACGTGTGTTTCTTCACCGATATCAGCGAGCGCAAAGCCAGCGAAGAGCGCATTCACCGCCTGGCTTATTACGATGCCCTGACCCACCTGCCTAACCGTACGCTGTTTCAGGACCGCCTGCATTCGGCCCTGCAACAGGCTGAGCGTCAGCAGGCCTGGGTGGTACTGATGTTCCTCGACCTGGACCGTTTCAAGCCCATCAACGACTCGCTGGGCCATGCTGCGGGTGACCGCATGCTTCAGGAAATGGCGACGCGTCTTCTGGCCTGTGTTACGGACGACGACACGGTGGCACGCATGGGCGGGGATGAATTTACTCTGCTGCTGCAACCGGGGCCTACGCGGGAAAGCGCGTTGCATCGCGCCGTGCATGTCGCCGAGAAAATCCTGACCAGCCTGGTGACGCCTTTCGTCCTGGAAGGCCGAGAGTTTTTCGTGACCGCCAGTATCGGCATCGCGCTCAGCCCGCAGGATGGGCATGAGTTGAGCCAGTTGATGAAAAACGCCGACACGGCGATGTATCACGCCAAGGAACGCGGCAAGAACAACTTCCAGTTCTATCAGGCCGACATGAACGCCAGTGCGCTCGAGCGTCTGGAGCTGGAAAGCGATCTGCGTCACGCCCTTGAGCAGCGGGAATTCACGCTGTATTACCAGCCGCAATTCAGCGGCGATGGCAAGCGGCTGACGGGCGCCGAAGCGCTGCTGCGCTGGCGTCATCCACGCCGTGGCCTGGTGCCGCCCAATGACTTCATACCCGTGCTTGAAGAGCTTGGCCTGGTGGTCGAGGTCGGTGACTGGGTGCTGACCGAGGCCTGCAGCCAGCTCAAACAGTGGCATCAGGCGAAAGTGCGCGTCCCCAAGGTGTCCGTGAACATCTCGGCCCGGCAGTTCTCGGACGGCCAGCTCGGCAAACGCATCGCCAGCATTCTGGACAACACCGGCCTGTCTCCGGCGTGCCTGGAGCTGGAGTTGACCGAGAGCATTCTGATGCGCGAAGTCAACGAGGCCATGCAGATACTCGACGGCCTCAAAAATCTGGGGCTCAGTATTGCGGTGGATGACTTCGGCACCGGGTACTCGTCGCTTAACTACCTCAAGCAGTTCCCGATTGATGTTTTGAAGATCGACCGCACGTTCGTCGACGGCCTGCCCTCCGGCGAACAGGACGCGCAGATTGCCCGGGCGATCATCGCAATGGCCCACAGCCTGAATCTTGCCGTCATCGCCGAAGGTGTGGAAACCCAGGAACAACTGGACTTCCTGCGCGAGCACGGCTGTGACGAAGTACAAGGCTACCTGTTCGGCCGCCCGATGCCCGCCAGCCAGTTCGAAGCGCAGTTCAGCAATGATGCGTTGTTCATGCTGGATTGAATGGGTGTCTCGGCCTGTTCGCGGACGAGTCCGCTCCCACAAAATCGCGTTTCTTCAACGGGTTACAGGTTGTCTGAAAAGAGGCGGTTTTTCAGTCGCCCTGGCGTCCGGGAACCACCCGCCAGGCGCAATCTGCACCCCATTCATCCAGCGCATGACTGCCTTTCATATGCCAGATAAAACTCGATGGGGTAGAATACCCGCCTTTTCCGCCATGCCCCCTTGAGGACTGCCATGTTCAGCCGTGATTTGACTATCGCCAAGTACGACGCCGATCTGTTTGCCGCTATGGAGCAAGAAGCTCTGCGTCAGGAAGAACACATCGAGCTGATTGCCTCGGAAAACTACACCAGTCCGGCCGTCATGGAAGCTCAGGGCTCGGTCCTGACCAACAAGTACGCTGAAGGCTACCCAGGCAAGCGTTACTACGGCGGCTGCGAATACGTCGACGTGGTTGAGCAACTGGCTATCGATCGCGCCAAGGAGCTGTTCGGCGCCGATTACGCCAACGTTCAGCCGCACGCAGGCTCGCAAGCCAACTCCGCTGTCTACCTGGCCCTGCTGCAAGGCGGCGACACCATCCTGGGCATGAGCCTGGCCCACGGCGGTCACCTGACCCACGGCGCCAGCGTTTCGGCCTCCGGCAAGCTGTACAACGCCGTGCAGTACGGTATCGATGCCAACGGCATGATCGACTACGACGAAGTCGAGCGTCTGGCCGTCGAACACAAGCCGAAAATGATCGTGGCCGGTTTCTCTGCCTACTCGCAGATCCTGGACTTCCCGCGTTTCCGCGCAATCGCAGACAAGATCGGTGCTTACCTGTTCGTCGACATGGCTCACGTAGCCGGTCTGGTTGCCGCAGGTGTCTACCCCAACCCGGTGCCGTTCGCTGACGTCGTGACCACCACCACCCACAAGACCCTGCGCGGTCCACGTGGCGGCCTGATCCTGGCTCGCGCCAACGCTGACATCGAGAAGAAGCTGAACTCGGCCGTCTTCCCGGGCTCGCAAGGCGGCCCGCTGGAGCACGTGATCGCGGCCAAGGCCGTGTGCTTCAAGGAAGCGCTGCAGCCTGAGTTCAAGGCCTACCAGCAGCAAGTGGTCAAGAACGCCAAGGCAATGGCCGGTGTGTTCATCGAACGCGGCTTCGACGTCGTATCCGGCGGTACTGAAAATCACCTGTTCCTGTTGTCGCTGATCAAACAGGACATCTCCGGTAAAGACGCCGACGCCGCACTGGGTCGCGCTTTCATCACCGTCAACAAGAACTCTGTCCCGAACGACCCACGCTCCCCGTTCGTCACCTCCGGCCTGCGCTTCGGTACTCCAGCTGTGACCACTCGCGGCTTCAAGGAAGCAGAGTGCAAGGAACTGGCCGGCTGGATCTGCGACATCCTGGCTGACCTGAACAACGAAGCCGTGATCGATGCGGTTCGCGAGAAGGTCAAGGCCATCTGCGCCAAGCTGCCGGTTTACGGCGCTTGATCAGAGTAGTCTGACACGCAGTAACTAAAAGCCCCGACTCGAAAGAGCCGGGGCTTTTTTGACACCGTTGCAGAGCATACTGTAATTAAGTACCGAAATTAAACTCCCCCATCATACTTTCACACGGGACTAAATTTGCTATTGCCATATTGGCGCGTCTTGACCAAGCCTTTAACACTGCGTGACATGCCTTACCTCTGCCATTGCCATTGCCATTGC
>NZ_RBTP01000066.1:47589-71871 GCF_003702045.1 Pseudomonas viridiflava
GCCATTGCCATTGCCATTGCCTTCCGACCAAGCATAGTAATTGAGAAGTACCCCTATCGCTATGCAATCTAAATTAGTTATCAGACTGTCGTTCAAACTCATCATCGACAGCGTCCAGCATACCACCTACAAAATCAGCAGTGACGGCTCGCTTATCAAGATGCTTATTTCCCGCATATTTCTCGCCATAAGGGATTTCATAAAAACTCGCGGATATCTCTTCATCAGAGATGACTTTCAATACCCTACGTAGGGTTTTTAATCTTTCTTCAAGGTCTCCTTCGAACACCTCAACTTCCAGTATAGGGTTGCCTTCATGACAAAGAGCTTTAAGTACCTGCAAGGGCTGATTTAAAGCTCTATGCAATCGAATGAGCACAGCAGGCTTTATTCTTATCTCGTGAATAACTATAGCTATTACAGACATTAAAAGTCCTTTGGGCGATCAACGTTCAACGGCTTGCCAAATGAGTCGTTTCGCCAGCTTCCGCCATACCATCGCTCGAAATGTTCGGCGCGAGCTGCAGGGCGAATGTTATTAGGGCGCTTGCACTTACGGGTGACCCAGCGCGTTATATTTATGATAGCCCTGTATTGACTCCCCATGAAATTTGCGCGTTTTGCTGGCTAATATATCCGTCTTTTGGTCCGAGGTCCAACTCCTCGTTCCAGGCTCTTCAAGCCTAAGTCTGTTAAGCTCTCGGGTCCAAAATCTAGAACCTCCCTTTGGTCTTTTTATTGGTAAATCTTCTGTCCCATTCAAGTCGTTTATCTTCATCCTTGGTTAGAGCCCTGCTATTTTTTAATACACCACTCTGTAATTTCGAACAAGCCGTTCGCTAATTGGCTAGCGCGTAATGAGTTAAAGTTGTTGGCTCAACCCGAACTGCAGGTTAATGAGCCAAAGCCTTTGCAGAAGCAAGAGCAGCAAGAGCAGCAAGAGCAGCAAGAGCAGCAAGAGCAGCAAGAGCAGCAAGAGCCTCCTGAGCAAAAACCGCATAAGATTGAACACGATCCCTCAATATTTAAGTCTGGTTTACCTCGAATGATATTTTGCGATACCGAAAGGTGCCAGGCCGGCTCCTAAAAAAACATCTACCCTCTGCATATGCGGGAGCAATTGCTGCTAAAATGTTTAACACCACCCCATTATTTTAGAAGGATCGATGATATTTAACAATGTTTTCGTCAGCAAAAAACATATGTTCTCAGTAGGTATTGAGGAGACTTCAGGACGTTTTTATGTTTCGATTCCAGTGAGTAATGGCATGGTCGATTATGAAGAATATTATGAAATAGACAAAACCAAGTACGAACTCTTTAGAAAAGATCTTGAAGCTGCGCTCGTTTTTTTAATGAGATGTAGACGCAGAGAAATGGATGATTTGCTTATTGTAAAGCCCGGTACAAACAGAGGGACTGCAATTTGAGAAATCAGATTTAAAGTAACCACCCCATAAATGCGAGAATGGTAGCCAGCGCCGTGTGCATGTACGCTGCCAGGCTGCCTCTTTGTTAGGTGATTGCAGAATTTGATTGCGACACAACTAATTTTAAGCTGACATCTCACTACACCTCCACCTTCTAAATTATCTTTTCATCGAATATTTAGAACCCAAATAGGTTATTGAGACTCACACTCATACGATAAAAATGGCATCAGTCCTTCTAGCTGAGCCTCAAAGAACCCTTCCCTTGGGGTAGGCACCCACGAATCAAGCGGTTGATATCTTAGTTTTTTCAGCACCAAGGCGTGTCAGGGCCTGCTTTAGTGCTGAGCTTTGTCACTGGGTATGGCGCAGTTTACGGACGCGGTACTGGGTTCTATTGGGACTGGAGACCGATTTTTGCCACGAGCGCAGTGTTGAGCGAGCTCTCGATAATTTCAGTCTGGCTACTTGTAAAAGTTACCGTGCCCAAAGGAGGGGGCTTTCGACCAAACTATTCGTATAGGGTGCTGATTCGAAACGTCCGACTCATGAGTCCGGTGCTTGCGGATGTACTGAACTATGGAGTGATTGTCCTTTCCGGTGCAAGCGCGCCCGCTATCTTTCAATTGCACTTCAACTGTACAGTCTTGGAATATGGCTGGGTGGGCTGGTACATCAATTGTGCCTATTTGCTGAGAGCGCTATCGGTCAGTGGGTTGATCGGTTTCACTCATCAAGCAACGGCCGCCTGCTGTGCATTGATCGCGAGCGTATTGCCGAAGGGCGTTCCCGCACCTTTCACACTGGCCTGCATCGCACTTTCAGTACTGGCTCTGACGGCGTACATGCTGAGCGAAAGAAGAGACCGGTCTTGAGAGGAACTCAAGGCCGGTATGTACCTGGAGGCGCCTCAACCCACCATTGCCTCGAACCCCGCCCGAATCTTCTCCTCCGGCAACTCATCGGCAATGAACACGATCACGCTTTCACGCGGCTCGCCTTCAGCCCATTCGGTGTCCCAGTCGAAGCCGTAGAGCTTGAGCACGCCTTGAAACACCATGCGCCGGTCTTCGCCCGCGATGTTGAGCACGCCTTTGTAGCGCAGCAGTTGTTTGCCGTGGTCTTCCAGCAATTCATTCATGAATTCGCTGAGCCGGTCCAGGTCCAGCGGTTGATCGCTACGCAGCACAAGGCTGGTGATGCGGTCGCCAGAGTTGCCGACCGGCGCCAGCGGACGCAGGACCATACCGCCTCCCAGGTCAGCGTTGAGGTTGAAGCCGCGTACATCGAGCAATTCCGCCAGATCGATCTTGCCGTGTTCGACGATACGGATCGGCGCGCGGCGGTTGATGCGAGTCAGGCGCGCACTGAGGGCTTCGAAGGCTGCGTCGTCTACCAGATCACGCTTGCTCACCAGCAGGCGGTCAGCAAAGCCGATCTGCGCCTGGGCGATGGTCTGGGTCAGGTGGGTGTCCGCGTGAGCCGCATCGACAAGGGTGATGATGCCGTCGAGGATGTAACGCTCGCGCAGCTCTTCGTCGATGAAAAAAGTCTGGGCAACCGGTGCGGGATCGGCCAGGCCGGTGCATTCGATCACCAGCCGGTCGAACGCGATCTCGCCGCTGTCCAGTCGTTCGAGCAGCAGGTACAGCGCTTTGGTCAGGTCGGTGTGGATGGTGCAGCAGACGCAGCCGTTGGACAGCGTCATGACTTGCACGGGGTCGGTGCCCAGCAACTGGCTGTCGATACCGGCATCGCTGAACTCGTTCTCGATCACTGCGATTTTCAGGCCGTGCTCGGCCTTGAGCAGATGGCGCAGCAGCGTGGTCTTGCCTGCGCCCAGAAAGCCGGTCAGTACGGTAACGGGGATAGGTTGCAACTCGCTCATAAGGCTCCAGACAGGTGCAAGTGGGCTGAAATGAAAACGCGCCACAGGTAGCAGCCTGTGGCGCGTCGGGTCAAACGATACCGCAGATCAGAGGATCAGCAGCACTTCGGACCGCCCTTTGCGCCGTAACGCGCCTCTTGCCGCTCCCGAAAGAACTGCTCGTAGGTCATCATCGGCTTGTCCGGGTGCGTGGTCTGCATGTGCTCGACGTAGGTGTCGTAGTCCGGCATGCCCACCATCAGACGCGCGGCCTGACCGAGGTATTTCCCGAGGCGACTCAGGTCATTGAACATGGGCAAATCCTCTGTGGTTGACCATCATCACACCTGCGACGCTGGCGGCATGGCCTGGAACGGAGATTCCTTGTCGGTACGCTCCTTCTTGCCCCAGGCGGCGATGCCGACTTTCAGCGCGTAGAACAGGATGCTGAATACCACGAACAGAAACAGTATGGTCAGGCCTGCGTTGGTGTAGGCGTTGAAGATCACGTGCTGCATCTGATCCATTGTCTTGGCTGGAGCCAGAATCTGACCGGCGTCCGCTGCTGCGCTGTACTTCTTGGCGAGTGCCAGGAAGCCGACCGCAGGGTTGGAGTCGAACAGTTTGATCAGGCCAGCCGTCACGGTGCAGATCAGCAGCCAGGTCGCTGGCAGCATGGTGACCCAGACGTAGCGCTGGCGCTTCATCTTGATCAGCACGACGCTTGCGAGCATCAGCGCGATACCGGCCAGCATCTGGTTGGAGATACCGAACAGCGGCCACAGCGTGTTGATGCCGCCCAGTGGATCGATCACGCCTTGATACAGCAGATAACCCCACAGTGCCACGCACCCCCCGGTGCCGATGGCGTTGGCAGTCCAGGACTCAGTGCGCTTGAGGGCCGGGACGAAGCTGCCCAGCAAGTCCTGCAGCATGAACCGACCGGCACGTGTACCGGCGTCCACTGCCGTCAGAATGAACAGCGCTTCGAACAGAATCGCGAAGTGGTACCAGAAGGCCATTGTGTTTTCACCCGGCAACACCTGATGCAGGATCTGCGCGATCCCCACCGCCAGCGTCGGTGCACCACCGGCACGGGCCAGAACGGTGTTCTCGCCGATGTCCTTGGCCACTGCCGTCAACTGTTCAGGCGTGATGGTGAAGCCCCAGCTGGTGACCGTTTGTGCCACGGTGACCACGTCACTGCCGACCACAGCCGCCGGGCTGTTCATGGCGAAGTACACGCCCGGCTCGATCACCGAAGCGGCGACCATCGCCATGATGGCCACGAAGGACTCCATCAGCATGCCGCCGTAACCGATGTAACGGGCGTTCTTCTCGTTATCCAGCAGCTTGGGCGTGGTGCCCGAAGAGATCAGCGCATGGAAACCCGACACCGCACCGCAGGCGATGGTGATGAACAGGAACGGGAACAGTGCGCCTTTCCAGACCGGACCTGTGCCATTGGTGAACTGGGTCAGGGCAGGCATTTTCAGCTCAGGTGCCAGAATCAGGATGCCGATCGCCAAAGCCAGGATGGTGCCGATTTTCAGGAAGGTCGACAGGTAGTCACGCGGGGCCAGCAGCAGCCAGACCGGCAGCATCGCCGCGACGAAACCGTAGCCCACCAGCATCCAGGTGATCTGCACGCCGGTGAAGGTGAACGCCGGACCCCAGGTCGGATCGGCTGCAACCAGGCCGCCGATCCAGATCGAGGCCAGCAGCAGAATCACGCCAACAATGGAGATTTCACCAATGCGGCCCGGGCGGATGTAGCGCATGTAGACGCCCATGAACATCGCAATCGGGATGGTCGCCATGACGGTGAACATGCCCCACGGGCTTTCGGCGAGCGCTTTGACCACGATCAATGCCAGCACCGCGAGGATGATGATCATGATCAGGAAGCAGCCGAACAAGGCGATGGTGCCAGGAATCCGGCCCATTTCCTCGCGCACCATATCGCCCAGCGAGCGGCCATTACGGCGTGTGGAGAGGAACAGGATCATGAAGTCCTGCACCGCACCGGCCAGAACCACACCTGCGATCAGCCACAGCGTACCGGGCAGATAGCCCATCTGCGCCGCCAGTACCGGCCCGACGAGCGGACCTGCGCCAGCGATGGCCGCAAAGTGGTGACCGAAAAGAATGTGTTTGTTGGTGGGTACATAGTCCAGACCATCGTTGTTGACCACGGCTGGCGTTGCGCGCAGCGGGTCAAGTTGCATAACGTGGTTGGCAATGAAAAGACTGTAGTAACGATAAGCAACCAGATAGATGGCAACCGCAGCGACCACTATCCATAAGGCGTTGATCGCCTCACCGCGGCGCAAGGCCACGACCCCCAGAGCACATGCCCCAACAATTGCGACGATGAGCCAGGGAACATGGCGCATCAGACTATTATTATTTTTCATTTTTTATTCCAGCAGAGTTGACTAGAAGGCAAGCCATGCGAGTTTAGCGCCGTCGCAGCGAAAGGCCACCCCCCACGATGGTCTAGACCGGTTTTTGATCGATTAAGGCAGATACCCGGCATAGAGCGCGGCAGACGGGTTTGTTGGCACATAGGCAAGAAAACTGCGACCGCCATCTGTCCGGCAACCCCTTTCAGGTCTATCGTGCATGAACAGTCTTATAGAACAGCCAACACTCGTGCCCCTGGCCCACGGAATGCCGCAACAAGAGAGCTCACTCGATGACCGACTCACACGCAGATCGCCGACGTTTCAAACGTATCGCCTTCGACGCCAAGACTGACCTGACGCAGGGCGAAAAAAGCTGGAAAGTGCAGTTGGTCGACCTGTCGCTCAAAGGCCTGCTCATTGAGCGGCCCGAACCCTGGACGGGCGACCCTGCGCAGGACTTTCTGGTCGACATCCACTTGAGCCCGGATGTGTACGTGAAAATGGATGTGCACCTGACCCACGACAACAATCGGCAACTGGGGTTTGTCTGTCGGCACATCGGGTTGCAGTCGATCAGCCACTTGAAGCGGCTGATCGAACTGAACCTGGGGGATGAGGAAGAACTGGATCGCGAACTGGCGGCGCTGATCGAAATCTAGCGCCGGTTACTCGAACAGCGCATCCAGTGCCTGCTCAAGGCGCGTGACGGCGATGATCTGAAACCCTGGAGGCGCTTCCTTCGGTGCATTGGCCTTCGGCACAATGGCGCGTTTGAAGCCATGTTTGAACGCTTCCTTGAGACGCTCCTGCCCGCTGGGCACAGGCCTCACCTCACCTGAAAGCCCGACCTCGCCAAACACCAGCAGATCATGAGGCAACGGCCGGTTGCGCAGGCTGGACATGACCGCTGCCATCAAGGCCAGGTCGGACGCGGTTTCCAGCACCTTCACACCGCCTACCACGTTGAGAAACACGTCCTGATCGTGGGTCGGGATTCCGCCGTGCCGGTGCAGAACCGCCAGCAGCATCGCCAGTCGGTTCTGATCCAGACCCAACGTGACCCGGCGCGGGTTGGACATGTGACTATCGTCGACCAGCGCCTGAACTTCGACCAGCATTGGCCGCGTGCCTTCCCACGTGGCCATGACCACGCTGCCAGGAACTTCTTCCTGAGCACGAGTCAGAAAGATCGCCGAGGGGTTGGAGACTTCCTTCAAGCCCTTGTCGGTCATGCCGAACACGCCCAGTTCGTTGACTGCGCCGAAGCGGTTCTTCACCGCCCGAAGCAGGCGCAGGCGTCCATCGGACTCCCCTTCGAAATACAGCACGGTATCGACCATGTGTTCCAGCACCCGAGGCCCGGCCAGCGCGCCTTCCTTGGTGACGTGGCCGACCAGAAAGATGGCCGTACCGCTTTGCTTGGCGTAGCGCACCAGTAACGCGGCACTCTCGCGCACCTGCGCCACGCCGCCGGGAGCCGATTGCAGTTGTTCGGTAAAGATCGTCTGGATGGAGTCGATCACCATCACCTTGGGCTGCTCGACTCGGGCCGTGGCGATGATGGATTCGATGCAGGTTTCGGTCATGACCCGCAGTTTGTCCTGGGGCAGCCCAAGACGGCGGGCGCGCATGGCGACCTGCTGCTGGGATTCTTCGCCGGTCACGTACAACGCGGGCATGCGCTGGGCGATGTTGCACAGTGTCTGCAACAGGATCGTGGACTTGCCGATGCCCGGATCGCCGCCAATCAACACCACGGAGCCGTCAACCAGGCCGCCGCCCAACACGCGGTCCAGCTCGGCGGAGTTGGTGGAGAAACGAGGAATTTCCTCGACACTGACCTCGGCGAGCGTCTTGATCTGCGCCTGCGCGCCGGTCCAGCCTGCACGGCCACTCGGCGGCGCCGCAGCGCCGCTCTCAATCATGGTTTCGACAAGGGTATTCCAGGCGCCGCAATCGCTGCACTGGCCCGCCCATTTGGGAAACGTCGCGCCGCATTCTGTGCAGCCGTACAAGCGTTTGGCCTTGGCCATGACAACCCCAGTCGTAAAAGCGCACATGATAACGCAGGTTTGCAGCGCCGGTTGATTGCGGATCGGGACCCGGTTTTCACGACCCGATAAAACTTCCAGGCCTTGGCCCGGTCGATTGAACGTCCATCGGGCAACAGCAGTGCAAGTGGATTACACTGCACCGGTCCTCATTATCTGTAACAAGGAATTACCCATGAGCGTACTGAGCGAGTTCAAGGCCTTCGCGGTCAAAGGTAACGTGGTCGATATGGCCGTCGGTATCATCATTGGCGCGGCATTCGGCAAAATCGTTTCATCGTTCGTCGGCGATGTCATCATGCCGCCGCTGGGTCTGTTGATCGGTGGCGTGGACTTCAGCGACCTGGCCGTCACCCTGCGGGCTGCCGACGGGGCCACCCCGGCCGTGCTGCTGGCCTACGGCAAATTCATTCAGACGGTCATCGACTTCATCATCGTGGCATTCGCGATCTTCATGGGCGTGAAAGCCATCAACCGCCTGAAACGCGAAGAAGCCAAAGCGCCAACCCTTCCACCCACACCGTCGAAAGAAGAAGTGTTGCTGGGTGAGATTCGCGACCTGCTCAAAGAGCAGAACAAACCAGCCGCGCCAATCACCGTGGACCCTGCACGCCCGTTGTGAGGTGCCTTTGTGTGTCGTGTGACACAGCACCGTGGGAGTGAGCGTGCTCACGAATGGGCCTTCCAGCCACTAGCGATGGAGTGGCTGGAACAGAGCCTTCGCGGACACGCCCGCTCCCACGGTCCGGTCTCTACCAGTAGGTTTCCACAGCAATCTGCCCTGGTTTGCGTGACAGGCTCAGGCGCATGTCGCGTTGTTTGAGTGCCGCGCGGGTGTCGTCGATCATTTGCGGGTTGCCGCACAACATAACCCGCGAATGCTCAGGCGTCAGGGCAATGCCCGCCGCACGCTCCAGCTCACCATTTTCGATCAGCGTCGTGATGCGTCCATTCAAAGCACCCGGATGCTGCTCACGGGTGACGACCGGCAGAAACAGGAATTTGTGGGCGTACTCGGCCAGGTAGTCGCGCTGCATCAGTTCGCCAATCAACGCCTGATACGCCAGCTCTTTGGACTCGCGCACGCTGTACACCAGAATCACACGCTCAAACTTCTCCCACACCTCGAAGTCCTGAAGAATCGATAGAAAAGGCGCAACGCCAGTCCCTGTCGACAACAGCCACAGGTCGTGGCCGTCGACGAACCGGTCCAGTGTCAGATAACCGAACGCCTGTTTCTCGACCATCAGGCTGTCGCCTTCACGCAGGCGGCTCAGTTCGCTGGTGAACTCGCCTTCAGGGACCACGATGGAAAAGAACTCCAGGAACTCGTCGTAGGGTGAAGACACCATCGAGTACGCACGCCATACCGTCGTGCCATCGGTCTTGGTGACCCCTAGCCGGGCGAACTGGCCTGCACGAAAACGAAAGCCGGGGTCACGCGTTGTCCGTAAGGTGAACAGATTGGGGGTCAGCGGCGTGACACGCTGAAGCGTTTGCCGGGTGAACTTGTCTTCGCTGACGGTCATGGTGCGCCTCGGGCTCCCGAATAAGTACATTGAACACCAGTGTCCCGCAAAACATGGCTGAGAAACACCGGCTGTTTGTAGTGTTTTACCCAAATCAGGCGGGATGAAGTTAGAGCATTTAGTTCTAGATCCGATCGTTTACAGCCGTGTGTACTGCTAACCGATTTCAGCCCAAGCGCCCTGCGACGGGTGCTCCGGGCCAGTTACGCCTTTTTGAATACATAAACGCCATCAGCCCATCCGTCTGGATGCCTTCCCCTCTGCAAAATTCGCTCGGCATTTTTCCTAGACTGGATAAAAGCACAGCGAATCTCGCCATCAAAAGGCATGGAGGCGATCATGAAAAGTATGGAAATCAACTCTTTACATCCATCAAACCCCAACGGTCTGACCAACAGGGAAATCGAAGTGCTCAAATGGTCCGCCAAAGGCAAAACGGCAGGTGATATCGCACTGATTCTATGTTTGAAAGAAAGAACGATCCATTTCCATGTGGCCAGCGCCGTGCAAAAAATGGGGGTGTGTAACAAGACAGCTGCCGTGGTCCAGGCTGCACTGAGTGGCATGTTCTGACAAAGTCTGCGTTCGGGCGCCATTGGGCAGGTGCCAAAGCGCAAAAAGTACGTAAAATCACCGTCCTCAGCGAGCCCGTCCATCGACGGGCTTACGTGACACATCAGAGTTTCCCTGCCAATGCCCTTGCTCATCAGCCCCTTCGCTCAACTTGACCTCATTCGCCAACCCGAACAGCAAGATGAGCCGCTACAGGCATTCGATGCCGCTGACGAGTACCTGCTCAACTTCGTCGCCGAAACCGGATTGAATCTGCAGAGCCGGGTGCTGGTGCTCAATGACAGTTTTGGCGCACTGGCCGCCAGCCTCGCGCCTCACGCTTCAGTGGTCAGCAGCACCGACTCGTTTCTAGCCGCCCAAGGGCTGGAGAAGAACCTGACGCGCAACGGCATGGCCTACGACAGCGTGCCGCTGATTCCGGCCAGCGAGCCATTGAGCGGCCCTTTCGACTGGGTGCTGATTCGCGTCCCCAAGACCCTGGCCCTGCTTGAAGAACAGCTTATCCGCCTGCAAGGCCAACTGGCTCCCGGCGCTCGTGTGATAGCGGCAGCGATGATCAAGCACTTGCCGCGCTCGGCTGGCGATCTGCTGGAGGAGTACGTCGGTCCGGTCCAGGCCTCACTGGCAGTGAAAAAAGCGCGGCTGTTGTTCGCGACACCGCAGATCAAAGAGTTCCACCCCTCGCCCTACCCCACACGCTATAGGCTCGACGAGCCCGCCATCGAACTGCTCAACCATGCCAACGTGTTCTGCCGCGAAGGCCTGGACATTGGCACTCGAGCGTTTCTGCCTTATTTGCCGAAGAATCTGGGCTCGGCGCGGGTTGCCGATCTTGGGTGCGGCAATGGCGTACTGGCGATTGCCAACGCACTGGACAACCCGCAAGCGCAGTACACGCTGGTCGACGAATCGTTCATGGCGGTGCAGTCGGCAGTCGAAAACTGGAGCGCCAGCCTGGGCGAGCGGGAAGTGGTTATCCGCGCCGCCGACGGCCTGGCGGGTCAAGAACCTGACTCGCTGGATGTGGTGCTGTGCAACCCGCCCTTCCACCAGCAACAGGTGGTGGGCGACTTTCTGGCCTGGCGCATGTTCCAGCAGGCTCGTGCAGCGCTGGTGACGGGCGGTGCGCTGTATATCGTCGGCAATCGCCATCTGGGTTATCACACCAAGTTGTCCCGCCTGTTTCGCGGCGTCGAGCAGGTCGCGGCAACCCCCAAGTTCGTGATTCTGAAAGCCCGCAAGTAACGACCTGTCTTTTCGCAACGCAAAAAAAACCCTCCAAAACCGGAGGGTTTGTAAACGTGTCCGTGGACACGGTGTGGGAATGCTTCAGTGACGATCAGTGCGTCGTCAGGCCCGCTGCGTTCATGAACATCCGCATCAGGCTGGCGACGATAAACAGCGCAAACACACTGCCCGCCCAGATGCCGGCCAGCCAGGCCAGTCGTTGCCAGAGCGGCTTGCTCAGCGCCGGGTCCGGGTCGTGCATGGAGTTCTTGCCAGACATGATCAATCTCCTCTGTTCGGACTAGTGATAACCGTCTTCTGCGGTGACTTTGCCGCGGAACACGTAGTAGCTCCAGAAGGTGTATCCCAGAATGAACGGGATGATGAACAAGGTGCCGACCAGCATGAAGCCCTGACTTTGCGGCGGCGCGGCAGCTTCCCAGATCGAAACCGACGGCGGGATGATGTTCGGCCACAGGCTGATGCCCAACCCGCTGTAGCCCAGGAAGATCAGCAGCAGGGTCAGCAGGAACGGGGTGTAATGCGCATTGCGGGCCACGGCCTTGAACAGCCCGTACATGGTCACCAGCACCAGAATCGGCACGGGCATGAACCACACCAGATTCGGCATGCTGAACCAGCGATGCGCGATATCGGCGTGGGCCAGCGGCGTCCATAGGCTGACCACGCCCATCACCACCAGCACCGCCACGGCAAGAGGACGCGCAAGGTCGTGCATCGCTTTCTGCAACGGCCCTTCGGTCTTCATGATCAACCAGGTGCAGCCCAGCAGTGCGTAAGCCACGATCAGCGCCAGACCGCAAAACATCGGGAACGGTGCCAGCCAGTCGAGTGAGCCGCCTGCAAACTGACGATTAGCCACCGGAATACCCTCGATGAACGCGCCCAGCGCCACGCCCTGAAAGAACGTCGCGGCCAGAGAGCCCCCGATGAAGGCCTTGTCCCACAGGTGACGTTTCTCGTCGGTCGCCTTGAAGCGGAACTCGAATGCCACGCCACGGAAGATAAGGCCCATCAGCATGAAGATCAGTGGCAGGTACAACGCCGAGAGCACCACCGAATAGGCCAGCGGGAACGCGCCGAACAGTGCCGCGCCTCCCAACACCAGCCAGGTTTCGTTACCGTCCCAGACCGGCGCGACGGTATTCATCATCACGTCGCGGTCGGAACTGTCTTTCATGAACGGGAAGAGGATCCCGATACCCAGGTCAAAGCCGTCCATCACGACGTACATCATGATGCCGAAGATGATGATGACGGCCCAGATCAGCGGAAGATCGATACCCATGACTTAATTCCCCTTGCCGAGCGCGTCAACGTTGTCGCCATCTTCTGCGCCCTCAACGGCGGCAGAGAGCGGACGGGCCGGTGTACGTTTCTGACCGGGACCACCTTGTGGCACATGCTCGACGTACGCTTTGGGACCTTTGCGCACCAGGCGCATCATGTAGCCCAGACCTGCGCCGAACAATACAAAGTAGACCACCACAAACAACACGAGGGTGATGCTCATCTGCACGAAGCTGTGGTTGGACGAAGCATCGGCGGTGCGCATCAGGCCGTAAACGACCCACGGCTGGCGGCCAATTTCGGTGGTGAACCAGCCCGCCAGGATCGCGATCAGGCCGGAAGGCCCCATCCACAAGGCCAGGTACAGGAACGGACGCGAGTTATACAGCGTGCCACGCTTACGTAGCCATAGGCTCCACAGACCGGTCAGGATCATCAGCATGCCCAACGCCACCATGACCCGGAACGACCAGAAGACGATGGTCGAATTCGGACGGTCTTCAGGTTTGAATTCCTTCAACGCCGGGACCTGTTTGTCCAGGCTGTGGGTCAGGATCAGGCTGCCCAGGTACGGAATTTCTACCGCGTACTTGGTGCGCTCTTCCTTCATGTCGGGAATACCGAACAGGATCAGCGGGGTCGGTTCGTCACCGACGTTTTCCCAGTGGCCTTCGATGGCCGCAATCTTGGCTGGCTGATGCTTGAGCGTATTCAGACCGTGGAAGTCACCCACGACGGCCTGAATCGGCGCCACGATCAGTGCCATCCACATCGCCATCGAGAGCATCTTGCGCACCGCTGGCGTGTCACGACCGCGCAGCAGGTGCCAGGCCGCCGACGAGCCCACAAAAAACGCCGTCGCGACGAAGGCGGCAATTGCCATGTGTGTCAGGCGATACGGGAACGACGGGTTGAATACGACGGCGAACCAGTCGGTCGGGATCACACGACCGTCGATGATTTCGAAACCCTGCGGGGTCTGCATCCAGCTGTTGGACGACAGAATCCAGAACGTGGAAATCAGGGTGCCGATGGCGACCATTACCGTGGAGAAAAAGTGCAGTTTGCGCCCGACGCGGTTCCAGCCGAACAGCATCACTCCCAGGAAGCCGGCCTCAAGGAAGAACGCTGTCAACACTTCGTACGTCAGCAACGGTCCTGTGACCGCACCGGCGAAGTCCGAGAAGCGGCTCCAGTTGGTGCCGAACTGATAGGACATGACCAGACCGGAAACCACCCCCATGCCGAAGTTGACGGCAAAGATCTTGGACCAGAAGTGGTACAGGTCGCGATACACATCTTCGCGGGTCTTCAGCCACAAGCCTTCGAGTACAGCCAGGTAACTTGCCAGACCGATGGTGATGGCAGGGAACAGGATGTGAAACGAAATCGTGAATGCGAACTGAATTCGGGCGAGATCGATAGCCTCCAAACCGAACATAATTGATCCTCTCTCTCAGGTGATACCGGCTGCTGGCGGCGAACCAACAGTGAATGCCCCACGGTTATGGAGTGCTTGTATTTCTATTTGTTCTGATGACATTCGCAGGGACTGGCGGGTTGGCTCACATCAATCGTCATCGTGCAATGACACGGGTCAACCGACAGTTAAAGAGTAGTCCCATTCAGCCACTTAGGCTGTGTGGTCTTTTGTCGCGTGGCGGGATGTCTCACCTGGGCAAAAGCCGTTCTGATCGCGTCTCGTGCTACCCACGTGGATGCCTCAGAGTGCGCTCCGCGTCCGGGCTGACTGACACAACCCCCCTGGGAGTGAGCCTGCTCACGAATAGACCAGCATGCACGCTCAAGATCTAGCGTCTGTCTGGCCGTCTTCGCGAGCTCGCTCCCACGCAAGGGGCTTGAGCCTTAGGCGTTACAACAGCTTATCCAGCGTGATCGGGAACTCGCGGATCCGTTTGCCGGTGGCGTGATAGATGGCATTGGCAATCGCCGCAGGCACGCCTACGATACCGATCTCGCCGACACCTTTGGAGCCCAGCGCGTTGACGATTTCGTCGTGTTCCTCGACAAAAATCACGTCGATGTCGCCGATATCAGCGTTAACCGGGATGTGATACTCGGCCAGGCTGTGATTCATAGGCCGTCCCAGACCGTGGTCGACCATTGCCTCTTCCTGCAAGGCCATACCCATGCCCCACACCACACCGCCGAGAATCTGGCTGCGCGCCATCTTGGGGTTGACCACACGACCTGCCGCAATGGCGCTGACCACGCGGCTCACCTTGATGGTGCCCAAGTCCTCATCCACCAGCACTTCAACAAACACTGCCGAATGCGTGGCCGCTGCGTAGGCTTCGCGCTTCTTGTCCGGCTCGGCATCGACCTGAACTTCGATCCCGCCACCCGCTTGAGCAGCCGCCAGTTCAGCCATCGAAACGGCTTGATCGCCCAGGTAAAGGTTGCCCGATTCGAAGCGCACCTGATCCGGCGTCGCCGAGGCGTACTGCGGATACATGCCCTTCGCGACTTCAAGCACCTGACGCTGCAAGGCCTGACAAGCCTGCTGCACCGCTGTGCCGACCGAAGACACCGTGAATGAGCCACCTTGCAGCGGTGCCGTCGGCAAAGAAGAGTCGCCCAATAGGAAGGTAACGTCTTCCACCGCCATCCCCAGGGTTTCGGCCGCGATCTGGGTCATGACGGTGTAAGTGCCAGTGCCGATGTCAGTGGTTGCACTGCTGACCACCAGCTTGCCGTCGGAGCCGAGACGCGCCTTGGCACTGGCTTTCATCTGCATCGCTTCCCAGACACCACCGGCCATGCCCCAGCCCACCAGTTGGCGACCTTCGCGCATGCTGCGGGGCTCCGGGTTACGACGGTCCCAGCCAAAGCGCTCAGCGCCCTGTGCGTAACACTCGCGCAGTTCCTTGCTGGAATACGGCTTGTCCTCGTTGCCATTGCGCTCGGCGAAGTTGGTCAGACGCAGACGTACCGGGTCGATGGCCAGCGCACAGGCCAGCTCATCCATTGCGCATTCCAGGCCTATCATGCCCAACGCCGCGCCCGGCGCACGCATGTCCAGCGGTGTGTAGACGTCCAGGGGCACCAGCTTGTAGGTCAACTGGACGTTGTCGCATTGATAAAGCATTCCGCTCCATTCCACGACATGCTCAGTGAAGTCTTCGAAGCGCGACGTCTGGCCAATGGCTTCGTGTCCAATGGCCAACAAACGACCGTTGGCGGCCGCGCCGAGGCGCAAACGCTGCACGGTGCGTGGGCGATAGCCGAAGGTGAACATCTGCTGGCGGGTCAGCGTCACACGTACAGAACGCTTGAGGTGCAGCGCCGCCATCACGGCCAGCGGCAACTGATACTGCGGACGCAAACCAGAACCGAACGCGCCGCCGACAAAAGCAGCCAACACGCGGACCTTGTCCTTTTCCAGGCCGAAGACTTTGTGCAGGTAGTCCTGGCAGTTTTGCGTGCCCTGGGTCTTGTCGTGGATCTGCAGACTGCCATCGGCCTGATACAGGACGGTAGACGCGTGCGGTTCCATTGGATTGTGATATTCGCAGGGCGTGTTGTAGGTCACGTCGACACTGAGCGCGGAACTGGCCAGTTCCGCCTCGAAGTTGCCACGCGGCTTGGGCAGACTGGACGATACGTCGTGAGCCTGGCCGATTTCAGCCTGCAAGTCGGTCTGGTGCGCCTGCTGAGCGTACTCGATACGGATCAACGAGCCGGCATGCCGCGCCATTTCCAGTGATTCAGCCACGACCAGTGCCAACGGTTGACCGCTGTAGAGCACGTTATCGTTATACAGCGGACGAAACGGAGAACCGTCCGCCGAGTCGGCGTCTTCGTAGTTTTCGTCATAGCTGGCCAGCGACGGACGATTGGTGTGATCGAGAATCGCGACCACGCCCGGCACCTTCAATGCCTCGGACGTGTCGATACTCAGGACCCGACCATTGGCGATGGTGCTGGACACCACGCTGCCGAACAGCAGGCCGTCTTCCGGGTATTCACCGGCATAACGTGCGCCACCGGTGACTTTCAGTTTGCCGTCGACGCGGTCAACGGGCTTGCCCATCGGGGAAAAGTGAACATTCATCGGGCAGTACCTCCCAGCGCCGCGTCGCTCAAGGCGCGGATGATCGCCCGGCGTGCCAGCTTGACCTTGAAAGCGTTGTGAGCAAGGGGCTGCGCATCGGCCAGCATGGCGTCCGCTGCGGCAGCGAAATGCTCGCGAGTAGCAGGTTTGCCGATCAGCAAGCGCTCGACCTCTTTGTCGCGCCAAGGCTTATGGGCAACGCCGCCCAACACCAGCCGTGCATCGCTGACCACGTCCCCGTTCAGCTCCAGTGCAGCGGCGACAGAAACCAGTGCAAAAGCATAAGACGCACGATCACGGACTTTCAGGTAAGCGCTGTGGCCGGTGAAGCGCTCGGCAGGCAGTTCAATGGCCGTGATCAGTTCATCGTCGGCCAATTGGTTGTCGCGCTGCGGCGCGTCACCCGGCAAGCGATGGAAGTCAGCGAATTCGATGGTTCGACGACCGGCACGCCCTTCGACATGCACCACCGCTTCCAGTGCAGCCATTGCCACACACATGTCAGACGGGTGCGTCGCGACGCAGTCGTCGCTGGCGCCGAAGATGGCGTGAATACGATTCAGGCCATCTTTGGCTGGACAACCACTGCCCGGCTCGCGCTTGTTGCACGGGACGCTGGCGTCGTAGAAGTAGTAGCAGCGAGTACGCTGCAACAGATTGCCGCCGGTGCTGGCCATATTGCGCAGCTGCGGCGATGCGCCTGCCAGCAAAGCCTGGCTCAGCAGCGGATAACGCGCCTCAACCAATGGGTGCCAGGCCAGGTCGGCGTTGCTGACCAGTGCGCCGATCATCAAGCCGCCAGAGGATGTCTCGGTAACATCTTTGAGCGGCAGGTCGTTGATGTCGATCAGATGCTCGGGACGCGCGACGTTCTCTTTCATCAAATCGAGCAGGTTGGTGCCGCCCGCAATGAAACGCGTGGCCGGACCGCTCAGATTGATCGCGGCGCTGATATCGGCAGGTTTGCTGTAGGTGAACGGATTCATAGGCTCACCTTCTGCTTTTGCGTCTGAGTCGCATCGTGAAATTGCGGCAAGGCTTCTTCAACCGCTGCCAGGATGTTGCTGTAGGCACCGCAGCGGCACAGGTTACCGCTCATCAGTTCCTGAATCTGGGCACGGGTGCTGGCGCGACCTTCATTGGCAAGGCCGACCGCCGAGCAGATCTGCCCTGGCGTGCAATAACCGCACTGGAAAGCGTCGTGCTTGATGAAGGCCTGTTGCATCGGGTGCAACTGCTCCCCATCGGCAAGGCCTTCGATCGTGGTCAGTTCGGCACCGTCGCACATGATCGCCAGCGTTAGGCAGGCATTGATCCGTTTGCCGTCGCGCAGTACGGTGCAAGCACCGCATTGACCGTGGTCGCAACCTTTCTTGGTGCCGACCAGATCGAGCCGGTCGCGCAGCAGGTCAAGCAAGGTGGTCCAGGGCTGCACATCGAGTTGACGCAGTTGCCCATTGAGGGTCAAAGAAATCGCATGGCCTGCGACGTCTTTCGGGTGCTGGTTCGGAGCATTCATGGAAACCTCACGGTAGGTACTCGTTCAGCGCATTTTTATGCGTCTTAGGGGTACGACTTCCCACGATTTGCAACGTTCAGGGTTTCTGGGCTGTGTTGGACAAGCGTGCGGATCATCCAAAAGCCGTCATCCATGAACACCTATCGTGATTGGCTGCTGGTATGATGCGCGGCTTTTTCCGACCCGCAATAATCCACGGACTGCCAAGGCGGCCTGTGCTTTGCTGTTGGAGTCGAATCATTCACGACGCAGCCCGCGTCACGGGGAGCCAGACATGCTGGAAAGGCTGTTTCAACTCAAGGCACACAACACCAACGTGAGGACCGAGATTCTCGCGGGCGTCACGACGTTCCTGGCGATGGCATACATCCTGTTCGTCAACCCGAGCATCCTCGGCGAAACCGGCATGGACAAGGGCGCGCTGTTCGTCGCGACCTGCCTGGCCGCCGCCATTGGCTCGGCCGTGATGGGCCTGATCGCCAACTACCCGATCGCCCTGGCACCAGGCATGGGCCTGAACGCCTTCTTTACCTACACCGTGGTCCTGCACATGGGCCACACTTGGCAGGTAGCGTTGGGGGCAGTGTTCCTGTCGGCGGTAATGTTCTTTCTGCTGTCGATCTTTCGTATCCGTGAATGGATCATCAACAGCATCCCCCTCCCCCTGCGCTCGGCCATTGCGGCCGGTATCGGCCTGTTCCTGGCGCTGATCGCCCTGCAAAACGCCGGGATCGTGGTCAGCAACAAGGCCACCATGATCGGCATGGGCGACCTCAAGCAGCCCGCACCGATTCTGGCGACGCTGGGCTTCTTTCTGATCGTTGCGCTGGACAAGCTCAAAGTGAAGGGCGCTGTGCTGATCGGCATTCTCTCGGTCACGATTGCCTCGATTGCGCTGGGTTTCAGCCAGTTCGGCGGGGTGGTATCGATGCCACCGTCGCTGGCACCGACCTTCCTGCAACTGGACATCATGGGCGCGCTGGACGTGGGTCTGGTCAGCATCATCTTCGCCTTCCTGTTCGTGGACATCTTCGACAATTCCGGCACCCTGATTGGCGTCGCCAAACGCGCCGGACTGATGGGCAAGGACGGCCACATGCCGAAAATGGGCCGTGCGCTGATCGCTGACAGCACGGCGGCAATGGCCGGCTCGCTGCTGGGGACTTCGACAACCACCAGCTACATCGAATCTGCGGCGGGTGTCAGTGCCGGCGGACGTACCGGGCTGACGGCCATTGTCGTTGCCGTGCTGTTTCTGCTGGCGTTGTTCTTTGCGCCACTGGCCAGCAGCGTGCCTATTTTCGCCACCGCGCCCGCCCTGCTGTTCGTTGCCGTGCTGATGGCCTCCGGCATGGCCGAAATCGACTGGGATGACGTCACCGTCGCGGCGCCTGTGGTCATTACCACGCTGGCGATGCCGTTCACCTATTCCATCGCCAACGGCATCGCCTTTGGTTTCATTTCCTGGACAGCGATCAAGCTGCTGTCGGGTCGCGGCCGTGAGCTGAATGCTGCGCTGGTGATCCTGTCGATCCTGTTCGTGATCAAGCTGGGCTGGTTCAACGCATGAGTGTTCCTTTCGATCCCGCGAGCTACGACCGTCAGCTCGAAGAAAAGACCGTACGCCTGCGCGAACTGCTCGCGCCCTTCGATGCGCCCGAGCCTCAAGTGTTCGACTCGCCGCGCGAGCATTACCGCCTGCGGGCCGAGTTCCGCCTGTGGCGCGAGGACCAGAAGCGTTTTTACGCGATGTTCGCCCCGGGCGATAACAAGACGCCGATCCTGCTCGACGGCCTGCCGATTGCCAGCGAGCGTATCAATGCGCTGATGCCGGTGCTGCGCGAGCGCTGGGAGGCCAGCCCGACGCTGAACCACAAGCTGTTCCAGGTGGACTTCCTGACCACGCTGGCAGGCGATGCGATGATTACCATGTGCTATCACCGCCCACTGGACGATGCCTGGCAGGCCGAGGCCGAAGTGCTGGCAGCTGAACTGAAGGTGAGCCTGATTGGCCGCTCCAAAGGCCAGCGTCTGGTGATCGGTCATGATTACGTGACCGAGAAGCTCGACGTTGCAGGACGCACCTTCAGCTATCGCCAGCCGGAAGGCGCCTTTACCCAGCCCAACGGTACGGTGAATCAGAAGATGCTCAACTGGGCGTACGACGCCTTGGGCGAGCGCAGTGACGATCTGCTGGAGCTGTATTGCGGCAACGGCAACTTCACCCTGCCCCTGGCTACTCGGGTGCGCAAGGTGCTGGCGACTGAAATCAGCAAGACATCGGTCAACGCGGCACTGAGCAATCTGGAAGACAACGGCGTCGATAACATCACGCTCGTGCGCCTGTCGGCTGAAGAGCTGACCCAGGCGCTGAACGAGGTTCGCCCGTTCCGTCGCCTGCACGGCGTAGACCTCAAAAGCTATGAGTTCGGCAGCGTGTTCGTCGACCCGCCGCGTGCAGGTATGGACGCAGACACCTGCGAACTGACCCGCCGCTTCGAGCGCATCCTGTACATCTCCTGCAACCCTGAAACCCTGGCGGCCAACATCGCCCAGTTGCAAGACACCCACAAGATCGAGCGATGCGCCCTGTTTGACCAGTTCCCGTACACCCACCACATGGAATCGGGTGTGCTACTGGTCAGGCGTTAAGACTGCGCTTCAGATCAGTGATCTCCCGCACGCCAATCATGCCCATGCTCCGCGTGGGCCTGCAGCCCGTGACGCTCTGCGTCACATCAACAGTGGACGCAGAGCGTGGGAATGTTCAGCAACGAACATGTGAATCCGCCGAAGAAACTGTCAGCTTTTTCATTAGCCTCCTATCTATAAGCTAAGGTATAACCCGTAACGCGAATACACTGCTTCGATGGAAGTCTGTCTTGAGCTCTGAATCTCCCGCCGCTTCAACCTCTATCAAACTGTCCAGTCAGCCTGGCTTCGTCAGTTTCATCCTGTCGCGCCTGATGGCGGTGTTCGCCATGCAGATTCAGGCCGTGGTCGTCGCCTGGCAGGTCTATGACATGACCCGAGAGCCTATGGCGCTGGCGTATGTCGGGCTTGCCCAGTTCATCCCCATGCTGCTGTTGCTGATGCCTGCGGGCGATCTGATCGACCGCTACAACCGCAAGGTCATCCTGATGATCAGTTGGGGCGTGCAAGCGGTCTGCGGCATTATCCTGTTGGTTTTCTCGGCCATGAACCTGCAGGACCTGAGGCTGATCTACGGCGCGCTGATGCTGTACGGTTGCGCCCGAGCCTTCACAGGCCCGGCCCTGCAAAGCCTGCTGCCGCAAATCGTGCCGCGTGAGCAACTTGCCTCGGCGATTGCCACCAACAGCGTGATCATGCGCTGCTCCACCGTTGGCGGTCCGCTGATTGGCGGCTACCTCTACTGGTTGGGCGGTGCAGAACTGACGTATTCGGTGTGCGTGGCGGCATTTATCGCCGGGATCCTCCTGCTGGCAAGGGTCGCGACACCGTATGCCGGCAAGCCGGTGGATCTGGGCGACAGCGCCTGGGGCCGCTTCACTGCGGGGATCGCCTTCATCCGCTCACGCCCGATCATTCTCGGCACCATCTCGCTGGACCTGTTTGCCGTACTGCTGGGCGGCGTGGTGGCACTGCTGCCGATCTATGCCCACGAAGTGCTGCACCTCGGCCCCCAGGGGCTGGGCATGCTGCGCGCGTCAATGAGCCTAGGCGAACTGGCAACGGGCATATACCTGAGCCTGCGTCCGCTAGACCGCAACGTCGGCATGACCATGTTCATTGCGGTTGGGCTGTTCGGTGTGGCGAATCTGGTGTTCGCCCTGTCTACGCTGTTCTGGCTGTCATGCCTGGCGCTTCTGATCGCCGGGGCCGCAGACATGGTCAGCGTGTACATTCGCTCAGCGCTGGTGCAGTTTTCTACACCGGACAACATGCGCGGCCGAGTCAACGCAGTGAACATGCTATTCATCGGCTCTTCAAACGAGTTGGGCGAATTTCGCGCAGGCACCAGTGCGTCGCTGATTGGTGCGATCCCCGCCGCGATCATGGGCGGTGTCTGCACGCTCGGCGTCGTGGGTGCCTGGATGACCGGCTTCAAATCCCTGCGTCAGGTCGACCGTTTTGCAGATGCCACGCCCACAGAAGCCCCAGACAGCAAGCTCGCGAAAGCACACTAAACATTAGGCAATGCCGCCCATGTTCACTAAATCGGGCATGGCGCCGTTTCTGCTTAGAACCAATCGGCCTCCCCCACCCTCTATACGTCGCACCTTGCACTGCGCCGCCCGTGTTTTACTGGCTATACGACGGGCTGGCGCGTATTGGTTTCAACAGCGACACTCATTGCACGATAAGAAGAGGGATCCGACATGCTCTGGAAAAAAGGCCGACGCAGCGACAACGTGGTCGATGCACGTGGTGAAAGTAGCGGCGGCGGCAGAGGCATGCGCATCGGTGGCAAAGGGCTGAGCCTGGGCGGCATCGTGATTGTCGTTGCCATCGGCCTGTTGACCGGCCAGGACCCGATGCAGATTCTCGGACAACTCACCGGCCAGATGACTGAGCAAAGCGCCCCGGCCACCCCCCAAACCCGTGAAGCGCCGCCAGCCAATGACCAGCAGGCCGAGTTCGTGCGCAGTATTCTGGGCGACACCGAAGACACATGGCGCGCCATCTTCGCCCAGAACGGCCGTCAGTACAAAGACCCGACGCTGGTCTTATTCAGCGGCCAGGTCAACTCTGCCTGTGGTTTTGCGACCTCGGCAACCGGCCCGTTCTACTGCCCGGCCGACCAGCAGGTCTACCTGGATCTGGACTTTTTCCGCGAGATGTCGCAACGCTTCTCTGCGGCAGGCGACTTCGCTCAGGCCTACGTGATCGCTCACGAAGTCGGCCACCATGTGCAGACTCAATTGGGCATATCCGCCAAGGTTGATGCCGCCCGCAAGGCCGGACAACACATGGAGGGTGCCAACGGTTTACTGGTCCGCCAAGAGCTTCAGGCCGACTGCTTCGCAGGTGTTTGGGCTTACAACGCACAAAATCGTTTGAACTGGCTCGAGCCGGGTGATATTGAAGAAGCGCTGAATGCAGCCAACGCCATTGGCGACGATCGTCTTCAGCAGCAAAGCAGTGGTCGGGTCGTACCGGACTCCTTTACCCACGGGACTTCTGCCCAGCGAGTACGCTGGTTCAAGGCCGGCTTTGCGCAAGGTCAAATCACCCAATGCGATACATTCGCCGCCAAGAGTCTCTAAGCACATGATTAAACCGCTTCTGGTCCTGTTGTTAAGCACTGCCTTCGTGAGCCTTGCGGCTCATGCCGAGGATCAAGCGGTTAAATCCATCAGCCCGGACCGTCTGGCCATCAACGGCGCCGAGGCGACGCTGGGACTCAGCCAGGAGTGGGTGCATCCAAAGCCGAAAATCGAGCGTGTGGTGATCGTGTTGCACGGCCGTCTGCGCAATGCCCAGACCTACCTGCGCAGCATCGAGCGTGCAGCCAATCAATCCAGGGAGCGCAGCAAAACGCTGCTGATCGCTCCGCAGTTTCTGGACGACAGGGATGTCGTCGCTCACCACCTGTCCGACAACATCCTGCGCTGGCACCAGAACAGCTGGATGGAAGGCGCGACGGCAAGCGATCCCAAACCCATCAGTTCGTTTCTGGTGCTGGACCACATTCTTAAGCGTCTGAGCGACAGCAAGCTGTTTCCAAACCTCAAGGAAATCGTGATCGCCGGCCATTCCGGTGGAGCACAAGTGGTGCAGCGCTACGCCATGATCGGCGGCAAGGAAGACGCCCTGCTGACCCGCGAAGGCGTGAAGTTGCGCTATGTGATCGCCAACCCTTCGTCCTACGCCTACTTTGACGCCGAACGACCTGAACCGGTGAACGCGCAGACCTGCCCCAACTTCAATGACTGGAAATACGGCCTCAACAAGATGCCGTTTTATTCAGGCAAGGAAAAACCGGCTGACATCGAGAAAGGCTACGTAAAACGTGATGTCACCTACCTGCTGGGCGAACTGGACACCGACCGCAACCACCCGGCGCTGGACAAGACGTGCGCCGCTGAAGCCCAAGGCACGTATCGCCTGATCCGTGGCCAGAATTACTTCAATTACCTGCAGAAACGCCACCCGGAAGGCTTGAATCAGCGCCTGGTGATCGTGCCCAAGGTCGGCCATAACGGCGACGGCATCTTCACCTCACCTGAAGGCCAGGCGGTATTGTTCAAGCCGTTTTGATGGGTAACGCATCAGACGTAGACGCAATTCAAACGGTGGGAGGCGGCTT
>NZ_RBTP01000066.1:71878-197818 GCF_003702045.1 Pseudomonas viridiflava
CGCTGGCAAGCCGCCTCCCACAGGTTCTACGTTCATTCAGCAACACGTATTCAGCGTGGAGCAAGCAGGATCGCCTGTCACCCCAACATCCCGCGCAACGCTACGCAATCCACTGCGTGCCAGTCCGCCAGCTCTGGCCAGGGGTTTTCCGGCAAGTTGACCAGAATGGTCTTGGCCCCTGCCGCACGGCCGCAGTCCAAGTCGTGGCGGTAATCGCCGATCATGACCATCTTTTTCGGCTCTACGTCCCAGGCGCTTGCCAGTTTCAACAGGCCGGCCGGGTGCGGTTTGGGTGTTGCTTCGTCGCGTCCCAGTACATCGTCTACTGCGAAGCAATCGGCAATACCGATAGCCTCCAGCGTGATGTGCGCCAGCTCGCGGGCGTTGCGGGTAAGGATGCCCAAGCGATAACCTCGCCCCACCAGCTCACGAACCAACTCGACCGCGCCATCGGCAGGCAGCGAACCCAAGGCCAGTTCACGTTCGTGTTCCAGCAGCCACGCGTGCTTGGCGGCAGACTCGGCCGCAGGCAAGGCAGCAAGATGGCCGAGAATATCGGCATCCTGAGGAATGCCGAGTTCGCGCTTGATGGCCGGGAAGTCGTGTACCGGTATGGTCAGCGTGCCATCCATGTCGAACACCCAGTGCCGAATATCATTAAGCGTCATTCCCAATCCTTTCGATGGCGGATCAGCCCTTCTTGACTGACCGAAGCGACCAGTTGCCCGGCGCGATTAAAAATACTGCCGCGCGAAAAGCCACGGGAATTACCGGCCCACGGACTGTCCATCGCGTAAAGCAGCCAGTCATCGGCACGCAGATCGTTATGGAACCACAGGGAATGATCGAGGCTGGCCACCTGCATGTCGCGCTGCCAGACGGTCTTGGCGTGCGGTTTGAGCGAGGTGGTCAACAAATTGAAGTCAGAGGCGTAGGCCAGCATGTATTTATGCAGCGCGGGCGCGTCGTTGAGGGTGCCATCGGCGCGAAACCAGACGTACTTCACTGGCTCGCCGGGTTGCGGGTTATAAGGGTCTTCAGCGGTCACCGGGCGAAACTCGATCGGCTTTGGGCGTAGAAACTTGTCGTGCACGGCTTCAGGAATCAGGTGCGCACGCTGTGTCATCAGCTCCAGCTCGGATGGCAGGTTTTCCGGCCCGACGATGTCCGGCATTGTCGCTTGGTGTTCGAAGCCCTCTTCGTCGTACTGAAACGAAGCGCTGCATGTGAAGATCGGCTTACCCTTCTGAATCGCCGTCACGCGACGGGTGCTGAAGCTTCCGCCGTCACGCACACGGTCAACCTGATACACAACCGGCAGGCCTGCATCGCCAGGGCGCAGAAAATAGCCATGCAGCGAGTGAACGTGGCGGTCTTCTTCGACAGTCTGGCTTGCGGCAGACAACGACTGCCCCAACACTTGCCCGCCGAACAGCTGGCGAAATCCAAGGTCCTGACTGCGGCCGCGAAACAGGTTTTCTTCAATAGGCTCCAGCGTCAGCAGCTCAACCAGATCATCCAGCACTTGACTCATGTTCATCCCTCGCAAGAAACGTAACCGCACGCGCCTGGCAGCGGCGGTGGGCATGTTCGCGGCAGGCACGCAAGGCCTGCACCCATAAAGTGAAATGATACAGAAATAAGGCGGCGGGCTCAGTCAGGGTTTGAGCGTTGCGAGCCACTGGTCACGATTAATGCGATACAGCACGTGCGGCCGGAGCGGATGACCCTCTGGCAAATTGGGGTGTTCGAAGTCATCGGCGGTCTCATGCTGCATCCCGATGGCCTGCATCACTTTTTGCGAAGGCTCGTTGCTCACGGCGGTGAACGCTACGATTTCATCCAGATTCAAGCGCTCGAAGCCACAGCCCAGCACCGTCCAGGCTGCCTCGCTGGCAAAACCCAGCCCCCAATGCTCACGTGCCAGCCGCCAGCCGATTTCGACCGCAGGCGTGAAATGCGCATCGAACCCGACCACGCCCAGGCCGGTGAAACCAATGAACTCACCACTGTCCTTGCGCTCCAGCGCCCACAACCCGAAGCCCAGTTCAGCGAAATGCCCGCGCATGCGCCCGATGAGCGCTGCACTTTCAAGCCGGCTAAGCGTGTCGGGGAAGTAGCGCATCACCTGTGAATCAACACACATGGCGGCAAACGCAGGCAAATCGTCGTCGCGCCACTGCCGCATCAGCAATCGGGCGCTGTCCAGCTTGAGTATCGGCTCCATCGAACTCCCCTGTGACCTGCATGAACCAGCATGACTGGTGCCAGTGTAGTCGCTCGGTTCGGCACTTAACTGTGCGACCGGGCGCATAACTGGCACTATCGGATTTCGACCTTTGAATGAATGCAAAATGTCCCTGCCGCTTATCTACCATGACGACTACAGCCCGGAATTCCCGGCTGAGCATCGCTTTCCGATGGATAAATTCCGTCTGCTGCGGGACCATTTGATCGACAGCGGGCTCACCAGCGACGTTCAATTAATCCGTCCCGAATTATGCCCGACCGACATTCTGACCCTGGCCCATGACCCCGCGTATGTAAATCGCTACCTGAGCGGCGACCTGTCACGTGAGGATCAGCGCCGACTGGGCCTGCCCTGGAGTGAGGCTTTGGCCCGACGCACAATTCGAGCGGTGGGCGGGTCGCTGCTGACTGCGGAAAAGGCGCTCGAGCACGGTCTGGCCTGTCATCTGGCCGGGGGCACCCATCATGCGCACTACGATTACCCGGCAGGTTTTTGCATCTTCAATGACCTGGCGGTGATCAGCCATTACTTGCTGCAAAGCGGGCGCGTGGACAAGGTGCTGATCTTTGACTGCGACGTGCACCAGGGTGACGGTACAGCTCGAATCCTGGCGGACACCGAGGACGCCATCACCGTGTCGTTGCACTGCGAAAAGAATTTCCCGGCCCGCAAGGCACAGAGCGATTGGGATATCCCGCTGCCGATGGGCATGGGCGATGAGGATTACCTGAAGGTGGTCGATGACCTGCTCAATTACCTGCTGCCGATCTACAAACCGGATCTGGTGCTATACGACGCTGGCGTGGACGTGCATAAAGATGACGCGCTGGGTTACCTGAAGCTGACCGATCAGGGCCTGGCTGACCGTGATGAAGCCGTGTTACGCCATTGTCTGGGACGCGATATTCCAGTGATGGGCGTGATTGGCGGGGGCTACAGCAAGGACCGTGAAGCCCTGGCTCGACGTCACGGCATCCTGCATCACAGCGCACAACGGGTGTGGCATGACGTAGGCCTATGACCGGCTGCACGGCAGATCTGGGGTAGAATGCCCCTCCTTTCCGCTATCGATACTCCGTTGATCATGACCGACCAGACTCTCTGCGCCCCTCAATCCGTCGTCGTTATCGGAGGCGGGCCTGCGGGTTTGATGGCGGCTGAAGTGCTGAGTCAGGCCGGATTCAAGGTCGACCTGTATGACGGCATGCCCTCGGTTGGTCGCAAGTTTCTGCTGGCCGGGGTAGGCGGCATGAATATCACCCACGCTGAGCCCTATCCTGCTTTCGTCGCTCGTTATGCCGAACGTTCACCGATGATCGCGCCTTTTTTGCGTTCATTCGATGCAGATGCCTTGTGCAAGTGGATTCATGAGCTCGGTATCGAGACGTTTGTAGGCAGTTCAGGCCGGGTGTTCCCTGCCGATATGAAGGCCGCACCGCTGCTACGCGTCTGGCTCAAACGACTGCGCGAGGCTGGCGTGGTGATTCACACTCGCCATCGCTGGCTGGGCTGGACCACTGACGGCAACCTGCGCATCGCCCATCCCGAAGGTGAGCTGGCGCTCAAACCCGCCGCGACACTACTGGCGCTGGGCGGCGCGAGCTGGGCGCGATTGGGTTCCGATGGCGCATGGGTGCCTTGGCTTGAGGCGCAACACGTCAGCGTCGCACCGTTGCAGGCAGCCAATTGCGGTTTTGAGGTCACGGCCTGGAGCGAACTGCTGCGCAGCAAGTTTGCCGGTGCGCCGTTGAAGAACATAGCGATGGGTTTGCAAGGGCAGGTGCTGCGCCTTGGCGAATGCGTGCTGACCGAAAACGGCGTGGAAGGCAGTCTGGTGTATGCCCTGTCGGCGCAGATACGCGAACAGATCAACCGAAGCGGTTCGGCGAACGTGCACATCGATCTGCTGCCGGGCAAGCGCCTGGACGATGTGCAAAAAGCCCTGAGCAAACCTCGCGGCTCGCGCTCGATGGCCAAGCACCTGCACAGCCAACTGGGGTTGGACGGCGTCAAAGCCGCACTGCTGCGGGAGCTGACGCCACGTGAGGCGTTCGACGCTCCTGCTTTACTGGGTCAGGCGATCAAGGCACTGCCATTGAGCTTGATCAAGGCACGGCCCCTTGATGAAGCGATCAGCACAGCAGGCGGCGTGACCTTCGAAGCAATGGACGAGCGTTTGATGCTCAAGCAACTGCCGGGGGTGTTCTGTGCTGGTGAAATGATCGATTGGGAAGCGCCCACCGGTGGCTACCTGCTCACCGCCTGTTTCGCCAGCGGACGGGCCGCGGGGCTTGGGATGGTCGAGTGGTTGCACGGGCGGGTCCGATGAAGATGCAGCGTCTGAAAACCAGTATTCGCGGACAAGTCCGCTCCCACATTCAGGCATCGCATTCCTTCATGAAGACTTGTGTATCACGATGAGCGCGGGGCATGAGAACGATCAACACAAGGAGGGTAACCGGGCGCATACCCGTGGGAGTGAGCGTGCTCACGAAAACCCTGGTCCAAACGCCCTTACCTTCGGAGCCTGACCGGCCTATTCGCGAGCAAGCTCGCTCCCACGGGTTATCCAGCAAGACTTATGTAGAAGGACGGGCGTCCCGGCACTGGGTTGTGACAGCTCAAGGCTTCTTCTTGCGTGGCCCGGTGTTGAAGACCGGGACCTTGCGCACCGGCTTCACAACGGGTGTCGGGTCGGAATCTCCGCTGTCGACCCACTTGCCCAGGTTGCGCTTGCTGCCTGACACCTTGGGCTTTTTCGGTTTCTTGGGTTTCTTGAGGATCTGTCCGCTGGCGTCCGTGCTGGGCACGCGGTGCTCTGGCTCGAAATCCTGTTCTTCACGACGCTCAAGCGTCTGACGCGTCAGCACTTCGATGGCCGACAGCAGCTCGACCTCATCGGCGCACACCAGCGATATCGCTTCACCGGTCAAACCTGCGCGGCCGGTGCGGCCAATCCGGTGGATGTAATCTTCGGCCACAATCGGCAAATCCAGGTTGACCACGGTGGGCAGGTCATCAATGTCCAGCCCTCGCGCCGCAACATCGGTGGCCACCAGAATCTTCACTTCGTTGCTCTTGAAGCGATCCAGCGCACGCTGACGGGTCGCCTGAGGTTTGTCGCCATGAATGCCGTCTGCGTTCAAGCCCAACGCCTGCAAGCGATCCACCAGTTGATCGACGCCCACGCGAGTCTTGGCGAACACCAGTACCTGACCCCAGCGGTGCTTTTTCATCAAATGGATGAACAGATCAGCCTTGCGCTTCTTGTCGACCGTCACGACCCACTGCTTGACCGACGCCGCCGCCACGTTACGCGGGCTGACTTCGATGGTCAGCGGATCGTCCAGCATCTGCGAGGCCAACAGGCGGATCGGGTCGGAAAAGGTCGCGGAGAACAGCAAGGTCTGACGACGCTTGGGCAGCGCTGCGTAAATACCACGCAGTTCCTCTGCAAAGCCCAGATCCAGCATACGGTCGGCTTCGTCGAGAATCAGGGTCTGCAACTGCGAGAACTTGACCGCGTTCTGCCGATGCAGATCGAGCAAGCGACCGGGCGTGGCCACCAGCACGTCCACGCCTTTGCGCAGCTTCATCATCTGCGGGTTGATGCTCACCCCGCCGTATACCGCATACGTGCTCAGCGGCAGGTGTTCGGCGTACTGACGAATGCTCTCGTGCACCTGCTCGGCCAACTCGCGGGTCGGGGCCAGCACCAGGGCGCGAATGGTATTGGGGGCGACTTTCGGCCCTTCCATCGTCAGGCGCTGCAACAGCGGCAACGCGAAACCTGCGGTTTTGCCCGTGCCCGTCTGGGCCGCAGCCATCAAGTCACGGCCAGCCAACACCGGTGGAATCGCCTGTGCCTGCACAGGGGTCGGAGTCTGGTAGCCAAGCGCATCGAGGGCGCGCAGCAAGGGTTCGATCAGGCCGAGAGAGGCGAATGTCATGGGGATACCGTAGGAAAAATTCAGCGCAAGGTGCGCAGTTTACCCTGTCCAGCCTGCCTCGGTTAGCTTGTGCGCGCGGATACGGCCCCTTGAGGTTGCGGTTTGCGCCATTGGGGCAGGCCAATGAGCACCACGCCACTGATGATGACCACCATCGCCAGGCACTCGGCCAGACCGATCGTCTCGCCCGCGAACACCACGCCCAGCAGCACCGCCACCGCCGGGTTGACGTAGGCATAACTGGTCGCTGCCGCAGGACGCACGTTCTTGAGCAGGTACATGTAGGCGCTGAACGCAACGATAGAGCCGAACACCACCAGGTACAGCAGCGCGCCCCAGCCCGCAGCGGTCGGCATCTGCTCCAGCCGTTCGCCACTCAGCACACTGCCGATCAGCAGCGTCGCACCCGCCACGAGCATTTCCGCGCCGCTGGCCATCGGCCCTTTGGGTAAGGTCAGGTGCTTGCTCAACACCGAGCCGAACGCCCATGACGCAGCGGCAAAAATAACCAGCGCGGCGCCGTAAGGACTGGCCTGAAGATTCGAACCCATGTTCAGCAGGCCAATGCCGATCAGGCCCAGAATGATCCCGGCCCACTCCAGGTTGGTGGTTCGATTGCCCCAGAACAGGCCAAACAGCAAGGTGAACAGCGGCATGGTCGCGACCGACAGTGCAGCGATGCCCGAGGCAACGCCCGCATGCTCGGCCAACGTCACCCCGCCATTACCGCAGGTGAGCAACATAAAGCCCACAACGGCCGCGCCCTTCCATTCAGCCCAGGTCGGTGCGGGCACACCGCGATAGCGCAGAAACCCATACATCAGGCACCCGGCGATCAGAAAACGGCTGCCAGCCATCATCAAGGGTGGCCATGACTCGACGCCGATACGAATGACCAGATAGGTAGAACCCCAGATCAGGTAAAGCGCCAGAAAGGCACCGATGAGCAGCGGAGTGACGCGAACGGACTGAGGCATGGTCAGGCTCTGGGAACAGTGTCAGGATGAGCCTATTGTATGAAGGCAAACATCTGATATTAAGCAGACAAGCCTTTTTAAACGCGCCTGCGACTTTCGATTCAACGGTTGTTCAGTCGGTTTTCCTTGGCTTTCAAAATACTCAAGCCACAGACGGACGGTGTGCGATGACGCTGGATAAATACGACCGGATTTTGCTCGATGCGCTGCTGCAGAACGGCCGTGCTTCGTTCGCTCAATTGGCGAAACTGGTCAATCTCTCTGCGCCTGCGGTTGCCGAACGCGTCGCCAAACTGGAAGCTGGCGGCGTGATCACCGGGTACGAAGCCAAGGTCGACCTGTCAAAAGTCGGCCTGCCGATTCAATGCATCATCGAGTTGCGCATGGCGAGCCACGGCAAGCAACAAGCGTATGACGATCTGTGGAAGGTACCGGAACTGATTCAGTGCCACCGGGTGACCGGCGACCCGTGCGTGATCATGCGTGCCGCCGTGGATTCGATGCCGCACCTTGAAGACCTGATCAACCGCATCGCGCAGTTCGGCTTCAGCAAGACCTCCATCGTGCTTTCCACGGCGGTGGAGCGAAGCCTGCCGTCAGGGCATCTGGTGCCTCAGGGCAAGCCGGTCAAAGCCCGCGCTGACGCTTGAGGGCCTCGCCCATCTTGGCTGCGGGGACTTTCTGCAGCGAGCACAGCAACTGGTGGGAAACGCCCGCCAGACCGTGTTTCTGGCGCAGCTCATTGGTCAGATAGGCCGTCAGGTTGGCCGCCATCTCGGCATCGGCCATTGCCCGGTGAGCCCTGCCGGTGTTCGGCAGGCGAGCGTACTGGGTCAGCGTGCCAAGCTTGTGATTGGGCGCGCCCGGCATGAGACGCCGGGCCAGCAGCATCGAACAGGCAAAGCTCTGTTCGCGCGTGCGCTTGATTTGCGACAGTTCGTAATCCCAGAACTTCTGGTCGAACGAGGCGTTGTGCGCGACCAATGGGGTCGTACCCACGAAGTCGCAGACATCGCCCATGACCCGCTCGGCACTGGGCGCGGTGCGAATCATGTTATTGCTGATGCCGGTCAGCCCTTCGATGAACGCCGGAATCCGCACACCCGCGTTCATCAGGCTCTGGTAGCGATCGACGATACGCCCCTGCTCCATGATGACCACGGCAATCTCGGTCGCTCGGCAACCCTGGCCTGGCGAGATTCCGGTGGTTTCAAAGTCGATGACTGCGATACGTTCCAACACGTTGGTCCAACCCTTGAATTCATTTCAACAACAACGCGCCTTCGATGGGCACGTAACGACTGGCGGCGCGGATCAGCGAATTGGCCGTCAGCCCCGGTACACCGTAGGCCACGGCTTCGACGCCATGCTTGCTGATGATGCGTTCGAGCAGCATGTCGAAATCACCATCGCCTGAGGCCAGCACCACTTCATCCACCTGCGGCGCGAAGTCCATGATATCGATGGTGATGCCGACATCCCAGTCCCCTTTGGCGGAACCGTCGCTGCGCTGGATATAAGGCTTGAGCCGAACGGTAAACCCCAGGTTGCGAAGGATCTGCTGAAACTGCTGTTGCTTACTGTCACCCCGGTCGATGGCGTACGCGAACGCATGGACAATCTCGCCACGCTTGCTGATGTCCGCCCACAACGCGGCGTAATTGAAATGACAGCCGTGCGCCTGGCGCACGGTGTAGTAGAGGTTCTGCACATCGGCGAACACAGCGATCTTCTTCACCGCAATTCCTCATGACGCAGGCTGGCGACCCACGGATTGCTCGACCCGGAATGTGGATCGGCCTTCAGTATGCCAGCTTGAGACCGGAATTGAGGGATGGATTGGTCTGTCGGCCCACACAGAGCATGGGCCCGATCAGATCACCGGATTGACCGCCCGCCCTCAGACAAACGAATCATCGTCATCCGAGAACATCCCGCCATCATCGTTGTAGTTATCGTCGGCCGTGTATTGCGAGTCCGGCTGCCCCCAGTTGCTCTGGTCATTGTTCGAGGTCTGGTCATGGTTCGCGAACTGATCCTGAGCGGGCGCATCGTGAATAACTTCAACAATCTCCTGCGGCTGGTTGTGATGACTGAACAGGCTGCTAATGCCCTCTGCCAGCATCACGCCGCCCGCCACGCCAGCGGCCGTTTTCAGGGCACCGCCCAAAAAGCCGCTGCCCACGGGCGCAGCCGGTGCCGCGCCATAGCCAGCCTGTTGGGCGGGTGCCGGGTTATTGAAACCGGACCCGTCACGCCAGCCGCCCGTTGCCGCCGGTTGCGCCTGAGGCTGCGGCGCTCGCGGTGCGCTGCTGCCAAAGATATTCGACAGAAAGCCGCCGCTGGCAGGTGCCGAAGAGCTCTGCGCCTTGGCCTGTTGGAGTTCGGCCTGCAATTGCTGGATCTGCTCGTCACGCTGCTTGATCTGCGAATTCAGCTGATTGACGGCAGCCTCCTGCACCAGGATCGCTTGCGTCATGTAATAAGGCGCAGCAGGCTGGCGGTTCAAATGCTCCTTGATCACCGCCTCGGCCCCCGCGTCTCGCGGAGCAGACGTTGTCTCAGCGGTTTTCAGTTTCGAGAAAAGACCATCGATCAGGGTTTGCTCTTCATTGTTCATGGCGACCTCGCGGATTGCCGTTGTCAGTCTTCGCCCGGTCCAATACCGGGGCCTGATTCAGTAATGGGGCTGGATGGGCGCTGTTCAATGACATGAAAAAAAAGATAAGTAAGCCTTGCCGCGGCGGCTACTGCGCTTGGATCGGCACAGGCCTTGGGCTAAAGTGGCGGCCTGCTTTTTGCCTGCGATCTACTATGAACCCGTTGACCGTCATCCAGGATTCGCTTTATTTCTTCCGGCGCAATCTGGGCAGCATCCTGGTGCTCTGCCTGCCGCTGGTGGTGGTGGAAGCGCTGGCCAAGCACGCCTTGGCAAGTACCATGTCCGCCGATGCATCACCCGCCTACAGCCTGGTGATCGGGCTATTTTTCTATCCGCTTTACACCGCTGCCCTGATTCTTTTTCTCGATGCACGCACCCGAGGCGAAGAGCCACCCACGCGCGATCTCCTGGCAATGGCGCTGCGCCTGTGGCCGACATTCGCCGTGCTGTCGGCCATGAGCACGCTGCTGATCATGTTTGGCCTTTCGCTGCTGGTGGTTCCCGGCATCTGGGTGATGATCAAACTGGCCTTCAGCGAATACCTGCTGGTGCTGCGCCGGCTGACGCCATTCATGGCCATGCGCGAAAGCATGCTGATGACCACCGGGCACTTCGCGCGGATTTTGGTCTGCATCCTGTGTGTGTACGTTCCGTTGTGGCTGCTTGAAGGGGTTGGTCTGTACCTGTTGCCAGAACCGCAGAGTGCGCTGGTGTCGTTGACACTCGACAGCATCGGCAGTTTTCTGAATCTGTTCACCAGTATCGTGATGTTCCGACTGTTCATGCTGATCAGCGAGCCTGCGCACTCCGCCTGAACCCGAACACGCCTCTCACCGAGCGCCAGACGCCGAGGTCGAGCCGATGAACCGTTTCCTGATCCGCCTGACACTCTATGGCCTGCTACTGGTCGCCCTGTTGCTGGTGCTGATCCTGCAAATGACGTGGCGTCCAGCCGCACGCGAATCGGCCGTAACGAGCTGTAATGCTGAGGTGGCAACAAAGCCGCTGGTGCCGGGCCAGGCGCTGAAAGTGATGACCTGGAACATTCAATACCTGGCGGGTAAACGCTACGTGTTCTGGTACGACACGGCCGACGGCAGCGGCCCGGACGAACGCCCCACACCCGAGGACCTGGCTTATAACCTGGACGAAGTGGCACGCGTTATCCGCGACGAACAGCCCGATATCATTCTGCTGCAGGAAGTGAACGACAACGCCAAGAACACCGATTACCAGGACCAACTGGCACTGCTTCAGGAGCGTGTGGTGGACCTTTATCCTTGCAGCGCTCAAGCCTTTTACTGGCGCGCCGAGTTCGTGCCCAGTCCTCATATCTGGGGTGGCGTCGGCACCAAACTCGCGACCCTCAGCCGCTTCAAGATCGACCGCGCTGAGCGTGTGCAGTTGCCGATTCCCGATGCCAACATCATCAGCCGCCAGTTTCGACCGAAGAATGCGCTGCTGGTCAGCTATCTTCCGCTACGTGACGGCGGGCAACTGGCGATTATCAACACTCACCTGACGGCAGCGAGAACCCCCACCGATACTGCGCAAAAACAGATCGCGGCAACCAGTGCGCTGTTGGACACATTCGAAGGCAGCGGTACGCCGTGGCTGATCGGTGGCGACTTCAATCTGTTGCCGCTGGGGCAATACCGACGCTTGCCTGACCCCTTGCGCGCGGGTTACTCGGCCGACAGCGAGCTGCATGTGCTCTGGGACAAATACCCGATGATCCCGAACAATGCCGAAGCCAGCGGCATCGACCGCAACCAATGGCTGACTTACTTCCCTAACGATCCACGTGTGAGCGGGCCTGATCGCACCGTCGACTATTTGTTTTACAGCCCAAGCCTGAAACGGGTCAGCGCCCGCGTACGCCGTGACGATACGTTGCTGATCTCGGATCACTTGCCGGTCATCGGGCGGTTTCTGTTGCCGATGGGTGCCTTCAACACGCCTCCCAAGGTGACAGACTGACGGCTTCAACATACTCATAGCCCCCGGCTTGAAGTAATCCTGCCGAGAAAATCATGGATGTTTTTCAGTGATGAAACTTCTGCATCAATTGAAATCCTGGCTCGGCCAAAAGACGCTGACTCAACAGCCAAATGACGTTACGGAGCCTCGCCCCGTAGGCGATGACAAAACATTGCCACGGGGCGAGCAACATCCAGACTTGATGCCTGCCCTTCAAGAACAAAAACCGCTTTTGGTTTCTCCACCGAGCTGCCCGCCCCTGACCGATAAAGAAGCGCCGTTACTTGCGCGCTATCACGCCTATATCGCAGAGGTGGAGCACGCGGATACAGCCGAACGGCTGGAGCAGACCGAGTCGCAGCGCGAGGAAGGACGCACGTTGGCAAGCGCATTGTTTTCCAGAGCATTGGATCTGGCCACGTCCAAGGCGGGCGAACCATCGCCTGACATCTATTGGCTCATGCAGTCTGCGGCCATTGCGTCGTTATTTGCGGACGGTGTGCACTGCGAAGCGTTCCTGAAGTACCAAAAGGAGGTGCATCATTACAAGCATCGACTGCTGACCGAACGCCAGGTCTGGGCATTTGATATATATGTCTCACACCGTTTTCCAAAAAAGCCTCTTCCGCTTCTGTTCCACCCTTCCCGCGAGACACGTCTGCCTTACGAACCTGTTCCAGGCCCCGAAGAAATAGACGAGTTGCTGTCTTACCTGCCCAGGCTCTATCCTGACGGCGCTGCGATCGAGACACACATCTACAAAGAGGGCGAGTATTGGCCCACCTACTTCGAGGTCGTAAACGACTTTTTCAAAGCGGTGGCCAAGGCCTGCTGGTGCGACCTCAACTATCCCAACCATCGCCCTTACGACAAACTTGCCAGCCCTGAATACATCGCGCAAGCGAACATGGCGGACATTCAGACACTGCTGACGTATTGCATCCGAGGCGAACGCTTTGGCGATGGTCATCACGCCCAGATGATTAAAGAAGGCTACATACTGCGCATATTAACCAGGTTGGCCCAATTGCGTGCGGGTGAGGCTCAACAGTGAAGCTGAGCTCACCCCTGCGACCGTTTTACAACACCGCAATTCAAACCGGTACATCGAACCGACACCCTTCAGGATCACACGGAGCTCAGGCATGAACACGACAGTCCCATTACCGACAAAACGAAAATACAGCGCCAAATGGCAGGAACGCTTCGACTTCTTTGAAGCACACGGCGCACCGAAGGATCCGAGTTTCAATACCGCTTTCAAAGCGCTGCCGGGCTTCGGTAAAAAGATGTTGATGCAGATGAACTTCATCGCGTTTTTCTTCGGGCCGATCTACCTCTTTGTCCTCGGTCTGTGGAAGAAAAATCTCGCTCTGCTGGGCATTCTGATCGGCATTAATATTGTATTGAGCGTGATCCTGGCCCTGTTGGGAATGGAGCTGTCTCAGGCGATGGGCACCGGTATGAATGTCGCAGGCTCACTGATGTATGCGCTCACCACCAACTATTCTTACTACCTGAAAGAAGTCAAAGGTGAGCAAGGCTGGAACCCGTTCAAAGGCTTTCGCCTGGTCTGATCGAACGGTTTGACGGCACGAAAAAGCCCGCACATTTCCCTCGAATGTGCGGGCTTTCTCGTTTTGGAGGCATCTCAGAGTGCTTACTCGATCAGTGTCAGCTCACCATCGGCATACCGCACTTCACGTCCAAGCCATTCAGGATCGACATGAGGCAGCACTGCGGAAGGCTTGCGCAGCTCACGCAGCAACGTAGAACCATGAGACAGCCGTCCGCCCATGCGCGCAATGACTGCGCGGGCACTTTGGTAGTGCGCATGACGACCAGGGTCCAGTGTGTCCTCAAGCAAAATGTCATCACCCAGAATGCCCTGCACTTGCCCCGGATAGATCATGAAGCCCGCCGCCTGCTCGGTGCCTTCACGGCCGTCCTGCCAGAAACTGCCTGTACGGGTACGAACATCGGGATGGGGTGCGAACCAGTAGGCCCGGTCTACCTGCGGCATGGCGTGATGCAGACGGAAGAACACCCGCATCAGGTTATCGCGATACCACTCACGCACTTGCAGGTAATAGCCGCGCATACCGGGCAGACCTGCCGCGTGCGCCAGACGAATCGCCTTCGGCCAGGCCGGAAACGGCTGCAATGGCAGATTGCTCAACGTCGGGCGCGGCGTCGCAGGATCGGTCTCCCAGGGGAGCCGATGCGGGCAGTGCTCAAGGTCGTCATAGGCGGTGGGCGGACGCCCGAGCAGATCGCCGCCACTGCTGGCCAACGCTGTGGCAATGCACAGGTTGCCCTGCACGACGAAGACATAGAAGCGAGTGAACCAGTCAGCGAGCCTCTGGCCGTCCGCGCCTTGTGCGATCAATGAATCAAGTTCCTGATCAAAACGGATCAAGCGTTTTTCCAGCGTCAACAGGTGCCCGCGGGCGATGCGCTGCATGCGCAGGAACAGAGGCACTGAACGCAACAGACGCAATGGCCGCCAAGGGAGGTGCGGCGTCGCGCCGCCCACCTCCCCCGCGTAGCTGCTGGAGGCAACGCCCCAATCCGCGAGCCGTGCCAGAAACAGGTCATTGTTAATGTAAGACGCTGCGCCGAACAGCGCAGTAAACGGCTCGTTGTCCTGAAAGACACGCGAATCCCAACGCCCCATGATCGCCGGGATACTGCTGGCAGCGCGCCGCTGAGTGTATTCCACCAGCCGACTGGGTTGCGGCGGCAGGATTTCAGCGATATTGGCCGCCGTCAGATGCCGTCGCCAGCCGTAGTCGCTGATGGGTCGGTACTGCAGTAACCACAATTGCTGGCCGTCCCAGGCCCACTCGACATCGCCGGGCACGTAGTGGAACGTCTTCAGAACGCCCTGCAGAAATTGCCACAACAGCGCCTGCGTCAGGCCATCTGCGGTATCGAACGAATGACTGCTCCAGGATTCACCGAGCCGGGAAATAACGGCCCGCCGGGGCGTGGCCAGCCCGTCCGCCAGCGACTCAAGGTGGCCCTCGACCCATTCCAGCTCAACGGAAAGATGGCGTACAAATGCAATCCCGGACAGCACGGGCGTGACGAAGCGCTGAACCACGACCTCTTCAACGCCTTCCTCATGCAACTGCGCAACGCGGGCAGGCACGTTGTGCGCCGGCTCACGCAAAAAGGTGGTGCTCAGCCCCGCATTCGCGGCATCGGCCTGATCCTCACCGAAACTCGATGAACGCACCGCCCAGATGGCCTCTGGCTGGGCTGCAAGAAATGCGGAAATATCCGCGCCATCACCTTGCACGACCGATAACGCCTCAGGCACCGGCTGCCCGGCGGATGCCGCCAGGCGCAGGCGTCCACCCTTGGTATGAGCAATGAAACCGCGTTCGCCCGACTCCAGCCAGTGCGCGAACTCGGCGGGCGAATCAATCCACGGATAGTGACCCCAACCGGGCTTCAGCGTGATGGTCAGGTCGGCGCGAGCCAGAATCGCGGACCAGGCAGCCGCTTGCTCGATGCCCAGCAACCTGTCCTGATCCCCCCAGACCAGCTCGACCGGATCTTCGACCCACTCCAGCAGCGGTAACGCAGTGTCCGCCCGCAGCAAATCCCAATATGGCACAAACGCCCGGCATCGCGCATAACCGGCCCCCATGCGCTGGTAGTGCTCAGCAGGCCACGTGTGCCTGGAGAATTTGTGAGCAAACAGTGCAGGCTTGTTCGACAGCAGCCAATGGATGGTCTTGCGGATCGGCATCGGCGACATCAGCGCAGGCAGACGCCGCTGCCACAGAAACGCCCCCACCGGTGACAGCAGCACACTTCTGCAGAAATGCCCCGGCTGACGCTGCAACGCGTGCAAGACCAGCAAGGCATTAACGCCCACAGCGACGATGGCACTGCCCCGCTGGGTCATGTTCAGCAAGGCCTCGGCATAAGCGGCAAGGTCGTCACAGGGCGGCTGCGGGTTGCTGCCAAAGCCCGGCAACTCCAACGGCACTACGTCGTACGCCTTGAAGTACGGCACCGCATCGTCCCACCACTCGGCACTGCTGCCATTGCCTGCCAGCAGATACAGCCGGGTACGATCAGACATTGCACGCATCCTTGAGCCTGAGGGATCGATCATGGCCATACAGCCAGAACAGCGGCGGCAGCAACGCCAGTAGCGCGGTCCCGTCCAGCCACACGTGCGACCACATGTCGGCACGCAGTGAAATGGCGATGTCCTGAGGCGCCCAGAGCAACAGCCCGGCGATCAACCACCCCCACGGCATGTGGCTTTTCAGGCGATTGCCCACATGCACGAGCGCCAGCATATAGAGCGAATAGGTTTGCAGCGTCGCGCCAAACAAAGCCGCCCACCAGGTCTGCTGTGCCCGCGCCGCAGCTGGAGCGGCTTGCGTCCAGAAGGCCTGTTCGATCGTGAGCAGATAGCCGTCGAGCCACCCGGCAAACCCCACCCATGTGAACACGATGGCACCGACCACGTGCGTCAGTGCAGCGGCGTATAACCAGGTCACGAGCAGGCGCCGGAGGGGCCAGGCAGAGAGCGGCATCACAGATCCTTACAGCCTTGAGAGGTGCCGAGTGTAGCGATTTTCCGAACCGCATCATACGCAATGCACCGGCCACTCGGTTGCCACGGCAGGCACCTGTACTGAACGCGGATTGCGATAGGCTACGCTTTGGCTCTCAACGCATAAGGCTCCCACTATGGCGTGTCAGGTTCGCCCTGCAGTAGACGACGACACAGCAGCGATCAGCCGCGTCGTGATCGCTGCTCTGCGCAGGTCAAATTCACAGGATTACTCGCCTGACATCATCGCTCGAATCGAGTGCAGCTTCGCCCCTGAAGCCATTGGCGTACTGCTCGGCAAGCGCAAGGTGTTCGTCGCCGTGCTCGGCACGACCGTCATCGGTACGGCAAGCCTGGACGATGAGGTCGTCAGAAGCGTTTTCGTTGATCCTGAGTATCAGGGAGGCGGTGTGGGCCGGCAGTTGATGGACGTCATTCACGCTACGGCTGCCCGCGACGGTGTGCAAGCGTTGCGGGTGCCGTCGTCAATGACGGCAGAGGCGTTCTACGCCGCATTGGGTTATCGGAAAATCCGCGACGCGTTTCATGGGGCCGAGCGCACCATCGTGATGGAGAAACAGCTTGAGGAGCAGTGAGGGCATTCCCCTACTCTTCGAATTCAGCCAGTTCAGTGAATCAGCCCTCAGAAGAGACGACCGGCTCCAGACCCACCTCAGCCGAGAGCTTCGCCCGGTCCGCCTTGCTGACGTAAGTAGACTTCTTGCGCGGAGCCAGTTTGGCGCTGGCCTTTTTGGCGTTGGCTTTCAATAGCTGATTGATCTTTTTGCGACGGTTCATGGTGTTTGGCTCTGGAAAACTTAAAAGTAGACGTTTAGGTGATAAGGGAGGGACTACCAACATTGATAAATCGTTGAGCATAAAAGCACGCGTTAATCTGTGCCCAAGTCCTGCCTACCGTCTATTTTGTCGACGTAGGCCTCAAAGAACCAGTCAGGGATGTCCATAGGTGCGGTATCCACGATGTCTGGCCTCTTGCATGATGTCTACTTTGCTTCTATGGGACATCACCGTTTCAAAGGTAAAACTTACGCCCTTATCGATGAGGCGCTGACGAATAAGATCAGCCATAACGGATGCGAAATACGAGTTGACCTCAACACGCCTGTAATCGACTTTCAAACCTTCAATACCAAGACGCGCAGCTGCCTCGACCAGTCCTTTTTTGAGGATCAGGTGATGCTCAGCATGGAACGCCAGCAAATCCGGCAATGCGACATCAATGTCAAAAATCGACAAATCGATGAATCCCGTCGCTTCCGCTTCTTTTTCGAGTTCATCCGCATTGACGTAAGTTTTGATCGACGCTGGGGACAGCTCATCTTTGATGGTGCTCTTGCCTGAGCCGTTAGGCCCAGCAAAAATGCGCAGTCTAGGCCCAACCACCCGCCGTTTGACCGTGAACGCGACGAACAGTGATCACCTCTCCAACCTTGACCTTGCGCTTGGGTTTAGCCTTGGCGACAACTGTTTTAGTCCCATCACTCGCGACCCTAACCAGATCGCCAGCATCTGTGCGCAAAACACCCGCTTGTGTCACAGACACTGCGCGCAAGTAAGCAGACAACGTAGCCTGCTTGGCCTTGCCAGGAACCAGACGCTCCAAGTCATCGACTTCAGTCTCCGAAACGGACTTCACATTTTTGCTCATGAGCCCCTCCGGCAAGCATGGGCTGGCACATCAGTTGAGTTGAATCATAGCCCTATCGCTGGACTTTCAAAAGTAAGCCGTAGCCCTCTGCGGACAATTCACTGCACGAAGGTTGACCGGACGCTACGATAAAAATCGGGCGCCCAATGCTTCTCACCGCCTCCTTGGCTCGACCTTCACCGTTACCACACGAGAGGATGATGCGCCCAACAGGACGGCCTGGCTGCAACGACACGGTCTGACAACGCTTACCGAAGGACGCTCAGCACCTCGAAACGCTCGGGACTCTTGCTGAGTAACGCATGGGCTCACAACCGTTGAACTAATCATTCGTGCCGCCCACCTAACGCTGTGCAAATAACCTCTCGCCACCAGCTTGGGTTGGTTCTGAGTTTCCCCACTTAAAACACGAAGGTGTGATGAATCATGAAAAGTGAACAGGTAGAAGGTGTTGCAGAGAAGCTCGTCGGCAAGGCGCAGAGCGCGGTCGGGAGACTGCTGGGTGATTCGCAGCTGGAAGCAGAAGGCACTGGCCGTCAGGCGTCGGGCCAACTGACCAAGACCTACGGCGATGCGCTGGACAACGTGTCTACGTTCGTTCGAGAAAAACCTGTCGCAGCACTCGCCATCGGTGCCGTCGCGGCGCTGGTGATCAGCCGTCTCTTTCGTCGCTGATTCTGCAAGTAAAGGACTGTCCACAGCGACAGTCCTTTACCGGGTGGCAAACACGACAGACTTAATATTTTCAGGGACAATTAAGCACTCAGTTATCCATTCAACATCGGCCTAACGGTCGAAAATTTAAATGCCGACCTGACACCTATCACACTCAACCTCGGTTGTTATTCAGCATTGATGCAATGTTTGAAATAGTGACAATTGATTGATAGACCATAAAAATATTCACATGCCTCATGTATGAAACCCTCACACAAAAGAGGCAACTATCAGCCTCTGTATCGCAGCATTCCCACTTCGCTATGTTCTTAGCACGCTGCTATTCCCTAAAATGCGAAAATGGGATTCACGCGATAAAATCCATCCTTTAAATTCGAAGCAACTGCCTTTTTGACCCTCCTCCCAAATCCGTTAGCCCTCATTGTTTATTTCCAATAACCCTTACTCTGGCTGATCTTGGGCAACGATCCATAGGTGATTGACAAATAGTAGCATTTTGCAATAATCCCGCGCCTCATTGGGGCTGTCTTCTCTGGTTGCCAGCGCCAACAAACAAGGGATTGAAACGACCTGAAGTGCTGTTCATTTCGCGCATCGGCCCATCACAAGGAATTGAAAATGAACGCCAGAATGAATCGCCTGACGGTATTGGCGGTAGCGATCACTGCGATCAGCGGCTGCCAGAGTCTAAATACCGGCCTCGACAGTGTGTCCCAAACGGTGCGTGAGGCCGGGGCCAAACACGGAATGCTGATCCTCTGCGGAGTGGGTGCCGTTGGCGGGGCAATCATCGGGGCTAAAGTCGGCGGCAAAAAGGGTGCCCTTATAGGTGGCGGGCTAGGAACAGCGGCAGGCTGTTATGCCGGGTCTATATGGGAAGCCAAGATGAAGGCTCTCGAACAGATCGCCCACGACGAAAACATGTCCATTCAGGTTCAGTCGTTGAGCCTTGAAGCGCCTGCTGCCAATACGGCAGGGACTGATGGCGGTCTCGTCGCGCTGGTGCAAGATGAAAGCATGTTTACCTCCGGATCTGCTCAACTGACCCCGTCGGGTAAACGCCAGGCACAGAAATTGGCACAGGCTTTTGCACAACGACCCGGCGATGGCAAGGAGATCGATCAACGTCGCTTCTTGGTCGTCGGTCATACCGATGCTACAGGCAGTGCAGGTTTCAATCAGAAGCTATCCGAACAACGCGCACGCACTGTGGGTAAAGTTTTTCAAGACGCCGGCGTCAAGTCTGATCGCATTTACTACCAAGGCGCCGGTTCCTCGCGACCTGTCGCAAATAACGAGACGGTAGAGGGGCGAAGCAGCAACCGCCGGGTCGAAATCAGCGAAATGAAATCCGAAGACATATTGGTCAAACGGGTTCAGGCCGAATCGTCCAACGCCAAATACGCCGTTTACAGTGCCGGAACGCAAAAAAAGGCCGAGACGGCCGTTAAAGCACCTGCCAAGGCGAAACGTGCGGATGCTGCCACAGCGTCCACACCTCCCCATATCTCGACTAAGTCATCGCGTACAGCGTCTGCTCCTGTATCAGAATCACCCGAGTCCTCTGCACGGGTTAACTTTGGCGGTGTACTCGCGAGTAACGAACGGAGCGTCACCGCCTCAATCAAGCCTAAGTCAGGTGGGTTCGCATTTATATCATCGGCACACGCCAGTGACCTTCCAATCCAAAGTTGTGAAGAAGATGCCCCACGCGAAACCGGTCAGGTATTGAGTCTTTCCACTGACAAGCCTTTGATTGATCACAAGACCTACGAGTACATGGCTGGCTACAACAACCGTGTGTGGGCCGAGCGCGTTAACGGCAACCTGCTCACGATCACTCCTGTCTCGATCCTCAAAGAAAACGCAGCCGTAGACCGCCAGCCCATTCTTGAAATCGTCAAAGACTACGATGCGGGCAATCGTAAAAGCCTCAAGGCGATCCAGGGTATTGCCAACACCTACGAAGGCGAAACTCAGGTGCTTTATCGAGTTTTCGCAAAAGACCCAAACGCAGCAGTTTCCTGCATCGACGTCGTGTTTGAGAAGAACGCTGCGCAGGCCACCAAAGGGCAGGTCTTTTACCCACGTGGACAGTCGGCCTATGTGGCCAAATTCGTTCCGATCAAAGCGTCCTAATTCCTGAGAGAACAGATCATGCAAGATTTCTCACCTACCTCGATGCTCGCATTGATGCTGGCGAATCAGTTGGCGACGGTGTCGCTGATCGCCTTGGTAGTCGCGATCATCGTCGCTGCACTGAACTGGGATAAGGTTGGCTATTTTGTCCGGCGCGCCTGGCACTGTACCCCGCTGATCGGCACCGTCGCCCGGTTGGCCCGTCAGGCAAAACGGGAGCGTGGCACCCCTGACAGCTCGGGCTGGAGCGACGGTGAGCTCCGGTTGTGCCAGGAATATTACACACGCTATAAAAAGGTTGATAAAGACCCGGCTTATTACACCAAGTGCCGAGACTATCTGTCGAAGGTGTGTGAAACCGGCCGGCGTACCAGCCCTTTTTGGGTGATTCCTTTAATGGCAGGACTGCTGATCCTGGAAGCGGTCGGTTTTGCTTATGTTATTGGGCCTTTCGTCAATCGCGAAATATCTGCGAACAACCTTCAATACCTCACGTGGTCTGTGGCCACGTTCCTGGCGCTCATCTCTGGTTTCTTTGCCCACATCGCAGGTCACGAAATTCATCACAACTCGCTTATCAAAAAAGCGCGTCACTGGTGGCGAGGGACACCGACACATCAACGTGACAACCAGATCGGGAAAGACATCTCTCAGATTTCCATTGATGACACTCACAATGATGATACGGCTCATGGCTATAACAAGATTCTGGCCCGTATCAAGACCAACGAAACTGTTACCGTCAAGCATTTCTGGGTAGCGATGTTTGGCGTCACCATCGTCATTATCGCGATTGCTGCCTTTTGGGTTCGTACCGAACAGCTCAATGCAATGGAGACAGAACTGGTCGCTGGCTATCAAATCAACGAGTCAGCGAAGTCCGCGAGCAGTCCGTTCGACCTGCCTGCCGCCTCAGCCGATGTTGAGAAGCAGAGTCAGGAAAAAACCTTCGACGACAAGATTGGCGCCGAGCATCGTGCGTCGATGGTGACCTTTGGCGTTTTGTCAGTAGTATTCGTGGCCATCCAGTTCATCGCACTGTGGCTTTCAATGGTCTACGGCTTTGCCGGTCTGGCATCTCGCGATGCCTACGAGACGATCAGCAAGTTCAAGACTGCAGACGAGATGATTCGCTGGATGGATCGTCAACGCGCTGCTATTCGTGACCACGCAAACCACAAACTTTCGCTTCTTCGAGACAACGTTTCAAGTTACGACATGACCAGTAATGACGGGGTGAACAGCACGTCAACGTCGCAAGGGCGGAGCTTTGAGGCGTTTTTGAAGCTTGAAAAAGGTAAGGAAGATGACAGGGCTATCGCGGAACATCGGGCAGCGCTGGAGTTAAAAAAACGTAAAGATGGCGTTTCTGCCGAGTACCAATCTGACACACCGCTTAAGCAGGAAGCACCCAAGCCTCAGAGTGCGGCCCCCAAGCAAGCTGAACTCACTGTCGTGCCGACGGATACCGTTGCCGCGAACACAGTGAAGCCCGCCGAGTTTGACGACCTTCGCGAGTTGTCCGATGAGGAGCTTGAGCTGGTGGTCGACGTTTACCTGCTTTCGCTCGAGCAACTCAAGCGCATTCGTGCAACCCAGGTTGTCCTTGCCAAAACGGGCAAATTCCCAGCGCAACAAGGGGTCACTGTCTAATGAAAAACATGCTGCGAAATGTTTTGGTCGCAGCCATGCTTCTTCCTGCCGCCGCTATGGCGGCTGAGCGGAATGACATGGCGAGCTGCTATGAAGCGTCCAGATTGACTGAGTTTAAGCCGGCACCGAGCGGTCGTCAGTTGGTGATCATTGTCGACCAGACCATCAAGATGCCCGAAGACATTCAGCGATCAGCGTGGGAAAAGATTGACCGGTTTGTTCAGCCTGGCGACCAGGTGAAGCTCTACACTTTCTCCGCCTTCGTGCCGGGTGAGTATATGCGCCTGCAAGCGGATGTGACGCTTGAAGTGCCCCCGGCAGATGCCGTGCGTAACGACATGGGTATGAGCAAACTGCGTCAGCTTGACGCCTGCATGAAAACCCAAAAAGCGAGTTTCGTTCGTGGCGTCGGGGGATTGTTTGTGAAGGCCATGCGTGACGCCAACAACGACAATCCCAAAAGCGAAATCCTGCACGCGCTTCGGGAAGTGGGCTCCGACATGAGCCAGCAAAGTGCTAAGGATCGAGTGGTCTTTCTGATTAGCGATATGCTGGAAAATAGCGATTACGCATCGTTCTACGCCAACAACGCCATTCAGAATCTCAACGTTGCCCAGGAAATCAAGAAAGCCTCTGACAAGGACCTGTTCTCTGATCTTGCAGGCGCTCGGATTTATGTAGCAGGAGCAGGCTTGCTGACCGACAGCATCAAGCAGAAGTATCGCTCGGGCAAGACAATGGATCTTTTGAACGAGTTCTGGCTTTCCTACTTTGAAAAATCCAATGGCAAACTGGAAGCGTTTGGCACGCCAATGCTCAATGTAGACTTGAAATAAACGACGCTACCTAAAGATGGCTACGTTCTGTTGGGACAACGTGTCTACGTTCGTTCGAGAAAAACCTGTCGCAGCATTCACCATCGGTGCCGTCGCGGCGCTGGTGGTCAGCCGTCTCTTTCATCGCTGATCAAACCAGAGGGAATGCCCGTTGAGGACACTCCCTCTTTTATTGCGTCCTCTCGTTCTCTCCGGCGCTCTTTCAGGGAGTGTTACGGCCAGCACATGCGCCACGCTGCGAAATCCGCGCCCTGAAATCAGAGGTAGCGATCAGGCGATGCTCATCATCCTGGCTCCTCACGTCCCCCTCGGCTTGACCCGCGCTGTCGCCTCCGCGACCAGCGGATCATCCGGCCAATAGTGCTTCGGATACCTGCCTTTCAAGTCCTTCTTTACCTCTGCATAGGTACTTCGCCAGAAGTTGGCCAGGTCCTGCGTCACCTGCACCGGGCGACGTGCCGGTGACAAGAGGTGCAGCTTGATCACTTGTCTGCCATTGGCGATACGCGGGGTGTCGGCCAGGCCGAACAGCTCTTGCAGGCGCACGGCGAGGATGGGCGGGTGTTCGCTGTAATCCAGGCGCACCGATGAACCGGACGGGACACTGAGGTGATGGGGGGCGAGTTCGTCGAGGCGCTGCGGCAGCGGCCAGGGCAGCAGGTTGCGCAGGATCGAGGACAGGTCAAGATTGCCGAAATGGCTGAGCCGCGTGACTTTACCCAGATACGGCTGCAGCCAGGACTCCAGCGTATCGAGCAGGCTTGTGTCGCTCACATCCGGCCATTCGCTGGAGGGCTGTTTTTTCAGGTCAAGCTGACGCAACAAGGCGACTCGTGCCTGCCATTGACGCAACTCCGGCGTCCAGGGCAGCAGTTCCAGCCCTCTGCGCCGCACCAGCGCGAGCAACGCGCGGCTGCGGGTGGCTTCGTCGAGTCCGGTGAGGGGTTCGCGGCTTAGAATCAGCTCGCCCACCTTGCGCTGCCGTTCAGCACGGAACACGCCTTCGCGTTCGTCCCAGTCGATCTGATCGAGTAACGTAACCTGCTCGGCCAGCACCGAATCGAACAGCGCAGGATCGAACTCGGCGGCCAGGTAGATCCGTTCTTCGCGCTGCCCCTGACGACTGCCCAGATCCGCTACGACGATCCATGCCTGTTTCATGAGCGCATCGGCGTCGGCAAACAATGCCGCACGACCGTTGGCCAATCGATATTCGGCACCACCTGCCCGACGCTGCTGCGCGACGCGATCCGGGTAAGCCAGCGCCAGCAATGCACCGAGCCAGCGCGGGTGATCGGGGTCACTGACCGGGCTGTCAGCCTTGCCGCGCAGGTAGCCACGGTACTGACGCGCCAGCTGTTTCGCCCGCTGTACGCCCCCCTGAGCACCGCGCGTTGCACGCTCGGTGCCGGCCAGCAAGGTCAGGCGGCTGTGCAAGTCGGCACCCGCACCGCGCAGAATATCCCGCTCGCCCAGCAGCGCCGCAACATCACTGGCCAGATCGCCAAGCCCCAGTGCATGCCCGCGCAGCAACAAATGCGCGATACGAGGATGAGCAGGCAATTCAGCCATCGCCTGGCCGTGGGGCGTCAGACTGCGCGCCTGGCCGGGTTGGTGAGTTAGCGCGTCCAGACGGACCAGCAGGTCTTGCGCCTGTGCATACGCTGCCGCAGGCGGAACATCCAGCCAGACCAACTGAGTCGACGTTACACCCCAGCGCGCCAGTTGCAGCGCCAGTCCGGCAAGATCGGCTTGCAGGATCTCCGCCGTGCCGTAGGCCGCCAACTGTTCGTGCTGCGCCTCGGACCACAGTCGATAACACACACCTGGCTCCAGACGTCCCGCCCGACCTGCCCGTTGAGTGGCGCTGGCGCGGGAGATGCGCTGGGTTTCCAGACGCGTCATACCGCTGCCCGGATCGAATCTCGGCACACGCGCCAGCCCTGCATCGATCACGACACGAACGCCGTCGATCGTCAGGCTGGTTTCCGCGATATTGGTCGCCAGCACCACCTTGCGCGTGCCTGTGGGCGCAGGCTCGATGGCCGCACGCTGAGCGCTCAGGTCCAGCTCGCCGTGCAAGGGGCACAGCAAAATGTCGGCCCGCTCGCCCAGCGCATCGGCCAGTTGCTGGTTAACCCGACGAATTTCGGCCTGCCCCGGCAGGAACACCAGCAGGCTGCCGGACTCGCTGCCCAGCGCATCCAGCACGGTCTGCACTACACGGGGTTCGACATACTCACCGGGCTGGAAAGGACGTCCCCACTGCATCGTCACCGGGAACATACGCCCATCGCTGCGCACGACCGGCGCATCATCCAGCAGCGCCGCCAGACGCTCGCCCTCCAGTGTCGCCGACATCAGCAGAATCTTCAGCGGCTGATCGTCACGAAACAACTCTCGACCGTTGAGGCTCAGCGCCAAGGCCAGGTCGGCATCCAGACTGCGTTCGTGGAATTCATCGAAGATCAACAACCCGACGCCTTCCAGGGCAGGATCGTCCTGCAAACGCCGCGTCAGAATGCCCTCGGTGACAACTTCAATACGGGTCCTGGGGCCGACTTTGCTTTCCAGCCGGATGCGATAACCCACGGTTTCGCCCACCTTTTCACCCAACTCGCTGGCCAGCCGCTCGGCAGCGGCACGCGCAGCCAGACGGCGCGGCTCCAGCATCAGGATGGTTTGCCCAGCGAGCCAGGCTTCCTCCAGCAAGGCGAGCGGCACGCGAGTGGTCTTGCCCGCACCGGGCGGCGCTTCGAGCACGGCCTCGTGGCGGCCGGACAACGCCTGACGCAGGGCGGGGATAACGGCATCGATGGGCAGGGAAATCATGGCAGCTCCAGAACAGGCGGCTGATTATACGGGTGTGGGGTGAGCTTCACATGATGACTGAGTACGAGGGCTTCCTGACGGGCGTCCCGACATTAATGAGCGGACGAGCGATAGAGCCTTGAAGGGCCTCTTCATGAAAACCCCAACACGTTCGACCCGTTCAATGCTGCTGATCTGCCTCCTGGGTCTGATAACGGCCTGCGGTGACGATGAAAAAGGAGCAACCTCCCAAAGCGCTGAACACGACCACGCCTACCAGTAACACTCGACAAAACAAAACCGCAAGGCTCATTCCACAACAGCGCGGGTAGCTGTCCGGCCAGTGAAACCGATGCAGATTTAAATAAGCAGCGTTTGGCCGATCAAGGTTACGATTTGAGCGTGGAGATTCATTCCATGATCGGCAATTGCTCTGCGCCACCCAGAGTCCCGGAAGAGGCGACGCACTGGCAGAAACGAATGAAGCACTGTTGTGGGCATTTTAAAAAACGAAAGAGGTCATAATGTCACCGTTTGATATTCAACGAATGTTGATAGATGAATTTCCATTCTCATTCCTGCTAGAAGTAGGCTTTCGAACAACCTTTGCTTTTCTTGCCGTTTTTTTATTTTTAAAATCGAGTGGTCGCAGAGGGATAAGACAGCTCTCACTTTTCGAGCTGGTCGTCATTCTCACATTGGGTTCTGCTGCGGGAGATGTCACCTTCTACCACGATGTCCCTTTGTTACCTGTCGCCGTGGTTTTTCTCACCCTTCTATTTCTTTATCGCGCTATCGTGCTGATCATGACGAAAAGCAAGAAATTCGAAGCACTGATTGATGGCCTCCCCGTCACGGTCATACACCGTGGATTATACGAGCTTGAGTCCCTGGGAAAACTAAACATGTCCCCCAGCGAACTACTGATGGAACTTCGACAGCAAGGCGTTGAACACTTGGGCCAAGTGAGACTGGGCATCATGGAAACGGATGGCGACATAAGTCTTTATTTCTATGACAATGAGGACGTACAACCTGGCCTGTCAGTCCTGCCCCCTGAACACCGCAAGGAATTTAAAAAAGCCCCCGCCTCAGCACTTTATTGCTGCATTAACTGCGGCGCGCCACAATCCATCCATGAGGAACAAGAGTCGCGGTGCTCACGATGTGACCATGACATTTGGTCTACGGCATTGAGCACCAGGCGCTGTAGGTGATGGTTGCAGGAAACAGCCCCATCGAGCAGCGGTCCAATCGACGAACGCAGCATTCCAAGGCGCAATAAATAGAGAGCGAGAAACTCCACTTTTGCCCTGTGGCGTGGGCGCTTTCGCAGGTTACGACGGCTGCGATGGGCTGCGATGGGCTGCGCAGCAGACCTTGACTGCATCTGATCCACCACATGTGCTGGATTGGCTGCCGGTTCCCGGCAGATCGCCGGCAAGCCGCCTCCCATACCCCATCAACTGTGCTACCAGAACCACCCCCTGACGCAATAGTCTTAGCCTTGCAGCTTTAGCCTTGTATAGTTGCCCTCTTCATCTCAGGAGTTCTCCATGCGCATTCCTTCCCGTTTGATTGGTGGCGTTGTGGTCGCCACGTTGCTGACTCAACTGACTGCCTGCGGCAGCATTTTCTACCCCGAGCGCCGTGGCCAGATTGACGGCAAGATCGATCCGGCCATTGCAGCGCTGGATGCGTTCGGCTTGCTGTTCTATATCATTCCCGGCGTGATTGCCTTTGCGGTGGACTTCGCGTCCGGCGCGATTTACTACGGGCCGGGCGAGCATGCGCAGATCGATCCGCAGAAGCTGCAGCCTGCCATCAAGGCCGATGGCAGCGTCGACAACATCAAGCTGCAAGCCATCCTTGAAACCGAACTGGGCCGCTCGCTGCCGTTGAACGATCCGCGCCTGATTCAGCATAAAGGCAGCGTCGAGCAACTGGCGTCGCTGGGCCTGATTCCAGCTGCGTAATCTTTTTCCAGGTTTGAAGGACGCGTCATGAGCACCAGTGCCGAACACACCCGACTGTTGCGTCTCGCGACGCGGGCTTCCCTTGGCGTGGCGATTACGCTGATCCTGGCCAAAAGCGTGGCGTGGTGGATCAGTGGGTCGGTCAGTCTTCTGGCAGGCTTGACCGATTCGCTGCTCGATGGCGCGGCGTCCTTTCTCAACCTGCTGGCGGTTCATTACGCGCTGCGCCCTGCCGACGATGATCATCGGTATGGCCACGGCAAGGCGGAAGCGTTGTCAGGCATGGCGCAGGCGCTGTTCATCGGCGTCAGTGGCGTGCTGATTGCGTTCCAGGCCGTGGAGCGTATTCAGAACCCTGAACCATTGGGCGCTCCGTTGCTAGGCATGATCGTGATGGTGGTGTCCATCGCACTGACCCTGGCACTGCTGACCCTGCAAAGCAGGGTGATCAAGGCCACCGGCTCTGCTGCGATTCGTGCGGACTCGCTGCACTATCGTTCTGACCTGCTGCTCAACGCCAGTATCTTGCTGGCGTTGACCCTGGCATATTTCGGCTGGCAGCAACTGGATGCATATTTCGGGCTCGGGATCGCGGTATACATCCTCTGGAGCGCCTTCCAGATTGCCAAAGAAACCGTTTCCGTGCTGATGGATGAGGAGCTGCCCAGCGATGTCAGTACGCACATGCTTGAACTGGCGTGTAGCGTACCGGGCGTGCTGGGCGCGCATGACCTGCGCACGCGGATATCGGGCAATCACTGGTTCGTGCAACTGCACCTGGAGTTGCCGGGCGCGCTGACACTGTCCGTCGCCCATGCCCTGTGCGATCAAGTGGCCGACGCCATCCATGCGCAATACCCGAAGGCCGAAGTGCTGGTACACGCCGACCCTCAGGAAGTGGTGAAGCAGGCTCGCGCCTGATCGTCTTTAATTGACGCTGTAGCCGCGCCCCGCCAGACAGGCACCCATTGAGCGTCGATACAGGTCTACGACTTCCGGCTGGGGCTGAGCGGTAATGTTCGCCGGATCGAAACCGCTCTGCTCTGCGGCCCAGCGGTAGCATTGATAACGATCCAGTTCGACCTGCTGCTGACTCTGACCGTTGAGCGGATACGCGACAGGGTCATAACCGTTGCCCTGGTGCTGTGCAGGCGCCGAATACACGGTTTCGTTTTGCGGAGGATTGACCACCACGTACTCCTGAGTATCAGGTTGATACGTGTAATAGGCCCCGGCAGCGAGAAACAGCAGGCTGCTGCCAATCCAGACTTCTTGGGAATATGACGGCAAACTGCGCACGCGAGCGCCGTAAGGCGGGTTCACAACCACATAGCGTGGGCCCTGCGGCCGATACCAGTAGCCTTCGGAATAGAAGTAATCCTGCCCTCGATACGGAATGCGCGAATAGCCGCCGGGGACGCGGTCGATGGCGTAGCCCGGGCGGTAGCGCGGTCCTGGGCCCCAGCCATTGCCATGCCCGTCGGGCCGGCCGTCCCAGCGATTGTCAGGCCGGCCGTTGCCTGCTGACCAATTGCGGTTGTTGCCACGCGGAATGTCCTGGTAATAGCCCTCGCGAGGCTGCTGGGTTTGCCAGGCTTCACGCGAGCCACCCTGAATCGGCAGATTGTCTTGGGTCTGTCTCAACTGTTGCTGCTGCTGGCGCTGTTGATTCTGCTGTTGCTGGATCTGGCGCTGCTGTTCACGTTGCTGCTGCTGAATCTGTTGCTGTTGCTGACGCTCGACATTGCGCTGCTGCAGTTCCTGCTGCTGGATCTGCTGTTGTTGCTGACGTTCGACCTGACGCTGCTGATTCTGCTGTTCCTGAATCTGGCGTTGCTGGTTGTTCTGCTGTTGATAGATTTGCTGCTGTTGTTCGCGCTGAACGTTGCGCTGCTGGTTCTGTTGCTGCTGTTGCTGCTGTTGCTGAATCTGGCGTTGCTGCTGCTGTTGCTGATTCTGCTGAAAAAGCTGCTGCTGGTTCTGCCGTTGCTGACTGTCGCCTCGGGGAGAATCATCGCGTTCGTCCGCCAGCGCGTGGGCACTTATGCTCAGGCACAACAGACTCAAACCCGCGAACTGCCAGATGCCAGATTTCATGCTTTCCTCACTAGAGCGCGGATGGACGTTATTGAGACTGTGATAGCGATGCGCCGTTCTGCGCACTTTATCAGGACGCAAAGAAAAGGGGACCCTTTGGCCCCCTTGGGATACTTCGTCCTGCGCGACGCTTGTGGCATCGGCTCACTTCATGCCGTCTTGTGGACAGTATGTAGCCCGGGGGCCTGGCGCACCCGGTGGGGTGGGAGGCCGCGACTGGCCTGATTCGGCGGGTCGCGCTGGACGCTGTGTCCGGGCAGTGATTCTGGTTAAAAGAATAGGCCTGTGGCATTGGCACGGGATTGCTAATGTTGCTTGATAAAACATTACTTGCGCAATTTTTGACTTCAGATGAATAATCCAGCGCAATCGAAATCATAAAGGGGTACATCGTGAGCAAGCTCGACAGATATGACTTGAGCATTTTGGCCGAATTGCAAAAGGACGCGCGCATCTCCAACCAGGAATTGGCGGAACGCATTGGTCTATCGCCGTCGCCGTGCTCACGCAGGGTCAAGCAGCTGGAAGACGACGGCTATATCGTGCGACAGGTAGCGTTGCTGGACCGCAAGAAGCTGGGCTTGAACCTGACTGCCTACGTGCTGATCGGCATGGACCGTCACACGCCGGAGCGTTTCGAAAACTTTGAGCAGCAGATCCGCAACCTGCCTCAGGTACTGGAATGCAGCCTGGTGACCGGCATGGAAGCGGACTATCAACTCAAGGTCGTGGTGCCTGATATGGACCACTATCAGAAACTGCTGCTGGGGCACCTGACCCGCATCGAAGGCGTGACCAGCGTACGTTCAAGCTTTGTGCTCAATCAGGTACTGGCCAGCACTGAAATGCCGCTGGTTCATCTGCGCAACTGATGCCCTGACCCTTAGCACGGTCACAGCCTGGCGGGCACCTCGCGATACTCACCCTGATCAAGCCCGTCGAGCGTCCAGTCGCCAATCCTGACGCGCACCAGCCTCAGGGTCGGCAGGCCCACGGCAGCGGTCATGCGCCGCACCTGTCGATTTCGGCCTTCCTTGATCACCAGTTCCAGCCAGTGAGTCGGGACGCTTTTACGAAAGCGAACCGGCGGGTTGCGTGGCCAGAGATCCGGCTCTTCGATCTGCCGGGCCTCGGCAGGCAAGGTCGGGCCGTCGTTGAGCTGCACGCCGTCACGCAACTGCTGCAACTGCTCCTCGGTTGGCTCGCCTTCGACCTGAACCCAATAAGTCTTGGCCAGCTTGTGCCTGGGATCGGCAATGCGCGCCTGTAATTGCCCGTCGTTGGTCAGTAGCAACAGACCTTCGCTGTCGCGATCCAGTCGGCCTGCCGGGTAGATGCCCGGGATCTTGATGAAATCCTTGAGCGTCGCCCGCCCCTGCTCATCGTTGAACTGGGTCAACACGTCGAACGGCTTGTTGAACAGGACCAGCTTCGGCTCGGCAGGCGGCGCCTTTGCAACGCGCCGTGGGGCGTTTGTCGGACTGGATGAGGGGCGGCGTGATGCAGGACGCTGGATGCGGGACATGAGAGTTGGGTAATCAAAAACAGAAAGGGCCACTTTAGTGGCCCTTTTTGCAAATACCAACCTCAATCAGCGGAATGGCGGCTCGTCGAAGCTGCGCAATTTGCGTGAGTGCAGCGAGTTGAGTTCGGTACGCAGCAGGTCCAGCGCCGCGATGCCGATCTTCAAATGCTGACTGACGGCACGTTCGTAGAACGCGTTGGCAGAGCCCGGCAGCTTGATTTCACTGTGCAACGGTTTGTCGGATACACACAGCAAGGTCCCGTAAGGCACACGCAGGCGATAACCCTGAGCGGCAATGGTGCCGCTTTCCATGTCCACGGCCACGGCGCGGGACAGGTTGATCAGCGGACGCTCCTGCGCCCAGCGCAGCTCCCAGTTGCGGTCGTCGTAGGTCAGCACGGTGCCGGTACGCAGGCGCTTCTTGAGTTCTTCGCCCCGTTCACCGGTGATCTGCGCAGCCGATTCCTGCAACGCCAATTGCACCTCGGCCAAAGCCGGAATCGGGATGTGCGGTGGCAACACACGGTCCAGAATACCGTCACGACGCATGTAGGCGTGGGCCAGCACGTAATCGCCGATGGTCTGCGACTGACGCAGGCCGCCGCAGTGACCGATCATCAGCCAGCAATGCGGACGCAAGACCGCCAGGTGGTCGGTGATGTTCTTGGCGTTGGACGGGCCGACACCAATGTTGACCAGCGTCACGCCGTGACCGTCTTCAGCGATCAGGTGATAGGCCGGCATCTGGTAGCGATGCCAGACCACGCTGGCGACGATGGCCTGGGCCTCGTCCTGACTCATGCTTTTGTCGACCACCACGTTGCCAGGCAGAACCATGCGCACGAAACGCGGGTCTTCACGCAGTTTTTCCAGGCCATGCAGGATGAACTGGTCGACATAGCGATGGTAGTTGGTCAGCAGAATCCACGGCTGGACGTGCCGCCAGTCGCTACCGGTGTAATGCACCAGGCGACGCAACGAAAAATCCACACGTGCAGCATCGAACAGCGCCAGTGGCAGCGGATCGACGTTGGCCCAGTCGTAAAGGCCATCGGCAATGCCATCGGTTGCAGCCGACAGGTCGGTACTGGGGAACACACGCGCCAGCGCAGCGGCCGTCACGCCGGAACCGGCCAGCTCATCGCCCTGCTCCACCACGTACGGATAAGGGATGTTCTGTTCACTCAGGCCGACTTCCACCGTCACAGTGAAATCGCTCATCAACGGGCCAAGTTGCTCCAGCAGGTATTTGCGAAATGCCTTGGGCTGCGTGACGGTGACGCTGTAAGCGCCCGGCAACTGGACCTTGGCGTAGGCGCGGGTGGTGAGCGGTACTTCACCGTGGCACTCGTAATGGAGGCGCAATTCAGGATAGCGGAACTGCGCTCGTTCTTCGGCGCTGGGCTCGACGCGGTCTTTCAGGTAACGCTTGAGTGCCTGGCTCAGCGCGCTGGTCGCCCGCTCGTGCAGCTCAGCGAGGCGCTCAACCGCTTGCTCGGCAGTGTCTACAACAACAAAGGCTTGGGTCACGTTTCATGTCCTGTCTGAACTTGCAGACCTGCATCGTAACGGGTTCGCGTGCTCATGCCACCTGCGGCGACGCTCTGGCCAGCAATGTTTCGACATTCACACCGCGCGGCAATGCGCCATACACACGCCCACCCGCAGCAATCCGGCTGGCAATGAACCCGTCGCTGACCGCAGCATTACCCGCTTCCAGCAACAGCTTGGCCTGCAAGGCCACGGCGATGTCTTCGGTCAGTTGCCGGGCGCGGTACTGAATGTCGCTCAAATCGGTGAAAGCCTCTTTCAGCGTGGCGATATGCGCCGCCAGACGATGATCGACATGCCCATCGCCCAGCTCATCGAATAACGCATCCAGTACGCCCGGTTCTTTGGACAGCGCTCTCAGCACATCCAGGCACTGCACGTTCCCGGAGCCTTCCCAGGTCGAGTTGACCGGTGCTTCCCGGTACAGGCGCGGCAGAATGCTGTCTTCGACATAACCTGCACCGCCGAGGCATTCCGCCGCTTCGTTGATCATTGCCGGGGCGCGTTTACAGATCCAATACTTGCCCACGGCAGTCACCAGCCGGACGAAGCGCGCTTCATGGCAATCATCCGGATGGTCCAGCGCACGCCCCATGCGCAGGGTCAGCGCCAGCGCCGCTTCGCTTTCCAGCGCCAGGTCGGCCAGCACGTTCTGCATCAGCGGCTGCTCTGCCAACAACCGGCCGCTGACCGAGCGATGCGCACAATGATGCGTGGCCTGGGTCAGCGCCTGACGCATTAGCGCGCTGGAGCCGATCATGCAGTCGAAGCGGGTCATGGCGACCATTTCGAGGATGGTCGCCACACCCCGCCCCTCTTCGCCGATCATCCAGGCCAGCGCGCCCCGGAACTCGACTTCGCAGGACGCGTTGGACCAGTTGCCCAGCTTGTTTTTCAGGCGCTGGATATAGAATTCGTTGCGCGTGTCGTCCGGCCGATGGCGCGGCAGCAGGAAACAGCTCAGCCCCTTGTCAGTCTGCGCCAGTGTCAGGAACGCATCGCACATGGGCGCCGAGCAGAACCATTTGTGTCCGACCAGTTCGTAGGCCTGCCCCGGCCCACCCGCGCCGACTGGCCAGGCTCGCGTGGTGTTGCTGCGCACATCGGAGCCGCCCTGTTTTTCGGTCATGGCCATGCCAATGGTGGCGCCAGTCTTGTGGGCAATGCCGACGTTGCGGGGGTCGTACTGAGTGGACAGGACTTTGGGCAGCCAGATGTCGGCAAGGTCCGGTTGCAGGCGCAAGGCCGGGACGCTGGCAAACGTCATCGTCAGCGGGCAGCCGCTGCCGGGGTCGGCCTGAGTGTGCAAATAGCTCATTGCCGCTCGTGCTACATGAGCACCAGGCTGCGGATCGGTCCAAGGCAATGAAGGGATGCCATGCTTGATGGCTGTGCTCATCAACTGGTGATAAGCCGGATGAAATTCGATCAGGTCGATGCGATGGCCGTATCGGTCGTGGCTGGCGAACACCGGCTTGTTCTGGTTGGCGAGAAATCCGGCTTCCATCAACGGGCCGCCTGCCAGCGCACCGTAGGCATCCACGCGAGGCACGGCCCAGCCTGCGCCGTATCGACGGGACCACTGTTGCAACGGCAGGTCAATGCGGTAGAGATTCGCGCCGTCGAGCGGCGGCGGCTGGTTGGTGACGTCGTGGGTTTCGGCGAATTGATTCAGCTTCATGAGGCATGGCTCCCTGCATGTTTCATAGGAAGACGTGAATCATGCGCTCGGATCACGGCCTTTAAAAAGTGCCGTACACGCCGAATTATCGGCGTATTTGCCCTGCCTTCGGACTCAAATGCCCCAGTGGGCCTTCAGCTCGGGGGCTTTGCGAACGGCACCCGGGATGGCCATCAACATGGGCAGGTTCAAGGTGAAGCAACTGCCCTGACCCGGCTCGGAGCGATGGCTCAATTCGCCACCCTGCAACTCGACCAGCTTGCGACAAATCGCCAGGCCAATGCCCAGCCCGCCGTATTGACGAGTCATCGAGCCATCCACCTGAAAGAAATGCTGATACAGATTCACTTCATCCAGTTGGTTGAAACCGATACCCGAGTCCATCACCTCCACCCGCAGACGCAAGCGCTCCAGGTCCTGCGGCAAACCGCTGACCCGAACCTTGATCGCGCCTTCGCGTGTGAACTTGATGGCGTTATCCAGCAGGCACTCGACACATTGATACAGCTTGCCCGCATCGCCGCGAACGGTGGGTGGCAGCTTTTCGTCGAGTTCGAACGTCAAGGTCAACAATTTAGACTGCGCCGAACCGTTAAAGCGCTCCTGCAACTGATTGAACAGGTCGTCAATGCTGAAGGCATCGCACTGGGCATACAACACGCCCGCCTGAAGCTCGGTGAGCGTCAGGATGCCATTGATCATGCTCATCATGTCCTGCGCAGAACTGGCAGCGGTCTGTTGATACATCTCCAGTTCGTCACCCAGGTTCATCGTTTGCATCAGTTCCAGCGATCCGATGACACCGTTCATGGGCGTGCGCAATTCGTGAGTGACCGTGGCCAGGAACTCGTCCTTTAGCCGGTTGCTGGTCGCCAACTGCTGATTGAGGCGCTCCAGGTCCTTACCTGTGGCGAGCAGGGTCTGTTCCTGCTGACGTCGGGCATGGTTGATGCGGTCTGCGAGCGCCATCGACAGCAAGGCCATTTCCAGGACCGTACCAATGTGGCAGGCGTACATCGTCATGAAGGTATTGGGTAATTTGCCTAGCAGCATCAGGCCGAATATCAGCCCGCCGACCATGAACACGGACCAGGCGGTTACGAAGTGGCGCCCCACACGCTCGCCTTTCACGACGGCGATGATGCCCGCCAGATAGATGACAAGCGCACCCGCCACCACCAGATAGGTCGCTGAACGCAGGGCGGGGCCGTAGCCCAGAAACAAGGCAATGCCCATGACGACGGCGGCAGCACTGACCATCGCCAGGAGCAGCTTGTCGAGCCAGGGTGCCAAGCGCCGGGTCACCAGAAAACTGCGGGAGAACTGGCAGGCGAACAGCGTTGCGGTCGCCATCAGGAACGGCGTCGAGGCGTTCGCCCACCAAGGGTTGTCAGGCCACAGGTACTCGATGGCAACCCCGTTGATGGACATCTGATACAGCCCGAATGACGCGACGTAGAGGATGTAATAGAGGTAGTCCGGGTCGCGCACGCTGACGAAAATAAACAGGTTGTAGACCAGCATGCCCAGCAGCACGCCGTATATCAGGCCGAATACGTAGATCCGCGCAGGCTGAGCTTCGATGTAGGCGTGGGTCGACCAAAGATTGAGCGGCCCCTGAACCGATCCTTCACTTTTGAGGCGCAGGTAAACGGTGCGAGGCTGACCGGGGGGCATGTCGAGCTGAAAAAGGAAGTTGTTCTGTTTGAACTGGCGACTGGCGAACGGCAGCATGTCGCCGGTCTGCCAGATCAGCGTGGGGCGACCCACGGCATCCGGAGCATAGAAATCGACATGGTCCATCGGCGGGTACGCCAGCTCCAGCAGCCAGTCCGTGTGCTGGTCAGTGGTACGCGGGCGATACAGCAGGTCGACTTTCAACCAGAAGGCCGAATGCGAGTAACCCGCGTTGAAGGTCTTGGTCTGCAAGGGGCGAAATTCATGCTTGCCCGCCTCGGAGCTCACGCTTTCGATCGTCGCTTCGCCAGTCGGGTCTTCAAACACCTGAATTGCCCGCCCTAACGGCAGAAATTGGGTGTTCTCATCAAACTCGACGGCATGAGCGAGCAAGGGTAGCCAGACAGCCAGCATGATCAGCAAATAGCGCATTAAAGCCCCAAGGTCGGTCGTCGCGGCCATTCCATCCATTGATGGCGACGCCCTTCAAATGTCTATCCTTGAAACAGGCTAATGAGTCAAAACAGGGGTAAAGGTGTGACCGTTATCCAACTGACCGCCTGCGGGCACCCCACAGCGGGCTTGGCCGTCAGCAGTCTCTCATAACCATGAAGCATAGCCGTTAATGGCGCTCAGGCACTATCGCTTTAAAAAGCCAAGTGATGGCTCTATTTCGACTCTTGTGCGCCAAACATGAATTTTTCTCCTGCTGTTCTTGAAGAATCACAGCCCGATCGCTTGCTCACGGCGATAAGAAAAACCGGTATCGACAGGCGGAGCTGGAAAGGTTTAGTGATAAGCTCGCGCACCATGAATATCTATAGCTCCCGCCCCGTTGTCCTCTGCCTCTCCGGCCACGACCCTAGTGGCGGCGCTGGCATGCAGGCCGATATTGAAGCCCTGCTCGCCCAAGGCTGCCACGCCGCTCCGGTCATTACTGCGCTGACTGTGCAAGACACCGTCAATGTCAGTGATTTTCGTGTGCTGGATCGAGACTGGGTAATGGCCCAGGCTCATGCAGTCCTCAACGATTCATGCGTCGCCGCCGTTAAGCTGGGGATGCTCGGCTCGCTGGAAATGGTCGCGACCGTTGTCGAACTGCTGCAAGCCAACCCTCATTTGCCGATGGTCTGCGATCCTGTGTTGCGGGCTGGCGGTGGAGGAAGGCTGGGCAAGGACGAAGTCGGTTACGCCATGCGCGAACACCTGCTGCCGCTCTCGACCATCGCCACGCCCAATCTGCCGGAGGCTCGCATTCTCGCCGAGCTGCCCGAAGGTACGGCGGACGAATGCGCCGAAAAGCTGCTGCCCTACTGCCAGTACCTGCTGATTACCGGCGGGCATGGCGATGAGCAGCAGATTCACAACCGTCTTTACGTTCGTGGCGGCGATACCCACACGTTCATCTGCGAGCGCCTGCCCGGCAGCTACCACGGTTCCGGCTGCACATTGGCCAGCGCCCTGGCGGGAAGACTGGCGCAAGGCGAGGAAACGGTCAGCGCGGTGAAGTCTGCCCTCGATTACACGTGGAGAACGCTGCGTGACGCCGAGCAACTGGGCAAAGGGCAATTCGTGCCCCGCCGTCTGCCGCTGGATTTCTGCTCGTAACACATCGCCATGAGGGTCGATTCATGAAACTACGTGGCCTGTATGCCATTACCGACAGCCAGCTGTTGTCTGGCAGATTCCTGGCTTACGTCGAAGCCGCCCTTGATGGCGGCGTGACCCTGCTGCAATACCGGGACAAGACTGAAGACGAATCGCGCCGCCTGCGCGAAGCGACCGAGCTGCTGAAGTTGTGCGAGCGTTACAAGACCCGACTGATCATCAATGATGACGCGGAGCTGGCGGCTCGCCTGGGTGTCGGCGTACACCTGGGGCAGGCCGACGGTTCACTGCCCGACGCGCGTGCGTTGCTGGGGCACAAGGCAATTGTCGGCGCGACCTGTCATGGCAAGCTTGAACTGGCCGCACGCGCCAAGGCGGACGGGGCGACGTACGTGGCATTCGGTCGCTTCTTCAATTCGCAGACCAAACCGAACGCGCCTGCCGTGCCATTGGACCTGATCGCTCAGGTTCGGGCCAACGTGCATCTGCCTATCGCGGTGATCGGCGGCATCACCCTGGAAAATGCCCCGCAACTGGTGGAGCACGGTGCCGACCTGCTGGCCGTCGTACACGGCCTGTTTGGCGCCGAAACCGCCCAGGAAGTCACCCGCCGGGCCAAGGCCTTCAACACCCTGCTGGCAAACGGGCGCTAAGCATAAGCATGCAGCCCGTAACGCTCTGCGTCACACACCGGCGTGAGCGCGATCAGGGCTAAACCTTCTCCACCAGTTTGAACTCGAAATCCGGCATGCCGGTTGCGTTTTCCAGCGCCAGCAATGCGCGTTTACGCTCGACGCCCCCGGCATAGCCTGTCAGGTCGCCGCCTGCGCCAATCACGCGATGGCACGGCACGATGATGGAAATCGGATTCTTGCCGTTGGCCGTTCCTACCGCTCGGGAATGACCTGGGCTCAAGCCCATTTTTTTCGCCATCGCACCGTAGGAAATCATCTCACCGTAGGGAATGCGCGCCAGCTCAGCCCAGACCTGCTCCTGAAACGGTGTACCACGCATGCGCAGCGGCACATCGAAAAACCGGCGCTCGCCGCGAAAGAACTCAGTCAGTTGTTCCTGCGCCAGTCGCACGACCCGTGGCACATGCTGATCGTCCGGCATCATCACCAGACCGGGATAATGTTTCTGGCCGATGAAGTACACGCCCGTCAGCGCGTCGTCCTCGGTACGCAGTGCGATGTCGCCCAAGGGGCTTGTCAGCAGGTAGCCGGGAATCATGATGACGTCTCCTCACGTTGATGCCAGACATGCACAGTCGCGTACGCTCGCCACGGTGCCCACCGGCTTGCATGCGCGTTGAGCTGCGCAGCCGTCGTGCAACCCAGTCGTTTTTTAAGCACCGCGTCCCCCTCGGGGAATGCATTGGGCCAGCCCAAGGCGCGCATGGCAATGTATTGAACGGTCCACTCGCCGATGCCGCGAATGTGCCGCAACGCCGCCAGCGTTTCCTCAAGCGGCACCAGCGGCTCAAGCAGAATGCGCCCCGCCGCCACTTCTTTAGCAACCGTAATGATCGCCTCGGCCCGAATACGGATCAGGCCGGTGGCGATCAGGTCTTCATGATGCAGCGTGGCAATGACCTGTGCAGTCGGGAACGCAGGGTGCAGGCCGAACGGCGCGTCGCTCACCGGCTCGCCGAATCGTTCGGCAATACGGCTCAGAATCGCTCGGGCATTGGGCACCGATATCTGCTGCCCGACGACCGCCCGCACGGCGATTTCGAAGCCATCGAACGCTCCCGGCACACGCATGCCGCGCAGATCGCCAATCAGCGGCCCGAGATGCTCATCCACTAGATCAGGGCGGCACCCCGTGTCAAACACCCGCCGTAAACGCCCAAGCACCACCGCCACCGCCGACTGCAACGAGGCAGACATGGTCACCACCAGCGCATGCCGTTGGGGTGCGTCGGTGACAGTGATCCAGCCGCAGACCCTGCGCCCCGCATGCTCGACCTCGATGACCCGCGCATACACTTCACCCTCCACATGCTCGACGCCTGCAATACGGCGATGCGCGAGAAAAGCCAGCACACCGGCCCATGAAAACGGGGGCCGATAGGACAGCTCAAAGCGCAGTTCGGCATCATCGGCTCTGTACACCGACTTCCTCAGCCGCGTCGGATTCAGGCCATAGCGCGCCTGAAATACATCGTTGAATCGCCGCACGCTGCCAAACCCTGCGGCCAGCGCCACCTCGGTCATAGATATTCCGGTATCGGTCAACAGGCGCTTGGCGACCAACAAACGCTGCGTCTGGGCGAACTCGATCATCGAGACGCCGAACTCGGTTTCGAAAATCCGCCGCAAGTGCCGCGCCGTGACGCCCACTCGCTTCGCCAGCGCATCCAGTGTCCGGCCACTCAGAAATCCCTCTTCGATCAGCCGGGCGGCGGCCTGCGCCAATCGGCTCGACATGTCCAACAGACTTTGTCCGGGCGCCAGTTCCGGGCGGCAACGCAAGCATGGGCGAAACCCGGCCTGCTCGGCAGACGCCGCCGTCTTGTAAAAGCTGCAATTTTTGGCCTGTGGCGCACGCACCGGGCACATGGGCCGACAGTAAATGCCGGTGGATGACACGCCCATGAAAAACCAACCGTCAAACCGGCGGTCCCTGGCGATAAACGCGGCGTAGCAGATGGCGGGGTCGAGAATGTTCATGGAGCAGACTCTATTCCAGCCTTCAGCAAAAGTCTGGCTGAATTCGGACATGTGCATCCGGCAGGCAGCCATCATTTGTTATAGTGCCGACTCCTGCGCTCTACTTGGCTCACGCCACCCTAATAAAGCAGTCACTGCTCGCCTCGGCTGACCCCAGCGTAGACCCGACTTCCTCGTTTCAAAGCAGAGACCCGATCATGTCCCGTTCCGAAACACTGTTCGCCAATGCCCAAAAACATATCCCCGGTGGCGTGAATTCGCCGGTTCGCGCGTTCAAGAGCGTGGGCGGCACGCCGCTGTTCTTCAAGCACGCGGCGGGCGCCTACGTGACTGACGAAGACGACAAACGCTACGTTGACTACGTCGGCTCGTGGGGCCCGATGATTCTGGGCCACAGCCACCCGGAGGTGCTCGACGCCGTGCGCAACCAACTGGAGCACGGTCTGTCATACGGTGCGCCGACCGCGATGGAAACCGAGATGGCCGATCTGGTCTGCTCGCTGGTGCCATCGATGGAAATGGTGCGCATGGTCAGCTCCGGCACCGAAGCCACCATGAGCGCCATCCGCCTGGCCCGTGGCTACACTGGCCGCGACAGCATCATCAAATTCGAAGGCTGCTACCACGGTCACTCCGACAGCCTGCTGGTCAAGGCCGGTTCCGGCGCGCTGACCCTGGGTGTTCCAAGCTCGCCCGGCGTACCCGCAGCCTTCGCCAAACACACCCTGACCGTGCCGTTCAACGACCTGGAAGCGGTGCGAGACATGCTGGCGCAAGTGGGCCAGGAAGTCGCCTGCATCATCGTCGAGCCTGTGGCTGGCAACATGAACTGCGTGCCGCCTGCGCCGGGCTATCTGCAAGGCTTGCGCGACCTCTGCGACGAGCACGGCGTGGTGCTGATTTTCGATGAAGTCATGACCGGTTTCCGCGTGGCCCTCGGCGGCGCTCAGGCTCACTACGGCGTGACGCCGGACCTGAGCACGTTCGGCAAGATCATCGGTGGCGGCATGCCGGTTGGCTGCTTCGGCGGTAAACGCGAAATCATGTCGCACATCGCCCCGCTGGGCCCGGTGTATCAAGCGGGCACGCTGTCCGGCAATCCGTTGGCAATGGCCGCCGGTCTGACCACGCTGCGCCTGATCAGCCGTCCCGGCTTCCATGATGAGCTGAGCGATTACACACGTCGCCTGCTCGAAGGCCTGCAACAACGTGCCGACGCCGCAGGCATTGCGTTCGTGACCACCCAGGCGGGCGGCATGTTTGGTCTGTACTTCAGCGACGCCAAGGAAATCGTCACCTTCCAGGATGTGATGACCAGCGACGCCGACCGCTTCAAGCGCTTCTTCCACCTGATGCTTGAAGGCGGCGTTTACCTGGCGCCCAGCGCGTTCGAAGCCGGTTTCACCTCCATCGCGCACGGCGATGCCGAGTTGCAACTGACCCTGGACGCTGCCGAAAAAGCTTTCGCTGCGCTTAAATAACACGCCCCGGATCGTACGTGCAGGCGGAGTTTCGCCTGCACGTACGATATCGATGAATGAAACTGAACGTTGTTGCAGCAATTAGCTTCTACACTGCAAGGCGATCAACCTGACCCGTTGATACGCACATGGGAAGCGACTGTCTGGCTTGAGGGTCTTTACCTGGTAAACAGGGGCCTTTTAAGGCCATGCAGCAGAAAATCCGTAAAGACTTTGTAAGGTTGGCTCTGCTTATTTCATAATGCGCAGCCAGCACGTTTAGCTGGTCGGGTACGCCCGCACCTTTTTCAGAGGTAAGTCGACTTCCATGAACCGCACCGGCCGCACCCTTGCATTGGGCTGCCTGTTGCTTGTCTACCCTCTGCTGGCTACTGCCGGCAGCAACTCGTTGTTAATCCCAGCGGTGGGTCGCTGCACCCTCAATACTCAGCCAGAGAACCTGCCCGCTGCGCTTTCCGCCTGCCAGCAGGCTGCTCAGTCAGGGGATGCGCAGGCGCAATACGAGTTGGGTGAGTTCTACTACGAAGGCAAGAATGCGCCTCGCGATCTGCCACAGGCCCTCAGCTATTTCGAGCAGGCTTCGTTGCAGGGTCACGCCCAGGCGCAATATCAGTTGGGCCTGATGTTCAGTCGTGGCGAAGGTGTGCAGGCTAATAACATTCAGGCCTATATCGTGCTGAAGATGGCAGCGGTCAACGGTTCGGAAGAAGCGCTGGACGCGGCGGACGAAGTGTCTGCCAACATGAAGCGCGACGAACTGGAAGTGGCCACTCAGGTGCTGGGCCAGATTTTCCGCAAATACCTCATGGAACTGCAAACGGCCGAAGGTCGCAGCCCGTTCTCTCCATTGCCCTGATCGATTCGTTTCAGGGCAACCGTCTTGATTTTCGCGCTTACTTTTCCGGCATCGGCATGGGAAACGGCATCACGTTGCTGCTGCCACGTGCTTCGCTGATCTTCGGTGTGCCCATGCGCTCGACTTCATCGATACGCACGATCGAATGCATCGGCACGAAACTGCGCACCACGCCTTCGAACTGGGCCTTGAGCTTTTCTTCGCTCGTGTCTACCACGACGGTCGTGCGCTCGCCGAAGACGAATTCTTCCACTTCCAGAAAACCCCACAGATCGCTCTGATAGATCTGTTTGGCGTACATCTCGAACACCTGGCCCTGGTTGAGGAAAATCACCTTGTAGATTGGAGCTTCGCGTTTGGTCATGGTTGGCGGATAACGATTCGGGGATGAAAAAGGGGCACGCACTATAGCATGCCCATCGGATCGCCCCTAGGAACCCAAGCACTTCACCCCTATAATGCGCGGTTCTTTGAACCAGCTGATGATCACGAATGGCCAAGAAGCTTTATATCGAAACCCACGGTTGCCAGATGAACGAGTACGACAGCTCGCGCATGGTCGATCTGCTGGGTGAACATCAGGCCCTGGAAGTCACCGCGCGCGCGGAAGACGCCGACGTGATCCTCCTCAACACCTGCTCGATTCGCGAACGCGCCCAGGACCGGGTGTACTCGCAATTGGGTCGCTGGCGAGAGCTGAAGCTGGCCAACCCTGAAATGGTGATCGCCGTCGGCGGTTGTGTGGCCAGTCAGGAAGGCGCGGCTATCCGTGATCGCGCACCCTATGTAGACGTGGTCTTTGGTCCCCAGACCTTGCACCGCCTGCCGGAAATGATCGACGCCGCACGCATCACCCGCCTGCCGCAGGTCGACGTCTCGTTCCCGGAAATCGAAAAATTCGACCACCTGCCCGAGCCTCGTGTCGACGGCCCGAGCGCATACGTGTCGGTCATGGAAGGCTGCAGCAAATACTGCACGTTCTGTGTCGTCCCCTACACGCGTGGCGAAGAGGTCAGCCGACCGTTCGATGACGTGCTGACCGAAGTCATCCACCTGGCAGAGAACGGCGTGCGCGAAGTCACGTTGCTGGGCCAGAACGTCAACGGCTACCGCGGTGCCATGCACGACGGGCGTGTCGCGGACCTGGCCGATCTGATCCGCGTGGTCGCCGCTGTCGACGGCATTGACCGCATTCGCTATACCACCTCGCATCCGCTGGAGTTCTCGGACAGCCTGATTCAGGCCCACGCCGAAGTCCCGGAACTGGTGAAGCACTTGCATTTGCCGGTTCAGTCGGGTTCGGACCGCATCCTGGCGGCCATGAAGCGCAACCACACGACGCTCGAATACAAGTCCAAGCTGCGCAAGCTCAAGGCCGCCGTGCCGGGTATCTGCATCAGCTCCGACTTCATCGTCGGGTTCCCGGGTGAAACCGAGAAGGACTTCGAGAACACCATGAAGCTGATCGAAGACGTCGGGTTCGATTTCTCGTTCTCCTTCGTCTACAGCCCGCGCCCCGGTACGCCGGCAGCCGACCTGAAAGATGAAACGCCGGAAGCCTTGAAGAAAGAGCGCCTGGCCGCCCTGCAACACCGCCTCAATCAGCAGGGCTTCGAGATCAGCCGACAAATGGTCGGCAGCACCCAGCGTATTCTGGTGACCGACTACTCCAAGAAAGACCCCGGCGAGCTGCAGGGCCGTACCGAGAACAACCGGATCGTCAATTTCCGTTGCGATAACCCCAAGCTGATCGGCCAGTTCGCCGATGTGCACATCGATGATGCACAGCCCCACTCCCTGCGCGGATCTCTGCTTCAATAACCTTTGCGCCCCGCCGCGGAAACGAATGGCCGAATGAATTCGTTTCCGTGCGGTCCCTACCATTGAGCACGGTGAATCCTCCACGCAGAAGGCAAGGCTTTCGCCTGACCACCGCTAGGGGTATTCTTCAATACATCTCAATTGCCGCCGGACGGCCATTAAAAGACCTTGAACGCACCCATAGAACCTCATCGCTTCACCCTCGAACCTTTCGAGGCCCATCGTTTCGCCAACCTGTGCGGGCAACTCGACGAGCATCTGCGCTTGATCGAACAACGCCTCGACATCGAGATCCGCAATCGCGGCAATCAGTTCGAGCTGATTGGCGACTCCAAACAAACCCACTCGGCTGAAAATCTGCTGCGCCGCCTGTACCGGGAAACCAAAGGTACTGACCTGACGCCGGATATGGTTCACCTGTTCCTCCAGGAATCTGGCGTCGAAGGGCTGGACAATCACCCAGCCGCCGAAGTCGGCGTTGCGCTGCGCACCAAGAAGGGCATGATTCGCCCGCGCGGCATCAATCAGCAGCGGTACGTTAAAGAAATCCTTGGCAACGACATCAACTTCGGCATTGGCCCTGCAGGTACTGGCAAGACGTACCTGGCGGTTGCCTGCGCAGTGGATGCGCTGGAGCGCGAGCAGATTCGTCGCATCCTGCTGGTTCGCCCGGCGGTTGAAGCGGGTGAAAAACTCGGCTTCCTGCCTGGCGACCTGGCGCAGAAGATCGACCCGTACCTGCGACCGCTCTACGACGCGCTGTACGAGATGCTCGGTTTCGAAGTCGTCGCCAAGCTGATCGAGAAGCAAGTCATTGAAGTGGCACCGCTGGCGTACATGCGCGGACGCACCCTTAATAACAGCTTCATCATTCTCGACGAAAGTCAGAACACCACCGTCGAGCAGATGAAGATGTTCCTGACCCGTATCGGCTTCGGCTCAACGGCCGTGATCACCGGCGACATCACCCAGGTCGACCTGCCCAAGGGCACCAAGTCGGGCCTGACGCATGTCATCGATGTGCTCAAAGACGTACCGGGCATCAGCTTCACGCACTTCAAGCCCAAAGACGTGGTCCGCCACCCGTTGGTGCAACGCATCGTGGAAGCCTATGAGCGCTTCGATGATCGTTTCAGCGATGGCTCGTCGAGCAACAACAGTTACTCACGGGACAAAAACCGCGATGCTTGAGCTGGACCTGCAAGTTGCAAGCGAAACCGCCGCGCCGAGCGAAGCCCAGTTCCGCCTCTGGTGTGAAATGGGCCTGCGCCCGCGCAGTGCGGATTCGGAGTTGACCATCAGACTGGTCGACGAAGCCGAAGGACGCGAGCTTAATCACACGTGGCGGCACAAGGATTACGCCACCAACGTGTTGTCCTTTCCAGCGGATGTGCCAGACGACATGCTGGACATTCCGTTGCTAGGCGATCTGGTCATTTGCGTGCCGGTGGTGAACCGCGAAGCGGGTGAGCAAAACAAGGCCGTGGACGCCCACTGGGCGCACATGGTGATTCATGGCTGCCTTCATCTGCTCGGTTACGACCATATCGATGATGAAGAAGCCGAAGAAATGGAAGCGCTGGAACGAACGTTGCTTGAGGAGTTGGGCTACCCCGACCCGTATGCCGACGACGACAGCGATACCGACGTTCAACATTCAGACACACTAAGCAAGGACCACGAGTAAGGGCTATGAGCGAAGACCGATCGAGCAACGGACAAAAGTCATGGCTGGGTAAACTGACCCAGGCTTTTGTCCATGAGCCGAAAAACCGCCAGGAGCTATTGGAGCTGCTGCGCGAAGCCCACCAGAACAAACTGCTGGACAGCGAAGCGCTGGCCATCGTCGAGGGCGCCATCCAGGTTGCCGACCTGCAAGTACGCGACATCATGGTGCCGCGCTCGCAGATGATCAGCATCAAGGGCACCCAGACACCTCGCGAATTCCTTCCTGCCGTCATCGATGCTGCCCACTCGCGCTACCCGGTGATCGGCGAGAGCCACGACGACGTGCTAGGCGTACTGCTGGCCAAGGATCTGCTGCCGCTGATTCTCAAGCCCGACGGCGACAGCGACGACATCAAGAAGCTGCTGCGCCCGGCGACGTTCGTCCCCGAGTCAAAGCGCCTGAACGTGCTGCTGCGTGAATTTCGCGCCAACCACAACCACATGGCCATCGTCATCGACGAATACGGCGGCGTGGCGGGTCTGGTGACGATTGAAGACGTACTGGAGCAGATCGTCGGCGACATCGAGGACGAGCACGATGTCGAAGAAGACAGCTTCATCAAGCCGCTGCCCAGCGGCGACTTTCTAGTCAAGGCCCTCACGCCGATCGAAAACTTCAACGAGTTCTTCGACAGCGAGTTCTCCGACGAGGAGTTCGACACCGTTGGCGGCCTTGTGATGAACGCGTTCGGCCATCTGCCCAAGCGCAACGAAATCACCGAAATCGGTGCATATCGTTTCCGCATCCTGAGCGCAGACAGTCGTCGCATTCACTTGCTGCGCCTGAGCCCGATCTCACGCCCGTAACCACTCCGATGTCGTTTTAAGGAATCTACATGCGCTGGATTAAGCGTCCCGGCTGGCCCGGCAACCTGCTGGCCGTGGCCGCTGGCGGACTCACGACCCTGGCACTGGCCCCGTTCGACATCTGGCCGCTGGTGCTGGTGGCGGTCGCGGTCTTTTACCTGGGCCTGCGCGAGCTGAATCCACGCCAGGCACTGGCTCGCGGCTGGTGCTACGGCTTCGGCCTGTTCGGCGCGGGCACCAGTTGGATCTACGTCAGCATTCATACCTACGGCGGCGCTTCGGTGCTGCTGGCGGGGCTGCTGATGCTGGCGTTCATCGCCGCCATCGCCCTGTTTTTTGCCCTCCCCGCCTGGGTGTGGGCGCGCTGGCTAAGGCGCAACGAAGCGCCACTGGCCGACGCGCTGGCGTTTGCGGCGTTGTGGCTGGGTCAGGAGGCATTTCGCGGCTGGTTCCTCACCGGCTTTCCGTGGCTTTACTCCGGTTACAGCCAACTGGATGGGCCGCTGGCAGGCCTTGCTCCCGTGGGCGGTGTGTGGCTGATTTCCTTTGCGCTGGGCCTGACCGCTGCATTGTTGTGCAACCTGCACCGCTTGCGGGCGCGTCCTTCGTTTCTGGCGATTGGCGTACTGCTGTTGCTCGCACCCTGGGTGGCGGGGCTTGCTCTCAAGGGTTACGCCTGGACCTCACCGTCCGGCAAGCCGCTGAAAGTGGTCACCATGCAGGGCAACATCGAACAAAGCATGAAGTGGGACCCACAGAAGCTGAACGACCAGTTGGCCCTGTACCGCGACATGACGTTCCGATCGCAGCAGGCCGACCTGATCGTCTGGCCGGAAACCGCTGTACCGGTCCTCAAGGAAAGCGCAGAAGGCTACCTGTCGATGATGGGTAAATTCGCCTCCGAACGAGGTTCGGCGCTGATCACCGGCGTACCGGTACGTGAGTTGACCGGGCGTGGCGAATACCGCTACTACAACGGCATCACGGTGGTGGGCCAGGGCGACGGCACCTACTACAAGCAAAAACTGGTGCCATTCGGTGAGTACGTGCCGTTGCAAGACGTGCTGCGTGGTCTTATCGCGTTCTTCGATCTGCCAATGTCCGACTTCGCTCGCGGACCGAACGACCAGGCGCTGCTACAAGCCAAGGGTTATCACATCGCCCCGTTCATCTGCTACGAAGTGGTGTACCCCGAATTCGCCGCTGGCCTTTCGGCGCAGAGTGACCTGCTGCTCACAGTCAGCAACGACACCTGGTTCGGCACCTCGATCGGTCCATTGCAGCATCTGCAGATGGCCCAGATGCGTGCGCTTGAAGCAGGGCGCTGGATGATTCGTGCCACCAACAACGGGGTCACAGGGTTGATCGACCCGTTCGGCAAGATCACCGTGCAGATTCCGCAGTTCGAGCGTGGCGTGCTGTACGGCGACGTGGTGCCGATGCAGGGTCTGACGCCCTACCTGCACTGGCGCTCGTGGCCACTGGCAATTGTCTGTCTGCTGCTGTTTGGCTGGGCCTTGCTGGCAGCGCGTATCGCCAAGACCGTCTGATCGGCTTTTCAAGGTGATCCCGGCCTACGGGATTGCCTTGATAAACGCCTAGCGGTATATCCAGCGGTACGCCAGCGAGCCTATCGCTTCGTTCAGCAAGACCCCGCTCTGTGTGAACACCCGACTCTCCGGAAGCCAGCCGCCAAACGGGCGCGCGTTGTCCACCCCGATAAATCCCACAGGCGCGGCCACGACCGTGAAACCTGCCTTTTCAAAACTCCAGCGCGCCCTTGGCATATGCCAGGCCTGCGTCACCAACACGATCCGTTTGATGCCTTGGGGCTGCAAGACTGCGGCGCTCAGCGTGGCGTTTTCCCAAGTGGTTCGGCTCTGCCCTTCCTGCCAGCGAACACTGACGCCGAAGTCGTCCTGCAGCGACTGCGCCATGATGGCCGCTTCACTGGGAGGCTCATCGAAATGCAGACCGCCCGAGGTCAGTATCGGCAAGCCGGAGGCCTTCGACAGCCGCGCCGCAAGACGTAATCGTTCCAGGCCAATGCCTGTCGGGGCATCTGCACCCCATGTGGGTGAATTGCGCTCGCGTCCGTTACCCAGCACCACAATGGCATCGGCTTGCTGCGCCAGGGCCGCCCACTGCGCGTGCGCCAAGGGCTCGACCTGCTCCAGTCTGCGGGCGGCCCACTCCACGACGACCGGAAGACTCATCAACCACAGCCCGCCCAGCCCCGTCACGAAAAGCACAACGGCCAGACGCGGACGTGAGCGGCGCAGCCACCAGGCCAGAATCAGCAACAGGAAAAGAATACCGGGAGGCAGCAGAAGGGTCTTGAACAGGTAACGCAAAGGCATCGGACACCTCCAGAGATGCCCGAAGCCTAGAATGTTTAACGCTAAGCAACAATGCTTATAGAGCAGGCCCGAAGCCTGCCGGGGGAAAGCCTGATCGTCGTATCAGTTGTGACGGCCCGACCGCATGGAAGACCTGCCGCGCTTTCTGTCTTTCAGCCAGATAATAGTGGCCGATTGTTTAGGCGCCCTGGTAGAACCGTTCTGCTCCCGAGATACCGTGAAACTGCCCGTTGAACAACCCTTAACAGCCCCGTTTGCCACCATCACGCCTTTTTCAAGGTAGGCCTCGATCCACTCGAACTCCGCGCTGCTCAACCCTTTGAGCTCAAGTACCACAGGCGACTCATTTCGGAGCCGAACCGCCGTACTTGCCACTTCAAGTGCAAGCCCAAGACGATCGATCAAACGTTCATACAGCTCATAAGTGCTCACCGTGTGCTGCAACTCTGTCATCCGCTCACCTCACAGAAGATAAAACATACCCTCAAAATTGAGCTTAGCGTTGTTGTCAAAACCGGCAGAAAACTGCGACCAACGGGCAGAGACGGCGATTGGACGGGGCTGTGGCTGCGCGGCATAGCAATCAGGACTCCCTCGATAGACGGCGCTCATGTATGCTACGACGCTTCCTGCCATTCCACTTCCGCTCTCTTGAGCCTGTACGCACCGCGCAGACAGTTGCAATTGTCCGGCAAGCGGCGCAGACCTGACTCGGCGAAGCAATGAAGAGGTCAAGGGTCACTAATCTTTAGTCAAAAGTAGCCATGCACGAACTCTATCAGCCCCGCGAAATCGAAGCCGCCGCCCAGACCTTCTGGGAAGAGCAAAAGTCTTTTGAAGTCAGTGAACAGCCAGGCAAGGAAACCTACTACTGCCTGTCGATGTTCCCTTACCCCAGCGGCAAGCTGCACATGGGCCATGTGCGCAACTACACCATCGGTGATGTGATCTCCCGCTACCAGCGCATGCTGGGCAAGAACGTCCTGCAGCCACTGGGCTGGGACGCGTTCGGCATGCCGGCGGAAAACGCCGCCATCGACAACAACGTCGCGCCGGCCAAGTGGACTTACGAAAACATCGATTACATGAAGACCCAGCTCAAGAGCCTGGGCCTGGCCATCGACTGGTCGCGTGAAATCACCACCTGCAAGCCTGACTACTATCGTTGGGAGCAGTGGTTGTTCACCCGCCTGTTCGAGAAAGGCGTGATCTACCGCAAGAACGGCACCGTGAACTGGGACCCTGTTGACCAGACCGTTCTGGCCAACGAGCAGGTCATTGACGGCCGTGGCTGGCGTTCGGGCGCGCTGATCGAGAAGCGCGAAATCCCGATGTACTACTTCAAGATCACGGCCTACGCCGATGAGCTGCTGGAAAGCCTTGATGAATTGCCGGGCTGGCCTGAACAGGTCAAGACCATGCAGCGCAACTGGATCGGCAAATCCCGTGGTATGGAAGTGCAGTTTCCGTATGACCAGACCAGCATCGGCGAAGCCGGCGCGCTGAAAGTCTTCACCACCCGTCCAGACACCCTGATGGGTGCTACCTACGTGGCCGTGGCTGCCGAGCATCCACTCGCGACCCTGGCGGCGAAGGAAGACGCCCAGCTGCAAGCTTTCATCGACGAATGCAAAGGCGGCAGCGTCGCGGAGGCGGATGTCGCCACTCAGGAAAAGAAAGGCCTGCCGACCTCGCTGTTCGTCGAGCACCCGTTGACCGGCGAGAAGCTACCCGTCTGGGTCGCCAACTACGTGCTGATGCATTACGGCGACGGCGCGGTCATGGCCGTACCGGCCCACGACGAGCGCGATTTCGAGTTCGCCACCAAGTACCACCTGCCGATCAAGCCTGTCGTACGCACCAGCGCGGGCGACGAAAGCCCTGCGCCGTGGCAGGAAGCTTATGGCGAGCACGGCCCGCTGATCAATTCCGGCGAATTCGATGGCCTGGACTTCACCGCCGCGTTCGACGCGATGGAAGCAGCCCTGACCCAAAAAGGCCTGGGCCAGTCACGCACCCAGTTCCGCCTTCGGGATTGGGGCATCAGCCGCCAGCGCTACTGGGGCTGCCCGATTCCGATCGTGCATTGCGACACCTGCGGTGACGTGCCGGTCCCTGAAGATCAACTGCCTGTCGTGCTGCCGGAAGACGTTGTTCCCGACGGCGCCGGTTCGCCATTGGCCCGCATGCCCGAGTTTTACGAGTGCAGCTGCCCGAAATGCGGCGCACCGGCCAAGCGTGAAACCGACACGATGGACACCTTCGTTGAGTCGTCCTGGTACTACGCCCGCTACGCATCCCCGCATTACGAAGGTGGGCTGGTCGAGCCGAACGCAGCCAACCACTGGCTGCCGGTGGATCAGTACATCGGCGGTATCGAACACGCCATCCTGCACCTGCTGTACGCGCGCTTCTTCCACAAGCTGATGCGCGACGAAGGCCTGGTCACGTCCAACGAGCCGTTCAAGAACCTGCTGACTCAGGGCATGGTCAACGCTGAAACCTACTTCCGCATGGAAGCCAGCGGCAAGAAGACCTGGATCAACCCGGCCGACGTCACGCTTGAGCGCGACGCCAAGGCCAAGGTGATCAGTGCCAAACTGACCAGCGATGGCCTGCCGGTTGAAATCGGCGGCACCGAGAAGATGTCGAAGTCGAAGAAGAACGGCATCGACCCGCAGACCATGATCGATCAGTACGGCGCAGACACCTGCCGCCTGTTCATGATGTTCGCCTCGCCACCTGACATGAGCCTGGAATGGTCCGATTCCGGCGTTGAAGGCTCAAGCCGCTTCCTGCGTCGCGTATGGCGTCTGGCACAGGCCCATGTGGGTCAGGGCGCGTCCGGCAAGCTGGACATCGCCGCCTTGAGCGACGAGCAAAAAGCCATCCGCCGCTCGATCCATCAGGCGATCAGGCAGGCGAGCCAGGATATTGGTCAGAACCAGAAATTCAACACCGCCATTGCGCAGGTGATGACCTTGATGAACGTGCTGGAAAAGGTCCCACAGGCAACGTCACAGGACCGCGCGCTGCTTCAGGAAGGGCTGGAAACCGTCACCCTGCTGCTCGCTCCGATCACGCCGCACATCAGCCACGAACTGTGGAAGGAACTGGGCCACACCACGCCAGTCATTGATGCCGGATGGCCTGCGCTGGATGAAAGCGCCCTGGTGCAGGACAGCCTGCAGCTGGTGATTCAGGTCAACGGCAAGTTGCGCGGCCACCTTGAAATGCCGGCCAGCGCCAGTCGTGAAGAAGTCGAAGCGGCCGCTCGGGTCAACGAGAACGTGCTGCGCTTCATTGATGGCTTGACGATCCGCAAGGTCATCGTCGTGCCAGGAAAACTGGTCAATATCGTCGCAAGCTGATGAGATCGGGCACCCGGCAGACCGGGTGCCGAACATATTTCCAAGGGACGCGAAGTCGGCCCACAAGGATTCAAGGGGAGCATCAAGATGATCAAACGCAATTTGCTGGTGATGGGCCTTGCCGTTTTGCTGAGTGCCTGCGGCTTTCATCTGCGCGGCACCGGTACGACCGAACTGGCCATCAAGGAACTGGATGTCAGCGCACGTAATGCATACGGCGAAACCGTCACTCAGCTCAATCGTGTACTGACCAGCTCCGGCGTCAAGGTCTACACCGGCGCGCCTTACAAACTGATTCTGGTCAACGAAACCGAGACTCAGCGAAACGCAAGCTTCAGCGGCTCGGGCCGTTCTGCCGAGTATCAACTGACTACCACGCTCAACTATGAAGTGCGCGGTGAGCGGGATCGCTTCCTGCTCGGTGACAAGGTCAGCGTGGACCGCTCCTACGTACATGACGGCAACAACCTGACAGGCTCCGACCAGGAAGCGGCTCAGGTTCGTGTTGAAATGCGCAACGAGCTGATTCAACGAATGATGGCGCGCCTGCAACAACTGACGCCTTCGCGTCTGGACGAACTGCAGGCCAAGGCCGACGCAGTTGCCAAGGCTGAGGCCGACGCGGAGCAAGCGGCTCAACGCATTCGTGACGCAACACCTCAGCAGTCGCCTGTTGAAGTCCCTAACAGGTAAGTGTCCGGGGCCGGTTCGCCGGCCCCGGCATTCTCTGACAGATGAAACTCGCCCCCGCCCAACTCGGCAAACACCTGCAAGGCACGCTCGCACCGGTCTATGTGATCAGCGGCGACGATCCGCTGCTGTGTCAGGAAGCTGCTGACGCTATTCGCGCCGCCGCTCGCCAGCAGGGTTTCGACGAACGCCAGGTGTTCAGCGCCGACGCCAGCTTTGACTGGGGCACGTTGCTGCAGGCCGGTGCCAGCATGTCGCTGTTCGCTGAACGTCGTCTTCTGGAACTGCGTCTGCCATCGGGTAAACCCGGTGACAAAGGCGCGGCTGCGCTGATGGAATACTGCGCACGGCCTGCCGAAGACACGTTACTGCTGATCAGCCTGCCCAAGCTCGACGGCAGCGCGCAGAAAACCAAATGGGGCAAGGCGCTGGTCGAAGGCGCTCAGACTCAGTTCGTACAAATCTGGCCGGTTGACATTGGCCAGTTGCCACAATGGATTCGTCAGCGCCTTTCTCAGGCAGGCCTGGCCGCGACTCAGGATGCAGTCGAGCTGATTGCCGCCCGCGTCGAAGGCAACTTGCTGGCCGCTGCCCAGGAAATCGAAAAGCTCAAGCTGATGGCTGAAGACGGGCAGATCACTGTCGAGACCGTGCAGGCTGCTGTGGCCGATAGCGCACGTTTCGATGTATTCGGCCTGACTGACGCCGTGCTCAATGGCGAAGCGGCGCATGCCCTGCGCATGCTGGAAGGGCTTCGCGGCGAAGGGGTCGAAACGCCTGTGATTCTGTGGGCACTGACCCGCGAGTTGCGTGCGCTGGCCAACATGTCCCTGCAATTCAGCCAGGGTGTACCTATGGACAAGATCTTCAGCTCGGCTCGTCCGCCCGTATGGGACAAACGCAAGCCGTTAATGAGCAAAGCCCTGCAACGTCACTCGGCAAAGCGCTGGAGCCAGTTGCTCATGGATGCGCAACGCATCGATGCGCAGATCAAAGGCCAGGCCGCAGGTTCGCCGTGGAGCAGCCTGAGCAGGCTCGCGCTGCTGATGGCCGGACAACGGTTGCCTTTACCCGCGGAGTGAGTGCATGTCGGACATATTCTTTCAGCTCTTTTTTGAAATACCGCTTCGCTACATCTGTTACCCCATTGGCTGGCCGATCGTGCGCCTCGTCACGTGGGGGAAATACCCCAAGAAAGGCGCCTGGCTCAAAGATAACTGGCAAGCTGGATGGGCCAGTGCCACCGGCTTCGTGGTCCTGGTGTTTTCCCTTGTTGCACTGTTCGTTTTGAGCTGATGGGTAACGCCAGTTAGTTGCCCGCAAACGCGGCAATGCAGTCGTTGCATCTTTGTTGGATGTACCGGCTTTTTCGCAGACAGGCCCACTCCCACAAACCCTCCCTAACGTTTCTGTTTACTGCGCAGATGCAGCCATAGCACGGCTCTATTGGACAGACGCCCTACCCTGTCCGATCATTCGCGACACACCAAAACACCCCTAACCTGGAGCACCCAGCCATGAGCAAGCCAAAGCGGCCGAACAAGGCCAAATCCATCATTGCCCAACCCTTGTTCCGTAGCCGACAGGAACAGCCCGCCAAGGGCAAAGGCAGCTACCGCCGCGAAGCCTTCCAGTCTAAAAGCTGGGAGGCTTCTTCCGTTATAGCTGCCTGATATCAAGCAACATCTCTGATGCGCTTTTGAATGCTTGGCCGTGTTATGGTCTGCACCTAACGGTAATACCCTTGGACTCAAGCATGCCTTCTTGTTTTACCCATCGCCCGCAGTTGCGCCAACTCATCGCCGCCTCCAGCCTCATTGCATTGGTAGCTTGCGCAGAAAAACCCACTGCAGCCGATGCCACGCCTCTCCAAGCCGCCAAAGCCCAGACCGCTGCTCCGGCCGTGGCGCCAACGCCGGCACTGGTTGTCGATGACTCCCTCACTATTCAGCCGGCCGTCAGCTTCGCCGAATGGCAAGCCGGTTTCCGCGCCCAAGCGCTGAAGGCCGGAATCCGCGCCGATGTGTTCGACCAAGCCTTCGCCGGAGTCACCCCGGACATGAGCGTGGTCAAGGCAGACCGCAGCCAGCCAGAGTTCAGCCGCCCGGTGTGGGAATACCTGGATGGCGCCATCTCCGCCGCTCGCGTGCGCAAGGGTCAGGCCCTGCTTTCGCAATACGCTGATGACTTGCAGAAGATCGAACAGCAATACGGCGTGGATCGTCAGACTCTGGTGGCGGTATGGGGCATGGAGAGCAATTTCGGCCAGCTCCAGGGTTCTCAGTCGGTGATTCGTTCGCTGGCAACGTTGGCCTACGAAGGTCGCCGTCCGGGCTTTGCACAAAGCCAACTGCTCGCTGCGCTGGAAATTATCCAGCATGGCGACATTACGCCCGACAAAATGCTCGGCTCCTGGGCCGGTGCAATGGGGCAAACGCAGTTCATCCCCACGACCTATAACACCCACGCGGTCGACTTCGACGGCGACGGCCGCCGCGATATCTGGAATACCCCCGCCGATGCTTTGGCCTCTACCGCACATTATGGCAGCGTGGCCAGCCGTGGGGCTTTGAAGTTGTCCTCAGTTCGGGCTTTGACTATGCACTGGCTGACTCGACCACCCGCAAGAGCCTGGCCGAGTGGCAACAACTGGGCTTGAAACAGCCTGATGGTTCGGCGATTCCGGTTGCCGCCAGCCAGCAACAGGCAGCGCTGTTGCTGCCTGCCGGTTATCGTGGCCCGGCGTTCCTGGTGCTGGATAACTTCCGTGCGATTCTGAAATACAACAACTCGACATCCTATGCACTGGCGATCAGCCTGCTTTCGGACCGATTCAAGGGTGCAGGCTATGTGGTAGGCAGCTGGCCCCGCGGTGACCTGCCGCTGAGCCGCTCTGAGCGCATCGAGCTGCAAACCCTGCTCTCTGCCCGTCAATACGATGCAGGCGCGCCAGACGGCATCATCGGCGCCAATACGCGCAAAGCCATTCGCAGCGCGCAACAGTCATTTGGCTGGCCCGCAGATGGCTACCCGACACATGAGCTGCTGAACAACCTGCGCAAGCCTTGAAAAGATGACGCGCAGGCGTGGGCACGATCACCCTCCACACTGATCGTTTCCATACTCCGCATGGGAATGCCTCATCAGGACGCTCTGCGTCCGGGATCGAAGGCAAACTTAAAAATTTCGAGATAAAAAAAGGCCAGGTATCGCTACCTGGCCTTTTTTGCATTGCGGCGTACCGTCAGAGCATCGCTTTGGCGATCTTGGCCTGCTCATCGGCGTGGTACGAGGAACGCACCAGCGGACCGGATGCGACATTCTTGAAGCCCATTTTGTAACCTTCCTCGGCAAACCAGGCGAACACATCCGGGTGCACGAAACGCTGCACCGGCAAGTGGTTGCGCGAAGGCTGCAAGTACTGACCCAGGGTCAGCATGTCGATGTCGTGCTCGCGCATACGTTGCATGACTTCGATCACCTCCTCGTCCGTCTCGCCCAGGCCAAGCATCAGCCCGGATTTGGTCGGTACGTGCGGAACCATCTGCTTGAAGCGTTGCAGCAGGGTCAGCGACCACTGGTAATCCGAACCCGGACGCGCAGCCTTGTACAGGCGCGGTACGGTTTCCAGGTTGTGGTTGAACACATCAGGCGGCTCGGCTGCCGTGATGTCCAGCGCAACGTCCATGCGACCACGGTAGTCCGGCACCAGCGTTTCGAGCTGGACGCCCGGCGACAGCTTGCGGATTTCGCGGATGCAGTCGGCAAAGTGCTGAGCACCGCCATCGCGCAGGTCGTCGCGGTCAACCGAGGTGATCACCACGTACTTAAGGCGCAGGTCGGCAATTGCCACCGCCAGGTTCATCGGCTCGTCGGTGTCCAGTGCCTTCGGACGACCATGACCTACGTCGCAGAACGGGCAGCGGCGGGTGCAGATGTCACCCATGATCATGAACGTCGCTGTGCCGCCGGAGAAGCATTCGCCCAGGTTCGGGCAGGACGCTTCTTCGCAAACACTGTGCAACTTGTGCTTGCGCAGCAATTGCTTGATACGGTCGACTTCCGGGGAAACCGGGATACGCACACGAATCCAGTCAGGCTTCTTCGGCAAATCGACAGTTGGAATGATCTTGACCGGGATGCGCGCAACCTTTTCCGCACCGCGCAGCTTCACGCCGGCTTCGACTTTCGGACGGGCCACGCGCTCGGATACGTCGAGCGTCGGGATCAGGGTTTGCACGGTGTCAGTCATATTCGTTTATTCCGCCCGTTAGGGTCGCCTGCTCAGCGTAGTCGAGGTGTCTGACGAGCTGCGCGCGCAGTCGGACACTTACCTCGGGAAATTCTATCTGCTCTGCGTGATCGCTTAACTGGGTCATTGCCAGCCCGGCGTAGCCGCACGGGTTGATTCGGCGAAACGGTTCAAGGTCCATGTCGACGTTCAGCGCCAGACCATGAAACGAACAACCATTGCGAATGCGCAAACCCAGCGATGCGATCTTTGCGCCATCCACGTACACACCGGGCGCATCCGCTTTGGCGGCTGCTGTCACGCCGTAGCTTTCAAGCAGGGCGATCAGTGTGTTTTCGATCCGGGTCACCAGATCGCGGACGCCGAAACCGAGGCGCCTTACATCCAGCATCAGATAAGCCACCAGTTGACCGGGGCCATGATAAGTCACTTGGCCGCCACGATCGACCTGTACGACAGGAATATTGCCCGGCAACAGCAAATGCTCTGCCTTGCCGGACTGCCCCTGAGTAAAGACGGGAGGATGCTGCACCAGCCAGACTTCGTCCGCGGCGTCTTTGCCACGACCATCGGTAAAGCGCTGCATGGCGTGCCAGGCGGTTTCGTAATCGATCAATCCAAGATCACGAAAGCCCAGGGCGTCGCCCATCAGAGCACCATATGCACGACACCCGTAGCGCGCAGAGCACTATTGATGTCGCGCAACTGGTCTTCGCCGGTAGCGACGATGTGCAGTTGTACGGTGGTGTATTTACCGTTGCTGCTCTGACGCTCGGCGAGCGTCTTGATATCGATCTCGGCGTGCTTGCTCAAGACCTCGATCACGGCATCGGTGAAGCCGACGCTGGTGTCGCCGATCACTTTGATCGGGTAGTCAGCGCAAGGAAATTCGATTGTGTGCGACTTGACGTCGGTATCTGTCATGGCAGTAATGGTCTCACAAGCCGTGACGACAGACACACGGCCTGCTCAGATCATGAGCAGGCCGCGAGAAGGTCGGCATTGATTACTAATAAGGTCAGTTGAACAAGCCGTAGAAGAACAAGCGGATGCTATCCCACACGCGGCGGAAAATACCACCTTCCTCGACAGGTTCCAGCGCAATCAGATTAGCGGTGTGAACCACCTTGTCTTCCATCTTGACCTCAACCTTGCCGATCACGTCGCCCTTGGCGATTGGCGCAACCAGTTGCGGGTTCATGGTCATGCTGGCGGTGAGCTTCTTCATGTCACCTTTAGGCATGGTCATGCTCAGATCATCAGCCAGACCGGCCTTGACCTGACGCGTTGTGCCTTTCCAGACAGGAGCCTGAGCCAGCTCGGTGCCTTTCTGGTAGAAGTTCTGGGTTTCGAAGAAACGGAAGCCGTACGTCAGCAGTTTCTGAGTCTCGGCAGCACGAGCCTGCTCGCTGTTGGTGCCGAACACCACCGCGATCAGACGCATGCCGTCACGCACGGCAGAGGACACCATGCAGTAGCCGGCTTCTTCGGTGTGGCCGGTTTTCAGACCGTCGACGGTCTTGTCGCGCCACAGCAGCAGGTTACGGTTAGGCTGCTTGATGCCATTCCAGAAGAACTCTTTCTGCGAGTAGATCGCGTAGTGAGCCGGGTCTTCGTGGATGATTGCGCGTGCCAGCTTGGCCATATCGTGAGCCGACGAGTAATGGTCAGGGTTCGGCAGACCGGTCGGGTTCATGAAGTGACTGTTGGTCATGCCCAGATCGCCAGCCGTCTTGTTCATCATGTCGGCAAATGCGTCTTCGCTGCCGGCGATATGCTCGGAAATCGCGACGCTGGCGTCGTTACCGGATTGAATGATGATGCCGTGCAGCAGGTCGCTGACGGTTACCTGGCTGCCCACCTTGATGAACATCCGCGAACCGCCTGTGCGCCAGGCGTTTTCACTGATGGTCACCGGATCGTTCTCGCCGATCTGGCCACGACGGATTTCCAGGGTCGCGATGTAGGCAGTCATCAGCTTGGTCAGGCTCGCTGGGGCCAGACGCTGATCGCCATTGTTCTCGACCAGGACATTGCCACTGGTGGCATCCATCAGCACGTAAGACTTGGCGGCCAGTTGAGGCGCGGCCGGTGTCATCTGTTCTGCGGCCCAGGCAGCCGGAGTGATGATCAGGGGTACAAGCAGGCACAAACGTTTTGCAAAGGTGGTGATGTTCATCCGTCTCTCGAAAATGCTAATGGGCAAACATGCCCTTGCGGGCAAAGCTGAACAGACCGGCGAAGCGAAAACGCTTCGGTACGGCTCGTGGCGCCAGGCTGTAGCCCTGGCTGACAAAGTCGTCTGTTCGACACACGACCTCGTGGGCAACTGCCTGCAACGCCTGCCCAAGGGCAAAATACGCTGCCTGCAATTGCAACTCGCCCTCCACTATTGCCGGAGGGCGACTGTCAAAAAATCCGTTACTGGTCCGATGTCACCACGCTCGGCTGGCCGAGGTTGGCTGATCTGACGCTGTCCTGCAATTGCTGGGCTTCACCCGGCGTGCCGACGGGTCCCATCCTGACCCGGTAGAGCGTCTGCTGATTGCGCGCTATCGAACTCACGAAAACCGGTGCTCGAACCATCCCGCTCAGCTTCGACCTCAAAAGCTCCGCAGCGTCCGGGTTCGCGAAGGCTCCGACCTGGAGAAATAGCCCAGCGGCTTGTCCTGAAGCGTTTTTTTTTGCGTCAACCTGAACCGGCACGACAGGGGCAGCATGTTGCTGGGGAGGCGGCGTGTATTGCTCGACCGTCCCGGTAGACGCACTCAGTGCTGGCGGTGTGGCCTGAGCCACCACTTGCGGCTGATTGAGCATCAGCGGCGCAGGACGACCACGCTGGGCCCACCATTCCTGCGGATCGATGCCCTCGACCTTCACACGCGCCGTACCGCTTTCAGCGTAACCAAGCTTTTTGGCCGCAGCGTACGACAGGTCGATGATGCGGTCCGAATAAAACGGACCACGGTCGTTGACCCGCAGAATCACCGTGCGGTTGTTGTCCAGGTTGGTGACCTTGACGTAGCTGGGCAGCGGCAGCGTCTTGTGCGCCGCGCTCATGCCATACAGGTCATAGACCTCGCCGTTGGCGGTGTTCTGACCATGAAACTTGGTCCCGTACCAGGAAGCGGTGCCCGACGCGACGTAGCGCTTGGACTCGCTCATTGGAAAGTAGGTCTTGCCCAGCACCGTGTAAGGGTTGGCCTTATAGGGGCCGGTGTGCAGGGTCGGCGTCGCATCCGGGATACGCGAGACGTCGACGTCCCACCACGGCGCGCCGTCCTTGTGAGCACGGTTGATGTCCAGGCCCGGCATGGAGCGCACCACCGCGCCGCCTTTCGGGGACTGCTGTGTAGTGCGCGAGGGTGACGAGCAACTGGCGACCAGCAGGGCCAACCCGCTCAGCGCCAGTACCTTCAATGATGTACGAATCGGCAATGCCCGCATTACTTGACGCCTCGAGCTTGAACCAACGATTCAGACAGCTGATACACGGCCATTGCGTACATCACACTGCGGTTATAACGGGTGATTGCATAAAAATTGTTCAAACCCATCCAGTATTCGGGACCATTGTCGCCTTCCAGGCGAAACGCTGTCACCGGCATATCGTCGCGCAGCGCATCATGACTCGCCCAGCCCAGGCCTCGCAACTCCCCGACCGACATGACCGGATCAAGGCCCGGACTCAGCCCCTCATCGACACGGTCGCCTCGGGCATCTGCACGACTGACCACCTGCTGACCGCCCACCCAGCCATGACGCTTGAAGTAGCTGGCCACGCTGCCAATCGCATCGTCCGGGTCGGTCCAGATATTGATGTGGCCATCGCCGTCGAAATCCACGGCATAAGCGCGAAAGCTGCTCGGCATGAATTGCGGCAGGCCCATAGCGCCAGCGTAGGAGCCTTTAAGCGTCAGCGGGTCGACCTGCTGCTCACGCGCCAGCAGCAGAAACTCTCTCAGTTCTTTGCGAAAGAACGGCGCACGGGGCGGGTAATCGAAGCCGAGCGTGGACAATGCATCAATCACCCGGTAGTTGCCGGTGTTACGGCCAAAAAACGTTTCCACGCCGATGATCGACACGATGATCTGCGCCGGTACGCCATATTCCTGCTCGGCACGCGCCAGAGCGGCCTCATGCTGACGCCAGAAATCGACGCCACGGGCAATACGCGTGTCCGTAATGAACATCGGACGGTAGTCTTTCCACTGTTTGACGCGCTCGGCAGGACGGGAAATGGCATCGAGAATCGCCTGCTTGCGCTCGACCTCCCGGAACAGCCCCATCAACTGCTCACCGGCAAACCCGTGGTCACGGGTCATCTCGCCGACAAACTCGGCCACTTGGGGCGAGCCGTCATAATCCCCGGCAAATGCCTCTTGCACCGATCCAAGGATGCCCACCAGGCCGACCACCGGAGCATATCGAGCCCAGTTACGCATTGCTTGCATTGAGTTGTTCACCTTAATCAAACCTGAGCGATCCATTTTCGATGCGTATGGATCGACATCAAAACCCCAAACGCTGACAGTAGCGTCACGAGCGAAGTTCCGCCGTAACTAATGAAGGGCAGCGGGACACCCACAACTGGCAGCAGGCCACTGACCATACCGATGTTGACGAAAACGTAAACAAAAAACGTCATCGTCAGCGCACCGGCGAGCAATTTTCCGAACAATGTCTGCGCCTGAGCGGTGATGACCAGCCCGCGACCGATCAACAGCATGTAGATGATCAGCAGGGCACAGATACCCACCAGGCCGAACTCTTCACCCAATACGGCGATGATGAAGTCGGTGTGGCTTTCAGGCAGGAAGTCCAGGTGCGACTGGGTGCCGAGCAACCAGCCTTTGCCGAATACCCCGCCGGAGCCGATCGCGGCCTTGGACTGGATGATGTTCCAGCCAGTGCCCAGCGGATCGCTTTCGGGGTCGAGGAACGTCAGCACCCGCTGCTTCTGATAATCGTGCATGAAGAAAAACCACATGGCGACGGCTGCCGGCACCGCTGCGGCCAGCACACTGACGATCCAGCGCCAGCGCAGGCCCGCCATGAACAGCACGAAGGCGCCCGAGGCCAGAATCAGCAACGACGTACCAAGGTCCGGCTGGCGCACGATCAGAATGAACGGCACCCCGATCAACGCCAGGCTGACCGCCACGTGCTTGAGATGCGGCGGCAGGGTGCGCTTGGACAAATACCAGGCAATGGTCGCCGGCATGATGATCTTGAGAAACTCTGAGGGCTGGAAACGAATGACGCCGGGAATGTTGATCCAGCGGGTCGCCCCCATTGCGTTATGCCCCATGACATCCACCACGACCAGCAACAGCACGCCGACCACATAAAGGACCGGCACCCAGCGCGCCATGAATCGGGGCTCAAGCTGGGCGATAACGACCATCGCGACAAGGCCGATGCCGAACGAACTGGCCTGCTTGATCAACAGGTCCCAGTTCTTGCCACTGGCCGAATACAACACGAACAGGCTGCCCGCCGCCAGCGTCAACAGCAGGATCAGCAGCGGGCCGTCGATGTGAATGCGCTGCAGAAAGGTGGCGCGGCGGCGCATCACGTCTTCGCTGGACAGGATGCGGTCGAAATTACTCTTCACGGGCCGCAGCCTCCAGATTCATGGAACCGGCGTACTCAGGCTTGAGCTGGCCGTTCTCGTCGAGCAGCCAGGCATCCATCACCTGACGAACAACAGGTGCCGCCACGCCGGAGCCGGACTCGCCGTTCTCCACCATCACTGCGACAACGATTTTGGGGTTGTCGGCGGGCGCGAAGCCGACGAACAGGGCGTGGTCACGATGCCGTTCCTGAACCTTGGTGCGGTCGTACTTCTCGCCCTGCTTGATCGCCACGACCTGTGCCGTGCCGCTCTTGCCCGCGATGCGGTACTGAGCGCCAATGGCAGCTTTGCGCGCCGTACCGCGCGCGCCATGCATCACTTCCTGCATGCCGTGGTTGACCCTGCCCCAGTTGGCCGGGTCGCGCAGGACGATGTCCGGCATCGGGTTTTCGTCCACTGGCGGCTTGCCTTCGATGGTTCTGGCCAGGTGCGGCCGGTTCCACACCCCTTTGTTGGCCACCAGCGCGGTCGCCTGCGCCAGTTGCAGCGGTGTGGCCTGCATGTAGCCCTGACCGATGCCGAGAATCAGTGTTTCGCCGGGGAACCACGCCTGACGGCGGGTCGCTCGCTTCCAGTCCCGCGACGGCATCAACCCCGGGGACTCTTCAAACATATCCAGCGAGACTTTCTGGCCGATACCGAACTTGTTCATGTAAGTAGAAAGCCGATCGATGCCCAGCTTATGGGCCAGGTCGTAAAAATAGGTGTCGTTGGAGCGCATGATCGCAGTGTCCAGGTCGACCCAGCCGTCCCCGGTACGGTTCCAGTTACGGTATTTGTGATCGTAATTGGGTAATTGGTAGAAGCCCGGATCGAACACCCGCGAACCAGGCGTGACGACACCGGCGTCCAGCCCCGCAATCGCTACCGCCGGCTTGATGGTCGAACCCGGCGGATACAGCCCACGCAGGATACGGTTGAACAGCGGCCGGTCGATGGAATCGCGCAGCTCGGCGTAAGCCTTGAAGCTGATGCCGGTCACGAACAGGTTAGGGTCGAAACTCGGCGCGCTGACCATCGCCAGCACTTCACCGGTTTTCGGGTCCAGCGCCACGACGGCACCGCGACGCCCACCCAGCGCAGCTTCGGCCGCTTCCTGCAGGTTAATGTCCAGACTCAGGACAATGTCTTTGCCTGGGATCGGATCGGTACGCTTGAGAACGCGCAACACGCGGCCCCGAGCGTTGGTTTCGACCTCTTCGTAACCCACCTGCCCGTGCAGCTCAGGCTCGTAGAACCGCTCGATGCCGGTTTTGCCGATGTGGTGGGTGCCGCTGTAGTTGACCGGATCCAGACTCTTGAGCTCTTTCTCGTTGATCCGCCCCATGTAGCCGACCGAATGCGCAAAGTGAGGGCCCTGCGGGTAGTGCCGGACCAACTGCGCAACCACTTCGACCCCCGGCAGCCGGAACTGATTGACCGCAATCAGCGCGATCTGCTCTTCCGTCAGCTCGAACAGCACAGGCACCGGCTCGAATGGCCTGCGCCCCTGCTTCATTCGCTTTTCGAAGATGATGCGGTCATCCGGCGTGAGCTGCAGGATCTCGACAATGGTGTCGAGCACTGCCGACCAGTCGCCGGAGCGCTCGCGCGTGACCGAAAGACTGAAACTGGGCCGATTGTCTGCAACCACCACGCCATTGCGGTCGTAGATCAGGCCGCGGCTGGGCGGAATCGGCTGAACATGAACACGGTTGTTTTCCGACAATGTCGAGTGATAGTCGTACTGAATGACCTGCAGAAAATACAGACGGGCGATCAGCACGCACACCAGCAACACGACCGCCACAGCACCGAACACGACCCTGCCGCGCACCAGGCGTGCGTCTTTCTCGTGGTCTTTGAGACGGATCGGTTGAGACATTTAGGCCGTATTCACAGTAAAAACGATGCTACTTGTGATAAGGGTGCCCGGACAGAACTGTCCAGGCGCGATACATCTGCTCACCGATCAGAATACGCACCAGCGGATGCGGCAAGGTCAGCGGCGACAGGGACCAGCGTTGCTCGCTGCGGGCACAGACGTCCGGTGCCAGCCCTTCGGGGCCGCCCACCATCAGGTTGACCGTGCGAGCGTCCAGACGCCAGCGATCGAGTTCGACCGCCAACTGTTCGGTGCTCCACGGTTTACCGTGCACTTCCAGCGTGACAATGCGCTCGCCCGGCTGCACCTTCGCCAGCATCGCCTCGCCTTCCTGACGGATGAAGCGGGCGACATCAGCGTTCTTGCCTCGGGTGTTGAGCGGAATTTCCACCAGTTCAAGCGCAAGCTCGGACGGCATCCGCTTGGCGTACTCGTGCCAACCTTCTTCCACCCACTTGGGCATGCGCGAACCAACGGCAATCAGACGCAAACGCACGATAAGGCCTTATTCGTTACCTGGAGTGTGGTGCGCGGCGCTGGCCGCACGGCTTTGCTCGGCACCCTGCCACAGACGCTCCAGGTCATAGAACTGGCGTGCAGCAGCGGTCATCACGTGGACAATCACGTCGCCCAGGTCCAGCAGCACCCAGTCGCTGTCGCCCTTGCCTTCTTCGCTCAGCGGCATCAGGCCGGCAGCCTTGACCTTCTCGCGAACGCTGTCGACCAGTGCGTTCAACTGGCGGTTGGACGTACCGGTGCAGATCAGCATGTAATCGGCGATGCTGGTCTTATCGCGCACGTCGATGCACAGAATGTCTGCACCCTTGACGTCTTCCAGTGCGGCGGTTGCCACGGTGACGACTTCTTCACTGCTCATTTTTTGCTTTGTCATATAAAACTCATTCAGCTCGTATGTGTGGGAACGCCCAAACGCTTATCGATAAAAAAGCAGTTTCAGGGCGACCCATCAGTGTTCGGCGCACGGTAAAGCCCGTGCGCATCGATATAGGCCAGTACCGCGTCTGGCACCAGAAAACGTACCGACTTACCGCTGGCCAGCAGTTGACGGATCTGGGTGGCAGACACCGATAAAGGCGTCTGCCAGACGAATGTAATGTTACCGCCCGGCCCTTTCAGGGCCTTGGGGTCGCTGACCGCTCGCGCCGCCAGCAAATTGCGCATGGCATCCGGCGACTCGCTGTCAGCGTCCGGGCGTTGCAGCACCACGATATGGCAGTGCTCCAGCAATTCTTCCCACCGATGCCAGGAGGGCAGCCCGCAAAAGGCATCCCAACCCAGCAACAGAAACAACTGGTCCTGAGGCGCGAGTTCGACGCGCATCGATTCCAGGGTGTCGAGGGTATACGACGGTTTGTCCCGTTTCAGTTCACGGTCATCGACCGTCAGGGGTGGCACGCCCTGCACCGCACTGCGGACCATCGCCAGACGATCCTCGGCGGTGACGCTTGGCATGTCGCGATGCGGTGGCCTGGCGCTGGGCGTCAGGCGCAACTCATCGAGTTCCAGCAGTTCGGCCACTTCCAGCGCACCGCGCAAGTGACCGATATGAACCGGATCGAACGTGCCCCCAAGCATGCCGATACGTCTGGGCAGCGTTGTCATGGGCTCGCTCAAGTCAGGCTTGCCCGCGCAGTTGACCGTCACCGATCACAATGTATTTCTCGCAGGTCAGTCCTTCCAGACCGACCGGGCCGCGGGCGTGCAGCTTATCAGTAGAAATGCCAATCTCGGCACCCAACCCGTATTCGAAGCCATCGGCAAAGCTGGTCGGCGCATTGACCATGACCGAACTGGAGTCGACTTCGGCCATGAATCGGCGCGTCTGGCCCTGATGATCCGAGACGATGGCATCGCTGTGATGCGACCCGTAATGGTTGATGTGCTCGATGGCTTCGTCCAGACCGGTAACGATGCGGATCGACAGGATCGCCGCCAGGTATTCGGTGTGCCAGTCTTCTTCCGTCGCCGGTATGACATCGATCAGCGCACGGGTGCGCTCGCAACCGCGCAACTCAACGCCTTTTTCACGAAATTGCGCGGCCATTGGCGGCAGGAACTCGGCGGCGACCGTCTGATCGACCAGCAGGGTTTCCATCGCGCCGCAGATACCGTAACGGTAAGTCTTGGCGTTGAATGCAATCTTCTGCGCCTTGGCCAGATCGGCATGGGCGCTGACATACACGTGGCAGATACCGTCCAGGTGCTTGATGACCGGCACGCGGGCATCACGGCTGACGCGCTCGATCAAGCCCTTGCCGCCACGCGGAACGATGACGTCCACGTACTCGGGCATGGTAATCAGCGCACCCACAGCTGCACGGTCGGTGGTTTCGACCACTTGCACCACGGCCGCAGGAAGTTCGGCGTCGGCCAGGCCGCGTTCGATGCAGGCCGCAATCGCACGGTTGGAATGAATGGCCTCGGAGCCGCCACGCAGGATGGTCGCATTACCCGACTTCAGACACAGGCTGGCCGCATCGATGGTCACGTTCGGACGCGACTCGTAGATGATGCCTACAACGCCCAGCGGCACGCGCATCTTGCCGACTTGAATGCCCGACGGCCGATAACTCATGTCGCGAATCGCGCCGACCGGGTCCGGCAGACTGGCAACCTGACGCAGCCCGACGATCATGCTGTCGATGCGTGCGGGGGTCAGGGCCAGACGTTCCAGCATGGCGGGTTCAAGACCATTGGCCTTGCCGTTGGCCAGATCCAGCTCATTGGCAGCAGACAGCGCCGCACGGGCCTCGTCCAACGCCGCAGCGGTGGCGAGCAGGGCGCGGTTCTTCTGAGCAGTGCTGGCACGGCCGATCACTCGCGAAGCTTCACGGGCGGCGCGACCCAGGCGGGTCATGTAGTCAAGAACGGACTCAGTCATGGTCTCAGAGGTCTTGGCAGAGAGGAAAGCGGCCGATTATAGCTGTCGTGCCGCCCGAACGACAGCGCAGACAGGCGGATGGTCGATAACAGTGCGCAGTTTTCTGCAACTGTCGGCCTGCGTAACGGTCAGGAAGTAGCGCATGACTGCGCCGCCCGTGCGCGAGCCGGTCACTTTCAGAAACAACAAAATCGGCCCCCATGACACATTCAGCTGCAATTCAAGCTGCGCTTGTTATCATCGGCAGCCTCACATTTTTGGTAGCACGCCTATGCCCACTGCCCTTCCCGACAGCTTCTTTCATCGCGACGCCCAAGTGCTGGCGCGTGATCTGCTGGGCAAGGTCATCCGGCACAAAGTAGGTGAGCTCTGGCTGGCCGCTCGCATCATTGAAACCGAAGCCTATTACTGCGCCGAAAAAGGCAGCCACGCTTCGCTGGGTTACACGGAGAAGCGCAAGGCATTGTTCCTGGAAGGCGGCCACATCTATATGTATTACGCACGGGGCGGCGATTCGCTCAATTTCAGCGCTGAAGGGCCAGGCAACGCCGTGCTGATCAAGTCTGCGTATCCGTGGACCGACTCACTCAGCGATGACAATGCACTGGCACAAATGCAGCTCAACAACCCCGACGCCAGCGGTAACATGCGCCCGCCACAGCGGCTTTGTGCGGGGCAAACCCTGCTGTGCAAGGCGCTGGGCCTGAAAGTCCCGATGTGGGATGCAAAGCGCTTCGACCCCCTCAGACTTCTGGTCGAGGACGTCGGCCAGCGCCCGACCTCCATCATCCAGACGACCCGGCTTGGCATCCCCACCGGTCGTGATGAGCACTTGATGTACCGCTTCGTCGACGCCGACTACGCCCGCTTTTGTACGCGCAATCCTCTCAGACGCGGCCAGGTCGAAGGCCGCGACTATCTACTTCTCGATCAAGGAAACTGACCCATGAGCGAACTGCTCAATGGCATGACCGGCTGGCTGACGGAAAACCCATCATGGGTTGCGGTCGCAATCTTCGTGGTGGCGTTCATAGAATGCGTCGCGATTGTGGGGATCGTCGTACCCGGCACCGTGATCATGTTCGCCATCGCCGCATTGGCGGGGAGCGGCATATTGCCATTGAGCGAGGTATTACTGCTGGGTTTCCTGGGCGGGCTGCTGGGTGATGCGGTGTCGTACTTCATCGGCCGACGCTTTCACCAGAACATCCGCCAGTTGCCGGGGCTGCGCACACATCCCGAATGGATGACCGGTGCCGAGTCCTACTTTCATAAGTACGGCATCGCCAGCCTGCTGGTGGGACGTTTCATCGGTCCACTGCGGCCAATGCTGCCCATGATCGCAGGCATGTGTGACATGCCGTTCCCGCGCTTTGCCATCGTCAGCATCATCGCCGCCGCAGGCTGGTCGATTGCGTACCTGATGCCCGGCTGGGCCGCAGGCGCAGCGATCAGACTGCCATTGCCGGAAGGTTTCTGGACAGAGGCCGCCTTTGTCGGCGCAGGCCTGGCACTGCTGTTCGGGCTGAGCATTCAAAGCAGCATTCGCCAGAAGCGTTACGCGACGAAAGTGATCTCATTGATCAGCCTGACCCTGGTCGCTGCGCTGTTCATCGGCTGGCCGTACCTGACCGACTTCGATAACGGCCTGATGACACTGGTGCAGGAGCATCGCAGCGAGACGGCGCAACACATCGTTGTACTGGTCACCAGCATCGGCGATTTCAGGGCACAACTGCTGGCTGCTGCACTGCTGGTCATCGTGCTGCTGATCGCCAGACAATGGCGTCATGCGGCGTTCGCACTGGCCACTACACTGGGCACGGCAGTCGCGAACGGCACACTGAAAGCCTTTTTTGCCCGGGCTCGCCCGGAAGTGCTGCTTGACCCGCTGACCACCTACAGCATGCCGAGCGGACACAGCTCGGCGGCGTTTGCGCTGTTCATGACCCTCGCGGTGCTCGCCGGACGCGGTCAACCGGTGCGCTTGCGTCTGACCTGGTTGCTGGTGTTCGGGATTCCGGCGCTGGCGATTGCCTTGTCGCGGGTGTACCTGGGCGTGCATTGGCCGACGGACATTCTGGCGGGCATGTTGCTGGCGTTCTGCATCTGCGCCGCGAGCCTTGCGATCATCCAGCGCAACCAGCCGTTGCCAGCCATGTCACCCAAGGTCTGGTGGCTGCTGCTCCCGGCGCTGACTGCGCTGCTTGGCACCTTTGCCGTACGCGCGCTGTCGCACGGGGTGCTGCGTTATCAGTACTGATGATTGACGGTGATCGTTCCTACGCTTCGCGGGGAAACGCATCTCAGGATGCTCCGCGTCCAAGGGGTCACACCAAAACATCTGAGTAATCGGGCCCAATGGGACGCGGAGCGTCCCGATCGGCATGCCAACGCAGAGCAGGGGACGATCAGGCTCAGGCCTGCAAATCCCCCTGCATCTCATCGAGCAACTCCTGAATCGCGTCCAGACGCTCCTCAGGGTCATCGATTTCCAGCAGTTCGATCTTGTCTTCCTCAGTGAACGGCAGCAGGTACGCCAACTGATTGGACAGTGACTGTTGACCCGTAGCACTCACGCCCATGTTCAGCGACGCGACCATCGGGTGTTCGGCCAGCGCTTCGAGCAGCGCCACCAGGTCGGCGTCCTCCTCTTGCAGCGGGCGCTCTTCCGGCTCGTCCAGCCACTCCACTTCCGCCACCAGCAACTGATCGCGCTGCACCTCTGCACTCACTACGCGGAAGCGCCGTCCGCCGACCACGCGAATGCCCAGCAGTCCGTTGTCCTGCTGCTGAAAGTCTTCGACCAGCGCCTCGCAGCCGATCAACGAATACCCGTCGGGGACGGCACCCGTTTCACTGCCCTGGGTAATGCACACCACACCGAACCCTGCGCCCTGCTTCATGCAGCGGCCGATCATGTCCAGGTAGCGCGCCTCGAACAGTTGCAGGTCGAGCACGCATCCCGGAAACAGCACAGCGTTCAGCGGAAACAAAGGCAACGTCATAAAAAGCCCCCTCAAACGACCAACGACATCGCCAACGGCAGAAACACTGCCGTCGCAACACCCATCAAACTCATCGCCAACGCGGCGAAAGCCCCCGACTCCTCACCTTCCTGCAGCGCAACGGAGGTCCCCACCGCATGCGCTGTCAGGCCGAGGGCCATACCCCGGGCAGCGTGATTTTCGACACCGGCCAATGACAATAGGCCGGGGCCGAAAATGGCACCGAACACGCCGGTAATCAATACGAAAACCGCCGCCAGCGCTGCCACTCCGCCCATCTGCTCTGCCACCAGCATGGCAATGGGCGAGGTCACCGATTTCGGCGCCATCGTCATCAGAATCATGTGATCGGCACCGAACAGCAGGCCCAATCCCACGCACAGACCTGTGGCAAAAACGCCGCCAATCACCAGCGTAGTCAAGGTCGGCCATAACAACTGACGAATCCGGCGCAGATTCAGATAAAGCGGCACGGCCAGCGCAACTGTGGCCGGCCCCAACAGAATGCCGAGGATTTCAGTGCTTTTACGGTATTCGGCGTAATCCAGACCACAGGTCAGCAGAATGCCGATGACCACCAGCATGGAAACCAGTACGGGCTGCAAAAACAGCCAGCGGGTTTTCTCATACGCGGCCATCGCCAACTGATAGGCCCCCAGCGTGATCGCGATGCCGAACAGCGGATGATGAATCACCGACACCCAGGCGCCGTGCCAATCCAGATTCATGACGGCTCCCGGCGGCGCGCCTGACGCTCGATCAGTTTCTGCATCAGCCAGCCGACGAACGTCAGGGAAATCATCAGCGACAACGACAAGGTGCCAAAAATGGCCCAGAAATCTTTCGCGATTGCCCCCGCATAGACCATGACGCCCACCGCAGGCGGTACCAACAGCAGCGGCAGGTAACGCAGCAGACTGCTCGCCGCCATGCTGATGGGCTCGCTGACCTCACCGCGCATCATCAGAAACGCCATCAGCAGCACCAGACCGATGATCGGCCCGGGCAGAATCGATAGAAACAGGTGGTTGAGCGCCGTCCCCAACAATTGGAACAACACCAACCACGTCAAACCCCGTAGCAACATGAGCACTCCCGCACACTAAACAGATCCGGCGAATTCACGGGCGCATTATAAGCATGACGCACCCGTGCCTATGAGCGGGTATTCGCATGGATAACGTCGCTTGACCAACCTGCAACCCTCTGCTGATCTTGTGGTTCGCCAACAGGCGATGTCCTGCACGGGCCTCGGCATCACGCTACAACATCACATGACAAGGAGAGTGAAATGCCCTTTGTACCGGTTACAGAACTCAAGCATTACATTGGCAAGGAACTGGGATGTTCCGACTGGCTGACCATTGACCAGGAACGCATCAACCTGTTCGCCGAGGCGACGGGTGATTTTCAGTTCATTCACGTTGACCCCGTCAAGGCCGCCCAAACCCCGTTCGGCGCCACAATTGCCCACGGTTTCCTCACGCTTTCGCTGATCCCCCAGCTCATGAGCGATCTGCTGGTGCTGCCCGAAGGCATGAACATGGTCATCAACTACGGACTGGACAGCGTGCGCTTCGTTCAGCCGGTGCTCGTCAATTCACGCGTGCGCCTGAAAGTCGAACTGACCGATGCAACCGAGAAGAAGCCCGGGCAATGGCTGCTCAAGGCGACCACGACGATGGAGATCGACGGACAGGAAAAACCGGCTTTCGTCGCTGAACCGCTGTCGATGTGCTTCGTGTAACACGTCTGAAAAACGAAACAGTCGTAACAGACTGTTTCGTACCCGTTACTCACTGCGGCATACTCGCCGACGGTTGAGACATAACATCTGCACAAGCAGAGCCACGCTCAATCCTGAATCACTCTTCCGGGATCTCACATGCGCGCGCTCGCCCCACTGGCTTTGACATTCTTGATCGCAGGTTGCGGTGATGGCGAATCACTGTTGCCTCCTGACGGCCGCCTTGCGGATGGCGGGCGCTACCGTGGCGATCTGGTCCAAGGCATGCTGCAAGGTCAGGGCCGGATCGACTACCCCGACGGCAGTTGGTACGAAGGTCAATTCGACAAAGGCCAACGCCACGGTACAGGCGAATGGCACGCCGGCAATGGCGACGTTTACAAAGGCGGCTTCGAGCAAGGCCTGTTCAATGGTCAGGGCCGGTTATCCACCAGCAACGGTGCCAGCTACGTCGGCGGTTTCAAGCTGGGCAAGCGAGACGGCGAAGGTACACAGAAAGACAAAGGTCTGTTGTACCGCGGCCATTTCAAGGCAGGCTCGTATGACGGCCCGGGCCGAATGGAACTTGAAGACGGCAGCCAGTATCAGGGCCTGTTCGCCAACGGCAAACCCAATGGCGAGGGCGTGCGCAGCGACGCCAGCGGCAATCAATACAGCGGCACCTTCGTAGACGGCCAGTTGCAGGGCAATGGCAGTTTCACCAGCGCGGACGGTGATCAATACGTCGGCGGCTTCCGCAACAGTCAGCTCGACGGCAAGGGTCGCTATGAAAACAGCGACGGCGACGTCTGGAGCGGCGAGTTCAAGGAAGGCGCTCTTACGGGCAAAGGTGAACTGATCGGCTCGGATGGCAGCCGCTATCAGGGCGACTTCGACAACTGGCGATTCGCAGGCCAAGGACAGCTGTACCTGCCCGACGGCAGCCGCTACGTCGGCCAGTTTGCCGATGACACCTATCAAGGCGATGGCGTCCTTATCACGGCTGATGGCAAGGTACAACGCGGCCTCTGGGCCAATGGTCAGCGAGTCCGCGACGCCAACGGCAAGTTGCTGCCTGACGAACTGGAAGCCGGCCTGCTCGCCCAAGGCTCGCTGCTGGAGAAAGCACTGGCCGCAGTGCCCGCCTCGACGCCAGCACCGGAGCTGTACAGCCTGGTGGTCGGCGGTGACGGCAAACAAAGCGTATTTCTGCGCGAGGCGGACTATGTCAGCAATCTGCTGGCCTCTCGCTTCGGTGCGGTCGGGCAGATCAGCCTGGTGAACCACCGTGATCACATGGATGACCGGCCGATGGCGACCCGCGAAACCATCACGCGGGCAGTCCAGACCCTGGCCCAACGCACAGGCCCCGAGGATCTGGTGTTCATCTACCTGACCAGTCATGGCACTCAGGCCCACGAACTGGTACTCGACCAACCTCGCCTGTCGCTGGCCGACCTGCCGGCCGACGCGCTGGCAACCGCCCTGGCCCCGCTGAAAAACCGCGACAAGGTGGTAGTGATCTCGGCCTGCTATTCAGGCGGCTTCATCCCGGACCTCAAAGATGAGCGAACGCTGGTCATGACGGCCTCACGGGCCGACCGCGTTTCCTTTGGCTGCTCGGAAGAAGCCGACTTCACCTATTTTGGCGATGCACTATTCGGCAAGGCCCTGGTCGAAACCGATGACTTGCAGCAAGCGTTCAACAACGCCAAGGCATACGTCGCTCAACGCGAAACCGAAGAAAACTTCGAAGCATCAGAACCGCAGATGTGGATGCCCAAAGGGGTGATTGCACGCTGGCAACTGCTGCGCAAGAATCAGGCAGAACGCGCGCTGAATACGGCGTCGGATCGCAAGGAAGCGAAGACCTCGAGTAGCCGCTAGGCTTATCAGTATCAAGGGAGAAGCATTATGTACTTGACGCCGCAACACATCCTGCTCGCAGGAGCCACGGGCCTGACAGGCGAACATTTGCTGGACCGCTTGCTCAACGAGCCGACCGTCAACCGTGTACTGGCCCCCACCCGAAGGCCGCTGGCAGAACACCCTCATCTTGAAAACCCGATTGGCGACCTGAACGCGCTGCTGCCCTCGCTGGGCGGCCGGGTGGACATCGCATTCTGCTGCCTGGGCACGACCATCAAGCAGGCGGGCTCGCAGGATGCGTTCAAGGCGGTGGACCTGGACCTGGTCGTCGCGTTCGCCAAGCGGGCGCGTGAACTGGGTGCGCGGCACCTGCTGGTCATCAGTGCCGTCAGTGCAGATGCCAAATCCAGCGTGTTCTACAGCCGGATAAAAGGCGAGATGGAGCAGGCCCTCAGGGCACAGGACTGGCCGCAGTTGACCATCGCCCGCCCTTCCCTGCTGGTCGGCAATCGCCCGGAAACCCGCTGGGCCGAACAGCTGGCCGCACCCATCGCCAAGTTGATCCCCGGCAAATACGGCGCGATAGAAGCCTGCCAACTGGCCCGCGCCCTGTGGCGACTGGCGCTGGAAGAACAGGATGGCGAGCGAATCGTCGAGTCGGATGAGCTGCGCAAGCTGGGGAAATAAAAAGAAGCGGCTCGACACAGTTCGCTCTTATCAAACAACCTGCAATCCACTGCAAAAACGCAACTTGTGGGGGCGGACCGGGCGGCGCTCCGCTTGTCCGCTAAAGGGTGGTAGAGCCGATGAAGGTTCTGCGACTGAAATACAGCGTTCGCGGACAAGTCCGCTCCCACGGTCCGGTGTTTGCGCAGTTCGCTCCCACAGTCGTGTACTCGCAGTGATCGTCATTGAAGCGATCACTCGCAGTCAAAGCCCGCCTGTGGCCTGGACGCCGAAGCCCAGTGCAGTCAGCAGTGACAACGGCAGCAGCAAGGTATCGAGCACTGCGCTGCCCGGCAGGTCCAGGCCAGGATAGCTAGGCGCTTCAGCCCCGAATCGATCGGTCGCGCAGCAACCACCCTGTATGGCGTACATGTTCAGCCGCGTCCCCGCATAAACCACCGGAGCGCCGGGTTTGGCTGCATTGAGCGTGCGTGCAGTGGCGCAGCCGGTCATGACCAGCGCCAGCGCGATCACCAGCAGCTTATTCATCGCCACCGACATGGTGCTCACCCCAACGCGGCAGCATGTCCTGCGGCACGTTCAGCAGGTTGAGAATCCGCGCCACCACGAAATCCACCAGGTCATTGATGGTCTGCGGCTGATGATAAAAGCCCGGCGACGCGGGGAGGATCACCGCACCCATGTTCGACAGCTTGAGCATGTTCTCCAGGTGAATACTGGAGAACGGCGCCTCGCGTGGCACAAGAATCAGCTGACGACGCTCTTTCAGCGTCACGTCGGCCGCTCGCTCGATCAGGTTGTTGCAGGCCCCGGTCGCAATCGCCGACAGCGTGCCGGTCGAGCATGGCACCACGACCATTGCACTCGGCGAGCCCGAGCCCGAGGCCACTGGCGACATCCAGTCATCACGACCGTAAACCCGAATCTGCCCCGCCGCCGCACCGGTGTACTCGGTGAGGAACGCCTGCATCATCATCGACTTGGGCGGCAGACGCACATCGGTTTCGGTCGCCATCACCAGTTGCGCCGCCTTGGAGATCAGGAAATGCACCTCCCGGTCTTCACGCACCAGACAATCCAGCAGGCGCAGGCCATATGGCGCGCCCGACGCGCCGGTCATGGCGAGGGTAATGCGCTCAGGCCCGCTCATTTCAACGCCTCTGCCAGTTTGCCATGCAGGCCGCCGAAGCCGCCGTTGCTCATGATCACGATATGGGTGCCCGGCTGCGCCTGACTCTTGACCCGCGCAATGATCGCTTCGAGCGAATCGCAGACCACCGCAGGCACCTTGCACTCGGCGGCTGTCGCGCCCAGATCCCAGCCCAGATTGGCAGGTGCGTACCAGACCACCTGATCGGCCTGCTGAACGCTTTCCGGCAGACCGTCGCGGTGCGCGCCCAGCTTCATGGAGTTGGAGCGCGGCTCGATCACGGCGATGATCGGTGCATCGCCGACTTTCTTGCGCAGGCCATCAAGTGTGGTGGCGATGGCGGTCGGGTGGTGGGCGAAATCGTCATAGACCGTGATGCCCCGCACATCGGCAACCTTCTCCATGCGTCGCTTGACGCTCTTGAATGCGCTCAGCGCCTCGACACCCTGCCCAGGCACCACGCCCACATGACGCGCCGCCGCCAATGTCGCCAATGCGTTGGCCACGTTGTGCTGACCCGTCATGTCCCAATCGACCGTGCCCTGGACCTGACCTTCGAAGACCACTTCAAAGCGTGAGCCGTCTTCGCTCAGCAGGTGTGCCTGCCACTGGCCGCCCTGACCTGTGGTTTGCACCGGGGTCCAGCAACCCATCTCGATCACCCGCGACAAGGCCGGCTCAGTGGTCGGGTGGATCACCAGGCCTTCGCTGGGGATGGTCCGCACGAGGTGGTGAAACTGGCGCTCGATGGCCGGAAGATCCGGGAAAATGTCCGCGTGATCGAACTCCAGGTTGTTGAGGATCGCCGTGCGCGGGCGGTAGTGAACGAACTTGGAGCGTTTGTCGAAGAAGGCGCTGTCGTATTCGTCAGCCTCAACCACAAAGAACGGTGTGTCACCCAGACGCGCCGACACCGCAAAATTCTGCGGAACACCACCAATCAAAAAGCCCGGGCTCATGCCCGCATGCTCCAGCACCCAGGCCAGCATGCTGCTGGTGGTGGTCTTGCCGTGCGTACCCGCCACTGCCAGCACCCAGCGACCTTGCAGCACATGGTCCGCCAGCCATTGCGGGCCCGACACGTAGGGCAAACCTTTATTCAGGACATACTCGACGGCAGGATTGCCTCGCGACAGGGCGTTGCCGATCACGACCAGGTCCGGCGCAGGATCGAGCTGCGCAGAGTCGTAGCCCTGGGTCAGTTCGATGCCCTGGGCTTCGAGCTGCGTACTCATGGGTGGATAGACGTTGGCGTCAGAGCCCGTGACCCGATGCCCCGACTCTTTGGCGAGCACCGCCAGCGAACCCATGAACGTGCCGCAGATACCAAGGATATGAATGTGCATGACCCACCTCTCAAAACATCCCGGCAGGTTAACGTAGGGACAGTGAAATGGCACCCTGAGTTTGTCCGCCCCCCTCATCCATCCGGGTCTGGCGGAGGTCGCATGCATGAGGCTAAAGTTCAGGTCCCGTACAGAATGCAAATAGCCTACTCTTGATAACCTGCTGCCAGATGTTTGAAAGCTGAATCGATACAGACTTCCTCACAACAAGAACCAGGAGACATATCATGCGTTACGCTCATCCCGGTACCGAAGGCGCCATCGTCAACTTCAAGGAACGCTACGGTAACTACATTGGCGGCGAGTTTGTCGCTCCGGTCAAAGGTCAGTATTTCACCAACACCTCGCCCGTCACGGGCAAGGCCATCGCTGAATTCCCTCGCTCCACCGCCGAAGACATCGACAAGGCGCTCGATGCCGCCCACGCAGCCGCCGCAGCCTGGGGTTCGACCTCGGTGCAGGCCCGGTCGCTGGTCCTGCTGAAAATCGCCGACCGCATCGAAGCCAATCTGGAAACCCTGGCCATCACCGAAACCTGGGACAACGGCAAGGCGATTCGCGAAACCCTCAACGCCGACATTCCGCTGGCTGCCGACCACTTCCGCTATTTCGCGGGCGTACTGCGCGCGCAGGAAGGCAGCGCTGCCGAGATCGACGGCAACACCGTGGCGTATCACATCCATGAACCGCTGGGCGTGGTCGGGCAGATCATCCCGTGGAACTTCCCGATCCTGATGGCCGCCTGGAAACTCGCGCCTGCGCTGGCAGCCGGCAATTGCATCGTACTCAAGCCTGCCGAGCAGACCCCGCTGGGCATCAGCGTGCTGGTCGAGTTGATCGGCGACCTGCTGCCCCCCGGCGTGCTGAACATTGTGCAAGGCTATGGCCGCGAAGCAGGTGAGGCGCTGGCCAGCAGCAAACGCATCGCCAAGATCGCCTTCACCGGCTCGACCCCGGTCGGCTCGCACATCATGAAGCTGGCGGCGGACAACATCATTCCGTCCACCGTGGAACTGGGCGGTAAATCGCCGAACATCTTCTTCGAAGACATCATGAGCGCCGAACCGGAGTTCATCGAGAAAGCCGCTGAAGGTCTGGTGCTGGCGTTCTTCAACCAGGGCGAAGTCTGCACCTGCCCGTCCCGCGCACTGGTTCAGGAGTCGATCTACCCACAGTTCATGGAAGCGGTGATGCGTAAGGTCGAGAAGATCAAACGCGGAGACCCACTGGACACCGACACGATGGTGGGCGCCCAGGCCTCCGAGCAGCAATTCGACAAGATCCTCTCGTACCTCGATATCGCCAAAGGCGAAGGCGCCGAGCTGTTGACCGGCGGCAAGGTCGAGAAGCTGGAAGGTGATCTGTCCACCGGCTATTACATCCAGCCGACGTTGCTCAAGGGCAACAACAAAATGCGCGTGTTCCAGGAAGAGATCTTCGGCCCGGTGGTCAGCGTCACGACCTTCAAGGACGAAGCGGAAGCCGTGGCCATCGCCAACGACACCGAGTTCGGTCTGGGCGCAGGTCTGTGGACCCGCGACATCAACCGCGCCTACCGCGTGGGCCGTGCGATCAAGGCAGGACGAGTCTGGACCAACTGCTACCACCTGTACCCCGCGCACGCGGCGTTCGGTGGCTACAAGAAGTCCGGCGTCGGCCGCGAAACCCACAAGATCGCGCTTGAGCATTATCAGCAGACCAAAAACCTGCTGGTGAGCTACGACACCCATCCGTTGGGGTTCTTCTGATTCAGATCGTGCCCATGCTGTGCGCTCAGGGTCATACGCGTCTAACTGAGTGACTACAAAACCCGAGGGAGCGAGCTTGCTCGCGAAGGCTGCGTTTCAAACGCTGAATGTTCAGCGGATGCACCGGCCTATTCGTGAGCAAGCTCATTCCCACAGGGTGATGCGCTCATCCAACCATCAGGGTTTTGGCACGTGCGTGGAACGCTCAGGTGCGCACCATCGCCGTGCGTGTTTTCACCAAACACTGCTCCGGTATAACGCACCGCCTTTCAGATCCACCCGCAACACCCCGCAAACTCGCACTCATCCTCAGGATGGAGTATTAATTGCTTACATCGCTTCCCACAGTCGTTTGAACCGGGACGTCACCGGTTCGGCCGAAAGACCACGTCCGACGCGAGCAGCGGGACGTCATGGAGAATCTGTATGGCGAGCTTTTCTCATTCTGTCGGCGCGCAGACGTACCGCTTCGACAGCCTCAAAGAAGTCATGGCCAAGGCCAGTCCTGCGCGTTCCGGTGATTTTCTGGCCGACGTCGCAGCGCAGAACGACGGTGAGCGTGTAGCTGCGCAAATGGCGCTGGCAAACATTGCGCTCAAGCATTTTCTCGAAGAAGCGCTGATCCCCTACGAAGACGACGAAGTCACGCGCCTGATCATCGATACCCACGACGCCCTTGCGTTCGCGCCGGTCAGCCACCTCACGGTCGGCGGATTTCGCGACTGGCTGCTGAGCGATCAGGCCGACGAAACCAGTTTGCGGGCGCTGGCTCCAGGGCTGACTCCGGAAATGGCGGCCGCCGTTTCCAAGATCATGCGCGTGCAGGATTTGGTGCTGGTGGCGCAGAAGATTCGCGTCGTCACCCGTTTTCGCAACACCATTGGCCTGCGCGGTCGCCTGTCGACTCGCCTGCAACCCAATCACCCGACCGACGACCCTTCCGGCATCGCAGCCAGCGTGCTGGACGGCCTGCTGTACGGCAATGGCGACGCCATGATCGGCATCAACCCGGCCACCGACAGCACGTCGTCGATCATCGCCCTGCTGGAAATGCTCGACGCCATTGTGCAGCGCTACGAGATCCCGACGCAGTCCTGCGTGCTGACCCACGTTACAACTTCCATTGAAGTGATCAACCGTGGCGTACCAGTGGACCTGGTGTTTCAGTCGATCACAGGCACCGAAGCCGCCAACGCCAGTTTCGGCATCAATTTGCAACTGCTGCAAGAAGGCTACGAAGCAGGCCTGAGCCTCAACCGGGGCACCCTCGGGCAGAACCTGATGTATTTCGAAACAGGACAAGGCAGCGCACTGTCGGCCAATGCACATCATGGTGTCGATCAACAAACCTGCGAAACCCGCGCCTACGCCGTTGCCCGACACTTCAACCCGTTTCTGGTCAACACGGTGGTCGGCTTCATCGGCCCGGAGTACCTGTACAACGGCAAACAGATCATCCGCGCCGGGCTTGAAGACCACTTTTGCGGCAAATTGCTGGGCGTGCCGATGGGCTGCGATATCTGTTACACCAACCATGCCGAAGCCGATCAGGACGACATGGACACGCTGCTTACGCTGCTGGGCGTTGCCGGGATCAACTTCATAATGGGCATCCCCGGCTCCGACGACATCATGCTCAACTACCAGACCACCTCCTTCCACGACGCGCTGTACGCCCGCCAGAGTCTGGGATTGCGTCCGGCACCGGAGTACGAAGCGTGGCTGGAAAAAATGGGCATCTTCACGCAGGCCGACGGACGCGTGCGCTTCGGCGACAGCCTGCCGCCTGCGTTCCGTCACGCCCTGGCGCATCTGGCATGAGCGAACCATCCATGAATGACCTGCCTATTGATGAGCGTCAAGACGCCACGCCACCCAATCCCTGGCTGGAATTGCGTCGTCTGACATCAGCGCGTATCGCCCTGGGTCGCACCGGCACCAGCCTGCCGACCTCGGCGCAACTGGACTTTCAATTTGCCCATGCACAAGCGCGTGATGCGGTGCATCTGGCATTCGATCACGCAGGCATCAGCGCTCAATTAGCTGAAAAAGGCCGCAACACCCTGCTGCTGCACAGCGCAGCCGCCGACCGCGACAGCTACCTGCAACGCCCGGACCTTGGGCGACGCCTTGACGAAGAGTCTTCAAAACACTTGCGCGATTACGCCGCAGCTCACCCAGGCGGCCTTGATCTGGCGGTGGTGGTGGCGGACGGCTTGTCTGCGCTGGCGGTGCATCGCCATGCCGTGCCCTTTCTGGAGCGGCTTGAGGAACAGGCTGAAGCCCAAGGCTGGACGCTGTCACCGGTGATTCTGGTGGAACAGGGCCGCGTGGCCATCGCCGACGAAATCGGCGAACTGCTCGGTGCGAAGATGGTGGTCATCCTGATCGGCGAACGCCCCGGCCTCAGTTCCCCCGACAGCCTTGGCTTGTACTTCACCTATGCCCCAAAGGTCGGGCTCAACGATGCACACCGCAATTGCATCTCGAACGTTCGTCTGGAGGGGCTGAGTTACGGCATGGCGGCCCACCGTCTGCTTTATCTGATGCGTGAAGCCTGCCGTCGTCAGGTGTCCGGGGTAAAACTCAAGGATGAAGCGGAGCTCAATACTGTGGAATCCACTGCTAGCGCCGATAACCCGAGCAAACGTACTGGCAATTTCCTGCTCGCCGGCCCCGACGACCAGCATTAGATTGCGCTTTCTAAAGCCCTTGGGCAGCATCGCTGTGACCATCCTGGCGCACTGCATTAGCCCATAGTGAAGTTGAGGCCCGACCATGCGGATCATCCAAGCCACACTCGAACACCTGGACCTGCTCTGCCCGTTGTTCGTCAAATACCGTGAATTTTACGGCGAGTTGCCCTTCCCCGACTCGTCGCGGGACTTTCTGGAAAAGCGCCTGCGCCGCGAAGAGTCGGTGATCTATCTCGCGCTGGCGAAGGATGACGAGAACAAATTGCTGGGCTTCTGCCAGCTCTACCCCAGCTACTCTTCGCTGTCGCTCAAGCGCGTGTGGATTCTCAACGATATCTACGTTGCCGAAGACGCCCGCAGACAGCTGGTCGCCGACCACTTGATGAAAGAGGCCAAGAAGATGGCCAAGGAGACCCAGGCCGTGCGCATGCGCGTCTCCACCAGCAGCAACAACGAGGTGGCGCAAAAGGTCTATGAATCAATCGGCTTCAAGGAAGACAGCCAGTTCAAGAACTACGTGCTGCCGATCAACTCGGACCGTTGATTGACTCGGCGAGTGGACCGGCATTGCCCGTGCTTGCTCGCTGACATCTCTCTTTCGCAACAGTTGTAACATCTCTGTTCAAAGCAGAGGGCACTCTGTCGGCATTCTCCTTCTATAATGCCGCGCGTACTGCACACGTCGTTTCTTCCGCATGCGACCCGGCTCAGGGTTCTCGCCTCAGGTGCTTCAATGGAATTCAACCCGCTCGACCTCATCCTGCATCTCGATGTTTATCTCGACATGCTGGTGACCAACTATGGCACCTGGATCTACGCCATTCTGTTCCTGGTGATCTTCTGTGAAACCGGGCTGGTGATCATGCCGTTCCTGCCGGGCGATTCCTTGCTGTTTATCGCAGGCGCGGTGGCAGCGGGTGGTGGCATGGACCCGGTCCTGCTGGCCGGACTGCTGATGCTGGCGGCGATTCTGGGTGACAGCACCAACTACGTCATTGGACGCACGGCAGGTGAAAAGCTGTTCAGCAACCCGAGGTCGAAGATTTTCCGCCGCGACTACCTGCTGCGCACTCAGGCGTTCTACGAGCGTCATGGCGGCAAGACCGTCACGCTGGCGCGCTTTCTGCCCATCATCCGCACCTTTGCGCCCTTCGTAGCAGGCGTCGGCCGCATGAATTATCCACGCTTCGTCGGCTTCAGCATGCTGGGCTCGGTGCTATGGGTCGGCAGTCTTGTCACGCTGGGCTTCTTCTTCGGCAACGTACCGTTCATCAAGCAAAACCTGACGTTCCTGGTGCTGGCGATCATCGTGCTTTCGCTGCTGCCGATGATCATCGGTGTCGTTCGCAGCCGCACGGGCCGCTCCGTCGACGTCAGCTGACACATGTGGTCGTTCCGCAACTGGCGCAGGCAACGCACGCTGGCGAACAATCCGGTTTCCGCCGAATTATGGAACACCGTTCGCCAGCATCTGCCGATCCTTGACGGGCTAAGCGCCGAGCAGCAAGCACAGCTTCGAGATGCCTGCGTGCTGTTTCTGCACGACAAGCACCTCACCGCGCTACCGGGTGTGGAACTGACTGACGAGCACCGGCTGATCCTAGCGGCCCAGGCGCAACTGCCGCTGCTTAACTTGGGCGACCTGAACTGGTATCAGGGCTTTCACGAGATCGTTCTCTACCCTGACGACTTCGTCAGCCCGCAGCGTCATCGCGATGCCAGCGGTATCGAGCACGAATGGGACGGCGAACACAGCGGCGAGGCCTGGCTGCAAGGCCCGGTGATTCTGGCCTGGCCGGGCGTTGTGTCGAGCGGCAGCTGGGACGCCTACAACCTGGTGATTCACGAGTTGGCGCACAAGCTCGACATGCTCAATGGCGACGCCAACGGCCTGCCGCCGCTGCACAGCGACATGCGCATCACCGACTGGGCGAGCGCCATGCAAAGCGCCTTTGACGACCTCAATCGCCAGCTCGACCTGGATCCCGACGCCGAAACCGCCCTCGACCCGTACGCCGCGCAAGACCCGGCCGAGTTCTTCGCCGTCACCAGTGAATACTTCTTCAGCGCCCCTGACCTGCTGCACGCCAGCTACCCCGCCGTTTACGAGCAACTCAAAGCCTTCTACCGCCAAGACCCTCTCGCCCGGCTGACCGTCCTGCTGGCGCAAGACCCGGCTTACAAGGACACCGACTGAAGCTGCAAAGCCCATACATGGCAACCCAAACAGAATATGCCTATAATCCGGACCACTTTTTGGCGGTTCGCGTCAAATTCTGTCTGGTCAACTACGGGGGCAAAGCCCAATGAGCTACAGCAAGATTCCGGCGGGCAAAGACCTGCCGAACGACATCTACGTCGCGATCGAAATCCCGGCCAACCACGCGCCGATCAAGTACGAAATCGACAAAGACACCGACTGCCTGTTCGTTGATCGTTTCATGGCCACCCCAATGTTCTACCCGGCCAACTACGGCTTCATCCCCAACACCCTGGCGGATGACGGCGATCCCCTCGACGTGCTGGTCGTGACCCCTTACCCGGTTTCCCCAGGTTCGGTCATCCGCGCTCGTCCGGTCGGCATCCTGCACATGACCGACGACGGCGGCGGCGATGCCAAAGTCATCGCTGTTCCCCACGACAAGCTGTCGCAGCTGTACGTCGACGTCAAAGAGTACACCGACCTGCCAGCCCTGCTGCTTGAGCAGATCAAGCACTTCTTCGAGAACTACAAAGATCTCGAGAAAGGCAAGTGGGTCAAGATCGAAGGCTGGGGCGACGCAGAAGCGGCCCGCGCTGAAATCACCAAATCGGTTGCAGCCTTCAAAGGCTGATTAACGGTTTGCTGTCGAGGCACCTGCGTTGCAGGTGCCTTGGCTATTACCTTCGCAAACACCTGTTTCACCTCACGTTCAGTCATCCCGCCCGCCTACCTCACGTTTCTTTCCCCGCATAACCTGACTTTTTTTCGAACGCCCTGTTTAAAAATGCGCTCAGCAACCCTTTTCGATAAACATCCCGTTAACCCCCTTGTACCCGGCCTAAACGAAATCCATCGTGTTTAGCGAAAATCCGACGATTACGGAACATGCCTACACAACAATCTTCCCGTCTGTCATACCGCTCGCCGCACACCGCCCGCGACAACGCCGACATCAACACCTCGTTCATTTAAACGCTCCGGCCCCGCCAGTAAACTCGGCCCCATGAATACATCAGGCGATCGACTCCGCATCCTTCTCAAAGAGTGCCACCTCACGGCGACTGATTTTGCTGCCAACCGCAAGATCACCCCGCAACACGTCAATAACTGGTTCAAGCGCGGCGTCCCGATGGCGCGTATTGACGAGGTGGCTGAACTATTAACCGTCAACGCCCGCTGGCTGCGCACCGGCGAAGGGCCCAAACACCCCACCGACTCCGCCAATGAACACAACGGCGGCGACACTCGACTGATCGTCCATCAGGATCAAGGAAGAAACATGCTACGTGGAGACGTGGAAATTCAGATCTTCAAGGAAATCGAATCCACTCATGGCGTCAGCAAAACCGTACTGGCCGAAGCGCCCGGACAAAAAATCCGCCTGCCCCTGCACGTTCTACAAACAATGGGCATCGACCCCAAAAACTGCCTGTGCGTCGCCATGGTCGGCAGCAGCATGGCCGACAAAATTCAGGACGGCTCGATCCTGGGTGTTGACCGCGAACTGACCCAAGTCATCGACGGCGAAATCTACGCACTGGAGCACGGCGGCATCCTGCGCGTACGCTACCTCTACCGCCTGCCCAACGGCGGCCTGCGCCTGCGCAGCCACAACGACGCCGAATACCCTGACGAAATCTTCAGCGCCGAAGACATCGAAGACGAACGCATCCGCATCCTCGGCTGGATCTTCTGGTGGTCCACCCTCAACAGCCGCCGCAACGCCATGCTGCTGCTCTGACACAGGCGTGATGACACATCAAGACTGGGCATCGGCGGCAAACATCAGTATGCTACCCGCCATCCAAAGCATCACCGCCCAGCGACGATGCCACAGCACGGCAGATGACGCATCTGCCCTGCTTCCTCATTAGCATTCCCTGCGAATGCACCTTTTGCAGGCGATTGCGGTTTACCAAAAATAAACCAAAATTGCCCACGAGAAGCCGGCCACAAGCCGGCTTTTTAAATCCATTAACTATTGATTTTATTGGATATTTTTAGGGCGGCATGCCCAGCCCATATTACAGCCCACAACCAGGTCATACCTAAGGTAGCGTCTGTTAAACTGCCGCTATGGATAGGCTTACTCCCGAACGCCGAAGCCGGCTCATGAGCCAGGTGGGCTCCAAAAATACCAAACCCGAGCTCGTCGTAAGACGCTTGGTCTTTTCTATGGGTTACCGGTATCGTCTGCACTGCAAGACCTTGCCGGGCACACCTGACCTTGTCTTTCATGGTCGAAAAAAGGTTATTTTTGTCAACGGCTGCTTTTGGCATGGTCACTCAGGCTGTCGATACGGCCGTCTTCCAAAATCTCGCATCGCATTCTGGCAGGCGAAAATCGACCGTAATCGTGAGCGAGATGCCGAAAATATCGAAAAGCTTCAAACCATCGGTTGGCGAGTGCTTACCGTGTGGGGATGCGAGCTGAAAGAAATCGAAACGATGATGAGTAGGTTAAATGAATTCATACAAAGCGACTAACAAACGCCCCATAGGCATAGACCTTTTTGCTGGAGCTGGCGGCTTGTCTCTGGGCTTCGAGCAAGCCGGTTTCGACGTCGCGGCGGCAGTGGAAATCGACCCTATCCACTGTGCTACTCACGAATTTAACTTCCCCAAATGCGCGACGATCTGCGCAAGCGTCACCGACCTTAGCGGAGAGGAAATCCGGCAACGGGCAGGGATAGGTTCGAGCGATATCGATGTGGTGTTTGGCGGGGCTCCCTGCCAGGGTTTCTCCATGATAGGCAAACGTGCGCTGGACGATTCTCGTAATCAACTCGTTTTTCACTACGTTCGTATCGTCGAAGAGCTGCAACCTAAATATTGCGTATTTGAAAACGTGAAGGGCCTAACCCTTGGTAAGCATGCCGAGTTTCTAAAAGAGCTGATTGCGGCCCTAGCAGAAGCAGGCTATGACGTCACCCTGCCCTATAAGGTACTTAATGCTGCGGATTACGGGGTTCCTCAAGATCGAAAACGCCTTTTTCTCCTCGGAACGCGCCGGGGGCTTAACACCCCAACGTACCCAGAGCCATTGGCTGAACGCGTGACTGTAGCGGAGGCCATCGCAGATCTGCCTGATGCTAATGCGTTTGATGTGTTACGTGACAGCGATCAAGTTGAAGTGCGGTGGAATACTAAAGCGACCTACGCACGCCGATTAAGAGGTCTGGAGTTGGACAACCAAGACTTTGGTTACGAACGGCAATATGCAAGAAATTTGCTTACTTCAAGTGCCCGTACAGAGCACACTCCTCTCTCGCAGAGCCGTTTCCTCGCCACCGAGCCTGGAAAAACCGAGGAAATCAGTCGTTTTCGAAAGCTGCCAATGGACGGCCTCTGCAATACTCTTCGTGCTGGCACCGACAGCGCGCGTGGAGCTTTTACCTCGCCCAGACCTATTCATCCTAACCTGCCAAGGGTGATCACGGTTAGAGAGGCGGCGCGCTTGCACTCTTTTCCGGACTGGTTCCGTTTTCATGCGACTAAATGGCATGGATTCCGTCAGATTGGCAACAGTGTTCCTCCACTCTTGGGGAGAGCGGTAGCTAGCTCAATCATCGCGGCGCTGGGGTTGACACCGAGCAAGCCACTAGAGTCTCTACAGCTCGGTAATCCTAAGCAGCTTAATTTAGATATGAGTCGGGCAGCCCTATATTTTGAGGTGCCTCATGACACTATCGCGCAGCGCACCCGAAAAACTGTAGATAAGAACGTGTTGCTGGAAGTGCTAGATGTCTGACGTCAAGGTAGCTCGGAAGGCCAACCGTTATTCCGCGATCATTGAAAGTATCTTTTTCGCCCACTACAAACCAGGCGATAGAGAGTTTCAGTTTGCTCGAGATGAGATCGTGCAGGTCGCCCAGAAGCTAGAAATAGAATTGCCAAAGAACATTGGCGATCTTATCTATTCGTTCAGGTATCGGTATGATCTACCAAGTCGTATTCTCGAGACTGCGGAGGGCGGGCTTGAGTGGATTATCGAAGGGGGCGGCCAAGCCCTTTATCGATTTCGCCTAGCTAAACTAAGTCGGATCATCCCTAACGAAAACCTGATAACGGTAAAAATTCCAGACTCGACACCAGAGATTATTACTGCGTACGCTTTGAGTGATGAACAGGCGCTACTTGCAAAGGTCCGGTATAACAGGTTGATTGATATTTTTTTAGGGGTCACGGCGTACTCCTTACAAAACCACCTACGCACCAATCTCAAAGGTATCGGTCAGCTCGAAATTGACGAGGTTTACGTCGGAGTGGACCGCCACGGCCGCCAGTATGTAATACCTGTGCAAGCTAAAGGTGGGTCGGACAAACATGGGGTTGTTCAAACGCATCAGGATATAGCCTTCTCAAGAGCGAAATATCCCGACCTGCTATGCCGTGCTGTTTCTGCACAGTTCATGAGCGATGAGCGTATCGCGATGTTTGAACTTACCATTCAAGATGGAGAGGTAAAGGTGGTGGAAGAAAAGCATTACCGCCTTGTACCTGCAAGCGATATAAAAGCTTCAGACCTAGCTATCTATAATCTTCGCGACGACTGACGCCATGCCTAACGATAACCAGATGCAATCCGTTCACGGCGTAGGGAAAGTTAGTCTTTAAAAGAGGCGGCGAGCCGCCGCCCTCGCTTTTACCAACTAGCATCGCGCCCTCAAAATGAATTTTGCCAGACCAATGTTAGAGCCTCATACAGAACATTCATTTCCCCCTCGAATGATTCTCGGCTAATCTCGTCGCCCACAAGCTTTGACATTTGTTTTTTCTGATAGCCGGATAAGTCCTTTGTTTCGGCTTCGGTCTTTTTCCAGGGTGACGGATAACACTCTTCCAGGCTACCATGAGGAAGAACAATGATTTGGTTACGCTCCGTAAGATCTGCGTTGGCCGCAATGAACTGGTCAAACCCAGCTTGGGCTTTAGCGGTTGGTCTGTCACAAAGAATGATGACCTTGTTTCCATATATGCTGGTCCCCATTGGCGAGTACGCCTTTGAGATCGCATTTATAGAGCGCTTAGCTTGGTGGGTATCGCCCTCTGCTGAAATTATCTGAATCGGCGGCTTATCGCGGTAATGCCTTTTTATAACCCGGGTTAGCAATTCGAATTCACTAGGCCCTTCTACAATCAAGAAGTTACGCGGAAGCAGCAAATCTGCCGGGCTACCCCCAAGCAGCTCATAAATTATGTAAGGCTTATCTGCTTCATCGGTACGGAATATCTCAGTTCGGCAATCATTTTTCTCAGTTTTGAAAACGCTCTCACCCTCACTTGTATCTGCGACAAACACCGACGAGTGCGTACTTATAAAAACCTGATCGAGTTGCGTACTGAGTTCCAGAAGGACGTCCTTAAGCTTCCTCTGAGCAGTCGGATGCAAATGAAGCTCAGCTTCATCAATAAAAAATAAAAACGACTTTCCTGCGTCTTCTCTTGCTTTCCTGTACTCCGCGTACGCTTGTATGATTGCAAGCATGAGTGCTCTCTGCATCCCATCGCCTTTCTCGCTCGCATATGTTTCGATCCCATCATCAACCACTGTCTCAAATTTTTTCAGCAGATCGTTAAACTCAGGCGAAAGCACTTCAAAATAAACTTTTGAACATTCGGAAAACTGTTTTTCCAAGTGAATCTTCACGGACTCGCCAAGAGCCCTGAAATGACCACTCACGGCAGAGTCTTCCGAATTAAACAAATCTTCAAAGGTATTTCTAAACGCCCGATACTTGGGATCATCATTTAAGATCTCTTCAATCACTGAAGAAAGCATAATCCCCACCGCACTCTTTTGGTTGTACTTCGTAAAGTCTTCGAAATATTGCCTTGTATGGATATATTCAAATTTTGGTAAAAAGTCATTGAGCGCAGTGTCAAATCCAGTTGGATTCTTTATCGCCTCACCACCGATGCTTACAACTCTCTTTTTTGGATCGCTGCTTCGACGAGTCACCTTGATAACGTCAGACCCTTTGAGTACATTTTGGATTTTGGTCCTATTGCCCTCGTTGATCATATTTTCAGCGCCGTGCTGTGCTCCATAGAACTCGACACTTACAATGATTTCTCGATTTGGATCTCGCTGAAACCTCATATCCTGCGATAAGCCTGAGCCTGTATAGAACCAGTCAAGCGCCTCAAAAAAGTTAGTCTTCCCTGTATTATTTTGACCTATCAGAATGTTGAAATCAGTGAATTCGAGAGTGGCTTCTTCAATTGAGCGGAAATTCACGACATGTACGCTTGCGATTTTCATATGAGCCTCCTTGCGGTTAGATAAATGCTGCTCACCCACTATAGCCTCGTGAGCGCATTCGGCCAGCGTTCCACGCCAGCGCAATGTGAACGTTGATCTGCCGCAGTGCTGTGCACTAAAGGCCCCCTCCTCGCACCTCATCCAAGTAACGCAGCTCTACTATTTTGAGGATTTGGGCTGCATCAGCGTCAAGGTGCCTACAGACCTCAAGGAACTCTATGACGTCGAGACGACGCTCTCCTCGCTCATACTTCGAAACGAACGACTGAGGCCGGCTGAGCGCCTTAGAGAGCTGTTGCTGCGTAATGCTTGCCTGCTTGCGATGCTCGATCAGTAATGCAAGCAGCCGCTGGTACGGTTCGGAGTGGATGGATTTCAAGGTGCGCCGCCAAAAAAGGACTGGCGGATTAAATAAACCCCTTCTGGGATTATCCCAAAACAGGTTTTTAGGTATCATCCGGGGCCGTTTCGCCCGAATGTATAAGGCGACGCATCTATCGATAGCCGAAAAGGATCTCTCCGTGCTGAAAAAAACGTTGATTTTTGCCACATCCGTAATGCTCTCAGCCCCAACGCTTGCTGAGGTTAAAGCAGACTGTTCGACAAAAATGAATGGCAGCACACGCTGTGAATTCATGAACAACGGCGTGAAAAAGGACAGTTCGTGCGTGGTGATAGAGGTTGCCAGGGACTACGACGCCGATGTGTACAGTGTTCGATCAGCCGGCGGTAAGGGGGCGGTGTTAGCTTCTGAAAAGATCTGTTCAGGACTCGTGGAGCCGCAAGACATTCGTGAGCGTACACCCACTGGGTCGTTTACCGCTGGCGGACGAGCCATGACGCCTTTCGAGTTTTGCCAGTCAGATAACCCATGGTTCAAAGCTCCTTCGAACTGCACCATGACAACCAAAGTCGTTGCGAACTGACCGTGGCCGGGGGACTGAATATGCGGTCGATTGTTGAAGCAAAGCATCTGAAAATATCAGGACTGGTCGCTGCCATGCTGCTTTTGACAGGGTGTAGCTATGGCTTAACCCAGCGAGGTATTGACTCGTCTCCAGTGAGCAGAACTGTCACGGCAAACGGTTCCGTTCGCGAGGTGTACCAGTCGCTTGCGCACGAAATGCAAGGCCCTGGCTGCCCGCCGATACACTCGAGTCAACTCTATGAAAATGGCGATGGCTTCGTCGTGTACTTCGGGGAGCACTTCATTGGTCACAGCTACATTTGGGATGGAGCCTATGGCAAGAAGGATGGGGATTCAGTCATCGTCGCGATCAGAGACCAGAGCTACACGCCTCAAAGCGATTTCGTCGATGAAATCGAGCATTTCCTAAAAACCGGGTCATGCCAATGACCCTGCGGTCTCCAAATTGAGGTACCTTCGCAGGACTCCTGAGGGCTCTCTCAGGCGGGCTAGCTGGATTCATGAAAGGGACATCATGCGAGTCTTATCAGCAATTTTGTTAGCAACGATTCGGTCAACGGGTTATGCCGCCGACGATTGCAGCTCCCTCACCGAAGACAGCAAGCGGCTCGAATGCTACGACATGAAATTTCGTCCGGCGTCGACGACAACTCAGGCGTCCAACTGGGAAATACGAGAGGCTGTCTCCAAGATTGACGATAGCAAGACCGTCGTTCTTCACACGACATCCAAAGAGATGGTATCCAAGCAATACGGCGGCAGAGATACAGCGGATCTTTACATTCGGTGCTCTGAAGGAAAGACATCGCTGTACTTCGTGCTAGCGGGAAATTTTCTTGCTGATACCGAGGACTACGGTCAGGTCACCTATAGGGTCGACAATAAAAAGGCCCGGACCTATAGCTTTTCATCCTCCACAGACAACAAAGCCTTGGGGCAGTGGAGCGGCCAGTATGCTGTTCCCGTGGTGAAGCATCTTCTGGATGCTCAGCAGGTAATCGTCCGTATCACCCCTTACAACGAATCACCGGTTACGGTCACTTTTCCTGTTTCAGGTCTTCGCCAAGCTATCGTGCCTTTGCAGGCAGCCTGTAAGTGGAAGTGATCCGAAGAAGGGCGAATCGGCAGGCCATTCGGCGCCTGTGTGACGACCGCACCCACGACCTGATAGCCCAACGACATTTGTAATGCTCTAAAGCCCTTCAAAAACGGCCGCCCCCCTACCTTTATCACCGGCGAATACCGTGCTCCATGCGCTTGACCTAGCCGCTACCGTGAACCCGCCAGAGCTTCGCTAGCAATTTTCGAGCAGCATGGCGCTATGATGTTAGGATCCGTCGCACCAGGCTTTAGCAGCCATCTGAAAACCCTCCACGAGCACCTTAAGTCGGTGCATGGCAGGTGCTGGCTGAGCTGAAGGAATTTCGGGAATATAAGGACATCGCATGCAACCCAGCAAAACGACAGTCATCGGCCTATTCAACTCTGATTTCCAGTATCAAATTCCCATTTTCCAGCGCGGATATGTGTGGACCCTTGAGAAACAAGTTGGTCCACTCTGGACAGATATCCATGATCAAGCTGAGGCAGTACTGTCTAGACAGGCCGCCCCGGTCACTACCCCTTCGCAGACCCTCAAGCCTGCTCCTAAGCATTTTTTGGGTTCAATAGTGATGACGCCTGTGCCGAGCACCTTCGGGCGAGTGGGTGCGTTTGAGGTAATTGATGGTCAGCAACGCTCCACCACATTGCAATTGCTGCTGCTAGCGCTCCGACAGGCTTCATTGAGCCTGCCCAATAGTCCAATACCTAAAATGTTGGAGTATCTCGTTCGGAATCGAGGCGCGTACTCGCGAGATGAGGACTATTACAAGGTTTGGCCAACGCAGGCTGGCCAAGATGAAATACGACAGCTATATGACCCGGAAGAAACGATCGATGGGCTCTGCGCACGCTATCCTGCGAAAGACGGCCGGAGAAAAATCGACCGACCGTTGATGATCCAGACCTTCCTGTACCTTTATCACGCCTGCTTAAGCTTCATGCGTGGGGTTGACTTAAACGACGAGATTCCAGGAGGTAACGGAAGCACTTATAACGGTGCGCTTATCGGAAGCATACGTCGCAGTAACGAAGTCCCGATGCTAGCAGATGCGCTTCCATTGGACCCCGCGCGGGCGGAAGCCCTGTACATGGCGTTACAGGACCAGGTTCAGATAATGACCTTGACCCTGGAATCTGACGACGATCCTCAGGTCATTTTCGAGACTCTGAACGCTCGCGGGGAACCCCTGCTGGCATCCGATCTGATTCGAAACTTTGTTTTCCTTGAGGCGGCGCGGCAGATCCAGCCTGTTCAAGAGCTGTATTCAAAGTACTGGAGCCCCTTTGATATTGCGGGCGACGGCAAATCAAACGGAGCGAATGCATACTGGAGAGAAAAGGAACGGTTGGGACGTCTCGCCTCGCCACGTCTGGATCTATTCTTCTACAACTATACGATCCTTCGCAGTGGGGAAAGCGTTCTCACAAGCCACGTGTTCCAAGCCTTCAAAGCATGGTGGCAAAAAGGTCAGCCACGGACCCTTTCAGATGAGCTCGGTCGGATCGTCCGCGCGAGCAAGCATTTTCAAGAGCTTGTTTCACCATCTGGAACCGGATATGTGGCCGAGTTCGCAAGACTGATCAAATCCCTTGATGTCGGCACGGTGGGGCCAGTCTATCTTGCTCTTCGCGAACGTCTGGAGCCGGATAGTTTGCAACTAAAGCAAGCTTTAGCAGACCTAGCGTCATATCTGACAAGGAGAGCAATATGCGGATTAAGTAGCAAAAGTTACGGCCATTTTTTTCTCCGCGTTGTGCAAGCGATAACAGCAGACCCACTTCAGCCTCATGAAGCTCTCCGACAGATCCTTCTTGCTGCCACCAGCACCAGTGAGATCTGGCCGGACGATGATAAGTTTGAAGAGTGCTGGCGCTCGTGCCAGGCATATCTAACACTTCGGCCCGCAAAAACTTGCGGCATTCTCCGAGCATTGGAGTATGGAGGTAGAGGAGCTCAGCAGGCGAGCAATCATGTTCCTCCGCAGTGCGATCTAACCGTCGAGCACGTCATGCCTCAGAGCTGGAGAAACGTACCCAGCTATCAAGTTGATGAGTCAATGCAGCATATTCGGCAGGCAGAGTTGCACGGTTTTGGCAATCTGACGCTACTGACGCAGCCACTCAATTCCGTCGTAAGCAATGGGCCGTATGTTGGGGCGGACGATGGTGTTTCTAAAATGTCTGGAAAGCGCGCTAAGCTGGGGCAAAGTGCCCTTCTGATCAACACGTACTTCCAGCATCCTGCATGCGTTGCTTGGGATGAGGCCGCGATAGCTCGGCGTTCTCGCGCCCTGCTGAAGGCAGCTAAGCTTGTTTGGCCTCGTCCCGCCAACGTCGCTGTCGGCCCTGATAAGGTCGCCTCTGCCCTATCAGGCTACTAATGGTCGTATTTCCAGTATGGCCGCATGATCCGGCCCTATAGTCACGCTAGAGCAGGCGGCCTTAGGTACTGGCATCGACCTACCGATCCTATATGCAGCAGGCGTGAGTGCGTGGGTAGATATCAGTACGTATCACGAACCGGCTGTTCAGCTACAAGGATTCGAGTTGAGCCACCCGTCGATCTGATTGTAGAACTTCAATGCCTGCTGCGTTTGAGACCTACTTGAGTAAGAAGGCGAACTGATCCCGACCCCGCGTCGGGACAGAATTTCGACAGTCACGCCGGATTCCTTCACGCAGTAGCACGGCCAGAAATCGCCCTGTTGGGGTTTTTCGAGTTTCACCGCTACGTTGTTCCACCTGGATCGGTAATACGATGCCAGAGCCTTACGGAGGGCCTCCATGACCTCTGCAATCCGGCCCTCCGGGATACGCAAAGCACCATGGATATGCATCGGATGGTTCTCTCTGAGCGCGCCATGTATGAACTCGAGATTGAAGACCAATTCGGCTTTGATGCCGAGTGCCTTTAGCTGCCTACTGATAAGTGCGGCGAGGTAGTCAGCAGGGCCTCGAGGAGAGTTCAGAGCGGCTTCTGCGACGTCGTGCCCCAGTCGGGCAGTCATGGTGTAGGCGTCGGGCTGGCTCAGCAACTCACGAAGCCGGAAGAACTGCTTGATATCCTTTTCGAGAATTTTGGACCAGTTCGGAAGCCTAGTCGTCGAGAGATAGCTCCTCGCTATGCCCCGGACGTGGGTGTCGATCTTTTGGAAACGCTTGATGTCTTGCTGATCTAGTTGAGGATCTAACTGACTAATAGCTACTAGCCGTTTTTCCATGCCTGCGCCGAGACTGGCGAGAACTCTTGCCTGCCCTACGGTTGCCAGGCTTTTTGAGCTCGTCCTTCGCCGTGCAATTTTTGCATTTACTCCAGCCCCTACCTCTTTGGGGACATAGGGAAAACGCTGCTCGTATTCGTTCACGGCTCGACGCTCCGAGTCTTGGGTCCGATTTTCAAAATGACCATACCGGCAGAACAGCCATTGTGGTCGATGCTTACACTGTGTTCTAAGGGGTTGACACTGACCGGTCAGGTTCCGGTCATAATTGAGTCATCGCCCTCGATCACGATGTCGTCATCTCCGCGACTCAACTGTGCCAGTCGTCTGGATGCCATCCATCGCAAGTTTTCATGCTCATCGTTGAGGCTCTGAAGATCTCCATTTCGCTCAGCTTCTTCGATGCGCTGCTGCATCCGCATCTCTGCAACATCATCCTCCGTCATGATCCGGATCCGAAGCTCCGGTAGCTCCTCGATTTCCATCGCCTGACCGAGCTTGTCGACAGGCAACGCGCGACGAGTAACCTCTTGAGTGAGTTTCAATGCCGTCGAGGCCGCAGCGAGCCCACGGAAGGCTATGGGGTTCGTCGGATCGAGATTCTCAACCGAACTTGCTATCTTTTGTCGGATCTGCCGGACCAGCGCCAGCTCGTCGGCAACTAATGACGCTGCTGTCTGCTGAACCGCCTCCAACGAGAACGCAGCAGTTAATAGCTCCTCTCTGGCCTTTTCGATCAGGGCCTGAGTCCCGGCGCCAGCAACCACATGATGCTTCTTCAAGAGACGCTGCACCGTGCTGACGCTTATGGCGAGCCGGTCAGCGATTGCTGATACGGTCCAACCGGCTTCTCTGAGCACCACTACTTGTGTTTCTTGATCTGGAGTCTTCTGCTTACCTGACATAATTACGCTCCCTCCACCCTAGCGGTCGCCGAAGATTTGCTGGCGCACGCCCGCTTCACTGCCGCAATCGATATTGAAAATTGTGTAGCCGTCTCCTGAATCGTTGCCTTGTTGGCCTCGCGCCAGGTCCGAACAGCCTCGTCATCGATACGCTTCGGAGCGCCCAGTTTCTGCCCTGTGGCCTTCGCTCGTGTAATACCAGCCAACTGACGGGCTTTTATGTTTGATCGCTCAAGTTCAGCGACCGCACCCAACATCGTAAGCATCGCTTTTCCGATGGGCGTTGACAGATCAAAACCTTCTCGTAGTGAAACTACTGCCACACCTTTCCCCTCTAGCGCTTGAACTGTCGTGAGTAAGTCCAAGGTATCGCGTCCCAGGCGGTCAATTGCAGCGACGACGAGGGTGTCGCCCTCTCGTGCGTATTTGAACAACTCTGCGAAACTTGGGCGCTCCAGGGCTTTCGTTGCGCCGCTGACAGCTTGATCCTCAAACCATTTACCGACGTTGTGCCGTTCAGTGATCGCGTGACGCTGAGCGTTCGTGCTCTGGTCTTCGGTGCTGACTCGAACATAGGCTAGGACTGTCATGGGAACTCACCGCTATCTGGCTCAAAAGTATGGCTCAGAATATACGGAATAGCTCAGAATAAAACAACACTTCTGAGCCATCTCACCGACCAACGTTTTCGGGGGGTACATCAATCCGGTTTCACTGGCTAAAAAGGCACACCCTTTGAGCCAGTGACTTTCATGACAATTTGTTAGCTGGTTCGCTCGAAGCACACCTCGCACGTCAGAGCTTTCCTAACAGCGCTTAATCTGCCGTTTCTTGGTAGACAGACAAATGGAGGTTTTCTTGGGTTGAGATCACCGCTACACCCTTCTCATTGAGCGCCTGGAAAACCTCAATCAATTCTGTGACGCTTGCGCCTAAGCAGTCGAGCGACGAAACGACCATGACATCCCCTTTTTTTGCAAGCCGGTGTAGCTGACCGAAGCCGGACCGCTCTAGGGTTGGGGTCGATCTGCTGGACGCCATATCGGCGAACCAATGACCCACCTCGTGCGCCTGCTCAATCGCTCCAAGCTGAGGCTTGGCCTCTTGGCCATCAGCACCAACAAGGAAATAGGCGAGCATGGTCATAGGCCTTCTCCTACTGCATTGGAACGGTAAGTAGCGTCACCGGAGATGCGATCTTCGACCCATTTTTCGATAGCAGTAGAGTCCCAGCCGACAGCCCTCGTGCCCAGACGAACGGATTTCGGAAATCGTCCTTGAGTCATGAGACTGTAAATGTGGGCGCGTTTGAAGCCGGTTAGAAGCTCGACATTTGGCAGTCTGAGTATGCGACGGCCTGAATAGCCGGAGGGGGCCGGGAGCGAACGATTTGAAGTAGTGTTTTGCATCGTGGAGTTCCTTGGTGCGTTGTGGAGTGATGGAAGCCATTCAATCCGCCAGCGCCAAGGAAGTCAGTGCAATCACGATTCTTTCTATTGCAATTACGATCTCGGTTTCTTGCGCTTCGCGCCCGGCATTGCTTTGTTGGCCTCTGCGAATATGTCCTTTATGTTGCTTGAGCCTAGACCTAGCACAGGCTGGTCTGACTCCTCACCATAACGTCCATTGATCTCACGAACGATGGCGTCCTGGTTGTACACGGGCCGGCCCTTCTCTTTTAGCAACTCAAGAAGCACAGCAATAGTGAGCAGGTGTGACGGTTTGGTCCGGTCTGGAGGTGGGGTGGCGCCACTAAGCATTTGCGCTAGCGCCGCGATCTCCGACTGCATAAAGATCGGGTGGCAGTGCTCAGGGGGCAGAACCGCAAGCCAATCAACGCTCTCGTACCTCTCAGCCTCTGCCTGCTCGGTCTGCTGCACGGCACCGATGATGTGCAGCTGTATTTCGCTTTTCCCCCTCGCCTCAATTAAAGCTCGGGGATTAAGTATTTGACCTCTGCCAATGCCACAGACAGTGAAGAACCACTCACCCAGCTCATCTCTGAGCCCTTCAGGGCATGTGCCCTTCCAGCTATCCACATTGGCGTATACGTGGCAGCGGCCAGCTTCGCACTGGATCAGCAAATCGTTCTCCGAAAGCTGGGCCCCTGCCTGATCTTTCAACAAAAGCAGTGCCTGCTCAGAGGTAAGCCACTCCAAACCTATTAAATCTGCCCGCATACCGCGTTACCTCAACGAAAAATTATGTGCGCCGGAGCCTACCGCACTTGGTCTGAAGAATTCGAGGCCAGTGCATAATCCGCCCATTCCTGCATCAGTGGCCGGCGCTTTTCGAGAAAGTCAGTACGAGAATATGCCCCTTCAGTTTGATCACGCTCGTCGTGTGCAAGCGCCATCTCACAAACCTCGCGAGTGTGTTGTGTATTTTCCGCAGCCCAGTCCCGGAACGTTGATCTAAATCCGTGACGGGTAATATCAGCGTGTCCTAAGCCATGTAGGAGGTTGCGCACCGCATTTGCATGCATAACCCCACTCTTCCCTCGCCCTGGAAACAGGAATGGGCACCCTTCGACTCGTGGGATCTTGGCTAGGATGCCTATTACCTGTTCGGAGAGAGGGATGACAAAGGCCTTCCGCGCCTTCATGCGCTCAGCCGACAGCAGCCAGATCTTCGAGTCAAAATCGAACTCCACCCAACGTGCAAACCGGACCATATGCGCGCGGGAACCCGTCAAAATAAGTAACTGAGCCGCAAACGACGCGAGCGTTTCATCCCCTCGCAGATTCGCCATCAATCCAGGCAACTCTGACCACTTCAGGGCAGTAAAATGCTGGCGTTTTCGGGCCGCCTTCTTCGCATCCCTAGAAAGGAGGTGCTCCAAGTTACCTCGCCAACGGGCCGGATTTTCACCCACACGTAATCCGCGTGCTTTTGCCGCGTCCAACACCTGTTCGATCTGCCCGCGAACCTCGTCCGCCGTGCGAGTTTTCTCCCCCCATATGGGGTTCAAAATCTTCTGCACATGACCAACGTCAACTGCCTCAGCAGGAAGGTCCCCGATTAACGGAAACGCATATTTTTCCATTTTTCGCACCCAACCCTTTCGCCACTTCTCAGAGTGCTTGCCGCTATGAGCTTTGTGGTACTCAAGGGCGAGGCTTTTGAATGAGTGACGCCTGGCCTCAGCAGCTAGTTCTAAAGCTCTCTGAGCTTCGCGAGCGGCTTCTCGCTCCGAAAGAGGGTCCACGCCCGAATTCAACATCCGGCGAGCCCCTAGGGCATCTGTACGGGCGTCAGACAGGCTGATGTCTGGGTAAGCGCCCAGCCCCATATCACGGGACTTTCCATTCCACTTGTAGCGAAAAATCCAGCTGCCTTTGCCATCCGCCCTGTATTTGAAATACAGGTTTCCTCCGTCACCGGCGTAGCCTCGTTTACCAGACTTCAACAACCCGGCGATTCCCTTCACTGTCAGCTTGACCATATCCCCACCAAAACTACAGCCCATACTCAGGCCCATACCCGGAACGGTAGATGATGTTGGCGGGCACTGGCAAGCAGTAGACACTAGATAGCGTTAAACCCAATGTACAAGGGCTCATCCCTCGATACACGTAGACGAGCCCGGACTTTATTGGACGCTGGAAAAGCCGACCACAAGCCGGCTTTTTAATGTCTGCTGTAAAGCCAGTCTTATCTGTCCGAAACGGATATCACTTGGTTACCTCCGCTGCGCCACCCACACACCGCCTCCGGAAACGGCCCAGACCCTGGTGCCAGAAACTGACACCCCGCCATGCTCAGATCACAGGGAAACGATTTCCAAGCGCAGATCCTGACAACGGCGGGTAACGACTGATGATGACGCTTTATTACTCACCCGACACCTACTCGCTGGCGGCGCAGATTGCGCTGCATGAAACGGGGCTTGCGTTCAGATTGGTCGAGGTCGATCTCTGCAATCAGTCGCTGCTGGACGGCACTGACTTTCATGGAATCAATCCCAAGGGTTATGTCCCGCTGCTTGAGTTGCAAGGCAGTGAGCGAATCAGCGAGCTGGCGGTCATCCTGACCTGTATTGCCGACCAGGCACCCCACCTGACGCTCGCTCCGGCGCATGGAACGCTTGCGCGTATTCGCCTGCTGGAAACCCTGAACTTCATTGCGACCGAAATGCATAAAGCCAACAGTTTTTTACTGGATCCGCGTATTGATGCAGCGACTGCCGCTTACTATCGTCAATGGCTGCGCGGCCCTTATGAATGGCTGGATGATCAGCTTTCCAAGGCGCAGTGGTTGCTGGGCGATGACTTCACGGTTGCAGACATTTATGCGTTTGTCGCGGTGCAACAAGCTGTTCACCTGAACATCAATGTGAATGACTTACATGCAATCGACAGGTTTCTGGAGCAAATCCGGCGTCGAGCTTCGGTCCAAGCCACTGCATGCTTGAGCGTGACACGTCTGACAAACAGGTCTTTTGCAGGTAAGGCTGACTCAAAGCACATGCAGCGCCTGTCAGCCTAAGCATTGTCCTGACCTTTAAACGTCAATACTTGAAAGCACTCAAGAGGCTCACTAAATGGCGCTCAAAAAATCGTCTTTCGTCTGGACACTGCTGTTCTTCCTGCTTGGCTGGACAACGTTCGGCTGGACGCAAACGTCTGAGGTCAATGAGCAGATTGACGGCCTGATCAGAGAGCCTCTTGTCCTGAATATCAGCCTGCCTGACGGGCAAACGGCGACGCTGGATACGCTTGTCACGCGTCCAGACAAGCCAGGACGCTGGCCGGTGGCGTTGATCACTCATGGCACCGATGGTAATCAGATTGATCGCGCCATCAGCCCCAACCGTTATTCAATGGCGGCAATCGCGTTTGCTCGTCACGGTTACGCTTCCGTTGTGGTGATGCGCCAAGGATATGGAAAGTCTTCAGGCGTCACTGAATACCGGGGTGGAACCTGTGAGCACCCCGACCATGCGAGGTCCGGTAAACTAGCAGCTGACGATCTCATCGCCGCCTTGCAAGCCATTCGACTTGAACCGTGGTCTTCGCCTGATGAAGCCATCATGATGGGGCAATCTGCCGGAGGGTTCGCGGTATTGGCTGCCGGTGCCGAAAATCCTCCGGGCGTGCAAGCGATCATCAACTTCGATGGTGGTCGCGGCGCGATCGAGTCGGGTGGGGTTTGCGACAAAGAGCACCTGTTAACATCCATCGCAAGCTTTGGCAGGCGATCCCATGTGCCGACACTCTGGTTTTACGCCATCAATGACGAGGTGTTTCCTCTGCCGCTGAGCAGAGAGATGTTTGACACCTATCTCTCTGCAGGAGGCATTGGCGAGTTTCAGGAGGCCCCGTCATTCGGGAAAAACGGCCATGTCTTTATGGAATGGGCGCCTGAACAAACGTGGTGGAATACCGTCGCCGAGTTTCTGAACAAACAACAGCTTGCCTCTCTGGAAATCGTGGCACTCCCTGCAACCGATCTTCCCGCACCCACAGAACTGAGTGCTGCAGGAAAGAACGCTTTACGTGCGTATGCGCAAAACCAGTCGTACGAGAAAGCGTTTGCAACCAATGGCAAAGGTACCTGGGGCTGGAGTAAGGGTGAGCGAACTCAAGAGGATGCCGCTGCCAAGGCAATAGAGTACTGTCAAAAGGATCTTATTGGCGATGGACCCGCTTGCACTGTCTATGCGCTAGGCAACCATCTGAACGCTCAAGGTACGCAGGTTAACGCCAGCTCCCACTGAAGGCCGCGAGACGTCAGCCGCTAATCCGCACACGCTCCAGCCCCCTCCAGATCCCGGTCCCTCCATAGCCTCCAGACCCCGTCCCATCCGGCCTCATGACTCACGCCCTCAACCACGACCAACCGATCACACACACCACTTCGCAACCGCTCGCGATACACCTGCGCCAGCACAGTCGGAACGACTTCATCCAGAGTCCCTGAAAAATGCCGCTGAGGGATGCCGGCCAACCGACGTTGATAATCCAGAGGATCAAGCGAGCCTGTAAGGGGTGACAGATGTTGAGTGTGTGCCCATAGCCGCGGACTGAGATTGCCTGCGAGTGTCTGGACCTGTGTCACGTCATCACGCTGAGCCGCCAGCAACAATGCCAGGGCTGCTCCGCCTGAGTAGCCGATCAATTCGAACGACTGATTGCCGTAACGCTGCTTCAGAAGGTCGAGTGCCTGGCTGAGGTTGGTGACGACTTCCTGCGAGAAACGCCGATCTGTCCAGAGCGCTGCTGTGCAGGTTGGTGAGGTGACGAACTGGCAAGGCCTTGCGAGGTAAACATTCGGTGTCGGGTCTTCGATTGCCAGGCGCGGCACCAAAAGTTTTCGGGGACTGGGGTCGAGGCTGGGTTGAGTCGCAGTGGCCCAGGCATACCCGTCGCCTTCGAGGTAAACGCGCAGACGGCTCGCAGGCGGGACATGGTTCGGCAGCAGCACAGCCAACGCGAACGGTTGGCCGGGCATAATTTGCAGCTGCCGTCCGTGCTCGTCAGCCAGTTGTTGCAATGCCTGACGCGGCGATTGGCAGCCTGCCATGAGGGCGCTGATCAGCAGCGCCATCAAAGCCTGAAGGAAAACGCCCCAGCGACCAGGACCGGGACGGGAGTTCGTCATCAGAAGTCGTAACGCACTTTTGCCGAGAATACGTCGGCATCGAAATCCGACTTGCCGATGTAGTCGTAATTCAGACCGAGGGTGATCGCGCCCAGCTTGTAGTCCGCGCCGATGCCTGCCTCGTAGCTGTCACGCACTGCCTTGGCACCGCTGGTCACGAACGGTGTGCTGCCGAGCAGGAAGGTCGATGTGCTTTTGGCCTCGTCGGCGGCGAAATCGTGATACGCCATCAGTTTGGCTTGCGGCTCCAGCGTGCCGGCGCCGAGAGCGAAGCTGCCCGCCACGCGTACACCCGCGCCCAGCTCGATGGCTTCATAGCGCTGGTCTTCGACCTTCAACGCCGCCGATGAGTTTTTCTCACGATAGCCGTCGATGTTCACCTGGCTGTAACGCGTAGCCAATCGTGGCTCGATCAGGGTTTGCGGGGTGACATGGTAGGTGTAGCCGCCCACCACATTCAGCCCCAACAGGTCGCTGTCATAGTCCGACTTGGCGCGAGTGCCAGCGATGCTGCGTTTGCCCTGGTTGTCGTTGAGGCCGTAGGTCAGGCTGGAATCGACAAAGTAGTTGCCCAGCTCGAAACCGCTGTACAGGGTGAACGCATGGCTATCGACTTCGGTCTTGTTGCCGCTTTTGCCATTCACGTCGGTATTGATGAAGCTGTACGCCAGACCCAGGGTCAGATTTTCATTCAGCTTGCCGTCCGCACCGACCGCAACGCCGTGGCTGTAAGCGTTATAGCCCGCCACGCCGTCGCGTTGGCCTTGAGTGGCGTCGCTGTAGAGGGACTGGACCCACACGCCAGCGTCCTTGAAGCCCTCGCCCGAAGACGCGCCACGTATCGAGCTGGTGCGACTGCCGGTAACGCCACTGATCAGGCTCTGGCTGGTAGTCGCAGCGCGGGTCGCGCCGCCGTTGATTTCCGGTGTCAGTTGCGAAGCCAGCTTGGCAACCTGAGCTTCATCAGCGTTCAGCAAGGCTTGCTTGAACGGATCGCTATCGTTCATGTTGCCGATGATGCTGTCATCGATGAGGTTGACCAGCGTTTTCTGGCTGTTGGTCGAACCACCATTGTCCGTGACGATCTGGGCAACCTGTTCCTTGCCTTTCGCCGTCACCACAGCCACCACTTGAGTGCCGCTGACGGTGTAGCTGTCGACGTTGAGCAGCGCCGATGTGCTGACGACATCAAGCTTGCCGTTCGGATCGACCTTCACGCCCTCTTTATCAAGCAGATCAATTCGGCCTGCTTCGAGCAGTTTGTAGGTGGTGCCTGCGGCGTTGAAATCCTCACCCTTGGCGGCCAGCTTAATCTGGGCACCCTGTTCGAACTGAGCGGCGTCGGTGACTTTCAATACGGCAGTGTTTACATTCGTGGCACTGCTGAGATTCAGGGCCAGCGCAGCATTGCCTGCGACGTAAATGCCGCCATTGATGCTGGTGTGCGGAGCTTCCAGAGTAAAGGTGGTCGCCGGGCTGCCCGTATCGCCAACGAGGATCAAACCATCCTTTTTCAGACGGATGTTATAGCCGTCAGTGCTGGTATTGGTCGCTGTGAAGGACGTGTCACCTTCCAGCTCAATATTACTCAGGTCTATCAGGTTGCCGACAACGACACTGCCCTTGCGCAGGATCAGTTCGACCGGGCGATTGCTTGCTGAGGCGTCGATGGCCTTGTCGGCAGAAATGATCGAGCCATTGTTGAAGATATTGAAGTCGCCTCTTTCAAGGAACCACGGCTGGGCGCCCGGCAGATTGAAGCGGGTATTACCGATCGCGATGGCAGTACCCTGCCCGCGTATCGTCCCGTTGTTGGTCAGGTGCGTGGTGTGGCCGGTGAAGCTGGCGCCGTCGATCCGCACACCTTGCGCGTTCTCGCCTGTAGCGACAATGGTGCCCTGGTTGTTGAAATAGCCAAGCTCTGCAAAAGCGCCCGAGCTGCTGGTGGTCAGGTCAACACCCGTCGCGCCCTTGCCGGAGACATCGATCTGGCCGCGATTGAAGAAGGTGCCGACGATCTTGCCGCCCTCTACGCTGACGCCCTTGGCCCCTTCGCCGCCGCCGCTGGTGATTGCAGCATTGAGAATCAGGTCCTTGTCGACTCTCGAACCGTTGAGACCGACGACAGTCTGCAAACCGCTCCCACTATAACTTCCGCCCATGTCGAGGTTGCCAGTGTGAGTCTGGCCCTGGCTTTTGAAGCCGGCACTGGTCAGTTGAACGGTTTCGGCGAATGCGGGCATAGCGTACGCGGCCACCGAGAGGGCGAGCAGGGTTTTGCGGAGAACAGGGATCACAGTTCATTCCTTTAACAGCGTATTGGACAAGCTTCCGTGCGTGGTAGAACCTGACTGTAATAGCGGGTAGTGGCGTCGCGCAGAAGGGCGCGGCGAGAATACAGAAATGCCATCATAATGGCATCACTTATTTGACGTCATAAAATCGGCAACAGCCTGTATTCGACACTGCTCATCAATAAATAAAACGACGACATCCGCGATTTGTGCAGCAAGCCGCTGCACAACAGTTTGCCCTTGCAGAAACGCGCCCTTGCAGACTGAAATCTGGAATCGAACGCCTGACACGGTTTTCAACTCATACCTTCAGCGTTCAACGATTCCACACCCATTACTGAGGCCTTCCATATGACTGACATTCCCTACACCCCACCCAAGGTCTGGCAGCACGAAGCCGCGTCTGGCGGCACCTTTGCCAGCATCAACCGCCCCACCGCCGGCCCTACGCATGACAAGGAACTGCCGGTCGGCAAGCACCCATTGCAGCTCTATTCGCTGGCCACGCCGAACGGGGTGAAGGTCACGATCATGCTGGAGGAGTTGCTGGAGTTAGGGCACAGCGGGGCGGAGTACGACGCATGGTTGATTAAGATTTCCGACGGTGATCAATTCTCCAGCGGGTTTGTCGGGGTCAATCCGAACTCGAAGATCCCTGCGCTGCTGGATCGCAGTCACGACACGCCAGTACGGGTGTTTGAGTCGGGGTCGATTTTGTTGTACCTCGCGGAAAAGTTTTCCAGCTTCCTGCCTGCCGATCCGGCCGGGCGCACCGAGACGTTGAACTGGCTGTTCTGGCAGATGGGCGCTGCGCCTTATCTGGGCGGCGGGTTTGGGCATTTTTATGCCTACGCCCCGGAAAAGCTGGAATACCCGATCAATCGTTTCGCGATGGAAGCCAAGCGTCAGTTGGACGTGCTAAACCGTCGTCTCGGAGAGAGCCGTTATTTGGGAGGCGACACCTACACCATCGCCGATATCGCCGTTTGGCCGTGGTATGGCGCGCTGGTGCAGAACAAGGTGTATTCGGCAGCGGAGTTCCTGTCGGTGCATGAATACCCGAACCTGATTCGCTGGACCGAAGAGATCGCCGCACGGCCTGCCGTGATTCGTGGCAAGAAGGTCAATCGCACGTGGGGCGAAGAATCGGAGCAGGTTCCCGAGCGGCATCAGGCGTCCGATCTGGACAAGTAAGGCGTTATGCGGCGCTGACGTGATGCTGCAAACGGCCTCACATCAGTGCCGACACGATGGCCAACATCGCTTAACCTTATGCGCTGTTGATCTGCCATCTGGAGTTGCACATGCCGCACGACAAAGACCCTCGCGCCCACACCGCCCTGTCGCAACGCGGCCGCAGTGCGGGCAGCGGTCCGGGGTTGTCGGTCAATCCGCCGGTCGTGCGCATCAGTACGGTTCTGTTCGACAGTCTGGCCAGCTTGCGCGAGGCGGAGGTGCGAACGGTCGGGCCTGAGCGTTCGTTGACCTACGGTGCCAATGGCAATCCGACCGCGTTTGCATTGCAGGATCTGATCAGTGAACTGGAAAGCGCCCACGGCACCTGTCTGTACCCGACAGGGCTGGCGGCCGTGGCGCAGATGTTTCAGTCGTTTTTGCGTCCAGGCGATCATGTGCTGATGACAGAGTCGGTCTACGGACCGGTGCGTCGTCTGGCCCACACGATGCTGAACGCATTCAATATCGAATTCGATTACTACGCTGCGGATGGCAGCAACATCGAATCCCTGATCAAGCCCAACACCCGCATGATTTACGCCGAGGTGCCAGGTTCGCTGACCTTCGACATGTGCGACCTGCCTGCGCTCTCGCGCCTGTGCAAAGCGAAAAATCTGCTGCTTGCTGTGGATAACTCGTGGGGCTCGGGGGTGTTGTTCAAGCCGCTGGAGCTAGGTGCGGACATCTCCCTGATGGCGCTGACCAAGTACGTCGCCGGGCATTCGGACGTGATGATGGGCAGCGTCAGCGTGACCGAAGCCCACTGGAAAACCCTCAAAAGCATGAACACGGCGGTCGGCAACACGGTCAGCCCGGATGACGCGTATCTGGTGCTGCGCGGCGCTCGCAGTCTGGCGGCACGTATGGCAATGCATGAGCGTCACGCCATGCAGATCGCGCAGTGGCTGCTCGAGCAACCCCAGGTGGCGCGGGTGCTGTATCCAGCGTTGCCGGGTGATCCGGGGCATGCCCTCTGGAAGCGGGACTTTCATGGCTGTAACGGGTTGCTCAGTTTCGAATTCAAGACCGATGACCGTCAGGTGCTGGACCGCTTCGTCGGTGCCTTGAAGCTGTTCGGGATCGGTTATTCGTGGGGCGGTTTTGAAAGCCTGATCACCGAGATTGAACAGCATGGGCCTGATAGAGGCTACGGCCCGATGCTGCGCCTGCAAATCGGCCTGGAAAACCCCGACGATCTGATTGCCGACCTGCGGTCAGGTTTTGCTGCAGCCTGAATCAGGCCAGCTAGTCTGATACGCCGTGTGCTGTCATAGGGTTGCCGGACAGCTCGCCGTCATTTGCCCCGCGGGCGTCGCTCTGCTAGTGTCGCCCGGTTTAATCTCTACCGGAAATGCCCTCATGGCCCGCAAGAAAGCTGCACTGGATTTCGAACAGTCTCTCGCTGATCTGCAAACGCTGGTAGAGCGGCTGGAGAATGGCGAGTTGTCGCTGGAAGACTCTCTCACCGCTTTCGAACAAGGCGTACGCCTGACACGTGATTGTCAGAGCGCGCTGACCGCTGCCGAACAAAAGGTTCAAGTGCTGCTGGAGCGCGACGGTGAACTGGCCGAAGAGCCCTTCGACGATGCGGAACTGCCTGAATGATTGCGAGCTATCAAGCGCAAAGCCAGGCCCGCGTCAACGCGGCCCTTGAAGGTCTGTTTCAAGCCCCCAGCCCTGAATTGACCCGTCTCTACGAGGCCATGCGCTACAGCGTGATGAATGGTGGCAAGCGCGTGCGCCCTTTGTTGGCCTACGCGGCGTGCGAAGCCTTGGGGGGTGTCGCCGAAGATGCCAATGGTGCAGCCTGCGCGGTCGAGCTGATTCATGCGTATTCGCTGGTGCATGATGACCTGCCTGCGATGGATGACGACGATCTGCGCCGTGGCCAGCCCACGACGCACAAGGCGTTCGACGAAGCCTGCGCGATTCTGGCGGGCGATGGCTTGCAAAGCCTGGCGTTCACCGCCCTGCTCGCCCCGCACCTGACGTCGCGTGACGCAGAGATTCGCCTGCAAATGGCCAGCACCCTGGCAGCCGCTGCAGGCCCCGCAGGCATGGTGGGTGGTCAGGCCATTGATCTGGGTTCGGTGGGTTTGAAGCTGGACCAGGCGGCGCTGGAATACATGCATCGCCACAAGACCGGCGCGCTGATCGAAGCCAGTGTTCGACTGGGAGCATTGGCGAGTGGCCGTGCCGATCAGAAACAACTTGATGCACTTCAAGTGTATGCACGAGCGGTCGGGCTGGCCTTTCAGGTGCAGGACGACATACTCGATGTGGAAAGTGACACCGCCACTCTTGGCAAACGTCAGGGTGCCGACATCGCACGCGACAAGCCGACTTACCCCGCGTTGCTGGGGCTTGAAGCGGCAAAGGCTTACGCCTTGGAACTGCGCGATCAGGCGCTGACTGCACTACAGGCGTTTGGCGACACCGCAACGCCTTTGCGCGAGCTGGCCCGCTATATCGTCGAGCGCCGTCACTGATCAGAATTACCGACCATCAACATCGGGTGAATCAACAGCGGTTCATCCGGTCACAGTCATCAGGTCCGTTACAGCCGGACGACGCTGATGCACTTCATGGGCAGCTTGCGATGCATAAGGTAAACTGCCGCCTCTTTTACTTATAACGATTCGCCTGATGCCCACGACGTTCAAAGAGATTCCCCGCGAGCGCCCGGTTACGCCGTTGCTCGACCGAGCCAATACACCGGATGGCCTGCGCCTTCTGGGTGAAGCCGAGCTGGAAACCCTGGCCGATGAACTGCGCCTGGAACTGCTCTACTCCGTAGGTCAGACCGGAGGGCATTTTGGTGCCGGTCTTGGCGTGATCGAGCTGACGATCGCTCTGCATTACGTGTTCGACACGCCAGATGATCGCCTGGTGTGGGACGTGGGCCATCAGGCCTACCCGCACAAGATCCTGACCGGCCGTCGTGCGCGCATGTCCACGTTGCGCCAGAAAGACGGTGTTGCGGCATTTCCGCGCCGCAGCGAGAGCGAGTACGACACCTTTGGCGTCGGCCATTCCAGCACCTCGATCAGTGCCGCTTTGGGCATGGCGATTGCCTCACGCCTTCAGGGCAGCGACCGCAAGTCCATTGCTGTGATCGGTGACGGCGCGCTGACAGCCGGCATGGCGTTCGAGGCACTGAACCATGCGCCCGAAGTGGCCGCAAACATGCTGGTCATTCTCAACGACAACGATATGTCGATCTCGCGCAATGTCGGCGGGCTGTCGAATTATCTGGCCAAGATCCTTTCGAGTCGCACGTACGCCAGCATGCGTGAAGGCAGCAAAAAGGTGCTTTCGCGCCTCCCCGGTGCGTGGGAAATCGCCCGCCGCACCGAAGAATACGCCAAAGGCATGCTGGTCCCCGGCACGCTGTTCGAAGAGCTGGGCTGGAATTACATCGGGCCTATCGACGGCCACGATCTGCCGACCCTGATCGCCACGTTGCGCAACATGCGCGACCTCAAGGGTCCACAGTTCCTGCACGTGGTCACCAAGAAAGGCAAAGGTTTCGGCCCTGCGGAGGTAGACCCGATCGGCTATCACGCGATCACCAAGCTCGAACCGCTGAATGCCCCTGTCGCGATTCCGAAAAAGATCAGCGGCCCCAAGTATTCCGGTGTGTTCGGTCAGTGGTTGTGCGACATGGCCGAGGCCGATTCACGGCTGGTGGGCATTACACCCGCCATGAAAGAAGGCTCGGATCTGGTCGATTTCAGCGAGCGCTACCCTGAGCGCTACTTCGACGTCGCGATTGCCGAGCAGCACGCCGTCACGCTGGCCGCAGGCATGGCCTGTGAAGGCAGCAAGCCGGTGGTCGCGATCTACTCCACCTTCCTGCAACGCGGCTATGACCAATTGGTGCATGACGTTGCGGTGCAAAACCTCGACGTATTGTTCGCCATCGACCGCGCAGGTCTGGTAGGCGAAGACGGCCCAACGCATGCGGGCAGCTTCGACCTGTCTTACCTGCGTTGCATCCCCGGCATGGTGGTGATGACGCCGAGCGACGAGAACGAACTGCGCAAGATGCTCAGCACCGGCTACCTGCACAACGGCCCCGCCGCAGTGCGCTATCCGCGTGGAACGGGCCCTAACGCTGTCATCGACAAAAACCTTGAGCCTATCGAGATCGGCAAGGGTGTCGTGCGCCGTCAGGGTCAGGGCGTTGCGATTCTGGTGTTTGGCGTGCAACTGGCCGAAGCAATGGTCGTCGCGCAGAAGCTGGACGCGACGGTCATCGACATGCGCTTCGTCAAACCGCTGGATGAGGCGTTGGTCCGAGAAACAGCAGCCAATCACGAGTTACTGGTCACGCTCGAAGAAAACGCGATCATGGGTGGCGCGGGCGCGGCGGTCAGTGAGTTTTTGGCGTGGGAGAACATCCTCAAATCCGTGTTGCATATCGGCTTGCCGGATATGTACGTCGAACATGCCAAACCTGCGCAAATGCTGGCCGAGTGTGGGCTGGATGCCGCAGGGATCGAAGCGGCGATCAACCAGCGGCTGGTGCTGATGGGTTGATTGACGCGAACACATTGAAAGCGCTCATCGAGCGCTTTTTTTGTGTCCGCGTGAAGATTGGATGCATGTCCACGTAGAGTATGGGCGCAATCAGTGTCGAGGCGGAGCGTAGGCACAACCTCAACAACTGCCGTCAGCCTAACTGTCGCGGAATCCGGTACAGGTACAGCAACACCACGCTCGAAAGCGCCAGCAGGCAGACAGGCAAAGGATGCAGGCCGAAGAGCACGGCAATGGCGGCTGTCCAGGCGGGAAGCCCGGCGTAGAGGAAGGCCAGACGTCGAACGGCAGCAAGGTGAAGCCAGGCTGCGGGCTCCTGAGGGGTGTCGAGTGCGGCTTGAGTGGTGACCAAGGCACGCTTGTAAGCGCCAAATGGCTTGAGGCTGACGAACATCGAGCCCACACCCGCGATGAACAGCGGCAGGGCCAGCACGGTCATCATCGGTTCGTTGCTGCCGAAAAACAGGCAGACGACCAGCAACGGCGCGAGGGTGAGGCCGAGCTGGCGCCACCATGCCATCGCCAGTCGCTGGCGAACCTGACTGCGCGTCAAGCCGGCCCAACCTCACTCTGGTGCTCGTTGCCCATCATATGGCCCAGCTTGCCGGCCTTGGTGGCCAGGTACAGCTTGTTGTGTGGATTCTGACCCGTGTGCAGCGGCACGCGCTCGGCGACCTTGATGCCCATGTCGGTCAAGGCTTTCACCTTGCGCGGGTTGTTGGTCATTAAACGCAACGACTCGACACCCAGGTGCTGGAGCATCGGCAGGCAAATCGCATAGTCGCGCTGATCGGCGGCGAACCCCAGACGCTCGTTGGCTTCAACGGTGTCGGCACCCCCATCCTGCAGCTCGTAGGCGCGGATCTTGTTCATCAGGCCGATACCACGACCTTCCTGACGCAGATAAAGCAAAACACCACGGCCTTCTGTGGCAATGGCGCGCATGGCGGCTTCAAGCTGAGAACCACAATCGCAACGCTGGCTGAACAAGGCATCGCCGGTCAGGCATTCGGAATGAACACGACCCAGAACAGGGGCGCCATCTGCAACGTCCCCCAGACTCAGGACAACGTGTTCACGCCCGGTTGCCGACTCGATAAAGCCGTGCATGGCAAATTCTGCAAAAGGTGTGGGCAGTTTGGAAGCGGCGACAAATACGACGGGCACCGTGTGCTCCTAATCAGTATGAAGACTGGAAATTCGCAAGATTTGCATTGTAACAGCAGGTTCCTGCAGACGCTTAGGCTGAATTCTCGGGCATTCAGATCGTAAAGTTCGATCGATAGAACCCGATCGAACCCCAAACGGGCGGGAGATTCACGACCCACCCCGGAAATGCTGATAGCCGCGGGTTGCGGGCGTGACGTCCTGTCCGTCGCCATCGATCAGCGCAACGCCCTGCCCCGCCACGACTCGACCGATAACATGCACCGGCCATCCGGCATCGAGCAACCCTGCCAGATGCACGGGCGGCAGCGTGAACGCCAGCACGTAATCGTCACCGCCACTGAGGGCCGCCTGCAGAGCGGCCTGGGTATCGAGAAAAGTCCGCAGTTCGGCGGACATCGGTAGCGTGTCACCCTCGATCAGCAGCCGAACGCCCGACGCCTTGGCAATGTGTCCACAGTCGGCGAGCAGGCCATCGGAGATGTCCAGCGCAGACGTCGCCTTGCCACGCAGCGCTTGACCGAATGCCAACTGGGGCTGGGGCGACCAATAGCGCTCCAGCAACGGTTCACCCAAGGCGGGCTCAATGCTGCGCTCACCCAACACCAACGGCAAGGCGCCCGCAGCGTCACCCAGCGCGCCACCGACACACAGCAGGTCACCTTCCCGTGCGCCACTGCGTGTCAGCGCCTGTCCGGCAGGTACGCCGCCGAACACCGTCAGGGTCAGGCTAAGCGGCCCACGGGTGGTGTCGCCGCCAATCAGGCTCAACGAGCAATGCTGCGCCATCCGGCTCAGCCCGAAGGCAAACGCTTCAAGCCAGTCGATCTCGACATTCGGTAAGGTTAACGCCAAGGTGAAGCCGACAGGACGTGCGCCCATTGCCGCCAGATCACTGGCAGACACCGCCAGCGCACGCTGTCCAAGCAGAAACGGATCGCAGACTTCTGGAAAGTGCACCCCGGCAACCAGGGTGTCGGTGGAGATCGCCATCTGCTCGCCAGGCGGCAACGCGAGCAGCGCGCAGTCGTCGCCGATGCCCAATACCACATCTTCGCTCGCCTGCGCACAGGGCGCAGCAGCGAAGTAATGACGGATCAGCTCGAACTCGCCCATGAAGGTCAGGCGCCGATCAGCGCTTGTGAGCCTTCACTTCGACTTCACGCAGGCGCGGTGCCAGCTTGTCCAGCACGCCATTGACGAACTTGTGGCCGTCAGTGGAACCGTACACTTTTGCCAGTTCGATGCCTTCGTTGATCACAACGCGGTAAGGCACGTCGATACGCTTGAGCAATTCGAAGGTGGACAGGCGCAGAACCGCCAGCTCGACCGGATCGAGTTCTTCGATGGTCAGGTCCAGGCAAGGCGACAGCGCGGTGTCGATCTCGGTCTTGTGGGTGGCCACGCCGTGCAGCAGCTCACGGAAGTAGGTGCCATCGACATTGCTGAAATCGTTGTCGACACGAAACTGTGCTTCGATTTCGTTCAGCGAATGCCCCGCCATGTGCCACTGATACAGGGCCTGAGTCGCCATCTGCCGCGCTTCACGACGCTTGGCACTCTTGCCTTTGGCGGCTTCGGGCGACTTGGCATCGCGCGGGTTGAACTGATCGGTGTCGTCGGAAATCACTTGGCCTCCAGCTGCGACAGCAGACTGACCATTTCGATGGCGGACAAGGCAGCTTCAGCGCCCTTGTTGCCAGCCTTGGTGCCGGAACGCTCGATGGCTTGCTCGATCGAATCGACGGTCAATACACCGAAGGCGACCGGAACACCGAATTCCATAGAAACCTGAGACAGGCCTTTGACGCACTCACCGGCGACGTATTCGAAGTGCGGAGTGCCGCCACGAATCACCGCGCCCAGGGCGACGATGGCTGCGAACTCGCTGCGTTGCGCCACTTTTTGCACAACCAGTGGAATCTCGAAAGCACCCGGCGCACGGATGATGGTGATGTCGCTTTCGCTCACGCCGTGGCGTACCAGCGCATCAACGGCACCGCTCACCAGGCTTTCCACGACGAAGCTGTTGAAACGGCCAACCACCAAGGCGTAGCGGCCTTGGGGGGCGATGAAGGTACCTTCGATGGTCTTCAAGGTCATTCGGTGAGTCTCGTATTAAAGAGCAAGCCCGCCTTGAGGCGGACTTTGGAGGATTTTAGGCCACGAATCACAACTGCCAGGCCGATGGACACGAAAAACAGGCTTTCGCGTGCATCGACCTGCCGGTATTTATTCGGAGGGCACGTATTCTACAACTTCCAGATCGAAACCGGATATCGCATTGAACTTCATTGGTGAACTCATCAGGCGCATTTTGCGCACGCCGAGGTCTCGAAGGATCTGCGAACCCGCGCCGACAGTGCTGTAGGTCGTCGGCGTCTTGATCGGCTGCTGCCCCGCCGTTTCGCGGATATGAGCCAGCACCACGTCGCCATCCAATGGATGGCCCAGCAACAGAACCACACCGCTGCCTGCCTTGGAGACCGCGCTCATGGCGGCTCTCAAGCTCCAGCGGCCCGGCTGCTTGACCATCAGCAGGTCGCGCAACGGGTCCATGTTGTGTACACGTACCAGCGTGGGTTCTTCAGCGCAGATCTTGCCCAGTGTCAGCGCCAGGTGGACATCACCTTCGACCGAATCACGGTAGGTCACCAGGTTGAAATGACCCAGTTCGCTGTCCATTGGCTGCTCGGCAATCCGCTGAACGGTACGCTCGTGGATCATTCGATAGTGAATCAGGTCGGCGATGGTGCCGATCTTGATGTCGTGTTCGAGGGCAAATGCCTCCAGTTCTGCACGACGCGACATGGTGCCGTCGTCGTTCATCACTTCGCAGATCAGGCCGCTCGGTTCGAAACCGGCCATCCGCGCAAGGTCGCACGCAGCTTCGGTATGACCGGCACGGGCCAGCGTACCGCCCGCCTGGGCCATCAACGGGAAGATATGACCGGGGCTGACGATGTCGTCGGCCTTGGCGTCTTTGGCGGCGGCGGCTTGCACAGTACGCGCACGGTCTGCTGCGGAAATGCCGGTGGTGACGCCTTCGGCGGCTTCGATGGACACCGTGAACTTGGTGCCGAAACCAGAACCGTTGCGCGGCGCCATCAGCGGCAGCTTCAGGGCTTCGCAGCGCTCACGGGTCATCGGCATGCAGATCAGGCCTCGGGCAAAACGCGCCATGAAGTTGATGTGCTCAGCCTTCACGCACTCGGCGGCCATGATCAGGTCGCCTTCGTTCTCGCGGTCTTCGTCATCCATCAGGATAACCATCTTGCCCTGGCGAATGTCTTCTACCAGTTCTTCGATACTGTTGAGCGCCACTCGGCACCCCCTTCAATCAATTCAGGATTTGAGGTAGCCGTTCTCGGCCAAAAAGCTTTCGGTGATGCTCCCGTGACCCGGCTCTGCGGCCTTGTCGCCCAGCAGCAGACGCTCCAGATAGCGCGCCAGCAGGTCGACTTCCAGATTGACCTTACGGCCAGGGCGGTAGTCGGACATGATGGTTTCGCTCAGCGTGTGCGGGACGATGGTCAGTTCGAACTCGGCGCCGTTGACCGAATTGACGGTCAGGCTGGTGCCATCGACCGTGATCGACCCCTTATGGGCGATGTACTTGGCGAGCTCCCGGGGGGCGCGTACACGAAACTGAATGGCGCGGGCGTTATCTTCACGCGAGACGATCTCGCCCACGCCGTCGACATGGCCGCTGACCAGATGGCCGCCCAGACGCGAGGTTGGCGTGAGGGCCTTTTCGAGATTCACGCGGCTGCCGGACTTGAGGTCGACAAACGCGGTGACGGTGAGGGTTTCGCGGCTGACATCGGCCCAGAAGCCGTCGCCAGGCAATTCAACGGCGGTCAGACACACGCCGTTGACCGCGATGCTGTCGCCCAACTGGACGTCGCTCAGGTCGAGCTTGCCGGTTTCGACATAAACGCGGACATCGCCGCCTTTAGGGGTCAGGGCGCGAATGCTGCCGATGGAAGCGATGATGCCGGTAAACATGAGTCCTCCTGGAGAACAAGGGCTTCGCGCTTAGCGAAAGTCGGGAATTATACGCCGGGTACGGCAACAGGGAGAGCAATGACTCTCCAGTCATTTCCCACAGCGCGCATTTCTACAATGTTCAGCTCCAGCGCTTCGCTCATCTGCGCCAACGGCAGATCCAGCAGCGGCCGCGCAGAGGAGCCCAGGAACTTGCCGGCGATGAAGAGTTGAAACTCGTCGACCAGTCCCATACGCGTGAAGGCGCCCGCCAGTCGCGGGCCAGCTTCAACCAGCACTTCGTTGACGCCGCGTGTGCCCAGTTCAGTGAGCAGCTTGCGCAAATCCACATGACCTGCGCTGTCAGCCATCGCCACAATTTCGTGGCCTTCGTCGTGATAACGGCCACGGGCCGACGCAGCGGCGCACGTGGCGACCAGCGCGCTGCCTGCCTGGAAGAAAGGCGCGTCCAGCGGCACACGCAGGCGACCGTCGACCAATACCCGCAGTGGCGGGCGGGCAGCGGCCAACGCACTCAGTTCGGCACTCAAGCCCAACTCGTCCGGCCGCACGGTCAGACGGGCCTTGTCAGCCAGCACGGTATCGGCGCCAGTCAGCACCACGCTCGATTGGGCCCGCAGACGCTGAACAGCCGAGCGGGCTTCGGGACCGGTGATCCACTGGCTTTCGCCACTAGCCATCGCCGTTCGACCGTCCAGACTCATGGCCAGCTTGACCCGTACGTACGGCAAACCGATTTCCATGCGCTTGATGAAGCCCTTGTTCAACGCTCGCGCTTCGGCTTCAAGCACGCCGCATTGAACCGCGATGCCGGCAGTCATCAATCGCAGCAAGCCGCGACCGGCGACTTCAGGGTTGGGATCCTGCATGGAAGCCACGACCCGCGCCACCCCCGCATTGACCAAGGCATCGGCGCAGGGCGGGGTTCGGCCGTGATGGCTGCACGGCTCAAGGGTAACGTAGGCGGTTGCGCCCCTGGCCTGCTCTCCTGCCTGATGCAGCGCATGGACTTCGGCGTGGGGCTCGCCTGCACGGGCATGCCAGCCTTCGCCGACAATCTGCCCGTCGCGCACGATGACGCAGCCAACCCGGGGATTGGGGTGTGTGGAATACAAACCCTTGCGAGCCAATTCCAGCGCCCGGGCCATGTAATGAACGTCCAGAGCAGCCTGTTCAGTCAGCAATGCACTCATTCCTTGCCTGGCTCACGGGCCAGGCGATCGATTTCTTCACGGAATTCATTGAGGTCCTGAAAGCGCCGGTAAACCGAAGCAAACCGGATATAGGCTACTTCGTCGAGCTTTTGCAGCTCGGCCATGACCAACTCGCCGACCACCAGGGATTTGACTTCACGCTCCCCCGTGGCCCGCAGCTTGTGCTTGATGTGCGCCAGCGCCGCTTCGAGGCGTTCGACACTGACCGGACGCTTTTCAAGCGCGCGTTGCATGCCCGCGCGCAGCTTCTCTTCATCGAAGGGCTGGCGGCTGCCGTCGGTCTTGATCAGGCGCGGCAACACCAGCTCGGCGGTTTCGAACGTGGTGAACCGTTCGCCACAGGCCAGGCACTCGCGACGGCGGCGTACTTGTTCGCCTTCGGCGACTAGGCGGGAGTCGATGACTTTGGTGTCATTGGCACCGCAGAAGGGACAGTGCATGGTGGCAGGCAACAAAAGAATGGGGAGCGCCATGTTAGCGCATCCCGCTGGCAAGACAAGGCTTGGGGTTTACGGTATATAGACGCGCAACATCGTGATGTGAAATTGCCCGAGCTCGGTAATACTGCATCGGTATCCGGCGTCGTACAGCCTTTCGTTTTTTGTCTTGTGGAGCTCCTGATGACGCTACGCCCCCTTTTTCTGCTCGGACTGCTCGGTTTGCTGGCCGCGTGCAGCAGCAATGACGCACCCAAACCGGTCCCGGCCAAGCCCGTTGCGCCTGCAATCACGCTGCCGACCGGCCCTGGTCCTCTGCAGCCTTATCAGCGCGAATTGAGTGGTCAACTGCTCGGCGTACCCGCCGGTGCCGAAGTCGAACTGGCCATGCTGGTGGTCGATGAACGCAATCGTCCGCAAAAACTGTTGACCAGCACCAAGCTGCAAGGCAACGGTCAGTCGCTGCCCTTCCAGCTGCGTTTCAACCCGGAAGCCTTTCCAGTGGACGGCCGTGTCGAACTGCGTGGCCGGGCCAGCAAGTCGGGTCAGTTAATTTTGCATCTACCGTCAATGCGCATTCAGCAAGCCACCACTCAGGCACTGGGGCAGTTGCAATTCGTCAAGGCGCCATGATCGCCCCGCCACACCTTCAGCAGGCGCTGCACGAACTGCTTGGCGATGCCCGACTGGTCGTGACAACGCTGCCGCAGACCACGCTGAAGCTCTGGCTGATCGACGCTGACAACATGGACCGCGCGTTCAGCCCCGATGAAACCCGCCGCATTCTGGAAGAGCCGCCTTACTGGAGCTTCTGCTGGGCCAGCGGGCTGGCGCTGGCACGCTTTCTGGCCGAACAGCCTCAGTGGGTGAAGGGCAAGCGCGTGCTGGACTTTGGCGCGGGTTCAGGCGTCGCGGGCATTGCGGCCGCTCGCGCCGGTGCGCTTGAGGTCGTGGCGTGTGATCTTGATTCTGTCGCGATAGCCGCGTGCAAGGCCAACGCCGCCCTCAATGAGGTGCAACTGAGCTATTCGACGGACTTCTTCGCCGAGGCTGATCGTTTCGACCTGATTCTGGTCGCCGATGTGCTCTATGACCGCGCCAACCTGCCATTGCTCGACCACTTCCTGAGCCGGGGTCGTGAAGCGCTGGTGGCGGACTCCAGAGTTCGGGATTTTCAGCATCCTGCTTACCAACGCCTTGGAATGCTGCACGCGCTGACCCTGCCCGATCTGGCCGAGCCGCACGAGTTTCGGGATGTGAGCCTGTATCACGCCGTTCGCATGTAAACAGCACTCACCGCTCCCACTGAGTTTGCTGCGCGACAGCGATACGTCACAGACGTGGTGGGGCCTCCCAGGGCACAAGATGGGTGCGCCACCTGAGCCATGCTCACAGAGACATCCCTTTCAGCATTCTCCTGCGCGCTTTATAGTTGGCGGCATTCAGATTCTCCGAGACGCACAATGAGCCAGGACACTGCTTACATCTTCGATGCCACCACGGCGACGTTCGATCAACAGGTGATCGACAAATCGTTCGACCAACCCGTGCTGGTCGATTTCTGGGCCGAGTGGTGCGCCCCGTGCAAAGTGCTGATGCCGCTGCTGCAGCAGATCACCGAGAGCTATGAGGGCGAATTGCTGCTGGCCAAAGTCAACTGTGACGTGGAGCCGGACATCGTCGCCCGCTTCGGCATCCGCAGCTTGCCGACGGTGGTGCTGTTCAAGGACGGCCAGCCGGTGGACGGTTTTGCCGGTGCCCAGCCGGAATCGGAAGTTCGCAAGATGCTTGAGCAGCATGTAGTCATGCCACCGCCGCCTGCTGCCGACCCACTCAAGCAGGCGCAGGAACTGTTCGCAGAAAGCCGCTTTGCCGACGCTGAAGCCATGCTCAAGGTCGTCTTGGGCGAAGACAACACCAACGCGGCGGCGCTGATTTTGTACGCGCGCTGCCTGGCAGAACGTGGCGAGCTGAGTGAAGCGGGTCAGGTGCTCGACGCGGTCAAGGGCGATGCCCACAAGGCCGAACTGGCGGGAGCCAAGGCGCAGCTGACCTTTCTTGCCGAAGCAGCAACCCTGCCGGATGCCGCCGAGCTGAAAAGCCGTCTGGCGCAGAACCCCCAAGACGACGAAGCGTCCCATCAACTGGCTATCCAGCAGCTGTCACGTCAGCAGTACGAAGCGGCGCTGGACGGGCTGCTCAAGCTGTTCATCCGCAATCGCAATTACGCTGAAGGCCTGCCGCACAAAACGTTGCTGCAAGTGTTCGACCTGCTGGGCAACGACCATCCATTGGTCACCATGTACCGTCGCAAGCTGTTCGCGGCGCTGTACTAAGCCTGTTCCGGCTCTGGTATCCAAAGGATGCCAGAGCCGGCCAGGTTTATGTCAGCTCGCAGCGACCCAACTGTACAACGGCGCATCCGCCCCGCTCTCCACCTTCACACTGGCGCAATGACGCAGGCGCACCAACAAGCGTTTACCGGCCGTCGTACTACCCGCCACGCCTTCCAGTTGCGCCAGCAGATCCGGCCCACTCATCTGCCCGGCCTTTTGCAGAAGGTCCTGCGCGACCTGCCAGGTTTTATCGTCCTGATTGATCGGCCTGCTCTCGACGGCTGCCGCCGCTTCAGGCGCTGACGCCTTCAACTGCGCGCCCAGTTGAGCCCAGTCGCCTTCGTCCAGTTCCAGGGTCAAATCCACTGGCCATTGGCCTACGGTTCCACGAATACGCAACATGATGTGTACCTGCTGACAGTCAGGTGCACATGCTCCCACACGTGGGCGCGCATTCCCACGCTCAGTCGCACAGCCAACGGCTCATCAAAGAGTCATCGCCCATCATGAAGCTGCCGAACGCCCTGACGTCGTAGACGTTCTCCCAATGCTCGACAATCTTGCCGTCGCGAAAGCGCCACAGCCCGCAGAACGGCATGGCGATTTTCTTGCGTTCACAGGTCGCGCGCATATACCCCATCACCGATCCGAAGTGATCGTCGGCGACGATCTCATGGACATCCATGTACAGGGTTTGCCGGGTGTGCTCGATCAGGTCCAGTTCATGGTTATGCACGGATCGCTTGCCGATGATCACGGAAAGCCCGCCGCGGGCGCCTCGGTCTGCCTTATGCAGCACAATATCGCTGTCGGCAAATTCGGCAATACGGGTCAGATCCTTATAGATCGCGCGCAGGGTTTCAACGTTGGGATGCAGTTTTCTCATGAGGTTTCGTCCTTGATGCGTCACCTGTCCTTAGGGGCATTGCAGTCACTGAAGACGCATCCGGCATCGAAGCAGTGGCTACCTCTTTCAGGGTAGAGCCTGTCGACCTGCCCTATGAGAACGGTTAGGAATAATCCGCTACCCGGCTATTCCGAGCGGCAAGCCGGGCAACGTGAGCCGAGAAAAAACACCTCACTCGGCAGACGTCTTGTTATAAGATCACATAACGATTTTTCTCAAGACTGTTGCTCCGGAGTCCGTTATGCGCCGTTTGCTACTCGCCCTGCCCTTCGCCCTGCTGCCACTCGCCGCCGCCCACGCGGCTGAAGAACACGATCATGACCATGATCACGGTGCGGAACACGGCAGCCTGGGCGCTCATGAACACGGTGTCGGGCGTCTGGACGTGGTGCTGGAAGGCAAGACACTGGAGTTCGAATTCGACAGCCCGGCCATGAACATCGTCGGTTTCGAGCACGAAGCGACGTCCGCTGAAGACAAGGCCAAGATCGCCAAGGCTCGTGAATTGCTGCTCAAGCCCAATGCGCTGTTCAGCATTGCCGATGCCGCCAACTGCTCGGCCACCTCGGTCAAACTGGAAAGCCCGCTGTTCGGCGACAAGGATGACGATCACGAAGAGCACGCCAAAGACGGCGATGCGGACCATCACGAACACAGCGAAATTCATGGCACCTACAAATTCGTCTGTGATGCGCCAGCCATTTTGAAAAAGCTGGACCTGTCGCAGATCTTCAAAACATTCCCCGATACCAAGAAGCTTCAGGTACAACTGATCTCGCCAAGCGGCCAGTCGGGCGCGGAAGTGATTGCAGCGAACCCAACGCTGAAATTCTGATAGCCCCATGCGGCACAATGACCGGGCCTGGCCCGGTCTTTTAATTTTCAACCGAGCGTGAGTCAGACCATGACCCAAGCACTGATCGAACTGTCCGACCTGAGCTTCAACTGGCCGGGGCAGCCGCAGCTTCTGGACATCCCCGAATTTCAACTGAAGACTGGCGAAACCCTGTTTCTCAAAGGTCCGAGCGGCAGTGGCAAGACCACGTTGCTGGGACTTCTGGGCGGCGTACAGACACCCACCCGCGGCAGCATCCGCTTGCTGGGGCAGGAGCTGTCGGGCCTTTCGGCTGCGGCACGAGATCGTTTTCGCGTGGACCATACCGGCTACATTTTTCAGCAGTTCAACCTGCTGCCGTTTCTGTCGGTGCGCGAGAACATCGAGCTGCCCTGTCACTTCTCCAGGGTACGCGCCGAGCGTGCGAAACAGCGCCATGGCAGTGTTGAAAAAGCGACGACCACTCTGCTGACTCATCTGGGTCTGAAAGACCCGGCCATGCTGATCCGACGCGCCGATTCGCTGTCCATCGGCCAGCAACAACGTGTCGCGGCGGCCCGCGCATTGATCGGCCAGCCGGAGCTGGTCATTGCAGACGAGCCGACGTCCGCGCTGGACGCCGACTCGCGTGAAGCGTTCATCCGCCTGCTGTTCGCCGAATGCCGCGAAGCCGGTGCAAGTTTGCTGTTCGTCAGCCACGACCAGAGTCTTGCACCGCTGTTTGATCGCAACCTGTCGCTAAGCGATCTGAATCGCGCCGCCGTTGCCGTGGAGGTTTGAGATGTATCTGTTTCGTCTGGCCATCGCCAGCCTGGCCAACCGCCGCTTCACCGCGTTTCTCACCGCCTTCGCCATCGCGCTGTCGGTCTGCCTGCTGCTGGCCGTGGAGCGCGTGCGCACCGAGGCGCGTGCCAGCTTCGCCAGCACCATCAGCGGCACGGACCTGATCGTCGGTGCGCGCTCCGGCTCGATCAACCTGCTGCTGTATTCAGTGTTCCGCATCGGCAACGCCACCAACAACATCCGCTGGGACAGCTTCGAGCACTTTTCCCAAAGCAAGCAGGTGAAGTGGGCGATTCCAATTTCCCTGGGCGACTCGCACCGAGGCTATCGGGTGATGGGCACCAACGCCTCGTACTTCGAGCATTATCAGTTCGGCCGCCAGCAACATCTTGAACTGGCCGAAGGGCGTGAATTCAAGACTGATCCGTTCGAGGTCGTGCTCGGCTCGGAAGTCGCCAAGGCACTGCATTACAAACTGGGCGACAAGCTGGTGCTGTCTCATGGCGTGGCGACAATCAGCCTGGTCAAACATGACGACAAGCCGTTCACGGTGGTCGGTATCATCAAGCCCACGGGCACACCGGTCGACCGTACGCTACATATCAGCCTGGGCGGCATGGAGGCCATTCATATCGATTGGCACAACGGCGCGCCAGCGCGGGGCAATGAAAGAATCTCGGCCGATCAGGCGCGTAACATGGACCTCACGCCCACAGCGATCACGGCATTCATGCTCGGCTTGAACAGCAAAATTTCAACCTTCAGCCTGCAACGGGAAATCAACGAATACCGCGGCGAGCCGATGCTGGCGATTCTGCCGGGCGTGGCCTTGCAGGAACTGTGGAGCCTGATGGGCACCGCTGAAAAAGCACTGTTCGTGATTTCACTGTTCGTGGTGTTGACCGGCCTGATTGGCATGTTGACAGCGATTTTGACCAGTCTTAATGAACGACGCAGGGAAATGGCCATTCTGCGCTCGGTAGGCGCCAGGCCCTGGCACATCGCAAGCCTGCTGATACTCGAAGCTTTCGCATTGGCACTGGCAGGGGTCGTCAGTGGCGTTGCACTGCTCTATATCGGTATCTTCGTGTCTCAGGATTACGTCATAAATACTTACGGTTTATCCCTCTCGCCTATGCCACCTGGCCAATATGAACTCAAGCTGCTGGGTGGCATTCTCGCTTGCGCGCTGTTGATGGGAACCGTGCCAGCCTGGCGAGCCTACAGGCAGTCACTGGCAGATGGTCTGTCGATTCGTTTATGAGGACCTTCATGATGCGGCGCATGCTACTCACTTTGCTGTTCTCGGTTTGCACTTCGGTGTGGGCCGCAGAACCGCGTGTACTGACCTGGGCCGAGATGATTCCGCCTGATGCACCTGTCGTGAAGCCGGTGACCACACCTATGCACGATTTGTCGAAAATGTCCGATGCATTGGCGATGGAACAGGCGCCTGCGGCCGCCCAACTGGCCCCGCATGCGCCGGTGGTCAAGGCACTGGATGGCAAGCAGGTGCGTTTGCCGGGCTATATCGTCCCGCTGGAGGTCAGTGAGGAAGGCAGAGTGATTGAGTTTTTGCTGGTGCCGTATTTCGGCGCCTGCATCCATGTGCCGCCGCCGCCGGCGAACCAGATCGTGCATGTCACGAGTGAGCTGGGTGTGAAGGTCGATGAGCTGTATCAGCCGTACTGGATCGAAGGACCGATGCAGGCCAAGTCGTCCACGAGCGAGTTGGCAGAAGCGGGTTATCAGATGCAGGCAGACAAGATTTTTGTCTACGAATTGCCAGATACATGAGGAGAACGGGGGTTCCCAGCGATTTTATTGAGCTGAGTCAAAGTCGCCGCTCGACAGCGCTTTAACATTCCGCCCATAAATTTTGACTGATTCCTGGAGCCTCTATGAACAAGCATTTGCTTCGCGCCTCTCTCGTCGCGCTCGCCGTCGCCGCCCCCGCCGCCGCCAACGCGTATG
>NZ_RBTP01000006.1 GCF_003702045.1 Pseudomonas viridiflava
GGAGCGATACGTTGAGGAAGGGTATTTGCCGATGGACAACAACGCGGCAGAACGCGCCATTCGCCCCTTCGTGATCGGAAGAAAGAACTGGCTGTTTAGCGACACGCCCAAGGGCGCGACGGCCAGCGCTCAACTGTACAGCCTGGTTGAGACTGCCAAAGCCAACGGCCAGGAGCCCTATGCGTGGCTGCGCCACGCACTTGAACGTTTGCCAATGGCGACATCGGTAGAGGATTACGAAGCCTTGCTGCCGTGGAACTGCGAACCTCGACTTCACAGCTAAGCGCTTTACCTATCTTTAGCCAAGTGAGGTTTATGGAGCGCTTACAATAGCTCGACTATCTGACTTTCAAGCTCTTGTGGATATAAACCTAATTAGTTGATAAAGGTTATATGGCCTTTGCCAGAATTTGAGAGTTGAACAAGCTCAAGCTGAGTTTTACGACCTGCGTTCATGACCGTCAGATTTCCGCCTCCAGCTCGGCAGCTATTCGCAAGCTGATTGAGTTCAAGCTGCGTTTTGCGCGCAGAGTCAACCGTAAACGAAGCGCCCGCGTTAGCGATTTGATTCAATTCCAGCTGCGTAAGTTTTTGACACATGCTCATGGAGTCATTCCTTGATAGTGGGTGAGAGTCGATGGTGGCATATCGCCTTGACAGATGCACGTTTCGGATCAGTTTGTGCGTCAAATCCGCACCATTCGCTTATTTTTTTAAATATCAAAATAAATCTCTATGAAAAAGCACTTATCCCCCTCCCGCCGACGGGCTCTGCGTCCGTTTTTTGTGCAAACCCAGATGCGATGAAAGCAATACTCCAGCCCAAGCCAGCCGTGGGGTTGCGTAGGGGAGCTGCAATTGCACAACGTGCAAGCTTGTGCAGGAAAATGTCAGCGCCTTGCACAGCGAGCGACAGGGCGGTGCAGGCGGGGGCAGTCCTCGGAAGCCCGGCCTGCTTAGGCGAAAAATTGGAAAACCGAGGAATGGGGTGGTTTTCCAAATCGACACCGGTCTCAAAGCTGCGCACCAAGGCATCGGCGGCCAGATTAGATCCAACCTCTACAACTCAAGCAGACCGGGCGGTGTAGCCGCATTCAGGGGGCTTTGGAGATTGCACACGATTGCACGCGCTCGTGACGATCTACAGGCCTTAATGCCTTGCAGTCAGGTTTTCGAAAAAGGGCGTTTTAAATGAGATTGAATCTCAGTTATGGGAGGATGTTTTCAAAAAGAGCGATATTAGCTATATGACCCACGAACCTAGGCTGTAGGCCACGGTTTTACTGGGCTGTGCGTATTACATCGGAAGGTAATATGAAGCGATATGAAAGGTAATATTTTTCTGAAACCCCCGGATTCATTGGGTTTTAGGAAATGAAAATATAGCTTTAGTAAAAGGTAATATTATCGCCTTTGTATCGCTTCAATATTACCTTTGCCCGGAAACGCTGAAAGCCACGGCCTGTAAGGGCTGCAGCCATTTTTCCCGAACCGTATTACTAATATTACCTTTTTTCTGACCCCCCTCAGATTTTGAGCGGGGCACCCTGTACCGAGCGGTTGGCCAGGGTCTCGCGCTACTGCTCATGAGCGTCTGTAGCTGCGGTTGGAGCTCGACGTGGAGCGCGTAAGACAGGCCCGATCGGTGGCCTTGTTACGTGGCTTATTACGTCTGGGGGAAAAAACAAAGGCCTGCATCGCTGCAAGCCTTTGATTTATATGGTGCCGGCACCAGGAGTCGAACCCGGGACCTACTGATTACAAGTCAGTTGCTCTACCAACTGAGCTATACCGGCGTAATGGGCTGCGAGTATATAGAGTCTGATGCGCTTGTAAACCCTAGCTGACTGATTCAGTTGAAAAAAATTGACCATCGGTGCCGCTTGGTGACGGCGTGCAGGATGTCAGCGGTTATGAGTGCAGGACGCTTCCCTGGGTTTTGACGGATTAGGCTGCCTGATGGCGGGGAGAAAGGTGGTTGGGTGTGCTGGTTTGGTCGTTTGTCGGTGACAGCGATTCGGCTGCAGCAAGCGTAGATTTTTAACCTGTTCATGCGAATCAATGGCTTAGGCGGTGGTGGCTGTTCGGAATAACTGAGCGCTCCAAGCGATTCGGCAGCGCTTAGGCCGTTTGCAGGCACAGGGCGCTTTGCATAGGCTTGTTCTCAACGGCCCAAGCCACTGAGTCAGGCGGCGAGGGGCGTTCACTTTTCAGTCCGGGATAAAGGATTATCCGATGAATGATACGAAGGATCGTTGCAGGGTTTCGGGGATGCATTACACCGTAGGCCGGCCATTCACTGAGAAGCGGTTAAGCGATATTGGTAATGACGTGTTGTCCGGCTGGGCAGGCGTCAGGTGATAGAGAGGCTGTGCATTGGCGTCTGAATCGCATGAATGTGCGTCTGGACGCTGATGAAGTCATCACCGAGTCGGGTACGGTCAAGGTCGCTTCGGTGAGCCTGTGACGGTTTCGATGTTTCAAACGATGCCCGGGTCTCAGGATCCGGGCATTTTTTGGTTTGTATCCGGTCTGTAGCATTGCGACTGGAGTTCGGGCGGTTTTGGCCGATATAGCTGTATCAAAATGGCAGTCGGCCATGGACAGCTAGTGCAATGCAGAGAACGCCCACGCATTACGAGCTGCTGAATGTCGCTCGCGATGCCTCTCCTGATCAGATCAAGAAGGCTTATCGCAAGATCGCTCAGAAGCTGCACCCGGACAGGAATTCCGACCCTTACGCTTCGGACATGATGAGCGTCGTCAACGCGTCTCATGATGTGCTGGCGGATGCTGGCAGGCGCGCGGCTTATGACGCGCAGTTGATGGCCGATGAGCAGAAGGCTCGTGAAGAGGCTGCACGCCGCAAGCAGGTGCAGGCGATGCGTGGGCGCGCTGTTCATGTGTATGCCACCGCTTCCGGTGCGGCGTCTGCTGCGCCGCAGCGCCCTGCCTATAGCGGCCCTGAGCGTCGGGCCAATGCTTCGCCCCAACCCACCTATCGTCAGCGTCATGGCAGCCTGTTGCGCTGGGCGACGGTGTTCGTGGTGTTCTGCGCGGGCGGCGCGTGGATGGGGTACGACCCTAACGCGGGCAAGTCTTTCGTGCCGACCGAGTCGGTGCCGGTGGTGCAGCCGTGGGTCAAGCCTGCTGCTTTACCTGTGGTGGAGCCTATCAGCGTGCCTGCACAACCTGCGGATATTGTCGCGTCCGACTGTGAGGTGCCGACGGTTGATCCAATGGGCGAGGCCTGGCCGCAGAAGGCGGGGTATCTGAAGGCGATGCCAACGCTCAAGGACAATGGTTGGTCGCAGATTACCGTCGACAATACGGCGGGCGGTGCGGCGGTTTACGCCAAGGTCACCGATGCGGTGGGGCGCAAGGCGTATCGGCATGCATACATTCCGGTGGGGGCGTCGTTCACGTTTGCGAAGATGGACGCGGGGCTGTACTTGCTCAAGTACAAGATGCTCGATACGGGGTGTGCGTTTGCGTCGGGCCGGATTTTGCTTGAAGAGACGCCGATGGGCAGCCAGATCAAGTCCAGCGCTTTTAAGCTGACACTGCGCAAGTTGCAGGGGCGCAGCGTGCCGTTTACGCGGTTGAAGGATGATCAGTTTTAGCGGGTAGTCGTGTGGGTTCAGGGTTTGCGAATTCGGCAGGACTCTTCAATCGGGCGGCTTTCCGCTTGTTCGCGAATACGGTGTTTCAGGCGCTGGATCTTCTTGGGGAGTGATGACTTTCGCGGACAAGTCCGCTCCCACGGTCAGGCAGTGGATCGGCAAGAGCGATCACCGCTGACCATTTCTCATGCTTTGCAACGTTTTCAGGCCCGTTTTTGAAGGCTTCGTCTCTTTCTTTTGAGAGACATTTCCGAGAGAATCCCGGCCCGCTTGTGCCTTTCGATCTGTGCTTTTAATCTCCGTCCGTCGCTGCCCATCAGCGATGGGGTTTAGTCGCCCGGGTTTGAGTTAAGGCGCATTGCGCTGCTGTTTGATCAGGTGTTTGGCCTGTTCTTTATGGCGGCTGTGCCTAGGGCACCTTCGGGTGCGCCGGTTCTTAGCTCCCGGTCGACTAACCTTCGTACAGCCGCCACCCCTCAATCGTTTAGTCGCGACTAGGTGGCAGCTTCTTTGAGGAGAGCTAAGTATGGTCAAAGTAACCCCCGATCCACCCTCGAAAGCATCCATCCCCACACCCGTCTTCGATCAGGCAGTCGTCAAGCGCGCCCTGGCGCGTTATCTGCCAACCGGTCGGCCCGACAAAGAACCCAGCGAAAGCAGTATCGATTACATCAACCTGGAAGCCACGTTACTGCATGCACTGGATTTTTTGCGCTGCGCCTCCGCAACCGCCTATGAACTGGGCGACGAATTGAACGGGTCACAACGCGACCTTGCGTTTGCCGCCATGCACATGGCCGAAATGGCCAAAGTCATGGTTGAGCGATCACTGGAGTGCATTGAACTCGTCTGAGATTTGGCATCGAATCGGATCGTGCCCGGTGTTGTTACCCGTACACGATCCGGCACCGCAACAGGGCTGTTCCAGAGCCGTTACCAAATCTTTATGCACAATTGCTACATAAAGATTTGCGCACATGCCAGTAAGTGTGCAGTTGTGTGACTTCTGTTGCAAACCACTGTTTTTGTGGGTTCCTGACGAAGTGGGCAGGAAAAATCCGGGGCTTTAGTAACTGGTGCGCCAAGCTTTAACGCGCCATTCAGAATTTTCATCAACAGACTTATCCACAGGATGTTCTGTTGTTTTACATCACACTTTATGGGCCAGTATCAGCAGGTTGCGAGGCGTAAGCCGGCGGTCACAGAACGTCCCCACGCTGACGCGATAACCCTGCTCCTGCACATACAGCGCCCGATCCAGCACCAGCCATACCTCCAGCGAGCGCCGAAACAGGTTTTGCACCAGCTCCAGGTTGCGCACGTTTGCCAGTCGCTGCCAGCCTGCGGCCTCTCGTTCTGTCCAGTCCTGATTGCCGGGCAGGTCGAGGTTCTTCAACTGAGCCAAATGGCGGCAATAGTCCTCATACGGAACCTCAAGCCACGAAACGGGCAGGGACGGTGTGGGCAAATACTCATCAACGCCGCGCAGCGAACGCTGTAGCAGGTCGAACCCCAGCCGCCGCGCCATCGAAGTATCTCGCTGACGACGCACGCGTGCCCCTGCCGTTACGGTTTCACTGAGGGGCAGGCCGAGTTCGTCACGCGACAGCGTAAGCCCGGAGGCCTTGCCCTCGGTGGACAATGGCAGGTAATGGTCGAACCGGGTGCGGTTGTAACAGCAGGGCGCAATGGCCATGTGTTGGCAGCCGGTCTGGCTGGCCAGCTGCATCAATTGCACGTGCAGGTCGCCGCAGGCATGTAACGCGACCGGCGTGTGATGTGGCTGCAGCCTGCGCCAGGCGTCGTCGGCCATGACGTCTTGCTGCACATGCTCGGCGTCCAGGCCGTGGCGAGCGCTCAGTGCAAGGCCCGCCTCGATCAGTGCCGGGTCGCGCTCAAGGCAGGTCAATTGCTGGCCGCGACCGATCAGGCGTCGTCCCAGATGACCCTTGCCCGCGCACCAGTCCAGCCAATGGGTGCCGGGCGCTCGGGTATCCAGATGACGAGCGAAGGCTTCAATCTGTTGCCACTTGCGGCCCGGCACGTCGACACTCATGCGTGGCTCTACCGAGGCAAGCGGGTACGCAGGCGTTTCGCCAATGTGGCTCAGCGCGGCGGCCTCGGCGGCCAGGGCGGCAAACGGGTAGGGCGCGTCGAGCTGTTCCGGGTCCAGGTGCGCTGTTTCGGCCTGTTCAAGGCTGCGTTGGCGCAGCCAGTGCGCGAGCTCCGGGTACTGCGCTTCCCACGGCAGTTGCAGGCGGGTGAAGGGTCTGGGTCGCCATAACCCTTGATGCGCGAACAGGAAGCTGTCCAGCGCATTGAAATGGCTGCGCAGCTGTTCAGTGTGCAAGCAAGGTTCAGTGGTCATGGTCGGCGGCTTCGCGAGAGAGGGGCGGCCGGGTAAAAGCCAGCCCCCTTCATATCAGCGGCCTTGGCTCGCGTCTACGCGCAACAGCTTTTCCAGCAGGCGGAAGCCTTGCACCAGCACAAACGCCATGACGAGGTAGAACATGCCTGCGGCAAAGAAGATCTCCACCGGCATGTAGGTGCGAGCAATGATCGTGCGTGCCATGCCGGTCAATTCCAGCAGGGTAACGGTGCTGGCCAGGGCGCTGGCCTTGAGCATCAGGATCACTTCGTTGCTGTAGGCGGGAAGGCCGATGCGGGCTGCGCGGGGCAGAACGATGTAGAACAACGCCTTCCACTTCGACATGCCCAACGCTCGTGCAGCTTCGACCTCGCCGGGCGGCACCGCCTGGATCGCACCGCGCAGGATCTCGGCAATGTAGGCGGCCGTGTGCAGCGTCATGGTGATGACGGCACACCAGAACGGATCACGCAGGTAAGGCCACAGCGAGCTTTGGCGAACGGCATCGAATTGCGCCAGGCCGTAGTAGACCAGAAACAGCTGCACCAGCAGCGGCGTGCCACGGAAGAAGAAAATGTAGGTATAGGGCAGGGCGCGTACCGGCCAGTGCCGTGAAGCACGGGCAATGCCCATCGGGATTGCCAGAATCAGGCCGGCAATGACCGCGATCGCTACCAGCTCCAGCGTCAGGGTAGCGCCCTGAGCCAGACGCGGCAGCCATTTGATGATGACTTCCCAGTTCATGATGCGCTCCTCGCAAAGCCGCGACCGGCGCGTTTTTCAAGGAAGTACATGCCGATCATCGCCAGCACGGTCAGGCCCAGGTACATCACGGCAGCAACCATATAGAAGGTGAACGCTTCCTTTGTGAAGCCCACGGCGATTTGCGCGTGGCGCATGATTTCTTCCAGGCCGATCACCGACACCAGCGCGGTGTCTTTCATCAGGATCATGAACAGGTTGCCCAGCCCGGGCAGGGCGATGCGCCACATCTGCGGCAGGATCAGCTTGTAAAGAATGCGCGAGCGCGACATGCCCAGCGCAAGGCCTGCTTCGCGGTGTCCTTTCGGAATGGCCAGAATCGCGCCGCGAAACACTTCGGTGGCGTACGCGCCGAAGCACAGCCCCAGTGCGATGACGCCCGCCGCGAACGCGCTCAGGGCCAGGTCAGGCTTGCCGAACAACTCGCCTAGCGCGCGCATGCCATTGACGGTGCCGAAGTAGATCAGCAACACCCAGAGCAGTTCGGGAACGCCGCGTACGAGGGTTGAATAGGCACCGCCGAGCCATTGCAGGGGCTTGAAAGGCGAGGTTTTGGCCAGAGCGCCGAGCAGCCCGAGCGCAAGCCCGAGGCACAGGGCTGAAAGTGCAAGCTGGACGGTCATCAGCGCGCCAGCCGCCAGGGCCGGGCCGAATCCGTGTAGATCAATGTTCATGGGCAGGCTTTGTCAGGACCGGTCGCCGCGCCTCGGTGAGAGGTGGCGGCGACGCTGTCGGGTGAATCAGAGAATGCTGAAAGGGAAATACTTATCGTTGATCTTCTTGTAGGTGCCGTCAGCGATGATTTCTTTCAGTGCAGTGTTCAGGCGCTCACGCAGCGGGTCGCCTTTGCGCACAGCGATACCGATCTTGTCGTTCTGCTCGACAGGCTCGCCCTTGAACTCGAAGTTCTTGCCGGCGTCGCTTTTCAGCCATTCGTAGCTGACGTATTTGTCGGCCAGCATGGCGTCGACGCGGCCGGACACCAGATCAAGGAAGGCATTTTCCTGAGTGTCGTACAGCTTGGCGTCAAGGATGCCCAGCTTGTCTTCCAGCCACGTGGCGGCCAGTGTCGAGCGCTGTGCGCCGATGGCCTTGCCTTCAAGGCTCTCTTTAGCCTTCTCGATCGAGGAAACGTCGATGGAGGTGGTTTTCGGGGCGATGAACTGCAGCTTGTTCGAGTAGTACGGGTCAGTGAAATCCACCACCTGCTTGCGCTCTTCTGTGATGGACAGCGAGGAGATCAGGAAGTCGAACTTCTGCGCGTTCAGGGCCGGGATGATGCCGTCCCAGTCAGAGGTCACCACTTGGCACTCGGCTTTGAGCTTGGCACACAGGGCCTGGCCGATCTCGTAGTCGAAGCCAACCACCTGACCGCTCGCGTCCTTGTTATTGAACGGCGGGTAGGCCGCTTCGATACCCATTTTCAAGGTTTCGGCAAAAGCACTGGTCGTGAAAGCCAGGGTGGCAGCTGCGACCAGCAAGATCTTTTTATACGTCTGCATGGATGTTGCTCCGTTAGCGGTGACTCGACATGAATTGTTTACACCTTACCGACAGCGGGCTCTCGAACACTTGCTGCGGTGTGCCCTGTTCTTCGACCAGTCCTTGATGCAAAAACACGACTTCACTTGAAACCTGACGTGCAAAATTCATTTCGTGAGTCACCAGCAGCATAGTGCGGCCTTCCTCGGCCAATGCGCGGATGACGTTGAGCACTTCCTGAACCATTTCCGGGTCGAGTGCCGACGTCGGCTCGTCGAATAGAATGACTTTAGGCTGCATGGCCAGCGTACGTGCGATGGCCGCACGCTGTTGCTGGCCACCTGACAGTTGCGCCGGATAGGCATGACGCTTGTCGGCGATACCCACCTTGGCCAGCAGCGCCTCGGCGACTTCAATGGCTTCGGCCTTGCTTTGGCCGAGGACACGGCGTGGGGCTTCGATAATGTTGTCGAGCACGCTCATGTGCGGCCACAGGTTGAAGTTCTGGAACACGAAACCGATCTCGCTGCGCAGGCGGTTGATCTGCTTGTTGTCAGCGGCAATCAGTTCGCCATTGCGGGCGGCCTTGAGCTTGAGCTCTTCACCCGCCACCAGGATCTGGCCCTGATGTGGGTTTTCCAGCAGGTTGATACAGCGCAGCAAGGTGGATTTGCCGGAGCCGGATGAACCCAGAATCGAGATAACGTCACCGTCATGCGCGGTCAGCGAGATGCCCTTGAGCACCTCCAGCTGGTCGTAGCGCTTGTGCAGGTTGCGGATTTCCAGGGCGGGCGTGGCCTCAGCCATGTGGGGTCCTCATTGATAGGTGCGCTCATTCTGCTGGCGAGCGCCAAGCTAGCACAGCGTTTAAAAGACAACCATCTGCGTGCGAAGGTCAATGTGACAGTGTTTTACGGGGCATCCTGTCGCGGCGGATTGTCGTAAAACAGCGCGCAGGACTGTGCCTTGAGTAGATGCTCAGGGAGCGTGTGCGCGAAAAAGGCGCGAATGTTGCCAGCTTTGACCGGGTGTTGGAAGCAGCTTTTGCTAAGTGGCGCCCTGCTTTTGCACCATGTTCGATCTTTTCGATGGGTAGTGTGCATTTTCGGTGCATGCCATTCGCCGATTTTTGAGGCGTTAGGTAACACGTCGCTGCTTATAGCCCAAAAACACACGCTGTCCACTTTGACCTATTCGGCTGTAGCCCCGGTGTACCAAGGGCGACGTCGTTTTTGAAATATTTTGGCGCATTTCTTGCGTCAATAATAAAGAACGGCACCGTTGCTTTCTTTTTACGAGCCGCTTCGGTGTGCCTCGCTCGTCTTGCACAGGTGGTTTTATGAGCAGTACCGCTAATTCTTCCGAGCTCGAACAAGGGCTGAAACCTCGACACATCACCATGCTGTCGATTGCCGGCGTCATCGGTGCCGGGTTGTTCGTAGGCTCCGGTCACGCCATTGCCGAAGCCGGGCCTGCCGTGCTGTTGGCTTATGCCGCCGCGGGTACGCTGGTGGTGCTGGTGATGCGCATGCTGGCTGAGATGGCTGTTGCCTCCCCTGACACCGGTTCATTCTCGACTTACGCCGACCGCGCCATTGGGCACTGGGCCGGTTTCACCATTGGCTATCTGTATTGGTGGTTCTGGGTGCTGGTGATTCCATTGGAAGCCAGTGCGGCGGCGACTATCCTGCATGCCTGGTTCCCGGACATCGCCATCTGGATGTTCACGCTGGTCATCACGCTGCTGCTGACGGCCACCAACCTGTTCAGTGTGAAGAACTACGGCGAGTTTGAGTTCTGGTTCGCGCTGATCAAGGTCGTGGCGATCATTGCGTTCGTGGTGCTGGGTATTGCAGCCATTTTTGGCCTGTTACCCACCAGTAACGTCAGCGGTGTCAGCCATCTGTTCGACACCGGCGGCTTCCTGCCCAATGGCATGGGCGCTGTGCTGGCAGCGATGCTGACGACTATGTTCTCGTTCATGGGCACTGAAATCGTGACCATTGCGGCCGCCGAGTCCAAGAATCCGGGCAAGCAGATCACCAAGGCCACCAATTCGGTGATCTGGCGGATCTTTCTGTTTTATCTGGTTTCGATTTTCATCGTCGTGTCGCTGGTGCCATGGAACGATCCGCGTCTGGCGCAGGTGGGCTCGTACCAGACCGTACTGGACGCGATGGGCATTCCCAACGCCAAGCTGATCGTTGATCTGGTGGTGCTCGTGGCTGTGACCAGTTGCCTCAACTCGGCGCTGTACACGGCTTCGCGCATGCTGTTCTCGCTGGGCAAGCGCGGTGATGCGCCAGCCCTGTCCAAGCGCACCAGCAAGGGCGGTACGCCGTACTGGGCGGTGCTGCTGTCCACAGGCGCTGCGTTCCTGACGGTGTTCGCCAACTACATCGCGCCTGCTGCAGTGTTCGACTTCCTGCTGGCCAGCTCGGGTGCCATCGCCTTGTTGGTGTATCTGGTGATCGCCGTTTCGCAACTGCGCATGCGTCAGAAGCGTGTTGCAGCGGGCGAGCCCATCGACTTCAAGATGTGGCTGTTTCCGTGGCTGACCTGGTTGGCGATCGCGTTCATCGTTGCGGTGTTGACGATCATGCTGATTCAGGAAGAACACCGCCTGGAAATCGTGGCGACCGGCGTGCTCAGTCTGCTGATCGTATCCGCTGGCCTGATCGTCTCCCGACGCCGCAAGACGGGTCGGATCGGGGCTGCTGCGCTGGGGTAAGATCTGTGGGATATCTGTAGGAGCGGACCGGGCGGCGCTCCGCTTGTCCGCGAATGCTGTATTTCAGCCGCTGAATCTTTGCTGGCTGTATGGCTTCTTCGCGGACAAGTCCGCTCCTACGGGCCGGCGCAGGTTGTCAGCGCATGGCCTTGGCGTCGCGCTTCATCAGTAAGTCCGACGCCATCTGGAAGTCTGCCTGGAAAGCCTTGCCTTCGACCCACTCCACGGCGGTGTCTTCGTCTTCGTTGTGATGGATGGCGCGGTAGGTGATGAGCAGGCCCATCATGAAGTCGGTCGCTTCCTCTTCGTCCTCTTCCGAAACCACCAGTGCCAGCACCGGGTATTGCAGGAACACCAGGCACATCGCCAACTGGCTGATGGCCTCGGCAGCTTTCATGGTGTCGAACAGGTCTTCATAGTCGGCCGGTTCGAAGCCGTTCTCAACGATGTCCTTGAAGTCGAATGTACTCATGTCCAGCAGCACATCGTCGAATGGCTGGTTGACCAGTGCCGAGGCGAATACTGGATGCACGACGCTGGTCGAGGACTTCCCGGAGCGATTCTGCTTGGCCTTGATCTTTGCGCGCTTGGCACGTTTTTGTTGCTTGTCTGGCGAGGCCATGAGGCGGTCCTTTATCAGGCGAGAAGGGCAATGGCGGCTATTGAAGCGCAGGACGCCTGAATAGCCAAGGCCGACCTGTTGAGAAGAACCTTTGAAGGGGTGTCTTGAGAGCAGAAATACAAAAAGCCCGCAGTGCGCGGGCTTTGATTGTAGCGGTACAGCCAGCGGTCACTTTTTCCCGGTTTTGGAAAATGCTTCCGCCTCATCCATGCGATTGGCAAACATGCTGACCGCCTCGACAGCATCGCTCGCGCCGTCGCGGATCTGGACGATCACCTGACCTGCCTGATCAGCCAGCGTCACACCCCGATTGGCGCCTTCCTGAGTTGCGCTCATGCTTGCTACGGCCTCGCGTGTTTCGGCCAGAATCTTGCCGATCATATCGGCAATTTCCGTGGTCGAGCCGCTGGTGCGTCCTGCCAGTTGCCGCACTTCGTCGGCAACCACCGCAAAGCCACGACCCTGATCGCCCGCCCGCGCCGCTTCGATGGCTGCGTTGAGTGCCAGCAGATTAGTCTGGTCGGCAATGCCGCGAATGGTGTTGACGATGGCTGTGATCTGCTCCGAGCGATCTCCCAGTTGACCGACCAGCCTGGCTGACGCGCCAATGTTTTCTGCAATCTGGCGCATCTCGCGTGCGGTTTCCTGGATCACCAGCGTGCCCTGCTCGGCGACTTTCTCGGTTTCAGCCGAAATGTGGTACGCCTTGGAAGCACCGTGCGCGTCCGCTTCCTGCTTTTCGACTTTGTTTGTAATGTCGCTGGCGAACTTCACGATCTTGTACAGCTTGCCGTCGACGTCATAGACCGGGTTGTAGGTCGCTTCCAGCCAGACCACTCGACTCTGTTTGCCGAGGCGCTTGAACTGGCCGCCTACGAACTCGCCGTGGTTGAGCTTGCGCCAGAATTCGGTGTACTCGGCGCTGTTGACGAAAGAAGGCTCACAGAAGGTCTTGTGGTGTTTGCCTTTGATGTCGCTCAAGGCATAGCCCATGACATGCAGAAAGTTGTCGTTGGCCGTAAGCACATGGCCTGCAGGGTCGAACTCGCAGACCGCCATCGCCCGGTCCACTGCCGTAATCTTGCTGTGCGTTTCGTTCTCCAGCATGACCCTTTGGGTAACGTCCAGCGCATACTTGACCACTTTGATGACTTTGCCCTGTCCGTCGACCACAGGGTTGTAGCTGGCTTCCAACCAAACACTTTTCCCGCTTTTGCCAACGCGTTTGAACGTGCCGGAAATGAATTTGCCCGCCCGCAATGCTGCCCATAGGTCAGCATATTCCCGGCTGCGCGCCAGTTCGGGTTCGCAGAAATCGCGATGGGTCTTGCCGGGAAGTTCATCCGACCGATAGCCCATTGCTGCAAGGAAGTTGTCGTTGGCGCGCAGGATCTTTCCATCAAGATCCAGCTCGACCACCGCCATTGATTTTTCAAGTGCGCCCATCAGTCCTTTTGCGCTATCTACTTCTGCCTTCATGGCTGCCAGTTCGTTTTTGCTTTTGTTCCCGAACATAACCTGCCGCCTTTGGTGTTGTTTTACGAAATTCTCGTCATCAGGCTATCGACAACAAAGATGAAGGCATTAGGGCGTTATGAGCTGAAATATGAATGGGCGGCCAGGCTCAGGTGCTGGCGTTATTGCCGAACGCGATCTTTGAATAACGCGATGCGCAGAAAGCACTGCGTTGGGTGTTTGGGGGCTTTGAAGTGGACTGTATAACGATGCGATGCGATGCGATGCGATGCGTGTGCAGGGAAGGGAATCGCCAAACGCCGGACAAAGAAAAGCCCGCGATGGGGGAGCGGGCTTAAGGATTCACACTTGGGAGCAGCTCTACAATGGCTTATCGGCTGTGAAAACTTTGTGAAGAAAACAGGCTGTTTTTACTTTTTTTCAGGGCTCTGAATCGTGTTGGTCACTTCGGAGCTGGGCACGAAGGTTTTCGACTCTTCAGCCGCCGCTTCCTTGGACGCAGCCTTGTCTTTGGCGGCTTCGGCGTTTTCTTTCGCCGCGTCGTTCACCTTGGCCTGAGCCGATTCCATCTTCTGCTGAGCGTTTTCCTGATGCGCCTGAGCGTCTTGGGCTTTCTGCTCGGACTTGCTGTCGCAGGCAGCGAGGCCAAGGGTGGCAGCGATGACGAGGGCGGAGGCGGTAAACTTGAGCACAGGATTTTTCCCTTTGAAAACAAATGTATGGATTCGAGGGGGCGGCTGGGGGATTAGTTCAATGGGGTTGCCTCGCTCAAAGTTTGAGGCGTGCAGAGGGGGCAGCCTTGGTGGCTGTGGAGTCCCGCTTTGATTCCACGCGAGTGAGTCTGACCTGAATATCGGCCATTTGGATTCATGCATCAAGAAATGCGAGCAAGCGGAATCGTGGTACAGGAAATGTCAGATCGGCATTCAATCGAGCGATAGGCCGCCGTATGCCTCGAGAGGTAGTCATCGACTGTTATTGAGTTGGGTTGAGCAGGTGGTCGGTGGTAAATCCCGGACAACAAAAAACCCGCACTAGGCGGGTTTCTTGGGTGTTTTCAGGTGTGCTTGGCATCACCTGAAAACGGAAGGTGGTGCCCAGAGACGGAATCGAACCGCCGACACGGGGATTTTCAATCCCCTGCTCTACCGACTGAGCTATCTGGGCAACGGGGCGCATTAAACGTGTTTTTCAGGAGGTCGTCAAGCGTGTTATCAAAAAATATTGAATTATTACCGACGCTTACGACCTTCACTGCGTGAAACGCTTTATTTCTCGGGCGGAACGTAGCCTTCGGCCTGGGCGTATTCTTCGCCGGACAGGAACTTGTCCATCTCGGTCTGGAGGAATTTGCGGTCCTCGGCGTTCATCATGTTCAGGCGACGCTCGTTGATCAGCAGGGTCTGGTGTTTCTGCCAGTCGGCCCAGGCTTTCTGAGAGACGTGGTTGAAGATGTCTTCGCCCTTGGCACCCGGATAAGGGGCGCGTTCCAGGCCTGGCAGTTCTTCTTTGTACTTGCGGCACATTACGGTGCGGGTCATGACGATTCTCCTGCATTCAATACGTCGGCTGCGCGTTTGAGCAGCTTTTTCACCGGGGCGGCAAGGCCCAGGCGCGGCGGGGTGGCGAGGTTATACCAGAGCCAGTCGGCCTCGGCCACGTGATCGGCCGACTCCTGAACCTGTACCAGCCAGGGTTCGATGCTCAACTGGAAATGGCTGAAGGTGTGGATCAGGCCGGGCAGTTCGTGATGCTTGCCCAGCTCCAGCGCATGTTGCGTTGCCAGATGCTGCACGTCGTCGAAGTGATCGAGTTCCGGCAGGCTCCACAAACCGCCCCACAGCCCACTGGACGGGCGGCGATAAAGCAGAATCGCGCCATCGCCGTTGGCGAATATCGGCATGAGGGTGCGTTTCAGCGGCACGGTCTTGCGTGGCTTGGGGATCGGGTAACGGGTTTCCATGCCCAGCATGTGCGCCTGGCAGCCGCGTTCAAGCGGGCAGAGCAGGCAGCTGGGCTTGCTGCGGGTGCAGAGGGTCGCGCCCAGGTCCATCATCGCCTGGGTGTAATTGTTCACGCGGGTATGGGGCGTGAAGCGTTCTGCGGTGGCCCACAATTGCTTGGCGACCTTTGGCTCGCCCGGATACCCTTCTTGCGCCGTGAAGCGCGCCAGAACGCGTTTGACGTTGCCGTCCAGAATCGCTGCGCGCATGCCCATGCTCAGGCTGGCAATGGCGCCTGCGGTGGACAGGCCGATGCCGGGCAGTTCGGTGAGCTGTTCGACATCGCGGGGAAACTCGCCGCCGTGTTCGGCCACGACAATGCGGGCAGTCTTTTGCAGATTGCGAGCGCGGGTGTAGTAGCCAAGGCCTGTCCACAGGTGCAGCACTTCATCTTCCGGCGCTTCAGCCAGGGCCTGCACAGTGGGCAGGGCCTCCATGAAGCGGTCGAAGTAGTTCAGCACGGTGCTGACCTGGGTCTGTTGCAGCATGATTTCCGACACCCAGACCCGATACGGCGTGATGCCTTGCTGCCAGGGCAGATCGTGTCGGCCGTGGCGGTCGTACCAATCCAGGACTGCGCTGGAAAATTGCTCGGGTTGCATCGCCTGATGGGCTCCTGTGAAACAGCTCGTTACCTGGTGAAATGCGGGTAGATGTAGGAGCGCGCTTGCCCGCGACAGCGTCCATTCAGTCACTCATGGGCCGCCTGATATGTCGCATCGCGGGCAAGCGCGCTCC
>NZ_RBTP01000078.1 GCF_003702045.1 Pseudomonas viridiflava
CTGAAAGTCTGGCTGGATAAAACCCAATCCCAGGTGACGCCGCAAAGTGCATTAGGCAAGGCGGTGCATTATCTGGCGAATAACTGGAGCCGACTGGAGCGCTATGTCGAAGCGGGTTATCTGCCCATCGACAACAACCCGGCCGAAAGAGCGATCAAGCCGTTTGTCATTGGACGCAAGGCCTGGCTGTTCAGCGATACCGTCAACGGCGCCACTGCCAGCGCAAAGATCTACAGCCTGGTCGAGACCGCCAAGGTCAACGGCCAAGAGCCCTATACGTGGCTGCGCCACGTACTGGAGCGGCTGCCTCAGGCTTCGTCGCTTGAAGATTATGAAGCTTTGCTGCCGTGGAACTGCTCGCCAGAAATGCC
>NZ_RBTP01000014.1 GCF_003702045.1 Pseudomonas viridiflava
GCGATACGTTGAGGAAGGCTACCTGCCGCTCGATAACAACACAGCTGAACGCGCGATCCGCCCCTTCGTGATCGGAAGAAAGAACTGGCTGTTTAGCGACACGCCCAAGGGCGCGGCGGCCAGTGCTCAACTGTACAGCCTGGTCGAGACTGCCAAAGCCAACGGCCAGGAGCCCTATACGTGGCTGCGCCACGCACTTG
>NZ_RBTP01000030.1 GCF_003702045.1 Pseudomonas viridiflava
GTTACTGGCGAGGTAACTAATAGCTTTGCCCAGGGCATTCTGAGCAGTGACCTGTGGCTGCGTCTTATCGATCCAGCTTTTCAACTGAGCCAGTATCGGCAGGCTATGTTCGTGACGGCCGATTTTACGATCAGCGTCGCTACTGGCCTTCAAGTCGCGTTCGATCCCATACAGCTTGTTGATCAGGTTCAGCGCGATATCCGCACGT
>NZ_RBTP01000045.1 GCF_003702045.1 Pseudomonas viridiflava
GAACGCATTGCTGCGCCAGCGCTTGTTCGGACGCAAGTCCGAGCAAACAGCCGATCCGGCCACACCGCAGTTGGCGCTCTTCAACGAAGCCGAAAGCGTCGTCGAAGCTATCGACGAAAACGCTGAAGAAGAGGTTGTCACCCCCGCTAAGCGCCGTGGCAAACGCAAGCCACTGCCTGCCGACCTGCCGCGCATCGAAGTCATCCACGAACTTCCCGAGCATGGACTGATTTGCATCTGCGGCTGCCGCAAACACGCCATTGGCGAGGAAGTCAGCGAGCAGCTTGAAATCGTGCCGATGCAGATCCGGGTCATCAAGCATGTTCGTAAAGTCTATGGCTGCCGCGACTGCGAAACGGCGCCCGTCACAGCAGACAAGCCAGCTCAACTGATTGAAAAGAGCATGGCCAGTCCCAGCGTTCTCGCGATGTTGCTGACGACCAAATATGTAGACGGATTACCGCTGCACCGTTTTGAAAAAGTGCTGGGCCGCCACGGTATTGATATCCCGCGCCAGACTTTGGCTCGCTGGGTGATCCAGTGCGGCGAACACTTCCAGCCGCTGCTGAATTTGATGCGCGACCGGCTACTGGAAAGCCGCGTCATCCACTGCGACGAAACACGCGTGCAAGTGCTGAAAGAACCAGATCGAGAACCGAGCAGCCAATCCTGGATGTGGGTGCAAACCGGCGGCCCACCGGATAGGCCGGTCATCCTTTTTGACTACTCCACCAGCCGGGCGCAGGAGGTGCCAACGCGTCTGCTCGATGGTTATCGCGGTTACGTGATGACCAATGATTACGCCGGTTACAACGCCTTGGGCGCCCAAACCGGAGTCGAGCGTCTAGGCTGCTGGGCGCATACACGACGCAAGTTTGTTGAAGCACAGAAAGTGCAGCCCAAAGGTAAAACGGGGCGTGCCGATATCGCGCTGAACCTGATCAACAAGCTGTATGGGATCGAACGCGACTTGAAGGCCAGTAGCGACGCTGATCGTAAAA
>NZ_RBTP01000052.1 GCF_003702045.1 Pseudomonas viridiflava
TCGTGTCCCAGGCGTCTTCGGTCACATCGACAGCCTTGTCCAGCAGGGCAACGCCTGCACTGTTGATCAGGTAATCCAGCCGCTTGAAGTGATCGAAGATGCGGTCAATGCTGTGTTGCACCTGATCGAGCTGGCGCAAGTCCGCTGCAATGCCAAGATGGCCGTCGCCCAGCTTCGCAGCCACTTCCACCACCGCAGGGTCCCGGTCAAGCAGCGCAACCCGTGCGCCACGCTCCACCAGCAGGCTGGCGCAGGCCAGACCGATCCCGGCGGCCCCGCCAGTAATCACGGCGCACTTGCCGGTAAGGTCGAACGCCTGATTCCAGAATCCAGACATGAACATGACTCCTGTGTTGTGGGCTTGTACACGCATCTCCGTGGGAGCGAGCAAGCTCGCTCCCTGAGCCCGCGCTGTATGGGTATCAGGGGGTTACTTCCCGCCACTTACCTGTTGGTAGAGCGCATCGGCGTTGGCATCAGTCACCGGCACCCACGGCAGGATGTAGTTCTTGTCGGTGCCATCCCCCCATTTCACGTCCTTGGCGTAGCGCTCCCAGATCACCGACTGCGGCTTGTAATCCTTGCCTGCCAAGGCGCGCAGGGCGACGTCCAGCGCGCCTTGGGATTGGGCCTGTGCGTCTTGAAGGAAGGTGGTCACTTCGTTTTTCTTGGCCGCCTGAATGGCATCCGGCATGCCGTCGATGGACGTGACGGGCACTTCGGCAGGCGTCAGGCCACGGGATTTGACGGCTTGCAAGGCGCCGAGGGCCATGTCGTCGTTTTGCGCGATGATTCCGGAGATGCCGCCATTGGGGTGGGCGTTGAGCCAGTCTTCGGTCAGGGCCAATGCTTCGGCACGTGACCAGTTGGCGGTCTTCATTTCGATAATCTTTATGTCGGGGTGTTTCTTCAGGACTTCCATCTCGCCTTTTTCACGGTCGATCTGCGCTGACTGGCCGATCGGTCCCTGAATGATCACCACGTTACCCTTGCCCTTGATCTTGTCGACCATCGCCTGGGCCTGGAGCCGTCCACCCTCGACGTCATCGTTGCCGACGTAGGGCACTTTGGTGCCGGCCACGCGGGTGTTGGACGCGATGACCGGAATGTCATTTTCCATCGCCCGAGCCACAGTGCCGACTCCCGCCTTGGTGTCGATGGGCACAAAGATGATCGCATCGTAGTGCTGGGTGATCATGGTTTCGATCTGGTTGTTCTGGGTCAACGCGTCATAGTTACCGTCGAACACAGTGATCTGGACGGTGCCATCCTTGACCGCCGGGTGCTGTTTAAGCTCGCGAACCCAGTTCTGCATGAACTGGCCTTTGAGGCCGTAGACCGCAGCGCCTATTTTGTAGGTCTTGCCGTCAGCCGCCAGGGTGATACTGCTGGCGAGCAGGGAGAGCGCCGCGACAGCGGCTAGGGATGTGCCGAATTTCATGATGAGAACTCCGTTATTGTTGTAGTCAGTCGTTCATTCAGAGGAAAAGCGATTAGCGTTTTTTCTTGCGCCACACGTCGATCAGTACTGCGAACACGATGATCAGGCCCTTGGCGACCTGCTGGTAATAGGAGGACACGCCGAGCAGGTTCAGGCCGTTGTTGATCACGCCAATCAACAACGCGCCGAACAACGTGCCGACGATGCTGCCTGTGCCGCCCGATAGGCTGGTGCCGCCGATGACGACGGCCGCGATGGCGTCCAGTTCATACGACATGCCGGCCTGGGGCAGGGCGGAGGTGGTGCGCGCCGACAGCACCACCCCTGCAAGGCCCGCCAGCAGCCCGGAAACCACGTACACCGAGAACATCACCTTGCGCACCCCGATGCCCGAGGTGCGGGCGCTTTTCTCGTTGCCCCCCACCGCGTACACATAACGGCCGTACGTGGTGTAGCGCAGCACCATCCAGAAAATCAGCGCCACCACGGCAAAGATGATGATGGGCACGCCAATCGGGCCTATTCGCCCGGTACCCAGCGCCAGATAGGCGTCGGGCAGGTCGGTCACAGGGCTGCCGTCGTTGAGGATGAAAGTCATGCCGCGGGCGATACTGAGCATGCCCAGGGTCGCGACAAAGGGGGGGATCGACAGATTGGCGACCATGAAACCGTTGACCACACCCAGCATCGCACCGGCAAACATCCCCGCGCTGACCGCCGCCAGCAGGCCGTAGCCCTGGGTCGCAACCAGCGCACTGCACAGTCCGGCGAACGCCAGAATCGAGCCGACCGAGAGGTCGATGCCCTTGGTCAGGATCACGTAGGTCATACCGACTGCAAGAATGCCGTTGATGGAGGTCTGGCGCAGGATGTCCATCCAGTTGCGCCAGGTCATGAAGTATTCGCTGGAGAACGCCATCACGAGGCACAGCAGAATGAACACCAGCGGCAGGCCGAAGCGATCCAGAGACAGACGCAGGCGGCTTCGGGGTGCGGCGGTAACGGGCGCGGTCACGGTTTTGGCATTCATGAGGCAAGACTCAACAGGGCTTCCTGGGAAAGGTCGGTGTCGCTGCTGATGGTCACCAGCTTTCCGGCCTTGAAGACGGCAATACGGTCACTCAGGCGCAACAGCTCTGGCGCTTCCGACGACACCACGATGGCAGCGCCACCGGCTCGCACGAACTGGTCCAGCAAGTGATAAATCTCCTGTTTGGCGCCTTCGTCGATGCCCCGGGTCGGTTCATCGCACAGCAGGCAAACGGGCTCGGTGGACAGGCATTTGGCCAGGACTACTTTTTGTTGGTTGCCGCCGCTCATGGAGGCCACGGGCAGGTCCAGTGACGTGGTCTTGATCTGCAGGCGTTTGACCATGTCTTCGGCCAGTCGGGTTTCCTTGCGCGCATCGATCAGCGACCAGTTCGACAATCGGTTGTACGCCGACAGGGCGATGTTGGAGAGAATGCTGCTGCTCAACACCAGGCCGCTGTCCTTACGGTCTTCAGTCACCAGAGACATGCCCGCGCGTATCGTCGCCTTCGGCAGGCCTACCGGCATGGGCTTGCCTTGCAAAGTGACGGTGCCTGAGTCGGGTATGGTCAGCCCATAAATGCAATTGAGAAATTCGCTTCGCCCGGAACCCATCAGACCGTAGATGCCGAGGATCTCGCCCTGACGCAATTGCAGGCTGATGTCCTGGAACTCGCCGTGGCGACTCAAGCCGTCCACGTTCAGGCAGCACTCTGCAGCGCATTCGCGCCCCACCTTGTGGTCGATGCGCGTCAACTCCTGACCGACGATGCCGCGCACCAGATGCGCCCGATCGATATCGGCCATGCGGCCGGTTTCGACGAAGGCTCCGTCACGGAAGATGGTGTAGTCATCGGCAATCTGCGCCAGCTCGCTGAGTCGGTGCGAGACATAGACGATGCCGGCCCCTCGGGCGGTCAAGCGTCGAATCGCCTTGAACAGCGTTTGCGCTTCGCGCTCGCCGATGGCCGAGGTGGGCTCATCCATGATCATGACTTCGCAGTCATGACTGAAGGCCTTGGCGATTTCCACCAGTTGAATCTGCGCCACGCTCAGGCGATGCATGGGGCTGGTGGCCTCGACCTCGAATTCCAGGCTTTCAAGCAGTTGGCGAGTGCGCCGGTTGAGCTCACGCGTGTCAACGATGCAACCGGCCCGGCGAGGCTCGCGGCCCAGCCAGATGTTTTCGGCGACGGTCATGTACGGGATGGGCTCAAGCTCTTGGGTGATCATCGCGATACCCGCTGCCAGTGCATCGCCGGGTCGGTTGAACTGCACCGGATGGCCGTTGAGCAGAATGGAGCCTGCGTCACGCTGAGTGATGCCCATGAGGATGCTGAGGAAGGTGGATTTGCCTGCGCCGTTACCGCCGCACAGCGCGTGAACACTGCCTGCGCGCAACGATAGGCGACCATCACGCAGGGCAGGAATGCCCGCGTAGGCCTTGGCGACGTGTTCAGCCTGGAGCAGTAATGGCGTGGCCATTGGCGTGTCCTCGTGCTGTGAATTCTTATTAGGTGCACTGGTGTGGCTCAGTGAGCATATGTGTATCAAATGAAATTCTGTTCAGTCAATGTCTTTCCTTGATATTTTTTAATCCCCCGTATTGCTGCGTAATAGTGGGTTTTTAAGCGCGCGTTTGAATGTCGCTCCAAAACATGCTTGACAGGATTGCGTGAATATCTGAGAAATAACTGATCGGAATTTCACCGATTGAACATTTGGTCAGTCATAAGTGACCCGGCAGTGGAGCCAAACGCCATGAACACACTTTTTCCGGTGGCTATCGGATGCGATGAAGCGGGTTATGAGCTCAAGGAGTTGTTGAAGCGGCACATCGAAGCGCTTGGTCACCCCGTAACCGACTTCGGCACCCACTCAACGGCCCCGGTGCTGTATCCGGACATTGCCCTTGCCGTGGCGACCGCCATCAATGCCGGGCAGCAGCGATTGGGCATATTGGTGTGCGGCACGGGAATCGGCATGGCGATCTCTGCCAATAAAGTGCTGGGCATTCGCGCGGCGCAGGCTCACGACACCTATTCGGCAGAGCGGGCACGCAAGAGCAATGACGCGCAGATTCTGTCCATCGGTGCGCGGGTGATTGGCGCGGAGCTTGCGAAAAGCATCGTCAAGTCGTTCCTGGAGTCGGAGTTCGAAGCGGCGCGCTCGGGTGCCAAGGTCGACCGCATCAGCGCCATCGAGCGCGACGGGCATCAGTAGTGGACGCAGGGGGCCGGGAGTAGGGAGAATGCGCCTTTGACGTCGAAACGGAAGCCCGTCCACATGAGTGACAGTAACCAGCGCATGGCCAGTGACATCGATCTGATGACCGAGGTCGCAATGCTTTATTACCTCGAGAACGTCACTCAGGAAGCCATTGCCAAACGTTTCGACCTGTCCCGCGCAAAAGTCAGTCGTTTGCTCAAGCGCGCACGCGACGAAGGCATTGTCGAAGTGCGTGTGCTGCAGCATCCGGCGATGAACAACGAACTCGAGCAGGCGCTGGTCGAGCGTTTTCAGCTGGACCGCGCCCTGATTGCAGTCGATCACAGCGACCCCGATACCCAACGCTCGGCGGTTGCCAGCCTGGTGGCCAACTACCTGAATAAAACCCTGGGCGACGGCATGATCGTCGCTGTGGGCATGGGCCGAAATGTCGGTGCGGTCGCGGACAATGTATTTTTGCCCGTCACGCGCAATTGCACGTTTGTCTGCGCCATCGGTGGCTCGCTCAAGGCGGGTGAGTACATGAACCCCGATCATATCTGCCGGCGTCTGGCGCTGCGCTTTGGGGGTGAAAGCGAAAGCCTGTATGCGCCTGCACTGGTCGCCAATCCTGAACTGCGCGGGGTGCTGATCAATAACGATACCGTGCGCTCTACCCTGGACCGTGCTCGTCGCGCAGACATTGCCCTGATCGGCATTGGCGACATGAGCGAGAACAGCAACATGGTGCGCATGGGCTGGTTCTCGCCGCAGGAAATCGCCCAGGCGCGGTTGTCCGGCACGGTGGGCGACATGATGGGCTACGACTTCATCGACATTCACGGCAAGCCTGCGATCAATGCCATTCAGGGCAGGGTGATCGGGCTGACGGTGCAGGAACTGTTTCGCATTCCAGACGTAGTAGCCATCGCCAGCGAAAACACCAAGGCGGCGGCGACGCTGGGCGCGTTGCGTTCCGGTGTCATCAACACCCTCGCTACTACTGTGACCAACGCGCACACCATCCTGGCGCTGGACGATGCGACCCGCAGAGGCTGACCCAGGCGGCTGAGTGTTGCCAAGACGACTATAAACCGCTTTACTGCACCTAGTGCTGAACAGGTATGTCGTCAGACAACTAAAGGCGTGGGTCCCGCGCGCCCTTGCGGCGAAGCCTTGGCACACCGACATCTTTCATCGCGGCCCCGGTCTATGACCCGGTTCGCTTCTTTGCTACGAACCGATCCCACAAGGACGAGCCTTCAATTGCGAAGGTTGCGCGGTTCTTACCCGGACACGCGTCCAACACACGGTTTCATCACATAACAAGACAGGACAAGGACGATGATTTTAAGAGCGACAGGTATCGTGATGGCGATACTGAGCATTGCGCTGCTATATATGGGAGCCCAGTTGGTAGCAGTGGGAGGCTCCCCGGCCTATTCAGTGATCGCCCTGGGCGTGCTGGCTACCGCGGTGTTGGTGTTCCTGAAACGTAAATCAGCGCTGACCCTCTACGCGCTGTTGATGTGGGGAGTACTACTTTGGATCGTCTATGAAGTCGGTTTCGATAAGTGGCAGTGGATTCCTCGAGGTGACCTGTTCGCACTGATCGGTTTTTGGCTGGCAATGCCGTGGATCGTGCGCCCGCTGTCGCGCAGTCATACCGGTAGCAATCGCGGGTTTCACCCTTTTCTGGGCGCGACGGTTGGCATCATGGCGCTGATCGTCATTGCGCTGATGTTCTACGACCCCTATGCAGTGAAAGGCCAGATCGGCACTTCGACCGCTTCACGCAGCGCCGAGGTCGCCGGCAATGAGTGGGTGGCCTACGGCGGCACCCCGAGTGGTCAGCGGTTCTCAAGCCTGGATCAGATCAACCCGCAGACCATCGGCAAACTGTCGCGGGCCTGGGAATACCACACCGGTGATCTGCGTGACGCGGACAAGGATGCCGGTGAGTACACCTTCGAGGCCACGCCGTTGAAGGTCAATAATCGCGTTTATGTATGCACACCCCATAACGAAGTGCATGCCCTGAACCCGGAAACCGGCAAGCTGGACTGGAAATACACGCCGGAGAAAACCCGGTCTTACCTGCAGCAGCATCAGACCTGCCGTGGTGTCAGCTACTACGCAGCGCCAGCCGGTCAGACAGCCTCGCCAGCGCAGTGCGAAAAACGCATCATCATGGCGACCGCCGACGCCAGACTGGTCGCGCTCGACGCCGACACCGGCAAGCTTTGCGGCGATTTTGGCACCGGGGGCGTGGTCGATCTGCGCAACAACATGGGCCAGATTCGCCCTCACGCGCTGATGCAGACTGCTGCGCCATTGGTGGCGGGCGATCTCATCGTGCTCGGTGGTTCGGTGATGGACAACGGTTATGACCAGGGTAATCCGTCTGGCGTGATTCGCGCCTACAACGCGGTCACCGGCGCACTGGTCTGGAACTTCGATCCCGAAAACCCGCAAGACACCGCGCCTGTTTCGGCGGAGCACGTCTATGCGCAGGACACCCCCGTGGCATGGGCCACGCTGAGTGCCGACTTGAAAAACGGCCTGGTGTATGTGCCATTCGGCAATGCTTCGCCTGACGAAACCGGCACGCGTCGCGATCCGAAAAGCAATACCGAGCAATTGCGTGACGCACTGGTGGCGCTGGATCTGAAAACCGGCGCATTCAAATGGAAGTTTCAGACCTCCAACAATGATTTGTGGGACCGGGACAATCCCTCTCAACCCTCGCTGCTTGATCTGGGCAAGCCGGGCAGCCAGCAACCCGCGCTGCTGTTGCCGACCAAGGTGGGCAACATCTTTGTGCTCAATCGGTTGACGGGTGAGCCGATCATGCCAGTGGATCAGGTCAAGGTTTCCACCACCGGCGGCGTGCCGGGTGAGCGTTTTGCGCCAACACAGCCGGTTTCAAGCATCCATTTCATTCCGCCGCCCCTGACCGAAAAATCGATGTGGGGCGTAACGCCGTTCGATCAAATGGCGTGCCGCACCACCTTCAATACGCTGCACTACGACGGCAATCCGTGGACACCGGCCACTGAGTCGGGCTCGCTGATTTACCCCGGTAATATCGGCGTGTTCAACTGGGGTTCGGTGGCTGTCGATCCGGACCGGCAGGTTCTGGTGGCGACCCCTGTGCGTCTGGCCTACATCTACAACCTGATCAAGCGCCCCGCACAGGAGCAGGACAAACGCCTGTTCACCAAGGATGGCAAGCCGTACTGGAACGAGAACTTCAACGGCGATTACGCCATCCGCATCTCGCGGCTGGCATCAGGCCTGGGCATCCCTTGCAACGCGCCGCCGTGGGGCAGCATGGTGGGCGTGGACCTGAACACCGGCAAGACCGAGTGGACACGTCGGGTCGGCACGACCAAGAACCTGAAGACCAGTTTCATGGCAGACCGTTTTCCGATCGGCTTCCCGATGGGCATGGTGGCGCATGGCGGTCCGTTGATCACCGCGGGCGGCGTGATCTTTCAGGGTGCAACGGCCGACAACTTTATCCGTGCCTATGACGTGAACACCGGCGAGCTGCTTTGGCAGTACGAGTTGCCGGCGGGCGGGCAGGCCACGCCTTCGACCTACACCGGCAGTGATGGCAAGCAGTACGTGATCATTTCCGCTGGCGGCCACGGATCCCTTGGCACGACGCTGGGCGATAGCGTGATTGCATTTCGCTTGAACTGATAAGCACCAGATCATGAAAAAGGGCCATGCGCTGATGCGTCATGGCCCTTTCCTTTGATCAGTGCCGCAAATACGTCTGGCTCATGGGCCTGCCATCCATCTCGCCAGGCTGTGGCGACCACTGACACCAAGCTTTGCGGTCGCACGCTTCAGGTAGGTTTCCACCGAGCTGTTCTTGACGTTCAGTCGGCGTGCCATCTCCGCGACAGAACCGCCGGTCAGCAAGCCCAGGCACACCTCCTGCTCACGGGCAGACAGTGTGATTGCGTCCTGCGCCAAGCGTCCGCTAAAGGCTTCGTCCAGCGACCCGGGTTCCGATTCCATCTTCTCGGTGCCCACCTGTGCAAGCAGCTGCGCATGGTGCTCCACCAGTGGCAGCAGAGTGTCCGACAAACTCTTGAGCATGGACAACTCACTCAACGAGAACGCTTTCGCGCTTGCGAGACGATAGAAGCAGATGATTCGTCGCAGGTCGCCACGGCTGGACACCAGGCTGCACGCATGCACATTGCGTCGTGGATATTTCTGGCTGACCGGCGTGCTGGTTTGTACAAGCAACGAGTCCTCCATGTGGACGATGCTTTGCAAGAGCGACTGGCGCAGGGAGTCAGACGCACAGATATCGTGTTGCAGACCTGCACCGCCAAGGCGGGTGATCTGATCGACCCGCGATTGTGCTACGTCAAGTGTCCACTCGCTTAGATCAAGACCCTGGACGGGGACACGGGAGTCAACGAGCTGCAGCATCTGTTCGGCAAAGGACGAGCTGCCTGTGCTTGAAACCAGTTCACCCAGTTGCAGATAGAAGCGGGGGTCATGGCCGGCATTCGGCGCGCGTGTCTGTTTCATCTGTCGTCCTCCTTGATTCTGACCCAGCGTAGAGGGTCCGGTATTGATTCCTCGCTGGGTAACAACGGGTGTAAGGCTAGCCAAGGGTATTCAACCGAAGGTTCTATCGGACGTCTGTAGTAGAAAACAGGGACAGGATTTGTACCTCGTTCATGACGTGGTGCAACTAAAGCCTGCGCGCGTTGTATCGGGGATCATCCCCCGGAGGGCGCGTAGCGTCTACGGCTAGTCTACGAGTGATGGCCATGAGCCAGCGTCCGGGTTAAATGGGACAGACACTGGCAATAGGCCAATGCTTCAATTCCCGACTTATTTGCCAAGAAGGATCTTGAGCCATGTCGGCCGTCGACCTGTTCCCCCTGACCGCTGCCCAACGTGACATCTGGCTCGACCAGATCAGTTGTGGTGATTCGCCTCTTTATAATGTCGGCGGCTACGTCAAGCTGGTCGGCCACCTCGATCCTGAACGGATGCAGCGAGCGGTTGAACAGCTTGTGGCGGCCCATGATGGCTTGCGCACCGTGTTGTTGCCAGGTGCTGGCCTCGATGGCTTGCCCATGCAGCGTTACGCCGACTTCATGCCGGTGTCCGTACCGATGCACGATCTGCGCAAGCATCCCGAGTGCATCGAGGTCGCAGAGCGATTGATAAGCGAGCGGATGCAGCGGCCTTATGCGCTGGATGGCAGCCCGCTGTTTAGCTTTTGTCTGGTACGCCTGGACGAGAATCAGTATTGGCTGGGCATTCAGGCCCATCACCTGATCCTGGACGGCTGGGGCTTTGGGCAACTCCTCAAGTCGCTGGCCGAGCACTACACCGCGCTTTCGCAGGGCAGCAGCCTCGATTTTCAGGGGCCGTCGTACCGCGATTTCATCAATGACGACGCGCGTTACCACGACTCACCTCGCTACGCCCGTGACAAGGCCTACTGGCAGGAAAAGTACCGGGATCTGCCGGAGCCACTGCTGGTGTCCCGTTACCACAACCGCAGATCGACCGACCCCGCGCCGTCCCACAGTTCGGTACAGGCCTTTCCAACTGCATTACACGTGCGCATGAACCAATTCGCCGAGCGCTGTGGTGCCACAGCGTTCCATGTTTTGCTGGCTGCCCTGCATATCTACTTCACCCGCACTGCACAACGTGACGACTGGGTGGTGGGGCTGCCGCTGCTCAATCGCACCGGCGCCCGCTTCAAAGCCACGCTGGGGCATTTCGCTCAGGTCAGCGCAGTGCGCATGGCCTTTGCGCAGGGTCTGGATTTCACAACGCTGGTCACGAACGTGCGTGACAGCCTCAAGCGTGACTTTCGCCACCAGCGTTTCCCGTTGAGCGAACTCAATCGCACCCTGGGCGTCTCCCGTGAGGACCGGGCGCAGCTGTTTGAGGTCTCGGTGTCCTACGAGCAGGACGACCATGACCACCGTTTCGGCGATGCTCAGGCGCATGCCGTGAAGGTGTCCAACGGGTATGAGGCCACTCCGCTGGCCGTTCACCTGCGCACCAATCGGTTCAGCGATCAGGCATGGCTACACGTGGTTCATCACCGCGCGTGGTTCGATGACGCTGAAGCCCAAGCGATTGGCGAGCGTGTGTTGCAGATCATCGAGCAGGCGCTGGAAACCCCCACGCTTCACGCCGAAGGCTTCGATTTACTGACGCCTGCCGAACATCGTCAACTGGAGCGCTGGAACGACACCCGTGTGGCGTGTGCAAGCGAGCAGCTGATTCATCGGCGCATCGAGCAGTATGCCCTCATGTGCCCGGATACCGTGGCGGCGGTCTTTGACGGGCAGAGCCTGACCTATCGACAGCTCAACCGCAGCGCCAACAGCCTTGCTCAGCGTCTGATAGAGACGGGCATCGGTGCGGACGACCGTGTGGCCGTGGTTTCCCGGCGTGGGCTGGACACCGTAGTCAGCCTGCTGGCTGTACTGAAGGCAGGCGCGGCCTATGTGCCCATCGACCCGGCCCATCCACGCGAGCGACTGGCTTATCTGTTGAACGACAGTGCCCCGGTGGCTGTTCTGACGCGTGCGAACCTGCGTGAGCGCCTGCCAGCCCTGACGCAGATGATCATTGAGCTGGACGGTTGCCATGAGGATCGCGGCTCCGACACCAACCCAGATATTGTTGCACTGGGCAGTCACCATCTGGCGTACGTGATTTACACCTCCGGGTCCACGGGTCAGCCCAAAGGCGTCATGGTGGAGCACCGGATGCTTGCCAATTTGGTGGACTGGCATTGCGAAGCGTTCAAGCTGGGCGCAGGCGGGCATGCCTCGTGTCTGGCGGGGTTCGGGTTCGATGCGATGGCCTGGGAGGTCTGGCCAACCCTGTGTGCGGGCGCGACCCTGCATCTGGCGCCTGTTCAGGAAGGCGGCGAAGACATCGACGCCCTGTTGCGCTGGTGGCGCGCCCAGCCCCTTGATGTCAGCTTCCTGCCTACGCCTATCGCCGAGTACGCCTTCAGCCTCGACGAAGACCATCCGACCCTGCGCACGCTGCTGATCGGGGGCGACCGTCTTCGTCAGTTCGCTGAAAACCGACGTTACGCAGTCGTCAATAACTACGGTCCCACCGAAACCACGGTCGTTGCCACGTCAGGTGAAGTGCGAGCCAATGCGACGCTGCACATTGGTCGTCCCATCGCTAACACGCATATTTACGTGCTGGATGAGCGACTTCAGCCAATGCCGGTCGGTGTAACGGGCGAGCTGTACATCGGCGGTTCGGGCGTCGCCCGAGGCTATCTGAACCGGCCGCAAATGACTGAAGAGCGTTTCCTGGCCGATCCTTTCAGCAAAAAACCGCAGGCGCGCATGTACCGCAGCGGCGATCTGGTGCGCTGGAATGCCGACGGTACCCTGGAATACCAGGGCCGCAACGACGACCAGATCAAGATTCGTGGCATGCGCATCGAGCCCGGTGAAATCGAAGCGGTCATCGCCAGCCAGGCGGGCGTCAAGGAGGCCGTGGTGCTGGTGCGCGACGAACACCTGCTGGCCTGGTTCACCGACACGACAGCGGTCGACACGGATGACCTTCGGCAAGCTCTGCGGGCCAGATTGCCTGCGTACATGGTGCCGCGAGCCTTCACCCGGCTTGATGTTCTGCCACTGACGGGCAACGGCAAGCTGGACCGTCGTGCATTACCCGACCCGGACCCGGCGTATCTGCTCGGTCACGCTTACGAGGCGCCCGTCGGTGAGGCTGAAATCGCTATGGCCGCTGTCTGGGCGCAGGTACTGGGCGTGGAGCGAGTAGGACGCCACGACAATTTCTTCGAGCTGGGCGGTCATTCGTTGCTGGCCATCAAGCTGGTCGAGCGTTTGCGCGCGGCCAGCCTGAACGCTGATGTGCATGTGCTGCTGTCGCAACCCACCATTGCCGCGTTGGCAGCAAGCAAAGACGATGCGCGTGCGTTTGCGGTTCCGCCCAATGCGGTGCCACCGGGCTGCGAACGCATCACCCCGCACATGCTGAGCCTGAGCCGTCTGGATCAGCCGGCCATCGATCGTATCGTCGCCAGCGTGCCGGGCGGTGCTGCCAACGTGCAGGAAATCTATCCTTTGGCACCGCTCCAGGAAGGGATTCTCTACCACCATCTGTCTGCCGCGCAGGGCGACCCCTACTTGCTGCAATGGCGCCTGGCCTTCGACAGCCTGGTGCGTCTGCACACGTGGGCCGAGGCACTGCAAAAGGTCATTGATCGCCACGATATTTTGCGCACCGCCGTCGTCTGGGAGGGGCTTGAGCATCCACAGCAGGTGGTCTGGCGCAAGGCCGATCTGGTCGTGCGGTCCGTCAGTCTCGACGCCGACGGGGGCGCTGAAGAAAACACCGGGGCCAGCGTCATGGATCGTCTGCATCAGCGATTCGATGCCCGTCATCATCGCGTTGATCTGTCTCAGGCACCGTTGATGCGGCTGGTCCATACCCAAGACCCGGACAATGGCGAGGTGGCGGCTGTCCTGTTGTTCCATCACATGGTGCTTGACAACGCCGCGATGGAGATCGTCACCCGGGAAATGGGCGCGCTGCTGCTTGATCCGCAGACGGCGCTGACCGAGCCGGTGCCTTACCGTAACTACGTTGCACATGTACGCATGGCCAACGATGAGGCACGGCACGAAGCGTTTTTCAGCGACATGCTGGGTGACGTTGATGAACCCACCTTGCCGTTCGGGGTGCAGGACGTGCGTTCCGATGGCGGTGACATAGAGCAGGCCCGACGGGTACTCGACGCCGATCTGGCGCTGCGTCTGCGCGAGCAGGCCCGGCAGTTGGGCGTCAGCGCGGCAAGCTTGATGCACACTGCCTGGGCGCGTGTGCTGGGCGTGATCGCCAACCGTCGTGACGTGGTGTTCGGCACCGTGCTGTTGGGCCGCATGCAGGGCGGCGAGGGTGCCGATCATGCGCTCGGGGTTTTCATCAATACCTTGCCGCTGCGTGTCGATACCACCCGCAGCGCCCGCCATGCCGTCAAAGCCGTGCATACCCGGCTGTCAGCCCTGATTGCCCATGAGCACGCCTCGCTGGTGCTGGCTCAACGTTGCAGCGGCGTAGCCTCAGGCTCGCCACTGTTCAGCGCGTTGCTCAACTATCGTCACAGCGCCGGCGTGCGTCCTCGCGATGGCGAAGGAGTGTGGCAAGGCGTACGCGTGCTGGGCGGTGAAGTGCGCAGCAACTACCCGCTGACCCTGAGCGTGGATGACCTGGGCGACGGTTTTGACATGCATGTGCTGTCCCGGCAAGGCATGGGCGCCGAGCGCATCGCAGGCTGGATGCTTAACGCGCTGGCGGGCCTGGTGGTGTCGCTCGAACAGGCGTTGCCTGAGCCACTGCAACGCCTGTCGATTCTTGACACCGCAGAGCGCGACCGACTGCTGACCAGCTCCAATGCCAACACAGGCAGGGTTTCTGACGGCCTGACGATGCATGCGTATGTCGAGTCCCGGGCTGCCAGCCACCCGCAGGTCGAGGCGGTCATTCAGGGTGAATATGCCCTGACCTACGCCGAACTCAACAACGCGGCCAACCGTCTCGCGCACCATCTGATCGGCCTTGGCGTGAAGCCCGATGAAAGAATCGCCCTGTGCCTGAGTCGTGGACCGGGCCGGCTGGTAGGCATGCTCGCCATCCTCAAGGCCGGAGCGGCTTACGTTCCGGTAGACCCGGTCTACCCGCCCGACCGTATTGCGTTTTTGCTGGAAGACAGCGCGCCTCGTGCCGTAATGACGGAAGATTCGACGGCCCATCTGGTGGGTGATGTGTTTCAAGTGAACCTGGACCACAGCACCTGGCACGAAGCGCCTGAAGGCAACCCCCACGTAGCGGGCCTTCGCGAGGGCAATCTGGCTTATGTCATCTACACCTCGGGCTCCACCGGCCAGCCGAAAGGCGTCATGGTTGAACACCGCACCCTGACCAATCTGGTGCAGTGGCATTGCCAGGCGTTCGACCTTCAGGTGGGCAGCCGTACCAGCAGCATGGCCGGCTTTGGCTTCGATGCGATGGCCTGGGAAGTCTGGCCCACCCTCTATGCCGGTGGGGTGTTGCATTTGCCCCCTGCCGACGTGAGCAACGAATTTGTCGACGAGCTGCTCGACTGGTGGCTGGAGCAGCCTCTACAAGTCAGTTTCCTGCCCACACCAGTGGCCGAGCAGGCGTTCGGCCGAGCGCGTCAGCACCCGACCTTGCGCACGTTATTGACGGGCGGAGATCGGCTGCGTCAGTTTGACAAAGACCCCGGTTTCGACGTGATCAACAATTACGGCCCGACGGAAACCACCATCCTGGTCACTTCCGGACGCGTATTTCCCGGCGCCGCCTTGCACATTGGCAGGCCTGTCGCCAACGCCCGTCTGTACGTGCTGGACGAGCAACTTCAGCCGGTGCCTGTCGGGGTGGTGGGTGAGCTTTACATCGGTGGTGCAGGCGTTGCTCGTGGCTATCTGAATCGACTGGAGTTGACGCAAGCGCTTTTTATCAGCGATCCGTTCAGTGCGCACAGTCAGGCCAGGATGTATCGCAGTGGCGACCTGGTGCGCTGGAATGCCGATGGCACGCTGGATTACGTAGGCCGCAACGACGAACAGGTCAAGATTCGTGGCATTCGCATCGAACTGGGCGAGATCGAGACGGCGCTCGCCAGCCAGCCTGGTGTCAAAGACGCGGTGGTGCTGGTGCGTAACGGGCGTCTGTTGGCTTGGTTCACCGAGGCGTCTGCCGTGGAGCCGGACGTGCTGCGTCAGGCGCTGCTGGATCTGTTGCCCGGCTACATGGTGCCGCTGGCGTTCATGTGCCTGGACACGTTGCCGCTGACCAGTCACGGCAAACTCGACCGCCGCGCCTTGCCCGACCCTGAGCTTTGCGATCTGACGGCCACCCTCTACGAAGCCCCGCAGGGCGAAACCGAGGTCATCATTGCCAGCCTCTGGGCCCAGGTGCTCGGTGTGGAACGGGTAGGGCGTCATGACAACTTCTTTGAGCTGGGCGGTCATTCGCTGCTTGCGGTCAACCTGGTGGAGCTCATGCGCAATGCCGGTCTGAATGCCGATGTGCGCGTGCTGCTCGGTCAACCGAATGTGGCCGCACTGGCAGCGTCGGTCGGTACCGGGCGGGAAATTGTCGTGCCGGCCAATAACGTGCCCGCTGGCTGCACTCGCATCACCCCAGACATGCTGAGCCTGACGCGTCTCGATCAGGCGGCCATCGACCGCGTGGTGGCGACCGTGCCGGGCGGTGCAGGCAACGTGCAGGAAATCTATCCGCTGGCGCCGCTGCAGGAAGGCATTCTTTACCACAACCTGACCGCGCAGCAGAACGACCCTTACCTGCTGCAGTTGCGCTTGAACTTCGACAGTATGGAGCGCTTGCAAACCATTGCCGCGGCGTTGAACAAAGTCATCGCGCGCCACGACAGCCTTCGCACGGCCGTGATTTGGGAGGGCCTGGAAGCCCCCCAGCAGGTGGTGTGGCGGCAGGCGCAGTTGCGTGTCGAAAAAGTGGCCGATCAGGCCAGCCCGGCGCCGATGGACCTTGGTCAGGCGCCGCTGATTCGTCTGGATTACAGCCTGAATCCGTCCTGTGACAGTGTTTCTGCCACGCTGCTGTTTCACCACATCGTCGTCGACGCCACAGCGCTTGAGGTTATGCGCGAGGAGATACTCAGCCACTTGCGCGGCGACCCTGACACCACGCAGCCTGCCGTTCCCTACCGTAACTACGTGGCCCAGGCACGCCTGGGCGTCAGCGAGGCCGAGCACGAGGCCTACTTCCGCGAAGAGCTGGGCGATATCGACGAGCCTACCCTGCCTTTCGGTCTTCGCGACGTACAGGGCGATGGAAGCCGCATCGAGGAAAACCAGCAAACACTGCCCGACGAGCTGGTTCGACGCCTGCGCAGTCAGGCACGGCAACTGGGCGTCAGTGTCGCCAGCCTGTTCCACCTGGCCTGGGGTCGGGTTCTGGCGGCAGCCACCGGCAACGACCGCGTGGTGTTTGGTACGGTCCTGCTCGGGCGTCTGCAAGGCGGTGCCGGGGCGGATCGCGGTATGGGCATGTTCATCAATACCCTGCCGGTGCGGGTGGATCTGAATCATGTCAGCGTCCGGGACGCTGCACGCGCTACGCATGCCCGTCTCGCGGCACTGTTGGGGCATGAACATGCGTCTCTGGCACAGGCCCAACGGTTTAGCGGCATTGGCACCTCGTCGCCACTGTTCAGTGCCATCCTCAACTATCGGCACAGCGCCGGGCAGGCGCGACAGGACGCACAGCATGATGCCTGGAGCGGGCTGGAGATTCTGGCCAGTGAGAAACACACCAATTACCCGCTGAGCCTCAATGTCGACGATCTGGGCGAGTCTCTGCGCCTGTCCGTCACCGTGGCCCCTCAGGTAGGAGCCCAGCGTATCTGCGGTTACATGCAGCAGACGCTGACGGGTCTGGTCGATGCGCTGGACGCTCAGCCCGATCTGCCGTTACTGAGTTTGCCAGTGCTTGAAGCCCGTGAGCGTCAGCAATTGCTCGAAGGCTTCAATGCCACAGCCACCGATCACAATTTGAAACACACCCTGCAAGGTCTGTTCGAGGCCCAGGTTGCCCGCACACCTCAAGCAGTCGCCGTTCTGGCCGAAGGCGTGCAGTTGACCTGGCGTGAACTCAACGAGCAGGCCAATGCACTGGCCCATCATCTCGTCGACCTGGGCGTAAAACCTGACGACCGTGTGGCGATTTGCGTCGAACGTGGCGCGTCCATGATCATGGGGCTGCTGGCAATCCTCAAAGCGGGCGGGGCTTACGTGCCTCTCGACCCGGGCTACCCGCGCGAACGCCTGCACTACATGCTCAAAGACAGCGCGCCGAACGTGTTGCTGGTGCAGGCTTCAACCGGCGCGCTGCTCGAAGGTGAGCAAGCGCTGCGCATCGATATCGATAGCACCACCTGGAACGCGCAACGCATCGAAAACCCTGAAGTGCGCGGTCTGACGTCGCATCATCTGGCTTATGTCATCTACACATCCGGTTCGACCGGCACGCCCAAAGGGGTGATGGTCGAGCATCGAAACGTGGCGAATCTGGTTCAGTGGGGTTCATTGCTATGCCCTGCAACACCGCATGGCGCGCTGCTACACAAGACGCCGATCAGTTTCGACGCATCAGTCTGGGAAATCTTCTGGCCATTGTGCAGTGGCTTGCCGCTGGTGCTCGCGCGTCCCGATGGGCAGCGTGATCCGGCGTATCTCGCTCGCCTGATCCGTGAACGGCACGTCAGTGTGGTGCAGTTCGTCCCGGTACTGCTCCAGCAATTCCTTGAGCTGCCCGACAGTGCCCAGTGCCACAGCCTGACCGATATCGTTTGCGGCGGCGGCGAGCTGACGGCCGCATTGGCCGAGCAGGTACGTCAACGCCTCCCGTGGGCGCGCCTGCACAACGTTTACGGGCCGACGGAAACCACCGTGGATTGCAGCGTCTGGACGCTGGACCCGCACATGCCGTTGCCGGAAACGACACTGCCGATCGGTCGCCCGATCAGCAATACACGTCTGTACGTGCTGGATGCGCATGACCAGCCGGTGCCACAAGGCGTGATCGGTCACCTGCACATTGGCGGTGCCGGTGTCACCCGTGGCTACCTCAACCTGCCGCAACAACAGGCCGACCGCTTCATCAATAGCCCGTTTGTCGACGGTGATCGGCTCTATCGCAGTGGCGATCTGGTCCGCCAGCAAGCAGATGGCAACCTGGAGTTCCTGGGGCGCAACGACGATCAGGTGAAAATCAACGGGCTGCGTATCGAACCCGGAGACATCGAAGCCTGCCTGATCCGCCACCCCGGTATTCAGCAGGCAGTGGTGCTGGTGCGCAACGAGCAGCCGGGCGGTCAACGGCTGGTGGCGTATTACACCGGCGCACAGCAATCCGTCGAGGCGTTGCGTGACGAGGTCCGCAAGCACCTGCCGGACTACATGGTCCCCGCGCTTTACGTACACCTGGATGCATGGCCGCTGAGCCCTAACGGCAAGCTGGATCGCAAGGCGCTGCCGGTTCCGGGGACCGACGCGCTGTTATCCCGTCCCTATGAAGCCCCTGAAGGTGAGATGGAAACCCTGCTCGCCGACCTCTGGAGCGAACTGCTGGGTGTCGAGCACGTGGGCCGTCACGACAATTTCTTCGAACTGGGTGGCCATTCGCTCCTGGCCGTCAGCCTGACCGCACGCTTGCGTCAGGAAGGGCTTGAAGCCGACGTCCGCGCGCTGTTCGAACACCCAACGCTGGCGGGCTACGCAGCTATCACAGAGAACATGGAGATCATCCTGTGAGCATCAACGAACTTTTGGCGACACTCAAGGCTCACGGCATCCACCTGACGGTCAAGGACGGTCAACTGGCGGTGCAGGGCAATCGCCGCGCGCTGACGGATAAAAGCTTGCTGGACAGCCTGCGCGAACACAAACCGGCTCTGATCGAACGCCTCGAACAAGGGGATGCACTGACCACCCGGCGTGGCACGCAAACCTTTCCCGAAAACGGCATTCCTGGCGACTGCACTTACATCACGCCGCAGATGCTGACCCTGGTCGAGCTCGACCAGGCAGCCATCGATCAGTTGGTCCGGTCCGTACCCGGCGGTGCCGCCAATGTGCAGGACATCTATCCTCTGGCACCGTTGCAGCAGGGCATTCTGTATCACCACGTCACGGCGACTCACGGTGACCCTTACGTCATGCGTGTGGAGTTCGCCTTTGCAGACCGCGAAAGGCTCGATGCCTTCGCCCTGGCACTGCAGACGGTCGTGGCTCGGCACGACATCCTGCGCACCTCGGTTCACTGGGAAGGGCTGGATACCCCGGTGCAAGTGGTCTGGCGTCACGCCGAGCTGGTGGTCGATACCCTGCCGAGTGCAGCGGCCCTTATGCTGGATCTGGGCCAGGCTCCGCTGATCCGTCTGATCTGCCATCAGGGCACTGAAAACGGGATCAAGGCGACTCTGGTGTTCCACCACATCGCGATGGACCACAGCGCACTTGAGGTGGTCCGCCATGAAATCCAGGCGTGCCTGTCGGGCCAGGCTGAGGCGCTGGGTACGCCTGTACCGTTTCGCAAATACGTGGCTCAGGCCTTGCTGGGCGTCAGCGAGGCTGAGCATGAAGCGTTTTTCCGCAGCATGCTGGCCGATCTGGACGAGCCGACCCTGGCGTACGACCTGCAAGACCTCAGTGGGGAAGGCGACGACATCGGTGAATATACGCTGGCGCTGGACCCTGGGTTCTGCCTGCGTTTGCGCGCTCAGGCACGCACCCTCGGCGTCAGCGTTGCCAGCCTGTTTCACCTGGGCTGGGCCCGCGTGCTGGCGGGCCTGACCGGTCGCCAGCGTGTGGTATTCGGCACGGTGTTGATGGGCCGCCTGCTGGGCGCCGAAGCCACCGAACGGGCGCTGGGCATCTTCATCAATACGCTGCCGCTGCGTCTGGACCTGGGCGATCAGGACCTGCGTACAGCGATCCGCGCCACCCATCAGCGGCTGACCACGCTGATGCGCCACGAACACGCACCGCTGGCGCTGGCCCAGCGTTGCAGCGGCGTTGCAGCGCCCACGCCGCTGTTCAATGCGTTGCTCAATTATCGCCACAGTGCCGGGGCGCAGGCGTCTGGCGATACATGGCAAGGCATCCAGGTGTTGCATGCCCAGGAGCGCAGCAACTACCCGCTGGTCATCAGCGTCGATGATCTGGGTGAAGCCTTCAGCCTCACGGCGCAGACGACTCCCGACATCGATCCGCAGCGCATCTGCGCTTATCTGCAACGCGCAATGGACCATCTGCTGGAGGCGCTGGAGCAATCGCCGCAGACCACGGCCGAACAGATCGACATCGTGCCACTCGACGAACGCACCCGCCTGCTGGAGCACTTCAATGCCTGTCAGGCTGACTTCGACGGCGGGCTGACGTTGCAGCAGCGTATTGAGCGACAGGCTCTGGAGCGACCTGAATTCATCGCAGCCCAGGTGGGTGAGCAGGCGCTGCGTTACGACGAGTTGAATCACCGCGCCAACGCCCTGGCTCATCACCTGATCAGCCTGGGCGTACGCATGGACGACCGCGTTGCGGTCATGGCCCGTCGTGGCCTGGACACGCTGGTCGCCATGCTGGCCGTGCTCAAGGCCGGCGCGGGATACGTACCGGTGGACCCGTCGCACCCCGACGAGCGCATTAATTATCTGTTGACCGACAGCGCGCCCAAGGTGGTGCTGACCCAGCAGGCATTGCTGAGCCGGGTGCCCGAGCTGTCGGTGCCGGTCATTGCCTTCGACCGGCCGCAGTGGCCTGAGTGTCAGGACAACCCGCAGGTCGCGGGTCTGACTTCCGCGCATTTGGCCTACGTAATCTACACCTCCGGCTCCACCGGCCAGCCGAAAGGCGTGATGGTCGAACACCGCACCCTCAATAACCTGATCGAA
>NZ_RBTP01000054.1 GCF_003702045.1 Pseudomonas viridiflava
GCCGCCGACCAGCTCGCGCAGGCTGATGGTCATGCGCTGGATAGTGCTTTGCAGCTTGCCCAGTTCGTCCTTGCGGTTCACGTTCAGGTTACGACTCAGATCGCCAGCGGCGACGCGTTCCACCACTTCCAGGGTTTCCTGCAACGGCGTGGTGATCTGGCGCGTGATGATCCAGGCGGCCAGAATGCTGAACATCAGCGCCAGGGCGGTCGCTACCGCAATCATCATGACGGCATGGTCGCTTTCGGCATCGCGGCTTTTATTCTGTCTATCGATCATTTCGCTGCTGGTAGCCAGCATTTTTACGCCAAGGGCAGTCATCTTCTCCAGTGCAGCCTTGCTGGCGGCCTGGGAGTCACGGTACACACCTACAGCTGCGCGATAGCCTTTCAGGCCCGCGATAGCCTGCTGCAATAAAGGGGTGAATTCAGAGGAAATGTCGCCTGCAAGGGTGTTGATGCCCGTGACAGCTTCATCAATGGCCTGGTTCGCGTTCTTTTCGAATTCCGGCTTGCCGCTGTAGGTGTAGCCGCGTACCTGAAAGCGGGCCTGCTGGATCTGCTTGCTGACACCCACGATGCCGTTAAAGGCCAGGATGTTGTCTTGCTTGAGCAGCTCGGCTTCGATCTTATTGGCCTGGTCGACGGCCTTGTCGGCGTTGTCGCCCATCTGGCTGCGGCTGGACTCGCGGATCTCAATGGCCTTGGTCATGTCGCCGAACGACTGACGGTACTCGCGCGCCGCCTGGATTTGCCCGTCGAGCAACGTAATGTTTTCCGGGGAGCGGAGCAGGTCTCTGGCGCTCTGAAGGGCAGCATCGAGCTGATCGAGCGTAGCCCTGACATCGGTGGCCGTTTCTGCGTTGAACAACGCTTCATAGCGCATACGGTTGATGCGCAACTGCAGAGTCAACTCGTTGATTTCGGCAATCGCCGTGACGCGATCCCCTCGATCGATCAGCGCATGTGTGCTGAACCACGCTGTGGTTGAGATCATCAGGGTCATCAACAGCACGAGGCCGAAGCCGATCGCCAATTTCAAGCTGACACTCGCGTTAGCGAGACTTTGAGTTAACCCGCGATACATGACCACTCCTCGACTTCTGATTCTTGTGCGTATCCATCCCTATCGGCCAGCGTTGACTTAACTGAAGCGATTGAGTGGACACAAACGACTTGAATCAGAAGACTCAGAACAGACGAGCAAGCAGCGCAGTGACGGCGGTTTCAACCCGCAGGATGCGGTCGCCCAGTTGGACCGGTTGCAGGCCGGATAGGCCTAGCAGGTCGACCTCATAGGGAATCCAGCCGCCTTCCGGGCCGATGGCGAGCGTGACCGGTTCATCGACGGCGCGCGGGCAGGCGGGATAGGGGCCTGGATGGCCCACGAGCCCCAGCGTATTGAGCGCCAACTGCGGCAAGCGGTCTTGGACGAAGGGCTTGAAACGCTTTTCGATGATGATTTCAGGCAGCACGCTGTCACGTGCCTGCTCAAGTCCAAGGATCAGTTGCTCGCGAATCGCATCCGGTTCAAGGAAGGGTGTTTGCCAGAAGCTTTTCTCCACCCGATAGCTGTTAAGCAGGATGACTGTTGGCACACCCATCGTCGCAACGGTCTGGAAGACCCGGCGCAGCATTTTCGGACGCGGCAGCGCCAGTAGCAGGGTCAGGGGCAGTTTGGCGGGGGGCTCGGTGTTTAGCGAGACGCGCAATTCTGCTTCGTGAGCCTCAAGACGCAACACCTCGGCGGTGCCAAGCAGGCCGTTGACGCGACCGACCCGCAGGCTGTCGCCGATCTCTGCGCGGTGCACCTCTTGCATGTGCTTGAGGCGGCGGTCACGCAGTATCACCCGGTCGGCCGCAATAAAGTCGGTCTCTTCGAGAAGCAGCAGGTTCACGGCTGGGTCGCGGGCGGCTGGTCTTGCTTGTCAGCTTCTTCTTCCTGATCGTCCGGGTGTTCGCCACGCTTCTTGATCAGTCCACTGCACAGCACGCCCAGTTCGAACAGCAGCCACATCGGCACGGCCAGCAAGGTCTGCGAGAAGATGTCCGGCGGCGTCAGGATCATGCCGACCACGAAGCAGCCGATGATCACATACGGGCGGACCTTCTTCAGGTACTTCACATCGACAATACCGATCCAGACCAGCAGCACCACGGCTACCGGAATTTCGAACGCTACGCCGAAGGCGAAGAACAGCGTCATCACGAAGTCGAGGTAACTGGCGATGTCGGTCATCATCGACACGCCTTCCGGAGTCACGCTGGCGAAGAAGTGGAAGATCAGCGGGAAGACCAGGAAGTAGGCGAACGCCATGCCTGCGTAGAACAGGATGATGCTCGACACCAGCAACGGAATCGCGACGCGCTTTTCATGCTTGTACAGACCTGGCGCAATGAACCCCCAGATCTGATGCAGGATGACTGGCATGGACAGGAACAGCGCCACCATCATGGTCAGCTTGAACGGCGTAATGAACGGCGAGGCCACATCGGTGGCGATCATCGTTGCGCCTTCCGGCAGATAGACACGCAGCGGCGCGGACACCAGCGTGTAGATCTTCTGCGTGAAGTAGAACAGACCGGCAAAAATCAGAAACACTGCGGCGACGCAGCGCAACAGGCGTGTACGCAACTCGGTGAGGTGCGAGATCAGCGGCATTTGCTGATCGTTTTCCGGGTTATCTGCGCTCATGGGGCTCGCGGTGGCAATGACGAATCGTGGGCGGGAGAGGGCGTTGCGTCCGGCGCCGGTGTGGCAGCAGGTTTCGCGGTTTTCTCAAGCGTCAGCGGTGCCTTGGTTGCAGGCTCTGCGGGGCCGATTTCGCCGGTCGATGTTGCCTGGGCAGTTGAGTCCTGTGGGGCTCCTGGCGGAGTCACGGGCTCGTAGGCCACTTCAGGATGCTGCGTTTGAGCGAACATTTTGCGCGCTTCGTCTTCCAGCGAAAGAATGTGCTCGTTATGCAGTTGCCGGCGAATCTCGTCGGCACCGATTTCACGTTCAACTTCCTGTTTGATCGCGTTGAAGCTTCGCTTCAATCGGCCAATCCAAAGGCCTGCGGTGCGTGCGGCGCCGGGCAGTCGCTCGGGGCCCAGCACCAGCAGGGCCACGAGGCCGATCAGCAGCAATTCAGAGAAGCTGATACCGAACATGGTCTTAAACCTGGTCTTTGCGGGTCGGCTCTTCGACTTTATGCGCTTGCGCGTCGATGGTGTGCGGCTGGTTCAGAGGCGATCCCTGAGGCGCGGTGTGCGCCTGTTGGGTCTGAGGCTGCGCTGCGGCGGGGTCAGCAGGCTTATCCTCATCGCTCATCGCCTTGCGAAAGCCCTTGATGGATTCGCCGACATCAGTGCCCAGACCTTTGAGTTTCTTGGTACCGAAAACCAGTACCACGACGATCAGGATGACGATCCAGTGTTTCCAGTCAAAAATACCCATGAAACAGTCCTCGTAGAAGATTCTTCAAGCTCGAAAGGGGGGTAGGCGATCAATCCGCTGTGCGTGCAGCTTTTTCCGCATGACCGGACAGCCCGAACCGGCGATCCAGTTCATCGAGCACGGCTTGTGGATGCTGACCCAGCGCCGCGAGCATTACCATGCTGTGGAACCACAGGTCAGCCGTTTCATAAATCACATCGCTGCAATCACCGCTGACGGCGGCGTCCTTGGCGGCAATGATGGTTTCAACCGATTCCTCGCCGAGTTTTTCCAGAATCTTGTTCAAACCCTTGTGATACAGGCTGGCGACATAGGAACTGTCGGCAGCGGCATCCTTGCGTGATTCCAGCACTTCGGCCAGGCGGGACAGCGTATCAGTCATGTTCAGTGGCCTGCGTGGTAAATAGCGTCAGGATCTTTCAAGACCGGGTCGACGGTCTTCCAGACTGAGTTTTCATACACTCGGTAGAAGCAACTTTCGCGGCCGGTGTGGCACGCGATCCCGCCGATCTGCTCGACCATCAGGATGATGACGTCGGCATCACAGTCCAGGCGCAGTTCATGCAGCTTTTGCACATGACCCGATTCTTCACCTTTGCGCCAGAGTTTGCCACGTGAACGCGACCAATAGATTGCACGATTCTCGGATGCGGTCAGGCTCAGGGCCTCGCGGTTCATCCAGGCCATCATCAGTACGCGGCCGGTCTTGTGGTCCTGCGCAATGGCAGGCACCAGACCGTCGCTGTTCCAGTGAATCTCGTCCAGCCAGTCTTTCATATCTACTCCGGCAGCCGGATTAAAGACCCGGCGGGTTGAACAGTGTGCCAGCGCCATGCGTCGCTGGCTATCGGCGAACGATCAGATACAGGCCTGCAAACAGCATGATCGCCGCAGGCCAGGCCGCCAGCGTCGGCAGCTGCGTGCCGGCCTCGCTGATGACCCAGCCTTGTATGACACCGCCGGCCAACAGGGCCGAGCCGATCAGCCGCAAGGCCCAGCCGTCCTTGTTGTCGCGCCACGGGTTGGGCGGGTCGGAGGCGTGCGGACGAGACAGGCGTTCGAGCAGGTCGCGGGTCATGTTGGCGATGTGCGGCAGTTGCTCGACTTGCGATTGCAGATTGCTCACCAGCGTCTTGGGGCTGACGCGCTCGCGCATCCAGCGTTCCAGATAGGGTTGCGCGGTGCTCCACAGGTCGAGTTCGGGGTACAGCTGGCGACCCAGACCTTCGATGTTGAGCAGCGTTTTTTGCAGCAGGACCAGTTGCGGCTGGACTTCCATGTTGAAGCGGCGCGCGGTCTGGAACAGGCGCATGAGCACCTGGCCGAACGAGATGTCCTTGAGCGGCTTTTCGAAAATAGGCTCGCAAACGGTGCGAATGGCGGCTTCGAATTCATTGAGCTTGGTTTCGGCCGGTACCCAGCCGGAGTCGATGTGCAACTGCGCCACACGCCGGTAATCACGCTTGAAGAAAGCGAACAGGTTGCGGGCCAGGTAGTCCTGATCCTCAGGCGTCAGGCTACCGACGATACCGCAGTCGATAGCAATGTACTGCGGGCTCCACGGGCTGACAGTGCTGATGAAGATGTTGCCTGGGTGCATGTCGGCGTGGAAAAAGCTGTCGCGGAAGATCTGCGTGAAGAAGATTTCCACCCCGCGCTCGGCGAGCAGCTTCATGTCGGTACGCTGATCGGCCAGCGTCGCCAGGTCTGTCACCTGAACGCCGTAGATGCGCTCCATGACCAGCACTTTCGGGCGGCACCAGTCCCAGTAGACCTGGGGGACATACAGCAGCTCGGAGCCTTCGAAGTTGCGGCGCAACTGACTGGAGTTGGCCGCTTCGCGCAGCAGGTCCAGTTCGTCGTAGATCGTTTTTTCGTAGTCCAGCACCACCTGCACCGGGTGCAGCAGGCGCGCATCGGCCGACACGCGCTCGGCGGTGCGGGCCAGGATGAACAGCCAGGCGAGGTCCTGGCTAATGATCGGTTTCAGGCCGGGACGTACCACCTTGACCACTACTTCTTCACCGGTCTTGAGACGAGCGGCATGCACCTGAGCGACGGAAGCCGACGCCAGTGGTGTTTCATCGAAGCGGCTGAACACATCACAAATCCTGGCACCGAGCTGTTCTTCGATCAGCTTGATGGCCAGATTCTGGTCGAACGGCGGTACGCGGTCTTGCAGCAGCATCAGTTCGTCGGCGATGTCCTCGGGCAGCAGGTCGCGCCGGGTCGAGAGCAGTTGCCCGAACTTGATGAAGATCGGCCCCAAATCCTGTAGCGCCAGACGAAAGCGCGCGCCGCGGCTCAGCTCCGACTTGCTGCGCGGCAGCCAGCGCCACGGCAGCACGAAACGCACTGCCAGCATCCACCAGGGCAGGGGCAGGGCGAACAACAGGTCATCGAGGCGGTAGCGAATAACGACACGTTGAATGCGAAACAGACGGCGGACGGCAAGCAGCTTCATGCGTTATCGCTGGAATTGAGGGATCGGGCAAGGCGCGCAAAACGCGCCTCAAGGCGTTCCAGATCGAGCTTGATCTGGTCGAGTTCGGCAAAGCGGGCTTCGGCTTCATGTTTGCCGACCAGAGTGCGCGACTCTTCGCTGAAGAAATCGGCTGCGTTCTGGCTCAGGCTGGCCACACTATCACGCGTCCAGCGCGCCCGGCCGCGCAAATGGCCGCTGAACAGCTGACTGGCCACAGGCCCGAGCCAGCGGGACAGTTCGTGTTCCCAGTCCAGTTCAAGGTCCTGGAGGATGCCAACCAGTTCGAGCAGCACGCCGCTGTCGCCATCCAGCTCGACGTCCGGGCCATGCAGCACGGCGGTTTTGTCTTTGCTCAGGGCCAGACGCAACAGGCTCGAAGCAGGCGCACGCAGGGTGCAATCGGCATCGGCAGCCCACTCCGGCGCGAGCAGCAGGCCTTCGTCGCTAGGCAGAATGAATATCTTCAGGGACGGATCGCGGCAATCAATCTTGATGACATGGCCGGACAGCCGGGCCAGACGCGGCATGGCCGTGCTGTCCAGGCGCAATACGCGGTTTATGCCGTGCTCGACGCTGGCGAGCAGCCCCCGAAGCAGCATTACGGTTTGATGCCGCGGTGCAGGGCGACGATGCCCGAGGTCATGTTGTGATAGGTCACGCGGTCAAAACCGGCTTCTACCATCATCGACTTCAGGGTTTCCTGATTGGGGTGCATGCGGATCGATTCAGCCAGGTAACGGTAGCTTTCCGAGTCGTTGGTGACCAGCTTGCCCATGAACGGCATGAACGCGAAGGAGTAAGCGTCGTAGGCCTTGGACATCAGCTTGTTGGTCGGCTTGGAGAACTCCAGCACCAGCAGGCGACCGCCGGGCTTGAGCACGCGCAGCATGGAACGCAAGGCGTCTTCCTTATGCGTCACGTTGCGCAAACCGAAAGCGATGGTCACGCAATCGAAGTGGTTGTCCGGGAACGGCAGCTTTTCAGCGTCGGCCTGGACGAATTCCACATTGCCCGCAACGCCCAGGTCCAGCAGGCGGTCGCGGCCGACTTTAAGCATTGAGGCGTTGATGTCGGCCAGCACCACATGGCCGGTCGGGCCGACAAGGCTTGAGAACTTGCGGGTCAGATCGCCCGTGCCACCCGCGATGTCGAGCACGCGGTTGCCGGTGCGAACGCCGGAGAGTTCGATGGCAAAACGTTTCCACAGCCGATGCATGCCGCCGGACAGCAGGTCATTCATCAGGTCGTACTTGGCCGCTACCGAGTGGAATACCTCAGCGACTTTTTCTGCCTTCTGGCTTTCCGGTACATTTTTGTAACCGAAGTGAGTCGTAGGTTCGGCATCGCTGCCTTTGCGCTGATCGTTCATATCGCTTCACCGGAATAGATTGCGGGCCATTCTAATCGTCAAGGCTGGCTTTGTCTTGACAAGGCTCACTGCCAACGCTTTCTTGGATGCAGGCGGGTGTATATAGTTGCGCCGCATTTCATCCGACGATCAAGGAGCTTTCTCATGGCGAAGATAACTGTTGAACGCCCTCATTCACTCGGCCGGGAACAGGCGCGCGAGAAGGCGGAGCAGTTGGTAGAGAAACTCGCCGACAAATATGGCCTGGCCCATGAGTGGGTGGGCGATACCGTCAGGCTGGAAGGCAAGGGCGCCAAGGGCAAGGTTGAGGTCGAGGACGAACTGATTCGTATCAATATCGACCTGAACTTCATCCTGTCGACCATGAGCGGGTCGATCAAGTCCGAAGTCGAACGTGTGCTGGACAAGGCACTGGCTGCCTGATTGTCTTTCTGCCTGAACGCCCGCTCCTCCGTCTGCCGAAGGCGGCAGGGTGTCAAATGGCGTCTTGTTTACGTTGACCCTAGGGTGAGCATTCTAATTTTTCTCCGTAGCTTTGAGCTCATGCCCCAATCGGGCGGTTCCTTCAACTTTCGAGCATGAGGTGCACCATGGCCAGAGCGAACACCAAAAGAAAAATCGAAGACGAGCAGGCTTCCACGTTTTCCGACGTCAAATCGTACGCGCGGAAAATCTGGCTGGCAGGCCTGGGTGCTTATGCCAAAGTCAACGAGGAAGGCACGCAATACGTCAAAGAGCTGATCAAAACGGGCGAGCAGGCAGAGAAAGAAGCCAAGAAAACCCTGGATGAGAAGCTTGAAGCCGCGAACAGCGAAATAGACTCGATCAAAGGTGAAGTGTCAGATGCCAAAGGCCGCGTCGAGGCTCAGCTTGACCGAATCGAGAGCGCTTTCGATCGCCGCGTTGCAAAGGCCTTGAACCGGATCGGTATCCCGTCTAAACATGATGTTGACACGCTCTCTGCTAAGCTCGATGAGCTGACGGCATTGCTTGAACGTGTCGGGCCTAAAAAGCTCGAACGCTCTGAGCCTAAACGACTCGAACGTTCTGAGCCTGGACAATAAGGAGAGCAGGATGGCTGGCAAGAAAAAGGTAGAAAAAGAAGGCAGCTCCTGGATGGGCGAGGTTGAGAAGTACTCTCGCCAAATCTGGCTGGCTGGTTTAGGCGCTTACTCCAAGATAAGCAATGACGGCAGTAAGCTTTTCGAGACGTTGGTCCAGGACGGCGAGAAGGCCGAGAAACAGACCAAGGCCGAAGCCCAGAAACAGATCGACGAGGTCAAGGACACCACCAAAGCGGCCAAGTCCCGCGTCGGTGATGTGAAAGACATGGCGCTGGGCAAATGGAGTGAGCTGGAGGGGGCTTTCGACAAACGCCTGAACAGCGCCATTTCGCGTTTGGGCGTGCCAAGCCGTAGCGAAGTCCAGGCCCTGCACAGCAAGGTCGACCAACTGACTCAGCAGATCGAGCAGTTGACCGGTGCCAAAGCCCGTCCGGTTGCTTCACGCGCTACCGCTGCTGCCAAGCCTGCTCCCAAGACCACGGCCAAACCGCTTAAAACTGCAGCCAAGACCGTCGCCAAAACGGCAGACAAGGCTGTGGACAAGGCAGCCGGGGCTAAACCTGCGGCCAGAAAGGCAGCTGCCAAGCCTCTTGATGCTGCTGAGAAAGCTGCGTCCAAAACGGCCAGCAAGGCCAAGGATGCTGCCAAGCCAGCCGCCAAACCGGCTGCGCCGAGAAAGCCGGCCGCCAAAAAAGCCGCCGCGCCCAAGCCCGCCGCTTCGGCCACGGCAGACAGCCCGAAACCGGCTGCCGCGCCAACGCCTCCACCCGCCAACCAGCCTTCGTAAGAAGACCGGAACGCCAAGGCCCGGCCTGCGCAGCAGGTCGGGCTTTTTATTGGGCGGGGAATATAGCTATGCCTTTATGTACTTTTCGGATAAAGGCTGTTCCTGACTTCGCTTCTCACCGCCCCAGATACTCCATCGCCATCTGCTCTGCCGCCTGCCTCGAGGTGGGCAGCAGGTGCGGGGTGACGAGCATCATGATCTGGTAAACCACCACTCGCACGTCGCCTTCTCGTCCAAGAATCCGCTGGTAGTCCAGCGAGAACAGCAGGGTCAGGGTGATCTGTTCCAGCAATTGCCCCAGCGCCTGGGTTTCGCTGACCAGTTGTCCTTGGGATTTCAGGCGGGCCAACAGCGAGGCGAGGGTGCGTTTGAGTGAGTTGAGCAGGTTGCGTATCCCGCGTGCGAGCTTGGGCAGGCGTCCGGCGAGGTTGGATAGGTCCTGAAACAGAAAGCGGTAGTGCGACAGTCGCTCGACGATCAGGTGCAGGAACATCCAGTAATCCTCTGCCCCCAGTCTTGCGTCGGCAGGCGGGTCCAGCAGGGGCGCGAGTTCGACCTGGAAGCGCTCGAACAGCCCTAGAATCAACGGCTCCTTGCCATGAAAGTGGTAGTACAGGTTGCCAGGGCTGATGCCCATCTCATTGGCGATTTCAAGGGTGGAAACGTTGGGTTCGCCCTGCTGGTTGAACAGCGTCAGCGCACATTCGAGGATACGGTCGCGGGTCTTCATCCGGTCTTCTTGTTCGAAAGTCCAAAGGGGAGATGCGGTTTAAGCGTGGGCAAGGGGCGCACCAGAGTGGCTCGCCCCCTGAGGCCATGCCATCAGCGCACGTGCACGTAAGTGCCTGGCGCGGCTTCCATCGGTGGGTACTTTGCGTTGCCCAGCCCCATACGGGTTTCATGCTCGGCCCCTGAGTGCTCCTGAATCCAGGTCAGCCAGGCTGGCCACCAGCTACCGTCATGTTTCTGCGCGTCGTAATACCAGGCGCGGGGATCGCTACTGAGCTTTTCGTTCTCGACGTAGTTGGCTTTCGGGTTGCCCGGCGGGTTGAGGATGCTCTGAACATGGCCGCTGTTAGACAGGATGAAGCGCCGATCGCCGCCCAGCAGCAGGGTCGAGCGGTAGACCGAATCCCAGGGCGTGATGTGATCGTTGATCCCGGCAATGCTGAAGCTGTCCACCGTAACCTTCTGCAAGTCGATGGGCGTGCCGCACACTTCCAGCCCGCCCGGATGGCTGAGCGGGTTGTGCTTGAAGAAGTCCAGCAGGTCGCCGTGCAACGCGGCAGGCAGGCGTGTGGTGTCGTTGTTCCAGTACAAAATGTCGAAGGGCGGCGGTGCCTTGCCCAACAGGTAGTTGTTGACCCAGTAACTCCAGATCAGGTCGTTGGGGCGCATCCAGGCGAACACCCGACTCATGTCGCTGCCGTCCAGCACACCCCGCTGATACGAGCGCCGCTTGGCCGCTTCCAGTGCCTCTTCGTCGATGAATAATGTGGCCGGGCTTTCGATCTGGCTGTCCAGCAGACTGACCATGTAGGTGGCGCTGGCCACTCTGCGGATCTGGCGCTTGGCCTGCAAATGGCCCAGCAGCGCTGCGATGGTCAGGCCGCCCGCACAGGCCCCGACCATGTTGACCTCCCGTGCGCCCGTGATCGCCCGGCAAACGTTCATGGCTTCTTCGGTCGCTTCCACATAGCTGGACAGGCCCCATTCCCGGTGCCGCACGTCCGGGTTGCGCCAGCTGATGACGAAGGTCTGCAGGCCGTTCTTGAGGGCGTATTGCACGAAGCTGTTCGTAGGGCTCAGGTCAAAAATGTAGTACTTGTTGATCTGCGGCGGGACGATCAGCAGCGGTCGGCTGAACTGTTTTTCGCTCATCGGTTTGTACTGGATCAACTCCAGCATCTCGTTGCGAAACACCACTGCGCCGGGCGTGACGGCCACCGTGCGGCCGATTTCGAACGCGTCCCGGGTGGTCTGGCTAGGCAGGCCGTTGTTGTGCAACAGGTCGTCGGCCATGTGACTCAGGCCTTTGATCAGGCTGGCGCCGCCCGAATTGAACAACTCCTTGACCGCCAGAGGGTTGAGCAGCGTGTTGGTGGGCGCTAGGGCGTCGTTGAGCAGATTGAACAGGAAGTGCGCCCGCGCCCGATCATCCTTGGACAGCTCGCAATCATCGATCCAGCGTTTGACCTGGTGCTGCCAGCTCAGATAAATCTGCAACCCACGACGGTACAGCGGGTTGAGGCTCCAGGTCGGGTCGGCGAAACGGCTGTCGCGCGGGTTGGGCGGATAGGGCGTATCGCCCAGCAACATCACCCGGCCTACCTGGCCGCCCAGCGCCAGTGCGTGGCGAGCGCTTCTTAACGGGTGTCGCAAGCCTTGGGTGGCGACGCTGCGCAACGTAGAAAACAGATCGCGCCCGCGCAGGCCTGTCACGGCGCTCTGCACGTTGATGAAGGTGGCCGGAGTCATTTCGGCAACCTTCGTTGGTTTTTCTTGCATGAGGGCAACACTCCTTCGTCAAGCCATCAACCTTGGGGACTGGCGCAGGCCAAATCCCGGCGGCCTGCGTCGTTCTGCGCGGTTCGACACTCCTGTCTCTGGCGCAGTGGGTGAAGCGTCTTTTTGTTCTCGAAGCGTTCCAGTGCCTTCGACCGTGACGGACCGATTCAGCGCGCTCTGGGGGGTGTGGGTTGCGGGTGCATGACTGCGCGTTGTCGTTCCTGTTGCAGAAAACCCATGATGATGGGCGCCACAGCTTCGGCTCGTGTGATCAGAAACAAATGTCCGTCATCGATTATGTGTAGCTGGGCATTGGGGATACGCCAAGCCAGCAGACGCATATTGACCAGCGGAATCAGCGGATCGTCGTCGCCGGCCAGTACCAGGGTGGGTTGATGAATCTTGTGCAGCCAATGGATGCTGGTCCAGCCCATGCCCGCGAACAGTTGCCAGTAGTAGCCCAGTTTGCCGGACGAGCGGACCTTCGCCGCATGACTGGCTGCCAGGTGCGGATCACGCCGAAAGGCGCCGCCATAGATCTCCGGTGCGATACGGATCACGTGTGACGGCTGGATGTACCGCCGCGGGCTTGCCATGAGCCACAGCACTCGCGGCTTGCCGGGCACCATCGCCATGCCCGCAGCCGTGGCCGCCAGTACCAGCTTTTTGCAGCGTTCCGGGTAATCGTGGGCGAACTGCTGCGCCAGCGCGCCGCCCCATGACACGCCGATCGCGTTCACCTGCCCATAATCCAGGTAGTCGAGCATGCGTGCGGCCAGCTTCGCCAGCCCCGGAAAGCGGTAAGGACGGCTGGGCGTCGATGAGCCTCCGACGCCCGGCACATCGAATGCGATGACTTCCAGATCCGGGTCCAGCGCGTCGACGAACGGAAACACCAGCTCAAGGTTTGCACCGATGCCGTTGAAGATCAGCAGCGGCGTCAAATGGCTCTTGCCAGGTCGCACGGCGGTGCGAATGGTGTGGCCGTCCAGGTCAATGGAGCGAAATACAAACGGTTGAGGCATGCGCAAAGCCCTGTTGGTTAAACCGCTGGGAAAGCTGTCCTGCGATTCGACCAGATCGTACGTCTGTCATTCGCCTAACGAGCGCTGCCGATCACTTCCTTAGTGAACGGCCGCGCGCCTTCTTCCTTGAGTCTAGCGTTCGTGAACGTAGGTGCCGGGTGCCGCTTCGCCTGCCGGGAATGTTTTATTGCCCAGTGTGGTGGGCGCTTTCTTGAGCTTGCCTGAGCGCTCAGTCTGCCAGGCCTGCCAGTGCAGCCACCACGAATCGGTGTGCTTGGTGCCGTTTTCCTGCCACTCGTCTGGCGTGGCCGGCAACTCGGCGTTGGTCATGTACCGCGACTTGGGGTTGCCCGGCGGGTTTAGAATGCTCTGGATATGCCCGCTGCTGGACAGCACGAACTCGGTCTTGCCACCGAACAGGCGGGCTGACTTGTAGCAGGAAGGCCACGGCGTGATGTGGTCGTTGGTGCCCGCCAGGCAGAACACATCGGTGGTCACCTGTTTCAGATCGATGGGCGTGCCGCAGACTTCCAGCGCGTGAGGGCGGGTCAGCGGGTTGTTCTTGAACATCTCGATCAGGTCGCCATGAAAAGCCGCTGGCAGACGCGTGGTGTCGTTGTTCCAGAACAGGATGTCGAAGACCGGCGGCTCGTTGCCGAGCAGATAATTATTAACCCAGTAGTTCCAGATCAGGTCGTTGGGCCGCATCCAGGCAAACACCTTGGCCATGTCCCGACCTTCCAGCACGCCCGCCTGATACGAGTGGCGCTTGGCGTTTTCCAACGTCTGCTCATCGACGAAGAGGGCGACATCGTTATCAAGGGTGGTGTCCAGCACGCTGACCAGCAAGGTCATGGCGTTGATCTTCTGCTCGCCAAGGGCCGCGTAATGGCCCAGCAGTGCGGTGCAGGTAATACCGCCGGAGCAGGCACCCAGCACGGTGAGGTCCTTGCTGCCGGTGATCGCCAGCACCACGTCTACCGCTTCCTTGAGCGCCTCGATATACGTTGAAAGGCCCCACTCGCGCTGCGCTTTCGTCGGGTTGCGCCAACTGATGATGAACGTCTGCACGTTGCTGCGCAGGCAGAAGCGCGCCAGGCTCTTTTCCGGGCTCAGGTCGAACACGTAAAACTTGTTGATCTGCGGCGGAATCACCAGCAGCGGCTTTTCGTGAACCTGTTCAGTGATCGGCTTGTACTGGATCAGCTCCAGTACGTCATTGCGAAACACGACAGCGCCTTCGGTCGTGCCCAGATTCTTGCCGACCTCGAACGCGTCCATGTTCACCTGGCTCGGCATGCCGCCGTTATGCACCAGGTCTTTGGCGAGGTGTGACAGGCCATCCAGCAAACTTTTGCCACCGGTTTCAAAGAAACGCTTCACGGCCGCGGGGTTGGCGGCTGAGTTGGTCGGCGACATGGCTTCGGTCATCAGGTTGATCACAAAGTGAGCGCGGCTGATGTCTTGCGGGGTGAGACTGCTGTTGCCTATCCAGTCATGCAATTCCTTGCGCCATGCCAGATAGGTCTGCAAATACCGGCGGTACAGTGGGTTTTGACTCCACGCCGGATCGGCAAAGCGTCGGTCGTCCGGTGAGGGCTGCATGGCGGATTTGCCGAACACCACATTCTTGAGTTCGACACCCAGGTGCGCGACATGCTTGAGGCTGTGGACCGGTTGTTTGATGGCCTGGCGTAGCACCATGCGCGCGGTGCTCAGCAAGTCCTTGCGACGCAAGCCCACCACCGGATTGAGATTCAAGGTGTGTTCAGAGGCCTGGCGCTGCAGGTCATCGTCTTTCGTGCTACTCATCTACGACGCTCCGTTGTCCTGAGACGAGTACCGCAACTACTTCCCTGTGAACCAGTGACACAGGCGAATAGCCGGTACTACTGCTCGTGTGACCTAAGATGGCTTGGCAGCCAATTCCCGATTTTCACGCAGGCTACCGCGAAGGCATCTGAACGGCTGCGCTTCGTGTAACCACTCCTTGCATACCGCGTCTGCGCATCGTTTGGATGCGGAGGAAATTGCCAATGCCATTGGTTACGCGAGATTTCAAAAAATCGCAAGCGGCGTCAGTCATAAGCCGCTGCGCGGAACATTGAAACAAATTGGATTAGAAAGCGCGTCCTAAAACGGCAAGTGGCGTGCCAGAGCGGCTGGGGCGGGGGTTGCAGGTCAGAGCATGAGTTTGACGACGTGTTCGGAAGGGTCGCGGGACTTGCCCGCTTTTTCCAGTTCCTGAAGATAATCCGCCCACAATGCATCCTGGCGCACGGCCAGTTCGTGGAGGTATTGCCAGGTGAACAGGCCGCTGTCGTGACCGTCGTCGAAGGTGAGTTTCAGCGCGTACTGACCGGCGGGCTCGACGTTCGTCAGGCCTACATTCAGTTTGCCGTATTGCAGAATCGGGTTGCCGTGGCCCTGAACTTCAGCTGACGGAGAATGCACCCGCAGCAGCTCGGCAGGCAGATGGTATTCCTCACCCGACGCATATTTAAGCGAGAGGGTTCTGGAGGCCTTGTGCAACTGGATGGCAGTGGGGATCGGGTTCATGAGTTCCGGTTTCGGTGTGCGATCAGACCTTTCCACAGAAGCGCATGGGTGACGCTTCTGTGGAGTCTGGCAGGCTTACAGGATATAGCGCGACAGGTCTTCGTCTTTGGCCAGTTCGCCCAAGTGACTGTTGACGTAATCGGCGTCAATGGCAATCGGCGCGGCATCCGGGCTTGAGGCCATGTCGCCTGCGCTGAACGACACTTCTTCCAGCAGGCGCTCAAGCAGCGTATGCAGACGACGGGCACCGATGTTCTCGGTCTTCTCGTTGACCTGCCAGGCGATTTCCGCCAGACGCTTGATGCCGTCCGGCTGGAATTCGATGTTCAGGCCTTCGGTCTTGAGCAGCGCGCAATACTGCTCGGTCAGCGATGCATGCGGCTCGCTGAGGATGCGTTCGAAGTCCTGTGGCGAGAGGGCCTTGAGTTCGACACGAATCGGCAGACGACCCTGAAGCTCCGGCACCAGATCGCTTGGCTTGCTCAGGTGGAACGCGCCTGAAGCAATGAACAGGATGTGGTCGGTCTTGACCATGCCCAGTTTGGTATTGACCGTGCAGCCTTCGATCAGCGGCAGCAGGTCGCGCTGAACGCCCTCGCGGGACACGTCCACGCCGCCGGAATTACCGCGCTTGGCCACCTTGTCGATTTCGTCGATGAACACGATACCGTGCTGCTCGACGGCTTCCAGCGCCTTGACCTTCAGCTCTTCGTCGTTGACCAGGCGGCCCGCTTCTTCTTCACGGACCAGCTTGAGCGCTTCTTTGACCTTGAGCTTGCGGCTCTTCTTCTTGCCCTTGCCCATGTTGGCAAACAGGCTCTGAAGCTGGTTGGTCATCTCTTCCATGCCCGGTGGCGCGGAGATATCGACGCCCACGGCTTCGTTGATCTCGATCTCGATTTCCTTGTCGTCCAGCTGGCCTTCGCGCAGGCGCTTGCGAAACAGCTGACGGGTGTTGGAATCGTTGGTCTGCACCGGGTCTTCGTTGAAGCCGACACGGGCTGGCGGCAGCAGAGCGTCCAGAATGCGGTCTTCGGCAGCGTCTTCGGCGCGGTGACGGACCTTGACGATTTCCTGCTCACGCAACAGCTTGATCGCGGCGTCGGCCAGATCACGGATGATCGACTCGACATCACGGCCGACATAGCCGACCTCGGTGAATTTGGTGGCTTCGACCTTGATGAACGGCGCGTTGGCCAGCTTGGCCAGGCGACGGGCGATTTCGGTCTTGCCGACACCCGTTGGGCCAATCATCAGGATGTTCTTGGGGGTTACTTCGACGCGCAGCTCTTCAGGGAGCTGCATGCGGCGCCAGCGGTTGCGCAAGGCAATCGCAACGGCGCGCTTGGCATCGTCCTGGCCGATGATATGGCGGTTGAGTTCGTGGACGATTTCGCGGGGAGTCATGGACATAATGATTGACGGTCCTCTAGCGCAAACAAGCCGAAAGCGGCTTATTCGGCGAGGTCCTGCTCCTCAATGGTGATGTTGTGGTTGGTGAACACGCAAATGTCGCCTGCGATGTGCAGGGAGGTTTCCGCGATTTCGCGTGCCGACAGATCGGTCTTGAGCAGCAGGGCGCGCGCAGCGGCCTGAGCGAACGCACCGCCGGAACCCATCGCGATCAAACCGTCTTCCGGTTCGACGACATCGCCGTTGCCGGTGATGATCAGCGATGCGTCCTTGTTGGCGACGGCCAGCATGGCCTCCAGACGGCTCAGCGAGCGGTCGGTGCGCCAGTCCTTGGCCAGCTCGACGGCTGCCCGCACCAGATGGCCCTGGTGTTTTTCCAGTTGGCCTTCAAAGCGCTCGAACAGCGTGAATGCATCGGCGGTGGCGCCAGCGAACCCGGCGATCACTTCGCCGTGGTACAGGCGACGCACTTTCTTGGCGTTGCCTTTCATGACGGTATTGCCCAGGGAAACCTGGCCGTCGCCAGCCATGACGACTTTGCCGTGACGGCGCACTGAAACGATGGTGGTCAAGGGAGAGTCTCCACGCAGCGGGGCGAAAATGCCCTGATGCAGACTCATATGGGGGTGGGGTCGGGTATTTCAACCATTGAGGATGAATGGCTGACTGGATGATATCTTCGACACTGATCGTGCCCACGTGGAGCGATGGGCACGATCAACGATCAAACTATCAGTGCGCGTGCCTTACCGGCTCTGACGCTGCTGCAACAAGAGGTTATTAAATCCACCACTCGCCAGTTGCTTTTGAGCGGTCGTCAATTGCTCGCGGTTGCTGAACGGGCCGACCAGTACGCGGTACCAGGTTTCGTCTTTTACCGTGCCCGACTCCACCGTCGAGGTCTGGCCCAGCAAAATGATCTGCGCACGCACTTTTTCCGCGTCAGCCTGCTTGCGGAACGAGCCGGCCTGCAAGAAGAACGTCGTCACCGCCGCCGGCTTGGTCGCCGCCACCGCAGGCGCCGGTGGTGGCGTCAGACCGCTGAGCGCGGCCTGAGCGCGGGCCGTGTCGATCTTGGCAGCCTGTTCCGGCGAAACCGGGGCTGTCGGTGCGACCGCAGGTGGCGTCTTCTCAGGCACCGCTTCGTTGGGCACGATCACTTCCGACTCAGGCAGCAACGTGTAAAAGTCGTACTTGGGCTTGACCGGAGCCGTGGGGCTCGGTGGCGTCTTGTTCGCTTCAGCGATCTTCGCGGCCTTGGCATCGGCCTTGACCCGCTTGATGTCGTCGCCGCCAGGCTCGAGCTTCATCAGAAAGACAACGAATGCCCCTACGGTCAAGCCGATGACCAGCCACAACCAGCCTGGAATCGGCTGCTTCGCGGGTGCCTGATAACGGCTAGCGCCGCGCTTGGGTGCCGGTTTCTTCTTCGCAACTGCCAACTTACATACGCTCCAGAGTTTCCAGACCCAACAGATCCAGGCCTTGCTTGAGGGTGCGACCGGTCAGAGCAGCCAGACGCAGGCGGCTTTGTTGCTGATCGGGGTTTTCTGCACCGAGGATCGGGCAGTTTTCGTAAAAGCTTGAAAACAGACCCGCAAGGTCATACAGGTAAGCACATAGAACGTGAGGTGTACCTTTTTCTGCGACGTTGTTAAGGGTTTCGGTGAATTGCGCCAGGCGTGCAGCCAGTTCCTGTTCTTGTGGCGCCTGCAGCACGATTTGGCCCTTGCTGGCATCGAACGGCGAACCCAGCTTGCGGAACACGCCGGATACGCGGGTGTAGGCGTACAGCAGGTATGGCGCGGTATTGCCTTCGAAGCTCAGCATCTGGTCGAAGTTAAAGCTGTAATCGCTGGTGCGGTGCTTGGACAGGTCGGCGTATTTCACTGCGCTGATGCCCACCGCCTTGGCAATGCTGCGCAATTCGGCTTCTGCCACATCGGGATTCTTTTCCTTCACCAGCGTGTAGGCGCGCTCTTCGGCTTCATCGAGCAGGTCGATCAATTTCACCGTGCCGCCGTCGCGGGTCTTGAACGGACGGCCATCAGCGCCGTTCATGGTGCCAAAGCCCATGTGTTCCAGCTGCATGCCTTCATGGACGAAGCCTGCACGGCGTGCCACCTCGAAGACTTGCTGGAAGTGCAGGGCCTGACGCTGATCGACGAAATAAAGCACACGATCAGCCTTGAGCACCTTGCTGCGATAGCGGATGGCGGCCAGGTCCGTTGTGGCATACAGATAGCCACCACCGGCCTTTTGCACGATCACCGGCAAGGGCGTGTCTTCGGCCGTGCGGAATTCTTCGAGGAACACGCACTGTGCGCCGTTGCTCTCCACCAGCAGGCCCGTGGCCTTGAGGTCGTTGACCACATTGGCCAGGTCGTCGTTGTAGGCGCTTTCGCCCATGACGTCCGCTGGCGTCAGCTTGACGTTCAGGCGCTCGTAGGTCTTTTGGCAGTGCGACAGCGAAATCTCGTTAAAGCGCTTCCACAGCGCCAGGCACTCGGCATCGCCTGCCTGCAACTTGACCACCAGCGCACGAGCGCGCTCGGCGAACTCTTCGGATTCGTCGAAACGCTGCTTGGCGGCGCGGTAGAAGTTTTCCAGGTCAGACAGTTCGTCGCTGGTAGCGGGCTTTTCCTGAAGGTACGCCAGCAGCATGCCGAACTGCGTCCCCCAGTCACCCACGTGGTTCTGGCGAATAACGGTGTCGCCGAGGAAGTCCAGAACATTGGCCACGCCGTCACCAATGATGGTCGAGCGCAAATGGCCAACGTGCATTTCCTTGGCCAGGTTGGGTGCCGACAGGTCGACTACCACACGCTGCGCCGGGCCGGCCTTGCGCACTGAAAGCTGCGGGTCCGCCAGGGCTGCGTCCAGGCGTGCCGCGAGGGCTTGGGTGTTCTGGAAGAAATTCAGAAAGCCAGGGCCTGCAATTTCGACCTTGCTGACCTGTTCGTCGGCAGGCAGCGCGGCGATCAGTTTTTCAGCCAGGTCCCGCGGTTTCATACCGGCCGGCTTGGCCAGCATCATCGCGATGTTGCTGGCGAAATCGCCGTGGGTCTTGTCGCGAGCGTTCTCTACCTGGATCGCCGGCGTCAGCCCTTCTGGCAAGACGCCCTCGGTGACGAGACGGGTCAGGGCTTGTTGAATCAGCTGGCGAATGGTGTCTTTCATGATGCTCTCTTCGACCGCAAGCGCGGTGGCGCCTGGATGCGCGGGTGGAAAAACTCTGCATTATCCGTTGCTCAAGCCGCCTTGCCAACCGTGTTGGTTTGTAGGAGCGGTGTTTGTGCAGGCTGGGTCAATAAAGATCCACCGGGTCCACGTCCAGCGACCACCGGACCTGTCTGCCGCTTGGCATCTGTTCCAAGGCGATTAGCCACTGGCTCAGCAATTTATGCAGGGGTGCGCGGGCGCTCGATTGCAACAGTAACTGGGCGCGGTAACGTCCGGCACGGCGCTCCATCGGCGCTGGTACTGGCCCCAGCAGCTCGATACCGCCAAGGCTCATGTCCGCCAGCAGTCGCTCCGCTTCACTGCAGGCCTGATCAAGAAATTCTTCAGCTTGCCCCGGCTTGTGCGCTTCGGCGCGCAGCAATGCCAAGTGCGAGAACGGCGGCAGTCCGGCGGAGCGACGTTCGCTCAAGGCCTGTTCGGCGAAGGCAAAATAGCCCTGCTCGGTGAGCTGGATCAGCAGGGGGTGATCGGCCAGGTGCGTTTGAATGATCACCTTGCCCGGCTCTTCCGCCCGACCAGCACGTCCGGCGACCTGGACAATCAACTGCGCCATGCGCTCGCTGGCGCGGAAATCGCCTGAGAACAGCCCGCCGTCGGCATCCAGAATGGACACCAGCGTCACGCGGGGAAAGTGATGTCCTTTGGCGAGCATCTGTGTGCCCACTAGGATGCATGGCTGGCCGCGCTGGATGGTCGCGAACAACTGGTTCATCGCATCCTTGCGCGAGGTGCTGTCACGATCCACCCGCAGCACGGGGTAATCCGGAAACAGAATCGCCAGTCGCTCTTCGGCCCGCTCGGTGCCCGCGCCAACCGGTCGCAGATCCACCTTGCCGCAGGACGGGCACTGACGCGGCACCCTTTCGACATACCCGCAGTGGTGGCAGCGCAGCTCGCCCGAGCGCTGGTGTACGGTCATGCGCGCATCACAGCGCTGGCAGCCGGACATCCAGCCGCAGTCGTGACACAGCAATGTCGGCGCGAAACCGCGTCGGTTAAGGAACACTAGCACTTGCTGGCCTGCCGCCAGCGTCTGGCCAATGGCCTGTTGCATCGGTCCGGAAATGCCGCTGTCCAGCGGACGACTCTTCACGTCCAGGCGCATGAAGCGCGGCTGCTGCGCCCCACCGGCCCGCTGATTCAGACGCAGCAGGCCGTAACGGCCGGTGTAGGCGTTGTGCAGACTTTCCAGCGACGGGGTGGCCGAGCCCAGCACGATCGGGATGTTTTCCTGACGGGCGCGCACTAGCGCCAAGTCGCGGGCGTGATAGCGAAGACCTTCCTGCTGTTTATAGGAGCCATCGTGTTCTTCGTCGATGATGATCAGGCCCGGGTTTTTCATGGGCGTGAACAGCGCCGAGCGGGTGCCAATGATGATGTCGGCTTCGCCATCGCGCGCCGCCAGCCAGGCGTCCAGTCGCTCACGGTCGTTGACTGCCGAATGCACGAGGGCAATGCGCGCATTGAACCGCTGTTCGAAGCGCGCCAGGGTCTGCGGCCCCAGGTTGATCTCCGGGATCAGCACCAACGCCTGCTTGCCCGCTTCCAGCGTCTCGCGGATCAGTTGCAGATAAACTTCGGTCTTGCCGCTGCCCGTGACACCCGCCAGCAGAAACGCATGAAAACTGTCGAACCCGGCGCGGATGGCTTCATAGGCGGCGCGCTGTTCGGTGTTGAGCGGCAGCTCCGGCTGGGCCAGCCAGTGTTCATGTCGTGCGCTGGGTGCATGGCTGCGCACTTCGACATACACCAGCTCCTTGGCCAGCAGCAGGTTGAGGCTGTCCTTATTAAGCATCAACTTGCTGAGCAGTTGATGGGCCACGCCGTGTGGGTGCTGGGCGAGGGTGGTCAACGCTTCGCGCTGCTTGGGCGCGCGGGCGATGCGCGAGTCATCGACACTCGCACCGGGCGATACGTGCCAGAAACGCTCCTGACGGGTTTCGGCCAGTTCGCCCTGGCGCAGCAGCACCGGCAACGCCCAGCTCAACGTGTCGCCCAAGCTGTGCTGATAATACTGAGACGTCCACAGGCATAACTTGAAGAGCGCGGGAGGCAGTGGTGCCTGGCTGTCCAGCAGCGCAATCGCGGGTTTCAATTTGTCGGCAGGGACTTCGCTGTGGTCCACGACCTCGACCAGAATGCCGATCATCTCCCGCCGCCCGAAGGGCACCCGCAGGCGCATGCCGGGCTGCAAGGCACTGCGCGACACGCCAGCGGGGGCGCGGTAGTCGAACAGGCGGCGAAGCGGCGAGGGCAGGGCAAGGCGCAGGATGGCGTTGGGCACGCGGTGTGTTCCTGTGGAGGTCGTGAGCGATGGGCGATCTTAGCAGACGACCGGTGCAAAGGTTCGCTTGCGTCGTTTTGATTGTCTGATACTATCCACGGCCTATTTCCGTGCGGTATTCAACAATAGTGTTGGGTGGCGGCACGCTAGACCGAGGAAGTACCGATGAAAGCTGATATCCATCCAGTTTACGAAGCCATTGACGCTACCTGCAGCTGCGGCAATGTCATCAAGACCCGTTCCACTCTCGCCGCTCCTCTGAGCCTCGACGTGTGCAACGAGTGCCACCCGTTCTACACCGGCAAGCAGAAGACGCTTGACATCGGCGGCCGTGTCGACAAGTTCAAATCCCGTTTCGGTGCGTTCGGCGCAACCAAAGCGAAGTAAGACTGGCTGCCTGATGGGCATCTCCAGACTGCTTGAAAAGGCGCCCCTTGTGGGCGTCTTTTTTATGTCCGCGATTTGGCTGTCCGGCGCCCAGGCATTCTGCCCTGCGCCGGACGGTCTGCCCGTCGTGCAGGTGCAGCGCGTGGTGGATGGCGACACCTTGCGTCTGGACGACGGTCGCAGCGTGCGGATGATCGGCCTCAATACGCCTGAAACCGGCAAGCGCGGCCAGTCTGCCGAGCCGTTTGCCGAGGCGGGCAAGCAACGTTTGCAGGCGCTGGTCAAAGAGAGCGGCGGTCAGGTTCGCCTGCAGGTCGGTGAGCAGGCCAAGGATCGCTACGGGCGCACCCTGGCCAATGTCTACGGCCGTAACGGTGCCAATCTTGAAGCGCAGTTGCTCAGCGAAGGGCTGGGTTATCTGGTTGCCGTCGCGCCCAACACGGCGCGGGTCGATTGCCAGCAGAGTGCCGAACGTCAGGCGCGTCAGGCGGGAGTGGGTCTGTGGCGCAACTCGCCGATAAAGTCGGCTGCGCAGATCGACAAAGGCGGTTTTGCGGTGGTGTCCGGCCAGGTGAAAAGCGTCCAGCGCAATCGGGGCGGTCTCTGGATCGAGCTTGAGGGTTCGATGGTCCTGCGTATATCACCCGAGTTGCTGCCTGCCTTCGATGCGGCGAAGCTCGAACGACTCAAAGGGCGACAAATTGAAGCACGAGGCTGGGTGGTGGACCGTTCCCGACGCGGTGGTCTACAGTCAGGACAGGCTCGCTGGCTGATGCCGCTGACCCACCCGGCCATGCTCAACCTCTAGGCACCGCCTGTCTTTCCGGCTCTTTCGACGAGTGGTTGGGCTTTCTGTATCGCCAGTGCCTTAGCGTAAAGTCTAATTTCTCGCCCCTTGACAGCAGTGACTGGTCAGTCTTGTTAGGACTATGCATCTTGCGTATCCTCGGCGGTCCGTCTGTCCCACAGTAAAAAAAGCGGAATCCACTACATGTCAGATTTGAAAACTGCCGCGCTCGAGTACCATGCCAATCCCCGTCCTGGGAAGCTGAGCGTAGAACTCACCAAGCCGACCGCAACCGCTCGTGACCTGGCTTTGGCCTACAGTCCTGGTGTTGCTGAACCCGTGCGTGAAATTGCCCGTGACCCCGAGCTGGCTTACAAGTACACCGGCAAAGGCAACCTGGTAGCAGTTATTTCCGATGGCACCGCAATTCTCGGCCTCGGCGATCTGGGTCCATTGGCCTCCAAGCCGGTCATGGAAGGTAAAGGGGTTCTGTTCAAGCGTTTCGCCGGTATCGACGTGTTCGACATCGAAGTCGATTCCGAGAGCCCGCAGGCTTTCATCGACACCGTAAAGCGCATTTCGATTACCTTCGGCGGTATCAACCTGGAAGACATCAAGGCGCCCGAGTGCTTTGAAATCGAGAAAGCGCTGATCGAACAGTGCGACATCCCGGTTTTCCACGATGACCAGCACGGCACCGCTATCGTGACCGCGGCCGGCATGATCAACGCGCTGGAAATCGTCGGCAAATCCCTCGATACCGCGAAAATCGTTTGCCTGGGCGCGGGCGCTGCCGCCATCTCATGCATGAAGCTGCTGGTGAGCATGGGCGCGAAGATCGAAAACATCTTCATGGTTGACCGTACCGGCGTGATTCACTCCGGCCGTACCGACCTGAACCAGTACAAGGCTGTCTTTGCACACGCCACCGACAAGCGCACCCTGACTGACGCGCTGGATGGTGCTGACGTATTCGTGGGCCTGTCCGGTCCTAACCTGCTGAGCCCGGAAAACCTGAAGCTGATGGCCAAGGATCCGATCGTGTTCGCCTGCTCGAACCCTGATCCTGAAATCTCCCCGGAACTGGCTCACGCCACTCGCAGCGACGTGATCATGGCCACTGGCCGTTCGGACTACCCGAACCAGGTCAACAACGTACTGGGCTTCCCGTTCATCTTCCGTGGTGCCCTGGACGTTCGCGCCAAGCGCATCAACGAAGAAATGAAGATCGCCGCCGCCAACGCTCTGCGCGAACTGGCCAAGCTGCCTGTTCCTCAGGAAGTCTGCGACGCCTACGGTGGTATCAAACTGGAATTCGGTCGTGAGTACATCATCCCGAAACCAATGGATACCCGCCTGCTGGGCCTGATCGCCGACGCGGTCGCCAAGGCTGCCATCGAAAGTGGCGTCGCTACGCTGCCGTATCCGAAGCACTACCCGCTCACCAGCGTGGACGATGTATTCAAGGGTTGATTCCCTGAGGCAATAAAAAACCCGCAGCGATGCGGGTTTTTTTATGGTTCGGTTTTCTGTGCTGGCGTGATCGTTCAGAACTTGGGGACGGGCGCGCTGGTGGCATTTCGCAGGGAACCGCTTTCCGGGCGCACGACCGCCTTGGGCTTGTACGCGCAATAGCCGGGGCGCGGGCCGATCTTCGGATGGTTGCGGCAGGTGTCAGGACGCTTGTCGTAGATGGTACACAAGCGGCTCTTGCGATCCAGGTACAGGCAGTCGTTGTTGCTCATGCGCTGCAAGGTGAAGATCTCGGACTTCTGGTTGTAGCGCTCGACGATCCCTTCCTTCTGCAACCGCTTGGCAATGTTCTTTGCAGGCTCGCCCCGTTCAAAGTCGTCGACGATGCCGATACGGATCAAGTCCTTGATCTTCACTTCGACCGGCAGCGTGCAGCAGCTGGAGACGCAGCCACCGCACATGTGGCTGGAGTATTTAGCCCAGGTATCGATGCGATCGAGTTCTGCGGCGGCGATCAAGGTGGGTTTCATTTGAATTCAGACTTCCGGGTGAATCGGGCGCGCGATCATACCGGGCTCGAAGGATTTTCAGTAAGTAAAACTTGTCGAGGCGACTGTCGGTCGTGCGGGGATGCGTTACGGACGGCAGCCCAAGCGGCGTTCCGTTTGTCCGCGAAAGTTGGTACATCTCATAAAAATGTAGCGTATGAAACACTGCATTCACGGACAAGTCTGCTCCCACTCTAGGGGCGCATTCCTTCAGGCAGACTTGTATATAAGCGCGGAGCGCGATCTATATGCGCTCCGCGTCCCTTTCAGTGCATCAGAACAAGTCGATCGGGGCCGACTCATCCGCTGGCAGCGGGCTGCCGGGGGCACTGCCGCCGCCCAGCTCGTTGACGCTTGGCGGCGTGTCCTCGCTTTTGAACAGTTCGAAAAATGCGTTCGGCGTGCTCGGTGTTGCTGCTCGGCCGCTCACCGGGTCCACCCGCAGGCTGAGGATGCCATCCGGTTCGGCCTGCTGATGCGGCGGTTTGTCTTTCAAGGCCGCGCTCATGTAGTCCATCCAGATCGGCAGAGAAACCGTGCCGCCGAATTCATGGCGCCCCAGGCTTTCCGGCTGGTCGAAACCGCTCCAGACCGTGGTCACGTAATCGGCGTTGTAGCCCGAAAACCACGCATCCTTGGATTCGTTGGTCGTACCCGTCTTGCCCGCGATGTCAGGCCTGTTCATCGACAGCGCACGGCGTCCGGTGCCGCGCTTGATCACGTCCTGCAACATGCTGTTAAGGATGAAGGTCGTGCGGCTGTCGACGATGCGTTCTGCCACGGCCGGGGTCTGAGGATTGGCAGGTGCGGTTGACGATCCAGTCGTCAGCCCCGGGCTGTCGTGTACCGCAAAGGTCGAGGTGTCCGGAGCGGTCTTGACGTCGTGGGCCGGTACGCTCGGTGGGTTGGCGGCGAACAGCGTCTGGCCGTCACGGTTTTCGATGGTCTGGATCAGGTAAGGACTGACCTTGTAGCCGCCGTTGGCGAACGCACTCCAGCCTGTGGCGATTTCCATCGGTGTCAGTGTTGCCGTGCCCAGGGCCAGCGACAGGTTGCGCGGCAGGTCCTGCTTGGCGAAGCCGAAGCGGGTGATGTAGTCAATGGTGCTGTCTACGCCCAAAGCTTGCAGCAGACGGATCGAAACCAGGTTGCGCGACTTGTAGAGCGCTTCACGCAGACGGATGGGGCCGAGGAACGTGTTGGTGTCGTTTTTTGGACGCCAGACCTTATCCAGGTATTCATCGACGAACACGATAGGCGCATCGTTCACCAGGCTTGAAGCGGTGTAGCCATTGTCCAGTGCAGCACTGTAGATGAAAGGCTTGAAGCTGGAGCCCGGCTGACGCTTGGCCTGCATGGCGCGGTTGTAGTTGCTCTGCTCGAACGCGAAACCGCCCACCAGTGCACGAATGGCACCGTTCTGCGGATCCAGCGACACGAGTGCGCTCTGCGCGACGGGAATTTGACTGAATTTGAGAGCGCCGTCGTCCTGACGCAGCAGGCGAACCAGATCACCGACCTTCGCGACGTCGCCAGGCTGCTTGGGATTGGCGCCCAGGCTGTTGGTGTTCAGGTAAGGGCGGGCCCATTTCATGGTGCTCCATTCGACCGTTTCTTCCTGTTCGCCGTTGCGAGTCAGAACCTTCAGGCCGGTCTTGTCGACCTGCGTCACGATGCCGGGCTCAAGGCCGTTGATCGTGCGTTGTTTGGTCAGCTCCTGAATCCAGTTGGCGCGGGTCATGCCAGGGAATCGGCTTTCCGGACCGCGATAGCCGTGACGCTGGTCATAGTCGATCAGGCCACGCTGGACCGCCTTGTTGGCGTCTTCCTGCAGGCCGCTCGGAACGGTCGTGGTAACCCGGAAACCCTCGGTGTAGGCCTCGCTGCCATAGCGCCCGACCATTTCGGCGCGGGCCATTTCAGCGATGTAAGGCGCGTTAACTTCAGGCGTAGGCACGTGGTAGCTGGCGTTCAATGGCTCGCTCAGAGCGGCCTGGTAGGCAGTCTGATCGATCTTGCCCAGACGGTACATGCGGCCCAGGATCCAGTCGCGGCGTTCCTTGGCACGGGTCGGGTTGGCGAGTGGGTTGAAACGTGACGGTGCCTTCGGCAAACCGGCAATCATGGCCATTTGCGCAAGGCTTACATCGCGAATCGATTTGCCGTAGTAGACTTGCGCCGCCGCCTCGATGCCATAGGCCCGGTTGCCCAGATAAATCTTGTTGACGTACAGCTCGAGGATCTCGTCCTTGGTCAGTTGGCGCTCGATTTGCAAGGCAAGCAGAATCTCGGTGGTTTTACGTGAAAAACTTCTTTCGCTGGTCAGGAAAAAGTTCTTCGCCACCTGCATCGTGATGGTACTACCGCCCGATTGAATGTGGCCGCTCTTCACCAGTTGTGTGGCGGCACGCATCAGGCTGCTTGGGTCGACACCGTAGTGATTGGCGAAATTGTCATCTTCGGCCGATAGCAGGGCGTTGATGAAATTGGGCGGTATCTCGGCAAAGCGAATGGGCGTTCGGCGCATCTCGCCGAATTCGGCGATCAGCTTGCCGTCGCTGCTGTACACGCGCAGGGGAATTTGCAGTTGGATGCTTCGCAGCGCCTCAACGGATGGCAGATTGGGGCTCAGATAAAGGAACGCGCCGCTCAGGCCGAGCAGCAGCGAGCAGAATACCGCGACGAGAGACCACCAGAAAAACTTCAGCAGGCGTATCAAGGCTTTTGGATTTCCAGAAAAAATAATGGGTTAAGCGCAGGCATTTACAAATGAACACGCCTTGAAGCTTTCTCAAATGAAAAAAACGCTGGGCATTATAAGCATTTTTCGTCCCCAAGCGTGATTTGCGCTACTGTCAAGGCTGTTGGCAGTGACGCTGACCCGAAATAACTCCGTAAGTGACGGAAACTCATAGGAATCAGGTTGTGTTCGAACTCTTCGGTAAGAAGGCCAATACCCTTCTAGGGATCGATATTAGCTCCACCTCGGTAAAGCTCCTTGAATTGAGTCGCTCCGGAAACCGCTACAAAGTCGAGTCTTACGCTGTTGAGCCGCTGCCGGCCAATGCCGTCGTCGAAAAGAACATTGCCGAACTCGAAGGGGTTGGCCAGGCGCTCTCACGCGTGATCGTCAAGGCCAAGACCAGCGTCAGAATAGTGGCGGTCGCGGTCGCAGGGTCTGCCGTCATTACCAAGACCATCGAAATGGATGCCGGTCTTTCAGACGACGACATGGAAAATCAGCTCAAGCTTGAGGCTGACCAGTACATTCCTTATCCCCTTGAAGAAGTCGCCATCGATTTCGAGGTGCAGGGCTATTCGGTGCGCAATCCTGAGCGCGTCGAAGTGCTGCTCGCCGCGTGCCGCAAGGAAAACGTCGAGGTGCGCGAGGCTGCGCTGGCGCTGGCCGGGCTGACCGCACGGGTCGTCGACGTCGAAGCGTATGCGCTGGAGCGCTCCTTCGGGCTCTTGACCGCGCAGTTGGGCAATGGCCACGATGAGCTGACCGTTGCAGTCGTCGACATCGGCGCAACCATGACCACCCTGAGCGTTCTGCACCACGGCCGGATCATCTATACCCGCGAACAGCTGTTCGGCGGACGGCAACTGACTGACGAGATCCAGCGCCGCTACGGCCTGTCGATGGAAGAAGCCGGGCTTGCCAAGAAGCAGGGCGGTCTGCCGGACGATTACGTGAGTGAAGTGCTGGAGCCTTTCAAGGAAGCCTTGGTGCAGCAGGTATCGCGTTCCCTTCAGTTCTTTTTTGCGGCAGGTCAGTACAACGCAGTGGATCACATCATGCTCGCAGGCGGTACGGCCTCCATTTCCGGTCTGGAGCATCTGATCCAGCGCCGCCTTGGCACGCCTACCCAGGTCGCCAACCCGTTTGCCGACATGGCCTTAAGTTCCAAGGTCAACGCTGGCGCGCTGGCCAGTGATGCGCCAGCGCTGATGATCGCGTGCGGTCTTGCTTTGAGGAGCTTCGACTGATGGCGCGGATCAACCTTTTACCCTGGCGTGAAGAGCTTCGCGAAGAGCGCAAAAAGCGTTTCCTGACTGCGCTGGTCTGCGTGTTGGTGGTGTCCGTGGGCATCCTGTTTCTGGTCGACCGTTACATCAGCTCGGCCATCGACAGTCAGTTGGCGCGTAATGCGTTCATGCAGAAAGAAATCGCGCAGCTTGACGTGCGCATCAAGGAAATCAGCGATCTGAAAGCCCGACGCAAGCAGTTGCTCGAGCGCATGAAGATCATCCAGGACTTGCAGGGCAACCGGCCGATCACCGGGCGCGTGTTCGACCAGCTTGCCCGCACCCTGCCGGACGGCGTCTATTTCTCGCAGGTCAAGATGACCGACAAGTTGATCGCGATCACTGGCGCGGCCGAGTCCAATAACAGGGTTTCCGATCTTATGCGTAACCTTGAAGCATCCGACTGGCTGGAAGCGCCAAGTCTTACCGAGGTCAAGGCGACCACGGCCGGTGCGGTCGATCAGGCGAATGTCTTTCAGTTGACGGTGCGCCAGACTCAGCCTCAGACCCCGGTTGCCGAAGGAGCCAAGCCATGAACATGAGCGAATGGCTGGAGGGGCTTCGCAAAGTCGAGCTCAACGAGCTCGATCTGAACAACCTGGGTTCATGGCCAGCGGCAGTCAAGGCGATTGCCGGCGTGCTGCTGGCGGTTCTGATTTTTGCGCTGGGCTATTTTCTGTTTATCCAGGATCTGGAAACCCAGCTGGACGCCGCGCAGGCCAGCGAGGTTTCGCTCAAGGAGCAGTTTTCCAACAAGGCATTCCAGGCTGCGAACCTTGAGCCCTACAAGAAGCAGATGGAAGAGATGGAAAACACGTTCGGCGCGCTGCTACGGCAACTGCCCAGCGACACCGAAGTGCCAGGCTTGCTGGAAGACATCACACGCACCGGACTGGGAAGCGGCCTTGAGTTCGAAGAGATCAAGCTGTTGCCCGAGGCGGTCCAGCAGTTCTACATCGAATTGCCGATACAGATCACAGTGGTCGGCGGGTATCACGACCTGGCGACGTTCGTCAGCGGCGTGGCGGGCCTGCCGCGGATCGTGACGCTGCACGACTTCGACATCAAACTGGCTGATCCCAAGGTCCCCGGCAAGTTGCGCATGAGCATTCTGGCCAAGACCTACCGCTATAACGATGAAGGACTGAAGAAATGAGGGTGGCGCGAGTGTTGTGCGTCAGTACCGTCCTGGTGGGGCTGGCCGGTTGCGGTGGCGGTGATGATTTCACCGATCTGAGCGAGTTCGTGACGCAGGCCCAGACGCGCCCTAGCGGCACCATTGAGCCCTTGCCCAAATTCCGGGCCTATGAAGCGTTCACGTATAACGCTGCCAGCCTGCGCAGCCCGTTTCAGCCTGCCGTCAAGGTGGATCAGCTCAATCGCCAGAAGGGCTCGCGCCTCGTGGCACCGGACGAAAATCGGGTCAGGCAGTTTCTGGAAGGCTTCAACATCGAATCGTTCGAGATGGTTGGCACCATCGGTAACGAGTCGGGCACCTTCGCGCTGCTGCGTGGGGCTGGAGGCGTATATCGTGTGAAAGCAGGTGATTATCTGGGCCGTAACAACGGACGGATCGTGTCGGTCAGCGATGGGCAGGTCGATGTCATTGAAATAGTTCCTGATGGAGAGGGGGCCTGGCTTGAAAGGCCGCGCAGCATCACCCTCAAAGAACGCTCATGAAGTGGGCAAGGCCAAGCATGTACAGCAGCGCACAACGGAAATTGATCATGACCCGGATTTTCTCGATTATCGGCGTATCGTTATGCATCGCGATGATGTCGCCGGTTCTCCAGGCGGCCAACCTGAAGACGCTCGACGTCGCGGCCCTGCCGGGTGACCGGATCGAGCTCAAACTTTCGTTCGACGCTCCGGTGCCCGCGCCGCGCGGCTACACCACCGAGCAGCCTGCGCGTATTGCGCTGGACTTGCCGGGCGTGACCAGCCAGCTCGCGACCAAAAGCCGCGACCTGGGAGCAGGCAACGCCCGCAGTGTGGTTGTGGTTCAGGCGCAGGATCGGACCCGGGTCATCATTAACCTGACGACACTCTCGCCCTACAGCTCAAGAGTCGACGGCAATAACCTGTTCGTGGTCATCGGCCAGGGAGCTGCCGCCGCGCAGGCCTCCCAGCCAAGCACGGCCAGGGGCGCCGCCCGGGTGGCTGTGCCGCCGCCTGTGCCTGCATCTGCCAGACCTTATGTACCTGCCGGCGCGAGAGGCATTCGCAATGTCGACTTCCAGCGCGGTGAGCTGGGCGAAGGCAACGTGGTCATCGACCTGAGCAATGCCGGTATCGCGGCAGACATTCAGGAGCAGGGCGGCAAGATCCGTGTCGACTTCGCCAAGACCCAGCTGCCCGAGCCGCTGCGTGTACGGCTCGACGTGAAAGACTTTGCCACCCCTGTGCAGTTCGTCAGCGCTACTGTGTCCGGCGACAAGGCCAGCATTTCCATCGAGCCGTCCGGTGCGTTCGACTACTCGGCGTTTCAGACCGAAAACAAGCTGACCATCAGCGTGCGCCCATTGACCAACGAGGACGTTGACCGTCGTGCCGCCGACAAGCCGGTCTACACCGGCGAGAAGCTTTCGCTCAATTTCCAGGACATCGACGTGCGTTCGGTGCTGCAACTGATCGCCGACTTCACCAACCTCAATCTGGTTGCCAGCGACACCGTTCAGGGCGGCATTACGCTGCGCCTGCAGAACGTGCCGTGGGATCAGGCGCTGGATCTGGTGCTCAAGACCAAAGGCCTGGACAAACGCAAGGTCGGTAGCGTGTTGCTGGTCGCGCCAGCTGACGAAATCGCTGCCCGTGAGCGTCAGGAGCTGGAGTCGCTCAAGCAGATCGCAGAGCTGGCCCCGTTGCGGCGCGAGCTGCTGCAGGTCAACTATGCCAAGGCTGCCGATATCGCCAAGCTGTTCCAGTCGGTGACCAGTGCCGAATCCAAGACGGACGAGCGCGGCTCCATCACCGTGGATGAGCGCACCAACAACATCATTGCCTACCAGACGCAGGACCGGCTCGACGAGCTGCGCCGCATCGTCTCGCAGCTGGATATTCCGGTGCGTCAGGTGATGATCGAGGCGCGAATCGTCGAAGCCAACGTGGATTACGACAAGGAAATCGGCGTGCGCTGGGGCGGTTCCAGCAACCTCAGCGGCAACAGCAAGTGGACGCCTTATGGGCTTGACAACAAAGGCGACGAGGCTGGCAATATCGGTTCCGCTACCGGCCCCAATGTTCCCTTCGTCGATCTGGGCGCTGCAAACGCTACCTCCGGTATCGGTCTGGGCTTCGTGACCAATAACACGCTGCTGGACCTTGAGCTGAGCGCGATGGAGAAAACCGGCAACGGTGAAATCGTCTCCCAGCCCAAAGTGGTCACCTCCGACAAGGAAACGGCGAAGATCCTCAAGGGCACGGAAATTCCTTATCAGGAATCCAGTTCCAGCGGTGCCACGACTGTGAGCTTTAAGGAGGCATCGCTGTCGCTGGAAGTCACCCCGCAGATCACCCCGGACAACCGCATCATCATGGAGGTCAAGGTCACCAAGGATGAACCTGACTACATCAACGCTGTGCTGGGTGTACCGCCGATCAAGAAAAACGAGGTCAACGCCAAGGTGCTGATTTCCGACGGCGAAACCATCGTGATCGGTGGTGTGTTCTCCAATACGCAAAGTAAAGTTGTAGAGAAAGTGCCATTTCTCGGTGATGTGCCGTATCTTGGCCGCCTTTTCAGGCGCGACGTGGTATCGGAGGCAAAATCCGAGCTGTTGGTATTTCTGACACCGCGTATCATGAACAACCAGGCGATTGCTGTGAGTCGTTGATTCTGTGCGAAATTTAATACTTGTGGGGCCGATGGGTGCTGGCAAGAGCACCATCGGCCGTTTGCTTGCCAAAGAGTTGCGACTGCCGTTCAAGGATTCCGACAAGGAAATCGAGCTACGCACCGGTGCCAATATTCCCTGGATTTTCGACAAGGAAGGCGAGCCGGGCTTTCGCGACCGTGAGCAGGCCATGATTGCAGAGCTGTGCGAAGCCGATGGCGTTGTTCTGGCGACGGGCGGCGGTGCGGTCATGCGCAGCGAGAATCGTCAGGCGCTGCACGCCGGAGGGCGTGTGGTGTACTTGCATGCATCGGTTGAACAGCAGGTCGGCCGCACAGCGCGTGATCGCAATCGACCCCTGTTGCGCACCGCAGATCCGGCTCGCGTGCTGAGCGAACTGCTGGCCATTCGCGACCCGTTGTATCGGGAGATCGCCGACCTGGTGGTCGAAACCGACGAGCGGCCGCCCAGGATGCTGGTTCTGGACATACTGGCACGCCTTGCCGAGCTTCCTCCCCGTTAAAGCGCAGGCAAAAATGCGCTATCCTCGGCGACCATTAAAACAGCGACGGTACAGGGCACGCACGGCACAATGGCTGTCCTGACGCACCCAGGTGTGCAACCGCCCAATCGGCAATCAACGTGGGGACACATGCAGACACTCAAGGTCGAGCTTGGTGAGCGTAGCTATCCTATCCATATCGGCGAAGGCCTTCTGGATCAGCCTGAACTCCTGACCCCGCACATCGTCGGGCGCCAGGTCGCCATCGTGTCCAACACGACGGTTGCGCCGCTGTATCTGGAACGACTGACCCGCACGCTCGCTGGTTACAACGTTCTGCCGATCGTGCTTCCCGACGGCGAAGCGTTCAAGAACTGGGAAACCCTGCAAACCATTTTCGATGGCTTGCTGACGGCTCGTCATGACCGTCGCACCACCGTCATTGCACTGGGTGGTGGCGTGATCGGCGACATGGCCGGGTTTGCCGCCGCCTGCTATCAGCGTGGCGTGAATTTCATCCAGATCCCGACGACGCTGTTGTCGCAGGTGGATTCGTCGGTGGGCGGCAAGACCGGCATCAACCATCCGCTGGGCAAGAACATGGTTGGTGCGTTCTACCAGCCGGGCGTCGTGCTGATCGACACCACCTCGCTCAACACCCTGCCTGCGCGTGAACTGTCGGCGGGGCTTGCAGAAGTCATCAAATATGGTCTGATCTGCGACGAGCCGTTTCTGACCTGGCTCGAAGAGCATGTCGACGCGCTGCGCGGGCTGGATCAGGTGGCGCTGACCACGGCCATCGAACGCTCCTGCGCCGCCAAGGCGCTGGTGGTCGGTGCCGATGAGCGCGAGTCGGGTGTGCGGGCCACATTGAACCTGGGTCACACATTTGGTCACGCCATCGAGACGCATATGGGCTATGGTGTCTGGCTGCATGGCGAGGCGGTTGCCGCCGGTACGGTCATGGCGCTGGAAATGTCTTCGCGTCTGGGCTGGATCAGCACACAGGAGCGCGACCGTGGCATTCGTCTGTTTCAGCGTGCCGGGCTGCCTGTGGTGCCGCCGCAAGACATGACCGAGGCGCATTTCCTCGAACACATGGCAATTGACAAGAAAGTCATCGACGGGCGCCTGCGTCTGGTGCTGCTGCGTCAGATGGGTGAAGCGGTTATCACGGACGATTATCCAAAAGAAGTACTACAGGCCACTCTGGTTGCGGATTACCGCGCCCTGGTGGATCAGCTTAGAGGTTAACGGAATACCCATGACTAGTTTGCACGCCGACGAGGCCTTTCTCGGCCATTACCAGTTGAGTCATGACCCCTTTGCAGCGCGGGTACCTGGCTTCAAATTCTTTCCTGCCCAGCGCAAGCCTGTGCTGGGTCAGTTGCATCATCTGGCGCGTTACAGCCAGCTGTTGCTGGCGGTCACCGGGCCTCAGGGCAGCGGCAAGACCCTGCTGCGCCAGGCGCTTGTGGCCAGCACCAACAAGCAATCGGTTCAGAGCGTCGTGGTGTCTGCGCGCGGTGCCAGCGATGCGGCCGGTGTGCTGCAACAGGTTGCGCAGGCGCTGAGTGTTGCCCAGGCTGAAATGCAATCGATCCTGTCGCAGGTCGTTCAGCTCGGGCTGACGGGCCAGGAAGTCTACCTGCTGGTTGACGATGCGGAACAACTGGGCGATTCGGCGCTCGAAGCGTTGCTGGGTCTTGCCGCGGGCACGCCGGAAGGCCGTCCGCATGTGTTTCTGTTTGGCGAACCGTCGCTGCTCGATCGTCTCGATCAGCTGTGCGCCGAACTGCAGGGCGACGTTGAAGGCGAACGCTTTCACGTCATCGAGCTGCAACCTTACACGGAAGAAGAAACCCGGGAGTATCTGGCTCAGCGTCTGGAGGGTGCAGGGCAAGGAATCGCATTGTTTACTGCCGACCAGATCACCGATATCCATGAACAGTCCGATGGCTGGCCTGGGGCGATCAACCAGGTGGCCCGCGATTCAATGATCGAGGCGATGATCGCAAGTCGCTCTGCGGTCAAGCGTCCAAGTGTGGGGTTCAACATGCCGAAAAAACACGTATTGGCTTTGGGTGCAGTCGTGCTCGTGGCCGTGGCAGCCGCTGTGCTGATCCCGGGCCGTGGCGACAAGACTGGCGTTCCGGCCAATGATCCAGCCTCTGCCCAGGCGCAACTGCCTCTGGGACAGGGCACGCCGTCTGCACAGCAATCGAACAACGGTGGCCCGGCCATCGAATTCGCGGGTAATTCCCAGCCAATGCCGCTGCCCATGAACGGCAATTCACAGCCTGTAATGCGCGGTCCGCTGGCCGAAGCGGCAGGTTCTGGTGATACTGACGAAGACGCCGTGCCGATGGGGTCGCCTGCTCAGCCTGCAACGGTGACCACTACCGCCCCGCCTGCGGCGCAGACGCCACGTTCGTCCATCCCGGCACCCACGCCTGCTGCGCCCACTCCTGCTCCGGCTGCCAAGCCTGCGCCAGCTCCGACTCAGGTAGCGACGGCCAAACCGGCGCCGGCTCCGGCCGCCAAGCCAGCCGAAAAGCCTGCGGCTGCCAAGCCAGCTGCCGGTGGTAACTGGTACAGCGGTCAGGCGCCGGGTCATTATGTCGTGCAGATTCTTGGCACCAGCTCGGAAGCGACGGCTCAGGCCTATGTTGCCGAGCAGGGTGGCGAGTACCGTTATTTCAAGAAAACCCTGCAGGGCAAGCCCCTGTATGTGGTGACTTACGGTAATTTTTCTGACCGCGCTGCCGCCCTGGCGGCCATCAAGGTATTGCCAGCGAAGGTTCAGGCTGGTAAACCTTGGCCTCGTACTGTCGCCAGCATCCAACAAGAGCTCGGCGCCACTCGCTGAAGTCGCAGCGGCCCTATCCGGGCCGCTCACCCGGCAAACCTGACTCCACCCGCTTGAGCGCGTCGCCTTTTCGGGGCGCGCCTTGTGGCGTCTGCGTTACAAACGCTCCGCAGTCTCAGTCGCTCCAGTCAGAATTTTGATGAAATATTTTGACTACCACAGCGGCGCGCTTTAAACCTTCATAATTGCGACATTGATTATCGACCAATCGTCGTTAAGTTTGTGAGCACTTGTGTCGCTGTGTACAATGACTTCCGTTTTGCCTGTCCGAAGCCGGCGTACGTTCGGCGTGTCAGGTACTTGGTTGAATTAAAAGGAAATTTGCCTCGTATAGAGGCAGCCTGGTGAGAAAGTGTCTATGAAAGCAGGTCTGTACCAACCAGATGAATTCAAGGATAACTGTGGTTTCGGCCTGATCGCACATATGCAGGGCGAGCCCAGTCATCACCTGTTGCAGACGGCTATCCAAGCCCTGACCTGCATGACCCACCGTGGCGGTATCAACGCCGACGGCAAGACCGGTGACGGTTGCGGTCTGTTGATTCAGAAGCCCGACGCCTTCCTGCGCGCGACTGCCAAGGACCACTTTGGAGTCGATTTGCCGCGCCAATATGCCGTGGGCATGGTGTTCCTCAACCAGGACGACGCCAAGGCCGACGCAGCACGCGAGAACATGAACCGCGAGATTCTGGCCGAGGGCCTGGATCTGGTGGGCTGGCGTCAGGTGCCGATCGATACCAGCGTATTGGGTCGTCTGGCGCTGGAGCGTCTGCCGAAGATCGAGCAGGTCTACATTGGCGGCGAAGGCCTGAGTGATCAGGAATTCGCGATCAAGCTGTTCAGCGCCCGTCGCCGCTCGTCTGTCGCGAACGCGGCCGATGCTGACCACTACATCTGCAGCTTTTCGCACAAGACCATCATTTATAAAGGCCTGATGATGCCGGCCGATCTCACGGCCTTCTTCCCAGACCTGAGCGACGAGCGCCTGCAGACCGCGATCTGTGTGTTTCACCAGCGTTTCTCGACCAACACCCTGCCGAAATGGCCGCTGGCGCAGCCGTTCCGCTTCCTCGCCCACAACGGCGAGATCAACACCATTACCGGTAACCGCAACTGGGCACAGGCGCGTCGCACCAAGTTCACCAACGACCTGATGGAACTGGACGAACTGGGGCCTCTGGTCAATCGCGTGGGTTCCGACTCGTCGAGCATGGACAACATGCTTGAGCTGATGGTCACCGGCGGCATCGACCTGTTCCGTGGCGTGCGCATGATCATTCCGCCTGCGTGGCAGAACGTCGAAACAATGGACCCGGATCTGCGAGCGTTCTACGAGTACAACTCCATGCACATGGAGCCGTGGGACGGTCCGGCCGGTGTCGTGATGACCGAAGGTCGCCACGCGGTCTGCCTGCTTGACCGCAACGGCCTGCGCCCGGCGCGCTGGGTCACCACCAAGAACGGTTACATCACCCTGGCGTCTGAAATCGGCGTATGGGATTACAAGCCTGAAGACGTCATCGCCAAGGGCCGTGTGGGTCCGGGGCAGATTTTTGCGGTGGACACCGAAACCGGTCAGATCCTCGACACCGACGCCATCGACAACCGCCTCAAGTCGCGTCACCCGTACAAGCAGTGGCTGCGCAAGAACGCCTTGCGTATCCAGGCGACGATGGAAGACAACGACCACGGTTCGGCTTTCTACAACAGCGACCAGCTCAAACAGTACATGAAGATGTATCAGGTCACGTTCGAGGAACGTGATCAGGTGCTGCGTCCGCTGGGCGAGCAAGGTCAGGAAGCCGTGGGCTCGATGGGTGACGACACGCCAATGGCCGTGCTGTCGCGTCGTGTGCGCTCGCCTTACGACTACTTCCGTCAGCAGTTCGCGCAGGTCACCAACCCGCCGATCGACCCTCTGCGTGAAGCCATTGTGATGTCGCTGGAAATCTGCCTCGGTGCCGAACGCAACATTTTCCAGGAATCGCCTGAGCACGCTTCGCGCGTGATTCTCAGCTCGCCGGTCATTTCCCCGGCCAAGTGGCGTTCGCTGATGAACCTGGAGCGTCCGGGTTTCGAGCGCTACATCATCGACCTGAACTACGACGAGCAGATGGGGCTTGAAGCCGCTGTCCGCAACGTCGCCGATCAGGCTGAAGAGGCCGTGCGCTCCGGTCATACCCTGATCGTGCTGAGCGACCGTCACATTGCGCCGGGCAAGCTGCCGGTTCACGCGTCACTCGCCGTCGGCGCGGTCCACCATCGTCTGACCGAGCGTGGACTGCGTTGCGACAGCAACATTCTGGTTGAAACCGCGACCGCCCGTGACCCGCATCACTTCGCGGTACTGATCGGTTTCGGTGCTTCGGCGGTCTATCCGTTCCTGGCCTATGAAGTGCTGGGCGACCTGATCCGTACCGGCGAAGTGCTGGGCGACCTGTACGAAGTCTTCAAGAATTACCGCAAGGGCATCACCAAGGGCCTGCTCAAGATCCTGTCCAAAATGGGGATCTCGACCGTTGCGTCGTACCGTGGTGCACAGCTGTTCGAGGCCATCGGTCTGTCCGAAGAGGTTTGCGACATGAGCTTCCGCGGCGTGCCGAGCCGCTTGAAAGGTGCGCGTTTCGTCGACATCGAAGCTGAACAGAAAGCCTTGGCTGCCGAAGCCTGGAGCGCGCGTAAGCCGATCCAGCAAGGCGGTCTGCTCAAGTTCGTGTTCGGTGGCGAATACCACGCCTACAACCCGGACGTGGTCAGCACCCTGCAAGCCGCCGTGCAGCAGGGCGACTACACCAAGTTCAAGGAATACACCTCGCTGGTGGACAAGCGCCCGGTGTCGATGATTCGTGACCTTTTGCAGGTCAAAACCCTCGACCAGCCGCTGAGCATCGATGAAATCGAACCGCTGACCGAGATCCTCAAGCGTTTCGACTCCGCCGGTATTTCGCTGGGCGCGCTGTCGCCCGAGGCGCATGAAGCGTTGGCCGAGGCGATGAACCGCCTGGGCGCGCGCTCCAACTCCGGTGAGGGTGGGGAAGACCCTGCGCGTTACGGCACCATCCGCAGCTCCAAGATCAAGCAGATCGCGACAGGTCGTTTCGGTGTGACGCCGGAATACCTGGTCAACGCTGACGTGTTGCAGATCAAGGTTGCTCAGGGCGCCAAGCCGGGCGAAGGCGGGCAATTGCCGGGTGGCAAGGTCAACGGTCTGATCGCCAAGCTGCGTTATGCAGTGCCCGGCGTGACCCTGATTTCGCCGCCACCGCACCATGACATCTATTCCATCGAAGACCTGTCGCAGCTGATTTTCGACCTCAAACAGGTCAACCCTGCAGCGCTGGTCTCGGTCAAGCTGGTGGCGGAAGCTGGCGTGGGCACGATTGCAGCCGGTGTTGCCAAGGCCTACGCCGACCTGATCACCATTTCCGGTTATGACGGCGGGACCGGTGCTTCGCCACTGACCTCCATCAAGTACGCCGGTGCGCCGTGGGAACTGGGGCTGGCTGAAACCCATCAGACCCTGCGCGGCAACGACCTGCGCGGCAAGGTGCGAGTACAGACCGATGGCGGCCTGAAAACCGGCCTCGACGTGATCAAGGCAGCGATTCTGGGCGCCGAGAGTTTCGGCTTCGGCACTGCGCCAATGATCGCGCTGGGCTGCAAATACCTGCGTATCTGCCACCTGAACAATTGCGCCACCGGCGTCGCGACCCAGAACGAGAAGTTGCGCAAGGATCATTACATCGGCACCGTCGACATGGTGATCAACTTCTTCACCTACGTGGCCGAAGAGACGCGCGAGTGGCTGGCGAAACTGGGCGTTCGTTCGCTGGAAGAGTTGATCGGCCGTACCGACCTGCTGGATATCCTGCCGGGCGAAACCGAAAAGCAGCAGCATCTGGACCTGACCCCCTTACTGGGCAGCGACCATATTCCAGCCGACAAACCTCAGTTCAGCCTCATCGAGCGCAACCCGCCCTTCGACAAGGGCCTGTTGGCCGAGAAAATGGTGGAACTGGCCAAACCGGCCATCGAGAGCCTCAGTGGCGGCGAGTACGAACTGGACATCTGCAACTGCGACCGCTCGATCGGCGCACGGATTTCCGGCGAGATCGCCCGTCTGCACGGCAACCAGGGCATGAACAAGGCACCGGTCACGTTCCGTTTCAAAGGCACTGCCGGTCAGAGTTTCGGTGTGTGGAACGCAGGCGGTCTGAACATGTATCTGGAAGGCGACGCCAACGACTACGTCGGCAAGGGCATGACCGCTGGCAAGCTGGTCATCGTGCCGCCCAAGGGCAGCCCGTTCAAGACCAACGAAAGCGCGATCATCGGCAACACCTGCCTGTACGGCGCGACTGGCGGCAAGCTGTTCGCGGCGGGCACGGCGGGTGAGCGTTTCGCGGTGCGTAACTCCGGTGCCCACACCGTTGTGGAAGGCACGGGCGATCACTGTTGCGAATACATGACCGGTGGCTTCGTCTGTGTGCTCGGCAAGACCGGCTACAACTTCGGTTCCGGCATGACCGGCGGTTTCGCTTATGTGCTGGACCAGGACAACACGTTCGTTGACCGCGTCAATCACGAGCTGGTTGAAATCCAGCGCATCAGCGGCGAGGCGATGGAGGCTTATCGCACTCACCTGCAGACCGTGCTGAACGAGTATGTCGCGGAAACCGACAGTGAATGGGGTCGCAACCTTGCGGAAAACCTGGACGACTACCTGCGTCGCTTCTGGCTGGTCAAGCCCAAGGCTGCCAACCTGAAGTCGCTGCTCTCCAGCACCCGGGCCAACCCGCAATAAGCGCAACTGCACGCGGCGTGAGTCACGCCGCACGACCACAGCAGTGCGCGAATGCCTGCGAACATGATTTCCTGCAGCTTCAGGGCTACTCCCTGAAGCTGTCGTGTAGAGGTTCTAGAAAATGGCCGAGCGTCTAAGTAACGACTTTCAGTTCATCGATGTCGGGCGTAAAGACCCGAAGAAAAAGCTGCTGCGCCAGCGCAAGAAAGAGTTCGTGGAGATCTACGAACCGTTCAAGCCCCAGCAGTCCGCCGATCAGGCGCACCGCTGCCTGGGATGCGGTAACCCCTATTGCGAATGGAAGTGCCCGGTGCACAACTTCATTCCCAACTGGCTCAAGCTGGTCGCCGAGGGCAATATTCTGGCGGCGGCCGAGCTGTCTCACCAGACCAACACCCTGCCGGAAGTCTGCGGCCGCGTGTGCCCCCAGGATCGTCTGTGCGAGGGTGCCTGCACCCTGAACGACGGTTTCGGTGCGGTGACCATCGGTTCGGTCGAGAAGTACATCACCGACACCGCATTCGCGATGGGCTGGCGTCCCGACATGTCCAAGGTCGTGCCGACCGGCAAGCGCGTGGCAATCATCGGCGCAGGACCTGCGGGCCTGGGTTGCGCTGATGTGCTGGTGCGTGGCGGCGTGACGCCGGTCGTGTTTGACAAGAACCCTGAAATCGGCGGTTTGCTGACCTTCGGCATTCCCGAGTTCAAGCTTGAGAAGACCGTACTGAGCCATCGTCGTGAAGTGTTTACCGGCATGGGCATCGAATTCCGCCTCAATACTGAGGTGGGCAAGGACGTCACCATCGATCAGTTGCTCGAAGAGTACGACGCGGTGTTCATGGGCATGGGCACCTACACCTATATGAAGGGCGGTTTTGCCGGTGAAGACCTGCCGGGCGTACACGATGCGCTCGACTTCCTGATCGCCAACGTCAATCGCAATCTGGGCTTCGAAAAGTCGCCTGAAGATTTCGTCGACATGAAAGGCAAGCGGGTGGTGGTGCTGGGCGGCGGCGACACGGCGATGGACTGCAACCGCACCTCGATCCGTCAGGGCGCCAAGTCGGTGACCTGTGCCTATCGTCGCGATGAAGAAAACATGCCGGGTTCGCGCAAGGAAGTGAAGAACGCCAAGGAAGAAGGCGTGAAGTTCCTCTACAACCGCCAGCCCATCGCCATCGTCGGCGAAGACAAGGTTGAAGGCGTTAAAGTGGTCGAGACCCGTCTCGGCGAGCCTGATGCCCGTGGCCGTCGCAGCCCCGAGCCGATTCCGGGTTCCGAAGAAATCATCCCGGCCGACGCCGTGGTCATCGCTTTCGGTTTCCGTCCAAGCCCGGCGGCATGGTTCGAGCCGTTCACCATCAACACCGACAGCCAGGGTCGTGTGATTGCGCCTGAGCAGTCGCAGTACAAGCACCAGACCAGCAACCCTAAAATCTTCGCCGGTGGCGATATGGTTCGCGGGTCCGACCTGGTGGTTACAGCCATCTTCGAAGGCCGTAACGCGGCTGAAGGGATTCTGGATTACCTGGGCGTTTGAGTACGACGTGCCGAGTCATCACGTTTTGACATAACTGCGACTTGGCTTGGCGACACACTTTCCGATTGACGCCGTCCCGTCCGGGGCGGCGGCTGCAGACCTGAAACCCCCTTTTTTCCATGTGGACATGATGTGCGCAGGCACCCGCGTGTCCAAAGAATTTTTTGCGTGCTGTTTCGGCGCCCTTTTCCTGTTCGCTTAAGACGCTAGGATCCTGCGCTTTCACCGGGAGTTCATCCTCAGGATCGATCTTCTGTCACCCATGTCGCTATAAGGAAATAGCCATGTTGAAAGCAGCACCTCTGGGCAAGCTCGCCGTGTCCTATGATCAGCAGTCTTTGGGAACGAAGTGGTTTTCACCCAGCACCGTCGCAGTACGTGAACACCGAGCCCGTGAGCGGGCAGACCGGATCACGGAACAGTTCGTTACCCGCTTCAAGGAAAGGGACTACATCCCTGATGGCGGCGATAACGCGTTATTCGCCTTGCTGGTCCAGTTGCCGGACTGGCCTGCGGACTTATCCATCAATGTGGTGGACGAAGATGGCGAGCCGCTCGCCATTTACCTCAAGGGCCGAGATGGGCGCGTGGTCCGGCACACAATTCTGTTGGCTCAGAGCGGCGATGACAGCTATGTCGCCCCGGGAAACGTTTCCGTGTCCGACGAGGAGTCACTGCTGCAACTGGTGCTCAGCCAGCTCCCTGCCGGTTCGACCCTTGCGACGGGCGGCGATTTTCCAGGCAGCGCCAGCATGGCGGGGCGGATCGTGACCCTGCGTGAGCAGGTCGCCGGACTCGCGCTGACGCAGCGCCCCTTGCTGTTCGATGCCTTGTTGGCAGATTGCTACGCCACCAAAGATCAGTCTCCCGCCAGTCTGCCCAATCCCTTCCTGCCATTTTGGTCGCGCTCGCAAGCGCAACTCACCCCGCTCTTGAGCATGTTGCATGTACTAAGCCCTGAAGTGCCGCTTGGACGCCTTGAGGAACTGCTGGAGCGTCTACCCGTGTCGACAGAGGAGGAAGCTGTCTTTTTGGAAAGCGGCCTTCTGCCGGATCCTTTCGTCGAAGCCATGAGTATTTCGCTGGGCGAGTGGAGTTGCAGTGTTGCTATCGATGGCGTGTTACGTACCCGAATCTACAATCCTCATGCCGATCTGCTGGCGCGTGAGTGTGCCCGTCAGATGCTGGCCAACAGGCTGGGGCGCGAACTGGTGATCCTCGAAGCTGGCATGGACAAGCATGTACCAACCGGGCCTGACGATTCACGTGTCGTGTTGCTGCATGATGACGCTGGTAATTACCGTGCCCTGCACCCTGTCAGCGGGGAGATTACTGAGTTCAAAAAGGGCACCGACAGTTTCTATATGGCGATCAGTTCGCTGTTACAGCCCCATGAGCGCTCGCTCATGGGTATGCAGTTCGAGCATGACGTGGAAGGGTTTCGTCACACCCTGACCTTACGCGCCATTGAGGAAAATGGGGGCTGGTTCGACCCGCAGAAACCGACCGAGATCGACAGCGGTTTCTTACCGGAATGGTTCAAGGACGCCTCAACGCACGACCGGCTCAGTTGGAAGACCGCAGTGCAGGATTACAGCCAGGCACTGCTTGAGGCGCAGGCGCCTGACCTCCTTGATCCGCAGTTGTATGGCTCACGCGAACAGCTTCGTAAATATGCCCGCGAAAAGCTTGAAGAGCGCATTGCGCTTGATCACGGCATTGCGGTGAACGCTGATGAGATCGTGGTTGAAACCATCCACAGTGAGATGAATGCAGGCGGGTTTTTTGACACCGATTATGTGTACGTCGGCCCTTCGGAAGTAGAAACGCATTACACCGCACAGCGCCGAAGTCTTACGGATTTGTGCCTGGAAAACATTACGGTCACCAACATCAATTTTCTGCTGACCAGTCGGGCATTCGACAGCGATGACCGACTGATCGGTTTTCTCAATGCCGGGTATCTGTTCAGGCTGGTTCGTGACTTGGATATCGGCGAAGACTATCCAAGGTTTCTCCGTTTCAACTTGTCGACCTCGCCGTCGGGGCAATGGCACCGGGAGCGCTATGCGCGTGTCATGCAGGCCCAGATGCGGCTGGATGCGATCGAAGCGCGGATGGCCGGTGATTTTGTGAACGGCGGCGGATTGCCCTCGGAACGGGCGCACAGAAGTTACAAATGGGTCACGGCCGTTCTGAACAATCCGTTAAATGATCACCGTCGTGAACGTGTGGAAGGGCATCCTGTTGAAGTGCATCGGCTCCAAATCAATGGCGCTGCCTTGAGAGGAATACTGGTGATCGGGACAGCGTCGCGCGCAAGCGTGGCGTCGCTCGTACTTTTTACGCCACAGGCCCCCGACGGCAAGTGCTTTCGCGAGCTGAGCAATCCTGATGATCTGCTGCGTCAGGTTCTGCATGAGCCAGTATTACTCGATTACCTGGTGAGCAGGGCTGCGCTGTCCTCCCGGTCGGATATTCGGCATGCATTGACGGCTGCCAGACACAGCCTATACATGGATCTGGTGCCTTGCGTCGGCAATTTTCTGGAAGCGGTCTATGACGCCGAAGTGGAATGGGTCGTTGAGGCTGTCGATGAACAAACCACCAGCACTTGGGAGAGCAACTGGGAAAGTGTGTGGGAAATCACCCGCACCGTAGGTGAGTTCGCGCTCACATTCGCTCCGTTCAAGGTAAGGCTGCCCATCGCTGCAATCCGCAGTTTTCATGCGATATGGCAAGGCATCGAGAAGGCCGCCGACAATGACACAAATGCTTCGCTGTATTTCGTTCAGGCAGCGCTGTTGCTGGCCGACGGGTTGACGCTGCCTAAGGGTCGACGTGTGAAACCTGCCAGCGCCACGTCTTCCGGTTTTCCTGTTCTTGATCCCAGCCAAGCCTTGTTGAAAACACCCGCAGGGCTGACGTTGCGCGGCGACGGTATTTACAAAGGTGTGTACGAAAAAATTCAGGAAGGCGCGGCAGCCCGCTACTACACCGTCCAGGCAGGCAAAGCCTACGCGGTGCGGTATGACAGTAGTTTTTCAACATGGAGGGTGATTGACGCAAGGCGGCCTGACGCTTATTACCAGATGCCGATCCGCCTCAATGAGCAGGGTAGTTGGACTTATGCCCCGGTAGGCTTGCGTGGCGGGAAAAAAACATCCAAAGCCAAGCCTTCCGACGGTTCCGGCGATAAAGGCGGCTCAAGCGCTGGCGGCGCAAAAAAGCTGTTTCAGTTGGATCTCGACAACTTTTTTGAAGGCAGCGCTTTCAGGAAAGCCCAGAAAAACATTGAGGGCGATCTGACGGTTGCCGTAAAAAAAGCCGTTGAGCGCTATAGGGTGGAAGGAAAGGGCAACCTTCATCCCTCCAAGCATGGACTTTACTCGCTGGATCTTCCCGGGGTCGGGCGCAGTACGGGGCGCGGTGCATGGCGCCTGATGTTCGAGCCACCCAAAAACGGCGTCATGAAAGCCTATGGTGTGATGGACCCGCACTGACGGGCCTATGCCTCACCTAAACAGCGCTTCTGGCAAGGCGATGGCAGCACGTGTGTAACGCTGCATTACCGCTACAAATCGAGACGATAGATAAAAGGCACGGCTCTTGCCGTGCCTTTTGCGTCGCGCTCTGAGAAAATGCCCGCACTTTTATAGCGGATGCCCACATGACTGCCCTGAAGAACGACCGTTTCCTGCGCGCCTTGCTCAAGCAGCCCGTGGACGTGACCCCTGTCTGGATGATGCGTCAGGCAGGCCGCTACTTGCCGGAATACCGCGCCAGCCGCGCCAGTGCCGGTGATTTTATGAGCCTGTGCAAGAACCCGCAGTTCGCCTGTGAAGTCACGCTGCAGCCATTGGATCGCTACCCGCTGGACGCTGCGATTCTGTTCTCCGACATTCTCACCATTCCCGATGCAATGGGCTTGGGCCTGTACTTTGAAACCGGCGAAGGTCCGCGCTTCAAGAAAACCGTCAGCACCCTGGCCGACATTGAGGCGTTACCGATCCCTGATGCGCAAAAGGATCTGGGCTATGTGATGGATGCTGTCAGCACCATCCGCCGCGAACTCAATGGCCGTGTTCCGCTGATCGGCTTCGCCGGCAGCCCTTGGACACTTGCGACCTACATGGTCGAGGGCGGCTCGTCGAAGGATTTCCGCAAATCCAAGGCGATGCTTTACGACAACCCGCAGGCCATGCACCTGTTGCTGGACAAGCTGGCACAGTCGGTGACCAGCTACCTCAATGGCCAGATCCTGGCGGGCGCGCAAGCGGTACAGATTTTCGACAGCTGGGGCGGAAGCCTGTCGTCGGCGGCTTATCAGGAATTCTCTCTGGCTTACATGCGTAAAATCGTCAACGGTCTGATCCGTGAGCACGATGGGCGCAAGGTTCCGGTGATTCTGTTCACCAAAGGCGGCGGGCTGTGGCTGGAAAGCATTGCCGATGCCGGAGCGGACACACTGGGCCTGGACTGGACGTGCGACATCGGCGAAGCGCGTCGCCGTGTCGGCAGCAAGGTTTCATTGCAAGGCAACATGGACCCGACCGTACTCTACGCACGTCCAGAAGCCATTCGCCAGGAAGTCGCCCGCATCCTCGCCAGCTACGGTAGCGGCACGGGCCACGTGTTCAACCTGGGGCACGGCATCACCCCGGAAGTCGATCCGGCCAACGCGGGTGCGTTTATTGAAGCGGTACATGAGTTGTCGGCGCAGTATCACCAGAACTGAGTAATCGCCCTTTGACCGTGCCCACTTGAGTGGGCGCGGCCATCGTCAGTCAGCCTCTTCCCGCCAGCGGTTGCAGCCTGGCCAGCCGCCACGCCACACCCAGCGCCATTACCAGCAATACGGCAATGAACAGCCCGATGCCGTTCCAGCCTGCGTAATGCCAGAAAACGCCACCCCCGGTTCCCGCCACGCTTGAGCCTGCGTAGTAGCAGAACAGGTACAGCGATGTCGCCTGGCCCCGGGCGACGGTTGCCCTGCGGCCTACCCAACTGCTGGCTACCGAATGAGCGCCGAAGAAGCCGAAGGTGAACATCAATACGCCCGCCACAACGACAGGCAGCGCGGTGAACAGGGTCAGGCTCAGGCCCAATAACATCAGAACGATGACCGCCCACAACACGCGGCGACGTCCCAGACGATCCGCCAGTGCGCCAACCTTTGCCGAGCTGTAAATGCCCGAGAGGTAGACCACCGAAAAGACGCCGACCACTGCCTGGCTCAAGTTGTACGGTTCGCTCAACAACCGATAGGCGATGTAATTGAACAGGGTGACAAACGCGCCCATCAGCAGGAACCCGGTCAGAAACAGCAGCGGCAGGCCCTTATCGCGAAACTGCACCACGAAACCGTCCAGCAAGCTGCGTGGGTGCAAGGAGCGAGCGCGGAAGTTGCGCGATTGCGGCAGGATTCGCCAGAACACCGCTGCCGCGATCAAAGCGAGGCCCCCGACTGCCAGCATCGCCGCGTGCCAACTGACGTAATCGATCATGACACCGACGATCAGCCGACCGCTCATGCCCCCGACCGCGCTACCCCCGATATAAAGCCCCATCGCCAACCCCAGGTGGGTGGGGTGGATCTCTTCGCTGAGGTAGGTCATGGCCACGGCAGCAAGGCCGCTCAACGACAGGCCGACCAGTGCCCGTGTGACCAGTACGCCTTCCCAACTTGGCATCAATGCGCTGGCGATGGTGAATAGCGAGGCGCAGAACAACGCCATGACCATTACCGATTTTCGCCCCAGCCGGTCAGAAATCGGGCCGGTGATCAGTAGGCCGATGGCGAGCATTGCCGTGGCCACCGACAGGATCAGGCTGCTCTGGGCCGCCGTGATCGAGAACTCCTGAGAGAGCATCGGCATCATCGGTTGCACGCAATACAGCAATGTAAACGTTGAAAAGCCGCCAGCGAACAGCGCCAGCGCCGTGCGTTTGAACAGCGGTGTATTTTTCTCGATGTAAGTGTCACCCAGCGGGACGGATGCCCCGGCGGGTGAGGTGTCTGGATGAAGGGAAGAGGGAGCGACGGCAGGGTTCACGGTAAACCTCGGAGCACGGTCAGGCAGGCAGTGAAAAAATCATATAGCTGGCTAATGATTCAATCCAATATATTGTTCGACTCGTTTGATAGGTAAAACGACTTGATAGGGCTTTTATGGAACTGCGCCACCTGCGTTACTTCATTGCTGTCGCAGAAGAACTGCATTTCGGTCGAGCGGCTATGGCTCTGGGTATTTCTCAACCCCCTTTGAGCCAGCAGATTCAGGCGCTTGAGCAGGAACTGGGCACGCGTCTGTTCGACCGCACAAACCGGCGTGTCGAACTGAGTGATTCGGGGCGTTTGTTTCTTGAAGAGGCGCGTCTTGTACTGGCACAAGTCGACAAGGCCGCAGACGTGGCACGGCGTGCGCAACGGGGTGAGTTGGGTGAGCTGAAAATCGGCTTTACGTCGTCTGCACCGCTGACATCGAACATCCCGGAGGCGATTTTCGCCTTTCGCCAGGCTTACCCGAATGTGCATCTGGACCTGGCGGAAATGACCAGTCAGCAGGTGGCGCAAGGTCTTGAGGACAAAAGCATCCAGGTCGGCATCATGCGGCCGCTGGAATTACCCGACTCACTGGTGGTGTTCGAACTCTTGAACGAGCCGCTGGTGGCGATCATGCGTGCCGATCATCCCTTGGCAGCAGGGAGTGAGGAAGGCATTCAGATGGCGGCGTTGGCGGCCGAGCCATTCGTGTTCTTTCCCCGCACTTACGGCAGTGGTATCTACGGTCAAGTCTTGAGTCTGGCCCGTGCGGCAGGGTTCAACCCGCTCATCACCCAGGAAGCAGGGGAGCCGATGACCATTATTGGCCTGGTCGCCGCAGGGCTCGGCGTAACGGTACTGCCTGCGCCGTATCGCAGAATGCGTATCGATGGGGTTGTTTACCGCAACCTGCTGGATGCGGGTGCTACCAGCCCTGTCTGGCTGGTGACGCGAAAGGATGAGCAGTCGGCGATGGCCAAGGCGTTTTTTGAGCTGGCAACCAAAGGGTAGCGGCGGGCCAGGCCTGTTTTCGCAAGGTAGGCTCGGGTCTGGCAGATAGAGGCCGTTTTTGCGGTAAGCTCGCCGTTGTCATGTGCATCGCCTAGACTCGACCGCTTGCAAGGCCTTATCGGTCAGTCCTGTCATTTCCAATCTTTCAAGGAATTCAAAGCATGCGTCGCGTCGTATTCAATCAGAAGGGTGGTGTCGGCAAATCGAGCATTGCCTGCAATCTGGCTGCTGTCAGCGCTAACGAAGGCTATCGGACCCTGTTGATCGACCTTGATGCTCAGGCGAACTCTACCCAGTACCTCACCGGTCTCACCGGCAATGACATCCCGATGGGGATCGCAGAGTTCTTCAAGCAGACGCTGTCCTCGGCACCCTTCGGCAAGAAGAATCATGTCGACATCTACGAAACACCTTTCGACAATCTGCATGTGGTGACCGCCACGGCAGAGCTTGCCGACCTGCAGCCAAAGCTTGAGGCCAAGCACAAGATCAACAAGCTTCGCAAATTGCTCGATGAGCTGAGCGAGGACTATGAGCGTATCTACCTGGATACACCGCCTGCGCTCAATTTCTATGCGGTTTCTGCGCTGATCGCCTCCGATCGCGTATTGATCCCGTTTGACTGCGACAGCTTCTCCCGGCAGGCGCTCTACGGGCTGTTGCGGGAGATTGACGAGCTGAAAGAGGATCACAACGAAGCGCTGCAGGTAGAAGGGATTATCGTCAATCAGTTCCAGCCGCGTGCCAGTCTGCCTCAACAGATACTGGACGAACTCATTGCCGAGGGTCTGCCGGTACTGCCTGTCTACCTCAACGCTTCGGTGAAAATGCGTGAATCACACCAGGCTAACCTGCCGTTGGTTCACCTTGATCCACGCCACAAACTGACTCAGCAGTTCGTGGACTTGCATCATTTGCTGGAAACCAACGCCTGAACGTGATGCGCCTGTTGTCACGCACTCGGCTGGATTTCAGGCAACTGATAAGTGCCGCTCTGAAGTGAGTGCGTCAGGCCCTCGGCACGCAGGCGAGCCTTCATGCCCAACTCGTCAGGGAGATTGATGGCGGCGTCCATGTCGGCCTGGAATTTTTTCTGCGAGGCGATCAATCGGTTGCTGCCGGGCGCACAACCGCATTCAACTGCGTGTCCGTGGGTGGCAACGGCCACCAGCTCATCGATGTAGGTTGGGTTCCCCTGGGCGATGAAACCCACACTGTCGCATGCCGGGCACCAGACGGGATCGCCCATGCGAGCCACGCGTACCATGTCGATGTACACGCTCGACGATGTATTCAATACAACGCCGTCGCTCGTGGTCGGATCACCTTCCCTGACTAAAAATGGCATGTGCTGACTCCTTTGGATTGTGGGGAGCCCAGATGCTAGGTGCAAAAATCATCCGTTGGGGGGCTGAAAAGCGGTTAAAGACCGTTCCTACAAGAAAGTCATCCATGCGTTGGGAAATGTAGGGACAGGATTATTAACGCGAACGTTACTCCAGGCGTAATGATCATGCGGTCTGCTTGATTGATGCGTTGCCTCGATCACTCCTAAGGTGACCCACGACAGCGAATTCGTGGAGCGATCATGACAACAACAACTTCCCCCGACGCGCGCTGGACGCGTCGCCGCACCGAGAAGCAGCGGCGGCTCGAGCAGGTGCGGGCCTTGGCTGATGGCGTTGTGCTGCCAACCGACAAGATCGTCGCGGCGCTAGAGGCCTTGCTGGTGTCCGGTGATCGCGTGGTGCTTGAGGGCAATAACCAGAAGCAGGCCGACTTTCTGTCTCGTGCGCTGGCGAAGGTCGACCCTGCCAAGGTCCACGACCTGCACATGATCATGCCCAGCGTTGGGCGTTCGGAGCACTTGGACCTGTTCGAGCAGGGCATCGCTCGCAAACTGGATTTCTCTTTCGCCGGCACGCAAAGCCTGCGCATCAGCCAGTTGCTGGAAGACGGCCTGCTGGAAATCGGCGCGATTCATACCTACATCGAGCTGTATTCACGACTGGTGGTCGATCTGATCCCCAACGTGGTGCTGGCGGCCGGCTTTATGGCCGACAAGGCGGGCAATATCTACACCGGTCCGAGCACCGAAGACACCCCCGCGCTGATTGAACCGGCGGCCTTCAGTGATGGCATCGTCATCGTGCAGGTCAACCAACTGGTTGACGATGTCAGTGACCTTCCGCGTGTGGACATTCCGGCGTCGTGGGTCGATTTCGTGGTCGTCGCCGACAAGCCGTTCTACATCGAACCCCTGTTCACTCGCGATCCGCGCCATATCAAGCCGGTGCATGTGTTGATGGCGATGATGGCTATCCGGGGCATTTACGAGAAACACAATGTCCAGTCGCTGAACCACGGCATCGGCTTCAACACCGCTGCCATCGAGCTGATCCTGCCGACATACGGCGAGTCACTGGGCCTCAAAGGCAAGATCTGCCGCAACTGGACGCTCAACCCGCACCCGACCCTGATCCCGGCCATTGAAAGCGGCTGGGTCGAAAGCGTGCATTGCTTCGGCACCGAACTGGGCATGGAAAACTACATCGCTGCGCGCCCGGACGTGTTCTTCACCGGGCGCGACGGCTCGCTGCGCTCAAACCGGCAACTGTGCCAACTGGCCGGACAGTACGCGGTGGACTTGTTCATCGGCGCGACGTTGCAGGTGGATGGCGACGGGCATTCCTCGACCGTGACCCGAGGCCGCCTGGCCGGTTTCGGCGGTGCGCCGAACATGGGCCATGACCCGCGTGGACGCCGCCACGCAACCCCGGCCTGGCTCGACATGCGCCAGCAGACCGATGACGGCCCGGCCGCCTATCTGGAACGCGGCAAGAAGCTTGTAGTGCAGATGGTCGAAACCTTTCAGGAAGGCGGCAAACCGACTTTCGTCGAAACCCTCGACGCTGTGGAAGTGGCCCGTAAGAGCGGCATGGCGCTGGCACCGATCATGATCTACGGCGATGACGTGACCCACCTGCTGACTGAAGAAGGCATCGCCTATCTCTACAAGGCGCGCAGTCTGGAAGAGCGTCAGGCGATGATCGCTGCCGTGGCAGGCGTGACAGCCATCGGCTTGCGCCACAACCCCAAAGACACCGCCCGTATGCGCCGCGAAGGCCTGATCGCCTTGCCCGAAGACCTCGGCATTCGTCGCACGGACGCCAGCCGCGAGTTGCTGGCGGCGAAAAGCATCGCCGATCTGGTCGAGTGGTCTGGCGGCCTCTACAACCCGCCTGCCAAATTCAGGAGCTGGTGATGAGCGCACTTCAACGGACACCGCAACCCGTTTCGCTGGCCGAGCATCTGGCTGATCTGGCCGTCGATGCGCTGATGGACGAAGCCAACCTGTCGCCCAAGCCCGCATTGGTAGACCGTCGTGGTAACGGCGCACACACCGACCTGCACCTGGGGTTGATGCACGCGTCTGCGCTGTCGCTATGGCCGACGTTCAAGCTGATGGCCGAGGCCGCTGCGCAATTTGAAGCTCTCGAACAACCGCTGCGTGAAGAGCTAGGTCGGCTGGGCCGCGAAGGTGAAGCCGCAATGCTGCGCACCACCGGCGGCGTGAACACCCATCGCGGCGCGATCTGGGCATTGGGGTTGCTGGTGACGGCGGCGGCGCTGGACGTCACCGATTGCACGCCCGCTGCGGTTTGCCAGCGAGCTGGCCGTCTGGCGCTGATCGAGGATCGGCAGGTGGCCATTAACCGCAACAGCCACGGCAGCGTGGTTGCCCGTCGCTACGGTGTGATGGGGGCTCGCGAACAGGCGCAACAGGGTTTTCCTGCGGTGATGCATGCCGCGCTGCCGCAATTGCGACGCAGCCGTACGGCGGGCAGTGGCGAGCAGAATGCGCGCCTGGACGCGCTACTGGCCATCATGACCACGCTGGCTGACACCTGCGTGCTGCATCGCGCCGGGCCTGAAGGTTTGCAGGCCATGCAACAGGGCGCTCAGCGCGTGCTGGACGCCGGTGGCAGCGCCAGTTTGGCCGGACGTCGTGAGCTGCATGAGCTTGATCAGCAACTGCTGGCCCTCAACGCCTCGCCCGGCGGCGCTGCCGACCTGCTGGCGGCCTGCCTGTTTATCGATGGTCTTGAGCCTGCGCTCGGCCATGCGTCGAGTCCTGCACCGAGGAGTGCCTGATATGGAAACCCTGTCTTTTGAATTCCCCGCCGGACAGCCGCCTAAGGGGCGTGCTCTGGTGGGCTGCGTCGGCTCGGGCGATCTGGAAGTGCTGCTGGAGCCCGGTCAGCCGGGCAAGCTGACGATTGAAGTGGTGACCTCGGTCAACGGTGCATCGCTGCGCTGGAAGCACTTGTTCGAACGCATGTTCGACGGTCAGAACCCGCCTGCGTTGAGCATCGACATTCACGACTTCGGCGCGACACCCGGTGTGGTGCGGCTGCGCCTGGAGCAAGGTTTCGAGGAGGTCGGCCATGACTGATACCGCTCGCTTGTTGAATCAACACAGTTTCATCGAGCTTGGCGCCCGTCAGCGTGCCCGTGCCTTGCTGGATGCGGGCACTTTTCGCGAGCTGATCGATCCTTTCGACCGTGTCATGTCGCCGTGGCTGGCCCGTCAGGGCGTGGTGCCACAGGCCGATGATGGTGTCGTGGTCGCCAAAGGCACCGTTGACGGCTTGCCGGTGGTGATCGCGGCCATCGAAGGCTCGTTCCAGGGCGGCAGTATGGGCGAAGTGGGCGGCGCGAAAATGGCTGGCGCACTGGAGCTGGCCGCCGAAGACAACCGCAACGGCATCCCGACCGCCGCCATCGTGCTGCTGGAAACCGGCGGCGTGCGTTTGCAGGAAGCTAACCTGGGGCTGGCCGCGATTGCCGAGATTCATGCCGCGATCGTCGATCTGCGTCAGTACCAGCCCGTGATTGGTGTGGTGGCAGGCAGCGTCGGTTGCTTTGGCGGCATGTCCATCGCGGCAGGGCTGTGCAGCTATCTGTTGGTGACTCAGGAAGCACGCCTTGGTCTGAACGGTCCGCAGGTGATCGAGCAGGAAGCCGGGATCGAAGAGTACGACTCCCGCGACCGGCCGTTCATCTGGAGCCTGACCGGTGGCGAGCAGCGTTTCGCCAGTGGTCTGGTGGACGGTTTTGCTGCCGATGACGTGGCGGCTATCAAGCAACAGGTTGGCGCCTGGCTCAAGCAGGGCGTGCCTGCCAAACATCGCAGCGGCCAACATGCGTTGTTTCTGGAGCGGTTGGCGAATCTGGACACTGCGTCGCAGATCGATCCGCAGACCGTCCGCACCCTCTTGCAAGGAGTCCGCTCATGAGCGTTCAACAACGGGGTTTGAACTGGTTCAACGCACTGAGCGCAGGCGCCACGCCGGTCGGCGGTCTGCCTGCCTCGCTTAAAGTAGCCGACGGCAGGCTGGGCGAACAATCCGTGCGCTTTCTCGCGGTGGTGGCCGATCCGGACAACCGCTTTCCTCGGGCGCGCCAGGGCGAAGTGGGCTTGCTGGAAGGCTGGGGCCTGGCCAAGGCGGTGGATGAGGCTATCGAGCTGGACCGTGAGCGGCCTGACAAGCGTGTGTTGATCGCCATCGTCGATGTGCCGAGCCAGGCCTACGGCCGTCGCGAAGAAGCGCTCGGCATTCATCAGGCGTTGGCGGGGGCAGTGGACAGTTATGCGCGGGCTCGTCTGGCAGGTCATCCCGTTATCGGGCTGCTGGTCGGCAAGGCGATGTCGGGTGCATTCCTGGCTCACGGTTATCAGGCCAATAGACTGATCGCCCTGCGTGATCCGGGCGTGATGGTGCATGCGATGGGCAAGGCGTCGGCGGCCCGCGTCACCCTGCGCAGTGTCGAAGAGCTGGAAAAGCTCGCGTCGACGATCCCGCCGATGGCCTATGACATCGAGAACTACGCCAGCCTCGGGCTGCTGTGGGAAACCCTGTCGGTCAGCCAGATTGAACAGCCGGGCGAGGACGATCTTGCTCAGGTGCAAGACGTGCTGAACAGCGCGATCAAGGACGTGAAAGCCGTTGGCACTGATCTGAGCAGCCGTTTGGGCGCCAGCAACCGAGCGGCATCGGCCTACGTGCGTCAACTGCTGCGTGCGCAGTGGTGAGTAACCGGTCGCCGGCCGTGCTGCCCCACGATTTGTTGTGGGGCATGCCGCTGTCCGCCTTGTCGGAAAACGCGCCCGACTGGGCCGTCGAAACGGTGCTGGCCGGTCAGCCGGTGGTGGTGCGCCGTCAGCAGGTTGCGGCGGGTCATGTCGCAGTCGGCTTGCGTGGCCGTGCCCGGGAACAGCGTTACGCGGCGATCATGTCCAGAACGGATATCGTGTGCCGGGTCAGCCCCGAGCAACTGGTGAATCTGGTCGATGGCTGCCTGCACGACTGGCCTGCACTGATGGCCTTGCGTCTGGTTCGTCCGGTCATGGATTCGCTGGAGCTGAACTGGGGCGTGGGTGGCAGTGCCGGGTTTGAATTGGCCAGCGGCTTTGCAGCGCTGCATCAGGACAGCGATCTGGATTTGATCCTGCGCACGCCGCAGCCTGTCGCGCGATGCTGGGCTGCCGAGCTGGTGGAAGCGCTGGAAACATCCGTCTGCCGGATCGATGTTCAGTTGCAGCTCGATCAGGGCGCCGTGGCGTTGCGTGAGTGGGCAGGGCCATCGGGGCGGGTCCTGCTCAAGGGCGCTGGCGGCGCTCGACTGGTTGCCGATCCCTGGCTGTTGGCCGAGGTGTGCGCATGAGCAGCTTTTGGGTGTTCCCCGGCCAGGGCGCTCAGCAGGCAGGCATGCTGCATCAATTGCCGGACGATCCAGCCGTTGCCGAGTGCCTGAGCCAGGCTTCGGCTGCGCTGAGTGAAGACGTCATGGCGCTGGACACCGCTCAGGCGCTGCAATCGACCCGCGCCGTTCAACTGTGCCTGCTGATCGCGGGCGTGGCCAGTGCCCGGTTGTTGCAGGCGCGTGAATGCAAACCTGATTACGTGGCCGGGTTGTCCATCGGTGCCTACCCGGCTGCCGTCATCGCCGGTTCGCTGGCGTTCGACGATGCGGTGCGTCTGGTGGCGTTGCGCGGTGAACTGATGCAGAGCGCCTACCCCGAAGGCTACGGCATGACGGCAGTCATCGGCCTGGATCAGACGTACGTCGAGACGATGATCGCTCAGGTTCATACGGCTGACACACCGGTCTTTCTCGCCAATATCAATGCCGACAATCAGCTCGTCATCGCGGGCAGCGCCGAGGCCATGCATCAGGTGGGTCGGTTGGCGAAAAGCGCAGGCGCGGCCGCCATCAAGCGGTTGGCCGTCAGCGTGCCGTCGCATTGCTCGCTGCTTGAAAAGCCGGCGCAGACACTGGCCGAAGCATTCGCCAAGGTCGACATCAGGAGGCCGAACCTGCGCTACCTCAGCGGCAGCTCCGCTCGGCCGGTGATGGACGCTGAAAAGCTGCGTGACGATCTGGCGTTCAACATGTGTCGGGTCGTGGATTGGCGCAGCACCGTGGAAACCGCCTATGAGCGAGGCGTGCGCCTGCAGATCGAATTGCCGCCCGGTGCCGTGTTGACCGGACTGGCGCGCCGGGTGTTTGAACAGGGAACCGCCGTGGCCTTTCAGGCGGCGCGCGTGGACAGCCTGGTCGCGCTATCGCGAGAGGAGGGCGCCCGTACCCTATAGAGACGCCGTGCAGCTGCTACGAAGGACAAAAACAACAACTTCAGCAATGCAAACAGAGGAATAACAACAATGATTATTTACGGTGTGGCGTTTTTGGCGTTTTGTACCCTGGTGGGTATTTTTATTGGCGAAGTGCTCGGCAAATTGATCGGCGTGCCGGCCAACGTTGGCGGTGTCGGTATCGCCATGTTGCTGCTGATCGGACTCGGCAGTTATCTGAGCAAACGCGGCCTGTTCAAGGGCAAGACCGAACAGGGCGTCGAGTTCTGGAGCGCGATTTACATCCCGATCGTGGTCGCAATGGCTGCCCAGCAGAATGTTTATGGTGCTCTAAAGGGCGGCCCGATGGCGATCCTCGCTGGCACGCTGGCGGTGGTGGTTGCCTTCGCGATGGTTCCCGTGCTGACACGCATGGGCAAAGGCCAGACTGAAGTGCCTGCTGCCCCTACCAAGACGGCGGGGTAAGGGCCATGTACGAGTCCATGATTAAAGTCATCACCAGTTACGGGCTGATCAGCGGCTTTGCGGTGATTGGCATCACGATGTGGTTCTCCTATTGGGTTTCGAACACCTTCACCAAAGGTCGCCTGCACGGTTCGGCCATCGCCATCCTGCTGGGGCTGGTGCTTTCGTACGTCGGCGGCGCGATGACCGGCGGGCAGAAGGGCGTCGTCGATCTGCCGTTGCTCTCCGGGATCGGCTTGCTGGGTGGCGCGATGCTGCGGGATTTTGCGATTGTCGCCACGGCCTTCGGCGTCAACGTCAATGAGCTCAAGCGTGCAGGGTACGTGGGTGTTCTGTCGCTGTTTGTCGGCATTGGCACCTCGTTCATCGCCGGTGTCGCGGTTGCCACTGCGTTCGGTTATACCGACGCGGTGAGCCTGACGACCATTGGCGCAGGGGCTGTGACCTATATCGTCGGCCCTGTTACCGGTGCGGCCATCGGGGCCAGTTCCGAGGTCATGGCGCTGTCCATTGCGGCGGGATTGATCAAGGCGATTCTGGTGATGATCGCGACCCCCTTCGTGGCACCGTTCATTGGGTTGAACAACCCGCGCAGCGCGGTCATTTTCGGCGGGCTGATGGGGACGTCGAGCGGCGTGGCGGGCGGGCTGGCGGCAACCGATCCGAAGCTGGTGCCTTATGGCTGCCTGACCGCTGCGTTCTATACCGCGCTGGGCTGCCTGCTGGGGCCGTCGCTGCTGTTCGTCATCATGCGCGGGCTGTTGGGTTAGCCTGTGCGGGCCTCAGGCGCAGGCGTGCGCTTGAGGCAGGTTGCGCTTAGGTCGAATGCGGCTCCAGCAACCGGTTCGCATACATCCTGCATTCCGCCACCAGCGCCAGCAGGTTGGGGTCGCGCTCCTTGGATTTGAGAAAGACCATGCCGATGTGCTGCTGCATCCGGTAGCGCTGTTGCAGCCGGATCAGCCGCACGCGGTTCTCGTACACCGCTGCAATTCGGCCGGGCAGCAGCGCATAGCCTACGCCGGAGCTGACCATGCTTAGCAGCGTGAAGATGTCGTTGACCTGCATCGCCACCTTGGGTTCGAAGCCTGCCTGTTTGAATACGCGAATACCGTCGCGGTGGGTGGCGAAGCCCTGGGTCAGGGTGATGAAGGTCGCTTCGCGCAAGTCGCTCAGGTCCACTTCGCTGTGTTCGGCAAATGGCGAATCGGTGGGCACGGCCAGAAAGATATCGTCGGAAAACAGCGCCAGATGTTCGCAGTCCGGGTCATTGGTGCTTTCGTCCAGCGCCACCAGCATCGCGTCGACTTCCATGTTCTTGAGCTTGTAGAGCAGGTCGATGTTGGAGCCCAGAATCAGGTCGATATTCAGCTCGCTGCGGCGAATCTTCAGGCCCATGATCAACTGCGGCACGGTCTTGACCGTCAACGAATACAACGCCCCGAGCCGAAAACGCGCGGCCGAGAAACCGGCAGCCTGGCGGGTCAGTTCCACAGTGGCGATCACGTCCTGAATCAGCTTCTGCGCGCGCTCTTCCAATACATAGGCACTTTCCAGTGGCGTCAGGTTGCGGCCTTCATGTTTGAACAACGGGCAGCGCAGGGCACTTTCCAGCGAATGAATGGCCCGATGCACGCTGACGTTGCTGGTCTGCAACTCCGCTGCTGCGCGGGCCAGATTGCCGGTTCGCATGAAGGCCAGGAAGATTTCCAGCTTCTTCAGGGTGAGTTCGTCATCGATCTGCATGGCGTGGTGCTTGTCAGTGAGGTGGTGGGATTGTGCACAACTCACTCAAGATTGGCTGCCTGAAATATCTGTCACCGACAGACATGTTGCACTTTGTTTCAATAACCGGGAGCCTCTGCAATCAACGTCTTCGGTAAAACAGGGTATTACGCGGATGTATTACGGAGAAAAATTCAACGCCTGGTCTCATCTCGTCGGCGCAGTGCTGGCTGCCATCGGCGCCATCTGGCTGCTGGTGATGGCCAGTCTGCATGGCGATGTCTGGAAAGTGGTCAGCGTGGCGATCTATGGCGTCTGTCTGGTCACGCTGTATAGCGTCTCGACCGTGTACCACAGCGTGAAAGGACGCTCGAAGTCCATCATGCAGAAGGTTGATCATTTTTCGATCTACCTGATGATCGCGGGTAGCTACACGCCGTTTTGCCTCGTGACCCTGCGTGGCGCGTGGGGCTGGACCCTGTTCGGGATCGTCTGGGGGCTGGCGCTGATCGGTATTCTTCAGGAAATCAAACCACGCTCTGAAGCGCGCATCCTGTCCATCGTGATCTACGCCGTGATGGGCTGGATCGTGCTGGTCGCCATCAAACCTTTGCTGGCATCGCTCGGCGTGGCCGGCTTCATCTGGCTCGCGGGCGGTGGTGTGCTCTACACCGTCGGCATTCTGTTCTTCGCCTACGACCACATCCGCCACTGGCACGGCATCTGGCACCTGTTCGTGATCGGCGGCAGCCTGATGCACTTTGTGGCGATCTGTTTTTACGTGCTTTGAGGGGCTTTCGCGAGCTGATGATCGTTAAAAATCACCCCACAGCTGCTGCGCCACGCTGAGTGCGACGACGGGGGCGGTTTCGGTGCGCAGTACGCGTGGGCCGAGGCGGGCGGCGTGGAAGCCGACGGTTTGGGCCTGCTCGACTTCAGCATCGTTCAAACCGCCTTCCGGGCCGATCAGGAAGGCCAGGCTGGCCGGTTTTTCGTGGCGGGTCAGCGGTTCGGCAACCGGGTGCAGGACCAGTTTCAGGTCCGCCTCGGTCTGTTTCAGCCAGTCGGCCAGCGGCATCGGTGGATGGATCACCGGCACGACTGAGCGGCCACATTGTTCACAGGCGCTGATCGCGATCTGCTGCCAGTGCATCTGGCGTTTTTCTGCGCGCTCATCTTTGAGGCGTACTTCGCAGCGCTCGCTGATGATCGGGGTGATCTCGCTGGCACCCAGTTCGGTGGCCTTCTGAATGGCCCAGTCCATTCGCTCGCCACGGGACAAACCTTGACCCAAATGGATGCGCAGGCTGGATTCGACCTGACCGGCGAACTGTTCGTCCAACTGCACACGCACGCGCTTCTTGCCGACTTCCAGCAAAGTGCCGCGAAACTCGCTGCCGGAGCCGTCGAACAACTGCAGTGCGTCGCCTTCGGTCATGCGCAGTACGCGGCTGATGTAGTGGGCCTGGGCTTCGGGCAATTCATGCTCGCCCAGGCTCAGCGGTGTGTCAGTGAAAAAGCGGGACAGTCTCATGGTGTTTCTCTGTAGGGGTACTGATGTGTGTCTTGGGAGGCTTTCGCAAGTCCGCTCCTACGACGTATGCATTCCAAAAGGCGATATGCGTTCCACGTGGGAGCGGACGGGGCGGCGTTTCGCTTGTCCGCGAAGGCGACGGCCGGTTGTTGTCAGATCAACCCGGATCCCTGAAGTCGGGGTGGAAATTCTCCCGTACGGCCACACTGATGGTGCTGCGCGTGGCGATGTCGATGCCTTCGGTGGCGACCTCGGCCAGAAAGTCGATCTGCTCCGGCGTGATCACGTAAGGCGGCAGGAAGTACACCACGCTGCCCAGCGGCCTCAACAACGCGCCGCGCTCCAGGGCGTGCTGGAAGACCTTCATGCCGCGCCGTTCCTGCCACGGGTAGGCCGTCTTGCTGGCCTTGTCCTGAACCATCTCGATGGCAATCGCCATGCCGGTCTGACGCACTTCGGCCACATGGGGATGATCCACAAGGTGCGCGGTGGCGGTCGCCATGCGTTGCGCCAGGGCCTTGTTGTTTTCGATGACGTTGTCCTGCTCGAAGATATCCAGCGTCGCCAGCGCTGCAGCACAGGCCAGCGGATTGCCGGTGTAACTGTGCGAATGCAAGAAGGCACGCAGGGTTGGGTAATCGTCGTAGAACGCGTCGTAGACATCGTCCGTGGTCAGGCAGGCGGCCAGCGGCAGATAGCCCCCGGTCAGCGCCTTGGACAGGCACAGGAAATCCGGGCGAATACCGGCCTGCTCACATGCGAACATCGTACCGGTGCGCCCGAAGCCTACGGCGATTTCGTCGTGGATCAGGTGTACGCCATAGCGGTCACAGGCTTCGCGCAGCAGTTTGAGGTAGACCGGGTGGTACATGCGCATGCCGCCCGCACCCTGAATCAGTGGCTCGACGATCACGGCCGCGACGCTGGCATGGTTTTGCGCCAGGGTCTGTTCCATTGCGGCGAACATGTTGCGCGAATGTTCCTCCCAGCTCATGCCGTCCGGGCGGTGGTAGCAGTCGGGGCTTGGCACCTTGAGGGTGTCCAGCAGCAGCGCCTTGTAGGTTTCGGTAAACAGTGGCACGTCACCGACCGACATGGCGGCCATCGTCTCGCCGTGATAGCTGTTGGTCAGGGTCACGAAGCGCTTTTTATCGGGCTGGCCGCGATTGAGCCAGTAGTGGAAGCTCATTTTCAGCGCCACTTCGATGCAGGACGAACCGTTATCGGCGTAGAAACAGCGTGTCAGGCCTTCAGGCGTGAGCTTGACCAGGCGCTCCGACAGCTCGATCACCGGCTGGTGACTGAAACCGGCCAGGATCACATGTTCCAGCTGATCGACCTGATCCTTGATGCGTTGATTGATGCGCGGGTTGGCGTGCCCGAACACGTTGACCCACCACGAACTGACGGCGTCCAGATAACGCTTGCCTTCGAAGTCTTCAAGCCACACGCCTTCGCCACGCTTGATAGGGATCAGCGGCAGGTTCTCGTGGTCTTTCATCTGGGTGCAGGGGTGCCACAAGACCTTGAGGTCGCGCTGCATCCACTGGTCATTCAGGCCCATTTGCAATCTCCGGGTAGCGACTCGCTTGAGGCGAGGACGAACAATCGCGCAAGCCTATGCAATGCCCGGCTGTGTCACAACCTTTGATGCAGTTTTAAGGGGCGACGGACATTGCTGGCGGCTATCTGATGGCTCGCGTATCCTGCCTCGCTATTCGATGTTTCGGGCTGACTTGCCCAACCTTCCCCTTGTTTTTTCGGAGTTCACGGAATGCTTTCTGGGTGGCTGCGCGCGTGTGCGCTGATAGTGACAGGGCTGGTCAGCGTTTCGACGCTCGCCGATGACAAACAACGAACCGCGATTGTCGTCGGTGGCGGCATGGCGGGCCTGACCGCAGCGTACGAACTGCAAGCCAAGGGCTGGCAGGTCACGCTGCTGGAAGCCAAGCCAAGTCTGGGCGGCCGTTCGGGCCTGGCCACCAGTGAGTGGATCGGCAACACCAAGGCCCAGCCGGTGCTGAACCGCTACCTGGACACCTTCAAACTGGCCACCGTGCCTGCGCCCGAATTCGTGCGCACGCCCAGCTACCTGATCGACGGCGTGTACTTCACCCAGGCGGATCTGGCGGTCAAACAACCGGCCACCGCTGAAGCCATCAAGCGTTATAACGACACGCTGGACAACCTGGCGCGCTCCATCACCGATCCTGAAAACCCGGCCTCCAACAGCACGCTGTTTGCGCTGGACCAGATCAACGTCGCCAACTGGCTGGATCGCCTGAACCTGCCCACCACGGCGCGTCAGCTGATCAATCAGCAGATTCGTACCCGTTACGACGAGCCTTCGCGCCTGTCGCTGCTGTATTTCGCTCAACAGTCCAGCGTCTATCGCTCGGTGGATGAGCGCGACCTGCGTGCCTCGCGCCTGCCCGGTGGCAGCACGGTACTGGCTCAGGCGTTCGTCAAACAGCTGAAAACCATCAAGACCAACTCGCCTGTCTCGTCCGTCGTCCAGGACAAAGACCACGTCACCGTCAAGGCTGGCGCTGCAAGCTACACTGCTGACTATCTCGTCATGGCCGTGCCGTTGCGCTCGCTGGGCAAGATCCAGATGACGCCATCGCTGGACGCTCAGCACATGGGCGCGATCAAGAGCACCAACTACGGCTGGCGCGACCAGATCATGCTCAAGTTCAAGACCCCGGTCTGGGACAGCAAGGCGCGCATGTCCGGTGAAGTGTTCAGCAACACGGGCCTTGGCATGCTCTGGGTCGAGCCTGCGCTCAAGGGCGGCGCCAACGTGGTGATCAACCTGTCCGGCGACAACGCTCGCATCATGCAAGCCTTCGGCGACAAGCAGATGGTCGATCAGGTGCTGATCCGCCTGCACGCGTTCTACCCTGAAGCTCGCGGTGCCTACACCGGCTACGAAATCCGTCGCTACAGCGTCGATCCGTCCACGGGCGGCTCGTACCTGGCATTTGGCCCCGGTCAGATCAGCAAGTACTGGCGTCTGTGGGAAAGGCCGATCCAGCGCGTAGCCTTTGCTGGCGAACACACCGATACCCTGTACCCAGGCACGCTGGAAGGCGCGCTGCGCAGTGGTCAGCGTGCGGCCAGTCAGGTGCAGGATCTGGCGGCAGGCAAGTCGTTCGAACCGGTCAAGATCGCTCCGCCTAAGGCGCCTGCACCTGCGTCGCAGAAGTCGGAATGCAACTTCTTCACCAGCCTGTTTGGTTGCGTTTCCGATAAACCGGCCCAGCCAGCCGAACCCGCCAAGCCGCAAGCGGCCAAGCAGGGCTTCTTCTCGCGCCTGTTCGGTGGTTCGGACGCTCCGGTTGAAACCCCAGTGCCTGCCGAAAAGGCTGTAGAGCCCGCCCCAGCGCCTGCCCCGGCCCCTGTCGCGCCGGTCGTTGCCCCTGTGGTTGCGCCGCCTGTCAAAGCCGAGCCAGCCAAGAAGCCTGCCACCAAGGCTGAACCGGCGAAAAAGACGCAGCACAAGGAACCGGCCAAAAAAGAGCCCGCCAAGAAAGACCCTGTGAAAAAGGAGCCGGTTAAAAAGGCCCCTGCCAAGGCCGACGACGCCAAGAAGCCTGCGGCCAAGGCTGCAACCGACACAGCGCCAGCCGACGTCAAGAACTGACGGCTCATCGCTGAACAGAAGGGGCACGGTGCAGACCGTGTCCCTTTTTTTATGCGCCTCCCATTCGTTTTATCTCTTGGGACCTTGATCGAGGGGGCGAAGGCGGCATTGATGCCGTTCATCGGCACCGAACGGCCGACGGTCCCGGCAAAGTGTTACAGAACTGATTTTATCGGGATGCTGCTGCGGCAAGGTCAGCTGTGAGCGATCTGACCGGGAAAACCGCCTGATTCAGATAACGAAGTCTGTGCGTCGTCTTTCAGGTCATAAAAACCTGTACTTACGATCAATCATATTCTTCGATGCTTCAGAGCTAAATTTTGCGCTTTCATTCGATAGATAAGCCGCTAGTCTGTTAACACATCTAACAAGGTATTGGTAATGCAGCTACGTAACTCATCCTCTCGCTACGGTCTGGTCAGCATGGTGCTTCACTGGGGTGTAGCGGTTGTAGTGGTTGGCTTGTTCGCGCTGGGGCTCTGGATGGTTGGGCTGGATTATTACGATACCTGGCGCAAAGCCGGTCCTGATCTGCACAAGAGCATTGGCATTACGCTGTTCGCAATCATGCTCGTGCGCGTGGTGTGGCGTTTGCTCAGCCCGCCGCCACCGCCGTTGGCGAGCTATAGCCGCATGACGCGCATCGGCGCCACGTTCGGTCATCTGTTTTTGTATGTCGCACTGTTTGCGGTGATGTTCGCCGGTTACCTGATCTCGACGGCCGATGGCGTAGGGATTCCGGTGTTCGGTCTGTTCGAAATACCTGCTCTGGTTTCGGGCCTTCCGGAACAGGCAGAAACCGCTGGCTGGATTCATCTTTATCTGGCCTGGACCATCGTGATTTTCGCGGGGCTCCACGGCCTGGCTGCACTGAAACACCACTTTATCGATCGCGATGTGACCCTCAAACGCATGTTGGGTCGTAACTGATTGTTCAACCAAAACGGGAATAAAAGCATGTTGAAGAAGTCTCTCGCCGCTCTGGCTCTGGGTACCGCACTGTTGTCCGCTGGCCAGGCAATGGCTGCCGACTATGTTATCGACAAGGAAGGTCAGCACGCTTTCGTTGACTTCAAGATCAGCCACCTGGGTTACAGCTTCATCCACGGTACGTTCAAGGACTGGGACGGTACGTTCAGCTTCGACGCTGCCAAGCCTGAAGCGAGCAAGATCGCTGTCGAACTGAAGACCGCCAGCCTGTTCACCAACCACGCTGAACGTGACAAGCACATCCTGAGCAAGGACTTCCTGGACGCCGGCAAATTCCCGGAAGCCAAGTTCGTGTCCACCAGCGTCAAGTCCACCGGCGAGAAGACTGCCGACGTGACCGGCGACCTGACACTGCACGGCGTGACCAAGCCCATCGTGATCAAGGCCACGTTCAATGGCGAAGGCAAGGATCCGTGGGGCGGCTACCGTGCCGGCTTCAACGGTACTTCGACGCTGAACCTGAACGACTTCGGCATCAAAGGCCCAGGCCCGACGTCGCAGACGCTGGATCTGGACATCACCTTCGAAGGCGTCCAGAAGAAGTAACTGGTCGCTTGAACGAAAAAACGCCGACCCCAGGGTCGGCGTTTTTGTGTGTGGCGTTTGTGCGGCCAGAGGATTGACGCGCAGTGATAACACGCTCAATGAGCGGGCAACCGCCACAGACAAAAACGCCCCGAGCAAGTCGGGGCGTTCTGTTTGTTGCTCGGCTATCAGCTGTCGCGGTTGCGGGTCAGCAGGGCCGGTTTTTCACCGCGAGGACGGGCTGGCAACTGATCCAGTTGCTCGGCCGACGGGAAGCGGTCGATCTTGGACTCTTTGTGCACGATCTTTGGCTGTGGCTGACCATCGCGCTGGCTGCGAACTGCCGGTTCCTGCGGGTCGCGAGGTGCGCGGTCTTCACGAGGCGCGGCAGGGCGACGGTTGCGTGGAGCCTGACCATCGCGGGAGCGAGGTGCGGAGCCCGCGCCTGCACCTGCACCTGCACCGTTACGCTTCGGTGCGCCGGTGCCGGAACCTGTGCGAGCGCCACCACCGGTACGACCCGGATTGGCAGGGCGTGCTGCGCCACCGGCTGCTGGCGCTGCTGCACCAGGTGCTGCCGCTGGGCGACGACCGCGATTCTGGCCTTTGCCCTGATACGGGCTGACGTAATCAGCACGGTTGCCGAAGTTATCCACTTCGTCATCCAGGAACTCGTCAGGCGCGCGGTCCGACTGTGGACGGGGTGCAGCGGCCTGCGAGGCACGCTGTTCGCCGCGAGGCGTCCCTTCACGAGGTTTTTTTTCGCGTGCTGGACGGGCAGGGCGTTCGCCACTGGCTGCAGCGGCAGCCGGTTTTTCCTTGCCCTTATCCTTTCCCTTGTCGCGACGACCGCCGTTGTTCTTGTCGCCATCACCACGGGCCGGACGAGCGCCACGAGGATTGCGAACATCCGGACGCTCACGCACATCCGGACGCTCACGCACTTCAGGCTTTTCAGCCTCGACTGCAGTGATGTCGAAACCCATCAGATCGCCGTCCGGGATCTTCTGCTTGGTCATGCGCTCGATGCTTTTGAGCAGCTTCTCTTCGTCTGGAGCAACCAGCGAGATGGCCTCGCCCGAACGACCTGCACGACCGGTACGACCGATGCGGTGAACGTAGTCTTCATCGACGTTCGGCAATTCGAAGTTGACCACGTGTGGCAACTGATCGATATCCAGGCCGCGTGCCGCGATGTCAGTGGCGACCATGATGCGGACATCGCCCGCCTTGAAGTCGGCCAATGCCTTGGTGCGCGCGTTCTGGCTCTTGTTGCCGTGGATGGCGACGGCAGCGAGGCCGTGCTTGTCCAGGTACTCGGCCAGACGGTTGGCGCCGTGCTTGGTGCGGGTGAACACCAGTACCTGTTCCCAGGCTCCGACGGTGATCAGGTGCGCCAGCAGCGAACGCTTGTGGTTGGCCGCCAGACGGAAAACCCGTTGCTCGATACGCTCGACCGTGGTGTTCGGGGGCGTGACTTCGATGCGCTCGGGGTTATGCAGCAGCTTGCCAGCCAACGCGGTGATGTCGTTGGAAAAGGTTGCCGAGAACAGCAGGTTCTGACGCTTGGCAGGCAAGCGGGCCAGCACTTTTTTGACGTCGTGGACGAAGCCCATGTCGAGCATCCGGTCTGCTTCATCGAGCACCAGGATCTCTACGTGGGACAGGTCGACGCTGCCTTGGCCAGCCAGGTCGAGCAGGCGGCCGGGGCAGGCCACCAGTACGTCGACACCACGGGACATGGCCTGAACCTGTGGGTTCATGCCGACGCCACCGAAGATGCAGGCGCTGACGAACTTCAGGTCGCGCGCATAGATCTTGAAGCTCTCATGCACCTGTGCGGCCAGTTCGCGAGTCGGGGTCAGGACCAGAACGCGGGGTTGGCGCGGGCCATGACGCTGGGATTTGTCCGGAACACCATTGGGAAACAGCCGTTCCAGAATCGGAAGGGCGAAGCCGCCGGTTTTACCAGTACCTGTCTGTGCCGCAACCATCAGATCGCGACCTTGCAACACGGCGGGAATGGCCCGCTGTTGCACCGGGGTAGGCTGGGTGTAGCCCGCTGCCTCGATGGCGCGGACTAAAGCCTCGGAGAGACCGAGGGAAGCAAAGGACATGAGTAATCCTGTTCTGTTGGAGCTTAAGCTCAAGGGATGTCTTGCCTGGCGTGAATGGCGTGTAAAGACAACGCGATCCCGTCCGGTCCTGCGGGGTCTTCAGCTTTCTCCTGACGCCTGCACGGGATGAAAAGTGTGCTGTTGGCGTGAGCGAGGTGGCATTTGCAAGACCGAGCGTCCGGGCGTAAGCCTGGCGGGAAGGCTGGAGTATAACAGAGCGAACGCATTACGCTGCGTTCCTGCTGCCCAACGGTGTATTGCGCCGCGATCTCCCGGAAATTGTCAGGGAAATCGCGGTATTGCAGCGGGTGTCAGCGAGGCAGTTTGAGGTTGTTCCAGACTGCCAGGCTCGGGTCCGCCTGATTCAGGGTGTAGAAGTGCAGGCCAGGCGCGCCGCCTTGCAGCAGACGCTCGCACATTTCGGTGATCACCTCTTCACCAAATGCCTGAATGCTTTGCACGTCATCGCCGTAGGCTTCCAGCTGCTTGCGGATCCAGCGCGGGATTTCTGCGCCGCAGGCATCCGAGAAACGGGCCAGCTTGCTGTAATTGGTGATCGGCATGATGCCCGGCACGATCGGGATGTTCACGCCCATCTTCTGCACGCGCTCGACGAAGTAGAAATAGCTGTCGGCGTTGAAGAAGTATTGGGTGATCGCACTGTCGGCACCGGCGTTGGCCTTGTTGACGAAATGCTTGAGGTCGTCTTCGAAGTTGCGGGCCTGCGGGTGCATTTCCGGGTAGGCGGCGACTTCGATATGGAAGTGGCTGCCGGTTTCTTCACGAATGAAGCTCACCAGGTCATTGGCGTGACGCAGCTCGCCGCTGGCCATGCCCATACCCGAAGGCAGGTCGCCGCGCAGTGCAACGATGCGCTTGATGCCGGCTTCCTTGTACTGGCCCAACAGACCGCGCAGGTCTGCCTTGCTGTCACCTACGCACGACAGGTGCGGTGCGGCCGGTACTTTGACTTCGTTTTCCAGCTGCAGCACGGTATTGAGCGTACGGTCGCGGGTCGAACCACCGGCACCGTAGGTGCAGGAGAAAAAATCCGGGTTGTAGCTCGCCAGCTGACGGGCAACGTTCAGCAGCTTTTCATGTCCAGCATCGGTCTTGGTGGGGAAGAACTCGAAGCTGTAGCGACGTTCTTGGCTCATGGAGGCCGATCTCATCTTAAAGCGAACGGGGAGGTCGCATCGTGCTGGAGCGGACGTGTCCGCGAAAACATCGGCCTATCGACCAAAAGCTGGCGATGTATCAAATGCTTTCGCGGACAAGTCCGCTCCTACAGGTCTCATCTGTCTGCTACCGGAGCGCGCGAACGCTCCGGGCAGGCGATGAATCAGTAACGGTAAGCGTGCGGCTTGAACGGACCTTCGACGGTCACGCCGATGTAGTCGGCCTGGGTCTTGGTCAGCTTGGTCACGACGCCGCCGAAACCGCGGACCATTTCCAGGGCCACTTCTTCGTCGAGTTTCTTCGGCAGCACTTCAACGGTCAGGCGCTCGGCTTTCTGGGCTGGCGAGAGGTTGGCGTACTTCTGTTCGAACAGGAAGATCTGAGCCAGGACCTGGTTGGCGAACGAGCCGTCCATGATGCGGCTTGGGTGGCCAGTGGCGTTGCCCAGGTTAACCAGACGGCCTTCGGCCAACAGGATCAGGTAGTCATCGTTCTGAGCGTCGAATGCGCCAGGGCCGGTGCGGTGGATCTTGTGAACCTGTGGCTTCACTTCTTCCCATGCCCAGTTCTTGCGCATGAAAGCGGTGTCGATTTCGTTGTCGAAGTGACCGATGTTGCAGACCACGGCACGCTTCTTCAGGGCTTTGAGCATGTTGGCATCGCAGACATTGACGTTACCGGTGGTGGTCACGATCAGGTCGATCTTGCCCAGCAGGGCCTTGTCGATGCTTGCTTCTGTGCCGTCGTTTTCGCCGTCGATGAACGGAGAAACCAGTTCGAAACCGTCCATGCACGCTTGCATGGCGCAGATTGGGTCAACTTCGGTCACTTTGACGATCATGCCTTCCTGACGCAGCGACTGGGCCGAGCCCTTGCCCACGTCACCGTAGCCAATCACCAGCGCCTGCTTGCCGGACAGCAAGTGGTCGGTGCCGCGCTTGATGGCGTCGTTCAGGCTGTGACGGCAGCCGTACTTGTTGTCGTTCTTGCTTTTGGTCACCGAGTCGTTGACGTTGATGGCCGGGATTTTCAGCTCGCCCTTGGCCAGCATGTCCAGCAGGCGGTGAACGCCGGTGGTGGTTTCTTCGGTGACGCCGTGGATCTTGTCCAGCATCGCCGGGTATTTCTTGTGGATGATCTCGGTCAGGTCGCCGCCGTCGTCGAGGATCATGTTGGCGTCCCACGGTTGACCGTCCTTCAGGATGGTCTGCTCGATGCACCACTCGTACTCTTCTTCAGTCTCGCCTTTCCAGGCGAATACCGGGATACCGGCAGCGGCGATGGCTGCAGCGGCCTGATCCTGAGTGGAGAAAATGTTGCAGGACGACCAGCGTACTTCGGCACCCAGAGCGACCAGGGTTTCGATCAGCACGGCAGTCTGAATGGTCATGTGGATGCAGCCGAGGATTTTTGCACCTTTCAAAGGCTGCTCACCGGCGTACTTGCGGCGCAGACCCATCAGGGCTGGCATTTCGGATTCGGCGATGATGGTTTCGCGACGGCCCCAGGCGGCCAGGGAAATGTCGGCAACCTTGAAATCGTTAAATTCTGCGGGCGTGATTACAGCACTCATTGAGAGTCTCCATTCCATAAAAATGCGAATGGGCGCCGTTGTGCGTTTAAGGCTTGCCGACTGATCACCAATCGGTCAAACAACGCCCCATCCGAGCCTGACAGGGAGAACCTGCTGCAGCGCCCCTCGGACAGGTGGCGGGAACGGCATCAGCGAGGATGGCCGCTTGAAACGGTTGGCAGTATAGCTGCGCTCGCGATTCTTCCCAAGGTTTTCTGTCGGTTGGCGAGCGTCTGGATCGGCGCTTGGCGGAATATTCTTGGCGGACAGCAAGTTACGGCTTCTGTTTATTCGTGCAGGTCGCAGGGCGTCAATTGCCCCGATACACAGTCACAATGGGGCAAGGCATGGGCGCGAGCGGCCGGCTCTGCCATCATGCGGTTCTCTTATCGAAGACGCTTGGGAGTGAACATGAATTTCCATACCCGCAAATGGGTCAAGCCTGAAGACCTGAACCCCAACGGCACCCTGTTCGGCGGCAGCCTGTTGCGCTGGATCGATGAGGAAGCGGCGATCTATGCCATTGTCCAGTTGGGCAATCAGCGCGTGGTGACCAAGTACATTTCCGAGATCAACTTCGTCAGCGCTTCGCGTCAGGGCGACATCATTGAGTTGGGCATCACCGCCACCGAGTTTGGTCGTACCTCGATCACGCTGATGTGTCAGGTCCGCAACAAGATCACCCGCAAGAGCATCCTGACGGTTGAGAAAATGGTGTTCGTCAACCTGGGCGAAGACGGCCAGCCCGCGCCGCATGGCCGGACCGAGATTCGCTACATCAAGGATCAGTTTGACGTGCCTGAGTAAGCGGTATTGATCGCTCCTCCGCGTCCGCTCTGGATGTGACGCAGAGCTTCACGGGATGGATGCCCACGCGGAGCATGGGCACGATCAGTGTTCTCAAGGCCATGATCGTTCCCATGCTCTGGCGTGGTAACGCGGCTCAGGACGCTCCGCGTCTGCTCTCGATCAGTGTGACTACTTCCCCTGCAACTGCCGCAACCACGCCAGCCCTTCGCTGGTGTCGCCTTTGGGGCGGTATTCGCAGCCGATCCAGCCTGTGTAGCCCAACTGATCGATGACGTTGAACAGGTGCTCGTAGTTCAGCTCGCCCAGGTCCGGCTCGTTGCGATCCGGTACGCCGGCAATCTGGATGTGGCCGATGCCGGCAAAGTCACGACGCAGTTTGCTGGTCAGGTCGCCTTCGACGATCTGGCAGTGGTAGCAGTCAAATTGCACCTTGAGGTTATCGGCGCCCACCAACCTGCAGATGTCCTGCGCCTGATCCTGACGATTGAGGAAGAAGCCCGGCATGTCGCGGGTATTGATCGGTTCGATCAGGATGGTCACACCCGCGCCCTTGGCCTGCTCGGCCGCGAACGCGAGGTTCTCCAGATAGACGGCCTGATGACGCTCACGCAGGTCTTCGCTTGGCAGCAGACCTGCCATCACATGAACTCGGTCGTTACCCAGCACCTGCGCATATTCCAGCGCACGTTCGATGCCGCTGCGAAATTCCGCTTCACGCCCCGGCAGCGTGGCGATGCCGCGTTCGCACGCATCCCAGTCGCCCGGTGGCGCATTGAACAGCGCCTGCACCAGACCATTGTCGCTCAAGCGCTGCTTGAGTTCCTGCGCGGTCCAGGCGTAGGGGAACAGGTACTCGACCGCGCCGAAACCGTCGGCGGCGGCTGCGGCAAAGCGCTCAAGAAAATCATGCTGCGGGTACAGCATGCTGAGGTTGGCGGCAAAACGAGGCATGTTAACTCCAGTCTTCAAAGGGTCAGACGAATGGCCAAAGCAGCAGGGTAATCACGAAGCCCAGTGTGCCCAGCAGCGTGACCAGTACGGTCCAGGTGCGCAAGCCGTCGGCGACGTTCAGGCCTGCCAGCTTGGTGAACATCCAGTAACCGGCGTCATTGATGTGCGACATCGCCAGACCGCCACCGCCCATCGCCAGGCACAGCAGGGCCAGATGGTTGGCGCTCAGGTCCAGGGTGGCGATCAGCGGGCTGAGAATGCCGGCAGTGGTGACCAGCGCAACGGTGGTCGAACCTTGCACCGCACGCAGCAGCAGCGTCAGCAGAAAGCCCAGCGCCAGCACCGGCAGACCGGTGTTGCGCAGCGCTTCGGAGACGACCGCACCGATGCCGGTATCGACCAGTACCTTGCCGAACACGCCACCGGCACCGGCGATCAGGATCACCATTGCCACACCCGGCAGTGCCGAGCCGATCACGTCGGAGACTTGCGTACGGCTCCAGCCACGGCGCGAACCCAGCAGCCAGGCACACAGCAGTGTGTCGATCAGCAGTGCAACGAGTGGCGCACCCAGCACGGTCAGTACGGCGCGTACGGTGGAGTCTGCGGGCAGCAGGGTGGTGGCCAGTGTGCCCATCAGGATCAGCACGATGGGCAGCAGAATCAGCGCAATGATCAGGCCGAATCCCGGTGCAGGTGCAGGGGGCAGCTTGCTCGCCAGACTGCTGGCGCTTTCTTCGGCACCCATCGTGCGGGTTTCGGTGGCTTCACGCACATTCGAATAATCGTTGCGGGCCCAGGCTTCCAGGTCTTCGTTGGTGACGTGCGGGCCGTAGACTTCGGCGCGAATGTCATCCGTCATCGGGTAGGTCTTGCGGGTCATGCGGCCAGCCACGAAGTAACCGATCACACACAGCACGGCGACAATCGGAATGCCCAGCATCAGCACGCGGCCCAGGTCTGCGCCCAACTGGCTGGCCGCTGCGACAGCGCCCGGATGCGGCGGCAGAAACGCGTGTACCGCAAGCAGCGCGGCGCACATCGGCAAGGCGAAGATCATCAGCGGCTTGCGTGCGGCACGGGCCACGCCATAAGCCAGCGGCATGAGGATGATCACGCCGACTTCGAAGAACACCGGAATGCCGACCATGAAGCCCGCGACCGTTAGCGCCAGCGGCGTGCGCTTGTTGCCGAAGCGGTTGATCAGGGTTCTGGCCAGCGCTTCGGCACCACCGGAGAGTTCGATGATGCGCCCGATCATCGCGCCCAGGGCGATGATGATCGCGATGTGCCCGAGGGTCTTGCCCATGCCGCCTTCAATCGTGGCGACCAGATCGGCAGGCTTAACGCCCGCGACCAGCGCCACGATGATGCTGACCAGCATCAGGGCGACAAAGGGCTGGAATTTGTATTTGAGGACCAGAAACAACAGCAGGGCGATGCCCGCGCCGGCCACGACCATCAACATGAGTGGCGTCATGCCTGCGCGCTCCCTTCAGGAGTGACAAAGGGTGACAGCGAGCAAATCCGAACAAAAACGGGATGTAGGTAAGTCATGCTCTCGATTCCTGTTGTTATTGTTTTCCGGCCACGCCGGGGTTGGCCAAGAGACGCGATGCGCCTCCCGATCAATGGGTTTCGGTTACCACTTGGCGCCGAACACCTGCCGCAGCTCTTCCAGAGCCGCAGGCTCAAGCGGGGCAGGTTTGGGGTTCGTCATCAGCCACAGGCGGGCCGTTTCTTCGAGTTCTTCCAGGGCGTAGCAGGCCTTGGCCACCGAGCTTTCCCAGACCACCGGGCCAAGCCGCTCAAGCATCACGCCGCGCACGCTGTTGGCCAGTTGCGCGACCTGCTCGGCCACCTTGGGCGAACCCGGGCGCTCGTAAGGGATCAGCGGAATGTGCCCGACTTTCATCACTTGATAAGGCGTCAGAGGCGGCAGAATGTCGTCTTCACGCCACACACCTGCCAGCGTCAGTGCCACCAGGTGCGTGGAATGGGTATGCACCACGCCGCCGACTTCCGGGTTGCGGTCGTAGACTTCACGGTGCAGCGCCAGGGTCTTGGACGGTTTGCTGCCGGACACCCATTCGCCCGCCAGATTGACCTTGGCGATGTCGGCCGGGTCCATGCGGCCCAGGCAGGCATCGGTCGGCGTGATCAGCCAGCCGTCGTCGAGGCGGGCACTGATGTTGCCTGCGCTGCCGACGGTGTAGCCGCGGCCGTAAAGCAGCCTGCCGACATCGCAGATTTCCTGACGCAGGGCGTTTTCGTCGATCATCAGGCTTCCCCCGCCAGTTGCTTGAGTGCCTTGGCGAAGAAATCACGTGCGCCGAAGTTGCCAGATTTGAGCGCCAACGCCAGTGGTTGTGCGCCGCTGCTGAAGGTCGCCGGAACACCCGGATCGATCTGCGCACCGATCTGCAGCAGTTGCACGCCCAAGGCTTGAACCACGGCACCTGAGGTTTCACCGCCTGCGACCACGAAGCGTCGCACGCCCGCGTCCAACAGACCTTTGGCGATCTGGCCCAGCGCTTCTTCGACCATCGCACCGGAGCGTTCTACGCCTAGCTCTTTCTGCACGGCTTTGACTTCATCCGGGGTGCTGGTCGCGTAGATCAGCACGGTCTGCCCGGCATCTTTAGCGAATGCCAGCGCCTGCTCGACCACAGGTTTGCCCGCAGCGAGGTCCAGTGGGTTGATGCGCAGGGCAGGGCGATTGCCCTCCAGCCAAGCCGCGACCTGACCGTTGGTGGCAACCGACGCGCTGCCTGCCAACACCACTTCGCCACCGCCAACGTTGATCTGTTTGGCCGCATCGAGATCGCGCAGCTTGCCCGCCTTGCGGAAGTTGCCCGGCAGGCCAAGCGCCAGCCCCGAGCCGCCCGTCAGTAACGGCAGGTCGGCACAGGCTTCGCCCAGCGTGTACAGATCGGCATCGGACAGTGCATCGGCAATCGCCATGCTCACGCCTTCGGCGCGCAGTTCGACAATCTTGCTGCGCACGCTTTCCACGCCTTTTGAGACGCTGTCGTAGCGCAGCAGGCCGACTTTGTGGGTGGTTTGCGCTTGCAGCACACGCACCAGATTGGCGTCGGTCATTGGTGTCAGCGGATGATTCTGCATGCCCGATTCACTGAGCAACTGGTCCTGCACGAACAGGTGACCACGGAAAATCGTGCGGCCGTTTTCCGGAAATGCAGGGCAGGCCAGGGTGAAGTCGCTGCCCAATTGCTCCAGCAACGCCTCGCTCACCTGGCCGATATTGCCTGCGGCGGTGGAGTCGAAGGTCGAGCAGTATTTGAAGAAGATCTGTTCACAGCCGCGCTCGCGCAGCCATTCCAGCGCAGCCAGCGATTCGGCGACCGCGTCGGCCGACGGCGTGGTGCGGGACTTGAGGGCAATGACGATGGCGTCGGCGTCCAGGCCGGCCGCCATTTCGGCGCTCGGAATACCGATGCTCTGCACGGTACGCATGCCGCCGCGCACCAGCATGTTGGCCAGGTCGGTCGCACCGGTGAAGTCGTCGGCAATGCAGCCCAGCAGCGGGCGAGAGTCAGTCAGGCTCATCAAAGGTTCCTCAGGCTTTATCGGTCTTGGCTTTCGGCAATTCGATGCCTGGGAAAATCTTGATCACGGCCGAGTCGTCTTCACGACCGAAACCGGCGCTGGAGGCCTGCATGAACATCTGGTGTGCAGTGGCCGAGAGCGGCAGCGGGAATTTGCTGCTGCGGGCGGTATCCAGCACCAGGCCCAAGTCTTTGACGAAGATGTCGACGGCCGACAGCGGTGTGTAGTCCGCGTTGAGGATGTGCGGCACGCGGTTTTCGAACATCCATGAATTACCGGCGCTGTTGGTGATCACTTCGTACAGCGCGTCGGCATCGACCCCTTCGCGCAGGCCCAGCGCCATCGCTTCGGCGCTCGCGGCGATATGCACGCCTGCCAGCAACTGGTTGATGATTTTGACTTTCGAGCCCAGGCCGTGAACGTCGCCCAGGCGATAAACCTTGCCCGCCATGCCGTTGAGGATCGCCTCAGCTTTGGCGTACGACTCGGCAGGACCTGAGGTCATCATGGTCATCTGGCCGGAAGCGGCCTTGGCTGCGCCGCCGGAGATCGGGGCGTCGAGGTACAACAGGTGCTGTGCAGCCAGACGCTCGCCCAGTTCCACAGCGAAGGTTGGCGCGACGGTGGCGCAGCCGATCACCAGACTGCCGGGACGCAGCGCTGCGATGGCGCCGTTCTCACCGAACAGCACGGTTTCGGTCTGCTCGGCGTTGACTACGACGGTGATGATCACATCACAGGCGGCGGCCATCGCGGCCGGGGTTTCACACGCCACACCGCCTTCCTGAGCGAACGCCTCGGTCACGCTGGTGCGCACGTCACAGGCATGCACATTGAAGCCGCTGCGCAGCAACGAACGGGCAATGCCCAGACCCATCGCACCCAGGCCGATAACGCCAACATTCTTAGTGTTCATGCAGTAATCCTCAACGTCAGTGTCCGCGCCTGTGATGCCGGCTTATGGACGTTATTGTTCTGATCTGTGAATCGGATAGTGAATCAATGATTAAATAATGTGAAGTATTTTTATTTTTCACATAAGTTAACATCGATAGGGTTTTTCCATCGGGCAGGGTGTGACGCTGACGCTGGGCGTCACATTCGAGAACGGACGCGGAGCGTCCTGGGCGGCGTTACCACGCAGGAGCGTGGGAACGATCAAATTCAGGTAGGGTACGCAAGCCCTCACGCTGATCGTTCCTACGCTCCAGCGTGGGAATGCATCTCGGGACGCTCCGCGTCCGCTTCCAAAGGCGACGCGCAGGTGAGGGCGGGACGAACCTAGCGCTTGCCGCCCACTGGGGCGAGCAGCAGTTCGATGCGTTGTTTGCGGATGCCGTCGGCGGCGGCTTCGGCCAGGGCGGCGTCGGTGATGATGGTGTCGAACTGATCCAGCCCGGCGACCTTGTACATGCCAAAGGTGCCGTATTTGGAGCTGGTCGCGACCAATACGGTCTGCGAGGCGGATTGCATGGCGGCCTGTTTGACCTCGACTTTCAATGCCGAGGGCGTAGTCGTCCCGCGTTGCAAGTCCCACGAACTGGTGGACATGAACGCCACGTCTGTCGCCAGTTGCCGCAAGGTCGCGGCCGCCAGCCCGCCGACGCTTGAGCGGTTCGGGTGATCGAGCAGGCCGCCGGTGTGAATCACATCCACATGCCCCGCATCGGCCAGCGCACTCACCACGCCAAAATCGTTGGTGACCACGGTCATGCCCGACAACGCAACAATGTGCGGCACGATCTCCAGAGTGCTGGTGCCTGCATCCAGATAGATCGTCATGTCCGGGTGCAGCAGACCTGCCGCCAACCGAGCCATCCCCTGCTTGTGTGGCAGCTCCACCACCGCTTTGGACTGGTGACTGGGTTCGCTGTGCAACTGACTGGCGATGCGCACGCCGCCTGTCACCGAATAGGCACGTCCTTCCTGCTCCAGCAACGCGATGTCACGGCGGATGGTCATGTGCGAACAGTCGAACATCTCCATCAATTGATGCACGCTGAGTACCTGATGCTTGCGCAGCTGCCGCAGCATCAGCTCCCGGCGTTGATCGGGAATCATCGGTGTGCCGCCAGCTATGGCGAGCTCCTCTTCGGTGGACATTGCAGCTCCTGTGCCTCGGTAATGCCGCGAATCGCAACGTGCGGTCCCGGCATCTTAGCCAATCGCCTCGTCAATGGAAGTGGCGACCGGCTTTTGTTCACAGGATCAGCTCATCCAGTTGCCGCCATCCACGTTGTACGTCTGCGCCACCACATACTCACTGTCGGACGAGGCGAGGAAGATCGCCATGCCGGTCAGGTCGTCTGCCGTGCCCATGCGGCCGAACGGCACTTGCTCGCCGACCAGTTTCTTCTTCTCGCCCAATGGACGGTTTTCGTAACGGGCGAACATCGCGTCAACGCCGTCCCAATGCTCGCCATCCACCACGCCGGGCGCGATGGCGTTGACGTTGATGCGGTGTTTGATGAGGTCCAGCCCGGCCGACTGGGTCAGGCTGATCACGGCCGCTTTGGTTGCGCAGTACACGCCCACCAGTGCTTCACCTCGTCGGCCTGCCTGGCTGGCCATGTTGATAATCTTGCCGCCCTGTCCCTGAGCGATCATTTGCCGGGCTGCGGCCTGGAGGGTGAACAGCGTGCCGGCGACGTTGATCGAGAACAGGCGCTCGAAACTGTCTCGGGTGATGTCGACAATCGGCGCCAGATCGAACAGCGCAGCGTTGTTGATCAGGATGTCCAGCTTGCCGGTCTGGGCGACGACGGTCGCAATCGCCTGATCGATGGACGCCTGATCGGTCACGTCCATTTTGACTGCGTAGGCGTTGGGGCCCAGTTCGCTGGCCGTGGCTTGCGCACGCTCCAGATTGATGTCGGCGATGGCCACGGTTGCGCCTTCGCGGATGTATGCCTGTGCGAAGGTGCGTCCGATGCCTCGGGCCGATCCGGTGATGAGCGCGCTTTTACCTTCCAGTCTTTTCATGATTCGTCATCCGTTTTGCATAAATGGGGGAGGGTGGTCTGCCCGTTACTTCGGATACCCGGCGCGTTTCATCTCCCGTTCAGTCGCGGTCTGCGCAGCGCCGAGGGCCTGTTCGACGGTGACTTGCCCGGTCAGCGCCGCAGTGAACAGCTTGCCGACCGACGTGCCGATGGCCTGGAATTCCGGAATGGTCACGTACTGGATGCCGACGTAAGGCACCGGTTTGGCGGACGGATGCGCAGGGTCGGCGTGCTGCATCATCTGCAGGGTCACTTTGGCGAACGGCGCGGCCTTAAGGTAAGCATCGTTATAGGTCGAGGTGCGAGTGCCTGGCGGTACGTTGCTGATGCCGTCTTTCTCGGCGACCAGTTGAATGTATTCCTTCGACGTCGCCCACGCGATGAACGCCTTGGCTGCCTCCTTATGTTTGGAGGTGACAGGAATCGCCAGCGACCAGGCGTAGAGCCACGACGAACCCTTGTCGGTCACTTCCGTTGGCGCGGGCGCGAAGCCGACGCTGTCGACCACCCGGCTCTGCGCCTTGTCCGTGGTGAATGAGCCCGCGACGCTGGCGTCCACCCACAGCGCACACTTGCCGCTGTTGAACAGGGCCAGCGTTTCGTTGAAGCCGTTGCTGGTCACGCCGGGCGGTCCGTACTTTCTGAGGGTGTCGACGTAGAAGTTTGCCGCTTTGGTCCATTCCGGGCTGGTCAGTTCAGGCTTCCATTGCTCATCGAACCAGCGTGCGCCGAACGCATTCGCCATCGTGCTGAGCAGCGCGATATTTTCACCCCAACCGGCTTTGCCGCGCAGGCACATGCCGTACAGCCCTTTGTCCGGTTGATGCAGCCTGGCGGCAAACTCGCCCAACTGCGTCCAGGTCGGGCGCTCCGGCATGCTCAGTCCTGCCTGTTTGAACAGGTCGGTGCGGTAGTAGGTGATGGTGCTTTCGCCGTAGAACGGAAGGGCATATAGGGTGTCCTTCACCGACAAACCCTGGCGCACGGCGGCGAAGATGTCTTGCAGGTCATACTCAGGCGGCAGACCGGTGATCGGCTCAAGCCACTGCTTGGCGCCCCACAGCGGTGTTTCGTAGGTGCCGATGGTCAGCACATCGAACTGACCGCCTTGGGTCGCGATGTCGGTGGTCAGGCGCTGGCGCAGCACGTTTTCTTCCAGCACCACCCAATTGAGTTTCACGTCGGGATGCTGCTGCTCGAAGATGCTCGACAGTCGCTGCATGCGGATCATGTCACCGTTGTTCACGGTGGCGATGGTGATGGTTTCAGCTGCATGGCTGACGAGGGCGAAGGACAGACCGGCGGACAGGAAAAGCGCTTTGTGCATCTTCATCGTCGTGCTCTCCACTCCGCGCCGCTGCTGGCGGGAGTTATTGTTTTTGTGGGAGGCCGTGGCGTTCGTGACGCAAGGCTGTTGTTCGGCGCAGACTCGATTACAGCAGTCAAGCCAAGCGCGAACAAACGCACTGAGGATGGCTTCCTGATACTTTTTTAACCGGGTGCCCTCCAGCCGTCCGAAATCAAAAAAGTATCAGTCTCGGTCGGTATCACCGCTAGCGAGACGGGAGGGGGCAGCGGTATGTTGGCGTATCCACGCAGCATCAATAACGACAAAGGGGCATGCGATGCCTGACAGCCGAGCGGCTCTTTTCGAGCAGCGTCCTGCCGAACTTGAAATCATTCTTCCCGAGCCCGACCAGTGCTTTCGCTGGTACGAGCACGACTATCCCTACGCACTGGCGCGCTGGAATCATCACCCCGAATTCGAGATCCACCTGATCCGCCGTGGCAGCGGCAAGCTGGTGGCGGGCGATTACATCGGCGGGTTCGACGCAGGTCATGTTGCGCTTATCGGTCCCGACCTGCCCCATGACTGGATAGGTGATCTGGCACCGGGCGAGCATCTGTCCGGGCGCGACGTAGTGTTGCAGTTCGATGGCGCGGCGCTACTGGCGTTGCGCAAGACGCTGCCGGAGCTGGGTGAGGTGCAGCGTTTGTTCGAGCAGGCGCGTCGCGGTCTTGAATTCAGTGGCGCAACGGCAGTGCAGGCTGCGCGGTTGATGGAGGCGATCGGCAGGGCACAAGGTCTGGAGCGGCTGATACTTTTTCTGCAATTGATCAACACGCTCAGCAAGGCTCCGTCACAGGAGTCTCATTTGCTCGCCAGCAGTTGCTACGCACCGACCCTGGACGCGCGCAGTTCCGAGCGGATCAACAAGGCGTTCGACTACCTGTTGACCGAACTGACCAATGACATTCGCTTGTCGGTCATCGCCCAGCGGCTGGAGATGACCGATCCCGGTTTTTCGCGTTTTTTCAAACGCATTACCGGCCACGGCTTCATTGATCTGATGCGCAAACTGAGAATTCAGCGCGCCTGTCGGTTGTTGTTGCAGTCCGATCGTTCGGTTTCGGACATCTGCTTCGAGGTCGGCTACGCCAACCTCTCCAACTTCAACCGGCACTTTCGCGTCGAAATGGGCCAGACGCCCAGTGATTACCGACGTGCGGCCACGATGACCCTGTTCAACAGGGCACGCAGCGCCTGAGGTTTTGCAGCCGACTGCCGCTTATTCAGTGCGCGGAGTCTTTGACCTGCGGCTCGCGGGTGACGGCTTTGACCAGCTTGCCGATGGTCAGCCCCTGCAACAGGATCGACAGCAGCACCACAATGTAGGTAATGCTCAGCAGCAGGTCGCGTTCCGGGCCTGTCGGCAGGGCCAGCGCCAGCGCAACCGAAACACCGCCGCGCAAACCACCCCAGGTCAGGATACGCACGGTGCCCTGCGGCACAGACCGCCAGCGACGCAGCAGCAGAATCGCCGGTGCCACGGTGACAAACCTCGACAGCAGAATGGCCACGGCCAACAGGCTTGCGGCAATCAGGTGCTGCCACGAGAACGGCAACAGCAACAGTTCCATGCCGATCAGCGCAAACAGCATCGCGTTGAGCATGTCATCCAGCAATTCCCAGAAACCGTCCATGTAACGACGGGTCATGTCGTTCATTGCCAGATTGCGTCCCAGGTTACCAATGATCAGACCCGCCACGACCATCGCGATAGGGCCGGAAACATGCAGCTCCGAGGCCATCGCCGAGCCGCCGATCACCAGCGCGAGGGTCAGCATGACCTCGATCTGGTATTGCTCGATACTTTTGATCATCAGGTACACGGCATAGCCGATCAGGCCGCCGAACAGCACGCCGCCCACGGCTTCGTGCACGAACAACATGGCGGTTTCGCCCACTGTCGGTGTTTCGCCCAACTGCGCGATGCCCAGCAATACGGTGAACACCACCACGGCGGTGCCGTCATTGAACAGCGATTCGCCGACAATCGTGGTCTTGAGCGGTTTCGAGGCATTGGCCGTTCGAAGCACGCCCAGCACCGCAATAGGGTCGGTCGGCGAAATGAGTGCGCCAAACAGCAAACAGTAGAGCGGGCTGACATGCCAGCCGAACAGGGCAAAGATCCAGTACGCCAGCGCACCGATCACGGTGGTTGCAATCAGAACGCCGAAGGTTGCCAGCAGGCCGATGGGCCAGCGATAGCTGCGCAGGTCCGCGAGGTTGACGTGCAGGGCACCCGCAAACAGCAGAAAGGACAGCATCCAGTTCATCAGCAGGTCGCCAAAATCGATCTGGCCGATCAGTTCCTGAACGCGATTTTCAAGGCCCGGAAAGCCCATCAGGCTCAGACCCTGCAGGATCAGCGAGAACATCAGCGCAGTGACCATTACGCCAATGGTGGGGGGCAGACCGATAAAGCGAAAATTCACATAGGTCAGCAGCGAAGTGAGGCAGATAAAAGCAGCAACTAGTTCAAGCATCCGTCATTCCAGAATCCGTGTGTCCAGTTTCGATTGCGGCGCGGCCGAGCCACACCCAGGCAGAGTGTGATGGTCCAGGCAGCCATTCAGGCACATTGCGCTAAACACGCATGGGGGTTTGCGTTGACCACGCAACGCCCTGCATGTTGCAAAAAAGAGCGGCAATCAGACGGGGGAGCGACAGGGAACGGAGCCTTGCGCAGGGGAAACAGACGCGAAAAAATCAGCCCGGACTGGGGTCCGGGCTGATGGTGGGTGGAGCGTTGGGTTCAGTGTATCGGGGTGGCCTCCTGGCATGTCTGGAATCATTGGCTGTTACGGCACCCGCTGAGAACCTGGTACTGAACGGTGTTCAGATCGCCTTTGGAATCCTGGTAAGTCATCAGTTTCGGCATAACGCTGCAGGTCTTGACGTCCGGCGACTTGCGGATGACTTTCGCGACATCCAGGTGCATCCCGTAATGGTATTCCTTGATTTCTGGCATCGCCTTATTAGCGCGGGTTGCATACTTTTGCACAGCGGCCTGGTGGTCTTTGATCAAGGTTTCTGCCTTGACTTCATCTGAGGTGTAAGCAAAAGCGCTCAGAGGGGAAAGAATCGCCAGGGCCAGCAGCAGGGATTTAGCAGTAGTGCGCATCTTCGTTAACTCCGTTGTTTGAAAGTGAGATCAATGTAACGGCCGACGGTTAACGTGAACGTTACTGAATAATTACGTTTTTGTAAGTTTGGAGATTACGCGGTTTTTCAACGGTTTTTCGTTCATGACGAATTTGTCATTTTGCGCTCATCTTCCTGTTAGTTGGTGGGGCGTACGCTTGACTCATTCCTGGCAAGCGCACAGCGCACTGCAGGATCCAGACATTAACGAGAGAAGAGGAAATGACGATGAAACTGATTAAATCGATGGTCTTTGCAGTAGCTGCCTTGTCCTTTACAAGTGCCTTTGCAGACGACGGCAACGAATTCGCAAGCACGGCTGCCGACAAGATGCGGGCGGCGCAGGACCAGCGTTTTCAGGAGTCCCAGCGCGTCAAGCAGAACGAGCAGTACGTGAATTCGGACGATAAGTCCAACACTGAGAAGTCCACCAAGTCCGACGGTTAACCCCTTTGGCCTGCAACGAGCAGCTACCCTGTTCGCCTCTAGTAGCTTTCCGGCTCCTTTGGTTGAGGCGAATCTTTAAGCGTCCTTCGGGACGCTTTTTTTTGCACGTTAGAAATTGCAATATGCCAATTGGCATATTGCGTTAGTTCAGTAACTCTGAAGCTTGATAAGGCCATTAGTAGGGCGGGACTTTCTTTCAGATTTGTAATTCGCGTGTCATCTTCGCGTTATCTCCGTCTCTTCAAGATTGCCCTTCACTGGCAGCCCTTTATTAATAAAAACATGCCAGGTCGACACGTTTACCCGATCTGCCAAATGAACGGAGCGCACATGACTCAACGTAAAAGACTTTCCCTCGCCCTGTGCTCGACCCTCGCCGGTATCACACCCTTAGCCGCCTTCGCAGAAGAGCAGAAAGAAGGGTTCGTCGAAGGCAGCACGCTCACTATTCTCAACCGAAACTTCTACATGAACCGTGACCACCGCAACGGTGAGTCGAGCCCAACGGGCAGCGGCTACTCCGAAGCCTGGGCGCACGGCATCATTGGGCGTTTTGAATCGGGCTTTACTCAAGGCACCTTCGGCGTCGGCCTCGATGCGTTCGCAATGGTGGGTATCAAGCTCGACACGGGCGACGGTCGAAACGGCCTGCAAACCCCTTTCTCGGTAATGCCTGTTGACTCGGACGGCAATGCGCGCGACGAGTACACCAAGATCGGCGGCGCGCTGAAAGCCCGTGCCTTCGACACCGTGGTTCATGTTGGCGACGTGTTTCCCGTGACCCCGGTGGTCGCTTACGGCGATGCACGCCTGTTGCCGGAAAGCTTTCGCGGCGTGACCGCCAGCAACACCAGCATTAAAGGCCTGACCGTTCAGGGTGGTCGTCTCAACGGGATGAGCCAGCCTGCCTCCAGCGACATGAAGGAAGGCTTCTCCACGTTCTACGCCGGCCCGGTCGACTCGCCCTGGCTCGCCTACTTCGGCGGCGATTACGAGGCCACCGACAGGCTTAGCCTCTCGCTGTACACCAGCCGGTTGAAGGATGCCTGGGATCAGAAATACGGCTCGGCGTCCTATGTGCTGCCGATCACCACCGATCTGGTCATGACCAGCAGCCTGAACTATTACAACGCGACCGACGAAGGCAAGCGCTTGCTCGGCGAATTCGACAACGACATCTGGAGCGCCAGTGTCGGCCTGAAATATGGCGCACACAGCCTGGCGGTTTCCCATCAACGCAACCAGGGCGACGATGACTTCGACTACCTGAGGCTGTCCGACTCGATTTACCTGGCCAACTCCATCCAGTACAGCGACTTCAACTCCCCGAAAGAACGCTCGTGGATGGTCACCTACAACCTGGACATGACCACCTACGGTGTACCCGGCCTGACGTTCATGACCCGTTACGGCAAAGGTACCGATGCCGACTACTCCAACGCCAACAGCACCTACATGCGCCGCGACGCACAAGGCAACCCGCTGACCGACCAAAAACGCTGGGAGCGCAACATCGAAGCCAAGTACATCGTCCAGACTGGCACCATGAAGGACCTGTCAGTACGCGTACGCCAAGCCACGACCCGAGCGACCGAGTTCGAGCAGAACCTGGATGAGGTGAGGGTGATTGTGGAGTATCCGTTGAGTGTGTTGTGAGGTCGCCCGTGGAGGCTCACTGGTGATTTTGATAGGGATAACTGACCTCACGTATCCTCGGCATTAATTGCCGGAAAGATTTCTGCTCGGCATACGTTGCCGAGCAGTCAACCGTCGCTGCACCCAGCCCACATGATTTACGTAGACAGGCGTAATTTTACTCGAAACGCTCCTGCCCCCGATCGTGGTCGACCATCACGTGTTCTGGTGATACGTAAAGCTACCCCTCATCGACCAGCTCATGTCTCGGCTGATGTTCTGTCCAGCGCGTCGTACTTCAAGCAATGATCGACCTTGAATTGCTCAGTTCAGATAAAGCCGAATTTGGCGGCGTTGAAAGGCATTTGCAGACAGTGAACGGTGCGGGGTCTGATCATCCTGTTTAGCGGACAAGTCCGCTTCTACGCCTTGAGTCTGAAAGATCGATTAACCGTCACTGAGCAGGTTTTGCATGCGCTATTGACCGATAGCACATGCAACCTTGAGTCAGGGTTTAGGCCGCTGATGTGTCATCTGGTCAATTCTTCTTGTGCAGCAGTGACTCCGGTAGAGGTTTGCCGGTTTTCGGGTCAAGGAGCTTGGCTTTGGCCAGTTGTTCGATCAGGGCTTCGGTGGGTTTGGTTGGCTGGACGTTGGCCTTGCGCTCCTCGACCCATTTCAGCTTGCCATCCCAAGCGGGAAGTTTGGCCGGTGGCAGAGGGACGATATCGTTGATTTCGGGGACGGTAGGGTTGGCGTAGGACCATCGACTTAGCAACTTGCTAATTTGCTTATAGCGCTCGGCCCGCTCAGGATCTTCCTTTTGTCCTAAATAATGTAAGCGGTCATCTGGCAAAGGGCCGCGGAAACCCTTTCCTAGAAAAGATGCGGAGATTGCATCACCCGAAGCTACACCTAATTGAAAGGCTTCAAGAGCGTCTCCATAACGCCTACTATTTTTCATGTCCACGCCCATTGAAGCCGCTGCATCACCGTTACCCTGTTCCGCTGCGCAGCGGCGCATTTGACGAGCAATATCGGGTGCGATGTTTATAGGAAATAGCTTTTCGGCTACATGGGTTTGAGCTTGGGCGTTACCTTCATCCGCTGCCTTGCGGTAGTAACGCAAAGCCATTTCCGGATCCTGCTGCAAGCCAGCACTCCCCCGTTGCAGGTAGGTAGCTATGAAGTAGTAACCTGTCGCGACCTTTGCATCGATTAATTGCTGGCTCAGACGCAGCAACTCTTCGCCGCTTAGCTTGAACTGTCCTCGCATCGTACCGTTCTGCAGATTGACATTGGCTTTGTAGTGCCGATTTTCAGCGGCAATGCGATAAAGCCGTTCGATCTCCGTATCAACGGTCGTGTCCTGCTTGAGTTGATTGTCTTTCTGCAGCCACCGGGCATATTGAAAAAGAACGTCTGTATCGGCAGAAGCTGCCGGGATCTTTTCATGCACACAGGTAAACGCCAGTTTGGCATCGACCCCGGCAAGGCGATCCATTCCATGAGGACCTTCTTGGGCGCAGGCTGCGACCAACAGGCCGGACAGTAGAGTAATCAAACGCATCACACGGTTCCATTGGTGAATAAACGCATCATGTGCTGTCATTAACCAGCGTTAGGGCTGGCCTGACAGTGAGATGGCGAGGCAAACGTATCAATCTTTCTCGTAGAGCGGTGATTCTGGCAACGACTTGCCAGTCTTCGGATCGAGGAGCTTGGCTTTGGCCAGTTGTTCGATCAGGGCTTCGGTTGGTTTTGGTGGCTGCACGTTGGCTTTGCGTTCCTCGATCCATTTCAGCTTGCCGTCCCAGGCGGGAAGTTTGGCAGGAGGCAGGGGAACGATTTCGTTGATTTCTGGGACAGTGGGGTTGGCGTAGGACCATCGACTGAGCAACTTACTAAGTTGCTCGTAACGCCCTGCGCGCTCAAGATCTTTTTCTTGACCTAGGTAATCCAATCGATTATCAGGAGCAGGCCCCTGAAAGCCGCTATCCAGAAAGGATGCGGCGGTCTCATCACCCGCTGCGACACCTAGCTGAAAAGCTTCGACAGCTTCATTGTAATGTCCGTCAACCGCCAAATCATTAGCTAAGGCGGTTGCTGCCTTACCGTTTCCCTGAACTGCTGCGCAACGACGCATCTGTCGCGCGACGTTCGGAGCAACATCAATGGGTTCTAACTGGTCAGCTACATATCCCTGAGCCTGCGCACTGCCTTCATCGGCTGCCTTTCGGTAGTAACGAAAAGCCATTTCCGGGTCCTGCTGCAGGCCAGCAACACCTCGCTGCAAGTAAGTCGCAATTAAGTAATACCCAGTTGCAACCTTTGCATCAATCAACTGCTGACTCAGCCGCAGGACCTCCTCGCCGCTCAGTTTGAATTGTCCGCGCACCGTTCCGTTCTGCAAATTGATATTGGCTTTGTAGTGCTGGTTTTCAGCGGCAATCCGATAAAGCCGTTCAATCTCGGGATCAATAGTCTTGTCTTGCTTGAGCAGATTGTTTTTCTGTAGCCAGCGAGCATATTGAAAAAGAGCGTCCACCTCCTGTGAGGTTGTCGGAATTTTTTCATGCACGCAAGTAAACGCCAGTTTGGCATCAATATCGCTCAGGCTATCCAAGGGAATGTCCTTTGTCCGTAAATTATTTGCGTTGGCGCTTATGCACAAAAGCAGTAGGCCAGAAAACAGAAAAGTCAGGCGCATCAGTCGAGGTCCTTATAATTGGCATCGCCGTAATGAAATTCTACGAGAGATGTCTCGGGTGATAATTTTTTCGACCGAAATGTTTTATTTTTTGAAATGATTTTAGCCCATGAAAAAAATGCCTCCTCAGGATCATCCTGCGCCCCCTTATTCCCCGTATGCAGCCCCCACAACCTGCGCCTCAACTGCTGTGTCGTGTCCGCATGCTCATGACAAATATTCAGTTCACTGTCACCCATCATGCTGCGGGTGTTGATGTTGGCAG
>NZ_RBTP01000013.1:0-197 GCF_003702045.1 Pseudomonas viridiflava
CGTGTTTGCGGCAGCCGCAGCCGCAGACGCAAGTCAGTTCATGCTCGGGAAGTTCGTGGATGACTTCGATGCGCGGCAGATCGGCAGGCAGTGGCTTGCGTTTGCCACGACGTTTGACGGGGGCGACAACCTCTTCTTCAGCGTTTTCGTCGGTAGCTTCGAAGACGCTTTCGGCCTCGTTGAAGAGCGCCAACTGC
>NZ_RBTP01000013.1:214-335 GCF_003702045.1 Pseudomonas viridiflava
CGCAAGCATTTGCTTGAGCAGTTGGAGATCGTCGGGAAGGTTGTCGGGCATGGATTTCATGCCCTGGATTATACCGAATCAGGCCACGAATCGCGGCGTAAGAACCTGATGGGGACGGTTA
>NZ_RBTP01000074.1 GCF_003702045.1 Pseudomonas viridiflava
ATTTCGCGAACAGCACACTAGATTTTGGTCCGATATCGCAGCGGCGTCCATTTGGTATAAAGTGTTTTTAAACGTTAGCAAATACGCATTGATTGTATAGGAATCCTTACGCTGATATAAGACAAGAGCGCTTCCATTACTAAGTGTGACGGTCCGCTCATAGGTATCGGACTTGCCACGAGCAGCGCCTGTATTTAATTTGCTTATGGTGTTGGCGATGTTGGCTTCTAATTGTGATTTTCCATTCTTGCTGATGAGTTCTATTTTTTCATTATAAATTTTATAGTCGGCTGTTATTTCAGAGTTGGCGGGTAGGTCTAGTTTTCTATGAGAAGCTTTAGGACCCAAGCAAGAATGTGCATATAGATAGCTTAGTTGTCCGGTTTTTAAAGTTTGTTCGGATGGAAAGACTCAAGTAAATTGTTCCAGGCTGAGAGAAATTCTTCTTCAGTCAAACCGTCTTGTGATCGGGTTGGAAAACCAGGAGCGTTTTCAGGTAAATGATCGGAGGTAAACGAGTAAGTCGCGGTTATCCTGATTTCTGGTTTCTGAATGTCTTCCGGCATGCCGGGGTAGTACCACATACCGGTGATTTAAGTTAAGTAGGTGCCATTCAGTTTTTTAGTGGTGCCTTCAATGATCTCTTCTCCCTTAAAGTCGTGTATCACTCTACTGGAATTTTTAAATTTTTTGATTCTATTCTCTGAGTCGCTAAGCCACTTTAGCGCACCGGGTAATTCTAAGTCAGGGATACTGGGTGTCCGATCAGAAAGAGGAGGGTTAGGTTCGCCTTGGTAGGCGTCGATCTTGAATTCGATAATAAACCCTTTGTTGTCAGTGTCTTCAAAAAAAGCGCTTAAGGACTCTCGCTCATTTTCTTTCCCGTCAATGCAGCCTTTTACAAAGCAAAATCCACTATGCATATTCTCAGAGGCATGAAAACGTGACATAAGCTAAGCAATGCGCGATGGAGCGCTTAAGGTTCGTTCGCCACCTATCTCCAGCACCACATTTTTTTTCACACAAATCCTAGGGAGCTATTTGAAACCTCATCCATAGGTTTGCCATAAACATCAACACCTGTTAGACGTTTGTGATTGTATGCAATCAGCCACGTATCGTCGGATGGTTGTAATATCTCAGCAGGTTTTTCTATGGTTTTACGGCCTACCTCATTATTTTTTATCGTCGCTAATGAGCTGTTGATCAATTGTTCTGCGCGCGGCTTTATGTAATCAAAGTAAACCTTTATAGGGGGGGCATCCTTATTCAGTGCAATATCTGCGAGTTCCATACTTTCAGGGATATCTAAGTTGAATCGGCCAAGAGTGACTGAATATACTTGGCTGCTTTGACGGTGAGGTTTTTTCTTTGGCGGTCCTTTGCTACTTAATCCGAGGGTTGATGGCAAAGCTATCGCGAGCCCAAATGCCAAAATTTTATAAATCTTTTTCTTTTGGGTGATCGGCATACATTTTTACTCTTTCACGATATTGATTACATAGTGGAATAAGTGAGCAAGCATTTAGTATTAGGCTTTTGCTTGCATCTATATAATATAAAATATTCAGTGATGGTCCAATTTGGTTTTTGAATTTAATTGAAAGGAGGTGGTAGATAATAGGGTAAGAATTTTATATTTTTATTGGCTGCACTCAGAAAGAATGAGCAAAGAGCTCCTGTGAGCGATAAAGCGACTGATGTTGAGAATTGGTACTTGGGAATGTTAGTTAAAGGTCTTTTTCCGGTAGTTAAAAATATTATTGCTTTGAGCGGGGCATAGTATGCCCCGTAAACCGGGAGTGTCAGAATGACTGTAATATATACACCCTAAGAGGCTCGGCATTTGCTGTTCGTTAGTAAAGTTGATTTTGCACTTTAGGGTAGTTAGTGTTGCTCAATTTTTTGATAGCCTGAGACCGGTTTCTGGATCAAGATGTTTTTCTGCACTTAGGCGCTTAATTAAATCTTGGTCGGGCTTTGCTGGTTCTGCTTTCGATTCACGCTCTTTCTGCCATTGAAACGAACCGTCCCAATTGGGTAGCTCGGCGGGTGGAAGAGGTACGATAGAATCAATGTCGGGCAACTTCGCACCAAGCTGCTCGTTTTCCGCTAAAAATTTACTTATTTTTTTGTATCTTGCTGAGCGATCTTGATCAGCATTCAATGCCATGTAATAAAGATTGTCTTCCGTTAGCGGGCCGTCAAAAGCTTTTCCAAGTTTTCTGGCTGAAGCAGAATCTCCTGATTTTACGCCTTGTTGATAAACCTCCAAAGCTTCTTTGTACTTGGCACCTACGCGTAGAAAAGCTGCTAAATCTTGCGCCGCGCGCCCGTGCCCTTGGGACGCGGCGCAACGACGCATCTCTGTCATTACCATATGTGCACCCGTTGCACGACCTAGCAAATTTGCGACATAAAACTGCGCGTCAGGGTTTCCCAAGTCTGCCGCCTTACGGAAATAGGCGTTCGACTTATCGTGATCTTGCTCTACGCCATAACCTATCTCAAGGTAATGTGCCATATCATAATAAGCTCCAGGTATGCCCTGATCGATAGAGCTTTCAACTAAATCAATTGTTTCCTTCTGCGGATCTGGAGAGCTAGCTAGGCCCTGAGAAATAAGCATCTGCAAATTTGTAGAAGCTTTATAGTGACCATACGATGCGGCAATACGATAGTATTTTGCTGCTTCATTCAGGTTTTTTGGTCCTTCCTTTTGTTCAAGGAAAAGACCGTATTTGTAAAGCCTATCTGCGTCTGGGTCTAATGGTGGAAGCAAATCTGCTTCTCGATGACATTGAAATGCTAGGTCATTATGCGTTTTGATTGTGTCAGTCTGAGTTTGCATCGTGTTCTCCGCTGATGCTGTAGTTATAATGCTAAAAAAAAGACATGTAAGAAATATATAATAATGCATTTCTAATCCAGGTTTTTGCGTGCTGGGCTATCGCGGTAGAATTCTATTAGCGAAGCGTAAGGGGATTTTTTTTCATCGATTGAAGGTATTCTGTTTTGCTCTTGGCGAGCCTTATTCTCCACAATGATATCTTGCCAGCTGTCAAATGCTTCCGCTGCATCGTCTTGTGCACCCATCCCCTTTGTATGTATATCCCATAGGTGCTGGCGTAGAGGCTTTGACAAAGCAGGGCTCTCGTGGCAGATATTTAACTCGCTGTCAACCTCCATGCTGCGTATGTTAATATTTGCAGAGCCTAAAGTAGTGAACACATCATCGATTATCGCTAACTTGCTATGGATGTAAACGGGCATCCAGTTGTCGGGCGGTGAGTCAGGAGCAACTAATGTGCATATATGAACTTTAAGTCCTGGGATCTCTACCGGTACAATAGCCATTCCTTTCTTAAGTGGGATCGACGCCTCAAGTTGCTTCTGCTTAGCTTCTGCAGCCACAACTTTTGCTTCACGCTCTTCTTTCATCTTTTGGAAGAGCTTGGGTTCTATTAAGTTTTGTGTAGTATAGTTTAATGATGATAAAGATTGTTTGGCGTTAATTGTTTCCAAGCGCGCTTTATTTAGCTGTTCGTCTAGGCTATCGTCTCGTTCAAGCTTTGAAACGGTAGGCAAAACATCTTTCCGGCCTAGACTTTTCAACATTCTGTAAGTGTTCATTGAGCCATCACCCATTCCTTCGTCGCTTGAGTTAGTGACGACGAATAGGTAAATTGCTCCATGTTTTGCATGGCTTCTGCCCCACTCTAGCTGCTTCTGCGCGGAGTTTTTTATTGCCGTTGCAATAGGTTCCCATCTGAAATATTGATTTTCCATGTATATGTAGTTTGTGACGTTGTTAGTCGCTTTTAAATAAAGCGCTTTAATGTCGTGCACGCCTTCTTGTTGTTGGGTCCGAAGTAACTGTGCCATTATGGGCGTTCCAGCCTCAGATCGAGGTTTTAACTGCCCTGCAATATTTTTTCTTTTAGATAGCAGGTTTATACCTGTTTGACGCTTCCATGCTTGACAGAAATTGTGGTTGAGATGTTCAAGAATCGGTCCTGTCACTTTACTGGAAATATCCTGCCGAGGAGTGGCACCATTTCGTCCAAATTGAGCGTGCATTCTCGCATAGCTGTGATTGTCTTTATCCCAGTAAGCATCTAAAGTGTTATGCCCCATTACAAAGCCGACGGCATTTTCTGGTTTTTCATAATCAATGAGAACCATCTTTTGGTGGTGGGTAGGCGCACCAGACATCGCCAAAGTGCTCATGAATTTATTGGTTTTTGTACCATTCTTATCTTCACCGTTTACGAGAAGTTGCCATGCAATTTCTACGCGCTCAATAAATCCAAAATCTCGAGTCGCAAACTCAACATTTTTTAAGTAGTATTTTGAGTTTTTCATTGCAGTGTTCTTATCACCTACTCCAGTAATGCGTGCTTGCCCATACCACTGCTTATCATACTCTTCTTGCGCGTCATTACGGTTTTGCTTACCTTTTGAAAAATAACTTATTAAGTTATCGCCGGGCGTTGGATTTTCCATGATCTGCGCTGCAGGAAGATACCAGCATAGAATTCTGACCTTAACGCCTTCAGCGCCTTTTTTTACTAGTAGATCCCCTATGCATAGGTCACTAGTGTTTCCATTACGTTTAAAATACATTGAAGGCTGGAAGCCCCAGCAAATGTAATCGATACTTACGGTGGCGGCCATGATCGCATCATAAAGTGCGCCGAACGCACGCTCCCCGTTTACCAAGGGCTCAAATGTTGCTGGGACCGGGTGGTACTCCGTACTTTGTAAAAACCACGGGAGGTTTAAGGTAGTTGATGTTGTTTTACCTGTAGCGATCGGAGAGGTAATTGAGTTGGACGATTTCATTTAAGCCTCGTCTGAATTTGGATTGTTGAGCGATGCATAGCTGTCTCTAAAGAGACTACGAGTTCCGGGTTGATTTACATCCGGATGAGATTTATTTTCGTGACGGTGAAACCCGCTATTAGCCAGCTCGGCATTTTTCTGTTCCCCCTTGTATTGTCCGCCTACGGGTATGTCATAGCTGACGCCGTTTGCCAGTTCTACGGTATAGTCCGTTGTCGTCGGATGGTGATCGACATCAATCATCCCGGTCTTGTCCATTACCCCTTGCTTGATCATTGAGCTGCCAGCATAAAGTTTGTAAGGCATACCCGACCAAGCGCTGGAGCTTCCCGCATTTGTATTCCCGGCAAAAAATGACAAGCTTTGCGTCACAGACGACTCAGGCCAGGCCGGATTCTCACGGTTGAGCTGCGCCGGCCCGCTGAACGTCTTCTTCGCGCCCTTGATATCAATGGTGCCCGGCGCA
>NZ_RBTP01000057.1 GCF_003702045.1 Pseudomonas viridiflava
TAAGTTCGCTGTACGTCAGCTGAGCCGCATCGTGAACCAGCGCAACAGCCGCTGGCGTACGCAGAACCTGGGCTTCGAACAGGCCGTGAACCGTCTGTTCCAGCGGGTACGCAACAGCGGTGTCGTTGAACCCGGCAAGTAGCTGAGTGCGCTCCTGCGCAGGCAGGATGTTCAGCCCATGAATGGGCAGGTGCGGGGTGGATTCCAGCGCATCGGCCAGGCTTTCCAGCGCGGCGGTCATGTACCCCGCGACTCGCTGCGGCGCAATAGCGACAACGGTTTGCACGCTGAGCAAAAAACCCTCGCCCAAGTCATCGACCGACAGCATGAACGGGTAATTGGTCCGTTCGGTTACTTCCAGCACCTGGGCACCGCCCCAGCGTTCGACTTCGGTGTCGGACGCCACCGGGCTGTGGCGGTAGTTGAGCAGCGCACTGAACAACGGCATTGACGCCGGAACACCGCTGCAACGCTGCGCCAGCGCCAGAGAGGCGTGTTCATGGCCCAGCAGCGCGGTCAGACGTGCGTGGGTCTGGCGCACGCCCTGACTGACGCTCAGCGCACCGAGGCTGACGCGCACCGGCAGTGTATTAATGAACATGCCCAGCGCCCGTTCTGCCCCGGCCCCGCTCTGCATGCGACCCAGCAGCACGGTGCCGAACACCACATCGCTGCGTCCGGACAGAGCACCGATCACCTGCGCCCATGCCAAATGGTGCAGGCTGGCCGGGCTGACGCCCAATTGCCGGGCCACGGCGCGCAGCCGCAGGCTCAAGGCCCGATCCAGGGTGTGGCGGTGCTCCTCGACACCGCGGCCGTCACCCTGAATTTCCTTGAGTCCCAGCGGCAAGGTAGGTTCCTGGACGTCGGCAAGCATCTCGCGAAAGAAATGCTCATGTGCGCTCTGCCGGATCGCCATTCTGGCCTGCGCCACATAGCGTCGATACGGCATCGGCGTTTCGAGCGCCTCGGCATCACCCTTCAACAGGCACTGCATCTCATGCTGCATCACTTCCAGCGCCGTGTGGTCCAGCGCGATGTGGTGAAACAGCAGGATCGCGACCCAGCGCTGGTTGGGCGTGTCAAAGGCGCAGGCCATGCGCATCAGCGGGGCCTGTCCCAGATCAAGGCGTTGGTCACGGGGATCGAACAAGGTCTGCAACTGACGGGCGATATCACCCTCGGCCGCGTTCAGCTCCAGCGTTTCAACGGTCAGCATGGCCTGGCGCAGAACCACCTGAACAGGTTGTTCCAGACCGTCCCAGACCAGCGCGGTACGCAGCACATCGTGCCGGTCGATGACAGCTTGCATCGCCGCCACGAATGCATCCAGTTCTGCCCGGCTGTCCAGCGCAAAGGCAGCCTGAAGCAGGTACGGGTCGCCCTGCTCTGCAGCAATGTGGTGGTAAAGAATGCCTTCCTGAAGCGGGGCCAGCGGGTAGATGTCTTGAATATTGCAGGCACCGCCCGGTACGGCAGCAACGATCCGGTCAACGGCACCCTGCTCCAGATCCAGCAGCGTCAACATGGACGACGTAATGTGCTCACAGCCGTCGGGAATGCCGACGTCGGGAATCTGCAGCTGCTCTTCGGCATCGCCGAGCGCCGCCGCAAGAGCCGAAAGCGTCGGCTGGCTGAACAGCACGCGCACATCGGCATGCAGCTCAAGTTTGCGCATTTGCTCGATCAGCTTGACCGCCAACAGCGAGTGACCGCCCAGTTCGAAGAAATGGTCGTGGCGACCTACCCTGTCAACGCCCAGCAATTTCGACCATAGGCTGGCCAGGGTCGTTTCTATAACGCCTCTAGGTGCTTCATACGCCTGGCTGACAAAGGCTGTGGCGTCTGGCGCGGGCAGCGCTCGACGGTCGAGCTTGCCGTTGGCCGACAACGGCAATGTGTCGAGCAGCACGTAGGCGCCTGGAATCATGTAATCCGGAAGACGCGCCTGAAGGTAGGTGCGCAGTACGTCGGCGGACACCGGATCACGGCCGTTCTGTGCAGTGAAATAGGCCACCAGACGCTTGTCGCCAGGCCGATCCTCGCGTGCAACCACCACTGCATCGCGCACGGACGGGTGATCGCTCAGCCGGGACTCGATCTCCCCCAGCTCAACCCGGAAGCCACGAATCTTGATCTGATCGTCGTTGCGTCCCAGATAGTCGATGACGCCGTCAGCGTCACGCCGTCCCAAGTCACCGGTTTTGTAGAGACGATCCATCGAGGTCTGGCTGAAAGGATCGCTGATAAAACGTTCGGCCGTGAGGTCATCCCGGTTGATGTAACCGCGTGCGACACAGGCACCGCCGATGTAGATCTCGCCCGCAACACCCACCGGAACGGGCTGAAGCTGGCTGTCGAGCAAGTAGATACGGGTGTTGGCGACCGGGCGACCGATGGCAGGCAAGGTTGTCCATTCGGCCACATTCACCGGCAACGTGAACGAGGTGGTCACATGGGATTCGGTCGGCCCATAGTGATTGTGCAAACGGCAATCGCTCAGGTGCTCGAAGAACGCACGAATCGGCGCGGTGATGCGTAACTGTTCGCCAGCGGTAATGACTTCGCGCAAGGCACACGTGCGTTCGCGTAACTGCGGATCGTCACACAGCGCCTCGGCCAATGCCTGCAAGGCGATGCATGGCAGATAAAGCCGCTCGATACGTTCCTGACAAATGTGTAGGTACAGCGCGCGCAGGTCGAGCCGGGTGTCGGCGTGGATCAGCGACAGGCGCGCACCTGCACACAGCGTACTGAACACTTCTTGAAACGCCACGTCGAAACCCAGGGCCGCGAATTGCAGGGTCGCCGGCGCCGGATTACCGCTGTTGCGCCCCTCCTCAAGCTGCCAGTGCATCAGGTTGACCAGCGGGCCGTGGGGCATGCTCACGCCCTTGGGCTGACCGGTGGACCCGGAGGTGTAGATGACGTAAGCCAGATGTTCCGCACGATGCCCTTGCGCGCTCAGTTGCGGATCACGTGTGGACTGGCGAGAAAACTCTTCTGCGCCCTCCACCAGACCGTCGAGCAACAGCACCGGCACGGAGCAAACCACGGAATCCCCGAACAGCCCGGTCAGACATGCCTGGCTCAGCAATACCTTGGGCGCGCTGTCCTTGAGCATGTAATCGAGCCGCTGCGCCGGGTAATCCGGGTCCAGCGGTACATAGCCCGCACCTGCCTTGAGAATGCCCAGCAGGCCGGCAATCATTTCCGGGCTGCGCCGAGAGCAGATCGCGACGCGGTCGTCGAAACCGACGCCCATCTCAAGCAATCGATGGGCGATGCGGTTCGCCTGCCGATTGAGCTCACCGTAGGTGATCTGCGATGACTCGAACGACACCGCCAACGCATCCGGCTGCTGCCTGGAGTGCGCCTCGAACAACTCGTGCACCAGCAAATGGGCCGGATAAACCTGTTGAAAGGCGTTGACGCCCTGCAGCAACTGTTGACGCTCGCTGTCCGGCATGAAGGCCAGGCGTTGCAAAGGCACCTCGCCCTCTTGATCGAGCGCTTCGACCAACTGTTCAAGCACCGTTTGCATGTAACCGGCGATACGATCCGCGCCGATCCCCGTCACGACCTGTACCGTCAGGCTGAAACCGCCGCCCAGATCATCGACCGACAGCGACAGCGGATAGTTGGTCCGCTCTTCTCCGCCTTCCAGCTCGAAACCGGCCCACGACAGACCTGCCTCGGCATGGTTACCGTTTTGCGCCGCCACGGCCGCATGGCGGTAGTTGAGCAATGCACTGAACAGCGGCGTGGGTGCGGCAACACCGCTGCACCGCTGGGCAAGGGCCAGAGGGGCATGTTCGTGGGCCAGCAACTCGGCCAACCGGTCATGGGTGATTCGTACGGCCTGTCTGACGCTTGGGCAGTGCGTTGGTACGCGCAGGGGCAACGTATTGATGAACATGCCCAAGGCACGTTCGGCGTCCTGTCCACCCTGCATACGCCCCATCAGCACCGTGCCGAACACCACGTCTTGACGGCCCGACAAGTGACCGATCACCTGTCCCCAGGCAAGGTGGTGCAAACTGGCATTGCTGACCCCGAGACGTCGGGCATGGGCACGCAAACGCCTACCCAGTTGATCATCCAGCGGTTGAACGGCCTGCTCAATGGCACTGCCGTCGCCCTGCACGTCCTGTAGCCCGAATGGCAGCGCAGGTTCATCGATGTCGCCCAGCGCTGCCTGGAAAAAGGCTTCGTGTTCCGCAGCGCTGATGCCCAGGCGCGATTGCGCGACGTAGTTGCGATACGGCACCGACGCTGGCAGCTCGGCGCTGATTCCGGCCACGTGTGCCTGAATCTCGCGCCCCAGAATGCCCAGCGACGTCGCGTCATCGATCAGGTGATGGAACAACAGCACGGCCACCCAATCACCCCGGTCGGGGTCTTCGGCCAGATGCAGCTCCATCAGCGGCGCCTGACGCAGGTCGAAACGCGTGTTTCGGGGGTCCATGCGTGTTTGCAACTGACTGGCAATATCCCCGTCGATGCGCTTCAGGGCATGCTCCTGAACGCGCAGCGTGGCCTGCCGCCAGACCACTTGCACAGGCTCGTCCAGGCCTTCCCAGGCGATGGACGTGCGCAGAATATCGTGGCGCTCGACGACCGCCTGCAACGCGTGGGTAAAACGCTCGGCATCGGCGCGGCTGTTCATCCGCAACGTGCCTTGCAGCAAGTACGGATCACCTTCGGTGGTCGCCAGGTGGTGGTAGAGAATACCTTCCTGCAGCGGCACCAGCGCGTAGATGTCCTGAATATTGGCCACGCCGCCAGGCACTGTGGCCACCAGCGCATCGATTTGCGCTTGAGTCAACGTGGCCAGGGGCAGCATCTGCGGGGTGATGCGTTGCGTATCGGGCCGAATCAGGTTGCTCGGAACGGCCACATGGCGTCCGGAGCCTGCCGTCTGAGCCAGCCCCGACAGCGTCGGGTGGCCGAACAGCGACAGCACGTCGACGTTCAGGCCTTTTTCGCGAATTCGCTCGATGAGCTTCACCGCCTGCAATGAATCGCCACCCAGCTCGAAGAACTGGTCATGCCGGCTGATTCGTTCAACGCCGAGCAGTTCGCTCCACAGGCCTGCAAGTACCGTTTCCACCTCGCCGACGGGTGCTTCGTAGTCCCGGCGCGCAAAGGCGCTGGCATCGGGCACCGGCAAGGCCTTGCGGTCAAGCTTGCCGTTGCCCGTCAGCGGAAACTGCTCCAGCATCACGAAGGCGGTCGGCACCATGTAGTCGGCCAGGTGCAGCAACAGTTCGGTCCGGAGTGCATGGGCCTGAGGCAGATGCCCGGGTTCGGGTATCACGTACGCCACCAGACGCTTTTCGCCCGGTTCGTCCTGACGCGCGATCACCACTGCCTCGCGCACGCCTTCACAGGCGGCCAGACGGCTTTCGATCTCGCCGAGTTCAATTCGGAATCCGCGCACCTTGACCTGATCGTCATTGCGACCGAGGTAGTCAAGATTGCCGTCCAGGGTCCAGCGCGCCAGATCGCCGGAGCGATACATACGGGAGCCGGGCGTGGCATCGAAGGGGTCGCTCAGGAAGCGTTCGCTGTTCAGCTCCGGCCGGTTCAGGTAGCCACGCGCCACACCGGCGCCAGCGACATAAAGCTCGCCAACCACGCCCGGCGGAACCGGCTTGCCGAAGCGATCAAGCAGGTAAAGGCGCAAATCGGGAATGCGCTTGCCAATCGGACTGACACCGGCACCGACATCAGCCTTGCTCAACGGATGGCAGGTCACGTGGACAGTGGTTTCGGTAATGCCGTACAGGTTGAACAACTGCGTACCGGCGTTGGCCTTGCGCGCATACCAGGGCTTGAGAATGCTGGTATCCAGCGCTTCACCGCCAAAGATGACCTGGCGAATGGCATGAGGCTGGGGATCGTCACCTTGCGCTGCAATCAGTTGTCGAAACGCACTGGGCGTTTGGTTGAGCACGGTCACCCCGGCCTCGCACAAGAGGTCATAAAACGCCTGAGGCGCTCGGGTCGTGGCTTGTGGAACGATCAGCAGGCGCCCGCCGTGCAGCAGCGCACCCCATATTTCCCACACGGAAAAGTCGAAAGCGAACGAGTGAAACAGCGCCCATACATCATTGGCACCGACTGGAAACCAGCTTCGCGTCGCCGAGAACAGACGCGTGACATTGCGGTGCTCGACCATCACGCCCTTGGGCAGGCCGGTAGACCCGGAGGTGTAGATGACATAAGCCAAATGCCCGGAGTCGAGCCCGGCCACGTGCGGATTGTCCTCTGGCTGTTCGGCGAAACCTGCCGCCTCCGGCTGGTCCAGCAGCAACACCGCAATACCCTGCGCCGACAGCTGTGCCTCGAACGCGGACTGCGTCAGCAGCGCAACCGGTGCACTGTCGCGCAGCGTGAATGCCAGTCGCTCAGCCGGAGCCGACGGATCCAGCGGTACATACCCCGCACCGGCCTTGAGGATACCAAGCAGGCCGATGATCATCTGCGGACCGCGCTCGGCGCAGATCGCTACCCGGTCGTCAGGACCGACGCCCAGTGCGCACAGACGATGCGCGACCTGATTGGCCTGAGCATTGAGGCGGCCGTAGGTCGTGGCCTGTCCTTCATGCAGCAGCGCTACTGCGTCGGGGCGCGCCCTGGCTTGGGCTTCGAACAGCGCATGCACGGTTTCGGGCGGGCTTGCAGGTGCCTGCAGTTGATTGCGCGCCTCAAGCGCATGCGTCTCATCGGGCGTGGGAAGCACGAATTCACCCACCGACCGTTGCGGATCTTGCAAACCTTGCTGCAGTACGTGCATGAAACGCTCGGCGAGCGCCTCGGCCTCGTCCTGCTGGAAAAACGCTTCGTTGTAGATGTAGTGCAGCCAGACTTCGTCGGTGTGCGGGTTGGACCGGATGTGCAGAGACAGCGGGGTCTGCTCGTACCCGTTGGAACATTTGACGCTGTAAGCGACCGATTCCCCGAACAGGTAGCGCAGGTCGTTGATTTCGTAGGACACCGAAACGTCATAAACCTGTTCGCGACCATCGCGCAGTAAGCCCAGCGAACGGTTCAGGTCGCTGAGCGGATAGCGCTGATTGCGGTAGTCCTGCTTGAGGGTGGCGCCCATTTCACCGACCAGTTCGGCGAAACTCAACCCCTCGTCAAACCGCAGACGCACGGCGCTGACCTGCACAAACAGGCCCAGAGTGCTGCGAAAACCGGCGTTGGAGCGATTAAGTACCGGCATGCCGAGCACCAATTCCTCGGCATGCTCGGTGCGCATGAAATACACGTACAGCGCGGCCATCAGCACGTGGAAGCGTGACGCCTGCAAAGGCAGAGCAAGCGCGTCGATACGTTCGAGTAAGGCCGCCGGGTAGCGTCGCAGTACCTGTCCGCCCGGTGCCTTGCCACCGCTGTACCGGCTACGGTGACGCGGTTCGAAAAGCGGTGCCGGCACCTGCCGGTATTTTTCCTGCCAGTAAGCCTGGTCGCGGTCGTAGCGCTTCGATTCCCGGTAGGCGGATTCATCCTGGATATAGCGCGTGTAGGAAAGCGCGGTCGAGTCGCCCACCTCCTCCTGATCCACAGCGTACAGCTCGCCCAGATCCTTGAGCATCAGCGAGATGCCCCAGCCGTCAATGACGATGTGATGCGCCTGCACCCCGAGGTAATGCAACTGCTCACTGATTTTGACCAGTTGCAGGCGTACCAGTGGCGAGCCGTCCAGTGCAAACGGTTCCCGAGTGAACGATTGTAGATGGCCGGTGGCGGCCGATTCTGGGTCTGCCTCGCCGGAAACGTCGTGGGACGCCACCTGCAACGGCAGGTCCTCGACAAAAGCCTGCTCAGGCAGACCGTCTTTGCCTGTGCCGTGCAGCAGGACTGTTCGCAGCGCGTCGTGCCTGCGCACCAACCTATTCACCGCACGCTGAAGCCGATCGATATCGACAGGCCCCTCGATGACGTTGAACCCGCCAATGTTGTAAAGAGGAATATCGCTGTGCACGGTCTGATCGAGCCAAATGTCACGCTGAGCAGCGGTCAGTGGATAAGTGGCATGCATGGCAAGAGACTGTTTCATGCGGAGACTCCTTGAATGACGCGACGAGTCGATGCCTGTTCAGCGCACGCCCATCTGGCCGAGCGAATCATTAACTGTTGCGCCATGCACTTGACCACCTTGTTTCCAGCAATAGATGTCATACGTTACTTCTCGGAGAGTCAGGGGACGTGTGCACGTTCGCGCGACCGTTGACGGTGCAGTGAATTTGCGTAGGCATCGGCCGCCCCGCCAAAGGGACGGCTCAATAGATGCTCGACTTTAATCACCGGCCACGTCCCCTGTATGTCACTTGAAACAAGGACAAGAAACAGGCGGCGCCGGACAGCCTGAAAAGTGTGTTGTCTTGTCCCCTCTTTTCACCACAGACAGGCCGTAGGGGGCAGTGCTTGAATGCAGGTATGCAAGTAACGCTTGAGCAAGCCAACTCGCAAATAGAGGGTTATGACATGAACAACTTCGAACCTGGGGAATACGTGCGCTTGCGCTCGGGCGGTCGCAAAATGCAGGTCATGCAAACGGACACCTCCGAAGCCATGCCCGCCTCACCCCTGGTGGCATGCGAGTACCGGGCAAAGAGCCGCAGGATACTGGGCTTTTATGCGGCACATTCCCTGGTCCATGCCCATCATCCCAAGCCGGATGAACCAACAAGCGCCAACAGTGCCGGGATAAACGCCAGTCAGGGCAATTAATGCTGTTCTGACGGTTTGTTATCGAAAGACTTCCCCTGAAATAGCCTGAAATAGCGAGCCTATAAGGCCGCAATTATATTAACCCCCCAGACGCCGAACCATGCTTTATTAAGTGTGTTTGGCTCCGCCATCTCAACCCCACTGTTTACTCACTTCCCTACCCACCATAAAAGTGTTCGGAATTAGTGATGTGTGCGCACGATAAACCACGGCCTTTACCCACCGACCCGCGAACAAACGAGCCGATGGGTCAGCGCAGGCATTAAATAAGCAGTTTAATCAGGCGAATTAAATAAAGGTGTCGTACTGCACGTCCGTGACGTGGGTAATGCCCATGTTTAAGCGATGAAAGAATGCGATGCCAGGTTATACAGCAGCCCGGTTGCGAACAGGCCGATCACCATCGAGACGCCTTTGTTCATCAAACGTGATGAACGCGCCGAACTCATCCGCCCGCCAAAACACGAACCGAACAGCACCCAGGCCGAGCCGACCGGTAACACCACAGCGGTGAATGTCGCTATGAAGGCCAGGTAATCAGCGCTGTGCAGAAACGTACCTGCGGGCGCCACAAAAGAGGCGAAGAACAGCCCTTTGGGGTTGCTCAAGGTCGCAATAAACAAGCCTGCCGGTGAAAGCCCCGGTTTCTGGCTGTCCGCAGCGTCGGTGTGCTGACTCTTGCGCGCCATGTTCCAGAGTTTCATCGCGATATAGAACAAGAAGCAGACGGCGAACGCCTTGCTCAGCGTCGCCACCCAGGGATAATCCCGGGCCACCCGATCCAGTGTGATGCCCCACGCCGTGATCTGGATCACGTAGGCCAGCCATTCCGAGCCGACCCATTGCAGCGACGGCACGTTGAAGCCTCTGTTGACACCGGTCTGAAACAACAGCGAATTGGTCGGCCCCGGAACGGCGAGCACGGCCAGCAGCGCCAGAAAGATAGAACTACTCATGTAAATGCCCTCACTCGGTCTTGCAGGGTTGATGGTCGAATGCAACGAATCGAAAGCTGTGTGCACATCAGCGGCGCTGTGCCTCGTGTCGTCCTGCGGTGAGGCGCTTGAACAGCTGCAGCGCGTCGTCCACGTAAGTAAAAATGACCGGAACCACCAACAGGCTGAGGACAGTCGAGGTCAAAAGCCCGCCGATCACTACCACGGCCATTGGCTGCCGGAAGCCGGGATCGGCCCCTACGCCAATGGCGGTGGGCAACATCCCGGCCCCCATTGCGATAGTTGTCATTAGGATCGGGCGCGCACGCTTGTGGCAGGCATCCAGCAGCGCTGCGTAACGGTCCATGCCGAAATCGCGGCGGGCGAGGATCGCGTAATCCACCAGCAGGATCGAATTCTTGGTAACGATGCCCATGAGCATCAGCAGGCCGATGACCGATGACAGTGAGAAACTCAGGTCACAGACCAGCAAGGCCAGCAAGGCTCCGCCCAGCGAAAGCGGCAAGGCCGAGAGAATGGTCGCGGGCTGGAGGAAATCGTGAAACAGCAGCACCAATACCGCATAAATGCAGAACACCCCGATGAGCATGGTCAGCCCAAAACTGCCGAACAGCTCGTTCATCAATTGCACCTCGCCCTGCTCCACGGTTTTCACACCGGCGGGCAGGTGGGCAAAACCGGGCAACTGGCGGACCTGGTCCATCACCTCACCCAGGCTGCGGCCGTTGAGCTCAATGGACAGCGTGACGTAGCGCTGTCGATCCAGACGGTCTATCTGCGCCGGGCCGCTGCCCATGCTCAGCGTACCCAACGAGTCCAGCACCACCTGGCCGTCGCGGCCGGTAACACGCAACTGCGCGATGCGCTGCAAATCACCTCGCAGCGCAGGGTCCATACGCACCCTAAGGTCGACCTGACGTTGCGATAAATTGATTTTGCCCAGCACCGAGGAGTAGTCGCCGTACGTGGCCAGGCGCAGGGTGTCGGCAATCCGTTGGCTGGTGATACCCAACTGCGCCGCTCTTGCGTAGTCCGGACTGAACTGGACCTCCGGCGTCTGAAGCGCGGCGCTGGAAGCGATGTTGCCCACGCCTTTCAACTGACGCAGCTGAGGCTCCAGTGCCATTGCGGTGCGTTCCAGAAGATCGCCGTCATCACTGGCCAGCACGATGTCGAGTTTTTCACCGTTGCCATCTCCGCCGACGCTGATCCGCACCCCGGGCAGCGACCGCAACGCGTCGCGCATTTGCGCTTCCAGGCCGGTCTGGCTGAGATCGCGATCCTGCCGCCGGGTCAGTTCAACCGTTAACGTTGCTTTATTGACCGCTGCGCCTTCCGCACCTTCGCTGCCCGGCGTGCCTGCAACGGCAAACACGTGCCGCACGCCAGCCAGAGGTTTCA
>NZ_RBTP01000046.1 GCF_003702045.1 Pseudomonas viridiflava
CTCCCTGTCGGGTGGCGATGGTCAGGACAACCTTTCTGGCGGTGCCGGAGCTGATTTGCTGGCGGGCGGTAGCGGAAACGACTACCTCTCTGGCGATGCCGGCGATGACGTACTGGACGGCGGTGCGGGCAATGACGCGCTTTCGGGCGGTGAAGGGTCGGACACTTACCGCTTCAGTCGTGGTTGGGGCCAGGACACGATCAGCAACTACGACCCTAGTACTAACAAGTCGGATGCCATTGAGTTTGCATCTGACATTCTGCCTGGCGATATCGTTGTAACTCGCTCCTACGATGACTTGGTACTGGCGCTGAACGGAAGTGCCGACAAAATAACCGTCTCTAGTTACTTCAGTAATGATGGTGATAATGCTTACAAGCTTGACGAGATTCGTTTTGCCGATGGTACAACCTGGAAGCCGGATCAGGTCAAAACCATGGCGGCCTTCAAAAGTACTGATGGCAACGATGTCCTTACGGGTTATGCATCGGACGACAGCATCAGTGGCGGGTTGGGTAACGACACGATTTACGGCCGTGCCGGGAATGATACGCTGTCAGGCGAGGCCGGTAGCGACACCTTGTACGGTGAGGATGGTAACGATCTTCTCAACGGTGGTGCAGACGCCGATTTGCTTTATGGCGGCAATGGCAATGACACTCTGGATGGCGGTGGCGGCAACGATACGCTTGATGGTGGTATGGGCTCTGATACCTATGTGTTACGCAAAGGATCGGGCCAGGATCAGATTAATAACTATACCTCGGACGATAAGACAGCCCAGAAAATCGATAAGGTCAAACTGGACGGTTTGAATCCGGCCGATATCACGGTGCAAAGAGAATATAACGATCTGGTTATTCAGATAAAATCGACGGGTGATTCGATCCGCGTCAATTCCCACTTCAACCAAGATGGTGACAGCGTCTACGCAGTGGATCAGCTTCAGTTTGCGGATAGTACTGTCTGGGATGGTGCGAAACTGAAAACGGAAGTGCTGAAGACGACTGGCGACAACGATACGATCATTGGTTATCAGACTGCCGACCAACTGTTTGGTCTCGCTGGGAATGACACGCTCAGTGGTCGTGGTGGCGATGATTTTCTGGATGGTGGTGCTGGCAAGGATACCCTCAACGGAGAAGAGGGCAGCGACACTCTTCTGGGCGGCGCCGACAACGACACACTGAGCGGCGGAGAGGGTAACGATCTCCTCGACGGTGGAACGGGCAATGACTCGTTAGCAGGTGGGCTTGGATCGGATACCTATGTTTTCCGTCGCGGATCGGGCCAAGATACGATTTATAATTCAGTCTCCAACGAGGCCAATACTGACATACAGGACGTTATTGTTCTTGAAGGTCTCAAGCCCGAAGATGTAGTGATGCGGCGCGAGTCCGATGACTTGATCATTCAAATCAAAGACACGAATGACTCTGTTCGTGTAAGCGGGCACTTCAGCTCGTACGTCGCATATAACTACGCAATCGATCAGGTAAAATTCGCAGATGGATCTGTTTGGGACACCTCCTTCATCAAGTCTGCATTGCTGACAGGTAACGCGGGTGATGACAACATCACCGGCTATGAGACTGCAGATATGCTGAAGGGGCTCCGTGGTAACGACACGCTTAGTGGTCGGGCTGGCGACGATGTTCTGGACGGCGGAGATGGCCGGGACACTTTGAATGGGGAGGATGGCAACGACACTCTGCTTGGCGGTGCTGGTAACGACATGCTTTCTGGTGGCAATGGTGACGATGTCATGGATGGCGGTTCAGGAAACGACACATTGAGTGGCGGCGGTGGGTCGGACACCTATATCTTCCGCAAAGGTTCCGGACAGGACACCATCTTGAATTACGCCTATTCGGACGCAACTCAGAATAAACTCGATGTAGTGAAACTTGAGGGGCTGACTGCATCGCAAGTCAGTATCCGGCGTGAGGGGGACGATCTCATTTTCCAGATCTCTGATACTGGTGAAACCCTTCGTGTCTCGTCACATTTCAGCAGCGACGCCTATGCTATCGATCAAGTGCAGTTCAGTGACGGCATTTTCTGGGATAAGACCCAAATTACTGCAGCGTTACTGGTGGGTACTGCTGGGGATGACAGCATCACCGGCTACGCCACTGAAGACAAGTTGAGCGGGTTGGCGGGCCACGACACGCTTAGTGGGCGCGCTGGTAACGACATTCTGGATGGCGGAGAGGGCAATGACACCCTTTACGGAGAGGATGGCAGCGACACTCTGCTGGGTGGAAAAGGCAACGATGCTCTGAGTGGTGGCGATGGTAACGACCTCCTTGACGGCGGCGTCGGCATGGATTCGCTTGCTGGAGGCAAGGGCTCTGATACCTACACTTTCCGTAAAGGCTACGGTCAAGACACAATCAATAACTCTGCTTACAACGACACGACTGAAAACAAGCTGGATGTTATTCGTCTTGAAGGCTTGAACGTCTCAGATGTGGTTATCAAGCGCGATTCAGACGATCTTCTGATTCAGATTAAAGAGTCTGGTGAAACTTTACGTGTCACCTCTCATTTTAGTGCCAGTACGATTTACGGTTATGCAATTGATCAATTGCAATTTGCCGACGGAACGATTCTGGAAAATGCACAAATCAGAGCTGCATTGCTTCTGGGAACTGACGCTGACGATGTTATGACGGGGTACAGTACAGATGATGTCATCGCCGGTGATGGCGGCAACGATACCCTTAGTGGTGGTTCCGGAAGTGATAGGATCGAGGGGGGAGATGGCAAGGATAATCTCTCTGGAGATGACGGCGATGACCTTCTCTTGGGCGGTTCGGGCGACGATTCGCTTTCTGGCGGGGATGCCAATGACACGCTTAAAGGTGGGGCTGACAACGACTCTCTTAGTGGCGGTTACGGCGATGATTTTCTAGATGGTGGTTCAGGCAATGATACGCTATACGGTGGGTATGGCTCGGATGTATACGTCTTTGGCCACGGCTCTGGCCAAGACACGATCAACAATTCGGCCTATAACGACACGACCGTCAATAAGCTTGATGTAGTGCGGCTTGAAGGGCTGAATCAGGCTGACGTTTCCCTACGTCGTGATTCAGACGATCTGGTTATCCAGATCCGCGACTCGGGAGATACACTGCGTGTTGCCTCGTATTTCAGCTCCAGCGCCATTTACGGTTATGCGGTTGATCAATTGCTGTTCGCGGATGGATCAACGTTGAACGTTGATCAGCTCAGAGCGGCAATACTCAAAGGAACACAAGAGGATGACTCTCTTATTGCGTTCGAATCCGCAGATTTTCTCAACGGGCTTGGTGGGAATGACACCATCAGCGGTCGTGGCGGCGATGACGTTCTAGATGGAGGTGATGGTAAAGATACTCTCTCTGGTGAAGATGGTAATGACACGCTATTTGGCGGTGCTGGCAATGACACTCTTAATGGCGGCTATGGCAATGATTCTCTTGATGGTGGCTTAGGCAACGACTCTCTAAGTGGTGGTGTTGGTTCAGATATTTATGTGTTTCGTAAGGGCGCAGGCCAAGACACGATCAACAATTCAGCCTACAACGATACGACCGTAGGGAAGCTCGATGTCATTCGATTCGAGGGACTTAACGCTGAAGACATTTCTATTCGCCGTGAGTCCGACGATTTGATTCTCCAGATCAAGGAGACTGGCGATACTCTTCGAGTCACCTCTCATTTTAGTGCCAGTGCTATTTCCGGATATGCCATCGATCAGTTGCAGTTTGCTGATGGGACGCTCATGGATAACTCGCAAATTAAACTGGCCCTGCTAGGTGGGACGGAGGATGACGATACCCTCGTCGGCTACGACACCGATGATGTGCTTAAAGGTTTAGCGGGCAATGACAACATTAGCGGTCGTGCAGGTGCCGATATTCTCGACGGTGGTGCCGGTAAGGACAGCCTTTATGGTGATGAAGGTAATGATGTTTTGCGAGGGGAGGCGGATGACGACACGTTAAACGGTGGCATAGGAGATGACCTTTTGGATGGCGGTGCTGGTAATGATTCCTTAGCGGGCGGTTCCGGTTCGGATACCTATGTATTCCGTAAGGGATCGGGCCAGGACACCATCAATAATTCAGTTTATAACGACACGACGGCTAATAAACTTGACGTTATCAAGCTGGATGGATTGAACCTCTCGGATATTTCGCTGCGGCGTGAGTCGGACGACTTGATCATCGAGATTAAGGAAACCGGTGAGATTCTGCGTGTGACTCAGCATTTTAACGCTAGCCTGATCTCCGGTTATGCGATTGATCAGCTTCAATTCAGTGATGGATCGTTTCTGACAACTGATCAGATCAGAACCGCGTTGCTTATTGGCACCGTAGGTGACGATATCATTTTCGGTTATGACTCGGCAGATGTTCTAAAAGGGGCTAGCGGTAATGACACCTTAAGCGGCCGAGCCGGAAATGATGCACTCCTCGGTGGCGAAGGCAAAGACATGCTCAATGGCGAAGACGGCAACGACATTCTTGACGGCGGTGCTGGGAACGACACTTTGAACGGTGGTTATGGGTCAGATACCTATGTTTTCCGAAGAGGAGCTGGGCAAGACACCGTTAACAACTATGCCTATAACGATACGACGCCCAACAAGCTGGATGTCGTGAAACTGGAAGGGTTAAATCCAGCGGACGTCTTGCTGCGCAGGGAAGTAAATGATCTGATCATCCAGATCAAATCTACCGGCGAAACGCTTAAAGTGTCTTCGCATTTCAGCACCAGCGCCATATTGGGTTATACGATTGACCAGCTTCAGTTTGACGATGGCACGATCTGGAACACAACAGATATCAGTTCCAACCTAGCAGGGCAGACCTCGGCGGATCCGTTGAACCTTGCCGGCACAGGTGAGAACGATGTTCTTGCGGGCGGCGCAGGCAATGACACGCTGAGTGGCGCCGCCGGTGATGACGTGTTGGATGGCAGGACGGGGAATGATCGTTTGGACGGCGGTGCAGGAGATGACATCTACCTATTCGGTAAAGGCGCTGGTCAGGACACTATTTCATCCTACGAGGGACGAGTGGGTAAGCTGGATACTGTAAGGCTGACAGCGTTGAATGCCTCTGACATCAGCTTGGTACGCGACGCCAATGACCTTGTTATCAATGTCAATGGCACAGCTGATAGCTTGCGCATCTCGAATCACTTTATTGGTGAAGCTACTTCAGGCTATCAAATTGATCGTATCCAGTTCGCTGACGGGACGTTCTGGGATCAAGGTACGGTCAAGTCAGAAGTCCTGCGTGGCACAGCGGCCGATCAGACCCTGGCTGGTTACCAAGCGGATGATCAAATCGATGCGGGAGCCGGTGACGATATCGTCAGTGGTGGGGCTGGTAACGATACGCTCAAAGGAGGTATTGGCTCCGACACATTAAATGGCGAGGAAGGTAATGATGTTCTGCGAGGTGGTGCTGGAAACGACATATTAAGCGGCGGCGCCGGAGATGACACCCTTGATGGAGGCGATGGAAACGATCGTCTTGATGGCGGAGCAGGTAATGACAGCTATCTGTTCAGAAAAGGTGCTGGCCAGGACACGATCTATAATGCCTATGAAAACCGCGTCGGCAAGCTTGACAGGGTCAAGTTGACTGATCTCAACGCATCTGATGTCACGCTTTTCCAGGAAGGTGCAAATCTGGTTATTCGGATCAATGGTTCGACCGATAACCTCATAGTCATGAATCACTTCCTGAATGATGCAACCGGTGGATACCAGATTGACCGCATTCAGTTTGCGGATGGCAGCTTCTGGAATCAGTCTGTTATCAAGGCTCGCGTTCTTCAGGGAACGGACGGTGATCAGTCTCTGACAGGCTACAGCACAGACGATATTATTGACGTCGCGGCCGGTGACGATACGGTTAGCGGTGGGGGAGGCAACGACACTCTATTGGGTGGAGCTGGCGCCGATAGGCTTAACGGTGATGACGGCAACGATCTTCTTCAAGGAGGCACCGGAAACGACATCCTGAATGGGGGTATCGGAAACGACATCCTGGATGGTGGTGCAGGAAATGATCGTCTAGATGGTGGTGCGGGTGACGATGCATATTTATTTGGCAAAGGCTCTGGCCAGGACACGATCTACTACGCCTATGAGGCACGTGCAGGCAAGGTCGATACCGTCAAGCTGAGTGACTTGAAAGCTTCTGACATAACTATCTCTCGTGACGCTGCTGATCTGATTATTCGCATTAACGATACTACCGACAGTATGCGGGTACTTAATCATTTTGCTGGAGACGCAGCGACTGGTTATCAGATAGATCGTATTCAGTTCGCAGATGGTTCGTTCTGGGATCAATCGATTATCAAACTGCAGGTATTGAAGGGCTCCGATGCGGATCAAAGCCTGACGGGATACGCTGGCGACGACATAATCGACGCGGGTGCGGGTGATGACGCTGTGTCCGGTGGCGCGGGTAACGATACTCTGTCCGGCGGTAGTGGTTTAGATACGATCAGCGGCGACGAAGGTGATGACAACCTGAATGGCGGCGCTGGTAATGACACCCTTAATGGTGGCACTGGCGATGACATTCTCGACGGCGGTGCAGGTAATGACCTCCTCAATGGTGGCGCTGGAGATGACACCTACCTGTTCGGTAAGGGCTCTGGCCAAGATTCGATTTACTATGCCAATGAGTCGCGCCTAGGCAAACTCGATACTGTGAAACTACTCGGTCTGAACCCGAGTGATGTCACCATTTCCCGCGATGGGTACGACCTTATCCTAAAGGTGAATGGCACAACCGATAGCCTGCGTATCTATTACCATTTCATGGGCGATGCTACGTCTGGATACCAGATTGATCGTATTCAGTTTGCAGATGGCAGCTTTTGGGATCAGACATTCATCAAGACCGAAGTATTGCGTAGCACGGACGCTAATCAGTCATTGACTGGTTACGAAACGGACGACGTGATCAATGCCGGTGTGGGGGATGATTCGATCAGCGGCAGCGGTGGTAACGACACCCTGTCCGGTGAAGCGGGTGACGACACTGTCAGTGGTGGGACAGGTAACGACACTTTGATCGGCGGCAGTGGCGCGGACACTCTTAACGGTGATGATGGTGATGACCTTCTTCAAGGTGGGGTTGGCAATGACAACCTCTATGGCGGGAATGGTAATGACGTTCTCGATGGTGGATCAGGTAATGACCTGTTGAATGGCGGGAATGGTGATGATACTTACCTGTTCGGCAAAGGCTCTGGTCAAGACCGTGTCTATTACGCAAACGAAACCCGTGCAGACAAGCTTGATACCGTGAAACTGATCGACCTGAACGCCGGCGACGTGAGTCTCTCACGCGATGGTTATGACCTGGTTATACGAGTCAACGGAACAACCGATAGCTTAAGGGTTGTTTACCACTTCATGGGCGATGCGACTGCTGGATATCAGATTGATCATATCCAGTTTGCTGATGGCAGTTTCTGGGATCAAACCGCAATCAAGACGCAGATCATGCAAGGCACTGCGGCGGATGAAACACTGTCAGGAACGTCGGCTGACGACACCATCGATGCGGGCGCAGGTGACGATACCGTCAATGGTATGGCTGGCAGCGACACGCTCTCTGGCGGTGCCGGTGCCGATACGCTAAATGGTAACGACGGTAATGATGTTCTACAGGGTGGTGCAGACGACGATGTCCTCTACGGCGGGGATGGCAGTGATGTGCTTGATGGCGGGGCAGGTAACGATCGCCTGGACGGCGGAGCTGGAGATGACATCTATATATTTGGCAAAGGGGATGGCCAGGACTCGATCTATTACGCCAATGAGACTAGGGCAGGCAAGATGGACACTGTCAAGCTGACTGACCTGAATGCCTCTGATGTCAGTGTTACTCGTGATGGTATGGATCTTTTTATCCGAGTCAACGGTACAACTGATAGCCTGCGAGTGATCTACCATTTCCTGGGAGATGCGACTGCCGGATATCAAATTGATCGTATTCAGTTCGCCGACGGTAGCTTCCTGGATCAAGCAGCGATCAAGTTCCAAGTACTGCAAGGTTCTGATGGAGATGACACTCTATCGGGCACCAGCAGCAACGATGTCATTGATGCCGGACTGGGGGACGATACCGTCAACGGAGGAGGCGGTGACGATACCCTCAAGGGTAACGATGGTTCGGATACTCTGAATGGAGGAGATGGAAATGATTTGCTGCAGGGTGGAGCTGGTAATGACGCCCTCAACGGGAATGATGGTAACGACGTTCTTGATGCTGGCGCTGGCAACGATGTGCTGAATGGTGGTAACGGCAACGATACCTACCTGTTCGGTAAAGGCTCTGGTCAGGATACTGTTAATAACGGTGGTGAGGTTCGCATTGGAAAAACTGACACCCTCAAACTCACCGATCTTAATACTGCAGATGTGCAGGTCACACGTGAAAACAATGACCTTCTTATCCAGGTTATCGGTAGCTCCGACAGCTTGCGTGTGGCGTCGCACTTTGCCGGAGATGCTACGGCTGGATATGAGATTGATCGCATTCAATTCGCGGATGGTAGTGAGTGGAATCAAACCACAATTAAGTCGAATGTTATTCAAAGTACTGACTCGGATGATACCTTGCGTGGTTTTGCCACTGACGACGTGATCAGCGCGGGGCTGGGAGATGATGCTATTTATGGTGCTGATGGTAATGACACTCTCTCTGGCGGTGATGGTATCGATGCGCTGTATGGTGATGTAGGCAATGATCACCTATTGGGTGATGCCGGTAATGACACGCTTTATGGCGGTGCCGGTGATGACCTTCTTGATGGCGGAGCTGGCAACGATGCGCTAACGGGGAGCGAAGGCAGCGACACCTATGCGTTTGGCGTTGGTGGAGGGAAGGACTCGGTCAACAACTACGACGCAAGTACTAGTAACGACACCGTTCAGTTCGATGCCAGCGTCAGCCTTGAGGAGCTCTGGTTCCGTCGCAGTGGCAACGACCTGGAGGTTAGCATTGTCGATACGCCCGACAAGATTGTCGTCAATAACTGGTACTCCTCCAATGACTACCATGTGGATCAGTTCAAAACCTCCGATGGGAAAACCTTGTTAGACAGCCAGGTACAAAGCCTGGTCGATACCATGGCGTCCTTCGGCGTGAGTGCTGGCGCTGAAAGTAGTTTGACTCAATCGCAGCAGAATCAGTTGGATGCGGTTCTGGTCGCGAGTTGGAAGTAGTTTTGACGTAGATTCAAACTGTAAAAGGACGCCCCGGTTACCGGGGCGTTTTTATATCTGCTTTAGCTATGGAGCTTTGTAAGTGATCCATGATCCCCACATTCCAAGCCCGCATTTGATCCCCGATGCTTCGCTCCCGATCTCTTTCTGGAGCCAGCCCCGCCATGATGCGACCCGACGCCAAAGTCGAAAAAGTGTACCTCTA
>NZ_RBTP01000032.1 GCF_003702045.1 Pseudomonas viridiflava
CATCAACCTCAAGACCGGCGTCAACTCCGGGATTGCCGCAGGCGACACTTACACCGACATCGAAGTGATCCGGGGTTCTAACTTCAACGACACCTTCATCGGCGATGGCAGCGGTATGGATTTCGACGGCGGTGCCGGTGTCGACACCGTGGACTACTCCGGCTCGACAGCCGCAGTAAACATCAACGTTCGTCTAGGCACGGGCACGGCAGGTGTGGGTGGCGAAGCTGAAGGCAGTACGTTGACGGCGATCGAAAACGTCATTGGCTCGGCTTTCAATGACGTCCTTACCGCGGGCCCTTACACCATCGTCAACGCGGTACGCCTGGAAGGCGGTGCGGGCGACGATATCTACAACATCAACATGGGCTACGCCCCGACCATCATCGAGCAGGCTGACGGCGGTAACGACGAAGTGCGTGTGTCGGTGATCAACCCTGCCAACACGTTCCTGGCGGCCAACGTCGAGCGCCTGACGTACGTCGGCACCGGCGCCTTCATTGGTTATGGCAACGACAGCAACAACGTCATCACCGGTGGCTCGGGTAACGACACCCTCTACGGTGGCGCGGGTGCAGACCAGTTCATCGGCGGCGTGGGTTACGACGGTGCCGGTTATCTGGACAGTAAGGAAGCGGTGTCCATCAATCTCAAAACCGGTGTCAACTCGGGGATTGCCGCTGGCGATACCTACACCGACATCGAAGTGATCCGGGGTTCTAACTTCAACGACACCTTCATCGGCGACGGCAGCGGTATGGATTTCGACGGCGGTGCCGGTGTCGACACCGTGGATTACTCGGGCTCGACGTCCGCAGTAAACATCAATGTTCGTCTAGGCACGGGCACGGCAGGCTCAGGCGGCGAAGCCGAAGGCAGCACATTGACGGCGATCGAAACAGTTATCGGCTCTGCGTTCAACGACGTCCTTACCGCTGGCCCGTACGGCGGCATTGTAGGTTTACGACTGGAAGGAGGGACTGGCGACGATATCTACAACATCAACATGGGGTTTGCGCCTGTCATCATTGAGCAGGCTGACGGCGGCAACGACGAAGTGCGTGTCTCGGTGATCAACCCTGCCAACACGTTCCTGGCCGCAAACGTCGAGCGCCTGACGTACGTCGGCACCGGTGCCTTCATTGGTTATGGCAACGACAGCAACAACGTCATCACCGGTGGCTCAGGCAACGACACCCTCTACGGTGGCGCAGGCGCGGATCAGTTCATCGGCGGCGCGGGTTACGACGGTGCCGGTTACCTGGACAGCAAGGAAGCGGTGTCCATCAA
>NZ_RBTP01000010.1 GCF_003702045.1 Pseudomonas viridiflava
CTACATAAGTCAGGCGCTCAACATTGGCCGCCAGGAACGTGTTGGCAGGGTTGATCACCGACACGCGCACTTCGTCGTTGCCGCCGTCAGCCTGCTCGATGATGGTCGGGGCGTAGCCCATGTTGATGTTGTAGATATCGTCACCCGCAGCGCCTTCCAGGCGTACAGCGTTGACGATGGTGTAAGGGCCCGCGGTAAGGACGTCATTGAAAGCCGAGCCGATAACGTTTTCGATCGCCGTCAATGTGCTGCCTTCGGCTTCGCCGCCTGAGCCTGCCGTGCCCGTGCCTAGACGAACATTGATGTTTACTGCGGACGTCGAGCCCGAGTAATCCACGGTGTCGACTCCGGCACCGCCGTCGAAATCC
>NZ_RBTP01000075.1 GCF_003702045.1 Pseudomonas viridiflava
GCACGCGGCACATGCACGCTGCCCCAGTCGGGTCCGCTGCTGGGTTGCATCATGCGCAGCCAGCAGGAGCCCAGCTCGCCGTCCTGGGACAGCCGGTCCCAGTGAAAGCGTACGCACAGGCGGTTGAGGCTGTCGGTGAAAACTTCCTGGCCCCCGGGAGTGACCACCACGGCGGTCTGCGGACCGGGGTGAGCGGGTTTGGCATGCTCGGCGGGACTGCGAAACGGCACGCTGCGCAACTGGCCTTCGAAACGGTTGAGAAAGAAGCCGTGGCCGTTGACGCCCAGCGTGTCGGCCACATTGCCCAGTACAGATGGCTCAGGGCGCACTGCCTTGAAGAGCGGTGCCAGACTGCCCGGCGCTTCGCGTCGCTCGCGGGCCATCGGCAGGTTGCTCTCGGCAAAGAACTGCACCTCGATCAGCAGGAACTGACGTTCTTCGGCAGCCTTGCGGGCATAGAGCGGATGGTCGGTCAGTTCGAACCAGCGTCCGGCCTGCATCTGGCGCACGCCGCCCTGGCCCTGCACCCGACGGGCCTGGGACTCGCGCTGCTCGATCTGCACCCGGCTGAGCCAGTCGCCGCGGTCCTGCTTCTGCCAGCCGTACTGGCCCTGATACTCATAACGCTCCAGCGCTTGCGGCGCAGAAGCGGCCTGCAGGGCGGGCATCACGGTTTCGCGGGGCTGATTGTGGGCCAGGTAATCGACACTGCGCCAGTGCAGCTTGCCGCTGAGCAACTGCGAACCGCTGCTCCACTGGGTGATGCCGTCCTGCTTTTCAGTGGCGCTCTGGGTATGGAAGCGCACGCTTTGCGGTGCCAGGGCCGGCAGGGTATCGACGGTGTCGGTAAAGACGATGCAATGCTTGTCGGCCGTGTGCTCGACGTACCAGAAAATACCTTCGAGCTCGCACCAGCGCTGCACGAAGTGGGCATCGCTCTCGTTGAACTGGGTAACGTAGGAGAGCGGGGCGTACTCGCGGCGCAGGTCCAGACGGAAGTTGCCCTTGGCCTGTTCGTACAGGGCAAAGACCGCTTCGAGAATGGCGGGCAGGGCCTTGTCCTGCCAGATGCGGCAATCGGTGCGGTATTCGAGAAGGCTGAACCAGGGGGCGAAGACCAGCTGCCAGTCATGCAGGCCGCCGTCGCTGCCCAGGTAGCGCACGCTCTCGACCAGACCGTGGCGCTGGGCG
>NZ_RBTP01000055.1:0-1774 GCF_003702045.1 Pseudomonas viridiflava
AAGGGGGCGCAGGATGATCCCGCCGAGGCCTTTACGGCTTGGCGTGACTTGATTGGAAGGAACAACAGGCTGAGGTCAAATAATAAAGCGCCCGAAGCCTCACTTGTCGAATTCCATTACGGTGAAGCAAATTACAAGGACCTCGACTGATGCGCCTGATTCTTCTGTTTTCAAGCCTGCTTCTTGTATGCAGCACAGCTAACGCAAATTCCTTACAGAAAAAGGATGTCTCCTTGGATAGTCTGAACCACATTAATGCCAAACTGGCGTTTACTTGTGTGCATGAAAAAATTCCGACGGCCTCTCGGGAGGCTGACGTACTTTTCCATTATGCTCGCTGGCTGCAGAAGAATAATCAGCTAAAGCAGGACAAGACTGTTGACGCCGAGGTTGAACGGCTTTACCGAATTGCGGCTGAAAACCAGCACTACAAGGCTAATGTAAATCTGCAGAACGGAACGGCGCGAGGACAATTCGAGTTAAGTGGTGAAGAGGTGCTGCGTCTGAGTCAGCAATTAATCGATGCAAAGGTCGCCACAGGTTACTACTTAATCGCAACTTACCTCCAAAGGGGTGTCGCCGGTCTACAGCAGGATCCGGAAATGGCGTTGCGTTACTACCGAAAGGCAGCCGATGAAGGGAACGCCCAAGCTCAAGCTTATGTAGCTGACAAATTAGAACCCCTCAACGCTGCCCCGGATATCGCTCGTAAAATGCGATGGTGTGCGGCAGAGCAAGGCAATGGCGCCGCTGCCGTAGCATTAGGAAATGACATGATGATACACAAAAACTATCAGAAAGCTCTTGAAGCGTTCCAACTTGGCGTAGCAGGCGGAGATGAAAGCGCGCCTTCTTTCTTAGGTAATGGTTTCAAGAGTCAAAATTCTGACAATAGTTTGTATTACCTAGGCCAAGAGGAAGATTTAGAGCGAGCAGATCGCTATAAGAAAATCTGGAAAGTATTGTCAGATTGGTCCTACGCCAACCCCACCGTCCCCGAAATCAACGACATCGTTCCCTTGCCACCTGCCAAACTTCCCGCTTGGGACGGCAAGCTGAAATGGGTCGAGGAGCGCAAGGCCAACGTGCAGCCACCAAAACCAACCGAAGCCCTGATCGAACAACTGGCCAAAGCCAAGCTCCTCGATCCGAAGACTGGCAAGCCGTTACCAGAATCACCACTGTACGAAAAAAATTGACTAGGTGACACGTCAGCGACCTATATCCTGACTCAAGGTTTGCATGCGCCACCGATCAACAGCGCATGCAAAACCTGCTCGGTCAAGGATTTATAGACCACTGAAATTCATGGAGCAGAAGCGGACTTGTCCGCGATAAAAGGATGATCAGATGCCACGCAGTTCACTGTCCGCAAATGCCCTCCAATGCCACGAGCGCAGCAGGCGAAGCTTCCTGCATGCTGTCCGGCCCGGCCCTGTATGGCTTGCACAAGAACTTTGCCATTGCCTGGAACAAGGAAACCCAATTCAACCGGTCGCCCAAGTACAAGGGCGATACCGGTGGCTACAAGCGAGCCATTTCGGACATCCAGGCGGCCTATCTGGTAGCGACCAACAACGTCACCCAGTTCATCTACATCGAGAACCAGTACTTCCGCTGGCCACCGCTGGCTGAGCTGATCAAGAAATGCGCCGCAGCGCAAACCTGCGACGGCCGTGACCCTACCGAACATGGCTCCATCCATCTGTTTGTGGTCACCAATGACACCAACGACGGCGTAGGCATGGGCACAGCCAAGACCCAGGAAATGCTG
>NZ_RBTP01000055.1:1786-3180 GCF_003702045.1 Pseudomonas viridiflava
GGTGTACATCCACTCCAAACTGATGATCGTCAACGACGTGTACACCACGCAGGGCTCTGCCAACATCAACACCCGCAGCATGATGGGTGACAGTGAACTGAATATTTGTCATGAATATGCGGACACGACACAGCAGTTGAGGCGCAGGTTGTGGGGGCTGCATATGGGGAATAAGGGGGCGCAGGATGATCCCAAAGATGCATTCAAAGCCTGGGGAGAACTTATTGAAGGTAACATAAGGCTTAGATCGAAAAAGCTTTCGCCAAATACTTCTCTTGTTGAGTTCCATTATGGCGAAGCCAATTACAAGGACTTTGACTGATGCGCCTGATTCTTTTGATTTCGAGCCTGTTGCTTGTATGCAGCACAGCCCACGCAAATTTTTTACAGAAAAAGGATACCGCCTTGGATAGCCTTAACAATATTAATGCAAAGCTAGCGTTTACCTGTGCATATGAAAAAATTCCGGCTGCGCCTGCTGATACGGATATGCTTTTTCAATATGCTCGTTGGATGCAGAAGAATAACCAGCTAAAGCAGGACAAGACCGTCGACGCCGAAATAGAGCGGCTTTATCGTATCGCGGCAGCAAACCTGCATTATAAGGCGAATGTCAATCTGCAGAACGGCGCGGCACGCGGGCAGTTCAATCTGAGCGGCGAAGAGGTGCTGCGGCTGAGTCAGCAATTGATCGATGCTAAGGTTGCTACAGGTTATTACTTAATCGCAACCTATCTTCAAAGGGGTGTCGCCGGATTACAGCGGAATCAGGAAATGGCTTTGCGTTATTACCGAAAGGCTGCAGATGAAGGAAGTCCGCAGGCTCAGGAATATGTCGCAAAACAGCTAGAGCCCATTGATATTGCTCCAGAGGTAGCAAGACAAATGCGCCGGTGCGCTGCTAACCAAGGCAGCGGTGAAGCTGCTTTGGCTTTAGGAACTGACTTGGCTATAGATGGGCATTACAGCGAAGCACTAGATGCTTATCAATCAGGCACAGCGGCTGGTAATGAAATAGCTGCTTCTTTTTTAGCAAAAGGATTTCGCGGTCCCAAGGCTGATGATCGCCTATATTATTTAGCCCAGCATGATGATCTAGAGCGCGCAGAACGTTATAAAAAGATTAGTGATATCTTGGGCGACTGGTCCTACGCCAACCCCACCGTCCCCGAAATCAACGATATCGTTCCCTTGCCACCCGCCAAACTTCCCGCCTGGGACGGCAAGCTGAAGTGGGTCGAGGAACGCAAGGCCAACGTCCAGCCACCAAAACCAACCGAAGCGCTGATCGAACAACTGGCCAAAGCCAAGCTCCTCGATCCAAAGACTGGCAAGCCGTTACCAGAGTCACCGCTGTACGAGAAAAATTGACTAGGTGACACGTCAGCGACCTA
>NZ_RBTP01000076.1 GCF_003702045.1 Pseudomonas viridiflava
AGCGCGTCAACCGTTATTTTCTAAAACCTGAGATCTATTTCACTACCCCCAATAAACACGGGGCCATATCCATCCAGGCCTCGCTCAATTACAAGCTGGGAAACGCAAACTGCGATGCCTCATGACTCGCCCGCTGCGGCCAGCGCTGAGTAATTGCCTTGCGACGGGTGTAGAAACGCACCCCATCCGGCCCATAAGCATGCAGATCACCGAACAGAGAACGCTTCCAGCCTCCAAAGCTGTGATACGCAACAGGCACCGGCAAAGGTACGTTAACCCCGACCATTCCCACTTCAATCTCGTCGCAGAACAGACGCGCCGCCTCCCCATCACGGGTGAAGATGCAGGTGCCGTTGCCATACTCATGATCGTTGATCAGTTGCATGGCTGCCTCAAGGCTGTCGACGCGCACGATGCACAGCACCGGCCCGAAGATCTCTTCTTTATAGATGCGCATGTCTGGCGTCACGCGATCGAACAGGCATCCGCCCATAAAGAAGCCTTGTTCGTGACCGGCAACCTCAAGGCCACGACCGTCAACCACCAAGGCCGCCCCCGACTGAACGCCGTCTTCTATATAGCCGCTGACTTTGTCACGATGCTGCCCCGTGACTAACGGCCCCATGTCCAGCCCGCACGTCGTACCCGCGCCGATCTTCAAACTCTGGATTTGCGGAACCAGCTTCGCCACCAGCGCATCGGCGATTTGATCACCGACACAAACGGCAACCGAGATCGCCATGCAGCGCTCGCCGCACGAACCATAAGCCGCGCCCATCAGGGCATTGACCGCATTGTCCAGATCCGCATCCGGCATCAGCACCGCATGGTTCTTAGCGCCACCCAATGCCTGAACACGTTTACCCCGCGCGGCGCCTTCCTTATAGATGTACTCGGCGATAGGCGTAGAACCGACAAAACTGAGGGCTTTCACTTCCGGCGCTTCGATCAGTGCATCCACCGCCACTTTGTCACCGTGCACCACGTTGAGTACGCCTTTAGGCAGCCCCGCCTCGTGCAGCAATTCAGCGATCAGTAATGTGGAACTGGGATCACGCTCGGACGGTTTGAGGATGAAGCAGTTACCGCAGACGATCGCCAGCGGGTACATCCACAGTGGCACCATCGCAGGGAAGTTGAATGGCGTGATACCTGCAACGATCCCCAACGGCTGAAAATCGGACCAGGCATCGATGTTCGGGCCGACATTGCGGCTGTACTCACCCTTGAGCACTTCAGGCGCAGCGCACGCGTATTCCACATTTTCGATGCCGCGCTTCAACTCCCCCGCCGCGTCTTCCAGTGTCTTGCCATGCTCTTCGCTGATCAGTTGAGCGATACGGCCTTCGTTCAGCTCCAACAATTGCTTGAAACGAAACATCACCTGAGCCCGTTTCGCCGCCGGGGTATTGCGCCAGGCAGGGAATGCGGATTTGGCAGAGTCGATCGCTTGCTGAACGGTTTCACGACTCGCGAGCGCCACCGTGTGGACGACCTGGCCGGTCGACGGATTGAACACATCAGCCGTGCGCCCGCCGTCAGAAACGAACTCACCGTGAATCAGATGTTGAATGCTGCTCATGAAAAGCTCCAAAAGATTTCCAGCAGACGCAAATCGCTTCGCGCCTGGTGCTTATATAAGAAGGCTGCAGGCGGGGACGGTCAGTCGATCAGATTCAGGGCTTCCCCGACAGCGTCGAACAGTCGATCAAGGTCTTGCGCCTTGCTGTTGAAGGTCGGTCCGAACTGCAGCGTGTCACCGCCAAAACGAACGTAGAAGCCTGCTTTCCAAAGCTTCATACCGGCCTCGAACGGCCGCACGATGGCGTCGCCATCGCGAGGCGCAAGTTGAATCGCGCCAGCCAGTCCATAATTGCGGATGTCCACGACATTTTTGCTGCCCTTGATGCCATGCAAAGCACGCTCAAAGTGAGGCGCGATGTCCGCCGCCTGCTGCACCAAATGCTCACGCTGTAACAGCTCAAGTGCCGCTAGCCCAGCCGCACAGGCCACGGGGTGTGCCGAGTAGGTGTACCCGTGCGGGAATTCGACGGCGTACTCCGGCGTCGACTGGTTCATGAATGTCTGGTAGATCTCGCTACTGGCAATCACCGCACCCATCGGGATCGCACCATTGGTGATCTGCTTGGCAATGCACATCAAGTCAGGCGTCACGCCGAAACTCTCGGCACCGAACATGGCACCCGTGCGACCAAAACCGGTGATGACCTCATCGAAAATCAGCAGGATGTTGTGCTGATCGCAGATTTCACGCAGACGCTTCAGATAGCCCTGCGGTGGCACAATTACACCCGCAGAACCCGCCATTGGCTCGACGATCACGGCGGCGATGTTCGATGCGTCGTGCAATTCGATCAATTTGAGCATCTCGTCAGCCAGAGCGATGCCGCCCGCCTCCGGCATGCCCTTGGAATAAGCGTTGCTGGCCAACAATGTGTGGGGCAGATGATCGACGTCCATCAACTGGCCAAACATCTTGCGGTTACCATTAACACCGCCAAGGCTGGTGCCAGCCACATTCACGCCGTGGTAGCCGCGAGCGCGCCCAATCATTTTGGTCTTGGAGGACTGCCCTTTCAGACGCCAGTAGGCACGCACCATTTTCACTGCGGTGTCCGCGCATTCTGACCCGGAGTTGGTGTAGAACACATGATTGAGATTATCTGGCGTCAAATCTGTGATTTTCTCCGCCAATTGAAACGATAAAGGGTGACCAAACTGGAAGCCTGGCGAATAATCCAGCACACCCAGCTGTTTGTAGACGGCCTCCTGAATCTCCTTGCGGGTATGCCCGGCTCCACAGGTCCAAAGCCCCGAGAGCGCATCATAGATCTTGCGACCTTTGTCATCTGTCAGGTAGCTGCCTTGCGCCGCAATGATCATGCGCGGATCGCGCTGGAAGTTTCGATTGGCGGTGTAGGGCATCCAGTGAGCATCCAGTTTCAGTTGACTGGCGACGGGATGATCGGACGACTCGAGCATGTTCATTGGAGCGACCTCGTGTGTGCTTGAGCAAGCAGTTATTTCGGTAAGGTGCCACGGAGATCAAATCTGAAAAATCTAACTTTTATGATCTTTAGTTCGGTGGAGACTAAACAATGAGCGTCCGCCGCACCGATCCTCTTGCACAAGTCAGCGATTTTGATATTCGTTTGTTACGCCTTTTCAAGAGCGTAGTCGAGGCTGGAGGCTTCTCGGCCGCTGAAAGCGCCCTCGGAATTGGTCGCTCCGCCATCAGCCAGCAAATGAGCGATCTAGAGCAGCGTCTGGGCTTGCGCCTTTGCCAACGAGGCAGGGCCGGCTTCTCACTGACCGATGAAGGCAACGAGGTCTACCAGTCGGCGTTGCAACTGCTGAGCGCCTTGGAAAGCTTTCGAACCGAGGTCAACGGCCTGCATCAGCATCTGCGCGGCGAGCTGAACATTGGTGTGACGGATAACCTGGTGACCATGCCCCACATGCGCATCACCCAGGCGCTTTCGCAACTCAAGGAGCGAGGGCCGGAGGTGCATATCAACATCCGCATGAACGCGCCGGCCGAAGTGGAGCAAGGGGTGCTTGAAGGCCGGTTGCATGTCGGTTTTGTGCCTCAGGTCAGCGTGCTGTCCGGTCTTGAATACCTGCCGCTTTACAGTGAGCGTTCGCTGCTTTATTGCGCCGCAGGACACCCATTGTTCAACGCACCGGATTCATTGCTGGACGATGAGCACCTTGCCGAACAGGACGCCATCGCCCCTACTTTCAGGCTGCCGGCCGATATCCAGACTCAATACCAGTCGCTCCGGTGTACTGCCAGTGCGTCTGATCGTGAGGGGATGGCGTTTCTGATTCTGACCGGACGCTACATCGGTTATCTGCCAGACCATTACGCCGAAGCCTGGGTCAGGCAAGGCAGGCTGCGTGCCTTGAAGCCTGACTCAAGATTCTACGACCTGAGTCTGGTAACCGTGACGCGCAAAGGGCGGCGCCCTCATATGGTGCTGGAAAGTTTCCTGGAGTCCCTGGCTGCTACCCAATGAAACACATTGGCAACGCAACGCCGGAACGCGCGCAGTGCAGAACGACCTCGACCCGGCCCAGCCTATTGATCTGACAGGCAAAAAAAGTCGCTCTCGATCACTTACCTGAGCAGGTGGACAGCTTTTTGCAGTGAATAGGGCAAACGACACGCCAGCTCATGGCATTTCCTGATCCGAGAGTGCGCCATGCAGCCTGATCCAGCCGACAACAGTGACCTCATCTACGGACTCGACGACCGCCCCAAACCACTGACGGCCATTCTGGCGGCACTGCAGCACGTTCTCGCCAGCTTCGTGGGCATCATTACCCCGCCACTGATCATCGGCTCGACGCTGGGCCTCACCGCCTACCTGCCTTACCTGATCAGCATGGCACTGATGGTGTCCGGAGTCGGTACGTTCATCCAGGCACGTCGTCCGTTCGGTATCGGTGCCGGCATGATCTGCCTGCAAGGCACCAGCTTTGCCTTTCTGGGCGCCGTGTTATCGGCAGGCTTTCTGGTCAAGCAGCGTGGCGGCAGTCCGGAAGACATCATGGCGATGATCTTCGGCGTGTGTTTTTTCGGCGCACTGGTGCAAATCGTGCTGAGCCGTTGCATTGGACAATTGCGGCGCGTCATCACGCCGCTGGTGACAGGTATCGTGATCACGCTGATTGGCGTCAGCCTGATCAAGGTCGGCGTCACGGACCTGGGCGGTGGTTTCAACGCACCAGACTTCGGCTCGCCCTTGAACCTGGCGCTCGGGGTATTCGTGCTGGTGGTCATCATCGCGCTCAACCGCTCCGACACGCCGTGGGTTCGCTTGTCCGGGATCATCATCGGCCTGGCCGTGGGCAGCCTGGCGGCCTGGTTCAGCGGCAAGCTCGTTCCACAGCCGATTCATGACCTGCCGTTGATCAGCGTTCCAGTGCCATTTCGGTTCGGTTTCAATTTCGACTGGAGCGCTTTCCTGCCGGTTGCGCTGATTTATCTGATCAGCAGCATCGAAACGGTCGGCGACCTGACCGCCAACTGCATGCTCGCCAAGCAGCCCATCAGCGGCCCAAGCTACGTGGCCAGACTCAAAGGCGGTGTTCTCGGGGATGGCGTGAGCTGCATGCTGGCCGCCACTTTCAGCGCATTTCCCAACACCACCTTTGCTCAGAACAATGGCGTTATCCAGTTGACCGGCGTCGCCAGCCGTTATGTCGGTCTGTACATCGGGGCCGTCCTGTTCGTGCTGGGGCTGTTTCCGCACATTGGCGCCATCGTTCAGCAGATTCCCAAACCGGTGCTGGGCGGCGCGACGCTGGTCATGTTCGGCAGCGTCGCGGCGGCAGGTGTGCGGATTCTCGCCCAATCGCCACTGGATCGTCGCAGCATGTTGATTATCGCAACGTCGTTCGGTGTTGGACTGGGCATCGCCTCGCAACCGGCTTTGCTGCACCATATGCCGCACCTTGTGCAGACTCTGTTCGACTCGGCCATCACCAGTGGCGGCCTCACAGCCATTGTCATGTGCCTGCTGCTTCCAGAACGCAAAGCCTGCGTCGCGGCCCGGCAAGCGGCCCAGCACGCCGAACCGGTTGAACATCAACGCTAATTTGCATGGCCTGTGCTTGCGGGATGCCCGCAGGTGCGTTATCTGTTCGTCCGTTGCGTCCCATGACCTGCCCGGAATTGCCCATGACCCTTCAAGTCCCCGCGCACAGCACTCACGTTGCCAAGCCCGCCAGCCGTATCCGTCAGAAGAACGAAGAAGCCATCATCAAGGCCGCCGAGGACGAGTTTGCCCGTCACGGCTTCAAGGGCACCAGCATGAACACCATCGCGCTGAAGGCCGGACTGCCCAAGGCCAACCTGCATTACTACTTCACCAACAAGCTGGGGCTTTACGTTGCGGTGCTCAGCAACATCATCGAGTTGTGGGACAGCACCTTCAACACCTTGAGTGTGGATGACGATCCTGCAGAAGCCTTGGCACGCTACATCCGCGCCAAGATGGAGTTCTCGCGTCGCCAGCCCCAGGCATCACGCATTTTCGCGATGGAGATCATCAGCGGCGGCGAGTGCATGAGCGAATATTTCAGCCAGGATTACCGCGTTTGGTTTCAGGGGCGGGCAGCGATCTTTCAGGCCTGGATCGATGCCGGAAAAATGGACGCAATCGACCCGGTCCACCTGATTTTTCTGCTGTGGGGCAGCACCCAGCACTACGCCGACTTCGCGTCTCAGATCTGCCGCGTGACCGGGCGCACGCGCCTGACGCGGCAAGACATGGACGAAGCCAGCGAAAACCTGATCAGAATCATCCTCAAAGGCTGTGGGCTGACGCCACCAGCCTTGTAGAATCCGTGCCTTGTTACCAGTCGGATAGACGCATGCCTTTTACCCTCGCAGGCCCTTGCGAATTTCGTGAAGAGATTCGCAAGAGCCGCTTCATCACCCTCGCCGCCCCTATCGCAAGCCCGGCCGACGCGCAGGCGTTCATTGAGCAACACAGCGATCTGAACGCTACGCACAATTGCTGGGCATGGAAACTGAGCGATCAGTACCGCAGCAATGACGACGGTGAGCCGGGCGGCACTGCTGGTCGTCCGATTCTCGCAGCGATCGAGGCGCAAGGGTTCGATCAAGTCGTGGTGCTGGTGATTCGCTGGTACGGCGGCATTCAACTCGGCACCGGCGGCCTGGCCCGTGCCTATGGCGGCGGCGCCAACAAATGCCTGCAACAGGCGGCACGCGTGGAACGGGTCAATCGGTCATCCTTCAACCTTGAGTGCAGCTTCAGCGAATTGGCGCTGGTCAAGGTTCGCCTGGCGGAATCGAGCGGGCTGATCGAAGCCGAACACTTCACCGCCAACGGCGTGGAATTAGTGGTCGCCGTCGGCTCGGAATACGTCGAAACCCTGCAACGCCAACTGGCCGATTTGAGTCGGGGCAGGATCGTTCTGCACAGCGCGTCGACGCTGTAATCAAGCGTTCATCCATGTGTGCACAGTTGCCCACATCTGCTGTGCATCCGACTGTGGATAAGCTGAGCACATATCGCCGCAGGCCTTATCCGGTAAGCGCCTCAGGCATTTGATCACTTTTTAGACAATATGCTCAGCCATCCATAAAATCACCGAGAAAACAGCCATTTAACGACCTTTAGCACCGTTAGCACCTAAGCGCGCAGGCGTTATTCTCGGTTCGGCGCGTTTCGCACAGGAACTGTGGAACAACCTGTGGATAACAGGTGCAAGGGTCTCGCAGCGGCTTGGCGGATCGGCTTCGCGAACAGCTGTACATTTTTTGTTCAAATCAATGAGCCATATTGGCCCTCACTGTTGATCGGAGCGCCCCGAACTGGTGCTGAAATCATGAGAGCGACCCCAACGAGCCGTTTCGAAAGGCTTGATTCAGGGCGCGCCAACAAAAGCTGACCCCCTGGCCAGGAATTTGCTTTAGCAACGGGCGCCCCTCTTCTGCATCAGAGCCCGACATGTCAAACCACGCGACACCTGCGCGTCTCCAGCTGCGCCACATCACCAAACGGTATTCCGGCTGTCTGGCCAACGACGCTGTCGACCTGTCCATCCAGCCAGGCGAGATCCACGCCCTGCTGGGCGAAAACGGTGCGGGCAAAAGCACGTTGATGAAGATCATCTACGGCGTGACTCAGCCGGATTCCGGCGCCATCGTCTGGCAAGGCCAACCGCAGACCATGCGCAACCCCGCACAGGCCCGAAGCCTGGGCATCGGCATGGTATTTCAGCATTTTTCACTGTTCGAAACCTTGAGCGTGGCGCAGAACATTGCGCTGGCGATGGGCGCGGCAGCAGGCCCCCCCAAGCAGTTGGAGCCGCGCATCCGTGAAGTCTCGCAGCGCTACGGCATGGCGCTGGAGCCCCAGCGGCTGGTGCATAGTCTGTCGATTGGCGAGCGGCAGAAGGTGGAAATCATTCGGTGTTTGATGCAGGACATTCGCCTGCTGATTCTCGACGAACCCACATCGGTGCTCACGCCGCTGGAGGCTGAGGAGTTGTTCGTCACCCTGAGGCACCTGGCGTCGGAAGGTTGCAGCATCCTGTTTATCAGCCACAAGCTGGGCGAAGTGCGCGCCTTGTGCCATAGCGCGACCGTACTGCGAAACGGCAGGGTGTCCGGGCATTGCGTCCCGGCAGAGTGCTCGGACCTGGAACTGGCACGGCTGATGGTCGGCGATGCGGAAGGCCTGACAGCGCAGTATGAAAAAGTCAGCGGCACGGCACCGTTTCTGCGGGTCGAGCGACTGTCGTGGCACAACCCTGATCCGTTCGGTTGTTCCTTGAAGGAACTGAGCCTTGAGGTGCGCAGCGGCGAAATCGTGGGGATCGCAGGCGTGGCGGGCAATGGGCAGGATGAGTTATTGGCCCTGCTCAGCGGCGAACAGGTATTGCCCAACGCCCAGGCGGCTACGCTACGTTTCGCTGACACGCCGGTCGGCCATCTGCGTCCCGATGCCCGGCGCAAGCGCGGTCTTGCCTTTGTGCCCGCCGAGCGCCTGGGTCACGGCGCGGTGCCGGATCTGAGCCTGACCGACAACGCGTTGCTCACGGCATTCCAGCAAGGTCTGGTCAGCAACGGTTTGATTCAGCGTGGCAAGGTGCGTGCGCTGGCCGATGAAATCATCCGCCGCTTCGCCGTTAAGACGCCGAACGCCCAGACGGCAGCCCGCAGCCTGTCGGGGGGCAACCTGCAGAAATTCATTCTGGGTCGCGAGATCATGCAGAACCCCAAACTGCTTATCGCCGCGCATCCGACATGGGGCGTGGACGTTGGCGCAGCAGCGGCCATCCATCGTGCGCTCATCGCCTTGCGCGATGCCGGTGCGGCGATTCTGGTGATCTCGGAAGACCTGGACGAACTGTTCCAGATCAGCGACCGCCTCGCCGCGCTGAGCGGTGGACAACTGTCCGACCTGATCCCGACGACGCAGACCAGCCCCGTGCAAATCGGCGGCTGGATGGCCGGTCAGTTCGATCATTCTCACACCCAGGCCCAAACGCCGGGTTAACGGAGCAAACCATGCTGCTTTCTCTCGAACCGCGCGGCCAGCAATCGCGCGCCATGTTGTGGTGTTCTCCGCTACTGGCCGCCGTGCTGACGCTGGCGTGCGGATCGCTGCTGTTCATTGCCCTGGGGCTCGATCCCTGGGTGACCTTGCAAACCTTGCTGATCGCACCGGTCAGCGACCTGTACGGTCTGTCGGAACTGATGGTCAAGACGCTGCCGATTCTGCTGTGTGCGCTGGGCCTGGCAGTCGCCTACCAAGCGCGCATCTGGAACATCGGTGCCGAAGGGCAACTGCTGCTGGGTGCGCTGGCGGGCAGTGCGGTGGCGGTCAATATCATTGAAATGGAAAGCCGCTGGGCACTGGTGATGGTCCTGCTGGCGGGCACGCTGGCAGGCGCGGCCTGGGCCGGGGTAACGGCCTGGTTGCGCACGCAGTTCAACGCCAACGAAATCCTCACCAGCATCATGCTCAACTACATCGCCCTGAACCTGCTGCTGTATTTCGTACACGGGCCGCTCAAGGATCCTGCGGGCATGAACTTCCCGGAGTCCGCGACCTTCGGCGACGCCAGCCGTCTGCCGCTGCTGATGGAAGACGGTCGCGCCCATGTCGGCGTGTATTTCGCACTCTTGGCGCTGGTCGCGGTATGGATCCTGCTGCAGCGCAGTTTTATCGGCTTCCAGATCAAGGTGTTGGGCCTGGACAAACGCGCCGCCGGGTTCGTCGGCTTTCGCGAGAAGCGCCTGGTGTGGCTGGCATTGCTGATCAGCGGCGCACTGGCCGGGCTGGCGGGTGTTTCGGAAGTCGCCGGCCCCATCGGGCAACTGGTGCCACAGGTGTCGCCGGGCTATGGCTATGCGGCAATTACCGTGGCATTTCTAGGGCGCCTCAACCCGATTGGCATTCTGTTTTCCAGTCTGCTGATCGCGTTGCTTTATCTGGGCGGCGAAAGCGCGCAGATGACCCTGAACCTGCCGCCCGCCATCACCCAGTTGTTTCAGGGGATGATGCTGTTCTTCCTGCTGGCTTGCGACGTACTGATTCTTTACCGCCCACGCCTGAAGACGCGCTGGGCCAAGCGTCAGATGACGCCTGCCGTGGGAGCCGCGTGATGGATATCGATCTGCTGAGCAACATTTTCTACGCGATGGTGCGTTGCGGTACCCCGCTGCTGCTGGTCGCGCTGGGCGAGCTAATCTGTGAAAAGAGCGGCGTGATCAACCTGGGGCAGGAAGGCATGATGCTGTTTGGTGCCGTGATCGGCTTCATCATCGCTTTGAGTACCGGCAATCTTTGGCTGGGTGTGTTGCTGGCGATGCTGGCAGGCATGCTGCTCTCGGCACTGCTCGCGCTAGTGGCGCTGGTGTTCAACGCCAATCAGGTGGCCACTGGCCTGGCGCTGACCATCTTCGGCGTCGGGTTGTCGAGCTTTGTCGGGGCGGCTTGGGTGGGCAAGCCACTCAGCGGTTTCGAGCCGGTCGCGATTCCGTTTCTGAGCGATATCCCGCTGATCGGCCGCATGCTGTTCGCCCAAGACCTGCTGGTCTACCTGTCTTTTGCCTTGTTCGCACTGGTGGCCTGGGCGCTGCTGAAAAGCCGCGTCGGCCTGATCATTCAGGCAGTCGGCGAAAGCCCCGATGCGGCCAGTGCGATGGGCCTGCCGGTGTTGCGGGTGCGCACCCTCGCCTTGCTGTTCGGCGGCGCAATGGCGGGTTTGGCGGGCGCTTACCTGTCGCTTGCCTACACGCCCATGTGGGCCGAAAACATGAGCGCCGGGCGCGGCTGGATTGCCTTGGCGCTGGTGGTGTTCGCCAGCTGGCGCGTGTGGCGCCTGCTGTTGGGCGCCTACCTGTTCGGCCTGGCCAGCATCCTGCACCTGGTCGCCCAAGGCATCGGCCTGGCGATCCCCTCCAACCTGCTGGCCATGCTGCCTTACGTCGCGACCATCATCGTTCTGGTGCTGCTGTCCCGCGACGCATTGCGCACCCGGCTGTATGCACCGGTTTCACTGGGCCAGCCTTGGCGGGCGGGGCATTGAGGAAGAACGGCATGTACGCGTGATACATCACTTTGTGGGAGCGATCCGGGCGCAAAGCCGAAATGCTGCGCCTGGGCTATAGCCTTCGCGCGCAAGCTCGCTCCTACGGGTTCTCTGTTTGTTGCGCGGCAGCGGTGTTCGATGAATCGACATCGCAGCGCATCGGCCACAGCTGCAAGATGGCCCAGAACAGTTCCGCTGCCAGAATACCGATCAACAGGCTGCTGGCGCCCTGCGCCAAGGCGTAGGCTTGCCATGTCGCGAATAGCACACGACCGGCTGCGTCGTAGCGCCCGAACAAAGGTTGCGGGTTGCGGATCCTCAGAACTGCCCACACACAAACAATCGACCCCATGAGATTGGCCATGAGCATGTGAATGGGCGCAAAGGCTGGCAGTTCTCCTGACAGATTCCAGGACTGGCTCAAGACACTCAGCGCACCATGCAGTGCGGCGAAACTCCACGGAGTGATGAAGGCCGCAGTGATGATAAGGTCGTACCAACCGCTGGCTTTGACCACTTGACGGTATTGCCGGGATGTCCACATGACCCTGCTTCCTGCTGGTTGAGATTCCCACAGGCTAAAGGCTTGAGTAAGCTCCAGGGTCAAGCACTTTCAAGGACGTTTTATCGATGCGTATTGGTGAACTGGCAGAAGCTACGGCCGTCAGTCGTGACACGCTGCGTTTCTATGAGCAGCGCGGGCTGATCATTGCGCAGCGCAGCACCAATGGCTACAGGCACTACCCTGTAGAAACAGTGCAACTGGTTCAGTTCATCAAGGTGGCGCAACGGTTGGGTTTCAGTCTGAACGAAGTCGGCAGCAATGTTGCCGAACTGTGGAAGGCGCCCGCCCCGGATATCGCGATTGCGGCACTGCTTCGGGAAAAGCTGGCGCTGATCGATACGCGAATCGCCGAACTCACGGCACTGCGTGGCGAACTGCATCAGCGTCTGGGTCAGCAGTGCCCGCTGAGCCCCTGACTACCTCTTCACATCTGCCAAGGAGTTTTTTCATGACGACCAAAACCGCGCTGATCATCGGTGCCTCGCGTGGCCTGGGGCTTGGGCTGGTTCAACGCCTGACGGAACAGGGCTGGAAGGTCACCGCCACTGTTCGTGACCCGCAAAAGGCCGACAGTCTGAAGGCCATCGAGGGTGTACGAATTGAGGCGGTGGACATCGACGATACCGCTTCGCTGGAAGTGCTGGTGCAAAAGCTCAGGGGTGAAGTGTTCGACGTGCTGTTCGTCAATGCCGGGATCATGGGGCCCAAGCACCAGAGCGCCGCCCAAGCGACCGCTGCCGAGTTGGGTCAGTTGTTCCTGACCAATGCAATTGCGCCGATCCGCCTTGCCGAGCGTTTCATCGACCATATCCGCCCTGAAACCGGCGTACTGGCGTTCATGAGTTCGGTACTGGGCAGCGTGGCCTGCCCTGACGGCGAAACCATGACGTTGTACAAAGCCAGCAAAGCCGCGCTCAATTCGATGACCAACAGCTTTGTGGTTCAACTGCCCGAGCCACGCCCGACGGTGTTGTCACTGCACCCGGGCTGGGTCAAGACCGACATGGGTGGCGAGAATGCTGCCATCGACGTGCAGACCAGCACGACCGGACTGGTTGAACAGCTCAATGCCTACGCGGGCAAGGGCGGTCATCACTTCATCAATTACAAGGGCGAGACGATTGCCTGGTAGGTGATCAAAAGCTGACGCTGAGCGTCCCGAGCGGCATTCCCACGCAGAGCGTGAGGAACGATCAATTGTTTGACTCCACCCCGATCGTGCCCATCGCTGCGCGTGGGCATGCCGCCCGTGACGCTCAGCGTCACATTCACCTGAAAGCGCAACTTGATTAAAAACTGATCACCTCAGTAAAATCACCGACCTTGCTGAGGCGCTGTCTGCCTTGCACCCTGGATCAGCAGACAGGGCAACACTGAGCTGGCTAACCCTGAACCCCACTTTCAGAGGAGCCGGCCCATGTCCGCGATCCGTATCTGGTTGAAAAACCCCCTCGCTGTTTTTACTGCCAATGACCTGGACGCCCGTGGCGGTCTGGTGATCGAGGACGGTGTCATCACTGAGCTGCTGGCCGCAGGGCAGCCACCCACCCTGCCCTGTGCGCAGGTGTTCGACGCGCGTGAACACGTGCTGCTGCCGGGCCTGATCAACACCCATCACCACTTCTATCAAACCCTGACCCGCGCCTGGGCGCCGGTGGTCAATCAGCCGCTGTTTCCGTGGCTCAAGACGCTGTATCCCGTGTGGGCACGGCTGACACCCGAGAAGCTTGCCATCGCCAGTAAAGTCGCCCTCACTGAACTGCTGTTGTCTGGCTGCACCACCGCGGCCGATCATCACTATCTGTTTCCAGACGGGCTGGAGCACGCCATTGATGTGCAGGTACAGAGCGTTCGCGAACTGGGCATGCGCGCCATGCTCACGCGCGGCTCCATGAGCCTGGGGGAAGCGGACGGAGGGCTGCCCCCGCAACAAACCGTGCAACAGGGCGAGGTGATTCTGGCCGACAGCCAGCGCCTGATCGCGACCTACCACGAGCGCGGCGATGGCGCGCAGGTCCAGATCGCCCTCGCGCCCTGCTCACCGTTTTCAGTCACGCCACAGATCATGGCTGAAAGTGCTGCACTGGCTGAAAAGCTCGACGTACGCCTGCACACCCATCTGGCGGAAACCCTCGACGAGGAAGACTTCTGCCTGCAACGCTTCGGGCTGCGCACGGTGGACTATCTGGACAGCGTCGGCTGGCTCGGCCCACGCACCTGGCTGGCGCACGGCATTCATTTCAATCCGGACGAAATCACACGCCTGGGCGCAGCCGGCACAGGGATTTGTCATTGCCCCAGCTCCAACATGCGCTTGGCATCCGGTATCTGTCCGGCGCTGGATCTTATGGCTGCAGGCGCGCCGCTCGGGCTCGGCGTCGATGGATCAGCCTCAAACGATGCCTCGAACATGATCCTCGAAGCGCGCCAGGCGCTGTACCTGCAACGGTTGCGTTACGGTGCAGAAAAGATCACACCGGAACTCGTACTGGGCTGGGCCACACGGGGCTCGGCACAACTGCTGGGGCGCACTGACATCGGTGAGCTGGCGGTCGGCAAACAGGCTGATCTGGCGCTGTTCAAACTTGATGAGCTGCGCTTCTCAGGCAGCCACGATCCGCTGTCGGCACTGCTGCTGTGCGGCGCAGACCGTGCGGATCGGGTCATGATTGCAGGACGCTGGCGGGTGATCGACGGTCAGGTCGAAGGGCTGGATCTGCACCAACTGATCGCGCAACACCGCCAGGCTGCGCGAGCGCTGATTCAGGGTTGAGCGCTCATGGACGAACGCTCAACGCCAGGTTTTAAACCCCCAAACACGACAACATGATGAACGTCGCGAACAGCACGAAGTGGGTCATGCCTTCGATGGCGTTGGTTTCACCGTCGTTGAGGTTGATCGCGCTCACCAGCAGGGTGATCAGGATCATCACGGTTTGCACCGGTGTCATGGCCATCTGGAACGGTTGGCCGCTGTAGAGCGCCATCGCTTCCATCACCGGAACGGTCAGGATCACGGTCGACAGCGACGCACCCAGCGCAATGTTGACCACCGACTGCATGCGGTTGGCCAGCGCCGCACGCAGCGCGGTGAGAATCTCGGGCGAGGCGGAAATGGCCGCAACCAGAATCGCGGTCATGACCGGCGGCGCGCCAGTGCCTTCAAGGCCCAGGTCGACTGTCTTGGACATGACTTCGGCCAATGCACCAATGACCACGACACCGACCACAAGCGTAGCGATGGAGCGCGTCAGGTTGACCGGCTCGGCATGTTCCTCGGGTTGTTCCTTGCGCTTCTTCTTGTCGGGGTAGCTGTAGCTGAAGAAGTAACTGTGCGGGCCGACCTGCATGCGCAGAAACAGGGTATAGAGCAGGATCATCGCGCCGATGGTGAACGCAGAGTACAGCTTCCAGTTCGCCTCGGGGATGAACTCGGGGACCACCATCGACACACCCATCGCGGTCATGATCATGACGCTGTAGGTACGCGCCGAATCATCGTTGTAGGACTGTTCACCGTGCTTGATGCCGCCCATCAGCGCCGCGAGGCCGAGGATGCCGTTGATGTCGAGCATCACTGCGGAGTAAATGGTGTCGCGCACCAGCGTCGGTGATGGCTCGTTGCTCATCATGATCGCCAGGATCACCACTTCGACCAGCACCGCCGACAGCGTCAGGATCATCGTGCCGTACGGATCGCCGACTTTCTCTGCGAGCATTTCGGCATGATGCGCCACGCGCAGCGATGCACAAATAATGAAACCTACCAGGGCCAGACCCGCCACCAGGGCGACCGTCTGGCCATTGCCGAGCAGCGTGTGCTCCAGCGGGTAGGCAGCGAAGGTGGCGATGATCGCCAGCAGTAAAAACTTTTCTTGCTTGAGCAATGCGCCCATGTTGTTCCCCAAACCCTTGCGACACATCGCCGCGGATGTATGTAAAGGTGTCTGTCAGTGAAGCCGTTCAGAGTGCAGGGTGTGACAAAAGGTTTCAAAAAATACCCCGAATGGGAATGGCACCCAGCTGTAAATGACTTTTGATCCCGTCGTCACGATGTGAAATAGTGCCCGCCGTTTTCCTCGCGACCTTTCTGGCGCGACTGCTTCAGTGACAAAGGACATCCGCCATGCATGCTTTTCGACTCTCCCACCTGCTGGCTGGCAGCCTGTTGGCAGCCTTGGCCTGCACAACCCAGGCAGCACCCATCGACATTGATGACGGCCAGCACAAGGTTCACTTGCCCGATGCGCCCAAGCGCGTGGTGGTGCTGGAGTTTTCCTTTCTCGACAGCCTGGCCTCGGTCGGCGTGACGCCTGTAGGTGCCGCCGATGATGGCGATGCCAATCGCGTGCTGCCCAAGGCGCGCAAGGCCGTGGGCGAATGGCAATCGGTGGGCCTGCGTTCGCAGCCCAATATCGAAGTCATTGCGCGCCTCAAACCGGACCTGATCATCGCTGACCTGGGCCGTCATCAAGCGCTGTACAACGATCTGGCAACCCTGGCGCCCACATTGATGCTGCCCTCGCGTGGCGAGGACTATGAAGGCAGCCTGAAATCCGCCGAGCTGATCGGCACCGCGCTGGGCAAAGGCCCGCAGATGCAGGCGCGTATCGCTGAAAACCGCGAGCACCTGAAAGCGGTCGCGGCACAGATTCCAGCCGATACTAAAGTGCTATTCGGCGTCGCCCGTGAAGACAGTTTCTCGGTGCATGGCCCGCACTCGTATGCTGGCAGCGTGTTGAAGGCTATTGGTCTGCAGGTGCCGGAGGTGCGCAAGAACGCCGCGCCGACCGAGTTCGTCAGCCTTGAGCAGTTGCTGGCGCTGGATCCGGGCTGGCTGCTGGTCGGCCATTATCGTCGCCCAAGCCTTGTCGACAGCTGGAGCAAACAGCCGTTGTGGCAGGTGCTGAGCGCCGTGCGCAACAAACAGGTGGCGCAGGTGGATGGCGACAGCTGGGCGCGCAATCGCGGGATCATGGCGTCCGAGCAGATTGCCGATGATGCGCTTGCCGTGCTCAAGGGCGGCAAGGCCGTGATCAACCCGTAAATGCGTCGTTGGCTGATGGCGAGCGTGATTGCCGCAGGGTGTCTGGGCTTGTTCTGGATGTCGCTGTTCGCCCTGTCGCCGTTCACCATTCGGCAGATCGATGCGTGGAACGGGCTGTTCACCCTAGGCCGTGAGGGCGGCAACATTGCCTATATCGTTGCGCAACTGCGCGTGCCGCGAGCCTTGTGCGCCGCATTGGTCGGTGCCTGTCTCGGCGTGGCGGGGGCCTTGATGCAAGGCATCACCCGCAATCGGCTGGCGTCCCCTTCTCTTTTCGGCGTAACCGCGGGCGCGGCGCTGGGTCTGGCATTGTTTTCAACCGGACTGATTGCCCTGCCCTTCCCGGGCGGCGCACTACTGATGACCTGCCTGGGCGGTGCGCTGGCCTGGATTACCGTATTCAGTCTCGGCGGAGCCTGGTCGCCTGCTACGTCACAAGGACGATTGGTGCTGGCGGGCGTGGCGGTGGCGGCTTTATGTGCAGCACTGACCCGCCTGACGGTAATCCTCGTTGAAGTCCAGGCGCAAAGCGTTCTGAACTGGCTGGCCGGCTCGCTGGCCAATGTCGGTGGCGAGCAACTGCGCCTGCTGTGGCCCTGCACACTGATTGGCGTTGTGGTGGCGATTGCCTGCGCGCCTCGCCTGAACCTGATCAACCTTGGCGAGGACGCCGCACGTTCGCTGGGCGTGCGCATCGGTGCACTTCGTCTGCTGGTGTTTGTCGTCAGTCTGGTGCTGGTCGGGGCCAGTGTCTGCGCCGTCGGGCCGATTGGGTTCGTCGGTCTGATCGCGCCGAACATCGCCCGTCAATGGCTGGGCAACGATTACCGCTGGCTGATCCCGGTCAGCGCCGGGCTGGGTGCAGCGATTGTGCTGGCCTCTGACCTGATCAGCCGCGCCGTGGCCTTTCCGGTCGAGACGCCCGCTGGTGTGGTCACGGCGCTGATCGGCGCGCCGTTCTTCCTGTTTCTGGCCAGGCGCGCACTATGAACCAGCCTCGCTCAAGACTGCTGATCCTGATCGGCCTGTTGCTACTGGCGCTGCTGTTGAGCCTGAGCGCGGGCACGGTCTGGCTGACGCCGGGCGCTGTGTTCGACCATTTGATCGCTCATGACAGCAAGGACTTCGAGGTCTGGAACCACCGCCTGCCACGAGGCCTGATTGCCATTGTCACCGGCTGTGCGTTCGGTCTGGCCGGCGCCATCGTGCAAGGGGTGATCCGCAACCCGCTGGCCTCGCCGGAAATACTTGGCGTGACGCAAGGCGCGGGGCTGGCGTTGACCATCGCGATCATCGGTTTTCCACAATTACCGGTGTCAGCGCTGCCGTTCGTGGCGTGTCTGGGGGGTGCGGGCGGCGCATTGTTACTGGCGCTGTACAACACCGGCGTGCAGTTTTCAGGGGTGCGCTTCGCGCTCTCGGGTGTCGCCATTGCAGTCACGCTGTCGAGCATTACCGAGTTTTTGATCCTGTCCAACCCACTGGACATCAACACCGCCCTGCTGGCGCTGACCGGCAGTCTGTGGAGCCGCAACTGGCATCACGTGCTACTGGCCGTGCCGTTGCTGATCCTGATCCCGATTTCGCTGTTGCTGGCCAAGCCGCTGAACCTGATAGGTCTGGGCGATGAAGCGGCGCAGAGCCTGGGCACCGGCCTTACGCGCACGCGCTGGCTGGCGATGGGCAGCGCGGTACTGCTGACCAGCATGGGCGTCGGAATCATCGGCCCGATCAGCTTCGTCGGACTGGTCGCACCGCACATGGCTCGCCGATTGGTGGGAGGTCACCATCAATTCATGCTGCCCGCCTCGATGGTGCTGGGCGCGTTGCTGCTGGTGCTGGCCGACACGCTCGGTCGTACGCTGATCGCGCCCAGCGAGATCCCGGCCGGGATTCTCACGGCGGTAATCGGCGCTCCTTATTTTCTGTGGCTGCTGGCCCGATTCAAAGGTTGATCCCATGAGCATTCTTCAGGCACGGCAACTCGACATCGGTTATGGCGCAACACGCATCGTGCAGGGCTTGTCGTTCAGCCCGCCGCCCGGCAAGGTCACGGCACTGATCGGCCCCAACGGCTGCGGCAAGTCCACTTTGCTCAAGGCATTCGCGCGCATTCTCACGCCACAGTCCGGCAGTCTGAGCCTGGACGGCAAGGCCTACCGCGATCTGTCGGCGCGGGATCTGGCTCGCCAGGTCGCGTTTCTGCCGCAGGTGCTGCCCATTCCCGAAGGCGTCAGCGTATGCCAGCTGGTTGCCTACGGCCGCAGTCCGCACAACAGTTTGTGGGGGCGGCTGAGCGGCGCGGATCAGCACCGTGTCGATCAGGCCTTGCAGCGCATGGAGCTGGAAACCCTCGCTGACCGACCGCTGTCCGACCTGTCCGGCGGGCAACGTCAACGCGCATGGCTGGCGATGATTCTGGCGCAGGATGCGTCCATCGTGCTGCTCGACGAGCCGACCACGTATCTGGACATCAGCCATCAGGTCGAGCTGCTGGACCTGATGCGCGCCCTCAGCGCTGAAGGCAAGACGGTCATCACCGTGTTGCACGACATCAATCAGGCCTGTCGCTATGCCGATCATCTGGCGGTGATGCAGGCCGGACGACTGGTGGCCAATGGAGCCCCCGGCGAGGTGCTGGATGCCGAGCTGGTATGCCGGGTCTTCGATGTTCAGGTACAGATCATGCGCGAGCCGGTGGCGGGCACGCCCATGTGCATCGTCGAACGCAGCACCCGCTGCACCAGTTAGCGGCGAAGGGGCTGTAACCTGCACCGTCGCGCTGCATATAACCGGTAGCAGAACGGTCTGCGGCGCGTCTGCGTCATAACTTGTCTTTGTGGTCAGTTATTTGCATTGGCGGAGTATCCACTCCAACAAGACTGCAAGGAGCAAGACCCGATGCACCTGACCACCCCACGCCGTCCCCTGAAAAAACTGCTGTGCGCCATGACTGCCGTCGTCGGTCTGGGTGCCAGCCTGCTCGCCTCGGCAGCCGATCCGCTGAAAGTCGGTTTCGTCTACATCGGCCCTATCGGCGACCACGGCTGGACCTATCAGCACGAGCAGGGCCGCAAGGCGATGGTCGCGGCGCTGGGCGACAAGGTCAGCAGCAGCTACGTGGAAAACGTGCCGGAAGGCGCCGATGCCGAACGTGTGATCCGCAACATGGCCAAGGGCGGCTATGACCTGATCTTCAGCACCTCCTTCGGTTACATGAACCCGACCCTGAAAGTCGCCAAGCAGTTTCCCAAGGTGAAATTCGAGCACGCCACCGGCTACAAGCAAGACAAGAACATGGGCACCTACCTTGCCCGCACCTATGAAGGCCGCTACGTGGGTGGCTTCATTGCCGCGAAGATGACCAAGACCAAGAAGATCGGCTACGTCGCCTCGTTCCCGATCCCGGAAGTATTGCGCGATATCGACGCCATCCAGTTGGCCCTGAACAAGTACAACCCTGGGACCGAGATCAAGGTCGTGTGGGTCAACTCCTGGTTCGATCCGGGCAAGGAAGCCGATGCAGCCAACGCGCTGATCGATCAGGGCGTGGACGTGGTGTTCCAGCACACCGACAGCCCCGCCCCGATCCAGACCGCCGAGCGTCGTGGCGTGTACGCCGTCGGCTACGCGTCGGACATGGCGCACTTCGGTCCCAAGGCGGTGCTGACCTCCATCGTCAACAACTGGGGGCCGCATTACATTCAGGCTGCCGAAGGCGTACTCGCAGGCACTTGGAAACCACAGGATTACTGGGGCGGCCTGAAGGAAGGAACGGTTGAACTGCCGATCAGCGACATCGTACCCGCCGACGTGAAGGCTGAGGCGCAGACGATCATCGCGAGCATCGAAAGCGGCGAATTCCACCCGTTCACCGGCCCGATCAAAGACCAGACCGGTACGGTGAAAATCCCTGCCGGGGTGGTCGCGACCAATGCCGAGCTGGCCTCGATGAACTACTACGTCGAAGGCATCACCGCCGAGCTGCCGAAGTAATCTGCCTGAACCTCTGCGCCTGTGATCAGCAGGCGCGGTCACTCAGACCACCACCGGATTTCCAGGACCGCTTCATGGACCAGCTCCCGATCATCGACATCGCCCCGCTGTACGGCACCGACACTCAAGCCTGGCAGACCGTTGCCAGCCAGATCGACAGCGCCTGCCGCGAATGGGGCTTCTTCTACATCACCGGTCACCCGATCAGCGCGCAGCGGATCGAGCAGGTGCAATCGGCTGCCAAGCGTTTTTTCGCCCTGCCGACGGAGCAAAAGCTCAGCATCGACATTACCCAAAGCACTCATCATCGCGGCTACGGCGCCATTGCCACCGAACAACTGGACCCCAACCTGCCGAGCGATCTGAAGGAAACCTTCGACATGGGCCTGCACATGGATGCCGAACATCCTGATGTACTGGCCGGAAAACCTCTGCGGGGGCCGAATCGACATCCCGACATGCCGGACTGGGAAAGCCTGATGGAGCAGCATTACTTGGACATGCAGGCGCTGGCCCAAACGCTGCTGCGCGCCATGACCCTGGCGCTGGGCATCGAACGGAATTTCTTCGACCAGCGCTTCAAGGACCCGGTCAGCGTGCTGCGCATGATTCATTACCCACCACGCCACACCGCCACGTCGAGCGACCAGCAGGGCGCGGGTGCCCACACCGATTACGGCTGCATCACCCTGCTTTATCAGGACGCAGCGGGCGGTTTGCAGGTGCGTGATGTGCGGGACGATTGGATCGACGCGCCGCCCATCGAGGGCACGTTCGTGGTCAACCTCGGCGACATGATGGCGCGCTGGAGCAACGACCGTTACCTGTCCACGCCGCACAGGGTCATCAGCCCATTGGGTGTCGATCGCTACTCGATGCCGTTTTTCGCCGAACCTCATCCGGACACACGTATCGAATGCCTGCCGGGTTGCCAGAGCGAAAGCCAGCCGGCCCGCTATCCTGTCACCACCTGCGCCGAGTTCCTGTTGTCGCGCTTTGCCGATACGTATGCCTATCGGCGAGAGCCGGAAAAGCCTCTTAGTTGAACGGTCGGTCAGGTTTTACCCTATGCGGCGACGTGCATCTGTAGAATGCCCGCGATCTGCACCTGATGAGAACAGCACATGTACGACTGGTTGAACGCCCTGCCCAAGGCAGAATTACACTTGCACCTTGAAGGTTCGCTGGAACCCGAGCTGCTGTTTGCCCTGGCCGAGCGCAACAAGATTGCCCTGCCGTGGAACGACGTGGAGGCGCTGCGCAAGGCGTACGCCTTCAATAACCTGCAGGAATTTCTCGATCTGTATTACCAGGGCGCGGACGTTTTGCGCACCGAGCAGGATTTCTATGACCTGACCTGGGCCTACCTGCAACGCTGCAAGGCGCAGAACGTGATTCACACCGAACCGTTCTTCGATCCGCAGACCCACACCGACCGTGGCATCCCGTTCGAAGTGGTGCTGGCGGGGATTACCGGCGCTTTGAAAGACGGAAAATCGCAACTGGGCGTCGACAGCGGCCTGATCCTCAGCTTTCTGCGCCATCTGAGCGAAGAAGAAGCCGAGAAAACCCTGACGCAGGCCTTGCCGTTCCGCGACGCGTTCGTGGCCGTCGGCCTGGACAGCTCGGAAATGGGCCATCCGCCGAGCAAGTTCCAGCGCGTCTTTGACCGCGCCCGCAATGAAGGCTTTCTGACCGTGGCTCACGCTGGCGAAGAAGGCCCGCCGGAATACATTTGGGAAGCACTGGACCTGTTGAAGATCGAGCGCATCGACCACGGCGTGCGCGCCATCGAAGACGAACGACTGATGCAGCGCATCATAGACGAACAGATCCCGCTGACCGTCTGCCCGCTGTCCAACACCAAACTCTGCGTGTTCGACGACATGGCCCAGCACAACATCCTCGATATGCTGGAACGCGGCGTGAAAGTCACGGTGAACTCGGACGACCCGGCCTACTTCGGCGGCTACGTCACTGAAAACTTCCACGCGTTGTACACACATTTGGGCATGACCCAGGACCAGGCGAAACGCCTGGCGCAGAACAGCCTGGATGCGCGGTTGGTGAAGCCGTAAATCCAGATCATTATCGTGCCGATGCTCCGCGTCGGCATGCAGCCCGGGACGCTTCGCGTCCCAATGGGTCTGACCACACGCTGCGTGAGCTCACGCCGCCGACGCGATCTTGCTGATTTCCCGCTGCCCGCTCGACGACACCTGAAGGGTGCTGGACTCCTCGGTCGTGCGCAGCCAGCCCATCTGAATGAACAACTGCAGAAGACCTGCGCCCAATGCGCCTCCCAAGTGCGGACTGCGCTCGCTCCAGTTGGCACAGGCGCAGACGGTTTCACGTTTGCGCTGGGCGAGTGCTGGTATGTAGATTCCACGTTCGGCAAACTTGGCCATGCCCTTGCTTGTCACCTCGATGCGCTTTTCCTGTTGCTCGATCCAGCCCGCGCCCATCAGACGCTGGTAGAGCTCGGCCGCCATTTCGCCCCCCAAGTGATCGCAACAGATGCGGGCACGGCGCAACGGCAAAGACGGCATCGGCTGCGCGACAATGCGGCTGATCTGATCGGCACTCGCCAACGAAGCACTGGCCAACGCCTCGACCGCCGCCGCCACTTCCGGCGCTGCCAGCCGGAAGAAGCGCTTGCGACCCCGCGCCTCCTGCTTCAACAGACCGCCGCTCGCAAGCCGCGCAAGGTGTGCGCCCGCCGAAGACGTCGACAGGCCCGCCAGCAGTGCCAGCTCATCGGCGGGGCGAGCAGTACCATCCATCAATGCCCAAATCATTGCGCTGCGCTTGGGGTCGGCCAGCAATGTCGCAATCTGGCTGATGCAAGGTGCATATTCCATGTGTTCACTCCCTGTTGAAACATTCATCTATTGCGATGACATATTGACAGCAATCACGCCTCAGTAAAGTTGAACGCGGATCCAACTTGAAATGACAAGTATAAACTCTATGCCCCGTCGCCAGACCGGGTAAAAAACCCTTGGCACACCGGCTTGCCATCTCGGTGGCCATCATTCTCGGCCATGCGTGAATTTAGTCTGCGTCCTGATCGAATGAAAGCGCATCGCCAGCAGCCTTCTAACTCAAGGGTTACGGGGCTTTGGCTGATAAACGCTTCAAAAAACAAAGGACGGGCCTACGGCAAAACGGCCAAAAGCTTTCAATATTTGTCAGTTAAAACCTCTTTCACTCGAGAGAACTTTGCATATTGAAAATGCAGTTAAACACTATATTTTCCGAAACTTCCGTAGGGTGATTCCCCCGCCTATGTAGCCACATAAAACATTAAACGTTCTTATTGGCTTACAGCATGTTGCTTGCAACGCGTACGAAGCATGTCCAGAAGCAGATTGACCGGTTTGCTGAGTTGAGCACGGTGGGCACACAACAGATTCAAAGGCGCCAGTTCACCTTGCAAATGCGGCATCAATACCCGCAGACGCCCCGACCTTACATCGTCGGCAACGTCCAGCCAGGATTTATAGGCGATGCCTTCTCCCGCCACGGCCCAGCGACGCACCACATCGGCGTCATCGCTGAAGCGATTGCCTGTCACCGTCAGGCTCATTTCTCGCTTGCCGTCCTCGAAGGTCCATCGGTCATGGACACGCTCGCCCAACATGAACAGCAGGCAATTGTGCTGTGCCAGCTGCTCGATCTGCTGCGGCTGGCCGTGGCGTTCCAGATAAGTCGGCGAGGCGCACAACACACGCCGGTTGGTCGGCAGCACCGGCAGCGCGACGAGGGAAGAGTCTTCCGGCTCGCCATACCGCAGGGCGACGTCCACCGGCTGGCGGAACAGGTCGGCAATCCGGTCCCCCAGCAACAAACGCACAGTCAGTTGCGGGTGCTGCTGCTGAAACGCATCCAGCCACGGCAGCAGCACATTGCGCCCCAGGTCCGAAGGTGCCGAAAGCTGCAAAACGCCTTCGCAGCGGTCCTGACTGCTGGCCAGCAGGCGCTGCCCCTCCTCAAGGCTGCCAAGCGCGGCGCGCGCATATTCCAGAAACCCCTCGCCCTCGGCCGTCAAACGCAGGCTGCGGGTCGAGCGGGCCAGCAGGCGGGCACCCAATTGCAGTTCAACGCGCTTGAGCGACGCACTGGCCACCGCCGCCGACATGTCCATTACACGGGCGGCAGCGGAAAGACTGCCTAGGTCCGCAGCCCGAACGAACAACTGCAGGTCATCGAAACGCAGCATGCCAGCCTCGAATTATCAAAAATAAATTGAAAGAGCCTGCCGTTTTAGCGGGTTTTATCTTTACTGGAAATACTTAATGATCCGCTCATCATTGTTTCCACACGAGGATCCGTTCATGAAGGCCATTGCGTATCACCAGTCCCTGCCTGTCAGCGACGCTCAGTCACTCAAGGACATCGAACTGCCAGAACCCGTCGCTGGCGCACACGATCTGCTGGTCGAGGTCAAGGCCATTTCGGTGAACCCGGTGGACACCAAGATCCGGCAGAACGTACAGCCAGAGAATGGAGAGCCCAAGGTGCTGGGCTGGGACGTTGCAGGCGTGGTGAAAGCGGTCGGCAGCGATGTCACCCTGTTCCAGCCGGGCGACAAGGTGTACTACGCCGGCTCGCTGACGCGTCCGGGGGCCAACAGCGAACTGCACGTGGTGGATGAGCGCATCGTGGGCCACATGCCCAAATCGCTCAGCTTCGCTCACGCGGCCGCCCTGCCGCTGACTGCGATCACCGCGTGGGAGCTTTTGTTTGAGCGCCTGCAGATCGTTCAAGGCAAAGGCGAAAGCGGACAAAGCCTGTTGATCGTCGGCGCGGCAGGTGGCGTGGGCTCGATCCTGACCCAATTGGCCCGCCAGTTGACCGCGTTGAAAGTCATCGGCACCGCCTCACGCACCGAAACCACCGAATGGGTGCGTGAGCTGGGTGCTCATGAGGTGCTGGACCACAGCAAGCCGCTGAGCGAAGAGCTCAAGCGCGTCGGCCTGGCAGCCGTCACTCACGTCGCCAGCCTGACACAGACCGAGCAGCACCTGGATCAACTGGTCGAGGCACTCAAACCTCAAGGCAAGCTGGGGCTGATCGACGACCCCAAGTCGCTGGACGTCTCCAAGCTCAAGCGCAAGAGCCTGTCGCTGCACTGGGAGTTCATGTACACCCGTTCGATGTTCCAGACCGAGGACATGATCGAGCAGCACAACCTGCTCAATCGCGTGGCAGAACTGGTGGACGCTGGAACGCTGAAGACTACGTTCGGCGAACACTTCGGCACCATCAACGCCGAAAACCTGCGTCGCGCTCACGCTTTGCTGGAAAGCGGCAAGGCCAAAGGCAAAATCGTTCTGGAAGGGTTCTAAACACAAGCAACAGCGTTGGGTCAGTCACCCCTGACTGATCCAACGGCAGAGTTGGTCAGACTTGAGCGGTTTGCGCCTGCGCATCCCGCCGCGCCTGCAGGCGACGTGTGTACACCGAGGCGCTCACGGCCAGCACCCCGCACAGGGTGATGACCAGCGCCATCGGCGTTGCCGTGCCGTCGTGCAGCACGCCCACCAGACTCGCCGCAGCCGCCGCGACGCTGAACTGCAAGCAGCCCAGCAGCGCCGACGCACTGCCCGCCCTCGCCCACTGGCCATTCATGGCGCACGCCGACGCATTGGGAATGATGCAGCCCAGGCTCGCGATGCAGATGAACAACGGCACCAGCAGTGGCCATAACGCCTCGGTGCGCAGACCGGTGATACCCAGCAGCACAAGAGCCGCCGTCAGATAGACCCACACCGTGCGTGTCAGCAGAAAGGCCGGGCCGGTCTTGCGCAGGATGCGGGCATTGATCTGCGCGACCACAATGAAGCCCGCCGCATTCATCCCGAACAGCCAGCCGTAATGCTCGGCGGGCACGTTATAGAGCTTGATGAACACAAACGGCGAGCCCGCCACGTAAGCGAACATCCCCGCCATCGCGATACCGCCCGTGAGCGCATGGCCGATGAACACGCGGTCGGTCAGCAGACGTCCGTATTGGCGCAACGCCCCACGCAATGGCTGACGTGGGGTGGTGGCAGGCATGCTTTCCGGCAACCCCAGGGCGACCGCGGTCAGGCACAAGGCGCTGAACAGCGTCAGGCTGATGAAGATCGACTGCCAGCCGTAGGCACCGACCAGCATCCCGCCAAGCATGGGCGCCAGAATCGGCGCGAGCCCCATGACCAGCATCAGTTGCGAGAACACCTTGGCGGACTCTACCGCGTTGCATTTGTCGCTGACGATCGCCCGTGACAACACCATGCCCGCGCAGCCGCCCAGCGCTTGCACGAAGCGAGCACCGATCAGCCATTCAAGGCTCGGCGCGAAGGCGCAGGCCACGGAGGCCAGCGTGAACAGGCTGACGCCCACCAGCATCGGGATACGTCGCCCGAAACGGTCGGCCATAGGACCATAGGCGAGCTGGCCCAGCGACAGGCCGAGAAAATAGGCCGCCAGCGTCAATTGGACGTGTTTTTCATCGGTGGCGAAATACAGCGCCATAGCGGGGAAGCCAGGCAGATAGAAGTCGATGGCCAACGGGCCGAAGGCGCTCAATGCGCCAAGAATCAGAATTGTGCGTAAATTCATCGGTCGTCCATAGCGATGCGGGGCAGCCGTTTAGTTTAACCGCCTTACCCGGCAGAGGACGGAATGCAGCGAAATTAATTCAAGATTTTTCCGATAGGGATAGCTGACATCCGTTGGTTAGGGCAGACCCTGTTAGTGAGCGGCGTACTTGAACGGTGAAGGCCCCACCCGGTCTTCGACGTATGATCTGTCGCGCAGCAAACATCGTGGGAGCGGACCGGTAGTAAGGCCTGCGCATGCGGTGTATCAAATGCACTCAAGGGCCGCTGCGCAGCCCTTCGCTGCCGTCGTAACCTCCGAGAGCTCCCACGCCCTGCGGGCAGAAGCAGGCGTGCGTGCATTTTGGTGAATGAAAGATCAGGCCAGTTGCGCCTGATAACCTTCCTCGCCGATCAGCCTGACAATGTGCTCGGCACTCAGCGCGCTCTGCACCTTGACCTCTTTACTGGCCAGTTCGATCTGCACGTCGGCGGTCGGGTCTTCATTTTTTATCGCTTGAGTCACCGCTCGAACACAGTGTCCGCAGGTCATGCCCTGAACGTTGAATAATTGCATGTCGTGCTCCTCTGAAGTTGATGGGGCGTATCTTCAACCTTGTCATTGTGGCAAGGTCAAGTTTTTGTATTTTCTGCCGGGCTGGCATTCGGCGTTGTCGTGGGCCAAGCTCCGTCATCGACGTTTACATCAGGAGTATCAGCAATGCGCTGGTCAGTAGTCAGCCTCTTCAGCATTCTCGGTCTGGTCGCCGCAGCCCCCACCGTTCAGGCCGCTCAGGATTACGGCATCCTGATCATTTCCCGAGAGCGCCTGGAAGTGGCAACCTCGTGTGAAATCGGCATTTACATTCAGGATCAATTGGCCGGACGTTTGTTCCAGGAGGACTCGGTGTCCTTCAACCTGCCAGCCGGTCCGGTGTCGGTGCGCCTACGGACGTTACCCGGCAAGATCGTGGGCTGCGAGCCCGGAATGGAAGCACCGACCAACACCACCATTCAGATGCATGCTGGGGATATCCTCAAGTACCGCATCGCAACCAGCCTCAAGGGCATGTACCTCAAGAAGGCCGACCTGAACTATTGATTCGCCCTTGACCTTGCCCATGTGGCAAGGTTGATCCTTGCAGGCATCCAGTCTCAAGGAGTGAATGAAATGCAAGACGCCATCACCTTCGACCTGCCCATCAGCGGCATGACCTGCGCCAGTTGCGCAGGTCGAGTCGAGCGTGCCTTGGCCAAAGTGCCGGGGGTCAACAGCGTGACGGTCAATCTGGCCAACGAACGCGCCCACGTGCAGGCCCGGCCTCAAACCGATCCGCAAACCCTGATCAACGCTGTCAGCCACGCAGGCTACGGCGCGACCCTGCTGCAGGATGAACGCGTCGAAGCCGATCGAAAGGGCCGCCGCTTGAATCGAGAGCGGTGGGCGTTGCTGCTGGCGATCGTTCTGGCGGTGCCGTTGGTCGTGCCCATGCTTCTCTCGCCACTGGGCGTGCACTGGATGCTGCCCGCCTGGGCGCAAGCCGCGCTGGCCACACCGGTGCAGTTCGTACTCGGTGCACGCCTTTACGTCGCCGCCTGGAAAGCTGTGCGCTCGGGCGCAGGCAATATGGATTTGCTGGTTGCTATCGGCACCAGCGCCGGTTACGGCCTGAGCTTTTATCAATGGCTGGCCGCCGCACCCGGCACCACGCCGCATCTGTATTTCGAAGCGTCTGCGGTGGTCATCGCGCTGGTGCTACTGGGCAAATACCTGGAAAGCCGCGCCAAGCGCCAGACCGCCAGTGCGATTCGCGCCCTTGAGGCGCTGCGTCCTGACCGGGCAATACGCGTTATCGACGGCGTAGAACAAGAGGTCGCGATCAGCGCACTCCAGCTGGACGACCGGGTGCTGGTCAAACCGGGCGAGCGCTTTGCGGTGGACGGCGAGGTCATCGAAGGACACAGCCATGCCGACGAGGCGCTGATCACGGGTGAAAGCCTGCCGGTGCCCAAGGAGCCTGGCGACCGGGTCACCGGCGGGGCCATCAATGGCGAGGGTCGGCTGCTGGTCAGGACCACGGCGCTGGGTTCGGAAACGGTATTGGCACGCGTCATTCGCCTGGTCGAAGACGCCCAGACCGGCAAGGCACCGATTCAGCGGCTGGTGGACCGGGTCAGTCAGGTGTTCGTGCCGGTGGTGCTGCTGATCGCCTTCTTCACCCTCGCGGGCTGGCTGCTGGTGGGCGCGTCACTGGAAGTGGCTTTGATCAATGCCGTGACCGTGCTGGTGATCGCCTGCCCGTGTGCCTTGGGCCTGGCCACGCCGACCGCAATCATGGCGGGCACCGGTGTGGCGGCGCGCTACGGGATTCTGATCAAGGACGCCGAATCGCTGGAGCGCGCTCACGAAGTGACTGCCGTGGTCTTCGACAAGACTGGCACGCTGACGTCCGGCACGCCTCGGATCACCAACATGATTGCCCGCGAAGGCAACGAGGAACACCTGCTGCAACGTGCAGGTGCCTTGCAACGTGGCAGCGAGCATCCGCTGGCCAAGGCCGTGCTGGATGTCTGCCATGAATGGCAGTTGAAACTCGATGAGATCGAGAATAGCCACGCGCTAAGCGGGCGTGGCATCGCGGGCACTGTGCAGGGCCACGATCTGGTGCTGGGCAATCGACGTTTGCTGGAAGAAAGCGGCCTGCCGATGGGCGATCTGGAAGAGTCTGCGCGCATCTGGGAGGCCGAAGGGCGGACCCTGTCATGGCTGATCGAACGGGCACCCGAGCCCCACGTCATTGGCCTGTTCGCGTTCGGGGACTCGCTCAAACCGGGAACGGATGAGGCGGTACGAGCGCTGAATGCTCGCGGCATCACCAGCCACCTCCTGACCGGTGACAATCGCGGCAGCGCTCAAGTGGTGGCCAATGCGCTGGGTATACGCGATGTCCACGCTGAGGTGCTGCCGGCTGACAAGTCGGCCACCGTGATGCAGCTGAAAAGCCACAATGTGGTGGCGATGGTCGGCGATGGCATCAACGATGCGCCCGCCCTGGCCGCCGCCGATATCGGCATTGCGATGGGCAGCGGCACCGATGTCGCGATGCAGGCGGCAGGTATTACGTTGATGCGTGGCGATCCGCGGTTGGTGCCTGCCGCGCTGGACATCAGCCGCAGAACCTACGCGAAAATTCGTCAGAACCTGTTCTGGGCCTTCGTCTACAACCTGATCGGTATCCCGCTGGCTGCGCTGGGTTACCTCAACCCGGTGCTGGCAGGCGCTGCGATGGCGTTGTCCAGCGTCAGCGTGGTGAGCAATGCCCTGCTGCTCAAGACCTGGAAACCCAAAGATCCGGGAGATCAACCATGAACATCGGCCAAGCGGCGAAGAAAAGCGGCCTCAGCGCCAAGATGATCCGCTACTACGAATCAATCGGCCTGTTGCAGGCGGCACATCGCAGTGACAGCGGTTACAGGATTTACAGCCCGGAAGACCTGCACACACTGGCCTTCATCAAGCGCTCACGGGACCTGGGGTTTTCGCTGGAGGAAGTCGGCACACTGCTGGCCCTCTGGCAGGACCGCCAACGCGCCAGCGCCGACGTCAAAGCGCTTGCGCACCAGCACATTGTCGAGCTGAACCGGAAGATCAGCGAACTGGCAGGCCTACGCGACACCCTTCAGGACCTGGTGGAGCACTGCCAGGGCAACGACCGCCCCGATTGCCCGATCCTCAAGGATCTGGCATCGGGCGGGTGCCGTTCATGATGTGTCGCAGAGCTCACGGAATGCAGCCCCACGCACAGCAGGGCACGATCAGTGTGCTTGAGGTTTGTGATCGCTCCCACGCTCCCGCGTAGTAGTGCAGCTCAGGACGCTCCGCATCCGCTTTCAGGCTGACGCGGAGCGCATCTGTCACTGCAACCAGGGCGGTGGCGGCTCTTCGGCGGACTTGCTCGGCGGTGCATCGTCGGCTGCGCGGGCGGCCTGACGGCGGGCTTCGTCCAGACGGGCCGCTTCGATTTCGCGCAGTACGCCGCCCACATCGGCTTCGTCCTCCGGCTCGTCGAACTCCCCGGTCAACACGGTCGTGGGCGACAACGTACCCGCCTCGTAATACGACCACATTTCCTTGGCGAACTTGGTCTTTCTGAGTTCCGGCGCAAAACGACCGAAATACAAAGCCATGTTGCCGACGTCCCGCTCAAGCATGCTGAACGCATGGTTATTGCCCGCCGCATCCACCGCCTGAGGCAAGTCGATGATGACCGGGCCACTCGGCGCCAGCAGCACGTTGAACTCGGACAGGTCACCGTGCACCAGACCGGCACACAACATCAGCACGATCTGTTCGATCAGGAAGGCGTGGTACTCCCGCGCCTGATCCGGCTCCAGTACCACATCGTTCAGACGCGGCGCAGCGTCGCCGTATTCGTCGGCCACCAGCTCCATCAGCAGCACGCCTTCCAGGAAGTCATACGGCTTGGGCACTCGCACGCCCGCGCTGGCCAGACGGAACAGGGCTGCCACCTCAGCGTTCTGCCAGGCGTCTTCGGTTTCTTTGCGGCCGAACTTGGAACCCTTGGCCATTGCCCGAGCCTGTCGGCTGTTGCGTACCTTGCGACCTTCCTGATACTCGGCCGCCTGGCGGAAACTGCGTTTGTTCGCCTCCTTGTAAACCTTGGCACACCGCAGCTCTTTGCCGCAGCGCACCACATAAACAGCTGCCTCTTTACCACTCATGAGTGGGCGCAGCACCTCGTCGACCAGACCGTCTTCGATCAGGGGTTCAATGCGTTTAGGAGTTTTCATCAGCTTTTATTGTGGGTCCTTTGTGGCCAGATACGCGATTGTTGCCGTTATACGGCAATCCTCCGCCAGCGAGTAGGGGGAACGTCTTTTGAATTGTGCGGATTATTGCCAAAAAACCACCCAACACCCCGGTTTAAAGCACCTTTCGTGCCGCATGAGGCTGCAAAGATATTGCGCAGCAAAACGTGTAGCCACTAATGAGCACCGACATTATTTGAAGAGTTCGCCGGGTGTATGGCCGAACAGCCCCTTGAACGCGGCGATGAATGCAGACGTCGAGTCATACCCACACGCCAGTGCCGCATGCGTCACGCTGCTGCCCTCTTCCAGCGCACTCAACGATGACAACAGCCTGGCCCGCTGACGCCAGCCGCGAAAGCTGAGGCCGGTTTCTCGCTGAAACAGGCGCATGAGGGTTTTCTCGGAGGTGCCGAGGCGTTCTGCCCAATCATGCAGCGAGATGAGCTGATCAGGGGCCTCGATCAATTCGTTGCACAATCCGAGCAAGCGCGCGTGCCGAGGCAGTGGCAGCGAGAAACCGACCTCGGGCAGATGTGCCAGTTGATCCAGCAACACCTGCACCAGGCGCGCCTCCTGGCTGTCCTGCTCGGGATAGGTGGCAGGCAACAGGCAGAAGCTCTTGATCAGTTCGCGCGCCAGCGGCGTGACTTCCAGTACCCGACAACGCGGCGGTGCCCAGCGCGAGTCTTCGGTGCGGATGTACAGGCTGCGCATCTCGGCACGCATGGACGTCACCACCTCATGCTCCAGACCTGCCGGAATCCAGACGCCCCACTGCGGCGGTGCGAAGAAGCTGCCCTCTGCGGTGTGGACGCCCAAGACGCCGCTGATGGCATAGGAAAACTGCACCCAGTCGTGACAATGCGACGGCGTCCATGAACCTGCGCTGAGGCTTTCGGCACGCGCATAAAGCGGCCTCGGCAAATCGGCCAGCGCGGGTATCTGCCGCTGCCCTTCCACGGGCCGGCGATCAATCTGTCCGTTAGGAGGCATGTTATGACCTTATGTCGCAAGACGGCGGTTGGATGACAGAGTAGCCTGCGCACATTCCTGTTTACAAAAACTGGCCTGGTTTTCCATGCAATCACTCAAACATTTAAAGCGCGTCGCCACCGACTGGTTCCTGTGGGGCATGGTGCTGGCGACCATGCTGGCCTACTTCTTCCCCCGCTTCGGTGCGACAGGCGGCAACCTGCATGCCGAGTACGTCATCAATATCGGCGTATTCGTGGTGTTCTTTCTGCACGGGGTCAACCTCTCCAGCGAGCAGATCAAGAAAGGCCTGAGCAACTGGCGGCTACACGTCATGATTCAAGCGTTCACCTTTGTGGTCTTCCCGCTTCTCTGGCTGGCCTGCGACAAACTGCTGGGCTCCCACGTACCGGCCCTGCTGATGCTCGGTTTCTTCTACCTGTGTGCCCTGCCTTCGACCATTTCCTCATCCGTAGCCCTCACCGGCAGCGCGGGTGGCAACGTACCGGCCGCCATCCTAAACGCGAGCATGTCCAGCGTGCTGGGGATTTTCATCACGCCGTGGCTGGTCAGTCTGGTGGTTGGCAGTGGCGCGGGCGGGATTGATCTGGGCGACACGCTGCTGAACCTGAGCATTCTGTTGCTGCTGCCACTGGTGCTGGGCCAATTGCTGCGACCGCTACTGGGCAAGTTCTTTGCGCGGCACAAGAAATACACCAACGTCATCGACAAGCTGGTGATTCTGCTGCTGGTCTACGCAGCCTTCTGCAACTCGATGATTTCCGGAATGTGGCAGAGCCAGGGCAACAGCGTCATTTTGACCGCCTTCGTCGGCACGGCCATTCTACTGGCGGTGATTCTGCTGATGACCACGCGCACCGCGCGTCTGTTGAAGTTCGACCATGCCGACAAGGTGGCGGCGGTGTTCTGCGCGACCAAAAAATCGCTCGCCGCCGGTGCGCCGATGGCCGCGCTGATTTTCGGCAGCAATCCCGGCCTTGGCCTGATTCTGCTGCCGATCATGATTTATCACCCGATGCAGCTGATCGTCTGTTCGGTGATTGCCGAGAGTTACGCCAGCCGTCATCGCCAGCAGTTGTCGAAAGCCGCACTGGAGGACGCTCAAGCCGCCTGACGGTGTATTACATGAGCCCGTCGTCGTCGAGCATCACCCGTGCATAGAAGACAATGGCGACCGTTGGAATCAGCGCCGAGTAGCCCGGTTTGAACGCGGCACCGAAGCGAGTCAGCACTCGCTGCACCGGCGCCTGGCGAATCGCCGCCAGCAGACCTTTGAGCGAACCGGGTTGCCGACCCGGCTCTTGAACCGTGGCCACTGATCGGCTCGCAGACGTGAGTGGCTCGCTGTCCGTGCCCGCAGGCTTGAAAAAGGACGACACTGTCAGACGCTCAGCCAGCGTATCGATATGGCGCGCATACACATCCCACGGCATGGCTTTGACGCTGGCACGTGGCATCTCGGCCAGCGGATGCGCAGCGGTGAAGGCATGCTGAAAGAAGGTCCTGAGCAACAACTCTTCGACTTCGACCACGGTGGCGCACTGGTGCAAGGCATCGCCCAAATCGTATTGCCGGGCCAGCATGCCGAGTACCCGGGTATACGAGATGCCGCGACGGCGCGCAGCGTTGACCACACAATGACCGGCAACCAGCTGGAATTCGCGGACGAAGGCGTAGGTCCGGTCTTGCTCCGACGCCTTGAGATGCGTCCAGCGGCTGCTGCTCAGGTGCTTGATGGCAGCCTCCAGCAGGTAATCCGGTGAGCGGGCCAATACCGTGTGCAAGTACGTGTCCTGCAGGACTGGGTCTTGATTGGTCATCTGCAACGCGACGTCGTTCAGGTCCATGCCTTCGCAGCCGCTGAAGCAGGTGGCGATCAAGACTTCTTGCAAGCGCGTCCAGTAATGGTGGTGGCGATAGCCCTCCATGTAGACGTTTTCGAAGTGCTCGACCGGCCCTCGCCCCAGGCTTTTTTCGCCCAGATTGAGCAACAGCACGTGGTCTTCGCTGGAGTACGCGTTCACCAGCCGTCCGGAGATGCGACGCTTGAGAACCTTGGCATCGTCTCCCGAAACCCGCGCCGCTGCGGCCATCAGCAGCACATCGCCGATGACCAGTCCATGCTCGGGGGGGCGATCCAGCCCCTTGAGGGCGCTGATCAGCAGCCTGGCGCCCAGCGAATGGCCAATCAGGTTAACCCGCGTGACATTCGGGTGCTGTTCGAAGAGGTAACGGTCCAGTTGCGCCAGCAGCACCTTGCCCATTGCTTCGGCACGGGAACGGATGCGTGAAAAGTGATAGGCACGATCACCCGCCAGCGCTGCCGCACCGGCCAACGGGTGCATACGCGCTGCGGCCACCAGCAGGCCACGGGAGCGATTGTCCATTTGCGCGAAATGACTCGACGGCCAGAACGCCAGGATATTCACGCTCTGACGCAGCGCCGCCGGAATGCTATTGGCCAGCAGACGCCGGTCATTGAGGTCATGCCCCGATGAATAGCCGTGGATGAAGATGTTGGCAACGCTGCCCGAGGGCCTGGGCAGCGTCAGAAACTTGAAATGATTGTCCACGTTGTCCTGTTTCGCCTGACCGTGGCGCTCCCGTTCAATTTCTGACAATGAATCGCTTAGCGATCAGCATGATCAGCCTCAGGCAGAACGCTATCCCGGTAAGCGAGATGACCACCTTGGCGACCAGCAAGAAGTAGCTTTCGACATCATCGGAGATCAGGCCGACCAACAGCCCCATGCCGCCGATCAACAGACCGATCAGCAGCAGGCCGATGTAGGGACGCAGCCAGCGGGATTTCGAGCCCTTGTCGAACAGGTAAAGCAAGGTTCCCACCAGGATCAGGAGTACCGTCACGCCAATAATGAGTCCCATCCATCACCTGTCTGTGCGTCAACCGGGCCAGGCCCGCAGCCGTCGATTATGCCGACGACCGGGGTCTATTGCCACCGGCCAGATGCCAGACCGCTAGCGTTCCAGAATCGCCGTCACCCCCTGCCCGCCCGCTGCGCAGATGGAGATCAGCCCACGCCCGCTGCCTGCCGCGTCCAGCAGCTTGGCCAGATTGGCGATGATCCGCCCGCCTGTCGCCGCAAACGGGTGGCCCGCCGCCAGGGAGCTGCCCTTGACGTTCATCCTGCTGCGATCGATTGAGCCCAGCGGCGCATCCAGCCCCAGGCGTGTCTTGCAGTAATCGGCGTCCTCCCAGGCCTTAAGCGTGCATAGCACCTGAGCGGCAAAGGCTTCGTGGATTTCGTAATAATCGAAATCCTGCAACGTCAGGCCATTGCGCGCCAGCAAACGAGGCACGGCGTAGACCGGTGCCATCAGCAGGCCCTCTTCGCCTCTGACGAAATCCACCGCAGCGGCCTCGCCGTCGCGCCAATAGGCCTGCACCGGCAGACCGCGCTCACGGGCCCACTCCTCACTGGCCAGCAGCACCACTGAAGCGCCATCTGTCAGCGGCGTGGAGTTGCCCGCCGTCAAGGTGCCCTTGGCGCCTCGTTCGAAGGCCGACTTAAGGCCCGCAAGCTTCTCCAGCGTCAGGTCGGGGCGCAGGTTGTTGTCACGATTGAGCCCCAGATACGGCGTCATCAGGTCATCCTGCCAGCCCTCGGTGTAAGCAGCCGCCATCTTCTGATGGCTCTCCAGCGCCAGTTGATCCTGAGGCGCGCGCTCGATGCCCCAGTGTTGGGCCATCAGCTCGCAGTGCTGCCCCATCGACAGGCCAGTACGCGGTTCGCCATTGCGTGGCAGTTCCGGCTTGAGGTTGTGCGGACGCAACTGCATCAGCGCCTTGAGCTTGTCGCCTGTGCTTTTGCTGCGATTGACCTGCAATAGAATGGCGCGCAAATCCTCGTTAATTCCAATCGGCGCGTCGGATGTCGTGTCCACACCGCCGGCAATGCCGCATTCGATCTGCCCCAAGGCAATCTTGTTGGCCACCAGCAACGCCGCTTCAAGCCCTGTGCCGCAGGCCTGCTGAATGTCGTATGCCGGGGTCTGCGCCGACAGCCGCGAGCCCAGCACGCATTCACGGGTCAGGTTGAAGTCGCGGGAGTGCTTGAGCACCGCACCGGCCACCACTTCGCCCATGCGCAGACCATGCAGATTGAAACGCTCGATAAGGCCTTCAAGCGCAGCGGTGAGCATGTCCTGATTACTGGCCGTGGCATACGGGCCATTGGAACGGGCGAACGGGATGCGGTTGCCACCTACGATGGCGACCCGGCGAGTCTGCGTCATGGAACACTCCCTTTCTTCAAACGGATGGATGAACAGCGTAGATGAGCAAGAACAAACCTCGTTCGGCTGTGGTCCACTCCTTTGAGCCCAGACTTCAGGAGAGTGTTCCATGCCGTCAGATCGCTATATCGATTTCGCCAACTCCGACGTAGGCCGTCGCCTGGTGAAAGCCGTCGGTCTGCCGACCCCGACTCGTCTGGAACGCTGGCAGGCCGGGCGTCTACGTCCCATTGAGGGTACGTTGCTGATCAGCGCCGGGCCGCTGGCCGATCAGGTGCGGGGGTTTGCCCATCGCCTGACCGATTCGCTGTACAGCTTTGGCAGCGACATGCCTGGCGCAACGACCTGGGTTGCCAATCAGGGGCCGAAGGTCAAGGCAGTGGTATTCGACGCCAGCACGATTGTGAGAACCGAACAGCTCAGGCAACTGCGCGATTTCTTCCAGCCGCTGCTGCGCTGCCTGGACACCTGCGCCCATATCGTGATTCTCGCCAGATCGCCTGAATCCCTCACCGATCCGTTGGCAGCCAGCACTCAGCAGGCGATAGAAGGGTTCAGCCGCTCGCTCGGCAAGGAGCTGCGTAACGGCTCGACGGTCAAGCTGCTGCAAGTGGATGAAGACGCAGAACAGCAACTGGAAGGCGCGCTGCGCTTCTTTCTGACGCCCAAGAGCGCGTTCATCTCAGGCCAGCTTCTGCACCTGACCAACTGCTCGGCGCATGTGCAGGACTGGAGTCGTCCGCTGGCTGGACGCAAGGCGCTGGTCACCGGCGCAGCCCGAGGCATTGGGGCTGCGATTGCCGAAACCCTGACCCGCGATGGTGCTCAGGTCATTCTGCTGGATGTGCCGCAAGCCCGCGCCGACCTGGAAGCCTTGGCCGCACGCCTGGGTGGTCAAGCACTGGCACTGGACATCTGCGCCCCGGACGCGCCCGGTCAGTTGCTGGAGCACGTGCAGGGCGGCATCGACATCCTGGTCCACAACGCAGGCATCACCCGCGACAAGACACTGGTCAACATGCCGGAAGATTTCTGGGATTCGGTCATGGCCGTGAACCTCAATGCACCACAAGTCTTGACCCAGACCCTGCTGGATAACGACGTATTGAATGACCACGCCCGTGTGGTGCTGATGGCGTCCATCAGCGGTATTGCGGGTAATCGCGGGCAAACCAACTACACCACCAGTAAGGCCGGGCTGATTGGTTACGCCCGTGCGATGGCGCCAGGTCTCAAGACACGCGGCATCAGTATCAACGCGATAGCACCGGGCTTTATCGAAACGAAAATGACTGCCGACATGCCGTTCACACTGCGTGAAGCAGGACGCCGCATGAGCTCTCTCGGTCAGGGCGGCGCACCTCAGGATGTCGCCGAGGCCGTAGCCTGGTTCAGCCAGCCCGGCACCGGATCGGTCAGCGGTCAGGTACTGCGCGTCTGCGGTCAAAGCGTGATCGGGGCGTAAGACCCCGCATTGAGTTCAAGGAGATGGATGATGACTGCCCACTGGCTCTATCTGAACGCCCTGCAACCGCTGCCCAATCTGTTCTTTCAGGCGGCACTGCGCCGTAAAGTGACCGGCACTCAACTGCCTGATATGGGCCTGCGCAGCTGGATACCGGTGGACACCGACAAACTCCAGGCCTACCGCAACGTCTGTGCGTTCCCACAGAGCAGCCTGCTGCCACCGACGTACCCGCACGTACTGGCCTTCCCGTTGCAGATGCAGTTGATGACCTCCAGGCAATTCCCCTTTCCGCTGATGGGGCTGGTGCACATTGCCAACCGCATCAGGATTCATCGCCCGCTCGGCGGTATCAGCCAGTTGTACGTAAGCGTGCAGGCCACTGACCTGCGTCCCCATCGCAAAGGCGTGACCTTCAAACTGGTGACGCACATCGAGGACAGTGTCGGTCTGTTATGGGAAGAAGACAGCACCCTGCTGTGCACGGGTGTGAGGCTGGAGGGCGAAATGGACGATCACCTCGAACCGGCTGACCTGGCGGTCGTCGAGCACGCACGGTGGCAGGCCCCATCGCACATCGGGCGAGACTACGCGCGGGTTTCCGGTGATTACAATCCCATCCACCTGAGCGGGCCAAGCGCCAAGCTGTTCGGTTTTCCGCGTGCCATCGCGCACGGCATGTGGCTCAAGGCCCGTGCCTTGGCGGCATTGGACGACCACCTGCCTGCCTCGAACGTGGAGATTAACGTGCAGTTCCAAAAACCCGTGCGACTGCCCAGCGAGGTGAGGTTGTTTGCCAGCACTGCGGGATCGCATGGCCAATTGCGCCTGGAAGGCCAGCCGGACCTGGTACATATGGTTGGTAGTTGGCAGCCTGCTGCGGAGTGACCGGGCGTCGTGGGAGCGCTATGGCGAAGACGTAGTAGGGTCTCCCACAGATAACATTTCTTCGGCGTATGCCTCATACGCTGAACAAACGCAAAAGCCCGCTTGCCTGTCAGCCGGTTCCCCCTGAAGCTATGCGCCTTCAGGAGAGCATGATGAACCTCGACGAATTGACCCAGCGGCTGCACCGCATCCGCGACCAGAACGACTGGAAGCAGTTTCACAGCCCCAAGAACCTGGCGATGGCTGCCAGTGTGGAGATGTCGGAGCTGGTGGAAATCTTTCAATGGCTGCGCGAAGACCAGTCTCGCGAGCTCTCGCCAGATCAGTTGGCCCATGCCGGGCAGGAAGTGGGCGACATCGTGCTGTATTTGCTGTTGTTGTGCAGCGAACTGGGGCTGGACATGAACGAAGTCGTGCGCAGCAAACTGACGGACAGCGAGCGGAGATTCGCCAAGTGAGCGACCGCCATTTCGACCTGCTGGCGACCCGCTTTGCGGAAAAAATCTATGGCGGTGCCAAAGGCGCGATTCGTCTGGCGGTGCTGCAGGCCGATCTCGAAGAAGCATTGCCCGAGCGACCGCTGCGTGTGCTGGACGTTGGCGCAGGCCTGGGTCACATGTCGTTGTGGCTGGCCGAGCGCGGCCATGAGGTCACGCTGGCCGAACCCGCTGAACCGATGCTTGAGGGCGCTCGCCAGCGCTTCGCCGAAGCCGGACAGAAGGCGACCTTCATCCAGGCTCCGTGGCAGGCGCTGCCGGATCTGCTGACCGATACTTACGACCTGGTGATCTGTCATGCCGTGCTGGAATGGCTGGCCGAGCCGCACACGATCCTGCCGGTGCTGCACCGGCTTACTCGGGCCGATGGCTGGCTGTCACTGGCGTTTTACAACCGCGACGCGCTCATCTACCGCAACCTGCTGAAGGGTCACTTCCGCAAGCTGCGCAAGAACGACATGGCCGGGGAGAAGCAGAGCCTCACCCCGCAGCAACCGCTCGACCCGCGGGAATTGGCAACGCAACTTGAAGGACAGTGGCGAGTCGAAACCCAGAGCGGCGTACGGGTGTTCCACGATTACATGCCGGTCGAGTTTCAGGCCCGCGCCGAGCTGACCGGTCTGCTGGAAATGGAACTGGCGCACCGCCGTCATCCGGCGTTTGCAGGCCTGGGTCGATACCTGCACTGGATTTGCCGTCCAGCCTGACACTTTGCGGAGATCATCATGAAGCACCGCCTCGCCTTGATCGTTCTGTTTCTGGCAACCAGCGCCTGCCAGAGCACCAATCCTTACGTCGCCAGCTCTCTGCCGATCCCCCCCGCCCCACCACAGGCGGCGCAGACGCTGGACATGAGCGCTTACCCTGCTCCGCCGCGGGACTATGGCCGCTATCAGAGCTGGGCATGGCTCAACGGTCAATTGCCGCCCGGTACTGCCTGGATGGACTCGGCGCAGGTCGCCGAAGCAGTCGGCACCGGGCTGGACCAGCGAGGGTTGCGCCCTGCGCGTGGCAAGCCTGCGGATCTCTATGTCAGCGCGATAACCCGCCAGGAAACCCGGTTGCGGCAGGTGCGTGAGGACTACGACCCCTATTACGGCGGCGGTATGGGGTATGACGGCTACCGACGCGGTTACGGCCCAGGCTATGGTGGGTACGCCAGCGTGCCCGTGGTGCGCACGTACCAGGAACGCGTAATGGTGGTGCAGATCTCCCTGTTCGATGCGCGCACCGGCCAGCCCGTCTGGAGCACCAGCGCCGATGCTAGCAGTGGCAATGATCTGTCGGACCGCAGCAAAGCGTTACGTCAGGCCGTGCAACAGGCGCTGGCGCACTATCCTCCCCGGTAACTCTTTTGGAGAACGGCCATGTTTCGCCGCTTTGTCTTGTTGTCGTGCCTGCTGCTGCTCGCTGCGTGCCAGGCCAGTCAGGTCAACCGTGACTTCGACGCCCGGCGGGATTTCGGGGGCTATCGCAGCTGGAGCTGGAAAGAGCCCGGCGTCCAGTACCAGCCGGATGACCCGCGCCTCAAAAGCGATCTGACCGAACAGCGCATTCGTCAGTCGATTGGTGACCAGCTGGATCAACGCGGCCTGCGCAAAGCACCTGCCGGTGCCCCTGCCGATCTGAAGGTGCAAGCCTGGCTGATTGTCGAAAACCGTCAGCAACTGGTCAGCAGCAACTACGGCGGCGGTTGGGGCCCGTGGGGTGGCTACGGCTATTGGGGTGCGCCGATGAGTACCGAAACCCGCAGCGTGGACTACAAAGTGTCCACCCTGCAGATCGACCTGTTCGACGGCAAGGACGGCAAACTCGTCTGGAGGGGCAGCACCGAGCGCATCCTCAGCGATAACGCAGGCAACCCGACCGACCGCGAAACCGCCGTCCGCGCCACCGTCGCCAAGATCCTGGAGCAGTACCCGCCGCGTTAAGAGCTGCATAGCTGATCGTGCCCACGCGGAGCGTGAGGAGCGATCAGTGTGGGACCTGATCCTTTGATATGCATACGCCAGCATACCTTCGGCGCCTTGACTACACTCCCTGGCAACGGGTGAGTGAGCGACGGCGATGCCGAAGGAGTGCTGATGTCTCCCCTGAATCGTTACGCCGCAATGCAGGACCGGCAGCGCGGTGCAATTGGCTTGATGGCGGCGCTGACGATGGTGCTGGCGCTGCTATGCACGCTGGTGGTCATCGACAGCGGCAGGCTTTACATGGAAAAGCGCTCTCTGCAACGGGTGGCTGACGTCGCCGCGCTGGAAGCCGCTGGTCGCAAGGGCACTTGCGCGTCCGGCGCGAGCGCTGCCAGCTACGCAACCCAGAGCGCCACCCGCAACGGCTTCACGCCGGGTAGCGATGGACGTATGCTGGTCGCCAGTTGCGGCACGTTGTCGGTGAACGCCCAGAGCCGTCGGGTATTCACTGCTAACGCCAGTCAGTCACAAGCCATTCAGGTGGTGGTCAGTCACCCTGTCCCGCGGAGCATTGCGGCAGGCGTCGCTGCGATATTCGACAATTCACCGGCTTCGCCCGATATCCAGCTCAGCGCCACCGCTGTCGCCGCCAACACACCTGCGCTGGCTTCATTGACCATTCGCAGTGCCGCGATGACAGTCGACAGCGCCAACGCCGCGATTCTGAATCCGATCGTCGGCGGCCTTTTGGGCGGAACGCTGAACCTGGGTGTCGCCAACTGGCAGGGCCTCGTCAACACGGACCTGAACCTGCTCAATTATTTGAACAGGCTCAAGCTCGACCTGAATCTGACTGCCGTGGGTTACGACCAGGTGCTCACCACCACGGTGTCCGTCAGCCAGCTCATTCAAAGCGCCATCAACGTGCTGGACCCCAGCGGCACGTTGAACACCACCGCCACAATTGCAGGCCTGCAAGCGATCAAGGCCGCCGCAGGCGCGACCACAGTTCTGCTCGGTGACTTGCTGGCCGTGCAAGGCAGCACTGATATCGCGGCATTGAATACGAATTTGCGGCTGCTGGATCTGGTGCAGGGTATGGCGCAACTGGCCAATGACAAGAACGGCATCTCAGCCCCGATACAAATCAATATCCCAGGGCTGGCTCAAGTGACCACGCGCATTCAGGTGATCGAGCCGCCGCAGCTGTCTGCCATCGGTGACCCCACCAAGATAGACCTGCTCAACCCAAAGACAGGCGCGGACCGGATCTACGTAAGAACCGCACAGATGCGTGCCCTGGTGTCGATCAACCTGCCAGTGCTGGGCACGATCACCTCCTTGGCCAATACCGCCGGCTCGGTGGTGGGCAGCCTGACGCCGCTGCTCAACAGCGCCCTGAACCTGAACCTGGCGGGTGTGGTGACCTCAGCGACGTGCGCGCTGGGCCTGACCAGTTGCATGGTGTCGGATATAAAGTTTCTGGACACTACGTCAACCAGTGGCCCCAGGATTGACCTGAGTATTTCGCTGGCCAGCGCCGACACTTACGTGACCGGCTATACCTGCACCAGCAATACCGACAAAACCCTGAGCGTGCATACCAATGCCGCGCTGATCACCGCCAAGCTGGGCCAGATAAGCGACGCCTTTCCGGCCAGCACCGATCCTTCGGCCATCACGACGAAACCGCTGCCGGTGATCGATATCGGCACCATGACTTGCCAGAAAATATTGGGGGCGCTGGGGAGCTGCACTGCCCGCACGCCCTTCGGCGGCGGCGGGATCGGCCTCAGTTTCGACCCGGTCAGTCAGTCTCCCTTGGGGACGTCTGCCGCGACCAACACGACCTTCAGCTCGCCCAACCTGCCGGAGATCAACAACCCACCTTACTTTCTGCCCAGCGCAGCTTCGGTCAGCCCGAGCAGTCTTCTCAATGGCACCGTTTCCGGGGTGAAGGTCAACGTCTACAAACCGCCCACTAATAACACCCTCGGCAACGTCATTACCGGCGCAGCCACGCTGCTGAGCACCCTGACCAATGCGCTGGATGTCATTGTCGAAAACACCCTTAAACCGCTCCTGACCTCAGTCGTGGACCCTTTGCTGGCTGGCCTCGGCGTGACGCTGACCCCGGCCGACGTCGGTGCCAACCTGAGCTGTAATTTCGGCCAGGCCCAGTTGGTGATCTAGGTGGCGTTGAAGATCGGCAATTCGATGCGAAACCGTGCGCCCTCGCCAACGTTACTGACGGTCAACTGGCCGCCCATCTGATCGACGATGCCGTAGCTGACCGACAGCCCCAGGCCGGTGCCGACGCCGACCGGTTTGGTGGTGAAAAAGGGCTCGAAAATTCGTTCCAGCAAGCGCGGGTCGATACCGCCGCCGTTGTCCTGCACGACCAGCCGGATGATGTTTTCATCGCGCTCGACCTCGACGCTGATCCACGGCTCGAAATCCCGGTCTTTCTCCCGACGCGACAGCAGTGCGTCCCGGGCGTTGACCATCAGGTTGATCAGCACCTGCTCCAACTGATCCACATGCCCACGCACCTGCACCGGCTCGCTCATCTCTGCGATGCGAAGCTGCACGCCCTTGCCCTTCATGCCTTCGGCCAGCATCGACACCGTACCTTCCACCGCTTGGGCCGGATCGAACAGTTGCTCCTCGATTTCCGAACGCCGCCCGAACACGCGCATGTGGTCGACTACCCGTGCGGCGCGCTGCACCTGCGTGTCGATGCGGTTGAGCTTTTCGGTGAGGTATTCGATGTCCACATCGCCTCGGCCCAAACGCTTGAGCACGTTCACCACCGCCATGCGCATGACGTTGAGCGGTTGATTGATCTCGTGGGCCAGCCCGGTGGCCATCTCACCCAGCGTCGCCATCTTGGCGCTCTGGTTCAGTTGCATCCGCGACAGACGCACGTCCGTGTTATCGCGGCCCACCGCCTGAATCTCGACCAGCCTGCCGTGCTCATCGAACACACCCCGATCCGCCCAGATCCACCAGGCGTATTCGCGGCCGGGCAGCTCAATGCAGATTTCCGCCGTGCTCATGGGCTCCTCGGGGGTGAGCTGACTGATGCGTCGAACGAATGCCTCACGCTGCTCCTCGGACAGCCAATCCCCCAGATTGATGCCGGTCAGTTGCTCAGGCGCGCACTCCATATAGCTGGCCAACGGCTTGTTGCCGAAACTGAGCACCAGATTCGGGGTGTAGCGGCAGATCATCGCGGGCGAGTCCTCGACCAGAATCCGGTAGCGCTCCTCGCTCTTGCGCACTTGCTCGGCTGCAAGCGTGGCGTCAGTGACATCCAGCCACAGACCGACGGCCTCCACCGGCATGCCCAGGTCATCGCGCAGCAGGCGTGCTTCGTCCAGCAACCAGTGGTAACTGCCGCTCTTGTCACGCAACCTGTAGCGGCGGCTCACAAAACCCTCGCGCAGTAAGTGCCGATTGCGCTCGAACCAGATGTCGCGGTCTTCGGGATGAATGTATTCGGCCAGTTGGCCCTCGATGCACTCGGCCAGCGTCCAGCCCAGCAGGGGCGTCAGGCTGTCGCTGAAGAAAGTAGGCTCCAGATTGCCTTGGTCATAACGCTGCACGTAAATCACGGCGGGAGAGCTGGCAATCAGGTTGTCCAGCCGCGCATGAGCGGCGGCGGCGTCGGTTTCCTGATTCTTGATATCGCTGACATCCAGCATGAAGCCCAGAACGCGCTGAACCTGCCCACTGATCAACGCCTGGCCCTGGATTCGGAACCAGACGGTTTCCTGAGCAGGATCGGACTGCGCCAGACGCACGCAGAGCAGCATGGGGGTGCCTTTGTCGCGCAATTGCGTCAGACGACTGGCCAGCTCTTGCCGGTCTGCCGGATGGATCAGCGCCAGCCAGTCCTGGCGCGCCACACTCTCGACCCGGTCGCCCAGCCTCAGGCTGCGGGCGAGCTGAGGGGCCAGCAGAACTTCGTCACTGCCGGGCAACAGCTCCCACCAGCCGGTGCCAAGCAGGTCCTGAAGCACGGCCAGACGCTCAACATGATGCCGGTTGTGCTGCTCCGACAGCCTGAACAACACCGGCCCGGCTAGCGCCGAACACAGGTTTAGCCATTCACGATCACTCAGGTCCGGCGCCTGTCGCCGGGCATCGTAAAACCCGAACAGCAGCCAGGCTTTGGCAATGCCCTCGCGACTGTGGGGCATCAGAAAACCGTCGGCGTTGGCGAAGGCGCTTTGCAGCGCGGTGGCGGACGATCCCGTACCAAAGGACAACGAGTGCGTGACACTGGCGTCGAACTGGTCCAGCGCTGTGCCCAGCCGCTGGCCAAGCTGCCAGAGTTCCGGTGCCGTGTGGGCGTTGTAATGGCAATAGACGCGCCAGCCGACACCGCTGGCGTCCGGCAAGACAAGCGCTACGCAGGGGACGTGCCAGAGTTGCGCCAGTTCTTCTAGCTGTTCGGTCACCACCGCCTTGAGTCGATCAATGTGACAAACCCGGACCCGCTCAGCCATCTGCCCGGCAAACCGCAGGCATTGCTGGCGACTGCGGGCTGCGCTGGCCTCCTCCATCAGGTCACTGATGTCCAGCAACTGCAAAAGCCACTCCCTGCCGTGCGCCTGGACCCAGCCCCGTGCGTGGAGCGTATGGGCGTCGGCGCCCTTGAAGTCCAGATCGAGCATATGCCCCTGCCACTCGCGCGGCACGCCTTCTATCACCAATGCGCTGTTGGGCATCAGCAGGCTCATCAAACGCTGCGAGACAGCCGCCGATGCGGCGATGCCCAGCCGCATTGCCAAGTGGGAACTGATGCTTTGCACCCGCCCCTCTTCGTCAAGTAGCAGATACAGATCTGCCCCAATGGGGTCGGGCTCGGAGGTCAGGGAAAGGGTTTGCGGGACGGAAGGTGCATCGGCGCGGCCCAGCCAGCGACCCAGCCGGCTTTTATCAAGGGACAAGTTGCAGACTCGCTTGGGCAGAGAGGTTGGTGGGCAGACGCGGTATTTCGCCGATACCTGGCAGGTTCAGAAACGGCAAGACCTGTGCCAGCCTGGATTTTGGATAACTGATGTTGGCCGTCAGCACGCCGGCCGTGTAGGTCACATGCACATGGGCGCTGCTGAACCCCAGTGAAGGGGGCATCCACGACAACTGATTCATGACTACGCTCTGGGCCTGACTCACGATCAACTGGCTGTAGTTGGACGCGGTCGGGCTGATCGCAACACTGCGGCGCACCGCCTCACTGGCCGCCGCATTAAAGGACTGCACCATCAGCAAGGGCAAGCTATAACTTACGACGCCATAGAACACCGCAAAAAACACGACAAATACCGCAGCAAACTCAATAGCGGCAGCGCCTTGTTGTTGATGCGCAGAAGACCGAGGCAGGATGTTTGGCATGTCGACGTCTACTCTGACAATTACGACCTTACAACAGCATAGTTTCTTTCAGAAAAACAGGACGTTTTTACTCAATGGTTTTATTTTTTCTACTGGCATGGTTGGGTGTGTGTGCGGAACAGGATGCACGGCAACGAAAGATTTCCAACGGGCTGACATTAGGCGGTGTGTTAGTGGCATTCGGGTATATCGCCTACACCGGCCATACCTGTGTCGGGGCCGAGCCTGCCGAAGCGGGCTGGGCGCTGTTGACCGCTCTGGCGCTGACCTTGCCGGGCTACGTGTTGGGTCGACTGGGCGCTGGCGACGTCAAACTTTTATCTGCACTGGCGCTGGCAACGGACACGCTGTACCTGTTGGGCACCTTTATCGGCGCCGGTATCGCCGTCGCACTCTGGAGCGTGCTTAATACTAAAGTATGGCCCCTTGTAAACCAGCGACTTACGCGACGTTACTTCTACCTCGGGACGGAAATGACAAATAAATATCCTTTCTCACCCTTTCTATTCATCGGTTTTTCGTTAACAGCGTTAATGATTCATCGTGCGCAGGATGCACTATAGCTATATACATAATCACAAAGTACGACTACGGTGAGTATCCAGTGACAGTCTTCATTGACGTGGGATTTGTCAGCACCGTACTTAACTAGCTGAATGGATTCAGGCTTCAGTTTTTGTTCTGTAGTCGACCCGCATGGAGTAGCGCATGAACACAGACTCATCGGTAAAAGTTCTGATTGTGGATGATCAGCCTCTCGTTGTGGACGAACTGAGCGAGTTCCTGGAAAGCAGCGGTTACCCCTGCATTCCGTGCGTTTCAAGCGAAGAGGCCATCGCGCAGTTCACACGAGATGAAAGCATCGGGATCGTACTCTGCGACCTGGAGATGCCAGGCATGGACGGCATCGAAATGGTCGAGGCGATGAAGCGTCTCGGCGGCCGCAGGCACCTGTTCGAGGCCATCATGCTGACCGGCAAGGCCGAAAAGAAGGACGTGATCAAGGCACTGCGCGCAGGGGTCGCCGATTACTATCAGAAACCCGTCGATCTGAATGAGGTACTCGAAGGCGTACGGCTTCAGGTCGAAGCGCTGGGCGAACGCCAGAGAAACCTTCAGCAGTTGGGTCAGCTCAATGAAAAACTTCAGTACCTGGCCGCCTCCATCGACGATCTGTACAAAAACCTTGACCAGACCCGCGACGGACCGGCGCTCAGGAGCAGAACTGACATCGCCGACGACATTGAGCGCCCCGTACCTGACGTGCTTGCCAAGCTGTCGCCGCGCCAGATCGCTGTGGCACGGCTGGTCGGCACAGGTCAGACCAATTATCAAATCGCGTGCGAGCTGGGCATCACCGAAAACACCGTCAAGCTCTACGTCTCACAAGTGCTGCGCCTGACGCGCATGCACAATCGCACGCAACTGGCGCTGGCGCTTTCGCCAGGCAATGCGGGTGGACGGGAGCACGCCAATGCAACCTGAGACGATGAGTGAAATCAGGTTTCGGTTTCAGGCAGCATCACGTGATAAGGCGCCTCTGCAACAGCCGAGTGCACCTGATTGCGACCCGCATGCTTGGCGCGGTACAGCGCGCTATCAGCCTGGGAGGCCAGGCTCAGGCTGTCATCATGAGCGCCCAGGCACACCACACCTGCGCTGAATGTACAGAACAGATCCGCAGGCTGGGCCGGGTAATGAATTTCCGCAAACCGATGGCGAATTTCCTCCAGCACCTTGTGAGCGCTCTGGATATCGGTGTCCGGCATGACGATGGCGAATTCTTCGCCGCCGTAGCGGCCGATGAAGTCGGTCTTGCGCAGCCGTTGCTTGAGAAACAGCGCCAGGCTCTTGATCACCCGGTCGCCCATTGGGTGCCCGTGGCTGTCGTTGACCCTCTTGAAGTGGTCGATGTCGAGCATGGCGAAACACAGCGGTTTGCCTTCGCGACGTGAGCGAAAGCTGCAATCTTCCAGCAGTTGCAGGATATGCGTGTGGTTGTACAGACCGGTCAGGCTGTCGCGCACCATGCGCGCTTTGAGATTGCGCGCCCGTGCGGCACGGTTGCGCACGGTGGTGATCAGATGGCGCGGCTTGATCGGCTTGGTCAGAAAGTCATCGCCACCTTCACTCATGGCGTCCAGTTGCTTGTCCTGATCGTCTTCAGCCGACAGATAAATGATCGGCACGCTGACATAGCGGTCATTGTGGCGGATGACCTTGGCGATCTCCGTCCCCGTGCAGCCCGGCATGTACATGTCGAGAATGATCAGGTCAGGCTGGAAATCGGCGAGCTCCGCCATCGCCTGGATCGGGTCGAGCAAGGTGCGCGTAACGATGCCGGCCGCATTGAGTACACGCTCGGTGTGCGTGGCCTGAGCGCGTGAGTCATCGATGATGAGCACTTTATAAGGCTCGTATTGCGCCACACAGGTCAGGATTTCGATCTTTTCCAGCAGGCTCGACGCCTCAAGCGTACCGGTCAGAAACTCCTGTCCCCCCGCTCGTACTGCCGCCAGACGGGTCGGGGTGTCCGTTTCGTGAAGGCTGAAAAACAAGAGCGGCAACTTGTGTTCAAGACCTTCCTGAACCTGCGAGGCCAGTTTCAAGCCCTGCCCAGGTCCGCTGAAGTCGACGTCCATCACGATCGCAGCCGGGTGGCGCTGGGTCATGGCGGTCTGGAACGCCAGCACGCTGTGCAGCGACAGCGCCGACAGACCGAAGAACTCAAGCTGTTTGGCCAGTCGCTCGGCGCGTTCGTGGTCCTGCAACACCACATAAACAGGCTTGCGCAGTGGCGGCAGTGAGGTCTGTTCCAGTTGGTCTCCGTGGCGCAAGCCGGTGCGCGACAGCCGCTGCATCAACCGATTGAGGTCGGTGATGGCGCTGCTGTTGAGACGACCCCGATTGGCTTCAACCGCTTCCAGCGCCTGGCCGATATCCTGCGCCAGGACCATGTGCTCGGCCTGTTCGAAACGCTCGGCGAAACGCAAAAGGCGCAACGTCGAGTCTTTCAGCTCGGCCATGTCGCTGACCGACCATTCGGTTTTTTGCAGTCGTTGCCAGGTCTCAAGTATCTGACGTGCCTGATGAATGACCCGTTGGGCAAAATGATGCTTTAAACGATCACGGCTGGGATCTTCGGGCTCGGTCATATCAAGACTACTGTGAATTCGCTAGGCGAAAGGGGTGATGGCGCTATGCTAGCACCTTCGATACGACACCTGAGTGCCGCAAGTCACTTATTTGACAACAAATACATGGCGCTATGCCATTACGTATAACTATGCCTGTATAGCGTATGGCTATCACTGGACAGTGAGGCGTTCAAGCAACCCGTAACTCGCTGAAGTAAAAGTATTTTTATTTAGAAGCACACATGGGGGCACGGAAAATCCGCCACCGATACGTCCATGCATTGCACCTTGAGGTAAGGTTACGGTCGAACGCCTCGTGAAGCATTCAACTCAAGATCGAAAGGACCCCACCATGCTGGATTGGAAAAACCGCGCAGGCAGCGCGGGTGAGCGTACCGCTGACACCGCATCGGTCAAACGACGCGGCTATCTGGGCAATCTGTTCTATAGCCGTGCGCTGGGTGCCCTGGTCTTGATTTATCTACTCGTCGCGCTGGTCGTCGGTTGGTACTGGAGCAAGGAGCCTGCACTTTTTCCGGTGCAGCAGAATGCCCAGGCCGCGGCCGAGCGTGAAGGCAAGCCGATGGTGATTGGCTACACCACGGTTGAAACCTTGAAAAGCGTCGCGCAGACCCTGCTGGACAAGCGCGGCGGCTACCTGTCCAACGACCGCATGCCACCTGGTCTGTGGCTGGACAACATTCCGAGCTGGGAATATGGCGTGCTGGTCCAGGTGCGAGACTTGAGCCGTGCGCTGCGCAAGGACTTTGCCCGTTCGCAGTCGCAATCGGCTGAAGATGGCGATCTGGCGCGTGCCGAGCCGCTGTTCAACTTCAACAACCGCAGTTGGATCTTGCCGTCCAGCGAATCGCAGTACACCGACGGTATCAATGCGCTGAGCCGCTATCAGGCGCGTTTGTCCGACCCTAATCAGAAAGGCGCGCTGTTCTACGCCCGTGCCGACAACCTCAACAACTGGCTGGGCGATGTCGGGACTCGTCTGGGTTCGCTGTCGCAACGTCTGTCGGCCAGCGTGGGTCGGGTCAAGCTCAACAGCACCCTGAAAACCGAAGCCATTGCTTCCGTCAAACCGGGTGAAGTACCACAGGTAGATGAAGAGATCGTCGAAACCCCGTGGCTTGAAGTGGACAACGTGTTCTACGAAGCACGCGGCCAGGCCTGGGCGCTGTCGCACCTGCTGCGCGCCATCGAGGTGGATTTCGCCGACGTACTGGCCAAGAAAAATGCAACGGTCAGCGTGCGCCAGATCATTCGTGAGCTGGAAGCTTCGCAAGAGCCTCTGTGGAGCCCGATGATCCTGAACGGCAGCCCGTTCGGTGTCTTCGCCAACCATTCGCTGGTCATGGCCAACTACATCTCGCGGGCAAACGCGGCGGTCATCGACCTTCGTCAGTTGCTGAATCAGGGTTGATGCCGATTTCTTCGCACGAGGCCGCGCACCGCGCCGCCTCGGATGCCGAGCAGATCGCTTGGGTCGATGAACTGGACAACCTGCTGGGCTCGCTGCCACGTGTGCAAGTGCGCGAGCGCGGCCTGATCAGCCGGGCCACTTACATCCTGCTGTTTAATTCAGCGGGTGAGTTGTGCGTCCATCGCCGCACGCTAAGCAAGGCTATTTATCCGGGTTATTGGGATGTAGCGGCAGGCGGCATGGTTCAGGCGCAGGAAAGCTACGCCCAATCCGCTGCGCGTGAGCTAGAGGAAGAACTGGGTGTGAGTGGGGTTGCCTTGCGGGCCCACGAGCGTTTTTTGTTCGATCAGCCGGGCAACCGGATCTGGTGCGCCGTGTTTTCTGCAGTATGGGATGGCGCATTGAAATTGCAGCCTGAAGAGGTCCTGGAAGCGCGCTTCATGCCCGTCGCAGAGGTGCTGCGTCAGGCCGAGGAAAAACCGTATTGCCCGGACTCTCTGGCTGCACTGAAACGCTATCTGGAGCAGGTCGCAAATGTTCAGTAAATTGGCGCATTGAACCCCTTAGCAACTGGCTGTTTTGTCGTTACACTGCGCGACCTTTTCAAGCTGGGCCGGCCTTGTCGTCCCAGTAGCGCTGCCCCTGCCAGAGTGGGGCTTCGCGGTCGATGGCTCCAGCGAGCCCGACCCATCTTCAGTCCTCAACAAGAGGATCTCGCGTGGCTAAAAAAGCCGCTTCCTTTGCCGCCCTGGGTGGCCTTGTTTTTTCAACCGACGCAGGGCGTCATTGCCCCGACTGTCGCCAGCCTGTCGACGACTGCACCTGCAAGCAGACTGCCATCCCGGACGGAGACGGCATCGCCCGTGTTCGTCGCGAGAGCAAAGGCCGTGGCGGTAAGACCGTCACCACCATCACCGGCGTGCCACTGGCCGAAGACGCACTCAAAGACCTGGCCAAGGCGTTGAAGCAACGCTGCGGTACGGGCGGAGCGCTCAAGGACGGCGTGATCGAGATTCAGGGCGATCACGTCGAGGCGCTGCTCGCCGAACTGATCAAAAAAGGCTTCAAGGCAAAGAAATCGGGCGGCTGACAAGCGCATCAAAACCGTCACCTACACTCTTTACACTGCGCCCAGCCGGTCATGGGCTGGCGCTACGACTTCTTTATAGGGGACTTCGATGTCCGTACGACGTACACGCAAAGACGATGGCAGCCAATGGACCGTTGCGGACAGCCGCAGCGTTTATGGCATTCGCCATTGGGGTGCCGGCTATTTTGCAATCAATGAAGCCGGGCGCGTTGAAGTTCGTCCCAACGGGGCTGGCAGCTCGCCGATCGACCTGTACGAGCAGGTCGACAACCTGCGCAAAAGCGGCCTTTCGCTGCCGTTGCTGGTTCGCTTCCCCGACATTCTGCAGGACCGTGTTCGTCAGTTGACCGGTGCGTTCGACAGCAACATCGCGCGCCTGGAATACCAGAGCCAGTACACCGCGCTCTACCCGATCAAGGTTAACCAGCAGGAAGCGGTGGTCGAGAACATCATCGCCACGCAGAACGTGTCCATCGGTCTGGAAGCGGGCTCCAAGCCTGAGTTGATGGCCGTGCTGGCACTGGCGCCAAAAGGTGGCACCATCGTCTGCAACGGTTACAAGGACCGCGAGTTCATCCGCCTGGCGCTGATGGGCCAGAAGCTGGGCCACAACGTCTTCATCGTCATCGAGAAAGAATCCGAAGTCGAACTGGTCATCGAAGAAGCCGCCGAACTGAAGGTAGCGCCTCAAGTGGGCCTGCGCGTGCGCCTGTCTTCCCTGGCGTCGAGCAAATGGGCCGACACCGGTGGCGAGAAATCCAAATTCGGTCTGTCGGCTGCCCAGTTGCTGTCGGTGGTCGAGCGTTTCCGCAAGGCGGGTCTGGATCAAGGCATTCGCCTGCTGCACTTCCACATGGGCTCGCAGATCGCCAACCTGGCCGACTACCAGCACGGCTTCAAGGAAGCGATCCGCTATTACGGCGAACTGCGCAACCTTGGCCTGCCAGTCGATCACATCGACGTCGGCGGCGGCCTGGGCGTGGACTACGACGGTACTCACTCGCGTAACGCCAGTTCCATCAACTACGACATGGACGATTACGCCGGTGTCGTGGTCGGCATGCTCAAGGAGTTCTGCGACGCGCAGGGCCTGCCGCACCCGCACATCTTCTCGGAAAGCGGCCGTTCACTGACCGCTCACCACGCCATGCTGGTGGTGCAGGTTACCGACGTCGAGAAACACAACGACGAAGTGCCTGAAATCGCCGACAAGGAAAGCCTGCCGGAAACCGTGCAATGGCTGGTGGACCTGCTGGGTCCGACCGACATCGAGATGGTCACCGAAACCTACTGGCGCGCCACGCACTACATGAGCGACATCGCGACCCAGTACGCCGATGGCAAAATCACGCTGGCGCAGAAAGCCTTGGGCGAGCAGTGCTATTTCGCGGTCTGCCGCCGTCTGCACAACTCGTTGAAAGCACGTCAGCGCTCCCATCGTCAGGTGCTGGACGAACTCAACGACAAGTTGGCCGACAAGTACATCTGCAACTTCTCGGTGTTCCAGAGCCTGCCGGACACTTGGGCCATCGGCCAGGTGTTGCCAATCCTGCCGCTGCACCGTCTGGGCGAAGAACCCGTGCGCCGTGCGGTGCTGCAGGACCTGACCTGCGACTCCGACGGCAAGATCAAGCAGTACGTCGACGAGCAGAGCATCGAGACCAGCATGCCGGTTCACCCGTTGAACGAAGGTGAAGACTACCTGCTGGGCATTTTCCTGGTCGGCGCGTATCAGGAAATCCTGGGCGACATGCACAACCTGTTCGGTGACACCGACTCGGTGAACATCTACCAGAACCCGGATGGCAGCGTTTACCACGCGGGCATCGAAACCCACGACACCATCGAAGACATGCTGCGCTACGTGCACTTGTCGCCGGAAGAACTGATGACCCATTACCGGGACAAGGTTGCCAGCGCCAAGATCACCCCGCGCGAACGCACCTACTTCCTCGACGCTCTGCGTCTGGGCCTGACGCGTTCTTCGTACCTGTCGTCCTGACGTCTGCCGGATGATCGTTTCCACGCGGGAACGATCATCCGCTGTCTGCGTAAGCCCCTATCCGCATGTGATGTAGGCAACGTCCTTTTCTGCGCCCTCCCCCTTTACCTCTCCCGCTTCTCCGCCAGAATCGCCGACCGCATTTTAGGTAGAGAAATCACCCATGCCCGACCCCGCCAGCGAACCGTTCTTTCGCCTGGAAATCGCGCGCCTGCGTCGTCATTTCAGCGTCCGGTTTTTCAGCGCCGTCGAAGCGATCAGCCAGCCCTTCAAGTTCGAACTGGAAGTCAGCGGCGATGAGATCGATCTGGCGAGCCTGATGTACATGCCTGCGTTCCTGAGTTTCAACGGCAGCCCCCAAGGGTTTCACGGCCAGATTCAGGGCGCGACCCGCATGCACTATCGACCGGGGCCTGCATGCTACCGGCTGACACTCGGCCCACGGCTGGCGTGCCTTGACCACCGCTACAACCAGCGCGTGTTTCAGCAACTGAGTGCCACACAGATTATTGCACTCGTGCTCAAGGAACATGGCCTGGGAGAAAGCTGTCGATTCGATCTCAAGACGCAATGCCGCACGCGTGAAACCTGCTTTCAGCATAACGAATCCGACCTCTCTTTTATCCAGCGCCTATGTGCCGAAGAGCACATCCACTATCACTTCCATCACTCCAGACGCCGCCATGAGCTGGTATTCAGTGAGGGATTGCGCGGTTTTCGTCGCGCCCCTATCGCGCCCTGGCGCCAGTTCGCCCACCAGCCGGGCGTCACACAGTTTTCCGTGATCCGCGTGGGCAGCGATGCACCGGGCAGCCGCACGGACCAGCGGGCACAAGGCGAAAGCACCCTGCCTTTCGTGAACAGCGGGTTACTGCTGCCTCTGGCCGGCCTTGCGGAGCGTGACTGGAATCACATGTGGTTGATCACTCAGGTCGAGCACCACGTTGACCTGCGCCCGGCAGAAGCGGGTTTGATGAACACGCCTTACCTGAATCGCTTTCAGGCGGTGCCGTGGGAGGTGGGTTTCCGAACGCCTGCCCCGGCGACTCGGTCTGTCGTTACCGGACTGCAGCGAGCCTGGATAACGGGCGCCCCAGGCGAGCTGCAGCAGCGCGATTCATCCGGCCGCGTGCAGGTGCAGTTTGAGTGGGGCACGCAGCACATTGATGCGCGCTACACCACGTGCTGGCTGCCCGTCACTAAAGCGTTACATCTCTCGTGTCGCGGCGCGACGCAGGTGGTGGCGCACTTCAAGGTCGATGATCCGGACAACCCGGTGATTGTCGCCACCTTGCAAACGGGCACCTCGACGCCGCTGTCTCTGTTGGGGTCAGAAGCGAACAGACATGACCCGGCGCCTGTCCAGATGCAACTCGACTGGCAGGCAGTACTGGGCCACTCGCACACACTGCATGTGGATGACGGGTCGAAGCTGCACCTGGACAGGGGCAGCGATCTGACGCTACAGGTCGGTGCCAGTCAGGTCAGAATCGACGCCGATGGCGTGACCCTGACCAGCCCGCGAATCGTGCTCGACAGCGAACTGCCTCCGCACCGGCCTGACGACTCGCCGGACTGAGATGATCCGCAGCCCACGTCCCAACGTAACGTGAGGGTGTAACTATGCAGCGTTATCGCAGTCCGAGCTTAGGCTGCCTGATCCAACCGCAGCCCCTTACCGAGATCCCCCATGACCCGAGCGATTTTCCGTACGCTGATGACCGGTGCCTTGCTGACGATCTTGTCAGGCTGTTCCGTCTTTAAAGTCCTGAACACACTGACCCCGGCCAGCGGCGTTCATGAAACTCCCAACGTGGTCTACGGCCCTGAACCGCGCAACCGGCTGGATATCTACACGCCCAAATCACGTCCTGAGAAGGCACCGGTGGTGGTGTTTTTCTACGGTGGCAGCTGGAACCAGGGTGAAAGAGCCAACTATGCCTTTGTCGGCCGGGCACTGGCTGAGCGTGGCATCGTCACGGTCGTCGCTGATTACAGACTGTATCCGCAAGTCCGTTACCCGGAATTTCTCAAGGACTCGGCCAAGGCGGTGGCCTGGACCCGGGCGCACATCAAGACCTACGGCGGCGATCCTGATCGGCTTTACGTGATGGGCCACAGCGCAGGGGCCTACAACGCCGCGATGCTGGCGCTCGACCCACGCTGGCTGGCGAAGGAAGGTATGTCCAACAACACCCTCCGTGGCTGGATCGGCCTGGCCGGGCCTTATGATTTCCTGCCCATAAAAGACCCTGAGGTCCAGCAAGTATTCCTGTACCCCAATACGCCACGCGACTCGCAACCGATCAACCACATCAACGAAGGCGCGCCTCCAACCCTGCTGATGGCATCCAGCAAGGACAGTGAGGTAAACCCGAAACGCAACACCGGCGGCTTGGCATCCAGGCTTCGGGAAGCAGGCCTGCCGGTGCGCGAGCTGTATTTTTCGCGCACCAATCACGGCACGCTGGTCGGCGCATTTGCCAAGCCATTGCGCAGCCTGGCCCCCGTCATCGACGAGGTGGTGATGTTCGTGAACAGCCCGGATCCGGTGTCGGTCAAGCGTTAATGAGCGAACCAGCCATCCTTGCGTGTCAGGCGCAAGGCAACGGCCCCCAGGCTGATGCCGCGCAACAGGGTGAAAGCCAGAAAGGTCAGCCATAGCGCGTGATTGCCATGACTGGACGCAAGGTAGGCGACCGGCGCGATGGCCGCTGCGCTGACCAGCATCGCGTTGCGCATCTCCCGGGCTCGGGTTGCACCGATGAAGAGCCCATCGAGCAGATAGCTCCAGACCGCCAGCAGCGGCATCAGCGCCAGATAGGGCAGGTAAATCATCGCTGTTTCGCGTACCTCGGGAATGTCGGTCTGCAATCGGATGAACCATTGCCCGCCCGCCAGGAACAACACCGCAAACCCGACGCTGGCAATCAACGACCAGCCACCGGCCACGACCAGTGATCGACGCAGCGTATTTCGGTCTCGAGCGCCGATGGCGTGGCCGCACAAGGCTTCCACTGCGTGCGCCAGTCCGTCCAGCGCATGAGAAGTCAGCAGCAGACCGTTGAGCAGCAGGGCATTGGCAGCGACCGTCGCGTCGCCCAGCCGCGCGCCCTGGACGGTGATCAGAAACATCACCGATTGAAGCGCCAGGGTGCGCAGGAAGATATCCCGGTTGACCGCCAGCAACGGCCGCCAGTTGCTCCACAGCTTCAGCGCCGCCCAGACGATCTGACCGGGCCAGGCGCGCAGCACCTTGCGCGCCAGAATCAGGCCGAGCACGACACCGGTCCATTCCGCCAGCACCGAAGCCCGCGCCGAACCGACCACGCCCCAGTCCAGACCAATCACGAACCAGAGGTTGAGCGCGATGTTGACCAGGTTGGTGGTCAGCAGGATCGCCAGAGGCGCTCGAGCGTTTTGCGTACCGAGAAACCAGCCCACCAGCGCATAACTCGCAAGCGCCGCAGGCAGGCCGAACAGTCGGATGTGGAAGAAGTCCAGAGTCATCTGTTGCAGATCAGCAGAGGGTTGCATCAGGCTCAGCGCCAATTGGCTGAACGGCACTGCGATCACGCCCAGCATCGAGGCCAGACCAACAGCCAGCAACAGGCCTTGCAACAGAATCTGGCGCAGCGCAGCGCCATCCGAGCGCCCCGCCGCCTGCGCGGCAAACCCTGTGGTGCCCATGCGCAGAAAACCCATCGCCCAGGCCAGAAAAGTGTAAAGCGTCGCGCCCACCGCCACAGCACCCAACTGATGCGCATGCGGCAGATGGCCAATGACTGCGCTGTCGACCAGCGCCACCAGAGGCACCGATATATTCGACAGGATCATCGGCGCGGCCAGCGCCCAGACACGACGATGGGTGGGGCGATGGCGCCAATCGCTGAACAAACGGGACATGAGGCCTCCTGACAAGGCGCGCATTGTAGCCAGCGCTGCGCGGGTTTGCCGACTGAAGATTTGCGCGACCTTTACCCATCAGCCCCCACACTGATCGTTCCTCACGCCCCGCGTGGGAATGCCGCTCAGGACGCTCCGCGTCCGGAGTACGCACCCGCAAGACCTGCCTGCGATGCATATCCACGCGGAGCGTGGGCACGATCATCTGGCGTGCCAGCCACCTGCGAACACTGTCTCAATCCGAACGTCTATTTGCGCGCTTTGTAATAAATGTAACCTTGATTGTTATATAGTCGCGCCTGTTACAGCCCCCTCTCAATTGCCGTCGATGAGTGCCCAAATGTTCAACAAAGGACTGTTTTTGGCTTGCGCGCTTGCGCTGCTGAGCGCCTGCGATTCCTCCACGTCTGAAAAACCTGCGTCCACGACAGCACCTGCCACCCAGGCAGCGGCCGAGACGAAGCCCAAGCCTGAGGTAGACCTGGCCGCGCTGAGCAAGCGCTACGCAGGCCGCGAGCTGACGGTCATCGATGTGTCGGAAATCCAGGTCGAGGGAGCCAGTACCTTGTCGGTGAGCTTCTCCGTGCCCCTGGACCCGGAGCAAAAGTTTGGCGAAAAACTGCATCTGGTGGACAGCAAGAACGGCAAAATCGATGGCGCATGGGAGCTGTCCGACAACCTGATGGAGCTGCGTCTGCGCCATTTGGAGCCGCAACGCAAGCTGGTGCTGACCGTCGATGCCGGATTGCTGGCCGTCAACAAAGCCAAACTGGCTGCCGAGTTCATCAGTCGTCTGGAAACCCGTGACCTGCAACCCTCGGTAGGCTTTGCCAGCCGTGGCAGCCTGTTGCCGACCCGACTCGCCGAAGGCTTGCCGGTGATTGCGCTGAACGTCGATAAGGTCGACGTCGAGTTCTTCCGCGTCAAAGCGGACTCGATGCCCAATTTCCTCGCGCAGTGGGATGGCGCATCCAGCCTGTCCAGCTACAGCTCCGAAGAACTGCTGCCGATGGCTGATCTGGTGTACGGCGGCCGCTTCGACCTCAAGCCTGCCCGCAACACCCGCGAAACCCTGCTGCTGCCGATTGCAGGGATCAAGGCCCTGCAACAGCCAGGCGTTTATCTGGCCGTCATGCGCGCCTCGGGCACTTACAGCTATTCACAGCCTGCGACCCTGTTTACCCTCAGCGATATCGGCCTGTCGGTCCACCGTTACAGCAATCGTCTGGACGTATTCACCCAGGCGCTGGAGGGAGGCAAGGCCATCAGCGGCGTCAACATTGATGTCTACGATGACAACGGCAAGGTGGTTGCCCAAGGCAAGACCGAAGGCGACGGCCACACGCAACTGCCCTTGCCTGCCAAGGCGGCGGTCGTACTGGCGCACAAGGACGAACAGACCAGCATGCTGCGCCTGAACAGCTCAGCGCTGGACCTGGCCGAGTTCGACATATCAGGCCCTCAGGCGCACCCGCTACAGTTCTTCATCTTCGGCCCGCGCGACCTTTATCGTCCCGGCGAAACCGTGTTGCTCAACGGCCTGCTGCGCGATAACGACGGCAAGAACGTCAAGCCGCAGCCGATCACCGTGGAAGTGCGCCGCCCTGACGATCAGGTCAGCCGCAAGTTCGTCTGGGAAGCCGACAAAGACGGCTTCTACCAATATCAACTGCAGCTTGCCGACGAAGCCCCGACCGGGCGCTGGCAACTGGTGTTCGACCTGGGTGACGGCAAGCCGCAGCTTTACGAATTCAAGGTCGAGGATTTCCTGCCGGAGCGCCTGGCACTGGAGCTCAAGGGCAGCGACGTCCCCGTAGCACCTGCCGATAACCCACAGTTCGACATTACCGGCCGCTACCTCTATGGTGCGCCAGCGTCGGGTAATACCCTGACCGGCCAAGTGTACGTGCGCCCTCTTCGTGAAGCGGTGCCCAAGCTGCCGGGCTATCAGTTCGGCTCGATCACCGAAGAAGACCTCAAGCACGACGTCGATCTGGAGCCGGTCACTCTCGACCCCAACGGTCATACCACGCTCGACGTTGAAACCAAGTGGGCCGACGCCAAATCCCCGCTGCAACTGATCCTGCAAGCCAGTTTGCAAGAGTCCGGCGGTCGCCCGATCACGCGTCGGCTGGTGCAACCGATCTGGCCTGCAGAGCAGTTGCCCGGTGTGCGTGCGCTGTTCGGCAGCAGCTCTGGCGACGATGAGTACGGCGAAGAAGCCAGTCAAGGCCAAGCCCAGACCGATGGCGACGGCCCGGCCGAATTCGAAATCGTCATGGCAGACGCCGCAGGCAACAAACTGGCGGCCGACAACGTCAAGGTGCGCTTGATTCGCGAGCGCCGCGATTACTACTGGAACTACTCGGCCGATGATGGCTGGAGCTACCACTTCAACGAGAAATTCCTCAACCTGAACGAAGAAACCGTCAGCCTCAAGAAAGACTCAACGGTCAAGATCAGCTTTCCTGTCGAGTGGGGCCCTTACCGCGTCGAGGTGGAAGATCCGTCCACCGGCATGGTCAGCAGCATGCGTTTCTGGGCCGGTTATCGCTGGCAGGACAACACCGATGGCGGCGCAGTCCGGCCGGACCAGGTCAAGCTCGCACTGGACAAGCCAGCCTACAACGATGGCGACACCGCCAAAATCACAGTGACGCCGCCTGCCGCAGGTAAGGGTTATCTGCTGATCGAGTCGAGCGAAGGCCCGCTGTGGTGGAAGGAAATAGACGTGCCGGTCGAAGGCAAGTCGTTCGACATCCCGCTGGACAAGCAGTGGGCACGTCATGACCTGTACGTCACCGCACTGGTGGTCCGTCCCGGTGAGCGCAAAGCCAATGTCACGCCCAAGCGCGCCGTCGGCGTTCTGCACCTGCCGCTGGACCGTTCGCAGCGCAAGCTGGCGCTGACCGTCACTGCGCCAGAGAAGATGCGTCCCAAGCAACCGCTGAAACTCACGGTCGCTGCGAAAAACGCCGATGGCAGCGTGCCCAAACAGGTGCATGTGCTGGTTTCGGCTGTGGACGTGGGCATTCTGAACATCACCCGTTACGCCACGCCTGATCCGTTCGCCAGCCTGTTCGGTCGCAAGGAATACGGTGCCGACCAACTGGATGTCTATGGTCAGTTGATCGAAGCCGGTCAGGGTCGTCTGGCCAGCCTAGCCTTTGGTGGTGACGCCTTGGCCAAGGGCGGCAAACGCCCTGACACCAGCGTCACTATCGTTGCCCTGCAAAGTGCGCCCGTGACGCTGAACGACGCCGGTGAAGGCGAAGTCAGCGTGGACATTCCAGACTTCAACGGCGAATTGCGCGTCATGGCGCAGGCCTGGACTGAAGATCGCTATGGCATGGCCGAAGCGAAGACCGTGGTCGCCGCGCCGATCATTGCCGAACTGTCGACACCGCGCTTCCTGGCCGGTGGCGACCAGACCACGGTCGCGCTGGACGTCTCGAACCTGTCGGGCACCGCTCAAAAGCTTGACGTGAAAATCAGTGCCGAGGACCAGTTGAGCATTCCGGGTGGCGATCAGCTCAAGACGCTGCAACTCAAGCAAGGCCAACGCGCCACCCTGAAAATACCGGTGCTGGCGCAAGGCGGTCTGGGTCAAGGCAAGATCAAGGTGTTGGTGGAAGGCCTGAACCTGCCGGGCGAAAACCTGCCTGCCTTCTCGCGGGAGTGGACCGTCGGCGTGCGTCCGGCCTACCCGGCCCTGCTCAAGCATTACCGCACAACCCTGAACGATCAGCCGTGGAGCCTGCCCGAGGGAGCGCTGGAAGCCTTCGAGCCTGCCGGCCGCGAAGCCATGCTGTCGTTGTCTAGTCGTCCGCCGCTGAACCTGGGCGAGCAGATTCGGGCCCTCAAAGCCTACCCTTACGGTTGTTTGGAGCAGACCGCGAGCGGCCTGTACCCGTCGTTGTATGCCGATGCCGCTACGTTGAAGCGCTTGGGCCTGACCGGCGAGCCGGACGCCGAACGCAAGCGCAAGGTCGAAATCGGTATCGAGCGCCTGCTGAGCATGCAGCGTTACAACGGCAGCTTCGGGCTGTGGGGTTCGGACAGCGAAGAAGAATACTGGCTGACCGCTTACGTCACCGATTTCCTGCTGCGGGCACGTGATCAGGGCTATGCCGTTGCGCCGGACTCGCTGAAGAAAGCCAACGAACGCCTGCTGCGTTACTTGCAGGATGCCGGTCAGATTCAGGTCAACTACAGCCAGAACGCCGAGCACACCCGCTTTGCCGTTCAGGCCTATGCCGGTCTGGTGCTGTCGCGCAGTCAGCAGGCGCCGCTGGCGGCCCTGCGCAGCCTGTTCGACCGCCGCAGCGACGCACGCTCCGGCCTGCCGCTGGTGCAACTGGCCGTCGCCCTGGAAAAAATGGGCGACAAGCCACGTGCCGACCTGGCCCTGACGGCGGGTCTGGCGATCACTCGCAAGAACGAATGGCTGGCCGACTATGGCAGCTCGTTGCGTGACCAGGCACTGATTCTGGCGCTGCTGGAAGAAAACGACATGGCCAAGGACAAGCGCGATGACCGCCTCTTTGCCTTGGCCGATGAAGTGGCTGCCAATCGCTACCTGTCCACTCAGGAAAGCAACTCGCTGTTCCTGGCCGGTCGCAACCTGCTGAACAAGCCGGACAAGGACTGGGCGGCGAAACTCACCAGCGGCACTGAAACACGCGACCTGAGCAACAAACAGCCCGCCCTGAAACTCGACGGCCCGCTGCTGACGTCGCCACTCTCGGTCCACAACGAAGGCAGCGATCCGCTGTACCAGCAACTGACTGTATCGGGTTACCCGACTCAGGCACCGGTTGCCGGTGGCGAGAACCTCAGCATTCGCCGCGAGTACCTGAGCTTGAGCGGCGCGCCGCTGAACGTCGGCGCGTTGAAAACCGGGCAACTGGTGCTGGTGCATCTTGAAGTCAATGCGCGTCAGCGCGTACCGGATGCGCTGGTGGTGGACCTGCTACCTGCAGGGCTTGAGCTGGAAAACCAGAACCTGGCACAAAGCTCGGCCAGTCTGGCAGACGCCAGCGAAGAGGTGAAAACCATTCGCGAGTCGATGGAAAACGCCGGCATCAAGCATCAGGAATATCGGGGCGATCGTTACGTGGCCGCGCTGGATATCAACGGTGGCACCAGTGTGCACCTGTTGTACCTGGCCCGCGCCGTGACGCCAGGCACTTACCGTGTGCCGCCGCCGCAGGTTGAGTCGATGTATCGTCCTAACTGGCAGGCCTTGGGTGATGCGCCTGCGCAGATGGTCGTGAAGGGCAAGTGATCTGCCTTACGTGCCCGCTTGCGCAGGGGCACGTTGCAGGGTGACGGGTTGAATCAGTGAATGATCCAGCTCAGCAGCCACAGGCCCAGTGCCAGCCAGATGATCCCCAAGACAATCGACGCTCGCATGAAAGCCCGAACGGCGGAATACAGCAGCATCAGCCCGATGACCAGTGCCACAATGCTGATCAGCGAGGTGTCCATGCCCAATGTGCGGGACAATCCGTCGACGAAGTTGCCGCCCGCGTGGGTGAATCCATTGAACAGCCACGCCAGGCCATCGACGAAGAAGCGGATCACCGCGCCGATTGCCTGCCCGAGCCATTCAAAAAAGCCTTCTACCTGCATATGTCCATCCTGATTGGGGCCATGAATAAAATGATCTGTGCGCTTTGGCTGTCGCCAGGCGTGTCAGGTTCCGTGGATGATAAAGGCTCTTTGCATTGAAACCTGAATTTCTTGTGCGATGGATGCACAACCTGAGCCAGCCCGGAACACCTGCGCCGGGCTCGTTGCGACATTCACGCCTGTACAGATGCCTGCGCGCAGCCATTTGCGTGGTGTTGCTGCTGATCGCCCTGCTTTGGCTGGCCGACCGCATCTGGCCCCTGCCACTGCCCAAGGACGATCTGGCCCGCGTGGTGCTGGCCGAGGACGGCACGCCGTTGTGGCGCTTTGCCGATGCCAACGGCGTGTGGCGCTACCCGGTCAGCAACGAGCAGGTGTCGCCGTACTACCTTGAAGCGCTGCTGACCTATGAGGATCGCTGGTTCTACAGCCACCCCGGCGTGAACCCGCTGGCGCTGGTGCGCGCCACTTGGCAGAACGTCAGCGGTGCGCGGGTGGTGTCGGGCGGCAGCACGCTGTCGATGCAGGTTGCACGCTTGCTCGACCCACACTCACGCACGATGCTCGGCAAATTGCGCCAATTGTGGCGCACGGCACAGCTGGAATGGCACCTGTCCAAGGACCAGATCCTCGGCATCTACCTCAATCGCGCCCCGTTCGGCGGCACGTTGCAAGGGGTGGCCGCCGCCAGTTGGGCGTATCTGGGCAAGTCGCCACACAACCTGACCCGTGCCGAAGCGGCGCTGTTGGCGGTGTTGCCGCAGGCACCAAGCCGTCTACGCCCGGATCGTCATCCACAACGGGCCCAAGTGGCGCGGGACAAGGTGCTCAGGCGTCTGGCCGAGTTTCAGGTGTGGCCGCAAAGCAGCGTGGACGAGGCGCTTGAAGAACCGCTGTGGTTGGCGCCGCGTCAGGAACCGAGCCTTGCCCCGCTGCTGGCCCGTCGCCTGAATCGTCCGAACAGCCCGCCACTGATCCGCACCACGCTGGATGCCAGTCTGCAACGGCGGATGGAAGACCTGCTGCTGGGATGGCGCGCACGTCTGCCGGAACGAACGTCAGCGGCCATTCTAGTGGTCGAGGCCGAGACAATGGCGGTGCGCGCCTATGTAGGGTCGGTCGACATCAATGATGCCAAGCGCTTCGGCCATGTGGACATGATCACCGCACTGCGTTCGCCGGGCTCGACGCTGAAGCCGTTCTTGTATGGCATGGCGATGGACGCCGGGCTCATTCACTCCGAATCGCTGCTGCAGGATGTGCCACGTCGGTATGGCGATTATCGCCCGGGCAACTTTTCGACCGGTTTCGGCGGCCCGATAGCGGCCAGTTCCGCGTTGTCGATGTCGCTCAACCTGCCGGCGGTGCAGTTGCTGGAAGTGTACGGACCGAAACGTTTTGCCGCCGAACTGCGCAATGGCGGTGTCCCGCTGACCCTGCCGCCCTTGGCCGAACCGAATCTGGCACTGATTCTGGGAGGCGCGGGCAGCCGGCTGGAAGAACTGGTGGCCGGGTACAGCGCGTTCGCTCGCGGCGGACGCAGTGCCGATCTGCGCTTGCAACCACAGGACCGCCTGCGCGAGCGGCGCATGATGTCGCCGGGGGCGGCGTGGATTGTTCGGCGGATTCTCAGCGGTCAGTCACGGCCGGACATCGACCCGCGTGCCGAGTTGGTTCAGCGTCCACAGTTGGCCTGGAAGACGGGCACCAGTTATGGTTTTCGGGATGCCTGGGCCATTGGCGTCGGGCCGCGCTTTCTGGTGGGTGTCTGGATCGGCAGGCCGGACGGCACACCGGTGCCTGGACAATTCGGACTGGCCTCGGCAGCGCCTCTGATGCTCCAGGTACACGATGTGCTGGTCAATCGAGACAGTCAGCGTGGCATCGCCGCGCCGGTACAGCCGGTGCCGATGAATGTGGGGGTGGCCGCCATCTGTTGGCCGCTGGGCCAGCCAATGAGCAAGAGCGACCCGAACTGTCGTCGCCAACGCTTTGCATGGACGCTGGACGGCACCACGCCGCCTACGTTGCAAGCCGCCGATCAACCGTTGGGGCTGGGATTGCAGGAGAGAATCTGGACCAATGCCAAGGGATTGCGGGTCGCGGCCGGTTGCCCGGATGCTCAGCCACACGACATCGCCGTGTGGCCTGCGCCGCTGGAACCCTGGCTGCCCAAAGCCGAGCGCCGCGAGGCCCGACTGCCCGCCGCCGACCCTGACTGCCCGCCGCAGAACCTCAACCTCGCTCCGCCCTTGAGCATCGTCGGCGTACGCGAGGGCGACCACCTGCGCCTGCCCGCCGGCAGCCTACAGACCTTGCGCCTCAAGCTCTCGGCGCTGGGCGGCAGTGGCAGACGATGGTGGTTCATCGATGGCGCGCAGGTAGCAGATACCGACAACCAGCAGGACTTCGCCCCGACCCTGAACCGGCTGGGGCGCTATCAACTGAGCGTGCTCGACGAAAGCGGTCAGACGGCGCGGGTGGAATTCAGCGTGGTGGATTGAGGCTCCCCTAATGATCGTTCCTACGCTCTACGCTGACACGATCAGGTAAACCGTTAAGGAAACGCTGCGTCCGCCAAAACGGTCAGCCACTGACTCACTGAACCTGAAAGATCTTCGGCTCGGGAAACAGGTTGTTGAGGGTTTCCAGCAGGCGCACGTGGTAGATGGGTTTGCGGAACAGGTCCAGCACCTGCAACCGCAACATGTCGCTCACATCGTCCATGTCAGCATGGCCGGAGGTAACGATCACCGGCAGGTGCTGGCGCGAGGTGTGTTCCCTCAGGTGTCTGATCAACTGAAGACCACTTTCCTCGGGCATGCGCAGATCCGTGATGACCAATGCGATGTCGGGGTGAAGGGTCAATTGCTGCAGGGCCATCTTGACCGACGATGCCGTGAAGCAGCAGAACCCCTCGCCTTCGAGCAGCTCTGCCAACTCTTCGTTGGCGTCTTCTTCATCATCAACCAGAAGCAACTGCTGGCGGGTAGGCTGGACGGCCATTGTGAACACCTTTAAACATGAGTCGTCGCAAGCAGGATATCCAGATTTCCACGAGTGAAAAAGAGCCTCACGGACAACAACCGCTTAAATCACAGCGCATCGTGGATCTGAGCAAACAATGCGGAAACCTTCCCACTGATAGTAGGCACAAACGCGACAATCGCCACCGCTACCATCGCCGCCAGCAGCGCATATTCAATACCTGACGCCCCCTCCCTGTCCTTGATGAACGAACTGATCCGGGTGTAACACTGCACATAAAGCACTGTAAGGAACATCTTATTTCTCCTTGCGCCCAGGAAAGGCGCGACATGCGCAACACATGTGAAACCGTCTGCATCTACAGCATTGTCCCCAATTCTTAAACCCACAATCGTAATAAAGCATTAGTCGCAAAGTAATAAGCAGCCGACTGAGCACAGGCTGAATCGCGGTTACGCCCGGATGACAGCGCACTTATCGAGCATGCTTGAGGACGCAATCCGACAAAGGTGCAAGGTACTTTCGCAAGCCCTTTGATGGCGTTCTGAACACGTTGAGCTACTTTCATAGAACGAAACGGATGAGTTCATCCTTGCCCTCTTGCGCGTTCACGCAGTGGGCCGGGTAGTTGTGCGATGACAAAGGGAAAGTTGCCATGAGCAGTCGTATTACCATGGTGCTCGCTGTGCTGTTTCTGCTCGGGGCCGTAGTCGCCGGGTATTTGGGGATCATTGTCAGCAGGCAACCTGAAGCGCCGCCTGCTGTGGCCGCTCCGTCAGTCGAGAAGGAAACAGTCGAGGCGATCCAGGCCCCTTCACCGCCTCCAGTGCCTGTCGAAGACGCCATGCGCCAGAGCGTCGTGGTGTTGGCCCGCAACGTTCCAGCCTACGCGTCGATTACGGCGCAAGACCTTACTGTCGAGCACCTCAAGGTCGCCCCGGCAGGCAGCTTCGACACCATTGACAAGGTCGTGGGCCGCACCAGCTGGCGCACCCTGACCGCTGGCAGCTGGCTGAACGAGAGCAGTTTCGAAGCCGGGGGCACGCTGGCACGCATGATCCGCCCGCAGGAACGTGCCTTGGCGCTGTCAGTGGATGAAGTGACCAGCGCCGCCGGCCAGTTGAGTCCCGGCGACTACGTGGATGTGCTGCTGTATTTGCCTAACGACGCCGACAATCTCCATCGCTCAGGTCAAGTGGTGGTGCCTGCGCTACGCGTCCTGGGTGTGGGCGAGTTGCTAGGCAACGACCTTGACGGCAAGCCGGTTCAGTCCGTCAGCCCCGATGAGCGCATCAAACAGGAAGAGCGCCGCGTCACGGCACGCACGGTGGTCGTCGCCGTACCACAGGCATTGCTCGGCCGTCTGATGCTCGCCACCCAGAGCGGCGTACTGCGCCTGGCAGTGCGCAGCGCCTCGGAAGGCAATCTGCAGGATTACTGGGCCAGTGAGAGCACTACGCGCATGGCGGCTGAACGGCTGGATTCGGCTAATCGCCAGTTGGTGACGTTCAGCCAATTGAGCCTGAGCCCCAAGGTCGGGCCTGCACAAGCCGGTACGCCCCAAGCAAAACATGCCGTCGAGGTCATACGCGGTAATACGATCACGCAACAAACTCCCTGATTGAGCAAGGATTGCCTTTGATGAGCTGTTGTTCTGTGCCAGTAACAAAACGCACGCTGCTGGTGTTGATGGTGACTGCACTGTCCACGCAATCGATCTGGGCTGCGTCCGCCCCGTGTGACGGGCTGGCAGCGTTACCGGCAGTCGTGGAAGTGAGTCAGGGTGTGCAACAGAACGTCCAGTCGCCCGTGGCGATCACCCGCATCGCCGTGGGCGACCCGAAAGTGGCCGATGTACACGTCAGCAGCGATGACGGCTTTCTGCTGACCGGGGTGTCGCCCGGCACCACCAGCCTGATGGTCTGGACCGCGTGTTCCAAGGCGCCGCGCCAAAGCATGGTGTTCGTGCGCGGCCGGGCAACGGCGTCGATGGTCGATGCACAGCCCCTGCCTTCTACCGATGCCCAACTGCCAAGCCAGGTGCAGACCGACATTCGCTTCGTCGAAGTCAGCCGCCGCAAGCTGAAGGAGGCCAGCACCTCGATCTTCGGCAAAGGCTCGAACAACTTCCTGTTCGGCGGCCCCGGTACGGTGCCGGGGGTGAACGTGACGCCGGGCTCCGTAAGCGCCACCCGACCGAATATTGCGCTGAACAACGAAACGTTCAACATTGTCTGGGGCGGCGGCAGCAGCAAAGTGCTGGGCATGATCAACGCAATGGAGAACAGCGGCTTTGCCTATACCCTGGCGCGGCCGAGCCTGGTGGCCTTGAACGGGCAAAGCGCGAGCTTTCTGGCCGGTGGCGAATTCCCGGTGCCGGTGCCCAACGGCGAAGGCAACGGCATCTCCATTGAGTACAAGGAGTTCGGCGTGCGCCTGACCCTGACTCCCACCGTGGTCGGCCGTGACCGGATTCTGCTCAAGGTCGCCCCTGAGGTCAGTGAACTGGATTTTACCGCCGGGATTACCATCGCAGGCACCACGGTTCCGGCCCTGAACATTCGCCGCACCGACACCAGCATCTCGCTGGCGGACGGCGAAAGTTTCGTGGTCAGCGGCCTGATCAGCTCCAGCAATGTGTCGTCTGTGGATAAGTTTCCCGGACTGGGCGATATCCCGATCCTGGGGGCGTTCTTTCGCAGCTCGCAGATACAGCGCGAAGAACGCGAACTGCTGATGATCGTCACACCGCACCTCGTTCAGCCGCTGGCCGCCAACGCGCAATTGCCCTCACTGCCGGGCGAAGGCCTGCGCAACTATGACCCAAGCTTTCTGCGCATGTATTTCCTTGAAAACGGCGATTTCGACCGCCGCGACGGGTTATCCCAATGAGCCAGAGCCTGAGCCAGACGTTTCTGGCGATCACCCGCAACACCACTGACCTTGAATGGCTGCAAGGCGCACTCGGCTCGCTGGGCCAAGTGGTCAGCGCGGGCAGCGGGAGTCTGGATGACCTGCTGGCGCTGGTGGACGTCACGTTCGCCAGCGTCGTGTTCGTGGGGCTGGACCGCGAACACCTGATGAACCAGAGCGCCTTGATCGAAGGCGCCCTGGAAGCCAAGCCAATGCTGGCAATTGTCGCACTGGGCGACGGCATGGATAACCAGCTGGTACTCAACGCCATGCGTGCAGGGGCGAGGGATTTTGTGGCGTATGGTTCGCGTTCCAGCGAAGTGGCGGGTCTGGTTCGTCGCCTGAGCAAACGTCTGCCCGCCGTAGCACCCAACCCCAACATGAGCGGCCTGTCGATGCTGTATGGCGCGCAGAGCGACGGTGACGGCGCACTGATTTCCACGCACTTGGCGATGGTGGTGCAAAAAACCGGACAACGCGCCCTGTTGCTGGATCTGGGTCTGCCACGCGGCGACAGCCTGGCCATGCTGGGCCTGGAATCGTCATTCAGCTTCGGCGACGCCCTGCGCCACCTGCGAAGGCTCGACTCGACCCTGATCGACAGCGCCTTTACCACCCACCAGAGTGGCTTGCGCATCCTGGCCTACACCGAAGCGGACGATCATCTGGAGCAATCCAGCGCCGCCGAGCTGTACATGCTGCTCAGCGCCTTGCGTCAGCACTTTCAACACGTGATCGTGAACCTGGTCGGCCAGCCGGACAGCGAGGCGTTGCGTACGCTCGTCAGCCATTGCGACCAATTGCTGTGGTACTCGGACCAAAGCGTAATGGGCTGTCGACGCAACCTCAACGTACTGACCCTGTGGCGCGAAAAAGGCATGAAGCTGCAGCATGCCGGGCTGTTGGTGGACCGCTACCTGCGCGCGGTCGCCCCTAACTCGGAGACCATCGGCAAGACATTCGGCCTGCCCATCCGTGCCGTGCTGCCCTACGCCCCGGAGTTGCGCCTGAACGCCAAGAACCAGGGCGTGACCCTGTTCGACCTGGCGTCGCGGGATGCGCTGTGTTCCGGCCTGCGCAAACTGGGCGAGCACCTGGCGCACAACTCCGAAGCCTATGAAAAGCCTGACCAAGGCTGGCTGGCCCGTCTGTGGGAGAAAAGGTAATGCCCGAAAAACTGTTTGGCATTTCGTCGCGTTCACAAAACAGTGCCGATGACGGTCAAGGCCTGAAACTGGTGTTGCATCGCTACATCATCGACGGCATCGAGGAGAGCGGCAAAAACTTGCTGGAAGGGTCACGCCCGGTCCTGGCCCAGTTTGTCATCGACAAGGTCGCCGAATATGTCGCTCGCCTGAGACTGGCGATCTCACGCTATGAAATGGAGCGCCTGGCAGAGGAGCTGGTCGACGAGCTGACCGGTTTCGGGCCGCTGGAAGTGCTGCTGCGTGATGACTCGGTCACGGAGATTCTGGTCAACGGACCCAACAAGGTCTTCGTCGAGCGTGACGGGGTGCTGCATCACACCGACCTGCGCTTCATCGATTCACACCACGTCGAGCGTGTCATGCAGCGCATTCTGGCCCCGCTCGGACGCAGGCTCGACGAGTCGTCACCGATGGTGGATGCCCGCCTGCCCGACGGTAGCCGGGTCAATGCCATCATCCCGCCCATCGCCCTGGACGGGCCGTGCCTGTCGATCCGGAAATTTCGCCGGGAAATGTTCAAGAGCGCTGACCTGGTGGCAATGCAAACCATCGACCAGCCGATCTTCGATTTCTTCGCCGAGGCCGTGGGCAAGCGCTGCAACGTGCTGGTCAGCGGCGGCACCGGCACCGGCAAGACGACGATGCTTAACGTGCTCAGCCAGTTGATCGACACGCATCAGCGCCTGGTGACTATCGAAGACGTGGCCGAACTGCAGCTCAACCACCCGCACGTGGTGCGCCTGGAAACCCGCCCGCCTAACGCCGAAGGTCATGGTGAAATCCGCGCCAGCGACCTGATCCGCAACTCCCTGCGGATGCGCCCGGACCGCATCATTCTTGGCGAGATTCGAGGCGTCGAGGTGCTGGACGTACTCACGGCCATGAACACGGGTCACGATGGTTCGATGAGCACGGTGCATGCCAACAATGCGCAGGATGCGCTGCTGCGGCTGGAAACCCTGGTGGGCCTGACCGGTCGGCAGATTCCGGAAAAGACCCTCCGGCAGATGATCTGCGCCGCGCTGGACGTGATCATCCAGTTGACCCGCCTGCCAGACGGACGCCGTGCGGTCAGCGAGGTGGTGGAAGTGGTCGGCATTCGCGATGACGTCTACGTCACCAACACCCTGTTCCGTCTCGATCGCCGCACCGGCATCGGGTTTCAGCGCGAGGCCATGCACGCCGCGGGCGAAAAACTGCGACCCGGCTATTGAAACGAAGGAGGCCATGACATGAGTGCGTCATTGTGGCTGGCGATCATCGCCGTGCTGCTGCTCGGCACCTCGGCCTGGCTGTTTCTGCTGGCTTTGAGCCGGAGCGACAGCGAGCGCGTCATGGAGCGCCTCATTGCAGGGCAGGTGCAACCGGCCACGGTAACGCCGGGCTGGGTGTATCTGGACCGGGCCTTCCTGCGCGCAGGCCTTGGCCATCCTACCGAGCGAGTGCGTCTGCTGCTGCTGACGTGGGTGGCAACCATTGTGATCGGCTACGCGCTGTTTGACGGGTTCGGTGCGGTGGCCGGACTGATCGGTATGCCGATGCTACTGCGACTTTTCGTGTCCTGGCGCTACCACAAGCGGGTGCGGCGTATGGTCGAGCAATTGCCACAATTGCTTGACCACACGGTGCGCAGCCTCAAATCCGGCAGAACCCTCGCGGACGCGGTCCTGCACGGGATCGAAGCCGCAGACCAGCCGCTGAAGGACGGCATGAGCCGCATCGAACGCAACGTGCAACTCGGCGTCAGCCTGCCGGATGCCGCCCGGGACTTTGCCGAACTGTATGAGCGAGACGAGTTTCATCTGTTCGCCTTGGGCTTGCGCGTCAACCACCGCTATGGCGGCAACGCCAGCGAACTGATGGAAAACCTGATCCGGCTGATTCGCGAGCGGGAACAGGCCAGCCGACAACTGCGCGCCATGACCGGCGAAACGCGTATGACCTCAATCGTGCTGGCCCTGCTGCCTGTCGGCATGGCCGGTTACTTTCTGGCGGTCAACCCCACTTACCTGATCCACATGTGGAACGATGGCGGCGGCAGAACCCTGCTGATGGCCGCGTTCATTCTGCAAGTGGTGGGCTGTCTGGCGCTCTGGCGCATGTTGCGGAGTATCTGAAATGGCCATTCTGCTCTGCGCAATGATGCTGCTGGCTGCCGCGCTGCTGGCGATTTCCAACATTGCCCGCCAGCGGCGCAGCGAACGGCTGGTGGTTCAACGTCTACAGGGCCAGACGGTGCGGGAAAGCCGCATCGGCAGTTGGCTGCGCCTGCTGGGCGACACGCGCCTTGGCCAGCGCACCATCAGCCTCGACAGCGAAACCCAACTGCTGCTCAACCGGATCGGCTGGCGGCGGGCCAGCAAGCGCTCGTTGTACGCAGCCTGCCAGATCGGCGTCCCGTTCGGGCTGGTGACGGTGGTGGTGCTGGCTCAGATGCTGCTGTTCAAAGAGGTTTCGCAACCGCTGGTCGCGCCCATCTTTGCGCTGTGCATCGGTTACATACTGCCCAAACGCGTGCTGGCGGCGTATGCCAAAGCCCGCCAAAAACAGGTGGTCGTCGAGATCTCAACGTTCATTCCCTTGCTGCGCATCCTGTTCGAATCCGGCATGGCCGTGGAGCAGGCGTTGCGGGTGCTCAGCAGCGAAGGCAAGGACCTGTTGCCGGTCCTGTCCGAAGAGATTCGCGTCATCCTGACCCGCGTCGACTCAGGCCTTGAACTGGGCGAGGAGTTGCGCAAGGCCTCGGTTCTGCTGGCCGTGGATGAGTTCAGCGACACCTGCGTGATCCTCAACCAATTGATTCACCAGGGCGGCGGCGCGCTGAAATCGCTGCTGACGCTCAAGCAACTGATCGATGATCGACGCCATACACGCTTGCAGGAATACATTTCCAAGCTGTCGGCGAAGATGTCGGTGGTCATGATGGTGTTTTTGTTTCCGGCCCTGCTGATCGTACTGGCAGGCCCTAGCTTTATCGCGTTGAGTCGCGCGTTGGGCGGCTGAAGCTCACGTTATTCAAGGAAGACACGCCATGAAAACAGTCATTACCCTACTCGGTCTGTTGATGCTCAGCGGTTGCGCAAGTGATGGCAGCATGCCGTGGACGCAGGGATCGAGCCAGGGTAACAGTTGCCCCAAACTGACCTCGGATCAGGAGTTCGCCTTGAACCTGGCGCAGAACATGGCGGACGAAGGCCGACTGCACGCCAGCCTTGCCAACCTGGAAAGCCTGCCGGACAGCCTGGGGGAAGTGCGCCTGCGCAAGGCGCGTGTGTTGCGATTGCTTGGCAGCAACGAAGCAGAACCTTTGTACCGCAGCCTGCTCGGCACCTGTCGAGCGGCGCAGGGTGAGCACGGGCTGGGCCAGTTGGCTGCCGCACGCGGCGATAACGTCCAGGCTCAGCAGCATTTGCTGCGGGCCAGCAAACTGGAGCCCACCGACGAAAAGATTCGCAACGACCTGGGCGTGGTCTACCTGAACCAGTTGCAGCTTGAGCAGGCGCGCTTCCAGTTTCTGACCGCAATGGAACTCAAACAGGCAGACACGCTGGCAGCCGTGAATCTGGTCACCCTGCTGATTTATCAGGACAACTGGAAACAGGCCGCCCAACTGGCCTCGCGAGCGGGCCTGACACCTGCGCAGATCACCGACGCGACCGCTCGTGCAGAAAAGCTCAAGGTCGCCGCCACCCGGCCTGCGGCCTTGAAAACGCAGGCGACAGCGGTGCTCGATCAAGATGGCCGTCAAACACACGGAGTACGACCATGAACAAACTGCTTATGTGCGGTGCCGCGCTGATTGCACTGTCGTCGAACGCGTTGGCGATAGACGATTCCCCTTCGCCACGCGAACGGCCTCAGCGTCAGAGCCAGACCGAAACCTGGCTGCAACTGCAGGCCAGCGGCGCGGCAGCGTCAACGATTCGACAAACCAGCACGCCCTCCGAGCGCGACCTGAGCCTGCAGCGCTGGCTGGACACCTACAAACACCCAATACCGCCCTTCTACGAGCAGGAATCAGGAGGCAGCTTTTCGTCAGACAGGTAATCACTGCGCCAAAAAGCTGTAGGAATCGTCTTGAAATTGGCCCTTACAATCCTTGCAGCAGCACGCAGCCAAGCACTCCGTTATCATGCGCTGACTTTTGAGCTCAGAGATTCTGGACCGCCATGCGCCGCTTGCTATGCCTGATGCTGTTGATGCTGACCTTGCCCGCCTTCGGAGCGAGTCTGCTGGAGAGTCGCCCAGCCCCCACCCTGGGCGGCGCTGCGCTTGATAACAGCAAGCAATTTTTGCCCGTCCGTCAGGCCTTTCAACTGAGCCTGATCGAAACCACACCGCAGTCGATCAAACTGCGCCTCGTCGCCACCGACGGCTATTACCTGTACCGCCATCGCTTCCAGTTCCGCACCGAACCCGCCGACATCGGCCTGGGCGAGGCACAACTGCCCAAAGGCGAGCAGAAACACGACGAGTACTTCGGTGATGTGGAGGTCTATCACGGCATTCTGGACATCGATCTGCCGCGCAAGCCCGGCGAAGAGCGCCCCTTCACCCTGGCGGTGACGTATCAGGGCTGTGCCGACAAAGGCCTGTGCTACCCGCCTGAAACCGAGCGCATCGATATCGGTGATGTGGCGGCTAATCCGCCCGCGTCAGCATCAGCGTCCGTCCCCAAGACCGAGTGGAGCTGGAAAGAGCTGGCGCTGTTCTTTCTTGCAGGCGTTGGCCTGACTTTCACCCCTTGCGTCCTGCCGATGCTGCCCATTCTGTCCGGTGTGGTGCTGCGCGGTCAGGTAGGCGGGCTGCGCGGCTTGAGCCTGTCACTGGCGTACGTGCTGCCGATGGCCGTCTGCTTCGCCTTGCTCGGCGCGCTGATGGGCATGTTTGGCGCGGGTCTCAACCTGCAGGCACGTCTGCAATCGGCCTGGGTGCTGGTGCCGTTCTCGGCGTTCTTCGTGATCTTCGCCATTGCCATGTTCGGCCTGTTCGAACTGCGACTGCCGCAAGGCCTGAGCAACCGGCTCGATCGGATTGCGGGCAAGACCGAAGGCGGTTCGCTGTGGGGCGCTGCCGTACTGGGCGTGGTGTCCAGCCTGTTGGTATCGCCCTGCGTTTCCGCACCTCTGGCGGGCGCCCTGCTTTACATCAGCGCCAGCGGCGACGCCCTGGGCGGCGCCTTGAAACTCTTCGCACTGGGCCTGGGCATGGGCGCACCGCTGCTGCTGGTGGCCACGGGCGGCGCGGCCTGGCTGCCTAAAAGCGGGCCGTGGCTGGTGACGGTCAAGAACGCCATTGGCGTGCTCCTGCTGGGGTTGGCCATCGCCCTGCTCAGTCGCGTTCTGCCGGGTCAGATCACTTTGCTGCTGGTCGGCCTGTTGAGCGCGGGCGTCGCGCTGTTCATGGGCACGCTGGAGTTCACCGAAAAAACGCACCGTCAAAAACTCGCCCAGCTCCTCGGGCTGTTTCTATTGGTCTACGCTCTGGCATGCTGGTACGGCGCATTCACTGGCCAGACCGACCCCACACGCCCGCTGGGCCGGGCGCAAGCGACGGCCAGCAGCGGTGCGGTAGCGTTGACCACCAATAGCTGGCAGACCATCACCACCTCCGCAGAACTGGACCGCGTGCTCGATGAAGCAAAGCGCGACGGCAAGCCCTTGATGCTGGACTGGTACGCCGACTGGTGCATCAGTTGCAAGGTCATCGAACATGAAGTGCTGCCAGACCCCGGCGTTGTCGCTCGATTGTCGGGCTACAGACTCATCAAATTCGACATGACTGACAGCACTGCAGAGCAACGCGCGCTTCTGGATCGCTACAAGCTGTTCGGCCCGCCAGCGCTGCTTTTTTTCAGTAAAAGCGGCGAAGAACTGCAAAACGTTCGGGTCGTCGGGGAAATCGACGCTGCGGCGCTGATTGAGCGTCTGAATGGAGCAAATGACCAAACCTAGCCCTTGAGTCACAAACTTTGCGCGAATATCGCTCATCGTGCTGCCTATTGTAGTTAACTGGACAGTCCATTGCCCTTCCGGCATAGTCGCCGGGCGTAAACGCTCGCAGACAATAAAAGGACTACACACATGGCGACCATTCTGGTTCTTCACGGACCTAACCTGAATCTGCTGGGCACTCGGGAACCGGGGGTCTACGGCACCATCACCCTGCCCCAGATCAATCAGGACCTGGAACAGCGCGCTCGCGACGCTGGCCACCATCTGATGTACCTGCAAAGCAACGCCGAGTACGAACTGATCGACCGCATTCACGCTGCACGCGATGAAGGCGTGGATTTTATTTTGATCAATCCGGCGGCTTTTACGCATACAAGTGTGGCAATACGTGACGCGCTGATGGGAGTGAGCATCCCATTCATCGAAGTGCATTTGTCAAACGTGCACAAGCGCGAACCTTTCCGCCATCACTCCTACTTTTCAGATGTCGCTGTGGGAGTGATCTGCGGCCTTGGCGCCAGCGGTTACCGACTGGCCCTGGAGGCCGCCCTGGAACAACTGGCCGTGAGTTCCAGGCCATGAACGGCGCAGCCAGAAGCTGACCTCATGGCTTGAACCGGCTACCGAACCGACTGACAGACCCCTTGGGAGTTGATGATTGATGGATATTCGCAAAGTCAAGAAACTGATCGAATTGCTGGAAGAGTCTGGCATCGACGAACTGGAAATTCGTGAAGGCGAAGAGTCCGTACGAATCAGCCGCCACAGCAAGACGCCTGCGCAGCCGTATTACGCGCCAGCACCGGCTCCGATGGCCGCGCCCGTTGCGCCTGCTCCTGCTGCCGCACCAGTTGCCGCCGAAGCGCCATCAGCCCCTGCGTTGAACGGCTACGTCGTCAAGTCGCCAATGGTCGGTACGTTCTACCGCACCCCGGCACCGACTTCGCCTGCATTCGTTGAAGTGGGCAAGACCGTCAAGGTCGGCGATACCATCTGCATCGTCGAAGCAATGAAAATGATGAACCACATCACGGCTGAAAAAGCCGGTGTGATCGAATCCATCCTGGTAGAAAACGGTCAGCCGGTTGAATTTGACCAGCCGCTGTTCACTATCGTTTGAACCGGGGAGAGCCTGCGATGTTGGAAAAAGTTCTGATCGCCAACCGCGGCGAAATTGCCTTGCGCATCTTGCGTGCCTGTAAAGAACTGGGCATCAAGACCGTCGCTGTACACTCCACGGCAGATCGCGAGTTGATGCACTTGGGCCTGGCGGACGAAACCGTCTGCATCGGTCCTGCGCCAGCCAATCTGTCCTACCTGCACATCCCTGCAATCATCGCGGCCGCCGAAGTGACTGGCGCCACGGCGATTCACCCAGGCTATGGCTTTCTCGCAGAAAACGCGGACTTTGCCGAGCAGGTCGAGAAATCGGGTTTTGCCTTCATCGGCCCGAAAGCCGACACCATCCGCCTGATGGGCGACAAGGTATCGGCCAAGGACGCCATGAAGCGCGCCAACGTGCCCACCGTGCCGGGTTCCGACGGCCCGTTGCCTGAAGACGAAGCCACCGCACTGCGCATCGGCCGTGAAGTCGGCTACCCGGTGATCATCAAGGCCGCCGGTGGCGGTGGTGGTCGCGGCATGCGCGTGGTTCACAAGGAAGAAGACCTGATCGAAGCCGCTGCCCAGACCCGCGCCGAAGCGGCCGCCTGGTTCAGCAACCCGATGGTCTATCTGGAGAAATACCTGACCAATCCGCGTCACGTGGAAGTCCAGGTCATTTCCGACGGCCAGGGCAATGCGATTCACCTCGGTGATCGTGACTGCTCGCTGCAACGTCGCCACCAAAAGGTACTGGAAGAAGCACCGGCACCGTTCATCGACGAGCAGGCACGCGCAGACGTATTCGCTGCCTGCGTAAAAGCATGCGTCGACATCGGTTACCGCGGTGCAGGCACGTTCGAGTTCCTGTACGAGAACGGCCGCTTCTACTTCATCGAAATGAACACCCGCGTTCAGGTGGAGCACCCGGTTTCGGAGATGGTCACCGGTATCGACATCGTCAAGGAGATGCTCAGCATCGCCGCCGGCAACAAGCTCTCGTTTACCCAGGATGACGTGGTCATCAAGGGCCATTCGCTGGAGTGCCGGATCAACGCTGAAGACCCGAAAACCTTCATTCCAAGCCCTGGCCTGGTCAAGCACTTCCATGCACCGGGCGGCAACGGCATTCGTGTCGACTCGCACCTGTACAGCGGTTACAAAGTGCCGTCGAACTACGACTCGCTGATCGGCAAGCTGATCACCTGGGGCGCGACCCGCGAAGAAGCGATGGCTCGCATGCGCAATGCCCTGGATGAAATCGTGGTTGACGGGATCAAGACCAATATCCCGCTGCACCGTGATCTGACCCGTGATGAAGGCTTCTGCGAAGGCGGCGTCAACATCCACTACCTGGAACACAAACTGGCCAATCAATAAGCCAGTGTGTTTCAGAACGACGAAGCCGCAGTGATGCGGCTTTGTTGTTTGCACCGCTTGGAAGTAAACTTGCCCGCTTCTCGCGGTCAAGCCCGCACTTATTTTTGAATCGAAGGTAATCCGCCATGCCTTGGCTGCAAGTCCGTCTCGCCATCAGCCCAGAACAAGCCGAAACCTACGAAGACGCCCTTCTCGAAGTCGGCGCGGTGTCCGTGACCTTCATGGACGCTGAAGACCAGCCGATTTTCGAACCCGAACTCAATACCACGCCACTGTGGGCACACACCCACCTGTTGGCGTTGTTCGAAGCGGACACCGACGCCGATTTGGCGCTGGCGCACCTGCGCCTGCTGACCGACGCCGAACTGCCTGAACATACTAGCGAAGTCATCGAAGACCAGGACTGGGAACGCAGCTGGATGGACAACTTTCAGCCCATGCGTTTCGGCGAGCGCCTGTGGATTGTTCCAAGCTGGCATGCGGCCCCCGAGCCTGACGCCGTAAACCTTCTGCTCGACCCCGGCCTGGCATTCGGCACCGGCACCCATCCGACGACCGCGTTGTGCCTGGAGTGGCTGGACGGCCAGGACCTCAAGCACTGCAACGTACTGGACTTCGGTTGCGGCTCGGGCATTCTGGCCATCGCCGCACTGTTGCTGGGCGCCGAGCAGGCCGTCGGTACCGATATCGACGTTCAGGCGCTGGAAGCCTCACGCGACAACGCCGGGCGCAACCACATCGCCGCCGAACGCTTTACGCTTTACTTGCCCGAAGACCTGCCCCGCGAACCCGCCGACGTGCTGGTCGCCAATATTCTGGCCGGTCCGCTGGTATCGCTGGCTCCTCAACTGGCAGAACTGGTCAAGCCGGGCGGGCGTCTTGCGCTGTCCGGTATCCTCGCCGAGCAAGGGGAGGAAGTGGCCGCTGCCTATGCGGCTACATTTGATCTGGACCCAATTGCAAACCGTGATGGCTGGGTACGCATCACGGGCCGTCGCCGTTAACCGCTGCTTGAACCGGACCGCCGCATGACCGACAGTTTCGTCACCCAGTGCCCCCACTGCCAGACCAGTTTCCGAGTCAGCCACGCACAACTGAGCGTGGCACGCGGCGTGGTGCGCTGCGGAGCGTGCCTGCAGGTCTTCAATGCCGCCAGACAACTGCTTGAGCAGCGAGGCGTTGACGAGCCCGAAAAGCCGGCACAGGCCAGCGAGCCGTTGATCGTCGAGCCTGCCGTACCTGACACACCCGTGCCGGTTGTGCCCGTCGTGCCGGTAATGCCGGTTGCCGAGCCTGTGCAGCCGCCGCGCCTCGCGCACAGCCAGCCTCAGCAAGACGATGAAGACACTTGGCAGGTCAGCGAGATGGACCTGGACAACCTGAATCTGGACGAAGAGCTGGCTCGCCTGGAAAAGCGCGATAATCAGCGCTCGGATACGTTTGTACGTAACACGCGTCACGACGACAGCATGCTGACAGCCCATCGGGACACCCCACAGACCGACGACGCGGCCTGGGTCGACACGCTGCACAACGATGACGTCAGCCATTTGCCCGAAGTACAGGCGCATGTGATCGACGATTCGGAACAGGTGACGTCGCCCGCCCCCCTTCATGACAACGATCGCACCGAGCCCTCGTTTTCGGCTGACAGCCCGCTGGACGATGACGAGCCGATGGCGCCGCCTATCAGCCTGCGCAAACAGCCGCAGACAGAGAAGGTCGAGCGCTGGTCGGCGGTCGATGACCACGACATCGACGAAGATGACGACACGCACGACGAGCCAGAGCCTGACTCGCGCGGCAAACGCGCGCGAAACGAGCCTGCCGTGCGAGACCAGACCCTGCTGGACCTCACCGACGATCCGCTGCAACTGGACTGGCAACGACCCAAACCGCGCTGGGGTCGCCGCCTGATGTGGGGCGTACTGATTCTGTTGGCAGTGGCAGGCCTGGCTGCGCAGTACGTTTGGTACCACTTCGATCAACTGGCGCGACAAGACCAGTATCGGCCTTGGTTTCAGCAGCTCTGCCCGCAGATCGGGTGCAAAGTGCCGTCAAAAGTCGACATTTCCCAACTCAAGAGCAGCAATCTGGTAGTACGCAGTCACCCCGACTTTCAGGGCGCCCTGATCGTGGACGCGATCATTTACAACCGTGCGCCTTTTTCTCAGCCCTTTCCCCTGCTGGAGCTGCGATTCGCCGATACCGGTGGTCAGCTCATTGCCAGTCGTCGGTTCAAACCGAGTGAGTACCTGAGCGGCGAAATGGCGGGCAAGGAAGAAATGCCACCTCAGACACCCATCCATATTGCGCTGGACATCCTCGATCCGGGCGCCAAGGCCGTGAATTACAGCTTGAACTTTCGCTCACCCGAATAAGCCTTGTGCCCGACGCGATGACCTTGTGACAGCGAGCCCCTCTTCCGACTTTCGAGGCTAAAGGCCGCAAGATCGACGATTTTGAAGCGCCAATCGCTTTAGAACAGGGCTGTTGGTGACAAGAACGTAACTGTTCAGATTTTATCCAATTCAGCCTTTATCCAGTCATCGAGAGCGGGTATCATGCCAACCCTTTTTCAAACTCTCGGCTCGGTCTGACGGTTGCTCAGGCAACTGGCTGGACGACCCGTTGCAGACCGTGTGAAACGGTTTTTTACACGGCCTGCGGATGATTCGGCCCCACTATAGGTAAGGCTATGTCGGCGGTACGCATCGGCCCATATACATTGCAGAACGGCTTGATTCTCGCCCCGATGGCGGGTGTCACTGACCAGCCTTTCCGTCAGCTGTGCCGAGAACTCGGGGCCGGGCTGGTGGTATCGGAAATGGTGACCAGTGACATGAGCCTGTGGAACACCCGTAAATCGCGTTTGCGCATGATCCATGAAGGTGATCCCGAGCCCCGCTCGGTGCAGATCGCCGGTGGTGATCCGCAGATGCTGGCGGACGCGGCGCGTGCCAATGTCGAACTGGGTGCCCAGATCATCGACATCAACATGGGATGCCCGGCCAAGAAGGTGTGCAACAAGGCAGCGGGTTCAGCGCTGTTGAAAGACGAACAGTTAGTGACCGATATCCTGCACGCCGTCGTGGCGGCGGTCGATGTGCCGGTCACGCTGAAGATACGCACCGGCTGGGACCGGGAGAACAAAAACGGGCTTACCGTGGCAAAGATCGCCGAGCAGGCCGGCATTCAGGCGCTGGCGGTCCACGGACGAACCCGCGCCGATCTTTACACCGGCGATGCCGAGTACGACACCATTGCCGCCATCAAGCAGGCGGTGTCGATCCCGGTGTTTGCCAATGGCGACATCGATTCACCCGAAAAAGCCCGGTACGTGCTACAGGCCACCGGCGCGGACGGACTATTGATTGGCAGGGCCGCCCAAGGGCGACCGTGGATTTTTCGCGAGATCGAACACTTCCTGCGTACCGGCGAAAAGCTTCCGGTCCTGGAATCCGACGAAGTGGAACGCATTCTGCTAGAGCATCTTGCAGCGCTCCACCTTTTCTATGGCGATGTGATGGGCGTGCGCATTGCACGCAAACATGTCGGTTGGTATCTCGCAACCTTGCCGGGCGCCAGGGAGTTTCGCGCCCGATTCAATCGTTTGGAAGAGACGGAAGCACAGTGCGCCAACGTTCGGGAGTTCTTCAGCCAAGGCTGCAAGGGCCCGGATAACCAGAATGATAAAGAGGTGGCCGCATGACGATGATGACCGAGACTTTAGTGAGTGGAACAACACCCGTGAGCGACAACGTCAATTTGAAACAACACCTGAACACGCCGAGCGAAGAGGGCCAGACCCTGCGCGGCAGTGTCGAAAAGGCGTTGCACAATTATTTCGCCCACCTCGAAGGCGCATCCGTCACTGACGTCTACAACCTGGTGTTGTCGGAAGTCGAGGCTCCGCTTCTGGAAAGCGTGATGAACTACGTCAAGGGCAACCAGACCAAGGCCTCCGAGCTGCTGGGCCTAAACCGCGGCACGCTGCGCAAGAAACTCAAACAGTACGATCTGCTTTAAGCATTCAAAACAGAAAAGGCGACCCACCTGACAGCGGTCGCCTTTTTTTGCTGACTCCTTTTGCTTTTGATGGAAATTGAGATGACCGACCAGACTACCCGCCTGCCGATCCGCCGCGCCTTGATCAGCGTATCCGACAAGACCGGAATCCTTGAATTCGCCCGCGAGCTTGAAGCGCTTGGCGTCGAGATCCTGTCCACTGGCGGCACGTTCAAACTGCTCAAGGACAATGGCGTCGCGGCAGTGGAAGTGGCCGACTACACCGGTTTCGCTGAAATGATGGACGGCCGGGTCAAGACCCTGCACCCCAAGATCCACGGCGGCATTCTGGGTCGTCGCGGCATCGACGACGCCATCATGAACGAGCATGGCATCAATCCGATCGACCTGGTGGCCGTCAACCTCTATCCGTTCGAAGCGACCGTCTCCAAGCCGGGCTGTGACCTGCCGACCGCGATCGAGAACATCGACATCGGTGGTCCGACCATGGTCCGCTCCGCCGCCAAGAACCACAAAGACGTCGCCATCGTGGTCAACGCCAGCGATTACGGCCAAGTGCTGGAAAGCCTCAAGGCTGGCGGCCTGACGTACGCCCAGCGTTTCGACCTGATGCTCAAGGCCTTCGAACACACAGCTGCCTACGACGGCATGATCGCCAACTACCTGGGTGGCGTGGATCAGACCGCGCAAACCCTGAGCACCGAAGGCCGCAGTCAGTTCCCGCGTACGTTCAACACCCAGTTCGTCAAGGCCCAGGAAATGCGCTACGGCGAGAACCCGCACCAGAGCGCGGCGTTCTACGTGGAAGCCAAGCCTGCCGAAGTGGGCATCGCGACCGCGACCCAGTTACAAGGCAAGGAGCTGTCGTTCAACAACGTGGCCGATACCGATGCCGCACTGGAGTGCGTCAAGAGCTTCGTCAAGCCAGCCTGCGTGATCGTCAAGCACGCCAACCCATGCGGCGTCTCGGTCTGCCCGGACGAGGAAGGTGGCATTCGCCAGGCTTACGAGCTGGCTTACGCCACCGACACCGAGTCGGCGTTTGGCGGCATCATCGCGTTCAACCGCGAGCTGGATGCCGAAACGGCCAAGGCCATCGTCGAGCGCCAGTTCGTTGAAGTGATCATTGCCCCAAGCGTCAGTGCCGAAGCTCAGGCTGTCGTGGCCACCAAAGCCAACGTGCGACTGCTGACGTGCGGCCAGTGGAGCGAACGCACGCCGGCGTGGGACTACAAACGCGTCAACGGTGGTCTGCTGGTGCAGAGCCGTGACATCGGTATGATCACTGCGGACGACCTCAAGGTCGTGACCAAGCGTGCGCCGACCGAGCAGGAAATCCACGACCTGATCTTCGCCTGGAAAGTCGCCAAGTACGTCAAATCCAACGCCATCGTCTACGCCAAGAACCGCCAGACCATCGGCGTCGGCGCGGGCCAGATGAGCCGCGTGAACTCGGCGCGCATTGCCGCCATCAAGGCTGAACATGCCGGTCTGCAGGTTCAGGGCGCGGTCATGGCGTCCGACGCGTTCTTCCCGTTCCGCGACGGCATCGACAATGCAGCCAAGGTGGGTATCACCGCTGTCATCCAGCCAGGCGGCTCGATGCGCGACAATGAAGTCATCGCGGCGGCGGACGAAGCCGGAATCGCGATGGTGTTCACCGGTATGCGCCATTTCCGCCACTAACTCAGGAAACGGCCGCACTGCCGCAGGCGTCTGCTGCGTTGGATGGGGCTCCGCTGATGCTCATTGCCAGGAGGCAACTCCGCTCAGCGAAGCTCCATCCGCCTTGCATACACCTACGCCATTGCGACCTCGTACCGCGGGGTCATCTGACGATGAACTGCCGCGCTACCTCCCAGAATCAGCGTCATCGAGGTTTTTGACATGAATGTTTTGATCATCGGCAGTGGCGGTCGTGAACACGCACTGGCATGGAAAGTTGCTCAGGATCCACGCGTAGAAAAAGTATTCGTCGCCCCCGGCAACGCAGGCACCGCCATTGAGGCCAAGTGCGAAAACGTCGCGATCGACGTGCTGGCGCTGGAGCAACTGGCTGACTTCGCCGAGAAAAACGTGTCGCTGACCATCGTCGGTCCGGAAGTGCCACTGGTGGCGGGCGTTGTGGACCTGTTCCGCAGCCGCAACCTCGACTGCTTCGGCCCTACCGCAGGTGCCGCGCAGCTTGAAGGCTCCAAGGCGTTCACCAAGGACTTCCTGGCACGCCACAAGATCCCGACCGCCGACTACCAGAACTTCACCGAGATCGAACCGGCGCTGGCTTATCTGCGCGAAAAAGGCGCACCGATCGTGATCAAGGCCGACGGCCTGGCTGCCGGCAAAGGCGTTATCGTTGCGATGACCCTGAGCGAAGCCGAAGACGCCGTCCGCGACATGCTGGCGGGCAATGCCTTTGGCGATGCAGGCTCGCGTGTCGTGATCGAAGAGTTCCTCGATGGCGAAGAGGCCAGCTTCATCGTCATGGTCGACGGCAAGAATGTGCTGCCGATGGCAACCAGTCAGGACCACAAGCGTGTCGGCGATGGCGACAGCGGCCCGAACACCGGCGGTATGGGCGCTTACTCCCCTGCACCTGTGGTCACCGCGGACGTTCATCAGCGCGTCATGGATCTGGTCATCTGGCCGACCGTCAGGGGCATGGCAGAGGAAGGCAACGTTTACACAGGCTTCCTCTATGCTGGTCTGATGATCGACAAAGCGGGCAACCCGAAAGTGATCGAATTCAACTGCCGCTTTGGCGACCCGGAAACCCAGCCAGTCATGCTGCGTCTGCAGTCCAGCCTGGTCCTGCTGGTCGAGGCGGCGTTGGCACAAGCGCTGGACAAGATTGAAGCCCAATGGGATCCACGCCCAAGCCTGGGGATCGTCCTGGCAGCAGGCGGCTACCCTGGCGACTACGCCAAAGGTGCAGCAATCAGCGGTCTGGACGAAGCGGCGAAGCTGGACGGCAAGGTTTTCCACGCAGGCACCGCCCTGCAGGATGGCCGTGTCGTCACCAGTGGCGGTCGTGTACTGTGTGCTACAGCATTGGGCGACAGCGTGGGCAGCGCTCAGATAAACGCTTACGCGCTGGCGGCTAAAGTCGATTGGGAAGGTTGCTTCTATCGCAAGGACATTGGCTACCGTGCCATTGCCCGTGAGCGTGGTGAAAGTCAGGAATAAACAGCCCGGCCAGCCTCTGAACCCGGAGGCTGGCCGGTTGACCCGACGCTACGCAGTGTTATCGGTTATTCACTCACGAAGGGATTTCATTGTGCGCTGGCTCAGGATTGCCATAGCCTCGACCGTGGGGCTGATGACCTTGCTCTTCATGCTCTCGGCGCAAGCCGATCATGGATCGGGCTGGTCTACGCTGCTCGATGAAAAGGCCTCCCTGGATCTGGATGAGATCCGTTCGGCGCGTTACCAGAATCAGTTCAGCCCCATTGAACTTGAACGGGTCGCTGCCGCCGGAAGACAAAGCGCCGTCTGGCTGCACTACCGGCTGCACCCGACCCAACACGAACAATTGCTGCGCATCTTCGCACCGGATCTTGCCAGCGCCGACATGTACGTCATGGATGGCGACCGTATCGTCGACTATATGCGCACCGGCAACGAGGTGCCCAAGCAGGATCAGCGGCTGCCTTCCAACGATTTCCTGCTGACCGTCCCGCAAAGCAGCGTTCCCCTCGACATCTACCTCAGGCTGGTATCGACCCAGCAAATGCGCCCCAGCATCACGCTCGAATCCGCCGTCGAAAGCGCGGCCGACGAAACCGAGCCGTTCCTGTTCGGCTTGCTGTTCGGTGCGCTCGCCATGCTGATCGTTCAAAACCTGACCCGTTACGGACACACACGTTCGCGCAGCAACCTCTGGCTGGCGGCCTGTGAAGCACTGCTGGCACTCAGCGCCTTGTTGCTGCTCAACCTGCTCAGCCCGCTTGAATCGTGGCACATCTCACAGACGCCTGGTGCCCATCTCGCCCTGCTGATGGCCGCCATCGCCGGACTGATCTACACCTACTGCTTCTTTGTGCATCGCAATGTGAAAGTGCTGGACCGCCTGCTGCTGGGTAACGCTGTCCTCATGGGCATCGGCGCGCTGCTGGTGATGCTCGACGACAACCTGCCTATCAACATCCTGACCTTCGTGCTGGTTTCCATGACCACACTGAGCATTTTGGCGGTCTCGGTGTGGCACTGGCAGAAAGGCTACCGCTCGGCGCGCCTGTTCGTGCTGGGCATGATCACCTTCAATATCGGCTACATGGTGGTGCTGCCCGGCCTGCTGTGGCTGAGTCTGGTGCCGCCGCAATGGTTGATCCTGGCCCTGCTGTGCGTATTCTGCGTCAGTGGACTGCTGATGAGCATCGCTTTGAGCGAGCGACATCGCAGCATCACCGAAGACCGGTTCAGCCTCAGCCGCGATCAGGCCGCCAGCACCGCCGAAATCAACGCCAAGGCCGAATTTCTGGCCAAAATCAGTCATGAGATCCGCACTCCTATGAACGGCGTGCTGGGCATGACCGAACTGCTGCTGGGCACGCCGCTGTCGGTCAAGCAGCGCGATTACGTGCAAACCATCCACAGTGCGGGCAACGAACTGCTCACGCTGATCAACGAAATCCTCGACATCACCAAACTTGAATCGGGCCAGATCGAGCTGGACGATGTGCAGTTCGACATCGGCGCGCTGGTTGAGGACTGCCTGAACATTTTCCGCGCCAAGGCCGAGCAGCAACAGGTCGAACTCATCAGCCTGATCCAGCCGCAAGTGCCTCGCGTCATCGGCGGCGACCCGACCCGACTGCGCCAGACACTGTTGAGCCTGCTGGAAAACGCCCTGAAGAAGACCGAGGAAGGCGAGATTCTGCTGGCCGTGGCGCTGGATGCCACAAAGTCAGGCACGCCGCGGCTGCGCATCTCCGTTCAGGACACCGGCGAGTCGCTGTCGGACGAGGAGCGTGATGCTCTGCTGCACGCCGAACTGCACAGCAAGAACTTCCTGGCCAGCAGTAAGCTGGGCGGCCATTTGGGGCTGGTAATTGCGCGGCAACTGATCGTGCTGATGGATGGCGAATTCGGCATCCAGAACAGCGGCACGCCGGGCAATACCCTGTGGCTGACCTTGCCGCTGGACGCCAAACTGCTCGAACAACCCATCGTCGACCTCGACAGCCCGCTGAAAGATGCCAGGGTGCTGGTGGTCGACGACAATGACACGTGCCGCAAGGTGCTGGTGCAGCAATGCAGCGCCTGGGGCCTGAACGTCAGTGCCGTGGCGTCCGGCAAGGAAGCACTGGCCTTGTTGCGCACCAAGGCGCACCTGCGGGATTACTTCGACGTGGTGCTGCTGGATCAGAACATGCCGGGCATGACGGGCATGCAACTGTCCGCCAAGATCAAGGAAGACCCAAGCCTCAACCACGACATCCTGCTGATCATGCTGACAGGCATCAGCAATGCGCCAAGCAAGATCATTGCCCGTAATGCCGGCATCAAGCGCATCCTGGCCAAACCGGTGGCAGGCTACACGCTCAAGACCACGCTGGCTGATGAACTGACGCAACTGAACAAGGGCGTTACGCCGATCAATCCGGCACCGGTGCTGAACATGCCGGTTCGCGTGCCCAGCGATTTCAGAATTCTGGTGGCCGAGGACAACAGCATCTCGACCAAGGTGATCCGCGGCATGCTGGGCAAACTCAACCTGCATCCCGACACGGCCAGTAACGGCGAAGAAGCACTGCGTGCCATGAAAGCGCAGCGCTACGATCTGGTGCTGATGGACTGCGAAATGCCGATACTCGACGGTTTCTCGGCCACCGAACAGCTGCGTGCCTGGGAAGTCGGCAATCAGCGCGTGCGCACACCGGTCGTGGCATTGACCGCGCACATCCTGACCGAACACAAGGATCGCGCACGTCAAGCGGGCATGGACGGACACATGGCCAAGCCTATCGAGCTGTCGCAACTGCGTGAGCTGGTCGAGCACTGGGTGGCGCAACGCGACAAAGTGCGCGGGCTGACCTCGGCTGGCGAACTTTACCAGCAAAACTGACAACGCCAGGGTCAGTCAGGCTCGTGCCTGATAGACTCCTCTGGCCGTCACCTGCCGCCAAGAGCCCAAGCCATGCTCCATGTGTTGTCCAGCGTTTACCTGAAGATGCTGGTGCTTTACAGCCCATTCTTCGTTCTGTCCTGCTTCATCAGCCTGACACGTGGCCATTCACGCAAGGAGCAAAAGCGCCTGGCCTGGAAAGTCGCCCTGGCGACCCTGGTGTCCAGCGTACTGCTGTACCTGTTCGGGCGGGTGATTTTCGACGTCTTTGGCATCACCGTGGATGCCTTTCGCATCGGAGCGGGCACGGTGCTGTTCATTTCCGCGCTGGGCATGGCTCAGGGCAAATCGGCGGTACAGACCGATAACATTCAGCAGGATGTGACCATCGTGCCGCTGACCATTCCCATCACCGTAGGCCCCGGCACGATTGGCGCCCTGCTTGTCATGGGTGTCAGCCAGCCGCACTGGGACGACAAGTTCGCCGCTATCGTGAGCATCGCACTGGCCAGCTTTACGGTCGGCGTCGTGCTTTACCTCTCCAACCGGATCGAGCGCATCCTTGGCGACCAAGGGCTGCAAATTGTCAGTCGCCTGATGGGGCTGTTCGTGTGCGCACTCGCAGCACAAATCATCTTTACCGGCGTCAGGGGATATCTGGTCCCCTGACTGTTCAGATAACGAGTTCCCTGATCAAACTCCGGGCTTTGCCATTCAGATAACGCTTCACATCGTCGCGGCATGCAGCATAGGCGTGAAGGTCGAAGACATAACTGCCGCCCTTGAAAAAGAACAGCAGCCGTCGACCACCCGCTGAACGCTCATCGACGGTCAGACGCAAGCTGCAAAGCACCATCAGGATACGGTTCGAGTCGTAGTGCTCGCAGGGTACGATCTGGAAGCTGCCCAGACGCCCCTGATCGATGCCGTGTTGAAAATAGGACTCTACAGCTTCCCGGATACCCAGCGCGCCGAACGCACGCTGCACCATGCTCCCCAAGGGCTGACGGCCCGTCGAGCCGGCGATTTTGAAGCTGGCCTCCAGCAAGTCGTCGATAGAGCTGACCACCATCGAGTCACCCACCACCAGACCTGTCTGGCACAGTCCGCGCGAACTCAACCGACGGCGGTAGTAATGCATCCAGTTGCTCCACTGCGTGTCGAAATCATTCAATCGGTCGGCAAATAACTGGGCGTCCAATAGGACATCCTGGATGTCCTCGCGCGCCTGTACCGAAAGCCCCGGGAGAAAGGCAACCAGACTGGAGCTGGCCCCCAGATAAGCAGCATTACTTGCATCAGCAGTCATTACGTCTTCCTTCCCTGGATAAAACGCTGCGTGTTACAGACGCATGATTTCCTGCGCTGCATGTTCGGCAATCCTTTCGTTAACCCTCTGACGAAACGGCTCGTACCCCATACGACTGAATCTGAACGCCGTACACACGGCATGCACGTGCATCTCCCCGCTCATTATTTGCCAGAAATAGAGCGCAGGCCTGAGCGCCAGCGTTGTCATCTGTAATGCGCACGACAGAACGACAGCCTCGTGTTCGTCCTGCATCGCGCATGGCATCACCTGAAAGCTCTCTGAACGGCCGGAACTGAACCATGTGCTGAAAAACAGCTGCGCATGCTCACTGGTCATCAGCCTGTCGATAGACCTGATGTACAACGGGCTGAGCGCCAGGCCGCCCGGAAAAACAGGCAAGGGGAGCTTGCGGATATCCTTGAAGCTGTGGATCTTCAGTCGTTTGTCCGTGATGTCTGCACAGCGCAGCCCCCCAGTAGACGCCAGTGCTTGCTGGTAGGCGTTCAGCCAAAGGCGCCACGCCTGCCGAGAGGAGAAACGAGCGTCAGCGGTTACTTTCGCGTAAAGCAAACAGTCGAGAATGTCCTGCCGCAGGTCCGGGGCCACATTCTGTGCAAACGACACCAGATCCGAGCCCGCCAGCAGGCTTTCATCCCTGCCGGACATGAGACAGCTCCCCCAGTGACTTGAGGAGTGTGGCGCGCTTGCCTGAAAGGGCAACATCGAACGCGCTGCGAAAGGTCGCATACACCTGTTCAATCAGTTGCATCGAGTAATACGTCAACGTGACGTTACCCTTGATCAGGCCGGGGTCGAGCGTGTCGAACAGCAAGCCTGACGTGAGCGACTGACACGTGGCCAAGCGGATCTGCGTAAGGATCATGTTTCGGTCAGCGCAGACAAAGCCTATCTGCAACGACACAGTGGTCAGCGGGTGCCCGTCGTGCATCGCCTCACGGCTCAGCGTCTCGCTGGTCAACAGCTGAACCGCCTCGTGTTCGGGAACCTGTAAACAGATCTTGCGGCCCAAGGACTCGGCATACTTCATCAGGGCCGCATCGACTGACCGGCCTGCCAGATCACTGGCAAGGCTCCAGACCGCATGAACAGTGCCGTCCGGTAAAGGCTCACTGATACGCTCGTTGGCACTCAGTACCCATCCAAAACGCGACGCCGCCGCCAGCCAGGTTTCATTCCACTTATCGAAGGTGACAAATTTCGAGTGTTTCTTCGAGGCGGCCAACTGGACATACAACAGCGAATCCAGCACATCCTGTTGCGCAGCGAGGTCTTGCTGTTCGGAAAAGAACAAAAGACAGCCCGCATCGACCACCGCACTTTTCAACTCATGCTCCATGAAAAATTCCTTTTTAGACAAGAGCACGGAGGCGACTGACGCCTGCGCAAGTGAATCGGTCAGATGTCGAACTCTTCAATCGCACGCTTGGCGTTGCTGCCCAGCTTGTCTTGAATCAGTTCACGGTGACGTGCATAGAACGCGGTGTTGAACACCAGATGGCTCTCGCCTAGCCAGGTTTCAACGTGTGTGTTTTGCCACTCCCAGAACAGAACATTGGTAACCGCGCTGTCCGCCTGGAATTTAACCGCGCCCATTGCCAGGTTGACAGTGCCATCCTGCGACTCAACACAAGACGCGATACGGAAGTTGCCGCCCCGGTGTGCCTTGGTCTGGCTTTCGAACAGGCGCAACGGCTCCTCTTTGGCCCTCAGTGCGGCTATGGCGTCACCGGCCACTTTCAGCATCGCCAGCGAAGCAGGCCCAGGCAATGCAGCAGCCGCGACGGCTGACCCCAGAATTTCGAGCCCGACCTCATCCATCGTGAAACGCTGCTGTGCGCCGCGATACCGTGCATAGTTCCAATGAGTGGAGAGCCAACCGATCTTGGCGAGTACTTCGTTGAATTTGTCGTACCACTGATCACCCTGGGTTTCAGGGCTGAACGCCTTGTTGGCGACCAGGGTCGCGAACAGGAAAGACTCCATGACGTCGTTCTTGTTTTGCCGCGAAACGCCCTCGGCAAAGGCGACCAGGCTGCTCGCGACAACCGCGCCTCCCTCGGCCTTGTCTTCGCCACTTTCATCCAGTCCCGGTGCGTCCGCTACATCGGCACCGAGAAATGCCATCATGCCTGCGGCGGCATAACCCTTTACCTGCGCAGCACAATCATCAGCCAGTTCACAGCCGGCGATGTAATCCAGAGTTTCGTTAGTGTTCATGAGGGTGTCCTGTTCCATTTCATTAGTCCGTTAATTCATGAGTCCGTATGGACCGAGGCGAGACTAGCGAATTCTTGGAACAGATGGGTTGGGTCACCGAGGCGGTTCAGGATGGTTTCGCTGATGGCACAAAGCGACACCTTACAAAGGGCTGGCAACAGCCACGCGCCTGAGGCTCCCGTAGATACAGGCCAAAGGAAAGTACCTAGGCGATACCGGGAAACGAACTACAGGGCGTGCAGTTTGATTGGTATTGAATTCAACGGGCGCGCGGGACAGAACGTCTCATCGCAGGCAGCATGTCACCGATAGCTTTAAGCGTTTTCCCACCTCCTTGCGGGAAAACGTTCGAGGACGACTACTTCATTTCTGAGGCTTTGCCCCGTACCAGCGTGGCGTGTAGACCCAGTGCCCGCCCTCGTTGCGAGGAAAGGTGCATGTCAGAGACGAACCAATCAGCACCATCGTTCGCATGTCCACCTGCTCCGGCGTCAACTCGCCCAGCGTGATGACGCGCAGGGTCTGCCCCGGCCGCCCCACATCACGGCCCAGCGTGACAGGCGTTTGCGGGGTGCGATGCTGACGGACGATCTCCAGCGCGCGCCCCAGTTGCCAAGGGCGTGAGCGGGATATCGGGTTGTAGAACGCCAGCGCCAGATCGGCCTGGCACGCCAAATCCAGACGTTTTTCGATGATCTCCCACGGCTTGAGGTTGTCCGACAGCGACAGCACGCAGAAGTCATGCCCCAGCGGCGCACCGGCCTGTGCGGCGGTGGCCAGCGACGCAGAAACGCCCGGCAGGATTTCCAGCTCGACGGCGTGCCACTGCGGATCATCGGACTCATGCAAGGCTTCGAGCACGGCGGAGGCCATCGCAAAGACGCCCGGATCGCCCGACGACACCACAACCACCGAACGCCCTTGCGCAGCCAGTTCGAAGGCGTGGCGGGCACGCATCATCTCTTCGCGGTTATCGGTGCAATGCAGCACCTGATCGGGCCGAAAAGGCCCGGCCATGCGCACATAGGTTTCATAACCCAGCACATCATTGGCCCGCGCCAGTTCGGTCTTGACCGCAGGCACCATCAGGTCCGCGGCGCCCGGCCCCAGACCAATCACGGCAAGACGCCCACGGCCGCGACCGATATGGCTTATGTCCAAAGGGTGCGCAGCGACGGTGATGGCAATACCTGCACCACTCACGGGCGGCAGCAATTGCGGCACGGCGCTCATCGCCATCTCACTGGCCGACCCTGCGGCGACAAAGCGCACCGGCACGTCCAGCGCTGCGGCTGCCCGATGCAGCAGGGCATCGGCCATGTGTTGCTCGCCTGCCAACAGGCAGGCTAACGATGGTGCGGCAATGCGCGCCTCACACAAGGCCTGACGAACCTGAGCGGCCAGTTCGGGCGAGCAGTCGTCCACCGCCACCAGCACGTTACGCGGGTAGATCAGCAGCTCGTTGGCCGACGGCGTACGCAAGGCATGGCCCACGTGAATCGCCAGCTCGGCCTGCGGGTCTTCGGGCAGTTGCGCCTGAGCCAGCCACGGCGCGTCGCCTTCGATGCGCACCTGCTCGCCGGACAGCAGATCGGAAACGAAGCGCTTGCCCAATTCCAGATCGCCGAGCGCATAGCCGCTGGGCGGATTAAGCAGACAGGTGCCAAAACGTAGCTCGCCACTGGTGGTGATCGCCGGGTTGACCGCCAGGCCTGCGGCAATCGTGCGGGCCATGACATTGACGCCACCCAGCCCGCCCAGCAACGGGACCACCGCGCTGCCGTCTTCGGCCACAGCCAGCACCGGCGGTTCGACGCCCTTCTCCAACAGCAGCGGTGCCAGGGTGCGAATCACGATGCCCGCCGCGCACAGGGCAATGATCGGGGTGTTCTGTTGATACAGCTGACGCACGGTGGTGCCGAATTCGGTGTAGGTGCTGTCAGCCCCCTGCACCCGCTCGGCCAGGCCGTGGATCACTGCGTCGGGATACAGACGCTGGATACGTCGTGCGGTCGCCAGGCTGCCATTGCCCAGGATGACGATGGCCGGAATGTTGTGCGCCATCAGCCCTGCCACCTGTCGCCGGGAACGATGATCAACGAGAAATAGGGCGAGGACATCGGATCGACCTCATCAAGCGGGACGATTTTCTGGTTGGACATGGTTGCCCGCTCGACGTAAAGCGCGCGTCCATGCATGCCCAATTCTGTCAGCACTTCACGCACCTTATGGAAGTTGCGGCCCAGCTTCATGATGACGGCGGCGTCAGCATCGGCCAGCTTGCGTTTCAGGTCGTCATGGGACAACACGCCAGACAGCACCGACAGGCTCTGATTGCGATACACCAACGGCGCGCCCAGCACAGAAGCGCCCCCCAGCATCGAGCAAACGCCCGGAATCACTTCTGCCTCGTAACGCTCCGCCAGGCGGTCGTGCAGGTACATGTAGGAGCCATAGAAGAAAGGGTCGCCTTCGCAGATCACCGCCACGTCGCGGCCGGCATCAAGGTGCGCGGCCACCTGCTCGCTCGACTGGTCGTAGAAGTCGCTGATGACTTTCTCGTAGGACAACGGCGCAGGCAGCGCTTCGGTGGTGACCGGGTAAACCAGTGGCATCAGGGTCTGCACATCCTGCAGGTGTGCTTCGATGATGCCGAACGCGTTGCCTTTCTTGCCCTTGGCCACGAAGTAGGCGACCACCGGCGACTCACGCAGCAGGCGCAATGCCTTGACGGTAATCAGCTCAGGGTCGCCGGGGCCGACGCCCAGGCCAATCAATCGACCGCGTGCCATCATTCGATCTCCGTAGCCAGTGCGTTGACGGCGGCAACAGCCATCGCGCTGCCGCCACGACGGCCCTGCATGATCACGAACGGCACGCCACGACTGTCAGCGGCGAGCATGGCCTTGGATTCGGCAGCCCCCACGAAGCCAACCGGGAAGCCGAGGATCAGCGCAGGCTTCGGCGCACCGGCATCCAGCATTTCCAGCAGATAGAACAGCGCGGTCGGCGCGTTGCCAATCACGACCACGCTGCCTTCCAGGTGCGGACGCCACAGCTCCAGCGCGACGGCGGAGCGGGTGTTGCCCAGTTCCAGCGCCATTTCGCGAACGCCTTCGTCATGCAGGGTGCAGATAATCTCGTTGTTAGCAGGCAAGCGCGTGCGGGTGATGCCTTCGGACACCATGCGCGCATCGCACAGAATCGGCGCACCGGCTGCCAGCGCATCGCGCCCGGCCTTACCGGCACCCGGCGAGAAGCGCAGGTCTTCGATGACTTCGACCATCCCGCAGGCGTGGATCACGCGCACAGCGAGTTTTTCCAGGTCGGCAGGGATCGTGTCCAGGCGCGCCTCAGCGCGAATGATCGAGAAGGAGTTGCGATAAATCTCCTGACCATCGCGGATGTAATCAATCATGCAGTGCTGCTCCGTGAGTCGGCGTTCAACAACGCACCGACTGCTTCAATAGTGAGGTCACGCGCGCGCAGCACACCGAAACCGGTGCGGGCTGCGTCGCGAAAATAAAGGTCATAGCGGCCGGGCGAGACGGCCAGCAGGGTCACGGGTGCCACATGCGCCGCCGCGCACGACCGTCGGCAACCGGTCAGGTGTACCGCCCGGCTTTCATGCAAGCAGGCTGCCAGCACACGGGCGTCGGTCTTGGTATCGGCCAGACCTTTGGCGCAACCGACAGCACCGGTACAGGCCACCATCTGCGCCAGTGGCTCCCCCTCTGAGCCGATCAGGCCCGCAGCCTGCAGCGCATCAAGCACCTTGTGCGCTCGCTCGACCGGCACGTTGGGCACCATCAGGCTTTGCCAAGGCGTCAGGCGCAAGGTGCCGTCGCCGTGCGCCAAGGCCAGTTGCGCAACCGCCGAGAGCATTCCTGCACTCAGACGTCCCAGCGGCACGACAGCACCGACAGCGACCAGGTCGGGGCCGGCCTGCGGATAAACCCCGATATGGCGATTGGGCTGGATGGCATGACGTCGCCAGTTCCTGATGCCGGGTTCAGCGCATAGGACGACGTTCAGTCGCGCTGAAAGCTGGCGCAGAATCTCGTCAGTCGACACCTCGGACAGCAGATGCCGCATGCGGGTGTGCTCCGGGCGGGCAAGGTCGAGAAACAACTCCAGCAACGTCACGACCAGCGCATGCCCATGAGCCAACGTCACCGCAGCCAGGGGCTTGTCGTGGGCCGGACAGCCTGCCAGGCCGAATGCCAGCATCACCTGACCGTCGAACTCCAAGGCCGAGAGCCATACATCATGGGGGTGTTCCAGCATCACCAGCGCTTCGCCAGCATCCAGCGATATCGCGAACTTGGGCGACAGCTCATGAAAGCGCGGATGGGTTTCCAGCGTCGCCAGGATCTGCGCTGCCAGCGGCCGGGCATCGAACAGGCTCTGCGCATCCAGTCCTGCCAACGGGCTGAGCATCAGGTTGCGCACGTCATCGCTGTCGGGATTTTCCGGACCCAGGCCTGCGTCCATCAGGACCTGAATCATCCCGTCGTGATCATCACCTACACCGCGAATCTGCAGATTGGCGCGGTTGGTGGCCTCGATCACGCCTTGGGCATACGTCTGCGCTGCATCAGCCACGGCCTGCGCCTGTGCGGCCAGCAACACCCCACCGGGCAGTTTGATCCGGCAGATACCGCCGTCCAGCGCCGGGACGATACGCAGCAACCCCGGACAGGCCGAGGGGCGTAGCGTTGCGCTGGATGTGCGAGCGAACTTCTGCTCGTTCAATGGATCACCTGGCAGGAACTGACTGGACTGGCTTTCACCGTACGTGGATTAGAGCACTTGTACCCCGTCGGGCGCGGTATTATGCCTGCTTTGTCCGCAGGCATGAAAAGGCGCTCTGTCGGAAGTTCGGATTGAGGGGTATGCATGTCGCCTTGGCTGACAGTGGTGGGAATCGGAGAAGACGGTTACAAAGGCTTGGGCAGGAACGCCCGGCACGCTCTGCTGCGCGCCGATCAGGTGTTTGGCGGGCCGCGTCAACTGGCCCTGCTACCGCCCTGCATCCGCGCCGAACGCCGCGCATGGCCAAGCCCTTTTTCGCTCAACCCGGTCCTTGAACAGCGCGGCGCAGAGGTTTGCGTGCTGGCCAGTGGTGATCCGATGCTGTTCGGCGTCGGAGCCAGCCTGAGTCGTATCGTCGCCCTCGAAGAAATGCATATCCTGCCTGCGCCCTCCTCCTACTCTCTGGCGGCGGCACGGCTGGGCTGGCCATTGCAGGAGGTGGTGATGCTTTCCGTGGTAGCCCGCCCCGTTGCCGCGTTGAACGCCCATATTCATCACGGCGTGCGCCTGCTGGTGCTGAGCAACGACGGCAGCAGCCCGGCGGTCATTGCCGGCCTGCTGCGCGAGCGGGGTTTCGGTCCGAGCCACATGACGGTGCTGGAACATCTGGGTGGCGACGCCGAGCGGCGGGTTGACGGCCTGGCCAGCGCATGGGGCAACCCGGACATCGCAGCGCTGAACCTGGTCGCCATAGACTGCCGCGCCGACGCCAACGCCACGCGCCTGACAACGCTCGCCGGCCTGCCGGACAGCGCGTTCGAACATGACGGCCAGCTCACCAAGCGTGACGTCAGAGCGATCACACTGGCCCGCCTGGCCCCGGTGCCGGGCGAGCTGCTATGGGACGTCGGCGCCGGTTGCGGCTCCATCGGCATCGAATGGATGCGCGCCCACCCGACCTGTCGCACGCTGGCCATCGAGGCTGACGAAGGGCGGCAGCAATTGATCGAATTCAATCGCGATGCGCTCGGCGTTCCAGGCCTGCAACTGGTGCGCGGCACCGCACCTCAGGCGCTGAGTGGCCTCGAGCGTCCGGACGCGATCTTCATCGGCGGCGGGGTGACGCGCACCGGCGTACTGGAAACCTGCTGGGAGCATCTGCGCCCGGGCGGCAGGCTGGTTGCCAATGCAGTCACGCTGCAAAGCGAAACGGCGCTGATGGCCTGGCGCGAGCGGCACGGCGGCGAGTTGACCCGCCTCCATGTGGCCCACGCCCAGCCGTTGGGCGAGTTCGATACGTGGCGTCAGGCCCTGCCCATCACGCTGCTGGATGTGGTCAAGCCCTGATGCGCGACGAAACCGCCGAACAACCCGCCCCGCTGCGCAGTGGCCTGACCACGGGCAGTTGCGCGACCGCGACCAGCCTTGCGGCGGCCCGACTGTTGCTCAGCGGGCAGGTGAGCGACGCGGTCGAGATTGTGCTGCCCAAGGGCAAGCAGGTGCAGATGCGTCTGGAGTTCTGCCGCTGCGTGGGCGACTACGCCGAAGCGGGCACCCTGAAGGACGCGGGGGACGATCCCGATGTCACCCACGGAGCGCTGGTCTTTGCCCGCGTCCGGCTGCAATCCTCGCCAGGCGTGCGCTTTGTGGCGGGTGCCGGGGTTGGCACCGTGACGCGCCCCGGTCTGGTGCTGGGCGTCGGCGAGCCCGCCATCAATCCTGTGCCGCGCCGCATGATGACCGAGCACTTGCTGAACCTGGCTGAATCGCTGGGCTATGACGGGGGGTTCGAGATCACCCTAGGCGTCGAAGGGGGCGAGGCACTGGCGCTCAAGACCATGAACCCGCGCCTGGGCATTCTCGGCGGCCTGTCAATTCTGGGTACCAGCGGCATTGTCCGGCCGTTTTCCTGCGCGGCGTATATCGCCTCGATTCATCAGGGTATCGATGTCGCCTTCACCAACGGTTATCTGCACATCGCTGCCTGCACCGGCAACGCCAGCGAAGACACCATGCGCCGGTTCTACAACATCCCGGACATCGCCCTGATCGAAATGGGCGATTTCGTGGGCGCGGTGCTCAAGCACTTGCGCAAAGTGCCGGTGCTTAAACTCAGCCTGTGCGGCGGCTTCGGCAAGATCAGCAAACTGGCCGCAGGGCACATGGACCTGCACAGCCGTCATTCCAGCATCGACCTGCCGCAACTGGCGCTATGGGCATCTGACGTGGGGGCCGACGCTACGCTGCAACAGCAGATACGCGAAGCCAACACCAGTCAGCAGGCACTGGCGATGAGCGCTGCGGTCGGCGTGCCATTGGGTGATGCCGTTTGCCAGCACGCGTTGAATTTCGCTCGCAGCGTGGTGCCCGCTAGCGTGCAGGTCGAGGTGTTCGCCATTGACCGTCAAGGCGGGATCGTCGGCCAGGCGGGCGTCACAGTCTCTGGAGAATAGGCATGAAACGCATTTTGTTGTTGGGTGGTATTACTGAGGCCTTGGCCATTGCCCGAACCTTGGGACCCGAGCACATTTACAGCCTGGCGGGCGTTGGACGGGTGCCGACCGACCTGACGTGTCGATTGAAAGTCGGCGGTTATGGCGGTGCCGAGGGCATGGCGCAGTACATACGAGAGCAGAACGTCGACCTGCTGCTGGACGCCACGCACCCCTACGCTGCGCAAATCAGCCACAACGCAGCCGTCGCCGCCAAGACTGCGGGCATTCCCTGCTGGGCCTTGCGCCGTAAAGCGTGGCAAGCCGGCCCTGGCGATGACTGGCGCGAAGTGGCCGATTGGTCAGCGCTTATCGCCGCGCTGGCACCGTTCAAGCGACCGTTCTTTACCCTCGGTCGCGAGCCGCTGCAACATGTGGACGACATCCCGGAGCACCAATTCTGGACCTTGCGCGCACTGGACAGCTACCCCGGCAACGAGCGGTGCGACATCATCGGCGCCCGCGGCCCTTTCCAACTGGAAGACGAACGCCAACTGTTCGAACAGCGCCGCATCGACGTGCTGATCAGCAAGAACAGCGGCAGCGATTCCACCGAACCCAAACTCGACATCGCCCGCGAACGTGGCTTGCCCGTGCTGATCCTGAAACGACCCGAACTGCCGGAGGCGGATCGGGTGTTTTGGCGTGTGGAAGAGGTGCTGGAGGCTTTGGAGCAGTAGCGCAGCGCCACGTCATTTGCCGTATTGATAGGGCTGATGCTCTCTTTCCAGTCATCTTTTTCCGAGCATCCTGCGTGAACGTTCTGAAGCGTTTACAACGCATTGTGTTTGCCAAGTCATTCACTAGCCTGAGTCTCCCTACCGGCTGATAAATGACCAGGCTGTATCCCACGGGATACTGTAAAGTGATGAATAGCTTTGAACAAACCTCCCTCTTTGCCAGGTGGCTGTCTGGTCTGAAAGACTCAAAAGGCAAGGCCAGAATTCTGGCTCGTATCAAAGCAGCCGAGCAGGATAATTTCGGCGATTGCGAAAGCGTCGGGCAAGGCGTTTGGAAATGCGCGTTCACTGCGGCCCCGGCTACAGGGTGTACATGACGCGTCGGGCGGGTCTGATTTATCTGCTCCTGATTGCAGGCGATAAATCCACCCAAAAGCGAGATATCAAACACGCCATACAACTGGCAAAAGACCTCTGTGAGAGGAGTCCATCATGAACCACGACACCACCCCTTTCGACACTGCTGAATATTTGAAGACGCCTGAAGACATGGCCAACTATCTGGACGCATGCCTTGAAGAAGATTCAGGTGACGGAGCCTTGGTACGCGCCGCTCTCAACGATATCGCTCGAGCCTATGGAATGACGCAGATTGCGCGTGATACCGGCTTGGGCCGTGAAAGCCTCTACAAGGCATTTGGAGCAACCGGTAATCCGGAGTTTACGACGGTCATGAAAGTGATGCGGGCCATTGGTCTCAAGCTACACGCCAGTACTCGCTGATCATCACCCTTGGCCCGCGACACACCACCACGCCCCGTCCTTTTTACTTATCCCCCTCATTCAGGCTAAATGGCCGGGCTGATCGCTCAAATAAGAACGGAACCTGCAATGTCTTCACGACGCACGACATCGGTCTGGATTGCCTGCTTTGCAGTGCTGTTCAGTCTGCTGGCCATGCCATTGTCTCCCAGCACGCCACACGTGGCCGGGGAGCAGGTGCTGTGGGGGACATTCTGTGGCGGCGGCACCAGGCTGATCGCTATTGATCTGGGCAGCGCGTCAAACGGCACGCCTGATGAGCAGCGGCATCAATCCACGATGCAGCATTGTCCGTGCTGTTCAGGCTCGGCAGTTGTTCTCCTCCCGCCGGGCTTCAGTCATGGCCTGGTGGCCCGCCTTGAGCCGGAGCGCTTCGCGCCTGCGATGTTCATGATCCACCCCTCGCCGCGCCTGCAGTGGCCGAGTGCCAACCCCCGCGCCTCTCCGCCGGTCTGATCACCCGTTTGCCCGTGCCTCGATGCACCTGAATGGATTGACCGGAGAGCCCCGATGCTCAAGAAAGCCCTTGTGCTGGCCGCGCTGTTGTTGCCTGCCTGTTTTGCACATGCTCACCAGTACACCGCTGGCCACATCATGATCGCCCACCCCTGGTCGATGGCGTTGCCGCCCAACGCGCCGACCGTCGCCGCCTATTTCGTGCTCGAAAACAAGGGCGATCACGCGGATCGCTTGCTTGGCGTCGACACCCCGATTGCAGGCCAGGCGCAACTGCATGAGCACATCCAGGCAGACGGTCTTATGAAGATGCAGCAGGTTCAGGCCGTGGACATTCCCGCCGGTGCCACCGTGACCTTCGCACCGATGGCCTGGCATGTGATGCTGCTGGACATCAAAGACCGTTCGAAGCTGCTCGTCGGACAACGCTTCCCGATGACGCTGCATTTCGAGCAAGCCGGAGATGTGCAGGTGCAGGTCGTGGTACAAAAGCAGGCACCCAAACACCAGCACTGAGCAGACTTGCAGATTGAGCGTTAGGCGCCGTACTCGCGAACAACCGGCCATCCCTGTTAAACACCGGGGCGCTTGGCTGAGCCTGTTCGCCATGTTGATGATCTTCGTCGGCCCATTGATTTCCCAGTCGATGCCGATGGATCAGCACGCCGGTGGATCAATGCCATCCTCAATGTCCGCACCGATGGACAGCGCATCGCACGAACACGCGCACCACGGCAGCGAACACGCCAAAACGGCCGACACCGGCATGAGCGATCATGCACTGTGGGCCAAATGTGGCTATTGCACCCTTCTGTTCAGTTGCCCCGCCCTGCCCCACGTGCCTGAGCTGCTTGCAGCCAACCCGCCCCGTCCTGCGGACTTCTTCACAGCGCTGACCCGACACGGTCATGCGCAGCGAGCGATTTTCCCCAATGCTCGAAGTCGCGCGCCGCCAACGCTTTTCACAGCCTAGAACCAGAAAAATTTCATGACCGCTCTCGGCCAAAGCTGCGTGCGAGTCGTGCTGTGTTATCCCTATTCGGGAGCGTTTACCGTGTCAAAACCCACTGTTTCTTTCTATAACCTGGCTTGGCGATGGCATTTCTACGCCGGATTGTTCGTTGCACCGTTCATGATCATGCTGTCGCTGACCGGGATCATTTACCTGTTCAAGCCGCAGCTCGACAATCTGATGTACAGCGATCTGCTGAGCGTGACGCCTGCCCATCACACGATCAGCGCCGATGAGCTTCAACAGCGCGTTTTGAGCGCTTATCCACAAGCCGCCATCAGTAAATTTTTTCCGCCTGTAAACGCCGAGGGCAGCGCCCAGTTCGTGATCCGTGAACAGGGCCGTGAAGTGAATGTCTTCGTCGACCCTTATCGCGGCGACATTCTGGGCACTCAGGACGCCAAGCAAAATCTGCAAGCGATTGCCCGCGCCCTGCACGGCGAGTTGATGATCGGCACTGTCGGGGACCGGCTGGTTGAGCTGGCGGCCGGCTGGGGCATCATGCTGGTGATTTCCGGGCTGTACCTTTGGTGGCCGCGCGGCTCCCGCGTCGCAGGTGTGCTTTGGCCACGCCTGACCACGCGCGGTCGTGTCTTGTGGAAGGATCTGCACGCGGTTACAGGTTTCTGGGGTTCGCTGATTCTATTGTTCATGCTGCTCAGCGGCATGACCTGGACCGGCATGTGGGGCAAGCAGTACGCAGCGGTGTGGAACACCTTCCCTGCCGCAATGTGGACGGACGTTCCCAAGTCCACGCAACTGGCTGGCGAACTCAACACCGCCAGCAGCCAGACCGTGCCGTGGGCGATGGAAAACACGCCGATGCCGCAATCCACCGGCGAGCATGCCGAGCACATGCATCAGCACGGTATGTCCGCAGGCCCGGCGGCGCCTAAGATCAGCCTGCAACAGGTGGTCGACATCGCAACCGCCAAAGGCGTCGAGCCCGGCTACAGCATTACCGCGCCCAAGACCGCCGAGGGTGTATTCACAGTGTCGGTGTTCGCCGACGACCCGCGCAACGACGCCACGCTGCATATTGATCAGTACACCGGCAAGGTGCTGGCGGACGTCGGCTGGCAGCACTACAGCCTGGTTTCGAAGGCAACCGAGATGGGCGTGATGCTGCATGAGGGCAAGTTTTTCGGCTGGATCAACCAACTGTTAATCTTCCTCGCCTGCCTGATGATCCTGCTCAGCGCGGTCAGCGGATTGGTAATCTGGTGGAAGCGTCGCCCCGCGGGAGGCCTGGGTGTGCCTGCGCTGCGCCATGACCTGCCCCGCTGGAAAACCGCGATGGTGATCATGTTCGGGATCGCGGTTGCGTTCCCGCTGGTTGGCGTTTCGCTGGTGGTGGTCTGGCTTTTTGACCGAATAGTTTTCTCCCGCTTTGCTAATTCTTCGGCAGCAGCTTAAATTGCACCCGACGAGGCCTGAAACCGGCGGGCGGTTTTGTGATGAATTCCTCACCTGACAGGATCAGGCCTCGTTCTTTCAAGATACAAAAAAGCCGCCCTCGGGCGGCTTTTCTCGTTCTGCGCACCTTGCGCACCAATACGGCACGCCGCCGCGCACCACCCCTCCTTCCCGGCTCCACTTCAGTGCATCCCGACCGTTGCGACACCCCCAAACGCCCGTTCTAAAGCCGTTTCTCAGGCTGGGCACAGCCTTTGCTTGGGAGCCTTTAAAGAGTCGTTCTGCCCAACCAAAAAAAACAGATCAATGGAGCCCGTCCAATGAAGCGTCGCAGTCTGATCAAAGCCTTCACCCTGTCCGCATCCATCGCAGCGATGGGCCTGTCGTGGACTGTCCAGGCTGCCGAAACCATCAAGGTCGGCATCCTGCATTCACTTTCCGGGACGATGGCCATTTCCGAGACGTCGCTTAAAGACATGGCGTTGATGACCATCGACGAGATCAACGCCAAGGGCGGCGTGAACGGCAAGATGCTGGAGCCGGTGGTTGTGGACCCGGCGTCCAACTGGCCGCTGTTCGCAGAAAAGGGCCGTCAGTTGCTGACCCAGGACAAGGTTGCCGTGGTATTCGGCTGCTGGACGTCGGTGTCGCGCAAATCGGTGCTGCCGGTGTTTGAAGAGCTCAACGGCCTGCTGTTCTACCCGGTGCAATACGAAGGCGAAGAGATGTCGCCAAACGTGTTCTACACCGGTGCAGCACCCAACCAGCAGGCTATCCCTGCGGTCGAGTACGTGATGAGCGAAGACGGCGGTGAAGCCAAGCGCTTCTTCCTGCTGGGCACCGACTACGTCTATCCGCGTACCACCAACAAGATTCTGCGTGCATTTCTGCATTCAAAAGGCGTGAAGGACAGCGACATCGAAGAGGTCTACACCCCCTTCGGTCACGCCGATTACCAAACCATCGTGGCGAACATCAAGAAATTCTCGGCGGGCGGCAAGACGGCGGTCATCTCCACCGTCAACGGCGACTCCAACGTGCCGTTCTACAAGGAGCTGGCCAACCAGGGCCTGAAAGCCACCGACGTACCGGTCGTGGCCTTCTCCGTCGGCGAAGAAGAACTGCGCGGCATCGACACCAAGCCGCTGGTCGGTCACCTCGCGGCCTGGAACTACTTCCAGTCGGTGGAGAATCCGGTCAACAAGAAGTTCGTCGCTGACTGGACCGCCTACGCCAAAAAGAAAAACCTGCCAGGCGCTGACAAGGCCGTGACCAACGACCCGATGGAAGCCACCTACGTGGGCATCCACATGTGGGCACAGGCTGTCGAGAAAGCCAAGTCCACCGACGTGGACAAGGTTCGTGAAGCGATGGCCGGGCAGACCTTCGCCGCGCCGTCCGGCTTCACCCTGACAATGGACAAGACCAACCACCACCTGCACAAACCGGTGATGATCGGTGAAGTCGAGGAAAACGGTCAGTTCAACGTGGTCTGGCAGACCAAAGAACCGATCCGCGCCCAGCCGTGGAGCCCGTATATCCCAGGCAACGACAAGAAGCCGGATCACGCGGTGAAGAGCAACTGATCACGGATGCTCGCTTCCACCGCCCAGTGGTAGCGAGCGTGCTCGCGAAGAAGCCAGTGCATCTTTTTAGAGAGGTGCAGCTCGATAGAACGCCTTCGCGAGCCCGCTCGCTCCCTCGGGGCCGTGGATTTGTCCAGACTTGTGCAGCAAGGCCATTGATATGCCCTCTTACTTTTACCGCCTGATCCTCGCCATCACCCTGTTGCTGCCTTTCGCGGCGCAGGCCAGTGATGCGGGCGATTTTGCAGCGGCCAACTCTTCGCAACAGGCAGAACTGCTTGAAGCCTGGGCGGCCAAACCCATGCCTGAGCGGGTCGAATTGCTTGAAGCGCTGCGCGATGGCCGGGTGGCTGCCGACAGCAGCAAGCGGGCCTGGATCGAGAACAACGATCAATACGTCGCCGTAGACCCCAACGCGTCACCCGCGGCCGACGCACCGACACCCGATGAACCGCGCAAACTGCGCCTGAACAACCGGCTGCGGGGTCTGGTCGAGACCGCGCTGGCCAGCCATCAATTACTGGCGGCCGACGTAAAGCTGCGCATGGCGGCGGCCTTGCAACTGCAGAAGAGCGCCCGCCCTGCGCAACTGGATCTGTTGAGCCAGCGTGTCGCGACCGAAACAGACTCAAGCGTAAAAGACGCGCTGACCCTGGCGCTGGCCAACCTGCAACTGGTCGACAGCAGCCCCAGCGTGCGCCTTGCCGCAGTGCGCCTGTTGGGCGAAACCGGTGACCCGCTGGCCCGCACCCGCCTTGAATCGCTGCTCTCGCCTGGGGTGGAAACCGATGCATCGGTGCGCATCGCTGCCGAAACCAGCCTGGCGCAAGTCAAACGCAAGCTGATGATCGGCGAGATCCTGGGGCAGGCATTCAGCGGCATGTCGCTGGGCTCGATTCTGCTGCTGGCCGCGCTGGGCCTGGCGATTACGTTCGGCCTGCTGGGTGTGATCAATATGGCCCACGGCGAAATGCTGATGCTGGGCGCTTACTCGACCTACGTTGTGCAGTTGATGTTCCAACGCTACGCACCGGGCGCTATCGAGTTCTACCCGCTGGTGGCGCTGCCGGTGGCGTTCTTCGTCACTGCGCTGATCGGCATGGCGCTGGAGCGCACGGTGATTCGCCATCTGTATGGGCGCCCGCTGGAAACCCTGCTCGCCACCTGGGGCATCAGCCTGATGCTGATTCAGGCCGTGCGCCTGGCCTTCGGCGCGCAGAACGTTGAAGTTGCCAACCCCGAATGGCTGTCTGGCGGCATTCAAGTGCTGCCCAATCTGGTGCTGCCTTACAACCGCATCGTCATCATCGCCTTCGCGCTGTTCGTGGTGGTGCTGACCTGGCTGCTGCTGAACAAGACCCGCTTGGGCTTGAACGTGCGCGCCGTGACCCAGAACCGCAACATGGCCGCCTGCTGCGGCGTGCCGACCGGGCGCATCGACATGATGGCCTTCGGGCTCGGCTCCGGGATCGCAGGCCTGGGCGGCGTCGCACTGAGCCAGATCGGCAACGTCGGCCCGGACCTGGGCCAGAGCTACATCATCGACTCGTTCCTGGTGGTGGTGCTCGGCGGCGTCGGGCAACTGGCAGGCAGTGTGATGGCGGCCTTCGGGCTGGGCATCGCCAACAAGATTCTCGAACCGCAAATCGGCGCCGTGCTGGGCAAGATCCTGATCCTGGCGCTGATCATTCTGTTTATCCAGAAACGTCCGCAAGGCCTCTTCGCATTGAAAGGACGGGTGATTGACTGATGAGCCAGCCATTGATGGTAACCGCTGCACAAAAGGTCGGCCCCAAGGGCACGCTGACGGTGGGCATTCTGGTACTGGCCGTTTTGCTGGCCCTGCCGCTGCTTTCGCTCCTGCCTGCCGACAACGGCCTGCAAGTGTCGGCCTACACCCTGACACTGGTGGGCAAGATTCTCTGCTATGCCATCGTCGCCCTGGCGCTTGATCTGGTCTGGGGCTATGCCGGGCTGCTGTCGCTGGGCCACGGCCTGTTTTTCGCGCTAGGCGGTTATGCGATGGGCATGTACCTGATGCGCGAAGCGGCGGGCGATGGTCTGCCTGCGTTCATGACCTTCCTGTCGTGGACCGAGCTGCCGTGGTACTGGGCGGGCACCGATAACTTCCTGTGGGCCATGTGCATGGTGGTATTGGCGCCAGGCTTGCTGGCGCTGGTGTTCGGCTTCTTCGCCTTTCGCTCACGGATCAAGGGCGTGTATTTCTCGATCATGACCCAGGCCCTGACCTTCGCCGGCATGTTGCTGTTCTTTCGTAACGAAACCGGTTTCGGCGGCAACAACGGTTTCACCAACTTCCGCAGCATTCTGGGCTTCAGCATCAGCTCACAGGGCACGCGAGCGACGCTGTTTCTGGCGACCGTGATCCTGTTGGTCGCTAGCCTGTACATCGGCTGGCGTCTGGCGCAGAGCAAGTTCGGCCGGGTGCTGACGGCCCTGCGCGATGCGGAAAACCGGCTGATGTTCTGCGGCTACGATCCACGCGGTTTCAAGCTGTTCGTCTGGGTCCTGAGTGCGGTCTTGTGCGGCCTGGCCGGAGCGCTGTATGTGCCGCAGGTCGGCATCATCAACCCGAGCGAGATGTCGCCGACCAACTCCATCGAGGCTGCGGTCTGGGTGGCCTTGGGCGGACGCGGCACGCTGATCGGCCCGCTTCTGGGTGCCGGTCTGGTCAATGGCATGAAAAGCTGGTTCACCGTGGCGTTCCCGGAATACTGGCTGTTCTTCCTCGGCGCGCTGTTCATCATCGTCACGCTCTACCTGCCCAAAGGCGTCATTGGCGTACTGAAGAAAAGGAGCGAGTCATGAAAACCACGCCAACGCCTTCTTTCATGCTGGAACCGGTGCTGGACCCCAATTCCGACGCAGGCACCAGCCGTGACGCGCTGGGGCTGGGCAAAAGCGCAGGCAAAGGACTGAATACGCGCCACGGCACCATCCTGACCCTGGAAGACATCAGCGTCAGCTTCGACGGCTTCAAGGCGCTCAATGACCTGAATCTGTACATCAGCGTCGGTGAGTTGCGCTGCATCATCGGCCCCAACGGCGCAGGCAAGACCACGCTGATGGACGTGATCACCGGCAAGACCCGGCCCAGTCATGGCAAGGCCTGGTTCGGCGAGACGCTGGACCTGACCCAGATGAGTGAAGTGCAGATCGCGCAGGCCGGGATCGGGCGCAAGTTTCAAAAGCCCACGGTGTTCGAAGCGCTGAGCGTGTTCGAAAACCTGGAACTGGCACAGAAGACCGATAAATCCGTGTGGGCCAGTCTGCGCGCCCGCTTGAATGGCGAGCAGCGCGACCGGATCAACGAGGTGCTGGAAACCATTCGCCTGACAGGCTCCGTGCAGCGCCCGGCAGGATTGCTGTCCCACGGTCAGAAGCAGTTTCTGGAAATTGGCATGCTGCTGGTCCAAGACCCGCAACTGCTGCTGCTCGACGAGCCGGTTGCAGGCATGACCGACGCGGAAACCGAGTTCACAGCCGAACTGTTCAAGACCTTGGCGGGTAAACATTCATTGATGGTGGTCGAGCACGACATGGGCTTCGTGGGCTCGATTGCCGACCACGTCACCGTATTGCACCAAGGCAGTGTACTGGCCGAAGGCTCGCTGAATGACGTGCAGGCCGATGAACGCGTGATCGAGGTGTACCTGGGCCGTTGATACATCCAGCCCGTAGGAGCGGACTTATCCGCGAAAAACAGGCACTGGGGTGTCACTGGCAAGCCGCTCATGACCAAAGATCAAGCTGTCACAAAGAGAACATGAACCATGCTGCAGGTCGAAAAGCTTCATCAATATTACGGCGGCAGCCACATTCTGCGTGGCCTGTCGTTCGACGTGAAGGTCGGTGAAGTCACCTGCCTGCTGGGCCGCAATGGAGTGGGCAAGACCACGCTGCTGCGCGTGCTGATGGGCCTGTTGCCGTCAAAGGAAGGCTCGGTGCAATGGGAAGGCAAAGCCATCACCGGCTTCAAACCGCATCAGCGCGTACATGCCGGTATTGCCTACGTGCCGCAGGGCCGGGAAATCTTCGGGCGTTTGACGGTCGAGGAAAATCTGCTGATGGGCCTGTCGCGCTTTCCCGGATCGGAGGCCAAGGAAGTGCCCGCCTTCATATACGAACTGTTCCCGGTGCTGCTGCAAATGAAGCATCGCCGTGGCGGCGACCTGTCAGGGGGCCAGCAGCAACAGTTGGCTATCGGCCGCGCATTGGCGAGCCGCCCACGCCTGCTGATTCTCGACGAGCCTACCGAGGGCATTCAGCCATCGGTGATCAAGGAGATCGGCGCAGTGATCAAAAAGCTCGCCGAACGTGGCGACATGGCGATTCTGCTGGTGGAGCAGTTCTATGATTTCGCAGCCGAGCTCGCGGACCAGTATCTGGTGATGTCACGCGGAGAAATCGTCCAGCAGGGCCGTGGCGAGAACATGGAAACCGAAGGCGTTCGCGGCCTGGTGACTATTTGATGCGCCAATCCGTTATCGTGCAGCCCTCGACACAGAATTGAAGACACCATGAATCTGCCCGCCAACACTGCCCTGTTCACCCCCAGCTGGCACGCCGAGCTGGAGCTGGGTTACGGGCGCTTTGACGACAGCACGCGCCCTGTTCAGCGCCGCCACAAAGGCCCGCTGCGGGTGCAAAAGCACCTGTATGCCGAAGGTCCGCAAGTGTGTCAGCACATCATCGTTCATCCTCCCGGCGGTATCGCGGGCGGCGACCGTCTGGATATCTGCGCGAACGTCGGCCCCGATGCCTGGGCACAACTGACCAGCCCCGGCGCGGCCAAATGGTATCGCGCAGCAAGCCCGGCGTTTCAGCAACTGGACCTTACGGTAGCGCCCGGCGCGACCCTGGAATGGCTGCCTCAGGAAACCATCGTATTCAGCAACGCTCAGGCCGAACTGACCACCCGTATCGAGCTGCAGGGCGACGCAAAGCTGTGCTATTGGGATGTCGTGGCCCTGGGCCGTCCGGCCAGTGGCGAGCGTTTCGAGCACGGACATTTTCAGTCAGCGCTGGATATACGCCGCGACGGCACATTGATCTGGCACGAACGCCAACGCATCATCGGGGGCGACGGGCTGTTGGATTCGCCGATCGGGCTGGATGGCCATACGGTGTTTGCCACGTTGCTGATCACAGGCGACGTGGACAGCGAACTGCTTGAAGCCTGCCGCAGCCTGTCGATGCCCAACCCGGTACGCGGTGACCTGACGCAATTGCCGGGGCTGGTACTGGCGCGTTGCCTGGCCGACGAAGCCCTGCACGCTCGGGCCTGGCTGATCGAACTCTGGAAAAGGCTGCGCCCGGCCCTGCTGGGACGCGAGGCGGTAACGCCGAGAATCTGGAATACATGAAGGCTGGCACACATAGAATCGTGGGAGACGGCTTGCCACCTCCCACAAAAGCGCCAACAACGACTGCACGGCAATCGGAACACTACAACACGGAAACGCTATGGACCTGACGCCACGCGAAAAAGACAAGCTGCTGATTTTCACCGCCGGACTGGTTGCCGAACGGCGTCTGGCGCGCGGGGTGAAGCTCAATTACCCGGAAGCGATGGCCTACATCTCCGCTGCACTGCTGGAAGGCGCGCGTGACGGTCAGACGGTCGCCGACCTGATGCACTACGGCACGACGCTGCTGACCCGCGAGCAAGTGATGGAAGGCATTCCGGAAATGATCCCGGAAATCCAGGTGGAAGCGACCTTTCCAGACGGGACCAAACTGGTCACCGTGCATCAGCCGATTGCCTGAGGATTCGACCATGCCAGACGTGATTCGCGATGCGCTGCCGGACGATCTGCCCGGCATCCTCGCTATCTACAACGATGCGGTGCTCAACACCACGGCCATCTGGAACGAACAGCCGGTCGACCTGGCCAACCGTCAGGCGTGGTATGCCTCCCGCCAGACACAGGCTTATCCGATCCTGGTGGCCGTGGATGCGGCAGGCGACGTCGTGGGCTATTCGTCGTTTGGCGACTGGCGTCCTTTCGAAGGTTTTCGCCATACCGTCGAGCATTCGGTGTACGTACGCGCCGATCAGCGTGGCAAAGGCCTGGGGCCGAAATTGATGTCGGCCCTGATCGAGCGCGCCCGTACCTGCGACAAACACATGATGGTCGCCGCCATCGAAAGCGGTAACGCGGCCTCTATTTATCTGCATGAACGACTAGGCTTCAAGACCACTGGCCAGATGCCGCAGGTTGGCACCAAGTTCGGTCGCTGGCTGGACCTGACCTTCATGCAGCTGGACCTGTCGCCCGGCGCTCAGGCGCCAGCCTCGCAAGCCCCCACATCCGTATAACCGAGAGCCGTCCATGAACCCTGCACAGTTGCGTCGCGTCACCGCCGAAAGCTTTGCGCATTATCGCCACGACCTGGCGCAGCTGTTGTTCGACACCGTTCACGATGGCGCATCGGTTGGGTTCATGGCCGACCTGACGCTGGGACAGGCGTTGAGCTGGTGCGACGACTTAAGGGCTGACGTCGCGTCAGGCAACCTGCTGCTGTGGGTCGTGGTCGACAACGAACGCGTGCTGGCCAGTGCGCAACTCGTGCTGTGTCAGAAGCCCAATGGGCTCAATCGTGCTGAAGTGCAGAAACTGATGGTGCTGCCAGTGGCACGGGGCCGTGGGCTGGGCAGGCAACTGATGGAAGCGCTCGAGCAGGCTGCCGTGAGGCTCAAGCGCGGCCTGTTGTACCTGGACACCGAAGCAGGCTCCACGGCCGAGTCCTTCTACCGCTCGATAGCCTACACCCGCGTAGGCGAACTGCCCGATTACTGCGCCACACCGGACGGTCGCTACAGACCGACCGCCATTTACTTCAAAAACTTGGGGCAACCGACATGATCCCTGGTCAATACCAGATCCAGCCCGGCGAGATCGAACTCAACGCCGGACGCCGCACCCTGAGTCTCACCGTCGCCAACAGTGGCGACCGCCCGATTCAGGTGGGTTCGCACTTCCATTTTTTCGAAACCAACGACGCGCTGACCTTCGACCGCGCCGCGAGTCGCGGCATGCGCTTGAACATCCCGGCCGGCACCGCCGTGCGCTTTGAGCCAGGGCAGGCACGGGAGATCGAGCTGGTTGATCTCGCCGGATTGCGCGAGGTGTACGGGTTTGCCGGTCGTGTGATGGGCAAACTGGATTGATTGACGGCATGGGCTGCACGCCTGCAGCCCATGACGTTCCGCGTCACACGACGAACGCAGAGTGTCCTGAGAGGCATTACCACGCAGCGCGTGGTAGCGATCAGTGTGGGGCCAATAAAGCATTCAAGGAATCACCATGAAGATTTCCAGACAAGCCTATGCCGACATGTTCGGCCCTACCGTTGGCGACAAGGTTCGCCTGGCCGACACCGAACTGTGGGTCGAAGTCGAAAAGGATTTCACCACCTACGGCGAAGAAGTGAAATTCGGCGGCGGCAAGGTCATTCGTGACGGCATGGGCCAGGGGCAGTTGCTGGCGGCCGAGGTGGTCGACACGCTGATCACCAATGCGTTGATCATCGATCACTGGGGCATCGTCAAAGCGGACGTCGGCCTCAAGAACGGTCGCATCGCGGCCATTGGCAAGGCGGGTAACCCGGACATCCAGCCTGACGTGACCATCGCCGTCGGCGCCGCCACCGAAGTCATCGCAGGTGAGGGAATGATCCTCACCGCAGGCGGCGTCGATACGCACATCCACTTCATTTGCCCGCAGCAGATCGAAGAAGCATTGATGAGCGGTGTGACCACCATGATCGGCGGCGGCACCGGCCCGGCAACCGGCACCAACGCCACGACCGTCACCCCCGGGCCTTGGCACATGGCGCGCATGCTTCAAGCAGCCGACTCCTTCCCGATGAACATCGGCCTGACCGGCAAGGGCAACGTCAGCCTGCCCGGCCCGCTGATCGAGCAGGTCAAGGCGGGGGCCATCGGCCTCAAGCTGCACGAAGACTGGGGCACCACGCCTGCGGCCATCGACAACTGCCTGAGCGTCGCCGACGAGTACGACGTGCAAGTGGCGATTCACACCGACACGCTGAACGAGTCGGGCTTTGTCGAAACCACGCTGGCGGCGTTCAAGAATCGCACGATTCACACTTACCACACCGAAGGCGCCGGTGGCGGCCACGCGCCGGACATCATCAAGGCCTGCGGCTCGCCGAACGTGCTGCCCAGCTCGACCAACCCGACCCGGCCGTTCACCCGCAACACCATCGACGAGCATCTGGACATGCTCATGGTCTGCCATCACCTGGACCCGAGCATCGCTGAAGACGTCGCGTTCGCGGAAAGCCGTATCCGCCGCGAAACCATCGCTGCCGAAGATATCCTCCACGATCTGGGAGCGTTTTCGATGCTCAGTTCCGACAGTCAGGCGATGGGCCGGGTCGGCGAGGTGATCATGCGCACCTGGCAGACCGCCGACAAGATGAAGAAGCAACGCGGTCCGCTGCCTCAGGACGGCCCCGGCAATGACAACTTCCGCGCCAAGCGTTACATCGCCAAATACACCATCAACCCGGCCATTACCCACGGCATCAGTCACGAAGTGGGCTCTATTGAAGTGGGCAAATGGGCGGACCTGGTGCTGTGGCGTCCGGCGTTCTTCGGCGTCAAACCGACCTTGATCCTCAAGGGCGGCGCGATTGCCGCCAGCCTGATGGGCGACGCCAACGCCTCGATCCCGACGCCGCAACCGGTCCACTACCGCCCGATGTTTGCCAGCTATGGCAGCTCGCTGCACGCCACCAGCCTGACCTTCATCAGCCAGGCCGCATTCGATGCAGGTGTGCCGGAATCATTGGGCTTGAAGAAACAGATAGGCGTAGTCAAAGGCTGCCGCACCGTGCAGAAAAAAGACCTGATCCACAACGACTATCTGCCCGACATCGATGTCGACCCGCAGACCTATCAGGTCAAGGCCGATGGCGTGTTGCTGTGGTGTGAACCGGCTGATGTCTTGCCGATGGCGCAGCGGTATTTTCTGTTCTGAAAACAGGTTGAACGCCAAACCGCGCGAACACCTGACAAAAACAGCGTCTACTGACAGATATGACAGTAAACGCTGTGTTTGTAGCTCGGTGTAAAGACGGTAAGATGCGCCATCTCCAATCAGCTCCCCCAAGGTAACCGGCCATGCGCCTCTCCGAATTCATCGTTCTCCACGTGGATCGCATCGTCGATGAATGGGAAAACTTCGCCAGAACACTGAAACCCGCTGCAGATACGATGAATACCGCCGAACTGCGCGATCACGCCCAGTCGATACTGCTGGCGGCTGCGCGGGACATGAAGACTGCACAGAGCAAAAGCGAAGAGATCGCCAAAGCCCGCGGCGAGGAGCTGAACAAGACGCCGAGCCTGGATGAAGCCGCGACCAGTCATGGAGAACTGCGCCATGAAGTCGGGTTTGACCTGGTGCAAATGACTTCAGAATTCAGGCACCTGCGCGCCAGCGTTATCCGTTTGTGGGTCGACAGCCTGACCACCCCGCAACTGGCCGACTTTCGCGATGTGATCCGCTTCAATGAGGCCATCGACGAAGCATTGGCCGAGTCCACTGCGGCGTATGCCGAGCGTGTCGCACGTTCACGGGATATCTTTCTGGCGATTCTGGGCCATGATCTGCGTGCGCCGCTTCAGGCGGTCAGCATGTCGACCGAGCTGCTGGCTCGCAAATTGGTCATGGACGATAAAACCCAAGGCTACATTTCGCGCATCAAGACCAGCACCCGGCACATGGGCACGATGGTTGGTGATCTGCTTGAGTTCGTGCGCAGCCGCCTGGGCGCCAGCCTGCCGGTGGAACGCAAGTTCATGGACCTGGCCAACGCCTGTCGCGAAGCCTTGGAAGAAGCGACCGCCGGGCAGCCCGGTTCGGCCCCCGTGCTGAGTATCGAGGGCGAAACGCAGGGTCACTGGGACAGCGGGCGAATCAGTCAGATGCTACAGAACCTGATTGGCAACGCGCTGCAACACGGTGCCGCCAGTCACGAGATCACGGTGCGCGTCAACGGGGGGCCGGACACGGTGGAGCTGGTCGTTCATAACGAAGGCAAGCCGATTGCCGAAGACGCCATCGGCACGATCTTCGACCCGCTAGTGCGCAGTTCCGACGAAAACAGCGAAAGCCGCACCACCTCGACCAGCCTGGGCCTGGGTCTGTTCATCGTCAAGGAAGTGGTCAATGCACACAGTGGCAGCATTACCGTGACCTCGACCATCGGCGACGGCACCACTTTTACTGTGGTGCTGCCTAAACACTGATGCCGACGACCGTGAGTGTGCCCTGCGCCGATCATGCCCATGCTCCGCTTGGACATGCAGCCGTGACGCTCTGCGTAACGTTCGGGAGCGGACGCGGAGCGTCGTCCTGAGCGGCGTTACCACGCAGGAGCGTGGAAACGATCATGACACGATCAACTGCCCCATTGCGCCCTTGGGTCAAACGCCGAGCTGTCCGCCAGCTTCTGCCACAGCGCCCGGCTGGCTTCATCAATATGCTTGGGCATGACGACTTTGAGCTGGGCATACAAATCACCGCGCTCGCCGCTCTTGGTCATCAGGCCATTGCCTTTGATGCGCAGGCGCTGACCGTTCTGGCTATCAGGACGGATGGTCAGGTTGATCCGGCCGGTGAGGGTCGGCACGGCGACCTTGGTGCCCAATGCAGCTTCCCACGGCGCCAGCGGAACCGTGATGACCAGATCATGATCTTCCACCTCGAACATCGGGTGCGGCGCAAGGCGGATGATCAGGTACAGATCACCATTGGCTCCGCCAGCGATCCCTGGCGCACCCTGCCCTTTGAGACGAATACGCTCGCCGTCGACCACGCCGGCTGGAATCTTCACGTTCAGGGTTTTGGTGATGTCGCTCATGCGTTGCCCGTTGGGGCTGTGCTGCGGCACCTTGAAACTGACCTGCTTTGATTCGGCCGACAAGGTCTCTTCCAGAAAGACCGCGAGTTCCATTTCCACGTCCTGCCCCTTGCGACCCGGAGTGCGGCTTCGGCCGCCCTGCTGGGCGCGTCCGCCAAATATGGAGCTGAAGAACTCCGAGAAGTCCGCCGTCTCTTCACCAAACCCGCCCGCACCGGCGCGGCTCTGCCAGCCCGGTGGTGCCTGGAAAGGTCGCCCCTGACGCCCGTACTTGCGCAGCTCGTCATATTCAGCGCGCTTGTCGGGGCTGCTGAGGACTTCATAAGCCTCGGACGCTTCCTTGAATTTGTCCTCAGCCCCCGCCTCTTTACTGACGTCGGGGTGATACTTGCGCGCCAACTTGCGATAGGCCGTCTTGATCGCCTTGTCGTCAGCCGTCGGTTCGACATCCAGTATCTTGTAGTAGTCTTTGAAATCCATCTAACACTCACCCATCCAATTATCCAGCGCAGCCAGATGCGCTGGTATAACACGCCCAGCCTCCTCGTGTGCGAGGCACCTGAAAGACTTCACATCGAAAAACACATCGGCAGCTCGCCGCGTTTTGCAGGCAAGTCAGGTGTTCGACACCCAGGTCTACCGAGAATCCCATCAAGATTGGGGGTAATGGCTGCGAGTTCAAGGCCTGAGTGCAAATACCGATAACCCGGAATAAGCGACGCAACGCCCTACGCAATTGCCCCGCGCTGACATAAACTGCGCGGCCGTTTTTTGACTGGAACGTAAAAGACATGACTGACCAATCCCCGGCCCGTGCCTGCGGCATCGATTTCGGCACGTCCAACTCCACGGTGGGCTGGCAACGCCCCGGTGTGGAATCGTTGATCGCGCTGGAGGACGACAAGATTACATTGCCCTCGGTGGTGTTCTTCAACATGGAAGAACGCCGCCCGGTCTACGGCCGCCTGGCACTCCACGAATACCTGGAAGGCTACGAAGGCCGCCTGATGCGCTCGCTAAAAAGCCTGCTGGGTTCCAAGCTGATCAAGCACGACACCAGCGTGCTGGGCACCGCGATGCCGTTCAAGGACCTGCTGGCCCTGTTTATTGGCGAGCTGAAAAAACGCGCTGAAAACACGGCCGGACGCGAGTTCGAACAAGTGGTGCTGGGCCGCCCTGTGCATTTCGTCGACGACGACGCGCAAGCCGACCAGGAAGCCGAGGACACGTTGGCAGAGGTCGCACGCAAGATCGGCTTCAAGGACGTGTCGTTCCAGTTCGAACCTATTGCGGCCGCCTTCGATTACGAGTCGACCATCACTCAGGAAGAGCTGGTACTGATCGTCGACATCGGCGGTGGTACGTCCGACTTCTCGCTGGTACGGCTGTCGCCAGAGCGTCGTGAGCATGAGGATCGTCAGGACGACATCCTGGCCACGGGTGGCGTCCACATCGGCGGCACCGACTTCGACAAGCAACTGAGTCTGCAAGGCGTAATGCCGCTGTTTGGTTATGGCAGCCGTATGAAAAGCGGCGCCTATATGCCCACCAGCCACCACATCAACCTGGCGACCTGGCACACCATCAACGCGGTGTACTCGCAGAAATCCCAGCTTGCACTGGGCAGCATGCGCTACGACATCGAAGACACCGGCGGCATCGACCGGCTGTTCAAATTGATCGAGCAACGCGCCGGGCACTGGCTGGCGATGGAAGTGGAAGAAACCAAAATCCAGCTGACCCAGACCGACAGCCGTCATTTGCTGATGGACCGTATCGAACCGGGGTTGAGGGTTGACCTTGGTCGAGCAATGTTCGAAACCGCGATCGATGCGCAGCTTGAGCGGGTCCGCAACAGCGTGACTCAACTGCTGAATCAGGCAGGCGTGGGCGTCGAGCAGGTCAACACGGTGTTCTTCACTGGCGGTTCGAGCGGCATTCCGGCACTGCGCAACAGCGTCTCGGCCATGCTGCCGAATGCGCGACACGTGGAAGGCAACATCTTTGGCAGCATCGGCAGCGGGCTGGCAATTGAAGCGAAGAAGCGCTACGGCTGAAGGTAGCTGATGATCGTGCCAGCGGACGCCGAGCGTCCTGAGAGGCGTTACCACGCCGGAGCATGGGAACGATCAGGGATCTCAAACAACTGATCGTGCACATGCTCCGCGTGGGCATGCAGCCNGTGACGCTCTGCGTCACATTTCAAGCGAATGGAAATGCCCTTAGATCGCTGTTAAACCAGCCCTTCTTTCTGCAATTCACTCTTCAGGTACGCGTAGTAAATCGGTCCGGCCACCACGCCCGGCAGGCCGAACGCGGCTTCGAACAGCAGCATGGCCAACAGCAGCTCCCACGACTTGGCATTGATCTGCCCGCCTACGATCCGTGCGTTGAGGAAGTACTCGACCTTGTGGATCACGATCAGATAACCCAGCGCCGCCAATGCCACCCAGATCGAGATCGACATGCCGACGATGAAGATCAGCGTGTTGGACATCAGGTTCCCCACTACCGGCAACAGCCCGAGCAGGAAGGTCATGATGATCAGGGTTTTGGTCAGCGGCAGGTGAATACCGCATAGCGGCAGGACGATGGCGAGGAATACCGAGGTGAACGCGGTGTTGAGCAGGGAAATCTTGATCTGGGCAAACACGATGTTGCGGAACGCCCGGCTGACCAGATAAAGCCGGTCGAACAGCGCCGAGGCCAGCGGTTTGCGCGCATGAACATCGGAAATCCGCTGCAAGGCAATGATCGCACCCAGCACCATACCGATCAGCATGGTCACGAACATATGGGCGGCGCCCTTGCCGATCAGTTGCAACTCGCCGATGTGTTTCTGCAGCCACTGAAACAGCGACACCTGAAACTCGGCCGCGCTGGCGGGCAGGTAAGAATCGATAAAGGGCGGCAGCTGACCGCGGGCCCGGTCGACCAGCGTCATGAACTTGTCCAGCGACGCGCCGGGGTTCTCGGCTTCATGAAGGACAAAACTGATGACACCTGCAAACAGCAGGGTCAGCAGACTGACGATGATGGTGCCCAGCAGCGCAACCGCCAACCACCTGGCACGTTCGCCGGAGATGAGCTTTTGCAACTTGGGAGTCAGCATATTAACCAGTTCGAAGACCAGCAGACCGGCCAGCAGGCTGGGCAACAACTTGAAAGGCAACACCAACAGCAGACCGCCGAATACAAGAATCCAGCTGGCTATTAATACCTGACGCGCAGAAAACGTTGGCATAGACCCTCAAAGGGCAGCACGAAGAGGTGGGCAGTCTGCCAGCGTTCGCAGCAGAGAACCAGTCATCCCGAAGCGGGAAAACATGCAGCCCAAGCATCTATTGGATGACCGGAGAAATAACCCGACGCAAGTGCCGTGTTTACTGCACCCGCGCCGGTCGCATGCGGCTGTAAACGCTGCTGGAAAATTATTTCTTCTTGAGACAATCACTCATGAAGCTCTTGCGGGCGTCGCCCTTGAGCTCCTGAGTGGAAGCGGTCGCGTTACAGGTCTTCATCTTTTCCTGCTGGGTGGCGGCAGGAGCTGGCGCGGCTTTCAGACAGGTGCTCATGAACGTTTTGCGTTCATCCCCCTTGAGCGATTTGGCACTCGCATCGGCGTTGCAGGTGGTCATCTTGTTCTGCTGCGCCGTCGCGGCAAAACCCTGAGCGGAAAACATCAGGCCAACGAGCAATAAAGGAATACCGATCTTCTTCATCGTTCGACTCTCCAGGTCCGCTGTACCGGTCGGCACAGACTCGAAATCAGTGTAGTCAAAATGTTGCAGAATATGAGGGATGATCAGGCGCCATGATTGGCATTCATTTTAAAGAGGCGGATAGTTGCGCCTCGCTAACCTGTCGGCCTTCCAATGCAATACGCGTTTCCACTGCTCACCATCTTCATCTGGTCCGTCAACACCGTCGTCACCAAAGCGGCGTCCGGGCTAATCTTCCCCTCTGAAATAGGCTTCTATCGCTGGTTGCTGGCAGGACTCCTGTTCACGCCCTTCATGCTCATCCCGGTCTGGAAAAACCGCGCAGCCATCAAGCCGCTGATTGGCAAGATCGTGGTGCTGGGTGCATTGGGCATGGCGGTGTATCAAAGCCTTGCGTATTTCGCCGCTGGCATGACCACAGCCACCAACATGGGCATCATCCAGTCGCTGGTGCCAGTCATGGCGCTGGGGCTGTCCATAGCGTGTCTGGGCACGAGGCTGACTTGGGGCGCGCTGCTCGGCGCGGTGATTTCTTTCGCGGGCGTCATCGTGGTGGTCGCCGCTGGCAATCTGAGCGGACTTATCGAGCAAGGGGTCAATCGAGGAGATGCAATTGTGCTGGTCGCTGCTGCAGCCTATGCCTTTTACAGCATGCTGTTGAAGAAATGGCAATTGCGTCTGCCGCCCCTGCACTTGCTGTACATGCAGATTCTGGTCGCGATTGTGGTGCTGTTTCCACTGTTCATTCTGTCGCCGCGGACCGGCTTGAACGCGAGCAATATCCCCCTGGTGCTGTATGCAGCGATCCCTACCTCCATGCTAGCGCCGTGGCTGTGGATGACCTCGATCATGCGCCTGGGTCCAAGCCGCACCACGCTATTTTTCAACCTGATGCCGATCGCCACGGCCCTCATTGCGGCCGTGGCGCTTGGCGAACAGCTGGCGCTTTATCACCTGTATGGCGGCGCGCTGACTTTGTGCGGCGTCATCCTGGCAGAACGCTGGAAGACCCTGCTACCACTCAGAAAAGGCTAGGCCGTCGCGCTGCCCTCACCGCCCTCCACGCTGTGGATCGATACGTCGGTGATACCGGCAGCGTGGGGCATACCGACTTCAGGAAGATCATCCAGCTCGACGTGATGCTTCAACGCCAGTTCATGCACGATTTCAATGATCGGCACGTCCAGGTCTTCGATGACATCCACATGGTGCTCACCCAGCAGGGTGTACTCGATTTCATACAGTTCTTTATCGCCCATCGCATCACTTCCTGGCCGTCATCTATTAACGGCTGATCACGAATTACTGCCTGATTGAGTTAAAGGCCGGCAGCCTTGAGGCGCGCGGCGTGTGCTATGAACAGGCGTACAGGATCCACGCCTTTGCCGACCAGCCCGAAGGTTTGGTTGACGATGTCAAAATGGTCGAGCGTAAAGTCATCCCCGATGACCGTGCCCAGGTGCGAACTGAAACGCCCGACCATGCCATCAGATTGACCTCGCTCTTTCCTGAACGTGCGAGCGAATATTCGACAGGTTACGTTGGTGCCATCGATCAGGTTGCGCCCGTGATTGGTTACGCCCGGTTTCAGGACCCGGGACCAGGAGTAGTAGCGCACGCCATCGACCAGTTCTTCGCCACTCTCACCCCAAAACTGCGGCAAACCCTGGGGATACTGCCTGTTGAACAGCGCAAACCCGGTGGTGGTCAGGGACTGATGCGAGGCGGTGATGTCCATCGGCAACTTCGGCCCGCGATAGCCGGTCTCGAACGCGACGATCGTCCAGGCGAGCAGCCCGATCAACGCATTCACGACTCGCCCGCCCAGCGTCCCGAGTGGAAAATGTCGCTCCAGATAGTCCGCCAGCTCAGATCCGAAGTGATTAAGCCTTTCCAACAGTAGCGGTGTGTTTTCGGCCTGGCGGAACAACATGACCACCAGAAGTGCTGCCTTATCGCCATCTTTTTTTCGAACTCTTGCCCCCCTCCTTCGCTCCAAGCTGCAACGGGCCAAGACCGGCTCTGACATGTGGAGCAATAAAGATGTACAACAAAATCCTCGCAGCAACCTTTGTATTGGCGACGATGGCTGGCTGCAGCAACACAACCGTGCAGAACCCGGTGGACTACGTCACCTACCGCAACGAGCCACTGGTCAAGCAGGTCGAGAACGGCATGACCCGCCAGCAGGTCCTGACCATCGGCGGCGAGCCATCGTCGACCATCGACCGCAAGGTCAACACCGGCACCTGCAACAACTACGTGATGGCTAAAGATGGCCATAAGCAGGTCTACCACGTCAGCTTCAACAGCGACGGCCGCGTGACTAATAAAGGTTTTATGACCTGCGAACAGCGCGAAGCGAATGAGCGCGCGATGTAACTCAGCGCATACAAAAAAGCCCGATGCATGACGCATCGGGCTTTTTTATGTGTACGTTTTTTGTCCGAACTTCAGAACACCAGCTTGAACAATGCAATCACCACAATCAGGCCGATCAGGAAAATGATACCGATGGTGCTTCCCAGAAACTTGAGCATGTGAATCTCCACGATTTATAGGTCTCAAGGCTGGGACCACAGGCGGGCACGCTCGTTTCTTATATTTTTTACGCGTTCAGCAAAGCGTGAAACCTGCAAAATCAGATAAAACTTTCTCGCCGTTCGTCACTCACAACCCTTGATGATCTTGCCGGGCAACACATAGAGCGAGACACACAACCTGATGAATCTGGAGATACCTCATGATTTCTGCACCACAGCTATCCGATGTAAGCAGTCTGCGCCAACGTGCGCGCCAGAACGTTGAGAATGGTGCGGTGACTGAAGGCTACAACGCTGATCGCGAGACAGTCCTGCGCCTGCTCAATGAGTCGCTGGCAACCGAACTGGTCTGCGTGCTGCGCTACAAGCGTCACTACTACATGGCGACGGGCCTGAAGGCCAGTGTCGCGGCGTCCGAGTTTCTGGAACACGCGCAGCAGGAAGCCGAGCACGCCGACAAGCTGGCCGAACGTATCGTGCAATTGGGCGGCGAGCCTGAGTTCAACCCCGACACACTGTCGAAGAACTCTCACGCTCAGTACGTGGCAGGCACCACGCTCAAGGAAATGGTTTACGAGGACTTGGTTGCCGAGCGCATTGCCGTCGACAGCTATCGTGAAATCATTCAATACATCGGCGACACCGATCCGACTACGCGTCGCATCTTTGAAGAAATCCTCGCACAGGAAGAAGAGCACGCCGACGACATGGCGGACATCCTGAACGACCTGTGATTCGGGACTGAAAGCCAAAGCCAGGATGTTTATCCTGGCTTTTTTGTGGTCGTTGTCCCGTCATGAGCGGCATTCCCACGCGGAGCGTGAGGAACGATCAGGTATGCCCCGACACTGATCGTGCCGACGCTCCGCGTGGGCATGCCGCCTGTGACGCTCTGCGTCACATCTCAAGCCAGGGCGTTTACTTGACGGTCTTCGGCGCCTTGCCCGAGCGCATTTGCTCCAGCAGCGGGCCACACTGATTCGGCTCACTGTCGCCCGTCGCGACCAGTGCCAGCAATCCTGCCGCTGGGCCGATGGTAGCGCCCAGCAGAACCATTCCCGCGCCACGCAACAACAACGGCCCTGACTGTACGCCTGCATTAGGCCGGGCGAACGGTCCGTTGACGTACAGCGGCGAGCGCAGCGAGAACACCCGGAAGCCTTTGGATTCAGGATTGATCTGCAAATCCAGCTGCTCGGTTTTCAGGTTGGCCGTGCCGCTGATGTAAATGATCGCGTTCTCGGTATCGAACACGAACAGGCGACTGGTCGCCAGACCGTCCTTGATACCGAAATCGGATGCGGCGCAGTTGATCTTCACATCCTTGTCACCGAACAGTTTGCCGACCACGTAATTACCCACGTTAAGCCCGGCGATCTCCATCAGGCCACGGCTGATCGCGCCATCGTTGACCAGCATCTTCATCTCGCCATTGGCCGTGCCCAGTAGCGCTGCGACCGAGTTGCCACGACCGGTGATATCCGCATCGCCGTTCAGCTCACCGAAACTGGTTTTCATCGGTTCGAAGGTGGGGAACAACTGCTTGAGCTTGAAGTTGCGCGCCGACAGCTTCGCCCGGCCGAGCAGCGGCTTGTCCCGCCCATCGAGACGAATGTCCGCGTCCAGCTTGCCACCGGCCACGCCGAAGCGCAGCGGCTCAAGGCTGAGCTGGCCATCGTTCAAAATCAGATGCGTGTAAAGGTCGGTGAACGGCAGGTCCGGGCTCTGCACGATGCGCTTGCCAGTGAACTCGACGTCTGCGTCCATCGCACGCCAGCGGTCTGTCTGGAATTCTTCCACCGGCAATACCTTGCCTGAAGGCTGCTTGCTCTCCCCGCCGCGCTTCTTCTGAGCCGCGTTGGAGTCAGCCCCGATCAGCGGCGCCAAGTCACTGAACAGCAGTTGATCGGACACCAGCACGCCCGTCAGCTTGGGCCGCGGCTGACTGGCGACATAGCCCAGATCACCGTGAATATCACTTTTGCCAATTTTGCCGTTGAATTTCTCATAGCTGAAACTGGCGCCCGCCGGGTCATGCAGCTTGGCGATCAGGCGGCCGTCCGTCGAGTAGGCGGGTGAGTCGGGCAACGTAACGCCAGTCAGCGGATAGAGATTGCTCAGGCTGGCACCGGACAGCTTCAAGCGCAGGTCCAGGGCGCCGAGATTTTGTGGGTCGGTCACGGTCCCGGCGATCACGACATGGGTGTCGCCAACCTTGACGTCGGCCTGCACCGGAAAGGGCAGCGCGGCGTCTTTCAATGCCAGCAAGCCACCGATTTTGCCCGTGCCATTGAGTTGCTGGCCGTGGTACTGACCTTTGACGGCCAGACCGAACGCATAGTCTTGCGGCACTGCGCCTTTGTCCTGGGCCTTCTTCGCCTCCTTGCTGCCGACGATCTCGCCAAAGGGGATCGGCTTGCCGAGCATGTCGATCACCACGTCCAGCTGGGTGTTCAGGGTCTGATCATTGAAGCCCACCAAGCCTTTGTCGAACTTGATGGCACCGATGTCCACTTCCCATTTCGTCGGTTCGGCATTGGGGTCTGACTTGGGCAGATCGAACACCCAGTTGGCACGCCCGTCGGCCAGACGCTCCAGTTTTGCTTCCGGACCGGTCAGGTCAATGCGCGGGATGACCACGTGCTGCGCCAGCAAGGGCAGTAGCGATAAGCGAAACTCAACCTGTTTGAGCGTGACCATCTGCGGCTGTTTCAACCACTCCGGGTTGCCCAGGGTCAGGTCTTGAGCGATGAACAGCGGCGAGGGAATCCAGGCCCGCCAGCCACCCAGATCAGGCTCGCGCGTCCACTGAACGTCCAGATTGCCATTGATGGCGAACGGGCGATGCAGCGCTTCGCTGACCTTTTCATTGAGGGTGGGTTTGATGCGATTCCAGTCGAAAGTGACGATCACAATGATCAACACGGCCAATAGCACCAACAAAGTGGCGCCTGTCCACGCGAAAATCCTACGGCTGCGCGTCATGCATGACTCTCCAGAAAACAGTGCTCCGGCCTTGGTGCACTGAATACGACATGCCCGTTCGACTGACAAAAGCGTCGAGGGTTTGATCGGGTTGGGCAAATAAGCCAGTGGCCTGCCGAGGTTGCAGGCCCGGCTCAATCATTTTGGTTGATTCCCACCATCATCTTTATGAACTTCTTTACACGCAGGCTCGGCGGCATAGTGCATGCCTACACCATCTTCCGCTCTTTCGAGGAGCACAGCCATGAAACCCCACCTGTTATTGAGCCTTTTTCTGTCGATCTTCGCCGCCGGTGCCTACGCAGCGCCAGCGCAGGAACGCGAGCAACGCCTGGCTGAAAGCGGCCCCGACCGTCTGGTGCAGCAGTACCAACGCGTCTGATCGCCCTGCTTGCCTGAAAAGCCCTTCGACGCAGGCAAAGCGCATTTGTTAAAGTGCGACGCAGCCTATTCCACGAATCGTTTGAGCCATGCTGCCCCGCGCCGAACAGAAACAACAGACCCGAAGAGCCTTGCTGGACGCCGCCCACCAGTTGATGGAGAGCGGACGCGGTTTCGGCAGCCTGAGCCTGCGCGAAGTGGCACGCACTGCGGGCATCGTACCGACGGGCTTCTATCGTCATTTTGAAGACATGGATCAGCTCGGCCTGGTGCTGGTCAGCGAGGTCGGGCAGACCTTTCGAGAAACCATCCGGCTGGTCCGGCATAACGAGTTCGCAATGGGCGGGCTGATTCGCGCCTCGGTACAGATCTTTCTGGAACGTGTGGCCGCCAATCGTTCGCAGTTCCTGTTTCTGGCCCGCGAGCAGTACGGCGGATCGCTCAAGGTGCGTCAGGCATTGGGCGCACTGCGTGAGGGCATCAGCGCCGACTTGACCGCCGACCTCGCGAAAATGCCCAAATGGAAGCATTTGAATGCAGACTCACTGTCAATCATCGCCGACCTCGTGGTCAAAAGCGTGTTCGCGATGCTGCCCGAACTGATCGACCCGCCCCCCGCCTCGCTCGCACCGCACCTCACCCCACAAGCCAAGATCACCCAGCAGCTGCGCTTCATCTTCATTGGCGCACGGCATTGGCGTGGTTTGGGCAGTCATGAGTAATTAATGAGCGTTTGGTAATGATCGTTCCTCACGCTTTGCGTGGGAATGCCTCTCAGGACGCTCCGCGTCCCGGCGTATATGCCGCAACACCTATGGCCAGACCTATCACTCCACTCGACTGCACCACATTGAATCGCCCGCCATTTAACGCACCAAAAAAGCACACCCCATTCAATCGATAATCCCGTTCCGTCAGTCTTTTCCCACTCCCTGCACTGTTGGCAAGCCCCTTGCTCTGCTTTGAAGCATCGCAATTGGCTGGAAGCTATCTGATGCTGGTGATCCACAACCGAATCGAACCCCAGGCTGAATGGGCCGCCGAGCTACACTTGAATTTCGAAGCGCGCAGCAAAAGCCGACTGCGCTGCTTCAGTGCAGAAAACGAGGACGTGGGGCTGTTCCTGCAGCGTGGTCAATCGCCCTTGCGCGATGGCGAGTTTCTACAGGCCGAAGACGGCCGTATCGTGCGCGTCTGCGCCCGCCCCGAAAAGCTGATGCACGTCACCTGCTCCAGCACCTTCGAACTGACCCGTGCGGCCTACCACCTCGGTAACCGCCACGTCGCGCTGCAAGTGGGTGACGGATGGCTGCGGCTGCTCGACGACTACGTGCTCAAGGCCATGCTCGATCAACTGGGGGCCACCACCGAAACCATCGAAGCGCCCTTCCAGCCCGAACATGGTGCTTATGGGGGCGGCCATCACCATTCACGCGCTGGCGAAGAGGATTTCAATTATCCGCCCCGCCTGCACCAATTCGGCGTGCGCACGTGAACAACGCCTGGGCGCTGCTGCGCCTGGCCAGTCCGCAGTTGCCGATTGGCGGCTACAGCTATTCGCAAGGGCTGGAGATGGCGGTGGAACAGTCCATCGTCACCAACACGCAGACCGCAGGTCGCTGGATCGGTGACCAGTTGCTGCTCAACCTTGCACGCTTCGAAGCCCCGCTGCTGTTGGCGCACTGCCAGGCGGCGGCCGACGAAGACTGGGGGCAACTGCTGCAAGTCAGCGAACAGCATCGCGCCAGTCGGGAAACCCGCGAGCTGCATCTGGAAAGCCGGCAGATGGGCTATTCCCTGAAACAGCTGCTTAACGGCTTGCCGGAACTGGACCGCTGCGCCCGGCGCTTTCTGGAGCAAACCGCCGAGCCGCATCTTGCACTGGGCTGGGCGCTGGCCGCTCGCGCCTGGCAGATCAGCCCACAGGATGCACTGGCCGCCTGGCTCTGGAGCTGGCTGGAAAACCAACTGGCGGTGCTGATGAAAACCTTGCCGCTCGGTCAGCAGGCTGCACAGCGTCTGACCAGCGAGTTGCTGCCACTGTTGCAGCAGGCGCAAGCCAACGCCACAGAGCACGACATACGCCATTGCGGCAGCGCAGCCTTCGGTCTGTCGCTGGCGAGCATGGCCCACGAACGTCAATACAGCCGGTTATTCCGGTCCTGATCAGCACTGATGGAGAACTCAATGAACAGCCAACCCCTGCGCGTCGGCATCGGTGGCCCGGTCGGCTCCGGCAAGACCGCCCTGACCCTGGCGCTGTGCCTGGCGTTGCGTGACCGCTACAACCTGGCGGTCGTGACCAACGATATCTATACCCGCGAAGACGCCGACTTTCTCGTGCGCAATGAAGCGCTGGCACCTGAGCGCATCATCGGCGTGGAAACCGGCGGCTGTCCGCACACGGCGATTCGCGAAGATGCGTCCATCAACCTGGAAGCCGTTGACCAGCTCAACCGTCGCTTCGAAGGCCTGGATTTGATCATCGTTGAATCCGGTGGCGACAATCTTTCTGCAACTTTCAGCCCGGAATTATCCGACCTGACCATTTACGTGATTGACGTTTCAGCGGGCGACAAACTGCCACGCAAAGGCGGTCCGGGCATCTGCAAATCCGATCTGCTGGTCATCAACAAGATCGACCTGGCGCCCTTGGTAGGGGCCTCACTGGAAATGATGGACAGCGACACACGCCGGATGCGCGGTGAAAAGCCGTTCGTCTTCAGCAACCAGAAAACCGGTCAGGGTCTGGAACAGATCATTGCCTTCATTGAACGCCAAGGCCTGCTGAACGCGGCGGCCTGATCCCACAACAAGGAAACCCTCGATGAACTACAAAAAAGTCCTCGGCGCCCTCGCCCTGCTGCTGGTCCCGACCTTGGCCTTGGCGCATCCAGGTCACGGCGACAACGGTTTGATCGCTGGCATAAGCCACCCCCTTGGGGGTCTGGATCACCTGCTGGCGATGCTGGCCGTCGGTCTGTGGGCCGCACAGCAACAAGGCGCTGCACGCTGGGCGCTGCCGTGTACCTTCGTGGGCACCATGCTGATCGGCGGTGTGCTGGGCTTCGAAGGCCTGAACCTGCCCGCGCTGGAAAGCGGCATCGCAGCGTCCGTACTGGCGCTGGGTCTGGCTGTCGCGCTGGCCGTTCGTCCACCCTTGGCTCTGGCCGTTGCAGCGACCGCGATGTTTGCGCTGTTCCACGGTGTCGCGCATGGTCTTGAGCTGCCGGAAATGTCTAGCCCGTGGGCCTACGCTGCAGGTTTCGTTGCCGCAACTGCCGCGCTGCACGCTGCTGGCTACGCGGTCGTTCGCGCTCTTCCGCAGGCCGCTGCTCCTCTGGTGCGCTTGGCGGGTGCCGCTTCGGCTGCGACCGGTGTGTGGCTGCTGGCTGGCTGATTTTTCCTGATCACGCCTCTACTGATCGTTCCCATGCTCCGCGTGGGAACGCCTCTCAGGACGCTCCGCGTCCAGTCGTGAGATTGCACTGGGGGCGCGATCAGCAAGCCCCATCGAGACTTGCGCACCAATCCTGCTAACATGGCGCGCATCTCGATCCAGCCGCGACGACAGCCGATGCCCCCTGCTTCCAGCTCCGCCCTCACGCCTGACATGACCTCGGTCTTCGCCGCCCTTCACGCGCACTTCATGAAGGTCATCGTGCCGCTCTGGCAAGGTCCCGGCTGGAATGCGCAACTGGCGCTGCCCTACGAAGCCCTCGACGCACATCATCAACCGCTGCCACCGCAACGCTACCGGGCAATGGCCTGCGCGCGGCAATTGTTTCTGTTTTCCAGCCTGATCGGTCACCCGGATGTGCCGAGCGCGGCTGTTCGCTCCGGTGCGTTGTTTCGCTCGTTGCAGCAGCACTTCCACGATGGCGAGCATGGCGGCTGGTTCTACAGCATCGACCCACAGGGCAAACCGCTGGATCGGCGCAAGGATCTCTACACACACGCTTTCATCATCTTTGCCTGCGCCCACTACTGGGCAAAGTCGAAGGACCCGCTCGCCGAGTCCGTACTCAACGCAGCACTCAGCGTGGTCGCAGAACGCTTTGCCGATGGCAAGGGCCTGTACGAAGCGCAACGGAATGAAGACTGGTCCACGCTCGGCACCGGCCCCTTACAGAACCCGTTGATGCACCTGGCAGAGGCCTTTCTGGCGACACTTTCAGTACGCGCCGACCCGGCGACACAGACGGCGATGGATGCGCTGGCCGTCAATATGCAGCAGCGCTTTGTGGATAAAGCCACGGGCGTGATGCTGGAGAAACCGCTGGGCGCTGTGGATAACTGGTATGAGCCGGGTCATCAGTTCGAATGGTTTTTCCTGCTGGAATCCGCACCCGAGATGCACGGCAGGCCGCTGCATGACTCAATGACCCGCGCCTTCGCCTACGCGCAGGCACAGGGCGTCGATCCGCAGAATGGGGCGGTCACCGCAGCATTGACCCTGGACGGCAAGATGCAGGACAGCACTCAGCGCATCTGGGCACAGGCCGAATACTTGCGAGCGATGGCGTTACGGCCGGAATGCGAGCCAGCGCTGAGCCAGCAGTTGCTCGACTTCGAACAGCGCTTCCTGCACACGACGGGCTGGAATGAGTGTGTCGACACCGACGGCACGGTCAGCCGCAGCGACATGCCGTCGACCACGCCGTACCATCTGGCTACCTGCTACATCGGGCTGGCGGACTACCTGGAAAACCGCTTCGTCACAGCCTTCCCACCGCCCGCGCCCGACAAAGGTTGATCAGCCGCGATTACGATCGATCGCAAAACCGGCCCAGGTCTGGCTCACCGGCATCAGCTCCAGACTGTTGATGTTGACGTGGGCCGGGGTGTTCATGATCCAGAAGATCGTGTCGGCAATGTCCTGCGGCTGGATCGGTTCTGCACCGGCGTACGTCGCATCGTACTTGGCCTGATCGCCACCGAAACGCACCAGTGAGAACTCGCTTTCGCACAGCCCCGGCTCCAGGTTCGTCACCCGAACGCCTGTGCCGACCAGATCGTTACGCAGGTTGAGCGAGAACTGCCCGACGAACGCCTTGGTGCCGCCATACACGTTACCGCCCGGATACGGATAGTTGCCCGCCACCGAACCCAGGTTGACGATGCTGGCACCGCGACCGTGAGCGATCAGGCGTGGCAACAACAAACGCGTGGTGTAGACCAGGCCTTTGACGTTGGTGTCGATCATGGTGTCCCAATCGTCCAGATCGCACTTGGGCGCCGGATCGATGCCCAGCGCCAGGCCTGCGTTGTTGATCAGGCCCTGGATCGTGGCGAACGCTTCAGGCAGGTCGGCGATGGCGCTCTCCATCGCTACACGGTCGCGAACATCCAGCACCAGCGTATGAACCTTGGTCTGCTTCGACAACTCGGCGCTAAGCGCATCCAGGCGGTCCTTGCGGCGACCGGTCAACACCAGCGACCAACCGGCCTCGGCGAAGCGGCGCGCGCACGCCTCGCCAAACCCGGAAGTAGCGCCTGTAATGAATACGGTGGAAGTCATCTCGTTCTCCTGACATGGCGCGGCCTGTGGCTCACTGAAGCGGCGCAGCCTGTTAATAAATAAAGCGAAAAAAGGAAGAATGCCCGTCACGAACGTTCTGGAGCAAGCCTGAGGATAAATCACGCCATACGGCCAGCGAGCTGTACAAAAAACGTACACATCAAGCAAACCCATACGCAGCAAGCCTTGCAGGCAGTTTTGCCCACGTTATCCACAGTCACACCCACAAAATCCGGGGGCAACTCCGTCACCCTGCAGCACGCGCAAACCGGGGCGTGTAGCGGTCCTCGCAAAGTTTTTCCCTTGACATTGAAGCGCACGATAAATCGCGGCAAGGAGTGTACAGATTGCATGATGGCCTACAGCCCAACCCCAGCGGCCTCTATCCCGCTCTTTCCAACGCTTGCCCACAGACTTATCCACAGGCTTTGACAACAAATAAACTGTATGAACAACCAGCCTTCCACCTGTTGACAAATGGCTCGAATCAACGCTGAAAATCCACTGTACGAATTTTGAACACACCGCTACAACCCTTATGCATCAAGGGCTTCAGGCAAATACTCCCAAGTTATTAACAGTCGGATCCACAATAAACGTGAACAAGTCCAAACTGTGACAAAACAACCATTTGCAGCGGTTTTATGTCGCAGGTTTGAGGTTCGTCAAAAATGTTTTCCACAATTGTGAAAAACACGCCCCGAGTGCATGACACTCGGGGCGCAGAGTTGAAACAACGCACCTTTGGCGAACTCAGTGCCCGCCGAGATAAGCGTTCCTGACCTCTTCATTCACCAGCAATTCCTGCCCTGTGCCTGAGAGGCGGATTTCGCCGTTGACCATCACATAGGCGCGATCGGACAACTTTAGGGCATGGTTGGCGTTCTGCTCGACGAGGAAGATGGTCATCCCGGTGGCTGCCAGCTCACGCAGGGTGGCGAAGATCTGCTTCACGATGATCGGCGCCAGGCCCAGGCTTGGCTCATCGAGCAGCAGCAGTTTCGGACGGCTCATCAGCGCACGGGCAATGGCCAGCATTTGCTGTTCGCCACCGGACATGGTCATGGCGCGCTGGTTACGACGCTCCTTGAGCCGCGGAAACAACTCGAACATGCGTTGCATGTCTTCGGCCGAGTGCTTGTCGCCAATCGGGATGGTGCCCATCATCAGGTTTTCCTCGACCGACATGTCGGGGAACACGCGCCGCCCTTCCGGCGATTGGGCGATGCCGTTGGAGGCGATGTAGTGGGAGGACTTCTGGGTGATGTCGGTGCCCTGATAAATGATCTGCCCGCTCGCCGCACGCGGCTGGCCGAAGATCGACATCAGCAGCGTTGACTTGCCCGCGCCGTTAGAGCCAATCAGGCTGACCGTTTCGCCTTCGTCGATGTGCAGCGAGACTTTCTTCAAGGCCTGGATCGGCCCATAAAAAACATCGATCTCTTTCAGTTCGAGGATCGGCTTGCTCATACCAATTCCTCTTCATCAGCGCCCAGGTACGCGGCGATCACTTTTGGATCGTTGCGGATCTGCTCCGGCCCGCCTGCGGCAATCACGTTGCCGTGATCCAGCACCACAATGTCATCGGAAATGCCCATCACCATGCCCATGTCATGCTCGATCAGTACGATGGTCATGTCGTGTTCGTCGCGCAGCAGGCGAATCATGCCGCTCAGGGCTTCGGTTTCCTGCGGGTTGAGACCCGCAGCCGGTTCGTCCAGGCAGATCACCTGTGGGCGCGTACACATGGCGCGGGCGATTTCCAGACGGCGTTGCTGCCCGTAAGAGAGCTCTCCCGCCAGACGGTTCGCGCAATCCACCAGGTCCACAACTTCCAGCCAGTAGAACGCCGTGTTGAGCGCGTCTTCCTCGGCCTTGCGGTAGCCGCGGGTGTTGAGGATCCCGCTGATCAGGCTGCGATTGACCCACATGTGCTGGGCCACCAACAAGTTCTCGACCACCGACATTTCCTTGAACAGGCGAATGTTCTGGAAGGTCCGCGCCAGCCCCGCCCGGTTGACCAGATGGGTGCCGCCGAACATCTTGTAGTACACCCGGCTCAGGAAGCTTTTCGGCGACACGAAGTCGCTGCCCTTGAACGGCTCGCCCAGCAGCTTGATGACGTTGGTGGTTTTGTCGCGGGTGTGCAGTTCGATGCGCCCGCCCGTGGCCTTGTAAAAACCGGTCAGGCAGTTGAACACCGTGGTCTTGCCCGCACCGTTGGGGCCGATCAGGGCGAAGATCGAATTGCGCCGCACCTTGAGGCTCACGTCGCTCAAGGCCTTGATGCCGCCAAAATGCATCATCAGGTGCTCGACGGAAAGAATCACTTCGTTGCTCATTGCGTGGCTCCTTCTTTAACCAGCGCACCCTTGCGCGGAACCACCCCGGTACGGCTGATACGAATCAGGCCGCGTGGCCGCCAGATCATCATCAACACCATCAGAATCCCGAACAGCAACACGCGGTACTCGGAGAAGCTGCGCAGCAGTTCAGGCGCAACGGTCAGCACGAAAGCTGCGATCACCACGCCCACGGTAGAACCCATGCCGCCAAGCACCACGATGGCCAGAATCAGCGCCGATTCGAAGAAGGTGAACGAAGTCGGGTTGACGAAACCCTGATAGCTGGCGAAGAACACCCCCGCAAGCCCCGCCGTCGACGCACCGATAGTAAACGCCGACAGCTTGACCAGTACGTGGTTGAGGCCCATCGAGCGGCAGGCGATTTCATCTTCTCGCAGCGCTTCCCACGCGCGACCAATCGGCATGCGAGTCAGACGATGTTTGACGAACAGCACGGCCAGCACCACGAGAAACAGTACGGTGTAGATGAACAGGAATTTCAGGTCCGGGTTGTAATCGAAGCCGAAGTATTCATGGATCGGTATCCCGCCATCTTTCGCCCGGCGCCCGAATTCAAGGCCGAAGAACGTCGGCGCAGGCACCGGTACACCGTTCGGACCACCGGTGAACGACAGCCAGTTGTTGAGCACCAGCCGAATGATTTCGCCGAAGCCGAGCGTCACGATTGCCAGATAGTCGCCATGCATGCGCAGCACCGGAAAACCGAGGATGCACCCCGCCAACGCCGCTGCGATGGCCGCCAAAGGCAACGCCGACCAGAACCCCAGCCCCAGGTATTGATAGCCCAGCGCAAGACCGTAGGCACCAATGGCGTAGAACGCCACATAACCGAGGTCCAGCAGGCCGGCCAGACCGACCACGATGTTCAGGCCCAGGCCCAGCAGCACGTAAATCAGCCCGAGGATGACCACCGTCAGCAGGTACTTGTTGGCGAAGATCGGGAACACGATGGCAATCACGATCAGCACCGGAATGATCCAGTACAGGCTCGATTTGTGATCAGGCTTGAGCACATGCACGCCCGAACCCGAGCTTTCAAAGCTCTGGGAAATGCGCACGCCTCGGGGCGTTTGCAGGAACAGGCTCATCAGGAAGCGCCCGACCATGACGATCGCTACCAGCCAGGCCACGCGAGTTGGTTGCAGGTTGAAGCTGTAGCCGTCCAGCACGATGCCGACGATAGGGCCGAACACGATCAGCGCCAGCAACCCTGCCACGACGGCATCGATCAGACTTTTCTTGATATCAACGGGTTTTGCGATAGGAGCGGACATACTTATACCTTCGCCACGAGAGGGCGACCCAGCAGGCCTTGGGGACGGAAAATCAGGATCAATACCAGCAGGCCGAAACTGAACACGTCTTTGTAGTCGGAGTTGATCAGACCGGAGAACTGCGATTCGGCAACCCCCAGGATCAGGCCACCGAGCATCGCGCCCGGCAACGAGCCGATTCCGCCCAGCACAGCCGCCGTGAACGCTTTGATGCCGATCACGAAGCCTGCATAGAAGTCGAAGGTGCCGTAATTCATGGTGATCAACACACCTGCCAGCGCAGCCATAGCTGCACCGATAATGAACACATAGGAGATGACCCGGTCGGTGTTGATCCCCAGGATCGACGCCATCTTGCGGTCCTGCTGGGTGGCGCGGCACATGCGGCCCAGTTTGGTGTACTTGATGATGTAGGTCAGCACGCCCATGCCCACGAAAGCGGCGATGAGGATGAAGATTTTGGTGTAGGTGATCTGCACGAAGCCGGTGCCAATGTCGAAGCGCCAGGCCCCCTCAAGCAAAGTCGGCACACCCTGTTGCCGAGCACCCTGACTGATCTGCGCGTAGTTCTGCAGAATCAGCGAAATGCCGATGGCGCTGATCAGCGGAGCCAGCCGGGTGGAGTTGCGCAGCGGCTTGTAGGCCACGCGTTCGATGACGAACCCGTAGACGCCCGTCACCACGATGGTGAAGATCAGCGTTCCCAGAATCAGGAATGGAAAGGATTCCAGTCCGAAAAAAGACAGAACCGCCAGACCGATCGCGGCCAGGTAGGCGGAAATCATGTACACGTCGCCGTGGGCGAAGTTGATCATGCCGATGATGCCGTAGACCATCGTGTAGCCGATGGCGATCAGGCCGTAGACAGACCCGAGTGTCAGTCCGTTGATCATTTGCTGCAGGAAGATACCGTCCATCACGCACGCTCACACACTTGAAAGGCAGTTCAGCATCCCGCCCGCCGAGCCCTCGTGAGGCGCGGTGAACGGGTCCGAAAGCAGCAGAAAATGCAGGCTCGCTCATGGGCGAGCCCATCCACCTGTCAGCCGACGCTCACCCAAGGCAAGCGTGGCTGGCGAGGGTCCGTCTTATTTCTGTTTTTCAAGCTGGTGGTATTTGCCGTCCTTGTCCCACTGGTAAACCACGTAGTCGGAGACTTTCAGATCGCCTTTGCTATCCCAGGTTTTCTCGCCCATGACCGTCTTGACCGGGTTGGCCTTGAGCCATTCGGCCGCTTTGTCGCCCTTGGTGGACTTGGCACCGTTGAAACCGGCTGCCAGTGTCTGCACCGAAGCGTAGGCGTACAGGGTATAGCCTTCAGGCTCGTAGCCGGACTTACGGAACTGGTCCACGACCGCCTTGCTGTCAGGCAGCAGACGAGGGTCGGCACCAAAGGTCATGTACACGCCATCCACATATTGGGCGCCGCCTGCGGTGGTCACCAGTTCGTCGGTCACGACACCGTCGTCGGACATGAACCTGACGTCTTTCAGGCCCTGCTCACGCATCTGGCGAACCAGTGGACCGGCTTCAGGGTGAAGGCCGCCGAAGTAGACGACGTCAGCACCGGTGGCGCGGATCTTGGTTACCAGGGCACTGAAGTCTTTCTCGCCACGGGTCAGGCCTTCATACAGCACCGGCGTGACGCCGCGCTTTTTCAACTGGGTCTGGGTGGCATCCGCAAGGCCTTGCCCGTAGGTGTCCTTGTCGTGGATGACCGCGACTTTCTTGCCTTTCAGGACATCCACGATGTAATCGCCAGCGACAACACCTTGTTGGTCGTCACGGCCGCACATGCGGAACATCTCTTTCAGACCGCGCTCGGTCACCTGCGGGTTGGTGGAGCCTGGGGTGATGGCGATGACGCCCGCATCACTGTAGATCTCGGACGCCGGGATGGTAGAAGACGAGCAGAAATGGCCGACCACGCCCACGACCTTTTCCTGATCCACCAGACGATTGGCGACGGCCACGGCCTGCTTGGGTTCGCAGGCATCGTCGCCTTCGACCAGCACGATCTTTTCCCCATTCACGCCGCCTGCCGCGTTGATGGCATCCGCTGCAGCCTGCGCACCCTTCATGTATTGCTGACCGAACGATGCATTGGCACCGGTCATCGGCCCCGCAACGCCGATTTTTACGTCAGCCTGAGCAAACGAAGACACGCCCAATGCAGTTGCCACTGCGATTGTCAGAAAACCTTTCCTGTAAAACGTATGCGACATGAGTGGTGCTCCTGGAATTTTTTTAATTGGCACAGCAACTACGTCGTAGCACAGAGCAAGGCGCGTGCCATGAGTTTTTCGTTGAAGAAAAACGGATGGCTTTCTGACCGCAGCGAGACGACTCCTCGCCCGCAAAGGCCGTGCAACCTGCTTTTTCAAACAAGGTGCAACCCGGCCATCAGAAAGAGCAACCGAAGCGCGACAGAGCAGCAACCACCCGCCCACTGAAGGGCAACCGATCTGTAACAGTCCACGTCACCGAAGTGCACACGGCCGGTGCGCAAACGCTACGAGACGCACCATTTGAGGCTAGTGGAGATCGCAGAAAACGCCTTTGTCAGATGACATCCACCCGCACAGGCCGCCGCATGGCTCTTTAATTGGGCGCACCGTAGTAATAACCGGGCCGAACGCGGGCAACAAACGACCATTAGGCGAGATATCATTCCGATTATTCATGATGCCAATGCCCACACAGCACCTATACAAGAGAAGCCTTGCCATGCTCAACAAACGCCATTTGCCCTCAATCGCTGCGCTGCAATGCTTTGAAGCAGTGACCCGGCACCTGAGCTTTACCCGAGCGGCAGAGGAACTGAACCTGACTCAGAGCGCGGTGAGCAAGCAGGTGGCGCAGCTGGAAGAACTGGTCCAGCACTTGCTGTTTCAGCGGGTGCGCCGCCGCCTGCAACTGACCCCTGCTGGCGCGTTGTATCTGGCCGAGGTGCGCAAGATCCTCAATCAGGTCGAGATGTCTACGCACTTCCTGCGCTCCTATGGCGGGGAAACCGAAGTGCTGCGCGTCTCGACACCCTCGACCTTCGGCGCGCGCTGGCTGGTGCCACGCCTCAAAGGCTGGCGTCTGCGTCATCCCCACATTCATCTGGACCTGCTCAACGAGCAGGAATCGGATGATCTGATCAAGGGCCGCTGCGACGTGTCGTTCTATTTCGGTCAGGCGGCCATTCCCGGTGCCGAAAGCGTGAAGCTGTTTGGCGAAGAGCTCATTGCGGTGTGCGCGCCCGACAGCCTGCCCAAGGAGCCGCTGACCGATCCCACGCAGTTGAGCGAACTGGTGCTGTTGCAGAACGCCTTTCGCCCACAGGCCTGGCACGAGTGGTTCGAACGCCAGGGCTATCACACCGATCACAGCTATCATGGCCCGCGCTTCGAAACCTTCTACATGTGCATCCGCGCCGCGCAGGTCGGCTGCGGTGTTGCGTTGCTGCCGCGTTTCCTGGTGGAAGAGGAACTGGCTGAGGGCAAGCTGGTGATTGCATGGGAATTCGCATTGCCCAGCACCAACAGTGCCTATTACCTGTCCTATCCGGAGCACACCGCCGATGTGCCCAAAATACGGGTTTTTCTGCAATGGATGCTCGAACAGTTGGATCACCCGGCAACTTAAGGGCGACAATGCCCACCCAGCAGGCCGCAGGCTTTTTCTGAACACAAACGTAAAGCCGCGTGCCCCCTGTTATCCGGCTGCTCTGGAGACCCGAATTAATGAGCGAGAGCGCCTTCTCCAATCGCATCGTGCAGAGCCTGCTCGATACCGATTTCTACAAGCTGACCATGATGCAAGCTGTTCTGCACAACTACCCCAACGTCGACGTGGAATGGGAGTTTCGCTGCCGCAACGGTGAAGACCTTCGTCCGTACCTGGACGAAATACGGCATCAGATCGAGCTGTTGTGCGAACTGTCGCTGAGCCCTGAGCATCTGGCGTTCATGGAACGCATCACGTTCATGAAGCCTGACTTTCTGCGCTTTCTGGGGTTGTTCCGCTTCAACACCCGTTACGTGAAGACCAGTATCGAGAACGATGAGCTGTGCATTCGCCTGCATGGCCCGTGGCTGCATGTGATTTTGTTCGAAGTGCCGCTGCTGGCGATTGTCAGTGAAGTGCGCAATCGTCATCGCTACCCGAAAATCCTTCTCAGCCAGGCGCGCGAGCGTCTCTACGACAAGTTCGAATGGCTGAACACCCATGCTGCGCCGGACGAGCTGGCCGAACTCAAGGTCGCGGATTTCGGGACGCGCCGCCGCTTCTCTTACAGGGTTCAGGAAGAAATCCTCGGTGTGCTCAAAAAGGACTTTCCGGGCCAGTTCGTGGGCACCAGCAACGTCCACCTGGCGCGCCAGCTTGACCTCAAGCCCCTGGGCACGATGGCTCACGAATGGATCATGGCCCACCAGCAACTGGGGCCGCGCCTGATCGACAGCCAGATTGCCGCGCTGGATTGTTGGGTTCGCGAGTATCGAGGACTGCTGGGTATCGCACTGACGGACTGCATCACCACCGACGCCTTTCTGACCGATTTCGATCTGTACTTCGCCAAGCTGTTCGACGGCTTGCGGCATGATTCGGGCGACCCGGTGAAATGGGGCGAAAAATGCATCCTGCATTACCAGAAGCTGGGCATCGACCCGATGAGCAAGACATTGGTGTTCTCGGACGGCCTGAACCTGCCCAAAGCCCTGGAGATTTTCCGGGCACTGCGCGGACGCATCAATGTCAGTTTTGGTATCGGCACCAACCTGACGGCGGACATCCCCGGCATTGCGCCCATGAATATGGTGCTGAAAATGACGGCGTGCGCTGGCCAGCCCGTGGCCAAGATTTCCGACGAGCCAGGCAAGGCGCAATGTAAGGACCCCAACTTCGTCGCGTACCTGCGGCATGTGTTCAAAGTGCCGGACCTGCCGCCGTCCGATAAACCTGTTTGAGTTTGACTACCCACGAGGAGTGAATCATGCACGCCGTACAGCGCCAGATTGCTGAACAGCTCAAGGTCCAGCCACCGTTCGCGGACCAGAATGCCCTGGAAGCCGAAGTCGCCCGCCGTGTCGACTTCATCAAGCAGTGCCTGCAAAACGCTCGCCTGAAGACGCTGGTGCTCGGCATCAGCGGTGGCGTCGACTCACTGACCGCCGGCCTGATTGCCCAGCGCGCCGTCAAGGAACTGCGTGAAAGTACCGCAGACAACGCGTATCGCTTTGTCGCAGTGCGATTGCCGTACATGGTGCAGGCCGATGAACACGAAGCGCAGGCGTCGGTGGATTTCATCGAACCGGATGAACGCCATACCGTGAACATCGGACCGAGCGTCAAGGCACTCGCGGCGGAAGTGAAGGCGTTCGAAGGTCACCCGGCCAGTGCCGTGGACTTCGTGCTCGGCAACACCAAGGCGCGTATGCGGATGATCGCGCAATACACCATCGCCGGTGCCTATCAGGGCCTGGTGATCGGCACCGACCACGCAGCGGAAGCGGTGATGGGGTTCTTCACCAAGTTCGGCGACGGCGCCTGCGACCTGGCACCGCTCAGCGGGCTGGTGAAAAACCAGGTGCGGGCCATCGCACGTCATTTCGGCGCGCCGGAATCACTGGTCGAGAAAGTGCCGACGGCGGACCTGGAAGACCTCTCCCCCGGCAAACCGGACGAAGCTTCCCACGGTGTGACCTACGCCGAGATCGACGCATTCCTGCACGGCCAGCCGGTGCGCGAAGAAGCGTTCAAGATCATCTGCGATACCTACGCTAAAACCCAGCACAAACGCGAACTGCCTTACGCGCCGTAGGCGGTAAAGCAGCGACGTAGACGCATACCTGGTGAGGAGACTGGGTTGTGGGCGCGGACTTGTTCGCGAATGCTGCAGTTCAGTCGCCGAGTCTTCTTCGGATGTACTGACCTTTTCGCGGACAAACGGAACGCCGCCCGATCCGCTCCCACGGTCCGGTGTTCGTTGCAAGATTTGGCAGCGGCGAACACACGGCGGTCAGTTACTTCAGCGTCACACTGCCTTTCATCATCGCGATGTGGCCCGGGAAGGTGCAGAAGAACTCATAGCTCTCGGCCGGATCAAGTTTGGACACATCGAAGGTGACCGAATCTTTCTCGCCCGCGCCGATCAGTTTGGTGTGGGCAATCACGCGTGTGTCGCCTTCCTTGAGGTAGTCCTTGTCGATACCGACGCTCATGCCATCAGTCGAAATACCTTGGGCGTCGGCTTTCTTGCTCAACACCCAGTTATGCCCCATGACATTCTTCGGCAGGCTGCCGGAGTGCGTGAGGTTGACGGTAAAGGACTTGCAGCTTTTGTCGATCTCGATGGACTTCTTGTCGAACATCATCTGATCGGTCGAATCGATGGTGGTGGAGCATTCGGCCGCCAGCAATTGACCACTGGCCAGCGTCAACAGGGAAATCGCTAAAAGCTTGCGGATCATTTGAATCTCCAGGGCAGGTATTTCAGATTTAAAAGAGACGATTGAAAACAGAGCGTCTAAAAGCAGTTGGGTTCCAATGGCCTGCGCAACGCATCCGGACTATCGGTGCCATCGAAACAATCAAACAGCCAGACATCGAGCGCCACTTTACCATCGGCACATCGCCCTCCCCATTGGAAAGACTTCATGCCGCTCAGTAGCCTGTTTCGCAGTGTGTTTGCCGCTTACGCCTGTGGCGCCACTGCCAGTTGCCCACACGACGCGTACGACAGGGCTCGGCACAGCGTCTGATTGATCGACGCTGCCCCAGTAATGAACGTTTCGCGGACGCAGGAATTAAGCCGGTCAGGCGACCGGCATGACGGTGACACGCACTTCGGGATCATGCGTGCCGCCGCCCAGGATCACGCCGCGCAGGGGTGACACGTCCGAAAAGTCGCGCCCCCAGGCCAGGCTGATGTGCTCCAGCGCAGGCTGCACGTTGTTGGTCGGGTCGAAATCGACCCAGCCGGACGCGGGACAGAACACCGACACCCACGCATGAGAGGCATCCGCGCCGATCAGCCGTGGCTGCCCCGGCGGCGGCTGGGTCAGCAGATAACCGCTGACATAGCGCGCCGCCAGCCCGCGAGAGCGAAGGCACGCCAGCATCAGGTGCGCGAAGTCCTGACACACGCCACGTCGCCGCTCCAGCACCTCCACCAGCGGCGTCGCGACTTGTGTCGCCTCGCTGTCGAACGTGAATTCGTCGAAGATCTTTTCCATCAACGCCTGCACGCCCAGCAGCAGGGGACGTCCGGGCGGGAAGCAATCCTGCGAGAACTCGACGAATGACCGTTTCAGGTGCACGTAGGGTGATTCGAAGCGGTAGCGGCAGGCGTCCAGAATGTCTTCGGTCATCGGCTTGGCGCTGTAGGTCAATGCGCTGCGGGTCACTTCCCATTCCGGGGACAGGTTGAAATCCAGATAGGGCCGCTCCAGCACTTCGATCTGCAAGCGCGCGTTGACCTGCAGCTCGTCATGCGGACGCTCGAAAGCCAGTCGGGTCAGCGGATTGCCGAACACGTCCAGCTCATCGCGGCGTGTCGTCGGCGTCGGAAAAATCTCCAGGCTCTGCTCGGTACAACGCTGCCACGGACTGCTGCGCGGCCACAGGTGGGCCAACTGCTGAGCCAGCGAAACAGGGCTGTCGTACTTGTAGTGCGTGTCGTGAAAAATCTGGTAAAGGGCGCTCATCAGACAGACACCGTGCGTTGGCTGACGTCATCGACGTGAGCAAAGTGACGCAACGCCAGACGATCAGAGGCCTGACCTGCGCTCTCGCCAATGCCTTGCAGCAAGTCGGCGAGCCCATCCAGCACCGCGTCGATGCTGCTTTGACCGAACAGCGGATTTTCCAGACTGCCCAGATCGAAGCTGGCCAGACGCTGGGCCAGCACGGTCAGGCTGTTATCACGCGGTGCGTCGAAGTTATCGCTCAGGCGGCGCAACGAACGCTGCACCAGCTTGAGTTGAAACAGCACCGCGTGGGGGTTCTGGTCGTCAAGCAACAGCAGGTCCAGGACTGGAATCAAGTGCGGCACCGCCATGTAGCGCGAGCGGTAGGTGATGCTGCTGTTGCCCAGTTCAAGCAACCACTCAAGATCCGCCTGATCCGACACCGTCGTGCCTCGCAAAAACGCGGCCAGGCTCATGCTGAGAAACTTCAGGCGCTCGATCCGTCGTCCGATCATCAGAAAGCTCCAGCCTTCATCCCGGGTCATGTCATCCAGCGCAAAGCCCGACAGCGCCGCCAGCGACATCACCAGACGGTTGAGAAAATCCAGCAGCTCGCCAAAATCAGGCTCATCGGACTCCAGGCTCAACGCCTCGCGCTGCAACTCCACCAGCGCCTGCCAGTTTTCCCTGGACAGCTTGCCGCGCACCTGTGAGGCCGCCCATTGCAGACGCTGCAAATTGGCCCGCAGGCTGAACGGCCACTCCTCGCCCAACAGTGCGGTGAGCAAGCGATGCTGCAGCGATTCGTCTTCCTCGGCCTCGGGCAGCATGCCCAGGTTTTCGGCCAGGGTGACGGCGGCCTGCAACGCCTGCGGATCGTCATCGTCTACATAACGGGTGAACATGATGCGCAGCAGACGCGCGCTGTCGTCGCAGCGTTCGCAGTACCGTCCGAACCAGAACAGGTTTTCCACCACCCGCGACGGCAGATAGGGATCGCGCCGGATCAGGTCGTAGACGCCCAGGGCGCGCTGGCCTTTCCAGGGCTCGCCGGGGTGCTCTCCGGCAAACGAGCGTTCGCCCAAGACCCAGGTGTCCTTGCTGGCACCGCCACGCTGCATGGAAACCACGTCCGCGTCGGCATCCGCCGCCACGCGGGTCAGGCCGCCAGGCAGCACACGGTAGCCATCAAGCCCCGCAACGGCATACACCCGCATGCCAATGGCACGTGGCTGCAACGCCTCGCCATCGGTCTGCAAGACCGGCGCATGAGACAGCTGCGCCAGCTCCTGCGCGACATAGGCATAAGGCCGGGCCTGCATCCGGGCAGCCAGCGCTTTGCGTTGCGCCTCGTCCAGGTCACGGCCGAAAACGGGCACGAAGTGTTGCGACGGAAACGCAGGCTTGATCAGCAGCTCAGGCAGTTTTTCCAGCGCCTGCGCCAGTACCGGCGGCTCGCCGCACCACCAGGTCGCCACGGACGGCAGGATCAGTGCTTCGCCGAACAAGTGCTCACAGATTTTTGGTAGAAAGCCCAGCAGCCCAGGCGACTCCAGTACACCGCTGCCCAAAGCGTTGGCCACCAGCACATTGCCCTGACGTGCGGCTTCCAGCAGCCCCGGCACGCCGAGTGCAGAGTCGGTGCGCAATTCCAGCGGGTCGCAGAAGTCATCGTCCAGACGGCGCATGATGGCGTGTACCCGGCGCAGACCGCTGAGGGTCTTCAGAAAAACCGTGGCGTCACGAACTGTCAGGTCGCCACCTTCAACCAGCGGGTAGCCCAACTGCCGCGCCAGGTACAGATGTTCGAAATAGCTTTCGTTGAAACGCCCAGGTGTCAGCAGCACGATCAACGGCGCTTCGTTGCTGGTGGGCGCCTGACGCGCCAGCGTCTGTTGCAAAGCGCCGAAGAAACCGGACAAGTGCCGCACCTGCAGGTCACGGTAGGTTTCCGGCAAGGCCCGGGCGACGATCTGGCGGTTCTCCAGCGCATAGCCTGCGCCGGACGGTGCCTGGGTGCGGTCAGCGGTCACCCACCAGCGGCCATCGGGCGTGCGCGCCAAGTCCACGGCGTACATGTGCAGAAACGTATTCTCAGGCGGCTTGATGCCTTGGCACGGCCACAGAAAGTTGTTGTGCCCATAGACCAGTTCGGCAGGCAGAAGCCCCTTGGCGATCAAGGTTTGCGGACCATACAAGTCCGCAAGTACCGCATTGAGCAACCGTCCGCGTTGAGCAATCCCTGCGGCCACATGCGCCCATTCATCAGCCGGAATGATATGCGGCAGCAGGTCCAGTTCCCACGGACGGTCGGCTCCCTTGGGGTCGGCGTAGACGTTATAGGTCACGCCGTTTTCCTGAATCTGCCGGGTCAGCAATGCCTGACGCTGGGTCAGTTGCGCAGGCGAGCTGCGGCGCATGTGCTCGTAGAGCCGCCGCCAGTGCGGACGAACCGTTCCGTCGGCATCGAGCATCTCGTGGTAGGTACCCTCGGACAGCGGGTATCGGTCAAGCAAGTCGGGCATGGGAGGCTCGGCAGGGCAGCAAAGGGACTTCATGTGGGCGCGGTCAGGTGGCGCGTCCGTGCGCACCCGACTCACTTTTTCAGTACGGATTTAGTGAAGGCGCATATCCAGCGTCATCGGCAGTTCGTCGTTAATGTTGAGCGACGGGACCTCCAATTTGCCCGGCGTGTGGCCGATGCGGAAGAAACGCGACAGGCGACGGCTTTCCGCTTCGTTGGCGTTGACCGGCAGGGTTTCGTAATTACGTCCGCCAGGATGGGCGACATGATACTCGCAGCCGCCCAGCGAGCGCTGCATCCAGGTGTCGAGCAGGTCGAACACCAACGGCGCATGCACACCGATGGTCGGTTGCAGGCAGTTGGCAGGCTGCCAGGCGCGATAACGCACGCCCGCGACGAACTCCCCCTCCTGCCCTGTCGGCTGTAACGGCACCGGGACGCCATTGCAGGTCAGCATGTAGCGTTGCGGCGGCAGCCCCGTGAGATGCACCTGCAGGCGCTCCAGCGATGAATCCACGTAGCGCACCGCCCCGCCGCCAGACCCCTCTTCGCCCAGCACATGCCAAGGCTCCAGCGCCTGACGCAGTTCCAGTTGAATGCCGTTGACGGCGTAGTCGCCGACTTTCGGGAAGCGGAACTCTAAATGCGCCGCAAACCAGTCGGCGCGCACCGGATAGCCAGCGCTGTTGAGATCGGCCACGACGTCAGCGAAGTCCTGCTCGATGAAGTGCGGCAGCATGAAGCGGTCATGCAACTGCGTGCCCCATCGCGCCAGCTTGGCGGGTGCGTAAGGCTCACGCCAGAAGCGAGCGACCAGCGCACGCAACAACAGCTGCTGAGCCAGGCTCATGCGGGCGTGCGGCGGCATTTCGAAGGCTCGCAGTTCCAGCAGGCCCAAACGGCCGGTGGCACCGTCTGGGGAATAGAGCTTATCGATGCAAAACTCGGCGCGGTGCGTGTTGCCGGTCACGTCGATCAGAAGGTTGCGCAACAATCGATCAACCACCCACGGTGCGACCTCTTCGCCGGGCGCAGGCATTTGCGAGAACGCGATTTCCATCTCATACAACGAGTCGTTGCGCGCTTCGTCGATGCGCGGCGCCTGGGAGGTCGGCCCGATGAACAGGCCGGAAAACAGGTACGACAATGACGGATGATTGTGCCAGTAGCTGATCAGGCTGCGCAGCAGGTCAGGACGGCGCAGGAATGGCGAATCCGCAGGCGTTGCACCGCCCATGACAAAGTGGTTGCCGCCACCGGTTCCGGTGTGGCGACCGTCGATCATGAACTTCTCGGTGGTCAGCCGCGTCAGGCGCGCTTGCTCATAGAGAAACTCGGTGCGCTCTACCAGCTCGTCCCAACTGGCGGATGGCTGCACGTTGACTTCGATCACACCTGGATCCGGGGTGATGCGGAAGTTGCACAGACGTGGGTCGCTCGGCGGCTCGTAGCCTTCCAGCAACACCGGGCACTTGAGTTCTTCGGCCGTCGCCTCGATCACCGCCACCAGCTCCAGGTAGTGCTCAAGCTTCTGCAACGGCGGCATGAACAGGTATAGACGACCGTCACGCGCCTCGGCGCACAAGGCGGTGCGGGTCAGCCAATCGGCGGACTCGTCGATCTTGGGCACGCGTTCTGCGTCGGTGTCGGAGGACTTGAGCTGCGCGATCAGCGAATCGCTGTCAGCCAGTTCGGGAAATGCCTGGTTATGGTCCGTCGGATGAATGAACGGGTACTCGGCCGCCTTGACCCAAGGCTGCGAAGCCAGCGGCAGGCGATAGCCCAGCGCCGAATCGCCCGGTACCAGACGGCAGTGGTCGTCGCGCAAATACCAACGCCCGCTCTGCCAGCTGTCGCCGTCGGCGGTGCGCGCCAGTGGCAGCACCTGGCCAATAACCTTGTCTAGCCCTTGAGCGAACACCTTGCGCAGACGCGCCCGCTCCATCTCCTCGCCGAGCCTTGAGTCCTCAGCGGTGACGTTAATCGGCAGCGCGCCTTCGCGCCACAGGTAGTAATAGTTGTCTTCGTAGGCCGGGAATACAAAACGGGTCGGCAGCTTCAGCCGCTCGGCCACGCTGGCAAGAAAACGCCCAGCCAGTTCGCCCGTGACGCCATAGTCTTCAGTCTCGCTGGCGATCAGCGCATTGTTGCGCCAGACCGGCTGACCGTCCTTGCGCCAAAAACAGTTCAACGACCAGCGCGGCAATTGCTCGCCCGGATACCATTTGCCCTGCCCGAAATGCACGATGCCCAGCGGGGCGTAATGGGCGCGCATGCGCTGGAACAACTCGGCTGACAGCTCACGCTTTTTCGGACCAAGCGCTGCGGTGTTCCATTCCGCACCATCGCGGTCATCGATGGAAACAAAGGTCGGCTCGCCGCCCATCGTCAGCCGCACATCGTCGCGTTGCAGGTCGGCGTCGATCTGATGACCGAGGGCCTGAATGTCCTGCCACTGTTCTTCGGTATAGGGCTTGGTGACGCGCGGCGCTTCCCAGATACGCTCAACCGACATTTCATGGCTGAACTGCGTTTCGCACGGTTCGACCAGCCCGCTGATCGGCGCAGCAGACGACGGTTCCGGGCTGCACGCCAACGGGATATGCCCCTCGCCTGCGAACAGACCGGAAGTGGCGTCCAGACCGACCCAGCCGGCACCTGGCAGATACACCTCGCACCAGGCGTGCAGGTCGGTGAAGTCAACATCCGTGCCGGACGGACCGTCCAGGGCAGCCACGTCGGCCTTGAGCTGAATCAGGTAGCCCGAGACAAAGCGCGCGGCCATGCCCAAGTGACGCAGCAATTGCACCAGTAACCAGGCCGAGTCGCGGCACGAGCCGGAGGCATTTTCCAGCGTGTATTCAGGCGTCTGTACACCCGGCTCCATACGAATCAGGTACGCAACGTCCTGGCTCAAGCGCTGGTTGAGCCCCACCAGAAAATCGATGGCAGGTATCGGTTCTCGGCTGATGCTGTCCAGATAGGCCTGAAACTTGGGCGTCAGCGGCAATTTTTCCAGGTACGGCGCCAGCTCGCGCTGCTCTTCGCTGGCGTACAGAAACGGAATGTTTTCGGCGTAGGGTTCGAGGAAGAAGTCGAATGGATTGAACACCGCCATCTCGGCGACCAGATCGACCTCGACGCGAAACTCGTTGGTCTTCTCAGGGAAAACCAGACGCGCCAGGTAATTGCCCTGCGGGTCCTGCTGCCAGTTGATGAAGTGATTTTCAGGCTGCACTTTCAACGAATAGGACAGCACACGCGTGCGGCTATGGGCCGCCGGGCGCAGGCGAACAATCTGCGGACCCAGTTCGACGGCGCGTTCGTAGCGGTAATGCGTGACGTGGTGCAAGGCAATATGAATCGACACGGCGTGCCTCCTGCGAGCCTGAACGGTAAATGATCCGCGCAAGACTTATGCCATCCGGCCAAAGTCCTGCACCCACGACGCTGGCAATACGTGCCCAAATTAGACAAAGCACCAAAATCGCGCCAGCCGACGCCGACCGTGCAAGGGTCGCACGATAATGTGGCAGACAGTGTGGCAGAGGGATGGGGCGGGAGGTGAAGTATCTGAGCGGGAGGTGCAGGGGGTAGCGGCTTGATTCGAATGATCAATGCCAGTGGGACGCGGAGCGTCCCGGGAGGCATGCCCACGCGAAGCGGTGGGCACGATCAGTGTCGAGGCAGGCCCGTATCTAACGCCACGAGTACGTTTTCATGCGACCTAGCGCGGCACCACAGGCTTGCGGGCGGGCTTGCCGCCTTTGCCCTTCCCGCCCTTGGCAGCTTCCATACGCTCCTTGGCGGCCTGCTTGTTGCGGGCCATCGCTGCGGCCTTGGCTTCTTCGCGTTTGTCCCACGGTTTGCTACCGTCGCTTCCACGTGGCGGCAGACCGGTATGCTGGGTCTGGATCAGCGTGGTCTTGGCCGCCTTGGCAACCTTGTGGCTGCCAGCAGGTGTCGAGTTCTTTCGGCGCGCACTCTGGTAGCTGTCGGTTGCAGGCTGATGCAATGGAATCAGTTGATCCTTGCCCGAGCCAATCAGGTCGGAGCGCCCCATGCGTTCCAGTGCTTCACGCAGCATCGGCCAGCCTTTCGGATCGTGATAGCGCAGGAACGCCTTGTGTAGACGACGCTGCGCCTCACTCTTCACGATGGTGACCGAGTCGCTCTTGTACGTGACCTTGCGCAGCGGGTTCTTGCCCGAGTGGTACATGGCCGTGGCCGTGGCCATTGGCGACGGATAGAACGCCTGCACCTGGTCGGCCCGGAAACCATTGCCCTTGAGCCACAGCGCCAGGTTCATCATGTCTTCATCGGTGGTGCCTGGGTGGGCGGCGATGAAGTAAGGAATCAGGTACTGCTCCTTGCCCGCTTCCTTGGTGTACTTCTCGAACATGCGCTTGAACTTGTCATAGCTGCCAATGCCCGGCTTCATCATCTGGTTGAGCGGACCTTCCTCGGTGTGTTCCGGGGCGATCTTCAGGTAACCACCAACGTGGTGCGTCACCAGCTCTTTGACGTACTCCGGCGACTCTACAGCCAGGTCGTAACGCAGACCCGAAGCGATCAGGATCTTCTTCACGCCAGGCAACGCACGCGCACTGCGATACAACTGGATCAGCGACGAGTGATCGGTGTTCAGGTTCGGACAAATGCCAGGGAACACGCAGGATGGCTTGCGGCATGCGGATTCGATTTCCGGGCTCTTGCAGGCGATGCGATACATGTTCGCGGTCGGCCCGCCAAGGTCGGAAATGACGCCGGTGAAGCCTGGCACCTTGTCGCGGATCTCTTCGATTTCGCGAATGATCGACTCTTCGGAACGGTTCTGAATGATGCGGCCTTCGTGCTCGGTAATGGAGCAGAAGGTGCAGCCGCCGAAACAGCCACGCATGATGTTCACCGAGAAACGGATCATGTCGTAGGCCGGAATTTTTTCCTTACCGTACGCAGGGTGCGGGACACGTGCGTAAGGCATGCCGAACACGTAGTCCATTTCTTCGGTGGTCATCGGAATGGGCGGCGGATTGAACCAGACGTCCACTTCGCCATGCTTCTGCACCAGCGCACGGGCGTTGCCCGGGTTGGTTTCCAGGTGCAGCACGCGGTTGGCGTGGGCATACAGCACTGCGTCGTTGCGGACTTTCTCCACGGACGGCAGACGGATGACGGTTTTGTCACGGGTCATGCGCGGACTGGCGAGAATCTGTACGACCTTGGGTTCGTTCGGGTCTTCAACCGGGCCTTTTTCCTGCTCGATGGCGCAGGCTTCGGTGTCTTGAGTATTGACGTACGGGTTGATGATCTTGTCGATCTTGCCCGGACGGTCAATGCGCGTGGAGTCGACTTCGTACCAGCCTTGCGGCGTGTCACGACGAATGAACGCGGTTCCGCGTACATCAGTGATGTCTTCAACCTTCTGGCCGTAGGACAGGCGCTGAGCCACTTCGACAATCGCACGCTCGGCGTTGCCGTAAAGCAGGATGTCGGCGCAGGCGTCGATCAGGATCGAGTTGCGAACCTTGTCCTGCCAGTAGTCATAGTGCGCGATGCGGCGCAGCGAGGCTTCGATGCCGCCCAGCACGATAGGGACATGCTTGTAGGCTTCCTTGCAGCGCTGACTGTAAACCAGGCTCGCACGGTCCGGACGCTTGCCCGCCATGCCACCGGGGGTGTAGGCGTCATCGGAACGGATTTTCTTGTCCGCGGTGTAGCGGTTGATCATCGAGTCCATGTTGCCAGCAGCGACACCGAAGAACAGGTTCGGCTCGCCGAGCTTCATGAAGTCGTCTTTGGACTGCCAGTTCGGCTGGGCAATGATGCCCACACGGAAGCCTTGGGACTCGAGCAAACGGCCGATGATCGCCATGCCGAACGAGGGGTGATCCACGTACGCATCACCGGTCACAATGATGATGTCGCAGGAATCCCAGCCAAGCAGATCCATCTCTTCCCGGCTCATGGGCAGGAAGGGTGCTGGTCCGAAACATTCGGCCCAGTACTTGGGATAGTCAAATAACGGCTTGGCTGCTTGCATGTTCAGGACCTACGTTTGCACGTTGGAAAAATCGCGGGCGCGGAATATAGCACATTTTTTGATCAAATCCGACGACAGTGGTCGGAATTGAGTGGAGCGAGCAACTCATGCTCGCGCTCTTCTGATAAACCTGCCCCTGCGCCGTGGGAGCGAGCTTGCTCGCGAATGCTGCGATCCAGACGCTGAATACGGTGAATGTAACGAACCCATCGCGAGCAAGCTCGCTCCCACTGGAACTCGTCGTCACCCGACATCAATCGTCGTCGAAGTTGTAACTGCCCGGCGCGAGGTTTTCGAAGCGGGTGTACTTGCCGATGAACGCCAGGCGCGTGGTGCCGATGGGGCCGTTACGCTGTTTGCCGATGATGATCTCGGCAATGCCCTTGTGCTCGGTTTCCGGGTGATACACCTCGTCGCGGTACACGAACATGATCACGTCGGCGTCCTGCTCGATCGCTCCGGATTCCCGGAGGTCGGAGTTGATCGGGCGTTTGTTGGGGCGCTGCTCAAGAGAGCGGTTGAGCTGCGACAGTGCGATGACAGGGCAGTTGAATTCCTTGGCGAGCGCCTTCAACGAGCGGGAAATCTCGGAAATCTCGTTGGTCCGGTTGTCGCCGCTGGAACCTGGAATCTGCATCAACTGCAGGTAGTCGATCATGATCATGGCCACATCGCCATGCTCACGCACCACACGACGGGTCCGGGCACGCATTTCCGACGGGCTGATACCGGCCGTGTCGTCGATGAACAGTTTGCGATCATTGAGCAGGTTCACCGCCGAGGTCAGGCGCGGCCAATCGTCGTCATCCAGCTGACCGGCACGCACCTTGGTCTGGTCGATACGCCCCAGCGAAGAGAGCATACGCATGATCAGCGATTCGCCTGGCATCTCGAGGGAATAGACCAGCACGACCTTGTCGCTGCGCAACACGGCGTTTTCGACCAGGTTCATCGCGAAGGTGGTTTTACCCATCGACGGACGACCGGCGACGATGATCAGGTCGGACGGTTGCAAGCCACTGGTCTTTTCATCCAGATCGGTATAACCGGTGGACAGGCCGGTGATCGCGTTATCACTGTTGAACAGTGTGTCGATCCGGTCGATGGCTTTGGTCAGCAGGTCATTGACGCTGACCGGGCCGCCGGTCTTGGGCCGCGCTTCGGCGATCTGGAAGATCTGCCGTTCGGCCTCATCGAGGATTTCTTCAGCGGTGCGGCCTTCAGGGTTGAACGCACTGTCGGCAATTTCGGTACTAATACCGATCAACTGCCGCAAGGTTGCCCGCGCACGAACGATTTGCGCATAGGCCTTGATGTTGGCGACCGAAGGCGTGTTCTTTGCCAGCTCACTGAGGTAGCCAAGGCCGCCAACCTGCGAGGTCTGCCCTTCCTTGTCCAGTTGCTCGGCCAGCGTCACGACGTCGATCGGGCTGTTCTGGTCGGCCAGACGCGCAATAGCCCGAAAGATCAGGCGGTGGTCATGACGATAGAAATCACCGTCCGAGACTTGATCGAGCACCCGCTCCCAAGCGTTGTTGTCCAGCATCAGACCACCGAGAACGGCCTGTTCGGCCTCGATGGAGTGTGGCGGTACCTTGAGGGCAGCGGTTTGCAGATCGTATTGCTCAGGGCTGGAGATTTCGTTCATGGCCACTTGAATTCGAGGTTTACAGAATAGGGATGCCACAAAAACAAAGGGCACGACCTGTGAACAGGATCGTGCCCGATGTTAATCCTCTGACGGCAATGCCGCCAGACGATTACGTACTGCTTAAGCAGCCACTACGACAACGCGTACGGTCGCTTCTACGTCGCTGTGCAGGTGCACGGCTACGTCGAATTCGCCAACGTTGCGGATAGTGCCGTTCGGCAGACGAACTTCGCTTTTTGCAACTTCAACGCCAGAGGCGGTCAGTGCATCAGCGATGTCGTGGGTGCCGATCGAACCGAACAGCTTGCCTTCGTCACCAGCGGTGGCAGTGATAGTCACTTCCAGCTCAGCCAGTTGGGCAGCGCGAGTTTCGGCAGATGCTTTCTTGTCTGCGGCCAGTTTTTCCAGCTCGGCACGACGCTCTTCAAACGCAGCCAGGTTGGCAGCGGTTGCAGCGGTGGCTTTGCCGTAAGGCAGCAGGTAGTTACGACCGTAACCGGCCTTAACGTTTACTTTGTCGCCCAGGTTGCCCAGGTTGGCGACTTTTTCCAGAAGGATCAGTTGCATGTGGAAATCCTCTTAACTTTTAACCTTCACCGTTCGCAGGGCCATTGCCGGAATCTTTCGATACCCGGCGACCGCGAAAATCAATCAGGCTGTCGACAATGGCTATCACCACGAGCAACGGATAGATCAGCTGCATGAACACCAGCAGCGTGATGTACATCCCCACCAGCCAGAACCTGGACAGACGCTTTTCAGCGACCAGACCATGTATCAGTGCCAGCCCTGCGAATACCAGCGGTACGCTGCAGAGCGGTGTCAGCATCGCCATCTGCGGACCGAAATTCGGCCCGACCAGCATGCACACCAACAGCACCAACGAAGGCACCAGTGGGAGTCTCACGGCGCGAAATTCACGCCCGAAACCACCTGGGTTGTACAACAACGCTTGCCAGTAGCGCCCAAGAATCAGGCTCAGCACACTGACGATTTGCAGCAAGGCCGCTATCAGGCCATTCAGGACAGGTGCAATCAGCGCTCCCAGACGCGCGCGTTCTTCTACGTTCATTTGCTCGTAGAGCCCAGAGAGCATTGCCGGCAGGTGTTTCTGCAACTCCTGCGACATCGCTTCAATGGGTTCGCGAAAAACCGCACCCAGTACCACTGCGTACACCACACCCAACGCTACGCTGACCAGCAGCACGCGGACCCAGGACTCGCTGGCACGCAACACCATTGCCAAGCTCAGCGAACCGGCCAGCACCATCGCTGTACGCGGTTCACCGAAATACCACCAGACCAAAGCCGGCAGCAGAGCCCAGGACAGGACACCAACGGCATCACTGAACCCGCGCCGCAGAAGCACAAGGCAACCTGCGGCAGCACTCAACCAGAAAAACAGCGGCAATGCCGCACATCCAGCCACTACAAGAGTGGCTTGCATGCGGCCGCGCATGATGAATTCAGCCAGGGCACGCATGCTTTCTATCCCTTGTTACGTTTTGTCGACTACCTGGTCTCAGCGGCCGTGGCTGTCGGTGTAGGCCAGCAGGGCCAGGAAGCGGGCGCGCTTGATAGCGGTGGCCAGCTGACGCTGATAACGTGCTTTGGTGCCCGTGATACGGCTTGGAACGATTTTGCCGGTCTCGGATACGTAGGCTTTCAGAGTGTTGAGATCTTTGTAATCGATCTCTTTGACGTCTTCAGCGGTGAAGCGGCAGAATTTACGACGACGGAAGAAACGTGCCATGTAATTGGCTCCTCAAAAGGTCCGTGGATTACTCGTCAGCGTTATCGCTAACGTCGCTGTTGTCGCCGTCATCGCCATCGGCGCTGTCGGAGTGCTCAGGACGGTCACGACGCTCACGGCGCTCACTGCGGTTTTCTTCAGCCTTGAGCATCTCGGACTGGCCAGTAACGGCTTCGTCGCGACGGATGACCAGGTTACGGATCACAGCATCGTTGTAACGGAAGTTGTCTTCCAGCTCGGCCAGAGCCTTGCCAGAGCACTCAACGTTCAGCATCACGTAGTGAGCCTTGTGAACATTGTTGATTGCGTAAGCCAGTTGACGACGGCCCCAATCTTCCAGACGGTGGATTTTGCCGCCGTCTTCTTCGATCAGCTTGGTGTAACGCTCTACCATGCCGCCGACTTGCTCGCTTTGATCCGGGTGGACCAAAAAGATAATTTCGTAATGACGCATGAATGCTCCTTACGGGTTGTAGCCTGCCGCTGAAAGCGGTCAGACAAGGAGTGAATGACACTGTTGGTCTTGCTCAGGAACAGGCACGTGAGCGCCTGCCATGACAGCAAGGGGCGCAATTGTAGAGAAGGGGCGAGGGAGGCGCAAGGCAATTGGTGATTATTTGAGCAGATCACCACCACCCACGCGAGCAGATGATCGCTCCCACGCTCTTGCGTGGTAACGCTGCCCAGGACGCTCCGCGTCCGCGCCCGAATGTGACGCAGAGCGTCACGGGGGGAGGCATGCCCACGCGGAGCGTAGGCACGATCAATCAAAAGCTGATTATCAGCCTTTCTTGCCAGCCGACTTGGCGCTGCGCTGACGCAGCGCTTCGAACAGGCACACACCGGTGGCAACCGACACGTTCAGGCTACTGACACTACCCGCCATCGGCAGGCGCACCAGATAATCGCAATGCTCGCGGGTCAGGCGACGCATCCCTTTGCCCTCGGCACCCATGATGATAATGGTCGGGCCGGTCAAATCCTGCTGATACAGCTCCTGCTCAGCTTCCCCCGCCGTACCAACGACCCACAGGCCACGCTGCTGCAGTTTTTCCAGCGTACGTGCCAGGTTGGTCACAGCCACCAACGGAATCACTTCCGCAGCGCCGCATGCCACTTTTCGTACAGCCGGTGTCAGCGTTGCAGACTTGTCCTTGGGAACGATAACCGCCAGCGCACCCGCCGCATCGGCAGTGCGCAGGCAGGCACCCAGGTTGTGCGGATCGGTCACACCATCCAGCACCAGCAACAGCGGCGGGCCTTCGGTACGATCCAGCAGCTCATCGAGCATCGCTTCGCCCCAGACCTGGCTCGGACTGACATCAGCCACAACGCCCTGATGCACGCCCTCTACCCAGGCATCCATCTCGCGACGCTCGGCCTGGCCAATAGTGACGCGATTCTGCCCTGCAAGCTCAACCAGCACCTGGACGCGAGGATCGCTACGACCTTCCGCGAGCCAGATATGCTTGACCCGCTTCGGGTGATGACGAAGCAACGCTTCTACGGCATGCACGCCGTAGATTTTTTCCAGCTGACTCATGACTTGGCCTTGGGTTTACGAACGCTACCGCCTTTGGACGATGACGCGGCGCCCGTCTTCGACGAGCCGCCTTTGCGGTGTTTACTGGTCTTGCCCGAAGCAGGCGCGGAGCCCGACGCGGGCCTGTCAGACTTTCCCGACGATGCCTTGCTACCGCCCTTCGCTTCAGCCAGAAGGGCTTTTTTCATTTCGCGGCTCTTGCGCACTTCTGCGTTTTTCGCTGCGGCATCGCTCGGGCGATAAGCCTCGACCGGCGCTTCTTTGGTCGCCGCTGTACGACGCCCGGATTTGGCCGGAGCCTTTTCCTTTTCAGCGGCAGCAGCAGGCGCTGCGGTTTCCTGACCGCGGCGCTTGCGCCCAGGCGAGGATGTGGTCGCGGCAGATTTCTCGGAAATCTCGAAGTCGATCTTGCGCTCGTCGAGGTCGACACGCATGACCTTCACCTCAACCGTGTCACCCAAGCGGAAATTACGCCCGGTGCGTTCGCCGGCAAGACGGTGATGCAGCGGATCGAAGTGGTAGTAGTCGCCCGGCAATGCCGTAACATGTACCAGACCTTCAACGTAGATGTCGGTCAGCTCGACGAACAGACCGAAGCCGGTGACGGCAGTGATCACGCCCGGGAACGATTCGCCTACGCGGTCTTTCATGTACTCGCACTTGAGCCAGTTCACCACGTCACGGGTGGCTTCGTCGGCACGGCGCTCGCTCATGGAGCACTGCTCGCCCATCTGCTCCAGCAGCGCTTCGTCGTACGGATAGATGCGCGCTTTGGGAATGGCTGCAGCACCGGCACGACGCACATGCGGCGTGTCTTGCTTGGAGCGGATCACGCTACGAATGGCACGGTGAGTCAGCAGGTCCGGATAACGACGGATCGGCGAAGTGAAGTGCGTATAGGCTTCGTAGTTCAGACCGAAGTGGCCGTTGTTGTCCGAGCTGTACACAGCCTGACTCAACGAACGCAACATCACGGTCTGAATCAGATGGTAGTCCGGACGGTCGCGAACGGTTTCAAGCAGCGCTTGATAATCCTTTGGCGTCGGCCCGTCCTTGCCCTTGTGCAGCGTCAGACCCAGCTCGCCCAGGAAGGCACGGAGCTTTTCCAGACGCTCTGGCGGCGGACCATCGTGCACACGGTACAGCGCAGGGATTTCATGCTTTTTCAGGAATTCAGCGGTGGCAACGTTGGCCGCCAGCATGCATTCCTCGATCAACTTGTGAGCATCATTGCGCGTGGTCGGGCGGATCTCGGCAATCTTGCGCTCGGAACCGAAGATGATGCGGGTTTCCTGCGTTTCGAAGTCGATGGCACCACGCACATGACGCGCACCCAGCAGCACTTTGTAGAGCGCATAAAGCTGCTTGAGGTGCGGCACCACGTCGCCGTATTCACCACGCAAGCTCTTGGCTTCAGCGGTTTTCGGCTGTTCCAGAATGGTGCTGACCTTGTTGTAGGTCAGGCGCGCATGGGAGTGAATGACGGCTTCGTAGAATACGTAATCAGTCATTTCGCCGGTCTTGGAGATGGTCATCTCACACACCATTGCCAAGCGATCGACGTGCGGGTTCAGCGAGCAAAGACCGTTGGACAACTGCTCAGGCAACATCGGCACGACACGCTCGGGGAAGTACACCGAGTTGCCACGCACCTGGGATTCAGCGTCCAGCGCCGAGCCGATCTTCACGTAGCTCGATACGTCGGCAATCGCCACGTAGAGCTTCCAGCCTCCGGAGAACAGGCGCAGCTTGCCCGGCTTGGCTTCGCAATAGACCGCATCGTCGAAGTCGCGCGCGTCTTCACCGTCAATAGTGACGAAAGGCAGGTGACGCAGGTCGACGCGATGTTCCTTGTCCTTGTCTTCGACTTCCGGCTTGAGTTTGGCCGCTTCCTTGAGTACGGCTTCAGGCCATACATGGGGAATGTCGTAGGTACGCAGCGCGACATCGATTTCCATGCCGGGCGCCATGTAGTTGCCCACCACCTCCATCACATCGCCTTGCGGCTGGAAGCGCGGGGTCGGCCAGTGAGTGATTTTCACCTCGACGAACTGACCGACCTTGGCACCGTTGTTGCGACCCGGCGTGACCAGCACTTCCTGCTGGATTTTCGGATTATCCGGGACCACGAAACCGATGCCGCTTTCTTCGAAATAACGCCCCACGATCGTTTCGTGACCACGGGAAATGACCTCGACGATCACGCCTTCTCGACGACCGCGACGATCCAGACCGGAAACGCGCGCCAGGGCACGGTCGCCGTCGAACACCAGACGCATCTGCGCCGGGCTCATGAACAGGTCATCGGAACCGTCATCAGGGACCAGGAAGCCGAAACCGTCGCGATGGCCGGAAATACGACCGAGGATCAAGTCGAGCTTGTCCACTGGGGCATAGGTGCCGCGACGGGTGTAGATCAATTGAGCGTCGCGTTCCATCGCACGAAGGCGACGACGCAGGGCCTCGAATTGATCTTCAGTGGTCAGGCCGAATTCTTCGACCAGTTGCTCGCGACTGGCCGGCGAACCACGCTCGGCAAGGTGCTGAAGGATCAGCTCACGGCTGGGAATAGGGTTTTCATATTTTTCCGCTTCACGAGCGGCCTCGGGATCGAGGGACTGCCAATCGGCCATTAGATAGTTTTCACCTTGTATATATGAGGGTTAGTTTGGCATAGACCTAATGAAACGGGAAATTTCACGCTCAAACAGCCCATTAAAAAGCACACCGAGCTGCCCTGAAACGCCTGCTGCGCACCGCTGGCGAAATTTTTGGGCTTTTTTTCATCAACGGGCTTTACAGCCCAAAAGACGCTCCGTATAGTGCGCGCCATCGACAGGTTGATGCCTGAAGATTTGCCCAGATGGTGAAATTGGTAGACACGCCAGCTTCAGGTGCTGGTGACCGCAAGGTCGTGGAAGTTCGAGTCTTCTTCTGGGCACCAATTCAAAGCAGAAGCCTACAACAGGTTGATGCTTCACAAGAACCCGCGAAAGCGGGTTTTTGCATTCTGGGGTTTTGATTATTAAATCAAAACAGGGGTTTACAGAATAAAACGATCGCCGTATAGTGCGCCCCATCGGCAACGCAGACGTCGTCGATGCTGCCCAGATGGTGAAATTGGTAGACACGCCAGCTTCAGGTGCTGGTGACCGCAAGGTCGTGGAAGTTCGAGTCTTCTTCTGGGCACCAATTCAAAAAAACCGAGCCATTGGCTCGGTTTTTTGCTTTCTGATATCCGGATGACTCCCATCCGTATCAAGTGCGATATGCAGAAAAGGCAACCTGATCGCCCCAGAAGCGGTAACCGCTCCGACGGATGGATGGCCACCCGCCAGGCGTTCACTATGTTTTAAGCCCTGAACTGCCCCAGGCTTGCCTTTAATCTCACCGCGAGCTTGTCCAGCGTACGCCCGCTCGCCGTTGTCTCTACCACCGCCTGAGCAGCTTTCTCGGCCTGCGCGTGGATCACCTCAACACGCCCTCGCACAGCTTGTGCGCCCTGAGCCTGATGTTCGGCTGCACGTGTCGCCAGGCCAATGGCCGCATGAACCTGCTCGACCGAAACCTGTACGGTCTGCTGTAATCGTGCGCTGTCACGCAGCACGGCCAGGCCTTCTTTCGCTTGCCGGCCTGCCAGACCGATGGTTGCAACCGCTTCCTTGGCACCCGCCTGCAACTTGGTGATGTGCTCCTGAATATCCCCGGTGGAACTCTGTGTCTTGCTGGCTAAGGCGCGAACCTCGTCGGCCACTACGGCAAACCCACGGCCCGTTTCACCCGCGCGCGCCGCCTCGATGGCCGCATTGAGGGCCAACAGATTGGTCTGCTCGGCAATGCTCTGAATCACCTCCAGCACCACTTCGATCTGCTGGCTCTGTTGCGCCAGACGCTCAATGACCTGCGCACCGGTATCGACCTGCCCGGCCAGCGCCTCGATCAGCCCGCCCACCTGATTGGAAGTACGTGTGTTTTCATCGGTCGCCTGCTTGATATCGATCACCTGCCGCAGAGCCTCCTGCATCACATGGCTCTCAGCCTGAGCTTCATCTGCCATCTGCGCCAAGGCCTGCAGGCTGGCAGCCACTTCGTCGCGCTGCAAGGCGGCAGCGGCGTCGGCACCCGCGTTGCGCTGACTCATGGCGCCGATCTCGACACCTGTCAGCTGCGCCACCTCCCCCGCCTCACGAACGATAGGCTGCAGCTTGTCGATAAAACGATTGACTGCTGCCGACATGTCGCCGATCTCGTCATTGCTGTCGAGCTTGACCCGACGGGTCAGGTCCCCCTCGCCTGCGGCCAGGTCGTTGAGCGCAGCAATCAGCAGGTGCAGCTTGCTGACCACGCGGCGGCCCAACACGACGGCCAGTAACAGCAGCACGCACAAGCCAATCAACGCCAGCCCGACACCGATTTTCCAGCGCAACTCCTGCGCCGCCTGCTGAACCGCAGACCGGGTATTGCTGGCCATTGCCGTCGCAGCTGTCTGCGCCGACTCCAGCCGAGTGCGCAACGCTGCCGAACTGTCTTTAGAGGCACCGGCAAGACTTTCGGAAACCAGTTGCTCGCCACTGGTAATCAACGTAGCGAAGCGCTTGTCCAGCGCGGCGAGGTCTGCTTCGACCAGGGCCGTCGAAACCCCCATGCGCACCTTGCCGATCTCGACACCGTTGGGGCTGATAGAAGCCTCGACGTAGTAAACCGAGGAATCGTTTTTGGCCGCGTTGAGAATCTTGTCCATCGCCCGCTCGCCCTCCCCCTTGGCCAGCAGCGCTTTGACCAGTGGATTGTCGCGATTCATGTAACGCGTCAGGTGCTCACCAGCGGCATCGTCATACACCACGAACAGTACATTGGGATTACGCTGGGCGCGCCGGGCGAATTCAGACAATGTCGGCGTGTCGTTATCCCACATGGCTCGCGGCGCAACCGCCGCCAGCAATTCGGCCATGTCGGTCGCGGATTCCTTTAGGTCTTTTTCCAGCGTGGCGCGCAGTTGCGCCTGCTCCTCCTTCAGACGCGTGGACAGTCCGGTGCTGAGACGCTGACGGGTGCTGGCAGAAAGCGCATCCAGGCTGGATGTCACTTCATTACTCGCCCGCTCAAGCTCGGAAGACACATGTTGCGAATCTACCCCTAGGCGGTTGGCGAGATCCGCCTCAAGCGCGGTGACCGTGCTCCGGGTGAGCGCAACCGCGACCACCACCTGCACCAAAAGGGCAACACCGAGCGCGATGAACACCGGGCGCAGCAAACGACTTTGCAAAAGAGATAAAACAGCCGACACAGGAGAATCCCTCCAACCTGAGCGCCATTAAAATAGTGGCACTTTTCTGTCATTTGTATAGCAAGGCCCGTGCCGTGATGCAATTCACATTTTGTTTGTCCCTAAAGGATCGGACGCGGAGCGCTCTGAGAAGCATTCCCGCGCAGCGCGTGAAGAGCGATCATCGAGTGCCTGCAACGGATTGCGCCCATCGCTCCGCGTGGGCATGCAGCCCGTTGCGCTGAGCGTCACACTCAAATTGAAGCCAAAAAAAGGGCCGCACATGGCGACCCTTCTTTTTTGCAGCTAGCGACGCATTACGCGAACGGATGACGCAGAACGATGGTTTCGTTGCGATCAGGACCGGTCGAGATGATGTCGATAGGCGCACCTACCAGCTCTTCGACACGCTTGATGTAAGCGCGTGCGTTAGCGGGCAATTGCTCCAGCGTCTGAGCGCCCAGCGTGGATTCGCTCCAGCCTGGCATCTGCTCGTAGACCGGCTCCAGACCCAGGTAGCTGTCGGCATCGGTCGGCGCTTCGATGACGGCGCCGTTTTCGTTCTTGTAACCCACACAGATATTGATGGTTTCAAGACCGTCGAGCACGTCCAGCTTGGTCAGACACAGGCCCGAGATGCTGTTGATTTCGATGGCGCGACGCAGGATAACGGCATCGAACCAGCCGCAACGACGGGCACGCCCAGTGGTTGCACCGAATTCGTGACCGCGCTTGGCCAGAAACGCACCGACGTCGTCGAACAGTTCGGTCGGGAACGGACCCGAGCCCACACGCGTGGTGTAGGCCTTGGTGATGCCCAGAATGTAATCCAGGTACATCGGACCGAAACCCGAACCGGTGGCGATGCCGCCCGCGGTGGTGTTGGAGCTGGTGACGTACGGATAAGTACCGTGGTCGATGTCCAGCAACGAACCCTGGGCACCTTCGAACATGATGTCTTTGCCGTCGCGACGCATGTCATGCAGCGTAGCGGTGACATCCAGCATCAGCGGCTCGAGCATATCGGCGTATTCCATGCACTCGTCGAGTGTTTTCTGGAAATCGATCGCAGGCTCTTTGTAGTAATTGACCAGCACAAAGTTGTGGTAATCCAGCAACTCGCCCAGCTTGGACGCGAAACGCTCACGATGAAACAGGTCACCGATGCGCAGGCCGCGACGTGCAACCTTGTCTTCGTAAGCCGGGCCGATGCCGCGACCGGTCGTGCCGATCTTGAACTCGCCTCGGGCTTTCTCACGCGCCTGATCCAGGGCAACGTGATAGGACAGGATCAGCGGGCAGGACGGGCTGATGCGCAGGCGCTCGCGCACCGGAATACCCTTCTCTTCCAGCTTGATGATTTCGCGCAGCAGTGCGTCGGGAGCAACCACCACACCGTTACCGATCAGGCACTGCACGCCTTCGCGCAGCACACCGGACGGAATCAGGTGCAATACGGTTTTCTCACCATCGATCACCAGGGTGTGACCCGCGTTGTGGCCACCCTGATAGCGAACTACGGCGGTAGCATGTTCGGTCAGCAGATCAACGATCTTGCCTTTGCCCTCATCACCCCATTGGGTGCCCAGGACTACGACATTCTTACCCATAACACTCGTCCTCATTCACGCAAACTTGGTGCCGGCGGCGGCCGGCAGGAATACTCAAGAAGCCAGCGGCATTACCTGCCAGCGCTCGCCATGCTGAATCAATTGCCGGTCACAATCGGCTTCACGCGCCGCGCTCACCTGCTGCCCAGGCAATGCCTGAACGACACGCTGACCTTCGCTGCGCAACTGGCACACCTGCTGCCAGAGTGCCGCATCCGTGCTGTCCGGCATCCAGATGCCACCGGACGGTAAAACGATTTCTGCCTGCCCCAGCGTTACCAGGGTTTTCAGGTCAGTGGAAAAGCCGGTCGCCGGACGGGCACGACCGAAGTCGGCACCGATGTCGTCATAACGGCCGCCCTGAGCAATGGATTGGCCAACACCCGGCACGAACACCGCGAACACGACGCCCGTGTGGTAGTGATAGCCACGCAGCTCGCCAAGGTCAAAATACAGTGGCAACTGCGGGAAGCGAGCGGCGAGGCGGTCGGCAATGCTCACCAGATCATCCAGCGCAGCCAGCACTGGAGCAGGCGCACCGGCCAGACGATCACGGGCCGCAGCCAGCACTTCGTGACCGCCGCACAGATCAACCAGCGCACGCAGCATCGAGGCCAGCTCTTGCGGCAGATTGGCCGTCAGGGCTACCACTTCATCAATGGCCTTGCGCTGCATGGCATCGAACAACTGCTGCTCGACTTCGCCCGACAGACCGGCAGCACGCGCCAGACCGCGATAGATGCCGACATGCCCAAGGTCCATGTGTACATCCGGCACGTCAGCCATCTGCAGCATGGCGAGCATCAGGCTGATAACTTCGACATCGCTGCTCGGGCTTGCATCGCCATACAGCTCGGCGCCGAGCTGGATCGGGCTGCGGGAGGAAGACAAGGCACGCGGCTGAGCATGCAGAACGCTGCCTGCGTAGCACAGACGGCTTGGACCTTCACGCTTGAGCGTATGTGCGTCGATGCGCGCAACCTGCGGCGTGATGTCGGCACGAAAGCCCATCTGCCGACCCGACTGCGGATCGATAACCTTGAAGGTGCGCAGATCCAGATCCGAACCTGCGCCAGTCAGCAGGGACTCCAGATACTCGATATGCGGGGTGACGACGAACTCATAGCCCCAGCTCTGAAACAGATCCAACACCTGACGACGCGCTACTTCAATGCGCGCCGCTTCCGGTGGCAGTACTTCTTCGATGCCATCTGGTAGCAGCCAGCGGTCAACCGTTGCCATTACGCCTTTCCCCTGTGATCCGGGCGGCCAGCCTTGAAGCCAGCCTTGAGTGAAGCAGAAAGTGATGCGCTGTATGACGGGCACGACAAACGCCCGAGACAGGCCTTGCAGACCACTTTCCTCGAAAAATCTTGCCGATCGCCATACAGGCCCCGGCCAATCAATCGTGCAGACGCAAAAAAGCCGGGAATTTCCCGGCTGCCGCATGATACACACGTTTTACCGAACGATCACCCCACCGGACGGTTTTGCCGCCCGGCGGGTGATTTATTACAGCCTGATATTACGGCTTGGCTTTTTCCAGATAGCGAAAGAACTCGCTGTTCGGATCAAGCACCAGCATGTCGGTCTTGTTCGCGAAGCTTTCACGGTAGGCACGCAGGCTGCGATAGAACGCATAGAACTCCTGATCCTGACCGTAAGCCTTGGAGTAGATCGCAGCGGCTTGGGCATCACCATCACCGCGCGCCTCTTCAGACTCGCGATAGGCTTCAGCCAACAGCACACGACGCTGACGATCGGCATCGGCACGAATACCTTCGGCCAGCTCGTTACCCTTGGCACGGTGCTCACGGGCTTCACGCTCACGCTCGGTGCTCATGCGCTCGAACACGCTGCGGTTCACTTCTTTGGGCAGGTCGATGGCCTTGACGCGAACGTCCACCACTTCAATACCCAACTCTTTCTCGGCCATGCGATTCAGGGAACCGGTGATATCAGCCATCAGTGCGTCACGCTCACCCGACACGACTTCATGCAGGGTGCGCTTGCCGAACTGATCACGCAGGCCGGATTCCAGACGACGCGACAAACGCTCGTCGGCAATCTGCTTAAGACCGGAAGTCGCCGTGTAGAAACGCTCGGCATCCTTCACACGCCACTTGGCGTACGCATCCACCATCACGGCTTTCTTTTCCAGCGTCAGAAAACGCTGGGTCGGGGCATCGAGGGTCAGCAGACGGCCGTCGAACTTGCGCACCTGGTTCACATAAGGAACCTTCACGTGAAGGCCCGGCTGTACATCGGCCTGTACCACGCGACCAAATTGCAGCAGCACTGCACGTTCGGTCTGCGACACGATGTAGAAGCTGTTCCAGGCAATGACTGCCAGTACCACGCCAACAATTAGGGTGATCAGCGATTTATTACTCATCAGCGACTCTCCCTGGAACGTGCATCGCGCTGCTGAGTATCGACCGCTCGCACGCCGACATCAGGTGCAGTCGTGGATGAGCTACCGGCACTCGAAGCATTACCGGTGCTGCTGCGACTGTTTTCCATCATTTTATCGAGCGGCAGATAGAGCAGATTGTTCTGCCCTTTGTCACCGGTCACGAGCACTTTGCTGGTATTGCTGAAGACTTCCTGCATGGTATCCAGGTACAGACGCTGACGGGTCACTTCAGGTGCCTTGCGGTACTCGGCAACCAGTTTGGTGAAGCGGTCGGCCTCACCCTTGGCGCGCGAAACCACTTCGTCACGGTAACCGTTGGCGTCTTCAAGAATGCGCTGGGCCTGACCACGGGCTTCCGGGATCACACCATTGGCGTAGCTTTCAGCCTGGTTGCGGGCACGCTGCTCGTCTTCACGGGCACGGATAACGTCGTCGAACGCTTCCTGCACTTCACGCGGCGCGGCTGCGCTTTGAACGTTCACCTGAGTCACTGTGATACCAGTGCGATAGGTGTCGAGGAAACGCTGGAGGCGCTCTTTGATTTCGCTCGCCATCAGCTCACGACCTTCGGTCAGCACCTGATCCATTGCCGTGGAGCCCACGACATGGCGCAGCGCACTTTCAGTGGCGTGCTGCAGACTGATTTCAGGCTGATCGACGTTCAGGACGAAATCCTGAAGATTGCTGATTTTGTACTGCACGGTCAGCGGCACTTCGACGATGTTCTCGTCTTCGGTGAGCATCTGACCCTGCTTGCTATAGGCACGCTCGCGCGTCACGTTTTCCATGTACTTGCGATCGAACGGCGGGAAATAGATGTTCAGTCCCGGCCCCACGGTTTCGTGATACTGGCCAAAACGAAGCACGACAGCTTGTTCCTGCTCGTCAACGACGTAAATGGCGCTGTAGAGCCAGAAAGCGACAAGCACGACCAGAGCAATGCCGAGCAGACCGAAGCCGCCGCCTTTGCCTGAATTGCCACCGCTGCCGTCACCACTGCGTTTCTTACCGCCGCCGAACAACCCATTCAGGCTCTCCTGCAGCTTACGGAAGGCCTCGTCGAGATCAGGTGGTCCCTTGCGGTCGCCGCCACGGCGTTTTCCACCCCAGGGATCTTGATTATTCGAGTTGCCACCCGGCTCATTCCAAGCCATAGCGCTCTCCATCTGATAAAGCAAAGACGCACCTTCGGCGCGCCGCCCCATGCTACAGAATGCCCGTGAAAGCCGTACAACGGCTTTCTCGTGCTTTTATTGCAAAGTGTGTTGCTCGATGAACTCCAGCGGCTGCAATCCTTCGCGAGTCACCAGACGATTGAGTTCAACGCGCGGTATACGCACTGCCAGCAGACTTGAACCTTCCTCATCGTGCGTCTCGCTCTGTACGGCACCCAATTCGAAAAACTGGGCGCGCAATCGAGCCAGGCGCTGAGGCAGGCACAAGGTGCCGACAAACAAATCATTGCCCAACAGTTCGGCCACCGCCTGCTTGAGCAGGTCCAGCCCTCGACCATCACGGGCAGACAACCAGACACGTTGCGGCTTGCCATCGGCATCGCGCTGTATCTGGGGCTCTACACCTTCGAGCAGATCGAGTTTGTTATAGACCTCAAGTATCGGCAAGCCCTCGGCCCCGATCTCGCCCAACACGGCCATTACTTGCTCGATCTGCGACATGCGATCCGGCTCGTGGGAGTCGATGACATGCAGCAGCAAATCGGAGTTGCTCGATTCTTCAAGCGTGGCACGGAAGGCTTCGACCAGTTTGTGCGGCAGGTGGCGAATGAAGCCCACCGTGTCGGCCAGCACGATGGGACCCAGATCGTCGAGTTGCAGTCGACGCAGGGTCGGGTCCAGCGTGGCAAACAGCTGGTCGGCTGCAAAAACGTCCGAATCGGTCACGGCATTGAACAGCGTCGACTTGCCGGCGTTGGTGTAGCCCACCAGCGATACCGAAGGAATGTCCGCACGGCGGCGACCACGACGGGCCTGATCACGCTGGCTGCGAACCTTTTCCAGGCGACCCTTGATCTGCCGCAGGCGGACCCTGAGCAGGCGACGGTCGGTTTCGAGCTGGGTTTCACCCGGACCACGCAAACCAATCCCGCCTTTCTGGCGTTCAAGGTGCGTCCAGCCACGTACCAGACGCGTACTCATGTGCTCAAGCTGGGCCAGTTCGACCTGCAGCTTGCCTTCATGGGTACGCGCGCGCTGGGCAAAGATGTCGAGAATCAGACCGGTGCGGTCAAGCACGCGACACTCGAACGCACGTTCGAGGTTACGTTCCTGGCTGGGCGTGAGGGTGTGATTGAAGATCACGATGTCAGCCTGCTCGGCCTTGACCTGGTCGCGAAGTTCCTCGACCTTGCCAGAGCCAATCAGGTATTTGGCAGATGGCCGATGACGTGGCACGTTGATAAACGCGACGGTATCAGCACCCGCCGATATGGCCAGCTCCTGAAACTCCTGCGGATCTTCGCGCGCCTCAGGGTCCTGACCATCCAGATGAACGAGTATCGCTCGTTCACCACCACTGTGGCGCTCAAAGAACAAGGCAGACTCCTATCAGGCGTTACCTGGCTCGGCATCGCCGCCATCAGCGTCGGTAGCGCTAGGCAGACGAATCGGACGAACCGATACGACGGTGGAAATGGCGTGCTTGTAAACCATCTGGCTGACAGTATTTTTCAGCAAAATGACGAACTGGTCGAAAGACTCGATCGTGCCCTGCAGCTTGATACCGTTGACCAGGTAGATCGATACCCCGACCTTCTCTTTACGCAAGGTATTCAAGTAAGGGTCTTGTAGCGAATGCCCTTTTGACATGTGCCGCACTCCTTTAAGGATCAATAATAATAAATCGAATTCGATTGGCTGACCGGCCACCCCCCAAGGATAGACGGCTATTGCAAGGACTCAGCCCAATATGGAGGCCGATCCCAAGTATTTCAAGGCGCGTGGCAGATTGTCGCAAGACAGGCTGTCCAGCCAGTGTAAATTCTCCCAGCTGCGTAGCCAGGTGAATTGCCGCTTGGCCAGTTGCCGCGTTGCAATGATGCCGCGCTCCTGCATTTCATCCCGTGTCAGCTTTCCATCCAGGTGATCCCAGACCTGGCGATAACCGACGGCTCGTATCGATGGCAAACCTGAATGCAGGTCGCCCCGTGAGCGCAATGCCAGTACTTCGTCCAGAAACCCTTGGTCCAGCATTTGCAAAAATCGTAGTGCGATGCGGTCATGCAGCACCTTGCGATCAGCCGGAGCTATCGCAAGACTGGCGACAGTATAGGGCAATTGCTGACGCCCTGATGCGGCTGCTTCGGTACTTTGCGCAGTTTGTTGCTCGCGATGTGCAGTCATGCTCATCCCGCTGACCTGGTAGACCTCCAGCGCACGTATCAAGCGTTGCGGGTCGTTGGGGTGAATACGGGCCGCCGACACCGGGTCGACCACCGCCAATCGATCATGCAAGGCCTGCCAGCCATGCGCCAGAGCGTCGGCATCCAGCTGCGCCCGAACCTGCGCATCGGCCGCTGGCATATCCGCCAGTCCGTCCAATAGAGCCTTGAAATACAACATAGTGCCGCCGACCAGCAAAGGAATATTTCCCCGGGCGGTGATTTCAGCCATCGCGGCCAGGGCATCGGCGCGAAAATCGGCGGCCGAGTAGCTCTGCGATGGGTCAAGAATGTCGATGAGGCGATGCGGAAACTCAGCCAGTTGCGCCTTCGAAGGCTTGGCGGTACCGATGTCCATGTCACGATAGACCAGCGCCGAATCGACGCTGATCAGTTCGCAGGGCAGCACCTTGGTCAGCTCGATGGCAAGGTCGGTCTTGCCCGCCGCGGTTGGCCCCATGAGAAAGATGGCCGGAGGTAAAGCATTCATTCATTGACCGCGCAGGAATAATTTATCCAGGTCGTTGAGACCCATCTGGGTCCAGGTAGGACGCCCATGATTGCATTGCCCGCTACGCTCGGTGTTTTCCATGTCGCGCAACAGTCCGTTCATTTCAGGAATCGCCAGACGACGATTGGCCCGGATGGCACCGTGGCAGGCCATTGTGCCCAGCAACTCGTTCATGTGCGCCTGCACGCGGTCGCTGGTGCCGTATTCCATCAGGTCTGCCAGTACATCACTGACCAGACGGTTCGCCTCGGCCTGCTTGAGCAAGGCAGGGATCTGCCTGATCGCCAACGTCTCGGGGCCAAGGCGTTGCAGTTCGAAGCCCAGACGCTGGAACGTCGCCAAGTGCTCTTCGGCACAATCCGCCTCACGCTGACTGACCGCGATGGACTCGGGAACCAGCAATGGCTGGCCACTCAAGCCCTCATTGGCCATCGCAATTTTCAGACGCTCGTACATGATCCGCTCATGGGCGGCGTGCATGTCCACCAGCACCAGCCCGTGGGCGTTTTCAGCCAGAATATAAATGCCTTTGAGCTGCGCCAAGGCATAACCCAACGGCGGAATGTCGGCGGGCGATTCAGGCAACGACGCAGGCGTAGCACCCGGCAGCGGCGCGAAAAATTCGCGATACGCACTTTGCACTTCGGCCACCGGCGCACCCGCCGAGGTTGGCCGTGGTGTGTATTGATACTGATAGCCGCCACCCGAGCCCGAGCCCGAGCCAGCGGGGCGCGCGTAGGTTTCACCCTGCGGCTGCTCAAGCACGTTATTGGCCAGACGCATCTCGCCCTGCGGTCCGAACTCCCCGGCTTCAGGACCTGTCGGACGTACGACCGCCGTCACCGGCGCACTGCCGGACAACTGGTCTTCCGGGCGGACATCGCCGAGCGCTCGATGCAAGGTGCCATAGAGGAAGTCATGCACGTTGCGACCGTCACGAAAGCGCACTTCGTGCTTCGTCGGGTGAACGTTGACGTCCACGGCCGCCGGGTCGACCTCGAAAAACAGCACGAAGGTCGGATGACGACCATTGAACAGCACGTCGCGATACGCTTGGCGCACCGCATGGGCAACCAGCTTGTCGCGCACCGCACGGCCGTTCACGAAAAAATATTGCAAATCGGCCTGACTACGCGAGAACGTCGGCAACCCGACCCAGCCCCACAGGTGCAGGCCATTTCGCTCAATCTCGATCGGCAAGGCCTGCTCAAGAAAACCCGGCCCGCAAATGGCCGAAACGCGACGCGCTCTGGCAGTGTCGTCATGGGCTTCATGCAGGCTGAGTATCGTCTTGCCGTTGTGGCGCAAATGGAAGGCCACGTCGAAACGCGCCAGCGCCATGCGCTTGATCACTTCCTGCAAGTGATCGAACTCGGTCTTTTCAGCCTTGAGAAACTTGCGCCGCGCGGGCGTGTTGAAGAACAGATCACGCACTTCCACGGACGTACCGACCGGGTGCGCAGCAGGCTGCACCCGTGGCGCCATGTCGCGGCCTTCGGTTTCGACCTGCCACGCCTGATCGGCATCGCGGGTGCGGGACGTCAGGGTGAGACGTGCAACCGAGCTGATCGAGGCCAGCGCCTCCCCGCGAAAGCCCAGGCTCATGACGCGTTCAAGGTCTTCCAGATCGCGAATCTTGCTCGTGGCATGACGCGCCAGCGCCAGCGGCAGGTCGTCGGATGAAATACCGCTGCCATCGTCGCGTACTTTCAGCAGTTTGATTCCCGCCTGTTCGACGTCGACATCGATACGCCGCGCACCGGAATCCAGGCTGTTTTCCAGCAACTCCTTGATCACCGACGCGGGACGCTCGACCACCTCGCCTGCGGCGATCTGGTTGGCCAGCCGCGGGCTGAGCAACTCGATGCGAGCGGCGTTCAGGATGGCCTGCTCGACCTGCGGCTCAACGCCTTCGAGCGGAAGGTCGCTGCTGACGGCTTCATCATTCATGGCTGTGTGGCAACCTCGGCGCTTGGAATTCGCAGGTCCTGACCGATTTTCAACTCATCGGTTTTCAAGGCATTGGCACTGCGCAGTGTTGCGATGTTCATGTCGTAACGCGCTGCCAGCATGGCCAGTGTCTCGCCGGAACGTACGACGTGGTTGCGCGGGCCTTGGGCCAGCTTGCCGTTGTCACGCAGCCAGGCGATGTAAGTGCCCTGCGGCGGGTTTTGCTGGAAGAACTGCTTCACGCCAGAATTGATCGAACGCGCCAGCGCTTGCTGGTGCGAGGTCGAACTTAGCTTGTTGGCTTCATTGGCGTTGGAGATAAAACCGGTTTCCACCAGAATCGACGGGATGTCTGGCGACTTGAGCACCATGAAACCGGCCTGTTCGACGCGGGACTTGTGCAGCGAGGTGACCCGACCAATATTGCTCAGGACCTTTTGGCCAACGTTCAGGCTCGACGACAGCGATGCGGTCATAGACAGGTCCAGCAGCACACCCGCAAGCATGCGGTCCTTATCGTCCAGGCTTACCGCTCCGGCACCACCGATCAGGTCGGAGCGGTTTTCGCTGTCCGCCAGCCAGCGTGCAGTTTCAGACGTTGCGCCACGATCAGACAGTGCAAACACCGAAGCGCCAAAGGCCGCCGTGGACGGCGCGGCGTCGGCATGAATGGACACAAACAGGTCGGCCCCTTTGGAGCGGGCAATCTCGGTACGTTTTCGCAGCGGAATAAAGTAGTCGCCGGTCCGTGTCAGTTCGGCGCGGTAGCCTTTTTCGGCATTGATCTGGCGTTGCAGCTCACGCGCAATCGACAGCACCACGTTCTTCTCTTTCTCACCACCCCTGCCGGAAGCGCCAGGGTCTTCCCCGCCGTGACCGGCGTCGATCACGATCACGATATCGCGCTTGCCGTTGGGCACCGGCGTCAGTTTCACCTCAGGCTTGGACGGGCTGATCGGAACCGCTGGCGCCGTGTTCGCAGGGGTATCTGCGATGGTCGGTGCAGGTGTGGGGTTGGCATCGGCTGCGTTGTCGAACAGGTCGACCACCAGACGATTGCCGTACTGCTGGTTCGGCGCCAGGGTGAAGCTCTTGGGCGTCACAGCCTTCTTCAGGTCGATGACTACGCGCAAATCGGTCGCGGTGCGCTGCGCAGAACGCATGCTGGTGATCGGCGTATTGGCAGTCGAGACATTGAGCGGTCCGCCCAGCGTCGCGCCATTGATGTCGATCACCAGTCGATCAGGCGAAGTCAGGGTAAACACGCTGTGCTGGACAGGTCCTGAGAGGTCGAACACCAGTCGAGTGTTATCCGGCGCTCGCCATAAGCGGACACTTCGTACTTGCGTAGCGGCCAGCGCTTCGACAGCCAAGGCCATCAACAGCAGACCTACTACAGTAACCAGCGCGCGCATGCGCATACCTAACCCCATATCTATTTGAATTCCAAAGCCAAAGTGGCACACCAGCGTTCGCCACGCGAACCCGTGGGGCTCAATATCACGGAACGACCTTCTCCGTGCGGCCCAATGGTAATGGTCAGGTCAGGCTTTGGCAAAAAGCCTGCACCACGCTGGGGCCATTCGATGAGACAAAGTGAGTCACCGTCGAAGTAATCGCGCACGCCCAAGAACTCCAGTTCTTCAGGATCGACCAGACGATAGAGGTCAAAGTGAAAGACCTTGATAGCCCCTATCTCGTAGGGCTCGACGAGCGTGAACGTAGGGCTCTTGACGGCACCCGCGTGCCCGAAACCACGAATCAATCCCCTTGAAAGCGTGGTTTTTCCCGCACCCAGATCGCCCTCCAGAAAAATGACGCCGACGCCCTCGCAGGCCTGCGCAAGGCGTGCACCGAAAGCCATCATGGCCTCTTCGCCGATCAGATGCAGCGTTAAATCAGACACGGTTTCAGCGCCTCCAGTAACTGACGAATGGTGGGAATAATATCGCTTGCCGCCATGCCGCGCCCCGACGCGCCCACCTGCTGGCCAGCGCTGGCGTGCAACCATACCGCCAGACAGGCCGCATCGAAGGCGTTCATGTGCTGAGCCATTAACGCGCCGATCAATCCGGCCAGCACATCACCAAGACCTGCAGTTGCCATCGCCGGATGGCCTTGATCGCACAACGCCATTCGCCCGTCGGCACTGGCCACCAGACTGCCCGAGCCTTTGAGTACGCACACGGCATTGAATTTGCGCGCCAGCGCCTGAGCCGCAGCAGCCCGGTCGGACTGGACTTCCTGAGTGCTGATACCCAATAAACGCGCAGCCTCACCCGGATGGGGCGTGATGACGCTGTTCTCAGGCAGAACCACCTGCCCGGTCGCCAGTCGATTCAGCGCATCGGCGTCCCAGACCTGAGGCCGGTCCGCATTGGCCGCTGCCGAGAGCAGGCTGCGTCCCCAGCTGTGCTGCCCCAGACCTGGCCCCACCACCAGAACGCTGGCGGCTTCGATCAGTGGCATGAGCTGGTTGGCCGAGCCGATTCCAGCGCTCATGATTTCAGGCATGCGTGTCAGTGCGGCGGGCACATGCTCGGCGCGGGTCGCCAGCGTGACCATGCCCGCCCCGCTGCGCAGCGCGCTTTCGGCGCTTAATAAAGCTGCGCCACCGAAACCCTGATCACCGCCGATGACCAGCACCCGGCCGAACATGCCTTTATGCGCCGTGCGCGGACGCGACGCCAGGACAGGCAGGCTGGTTGCACCGAGTCTGATCGCGGTCAGCGGAGCGTCAGCAACAATGGCTTTGTCAGCCTGTAGGTCATCGAACATCAGTTGCCCGATCAAATCGGGCGCATCGCCGGTCAGCAAGCCCATCTTCAGACCGATGAATGTCACAGTGAGGTCGGCACGAACGGCGACGCCCAGGCAATGCCCGGTATCAGCGCACAGCCCCGATGGAATATCCACTGCGGCCACCGGCAGACCACTGGCATTGATGGTCTTGATCACCGACAGATAAGGCTCACGCACATCACCCTTCAGCCCAGTGCCCAATAAGGCATCCACGACGATACCGGCCAGAGGCTGGTCAGCCCAAGGCTGGATGTTCACACCCGCCGCCGCGGCATACGCCCGTGCGGCATCGCCTTTCAATGCAGCCGGGTCCCCGACGGCCAGCACCCGCACCTGCCAGCCGGTTTTGTGCGCCAGAGAGGCCACCAGAAAACCGTCGCCAGCATTGTTGCCATGCCCCGTTAGCACCGTCAGCTCACTCGCTTCCGGCCAACGCCTGCGGATCGCCCGCCATGTCGCATGGGCAGCACGCTGCATCAATTCGAAGCCTGGCGTGCCGGCGGCAATCAGACGAGCGTCGAGGTCGCGGACCTGCGCAGCACTGTACAGCGCGTCGGGTAAAACGGATTTCGTGTCTAACATGCGTCTCTAGGCTCCGATGTCTGGCAGAATTATACGCACCTTGGTTCTGGTTTCTCTCTGCGCATGTCCGCTATTACTGCTGAACGTCCCACTTCTGACGACCTCGTCACCCTTGCGCAATCGATCAAGGCATGGGGCCGTGAGCTTGGCTTTCAGGAAGTCGGAATAGCAGGGCTGGACCTCGCCGAGCACGAGCAGCATTTGCAACGCTGGCTCGACGCGGGCTATCACGGCGAAATGGACTATATGGCAGCCCACGGCAGCAAACGTTCCCATCCGGACGAGCTGGTGCCGGGAACGCTACGGGTAGTATCGCTGCGTATGGATTATCTGCCAGGCGACACCGAGATGACCCACCGCCTGACCGAGCCGGAAAAAGCCTACGTGTCGCGTTACGCACTGGGCCGCGACTACCACAAGCTGATTCGCAAACGCTTGCAGCAGTTGGCTGATCGCATCCAGCAGGCTATTGGCCCCTTCGGGTTCAGAGCGTTCGTCGACAGCGCGCCCGTTCTGGAAAAAGCCATCGCCGAAAAAGCCGGGCTGGGCTGGATCGGCAAGAATACGCTGGTGCTCAATCGTAAGGCGGGCAGTTTCTTTTTTCTGGGAGAGCTGTTCGTTGACATCCCGCTGCCCGTCGATGCACCCCACGCGACCGAGCATTGCGGACGCTGCACAGCCTGCCTCGATATCTGCCCGACAGCGGCCTTTGTAGGCCCTTACGTGCTGGATGCGCGACGCTGTATTTCCTACCTGACCATCGAACTGAAGACCGCCATTCCCGAAGAGCTGCGGCCTTTGATTGGGAATCGGGTGTTCGGTTGCGATGACTGTCAGATCGTCTGTCCCTGGAACCGCTTCGCCCGCCCGACCGACCAGAGCGATTTTCAGCCACGCCACAACCTGGACAACGCCGCACTGGCCGAGCTATTTCTCTGGGACGAAGACACCTTTCTCAGCCGTACCGAAGGCTCCCCCCTGCGCCGTGCCGGGTACGAGCGCTGGCTGCGTAATCTTGCAGTTGGACTCGGTAACGCGCCCTCGACCATTCCGGTGATCGAAGCACTGCAAGCTCGAAGCGAGTATCCATCAGAAATGGTCAGGGAGCATGTGGAGTGGGCGCTGGGCAGGCATGGCCGTTAAACGCCGCCGCCTCCCTGCGATCCGTGGGAGCGGACTTGTCCGCGAAAAAGCCGGCACATCTGACGCACAGGCAGTGGCTGAAATACTGCATTCGCGGACAAACGGAACGCCGCCCGGTCCGCTCCCACGACGCCCTGCGATTGCTGGGCTACAGCGCTACGTCGAAGCCGTAGTGGGCCCCCCACGGTATCTGCACTCACCACTCGCCTCCCGGGCTCATCAGATCAAGGCTCATCCTTGTAAACGAACTTGGGCATTTCCCAGTGGAACCGAATCGCCAGCAGGCGCAGCAGCAATCCCCCGAACAGCGTGATCAGCACGCTTTGCTCGGCTGGCAGTTCCAGATACCCGCACAACAGAAAGCACCACGCCGCCAGGAATGACACGCTGGCGTACAACTCGCGGCGGAAGATCAATGGGATGTCGTTGCAGAAAATGTCCCGCAGGATGCCGCCAAAGACGCCGGTGATCACGCCGCACACCGAGGCGATCAGCATGCCGTGCCCGGCCTCCAGCGCAGTCATGCAGCCGATCAGGGTGAAAGCCACCAGCCCCAGCGCATCGAGCACCAGAAACAGCGAGCGCAGGTGGCGCATCAGCGGAGCGATAAAGATCGTCACCAGCGCCGCAATGCTGGTCAGCACCAGGTATTCCGGGTGCTTGACCCACGTCAGCGGGTAATGACCGATCAGTACGTCACGCACCGATCCGCCACCCAGCGCCGTGACGCAAGCAATCAGCACAACGCCGAACCAGTCCATGCCGCGTCGCCCGGCCGACAGCGCGCCGGTCATGGCTTCAGCAGTGATGGCAATCAGATAAAGCATCAGCAACATGGTGACGACTCGGCGACAAGGGCGCGCAGTTTAACCAGCGCCGTTGTGCGCCGAAAGGCTTATGCACTGAAAGAGGGCAGCGAAGGTTTGTTCGCTGCACGGACCTCACGAGTTACTTGATGAAGTGCTCGCGGTAAAAGCGCAGTTCGGCGATCGATTCGCGAATGTCGTCCAGCGCCAGGTGCGTGCTGCCCTTCTGGAACTTGAGGTTTGGCGACCAGCGCGCGGCCAGTTCCTTGAGCGTCGAGACGTCCAGGTTGCGATAGTGAAAGTAGTGTTCCAGGGTCGGCATGTGGCGATACAGGAAGCGACGATCCTGACAGATGCTGTTGCCGCAGATCGGCGAACTGCGCTCAGGCACCCATTGCATGATGAACGCCAGTGTCTGCGCTTCGGCGTCCGCCATCGTGACCGTGCTTTCACGCACGCGCTGGGTCAGGCCCGATCCGCCGTGCTGACGAGTATTCCACTCGTCCATCCGTGCCAGCGTTTCGTCGCTCTGATGGATGGCAAGCACAGGACCCTCAGCCAGCGTGTTCAGCTCGCTATCGGTGATGATCGTGGCCATTTCGATGATGACATCGGTATCGGGGTCCAGACCGGTCATTTCCAGATCGATCCAAATCAGGTTCTGCTTGTTCTGCATGTGACGACTCCTCGGCGTAGGCGCGCAGTTTAGCTTACCTGGCCGTGCTAGACTGCCGCCCGATTCAACGTACTGCCTATTCATCAGTTTCATCACATCGGAACACCCATGGCCAAACGCCAACTCAATCGTCGTCAGAACTGGCGCATCGAAAAGATTCAGGGCGAACGTGCTGCCCGCGCCGCGAAACGCGAGTCTGTCGCGCTCGAAACACTGGAAGGCGGTGATCTGGGCCCGGAACAGACCGGCCTGGTGATCGCTCACTTCGGCGTTCAGGTCGAAGTCGAGGCCCAGGAAGGCGAACAGATCGGCCAGGTGTTCCGCTGTCATTTGCGCGCCAACCTGCCCGCACTTGTCACCGGTGATCGCGTCGTGTGGCGCGCCGGCAATCAAGGCATTGGCGTGATCGTCGCGCAATTGCCACGCACCACCGAACTGTGCCGACCGGACTCACGCGGCCAACTCAAACCTGTCGCGGCCAACGTTGACCTGATAGTCATCGTCTTCGCGCCCATGCCCGAACCCCACGCCAACCTGATCGACCGTTATCTGGTCGCTGCCGAGCATGCCGGGATTCATCCGCTGCTGCTGCTGAACAAGGCCGACCTGATCGACGAGCAGAACGCGCCTGCGCTCAATGCGCTGCTGGCGGTCTATCGCACGCTGGGTTATCCGGTGCTGGAAGTGTCTGCACACCAGGGCGACGGCATGCAGCAGTTACAGGCGCGCCTGGACGGCCACATTAGTGTGTTCGTGGGTCAGTCCGGTGTGGGCAAGTCGTCGCTGGTCAACAGCCTGCTGCCCGAAGTCGGCACACGTGTCGGGCCCTTGTCCGAGCTGTCCGGCCAAGGCACGCACACCACGACCACCGCACGCCTGTTCCACTTCCCCCGAGGCGGCGATCTCATCGACTCACCGGGCATTCGCGAGTTCGGTCTGGGCCATGTGAGCCGCGCCGACGTGGAAGCCGGTTTCATCGAGTTCAACGACCTGATCGGCACCTGCCGCTTCCGCGATTGCAAACACGACCGCGAGCCGGGCTGTGCCTTGCTCAAGGGGCTGGAAGACGGACGCGTGCAGCAGCAACGCATGAACAGCTATCGTTCGATCATCGCCAGCCTGCCGGAAGACAGCTACTGATGGCTGCCTGAGACGACCTTCTGTCGAAAACAAAAATGCCGCGATGATCGCGGCATTTTTGTGTGCGTTACGGCTCAGTTCTGCGTCGGCTCGACCTTCAAGGTGCCCTGCTCGAAGATATTCAGCTTCTGCCGAATTTCATGAGGCTGAGCATACGCTTGCGGATCGACCGGCGCAGGTGCGGTCGACGTTCCCGGTGCGGCACCCGGCGTTGCTGGAGCAGCGGGCTCCGCAGGCGTTTGCGGCGCACCACCGGAGTTTTGAGCCCCTTCGATACGCGCTTGAGCCTTTTTGGTCAGCACGACGATATCGATGCGGCGGTTCACAGGGTTGGTCGGGTTCTCCCGGTCATACAGCGCCGATGATGCATAACCGACTACTCGTGCCACCTGCGAATCCGGATAGCTGCCTGCAACCAGCGCACGGCGTGCGGCGTTAGCGCGGTTGGCCGACAGCTCCCAGTTGCCAAACCCGCCATTGCCTATAAAAGGTGTGGCGTCGGTATGGCCGCTGATGCTGGTCTTGTTGGGCACACTTTTGATCGTGTCCGCCATCGCCAGCAGGATGTCTTCGAAATACGGTTTCAGACGCGCACTACCAGAATCGAACATCGGTCGGTTGTCCGCATCCATAATCTGAATACGCAGACCGTCCTGAGTGATCTCGAACAGAATCTGATCCTTGAATTTCTGCAGTTGCGGGTTTTCTTCAACCTTGTTCTGCAGTTCCTGCAAGAGCATTTCCAGACGTTCCTGCTCGACCTCCTCAGCCTTGGACTCCGCACTATCGGACTCGATAGGCACGGTATCCGGAGACGGTGTGGTCTTCACTTCGGGGTTGAGGGTCTGGTTGGGCGACATCTCGGGCGAGCCACCCAGGTCGATCACGTACGGCGAGCCACTGTCAGAGAACCCGACCGGGTCCTTGAAGTAACCAGCCACTGCAATCAGCTGTTCAGGCGTTGCGGACGACATCAGCCACAGCACCAGAAAAAACGCCATCATCGCCGTCGCGAAGTCGGCAAAGGCGATTTTCCAGGCGCCGCCGTGATGCCCTCCACCGAAGCGCTTGACGCGCTTGATGATTATCGGCTGATTATTTTCCATGGCTTAGCGACCGCGAACCGCTTGTTCCAGCTCGCTGAAGCTGGGGCGATGCAACGGGTACAGGACCTTGCGGCCGAACTCGACGGCCAGCGAAGGCGGCATGCCCGAGGCCGAAGCCACCAGAGACGCCTTGATGCATTCGTAGACGTTCATTTCTTCCTTGGCATCGTGGGCCAGGGAAGTCGCCAGAGGACCGAAGAAGCCGTAAGCGGCGAGAATACCGAAGAACGTACCGACCAGTGCCGCACCTACGTGCATACCGATGGCCGCCTTGTCGCCCGACCCCAGGGACGCCATCGTGACCACGATACCCAGTACTGCCGCGACGATACCGAAACCGGGCATGCCGTCGGCAATACCGGTGATGGCGTGGGACGGATGCTCGAGCTCTTCTTTCATGCTCAGCAATTCCATGTCGAACAGGCCTTCCAGCTCGTGGGGAGCCATGTTGCCCGAGGACATGATGCGCAGGTAATCGCAGATGTACGCCGTCATGCGCTCATCTTTCAGCACGCCAGGGTATTTAGCGAAGATCGGGCTGGCAGCCGGTTCCTCGATATCACCCTCGATCGCCATCATGCCTTCACGACGGCTCTTGTTGAGGATCTCGTAAACCAGGCCCAGTACCTCAAGGTAATAGGCGTGAGTGAAGCGCGTGCCGAACATCTTCAGCGACTTCTTGAACACGTGCATCGTCATGTGGCCAGGGTTGGCCTGAAGGAATGCACCCAGCGCTGCGCCACCGATGATCAACACTTCGTAGGGCTGAAACAGGGCCATGATCTTGCCGTGAGACAGGACGTATCCGCCGAGGACACTCGCGAAAACGACAATGATGCCGATAATTTTAGCCATAGGAGAAAATACTTTACTGAGTCGGGTTCAGGGACAGTCCGGAAGTTCTTGAAACTCTTCTTCTCCTTATCGGCCTAACTGAGCCAGACTATAGGCAGTTCTCGCTAAAAAACCAGTTCGACCCGGAATCGCGGAATCGAAAATGGCTGTTGCGCCCCTGAACGCTGGCAGCCTCCCAGCTCGAAAATCAGCTGTACAGGCCATCGAATGCCCACAACGCATGCTCCACATCTGCCGGTTCCAAAGACGCTCGACGCCTGGGTCAGATTACTCGATGGCGTCGACTTGCCAGTGCCTGCAGCCAATCACGACCGCGTCCGCGCAGCACTGAACGACAGTCGCCGCTCACTGCGTGAAATTGCGGAAATGATGCAGGAAAGTCCAGCTCTGGTACTGAGCGTGATGCGCGAAGCCAATCACCACACGCACGGGATCACCGAGCAGGCCGAAAGCCTGGAAATCGCGATCAACCGGCTGGGGCTGGCGCGCACGGAAGTCTTGCTGGGCCGCCTGCCCGCCAAGCCGCCCGAGGAGATTCCAGCGGCGTTCCGGCAACTGATCCTGATCAGCCAACACGCCACACAACAGGCCAGCGGCTTGTTCGCCAGCCGTCTGGCGCGCTTGTGGCAGGACATTCACTTGGGCAGCCTGTTGTTTCTCGCGCCGCTTTGGCCCATCGCCCTCGCCTACCCCAAGCTGCTCGAAGAGCTGGAACTTCGGGTCATTCATAAAGGGCATTCCAGCATTACCGTTGAAAAGGAGCTGTTCGGCGTCAATCTGCTGGAGCTGGGCCTGGCACTGGCCGAATTCTGGCGCCTCCCGGTGTGGGTGACGCGTGGCTATAAACTGCTGCTCGGCGAACGTCGAGAGCTGGTCAAAGTGCTGCGCATCGCGCGTGACGACGACCCTTTGCATCAACAACAGCTGATGGATGCCGACCCGAACCTGCGCCGCTGGCTGAACCAGCCGGCCAATACCGTATTGCTGGGCAACGGGCTCGCGCTCGCCGCTCAACATGCCTGGGACAGCCCGCACTGTTTGCGCTGGGAACGTTTGACCAGCCTTTATTTGCAGCAGCCGCTGAGCGAAGTGCAGCAGCAGGCCCATCAAAATGCGGCCAGCAGCGCACGCTCGCATGATGAAAAGGACCTGTGGCACCCGGCCGAATCGCTTATCTGGCCTTGGGATGCACGCCGGGTGAGACGCGACAACGAACCTGCACCACCGCCCTCGGCCGACGCCCTGCAACTCTGGCGCAAGCAATGTGCCGAATTACTGCAGGACCCGACGCCTTTCATCAACGCCATCCACCTGACCACTTCCGCACGCGATGCGTTTGTCGCCTGTGGTATGCAGAGGGTAATGTTGCTGATGCTGGACAAGACGGGCGCTGTGCTGCGCGTGCATCAGTCTGCCGGATTGCCGCCTGAGGCCGCTTCTCTGCAACTGTTCCTAAAGGAAAGCACCGTCCTGCAACGGCTTTTGACCCAACCGACTCAATTGCGCATGACGCCCGCCAACATCGCCCAGTTTTCCGCTTTGCTGCCCGCGCCGCTTAGAAACCTGTTCAGCGGGCAGCACTGGCTGATTCGCTCACTGGGCAGCAATGGCAAAGTCATGATGCTGGTGATCGGCGATCAGGGCGGCGGTGTTCTGTCAGACATTTCCGTTCAAGCATTCGGAAAAACCGCGCAATGTATTGAGCGGGCGCTGGGCATCTTTAGTCAGCGCAAAGCCTGAGGGCTGGCGTACAATTCGCGTCTTTCTTTACATCGGAGGCTGCAAATGTCCGTATTCGCTGGCTTACCGCTGATCATCGAGCCCAACGATCTGCGTGAGCGCCTTGAAGCCCCGGAACTGATTCTGGTGGACCTGACCAGCAGCGCCCGTTACGAGGCCGGGCATATCCCGAGCGCTCGCTTCGTCGATCCCAAGCGCACGCAATGGGGCCAGCCGCCTGCTCCGGGCCTGCTGCCTGCGCACGCCGATCTGGAAAAGCTGTTCGGCGAACTGGGCCATAACCCCGACGCGGTCTATGTTGTCTATGATGATGAGGGTGGGGGCTGGGCCGGTCGTTTCATCTGGCTGCTGGATGTCATTGGTCATCATCGTTATCACTACCTGGACGGCGGCGTGCTTGCCTGGGAAGCGCAGTCGTTGCCGCTGACCCAAGACGTTCCGCCAGCGGCAGGCGGCCCGGTGGCCCTTGAGGTGAACCACGAACCGACAGCCACCCGCGAGTACCTGCAAAGCCGTCTGGGCGCTGCGGACCTGGCGATCTGGGACGCACGCGGCCCGACCGAGTACTCGGGCGAAAAAGTGTTGGCAGCCAAGGCCGGGCATGTTCCGGGGGCTATCAACTTCGAGTGGACCGCAGGCATGGACAAGACTCGCCACCTGCGCATCCGCAAAGACATGCCGAAGATTCTGAAAGACCTGGGCATCACCCCGGACAAGGAAGTGATTACCCATTGCCAGACCCATCACCGCTCGGGCTTCACCTACCTAGTGGCCAAAGCGCTGGGCTACCCTAGGGTCAAGGCGTACGCCGGCTCGTGGGGCGAATGGGGCAATCACCCGGACACACCTGTCGAAAAATGACCACGGCCAGGCTCATCGTTGTGAGCCCCGCCGGCTTCTCTATCAAGATTCAGGACTCTCAATGAAAGATCGTTTGTTTATTCTCAGTCAGTACCTGCTGCCCCACCACCTGCTGTCGCGCTTGGCTGGCCTGGTTGCCGAATGCCGCGTGACCTGGTTCAAGAACGCGTTCACCGCCTGGTTCGTTCGCCGCTATCAAGTGGACATGTCGCAGGCGCTGGTCGAAGACCTGACCGCTTACGAGCACTTCAACGCCTTCTTCACCCGCGCGCTCAAAGCCGATGCACGTCCACTGGACGCCTCCCCGGGAGCGGTGCTTTCGCCTGCCGACGGCACGATCAGCCAGTTGGGCTCGATCGATCACGGTCGTATCTTCCAGGCCAAGGGCCACAGCTTCAGCGTGCTGGAACTGCTGGGCGGCGATCCGAAACTGTCGGCCCCGTTCATGGGCGGTGAGTTCGCGACCGTCTACCTGTCGCCGAAGGACTATCACCGCGTCCATATGCCACTGGCTGGCACCCTGCGCGAGATGGTCTACGTTCCAGGCCGAATCTTTTCAGTCAACCAGACCACGGCCGAAAACGTTCCTGAACTGTTCGCCCGCAACGAACGTGTCGTGTGCCTGTTCGATACCGAGCGAGGCCCGATGGCAGTCGTACTGGTGGGCGCAATGATCGTTGCGTCGGTAGAGACGGTCTGGGCCGGGCTGGTCACGCCACCCAAGCGCGAATTGAAGACGTTCAGCTACGACGAAGCTGCACGCGCTCCGATCCATTTGGAAAAAGGTGCCGAAATGGGCCGTTTCAAGCTCGGTTCCACGGCCATCGTGCTGTTTGGACCTAACCAGGTGAAATGGTCCGAGTCACTGAAAGCCCTCTCCAAGGTTCAGATGGGCCAGGCACTCGGCGTTCCGACACAGCTTTCAGAGGTCTAATGGCCTGAGGCCATAATAGCTGCGCATTAGCCCCGATACTGGTAAAGTCCGGCCATCGGTGCCGTAGGATACGTTGCACTTTCATAGGCACCGGGTTACACATCAATGTGCAGGATGTGACCGGTTGCCATGTGAAGGCCGCCGTTCGGGCCAGTGAGTCGTTGGAGTTCGCCTGTCACATGAGTAATTTGAGCCTTCCTCTGCTGTTGCGTGCCCCCACGCCAACGCAGTCGAGCCTGTCATTCTGTGAACCCACGCCTCGCGACCTCAAACGCTGGATCTCCCGGCTGCCCAAAGCCAATCTGGGCGAGATGGCCCGCCAGCTTTATCAAGGGCTGACAGAACTCAACCAACTGATGACCCCCAGCGACAACCGCCTCCAAATGCTGGAGCTGTTGCGTCCCGAGGTCTATTTTGTCTGCAAGCACCTTGAGCGACATTTCCTCAATCAAGCCATCGTGCTCGACGAGCGTCCGCGCAAGGTCGCCAACCTGTGTCAGGCGTTGCAGAACCATCTGGCAACCGGCTACAAGCAAGTCATTCAGCACATTGCGCCACGCTACAGCAAGGATCAGAGCACGCTGTTGGCCACCGCACTGCAACGTGCGCTGCATGGACTTAACGGACCTTTGATTCGTGCCAACCAACTGTATTGTCCCGTTCAGGACGGCCTTTGGCTGGAACTGCATCAGCTCTACCAGATCGCTCGCCAATTTCAGTTGCACCGCACCTCGGTGGACGAGCCCCTGGCTCATCACGTCAAGACGCTCAGCCCCGAACAGACGTACATCATCGGTTTGATGATGGGGTGTTCACGCTGCAATCAGATGCGCCAGTTGAACATCGGCAAGCTGGCCGATGCACTCGAAGCCTGGAGTTCACTGGTAACGCTGGAGTTGCCAGCAGACGAACAGAGCCTGCTCGCACTGGATCCGACAGCTGACAAACCACCGCTGTACCGCACCCTGTTCACTGACGAGCAGTTGCCTAAGATGCTGGGGATCCAGCCCTTGGCGCTGGCGAATGCCATCAGTCATTACCTCGCCCTGCCGGACAACCAGCGCGGCCCTACCCAATTGCTCATACCGACCGGCGTCAACACGGATCTGTTGCAGCACCTGGCAGCGGCCTGGGGTGATGTGGCCGAGCGCACCTTTCAGCGCACCGTTGGCCAAGGCACGCTGAAGTTGTGCATCGGCATGAGCGCCCTGCACTATTACGTGGCGGGCCAGAGATCATTCAGCGAACTGCTGCAATTGAACGCAGCCAGCCACATTGCCGACTTTGCGCTCAAGGTGGTCAACGAGAACGATGATGACCCTTGGTCGTCGGCGTTCGACACTCAGCGCGGCAACACGTCTTCCGTTCTGCTGCCCTATGAGGAAATCGAATACCAGAAAACCGATGGCGATGGCGATTCATCGTCCAACGCGCAGCACACCTTTCCGACATTCGACTTGAGCATCGTCAACCACAGCCCTGGCGGTTATTGCCTGGCGTGGCCGAAGGACGTGCCTCAGCAGTTGCAGGCCGGCGAACTGGTGGGCATTCAGGACGACTCCGGCCAGGGCTGGAGCATTGCGATCGTTCGTTGGGTCAGGCAGGTACGCAGTGGCGGAACGCAAATGGGCATCGAGCTGATTGCACCCTTTGCCCAGCCTTGCGGGATGCAGTTGATTCGCGAACCCCAGAACAGCCAATACTTGCGCACCTTAATGCTGCCGGAAGTCAGAGCGATGGACAGGCCCGCGACAGTGCTCGCGCCCCGTCTTCCGTTTCAGGAAAACAGCAAGGTCATGATCAATTTCAGTGGCGAAGAGCGACGTGCGACGCTGAGCAATCGCCGCATCAGCAGCGCCAGCTACAACCAGTTCGAGTACCAGATCTACGACGCGCCCAAGGCGGCGGAAAGCGAAAAGCCCAAGCCGGGTCAGGAGTTCGATTCGTTGTGGGGATCACTGTAGCCGCCGCAATCGCTTGAACAATCACGGCGGTACTGCACGCGGTCAGCGTTGTGCTTCGCGATCCCGGAAGCCCAACAGATACAGAACCCCGTCCAGACCCAGGGTCGAGATCGCCTGTTTGGCCGACTGCTTCACCAGCGGCTTGGCGCGGAATGCAACGCCCAGCCCCGCAATCGCCAGCATCGGCAAGTCGTTGGCACCGTCGCCTACTGCAATCGTCTGCTCAAGACTCAGACCTTCCTTGTGAGCCAGTTCACGCAGCAGATCCGCCTTGCGCTTGGCATCGACGATAGGCTCGACGGCCACGCCCGTGACCTTGCCATCTTCCACTGCCAGCTCGTTGGCAAACACGTAGTCGATACCCAGTTTGGCCTGCAGCTGCTTGGCAAAATAAGTGAAGCCACCGGACAGAATCGCGGTCTTGTAACCCAGTCGCTTGAGTTCGGCGAACAGGGTTTCGGCACCTTCGGTCAAGCGCAACGATGCACCGATTTCGTCCAGCACGCTGACGTCTAGCCCCTTGAGCAGAGCCAGACGCTCCTTGAAGCTGGCGCTGAAATCCAGTTCGCCACGCATGGCTCGTTCAGTGATCTCCGACACCTGCTCCCCGACGCCTGCGGCCTTGGCCAACTCGTCGATGACTTCGGCTTCGATCAGGGTCGAGTCCATGTCGAACACGGCCAGCCTGCGGTTACGCCTGAACAGCGAATCCTGCTGAAACGCGATATCGACATTCAGGTCCTGCGCCACGCTGAGGAACTCGGCCTGCATGGCTTTGAGGTCACCCGGCTCTCCGCGCACGGAAAACTCGATGCAACCCTTGCCTTTATCGGCGGGCGTATCGAGGGGCATGCGACCGGACAAGCGATCGATCTGATCGATATTCAAGCCATATTTGGCCGTGATCGAACTCACGCATTGCAATTGCTCGGCGGTCACCTTGCGGGTCAACAACGTCACGATATGACGCGCCTTGCCCTGGCCTTCGACCCAATGTTGATAATCCTCTTCGGACACCGCCGTGAAGCGCACCTGCTGATCCAGCTTGTAGGCGGTGAACAGGATGTCCTTGAGGACGGAAGACCCCTGCTCGGTGCCCGGAATTTCGACCAGCATGCCGAATGACAGGGTGTCGTGAATCACCGCCTGACCAATATCGAGAATGTTCACGCCACCCTGGGCGAGAACGCCGGTGATGGCCGCAGTAAGACCGGGACGGTCTACGCCAGTGATGTTAATCAGGACGATTTCGCGCAAGGCGCACCCCCGCAGTGGAAAAAAACCGCATTCTAACCACTTTCAGTGACCACCGGGCACAGGCAGCGCTTTGCCGCTACAGGGCCGGTCGTTATACTGCGCGGCAACTTCTTCGAAAGAGCCGTGCTCTGTGAACCGGCCCACGCCCGTTAAAACCGATAATTTCTTCCTGCTCATCTTTCGTGCCCTGCGTCATCGCCGTGTACCGATTGCTTTGCGCATTGCCAGCCATAACGTGATCCTGGTCGCGTTGGCGCTGGTGATCTACGCCGGTGTCATGGGCCTGCAGTTCAAGCAGGCCATGCATGAACAGGCTGATGCGCTGGGGCAGGCCATTACGACCCAGACCGCCACCTCGGCCACCGAGCTGTTGGTGTCCAACGACATCCTCAGTCTCAATGTGCTGCTGGGCAATCTGGTCAAGAACCCGCTGGTTGCGCACGCCGCCATCTACAGCGTGGATAACCGCATCCTCGCTGAGGCTGGCCAGCGCCCGAAAAACGGGCTTCTGGGTGAAGCACAGGGTCTGTACGAGATCAAAATCACGTTCCAGGACGTGATGGCGGGCCATCTGCGCATCAGCCTCGACATGTCGCAGTTCCAGCAGCCCATGACCATCAGCCTGCAAAGCATGGGCATATTGGCAGGGATTCTGCTGGCACTCTCGCTGGCCCTGAGCTTGCGTCTGGGTCGGCATATTTCCACGCCACTGATGCAGATGCGGATCTGGCTGCGCGACATCGACCCGTACACGCCTGCGACTGATCGCCAGGATGAGATCGGCGACCTTGCGCGTCAGCTACGCACCTCTTTCGCGCCGCCTGTTCCGGAACCTGAGCCGGTGCCGGAGCCCGAGTACGAAGAAGACGACGGTGAGGACCCGTACCTTGAGCCGGAAGAAAAACCGAGCCCGTCTTTCTCTGCGCGCGACACTGCGCCAGTGGCCAAGCCTCGGCTGCCTGCGCCACCGGTGCAGCGTCGCATCGTTGCCGAAGAAGATGAAGAAGACGACGGCGATGACCCGTTCGCCGAGTTGCGCAGCACGTCAGAAGACACAGGTGCAGCGCCAAGTGCTCGCACTGTTGCGGCGCCGGTAGTGTCCCGCGAGCCGCAGCCGAGTGCCGTTCTGGCCGTACAGCTGGGTGCGCAGGACCAATTGCGCCGCCTGCCTCGCGCACGCCTGACCGAGTTGCTGCAACGCTACCGTGACTGCCTTGATCAGGCAGCCTCGTTGTACGAGAGCGAGCTGCACACCCTGAACGACGGCAGCACCCTGATGCTGTTCCACAGCGAGGAAAGCGGCGAAGACTACCTGACCAACGCGATTTGCTGCGGTGAGCTGCTGCGCGCACTGAGTCATGCCTTGCAGATTGAAGTGGCCGACAGCGGCATCACCTTGCAACTGCAACTGGGTCTGACATTAGGCGAGGGCCTGAGCGGCCTGAGCCAGATTGATCTGCTGCTGACCGAAACCGCACAGGACGCATTGGCGCTGTCGCAACACAGCCGCAACCTACTGCTGGTCGAGCGCAAGGTCAACGACGATGCCCTCATCCGCCAGCGTGCCCGCATCCGCCCCATCGCCAGCCCCGAAGGCGCTTGCTGCGTAGAGCGCCTGATGGAGCCCTACCCGTCCATGCTTGAACGCCAACTGGCGCGCATGCACGAGACGAACAAGGTCTGACAAACGCCAGAGCAGACGCAGAGCGTCCTGAGCGGCGGTGATCTTTGTGAGAGCGAGCTTGCTCGCTCCCACGGTTTCTTGCCGCGTAGGCCTGCGTCACATTCACAAGTGCCTATCAGTGTCAGAACGACGCCCAACAAAAAGCCCGCATCGCTGCGGGCTTTTTGTTATCTGAGCGTTAGAAGCGGAACACTTCCAGATCGGTACGGATTGGCGAAGCCATCGGGATACGAGGCTTGTCGGGCTCTTTGGCGCGGGCCACCGGGGCCTTCTTCGGTTCTTCGAGCGGCTGCCAGGAAATCGGTTTGATCGCCGTGCTAACCTGATCGGCCAGACGCTGCAACAGAATGCCTTGCGCCTTCACCTGATCGGACGAGCTACCGGCATGGACCTGCTCAAGATGGACCAGTCGGCTGTCACGAACGTGGCCCTTGCGGTCCAGCAAGCGCCACTGCGCATCCAGCACAGCAGGCTGTTTGGCACCGGAGTCCAGACGGGTGATCGACAACACCACCTGAACATCAGGCGAGAAGTTGGCAACGGCTGGTGCCAGCACAACGCGCTGACTGTCCAGTTTCCAGGCGATTTGGCGTAACAGCAATTGATCAATGTCCGATGACAGATTGCCCGCCCAGCGCCCATCGGGCGAAGCGGTCAGGGTGCCATCAGGCTGTCGTTGCAGAAGGGTTTCGCGTTGCAGGTAGTCGGCCACCGAAACAGGGCCCAGCAAGACTGCCAGACCACTACTCTGTTTCGGCTGACCAGGCTCACCGCTGTCGAGTTGATAAAGCGCGGTCGGCTGGTTGACACTGCAACCAGCCAGACCCAGGACGCCAGTCATCAACAGGACAAGGGGAAGGCGTAGAAAATTCATCGTCCCATCCAGGTGGCTGCCCCACGGGAAGCCACAGTATAAATAACTTCCAGACCCATGCAGGCACTGCGCCACGCTTGCGCCCCAAGACCCCATATCATCCGTGAATATTCGCCATGACTCCAGCGATTATGCATCGTACTTCATGGCAAAACGAAGAACACCAGCGTCAGATCAACGTTTTCAGCTATTTTCCACCAGCAGGCCATCGACCCTCTGGAAGCCACGCGGGAGCTTATTGCCACGACGGCCACGTTCGCCCTTGTAATGCTCAAGGTCTTCAGGCTTGAGCGACAACGTGCGTTTGCCCGCCTGAAGAACCAGCGTAGCGCCTTGTGCGATGACTGCCAGGTCGGTGACGTATTCTTCACGACTGGCCACTCGCTCGCCGGGAATGCCGATGATCTTGTTGCCCTTGCCTTTGCCCAACTGCGGCAGGTCGCTGATCTTGAACACCAGCAGACGACCCTCCGTCGTCACGGCCGCCAGCCAGTTCTGCTCCCGGTCTGTGACAGGTCGGGGCAGAATGACCTTGGCGCCGGCCGGCAGGCTGAGCAGGGCCTTGCCCGCCTTGTTCTTGGCCTGCAAATCCTCACCTTTCACGACGAACCCGTAGCCGGCATCCGAGGCGATGACATACAACGCATCGTCGTCAGGCAGCAACACGCACTCAAAGGTCGCGCCCGGCGGTGGCTGCAGCTTGCCGGTGAGCGGCTCACCCTGGCCCCGTGCGGACGGCAGCGTGTGGGCAGCAACCGAATAGCTGCGCCCGGTCGAGTCGATGAACACTGCAAATTGATTGGAGCGGCCAATGGCCGAGGTCTTGAAGCCGTCACCCGCTTTATAGGAGAGCCCGGTGGCATCGATGTCGTGCCCCTTGGCGCAACGCACCCAGCCTTTCTCGGACAGAACGACCGTGACCGGCTCGGTCGGCATCAATTCGTTTTCGGACAGCGCCTTGGCCTCTGCACGCGCCACGATAGGCGAGCGACGATCATCGCCATAGGTTTCAGCATCGGCAATCAGTTCGGAACGCACCAGCTTGCGCAGCTTGGACTCACTGCCCAGCAGCGCCTGCAGCTTGGCCTGCTCCTTGCGCAGCGCGTCTTGCTCGCTACGCAGCTTCATCTCTTCCAGACGCGCCAATTGACGCAAACGGGTGTCGAGGATGTAGTCGGCCTGGATTTCCGACAGATCAAAGCGAGCAATCAGCTCGGCCTTGGGGTGCTCGGCCGTGCGGATGATATGAATCACTTCATCCAGGTTCAGGTAAGCGGTCAGCAAACCGTCCAACAGGTGCAGGCGATGCTCGACCTTGTCCAGACGGAATTGCAGGCGACGGCGCACTGTACCGATGCGGAAGGTCAGCCACTCGCTGAGCAGCGTCTTGAGGTTCTTGAGCTGCGGCTTGCCGTCCAGACCGATGATGTTGATATTGACCCGATAGCTGGACTCAAGCTCGGTGGTCGCAAACAGGTGCTGCATCAACTCATCAAGTTCAACGCGGTTCGAGCGCGGGATGATCACAATGCGGCACGGGTTTTCGTGGTCCGACTCGTCACGCAGGTCCGCCACCATCGGCAGCTTCTTGGCCTGCATCTGGGCAGCAATCTGCTCCAGCACTTTAGCGCCGGACACCTGATGCGGCAGCGAAGTGACCACGATGTCGCCATCTTCGATGCGATACACAGCACGCATGCGCACCGAACCGCGACCGGTTTCGTAGATTTTCAGCAGATCGGCGCGAGGCGTGATGATTTCAGCTTCGGTCGGGTAATCCGGCCCCAAAATATGCTCACACAGCTCTTGAATCGTCGCCTTGGGCTCATCCAGCAAGTGAACGCAGGCGCTGGCGACTTCACGCAGATTGTGCGGCGGTACGTCAGTGGCCATGCCCACGGCGATGCCGGTGGTGCCATTGAGCAGAATATTCGGCAAACGTGCAGGCAAAACCGCCGGTTCGTCAAGCGTACCGTCAAAATTCGGCACCCAGTCAGCAGTGCCTTGGCCCAGCTCGCTGAGCAGCACTTCGGAATAGCGCGACAGGCGCGCCTCGGTGTAACGCATGGCGGCGAAGGACTTGGGGTCGTCCGGCGCACCCCAGTTGCCCTGGCCGTCTACCAGCGTGTAGCGGTAGCTGAACGGCTGGGCCATCAGCACCATGGCTTCGTAGCAGGCCGAATCGCCGTGGGGGTGGAATTTACCGAGCACGTCACCGACGGTACGCGCCGACTTCTTGTGCTTGGCATCCGCGCCCAGGCCCAGCTCGCTCATGGCGTAGATAATACGGCGCTGCACAGGCTTCAGGCCGTCGCCGATATGCGGCAAGGCACGGTCCATGATCACGTACATGGAATAGTTGAGGTAGGCCTGTTCGGTGAAGTCAGCCAGCGAGCGGCGTTCTACGCCATCCAGGCTGAGGTCAAGGGAGTCGCTCATGCGGGCCTCATCATTGTGTTGACTGGCGCAGCAGCAAATTGCCGCCACGCTGTGTGAATTCGAGTTGTTTCATTGCACTCATGCCCAGCAGCACCTGATCGCCTTCTAGCCCCGGCGCTACCAACGCGCGCACATGGGTCAGTACGATGTCGCCCAGTTGCAGCCGGTCGAGCGAGGTCCGAAAACCCTGACTGTTGCCGTTGGCCGTGCTGACCATCACCGGCAGACCCCGTTTCAGGCCGAGGCTGTCGGCCATGTCACCGGGAATGGCGACGTCTGTCGCCCCGGTGTCGATCATGAACTCCACTGTCCGGCCGTTGATCTGGCCGGTACTGACGAAGTGCCCCTGACGATTGCCCGCCAGTTTCACTTCGATATACCCGTCGCCGTGCTGCGAAGAAACCACGGTGTTGGGGTTCTGCTGCTTGTCTTCCCAGTCGCCAAAAAAACGCGTGGCCAGAAAGATTCCGGCCGCCCACGCTACGATCATCAGGACTTTGCCAGCACGCTTGCCGGGCACCGCCTGCGTCACTGGCCGTCACTCCAGCCCGCCGCAGGTGCAGCGAAACGCCACACGATCGGGCGCGTTTCACCATCGGCGCGGGCACCAAAATTGTTGTCGATGCCGACCCAGGCACCCGTCTCATCCACGACCAGCGCCTCGGTCAGCCCATAAGGCTGATCATAGCGACGTGACGGCAGCATGGCTTCCTTGGAAAACGACCAGCAACGCTCGAGTGCACCGGTTTCCAGATCACGCCGACAGATGCGATACACCGAGCGCTCCAGGGTGAACAGCTTGCCGTTATACAGCGAGATGTCCGAAAAATCTGTCGAGACCTTTTTACCCTTCTGCTCCGGGGGCAATGTGTCTTTCCCGGCTTCGGCCAGCAGCACGCAACTCTTGCCGCAGGTCCATTGATCCTGGTCACGCCGCACCACCAGCAACCCGCGTTTTTCGCGCTCGGCGGCCAGCCATACCCGGTCGCCTTCAGCATTCACCGCAATGCCTTCGAAAATCGCGTTGAAGTTCTGCAACATACCGTTGGCGCGTGCCTGTTCTACCAGCGCTGCAGGCAATGGCAGCCACGCGGGCGTACCGTTGACCGGGACTTTCAACACCGTGCCGTAAGCCTCGCTGACCAGATACCGGTTGCCCTGCGCGTCGCAACTGACGCCTTCGAAATCCATGTTTCCGCCGCGCACGATCGACGACAGGTAGGCCAGTGTGCGCAGGCTCAGCGGCAGATAGCTCTGCGGCGCAGGCATAGCCATGACATGGGGCTCGGCCTTCCAGACGCGATCAGACACATCGAGACTGTAGAGCAGGTTGTCGTCACGGTCGGAGACTGTCCATAGCTGGCCATTGCACGACGCAAGACCCGACAGATTGCCGCCGACCATGCCGTCTACCGGATGCTCGGATTGCAACGCCAGGGACTCGAGCGGCGCCGCAAAAACCGGCGCAACCACCAGGGACAGGGCAGCGAGCCAGGCTCGTATCAAATCATGACCTCGGCCAGGTTGCCCTTCGATTCGAGCCAGGTCTTGCGGTCACCTGCGCGCTTTTTGGCCAGCAGCATGTCCATGATTTCCGATGTCGCGGCGTAATCGTCCAGCGTGAGCTGCACCAGACGCCGGGTGTTCGGGTCCATCGTGGTTTCACGCAACTGAGGCGGGTTCATCTCGCCCAGGCCTTTGAATCGCGTGACCTGCGGCTTGCCGCGTTTCTTCTCGGCTACCAAACGGTCAAGAATCCCGTCGCGCTCGCTTTCGTCCAGCGCGTAATAGATTTCCTTACCCAGGTCGATGCGGTACAGCGGCGGCATGGCCACGTACACGTGACCGGCGTCCACCAGCGGCCGGAAGTGCTGAACGAACAGTGCGCACAGCAGGGTTGCGATGTGCAGACCGTCCGAGTCGGCGTCGGCCAGGATGCAAATTTTGCCGTAGCGCAGCTGACTGATGTCGGCCGCACCCGGATCGACACCGATGGCAACGGCAATGTTATGCACTTCCTGGCTGGCAAGCACTTCGCCGCCGTCCACTTCCCACGTATTCAGAATCTTGCCACGCAGGGGCAGGATCGCCTGGAATTCCTTGTCGCGTGCCTGCTTGGCCGAGCCACCCGCAGAATCACCCTCGACCAGAAACAGCTCGGAGCGCGCCGGATCCTGTCCTGCGCAATCAGCCAGCTTGCCGGGCAGCGCCGGACCTTGCGTGATGCGCTTGCGCTCGACTTTCTTGCTGGCCTTGAGGCGACGACCGGCGTTATTGATCGCCAGATCGGCCAGTTGCAGGCCCAGCTCGGAGTGAGTGTTGAGCCACAGGCTGAACGCGTCCTTCACGACACCGGACACAAACGCCGCCGCTTCGCGGGACGACAGACGCTCTTTGGTCTGACCGGAGAACTGAGGCTCCTGCATTTTCATCGACAATACGAACGCGATGCGCTCCCAGACGTCTTCCGGGGCCAGCTTCACGCCGCGCGGCAGCAGGTTGCGGAACTCGCAGAACTCGCGCATCGCATCCAGCAAACCCTGACGCAGACCATTGACATGGGTACCGCCCTGCGCGGTCGGGATCAGGTTGACGTAGCTTTCCTGAACGCTGTCGCCGCCTTCCGGCAACCAGAGCAAGGCCCAATCGACTGCCTCTTTATTACCGGCAAAGCTGCCACAGAAGGGCTCGTCCGGCAGGCGCAGGAATTCGGTGACCGAATCCTGCAGGTAGGAGCGCAGACCGTCTTCGTAATGCCACTCGACCTTCTCGCCAGTCGCTTTGTCTTCGAAGCTGACCAACAGGCCCGGACACAAAACGGCCTTGGCCTTGAGCACATGCTTGAGGCGGCTGACCGAAAATTTCGGGGTATCAAAGTACTTCGGATCCGGCGCGAAATAGACGCTGGTGCCGGTATTGCGCTTGCCGACCGTACCAATAACGGACAGCTCGGTAGCCTTGAAGCCATCGGCGAAGGTCATTTCGTATTCATTGCCATCACGCTTGACCCGCACCCGAACCTGGGTGGAAAGCGCGTTGACCACAGAAATCCCCACGCCGTGCAAGCCGCCGGAGAACTGGTAGTTCTTGTTGGAGAACTTGCCGCCTGCGTGAAGCTTGGTGAGGATCAGTTCGACGCCCGACACGCCCTCTTCCGGGTGAATGTCCACCGGCATGCCACGACCGTCGTCGGACACTTCAAGGGAGTTATCGGCGTGCAGAATGACCTGTACCGACCTGGCATGCCCTGCCAGCGCTTCGTCGACACTGTTGTCGATGACTTCCTGGGCCAGGTGGTTGGGCCGCGAGGTGTCGGTGTACATGCCCGGACGTTTGCGAACCGGATCGAGGCCCGAGAGGACTTCGATGGCGTCTGCGTTATAAGAGCTAGCGCTGGGATTGGCCATAGGTTCTCGTTATCAATCGTGCATTAAATTTCAGGTGTTCAACGTGTTGTACTGCTGTCGCTGGCATTCAGTCACTTACAGCGCGGAAAGATCGATTCCCTGCAACAGACCGGGCGCAAAACCGGCAAAACTCAACAGCGCGGGCAACTGCTCGGCAAACCCTTGATAGCTGTGGTCGCCACCGGGCTGGATACGCAACGCGCAGGCCCGGTAAAAAGCCTGGGCGCGGCGATAATCCAGCGTCTCATCGCCCGTCTGCAGCCAGACCTGAATCTGCTGCGGGTCTTGGGGGGCAGGTACTTCCAGCGCCGCCAGCGCGTCAATATGGTCTTGGGTCAGTTGCCATTGCTCGCCGGTGTACAGGTTCTGCTGTACACCGAGAAAACCGTCGAACAGCTGATGCGGGTTGACGGCCGGGTTGATCAGGACTGCCTTTAGGCCGTGGCGCTGCGCCAAATGAGTCGCATAGTAGCCGCCGAGCGAGCTGCCGACCAGCAAAGGCCGACCCAGCGCATCGATGGCCGATGCCAGCTGGATCATGGCCTGACGCGGATGATGATGCAGTTCAGGGACTTGCAGCCGTTCAGCGAGGCCCAGCGATTTCATCAACGCAAGCAACTGGCAGGCCTTTTTCGACTGCGCCGAACTGTTCAGGCCATGAATGTACAGCAATGAGGGGGTTTCGCTGGTCACGCTGCCGCTCCTGGGTGCAAAGCAAAGCCGCGCAGTTTACAGGGACTAACGCGACAACACCTTACTGGAAATAGTTACGTACGACGATTAATAGCCCGTGCCGCCATAATCGACGTCGAACGCCATCCCGACGACCCGGGAAACGCCGGTTTCAAGGTGTCCGTCGTCATGCAGCCTTAGCCATCTATAGCCTGGCGCGAGAGTGTCCAGCGCGAAGTCTTCGCTGCCCGGCGCAAACTGAATGCAGGTCGAGGGTGAAGCCAGCAACCGCACGCGCTGACGCATCTGGTCGAATTCCTGATGCACGTGGCCCCAGAGCACGGCACGGGCCTGCGGGAATCGATCCACAATCGCAAAAAACGCGTCGGCATTGCGCAGTCCGATGGGCGCCATCCATTCACAGCCGATCGCCACCGGGTGGTGGTGCAGGCAGACCAGATGATGGCGGTCCGGCGCTTCGCTCAGGGACCGTTCCAGCAGTTTCAATTGCGAGTCCGCCAGAAACCCCGGCACCGAACCCGGCACCGCCGAATCCAGCAACGTCACCCGCCACTGGCCAATATCCAGCACCGGTTCCAGCAACCCGGCCCCCTGCGCCACCTGTTCCATCTGCGGCAGCTCATCGTGGTTGCCGGCAAACCAGCGTGCAGGCGCTTTAATCTGCTCGCTTATCCGACGAAACGCCTCATACGACTCCACGCTGCCATCCTGGGAAATATCCCCACTGGCAATCACTACATCGATATCCGACTGCTCGGCCAGCACCCGCTCGACCACCTTTTCCAGGCTGTCACGGGTATTCATGCCCAGCAACGTGCCGTCCGCCTCGGCAAACAGGTGGCTGTCGGATAACTGGACCAGCAAAACTGACGATGAAGGGGCTGCGCTCGGCAAGGCCGTCTCCTGGAAAGGATTCAGCGCGATTATGTGACGGCCAGCGATACGGGTAAACCCGGAATGTGGGTGTGTGTCACATTTGCTGAATGTCAGGGGATGCGTTGGCTCTTGGCGCGAGCTTTTCCCACTGTCTGTGCAATCAAAGCACCCGACGCCATACTTGCCAAACCAATCTGCAAAAAAGGCATAGTTGGTGAACTCCCTGTATCAGTGATCACGCATCCATGCGCTGGGGCATTGCGGTTCAGTCGGGCTGAAAACCTTGGCTGAACGTAAACAGAAGAAAAACGGCCGGCGAGTTTAAGCGCTGGTGCGAGGTCGTCCAGCATCAAAAAGTATCGGGAAATTTCAAGATTGAAGGCTGAAACGTATTCAGCACAATGCCGCCCTGGGATAGCGGCATCGGTCGGCGGAGCAGGTTAAAACGTGTCGAAAGATGAATCAGCGAACCGCTTCAAACTCATGCCCACACGCCAAACAGTGGCTCAGCCATTCACCCAGAAACAGGTTGAGCTGGGCCTTTTCGTCGGGCTGATGCATGTCGGCGTTGGGGTACGGATAAATCCCCCGAAACCGACGGGCGTGTTCGGCGCCAATGACTTCGGCCATGCGTGCGTCGTGGTAGACCTGCACTTCCAGACTGGGTATCGGCAGCCACGGCAGGCTGTGTTCCTGACGCACTTGCAGGGTGGTGGTGTACGGGCAGTCGAGCAGCACCTCGACCGCCAGCACGCCGAGCATTTGGTCACCTTGCGTCACCGCAACGCGGCGTGAGCGCTGCTCTTTGCGCATGTCCGGCAACAAACGCATCAAGCGCGCGTAGTTGGCCTCGCACGCAGCCTGAAGCCCGGCAAGATCAACACGGTAGCGCTCGCGCAGTAGATTCACGACCATAACCCCCTGATTTCAGCGCGGTTCAACGCCAGCCATTGCAAGGCGATGATCGTTGCCGCGTTTATGATTCTTCCGTCAGCCACGGCCTGCATCGCATCGTCGAACGACCAGACTGTCACGCGGATGTCTTCACCTTCGGATTCAAGCCCGTGCAGGCCGCCCGCCCCCTGGCTGTCGCACTGCCCCATGAACAGGTGAACGAATTCATCACTGCCGCCGGGTGAAGGGAAGTACTTGGTAATCGGCCAAAGCGCACCGAACACAAGGCCAGCTTCCTCCTCTGCCTCACGATGAGCAACTTCTTCCGGCTGCTCGTCCTTGTCGATCAGGCCAGCCACCAACTCGATCAGCCAGGGATTGCCGGTCTTCTGGACCGCGCCCACCCGGAACTGCTCGATCAGCACCACTTCATCACGCTTGGCGTCATAAGGCAGGACGCAGACGGCATCGTGGCGAACGAACAGCTCGCGGCTGATTTCCTTGCTGGTGCCGCCATCGAACAGTTCGTGACGCAAATACAGTTTGTCGAGTTTATAAAAGCCCTGAAAGCAGTTTTCCCGCCGGGTTATCTCAAAAGCCGTCGGTACCGATCGGGTGGTCTGGGTCATGGGTTTCTCGCTTGCGGCTATCTTGAACTCCCAACCATCCTAACGCGCATCGACCACTGGATGCAGCCCCCTTGAATAAGCAGGTAGACGGCTGCCACGTAAAACAATTCTAATCCGCCCAGTGGCGAACCGAACCGGACGCTTGCAGTCCAACCAGCCTGCATACCGCACAACACGACCGCCTTTACTGACTCTGCCAAGGATCAACATGTCGTTACTGAGGATCACTTCACTGGCTTGCCTGGCCCTGTTGCTGGGCGCCTGCCAAAGCCTCTTCACGCCCAACATGCGCACGCCGTTGCCTGTTCAGCGTGATGCCTCCGAGCTGATCAAGCCGGGTTGCACCACCGCCGACTGCCCGCTGGTGAACATCGATACCGTGCATTTTCCTGACGAACCAAAGCTGGACGCCATCGTTCAGAAGACGCTGCTGCAACTGACTGTCGCCGACAGCAGCACGCCGCCGCCCGCGTCAATCAAGGCCTATCAGGAGCAGTTTTTAAGCCGCGCCCAGGGCCGTAACAGCAGCTACCTGCAAGCCAAGGTACGCGAGCAGCATGACGGTATCGTGGTCGTCGAGCTTTCCAGTTATCTGGATGCTGGCGGCGCTCATGGCAACCCCGGCCGGGCGTTCATCAACTATTCGCGCCAACAGCAAAAAGTCCTGACACTGGCCGACATGGTGATCCCGGGCAAGGAGCAGGAGTTCTGGCAGAAAGCCGAACTGGCTCATCAGGGCTGGCTAGTGTCGAGCAAGATGATTGAAGACGCCAGTTTCGTACAGACCTGGCCGTTCAAGCGCACCCCGCACATCGCGCTGACCTACGGTGCCCTGATTCTCAAGTACCCGGTGGAAACCATTGCGCCTTATTCGATGGGCCACATCGAGCTGAAGATTCCTTACCCTCAGCTCAATGGCATCCTCAAGCCGGAACTGTTCCCCGGCCGCGGTTAATCGCACGGCCAATCAGCAGCTGCAACACGCCAGCGACCATGAGCGCTGGCAGTGTTGCGCCGACATCCGGGTACAGATTGGCCAGCAGGTGGTACGTGCTGATACCGCCCAGCCAGGCCAGCAGACTCATCCAGCGCAAGCCACTCGCCACCGCCTGACTGCCGCGACGACGCAGGATGAAGTGATCCACCAGCACCACGCCGAACAGCGGCGCGAACACCGAACCGATCAACAGCAGAAAATTCTGGTACTGCGCCAACGGTGCGAGGCAGGCGATCAGCGTGCAGACGATGCCGATGAACAGCGCCAGGTGCTCAACCTTGACCCGTGTCAGCAACGCTGTCGAAACCGCTGCCGAGTGAATGTCAGCGAACGCGTTCTCCGACTCGTCCAGCAGAATCAACAGCAACGGAATCCCCAGACCCGCCCCGGCCAGCGCCAACAGCAGCGCATTGGTTTCGCCACTCGGCGCAAACGCCAGGGTGTAGGCGACGCCCAACCCCATCAGCCAGAAATTACCGATGAAAAAGCCCACGGCCGTACCGCCGAACACGTTGCGTGCGCGCTGACCGAAGCGGGAGTAGTCGGCAATCAGTGGCAGCCAGGAAAGCGGCATGGCGATCGCGATATCGAAACCCACGGCAAACGGCATCGACCCGTCACCCGTACGTGCCCAGAGTGCGGCAAGGTCGGTCTTGGTCAACAGGTTCCAGGTCAGCCACAAGCAGGCGGCGAGTAACAGCCAGATGCCCCAGCGGCGCAGAATCTGGCGCACAAAGGTCAACGGCCCGCCGACGGCCAACAGGGTCGCCAGCGCACCGAAAAACAGCGTCCAGAGCAGCGGATTGGCCCATAGGCTGCCTTCTGCAAAAGCGCGTGCGCCTAACAGACTGGCGGCATCACGCATGACAATGATCTCGAACGAGCCCCAGCCGATCAGTTGCAAGAGGTTCAACAGCGCTGGCAACGACGCGCCTTTGCTGCCGAGGCTGAGCTTCAGTGCGGCCATCGACGACAGGCCGGTGTCCGTGCCGATCACCGCCACGCAGGCCAGCAGCACGACGCCGACCAGCGTGCCGAGGAAGATCGCCAGTAACGCGCCGGACATGCCCAGCCCAGGCGCCAGTAAGGCACCTGTCTGCAACACCATCAGGCCGATGCCCAATGAGAACCACAGGGAAAACAGATCGCGCCCGCCGAACACACGCTGGCTGGCAGCGATGGGTGTATCGGGGGAATAAGTGCCGGGTGTATTCACGGTTCTGACTCGGTAAGAAATAAGAGATGTATCGTCTTGTGATTCGGACGCGGACCTTCCCAGGCGGCATTCCCACGCAGGTGCATGGGAGTGAGCTTGCTCACGAAGACTCCAGTTCACACACAGCACCTCAACTGGAACGTACGGCCTCTTCGCGAGCAAGCTCGCTCCCACTTCGTTTGTGCCAGCCTGCGGATCCGAACGCGGCTCGGCAGGTCAGACCTTCTTGTAAAGCTGACTCCCCTCCTGCTTGAAGCGCTCGGCCTGTTCGGCAAGGCCCTGAGCGATGTCTACATCCACCGCCTCGATCCGCTGATTGGCCGCGTATTCGCGCACTTCCTGGGTGATTTTCATCGAGCAGAATTTCGGCCCGCACATGGAGCAGAAGTGCGCCACCTTGGCCGAGTCCTTGGGCAGGGTTTCGTCGTGGTAGGCCCGTGCAGTGTCCGGGTCCAGGCCCAGGTTGAACTGGTCCTCCCAACGGAATTCGAAGCGTGCCTTGCTCAAGGCGTTGTCGCGAATCTGCGCGCCGGGATGCCCTTTGGCGAGATCCGCTGCGTGAGCGGCGATCTTGTAGGTGATGATCCCGGTCTTCACGTCATCCTTGTTCGGCAGGCCCAAATGCTCTTTGGGTGTGACGTAGCAGAGCATGGCGCAACCGAACCAACCGATCATTGCCGCACCAATGCCTGAGGTGATGTGGTCATAACCCGGTGCGATGTCGGTGGTCAGCGGGCCCAAGGTGTAGAACGGTGCTTCGTCACAGCACTCCAGCTGCTTGTCCATGTTCTCCTTGATCAACTGCATCGGCACATGGCCGGGGCCTTCGATCATGGTTTGCACGTCGTGCTTCCAGGCGATCTTGGTCAGTTCACCCAGGGTTTCCAGCTCGCCGAACTGCGCGGCGTCGTTAGCGTCGGCAATCGACCCCGGACGCAGGCCATCGCCCAGCGAGAAGCTGACGTCGTAGGCCTTCATGATTTCGCAAATATCTTCGAAATGGGTGTAAAGGAAGTTTTCCTTGTGATGCGCCAGGCACCACTTGGCCATGATCGAACCGCCGCGGCTGACGATGCCGGTCACACGCTTGGCGGTCAGGGGCACGTAGCGCAGCAATACGCCTGCGTGGATGGTGAAGTAATCGACGCCCTGCTCGGCCTGTTCGATCAGGGTGTCGCGGAACAGCTCCCATGTCAGGTCTTCGGCTGCGCCACCGACCTTTTCCAGTGCCTGATAGATCGGCACCGTACCGATCGGCACTGGCGAGTTGCGGATGATCCACTCGCGGGTCTCGTGGATGTGCTTGCCGGTGGACAAGTCCATGACCGTGTCCGAGCCCCAGCGTATGCCCCACGTCAGCTTGGCGACTTCTTCTTCAATGGAAGAACCCAGCGCGCTGTTGCCGATGTTGCCGTTGATCTTCACCAGGAAGTTGCGGCCGATGATCATCGGCTCAAGCTCGACGTGGTTGATGTTGGCGGGAATGATCGCCCGACCGCGAGCGATCTCTTCGCGCACGAACTCGGCGGTAATTTCTTTTGGAATGCTGGCACCGAAGCTGTGCCCGGCGTGTTGCTGGGTCAGCAGTCCGGCGGCACGGGCTTCCTGCAGCTTCATGTTTTCGCGGATGGCGACGTATTCCATCTCGGCGGTGATGATGCCCTGACGCGCATAGTGCATTTGACTGACGTTGGCGCCTGCCTTGGCCCGGCGCGGATTGCGTACGTGCGCAAAACGCAGCGCCGTCAGCTCGGCATCGCTCAGGCGTTGTTGGCCGAAGTTGGAACTCAGCCCTGGCAGGCGTTCGGTGTCGTTGCGCGAGTCGATCCAGGGCGAGCGCACATCGGCCAGGCCTTTGCGCACATCAATCGTTACATTGGGGTCGGTGTAGGGACCTGAGGTGTCATAGACCGTGACCGGGGCGTTGATTTCGCCGCCGAAGTCGGTTGGCGTGATGTCCAGAGTCACTTCACGCATGGGCACGCGGATGTCCGGGCGCGAGCCCTGAACATAAATCTTCTGTGAACGGGTAAACGGCTGTACCGATCCGGAATCGACCTGCGCCGACTCGCTCAAGTGGGGTGCGTTTTTTGGTTTTATGCTCATCACGGTCTCTCCAGACATCCACTGTGGATTTATTGTCGGAGTAACCTGATCGGGACGGACGGGTGCACTGAAAACGTGCTGAGTATCGAGGAGGACGCGCTGTTCATTTTTTGAACGATCGGCCCCGGACGACACTCAAGAGGACTCGCCGGGAGACGAGAAATCTTGTTCCCTACGCAGGCGCTAACCTGATCAGGTTCAACGGGATCCGGTTTAACCGATCTCAGCCTCACAGCAAGGCACCCCGACAAGAACGGCGTCAGTCTATGCCGCGTCGAGGCTGTAAAGCCAGCCTAATTGCGCGGGCATCGATAAATGGCTGAAATGTCCGATTGTTGCGTCATGCGTCTGGCTCTACACTCGCTATCCCGGTTTTTTCATCAAACCGTGACTATTTTCTTCATGAACAGGGAATGCCTCATGTTGCGCAAACTTTCGTTGCTCGTGGCTGTGTCGTTTGCGTCCAACGGTGCAGCGTGGGCAGCCGATGTCCCGCGGCCGACCAAGACGGGTCTGGTGAACGTCTATGAGCAGGCGGTCGACAACAACGCCGATCTGGCCGCCGCCCGCGCCGACTACGCCGCGCGCAAGGAAGCCGTACCCCAGGCGCGGGCGGGTCTGCTGCCCAATATTTCCGGCAGCGCACAGGCCAACAACACCCGCACCAGCCTCGACCAGCCGCGCCAGACGGCAACCCGCAGCGGTACGGTCTATCAGGCGACCCTGAGCCAGCCGATTTTCCGTGCGGACCGCTGGTTCCAGCTTCAGGCAGCCGAAGCGGTCAACGAACAGGCCGCCCTCGAACTGTCGGCGACCGAGCAGAACCTCATTCTGCAATCGGCGCAGAACTACTTCAGCGTGCTGCGCGCCCAAGACAATCTGGCGGCCACCAAGGCCGAAGAAGCGGCGTTCAGGCGTCAGCTTGATCAAGCCAACGAACGCTTCGATGTCGGCCTCTCGGACAAGACCGATGTGCTGCAGGCGCAGGCCAGCTATGACACCTCGCGCGCCAGCCGCATCCTGGCCAAGCGTCAGGTGGACGATGCGTTTCAGGCGTTGATTACCCTGACCAATCGTGAATACAACTCCATTGAAGGCATCGTCCACACCCTGCCGGTGCTGGCTCCGACGCCCAACGATGCCAAGGCCTGGGTCGATACCGCCGCCCAGCAGAACCTGAACCTGCTGGCCAGCAACTACGCGGTCAACGCAGCGGAAGAAACCCTGCGCCAACGCAAGGCCGGGCATGCGCCGACGCTTGATGCGGTCGCCACTTACCAGCGCGGCGACAACGATGCGCTGGGTTTCAACAACCCCAACTTCACCGGGCAGAATTACAGCGGTGATGTCGAGCAGCGCACTATCGGTGTTCAATTGAACATTCCGATCTACAGCGGTGGTCTGATCAACTCGCAGGTGCGCGAAGCGTATTCACGGCTGAGCCAGAGCGAGCAGCGTCGTGAGGGCCTGCGCCGTCAGGTGGTGGAAAACACCCGTAACCTGCACCGGGCAGTGAACACGGATGTGGAGCAGGTTCAGGCGCGCAAGCAGTCGATCATCTCCAACCAGAGTGCGCTTGAAGCCACGGAAATCGGTTATCAGGTGGGTACACGCAACATCGTCGACGTACTGGATGCGCAGCGTCAGTTGTACGCGTCGGTGCGCGATTACAACAACACCCGCTACGACTACATCCTCGACAACCTGCGCCTGAAACAGGCTGCCGGCACGCTGAACCCGGGGGATCTGCAGGACTTGTCGCGTTATCTGAAATCCGACTACAACCCGGACAAAGACTTCCTGCCGCCGGATCTGGCTGCAGCGGCGCGCAAGAACTTCGAAAGACCTGCGCAACGCTGAGTACGCTGAAGGAGCGGAAGCGGAGCGTCCTTGGCAGCGTTACCACGCAGGAGCGTGGTAACGCTCACGAGCGCGCGTATCGTGTCCATGTTCCGGGTCACACCCGTTGCATCAACCGCCCGATCCCATCCAGCAAACGCTGAAGCGCGCCCTGATTGGCCTTCATCACGCCCAGCCCCGCTTCGGCCATTGCTTGCGCCACCTGCGGCTGATCGAACAAGCGCCGCACAACAGCCGCCAAAGCAGCTGAATCACCGACTTCTTCCAACGCGCCTGCGCTGTGCAGCAGGGCGGCAATTTCCAGAAAGTTGAACAGGTGCGGGCCGCTCAGTACCGGCTTGGCCAGTGCTGCTGGTTCCAGCAGATTATGCCCCCCATTGGGCACCAGACTGCCACCCACGAACGCGCTGTCTGCCAGCGCATACAGAAACAGCAGTTCACCCATCGTATCGCCCAACAGCACTGCGGCATCGGGCGTGACAGCCTGTGCAGCGGAGCGGCGGACCGTGGCGAAGCCCTGCTGCTGACACAACGCATGCACGCTGTCGAAGCGTTCGGGATGACGCGGCACCAGAATCAACAACGCATCGGGATGACTCGACAGCAGCGTGCGGTGCGCTGCCAGCACGCTTTCATCCTCCCCCGCATGGGTGCTTGCTGCGATCCAGACAGGACGCTGCGTCGCCTGCCACTGCTCCCGCAACTGAGCGGCATGCTCCAGCAAAGCAGGGTCAATACTCAGGTCGAACTTGATCGAGCCGGTTACCGTGACGCATTCAGGCCGCGCGCCCAGGTCTCGAAAACGCTGAGCTTCAGCTTCGGTCTGTACCGCAAACCAGGCCATTTGCCCGAGCATGGGTTGGGTGAGCTTCGCGAAACGCCCATAGCCCCGCGCCGAACGCTCGGACAACCGCGCATTGGCCAGCACCACAGGAATGCCACGTTTGCTGCACTGGTGAATATGGTTAGGCCACAACTCGGTTTCCATGATGATGCCCAGCTGTGGCTGCACGTGATCGAGAAAACGACCCGCCGCCCAAGGCAGGTCATAAGGCAGGTAGCAATGCTGAATCCGCGGCTCGTTAGCGAACATCGCCTTGATTCGCTCCGAACCTGTGGGCGTCATGCAAGTCACAGTGATCGGCAGTTCGGGATATTGCGCCAATAGGGCTCGGATCATCGGGGCGGCGGCAATGCTTTCCCCGACCGAGACGGCATGTACCCAGATCCCGCCACGCCGCATCGGCGGCAGGCCGATCGCAAAACGCTCGCCGATACGTTGGCGATACGCCGGGGCCTTGCGCGCACGTAACCACAAGCGCAGGGCAACCAGCGGCAGGCCGAGATGAAACAGGAGGGTGTAGAGGGTTCTATTCATGGGCGCGGAGTTTATCAGCCCGCCTGCGCAATGCCACAACAACCTGAAGACGCAGACACGATGACGGACGGCGTGTAAATCATCAGGCCTGCCACCGGCGCTCGTTAGAATGCGCGGTCCCACACAAGGAAACCATCATGAATCCGTATTACCTGCTGGGCGTCGCGATCTGCGCCGAAGTTATCGCTACCACCTCGATGAAGGCAGTAAAAGGCTTCAGCACTCCACTTCCCCTGTTGCTGGTCATCGGCGGCTACGCGATTGCGTTCTGGATGCTGATTCTGGTGATGCGCACTATACCGGTCGGCATTACCTATGCCATCTGGTCGGGCATGGGCATCGTCATGGTGAGTATTGCAGCATTCCTGGTCTACGGTCAGAAACTCGACCTGCCCGCGCTGCTGGGCATGGGCATGATCGTGGCGGGTGTAGTGGTCATTCAGGTGTTCTCGAAAACCGCCGGGCATTGAAAGTCCGTTCCCTTATAATGGCCGCAATCTTTACTCACTGAGGTGCCCATGCCATCTGTTATTTCCACTGACGTCCTGATTGTCGGGGCTGGCATTGCCGGCCTCTGGCTCAATGCCCGGTTGCGTCGTCAAGGGTTCTCGACAGTGCTGGTAGAAAGCTCAAGCCTGGGTGGCGGACAAAGCCTGAAGTCTCAAGGGATCATTCACGGCGGTGCCAAATACGCGCTGCATGGCGCGTTGTCGGGTGCTTCGGAAGCCATCGCCGACATGCCGCGTCGCTGGCGTGAAGCCCTCGACGGCAAGGGCGAACTGGACCTGTCCGGCGTGCGCCTGTTGTCGGACGCCCATTATCTCTGGTCGCCAGGCACCCTCGCCGGCAACCTCACCAGCTTCTTCGCCAGCAAAGCCGTGCGTGGGCGCGTGGATCAGGTCAAGGGCGAGCAGCTCCCGCCCGCCCTGCAAAACCCCAAATTCAAAGGCAAGGTCTACCGCCTGGCGGAACTGGTGGTCGATGTGCCAAGCCTGATTCAGCGCCTGGCAGAACTGGCCGGTGACAGCTTGCTCGCCGGGCAACAGATCGAACCGCTGTACGAAGGTGACGAACTGATTGGCCTTCGGGTCGATGGCCGCGATATTCATGCCCAGCGCATCGTGCTCAGCGCGGGCGGTGGCAATGCCGATCTGCTGAATGCAGTAGGCATCTCGCAACCGCAGATGCAGCGTCGTCCGTTGCACATGGTGCTGGTCAAGGGGCCGACCCTCAAGCCGCTTTACGCTCACTGCCTGGGGGGTGGCACCAAGCCGCGCATCACCGTGACCACACACCCGGCAGCGGATGGGCAATGGGTCTGGTACCTGGGTGGCGATCTGGCCGAGGCTGACGGTGTAGCCCGCGAGCCAGCGGCGCAGATCGCCGTCGCCCGCAAGGAACTCGAAGCGCTGCTGCCTTGGGTCGACCTGAGCCAGGCGCAGTGGGCGACCTTGCGCGTCGATCGTGCCGAGCCTGCACAATCGGGTCTGGTACGCCCCGACAACGCCTTTCTGGACAGCCAGAAACGCCTGATGGTGGGTTGGCCGACCAAACTGGCGCTGGCACCGGATTTTGCCGACCGCGTACTGTCAGTCCTGTCCAAAGAAGGCATCCACCCGACGCCGCAACCACCGCTGGCGGATGTGCCCAAACCGCCTCTCGCCGTTCCTGTCTGGGATCAATTGCTGCCATGAGCCTGAAAACCCTGCACGACCTGCATCGCCCGCTCGGCAGCACCGGCTTGATCGTCTCGCCGCTGGGGCTGGGCACCGTCAAACTGGGGCGCGATCAAGGGGTGAAATACCCCAACGGGTTCAAGATCCCGGACGACCAGCAAGCGCAGATGCTGCTGAAGATGTCCCGTGACATGGGCATCAACCTGATCGACACGGCCCCGGCCTACGGCACCAGCGAGGAACGTCTCGGCCCACTGCTGCGCGGCCAGCGCCAGGATTGGGTGATCGTCAGCAAAGTGGGCGAAGAATTCGTGGACGGGCGGTCGAGCCACGACTTCAGCGCCGAGCATACCCGCCTGTCCGTCGAGCGCAGCCTGAAACGTCTTGAAACCGACTTTCTCGACCTTGTACTGGTGCATTCAGATGGCAACGATCTGGCGATTCTCAACGATACGGCGGTGTACGAGACGCTTGCCGAACTCAAACGAGAAGGCAAGATTCGAGGCTACGGTTTCTCCGGCAAAACCGTCGAGGGCGGGCTCTTGGCCCTGCGTGACGGGGACTGCGCGATGGTCACCTACAATCTCGATGAACAGGGCGAAAAGCCGGTGCTGGATTTCGCGGCCGCCAACGGCAAGGGCATTCTGGTCAAGAAAGCACTGGCCAGCGGGCATGTCTGCCTGACACCAGGGGTCGACCCGGTCCAGGCCAGCTTCCAGTTACTGTTTGAACATCCGGGCGTCGCCAGTGCTATTGTCGGGACCATTAATCCCATGCACCTGGCGCACAACGTCGCCACTGCTGCTGCCGTGATTTGCCGTCAAGCCTGATTTGGGCGGCCGACCCCAACGCAAGAAGGAGCCGATATGCCGCGCACATTGATTCGCAAGAACCCCAGCAACTTCAAGACCCTGCCGCTGTTCGTCGAAGCCACGCCTGAAAGCCTCAGCTATCAGAGCGTCGGCATGCCGATGAACTTCAGCCAGACCTTGCAGCGACGTCGCAAGATTGAGGTGCCGGACACCGAACGATTCGACACCGAACTGGCCAATCTGGGCGTCTCCGTACGCCTGACCATCAGTTGGCAGAATCGGGACTACTGGGTGTTGGTCCGCCAGCGCCGCCAGGACCGTGGGGACGTGGTGCTCAAGCTGATTTCCGGCTACGTCCCGGCCCACGAACTGACGCTGCCGCTGCACACAGCCATTCAGGAGGTGGCCGAGGAGTGCATGATCGAGACGCCACAAGGCTGGCTGAGCGGGCTGTTCAAGGACACCTGGCTACCCGCACCTTACGCTGCGGCCCTGCATTATCGCGAGGCCATGCCGTTCAACCTGAGCCCGCTGTCAGGTGCAGCCAGACCCGTTCGAGCCGGCAACCTTACCCTGCTCGAACGCCCAAGGGCCTACGTGCATCTGCCGACCGCCTCGCTGCAACTGATTTACGACATGCGCCTGGAGATCCCCAAGGAGGCGCGTCCGATCAGCCTGTTCCATGTGGATGAAATGCTGGAAAACGACCAGTTGGTGGCTCGCCTGAACCGGAGCAAGCCGGATCTGTACCTGATGCCGCTGGAGAACGGATCGCCGCTGCCGGAGCTTTACACCCTCAAGCGCGACAAGCTGAGCCCGGCAAGCACACGCGGGCTGTATCTCGCAGAAAGCTTTGCGGCTCAGGATGGCTGGGTGGTGCGCGAAGAGCGTATTCGGTGGAAGGACTGGTTGCGGCAGCAAGGTTTGACCCCTGCGCCGAAAAAGACAGGCTTCAAGCGATTGACCAGCAAGGCCAAGGAATTGTTGGGGTTGGCACGGGGCAGTTTGAGTAAGTAGCAGGCTTGCCCGGAACGCTCCGGGCACGCAACACGCTATTACTGTCCGCGAATCTTCTCGACGATGGCCGTTGTCGAGCTGTTCTCGACCAGGCCCAACACCTTCACTTCGCCGCCATACGCCTGAACGATCTCGGCACCGACCACTTGATCGACGCCATAGTCGCCACCTTTGACCAGCACGTCGGGTTTGACGTGAGTCAGCAGATTCTCGGGCGTGCCCTCAGGGAAGCTGATCACCCAGTCCACAGCGCCAAGACCGGCCAGCACCGCCATGCGACGATCAACGCTGTTGATCGGACGGCCAGGGCCCTTCAAACGGCTGACAGAGGCATCGTCATTGACAGCGACGATCAGACGATCACCCTGAGCACGCGCCTGCTCCAGGTAGGTCACATGGCCTGCATGCAGGATATCGAAGCAACCGTTGGTGAACACGATCTTTTCCTTGTGCGCCCGCGCGTCATCAACGGCCAGTAGCAGTTGCTCCAGCACCAAGACGCCGCGCTCCGAACCTTCTTCACGCTGAATGGCGCGACGCAGTTCAGGCGCGCTGATCGCGGCCGTACCCAGCTTGCCAACTACGATACCAGCGGCCAGGTTGGCCAGCGCGACGGCGTGGGGTAATTCTTCACCCGCAGCAATGGCGGCAGCCAGGGTGGAAATGACCGTATCGCCCGCGCCAGTGACGTCGAACACTTCACGCGCACGGGCTGGCAAGTGGAGCGCCTGTTGATCGGGACGCAGCAGGGTCATGCCATGCTCGCCACGGGTCACCAGCAATGCACCCAGGTCCAGGTCACTCATCAGCTGAGCGCCTTTGGCAACCAGATCGGCCTCGTCGACACAATGGCCGACGATGGCTTCGAACTCGCTGAGGTTCGGCGTGATAAGGCTCGCACCACGATAGATCGCAAAGTCCTTGCCTTTAGGGTCGGCCAGCACTGGAATGCCGCGTGCGCGGGCGGCCTGGATCAGCGCCTGATGGTTTTTCAGGGCACCCTTGCCGTAGTCGGAAAGCACCAGCACCTTGACGCCATCGAGCAGGCCTTCGACCTCTGCGCTCAGGGCCAGCGCGTCGGTAGCAAAAGGCTCTTCGAAGTCGATGCGCAGCAATTGCTGATGGCGACTCATGACGCGCAGCTTGACGATGGTCGGCTGGCTGGCGATGCGCTGGAAGCGGGCCAGTACGCCGGCCGCCTTGAGGCTGTTGCTCAGGCTTTCTGCCGCTTCGTCTTCACCGGTAACGCCTACCAATGAGGCAGGCGCTCCCAATGCCGCGATGTTCAATGCCACGTTGGCAGCGCCGCCGGGACGGTCTTCGATCTGGTCGACCTTGACGACAGGCACCGGCGCTTCGGGGGAAATACGCGATGTACCACCATGCCAGTATCTGTCGAGCATGACATCGCCAACCACCAGGACAGGGGCCTGATCAAAGCGCGGCATGGATAACTTCATCGAACAACCCGTACTAGAAAATGAACAAGGGCGGAATCTTAGCACAGGGGGTTTTAACAGACAGGCTGTTCAGAACCTCAACCCTGATGCCGAAAACGAGCGATTCCAGCGGTATAAACAGGCGTGTATTCAAACGCTGACAAAGGGTCGCGCGGTGCCGAAAGCACAGCGCGACTCTTTGATCAGATGGCGCCGACGGGCGCTGGCTCGTCGAGCCCCATCGCATGAAGCCTGGCGTAATAGCCGTTCTTCGCCAGCAGCTCCGAGTGCGTACCGCGTTCCACAATCTGACCGGCATCCATGACCAGAATCAGATCGGCTTTTTCGATGGTCGACAGACGGTGGGCAATGACCAGCGTCGTACGGCCCTTCATGACCTGATCAAGCGCTGCCTGAATATGGCGCTCCGACTCGGTGTCCAGTGCAGAGGTGGCTTCATCGAGTATCAGCACCGGCGCGTTCTTGAGCAACGCACGGGCAATGGCCAGACGCTGACGCTGGCCACCGGACAGCAGCACCCCGTTCTCGCCTACAGGCGTGTCGAACCCTTGCGGCAACTGGTCAATGAACTCCTTGGCGTAGGCATCGGCAGCCGCAGCCTCGATGTCGGCACGCGGCGCGCCAGCCAGATCACCGTAGGCAATGTTATTGGCGATGGTGTCATTGAACAGCGTGACGTTCTGATTGACCTGAGCGATGTGCTTGCGCAGGTTACGCAGGCGATAATCGTTGATCTCGACGTCATCCAGCAGGATCTCACCCCGTTCGTGGGTATAAAAACGAGGAATCAGGTTGGCCAGGGTTGACTTGCCGCTGCCCGAGCGACCGACCAGTGCGATCATCTGCCCTGGCGCTGCCGAGAAACTGATGTCGTTCAGCACCTGACGTTCGGTTTCGGGATAGAAGAAGCTGAGGTTCTTCACTTCAAGACGTCCCGAAACACGATCCCGTTCTATCGTGCCGGTGTCGATTTCCTGCTCGACATCCAGCTGTTCGAAGATGCTTTCAGCACCAGCCACACCTTTCTGGATAGTGGAGCTGACTTCCGAAAGCTGACGAATCGGCTTGGGCAACAAGCCCGCCGCCGTGATGTAGGCCACCAGATCGCCCGCCGTCGCATCGCCACGCAGGAACAGCACCAGGAACATCAGCACGGCCATCGCGGTGTAGATGACAAGTTGCAGCATCGGCGTGTAGATCGCGCCGGTCTTGGTCATGCGCAGCTGCTTTTTGGTGTTGCTGTTGCTGGCACGCGCAAAGCGATCCTGCTCGTATTCTTCACCGCCGAAGCTGCGGACCACGCGATAGCCCTGGATGGTTTCGGAGGCAACGTGGGTCACGTCGCCCATCGCCACCTGGATTTTCTTGCTCTGCTTGCGGAATTTCTTGCTGGCGGTGCCGACCATGATGGCGATCACAGGCAGAATGGCGAGCATGACCAGCGTCAGTTGCCAGTTCATCCACAGCAGGTAGATGAACAGGAAGACCACCGTCAGCCCTTCACGAATCACCACCTTGATGGCATCCGTTGCGGCACCCGTCACCATCGTGACGTTGAAGGTGATGCGCGAGATCAGATGACCTGAGTTAGTGGTGTCGAAGTAGCGGTTGGGCAGTACCAGCAGCTTGTTGAACAGCTCTACGCGCAGGTCATGCACCAGCCCCAGCGAAACCTTGGCCAGAAAATAGTTGCCGAGAAACGAGCCCAGTCCCTGCCAGGCGGCGATCAGCACGATCAACAGCGGCACCGCCTGCAGCAGTTGCAGGTCCCGAAGGTAAGGCACGTTGGGAAACAGCACCGCCTCCGGATTGCTCAGCCCATCGACAAAGTATTTCAAGATGCCCGCCAGCATGGGCTGGGTGGAGGCAAAGATCACGAAACCAAGGATGCTGAGCAGGAAAATGCCCACATACGGACGCACATAGGACAACAGGCGGAAATAGATTTTCACGCTGGAAGTGGCGGACGATTCGGAGGTTGTCATGAGAATCCGTCGTGTTAAAAAGAAGCGGAATTGTATCACAAGCCGTTTTCGCGACGGCCTGCTGCGGTAACATAGGCGGCCCGTACAGCCCTTGGGGCGCAGAATCCGGAGTATCGATGCAAGCGCTCGACCACGCCCACTACCTTGCCTTGGTTCAAGGTGCCGAAGTGCTTGAAGCTGACGGCACGGGCGATAAAGTACTACGTCTGAATGACGGTTCAATGTTGAAGCTGTTTCGACGCAAGCGGCTGATCAGTTCTGCAGCCTGGTATCCCTATGCAAAACGCTTCGCTGACAATTGCCTGACCCTGGCCAAACGCGCCATTCCCTGCCCGCATGTTCGCACGGTCTACCGGATTGCCGAGATCGCACGCGACGCGGTGCATTACGATCCACTGGCTGGTCACACCTTGCGTCAATTGCTGGGCAACGCCGCCAGCGATGATGACCTTCGCATGCAACTGGGGCGCTTCATCGCCAACCTGCATGAAAAAGGCATCTATTTTCGCTCAGCGCATCTGGGCAACGTCATCCTCACCCCGGAAGGTCACCTTGGCCTTATCGACATTGCCGACCTGAAAACCTACCGCCGACCGTTGCGTAAAAACCTGCGACTGCGCAACTTCAAGCACATGCTGCGCTATCTGGAAGACCGGCAGTGGCTGCTGGGCGACGCCAACCCTGCGTTCCTCAATGGCTACCTGAGCGGCCAGAGCGTTTGCACCGCAGCCGAACTGACCCAAGCCATGAATTGAAAAAATGGCCGCTTGCAGGCGGCCATTTCAGCAATCGATGCTTACTGCTTGAGCCGATGTTCCTGAACCACCCGTCCCAGCACCATCGCCGCAGGCAGCAACACCAGTACCCAGAGTTCGTCAGGATTGCCCACCAGCTTCGCACCGTCGAAATTGAGCATCACCAGCGCGCACGCCAGATAGAGCCCCCAGCCATCGCGAAGGCGCAAGGCGTGCCACAGCGTCATCGCCATCACGACCAGAAACAGCACCAGCGACACTGCGCCGGTATACAGCCCCATCGACACATAGATGTTGTGCGGGTGCTGAATCGCCATGCCCCCGGTCAGGGTCTTGGTGGTGTAGAAATCAACGCCACAGCCCAGCATCCATCCGCAGTTGCGCCACTCGCCCGTCATGATCTCGAACAGCTCGATGCGGTAAGAGTCGCCGCGCACCATCAGCAGCCTGATCCACTCCTCATCTTTGACTATCCAGAACGCCGCCGCGCAGACGATCGCCAGTACCAGCAACGTCAGCAGAGTGCGCTTCGGAAAGCGATACACCGAATACAGCGTAATGGCCGCGAAAAGAAAGATCGCCCCTACCAGAGCCGTACGTGTCTGCACGATGAAGGCCGCGACGACAAGGGTCAGAACAACCCCGCAGACAGCTTCCATCCAGCGCCGCTCCTTGAGCCAGACCGGCAAGGCAAGGGCCAGGCAGCAGACCAGCCAGGCACTGGCGTAGATCACGTTGGCCATGCGCGCAGGCAATATCTCGACGCGCTTGCCGAAGGCAAACTGTCCGGTCATCCAGCTATGAATGCTGGCCACCAGAATGTACGCGCATATCGCCCAGAAAAAGCTGCGGATGAACCGGCCCTGCCGGAAGAATTCGTTGTCCATCAGCCCAGCCACGACAAAGACGAACAGGCTGACGTATGCCACATGTTTGTAGAACTGGAAGTCCTGCCCGTAGAAGGCGGGCACCAGAAACCAGGCCATGAACACGGCCCAGGCCACACCCAGCGGCTGCGCAAACACGCTGGCGCCACGGTATTTGATCAGGAAAAACAACCCCGGCAGTGCTGTCAGGGCGTAGAACAGATTATTGGTCGTCTTGGCAGAAGAGTTCAGGATGAAACTCAGCAAAAAGACGACAAGCATCGCACCAAAATAGATCTGTGCCTTGCTTGAAGGCATACCGGTTCGGTCAACTGACATTATTAAGCAACCAGCCTGTTACCAGCCCAATGATTACCGCGACAAGCAACTTGATGCGGTCACGACGTTTGCGACGCTGTTTGTCGAGCCGCTCCTGCGGCAATACAACATGTTCACCGAAACCGGTATGCAGCACGGCATCGTTTTCCAGAATCAGCGCGTACCGGTTTTGCGATGCAAACAATTGTGAAAGCTTCTTCTCTCCACCGTGGCCGGCATACGGCGCGTGCTGTTTATAGTCGGCCAGACGGCGCAGCCCCGGATTGAACGAAAAGCCCTGCCACTCAGGCTTGTGCGAACCCAACTTGTAGAAGGGAATGCCCTGAACCACTTCGCGCTCATTCAAAAAGACGTACGGGCTGTGAATCTGCAGATCATGATTGAAGCTGCGTAACCAGACCTGCAGCGCCTGCGGGTCATTCTCCAGCAGGATCACCGACTCTTCGATGAAGTGTGGGCGGTAAAATTCCCAGTCATCTTCGCAATGGAACACCCAAGACGTCTCGATCAGCGCATAAGCGGCGTCTACCGAACGCATCTGTCCCAGCTTGGGATTGTTGATGAGGAAACGGGTATGCGCGCGCCAGTGCTCAGGAATACAGGCCTCGACCTGAACGTCTCCTGAATCTTCAGTGATCAGTACATGGCGGATGGCGGCAGTGTTGAAACGGTCGAAGGTGTCCAGGGTGCGCTTCAACAGGTCGAATCGCCCACAGCTGGTCACTACCAGCGTGATGTCGCTATTTTCGCTGAATACCATCATGTGTTCTCAATCATTAAAGGTTCAAAAAGCATTACCACGACCAGCGTGAGCGCAGGCGGTCAACCCAGCTGAAAGCTGGCATAGGCCGCAGCGGCGGGCGCATGTGTTCGACAATGGCGTTGCCCAAGGCATGGAATGTGTAGCGTTCTTCGACCAGCGCCCGACCGTTACGGGAGATCTCGTCGGCCAGCGCGGGGTTTGCGCGCAGTTGCGCAAGCTTCTCGCGAAGCTGGGGGATGTCTCGGTACAGCACCAGGTTGTGCATGTCCACGAAGCCCAGGGCACGATTCTCTTCAGCGCCCTGGTCGTAGGCCAGCAGCACGCAACCGCAGGCCATCGCCTCGAAGTTCTTGATCATGTATTCGCCCATGCCGACGTCGGCACTGACGAAAAAGCGAATGCGGTTCAGCGTGTCACAGTATTCCTCGCCGGACTTGGTGCGCGTGACCAGCAGGTTTTCCTGCTGGCCCAGCTCGTCGAGCAACGCCTTGCGGCCGCTGTAGGCCACGCTGTTGGTGCTGCCGACGAAGGCCAGTTCGATGTCTCGCTCACGGTTCTGCCCCTGCAACAGGGTCTGATCGTACCCCTTGGGCACGAACACCGCGTCGAACCCTTCTTCACGCAGCCGTTCGCTGACCATGAATCCTGAGCACAGCACCCGCACCCACGGCAGTTTGCGGTAATGGGCGCTGAACTTGCCGGTGTACTTGCAGGCAATGTAGTTCTGGTAGGCGTCGTGTTCGAGGATGACCAGGTTGGGAATCGTGCGAATGAAAGCCACCTGACGCACCTCCTGCTTGAAGCGCAGAAAGAAAACGATCCGGTCGTAGCGGTTCACATCGACTTCGCGTCGAAAGTAGCTGCGCAGGTTGCGCTGATCATTGGAGTCCAGCCAGCGCAGGTCGCACTCGCAGCTCGCCGCGATGCCGTCATAAAGACGATCCAGAATCGCGCGCTGCTCTTTCTGAACCAGAAGTAGGACTTTCATTGTTTTCCTTGCAGTACTGCGCCTGCTGAATCAGAAATCACGGCTGCGCCAGAACAACTCGTGTCGACGTACAGCCTTTCGGAAAAATTCGTTCTCGCCTTCAACTGGCCATCGCCGCCCCGCCAACACCTGCTGCAGCCAGCGACGCACGCGCCGCTTGAGCGGCATCGGCGGTTGCAGGTCGTGCATCATGCCCAGCGCCATCGCTTTGTCTCGCTGTGTCGGCACCGACACCTCAAGGCTGTAGGGCTCAAGCTTCAATTCGGCATCGAAGACCGGTGGCAGGCTGATACCGGTGTAGGCATCGCCCATCGGCCAACGGTCGTTGTCATGCAAATGATTGGCGTAACCGAGGATGACTTGGGGCTGCCATTCCAGCCCCACCAGCGCTTCACGCACCGCAGCTTGGGCGCAGATGTGATCGGGGTGCGGATCGATGGCCGGGTGCGGCATGACCAGCACCTGCGGCCTGGCCTTGAGGATCAAGGCGCGCAGATCCGCCAGCAGATTGTTCCAGGTCGGCTGGCCATCATCGCCCGGCAGCGCCAGGGTATTGAACTGCCGGAACAACCGGGTATCCAGCAGGTCGGCCTCGCGAGAACCCACCGGTGTGTCTGGCGCGGCCTGCATGGCGGGCAGTTGCAGGCAGAAATAGCCCAACTGCACGCACTGCGATTCCGGCACGCCGCCCCAACGGGCGACGGCGATGCTGTCCCAGGCACGCAGCCGGCCTTTCATACGTGCCGCCTCAGCGGTGTCCAGACCCATTTGCCGATAGTGGTCGGCCTCGACCTCACCGGCAGTCAGGGTCACGATCCACGCATCACTGGCCTGGCTGTACAGCCCGAACGCGGCCAGTTCGGCGTCATCGGCATGCGGCGCGATCACCATCACACGTTGCTGGCGCGGATCCGGCTGACGAAACACCCACAACCGTGGCTGGCCGGTCAAAGCGCAGAAACGTCCACGCAGGCTCAACGCATTGGCAGCGAGCGGCTCACCCAGCCCCGTCAGGTTCAGGTAACGCATGCCACGCACGCCACGCTCGAATGCCTGGCGATCAACAAGCCCCGCACCTTGCAACTCGACGACCGGGTCCAGAAAACGTCCCAGCCAGCTGCTTTTGACATTCAGCGCCAGCACCAGCGTTTCGCCACCTGCCAGCGCCAATGGCTCAGCGAGCGTCAGTCGGCCACTCTCAAACGTTACCCCGGGCACTTCGTTTTCAGCAGCGAAGCGGTATTGATAGTCATCCGACGGCGAATAGAACAGATGATCAGCGAACCACGCTTCGTGGGCGATCCAGGCAACGACCGCCAGAACCGGCATCAACCACCACGCGACTGCCACGCCAAGGGCAATCAGCAGCAACAGCCCACCCAGCAGCGCCAGCCGCTTGTTACGGCGATGGCGCTTGAGCAACTCCTGCTTGCGGCTCAAATCCGGAACACCGGCACAGGGTTGCACCAACGATCCTTGTATTCCCGGTCGGCACGGCCGAACGAGAAGCGCAGCGACTTGCCCAGCGCCCTTGCATCTTCCCAGGCGCTTTGCGTGTTGACGAAGCTCAGTACGCTGCCGGGGCTGAAATCACGGGTTTCAGGGTCGACACCGCCATTGACGTATTCGATGCTGACCCACTCGGGCGCTTCGACGCGGTACACCAGTTGAATCGCGATGGGCGCATCGTTGAGAAACACCACCGAACCGATCAGCAGGTCGCGCAACAGCTCAATCACCTCGGCCTTGTGCGCAGCACCGGTTGCCTCAAAGCCCCAACGGCGCTGGAACAGTTCGCAATACATGCGCGCCAGTTCAGCGCTGCCGAACTCGCTGACCGGCCGGACCGTGCCACCCGCCTCTTCCAGAAGACGCAGTTCTCGGCGCTGGTTGTAGCGGAACTTCTTGGACAGCTCTTCCGGTGTGCGCGCCATCGCCAGTGATTCTGCTTGTGGCTTGAAGGTGCTGATACGGCCTTCGTTCAGTGACGAGAGATAACGTCCTTTATGACGCACGGGCACCTGAACACCTTGGCCTATCGGCAGAATCAGCTCGGCATTGCCCAGATCGAACAGGCCTTTTTTGCCGTTGCGCTTGAGTTCGTCCTTGGACAGCGCCAGCGAGCGCCCCCAAGTGGCGATGGCCGCCTTGATCTCGCCGTCCTGCTCCCAGCCCAAATAGCGCACGGCAATGGCAGCGAAAACGGACAGCCGTTCGACAACCTGAGGATGAGTGGCCACGCTACCGCCAAACCGGTGCCACGCCTGCGCATAGGCAGCGGCATCGATTTCGGTCCAGCCACGTTCACGCCAGCCTTTGAATCGGTTGAGCATCAGGACTCCGCAACCAGGCGGGTGACTTGCGGCAAGCGCCAGAAGACGTTACGTACCGCATGATCGGAAAAGCGCTCGCGCAGACGCAGGAGCATTCGTTCGGCGCAGTCCTGGCGCTGGTCGGCATCCAGCCCGGCCAGGTGGATCAGGCCTTGGGCCAGACGCTGCTCGTCCCCCAGCGGAAACATCAGGCCGACGTCTTCAACCACTTCGCGTGCGCCGCCACAGGAGGTCGCGACCACAGGAACACCCGCCACCATCGCCTCCAGCAACACCATGCCGAACGGTTCGTGATCCGAGCTCAGGGCAAATACGTCGAACGCCTTGAAGTAACGGCGTGCATCGGCGACCTGCCCCATGAACAGCACGTTGGCACCAATGCCCAGTTCACGGGCAAGCGCCTTGAGCGAGTCTTCGAGCCGGCCCTTGCCCAGAATCACCAACTGACTGTGCTCAGGCAAGCTCGGCAACGCCAGGGCAAAGCCGCGCAATAGGGTCGCCTGATCCTTGTCCGGGTGCAGACGCCCCACATTGCCAACGATCCACGCAGAAGGAGACAACCCCAACTCGACGCGGGCGTCTTCGGCGGAAAACTGGCTGCCCTGCAATTGCTCGACATCGATGCGGTTATACAACGTCTCGATACGCTCGGCCGGCCAGGCGGTCAGGCTCTTGCGCATGTCATCACGCACCGAGTCCGATACCCCCAGCAGGCTGAGGCGCTTACGAAACAGGTTGGCGAACAGCTTGCGGCTGCGGCGCTGATAATCGCCAAACGCATGATGCACGCCGATCACCGGCAAACGTGTCGCCAACAGCGCGATATACACAGGCTTGAATCGATGGGCGATGCAGAAGCTGAAATGGCGCGAGGCGACGATGCTGCGCAGTTCGCGGATGGCACCCAGCTTCAAGCCACGAATGGCCTTGGAACTGTACTCCATGAACAACACTTCATCGGACCCGCAATCGGCGACCACTCCAGGGTCGGCCGCACCGGTCAGAAACACAGTGGTGACCCGATAGCCCTTGCCTGCGAACAGGCTCGCGTATTGACGGGCGCAGTCCAGAAACGGCCCGTCATAGCCGTGGCAGAACTGCAGCACGTGACGTTCAGCCGAGCGTGTCATAAGTCTCGACGCCCTCTTTGACCACCAGAATGTCTTCCATGATCAAATACTCGAGGTCGGAGCCAAAGAACATATTCAGCGCGTCGGTCGGCGAGCAGATCATCGGCTCGCCACGGCGGTTGAGCGAGGTATTCAGCGATACGCCGTTGCCAGTCAGGTTTTCCAGCGCCTTCATCATGTCGTAGTAGCGCGGGTTGTATTCGCGCTTGAGCACCTGGGCACGCGAAGTGCCGTCTTCATGGACGACTTCCGGCACGCGGGTTTTCCACTCTTCAGCGACTTCGAACGTGAAGGTCATAAACGGCGCCGGGTGATCGATCTTGATCATCTGCGGCGCGACAGTGTCGAGCATCGACGGGCAGAAAGGCCTCCAGCGCTCGCGGAACTTGATCTGATGGTTGATACGGTCAGCCACGCCGGTCACGCTCGGGCAGCCGATGATCGAACGACCACCCAACGCACGCGGACCGAACTCCATGCGGCCCTGGAACCAGGCCACCGGGTTGCCCTTGACCATGATTTCGGCGATCCGCTCAGGCGTGTTTTCGATCTGACGCCACACCGGTTTGCTCGGGTGACGGGCGCACGCAGCGATCACATCTTCGTTGCTGTAAGCAGGGCCGAGGTAGACGTGCTCCATCTTCTCGACCGGCACGCCGCGAGCATGGGACACATAAGCCGCTGCGCCAACCGCCGTACCGGCATCACCGGACGCAGGCTGGACGAACAGCTCCTTGACCTCGGGGCGGGCGATGATGCGCTGGTTCAGCTTGACGTTCAGCGCACAGCCACCGGCGAAGGCAATCTTGCCGGTTTCCTTGAGGATGTCGCCCAGGTAGTGGTCCATCATCTGCAGCGCGAGTTTTTCGAACAGCGCCTGCATGCTGGCCGCGTAGTGGATGTACGGCTCGTCCGCCACATCGCCGACGCGCTTGGGACCGAGCCATTCGATCAGTTTCGGCGAGAAGTAGAAGCCCTTGCCGTTCTCTTTGTAACGGCGCAGGCCGATCACGTTGGCCAGCTCGGTGTTGATGATCAGCTCACCGTTCTCGAACGTGGCCAGGCGCGAGAAGTCGTATTTGCTGGCGTCGCCGTACGGTGCCATGCCCATGACCTTGAACTCGCCGTCCAGCATTTCGAAACCCAGGAATTCGGTGATCGCGCCGTACAGGCCGCCCAACGAATCCGGATCGAAGAATTCCTTGATCTTGTGGATCTTGCCGTTTTCACCATAGCCAAAGAAGGTCGTGGCGTACTCGCCCTTGCCGTCGATACCCATGATCGCGGTTTTCTCGGTGAAACCGGAGCAATGGTAAGCGCTGGAAGCGTGGGCCAAGTGGTGCTCGACCGGCTCGATCTTGATCTTTTTCGGATCGAAGCCCAACTGCTCAAGGCACCAGACAATCTTGTTGCGATAGCGCTTGTAACGACGATTGCCCATCAACAGCGCGTCAAGCGCACGGTCCGGCGCGTACCAGTAACGCTTGGCGTAGTGCCAGCGTGCCTTGCCGAACAGGCTGATAGGAGCAAACGGAATCGCGACCACGTCGACGTCGGACGGCTTGATGCCCGCCTGTTCCAGACAGAACTTCGCCGACTCGTAGGGCATGCGGTTCTTTGCGTGCTTGTCGCGAACGAAGCGCTCTTCTTCGGCCGCTGCGATCAGCTTGCCGTCGATGTAGAGCGCCGCGGAAGGATCATGGCTAAGGGCGCCGGACAGGCCAAGGATCGTCAATGCCACTAGGGTCTAGCCTCTTTAGTCTGCATACAGGCGCAGCGCGCCCGAGAAAAGGTGTGCCCCCGCACAGTGGGCTGGGGACAGCTAAAGGGCGGGATTATAGCGTAATGACTGGGGATTTGGCTCGGGGGGCTGAAATGTCACCCAGAGGTGCCCGCAAGACGTGTAGGAAATCTCCTTCATCGTGCCTGCAATATATATCTATGACCCACCGCCCAGCGTTTCCGATGAACTAGGGCCCATGACCGTGGGCCGCGACGGCCTTCGCCCCATCCTCAGCGCTGAAGCGCTAAACGGAACGCACACACATCATGCAAACACACACCCCTGTGGCGTTGACGCCAACAGAGACCTGGCCCTCAGCCTCCGCCGCCCTGCAACGACTCGCCAGACAGACCGCCGCCCTGGCAGCAGAACTGGACAAGCTGCCTGCCGCTCATGAGGCGTTGCTGGCCACGCTGACTGAGTCGCAGGCTGCCGAACGCGAACTGGAAACCTTCACCCTGCTGCAACGGATCGATGACTACTGGATAGAGCCCCGTGAAGGCGGAGGAAGCCGACATGATGCGCTCGCAATGGCTTTGCAACAGATGCTGCACGACGAAGTGCAGCTCAAGATCCACGAGCACGACCTGGACCGCGACTACGCTGCCTGCCTGCCCGACGCGAACGATCCGTCGATTACGTGCATGTCCGTTCACGTGCAGTTCAACGACGAGCAACCGGTAGAAATCGCCGGCGCATTGGCCCTGTCGATTCATCAGGCGCGCACACTGCTGATGCTGCCGGGTTTGGGTATAACGGGTTTTGCCACCCAAACAGAACTGCGAGCAACCCTGGCACATTGGCTCAACACACCTGCCACTCAACACACGGTACTCGCCTGCCTGCCGTTGCAGCAGCAGGATCTGGTGGCGCACCTGAACGCAGACCCCGACCTTTACCTTGAGCCGTTCGGGACCGATCACGTGCTGCTGCAGTCGATTACCGGGTCGCCCTTTACCCATGCGCTCGACAGCTTGCTAAATAAACAGCGCACCGATATTCGTTACGCTTGCGGGCAAACCGGCAACGCTGATCGCCAGACACAGAGGAGCCGAATTCAGGAATCGATCACCCTATCCGGCCTGATCGGCCCTGCGACCACGCTTCAACTGCGAGAGCTGGGCCTGAGCGCCCAGCGCTATCGGCGCCGCTTGCCTGACTGGCTCAAGATGGCCAGCCAAGACGATCTGGACATCTACGCCAGGCACCTGCGCCAGTGCGACGACGCCCAAAGTGCGGCGTTGAGCGTGCTGGGCGCCGCGTCGTCGCCTGAGCAATTCGCCACGCTGCACATGCGCACGCGACTGGCAGATGACCTGGGCTACGACCTGGATCCGCGAGCCTTGATGATCGAAACCTGCCGCCGATTGCCGTCGTCCAGCGACACCTACAGCGTGAAGCACTCGCTGACGGACCTGGCGCTCTACGGCTTGCACCCGAACGACACGGCTCCCGGCTCGGACTTCCTCGACCAGACCGTCATCCGGCTCGATGACGCCCCCCTGGACGCCGCTTATGCAGCCTTGACCCCGGCCTATCTGGCCCGGCTGATCAACGAACTCGACCTGCGTGCGGTCTTTGGCGCGTTTCAACGCAACGCCCTTGAGCAGGAGCACAGCAAACAGCTATTGCGTGTCCTTGCTCAAACCCGTATCGCGGCGCTGGCCTGGACGGCAAGTATGCAAGGTCATATCCGGCCCGAAGACTGCGCTGTCATCCAAGCGACCGCATGTGCGACAACAGGCGTTTGCGATGACGCTGCTGCACGCCTGCAATTGATCAGGCTCAACGAGCGCCACCTGATGGCCAGGCTGTTGGTGTACCGCAAGGAAGATGGCGAAGGCGAAATGGAGCGTCTGATTCTGGTGGCGCTGGACGCCCCCGTGCCGCAGTGCGTCATGGCCTTCAACAACGAGACTCAGCTGCTTCACGAACTGGTGCGATGGACAGGCAATCCCGCTTTGTGTGCCTACGTGCTCGACCAGATCGAGGTCGGTGAGCGCCCGGAACTGGAGCAGCAATTATTGGCCCTCAAGCTCAAGCCTTATCCATCGGCCGGCTTCCTTCAACTGATCGATCAGCCTGACAACGACGCTGCCTTGCACGGCGTTATCGAAGAACAACTCAAGGTGACCTTTTCCGAACAGGCTCGCCACACACCGGACTGGTATCTGCGCGCCAGCCGGACGCAGCGTCAGGAACTGCTCGAGCTGGAAGAAGCTATCAGTGGTGCGCTCGGCAACCATCAGGCCATCCATCCGACCGGGATTCAGTCGTTCAAGGTCTACGTGCATCAACGTGCCAGCGAACAGTTCTGCACACTGCTCAACGTGCCTGTCGGTACGGTAGATCCCGACATGATCGTGATCACCAGCGAGCGTGAAACCCTGACGTACACCGACATGCTGCTCAACGGTTATGACGACAGCATTAACCCGATCCTCACCAGCGCCGACACCCAGGCGACCTTCGTCGGCCCGCCGAACGTGGACCTGAGCGCGCTTTCCCCCAAGACCGTTGCAGGTTCGGTGCGTGGCAAATGGCTGGCGGACGATTACATTGCGCTGATCAGGCGCACTTTGCTCGACCCGCAAAGCGACGGTTACGACGACCGTCGCCAGGCCAGCGTTTACATCACCCAACTGCACATGAAAGCGGCGGCCTTGCGCAGCGCACTCAAAGGCGACATCAATGCGCAGCACTACGCCTGGCTGAAACCGGCCCTGGACAGGCTTCACCTGAACGACTCGACCGCGCAAGCGGACTGCGCGCTTTATCCGTTACACCTGCATGTCGACAAGCCGTTTATCGCATCAGGCCTGGACGGCGTCGATGACCTGATCATTCCGGCCTCGCAGCTGACCCTTACCGAAACCGTGCTGGGCTGCTCAGTGCTGTTGCCAACCCGGATCCGCCTCTCGGCGCTGCTTTACACACCGCAGGCACCCGACGGCATCGAGTTTCGACTGTTCAGTGACTTCGTTCGCTCGCTCGACGCTGACGGCATGATCGATTATTACAAGGACCGATGCCGGATCAAGGCCGGCCGTACCCTGTCGTTCTTCCTGCGTGACATGCAACGCGGCAACGCCAACAAGCCACCGGTCATCCCGGCAACAGCCATTTCCGACTTCGCCGACGTCTGTTTCAACCGTCCGCTCGAACGCAGGCTGCAAAATGTCGAAGAGACGACCCGGGGCCGCAATGACATGCTGAACAGCCTGATCTGGACCAGCGTCGAGATCATCGTTACGGCGCTGACCCTGCCGTTCCCTCCTGCCAGCTTTGCCGTGGGCAGCCTGATTTCGCTTCTGGACAGCGCACGAGCCCTGGAGGCGCTGACCGACGGCGACAGTCAGCGTGCCGGCGTCTACATCGTATCTGCCCTGTTCAATGGCATTGGGGCTGGCAGCGATTTACTGGTCGGGCTGAAGGGCTTCGGCGCGGCCTTTCATCGCCTCGACACGCAAACACAAGCGACACCGGTGTTGCGTGCCCTGCAGCGACAATCTTCGCTGCCGCGTTACTCGGACCTGTTTCCAGCAGAACTGCAAGAGCGGATGTTTCTGCTCGGCAAACCCGATGCAAACGGCTACGCCCCGGTCTTTCATGACCTCAGCGCCTCATCGACACACGCGCAGGCGACCGGCCAGTTCGCCATCGCGAACGCTGACGGCGCATGGCAGCCGCTGGCACCGTCGCGCGCCCCTGCCGCGATCAAGCGCTCGTTACATGATGTGCCACGCATCACCGAGGGTCATGCGCAAGGCGTCTGCCTGGTCGATGGCCATTACTGCATCGAAATGGCTGGCAGTACGTTTCACGTCCAGTACGACGCACAGCTGCGCTGCTGGCAGATCATCGATCCCGACAACCCGTTCGCGTTCTTCGGCAAACGACCGGTACGGCTCGACGAACAGGGCCAGTGGCAGGTTATCGACCCCCATCGCCTGCGCGGTGGCAGGCCGGGAAACCCCGATGACTACACTCCTGTGCCCCCGCAAGGCGCAACGACGGACGCATTGAGTGAATACGAGATGCCCGACGCGATGCGTCCACGCCTGGACGTGGTCCTGAGCAACGAACTTTTCGACCCTACCGGCATGGGCATGGAAGCGTATTTCGAAAGCTATTTCATAGAGCTGCGGCAGACGTTCACTGCCCGTCGAGAGAAGCTGTATCAGGACGCACACGACTTCTTCACCCGATTCACCCCACCACCCGCGCCGCAACTGCCGGGGCTGAGCACACCCATTACCGTCGATACACTGATCGAACACATCTTCAGGCACAGCAACGGTCTGGTGCTGAGCGAGGCGCCCAAATCGGTCGCCAGCAAGCGCTTGCTGTTGCTCAACATGCCGCTGCTGGTCGAGCAGCGCGTTGAAGTCATTTACATCGAACACCTGCTGACCGACAAACACATGCAAAAACTGGCGAGGTATCGTCAACTGGGTAAAAAGAGCCGATCGGGCTCCCACGAACTGAAGTATTACCTCAGCGGGGTCAACGGCGGCGCGCTGAACAATGCCAGCACTGACTATGATTATTACCACCTGATCAAGGCAGCCCACCGTCACGGTATCGAAGTACGTCCGTTCAGTTCGTCGATCAGCTATCCGTTTGACGTACACCCGGTCGCAAGCGCTGCCAACGACCCGACGGCGGCTCAGAAAATGAGCAACTTCTTCGGCCATACCCTGATTAGCAGTGACGCGGTGACGGATCCGACACGACGCTGGGTGGCGCTGCTTAATCAGCAACTGGCCACCACTCACCACCAGTTACCCGGAATGGCTGAACTGCAAGGCGTCGTCAGCATTCACGTCAGGGATATCCCCGCTGGCCGTCCGACTCGCGTGACCAAGGGGGCCAGCGGCGTGCCGGGCGACAAGGCTGTGACCCGCTGCGATTTCACCATCGCGCTGTCCGATCCGACACGAATCGTCGAGCAGGCCCCTCTACCTCCAAGCACCCCGATAGACACGTTGCTGCTCAGGGAACTGGGCCGGCCGCAGGGCCTGGACGATGGCGAACGATGGGCAGGTGCCTATGGCTTTGTGCGTGATGACGCAGGAACATGGCTGCGCATCGAGCCCGAGGACTGGACCGCCAACGGCCCGATGACCGCGATCCAGCAGTCTCTGCGCGATGGCACCTATGAAATGCCCCTGCCCACCCTGGAAACGGTACACAGGCTGGCCAACTTCGAAAGCAAAGGACTCGATCCCAACTACTTCTTCGAGGATGAGGCGCTGGAGAGCGTGCGAGAAATCTTCGCGCTGAAACGTCGAACGCTGCTGCAAGATGCCCGGAGCATTCGTGAAGCGCCGCTGCCCGACCGCCCTTCGCTGCCAGACATCGCGCCCCGTGTCGGTATGTCCGAACTGCTCGAAACCCTTTACCGACACACCAATGGCGTGGTGATCGGTGAGTCGCATTTCTCGGTCGCCAGCAAGAAGCTGATCATCGACAACCTGCCGCTGCTCTCCCGACAGAACGTCAAGACGCTCTATATGGAACACCTGCTGACCGACCTGCACCAAGCCGATCTGGACCGTTTCTTCGAAACAGGCCAGATGAGCAAGACCTTGCTGCACGACCTGAAAACCCTGGACCGAGGTCATCGAACCGACCCGGACAAGGTCTACACCTTCGAACAACTGGTGATCAAAGCGCGCGAACAAGGCGTGGAGGTTCGCGCCATTGACTGCTCCACCAGCTATCACCTCAAAGGCATGGACGAAGGCGGTGCCACTGCGCGGCAGGACATGATGAGCTATTTCGCGTCACGCACGATGCGCAAGCATCAGGATGTCATGGGATCACACCCCTGGATCGCGCTGGTGGGCAACAGCCATTCCAACACTTATCAGCACATCGTGCCGGGCATTGCCGAGCTGCAAGGCGGAATCGGTCTGCGGGTCGTCGATGCTGCACCCGGCCAGTCGACTGGCGTGACCGTGGACGCGGGCGGATGGGTCAATGTCGGCCTGTCCAACGACCAGGTCCACATCAAAGGTGATTATCGCGTCGACCTGGAAGTGGCACGCTCCCCCAATGCCGTGCGACCGCCGCGACCATTGCCGGTTGAACAACAACTCGCCAGACCGGGGATGTTTCTAGTGGAACAGGGAGAAGGCCATTTGCAAACCATCGTCCACCGCTCACGCGACATGGGTATTCACCGAACGCCCGTACTGATCAACGCCGAGGGCAAGCTGTACCTGGAGCGCTCGGGCTGGGCGGGCATACACCTCAGGCCCTTCGACGATATGGATGCACTGGTGACAGGTCTGGAAGAGCTGAACCTCACACGGGTGGCGTGACGCCGTACCCGGCACACAGCGTGCCGGGCATACAGGCTCAGTCGCCGGCAACCTTCGGCAGGCGCTGCTCCAGCAACTGGTGCAGCGCGCTTTGCGCTGGCCAGTTGCGCATGAAACGCGCCCGGTCGCGGGCAAATGCTGCCGCGAACGATGCCTGCGAACTGTGTTGCTGCATGGCGTCCAGATCGATCAACGCCCAGCGGTCTTCGTGCCAGAACACGTTGTGGCCTTTGAAGTCACCGTGACTGATGCGCTCGCGGATCAGTTGCTTGAACAGCCTGTCGAGGGCTTGCAGCTCGGCCTCGGGGGCATCGCCGGTTTCGACATAGGGCGCAAAGCGTTCGATGATGTCCGGCCCCGGCAGGAATTCGGTCACCAAATACGCCTTGCTGCGCAAGCCCAGCACGCGCTCTTCCCGAACAGCCAGAGGCTTGGGCGTGGCGATCCCCAGAAACGCCAGTCGGTTGGCTTCGCGCCATGAATGCCAGGCCCGACTGGGACGCCAGAAACGCTTGAGCCAGTGACTGAAATTTTTGATGTTGTAGCGCTTGATCACCAGCGCACGCCCCTTGGCCCCGACCCGTCCGACACTGGCTGCGCCGCCGGTCTTGTAGAGATGCCCCTGATCCAGCAAGGCGTCGGCCTGATCCAGGACAGGCAGCATCGCGGCCTCTTCTTCGCGACGAATCGCCTGAAACACCGAGGCGCTGTCCTTGACGCTGAACAGGCTGCAATCGCGCCCGGTCTTGTCGAGAAAGTCCTTTAGACGCCAATTGCGGATCTTGTCGATCTGCTTTTGCAGCGCTTCCATCGGCAAGCCATGCTCGGCGTTGCTCAACAGGTAATGCACCAGCAATTCTTCGGTGAACGGCTCGAACGCACGCGGCAGCTGGGCAAAGAATACGCCCAGATTTTCCAGCACTTTCTGCCGAGACAACGGCTGCCCGGCCTGCTCGGCACGAATGCCAGCGCCGTCGATCATGTACAGCTTGCCGTCATGGCGCAGCAGGTTGTCCAGATGCAGGTCTTCCTGCCACAGGCCTTTACCATGCAGCAGGGCAATGGAAGACAGTGCCTCACCGAGCACGCTTTGCTGCTCATCGGTCAAGGGCGACTCGTGCTGTACGGCATTCCAGGCATCGCCAAGGCTTGGCGCATGCTCAAGAAACTCGAACAACAGCCAGCCGCCCTCACCTTCCTGTAATCCGTCCGCCAGCAGCAGCGGCGTGGTCACGCCCTGCTCGGCCAACAAACGCACGCCGCTCAGTTCGCGCTGAAAATGCCGGGCGGCCTTGTTGCCGACCAGCAGTTTGGCAAGCACCGTGCGACCGCGCCAGACACCCGCGCCCACGTAGCGCTGACCGGGCAGCACGCGCAGCAAGGTCAGCAGTTGCAGTTCGGCGTTGCCAGCGGCATCGGCCAGGGTCAGGCTCATGGGCAGCTCGGGTTTGCGCCCGGCGTTCTTGAGGTCAGACAAACGCATCAGCGGGTCTCTTTGTGGTCACGGTGTTGAAGGTCACGCTTGTGTCGGCCTCGCTGTCCCAAGCGCACGTTCCAGGCGTCGACCTGTACGCTGTCGGGGCTGGCTTGCAGGTAGGCCGCCAGGAGCTCGCGCTGCTCGGCATCTGTCCACATCCGCGCACGCCTTAACAACGGCTCCAGATCCTTGACTCGATCACGCTTGCCAAAAATCACCGGCCGGGTTTTTTCCAGGTCGATCAGTTGCGCCTGATAGCCTTCTTGCCCGGCCTGCAGAAAAATATGCTTGGGATAGAAGCAACCGTGAATCTGTCCCGCCCCGTGCAGCGTGCGCGCCAGTTGGCCGCATGCATGAAGTATGGCCTTGCGCGGGCCTGGCGCCAGGTCCGTCCAGCTCTGCAATACCTCGTCCAGATCCGTCCAGCCATCCAGCGCCCGGGTCATCAGGATCGCTCGCCGCTCACCGTTAACGCGGCTTTCGCCGTAAAACGATGCCTGCAACGCCGGGATGCCCAGCTTCCGGTAACGGCTGATGTTACGGAATTCGCGGGAGAACGAAGGCTCGCCAAACGGGTGATGCAAGGTGTGGGTCAGGTAATTGCTCTGGCGCTTGAGGTAGAAACCCTGGCCGTCCAGATCCAGACGGAACACGCTGCTCCAGCCTCCACGCCCGGTGTTGGGCTCATCGACCGCATCCAGCTGAATGTTCCACAGCGACTCGAAGTCAGTAAGACCGTGGCGTTCCAGCAACGGCTGATCGGCACTGGCAATAAAAACGCTCATTCGCGCCCCTCGAAAAAGCTGACGACATGCCGGATGCGCTTCTTGTCGGAAGCGTTCAAACGCGCTCGCTGGCGATATTGCAGGTAGAAGCGCAGCCGCTGAGTGGCGGACAGGTGGTACTTGGCGACTTTGTCCAGGCACGCCAGATCCTTGGTGATCCGGTAACGCAGCATGAAGCTCCACCAGAAGGCACCGTTGGGGCAATCGATGAAGAACAGTCTGGCCTCATCGTCCACCAGCAGGTTGCGCCACTTCAAGTCGTTATGGGTGAAGTGGTGGTCATGCATGATCCGCGTGTAAGACGCCAATTGGCGGCTGATGCCATCGACCCACTGCCTGTCGGACAGCAGTGGATCCTTGCGCAGCGCCAAGGCTGACAAGTCTTCGGTGCTGGGCAGTTCGCGGGTGATCAACGCGCCACGGTCGTAGGCAGCGCCGTTGCGCTCAAGCCCCCACGCCACGACTTCAGCGGTGGGGATGCCCCACTTGGCGAAACGCTTGAGGTTCTGCCACTCGGATTTGACCCTGGGACGGCCCAGATAACGGCGCAGGCCCTTACCGGCACCCACGTAGCGCTTGACGTAATAATTGACCCCGGCGCGCTCGACCCGCACCACTTCGGAGAGCGGGTCTCGGGTCAGGCGCTCGCCCTGCAAGGCGAACACGGCATCCAGATTTCCGAAGTCTTCGGCCAGAAACGCGTACTCGGGCTCCAGGTTCCAGCCCGCCATCAGAGCGCATCCCCGTATCGCAATTTGCGCTGATAAAGCTTGTCGGCCTTCTTGTCGAGCCAGCCAAGCAGCTTCGCTTCCTTGATCAGTATTTCCCGCAACGGCTTCTGAAAGTAGCCCTTGAGAAAACGAAGCTTGTCGCGACGGGTCAGGCCGATGTCCAGCGCCGAGAAATACAGCGCCGCCAGGTCCTTGTTGCGCCAGCGAGGGGTGATTGCCCGGCGGGTCTGGGCGCGATGCAGGTCGATGACCGACAGTTTGAAGTCGTCAGCCGTGACCGGTTTGTCGGTGTGCAGCAGAAAATGGCAGATGTAGCAGTCGCGGTGATTGACCCCGGCGCGGTGCATCATCCCCACCAGTCGCGCAACCTCGGCGATGTAGGCCCGCTTGAGGCGCGGTTCGGGCGGCTCGTTGCGCCAGTTGATGCTGACGTCTTCAAGGCTGGTGGTCGGTGCCAGTTCCTCGGTAACGATGAACGAATGTTGCGCGGCGGGATTGTTGCCACGTTCGCCATACGCCACGGCAGTCATGGTCGGCACACCGACTTCATGCAACCGCTCGATGGCGTCCCACTCTTTGCCTGCGCCCAGTACCGGCAACTTGGCCGTGACCAGGTTCTTGGCAATTTCGCCCCAGCCGATCCCCCGGTGGATCTTCACGAAATAGCCGCGTCCGTCGACTTCGGTGCGCAGTGTCCGGCGGCCTTCGAGTTCGCGATACACCTCACCGCTCAAGGCCTCGACCTCGTCGAACGCATCGCGCCCGGCCCACAGGCTCTTGAACGGTTCAGCAAGGAACAGCTTCATCAATAGTGCTCCGCCAGAATCACATCAGCAGCGTGTTGCGGCATGCTGTACAGGTCCGCCGTGTCGGCGAACGCCAGGCCGTTTCGGCTCCAGTTTCTGCGCGCTGCATCGTCCTTGAGCATGTCTGCCAGATAACGATTGAGCTGCGCCTGCTCGAACGGCTCATCCAGTACCAGACCGCAGTCGGCTTCGGCGATGTAATGGGCATAGCCGCACACCGCGCTCACCAGAACGGGCAACCCCGCCACCAGCGCTTCAAGCAGCACGGTGCCGGTGTTTTCGTTGTAGGCCGGATGAATCAGAACATCAGCGCCCATGAGGAAACGTGGAATGTCACTGCGACCCTTCATGAAGGTCACCTGATCACCCAGCCCCAATGCAGCGCTCTGCAGTTGGAATACTTTGGGGTCGTCCTGACCGATTATAAACAGCCGCGTGCGCTTCTTCAGCTCGGCGGGCAATGCGGCCAACGCTTTGAGGCTGCGATCCACGCCCTTTGTCTTGAAACCTGAGCCGATCTGCACCAATAACAGGTCATCGTCGGCCAAACTGAACTCTTCACGAAAACCTGAACGAATCTGCGGCGCTTCAGGCGGCGCACGTCGATCCGGGGAAATACCGGGCGGCAGCAGGTGGAAACGCGGCAGCGGCGTGTCGTAATGTTTGATGAACAGCGGCTGCTGCACTTCGGAAATCATCAGGACCTGGGTCTTGGCGTCCCTGGCAAATACAGCCCGCTCGTAATCGGCGAAATGGCGATAGCGGCCCCATTTGCGATAAAGCGGGCTGCGCAGGTTTTGCGCCTTGTCTTCGAAACAGCCATCGGCGGCGTAGTAAACGTCCAGACCCGGCATCTTGTTGAAACCGATCAACCGATCAACCGGACGCGTGGCCAGGTCCGCTTCCATCCACGCGGTGAGCTTTTCATTGCGGCGATGATTGAAGAATGCCTTGACCGGTGCGACCAGCACCTCGAAGCCAGGCGGCACATCGCCTTCCCAGATCAGGGTGTAGACGCGGATCTGATGGCCACGTTTCTGGCATTCCAGCGCGATACGCATGAAGTCACGTTGCAGTCCGCCGAACGGAAAGTATTTGTACAGCACGAAAGCCAGTTGCATCAGCCAGGTTCCTTTGCCAGCAACAGCGCGCCCAATTGGCTCGCCACTCGCTCGGGATTCAAGCGAGTGAAGCACAGTGGCCACTCGCGTTTCAGGTCAAACCGGCGCTGATCGTCAGCGGTCGGCTGGTAGGTGCATTTCTTTTGCAGGCATGGCGCGCAGCTCGGGTAGTCGGCGGCCAGATGCACCTGCGATTTACCGTAGGCCCCGGTCAGCACCGGATTGGTGGGCCCGAACAGCGACACGGTCGGCACATCCAGCGCTGCGGCCAGATGACCAATACCGGTGTCCACTGCCACACAGGCTTGAGCCTGTGCCAATACCCGGGCCACGCCCGCCAGATTCAGCTTGGGCAACACGTGCGCCGTATCCAGGCCATCGGCAATGCGCTCGGCGCGGGCCTTCTCGGTCGGGTTGCCCCACGGCAGGCGCACGTGCAGGCCGCGAGCCGCCATTCGTTCAGCCAACTGTCGCCAGTACAGCTCGGGCCAGTGTTTGGTGTCCCAAGTGGTGCCATGTAGAAACAAAACGAATGGCGCTTGAGGCGCTTCACCCTGCGCTGTCAGTTTATTCAGCCCGTAATCCCCGATCCCGGCAGGCACGCTGTAGCCCAGTGCCTGGGCGAACAACTGCCGCAAACGCTCGACTGCATGCTGCCCACGCGCCACCGCAAACGCCTGATCGTAGAAACGACTGGCAATCGGCTCGCGGGCCGAATCACGGTCCAGCCCGGCTACCGGCGCATCGACATAGCGAGTCAGCCAGGCGCTTTTGAACAACCCTTGCGCGTCGATCACAAGGTCATAACGCTGCTCGCGCAAACGAGCCTTGAACCCGCGCCACTCGCCGTTTCTGACGGTCTGCCACAGGTTCTTGCGCCAACGGCGGATGGCCACCGGAATCACGGTGTCGACCGCCGGGTGCCAGGCCGGAATCTCGGCAAAACCCTCTTCCACTACCCAGTCGAAGCGAATGCCGGGCACCGCACGGGCCGCGTCGGTCAGTGCAGGCAAGGCGTGGATCACATCGCCGAGCGAAGAGGTCTTGATCAGCAGTACCCGCAAAATCAGACAACCTCTACCGGAGTGCTGTCCAGACGACCCAACGCCTGGATCACGACGCCCGCTTCAAGCAGACGCATGCAGTTGTAATGGCCGAAACGGCACGTACGGTCGAAGCACGGACTGCACTCGATACCTAACTGGACAATCTCGACCTCATCGGCCAAAGGCGGCGTAAACCCCGGCGACGTCGAGCCATACACGGCCACCAGCGGGCGATTAAGCGCCGCTGCCACGTGCATCAGGCCCGAGTCGTTGGACACCACCGAATCGGCGCAGGACAACAGATCGATGGCTTCGGCCAGCGAGGTCTGGCCACTGAGATTGACGGACTCTTCGCGCAGACCGGGAATCAGGTTCTGGCGGATGGTTTCGCCGACCGGATGATCCTTCTGCGAACCAAACAACCAGACCTGCCAGCCTTCGCGGATGCGGGCATCGGCGACCTGAGCGTAATGCTCGGCAGGCCAGCGCTTGGATTCGCCGAACTCGGCTCCCGGACACAGCGCCAGCACCGGGCGGTCCAGGGTCAGGCCGAACTTGGCGAGCGCCGCATCGCGGGTCGCAGGATCGATCTGCAGACTGGGCTTGGGATACGGGCGCGGCAGTTCGGCATCCTTGTCGTAAGCCAGGGCCATGAAGCGCTCGATCATCAACGGGTAACGCTCTTTGTCGAGGGTGCGCACATCGTTGAGCAGGCCGTAGCGAAACTCGCCACGCCAACCGGTGCGTTTTTTGATGCCGGCAAAGAACGGCACCAGCGCGGACTTGAGCGAATTGGGCAGCAAAATGGCCTGATCGTACTGGCCCGCCAGCGACTTGCCGATGCGTCGGCGCGTTGCCAGATCAAGGGCACCGTGGCCGAGCGGAAAGCTCAGCGCAGCGCGCACTTCAGGCATGCGTTCCAGCAACGGACGACTCCATTCGGGCGCCAGTACGTCGATCTGGCACTCGGGATGACGCTGTTTCAGGCACTGGAACAGCGTTTGCGCCATTACCATGTCACCGACCCAGCTAGGCCCAACGATCAGAATATTCATGCTTCATCCAAAAACGATCGGAAACGATCAGGGAGGCCGATCAGACTGCGTGACATGCCCACACAACCTGTCGCCTCCCTGTCATAGCTTTATAGAGTGTTACCTGAAACAGACAGGGTCGCCGCCGACTCAGCTCAACCCCATCTGCGCCCAGATCCGCATCACCTCACGCCGCTCGCAATGGAACTGATCGCCGCTGACTACACCTGCCTGCTTCTGCAGAGCCTGCCGATGCGCCGCCGAGCGGTACGCCTTGTAGGCTTCGCGCAACAGGCTGGCATCGGCGTCGGGCAACAACCCGGCCTCTTCCAGCCCTTCAAGAATACGAATGTTATCGGTGTATTGCAGCAGCCCCGGATGCTCTCTGGACCACGCCAAGGCCGCGTATTGCACCATAAATTCGATATCGACGATACCACCGGCGTCCTGCTTGAGGTCGAACGGCATGGAGGACTCGAACGCATTGGCCGCCCTGCCGGCCGCTGTCAGACGGCTGCCAAGGTTGTCCCGCATCTTGGCGCGCATCTCGCTGACTTCGGCGCGCAGCTTGTCCAGATCACGCTCGCGCCCCAGCACCTCGGCCCGCACCCGCTCGACCTCGCGGCCCACGTCGGGGCTGCCGGTCAGCACGCGCGCGCGCACCAGCGCCTGGTGTTCCCAGGTCCAGGCTTCCTTGTCCTGATAGCGAGCGAATGCACCGAGCGAGCTGACCAGTAGCCCCGACGCACCCGATGGACGCAAACGCATGTCCACGTCATACAACTGACCGGAGTTGGTCTGGGTGGTGAGCAGGTGAATGATCCGCTGCCCCAGCCGGGTAAAGAACTGCGCGCTGTCTATCGGCTTGGCGCCATCGGTTTCGGCTTGCGGGTCGCCATCATGGATGAACACCAGGTCAAGGTCCGACCCATGTCCCAGCTCGATGCCGCCCACTTTGCCGTAGCCGACGATCACAAAGCCCGGATCGCACAATGTCCCGTCCGCACGAGACGGGGTGCCATGCCGCGCCACGCTGTGCCGCCAGGCCAGCGCCAGCACTTGCTCAAGAATCGCCTCGGCCAGCCAGGTCAGGTAATCGCTGACCTTCATCAACGGCAGGCTGCCGGTAATCTCGGACGCCGCCACGCGCAGGCTGTGGGCCAGTTTGAAGTGCCGCAGGGCCTCCATCTGCTGCTCAAGGTCATCCTCAGGAATGCGGATCAAGCGCTCGCGCAGTTCAGCTGCCAATTCCGGCGCCAGTGGCGGGTTGAACAGGCGCCCTTCATTGAGCAGCTCATCGAGCAGCAACGGGAAGCGGGCAATCTGTTCAGCGATCCACGGGCTGGCCGCGCACAGCGTCAGCAAGCGGCGCAACGCATCGGGGTTTTCGGTGAGCAGCACCAGATAGGCCGAACGCCGCGCCACCGCTTCCACCAGCGGCAGCACGCGTTCAAGCACCAGATCCGGCTTGCTGTGTTCGACCGCCTGAGCCAGCAGGCGTGGAATGAATGCATCCAGGCGCTCGCGACTAAGACGCTGCATCGAACGCAGGTGCGGGCTGCTGCGCAGGTTGGCCAGATGCTTGATGGCCGCTTCCGAATTGACGAACCCGGCCTGGGAAAGCTGGCGACTTGCCGCTTCCTCATCCTGAGATTCCTCCCACAGCGGCAGCCACTCGCCGCCGACAACGACCTCTTCATCTTCCGGCTCATCATCGGGATCGGTATCAGGGTCGGCGATGACCTGCCTGAAATGCCAGGACACCCGCCCGCGCCAGTACATCAGTTGCTCGTGGAAACTCGCCCAGTCGGCAAAGCCCATCATCAATGCGATGCGGGCCTGATCCTGTTCGTTGTCGGGCAGCATCTGCGTCTGGCGGTCGGCAATCGCCTGAATCGCATGCTCGGTGTAGCGCAGAAACTCGTAGCCCTCGCGCAGCTCTTCAGTGACCGCGCCGGGCAGATAACCCTGCCCCTCCAGCGTCTTGAGTACCTTGAACAGCGGGCGCTGCTGCAGGCTCAGGTCGCGACCACCGTGAATCAACTGGAACGCCTGGGCGATGAACTCGACTTCACGAATCCCGCCTGCGCCCAGTTTGATGTTCTCGGCCATGCCTTTGCGCTTCACTTCCTGCTGAATCAACTGCTTCATGGTGCGCAGCGCTTCGATGGCGGAGAAGTCCAAGTAACGGCGATAGACAAACGGACGCAGCATGGCCAGCAATTCGGCGCCCGCCTTCTGATCGCCGCCCACCACGCGGGCCTTGATCATCGCGTAACGCTCCCAGTCGCGGCCCTGATCCTGGTAATACTGCTCCAGCGCATTGAAGCTGAGCACCAGCGCCCCGGATGAACCGTAAGGCCGCAGGCGCATGTCGACGCGGAACACGAAACCGTCGACCGTCACCGGGTCCAGCGCCTTGATCAGCCGCTGGCCCAGACGAATGAAGAATTCCTGATTGTCGAGGGGACGCTTAATACCGACCGTTTCGCCGCCTTCCGGGTAGCCGAAGATCAGATCGATGTCCGAAGACAGGTTCAGCTCGACCGCGCCCAGCTTGCCCATGCCCAGGATCACCATGTGCTGCGGCAGGCCAGTACGCCGCCCGGTTGGCGTACCGAATTGCTGGCAGTGGCGTTCATACAGCCACTGGTAAGCCAGGTCGATGCAGCCATCGGCCATGTCCGACAGGTCACGGCAGGTCTCGATCAAATCCGCCTGACGTGTCAGGTCGCGCCAGATAATCCGCACTTGCTGACGCATGCGTTGGCGACGTAGATTACGCCCCAACTCGTCGTCGGTGGTCGAGGTGCTCAACGCCTCGGCGATTTGCCCGCGCAACTGGCCAGCAGAGAAGCTACGCTCCAGTGCGCCCGAATCCGCCATCTCCAGCAGCATGCCGGGATCGCGGCACACCTGCTCGGTCACGAAATCGCTGGCGGCGCAGACCCGGTCGAACGCTTGGCGACGCGACTCGGGCCAGGCGTCGAAAGAGGCCAGTGCTTCGGGTGAAAGTTCAGCCAGAGCTGTACGAAAGGTCTGTTGTGCACGGGTAATCAGTGGCAGCAGAATGGCCGGAAAATCGGCCAGTGAAGGTAGGCTCATGGTCTATCCTTGATCGGCGAGTGAAAGGCTACTTGCCATGACTGCGAGATTCATCCATCACCGCCGCTTGTCGAACAAAGGTTATAAATTGCTGGAAAAATCGTTTTAGAAGCATAAAATCCCGACTTTTTACCACAGCACATTCAACACCCATCAACAGTAGCGTTTTATCTCACAACACAACAGGAGCGATTAGGTCGCTTCTCTGTAGTTTTACTACTGGTTCAGTTACTCGGAGGGCTGAAATAGTCGTCGATTTGTAGTAAAACTACACGCCGCCGGGCCAACCCTCCGGTAATCCAAGAATTTATGTCGTCTGCCCACAAGGCCAGTCGCAAACTCAGGCAACCGATTCTGGAAGCCTTTCCGCCCTGGAGCAAGCCATGCAAGACCTCGATCCCGTCGAAACCCAGGAATGGCTGGACGCCCTGGAATCGGTTCTCGACAAAGAAGGCGAAGACCGTGCTCATTACCTGATGACCCGTCTGGGCGAACTCGCCACCCGCAGTGGTTCGCAGTTGCCTTACGCCATCACCACGCCTTACCGCAACACGATCCCTGTCACCCACGAAGCACGCATGCCTGGCGACCTGTTCATGGAACGCCGCATTCGCTCCCTGGTGCGCTGGAACGCTCTGGCGATGGTTGTTAAAACCAACCTGAACGACCCGGATCTGGGCGGTCACATTTCGAGCTTCGCCTCCAGTGCCACACTGTATGACATTGGCTTCAACTACTTCTTCCAGGCCCCGACCGAAGAACACGGCGGCGACCTGATCTACTTCCAGGGTCACGCATCGCCAGGCGTTTACGCCCGTGCGTTCATGGAAGGTCGCATCACCGAAGAGCAGATGAACAATTTCCGTCAGGAAGTCGATGGCAATGGCCTGTCGTCTTATCCACACCCGTGGCTGATGAAAGATTTCTGGCAGTTCCCAACGGTATCAATGGGCCTTGGTCCGATCCAGGCGATCTACCAGGCACGCTTCATGAAGTACCTGGAACACCGCGGCTTCATCCCGGAAGGCAAGCAGAAAGTCTGGTGCTTCCTGGGCGACGGCGAGACCGACGAGCCGGAATCCCTGGGCGCCATCGCCCTGGCCGGTCGCGAGAAGCTGGACAACCTGATCTTCGTCGTGAACTGCAACCTGCAGCGTCTGGACGGTCCGGTTCGCGGCAACGCCAAGATCATCCAGGAACTGGAAGGCGTGTTCCGTGGTGCTCAGTGGAACGTCACCAAAGTCATCTGGGGCCGTTTCTGGGACCCACTGCTGGCCAAGGACGTCGACGGTATCCTGCAGCGTCGTATGGACGAAGTCATCGACGGCGAATACCAGAACTACAAGGCCAAGGACGGCGCGTTCGTCCGTGAGCACTTCTTCAACTCGCCTGAACTCAAGGCGATGGTTGCCGACCTGTCCGACGACGAGATCTGGAAACTCAACCGTGGTGGTCATGACCCGTACAAGGTCTATGCCGCGTACCACGAAGCCGTCAACCACAAGGGTCAACCGACCGTGGTTCTGGCCAAGACCATCAAGGGTTATGGCACCGGCGCCGGTGAAGCGAAAAACACTGCGCACAACACCAAGAAGGTCGACGTCGACAGCCTGCGTCACTTCCGTGACCGCTTCGACATCCCGGTCAAGGACTCCGAACTGGAAGCCCTGCCGTTCTACAAGCCGGAAGAAGGCAGCGCCGAAGCCCGCTACCTGAGCGAGCGCCGTGCCGCACTGGGCGGTTTCGTGCCACAGCGTCGCGCACAGAGCTTCAACCTGCCGACGCCGCCGCTGGAAACCCTCAAGGCGATCCTTGACGGTTCGGGCGACCGCGAAATCTCCACCACGATGGCATTCGTGCGCATCCTGACCCAACTGGTCAAGGACAAGGAAATCGGCCAGCGCATCGTTCCGATCATCCCGGACGAAGCCCGTACCTTCGGTATGGAAGGCATGTTCCGCCAACTGGGCATCTACTCCTCCGTCGGCCAGCTCTACGAGCCAGTCGATAAAGAGCAGGTGATGTTCTACCGCGAGGACAAGAAGGGCCAGATTTTGGAGGAAGGCATCAACGAAGCGGGCGCCATGTCCTCCTTCATCGCTGCCGGTACGTCGTACAGCAGCCACAACCAGCCGATGATTCCGTTCTACATCTTCTACTCGATGTTCGGTTTCCAGCGTATCGGCGACCTGGCGTGGGCCGCTGGCGACAGCCGCACCCGTGGCTTCCTGGTCGGCGGCACCGCCGGTCGTACCACACTGAACGGCGAAGGCCTGCAGCACGAAGACGGTCATAGCCACATCCTGGCGTCGACCATCCCGAACTGCCGCACCTTCGACCCGACCTACGGCTATGAGCTGGCGGTGATCATTCGCGAAGGCATGCGCCTGATGTTCGAAGAACAACAGGACGTTTTCTACTACCTGACCGTGATGAACGAGTCCTACACCCAGCCTGCCATGCCGGCCGGTGTGGAAGACGGCATCATCAAGGGCATGTACCTGCTCGAAGAAGACACCAAGGAAGCGGCGCACCACGTCCAGTTGCTGGGCTCGGGCACCATCCTGCGTGAAGTTCGCGAAGCGGCGAAGATCCTGCGTGACGAGTTCAACATCGGCGCCGACGTCTGGAGCGTTACCAGCTTCAACGAACTGCGTCGCGACGGTCTGGCGGTAGAGCGCAACAACCGCCTGCACCCAGGCCAGAAGCCTGAACTGAGCTACGTCGAGCAGTGCCTGAACGGTCGCAAGGGTCCGGTCATCGCATCGACCGACTACATGAAGCTGTTCGCTGACCAGATTCGTCAGTGGGTTCCAACCAAGGAATACAAAGTCCTGGGCACCGACGGTTTCGGCCGTAGCGACAGCCGCAAGAAGCTGCGTCACTTCTTCGAAGTCGACCGTCACTTCGTTGTGCTGGCAGCCCTGGAAGCCTTGGCTGATCGCGGCGATATCGAACCTAAAGTGGTGGCTGAAGCCATTTCCAGGTTCGGCATCGATCCAGAAAAACGCAATCCACTGGACTGCTAAGAGTCTGCTTCAAGAGCGCTGATCAGAGCGTGAACAGCCGAGGATGCGGAATTTACCCAGCGTAAATGAGCATCCAAGGCTGTTTCGTTGTAACTGAACCAGCGTATTCGTGAGTGAACAGGTTCTCCCAAGGAGATACAGAGTGAGTGAGCTAATTCGCGTACCCGACATCGGCAACGGTGAAGGTGAAGTCATTGAATTGATGGTCAAGGTCGGTGATCGCATCGAAGCCGACCAGAGCGTTCTGACGCTTGAGTCCGACAAGGCAAGCATGGAAATCCCTGCTCCCAAGGCGGGCGTGATCAAGGCCATGAAGGTCAAGCTGGGCGACCGCCTGAAAGAAGGCGACGAGTTGTTCGAGCTGGAAATCGAAGGCGAGGCTGCTGCCGCGCCGGCCGAGGCCGCGCCTGCTGCTGCCCCGGCTGCTGCCGAAAAACCGGCTGAAGCCGCACCTGCACCAGCCGCCGCACCAGCGCCTGCCGCTGCCGCTTCGGTTCAGGACATCCACGTGCCGGACATCGGTTCGTCGGGCAAGGCCAAGATCATCGAACTGATGGTCAAGGTCGGCGACAGCATCCAGGCCGATCAATCACTGATCACCCTGGAATCCGACAAGGCCAGCATGGAGATTCCCTCTCCGGCAGCGGGCGTGGTCGAAAGCATCGAAGTCAAGCTGGACCAGGAAGTCGGCACCGGCGACCTGATCCTCAAGCTGAAAGTCGAAGGCGCAGCACCGGCCGCAGCCCCTGCTCCGGCAGCCAGCGCACCGGCGGCAGCACCGGCCAAGACTGAAGCCGCACCGGCTCCGGCCGCAGCACCTGCTCCCAAGGCAGACGCCGCGCCAGCACCGGCTGCTCCGGCCAAAGACGGCGCCAAGGTCCACGCAGGCCCGGCGGTGCGTCAACTGGCCCGCGAATTCGGCGTCGAGCTGAACGCGGTCAGCGCCTCCGGCCCACACGGCCGAGTGCTGAAGGAAGACGTTCAGGCTTACGTCAAGGCCATGATGCAGAAGGCCAAGCAAGCACCAGCTGGCGGCGCAAGCGGCGGCATGGGCATCCAGCCGATCCCGGAAGTCGACTTCAGCCGTTTCGGCGAAATCGAAGAAGTGCCGATGACACGCCTGATGCAACTGGGCGCAACCGGTCTGCACCGCAGCTGGCTGAACATCCCGCACGTCACGCAATTCGACCAGGCCGACATCACCGAACTGGAAGCTTTCCGCGTCGCGCAGAAAGGCGCTGCCGAGAAGGCTGGCGTCAAGCTGACCGTGCTGCCTTTGTTGCTCAAGTCCTGCGCACACCTGCTCAAGGAACTGCCGGACTTCAACGCCTCGCTGGCACCTAGCGGCAAGGCGGTGATCCGCAAGAAGTACGTGCACATCGGCTTTGCCGTGGACACCCCGGACGGCCTGCTGGTCCCGGTCATCCGCGACGTCGATCAGAAGAGCCTGCTGCAACTGGCTGCCGAAGCTGCTGCACTGGCTGAAAAGGCCCGTACCAAGAAGCTGACCGCCAACGACATGCAAGGCGCCTGCTTCACCATCTCCAGCCTCGGTCACATTGGCGGCACTGGCTTCACGCCAATCGTCAACGCGCCGGAAGTGGCGATCCTGGGTGTTTCCAAGGCCACCATCCAGCCTGTCTGGGACGGTAAAGCCTTCCAGCCAAAACTGATGCTGCCTCTGTCGCTGTCTTACGATCACCGCGTGATCAACGGCGCGGCCGCTGCCCGCTTCACCAAGCGCTTGAGCGAATTGCTGGCGGACATCCGCACAATCCTGCTGTAAGCCCGAGCAGGCCCGCCTCACGGCGGGCCTTGCCGCACGTGTTTACGAGCTGCCACGCTCGAACCTCAACCCCGCCTTCAAGCGGGGCTTTTTTTTGCCTGCTGGTTCGTGACCGTCGATATGAAGCAGCGCCTCACTGGCCGCCTGACCATGATGATCGTGCGTCCCGTCGCAAGATGACGCGAAACGCTAACGTCTGCACGTTTAACCGATTAGTTTCACGAGCTATCGGCTGCCTTATGCGCGACTATTCCCCTCTAAAGGCAGGCCTTTTACCCCTCAAAACTGAATCGTTTCGCCTATCCGACCACCTGCGCTGAAGATCTGGCCCTTGCGGCCGACACTTTTATAGCACTAAGCCACCGCAGTCTCTTGTAAGCCTGACCTGCATGATGCAACCTTGCCATACGCGTATGCAGGCCTTTGGCCCAACGCAATCAGTATTCCGGAAGCGAATTTGTTGATGAAGAGCCAGACCGATGCTGCCGGTAGATCCGCAGCCGAGGTAGTGACGCAATTGCCCGTGCCTTCGCGCCTGGGCATGCTGCGTTTCGAGCGGCTTAATGAAGCCAATTGGGCGCTGTTGTACCTCGACGCTAACTGTGAAAAACAGTTCGGCCTGTCTGCCGTGGATCTCTGCGCCCTGATTGGATCACCCTACGCCAGCCTGATGGAGCCTGAAGCGCGCTATCAGTTGCACGACGAGGTGCAGCTGCAACTGGCCACGTCCAACAATTATTCGATTCGCTACACGCTGCACACCCCCAAAGGCCCGCTCGCCCTGCTGGAAATCGGCGAAGCCTACAAGCAGCACAATCGTCACCTTCTGCGCGGTTACCTGCTCATCGTCGAAGCCTCGCTCGCAGAAGACGAGCCGCCAGTCGACAGCGACCTTGAAACACGCAACTCGCGCCTGCAAATCGCGCTGGAGCTCAACCAGCGCGCCCAGCGTGACCAGTACGCGCATCTGGAGCGTGTACGCGCCCAGCAGGACCTGATCCTGCGCCTGACGCGCCACCGCTACACGACCACCAACACCTTGCTGGAAGCCGCAGAGCTGATCACCAAAAGCGCCTGCGACATCTATGACGTCGATCGCGTCTGCATCTGGAACCTCAACGACACGTGCCTGGAGCCGATTGCCGATTATTGCCGTGAAACGGGCAGTTATAAGCCTCGCTCAATCGTCGATATCAGCCCCTACCCCAACTACTTGCAGGCGCTGCACACCAGCCGAGCCATTGACGCGGCCAACGCCCAGTCCGATCCTCGCACCCGGGAGATGGCCGAAATCCTCTACCCGATGCAGGTCAACGCCATTCTCGACGCGAGCATTCGCATCGATGGCCAGGTGGTGGGCGTGCTGTGCCTGGAGCAGACCGGCGCCACACGCGAATGGCAGTCCGACGAGATCGCCTTCGCCGGCGAGCTGGCCGACCAGTTCGCGCAGGTCATCAACAACCTCAACCGACGCGCCGCGACCAATGCGCTGCACTTGTTTCAGCGCGCGGTCGAGCAAAGCGCCAACGCTTTTCTGCTGGTCAATTGCGACGGCGTGGTCGAGTACGTCAACCCAAGCTTCACGGCCATCACTCAGTACAGCTCCGAAGAAGTGGCTGGCCGCAAGCTGTCGGAGCTGCCGGCGCTGGAGAATCTCAACGAGCTGTTACTGGAAGCCAATTCCAGCCTGACCACGAGCAACAGTTGGCAGGGCGAGTTCAAGAGCCGTCGCAAGAACCTGGAACCGTACTGGAGCCAATTGTCGATCTCCAAAGTCTACGGCGACAACCGGGAGCTGACGCATTACATAGGCATCTACGAAGACATTACGCAAAGCAAGCTCGCGCAACAGCGAATCGAGCGCCTTGCCTACACCGACAACCTGACCAATCTGGGCAATCGACCCGCGTTCATTCGCAACCTGGATGAGCGTTTCGGCCGTGACACCGACACGCCCATGAGCCTGCTGTTGGTCGACATCGACAACTTCAAGCGCATCAACGACAGCCTGGGCCACCAGACCGGCGACAAGCTGCTGATCAGCCTCGCACGCCGCCTGCGCAACACGTTGAGCCCGACTGACGTCCTGGCGCGTTTTGCCAGTAACGAGTTCGCGGTCCTGCTCGACCACACCGATCAGGAGGCAGGCCAGGCCATCGCCAGCCAGGTACTGGCGACGCTGGACAAGCCGATGTTCGTCGATAACCAGTTGATCAGCGTCACCGGCTCCGTCGGGCTCGCCTGTGCGCCTCTGCACGGACGCGACCCGCAAACCCTGATGAAGAACGCAGGTCTGGCGCTGCACAAGGCCAAGGCCAACGGCAAGCATCAGGTACAAGTGTTCACCGAAGCGCTGAACGCCGAGGCCAGCTATAAGCTGTTCGTGGAGAACAACCTGCGTCGCGCCCTGACGCAAAACGAGCTGGAAGTCTTCTATCAGCCCAAACTCTGCCTGCTGACGGGCCGCTTGATCGGTATGGAAGCGTTGCTGCGCTGGAATCACCCCGAGAAGGGCATGATTCGTCCTGACCAGTTCATCAGCGTGGCGGAAGAAACCGGCCTGATCATCCCGATCGGCAAATGGGTGGCTCGCCAGTCTTGCCGCATGAGCAAGGACCTGACCGCCGCCGGTTTCGGCAATCTTCAGGTGGCCATCAACGTCTCGCCCAAACAGTTCTCCGACCCGGACCTGGTGTCCTCGATTGCCTCGATCCTCAAAGAGGAAGCGCTCGACCCGTCGCTGCTGGAACTGGAGCTGACCGAAGGCCTGTTGCTGGAAGCCACCGAGGACACACGCCAGCAGTTGGACTCGCTGAAAAAGCTCGGCCTGTCGCTGGCGATGGACGACTTCGGCACCGGATACTCGTCGTTCAGCTATTTGAAAAAATTTCCCATCGATGTGATCAAGATCGATCGCAGCTTCATCCGCGACATTCCGGATGATGAAGACGACATGGAAATCACCTCGGCGGTCATTGCAATGGCGCACAACCTCAAGCTCAAGGTCGTGGCCGAGGGCATTGAAACCGCAGCTCAATTGGCCTTCCTGCGCCGCCACCGCTGCGACGTCGGACAGGGTTATCTGTTCGACAAGCCCATCCCCGGCGAAGAGCTAATCCAGAAACTGCAACGTTACCCGCGCCGACCGTCCGCCTGACCACCCCTTCCTGAGCCCTTCACTGTCGGGCACACTGTCGGTCTGTTTTTACACGGCAGCTCTTGTTTCTGCGTGTAACGGGACCTATGTACTTGTATTCATCCGTCCTGGCCCCTGCTGCCTGTCTCTAAACGAGAGGATATGGTTCATGACTTTGCGCTCGGAAATTCTAGTGAATAAAAACGTACTGCCTACCGCCGAACAAGCACTGCCGGGTCGTGAAACCCCAATGGCGCTCCCGGAAACCCATTACGTCAACGGCAACCCACTGTTGGGGCCGTTCTCCAACAATGTGGAATTCGCCATCTTCGGCATGGGTTGCTTCTGGGGCGCCGAACGCCGCCTGTGGCAACAGGAAGGTGTGGTGAGCACGGCCGTAGGCTATGCGGGCGGCTTCACGCCGAACCCGACCTACGAAGAAGTCTGCTCCGGCCTGACAGGCCACACCGAAGTGGTGCTGGTTGTCTACGAGCCCGAGAAAATCAGCTATGAGTCGCTGCTCAAAGTGTTCTGGGAAGCCCATAACCCGACTCAGGGCATGCGCCAAGGCAACGACATCGGCACGCAATACCGCTCGGTGATCTACTGCACGATGCCTGAACAACTCGACGCCGCCAAAGCCAGCGCCGAAGCGTTTCAGGCTGAACTGAGCAAGGCCGGGCTGGGCGGGATCACTACTGAAATCGAAGAGGCGCCGACAGTGTTCTTCGCCGAGGCGTATCACCAGCAGTACCTGGCGAAGAATCCGCAGGGCTATTGCGGCCTGGGCGGCACCGGGGTTTGTCTGCCGGCTTGAGGCCAGGTACTGATCGTGCCCTGACTGCATACCGGTGGAGCGGACCTGTCCGCGAAAAGGCTGGTACATCTGACGGCTATGCAGTGGGTGATCGTGCCGACGCTCCGCGTGGGCACGCATCCCGTGACGCTGCGCGTCACATCCTTATATACCCCTTCTAACCGTGTCCCCGGACGCGGAGCGTCCCGAGAGGCGTTACCACGCTGGAGCGTGGTAACGATCAATCATTGCGCACTCCATCACTCCGCAATCAACCAATCCATCTTCCAGCCGCCCTGTGTCTGACCCAGTTTGTCGGCCAGGTAGGGCATCAGCTCGCGCAGTTCTTCTTCAAGCCCCCACGGCGGGTTGGCGATGGCCAGGCCGGAGCCGTTCAGGCTGGCCGGTGTGTCCAGCGGATGGACGTACAGTTCGACGCGCAGCAGCTTGGGCGCGCCGGTTTCAGCGAGGTCCTGATAGAAGCGTCTGAGCAGGCGCGGGTCCTTGATCGGATACCAGATCGCCGCCACTGTCTGGCGCATGCGTCCAATGGTTTCCTTCAGCGCCACGGCGCAGCGCTTCATTTCATCGAGCTGCTCGAAGGGTGGATCGATGAGCATCACCGCACGCTTCTCGGCAACCGGCAGCAATGCACGCGGCACATGCCAGCCTTCGCCCAGGTGAACGGCGACGCGACGATCACCCTTCATGTTTTCTTTGAGCAGACGGCCGTCTTCGGGGTGCTTCTCATTAAGCAGTACACGCTCGCGTTCACGGGTCAGGCGACGGGCCAGCTCGGGGGAGCCGGGGTAGTAGCGCAGTTCACCCTCCGGGTTCATGTCGTGCAGCACTTGCAGGTAATCGGCAGCTAAAGCAGGCACGTCTGACGCGTCCCACAAACGGCCAATGCCTTCCAGCCATTCGCCGGTACGGGTGGCCTGATCGCCTTTCAGGTCGTACAGCCCAAGGCCTGCGTGGGTGTCGAGATAGGCGAACGGCTGCTCCTTGCGCGCCATGAGGGCGATCAAGCGAGTCAGTGCGATGTGTTTGAACACGTCGGCGTGGTTGCCAGCGTGGTAGGCGTGACGGTAATTCATGGCAGCTCCTGGAAGGCTGCGCAGTTTAGCAAAACTGAGCGGTGAACAAGAATTTGTAACGTATTTGCGGGATCTGTCCCTTTCCTTTGCAGGACGTTTCCGAGAAACTCCCGAGCCCTTGTGCCTGTCGATCCTGGTCACTACTCTGCGCCGGTCGCTGCAAATTCAGCGATGAGGAGTAGTAGCCCTCGTTCTCCAGGCGCAATGCGCCACCTTGTGCAAGGCGCTTTTTTACGGCCTGCATTTTATGGTGGTCGTGCGTGGGGCATCTTCGGATGCACCGGGTTCCTGGACCGGGCTACTACCTGCGCATGATCACCACCCTCGTTTAGTAGCCGAAGGTGATGGTCTTCTATGAGAGTTTCAGGAGATACATCACATGCTAAAAATCGTCCCCGATCCACCCGCCTTCCGAGCCAATCCCACCATGAGCCATGAAGACGCGCTCATGCACGCCAGCGACCTGCTGCGCTGCGCAGTGACCAGCGCCTATGAATTCAGCGACAGCATGAGCGGCGCCCAGCGCGACCTTACGTTGACGATCATGCACCTGGCCGAAATGGCCAAGGTCATGGTGGACCAGACGCTGGACAGCCTGTCCACCCACTGAAAACGACACGCTCTTAGCCAATCCGGCCATTGGCGAGACAATAGGGTTGCCCGAGCGTAAGGCTGCTACCAGAATCGAGGCACATTCGAACAAGGAAAGACACGCCATGATGCACGCGGACCTGATTGATCAAGAAGACCTGATTGGCCAATTCAGGGCGCTAGGCTTCGAGATGCCCGGCGGCGCCACAGCCGAACAGGCCTGCGCCCACGTGGTGCGCGGCCTCAACGCAGAGCGCGCCACCGCACTTCGGCGTCTGGTCGAACAACTCCTGACCGGCAGCGCCACCATCCTCCCTGCCGTGCGCCAAGCCATAGACCAGCAACTGCTGCCTGCATTGGCGGCATACAGACAGAGTCAGGGCTGAATCGGGTGTGACGCGGAGCGCGTCCTCACACAACACGGACCCTACTGACGAAACGTCATCGTGTGGGAGGCGGCTCGCCGGCGAAGCGGTGGTCCAGGCCACAGGCAAGTGACTGAACTGACGCTATCCTGCAAGCCGCTCCCCAAGGTCCCGTGTCTGCGGCGAGCCAGCCCTCAACCCTGCGAAAGCGTCTTGGCAATCACTTCAACCGTCGCACTGACTTGATCTTCATACCGCGCCAGCTCGCCCTTGTGCTTGTCTTTCAGGTCGATCTGTTGGGAGCACAGGTTCAGCGCGGCCAGCACGAGCAGGCGGTCGCCGATGAGGGTCGGGTATTTGCGTTTGGTATCGGCCAGCGAGGCGTTGAGCATGGCGGCGGCCTGGAGGAGTTTGACGTCCTCGCCTTCCGGGGCTTTTACCGAGTATTGATTGCCCAGGATCGAAAGGACGGTCACCCCGTCTCGGTCGAAGCTCATGCGCCGACAGCGCTGGCGCTGGTTGCCCGATCAACCAGTGCCTGAATACGGGCGGCGGTGCTGCCCTGCTTTTCTTCCTGTTCCATCAGACTCAGCTGCAAACTGTCGTTTTCGTCCCTGACTTTTGCCAACTCTGCGGTGAGCTGGGCGTTCGTTTCCTGCAGGTTCTGGTTCTGGTGTACCAGGTCACCGACAAGGTGTTCCAACTGGCTTAGGGAGGCTTCCAACATTTTGATTACTCAAGCAAATTTCAACGGGCGCACACGATAAAGAAAAGTCACTGCGCATGCCAGCGTCCAGGCCCTTGGGCGCGGGCGTCTTACGTCATGGACACGTCGATAACGGAACGCATGGGGGCCTTGTGACTACGATAATGAGGCCTTGTTCCGGCTGTTCGTCAGACCGTTCCCGCCTGCGACAAAAACGCACAGCCGCAGGGCACCACTCTGTGGGCCAGAAGCCCCGGCAGTCAGTATTTTCAAGGCGTTGCGACTGTAAAACCGTCAGCGTGAAAAAAACGTCATGAAACGGGCGGCGCGGATTGGAACACAGCGCTCAAGTGTTCAGACATCTGACCGATAGGCCCCCACTCACGTTACGTTTTGTTTCTGTCGCATGGAATGCGCACTCTGACTCTGGAAGCCATCTATGTCCCTTCGCAATATGAATATCGCCCCGCGCGCCTTTCTTGGGTTTGCCATGATCGGCGCGCTGATGCTGATCCTCGGTGTTGTCGCCCTGTCGCAGATGAGCAAGATTCGCGGCGCGACCGAAGTGCTCGCCGACAATAACGTGCCTAGCATCAAAAGCCTGGATCGCTTTGCGGAAGTCAGTATCCGTCTGCGGGTTTTGTCCTACCGCCTGCTGGTCAATCGCGAGCCGGAGATTCAGCAAAAGACCATCGAATTGCTGGCCATGCGCAACAAGCAGATCAACGATGCCCAGGCCATTTACGAGAAGCTGATCAGCGACCCGAATGAGCGAGCGCTTTACAACCAGTACGTCCAATTGCTCGGGCAGTACCGTGATCTTGAATCGCGCATGAAAACCCTGACGCTTGCCAACAAGGTTGATGAGCTGCAGGACCTGCTTAACAAAGACATGCTCAGTAACTCTGACCAGATGAACGCCGTACTGATCAAGCTCGTCGACATCAACACCGCGCAATTGATGCAGGTGAAGAAGCAGGCAGCCGAAGAGTACGAGTCGGCGTTCAACAGGGTCATCGGTTTGTTGATAGCCGCCACGCTGCTGACCCTCGTGTTCGCCTGGATGCTGATCAAAAGCATCACCACGCCCATAGCAGCTGCATTGACTGCCGCCGAAACCATTGCCCAAGGCAACCTGACGCAGCCGATCAACGTGGACGGCACCGATGAGGCCGGTCGTCTGCTGCAAGCGATGAAAACCATGCAGGACAAGCTGCGCGATACCCTGCAGCGTATTTCCGGCTCGGCCACACAGCTGGCGTCTGCCGCCGAAGAGCTGAACGCGGTGACCGACGAAAGCGCACGCGGACTGGTGCAGCAGAACGACGAAATCGAGCAGGCCGCCACGGCGGTCAACGAGATGACCAGCGCAGTGGAAGAAGTGGCGCGCAACGCGACCAGCACCTCCGAAGCGTCACGCAACGCCACCGCTTCGGCAGGCGACGGACGCGATCTGGTATTGGAAACGGTCAATGCCATTGAGCGCATGAGCGGCGATGTGAAGGAAACCGCAGAGCTGATCGGCAATCTGGCCAATGAATCCCGCGACATCGGCAAGGTGCTGGACGTGATTCGAGGCTTGGCAGATCAGACCAACCTGCTGGCGCTGAACGCTGCCATCGAGGCTGCGCGTGCGGGTGAAGCCGGCCGTGGGTTTGCAGTAGTGGCTGATGAGGTTCGCGCCCTCGCCCATCGCACCCAACAGTCGACCAGCGAAATCGAACGCATGATCGGCAGCATTCAGGGCGGTACGGAGCAAGCGGTCAGCTCGATGCGAAACAGCACCGAGCGCGCCGAATCGACCTTGAGCATTGCCAAAGGCGCGGGCCTTGCGCTGGACACCATCAACAGCGCGGTGGAAGAGATCAACGAGCGCAATCTGGTGATCGCCAGTGCGGCGGAAGAACAGGCACAAGTGGCGCGTGAAGTGGACCGCAACCTGGTCAACATCCGCGACCTGTCCGCCCAGTCCACCACCGGCGCCAACCAGACCAGCGCAGCCAGCACCGAGCTGTCGCGCCTGGCGGTCGACTTGAACAGCATGGTTGGGCGGTTCAGCCTTTAATCAACGCCCTGCCAACGCCCTGCGTCCACTAGGGAATGTGACGCAGAGCGTCACGGGCGGCGTGCTCAAGATGATCGTTGCTATGCTCTGCGTGGGTATGCCGCTCAGGACGCTCTGCGTCAGGTCTTGCGTCTGATCGGCGTTCTACAGCCTGACACTCGCAAATGTCGATTCATTGCGCGCCTGGCTCAGTGCCGACATCGGCCCTGACAGCGGTGCCAGTACCATTGCCTGCGGGATCGGCATCATGGCGACTTGCTGTGCTGTGTTGGAGCCTACGCGCTCGTCGCGCGGCGGGATGCCGAAGTATTCGCGGTAGCACTTGGAAAAGTGCGGCGTGGAAACAAAGCCGCAGACCGACGCCACTTCAATGATCGACATGGGCGTCTGCTTGAGCAATTGCCTGGCCCGGATCAGGCGCAGTTTGAGGTAATAGCGCGACGGCGAGCAGTGCAGGTATTTCTGGAACAACCGCTCCAGCTGCCGGCGGGAAACCGCAACGTAGACGGCCAGTTCGTCGAGGTCGATGGGCTCTTCGAGATTGGCCTCCATCAGCGCCACGATCTCCTGAAGCTTGGGCTGATTGGTGCCCAGCATGTGTTTGAGCGGCACGCGCTGATGATCCTGCTCGTTGCGAATGCGCTCGTAGACAAACATCTCGGAAATCGCCGCCGACAGTTCGCGGCCATGATCACGGCTGATCAAGTGCAGCATCATGTCCAGCGGCGCAGTGCCGCCGGAGCTGGTGAAACGGTTGCGGTCCAGGGTGAACAGGCGCGTGCTCATCGCCACCCGAGGGAAGGCTTCCTGCATGGAAGCCAGGCATTCCCAGTGCACGCTGCAATCGAAACCGTCCAGCAGACCGGCACAGGCCAGCGCCCAACTGCCCGTACACACCGCGCCCAGACGACGGGACTGACGCGCCTGACTTTGCAGCCAGCTCACGTGTTCGCGAGTCACGGTACGCTGAATGCCGACACCGCCACAGACGATAACCGTGTCCATGACCGGCGCTTGCTGCATCGCAGCGTCCGGGGTGATCTGCAGGCCGTCGCTGGCCCAGACCTGGCCACCGTCCAGACTCAGCGTGGTCCATCGATACAGCTCACGGCCCGACAGCTGATTGGCCATACGCAGGGGTTCTACCGCCGAAGCGAGGGAGATCAGTGTGAAGTTATCCAGCAGCAGAAAACCGATGGATTGCGGGGCGCGGTTCTGGGGTTGAGTCCCTTGATTGAACGATGTCATCACACTATCTCCTTTCACGTGGCGGGGTCGGCTTCAGGCGAGGCTCTTGTTATGGCCCTCATCAATACCGGGCTTTGCAAAGACATCGCAAATCCCATGCCTGAACTTGATCAGGTATTCAATAACCCCTGAAAACGACGTCGCGATGCGTCTGCCCGGTCGCGACGTACCTGTCTGTTTGCGACCGTGAGGCCCGTCATGGCCACGCGGGATGAGCAATTCGGTAGCACCTGAAGGAAATACACAGAAACAGGGCACGTGGGAAGTGCTACTCAAAGCACAGGGGACAGAGCCATTGGCCATCGCTCGCTCACGCGCTAAAAGGTGGCGGTCGGGAAGCGAGGTGTTCAAAAATCGAGCAGGCGATTGACGTCTAAAAACGGCAATGCCCCCTCCACTCCGGAACTAACCTCGGTTAACCCCCTCAAAAAGACCGCTTTCGCGGACGCGCTGCTCGCCATCAAACGAGTGAGTGACGAGGCTTTCCAGGACCGAGAGCCTGCCTCCGGCTCTGCTACGCTGGAGCCGCATTGCCCGCAGCATGAGCCATTGCGCACGCGCTCGACGCCTGGCACCGACACGCTCATACCGACCAGCGCCAAAGGCTTCGAGCCGCGCGACCAGCAAACGTTTTTGGCCGTTTTCTGGCGGCTCCACCCTGCAGAAGTGCGCTTGCACGATGGAATAAATCTGTAAGCGACCTTGCGCACACTGGATGCGACTCCTCCTGTACTGGATACGACGCCCCCAGTATGCGTTTGATTTCCCCTGTTACATGATCGGCCTCACCTCGATCGCCGGGCGCAGTGTTGGGGCTTCGCGAAATGCATAGCCAACCCATAAGTCGCGTCAGTGCTCGCCTCTTCTGAGGCCGGGCAGGTGACCAAGAAGAAACTTAAAGGAGTCCACCCATGAAAGGTTCCAAACCGTTGCTGTTGGCCGCCACGCTCTGTTTACCGGTGCTGGCACAGGCCGCTGAACCAGAAGCCTGTCATACCGTGAACTTCTCCGATGTCGGCTGGACCGACATCACCGTGACCACCGCCGTCACCAGCGCTGTACTCGAATCCCTCGGCTACAAGACCAAAACCACCATGATTTCCGTTCCCGTGACCTACAAGTCGCTGGCGGATGGCAAGAACATGGACGTGTTCCTGGGAAATTGGATGCCGACGATGGAAAACGACATCAAGGCCTATCGCGAAGCAGGCACCGTCGAAACCGTTCGAGCCAACCTGGAAAACGCCAAGTACACCCTCGCCGTACCGGAAGCGCTCTACAACAAGGGCCTGAAAGATTTTTCCGACATTGCCAAGTTCAAGAAGGAACTGGGCGGCAAGATCTACGGCATCGAGCCGGGCAACGACGGCAATCGTCTGATCCAGAGCATGATCGACAAGAACGCTTTCGGCCTGAAAGACGCAGGTTTCAAAGTGGTCGAGTCCAGCGAAGCCGGCATGCTGTCGCAGGTTGACCGTGCGACCCGTCGCGACACCGACGTGGTGTTCCTGGGCTGGGAACCGCACCCGATGAACAAGCGCTTCAAGATGAAGTACCTGACCGGTGGCGACGAGTTCTTCGGCCCCAACTACGGCCAGGCAACCATCTACACCAACACGCGCAAGGGCTATACCCAGGAATGCAGCAACGTAGGCCAGTTGCTCAAGAACCTGTCGTTCACCCTGGACATGGAAAGCACGCTGATGGGTAACGTGCTGGAAGACAAGATGAAGCCGGATGCCGCTGCCAAGGCGTGGCTGAAGAAGAACCCTCAAGTGCTCGATACCTGGCTCGCGGGTGTGACCACTGTTGACGGCAAACCGGGGTTGGACGCAGCCAAAGCCAAGCTGACCCAGTAAGCCGACTGCAGGCGGGCTCGACCCGCCTGCAGTCCTCACTTTCTCCCGCAAGCGGACAATCACTATCATGCTGACTGATCATAAAATCCCTTTGGGCGAGTACATCGCCGCGTTCGTCGACTGGTTGACGCAAAATGGCGCCGACTACTTCGATGCGATTGCCTCGACACTGGAAATGATGATCCACGGGCTGACCTTCGCCCTCACCTGGTTCAACCCGCTGGTACTGATCGGCCTCATCGCCGCCCTCGCGCACTTCATCCAGCGCAAATGGGGCTTGACGGTGTTCGTCATCCTCTCGTTCCTGCTGATCCTGAACCTGCATTACTGGCAGGAAACGATGGAGACCCTGGCGCAAGTGCTGTTCGCCACGATGGTCTGTGTCGTGATCGGCGTGCCGCTGGGCATCATTGCCGCGCATAAACCGATGTTCTACACGGTCATCCGCCCGCTGCTCGATCTGATGCAGACGGTGCCCACTTTCGTTTATCTGATTCCGACCCTGACGCTGTTCGGCCTGGGCGTGGTGCCCGGTCTGATTTCGACGGTGGTGTTCGCCATCGCCGCGCCGATTCGCCTGACCTACCTGGGCATCCGCGACGTGCCCCAGGAACTGCTCGACGCGGGCAAGGCCTTCGGTTCTTCACGCCGCCAGCTGCTGACACGAATCGAACTGCCCTACGCCATGCCAAGCATCGCGGCCGGTATCACCCAGTGCATCATGCTGTCGTTGTCGATGGTGGTGATCGCCGCGCTGGTCGGTGCCGACGGCTTGGGCAAACCTGTGGTCAATGCATTGAACACCGCTGATATCGCACTGGGCTTCGAAGCAGGCCTGGCAATCGTATTGTTGGCCATCATGCTCGACCGCATCTGCAAGCAACCCGAAGCCAAGGTAGGGTCCGACGCATGAGTATCATCAAATTCGACAAGGTAGACGTCATCTTCTCCAAGGATCCGCGTGAGGCCCTCAAGCTGCTGGATGAAGGCCTGACGCGTGACCAGATCCTCAAGAAAACCGGGCAGATCGTGGGCGTGGAAAACGCCACCCTGGAAATCGAGAAAGGCGAAATCTGCGTCTTGATGGGCCTGTCCGGCTCCGGCAAATCCAGCCTGCTGCGCTGCATCAACGGGCTCAACACCGTGAGCCGCGGCTCGCTGTTCGTCGAGCATGAAGGCTCGCAGATCAACATCGCCAACTGCACAGCGGCAGAACTGAAAATGATGCGCACCAAGCGTATTGCGATGGTCTTCCAGAAGTTCGCCCTGATGCCTTGGCTGACCGTGCGCGAAAACATCAGTTTCGGCCTCGAAATGCAGGGTCGTCCTGAAAAGGAACGGCGCAAGCTGGTGGACGAGAAGCTCGAACTGGTCGGCCTGACGCAGTGGCGCAACAAGAAACCGGACGAACTTTCCGGCGGTATGCAGCAGCGTGTGGGCCTGGCCCGCGCATTGGCGATGGACGCCGACATCCTGCTGATGGACGAACCGTTCTCGGCGCTTGACCCGTTGATCCGCCAAGGCCTGCAAGATGAGCTGTTGGCACTGCAAAGCAAGCTGAGCAAGACCATCGTGTTCGTCAGCCATGACCTGGATGAGGCGCTGAAACTGGGCAGCCGCATCGCGATCATGAAAGACGGTCGCATCGTTCAATACAGCGTGCCAGAGCAGATCGTGCTCAACCCGGCGGATGAATACGTGCGCACGTTTGTCGCTCATACCAACCCGCTGAATGTGCTGTGCGGCCGCAGCCTGATGCGCACGGTCGATCAATGCACCCGGGTGAATGGCTCGCTGTGCCTGGACCCGGGTGGCGATTCCTGGCTGGACCTGGCCGACGGCAATGTCATCAAAAGCGCACGCCAGGGCACCGACTCGCTGGACCTGCAAAACTGGACACCTGGTCAGGACGTCAACACCCTCGACCGCCGCCCGACCCTCGTGCACTCCAACATCGGCATGCGCGACGCCTTGCAAATCCGCTACCAGACCGGTAACAAACTGGTGCTTCAGGATGGCGACCAGGTCGTCGGCATTCTGGGTGATACCGAGCTGTATCACGCATTGCTGGGCAAGAATCACGGTTGAAGGAGCGTATAGCCGGCGCGCAGTAAACAGAGAATCTGTGGGAGCGAGCTTGCTCGCGAAGAGGCCAGTGAATCCAGTCGGGACTTTTCGCCTGATGCATGGTTTTTCGCGAGCGAGCTCGCTCCCACAGCCTCAGTTCCTTCCAGAAATCCAAGCTTCCCCATCCAATTTCAGAAGAGTTTTCGAACGTCCGCTATTTTTTATTGATTGATCGTTCAATCAAAAATCTTTAGACTGTGCCAGCCATTTCGGTATAACGATCACTTCAGCCACTCGGGAGAATCGCGTTTATGCCAAAGGTCGGTATGCAACCCATCCGCCGCCAACAGTTGATCCAGGCCACGCTTACCGCGGTCGATCAGGTTGGCATGGGCGACGCCAGCATTGCGTTGATCGCCCGTCTTGCGGGTGTGTCGAACGGCATCATCAGTCACTACTTTCAGGACAAGAACGGCCTGATCGCAGCCACCATGCGCCATCTGATGAACGCACTGATCCAGACCGTCAGAGATCGCCGCCAGGCCCTGACCGACGACAGCCCACGTGCGCATCTGCAAGTGATCATCGAAGGCAACTTCGACGCTAGCCAGGTCAACGGCCCGGCCATGAAAACCTGGCTCGCCTTCTGGGCAACCAGCATGCATCACCCGTCGCTGCACCGTTTGCAGCGCATCAATGATCATCGCCTGTACTCGAACCTGTGCTGTCAGTTCCGCCGCGCATTGCCGCCGGAACAAGCACGCAACGCGGCCCGCGGGCTTGCAGCCCTGATAGATGGGTTGTGGCTGAGAGGCGCGTTGTCAGGCGATGCATTCGACACCGAGCAAGCGCAACGGATCGCTTACGAATACATGGACTTTCAACTGGCGAAATCGGCGAACTGAGTGCTTACGAAGCGCCATCACCGACCGACTGAATCACCGTGTTGCCCGATGTTTCCGGCACACTGAAATCAGTCATCGCCTCCCCCACTGAATTTGCGAGGACTTTATGGCCCGTTTTGAATTGCAGAAACTTTACATCGGCGGCGGCTATGTCGATGCCAGCAGCACCGAGACCTTTGACTCCATCAACCCGGCGAACGGCGAAGTACTGGCCAAGATCCAGCGCGCCACCCAGGAAGATGTCGAGCGCGCCGTGGTCGCGGCTGAAAAAGGCCAGAAAATCTGGGCTGCCATGACTGCCGTGGAGCGTTCGCGCATCCTGCGTCGTGCCGTGGACATCCTGCGCGAGCGCAACGATGAACTGGCCGCGCTGGAAACCCTGGACACGGGCAAGGCTATCTCCGAAACCCGCTATGTGGACATCGTGACCGGCGCTGATGTGCTGGAGTACTACGCAGGCCTTGTGCCCGCCATCGAAGGTGAACAGATCCCGCTGCGTGACTCCTCGTTCGTCTACACCCGCCGCGAGCCACTGGGCGTCGTTGCCGGGATCGGCGCGTGGAACTACCCGATCCAGATCGCCCTGTGGAAATCCGCACCGGCGCTGGCGGCAGGCAACGCGATGATCTTCAAACCAAGTGAAGTCACGTCGCTGACCACACTGAAACTGGCCGAAATCTACACCGAAGCGGGCGTGCCGGATGGCGTGTTCAACGTGCTGACGGGCAGTGGCCGTGAAGTTGGCACCTGGATCACCGAGCACCCGCGCATCGAGAAAGTCTCCTTCACCGGCGGCACCGATACCGGCAAGAAAGTCATGGCCAGCGCTTCGAGCTCTTCGCTCAAGGAAGTGACGATGGAGCTGGGCGGCAAGTCGCCGCTGATCGTGTTCGACGACGCCGATCTGGATCGCGCCGCCGACATTGCGATGATGGCCAACTTCTACAGCTCGGGTCAGGTCTGCACCAACGGCACCCGCGTGTTTGTGCCAAACGCACTGAAGGCCGAGTTTGAAGCCAAGATCCTTGAGCGCGTGAAGCGTATTCGTGCCGGTAACCCGGAAGACGAAAACATCAACTTCGGCCCGTTGGTCAGTTTCGAGCACATGGAAAGCGTGCTGGGCTACATCGCCAAGGGCAAGGAACAGGGCGCACGCCTGCTGTGTGGCGGCGAGCGACTGACTGGCGGTGACTTCGCCAAGGGCGCGTATGTCGCGCCGACGGTATTCACCGATTGCACCGACGAAATGACCATCGTGCGCGAAGAGATCTTCGGCCCGGTGATGAGCATCCTCGGCTACGACACCGAAGACGAAGTGGTGCGTCGCGCCAACGATACCGATTTTGGCTTGGCCGCTGGCATCGTGACCCGCGACCTGAACCGCGCCCACCGCGTGATTCATTTGCTGGAAGCCGGTATCTGCTGGATCAACGCTTGGGGCGAGTCGGCGGCGCAAATGCCGGTTGGCGGTTACAAGCAGTCGGGCGTGGGTCGTGAAAACGGCATCAGTTCGCTGGCCCAGTACACCCGGATCAAGTCGGTACAGATCGAGCTGGGTGATTACGCCTCGGTTTTCTGAGGTTCGTTGAGTTGAATTTCGTCTGAGGCGAGGCCTTCGCGAGCCTGCTGGCTCGTGAAAGGGCCCGCCTCAAGTAGCGCACTAGCATGGGGTGCTAGGGGTCGAGTCATCCGCTACCCGACCCGCGCTGATTTGCATTTGCCCCACCTACCTTGAAGAGGGCGCATTTATGTCCCAGGAATTCGATTACATCATCATTGGTGCCGGTTCGGCCGGTAACACCTTGGCAGCCCGTCTGACCGAAGACGAAGGCGTCACCGTTCTGCTGCTGGAAGCAGGTGGCCCGGACTATCGTCTGGACTTCCGTACCCAGATGCCTGCCGCACTGGCGTTTCCGCTGCAAGGCCGCCGCTACAACTGGGCGTACGAGACCGAGCCTGAGCCGCACATGAACAACCGCCGCATGGAATGCGGTCGTGGCAAGGGCCTGGGTGGCTCGTCGCTGATCAACGGCATGTGCTACATCCGTGGCAACGCGATGGACTATGACGGCTGGGCGAAAGAGCCAGGTCTGGAAGACTGGAGCTACCTGGATTGCCTGCCGTACTTCCGCAAGGCCGAAACCCGCGACATCGGCGCCGACGATTATCACGGCGGTGAAGGTCCGGTCAGCGTGACCACACCGAAAGCCGGTAACAATCCGCTGTTCCACGCGATGGTCGAAGCCGGGGTGCAGGCCGGTTATCCGCGCACTGACGACCTGAATGGTTATCAGCAGGAAGGTTTCGGTCCAATGGACCGCACCGTGACGCCTAAAGGCCGTCGCGCCAGCACTGCGCGCGGTTACCTGGATGAAGCGAAAAAACGCTCGACGCTGACCATCGTCACTCACGCCCTGACCGACCGCATTCTGTTCGAAGGCAAACGTGCCGTCGGCGTGGCATATCTGGTAGGCGACAACGATACCCGCATCGAAGCCCGTGCCCGTAAGGAAGTCCTGCTGTGCGGCGGCGCGATTGCTTCGCCGCAGATCCTGCAACGCTCCGGCGTCGGTCCTGCCGAACTCCTGAACAAGCTGGACATTCCAGTGGTGCATGACCTGCCAGGCGTCGGCCAGAACCTTCAGGACCACCTGGAGATGTACCTTCAATATGCCTGCACACAGCCTGTGTCGCTCTACCCGTCCCTGATGTGGTGGAACCAGCCTGCGATTGGTGCAGAGTGGATGTTCCTCGGCACCGGTATCGGTGCCAGCAACCAGTTTGAAGCGGGTGGTTTCATTCGTTCGAGCGAAGCGTTCGAGTGGCCAAACATTCAGTACCACTTCCTGCCGGTCGCGATTAACTACAACGGAACCAAGGGCGTGCAGGAGCATGGTTTCCAGGCTCACGTCGGTTCGATGCGCTCGCCAAGCCGTGGTCGCGTACACGTCAAGTCCAAGAACCCGCGCGAGTACCCGAGCATCCTGTTCAATTACATGGCCTCCGAGCAGGACTGGCAGGAGTTCCGCGACGGCATCCGCCTGACCCGTGAAATCATGCAGCAGCCTGCGCTGGATCCGTACCGTGGCCGAGAAATCAGCCCGGGCATTGATGTGCAGTCGGATGAGGCGCTGGACCAGTTCGTGCGTGAACATGCCGAGACGGCCTATCATCCGTCGTGTTCCTGCAAGATGGGCACCGATGAGATGGCCGTGGTCGATGGACAGGGCCGTGTGCATGGCATGCAAAGCCTGCGTGTGGTGGATGCCTCGATCATGCCGATCATCACCACCGGCAACCTGAACGCGCCAACGATCATGATCGCCGAGAAAATCGCCGACAAGATCCGCGGCCGCCAGCCCCTGCCGCGCAGCACGGCGGACTACTTCGTGGCCGGCGACAAGCCAGCGCGTGGCAAGCCGTTGCGTGAGATCAGCCATCAGGCGTAATTGAGCATGATCGCGCCGATGCTCTGCGCTCCACTCAAGAGCGGACGCAGAGCATCCTGACAGGCGTTACCACGCAGAGCGCTCGTTATACACAAGTCGCGATTAGCCTCTGGAACGGCCACGATTTCGGCCTAGGGAGCGGACCGGGCGGCGCTCCGCTTGTCCGCGAAAGCGGGTACATCCGACGAAGATGCAGCGTCTGAAACATAGCATTCGCGGACAAGTCCGCTCCCACGTTCAGGCATCGTATTCCTCCATGAGGACTTATGTATAAAGACGAGCGCTCCGCGTGGGCATGCAGCCTGGGACGTTCCGCGTCCCACTCGGAAGCTGGCGCAGAGCGTCCTTTCGGGTCACGTAAGCGTCTATCTCAACCTAACGGGTGCAGCGCGCCCGTCCTCGGGTTAATCTCCGTCTTCAAGGCAATCGGCCCACAAGGCCGTCCGGACTTTACCGACCGCCCTCAAGAAGGAGCTTGTCTGCATGTTCGATTTTTCCGCTCAGCTCAAGCAGCGGTTTGCTGCCCTCACGAGTGATGCGCAATTCTTTTCCATACGTTATGTCCGGCAAAACGGCCAGCGTCTGAGCGTGCGCAAGAACGTCGCCGAACCGCCGTCGCTGTTTAAGGATGAAGGCGCGATGCTGACGGTGCGCCTCAATGGCGTCGAAGCCTATGCCGCGACCAATGACCTGTCCCAGAACGGCTTGCAGGCTGCTCTCCAGCAGGCAGAGGCGATGGCCCGGCGTCTGGCACCCCACGCGTTGCTGGACCTGACTGCCCACCCGGTTTCCACGGCCAGGGCCGATTATTTCTCGCCGAACTTCAACCAGGCCTTCCCGCCGCTGAGCGATTGCATCGGCCTGTTGATGACCGAATCCACGTCGGTTCCGAAAGACGAACGGCTGGTCAACTGGCAGGCAACGCTGGGGCTGGAGACGGTCGAGCAGATCTACTTCAATACCGCTGGTGCCGAACTGCGTCAGGCGCAGCGCTTTGTGTTTCCTGGCATGAGCGTCACGGCCTACGACGGAGCCGACAGTCAGACCCGCAGCCTGGGTGGCCATAATTTTGGTCAGCAGGGCGGTGTAGAAGTGCTGAGCAGTTGCGGCTTGATCGGCTCAGCCACCAAGGTCGCCGATGAGGCGATGCAGTTGATTCTGGCCCCCAACACACCGTCCGGCCCACGCGACCTGCTGGTGATGCCTGACCAGATGGTGCTGCAGATCCATGAAGCCATCGGGCACCCGTTGGAGCTGGACCGGATTCTGGGTGACGAGCGCAATTACGCGGGCACCAGTTTCGTCAAAATGTCGGACTTCGGCACCCTGCAGTACGGCTCCAGCCTGCTCAACGTTACCTTCGATCCAGACATCCCCGAGCAACTGGCCAGCTACGCACACGACGACGATGGCACGGCAGCCAGCAAGCAGTTCCTGATCAAAGACGGCCTGCTGCAACGCCCGCTTGGCGGTGCGCTGTCGCAATACCGCAGCGGCCTGGACGGTGTTGCCAACAGCCGCGCTTGCAGCTGGAACCGCCCGCCCATCGACCGCATGGCCAACCTGAACATCGAGCCGGGTGACCAATCGATGGCCAGTCTGATAGGTGGCATTGAGCGCGGCATTCTGATGTCTAACAACCGTTCGTGGTCCATCGACGATGCCCGCAACAAGTTCCAGTTCGGCTGCGAGTGGGGCCAACTGATCGAAAACGGCGAACTGAAAGGCGTGGTCAAGAATCCCAACTACCGCTCGATATCAGCCCGTTTCTGGAAAAGCCTTAGCGCAGTCGGCGATGCCAGCACGTTCAGAGTGCTGGGCACGCCCAACTGCGGCAAAGGCGAACCCAATCAGGCAATCCGGGTCGGCCACGCGACGCCAGCGTGTGTCTTTAGCAACGTCGATGTGTTTGGAGGTGACGCCTGATGTCTCATCAACAGCAATTCGAGGCATTGGTCGCCGCGCTCAAGGCAGCCATTGGCCCCAGCGAACAGTTCACGCTGGCGTATGACGCCGAGGCGTCGGACTTCATTCGCTTCAATCACGGCCAGGTGCGTCAGGCCGGTCAGGTGCAGCAAGCCATTCTGAACCTGAAGCTGATTGATGACGGCCGCCACGCGAACCTGGAACTGACCCTTTCCGGCGACATGGACACCGACACGCAGCGTATGACCGATGCCTTGCAGCAGTTGCGCCAAACCCTGCCGTTGCTGTCAAAGGACCCGTATCTGCTGCCCAATACGCAGCCTTGGCAAAGCAACAACGTTCAGGAAAGCCCGCTGCCGGACAGCGGCCAGGTCGTCGAGCGGATCGGCGAACTGGCGCACGGGCTGGATCTGGTCGGTTTCTATGCCTCTGGCCCTCTTTATCGAGGCTTCGCCAGTTCCTGGGGCGCGCAGGGCTGGCATCAGGCCAACAGCTTCAACTTCGACTGGAGCCTGTTTCACGAAAACGGCCAGGCGGTCAAAGCCAACTACGCCGGTCACGCCTGGGACAACGAGGCGTTCACACGCCGCTTCGAGCAGGCCCGTGAGCAACTGGCCTATCTCGGTCGCCCGCTACACACCCTTGAACCCGGTCAGTACCGCGCCTATCTGGCACCGGCGGCGCTGGATGAAATCATCGGCATGCTGAGTTGGGGCGGGTTTTCCGCTCAGGCCATTGCCAGCAAACACAGCCCGTTGCAGCGGCTGTACAACGGCGACACGCACTTCAGCGCGTTGGTCAGCGTTGACGAGAACGTTAGCGGCTCGCTGTCTCCGGCGTTCTCCCGTGAAGGTTATCCGCGCAAGGATCTGGCGCTGATCGCGGCGGGCAAAGCAGGCGAACGACTGGTGGACTCCAGCAGCGCCGCTGAATACGACCTGCAGGCCAATGGCGCGGATTACGGCGAGTGGCCCAGCGCGCTGGACATTGCAGGGGGTTCGCTGGAACTGGATCAGGTGTTGCAGAAGCTCGGCACCGGTCTGTACATCAGCAACCTCTGGTATTTGAACTTCTCGGACCGGCCTGCCGCTCGTCTGACCGGCATGACCCGTTTCGCCACGTTCTGGGTCGAAGACGGCAAGATCGTCGCGCCCGTCAGCACCATGCGCTTCGACGACAGTGCCTACAGCTTGTTGGGCAGTGCCCTTGAAGACCTGACCCGCGAGCGAGAACTCATTCTGCAATCGAGCACTTACAGCCAACGCCAGACAGGCTCCATTCAATTGCCGGGTGCTTTGATCAGCCGACTGACCCTCACGTTATAGCAAGGAGCTTATGAGCAACTCTGCCACGCACGTACTGGACGACAAGACCCTGCGCTGGATGCCGTGGGTCATTGCCATCGCCTTCTTCATGCAAAGCCTGGACGGCACGATCCTCAACACCGCCTTGCCGTCGATGGCCGAATCGCTCGCCGAAGACCCGCTGCGCATGCAATCGGTGGTCATCGCCTACATGTTGACCATCGCACTGCTGATCCCGGCCTCGGGCTGGATTGCGGACCGATTCGGCATCAAGCGGATCTTCTTCAGCGCCATTCTGCTGTTCAGTTTCGGCTCGCTGCTGTGTGCGCTGTCCAACTCGCTGGGCATGCTGGTCGGGGCACGGGTGATTCAAGGGCTGGGCGGCGCGCTGATGGTGCCCATCGGGCGGCTGATCGTGCTGCGCGTGTACCCGCGCTCGGAGCTGGTGCGGATCATGGGGTTCATCACCGTACCGGGGCTGGTGGGTCCACTGCTCGGTCCGACGATGGGTGGCTGGATGGTCGAGTACCTGAGCTGGCACTGGATCTTTCTGTTGAACATTCCGGTCGGGATTCTGGGCTGCTACGCGGTCAAGCACTTCATCCCGGACATTCCCGGAGGCGGACGAACACGGTTCGATGGGGTTGGCTTCGTGCTGTTCGGCGCAGCAATGGTGCTGATCACCATCGCGATGGAAGGCCTGGGCGAGCTGCACCTGCCGCACATGCGCGTGGTGTTGCTGCTGTTCGCCGGCATGGGCTGCCTGGCGGCCTACTGGCTGCGGGCCGGGCATATCGACGCGCCCTTGTTCGCACCGTCGCTGTTCCGCACCCGCACCTTTGCGGTCGGCATCATGGGCAACCTGTTCGCTCGACTGGGCAGCGGCGCCCTGCCGTTTCTGGTGCCGTTGCTGCTACAGGTCGCGCTGGGCTACTCGCCGTCCCAGGCTGGCATGAGCATGCTGCCACTCGCCGCTGCCGGGATCTTCGCCAAGACCGTGGCGCGCTGGCTCATCGAGCACATGGGCTATCGCACTATCCTGACCGGCAACACGCTGTTGCTGGGCATTTTGCTGGCCAGCCTGGCACTGGTCGACGGGCAAACGCCGTACTGGGTTTTGCTGGTGCATCTGGGGTTGTTGGGAGCGGTCAACTCATTGCAGTTCACCGCTATGAACACCGTAACGCTGATCGACCTCGACGACGCCAGCGCCGCCAGCGGCAACAGCCTGTTGTCCGTGGTGGCGCAACTGTCGCTGAGCCTTGGGGTGGCCAGTGCCGCAGCGTTGCTGGGTGGCTTCAGTGACGAGGTGGCGACAGGCGAGGTGAGCAATGTACTGGGCGCATTCCAGATGACCTTCCTGAGCGTCGGCATACTGGCGATGTTCGCCGCGGGGATCTTTCTGCAACTGCCTGCGGGCGAGGGGCGCAAGAAGGTGGCATGAGTGGATCCGCGCCTCGTCCGGCATCGGACACGTTTCCGACCGTGGGAACGATCATCACCGAGCACTGATCAGCACGCCGATCAGCCATTTATCGACATCGCCATCTGAGCCTATCCCCGGACCTGATACACTGCGCGACATTTTTGTTTTGCAGGTCCATCGTCGTGACAAACACCGCTTTCAATACTCTGCCCCTGTCTGCTGCCATGCTGGCTAACCTGGAGTCGCTTGGTTATGCCGAAATGACACCGATTCAGGCGCAGAGCCTGCCGGTGATTCTCAAGGGCATGGACCTGATCGCTCAGGCCAAAACAGGCAGCGGCAAGACCGCCGCCTTCGGCATCGGGCTGCTGAACCCGATCAACCCGCGCTTCTTCGGCTGCCAGGCACTGGTCATGTGCCCGACCCGCGAGTTGGCCGATCAGGTGGCCAAGGAAATCCGTCGTCTGGCCCGTTCGGAAGACAACATCAAGGTCCTGACCCTGTGTGGCGGCGTGTCGTTCGGCCCGCAGATCGGTTCGCTGGAGCACGGCGCGCACATCATCGTCGGTACGCCGGGCCGCATTCAGCAGCACTTGCGCAAAGGCTCGCTGGTGCTGGACGGCCTGAACACCCTGATCCTCGATGAAGCAGACCGCATGCTGGACATGGGCTTCTACGACGCCATCGCCGACATCATCGAACAGACCCCGCAGCGCCGTCAGACCCTGCTGTTTTCGGCCACCTACCCGGTCGGCATCAAGCAACTGTCGTCGAAGTTCATGCGCGATCCGCAGACCGTCAAGGTCGAAGCGCTGCACGCCGACAGCCAGATCGAGCAGATTTTCTATGAGATTTCCCCAGAGCAGCGTCTGGAAGCCGTGGTCAAGGTGCTGGGCCATTTCCGCCCGACTTCTTGCGTCGCGTTCTGCTTCACCAAGCAGCAGGTCCAGGAAGTCGTCGATCACCTGACCGCCAAAGGCATGTCCGCCGTCGGCCTGCATGGCGATCTGGAACAGCGCGACCGTGATCAGGTGCTGGCAATGTTCGCCAACCGCAGCACCTCGGTGCTGGTCGCCACCGACGTGGCCGCACGCGGTCTGGACATCGACGCACTGGACATGGTGATCAACGTCGAGCTGGCACGCGATTCGGAAATCCACATCCACCGCGTCGGCCGTACCGGCCGTGCAGGCGAGAAAGGCATCGCCGTCAGCCTGGTCGCACCGTCGGAAAGCCAGCGCGCCCGTGCCATTGAAGAGCTGCAGAAAGCACCGTTGAACTGGCAGCAATACGACCAGTTGAGCATCAAGGAAGGCGGCAAACTGCTGCCCGCCATGACGACGCTGTGCATCGGTTCGGGCCGCAAGGACAAACTGCGTCCGGGCGACATTCTCGGCGCGCTGACGGGCGAAGCCGGTATTCCGGGCACGCACGTCGGCAAGATCGCGATCTTCGACTTCCAGGCCTACGTGGCGGTCGAGCGCAGCATGGCCAAACAGGCGCTTGAGCGCTTGAACAACGGCAAGATCAAAGGCAAGTCGCTGCGCGTGCGGATTTTGTAAACCACCGAGAGTGATCGTGCCCACGCCCCGGCGTGGGCATGCAGCCCGTGACGCTCTGCGTCACCTCCAGAAGCGGACGCGCAGCGTCCATGCAGGCGATTCCCGAGGACCATGCTGTGCCCGTTACTGACGTTGTAATCATTGGCGCTGGCGCCGCAGGTTTGATGTGTGCGTTTACCGCTGCCAGTCGCGGGCGCAAGGTGATGCTGATCGATCACGCCAACAAACCCGGCAAGAAGATTCTCATGTCGGGTGGCGGACGCTGCAACTTCACCAATATGTACACCGAGCCTGCCAATTTCCTTTCGCAGAACGAGCACTTCTGCAAGTCCGCACTGGCGCGCTACACCCAATGGGATTTCATCGAGATGGTCGCCAAACACGGCGTGCCGTATCACGAGAAAAAACTCGGGCAGCTGTTCTGTGACAACAAGTCCAGCGACATTCTGGAGATGCTGCTGGAGGAGTGCCGTCAGGCCGGTGCCAGCCTGCACATGGACACCTCCGTGCAGCAGATTGACAAGACCGATTCGGGCTACCGGCTGCACACCACGCTCGGCACGCTGGATTGCCAATCCCTGGTGATCGCCACCGGCGGGCTGTCGATTCCGACACTGGGCGCAACCGGGTTTGGTTATCAGGTCGGCAAACAGTTCGGCCACACCTTGCTGCCGACGCGCGCAGGCCTTGTGCCGTTCACCATCACCGATCAGCTCAAGACGCTGTGTACCGAACTCTCGGGCACTTCGGTGGATTGTCTGGTGAGCTGCAACGACACTTACTTCCGCGAGAACATCCTGTTCACCCACCGTGGCCTCAGCGGCCCGGCCATTTTGCAGATTTCCTCGTTCTGGCAGCCTGGCGATACCGTTGAAATCAACCTGTTGCCCGATCACGACGTGCCCGCCTGGCTTTCGCAACAACAGGCCGAACGCCCCAACAGTGAGTTGAAAACACTGCTGGGTGAGATCTTCACCAAGAAGATGGCTAACCTGATCGCCGAGCACTGGTTCGTTTCCAAACCGATGAAGCAGTACACCCACGCTGAATTGGCCGACATCGCCGATAAACTGGCGAGCTGGCAGGTCATTCCGGCGGGCACCGAAGGTTACCGCACGGCCGAGGTCACGCTGGGTGGGATCGACACACGTGAGGTGTCTTCCAAGACGATGGAATCGCTGAAGTCGCCCGGCCTGTATTTTGTCGGCGAAGTGCTGGACGTGAGCGGGCATCTGGGCGGCTTCAATTTCCAATGGGCATGGGCATCGGCCTACGCTGCGGCCCAATACGTGTGACCTGCTACTGAATGCCGGTATAAATTTTGCGAGTCGGATGTACAGCCGGGCGTTTGGTCTGTACATATCCTCCTGCAGGATCGATTAATTGAGCACAAGGCCGTCAGCTTATTCATGGCATCGAAATCGCTTCGTCACACCTTCCGCCGTTTGTGGGCGCTGGATAAATTCAGCTATAGCGTTCGAGTCTTCATTGCCCTGACCGGCAGCATGGCGCTGTGTTGGTATCAAAACGAGATGGCCCTGCTGATCCCGCTGTTTCTGGGGATTATCGCCAGCGCTCTGGCCGAAACCGACGACAGCTGGCAAGGCCGCCTCAACGCGCTGGCCGTGACGCTGGTGTGCTTCAGCATCGCCGCCCTTGCCGTCGAATTACTGTTTCCCTACCCCTGGCTGTTCGTCTGCTCACTGGCGCTGGCCAGCTTTTGCCTGACGATGCTCGGTGCGCTGGGCGAGCGCTACGGCGCGATTGCCTATGGCACGCTGATTCTCTCGGTCTACACCATGATAGGCGTGGACCAGCGCGGCGGTGAGGTGTTGGATTTCTGGCATGAGCCGATGCTGCTGGTGGCGGGTGCCGCGTGGTACGGCCTGCTGTCCGTCGTGTGGCAGATGCTGTTTTCCAACCAGCCGGTGCAGCAGGCGCTGGCGCGGCTGTTCCGCGAACTGGGTCAGTACCTGAAACTCAAGTCGACGTTGTTCGAGCCGATTCGCACCCTGAACGTGGAAGCCCGTCGCCTTGAGCTGGCGCAGCAGAACGGCAAAGTGGTCGCGGCGCTGAATGCGACCAAGGAGATCATTCTGCACCGGGTCGGCAGCGGACGGCCGGGTTCGAAAGTCAGTCGTTATCTGAAACTGTATTTCATCGCGCAAGACATCCACGAGCGCGCCAGCTCGTCGCACTACCCCTACAACTCGCTAACCGACGCGTTTTTCCACAGTGACGTGCTGTTCCGCTGCCAACGCCTGCTGCGTCAGCAGGGCGTGGCGTGTCAGGTACTCTCTGAATCCATCCAGTTGCGCCAGCCGTTCGTTTACGACCCAAGCTTCGCCGAGGCAATGGAAGACCTGCACGCCTCTCTCGAACACCTGCGCATTCAGAGCAACCCGGCGTGGCGCGGGCTATTGCGTTCGTTACGCGCCCTGGCCGCCAACCTCTCCACGCTGGATCGTCTGATCAGCGACGCCAGCAACCCGGATGCCGTGGCAGACGCCACTGACAGCAGTCTGCTGGACCGCTCGCCGCGCAACCTCAAGGACGTGTGGACACGGCTGCGTTTGCAGATGACGCCGACTTCACTGCTGTTTCGTCACGCACTGCGCCTGCCGCTGGCCCTGACGATCGGCTATGCGATGGTGCATCTGATTCACCCGTCGCAGGGCTACTGGATCATCCTGACCACGGTATTCGTCTGCCAGCCGAGCTACGGCGCGACGCGACGCAAGCTCGGCCAGCGGATCATCGGCACGGCCATCGGGCTGACCGTCGGCTGGGTACTGTTCGATCTGGTCACCAGTCCGATTCTGCAATCGATGTGCGCCGTGCTGGCCGGCGTCGTGTTTTTCGTCAACCGCACAACCCGCTACACGCTGTCGACTGCGGCGATCACGGTGATGGTGCTGTTCTGCTTCAATCAGGTGGGCGATGGTTACGGGCTGTTCCTCCCAAGGCTGTTCGATACGCTGTTGGGTAGCCTGATCGCAGGCCTTGCGGTGTTCCTGTTCCTGCCGGACTGGCAAGGGCGGCGCTTGAACAAGGTGCTGGCCAACACGCTGACCTGCAACAGCATCTATTTGCGGCAAATCATGCAGCAATACGCCAAGGGCAAGAGTGACGATCTGGCGTACCGACTGGCCCGACGCAACGCGCACAACGCTGACGCGGCGTTGTCGACCACGCTGGCGAACATGCTCATGGAGCCGGGGCATTTTCGTAAGGAAGCGGACGTCGGATTCCGCTTTCTTGTGCTGTCACACACGCTGCTGAGTTACCTGTCCGGTCTGGGCGCGCACCGTGACACGCAACTGCCAACCGATGTCCATGAGCACTTGATCGACGGCGCAGGTGCGCGGCTGGCCGCCAGTATCGACGAAATCGCCAGTGGCCTCGCTGAAAAGCAGAACGTTGCCGTACAGAGCGATGAAGAAGAAGCCTTGGCGGCGCAGCTTGAGCAGATACCCGAAGAGATGGATGAAAGCCAGCGACTGGTCCAGACCCAACTGGCACTGATCTGCCGACAACTGTCGCCGTTACGCACCCTCGCCGCGCACTTGATCAAGACACCCGATGTCGTCAAAGACCATGCCGTCTGAACAGCTCGTCGTAACTGCCATCTGCCTTCATGGCGGCAATTTCGCGGTCGAAGCTTTCGACGATATCGGCATGCCTTGGGTGCTTCAGGCTGACCAGAATATGCAGGCCATTCTCGCTGAGCGATCCAGGGAGCAATTCCACGCGGTCGCGAATCTCTTCTGACTCGAGGTTGAGTTTGTAACGCGCGACATATTCATCCTCCAGCGTCAGGTCCACCCGCTCGGCGGCCAGCATGCGCAGCGCCGCTGAAAAATTCTGCACCGGCACTTTCTGCATTGACGTGTCGTTGTCGAATTCAGGCGCATAGGCGTAACCGCGCACAACGGCGATCACGTAGGCATGCAACTGTTTCTGGGTCTGGGCCGCGATGGGTGAGTCCTTGCGCTTGAGCAGACGAATGCGATTGACCAGATAAGGCTTGGAAAACTGGCCGATCAGGGTCCTCTCTTCACTGAACCAGGCATCCACCAGCACGTCATGACGACCTTCGCTCAGGCCCAGCAGCGCTCTGGCCCACGGCACTTGTGCGTACTCGACGGTATAACCGGCACGCTTCAGCGCAGTGCTGACGATATCGGTGGCAAGCCCGCCATTGGTCAGCAGGGCGTCAGTGAAGGGTGGCCAGGGATCAGCGACCAGACGCAATTTTTCCGCAGCGCTGGCGTGCGCCATCGACAGAAACACCAGAAACCCTAAGGCTCGAAGCAGGTACGACATGCTTTGGTTCCTGAGAGGACCGCGTGCCGGTGCGATGCTGACGACACCGAAGTCGCCTTTCATAACGATGGCTTTAAGCCTTATTGAAGACCCAAAACGCCGGTTCAACAAGTCAACGGGATGCAGCCGGTCGTGTTTCCACGCCTGGGGGCTCGTGCACATTCGCCGGTGACGCAGGTAACGGCTGTTGCGACGCTCGCCATCACTACACGCCCAAGGGCTTGGCATGGCTGCGTGGCGCACTGCGTCTGGCGGGAAAACCTTGGGTGCGAAAGACGTTTTCACGCGTGTTTTTTGCGAAACTCCAGAAAAGTGAGCTTGCCGGACTACGAGCGCGTAGGGACAAGGTAAATGCGCCGTAACAGCCTGCGATGCCCCTATCGCATCAGCGTTTATTGGGAATGACGCCAGATGCGTTTAGACTTCGCTTCTGGTTTCTCTGCGAGTCGGCAACATGTCTATCAAATGGATCTGCAAACATCACACCGAGCTGAACATCGAGCAGCTTTACGCCGTGCTGAAGCTGCGCGCCGAGGTGTTCGTGGTGGAACAGCAATGTGTGTACCTGGACGTGGATGGTCAGGACCTGACAGGTGACACCTGCCACTTGATGGCGTGGCAGGACGACCAACTGGTCGCTTACCTGCGCTTGCTTGACCCCATCCAGCAAGGCGGTGATGTGACCATCGGCCGCGTGGTGACCGCACCGTCGATTCGCAGCAGGGGCATTGGCCACGAACTGATGAGCCAGGCCCTAGAGCACGCCGAGCGCAAATGGCCCGATCAGCCGATCTACCTGTCCGCGCAGGCGCACCTTCAAGGCTATTACAGCCGCTACGGTTTCAATGCTGTGGGCGAGGTCTACCTGGAAGACGACATCCCCCACATCGGCATGCGCCGGGATCTGGAGTGAGGACACTCACGCTGCGCGCCGACTGCAAGAGCGCACGCGGAGCGGCCTGAGCAGCGTTACCAGCAGAGCGTGGGAACCATCACGGATACCCCAAAACGGCCTTGACCGAAGCCAGGTGATGGGTGATCCAGTCCCGGTCGATAGCGCCCCAGTCAATGATCCGGTAATGCCCGGCATGGTTGCGGGCACCTTCTTGTTGCTCGAATTCGCAGACGATGTCGAGATCGGCAAGCGCGGCAATAGTGTCTTGGGCGGTGCGGCGTGGCATGCCTGTCACTTTCTCCAGCTCCGGTACGCTGCTGGCGAGTTTACAGTCGATCAGGTACGCCACATACAGCCTGCGGTAGAAGCTGCTTTTGGTCTTGCTGACTTCCATCGGGGTGTCCTTCAGTGGGTGATTCAGGTGATCGATCCGGCGGCGGACAGCTCGCGGTACGTCAAATAAATGCGCAAGTCGAACTCCAACTGGTGGTAGCCGGGCAGCATGTGCTCACACAGCTTGTAGAACGCTTTGTTGTGATCGGACTCGCGGAAATGCGCCAGCTCATGCACCACAATCATCTGCAGAAACTCCGGTGGCGCCTCCTTGAACAGCGACGCCACACGAATCTCGTTCTTGGCCTTGAGCTTGCCGCCCTGCACCCGTGAAATTTTAGTGTGCAAGCCAAGCGCACGATGGGTCAGGTCAAGACGATTATCGAATAGCACCTTGTCGATACTGGGCGCGTTGCGCAGATGATCCTGCTTCAGGGCCAGCGCATAGGCATACAAGGCCTTATCGCTCTGCACCTGATGACGTGCGGGGTAGCGTTGCTGAAGGTAATCGGCAAGCCGCCCCTGAGCGATCAGTTGGCGCACCTGATCCTGAAGGGCCTGGGGATAGGCCTGCAGGTATTTGAGCGGAGCTTGGCTGGACGCAGTCATGAAGTTGGGGCGCAGGCTGAAAAGACGCCATTCTACAGCACTCAGCCCCGTTTCAAGCCTGGCAACTCAAACTGACTCGGGAAGTGCAGCACTTCATCCGCCAGCATCGGGTGGGCAATGAAAAAGCCCTGTACCACCTGACAACCACTGTCGGCCAGCCACTGGTATTGCTCCTGCGTCTCGACACCCTCAGCAATGATCAGCATGTCGAGGTTGCGGGACAGGTCGATGATGCTGCGCGCCAGCGCAGCCTCCCGTGGCGCTCCCAGAATATTGGCCACGAAATGCCTGTCGAGCTTCAAGGTGTCCAATTGCAGGTTTCGCAGGTGCGACAGCGAGCACTCGCCGGTCCCGAAGTCATCCAGCGCAACCCGCACGCCGATGTCATGCAACAGCCCCAGTTGCTTGTGGCTGTGAGTGAGGTTGTGTACCAGAGCGCTTTCAGTAATCTCGACTTCCAACTGGCCCGGTTTCAGGTCGAAACGGTCCATTGCCCGCTTGAGTTCGGACACCAGATTGGGCATACAGAATTGCGTCGGGCTGACACACACGCTTAGAACCACATCGGACGCGAATACGCCACTCCAGACCTGACGCTGCTCAGCCCCCTGGTCGAAGATCCAGCTACCCAGCCTGTTGATCAATCGGGTTTCTTCCAGCAACGGGATGAATAACGCAGGCGGTACGTCGCCGACGGCGGGATGCTGCCAGCGCAACAGTGCCTCGAACCCCCGCAGCCTGCCATCCGCCACATGAACCTGAGGCTGGTACACCACCGAAAAATCCTTGCCGTCGATGGCCGTGCGCACGCTTTCTTCCAGCATTAACCGCGACCGGGCACGCCCGTTCATGTTCTGGTCGTAGAACCGGTATTGCTGACGTCCGGCCCGTTTGGCCTCGTACATGGCGATGTCCGCTGCACGCAGCAGCCCATCGAGGTTGGCACCACAATCGGGGTAGGTGGAAATCCCCACGCTCGCCCCCAGACTGACCTCCACGCCGTCGACATGCCGACGACCCGAAACACGCTCGATCAACTTTTCAGCGATCTTGGCCGCCTGCTCGGGGTAATCGAGCCCGTCGATGACCACGGTGAATTCATCGCCGCCGATGCGCGCCAGAATGTCATAAGGGCGCATGCTCTCCTTGAGCTGCTCGGCCACCCAAATCAACACCTGATCGCCCGCATCATGGCCCAGCGCGTCGTTGATCTGCTTGAAGCCGTCCAGGTCCATGTACAGCACCACCAGGTATTTGCCGACCTGATCGTTGCGGCCCAGCACGCCCTCGACGGCCTGGTAGAAACCGCGCCGATTGAGCAGCCCGGTGAGCGCGTCAGTAACCGCCTGCTTCTCCAGTTGCTGATACAGGTCACGCACCACCGACATGTCGAGGACGGTCAGCACCATCGCCTTCTGCTCGACGGGCAAGGCCGCACACGACAGCGCAACCGGCAATTGACGGCCTTGGGGCGTGCGCAGAATGGCGTCGTGAACGCGGTAAGTATCTGCCCTGCGATAGTGTTTATAGAAGCCCGAGTTCAGCCAACTGCCCGCGTGGGGCTCTTGGACATAATCCAGCACCCGCGTGCCACACAACTGTTCGACGGTGGCGTTGAGCAAAAAGCAGATCGCAGGATTGGCGAAGCTGATCACGCCGTTTTCGTCCACCACCAGGATGCCTTCGGCAACGTTGGCCAGCACCGAGGCGTTGAACGCGCGAGCCGTTTCCAGTTCTTGGGACAGTGCTTGCAACGCACGTCGATTGCGTTGCTGCTCCAGAAGTGTCTGGACCTTGGGCTTAAGGATATTGGGGTCGAAGGGCTTGAACAGGTAATCGGTCGCGCCGCTGGCATAGCCCTTCTGGACCGCGTCTTTGGTCTGCTCGTTGGCGGTCAGAAAAATGATCGGTGTCAGGCGCGTACGCTGGCTGCCGCGCATGAGGCGGGCCACCTCGAAACCGTCCATGCCGGGCATCTGCACATCCAGCAGAACCAGATCCACTTCCTGCTCCAGCAGGATGGTCAGGGCCTCGATTCCCGAACTGGCCGTGACGATGCGCCAGTCAGTCCTTTGCAGGACAGCGCACATCGTTACCAGATTTTCTGGATAGTCATCTACAACCAGTAACACTGAAGAGCCGTCTGCTGGCCCGAATTGCGCGCATTCCATGCTGCTTCTCTATCTGTGGCACGACGCCTGAAACTCAGGAAGACCGTCATACGTATGAAATCAACTCTAGCTGCGTCTTGGGAAAAGCAGAAGCAAGCCAGCTGTTTGCCATCACTAAACATCGACCTACCCGACTAACGGTCATTCCCTACAGCCCCTACATACAGAGGCCTGTAGGAAAAGTGACAGCACTTTGACGTCATCCGACTGACAATTTTGGATTAACAAATTGTCCTACAACCCGTATAAAGCCACGCTGAAACCCTCTGACTAGAGGCCTCCCGCAGGCAAGCATTCCTATTCTGGATGGACCAAAAATGATAGATCTTGCACCGTGGCAACTCAGCATTCCGGTGGATGTTCCGCCCAGAACCATTGAGACAGCTCAATTGGTAAAGGGTTATGACAGCAAATACTTTGGATCGGGTTCCAAATCCATTTTCTTTTGGGCTCCGGTCACCGGCACCAAGACAGACAACGCCAAATACCCGCGCAGCGAGTTTCGGGAAACCTGGCCCGATGGCACGTTGCGTAACTGGATGTACCCCGACGCCGACAACTTTTTGAACGCCAAACTGGAGGTCAACCAAGTTCCGTCCTCCGGCAAAGTCGTCATTGGCCAGATCCATGCTTATGAAAGCACCGAGCCAATGCTCAAGGTCGAGTATCAGTACAAGGAAGCCGACAAGGCGGGCGACATCGTGGCCAAGGTGCGCACACGCTTCGACGATGACGAAAGCAAGGTCTACAAGATCGCCGAAGGCGTACCGCTCAATGAAAAGTTCAACTACGTCATCCACCTCAGCCGCAGCGGCAAACTGAGCGTCAGCGCGCGGGATGTCGACTGGAGCAAGCAGATCAGCGCGAGCTGGCGCGACAAGCCGCTGTATTTCAAGGCGGGGGTCTACGTTCAGGACCACAACGGTTTCAGCAACGAAGGTGGCAAGGCTACGTTCTATAACCTGGATATCGATCACGACAGAACCTGAACGATACGCCTCGCCACAAACGAAAACGGCCCGCACTCCTCAGAGTACGGGCCGTTTCTTTTTGCAGAACGCTGAAGCGTTCGCTATCAGCGGTTGGCCTGGAAATCCTTCTCGGCAGCCAGGAAGCGCGCCTGCATAGAAGCCGAGGCGCCTTTACCGATCAGGCTGAAGACCACGATGGCAATGCTGGCGAAGATAAAGCCGGGAATGATTTCATACAGCCCCATCGTGCTGAACTGCTTCCAGAGCACCACGGTAACGGCGCCGACGATCACACCGGCCAGCGCGCCGTTGCGGGTCATGCCTTTCCACAGCACCGAAATCAGCACCACCGGACCGAACGCAGCGCCGAAGCCTGCCCACGCGTAGCTCACCAGACCCAACACACGGTTTTCCGGGTTGGACGCCAGCAGGATGGAGATCACCGCAATCAGCAGCACCATCGCACGACCGACCCACACCAGCTCCAACTGCGAAGCGCCTTTGCGCAGGTAGGCTTTATAGAAGTCTTCGGTCAGCGCACTGGAACACACCAGCAGCTGGCAGCTCAGCGTACTCATGACGGCGGCGAGAATCGCCGACAACAACACGCCCGCAACCCAGGGATTGAACAGCAGTTTGGCCAGTTCGATGAACACCCGCTCAGGGTTTTCGGTCACGGGACCTGCCACATCAGGGTTGGCAGAGAAGTAGGCGATGCCGAAGAAACCCACGGCAACCGTCCCGCCCAGGCACAGGATCATCCAGGCCATCGAGATACGACGGGCATTGGTAATCGACTTGACCGAGTCGGCTGCCATGAAGCGCGCCAGGATGTGCGGCTGGCCGAAATAGCCCAGGCCCCACGCCATCAACGAGATGATGCCGATAAAGGTGGTGTTCTTGAACATGTCGAAGCTGGTCGGATCCTTCGCTTCGATAGCCAGGAAGGTCGTGTCCACACCACCGGTTGCGAGCAGCACGATGATGGGCGTCAGGATCAGCGCGAAGATCATCAGCGTGGCTTGTACGGTATCGGTCCAGCTCACGGCCAGAAAACCGCCGACGAAGGTGTAGGCAATCGTCGCCGCCGCACCGGCCCACAGGGCGGTTTCGTAGGACATGCCGAAGGTGCTTTCGAACAGGCGCGCGCCTGCAACGATGCCCGATGCGCAGTAGATAGTGAAGAACACCAGAATCACCACGGCCGAGATGATACGCAGCAGCCCGCTGTTGTCTTCGAAGCGGCTGCTGAAATAATCAGGCAGGGTCAGCGCATCACCGTTGTGTTCGGTCTGCACCCGCAGGCGACCGGCCACGAACAGCCAGTTCAGGTAGGCACCGATGATCAGCCCGATGGCGATCCAGCTCTCGGACAATCCCGACATGTAGATAGCGCCCGGCAGACCCATCAACAGCCAGCCGCTCATGTCTGAAGCACCGGCCGAAAGCGCCGTCACGACACTGCCCAGACTGCGCCCGCCCAGAATGTAATCCGAAAGGTTATTGGTGGAGCGATAGGCCATCAGCCCGATAAGGACCATTGCCGCGATATAGATCACAAACGTGATCAAGGTTGGGTTGCTGACACTCATGAGTTCTGCCTTGGCATTGTTTTTATTGGGCACCCGATGACCAAGGGGGATGACACTGAAACCCAGCCCACCCAAGCCTTTTCACCCGACACCGCGCTGACTGATTGCTTCATGGAGCGAACAATCGATGACTACGGTTGTACCGTGGACCGAATCCTATTAAACAAGTTGAACAAGGTGCAACCACTTTCAATCGACAAGTTGCACCCATTCCAAAAAACCAGTTTTCTGGCGTCTGACGCCCTATTTTGGGGCAGATGACGGCGATCACTCAAATAAAAATGTCCCCTGAAACGGCAACTCGCTGTTTTCCATGACAAAGCTAAAAATTGTCATGAAATATCCTGAAAAAAAGGTTGCACCCGGTTGCACCTTATCCCGATGCGAGGCTAATCTGCGTCAAAGCCAAAGCCACACCCGCAGTGGCGACAATGAGGACAATACATGGCCACCACCACTCTGGGCGTCAAGCTGGACGACCCGACCCGCGAGCGATTGAAAGCAGCCGCCCACTCCATCGACCGTACCCCGCACTGGTTGATCAAGCAGGCCATCTTCAATTACCTGGAAAAGCTGGAGAGTGGTGCAACCCTGCTGGAGCTCAACGGTTCGACGAGCAAGGACACTGACGACCGCGGCGACCTGGCAGACGATGCCGGGCTGCAATGCTTCCTCGACTTCGCCGAAAGCATCCAGCCGCAGTCCGTGCTGCGCGCCGCCATTACGTCCGCGTACCGCCGCCCTGAGCCTGAAGTGGTGCCGATGCTGCTGGAACAGGCACGCCTGCCGGTGCCAATGGCCGAAGCCGCCAACAAGCTGGCCGCCTCCATCGCCGAGAAATTGCGCAACCAGAAGAGCGCTGGCGGCCGGGCCGGTATCGTTCAAGGCCTGCTGCAGGAGTTTTCGCTGTCGTCCCAAGAAGGCGTCGCGCTCATGTGCCTGGCCGAAGCGCTGCTGCGTATTCCGGACAAAGGCACTCGCGACGCACTGATTCGCGACAAGATAAGCAACGGCAACTGGCAGCCGCACCTGGGCAATAGCCCGTCGCTGTTCGTCAACGCCGCCACGTGGGGCCTGCTGTTGACCGGCAAGCTGGTTGCCACACACAACGAAGCAGGCCTGACTTCATCGCTGAGCCGCATCATCGGCAAGAGCGGCGAACCCATGATCCGCAAAGGCGTGGACATGGCGATGCGCTTGATGGGCGAGCAGTTCGTCACTGGCGAAACCATCGGTGAAGCACTGGCCAACGCCAGCCGCTTTGAAGCCAAAGGCTTCCGTTACTCCTACGACATGCTCGGTGAAGCCGCACTGACCGAGCACGACGCGCAGAAATACCTGGCGTCCTACGAGCAGGCGATCCACTCCATTGGCAAAGCGTCTCATGGCCGTGGCATTTATGAAGGTCCGGGCATCTCCATCAAATTGTCGGCGCTGCACCCGCGCTACAGCCGTGCCCAGTACGAACGCGTGATGGAAGAGCTATACCCGCGCCTGCTGTCGCTGACCCTGCTGGCCAAACAATACGACATCGGTTTGAACATCGACGCCGAAGAAGCCGACCGCCTGGAGCTGTCGCTGGACCTGTTGGAGCGCCTGTGTTTCGAGCCGCAACTGACCGGCTGGAACGGCATCGGCTTCGTGATCCAGGCTTACCAGAAACGCTGCCCGTACGTGATCGACTACGTGATCGATCTGGCCCGTCGCAGCCGCCACCGCCTGATGATCCGTCTGGTAAAAGGCGCGTACTGGGACAGCGAGATCAAGCGCGCCCAGGTCGAAGGCCTGGAAGGCTACCCGGTCTATACCCGCAAGGTGTACACCGACGTGTCCTACATCGCCTGTGCCCGCAAACTGTTGGCGGCACCGGAAGTCATCTACCCGCAATTTGCCACGCACAACGCGCACACCCTGGCGGCCATCTACCAGATCGCCGGTCAGAACTACTACCCCGGACAGTATGAATTCCAGTGCCTGCACGGCATGGGCGAACCGCTGTACGAGCAAGTTGTAGGCAAGGTCGCTGATGGCAAGCTGAACCGTCCGTGCCGCGTGTACGCGCCGGTCGGCACCCATGAAACGCTGCTGGCCTATCTGGTGCGCCGCCTGCTGGAAAACGGTGCCAACACCTCGTTCGTCAACCGTATTGCCGACCACACCATCTCCATTCAGGAATTGGTGGCCGATCCGGTCAACCAGATCGAGCGCATGGCCACCCAGGAAGGCGGTTTTGGCCTGCCGCACCCGCGCATCCCGCTGCCACGCGATCTGTATGGCAGCGAACGCGCCAACTCCAGCGGCATCGACATGGCCAACGAACACCGTCTGGCGTCGCTGTCTTCGGCTCTGCTGGCCACGGCGCACAACGACTGGAAAGCGGCTCCGATGCTGGGTTGCCCAGCCAGTGAAGGCGTGGCGACCGCCGCACTGAACCCGTCGGATAGCCGTGATGTGGTCGGCCATGTGCAGGAAGCCACCGTGCAGGACGTCGACAACGCCATCCAGTGTGCCTTGAGCGCAGGCCCGATCTGGCAGGCCACGCCGCCCGCCGAGCGGGCTGCCATCCTGGAGCGCGCCGCCGACTTGATGGAAGGCGAGATTCAACCGTTGATGGGCCTGCTGGTCCGAGAAGCCGGCAAGACCTTCGCCAACGCCATTGCCGAAGTGCGCGAAGCCGTAGATTTCCTGCGCTACTACGCGGTGCAGGCCCGCAACGATTTCACCAACGACGCACACCGCCCGCTGGGTCCGGTGGTCTGCATCAGCCCGTGGAACTTCCCACTGGCGATTTTCAGTGGTCAGGTCGCTGCTGCGCTGGCTGCGGGTAATCCGGTCCTGGCCAAGCCTGCCGAGCAGACGCCGCTGATCGCCGCTCAGGCCGTGCGCTTGCTGCTGGAGGCTGGCATCCCTGAAGGTGTGGTGCAACTGCTGCCGGGGCGCGGCGAAACCGTCGGTGCCGGTCTGGTCGGCGATGAGCGCGTCAAAGGCGTGATGTTCACCGGCTCCACCGAAGTGGCGCGTCTGCTGCAACGCAACGTGGCCGGTCGACTCGACTCGCAGGGCCGTCCGGTTCCGCTGATCGCCGAGACGGGCGGCCAGAACGCCATGATCGTCGACTCATCGGCACTGACCGAACAGGTGGTGATCGATGTCGTATCGTCGGCCTTCGACAGTGCCGGTCAACGTTGCTCGGCACTGCGCGTGCTGTGTCTGCAGGAAGACTCCGCCGATCGCGTCATCGAAATGCTCAAAGGAGCGATGGCTGAAAACCGCCTGGGCAACCCGGAGCGTCTGTCTGTGGACATCGGCCCGGTCATCGACGCCGAAGCCAAGTCGGGCATCGAAAAACACATCCAGGCCATGCGTGATAAAGGCCGCACCGTGTATCAGGTGGCCATCGCCGACAACGCCGAACTCAAGCGCGGCACCTACGTGATGCCGACCCTGATCGAGCTGGAAAGCTTCGATGAATTGCAACGCGAGATCTTTGGCCCCGTGCTGCACGTGGTCCGTTACAAGCGCAAGGAACTGGACCAGTTGATCGCTCAGATCAATGCCTCCGGTTATGGCCTGACACTGGGCGTGCACACGCGTATCGACGAAACCATCGCCAAGGTGATCGACAACGTTCATGCCGGTAACGTCTACGTGAACCGCAACATCGTCGGTGCTGTGGTGGGCGTCCAGCCGTTCGGCGGCGAAGGCCTGTCCGGTACAGGTCCGAAAGCCGGTGGTCCGCTGTACCTGTACCGTCTGCTCTCGACCCGTCCACAGGACGCCATCGAAAAGTCGTTCGTTCGGGGCGATGCCGTATCGGCACCGGATGTGCGCCTGCGTGAAGCCATGAGCAAGCCGTTGCAGGCGCTCAAAGCTTGGGCGACCAGCCATCAGAACGCACCACTGGACGTCTTGTGCAGCCAGTATGCCGAGCAGTCGCAAAGCGGCATCACCCGTCAATTGGCGGGCCCGACCGGCGAGCGCAACAGCTACGCCATCCTGCCACGTGAACACGTGCTGTGCCTGGCAGACGATGAAGCCGACCTGCTGACACAACTGGCTGCCGTACTGGCAGTGGGCAGCTCCGCTGTCTGGCCTGAAACCAACATCAGCAAACCGCTGCGCACACGTCTGCCGAAAGAGGTACAGGCACGCATCAGGCTGGTTGCCGACTGGACCAAGGACGAGGTGGCCATCGATGCGGTGCTGCATCATGGCGATTCGGATCAACTGCGCGCCATTTGCCAGCAGATCGCCCAACGCAGCGGCGCAATCATCGGTGTCAACGGCCTGTCTCACGGCGAAACCAACATCCCGCTGGAGCGCCTGGTGATCGAACGCGCATTGAGCGTCAACACCGCAGCGGCAGGGGGTAATGCGAGTTTGATGACGATCGGCTGATCAAACACAGGGGCATGTCTCGGTTAATCGAGCATGCCCTTGCTCCATTCAGTGATCCAGATAAGGCTCCAGCACTTCTTCCAGCCACTCCACAAAAGCTCGCACCCTGCGTGACATATTCTGCCGGTGAGCGACCACCACCGAAACCGGCAATGGCTCTGGACGCAGATCAGCAAGCACCTCAATCAATTCACCCTTGGCAAGATGACCGCTGAGGCTGGATAAACCCGCCTGTATAAGCCCGATACCCGCCAAACCCGCCGCATGATAGGTCTGCACACTGTTGACGCTGAGCGCGCCGGCAAGCTCCAGCGTGGCGTAACCACCATCCTTGGGGTATTCCCAGCCGAAAGGCCGACTGCCCAGTGTGGGCGTGTAATGAATCATTCGATGACCCTGGGTAACCAGGTCGTCCAGCGTGTGGGGCACACCATGACGTTGCAGATAGGCTGGGCTTGCCACGTTGACCATGCGCAAAATCCCCAGTCGCCGCGCAACCAGCGTCTCGTCGACGATCTCACCCACACGCACGGCACAGTCCATGCCCTCCAGCACAAGATCGATACGCCGGTCAGTACTCGATATTTCCAGCTGGACTTCAGGATGGCGAGACATGAAAGAAGGCAGCGCCTGCATGAGGGTCGTTCGGGCGAGTTCGGTGGGCAAATCAACGCGTAATCGACCCCGCAATGGTGCCTCACTTCCCGCGAACATCGACCCCAACTCTTCGGCGTCGGCGAGCAACGCCTGTGCTCGCACGTAAAACGCACGCCCGTCCTCAGTCAACTGCACGGCGCGTGTCGAGCGGTGAAGCAGCCTCGTACCCATCGTAGCTTCAAGACGACGTACGACATTGGATGCCCGCCCTTTCTGGATACCAAGGCTCTGCGCAGCATGGGTAAAGCTGGCCATCTCGGCAATACGGACAAAAATCGTCAGGGATTCAAGGTCGTGCATTGTTATACCAAAAGACAACTATCAGTTTCGATTGGCATACTTTATAGCAAATATACAACCGTCCATAGTCACAGTCCTGGCTACGGCATTCAGGCCGAGCCGCCCGCTTCTGCGATCCCGCAGCGAAGACCCATTGCGGCGCAATCAGAACCAGTGAGTCCATCCGACAGTGAGGGTTTTATCATGAGCATTGTTTCCTCCGGCTTGAAAGGTGTTGTTGTTTTCCACTCGGGCTATGGGCACACCACGCGTATGGCCGAGGCTGTAGCACAGGGCGCAAAAGCGAGCCTGCTGCCCATAGACGCCGAAGGTGAATTGCCAGAACAGGCATGGGCAGACATCAAGAAAGCGCACTACATCATTCTTGGCTCCCCCACCTACATGGGCGGACCAAGCTGGCAGTTCAAGAAGTTTGCGGATGCGTCGTCCAAACCCTGGTTTGAGGATCTGTGGAAAGACAAAGTCTTCGGCGGATTTACCAATAGCGCGAGCATCAACGGAGACAAGTTGTCAACGCTGCAATATTTCACCCTGCTCGCCGCACAGCATCGTGGCGTCTGGGTCGGCGTGGGGATGAAGTCGGCCAATACCAAGGCGTCGCAGCGAGATGATCTCAACCGCATGGGCTCGTTCATCGGCCCGATGGCACAGACGCCCGCCGACGCGACGCCTGAAGAAATGTCTCCGGGCGATCTGGAAACCGCACGCCTCTACGGAGCCCGAGTTGCTGAAATAGCAGGCCGACTGCTCTTCGCTGACGAGCAGGCCGCCTCGTTCAACTTCTGACTAATTGTGGGGGCCTCCCACAGGGCCTTCGCCGAGCCAGCGCCTGCTGCGCAGCCCACGCCGTTGAACACGTGGGTATCGCCACGATACCCACTGCCCACTGCCCTTCATCACCCGCATCAATCTTGCTACCCCCACCCCGTTTGCCCGCCTAGACTGGAGCGATCTTCAGCAAAGGTGCGTCGCCATGTCCGAGTCGCTGCTCAGTTCCCGTAATCTGGCTTTCGAGCTGTATGAAGTGCTGGATGCCGAAGCCCTGACCCGTCGCGAGCGCTTTGCCGAGCACACGCGTGAGACGTTCGACGCGGCGATCGGCACGGCGCGGACCATCGCAGAGAAGTACTTTGCGCCACACAACCGTAAGGCTGACGAAAACGAGCCGCGCTATGAAAACGGCGCCGCTGTGCTGATTCCCGAGGTCAAGCCTGCGGTCGATGCGTTTCTGGAAGCAGGCTTTCTCAACGCTGCACGCGACTTCGAAGCAGGCGGCATGCAGTTGCCCACCCTGTTGTCGCAAGCCTGCTTCGCTCACTTCCAAGCTGCCAATGCCGGGACCACGGCCTATCCGTTTCTGACGATGGGTGCGGCGAACCTGATCGAAAGCTTCGGCAGCGGCGAACAGAAGCAGCGCTTTCTGCAACCAATGATCGAGGGCCGTTTCTTCGGCACGATGGCGTTGACCGAGCCCCACGCGGGCTCGTCCCTTTCCGATATTCGTACCCGCGCCGAACCGGCGGCGGACGGCACCTATCGGCTGCGCGGCAACAAGATTTTCATCTCTGGCGGCGATCACGCGCTGTCGGAAAACATCGTGCATATGGTGCTGGCCAAACTGCCGGATGCTCCGGCTGGCGTCAAAGGCATCTCGCTGTTCATCGTGCCCAAATTTCTGGTCAATGAGGACGGCACCTCAGGCAAGCGCAACGATGTCGTGCTGGCCGGGCTTTTCCACAAGATGGGCTGGAAAGGCACGACTTCCACAGCGCTCAACTTCGGCGATAACGGCGAATGCGTGGCGTATCTGGTCGGCAAACCCCACCACGGCCTGAGTTACATGTTCCAGATGATGAACGAGGCACGCATCGGTGTCGGGATGGGTGCAGTCATGCTCGGCTACGCGGGCTATCTGTATTCGCTCGATTACGCCCGCGAACGCCCGCAAGGTCGTCTGCCGGACAATAAGAGCCCGGACAGCGCTCCGGTTCCGATCATCCAGCACACCGACGTGCGGCGCATGCTACTGACCCAGAAAGCCTACGTGGAAGGCGCTTTCGATCTCGGACTGTATGCCGCTCGCCTGTTCGACGACGCGCAGACCGGTGAAACAGAACAGGTTCGCCAGCAGGCCCATGAGTTACTGGACCTGCTGACACCCATCGTCAAATCCTGGCCATCGGAGTTTTGCCTGAAGGCCAACGAGCTGGCGATCCAGATCCTTGGCGGTCACGGTTATACACGCGAATATCCGGTCGAGCAGCACTACCGAGACAATCGTCTGAACCCGATCCACGAAGGCACCCACGGCATCCAGTCGCTGGACCTGCTGGGCCGCAAGCTGGCGCAAAACGGCGGTGCCGGCCTGAAGCAATTGGTCAGGCTGATCGCCGATACCGCGCAACGCGCCAGTGCGTTCAGCCAGCTCGATCACCTGCGTCAACCGCTGCAGCATCTGGTGGCGGCCTTGCAAAGCGTGACGGTCGGGCTGCTGACCGATCTTGCGCAAGGCAACGTCAACGTCGCGCTGGCCAACTCGGCGCTATACCTCAAGGCATTCGGTCATACCGTGATCGGCTGGCGCTGGCTGGAACAGGCGATTCGTGCCGAAGAGGGCTTGAGCAAAGGCAACGCGGCCGATGTCGACTTCTACAGGGGCAAACTGCAGGCCGCGCGTTATTTCCTGACCTGGGAAGTACCGGGCTGCCATCACGAACTGGCAATTCTCGAACGTCGGGACGATGCGTGCCTGTCCATGCAGCAAACCTGGTTCTAGCTCCTGTGCATGGCCTCCTGCGTAGCGTTCGAGGCCACTCTGACAGGCCATTTCTCTCCGACCAACGTGGCCGGCAATTCGCTGTGCTCTGAACGGCGCACGTGGCGTCACATCCCCCGTGTTGCGTATTTTTCCTGCACCCGGCAGGACATTGCTTTGACAGTCAGCCAATTCAACGGGTTAAATCCCTTGGCACGCGGACTGCATGGTCAGTTTTCGCCCTCTTCGTTTTTGATTCGTTTTCTATGGAGTACCGCCCTTGGATGCCACCACCATCAACAGCCTGTTCCTGATCGGCGCGTTGCTGGTAACGGCGAGCATCCTGGTCAGCTCCCTTTCCTCACGCCTCGGCATTCCGATTCTGGTGATCATCCTCGCGGTGGGCATGGTGGCGGGTGTGGATGGCGGCGGTATCATTTTCGACAACTACGCAACGGCCTATCTGGTCGGCAACCTGGCTCTGGCGGTGATTCTGCTCGACGGCGGTCTGCGAACCCGGGTCGCAAGTTTCCGGGTGGCGCTCTGGCCCGCCTTGTCGCTGGCCACGGTGGGAGTGCTGATCACCACCGTGCTGACCGGCATGGTCGCGGCCTGGCTGTTCAACCTGACCCTGATTCAGGGCCTGCTCATCGGCGCCATCGTCGGCTCGACCGACGCTGCGGCGGTGTTCTCACTGCTAGGCGGCAAGGGCCTGAACGAGCGGGTCACGGCCACGCTGGAAATCGAGTCCGGCAGCAACGACCCGATGGCGGTGTTTCTGACCGTGACCCTGATCGGCATGCTCGCCAGCGGCCAGACCGGCCTGCACTGGGGCTTGCTGGGGCATTTGATTCAGGAGTTCGGCATCGGCGCAGTGATCGGCCTGGGCGGCGGCTGGATCATGCTGCAATTGGTCAATCGCATCAATCTGGCGGCCGGCCTGTATCCGATTCTGGTGATCGCCGGGGGCTTGGCGATCTTCGCCTTGACCAACGCGATCCACGGCAGCGGCTTTCTGGCGGTCTACCTGTGCGGTCTGGTGCTGGGCAACCGCCCGATCCGCAGCCGTCATGGCATTCTGCACATGCTCGACGGCATGGCCTGGCTGGCACAGATCGGCATGTTCCTGGTGCTGGGCCTGCTGGTCACGCCGCACGACCTGCTGCCCATCGCCATCCCGGCACTGGGTCTGGCGCTGTGGATGATTCTTGTCGCACGACCGCTGTCGGTGATGGTCGGCCTGCTGCCGTTCAAGACGTTCCACGGTCGTGAAAAGGCGTTCATCGCCTGGGTCGGCCTGCGCGGCGCAGTCCCCATCATTCTGGCGGTGTTCCCGCTGATGGCCGGCCTGCCCCATGCGCAGCTGTACTTCAATCTCGCGTTCTTCATCGTGCTGGTTTCCCTGCTCCTGCAAGGCACCAGCCTGCCGTGGATGGCCAAACTGCTTAAAGTGACGGTTCCGCCTGATCCCGCACCGATTTCCCGTGCAGCCCTCGAAGTGCATGTCACCAGCGAGTGGGAGCTGTTCGTGTACCGCCTGGGTGCAGAAAAATGGTGCATCGGTGCGGCGTTGCGCGAGTTGAAAATGCCTGAGGGCACACGTATCGCTGCCCTGTTCCGTGGCCAGCAATTGCTTCACCCGTCTGGCAGTACCACGCTGGAAGTCGGCGATCTGCTGTGCGTGATCGGCCACGAACACGACTTGCCCGCGCTGGGCAAACTGTTCAGCCAGGCCCCGCAACGCGGTCTGGACCTGCGTTTCTTCGGTGATTTCGTGCTTGAAGGCGACGCGAAACTGGGTGATGTGGCGGCGCTTTACGGCTTGAAACTCGACGGTATCGATCCCGGCATACCGCTCAGTCAGTTCATTGTGCAGAAAAATCGCGGTGAGCCGATCGTGGGTGACCAGATCGAATGGAATGGAACTATTTGGACAGTTGCCGTCATGGACGGGAACAAGATCCAGAAGGTGGGCGTCAAATTCCCCGAAGGAAGCCGCCCGGGCCCCGGATTGTTCCTTTAAACTGCCAACCCACACGTACCATCACGCGACCGGTGTCTATGTTTTCCCTGCGCTCTCTTTGTGCTGCCGCACTGTTTACGCTTTGTCTTTCCACATTTCCTGCCCTTGCTGCCGACCCGCCCACCCGCGAGGCCGTGCAGCAGAGTCTCGACAAGATCGCCGACCGAAAACTGCCGGACGCCGATCAGAAAGCGTTGCAGCAGGTGCTGGAGCAAACCCTGGGGTTTCTGGCCAGCAAGCAGGATAGCGAGCAGAAGCTGACCGCGCTCAAACAGCAACTCAACCAGGCGCCCAAGCAGACGGTCGAAAATCAGCGCGAGCTGAGCCGTCTGAAGGAAAGCAAGATCGTTTCAGTGGCACAGCGCTACGGCGGCCTGGACGTGCCGCAGCTTGAGCAGATGCTCAGCCAGCGCAGCACCCAGCAGAGCGATTTGCAGAAAGAACTCAATGACGCCAACAGCCTGAGCATCACCGCCCAGACACGTCCCGAGCGTGCCCAGGCGGAAATCAGCGCCAATCAGAACCGTATTCAGCAGATCAATGCGACCCTTAAACTGGGCAAGGACAACGGCAAGTCCCTCAGCGCCGACCAGCGCAACCTGCTCAACGCCGAACTGGCGTCGATCAACTCACTTAACCTGCTGCGCCGTCAGGAGTTGGCGGGCAATAGCCAGCTGCAGGACCTGGGCAATAGCCAGCACGACTTGCTCACTGAGAAGGTTGCGCGTCAGGAGCAGGAAATTCAGGACCTGCAAACCCTGATCAACGACAAACGCCGCGCCCAGTCGCAGAAAACCGTGGCTGATCTGTCCCTTGAAGCCCAGAAATCCGGGGGTAGCAGCCTGCTGGCGACCGAAAGCGCGTACAACCTGCAACTCTCCGACTACCTGCTGCGCGGCACCGACCGCCTCAACGAACTGACGCAGCAGAACCTCAAGACCAAGCAGCAACTCGACAACCTGACACAGACCGATCAGGCCCTGAGCGAGCAAATCAACGTTCTCAGCGGCAGCCTGTTGCTGTCCAAGATTCTCTACAAACAGAAGCAGTCGTTGCCGCATCTGGAACTGGACAAGGGCCTGGCGGACGAAATCGCCAACATTCGCCTGTATCAGTTCGAGATCAACCAGCAACGCGAGCAGATGAGCACGCCTACGGCCTATGTCGAAAAACTGCTCGCCACGCAGACACCGGAAAACGTGACGCCGCAGTTGCGCCGTACGTTGCTGGATCTGGCGATCACACGCAGCGATCTGCTGGAACGCCTGAACCGTGAGCTCAGTGCGCTGCTCAACGAATCCATCACCCTGCAACTGAACCAGAAACAGCTGACCAGCACGGCGATGGGCCTGCGCTCGACGCTGGATGAACAGATGTTCTGGATCCCAAGCAATAAGCCGCTGGACATCGAGTGGTTCCAGAACATCTGGCCGCGCCTGCAAAAACAGGTCGCCACCCTGCCCTGGACATCCAGCCTTAGCGAGCTGTCGGACGGCCTGACTCAGCGCCCCTTGCTGTTCTTGCCCCTGCTGTTGTTGATCGGTGTGCTGACGTGGCGGCGCAAGGCGCTTTATCAGCGCCTGAACCGCCTGCATGCCGACATCGGCCACTTCAAGCGCGACAGCCAATGGAAGACGCCGCTCGCCCTGCTGATCAACGTATTGCTGGCCATGCCGGTCGCCTTGGGCCTGGCCCTGTGCGGCTATGCGCTACAGATCGATGCCCGCGGACAAAACGCCAACCTCGGCGAGGCGCTGTTGCAGATTGCGCTCGCATGGCTGGTGTTCTATACCGCGTATCGCGTACTGGCCCCTTCGGGCGTTGCTCAGCTGCATTTCCGCTGGGAAACGGCGCAGGTCGAATTCCTGCGCGGCTGGGTCCGTCGTTTGGGTCTGGTGGTGCTGGCACTGGTCGCCGTTGTGGCCGTGGCCGAGCACCAGCCTGCCGCGCTGGCAGACGACGTGCTGGGCATCGGTGTAGTGCTGACCTGCTACGCGTTGATGGCCTGGCTGCTGGGCCGCTTGCTGGTATCAAGCCCGACCCATCACAATGCATCGTTGTTCCGCAAAGCCGTAGGTATCGCCTTCACCGCACTGCCCATCGCCCTCTTCGTAGCGGTGTGCTTCGGCTATTACTACACCGCGCTCAAGCTCAGCGATCGGCTGATCGACACGCTTTACCTGCTGATGCTCTGGCTGGTGGTCGAAGCGACTTTCGTGCGTGGTCTGGGCGTGGCAGCGCGTCGTCTGGCCTACCAGCGAGCCCTGGCCAAACGCCAGGCAGCGCGTGACAACGGCGACAGCGATATACCGGTCGAAGAGCCGAAACTGGACATCGAACAGGTCAACCAGCAATCGCTGCGTCTGATACGTCTGGCCTTGTTGGGCGGATTCATCGGCGCGCTGTATCTGGTCTGGGCCGATCTGATCACCGTATTCGCGTACCTGGACAACATCACGCTTTACGAATACACCAGCGGCACTGGCGCAAACATGAGCATGGTGCCGATCAGCCTGGGCGACTTCATCGGTGCGGTGGTCATCATCGGCATTACCTTCGTGCTGGCGGGCAACCTGCCGGGCCTTCTGGAAGTGCTGGTGCTGTCACGCCTGAACCTGGCCCAAGGCAGTGCCTATGCCACGACGACTCTGCTTTCCTACGCCATCGCCGGGATCGGTTTCGTCACCACCCTCTCGACCCTGGGCGTGAGCTGGGACAAGTTGCAGTGGCTGGTGGCAGCGCTGTCGGTCGGACTTGGCTTCGGTATGCAGGAGATCTTCGCCAACTTCATCTCCGGCATCATGATCCTGTTCGAACGTCCGGTACGGATCGGCGACACCATTACCATCGGCAACCTGTCGGGTACGGTCAGCAAGATCCGCATTCGTGCCACCACCATCACCGACTTCGACCGCAAGGACATCATCGTCCCGAACAAGACGTTCATCACCGGCCAGCTCATCAACTGGTCGCTGACCGACACCATCACCCGCGTGACCCTGAAGCTCGGTGTGGACTACGGCTCGGATCTGGAGCTTGTGCGCGAGCTGCTGCTGCAAGCGGCCCGCGAAAACCCACGGGTGCTGAAAGAGCCGGAACCGATCGTCTACTTCCTGAACTTCGGCGAAAGCACGCTGGACCACGAACTGCGCATGCACGTCCGCGACCTGGGCGACCGCAACCCTGTTCTGGACGAGATCAACCGGTTCATCAACCGCGAGTTCAAGAAGCAGAAGATCAACATCTCGTTCCGCCAGATGGAGATCTACCTCAAGAACACCCAGGGCAAGGAATACAAGATGGTGCCCGTGGAGTCGGAGGAAAAGACCCTGCTGCCGACCGAGAAGGCCACACCACCGGTCAACACCAAAGTGGCACCGGCTACGAAGGACGCACCCGAGCCGCCTGAACTCAGGCTCGACTGATGGAGTCAACCCCAGCAGAATGCCCTCACATTTTGCTGGAGATGGCCTGTGAAAGCCCTCGACGAACTCGTCTTCGACAACCGCTTCGCCCGTCTGGGCGATGCGTTCTCCACTTCGGTCCTGCCTGAACCTATCGCCGAGCCTCGCCTCGTGGTGGCCAGCAAAGCCGCGCTGGCCTTGCTGGACCTCGACCCGGCGCAAGCGGACCTGCCCCTGTTTGCGGAAATTTTTGGCGGACACAAGCTCTGGTCCGAAGCCGAGCCACGGGCAATGGTGTACTCCGGCCATCAGTTCGGCTCCTACAATCCGCGCCTGGGCGATGGCCGTGGCCTGTTGCTGGGCGAGGTCTACAACGAGGCAGGCGAGCATTGGGACCTGCACCTGAAAGGCGCCGGGCAGACGCCGTATTCGCGGATGGGGGACGGGCGCGCAGTGCTGCGCTCCTCGATCCGCGAGTTCCTGGCCTCCGAGGCGCTGCATGCCTTGAACATCCCGAGCAGCCGAGCCGCCTGCGTCATCGGCTCCAGCACACCGGTCTGGCGGGAAACCGAAGAGCGCGCCGCGACCGTTCTGCGTCTGGCCGAGAGCCATGTGCGCTTCGGCAGCCTCGAATACTTTTATTACACCAAACAGCCGGAGCAGTTGAAGCAACTGGCCGAGCACGTACTGACTCTCCACTACCCGCATTGCCAGGAACAGGCCGAGCCGTATCTGGCGATGTTCCGGGAAATCGTCGAGCGCAACGCCGAACTGATCGCCAAGTGGCAAGCGTATGGCTTCTGTCATGGTGTGATGAACACCGACAACATGTCGATCTTGGGCATCACCTTCGACTTTGGTCCATTCGCCTTCCTGGACGATTTCGACCAGCACTTCATCTGCAATCATTCCGATCACGAAGGCCGCTACTCCTTCAGCAATCAAGTGCCGATCGCACAGTGGAACCTCAGCGCGCTGGCCCAAGCCCTGACACCGTTCATCAGCGTGGACGCATTGCGCGAAACCATCGGGTTGTTCCTGCCGCTGTATCAGGCGCATTACCTGGACCTGATGCGCCGCCGCTTGGGCCTGACACAAGCAGACGAGCAGGACGACACGTTGGTCAGCCGCCTGCTGCAACTGATGCAGAACAGCGGCGTCGATTACACCCTGTTCTTCCGTCGCCTGGGCGATGCACCGGCAGCCGACGCGCTGCGCGTCCTGCGTGACGACTTCGTTGATATCAAGGGTTTTGACGCTTGGGGCGAGACTTACCTGGCGCGCATCGCACAAGAGGGCAACAGCACGGAAGACGAACGCAAAGCGCGCATGCACGCCGTCAATCCGCTCTACATCCTGCGTAACTACCTGGCGCAAAACGCGATCAAGGCAGCCGAACAAGGCGACTACGAAGAAGTCCGCCGCCTGCACGAAGTCCTCTGCAACCCCTTCACCGAACAACCCGACATGGACCGCTACGCCCAGCGCCCACCGGATTGGGGCAAGCATCTGGAGATCAGTTGTTCGTCGTGATCGCGCACGCGGCGCTGTGGGAGTGAGCTTGCTCGCGAATAGGCCAGTTCATCCGCTAAGAATGCGGCGTCAGGAACATAGCCTTCGCGAGCCAGCTCGCTCCCACGGGCTTTACCACGGCTCGATTCAGCCGCGCTCGGAGGGGTTGGCCAGGCCTGCGTCGACCAGCCATTGTTCCAGCCCTTCCAGGTCGGGAATGCGGGCGACCGTTTCGCCGACCTGCACCGCAGCCAGTTCCAGCTCGGTCAGTGGCACATCGACGTAGCTCAACTGGCTGTCGACTTTGCAAGACCGTGGAATGCCTTGGGTCAGCAGGGCAATGAACCTGATGTCGTTACGTGCGCCGAGGGCATTGAGCACCACGATGCGCGCACGGCCGCCGACTCGGGTGCGTCCGCCGCAGGCGGCTTCGAAGCTGAGCAGCGGCAAGCTGAGTTCGCGCCAGCTGATCAGCCCCAAGTACCATTCAGGCGCGCCGGGTTCGGCGCTGCAATCCTGATAGTCGATCAATTCTGCCACTGCGATATTGGGCAGCAGCAGGTGACGGTCGCTCAACGGCAGCAACAGTCCGGTCAGGCTGGTCATTCGGCTGGTCTGGAACGTGCTTTCAGACATTGACCTGACTCCAGTGGGCGATGCTGTCCAGTAACACACTTTCTTGATACGGCTTGCTCAGGTAGTCATTGACGCCGATGGCCATCGCCCGGTCGCGGTGTTTCTGACCAGAGCGGGATGTGATCATGATGATCGGCAAGTCCTTGAGCTGTTCGTCATGACGGATATGGCTGGCAACCTCAAAACCATCCATGCGCGGCATTTCAATGTCCAGCAGCATGATGTCCGGGGTGTGCTCCTGAAGCAGGGCCATAGCGTCCACACCGTCCTTGGCGGTCAAGACATGCATGCCGTGGCGCTCCAGCAAACGGCCGGTGACTTTGCGCACCGTGACCGAATCATCCACCACCATGACCAGCAACGGCCTGACGTGCTCGGCCTCGTTGAACGCAGGTGCAGGCCCGTCAACCATCGGTCTGCGCAGACGCCCCTGCAACGCACGAATCTGCGCCATCAGGTCGAGAATCAGTACCACGCGACCATCGCCTAGGATGGTCGCCCCGGAAATGCCCTGAACCCTGGCGAACTGAGCGCCGAGGTTCTTGACCACGATTTCCCGAGAACCTGCCAGTGCATCGACCTGCACCGCCACCCATTGATCCTGCAAATGCACGAGCAGGACCGGCAACGGCTCCAGTTGGCCGATCAGCCGTGGCGGGCTGTTGTCGATCAATTCACCGAGGTAGCGCAGCTCGTAACTGCGTCCGCCGTATTGATAGCGCGGCGGGCTCGTCTGGTAGTACCCGGCCAGCTCGTTCGGCAGAACCCGGACGATACCATCGACGGTGTTGAGCGGAACGGCGTACTGCTCCTCGCCACAGGTGACCATCAGCGCACGGTTGACCGATACCGAAAACGGCAGGCGGATCCTGAAACGTGTGCCCTTGCCCGGCACCGAGTCGATCACCATCGAGCCGCCCAGTTGCTTGACCTCGGCGTGCACCACATCCATGCCCACACCGCGCCCGGAAATCTGGGTGATGATGTCGGTCGTGGAAAAACCGGCCTGCAAGATAAACGGCAGAATCTCGTGATCGGCCAGATCGGCGTCGGGATGGATCATGCCGCGTTTTATCGCCTTGCGCCGAACGGCCGCCAGATCGACGCCCGACCCGTCGTCACTGAGTTCGATCACAATATCGCCGCCCTCGTGCATCAGCTCCAGGTTGATCAACCCCTGTTCGGGCTTGCCGGCAGCCAGGCGTCTTTCAGTGCTTTCAAGGCCGTGATCGACGGCGTTGCGCAACATGTGTTCAAGGGGCGCGACCATACGTTCCAGCACATTACGGTCCATTTCGCCGTCGGCATTGGCGACCTCGAACTGGACTTTCTTGTCCAGCTGGGTCGCCACCTGCCGCACCACACGTCGTAATCGCGGGACCATGCGCTCGAAAGGCACCATGCGCGTACGCATCAGCCCTTCCTGCAACTGGGTGTTGACCCGAGCCTGCTGCGACAACAGCATCTCGGCGTCACGGGTACGGGCACCGAGGGTTTCCTTGAGGTCCATCAGGTCGGATGCCGACTCGAACAGCGCCCGGGACAACTGCTGCAACTGAGAGTGGCGGTCCATTTCCAGCGGGTCGAATTCTTCGTAGCCCAAGCGCTCGGCCTGCACCTGCTCGCGACTGAGGATGCGGCCCTGGGTTTCCATGTCCAGACGGCGCAACTGATCGCGCATCCGCTCGATGGTCGTTTCCATCTCGATCAGCGCAACCTGAGCGTCGAGCATCTGCTGCTCGATGCGCCCCCGAAATATCGACGTTTCACCCGCCAGGTTGACCAGATTCTCCAGCTGTTCGGCCGGGACCTTGATCGTTTCCGGTACGTTGCGCTCGGATTCCGCCTCGCCAGCCGGCGCTAGAGGGATTGCCGGTTCCGGCTCAGGTGTAGCGGCAAGCGGCACGCGCGGCGTCGGTTCCTGCCCCACGAGGCCCTGCATGCTCTCGATCAACAGGGTCGCGTCGGGCAGCGGCTTTTCGGTGCGCACGGCGTCGAGCATATCGGCCAGCACGTCATGGCCACTTTGCAGCAAGCTCATCATCAGCGGGTCTGGCTGCATCGTGCCGGTGGAGAGCCCTTCATAGAGGGTTTCCAACTCATGGGCCAGATCGCCGATGGGGGCGATTTCAACCATACGCGCGCCACCCTTGAGCGTGTGCAGATCGCGCAGCAGGTTTTCGACTTCCAGGGTGTTCTGCGGATCAGCCTGCCAGCGTGCCAAGGCCGCTCCAGAGCTGTCGAGCAGGTCGAATCCTTCTTCGAGGAAAATCTCAAGCAGCTCGGTATCGCGTTCCGGCGGCTCTTCAATCGGCTCGACCGGCGCAGCAGGCTCGGACTCCCGATGCTCTTCGCGACGACAGCGAATCAGGGCGTCGATCAAGGGTGCCGGGTCGTTGAGCGCCTCTTGTCTGAACAACTGTTCCAGCATGATCGCCAGTTCATCATGGCTCTTGAGCAACAGGTCGCCCAACTGCGGCGAGTGGCTGAAACGCCGGTCGATCAGGCCTTCGTAGAGGTTTTCCAGCTCATGAGCCAAATCCCCCACTTCGGCGACCTCAGCCATCCGCGCCCCGCCTTTCAGCGTGTGCAGATCGCGTTGCAGCGACGACAGCGGCAGTGGGTTTTCCGGCTCGTCCAACCAGCGCTGCAACGCCTGACCGGCACTGTCGAGGATGTCGACGGCCTCTTCGAGAAAGATCTCGACGATTTCGTCGTCAAGGCTGGCGACTTCGGGCTGCAGGGCCTGACTTGCCAACTGCTCGGTGGCGGCATTGAGTTCGGTAACCGTCAATGTGTGATGGCCATCGCTCTTGACCAGCCCGGTCGCTGAGGGATCAAGCGCCTGATCAAGCAGTTCGTGCAGCGCTCTGACGCATTCGGGACGCGGGTCGACATCCTGCCCTGCGGCGACCTGATCCAGCATATTGATCAAGGCTTCATGGGCCTGCTCGGCGTCATCGAAGAAACGCTCGCTCACCGCCAGACTGCTTTCTTCGACCGCGCCATACAGGTCAAGCAAGGCTTCGCACAGCTCATCGACCTGCGGCAGATCAGCCAGATGCGCACCGTGCCCCAGCGTGGTCAGCTCATCGAGCAGCGCACTGAGTTCCTGCCGCTCGCCAGGGTGTTCGCGCCAGCGACGCAGCAGGTTTTCCGCATCCAGCACGATGTCCATGCCTTCGGCGAGAAAGCTGGCGATCAACTGGGGATTGCGCTTGATCCGAAGGCCGTTGTCCGACTCGCGCAAGGCGGCTGTGAGCCGGTCGTTGAGCAGTGAATACGCAGCTTCGATCAACGCAGGCGCACCCGGAATCGATGCCAGCGGTTGGCTGTCCAGTTGATCGAGCCCTTTGCGCAACAGCGGTTCGGCGCTGCGCAGCAAGCGGATTTCTGGCGGGCCGATGGCGATCAGGTTGGCCTTGTACTCACGCACCAGTTGATCCAACGGGCTGGACAGTTCGGCAATCGGCAGTACGCCGGCCATGTGTGCGCTGCCTTTGAGTGTGTGCAAAGCACGCAGCAGGCTGTCGCCGATCGATGGCGAAGGCGACTGTTCGGCGGTTTCAAGAAAGCGACTCAGTGTGCCCAAATGCCCAAGCGCCTCTTGGCGGAATATCTCCAACAACTGCGGATCGATGACTTCAACGTCAGCCCCTTCAGGCGGTATAGGCAACGAAGGCGGCTCCAGACCACTGGCCAGCGCATGCGCGCGAGCGGCCAGCAGGTCCACATCGTTTCGCTGGCGCTGGGCGCCTTCGGCGAAATCCTTGATGACTGCTGGCAGCAGCGCCAGCACGTCGGCCATCAACTGTTGGACGTCGAGCGCCGGCAGCACATCGCCTTCCAGCACCCGGTTGAGCAGGTTTTCCACCGACCAGGCCAGTTCGCTGAGAATCAGCGCCCGGACCATCCGCCCACTGCCCTTGAGCGTGTGAAACGCCCGCCGCACTTCGGTGAGCGCCGCAACGTCCCACTGCCCCTGACTGTCCAGCGAACCCAACCAGCGAGGCAGGTATTCGCGCAGGGCGTCCAGCACTTCTTCGGCTTCTTCCAGAAAGACTTCACACAGCTCACCGTCCACCGCCTCTTCGCCGGAAGGCGGCGGCAGCAGGCTGGTTGGTGCGTTACGGGCGGGCGGGTTGACGGCTGATACCGGCCTGGCCAGCACCTGCGCGATGGTCTGCGTCGGGCTGACCAGCGCTTTGCGATCGTCCAGCGCAAGTAGCTCGTCCTGGGTGATGACCTCGTCGAGCAGCGGCACTTCCAGCGTATCCGGCGCAGGCGTGTAGCCCAGTCGGGCCAGGCTTTCTTGCGCCATGTCGAGAATCTGATCGCCCGGCGCCGCATGGTCCTCCCCCATGCGCTCCAGGTAATACTCGACGCCGGTGATGGTGTCGGCCAGGCAGTCGAGCTGAACCCAGCCGGGACGCGTTTCGTCCACCAGCAGGTGCTCCTGAATGTATTCGTTGCACGCCGCCAGCAAACTGGCCGCCCGGGCCAGCGGGATCATCGCCAGAGCGCCGCGCACCTGCACCAGCAGCGCGCACAGCGGATCAAGGCGCTGACGGTCCCATTCGCCATCGATGTAATCCAGAATCACGTCCTTGGCCTGCTGCAGCACAACACGTGCCTCGCGAATCACGAGTTGATGAATCTGGGTCAGATCTGTTGTCGGCAAGCGGCTGTCTTCGCGGCTGGCCTGCTCGGTATTACCGGCCATGCCAGCCAGCGTCGATTCGACGTACAGCAAAGCACCCGCAACATCCATCAGCGCCGCGTCGCTGGGTTCGCGCTGACCGTGCGCCATGCCCTGCACCACCGAAAGCTGATCGATGATCACCTTGCGGGGCTGACCGAAACCGAGCACCGCCAGGGTATCGGCGATCTGCCGCAGCGGCGGCAGCAAGGCGTTGAGTTCGCTGACGTGTTGGCGGTCGCCGCGCACGAACACATCCAGCCGCTCCTTGATCCGCACCAACCCTTCGCACAGGGCCACAATGACCGAGCGCATGGCATCGCGGTCGGGCCCGGCCATTCGCGCCCGTTCTTCGTTGACCACGTCGTTGCCGGGCAGTGCATCGGCCAGCGCGTACTGGTCTTTCAGATCGAGCATCTTTGGCGCAAGGCTGTCGGATTTGGCGATGTAGAACAGCAGGCTTTTCAGCAGTTCTTCGGGCGCGGGCTGGTTGATGCCTTCGATGCCCTGCTCGGCCAGACGCTTGAGTTCCTTGTCGGCATCCTTGAGCAGGCTACGCAGGGCCGGGCTGTTGGCGAAGTTGCCGTTGAGCATGGTTTCGACCAGCGCCGTGGCGATCCGCCAGAGCGGCCCCAGTGGCGCGTCCTCGCAAAGCTGTTCAAGGCGGGCAAATACCTTGGCCATGTAGCCAAGCTGCGTCTTGACGCCCTGCTCACGCATCAGACCGGCGAGCGCGGCCTGTAAAGTCTGGCGCAATTTGCGCAACAGCGTGGGCAGATCAGGTGTGTTGCGCCGGGCCAGCTCTTCCTCGTCCAGCGCCGGCACCACGACCAGTTGCGGCGCGAACAGGCTGGTTTCCGACAGCAGGGTTTCGCCCCGGGCGCTGCGCAAATCATTGAGCAGCGGCAGGACCACCAATGGCAAATCACGGCGCGCCGAATGAATGCGCTCCAGGTACACCGGCAATTGAGTCATGGCCTGGATCAGCAGCTGTTCGGATTCAGCCGGATGACTGACGCGGTTCTGTTGCACAGCCAGTACCAATTGCTCGATTTCCTCGGCCAGCAGCGCTGCGCCGTAGAACTCAATCATCTGCAGGCTGCCATGCACCTGATGCACAAGGTTCAGGCACTCGGCCATCGCCGCTGTGTTCGCGGGATCCACAATGAATTCGTCCAGCGCGTGACGTGCCTGGATAAGCGTCTCGGCGATCTCGCCCTTGAGCCACTCCAGAGCCACGTAATCGTGACGATCAGCCATGACGCATACCGCTCTTTACCCGATCCAGATCGTTCATTGAGTGAACATCATCCGATTTTTTTCGATGGCGGCAAGGCGAAACCCGATACGGAGCGACGCATCTCGCTGGCCATCTTGGCCAGATTGCCAATACTCTCGGCAGTTGCCGAAGTGCCTGAGGTGGTTTGCGAGGTGGTCTGCTGAATGACGCTCATGGTCTGGGAAATCTGTCCGGCCGATTCGGCCTGTTGCCGGGCGGCATCGGTGATACTTTCGATCAGTTCGGCCAGCACCCTGGACACCCCTTCGATTTCCTCGAGCGCCACCCCGGCATCCTGCGCCAGCCGTGCGCCGCGTACCACTTCGCTGGTGGTCTGCTCCATAGAGATGACCGCCTCGTTGGTGTCGTTCTGAATGGCCCTGACCAGCGTTTCAATCTGCTTGGTGGCCGACGACGAGCGCTCGGCCAGGCGCTGCACTTCGTCGGCTACCACTGCGAAGCCGCGTCCTGCATCACCTGCCATAGACGCCTGGATCGCCGCATTGAGGGCCAGGATGTTGGTCTGATCGGCAATGTCATCGATCAGGCTGACAATATCGCCAATTTCCTGAGAAGACTCGCCCAGCCTCTTGATACGTTTGGACGTGTCCTGAATCTGCTCGCGAATGTTGTCCATGCCTCGAATGGTGTTGTGTACCACCTCGTTGCCCTTGTTGGCGATGGTCACCGAACGTTCTGCCACCGAAGAAGATTCCGAGGCATTGGCCGATACCTGATCGATGGACGCGGCCATGTCGTTGATGGCCGTTGATGCTGCGCTGATCTGTAATGCCTGATGCCGGGAGGCCGCCGACAACTGCATGGCGGTGGCCTGGGTTTCGGCGACGGCAGTGGCGACCTGCTCGGCCGTGAGGTTGATGGTGACCACCAGCTCGCGCAGCTGGTCGATGGAGTAATTGATGGAGTCGGCAATCGCGCCCGTAAAGTCCTCGGTGACTGACGCCGTGACAGTCAGGTCGCCATCGGCCAGGTTTTCGATCTCGTCGAGCAGACGCATGATCGCGTTCTGATTACGCTCGCTCTTCTGAGCGGTTTCCCGCAACTGACGGTTGGTTTCGCGGACCATCACCAGCGCGATCAGGATGATCGACATCAACGCCAATAGGCCCAACACGTAACCGCCCACGGTGTTGACCGTGCGCCGGTTGGCGAGGTTTTCCAGGCTGTTGGCCAGCACTGACGTCTCGTCCAGCAGGGTCTGCGAGGTGTTGAAAATATTGCCGGAGGCTTCACGCACCCGGTACAGCTCGGGCGAGGTTTCGAGAATTTCGTCCACCGAGCCCGACACAAATTCGAACAGCTCGGAAATCTCGGCCAGACGCGCACGCGCGTCGCGGTCTTCGACCTGAGCGATGCGCAGGGTCGCGTTACCTTCCAGCATGCCGTTTAGCACACGCCCGAACTGGCTGGCGTCGCGGCCAAAGGCGTCAGCGGCTTGCACGGCCGTTTCGTCACCGGCCAGCACTGTGTTGACCGACCCCAGAATACGCTCGGCCAGCAGCGCCTGACGCTGGGCAACCACGACCTGAGTGGCGGGTGCTTTGCTTTGCAGAAGGATTTCGACGACCTTTTCGTACTCGGCCTGCAACTGTGGAATGGTCTCGGCAAGGGTCGCGGCCACTTGATGCAGGGACAATACAGTCTGCTCGCTGGCCAGGATCACATCGGTGTTTTTGCGCAGCGCTTCCCAATCGTTCTGCACATTGCGCAGCTCGTCGCGTATCGACGACGGCGCGGCTGGCAGGCTGGTCGTAGGGTCGCCCTTTCTCAGGTAACCCCAGCGCAAATCGAAGTCGTTACGTGCATCAGCCAGCAGCTTGAAGGCCTGGGCCTTGCCCGAAGCCGCCTCGGTGGCGTTTTTCGCGATACGCTGGGAGAGCACGCGCAGCTCTCCGGCGTGCCCAATGTACTGCTTGTCGTAATTCGACTGAGTATTGAGGTAGGCGAAGTTGGCGAACAGCAACATGATGAAAACGATGAGCGCGAAGAACAGCACAACAATCTGTGTACGGCTGCGTGCGCCTTCCAGTGACCTGCCTGTCTTACTCATTTAAATCAGGCCCCCGCCTGGACCAACGTCGATTCGTGACACAAAACAGACCCACCAATACCGGGTCACCGCGAACAGCTAGAACGCGACATCCACGAACTCTTCAGATTGCACCAGCGCCCACGGGCTGAACACCAGCCAGGCCTGCTCACGGATGAACTGCCCGCGCAGAAACGGCACGAGGCGTGGATCCGGCGTGCCCTGTGCTTCGGGAATCAGGCTCAACTGACTGAAATGCTGCATGCCGAAGACTTCATCCACCAGCAGACCGGCGAAGGCATCCTGATGTTCAACCACCAGTACACGACGCTGCTTGCGCACAGGTGACAAGTCCTGGCCGAAGAATCCACACAGGTCGGTGAGCGGCAACAAGCGACCGCGCAGATTGGCAATGCCCACGACCCAGGGCTTTACCCCATGCAGGGCAGCATGCCGTGGCTCATGCAGGATTTCGGCAATCTCGCCAATGGGCGCCACAAAACGCTGCTCGCCCATTCTGAAACCAATACCGACCCAGTCCTGCTGATGGGCTTCTTGCAACGGCAGACCTGCCGCCAGCGACCGGCAACGCCGATCGATATCCAGAAGCATTTCAAAGGCTGTACGTGGCTCGGCCATGACGAATTCCGGCAATCAGCCGGCCAGCACCGCGTTCAGGGTTTTCATCAGGGTGTCTTCATCGACCGGCTTGGTCAGGTAATCACGCGCGCCCTGACGTTTGCCCCAGACCTTGTCGGTTTCCTGATCCTTGGTGGTGATCATGATCACCGGGATCATGGCGGTGTCAGCGTCCTTGGTCAGTTGGCGGGTTGCCTGAAAGCCGTTGAGGCCCGGCATCACGATGTCCATCAGCACCGCGTCGGGCTTTTCCTGACGAGCCAGGGCCACGCCGTCTGCGCCGTTTTCAGCCTTCAACACTTCATGGCCGTGCTTTTCCAGCATGCCGGTGAGTTTGTACATTTCAGTCGGCGAGTCATCGACGATCAATATTCGAGCCATGGGTGTTCCCCGTCAGGTTGCGAGCACGCGGTCAGTGGGCGCGGGCGTCACGGTATGTGTTGTTCTACTGCAACGAAGCTCGGCACATGAGCCTTGATCGCGCTGAGCAGTTCTTCCTTGTTGAAAGGCTTGGTCAAAAACTGATCAGACCCGACGATCCGTCCCTTGGCCTTGTCGAACAGCCCGTCCTTGGAGGACAGCATGATGACAGGCGTGGACTTGAACGCACGGTTGTTCTTGATCAGGGCGCAGGTCTGATAACCATCCAGACGCGGCATCATGATATCGACGAATATGATGCGTGGGTGGTTATCGGCAATCTTGGCCAGCGCATCGAAACCGTCAATGGCCGTAATGACTTCACAACCGACGTTTCTCAGCAGCGTTTCGGCGGTTCGGCGAATGGTCTTCGAGTCGTCGATGACCATGACTTTCAAGGCTGTGGGGTGCTGTTCCATATCTGCTCTTCCATCGCCGCAGCGAATATTTGCGCGTTCTGCAAAGCACTGGGAGCCTGATGGTATGGCTTCACTGATCCGCAAGGACCGTGGGCCGGATGCCGAGCCTTTTTAGCACACTCTCCCGGCTCAATCCATAAAGTGCGCGGCCACGTGCCTGCCCCTTGACCGGGAGCACGTGGAGCGCCACCCTGACGCCTATTTCACGGCCGAATCGGCCCTTATCGATCAGAGGATATTGCCCATGAGCGTTCGCCTAGGGATTGTCATGGACCCCATTGAGCGCATCTCCTATAAAAAGGATAGCTCACTGGCCATGCTGCTGGCTGCACAGGCGCGCGGTTGGGAGCTGTTCTATATGGAGCAGAAAGACCTGTACCAGAATGCAGGTCAGGCGCGTGCGCGGATGAAGCCGCTCAAGGTGTTCGCCGATCCGGGCAAATGGTTCGAGTTTCAGGCCGAGGTCGACGCAGGCCTGGACGATCTGGACGTGATCCTGATGCGCAAGGATCCCCCGTTCGACATGGAATTCGTCTACGCCACCTACCTGCTGGAGCAGGCCGAGCGTGCGGGCGTGCTGGTGGTCAACAAGCCGCAAAGCCTGCGTGACTGCAACGAAAAGCTGTTCGCTACGCTGTTCCCGCAATGCACACCGCCGACACTGGTCAGCCGCCGCGCCGATATCATCCGTGAGTTCGCCGAGCAGCATGGCGACGTGATCCTCAAGCCGCTGGACGGCATGGGCGGTGCGTCGATCTTCCGCCACCGTGCGGGCGATCCCAACCTGTCGGTGATTCTGGAAACCCTCACCGCTCACGGCACCCAGCAGATCATGGCGCAGGGGTATCTGCCTGCGATCAAGGATGGCGACAAGCGCATTCTGATGGTCGACGGCGAGCCCGTTCCATACTGCCTGGCGCGTATTCCGGCCGCAGGTGAAACCCGGGGCAACCTGGCGGCTGGCGGTCGCGGTGAAGCGCGCCCACTGAGTGACAAGGACCGCTGGATCGCTGAACAGATCGGCCCGACCCTGCGTGAAAAAGGTCTGCTGTTTGTGGGCCTGGACGTCATCGGCGAGCACCTGACCGAAATCAACGTCACCAGCCCGACCTGCATCCGCGAAATCGACAACGCGTTCGGCACCGACATTGGCGGCCTGTTGATGGACGCTATTGAGAAGAAGCTGCAGGCGCGCGCTGCCTGATTGTCGGGTTTACGTTGAAATGACTCAGGACTGCGGAACGCCACTACGTCAACGTAGCGCTGTCGCACGGTAAACTTGGTGGGAGCGGACCGGGCGGCGTTCCGCTTGTCCGCGAAAAGGCCGGTACATCCGACGCATATGCGATGGCTGAAACACTGCATTCGCGGACAAGTCCGCTCCCACGACGCCCCGTGTTTGCTCAGCGACAGCGCTTCGTCGCAGATGTGGCGGGGCCTACCAAATCGAGGGCTGCCGGGCCTAGCGGGCACTGAACGTCCCTTCGTCCGATCCAGACCAGAGCTCCACGCGACATTGCGTTATCATGCGCCACCTGTAACACGACACGGACTTTGACATGCAGGCTGACGAGATGCTGAACCGCCCATGACATCGATGGCCAGAAACGACCTTGCGCTGGAACTCGCAAACGTAGGCGTGCGTCCGGCCGACCGGCTGGGTTTCACCATGATGATCGCTGCGCTGATCCATCTGGCGATTATCCTTGGCGTGGGCTTTACCTATGTGAAGCCTGAGCAGATTTCCCAAACGCTGGAAATCACCCTCGCCACCTTCAAGAGCGAAGAGAAGCCCAGGCAGGCTGATTTCCTTGCCCAGGACAACCAGCAGGGCAGCGGAACACTGGACAAGGCCGAGACGCTCAAGACCACTGAAATCGCGCCATATCAGGACACCAAGGTCAATAAGGTGACTCCGCCGCCAGCCAGCAAACCGGTGGTCAAGCAGGAAGCACCGAAAACCGCCGTGGCCACGACCGCACCGAGCCCTCAGAAAACCGTCGCCAAACGCGAGGAAGTCAAACCGGAGCCGACCGCAAAGGCCGCGCCCTCGTTCGACAGCGCTGAGTTGACCAACGAAATTGCCAGCCTCGAAGCCGAGCTGTCCGCCGAGCAGCAGTTGTACGCCAAACGTCCGAAGATCCATCGCTTGAACGCCGCCTCGACCATGCGCGACAAGGGCGCCTGGTACAAGGACGACTGGCGCAAGAAGGTGGAACGGGTCGGCAACCTGAACTACCCGGAAGAGGCCCGCCGCAAACAGATTTATGGAAACCTGCGGTTGCTGGTCTCGATCAACCGCGATGGCTCGCTCTACGAAGTGCTGGTGCTTGAATCTTCCGGGCAACCTCTGCTGGATCAGGCAGCACAGCGAATCGTGCGTCTGGCAGCACCATTTGCGCCGTTCACCGGCGATCTGGCAGACATCGACAGGCTTGAGATCATTCGTACGTGGAAATTCGCCCGTGGGGACAAGCTTTCAAGCAACTGATTCTTTCGGCAGAACCTGCTGTTACACCTATAACTGATAGTTGTCAGGCACGCGGCTCAACGCCACACTAGGGCTCATGAAAAAAGTCTCTCCGAGTTACCTCAAGCATCAGTTCTTGATCGCCATGCCGCACATGCACGACGAGAACTTCTCGCAGACCTTGACCTACATCGTCGAGCACAACGCCAATGGCGCAATGGGGCTGGTGATCAACCGCCCGCAAAGCCTGACCCTGGCCGATGTGCTCGAACAACTGCGACCGGAGCTTCCTGCACCGGCTCGTTGCCAGCACATTCCCATTCATTCCGGTGGCCCCGTGCAAACCGATCGCGGCTTCGTCCTGCACCCAAGCGGTCAGGTGTTCCAGGCAACGGTCGATCTGGGGGGCATCTCGCTGTCCACGTCTCAGGATGTGCTGTTTTCCATCGCCGACGGCTACGGGCCTGATCAAAATGTGATCACCCTGGGCTATGCTGGCTGGGACGCAGGCCAACTGGATGCCGAAATGGCCGCCAATGCCTGGCTGACCTGCTCGTTCGACCCGACCATTCTGTTCGAGGTAGACAGCGAGCAACGCCTTGATGCTGCAGCCGCACGGCTGGGCATCAACCTCAGTCTTCTTTCTACCCAAGCGGGGCACGCCTGATGGCTGCATTGCGCCTGCTGCTGGGCTTTGATTTCGGCACCAAACAGATCGGCGTTGCGGTCGGCCAGGCCATCACCGGCCAGGCCCGTGAACTGTGTACGCTGAAAGCGCAGAACGGCATCCCGGATTGGGACAAGGTCCAGGCACTGATCAAGGAATGGCAACCCGACGCCATCGTGGTTGGTCTGCCGCTGAACATGGACGGCACGCGCAGCAACATGAGCGACCTGGCGGAAAAGTTCTCGCGCAAGCTCAATGGCCGCTTCGGTGTGGCGGTCTATACCCACGACGAGCGACTGACCACGTTCGAAGCCAAGGGCGAGCGCATGGCCCGCGGCGGCCAGAAAGGCAGCTACCGCGACAACCCGGTCGATGCCATTGCCGCGGCGCTCTTGCTGCAAGGCTGGCTCGATGCGAACCCCGAGCTGTTGAACGCGTGACTGTTTGCGTCCGCACCGCTTCGAGATACCCGGATTCCACGTTTACGCTTGAGCGACGCCGCACTGACGGCCGCTGCCCGAGCCCCAAGGAGCAACCATGAGCCTGCCCAACCCCGCCGAACTGATTCGTCAGATGGCCACTGACCTGAACGCTCACCTGAGCAAGCGCGGCATCAGCGACCCTCGTTTCATCGGCATCCGCACCGGCGGCGTGTGGGTCGCGCAGGCGCTGCTCAAAGCGCTGGATAACCCTTCCCCGCTCGGCACGCTGGACGTTTCCTTCTACCGCGACGACTTCAGCCAGAACGGCCTGCACCCACAAGTGCGCCCGTCCGAGCTGCCGTTCGAGATCGAAGGCCAGCACCTGGTGCTGATCGATGACGTATTGATGAGCGGGCGCACCATTCGCGCAGCACTCAACGAGCTGTTCGACTATGGTCGCCCGGCCAGTGTCACCCTGGTCTGCCTGCTGGATCTGGAGGCTGGCGAACTGCCGATCCGCCCCAATGTGGTCGGCGCGACGTTGTCTCTGGCACCGCAGGAACGCATCAAGCTGTCCGGCCCCGAGCCTCTTGCACTCGAACTTCAAGACCTCTCAACCGCCCTTTAAGAGTCCTTTGCGATGACGCCTCTCGACGCCAAGCGCCCGCTGCAGCTCAACCATCAGGGCCAGCTGCGCCATTTCCTGTCTCTGGACGGCTTGCCTCGCGAGCTGCTCACCGAAATTCTCGACACCGCCGACTCGTTTCTCGAAGTCGGCACCCGGGCGGTGAAGAAAGTCCCGTTGTTACGTGGCAAGACGGTGTGCAATGTGTTCTTCGAGAACTCGACCCGCACACGGACCACATTCGAACTGGCGGCCCAGCGTTTGTCGGCCGACGTGATCACGCTGAACGTCTCCACCTCGTCCACCAGCAAAGGCGAGACGCTGTTCGACACCCTGCGCAACCTTGAGGCGATGGCCGCCGACATGTTCGTCGTTCGCCACGCTGATTCAGGTGCCGCGCACTTCATTGCCGAGCATGTGTGCCCGGAGGTGGCGATCATTAACGGCGGCGACGGCCGTCACGCCCACCCGACGCAGGGCATGCTCGACATGCTGACGATCCGTCGTCACAAGGGCGGTTTCGAGAACCTGTCGGTCGCCATCGTCGGCGACATCCTTCACTCCCGCGTGGCGCGCTCCAACATGTTGGCGCTCAAGGCACTGGGCTGCCCGGACATCCGCGTGATCGGACCGAAAACCCTGTTGCCGGTCGGTATCGAGCAATACGGCGTCAAGGTCTACACCGACCTGAACGAGGGATTGAAGGACGTGGACGTGGTCATCATGCTGCGCCTGCAACGTGAACGCATGACCGGCGGCCTGCTGCCCAGCGAAGGCGAGTTCTATCGCCTGTTCGGCCTCACCACTGCGCGTCTTGCCGTCGCGAAACCCGACGCCATCGTCATGCACCCCGGACCGATCAACCGAGGCGTAGAAATCGAGTCGGCAGTGGCCGACGGCGCTCATTCGGTGATTCTCAATCAAGTGACCTACGGCATCGCGGTGCGTATGGCGGTGCTATCGATGGCCATGAGCGGACAAACCGCACAACGACAGTTCGAGCAGGAGAACGCCCTGTGAAGCTCAGTATTCTCGGCGCTCGCGTCATCGACCCGGCCACCGGCCTGGACACCCTAACCGACCTGCACATTGATGCCTGCAAGATTCTGGCAATCGGCGCGGCCCCGGTCGGGTTCGAAGCGACACAGACCATCGACGCCACCGGCCTTGTGGCCGCGCCCGGCCTGGTCGACCTTAACGTTTCCCTCTGCGAGCCGGGTTACAGCCGCAAAGGCAGCATCGCCAGCGAAACCCGTGCAGCCACCGCAGGCGGCGTGACCAGCCTATGCTGCCCACCGCGCACCAAACCGGTACTGGACACCTCGGCAGTCGCCGAACTGATCCTGGACCGTGCCCGCGAAGCCGGCTTCAGCAAAGTGTTTCCGATAGGCGCGCTGAGCAAGGGCCTGGACGGCGAACAACTGGCTGAGCTGATCGCCCTGCGCGATGCAGGCTGCGTTGCGTTTGGCAACGGGCTGAGTAGCTTCAACAACACGCGCACGCTGTGCCGGGCGCTGGAATACGCAGCCACCTTCGACCTGACGGTGATTTTCAATTCGCAGGATCGCGACCTGGCTGAAGGCGGTCTGGCCCATGAAGGCCCGACGGCCAGTTTCCTCGGGCTGGCCGGCATCCCGGAAACCGCTGAAACCGTTGCCCTTGCCCGCGACTTGCTGCTGGTCGAGCAAAGTGGCGTGCGTGCGCACTTCAGCCAGTTGACCAGTGCGCGCGGCGCTGCCCTGATCGCTCAGGCGCAAGCCCGTGGACTGCCGGTGACGGCGGACGTGGCGCTGTATCAATTGATCCTGACGGACGAGGCGCTGATCGATTTCTCCAGCCTGTACCACGTCCAGCCGCCGCTGCGCACCCGCGCAGACCGTGACGGGCTGCGTGAAGCGGTCAAATCCGGGGTGATTCAAGCCATCTCCAGCCACCACCAGCCCCACGAGCGTGATGCCAAGCTCGCGCCATTCGGTGCAACCGAACCGGGCATCAGCAGCGTCGAGCTGTTGCTGCCGTTGGCGATGACACTGGTAGAAGATGGCCTGCTGGACTTGCCCACCCTCATCGCCCGCCTGAGCAGCGGCCCCGCAACTGCCCTGCGCCTGCCTGCCGGCAAACTGAGCGCCGGAGCGCCTGCTGACATCGTCCTGTTCGATCCAGCGGCTTCAACCCTGGCGGGCGAAACCTGGCTGTCCAAAGGCGAAAACTGCCCCTTCATCGGCCACTGCCTGCCGAGTTCGGTGCGTTATACGCTGGTGGATGGGCGGATCAGTTTTAGCTGTTGAAGTGCCTACTGCATCATGGCCACGATTCGCGTACAGCCGCTAAGTGACGCAGAGCGTCACGGGCGGCATGGCCTCCAGTTATCAACCGCGTCGTGCATTCTCCACCGAGATCTGATTATTCAGTGTCCAGAAGTCATACAGGATGCCGATCAGGAACAATCCGCCTGTGAACAGGTAGATGATCCCGGTGATCCATTTGCCCATGTACATGCGATGCACGCCGAAGAAGCCGAGGAAGGTGAGCAGAATCCACGCCAGGCTGTAGTCGGTGGAGCCGGGTGTGAAGCGCAGGTCAGCCTCGCGATCCATTGACGGGATCAAAAACAGGTCGATCAGCCAACCGATGCCAAACAGACCGAATGTGAAGAACCAGAGGGTCCCGGTCACGGGCTTGCCGTAGTAGAAACGGTGCGCGCCCAAAAACCCCAGAATCCACAACAGATACCCCATGACCTTGCTGTGCGTGTCGGACCGATAGGCGTTCATTTGTATCCTCGTTGAGCCGATAGAAAAAAATAGATAACATTTTTGTGACTTCGATGTCGTCTTCCGACGTATGGCATCCGACCCTCTTCTACACCGTCAAACCCTTGTCGCCAAAGGAATTACTGTGAAAAAGGAAAGAGTCTGTCGCTCATTTTGCAATGATGCCACTGTGACTCACTCGACAAATGGGGTCAGGATTTTCAAAAAAGCTGTTATAAAGTTGCGCGCTGACCACTATGAGCCCTGCCGAATGCGTCCTTTTTTCAAGACATGGCTAACCATTTGCCTATTTATGCCACTGGCCGCCCACGCCACCAATCGTGAGCAACAGCTTCCTGCGAGCTTCTCGGGTTACACCGCAAAAAATCACCTTACGCCCGTGATCGCTACGCGCAATGCGCCTCAGGAAGCCACCGCCATCCCTCAAGCAACGCGAAACGCCCGCGCCGTTCAGACGCCGGTTTCGCGAAAGAATTCCGCCAAGGCTGCAAGCGCCAAGACGCTGGCTGCAGGCAATGCCAAACAGGGCAACGCCGTTGTGAAACGTGCGCTGCAGACGGTTGGCACACCCTACCGCTGGGGCGGTACAACACCGGGCAAAGGCCTGGATTGCAGTGGGCTGGTGAAGTACGCCTACAGCGACGTGCGTGAAGTCGATCTGCCTCGCACCTCGAACGCGATGGCTCAAGGCCACGGCCAGACGGTTGATCGTAAAGACCTGAAACCGGGCGACCTGCTGTTCTTTAACATCAAGAGCCGCAACGTGAACCACGTGGCAATCTATCTGGGCGAAGGCAAATTCGTTCATGCACCGCGTCGAGGCAAAGCCGTTACCGTCGACACGCTGAACAAGCCGTACTGGAACAGCCACTACAAGATCGCCAAGCGCGTACTGCCCAAGCAGACGAACCAGATGCGGGTCGTGCAACGCTGATCTGCGCTGATCCTCCCAAAGGCCTGCCTGAGCGCAGGCCTTCGTCACCCCTACCCTCGCGTCATCATTAGAAGTTGTCGGGCACCTTGGCCCGTTCACGAGCGCTCTCGCGTGTAATCAGCCCTTTCTTGACCAGATCAGCCAGACACATGTCCAGCGTCTGCATGCCCACCGAGCCTCCGGTCTGGATCGCGGAATACATCTGCGCCACCTTGTCTTCACGAATCAGGTTCCGGATTGCCGGCGTGCCCATCATGATCTCGTGGGCCGCAACGCGCCCGCCGCCTACTTTCTTGAGCAATGACTGCGAAACCACCGCATGCAATGACTCGGACAGCATCGAGCGGATCATGGATTTTTCTTGGGCCGGGAATACATCCACCACCCGGTCGATGGTCTTGGCGGCCGACGTGGTGTGCAGGGTGCCAAATACAAGGTGACCGGTTTCAGCGGCTGTCAGCGCCAGACGAATCGTTTCAAGGTCGCGCAGCTCGCCCACCAGGATCACATCCGGGTCTTCACGCAGGGCCGAGCGCAAGGCTTCCGAGAAGCCCAGTGTGTCGCGATGCACTTCACGTTGGTTGACCAGGCACTTCTTGGACTCGTGAACGAATTCGATAGGGTCTTCAATGGTCAGGATGTGGTGGTGCTTGTTGCAGTTGAGGTAGTCGATCATCGCCGCCAGCGTGGTCGATTTGCCCGAGCCAGTGGGACCTGTGACCAGAATCAGGCCGCGGGGCACGTCTGTAATCTTGCGAAACACACTGCCCATGCCCAGATCTTCCATGCTCAGAATTCGGGACGGGATGGTTCGGAACACGGCACCGGCGCCGCGATTCTGGTTGAACGCGTTGACACGAAACCGCGCCACACCCGGCACCTCAAATGAAAAGTCAGTCTCCAGATCCTCCTCGAAGTCCTGCCGCTGCTTGTCATTCATGATGTCGTAGATCAGCGCTTTGACTTCTTTGGCGTCAAGCGGGGGCAGGTTGATTCGCCGCACGTCGCCGTCGACACGGATCATCGGAGGCAGGCCCGCAGAGAGGTGCAAGTCCGACGCGCCCTGTTTGGCACTGAAGGCCAGCAGCTCGGTAATATCCATACAGCTCCTCAATCACATAGAATGCCGCAGACTTTAGCCCTGCTGGCGCAAATCAATGTCCACGATAGCAGCGAACATTTCAACGCTCGAACAACGAATTCGTACAGCATCTCTCGCGGTACAGCGCGATCCGGCTTCGGTCGGCCTGCTGGCGGTCAGCAAAACCAAGCCTTCCAGCGCGTTGCGAGAAGCCTACGCGGCCGGTTTGCGGGATTTTGGCGAAAACTATTTGCAGGAAGCGCTGGGTAAACAGGCCGAGTTGGCCGACCTGCCCTTGTGCTGGCACTTCATTGGCCCCATTCAATCGAACAAGACGCGCGCAATCGCCGAACACTTCGACTGGGTACATTCCGTGGATCGCCTGAAAATCGCCCAACGCCTGTCCGAGCAACGGCCTGAGAACCTTGAACCGCTCAATATCTGCATTCAGGTCAATGTCAGTGGCGAAGCCAGCAAATCCGGCTGCACTCCAGAAGACCTGCCTGCGCTGGCGGCCGCCATCAGCGACTTGCCGCGCCTTAGACTGCGCGGCCTGATGGCGATTCCCGAGCCGACCGAGGACAAGACCGAGCAAGAGGCCGCTTTCGCCGCCGTGCGCACGCTACAGGATGAACTGAACGTGCCACTCGATACCCTTTCGATGGGCATGAGCCACGACCTGGAAGCCGCCATCGCACAAGGCGCAACCTGGGTACGGATTGGTACGGCTCTCTTTGGTGCCCGCGACTACGGCAAGCCATAACTTCCATACAAGGAACCCATTCATGAGCAAGACCCGTATTGCCTTCATCGGCGCCGGAAACATGGCCGCCAGCCTGATCGGCGGATTGCGCGCCCAAGGTGTGGATGCCAGCCTGATCTGCGCCAGCGCGCCGGGTGCCGAAACCCGCGAACGTATTGCCAATGAGCATGGCATCAGCGTATTTGCCGACAACGCCGAGGCGGTCAGGAACGCCGATGTGGTGGTGCTGGCGGTCAAGCCGCAGATGATGAAATCGGTATGCCAGGCCCTGAAGCCAAGCCTTGAAGCCCATCAACTGATTGTATCGGTCGCTGCGGGCATCACCTGCGCCAGCCTCACCACCTGGCTGGGCGATCAGCCGGTCGTGCGCTGCATGCCCAATACCCCTTCGCTGCTGCGCCAAGGTGCCAGCGGTCTGTATGCCACCGAAAAAGTCACCGCCACCCAGCGCGAGCAGGCAGAGCAATTGCTGTCGGCTGTCGGGATTGCAGTATGGGTCGAGCAGGAAAAGCACATGGACGCCGTGACAGCTGTGTCCGGCAGCGGCCCTGCGTATTTCTTCCTGATGATGGAAGCAATGACCGCAGCAGGTGTGAAGCTTGGCCTGCCGGAAGACATCGCTAAAAAACTTACCCTGCAAACCGCACTGGGCTCGGCGTTGATCGCCACTGGCAGTGATGTGGATGCAGGTGAGTTGCGTCGTCGTGTCGCCTCGCCGGGCGGGACCACGGAAGCGGCCATCAAGGCATTTCAGGCAGGCGGTTTCGAAGCACTGGTGCAAACCGCGCTGACCGCCGCCGACCACCGCGCAGCCGAACTGGCTGAGCAATTGGGCAAATAATTTCCTGGTCCTTTTCGGAGCACATTGATGATCGGATTGAACACCGCTGCAATTTACGTCCTGCAAACGCTCGGCAGTCTGTACCTGCTGATCATCCTGTTGCGCTTCGTGCTGCAACTGGTGCGCGCCAATTTCTATAACCCGCTGAGCCAGTTCATCGTCAAGGCCACTCAGCCACTGCTCAAGCCGCTGCGACGCATCATCCCCAGCGTTTTCGGGCTGGACATGTCATCGCTGGTGCTGGCGATCATCGTGCAGATGATTCTGATGGCGCTGACGCTGCTGTTGATGTTCGGCACCACGGGTGACCCGCTGCACTTGTTGCTTTGGTCGATCATCAGCGTGACGGCGCTGTTCCTGAAGATTTTCTTCTTCGCCCTGATCATCAGCGTCATCCTGTCGTGGGTCGCACCGGGTAGCCACAACCCTGGCGCAGAACTGGTCAACCAGATTTGCGAACCTGCACTGGCACCGTTCCGCAAAATCGTACCGAACCTGGGCGGACTCGACATTTCGCCGATTCTGGCCTTTTTGGTGCTCAAGCTGCTGGACATGCTGGTCATCAACAACCTGGCAGCTATGAGCGGCATGCCAGAAGTGCTGCGTTTGTTGATGTAATCCATAGACCATGATCGTGCCCATGCGCTGCGTGGGCATGCTCTGCCGCTGGAATACATCTTCAGGTGGAAGGCCTCACCACGTCTTCGGCGTGGCACTGTCGCTCAGCAAACACCGGGCCGTGGGAGCGGACTTGTCCGCGAAGGCATAATCCCGGCCAGCCTGACGAATATTCCCTTATTGCCGCTACACCCCACGGTCTTTAGACTTACGCCTCATTCAAGCGAGAGCAGGGTCGATGCCCACGGTCTTCCCCCACGATTCTGTCGGTCTGGTCACACCGCAACTGGCCCATTTCAGCGAGCCTCTGGCGCTGGCGTGTGGACGTTCGCTGCCAGCCTACGACCTGATTTACGAAACCTACGGTCAACTCAACGCCACGGCCAGCAACGCCGTGCTGATCTGTCACGCGCTGTCCGGGCATCATCATGCAGCCGGCTTTCACAGTGCCGATGATCGCAAGCCCGGCTGGTGGGACAGTTGCATCGGCCCCGGCAAGCCCATCGACACTCATAAATTCTTCGTCGTCAGCCTGAACAACCTGGGCGGCTGCAACGGCTCGACCGGCCCCAGCAGCATCGATCCGGAAACCGGCAAGCCCTTCGGCGCCAACTTCCCGGTGGTGACCGTAGAAGACTGGGTCAACAGCCAGGCCCGACTGGCGGACGTGCTGGGCATTGCCCAATGGGCAGCGGTCATCGGCGGCAGCCTGGGGGGCATGCAGGCGTTGCAATGGACCATCAGCTACCCGGAGCGCGTGCGTCACTGCCTGGCAATCGCCTCGGCCCCCAAGCTGTCGGCACAGAACATCGCCTTCAACGAAGTCGCACGTCAGGCCATTCTCACGGACCCCGAATTCCACGGCGGCTCGTTTCAGGAGCGCGGCGTGATCCCCAAGCGCGGCCTGATGCTGGCGCGCATGGTCGGGCACATCACCTATCTGTCCGATGACTCGATGGGGGAGAAATTCGGCCGCGGCCTGAAGAGCGAAAAACTCAATTATGACTTCCACAGTGTCGAGTTTCAGGTCGAGAGCTACCTGCGCTATCAGGGCGAGGAGTTTTCCGGGCGTTTTGACGCCAATACCTACCTGTTGATGACCAAGGCGCTGGACTACTTCGACCCGGCCGCCAACTTCAACGACGATCTGGCCAAGACTTTCGCCAACGCCACCGCCAGGTTCTGCGTGATGTCTTTCACCACTGACTGGCGCTTCTCGCCAGCCCGCTCCCGCGAACTGGTGGACGCATTGATGGCCGCCCGCAAGGACGTCTGCTACCTGGAAATCGATGCACCTCAGGGGCACGATGCCTTCCTGATTCCGATCCCGCGCTACCTGCAGGCTTTCAGTAATTACATGAATCGAATTTCGCTGTGAGGATGTCATGAGAGCCGATCTGGAAATCATCCAGGAATGGATTCCCGCTGGCAGCCGCGTGCTCGACCTGGGTTGCGGTGATGGCGAGTTGCTGACCTGGCTGCGTGATAACAAGCAAGTGACCGGCTACGGCCTGGAAAACGACGCGGACAACATCGCCCAGTGTGTCGCCAAGGGCATCAATGTCATCGAACAGGACCTGGACAAAGGCCTGGGCAACTTTGCCAGCAACAGTTTCGACATCGTGGTCATGACCCAGGCACTGCAAGCTGTGCATTACCCCGACCGGATTCTGGACGAAATGCTGCGGGTCGGACGGCAGTGCATCATCACCTTTCCGAACTTCGGCCACTGGCGCTGCCGTTGGTATCTGGCGAGCAAAGGCCGCATGCCGGTTTCCGAGTTCCTGCCGTACACCTGGTACAACACACCCAACATCCATTTCTGCACCTTCGGCGATTTCGAAGAGTTGTGCCGCGAGCGCGATGCGCAGGTACTCGACCGCCTGGCTGTCGACCAGCAGCATCGCCACGGGTGGGCCAGCAAGCTATGGCCTAATCTGTTGGGTGAAATCGGCATCTACCGCGTCACCAGCCCAGGGCTGACGGACCACAAGATCGCCGTGTAACGCTGCGTTTTCGAGGAAAGCCACATGCGCCGCCTGATGCTGTCTCTGCTGATCGCCAGCCTGAGCCTGCCTGCACTGGCGGCGGACGCCATCAAGGGCAATCGTCAGGAAACGTTTGGCGACGTCACGGTTCACTACAACACCTTCAACTCGACCGTGTTGCAACCGGACATCGCCAGAAGCGCCGAGCTGATCCGCAGCAAGCAACAGGGGGTCATCAACGTGTCGGTGATCCGCAGCGGCAAGACGCAGATAGCGCAGGTCAGCGGGACGATCAAGGACCTGGCCAACGGCTCGCTGCCACTGGCGTTCAAGCCGGTCACCGAATATGGCGCCGTCAGCTACGTGGCGCAGTATCCTGTGCCGCAACAGGAAGTCAGAATTTTCGACATTACCGTCCAGACGGGCGGCACTACTCACCGTTTCAGTTTTAACCAGGAACTCTTTCCGGGCCAATGATGAACCTTAGCCAACTCGTACTGGCCAGCCACAACGCTGGCAAGCTCAAAGAACTCCAGGCCATGCTCGGCGACAGCGTCACCCTGCGCTCGGTGGGCGAATTCAGCCAGATCGAGCCCGAAGAAACCGGCCTGTCATTCGTCGAGAACGCCATCCTCAAAGCCCGCAACGCGTCGCGCTTGTCCGGCCTGCCTGCCTTGGCGGATGACTCGGGGCTGGCTGTGGACTTTCTGGGCGGCGCGCCGGGCATCTATTCGGCACGTTACGCCGACGGCAAAGGCGACGCCGCCAACAACGCCAAGCTGCTGGAGGCATTGAAGGACGTACCCGACGAGCAACGTGGCGCGCAGTTCGTGTGCGTGCTGGCGCTGGTGCGCCATGCCGATGACCCGCTGCCGATTCTGTGCGAAGGCCTGTGGCACGGGCGCATCCTGCACGCAGCCAGCGGCGAACACGGCTTTGGCTACGACCCGCTGTTCTGGGTGCCCGAGCGCGATTGCTCCAGCGCCGAACTGGGCCCTGTCGAGAAAAACCAGATCAGCCACCGTGCGCGCGCGATGGTGCTGCTGCGCCAACGCCTGGGCTTGAAATGATCCACGATCCGCCTGCGCAGCCCCTGTTCCTGGGCGAGACCGGTTTCTCGTCCGAAGGTCCGCGCCCTGCGCTACCACACCTGCCGCCACTGTCGCTGTATATCCACATCCCGTGGTGCGTGCGCAAATGCCCGTACTGCGACTTCAACTCCCACACGGCGAGCCCGGTGCTACCGGAGCAGGAATACGTCGACGCGCTGCTGGCCGATCTGGATCAGGATTTGCCACATGTCTATGGCCGCGAGCTGCAATCGATCTTCTTCGGCGGCGGCACGCCCAGCCTGTTCAGCGCCGATGCGTTGGGCCGCCTGTTGCAGGGCGTGGAACAGCGCGTTCGTTTCGCCAGCGACATCGAAATTACGCTGGAGGCCAACCCCGGGACCTTCGAACAGGCCAAGTTCAGTGCCTACCGCGGGCTGGGCATCAACCGGCTTTCTATTGGCATCCAGAGCTTCCAGGCATCCAAGCTTGAGGCGCTGGGCAGGATTCACAACGGCGATGAAGCGATCCGCGCCGCAGACATGGCGCGTCAGGCCGGCTTCGACAATTTCAACCTGGACCTGATGCACGGCCTGCCGGATCAGTCGCAGGACGAAGCGCTGGCCGATCTGCGCCAAGCCATCGCGCTGAAGCCGACGCACTTGTCCTGGTACCAACTGACGCTGGAGCCCAACACGGTGTTCTGGAATCAGCCGCCAGTCCTGCCCGAAGACGATATCCTCTGGGACATTCAGGAAGCCGGTCAGCAACTGCTTGCCGACAGCGGCTACGCGCAATACGAAGTGTCGGCCTATGCACAGCCTGGCAAACCGGCGCGGCATAACCTCAATTACTGGGCGTTTGGCGATTTCATCGGCATCGGCGCTGGCGCTCACGGCAAGCTGAGCCATCCGGACGGGCGTATTGTCCGAACTTGGAAAACGCGGCTGCCCAAGGATTATCTGAACCCAAACAAGCCGTTTCAGGCGGGCATGAAGCTGCTTCCGCTGGATGAATTACCGTTCGAATTCCTGATGAACGCCCTGCGACTCACAAAGGGTGTGGACGCTGCATTATTTCGGGAAAGAACGGGTCTAAGCGTCGACTCACTGGCCACCGCTCGCAAACAGGCGGAGCAGCGCGGTCTATTGCAGACCGATCCGACACGCTTGGCAGCGACGCCCCAAGGCCAGCTTTTCCTCAATGACTTGTTGCAATACTTTCTGATCTAAGGACCCTGCATGGATCTCATACTCGATCTGCTCGCCACCGTGTCACGCTGGAGTCGCAGCAACCTTTCAGAAATCGCCCTGGCGCTGGTGGGCTGCCTGCTGGTGCTGTTCGGCTCGGATGTGAAGGGCTGGCTGGAACAGCGTGTGGGCAGCATGGCAGGCGCCTTGCGCATCCCGATCATGGCGCTGCTGTGCACCGTCGGCAGCGGCCTGGCGCTGATCTATGCCACCCCTTGGGTCGTGCGTGGCCTGAGCCAGTTCAACAACTACAGCCTAGCGCCGGTGCTGTTGGTGGTGCTGGTGCTGATCGGGGTAGTTGCAGACAGGAAGTGACTGGATCGCTCCAGCGCTCCACGTCCGCCTGGAGACGTGACGCAGAGCGTCACGGGCTGCATGCCCACGCGAAGCATGGGCACGATCGTCAACTTCAGGCTGATCGTTCCCACGCTCCAGCGTGGTAACGCCTCTCAGGACGCTGCGCGTCCGCTTCGAGCGGTTAATCGACCTTTTCGAACTTCAAATCCCACACCCCATGCCCAAGACGTTCGCCACGGCGCTCGAACTTGGTGATCGGGCGTTCGGGCGGGCGCGGCACGTACTGGTTATCTTCGGCCTGATTGCGAAAGCCTGGCGCAACGCTCATGACTTCCAGCATGTACTCGGCGTAAGGCCCCCAGTCGGTCGCCATGTGGAACACGCCGCCGGTCTTCAGCTTGCTGCGCACCAAGGCCGCGAACTCGGGCTGCACGATGCGGCGCTTGTGGTGACGGCTCTTGTGCCACGGGTCCGGGAAGAACAGCATCAGGCGATCCAGGCTGCTGTCCGCGATGCAGCGGTTCAGCACTTCGATGGCGTCGCAGTCGTAGACCCGCACATTGGTCAGGCCCTGAGTCAGCACGCCATTGAGCAATGCGCCAACACCTGGGTAATGCACTTCAACACCGATGAAGTCCTGCTCGGGCGCAGCCGCCGCCATTTCCAGCAACGAATGCCCCATGCCAAAGCCGATTTCCAGCGTGCGCGGCGCAGAGCGACCGAAGACCTGATCGAAATCGACAGGGGCGTCGGTCAGAGACAGGCCGAACTGCGGGCGCCCCTGATCCAGACCGCGCTGCTGGCCTTCGGTCATGCGGCCGGCACGCATCACGAAACTCTTGATGCGGCGGTGCTGGCGCTCTTCGCCTTCTTCGGTAGCAGGCGACTCTGGGTGCGGAACGTGCGAATCAGTCATCAACGGGCTCTTACTTGATCAGGCCATCCAGCGGCGAAGATGCGCTGGCATAGAGTTTTCGTGGCATGCGTCCGGCGAGGTACGCCAGACGACCGGCAATTACAGCGTGTTTCATGGCTTCAGCCATCATGATCGGCTGCTGGGCGTGGGCGATGGCGGAGTTCATCAACACGGCCTCGCAGCCCAATTCCATCGCAATGGTGGCATCGGAGGCCGTCCCCACACCGGCATCGACCAACACCGGCACCTTGGTTTCTTCCAGGATGATCTGCAGGTTGTACGGGTTGCAGATCCCAAGACCGCTGCCGATCAGACCGGCCAGCGGCATGATGGCGATGCAGCCGATTTCGGCCAGTTGGCGAGCAATGATCGGATCATCGCTGGTGTAAACCATCACGTCAAAACCGTCCTTGACCAGCACTTCTGCGGCTTTGAGGGTTTCGATCACGTTGGGAAACAGCGTCTTCTGGTCAGCCAGTACTTCAAGCTTCACAAGGTTGCGGCCGTCAAGCAGCTCGCGGGACAGGCGGCAAGTGCGTACGGCCTCAACGGCATCGAAGCAGCCAGCGGTGTTCGGCAGAATGGTGTAGCGATCCGGCGGCAGCACGTCCAGCAGGTTCGGCTCGCCCGGGTTCTGACCCAGGTTGGTACGACGCACGGCAACGGTGACGATCTCGGCACCCGAGGCTTCGATGGCCAGGCGGGTCTGCTCCATGTCCACGTATTTACCAGTGCCTACCAGCAGGCGCGACTCAAAGGTCCGACCGGCCAGAACGAAGGGCTTGTCGCTGCGAACATTGCTCATCGGAAATCCTCTTCAACTTGCAGATTAGGGGGGCATCGCCGTTCAGGGCCGCGAACTAGCCGCCGCCGATGGCATGAACCACTTCGACCTGATCCCCTTCGGACAGGGCAGTGGTTTCGTGCTGGCTGCGCGGCACGATATCCAGATTCAATTCCACTGCAACGCGACGTCCGGCAAGTTCCAGACGGGTCAGCAGCGCCGCGACGGTCGCACCGTCGGGCAATTCAAAGGACTCACCGTTCAACTGAATGTGCATGCGAGAGCAGCCATCATTTTAGGGGGCCAGCATTCTAGCCCGATCAGCCGGTATGACCAAATCAAAGCCGCGCCATTCGTCTCAAGCAGCGCTGGGGTTTAACCGCGGTTCAGGGTGCAGAACCCAGTCGCCAGGCTGCCAGCCCCAGAATTGACCAGCCGAACAAAAACGCCAGACCACCAAACGGGGTGATAATCCCCAATTTGCCGATGCCAGTCAGGGTCAGCGCGTAGAGGCTTCCGGAAAACAACACAATGCCGATCGCAAACGAAACGCCGGCCCAAGTCACCAGCCGACCGGGCACCTGGGTCGCCAACAACGCCACGCCGAGCAGTGCGAGCGCATGCACCAGCTGATACAGCACGCCGGTCTGGAAGGTCGCCAGGTACTCGGCAGTCAGGCGGCCTTTCAGGCCATGAGCGGCAAAGGCACCGAGCGCCACCCCTGTGAAACCGAAGAAGGCGGCCAGCATTAAAAAGCTACGAAGCATCAGGAACTCCAGTGGAAAAATCGTCCGAAGGCGCACGGTCTGTATAATGGCCCGCTCAACGGGTTCGGCCAAGCCATCTCTATGCTGCAGTCTCTCTTTCGTCGCCTCCTCAAAGCCCTGCTGTGGTTCGCTGCCGGCAGCGTCATTCTGGTTATCGTCTTTCGCTGGATACCGCCGCCGGGTACGGCGCTGATGGTCGAGCGCAAGGTCGAATCCTGGTTCGATGGCCAACCGATCGACCTGCAGCGCGACTGGCAGCCGTGGGACAAAATCTCCGACAATCTGAAAATCGCCGTCATTGCGGGCGAAGACCAGAAGTTCGCCGAACACTGGGGCTTCGATGTCGACGCGATCCAGGCCGCGATTCTGCACAACGAACGAGGCGGCTCGATCCGCGGCGCCAGCACCCTGAGCCAGCAAGTTTCGAAAAACCTGTTCCTGTGGTCCGGCCGCAGTTACCTGCGCAAAGGGCTGGAAGCCTGGTTCACCATGCTGATCGAGGTGCTGTGGTCCAAGGAACGCATCCTTGAGGTCTACCTCAACAGCGTCGAGTGGGACGAAGGCGTGTTCGGCGCACAGGCCGCCGCGCAACATCATTTCCGCGTCAACGCGAGCGCCCTGACGGTCCAGCAAGCCAGCTACCTCGCCGCCGTCCTGCCCAACCCGCGGGAATGGAGCGCTGGCCACCCCAGTAGCTATGTCTCTCGCCGCGCCGGCTGGATCCGCCAGCAAATGCGCCAACTGGGTGGGGATGAGTATCTGGCGAATTTGAATCACAGCCGTCGGTTTTGATGAAAAGCGTGAGCTTGCTCAAGACGGTTGTCTGATCAATACCAGTACCTCCAAAAGAGGTTTGGCCGTTTAGAGGAACTCTTCGCGAGCAAGCTCGCTCCCACCAAAGCCCACCGGTTTCAGCAGGTTATGGTTTGTGATCGACACGATTAGAGTTGATTGCCTTTGACAGACCAGTGAACGGCCCAAACAAAAACGCCCCGATCAAATCGGGGCGTTTTGCGTTACCGGGCTACGTTACGCCGCTATCGACGTCTTGAGCTTGTTCATGGCGCTCTTTTCCAGTTGACGAATACGCTCGGCGGAGACGTTGTACTTCTGCGCCAAGTCGTGCAGCGTGGCTTTTTCTTCTGCCAGCCAACGCTGGTAGAGGATGTCGCGGCTGCGTTCGTCCAGCACGTCCAGCGCCTGATGCAGATTGGCGGTGGAATTGTCGGTCCAGTCGGAATCTTCCAACTGACGCGCCGGGTCGTAGCGGTGATCTTCCAGGTAGTTGGCGGGCGACTGGAATGCGCTGTCGTCGTCAGCTTCGGCTGCCGGGTCGAAGGCCATGTCGTGGCCCGTCAGGCGGCTTTCCATCTCCCGCACTTCACGAGGCTCCACACCCAGGCTTTCAGCGACGCGATGCACTTCGTCATTGTTCAGCCAGGCCAGACGCTTCTTCTGGCTGCGCAGGTTGAAGAACAACTTGCGCTGCGCTTTGGTCGTGGCGACTTTCACGATGCGCCAGTTGCGCAGAATGAACTCGTGAATTTCAGCCTTGATCCAGTGCACGGCGAACGACACCAGACGAACACCCATTTCAGGGTTGAAACGCTTCACGGCCTTCATCAGACCGACGTTACCTTCCTGGATCAGGTCAGCCTGAGCCAGACCGTAACCCGAATAGCTACGTGCGATGTGCACGACAAAACGCAGGTGGGCGAGAACCATCTGCCGAGCCGCCCCCAAATCCTGCTCATAGTAGAGACTCTCAGCCAGTTCACGCTCCTGCTCAGGCGTCAGCAATGGAATGCTGTTGACCGTATGCACGTAAGCCTCAAGGTTCGCACCCGGGACTAAGGCATAAGCAGGTTGCAAAGAATTGGTCATACGAAAAAACCTCCAGCGCACATAAATGTGCAGTTCAGCACTGCCAGATTGACTTGGAACCGCGAGACAAGTTCCTTGATTTTCAGAAGCCAATCTGGTGAAACAATTTAGCCTTTACCGTGGCGCCAGCTCACGCAAGTGGCGAGCGACCGCAATCCAAGCACCGATATACCCTAACAATACCGCTCCAAGCAAGAGCGAAAATCCATCGCCCATCGGTACACCGGTGAGCGCAAAGTCACTTCCATAAAGACCTGCCAAGCCGATGACCGCGCCGTTCAGCCAGTTCAGGCCGTAGGCCAGTACGCCCCAGGACAGGATCCCGGCGCCAAAACCGTACAGCGCACCCATATAAAGGAAGGGCCTGCGCACATAGCTGTCAGTACCGCCCACCAGCTTGATCACCTCGATCTCGGTGCGACGGTTCTCGATGTGCAGACGTATCGTGTTACCAATGACTAATAGCAAAGCCGAGACCAGCAGAACCGTCAAGCCAAACACGAACCGGTCGCCCAGCTTGAGAATGGCCGCCAATCGTTCAACCCAAACCAGGTCGAGCTGGGCCTGCTGCACTTTGGGCAGTTCGGCAAGACGGGAACGCAAGGCTTCCAGCGCAGGCTTGTCGACCTCGTCAGGTGTCACCAGTACGACGCCGGGCAGCGGATTTTCAGGCAGTTCCTTAAGGGCTTCACCCAAACCGGATTGCTGCTGGAACTCGCCCAACGCCTGTTCGCTGCTGATGTATTCGGCATCGGCTACACCGGGCATTGCCTTGATTTCGTCGCGCATCCGAGTGCCATCGGCCGTGCTGGCATCCAGATTCAGGTAGATCGAAATCTGTGCTGCACGCTGCCACGAACCACCCAGGCGCTCGACGTTACTTAACAGCAACGACAAGCCCATTGGCAAACTCAGGGCAATGGCCATTACCAGGCAAGTAAAGAAGCTGCCAATCGGCTGTTTGCCCAAGCGACGCAAGCTGTCGACCAGACTTGAGCGGTGACTCTCGAGCCAGGCAGAGAGCAGCGCGCTGAAGTCAGGGCCGTCATCGTCATGGTCCTGACGCTTTTTCTTCTGTTTCTGCGGAGTCGGGTCCGCTGCTTTGGGCGCTACGCGCTCCGAAACCTTTGGGCTGCGTGTAGCACTCATACCCCAGCCTCCCCGTCGCCGATCAGGCGACCGCGTTGCAGGGTCAGCATGCGGTGGCGCATGCGGGCAATCAGCGCCAAGTCGTGACTGGCGATCAACACGCTGGTGCCGAGTCGGTTGATGTCTTCGAACACACCCATGATTTCCGCTGCCAATCGTGGATCGAGGTTACCGGTGGGCTCATCCGCCAGCAGCAAGGCAGGGCGGTGAACGATGGCGCGCGCAATACCGACGCGCTGCTGTTGCCCGGTCGACAGATCACCGGGGTAAAGCTCGGCCTTGTCGGACAGCGCCACACGATCCAGTGCCGAATCGACGCGCTTGGCGATTTCAGGCTTGGACAGCCCGAGAATCTGCAAAGGCAGCGCGATGTTGTTAAACACCGTGCGGTCGAACAACAGCTGATGATTCTGGAACACGACGCCAATCTGGCGACGCAGAAAAGGGATCTGCGCGTTGCTGATCTGCCCCAGGTCCTGACCGGCCAGCATCAGTTTGCCGGTTGTCGGGCGCTCCATCGCCAGCAACAGGCGCAGCAACGTGCTCTTGCCCGCACCGGAATGCCCGGTGACGAACAGAAACTCGCCGCGACGGACTCGAAAGCTCAGTTCATGCAACCCGACATGTCCATTCGGGTAGCGCTTACCGACCTGCTCGAAACGAATCATGGACGCTCCCGCTCCGCGAACAGAGCCTGGACAAAGGGTTCGGCTTCGAAGGTGCGCAAGTCGTCAATGCCCTCGCCCACACCGATATAACGGATTGGCAGGCCGAACTGCTTGGCCAGCGCGAAGATCACGCCGCCCTTGGCCGTGCCATCGAGTTTAGTGAGCGCAAGGCCGGTCAAGGTGACCGTCTGGTTGAACTGCTTGGCCTGGTTGATCGCATTCTGGCCGGTGCCTGCATCCAGCACCAACAGGACCTCATGCGGAGCGTCTGCGTCCAGCTTGCCGATCACGCGGCGCACCTTTTTCAGTTCTTCCATCAGGTTGTCTTTGGTGTGAAGGCGACCGGCGGTGTCGGCGATCAAGACGTCGATGCCACGAGCCTTGGCGGCCTGAACGGCGTCGAAGATGACCGAAGCCGAATCCGCGCCCGTGTGCTGGGCAATGACCGGAATCTTGTTGCGCTCGCCCCAGACCTGCAACTGCTCGACAGCGGCCGCGCGGAAGGTATCGCCTGCAGCCAGCATGACTTTCTTGCCTTCAAGCTGAAGCTTCTTGGCCAGCTTGCCGATGGTGGTGGTCTTGCCAGCGCCGTTGACGCCGACGACCAGAATCACGAACGGCTTGTGTTCGGCCTTGATGACCAGTGGCTGCTCGACGGGTTTGAGCATTGCAGCCAGCTCACCTTGCAACGAGGTGTAGAGCGCCTGGGCGTCGGTCAACTGTTTGCGGGCGACTTTTTGGGTCAGGCTCTGGATGATCACCGATGTGGCTTCGACGCCGACGTCGGCGGTCAGCAACCGGGTTTCGATTTCTTCGAGCAGGTCATCGTCGATGGCCTTCTTGCCCAGAAACAGGCTCGCCATACCTTCGCCAATACTGGCGCTGGTCTTCGACAGGCCTTGCTTGAGGCGGGCAAAGAAACCGACCTTGCTGCTTTCAGGTTCCTGAGCCGGAGCGGCGACTGGCGCGAGCGCCTGAACAGGCTCGGCCGGCGGCTGGATCGAAGGCTGAACAGGCTGAGTTACTGGCTGCGCGGCAACAGGTTCGATCACAGGCTCACGAACAGGAGCAGGCACCGGCTCAAGCAGCACCGGTTCAGGGACGCTGATCGGCGCGACATCGGCGGCAAGCTGCGGTGTTGCCTGAGGCTGAGGCTCTGAAGCAGGTGCCACCGGGTACTGAGGAGCAGCCGACACGTGATGCTGCTCGGGAATCGGCGGCGTGACATGGGGCTCGAGCTCGTCGATCAGCGCGACCGATTCTTCAGCCACCGGCAGCGTTAACCAAGGCTTTGGCGACGGCTCGCCGGGTTCCACATGCTGGGCAGCAGGTGCGGGATCAGCAGCCTGAGGAACGGGTTGCGGGGCCGATTGCGGGGCTATGGATGGCTCAACCTGCGGCGTCGATTCGACGACCGGCTCAGGCTGTGCCGGGGTTGATTCTGGCGGCGTGGATTCGGTGTCCTGCGTTTTTTTGCGCAGCCATCCGAACAGGCCTTTCTTCTCTCCAGCCGCAGCTGGGGTCTTCTTGTCGTCGTTGGAACCAAACATGGAGGACGGCTATCTCAAGGTTGCGGGACGCCAAAGGCGACTCGGAAAAATTCTGACATGCAAAACAGACTGCATTCAGGACTGCTTGTTCACTGGGCAGCCCCTTCTACGGGTATCGTTCAGCTTCGTTTCGAACAGTTTTCACTCGCACTTGGCCAGTGAAGGCTGTTTCTCATGCAAACGGACCAGTATCCTAACACCCCCGCGCCTGCCGACGCTAAGTTCACGCAGGCCGCCCTACAGGTTCAAACTACGAATGAATGTTCTAGCCCGCCGTGCTGCAGGCCTGTTGATCAGCGCAATTTGTTTGCCGCTGACAGCCTTGGCTGCCGATCCGCAACCCACTCATGAATTCACGCTCGACAATGGCCTGAAGGTCATCGTCCGCGAAGACCATCGCGCGCCTGTGGTGGTTTCTCAGATCTGGTACAAGGTCGGCTCCAGCTACGAGACGCCGGGCCAGACCGGTCTGTCCCACGCCCTTGAGCACATGATGTTCAAAGGCAGCAGCAAGACCGGCCCGGGCGAGTCATCGCTGATCCTGCGCGACCTGGGCGCTGAAGAAAACGCTTTCACCAGCAATGACTACACCGCCTATTACCAGGTACTGGCCCGTGACCGCCTGAGCGTAGCGCTGGAGTTGGAAGCCGACCGCATGGCGACCCTGAAACTGCCGCCGGACGAATTCAGCCGCGAGATCGAAGTCATCAAGGAAGAGCGCCGCATGCGCACCGATGACAAGCCAATGGGCAAGGCGCTGGAACGCTTCAACGCAATGGCCTACCCCGCCAGCGGCTATCACACTCCGACCATTGGCTGGATGGCCGACCTTGAACGCATGAAGGTCGAGGAACTGCGCCATTGGTACGAGGCCTGGTACACGCCGAATAACGCCACATTGGTGGTGGTTGGCGATGTGCAGCCGGATGAGGTCAAGGCGCTGGCGGAACGTTTCTTCGGCCCGATCCCGCGTCGTGACGTACCACCGTCTAAAAAACCGCTTGAACTGGCCGAACCCGGCGAGCGCAAGATCACCCTGCATGTCAAAACCCAACTGCCGAGCCTGCTTTACGGCTTCAACGTGCCCAGCGTAGCGACGGCTGAAGACCAGCGCTCGGTCAATGCCCTGCGTCTGATTGCAGCGCTGCTCGACGGTGGCTACAGCGCACGCATTCCTGCGCGGCTGGAGCGTGGCGAAGAAGTGGTGTCAGCGGCGTCCTCCCGCTACGACGCCTTTGCCCGTGGTGACAGCCTGTTTCTGATCAGTGCCACACCCAACGCCCAGAAGAAGAAAACCCTGGCCGACGCCGAGGCCGGTATCTGGCGTTTGCTGGATGACCTGAAGACCAAGGCGCCGTCCGCCGAGGAACTGGAACGCGTCCGGGCACAAGTCATTGCCGGCGTCGTCTACGAGCGCGATTCGATCACCAGCCAGGCCACCATGATCGGCGAGCTGGAAACCGTCGGGCTGTCCTGGAAGCTGATGGACGGCGAACTGGAGGCCCTGCAGAGCGTCACGCCACAGGATATCCAGAAAGCCGCCAACACCTATTTCACTCGCGAGCGCCTCAGCATCGCGCACGTTCTGCCTGAGGAGAAAGCCAAATGATCAAGCGCAACGCTCCACGTCATGCGCTGCTTGGCCTGATCCTGGCCGGTACATTCATCGTCCAGCCTGCTTTTGCGGATGAAACTGCCGCACAGCCACTGGGCAGCAACCTGCAAACACTCAAGGAGCTGGACGGCAAGGCGCCAGCTCGCCGTGCCTTGAACATCCAGACCTGGAACACCGCCGAGGGCGCCAAGGTGCTGTTCGTGGAATCCCGCGAGCTGCCGATGATCGACATGCGCCTGATCTTCGCCGCAGGCAGCAGTCAGGATGACAAGACGCCGGGAATCGCCCTGCTGACAAACGCCATGCTCAATGAAGGCATCAAGGGCAAGGACGTCAGCGCCATCGCTCAAGGCTTCGAAGGCTTGGGCGCAGAGTTTGAAAACGGCTCCTACCGCGACATGGCAGTGACCTCGCTGCGCACGCTGAGCGCGCCGGACAAGCGTGAACCGGCCCTGAAACTGTTCAGCGAAGTCGTTGGCAAGCCGACCTTTCCCACCGACTCGCTGGCCCGCATCAAGAACCAGTTGATCGCCAGCTTCGAGTATCAAAAACAAAACCCTGGCGCCATCGGTAGCAAGGAACTGTTCAAGAAGCTGTACGGCGATCACCCCTACGCTCATCCGAGCGACGGAGATGCCAAAAGCATCAACGCCATCACACTGGCGCAGCTCAAAGCGTTTCATGCCAAGGGTTATGCTGCTGGCAACGCGGTGATTGCGCTGGTCGGCGACATGTCCAAAGACGAGGCGCAAGCCATCGCCGCGCAGGTATCGGCCTCGCTGCCTAAAGGCCCGGCGCTGGCGAAGGTTGCCGAACCGGTCGAACCGAAGGCTGGCACTACCCATATCGAGTTCGCCTCCAACCAGACGCTGCTGATGCTGACGCAGCTGGGCGTTGCCCGTAACGACCCGGATTACGCGGCGCTGACCGTGGGCAATTCAGTGCTGGGCGGCGGTGGCTTCGGCAGTCGGCTGATGACTGAAGTACGCGAAAAGCGCGGCCTGACCTATGGCGTGTCGTCCGGTTTCACGGCCATGCAGGTGCCGGGACCGTTCATGATCAATCTGCAAACCCGCGCCGAAATGGGTGATAACACGCTGAAGCTGGTACAGGACATCGTGCGCGACTTTATTGCCAACGGTCCGACCCAGAAGGAACTGGACGATGTGAAACGCGAACTGACCGGCAGCTTCCCGCTGACTGCGGCCAGCAACTCCGCAATCGTCAGCCAGTTAGGCGCCATCGGTTTCTATGACCTGCCGCTGACCTACCTTGAGGATTACATGACGGCCGCCCAGAGCGTGACGGTCGAGCAAGTCAAGGCGGCCATCGGAAAGCACCTCAACGTCGACAAGATGGTTATCGTGACCGTTGGCCCGACCGTGCCGCAGAAAGAACTGCCCGCGCCAACCGACAAACTCACTCGTCAACCTGTAGGGGTCCCGGAGCACTGATGGCCAATCCACGTCCGAAAGGCCATAACGGCCTGGGTCAGCTTCGTATCATCGGTGGCGAATGGGGCAGTCGCAAACTGACCTTCCCAGACGCACCCGGCCTGCGCCCGACGCCTGATCGGGTGCGCGAAACCCTGTTCAACTGGCTGGCGCCCCATATCGCGGGCGCCAGGGTGCTGGATGTTTTCACCGGCAGTGGCGCGCTGTATTTCGAAGCGCTGTCACGCGGTGCCAGCATGGGCCTGGCGCTGGACAACAACGCCACGGCCATCGCCAGCCTGCGCCAGAACCTGGCCACGCTGAACTGCACAACCGGCCAGGTTTCCCAGGCTGACGCACTGCGCCACCTGGAAACCGCCGCCGCCTCGCCGTTCGACGTGGTGTTTCTGGACCCGCCCTTCCATCAAGGCCTGCTGGCCTCGGCCTGCAACCTGCTGGAAACACGTGGCTGGCTGGCCGACCACGCCTGGATCTACACCGAAAGCGAAACCCCTCCCTCGACGACCGGCTTGCCGGGCTCCTGGCGCCTGCATCGCGAGAAGAAGGCCGGGCAGGTTTACTACGCGCTGTGGCAGCGGGATGAGGATTCAGGCACCCCTATAACCCGCTGAAAAGGGCTATCCACGTTTAGAAGCGGCTCGCCAGCGATGCGGTTTTTGATGCTCCATCTCATTAACCAGACCGACGCCATCGCTGGCAAGCAGCCTCCCACGCTGTGTTTGCTGCGAGGCTGTGTTGTGTCAGGCACCTCCCCAACGCCTGAAGAAACGCCGAGCCCGCAGGGCGTGGGAGCTTTCGCAGGTTACGACGGCTGCGGTGGGCGGCGCGCCGGCCCTTGAGTGCATCTGACTCACCGCATGTGCCGGTTTTATCAAACGACCTGTAGCCCGCTGGAGAAACGTGATTTTACGGGAGCCAAACTTGCCTATGACGATGATCGCGCAGCGTAGAGAACGATCCGCCTGAACCACTCGGCCAGCCCCCTCTTACATCCCGCCCCACTTAGTGGCAACGTACGAGCTGTCAGCCATTGAATTCATCGACGAGCAAGACCGTGCCTAACAGCCCTACCTCACGTTTCCATGTAACGCCTTTCGTTCCCGCATCCGGTCTCGGCAATCCGCACCTGCAGACGCTGTGGGGGCCGTTGTGGCGCAAGAGGACGTTGCTGGCACGTACGCGTGAACGGATGTGGCTGGCGGACGGGGACTTTCTCGATATGGACTGGCATGGCCCGCATGAGGTCGATGCGCCGTTGGTGCTGGTGCTGCACGGCCTGACCGGGTCGTCGAACTCACCCTATGTCGCCGGTCTGCAAAAAGCGTTGGCGGCGCAAGGCTGGGCCAGCGTGGCGTTGAACTGGCGCGGCTGCTCCGGGGAGCCGAACCTGTTGTCGCGCAGCTACCATTCCGGCGCGAGCGAGGACCTGGCCGAGGTCATCGCACACTTAAGGTCGTTGCGTCCGCTCGCACCGCTCTACGCGGCGGGTTACTCACTGGGCGGTAATGTGTTGCTCAAATACTTGGGCGAGTCAGGCGCGAACAGTCAGTTGCTGGGCGCAGTGGCCGTCTCCGTGCCTTTTCGTCTGGACGAATGCGCCAACCGTATCGGGCAAGGATTCTCCAAGGTCTATCAGCGTCACTTCATGCGCGAGATGCTGGCCTACATACGCGTCAAGCAGAACCGCTTCCAGAACGAAGGGCTCAGCGAAGGCCTGGCTGAGCTGGCGGCGCTGGGCTCGCTGGAAAACATGCGCACTTTCTGGGATTTCGATGGCCGCGTGACTGCACCGCTGCACGGCTTTACCGATGCCCAGGACTATTACCGCAAGGCGTCGAGCCGCTATTACCTGGGCCAGATTCAGACGCCATCGTTGATTATCCAGTCCGCCGACGACCCGTTTGTGTTCCCTCACAGCCTGCCGGAACCGGAAGAGTTATCGCCCTGCACGGAATTCGAACTGCAAGCCAAAGGCGGCCATGTCGGGTTCGTCGACGGTTCGCTGCGCAATCCCGGCTATTATCTTGAGCGACGGATCCCCTTGTGGCTGAGCTCGGCCCACGAACGCGACAATCCTTACCTGAACTGACGCAGAATCAGCCTGCGCCTGTGGCGATTTCACGCGCAGGATCAGTGATCCATTCGCTCCATGACCCGGCGTACAACGTGCCCAACGGATAGCCAGCCAGGCACAAGGCAAACAGGTTGTGGCAGGCGGTCACGCCGGAGCCGCAGTACGCGACCAGACTTTCCGGTGGTCGCCCCTGAAGCTTCTCGGCGAAACGCTGCTTGAGCTGTTCAGGCGGCAGAAAACGTCCTTCCGGGCCGAGATTTTCATTGAATGCCGCGCACTGGGCACCGGGAATATGCCCGGCCACCGGATCGATCGGCTCTACTTCACCCCGAAAACGGGCTTCGGCGCGAGCGTCCAGCAGCGTCATTTCCGGGCGACCGAGGCGCCCCTGCAAACGGCTGGCACTGAGCACCAGCGACATATCAGGCTCGCCACTGAAATCACCTCGCTCAGCGCCCGGTGCATCCAGGCTCAGCGGCAACCCGGCCGCATGCCAGGCCTTGAGGCCACCATCGAGCAAATACACGTTCTCGCGCTTGCCCAGCCAGGCGAGCAACCACCAGGCGCGAGCGGCATACATGCCGGGTCCGTCGTCATACAGCACGATATCGCTGTCGTTGCAGACACCCCAAGCCTGAAGTCTTTCCACCAGAAGGCTGGCATCCGGCAGGGGATGGCGGCCCGTCTTGCCCTTGACGACCGGTGCGCTCAGGTCGCGATTCAAATCGGCAAACCAGGCGCCTTCGATGTGGCCCTGTGCGTAATTGCGTTGCCCGTAATCCGGGTCCTCCAAGGCAAACCGACAATCGAGAATCACCAGCCCTGGCGCATGCTGCCGTGCAGCCAGCTGTTCAGGGCCAATCAGTTGCGCGATGGACATGACACTCTCCTGTGACAGAAAACCGGGTAATCGGGTGCTTCGCTGCGCCGTTATACCAACACCTTATGCAATGGCGCGTGGAACGCCTGACACAACGCATTGAACGCCTCCCGGGCCTGAGGCGCGATGAAACCTGATTCGAGCATAAGCACCTGATAGACGCCACGTCGAATCGCCTCTTCGCTCAATTGCCCCGAGTTTTCCCGTGCCGTGCACAAAAAGCGTACCCAGGACGTCAGGACAATCCAGGTATTGAGGCTGGTCCATTCGATTTGCGATTCATTCATTTGCAGAATACCTGCGTCAATGAAGCCTCGGTAAATCGCCATTGCCTGAACCAGACAGCGCTGGGAAAACAACCGGTAGCGCGCCGCCAGCTCAGGGTCGGTACCCAAGAGGTGTTCCAGGTCGCGATGCAGGAAACGGTAGCGCCACATGCCGTCGAGGATCGCCACAAAGAAATCACGCTTGTCTTCGATGCTGGGCAGACGATCCTGCGTGGGTACCAGAAAACTCTTCACCAGCGCTTCATATTCACCGAACAGCTCGGCGATGATCGCTTGCTTGTTGGGGAAGTGGTAGTACAGGTTACCCGGCGATATTTCCATGTGCGCAGCGATGTGATTGGTTGTGACGTTGCGCTCGCCCTGCTGGTTAAACAGTTCCAGACTGACCTGAACGATGCGTTCACGGGTTTTAGTGCGTGGTGCCATGCGGGTCTGAACCACTCGAATACTTATGAGATGCTCGCGATAGTAGCGCAAGCGCATCATCGAGGAACATCACGCGGTCTGATCGCACGTTATCGCTCGTCTAAATGTTGACTGCGTAGAGCAATGACTCTAAAAATCCACCCAATTGCTCATCGGAAGAAACCATGCTGACGGACCACAAGGTGTACCAGGCTGAACAGACTGTCGTGTCCATGACCGCAGCCTTCGCTACGCAGCGGGCCGCCTTTGCCGCCCACCCAATGCCGTCGCTGGAACAACGTCTGCAATGGCTTAAAAGCCTTGGCGATCTGATCAGCAAAAACCGACAGGCGCTGATCGAAGCCATAGATGAGGATTTTGGCCATCGCAGCGCCGATGAAACGCTGCTGGCGGAGTTGTTGCCAAGCCTGCTGGGCATCCGCGATGCGCGTCGGAACCTCAAACGCTGGATGAAGCCTTCGCCACGACGCGTCGGCCTGGTGTTCCAGCCAGCATCGGCCAAGGTCGTCCACCAGCCGTTGGGCGTCATTGGCGTGATCGTGCCCTGGAATTACCCGTTATTTTTGGCCATCGGCCCGCTGACCGGAGCTCTGGCAGCGGGTAATCGGGTGATGCTCAAGCTCAGCGAATCGACGCCGGCCACAGGCGCGCTGCTCAAACGTCTGTTCGCCGAGACGTTTCCAGAAGAGCTGATCACCGTGGTGCTCGGCGAAGCGGAGGTTGGCGTGGCTTTCTCGCGCCTGCCGTTCAATCATTTGCTGTTCACGGGCGCGACCAGCATTGGCAAACACGTCATGCGCGCGGCCGCCGAGAACCTGACACCGGTCACGCTGGAACTGGGTGGCAAATCGCCTGCCATCGTTTCCCATGATGTGCCACTCGAAGACGCCGCCGAACGCATCGCCTTCGGAAAGACGCTCAACGCAGGCCAGACCTGTATTGCACCCGATTACGTGTTGGTGCCAAAGGAACGCCTGGCCGGGTTCGTCGACGCTTACCGACAGGCGGTCAAACGCTTTTATCCCACGCTGATCGATAACCCGGACTACACCGCGATCATCAATCAGCGCCAGCTCGCCCGGTTAACCCACTATCAGGAAGACGCGGTCAGCAAGGGCGCCAGGCTTGTCGCCCTTTACGACCAAGGACAGGGCAGACGAATGCCGTTCAGTGTGCTGCTTGATGTGAACGATGACATGCTGGTCATGCAGGACGAGATTTTCGGGCCGCTGCTGCCTGTCGTGCCTTATCAGAGGATTGAGGACGCCTATGCCTACATCAATGATCGCCCCCGCCCGCTGGCCCTGTACTACTTCGGCTACAACAAGGCCGAGCAGCAACAGGTGCTGGAACGCACCCACTCGGGCGGCGTTTCAATCAACGACACCTTGATGCACGCCGCTCAGGATGATTTGCCTTTCGGCGGCGTCGGCCCCTCGGGAATGGGCAATTATCATGGGCGCGAAGGCTTTCTGACCTTCAGCCAGGCCAAGGCCGTGTTCAGCAAGCAGCGATTCAATGCGGCCCGCCTGATTTATCCGCCATACGGCCGTGCGCTTCAGCGTTGGGTCTATAAACTCTTTTTGCGCTGACACAGTCTTACTGAGAGCGATCAGCAGCCCTTAAAACGGGGGGTTTTGGGCGAAAGATGGCCGATAATCGGCGCATTACGACCTTTTGTGGCTGTTGTGCGGCTTGGCCCATCGGAAAGGCTGCGATACCATCCCAGTCCCACAACGGACTCCGACCAGGACGACGCGATGAACCGAGTGTTGTACCCAGGCACCTTCGACCCTATCACCAAGGGCCACGGAGATCTGGTCGAACGTGCTTCACGCCTGTTCGACCAAGTGGTCATTGCCGTTGCCGCCAGCCCGAAGAAAAACCCTCTGTTTCCCTTGGAACAGCGCGTCGAGCTGGCCCGCGAGGTCACCAAACACTTGCCCAATGTGGAAGTCGTCGGCTTCTCCACCTTGCTGGCGCATTTCGCCAAGGAACAGAATGCCAATGTATTCCTGCGCGGCCTGCGTGCAGTGTCGGACTTCGAGTATGAGTTTCAGTTGGCCAACATGAACCGCCAGCTGGCACCGGATGTCGAGAGCCTGTTTCTCACACCGTCCGAGCGCTATTCGTTCATTTCGTCGACGTTGGTGCGTGAAATCGCGGCGTTGGGCGGCGATATCACCAAGTTCGTGCATCCTGCTGTCGCTCAGGCACTGACCGAGCGCTTCAAGCGATAGCACATCGCTGGAACGTGCAGGTGCAACCTGAGGACTAATGCGGCACAATTCGCCGCATTGGTTTTCATGTGCCCCGGCGTCGGCCGCGGCAGGAGCATTTCATGTCCCTTATCATCACCGACGATTGCATCAATTGCGACGTCTGCGAACCCGAGTGCCCGAACGAGGCGATTTCACAAGGCGAAGAGATCTACGTGATCAATCCGAACCTGTGTACCGAATGCGTGGGCCACTACGACGAACCTCAGTGCCAGCAGGTTTGCCCTGTGGATTGCATTCCACTGGATGAGAACCACGTCGAGAGCAAGGAACAGCTGATGGACAAATACCGGATCATCACGAGCAAGGCTTGAGCCTTGGCGGGTCAATCCTGCTTGCCGTACCCATCACCCGTACACCCCAGACACCGAACGAAGGCCGACTTGCCAGGGTCGACCACCAGCGCCTTGGCTGTTGCCTTGAAGTTGCCACCGGCTGCCGCAAATGGCGCAGCAACGACAAACAGCCCTGCGCCAATCACCGTCGCGGCAATCAGCAAGGGCCGGGCGATCAGCAGATCGCCAACCATTGCAAACACGGGTGGATTCTGGATGGTGTAGACCGGATCGCCACTGCCTGCCGGAATGTCCGCGGCAATGGCGGGCACAGCCTGCAAACCCAGGAACAGCGCCAGCGTGGCGGCAAGAATACGAAACGGGCTCATAGCGTGGTCCTTCAGGCGTGGCGTGAGGTGATGCCCATCACTATAAACAGCGATGGGGGTTAAGCAAGTCGCCATGATGTTTCAAAAGCGTGCTCGCAGGCCAAGCTCAGCGCTGGCACTTGGGGCAATACACACTCGCACGCTGGCCCAGCTTGATCTCGCGCAACGTCGTGCCGCACACCTTGCACGGCTGCTCGCCACGGCCGTACACAAATAGCTCCTGCTGGAAGTAGCCAGGCTTGCCATCACCGCCGATGAAGTCACGAAGCGTGGTGCCTCCGCGCTCGATGGCATAGGCCAGGATGCGCTTGATCTCGATGGCGAGCTTCAGATAACGCGCTCGTGAGATGCTTTTCGCTTCACGGCGCGGATCGATACCAGCGGCGAATAACGCCTCGGTCGCGTAGATGTTACCCACGCCGACGACCACGGCGTTGTCCATGATGAAGGGCTTCACCGCGATCGACTTGCCTCGGGACCGCTCGTACAGTCGCTCGCCATCGAACAGGTCCGTCAACGGCTCGGGCCCCAAACGAATCAGCAGCTCATGAGCGTGCGGATCCAGACTCCAGAGCATCGCCCCGAAGCGCCTCGGATCGGTGTAACGCAAGGCGAGGCCCGATTCCAGCTCAATGTCCACATGTTCGTGCTTGAGTGCAGGCAATCCGGCTTCGACCAGGCGTAAATTGCCCGACATGCCCAGATGGCTGATCAGCGTACCGACCTCGGCCTGGATCAGGAGGTATTTGGCGCGGCGATTGACCTGGACGATACGCTGCCCCGACAGGCGGACATCGAGGTCTTCCGGGATGGGCCAGCGCAGACGGCTGTCACGCACGATCACGCGGCTGACGCGCTGACCTTCGAGATGGGGCGCAATGCCACGTCGCGTCGTTTCGACTTCTGGTAATTCAGGCATGGATAACTCGGTCGTGCAGAAAGGAAACGCGGGGAGCACTCGGAATCAGCGTGCTCCCAGCTCGCGAATGCTTTCCCTCAGGTATTCAAAGTCATATTCGGACAGCCCAACATAGTCCAGCACCAGCCCACCGACGCTCTCCCACTCATGGTCCTCGTCCTGATTGCCCAACACGCGATAGGACTGACAGATATGTTCAGCCATTTTCAGCGGAGCCAGCAGGTTTTTGAGCTGCGCGTTGCGACTCGAATCATCCTGGAAAATCGCCAGCGCGTTGTGGTGATTGGCAATGGCCTCGGTGACATGATCGGGCAGACGCCAGGATTTGGCGGTGTAATAACCGACCACCGAATGGTTGGTGTCGAAAGACTCGTTTTCTGTGTCGACCACCCGCCGTTCAGGCCCTGCGTTGGCGTACGCACTCTCAAGCACCGACATGTAGTCCGGAAAACGCTTGATCATGAGCGGAATACCGCAGTCGTGGAACAGGCCCAACGCATAGGACTCATCCACCGCCTGCGAGCCAATTCGCTTGGCAAGCGTCAGACTGGTCATGGCGACGTCCTGGGCGGTGTCCCAGAAGCGGTTGAGCGTGACGATGGCTTCGTCACTCATCTCGCCCTTGATCGATTGCGCGTTGATCAGGTTGATGACGGTACGGCTGCCCAGCAGGTTCACCGCCTTCTGGATCGAGGCGATCTTGTTGGAGAGCCCGAAATGAGCCGAATTGACGATTTTAAGCAGCGCGCCCGACAGGCCCGGATCCTGTGCGATCAGCCGCGCAATTGCGCCCAGATCGGGATCAGGCATGTATTGCTCCATCTGCAGATCCACCATGATCTGCGGCTGCGGAGGCACGCTAATGCCTTGCAACGCTTGCTGGATCTGCTCGGGTGTTAGCTCTGGAGGCATAGGTACGTACTCGAAGACATAGCGAGATTCTGCCCCCTGATCGGTCAACGGTCCATCACCTTCGTTGCTCATTTTCTCGGAACTTTGCCGCACAGCCAGCTTCGGACTCTGTGTTACCGCCGCATACACGGCCTCACAAGGGCCAGTAATGCGCCACTGTTGAGCACACGACTGGAGGACCCCATGTCCAACGCACTGAATGGCAAACGCATCGCAATTCTTGTAACCGATGGTTTCGAGCAGGTCGAATTGACAGGCCCCAAGCAAGCATTGGAACAAGCAGGCGCCACCGTAGAAATTCTTTCCAGCCAGGATGGCCAGGTCAAAGGCTGGAATCACGACAAGCCTGCCGACGACTTCCGGGTAGACGGCACCTTCAAATCCGCCAACGCGAGCAACTATGACGGCGTCGTGCTGCCCGGCGGCGTGCAGAACTCTGACACGATCCGCCTGGACAGCGATGCTCAGCAGATCGTCAAGGATGTCGCGTCGTCCGGCAAACCGCTGGCGGTCATCTGCCACGGTGGCTGGTTGCTGATTTCCGCAGGCTTGGTCAAAGGCAAGACCATGACCAGCTTCAAGACCCTGAAAGACGATCTGGTCAACGCTGGGGCAAACTGGGTCGATCAGGAAGTGGTCACCGATGGCAAACTGATCAGCAGCCGCCAGCCCGACGACATCCCGGCCTTCAATAGCAAGTTGATCGAAGCACTGTCGGCGTAAGCGGTGGTGTTAATTCGCGTCATCCCGGCGCGCAGCCGGGATGACGCGCTATAATCCCGCTCTTTTTTCCGGAGCGACGTCATGTCCCTGCCTAGCTTGCGCCTCAAAGCCAACGCCGATCGTCGCCTGCGCGCCGGTCACTTGTGGGTCTACAGCAACGAGATCGATGTAGCCGCCACCCCCCTCAACGGCTTTGCAGCTGGCGACCAGGCGATCCTGGAAGCCGCTGGCGGCAAACCGCTAGGCATCGTGGCCATGAGCCCGAACAACCTGATCTGCGCCCGCCTGCTGTCGCGCGACATCAAGCTGCCTCTGGATAAGTCGCTGCTGGTTCATCGCTTGAACGTGGCGCTGTCGCTGCGTGATCGCCTGTTCGACAAGCCGTTCTATCGCCTGGTCTACGGCGATTCGGACCTGCTGCCGGGCCTGGTGGTAGATCGTTTCGGTGACATTCTCGTGGTGCAACTGGCCTCGGCCACAATGGAACACCACAAAGAAGACGTTATCGCCGCGCTGGTTCAGGTGCTCAAGCCCAGTGGCATCCTGTTCAAGAACGACTCGGCCGCTCGCGATGCCGAAGGTCTGAACCGCTACGTTGAAACCGTGTTCGGCCTCGTTCCGGAATGGGTCGCGCTCGAAGAAAACGGCGTGCAGTTCGAGGCACCGGTCATGGCGGGTCAGAAGACTGGCTGGTTCTACGACCACCGCATGAACCGTGCGCGCCTGGCTCCGTATGTTAAAGGCAAACGCGTGCTGGACCTGTACAGCTATATTGGCGGCTGGGGCATCCAGGCTGCGGCGTTCGGTGCAAGTGATGTGACGTGCGTCGACGCCTCGTCCTTCGCTCTGGACGGCGTGGAGCGCAACGCCGCGCTCAATGGTTTTGCCGAGAAGATGACCTGCATCGAAGGCGATGTATTCGAAGCGCTCAAGGAATTGAAGGCTGGCGAAGAACGTTTCGACGTAATCGTGGCCGACCCGCCTGCATTCATCAAGCGCAAGAAGGACATGAAAAACGGTGAAGGTGCCTATCGCCGCCTGAACGAGCAAGCCATGCGCCTGCTTTCCAAGGACGGCATTCTGGTCAGCGCATCCTGCTCGATGCACCTGCCGGAAGACGATCTGCAAAATATCCTGCTGACCAGTGCTCGTCATTTGGACCGTAATATTCAATTGCTGGAGCGTGGAGGCCAAGGCCCGGATCATCCGGTACACCCGGCCATCGCCGAAACACGCTACATCAAAAGCATCACTTGCCGGTTGTTGCCGAACAGTTGATCACCGTATCGGGCCGGCAACACGTCGGCCCGACTCTCTTTTTTCAACGCCCTCTCTATCGACGCTGTAAACATTTCCATACAGCTCCCCGCACACGCGATATATACATACCGCTTCTCGTTTGTGCCCACTGATACCTTGTCAGCGCTTGGCCAGTAAATGGATTACGACCCAAGCAACTCAAAATGGACTTTGTTTAATTTAAATGGATTTAAATCATGACTGACTTCAACGATGTTGATTACATTCGCAACGACCTCAATAAAATGGCTGCCGACCAGCTGTCCAAAGGCCTGCTGTCCCCGGAAGGCGCAGACTTGATCCAGCACGTCACCAATGCAACAGCCGCCTCCGATGACGATGGCATCACTGTCGGCCGTTTCGTCATGCCGCTGCATGGCGGCGTCAATCTCATCCGCCTGTTCGTCATCCGTGGCCCCGAGGGTCAGCACATTCTTTATGTGCCAGAGCAGCCCAAGGCGCCAACGGACCGTATTTTCCACGAGAACTTCGACTGGCATCGCACCTGTATGGTGCTGGGTGAGTTCTTGGGCAAACCGGGTGGTCTGGACTACATGCTTGATCTGGTGAACGACGTTCAACGCGAATACGTTGCCGATTACTTTGAAGAGATCAGCCGCCTGCCTTCCTCCTGGAGCAGCAACGCCTTCGTTCTTCAGCCAGTTGCCGGCGAAACCTACCTGCATCAGATTCAGGCCATCGTGAACCGCTGATCTGCTCATCAACACGCCTGATACAAAAGCACTGTTTCGCAGCAAACACAGAACCGTAGGAGCGCGCTTGCCCGCGATAGCGTCAATCAGCCCAGTGATGAGCTATCTGAACGCACGTATCGAGGGCAAGCGCGCTCCTACACTGTTTGCTGAATGAACGCGCGGTGTCAGAAATACCTTCTAACACCCAACTTAAGTCCAGATAGCGTCCCACAGCGGGTAATCACCCACCTGAGCCACCAGCCCTGCTCTAAGTGGATTAGCCACAATGTATCGCGCAGCCTTCAATACATCCTCCTCCCGCCTGATGGCTCTGTCGTGATATCCCTTCTGCCAAATCCTTGATGAACCACCTCCTGCCGCCATTAGCGCTCGTGAGCTGCCCGCCTTAACACGTCGCATCAAGACTGCCAGGCTGTCCGACCTCAACTCAATCAACCAGTGAAAATGATCTGGCATGACAACCCAGGCCAGCGTATGCGCAAGGCCTCATGTTCCGCTCGTTGAAACTCTGCAACAACCAGGCGTCCCAACTGCCAATCGACAAAGATTGGCTGACGCCCATGAACGACAGAGGTCAAAAGATAAATCCGTCCTCGTTCTGAAAAACGCCCTTTACGTAGATCCGTACTCCGGCCTGATGTCGGCATCCCTGCCCTCCTCTCACTAAGATCAACAGCTTAGTGAAGGCCTGAGCGCCACAATTCTGATTACCTGTTCCTGATGTGTCCGACAGACACCCAGCGGTGTAGAATCGCCCCTATTCATCGCCAGTCATCCCCCGGCGGGTTTATGAGCTCAGGCCGAGTACACGGTGATCCCGTGGTTTTCGGTTTCTTCGCTGCATCCGGTCACTGCCGCTTGCGAGCGACGTCAATAGAAGCTCACTCCCTTCCTGTTCAGCCTTATTTTGCCGGAGTGCTCCAATGCCTGATTACCGCTCGAAAACGTCCACCCACGGCCGCAACATGGCCGGCGCCCGTGCTCTTTGGCGCGCCACGGGCATGAAGGATGAAGACTTCAAGAAACCGATCATTGCCATCGCCAACTCGTTCACCCAGTTCGTACCGGGCCATGTCCACTTGAAAGACATGGGTCAGTTGGTCGCTCGCGAAGTCGAGCGCGCCGGTGGCGTGGCCAAGGAATTCAACACCATCGCGGTGGATGACGGCATCGCAATGGGCCATGACGGCATGCTGTATTCGCTGCCCAGCCGCGAGATCATTGCAGACTCCGTGGAATACATGGTCAACGCTCACTGCGCGGACGCCATTGTCTGCATTTCCAACTGCGACAAGATCACCCCCGGCATGCTGATGGCGTCGTTGCGCCTCAATATTCCGGTGATTTTCGTTTCCGGTGGGCCGATGGAAGCTGGCAAGACCAAGCTGGCCAGTCACGGTCTGGACCTGGTCGATGCGATGGTGATCGCCGCCGACTCGACCGCCAGCGATGAAAAAGTCGCCGAATACGAGCGCAGCGCCTGCCCAACGTGCGGGTCCTGCTCGGGCATGTTCACCGCCAACTCGATGAACTGCCTGACCGAAGCACTGGGCCTGGCACTGCCGGGTAACGGTTCAGCGCTCGCCACCCACAGCGATCGCGAGCAACTGTTCCTGCAGGCGGGCCGCACCATCGTCGATCTGTGCAGGCAGTATTACAGCAACAACGACGACTCGGTCCTGCCGCGCAACATCGCCAACTTCAAGGCATTCGAGAATGCCATGACGCTGGACATCGCGATGGGCGGATCGACCAACACCATCCTGCACTTGCTGGCCGCTGCGCAGGAAGCCGAAATCGACTTCGACCTGCGCCATATTGACCGACTGTCCCGCAAGGTGCCGCAACTGTGCAAGGTTGCGCCGAACATCCAGAAATACCACATGGAAGACGTGCACCGTGCAGGCGGGATCTTCAGCATCCTTGGCGAACTGGCGCGCGGCGGTCTATTGCACACCGACTTGCCGACCGTCCACAGCAAGACCCTGGCCGAAGGCATTGCCAAATGGGACATCACCCAGACCACCGACGAGGCGGTTCACACCTTCTTCAAGGCAGGCCCCGCCGGCATCCCGACGCAGACCGCGTTCAGCCAGTCGACCCGCTGGGAAAGCCTGGATGATGACCGTGAAAACGGCTGCATCCGCAGCGTCGAGCACGCCTACTCGCAGGAAGGCGGCCTGGCCGTGCTGTACGGCAATATCGCACTGGATGGCTGCGTGGTGAAAACCGCAGGCGTCGACGAGTCGATCCATGTATTCGAAGGTAACGCCAAGATCTTCGAAAGCCAGGACAGCGCTGTGCGCGGGATCTTGGCCGACGAAGTGAAAGCGGGCGACATTGTGATCATCCGTTACGAAGGGCCGAAAGGCGGTCCGGGTATGCAGGAAATGCTCTACCCGACCTCGTACCTGAAATCCAAAGGTCTGGGCAAGGATTGTGCGCTGCTCACCGACGGTCGTTTCTCGGGTGGCACTTCGGGTCTGTCCATTGGCCACGCTTCGCCTGAAGCGGCTGCTGGTGGTGCAATCGGTCTGGTGCGCGACGGCGACAAGGTGCTGATCGACATTCCAAACCGCTCAATCAATCTGCTGATCGACGATGCGGAAATGGTCAAACGCCGTGCCGAGCAGGATAAGAAAGGCTGGAAACCGGTCGAAACACGTCCACGCAAGGTCACCACTGCCCTCAAGGCCTACGCCCTGCTGGCCACCAGCGCCGACAAAGGCGCTGTGCGTGACAAGGCATTGCTGGACAAGCTGGTGCCGTAAGCAACATTGGTTAACGCAAAAAGCCCGGCAGAGATGCCGGGCTTTTTGTTGGGCATGCGCCATCAAAAGCGAACGCGGAGCGTCCCGGGCGGCATTACCACGCAGAGCGTAGGAACGATCAAACGAACTGTGGGAGGCCTTCAGTCAGACCTTTCCACTCACTGGATCTCTTCCGGCTTGACGATCACCCAGTTCTTGTCGGCAGTGACCGCCAGCCCTTCCTTGGCCTGAGCTTCGGCATGTTTAGTCATCATGCCGTTGAGTTGGGTCATATACTTGTCCTTGCGATTGATCCACAAATGCACGCCACCTTTGCTGACGTCGACGCTATGAAACAGCATATAGCCGTCGCTCGTCGGCGTGTCGCCGCCCACCAGCACGGGCTTTTTCCATTCATCGATATAGGTTTCGATGGCGGCCTGCTTGCCGGCCATCCAGGTGGCTGGCGTCCACAGGTAAGGTGTCAACTCAAGGCCCATGTTGCTTTTCGCGTCGTACTTGCCCCCAGTGATCTGTTTGCGTGCCGTCGTCAGGTCACCGGTTTTCCGGTCCTTGAGCAGCATCGACACGCCAATCACGTTTTCCGGTTTGACGTTGTAGCCATACTTGGGATCGGAGGCGACCATCCGCACCAGCTCTTCGGAGGCGGCAGTCACCACGTACACCTGGATACCGTTTTCCATCAGCTTGTTGTACAGCTCGGTCTGCCCGGTAAACACGCGCGGCGGCTCGATATTGATCTGCTTGACTGCATCGCCTTCGTAATACGTCGCTGGGATTGGTTTGCCGAGCGCCATCAGCTCGTCAACGTAGCCTTTGAGCGCTTGCAGCGTAAAGCCGGAAAACACCTGAGCCACCCACGGGTAGCAGACCATGTCGTCAATTTCGCAAAGACGATAGTAGTAACTGAACAGGCTTTCCTTGTGCTCTGCGGTGTCTTTGAAGGGGATTAGTTTCAGGGAAGGGTCGAGCTTTTCACGCGTGATCAGGCCTTTGTTTTCCATGTACGGCAGCAGCGACTCTTCGAGGTCGAAGCGGTAGCTGGTGTTATCCATGTCAAAGACAGCGTAATTACCCTTGTTGGCATTCGCGGCGATCATGGCATCAAGTGCTTTCGCGGCAGGTTCGGGCCAGTGCTTCAACTCAGTGGCGGCGAAAGCCTGACTGGCAAGCCCGACACAGACAGCTGCAAAAAGCATTTTTGGCGCGAATTTCATGGGCGAAGTCCCCTTCTCTAAAAACGAAGGGGCAGACCGTAACAAAATATTATGAACGTCACAGTGCATGAGCGACCTTTCGGACGCCAGAAGACGTCATTTTTTCCACTGTTCACGACAGCAAAAACAAAAAACGACACTTTGATGACTTTTTTATTTTTGCTGCCTTGCCCGCAGTGAATCAGCGGCGCTCCCACACCTCAAAGGTATAAGCGGGCTTGTCGTCAACCGGGGCGTTCTCGGTGTTGGACACTAGCGTCCACTGGGCCAGATCGAACTCCGGAAACCAGGCATCGCCTTCCGGGCTCAACGCCACGCGTGTCAGGTACAGCCGGTCAGCCTGAGCCAGGCCCTGAGCGTAGAGCTGCGCGCCACCAATCAGCATGACTTCATCGACGCCCTGTTCAGCCGCCCACGCTTCGGCGCGTTTCACGGCAGCGTCGAGCGAAGCAAACACCTCTGCACCGTCGAGTTGCAGATTTTCCTGGCGACTGACCACCAGGTTCAGGCGGCCGGGCAGCGGCCGACCCAGCGAATCCCAGGTCTTGCGACCCATGATGATCGGCTTGCCGAGGGTCGTCGCCTTGAAGTATTTGAAGTCTCCCGGCAAATGCCAGGGCATGGAATTGTCGACGCCGATCACTCGGTTTTCACCAAGGGCGGCAATCAGGCTGAGAGGAAGATGAGTAGTCATGGTGCGAGGATATCAGAGCCCGCCCCGCGCGCCACTGAACTGTTACATGCCGTGCTCAGTCCCATGACAGCGGTTATGCTCACCGCTGAATTCATTGAAGAGACGCCGTGTGACTGCGCTGACACCACTCGATACCCTCTGGCTGACCGAAGCTGTGCGCCTGCGTGAACGCCAGGCGGGCACGCTGGAGGATCAGGAAGCCAACCGCCGTGCCCGCGCTGCCGAGGGCGACCTGACGACCCGAATTACCCATCGTGCTTTATGGCTGGCAGAACGCGACGGCATGATCGCGGCCCTGCACCACTGGAAACAGGGCGCGCGCCTGGCCCTGATCGCACTGGCCGTGCTGGCGGTACTCAGCGGCTCGGGACTGGCCTTCGCGGCAATGGGCGACGGACAGACACCGGTCAATGTGTTCTGGGCGCTGGGCAGCCTGCTGGGGCTGAACCTGATTCTGCTGGTCAGTTGGGGCTTGGGGCTGGTGTTCGCCGGACGCAATCCCTCCGGGCTTGGCCGCCTCTGGCTGTGGCTGAGCGAAAAGCTCGCCCGCGATGCCCAGGCCGCGCAACTGGCGCCGGCGCTGGTTCTGCTGCTGCAACGCAAATGCCTGAATCGCTGGGCGCTGGGTCTGGTGGTCAACAGCCTGTGGCTGATCGCGCTGATCAGTGCGCTGGTGGTGCTGTTGTTGCTGATGTCGACACGCCGGTATGGTTTTGTCTGGGAAACCACCATCCTGAGCAGCGACACCTTCGTCAGCCTGACGCAGACCCTGGGCACGATTCCGGCCTGGATCGGCTTCAGTGTGCCGGACGAGTCCATGATCCGTGCAAGCGGCAACGGCGCGCTGATTATCGAAAACGCTCGCCAAGCCTGGGCAGCATGGCTGGTGGGTGTGCTGCTGGTGTATGGCATCCTGCCGCGTCTGACGCTGGCAGGGTTCTGCTTGTGGCGCTGGAAGCATGGCCGCGCTGCACTGCGCCTCGATCTTGAACAACCTGATTACCTGGAACTGCGCGAACGGTTGATGCCCAGCAGCGAACGCCTGGGCGTCAACGATGCTGAACCTGACTTGCTGCATCAGGTGCAGCGTGACGCAGGCACCGCTAAAAGCGAGGGCGCATTGCTGGTGGCCATCGAGCTGGACGATCAACAGGTCTGGCCGCCGCACCTGCCCGCAGGCATCGCCAACGCAGGGGTACTGGACAGCCGCGAGTCGCGACAAAAACTGCTGGAACAACTGACTCACTACCCGCCTGCCCGCTTGCTGATCGCCTGCGACCCACGACGCTCCCCGGACCGCGGCAGCCTTGCGCTGATCGCAGAACTGACGCGCTGCGCTGGCGCGACGCGCATCTGGCTGCTGCCTGCACCCGCCGGGCAAACGCTGGACCCTGAGCGCGTGGACGACTGGCACGTTGCGCTGGATCAATTGCAACTGCCGTGGGCCGACAGCCTGCCCATGAGTTGGCTGGAGACAGGCCATGAGTGATGCCCGCAAACCTGGCGCTATCAAGCTGGCCGTGGTTGGCCATACCAATGTGGGCAAGACCTCACTGCTGCGTACCCTTACCGGTGATGTGAGCTTCGGCGAAGTGTCTCACCGCCCCAGCACCACCCGCCACGTGGAAGGCGCACGCCTGTCGGTGGAAGGCCAGGCCATCGTCGAGCTCTACGACACGCCCGGCCTGGAAGATGCCATCGCCCTGCTCGACTATCTGGAGCGTCTCGACCGTCCCGGCGAACGGCTGGATGGCCCGGCACGGCTGGCCCGCTTTCTGGAGGGCAGCGAGGCGCGACAACGCTTCGAGCAGGAAGCCAAGGTATTACGACAGTTGCTCGATTCGAATGCGGGCCTGTATGTGATCGATGCACGCGAGCCAGTGCTGTCCAAATACCGCGACGAGCTGGCGGTACTGGCCAGTTGTGGCAAACCGCTGCTGCCGGTCCTTAACTTTGTGAGCGCACAGCAGCACCGCGAACCGGAGTGGCGCGAAGCGCTTTCGCGCCTCGGTCTGCATGCACTGGTGCGTTTCGACAGCGTTGCCCCACCCGAAGATGGCGGGCGGCGTCTGTACGAAAGTCTGGCGCTCATGCTCGAAAGCGCTCGTCCATCGCTGGAACGTTTGATTGGCGATCAGGAAAAACAGCGGCAGGCCAAACGACACAGTGCGGCGCGCCTGATCGCTGAAATGCTGATCGACTGCGCAGCCTGTCGACGCAGTGTCGAAACCACGCCCGATCAGGAGAAACAGGCTATCGACGCGTTGCGTCAGGCGGTGCGGCAGCGTGAACAGCAGTGTGTCGAGGCACTGCTCAAGCTGCATGCGTTTCGTAAGGAAGACGTGACGGCCAGTGACCTGCCGCTCATGGATGGCCGCTGGGGCGATGACCTGTTCAATCCAGAGACGTTGAAGCTGATGGGCGTACGCGTCGGCGGAGGCGTGGCCGCAGGTGCCGCCGCCGGAGCAGGCGTGGATTTGATGGTCGGCGGCGTCACGCTGGGCGCTGCCGCGTTGGTGGGCGCGATCGCTGGCGGCGCCCTGTTGACCGCACGCAGCTACGGTGGCCGCTTGCTGGGCAAACTCAAGGGGCATCGGGAACTGACCGTCGACGACGCCGTGCTGCGCTTGCTCGCGCTGCGGCAAGGGCACCTGCTGCTGGCGCTGGGCGTCAGGGGCCACGCTGCCATGCAAAGCATCGAGCTGACCACACCGCAGGACACGACTTGGCGCAAAGGCAAACTGCCCGAACCGTTGTCACGCTCACGTGCCCACCCGCAATGGTCATCGCTCAACCCGCACGCACGATTGAACCAGGCAGAACGGCATGAGGCGATTGACGGGTTGGCCGAGGTCATTTTGCGCGGGTGAGCCTTCGTCAGCGCTCGCGCCATGATCGAGTCTTATGAATGTCCCACAAACAAAAACGCCCCCGGCCTTTCGACCGGGGGCGTTTTTATTCAGCGAGGGCTAAGTATCAAGCCTTGGCTTTCTTGGCAGCGCGGGTACGCTCGCCTTCGTCCAGGATCTTCTTGCGAAGACGGATCGACTTGGGCGTAACTTCGCACAGCTCGTCGTCCTGGATGAATTCCAGAGCCTGTTCCAGGGTGAAGCGAACAGGTGGAACCAGCGCGATGGTTTCGTCTTTACCCGAAGCACGCATGTTGTCGAGCTTCTTGCCTTTGGTTGGGTTGACGCCCATGTCGGTGTCACGGCTGTTCAGACCAACGATCTGACCGTTGTAGATCTCTTGACCGTGCTCAACGAACAGCTTGCCACGCGCCTGGAGGGTTTCCAGGGAGTAGGTCAGCGCCTTGCCGGTTTCAACCGAAACCAGAACACCGTTCTGACGGCCGGACATCTGGCCGGACTTCATGGTGTCGTAGCGATCGAAGATCGAGGTCAGGATGCCAGCACCGTTGGTCAGGGTCAGGAACTGGTTACGGAAACCGATCAGACCACGAGCAGGGATGTTGTATTCCAGACGCACACGGCCTTTACCATCCGGCACCATGTTGGTCAGGTCGCCTTTACGCAGACCCATCTCTTCCATGACCTTGCCCTGAGATTCTTCAGGGGTGTCGATGGTGACGTTCTCGAACGGTTCCTGCTTGTTGCCGTCGACGACGCGGATGATCACTTCAGGACGACCAACGCCCATTTCGAAGCCTTCGCGACGCATGGTTTCGATCAGTACCGAGAGGTGCAGCTCACCACGGCCGGAAACCTTGAACTTGTCGGCCGAGTCGCCTTCTTCAACGCGCAGGGCAACGTTGTACAGCAGCTCTTTGTCCAGACGCTCCTTGATGTTACGGGAGGTCACGAACTTGCCTTCTTTACCGCAGAACGGCGAATCGTTTACCTGGAAGGTCATGGAAACGGTTGGCTCGTCGACAGTCAGAGGCTTCATCGCCTCGACGTTATCCGGCTGGCACAGGGTGTCGGAGATGAACAACGAGTCCATGCCGCTCACGCATACGATGTCGCCGGCAAACGCTTCTTCAACGTCGATACGGTGCAGACCGTGGTGACCCATCAGTTTCAGGATACGACCGTTACGCTTCTTGCCGTCAGCACCGATGGCAATGACCGGAGTGTTCGGCTTGACGCTGCCACGAGCGATACGGCCAACGCCGATGACACCCAGGAAGCTGTTGTAGTCCAGTGCCGAGATTTGCATCTGGAACGGGCCGTCACGGTCAACCTTTGGAGCCGGTACGTTGTCGACGATCGACTGGTACAGCGGGGTCATGTCTTCAGCCATGTCGGTGTGGTCCAGACCGGCAATGCCGTTCAGGGCCGAGGCGTAGACGACTTTGAAGTCCAGCTGTTCTTCGGTAGCACCCAAGTTGTCGAACAGGTCGAAGATCTGATCCAGAACCCAGTCCGGACGCGCGCCTGGACGGTCAACCTTGTTGATGACCACGATTGGACGCAGGCCGGCTTCGAAAGCCTTCTTGGTCACGAAACGGGTCTGCGGCATAGGGCCGTCCTGAGCGTCGACCAGAAGCAGCACGGAGTCGACCATCGACATCACGCGCTCTACTTCACCGCCGAAGTCGGCGTGGCCCGGGGTGTCCACGATGTTGATGTGGAAGCCATTCCAGTTGATCGCGGTGTTCTTCGCGAGAATGGTAATACCGCGCTCTTTTTCCTGGTCGTTGGAGTCCATCACGCGCTCGTCGTTGAGCTCGTTGCGCTCCAGAGTGCCGGATTGACGCAGGAGTTTGTCTACCAGGGTGGTCTTACCGTGGTCAACGTGGGCGATGATGGCGATGTTGCGTAGATTTTCGATCACTTGTGTATCTCGATCAGAGGATTCGGTCTGCTGACGGTTTAACGCCGGCGATTACAGTTACTAGTCGGCAAAAGCCGTTACGGCTTGGCGACTGGTGTCGGGGGGCCGGTGACGCAAGCCACAGGCAAACAGCCCCGGGCACTTAGCTCGGTCGATAAACGCGCACATTGGCATGCCCCTCACTGAGCAAATGGTGAGCATGCAGGCGACTCATGACGCCTTTGTCGCAATACAACAGGTACTGGCGCGTGTTATCCAGTTCCTTGAAACGGCTGTTCAGTGCATAGAACGGCAGCGTTTGTACTTCAATGCCCGGCACCTGTAACGGCTGGTCTTCCTGGGCATCCGGGTGACGGATGTCGATGACGACCTGACCGGCCAGTGCCTGGCTGACTTCTTCTATATCGACATTGCGGCTCAGATCGTCGATGACCCGATCAATCGAAACCAGCTTCGCGCGCTCGAGCGCCTGCTCGAGAATCGCCATGTCGAACTGTTTTTCTTCGTACTCAACGCGATTTCGCTTGGCGTTGGTCTTGGGGTTGACCGAAATCACCCCGCAATATTCAGGCATGTGGCGGGCGAAGTCGGCCGTACCGATTTCAGTCGCCTGATCCACAATGTCCTGCTTGTGGCTAGTCACTAGAGGCCGCAAGACCAGCTTGTCGGTCGCCGAGTCGATCAGCGACAGGTTGGGCAGCGTCTGGCTGGACACCTGTGAAATTGCCTCGCCGGTGACCAGCACATCGATTTCGAGACGGTCGGCCACGGATGAAGCAGCGCGTAACATCATACGCTTCAAAACTACACCCATATGACTGTTATCGACTTTCTGCAGAATTTCTCCGAGAACTTCCTCGAAAGGCACGCTCACGAACAGCACTCGCTGGGAGCTGCCGTACTTCTTCCAGATGAAATGAGCGACTTCCATCACGCCCAGTTCGTGGGCACGACCGCCCAGGTTGAAGAAGCAGAAATGCGCCATAAGCCCGCGGCGCATGATCTGATAAGCCGCAACGGTCGAATCGAAACCGCCTGACATCAAGACCAGCGTCTGCTCCAGCGCGCCAAGCGGATAACCGCCCAGGCCTTTATGCTGGTCATGCACAACAAACAACCGTTGGTCGCGAATTTCCATTCTGACCACCAGATCGGGCTTTTTCAGCTCGATTCCGGCCGCGCCGCACTGCTGGCGCAACTGGCTACCGACGTACTTCTCGACATCCATCGAGCTGAAATCGTGTCGCCCGGCGCGCTTGCAACGCACCGCAAACATCTTGCCCGGCAACAGGTCGGCATAGTGCGCCTTGCACTTGGCAACGATGTCATCCATGTCGCCCAGCGGGTACTCGGCCACCTGTAAAAAGTTGGCGATGCCCGGCATGCAACTCAACCGCTCAGTGATGCCGTGCAGTACTTTGGGGTCGGTCAGCCGGGTCTCCACCTCAAGGTTGTCCCATACGCCACCCACCACAATGTCCGCGTCCAGTTCCCGGAGCACGGTACGAATGTTCTTGCCCAGTTGCCGGATGAACTTCTTGCGAACCGGCGGGCTTTTGATGGTGATTTCTGGGAAAACTTTAACGATTAGTTTCATGGAAACGGTGCGTGAGGTGCCGACCAAAAAAGGGGGGCGCGGATTATAGCGGAAATTGCTCAAGGTTTAACCAGTTATCGTACACGCAATCACCGGCGCACCAAAAAGGGTCGCGCCGACATTTGGCAGCGCCATAAAGGTGCGCATTTTTTCTCAAAAATCCCGTTTGACGCCCAGAGAGCCTCGGATTGAGGCAAAAAACCCAACTCGGGGCACTGGCATGCAAATTGCTCCCTTGTGAGGCAGGTTGCCTTGGCAGAGTATTCGCGCCGGCATCACCCAAATTTAAGGGGCCCAAAACTATAATGCGGTCCCTAGCCACCCGGAGGACACCATGTCGAAGTCGGTTCAACTCATCAAAGATCATGACATTAAGTGGATTGATCTGCGCTTCACGGACACCAAGGGCAAGCAGCAGCACGTCACGATGCCTGCGCGCGATGCGCTGGAAGACGACTTCTTTGAAGTCGGCAAAATGTTCGACGGTTCCTCCATTGCTGGCTGGAAAGGCATTGAAGCCTCCGACATGATCCTGCTGCCGGACGACGAAACGGCCGTTCTGGATCCGTTCACCGAAGAGCCGACCCTGATCCTGGTCTGCGACATCATCGAACCGTCGACCATGCAAGGCTACGATCGCGACCCACGCGCCATCGCTCACCGTGCAGAGGAATACCTGAAGTCCACCGGTATCGGCGACACCGTATTCGTAGGCCCGGAGCCAGAATTCTTCGTATTCGACGAAGTGAAATTCAAGTCCGACATCTCCGGTTCCATGTTCAAGATCTTCTCCGAACAGGCTTCCTGGATGACTGACGGCGACATCGACGGCGGCAACAAAGGCCACCGTCCGGGCGTCAAAGGCGGCTATTTCCCACTGCCACCGGTCGACCATGACCATGAAATCCGTACCGCAATGTGCAACGCCCTGGAAGAAATGGGCCAGGTCGTGGAAGTTCACCACCACGAAGTGGCTACCGCTGGCCAGAACGAAATCGGCGTGAAGTTCAACACGCTGGTCAAGAAGGCTGACGAAGTTCAGACCCTGAAGTACTGCGTACACAACGTTGCCGATGCCTACGGCCGCACCGCGACCTTCATGCCTAAGCCTCTGTATGGCGATAACGGTTCGGGTATGCACGTGCACATGTCCATCTCCAAAGATGGCAAGAACACCTTCGCAGGCGAAGGCTATGCCGGCCTGTCCGACACGGCCCTGTTCTTCATCGGCGGTATCATCAAGCACGGTAAGGCACTGAACGGCTTCACCAACCCGTCGACCAACTCCTACAAGCGTCTGGTCCCAGGTTTCGAAGCTCCGGTCATGCTGGCCTACTCGGCGCGCAACCGTTCGGCGTCCATCCGCATTCCTTACGTCTCCAGCCCACGCGGCCGTCGTATCGAAGCACGCTTCCCGGACCCAGCGGCCAACCCGTACCTGGCGTTCGCTGCACTGTTGATGGCTGGCCTGGACGGCATCCAGAACAAGATCCACCCTGGCGACGCCGCTGACAAGAACCTCTACGACCTGCCACCTGAAGAGGCCAAAGAGATTCCACAAGTGTGTGGCAGCCTGAAAGAAGCCCTGGAAGAGCTGGACAAGGGCCGTGCGTTCCTGACCAAGGGCGGCGTATTCAGCGACGACTTCATCGATGCCTACATCGAGTTGAAAAGCGAAGAAGAAATCAAAGTACGCACCTTCGTACACCCACTGGAATACGAGCTGTACTACAGCTGCTGATCCAGCTGCGCCATCGTTGATGGCGCAACGGTGACGACGTCATGAAAAGACCTCCTTCGGGAGGTCTTTTCATTTGCGCCGGATCGATTGTCGAACAATGCATGAATGTTTATTCACGCGCCGCCACTGGCCGTGAATCGCAAGCTGGCGTTAACTCTTCATCCTTTCCCCACTACGGAGCGCCCCATGCGTCTGCTTCTCGCCAGTTCGTTACTGACCCTGACCTGCCTGTCTTCAGGCTTTACCTTCGCCGCCGAGCAGAAACCGTCTGCGCTGGAACCGCTGTTACAGGCCATCACCGAACGTCTGACCATTGCCGATCAGGTGGCCTTGAGCAAGTGGGACAGTGGCAAGGCCGTCGAAGACCCGCCTCGTGAGCAACAGGTCATCAGTGCCGCTCAGGCCCGTGCAGCGGAGTTCAAGCTGAACCCGGATGATGTTCAACGCCTGTTCCGCGCCCAGATCGAAGCCAACAAACGTGTACAGAACGCCCTGCTCGAACAATGGCATGCGGCAGGCAAGGCACCGGACACGAAACGCCTGAGCCTGGTTGACGACATTCGCCCGAAGCTGGATCGCTTGCAGACTGAACTGCTGCGCGCTTACGCCGACTTCCAGCCGATACGTGACGCCAAAGACTGCCAGGCGTTGCTGAGCGCAGCGCTCAAGCGCCACCAGAGCGATGCCATTCACGACCAGGCCCTGGTGCTTGCCACCGCAGATTTGTGCCCGGCACCACTGTAAGACCAATGCACGACACGGGGCGAAGTGTTCTATGCTGGTGACCTTTGCCCTTTGCTGTCGAGAGCCTCATGCGTCAAAGCCTCATCTGCCTGCTGCTATTGATCAGCCTGCCTGCCGTGGCGCAGATCTATAAGTACACCGATGCGAATGGCAACACGGCGTTCAGCAATGAGCCGCCCAATGGCGTGAAGACCGAAATCGTCGAACTGCCGCCGCTCAACAGCGTGGAATCCCGCCCTTCCAGGCCGGTCCTCAACAACGCGCCGTCAGCGGTCGAGCCTCAAACACAGACACAGCCTCAAAACGCTTACAGCACCCTGGAGCTCACCGACCTGCCCACCGATGAAGCGCTGCGTGCCAACAATGGCTCGTTCATCATCGGCGTGAACATCCAGCCGCGCCTGCAAAAAGCCCATAGCCTGCAACTGCTGCTGGACGGCAACCTGTATGGCCAGACCACCAACCTGCCTCGGTTCCAGGTGATGAATATCGATCGCGGCGAACACAGCTTCGCGGTGGTGGTGAAGGATGGCGAGCGCATCATCCAGCAAAGCGAGACGATTACCCTGACCGTGCAACGCGTTCATCTCGGCAAGCCTTGAAGATGCGTAGCCTGCTGCTGGTAGTGTTTTTACTGTACACAGTGCCCGCGCTGGCAGACGTCTACACCTATATAGACGCCAACGGAAATCGGGTTTTCACCGACCAGCCACGCAAGAATGCCAAGCGTGTCGACATCCCGCCGAGCAACAACATGACGGGGACGCCGCCGACCCGGACCTTGAAGGCCAATCCTGCGCAGACGCCGAGCGCGCCGCCCGTGATGTTTCACTATCAGTTATTGCGCGTCCTCGTGCCCGAGCCGGATGCAGCCATCAGCAGCCCGAGCGGTGACCTGATTGTGACGGTGACCAGCGACCCGGTGCTGCAGCCCGGTCACCGTTATCGGCTGCTGCTGGATGGGATCGCGGTCGGCCAGCCGGGACGCAGCCCGGTGTTCCCGCTCAGCAACCTGGACAGGGGCACGCATCAGATCTCGGTCGAGATATTCGATCTAATGGGACGGGTGCTGGAAAAGACGCCCAACCAACCCTTTCACCTGCAGCGCATTTCTTTGGCCCAGAAGCGCGCGGTCAATCCCTGCAAGGCCGAGGAATACGGCGTTCGCCCGGAGTGTCCACTCAAGGACAAGCCCGAACCGGAAAGCAGCATCCTGCCGTTCCTCTGAAGCGATCCTCCACGCAAGAAACCTCCCCACGTTTTCGATCAGCGCTGTCGCGCAGCAATCACCGGGCCGTGGGAGCGGACCTGTCCGCGAATGCTGCATTTCAGCCTCCGAACCTTCAGGGGCTGCAACACCCCTTCGCGGACAAGTCTGCTCCCACAAAATCATGTTTCCTCAGTAGTTTATGCGTTGTTTGACAAGAGGCTGCCCACGAACTAACTGCGCATACGATTTCTAAGGACTGCTACGCAGCCCATCGCTGCCGTCGTAACCTCCGTGAGCTTCTACGTCCTCTAGGCAGAAGCAGATTTGTCTAGGCACCTTTTTGGTGCGCATATCGAACATCCACGCAACAATACAGCCCACTTTGGTTCAGAAATCACCCTCGGGTAGCGCCGTATGCGGGCACAGGTACAAAAAAAGCGCCTGTTTTGCGATTAAAGCGCTTCTTTTCGGAGCCTTGGTTTGGTTTTTGCAACTTCTCGGACACAGCACCCCGTCATGCACCCAAAGGGTGACATTGCTGCTGCTGACAAGGATCTGCCAGCACCCGCCTTGCGCGATTGCGATGTGCCAAAAGAGGTCAACACGATTCATGACTATCAGCGATGCGCTGCACAGACTGTTACTGGATAACCTGACCACTGCCACTATTCTGCTCAATGCCGACCTGCGCCTTGAGTACATGAACCCGGCGGCGGAGATGCTGCTTGCCATAAGCGGGCAGCGCAGCCACGGGCAATTCATCAGCGAGCTGTTCACCGAATCGGCAGAGGCGCTGAGTTCGCTGCGCCAAGCCGTCGAGCAAGCGCACCCGTTTACCAAACGTGAAGCGATGCTCACCGCGCTGACCGGTCAGACCCTGACCGTCGACTACGCCGTGACCCCGATCCTGAGCAAGGGCGAAACCCTGCTGCTGCTTGAAGTCCACCCCCGTGACCGCCTGTTGCGCATCACCAAGGAAGAGGCTCAGCTGTCGAAGCAGGAAACCACCAAGATGCTGGTGCGTGGCCTGGCCCATGAAATAAAGAATCCGCTGGGCGGAATTCGCGGTGCAGCGCAATTGCTGGCGCGCGAACTGCCCGAAGAAAGCCTCAAGGACTACACCAACGTCATCATCGAAGAGGCCGACCGCCTGCGTAACCTCGTCGATCGGATGCTGGGCTCCAACAAACTGCCTTCGCTGGCCATGACCAATGTGCATGAAGTGCTCGAACGGGTGTGCAGCCTGGTCGAAGCCGAAAGCCAGGGCTGCATCACGCTGGTGCGCGACTATGATCCAAGCATCCCGGATGTTCTGATCGACCGCGAGCAGATGATCCAGGCTGTGCTCAATATCGTGCGCAACGCCATGCAGGCCATCAGCGGCCAGAACGAATTGCGCCTGGGTCGCATCACTCTGCGCACCCGCGCCATGCGCCAGTTCACCATTGGCCACGTGCGTCATCGGCTGGTGAGCAAGATCGAGATCATCGACAACGGCCCGGGCATCCCGGCCGAGCTTCAGGAAACCATTTTCTACCCGATGGTCAGCGGCCGCCCGGATGGCACGGGGCTCGGTCTGGCCATTACCCAGAACATCATCAGCCAGCATCAGGGTCTGATCGAGTGTGACAGCCATCCCGGCCACACCACGTTCTCGATCTTCCTGCCACTGGAACAAGGAGCAGCTTCGACATGAGCCGTAGTGAAACTGTCTGGATCGTAGACGACGATCGTTCCATTCGCTGGGTACTGGAAAAGGCCTTGCAGCAGGAAGGCATGACCACGCAGAGCTTCGACAGCGCCGATGGGGTGATGAGTCGCCTGGCCCGTCAGCAGCCGGATGTGATCATTTCCGACATCCGCATGCCGGGTGCCAGCGGCCTGGACTTGTTGGCACGGATTCGCGAACAGCATCCACGCCTCCCGGTCATCATCATGACCGCTCATTCCGACCTGGACAGCGCCGTCGCGTCGTATCAAGGCGGTGCGTTCGAATACCTGCCCAAGCCGTTCGACGTCGATGAGGCCGTCTCGTTGGTCAAGCGTGCCAACCAGCACGCTCAGGAGCAGCAAGGTCTGGATGTCGCACCCACCCTGACCCGCACGCCCGAGATCATCGGTGAAGCGCCAGCGATGCAGGAAGTGTTTCGCGCCATCGGGCGTTTGAGCCATTCCAACATCACCGTGTTGATCAATGGTGAGTCGGGCACTGGTAAAGAACTGGTCGCTCACGCCTTGCACCGCCACAGCCCGCGTTCGGCGTCGCCATTCATTGCGCTGAACATGGCAGCGATCCCCAAGGATCTGATGGAATCCGAGCTGTTCGGTCATGAGAAAGGCGCATTCACCGGCGCCGCCAACCTGCGTCGCGGCCGCTTCGAGCAGGCTGACGGCGGCACGCTGTTTCTCGACGAAATCGGCGACATGCCGGCCGACACCCAGACCCGCTTGCTGCGTGTTCTGGCGGACGGCGAGTTCTATCGGGTCGGCGGTCATACGCCGGTCAAGGTTGATGTACGCATCATTGCCGCGACCCACCAGAACCTGGAAACCCTCGTGCAGGCCGGTAAATTCCGTGAGGACTTGTTCCACCGCCTGAATGTGATCCGCATTCACATCCCGCGCATGTCTGACCGTCGCGAAGACATCCCGACCCTGGCTCGTCACTTCTTGAGCCGTGCCGCGCAGGAACTGGCGGTCGAGCCGAAGCTGCTCAAGGCCGAAACAGAGGAATACCTCAAGCACCTGCCTTGGCCGGGCAACGTGCGTCAGCTGGAAAACACCTGCCGCTGGATCACGGTCATGGCCTCGGGTCGTGAAGTGCACATCAGCGACCTGCCGCCAGAGCTGCTCAGCCTGCCGCAGGATGCTGCGCCCGTAACCAACTGGGAACAGGCACTGCGTCAGTGGGCCGATCAGGCGCTGTCACGCGGGCAGTCGAGTCTGCTGGACAGTGCTGTGCCGACCTTCGAACGCATCATGATCGAAACAGCCCTCAAACACACCGCAGGCCGCCGACGCGACGCCGCCGTGTTGCTGGGCTGGGGCCGCAACACCTTGACCCGCAAGATCAAGGAACTTGGCATGAAAGTTGATGGCGGGGATGACGACGAGGGTGAGGAAGGCTGAACGGCCTACCTCAACACTGATCGTACCAATGCTCCGCGTGGGCATGCCGCCCGTGACGCTCTGCGTCGCATCCAGATGCGGACGCGGAGCTTCATGGGCGGCACATTGCCCTGCTGGGGCGTGGTAACGATCAGTTGCGTGATCACTCAGCCAGCGACGGTTTTTCCCACAGGTTGATTCCGCCTTCCACCGCGAAGCTGTCGATCTCAGTCAGTTCTTCCTGACTGAACGACAGGTTCTTCAAAGCACCAACGTTTTCGATGATCTGCTCGGGACGGCTGGCGCCAATCAGTGCTGATGTCACGCGTGGATCACGCAGTGTCCAGGCCAGGGCCATTTGCGCCAGGCTTTGGCCGCGACGCTGGGCGATTTCATTCAGAGCCCGCACGTGGGCGATGTTCTGCTCAGACAAGTGCGACGCCTGCAACGAACCGCCACCCGGACGGTTGACCCGCGCATCCTTGGGCACGCCGTTCAGGTACTTGTCCGACAGCAGCCCCTGCGCCAGCGCAGTGAAGGCAATCACGCCAGCGCCCAACTCCTCGGTCGCATCGAGCAGGTCTTTCTCGACCCAACGATTGAGCAGGTTATAGGCCGGTTGGTGAATCAGCAGTGGCACCTTCCACTCTTTGAGCAGTGCGGCCATCTCTCGGGTCTTGGCCCCGGAGTAGGACGAAATACCGATGTACAACGCCTTGCCCTGCTGCACGGCAGTGGCCAGTGCGCTGGCGGTTTCTTCCAGCGGCGTCTCCGGGTCGAAGCGGTGCGAATAGAAAATGTCGACGTAATCCAGCCCCATCCGCTGCAGGCTTTGATCGAGGCTGGCCAGCACGTATTTGCGAGAACCGCCGCCCTGCCCGTAAGGCCCGGGCCACATGTCCCAGCCCGCTTTGCTGGAGATGATCAGCTCGTCGCGGTACTGCTTGAAGTCTTCGCGCAGCAGACGACCGAAGTTGATTTCGGCGCTGCCGTAAGGAGGGCCGTAGTTATTGGCCAGGTCGAAATGGTTGATGCCCAGATCGAACGCCGTGCGCAACATGGCGCGCTGGGTGTCGATGGGCGTGCTGTCACCGAAGTTGTGCCACAGCCCCAGCGACAGCGCTGGCAGGACCAGCCCGCTGCGACCGGTACGGCGATAAGGCATGTCGTTGTAGCGATGTTCGGCAGCGATATACGTCATTGAATCCTCTCTTGTCAGGGGGATACTCAAGGCCTGTTCCACACGGCCTGCTGGATATCGACCCGCTTGGGCACCAAGTGGTTGTCGTAAAACAGATCGGCGGTCGCCTGCTGTGCGCGAACGATTTCTGGCGTGATCGGCAGGCTCGGGGATGCCGGGCGGTGATCAAGATACTGAGTGATGACCGCTTCGGACAACCCCATGCTGCGCGCCAGAATCTGAATGCTCTCGGCACGTTGCGAGCGGGTCAGCGCATCGGCTGCGGTCAGTTCGTCGAGTACGCTCTGCACGAAAGCCGCGTTGCTGTCAGCAAAACCGCGGCGCGCGGTGTAGAGCGGGCCAGACAACCCAAGCCCCTCACCATTCGCCAACAAGCGACTGTGGCCTTCGTTGAGGGCGACGGAATAGTACGGATCCCAGATGGCCCAGGCATCGACACTGCCGTTTTCAAACGCCGCACGGGCATCGGCCGGGGTCAGGTAGATTGGCTGAATGTCCTTGAACGTCAGCCCTGCCTTGTTCAGTACGCGCAATACCACATTGTGTGCGCTGGAGCCTTTTTGAAACGCGACCTTGCGCCCTTTCAGATCGGCCACCTTGTGCAACGGACTCTCGTTGCGCACCAGAATGGTTTCGGCCTGCGGCTTGGCGGGTTCGGCGCCGATGTAGACCAGGTCAGCACCTGCCACTTGGGCAAAGATCGGCGGAATGTCACCGGTCGAGGCAATATCCAGACTGCCGATGTTCAAAGCTTCCAGCATCTGCGGCCCGGCCGGAAACTCGATCCACTTGATCTGCGTGTGCGGGAAACGTTTCTCCAGCAGCCCGTGTTCCTTGGCGAGGACAAGGTTGATCGAGCCCTTCTGAAAGCCGATGCGCAGGCTATCCGGTTCGCTGGCTGAAGCCGTGTTTAACAGACCGCTGAACGCGAGAATGGCGGCAATGAGTGCAAATGGTTTCATGAGATTTTTCCTTTACCGATGATTGTTTCCACGCTCTGCGTGGTAACACCGCCTGGGACGCTCTGCGTCCCGCTTGCGACGCGGAGCGACGTGAGATGCATTCGGGAACAATCATCAAAAACCATCTGCCGGGCGCTGCAAGCCGAGGTTTTCGCGCAAGGTGGTGCCTTCGTATTCCGTGCGGAACAGGCCGCGACGCTGCAACTCGGGCACCAGTAACCGAGCAACGTCTTCAAGACCGCCAGGCAGATGTGGCACCAGCACGTTGAAGCCATCCGCAGCGCCTTGTTCGAACCAGAGCTGCAGTTCATCAGCGACCTGGTCAGGCGTGCCGATCAGGCTGTAATGGCCTCGCCCACCCGCAATGCGACGGCCCAGTTGTGCGAGGTTGAGGTGTTCCCGCTCGGCCAGTTCGGTGAGCAGTTTCTGACGGCTGCGCTGGCCGCTGTCTGTGAGCGGCAACACCGGCAACGGTCCGTCCTGCGGATAACCGGACAGGTCGAAATTACCCAACATACGGCCCAACAGCGCGATACCCACCTCGGGCTTTACCAGGTCCTGAAACGACTCGAATTTTTCTTGGGCCAACGCCTCGGTTTCGGCCACGACGATCAACACGCCGGGCATGATTTTCAGCGAGTCGGCACTGCGCCCATAGGCTTCCAGACGCCTCTTGATGTCGGCATAGAACGCCTGCGCGCTGGCCAGTGAGGTCTGGGCAGTGAACACCACCTCAGCCGTTTGCGCCGCCAGATCGCGACCGACTTCCGAAGAGCCCGCCTGCACCACGACTGGCTGACCCTGCGGCGAGCGCGCCACGTTGAGCGGGCCTTTTACGCGGAAGTGTTCGCCCTGATGATTCAGCACCTGCATTTTGGCCGGGGCGTAATACTGACCACTGGCCTTGTCGCGGGTGAACGCATCGTCTGCCCAACTGTTCCACAATCCGGTCACCACCTGATGAAACTCCCGGGCACGGCTGTAGCGTTCCGCATGCCCGACGTGTTCACTGCGCCCGAAGTTCTGCGCTTCGGCCGCCGCATCCGACGTCACCAGATTCCACCCTGCTCGCCCACCGGACAGATGATCCAGCGAGGCGAACTTGCGGGCCACGTGATAGGGCTCGTTGTAGGTGGTGGTCGCGGTCGCAATCAGACCGATGTGATCCGTCACCGCGCTCAGCGCCGACAGCAGCGTCAGTGGCTCGAAATGATCGGAGCGCGCCATGCGGCTGGCAATGTCGCCCGTGGCGGCAGCGACACTGTCGGCCACGAACAGCGCATCGAATTTCGCAGCTTCCGCCACGTGGGCCAAATGCCGGTAATGCTTGAAATCCAGCCCTGCATCAGCAGGCACATCCGGGTGTCGCCAGGCCGCTACGTGGTGCCCGGTGGCCATCAGAAAAGCCCCCAGTTTCATCTGTCGAGCCGTTGCGCGCATACCTGTCTCCTTTCATTGCGGTTGCCGCCTAGAAATCCTTGCGTACCTGCACGCCGAAATAACGCTCGTCGTCACGCGGCACCGAGCGATACACGTAGTTGCCACCCGTGGCGAGCATCGGCGAATAGGATTTATCCGCGAGGTTCTTGCCCAGCAGCGCCACACGCCAGCCGCTGTTGTAATCGGCCAGCGCGACGCTGGCGTTCCAGAGGCCGTAGGCGCCCTGTTTGGTGTCCGGGTTCTGGCTGATGTCGTACTGCACTTCGCTTTGCCAGCTGTAATCAGTGCCCAGTTCGATATCCAGGCCGTTGTCCAGCGGGAGGGTGTAGTCAGCGCGAACGTAGCTTTTCCAGTCCGGGCTGTACGGCAGGGTCTTGCCGTCGACATTGCACGACGCGGCAGCACCGGCTGGGCAAGCGAAACTGTCGATGCGTGCACGGGTGTAGGACAGCGCACCGGAGAACTTCAGATTCTGCGTAGCTTGCAAGGCGTAATCGAGTTCGACGCCCTCGGTGCTCACGCTGCCGGCGTTGACCAGCCGCGTCACCACCTGCCCGGCCACGCTGTCGAAAAAGTTGGCCTGATAGTTGTCGTAATCACTGTGGAACACCGCCAGGTTGGTGGTCAGGCGATTGTTCCAGGTGGTGGCCTTGATGCCGACTTCCCACGTATTGGAAGTCTCGGGTTTCAAGGCTTCTGTGTCACGCGGCTGCATGTTGAAAAACACGTTGTAGGCCGGGCCTTTGTAGCCTCGCGAGTAGGTGATGTAGCTGGTCACGCTGTCGCTCAGGTCGTATTGCAGACCCAAACGCCCTGACTTGCCCTCTTCATCCACCGAACCGGAACTGCTGGTCGCGGGCTGAATGCCGCTGACCGTGGTAGCGGAAGTCGAGACGCGGCGGTGGTCGTATTCAAGGTCGTCGTGTGTCCAGCGCAGCCCGGCAATCGCACGAAAATCCGGGGTGAAATTGAACGTGGTCTCGCCGAACACCGAATAGCTTTCATTGGTGGTGGTGTAATCGGCAACCCCCTGATCCCGTTGCGTCTGTGTGATCAGCGTACGCTGGTACGCCTCGTCACTCTTGCCGTGCATATAAAACAGTCCACCGACGTACTCGATGAACTGGCCTTTTGGCGAGGCCAGACGCAGCTCTTGCGAGTACTGGTTGAACTCAAGATCACCTTTGTCTTCGGTACCGGGGAACGCCGCCGTGATCGTGCCGAGGCGGTCGCCGTCCTGATACTGCGTGTTGTCCCAGCCGCGCCAGGCGGTGATCGAGGTCAGGGTGTAGTCACCCAGTTGCCAGTCCAGTTGCCCGGACAGACCTTTGTTGGTGTCTTCGACATGGCTGCGGTAATCGCTGATCACGTTGCGGTTGTCGCTGTCGGCACGCACCGGCGACAGCGCGCTGGTGAATGCCGGGGTGAGCGACTTGGCCACCACGCCATTGGGCGCGTCGTCGTGGGACTGCATGTAGTCCGCCGCCAGCGTGAACGTGATGTCGTCGTTGGGCGTGAACTCCAGCTTGCCCCGCGCGCCTTTGCGGTTGTAGCCGTTGACCTCATGGCCGTTGAGCGTGTTGTCGACGTTGCCGTCGTAACTGCCGAACAACGTGGTGATCGATCCTTTAAGCGTGTCCGGGATCAGGCTGCCGCCGATGCCGAAGCGCGTGCGACTTTCGTTGCCGCTGTAGTAGGACTGATCGATATAGCCGTGAGTCTCTTCGGTCGGCGCCTTGGTGGTGACGTTGAGCACACCGGCCGACGCATTCTTGCCGAACAGCGTGCCTTGTGGACCGCGCAGCACTTCGATGCGCTCCAGGTCCAGCAGATCGAGCGTGGCCTGGCCAGGCCGTGCGTAGACCACGCCGTCGATGACGGTGGCCACGGTCGGCTCAACGCCTGGCGACGTGGAGACGGTGCCCACGCCCCGCACGAACAGCGAGGTGTCCTTGTTTGACGCGCCGGTCCTAAAATTCAGCGACGGCACCTGCTGCACAATACTGGCGACGCCGTTGCGGTTGTCACGTTCCAGTTGTTCGCCTTGAATCACCGACACCGCAACCGGCACGTTTTGCAGCGACTCTTCGCGACGCGTGGCGGTTACGGTGACCGATTCGAGTGTTGGTGTCTCGGCAGCCTGCTCGACGGCTTCAGCCGCCATGACCGGAACCATCGGCAATGCCGTCAGCCCCATTAGCAACCAGCCGCAACGACGCCCCCGCGCCGTGTGAACCTGATCGATGGCCTGCGCCAGTCGTGTGTGTTTGACCCCGTCCCCGCGTGTTGTGTACATCTGCGTGCCTGCCTGAAATATGCCCTGATCCGACAGTGCCTCGGGCACTGACGCCTTTGATTACGACTAAACCGGGTCCGGGCATTCGCGGTGGCGAGTAGCAGACAACCATCTTTGTTAGCGCTAACATCACCAGTATCAGGAAATGACAGATAGATCGTCCAATACTTAAAAATTAGTTTTATATGCTTTTTAATTTTAAAAGAAGCGCATCAGCATGGCTGAAAAAACACCCGTGACACGTAAACGCCGAGGCGCAGGCCGGGTGACGATCAACGCCGTGGCCAAACAGGCAGGCGTGTCGGCCATCACCGTTTCGCGCTACTTCAACCAGCCGGAACAGGTTTCCCCGCCATTGCGCGAACGCATTGCGGCGGCGGTCGATGCGCTGGGCTACGTGCCCAATCTGGTGGCAGGCGGTTTGGCGTCAGCGCGTAGCCGAGTGGTGGCGATGGTGATCCCGAACATCTCAGGCCCCATCTTTGCCAATACGATTCAAGGCTTCAGCGACACCTTGAGCCAGCACGGATTTCAGCTGCTGCTGGCCTCAAGCTATTTCTCGGTGGAACAGGAAGAAAGTGCCGTGCGCGCTTTTTTAGGCTGGTCGCCCGCAGCACTGGTGTTGACCAGTCGCTTTCACAGCGAAGCCACGGAAAAAATGATCGAGCAGGCCGACATCCCGGTGATTGAAACCTGGGACCATCAGCCGGAACGTAGCCCGATCCAGATCGGTTTTTCCCATTACGAGGTCGGCGTTACGGCAGCGCGCTACCTGCACGGCAAAGGCTACCGTCGTATTGCCTTCGTGGAGAACAGCGTTCCCGGCGACTTCAGCGCGCAAGAGCGTCGCGACGGTTGTATCGCGACGTTGAAAACATTGGGCCTGAAGCCGTGGGTATTCGTGCCGGAGGCGGGGCTTGCGCCGTTTGAGGCGGGCAAGCAGGCGATGGATACGTTGATGGACAACCATCCCCGCCCTGACGCCATTTTCTTCGCCAACGACAATCTGGCAGCCGGCGGGCTGTTGACCAGCCAGCGCATCGGCCTGCAAACGCCGCGGGATTGCGCGGTGATGGGCTTTGGCGATTACGCGTTCGCCAAAATGATGATACCCAGCCTGACCACCATCAAACCGCCCGCCCTGCAGATCGGCGTGCTCGCTGCGCAGCGCGTGCTGGAGAGCCTGGGGGTGTTGCCGACAGAGGGCGAAATTCAGCGGCTGAATCTGCTGGAGTGCGAGTTGGTTGAGCGGGAAAGCACTTGATTTGATCATGCCCATCGCTCGGCATGGGTAGGCATCACATTCGAGATGCGGACGCGGAGCATGGGAGATCATCCGACTGGTTTGATCGTCCCCACGCTGCGCATCATAGTCAGGCCCGCTCGATCAACGCACCAGATGCAGGAACTGCATGTGCCGCTCGTACTGGTCGAGCACGTCGTTGATCACTTGGTCCTTGGTGTAGCCAACCAGGTCGTAATCCTGGCTGCCCTCACTCAGGTGAACCTCGGCGCGATAGTAGCGGCGGTTGTTCAACTGCTTGGAGCCCATGCCGCCTCGGGCGAACGACGGCGTAAAGAAGCCTTTCATCTGCACTTGATAGATGAACGGACGCTCTTCGCCGTGGCCGATTTCCAGGGTCACCGAATCGTTGGACGGATCGGGCACGTTAACCACGCTCAAGCCCTTCTCCACGAACACCGCCGTGACGTCGTCGATGGCCGGGCGCACGGTCTGGTCAAGGAACCGGTACACCTCGTCTCGCGACGGATAATGCACGGCCTGGCTCAAGCGCTGACGCCAGCCGCCACGTCGCGAACCCGATACCGGGGCCAGCGAGTAAAGCTGTGCGATCTGACGCTGGGACTCCATGAAGAACGCCTTGTGCAGCCCCCACATCATCAACAGCAGAATCAGCGAGAACGGCAACGATGTCAGCACCACCGCCGATTTCAGCGCATCGATACTGCCCGAGAACAACAGCCCGCTGGTGATCAGCGCCGTCGCTACACCCCAGAAGACCCGCAGCCATTTCGGGCCGTCTTCGTCCGGGTTGCCGCCCTTGGCCGACAGGGTCGACAGCACTACGGTGCCCGAGTCGGCGGAGGTCACGAAAAACACGAAGCTGATAAACACCGTAACGGCAATCACGGTCTTGCTCCACGGGTACGTTTCCAGCAGCAGGTAGAGCGTCATTGATGGATCATCAATGGCCGATTGGCCCAGCGCAGTCATGCCGTGGTGCAACACCTGATCAATCGCGCTGTTGCCGAAGATCGACATCCAGGCCAGGGTGAAACCCAGCGGGATCAGCAACACGCCGAAGACGAATTCGCGGATGGTTCGGCCACGGGAAATGCGTGCGATGAACAGGCCCACGAACGGCGACCAGGCAATCCACCAGGCCCAGTAGAACACGGTCCAGCCGCCCAGCCAGTCGCTTGGCTCGTTGTAGGCATAAACGTCGAAACTCTTGGTCGGCAACGCGCCCAAATAGTCACCGATGTTTTGCACCAACGTATTGAGCAGGTACTGCGTAGGACCGGCGAACAGCACGAACAGCAACAACGCACAGGCCAGCAGCATGTTGATGTCGGACATGAGGCGCACGCCTTTGTCCACGCCCGCGATGGCGACCAGAATGGCGGCGCCCATCATCAGGGTGATCAGGCCCACCTGAATCCAGTGGGTGTGTGCCACGCCGAACAGGTAATCCAGACCTGAATTGAGGTGCAGCACCCCAAAGCCCATGTCGGCACCCAGACCAAAAATGGTCGCGATGATGCCGAAGCCGTCCACCGCGTAACCGATCGGACCATTGATGCGCTTACCGATCAGCGGGTACAGCGCCGAACGCAATGCCAACGGCAGGTTGTGGCGATAGGCGAAATAAGCCAGTGCCATGCCGACGAAGGCAAACACGCCCCAGCCGTGCAGGCCCCAGTGCAGAAACAGCAACTGCATGCCATGCCGCGCCGCCTCGGTCGTGCCGCCCTCGCCTTGCGGGGGCTGCAACAGATGAGTCAGGGGCTCTGAAACGCAAAAGAAGAACAGCGTGATACTGATCCCGGCCGCGAACAGCATTCCGGCCCAGGACAGGTAACTGAATTCGGGCTCGTCGTGGTCGGCACCGAGCTTGATCTTGCCGTAGCCAGATAGCGCGGTGACCACCACGAAGACCAAATAGAGCGTCATGACCAGCATGTAGTACCAGCCGACCGTATTGGCCGCCCAGTTCTGTGCGGCCAGCAGCCAGGCACCTGCGGCTTGAGGGAAGGCGATCACCGTGAGGCCGAAGATCAGGATGAAGCTCGCAGCGAAGTAGAACACTGGAGCGTTCATGCGGACCATACCGCTAGGTTGCGTACTCGGAGTGCTCATCGACTGCATGCCTCCGGACTGATTGAAACAACTGCAAAAAACGCATACGGCAAGGGTAAGCCTCCTGTTGTGAGCGGGCAGCGAACCACCGGTTTAACTTGAATGAACGTTCAATTTAAACACGAAAGGCCCCGTGATTACGAATCGCGGGGCTGTGATTGCTGGCTCAGACCTGGGTATGACGTGTGCGTGAGAGCGTTCGTTCCCGGGTGCGGGATTCGTATGTCGGGTGCGATGTATTGGGCTGTGAGAGCGGACTTGTCCGCGAAATGTCGGTGCAGCCGATGAAGAGGTATCGACCGAAACAGAGCATTCGCGGACAAACCGAACGCCGCCCGATCCCCTACCACTTTTGGGTCTGTGTTCATTCAGTAGGACTTGATCGTTACGACGCTGCGCGTCCGCTCTCGGACGCGCTAAAAACCCTATTTCTGCGTCCCGTCATCCTGCTGCAACAGGTTGGCCTGCGTCAGGTTGCAGCCTGCCGGGACGCTGCGGGTCAGCCAGACATTACCGCCAATGGTCGAGCCCTGGCCGATGGTGATACGCCCCAGAATGGTCGCCCCGGCGTAGATCACCACGTCGTCTTCCACGATCGGATGCCGCGCATGGCCTTTCTGCAACTGGCCGTCTTCGTCTGCGGGGAAACGCTTGGCACCCAGGGTCACGGCCTGATAGATCCGCACCCGCTCGCCGATAATGGCCGTTTCGCCAATCACCACGCCCGTTCCGTGGTCGATGAAGAAACTGGGGCCGATCTGCGCGCCAGGGTGGATGTCGATGCCGGTGGCCGAGTGGGCAAGCTCGGAGCTGATGCGCGCCAGCAACGGCAAGCCCGCCCGATACAGATGGTGGGCCAGTCGATGATGAATCACCGCCAGAATGCCCGGATAGCAGAGCAGCACTTCGTCGACACTGCGCGCCGCCGGGTCGCCGTGATACGCCGCCAGCACATCGGTGTCGAGCAGCCGGCGAATGCCCGGCAGGGCTGTGGCGAAATCCTGGATCAGCACCAATGCATGCTCATCGATCCCGGCCAGCGCTTTACCCTGTTGATGGGCCACATAACGCAACTCCAAACGGGCCTGGGCCAACAGCGCATTGAGCGCTACGTCCAGCGTGTGACCGACGTAGAAGTCCTCGCTTTCCTCACGCAGATCCACAGGCCCCAGACGCATCGGGAACAGCGCCCCGCTCAGGGCTTCGAGAATCTCGCCCATTGCCGCACGCGACGGCAACTCGCGGCCGCCATGCTCGCCGCTCACACGACGGTTGCGTGTACGCCAATCCTCACGCGCCGTGCGTAGCTGGCTGACGATACGTTGCAACTGCCAATGGCTGGAGCGGCCGTCGGCGGCTTCTGGAATATCGCTCACGCTGAACTCTCCTTGATCGTAAGGGGGACGACCCGATCATATCGGGCGCTGCTGCTTGCACTCTACGGCAAACATTCAGGAGGAAAAAATAACAATTTCTGTACGAAACGGCTGAGCGGAGCATAAACATCGATGGGTTGCCGTGCAGGAAACGTCTGCCTATAGTCCGCTGACTCTCTACACGGCTCACTTATCACCATGATCAAAAATCAGCTCGCCCGCTTCAATCGTCTGGACTTGATCAGCGCGCCCACGGCGCTGGAAAAGCTCGACCGCCTGTCGATCTGGGCTGGCCGCGACATCTACGTCAAGCGCGATGACACCACGACCCTGGCGCTGGGCGGCAACAAGGTCCGCAAGCTGGAATACCTGGCAGCCGATGCGCTGGCACAGGGCGCAGATACGTTGATCACCGCAGGCGCGATCCAGTCCAACCACGTCCGACAGACCGCGGCCCTGGCCGCTCGTCTGGGTCTGGGCTGCGTGGCGTTGCTGGAAAACCCCATCGGCACCGACGACAACAACTACCTGCACAACGGCAATCGCCTGCTGCTGGAGCTGTTCGATGCCAAAGTCGAGCGGGTTGAAAACCTCGACAATGCCGACGAACAACTGCACGCGCTGGCCGCCCGTCTACGCAGCAGCGGCAAGAAGCCTTATATCGTGCCCATCGGTGGTTCAAGCCCGGTCGGCGCATTGGGTTATGTACGCGCAGGGCTTGAACTGGCCGAACAGATCAAACAGACCGGCGTCGATTTTGCCGCCGTGATCTTGGCCTCGGGCAGCGCGGGCACCCACAGCGGCCTGGCGCTGGCGCTGGCCAGCGAACTGCCGACGCTTCCGGTCATCGGCGTGACGGTTTCACGCAGTGAAGAAGCCCAATTACCCAAGGTTCAAAACCTGGCAGAACGCACCGCCGAGCTGCTGGAAATCCCGCTGCCGCAAGGCTTCAAGGTTGAGTTGTGGGACGAATATTTCGCCCCACGCTACGGTGAGCCGAACGCCGGCACACTCTCGGCGATCAAACTTGTTGCGGGTCACGAGGGTCTGTTACTGGATCCGGTCTACACCGGCAAGGCAATGGCAGGTTTGCTGGATGGCATCGGGCGTCAGCGCTTCAACGATGGTCCGCTGATCTTTCTGCACACCGGTGGCGCCCCTGCGCTATTCGCCTATCCGGACCTATTCTTGACCTGATTCTGTAGCAAAGATCAAAGTTATGCCCAAAATGAAAGCCGAGCGCTTTTTTAGTTATTTTTGTTCATAACCAGATGGCCCTATAGTGGCGCCCCGGCGAGTTCACACGTCGGTGTAAACCACTGAAAACGTGCTGAATTCCCAGCACAAAGACGCGTCCGTCCGGTCTGAAGAGGCCGACACTTCACCCAACAAGAGGCTCGCATGAACATTTCCGCCATTCGTCGCACGTTTCTTTTCTCGGCACTGAGCCTGGTGCTCGGAGCCGGTATTGCCGGACAAGCCGTCGCCGGTGAACAACTGCAGAAAATCAAGGACAGCGGCACGTTGAATGTGGGCCTTGAAGGCACTTACCCGCCCTTCAGTTTCGTGGATCAGGACGGCAAGCTGACCGGTTTCGAAGTCGAGTTTTCCGAAGCGCTCGCCAAGGAACTGGGCGTGAAGGCCAAAGTGCAGACCACCAAGTGGGACGGCATTCTGGCAGCACTGGAATCCAAGCGGCTGGACGTGGTGATCAACCAGGTCACGATCTCGGACGAGCGCAAGAAGAAGTACGATTTCTCTGAACCCTACACCGTTTCCGGCATTCAGGCGCTGATCAACAAGGACAAGACCAAAGACGCGATCAAGACCGCGCAAGACCTGAGCGGCAAGAAAGTCGGCGTCGGTCTGGGCACCAACTACGAGCAATGGCTCAAAGCCAATGTGCCGACTGCGATCGTCAAGACCTACGACGATGATCCGACCAAATATCAAGACCTGCGCGTAGGCCGTATCGACGCCATTCTGGTTGATCGCCTGGCAGCCCTGGAACTGGTCGCCAAGACCAAGGACACCCTGGCAGTGACCGGCGAACCCTTCTCTCGTCAGGAATCGGGCGTCGCGATGCGCAAGGGCGAGCCGGAGCTGGTGGCCGCTATCAACAAGGCCATCGACAAGATGCGCGCCGACGGCACGCTCACCAAACTGTCGCAGAAGTATTTCAACGCTGACGTGACCAAATGATTGAAGAGAGCCTAAAGCTCGCACTGGACTCCGCGCCCTTTCTGCTCAAGGGCGCGTATTACACGGTCATCCTCAGCCTGGGTGGCATGTTCTTCGGATTGGTGCTGGGCTTCGGCCTGGCACTGATGCGTTTGTCGCGCTTCAAGCCGTTGAGCTGGATTGCGCGCATCTACGTGTCGTTTTTCCGGGGCACACCGTTGCTGGTGCAGTTGTTCATGATTTATTACGGCCTGCCGGAACTGGGTATCGAACTGGAACCGCTGACCGCAGCGCTGATCGGCTTTTCCCTGAACATGGGCGCCTACGCCTGCGAAATCCTGCGCTCGGCCATCGGCGCAGTCGAACGAGGCCAATGGGAAGCGGCGGCCAGCATTGGCATGACCCGCTGGCAGACCCTGCGCCGGGCGATCCTGCCACAAGCGGCGCGCACGGCCTTGCCGCCACTGGGCAACAGCTTCATTTCGCTGGTCAAGGACACGGCGCTGGCCGCCACCATTCAGGTGCCGGAACTGTTCCGCCAGGCGCAGTTGATCACTGCACGCACCTTCGAAATTTTCACCATGTACCTGGCCGCTGCACTGATCTACTGGATCCTTGCCACGGTGCTTTCGCACCTGCAAAACAAGCTGGAAGCGCGGGTTAACCGGCATGATCTGGAGTCTTGACGCATGATCGTGGTTGAAAAACTCACCAAGGAATTCAAGGGCAATCAAGTGCTCAAAGGCATCGACCTGCGCGTCGAAGCTGGCGAAGTGGTCGCCATCATCGGGCCTAGCGGCTCGGGCAAGACCACACTGCTGCGCTGCCTGAATCTGCTGGAGACGCCCACCAGCGGCAGCATCCAGGTCGCCGATATCAAGATTGATGGCACACGCTCCATGAACCAGCAGCAGGGCCTGATTCGTCAGCTGCGCCAGCAGGTCGGGTTCGTGTTCCAGAACTTCAATCTGTTTCCGCACCGCACCGCGCTTGAGAACGTCATCGAAGGCCCGGTAGTGGTCAAGAAGGTGGATCGTGAAAGCGCCTTGGCGCTGGGCCGCAATCTGCTGGCCAAGGTGGGGTTGGCGGGTAAGGAAGACGCCTACCCTCGCAGGTTGTCGGGAGGCCAACAACAGCGCGTGGCCATCGCCCGGGCACTGGCGATGGAGCCGCAGGTGATTCTGTTCGACGAACCGACGTCGGCCCTGGACCCGGAATTGGTTGGCGAAGTGCTGACCACCATTCGCGCCTTGGCCGAAGAGAACCGCACGATGGTAATCGTCACCCACGAAATGAGCTTTGCGCGTGAAGTCGCCAATCGGGTGGTCTTTATCGACAAGGGCGTGATCGTGGAACAGGGCGACGCCAAAGACCTTTTTGCCAACCCGAAACACGAGCGGACGAGGCAGTTTCTGGAACGAACAAGGCATTAATCCTACAGCCCGATTCCAAAAGGCAGCACCTTTCGAGGGCTGCCTTTTTTTATTTTACATTTGAAAAAAGTTTGTCCCATCAAGTTCTTCGCTAATTCCAGCCTGCCATTGCGCTGCATACCATCTAAATCATGAGAGTTTCCGGGCGACACTCCGTGATGTAGACGTCCACGCATTGCGTCTGCTCCCAGCCCGCCTGACATACCCGCTCACGTTAATAAACGTGATGTGACCACACCCTCGCCTCATCGATTTCTTGTGGTAGGACAGCTGACGCCTCTCAAGTAAACAGTTCAGAATATTGTGTGTAGGAAGCATCTAATTTTCCACAAAAGATCAACTAAACAGCGACCGCATATTGACACCTGCGCGCAAAGCTAATTAGCTCAACCCCAACAAGCCGCTCGATAATCCCACAAACTTTCAAGCCTCTAACTTCGACACTTTGTAATGTTTGCCAACCCTTGGAATTTTGCGGTACTTATCAACTCGCCTGTTTTGATCATTATTTTAATTAAACATGAACACATGTGACTCATTTTTACGTGAACCCTTGAATTCCTGGAGTACTCCACATGAACCAGAACGTGTGTAAAAACGAACTCGTCAAACTCTGCGCCCCTTCTGTGCCGCAGGCCAGCCGGCATGGCATAGGCGTCAGAGCAGCCTCCTGCCTCAACGTCCACATCGAACCCTATGCCGATATGGACGAGGGCGATCTGATCGAATTGTTTTGGGACGGCTGTTACGTGGCGTCAAAAATATTAACGGCGTCCGACATCGGCACCACCGCTGTCCTACGCGTGCCAGAAAGCTTTCTTCAAAACGGCAAGGCGCGCACCGACTACAAGGTCATGAAAGTCGGCGGACTACCGACCATATCAGCCTGCCGCAAACTCTGGGTGAAGCTGAATCCGCCTGGGGGACGTTTGCTCAGTCCCAACCAGGAAGAGAATCAGGGCCTCGCGCCGCTCGGCGTAGCACCTTCGGTGCTACGCCGAGGCTTGACCAAAAGGCATTTGGAGGGAGGCTTGCCGATGGCGATCGAGCCGTATCTGAATATGGCCGTCCACGACGAGATAACCGTGCGCTGGGGAGATCTGCGCATGGACCTGCCACCCTTGCGACAAGAAGACGTGGGCGAGCCCATCGATCTGATCGTGCCCCCGGACTTGATTAAAGAAGCCGGTGACCCACAACTTGAAGTGACGTATTGCATTATCGACAGAGTGGGAAACAACTCTTCATGGGCACCGCCACGCGAAATAATCATCCCGACACTGGGTGATACGGCATTGTGAGACGGGTCATACTTTGGACACCCGGCCCGCACATCGAAAACAACGACTCGATTTAAAGCCTGCCCGGGCACTTAATGAATTAATTCATGCAGCACGCTCAATAATTAATTAACACCCACGCCCTTAGTTTAGGCATATGGCACCCAGAGGCGCATTATCCGAAACGCGTAAACATTTTCATTCGAGTGATCGGCACCTGATATTTAGCTGAATGACGGCAGCCGCGTAGGGCGCCATCGATCAACGCCAATCTATGCTTATTCCAAAAAGAACGTTTTAAATTTTTTTATGCACGCTTAGGGTATATACACCGGACCACCGGACATCGTGATGTTTTCAGCCGCAACGCTTGCGGCCTACCGCTACGAGGTTTCGATGGTCTCTTTCACAACCACCCCTGTGGATAACACCAGGGCGATCAAGGCTCCACAAGAGCCGGACGTCGCCCCTCATTTACTGCCGGCCAAGGTGCTGCACGACGACGCAGAAGCCATTGCAGCTGCCCATGAACTGGCAGCGCAGGCGCGTGTGCAGGCGGCTCGACGCGATCAGGAACGGGCGTTGCCCTGGACGCAGATCGAACACTTCACCCGCAGCGGGCTGGGCAGTATTTCCATCCCCCGTGCCTACGGTGGCCCGCAAGTCTCGTTCGTGACGATTGCCGAAGTGTTCCGGATCATCTCGACTGCAGATCCGGCGCTCGGCCAGATCCCGCAGAATCAGTTCGGCATCCTCCACTTGCTGCAAGGCACCGCCACAGAAGCGCAGAAGACGGCGCTGTTTCAGAGCGTGCTTGAAGGCTGGCGCATCGGCAACGCCGGGCCCGAACGCGGCACCAAAAACACTCTGGATCTAAAAGCACGAATCACCGCTGACGGTGATCGTTTCGTGATCAATGGCCAGAAGTTCTACTCCACCGGCGCGCTGTTTGCGCACTGGGTTGCAGTCAAAGCGCTGGATGATGAAGGCCGCCAGGTCATGGCCTTCGTCAAACGCGGCACTCCGGGCCTGCGCATCGTCGATGACTGGTCGGGCTTTGGCCAGCGCACCACGGCCAGCGGAACGGTGTTGCTGGACAACGTACCGGTCGAGGCCGAGCACGTGGTCGCCAACTGGCGCCTGTCGCTGACCCCCAACATTCAGGGCGCGGTGTCGCAATTGATTCAGGCCGCCATTGACGCGGGGATCGCTCGCGGGGCCATCGACGATGCCATTGCCTTCGTCCGGGATCGCGCTCGACCGTGGATCGACGCCAAGGTCGAACGCGCCAGCGACGACCTGTATGTGATCGCTGATATCGGCAAGCTGAAACTCGACCTGCACGCCGCCGAAGCGCTGTTGCGCAAGGCGGGCCAAGTGCTGGACGAGGTCAGTGCAACACCCATCGATGAACAGTCCGCCGCCCTGGCCTCCATCGCTGTGGCGCGGGCCAAAGTGCTGACCACCGAGATCTCGCTGCTGGCCAGTGAAAAGCTGTTTGAGCTGGCGGGCAGTCGCGCCACGCTCGCCGAATTCAATCTTGATCGTCACTGGCGCAACGCACGGGTTCACACCCTTCACGACCCGGTGCGCTGGAAATACCACGCCGTCGGCACCTGGCACCTGAACGGCACCCTGCCCGCCCGCCATTCCTGGATCTGAACCAGACCACTGGAGCACACTTTTCATGAGTTTCAATCCACAGGCGCGCGACCACGCAGCGCTGATCAGCAGTGACGCCCAGGCGCTGACCATTGCCCGCGAACTGGCTGACCTTTTCAAGACTGAAAGTGCGGTACGCGACCGCGAGCGCCGCTTGCCACACGCCGAACTGGAGCTGTTCAGTCAGTCCGGGCTCTGGGGCATCACCGTACCGAAAGCCTTCGGCGGCGCGGGTGTTTCATCGGTCACCCTGGCCAAGGTCATTGCGCTGATTTCCGAAGCCGATGGCTCGCTGGGACAGATTCCGCAAAACCATTTCTACGCCCTCGAAGTGCTGCGCGTGAACGGCAACCCGCAGCAGCAAGAGCGCTTGTACGCCGAAGCGCAGGCCGGTCAACGTTTCGGCAATGCGCTGGCCGAACTGGGCACCAAGACAGCCCACGACCGCACCACACGTCTTAAGCGCGAAGGCAGCGGTTACCGCATCAATGGACGTAAGTTCTACGCCACCGGCGCGCTGTATGCGCAGCGCATTCCCACCTCGGTCATTGACGACGACGGCATTCAGCAACTGGCGTTCATGCCGCATGACAGCGCGGGCCTGACGGTCATCGACGACTGGAGCGGTTTCGGCCAGCGCACCACCGGCAGCGGTTCGGTGGTGTTCAACAACGTGTACGTCGATCACCGCGACGTGGTGCCGTTCCAGAGCGCCTTCGAACGCCCCACTACGGTGGGCCCACTGGCGCAGATTCTTCACGCCGCCATCGACACCGGCATCGCTCGCGCCGCGTTCGAAGATGCGCTGACGTTCGTGCGCACCCGCACCCGACCGTGGATCGATTCAGGCATCGAAAAGGCCGTGGATGACCCGTTGACGCTGCACAGTTTCGGACGCTTGGGCATTCGCCTGCACGCCGCCGAAGCCTTGCTGGAGCGCGCCGGTGAGTATCTGGACCTCGCCCAGGCCGACAGCAACGCCGACACCGTGGCCGCCGCTTCCATCGCAGTGGCCGAGGCCCGCGCCATCAGCACCGAGATTTCCCTGGCGGCTGGCAGCACGCTGTTCGAACTGGCGGGCAGCCAGTCGACGCTCGCCGAACACAGTCTGGATCGTCACTGGCGCAACGCCCGCGTTCACACGCTGCACGATCCGGTGCGCTGGAAATTTCACGCCATTGGCAATTACTACCTCAACGACACCAACCCTCCGCTGCGAGGGACGATCTGATGGCGCGCAAGAAGATCCTGCTCAACGCTTTCAACATGAACTGCATCGGCCACATCAATCACGGTTTGTGGACGCACCCGCGTGATACGTCCACGCAGTTCAACCGCTTGGAATACTGGACCGATCTGGCTAGGCTGCTGGAGCGGGGCCTGTTCGACGGGCTGTTCATCGCCGACATTGTGGGCGTGTACGACGTTTACCGGAACTCGGTGGACGTCACCCTCAAGGAGGCAATCCAGCTGCCAGTCAACGACCCTCTGTTGCTGGTGTCAGCAATGGCCGGTGTCACAAAACATCTGGGTTTCGGCTTGACCGCCAACCTGACCTACGACGCGCCGTACCTGTTTGCCCGGCGCATGTCGACGCTCGATCACCTGAGCCGCGGCAGGGTTGGCTGGAACATTGTCACCGGCTATCTGGACAGCGCGGCCCGTGCGATGGGCTTGAGCGAGCAGGTGGAACACGACCGTCGCTACGACCAGGCCGACGAGTACCTGCAGGTGCTGTACAAGCTCTGGGAAGGCAGCTGGGAGGACGATGCGGTGATCAATGACCGCGAGCGGCGTGTCTACGCCCAGCCAGGCAAGGTCCATAAAATTCAGCATGAAGGCGAGTTCTATCAGGTGGAGGGTTATCACCTGTGCGAACCATCGCCACAACGCACGCCGGTGCTGTTTCAGGCGGGCAGTTCGGAGCGTGGCTTGCAGTTTGCCGGGCAAAACGCCGAGTGCGTATTCATCAGCGGGCAGAACAAGGCCTCGACCCGCGAGCAGGTAGACAAGGTCCGCGCCAGCGCCGTGCAGGCCGGACGCAACCCTGACGACATCAAGGTGTTCATGGGCCTGAACGTGATCGTTGCCGCGACCGAGGCCTTGGCGCAGGAAAAGCATGCCGAATACCGCCAGCATGCGAGCGCCGAAGCAGGCGTGGCGCACTTTGCCGCGTCCACCGGGATTGATTTTGCGCAGTACGAACTGGACGAGCCGATTCAGTACGTGAAGAACAATGCCATCCAGTCGGCAACCAAGAACCTCAAGAACAACGACTGGACGCGGCAGAAACTGCTTGATCAGCATGCGTTGGGCGGCCGCTACATCACGGTGATCGGCTCGCCTGAACAGGTCGCCGACGAGCTGGAATCGTGGATTGCGGAAACCGGCCTGGACGGCTTCAACCTGACCCGCATCGTCACCCCGGAAAGCTACGAGGACTTTATCGATCTGGTCATTCCGGAACTGCAACGCCGCGGGTCGTACAAGACCGCTTATGAAGAAGGCAGCCTGCGCAAAAAACTGTTTCCCCAAGGCACCGACCGCCTGCCGCCGCAGCATGCAGGCGCCGGGTATCGGCAACAAAGATGAACGATCGGTTCAAGCATGTCGCGCTCTTTGAGGACGCGCAGCCTCCAGAACGATCCACATCAATCAACTCGATAACCAGACACCACAACGGAATGCCCCATGACCAAAACCCTCGTAGCCCTGGCCTTCGGCCTGTTATCACTGACCGCTCATGCCGCCGACGCGCCGCTAAAGGTCGGCACAACCGCAGCCTTCGCCATTCCGCTTGAGGCGGCGGTGGAAGAAGCCGGCAAGCAGGGTCTGAAGGTCGAGCTGGTCGAGTTCACGGACTGGATCGCACCCAACGTGACCCTCGCGGCAGGTGACATCGACGTGAACTACTTTCAGCACATCCCGTTCCTGACCAACGCCAACGAGGCCGCCGGTTTCGGCCTGGTGCCCTACGCGCCGGGGATCATCAATAACGTCGGGCTGTACTCGAAAAAGTACAAAAGCTTCAATGAGCTCCCAAGCGGCGCCACTGTGGCCATCGCCAACGACCCGATCAACAGCGGGCGCGGTCTGCAACTGCTGGCCAAGGCCGGGCTGATCATCCTGAAGCAAGGCGTCGGCTACAAGGCGACCGAGGAAGACATCACCGCCAACCCGAAAAAGCTCAAGATCATTCAGGTCGAAGCCGTGCAACTGGTGCGCGCCTACGACGATGCCGATCTATTGCAGGGCTACCCGGCCTACATCCGCCTGGCCAAGACCTTCCCGGCCGACTCGGCGATCCTGTTCGACGGCATGGATCACCCTGAATACGTCATCCAGTTCGTGATCAAGCCCGAGCGCAAGGACGATCCGCGTCTGGCGAAATTCGTCGACATCTACCAGCACTCCCCCGTGGTCCGCGCCGCGCTGGACAAGGTCAATGGCAAGCTCTATCAGGTAGGGTGGAAAGAATGACGGCGACCGCGCTACAGCAACACCCCACCCAAACGCCTGCCGCCAAAGCCTCGGCTAAACAGACCGAGCTGCACCCGGACTTGAATAACGCCCACGTGCGCTTCATCAATCTGGGCAAAACCTACCAGGGCCGACAAGGCCCGGTGCAGGCGCTGGGCAACATCGACCTGGCTATCCAGCGCGGAGAGATTTTCGGCATCATCGGCCGCAGCGGTGCAGGCAAGTCCTCGCTGATCCGTACCATCAATCGGCTCGAGCAACCCAGCAGCGGCCGGGTACTGATCGATCAGGTGGACATCGGCGAGTTCAACGAAGACAAGCTGGTGGAACTGCGCCGCCGCATCGGCATGATCTTCCAGCACTTCAACCTGATGTCGGCCAAGACCGTGTGGCAGAACGTCGAACTGCCGCTCAAAGTGGCAGGCGTGCCCAAGGCGCAGCGCCAGCAGAAAGTGGCGCAGTTACTGGAACTGGTAGGTCTGCAGGACAAGCACAACGCCTATCCGGCGCAGTTGTCCGGAGGCCAGAAACAGCGAGTGGGTATTGCTCGCGCGCTGGTGCATGACCCGGCGATTCTGCTCTGCGACGAAGCCACTTCGGCGCTGGACCCGGAAACCACCCAATCTATCCTCAGCCTGCTGGGTGAGATCAATCAGCGCCTGGGCCTGACCATCGTCTTGATCACCCATGAGATGGCCGTAATTCGGGATATCTGCCATCGCGTGGTGGTGCTGGAACAGGGCCAGGTGGTCGAGCAAGGCCAGGTTTGGCAAGTATTTGGCGATCCTCAGCATGAAGTCAGTAAAACCCTGCTGGCACCGCTGCAGCTCGGCCTGCCGAAAGAATGGCTAGAGCGTCTGACCGCCGAACCGCAACAGCCCGATTCCGCTCTCTTGCTGGACGTGCAGTTCACCGGTATCAGCGCACAAGAGCCCGATCTGGCAGCACTGTTCGGCGCGCTGGGTGGCAAGGTGCAACTGCTGCAAGGCGGAGTCGAGCGTATTCAGAATCGGGCCATCGGGCACCTGATCCTTTCAGTCACTGCTTCGCCGTATGGCCAAGAAGAATTGCTGGCGCGAGCCCGCACACAGGCACCGCGCGTGGAGGTATTGGGTTATGTGGTTTGATCGCTTGCTGCAAGGGACCCTCGACACGCTCCTGATGGTCGGCGTGTCTTCGCTCATCGCATTGCTGCTGGGCATTCCGCTGGCGGTGATTCTGGTCACCAGCTCCAAGGGCGGGATTTATGAAGCGCCTGCGATCAATCGGGGGCTGGGCGCTTTCGTGAACCTGTTCCGCTCGATCCCGTTTCTGATCCTCATGGTCGCGCTCATTCCGTTCACGCGGCTGATCGTGGGTACCACCTACGGCGTATGGGCCGCCATCGTGCCGCTGACCATCGCCGCCACGCCGTTCTTTGCACGCATCGCCGAGGTCAGCCTGCGGGAAGTCGATCACGGCCTGATCGAAGCCGCACAGGCGATGGGCTGTCGGCGCTGGCACATCATCTGGCACGTGCTGCTGCCCGAGGCGCTGCCGGGAATTATCGGTGGTTTCACTATTACGCTGGTGACCATGATCAACTCGTCGGCGATGGCAGGTGCGATCGGTGCAGGCGGCCTGGGCGACATTGCCTACCGCTATGGCTACCAGCGTTTCGACACGCAAGTGATGCTGACGGTCATCGTATTGCTGGTGGCGGTGGTGGCATTCGTCCAGTTGGGCGGAGACCGATTGGCGCGCCGCTTCAACAAGCGCTGACGGTCCGGGGTATATTGGCGGCCTTCCCGGACCGGAACGCCTTTGATGAAACTCGATCCCCAGACCCTCGACCAGATCACCTCGACCACGCTGGACAACTACAACCGCGTCGCCGACGACTTTCGCGACGGCACGCGGGACCACGACGTGAGCCAGAACATCGACGCCTTGACCCGCCATATCGAAGGGCCGACCCCGTGGCAGATTCTGGACTTCGGCTGTGGGCCGGGACGCGATCTGAAAACCTTCACGGCAATGGGGCTCGTTGCGGTGGGGCTGGACGGCTCCGGGCGATTCGCTGAAATGGCCCGTGCCGAAACCGGTTGCGAAGTGTTGCAGCAGAACTTTCTTGAACTCGACCTACCGCCCGCCCGCTTCGATGGCGTCTTCGCCAACGCCGTGCTGTTCCACGTTCCGCGTCAGGAGCTGCCCCGCGTGCTGCGCCAGTTGCACGCCACGCTCAAGCCGGGCGGTGTGCTGTTCAGCTCCAACCCACGCGGGGAGAATCAGGAAGGCTGGCAAGGCGAGCGCTACGGCTCTTACCACGACCTGGAGTCATGGCGCGCCTTGCTGACCGAAGCCGGATTCGTCGAACTGGATCACTACTACCGCCCCGCCGGGCTGCCACGAGAGCAGCAGCCGTGGCTAGCAAGCGTGTGGCGCAGGGTGTAAGCCTGTACGCAATGTGACGCGGAGCGTGAGGCACGATCAAAGTCAGCCACTGATCGTTCCCATGCTCCTGCGTGGGAATGCCGCTCAGGACGCTCCGCGTCCGATCACACTGGCGGCGCGCAGCTCACTCAGTGCCCCGTCGCCAGCTCGCCGTCCTGATCATCCTTCTTTTCGTCAGCCTCACGGCGCTGCTTGTCCGTCGGCTCCTTGATCTTGTACCAGGCCACGTACAACGCGGGCAGGAACAGCAGCGTCAGCAGAGTGGCGATGATGATGCCACCGATCATCGCGTAGGCCATCGGCCCCCAGAACACTTCACGCGCAATCGGGATCATGCCCAGACTCGCTGCCGCCGCCGTCAGCAGGATCGGCCGACGGCGGTGCTCGGTGGCTTCCACCACCGCATCCCAAGCCAGATAACCGCTGCGCTCGTAGGCATCGATCTGGGTCACCAGAATCACCGAGTTGCGGATGATGATACCGATCAATGCCAGCACGCCAAGAATCGCCACGAAGCCCAGCGGCGTTCCTGTCGGGATCAACGCCAGCACCACGCCAATCAGGCCCAGTGGCGCGACACTGGCGACCAGAAACATCTTCTGCACGCTGTGCAGCTGAATCATCAGGAACGTTGCCATCAAGAACAGCATCAGCGGCACCACGCTCGCAATAGGGCCCTGCGCCTTGCTGCTTTCTTCGACGGTGCCGCCCGTGGCGACCTTGTAGCCTACCGGCAGACCCGAGGCGAATTTATCGATCTCAGGCTTCAACTGTTTGACCAGATCCGTCGGTTGAATCTCGTCGCGCACCGCACCTTTCACGGTGATGGTCGGCTTGCGATCACGACGCCACACCAGTGGCTGTTCAAGCTCATAACCCACCGTCGCGAAGGCCAGTAACGGGATGGACGCCCCGCTCGGCGTGACGATCTGCAGGTTCTGCAGGGTTTCCGGCGTACCACGCTCAGCGTCTTCAGCGCGACCGACCACGTTGATCAGGTAAATGTCGTCACGCACCTGCGTCACGGCGGAACCACTGACCACGCTGTTCATCAGGTTAGCGACGTCTTCGGACGACAACCCCAACTGCCGCGCCTTGTCCTGATTGATGTCGATGCGCAGGACCTTGCCCGGCTCGTTCCAGTCGTAGATCACCTCGCCCACATGCGAGTTCTTGTCCAGCAGCGTGGCCAGTTCGATGGCGTGCTGTCGCACTTTGTCGATGTCCTCGCCGCTGACGCGGTACTGGATCGGACGTCCCACCGGAGGTCCCATTTCCAGCGGCTGCACGTAGGAGCCGATGCCGACAAACTCGTCACGCAGACGCTTTTGCAGACGCGCCGTCAGCGCGCCACGCTCTTCAAGGCCCTTACTGACGATCACCAACTGAGCGTAGAACGGGTTTTCCAGTTGCTGGTCCAGCGGCAAATAGAAGCGCAACGCGCCTTGGCCGATATAAGTGCTCCAGCGTTCGATGTCCGGGTCATCCTTGAGGGTCGCTTCGAAGCGATCGACCACCCTGCGCGTCTCGTTGACCGAGGCGTTTTGCGGCAAGTTGAGGTCAACCAGAATCTCAGGCCGGTCGGAAGACGGGAAGAACTGACTCTGCACGAACTGCATCGAAAACAGCGATGCGGCAAACAGCGCCAGCGTGATGCCAATCGCCAGCCAGCGATGACGCATCGCCCAGATCATGCTGGCGTTGAACGCCCGACCGACGCGGCCCGGCTCTTCGGACTTGGGCTTGATGTTGCTGCTCAGAATGTGAACGCCGATCACCGGCGCGAACAAAACAGCGACCACCCACGACACCAGCATCGCCACTGCGATCACGGCAAACAGCGTGAAGGTGTACTCCCCCGCCGAACTGGCGTTCAGGCCAATCGGCACGAACCCGGCCACCGTGACCAGCGTACCGGTCAGCATCGGGAAGGCGGTCGAGGTATAAGCGTAGGTCGCCGCCTGCTCCTTGGTTTCGCCCATTTCCAGCCGCGTGACCATCATCTCGACGGTGATCATCGCGTCGTCCACCAAAAGCCCCAGCGCGATGATCAAGGCCCCAAGGGAAATGCGCTGCATGGTGATGCCGCTGTATTCCATGAACACAAACACCATCGCCAGTACCAAGGGGATGGAACACGCCACCACCAGCCCGGCGCGTACCCCAAGGCTGATAAAGCTGACCACCAACACGATGATCACGGCTTCGAACAAGGCGCTGGTAAACCCGCCTACCGCCTTGTCGACCACTTCGGCCTGATCCGACACTTTGTGCACGCCGATACCCACCGGCAACTCGGCGGTCGTGGCGTCCATACGCTCGTGCAGCGCCTTGCCGAACGCCTGGATATTGCCGCCCTTCTTCATCGCAATGGCCAGGCCGATGGCAGGCTTGCCGTTGTAGCGGAACAGGGGCTTGGGCGGATCGGTATAGCCGCGGGTAATCTCGGCGATATCGCTCAAGCGATAGAAGCGATCATTGAGACGCAGGTTGACGGCGGCCAAGTCTTTCTCGGACGCGAACTGCCCCGAAGTGCGCACGGAAATCCGTTCAGGCCCGGCTTCAATCACGCCAGCAGGCGTCACGGCGTTCTGCGATTGCAGGCTCTGCACGACCTGCCGCTGATCGAGCCCGAGAGCCGCCAGTTTGCGGGTCGAGAAATTCAGGTAGATGACTTCGTCCTGCTGACCGACCATCTCGACCTTGCCGAGCCCTTCCACCGAGCGGATGTCGACGCGGACCTTCTCGACGTAATCGCGCAGCTGCCGCATCGAAAACCCGTCCGCCGTGAACGCGTAGATCGACCCGTACACGTCGCCAAACTCATCGTTGAATGCCGGACCTTGAATCCCTTGGGGAAACTGCCCACGAATGTCATCAATCTTCTTGCGCACCTGATACCAGATTTCCGGTATCGCCTTGGCATCGGTGGTGTCGCGCAGGAAGACCATCACTGTCGATTCGCCGGGACGCGTGTAGCTTTTCACGTAGTCCAGCGAGTCCAGCTCTTCGAGTTTTTTCTCGATGCGGTCAGTGACCTGTTCCAGCGTTTCGTCCACCGTCGCGCCGGGCCAGCGAGTCTGTATGACCATCGTCTTGATGGTGAAGGAAGGGTCTTCTTCACGCCCCAGCTTCATGTAGGAAAACACGCCCATCAGCAGCGCGACGAACATCAGATACCACACAAACGACTGATGTTTGATGGCCCACTCTGACAGATTGAAATTCCCTTTCATCGCGGGCTTTCCTCATCGACTTTGACTTTCTGCCCCGGCTTGAGGCTGTTGATGCCCGCGCTGACCACTTTCTCGCCCGCGTTCACGCCGCCAGCCAGCAGAAAACTGCTGGCGTCCTGGCTCACGACATTGACCACACGGGGGTTGACGGTCTGATTCTGCGGGTCGATGACCCAGATCTGACGCTTGCCATCGACCTCCTGCAACGCGTTGAGCGGCAGGCGCATGCGTGGCGCAATAGCCGAACTGAGGGTCACGCTGATCGCGGTGCCCAAACGCAACGCAGGTGGCGTTTGGGTCAGCGAAAAACGCGCCCGGCGAGTACGCGTCGAGCGGTCGGGTTGAGGTTCGATTTCACGCAGCGTGGCGGTGGTGTTCACTTCCGGGTCCAACTGACTGGCCACGGTGTACACCACATCGGCAGGCAATTCGTCAGCCAGTTGGGCCGGCAGATCGATCACCGCTTCCTTGACATCGGGACGCGCCAGCGTGACCACCTCCTGACCGGCCGTGACGACCTGCCCGGCTTCGACCTTCCACTCAGTGACCACCGCGTCGTGATCGCTGCGCAGTTCGCTGTAACTCAACTGATCGCGGGCCTGCTGCTCGGCGGCTTTTGCCTGATCCAGCGATGACTGAGCGGTTTTCAGGTTGGTCAGCGCAACGTCCAGCTGCGCTTGCGCGCCGACGCCACGGTCGAACAGCTCCTGTTGTCGACGGGCATTGGCCTGGGCATTGATCCACTGCGCCTGAACATTGGCCAAATCCCCCTGACGCCCGCGCACGTTGTTCTGCTGATCGGTCGGATCGAGCGTGGCGAGCAAGTCCCCCTTCTTCACCTCACTGCCCACGTCCACATGACGACGAGCAATACGGCCGGGCACTCGAAAGCCCAGCACGCTTTGATAACGCGCCTCGATATTGCCGGCAAAACGCCCGAAACCCTGTACCGACTCAGGCTGCGCCTCGACGAACACCACCGGCCGTACCGGCTCGGGAGGTGCCTCATCCTTGCCACAGCCTGCCAGCAGCAAGGCACTCAATACAGCCCACGACAAACGCTTCATGGTTGCACCTGGGCATTTTGCGGTTTGGGTTGGTCGGCGATTTCCACCTGCATGTCGGGGTGCAACAACTGCCCGCCCGCGATCACCACGTTTTCGCCCGTCTTCAAACCGTCGCTGATAATCACGTGAGAGGTCAGGTAGCGCGCAACGGTGACCCGACGCAGGTTGGCTTTGCCCTGCTCGTCCACGACCCACACAGCGGGCTTGCCCAGATGTTCGCCAAGGTCCTTGGTCAAGGCTGACCACGGCAACTCGACACTGGCATTGGCCGGCTTGCTCAACGCGACGCTGACCACCGAACCCAGGTCCATGCCTTCAGGCAAAGGCTCCAGTGCAATCTTGACTTGAAGCGTACCGGTTTGCGCCGACACCGCTGGCGTCACTTCACGCACTTTGCCGAGCACCTTGATGGCCGGGTTATCGAGCAGCGTCACTTGCACCGGCTGGTCGCTGGCGGGCTGGACGAACAGCGATTCGTAAACGTTGAACACCGCATCGCGCTCGCCATCACGGGCCAGACTGAAAATCGGCACCGTGGCTTGCACCACTTGCCCGACTTCCGCCTGACGCGCAGTGATGACGCCCGAGGCATCGGCGACCAATGCGGTGTAACTCAGTTGTTCGCGGGCATTGGCCAGTTGTGCCTGCGCGGCTTTCAGGGAGCTTTCGCTGCCACGCAAGGCCGCTTGGGCCGAGTCGTATTCGCTCTGGCTGGTGTAACCCTTGGGCAACAGTTTCTGTTGCCGCACGAACGCGGCGCGGGTCTGGTTGACGCGAGCCTGCTCCGCAGCGACCGAGGCCTGCGCCGAGTCGACGTTGATCTGCAGATCCTTGGGATCGAGCCGCGCCAGCACTTGCTTTGCCGTCACGCGGTCACCCACGTCCACGCTGCGCTGAATGATCTTGCCGTTGACCCGAAACGAGAGCTGCGTCTGCACCCGTGCCTGGATATCGCCCGTGAGTGCCACACTGGCGGCGAACTCGGCCGTTTTCACCGGCTGCACATAGACGCGAGGCAACTCGGGCGCTGCCGGTTTTTCCTCGCCACAGCCCGTCAGCATTGCCACGGTAGCGACAAGGCCGAGGGTAAACAGTCTTGAAAGACGAGCAGGCATGCAGACTCCTTTTGCGGATGCCGGGTGCAAGCGTGAGATTGCGGGAGAACAGCGTGAACATGCGACTGTGCGCAGGCGGGAGGGTTCCTTGCGGGAGCAGGATCAGAGGCGTTTGTGGATGCCCCTGGAGACAGTCTCTGCGAAGTCACTGTCCGCTGGCGGTATGCATCGAATGGATAAAGTCCTCAGAGCGCAGTTTCGCGGATATCCAGCGCGGGTAAACGAACGTTCTGATTCAGGCTCCTGACGCTGCTGCGGCGAACCAGCACAGGCACTGACTTCATCGCTCGTTTCGCCAGCTCGGAACGAGCAAGCGTCCAGCCACGCAGGCTTAACGTCGGAACGGCCAATGCCAGGGCGACGACTGTCAGCGGACGGGCCACGGCCGAATCGGGATCTGCTTTTCTGACAGCAAATGCAGCAGCCCACGCACTGCCGGCCGCCACCGCCCCCACGGCTACAGCCGCTGAAAGCTTTTCAGCGGTATTGGCAGGTCTTGTCTGCATAGCGCCCTGTGCCGCAGAACCGGGGAGGCCAGGTTTAACCTTCACGCCTTTGACTACGGCCTTTAGCGCCGGGCGGGCTGTCACCAGACCAATGCCAGCCGTCAGCAGACCCACACCGATGTAGGCTGCTGTCAGGACATCGTCGAGGATATCGTGCCCGCTTGGATCAGACCGATTGACCGGATCTCCCTCGCAATAGGCATAGGCGTTCAACCCGCCCTTTCCAAACGGACTGAGACTGTCCGGGCTGTTGAAGCGCATTAGCACCGGGCTGTAAGCGCGGTAGCCGTTGCCCAGCAGGTAATGCCCCGTGACCGGATCGGGGTGTTCGCCGTTGAAGCCGGGCAGGTGGTCTTTCGCTACGTTATGACCATAAGGGGTATAGGCCATCACGTCTCGCTGCGAAAGGCGCGACGCATTGAGCACGCTGTGCCGATGATCGGTGGCAGTCAGTAACGTGCTGGATGACTGGTCGCTCAGGGTCTGGCAGGCCAGTGATGAACGGCCATGCTGAAAAAAGCGGCGCAGCTCGGCGCCCTGAAGTTCATTGACCAAAACGTCACTCTGATAGAGCGCCTGCGTGATGAGTCCGGCCAGCGGTGTTCGGGAGGCAATCCGGTCAAGTGGATCGTAGCGGTAGCGACAGAGAACGGTGTTCCAGGCCATTTGAGGTCTCCCATCGGGGTGAGCGAGATTCTGCTCGCTTGCACCTGCGACCTTGCACGGCTAACGCTTGGACCTGCTACTCGCAGAACTGACAGGTTGACCGGCGTGCTTAATGACAGGCTACGTCTTCAAGCGAGCGATCGAGCCGGGTTCTGGCGATATCGATCAAATGGACCACGGAGAACGCCAGGTCGCGTTTCGCGCCGTTGAGAGCATCGCCGGATTCATACGCAGCTGCAGAGGCGCAGCGCAGGATGCCGCTGACCTGTATCAGGGTTTCTTAGAGGGGGGGTGGAGTGGAGGTGGAGCTGGGGTTGAGTTGATCATTGCTTATTCCTTTAGCTAACGAAGCCACCGATTACCCGCTGCTAAACGAACAAGGGTGGCGGCTTTGACGCGGGTTAGCAGACCGGCAGGAACAAGCGCATGTTGACCGGCGCACCCGAAGGTGCCCCACGCAAAGCCGCCATAACGCGACACTCGCGACACTTGTTATCCATAGACAGGCTGCTAAACCCGACCGCTGAAACTCAGCGACCGACGCAGCCTAGTGTCCAGAATCCATGCGCACAAGGGCTGCGGATTTTCTAGGAAAGTTCGTACTTGCGAAAGGGAAAGACCTGAAAGAATGGTCCTTCAAAAGCAGATTTTCGTTAGCTCAGGTTACTGACCGTTAGGCACAAGTCCGACATATGCACAAAGCGAGGCCAAAACGAAAAGTGTCTGACTGAAGGCTTACCGTGGGAGTGAGCTTGCTCACGAATGCTAGGGTTCAGACGCCCCATCTTCAAGGCTGCACTGCCCTCTTCGCGAGCAAGCTCGCTCCCACGGAACTCGGAAAGGCTTGTGTATAAACAAGGTGACACGGTGCGTCACCAGGCACGTTTCTCAACTCCCCGCACCACCCTGCGCTTGCTCGAAGAAGTAGTCTTTCCAGCTCGCGGCCTTGTTCTTCAACACACCCAGCTCATGCAGCTTTTCTGCGTAGATGAAGGTGCGCTGCGGGGTGATGGTGAAGTCGATTTCAGGGTCAGAGACGATCTTCTCTACCAGTGAAAGAGGCAGCTTCGACTGTTCGACGCGGATGTACGTCTGCGCCGCGGCGGGCTTGTCGGCCTTGATGATCTTCTCGGCCTCGGCCAACGCGTCGTAAAACGCCTTGTACGTTTTGGGGTTCTCGTCGTGGAATTTCTCGGTGGTGTAGAGCACGTTGAACGTAGCCTGACCGCCCAACACGTCGTAAGAGCTGAGCACCTTGTGCACGTTCGGATTTTCCAGCGCCTGATACTGGAATGGCGGACTGGAGAAGTGCGAGTTAATTTCCGACCCGCCGGCAATCAGCGCAGCCGTCGCATCCGGGTGCGCGAGGCTGACGGAGATATTGTCGAATTTCTTGTAGTTGTCGTCACCGAAGATTTTCGCAGTCTCGATCTGCAAGGTGCGCGACTGGAAGCCCACGCCTGCCGCAGGCACGGCGATACGGTCCTTGTCGGTGAAGTCCTTGATCGTCTTCACATTAGGGTTGTTGGTCAGCAGGTAGTTAGGCATTGAACCCAGCGAGGCGATGGCCTTGACGTTCTGCTTGCCCTTGGTGCGGTCCCAGACCGTCAGCATCGGCGGCACGCCAGCTGACACTACGTCCAGCGCGCCCGCCAGCAGCGCCTCGTTCATGGCGGTAGCGCCGGAAATGCTGTTCCAGTCGACCTTGATGTCCAGGCCCTGCTCTTTGCCGTGCTTTTCGATCAGTTTCTGATCACGCACCACGTCGAGAATCAGGTAACCGATGCCGAATTGTTGCGCGATGCTGATCTTGCCTTCAGCCTGCGCGCCGCTGCCGAGCAGGGCGCCGAACAGTCCGATTGTGGCTGCCAGTGCAGTCAGCGCCGGACGTTTGAAAGGGGTTGCCATGAAGTGCTCACCTTAGTCGTTCGAATAGTCGTTATGGGGGTTGATTCAGCGCTGCATGCCCCAGCGCTTGACGGTCAGGCGCTCGATGTTGGCGAACAGCAGGTTCTCCACCAGCAGGCCGATCAGGATCACCGCCGCCAGCCCTGCAAACACCTTGTCGGTGTACAACTCGTTGCGGTTCTGGAAGATGTACCAGCCCAGCCCGCCTTTGCCGGAAGACGCGCCGAACACCAGCTCGGCAGCGATCAGCGTGCGCCAGGCGAACGCCCAACCGATTTTCAGGCCCGCGAGAATCGACGGCAGCGCGGCCGGAATGAGGATGTGCCAAACGAAGCGCAGACCTTTGAGGCCGTAGTTGCGACCGGCCATGCGCTGGGTTTCGGAAACACCGAGAAAGCCTGCGTAGGTGTTGAGCGCCAGCGCCCACAGCACCGAATGCACCAGCACGAAAATCAGGCTGTTCTGCCCCAGCCCGAACCACAGCAACGCCAGTGGCAACAATGCGATGGCAGGCAGCGGGTTGAACATCGCGGTCAGGGTGCCGAGCAGGTCACGCCCCAGTTGGGTGGACACCGCCAGCGTGGTCAGGCCGAACGCCAGAACGATGCCTATCAGGTAGCCCTGGATCAACACGGTCAGGGAAATCCAGACCTTGCCCGGCAGTTCACCGCTGATAATGCCGTCGTAAAAAGCAGCGGCGGTCTGCAGAAAACTCGGCAGCAACAGGTCGTTGTTTTGAAGACGCGCGGCGAGTTCCCAAATCACGGCCAATGCGATCATGATCACGGTTTTTCGCACCCAACCCAGTTGCCAGATGCGCTGGGCGAACGGTAGGTCGCGGGCCAGGTCTTCCTGGGTGAAAGGCTGTAGCGTGACTTCGTATTCTTCGCGAGCGGGAGGTGCGAGGCTCATGGTGTTCGGTTCCCTGATGGTGTGTAGAGCGCGGTATTGATCGTGCCCACGCTCCGCGTCACCGCCTTGGGCGCAGAGCTACGCAAGGGTCAGCACGTCAGTAAGCGATCCGGATGTCCTGAAAATGCAGTTCTTCATCAACCTGCCCCGCTTCGCCCTCGTCGAACAGCAACCGGTGAATACGTTGCGCGGTCTGCTGGAAACCGACGCCGCCCAGGCTTTTCAGGTCGTATTGATGACTGTTGATCTCGGCACGCACGCGCCCCGGGTGCGGTGACAGCAGCAGAATGCGATTGCCTACCACCAGCGCTTCTTCGATTGAGTGGGTGACGAACAGCAGGGTGAAGCGCACTTCGTCCCACAGCTCCAGCAGCTCTTCCTGCATCTTGCGACGCGTCAGCGCATCGAGCGCGGCGAAGGGTTCGTCCATCAACAGAATTTTTGGCTGCATCGCCAGCGCCCGGGCGATGGCCACACGCGCTTTCATGCCGCCGGACAAGGTGTGCGGATAAGCATCGGCAAAAGCACTGAGTCCGACCTTCTCCAGGTAATGACGCGCACGTTCCAGCGCCTCGGGACGCTTCAGAGTGCGCGAGGCCAACAGCGGAAACATGACGTTCTCGATCACGGTTTTCCACGGCGGCAACTGGTCGAACTCCTGAAACACCACGATGCGGTCCGGGCCAGGCTCGCGCACGTGATTGCCTGCCAGCCGGATCTCGCCTTCGCTGGGCTGAATGAAACCCGCCACCGCTTTGAGCAGCGTGGATTTGCCACAACCGGACGGGCCAAGCAGCACGAAACGGTCTGCCGGGTCGACCTCGAAACTGACCTGATGCGTCGCCCGCACCACTCGTTCGGGCGTGCGGTATTCGAGGCTGACGCCACGAACCTGCAACAAGGCTTCAGGGGTGTGCTGAGCAGCCTGCTGCGATGGGGTGTTCTGGCTGGCCGTGTGGCCTTGCAGAGCGGCATTCATGAACGGTTCTCCATCAGAACGGCGCTGAGCCTTGAATGGTCGTGCGATGCAATTTGCGTCGCAGGTGCGCCGGGCAGCCTGCCGCAAGGTGGATCAGCGAGCGGTTGTCCCAGAACACCATGTCGTTGGGCTGCCACTGATGGCGATAGATGTGCTCGGGGCGAACACTGTGGGCGTAGATTTCGCTGAGAATGTGGCGGCTCTCGTCTTCCGGCAGACCCAGAATGCGCGTGGTGAAACCTTCGCTGACGAACAACGCCTTGCGCCCGTTCTCAGGGTGAGTGCGCACAACGGGGTGGCTCACTTCGACGACCTGCGCCAACTGCTCGGGGGTCAGGGTCGGGCGCCAGTTGACGGCGTTATGACCCTCGGAATACCTCGCGGTATAGCTATGGACGGCAGAGCGACCTTCAACTGCCTCGCGCAGATGCTGCGGCAGTGTGTCCCAGGCTTGATGCAGGTTGGCGAACAGGGTATCGCCGCCCTCGCTGGGCAATTCCTGCGCGTACAACATCGAGCCCAGACTCGGCAGCTCTTTGTACGACAGGTCCGAGTGCCAGTACTTGCCCGCATCGCCCAGGCCGACCGGCTGACCGTTCTCGACAATGTTGGAGACGATCAGGATTTCCGGGTGGTTGGCCAACAGGAACTGCTTGAGCACGTGAATCTGCAGCACGCCGAAACGGCGGCTGAAATCGATCTGTTGCTGCGGCGTGATGTGCTGATCGCGAAACACGATGACGTGGTAGTCGAGATGCGCCTGATGAACGCGCGCAAAGTCGGCATCGTTCAGGGGTTTTGACAGGTCCAGCCCAACGATTTCAGCGCCCACCTTTTCGGCGAATGGGCGCACGTCGAACGATTGCGAGGCAGCGAGTGCGGGCGATGAAGCGAGGGAGGCTGCTGACATGAGAACTCCGACTCCAGAATGTGGCTGAGAAGGAGAACTGTATAGCTATAAGAAATGTAATTTAAATACCGTTAGGGAATATGCATAGCGCGGAATGGGATAGCGGTTTTTTACTCGCTGCCGGGCGCAAGTCTCACTCGCCATGCACAGCTCTTTGTGGGAGGCGGCCTGCCGGCGATGCGTTCAGACACGTGTCAGTGACTGACCCGACGCTATCGCCAGCAAGCCGCCTCCCACCGTCCAGCACTTGCTGCGAAGCGCACACAAATGTGTCACGAACGATACATCCAGCTGTAAGAACGGCTTGATAGCGTCAGCGCCTTCTTTTAACTGCGTGCAGGACAGCAATATGCCGAGCGTCAAACCCACCGCCCACGTCATGGTATCGACATTGATACTTTCGCTGCTTGCAGTTTCGGTACACGCAGCAGGCAGGTCAGGGGATGACCGCATCAACGGCGTTAACCTGCTGTCCGGCTTCAACACGCTCTGGAACACCGGCCCCACCTGGGACACCGGTACGCCGACTGCACTGGGTCAAACGTTGCTCAAGCGCAACTTGCAACTGGTGCTCGACCGCGCCAACTCGCGCACGCTCGCGCAGGAAACCGCTGCGTATTTCGATGACCGGCGCGACCAAAGCTACAGCGCCATCAGCGGCTTGGGTTCGTTGAGCGATGCGTACAAAACGGGGGCAGGTGCTTTCACCACCATCACCCAGTTCGACGACACCAACAAGACCGTCAAGTACGACGACAAAGGCAACGGCGCAGGCAGTTCAAGCTCGGCGCTGGGCAAGGTCGTCGATCTGGTCGGCGCAGTGCGCAACGACGCGTCTACCACACCCGCCAAATCTCATTACCAATACCCGCGCCCTTGGCGGCAGACGCTGGACGGCCAGAATCTGGAGTTCGTGGTGCAGCCTTCCCTGCGCCCTGCCAAAAGCACCACACCGGCGAGCGACGCAGGATTTCCAAGCGGCCACACCAACGCCGCGTACCTGTCGTCCATTGCCTTGGCCTACGCGATTCCCGAGCGCTACAGCGAGCTGATGCTGCGTGCCTCGGACATTGGCGATAACCGCATTGAAGCTGGCATGCACTCGCCCTTCGACGTGATGGGTGGGCGCATCACGGCCACTTATTTCGCCATCGACAACCTGTCCAACCCGGCCAATACCCAACTTCGCGCCGATGCCCGTGCCCAAGCGCTGGCCTACTTCACCGCGCAGTGTGGCGGCGACGTCAATAACTGCATGGCGAAGATTGACCCGGCCACCGACCGCACTTCCCAGCACGCGCAGGACAAGGCGCTGTACACCTCACGCATGACCTACGGGTTCAGCCCGGTCGGGCCGACCAACCTTGCGCCCGTGGTGCCGGTCAACGCTGAAGTGCTGCTGGAAACCCGATTCCCGTACCTGGACGCCAGCCAGCGCCGGGAGATTCTGGGCACCACTGAGATTTCCTCAGGCTACGCGGTGATCGATCAGTCCAACGGTTACGGCCGCCTGAACCTGTACGCCGCAGGCGACGGTTATGCCGCGTTCAATTCCAACGTCACGGTCAACATGAACGCCAGCCTGGGCGGCTATAACGCCATTGATGCCTGGCGCAACGACATCTCGGGCACCGGTGGTCTGATCAAGAACGGCACTGGCAACCTGATGCTGACCGGTAATAACACTTACTCGGGCGGCACGGTGATCAACGGCGGCGTGCTGACCGGTCACGCGCAAGCGTTCGGCAGCGGGACGATTACCGACAACGCAACGCTGGTCCTCGATCAGTCGACCAACGACACCTTCAGCAACGCCATTGCAGGCAATGGCACGCTGATCAAGCAAGGCGCAGGCTCGCTGAACCTGACGGGCAACAGCAGCCTGTCCGGCGCGACCACTGTGCAGGCAGGGCGTCTGGCGGTGAACGGCAACCTCGGCAATTCAGTCGTGACCGTCAATCAAGGCGCCGTGCTGGGCGGCAACGGCTCGGTAGGCGGCATCAACGCCGTGTCCGGCGGCGTGGTCGCTCCGGGCAATTCGGTGGGCCAACTGAACGTCAACGGCAACGTCAATTTCGCTCAGGGTTCGGTCTATCAGGTCGAGTCGGATGCCGCCGGTAATGCCGACCGCATCGTTGCCACAGGCCGCGCGACCTTGAACAACGCCACCGTTTCACTGGTCGAGGGCGGCAACTGGGTGGCGGCGAGCCGCTATTCGATTCTTTCGGCAGCGGGCGGTATCAGCGGCACGTTCAACAGCGTGCAATCGAACTTCGCGTTCCTGACGCCCACCCTCAACTACACCGCGAGCGATGTCGGCCTGACGCTGGATCGCAATGCACAACGCTTTGCCAGCCTGGCCACCGGCCGCAATGCTCAGGCAGTCGCTCAGGGGCTGGACAGTGCAGGCGCAGGCAACGCGCTGTGGAGAAGCGTCGTACAAGCCGATGCGGCAACGGCACAAGCCACCTTCAATGCGCTGTCGAACGAACTGCATGCCTCGACTCAATCGGCCTTGATCGAAGACAGCCGCCTGGTGCGCAACGCCATCACTGACCGCCTGCAGCAATCGCAGTCTGCTCAGGCGTCCGGCGGTGCTTCGCAAACCCTGGCAGGCGATGCGTCACGCGGCCTGGTCTGGACCCAAGCCATTGGCGCGACCGGCAAGACGGACAGCTCAGCGGATGCTTCCGGTCTGGACAGCCACACCAGCGGCCTGCTGTTCGGTGCCGACGTTCCTGTCAACGACACATGGCGCGTCGGCGCACTCGCAGGCTTCAGCCGCAGCAGTTTCGACCTGCGCCATGCATCGGGTTCAAGCGACAGTGACAACTACCACCTGGGTGTCTATGGCGGCGCGAAATGGGGCCAACTGGGCCTGCGTCTGGGTGCCGTGCGGACCTGGCACGACCTGACATCCAAGCGCACGCTGGAACTGCCAGGCTCTTCCGAGCGCTTCAAGCAGGATTACCAGGCGGCCACCAATCAGGTATTCGGTGAACTCGGCTATGCCATCGAACTGGGCAACGCACAACTCGAACCCTTCGCCAACCTTGCGCATGTCAGGCTGGACACCGATGGCTTCGACGAAAACAGCAACGCCATCAGCCTGCGAAACAAGTCAGAGGAAAACCACGTCACGTTCAGCACCTTGGGACTAAGGGCTGCGACGCACCTGAACATGGGCAGCGTCGACGTCAAACCCAACGCCACCGTCGGCTGGCGCCGTGCGTTCGGCGACGTGACACCCGAAAGCCGCGCAGCCTTCAGCGGCGGCGACACTTTCGCCCTCTCCGGCGCACCGATTGCACGCAACGCAGCCGTATTGGGAGCGGGCGTGGATCTGGGGTTGAGCGAGCGACTGAGCGTGGGCGTTAGCTATAACGGACAGATCGGCAGCGACACGACCGATCAGGCGCTGAATGCGCGGGTGACGTTGGCGTTTTGAGTCAGGCTAAACACAATTCCGTGGCAGGCGGCTGCCGGCGATGCGTTTTTCCAGTTGGCGTGTCTGTGACTGTGTGATCGTTCCCACGCTCCATCGTGGACGCCGCTCAAGGCGCTCTGCGTCCGTTCCAGAATAGGACGCAGCGCGTCCCGGGCTGCATACCCACGCGGAGCATGGGCACGATCAGCTCACTTGAGATCCCTGATCGTTCCTACGCTCTGCGTGGTAACGCCTCCCAGGACGCTCCGCGTCCGGCCGTGAGGCACCGCAGAACCTCTGCGGGATGTATGCAAGCATGAGCACAATTTGAATAGCGTCTATTACCAGCGCTGGACGTCAATCAAACCAACCTGCCCCTGATAATCCCGGGCACTTGAGTATCGCCAGTGCTCACCGACATCTACATACCCCCGCTTGACCGGGTTGTGGTGGATGTAGTCGAGTTTCTGCCGCATCACGTCCTCACTCCAGATGACCTCTGCGTGGGTGCCTTCCTGCCAGACCTGATAAACCCTGTCTGTCTTATACGCACGCTTCGTAAAGCGTAATCGCTCAAGCACACGCTCTGCGTTGCTCCTATCGAAGTGATCGACGATCCGTCTCGCGGTGAAGGATTTGAAGCTGCGAACGCATCCGCCCAGATCATGGGCTTGAGCCACATAATGCAGATGGTTCTCCAGAACCACATACCCGAAAAGCTGCATTCCTGTTCATTCTGCTGATAGCGCCATGCATCCAACACAATCGCCACCATTTCAGGCCGAGTGAATAAAGGCAGCCACTCCACAATCGTGCACGTCAGGGAAATGAGGTTTGTCAGGCGTAGCGGCTTCGGGCCATCGATTCGTCCTTGAGTAAGCAGACGGGGAGTCTGACGACACAAGGCTAACGTCCATTTCCACGAGAGGGGAACGAGCAAGGTGTTCCGAGGTTTTGTTCAGCTTCGAGCTACGCCGGGACGCGGAGCGTCCTGAGAGGCATTCCCACGCGGAGCGTGAGGAACGATCAGGGGTTTCAAGCACACTGATCGTTCCCACGATCAACAATCAGAACGCGGGCAGTACCGCGCCTTCGTACTTCTTGTTGATGAAGTCTTTGACTTGCTGACTGGTCAGGGCCTTGGACAGTTTCTGGATGGCGTCGCTGTTGGCGTTGTCTTCGCGGGTGACCAGGAAGTTCACGTACGGCGAGTCTGCACCTTCGATGATAAGCGCGTCTTTCTGCGGGTTCAGCTTGGCTTCCAGCGCGTAGTTGGTGTTGATCAACGCCAGGTCAACCTGACCCAGTGCACGCGGCAGTACGGCCGATTCCAGTTCGCGGAATTTCAGTTTCTTTGGGTTGGTGGCGATGTCTTTCGGCGTCGCCAAGGCGTTGGTTGGGTCTTTCAGGGTGATCAGACCGTTCTTCTGCAACAGAAGCAGTGCGCGACCGGCGTTGCTGCCCTCGTTAGGGATGGCGACGGTTGCGCCTTCAGGCAGATCGGCAATGTTCTTGTACTTTTTCGAGTAGCCGCCGAACGGCTCGACGTGTACACCAACGCCGGTCACCAGGTTGGTGCCCTTGCCTTTGTTGAAGCCGTCCAGATAAGGCTTGGTCTGGAAGTAGTTGGCGTCCAGACGTTTCTCGCTCAACTGTACGTTCGGCTGAACGTAGTCGGTGAAGACTTTGATTTCCAGGTCCACGCCTTCTTTGGCCAGGGTCGGCTTGATCAGCTCCAGGATTTCCGCGTGCGGCACTGGCGTGGCACCCACGACCAGTTTTTCACCGGCATGCGCCAGGCCAATCGAGAAAACAGCCGCCAGAGCGGTCATCAACAACGTCTTTTTCATGCAATGTCCTTAGCGAATCCGTGAGCGTCACAAAAAATGACGTCTTTTCAGTGGTTTGCCGCAGCGCTGTCCCGTGCTGCGACATCATGTGGACATTACCGAGATTTTTTATTCCGAGAAAATACTTTTTAAGTAAATGCTTATGCTTTTTTCCTCGTTATCCGGCTGCGCGATTCTGGCGGGGCTCTAGCGCAAGGGTTACGCCGTGGTTCGCTTCAGCTTTTCAGTGACTGCTTCCAGTAGCTGCTTGAGAGCTGCGAGCGGCTTCGGATCCTCTTCAGCCAACAGCCGCTGGGCTTGATGCTCAATCTGCGCCAGAGGGCTGCCCAATTCCGGCAGGTGAATGTCTTCAGCTTGAATCTCATCACCCCGGCTGACCAGCAACGCAAAATGAATCACGTTCTCCAGCTCACGGGTGTTCCCCGGCCAGCTGTGGGCCTCGAGTGTTTTTTGCGCGGCCTCGCTCACCAATTGAACGGGCAGGTTCAAACGCTGGCTGTAGATGCCGACGAAGTACTCGGCCAAAGGCAGAATATTGCCCGGTTGCTCGCGCAGTGCAGGCAGATCGAGCTTGCCTTCGCTCAGATAGTGGTAGAGCCGCTCGTTGAACTTGCCGGCTGCCACTGCCAAGGCAAGATCAATGCTGGTCGCGGCCACCAGGCGCACATCGACCGGGCTGGGCTGTTGCGCCCCTACTCGCGTGACTTCGTGATTCTCCAGCGCCGCCAGCAACTTCACCTGGATGGGCAACGGCAGATCGCCGATTTCATCCAGATACAGCGTGCCGCCGTTCGCCGAACCAAACCATCCTGCACGGCTGCTGACCGAGCCGCTGTGCGCACCGGCCGCATAGCCAAACAGCTCGGCGTCGGCATAGGTCGGGCTGATGGCCCCGCAGTTCACCGAAACGAATAGGCCCGAGCGATCACTGCCGCGATGAATATGCCGCGCCAGCAATTCCTTGCCGGTCCCGGACTCGCCCCGAATCAGCACGGGCAGCGAGCGCGGCGCAAGTTGCTCCATCTCCTCACGCAACTGCCGTGAGCGCGGGTCAATGAACACCAGCGCCTTGGCACGGATACTCAGGGGGCTTTTGTCGGAATCGGGAAAGGTCAGCAGCGGCTGGCCGAAGGTTTCGTGAAGGCTCATGACGCACTCCCACCCGAGCCGCTCACGGTCTCAGGCGTTAAAAAAACGGGGCCAATTGGCCCGCGGTACAAGGCAATCCGGTCATGCGCGACGACGCGCGTGTTGCTCCAGACGATTTTGCAGACGGTACAGGTACGCGAACCCCTGCTCCCAGCGTTGATGACCGGACTTGACGTTGATGTGCCCGGCCTCGCTCAAAAAGCCCAGCTCGGCGCCCCAGTGTCGGGCGATTTCCATCGCCCGCTGTGAGCTGACGGCCGGGTCATTGTCGGAGCTGACAATCTGCGTCGGGAACGGCAGCAGGTCGGTGGGTATGGGCGAAAAATTACGCAACGCAGGTGGGCAATTCGGGCGATCCACATCGGCAGGCGCGACCAGCAGCGCGCCTTGCACCTGTCGCAGCGTCTCAAGCGGAGCCAGTTGCGCCCAATGCGCGACCGTGACGCAACCCAGGCTGTGAGCGATCAGGATCACGGGCGTGTCTTGGGCCGCGATGGTGCGCTGCAACTCACCCACCCAGTCTTCACGGCGCGGCTTGAACCAGTCGGCCTGTTCCACGCGCACGCTGTTAGGCAGGCTGTTCTGCCAGTGGGTTTGCCAATGATCATCAGGAGATCCCTGCCATCCTGGCAGGATCAGATACCGGATCGACTCGTTATGCATGGATTCGCCTCCTGCACGTATGCGTTCATGGGGCGAGTATAGGGACGGAACAAATATTCGTTAAGGAATAAGAAGATATTTATTAATTCCTAAAAAGAATATAAAGCTTGGAACAAAAAAAGGACCACTCCCTGCCTTGAAGGAACGGCCCTGAATAAAAACACCTGGCACCAACACTAACCGGGTTTTATGACAACCGTGCGACGACGCCTCAGGTGGCTGGGACTGAGCGGCTGCCTGGATTGAGAGAGGCCACGATCACCGGGTCGTCTTTCTGCGTCACCTCACGCGCCACGTTCCACACCACGATGGCTGCGATGATGTCGAAGATGGCCAGCACCACAAACAGTGGGCTGTAGCCGATCTTGGTCACCAGCACGCCGAACACCATCGTGAAAGCCGCTGCGCCGAAAAAGCCGAACATGCCACCCATGCCGGTCGCCGTCGCGACTTCGTTCTTGCCGAACGAGTCCGAGGTAATGGAGTACAGCGCGCCCGACAGCGTCTGGTGCGCGAAGCCGCCGATGCACAACAGCGCGATGGCGGTGTAAGGGCTTTCAACCAAGCCAATGCAGGCCGGCCCGATCATGCAGGAGCAACCGAACAGCATGACCATCTTGCGCGAGGTGAACAGCGAAACCTTGCAGTACTTGTGGAACAGCGGGCTGAGGTAACCACCCAGCACGCAGCCAATGTCGGCCGCCAGGAACGGCAGCCAGGCGAACATCGCCACTTCCTTGATGTTCATGTGCCGTTCGGTCATCAGGTACAGCGGAATCCAGGCATTGAACGTCTGCCAGGCAGGCTCGGACAGAATGCGCGCCGAGGCGATGGCGTAGAAATTGCGATTTTTGAACAGTTTTTTCCAACTGCCCTTCTGCGCCGGGGCGTCCTTGAGTCGCGCTTCCTGACCGCTGAGGATGTAGTCACGCTCGGTATCGCTCAAGCGCTTCTGATCACGAGGGTGTTTGTACAGCAGCAGCCACACACCGCTCCAGATAAGCCCTAGAACGCCGACGATCAGGAAGGCCAGTTCCCAGCCGCTTTGCAGTATCGCCCAGACCACCAGCGGCGGTGCCAGCAATGCGCCAAAAGAGGAACCGATGTTGAACCAGCCGATGGCGACCGAACGCTCCTTGGCCGGAAACCATTCGGTGGTGGCCTTGACCCCGGCAGGCAGCCCCGCCGCCTCGGTCAGACCGAGCAGCCCACGGAAAATCGCCAGGCTCTGCCAGCCCGTGGCAAACGCCGCAGCCGCGCAGGCCGCAGACCAGGCCACGGCAAAGATCGCGAAGCCCATCTTGGTGCCGATGGCGTCGATAATGTAGCCCGCAACCGGCTGCATCAGTGCGTAGCACATCTGCCAGGCGACCACGATGTGTGCGTATTGCTCGGTCGAGATGCTCAGCTCACTCATGAGCGTCGGCGCTGCGACAGACAATGTGTTGCGAGCGAGGTAGTTGACCACCAGACCGGCTGTGACCAGCCCGACCATCCACCACCGAATGCCTTTTACTTTCATCTCTTCACCCTGCTTATTCTTGGATTGGCGACGAGCGTCCCGCAGCCTTCACCGAGGGGCGGCCTGATTTTGTAACGTCAGGTTACTGAAACTGAGACAGGATTTTTTACGCAAGCAGGGCTGAAATCTGCCGAATAGGCGGATCTCAGACGCAAAAATGATTTTTTCCTGAGCGGGAAATGGGCGCTAGACATGGCTTTGTTACTCTTGGAATTATTTTTATAGTTGCAAATTTCTAAAGCCGTACGTTGTCGTACAACATGGCGCAGTTATAGTGATTTGCCGACACAGTGTCAAATGCTGAAATCGTTTTTAAAGACGTGATCGCGGCTTAAACAAGGTCACCTGAGAGCAGACTGACGAAGCGGCGTCATACGATGACCGGCGTTCGACGCTGCATTCAGTCAGGCAAGGCTTGCAAAAATGTCATAAAAGATTCCATTCTCTGGACGCAGCGTCAGGCAAAGGAATTGCCAATTGATGCCTTGTCGGTACCGACCGACGCTGAATGCCAATTCATGACAGGAAGGGTCGCCCGCATGCCTGAGCCAAGCAGCCTCGCCAGCTGGACCCGTGCCCTGCGCAAGCAGCTGGACGCGCTTGGCCTGGACAGTACCGGGCTGTGCCAGGCGTCCGGCGTCGATACCGAACGGCTCAACGACCCGAACGCCACGTTTGCGCCAGCTGCCACCGCGAAGCTCTGGCAACTGGCCGTTCAGGCCAGTGGCGATCCGGCGTTGGGGTTACGCGTATCCCGCTTCGTCAGCCCCGCCACTTTTCATGCGCTGGGCTATACGCTGGTGGCCAGCGGCTCGCTGCGTGAAGTTTTCGAGCGCATCGTGCGCTATCACTCGATGGCTGAGGATTCGTTGACGCTGGATTTCAGGCCAGCCGGCGAGCGTTACGAATTCCGCTTCAACGCCCCCGCTGGCTGCTCACTGAACACCCACGAACTGATGGACGCCTTCGCAGCCATTTATGTGCGCACCTGCCGCAACCGCCTGGGCAGAACCTATGCCCCTCTGGCGATTCACTTGCAACGCCCCGCACCTGAAGACCCGCAGCCGTGGCACGAACTGTTCCGCGCACCGCTGTTTTTTTCAGCGGAGGACAATCTGCTGGAATTCGCCTGCGATGACTTCGACAGCCACCTGGATGAAGGCCCGATAGTGCTGGCCGAACAAGTGGTCAGCGGCGAGCCCTTGCCGTCGCTGGTCTGGGAGCAGCGCGTTCGCTCGGCTATCGAAACCCTGCTGCCGGATGGCGAACCGTCTGCCGAAAGCATCGCCGAAGCCTTGCATTTGAGTCCGCGCAGCCTGCAACGGCACCTGGCCGACGAAGGCTGTCGCTATGACCTGCTGCTCAATCAATGCCGCCAGAATCTGGCGCTGCTGCACGTGAGCGATCCCCACAGTTCGCTGAGCGAGGTCGCCTATCTATTAGGCTTCGCCGACACCGACAGCCTGAGCCGCGCCTTCAAACGCTGGACCGGGATGACGCCGGGGCAGTATCGGAGCGACTTGATGCGCTGATGCACCGTTTCTGCGCTTTGCGTCCGCTCTTGATGTGACGCGGCGTGTCACGGCTGCATGCGCACGATCGGTGTCGGATGCCCCAACGTCGGGCACCTTCAACACACGGCACTGGCCTTGGAATAATTCGCCACCCTGCGCAGTTTCTCTACCTCGAAGACTTCCAGTTGCCCCTCGCCAAGACGCACGATTTTGCGCTGGTTAAAGTCCTGCAGTACCTCCAACAAAACAGCTTCGGAAATATCAGAACGAGGTCGGATTTCATCAAGCGTAATCAAGCGCCGCGCATGACTGAGACGTCCATAGCCTTCGGACAACATCAGCAAGCGCCACGCAACCCAATGCCTGGCCGGCAATCGGGCCATCTCCTCAGGACGCGGGATCGGCAGGCCCAGCTTGTGGCTGAGCAGAGCGGCAAACGCGTGCCAGTAGTGCGGATGCTGATTGAGCAATTCCATGAGTACGCGCTGGGGAACATGCAGAAAGATCGTCTGCTCCTGTGACACCACGTCGAGTCTGCGCGGCAGCCCGTCGAATAACGATACTTCTGCGAACCAGTACGGCAAACACACGGGCTCCAGACGCGGCACCAAACGCTGGTCAGCAGCAGGGCCGACACGCACACTGCCTTCGACCAACACGTAAAGACCGCACGCCGGATCGCCTTTTTTGAAGAGCGCTTTGCCGGGCGTCTTGCGAATCTGGAAAGCGGCGTCCAGCAGGCTATCCTGCAAACCGGCGGGCAGATGAGAAAACCAGTAATCGGACAGCAATCTTGACCGCCATAACGTTCCATTTGTCATGTTTGCTCCCTCTTTTCCCAGGCAGTCGTATTGCAAAAGCGATACGGTAATCGACTCGATCAGCGCTTCAGGCAGGAATAATAATGAAAAACCTTGTCGATCATCTCAGCCAATACGCGTCCTATCACCGCGATTCGCGCAATATCGTGACCCACTTCATAGGTATTCCCCTGATTGTTCTGGCGGTGGCGGTGTTGCTGTCGCGCCCGGGCTGGTCAGTGGGGGGCATCTGGATATCGCCTGCGGCGTTAGTGACCCTGGCCTCGACCCTGTTTTATCTGCGGCTGGATCGTGTACTCGGCGTGGTGATGGCTGCGCTGCTGGGGCTGTGTATCTGGGCCGGTGCGAATCTGGCGCAGCAAACCACGATGGTGTGGCTGAGCGCAGGCGTGGGGCTGTTTGTGGCCGGCTGGATCATCCAGTTCATCGGCCATTACTACGAAGGCCGTAAACCTGCCTTCATTGACGACGTGACCGGCCTGATCATCGGGCCGCTGTTCGTGGTGGCGGAACTGGCGTTCCTGATGGGCCTGCTGAAACCCTTGCAGCATGCCATCGAAGAACGCGCAGGCCCGGTGGGTCGCAATGTGCGCAAGGCTGCGGCCTGACCGACCGATCCCACGCTCAGCGGTATACAAGAGTCTTGCTGCGACCAACGGGCTGTCGGAGGGCACGATCAGCCCGGCCGCTTTACAACTTCTGCCAGACCTTGGGCTTGAAGAACAAGGTTTCACCCCGGGCCAGCCCCACCAGGCTGTCGTGATCCTTGACCACTTCGGCCTCGATCAGCTCGCTCTGCCCTTCGACCTTGAGCGTGACCCGCGTGGTCGCACCCAACGGGCGGATGTCGCGTACTTCGGCGGCGTGGTGGTCCTCCAATTCCTGGCGTGACAGCGACACTTCGTGCGGGCGGAACAACACCTGGCCTTCATCACCCAGGCTCAGACGGTTGGAGTCACCCAGGAAGTGATACACGAAGTCATTGGACGGATTCTCGTACACCTCGCCTGGCGAGCCGATCTGTTCGATCACGCCCTTGTTCATGACCACGATGCGGTCCGCCACTTCCATCGCCTCCTCCTGATCGTGGGTCACGAATACAGAGGTCAGGTTGATGTCTTCGTGCAGACGTGCCAGCCAACGACGCAGCTCTTTACGGACCTTGGCGTCCAGCGCACCGAACGGCTCGTCCAGCAGCAGCACTTTAGGCTCGACCGCCAAAGCGCGGGCCAGCGCAATACGCTGGCGCTGACCGCCGGAAAGCTGCTCCGGGTAACGATCTGCCAGCCAGTCCAGTTGCACCATATTCAACAGCTCATGGACCTTTTCGGCGATCCGCGTCTCGTTGGGGCGCTCGCGCTTGGGCTTCATGCGCAGGCCGAACGCGACGTTGTCGAATACGGTCATGTGACGGAACAATGCGTAATGCTGGAACACGAACCCGACGTTGCGATCTCGCACATCGTGACCGGAAACGTCTTCGCCGTGGAATACGATGGTGCCGGCGTCCGGGGTTTCGAGGCCTGCGATGATGCGCAGCAAGGTGGTCTTGCCGCAGCCTGACGGGCCGAGCAAGGCGACCAGTTCGCCACTCTGGATGTCCAGATTGATGCTGTTCAGGGCCTTGAAGGCATTGAAGTTCTTGCTGACGTTACGGACTTCGATCGACATGATTATTCCTCCGCCGCGCTATGGCGCAGACGGTTAATACGGGATTCGCTCCACTGCTTGAGCAGCAGGATGAACAGCGCCAGGATCAGCAACAGGCTCGCCACCGCGAACGCAGCAACGTGGTTGTATTCGTTGTAAAGGATCTCGACGTGCAGCGGCAGGGTGTTGGTGACGCCGCGAATGTGGCCGGACACCACCGATACCGCGCCGAACTCACCCATCGCCCGCGCCGTACAGAGCACCACGCCGTAGATCAGGCCCCACTTGATGTTCGGCACCGTGACGTGCCAGAACATCTGCCAACCGTTGGCCCCCAGCAGACGCGCCGCCTCTTCTTCCTGCGTGCCCTGCTCCTGCATCAGCGGGATCAGCTCGCGTGCCACGAACGGCACCGTCACGAAGATGGTTGCCAGCACGATGCCCGGCAAGGCGAAGACGATCTGAATGTCGTGATCCTGCAACCAAGGCCCGAACAGGCCCTGCGCGCCGAACATCAGCACGTAGACCAGACCCGCAATCACCGGTGACACCGAAAATGGCAGGTCGATCAGCGTGACCAGAATGCTCTTGCCACGGAACGAGTACTTGCTCACGCACCATGCGGCACTGACGCCGAACACCAGGTTGAGCGGCACCGAGATCAGCACGGCGATAACGGTCAATTTGAGCGCCGACAGTGCGTCCGGCTCAAGCACTGCCTCAAAGAATGCGCCCAGACCGTTTTTCAGGCCCTGTGAAACCACGATGAACAGCGGCAACCCCAGAAACAGAGCGAAGATCAGCCAGCCAAGGCCGATCAGAACACGACGTGCCACAGCGCTGCCACGACGCGCGTCGTTGGCGGAGGCCGCAGCGCAAACCGATGAATATGACATGCTTGCCTCCTCAGGATGGGGTTTCGATGCGCCGCTGCAACAGGTTGATCAGCAGCAGCAGAATGAAGGAAACCACCAGCATCAGAACGCCAATGGAGGTCGCGCCGGTGTAGTCGTACTGGTCGAGCTTGACCATGATCAACAGCGGCATGATTTCAGTCTTCATCGGCATGTTGCCGGCGATGAAGATAACCGAACCGTACTCGCCCACGCCGCGAGCGAAGGCCAGAGCGAAACCGGTTAGCCAGGCGGGTAGCAGCGCTGGCACAAGAATGTGACGAAACACCTGCAACGGGCGGGCGCCCAGGCAGGCGGCGGCCTCTTCGACTTCACGCGGGATGTCGGCCAGCACCGGCTGGACGGTGCGCACCACGAAGGGCAGCGTCACGAAGGTGAGCGCAAGCGTGATCCCTAGCGGCGTGTAGGCGATCTTGAAGCCCAGATCGGCAGCGAACTGCCCGACCCAGCCATTGGGTGCATACAGTGCAGTCAGGGCAATACCGGCCACGGCGGTCGGCAGGGCGAACGGCAGGTCAATCATCGCATCGATGATCTTGCGGCCGGGGAAGGTGTAGCGCACCAGCACCCACGCCAGCAGCGTACCGATCACGCCATTGATCACGGCAGCATAAAACGCCGTGCTGAAACTCAGCTTCAGCGCCGCCAGCACGCGGGGCGCGGTGATGATGGTCCAGAATTGATCCCAGGTCAGCTGTGACGCATGCACGAACATGGCGGCCAGTGGTATAAGCACAATCAGACTGAGGTACACCAAGGTGTAGCCCAGCGTCAGCCCGAAGCCGGGTATGACGGGGGAGATACGACGCGACATAGAAGTCCCTGGTTTTACTTGCACGAAGCCCGGACGTCGATCCGGGCTGTTTACCAACGCTGCGATACCGCGCCCGTTAGGGCTTGCGCAGTATCGTCATTCGGTTATTGCGCTTGATAAATCTGGTCGAACACGCCGCCGTCATTGAAGAACTTGGGCTGCGCAGTTTTCCAGCCGCCGAAGTCTTTGTCGATAGTCACCAGATCCAGTTTCGGGAATTGCTTCTCGTATTTGGCGGCGATCTCTTTATCACGTGGACGATAGAAGTTTTTCGCGGCAATTTCCTGGCCTTCCTTGCTGTACAGGTGCTTCAGGTACTCGGTCGCGACGGCGGTATTGCCCTTTTTCTCGGCATTTTTGTCGACAACGGCGACCGGCGGCTCGGCCAGGATCGACAGCGACGGTACGACGATGTCGAACTTGTCCGCCCCACTGTCTTCCTTCAGCGCCAGGAACGCTTCGTTTTCCCACGCCAATAACACATCACCCTGACCGTTGTTGACGAAGGTGATGGTCGAGCCGCGTGCGCCCGTGTCCAGAATCGGCACGTGCTTGAACAGGGTCTGGACGTATTCCTTGGCCTTGGCTTCGTCGCCACCGCCTGCTTTCAGACCATAGGCCCAGGCGGCCAGAAAATTCCAGCGAGCGCCGCCCGAGGTTTTCGGGTTGGGCGTGATCACCGATACGTCTTTCTTGATCAGATCACCCCAGTCCTTGATGCCCTTGGGATTACCCTTGCGCACCAGAAACACGATGGTGGATGTGTAAGGCGTGCTCGCGTCCGGCAGGCGGGTCTGCCAGTTTTCAGGCAGGGTCTTGCCCAGCTTGGCGATTTCATCGATGTCACCGGCCAGCGCCAGGGTCACGACGTCGGCGCGCAGACCATCGATCACGCCTCGCGCCTGCTTGCCCGAGCCACCGTGGGACTGTTTGATGGTCACGGTGTCGTCTGGATGAGCCTGTTTCCAGTGCTTGGCGAACTCGGCGTTGTATTCCTGATACAGCTCACGGGTCGGGTCGTACGACACGTTGAGCAGCTCGTAATCCTTGGCGACAGCGGAACCTGCGAATACAGCGCTGGCGAGAGCGGCCAGGGCAAAACGGCGAATGGACATAGGTGAAGCTCCTGCAAATTCTGTGTGTCGGCTTTTTTTGATTTCTTCGTCGCACGCCAAGTGATGTTGACGCTGGCGCGCTGCTTGTCAGGGGTGCATCGCATTCCGGTTTTCAATCCGGCGCTGTCTCGCAAGGCGTCGCATCAGCTCGGCTTGCTGGCCGGGTTCTGCAAACGGAATTTTTCCTTGCGCTCGATCTGCACCACTTGGGCGTTGTGCACGGTGATTTCGACGGCGCCAAAACGCAGGTCACGCAACGCACTCTGAATCTCACGCAGAATGGCTGCTTCGTCCTGACCGTCAACACTACGTAGAGATGCGCTCATCATCGTATTCCTTGAAATGTGAGAAGCCTGCCGTCGCAATCGGAGCGCTGGCTTGTGGCGATGGGGCAATAGTAGTGAGGTGCGGATATTCTTAAAAAGACTATTTAAGAATGCAGATATAACCAAAAGCGATTAATGGATACGTTAGCTCGGCGAGACGTATTGCACGCCCCGCCACCCTGCGTCCGGCGCGCCTGCAAGGCGCTTAAACCGCGGCGTTGGCGAACACCGGAGCATGTGCCCAATCAATCGATTCAGGTGGCATTGGCCGGGCAAACCAGTAGCCTTGGCCCAACTCGCAGCCGTTGTCGAGCAGGAAGGCGGCCTGCTCCGCTTGCTCGATGCCCTCTGCCAGTACGCGCATGCCCATGCTCTTGGCTAACGCGATGACGGCTCGCACGATGGCGATATCGTCGTCATCACCCGGCAGCCCTGCCACGAAGCCTTGGTCGATCTTCAACTTCTGGACCGGCATGCGCTTGAGCCTGAGCAACGAGGAATAGCCGGTGCCGAAGTCGTCGATGGCCAGGCTCAAACCCAGTTCGCGCAGCCGATGCAACTGCTCAATCGCCTGTTCGGGGTCTTCCATGACGGCGCTTTCAGTCACCTCCAGCTCCAGGAAGGCGGGATCGAGCCCGGTATCGCGTAGAACCTGACTCACCTGACGATCAAGATCGCCGCCGCCGAACAGACGACTGGACACGTTGACCGCCACGAACGAGAGGGAGACGCCGCACGCGTGCCAGCGCTGCATCTGGCGGCACGCCGTGTCTAGCACCCAGGCGTCGATGTCGGCAATCAGTCCGCTCTGCTCGGCCACCGGAATGAATTCCCCCGGTGAAACCATTCCACGCGTCGGATGCTGCCAACGCACCAGCGCCTCGACGCCCACGATGCGGCGGCTGGCCAGGTCATGGACCGGCTGATAGAACACGCACAGCTCCTGCTGATCGATGGCACGGCGCAACTCGCTGACCAGTTGCACCCGCTGGCGGGCATGAGCCGTCAGTTCTTCGGTGTACAACGCATAGCCGTCGCGCCCGTTGCTCTTGGCCTTGAACAGTGCGGAGTCGGCATTGCGCAGCAGTTGCTCGTCGGTCAGCGCATCGCCGGGAAACAGGCTGATGCCCAGGCTGGCTCCGATGAACAGTTGTTGCCCGGCGAGGGTAACCGGCGCCTTGAGCGCTTCGATGACCTGCTGCGCCAAGGCAGCGGCCTGGACCATCTGCCGGCAGTTTTTGACCAGCAAGGCAAACTCGTCACCGCCCAGCCGGGCCAAGGTCATGTCGCTTTCGGTGACGCCTTTGAGGCGTTCTGCGATGGCCTTGAGCACTTCATCGCCCACGTTATGGCCGAGGCTGTCATTGATATTCTTGAAATGATCCAGATCAATCAGCAGCAAGGCGCAGCCGCGCTTGCTGGAACGGGCAGACGTCAGTGCCTGGCTGATGCGGTCGGTGAGCAGCAACCGGTTGGGCAGTCCCGTCAGCGCATCGTAATGCGCCAGTTGCGCCAGTTCCTGCTCGGAACGCTTGATGGCCGTCATGTCGGAAAAAACCGCGACGAAATTTCTTGGCTGACCGTCATCGCCCTTGATACTGCGAATGGTCTGCCACTGCGGATACACCTCGCCGCTTTTGCGCCGGTTCCAGATCTCGCCACTCCATTGCCCGGCACTGAGAATCGAGCGATACATCTGCCGATAGAACTCCGGGCCGTGGCGACCGGACTGGAACTTGCTGGGGTTGAAGCCCAGCACTTCGTCGGGCTGGTAACCGGTGATGTCCACGAACGCGCGATTGACGTGAACGATCTGCCCTTTCGCATTGGTCACCAGCACGCCTTCCAGCGTGCTGTCGAACACGGCTGCCGCCAGTCGCAGGCGGTCATGATCGTCCTGCGGGTGCCCTGACTGTGCCTTACCGGCCATCGATTTCATCAAACGGTCACGCGCAACGAAGAGCATGATCGCGCTCATTAACACCCAGCCGTAGCCGCCAATGCGCTGCCCAATGGCCAAACGAGCCGGTTCTTCGATGAATACGGGCAGCAGGCAGTCGAACGCCAATAACCACAAAACGGACAGCATGCCGTACAGAATGGCCGTCCGTAGCGCTCCGTCAGTAGAGTCCGTCATAAGAAAACTCAACGCCTTATGAAAGGGGTGAAATTATAAAGCAAGAAACATCCTGCGACTCTTATCTAAAAGCGTGACTGGTTTTCTGCGTGATGTCAGTGATAATGCAGTTGTTACTTTTTTCTTCACGAGTGTTTTTACGAGGGCCAAACAGCCTATGTGGTACAACGGTTTGCTCGACCTTTCCGTCTGGCAGGTAATAGCAGTCACACTGGCAATGACCCATGTGACGATTGTCGGCGTCACGGTCTATCTGCACCGCTACTCAGCCCACCGCTCCCTGGAACTCAACGCGGGGCTCAAGCATTTCTTCCGTTTCTGGCTATGGCTGACCACAGCCCAGAACACCCGCGAGTGGACCGCCATCCACCGCAAACACCACGCCAAATGCGAAACCGTCGATGACCCGCACAGCCCGGTCGTCAAAGGGTTGTCCACGGTGCTGCGCAAAGGCGCCGAGCTGTATCGCGAAGAAGCGCAGAACGAAGACACCCTGCGCATCTACGGCAAGAACTGCCCGGAAGACTGGATCGAGCGCAATCTGTACTCGCGCTACAAGATGCTGGGTATTGCCCTGATGGCAGTCATCGATCTGGCGCTGTTTGGCGCGATCGGCATCACCGTATGGGCGATCCAGATGATGTGGATTCCGTTCTGGGCCGCTGGCGTGGTCAATGGATTGGGCCATGCCGTGGGTTATCGCAACTTCGAATGCCGTGATGCGGCAACCAATCTGGTGCCGTGGGGCATCATCATCGGTGGCGAAGAACTGCATAATAATCACCACACCTACCCCAATTCGGCCAAGCTCTCGGTCAAGCCTTGGGAGTTCGACATGGGCTGGGCGTGGATCAAGGTATTCAGTTTCCTGCGTCTGGCCAAGGTTCAACGTGTCGCGCCCATCGCCCACCGGGTCGAAGGCAAAGGGCATTTGGACATGGACACTGCAATGGCGATCCTCAACAACCGCTTCCAGATCATGGCCCAGTACCGCAAGGTGGTGATCGGCCCGCTGGTTGCCCAGGAACTGGCCAAGGCCGATGCATCGGTCCGCCATCAGTTCCACCGTGCCAAACGCCTTCTGTCCCGCGAAACCAGCTTGCTGGACGACAAGCACCACCTGCGTATCCAGACCATGCTGGAACACAGCCAGGCACTGAAAGTGATCTATGAAAAGCGCTTGGCGCTGCAGCAGATCTGGGTCAAGACCAGCAGTAATGGCCATGACATGCTGTCGGCCATGAAAGAGTGGATTCACGAAGCCGAAGCCAGTGGCATTCAGTCCCTGCGCGACTTCGCCGACCAGTTGAAAACCTATTCGCTGCGCCCGGTCCAGGCCTGACACCGTTGATCGGCGCGCCCACTGCGGGCGCGCCGGTTTCGGAACTTCCCCCCTGAAAATTCCTCTGATCATCGTTCCCGCTCTGAACGGTGGAGCGTGCAAGCATTGGCTGCGCGCTGCTTGAGATGTCGCCCTATGGAAAAGCACAGCCTTATCGCCTCGACCACTGAAATGCCCGCCGCCGCCGAAACCCTGCTTGCCCTGATGCACGCTCAGGCAGAAGTGGCGCGCTTGAGCGAACGTGAACAACTGTTCAGTTCGCTGTTGGTGAGCGTCAATGCAGTGTTATGGGCGTTCGATTGGGAAACCCAGCGCATGATTTACGTAAGCCCGGCCTATGAGCGCATCTTCGGACGTTCAGCGGGGCTGTTGCTGGCGGACTACAGCGAGTGGCGCGACAGTATCTACCCGGACGACCTGAACTACGCCGAGCGCAGCTTGAGCGAAGTGATCGAAAAAGGCGCTATCGAAGATCGCGAATACCGGATCATCCGCGCTGACGGTGAAGTGCGCTGGTTGAGCGACAAATGCTTTGTGAGCCGCCAGACCGATGATGCACAGCGCCTGATCGTGGTTGGCATTGCCGAAGACATCACTGAAAAGAAGCACCTGGAAGACGAACTGCAACGTCTGGCGACCACGGATGTGCTGACCCAGAGCAGCAACCGCCGCCACTTCTTCGAGTGCGCCCAGCGCGAGTTCGAATTGGCGCGCCTGAACGGTACGCCGCTGGCCTTTTTGCTGTTGGACATCGATGATTTCAAGCTGGTGAACGACACCTACGGCCACCAGGAAGGCGATACCGTGTTGCAACGCATCGCTGAAAGCGGTCGCTCAGCGCTCAGACGCGGCGATTTGTTCGGACGGATTGGCGGCGAAGAGTTTGCAGCGGTCTTCCCAGGCTGCGCACCGGAAATGGCCATGCAGATTGCCGAGCGCCTGCAACGCGAAATCCAGCGCCAGAGTTTCCAGTGCGGCACCAGCACCTTCAGCATCACCGCCAGCCAGGGTTTGACCAACCTGACTCAGGACGACCACAGCCTGGAAGCCCTCTACGGCCGCGCCGACGCTGCGATGTACCAGGCAAAGCGTCAGGGCAAGAACCAGATCGTGCTGGTTTGACCTGATCACCTACCCCCCAACTGATCGGCCCGACGCTGCGCTCTCATCATCTTCATGGATGAAAAATGTGGGAGCGGACTTGTCCGCGAATGTTGTGTTTCAAACGCGACAACGTCATCGAGTGTACTGGCTTTCGCGGACAAGTCCGCTCCCTCCAACGAAAACGATCCCCAGCGCTTAAACCGCCATCGGCGCGGTCATCGCCGGGTGGTGCTCGTACCCTTCCAGCGAGAAATCCGACGGTTCGATCAACTCCAGCCACTCCGGCTGATAAACGCCCGTCTTGGCAAACTCCGGTACGCGGTCGGAGATTTTCAGTTTCGGCATTGGGAACGGCTCGCGGGTGAGCTGCTCATTAAGCATGTCCAGGTGGTTCTCATACACATGGGCATCGCCGATGAAATAGGTGAACCAGCGCGGCGTGTAGCCCGTCAGACGACCGATCAGGCTCAGCAGGGCAGCGCCCTCTGTCAGGTTGAACGGTGTGCCCAGCCCCAGGTCGTTCGAACGGATGTAGAGCGTCAGCGAGATTTCACGCGTCTGCGGATTGGGGTGAAGCTGATACAAGAGATGGCACGGCGGCAGCGCCATTTCATCGAGCTGCGCGCAGTTCCAGCCGTGGAACAGGATTCGGCGGCTGCCCGGGTCGTTGATGATGGTGTCGACGCACTGACGAATCTGGTCGATGGCCTTGTACAGCACCACGAACGCCTGGCCGTCTTCTTCAGACTCGGCAATCTGGCGATAACCCTGACCAAGCGCCCGCTCGATAGCCGCAGCATTGGCCGCATCGATACGCTTGTAAGCAGGCCACTTGCGCCATTGCACACCGTAGATCTCGCCCAGGTCGTCTTCGCCCTTGCGGAACGGGTTGTTCAGCCATTGGGCGTTTTCGTTGGCGTTCTGGTCCCAGACCTTGCAGCCCAGTTCACGGAATTCGGCCGCATTGCTCACGCCACGCAGAAAACCGACCATTTCGCCGATGGCCGACTTGAATGCCATGCGACGCGTGGTGATTGCCGGGAAACCTTCCTGCAAGTCATACCGCAGCATCGCACCCGGAAAGCTGATGGTGTTCACGCCGGTACGGTTGGACTGCAAGGTACCGTGCTTGATCACATGCGCGACCAACTCCAGATATTGCTTCATAAATCACCTGCATTGTTGAAACCGCCGGGCTTGGTCACCCGGCGTCTCGGTATTAGACCGCTGGGCGGGTAGCGGATGGCGCACGCTTGTAAGCGAACCAGATCAGCAACAGACCGGCGATGATCATCGGCAGACTCAGAATCTGCCCCATCGTGACCCAGCCCCACGCCAGGTAACCCAGCTGTGCGTCCGGCACGCGGACGAATTCGACCACAAAGCGGAAAATGCCGTAAAACAGCGCGAACATGCCGGAAACGGCCATCGTCGGGCGCGGTTTACGCGCGTAAAGATTGAGGATGATGAACAGTGCCACACCTTCCAGAGCAAACTGATACAGCTGCGACGGATGGCGCGCCAGTTGTGCCGGGTCGCTGAACGGCGGGAACACCATTGCCCACGGCACGTCGGTCGGTTTGCCCCACAGCTCGGCATTGATAAAGTTGCCGATACGCCCGGCACCCAGTCCAATCGGTACCAGCGGCGCGACGAAATCCATCAGCTGGAAGAAGCTTTTGCCATTGCGTTTGCCGAACCACCAGGCCGCGATCATCACCCCGACGAAACCACCGTGGAACGCCATCCCGCCTTTCCAGACCTCGAAAATGAGCAACGGATTGGCCAGGTAAGCCGACAGGTCGTAGAACAACACATAGCCGAGCCGTCCACCGACGATCACGCCCATCGCCAGCCAGAAAATCAGGTCAGAGAGTTTTTCCTTGGTCCAGGTCGGGTCGAACGCGTTCAGGCGACGAGACGCCAGCAGCCAGGCACCACCGATCCCGACCAGGTACATCAATCCGTACCAGTGAATTTGCAGCGGGCCGATAGCGACGGCTACCGGGTCAATCTGCGGGTAAGGCAGCATTGCGACTCCTCAATTGGAACGCCCTTGTGGGCGACTGAATCAGGCGGGCATGTTACCGGAGCCCGGCCTGTTGCTCTAGCAGACACCGATCAAAGCTGCGTACAGTTCAGGAAAAAAGGAGCACCGAATGTGTCTGATCGTATTCGCCTGGCGCCCGTCCCAGGCCCAGCCGCTGATTGTGGCGGCCAATCGTGACGAATTTTATGCGCGCCCTACCCGGCCGCTGAGTCAGTGGGAGGACATGCCCAATGTGTATGCCGGCCGGGATCTGGAAGCTGGCGGCACCTGGATGGGCATCAACGCACAGGGGCGCTTTGCCGCCGTGACCAATATTCGCGACCCAGGCCAGCCCTTGGGCTTGCGCTCGCGGGGTGAGCTGGTGGCGAAGTTTCTGGCGGGCGAGCAATCGCTTGAAGACTACGTCGGTGAGGTCGCCGCGCGGGCCGGTGAGTACACCGGTTTCAATCTGTTGGCGGGTGATGCCGAGCAGTTGTATTACCTGAACTCGACCGTTCCCACGCCGCAACGGTTGGGCGAAGGCGTTTATGGCCTGTCCAATGCTGGTCTGAACACGCCGTGGCCCAAGCTCATCAAGGCCCGGGCAGCGTTGGCGGCACAACTGAAAGACCCGCAACCGAAGGCGTTATTGGGCCTGCTGAAGGATCCTAAGCCCGCCGCAGACGCCGAGCTGCCTGAAACCGGCGTGGGCCTTGCTACCGAGAAGCTGCTGTCCAGCGTGTTCATCGCCAGCCCCAACTACGGCACCCGCGCCAGCACCGTGCTGATCGTCAACGCTGATGGTACACGGCAGATGATCGAGCACAGCTTCGGGCCGCAAGGTGGACGGTTGGGGGAGGTTGAGCTGAGGCTGTGAGTACTGACCGTGGGGCTGTAAGACTGCGTATACCCATGAACAACACATGAGAACGATCGACAGACAGCTTAGTGGCCCTTCACGGACCCGGGATTGATCATCCGTGACAGCCCCAGGTTTTTCAGCGCCAGTTGCAGGGAGCTGCTGATGACTTGCGGGTTGTCGTTGGTCATCAGTTGGGCCAGCAGATCCTTGGCCTTGCTCAGGTTGATCTGGCGCAGCATCCATTTCACTTTCGGCAGGTTGGTGGCGTTCATCGACAAGCTGTCAAAGCCCATCGCCATCAACAACACCGCGGCGGCCGGATCGCCGGCCATTTCACCGCAGATACTGACCGGCTTGCCTTCGGCATGTGCATCACGCACCACGCTTTGCAAGGCTTGCAGCACTGCAGGGTGGAGGTAATCGTAAAGGTCGGCCACACGCGGGTTGTTGCGGTCGACCGCGAGCAGGTATTGGGTCAAATCGTTGGAACCGACCGACAGAAAGTCCACCTGACGTGCCAGGTCGCGGGTCTGGTAGACCGCAGCCGGGACTTCGATCATCACGCCCACCGGCGGCATCGGCACGTCAGTCCCCTCGTCGCGCACCTCGCCCCAGGCACGGTGGATCAGGTGCAGCGCTTCCTCGACCTCATGGGTGCTGGAGATCATCGGTAGCAGGATGCGCAGGTTGTTCAGGCCTTCGCTGGCCTTGAGCATCGCGCGAGTCTGGACCAGAAAGATTTCCGGGTGGTCGAGGGTGACGCGAATGCCGCGCCAGCCCAGAAACGGGTTCTCTTCCTTGATCGGGAAATAGGACAGAGACTTGTCGCCGCCGATGTCCAGACTGCGCATGGTCACCGGCAGAGGGTGAAACGCGGCCAATTGCTCGCGGTAGATCGCCAACTGTTCCTTTTCGCTCGGGAAGCGCTGGTTGATCATGAACGGCACTTCGGTGCGATACAGACCCACACCTTCGGCACCGCGCTGTTGAGCACGTGCCACGTCGGCGAGCAGGCCGGTGTTGACCCAGAGCGGCATGCGATGCCCGTCGAGGGTCACGCAGGGCAGTTCACGCAAAGCATCGAGGCCCTGGGAAAGCTGACGCTCTTCTTCCACGACCTTGCCGAACTGCTTGCGCATGATGTCGCTGGGGTTGGTGAAGACCTCACCGTGGTAACCGTCAACGATCAGGTCGATGCCATCGACCTTGGAGTACGGGAAGTCCACCAGGCCCATGACCGTGGGGATACCCATTGCCCGGGCCAGAATGGCGACGTGCGAGTTACCCGAACCCTGCACCGAGACCAGCCCCACCAGCTTGCCTTCCGGCACTTCACCGAGCATGGCCGGCGACAGCTCTTCACTGACCAGAATCGTATTGTCGGGGTAGACCAGCGTCTGCTGACGCGCTTCCTGAAGATAGGCCAGCAGGCGGCGACCCAGGTCCTTGACGTCCGAAGCCCGCTCGCGCAAGTAGGCATCGTCCATCAGTTCGAAACGTTTGACGTGCTCATTGACCACCGAGCGCAATGCGCCCTGCGCCCATTGGCCCGTCTTGATGACATTGGTCACTTCGCTGCCCAGCGAGGCGTCGTCAAGCATCATCAGGTAAACGTCGAACAGCGCGCGCTCTTCGGGACGCAATTGCGTGGCGAGCTTGGCGGACAGGGTGCGCATGTCATTGCGCACGCCTTCCAGTGCGGTCTGGAACAGCGCAAGCTCGGCGGCGATGTCAGTGACGGTCTTGTCGGGCACCACTTCCAGATCGGCAGGCGGCAGCATGACGACGGCCACGCCGACCGCAGCGCCGGGCGATCCGGCCACACCCACGAACTTGGCTTCCTGGATGCCCTTGCCCTGGCGACCCAGACCACGGATCGAGCCAGTGGCTTCGGCGTGAGCGATAACGCCCGCCAATTGCGCGCTCATGGTGACCAGGAAGGCTTCTTCACCCTCGTCGAACTGGCGACGCTCCTTTTGCTGGATCACCAACACCCCGACCACGCGCCGGTGGTGGATGATCGGCGCGCCCAGGAACGACGCATAACGCTCTTCGCCGGTTTCGGCGAAGTAGCGATAACGGGGGTGATCGGCAGCGTTTTCGAGGTTCAGGGGTTCTTCGCGCGTGCCGACCAGACCGACGAGGCCTTCGTTCGGCGCCATGCTGACTTTGCCGATGGAGCGCTTGTTGAGGCCTTCGGAGGCCATCAACACGAAACGGTTGGCTTCGGCATCGAGCAGGTAGACCGAGCAGACCTGACTGCCCATAGCCTCCTTGACGCGTAACACAATAATGCCCAACGCCGCCTTGAGATCCTTGGCGGAGTTAACTTCCTGGACGATCTTGCGCAGCGTATTGAGCATGGCTCGGGGTCGAACTCCGTGTCAGTCGCGCGATAAGAGGCGCGGGGCAAGCTCTTTAAGTGCGCGTCGATACACCTCGCGCTTGAATGTCACCACCTGGCCTAGCGGATACCAATAGCTGACCCAACGCCAGCCATCGAACTCCGGTTTCCCGGTCAGATCCATCCGCACCCGCTGCTCGTTGGAGATCAGGCGCAGGAGAAACCATTTCTGTTTTTGACCGATGCACAGCGGTTGGCTATGGGTACGGACAAGGCGTTGCGGCAGACGATAACGCAACCAGCCCCGAGTGCAGGCAAGTATTTGCACATCATGTCGTTCAAGCCCGACTTCTTCATTCAACTCACGGTACAGCGCGTCTTCCGGCGTTTCCTGTGGGTTGATTCCCCCTTGCGGAAACTGCCAGGCATCCTGGTTGATACGCCGGGCCCATAGGACCTGACCAGCATCGTTTGTCAGAATAATCCCGACATTAGGACGGAAACCATCGGGGTCGATCACGGCAACAACCTCGCAGACGCATGTCGCCGCATTGTTCCACAAAGCCGATCAAACCGGCAACGAGGCTTATCACCTTATGTGAAGACTTGTGAAAACCTCGTATTCTGACGCTCTTTTTTCAGCTAATTCAGCGAGTAACCGCATGCGCCTGGCTCTATTCGACCTCGACAACACGCTTCTGGGTGGCGACAGCGATCACGCTTGGGGTGATTACCTGTGCCGACGTGGCATTCTCGATACCGCGACGTACAAGACGCGCAACGACGAGTTCTATCAGGATTACCTGGCCGGAACGCTAAACATGACCGAGTACCTGAACTTCACGCTGGAGATTCTGGGGGCTACCGATATGGATCAGTTGGCGCAATGGCATCGCGAGTTCATGCGCGATTGCATCGAACCGATCATGCTGCCCAAAGCGCTGGAGCTGATCGCCAAGCACCGCGAGGCGGGTGACAAACTGGTGGTAATCACCGCCACCAACCGTTTCGTGACAGCACCCATCGTGGAACGGCTGGGCATCGAGACGCTGCTGGCGACTGAGTGCGAGATGATCGATGGTCGTTATACCGGCCGTACCACGGGCATTCCGTGCTTCCGTGAAGGCAAGGTCACGCGGCTCAACCTGTGGCTGGAGGAGAATGCATTCAGCCTTGAGGACAGCTATTTCTACAGCGATTCGATGAACGACCTGCCGCTACTGGAGCAAGTAGCCAACCCAGTGGCGGTCGACCCCGACCCGAAACTGCGCGCCGAAGCCGAGCAGCGCGGCTGGCCGGTCATCACACTGCGCCATTGATTCAAGGGTGACTCACGCCGGCTTGAAGCCCATCAAGCCGGCGATCACGACAAAACTCACCACGCTGACCACTGCCAGCGCCAAGGTGAAACCGCGTCGGTCCGTTCTGGAGCCCAGGCGCAGACGATTGAGCCTTGCCACCAGCCAGACCCAGCTGAACAAGCCCAGGGTGTAGAGCACGCTGCTGCTCAGCACCCAGGTCTGCCCCAGCGACAGACCCAACGAGTGCACCAGCCACCAGCCGCTGAACGGCAGAATCGCCAGACACACCGCCATCAGCAGCCAGAAAAACAGCAGCGGGCGCTTGAGCAGCCGGGTCTGGATGGTTGCATCCCCTTCGAGGCGCACCTTGATGACGCCACTGGCCAGCACCAGAACGCTGAGCAGCAATAACGTGATGGCAGCGATGTGTAGGGTTTTCAGGGCGGTGATGGATTCCATCGCGGGTCTTCCTCTTGAATCGGGGCGGAAAGAGTCTAGCAGTTAGAGCGGCGTTAACAGGCCAATTGGGGATGCATGCCCCCGCAGAGCGTGGGCACGATCATTAGCCTCATTTGATCGTTCCTCACGCTCCGCGTCCCGGGGCGTTAGCCCAGAAACAACCGATACGCCGGGTTATCGCTCTCATCCCAATACGGATAGCCAATCTCGGTCAGGGCCTGGCTGACCAGGTGCCGCTCATCCTCGGGCACCACCAGCCCCGCCACGACCCGCCCATCCGCTGCGCCGTGGTTGCGGTAGTGGAACATCGAAATGGTCCAGCGTCCGCCCAGGCGGTTGAGAAAGTTGAAGAGCGCGCCGGGGCGTTCGGGGAATTCGAAGCGCAGCACCACTTCATCGCTGACCCGCTCGGAGTGCCCG
>NZ_RBTP01000071.1 GCF_003702045.1 Pseudomonas viridiflava
AAGGTGCGTGGGGGGCGCGAAGGCGTTACGCGCCGTGAGCAGGTTCTCGCCGGTTTCCTTGTTCCAGGCAATGGCAAAGTTCTTATGTACGCCATACAGGGCCGGGCCGGACAGCATGCAGGAAATGTCCTGGCGCGGCGTCTTGCCCCGCGAGCCCAGGTAGGGCTCAGGCTGTGGGCCAGGAGGACGATCGAGGGCCGAGTGTGCGTCCTTGTCCCAGTATTCGTCGAGC
>NZ_RBTP01000050.1 GCF_003702045.1 Pseudomonas viridiflava
GGTCTGGGGCAGGGCGTTCATACCGTTAACGTGGCGGGCGAGGCGCTCAAGCGCAGTCTTGTTGAATCGTTGTTCGAGCAGACGCAGGTTCAGCGCCTGTGCAACCTCTATGGCCCGTCCGAAACCACCACGTATTCCAGTTGGGTGGCAATGGACCGTGAAAACGGTTTCGCCGCGCACATCGGTAAGCCAGTGGCCAATACCCAGTTTTACTTGCTGGACGATCAGGGCCAGCCGGTGCCATTGGGTGTGCCGGGTGAAATCTACATCGGTGGTGCGGGCGTGGCGCGGGGTTACCTCAATCGCGACGACCTGACCGCCGAACGCTTCCTCAACGATCCATTCAGCACAGCGGCAAACGCCCGCATGTACCGCACCGGCGACCTGGGTCGCTGGCTGGCAGACGGCAATATCGAATACCTGGGCCGTAACGATGATCAGGTCAAGATTCGCGGTTTCCGTATCGAACTGGGCGAGATTGAGGCCAAGCTGGCTCAACATACCGCCGTTCAAGAGGCGGTGG
>NZ_RBTP01000005.1 GCF_003702045.1 Pseudomonas viridiflava
GCTGAAAATCCGGTCAACCACACCACGCCGGACAACCTGGCCTACGTCATCTACACCTCCGGCTCGACCGGCAAACCCAAGGGCACGCTGCTCGCACACCACAACCTGATGCGCCTGTTTGCCGCCACTGACGACTGGTTCGCCTTCAACGAACAAGACGTCTGGACGCTGTTCCATTCTTTTGCCTTCGACTTTTCGGTCTGGGAAATCTTCGGCGCGTTGCTGCACGGTGGCCGTCTGGTAATCGTGCCGCGTGAAACCAGTCGCTCACCGCAAGATTTCCATGCCTTGTTGGTGGAACAGCAGGTCACCGTGCTGAACCAGACGCCTTCCGCGTTCAAGCAATTGATGCACGTGGCTTGCGAGAGCGAAAAACCCTTGGCGCTGCGCTCGGTGATCTTCGGTGGCGAAGCGCTGGACGTCACCAGCCTGACGCCGTGGTTTGACCGTTTTGGCGATCAAACGCCACGATTGATCAATATGTACGGCATCACCGAAACCACCGTTCATGTGACCTATCGACCCATCACCCAGGCCGACACGCAGAGCTCTGCGAGCCCGATTGGCGAGGCGATTCCCGACCTGTCGTGGTACGTGCTGGACGCCGATTTCAATCCGGTCGCTCAGGGTTGCAGCGGTGAGCTGCACATCGGCCATGCGGGGTTGGCACGGGGTTACCACAACCGTGCCGCGCTGACCGCCGAGCGCTTCGTACCCGATCCGTTTTCAACTGATGGCG
>NZ_RBTP01000060.1 GCF_003702045.1 Pseudomonas viridiflava
TGTGACCTATCGACCCATCACTCAGGCCGACACGCAGAACCCTGCGAGCCCGATTGGCGAGGCGATTCCGGACCTGTCGTGGTACGTGCTGGACGCCGATTTCAATCCGGTCGCTCAGGGTTGCAGCGGCGAGCTGCACATCGGCCATGCGGGGTTGGCACGGGGTTACCACAACCGTGCCGCGCTGACCGCCGAGCGCTTCGTACCCAATCCGTTTTCAACTGATGGCGGACGTTTGTACCGCACCGGCGACCTGGCGCGTTATCGCGCGTCCGGGGGCATCGAATACGCGGGGCGCATCGACCATCAGGTGAAGATTCGCGGCTTCCGCATCGAACTGGGTGAGATCGAAGCCCGCTTACAGGCTCAGGCCCACGTGCGTGAAGTGACTGTGCTCGCGCTGGAGG
>NZ_RBTP01000041.1 GCF_003702045.1 Pseudomonas viridiflava
AAGCGCTCCATAAACCTCACTTGGCTAAAGATAGGTAAAGCGCTTAGCTGTGAAGTCGAGGTTCGCAGTTCCACGGCAGCAAGGCTTCGTAATCCTCTACCGATGTCGCCGTTGGCAAACGTTCAAGTGCGTGGCGCAGCCACGCATAGGGCTCCTGGCCGTTGGCTTTGGCAGTCTCGACCAGGCTGTACAGTTGAGCACTGGCCGTCGCGCCCTTGGGCGTGTCGCT
>NZ_RBTP01000034.1 GCF_003702045.1 Pseudomonas viridiflava
GCTAGATTAATGTCCGGTCCCGAGTTGAAAAAGCACTTGAAAAAGGTTTGTCCGTCAACCTGAAGGAGACAATCCAGAGCGGCGAAATGCGTGTTGGGCCAACGCGCTGAGGTGTAACCGGAAGCGGGAATTCCGTCTGCACATTCCTCCCGCGCCCCTTACCTAGGCCCTGATACTGGAAGCGTCAGCGCATCCACGAGATTTTTCAGCCAGTTGCTCCCGTATCTCCAGAAGCGTTCTGCCTCTGGTTTCCACCATCATGCCCGGCGCCTGAATATGAGCAATCTCCGCCTCGTTCAGGCCGAGATCATGCAAGCTATCCACCCACCGATTTAACCGCTCTGGAGCGGTCTCTCTGGCATTCGGCCCCTTGCCCCGCAGACACGTATCACACATGTCATCAGGCGAAACCCGAGTCGCCCATGTCCCAGGCCGTCGATATTCAAACAGCCCACAATCACAGCGACACACCCAGACAGTGCCTTTCCCTGAGCGGCTTGAACGACACCACGCAATCGCCGTCAACGTCCCTCGACGTTTGCCGGTGTGATCGGTGGCGTGTTCGGGGCGGGGTTGCAGTTGCGACAGGCAGTGCAGCGTGATTTTTGTCATGGAAGACCTCCTTGGATAGTGGATAACGCGGGGCTTTGGGCTTTTCCCGGGCAAGCCGATCCCGTTGGCGCTTGTGCGCTGTTTTTGGGTTGGGTGTGCTGGTTTAGGGGCCGAGGGTTCGGCGGTTTTTACATGGCAGTGGCTGGCCGCTCACCTGCGGTTACGCAGGCTGTGCAGGTTACGAGCGGTGTTCTGATAATCTCTGTTGAGCATGCAGTGTAAAAGTTCCTTTCTTGGAACTAATTTAGTTCCTTGCAAGGAACCTGTCAACAGGAAAAACAGAAAGTGGATCTGCCAGCAAAAATGAAAGCCATCCGCACGAAGGAAGGCCTGACCCAGACCGAGTTCTGCGAGATTGTGGGGATCAGCATCAGCAGCTGGAAAAAATACGAGGCGGGTATCACCGAGATGGGGCTGCAGCCTTTTTTGAAGGTGGCTAACCATGAGCGGTTCAGGAAGTATGCGTTTTGGTTGACCACGGGGGATGTGGTGGCTGAGGTCGGGCAGGTGAGTCCGATTTAGTTAGGGTTGCCAGGTTGTAGAATCATATCGCCCTTATAGAGGTGTCCGGGATCATTAGGCCGCTACACGGATGGGGCGAGTATGCTGATTGTAGAATTCGACAGTGGTATTGAAATGTGGGTTAAATTTACATTTTTTTGAAAAAAGGGATTTTTATGTCTTTTGATGCGTTTATGAAGGTTGATGGTGTTGAGGGCGAGTCTCTTGACGATGGGCACAAAGGTTGGGTCGAATTACTTTCCTACCATTACAATGCCATGCAGTCCATCAGTCAGACTGCCAGCTCCAGTGGGGGAGCTACTGCTGGAGGGGTATCCCTTGGCGATTTCCAGATTAGCAAATATGTGGATCGAGCCACCCCGAAGCTATTTGAGCTTTGCTGTAGGGGCTCGCATATCAAAAATGTGACCATTCGAATCCACCGTGCAGGAACTGAAAAATTCAAGTATCTGGATATCGTTCTTGAAGAAGTGCTGATTTCATTGGTAAGTGGTCAAGGTTCCGACCAATCAGGTTTTCCTATAGAAGTAGTAAACCTGAATTACGGCCGCATTAAATTTGAATATTCACAACAGCGGCGTGCTGACGGTGGTAGTGCCGGTATCGTTTCTGGTGGTTGGGACAGGACTGCGAATAAGCCATTTGCGTAAGTAAATGGATTGGGGGTAATAGATAAAACGAGAAAATTAATTTGATGGGCGGATTTATGACTGATCGCAGACATACTATCTGGAGGAAATGAAGAGTGAAACCAACGGACGAAAGCTGTACAAATTATTTGATGGTTAGTGCTGCCGCTAGAAAGCTAGGTGAGCAAGCCTGTACATTAGGTATTAGGCATATTAAAGACGGCACGCTGCGCTTGCAATTCAATCGTGAAGTCGCCTATTACGCTAAAAGTATTATTAATGATGTTTCTGAAGGTAAAAAAAGTCCAGAGCAGGGGCTAAAAGAAATAAAAGATGAACAAAATAGCTTGTTTGCCCAGTCATTGGAGGTTGCCAAAAAAGGCGTTGGAGCCATCGCTGGGGCAATGCAATTCGTAGCAGGTGCGGGAATTTGCTATGGCTCTGTCGGCACACTGTGCCTCGTTGCTGGTGTACCAATTATGGCTCATGGTGCAAATAACGTTTATGAAAACGGACGCAACCTTTGGGAGGGGCGTAGTGATACAGAAGGCCCAGTCAGAAAGGGATACCAAGCAGCAGCAAAAGCTGTTGGTTACGAAGCACGAGAAGGAAATATGGCCTACGGTTCAGCCGACCTCGCGATGTCTGTATATGGTGTGACCAAGCTGGTTTTAAAACCAGATTCTTGGCGCCTATTTAGATATATTAGAACTGATTATGTTCGTGCTTATAGAAATACGTCAGTGCCCGTATTAATTCTAGATCGGACCGCTGACGCTATTACAATAGATGGAATGCAAAAACAGTGAATCAACAAAAAATTGGACAAATTATTTCAAGGGCAAGAGTTTATTTGTTTGCCATTGCGTGCGCTGCTTTCCACTCAGTGTGGATAGCGCTTCTTCTTAATTACTTTTTCGATTTTAGTGTTTTTGTGGCTAGGTGTGTCGTGGCAATAAGCTTCGTTGTAATTTCGTTTTTTTGCATTAAATTATTCCATCAAAAAATAAACAGGCTTTGATTTATAAGGCCCTCAATATGTAGGTTGCGGTATTGGTCAGAGGCTCAGTGAGAAGTCGTTAGGTATGCCGATTACGTACCGCAGCCTCTGTCCAGTACATTCTATTTTGCTTGCCCTCATCTAGCGTAATTGATCCGTACGTGGATTGCTTAGTAGGTCTGCATCGAAAAAAGTCTTGGGGGCGCTAGTAAATGCGTTCAACTGGCACGCAAAAGTAGCGTTCCTCACAACTTTGATCTTTCAAGGCGGCGTTTGGATTGTAAGTGATCCATGATCCCCACATTCCAAGCCCGCATTTGATCCCCGATGCTTCGCTCCCGATCTCTTTCTGGAGCCAGCCCCGCCATGATGCGACCCGACGCCAAAGTCGAAAAAGTGTACCTCTA
>NZ_RBTP01000059.1 GCF_003702045.1 Pseudomonas viridiflava
TCGAAAGTCCACAGGTTTGGGATAGAGGTACACTTTTTCGACTTTGGCGTCGGGTCGCATCATGGCGCACGGGCTCCTGAGAGTATCGGGAGCCCAGCATCTGGCATTAGCTTAGTGCTTTGAATGTGAGGTTCATGGAGCGGGTACATTACTTTCGACTTCCGACAGCGTGAGTGCGTCAATCTGAGTAATTGCACACGTGAGCATGTATGTGCATTCGATGTGACCAGTCACTTGCATTCGGTCTGGCAAGTCTTTCGCATGGTTAAGCGGTGAAAGCAGGCATTCGAGACCGGCACCTAACCTTTTGGATCGTTCAGATCGTGGCGGTGACTATAATGAAGTGGCTCATTGAGGGTGATGCTCGGGCGCAAGGTCACATGCTGCCCGAGGTAATTCCTAATCGTGTACTTAGGGCACTTTTACAAACCCTGCCTACCCCCTAGTGTGCTGTTTTCGAAATAGCTTACTTTCCTTGCGCGGCTTCAAGCACCTCACGCGCACGTTGAATTTTGTTCAAAATATCTTCTCCCTTTGCGTTCCAAACGTACCGGGTCGGCTGAGCATTGCGTAACGCCATGAACGTTGTGATGGAGCTTTCTAACTCACGCACGCAGGCAAAGCTGCCGTCACGCAAGTACACGGTAATGTCTCGAAAGAAGCGCTCAACCATGTTCATCCAAGAGCTGGAGGTTGGTGTGAAATGAATATGAAAACGCGGATGCTTCGCCAGCCAGGCTTTCACTGCGGCATGCTTGTGGGTAGCGTAGTTATCGACGATCAGATGAAGCTGGAGGTGCTTGGGCGTTTCTTTATTGATCTTCTTGAGAAAGGCCAGCCACTCTTGATGCCGGTGCTGACGCTCGATGCTGCTGATCAATTTCCCTTGGAGGTAATCCAGTGCGGCGAATAACGTAACCGTGCCATGGCGGGTGTAATCATGGGATTTAGTCTGGATATGGCCGATGCCCAAAGGTAAACCCGGCTGTGTTCGCTCCAATGCCTGAACCTGACTTTTCTCATCGCAGCACAACACCAAAGCCTTGTCCGGCGGAGCCAGATAGAGCCCGATCACATCCCAGAATTTCTCCTCAAACTGCGGATCGTTGGACAACTTGAATGTGCGCGTCAGGTGAGGCTTTAAATCATTGGCAGCCCACAACTTATGGACGGTGGTCGAGGAAATACCCGCTGCCCTTGCCATGCTCCGACAGCTCCAGCGCGGTTCTCCGATGCGGGGTCGGGTGACCTGTTCCAAGACCCTGCGAACCGTTTCCTCAGGCAACGATGACTTGCGTCCACGCCCAGGCTCATCGACCAGTC
>NZ_RBTP01000027.1 GCF_003702045.1 Pseudomonas viridiflava
CCAGGCGGGAAGTTTGGCGGGCGGCAAGGGAACGATGTCGTTAATTTCGGGGACTGTGGGATTGGCATAGGACCAGCCCCCTAAGAGTTTGCTAATCTGCTTATAGCGTTCTGCTCGGTCTAAATCTTCATTTTGGGCTAGATAGTACATGCGATTATCTGATTTAGGCCCGAGAAAACCCTTGCTCAAAAATGATGCCGCAGTTTCATTTCCTGCTGCTGCGCCAAGTTGGAATGCTTCTAACGCTTCCCTATAAATTTCACTTTCTGATAAATCAACCCCTAATGAGACTGCCGCATCACCGTTACCTTGTTTAGCCGCGCATCGACGCATCTCCCGGGCCACATCAAGCGCAACATTGGATGCTTCAAGTTTTTCAGCCAAATAACCTTGGGCTTGCGCACTTCCCTCGTCTGCAGCTTTTCGATAGTAACGCAGTGCCATTTCCGAATCCTGCTGCAGCCCTGCAACGCCCCGCTGCAGGTAGGTGGCAATTAAATAATATCCAGTTGCAACTTTCGCATCGATCAACTGCTGACTGAGCCGCAGTGCCTCATCACCTCTTAGATTGAATTGTCCTCGCGCTGTGCCATTCTGAAGATTTACGTTGGCTTTGTAGTGGTTATTCTCGGACGCAATACGGTAAAGACGTTCGATCTCAGTATCGACCGTATTGTCCTGCTTGAGCTGATTGTTTTTTTGTAACCAGCGCGCATACTGAAAGAGAAGATCTGTATCTGCAGATGCTAACGGAATTTTTTCATAACTACAGATAAATTCAAGCTTGGAGCTTACGTTTTTCAAAGTATCCAACTGAGTACCCTTTGTTCGTAACGATATGGCATTGGCGGCGCTACAGGCAATTAGTAGCATACTGAAAAGCAGAAAATTTAGACGCATTAATCAAGATCCTTGTAACTGGCTTCGCCATAATGAAATTCTACGAGAGAAGCGTAGGGAGCCTTGTTTTTTGGACGTAGCCATTTATTTCTGTTTATAATTTCGCTCCACGAGTTGAATGCTTCTTCTGGATCATCCTGCGCCCCCAGATTGTTCGTATGCAGCCCCCACAACCT
>NZ_RBTP01000003.1 GCF_003702045.1 Pseudomonas viridiflava
CAACAGAAGTTTGCACTGATGATCGGCCTGCGGGACGCATCAGACGGGCAGGTCGTATGGCTGACCGTACCGAGCTACACCCTCGGCATGGCGGTCGGTGAGTGGGAGGCGATTCGCGCCTACATGGAAGAAGGCCCCAGCGCACTGCCGTTGCCGATGATGGGCGAGAACATGGAAGAAGGCACCGTCGAGTTCTTCCACATGTGCCGCAAGGGCTACCGCTACGATCATGGGTATCTACGTTACTTGCTCGGCTTTCTGCTCATCCGGTTCTGCAGCGGCTGGACCCTGCCCTGTCGCATCGCCGCCTGGGTCGAGCGCCTGCCGAAGAAGGCTTTTCCCAAAGCAGTGCTTGACTGGTCAAAACCCTTACCGCCCGAGCAATGGCAACACCCCAGCGACGAGCTGATTGAACAGAGCAAGGCGGTGCGCAAGACGCTTCGTAAAGGACTGACGGTGTTCGATCACTTCGACTGGGTTGAAAAAAACAAGGTCAGCGAAAATGCCTGAGAACAAGTACGACCGACTGCCAACAGTGGGTGATACAGAAAACGAATCTGGCACTGAGGTTTTCTACCTTGCACCACGACCGGTGCCAACGGGTTTTGCAGCCTTCAGCTCACGCAGCCTTCATCAGCATGCCAGTGAAGTTTACTTGGACTTTGGACTAAGCTGCGCAACAGTAGAGTTTGCAGTCCGCGTTAGCATTGGTTCCGTAATCTCTATTGTTATTTTCTTTATACTTGCCTCCATAGCACTGGGGATTGATGATCATTTCAGATATGGAGCGCCTGTTTTTGAAATCTTTGTGACTTTGCTTCTGCCAAATTATTATCTCTGGGGGTTCGCGGGTGGTCTGGCACTCATGTATTTCTGCTGCTTCGTCCACGCCGTCTACCCCCACTCCAACATTCCCCCCACCCGCTTCAACCGCCAGCGCCGAGAAGTCGCCTACGTCGCCAAACGCGGCGAACCTGCCCGCTTCATCCCGTGGGAAGACGTCATCGCCTGCGTCAGCAGCAGCATGGTCGCGACCGAGTACGGCACTCAACAGAAGTTTGCACTGATGATCGGCCTGCGGGACGCATCAGACGGGCAGGTCGTATGGCTGACCGTACCGAGCTACACCCTCGGCATGGCGGTCGGTGAGTGGGAGGCAATTCGCGCCTACATGGAAGAAGGCCCCAGCGCACTGCCGTTGCCGATGATGGGCGAGAACATGGAGGAAGGCACCGTCGAGTTCTTCCACATGTGCCGCAAGGGCTACCGCTACGATCACGGGTATCTACGTTACCTGTTCGGCTTTCTGCTCATCCAGTTCTGCAGCGGCTGGACCCTGCCCTGTCGCATCGCCGCCTGGGTCGAGCGCCTGCCGAAGAAGGCCTTTCCCAAGGCAGTGCTCGACTGGTCAAAACCCTTGCCGCCCGAGCAATGGCAACACCCCAGCGACGAGCTGATTGAACAGAGCGAAGCCGTGCGCAAGACCCTCAATAAAGGGCTGACGGTGTTCGATCATTTCCGTCTTCAGACGGAAAGTGACGAGATCAAACACCTCATCACTGACCCGGAGAATTCGTAACAACACATTGCCTCAACGACGGCAAACGATAATCCCTCTTATTCAAACTGCACGAGGCTGATAAGCTTGCACGCCCTGATTTTCGGCTCTTTGCAGGATGTGTATGGCTACGCGGCTTCGTCTATCCCTTGCACTGCTCATGACGCTGGTCGTGAGCGGGTGCGATGACGCCCCGCGTTTCACCCACGCCGAACCGGGCGAAGCGCTGTCGGGCGGTAGCGCGACGGTCAGAAAGAGCGACCAGAATGCGTTTTCGATGCCGTCAGCCAATCTGTCTCCGGTGCGCCGCCTGGATTTCAGCGTGGGTAATAGTTTCTTCCGCAGCCCTTGGGTCATCGCGCCTTCGACGACGACGGCCCGGGACGGCTTGGGGCCGTTGTTCAATACCAATGCGTGTCAGAACTGCCACATCAAGGACGGCCGTGGTCACCCGCCTGAAGCCGGTGACACCAACGCTGTGTCGATGCTGGTCAGGTTGTCGATACCCGACAATCCTGAATTCGCCGACCTGATCCGGCGCAACGGTGTGTTGCCTGAGCCTGTCTACGGCGGACAACTGCAAGACATGTCCAACCCCGGCGTCGCGCCGGAGGGCAAGGTTCGGGTCGAGTACGACGCGATGAGCGTCAAGTTTCGTGACGGCACCGCTGTCGAGTTGCGCCAACCCACGTTGCGTATCACTCAATTGGGCTATGGCCCGCTGCATCCCGATACCCATGTTTCCGCGCGGATAGCCCCGCCCATGATCGGGCTCGGGCTGCTTGAAGCCATCCCCGACGAAGCGATTCTGGCCAACGCAGACCCGGATGACAAAGACGGTAACGGGATTTCGGGGCGCGCCAACTGGGTTTGGGACGATGCACAGCAAAAAGTGGTTATGGGACGCTTCGGTTGGAAGGCTGGACAGCCCAATCTGAATCAGCAAAACGTGCATGCGTTTTCCGGCGACATGGGATTGACCACCCGCCTGCGCCGCTTCGATGATTGCACCCCCGCTCAGACCGATTGCCTGGCAGCGCCAAACGGCAACGGCCCGGACGGCGAGCCCGAAGTCAGCGACAATATTTTGCGCCTCGTGGAGTTCTACACGCGTAATCTCGGCGTTCCAGCTCGCCGCAACGTGGAGGATCCACAGGTACTGGCAGGCAAGAACCTGTTTTTCCAGGCAGGCTGCCAACAATGTCACACGCCGACCTTCAAGACCCGGTCGGATGCTGCAGAGCCTGAGTTGGCCAATCAGCAGATTCGTCCCTACTCCGACCTGTTACTGCACGACATGGGTGAAGGGCTTGCCGATAATCGTACGGAATTCCAGGCGACCGGTCGTGAGTGGCGGACCCCGCCGCTCTGGGGGCTGGGTCTGACCGCTGCGGTCAATGGTCATACGCAACTGCTGCACGACGGTCGCGCACGCAATGCCCTTGAGGCGATACTGTGGCACGGCGGCGAAGCGCAGGCGGCGCAGCGACAGGTTCTGGCATTCAATGCCGAACAGCGCGAGGCACTGTTGGCCTTTCTGAATTCATTGTGAATCTTTTCCTTTTTCAAGCATAAGGAGCCGGACATGTTCCGACCCAAGTTGTTGCTGACCAGCCTTGCGGCGCTTGCGTTGGGAGCCTGCTCGCCAGCCGACCCTCAAGCCGTCACGTCTGCGGCCATCGCCAAACAGGTGATTCTGCCCACCTACAGCCGTTGGGTGGACGCCGACCGTCAATTGGCTAGCAGCGCGCTGGCGTTCTGTCAGGGCAAGACTGATCTGGCGACGGCGCGCGCCGACTTTCTGAAAGCGCAGAAGTCCTGGGCCGAACTGCAACCGCTGTTGATCGGGCCGCTGGCCGAGGGCAATCGCGCCTGGCAGGTGCAGTTCTGGCCGGACAAGAAAAATCTGGTAGGGCGTCAGGTGGAACAGCTGGTTACTGCGCAGCCGCAGATTAACGCCGAAGAGCTGTCCAAGGCCAGCGTCGTGGTACAGGGGTTGTCGGCTTACGAGTACATTTTGTTCGACGCCGAAATCGACATGGCCAATGCCGAACAAAAAGCCCGTTACTGCCCGCTGCTGATGGCCATCGGTGACCGCCAGAAAACCCTGGCCGAGGAAATCCTCAGCCGCTGGAACAGCAACGACGGCATGCTCGCGCAACTCAGTAAATTCCCGAACCAGCGCTACGCCGACTCCCACGAAGCCATTGCCGAGCTGTTGCGGGTTCAAGTAACGGCGCTGGACAGCCTCAAGAAAAAACTCGGCACTCCACTGGGTCGCCAGAGCAAGGGCCAGCCACAGCCGTTTCAGGCCGACGCGTGGCGCAGCAAATCCTCGCTCAGCAGCCTGGAAGCCAGTCTGGCCAGCGCAGAAACCGTGTGGGCCGGTGTCGACAACAAGGGCTTGCGTGGCCTGCTGCCCGCCGAGCAGAAACCGCTGGCTGACAAAATCGATACCGCCTACGCTGCCAGCCGCAAACAGCTGTCGGAGCTCAAACCGCCATTGGCTGATTTGCTGGCCACCGAAGCGGGACGCCAGCAACTCAATGCGTTCTACGACAGCCTGAACGTGGTTCATCGCCTGCACGAAGGCGAACTGGCCAAGGCGCTGGGTATTCAGTTGGGTTTCAACGCCAACGACGGCGATTGATCAAGAGGTAAGTGTGATGTTTCGACGTCAGATCATGGCCATTGGCAGTCTGTTGTTTAGCGCCTGTACGCTGGGCGGATGGACGCTGTTCAAGCACAAAGACCAAGGGCCATTGCTGCTCTCTGCCCGAGACGACGCCGAAGGCAGGCACTTCGCCGTGGGTTATCGGCTTGACGGCACGCAAGTGTTCGCCACCCAGGTGGGCCAGCGCTGCCACGACATCATCAACCACCCTTCCCTCCCGCTGGCGGTGTTCATTGCGCGCCGCCCCGGCACTGAAAGCTACCTGATCAACCTGAATGACGGCAGTCTGTTGCAGACCATCACCTCACGGCCAGACCGGCACTTCTACGGCCATGCCGTCATCCATCGCGATGGCGAATGGTTGTACGCCACCGAAAACGACACACGCGACCCCGGTCGCGGGTTGCTGGGCGTGTATCGATTCGTCGATAAGCGACTGGTGCATACAGCGGAGATTCCAACCCACGGCATTGGCCCGCATCAAGTGTCCTGGATGCCTGACGGAGAAACCCTTGTGGTTGCCAACGGTGGTATCCGTACCGAAGCGGAAAGCCGTGTCGAGATGAATCTCGATGCGATGCAACCCAGCCTGGTCCTGATGCAACGCGACGGTACATTGCTGAGCAAGGAAACCCTTACCCAGCAAATGAACAGCGTGCGCCATATGGGTATCGCCAGCGATGGGACCATCGTCTGCGGCCAGCAATACATGGGCGACTCGCACGAATTGTCCGAGTTGCTGGCCATCAAGCGACCGGGCCAGCCTTTTCAGCCCTTTCCTGTGGCCGAAGCGCAACTGCGTGCCATGAATCACTACACGGCCAGCGTAGCGGTACACAGTGACCTGCGCCTCGTCGCGCTCACCGCTCCCAGGGGCAATCGGTTTTTTATCTGGGATCTGGATAGCGGTGCCGTGAAACTGGACGCGCCCTTGCCTGACTGTGCGGGTGTCGGTGCCGTGACCGACGGTTTTATCGTGACCTCAGGCCAGGGCCGCTGCCGTTTCTACGATTGCCGCAAACCGGAACTGCTGGCCAAACCGCTGGATCTTCCGGCCGGGTTTTGGGATAACCATCTGCACCTTGCTCACGCTTAACCACCGCATGACGCCCTGTTTTAAGCGTTTCTGACTTGCTGTTATATAAATGGCTGCTAAACATACAAACAGCTATTTAAACGGCTGGTTATGCCAACTCAGCCAGGTTGAAAGTAGGAAACTTCCTGAAAAAAGTTGAGACCCTTCCGGTTCAATAGTTAGAGCTTTGCAAAACCTTGCAATACTCAATGAATTTGGAATACTGCGACTCACGCTGTGTTGGCGGAATCGTCCGCTTCAAACCTTCCCAAGGATGTGGAGTATGTTGCGTCGCCGCATGTTGATCATGCTGGGCGTTGTGTTGCTCGTGGTGCTTGCACTTGCGGGTTACAAAGCCTTTTCCGTTTATCAACAGATTCAGCAGTTCAGTGCACCCAAGCCGCCTGTCAGCGTCGCAGTGGTCACGGCGGTCGAGCAGCCGTGGCAAAGTCGGCTGCCCACCATCGGTACGTTGAAAGCGCTTCAAGGTGTAGACCTGAGCCTGGAAATTGCCGGCACGGTCAAAGCACTGCAGTTCGAATCCGGTCAAAAAGTGCGTGCAGGGCAGCCTTTGCTGCAGTTGGATAGCGACGTCGAACGGGCGCTGTTGGGCACAGCCGAGGCGGATCTGGGGCTGGCTCAGGTCGAGCATGGACGCGGCAGCAAGCTGGTCGGCGATCAGGCGATTTCCCGAGGCGACTTTGACAAGCTCGCGGCACAACTGAAGAAAGCCAGCGCCACGGTTGCCCAACTCAAGGCCTCGCTGGCGAAGAAACAGATTCTCGCGCCGTTCAGCGGCACCATCGGGATTCGACAGGTGGACGTCGGCGACTACTTGGCCAGCGGCACAGTGATTGCGACGTTGCAGGACCTGAGCAGCCTGTACGTCGACTTTTATGTGCCAGAACAGGCCGTGCCGAAGCTTGCCGTCGCGCAGCGTGTGCAAGTCAGTGTGTCCGCGTATCCGGGCCAGTCGTTCGATGCAATGGTCAGCGCGATCAACCCCAAGGTCGATGAAACCACACGCAATATTCTGATCAGGGCCACCCTCCCAAACCCCGAGAACACATTGTTGCCCGGCATGTTTGCCGACCTTCAGGTCATTCTGCCCGGCGCGCCTAGCCAGATCGTGGTTCCGGAAAGCGCGATCACTTACACCTTGTACGGCAACTCTGTGTATGTGGTGGTCCCCAAACGAACCGAGAAAGGCGAGCCCGAAAAGAATGCGCAGGGCGAACAGCAACTCATGGTAGAGCGCCGCTTTGTCGATACGGGCGAACATCGCGCAGGCAAGGTGGTGATCCGCAAGGGCATCAAGGCAGGCGATCAAGTAGTCAGCGGCGGTCAGTTGAAGCTGGCGAACGGTGCGCACGTTGCGGTCACACCGGATGCCACTCAGTCCGGCGACGCCAAAAGCCCAACACGCGCGGACTGATCAGGGAACCCTCATGGCCTTTACCGACCCGTTCATTCGCCGTCCGGTGCTTGCAACCGTCATCAGCCTGTTGATTGTGCTGCTGGGTGTTCAAGCGTTCAGCAAGCTGATCATTCGTCAGTATCCGCAGATGGAAAATGCCCTGATCACGGTGACCACCGCTTATCCCGGGGCCAACGCGGAAACCATACAGGGCTATATCACGCAGCCGTTGCAGCAGAGTCTGGCCAGCGCCGAGGGGATCGACTACATGACGTCGGTCAGTCGCCAGAACTTCTCGATCATTTCCATCTATGCACGAATAGGCGCCGACAGCGACCGGCTGTTCACCGAGTTGCTCGCCAAGGCCAACGAGGTCAAGAACAAGCTGCCCCAGGACGCTGAAGACCCGGTATTGAGCAAGGAAGCGGCAGATGCTTCCGCGCTGATGTACATCAGCTTCTACAGTTCGGAGCTGAACAACCCACAGATTACCGACTACCTGTCCCGGGTGATCCAGCCCAAGCTGGCGACGCTGCCGGGCATGGCCGAGGCTGAAATCCTCGGCAATCAAGTGTTCGCGATGCGTCTCTGGCTGGACCCGGTAAGACTCGCCGGCTTTGGCCTGACAGCCGCCGATGTCACCGACGCGGTACGTCGCTACAACTTTTTGTCTGCAGCGGGTGAGATCAAGGGCGAATACGTGGTCACCAGCATCAACGCGACCACCGAACTGAAGTCGGCCGAAGCCTTCGCGGCCATCCCGCTGAAAACCGACGGCGACAGCCGGGTCCTGCTGGGCGATGTGGCCCGGGTCGAAATGGGCGCAGAAAACTACAATTCGGTCAGCTCGTTCGACGGTATCCCTTCGGTATACATCGGCATCAAAGGCACGCCGAGCGCCAACCCGCTGGACGTCATCAAGGAGGTGCGCCGCATCATGCCGGAGCTGGAAAGCCAGCTACCGCCCAGCCTCAAAGTATCCATCGCTTATGACGCCACACTGTTCATCCAGGCATCGATTCATGAAGTCGTCAAGACGCTGGTCGAAGCCGTACTGATCGTGATTGTGGTGGTCTTCCTGTTTCTCGGCGCGCTGCGCTCGGTGCTGATTCCGGTCATCACCATTCCCCTTTCGATGATCGGCGTGCTGTTCTTCATGCAGTTGATGGGCTACTCGATCAACCTGCTGACACTGCTGGCGATGGTACTGGCCATCGGTCTGGTGGTGGACGATGCGATTGTGGTGGTCGAAAACATCCATCGGCACATAGAGGAAGGCAAGACGCCCTTCGACGCCGCCCTTGAAGGTGCCCGCGAGATCGCCATGCCCGTGGTGTCGATGACTATCACCCTGGCAGCGGTTTACGCGCCCATCGGCTTTCTGGAAGGGCTGACGGGCGCACTGTTCAAGGAGTTCGCCCTCACTCTGGCCGGCGCGGTGGTCATTTCCGGCATTGTGGCCCTGACGCTCTCGCCCATGATGTGTGCCCTGCTCTTGCGTCATGACCAGAACCCCAGCGGGCTGTCACACAAGCTCGACCATCTTTTCGGCGCGCTCAAAGTGCGTTATCAACGCGTACTGCATGCCACGCTGGACACGCGGCCGGTGGTTTTCGTCTTCGCCATCATTGTGTTGTGCCTGATCCCGATCCTGCTCACCTTCACCAAATCGGAGCTGGCACCGGATGAGGACCAAGGCATCATTTTCATGATGGCCACCTCGCCTCAACCCACTAATCTGAATTACATCAACACCTATACGGATCAGTTCGTGAAACTGTTTCGCGAGTTTCCCGAGTACTACTCATCGTTCCAGATCAACGGGTTCAATGGCGTGCAAACCGGCGTGGGGGGTTTTCTGCTCAAACCCTGGAATGAGCGCAGCCGGACGCAGATGGAGATCCTCCCGCACGTCCAGGCCAGGCTGGCTGACATCCCCGGTCTGCAGATCTTCGGTTTCAACTTGCCGTCGCTTCCCGGCACTGGCGAAGGCCTGCCGTTCCAGTTCGTGATCAACACCCCGAACGACTACGCGGCACTGCTGGAAGTGGCCGAACGGATCAAGACCCGCGCCACGGAGTCCGGTAAATTCGCGTTCATGGACATCGACCTGGCCTTCGACAAGCCGGAAGTGGTCGTCGACATTGATCGCGCCAAGGCGGCTCAGATGGGTGTCTCCATGCAGGACCTGGGCGGGACGCTGGCGACCCTGCTGGCCGAGGCAGAGATCAACCGGTTTACCCTCGAGGGCCGCAGCTACAAGGTGATCGCGCAGGTGGAGCGGCCCTATCGCGACAATCCGGGGTGGCTGAACAACTATTACGTCAAGAACAGCGAAGGCAAGTTGCTGGCGCTGTCGACGCTGATTACGGTCACTGATCGGGCACGACCGCGACAATTGAATCAATTCCAGCAGTTGAACTCAGCCATCATTCAGGGCTTTCCCATCGTCAGCATGGGCGAAGCGCTCGATACGGTCCGGCAGATTGCCAATGAAGAGGCACCGGAAGGTTTCGCCTACGACTACGCAGGCGCTTCGCGGCAATATGTGCAGGAAGGCAGCGCCCTGTGGGTAACGTTCGCGTTGGCGCTGGCGATCATCTTTCTGGTGCTGGCCGCACAGTTTGAAAGTTTCCGTGATCCGCTGGTCATTCTAGTGACGGTCCCACTGTCGATCTGCGGTGCCTTGATTCCGCTGTTTCTGGGGTTGTCGAGCATGAACATCTACACCCAGGTGGGACTGGTGACCTTGATCGGTCTGATCAGCAAGCACGGCATTCTGATCGTCGAGTTCGCCAACCAATTGCGCCGCGACAAAGGGTTGTCGGCAAGAGAGGCGGTTGAGGAAGCGGCGGCGACTCGCCTGCGTCCGGTCCTGATGACTACGGCCGCAATGGTATTCGGCATGGTGCCTTTGATAGTGGCAACCGGCGCCGGAGCGGTCAGCCGTTTCGATATCGGCACTGTAATCGCGACGGGGATGTCAGTCGGCACCCTGTTCACGCTTATCGTACTGCCGTGCGTCTATACGCTGCTGGCAACACCCGACAAAGCATTCATAAAGGTTCAGGGCTGATGCTTGCAGAATGATCCTTGCCCAACAAAAAAGGCCCCGACAGGGGCCTTTAAGATCAACGATGTGTTCAATTTTTCGATCCCGTGCCTTGGGCCAGGCTGTACATCAGGAGCAGCAGGTCGTGATCGGGCTTCACTGCCGCCTCACTTTTCGCCACACGGGGCAAAGGGCAATGCCCTTCACCATGCTGGGCACTAAGAATCTTGGTGCCCGGTTGTTCAAGCGCTGCCATAGCGACTGTTGCCGTCGCCAGCGCCGCAAACACGAACAAACCTCTAGCCATTTCGAGCTTCATGACTCTAAACCTTTGATAGAGCTGCCAAACGCCGCTTGATAAAAGTAGACCAATTTCTGCCAGTCTGCGGGGCTGAATGACGAATGGCGTTTTAGCTGCTTCATGTCATGTTGCGCAGCACCGTAAGCCGTCCAGCGGCGACGGCCCTTTTCGAGATCAAGCAGCGCGACTTCGGCCTTGGCGCTGGCACCCTCGCCCGTGACCCGGACAAAAATGTGCTTGCTATAGAGGCAACTGTGTTGCCAGCGCCCCAAATGCATGCGCGCCAGCGTTGTGCCCATTTCGCTGAGCATCTGCTCGTACAACAGCTCGCCGTAACGTTCGCGTCCGCCGCTGGCGACCCACTTGTCGAACTCTTCGAACCCCTCCAGGGCAACGGTCACCAGCAGTGCCCGCCACTCATTCTCGGTGCGTTCAGCCCCACAGAACACGATCTTCGGCACCGGCACACCGATTTTGCTCAGGCCTTCAAGGGCGTCACGCTCGCGCAGGACCGTGGGGCGTCCGAGCGGGTGCAACCAACTGCGGTAAATATGACCCGTCTGACGTTTGCTATAGAGCGTTTGCCCATCCTCGGTAAAAACCCTTTGCACGCCACTTTCGCCGCCACGACGCACGTTCGGCTCTTCAACCCACTCGCCGCGTTGGCTCCAAAAATGGCTGAATCCGTGTTTTCCCGGATTCACAACTGGTTCTTTCAAGGACTGCAAACCCATCTACTCACCTTTTACGTAATACATAGACTCGCCACATGGCGTACATCGGCAGGAAATCCATTCGCTTTTGAATGCGAAAACCTGCCTCTTCAAATTCTGCTTCTGCAGTCGCTACCGGTAACACAAAACGATTCTGGTAACTTTCCTGCCCATTTTCCTGATGGCGCTGGCGCTCAAGCTTTCGGCGCTTCCAGGCTTTGAAGTTGCCATCCACCCACAACGAGATAATCACACTGTCACGGGTGACACGCTGAAACTCACGCAATAGAGCCATACGATCACTGGCTTGACCGACATGGTGCAGCAGGCGCATGCAGAAGATGCTGTCGACGGCATTGTCGGAAAGATTGATCGCAAAGGCAGATGTCTGCAAGGGTTGTACCCGTTTCACGACATCGGCCGGTTGAGACTCGCATGCAATCCGCAGCATGTCGGCGGAGTTGTCCGCGCCAATGATCGAACGGTTCGGTTTTTCGGCCAACAGCGGCCAGAAGCGACCCGCCCCGCACGGCAGATCCAACACAAGTCCCGGGTCTCCGACCATGTGCAAAGCCTTTCGTGCCAACTGTTCATCACGGTGGTGAGACAGTTTGCGCCAGAGACCGTCCTGATGCTTTTCGAGGTACTGGCGGGCATGGTCTTTGTCGTACTTACGGGAAAACTCGAGTTCTATGCGGTCGCTCATGAGAGCATCTCCTGACGATAATGGCGACAAATTAGTCAGATCGCCGTCGTCGTCAGGTCATCTCAATGTGAAAAAAACGTCACATAACGCCACCAAGTGTTTCGAGAAATTTCAGAGACTTAGACGCGGCTTGTCGTCGCCACATCCGTATGACGACGGTTTCCAAGCGTATTACCGTCTGTCGCTCAAGGCTTGGGAACGTTCAGCGCGACCTTGAACCGGCAACCGTGAGGCTCCATCGGCGTCAGGCTCACGCTCCACCCCTGATTGGCGCAGATGCGCTGAACCAGCGACAGGCCCAGGCCCAAACCCTCGCCCCTCTGCTCGTTGCCGCGCACGAAGGGTTCGAACATGGCCTCGCGTTTTTCTTCAGGAATACCGACGCCGCTGTCTTCAACGACAAAGCTTTCAGCCTGCAGCGTCAGCGTGATGAAACCATGATCGGTGTAGTGCAGCGCATTGCGCAGCAGGTTGCCCATCACCGCGTGCAGGAACGTGGCGTTGTAGCGAATCTCGGAAACCTGCCCGTCCGGCGGCGGGTTGTACGTCAGCTTGAGCCCTTTGCCCTCGATAGGGTCACGCCATTGCGAGATGAGCTGTTCAGCAACGCCCACCAATGTCGCCTTGGGTGTCATGGCCGGGTCTTCGCGCTGGGTACGGGCGAGCATGAGGAACGTCTGCACCAGGTCTCGCATCTCCTCACAGGCGCGCCCGATGCGCTCTACCTGCCGGCGTGCGCGCTGGTCGAGCGCCGGATTTTCGAGCAATAGCTCACAGGAACTGGCCAACACCATCAACGGTGTGCGCAGCTCATGGCTGACATCACTGGTGAACATCCGCTCGCGAATCAACGCCTGCCGCAAACGGCCCAGCGTGGCATCGAAGGCCACTGCCAGCTCACCCACTTCGTCAGCGGCATAGTCAGGTGCCAAAGGGGGGGCAAGGCCCAATAGCTGATCCCGGTGGCGAACCTGTCTGGCCAGACGTACAACCGGCGCCATCACGCGGCGAGCCAATACCCAGCCCAGAAACACTGCCAGCGCCAGCGCCATCACGAACCCGACCAGCACCACGGCAAACAACACCCGCTCGCGCTCTTCGAAATCGCTCTGATCCTGCAGCAGCGCGTAGTGTCGACCGTCGACCACTTCAATCATGGCGTGGTAAGACAACGGCCCGCGAAACACCTCATGGAAGCCCGGCTCCAGATGCCGCAGGTCCTTGGGCAGATCGAAATCGCCAGGGCCATTGGTAAAGTAGAACAGCTGGTCAGGTTTGGGTCGGTGGCTCCAGTCGCTCACGCTGTCCATGAGCATGAGGCGATTGAGGTCACCCCCCAGGCCCGCAGAGATCAGTTTTTCTTCAACCAGGTGGACGGTGGAAATGATGCCGATTGCAAAGGATCCGGCGACCAGCGCACTCATCAGTGCAAACGCAATGATGATCCGCTGGGCAAGGCTCTGTTTAAACTCCATCCCGGCCCTCGGCCAAGCGGTAGCCCACACCATGCACGGTTTGCAGCAACGGCTTGGAAAACGGTTTGTCGATCACTTGACGCAATTGGTGCACATGGCTGCGCAGGCTGTCGCTGTCAGGGCAGTCATCGCCCCACAGCGCTTCTTCGAGAATTTCACGGCGTAACACATGCGGGCTCTTCTGCATCAGTACGGCAAGCAGCTTGAGGCCGACCGGGTTGAGTTTGAGCATGCGTCCTTCACGCGTCACTTCCAGGGTGTCCAGGTCGTAGATGAGATCGGACACCTGCAGCGTACGACGCCCTCCGCCCTGAGCGCGACGCAACACCGCCTCGATACGCGCCGCCAATTCAGACAGGGCGAATGGCTTGAGCAGGTAGTCATCGGCGCCCGAGCGGAAACCCTGCAAGCGGTCGTCCAGTTGGTCGCGGGCGGTCAGCATGATCACCGGCGTGTCGCGCCGAGCGTCTTCGCGCAGGCGTTTGCACAAGGTATAACCATCGATGCCGGGCAACATGATATCCAGCACGATCAGGTCGTAATGCTCGGTGGCAGCCAGATGCAGTCCTGAGAGGCCATCCTGTGCGCAATCGACGGTATAGCCTTTCATGCCCAGGTAGTCGGCCATGTTTGCCAGGATATCGCGGTTGTCTTCAACCAGAAGAATTCGCATGGAGCACTCTCATATGCAGTTTGGGCTGGCGCAGCTTAAGACGAAGTGGGCGTGAGGGCCAGCGCCGAGATGGACTAACGATTTTTTCATCTATAATTCACAATCCACATGACACACTCCGAAACAATTTGCCGTGCGTTCAAGACTGCGGCCTATGTTCCCTCGATCTGGATTTGCCATGTTGAAAGACGCATCCCCTCCTCATTCCCGCCCGCTCAACTTCTGGATATGCCTGGGCTTGCCTGCCCTCACCGCGCTGATACTGGTCCTGCTGGAACTGACCCCGGTGGACATGGACATTGCCAAGCTGGCCTTCGATCCCGCAAGCGGCGCGTTCATCGGCAGACACAGCTACTTCCTGGAGGATGTGCTTCACGATCGCGCCAAGCAGGTGGTGATGGTCATTGGGGTCGTGGCGATGATCAGCTTCGCAGCCTCGTTCAAGGTCGAGCGCCTGATACCCTGGCGTCGAGAACTGGGGTGTCTGGTGCTGTCGATGGCCCTCGCCACCGGTTTCGTGACACCGCTCAAAGTGGCGACCTCCGTGCAGTGCCCGTGGAGCCTGACCGAGTTTGGCGGAAAGGAAACCTACAGCGAACTGCTCAGTCCGCGCCCGGCCACAGACAAGCCCGGCCGTTGCTGGCCTGGCGGTCATGCCGCAACCGGCTTTACCCTGTTCGCGCTGTTCTTCATGTTCCGCGACCGCAAACCAAAGCTGGCCAAAGCCGGGCTGATAGCGGCGTTCAGTCTGGGAACGATCTTTTCCATAGGACGCATGCTTCAGGGTGCACACTTTCTGTCGCACAACCTCTGGACGGCGGTGTTCTGCTGGTTGATTTGTCTGGGGGTTTATTACTTCATTCTGTACAGGCCTGAGCGCCGCGAAGCGGCAGTCCAGCTCTCGCGCTGACCTTTCAACAACATACTCAGGTTATCTGATGCCTCAGTACGCCAGCTGAGCCGGGACCGCAACCGGAGCGAAGGAGCGTGCTTACTTGGCTCACCGAGCCCGCAATCTGTGCCATTTGCGACGCGGAGCGTCACGGGATGCATGCCCACGCGCAGCGATGGGCACGACCAGTGCAGAGGTTGTGTACAACAATGAGCCTCGACCTACAGATAAGCCCATAAAAAAACCCCGCACAAGGCGGGGTTCTTTATGGGTGTCGCTTAAGGGGTAAAGCCGGCTTACATCATGCCGCCCATACCACCCATGCCGCCCATGTCCGGCATGCCGCCGCCTGCTGGCTTGTCGTCAGGCACGTCAGCGATCATCGCTTCGGTGGTGATCATCAAGCTGGCGATCGAGGACGCCGCCTGCAGAGCAGAGCGAGTGACCTTGGCCGGGTCCAGGATACCCATTTCGATCATGTCGCCGTATTCGCCGGAAGCAGCGTTGTAACCGAAGTTACCCGAACCCTGCTTGACCTTGTCGACTACAACGCTTGGCTCGTCGCCGGAGTTGGCAACGATCTGGCGCAGAGGCGCTTCAACCGCACGACGCAGCAGAGCAATACCGACGTCCTGATCGGCGTTGTCGCCTTTCAGACCTTCGATAGCCTGCAGGGAGCGAACCAGAGCAACGCCACCGCCAGGAACCACGCCTTCTTCGACGGCTGCGCGGGTTGCGTGCAGGGCGTCTTCAACGCGGGCCTTCTTCTCTTTCATTTCAACTTCGGAACCGGCACCGACCTTGATCACTGCAACGCCGCCCGACAGCTTGGCCAGACGCTCTTGCAGCTTCTCTTTGTCGTAGTCGGAGCTGGTGTCACCGATTTGCTGGCGGATCTGAGCGATGCGCGAGTCGATGTCGGTTTTAACGCCAGCACCGTCGATGATGGTGGTGTTTTCTTTGTTCAGCACGACGCGCTTGGCATTACCCAGGTGTTCCAGGGTAGTGGTTTCCAGGCTCAGGCCGATCTCTTCGGAGATAACGGTACCGCCAGTCAGAACAGCGATGTCCTGCAGCATGGCCTTGCGACGGTCGCCGAAACCTGGAGCCTTGACGGCTGCAACTTTCACGATACCGCGCATGTTGTTCACAACCAGAGTCGCCAAGGCTTCGCCTTCAACGTCTTCGGCAACGATCAACAGTGGACGACCTGCCTTGGCGACTGCTTCCAGAACCGGCAGCATTTCGCGGATGTTGGAGATCTTCTTGTCAACCAGCAACAGCAGCGGGCTGTCCAGCTCGGCAACCATAGTGTCCGGCTTGTTGATGAAGTACGGGGACAGGTAACCACGGTCGAACTGCATGCCTTCAACGACAGACAGTTCGTTCTCCAGACCCGAACCTTCTTCAACGGTGATTACGCCGTCTTTGGTCACTTTTTCCATCGCTTCGGCAATGATGTCGCCGATGGAGTGATCAGAGTTGGCCGAGATGGTGCCGACCTGGGCGATGGCCTTGGTGTCGGTGCATGGCTTGGACAGCGCCTTGAGCTGAGCAACGATGGCGATGGTCGCCTTGTCGATGCCGCGCTTCAGGTCCATCGGGTTCATGCCGGCAGCGACGGCTTTCAAGCCTTCGTTGACGATAGCCTGAGCCAGAACGGTAGCGGTGGTGGTACCGTCGCCAGCGTCATCGTTGGCACGGGAGGCAACGTCTTTGACCAGCTGCGCGCCCATGTTTTCGAAACGATCTTTAAGCTCGATTTCCTTGGCGACCGATACACCGTCTTTGGTGATCAGCGGAGCACCGAAGCTCTTCTCGATGATGACATTACGGCCTTTTGGGCCCAGGGTCGCTTTTACTGCGTCAGCCAGGACGTTTACACCGGCGAGCATTTTTTTGCGGCCAGAATCGCCGAATTTAACTTCTTTAGCAGCCATGATCATTATTCCTTGAATACTTTGTAGTAACGGAAATCAGCGCGAGCACTCAGCCTTCGATAACAGCAAGAATCTCGTTCTCGCTCATCACCAGCAGGTCTTCGCCGTCTACTTTCACAGTGTTGCTGCCGGAATAAGGGCCGAACACCACCTTGTCACCCACTTTCACGGCCAGCGCACGTACTTCACCGTTGTCCAGCACACGGCCGGTACCTACAGCGACGATCTCGCCACGGTTTGGCTTTTCGGCAGCCGAACCTGGCAGAACGATACCGCCAGCAGTTTTGGTTTCTTCTTCGCTGCGACGGATTACGACGCGGTCATGCAGAGGACGAAGCTTCATTGTCGATCTCCTGATTATGGTTGTTGAGCGTCCGGTGAATGCACCGGCCTGTTATAAACGCCGGACTTGCCGGTTACGGTTCGACGTGCGAACCGCAGAATACGGTCTGGCGTTCAAGCCAGAAACCTTGCGGTGACCCATACATAAGGGCGCACAAGGCTATTACAAGGCTTGGGCAAGAAAATTTTTTGCAGTCGGGCTTGCTGACAAAACGAAAGCGGCACCCGAAGGTGCCGCGCAAAGAGGTCAGGCGAATCACTTGTCTCGGTGTTCGAACTCGCCTTCGATCACATCAGGCTCGCGGGTCGGCTGATGGATCGCGTGGGGACGGCTGCTGGCCGTTTCCTGGTGGGCGCGAGTTTGCAAATCGTCGGCAAAGGCACGCTGACGCATGGCCTGAGCCTCGGCACGATCTCGTACCTTGTTGATTAACAACCGGCGAGTGAAGGGCAACAGGCAGATCACGCCCAGAATGTCACTGATGAAGCCAGGCAGCAGGAGCAGGCCACCGCCTACTGCAATCATCAGGCCTTCGAGCATCTGCTGCGCAGGCAGCTCACCACGCGCCAGGCTTTCGCGCGCTCGCAGTGCCGTCGCAAAACCCGCCACACGCATGACAAAAAGGCCCAGCATCGAGGTGGCCAGGACCAATAGGAATGTCCAAAGGAAACCAATGGACATGCCGACCCGAACCAGAAGAAACAGTTCGAGTACCGGAAAGAGTAAGAACATCAGAAAAAAAACACGCATCAAATCAGTTCCTCAGCGCAAGAGTGCCTTGCAAGTAGACCGTATGTGATGTCAGAAAGTCGTTAATTCAAGCGCCCGCCCCTTCGATCACAGGTCATTTTTAAACACGAGCCAGCTGAATCAGGGCTTAACGCACGTGTTTCCGTGTATTTCAGAGGCTGCAAAAATGAGCCCGCGATGCCGGTCGTTACTCAAACGAGCCACCACGGCCAAGCCATTCGCTTTCGCCTTATGCCACCTCATAACCCGTGCGTGGAGTTGAAGACGCACGCGGTGAAACAGCCTATAACGTGCTCTGGCAATGGCATCTGAACGCGTATCGCGGCTTCGATGCCATGAAGACGAACAATACTGATTGGGCAAACACATGGAATTGAAAGACAAGCTGATCATCGTAACCGGCGGCGGCCAGGGCCTGGGTCGAGCGATGGCCGAATATCTGGCTGGCAAGGGCGCCAATCTGGCATTGCTGGACCTGAACCAAGAGAAACTCGACCAGGCCGTTGCGGCGTGCGAGGCACTGGGTGTGAAGGCCCGGGCCTATCAGTGCAACGTCGCCGCTGAAGATCAGGTCGTGGATACCGTGAACAAAGTCGCTGAAGACTTCGGCACCCTTCATGGCCTGATCAACAACGCAGGCATCCTGCGCGACGGCATGCTGGTCAAGGTAAAAGATGGCGTCATGACCAAGCTCAGCCTGGCGCAGTGGCAGTCGGTCATTGACGTTAACCTGACCGGCGTTTTTCTCTGCACCCGCGAAGTGGCTGCGAAAATGATCGAGCAGAAGAGCCAGGGCGCGATCATCAATATTTCGTCGATTTCACGGGCAGGCAATATCGGGCAGACCAACTACTCGGCAGCCAAGGCCGGTGTCGCGGCAGCCACCGTGACATGGGCGAAAGAGTTGGCGCGCTACGGTATTCGTGTCGCAGGCGTTGCTCCGGGCTTTATCGAAACCGAAATGACCGGCGGCATGAGGCCAGAAGCACTGGAAAAAATGACGTCGGCCATTCCGCTCAAGCGCATGGGCAAGCCGGACGAGATCGCTCATTCCGTAGCATATATTCTGGAAAATGATTATTTCAGCGGGCGCATCCTGGAGCTGGATGGCGCAATGCGAATGTAAGACGTGAGAGCAATGGTCAGCGACGCGCTCTGATGAGTACGTCGCATGACCCTTGCCTTACCAGGCGACGCCGAAGCCTGCGGTGTAACGAGTCTTGTCGACATCGCCATTGCTGGAGCCGCTGATGACGTCCTTCTCGGCTTTGAGGTTGAGCGAAGCCCATTCGGTGACTTTATAGCGCAGCCCCGCCTCGACATCCAGAGAGTAATCGGCAACGCCACTCAACGGCTTGCCCAGCTCGCCGTTGGTGAAGAACTCGACTTTCTTGCCGATCAGGTAGCGGTTGTAGTCCCAAGTACCAGCGACCGAGTAGAAGTTTTCCTTCTCGTCGTTGGAAAATTCGAAATCCGTACGGTTGAGCAGCGCTCCGACCTTGAACGCACCCAGTTCGTCATCCCAGAACTGATAACCAGGACCGGTACCCACGACACGCTGACGGGACAAGTCTTCGATCTTGTCGCGCTTGTAAGTCACGCGTGCATCCCAGAAGAATTTGTCGGTCAGGAAGCGGTCGATGGAGTACTCGGCGCTCCAGTTGTCGGTGCCGACCACGTCGTCTGTCGTTTCGCGGTTGTACTCGCCTCTGGCGTTATGACGCCATTGGCCATGACGCGCCGACGTCTTAAACGCGACGTTGTAATCATTGGTGTCGTTTTCAGCTTGCTGGAAATCCAGCGCGGCATCGATGTTGCCCTTCCAGACCAGATCGGTGATGACCGGCTTGGGCTTGATGATCTGCTGGATGCTCGCCAGTTCGACCGTCTTGGGTGCATCGCCATTGGCCAGCACCACCTTGCCGTCATCGGACGCTTTGAGCGATTTGGCGACTTCACCGGTGTACTGATCCTGTTTGACCAGCAAGGGCTGATCACTTTCCAGGGTCTTGACCTGTTTCCAGTCGAGCGGAATGGCGCCACCGTATGCGGTCTGAAGCAGCAACTTGCCGCCGTCGAAAACCTTGATGGTCCCGGTCAATCTATCGCCGTTCTTCAGCCAGACGGTGTCGGCAAGCAAGGGAGTGGAAGCTGTGGTGATGGCAAGGCACAGAAGAGTTCTGGACAACATAAGCGACTACTAGGCTCTAGTTTGGCGGGAAATCGGGCATCATCCCGCTGAAAAGACGTCAAGGCAATCCAAGGACCCCTGAATACAGCAATCAAAGACCGTAAGATCCGTCCGTAGTTCCAGGAAACGACAATCAATCTCGTCTTATACAGGGTAAACATGTGATCGACCCGGTTTCAGCGAAAAACGACCCCTGCGGTCTTTCACCCGCCGACGTACGGCGTACGGCGCTTTATCTGACACTCGGTCAGGTGCCGGAGGGCAAGGTTGTGAGTTACGGGCAACTGGCGGAACTGGCAGGCTTGGGGCGCGCCGCACGCTGGGTAGGCCGCACGCTGAGCCAGTTGCCCAAGGGCTCTTCCCTGCCCTGGCACCGCGTCATTGCCGCTGGCGGCAAGCTCAGCCTGCCCGTTGGCAGCCCTTCAGGTGACGAACAGCGCGCCCGTTTGCGCGCCGAAGGCCTTACCATTCTGAACAATCGGGTGGATATGCAGCGTCATGGCTGGCGCCCTATGTCGTTCAACGGTTAGAGTGCGCCCTTTGTTTTCGTAACCTGAGGCAGATTCCAGCCCATGCCCCGTAAAACCTGGCGCGCCGCGCTCGCCGCATATGCCAGCCCATCGACTTTTGTGTTGCTGCTGCTCGGATTCGCTGCGGGCATGCCTTACATGCTGGTCTTTTCAACGTTATCGGTATGGTTGCGCGAGGCAGGTGTCGCTCGCGAAACCATTGGCTATGCCAGTCTTATCGGTCTTGCCTACGCGTTCAAATGGGTCTGGTCCCCGCTGCTCGACCAATGGCGCCTGCCGTTACTCGGAAAACTGGGCCGTCGGCGCTCTTGGCTCGTGCTGTCTCAGAGCCTTGTATTGCTGGGTCTCATCGGCATGGGTTTTTGTGATCCGCAACAGCACCTGTCCTGGTTGATTGCCATCGCGGTTATCGTCGCGTTCGCATCTGCAACACAAGACATCGCCATCGACGCCTATCGCCTGGAAATCGCCCACGACACCCAGCAAGCGGCCTTGGCGGCCAGCTACATGTCTGGCTATCGCGTTGCCGCGCTGCTGGCGACCGCAGGTGCGCTGTATTTCGCCGAAGGCTTCGGCTCCACAGGTTTTGCTTACAAGCACTCGGCATGGACCGGCACCTACGTGCTGTTCGGCCTGTTGATGCTTCCCGCACTCATCACCACACTGGTCATGCGCGAGCCGCCAGTGCCGCTGCGTACACAACTGTCGGCAGCGCGCTACGGCTTCACGCACCAACTGGCCTCGGTATTCGTGCTGATTGTGTTGCTGGTGTCCGTCCCTGCCATGTTCACCCAGCTTTACAACACCGACTTCGCCAGCGTGCTGTTCGAAGACACGAGCTGGATGGACCTGCTGCTGGAAGACCGTGCCTTCCTACGCTCGATTCTCTACACCCTGCTCACCATCGGCTGCCTGTCTTCGATGGGCCGCCGCGGCCTGGCACCGGTGCTGACGCCGATCAACGACTTCATCATGCGCTACCGCTGGCAAGCGTTGCTGCTGCTGGGCCTGATTGCGACCTACCGGATGTCGGACACGGTGATGGGCGTCATGGCCAACGTGTTTTACATCGATCAGGGCTTCACCAAGGACCAGATCGCCAGCGTCAGCAAGATTTTCGGCCTGGTCATGACCTTGCTGGGCGCAGGCGTCGGCGGCCTGTTGATCGTGCGCTTCGGCATCATGCCGATCCTGTTCATCGGCGGCTTGACCTCAGCGTCAACCAATATCCTGTTTCTGCTGCTGGCAGACATGGGGCCCAACATCAAAATGCTGATCCTGACCATCTCGCTGGACAACCTCAGCTCCGGCCTCGCAACGTCTGCGTTCGTGGCCTACCTGTCGAGTCTGACCAACCTCAAGTTCTCAGCCACCCAGTACGCCCTGCTTAGCTCGATCATGCTGCTGCTGCCACGCCTGATCGGCGGCTACTCGGGCGTGATGGTCGAGAAGTTCGGCTACCACAACTTCTTCCTGATCACGGCACTGCTCGGCGTACCGACCCTGATCATGATCATCCTGCAGTGGAGCAAAGAGGCTCGTATTGCGAAGGTTGAAGAGCCGGTCGAGGGTTCGGGTATCGAGAAGCCGTGATCACTACAAGGTTCTGTAATAACACCCAGCAGGCGAATAAGCCTGCGCCCCTTTGAACAGAAAGGAACGGAAGTGAACACCGCAAAAAAACCAAGCTTCAATCAATACCTGATGCTTGCCCTGATCGGGCTGGGCATCTGGATCCCTGTGATTTGGACCGCGCTGGCGTATGCCGCCTCAAGCGCCGCCGAGCCGATGACGGTTGGCAGTGCCGTCGTCCTGCTGGGCCAGCTTGAGATCTTCGCAATCATTTTTCTGATCATTTATGCGTTCTGCTTCAAGCCGTGGAGGCTCTCCACAGCGCTGCGCTTCGGTTTTTTCCTGAATGTGCTGGGCGCTGGCATCGCGGCGGTCGGTATCGTTGTGGCGCTGGCCAATCTGTAACGAATCCCGCCCATTAAAAAGCCCTGGCTCGTGAGAGTCAGGGCTTTTTCGTTTGTCACGCCGCAGCAGCAGCCGAAAGACTACTCCTGAACGACACGCATCATCCGCTGGGGAGCCGGGATGTCGATGCCTGCGTCTTTCAGGCGATCACGCGCTTCGATGTTGAACAGCGACACCAAGTCGCCAAAGTCACCGGTCTTGGTCCAGACCCGCAACGACAGGGTAATGGCGTTCTCGCCCAGCGCTGCAACCACAGCTTGCGGAGCCGGATCTTCGAGTACGCGAGGGTCTTTGGCCATGTCCAGCAGGACTTGCAAGGCTTGCTTGAGGTCCGCGTCGTGGCTGACACCGATATCGAACACGACCTTGCGGGTCGGCTGGCGATTGGTATTGGTGATGATGCCGTTGGACAGGTTGCCATTGGGCATGATCACGGTCCGGTTGTCGCCGGTCCGCAGCACGGTGTGGAAGATCTGAATGCTATCGACCGTGCCTGCCACGCCCTGCGCTTCAATCCAGTCACCGATGCGGAACGGGCGAAACAGCAGAATCAGCACGCCGCCTGCGAAGTTCGCCAGACTGCCCTGCAACGCCAGACCGATTGCCAGACCGGCAGCACCGATGGCCGCGACGAATGAAGTGGTTTCGACGCCGATCATCGACGCGACACTGACCACCAGCAGTATCTTCAGAATAATGTTGGCCAGGCTGCTGACGAAACCCTGCAATGCCAGGTCCGCGTGACGCAGTGCCAGCAATGCGCCAAGCTTGCCGGTCAATCTGTTGATCAACCACCAGCCGATACACAGGGTCACCAGGGCCAGAAGCAGGCGGCTGCTGTACTGCATGATCATCGGAATCCAGGCCTGCGACGCTTGCCACAGGTGACCGACTTCTGCGTTTAAATCCATCTTTCTCTCCTTAACCTGACGAACTGGCGTCGATGGACAGCGATGGCTGTCGTTTCAATGCACAGGGCGATTCGGACTGGCAGGAGAACCCACGGTTCCCCGGCACGTATTGCAAATCGTCAGTCACGGAAATTGTTGAATTGCAGCGGCATGCCCGAATCGTAGGCGCGCAGCGCTGCGATGGCTTCTTGCAGGTCGTCACGCTTCTTGCCCGTCACGCGTACCTGCTCGCCCTGGATGGCGGCCTGAACCTTGAGCTTGGCTTCCTTGATGTGAGCGACGATCTTCTTCGCCAGCTCTTTATCGATGCCTTCACGCAGCACGACTTCCTGCTTCATCAGCTTGCCGGAGGCGTAGGCGTCCTTGATCTCAAGGCACTTGGCGTCGATCTTGCGTTTGACCAATGCCAGCTTGAGGATCTCGATCATCGCTTCAAGTTGAAAGTCTGCTTCGGCGGTGAGGCTGACGGTCAATTCCTTGAACTCGAATGTCCCTTTACCTTTCAGGTCGTAGCGACGATCCAGTTCTTTGATGGCGTTGTCGACGGCATTCGTGACTTCGTGTTTATCCAATTCGGACACTACGTCGAACGAGGGCATGTATGTTCTCCAATTGAACGGCGCGCACGGCAATCAACGGCGCGCATGACTTGACGGTATGAAAGAACGCTCATTATAACGAGACTTTTCCGGCCTTCACTGTGAGCCTTTCATGTCGAATACTGATTTCACTGCTTCAGGGCCGCTTTTGTCCTTGAAGGCCGATCACTGATGGCGACGACCTGGCATGTATTGGGCGCAGGCAGCCTGGGCAGTCTGTGGGCCACGCGGCTGGCACGGGCGAATGTGCCGGTGCGTCTGGTGCTGCGTGACGCCGCCCGTGTAGACGCTTATCAGGCCAGCGGCGGCTGCCTGACCTTGATAGAAAACGATGCCGCCCGTTCGTTCCAAGTGCCTGCGCAAGCGCTGGACGATCAGGCGCCGATCGCTCGCCTGCTGGTGGCCTGCAAGGCTTATGACGCCGAACAGGCCGTGGCGCAACTGGCGCAGCGTTTGACGGCCGATGCCGAGGTGATCCTGCTGCAGAACGGCCTCGGCAGTCAGGACGCTGTCGCAGCACGAGTGCCGCATGCCCGTTGCATCTTCGCTTCGAGCACCGAAGGTGCGTTCCGCAAGGCCGACTGGCACGTGGTGTTCGCCGGTCATGGCTTTATCTGGATGGGCGATGTTGCGAATCCTGCTCCACCTTCCCTTTTGAAGGACTTGCACGCCAGCGCAATTCCTCACGAGTGGACGCCGGATATCCTCACCCGCCTGTGGCGCAAGCTGGCGCTCAATTGCGCGGTAAATCCCCTGACGGTGCTACACGACTGCCGCAACGGCGGGCTCTTGGAGCATCACTGTGAAGTCGCCACGCTCTGCGCCGAGCTGACCGACCTGTTGCATTGCTGCGGTCAGCCGGCGGCCGCTGCTGACTTGCACAGCGAAGTGTTGCGGGTCATCAAGGCCACAGCGGCGAACTACTCGTCGATGTATCAGGACGTGGCGCACCAGCGACGCACCGAAATCAGCTACCTGCTGGGCTACGCCTGTGCCGCTGCCAAGCGCCATCACTGCCCGGTGCCGCATTTGCAGCAGTTGCAGACGAGGCTGATCACGCATCTGGCAAGCAAGGGTTTGCGTACTGACTAGCCCGCGCTACCCTGCTTGCTCCACCTGCCATTGCGACCTGCCCCATGCCTTTGCGCCAACGCCTGGAAAACCTGCCTGTCGGCCAGAAGCTGCTCGCCGCCCTGCTGGTCTTGATGACCACCGTGCTGCTGGTGGCCAATCTGACCTTCATCAGCGCGGCCTACTACATCTCTCAGGAAGCAATGGCCCCGCAGGCGTTGCAGACCATTGGCCGCCTGATCAGCAGTGCCAACCTCAACGAAAATGCGCTGAACTCGCCCAACGACGCGCGCGCATTGCTGAGGGAGCTGAAAAGCTACGGCCCGTTGCGGGCAGCGGCGATCTACGACAACGACGGCGAACGACTGGGACAGGTTCAGCAAGGCGAAAGCCTCGAATTGCCTCATCACTTCAAAGACCTTGAAAGCTGGCGCCTGACCGAGTTTCGCAGCACGCAGGTCATCACCGTACCCAAGGGTGAACAGCCTCCGGGGCATCTGCTGCTAGTCGCCAGCAGTGAGTTGCCGCCAGCCTTCTACACCGGCACATTGACTGCCAGCCTCGGGATTCTGGTGTTCAGTGTGCTGTTGTGGCTGGTTGTGGCGCGGCAGATTCGTCGCCTGATCACCGAGCCCATTTATCAGTTGGAAGAACTTTCACGGCAGGTGACGCGCGAAGAAAACTACGCCTTGCGCGCCGAGCCCGGCAATGAGGACGAAATTGGCAGCCTCGCTGAGGCGTTCAACACCATGCTGTCGCGCATCGAAGCCCGCGAACAGCAGCTCAAGCGCGCCCGTGACGACTCTCAGGAAGCCTACGATCAGGCGCAGGGTCTGGCTGAGGAAACCCGGCATACCAATCGCAAGCTGGAGCTGGAAGTGCAGGTGCGCAGCAAGATCGAAAAGAAGCTCACCGGTTTTCAGAATTACCTCAACAGCATCATCGATTCGATGCCGTCGGCCATGATTGCGCTGGACGAACAGCTTTACGTCACCCAGTGGAATCAGGAAGCCAGCGCCTTGTCGGGCACCACGCTGGATGAGGCCATGAATCAACCGATCTTCATAGCCTTCGAACCGATGCGCTCGTTCCTGCCGCAGATCAAGCACACGGTAGAACGACACAGCGTCACCAAGATCGAGCGCGTGACCTGGATCAAGAACGACGAGCCACGCCATTATGCGCTGACGTTCTACCCGCTGACTGGCGATGCGGGCCGGGGTGTGGTGATTCGTATCGACGACATCACACAGCGGATCTCGCTGGAAGAAATGATGGTGCAGTCGGAAAAAATGCTCTCCGTTGGCGGCCTCGCGGCTGGCATGGCGCACGAAATCAACAACCCGCTGGGCGCGATCCTGCATAACGTGCAGAACATCCGGCGGCGCCTGTCGCCAGACCTGCCGAAGAACCTTGAACAGGCCGAAGCTGACGGTATTGACCTGGAGGTCGTGAACAACTACCTGGCCAGTCGCGAAGTGCCGCAATTGCTCGACGGTATTCAGCAAGCTGGCGCACGGGCGGCGAAAATTGTCAGCCACATGCTCAACTTCAGCCGCCTGAGCAATCGTCAGCTCTCGCCATGCGACCTGCCTGCATTGATTGATCAGGCCGTGGAAATCGCCAGCAACGATTTCGACCTGACCATCGGTTTCGACTTCAAGGGCCAGCACATCATCCGTCAGTTCGACCCGGAGCTGGGGCCTGTGCCGTGCATCGCCAACGAACTGGAACAAGTGCTGCTGAACCTGCTGAAAAACGCTGCGCAAGCCATTCACCAGCGGCCTGACGGCGAAGATCAGGGGCGCATCACTCTGCGCACCCGGCTCAACCCACCGTGGGCCGAGATTCAGGTAGAAGACAACGGCGTCGGCATGTCCGAAAGCGTGCGCAAGCGCACCTTCGAACCTTTTTTCACCACCAAGGAGATCGGCCAGGGCACCGGACTGGGCCTGTCGGTGTCGTACTTCATCATTACCAACAACCACAAGGGCCAGATGGAAGTGCAATCGTCCGTCGGCACTGGCACCTGTTTCACCTTGCGCCTGCCGCTGATCGCCAATCAGGTGAACGTGCAGCAACAGGTTATTTCCAAGCCATGACCAGGAGCCACTGAAATGGGCTTTCGTTTGTCGAAGATCTACACACGTACCGGGGACACCGGGGAAACCGGGCTGGGTGACGGCCGTCGCGTCTCCAAGGACCATCCGCGCGTCGAGGCCATTGGTGAAGTCGACACCCTGAACAGTCAGTTGGGCCTGCTGCTGGCCGGACTCATAGAGCTGGCACCTAATGTTTCCGGGCTCAACGAAGTGATCGAGGTTCTGGCGCCCTGTCAGCATCGACTGTTCGACCTCGGCGGCGAACTGGCCATGCCGAGCTACAAGGCGCTGAACAGCGCAGAGGTCGATCGCCTTGAAGCAGCGATCGACGTCTGGAACGAGGAATTGGGGCCGCTGGAAAACTTCATCCTGCCCGGCGGTTCAGCGCTGATTGCACAGGCTCATGTGTGCCGCAGCCTGGCGCGCAGTGCCGAGCGCCGCTGCCAGCATCTGAATGCGGTGGAACCGCTGGAAGGATCTGGTCTGGCGTACATCAACAGATTGTCCGACCTGCTGTTCGTCGCCGCACGGATCATTGCCCGGCGACAAGGCATCGCCGAGATCCTGTGGCAGCCTGCGCCGAAGCCGGAGTAAGGCTGCCTGGCAAGTTTGCCAGTGCATTTATCGAAGTGTGTCGCTTGAAATGCAGTCTTCGTGGACAAGTCCACTCCCACGCACGCAATTCAACAGTGGGAACGGACGTGTCCACGAAGGGCTGTTACAACCAATCGAAATGCGACGCTTGAAATACAGTCTTCGTGGACAAGTCCACTCCCAACGGGTCTAGCATGACTCAGAGCGCTTCAGGCCAAAACGCACGGATCCCTGCAACGCCCTGAGCGCCGCTTTCCCACGCTTTTTGCCTTTCGGCAGGCCCTACGCCCCCTAGCAGGTAAACAGGCTTGCTGAAGCCTGTGATCAGCTGCGTAGCCTGCTCCCAGCCCAGCGGGGCAGCACCAGGATGGGTCAACGTCGGCTGAACCGGCGACAGGGTGACGAAATCCACGCCCATCTGTTCCGCCAGCGCCAGTTCTTCGGCGTTGTGGCACGAAGCGGCCAGCCAGCGATCTTCCGGAAAAGGCCGTCCACGGCTCGCGTATTTACGCAACTGCTCAGCGGTCAGGTGCCAGCCGGCAGACGGGAAGTCTCCCAGCCATTCCAGCGGCCCTTTGAGCATCAGTTGCGCCTTGCCTGCGCACAGACCCGCAGCGTCAACCGCCATGTCGCGGTACTTGGGGTCATAGCCACCAGGGGCGCGCAACTGGACCAGTTTGATGCCGCCAGCAATGGCTTTCTGAATCCCCCTCAGGACCTCGATATTGTCCAGTCCTTCCGGGGTGATCAAGTACTCGCCCGGCAGACGTGCCGCAGCGACGATTGGTCGGTTGGCAGCCGGAAAGTCGTAGTTGGCCAGCTCGCGTGAACTCGCCCACACCAGCGGCTGCCCTTCGACACCCTGTGGCTCGCCGGTGAACGCCGAGACTTCCCACACATCCAGCAGCACGTGCTTGTCCGGGTAGTCATGCTGAATCTTGATCAGTGGACGCGCCGCTGTGACTACGATGCCCAACTCTTCCAGCAGCTCGCGCCCCAAGGCAGACTCGACCGCTTCGCCCTCCTCGACCTTGCCACCGGGAAACTCCCACAGGCCGCCCTGATGCTGACTGTCAGACCTTTTGGCGATCAGGATTTTGCCGTCGGCGCCACGAATGACGGCAGCGGCCACGTGAATGCGTTTCACGATCAGGACTCCTCTAGACCAGCCTGCTGCCAGCGCTGGAAGGCAGGCCATTGGTAGATGGTTTCGATGTAGGCCAGTGCCTCTTCAGGCAACGCCACGCGGTAGGTGCGCAGACGGATCGCTACCGGCGCAAAGAACGCATCGGCAATGCTCGGACGACCGAACAGGAATGGCCCGGCTTCTTTCGCGGCGCTGCGGCACTCGGCCCACAATGCGACGATACGATCAATGTCGGCTTGGGTATCGACCGGAATGACTTCCAGCGCCTGATCCTGGCGCAGGTCCATCGGCATGTTAGAACGCAGGCTCATGAAACCGCTGTGCATCTGTGCGCAGGCAGAACGGGCCTGGGCGCGAGCCGCAATATCTCGCGGCCACAGATCGACGTTCGGGAAGCGCTCGACCAGGTATTCGCAGATCGCCAGCGAGTCGATGATGGTGCCGTGCTCACACTGCAACGCAGGCACTTTACCGGTGGGCGAATACTTGAGGATGTTGTCGCGGGTGTCAGGCACGTTCAGGCGGATGACCTGATCGGTGAACGGCGCGCCGGTCATCTCCAGCACCAGCCAGGGGCGCAGCGACCAGGAGGAATAGCGTTTGTCACCGATAATTAGGTGCAGGCTCATGCTCAACTCCATTGAGTGGCGCGGATGGCTGGCATCCGCGCCGGAATGAATCAGGTGCGGTATTCCGCGTTGATTTTCACGTACTCGTGGGACAGGTCGGTGGTCCAGATCGTTTCGCTGCACTCACCACGACCCAGCTCAATGCGGATGGTGATCTCTTCCTCGGCCATGACCGCAGAGCCCTGCTCCTCAGTGTAGGTCGTGGCGCGGCAGCCTTGGCTGGCAATGCAGACGCCACTCAGGAACACATCGATCCTGCTCACATCCAGGTCAGGCACACCTGCGCGGCCAACAGCTGCCAGGATACGACCCCAATTCGGGTCGGAAGCGAACAGCGCGGTTTTGATCAGAGGCGAGTGGGCAACGGCGTAACCGACGTCCAGGCATTCTTGATGATTGCCCCCGCCGTTCACCTCAACGGTGACGAACTTGGTTGCGCCTTCGCCGTCGCGCACGATGGCCTGCGCCACTTCCATGCAGACGTCGAACACGGCTTTCTTCAGCGCATCGAACAGCGGACCTTTCGCTTCGGTGACTTCAGGCACATTGGCCTGACCGGTGGCGATCAGCATGCAGCAGTCGTTGGTCGAGGTGTCGCCATCGATGGTGATGCGGTTGAACGATTTGTTGGCACCGTCGCGGATCAGGTCTTGCAATACGCTCTGGGACACTTTGGCGTCGGTCGCGATGTAACCCAGCATGGTGGCCATGTTCGGACGAATCATGCCCGCGCCCTTGCTGATGCCGGTCACCGTGATGGTCACGCCATCGTGCTGGAACTGACGGCTCGCGCCTTTGGGCAACGTGTCGGTGGTCATGATGCCGGTCGCCGCAGCCGCCCAGTTATCCACAGACAGGTCATCAAGGGCCGCTTGCAGCGCGCCTTCGATTTTTTCCACAGGCAACGGCTCACCGATCACGCCAGTGGAGTAAGGCAGCACGGCAGAGGCGTCGACACCCGTCAGTTCGGCAAGCTTTTCGCAGGTGCGACGCGCTGCGGCCAAGCCAGGTTCGCCAGTACCGGCGTTGGCATTACCGGTGTTGGTCAGCAGATAACGTACCGCGCCCTGAACACGCTGCCTGGCCAGAATGACTGGCGCGGCGCAGAACGCATTCAGCGTGAACACACCGGCAACGCTTGAGCCTTCGGCGCAGCGCATGACCACAACATCCTTGCGACCCGGGCGTTTGATGCCGGCAGAAGAGATGCCAAGTTCAAAACCGGGAACCGGGTGCAGCGTAGGCAACGGACCAAGACCAACAGCCATCGGGGTGCTCCTCAAGGAGTGTGTGCGCCGTCCACAACGGTACGGCCGTCAATGAAAAAACGCCGCGACGGGCAAGCCGGTCGCGGCGCGGTATTACAGTGTCAATGCCTTAGTTGATCTGGCCGTGACAGTGCTTGAATTTTTTACCCGAACCACACCAGCACAGCTCGTTGCGACCCAGTTTCTGGTCATTGCGAACGGGTGTCGATGCCACGGCAACGGGCTCGCCTTCCTCCTCGATCAGCGCAGGCTGGTCGATTCCAGGGGCTTCGGCGTGTTCGAACTGCATGCGCTTGGCCAACTCCTCGGCTTCCTGACGCTGACGCGCCTCTTCTTCCTCGGGGTCTTCGCGGCGCACCTGAACGTGCGACAGAACGCGAATGGTGTCGCGCTTGATCGAGTCCAGCAGTTCCTGGAACAGGGTGAACGACTCGCGCTTGTATTCCTGCTTCGGGTTCTTCTGAGCGTAACCGCGCAGGTGGATACCGTGACGCAGGTGATCCATCGTCGAAAGGTGGTCTTTCCACAGGTCGTCCAGGACGCGCAACAGAATCTGCTTCTCGAAGGAGCGCAGCGCTTCGGCACTGGCCTGATCTTCCTTCTCGTTATACGCGACCAACAACTGCTCCATGATTTTGGTGCGCAGGCTGTCTTCGTGCAGGTGATCGTCTTCGTCGAGCCACTGTTGAATCGGCAGTTTTACCGCGAAGTCGGTATTCAGTGCAGCTTCAAGGCCAGGTACATCCCACTGCTCAGGCAGCGATTGCGGCGGAATGTGCTGGCTGATGAGGTTGTTGAGCACTTCAGCGCGGAAGTCCGCGATGGTGTCACCGATGTTTTCGGCGGCCAGCAAGGTGTTGCGCATGTGATAAATCACTTTGCGCTGCTCGTTGGCCACGTCATCGAATTCCAGCAACTGCTTACGGATGTCGAAGTTACGACCTTCCACTTTGCGCTGCGCTTTTTCGATGGCGTTGGTCACCATGCGGTGTTCGATGGCTTCGCCGGACTGCATCCCCAGCGCCTTCATGAAGTTCTTCACCCGGTCAGAGGCGAAGATGCGCATCAGGCTGTCTTCCAGCGACAGGTAGAAACGGCTTGAGCCGGTATCGCCCTGACGACCGGCACGACCACGCAGCTGGTTGTCGATACGGCGCGATTCGTGGCGCTCGGACGCGATCACATGCAGGCCGCCGGCTTCGATCACCTGCTGATGGCGTTTCTGCCAATCAGCCTTAATCTGCGCGATCTGCTCAGGGGTCGGGTCTTCGAGGTTGGCAACTTCAACTTCCCAGTTGCCACCCAGCAGAATGTCGGTACCACGACCCGCCATGTTGGTAGCGATGGTCAATGCGCCCGGACGACCGGCCTGGGCGATGATTTCCGCTTCCTTCTCGTGGAATTTGGCGTTCAGAACCTTGTGGTCGATGCCTTCCGCGTTAAGCAGACGAGACATGTGTTCGGAGGTTTCGATAGTTGCCGTACCGACCAGCACCGGACGGTTCTCCGCCAGACAGGCCTTGATATCGGTCACGATGGCGGCGTACTTCTCTTCCGCCGTCAAATAGACGAGGTCGTTGAAGTCCTTGCGCGCCAGCGGCTTGTTCGGCGGAATGACCATCACGGCCAAATTGTAGATCTGGTGGAACTCGAACGCTTCGGTATCGGCTGTACCGGTCATGCCGGACAGTTTGTTGTACAGACGGAAGTAGTTCTGGAACGTGGTCGACGCCAGGGTTTGGCTTTCGGCCTGAATGTTCAGGTTTTCCTTGGCCTCGATGGCCTGGTGCAGGCCTTCGGACAGGCGACGGCCCGGCATGGTACGACCGGTGTGTTCGTCGACCAGCAGTACCTGACCGTCCTGGACGATGTACTCAACGTTGCGGTTGAACAGCTTGTGCGCACGCAGACCGGCGTAAACGTGGGTCAGCAGGCCCAGGTTGTGTGCCGAATACAGGCTCTCGCCCTCAGCCAGCAGGCCGACTTCAGTGAGCATCTCTTCGATGAACTGGTGACCGGCTTCGTTGAGTTCGACCTGACGGGTCTTCTCGTCGACGGTGAAGTGACCGGCCTTGGTAACCTGACCTTCCACTTCCTCGATGTGTTGCTCGAGCTTGGGGATCAGCCGGTTGATTTCGGTGTACAGCTTGGAGCTGTCTTCAGCCTGACCGGAGATGATCAGCGGCGTACGCGCTTCGTCGATCAGGATGGAGTCGACTTCGTCGATCACGGCAAAATTGAGTTCGCGCTGGAACTTGTCGTCCATGCTGAACGCCATGTTGTCGCGCAGATAGTCGAAGCCGTATTCGTTGTTGGTGCCGTACGTGATATCAGCGGCGTAGGCTGCGCGCTTTTCTTCCGGCGGCTGGAATGGCGTAACGATGCCTACGGTCAGGCCGAGGAATTCGTAAAGCGGGCGCATCCAGTTGGCGTCGCGGCGTGCCAGGTAGTCGTTCACGGTTACGACGTGAACGCCCTTGCCCGACAGCGCATTGAGGTAGACCGCCAGGGTACCGACGAGGGTTTTACCTTCACCGGTACGCATCTCTGCGATCTGACCTTCGTGCAGGGTCATGCCGCCGATCAACTGAACATCGAAGTGGCGCATGCCCATGACACGCTTGCCCGCTTCACGCGCGACAGCGAACGCTTCAGGCAGCAGTTGATCGAGGGTCTCGCCTTTGGCTATGCGGGCCTTGAACTCTTCGGTCTTGGCGCGCAATTGCTCGTCCGAAAGGGCCACCATTTGCTCTTCGAAGGCATTGACGAGTTGAACCGTCTTGAGCATGCGTTTGACTTCACGCTCGTTCTTGCTTCCAAAAAGTTTTTTTAACAAAGGCGCAAACATATCGACAGGATCTTCCACACATAGGAATGGAGGGCGGCCCCGTGAGTCGCCCGTGCAGCCCTGATGGCTGCATGCGAACGAGCATTCTACCCGGAAACGATGGTGAGGAAAGTGGCGTTATTCCACGATGCTGGCACAGCGCTGTGACGGGGCAGGTTTACAATGGGGCCATTTTCAAGCACTTCAACCCATAATCAGGGGAAGTTACTCATTGATTTGCATATGAAAGCACGGAAACGACTTCGAAAGCAGCCGTAACAATGCTTTCTGTTAAGATGAGGACCTTGTCACACAGGCATATTTCCATGGCTTTTCGTCCTCTGAATGCTCGCGCCCCCTCGGTTCTGCTGCGCGAAGCCAAGCCCTTGAAGGCTATTTTCAGGCACGCCGAACGCCTGAGTCACTTGCAGCGCCTGCTCGAAAGCCAGCTGCAGCCGGCCGCACGCGAGCATTGCCGTGTGGCCTCCTGGCGCGAGGGGAACCTGCTGCTGATCGTGACGGACGGCCATTGGGCCACCCGCCTACGCTATCAACAGAAGCGATTGCACCGACAACTCATCGCTTTCGATGAGTTCATCAACCTGACCCGTATTCAGTTCAGAGTCCAGCCGCCGGATGCGCCCCGCGGTGCAGCCACGCATACCATTGATCTGTCCACGGTAGCGGCCGAAAACATCCAGGCCACCGCCGAAGGCATCACCGACCCCAAATTGCGTGCGGCGCTGGAGCGCTTGGCGAGCCATGCCAAAGATCGCAAATAAACTGCCTGCTGCGCCCGCCTTTGGCCAGCCCCATAAAAAAAGGCCACCCGAGGGCAGCCTTTAAAGAACAAAAGGAAAGAGAGTAAAGCTTGCTTACACGGCCGCGACAGGGCGCATGTAAGAAATAGGTGCCGTACTGGCATCCTCGAAGGTCACCACTTCCCAGGCGTCTGTCTGCTCGATCAATGCGCGCAGAAGACGATTGTTCAGTGCATGCCCCGACTTGAAGCCCTTGAACTCACCGATCAGGCTATTGCCCAGCAGGTAGAGGTCACCGATGGCATCCAGGATTTTATGTTTGACGAATTCGTCCTCGTACCGCAGGCCGTCTTCGTTCAATACGCCATCCTTGTCGACCACGATGGCGTTTTCCACACTGCCGCCGAGCGCGAGGTTGTGCTTGCGCAGGTACTCGATATCGCTCATGAACCCGAAGGTCCTGGCACGGCTGACTTCTTTCACGAAAGAAGTGCTGGAAAAGTCCACGCTTGCACTTTGGGTGCGGTCACGGAAGACGGGGTGATCGAAATCGATCTCGAAACTGACCTTGAACCCTTCGAAAGGCACGAAAGTAGCGCGTTTACCGCCCTCTTCCACTGTGACTTCCCGCAGGATCCGGATGAATTTCTTCGGCGCGTCCTGTTCTTCAAGACCTGCCGATTGAATCAGGAATACGAAAGGGCCTGCGCTGCCGTCCATGATAGGAACTTCGGAGGCAGAGAGCTCGACGTAGGCGTTATCGATGCCAAGGCCAGCCATGGCCGAAAGCAGGTGTTCCACCGTGTCGACTTTGACATCACCATTGACCAGTGTGGTCGACAGCGTGGTGTCACCGACGTTTTCCGCACGCGCAGGGATCTGCACGACAGGATCAAGGTCGGCTCGGCAGAAAACAATGCCGGTATTCACAGGTGCGGGCTTGAGGGTCAGGTAAACCTTCTCCCCGGAGTGCAGGCCTACACCTGTGGCACGGATAATATTTTTCAGGGTGCGTTGTTTAATCATGGCATGGGCCGCTTCAGCGCAAGTTGCGAACTGGTATCAACAAAGGCTGGCGATGATAGCAGACCATGCCTTTGCTGAACACCAATCACCCTAATACCCCTGATACATTTCATCAATCGGCCTGACGACGAAGGAAAGCCGGGATGTCCAGGTAGTCCAGATCATCGTTAGGGTTCATCTTCGCTGCTGCGGTGGCGCCTGCGTGTGCCTGATTGCGCATCACGGTAGGACGGTCCAGATCGCGGTAGTTGACCGAAGGCGCTTCCTGACGGGCCGCTGGCTGAGCCGAAGCCTGCTGAGTGGTCTGCAGGGTGTTGTCGATCACCTTCACAGGCTTCTCGATTTTCGCGCCCAGACCGGTCGCAACCACGGTGACGTGCAACTCGTCACGCATGTCCGGATCGATAACGGTACCGACCTTGACCATCGCGTGCTCGGAAGCGAACGCTTCAATGATGCTACCCACGTCCGAGTACTCACCCAGCGACAGGTCGGGACCGGCTGTGATGTTGACCAGGATGCCGCGAGCGCCCTGCAGGTTGACGTCTTCGAGCAGCGGGTTACGGATGGCTGCCTCAGTCGCTTCACGTGCACGGTTAGGACCGCTGGCGCAGCCAGTGCCCATCATCGCCATACCCATTTCGCTCATCACGGTACGTACGTCGGCGAAGTCGACGTTGATCATGCCCGGACGCTTGATGATGTCGGAGATACCGCGAACGGCACCGGCCAGTACATCGTCCGCCTTGGCGAAAGCCGACAGCAGGCTGGCGTCCTTACCGAGGATGGTCAGCAGCTTCTCGTTGGGGATGGTGATCAACGAGTCGACGCTTTCGGACAGCATGCGGATGCCTTCATCGGCGATCTGCATACGCTTGCGGCCTTCGAACGGGAACGGACGGGTCACGACTGCGACCGTCAGAATGCCCATTTCCTTGGCCACTTCAGCAATGATCGGCGCTGCACCAGTACCGGTACCGCCGCCCATGCCGGTGGTGATGAACACCATGTTGGTGCCTTGCAGGACTTCTGCAATGCGCTCACGGTCTTCCAGTGCGGCCTGACGACCGACTTCAGGGTTGGCGCCAGCGCCAAGACCTTTGGTCACGCCTGTGCCCAATTGCAGAATGGTGCGCGCGCCGATGTTTTTCAGCGCTTGAGCATCGGTGTTGGCGCAGATGAATTCCACGCCTTCGATGTTGCTCTTGACCATGTGATTGACAGCGTTACCGCCACCACCGCCTACACCGATGACCTTGATTACCGGGCTCTGCGGGACGTTGTCTACGAGTTCGAACATTTTCTCTCTCCTTCCGCTCTCTAGTTAGTTTGCCTACTGCCTACCGCTATTGCTTTTGAAACGTTAAATCTTAAAAATTGCCCTGGACCCAACGCTTGATACGCTCAAGCACCGGGGCCTTGGGTTCGTCGCCGTAACTGCTGTTGCCGACAATCCCCGACAGCGAAATGCCATCGGATTGTTTTTGCAGCCCGTACAGCAACAGGCCTACGCCTGTGGAGTAGATCGGGTTGCGCACGACATCAGCGAGCCCTTTGACGCTATGCGGAACGCCCAGGCGCACCGGCATGTGGAAGATTTCCTCGGCAAGTTCCACCGCACCTTCCATTTTCGACGTACCACCGGTCAGCACGATGCCGGCCGGGATCAGGTCTTCATAACCGCTGCGACGCAGCTCGGCCTGAATCAGGGTGAACAGCTCGTCGTAACGAGGCTCCACCACTTCGGCCAGGGCCTGGCGCGACAGCTCGCGAGGTGGACGGTCGCCCACGCTCGGTACTTTGATGGTTTCGCCAGCACCGGCCAGTTTGGCCAGGGCGCAGGCATAACGAATCTTGATTTCTTCGGCGTACTGGGTCGGTGTACGCAACGCCATCGCGATGTCGTTGGTCACCTGATCACCGGCAATCGGGATCACCGCGGTGTGCCGGATCGCGCCTTCGGTGAAGATCGCGATGTCGGTGGTGCCGCCGCCGATGTCCACCAGGCAGACGCCCAGCTCTTTCTCATCGTCGGTCAGGACCGAATAGGCCGAGGCCAGTTGCTCCAGAATGATGTCGTCGACTTCCAGACCGCAGCGACGCACGCATTTCTCGATGTTCTGCGCAGCGTTCACTGCACAGGTCACGACATGCACCTTGGCTTCCAGACGTACGCCCGACATGCCCAGCGGCTCACGAACGCCTTCCTGGTTGTCGATCACGTAGTCCTGAGGCAGCGTGTGCAGCACGCGCTGGTCGGCAGGGATGGCAACGGCCTGTGCAGCGTCGAGCACGCGCTCCAGGTCCGCAGAGCTGACTTCACGATCGCGGATGGCCACGATGCCGTGGGAGTTCAGGCTGCGGATGTGGTTGCCCGCAACACCAACGAACGCCGAGTGAATGCGGCAGCCAGCCATCAGCTGAGCCTCTTCCACGGCGCGCTGGATCGACTGCACGGTCGACTCGATATTCACCACCACGCCCTTCTTGAGGCCGCGGGAGGGATGGGTACCGATGCCCACGATTTCCAGCGAGCCATCGGCCGCGACTTCGCCTACCAGGGCCACCACCTTGGAGGTCCCGATATCCAGCCCGACGATCATTTTGCCGCTTTGCACATTTGCCATGGTCCTGCCTCTTATCAATTCTTCGCGACGGCGGGTTTGTCCGTCGTCGGCGCTGCCTGTTCACGCCAGCCAACCGCAAGGCCGTTGGCGTAACGCAGGTCGATGCGCGCAATATTCGTGATTTGGTCTTTAAGCGTTTTGTCGTAAATCGCGATGAAGCGGCGCATTTTTTCGACGAGATGGTCGCGTCCCAGCAACAACTCGATACCCGGCCCAGCACTACCGGCGCCTGTTGTCAGGAACCAGCTGCCACGCTCGCGCAATTCCAGGCGCACGATGGAGAAGCCCATTGGGCGCAACATCTGACTCAACACCTGGTACTGCTGCATCACCTGCTGCTGGGCCCGCTGTGGGCCGAACAACTGGGGAAGATGTTCATAATTGGACAGTTCACGCGGCGTGAAAGCCTGCCCCTGGTTGTTCAACAGCGCCTCATCACCCCAACGGGCGACCGGCAACTGCTCTTCCAGGCGAATCACTACCTGGTCCGGCCACACGCGCCTGACTTCGGCGTGTGCAATCCAGGGCATCTGCTCAAGCTCGGTGCGCATGGCGGCAAGGTCGATCTTGAAGAAGCTCGACGCCACGAACGGTGCAATCCGCTGCTGCACGGCCTGCTGACTGATGTAGCTCAGATCACCCTGCACGTTGATGCGGGTAATCGGGCGGTCGGCGTACGGCATGATGCGCAGCGCGGCTTCATAAGTGCCAAACCCCAGGACCACCAGCATCACAGGCCAGAACAGACGCTTCAGAAAACCGAAGCTCGGCTTGGGCATGCGCGCAGACAGCGGCTCCTTGGCCACCATCCGGCTGGCGCCACGAGGCACAGGCTTGCGACTGGAGGCGGGTGGCTGATGGCGTGCCGAAGCGTTCATGCCTTAACCCCTCGCCTGAACGCTGTCGGCCAGAATCGCCAACACCAGTTGTTGAAAATCCAGACCCGCTGCACGTGCGGCCATCGGGACCAGACTGTGATCGGTCATGCCGGGCACTGTGTTGACTTCAAGCAGCCAGAATTTGCCGTGTGCGTCCTGCATGACATCCGTGCGCGCCCAACCCGCGATGCCAATGGCTTCGCACGCACGCGCTGTCAGTTGTTGGAGTTCGTGCTCACGCTCGTCGCCAAGCCCGCAGGGAATCCGGTACTGAGTATCGGAAGCCAGGTACTTGGCGTCGTAGTCGTAGAAACTGTGGGGAGTGCCCAGGCCGATGGCGGGCAGCATCTGGCCGCGCAAAGACGCCACAGTGAACTCTGGCCCCTGAATCCACTGCTCGACCAAGACTTGAGAATCGTAGGTACTGGCGGTTTTCCAGGCGGCGATCAATTCTTCGACGCTGGTCACCTTAGCCATACCGATACTTGAGCCTTCATGGGCCGGTTTGACGATTAAAGGGAAGCCCAGTTCCGTCGCGGCAGAAATACAATCCTGCTCGCTGCCAAGTACCGCATGCAGTGGCGTTGCCAGGCCCAGACTCTGCCACACCTGCTTGGTGCGCAGCTTGTCCATTGCCAGTGCCGAAGCCAGTACGCCGCTGCCGGTGTACGGGATTTCCAGGCACTCCAGCAGCCCCTGCATGGTGCCGTCTTCACCGCCACGGCCGTGCAGCACGATGAACGCACGATCAATCTTTTCGCTGACCAGTCGCTGCAGAAAATCGTCGCCCACGTCGATACCGAAGGCATCCACCCCGGCGCTCGACAGTGCCTCAAGCACTGCCTGACCGGATTTCAGGGACACTTCCCGCTCGGCACTCTTGCCGCCAAAAAGCACGGCAACGCGGCCGAAGCTTTTCGGCTCAAGTGTCGAGCGCAGGGAAGACGGGGCGACGGCTGTCATTTCAGCTTACCTTCGGTTGAAGCCACTGTTGCGCCCACGAACAGCGGACTCTTGAGCAGTTGCGGGGCCAGGCCACCAATGTCGCCCGCGCCTTGGCACAACAGGATGTCGCCAGCACGCAGCAGCGGCTTGACCAGCGGTGCCAGCTCAACGCCACGCTCGATGTAAATCGGATCGAGCTGACCACGTTGACGAATGCTGTGGCACAAATTGCGGCTGTCCGCGCCAGGGATCGGTTCTTCGCCGGCCGGATAAACTTCCATCAGCAGCAGCACATTGGCATCGGCCAGCACCTGCACGAAATCGTCGTACAGATCGCGGGTACGACTGAAACGGTGTGGCTGGTAAACCATGACCAGACGACGATCCGGCCAGCCGCCACGTACGGCATTGATCACAGCGGCGACTTCACGCGGGTGGTGGCCGTAATCGTCGACCAGCATCACGTTGCCGCCTTCCACCGGCAATTCGCCGTAGACCTGGAAACGACGCCCCACGCCCTGGAAGCCAGACAGACCCTGAACGATGGCCTCATCACTGACGCCTTCGTCGGTCGCAATGGCAATCGTCGCGAGCGAGTTGAGCACGTTGTGGTTGCCCGGCATGTTCACGGACACGTCCAGCGGCTCGCGGTCGCGACGCAGTACGGTGAAGAACGTCAGCATGCCGTCCTGGCGCACATTGATTGCGCGCACGTCGGCTTCTTCGCTGAAACCGTAGGTCAGGATCGGGCGCTTGACCTGCGGCAGGATTTCACGAACCACCGGATCATCGATGCACATCACTGCCAGGCCATAGAACGGCAGGTTGTGCAGGAACTCGACGAAAGTTTTCTTCAGTTTGTTGAAGTCGCCTTCGTAGGTCGCCATGTGGTCGGCGTCGATATTGGTGACCACCGCAACCAACGGCTGCAAGTGCAGAAAGCTGGCATCGCTTTCGTCGGCTTCGGCAATCAGGTAGCGGCTGGTGCCCAACTGAGCATTGGTGCCAGCGGCGTTCAGACGGCCACCGATCACGAACGTCGGGTCCAGGCCACCGGCCGCGAATACCGAAGCAATCAGGCTGGTGGTGGTGGTCTTGCCGTGGGTGCCGGCAACCGCGATGCCGTGGCGATAGCGCATCAGCTCGGCCAGCATTTCGGCACGGGGTACGACCGGAATGCGGCGTTCAAGCGCGGTCGCCACTTCCGGGTTGGACGTGTTGACTGCGCTGGACACCACCAGCACATCGGCGCCCACGGTGTTTTCGGCGCGATGGCCAAGGAAAATCTGTGCGCCGAACGACTCGAGACGTTCGGTAACCGCGGAACTCTTGAGGTCGGAGCCCGACACTTCATAGCCCAGGTTCAGGAGAACCTCGGCAATGCCGCACATGCCGACGCCGCCGATCCCGACGAAGTGGATACGACGGATGCGGCGCATTTCGGGTTGCGGCATGGCGCGTTGATTCTCAACCATTGGCCACCTCCACACAGACATCGACCACGGTGTTGGTTGCATCGGGCTTGGCCAGGCGACGTGCCGTGCGGGCCATGCTGTTCAATTGTTCGGGTTGCATCAAAACCTCTTTCAGGCGTGCAGCCATCTCGGCTACGCCGGTTGTCGCTTGCGGCATGACGAAGGCTGCGCCTTCGCGGGCCAGATAGTCAGCGTTACGTGACTGATGGTCATCGATCGCATGGGGCAACGGGATCAGCAGCGACGGCAGACCGGCGGCCGCCAGTTCGCTGACGGTCAGTGCGCCTGCGCGGCAGACCACCAGATCGGCCCAGCTATACGCTTGAGCCATGTTCTGGATAAACGGCGCCACTTGCGCCTCGACGCCCACGTTGCGATAACGCTCGGCGGTAATTTCGTCGTGATTCTTGCCCGCCTGGTGGAACACTTCAGGACGGATATCCACAGGCAGTTGCGCCAGTGCTTCGGGCAGCAATTTGTTCAGCGGCTCGGCACCCAGGCTGCCGCCCAGCACCAGAAGACGCGCCTTGCGACCGGCCAGGGCCTGACGCGGCGTTTCAAGGAACAGCTCGACACGCACCGGATTGCCGGTGGTGCGGCGCTTGCTCGACGTCGCGAACGTGTTCGGAAATGCTTCGCACACGCGGCTGGCGAACGAGGCCAGGCTGCGATTTGCAGTCCCTGCGACAGCGTTCTGCTCGTGGATGATCAACGGCACACCCGCCAGCTTCGCCGCCAGACCACCAGGGCCTGTGACATAGCCGCCGAATCCGACCACGCAGACTGGCTTGAGCTCGCGCACAACCTTACGCGCCTGCATCAATGCTTTGAGCAGCATCAACGGCGCCTTGAGCAGGGACAAACGGCCCTTGCCGCGCAAACCGGTGACATTAATCAAGTGCAGCGTCAAACCGGCCTGAGGCACCAGTTCGTTCTCGATGCCGCGTGGCGTGCCTAACCAATGAACCTTGTAGCCACGCGCCTGGAATTCGTGCGCACAGGCCAGCGCCGGGAACACATGCCCGCCGGTCCCGCCCGCCATGATCAGCACATTAGCGTCCATGAGGCGTCTCCTCGGCGAAGTCGCTCTCTTTGAACTCGGCCTCTTCACTGCCCATGTTGTTGCGCGATTCCCATTCGATGCGCAGCAGCAGGCCCAGGCTGGCACAGCAGATCACCAGCGAGCTGCCGCCATAGCTGAGGAACGGCAGGGTCAGGCCCTTGGTCGGCAGCAGGCCCACGTTCACACCGATGTTGATCAGGAACTGGCCGATCCACAGGAACGAAAGGCCGTAGGCCACATAAGCGCCGAAGAACTGTTTGGCTCTTTCTGCCCACATGCCGATGTACATGCCGCGAATACTGACGAACAGGAACAGCGCGACGGTGAGCAGCGAACCGACGACGCCCAGTTCCTCAGCGAGCACAGAGAACACGAAGTCCGTATGCGCTTCCGGCAGATAGAATTGTTTCTGGACACTGTTGCCCAGACCGACACCGAACCATTCGCCACGACCAAAGGCGATCAGCGCCTGGGTCAACTGGTAACCGGAACCGAACTGGTCGGCCCACGGGTCGGTGAAGTTGGTCAGACGCGCCATCCGGTAAGGCTGGGCTTGAACCAGCACCACCACCGAGGCGACCGCCAGCACGACCATCAGCGAGAAGCGGAACAGCCCCACGCCGCCAAGAAACAGCATCGCGGCGGCTGCGCCCATCATCACGACGGTGGCACCGAAGTCAGGCTCCATCAGCAGCAGGCCCGCCATAGGCAGCAGCACGATGAACGGTTTAAAGAAGCCCATCCAGCTTTCACGCACTTCCTGTTGGCGACGAATCAGGTAGCCGGCCAGAAAGATCACCACGAACACCTTGGCGATTTCGGACGGCTGCACGTTGAACGCGCCGAAGCCAATCCAGCGCATCGACCCGTTGACCTCTCGGCCGATGCCCGGCACCAGCACCAGCAGCAACAAGCCGAACGCACCGATCAGCATCAGCCAGCCCAGACGTTGCCAGGTGGCGACCGGAATCATCATGGTCACGCCACACGCGCCCAGGCCGATCAACAGGTACACCAAGTGGCGCGTCATCATGTACAGCGTGTTGCCCGACTGCACGGCGGCCACTTCCGACGATGCGGACGTAATCATCACCAGACCCAGGCCCAGCAACGCAAGACAACCCACCAGCATCGGGAAGTCGAGGTCGATGCCCCGTCCGCTGATCAGGGGCGATGGATACGGCTTGATCACACCGAAGATCATGACAAGCACTCCACTGCCTGCGCGAACACTCGTCCGCGCTCTTCATAATTCTTGAACATGTCCAGGCTCGCGCAGGCTGGGGACAGCAATACTGCATCGCCGCTTTGCGCCAGCTCGGCGCTGCGTTCAACCGCGGCCTGCAGCGTGTCGACACGCACCAGCGGCACAGCATCGCCCAGCGCCTCGGCGAGCCGTCCGGCGTCACGTCCCAGCAGCACGACGCTGCGGCAATGCGCAGCAACCGCTGTACGCAGGCCACTGAAATCGGCGCCCTTGCCGTCGCCACCGGCGATCAGCACAAGCTTGCCCGGAATATCTGCACCCAGGCCTTCGATAGCGGCTAGGGCAGCGCCCACGTTGGTGGCTTTGGAATCGTTGTAGTAATGAACGCCGTTCAGCTCACGGACCCACTGACAGCGATGCTCCAGGCCCGTGAACTGACGCAAGGCCGACAACATGGCGTCGAACGGCAGACCGACCGCATGGCCCAGCGCCAATGCTGCCAGCGCGTTGGCCTGATTGTGGGCACCGCGCATTTTCAGGTCGCGTACCGGCATCAGGTTGTCGAACTGGAAGGCCAGGTATTTTTCGCCGTTCTCTTCGCGCAGGCCGAAGCCGTGGAAGTCCGGTTTGTTCAAACCAAACGTCCAGCACGGCAGACCCTCGCCAATCAAAGGACGGGACAGCGCGTCCTGACGGTTGACCACCACCTGCCGCGCGCCCCGGAAAATCCGGTGCTTGGCCAGGTGATAGGCAGGCAGACCGCTATAACGGTCCATGTGGTCTTCGCTGATGTTCAGCACGGTGGCCACTTCAGCGTTGAGCTGATCGGTGGTTTCCAACTGAAAGCTGGACAGCTCCATCACGTACAGCTCGACGTCATCGCTGAGCAGATCCAGCGCTGGCGTACCCAGATTGCCGCCCACTGCGACGCGCTTGCCTGCCGCTACGGCCATTTCGCCCACCAGCGTGGTCACCGTGCTTTTCGCATTGGAACCGGTGATGGCGATGATCGGCGCTTTTGCGTAACGCGCGAACAATTCGATATCGCCTGCCATCTTCACGCCACGCGTCTGAGCCTGTTGCAAGGCAGGGGTCGCAAGGGCAAGGCCGGGGCTGACGTACAGTTCGTCGGCACGGCAGAGGAATTCCACGTCCAGCTCGCCACAACGCACTTCCACCTGCGGGTAATCCCGACGCAAGGTCGCCAGTTCCGGCGGATTCTCCCGCGTGTCGGCCACAGCAAAGGACACGCCCCGGCTCGCCAGAAAGCGAACCAGGGACATGCCGCTTTTGCCTAGACCCACGACAATGCGGAAGCGGTCGGAAACGATCAGGGACACTCGCGTTACCTCAGTTTCAGCGTGGCAAGGCCGATCAGCACCAGAATCACGGTGATAATCCAGAAACGGACGATCACGCGTGGCTCGGGCCAGCCTTTGAGTTCAAAGTGATGATGAATGGGCGCCATGCGGAAAACCCGGCGACCGGTCAGTTTGAAAGACGCAACCTGAATGACCACTGAAAGGGTTTCCATCACGAACACGCCGCCCATGATGAACAAAACCATTTCCTGACGAACGATCACGGCCATCGTGCCCAGCGCCGCGCCGAGCGCCAATGCACCGACGTCACCCATAAAGACCTGGGCCGGATACGTGTTGAACCAGAGGAACCCCAGCCCTGCCCCGATCAGTGCCCCGGAGAACACAATCAGCTCGCCCGCCCCCGGTACGTAGGGAATCAGCAGGTATTCGGCAAATTTCACGTTGCCCGAGAGGTAGCAGAAGATGCCCAGCGCGCCCCCGACCATCACGGTCGGCATGATCGCCAGGCCGTCCAGGCCGTCAGTCAGGTTGACTGCGTTGCTGGAGCCGACGATCACGAAATACGTCAGCACCACAAAGCCGATGCCCAACGGGATACGGACATCCTTGAGCATCGGTACGATCAGTGTGGTTTCAGTCGCCGACGGCGCGGTCGTGTACAGGAAGATCGCCGCGCACAGGCCGAACACCGACTGCCAGAAATACTTCCAGCGGCTTGGCAGACCACGCGAGTTCTTCTCGATCACCTTGCGGTAGTCATCGACCCAGCCGATGGCACCAAACAGCAGCGTGACGAGCAGTACAACCCACACATAACGGTTGCTCAAGTCAGCCCACAGCAAAGTGCTGATACCGATGGAGGAAAGAATCAGCGCGCCGCCCATCGTTGGCGTGCCCGATTTGGACAGGTGCGACTGCGGACCGTCGTTACGCACGGACTGGCCAATCTGACGCATCTGCAGGGTACGAATCATCCACGGGCCCAGGCACAGCGAAAGGGTCAACGCCGTAAGCACGCCAAGGATCCCGCGCAATGACAAGTACTGAAAGACTGCGAAGCCTTTGTAGAACTGTTGTAAGAACTCAGCCAACAGCAGCAGCATCAATGTTTCTCCAGGCTAGAACCGCACAAAGCAGCCACGACGTTTTCCATCGCGGCACTACGCGAGCCCTTGATCAATAAAGTGGTGTTTTTGTCTTGCTCAGCGCCGAGCGCTTCGATCAGCTCGGCCTGAGTGATGAAATGGCGTGCGTGCGGACCAAACGCGCTGACTGCGTGCGTCATCAAAGGGCCGACAGCGTACAAAGCCGAAACCTTGCCTGCAGCGTAAGCGCCCACATCGTGATGGCCCTGCTCTGCCCATTCGCCCAGCTCGCCAATGTCGCCCAGCACCAGAACGGTTCGTCCGGCAAAGCTGGTCAACAGGTCAACCGCTGCGTTCACGGACGAGGGGTTGGCGTTGTAGGTGTCGTCAATCACGCGCATGCCATTGCTGGCAATGTGCGGCACAGCGCGGCCCTTGACCGGCTGTACGTTGTTCAGGCCTTCGACGATACCGTCCAGACTGACACCCAGTGCGCAGCCTGCAGCGGCGGCGGCCAGGGCGTTCGCCACGTTGTGCGTGCCCAACAGATTCAGCTGGACCTGCGCAGAACCCTGCGGGCTGTGCAGCGTGAAGCCCGGGCATCCGCGCTCGTCGCGATGCACATCGCTGGCATGCAGGTCCGCCGCTTCGTTATTCAGTGCAAACGTCAGGACCTTCCGATCACCGGCACGCTGGCGCCAGATCGGGAAAGCCTTGTCGTCCAGATTCAGCACGGCAACGCCACTGGCAGAGAGGCCGTCAATGATTTCGCCTTTGGCTTCGACGATGCGCTCAGGACCGCCGAACTCGCCCACATGCGCGGTACCCGCATTGGTCAGCACGGCAACATGAGGCTGGGTAAGGCTCACGGTGTAAGCAATTTCGCCAACACGGGACGCGCCCAGCTCGATAACGGCCGAGGTGTATTCAGGCGCCAGCTCAAGCAGCGTCAACGGCGCACCGAGATCGTTATTCAAGTTGCCACGGGTCGCGAGAACGGGACCGCGCGTGCGCAGAATGCTGGCGAGCATTTCCTTGACCGTGGTTTTGCCACTTGAACCTGTGACGGCCGCAACCGGACGGTCAACAAACGCATTGCGGTTGAGCGCCCCCAGTTGCCCCAGCGCCTTGCGGGTATCCAGCACAACCAGTTGCGCAAGGCTCGCGCCCGGCACTTCACGCTCGACCAGTGCACCAACGGCCCCCTTGGCCGCGACCTGATCAAGGTATTCGTGACCATCGAAACGCGGGCCAGTCAACGCAACAAACAACTGGCCAGGCACGATGGCGCGGCTGTCGGTGCTCACGCCGTCAAAACTGCAATCGCTGCTCACCAGACGGGCGTCGAGCGGTGCAACCAGTTCACTGAATGTCAGAGGCTTAAGCATGCGCAGGCTCCCAGGCAGACAGGGCCTTGGCGGCCTCATCGAGGTCGGAGAACGCGTGGCGCTGGCCGTCGATTTCCTGATAGTCCTCGTGACCTTTGCCGGCCAGCATGACAACGTCGTCGGCCTTGGCACTGGCAATCAATTGCGCGATGGCCTGACCGCGACCTTCCACAAACATCACGTTATCCGCCGCAACGAAGCCGGCACGGATGTCATCGAAAATCTGCGCAGGCGCTTCTGTGCGGGGATTATCGTCGGTCACGAGTACGCCGTCGGCCAGACGCTCGACCACTTCGGCCATCAGCGGACGCTTGCCACGATCACGATCACCGCCACAGCCGAACAGGCACAGCAATCGGCCCTTGGCGTGCGGGCGCAAGGCTTCGAGTACTTTTTCCAGCGCGTCTGGCGTATGGGCGTAATCGACCACGACCAGTGGTTTGTCAGCACCACCCAGACGCTGCATGCGCCCGACCGGACCTTCGAGTTTCGGCAGCACTTTGAGAATTTCGTCCAGCGCGTAATCCAGCCCCAGCAAGGCACCGACCGCAGCCAGCACGTTACTCAGGTTGAAGCGACCCAACAGGCTGCTGCGCAGGAAGTGCTGACCTTGCGGGGTGACCAGCGTGGCGCGTACGCCATCGTCGTCGAATTTGGCATCGCGGCAATACAGATAAGCCGAGCTGTCGAGCAGGCTGTACGTGATCAGCCGTGATTCATGCTTGTGGGTCGCCAGCTCGCAGCCAAACTCGTCATCCAGATTGATGACACGGCAGCGCAAATCAGGCCAGGCGAACAGCTTGGCCTTGGCCGCGCCGTAAGCTTCCATCGTTCCGTGGTAATCCAGATGGTCGCGGGACAGATTGGTCAGCACAGCGACATCGAAGGCCAGCGCAGTCGCTCGGCCCTGGTCGAGGCCATGAGACGACACTTCCATCGCCACAGCACGGGCACCGGCCTTTCTCAGGTCAGTGAGCGTCGCCTGAACGGCAATCGGGTCCGGCGTGGTATGACGTCCACTTTGCAGTGCGCCATAGAAACCGGTGCCCAGGGTGCCGACGATGCCGCAATGCTGGCCCAGCAAGTCCAGCGCCTGTGCCACCAGTTGGGTGACGCTGGTCTTGCCGTTGGTGCCTGTCACGCCGACCAGGTTCAGGCTGCGGCTGGAGTCCCCATAAAAACGACCTGCGATGGCGGACAGTTGTGCAGCCAGGCCCTTGACCGGGATCAATGGCACGTCGGTGATCGGCAACACGGTCGAGCCTTCGGCTTCGTACGCAACAGCCGCCGCGCCACGCTTGAGCGCATCGGCGATGTGCGCACGGCCATCGACCTTGAGGCCGGGTATCGCCAGAAACAGGTCACCCGGACGCACATTACGGCTGTCCAGGGTCAATTCGCGAATCAGTGCATCGCGATCGGTTTGGGCAAAAAGCTTGCTCAGATTAAAGGCCATTAACCACGCCCTCCTTTGACGACTGCAGGGGCAGTGTTGACTTGCTCAGGCGCGAGGTTGTCAGGCGACACGTTCATCAAGCGCAACGTGCCGGACATGACCTTGCTGAATACCGGAGCCGAAACCAGACCGCCGTAGTAACCACCCTTGCTCGGCTCGTCGATCACCACAACGATGGCGTAGCGCGGGTTGCTCATCGGGCCGAACCCGGCGAACAGCGAGCGGTAGGAGTTCTCGGCGTAACCCTTGGTGCCGATGGACGTCTTGCGCGCCGTGCCGCTCTTGCCGCCAACGTGATAGGACGGCACTCGGGCGCGATACACGCCACGAGGGTCTTCAATCACTTGTTGCAACATGCCTTGCAGCGTTTTGGCAGTCGCTTCCGGAATCGCTTGAACCGCTGTCGGGGCCGCGTCGCTTTTCAGAATGGTCAACGGCACGATGCGGCCGTTATTGGCCAGCGCGCCGTAGGCATGCACCAGTTGCAGCGCGGTCACCGACAGGCCGTAGCCGTAGGACAGCGTGGCCGTTTCGGCCTTGCGCCATTCACGATAGTTCGGCAGGTTGCCCACGCGCTCGCCCGGGAAACCCAGACCGGTGTACTGACCAAAACCTACGCGCTGCATGGCGCGGAAAATCGACTCGCCGCCCACATCGAACGCGACCTTGCTCATGCCGACGTTACTGGAGTTGATCAGGATGCCGGTGAGGTCGAGCACCGGGCCTTCGGTCTTGGTCACGTCACGGATGGTGTACTTGCCGATCTGCAGGGTGCCCGGATACACCTCAACCTTGTCGGTCGGCTTCCAGCGGCCACTGTCCAGCGCCGCCGTCATCGAAATCGGTTTCATGGTCGAACCCGGCTCGAACACGTCGATGATCGCCCGGTTACGCATGGCGGCAGGCACCATCGTGCGGCGGTTGTTCGGGTTGTAGGTCGGTTGGTTCACCATCGCCAGCACTTCGCCGGTCTTGACGTCCATGATCACCAGACTGCCCGCCTTCGCTTCGTTCTCGACAATGGCGTTGCGCAGTTCACGGGTTGCCAGATATTGCAGGCGCAGATCAATAGACAAAGCCAAGGTCTTGCCGGCCTTGGCGTTCTTGGTGACCTGTACATCCTTGATCAGTCGTCCGCGCCGGTCCTTGATGACCTGACGCTTGCCGGGCACTCCGGCGAGCCAGTCGTCATACGCCAGCTCGACACCTTCGCGACCGTGATCATCAAGGTCGGTAAAGCCGACCATGTGCGCGGTCACATCGCCTGCCGGGTAGAAACGACGAAATTCCTCGATGCCGTAGACACCGGGAACCTTGAGATCAAGCACCGACTGGCCCTGCTCAGGCGTCAGCCCGCGAACCAGATAAATGAATTCTTTCGTCGCCTGCGAATCGAGACGCTCGGTCAGCGCCTTGAGGTCCTGACCCATCGCAGCGGCGAGCATCGGCCACTTCGATTTGTCCTGCTGCATTTCACGCGGGTTGGCCCACAGGGTGGTGACGGGCGTACTGACAGCGAGTGGCTCACCGTTGCGGTCAGTGATCAGGCCGCGGTGAGCCGGAATAGGAATATGACGAAGGCTGCGCGCATCGCCCTGCTCCTTGAGAAAGGTGTGGTCAATGACCTGAAGGTCCACGATGCGCCAGCAGATGGCGAGGACCAGGCTGACCAGTAATCCCACGACAACCCGAAAACGCCACGGGTAAAGAGCGCCCTCAAGCTTCATCATGGCGCCACCATCCGGACTTCGGCAGCGTTGGGAATGCGCATTTTCAATTGTTCGGTCGCCAACTGCTCGATACGGCTGTGGGCGGTCCAGGTGCTTTGCTCAAGAATCAGCCGGCCCCACTCGGCCTGCGCTTTGTCGCGCACGCTCATTTCCGAATACAGCGAGTTGAGCAATTGACGATTCAAATGCGCGCTATAGGAAACGCCAATTGCCGAAACGAGGACGGCAATGAACAGCAGCAGCATAATGAAGCTGCCACCGGGCAAAGGTTTCAGGAAAAGACGGCTCACCTGAGCTTCTCCGCTACACGCATGACAGCGCTGCGCGAGCGTGGATTGGCCTTGGTTTCATCGTCGGATGCAAATTGAGCCTTGCCGTGAATCTTGATCTTCGGCTCGAACGCCTTGTACTGGATCGGCAGGTTGCGGGGCATGTTGTCGGCTTCGCCCTTGGCGAGCTTGCGCATGAACAATTTGACGATCCGGTCTTCCAGCGAATGAAAGCTGATCACGACCAGACGACCGCCAATTTCCAGTGCATCCAGCGCAGCTTCGAGGCCAGCTTCAAGGTCGCCCAGTTCGTTGTTGACGTGGATACGCAGACCTTGAAAGGCCCGCGTCGCAGGATTCTTGCCTTTTTCCCAGGCGGGGTTGGCGACCTTGAGGACTTCTGCCAGATCGGCAGTTCGCTCGAAAGGCTGGATTTCGCGGCGCTGCACGACTGCGTTGGCCATGCGCTTGGCGAAACGCTCTTCACCGTACTCTTTGAAGACTCGGGCAATTTCCTCGGCTGGCGCCGTGGCGATGAACTCGGCCGCACTCACGCCACGCGTCGGATCCATGCGCATGTCCAGCGGGCCGTCGTTCATGAAACTGAAACCGCGCTCAGGGTCGTCAAGCTGTGGAGAAGACACACCCAGGTCCAGCAGGATGCCACTCACTTTTCCCGCCAGGCCCCGTTCTTGAGCCTCCGAGCCCAATTCGGCAAAGCTGCGCTGCACAATGACAAAGCGGCCGTCTTCGGCCGCTAGCGTTTGCCCCGTGGCAATCGCTTGAGGATCCTTGTCAAACCCGAGTAACCGGCCATTAGGGCCAAGGTGACTGAGAATAAGCCGACTATGACCGCCACGCCCGAACGTTCCGTCCATATAGCAGCCATCCGCGCGCAACGCGAGAGCCTCCACGGCTTCTTCGAGCAGTACGGTGATGTGGGTAAAGCCGCTATTCATAGTCACAGGATCAGGTCACGTAATTCATCAGGCATCGCGCCAGGTTGTTGAATGGCAGCAAGGTCCGCATCAGCAAGAGCGTTCCAGGCGTCCTCGTCCCACAGTTGAAACTTGTTGAGTTGCCCCACGAGCATCACGCGCTTATCCAACTTGGCATATTCACGAAGGCGCGGAGGAACCAGAAAACGCCCGCTGCCATCAAGCTCCAGATCGACTGCATTACCAATCAAAAGCCGCTGCAAACGGCGGTTTTCTTCACGAAACGTAGCCAGCTCACGAAGTTTGGCTTCAATCAGTTCCCACTCGGACAGCGGATAAAGACACAAGCAGGGGTCAACGGCATCTATGGTCACGATCAATTGCCCCGCGCTACGCGAATCCAACTCGTCACGGTACCGACTCGGCATAGCGAGACGGCCCTTGGCATCGAGATTGATCGCGTTGGCACCACGGAACACAGGCGCATTCTCCAAATATTAGCTTTTTGCGCTCAAAAAACCCACTTCGTGCCACTTTCTGCCACTTGCGCACACTATAGGAATGCGCCTGCCACACCGTCAAGGAGCGCTCTCAAGGAAAAGCCTTACATTTCGCAGATTTAGGAGTGGTATTGGAGGGTTTGACGCAAATCGAAGAAGGTTCTGACGGACAAATTCAATTCAACTCAATCCGCTAGGGTTTGAAGTTAAAGTGATTTGTGAAGTGTAAGATTTTTTTGGTATTACGAAGGGGTTTTGCTGCTTAAAAGCGAGGGGATGAAAAAGGTGGAGAGTCGATCTGTAAGCCGGGTTCTGTCGAGGACAGTCATTCCTCTACGACGGCCATCACTGGACGTCTTTAGCAACCTACCCGGTTCCAGCGCGGGCCACGCCTAGGAACCCTATTTGGTCTTGCTCCGAGTGGGGTTTACCTTGCCACGAACTGTTGCCAGACGTGCGGTGCGCTCTTACCGCACCTTTTCACCCTTACCGGCACCGAAGTGCTTAGGCGGTTATTTTCTGTGGCACTTTCCGTAGGCTCGCGCCTCCCAGGTGTTACCTGGCACTCCGCCCTATGGAGCCCGGACTTTCCTCCCCCCTTTGTTGCGGAACAACAAAAGGCAGCGACTGTCCAATCGACTCTCCGCCGACAAGGTTAGCGGCACACGCCATCGAGAACAAGCTTTAAAAGCTTGGGCGGCTTGTGTGAGCCTTTGAAAAACAGGCACTTCTCACTCTTGCTGCTTGTCCAGCGCCACCTGATAAAGCAGGTTCTTGCGCACCCCTGTTATCTGCGCAGCCAGCGCAGCCGCACGTTTGAGCGGCATTTCCTCAAGCAACAGGTCCAGAATCCTGCGAGCCTCGGCACCGATGACATCCTCATCCTCAGGTGGCGTCCAGCCTGCGACCAAGACCACGCATTCGCCACGCTGCTGATTACTGTCCGACTCGACAAAAGCGCGCAGCTCGCCCAAGGGAAGACCTTTGAGCGTTTCGAAAGTTTTGGTTATTTCACGCGCCAGCAATGCAGGACGCTCCGCGCCGAACACCAGTTCCATGTCCTGCAGGCATTCAAGAATACGGTGCGGCGCCTCATAGAAGATCAGCGTGCGCGGCTCTTCCTTGACCTGCTCAAGCCGGGCTCTTCGCCCCACCGCTTTTGTAGGCAGAAAGCCCTCGAAGATAAACCGGTCCGAAGGAAGCCCCGCTGCCGATAACGCAGCGATCAACGCACAGGCACCGGGTACAGGAACCACCGGCACACCGGCTGCGCGTGCCTGGCGCACCAAGTGGTAACCGGGATCGGAAATCAGCGGCGTGCCTGCGTCGGAGATCAGCGCGACGTCATCCCCGGCCAGCAGACGAGTGATAAAGCGGCTACCCTCATCACGCTCATTGTGTTCATGGCACGCCGCCAATGGTGTCGATATGCCAAAGTGCTGCATCAAACGCGACGAGTGCCGTGTATCTTCTGCGGCAATCAATGCAACCTCGCGCAGCACCTTCAATGCGCGCACGCTCATGTCATCCAGATTGCCGATAGGCGTAGCCACCACATAAAGCGAGCCAGTGGTGGAATTCGAAGCAACCGGGACAGTCAAAGCGCAAACCTCATGTTCATTAACGTGATGTGAATAAAACCAGCATTGTACAGGCTACGGCCCGAATCATTGGCCTGGGCATCAGGGAAGCTTAAAAAGGAATAAAAAGCATGGTAATTCTTCAGCGCCGCACACCGCGGCAAGCTGTAATAGAAAGAATTGTCCGATAGAAGACACTATCACAATCAATATCACACCTTCGAAGTCGCGCCCCGGCCAGTGCTTGGGTACAATTCCCCGTTAATTCGCTTGAGTATCAGGAACACATCAATGATCGCTTGTCTGCGGCTGTTCTCTGCCCTCTGCCTCGCTGCCCTTCTTGCAGCCTGTGCCAGCTCGCCCTCGTCCAGCCTTGGCGAGCTTCCTCGCACTCCTGATGCCAGCATTGAGCAATTGCTCGATCAGGCCTCGGCTGCCAAAACACCTGAACAGGCCGCCACATTGCGCCTGAGCGCCGCCGACCTGGCCAACCGCCAGAACGATGCGGGTCGCGCTGCGCAGATTCTTGCCCAGGTGCAGATGGATCAACTCAAGCCCGGCCTGCAGGTCTTCGCCAGCACGCTGTCCGCCGAACTGGCGATGGGCCGTAACCAGCCCAAGGCCGCCCTGACCGCCCTGAACCACCCAAGCATGCAACGCCTGGGCGAGCTCTCGGTCGAGCAGCAGGTGCGCACCCACATGGTCAAGGCCCGCGCCCTGGAAGCTGACGGCCAGATCCTGCCCGCTGCCAACGAGCGCGTCTTCGCAGGTCCGCTGCTGAAAGATGCCGACGCCGCTGCCAACAACGATGCCATCTGGAAACTGGTGTCCTCGCTGCCCGCCGAACAACTGCAGGCCAACGCGAGCGGCGACATGGGTGGCTGGCTGAGCCTTGCGCGCTCGGTGAAAGGTGCAGGCACGCTGGAACAGCAGCAGGCCGCCATCGACACTTGGAAAGCCCAGAACCCGCAGCACCCTGCTGCACTGCAACTGCCAACGACGCTTGCCCAACTGCGCGCCCTGACCAGCGAACCGCTGACCAAGATCGCCCTGTTGCTGCCACAGGACGGCCAACTGGCTGCAGTTGCCAAGGCGCTGCGTGAAGGCTTTATGGCCGCTCACTATCAGGCCCAGCAGGCAGGTCAGAACCCTCCTGCCATCCAGGTTTTCGACAGCTCGCGCCTGACTTCGATGGACGAATTCTATCGTCAGGCCCAGGCGGCCGGTGTGCAGTTGGTGGTCGGTCCGCTGGAGAAAAATCTGGTTAAGCAATTGAACAGCCGTGAGCAACTGCCTATCACGACCCTGGCGCTCAACTACAGCGATGCGGGCAACGAAGGCCCTCCACAGTTGTTCCAGTTCGGCCTCGCCGCAGAAGATGAAGCACGCGAAGTCGCACGTCGTGCCTGGGCGGATGGCAAGCGCAGCGCTGTTGCAATGGTGCCGAAAGGCGAATGGGGCGACCGCGTACTGGATGCTTTCCGTAAAAGCTGGCAGGCCAAGGGCGGCACCCTGATCGCCGCCGAACATGTCGACCAACCGGTTGAGCTGGCCCAGCAGGTTGCCGACCTGTTCCAGTTGCGCAAAAGTGAAGGCCGCGCCCAACGCCTGCAAAGCACTGTCGGCACCGATGTGTCGGCACAGCCGAGCCGTCGCCAGGACATCGACTTCATGTTTCTGGCGGCCACCCCTCAGCAGGCCCAACAGATCAAACCCACAATGGTGTTCCAGTACGCCGGTGACGTTCCCGTCTACGCCACGTCGCACCTGTTCACCAACAGCAATGATCACGCCCAGTACATGGACCTGAACGGTGTGCGCTTCTGCGAAACACCTTGGCTGCTCGATGCAAACGACCCTCTGCGCCAGCAAGTGACCGCTCAATGGCCACAGGCCGCAGGCAGCCTGGGCCGCCTGTACGCGATGGGCATTGACGCTTACCGCCTGGCACCGCGTCTGGGCCAGCTCAAGACCATGCCCGACAGCCGCATCGACGGGTTGTCCGGCAGCCTGAGCATGAACCCCGGTCGTCGCGTTGAGCGCCAACTGCCGTGGGCAGAGTTCGTGGACGGCAAAATTCAGCGCCTCCCGGACACAGCACCTTGATTGAACGCAACACCCGGCAACAAGCAGGGCGCGAGGCCGAAGCCTACGCCCTGCAGCATCTACAACAGCAGGGCCTGCGCCTGATTGCACAGAATTGGTTATGCAAACGTGGCGAGCTTGATCTAGTCATGCTCGACGGCGATACAGTAGTATTCGTCGAAGTTCGCTACCGCCGCCATTCCGGCTGGGGTGGCGCGGTGGAAAGTGTCGATTTTCGCAAGCAGGCGAAGCTCGTCACCGCTGCACAGCTTTTCCTGCAACAAGAGTCAGACTGGGCCCGCTATCCTTGTCGTTTCGACGTGATTGCGGTTGAAGGGGCACCGGGCAACGCGGCGCCTTTGAACTGGATCAAGAACGCTTTCGACAGCTGACAGGCACGCAGCACAGTCATGACCGGCAGACGCCACCACCACTACCGATTTCGCTATTGCTTTGCGGGCTGCACACCGGCATGCCGGGCAGCCGCCGTACGCTCTAATTAAGGTCACATTGATGGACATGCAATCCCGAATTCGCCGGCTGTTTCAAGCCAGCATCGACACCAAGCAACAGGCGATGGAAGTCCTCGCCCCCTTTATCGAGCAAGCAAGCCAGGTCATGGTCAACGCCCTGCTCAATGAAGGAAAAATGTTGTCGTGCGGCAATGGCGGTTCGGCCGGCGATGCGCAGCATTTCTCGTCCGAACTGCTTAACCGGTTCGAACGCGAGCGCCCCAGCCTGCCTGCCATCGCACTCACCACCGACAGTTCGACCATCACCTCGATCGCCAACGATTACAGCTACAACGAGATCTTCTCCAAACAGATCCGTGCACTGGGTCAGCCAGGTGATGTGCTGCTCGCCATTTCCACCAGCGGCAACTCGGCAAATATTATTCAGGCCATCCAGGCCGCACATGATCGCGAAATGATTGTCGTAGCATTGACGGGACGAGACGGTGGCGGCATGGCTTCGCTGCTACTGCCGGAGGACGTGGAGATTCGCGTACCGGCCAACGTCACGGCACGTATACAAGAAGTCCATCTGCTGGCGATCCATTGCCTTTGCGATCTAATCGACAGCCAACTGTTCGGGAGTGAAGAATGACCCCTAATCGTCTTAGCCTACTGGTTCTGACACTGTGCCTGAGCGTGACTGGATGCAGCTCGATTATCACCGCCAGTCGCGACAAGCCGATCGAGGATGATCGTGGCACGCGCACGTTTGGCAGCAAGATCGACGACTCACTGATCGAAACCAAAGCGGCTGTGAACATCTCCAAGGCCAACCCTGACCTTGCAGAAGGCTCCCACATCGTCGTGACGAGCTTCAACGGCATCGTGCTGCTGGCGGGGCAGGTTCCGCGCGCAGACCTCAAGGCGATCGCTGAACAGGCTGCAAGCTCCGTACAGCGCGTCAAGAAGGTCAACAACGAGTTGCAGGTCATGGCGCCCTCCTCGCTGTTGGCTCGCAACAATGACGCCTGGCTGACCACCAAGGTTAAAGGCCAGATGATTGCCGATGCCTCCATCCCCGGCTCACGCATCAAGGTCGTGACCGAGAACGGCATCGTGTTCCTGCTGGGTCTGGTAACTCAAGAGGAAGCCAACCGCGCGACCAATCTGGTTCAGGGCGTGTCAGGTGTACAGAAAATCGTCAAACTGTTCGAATACATCGACTGACAGCCAGACGGCAGACATGAAAAAGGCGATCCTTGCGGATCGCCTTTTTTTATTTCACCACTTTAAGGCTTGGCCTGCCTGTCGGACGAGGCGGCTCGCTGTCCGGCGGCGTATCGTCGCCGTCATCCAGCTCGATCTCTTCATCCTCTTCCAGAGAGGGCTCCAGATCGAAAACCATACCCTGCCCATTCTCGCGGGCATAGATTCCAAGAATCGCGGCGACAGGGACGTAAAGCGTATGCGGCACACCGCCGAAGCGGCCTTCAAAACTGACTGCTTCGTTGTCCATGTGCAGGTGACGCACTGCACTTGGCGAAACGTTCAGGACAATCTGTCCATCGTTGGCAAACCCCTGAGGGACCTGCACGGACGGGTACTCCGCATTGACCAGCACATGCGGGGTGCAATCGTTATCGACGATCCACTCATAAAGAGCACGAACCAGATAAGGGCGACTGGAGTTCATCAACGGCTCCTTAAGCCTTAGCGCATTTCACGTTCGGCAGCAGACAGACTTGCCTGAAAAGCCTCACGCGCAAATTGGCGCTCCATGTAATCAAGCAGCGGCTTGGCAGGCCGCGGCAATTCGATACCCAGAATCGGCAGACGCCAGAGTATGGGCAGTAGACAGCAATCGACAAGACTTTGCTCGTCACTCAGAAAAAAAGCTTTTTCCGCAAACAACGGCGAAACGCCAGTCAGGCTTTCACGCAATTCCTTGCGCGCTTGCACGCGGGCCGCCTCCTTGCTACGTGTATCCAGAATCAGATCCACCAGTGCGCACCAGTCCCGCTGTATCCGATGGATCAACAAACGACTGTTGGCACGCGCTACCGGATAGACAGGCAACAAGGGCGGATGCGGATAGCGCTCGTCCAGATACTCCATCACGACCGTGGACTCGTATAACGCCAGGTCGCGGTCGACCAGCGTCGGGACGCTGCCGTACGGGTTCACTTCAATCAGTTGCGGCGGAAGACGTCCCGCGACAACATCAATGATCTCAGCGCTGACACTTTTCTCGGCGAGCACGATGCGCACACGATGGGAATAGTGGTCGGCGGGGTCGGAGTAACAGGCCAACCGGTTGGTCACGCCCATGGCGATCCTCCTCGCTTGTTAAAAATGATCGGACAGACAAACGATGCACCCAAGGGGCGCCTCAGCAGCGAGCGCGACGGGGCAGGCGTTCGCTGCGGGCGACACGATAGCTCATTTACGCCCACTAAATTCTGTAATCTTGCGCCGCTAAGCTGTTCGCCGCGCATTTGACCGACATGGCGGCCGCAATGGCGCATTTTTGTAATGCTGGCATGACAACGCCTAATGAACGTCCTTCCAATATTCGCGCTTGAGCAGGTAGACAAAGATCAGCAGGAAAGCCAGGTACAGCAATACATAGGTGCCGATGCGCTGATGACGTAGCTTGACCGGATTGGCGGAATAGTCGAGGAACGTCACCAGATTCCTGATTTTTTCATCGAACTGCTCAGGGGTCAGGCTGCCTGAGCGGGGGACGATGGTCAGTTGATCGCACGCCTCGCGAGTGAGCGGCGTTCCGGTTAACGGATCGAAACGCTTCTTGCCGCCCTCCTCGACCTGCACCTGCTTGCAGCCGAGCACCTGACGCCCTTGCAAGCTTACGAGCACATTCGGCATGCCTACATTGGGGAAGACCTTGTTATTAACGCCCCAGGGCCTCGACGGATCCTCGTAGAATGAACGCAGGTAGCCATAGAGCCAATCGTTACCCCGCACCCGCGCCACGAGGGTCAGGTCAGGCGGCGCAGTGCCAAACCAGGCTTTTGCGTCCGCAGGGCGCATACCGGTCTCCATGTGATCCCCGATCTTGGCGCCCGTAAATACCAGCTTTTCAAGCATCACATCGTGGGGGATCCCAAGGTCATCGGCTACGCGTTCGTAACGCTGATACTTGGCGCTGTGACAGCCCATGCAGTAATTGACGAATGTGCGCGCACCGTCCTGCAACGCAGCCTTGTCGGAAACGTCGATATCCACACGCTCAAGCGATGATCCGCCCTCTGCCCCGAACACGAGCGTCGGCAGCGCCACGAGCATCAACACAGTTAGAAGCTTTCTCATCACCCCGTCACTCTCTCCGGAACCGGCCGCGTGCGTTCCAGCCGGGTATAGAACGGCATCAGCAGGAAATACGCGAAGTACAGACAGGCACCTATCCTCGCCACTACCGTACCGCCCGGCGTTGGAGGCTGAACACCCAGGTAGCCGAGCGTCACGAATGACACGCAGAACAGAATCAGCGCCACCCGACTGATCCAGCCCTTGTAACGCATGGACCTGACCGGGCTGCGATCCAGCCACGGCAGCACGAACAACACCGCGATGGCCGCGCCCATCGCCATGACACCCATCAGCTTGTCCGGCACCGCGCGCAAGATTGCGTAGAACGGCGTGAAGTACCAGACAGGCGCAATGTGCTCGGGCGTCTTGAACGGGTTGGCTGGCTCAAAATTCGGCTTTTCCAGAAAGTAGCCGCCCATCTCGGGGAAAAAGAACACGACGGTGCAAAAAACGAACAGAAACACCACAACCCCCACCAGATCCTTGAGGGTGAAGTACGGATGGAAAGGAATGCCATCCAGAGGCTTGCCGTTTTCATCCTTATGTTTCTTGATATCAATGCCGTCAGGATTGTTCGAGCCCACCTCATGCAGCGCGAGAATATGCAGCACCACCAACCCGAGAATTACGATGGGCAACGCCACTACATGCAGGGCAAAGAAGCGGTTAAGCGTGATGCCGGATACCAGGTAATCGCCACGAATCCACTGAGTCAGGTCTTCGCCGATCACAGGAATCGCCCCGAATAGCGAGATGATGACCTGCGCCCCCCAATAGGACATTTGCCCCCAGGGCAGCAGATAACCCATGAACGCTTCCGCCATCAAACTCAGGTAGATCAACATGCCGAAGATCCAGACCAGCTCCCGCGGCTTTTGGTAAGACCCGTAGAGCAAGCCGCGAAACATGTGCATATACACCACGATGAAGAAGGCTGAAGCGCCTGTCGAATGCAGCAGCCGCAGGATGGCCCCGTACTCGACGTCGCGCATGATGTATTCGATCGAAGCGAACGCACCTTCTGCCGTCGGCGTGTAACTCATCGTCAGCCAGATGCCGGTCAATATCTGATTGACCAGTACCAGCAGGGCCAACGAGCCAAAGAAGTAGAGAAAATTGAAATTGCGCGGGACGTAATATTTGCTGAGGTGGTCTTCCCACATGCGTGTGGCGGGAAAGCGTGCATCTATCCAGTCCATCAGCCTGCCCATCTATGCACCCTCCTGATCGACGCCAATGACAATGACCGTGTCCGACTCGTAGGAATACGGAGGTACAGGCAGATTCAGCGGGGCAGGTTGCGATGCATATACCCGACCGGCCAGATCGTAATGAGAGCCGTGACAAGGACAGAAATAGCCGCCCACCCAATCTTTTCCAAGGTCGGCGGGAGCCACTTCAGGACGAAAGGTCGGTGAACAACCCAGGTGCGTACAGATACCGACCAGCAGCACGATATCCGGTTTGATCGAGCGCAGCGCCCGATCCACATAGCCTGGCTGAACGGAGGCCCTGGATTCAGGGTCGGACAGCTTCCCGGTCAGCCTGGAAAGCTTGTCGAGAATCTCCGGACCACGCCTGAGAATGAACACCGGCTGACCGCGCCACTCGGCGACCATCTGCTGACCCGGCTCGATCTTGCCGATATTGACCTTGACCGGCGCACCCGCCGCCCTGGCCTTGGCACTGGGCGACCACGACCCTACGAATGGGACAGCCGCCCCCACCGCGCCCGCCGCAGCGACCACAGACGTTGCCGTCACCAGAAAGCGACGCCGGCCAGCATTCACGCCGTCATTGCTCATCCCCGCCTTCTCCCATCAGCTATCGTCCTGCCGAATCAGACGCTCGCCTGATAAAAATTAGCCGTTAAAAGGGCTCTCGGAGGGTAAATAATCCCCCTTGACGCCACATGGTCAATCATCAGTGAAGCTCTTGTAAACCGTGCCTTACAGCCGCGCCTTACCCTGCAAAAAAACTGACGCCCATAAAAAAACGCCCAACTCGATAAACGAGGTGGGCGTTCTTTTTGAACGAAGTGCGAATTAACGCTTCGAGTACTGCGGACGCTTACGCGCTTTACGCAGACCGACTTTCTTACGTTCAACTTCACGAGCATCGCGAGTCACGAAGCCTGCTTTACGCAGCGCGCCACGCAGAGTTTCGTCGTACTGCATCAGGGCGCGAGTGATACCGTGGCGGATTGCGCCAGCTTGACCACTTACACCGCCACCGATAACGGTGACATAGATGTCGAACTTTTCAACTGTCTCGGTCAGTTCCAGCGGCTGACGAACTACCATGCGGGCAGTTTCGCGACCGAAGAACGAGTCCAGAGTGCGGTTGTTGATCGAGATGTTACCAGTGCCCGGACGCAGGAAAACGCGTGCGGTTGCGGTCTTGCGACGGCCAGTGCCGTAATTTTGAGTCGCCGACATAATGAACTATTCCGTTAAAACTTCAGTTCTTGGGGCTGCTGAGCAGTATGAGGGTGTACAGCGCCCGCATAGACTTTCAGCTTACGATACATGTCGCGACCCAACGGGTTCTTAGGCAGCATGCCTTTAACCGCGGTCTCGATCACGCGCTCAGGAGCTTTGTCGATCAGCTTTTCGAAGTTGATCGACTTGATCCCGCCCGGAAAACCGGAGTGTGAGTAGTAGATCTTGTCGGTAGTCTTGGCACCGGTAACGCGGATCTGCTCGGCATTGATGACGACGATGTAGTCGCCGGTATCAACGTGCGGAGTGTATTCCGGCTTGTGCTTGCCACGCAGACGGCTCGCGATTTCGGTGGCCAGACGACCCAGGGTCTGACCAGCAGCGTCGACGACGAACCAGTCGCGCTTAACTGTTTCCGGTTTAGCAGTAAAAGTTTTCATTCTTTATAGCCTCAGGGGCCGCCCTGAAAATGAGACGGCGGATCTTACTGAATAGTGCGTACTTTGACAAGTCAAAGGCAGCCGGAAACAGACGCTATCGGGGGCTCGGGTCAGCGCGTCCGTTATACGGCAAGATTCTTCGGCAGACGGCGCATCACTTCCACTGCAAAGAGCTGGCGGATTATACAGGCTCGAAAAATAACCTCAACCGGATTTTTCGTTCACGTTCTGTTTATTGCCCCCGACCGCTGCGATGGAGGATATTTGCGTCCGCAATTGCAGCGTCTCAAGGGGCGCAACCCTGACAGCGGCGACGCCTGACTGGACATGCCCGAGAAAAAATAAGACGATCCAGCCGTTGATTGACCATTTACCCATATAAGAATAAAGATTATGCCAACCCAACATTCCGCCCCGCTGCGGCGCGTCAGCATTCTGGCCACCGATAAAGTCTTCGCATCGACCCTGATGCAGGCCAAGGATTTTTTCCATCTGGCCAGCCTCAGGTACAGCAAGCAGCTGGGGCACGGTCTGATCCCCGCTTTCGAAATACGCCTGGTCAGCCCGGACGGACAGCCGGTCGGCAGCTTCAGCGACGTCACCCTGCCGGTAGACGGTGGTCTGTGTCAGAGCGACATCATCGTGATTCCAGCTTTCTGGGACGACTTCGACGCCCTCTGCCAACGCTATCCACAGGTCCTGCCGTGGCTGCGCGAACAGCACGCACAAGGCGCAGTTCTGTGCGCAGAGGCCACGGGCGTGTTCTGGCTGGCCGAGGCAGGACTGCTCGACGGCAAGGAGGCAACCACCTACTGGCGATTCTTTAACCAGTTTGCCGAACGCTACCCGAACGTGTTGCTCAATCATGAAAAACACCTGACCGACGCCGACAACCTTTATTGCGCAGGCGGCACGACGTCTGCCTGCGATCTGTACATTTACCTGATCGAACGGTTTTGCGGGGCGAACGTCGCACAGGGCGTAGCCCGCGACATCCTTTATGAGGTGCGTCGCACCTACTCGCCGGGACGGATCGGCTTTGGCGGACAAAAGCTGCATCAGGACGTGATCATCCTGCAGATCCAGCACTGGCTGGAGGAGCACTTTGCGGACAAATTCCGCTTTGAAGACGTCGCCCGGGAACACGGTATGAGCATTCGCAATTTCATGCGCCGCTTTCAGACTGCAACCGGCGACAAGCCGCTGCATTACCTGCAACGGCTACGCATCGAAACCGCCAAGGGGCTGCTCTCCGGCTCGCGAAAAAGCATCAAGACCATCAGTTACGAGGTCGGTTACGACGACGCCAGTTTCTTTGCACGCCTGTTTCGCCAGCACACCGAGCTTTCGCCGAACCAGTATCGCCAGCAGTTTCAGCAGGCCGCCTGACCGGTTCAAACAGACCGTACGCAAAACGAAAAAGGCCTGCAATGCAGGCCTTTTTCAATTTCATTTAATGCGCCATCAGGGCTTGTGCGCCCGCGATAGAAACTCGTGGGACTGCATTTCCAACAGACGGCTCAGGGTGCGCTGGAATTCGAACATCAGTCGGCCGCCGGTGTACAAATCCTTCAACTCGACTTCTGCCGAGATGATCAGCTTGACGTTGCGATCATAGAATTCATCGACCATGTTGATGAAGCGACGAGCGATGTCGTCCGTCGAAACATCCATCTGCTCGACACCGCTGAGCAGCACGGCGTGGAAAATCTTGCCCAGTTCGATGTAATCGTTCTGGCTGCGCGGGCCGTCGCACAGTTCGCGGAAATCGAACCATGCCACATCGTCGCAGGTGCGTAGAGCGCGAATCTCGCGATTCTCGATCGTCAGCACATCGTTTTCGATGGTCTCGGCACACTCTGGCGTCAGCGCCTTGAAGCTCTTGCGCATGCTGTCTTGCGCCGCCTCATTGAGCGGGAAGTGGAACAGCTCGGCCTGCTCAAGGTGACGCAGGCGATAATCGACGCCACTGTCGACGTTGACGATGTCGGTGTTCTGCTTGATCAGCGCAATGGCTGGCAGGAAGCGGGCCCGTTGCAGACCATCTTTGTACAAACCGTCCGGAACGATGTTCGACGTGGCGACCAGGGTCACGCCGTTCTTGAACAGCTCCTCCATCAACGTGCCGAGAATCATCGCATCCGTAATGTCGGAAACGAAAAACTCGTCGAAGCAGATCACACGGGCCTCATCGGAAAAACGCTTGGCGATGATCGTCAGCGGGTTTTTCTCGCCCTTGAGGGTTTTCATCTCTTCGTGCACGCGCTTCATGAAGCGGTGGAAGTGAGTACGCACCTTGTCCTTGAATGGTAGGGCGTCGAAGAAGGTATCCACCAGATAGGTCTTGCCGCGCCCTACTCCGCCCCAGAAATAGAGGCCTTTGACCAGGGTCGGTTCTTTCTTGCCAAACAGCTTGCCGAACAGGCCGGGCTTGCTGTCATGAGAGGCGACCAAATCGTCGTACAGGCGCTGCAAATGACGCACAGCATTCTCCTGCGCGGCATCGTGGAAAAAGTCCGGGCGCTTCAGATCAGCTTGATATCGTTCTAGGGGCGTCATATTCGTTAGCAAGGCAACAAAAACGGGTCGTCACTGTAACGACGACCCCGGGGAATGGCAATCAGTCCTGCTGGGGAGCAAGTGCCGACTTGAGGGTTTCGATGGCGCTATCGCGCGCTTGCTCGTCTGCGAACACCGGGCTGTCAGCAACGCACGCGCCATCCAGCCAGAGGGTGAAACGGTCGACTTCGGTACGCAGATCGAGTTCGCCGCCTTGCTGCAACTGCTTGCTGACAGCGCCTGCTGCCTTGCCGTCGGCGAAGGTACGCGATAACAGCAACTGTTCACCGTCGGCCGCCAGCAGACGGAAGCGGAAGCTACCGTCGTCTTCACGGAAGCTGACGAAGCGCGCACCCTTGGCGGCTTTTTTCTTGCCCGTATCAGCACCCTGCACCACGGCGCGGAATGAGCGCAGACCAACCGCTTCACGCAGCTCACCCAGGAACGGCGTGGCGACGCGACGGGCCTTCTCGGCACCGCTCAGCAGAATGTCTTCAAGATCGGCCGGACGCTCGATCAGGCTCAAATACGTGTCACGCTTCTCGGCCAACTCGGCGTCCAGCAACGTGAACAGACGATTCTTTGCTTCACCCCAACCCAAGCCATCAAGCAGCTCGCCGCGGAACCCGGCGCATTGCTCGGCGGTGGCGAATGCCTGATACAGCGTGAACAGATGGGAGGTGTCCGGGTCTTTCGCTTCACCCGGCGCTCGCGAGTCGGTGACGATGCGCGAAATGGCATCCTTCATCTCTTTCGCGCTGCTGAACAACGGAATGGTGTTGTCGTAGCTCTTGGACATCTTGCGACCGTCCAGGCCCGGCAAGGTCGCCACGCTCTCTTCGATCAGCGCCTCGGGCATGACAAAGAACTCCTTGCCCTTGCCGAACAGGTGGTTGAAGCGCTGACCAATATCACGCGCCATTTCGACGTGTTGAATCTGGTCGCGCCCCACCGGAACCTGGTGCGCGTTGAACATCAGAATATCCGCTGCCATCAGCACCGGATAGCTGTACAGGCCCATCGTGATGCCGGAATCCGGGTCCTCGCCCCCTTCGACGTTCTTGTCCACCGACGCCTTGTAGGCATGCGCACGATTGAGCAGGCCCTTGGCGGCCACGCAGGTCAGAAGCCAGGTCAGCTCGGGAATCTCGGGAATATCGGACTGGCGATAGAAGGTCACGCGATCGACGTCCAGACCGGCGGCAAGCCAGGTCGCGGCGATTTCCAGACGCGAGCGCTGAATGCGCAGCGGGTCATCGCATTTGATCAGGGCGTGGTAATCGGCCAGAAAATAGAACGAATCGAAACCGCTCTGACGGCTGGCGACGATAGCCGGGCGAATCGCGCCCGCGTAGTTGCCCAGATGGGGGGTGCCGGTGGTCGTGATACCGGTCAGGATACGAGTGGTCATGGCAGGTCGCTTATCTATGGGCTGCAATCAATTGGAGAGGCGCGGCAGGATCAATTCTTTGAGATCGGTCAGCTTGCCGTGAAAAAAGTGTCCGCATTCTGCCACTTTCAGCAGCTCATGGGGACGTTGCAGCGCAGCCGACCAGGCGTAGACCGTTTCCGGGTCGATCACTTCATCGGTTTCCGGCTGAATCACCGTCAGCGGACAGTTTTGCGGCAGCACACGCTGATCGGTCAACCTCGACGCAGCGGCGGCCACCAAAAACAGATGCTTCAGCGTTTCGCCTTGCGCTTCAAGCCGGCCACCCAGGTTTGCAGCGACGTAGCCGCCGAAGGAGAAGCCGAACAGCGTCATGGGCAGATCGGGGTGTTTTTCACGCAGCCACGTCGCTGCGGCCTGCGCGTCGTCGATCTCCCCAGGTCCTGCCACCGACGTACCGGCACTGGCACCGACTCCGCGATAATTGAAACGCAGGGTGATCAAACCTTCGTCCCGTGCGGTACGCTGCAACGTAGAGACGACTTTATTGAGCATCGTTCCGCCCTGGATCGGGTTAGGATGACAGATCAGTGCGACGCCTCTGGCATCGGATACGTCCTGATACAGTGCTTCGAGCTGGCCCTCGGGGCCATCAATGAACAGTGGGGTTTCGCGCATGAGCAAAAAGAACTCCGTGACCCCAAAATGGGTCGACTCGTCTAGCTGATTGTCTGTGGCTGGCATATCAACGACACGTCGCGGGTATACAGCGCAGGTTCGAGCCGTTAACGTAAAGCAAAGCCGTTTATAGAGGAAGGACTCGTGGAACACTCGCTCTTAGTTTGGTTGTTGCCGACTCTCGCCCTGGTTGCCGGTGTCGTCATTGGCTTCCTGGTCGCACGTCTGCTGCCCAACACCGTTCCGAATAGCACCCAGCGCCAGCTGGATGATATTCAGGAACGTTTCGATACCTATCAGAACGAGGTGGTCACTCACTTCAACAGTACGGCTAACCTGGTCCAGAAGCTTTCGCAAAGCTACAACGATGTACAGGAGCACCTTGCCGAGGGTGCCAATCGTCTGACCCTTGACGAACTGACTCGCCAACGTCTGCTGGCCGCACTGCACCCGGAGGCCAACCAGACTCCCCGCGACCGTCTGACACCGCCACGCGACACCGAAGCCCCGAAGGATTACGCGCCCAAATCGCCTAACTCACCGGGCATGCTGGATGAGCATTACGGCTTGAAGAAGTAATACGCCGTCAGTCACACCAGAAGCCCGCCGCTGAGGCCATCAGCAGCGGGCTTTTTTATGGGCCCCGAATGAGTGCTTTAGCGGCAGACTCCAGGCCCCACAAACAAAAAACCCGCCATCATTGGCGGGTTTTCTGTAACAGGCTGAAACTCAGATCGCGCCGCGGCTGCGCAACATATCCAACACCTGCTTCACGCCCTCGTCAACGGTCAGCGTCTGGGTGTCGATCACCAGATCCGCATCCAGAGGCACGTCATACGGGAAGGACTCGCCCGGAATGTTGTCACCATCGGCCGCGTACAGGCCCTGCGGATCGCGCTCACGGCACACTGCAGGAGACGCCTGGACGTAGACCGTCACGAGACGATCTTTGCCGATCAGCGCTTTCACACGCTCGCGTCCTTCGGCATCCGGTGCCACGAAGGCCGCCAGGGTCAACAGGCCGGCCTCGTTGAACTGACGCGCCACGTGGGCGGCACGGCTCCAGTTCTCGGTACGACCGGCACGGTTCTGCGGCAGACCTTTGTTCAGGTCCTGACGCAGGTTCTGGCCATCCAGCACGTATACAGCGCGCCCCATGTCGAACAGCTTGCGCTCGACGGCATAAGCCAATGTGCTTTTGCCCGCGCCCGACAAGCCGCTGAACAGCACGGTGGCTGGCTGCTGGCCGAAGCGCTGCGCACGCTCCTGAGTGGTCACGTGCGCCGACTCGCCATGATGCGTCGAGCCACCGACGTTGACCGGCTTGGCGATGATCATGCCCGCCGCCACAGTGCCGTTGGTCAAGCGATCAATGACGATGAACGCGCCTGTCGTACGGTTGCTGTCGTAGCCATCCAGCGCAATTGGCGCATCGAGGCTGATCTTGACGCGGCCGATCTCGTTCAGTTGCAGCGAGCTGGCAGGCCCTTCGACCAGCGTGTTCACATCAACGCGGTGAGTGATGCTGGCAATCGAGCCAGGCACGTAGCTGGTGGCGCGCTTGATGTCGTATTTCTTGCCCGGCAGCATCGGCTCTTCAGCCATCCACACCAGCATGGCGTCGAACGCGTCGCTGACTTGCGGCACGTTGTCGGCATGCACCAGCAGGTCGCCACGGGAGATGTCGATCTCGTCTTCCATCGTCAGCGTCACGGCCTGGCCTGGGCCTGCCTGTTCCAGCTCGCCCTCAAAGGTGACGATCGACTTCACGCGACTGCTCTTGCCTGACGGCAGCACGACGATCTCATCGCCCTTGTGCACGATGCCGCTGGCCAGAGTACCGGCAAAACCACGGAAATTGAGGTTGGGACGATTGACGTACTGCACCGGGAAACGCAGGTCGGTGTAGTTGCGGTCACTGGCGATCTCGACGGTTTCGAGAATTTCCATCAGCGACTGACCGGTGTACCACGGCGAACGCTCGCTGCGGTTAACCACATTGTCGCCCTTGAGCGCCGACATCGGCACAAAGGCCATCGTGGTCGGTTTGAACGCAATGCCTTCGGCAAACTTCAGATAATCGGCCTTGATCGACTCGAACACACCCTCATCGAAACCGTTGAGGTCCATCTTGTTGATGGCGACGACGATGTGTTTGATGCCCAGCAGGGACGCGATGTAGCTGTGGCGACGGGTCTGGGTCTGCACGCCGTAACGCGCATCCACCAGAATGATCGCCAGGTCGCACGTCGATGCGCCGGTGGCCATGTTGCGGGTGTACTGCTCGTGGCCCGGTGTATCGGCAATGATGAACTTGCGTTTGGCCGTGGAGAAATAGCGGTACGCGACGTCAATGGTGATGCCCTGCTCGCGCTCGGCCTGCAGACCGTCCACCAGCAGCGCCAGGTCGACATCGTCGCCTGTGGTGCCGGACTTCTTGGAATCACGCGTGATGGCTTCCAGGTGATCTTCGTAGATCATTTTGGAATCGTGCAGCAGACGGCCGATCAGCGTGCTTTTGCCGTCGTCGACATTGCCACAGGTAAGAAAGCGCAGCATTTCCTTGCGTTCGTGCTGGCCCAGATAAGCGAGGATGTCCTCGCTGATCAAATCAGATTGATGCGACATGTGACACCCCTCTTAGAAATAACCCTGACGTTTCTTTTCTTCCATCGAGCCTGCGCCATCATGGTCGATGACCCGGCCCTGACGTTCGGAAGTTCGCGTCAGCAGCATTTCCTGAATGATGTCAGTCAGGCTGGTGGCTTCGGACTCGACAGCGCCGGTCAACGGGTAGCAGCCGAGCGTGCGGAAGCGCACTTTCTTTTTGACGATGCGCGCCTTTTCCTCATCGGTGAGGTGTTCAAGGATGCGATCGTCGTCGATCATGATCAGCGTGCCGTTCTTTTCGATCACGTCACGCTCGGCCGCGAAATACAGCGGCACGATCGGGATACCTTCCAGGTAGATGTACTGCCAGATGTCCAGCTCGGTCCAGTTGGACAGCGGGAACACGCGAATCGACTCGCCCTTGTTGACGTTGCCGTTGTACACGTTCCACAGCTCGGGACGCTGGTTCTTCGGGTCCCAGCGGTGCTTGCTGTCGCGGAAGGAATACACGCGCTCTTTCGCACGGGACTTTTCTTCGTCACGGCGTGCTCCACCGAAGGCTGCGTCGAAACCATGCTTGTCCAGCGCCTGCTTGAGGCCCTCCGTCTTCATGATATCGGTGTGCTTGGCACTGCCGTGGGTGAACGGGTTGATGCCCTGCGCCACACCATCGGGGTTGATGTGAGTGATCAGGTCCAGGCCCATCTCCTCGACCATCTTGTCGCGGAAGCGATACATCTCCTGGAATTTCCAGCGCGTATCGACGTGCATGACCGGAAACGGCAGCTTGCCTGGAAAGAAAGCCTTGCGCGCCAGATGGAGCATCACGGCCGAATCCTTGCCGATCGAGTACAGCATCACCGGGTTATCGAACTCGGCGGCGACCTCGCGGATGATGTGGATGCTTTCCGCCTCCAGCTGTTTCAGATGCGTCAGTTTATCAACCATGGTTACTCACGGATTGCGTTCGTTGGACCGGGAAAACCCGGGGCGGCCTGCGGGCCGTATTCGAGCCGCGCACTTTATCATGCGTGATATTGCTAATCAGCGCGGCGGCTAGATCGAAACGATCTATGCATATGCCCCGCCGTTTGAACGATCAGATCGGGTTTGGGCAGTCGATGAACAGGTGTTCGACCGCAAAGCGTCGTGCCAGGTAATCCCCCAGCGCCTGAACGCCGTAACGCTCGGTGGCGTGGTGCCCGGCGGCGATGAAGCTGATGTCGTTTTCCCGCGCACTGTGAAAGGTCTGCTCCGACGCCTCGCCGCTCAGGAACAGATCGACGCCCTCAAGCACCGCCTGGTCGATGTAACCCTGACCGCCTCCCGTACACCAGCCGACACGACGAATCATCTGGCTGCCTTCGATCAGCAACGGTTCGCGACCCAGCGCCTCCTGCACGCGACGGGCGAAATCACGCGCAGTCACGGCTTCGGACAAGGAACCGACCAGACCGATCACTTTGGGGTTTTCCGGATCGAGTGGCCCCTCCACGGTGATGTCCAACTGACGCGCCAATTGCACGTTGTTGCCCACATCGGGGTGTACATCGAGCGGCAAGTGATAGGCCAGCAGGCTGATGTCGTGCTTGAGCAACGTTTTCAGACGGCGCTGCTTCATGCCCACGACACAGGGGTTCTCGCCCTTCCAGAAATAACCGTGATGCACAAGAATCAGGTCAGCCTGCGCTTCGACCGCAGCATCCAGCAATGCCTGACTTGCCGTCACGCCGCTGACGATCCGCATCACTTGCGGACGCCCCTCGACCTGCAGGCCGTTGGGGCAGTAATCCTGAATACGAGCGCTGTTCAGATAGCGGTCGGCTTCTTCGACCAGGGTGCTCAAGGCAACAGCCATAAAAGACTCCTAAATATGCAGTTCAGAGCTGCTTTGTACTCGTATAATGCCCGCCATTATGGCGCACCCGTGGCAAAAATTTCTGCGCCGAAACCATCAGGACTTGTTCAATGCTCAAGGCACTGCGCTTTTTCGGCTGGCCACTGCTAGTCGGTGTGCTTATCGCCATGCTGATCATCCAGCGTTATCCACAATGGGTCGGATTGCCCAGCCTGGATGTCAATCTGCAACAGGCGCCGCAGACCACCAACATCATTCAGGGCCCTACCTCTTACGCAGACGCCGTCAGTGCGGCCGCGCCGGCGGTGGTAAACCTCTATACCACCAAGATGGTGAACAAGGGCGCCAACCCGCTGTTCGAAGATCCACAATTTCGTCGGTTTTTTGGGGACAACACGCCCAAGCAGAAGCGCATGGAATCCAGCCTGGGCTCTGGCGTGATCATGAGCCCGGAAGGCTATCTGCTGACCAATAACCACGTGACGATTGGCGCAGACCAGATTGTCGTGGCGCTCAAGGACGGACGTGAAACCATCGCCCGCGTGATCGGCAACGACCCGGAAACCGATCTGGCGGTCCTCAAGATCGATCTGAAAAACCTGCCGTCCATCACCATTGCGCGCTCGGACGGCATTCGCATCGGCGACGTGGCACTGGCCATCGGCAACCCATTCGGGGTCGGCCAAACCGTGACAATGGGCATCATCAGCGCCACCGGCCGTAATCAGTTGGGCCTCAACACTTACGAAGACTTCATTCAGACCGACGCGGCCATCAACCCAGGCAACTCGGGCGGCGCGTTGGTGGATGCCAGCGGCAATCTCACAGGCATCAACACTGCGATCTTTTCCAAATCCGGTGGCTCGCAAGGCATCGGCTTTGCCATTCCGACCAAGCTGGCGATGGACGTGATGAAGTCCATCATCGAACACGGTCAGGTCATTCGTGGATGGCTGGGTATCGAGGTGCAACCGCTGACTCAGGAACTGGCCGAGTCGTTTGGCTTGAAAGACCGTCCGGGCATCGTGGTCGCCGGTATCTTCCGCGACGGACCGGCGCAGAAGGCCGGCTTGCAGTTGGGTGACGTAATTCTGAGCATCAATGGTGAACCGGCTGGCGATGGCCGCCGCTCGATGAATCAGGTGGCGCGCACCAAACCCAAGGACAAGATCGCGATCGACGTGATGCGTAACGGCAAGGAATTGCGACTCAGCGCCGAAGTCGGTCTGCGCCCGCCTCCTGCTCCGACGCCTGCGGCGAATCCTGAGTAATTCACTGGCTAAACCGGACGCCCTGTGGGAGCGAGCTTGCTCGCGAGCAAGCTCACTCCCACAGCGTATAACGTCGGCAAGCTGCCGCTGTTTTATCCGTAACGCTTACGCGTCACAGCGGCCTCAGATATCGCTCAGCCCTTCCAGCAATGCTTGATGCTGCTCCGGCGTACCAATGCTGATGCGCAGGAACTGGGCGATGCGCTGCTGTTTGAAGTGACGCACGATCACGCCTTGCTCGCGCAGTTTTGCAGCCAGTCCGGCAGCGTCATGCTGCGGGTGGCGGACAAAGATGAAGTTCGCGGCAGAAGGCAAGACCTCAAAGCCTTTGGCCTGCAACTGCTCAACCAGCGCTTCACGGCTTTCGATGACCTTGTTGCGCGTCAGCTCGAAGTGCTCACGATCATCGAACGCTGCCGCGCCGCCCACATTGGCCATGCGATCCAGCGGGTAGGAATTGAAACTGTTCTTGACCCGCTCCAGCGCCTCGATGAGGTCAGGGTGCCCGACCGCCAGGCCGACCCGCAGGCCCGCCAGCGAACGCGACTTGGACAGGGTCTGCGTTACCAGCAGGTTCGGATAGCGATTGATCAGCGTGATCGCCGTCTCGCCGCCGAAGTCGATATACGCCTCATCCACGACCACCACCGAATCCGGGCTGGCCTTGATGATCTGCTCGACAGCATCCAGCGCCAACAGGCAGCCAGTCGGCGCGTTCGGATTAGGGAAAATGATTCCGGCATTCGGACGCGCATAATCCTCGGCACGAATCTGGAACTGCTCGTTCAGCGCTACCGTTTCGTAATCAATGCCGTACAGACCGCAGTAGACCGGGTAGAAGCTGTAGCTGATGTCCGGAAACAGCAGCGGCGCATCGTGCTTGAACAGCCCGTAGAAGATATGCGCCAGCACCTCATCTGAACCGTTGCCCAAAAACACCTGATTGGTTTCGACGCTGTAGTAGTTGGCCACCGCCTGCTTGAGCAGGTCACTGTTGGGGTCAGGGTACAGACGCAAATCGTCGGTGAGCGCGGCACGCATGGCCTCAAGCGCCTTGGGCGACGGGCCGTACGGGTTTTCATTGGTGTTGAGCTTGACCAGCCGGGTCAGTTTCGGCTGCTCGCCCGGCACGTAGGGCACCAGGTCGCGAACGAAGGGACTCCAGAACTTACTCATTACTTGCCTTCCTCTGTGCCGCCAGCTTTCCAGCTTGGGTCGGTGATTCGGTATTCGGCGCTGCGAGCGTGGCCGCTCAGCGATTCGCCACGGGCCAGCACGGAAGCGGTCTTGCCCAACTCTGAAGCCCCTTGCGGCGAGCAATAGATGATCGAAGAACGCTTCTGGAAATCGTAAACGCCCAGCGGCGACGAGAAACGCGCCGTGCCGGAGGTCGGCAGTACGTGGTTGGGACCTGCGCAGTAATCGCCAAGAGCCTCGGAGGTGTGGCGCCCCATGAAGATCGCACCCGCGTGGCGAATGTGCGGCAGCCAGGCTTCAGGTTCGGCCACCGACAGCTCCAGGTGTTCAGGGGCAATACGGTTGGCGACGTCAATCGCCTGTGCCATGTCGGCCACCTTGATCAGCGCACCACGGCCGTTGATGGACGTTTCGACGATGGCCGCACGCTCCATTGTGGGCAGCAAACGGGTGATACTCGCCGCCACCTTGTCGAGGAATTCGGCATCCGGGCTGACCAGAATCGCCTGCGCGTCTTCGTCGTGCTCGGCCTGGGAAAACAGATCCATCGCGATCCAGTCAGGATCGGTCTGACCGTCGCACACCACCAGAATCTCGGACGGCCCGGCGATCATGTCGATCCCGACCTGCCCGAATACATGGCGCTTGGCTGTCGCCACATAGATATTGCCCGGCCCGACGACCTTGTCGACCTTGGGCACGCTTTCAGTGCCATAGGCCAGTGCCGCAACCGCCTGCGCGCCGCCGATGGTGAACACACGGTCGACGCCAGCAATGCAGGCCGCCGCCAGGACCAGTTCGTTGATTTCGCCACGCGGCGTGGGCACAACCATGACCACTTCGGTCACGCCCGCCACCTTGGCAGGAATGGCATTCATCAGTACCGAGGACGGGTATGACGCCTTGCCGCCCGGCACATACAGACCCGCGCGATCCAGCGGCGTGACCTTCTGGCCCAGCACCGTGCCATCGGCTTCGGTATAGCTCCAGGAATCCTGCTTCTGCTTTTCGTGGTAGCTGCGCACACGCTCGGCAGCCTTCTCGAGTGCCTGGCGCTGGACCGGCGTAATGCGGGTCAACGCCAGTTCGAGACGCTCGCGAGGCAGAATCAGATCAGCCATCGAGGTGACTTGCAGGCCGTCGAAACGCTCGGTGAATTCAACCAGCGCCGCGTCGCCCCGCTCACGTACCGCCTTGATGATGTCGAGTACACGCTGATTGACCGAGTCGTCAGACACACTTTCCCAGCTCAGCAGATGATCCAGATGTCGGGCGAAATCCGGATCGGCAGCATCGAGTCGACGAATGGCGGTGGAAGTGGTCATGGCGAGGGCCTCAATAATTGGCGGATGCTCAGGAGCCTAAAGCTACCAAGCTATCCGCGCAGGCACCTGAGAAATTTGGCTATGACACGGATAGCTGGACGCAACTCAACGTTGCGTGGTCGGGTCAGCCGCGGTGTCGCGACTCCACTGCTTTGCGCAGGGTGTCGATGAGCGCCTGAATGCGCGCGTGCTGCATTTTCATGGAAGCCTTGTTGACCACCAGACGTGAGCTGATAGTGGCAATCAGTTCTTGCGGCTCAAGACCGTTGGCACGCAAGGTGTTGCCCGTATCGACCACGTCGATGATCTTGTCCGCCAGGCCGATCAGCGGAGCGAGTTCCATCGAGCCATACAGCTTGATGATGTCGACCTGACGACCCTGCTCGGCGTAATAACGCTTGGCGACGTTCACAAACTTGGTGGCCACGCGCAGACGGCCCTTGGGCTCGACAGCGCCGATGGCACCGGCGGTCATCAGCTTGCACTTGGCAATCTGCAGATCGAGCGGCTCGTACAGGCCCTGGCCGGTGTATTCCATCAGCACATCCTTGCCCGCAACACCCAGATCGGCTGCGCCATGCTCGACGTAGGTTGGCACGTCAGTGGCGCGCACGATCAGCAGACGTACGTCAGGCTGGGTCGTGGGGATGATGAGCTTGCGGCTCTTGTCCGGATTCTCGGTCGGCACGATGCCCGCTTCAGCGAGAAGCGGCAGGGTGTCGTCAAGGATGCGGCCCTTGGACAGTGCGATGGTCAACATGGGAAACGTAAGTCCTTATCAGGAAACTTTTGGCATGACGCAAACGGCGCATGACAACCCTCAGACATGGGAAGCCTGAGGTGGAACGAATCAGAAAATCACACCTGCTGTCGAACGGCAACCCTGGCGCACGAAAGGCGCCAGGGTCACGTACAACTAGCCCGGAACGCGACGGATCTTGGCGCCCAGCATTTGCAGTTTTTCTTCGATGCACTCATACCCACGGTCTATGTGGTAAATGCGGTCGATCAGCGTATCGCCTTCGGCTACCAGCGCCGAAATCACCAGGCTGGCCGACGCACGCAGGTCGGTCGCCATTACAGGCGCGCCCTTGAGGGCTGGCATGCCGGTCACGATGGCCGTGTTACCTTCGACCTGGATATGTGCGCCCATACGGTGCATTTCGTACACGTGCATGAAGCGGTTTTCGAAGATGGTTTCGATCACTGCACCCGTGCCTTCGGCAATCGCGTTGAGCGAAATGAACTGCGCCTGCATGTCGGTCGGGAACGCCGGGTATGGCGCGGTCCGCACATTGACGGCCTTGGGCCGCTTGCCGTGCATGTTCAGCTCGATCCAGTCGTTGCCGGTGGTGATTTCAGCACCTGCTTCCTGAAGCTTGAGCAGAACGGCTTCCAGGATGGTTGGATCGGTGTCCTTGACCTTCACACGGCCGCCGGTCACGGCGGCTGCAACCAGATACGTACCGGTTTCGATACGGTCAGGCATGACCTTGTAGGTCGCAGAGCCCAGACGCTTCACGCCATCGATGGTGATGGTGTCGGTGCCTGCGCCTTGGATTTTTGCACCCATTGCGATCAGGAAGTTGGCCAGATCGACCACTTCAGGCTCGCGCGCCGCGTTCTGCAGCACGCTGCGACCGTTTGCCAGGCTCGCGGCCATCATGATGTTTTCGGTACCGGTCACACTGACGGTGTCGAAGAAGAAGTTGGCACCGCGCAGGCCGCCCTCAGGCGCCTTGGCCTTGATGTAGCCGCCTTCGACGTCGATGATCGCGCCCATCGCCTCAAGACCGCGGATGTGCAGATCGACTGGACGCGAACCGATGGCGCAACCGCCAGGCAGTGCAACTTCCGCTTCGCCGAAACGCGCAACCATCGGGCCGAGTACGAGAATCGACGCACGCATGGTCTTGACCAGCTCGTACGGCGCGACCAGGGTCTTGATGGTGCGAGGATCGATTTCCACACTGAGCTTTTCATCGATCACAGGCTCGATGCCCATGCGACCGAACAACTCGATCATGGTGGTGATGTCGTGCAGGTGCGGCAGGTTCTGGACGGTAACCGGCCCATCGGCCAGCAGCGTTGCAGCCAGGATCGGCAAGGCAGCGTTCTTTGCCCCGGAAATGCGGATTTCGCCATCAAGACGAATGCCACCGGTAATAATCAATTTATCCATTAGAATCTCGACACCAATTGGCTCAGGTGCGCTCGGCCCAGGCAGCGCGGCTGAAAAATTTCATCGTCACCGCGTGGATACTGCCATCGGCAATCCAAGGGTTCAGGTGGGCATAAATCTGTTGCTGCCGCTTGACGGGGCTCAGACTGGCCATCTCGTCGCTGATCACGTTCAGCTGGAAGTTGCAGCCTTCGCCTTCGACTTCCACGTTGATTTCGGGCAGCTTTCCTTCAAGGAAGGCTTTAACTTCTAGGGCCTGCATGCTTAACCTCGATCGGCGCTGAACGCGCGCGGGTCGGCCATGATACAAAAAAGCCCATGCTATGCGAACCCCGATGATGGGGTGCCGGACAGAGGGCTTTTCCGTTTGACCTATTAATGAATGTCCAGAAGCTCGTTCAGACCTGAAACCTGGGCAATTTTACGCATATCTTCAGGTAGCGACCGGACCTGGATCGACTTGCCGGCTTCGCTTGCATCACGCATGAAGGCCAGCAGTAGGGCCAGGCCCACACTGCTGGATTTCTCGACACCCGAACAATCGAGCGTCAACGTGTCCAGATCGCCGGACCGGATCAGGGCCGCGCCCTGCTTGCGCAGTTGCGGCCCGGAGCGGTAGTCCAGAACACCGACCAGTTTCAACTCACCAGGCCCGACCAGGCGGACAGCCGTCTCACTCATTGCGCGGGCTTCTGTGCAGCTTCGTCGGTGGTTTCCTTGGCCTTGGCCACTTCGCCGGCCCAGCCATCGATGGTTTTGTCCAGATCGTTGCCATTACGCTGCATGGCGTCCGCGAACTGATCACGGAACAGCTTGCCGATGTTGATGCCATTGATGATGACATTACGCACTTTCCACTCACCACTGACTTTCTCAAGGGTGTAGGAAACCGGGTAAACCGCGCCATTGTTACCTTTGACCTGCATGTCTACGCTGGTCCGGTCGGCACCCTCTTCCTTGGCAGGCGAGACGGTAATGCCCTGGTTGTTGTACTCCAGCAGCGCGTTACCGTAGAACTGCATCAGGCTGCGCTTGAAGTTTTCCTGGAAACGCTGCATCTGCGCAGGGCTGGCCTTGCGCGAATACTTGACGGTCATGATGCTGCGAGAGATGCCATCGGCATCCACCACCGGCCCGACGATTCGGTTGAGTGCATCGTAGAACGCGCCTGGATTGGCCTTGTACTGCTCTTTATTGGCAGCCAGATCGCTCAGCAATTCCTTGGTGGTACGATCCACCAGGTCATGGGCAGACGTGGCAGGCGCAGCATTGGCCCACATAGGCAAAGCGGCCAGTAATACCAGAAGGCCACGGCGCAGAATCGAGATCATTTATAGCTCCTCATTTAGCGTCTTTACTTACGGTATTGAGCAGGAATTTCCCGATCAGATCTTCAAGAACCAGTGATGACTGCGTGTCGTGGATGGTCGACCCATCCTTGAGCAGCGCTTCATCGCCACCTACGCTCAAACCAATGTATTTCTCACCCAGCAAGCCCGCCGTCAGGATCGACGCCGTGGAATCGGCCGGAAGGTTGTCCACCTTCTTCTGAATCTCAAGCGTGACGCGCCCGGTGAAGGTATCGCGATCCAGATCGATCGCCGTCACCCGGCCAACGGTCACACCCGCCATGCTCACCTTGGCTCTGACAGTCAAACCGGCGATATTGTCGAAGTAGGCGTAAAGTTTATAACTGTCATTGGTCGCACTGGTGCTAAGGCCACTGACTCGCAGGGCCAGCAGGAGCAGAGCCAGTATCCCGGCCAGCAGGAACAGGCCGACACCGGTTTCGATGGCGCGGTTTTGCATCAGAAATCTCCAAACATCAAGGCGGTCAAAATAAAGTCCAGGCCCAGCACTGCCAACGAGGCATATACAACGGTCTTGGTCGTTGCGCGACTGATCCCCTCGGAAGTGGGATCGCAGTCATAACCCTGGAAAACGGCAATCCATGTCACCACAAAAGCAAATACGACGCTTTTGATGACCCCATTGAGCACATCGTTCGTAAAGGACACGCTGTTTTGCATGTTCGACCAGAAAGAGCCGTCATAAACGCCCAACCAGTCGATCGCTACCCAGGATCCGCCCCAGATTCCGACCACGCTGAAAATCATCGCCAGGATCGGCAACGAAATGAAGCCTGCCCACAGACGTGGCGCAATGATGTACTTCAGCGGATCGACACCGATCATCTCCAGGCTGGACAACTGCTCGGTAGATTTCATGTTGCCGATTTCGGCGGTCAACGCGGAACCTGCACGGCCGGCGAACAGTAGAGCGGTCACGACCGGCCCCAGTTCGCGCAACAGTGTCAGTGCAACCATCTGCCCGACCGCCTGCTCCGAACCGTACTTGGTCAGGATGCTGAAACCTTGCAGTGCCAGCACCATGCCAATAAACGCACCTGAGACAACGATGATGACCAGGGACATCACGCCGACGGAATACAACTGCTTGACCAGCAACTGAAAGCTGCTGCCCGTACCGCCGCGCCCCAGCAAGGCATTAGCGAGAAATATCCCCGAACGCCCCAGAACGGTGACGATATCTATGGCCGCACGCCCAAGCAGGCGAACACGGTCCATCAGTGACTTCTTGCGCATCAGCGCTTCCCCAACAAGTCTTCGCGAAAATCCGGCGCCGGATAATGAAACGGCACAGGGCCATCGGGTTCGCCGGTCATGAATTGACGAATACGCGGATTGTCCGAAGACATCAGCTCTTGCGGCGTTCCTTGCCCCAGTACCTGGCCATCCCCAACGACATACAGGTAGTCGGCGATGCTCGCGGTTTCGGTCAGGTCGTGAGACACCACGATACTGGTAATGCCCAATGCATCGTTTAGCAGGCGGATCAGACGCACCAGAACACCCATCGCAATCGGGTCTTGCCCGACGAAAGGCTCGTCATACATGAGAATCTGAGGATCGAGAGCGATTGCCCGCGCCAACGCGACACGACGCTTCATGCCCCCCGACAGCTCGTCGGGCATCAGCTCGACTGCCCCGCGAAGCCCGACGGCCTGCAGCTTGAGCAGCACGATGTCACGGATCATTTCTTCAGGCAGCTCAGTATGAACGCGCAGCGGGAAGGCCACGTTTTCGAATACGTCCAGGTCGGTGAACAGCGCGCCGCTCTGGAACAGGACGCCCATCTGCTTGCGTGCGTCGAACAGATCGCTGCGCGACAGCTCGGGCAGATTTTGACCGTTGACCCACACTTGACCTTCGCTGGGGCGCAACTGCGCGCCCATCAGACGCAGCAAGGTAGTCTTGCCGCAGCCGGATGGCCCCATGATCCCGGTGACTTTGCCCCGAGGAATACGAATATCGACATTATTGAAAATGCTGCGCGCACCGCGTCTGAAGGAAACCCCTTTCAACTCGACTGCGTAAGCGTCATCAGGACTCATCTAAACTCCTAGCGATACAGCCTCCCTCCTCAGCCGCCGAGTCCCAAGGGAAGACAAGCTGTTCAGGCGGGCCGAACAAGCCGCGAACTATACCATCGCAGCAACGCGCCACCCAAGAAGAGAACCAGCTGGTTCAGATATTCACCGGATAACCTTATAAGAGCCCCCTAGTACGGGGGGTACCTCTCGCAGCACGACCTCCGCTGCCCCACTACAGACCCTCGAATGCGTAGGAAATTCGTTTATAAACAACACAACGACGATCAGACGTGAGGGAATCGCACATTACCGCTATAATCGCCGCCTTTCAGCCGTCCGACCTTTTCAAGACATGAACCAATCCAGCGACCTGATCCAATCCGCGCAACGCACCATTCGTCTCGAGATAGAAGCCATCGAAGGCTTGCTGAGCCGTCTCGATGGGGATTTCATGCGTGCATGCGAAATGATCTTGGGCAGCAAAGGACGGGTTGTCGTGGTCGGTATGGGCAAGTCCGGGCATGTCGGCAATAAAATCGCCGCGACGCTGGCGAGCACCGGCACCACCTCTTTTTTCGTACACCCGGCTGAAGCCAGCCACGGCGACATGGGCATGATTACCCGGGATGACATCATCCTGGCGCTTTCCAATTCCGGCACGACCAACGAAATCGTTACGCTGCTGCCATTGATCAAGCGCCTTGGCATTCGCATGATCAGCCTGACCGGCAATCCGGAATCGACGCTGGCCAAGGCTGCGGACGTGAATCTGAACGTGCATGTTGAACACGAGGCCTGCCCGCTGAACCTGGCACCCACCTCATCGACTACTGCAACGCTGGTCATGGGCGATGCCCTGGCGGTCGCCCTGCTCGAAGCCCGAGGCTTCACTGCCGAAGACTTTGCCTTTTCCCATCCGGGCGGAGCACTGGGTCGGCGGCTGCTGCTCAAGGTAGAGCACGTGATGCACGCCGGTGAAGCGCTACCTACGGTTCAGCGTGGCACACTGTTGCGCGATGCCTTGCTGGAAATGACTCGTAAAGGCTTAGGCATGACAGCGGTGCTGGAAACCGACGGCAAACTGGCCGGGATCTTCACCGACGGCGACTTGCGTCGCACGCTCGACCGCCCTGTCGATATTCGTGAAACGACCATCGATGACGTCATGACGATTCATGGCAAGACTGCCCATGCCGATATGCTGGCTGCCGAAGCCCTGAAAATCATGGAAGACTTCAAGATCGGCGCGCTCATCGTCGTTGATCAGGACGACCGCCCGATAGGGGCTTTCAATCTGCAGGATCTCCTGCGCGCAGGAGTGATGTAATGCAGACTCAAGCCACGAACGGCGATCTCATGAAGCGAGGCAAGCCGATCAAGCTGGCCGTTTTCGACGTCGACGGCGTACTCACCGACGGTCGGCTTTACTTCCTCGAAGACGGCAGCGAATTCAAGACATTCAACACGCTCGACGGCCAAGGCATCAAAATGCTGATAGCCTCCGGGGTAACCACCGCCATTATCAGCGGTCGAAAGACTCCGATCGTCGAGCGCCGAGCTAAGAATCTGGGCATCGAGCATCTCTATCAGGGGCGAGAAGACAAGTTGGTGGTGCTGGATCAATTGTTGGCAGAACTGAATTTGAGTTACGAACAGGTCGCCTATCTAGGCGATGATCTGCCAGACTTGCCGGTTATCCGTCGCGTCGGCCTGGGCATGGCGGTTGCCAACGCTGCAACCTTTGTTCGCCAGCATGCCCACGGGATTACCCAGGCGCGCGGCGGCGAAGGTGCCGCCCGCGAATTCTGCGAACTGATTTTGAGTGCGCAAGGCAACCTTGAAGCGGCTCAATCCGCCTATTTATAGAAGCCATTTATGTTCAGTAAAAAAATTCGGAAGTTCCTGATTTTCGGCGTTCTGGGCCTCCTTCTTGCTGCCGTCGGCTACTGGAACGTCAGCCCTGAAAGTTTCATGGATCAACCGCTCAGCTCCGTGGACGAAAACGCCATCGACTATTACGCGGTTAATACACACACCGTTCAGTACCTGCCGGACGGCAATGTTCAGTACGAGATGACCGCTGACAAGGTCGAGCATCTTAAAGAGACAGAAGTGTCCCTGCTGACCACGCCTGACCTGCAGATGTACCGTGGCACCGCCTTTCCCTGGCACGTACAGAGCAAACAGGGCGAAGTGTCGCCAAGCGGCGATCAGGTCGAACTGATCGACTCCGTGCGCGTGGCCCGGACCGACGAAAAGCAACGTACGACTATCATCACCAGTAGTCGCATGACCGTATTCCCACAGAAGCAATATGCGCAGACCGACCAAGACGTTAGAATCGACGCCGCGGGCGGTGTCACTACGGCCAAGGGAATGAAAGCGTATTTGAACGACAGCAGGATGGACCTGCTGTCCAACGTTAGAGGACAGTATGAGGCTCGTTAAAACTCTTCCTTTTTTGCTCGGCCTGGGCGCAGCACTGGGAAGCGCGAGCGCCTGGTCCCTGCCAACCGACCGCGATCAGCCGATCCACATCCAGTCCGACGATGCGCAGCTTGATGACAAGAAAGGCGTGGCCACCTACAAGGGCAACGTCATCATCACGCAAGGTTCGATGAAGATCACCGGCAACACAGTGACCATCACGCGTAACGCACAGGGTGAAGTCGACGTGTTCACCTCCGTCGGCAACCTGGCCTACTACGAGCAGAAGCCTGCGGTGGACAAGCCAATCGTGCAGGCCTATGCCGTCACGATCCAGTATTACGCGGGGCAGGACCGGATCGTTCTGATCGATAAGGCCAAGGTCATCAACGACGGCAACACGTCCGAAGGCGAGAAGATCGTCTACGACACCGTCAGGCAGGTCGTCAGCGCAGGTCGTGCCAATGGCGGCGCGAAGGTCACCTCCCCTCGTCCGCGGATCGACATGGTCATCCAGCCCAAGAAGAAAACCGATCAACCGCAGAAGGCCCAGTAATGGCGACGCTTAGAGCCCAGCATTTGGCTAAAAGCTACAAAAGCCGTCAGGTCGTGCGCGATGTGAGCATCTCCATCGACAGCGGCCAGATCGTCGGCTTGCTGGGCCCTAACGGCGCCGGCAAAACCACGTGCTTCTACATGATTGTCGGGCTGGTACAGGCCGATCAGGGGCGAGTGCTGATCGACGATCTGGACGTGAGCCACCAGCCGATGCACGGTCGTGCCCGCGCAGGTATCGGCTACCTGCCGCAGGAAGCTTCGATCTTTCGCAAGCTGTCGGTCGCCGACAACATCACGGCGATCCTCGAGACCCGCAAGGAACTCGACATGGCGGCGCGGCGCAAGGAGCTGGAGAGCCTGCTGCAGGAATTCCACATCACGCATATTCGCGACAACCTGGGCATGAGCCTCTCGGGCGGCGAACGGCGCCGTGTCGAGATTGCACGCGCCCTGGCGACTGCCCCCAAGTTCATCCTTCTGGATGAACCCTTTGCAGGCGTTGACCCGATTTCGGTCGGCGACATCAAGCAGATCATCCACCACCTCAAGGCCAAAGGCATTGGCGTGCTGATCACTGACCACAACGTCCGTGAAACGCTGGATATCTGTGAAACTGCCTACATCGTCAACGACGGGCAACTGATCGCAGAAGGTGACTCGCAAACCATTCTGGCAAACCAGTTGGTGAAAGAAGTCTATCTGGGTCACGAATTCCGCCTGTAGAACGCGTGCTTGCAATCGCCGCATCCGGCCTTTCAGGGCCACCCATATCGATGCGGCGTGTTGACAACGTTTTATTTCTAGTAACGCTCTAGGCAAACGCTCTGCTTTCAGGCATATAATTTGCTTAAGTTGGCGTTCAGGCGCCTGTAGTGGATGGCGCGTATGCGCCGGCGAATAAGGTGTTTAGCCCCTGCCATGAAACCATCGCTAGTCTTGAGAATGGGCCAGCAGCTGACGATGACACCGCAGCTGCAACAGGCAATCCGCTTACTTCAGCTATCCACACTGGACCTCCAGCAGGAGATTCAGGAGGCGCTGGAATCAAACCCCATGCTGGAGCGCCAGGAGGAAGGTGATGACTTCGACAACTCCGATCCTCTGGCCGACAACATCGAACAAAAGCCCAATCCCGATGTTCAGGAACCGACCTACCAGGAGTCTGCACCCACTGTAGACAACCTTGAGGAAGGCGAATGGAACGAGCGCATTCCCAATGAGTTGCCGGTCGATACCGCTTGGGAAGACATCTACCAGACCAGCGCCAGCAGCCTGCCCAGCAACGATGATGACGAATGGGACTTCACCACTCGCACCTCCGTCGGCGAAAGCCTGCAAAGCCATTTGCTCTGGCAGCTCAACGTCGCGCCGATGTCCGACAAGGACCGCCTGGTCGCCGTCACACTGATCGACTGCATCAACAACCAGGGTTATCTCGACGAAACCCTTGAAGAGATTCTCGAATCCTTTGATCCCGAGCTGGATATCGAGCTTGATGAGATCGAAGCTGTTCTGCATCGCATCCAGCAATTCGAACCGGCCGGCATCGGTGCTCGCACCCTCAGCGAGTGCCTGCTGCTGCAACTGCGCCAGCTACCGGCGAAAACGCCCTGGCTGAGTGAGGCACAGCGTCTGGTCACCGACTACATCGATCTGCTGGGAAGCCGCGATTACGGCCAACTGATGCGCCGCATGAAGATCAAGGAAGACGAGCTTCGTCAGATCATCGAACTGGTGCAGAGCCTCAACCCGCGTCCCGGCTCCCAGATCGAGTCCACCGAAGCCGAATACGTCGTTCCCGATGTGATCGTGCGCAAGGACAATGAACGCTGGCTGGTTGAGCTGAATCAGGAATCGGTACCACGTCTGCGCGTCAACCCGCAGTACGCAGGCTTCGTACGCCGCGCCGATACCAGCGCCGATAACACGTTCATGCGTAATCAATTGCAGGAGGCCCGCTGGTTCATCAAAAGCCTGCAAAGCCGCAATGAAACGCTGATGAAAGTGGCCACGCAGATCGTGGAACATCAACGCGGTTTTCTTGAGTACGGCGATGAAGCCATGAAACCGCTGGTGCTGCACGACATTGCCGAAGCGGTGGGCATGCATGAATCGACGATTTCTCGCGTGACGACGCAAAAGTTCATGCACACGCCCCGCGGTATTTACGAGCTGAAATACTTCTTTTCCAGCCACGTCAGTACGTCGGAAGGCGGCGAATGCTCCTCCACTGCAATTCGCGCAATCATCAAAAAACTGGTTGCGGCTGAAAATCAGAAAAAGCCGTTGAGTGATAGCAAGATCGCTGGTTTACTGGAGGCACAAGGCATTCAAGTAGCCCGTCGCACAGTCGCCAAGTACCGCGAATCTCTTGGGATTGCGCCCTCCAGCGAGCGCAAGCGATTGATGTGATGCAGGCCGAGCCACAGCGTTCCAGTGGCAGGCACCACGCCTGCCTCTTTATGCACTGGCAAAGGAGAAAACTGTATGCAAGTCAACATCAGTGGACATCAACTGGAAGTGACCAAGCCCCTTCGTGAATACGTTGAGCTCAAGCTCAAAAAGCTCGAGGGGCATTTTGACAAGATTACTAATGTGCAGGTCACGATGGCGGTCGAGAAGCTGAAACAGAAGATCGAAGCCACGCTGCATATCCACGGTGGAGAGGTAGTTGCCAATGCTGAACATGACGACATGTACGCGGCCATCGACCTGCTCACTGACAAGCTCGACAGACAATTGCTCAAGCATAAGGAAAAGCAGCAAAGCATCCTCAAAGGTGCAAACGCTCGCTAACGCTCATCACACATGATCCGAATTGAAAAAATCCTGACCCCCGGCCGTTCCGTCGTGAACATGCCGGGTGGCAGTAAAAAGCGTGCCCTCGAACACATTGCCAACCTGATTGGCCGTGAAGTACCGAGTATGGATTCGCAAACCGTGTTTGAAGCCCTGGTCGCCCGCGAAAAGCTGGGCTCCACCGGATTCGGCAATGGCATTGCCATCCCCCACTGCCGCCTCTCCACCTGTGGCGAGCCTGTCAGTGCGGTTATCCATCTTGACGCCCCTATCGACTTCGATGCCATCGATGGCGCCCCGGTAGACCTGCTGTTCGTGTTGCTGGTCCCGCAAGCCGCTACCGATGAACACCTTGAGCTGCTGCGCCAGATTGCCAGCATGCTGGACCGCGCCGACGTGCGCGACCGCCTACGCAGTGCCAAAAGCGGTGAAGCGCTTTATCAAGTGGTGCTGGACGTACAGAACGGCCATTGACCATGCGCATGATCATCGTGAGTGGCCGCTCCGGCTCGGGCAAAAGTACAGCGCTCGATGTACTGGAAGACAGCGGGTTCTATTGCGTCGACAACCTGCCCGCAGGCCTGCTGCCGGAGCTCGCCGAACGCGCGTTGATCAATACCGAATTGGCGGAACCCTTGCTGGCAGTGTCCATCGACGCTCGCAATCTGCCCAGTCACTTGACCCGCTTCCCCGCAATGCTCGATGAAGTGCGCTCGCGCAATATCCAGTGCGATGTGCTGTATCTGGATGCCGACGAAGCGACGCTGCTCAAGCGTTTCTCAGAAACACGACGTCGCCATCCACTGAGCACTTCCGATCGTTCACTGGCCGAAGCGATACGCGACGAAAGCACCCTGCTCGGTCCGATCATCGATCTGGCCGACCTGAAGATCAATACGACTCACCTCAATCTGTATCAATTACGCGATACGCTCAAGTTGCGCTTGTTGAACAAGCCTGAGCCGGGCACAGCGTTCCTGATCGAGTCCTTTGGCTTCAAGCGTGGCATGCCGGTCGATGCAGACCTGGTGTTTGATGTGCGCTGCCTGCCCAATCCGTACTGGAAACCTGAATTGCGCGACCACTCGGGTCTTGAGCAACCGGTCATCGAGTACCTGGCAGCACAGGCCGACGTGGAAGAAATGTTTCAGGACATCTTCTCCTACCTCAACAAGTGGCTGCCTCGATTTGCGGCCAGCAATCGTTCCTACGTGACCATCGCCATAGGCTGCACAGGCGGACATCACCGGTCTGTCTACCTGACAGAGCGACTGGGTCAGGTTTTGCAACAATCACTCAAGAACGTTCAGGTTCGCCACCGCGACCTCAGCTGAAAGGATCTTTTCTGCGATGCCCGCTCGTCAAATCACCATCATCAACAAACTGGGCCTGCACGCCCGCGCAGCCGCCAAGTTCGTTGGGGTCGCCGGCAAGTTTCCCTGTCAGATCCGGGTCGGTCGTTCGCCTGAGAGCATGGTCGACGGCAAGAGCATCATGGCGGTTATGATGCTGGCCGCAGGCAAAGGCACCGAGATCCATCTGATGACCGAAGGCGAAGGTGAGCAGGACGCACTGGATGGCCTGGTCGAACTGATCAACAACAAGTTCGACGAAGGCGAATAAGCGACGCGGTTGTTCCTGCGCTGGTCTTAAACCAGCGCCGTATCCATCACCATCATCAGACAGAACCCTGCAATCAGGCCCAGGCTGGCAATCTTGTTGTGACCGTTCAAGCGTGACTCCGGAATGATCTCGTGAGTGACCACCAGTAGCATGGCACCGGCCGCAAGGGCCAGACCGAACGGCAGCAAAGGCTCTGCAATCGCAACCAGCCAGGCCCCGAGCAATGCGAACACAGGTTCGACCAGCCCGGACGCAGCCCCGATCAGGAACGCCTTGATCCGCGACATCCCCGCCCCCGCCAGTACCATAGCGATCACCAGCCCTTCGGGGACGTCCTGTAAGGCAATACCGATGGCCAGGCTGTCGGCCTCCGACAAACCGCCGCCTGCCGACACCCCGATCGCCATGCCTTCCGGGATGTTATGCGCGACAATGGCAATCACGAACAGCCAGATGCGCGGAGCAATCGCGGGATAATCCTGGGCACCGTTGGGTTGCGCTCCCTGAGAAACACTGTAATCCACCGCGAACAGTCCCAGGGCACCCATCACGATGCCCAGACTGATCAAGCCGCCAGCGCCCCACGGCGTCAGCCCAAGGCCCTCGGCAGCGGCGAGGCCCGGCACGATCAGCGAGAACGCCGTCGCTGCCAGCATTACCCCGGCACCGAACCCCAGCAAACCGTCCGACACCATAACCGGCATCTTGCGGATCACCAGAACAGGGACAGCGCCCAGCGCCGTACCCAGCGCACAGATCGCGCCACCCTCCAGAGCACGCAACAGGCGCGGCTCAAGGTTCAGCCAGGCAAGCCCCTGAGCCACCAATAACGCCATACCCGCCAGAAGCAGCACGGTCCCTACTGCCAGACGAAACAACCGAACACTGCTGATCGCGAGTATTTCAGAACGCATAAACGGCCTTAAATCGTGTTATCAGGGATCAGGCCACTGCGGCTTGATAACGCCGGGACACTTCGTCCCAATTGACCACGTTGTAAAACGCGTTGATGTATTCGGGACGACGGTTCTGGTAGCGCAAGTAGTAAGCGTGCTCCCACACGTCCAGGCCGAGAATCGGTGTATTGCCATTCATCAGCGGGCTGTCCTGGTTACCGCTGCTTTCCACCACCAGCTTCTTGTCTGGCGTAACGCTCAGCCAGGCCCAGCCGCTGCCGAAACGCGTCAACGCGGCTTTGGTGAAGGCCTCCTTGAAGCTGTCGAAGCCGCCCAGGTGTTCGTCGATGGCTTGAGCGACCGATCCTTTTGGCAAACCGCCACCGCCGGGCACCATGACGTCCCAGAACAGCGAATGGTTGGCATGACCGCCGCCCTGATTGATCACGGCCGCACGCAGGTTCTCAGGCAACTGCTTGACGCTGGCGACCAGCTTTTCGATGGGCCACTCGGCGTATTCAGTGCCGTCCACCGCAGCGTTCAGGTTGTTGATATAAGTCTGATGATGCTTGGTGTAATGGATCTCCATCGTTTGCGCATCAATGTGCGGTTCGAGGGCATCGTAGGCGTAAGGCAGTTCGGGTAGCGTAAAGGGCATATCAATGTGCTCCGTAGAAAAGGCCGGGGGCGGCCGCTGAATCACGCTGCAACGAGGAACGTGTATGTTCGCCGCTGCTGTTCAGGAGACCATGAGTGCGGGGGTATTCGCCGTGTTCACTGATGAAGCCCAGCAACTCGATGTAGGTTTTGCTGCTGTGCCGCAAGGCAGCCTGACGCAGGGCCGGTGACAGACGCTGGTTTTGCATGGTCTGCAACAGGTGCTGATGGATCGCGCACAAGTATTCGGCGCTCTCCTCCGGCTGACCGAGGCTCAGGTGCAGATCGGCCAGATTGTGGTGAGAGATCACACACGCCGCGACAGCCTCGTCTGCATCTGCCCAGCGTTCGAACAAGACCTGCGCCAGCGCCAACGCCTGAAGGTACAGCTCACGGGCTTCGACCCAGTCGCCGAGATTGAAACAGCGATTGGCCTGTTCAATGGTGCGTTTCCAATGCTGCATGACATACCTCCAGGTGCGTTGGCCGGACGGAATCAAATACCGCCAGCGGTGAGTTTTTCGGGGTTGAGCAACGCGTCCAGCTGGCTGCGTTGCAGGTCGGTGTGTTCCAGCGCGACATCAATCACCGGACGACCTTCCTGATAGGCTTTCTTGGCGATTTCGGCCGCTTTCTGGTAACCAATGATCGGGTTAAGCGCCGTGACCAGAATCGGATTACGCGACAACGCTTCCTTGAGCCTGGCTTCGTTGACCTTGAAGCTGGCAATCGCCTTGTCGGCCAGCAGACGGCTGGCGTTGGCGAGCAACTCGAGGCTGCTGAGCAGGTTCTGAGCAATGATCGGCAGCATCACGTTCAGCTCGAAGTTGCCGGACTGACCCGCCACTGTGATCGTGGTGTCATTGCCGATCACTTGCGCAGCAACCATCGCAGTGGCTTCCGGGATGACCGGGTTAACCTTGCCCGGCATGATCGAAGACCCCGGCTGCAAGGCTTCAAGCTCGATCTCGCCGAGCCCTGCCAAGGGGCCGGAGTTCATCCAGCGCAGGTCATTGGCGATCTTCATCAGCGAAACGGCGGTGGCCTTGAGCTGACCGGAAACAGCCACCGCCGTATCTTGGGAGCCGATCAGCGCAAACAGGTCCTTGCCTTGGGTGAAGGTGACGCCACTCAAGGCATTGAGGTGCGCGCTGAAGCGAGCGGCAAACTCGGGATGCGCGTTGATACCCGTGCCAACCGCCGTGCCACCCTGGGCCAGTGACTGGAGGCTAGGTTGCAGCCCCTGCAAATGCTCGATGTTGGCGCGAATCTGCTGTGACCAGCCGTTCAATACCTGGCTCATGCGCACCGGCATGGCGTCCATCAGGTGCGTGCGGCCGGTCTTGACGAAGGCGTGAACCTGAACCGCCTTGTGTTCGGTCACCTGCACCAGATGATTCAGGGCCGGCAGCAACTGCTCATGCAACGCGAGCGCGGCGCTGACGTGAATCGTCGTTGGAATGATGTCATTGCTGCTTTGTCCACAATTGACGTGATCGTTGGGGTTGACCGGCTCGCCCAGAATGCGACTGGCGAGCGTTGCGATCACCTCGTTTGCGTTCATGTTGGTGCTCGTGCCAGATCCGGTCTGAAAAATATCCACCGGAAAGTGAGCCATGAAATCGCTGCTCAGTAACTGCCCGACTGCGCCGACAATTGCCCTGCTTTGCCCTTCAGTGATTTGCTCCAGCTCAAGATTCGCATGCGCCGCCGAGGCTTTGGCCAGCAACAGCGCACGCACGAACTGCCGGGGCATACGCTGGTGGCTGATCGGAAAGTTATCCACCGCACGCTGAGTCTGCGCGCCATACAGCGCTTCGGCCGGCACCTGAAGCGGGCCCATGCTGTCGCGTTCGATACGGGTATTACTCATCGCAATGTCCTTGCACCAGTTCAGAGGGAGAAATCGAGGGTTGCAGCACGCAGGAGGCCAGTAGGTGAACACAGGCTTCCCAGCGCTGACGGCGGGCAGGCGTGGAGGCAAGCGCCTCGACATCGCGCAGCGGACGCCAGGCCTGATCCAGACACAGGCAGCGCCAGTGCCAAGGCAGCACGGTGTCGCGAGCAGTGTCCATCAGCAGACGAAAGGAGGTTTCGGCGATCATGGCGTGAGGCGTTGCAGTGAAGCGCGCCAGATAGCGCCCTTCGGCGAGATAATGCTCGATCAGCCGTGGCTCGTCAGGCTCGAGCGCGCAGCGAATCCGCAGGCTCAACCCACGCCAGTTTTCCAGATAAGGCAGCTCGTGCAGCACAGATCCCATGACCGCACCTCATTGTGAAATGAGATTCATTATTGAATGAGATCAAGAATCAAAACAAGTGCGGATTTGGATCGAGGGGACAGGTGGAGATAATGAGGAGAAAAGAATCTGTGCATCAGATCTGACAGAACGTAGAGCATCCAGAGCTAAACACCAATGCCCCGTGCTCATCGTTATACACAAGTCTTGCTGCAATCACGGATTGTGGAAGGCGGCTTGCTGGCGATGCTTTTTCAGCAGCGACCTATCGCTGACTGAACTGACGCCATCGCCGGCAAGCCGCCTCCCACGGGGCATGCATTCAGTCGAATACTTTTGTCTTGACCCGTTTTAGCTACCCGCAACCGTCATGTGCTCGATCAGGACCGAGCCGGTGCGGATATTGCTGCGCAGTTCCAGGTCGCTGCCAACGGCGACGATCTGCTTGAACATATCGCGCATGTTGCCCGCGATGGTCACTTCTTGAACGGGAAACTGGATCTCGCCGTTCTCGACCCAGAAACCCGCTGCACCGCGTGAGTAGTCGCCGGTGACCATGTTCAAGCCGCTGCCCATCAGTTCGGTGACCAACAGGCCACGCCCCATGCGCCGGATCAGCGCGTCCTGATCTTCGGTGCCATGCGTCACGAACAGGTTATGCACGCCGCCTGCGTTGGCGGTGCTTGGCATGCCGAGTTTCCGGCCCGAGTAGGTGCTGAGCACGTAGGACACCAGGTCGCCGTTCTCGACGAAGGGCTTGGCATACGTGGCCAGACCATCACTGTCGAACGCCGAGCTGCCCATCGCACGCATCAGGTGCGGACGTTCGTCGATGGTCATCCACTCAGGAAACAGACGTTGCCCCAGCGAGTCCTGAAGAAATGACGACTTGCGATACAGCGTGCCGCCGGAAATAGCCCCCAGAAAGCTGCCGAACAGCCCACCAGCCAGTTCTGCGGAAAACAGCACTGGCACTTCACAGGTGGGAACCGGACGCGCGCCCAGACGGCTCGCAGCACGCTGCGCCGCCTTGCGACCGATGCTTTCGGCATCTGCCAGCAATTGGCCTTGGCGGTTCACGTCGTACCAGTAATCGCGTTGCATCTGGCCTTCGCCTTCAGCGATCATCACGCAACTGAGGCTGTGCCGAGTCGACGCATAACCGCCAATGAATCCGTTGCTGTTGCCGTACACGCGGCAGCCTTGATGGGTATTGAGCGTGGTGCCATCGGCGTTCTTGATCCGACTGTCGGCGTCAAAGGCGGCGGCCTCGCACAGCAGAGCCTTTTCGATGGACTGCTCGGGTGTGATGTCCCAGGCATGGTAGAGGTCGAAATCCATCGTTTCTTTGGCCATCAACGCGGCATCTGCAAGGCCGGAACTCTCGTCCTCGGAGGTGTGCTCGGCAATTGCCAGCGCAGCGGCAACGGTTTCACGAATCGCATCAGCGCCGGTGGCCGAGGTGCTGGCCGAGCCTTTGCGCTGCCCGACATAGAGCGTGATACCGAAACCCTGATCGCGATTGAATTCGACCGTTTCGACTTCGCGCTGACGCACTGAGGTCGATAACCCCTGCTCCAGCGAGACCGCGACTTCGCAAGCACTGGCGCCCTGACGCCTGGCTTCGGCGATGATCTGCTCGACCTGTTCTTGCAGTTCGGGCAAGGCCTGTGGGCCGACGCTTTGGGTTGCACTCATGACTTTCTCCATCAAATTCTGCTTTCGGCACAGGCCGAATACCGACCGGGCCGGACAAGCGGCCCCCGACTGGTTATCATGGCGGCGTTTCTTTGCGGACTGCCCCCATGGTTGATTCTTACGACGACTCCCTCGACGGGGAGAAAAGCAAAACCCAGGTCAAACGAGAGCTGCATGCTCTGGTTGATCTCGGCGAGCGACTGACGACACTCAAAGCCGATGTGCTGGCCAAACTGCCGTTGACCGATGCGCTGCGCAAGGCCTTGGCTGAAGCGCCCAAGCACACGGCCAACATTGCGCGAAAGCGGCACATCCTGTTCATCGGCAAGCTGATGCGCGATCAGGACCAGGAAGCCATTCTGGTTTTGCTGGACCAACTCGATGCCTCCACTCGCCAATACAACGAACGTTTTCACGGCCTTGAGCGCTGGCGTGACCGCTTGATCGCGGGTGATGACAGCGATCTGGAAAAATTCGTTGCCGAATACCCGGACGCCGACCGCCAGCAACTGCGCTCCCTGATCCGTCAGGCGCAACACGAAGTTGCACGCAACAAACCGCCGGCCACCAGCCGCAAAATCTTTAAATACATTCGTGAGCTGGACGAAATTCAACGCGGTCTGCGTTGATATCGACCGCGGGACTGGCCAGCGGCCAGTCCCGACTCACGTTCAGTTACCTGTACCGCCAACCGTGATCGCGTCTATCTTCAGCGTAGGCTGACCCACGCCGACCGGCACTGACTGGCCGTCTTTGCCACACGTACCGACGCCGCTGTCCAGCGACAGGTCGTTGCCCACCATCGACACCTTGCTCATCGCTTCCGGCCCGTTGCCGATCAAGGTTGCGCCTTTGACGGGTGCGGTGATCTTGCCGTCTTCGATCAGGTACGCCTCACTGGTCGAGAACACGAACTTGCCGCTGGTGATGTCAACCTGACCGCCGCCCAGGTTGGCGCAGTAGATGCCGCGCTTCACCGACGCGATGATTTCCTGTGGGTCGCTCTGACCGCCGAGCATGTAAGTGTTGGTCATGCGTGGCATCGGCAGATGCGCATAGGATTCGCGACGCCCGTTGCCGGTCCTCGCCACGCCCATCAGACGGGCGTTCAACTTATCCTGCATGTAGCCCTTGAGCACGCCGTTCTCGATCAGGGTGGTGCATTCGGTCGGGGTGCCTTCGTCATCGACACTCAGCGATCCACGGCGACCGGCCAACGTGCCGTCGTCGACGATGGTGCACAGCTTGGAAGCCACCATTTCACCCATCCGGCCGCTGTAGGCCGAGCTGCCCTTGCGGTTGAAGTCGCCTTCCAGCCCGTGACCGACCGCTTCATGCAGCAGAACGCCCGACCAGCCGGAGCCCAGCACGACCGACAAGGTGCCTGCCGGTGCAGGAATGGCTTCAAGATTGACCAGCGCCTGACGCAACGCTTCGCGGGCATAGCCCATTGCGCGATCATCGGTCAGGAAATAGCGGTAGTCGGTACGCCCACCGCCGCCATGACCGCCGCGTTCGCGACGGCCGTTCTGCTCGACGATCACGCTGACGTTGAAACGTACCAGCGGACGCACATCGGCGGCCAGGCTGCCATCGGCAGCGGCGACCAGAATGCGCTCCCAGACGCCAGCCATGCTCACCGAAACCTGCTGAATACGCGGATCCAGGGCACGGGTTGCCACATCGATACGCTTGAGCAGCTCGACCTTTTCGGCACGGGTCAGCACTTCCAGCGGGTTGTCCGGGCCATAAAGCTGAGCCACGTCCTGAGACGTGAACGCCTGAACACGACCATTCTGTCCGGCACGGGAAATCGAACGTGCGGCACGTGCGGCGGTGAGCAGCGCTTCTTCGGTGATCGCATTGCTGTAGGCAAAACCGGTTTTCTCACCGGACTGGGCACGCACGCCAACGCCTTGGTCAAGGTTGAAACTGCCTTCCTTGACGATGCCGTCTTCAAGCGACCAGGACTCGGAGATCATCCCTTGGAAATACAGATCAGCGGCATCGATACCCGGACCTGCCAGTTCGCCCAGCACCGATTGCAGGCTGTCGAGGCTCAGGCCGCCGGGTGCCAGAAGGTGTTCACTGACTGAGGACACGTCACTCATATTCACTCCGAAGCAGGCCGCAAAGCGTCCTGCGAAAAAAAGCGCCGGTGACTGGACACCGGCATCCGCGCCCGTATGGACGCCTGTTCTTCACTGTCACGTGTGGCCAGCAGCACGGCTTCGCCCTGCGCTTGCTGAGCCAGGACACGGCCCCAAGGGTCGACGATGGCCGCATGCCCGTATGTCTCGCGAGGCCCCGGATGCACCCCGCCTTGTGCTGCCGCCAGCAGGTAACACTGGGTTTCAATGGCGCGCGCCCGGATCAGAATCTCCCAATGAGCAGCGCCCGTCACGGCGGTAAACGCCGAGGGTGCGGTAATCAGCTCGGCACCGGCTTCACGTAGCGCGGTATACAGCTCCGGGAAACGCAGGTCGTAGCAGACGCTCAGCCCGAGCCGTCCGACCGGGGTGTCGGCCACCACGATGTTGTTTCCATGAGCATAGTCATCCGATTCGCGGTAGCGACCTCTATTGTCCGCAACGTCCACGTCGAACAGGTGCAGCTTGTCGTAGCGCGCCACCTGCTCGCCGTGTTCATCGATCAGCAGTGAACAGGCCGTTACCTTGCTCTGAGGCTGATCGTTAGGCGGGAGGGGTAGTGTTCCGGCGACTATCCATAACTTGAGGTCGCGAGCGGCAAGTTTCAACCACGGCAGGATCAATCCCTGGCCTGACGCTTCGGCGCGACCGATATCGGCAGCGTCCCGGCGCCCTATCGCGGCGAAGTTTTCCGGCAGTACCGCAAGCCGGGCACCGCCCTCGGCGGCCTGTTCCAGCAATGCTCGGGCACAGGTCAGGTTAGCCGCAATATCGCTTTGGCTGACCATCTGAATCACGGCAAAAGACATGGTGACCCTCTTTTGAACGGAGTGGGCACCACTGTACTCCATGACGCGTTATTGAGGCTTTTCAAAAGGCTTGTCGAAGGTGATCTTGGGCTCTTTCCACGGACCTTCAACCTTGTATTGCACGCTGGCAAACCGCGCAACCCGGTCACCCAGCAGCTTGTCCACCAGGAACAGCGCACCGCCGATGGCTGGCGCGCCCACGATCAGAGCGGCAATCGGCAGGTTGTTGGTGACCGGCAAGGTCACCAACAACTTGGCGTCGACCCGGTCCTTGACCATGTCCAGCGTGCCATTGAGTTCAAGGTTGCTGGACGGCCCGGTCAACGTGATCGGGTTGCGCGTGACGTAGACGCCTTCACTCGCCACCAACAGCCCCTTGACCCGGTCATAGCTGAGCCCCTTGCCCAGCAGGTCAGAGAAGTCCAGGCGCAGACGGCGGCCGATAGAATTGAAGTTCAGCAAACCGAACACTCGCAGTGCTTGCGCCCCGCCCTCGACTTCGACGAACTGACCGTTGCGCAAGGTGGCATCCAGGCTGCCGGAATAACGCTTGAGCCCCACCCAGGCCGGCGAACCCGGCCAGCGACCATCGAAATTCAGTTCGAAGCTTTCACTGGTCACGGTCGGCGCAAAGCTCCAGGCTTTCAGCACATCGGCGAGATTCTTGCCGCCCAGTTGGCCCTTGAACCAACTGCTGCTAGCCCCCGGAGCGCCCTCCCACACACCCTCGCCTTCCAGCAGGATGCCTTTGAGGCCCAGGCTCATGTCCGACATGCGGATACCGGTTGCCGTCGGCCGAATCTTCAGCGCCCAGGCACCCAGCAGTTGATCGCCCTGGAACAGCTGAGAAATCTTCACGTCCAACGCAGGAATCTTGCTGGGATCGACGTCAGCCAGCGGGTCTGGCGGGTTTTCGATGACCACCGCCTTGGTGTCGGCCGCCGGTAAGCGCACGTACAGCATGTTGATACCGATGGGGGCCGACTTGGCGTCAGGCAGCGTCGCCGTGCCCTTGACCAGCGCACTGTCCAGCGACAGCGCCCAGGCTGCAGCCGTGCGCTGCAACTGAACACGAACATCGTTGAGCGTGGTGCCCATCGCCGTCAGCTTGCCGATCTGCACGTCAACACTGTTGAGCAGTTGTTTGGCGTTACCGCCGGGATCGCCGCCAGAGTATCGATCAATGATCGCCTGCCAGGGTGCGATGTCGAGTTCGGCCATGCTGCCGCTGACCCGCAGCCCTTTGGCATCCGGCACGATGGCGCCACCCTGGCCGAGAAACAGCTCACCCCGACCGTCGGCAAATTTTCCATCAGGCGCTGCGAACGCCAGATTGGCGATGTCGCCATAGGCCGCGCCAAAACGCCGCTCAGCGCCTTGCAGCGTCATCCGGAACTCACTGGCGCGCTCCTGCTCCGCCGTCTTGCCAAACGGTGCAGGCAAGTCGATCGCGACGCCCTTCAACGGAGACGTGATCAGCATGGGGCTGCTTTTGTCGTCCAGCGTCAATTGCAACTGAAACGGCAGGTCGCCGGACACAGGCAACGCCTGCTTCACGTCGAGCCAATCGGTAAGTTTTTTGACGGTGATCTGCCCGTTGGCCACGATACGGGTCACATTCGCTCCCGGCTTGCCTTCGGCAGCGATCTCTGCTGTGACAGGCCGGTCGAATGCCTGGGCGCGAATGCCTTTGCCGCCGAGGCCTTTGTCGCTGTCGAAGCGAAAGTCGCCCCGGAGTTTTGTCAGATCCAGTGCAGGGTCGGTCAGTTTCAGACGCGCATCACGTGTGCTGAAGTCCACCACGACCTTCGGCTCGACGCCTTTGGCCAGAGGAATATCCAGTTTCAGCTTGCCTTCCAGCGGCCCCTCGCCCTGCCATCCGGCAAAGGTTTTGCCAGTGCCGATCGGTGCTTCCTGAAGAATCTTCAGGCCATCGGCCACGGTGCCGGAAACGTTGCCGTCCACCAACAGATGGCTGTCCTTGCCGGACTCGACATGAGGAATATTGACCAGCACGTTGCTGACCTGGGTATTTAGAATCTGACCTTTGCTGGCCTTGACCCGCACGCCACTGTTCTCGACGTACACCTTGCCATCAACGCCGGTCAGCGAAGGCCATCCCGGCTGGAACGCGAGCGTTGCATTGCTCACGTCGAAAAACAGGCTGATGACCCGCGCGGTGTCCGGCGCGTTCTTGTTCAACGAGCCCTGATACTGGAAAAACCCTTGCTTGACCGCGCCGCTGACAATCGCGGTGCGCAACCAACGATCCAGCTCGGGGCTCAACACCGCAGGCAGGTACTTGCTGGTGTAACGACCGTCGCCGTCAACCATGCCGACCCGCAGGTCCATGTAGTCTTCCTGATCGTGATTGAGGTGAATACGGATCTTGAAGTCGGCTGCGATCTTGCCCTCATCGCCCAACACTTTGATGTAAGGCGCGATCAGGGTGAACGCTTGATCATCCAGTTTCCAGGTCAACCGAGCGTTGGCTTTCTGGTAGCGCCAAGGCTTGGCGAAAATGGGGTCCAGGTGCAACATGAAATCGCGGGTGTCCAGACGCAGCTCGCCCTGTCCGAGATCGCCGCTGATCGCGCCACTGACATTGCCTGCCGCCGGCGCACCGCGATAGGCATTGAAACCGACATTATCCAGGTTGGCCGCAAAGCCAAGACGCTTGTCACCCGTGGCCTGCGGCCGGTAATCGATCAATACGTTACGCAGCCCGCCTTTGACTTTGAGGCCATCGACCACCGCCATCGCCTTTTCCGGCAAGGGGGCCAGCGAGTCGATCAAGGGCGTCAGCGGCGTCAGATCCAGACGGTCGGCCTGCACATGCCACAGCTCTTCGCTGTCGGGCGTTGCTGCTGTCTGGCTTAGCTGCATGCGGCTTTCCCAGCGGGTGCTGCCCAGGCTCATGGCCAGCGAATCCAGCTTCAGGTCAAAGCCGTTGTGAGTCCGTTCAAGCCAGGCGTTGAGCGCCAGATCATCGACGGTCGCCGGCTTGCGTGCGGCGTAGACGCCTTTGATCTGTGGCGCATGAAGCCGAGCAGCGGCACTGGCCACCGAACCCTTGCTCCAGCTCAGCCAGAACTCGCCACCGGCCTTGAGCGTAGAGACAGTCCACTCACGGGTCAGGCTTTTAGGCAACCATTTGGCCCAGTCACTCTGGGGCAGGCTGGCGTACAGATCGGCCTCGCCCTCTTTCCAGCGACTGGCCTGGATACGGGTGCGCAGGTTCATCGCCACTGGCTGGCCGTCAGGCAGGGTCAGGCGGGCATCAAGGCGTTGGTGATAGCTGCCCGTGGCAAGGCTGAGGTTGACGTACGTCAGGGTCAGCGGAGATTCGTTAAAGGGTTGCAGGGTGACCTGACTGCTGAGCAGCGAGAGACGCGAAACCCTCTGCAACTGCGTCAGGATTTTCTCGGGATCGACCGGGCTGTCATTGTTGACCGGCAAGCCAGGCACCGTCCATTTACCGTCCTGATCCTGCTTGAGAATGATTTGCAGCCCATCGACTTCCAGATGCGCGAGCCGCACATCACGTGCCAGCAAGCTTTCCCACAGATCAGGCACAACCCTGACACTGTCCAGACGCAAGGCGCTGCTGCCCTCACCGACCATGACGTCGTGCGCCAGCACCACCGGCGCGAACCCGCTCCAGTTTCCTTCCAGACTGCCAATACTCACAGGGATCCCCAAGGCGCTACTGGCCCGGGTTTCAACATCGACGCGGTATTCGGCGACCATAGGCGTCAGCTGACGCCCGAGGCTGACGTAGAGCGCAGCCAGCACTAACAGCAGCGCACACAGGCTCAGGCCCCAGCGCGTGGCGGTCGCAACGAAGCGGGGAAGACGCTGCATATCAGCGCGCCCTCCACGACAGGCGAGCAGCAGATGTCCGACTCATGAAGGCAGGAGGGATCAGGTACAGGTTTTGCTCATTCGCCACGCATCATTCTCGATATAAGGGTAAACCTGCCAGAACCCCGCCGGGCGCATGTTGCAATCAGGTGAACGGTGACAATCTCAGAGCAGTACGACGTCGTATTGTTCCTGCGAGTACATGGTTTCTACCTGAAAACGAATGGTGCGACCAATGAAGCTCTCAAGCTCCGCCACATTACCCGATTCTTCATCGAGCAATCGGTCCACCACGCGCTGGTTCGCCAGCACCCGATACCCCACGGCCTGGTAGGCCCGGGCTTCGCGCAGGATTTCGCGGAAAATCTCGTAGCACACGGTTTCCGGCGTCTTCAGCTTGCCACGGCCCTGGCAGCAGTGGCACGGCTCGCACAGCACTTGCTCAAGACTTTCGCGGGTGCGCTTTCGCGTCATCTGTACCAATCCCAGCTCAGTGATGCCGATGATGTTGGTCTTGGCGTGATCGCGCTCCAGCTGTTTTTCCAGCGTGCGCAGCACCTGACGCTGATGCTCTGCGTCTTCCATGTCGATGAAATCGATAATGATGATGCCGCCCAGGTTACGCAGGCGCAGTTGCCTGGCGATGGCGGTTGCCGCCTCCAGATTGGTCTTGAAGATGGTTTCTTCCAGGTTGCGGTGTCCCACGAACGCGCCAGTGTTGACGTCGATGGTGCTCATCGCTTCGGCCGGATCGACCACCAGATAGCCGCCCGACTTGAGCGGCACCTTGCGTTCCAGCGCTTTCTGAATCTCGTCTTCGACGCCATACAGGTCGAAAATTGGCCGCTCGCCGGGATAGTGCTCAAGCCGGTCGGCGATTTCGGGCATCAGCTCCGCAACGAACTGAGTGGTCCTCTGGAAGGTTTCTCGCGAATCGATGCGGATCTTCTCGATCCGCGGGCTGACCAGATCACGCAGCGTACGCAAGGCAAGGCCCAGGTCTTCGTAGATGACGGTGGGCGGGCTGACGGTTTTGATCTGCTCGCCGATCTGGTCCCACAGCCTGCGCAGGTAGCGAATGTCCATGAGGATTTCGTCGGCACCCGCGCCCTCGGCGGCGGTGCGCAGAATGAAACCGCCAGCTTCCTTGATGCCTTCCAGTGCCACGCAATCGCTGACGACCTTCTTCAGGCGCTCGCGCTCGGCTTCGTCTTCGATTTTCAGTGAAATGCCGACATGCGCCGTACGCGGCATGTAGACCAGGTAGCGGGAGGGAATCGACAGCTGCGTGGTCAACCGTGCGCCCTTGCTGCCAATCGGGTCCTTGGTGACCTGCACCACCAGACTCTGCCCGTCATGCACCAGCGACGCAATGCTCTCGACCGCTGGCCCTTCACGCATGGAGATTTCCGATGCATGAATGAACGCAGCGCGGTCCAGACCGATGTCAATGAAGGCGGCTTGCATGCCGGGCAGCACGCGCACGACCTTGCCTTTGTAGATATTGCCCACGATGCCCCGGCGCTGGGTCCGCTCGACGTGGACCTCTTGCAGCACACCGTTTTCCACTACCGCCACCCGCGATTCCATCGGGGTGATGTTGATCAGAATCTCTTCACTCATGGCTCGTTACCTTCCAGGTATTGCCAACAGGGTATGCCGAAACCGGAGAGCACTTCAGCGGTTTCGCACAGAGGCAGACCAACCACTCCAGAATAGCTGCCTTGCAGGTCTGCGACGAAGATTGCTGCCAGACCCTGGATGGCGTAACCGCCAGCCTTGTCCTGCGGCTCGCCGCTGGCCCAATAGGCACGGGCTTCGTGTGGTTGAATCGGACGAAAACGTACGCGGCTGGTGACGACGCGGGTTTCACTGCGCTGATGATCGACCAGCGCAATGGCGGTCAGCACCTCATGTTCTTTTCCAGACAGCGCGGCCAGCATGCCCAAGGCATCGGCTTCGTCTACCGGCTTGCCCAAAATCCGGCCGTCGAGCACCACAGCGGTGTCGGCCCCCATTACGCACACCGGCTGATCGGACGGCAGCAGCGCAAGTCCGGCACGCGCTTTACCCAGCGCGAGACGTTCGACGTAAGCGGCAGGCGATTCGGATGAGAGAGGAGTTTCGTCGATTTGCGCACTCAGTACTGTGAAGGGAACACCGATCTGAGCAAGCAGTTCACGGCGGCGCGGTGAGCCAGAGGCCAGATAAAGCGAGGGCATAAGGACATCTCCGAGTCGGTGACGTTGAGCGCACGCCTAAGGCGTCGCGCTCACGTTGCGCTTAATTGATTTTCAAACGTTTGCGCAATCCACGCATGCCGTAACTGACCCAGGGCCACAACAGGGCACTGACCAGCGCAGGCAGAACCAGCGCCAGGGTTGGTTGACGATTGCCGGTCAAGGCGCTGAGCCACAGCTGTGCCAATTGCGCCAGGCCGAACACCACCAGCAGCACCAGGCATTGCTGCCACATGGGGAACATCCGCAAACGCTGCTGCAACGACATCACCAGAAACGTGATGAGGGTCAGGATGAGCGCATTCTGGCCAAGCAACGTGCCATACAGCACATCTTCCATAAGACCCAGGATCCACGCCGTGGCCATGCCGTATTTGTGAGGCAAGGCCAGTACCCAAAAGGTCAGCAGCAAGGCCAGCCACAGTGGACGGAAGATTTCCATGAACTGCGGCAACGGCGAAATACTTAACAACAGTCCGACGGCAAAGGTCAGCCAGACGACCCAGCCATTGCGTCCGGAAACATGACTAACCATCGATACGCTCCCGAGTGCTGGTGGGTGTGGAAGCCGGGGGCTGTGAGGCGGCAGGACGCGAGGCAGGCCTCGCAGCCGGAGTTGCAGGCGCGGCAGCAGGTGGCGCGCTTTGTGTCGCCGGTTTGTGCACCGTGGTGCTGCCCGGAAAAATCGGACCAATCGGCTGCGGCCACATCGGGAATGCAGGTGTCGGTGGTGGCAGAGTCGGAATCGAAGCGGGCTCAAGCCCCTTGTCGAATGACTCCTGCGCCTGAGCGGCATCGGCGGCACGCTCTTCCGGTGTGCGGCTGTCGGAGAACACCAGCAACAGGTTACGACTGCGATTCAAGGCGGCCGTCGGCACGGCTCGCACGATAGCGAACGGCTGGCCGGAATCGTGAATCACTTCCTTGACCGTCGCCACCGGATAACCGGCCGGGAAGCGCTGCCCCAAGCCGGAACTGACCAACAGGTCGCCTTCCTTGATGTCGGCGGTGTCGGCAACATGACGCAATTCCAGACGCTCCGGGTTGCCCGTACCGCTGGCAATGGCGCGCAGGCCGTTACGGTTGACCTGAACAGGAATGCTGTGGGTTGTGTCAGTCAGCAGCAGCACGCGAGAGGTATAAGGCATCAACTCCACCACCTGCCCCATCAGGCCACGCGCATCGAGCACGGGCTGACCCAGAACAACGCCGTCACGCTCGCCCTTGTTGATGATGATGCGATGGGTAAAGGGATTCGGGTCCATGCCGATCAGCTCGGCGACCTCGACCTTCTCGTTGACCAGTGCAGAGGAGTTCAACAACTCGCGCAGGCGCACGTTCTGCTCGGTCAGTGCCGCCAGCTTTTGCAGGCGACCTTGCAGGAGCAGGGCTTCGGTCTTGAGTTTTTCGTTTTCGGCGATCAGTTCGGTGCGGCTGCCGAACTGGCTGGCAACCCCCTGATAGAGACGCTGCGGCAGGTCGACGATCCAGTAGGACTGCATCAAGACCAGCGACATCTGACTGCGCACGGGCTTGAGGACCGTGAAGCGTGCGTCAACCACCATCAACGCTACAGACAACACAGCCAGCACCAGTAGACGTACGCCCAGCGACGGGCCTTTTGCGAAAAGCGGTTTAATAGGCCGCTCCTCCCGGGCATGCAATCGACGGATCAAGCTTCAATTGGCTGTTATTCATGCGGTATGGAACCGGCCTGGACAGATGAAAGAAATAGGCACTGTGTTCGCAAGGCTCACGCATACAGGTAGCACAAGTGCTACCCGTATACAAAAGCCCCATGAACGACGCCCCGGCGAATTACTCGCTGGAGAGCAGATCCATCGTGTGCTTATCCATCATTTCCAGCGCACGGCCACCGCCACGCGCCACGCAGGTCAGCGGGTCTTCGGCCACGATGACCGGCAGGCCGGTTTCCTGAGCCAGCAGCTTGTCTAGATCGCGCAGCAGGGCGCCGCCGCCCGTCAGTACCAGACCGCGCTCGGCGATGTCCGAAGCCAGCTCCGGTGGCGATTGTTCCAGGGCGCTTTTCACGGCCTGAACGATGGTCGCCAGCGACTCTTGCAGCGCTTCAAGCACTTCGTTGGAATTCAGCGTGAAGGCACGTGGAACGCCTTCGGCCAGGTTACGGCCGCGCACGTCGACTTCACGTACTTCACCGCCCGGAAAGGCAGTACCGATTTCCTGCTTGATGCGCTCGGCCGTGGATTCGCCGATCAGGCTGCCGTAGTTACGACGCACGTAAGTGATGATCGCTTCGTCGAAGCGGTCGCCGCCAACACGTACGGATTCGGCGTAGACCACTCCGTTCAAGGAGATCAGCGCGATTTCAGTGGTACCGCCGCCGATGTCGACAACCATCGAGCCACGGGCCTCTTCAACCGGCAGGCCGGCACCGATGGCCGCAGCCATAGGTTCTTCGATCAGGAATACTTCACGTGCACCGGCACCCAGGGCCGACTCGCGGATGGCGCGGCGTTCAACCTGGGTGGATTTGCACGGAACACAGATCAGCACACGAGGGCTGGGCTGCAGAAAGCTGTTTTCGTGGACTTTGTTGATGAAGTACTGAAGCATCTTCTCGCAGACGCTGAAGTCGGCGATAACGCCGTCCTTCATGGGGCGGATGGCCGCGATGTTGCCCGGAGTACGGCCCAGCATGCGCTTGGCTTCTGTACCGACGGCCACGACGCTCTTCTGATTGCCGTGAGTACGAATGGCAACGACAGAGGGCTCATTCAGAACGATACCGCGCTCACGCACGTAAATAAGGGTGTTGGCAGTGCCCAGGTCGATGGATAGATCACTGGAAAACATGCCACGCAGTTTCTTGAACATGGGAAAGGGACCCTAGGGAACGCGTGGGTAAAAAAGTGCGGCAAACTCTAACAACGACAGGGATTTTGGGCAAGGAGCCAATATGTTAAATTGGCGCTTTTATAAACACGACCCTCGACGTTAGCGGCTTGTGACCGCAAAAACACGAGAGTGTTCCGTATTCGACGACAAAGCAAATTCGCTAGCATTCCACTGGAGATACCCTCATGGCGCTTGAACGCTGCGACGTGGAAAAGATCGCTCATCTGGCTCGACTGGGCCTTAATGACGCCGATATCCCACGTACCACCGAAGCCCTCAACAGCATTCTGGGGCTGGTCGATCAGATGCAGGCGGTCGACACGACTGGCATCGAACCCCTCGCCCACCCGCTGGAAGCCACTCAGCGCCTGCGTGAAGACGCCGTTACCGAACGAAATCGTCGCGACACTTACCAAGCCATCGCACCCGCCGTCCAGGATGGACTTTATCTGGTTCCGAAAGTCATCGAGTAAGGGAAAGAGCCTGCATGCATCAAATGACTCTGGCCGAGATCGCCCGCGGACTCGCCGAAAAGAAATTTTCTTCTGAAGAACTGACCCGTGTCCTGCTGTCGCGCATCGCGCAGCTCGACCCTCAGCTCAACAGCTTCATCAGCCTGACCGAAGACCTGGCCATCACCCAGGCCCAGGCCACAGATGCGCGCCGCGCCGCCGGTGAGAATGGCGCCCTGCTCGGCGCCCCGCTGGCTCACAAGGACCTGTTCTGCACACAAGGCATCCGCACCAGCTGCGGCTCCCTGATGCTCGACAATTTCAAGGCACCGTACGACGCCACCGTGGTTTCCCGCCTGGCTTCGGCCGGCACGGTAACGCTGGGCAAGACCAACATGGACGAATTCGCGATGGGCTCGGCCAACGAGTCGAGCCACTACGGCGCCGTGAAGAACCCGTGGAACCTTGAGTGCGTGCCTGGCGGCTCGTCCGGTGGTTCGGCTGCGGCTGTCGCTGCACGCCTGCTTCCAGCCGCGACCGGCACCGACACCGGTGGCTCGATTCGCCAGCCCGCCGCGCTGACCAACCTGACCGGTCTCAAGCCGACCTACGGTCGCGTGTCGCGCTGGGGCATGATCGCCTACGCCTCCAGCCTCGATCAGGCAGGTCCGATGGCCCGCACCGCAGAAGACTGCGCCCTGCTGCTGCAAGGCATGGCCGGCTTCGACCCGCAGGATTCCACCAGCATCGACGAGCCAGTCCCGAACTACTCGGCGAATCTCAATGCGTCCATCAAGGGCCTGCGCATCGGCCTGCCGAAAGAATATTTCAGTGCAGGTCTCGACCCGCGCATTGCGCAATTGGTCCATGACAGCGTCAAGGAGCTGGAAAAGCTCGGCGCCATCGTCAAGGAAATCAGCCTGCCGAACCTGCAGCACGGTATCCCGGCCTATTACGTCATCGCACCGGCAGAGGCATCGTCCAACCTGTCGCGCTTCGACGGTGTGCGTTTCGGCTATCGCTGCGAAAACCCGAAAGACCTGACCGACCTGTACAAGCGCTCGCGCGCCGAAGGCTTTGGCCCGGAAGTGCAGCGTCGCATTATGGTCGGTGCTTACGCCTTGTCGGCAGGCTATTACGATGCCTACTACCTGCAAGCACAGAAGATTCGTCGCCTGATCAAGAACGACTTCATGAGCGCATTTGCCGAAGTCGACGTAATCCTCGGCCCGACCACGCCGAACCCGGCCTGGAAAATCGGCGCCAAGACCAACGACCCGATTGCCGAGTACCTGGAAGACTTCTACACCATCACCGCCAACCTCGCGGGCCTGCCAGGCCTGTCGATGCCAGCGGGCTTCGTCGAAGGTCTGCCGGTGGGCGTGCAACTGCTCGCACCGTATTTCCAGGAAGGCCGTCTGCTCAATGTCGCGCACCAGTATCAGCAGGTCACCGACTGGCACACTCGCGCACCTGAAGGCTTCTGAGGAGAAACACATGCAATGGGAAGTCGTCATCGGGCTGGAGATTCACACCCAGCTTTCGACCCAATCGAAGATTTTTTCCGGCAGCGCCACGACGTTCGGTTCCGAGCCTAATACCCAGGCCAGCCTTGTCGACCTGGGCATGCCGGGCGTACTGCCGGTCCTGAACAAGGAAGCCGTGCGCATGGCCGTCAAGTTCGGCCTGGCGGTGGATGCTGAAATCGGTCAGCACAACGTATTCGCCCGCAAGAACTACTTCTACCCTGACCTGCCCAAGGGCTACCAGATCAGCCAGATGGAATTGCCGATCGTGGGCAAGGGCCACCTGGACATCACGCTGGAAGACGGCACCGTCAAGCGCATCGGTATCACCCGCGCGCACCTGGAAGAAGACGCAGGCAAAAGCCTGCACGAAGATTTCCAGGGCATGACCGGCATTGACCTGAACCGCGCAGGCACCCCGCTGCTGGAGATCGTTTCCGAGCCGGACATGCGCAGCGCCAAGGAGGCCGTGGCTTACGTCAAGGCGATTCACGCCATCGTGCGTTACCTGGGTATCTGCGACGGCAACATGGCCGAAGGTTCGCTGCGTTGCGACTGCAACGTGTCGATCCGCCCCAAGGGCCAGGTCGAGTTCGGTACGCGTTGCGAGATCAAGAACGTCAACTCGTTCCGCTTCATCGAGAAGGCAATCAACAGCGAGATTCAGCGCCAGATCGACCTGATCGAAGACGGTGGCAAGGTCATCCAGCAAACCCGCCTGTACGACCCGAACACCAACGAAACCCGCGCCATGCGCAGCAAGGAGGAAGCCAACGACTACCGTTACTTCCCCGATCCAGATTTGTTGCCGGTGATCATCGAGGACTCGTTCCTGGAAGAAACCCGTGCCACCCTGCCGGAATTGCCGCCGCAGAAACGTGAACGCTTCCAGAGCCAGTTCGGCCTGTCGACTTACGACGCCAGCGTCCTGGCTTCCAGCCGTGAGCAGGCCGACTACTTCGAGCAGGTGGTCAGTATCAGTGGCGACGCCAAGCTGGCCGCCAACTGGGTCATGGTCGAGTTGGGCAGCCTGTTGAACAAGCAGGGGCTGGAAATCGAAGAGTCGCCGGTCAGCGCCGAGCAATTGGGCGGCATGCTCAAGCGCATCACCGACAACACCATCTCCGGCAAGATCGCCAAGATGGTCTTCGAGGCGATGGCCAATGGCGAAGGCAGTGCCGACGAAGTCATCGAAAAGCGCGGTCTGAAGCAGGTGACGGACAGCGGAGCCATTGAGTCGATGCTCGACGATATGCTCGCCGCCAACGCCGAACAGGTCGAACAGTACCGCGCCGCAGACGAAGCGAAACGCGGCAAGATGTTCGGCTTCTTCGTCGGTCAGGCCATGAAAGCGTCCAAAGGCAAAGCCAACCCGCAGCAGGTGAACGAACTGCTCAAGGCCAAGCTGGAAGGTTGAGGTATTGATCGTGCCAACGCTCCGCGCTATAGCCAGGACGTTGGATACACATGAATGTGCTGGCTGTTCGTAGATCACGTGGGAGCGAGCTTGCTCGCGAAGGCTTTGGTTCAAACGCCCGTCTTCTGGCGGGTGTACTTGCCCGTTCGCGAGCAAGCTCGCTCCCACGGGGTTTGCGTTTTATTCAGCATTTTCTTGAACAACGATCAGCGTACGACTTTCCACAGGCACTCAGGACCCGACCCATGCGCCGACTTCTCTCAGCCTGCAGCCTGCTGACGTTGCTGGCTGGCTGCTCCAGCAACAGCCTCATCGACCCTCACGGTTACGATGAAACCGGGCGCGCCTCCTACTACGGGGCTCAGCATCACGGTAACCGCACTGCCAGTGGCGAACCCTTCAACCAGAACGCGTTGACCGCCGCTCACCGCCGCCTGCCATTCGGCACGCGCGTCAAGGTCACCAATCTCGACAACGACAACTCTGTCGTCGTGCGCATCAACGATCGCGGCCCTCACACCCGAGGCCGATTGATCGATGTCTCTCGCAAGGCAGCCGAACAACTGGGTATGCTGCGCAGCGGCACCGCCCCCGTACGCATTCAGGCCCTCGACTAAGGACGCCCGCAATTCTCCAGCTATCGACACTGCCCGCCCCTGCCCTGATCCAGATGGTCTTCGGCCTTCTTTTGCTGCTGATCGGCGCTGAGCTGTCGGTTCGATCTGCCGTCCACCTCGCGGCCCTGTTCAAGGTCAGGCCGCTCATCATGGGCCTGACCGTGGTCGCGATGGGCACCAGCGCGCCACAAATGGCGGTCAGCCTGCAGGCGGCGTTCTCGGACAGCACCGACATCGCCGTGGGAAGCGTCATTGGCGGCAACATCTTCAACGTGCTGGTGATTCTGGGGCTGTGCGCCCTGGTGATTCCTCTGCGTGTAGCGCGTCAGGTATTGCGGGTCGACATCCCGTTGATGATCGGCGCTTGCCTGCTGGTGATCGGGCTTTCGTTGACCGGTGGGTTCTCCCGATTCGATGGCGTGGTGCTGCTGGCCGGCCTGCTGATCTGCCTGTTCATCATCGTTCGTCAGGGCGGCCATGCGCCTCGCCACGGCCTTGCCGCCGCCACAGAAAAGCCACGCGCCCTGTTACGCATCACCTTGCTCGCCGGTGGCTTGCTGCTGCTGACATCGGGCGGGCATCTGCTGGTCGATGCGTCAGTCGTGATCGCCATCAACCTGGGGCTGTCCGAGCGCATCATTGGCCTGACGGTGATTGCCGTTGGCACCTCGCTGCCGGCCTTGATGACCTCGCTCATTGCAGCCCTGCGCGGAGAGCGTGACATCGCGGTGGGCAATGTGATCGGCAGCAACCTGTTCAATCTGCTGGGCGTACTGGGGCTGACAGCGCTGGTCGCACCGGTGCCGCTGACCATCTCGCCCAACGCGCTGGTCTTCGACCTGCCCATCATGCTCGGCGTCGCGGTGCTTTGCGTACCGCTGTTCTATTCAGGCTACCGGATAGACCGCATCGAAGGTCTGTTCCTGCTGTCGCTGTACCTGACCTACGGTTTGCATATCGTCTCGATCAGCACCGGCATGCTGCTGGCGGAACGACTTGAAGGCATGATGCTCAGGTTCATTGTGCCGCTGCTTGGCGCTATCGTAGCGTTTGGCACCGTTCGCGCATGGCGACGGCAACACTGACCCTCTCACACCCGACCATACCGCCGCAGGGAAAATGCCATGACAGACAAAACGATCAGCGATGGCGAACAGATCCGCCGTCAGGTGATGGGCGACGCCTATGTCGACCGCGCACTGGGTAACGCCACCGATTTCAGCCAACCGCTCCAGGACTTCGTCAACGAGCATGCATGGGGCAGCGTCTGGAGCCGAGAAGGCTTGCCGCTGAAAACCCGCAGCCTCATCACCCTGGCGACCCTCACCGCCCTCAAATGCTCGCAAGAACTCAAGGGGCATGTGCGCGGTGCGTTGAATAACGGCTGCACGGTTGAAGAGATTCGCGAAGCGCTGCTGCATTGCGCCGTGTACGCCGGCGTGCCAGCGGCGATAGAGGCCTTTCGCGCCGCACAGGAAGTGATCGACAGTTACGTAAAGCCGGACGAATCGGCCCAACAGCCTTAGATCCAGCCGCCCCACTGCAGGATAAATATCCCGATATTGGTCGTCACAGCGGCGGCCAGCGTGGTCAGCACGATGATCGCCGCTGCCAGCTCGTAGTTGCCATTGGCGGTGCGCGCCATGATGTAACTGGCCGCCGCAGTCGGGCTGCCGAAATACAGAAACAGAATGCCCAGCTCAGCGCCGCGAAAGCCCACCAGCCAGGCCGCAAAGGTACACAGCACCGGAAGCCAGACCATCTTCATCACGCTGGCACTGACCGCAAGCTTGCCGCTTTTACGCAGCGAGGCCAGCGACAGGGTGCCGCCGATGCAGATCAGTGCCAGCGGCAGAGTCATTTGCGCCAGATAGCTGCCGGACGTCTCCAGCCACTTCGGCAAACCGATGCTGAAATAGGCGAACGGTGAGGCGACGAGAACGCTGATGATCAGCGGGTTGGCCAGGACGCTCTTGAACACGCTCCACGGGTCGGACTTGATCACCGGGCTGTAGACCGCCAACACCACGGTCGACAGCGTGTTGTAGAAGACGATGACCAGCGCGGCGAGAATCGCCCCCAGTGAAATGCCGTATGAGCCATACATACTGGCAGCCAGCGCCAGACCGATCACCCCGTTATTGCCGCGAAACGCGCCCTGAACGTAGACCCCCCGGTCTTCACGCGGGCAGCGCCAGATCGCCCAACACCAGGTGAATGCAAAACTCACCAGCGTAGCAATGCCGAAAAAGATCAGCAGTTTGGGTTGCAGGGCCGCGCGCAAATCGGCATGGATGATGCCCAGAAACAGCAGCGCAGGCATCGTAACGTTGAACACCAGCCCCGACGCCGCCACGATGAAGCCGTCATTGATCGCGCCGATGCGCTTGAGGAACACGCCAAGAAACAGCATGGCGAACACCGGGGCGGTGATGTTCAGGGTTTCAAGAAAGATAGCCAGCATGCAACGCACCCGGTCCCGTCGATAGGTGGCTAATGATAAGCCACCCATACCGGGTGTGTTGCAAGGATTTTCTGAAAACGGCAGACCACCTGCCCCTTAAACGCGTCAAGCGATACGACTGACCTCCGACACGGGCTGCAATTTGCGCTCGAACACCGATACGCCATCCAGGTCGCGCAGGTTCACGGTCATCTCGCCGCTCTGGCCGTCAATGTTCACTTCTCCAAAAAACTGGAAGCCGGCGAACGGTGAGGTGTTCTGCGCAGGCGGCGCCTTCTGAAACACCAGCTCCGGACCAAACGTCTTGTCCAGGGTGTTGGGCCCGAAACTGCCTGCGTTCAAAGGCCCTGCGACGAACTCCCAGAAGGGGTCGAAATCCTGAAACACCGCCCGATCAGGCTGGTAGTGATGCGCGGCGCAGTAATGCACATCTGCCGTGAGCCACACGCAGTCGCGAACCTTCTGTGCCCGCAGGTACGCCAGCAGCTCGGCGATTTCAAGCTCACGCCCCAAGGCAGGGCCATCGTTGCCGTTGGCAATCGCTTCCCAGCGCGCAACGCCGGGGCTGACTTCGCCATCCGGCACGCCCAGGCCAATAGGCATGTCGGCGGCAATGATTTTCCACTGCGCGCCAGACGCCTTGAGTTCACGTTTGAGCCAGTCGAGTTGTTCACGCCCCATGAACGCAGTGGTGGGTCCGGGCTTGTCGGCCAGATTGGCGTCGTTGCCGTCGCGATAACTGCGCATGTCGAGAACGAACACATCCAGCATCGGGCCATAGGGAATCTTGCGGTAAATGCGCCCACCGTTTTCGGCTTGCTGCAAGCGCAGCGGCGCGTACTCAAGATAAGCCTGACGTGCGCGAGAAGACAGCAACTGGATGTCCTTGACCTTGTAGCGGTCGTCAAGTTGCTTGCTCGGCGACCAGTTGTTGGTCACTTCGTGATCGTCCCATTGCCAGATCTGCGGCACCTCGGCGTTGAAGCGGCGCATGTTTTCGTCCATTAGGTTATAGCGATAGTTACCGCGGTATTCGTCCAGTGTCTCGGCCACTTTGCTTTTCGCCTCGGTGGTCAGGTTGCGCCAGATGCGCCCATCCTCAACCGTGATCTGCTCAGGCACTGGGCCGTCGGCGTAAATGGTGTCGCCGCTGTGGATAAAGAAGTCAGGCAGGCGCAGGCGCATGGCTTCGTAAATACGCATACCACCCACGTCCGGGTTGATGCCAAAGCCTTGACCAACGGTGTCGCCACTCCACACGAAGCGGATAGTGCGGCGCTGTTGCGGCATGCTGCGCAAGTGACCGAACCAGGGCTCGCTGGCAACGCCACTCTGAGCATCCTCGAACGATACGCGATAGAAAATCGTCTGGTCGACCGGCAGGCCTGTCAGCTCGACGCGGGCGGTGAAATCGGTGCGTTGATCAGCCAGCGCCGACACCACGCGCCGAGGCTGAGTGAACATGCTGCGTGTGTCCCACTCCACGATCATGCGCGACGGCCTGTCGCTTCGGCTCCACACCACGGCACGGTCACCCAGCACGTCGCCCGACTGCACGCCATCGGTCATCTTCGGACGATCCTGCACCGACGCAATGACCGCCGGCGCAAGCCCCGGCAACAACAACCCGGCCCCAACGGCCTGAATCACACGACGACGCTTGAGATCAAACTGGCTCACGGCTATCCCCTCGCAGACAGGCAAAAGAGCAACCTAGCAGGGGAATGTTGGGGGAGTGTGACAGTGGTGGCGGACTCAGGAAAATGACTTAAACCCAAGTGGGAGCGGACTTGTACGCGAAAGGGCCGCTCCATTCAGTCGAGATGTAGCGCTTGAAATGCAGCCTTCGTGGACAAGTCCACTCCTACAAGCGGCGTTCAACCGTAGGAGCGGACTTATCCGCGAATAGACCAGTACCTTCGCTAAAAATGCAGCGCCTGAGAATCAACCTTCGCGAGCAAGTTGACTTCGGGGTTTCAAGCGCTGGCTGGGGCGACGTCCAGTTCGATCACTTCAGGTCGCTTCAGCACCGCATACAGCACGCCGGTCACCACACTGCCCGCCACGATCGCCACCAGATACAGCAGCGCGTGATTGATGGCGTTGGGGATCAGCATGACGAACAGGCCGCCGTGCGGGGCCATGAGTTTGCAGCCGAAGTACATCGACAACGCGCCGGTCAGCGCGCCACCGACGACGCTCGCGGGTATCACGCGCAACGGATCCTTGGCCGCGAACGGGATCGCACCCTCAGAGATGAAACACAGCCCCAGCACGAACGCCGCCTTGCCTGCCTCGCGCTCGCTCTGGGCGAACTTGCGACGGGCCAGAATGGTGGCGATGCCCATGCCGATCGGCGGGACCATGCCCGCCGCCATAGCAGTGGCCATCGGCGCGTAGCTCTGCGAGGCCAGCAGGCCCACCGAGAACGCGTAAGACGCCTTGTTGATCGGTCCACCCAAGTCGACACACATCATCGCGCCCAGCACCACACCCAACAAAATGGCATTAGTGGTGCCCATGCTGTCAAGGAAGTGAGTCAGTGCTTCAAGCATGCCTGCAACCGGCTTGCCCACCACGTAGATCATCACCAGACCGGTGAACAGGCTCGACAGCAACGGGATGATCAGGATTGGCTTGAGCGCCTCGACACTGGCCGGCAGGCGCGCATAACGATTGATCGCGGCGGCGCTGTAACCGGCCAGAAAGCCAGCCACGATGCCGCCGATGAAGCCGGCGCCCAGGGTGCTCGCCAACAGCCCACCGATCATGCCCGGTGCAAGGCCTGGACGGTCGGCGATGGAATACGCGATGTAACCGGCCAGCAACGGCACCATCAATTTGAACGCTGCTTCACCCCCGATCTGCATCAACGCAGCGGCCAACGTGCCCTGTTCCTTGAACGCAGTGATCCCGAACACGAAGGACAGTGCAATCAACAGACCACCCGCCACCACCATCGGCAGCATGAACGAAACACCGGTCAGCAAATGCTTGTAGACGCCACTCTTCTCCTGCTTGGCAGGCGATTTCGCAGCGCTGGCATCGGATTCGACCTGCCCTTCCGCCAAAGCCTTTTTCAGCGTAGCGTCGGACTGCTTGAGCGCGATCCCGGTGCCACAGCGATAGATCTTCTTGCCAACGAAACGGTCAGTGTTGACCTCAATATCGGCCGCCAGCAACACCACATCTGCGTCAGCGATGGCTTGCGGGCTCAGCGGATTGCGAGCACCCACCGAGCCTTGCGTCTCGACCTGCAGGTCGTAATTCAAGCGCTTGGCAGCCTGCTGAATCGCCTCGGCGGCCATGAATGTATGCGCCACGCCAGTCGGGCAGGCCGTGATGGCGACAATGCGTGGCTGACCGCCTGAACCGCCTGCCGCTTCTGGCGCAGCCGCTTCTTGAGCAACATGGACCTGCGCGTCCTTGTTGGCACGCTGCAGAAACCCGTCGACATCCTGCAAGGCATGGGACGGCGAGTCCTGGAACAGACGCTTACCGACGAAACGGCTCAGGTCTACCGGCCCGGTATTGACCACCAGTACAAGGTCGGCAGCCTCGATGTCCTGGGCCGACAACTGACGGTCCGGCTTGTGTGGGTCGATGATCTCGACGCTGGTTTCCCAGCCCTGACGCATCGCTGCCGCTTCGAGCAATCGTGCACTGAGTACGCTGCTGACCTTGCCGTTCGGGCAGGCCGTGACTATGGCTAACTTCATGACGATCCTCTCTTATTGTTCTGTCAGGTTGCGCACAGTGACGCCGCTTTCAAGCCGTTTGAGTTGCGCGGCGTCGGTGATGCCGAAACCGATCTGGGTAACCGCCATCGCAGCAATTGCCGTGGCAGTACGTAGCGTTTTGTGAGGCTCATCACCACCGATCAGACCGTGCACCATGCCCGCGAGCAACGAGTCGCCCGCGCCTACGGTACTGGCCACCGTGACCTTGGGCGGCAACGAATGCAGCGCCAGGTTGGGGCTGAACCAATGCACGCCTTCCGAGCCCTGAGAGATGACCACATGCTCGATGCCCTGCGTGTGCAAACGAGCCGCCGCCTCTGCCTGAGCCGCGATGGAAATGATCGGCGCGTCCAGCGCATCGGCCAATTCTTCCGTATTGGGTTTGATCAGCCACGGACCGGCCGCCAGACCGGCACGCAACGCCAGACCACTGCTGTCGAGCGCAACTTTCAGCCCAAGATCCTTGAGCATCACCAACAGGGCGTGCAGCCATTCAGGTGTCACGCCCCGGGGCAGACTGCCTGCAACCACGACGGCATCGAAGCCCGGCGCGATCTGCTGCACACGGGCGAACAGCGCCTGCTGCGCCTCATCACTGACTTGCGGGCCGGGGCCGTTGAGGTCGGTGATGCGGCCACTGCCTTCGGCCAGTTTGATGTTGCTGCGGGTTTCGCCCGGCACACGCACGAACTCATCCACGAAACCGCGACGCTCGAACAGGGCTTCGAACGCCTGCTGATTATCGATGCCCATAAAACCGGCGACGGTCAGCTCATGCCCCAGGTCAGACAGCACCTGCGCCACATTCAGGCCCTTGCCGGCGGCGTGGGTAAGCATCGCGTTGCTGCGATTGACCTGGCCCAGCTCGATCTGGCCCAACTGCACAGTCAGGTCCAGCGCCGGGTTCATGGTCAGGGTAAGAATCTTCGCCATTACAGGGCCTCCACAAGTGCACGGACTTCGGCGGCGCTGCCCACCGTCAGCGCATTTTGCGCCAGTTGCCGAGCGGTGCTCAGCGTCAGTTCACGAACACAGGCTTTGACCTCACCGATACTGCGCGCTGAAACGCTCAACTCGTCAACGCCCAGGCCGACCAGCACCGGCACCGCCAGCGGATCAGCCGCCAGCTCACCGCAGACGCCTACCCATTTGCCATTGGCATGGGCGGCGCGCACGGTCATGTCGATCAGTTGCAGCACCGACGGGTGCAGACCATCGGCCTGTGCCGACAACGTCGGGTGCCCCCGGTCAATGGCCATCGTGTATTGAGTCAGGTCGTTGGTGCCGACACTGAAGAAATCGACTTCCTTGGCCAGTACCGGCGCGATCAATGCGGCGGACGGCACTTCGATCATGATCCCCAGTTGCAGGTCGCTGACCGGAATTTCCTGGCGCAGACGTTCGGTCATGTCCCGCGCCTCACGCCACTCTTCAACAGTGCCGACCATTGGAAACATGATCCGCAGCGGCCCGCTGTTGGCGGCGCGCAACAGGGCGCGAAGCTGGCTTTCCATCACATCGGGACGCTGCAAGGTGAGGCGGATACCGCGCACACCCAGGAACGGGTTCTCTTCCTTGTCGATAGGCCAGTACGGCAGCGGTTTGTCGCCACCCACGTCCAGCGTGCGCACCACCAGCGGACGTCCGCCGAGGTCTTCAAGCACGCGGCGGTATTCGGCTTCCTGAGTCGCTTCATCCGGTGCCTGCGAATGGGCCATGAACAGCAATTCTGTGCGCAGCAGACCCACGCCTTCGGCGCCCTGCTCCACCGCTGCCGGTGTGCCGGTGCTGTCACCAATGTTGGCGAACACTTCAACGGCATGGCCGTCGCGAGTGACCGCAGGCTCCATGCGCAGCGCAGCGGCTTCTTTAAGGCGCTGCTCACGTGCGTCACGGTCTTGAATGGCACGCTGCAAGGTGGCCTCGTCCGGCGCAACCGTCAGACGGCCTCGCTGGCTGTCGAGCAACAATACAGTGCCTGGCTTGAGCAGCAGCACGGCATCGCCGGCCCCCACCAACGCAGGAATGCCCAGCGCACGCGCCACGATGGCACTGTGGGCGGTCGCGCCACCACGAGCGGTCAGAATGCCGGCCACTTGCGCCGGATCCAGACGCGCCACGTCGGACGGACCGACTTCGTCCATCACCAGAATGTAAGGTTCGTCCGGTGCAGCCACAGTCTCGACGCCACAGATCTGCGCCAGCACACGACGACCGACATCGCGCAGGTCCGCCGCACGCTCGGCCAGCAGCGCGTCCTGCAGTTGTTCCTGCTGCACGGCAGCCGCTTCGATCACGCTCGCCCAGGCAGCAGCAGCGCTTTCTTCCTTGTTCAGACGCAGCTCGACTTCGCGGGTCAGCTCCGGGTCGTCGAGCATCTCCTGGTGGGTGATGAAGATTTCGCGGATGGCCTTGGCCTTGCTGCGCTGGATCAGGTTTTCGATGTCGCGGCGAACTTCGGCCAGCGCCTTTTGGAGGCGCTCACGCTCGGCGGCGACCGACTCACCTTGCTGCGGGTATTCGAACGCCTGCAACACTTGAACGTGCGCAGGACCCATCGCAATGCCAGGCGAGGCAGGAACAGCTTGCAGCACACTGCCAGCGGCTGGCGCATTGACGGGCTTGGCAACAACGGCCGCCGGGGCTGGGGCCGCCTGGGTTTCGGACGCGACCGGAAGTGGCTCCACCTCCTCGCCAAGGCCCTGTTCCACGGCGGCAATCAGAGCAGGCAGCGCGTCGGAAGCAATGGTTGGCTCTGCGATAAATTCCAGCGTCTGACCCCGGCGTGCGCCCAGGCTGAGCAGTTTGCTCAAGCTCTTGGCTGACACTGCGGTATCGCCGGTTTCGACGATGCGCACACGAATCTCGCCGTCGAATTCCTTAGCCAGTTGCGCCAGGATCTTGGCTGGACGAGCGTGCAGGCCATGAGCGTTAGCCAACTTGATCTGTTCGGTCGGCCACTCTGCGGGCAGTTCGCCGCCCAGCGCCTGCAATACGACGCGGCTGCTGGTGGCATGCCCCAGTTCGTGGCCGCGACCTTCGATCAGTAAAAGGCACAGGCGCTCAAGCAACGCTTGATGGGCCTCACCCAGACTGGCGAGACAGAACAGCCCCGTCAGCGGCTGGCCCAGGTAGCGAATCGGTTTGTCCGGAGTGACAAAGGCCAGGCCGGGACGCTTGACGGTCTGCTCGCTGTGCAGCCACCACAGGCCATCGCCCAGCGACAGCGCTTCAACCTGTTGCAGCACGGCGGCGAACCCATTGCTGACGCAATCGGCCTTGCGCAACAGGCGGGCACCACGCCAGACCAGCTCTTCAAAATCGTCGGCTGACACACCCAGGCTGATCATTTGCGCGTCGAGCGCCAACTCTTGAGGTGCGCCTTGCAGCAGCTTCAGCAAATCTTCCGGGGTCTGAGCCTCACGCAGGGCCTGTCCGAGGTCTTCCTCGCCCAGCGCGCGGGTCAGCAGTTGCAACAGACGCAAATGCTCATCGGACTTGGCCGCGATACCGATGGCCAGATAGACCATCTGGCCATCGCCCCAGTCCACCCCTTCGGGGAACTGCATCAGGCGCACACCAGTGGTGGCTACCAGGTCGCGGGTTTCAGGCGTGCCGTGGGGAATCGCAATGCCTTGACCAAGAAAGGTCGAACCCTGCTGTTCGCGGTTCATCAAACCGGTCAAATAGCCTTCTGCCACCAGACCATCAGCGACCAGGTGGTCGGCAATCAATTCAAGTGCGGCATTTTTATCCACGGCCGACTGGGCCATAGATATTTGCCCCAGAGTGAGTTCGAGCATTGCCTTGACTCCTGTGCAGCGCCAAGGCGCCACCTGATTCTTGTTTTAATGACGATCAAACGTGATCGACAGCTTGGTGATGAAGTGCTATCCATCGGACATCGCTTTCATCTCGATTGCAGCAGACAATCGAGCTGCTGAATCGTTTAATCTACAATTGCTCGGCACGTTACTCGATTCTGAGGATTCATTGAAGCCCAGTCGGTCTGATCCTGTAGGAGAAGTCCCAAAATACTCGGAGTAGTTGGGTCTACGCTACGGTCTCGTGTAAAGATGATCGTCATACAACGATCTTTCGACTGTCGTAAGCCACGCCAATAACAAAAGGAACATTGCGGTGAAACTGAGCGATATTGCGCGTCTGGCAGGTGTGTCCGTCACCACTGCCAGTTACGTGATCAACGGCAAGGCTGAACAACAGCGCATCAGCCCGGCTACGGTCGAGCGAGTGCGGGCGGTTGTGGAGCAGCATGATTTTCGGCCCAACCCGCAAGCGGCCGGTCTGCGCAGCCGACACAGCAAGACACTGGGCTTCATTCTCCCGGACCTGGAAAACCCCAGTTATGCACGCATTGCCAAGCTGCTGGAGCAAGGTGCCAGGGCGTTGGGCTATCAATTGCTGATCGCAAGTTCCGACGACGACCCCATCAGCGAGCTGCAACTGTTGCAGGTGTTCCGCGCACGTCGCTGCGACGCGCTGCTAGTAGCCAGTTGCTTGCCGCCGAGCGATGACAGTTACCGCGAGTTACAATTGAAGGGCTTGCCGATCATCGCCATCGACCGGGAAATGAACCCGGAGTTTTTCTGCTCGGTGGTCAGCGACGACCATGACGCCAGTCTGCAATTGACCCACAGCCTGCTTGAAACCAAGCCTCGGCACATCGCGTTGATTGGTGCCCGACCGGAACTGAGCATCAGCCGGGCTCGCGCCGCCGGTTTCGAACACGCTCTGACCGATTTTTCCGGCACCACATTCGTCGAGCATGGCGAGGCCTTCAGCAGACAATGCGGCCAACGCCTGATGACCGAGATGCAGCAACGTCTGGGGCATCTGCCCGATGCTCTTATCACCACGTCCTATGTCCTGTTGCAAGGCGTGTTCGATGTGCTGCAAAGCCAGTCACTGACGTCGACCCAGCTTCATCTGGGCACGTTTGGTGATACGCAATTGCTGGACTTTCTGCCGCTACCGGTCAACGCAATGGCGCAGCAACATCAGAAAATCGCCGACACTGCTTTGGAACTGGCGCTGGCGGCAATCCAGAAAAATGAATATCAACCCGGCGTGCATGCCATCACGCGCACATTCAAGCAACGCATTCACGGAGTGTGAGCGTGAAGCTGATCGACACCCACACCCATCTCGACTTCCCGGACTTCGATGCGGATCGCGAAGACGTACTGCAGCGTTGTCGATCACTGGGCGTGGAGCGCATGGTGGTGCTGGGTGTCGATCAACGTAACTGGCAGCGGCTGTGGGACCTGACCCTGGCCAACCCTGAGCTGCACGCCGCTTTCGGGCTGCATCCGGTTTATATCGATGACCATAAGCCCGAACACCTGACAGAGCTGGGCGAATGGCTGGAGCGTCTCAAAGGACAGTCCCAGCTGTGCGCGGTGGGCGAAATCGGGCTCGATTACTACGTTGAGGGCCTGGACAAGGCGCGCCAACAGCAGACGTTCGAGGCGCAGTTGCAACTGGCTGCGGACTTCAACCTGCCTGTCTTACTGCACGTCAGGCGCAGCCACGCCGACGTGATCGCAACCCTCAAGCGCCACAAGCTCAAGCGCAGCGGGATTGTCCATGCTTTTGCCGGCAGTCGGGAGGAAGCGCGGGAATACCTGAAACTGGGGTTCAAACTCGGCTTGGGTGGTGCCGCGACCTGGCCGCAGGCATTGCGCATGCACCGGGTCATCGCCGAACTGCCGCTGGACAGCGTGGTGCTGGAAACCGATTCACCGGACATGGCACCCGCCATGCACCCGAATGAGCGCAACAGCCCGGAACACCTGCCAGACATCTGCACTGCGCTGGCAGACCTGATGAACATTAGTCCGGAAGAGTTGGCGCAGGCCAGCACGCGCAACGCCCGGGAGCTGTTCGGCTGGCCGCTTTAACGCCTTAGCTTTAACGACGCATCAGATCAGCAACGTCCACAATGCGAACCCGGCGTACCAGACGATGGCCGCACGGATCAGCAATTCCCAGAGCATATCGAGGCTATTGACCCCTTCAGCCCCCAGCGCCGGTGACGGCACTTCGCTGGCTGCGCATCCAATACGGGTGATCAGTTGCTCTGCGCTGATGTTCCAGTTAAGCAATTCGTGCAGCATCAAACGGCTGACCGCCACGAAATTGCCCACCAGCGCGAAGCTGGCCGCCAGCAACCTGACCGGCACCCAGTCGAATGCATGGCGCAATTGCGCGGCCCGCTCGGCCAGCGCAGGCGTGCTGCCGTGTTCAGCGGCCAGTGCCAGCAGTCGGTAGGCCAGCGCGGCAACCGGGCCCAGCAAGAAGTACCAGAAAATAACCGCAAAGAAGCTTTGATGGGCCTGCCAGAGCATGTAGCTCTGCACGCCCCGGAGCAATTGCTCACTGTCGTCGGCCTCTACACCCATGTCTCGCTCGGCAACGTGTACAGCCGCTTGCGCATCGCCACGACGACAGGCGTCACGAAACGGCCCCAGCGCAGCGATCAGATCACCTCGTCCAAGGCTGTAGACCAACACCAGCAGGTGGATGGGCAACGCCAGCCAGCCATAGGCCACAGAACCCACGATGGTCAGAACCAGTTGCAACAGCACCACGGGCACGAGGACCATCAACGTCAGGATGACCCAAGGTCGCGACGCGGTTCGAGGGCTGCCTTCAAGCTTGCCCAGCTCCTTCAGGAAGACCCAAGGTCGCGACGCGGTTCGAGGGCTGCCTTCAAGCTTGCCCAGCTCCTTCAGGAAGAAGCCATCACGCTGTACACGCTGACGCAGCGCAGAGAACTTCTCTACCAGGACCGCCAGCAGCAACACTAGAAAACTCATTGTTCGTCCCTCACTTCAATCCTGCAGAGCGGCTCGGAATCTGCCCCAGTCAAAACAGGGCCCCGGATCGGTTTTGCGTCCGGGCGCAATGTCACTGTGACCGCAAATACGTTCAGGGGTAATGCCTGCGTAGGCCAACCGCAGCTGGCGCGTCAGTTCCGTAAGCGCGGCGTATTGCGCATCGGTAAAGGCCTGGTCATCGGTGCCTTCAAGCTCGATACCGATGGAAAAATCGTTACAGCCCTCACGCCCCTGAAAACTGGAAACGCCCGCATGCCAGGCGCGGTCCTGACAGGAGACGAACTGAATCACGTCCCCATCACGTTCAATCAGAAAATGCGCTGAAACCGTCAGATGAGCAATGCCTTCGAAGTAAGGATGCTCGGTGGTGTCCAGTCGGTTCTGAAAAAAGGCCTGCACCTTGCCGGTCTTGAACTGCGAGGGGGGCAGGCTGATGTTGTGAATCACCAATAACGAGATTTCGCCTTCGGGCCGCGAGTTGAAGTTGGGCGAAGGGCAATGTTGAACGCCTTCGCACCAGCCACTGGCGCAATCGAGCTGCATGAAAGCTCCTGAAGCAGACAAATGAATGGCGTTCAGTATGCCCGCGATGGATGAGGATGTGGGGATCGGACTACGGCGCGTGCCGTATGAATGGGCTGTTGACTGTGCAGCGTTAATCCTACGGCCTGCATGCAACACAGGCCATGCGACGGCTCAGGCGCCTTTTTTCAGTTTGCGCAGGTTGCTGATGACCGATTCCAGCGCGCGATCAAACAGCAAGGCATCGTCCAGTACACGCACAGCGCCGCGGCGAAACTCGACCGCGAGCCCCATACGGGTCTTTTCCAGGACTTTCATCCCGGTGCGATTGACGAACACATAACGGCCGCTTGGCTCGACGATGGCGGTCAGCTTGCAGCGCAGCTTGTGTTCTTCGTCTTCCTGGATCTCGACCCAGCACCCGACGCGCAACGTGTCCACCATACGCAGACCGGCATCGTCTTCAGGCAACTGGACCGTAGACTCGGCCAGACCAGCCTCCTCAGGCGCGATCAGGACAATCTCTTCCATGACCTCCATCATGCTCGGGCCTTCAGTGACGCAAATCATCGGCGAGTCGATAAGGGTCTCATCGACGTGGCCGTCCTGCTGGCGGGAGAAATACTGAAAGGCCTGGACGTGCAACGACTCCAACTGGCTGAAAAACTCACTGGTGGCGAACGGGTCGAACGCCGCACTGGACAGGCCGTCACGCAACGCCTTCAGCAACCCTGGCACCAGTTCCAGCAGTTGCTGACGGGCTTGAGGGTCGTCGTGCAGCTCCACGCTCCAGATGAGTTCGTCCATTGTGGTCAGCCCGGCCTGCCACTCGGCAGAGCCGTCGCCGTGCTTGAGACAGGTCAACAGCAGAACCTTGCTCCAGGCTTCCTGTAACAGGCGCACCACGGCTTGCGGCAACGTCTTGCCGAGGAGACGCTGATTGAGTTCCTGCTGCACCCGCTGGCGCGCCAGTTCGGCTCGCGCTCGCCCTTCCTCGGCATCTCGCGTGCGCTGTTCGAGCAGCTCGCTGCGCCGGCGCTCATCGCTGGTGAATGCCAGAAAATCGGCCAGCAACTCGGAAAAAATCGCCGGGTCGTCGACAAAATCATTGAGCAGGCGCTGCACGATCTGCTCGACACGCAGGTACAACGAATCACGCTGATAGTCGTCACGTCCGCCCCAGCCGAGGGCCGCAGTGGCGATCTCGTTGAGTAGGCGCCGAGCAGGATGGCTGCCTCGGCTGAAGAAACTCTTGTCGAGTACCGCCACCTTGAGCATTGGGATTTGCAGGCGTCCGATCAGCGCTCGTAGCGAGGGCGGAAGATTTCGATCGTCCAGGATGAACTCGAACAGCATCGCAATCAGATTGATCACATCCTCATCACCCGAGCCCACACTGCGAGACTTGCCGCTGCGGACACTGACACGGGTCAGCAGTTGCTCAAGCTGATTACGCAGGTCGAACTCGTCGGCGGTTTCCTGCGACGGCACGTACTGCTGCAAATGAGAGAGCAGGCGCAAAAGGTCCTTGCTGGAGATGGGCCGCACTTCGGCATTGGGCTCGTGCCGTGGGGTCAGGTTGCCGCGAACCTGCAACAGCAGCTCTTGCAGCGCGGAAAACACTTCATGCACACCCTTGTCGAGCTTGTCTGCCGCCTGGGCCAGCGCAGGGTCGGACAACTCCGAAGGGCGAGGCCTTGATGCGGGCCGGTCGGACGAGCGCCGCGCAGGCAACGCTTTCATGTCCGGCAGAACACCTGTGGCAATCAGCAGTTGATTGGACTCGCCGTACAAGTGATCGGTATTGCTCAAAACATAGCGTTCGAAGAGCTTGAGAATAATCAGTTTGACCTTGATCTCGACGCCCAGATTGCGCGCGGACTCAAGAAACAGCCTGCACAGGATCGCCGGCCCCATCGGGTTGGTTTCATCGGTGATGGGCTGAGGCAACAGGGCGTTCAGGCGTGCCGTCAATTGGCCGAGAGCAAGGCTGTCACGACTCATGACCTTGGCAACCATCGCGTCCACGGCCACTGTCTTTTCCAGCTCATCGTTCTGAACCAGTGCCAGCTTGTCGAATGAAACGGCCGCTGGGATGGCAGGTTCGGTAATTCGATATTGGCCAAGCGCCAGGAACGACTCATAAAACTTGTCGAGAAAGCCGCGCTCGATGCTTTTGCGCTTGAGGCGGAGGTCGCGCATCGCTTCGAAAAAGATGTTCTGGTCGGTGTTATTACGGGCCCGATCAGCCATTTCGAAAAGGGTGTCGTCGGCGTTGTCGAACAGCGCCTGCAAAGCGTCCTTCAACTGCTGCGCCGCCTTGTCGCGCACCTGAAGTAACACGACGGGCAGCCGAGCCAGAGGCGTATGAGCACCCGGCATCGAAGACATTTTGCTCAACGGCACTACTTTTTCGTCGTTCGGCATTACACCCCCTGACAGGAATTACCTGAACCCCATCACAGACTTTCGCGTGCGAAACGATTCCCTTGGCTCAGCGCTACGTCAAACCCCTGACGTCAAATACAAGTCGGATTATCTGCAAAACCTGTATGCAACGCCAGCAATGTCTTTCGCCACTTATATAAGGTGAGCATCTGAGCCGCTATGGGTGGATAGACCCCATGTTTGAACTTCCATCGCAAAGCTTTTTACAAAACCGACCAACAGCATGTCTCAATCGCAAGACATCCCCTCTGGCACGGCTGGGTTACAGGGGAGTGGTGCCTTATACTCGGGCTACTTTGTGAGTGGAGCCCGCTATGCCGAATTTACGCCTTGCCGCCCTGACCGCCGAAATCGAAGCCAATGTGCGTCGCGCATTGCTTGAGGATGTGGGCAGTGGCGACATTACTGCGCAGTTGATCCCGGAAGGACGACTGGCCAAGGCCACGATCATCTCGCGGGATGCAGCCGTCATCGCAGGCACTGCTTGGGTCGATGCGGTGTTTCGCCAGCTGGATCCCCGCGTAGCCGTGCATTGGCAAGTGAGCGACGGAGACAGGGTCACGCCCAATCAGGCGCTGTTTCATCTGGAGGGCCCTGCCCGCTCTCTGCTGACAGGCGAGCGCAGTGCGCTCAACTTTCTGCAATTGCTGTCCGGTGTTGCAACCCGCGCCCGGCATTTTGCAGACATGGTGTCGGACACCCAGGTCAAATTGCTCGACACCCGCAAGACGCTGCCGGGCCTGCGACTGGCGCAGAAATATGCGGTGACCTGCGGTGGCTGCCACAACCATCGCATCGGGCTGCACGATGCGTTCCTGATCAAGGAAAACCACATTGCGGCCTGTGGCGGTATCGCTCAAGCCATCGAAGCGGCTCACAAGATCGCGCCGGGCAAACCGGTGGAAGTCGAAGTAGAGACCCTGGCCGAACTCAAACAGGCGCTTGACGCTGGTGCGGACATCATCATGCTCGACGAGTTGAGCCTTGAGGATATGCGCGAAGCCGTCCGGCTCACTGCGGGCCGCGCTAAGCTTGAAGCCAGTGGCGGTATCAACGATGACACGCTACTGACCATCGCGCAGACCGGTGTGGATTATATTTCCATCGGTGCCATGACCAAGGACGTCAAAGCGGTAGACCTGTCCATGCGACTGAGCGCCTGACAGCCCGGCCTCTCCAACCGTGATGAAACGAAGCAGTCCTGATCAGGAGCAAACGCCTTGCAAGACTGGTATGTAATGAATGCGGGCAAGCAACTCGGCCCGCTGGACGCCCCGGCGGCACGACTCATCGCCCGCGAATCACCGGGTGCCTGGTGCTGGAAACAGGGCATGGCGGACTGGAAACCTATCTATCAGGTCGCCGATGTACGCGCTCTCAAGAAAGATGGCGTCACGCCCTTTCCCGATCCGACACCGGACATGATCCAACCCAAACCGCCGGCATTGCCCGCCCACGCATCGCCGCCCGCTGCATCGGCACCACCGACCAGCACGCCATCGCTAAAGCGGCCTTCCTTCACGCCTGTCCCCAACGCTTCGGGCGGTTATGGCTCCGGACAAGCCACTGACGGGGTGGATTTCAAGCTGTATGGCACGGAAACCCAGTTCGTCGAGCTGGAGCTTGATCGCGGCGAAAGCGCGGTCGCCGAGGCCGGGGCGCTAATGTACAAGACCTGTGATGTGCAGATGGAAACCATTTTCGGTGACGGTAGCAATCAGTCGTCAGGGCTATTGGGCTCGCTGTTCGGCGCCGGCAAACGCATGCTGACAGGCGAAAGCCTGTTCACCACGGTCTTCTCGCAACAGGGCGCAGGCAAAGGCCGCGTCGCGTTCGCCGCGCCCTACCCCGGCACCATCCTGCCGCTGAACCTGAGCGACTTCGGTGGCAAGCTGATCTGCCAGAAAGACAGCTTTCTGGCCGGTGCCAAAGGCGTCTCTATCGGCATTCAGTTTCAAAAAAAGATTTTGACCGGTCTGTTCGGCGGCGAAGGCTTTGTGCTGCAAAAGCTGGAAGGCGACGGCTGGGTATTCGTGCACATGGGCGGTACGGTGCGCAAAATCGAACTGTCGGCAGGCGAAGGACTGGATGTGGACACTGGCTGCCTGGCGGCCATGACACAGACCGTCGATTACGACATACGCATGGTGGGCGGCGGCATCAAATCAATGCTGTTCGGCGGCGAAGGCATGTTCTTCGCGAGGCTCACCGGCCCTGGCACCGTATGGCTGCAAAGCCTGCCATTCTCACGTCTGGCAGGACGCATGCTGGCAGCCGGCCCGGCGGGTGTGGGCAGAAGCGAACGATAACGTCGGCGATGTCATAGAGGGTGCATGTGCGCCCTCATCACCAAGGAAGAAACATGCTCATCACTCAGGGTCAACGCATCCCTCTGTCCACACTGATTCAAGGCACCGACCTGACGCTGTCGATCGCGATCACGTCTGCTCATGTCATCGACTACGTGTGCTTCGGGGTCGATGCCAGCGGCAAGCTGTCCGATGACCGCTACATGATTTTCTTCAACCAGCCCGCCAGTCCCTGTAACAGCGTCAAACAAGTCAACGGTGGCGACTTCCAGCTCGCGCTAGCCGGCCTGCCCGCCTCCATCGACCGACTGGTGTTCACCGCATCCATCGACGGGGCCGGGGCCATGAGCGATATTCAGGCCAGCCATTTCAGCGTTCGGGAAAACACTCAAGAAGTGGCCCGGTGCGAATTTTCCGGCGCAACGTTCGCGGCCGAGAAGGCCATCATGGTGGCGGATATCTACCGGAAAAATGGCGAGTGGCGTATCGCCTCGAACCTGCAGGGTTACAACGCAGGGCTCGACGCACTGGTGGTGCATTTCGGTGGCGAGATTGCCGAGGCACCTGCGCCTGCCGCCCCTGTACCGGCAAAGATCTCTCTGGAAAAGAAAATTGCCGCAGCTGCACCGCAGTTGGTGAGCCTGGCCAAGAAAGCACAAGTCAGCCTTGAGAAGGCCAACCTGACCGACACAAAGGCACGGGTCGGCCTGGTACTCGACGCATCGGGCTCCATGAATCCTCAATACACCCGTGGGCACGTTCAGGAAGTGGTAGACCGGTTGATTCCGCTTGCCGTGCACTTCGATGACGACGGCGCGCTGGACTGCTGGGCGTTCGGTGCCAAACCCCAACAATTGTCGGCGGTCACGTTGGCCAACTTCAAGGACTTCATCAAGACCGATCACGGCGGATGGAAAGACTGGGAGCTGGGCGCGCGTATCAACGACGAACCCAAGGCGATGCGCAAGGTCATCGATTATTACAAGCAGTCGGGAGACAAAACGCCGGTCTACATTCTGTTTATCAGCGACGGCGGCGTTCACCAAGACCGCGAAATCAGCAAGCTGATGGTCGAAGCCGCAAAACTGCCTATCTTCTGGCAGTTCGTGGGACTGGGTGGACGTGGCTACGGAATCCTGGAAAAGCTGGACGACATGGACGGTCGAGTCGTCGACAACTGCAATTTCTTCGCCCTCGACCGGCTCGACGAAGTGCCGGAAGAAAAGCTGTATGACTTGCTGATGGAAGAGTTTCCGGACTGGCTCAAAGCGGCCACGGACGCGGGAATTCTGTAACACCTGGCAGCCCCCCAATAAAAAAACCCGCCATCGCTGGCGGGTTTTTTTGGGCGCAATGCTCGGGGTTAGCCGATCGACACGCCGTGTGCTTCTGCCAGCGACTTGAGGCCGCCTGCGAAGCCTTGGCCGATGGCCTTGAACTTGAACTCTTCGCCATTGCGATACAGCTCACCGAAGATCATCGCCGTTTCGGTCGACGCATCTTCCGACAGGTCGTAGCGAGCGATTTCCTTGCCATCAGCCTTGTTCAGAACGCGGATGTAAGCGTTCTGCACCTGACCGAAGTTCTGCTTGCGCTCGTCAGCAGAGTGGATGGTCACTGCAAACACCAGCTTCTTGACCGTGGCAGCCAGGCCAGTGAGCTTAACCACAGCAGACTCGTCGTCGCCGTCGCCAGCACCGGAACGGTTGTCGCCCAAATGCTCAACCGAGCCATCGGCCGACTTTTTGTTGTTGTAGAAAATGAAGCCGGTTTCGTCCAGTACCTTGCCGTTTTCACCCACGATGAAAATGGACGCATCCAGGTCGAACTCGGTGCCGTCGGTAACGCGCGGGTCCCAACCCAGGCCTACGGTCACTTCCGTCAGGCCAGGTGCTTCTTTGGACAGGGAAACGTTACCGCCTTTACTCAGACTTACAGCCATGTTCTTGATCCTTTTCTAGAAGAATGTGGGGACGAATCAGAAGTTCATGCCATACGAATTGGCAACGGCCTTCAGACCGCCAGCATAACCCTGGCCAATTGCACGGAATTTCCACTCGCCAGCATTGCGATACAGCTCGGCGAAAACCATCGCCGTTTCGGTCGATGCATCTTCGGCAAGGTCATAACGAACGACTTCGGCGGAGGACTTTTCATTCACCACGCGGATGAACGAACCGCCTACCTGACCGAAGTTCTGCTTGCGGGCGTCAGCTTCGTGAATGGTCACGACAAAAACGATTTTCTCGACGTCGGCAGGTACACGCGTCAGGTCAACCTTCACGACTTCGTCATCGCCGTCGCCAGCGCCGGTACGGTTATCACCGGCATGCTCGACGGAGCCGTCGGCGCTCTTCAGTTGGTTGTAGAAAATGAAGTCAGCTTCACTGCGGACCTTGCCATTGGCGGCCAACAGAAATGCGCTGGCGTCCAGGTCAAAATCCTGGCCGTCAGTGGCACGCGGATCCCAGCCCAGGCCAATGAGAACATTGGTCAGGGTCGGGTCGGTTTTCGACAGCGAAAGGTTGCCACCTTTTTGCAGAGTCAAAGCCATGATTCGGTTATCTCCTATATCCAGTGTTTTTACGCTTTTTCTTCGGCCGGTTCTTCTTTACCCGGGAACAACAGGCTAGCGACGATACCGATTACCAGAACAACCACGACGACCAGCAGGCTGGCGTTGGCACTGATCTCGTAACCGTGATGGAAAATGTGGTTGGTCGCATTCAGGCCCAGCTTGAGAGCGATGAAGAACAACAGTGCGATAACCGCTTTCTCCAGATGCACCAGGTAACGCTTGAGGGCTTCAAGAACGAAGTACAGGGTACGCAGGCCCAGAATCGCGAACAGCATCGCCGAGAACACGATCAAAGGCTCGCGGCTCACGGCGATGATCGCTGGCACAGAGTCGAACGCAAACAGCACGTCGGAGATTTCAGCCACGACCAGACACAGGAACAGCGGCGTTGCGAACAGCGCACCTTTGGCAGCCAGGGTAATGCCGGCGTTCTCGGGTTTCTTGACCTCTTCTTCCAGCACCGAACGGCGTACGAAGAAGTTGCTGCCGTGCAGCTTTGGCCAGACCGGAAACAGCTTCTTGGCGAAGCGATAAGCCATGTGCTGGGAGTAGTCGATCTCTTCGTCGTCGTCATCACCGGCACGCAGCATCATGATGGCGGTCCAGGCAACGATGATTGCGAACACCACTTCGACCCACGGGCCCAGGGCCAGCAGGCCTGTACCAATGGCAACGAAGATGCCGCGGAAGACGATGGCACCGATGATGCCCCAGTACAGAACGCGGTGGCGCAGGCCATCCGGGATTTTGAACCAGGTGAACAGAGCCATGAACACGAACAGGTTGTCGACGCTCAGTACTTTTTCCAGCGCATAACCTGTGACGAACAGGGTGGCCACTTCAGAGCCGTGCTGAACATACAGAAAGCCGGCGAACGCCAGCGAAATAGCAACCCAGAAAACCGACCAGGCCGAAGCCTGGGCGAGCGTAATCGGCTTGTTCCCACGGTGAGAAAACATGTCGATGGCCATAGCCGTAATGGCCAGGCCAATGAATACGGCCATCGTGAGTGGAGGGAAGCCTAGAGAGGTGCTTTCCATTTAACTGCGTTCCTTAGGGTGAAAAATTACAGGTCGAAATCGGACGGGTTCAGGCCAAGCTCACGACAGATCGTGCGGCAGACTTCCCGCTCTTTCTCGTCGAAGCTGCCATCTGCACCACCGATGGCACAGCAGACGCGCACCAGCAAACGGGCGGCATCTTCTTTTTTCTTGATCTTGCCAATGGTTTTCAGTGCTTCGGCACGACCAATCTCAAAATCGAATTCGAACTTTGAACAGGCATCCTGAAAACCCTGGATGACGTCTTTCATGTCGAAAACTTTCAGTTCCTGAGAGTTCTGAATGAAACCCGCCATTTTCTGCTTTTCACTGGCGCTGATATCGCCATCGGCGGCAGACACCAGAGCGCAACCTGAAACCACGGCGTCCATGAATTCGCGATTCTTGAACTTCGAAACTTCGGTTGCCAGTTTGTCACGAGCCGCTGTTGCGTTTGTTTTCAACCAGTCCAGCATGTCTATCTCCTGTGAAGCGGCAGGGCCGGCTTCAGAAATATCGGAATGTTTTTTACTTGGAACCGGCAGCCCAGCGCATGCCCCAGCCGTAGGCTTTGTCCATGTTGCTGTGGCCATTGTGAAAATCCACACAGCGCGTCACTTTGACGGCACCGTTGTCATTTTCAAGCAGAGCGATCGCGCACATGCCCTGACGCCCACCTTCTTCGTTCAGACGAACCTCGATGGGCGGCTGGCCTGGGGCATGGATAGTGACCACTCCGTCAGTCTCTTTCCAGTTTGGCGCGCCTTCATAGATGAATGCGTAGACCAGAATGCGACGAATCTTGCCCCAATGAGCGCCGTTGATGTGCAACCACTCGCCGTCGCTGACAGAGCCGGTGCGGTCGTCGCCCATCAACTTGATGAAAGGTTCGGTGTTGAGTGAACCGAATGAATTGCCCAGCGCCTGAACAGCCCCTTTGTGGCCGTCCTGCAATTCGAACAGGCAGCCTACATCAAGGTCGATGGCATTGCTCTTCTTCATCGAGAAGAAGCCACTGCTCTTGGCCTCGCTGCGACGGTTCCAGTTCAGGTTGACGCGAATCTCGCCAAAGCCCGCGCTGGTCTTTTCCAGGCTGACCGAGGCGCGGGTCTTGTCCAGCGTGATCTTGCTCAGGCTGACAGTCGATTTGACCGCAGGCGCCGCAGGGGGCGGCGGCGCTGCAGGTGCAGGTGCAGGCTGATCCTGCGGGGCAGCCACTTCAACGCCGAAGTTTTTTGCCAGAGGCTCGAGGCCACCCGCAAAACCCTGTGCCACGCAGCGAAATTTCCATGCCCCCTGCCGCAGGTAGAACTCGCCCAGAATAAGTGCGGTTTCCTTCATGCCGGCAGTCGGAATTTCAGCTTCGATGCCACCTGTGATTGTCAAAGCCAGCCGCGACACGCTGTCGAAGCTCGCCTTGTTCTCATAGATGGTCGCGGTCAGGGCCACTTTTTCGATGACCGCATCCAGACGGCTGGGGTCAAGAGTGAAGACTGCGCGCCCGGTCGACGTTTCCGTCAACTGCACCGCGCCGCCGTTCACGCTTTTCTGGCCGTAGAAACACATGTCATGGTCACCGCGGACCTTGCCTGAGCCGGTCAGCAGAAAAGCGGACACGTCGATGTCCGCGCCCGCTAGAGGGGAATAGCTGACGTCAACCGTCAAGGGACCGGCAGCTACCGGCGCATTGGCGCCAGGGACAAGTTGGGTCATGCGCGTACAGCCCCGATAGCCAGTTCGACCAGATCATCCGCGGTGCGGCCATTGGTTGCCTGACCTACCGCGGTGAAGTCCCAGCCACTTGGCGTGCGCGACAGATAAGACATCACGACGCCCGTGTGCTGGCCTTTTTCGGAAAGGTCAAAGCGGCCCAGTTCGTTACGCGAGCCCAGGTCCACGATGCGGCAGTAAGCGTTCGCGACTTTTTCGAAGTTCTGTCCAGTGAAGGAGTTGACCGTGAACACCAGGTATTTAACGGTGGCAGGCAATTTTTCCAGATCGACACTGATGGTTTCATCGTCACCCGCGCCTTCGCCGGTGCGGTTGTCGCCGGAGTGCTGAATGGCACCGTCACGCGATTGCAATTGACGGAACCACACCAGATCAAGAGGTTTCTTCTCAGCGTCGAGCATGATGCAGGAAGCGTCCAGATCGATGTCGCCACCGCCACCGCCCAACAGTTTGCCGAAGAATCCACTGGCCTTTTCCGGGTCCCATCCCAGGCCCATGCTGACTTTCTTGAGGCCTGTACCAGCGGTTTTCTCAAGCGAGATCGTCTGGTTTTTTGCCAAAGTGAGTGCCATTTTTCGCTCCATGTGGACGACGGAAGTCGGATAAAAGTGTTACAGCCTTACCGTGTTGGCTCATCTTTGCTATCGGGATTGTGTAACTTGGCGTTAATGGGACCTTTGTAACGCCCTTTTCGCCACGTCGGATGGAAGTGACGCCAGTGCGCATCCTGCGCAGCGGCGAGCAATTCGTGATCGCCACGGGTGTCACCCCAGGCACGCAGGCGGAATTTGTTGAGTGGCCCGTAAACGCTTTCCAGCCGCGCCACCTTGGAGTCGCAACGGCAGTTGCTGCCCTCAATCAAACCGGTCAGTTTGCCGTCGATCACTTCAAGGTTGGTACCGATCAGCTCGACTTTGAGCCGGTCGGCGAAGGGTTGAAGCACCATAGCAGGCGATGCTGAACAAAGCGTGACAATGGCACCTTTCTCAAGCTCGGCCGCAATCGACTCCAGAGCCGCCGGGCGCATCAGGCGTTTCCAGTAGAGTTCGCAGAAGGCTTCAGCTTTCTGTTGCAGCCATTGCGCTTCGACGCCAGTCAGAAAAGCCTTGATCAGGCGGCCTTTGAGTTCATCGCGGGTGACGCGCTTGGTGAGGTAACCAATGCTCGGCAATACCAATCTGGCCATGCGTACGGAAAAGGCGCGCTGCCCAAAAGCGAATTTGAGAAACGGTACGAAGCTGTCGTGTCGGGTAATGGTCCCATCAAAGTCGAACACCGCCAGCAGGCGTTGCTCCACTTCGATTTCAAGGTCAGGTTCTATCATCTAGCTAACTGCCTCAGCGAGTCGAATGCTGGCATCCATGAACGAAGCGGGTGCGGGTAACACTCCATGCCATTTGGCGCGCTCCATGATGTGGGTCGCCCATTTGTAATGGGTCGCCGGTTCACACATCGCGTCGTTGTACTTGAACACGGCCGGCGCGACAGAGTTCAAAATCATGCGGGCCGAATTCAGGTCTTCAAGACTGACGCGAAGTGCATTCTGAATGATATTGACCTGTGATGGGTGGATTGCGGTCTTCCCGACCAGACCGTTGGCAATGTCCAGCGCCAATTCCTGCTGCAGAATGTCGGGCGTGGCCAGTTGCTCGAACACCGGAGCCGTCAGCGCAAAGCCTTGCGAGCCCATGACCCCGGCCAGCATGGGGATGACATAGCCCATCGGCGTTCCATAGAGCGTCATCGTCGGGTTGCGGCGCAGGCCCAGGCAACCCATCAGGTCGTTGCCACCGATGCGCAAGGCAATGATCCGTTCGTCGAGATTGGCTTTCAAGGCCTGCCCCAGCTCGACCATCGCGGTGGGGTTGAACACTTCGGGCGTTTCCAGCGTCGGCATCAGCGCCAGCGCCGGGTTGGTCACGGCCTGTTCCCAGCTCGGCAGGCTCTTCAACGAGAGCTTGGGCACCACAAAACCGTCGACATGCGCCATCAAGGGCCAGTCATTGAGAATGCGCGCCATCGCTGCGTCTCGGGGACGGACGAACAGCAACGGACCATTGGCCGGACGGCCGCCGCGATCATGAATGCGCGTCAGGACCTGACGCAGGTTGGCAAGCGCGGTGTCGACATCGGTCAGCGCAACGGCATCTTCCAGGCAGACGACCAGTGAGCGCAGTTCGGGAAGCTTTTCGGCAAAAACCACATCCAGAATGTCGTCGCGGGTGGCCGGCATGTAAAGCGTTGCCCCCAGTGCATAAGGCGAGAATAAGGCCATTAGCGCAGACTCCGAATGATGGTTACCGCCCTGTAGGGCCCAAGGGCACTGCCGACCTGCTCGACAGGGATGCCCGCTTTTTCGGTCAGGTGCATGAGCAGTTGCACGTCGCTGTCAGCGGTATCGCGCACCAGCACGTGATCCGGCACACGGCGCATGACCGCACGCGTCGCTTCCGCAATGCCCGGTTTTACACGATTCAGGTTGTTGATCTCAAAGCGTTCGGCCAGATGCGTGACCACCTGTGAGGCGGCCGCTTTGAGTTCAAGCCGCTGTTCGGGCGTCCAGGGTGTCACCCTGGCGACAGAACGCCGACTGCTCCATTGTTTCTCGATGTGTTCGATGAAACTGCGGGTGACGTCGTGCGGCTGCAAGTGATCGTAGACCACGCAACCGTGCAGCCCACCGCTGGCAGGCCAGATCGAGCGCGATACCAGCCCGGAAACGGTTGCGCCCAGAATGCCGGACGGGATTACCCAGTCTTCACTGGACGCTGCCAGCCAGGCGCTGCCGCAGGGATCAGCCAGCACAACGAGACGCGGCTCTTCAGGAAAGCGTGCATCGCCCGCCAGACTGCGCTTGATCTCGCCTGAGATCGCGCCCTTGCCGGTCCAGCCATCGACAAATACGATGTTCTGCGCACCATGAGTCTGAACGATGGCCTCAAGTGCCACGCTATCAATGCCACGGTCGCGAATGATGCTGACGCCGTAGTGGTGGGCTTCACGCCCCAGATTGATCAGCGCGCGACGCAGCAGCACGCCAAGCGGAAGACCGGCGCGCACGAACGACACCAGCACAATCTCCGACTCGAGACATTCGCGGTCCAGCGCCTGCGCCAGCGACTGAACGTCTGCGGCCATGCGTGCGCCGTTCTGTGCCAGCGTACGCTCGAACAGGGCCTGATGCGCCCCGCTGGGCGCTGCCTCCTCGCTGATCATCTCCGAATAATGCTTTTGTTGCGTCTGGATCAGGCGCTCTTTTTCCTCGACGTCGGTGGTCTGCATCTCCACACAACGCAGCAAAAAATGCACATCGTCTTCCAGATAGCTGCCGCTCCCCACGGTATCCAGCCCGTGAACAGGATTAGTCATGCGCGGCCCCGACAAACATTTTGGCCAACTGACTGCGGGCGGGCGTTGCCCACCAATGGCATTCGTCCATGAAACCCAGATCGGTAATGCTGTCGCCAAAACCCAGCACCGGTCGCTCACCATTCACGGCGATGTCGCGTCGCAGCCACTCCTGAACGGCGTAACGCTTGGCCAGGCCATTGGGCAGGAACGCCAGGTTGTTGCCGTTGCCATGCACATGCATATCGTCGAGCAAGCCCCGCGCCTGCACCTCGGCCAGCACACGCGTGAGGATGCTGTCGTCATGCTCGTTGTGTTTGGTGACCACGTAATGAAACAGCCTGGCCTCTTCGACGACCCAGCCGCGCAGCGACACACCCATTTCCTGGCCGATGGCCAGCGTGGTCGCTGACAGTTCATGCAGGCGCGTCTGATAGGCAGCGAGCGTCTGTTTCATCTGCTCGTTCCAGTCCTTGTCCACCTTTCCCATCAGATCGAGGATGACGCCGCCGTGGGAACAGATGGCACCCGCAGCGAAAGGCAGTTTGACCCGACTGTAGGCCTCGACACTGCGCGCCGTCACTGGCACGACATCGGAGTGGGCCAGCAACCAGTGGGCGAACGACTTCTGCACGTTGGTCATGTAGCCGTTGGCATTACCGCTGATGTCGAGCGTGGCAACATGCTTTTCACTATCGGCCGGGGTTTTGCGAGCGGTCTGGAACAAGGTGTCGTCCAGATCGACGAAAATCAGCGGGCGAACATCACTCATCACAGACAACCTCGGCGTTCAACGCTTCAATCAGTTCGGCAGGCACCGCCTGGCTCGGGGTTTCGGTACAGATCAGCACACGGTCGAACTGACCCGGACGCACGTTGTAAAGGAAGTTGGGAATGCCCAGCCCGTAGTTGTCGGAGAACGACAGCGCATGATCAATGGCATGGCCCAGGGCAATCGGCGAACGACTGGTCGAGCTGAAATGCACATCCGCACCGGCCTTTTCCAGGCGCTCGGCCAGCAGAAACGGGCGCCAGACGAACTCGCTGGTGCCGACCACCAGGACTCGTTCGCCTTTTTTGACCTGGATGCCGGGGGCCAGCGTGTCGTCCACCGACAGCACGCCCAGGCGTCCCCAGTCATTGGCCGTCACCAGCGGCCAGTCGCCCATCGCAACGGTGCCGACTTCCGGCATGTCAGGCATGGGGGCGCTGACATCTTCGTCGAAGGAGTAGGACCCCTGCAGCAGCGACACCTGCTCGGCGACCGCGCCCATCGATGTGCTGACCGCCCCCGCCGACCAGTCGGTCAATACGCAGGTTACGACCCGCTCCAGCTTGTCCAGACCCGCATCGACCAGTGCCCGGTGAAGGTTAATGAAGGTCTTGCCGGTGGACGCTTCATCGTCGACCAACACCAGCGAACGGGCGTTGAGCATCATGTCGCGCAGTGCAGGGTCGGTCGGCAGGTGGATCAAGTGCGCGCTGGCATGGCTGTGCTCTTCTTCGAAGCGCGCAAACAGATCGGTGCCCGTGGGATGACGGGTGCTGACCAGGTACAACGCATCCGGACGCGACGCGCTGTAGGCCCGGTGTACACCGGCGCCCAGGCCCACCGCCGTCTCGGCCATGCCGATGACCAGCACAGGGCCTGGCAAATCGGCAGGAATCTTGTGCGCCAAGTCTTCAAAACTGTTGAGCATCACACTTGGACGAACCGGAATGTGCCGCCCCAGCACCCGGGAAACGAACAGGAATGCACGCTTGGGGTTACGGCGTTCAGCGAAACCGAACAGTGAATCCGGGGCAATCGTGGATGCATTGACGCTCACATTGAGGGAGCCCCGAAGCAGATCAGCACGAAGCCTGACAGGTGTGGAAGTAGCTACGCTGCTGTCCATCGATAATTTCCTGATTGGCGGGGTCGCAACCCCTGGCGTCTGCCGGTCGAAACCCCGTTGAAGGGGCGTTTCGACATCACTCGCGAGAGGCTTCGACAAGCCAGAGCGAGGACCGGGCAGCACGCGTGATTTCTGTGGTGGTGTAGGTCCTTTCCGACCTGGCATGTGGCGCTTCGATGCGGCAAGCCTGCAAAAAGGACAGAAGCAGTGCGGATTTCACCGCGAAATTCATGTTTTGCCCGTCCGGCACCGTGGACGTCACCATCCCGATGACCGCCCCGCCGCTGTCGAACAGGGGGCTGCCGCTGGAGCCCGGCTGTATCGGCGCAGTGAACTGGAACAGGCTGGCATCGCTGTGCAGACCAAAAAGACCGGATATGCCACCCTGCGTCACCTGCAAGCCGCCGCCGGAAATGGACGCCAGCGGATACCCCAGCACGACCACGTTGTCGCCCGGTTCGCAGCCGGGGCCTTCGCGGAACGTGACCGGCGTCAGCGGCGAAGTGCCCTGCACCCGCAACAGTGCGATGTCGTTGCGTCGATCGATGACCACCGGCTCGGCCTTGTAACGGCCTTCCAGCGAGTTGATGTAAAACACGCTCATGTCTTCGATGACGTGCGCGCAGGTCATCACGTGCGCAGGCCCTACGACGAACGCCGTGCCGGTCGCAGACTGATGATGCGAGCCCCCGCCGTTCGGAGCGCCTGCCGGGCGCCGAGGATGACGATCATCGACTTCCAGCCCGATCTTGCGCCCAAACGCCGAAAGTCCGTACGACGAACCTTCACTCAACGCACGGAATTTCCATTGCTCGTTACGCTTGTAGAACTCGCCAATGATGATTGCCGCTTCGCCGTTATCGCGCAGGTCGATCCTGTGTTCGATGTCCGCATCGACCTGCAGATGCAGGCTACCGATTTCGCGGACCGGTCCGGTGGCAGCAAACACATAGACCATCAGCAGCACACGATCACTGCCCGCCGGAAGCCGGTCCAGCTTCAGCGTACAGCCCACGTTCTGTGGGCCGCCGCTCCACTCCATCCAGTTTTGTTCCTGATGCAGCAGCGCCGGATCGCCCTTGGGCTGACGCTTGTCGTCAACAGCAAGCAATGCGACCGCCGCGTACTCACCGAAAACCGAGGATCGGCCGCTCTCCAGGTTCCAAGTGCACTGCGAACTCGCTAAAGCTGTATTTGCACCTGGCGCCAAGACCTTCATGCCGATCCTCCCTGACAAGAGCGATTAGTAATAGCAAAAATCTATTGTGCGGATCATACAGTGGCCCGCACGGCAACGGTGATGGCCTTGACCCGAATATCATCGAGCCAATGTGTTTCCGGTTCTTTCAAGCCAAGACGTCGTGTCGCGAAAGTCCCCGGCAGATTGAGGCCTGTCTCCCGTGTGTACCCAATGCCGCCAGAGTAGCGCGGATTGATTTCAAGCAAATGTGGCTTGCCGTCGGCGTCGTCCCGAGTCTGCACATTGATCAGCCCATCACAGGCAAAATGCTCGGCGGCTTTTACGGCCAGATGAACCGCTTCGCTGTCGCGCTCGAACGTCTGATTCAACCCCAGTTTGCGTCGGCCGACAAACGCCACGGCCTTGCCCCGCTCACAGACCATGTCCACCGAACACTCGCTGCCGGGCATATAAGGCATAAGCAACATGGGCGGACGGCCCTCGGACTGGCGATAGGCATTCAGGTAAGCCTTGAAGGTCGTCTCGCGAGCATCAGGATTGGCGAAGCAGCGGAAATCGTCGACGCCGTCCTTGAAACGCCAGAAACCCTGACCGTAAATCCCGACGGTAGGCTTGATGCACACCTCGCCCGAACCGGACAGCGCGTCATACGCGGCCTGTAATTCGTGGGCGTCGTTCGCGGTAATACCCGGTATGCACGCCAGCCCGGCCAATTCGGCTGCGGCGGTGAACCGGCTTTTGTCATCGACATTTTGAAAGGTCTGCAGCGACGTTCCGCCCGTCACAAGGTCCAAGCCTTCAGCGACGAAGCGCTCACGCTGCGCTTCGTAACTGGCGCCCACGCGACCGGCCACAATCACCTTGACGCCGAGTGTGCGGGCCGTCTCGATGACCCAGTCGATGCGCTCATCGCTATCGGTGGGTTCCTGCAAGGCCACATCGGCCTGGCCGGTAATCTCCGACCGCAACTGGCGATGGGATGCGACAATCTGCACCGAGGCAGGTAAGGCGGCGCGTGCCCCCATGATCACTTCACGCTGGCTGGACTGCCCTTCAAGGAACCAAATCATGTGAATCTCCAAAAGACAAGCTCGCGTCAAACGGCCTTGTCGAATTTTGTAATAACTGTTTTGCTTCGAAATGTTCGGATTAGGGCAAAGTCACGCAATTTTAAACAGAGGATGCTGGTATGAAGTGGCTTAAAAGGTCGATTTGGCTTGTGGTATTCGTAGCATTCGGGATCGGCGCATTAAGCCTCTATTACGTCCTGCCGCGCCATGATGTCGTGATGATCACCGGAGTGGAAGTCAAAAGGATGGACGCAGACGGTGTGATCAACGCCGAAAACCCTGCCGACGGCCCGACCCGCGACGTGTACTTCATTAATACTGAGCACCCGGACAACAAGAACGTGGTGGTCTATCGCAACGAAGACACCGGCTGGAGCTTCCCGTGGTATTTCAAGTTCGACTCCGCCGACATCCAGGCCAAAGCTCAGGGCTACTCGCGTGACTCCCAGCAACTGGCGCTCATCCGCTACTACGGCTGGCGTATCCAGATCCTCTCCATGTTTCCCAACGTGACCCAGGTCGAAGCCGTCACCACCCGTGACGAGCCGTTCCCAGTGTTCAATGCGATCTTCTTCGGCGTGCTGACGGTGCTGCTGGTGATGATCATGGTCGTGATCCGCCGCCGCTTTCGCAAGCCGACTCAGCCACGGGTTGATCAGGTGGTGAGGTAACCACGTAAGTGCAACACAGAAATCCCGATCCTCCGTGATCGGGATTTTTCGTTTAGGGCATTCGCCCCCGCACTCTCCAGGTGCCAACGCTTTCACACGCCTGCAATCAGACCCCGTAGTTTGTGAACCAATGCTTAAATATGGCGTCTGTTACGCACGTGCAGGCATTACGCCACTCATGGATCGACCCAGCGCCTCCTCACAGGCGCCGTCAGAGGGATTTGAACAGATGAAAGAAACCTCCATCCTCGTCTCTTTCGTTGCTCTCGGCTTAGTGTTTTGCGCACCCGTTTTTGCGCAGGAAAACCCGCCGTCGCCTCCTCCACTCAACGTGGTGCTTGGCCAGAAACCGCTGCAACTGATGGACCACCAAGGCCGCTGCGCCCTGGCCGAACGCGGCCAGAGCCCACATGTGCTGGAAATGAACTGGCCCTGTCAGTTCAGCCCTGACAAACAGGGCAAGGCGCGTGTCGAGATGTTCAATCACACACCCATCGTCCTGGTGATGCGCAGCGAACCCGAGCCAACTCCCGGCACCAATTGCCTGACACAGACTCAAGCGGTGCGGTTGATCAACGGCAAACTCGAAACGTCTGTTCGCATGGACACCGCAGGCTGCGGCTATGGCGCAGACCAGAAAGTGTATGTAGGCCTGTTCGATTGGTAACGCATGCCTGTAATACCTTTTTTGACACCCCCACAACTCATGGAAGGAAGAGCAAATTGCACTCAAGAAGTACGCTGGCAGCACTGTTGGTTTCGATGGGGCTTCTCTTGGTCGGTTGCGACAAAGGCGACGCCCCCAAGAGTGCCTCGCACCCTGCTAACTCGACGCAGCAGAGCATGAGCACCGAGCAGGCAGAAATCGAGAAATACAACGCTTATGTCGACGCGGCCAACCAGGGCGAGGACTTCGGCGAGCTACTGGACAAGCGCCTGGAGCAATACGCCGGCAAGCTGGCTTCGGGCAAAAAGGTGACCGACTACTCGCTGTTCAGTCCTTACGACATCACCACGTTGCAGAAGAAATTGAACGCAGCGCTGGCCATCAGCTTCCCGATGCCGGAACTTGACGAGCCTGCAAAAAATACGTTGGCCGCACTGGCCAAGCTGGAACCGATTCATGGCGAACTGGCCAACTACAGCGACTCCAAAGGCTACCTTGCCGATGATGGCAAAAAAGCGCGGGCGATGGAGCCTGCGCTTGAAGCGGCGATGAAAGACGTTGCCGACGCCCAGGCCGTATTCTTTGACGGCATTCGCAAGCGCGACGAAATCAACACCCGAACGGCCTTCGAAAAAGCCGAGAAAGACACAACCGCCTACTACCGCGCCGGCATCATCGTGTATGGCAAAGAGTCCGCACGACTGGCTCGCGACTTCTTCGAAAGCGCTGGCAGCGAAGCAACGGCCAAGCCCCTCGAAGAAAGCCTGAACAAAACGGCCCAAATGATCGAAGGCTGGGACAAGAAATCCCGCGAACAGAAACGTCCGCCCAACTGCTCTATCACGCTGAGCGACCTGAATGGTTTCGTCGGCAAAGGACGAGAAGCGGTCAGCAATGCGCGAACAGGCCGATACAAACGCGAAAGCACCAGTGAAATGATGTGGAAAATCAACAACCCCATCAAACGGGACTCGGAAGACCTGCAACGGGCGTTCAGCAAGCTGATCAACAGCATGAACCGGGATGACTGCATCTGAGGCAGATACTCAAGATGCAACCGGGTGACTGAACGCAAAAAGCCTCGAAATCCGTAAGGATTCGAGGCTTTTTGCGGTGTTGCTGGTGCCGAAAACAGGAATCGAACCCGCGACCTTCGCGTTACGAGTGCGCTGCTCAGCTCAATTCAACTGAGCTATTCGGCATTGTAGAAAATACCAATCAAATTTTAGTTAGCTCTTACATAACCTGCGGTTACACACACTCCGCCAAACGTCCAGGTTGCACCGCCGCCTAGGCCAGAAGGGGTCAAAGTGCACGTTTCTGTAGCGAGGATACCTTTGAACGCATTTGGTGTGGCCGTAATTACGCCGTTGGTACCGATAGTAATTGTATTGACTGCACCAGTTGTGACTCCAGTAGGCAGAGTTACACCTACTTCGCCAGCTGTATCGCATTCAGTTATCGCAGCTGCCTGAACGGCACATACTCCAACGGCAGTTTTGACAGACGCCATTGCAGCCAAAACCTCAGAATAAGCTGCTTTTTTGGTGTAGTTCTGATAGGAAGGAATCGCTACTGCTGCCAGAATGCCTACGATCGCTACCACGATCATCAATTCGATCAACGTAAAACCTTTTTGTGCTTTCATCGCGTACTTCTCCGAGGCGTCAATTTTGTGTGCCTTGAAATGACTAAAGCACACGTCATGCCAATGTGGCACAAGTCTCGATTCACCGCCTCAGACCAGGCTTAACGCACGTTTCAACCTTCAGAAATCAGAAGAAACTGACAATTTTCGTCACATCCCCCACTCCCATTTGGCAGCACTGCCCGACTGCGCTATAAACCTTCCACTGTCTGCATCTGGTGGTTCTATGAGTGATGTCGTTGTCCTTACCGGCCTTGCGAAGCAATTGGTCGTCGCTGAGCTTCTTTCCGAAAAAGCTGCCCAACAAGCTTTTCAACAGGCGCGGCGGGACAAGATGTCGCTGGTCAGCTATCTGGTCCAAAATAAACTGGTCAAGAGTCTGACTCTGGCAGAAATGGCCTCCGAGCAGTTCGGTGTGCCATTCATGGACCTGTCCAGTCTCGACAAGGAGAGCCAGCCTAAAGGCTTGGTCAGTGAGAAACTCGCACGCCAACATCACGCGCTGCCGCTATGGCGTCGAGGCAACAGACTCTTTATTGGCATCTCGGACCCGACCAATCATCAGGCGGTGACCGATATCCAGTTCAGCACCGGCCTGAACACTGAAGCGATTCTGGTAGAAGACGACAAACTCAGTGTTGCCCTCGACAAGTTTTTTGACAGCGACAGTGGTTTGGGGTCATTGGCCGACATCGACCTGGATCTGGACATCGACCCGGGCGAAAGCGCCAAAGAAACATCGATTACCAGCCGTGACGACGCAGATGATGCGCCAGTGGTGCGCTTCGTCAATAAAATGCTGCTGGACGCCATTCGCCTGGGCTCGTCCGATTTGCACTTTGAGCCTTATGAAAAAGTATTTCGCGTTCGCTTTCGTACCGACGGCATTCTGCACGAAGCAGCCAGACCCCCGATCAATCTGGCAAACCGCATTGCTGCGCGTCTGAAAGTCATGGCCAGCCTGGACATCTCGGAACGGCGCAAGCCTCAGGACGGTCGCGTCAAGCTGCGCGTCTCCAAGACCAAGTCCATCGATTTCCGTATGAACACGTTGCCGACCCTATGGGGCGAAAAGATCGTAATGCGTATCCTCGACCCGACCAGTGCCCAGATGGGCATTGATGCGTTGGGTTATGAACCGGATCAGAAAGAGCTGTATCTAGAGGCGCTCAAACAGCCGCAGGGCATGATTCTGGTTACTGGCCCCACCGGCTCGGGCAAAACCGTCTCGTTGTACACCGGCCTCAATATCCTCAATACCGTGAACATCAATATTTCGACCGCCGAAGACCCGGTGGAGATCAACCTGGAGGGTGTCAACCAAGTCAACGTGAACCCGCGCCAAGGCATGGACTTCTCCCAGGCGCTGCGTGCGTTTCTGCGTCAGGACCCGGACGTGATCATGGTCGGTGAGATCCGCGATCTGGAAACAGCCGAGATTGCGATCAAAGCCTCGCAGACCGGCCACATGGTGTTGTCGACACTGCACACCAACAGCGCAGCGGAAACTTTGACCCGCTTGCATCACATGGGTGTCGCGGCGTTCAACATCGCCACCGCGATCAATCTGATCATTGCCCAACGACTGGCGCGCAAGCTGTGTAACCATTGCAAGAAAGAAGTCGACGTGCCCCACGACACGCTGATCAAAGAAGGCTTCCCAGCCTCAAAAGTCGGCTCATTCAAATTGTATGGGCCGGTCGGGTGCGAGCATTGCAACGGGGGTTATAGAGGCCGAGTCGGGATTTACGAAGTCGTGAAAAAAACGCCTGAACTGGAGCGCATCATCATGGAAGAGGGCAACTCGCTGGAGATTTCCAGGCAGATGCGCAAGGATGGTTTCAATGACCTGCGAACATCCGGCCTGTCGAAAGCCATGCAGGGTATTACCAGCCTGGAAGAAGTCAATCGCGTGACCAAGGATTAAGCATGGCCAGTAAAGCAGTCAAAGTCAGTGTTTTCACCTGGGAAGGCGTAGACAAGAAAGGCAGTAAGATCAGTGGCGAATTGAGCGGCCATAACCCGGCGCTGATCAAGGCTCAACTGCGTAAGCAGGGCATCAACCCGACCAAAGTGCGCAAAAAGACTGTCTCGATATTTGGCAAAGGCAAGAAAATCAAGCCACTGGACATTGCCTTTTTCTCGCGACAAATGGCGACGATGATGAAAGCTGGCGTTCCACTGCTCCAGTCTTTCGACATTATCAGCGAAGGCTCGGAAAACCCGAACATGCGTACGCTCGTCGACTCGCTTAAACAGCAAGTGTCGGCGGGTAATAGTTTTGCAACTGCACTGCGTCAAAAGCCCGAGTATTTCGATGATTTATTCTGCAATCTCGTGGACGCAGGTGAGCAAGCTGGCGCCCTTGAAAGTCTTCTGGACCGTGTAGCCACTTACAAGGAAAAGACCGAAAAGCTCAAAGCCAAAATCAAGAAGGCCATGACTTACCCGGCGGCCGTTTTGGTCGTCGCCATTATTGTTTCGGGTATTCTGCTTATCAAAGTGGTTCCCCAATTTCAGTCGGTCTTCGCCAGTTTCGGAGCGGAACTGCCCGCATTCACACTCATGGTCATCGGGCTTTCGGAGATCGTTCAGAACTGGTGGCTCATCATCCTTGCTTTGGCCATTGGTGGCGCGTTCATGTTCAAGCGGGCTTACAAGCAGTCGCAAAAACTTCGCGACAGCATTGACAGGTTTTTATTGAAAATACCCATTATCGGCCCGCTGATTTTCAAATCATCGGTAGCCCGCTACGCGCGAACATTAGCCACTACCTTCGCTGCGGGCGTTCCATTAGTCGAAGCGCTTGACTCCGTTGCAGGCGCTACCGGGAATGTGGTGTTTCGCAACGCAGTGCAAAAGGTCAAACAAGATGTTTCCACCGGCATGCAGCTTAACTTTTCAATGCGTTCAACCGGTGTGTTCCCCAGCTTGGCCATTCAAATGACCGCCATCGGAGAGGAGTCCGGTGCGCTGGACAGCATGCTCGATAAGGTCGCCACTTATTACGAAGATGAAGTGGATAACATGGTCGACAGCCTAACAAGCCTCATGGAGCCAATGATCATGGCTGTTCTCGGCGTCATCGTAGGTGGTTTGGTCATTGCCATGTATCTGCCTATTTTCAAACTCGGAAGCGTCACCTGACATGCCCCTCCTCGACTTCCTGGCCAGCTCAATGCTGGCCTTCGTTATTTTCTGCGGCGTACTCGGCCTGTTAATCGGAAGCTTCCTCAACGTCGTGGTCTACCGCCTGCCAAAGATGATGGAGCGTGACTGGAAAGCCCAGTCGCGGGACATGCTTGGCCTGCCCGCTGAGCCTGAACAGCCCACCTTCAACCTGATCCTCCCCCACTCCCGCTGCCCACACTGCGCGCACCAAATTCGCCCGTGGGAAAACCTGCCAGTGATCAGCTACCTGCTGCTTGGCGGCAAGTGTTCGCAATGCAAGGCTCCGATCAGCAAGCGTTACCCACTGGTCGAATTGGCATGTGGACTGCTGTCGGCCTACGTTGCCTGGCATTTTGGCTTTGGCTGGCAGACGGCAGCAATGCTGGTGTTGAGCTGGGGTTTGTTGGCGATGAGCCTGATCGACGCCGATACGCAGTTGCTGCCCGACTCAATGGTGCTGCCGCTTATGTGGCTGGGCCTGATCGTTAACGCATTTGGCCTGTTCACTTCGCTGAGTGATGCGCTGTGGGGTGCGGTGGCCGGGTACCTGGCGCTGTGGTCGGTGTTCTGGCTGTTCAAGCTGATCACCGGCAAGGAAGGCATGGGCTACGGCGACTTCAAACTGTTGGCCATGCTCGGCGCTTGGGGCGGCTGGCAGATTTTGCCGTTGACCATCCTGCTGTCGTCGCTGGTGGGCGCGGTGCTGGGCGTGATCATGATGCGATTGCGCAACGTCGAATCCGGCACGCCAATCCCCTTTGGTCCTTATCTGGCCATTGCGGGGTGGATCGCTTTGCTCTGGGGTGGTCAAATAACCGACTCCTATTTGCAGTTCGCCGGTTTCAAATGACCCACCCTGATCAAAAACCCTGGATTCTTGGCCTGACTGGCGGCATTGGTAGCGGCAAAAGCGCAGCAGCGCAGCGTTTTATGGATCTAGGTATCCACGCGGTAGATGCCGACCATGCCGCACGCTGGGTGGTCGAACCCGGGCGCCCAGCGCTTGAGCAAATCGTCGAGCACTTTGGTGCAGGCGTTCTGCAGGCCAGCGGTGAACTGGATCGCAGCGCACTGCGCAAGCTGATCTTCGAACATCCGGAGGAGCGGCGCTGGCTGGAATCGTTGCTGCATCCGCTGATCAATCAGGAAATCACCCGGTATCTGGCGCGCGCGACTTCGCCCTACGCCATTCTGGTGTCGCCGCTGCTGATCGAATCCGGTCAGTACCGTACGGTCCAGCGGGTACTGGTGATTGACGCCCCCCAAGAACTGCAAATAGAGCGCACCATGCTGCGCGACCGCTCAAGCCAGGAGCAGGTCCAGGCCATCCTCAAGGTTCAGGCGCAACGCGAAGACCGCTTGCGCCACGCCGACGATGTGCTGGCCAACGACCGAGATACGGCCTGGCTCAAAAGCGAAGTCGAGCGGCTGCACCACTTTTACCTTACTTTGCGTGGAGGCCAATCATGAGCCAACCAATGACCGTTCAATGCCCAACCTGCGGCGCGCCCGTGGAATGGAGCGCGGCCAGCCCCAATCGTCCGTTCTGCTCGGACCGCTGCAAACTGATCGACCTCGGTGCCTGGGCATCGGAAGAACACGCCATCCCGGTCAGCCCGGACGCTGAAGACGATCTGTTCTCAGGTGACCTGGAAGCGCCGCACAGAGGCCACTAAGGCCTGCGACCTCTCTTTGTAGGAACTCCCAGAGGTTACGACAGCAGGGATGGGCTGCAAAGCAGCCCTCTGACCTGCCAACTCATCACTGCCTTCAGGCCTGCCTGGATACTCTCCGGATAAATGCAAAACCCGTGGGAGGCGACTTGTCGGCGATAGCGTCATGCCAGTCGCTGAAGGGCTTGCTAAGAAACGCATCGCCGCAAGCCGCCTCCCACGGTCTATGTATACCCCCCCGTTACGGCCTCTCCAGCGCCACGCGCAACGCCTCGGCACTGCCAAACTGCTGCTGACTCACCAATTGCCCATCGCGCAATTGCAACCATAAGACCTTATCCTCATCACCCGCGTACTGCGGCACGATGCGGGCTTCGCGGTCGAGCATGACGCGGTAGGTGTAGTCCCGCATCTTGGGGATGGCGAACATCTTGGCGATGATCGTTGGCATTTTCTGGATGTCGGCCACGAAGACGGTATTTCGAGCTTCCAGGAAGCCTTTGGGTTTGTCCGCAAGAGCGGCATTGACCAGCTTGGCGGCGTCCATGCCTCTGGCGACCAGCAGGGTTTGGGTCTGGTTGTTGAGGGTGTAGGGCTGATCGTACTGATCAAGCAGGGTCCACGGCGCAAGGCGTTCGCCCGTTTGCAGCGCATGGGCGGTCAGCGGCAGCAGGGCCAGAAACAGCATGGGCAGAAATTTCAACGGGACACTCCTCGAAAAGGTACTGTTTGCCATAAGGCCAGTGCAGGCAGGCAAATGAAGCGTCAGTTTACACCTGCACATTCACCCTTCCAGTCAACGCGATTAGAACGCTAAGCTTAAGCCTATGGATGACTCAGACTACCTGCGCCTGTTGACGATCCAGGCTGAACAAGCCAACGCCTTTCTTTCCAACGCGAGAAAGTGGGAGCGTGAGCGGTGGGTGTGTCAGCGCCTGTTGCAGGGCCTGAACATCCCGCATCGCAACGAAGACTTCACGCCGGCAGGCCAGGAGCCACCGGACGTGCTGTTTCGCGATGCCTGTTTCGAGGTGTTTTTCGTGCTGGACGAAGGTCGTCGGCTCAATGATGAGTGGCGCGAGGAGTTGCAGCGACGACGCAGTGCCTTCTCCCTGAGCCAGTTGGTTCGCCGCGAAGCGAAGCCCAAGCGCATCCCGGCTTCCGAACTGTTGAGACGACTCGCCCCCACGCTGCGCAAGAAATCCCACAACTACCGAGAACGGGGCCTGGACCTCGGGGAGCTAGACATCATCGCCTTCTCCAGCCTCAAGCGTGAAGTGCTGGACCTCAACAGTCACTTCCCGCCGCCCACCGAGTACCTGCGCCAGGGCTGGCGCTCGCTGTCGCTGGTCGGGCCGACCTTCGCTCGGGTATTGTTCGCCCATCCGGACGCCCCGGATTTCTTGCGTACCAATCTGGGACGCAGCGTCGTATTCGATGTTGGAATCAGTTTATGAATGCCCCCGTCATGAGTCCCCTGCAAGCGCTGCTGGCGGATGTTCCACAACAAGGTCGCGTGCGTTGGATCGGTGTACGCCCCGAGTCCCGCGTCGACATGATCGAACTCGACGCTGTGGAAGCGCGTCGCGAAGCCGGGCTGACCGGTGATCATGCCCGCCCCGGCCCGCGCAACGCCCGGCAGGTCACGCTGATTCAGTGGGAGCATCTGTCAGTGATCGGATCGCTCTTGAACCGTCCAGCTGAAAACCCCATTGTTGCGCAGGACCTGCGGCGAAATATTGCCATCAGCGGCATCAATCTGTTCAGCCTGAAAGGGCGGCGTTTCAGGATCGGCCAAGCCATTTTCGAAACCACGGGATGGTGCCAGCCCTGCGCACGCCTTGAGCAACGCCTCGGGCACGGGACCTTTCAAGCGGTGCGCGGGCATGGCGGAATTACCGCCCGAGTGATACAAAGCGGCATCATCCGGCTGGACGACACGCTTCAAGTCGAGCCGCTGGACAGCGACGCCCCTTGGCCTCCTGCCAGACAGTGAAGCGAAGAGACCCCTAAGACGAGACTTAAAATGAGCAGCCGTCTGAACCCGGACGACCAACGATGTGTCGAAGAGTACCTTCAGGCACCTCAGCATCAAATCGAGCGCCAGCCTTTCAGGCCCTGGCTGATCGTGCTGGTGGTCGTGGTCATCGGGTTGGGCCTGCTGAGTCGATTTCTGAGCCATCTGACGCTATGAGCTGCCTTGCGCTCGCGAAGATCGCGCTCCCTCCGAATTCCTTAAACCTTCTGAGTAATCCTTATGACTCATCGTATTGTCATCGTTGGCGGAGGCGCTGGCGGTCTGGAGCTGGCCACCAGTCTGGGTAAAACCCTGGGCAAGAAAGGCACGGCCAGCGTCACGCTGGTGGACGCCAACCTCACCCACATCTGGAAACCTCTGCTGCACGAGGTGGCCGCCGGCTCGCTGAACTCGTACGAAGACGAGCTCAATTATGTGGCCCAAGCCAAGTGGAACAACTTTCAGTTCCAGTTGGGACGCATGACCGGACTCGACCGCGCGACTCGTCAGGTACATCTGGCCGCAACTGTGGATGAAAACGGCGCTGAGCTGGTCCCGGCGCGCAGCCTGGGGTACGACTCGCTGGTGCTGGCCGTCGGCAGTACCACCAACGATTTCGGCACCAAGGGCGCTGCGGAACACTGCCTGTTCCTCGACACGCGTAAACAGGCCGAGCGCTTCCACCAGCAGTTGCTCAACCACTACCTGCGCGCCCACGCCGGGCAAGCCGATTCCGCTCAGGAGATCACCGTTGCCATCGTCGGCGCCGGTGCTACAGGCGTCGAGCTGGCAGCCGAACTGCACAATGCAGCCCACGAGCTGGCCGCTTACGGACTCGGCCAGATCAAGCCGGAAAACCTGCGCATCACCGTGATTGAAGCAGGCCCACGGGTTCTGCCCGCATTGCCCGAGCGCATCGGCGGCCCGGTCCACAAAACCTTGAGCAAACTCGGCGTGACCGTGCTGACCAATGCCGCCGTCAGCGAAGTGACAGCCGACAGCCTGATCACCGCCAGCGGCGAGGTGATCCCTGCGACCCTGAAAGTCTGGGCAGCCGGTATTCGTGCGCCGGCATTCCTGCATGAGCTGGACGGACTGGAAAGCAATCGTATCAACCAGCTGCAGGTATTGCCGACACTGCAAACCACTCGCGACGAGAACATCTTTGCCTTTGGCGACTGCGCGGCCTGCCCGCAGAAAGGCACCGACCGCAACGTCCCGCCGCGCGCCCAGGCTGCGCACCAGCAGGCTTCACTGCTGGTCAAATCCCTACGGCTGCGGATCGAAGGTAAGGCACTGCCGGAATACACCTACAAGGACTACGGCTCGCTGATCTCACTGTCGAGCTTCTCGGCCGTGGGCAATCTGATGGGCAACCTGACTGGCAGCGTCATGCTTGAAGGCTGGCTGGCGCGGATGTTTTACGTGTCGCTGTACCGCATGCACCAAATGGCGCTGTACGGAATGTTCCGCACGCTGATGCTGATGCTGGGTAGCCGCATCGGCAAGGGCACCGAGCCCCGGATGAAGCTGCACTAAACGACACTGACCTGATCATGCCATCGCCCTGCGTTGGCATGATGGCCAGGATGCTACCTGTTTCGATGCCCGGGAATGCAACGCTCCTGCACCAAGACGCGAAGCATCCTGAGCTGTATTTTCTACGTCCCAACGATCCATTGACGCCTCCCCTCACGCCCCCCCTTCGGTACACCGTTCAAGCTGCGTACAGCCAGCCCTTGCGATATTTGCCTGGCCAGCTTGTTCAGTTGCCCTCGAAGCAATGCGGCCAAAAATGTATCAAAACTGACACATTCCGCATGCTTGGCCCTACACGACGCACCTCACATTCTGGTTGATCCGCTTCTGTGCTCATAACGACAAGCCCGTAAAGGCACCTCTCTCCTACGAGCGAACGACCTGCTGCCATGAACAACATGAACCAGTTGAAGACGTACCAGAACGACGCCTTACAGGATGTGATGTATGGGCCGATACAACCCGAGCTTTTGCGTGAGGAGGTGCTGGCCGATTTGCTCGAAGCCACTGCGCAACGGTATCCCGAGCAGACCGCGCTCATTTATGGCGAGCGTCGGCTCAGTTACGGCGAGCTGGATCGGCAGGCCGACCGGGTGGCGTCTGCGCTGATTCAGGCGGGCGTGAGGCCGGGCGATATCGTCGGTCTATGGCTGCCACGAGGCATCGAGCTGCTGGTGATGCAGGCTGGTATCGCCAAGACCGGTGCGGCCTGGCTGCCGCTGGATCTGGACACCCCGGTTGATCGCCTGCAAGTCTGCCTTGAAGACGCCAGCGCGCTGGGCGTGGTCTGCACACAAGCCCTTGGCACCACCTTGAGCGGCACCGGCCTGACCGTGTGGACGGCCGAGACACTGTTGACGCCAACCGACGCTCCTGCGATGCGCCGCATCGCGGCCCTGCCCGATCACCCTGCTTACGTGATCTACACCTCAGGCTCGACCGGCAAGCCCAAGGGCATCGTGATTTCCCAACGCAGCATCTGCCACTTCTTGCGAAGCGAAAACGCGATCCTCGGCATCCGCAACAGCGACCGCGTGTATCAGGGGTTCTCGGTCGCGTTCGACATGTCGTTCGAGGAGATCTGGATCGGCTATCTGGTCGGCGCCACGCTGTGGATAGGTCCGAAAGAAACCAGCGGCGACCCCGAAACCTTGCCGCGGCTGCTGAATGAACACCAGATTACCGTCCTGCATGCGGTGCCGACGTTGTTGGCCCTGTTCAGCGAAGATGTTCCCAGTCTTAGGCTGATTAACCTGGGCGGCGAAATGTGCCCCGAGTCGCTGGTCGATCGCTGGTCAACGCCGAACCGGCAAATGTTCAACACCTACGGCCCCACCGAAGCCACCGTTTCGGCAAGTCTGGCGCGGCTGTCGCCCGATCGCCCGGTCACCATTGGCCAGCCATTGCCCAACTACGGCTTGCTGGTCATTGCACATGACACTCAGGTTGGCCGTGAGCACCCGCCCGTCCTGCTGCCACGCGGTCAGACCGGCGAGCTGTGCATCATCGGTCCAGGTGTCGCCGACGGGTATCTCGGACGGCCTGACCTCACCCAAGAGAAATTCCTGATCAACCCTTGGTCCATCGGTGATCACGATGCTCGCCTGTATCGCACCGGCGATCTGGCGCGTATCGATCATGAAGGTCAGGTGCATTGCCTGGGACGTGCCGATGATCAGATCAAGATTCGCGGTTTTCGTGTCGAACTCGGCGAGATCGAAGCCGTACTGGCGCAAGAACCCGGCGTTGGCAACGTCGCGGTGCTGCTGCGCAACGACAATGGGCTCGATCAACTGGTCGCCTATGTCGTCTGCGACGATGCTCCTCCGGCCGCGTTCACGAGCCGGTTGCGCAAAGCGCTACAGGCCCAGCTTCCACCCTACATGGTGCCCGCCCAGTTCGAACTGCTCGAAAGCATGCCGCGCCTGCTGTCCGGCAAGATTGACCGCAAGGCGCTAAAAGCACGCCCCTTGAACGTGGATGCAGGCAGCGCCAGCGCGGAATCCGATGTGGCTGAAACACCCGGTGAGGTCGTGCTTTTCGCAGCACTCGCCGCGTTGTTTCCAGGAATACCGATCCGCCGCCATGCAGACTTTTTCACCGATCTGGGCGGACATTCTTTTTTTGCTGCACGACTGGCCTCGGCACTGCGTGCAGACCCGCGCTTTGCTCACATTACGGTGCGCGACATCTATCAGCAGCGACGCATCGACGCCATTGCCGCCGTTCTGAACCAGACACCGCGAACCAGCAGTACGCCCGAGCAATGGACGCCGCCTTCTGCCTGGCGACGCTGGCGGTGCGGCGTAGCGCAAGCACTGGCGCTGCCGGTGATGGTCAGCCTGCGCATGTCGCAATGGCTCGCGCCGTTCTTCACTTATCACTACCTGACCGGCTCACCCGATGACTCTGTTGCGCTGGCAACGCTCGCGTCGATCTCGGTGTTTCTGATCGCAACCGTCGTGCAGTTCATGATCGCGCTGGCGGGCAAATGGTTGATCGCCGGTCGCCTCAAACCCGGCGTCTACCCCCTGTGGGGCATAACCTATTTCCGCTGGTGGGCAGCTGATCGGATGGTCGAGTCAGCGCCAACCTACCTATTGAGCGGGTCTTCGCTCTATCCGGCCTGGCTGCGCGCGCTGGGCGCCAAAATCGGGCGAGACGTCATCATCGGTGGCGCGGTGGTGCGTGCTCCCGATCTGCTGGACATCAGCGACGGCGTCAGTGTCGGCAATGGCGTCAGTTTCGAGAACGCACGGGTCGAGCGCGGCCAGTTTCACCTGGGGCAGATCACCTTGCAGGCCAATGCCTGCGTCGGGTCCTACGTGATCATGGAAGGCAACACCAGCGTCGGCCCGCTGGGTCATCTGGAAGCACAGTCCGCATTGGCGCAAGGTCGTGAGGTGCCCGCAGGACGCATCTGGCAGGGCTCGCCCGCCCGTGATGTCGGCTCGTTCGATACTCAGCGCCAACCTCCGCGACCTGCCGTGAGCAAACACCGCCTGCGTGCGGAAACACTGTTCTTCACGGCAGGTATCCTGCTGATTGCCACGCTGTTTTTCATTCCGGTTTTTCCTACTTTCTTTCTGATGGACTGGTTCGATGCACAGCACGTCATGCCCTGGCTGGCTGGCACCAGCGTCGGCGGTCAACTGGCCCGTTATTTCATGCTGGCTCTCCCGGCAAGCGCGGTGCTGATCGTTGCGACAGCGCTGGCATCAGCGGCTTTGCGCTGGGTCGCACTGCCCAGGCTCAAGCCGGGACGCTATGCGGTGCACAGCAATACTTATTGCGCCAAGTGGCTGGTCAGCCATATTCAGGAGGCGAGCCTCAACGTTCTATCCGGTATCTACGCCACGGTGTATGCGCCTTTCTGGTACAGGCTGCTGGGCGCGAAAGTGGGCCGTAACGCCGAAATCTCCAGCGCCCAAGGCGTAATCCCCGACATGCTGACGCTGGGCGATGAAACCTTCATTGCCGATGCGGTGATGCTGGGCGACGAGCACATCGACGGCGGCTGGATGACCATGCAACCAACGGTTATCTCCAATCGCAGTTTCGTCGGCAACGGCAGCTACTTGTCGGACGGCACCGTATTGCCGGAGAACGTGCTGATCGGTGTTCACTCCAGCACGCCCCCCAACAGCGATCTGGCCGATGGCGACACCTGGCTTGGCTCCCCACCCATCAACCTCCCCGCTCGCGAACAGACAAGTGGCTACCCTGAGTCGCTGACCTTCAAGCCTTCGCTGTCACGGCGCCTGGCGCGCGGCTTGATCGAAGGTATCCGTATCGTCACGCCCAACGCCGTCATGATTGCGGTGGGCTACACGGTCATGCTGGACCTCATGCCCCTGACGGAAGAAGGCCGCTGGGGAACCGTCCTGATTTACCTGGCGCTGATCGGCCTGGCCTACAGCGTGGGTAACTTTGTGCTGGTGGCGGGCTTGAAATGGCTGCTCATCGGTCGGTATCGGAAACGTGCCACACCCATGTGGACCCCGTTTGTCTGGCTGTCGGAAGGCATCACCAGCCTCTATGAAGGCATGGCAGCGCCGCACTTCATGCGCTACTTGCGAGGCACGCCGTGGCTGCCGCTGGCGTTCAACCTGCTGGGGTGCAAAATCGGCCGAGGGGTGTACATGGACACGACGGACATCACCGAATTCGACTGCGTGAATATTGGTGCCGACAGCGAGCTGAATGCCGGTGCATGCCCACAAACCCACCTGTTCGAAGACCGTGTGATGAAGATCGATCAGGTCATCATCGGCGAGCGGGTGTACATGGGGCCACGCAGCGCCGTGCTCTACAGCGCCGACGTGGGCAATGGGGCTTACCTCGGTCCGTTGACACTGGTCATGAAGGGCGAAAGCATTCCCGCGCTCACCCGTTGGGCTGGCTGCCCCGCAGCGCCTGCCAGGACATGAGTGGGGGGCAAGCCAGCACTTTCGATGGCAAGTGCTGGCTCGCTCATCCATCCCCCGACCAGTTGCCCGCCAGAAGACAGAGCGAGCAGGTGTTGCTGGTCAGTACCGTGGTAGAGCCTGGCGTTTCCAGAACCGACGCAAGGGCTCGAATTCGAACCCACTTGCGCGACTCGATCACCCAGTGGCTAGGGCTGCCGCTCACTGCAATTAGCCTGGCAAGCACGCCCGGGCACGCTCCCAAGCTATGGATCGAAGGCCAGAATAAGCCAGGCGTATCGTTCAGTCATGAAGTCGGGCTGTCAGTGGCTGCGGTGAACCTGAGCGGCCTAGTGGGTGTCGATGTGATGACGGTACAGAACGTCCCGGACTGGCTAACAGTGGCCCGGGATTACCTGGGTCCAACGGTTACGTACCGATTGCAGGCAACACCTCAAAGATCGCGCGCCCTCGCCTTCGCTAAAGCATGGTGCCAGCACGAAGCACTGTTGAAGTTGCATGGCAGGCACCTTACGGAATGGGCCGAGCACTCCGAACCGGTGGGATCTTCGGTTGAGCTTGAGTTGCTGCCCGGTCTGGCGTGCGCATTAGCGCTACTTTGATGGTTACCGCTCAACGCGCTGACTGGCGTCTCTTTGCCTGTTCAGAATGACCTTCTACGTTGTTATCGAGATGTGAAAAATGAAATTGCCCCCTACACGCCACCTCACCCTGCTTTTCGCAGCATGTGCCGCGCTCAGCACCGCCGCCCAGGCCGAAGAGCTCAATGTGATGACATCAGGCGGCTTTACCGCTGCATATAAATTGCTGGGACCTCAATACGCAGCGTCCAGCGGTGACACCCTGACCACGATTCTCGGCCCTTCGATGGGCAAAGCGCCTGAGGCCATTCCGAACAGACTGGCTCGTGGCGAACACGCAGACGTCGTCATCATGGTTGGCTACGCGCTGGACGAGTTGATCAAACAAGGCAAGGTCGACCCGGCTTCCCGCGTAGAACTGGCTGACTCCCGCATCGGCATGTCGGTCAAGGCGGGGGCGCTAAAGCCGTCGATCAGCACAGACGCCGAACTGAAAAAAGTGCTCCTGAACGCCAAGTCCGTCGCGTATTCGGACAGCGCCAGTGGGGTCTATATCGAGAAAGAGCTGTTCAAGAAACTGGGTATACAGGAGCAGCTCGTGCCCAAAAGCAAAATGATCGAGCGCATTCCGGTTGCCTCGGTGGTCGCCAATGGAGAATACCAACTGGGCTTCCAGCAAGTTGCCGAATTGATGCCGGTGCCGGGCGCAACCTTCGTCGCCAAGATCCCGGAGGATGTGCAGTCCGTTACCCGCTACGCCGCAGGCATCCCCGTCAACGCAGATCACCCCGATCAGGCCAAGGCACTTCTTGCGTTCCTGTCTTCATCCAAGGCGCAGCCAACGGTGCAGTCCACCGGACTGGATTCAGTGCCCCACTAACGTCACAGGGGCTTTGCTGGCGAGTGAAGGCTGCATCCGTGTTCTGGTGCAGTCGTCACTGAGCGGTGTGTCGACTTGCTGAAGCAACCAAGCCGGTTGTCACGGAGAAAACAAAAAAGGCGTCCCGAAGGACGCCTTTTTTGTTGGACTCAAGACCACTGTTCTTGAATCCTGATCTTCAACCCTGATACAGCTGGGCGAAAATGGTCGGGGTAAGGGGATTC
>NZ_RBTP01000018.1 GCF_003702045.1 Pseudomonas viridiflava
CTGCGGCTGCCGCAAACACGCCATTGGCGAGGAAGTCAGCGAGCAGCTTGAAATCGTGCCGATGCAGATCCGGGTCATCAAGCATGTTCGTAAAGTCTATGGCTGCCGCGACTGCGAAACGGCACCCGTCACAGCAGACAAGCCAGCTCAACTGATTGAAAAGAGCATGGCCAGCCCCAGCGTTCTGGCGATGTTGCTGACGACCAAATACGTTGACGGTTTACCGCTTCATCGATTTGAAAAAGTACTGGGTCGCCACGGTATCGATATCCCACGTCAGACCTTGGCGCGCTGGGTTATCCAGTGCGGCGAACACTTCCAGCCACTGCTGAATTTGATGCGCGACCGGCTACTGGAAAGCCGCGTCATCCACTGCGACGAAACGCGCGTGCAAGTGCTGAAAGAACCAGATCGAGAACCGAGCAGCCAATCCTGGATGTGGGTGCAAACCGGCGGCCCACCGGATAGGCCGGTCATCCTTTTTGACTACTCCACCAGCCGGGCGCAGGAGGTGCCAACGCGCCTGCTCGAAGGTTATCGCGGTTACGTGATGACCGATGACTACGCCGGTTACAACGCCTTGGGCGCGCAGGACGGAGTCGAACGTTTAGGCTGCTGGGCGCATGCTCGACGCAAGTTTGTTGAAGCACAGAAAGTACAACCCAAAGGTAAAACGGGACGTGCGGATATCGCGCTGA
>NZ_RBTP01000049.1 GCF_003702045.1 Pseudomonas viridiflava
GATGTCCTGAAGGGGGACGCCGGCAACGACATTCTCTCTGGCGCTGACGGGGCGGACTCCCTGTCGGGTGGCGATGGCCAGGACAATCTTTCTGGCGGTGCCGGAGCTGATTTGCTGGCGGGCGGTAGCGGAAACGACTACCTCTCTGGCGATGCCGGCGATGACGTACTGGACGGCGGTGCGGGCAATGACGCGCTTTCGGGCGGTGAAGGGGCGGACACTTACCGCTTCAGTCGCGGCTGGGGCCAGGACACGA
>NZ_RBTP01000004.1 GCF_003702045.1 Pseudomonas viridiflava
GTGCTTGAAGCCGCGCAAGAAAAGTAAGCTATTTCGAAAACAGCACACTAGACGACGCGATAAATAAAATCCGAAAATTAAGTGACTCTATATTTTTCAGAGTGCCTCAAGAAGCGCCGCCAAGCGGAGCTTTTTCGTTGGAAGCTGGTTATACAACGTTACCCTCCTCTTATGCAAAAGAATCTATTTACATGGACGCGCAAATTTCAAGCCATCCAGGTACATACGTAAGCTTACTGACGCAAAGAATAGCTCGTCAAGAAGAAAGCCTGATTGAGCGCTTTAACAAGAATCAGAGCGGCTTGGTTTTTGAAGAGCTTAAATCTATTATAAATCAAACAAAAACCCTTAGAAAACGCGAGCGAATGATTGGTGATATTAAGGCAGAAGAAGTAACAGTGACAGCCTTGGTAGAAGGCAAGAGATTTTATGACTTTCAAGTCGAATATAAAGGCACTTTAAAATCCAATGTATCGCCCTATATAGCCTTAGCGCTTGGCACACACCAAGAAGGCAGTGATTTTAAAACTGACGAAGAAGCGCTGGCATTCTGGGACAGGGTTGTAGACAGTTTAAAACCGTTACCTTGAAAATAATAGGCTTTCGAGGTTAAGATGAATGCTGCTACTGTACCTTCGGTGAGCATCGTAGACATTGATAAGCGAGAATTATAAAAGTAGTTCACATACCAACATCAATAAACCCAAGAGGTAACTTCAATGGCTCCAGTGATTTTTCTCCTGATATTTTTATCAGCAATTGTTTATGTAGGGCTCATCATTTTTCGGGCTGTGACGGCGGACACCAGAGGCGGAATTTCGAATGTACTTACTCCCGGCACGTTGTTTAAAATGTCTCTTGCACTCCTGGCCTTGTGTGCAACGTCAGGGCTTGTGTTTTTAGGCGGCACAGCCGGTGGCATCAGCGGATCCGGGGGAGCTACTGGCGGTCGACAAATCGTGGATTATGCGGCAAATGTCAGTGAATTCTGTTTATACGCCAGTTTGGCCTTGGCGGTGGCAGCGCTAATCAGCTATGCACATAAAAAAAATATACTATAACCCCTGTAGCTACGCGGGCATCAAGCGACTCAGTTGACGTTGCGCTGCATTAGCAAGGTATATTAAATGCGTGATACGGAGTAGCATTTGTCCACGTTCGATAATTACTTTGCTTCTTCGTACTTCGCTTTGATGCTGCGTTAAATTACGCTCGGTGCTTGCGCTGCCAGTAAACGGAGAGTTTTTCATGGACCTGACCTTCGGAACCGCCCTCAGCCAGAGCGGCCGCCTCCTGCAACTCACCACGCCCCTAGGCGAGCATCAGCTGCAGGCC
>NZ_RBTP01000020.1 GCF_003702045.1 Pseudomonas viridiflava
GGGGTTTATGGATCGCATACGACCAGTCCATCCAGTCGACGTGCTTGGAAACGCTGACACCAGAGCGTGATTGTTGGGCAGGAAAAGCCCGTCAACCGTGCAATGTTGTCTCGGGTTTCGCCTTCGGCAGCCAGCAAGATTATGCGGGCTCGCCGACCTTCTCGCTGAGGGATGGTGGCAGAGCGAACGCGCCGTTTGAGTTCGATCGTTTCTTCAGGGCTAAGCGTGATGTCCAGAGCGCTCACGATAAGCTCTCCAAGGCTGGGATGGCATCTGAAGTGTAGCCGAAAATAATGAAAAGCTATTTCGCGAACAGCACACTAG
>NZ_RBTP01000021.1 GCF_003702045.1 Pseudomonas viridiflava
CGGCGATGCCATCGGTCTGGCGCTCAAACGCCTGCGCCTGCGCCCTGCCAACAGTCGGGTGCTGGTGCTGGTGACTGACGGCGCCAACAACGGCGGACAGATCGATCCGATCACGGCGGCACGCCTGGCCGCCAATGAAGGCGTGAAGATCTACACCATCGGCATCGGCTCCGACCCCGACAAGAGCGGCATCCAGGGGCTGCTGGGCCTGAATCCGAGCCTGGACCTCGACGAGCCGACGCTCAAGGACATCGCCAGCCTCAGCGGCGGCCAATACTTCCGGGCCCGTGATGGCGATCAACTGGAAAAGATTCGCGCCACCCTGGATTCGCTGGAACCGGTCGCTCAGCAACCTACCCAGGCACGACCGGCGCAGGTCTTCTATCAGTGGCCGCTTGCCGCCGCGCTGTTGTTGTGCGTCCTGCTGGTAATCCGCGAGTTGTGGCCAAACACTGCGCTGCAACGCGCACTGACCCGCCTCCGCGCTTTCGGCTGGCGTGAGCGTATCGAGCGCTTGTGGAGGTCACGATGATCGCCTCGCTCTGGCCGCACTGGTTCCGCCCGTGGTGGCTGCTTATCGTGCCCTTGCTGATGCTGCTGATCTGGCAACTCTGGCACCGCCAGAAACGCGCCGGACGCTGGCAAATCATTCTGCCCGCAGCCTTTCACGCGGTGCTGCTCAATGGCAGTCGCGGCAGCAACAGCAAACTGCCGTGGCTGGTGCTGGGGCTGGCCTGGTTACTGGCGCTGGCCGCCTTGCTCGGCCCCAGTTGGCAGCGTGTCGAGCAAATCAGCCAGAAACCGGTCGATCCGCTGGTGGTGGTCCTGGAACTGACCCCGCAAATGCTCGCCACCGACATTGCCCCTACGCGGCTGGAGCAGGCGCGGCGCAAGCTGCTGGACCTGCTACAAGCCCGTAGCGATTCGCAAACCGCGATTGTGGTGTATGCAGGCAGCGCCCATACGCTGGTACCACTGTCCGACGATCTGGTCACCAGCCACAACCTGCTGGACGCCATTCGGCCGTCGATCATGCCCGTGCAAGGCCAGCGTGCCGATCTCGCAGTCATCAAAGCGCTGGCGCTGCTCAAACAGGGCGCGTTGGGCCAGGGCAGGATTCTGCTGATCGGCTCCTCGTTGAGCGAACAAGAGCGCGACGGCATTCGTAAGGCGCTGCGCGGTCAATCCCCGCCGCTGCTGATGCTGGGCATCGGCACCGCCGAAGGTGCCCCGGTCACGCAGGAAAACGGCAGCCTGCTCAAGGATGATCAAGGCGCGATTATGGTGCCGCGTCTGGACAGCACCAGCCTCAACGACTTTGCCGAACAGGTTGGCGGCAGCTACCGTCAGGCGCGGGCCGATGAAGAGGACCTGCGCAGCCTCGGCCTGCTCGACAGCCCACAACGCCTGCGCAGCGATGGGCAAATCGTGCAACTCGATAGCTGGGCCGACCAGGGTCACTGGTTTCTGCTGCCGTTGCTGTTGATCGCCGCCTGTGCGGGTCGTCGCGGCTGGCTGTTCTGCCTGCCACTGCTGTTCATGTTTCCGCAGAACAGCCAGGCATTCGAATTCCAGGACATGTGGCTGCGCCCAGACCAACAGGGGCAACGCCTGCTGGAACAGCGCCGACCGGCAGAAGCCGCGCAGCGCTTCGAAGACCCGCAATGGAAAGGGGTCGCCCTCTACGAAGCCGGCGATTATGCCAGCGCCGCCCAGCGCTTCGCTGAAGGCAACGCCGCGGCAGACCATTACAATCGCGGCAATGCACTGGCCCGCAGCGGCGAACTGGAGGCTGCGCTGGACGCCTACGAACAGGCGCTGGAGCGTCAACCGGACTTCCCTGCGGCGCACAGCAATCGCGCGCTGGTGCAGAGTATTCTGGACGAGGCCCAGGCGGAACAAACCGAACAGGACTCACCGGAAAAAGCCGGGCAGGATGAACCCGGACAACCGGCTTCACAGGATCAAGCCAGCAGCGATTCGCCCGCCGAGCAGCAAACCACTCAACCGGGCGAGGACAACGGCAGCGAAACCCTGCCACCAGAGACGTCCGGCACTCAGTCTTCCGGCCCCTCGACCGACGCTGAACGAACCACTCGCCCGCCGCTCCAACCTGCCGACCGCCCGATTACCAGCGAACGGCGTCAGGAACTGGAGCAGTGGCTGAGGCAGATCCCGGACGATCCGGGTGAATTGCTACGGCGCAAATTCCGCTACGAACAGCAACATCAGGAAAAGACCCGATGAGTCGCGCGTACACCCTACTGACCGGACTGGTGCTGAGCCTGGTCGCGTTATCGCTACAGGCCGCCGACCTGACGGCCAGCGTTGACCGTACCCGCCTGAACGTGGGCGAAACGGTCGAGCTCACGCTTGAAACCGAGGACGTCACGCAATTCGGCAAACCCGATCTCACTGCGCTGGACGGCAATTTCGAGGTGCGCGACACGCGTCAGGTCAACCGGCTGACAACGCCGGGTACTCAGAATCAAGCCACCACGCGCTGGATCATCACCTTGCTGCCCAAGCAGACCGGTAGCGTGACGATTCCTGCGCTGCAACTGGGCGAGCTGAAAAGCCAGCCCCTGACCCTGCAAGTCATCCAGAGCGAGCCCAAGGAGCAGGATCGCCAACTGGCTCCGGTGTTCATTGAGGCAACGCTGGATCAGAACAGCGTCTATGTTCAGGCTCAGGTCGTGCTGACCCTGCGCATCTACCATTCGGTGCAACTGTTCGACGACAGCAGCCTCAGCCCGCTTCAGGTGCCCGACGCTCGCATCGAGAAGCTGGGCGATTCACGCACGTATGAAAAGCTGATCAACGGCGTGCGCCACGGCGTCATCGAAATGCGTTACGCGCTCTATCCCCAGCACAGCGGCGAAATGACCATTCCGCCTCAGGTGTTCAGCGCAACTCAGGTTCAGGCCCAGGCCAGCGGTACGCAAACTCAGGAGGCCAACCTGTTCGGCCCACAGCCGGGCAAGGTGATGCGGGTCAACTCCGTCGAAGTCCCGCTGAGCGTCAAGGCAGTGCCGGCCGACTACCCGAGCAACGTGCCGTGGCTGCCGGCACGCAGCATCAGCCTTGAGGAAAGCTGGAGTCCGGAGCCGGGCAAGACTCAGGTCGGTGACTCCCTGACCCGCACGCTCGTTATCAAGGCCGAAGGGCTGGCCGGGGCACAACTGCCCCCCTTGCCTGCCACCGACGTGCCCGGTCTACGTCGTTATCCCGATCAGCCGCAACTGCGCAACCTGCCCAGCGAGCGTGGGCTGATCGGCACCCGTGAAGAGCGCGAAGCGCTGGTGCCCGCACGTGCCGGTGCAATCGACCTGCCGGCGGTGGAAGTCACGTGGTGGAACACCCGCGAATACCATCTGGAACATACCAGCCTGCCCGCCCGCACCCTGCAGATCATGGGCAACCCGACGTTAGGCGTTGATACACCGGTCAGCAACGACATGGGCGGTGTGACCGTGATTGGCCCGCCTGTCTGGCCTTGGCAGTTAAGCACGCTGTTCTTCGCCTGCACCACGCTGCTGGGGTGCCTGCTGTGGTGGCGCGCCCGCGGCCAGCCGGCAATCGCACGGGCCGTGCAGACAGGCCCCAGCCCACGGACCGTGCTCGATGATCTCAAGCGCGCTTGCCTGGCCAACGACCCGCAAGCCACGCGTCAGGCACTGGATGCCTGGGCGCGCCAGCAGCCGGAAACCCTGGCCGACATGGCCGCCCGCTTCGTGCCGCTGTCCGATGCGCTGGATGGCCTCAACGGCGCGCTCTACAGTGAAACCGGAAAGCTCTGGCTGGGCGAGGACTTGTGGCGCGCCGTTCGCACACTGCCCGCCGCCGAACACATTCAGGACCTGGCAGGCGATGCCGGGTTGCCGCCGCTGTATCCCAAGTGAGGATGCAGCCGGCCCCCTTCTTCATGACAAGGTAATTCAATGCGTCTGTTCCACACTTCCGACTGGCATCTGGGTCAGAACCTTCACGGCCAGGAGCGGGATTTCGAACACGCCTGCTTTCTGACCTGGTTGCTGGCCCGCCTGGCCGAGCGCCAACCTGACGTGCTGTTGATCGCAGGCGATATCTTCGACACTGTCAACCCGCCGGTCAAAGCCCAAGAGCGTCTGTACGACTTCATCGTCAACGCCCACGAACAAAATCCGCTGCTGACCATCGTGATGATCGCCGGCAATCACGACTCAGGCTCGCGCATCGAACTGCCCGCCCCCTTGATGCGTCGTCTGCGCACCCATGCACTGGGCCGGGTGTTATGGCTGGACGATGGCGTACTGGACGCCGAGCGCCTGCTGCTGCCGCTGCCCGACGCCGAAGGTCAGGTTCGTGCGTGGTGCCTGGCGCTGCCGTTCCTGCGCCCTGCCGAAGTCACCGGTCCGACGCTGGGCGATGACTACCTGAAAGGTATTGCCCGGGTCCACGAACGCCTGATCGAGGCCGCCAATCTCAAGCGCCAGCCGGGTCAGGCACTGATCGCCATCAGCCACGCGCACATGGCCGGAGGTTCGGTGTCCGAAGACTCCGAGCGCAGCCTGATCATCGGCAACGCCGAAGCCCTGCCCGCCAGTCTGTTCGGGCCGAGCATCACCTACGTTGCCCTCGGCCATCTGCACAAGCCGCAGCGGGTCAACGGTGAAGAACGTATTCGCTACAGCGGCTCGCCGATCCCGCTGTCGTTTTCGGAAATCGGCTATCAGCATCAAATTCTGGAAATCAACTGCGACGGCGAAACCCTGGCCAGCGTCGATACCTGTCTGATTCCTCGTGCCGTCAACCTGCAGCGCCTGGGCCCTGCGCCACTGGCAGATCTGCTGGTGCAGCTCAAGGAGTTGCCCAACGTGGACCTGCTGGCCGACCCGGACCGACAGCCGTGGCTGGAAGTGCGCGTGCGCCTGGACGAGCCGAAACCGGACCTGCGCAACCAGATCGAAACGGCGCTGCAAGGCAAGGCCGTGCGCCTGGTCCGTATCGGTGCCGAATACGCGGGCAAAGGCAGCGGCGAAGGGGGCGATGACGAGGCCGCGTTGATCGAACTGGACCAGCTCAGCCCGCAGGAACTGTTCAGCCGTGCCTGGCAGGACAACTTCGGCAGCGAGGTCGATGAGCAGACGCTGACCGACTTCGCCACGCTGTTGCGTGAAGTGCAGCAGGAGAGCGAGCAGCCATGAAGATTCTCGCCATTCGCCTGAAAAACCTGGCCTCGCTGGCCGGACCGTTCGAACTGGACTTCACCGCCGAGCCTTTGGCCAGCGCTGGCCTGTTCGCCATCACCGGCCCGACGGGTGCCGGCAAGAGCACCCTGCTCGATGCCTTGTGCCTGGCACTGTTCGGGGCCATTCCGCGCCTGAGCAACATCGGCCAGTCGAAAGTGCCGGACATCGACGGCGACATCACCACCAGTGACCCGCGCACCCTGCTGCGGCGTGGCACCGGCAGCGGTTACGCCGAAGTGGATTTCATCGGTATCGACCAGCGTCGTTACCGGGCACGCTGGGAAACCAACCGCGCCCGGGACAATGCCGCGAAGAAACTCCAGGCCAGCCGCCAGACCCTGACCGATCTGGACAGCGAGCAGATCCTCAGTAACCAGAGCAAGCGCGAGTTTGAGCAACTGATCGAAAGCCGCCTGGGCCTGAACTTCGAACAATTCACCCGCGCCGTGATGCTCGCCCAGAGCGAATTCAGCGCCTTTCTCAAGGCCGACGACAAAGAACGCAGCGAATTGCTGGAGAAGCTGACCAACACGGCGATCTACAGCCAGTTGGGGCGACGCGCTTACAGCAAGAGCAAGGAAGCTGAAGAAGCCCTCAAGGCGCTGACCGCTCAGGCCAGTCACATCAGCCCGCTGGAACCCGAGCAACTTGCCGAGCTTGAGCAGCGCATGAGCGACGCCCAGCAGCAGCTCAAGCTGCATCAGGCTCAACAGCGCCAGCTGGAACTCCAGCAACAATGGCTCACCGAGCTGCACAGGCTGCGCGACGAACGACTGGCCGCTCAAGAAAGCCTGACCATCGCGCAACAGGTATGGAACGATCAGGCCGGCCAGCGTCAGACCCTCGGCCAGCTTGAGCGTCTTGGCCCGCAACGGCATCGTTTCGCACGGCGGACCACCTTGAACGCTCAACTCGCGCCATTGGCCGAGCAGATTCGCCAGCATCACGAGCAGCAGATCGCGCTGCAACACCGCCAACAGCACCTGCACGACCAACGCAGCCAAGCGCAGGTTCAGTTGCAGGAGGCCCAACACGCGCACAGTGTTGCCAAGCCCCTGTTGCAACAGGCCTTCGACGCGCAAAACACCTTGAATCGTCTGGCTCAGGAATCGGCCAAGGCCAGCGACCAGCACCAGCAGGCCGAACAACGCTGCACCCAAGGCCAGACCAGCCTGCAGGCACTGCTCGACCAGCAACAGCAGGTTGCTCAGCGCCTTGAGCGCATCGCCGAACAAGTAGCCAACAGCAGCGATCTGGCACCGTTGGCCCAAGGCTGGAACGCGTGGCGTGATCGCCTGAAAACCCTGACGCTGACCGCCAACCGCCTCAAGCACGGCAACCAGGAAATGCCTGCGCTGCAACAACGCGCCAGCGACGCCGAGCAACAAATGAACGAGCAACGCAGCGCGCTGGAATTGCTGTATCGCGAGGCCGATTGCGAAGTGGCTGCCGTCACCGAACAACTGCAAATCCTGGGCAGCCTGTTGCAGGACAACCGCAAGCAACAGCGCGCCTTCGAAGAACTGGCGCGCTTGTGGGCCAGCCAGCAAGACATCGAACGGCAATTGCAGGAGCTGGCGCAACAACAGCAGCATGCGCAGCAGGAACGCGAGCAACAGGTTGCACAGGGCATCAAGGTCAAAGACGAACTGACCGTGGCCGAGCAGACCTTGAGCGTGACCCGCCAGTTGTTGGAACGCCAGCGTCTGGCCCGTAGCGCCAGCGTCGAAGAGCTGCGCACGCAGTTGCAGGACGACCAGCCCTGCCCGGTCTGCGGCAGTGCCGAGCATCCCTGGCACCAACCGGAGGCCCTGCTGCAAAGCCTCACCCAACATGACGAAGAGGAGCAGGCCAGCGCTCAAAAGGCGGTCGATGCCCTGACCGAACAGCGCAATCAACTGCGCGAGCACGTGGGTGGGATCATCGCCCGACAGAAAGAGCTGCTGCGCCAGCATGAGCAACTGACACAGCGTCATCAGGCATTGGCACCCGACCTTGAAACTCACCCGCTGGGTGCCCGGTTGTTGGATCATGAGCCTGCCAAACGTGACGCCTGGCTGAGCCAGCAACTGAGCCAGTCGAACGACGTCATCCTCCGTGACGAGCAGCGTCAGCAAGCCCTACTCTCCCTGCAGAAAGACGCTGCCCGCCTGCAACAGTCGGTGCAGGCTGCACAGGAGGCCAGCCAGACCGCCGCCCACCACATGGCCGAGCAGGTTCAGCAGCTGAACGCCGATCAACAGCGTCTGGACGAGGAACTGGACGCGCTCGCGCCGCTGGTTTCGCCACAGACGCTGGAGGGGTTGCGCAGCGACACCTCGACCACTGTGCTGCACCTTGAGCAGCAGGTGGTGCAGCGCCTTGATCAACTGGAACAGCAAGGCGAAGAACAGCAGGAGCAGCGCGAACGTCAGCAGCGCATCGACAGCGAACAGGTCGAACAGAAAAACCGCCTGCAACGCGCTGCCGAACTGCTGCAAACGGTCACCGCCCTCAGCGAGCAGCAACAGGCCAGTCAGCAGGTATTGGCCGGGCTGTTGGGCAATCACCCTAGCGCCGAACACTGGCAACAGGCCTTGGAGCAGGCCGTCGAACACGCCAGACAAACCGAAAGCTCGGCTGCGCAGGCCTTGCAGGATATCCAGAGTCAACTGATCCAGCTCGCCGCCGAACTCAAGTCCGGCGAGCAACAACAACAGACCGTGCAGCAGGAACTCACGGAACTCGACGCCACACTCGCCGAGTGGCGCAGTCAGCACGCGGAGCTGGATGACGCCGCGCTGGACACCCTCCTCACCTACGACGACGAGCAGGTCGAACAGCTGCGTCAGCAATCGCAGGCCGCCGAGAAAGCCCTGGAGCAGGCGCGAGTTCTGCTGAATGAACGCGAACAGCGCGTACAGCAACATCAGGCACAACACGCCGACCTGACCGACAGCGACGCCCTGAATGCCGCCCTGTTGCAAGCTCAGGAACAGACGGCGCTGAGCGAACAGCACTGTGCCGAACTGCGCGCGCAACTGAGCGAAGACCAGCGTCGCCGTAACGCCAACAGTGAATTGCAGACGCGCATCGACGAAGCCACCCGTGAATATCAACGCTGGGCTCGACTGGCCGCGCTGATTGGCTCGGCGGAAGGCGATAAATTCCGCAAGATCGCCCAGGCCTATAACCTGGATTTGCTGGTGCACCATGCCAACGCTCAACTGAAACAACTGGTGCGTCGCTATCGCCTCAAGCGCGGCGGCAGCATGCTCGGCCTGTTGGTGCTGGACACCGAGATGGGCGACGAAACGCGTTCGGTGCATTCGCTGTCCGGCGGGGAAACCTTTCTGGTGTCACTGGCGCTGGCATTGGGTCTGGCATCGATGGCGTCCAACACCTTGCGCATTGAGTCGCTGTTCATCGACGAAGGCTTCGGCAGCCTGGACCCTGAATCGCTGCAACTGGCGATGGATGCACTGGACGGTTTGCAGGCGCAGGGCCGCAAGGTCGGCGTCATTTCCCACGTTCAGGAAATGCACGAACGCATCCCGGTTCAGATCAAGGTGCGTCGCCAGGGCAACGGGCTGAGCACTATCGAAGTCGGCAGCGCATGACACCGGTGCTTTACTCCTTCCGCCGCTGCCCGTATGCCATGCGCGCCCGCATGGCGTTGCGTTATGCGGGTTGTCAAGTGGCTGTCCATGAGGTCAGCCTCAAGGCCAAGCCTGCGGACATGCTGGAGCGCTCGCCCAAAGGCACGGTGCCCGTGCTGGTCCTGGCCAACCGTGTTCTGGAGCAGAGCCTGGACATCATGCACTGGGCCTTGGCGCAAAATGACCCGGATGACTGGCTGCTCGTGAACGATCCGTCAGGGCATCAGCAGATCGACAAGCTGATCGACGAAAACGATCACGTCTTCAAGCTGCATCTGGACCGCTATAAATACGCTGTGCGGTATCCCGAGCAGCCCCCCGAGTACTACCGGGAGATGGGCGAAGTTTTCCTGCACACGCTGGAGCAACGGCTGCAAATGGGTGCTTACCTCATGGGCGAACGGCGGACACTGGCCGACGTTGCCATCGCGCCCTTCATTCGTCAGTTCTGTTTCGTCGACCCGGACTGGTTCGCGGACAGCCCTTATCCAGCGTTGCGTGGGTGGCTACAGCGCTTTCTCGACTCCGAATTGTTTGAAGCCGTCATGCGCAAATAAAGCGTATGCCCAAAAAGGTCTTTTTTCGGCGCAAAAAAAACCCCGTTACGGATGAGATAACGGGGACAAGGGGATTCAACGCTTTCGCGAGCAGGCTCACGTAACAGTCCATGCCTTGTCTGCCACGCAATGGGCAGTGGTCGCGTGGACCTGTGTGGGCGAACATGCTCGCGAGAGCATTGCCGTTCACGAATCCATTCCCCGGTATCGAAACCCTCGTTAACGGGGAATGGATTCACGCACGTTTCAGTGCGCTGACTTGTGATCCAGCGCCGCGTAGAAATTGGCGCTTTGTTGCAGGTACTTCTGTGTGTACGTCTGAGTGGCGTGAGCTTTTTTGTCGCTGACGTCAACACTGGCGCTGGCAGGAAGTGCCACGGATGCGGAAATAGCCGATGCAGCAATGATGGAGAAAAGATTGAAGTTCATCTGGGTCACCTCTCTTTGTCGGCGCCGCACGGGGGGTGTGCTGCTTTAAGTTCTGGCCGTCTCGGCCGTGACTCAAACTTACGCCTGAGGGTGGATCTGCAGAAATCTTTTGTAGCACTAACTCATATCACCAAGATTGATATCGGCAACAGCCCGCGCATTCCGCGGGCTGAAGCGTTTGTACCTTACTTGTTACCCAAAAAATGCAAATACGACGGTGCATCCACGTCGAATTTCTGCACCGTTTCACCAATCAGGCCAGTCTGCGGATCGCGGCGCACAGTCACGATCTGGTTGCTCTTCTGATTGGCAAACAGCATGAACTTGCCGCTAGGGTCGAAGCTGAACTCACGAGGCTCGTTGCCTTCAACCGTTCGACGCTGAATTTCCTCAAGCGTCCCGGTGGCGGGATCGATGCGAAACACCACGACCTGATTGGCCTCGCCACGATTGGTCACGTACAGGAATCTGCCGTCGGGTGAAGTGTGCAACGCACCGCCGCCGTTCTTCTGGTCGACACCCTTGTTCTTCATGTCCACCACCTGGGTTTGCTTGAAGCCGCCGTCCAGGTAGTCGAACGTCACCACCTGAGCCGACATTTCCAGCACCAGCCAGGCATGCTTGCCATCGCGACTGAACTGCACATGACGCGGACCGCTGCCCGCTGGCAGTTGCACGAACGGAACTTTGGCAGGCTGCAGCGGCTTGCTCTGGTCGGCGTCATAGCGGTAAACGAACAGCTTGTCAGCCCCAAGATCGGCGCTTACCACGTACTTGTCATCCGGGGTCGGTACGGCGAGATGCACATGGGACGACATCTGCCGCTCCGGGTTGACCTTGCTGCCCGGGCCTAACGGCAATACCTGAACCGATTCGCCCAATCGGCCATCCTTGCCAACCGGCATGACCGTCAATGCGCCGCCCGGATCAGGGTTGACGGCATAGTTGGCCACGAACAGGTAGCGTCCGTCCTTGCTCAGGCTTGAGTGGGTCGGCTCCTCACCCTTGGTTTCAACCTGATTGATCGGCGTGATGTTGAAAGTTTTAGGGTCGATGGAAAAGCTGCTGACCTTGCCGACCGTGTCGCGCTGACCGGGGCCGTTCTCGTTGACGACATACAGGTAACGCTGGTCTTTGGAAACCGTTAGCCAGGACGGGTTTTCAGTCTTGATCACTTGGCGGGGCGTGGTATCGATCATGCCGGTTTTGCTGTCGAAGCCAAACCGGTACATCCCTTCGCTTTTTCCCTGGGTATAGGAACCCAGCAGTAATTCGGAATCGGTCATGGGTTGAGCCTGCAGGGTGAAAGCGCTCATGGCACTGGCCATTGCCAGCCAAGGCAGAATTTTATGGGGCATGGGGGGCATCCCTTTTGTTGAAGTTATGACGCCTGTCACGCGACATCCAGCTCTATGACACTGAAGTGGGCCGTCAGTTTTATGTCGAGCAGATTCATTGCCCCCGGTGCTATTCGCCAGGCACCCCACGTCGGGGGATCGCGTCGACCGAAACCAGCCACGGCAGGTCGATGCCCGGAACCAGCGTAGTCACCACTGCCTGAGTGTGTTGCATGAGCTGCCTGATCTGACCGACCGGGTCCAGACTCACGCCCGCCAGCAGCAAGGCAATGACCAGACCGCCGACCGGCACCGGCCGATGCAGAGGCTTTAGGTTCTGTCGGGTCATGGGCAGCAAAAATACAAGTCCGACCAGAAACCAGACAAACAGGCGTGGCATGAGCAGTTGTCGGTCCAGGCCCACTTCCCACAGCGCCCAGACGGTGCTGACCAACAGCATGAGGGTGAACAGCCAGACGGCGAAACGCAGCCCGATCATCAGCAGAACGCCGATGGCCGAGAATCCGAACCCGCCGAGCATGTAGTAGAAAGAGCCGCCCAGGCTTTTCAGCCTGAAACCGCCGATCAGCATGGCAATGCCGAGTACCAGCAGCAGGATGCCCAGCAGAGTCGGCAACAGGCGTGCACGACTCAACGCACCTTGAGTAGTCATTGGATCTCCCTATCTTTTTTGGCTTGGCCCAGTCCATTGGGCCGACACTGGCAGAGCCAGTGCGTACAGCGTCGAATCTAGCGGCTAACCGGTGAAGCGCACTTGATCTGGATCAAGCTTCGTCGATGTCGTCTTCATCGGTAGGCGTGAACGCATCCAGACAGACGATGCGGTGGTCGGCGTTGCCATCGTTGACGACCCAGCTCTGCAGTGACTCATCGAAGGTGGCGGCCTTGACCTGATCCAGCGTGAAGCGCCACACCTTGCGCTCGCGGCCGTCCATGCATTCGACGTTCAACTCCTCGCCCAGAGAAAAATCCCAGGCGTGCAGACCGTCGATTTCCAGCATCGAAGAGGTTTCAAGGGCGGCGAGCAATGTTTCTGGCGTGGTAGTCATGAGGATATCCGGCCTGCAAAAGCGCGAATGATAGGGCAATCGAGCGATGATTTGCCATGATCTTCGTGAACGCCGCAAAGGCCGTAAGCGGACGCAGATCAGGTACATGCCTTGAATGTGGGCGTGAGCTTGCTCACGAAAAGGCCTGTACATCCGCTGGATATTCAGCGTTTGGTACTCAGCATTCTCGAGCAAGCTCGCTCCCACGAGATATCTGTCCGGCAACGATTTTGCCGACTGAACACAGGATCGTGTTCATCGCTCTGCGTCATATCGTGGACATGACGCAAAGGATCAGGATGGCGCTTACAACTTCCCAATCCCACCCGGCTGGAACACCGCTTCGCTCGGTGCCAGGCCATTCACCAGCGGTTTGCCGAATTCGGCCTGACTGACTTCAAATTTATCCCCCGGCTGAGTCCGTACGCCATCCGCGAAGGATAGGGTCGCGGTGCCGAAGAAATGCACGTGTACATCGCCCGGGCGAAGGAACTGGGCGTATTTGAAGTGGTGATACTCAAGGTTTTCCAGGCTGTGGCACATGTTGGCCTCGCCGCTGAGAAACTCCTTCTCCCAGAGCACTTCGCCGTCGCGCCAGATCTTGCTGGTGCCCGACAGGTTCTGTGGCAAATCACCCACTCGCAGCTCCGGCCCGAACGAACAGGCACGCAGCTTGGAATGGGCCAGGTACAGGTAATTGCGGCGTTCCATGATGTGGTCGGAGTATTCGTTACCGATCGCAAAACCCAGCCGGTAAGGCTTGTGGTCATCACCGATCACGTACAGACCGCTCAACTCAGGCTCTTCGCCACCGTCTTCAGCGAACGGGGGCAACGAAAAGGAGTGGCCCGGGCGCACGACAATGCTGCCGTCGCCCTTGTAGAACCATTCCGGCTGTACACCGACCTCCCCTGCCTGCGGCTTGCCGCCTTCCACGCCCCATTTGAAGATGCGCATGGTGTCGGTCATCGCCGACTCATCGCCCGACTGCTGGTGCATCTTGTCACGCGCAGAAGCACTGCCAAGGTGCGTCAGGCCTGTGCCGCTGACCAGCAAGTGCGCCGGATCCGGATGGTCCAGTGGCGGCAGGATGCGCAGCTCTTCCAGCAGTTGCGCGTAATCATGCGTCTCGCCAACACCTCGGTGCTCGACCTGCTGCGCCAGTCCGGAACCGGCCTTGATCGCTGCCAGCGCCAGCTCGCGTACACTCTCGACGCCCTGCACTTCACGCACCTGATCGCCGTCCACCAGACCGACCCGACGCTCACCGCTGCTCAATTCAAATTGCACCAACCGCATGGAAATCTCCTTTCAGATAGTGGAAAGCCTGGCCTAGCGCGCCTTGGCGCTGGCAGCGAACTCGGAAGCCGGCAGCACATGCTTGCGCTCCAGCACGTGATAAACGATGCCGGTCAGCACCAGCCCGAACACCATGACACCGGACAGGAAGTACAACCCTGATGCCAGGCTGCCGGTTACCTCTTTCAAGGCTCCGATCACGAACGGGCCAATGTAGCCGCCCAGGTTGCCGACCGAGTTGATCAGTGCGATACCGGCCGCCGCACTGGCACCAGCAAAAAAGCGACCCGGCAAGGTCCAGAACACCGCAGTACACGAAAACAGGGCGAAAGCCACTACACACAGCGCCGCCAGTTGCGCGACCGGCAAGGTCAGCCAGGCACTGCAGAAAAGGCCGATGGCACCCAGCACATACAGCACCGCCAGATGGCCGTAACGGTCGTTTAGACGGTCGGAGCTGCGCGGCACGATCAACAGACCGATGATGCCGAAAATGTAAGGCACCGAAGACACGAACCCGGTCGTCAGGTCACTCCCACCGAACTGTTTGATCAGGGTCGGCAGCCACAGGCCAAGTCCATAAATGCTCAGCGTAACGGGCAGATAGAACAGCGCCAGTAACAGCACGCGCTTGTCCTTGAGGGCATGCAGCGGATTGCCGTGACGGGTCTGGCCGTACTCTTCCAGGTCCTTTTTCAGCTCGCCGGTCAGCCAGTCTTTCTCGTCCTGACTCATCCAGTTGACCTGCTGCGGACCATCCGGCAGCCAGCGCAACACCGGCCAGGTCAGCAGGATCGCAGGCGTACCGATGACGATGAACAACCACTGCCAGCCATGCAGACCCAATACGCCGTCCATGCCCAGCAGACCACCAGACACGGGGCCGGTGATCATCATGGCGATGGGTTGCGAAAGAATGAACAAGCCCAGAATCTTGCCGCGATGCCGAACCGGGAACCACTGGGTGATGTAGTACAGCACGCCGGGGAAGAAACCCGCTTCGGCCGCGCCCAGCAAAAAGCGCATCACGTAGAAGCTGTGCGGCCCCTGCACGAACGCCATGCCGATGGTGATGGCGCCCCACGTGATCATGATCCGGGCAAACCAGCGGCGCGCGCCAAAGCGTTCGAGCATCAGGTTGCTGGGGATCTCAAGCAGAAAGTAGCCGATGAAGAACAGCCCGGCACCCAGTCCGTAAGCCGCATCGCCGATACCGATGTCCGCGCCCATGTGCAACTTGGCGAAGCCGACGGCAGAGCGGTCTACATAGGCAATCAGATAGAGCAGGATCAGGAAGGGAATCAGTTTGAACGTGATGCGGCGTATAAGCCTCAATTCCTGGCTCATGAAGGCGGTCTCCCTTTGTTTTTGTTATGGAACCTGCGGGGCTCGCCTCTGAATCTGGATGCTTATATGTCACATCACCAGAGTAGGGTCGTCCCTCGACTGAAAACGACTATATAGTAATACTATTTAAAGTGACAACTCTTCCAATCGGCGTTTTTTAGGCTTACCTTAGCCAGCAGCATCGACATTAAGTCTTACAATAAGAGAGCCGATCATGTCTGACTCCGATAAAAAACCGACCCTTCGTTCTGCCCAGTGGTTTGGCACTGCCGACAAGAACGGCTTCATGTACCGCAGCTGGATGAAGAATCAGGGCATCGCCGACCATCAGTTTCAAGGCAAGCCGATCATCGGCATTTGCAACACTTGGTCTGAGCTGACGCCCTGCAACGCCCATTTCCGTCAGATTGCCGAACACGTCAAACGCGGCGTGATCGAGGCCGGTGGCTGGCCGGTGGAATTCCCGGTGTTCTCCAATGGCGAATCCAACCTGCGCCCCACTGCAATGTTCACCCGCAACCTGGCGAGTATGGACGTTGAAGAAGCCATTCGTGGCAATCCGATCGATGGCGTGGTGCTGTTGACCGGTTGCGACAAGACGACCCCCGCCCTGCTGATGGGCGCGGCGAGTTGCGATATCCCGGCCATCGTGGTGACCGGCGGACCGATGCTGAACGGCAAACACGAAGGCAAAGACATCGGTGCAGGCACCATCGTCTGGCAAATGCACGAATCCTATAAAGCCGGAACGATCAGCCTGGACGAATTCCTGTCCGCCGAAGCCGGTATGTCCCGCTCGGCAGGCACTTGCAACACAATGGGCACCGCCTCGACGATGGCGTGCATGGCCGAAGCCTTGGGCACTTCATTGCCGCACAACGCGGCGATTCCGGCCGTGGATTCACGACGCTACGTGCTGGCGCACATGTCGGGCATGCGGGCCGTGGACATGGTTCGCGAAGACCTGCGTCTGTCGAAGATCCTCACCAAGGCCGCGTTCGAAAACGCGATCCGGGTCAACGCTGCCATCGGCGGCTCGACCAACGCCGTGATCCACCTGAAAGCCATCGCAGGCCGCATCGGTGTTGATCTGGAGCTGGATGACTGGACCCGCGTCGGCCGTGGCATGCCGACCATCGTCGACCTGCAGCCTTCCGGGCGTTTTTTGATGGAAGAGTTTTACTACGCGGGCGGGCTGCCTGCCGTGCTGCGACGCATGAACGAGGCCGGTTTGCTGCCCAACCCTGATGCGCTGACGGTGAACGGCAAAAGCATTGCCGAGAACACCTGCAACTCGCCGATTTATGGCGAAGATCAGGTCATCCGGGCGCTGGACAATCCGATCCGCGCCGATGGCGGCATCTGCGTACTGCGCGGCAACCTGGCGCCGCTGGGCGCGGTGCTCAAGCCGTCCGCAGCAACGCCTGCGCTAATGCAGCATCGCGGTCGCGCCGTGGTGTTCGAGAACTTCGAGATGTACAAAGCGCGCATCAACGATCCGGATCTGGACATCGATGCAACCTCCGTCATGGTCCTGAAGAACTGCGGTCCCAAGGGTTATCCAGGCATGGCCGAAGTAGGCAACATGGGCCTTCCGGCCAAACTGCTGGCCCAAGGCGTGACCGACATGGTGCGGATTTCCGATGCGCGCATGAGCGGCACGGCCTACGGCACCGTAGTCCTGCATGTCGCCCCGGAAGCGGCGGCAGGCGGACCGTTGGCGGTGGTGAAGGAAGGCGACTGGATCGAACTGGACTGCGCCAGCGGGCGTCTGCACCTGGACATCCCGGAAGCGGAGCTGGCGGCACGTCTGGCGGACTGGCAGGCACCTCCTCAGCTGTTGCTGGGCGGCTATCGTCAGTTGTACGTCGACCATGTGCTGCAGGCGGATCAGGGCTGCGACTTCGACTTCCTGATCGGCAGCCGCGGGTCTGAAGTGCCGAGGCACTCTCACTAGTCGCTCATTGACCTGAGCCGTATTCGCTGAGCCCTCTGCCCTGAGCAGCGGCTGCCCTCGCAAGGGCGGCCGCCTTGGGCCATGCGCAGTGGTATGATGCGCGGCACTCATCGCCAGGATCGACGCACGTCCCATGGACTACCGAAAGCCTTCAGACCGTAAAAGCATGCACGCGCGCATTGTCCAGGAACTGGGCATGCAGATCGTATCCGGCCGCTTCAAACCTGACGAAAAACTGCCTGCCGAGGCACTGCTGTGCGAAGAATATGCCGTCAGCCGCCCGGTGCTGCGTGAAGCCACGCGTGTGCTGGTCGCCAAGGGGCTTGTCTACTCCCGGCCTCGCGTCGGCACCGTGGTCAAGGCTCGGCGCGAATGGCACCTGCTGGATCCCGACGTGCTGCACTGGGTGATGCAGAGTTCGCCGCAGAATGAGTTCTTCAACCTGTTGACCAGCGTGCGTGCAGTGATCGAGCCTGCGGTCGCGGCCCTTGCCGCGCAGCATGCGACGGATGATGAAATCGAGTCGATTCATGAGGCTTATCAGCGCATGGAGGCGGCTGCGACACCGGAAGACCTGCTGCAACCGGACCTGGATTTCCATAGCCGCATTGCCGACGCCACCCATAACGACCTGCTGGCTCATCTGTGTAACATGCTGTCGCTGGCGTTACGCGAAGCGCTCAAGTATTCCAACATGCGCCCTAACCTGCATGAATTGGCCATGCCACGTCACAAGGCCATCCTCACTGCCATCGAGAACCGCGACGCCCTCGGTGCCCGCCATGCTTCACTGGTGCAACTGGACGATGCGCGTAACGCGCTGACGGTGGTGCTGGGCGGGGTTTGATGGCTGCACATCTAATGGGGGAGCGAGCTTGCTCGCGAAGGCTGCCCATCAGGCATGAATCTCCAGCGGATGTACCGGCCCATTCGTGAGCAAGCTCACTCTCACAGGGCCAATGCCCAATCTGATCGTGCCCATGTAAGGGACACGATCAATAGCAAGCTCGTCAGCACTGCTGCCCTATCAATGCGAAAACAGTGACTTCCCCACCTTCCCCGCCATCTTTTCCGGCTTGATCAGGAAGCGTGCCAGCGCGGGCAGCAGCCACAGTGCACCAAACATGTTCCAGAGCAGCATGAAGGTCAGCATCAGCCCCATGTCCGCCTGGAACTTGATCGCCGAGAAAATCCAGGTGCACACACCGATCGCCAGACAGAGCCCCGTGAATAGCACCGCCTTGCCCGTGGATTTCAGGGTTTCGTAATAGGCTTCCTGCAACGGCAGTCCGGCACGCAGGAAGCTTTCCAGACGGCTGTAGATGTAGATGCCGTAATCGACGCCGATCCCCACGCCCAGCGCCACCACCGGCAGGGTTGCGACCTTCACGCCGATGCCCATGAACGCCATCAGCGCATTGCCCAATACCGAGGTCAGCACCAGCGGCAACACGATGCACAGCGTCGCCGCCCAGGAACGGAACGTGATCATGCACATGGCGGCCACGCAGATGTAGACCAGAATCAGGATCGTCAGCTCGGATTTCTTGATGACTTCGTTGGTCGCCGCTTCGATACCGGCGTTACCGGCTGCCAGCAGGAACTGCATGTCGGGGCGGTTATTCTCCTTGGCGAAATCCTGCACCGCATGCACGGCGCGATCGAGGGTTTCGGCCTTGTGATCGTTGAGGAACACCAGCAGCGGCGCCAGCGAACAGGTGTTGTTATAGAGGCCATCGGCGCGAGCGATCGAGTTGTTGAGCACGTTCTTGTTGCGTGAAAGGGTCTCCCATTTCAGGTTGCCCTCGTTCATGCCCTTGATGACTTGCTTGGACACCGTCACCAGCGAGATGGCTGATTGTACACCCTGGGTGTTCTCCATTTTCCAGGCCAGCTCATTGATTGCCGACATGGTTGGATAGGCTGAACAGCCCTCGGCTGGGGTCTTGACCATCACCACCAGCACGTCCGAACTGGTCGAGTAGTGGTTGATGATGAATGCGTTGTCTTTGTTGTAGCGTGAATCGGGACGTAGCTCCGGCGCCCCCTGATCCAGGTCGCCGATCTTGAGGTTCTGGCTGTACCAGAGGCCGCCGCCAAAGGCCAGCAGCGCCAGAACGATGGAAACCGGCGCAACTTTGGCACTGGCGAAATTGGACAGCAATCGCCAGAACGGATGTTCGGACACCGCGTCCTGCTTGCTGCGCGTGATCGCCCGCTTGCTGATGCCCACGTAGGAAATCGCCACTGGCAGCAGGATCAGGTTGGTGAACACGATCACCGCCACCCCGATGGATGCGCCGATGGCCAGCTCGCGAATCACACCAATGTCGATGATCAGCAGCGTGATGAAGCCCACGGCATCGGCCAGAATCGCGATCATGCCGGGCAGAAACAACTGGCGGAACGTGCGCCGCGCAGCCGTCAGTGCGTTGTCGGCGTCGCTGGATTGCAAGGCGATGCCGTTGATTTTCTGCACGCCGTGTGAGATCCCGATGGCAAAGATCAGGAACGGCACCAGCATCGAATACGGATCGATGCCGAACCCCACCACATGCATCAGGCCCAGTTGCCAGATCACCGCGATCAGCGTGGTGATCAGCACCGCGATGGTGCTGCGGATACAGCGCGTGAACCAGATCAGCAACACCAGCGTGATCAGAAAAGCGATACCGAAAAACATCACCACCATGAACAGCCCGTCGATCAGATCGCCTACTTTCTTGGCGAAGCCGACGATATGAATCTGGATGTTGGGATTTTGCGCTTCGTATTTTTCGCGAATCTTTTCTTCAAGCTGGTGGGAGAACTGCTGGTAGTCCAGCGCCAGCAACTTGCCCTGATCCGCCGGATCCGGGTAGGACTCCTGCAACGGCACGTCGATGATGCTCGACTTGAAATCGTTGGCCACCAGCCGTCCAACCTGACCGGACTTGAGCACGTTGTTGCGCAGCAGGTCCAGGCTGGCTTCGGAACCGTTGTAACTCTGCGGAATCACCTCGCCTCCGGCAAAGCCCTCCTCCGTGACTTCGGTCCAGCGAACGCTAGGGCTCCACAGCGATTTCAGGCCCGAGCGGTCGACACCGGGAATGTAGAACACTTCGTCGCTGATCTGACGTAGCGTCTCCATGTACGACTGGGAAAAGATATCGCCGTCCTTGGCTTCCACCGAGATACGCACGGTGTTGCCCAGATTCGCGAGGTCGTTGCGGTGCGCCATCATGTTCTGAATGAACGGATGGGACAGCGGAATCATTTTTTCGAAGCTGGTGGACGGCCGAACCTGCGTGGCCTGCCAGAACAGGAAAATACTGGCCAGCAGGCAGAGGATGATCACGGCTGGGCGGTGAGTGAAGATCAGGCGTTCGAGAAAGGTCTCTTTATCGCCGGAATGCTGCGAGTGTTGAAGATTGGTCATGCCTGAATGTCCCCGCCCTGAAAGGTCTTATTGTTGGGTCGTCTCGGCGCCCGTCGGCGAGGTGACGCGCACGCCCCCTTGTCCTACCAGAATCAGATTGCCTTGAAGATTGGAGGTAACGCCCGAGAGAGAGATCCGGTCGGGGCGGTTGAACACCTGAAACGTTTCGCCGTCATCACTGCTGCGCATGACGCTGCCGCCGTTGCCGACCAGCACCACGGAGCCGTCGGCCAACAGGGATGCACTGGCCAGACCGAACTCCAGCGGCCCGCGCGCACCTTTCAGCTCGATAGGCTGCCAGGTGTCGCCAAAGTCGGCGGAGCGAAACAGGTTGCCGCGCAAGCCGTAGGCCAGCAGCGTCGAAGGGCTGGCCGTGCCGATAACGCCGAACAGCGATCCCTGATACGGGCCGTCAAGCTTCTCCCAGGTTTGCCCTTCATCACGGGAGCGGAACATGCTGCCCGCTTCGCCCACGATGAACAGCCCGGCGTCTTTGACCTGGGTAATGCCGTTGAGGTGGTACTGGTCTTCGTTGTCCAGACGATCACTGACATCGTCCCAGTGCCGGCCGCCGTCCGAGGTGGTCAGCAGCGCACCATAGGCACCGATGGCAAAGCCGTTCTGAAGGTCCTTGAACCAGACATCCAGAAGTGGCGCTTCACGCGCCAGGTCTTCGAACTGTTTGGTCCAGCTCTTGCCACCATCGCTGCTGGCAAGTACCTGGGCATCGTGTCCAACAGCCCAGCCGTGCTGCTCATCGACGAAAAAGACAGCGGTCAGCAACTGACGGGTCGGCACACGGGCCTGCGTCCAGCTTTTGCCCTGATCGTCGGAATAAAGAATGTGACCGTGATCCCCGACCGCCACCAGTCGAGGCCCTGCATGGACGACATCCAGCAACAGGCCCCGTGAGGCCTTGGCAGACTCGATGGCATAGACGGCGGAGGGATCGGACGCCGGAGCAGGCGTCGTGTCGGACGCTGCCATGACCGGTGCGATCATCGAGCAGGACATCAGGACAACCAGGGACATGCCCGTGCGCAGCCGGGTGCGCCGATAGACAGGCTCACTCATGGACTTATCCCCTCTTATTGTTATTCAGGTTCTGGGGCGACCCGTTCGTACGCTCGCGAGCGCTCTGGCCGTACCTTTTGGAAGCCTCGCCATCCTAGGCAGTTTTGCAAATGCCTGACAATCGAGATGTCGTTATCTTTTGTTAAGCGCCCTGAGTGTGATTGATGGGGTATCAACGGGCTTGATATAGAAGCGGCTGATCGCGGTCAGTCGATCACGGCATGGGGCAGGAAGCGGCTGGTGTCCTTGGTGATCAGGCTGTCGTCTTCACGAATGCCGATACCCGACGCCAGATCGCCGATGACCCACGAACCGATCAGCGTGTAACTATCGCCGAAGCGTGGCAAGGGCGAGTACGCCTGCAGGATGTAAGGCGCGTCGGTATAAGGCCCATCCACCGCAATCACCTGATCGCCCGGCGTGCGCATCTCGATATTGGCCCCTTCACGCGAGAAATACGGCTTGCGCACCCAGCCTCGGGGCACGCCCTGCCGAGAGTCACGATCCACATGGGACTCCAGCAGGTTGGGATGACCTTCATTGAATTGCCACAGCAGCGGCAGGATGCCCTTGTTGCTGAGGATGGCCTTCCAGGCAGGCTCCACGAACCGGGTGCCACTGGCCGCGACGTGCTCGCCGAAAGACTCGTGAAAAATATGCTCCCAGGCATGCAGCTTGAACAGACGCTCTATCGGCCGCCCCTCCAGATCCACAAAAATCCCGTCGCCGGTCAGCCCGATGTCTTCGATATCGATGTGCCGCGCATCAATACCCACATGGCCAGCCATACGGCGCAGAAAATCGGTGGTGCCACGGTCCTCGACAGACCCTGACATGCAGGAAAAATGGAACGGGCCTTGCCGTGGGAACTCGGCGAAGGCTCGCACAAGGTCCTCGGCAATGGAGTTGAACTGGCTCGCACGGGCAGGCAGCACGCCACGCTGCATCTGTTCTTCAAGCCAGAGCAACTGCACTGCCCCGGCTTCCATCAGACTGGTTGGTGTGTCGGCATTGATTTCGTACATCTTGGCCGGGCCAGTGCCGTCATAGGCAAAGTCAAAGCGGGCGTACAGGTGCGGATGACCTTGTTTCCATGACGTGCGGATCAGGTCGAAGAAGGCGTCGGGAATCGCAAGCTGGCCAAGCAGCTCTTCACTCTCCACGATCCGCTCTACCGCATCCAGGCACATGTGATGCAGTTCCTGGGTCGGCGATTCGAGATCGCGGGTAATCTGCTGCTCCGTGAACAGGTAATATCCGCGCTCATCCCAATAGCGTTCACCGTCGATGGTGTGGAAGTTGAATCCCTCACGCTCGACGGTGGCTCGCCAGTCAGGCCGTTCTTCGATGCTGATCTTTTTCATGGCCGACTCATCAGCCTCCGAAGCTGCTGCCGCTGCTGCTCTTGCCACCCCAGCCGCTGCGTGCCGAGGCCTGGCTGCCGAAACCGCCCCGCGAGATCGTCGAGGAGACTGACGACCCGGAGCCCGAACTGCCCAGACTGCGGCCCAAGGTGCTCTTGTTGTAGCTGCCGGAATTGGAGCGGGCCTGCGTCGAGTTGCCGAAGGTTTTGCCACGGTCCATCTGACTGGACAGCGTGGAACCGTAATACCCGCCGCCTCCGCCCCCATTGCGGTCATCGCGTGTCTGGTAAATCGGCTGCGAGTAGTAACGATTGCCGCCAAACCCGTTACTCATCAGGTTGCCAATCAGCAGACCGGTCAGCAGGCCGCTCGTACCGCTCATGCCGGCAGGCGCAGACTGGGCCACGGCCTGATTGGCTCGGTCCAGGGCATCCTTGGGCACGTTGCCCTCGAACCCCAGCTCGAAGCCGCCCAGTTTTGGCATGTACTTGCCATCCGAGGTGACCTGGCAGTAATCCGGGACGAAGTCGGCGTCGCAGGAAGCCTTATCGTCATAGGTCGGCGCGATGCGACGGTGATCGGACAGCGCCTGCATGTAGGCATCCGAACACACATCCACCGGGACCTTGGCGTCAGCGCATTCCTGAACGGATTTGAAGTTGGCCTGGGCCTTGAAGTTCGGCTCGTCACTTGAACCACAGCCTGCAAGGGCCAATGGCAGCGTACTGGCGAGCACCAGTTTTACTGAACTGCGTCTCATCGTGAGTCTCCTTGACCGTCGCCGCTGTCAGACCGAAGGGGTCATACAGGCTGCGTTGAGAAGACCGACGCTGATCGCAACGCTGGCAGAGTAAATCGCAGCTGCCATTTCGCCTTTGGCAATGCGGGTCGACAGGCCCTTGAGCACCAGACTGGTCACGCCGAATGCCGCCAGCTGCACCACAGCGGCAATCACCACCCAGACAATGACGTCCAGAATGCTGATGCTGTAGGTGATGATGTTGCTGGCTGGAAGGGCAAACCCGATCAGCGAACCGCCCAACGCCAGTGCCGCAGCGCTGTTGTTCTCGCGGATCAGCGCGAACTCCTTGTGCGGCGTGATGCGGCTGTAGATGAACTGGAACAGGGCGAACAGAATGGCCGCCACCAGAATGTACAGCACAAAACCAAACACCGCGGTGGCGTTGAGCGACATACGAAGCGCGTCGATCATGAGGATTTCCTTGTCATAGAACGTTGATGTCAGTGGATTGCAGCGTCACGCCAACGGCCGTGGTGAGGGTTATGTCACCCGCCTCGTCTTCCTCGACCGAAAACAGCAGAAACTCACGACGATTGATCAGACCGGTTTCACGGGCGTAGAGCATGCTCAAGTGTTTGACGCGGTAGGCCCCGTCAGGACTGACGATGTCTTCGTCCAGCGGCGTCAGCTCGGTCTGCCCGGCTTCGGTGCCCCACTGCCTTTCGAACACTTCGCCTTCGTGTTCGTAGGTCGGCAGGCCGATTTTCGACGCAGGCCCGGTCAGGCGCAGCAGCTCATCCTTGCTGGTGATGGGCGATGCACTGTAATAGCCGAACAGGATGATGTCCTGAATATCCTCAGGGGTCGGGCCGTCAGTGACCACCTGCAGAAAATAGTCTTCGTCGTCGAGATAGAAACGTTGCAGCACCAGCGACTGGCCCAGATCGATGCGGCCGACCGCACAGATTTTTTCGTCGCCCGGAACGACCACATAGGAATGGCCATCGAGCAACATCTTCAATGAGGCGTCCAGGCACAGCATGCGCCCGGATGACAGGCCCAACGGGCTGGAAGAAACCGGCGTGCCGACGTTCCCCACCGAGGTGTTGGGTGCTTCCAGGCCCAGGGCACGTTTGAACCAACTCATAGCGCATTTCCTTGTAATCGACTGGAGGCAATGTAGAAAATTTCCCCGCCCCGGACCGCTACATCATTGGCGGGATTGATCTGGAACTGTGCTGCAGACGAGGTGCGATAACCAATCAGCGTTGCATTGAAATCCTGTCGCAGACGCATGTAAAGATCGCCACAGGACGAAGTGTAATCGTGCGGCAGCACATGGCGAAATTGCGTGGCACCCTCGCCGATGCACAACAGTTCGGTAATCACCGAACTGGAGCCTGGGTCCTGAGCGGCACGGACCAGCATTTCGATGGCCATGTTGGAGGTGCATTCCAGTTCGGGGGCATAGGTTCTGGCCAGCGCCGCCCGCTCGGAATTGTTGAAGTGCGCCACCACATGGCCGGTCGGCCCCAAGCTCTTGAGGGTCAGCACGATGGCCAGGGTCAGGCTGTCGGACTGCGTATGCACCAGAATCCGCTGCGCGCCGATGACGCCGGCGCGCAACAGCACCAAGGGCGAATCCAGCGAGACGCCCTTGATGAACGAGGCCCGACCCGGCATCGGGTTGTCGATGATGATCGAGTCACAGATCACAAGGCCTGTGCGGCTGGTGGACGCATCCTGGCCAAGCAGCTCGACGATGCGTTCACTGGACTCGCCGTCCCAGCCGATGAGCACGGTATGGCCGGTGAGTGCCGAGCAGTCGCCCTGTCCTTTCATGTTTCTTCTCCAGATGTCACCGACCGACGTCGACGCCTTGCCAATGACCGTTGTCAGCAACGCGATACCGCCCAGCATGATCCAGGTGGTGGTAATGATCTTGCCCCAGCCGGATTTCGGCGACAGGTCGCCGTACCCGACCGTGGTCGCAGTGGTGAGGTAGAAATACGTGAAGTCGGCGCCTTGAACGAGGTGTTCCTCGCCCGCCAGCGTCAGCAGCAGCCAGGAAACACTGTAATGCGTCATCAACAGGACGCCGATGCCCGCCCAACCGAACCGTTCGAAGAACACCGAAGTGTGACGCCGCAGTAACAGCAACAGGGTCATGCGTGCAAATCCATGAGTCAGGTTCCATTCCGGACAGGTCGCCATTACGACCCGCAATCCACAGCACGCACTTTAAAAACCGTCAGGTCGTCTCAGCCAGTAACGCTTTCGAATGCATCAGCCACGCCACACAGACGCCTGCGAGCGCACCGGCCAGATGCGACTCAAACGAAACACCGGGTACGGGGAAGAATCCATAGATCAATCCGCTGTAGCCCACCAGTGCAATCACGGCCAGCAACAGGCTGATCAAACTGCGCTGATACCACGCACGCGCCAGTAGATAGGTCCAGAGGCCGAATATCAAGCCACTTGCACCGACGTGAATGCTCACGCGTCCAAACAACCAGACCAGCAAGCCGCCCAAGAGACAGACCAGCCCGGCTACCCAGGCATAGCGCTTCACCCCTTCTGTCGCCACCAGCCAGCTCAACACCATGAAAGGCAACAGGTTGCCCAGCAGATGCCGGAACGAACCATGAATGAAGGGCGCAAACACAATGCCCTGCAAGCCTGAAACCGTACGTGGAATGATCCCATAGGTGACAAGGTTGCCCGCCGAGATCGCGTTCACCAACTGCACCCCGACCAGCAACAGCGACAGCGCGAGGATGACTTTCAATCGTGCCGAAAAGCTCATCCAGCCCCCTCTCCGGTCTGGTCGGAACGCTTACTGTGCAGGCGTCTGGCTTTTGGCTTTCAGGCGCGCCAGCACATCATCTGCACCGCCGCTCTTGGCACCAATGCCTGCTTCCTGAAGACGGCGTTCCAGATCGCTGCCGCTGGACTGGTTGGCCAGCTCTTCAGCGGCTTCAAGTTTGGCGTCCTGCTCATCCTGACGTTGCTTGAGGCGGGCCAGCGAGCCGACAGCCGTCTCGACCGCGCCGCTGGCACCGCCGGTAGCGGTCGCCGTGGCCACCCGAGCCTTCTGGACGGTTTCGCGGGCCTTGGCCATTTCGACCTGCTGCTTGAGGCTTTTGATACGCGACTCGGCTTTCAGCACCTGGTCCTGCAACAGGCTGACCTGCTTGCTGAACTGGTCGGCCAGTTCCTTTTCCTGATCTCGCAGGGCTTCGATCTCGGCAATTTTCGTGGCACATTCCACGGCCAGCGCTTCTTCACCCTTGTTCAGGGCCTGCATCGCGCGGCCTTCCCAGTTGGCGATACTGGTGGCGTGTTCTTCAAGACGCTGTGCCGAGAGCTTTTGCTTGGCTTTGATGGTGATCAGGCCATCGCGAGCCTTGACCAGCGCATTGTCCGCGTCGCGGATTTCCTGATCCAGAATGCGGATGGCATTGGCGTCGGCAATCGACTCGCCCACTTCGGAGGCGCCACCGCGAACGGCAGTCACCAGTTTTTTCCAGATGCTTGTTGTCATGAATGCATTGCTCCTGACAGGGATGTTCAGTAAATGAAGTGATCTTCGAAGGCTTCGGCCGCACGGATCACGTTGTCCGCGAGGGTCAGAATTTCCTGAACAATCACTGTGAGCGAAGACGCGGCGCTCAATGCGCCAAACAGGCAGTAGACTTCCTGACCGTCAGCCAGCTTTTCGATACCCACCGACGACAGGGGAAACAGGTCACGACTGCGCAGTACTTCACCGTTGAAGATGGCGACATCCTTGATCTTGTTCACTTCCACCAGCGTCGCGTCGGCCAGAATCTGATCGCCTTCGACCGCGATGTAGATAGGCAGATCACCGAAATCGGCCATCGTCAATTTGATGCCGGCGCCATCGCCGTCGATCACGCCCATCTCGATCTTGCCCTCGGTCACCAGGTCCAGTTCGGCCAAGGCCTTTTGCAGAGAGCTGATCGTCCAGTTGGTGTTCTCGGTCATGAAATCCTCCAGTTTGATCCTGTCACCCAAAAAGGGCTGTCTTAACGCTTTCTCGATTCCCCTCAGGGCATCGACGTTCTCGGGCCGGATCCAGAACTCCCGCTTGACCAGCCCGGCGTCCTTGAGTCGCAGACGCATTTCACGCATGTAGTCGGTAGAGCTCTTCGATGCCTTAGCCGGGACGGTTGCGTTATCGCCTTGGGTTTTACGAGGCATTGGCGCTTCCCCTTGTGTATGGCCGCGAAACTGGTGAGCAACGTATCAGAAGTTTTCTTGGCTGGATATACATCACATGTGAGTATTTTCGTAGGACATGTCGCTAAGTGAGGCTGGAATAGATCGTCAGCCTCTGGTCGACACGCTCAGAGGGAGCCTTCAGCGTGGTTATGAGGCTGAGCTTGCCCACGACTCAATCTTTCTGACAGCACATCATTGACCGGAATGACGCCGTCGCAAGCAAGCGCGCGCCTACTAATTAAATGTCTACTCAACATCACGGCCCTTTCGTGAGCAAGCTCACTCCCACCAGAGCCGTTCCATTGAATGAGCCAGTGGATCCAGCGCCAATAAAAAGGGCCATCCACGTTAGCGAACAGCCCTCTTGTTCAGGGTGCGACATCACACCCCTCAGCCTTTTGACCTTTACTCGGCCAGGCTCTTGCTGACCACTTCATACACATCCGGCGACAGATTGCCCGAAGCAAGAATGCGCTCCAGCTCGGCCTTCAGCAGCGCCTGACGGGCGCTGTCGTATTTGCGCCAGCGGGTCAGCGGTGCCAGTTGGCGGGACGCGATCTGTGGGTTAAAGCCATTCAGCTCGATCACCAGATCGGCCAGGAAGCGGTAGCCCGAGCCATCCGCTGCATGGAAGTTGATCAGGTTCTGTCCGGCGAACGCTCCGATCAGGGCGCGAACCTTGTTCGGGTTCTTGATGTTGAACGCAGGGTGCTGCATCAACGCCTTGACCCGCTGCAGGCCGCCCGGCTGGGTGCTGCCGGCCTGTACGCTGAACCACTGATCCATGACCAGCGCGTTGTCTTTGAAGTTCTCCGCAAACACAGCCAGCGCCTTGGCGCGCTCGTCTTCGAACGGTGAGTTGACCAGCACGGCCAGCGCGGTGAGGCGCTCGGTCATGTTGTCGCTGGTGTCGAACTGGTCGATGGTCGCAGCGAGTACCTCTGACTTGCCGCTGAGCATCAGGTACGACAGCGCGATGTTCTGCAAGGCGCGACGGGCGAAGTGCTCGGCCTCAGGGACATAAGGCGTAACCTTGGAGATTTCACGGTTGGCCTGATAACGCGCCCACAGGCCGTCGAACAGGCTGTCCGCTAATTGCTGACGGGCAAACTCGCGCGCCGCATGAATCGCCTCGACGTCGGCCACGTCGCTGATTTCAGTCAGGTACGCCTCACCCGGCAGCGAGAGCATTTCCGCCACCATCGCCTGATCCAGTTGCTCGTCTGCCAGCACAGTGCCCAGCGCCGTCACCAGACGCTGATCCATGACCAGTGCCTGACCCTGCTGATGCTGAGCGATCATTTCCTGCAGCACCTGCACCGAGAGTTGCTGACCGGCATCCCAGCGGTTGAAGCCGTCGCTGTCGTGCTGCATCAGGAACATCAATTGGTCGCGGTCATAAGGGAAGCTGAGTTTGACCGGCGCGGAGAAGCCACGCAGCAACGAAGGCAGCGGCTTTTCGGCCACATCAACGAAGGTAAAGGTCTGCTCCGCCTCGGTCACCGACAGCACGCGGGTGGTGCCGGTGGCTGCAGTTTCGCCCGTCAGGCGCAGTGCGATGTCGTTGCCCTGGCTGTCCAGCAGGCCCAGCTCGACCGGAATCACGAACGGCTGCTTCTGATCGCCCGGCTGACCCGGTGTGCTCGGGCAGGTTTGGCGGAAGGTCAGGCTGTAGGTGCCCGCAGCGCTGTCATAGGACTCGCTGACGGCCAGACGTGGCGTGCCCGCCTGACTGTACCAGCGCTTGAATTGGGTCAAGTCGACACCATTGGCGTCTTCCATTGCCTTGATGAAGTCGTCGCAAGTAACAGCCTGGCCGTCATGACGCTCAAAATACAGATCGCTGCCTTTACGGAAGCCGTCAGCGCCCAACAGGGTGTGCAGCATGCCGACCACTTCAGAGCCCTTCTCGTACACGGTCAGGGTGTAGAAGTTGGAGATCTCGATGAAGCTGTCCGGGCGTACCGCATGCGCCATCGGGCCTGCGTCTTCGGCGAACTGGTGAGTGCGCAGAAAAGCGACGTCCTGCATGCGCTTGACCGTGGCCGAGTTCATGTCGGCGGAGAAACCGGCGTCGCGGTAGACCGTGAAGCCTTCCTTGAGTGACAGCTGGAACCAGTCACGGCACGTCACGCGGTTGCCCGACCAGTTGTGGAAATATTCATGCGCCACGATGGCCTCGACGCGCTGGTGTGCAGCATCGGTGGCGGTTTCGGCACGGGCGAGCACGGCGCTGGAGTTGAAGATGTTGAGGCCCTTGTTCTCCATTGCGCCCATGTTGAAATCGTTGACCGCAACGATCATGAAGATATCCAGGTCGTATTCGCGACCGTAGGTTTCTTCGTCCCAGCGCATGGATTTTTTGAGGCTGTTCATGGCGTGCTGGCACTTGTCGATGTTTTCCGGCTCGACATAGATGCGCAGGGTCACTACCCGATCGCTCAGGGTGGTGAAGGTGTCTTCGACGCACCACAAATCACCTGCCACCAGGGCGAACAGGTAGGCGGGCTTCATGAACGGGTCTTCCCAGGTCGCCCAGTGACGGCCATCGTCTTCCTCGCCGCTGGCCACCGGGTTGCCGTTGGAAAGCAGAATCGGGAAGCTGTGTTTTTCGGCGCTGACGGTGGTGGTGAATTTGCTCATCACGTCAGGGCGATCAAGGTAATAGGTGATCTTGCGGAAGCCTTCAGCCTCGCACTGGGTGCAAAACATGCCGCTGGACTTGTACAGGCCTTCCAGTGCGGTGTTGGTTTCCGGGTGAATGCGCACCGTGCTGTCGACCGTGAAACGTTCTGCCTTGGGATGCAGGGTCAGGTGGTCTTCCGTCAATTGGTAATCGGCCGCTGTCAGTTCGACATCGTCCAGGTTCACCGATAGCAGTTCCAGATGCTGACCGTCCAGCACCAGCGGAGGCAGACCGGCGCCGCGCACAGGGTTGCGGCGCATGACCAGTTGCGCGTGAACCAGCGAGTGGTCATCGAACAGCTCGAACGTCAGGTTCGTCTCATCGATAAGGTACTCGGGCGCCTGATAATCCTTCAGGTAGATCATGGTCGGTTGTTCGGTGCGCATGCTGGAATCCTTTTACTGATGCACGGCCAGCTGGTAGGCCGTGTATTTGCGAATATTGATCACGCCGGTATCGAAAATCAGGTATTGGCCCTTGATCCCCAGCAGCGTGCCCTCGGCAATCGGGTTCTTGTCCAGGTTGAAGCTCACGATCTTGGTCGGATAAGCCTCGACCGGGTAGCGAAACTCGACGGGTTCGGCGTCATGAAGTAATTGGATGGCGTGCAGACCGAATCGTTCTTGCAATCCCAGTAGGCCCGCGCCGCAGGTGTCGAACAGCTCCTGGCGAATGGCCTTGAGGTCTACCGGCTGAGCATCGCCCTTGAGCAAGGCGCGCCAGTTGGTGCGGTCGGCGACCTGACTGCGCAGCAGGTCTTCTACGAAGCCGGACTGCTGACGCGTCGCGACCCGCAGTATCGGCAGCGCCTGGCTCGCGCCCTGATCCAGCCAGCGGGTGGGCAATTGCGTGGAGCGGGTAATGCCCACTTTCACGCCCGACGAGTTGGCCAGGTAAACGATGTGATCCGTCATGCAAAACTGCTCGCCCCACGACGGGTCACGGCAGGTGCCTTGATCGTGATGGCATTTTTCCGGGCTCATGATGCAGACATCACACTGCGCCAGCTTAAGCATGCACGGGTAGCAATAACCCTGGCTGTAGCTGGACTTGGTCTTGCGACCGCAGTGGCTGCAATGAATCGCGCCCAGAAACTCTAGGCGCACCGTCTTGCCGATCAGCGGGTTGACGGCGATCTCAGTGTCGCCCAGGCGAAAAGCGTATTGCACCAGCGACGACTCGTCCTGGCGCACTGACATTTTGTTAACGGCTCCGCGACCAATCTCAATCAATGGATGGCATCCGATTTGAACAGAATATTGGGCACAGGCGCCGACTTGGACGAGCACTCCTGTGGCCCCATGTAACCGGTGCGCTGGTCTTCAGGCAGGTTCTGCGCTTCCCAGGCGATCAACGCCTGCAGCGACAGCTCACGCTGCTCTTGGGTCAGTTTGCGACCGTCGGACCATTTGCCGATTTCTACAGCCAGTTTCAGGCTCTCGTAGATGTCCGGGGTGATGTTTTCAATCATTTCTACAAAAGACGACATGGCGCACTCCAGAAAATAGCGGGCAATTTTAGGCTTTGCGGCGCGCGAGCGCACCACCCAGCAGGCCGGTGACACAACCGATGATCAGGCCGCCAACATGGGCTCCGTTGGCGATTTCGCCGAAGCCCAGCATGCTCACGAGGCCGGACAGGCACAGGCCCAGCCACACCAGCATCAACACCAGCACGCCGCGTGGCAGACGGTAAATGGGGTTCGGCGCCAGCCATTGAAAAATCCAGCAATGGCCCAGCAACCCGTACAACACACCCGACAAGCCACCAAACAGACTGGGGCCCGATGACAGGTATTGAACATAGTTGGAAAACGCCGAAAACAGCAGTGTCAGCCCCAGCAACTGCCAACTGCCCTGACGAATCTCGATGCGCCGACCCAGCTCCCAGTACCACATGCCGTTCATGGCCAGGTGCAGGACCCCGAAGTGGATCAGCATCGGCGACACGATCCGCCACCACTGACCACTGGCAAGCGTGTTTTCGAGCGGCAGGAAAGTCGCGTAATCGCCCTGAACCCGGAAGTCCAGGAACGTCAGCCAGCGAATGGCTTCCAGGTTATCCCCCAACAGCGTCAGGCCTGCCACCAACAGCGTCAGCAGCAATACCAGCGCCGTCACCGGGCAACGTCGCAACTGATACATGAGGCCAGGGCCGCCGGTCACGGGTTCCTGCGTACTGCCTGCCGATTGAAACGCTTCATCGCCGTGGGGGAAGCGCTCGTACAGTTCGCGCACGTCCTGTGCCAGCTCGCCCGAGTCCGGCACCCAGAGCACTTGCTCACCCACCTCTTCGCTGACCCGGTGAGGGATCTGTAACCGATGCAACAGGCTGACAAAGCCACTCAGATCAGCGGTCAATGGCAAACGCAGGGCTGCAACAGGACTCATCGTGAAACCTCGGGACGCTGTACATCGACCCAGACAAATTTGTCCGGATCGATCTGTGTTTCCTGATCCAGCCGATAGGCGACCAATTTGCCGTAAAGCACGGCGCTGTAATCCAGGCAGGCCAGGTTTGGCCGGATCGGTGCGGGGATGCCGCTGCGCCAGTAATGGCCGACAAACAGCATCGGCTCGTCGCTTGCGTAACGCAGCAATGCGTTCTTTTCCGATGTCGACAATGGCGTCTTGGCCACGCCCTCGGGCAACGCATCGGGCTGAAACACGATGTCGCCATAGGTCTGCGGATCGTCTTCCCAGAATTTGGTCCGGAAAAAGGCACGGGTCAGACCGTCACCACCGGTCAGGGTCAAGCCATGCGGCAGGCGCATGTCAGTGCCGCGCAGCAGACGGTTGAACACATTGCTGGCGAAACTGCCAGGCACAGCCGAGGCCTGGACGAAGTCCTTGTCGATACAGCCGTTGCCGTGCAGGCCGCGCAAAGGATCGATCAGGGTCGCGTCCCAGCAGGCATGCACCACGCGGAAACGCTCCGCGTCCAGGTACAGCGGCAGCTCGTAGAACCACTCGACGAAGGCGGTCCACTCATCGGGGTGTCGCTCAAACTGCGAAAGCGTCTCGCCGATCAGTTTGGCGTGGCGCGGCGTGTGTTCACGCACGAACCGGTGGCCGCTTTCAGGCAGTGCAGGTGTTTCCCAGCCCAGCGCGTTGAACTCATGGTTGCCCATGATGCAGTACGCCTGACCGGCCTGAACCATGTCGTGAACGATATGCAACGCCTCGCGGATGCGAGGGCCACGGTCAATGATGTCACCGAGAAAGATCGCGATGCGCTCAGGATGGCGCCAGACGCCAGCCTGCAGGCGGTAACCGAGAAGCTCCAGCAGATGCTCCAGGGTATGGGCACACCCATGCACGTCACCGATCAGATCGTAGCCACGCGCCGGATCGATCATCAGTCGCCTCCAGCACCGAGCCGGCTGCCCCAGCCGAGCTTGGTGCGGCAGACTTCGTAATAATTGTGGTCCAGAGGATGAATCAGGCGCAGCTTCTGCGGCTTCTTGCTGACCGTGATGGTGTCACCGGGCGCGCAGGTGAAATGGTTCTGCCCGTCGCAGGACACCTGCGGGTAGATGGTCATGTCCTTGGCGACCACGATCTTCAGCTCACTGTTGCCATCGACCACGATTGGCCGGCCGGACAGCGTGTGCGGGTACATCGGCACGATGACAATGGCGTCGAGCTTGGGGTGCATGATCGGTCCGCCCGCAGACAGCGCATAGGCGGTGGAGCCGGTCGGTGTGGCGACGATCAGACCGTCGGCCTTTTGACTGCACACGAACTGGCCGTCGATGTAGATCTCAAATTCGATCATGCGCGTCGATTTGCCGGGGTGCAGCACCACATCGTTGAGCGCATCGCCCTGCCCGATCGCCTCGCCATGACGACGCACCTCGGCTTGCAGCAGAAAACGGTTCTCGACCAGATAATGCCCGTCGAGCACCTCGGCGCACTTGACCTCCAGCTCGTCGGGACGGATGTCGGTCAGGAAACCCAGGCTGCCACGGTTGATGCCCAGCACCGGCACGTTGTGCCTGGCCAGAGCCCGCGCCGCGCCCAGCAAACTGCCGTCACCGCCGACCACGATCACCATGTCGCACACCTCACCAAGCATCTTGCGCGATGATGTCTGCAGGCCGTGGCCCGGCAACACTTCGGCAATCGTCTCTTCGAGAATGACGTGAAGGTGCCGCTCCAACAGGAATTTCTTCAGGCGGCGCACGGTATCCAGCACCTGAACACTGCCCAGGCGACCGATGATGCCGATATTGCGAAATTGCTCCATGGGACTCCTGCTGCGGGTTCGATACGGCTTCAAAGCAGGGATTATGGGCGAAAGGACCGCGCAGCGGCAAACGGACATGCGCGCGCCACGCGCCGGTCAGACACCTGCGCCGGTTGCAGGCACCTCGCAAGGCATGGGTTCAGCCTCGCCGGGCAGGTCGTGCGACGACGATCCCGCCAGTGACACGCCTCTCCAGAACGCCCTGTTCTTCCCGGCGTTCTTGGCTTGATACAGGTTAAGGTCGGCGGTCTTGAGCACTTGAAAACTGCTCAGCGTGGCATCGATATCGGCCATTCCTGCACTGCAGGAAAACGGGTAACAGGTTTCAGTGTGCCGGATGGTGTTCAGCAAACTGATCACGTAATCCCGAGCCTCGTCTGCACTGCAGACCGGCAGAATCACGCCGAACTCTTCGCCTCCCAGGCGACCGTAGTCAATACTGCCCGGTGTACGCTTCAGGCATGAAGCCATCACCCGCAGGACCTCATCACCGGCGTCGTGACCGGACTGATCATTGATGTGCTTGAAGTCATCGATGTCCAGCATCAGAAAGTACCCGGCGCTGCGGGCGATCAAATGCCGCTCCAGCGATTCCATCAACGCCCGGCGATTGAGTATTTCCGTAAGGTGATCGGTCAGGGACAGCTGGCGAAACTGACTTTCCAGCGTCAGCACGTTGCGCAGCGTACGGGTGTAGGTGTGATTGAGCAGAATGCCGAGGCTGGTGGATGCGATGAACAACAGAGCGATGAAGACATACGCGACAGCGTCGGCCTGAACGCCCTGGGCCGGAGAAAGAATCAGCCAGGACAGCATCGTGACCAACACATAATCCCGGGTGTAAACCATCAACAGCGTCGACCCGAGAATAATCATCACCGCAATGGGCAAGGCCCAATTGATGCCCATTGCGCTGTTCAGCTGGCTGGCTCTGGCAAAACAGCAGGCGACCACGATCACGAACAGAATGCCTGCCAGACGCCATACCCTGAAATGACGTGCGTGATACTGCAACGCGCAGGTCGATAGCAGCCCAAGAGTCAGCATGACTTCCAGTGCGCCGTAATGAACGTCGGGCGTTACGGCCAGCACAACGAACCAGCACAGGATGGCCAGGCATTGTGCAAGGGCAACTGCAGGCGAAAGCAGACGTTTTATTCGGGCCTGTATCTCAACGTTCATAAACAACCCCAGGCCTTGAAACCTGACATCCGCACTGATCGTTCCGCACGCCGCACTGCATCGGTGGTGGCAAACGGGTCTTTCAAGACTGCTGCAACGAATCGCCCGGAATACAGATCGTATTAAAAGGCCATCAACAAGATAAGCCTGTCACGGTGGCGAAGCAACGGCCGTCGCCCCAAGCCCAAGCCCAAGCCCAAGCCTGGGCATGGGCCTGAAAAACGCTGCACCGGCCAGACCCAACTCAGGCTATTCTCGGTAAATGACTTTATTCCCGGGCCTGATCGACCTTCCCCGTCAGCTGCGACACCCTGAGGTGCGCGACCTTGCGTGGGTCATTCTTGCGCCGCCCATGCTGCACGCAGCGCCTTGGCCGCAACGCCATCCACTGACCGGGAGCGACTGGGTCCAGGCCCCTCAAAAACTGGCCGACTTCCTGCGTCGGCTGGATCAGGACAGCCGCGCACTGGAGCAATGGATCGCACAGGCCTCCACCCGCCGGCTGGGACGTTATTACGAAAGGCTCTGGCAGTTTGCCGTGCAGCACGCGCCGGGCGTGGAGATCATTGCAGCCAACCTGCCGATCCGGCTGGGCGGAAAGACGCTGGGAGAGCTGGACATGCTGCTGCGCGACCGAGACGGCGTGCATCACGTGGAACTGGCGATCAAGCTGTACCTTGGCCCGCAGGACGGCGACGGCAGCGACCCGGCGCAATGGCTGGGCCCAGGCTCTCATGACCGGCTGGACCGCAAACTTGCGCACCTGAGCCAACACCAATTGCCGATTTCTTCACGTTCTGAGAGTCGTCCGACGTTGGCGGCACTGGGCGTCGAGGCGTTCAGCGCCGAGCTGTGGCTGGGCGGCTATCTGCTTTACCCGTGGCCGGGACCTGCCGATCCGCCCGCCGGCGCGCATCACCAGCACCTGAAAGGCCGCTGGCTGTATCAGCGCGACTGGACGCGATTCATGGTCCAAAGCGAATCGGGTCGCTGGCAACCACTGCCCCGCCACGCCTGGCTGGCCCCGGCACACTATCGCCAAGCCTGGAGCCATGATCAGTTGCAAGACTGGCTGATGCAGCTCGACCCGCTGGCACCTGCGCAACTGCTGGTGCGCCTGACCGAAAATGCCGACGGTGAATGGGAAGAAGCGGAGCGATTGTTTCTGGTATCAGACCTGTGGCCGAACCTGGCCGACACCAGTCAACCGTTCAACCCAGTCGCACTGCCAGCGCCGCCAGTGTGATCAACAACACCGGCAGGGTCAGCACAATGCCGACCTTGAAGTAATAACCCCAGCCGATATTGATGCCCTTGCGTTGCAAAACGTGCAGCCAGAGCAGGGTCGCCAGACTGCCGATGGGCGTGATTTTCGGCCCCAGGTCGCTGCCGATCACGTTGGCATAAATCATCGCCTCCTGAATGGCACCGGTCGCGTGGCTTGCCTCGATGGACAACAGACCGATCAGCACGGTCGGCATATTGTTCATGATCGACGACAGAAATGCGGTCATCACACCCGTGCCCATTGCCGCGCCCCAGATGCCGTAACCGGCGAACCAGTCCAGCAGGCTGGCCAGGTAGCCGGTCAGCCCGGCATTGCGCAATCCGTAGACCACCAGGTACATACCCAGCGAGAACACCACGATGTGCCACGGTGCTTCCTTCATCACCTTGAGCGTGGAAATGGTATGTCCCTTGGCGGCAATGCCCAGCAACAGCACCGCGCAAGTCGCCGAAATCGCACTGATTGGAATCCCCAGCGGTTCAAGCGCAAAGCAGCCCACCAGCAGAATCAACAGCACCCACCAGCCAGCCATGAAGGTCGCACGGTCCTTGATCGAGGTTTCCGGCTTCTCCAGTTGATCGGGATCGAAATCGCGGGGAATGTCACGACGGAAATACAGCATCAACACCGCCAGCGTCGCGGCAACGCTGACCAGATTGACGGGCACCATCACCGCCGCATAGCGGTTGAAGCCGATCTTGAAATAGTCGGCCGACACGATGTTCACCAGGTTCGACACCACCAACGGCAGGCTCGCGGTGTCGGAAATGAACCCGGCAGCCATGACGAAAGCCAGGGTTGAGGCCGGGGAAAAGCGCAGCGCCAGCATCATAGCGATCACGATGGGCGTCAGGATCAGTACCGCGCCATCGTTGGCGAACAGCGCCGACACCAGCGCGCCGAACAGCACGAACAGTGCAAACAGACGCCGCCCCTTGCCGTTGCCCCAACGCGCCACATGCAGCGCTGCCCAGGAAAAGAAGCCTGCCTCATCCAGCAGCAAGGTGATGATGATCAGAGAAATGAAGGTGGCAGTGGCGTTCCAGATGATGCCCCACACCACCGCGATATCACTGAGATGGACCACACCGGTCAGCAACGCCAGTACCGCTCCGAGCACCGCGCTCCATCCGACACTGAGCCCCTTGGGCTGCCAGATGACGAGCGTGATAGTGAACAGGAAAATCAGCGTTGCTATAAGCATCATTTAGTCCGGGGCAGGAAAATCGCGAGAATGCCAAGCAGCGGCAGATAGGAACACAGGTTGTACACGAACAGGATGCCGTGGCTGTCAGCCAGGCTGCCGAGCAAAGCGGCACCGATGCCGCCGAAGCCAAACATCAGGCCGAAAAAAAGACCGGCGATCATGCCAACGTTGCCCGGCACCAGTTCCTGGGCGTAGACCACAATGGCGGAGAACGCCGAGGCCAGCACGAAGCCGATGATCACGCTCAGCACACTGGTCCAGAACAGATCCGCATAAGGCAGCGCCAGCGTGAAAGGTGCCGCGCCGAGGATGGAAAACCAGATAACCGCTTTACGGCCTATTTTGTCGCCGATCGGGCCGCCAAAGAACGTCCCCGCCGCCACCGCCCCCAGAAACAGGAACAGGTGCAACTGCGAGCTGGCCACCGAAAGGTCGAACTTCTCGATCAGGTAGAACGTGAAATAGCTGGTCAGGCTGGTCATGTAGAAAAACTTGGAGAACACCAGAAACGCCAGCACGGCCAGTGAGGCGATGACCCGTTTTCTCGACAGACCGTGGGTCGCCGCCTGCCCGGCCTTGAGCTTGAACAGCGTCAGGTGCGCGCGATACCAGCGGCTGATCGCATAAAGCAGCCCCAAGGAGAACAGCGCAAACAGACCGATCCAGGCCACATTGCCCTGCCCAAACGGAATGATGATCGCGGCCGCCAGCAAAGGGCCGAACGCCGAACCGGTGTTGCCACCGACCTGAAACGTCGATTGCGCCAGCCCGAAACGCCCCCCCGATGCCAGTCGTGCGATGCGCGACGCTTCCGGATGAAAGGTGGACGAGCCGATGCCGATCAGCGCAGCGGCGAGCAGAATCAGAGGAAAGCTGCCTGCCATCGACATCATCATGATGCCGATCAGCGTGCAGATCGAGCCCACCGGCAGTACCAACGGATTGGGATGGCGGTCCGTGTAATACCCGACCCAAGGTTGCAGCAATGACGCCGTGATCTGAAACGTCAGGGTGATCAGGCCGATCTGGGTGAAACTCAGGTCGTAGCTGGCCTTGAGCATCGGGTAGATCGACGGCAGGATCGCCTGGATCAGGTCATTGATCAGGTGCGCAAGGGCAACGGCACCGATGATGCGCATTACCAACGGACTGGAATGTGGGGTTGTCGTGGCCGTCGCCGCACCTGGCTGAGCACTGGTCGCCATGAAATTCATCCATAAAAGATTTTCGGGTGTCCCCGGACGGATGATTACAAGATGTGTCACGCGTACCAGGGCGCGCCAATGTGCCATTTTTCAGGGCAGGAGTGCCACGTTTTGTTGCGTTTTTGTAAACCTGTTCAGCCAGCGGTAAGAACACGGCGGTCGTGAGCGATCGGCAGATGAGGCGTTATGCGTGCGTCTGCACTGAAGTCACCGCCGCCTCTTTGCCCGCAACAGCCACATCATGCAACGAAACCCTGGACGTCTCGGGCAAGGCCAGACCTCCCACCATCGCCATCACCGCAACAGCGATCAGGTAGAACGCCGGTGACAGGTTGCTGCCAGTGGTGGTGATCAGCCAGGTCGCCATCAACGGTGCGGTTCCGCCAAACAACGTGTAGGCCATGTTGTAGGTAATGGCCGAAGCCGTGTACCGGGTGCGGGTCGGGAACGTTTCGGACAGCAACGCCGCTGTGACCACACCGCACAACACCGCGCCCACAGCCAGCAGCATCACGCCGACGACGGAAGCGGCGAACGAGCCAGAACTGGCCATCAGAAAGGAGGGAAACACCACCAGCATGAGCAGGATGCACGCCGTCGCCATCGTGGCGCGCCGCCCTACCCGATCCGAATAAGCCCCTGCCAACGGGCATATGGCGGCTGCGAATGCCAGCGCAATCAGTGACACCAATAACGCAGAGGCGCGACTTAGCCCTCCTGCCACCTGCAAATACGTCGCGAAATACGTCGTGAACATATAAAACGACAATGCCGTCAGCGAGACGAACGCGCCCAGGCAACAGATAGCGCCCGCATGGTGACGCAGTGTTTCCGTAAGGGGTGAATGAGCGACCGTCTGCTCCTGCTTCACTACCTGAAACGCAGGGGTTTCGTCCAGTTTCCAGCGCAGATACAACCCCACCAACCCCAGCGGCGCGGCAATCAGAAACGGCAAACGCCAGCCCCAACTGCCCATCGCTTCGGCAGACAGTGAGGCTTCGAGCGTGTACGCCACCACGGCCGCTGCTGCGAAAGCGGAAAAGGTCGAGACAGGCACGAAGCTGCCGTACCAGGCACGCTGGTCACGAGGCGCATGCTCCATCAAATAGGCACAGGCACCCGCGTACTCGCCGCCAGCCGAAAAGCCTTGGGCGCAACGAATGATGGTCAGAAGAATGGGCGCCGTCACGCCAATGGCGGCGTAGGTGGGCAACACACCGATCAGTGTGGTCGCCGCAGCCATCAGTAGAATGGTCATGGCCAGCGTACGCTTGCGGCCGATCCGGTCGCCAAGCATGCCGAAAAAGATCCCGCCCAACGGCCTGAACGCGAACGCCACCGCGAACACGGCAAAGGTTTTCAACAGCGCGGCACTGGTGTCCGCACTCGGGAAGAACTGCAAGGCGATGGTGGTGGCGAGAAAGCCATAAACGGCAAAGTCGAACCATTCGACAAAGTTGCCGATGGCAGCGGCGACGATGACCTTTCTCAACGTGGCGGGATCGACGTGTTCTGTGGCGGTTGTCATGCTGACCTCGGCGTATTGATCTGGAATGGATCGATTATCGAGACAGCGACCCGGACACCTCAGTCCAGAACAGTCATCCGCATAGTCAGGGCCGACGCCTCTGCGTGTTCAGTACAGAATTCATGCCAAAGGCTCTGGCGCGGGCATCGAGCCCATCTGAAACCGCGCTGCCTTGCGGCAAACACGGAGCCGCCTCTTATCGAACAGCGCATTATTAAAAACCGTTTTTTTGTGGGCGTGAACCTGCTGGCGAAAGCCACATTTCAGGCGCCGCCGCTCGATTGGATTTACGGACTCGTTCGCGTGCTCGCTCCCACGGGGTCCGTGTTTTCCAGAAGAACGGTGTCTACTCGATGAAAGATCGGTATTTGCCGAGTAGTCCAAGGCGCTATGCCAACGGCATCCCCATCGCACGCCGTCCCTGCAACCCGCCGGTATGAACGAATATCAGCCGGGTGCCGGGACTGAAACGGCCAGCCCGCACTTCGTCGTGCAGCGCCAGCAAGGCTTTGCCCGTATACAGCGGCTCGAAGGGGACGCAGCTGTCGAGTTCACTGCCAGACATGAACGCGAGCAACGAGGGATCGGTCCTGGCAAATCCGCCGCGACTGGCATTCAGCAATTGCCAGGGTGACTGACCTTCACCGACCAGTGCAGTCACGTTCTGCACCACGCCATGATCATCCGGCACCGCCATCGCACCATAGACCGGATGGGTGCCCTGCTCGGCGATGACCAGCCCCGCCAGCGTCGTGCCGGTTCCGGCCGCCAGCCACCAGCCGTGGTAATCGTCCCAACCCGCTGGCCCGAGCTGGCTGCGAACCAGCGTCAACAGCCGGGCGCAGCCTTCGGTGCCGGGCAACCCCCCACCGCCTTCAGGAATGGGGTACAGATCGGGATAGCGCGCCTGCCAGGGTAGCCAGAAGTCTGCGGCATGCCGCTCCCGATACCCGGCATAGCCAAGCCAGTGCAGCTGCATGCCGAAGGCCTGCAAATCGAGCACGGTCGGGGTGTCCTGCGGATGGCCGCGCAACAGGCCGACGGTCGGGAAGCCGAAGCGCTTGCCCGCTGCGGCCAGGGCATGAAGATGATTGGAATGCGCGCCACCGAGGCTGATCGCCCCCGCCGCCCCGACGCCAACCGCCTGAGCCAGATGCCCAATGAGCTTGAACCATTTATTGCCGCTGATCAGCGGATCGATAAGGTCCAGACGCAAGATCGCCACCTCGACCCCGGCCCGTTGCAGCCAGGCAAAGTCGAGGGGTTGAAGGGGGGCAGCGGGCTGCCAGCCGAGGGCGTCGTGGATCATCGAGAGGGCCGGTGATAAAACGATCCGCAGTTTACCCGTCTGCGCGCGATGTCACAGCCCGGCGGCCAGTCGCGAGCCTTGATCAATGGCGCGTTTGGCGTCGAGTTCAGCGGCCACGTCCGCGCCGCCGATCAGATGCACGTTCTGTTTGGCGGCAACCAGGTCGTCATACAGTTCGCGCAACGGATCCTGGCCAGCGCAGATGACGATGTTGTCCACCGGCAACAGTTTTTCTTCACCGTCCTCGCCGATGCGGATGTGCAGGCCTGCGTCGTCGATTTTCAGGTATTGAACGCTGTTGAGCATCTGCACCTGCTTGTTCTTCAAGCCCGTGCGATGAATCCAGCCGGTGGTCTTGCCCAAGCCATCGCCCACCTTGGTGCTCTTGCGCTGTAACAGAAACACCTGACGCGCTGGCGCATGGACTTCGGGTTTGATCCCGGCCACGCCCCCACGGGCTTCGAGCGCGGTGTCGATGCCCCACTCTTTCCAGAACGCCTCGCGGTCCAGGCTGGTGGCAACGCCCTGATGCACCAGAAACTCCGACACATCAAAACCGATACCGCCCGCACCGATCACCGCCACGCTGCGCCCCACAGGCTTGCGCTGCAAAATCACATCCAGATAACTAAGCACCTTGGGATGGTCGATACCCGGAATGGCGGGGGTGCGTGGCGCAATGCCGGTGGCCAGGATCACCTCGTCAAACCCTTCGTTTAAAAGGTCCTGCGCGCTGACGCGGCTATTCAGGCGCAGCTGCACGCCGGTGTCCTGCACCTTATGGGTGAAATAGCGCAGGGTTTCGGAGAACTCCTCCTTGCCTGGCACGCGCTTGGCGATGTTGAACTGGCCGCCGATTTCACTGGCCGAATCGAACAGCGTCACGGTGTGTCCGCGTTCAGCGGCTACGGTGGCTGCCGCCAGACCTGCAGGGCCTGCGCCCACCACGGCGATCTTTTTGATGTATCGAGTGGGCAGGTAATTAAGCTCGGTTTCGTGACAGGCGCGCGGGTTGACCAGACAGCTGGTGAGTTTGCCGCCGAAGGTATGGTCCAGGCAGGCCTGATTGCAACCGATGCAGGTATTGATCCGCTCGGCATGACCCGCCGCCGCCTTGTTGACGAACTCGGGGTCTGCCAGGAACGGGCGGGCCATCGACACCATATCGGCATCGCCCTCACTGAGAATCCGCTCGGCCACTTCGGGGGTATTGATCCGGTTGGTGGTGATCAACGGAATAGCCACTGAGCCGCGCAGTTTGGCGGTGACTTTGCTGAACGCGGCACGCGGCACTTTAGTGGCAATGGTAGGAATACGCGCCTCGTGCCAGCCGATACCGGTGTTGATAAGGGTCGCCCCCGCCTGCTCGACCGCTTTGGCCAGTTGCACGATTTCCTGCCAGGTACTGCCGCCTTCGACCAGATCCAGCATCGACAGCCGAAAGATGATGATGAAGTTCGGCCCCACGGCCTGGCGCACGCGGGTGACGATCTCGACCGCCAGACGCATACGGTTTTCGTAGCTGCCGCCCCAACGGTCAGTACGATGATTGGTATGGGCGGCCAGGAACTGATTGATGAAGTAGCCTTCCGACCCCATGATCTCGACGCCGTCGTAGCCTGCGCTTTGGGCCAGGGTGGAGCAGGTGACGAAATCGCTGATCTGCTTTTCGATGCCCTCCTCGTCCAGCTCACGCGGCGTGAACGGGTTGATCGGCGCCTGAATCGCGCTCGGCGCGACCTGCTTGCGGCTGTAGGCATAGCGGCCTGCGTGGAGAATCTGCAGGCAAATTTTGCCTCCCGCCTCGTGCACAGCCTGGGTCACGATGCGGTGCTTTTCGGCCTCCTCGCTGCTGGTCAGCTTCGCCGCCCCATCGTAAACGCCGCCCTCTTCGTTCGGCGCAATTCCCCCGGTGACCATCAGGCCCACGCCACCCTGCGCTCGCTCGGCAAAATACGCCGCCATCCGCTCGAAGCCACCGGGCTTTTCCTCAAGGCCGGTGTGCATCGAGCCCATCAGGCTGCGATTGCGCAGCGTGGTGAAGCCCAGATCCAGCGGGGCCAGAAGATGCGGGTAATGAGCAGCAGTCATGGCGAAGCTCCATCGTTTCAATCACGGATAGACGAGGGCCTCTGCGTGCCCTCTTCATTCAGGTCCTGCGGACCCTGTATGGCGCAACAGTAAAGAGCCACCCGATCACACTCAATGACCGAAAGTGACAAGTTATTGATCCAAATGCGCAGCGCCCCTTGGCAAGCGTCGGGTGTCGCCCTACCCTAGTCGACAATTTCTCGACGGCAGCCGCGCGCCCTTCTTATGCGTAAATTCTTTGCCACGTGCCTCGTTATGGTGAGCCTGGTCAGCCTTGTCAGTTACGCGCTCTGGACCGAGCAGCGCCCGATGGGGCATTACCTGTCGGATCTGCGCATTCGTCTGGCCCTCAATGAAGGACAGCCCGGCGACCGGGGAAACCTGCTGGGCATCGAGCCTGAACTGTTTCCCACCGACTATCAGAACCTCGAACACCTGCATCGCAAGCTGGCAGCCTACCTGCAACAGGCTCGCGAACACGGGCTGATCAATGCCCGAACCGTCGTGGTGCTCCCGGAACACATTGGCACCTGGCTGTACGCCAGCGGCGAAAAAAACCAGTTTTATCAGGCGGCCACCCTAGACGAATCAATGGACTGGCTGGCCTGGAGCAACCCGTTGAAATTCGTCACCGCGACACTTGGCGCCGAGGGTGAAAAACGCCTGGATGACGCCCGGTTGCGGATGAAGGCGCGGTCGATGGCGCGGGATTACCAGATGCTGTTCGGCGGGCTGGCCAAGGAGTTTCAGGTAACACTGGTTGCAGGTTCCATCGTGCTGCCCGACCCTCACGTAGTGGACGGCGAGTTGCAGATCGGCAGCGGCGCCCTTTTCAACAGCAGTGTGACCTTCGGCGCCGACGGCAAGCCTCTGGGGCCGCCGCAACGCCAGCTGTTCGCCAGCCGCTACCACAAGCGCTATGTCACACCGGCAGGCGATACGGCCGTCAATGTCATCACGACGCCTGCCGGCCGACTGGGCATCCTCATCGGTACCGACAGCTGGTATCCCGACAGTTACGCCCGAATGAATCAACACGGTGCAGAGCTGATCGTGGTCCCAGCGTTCATCAGCGGCCGGACCCGCTGGTCGGACCCGTGGAGCGGCACTCGCACCCACGACACCCCCACACTTGATCTTCAGCCGGGCAGCCTGAGCGAAAGTGACGTCTGGCATCGCCTGACTCTTATCAGCCGTGAACCGCAAAGCACAGCCCGGGCCGGGATCAGCGTCTTCATGCGCGGGCAATTCTGGAACCACGGAGTGTCGGGGCAGAGTTTCATCAGCCACAACGGCCAGACCATCGCAGAGCAGCCCCCGGAAAAAACCACGACAGGCGGTGCGCGCCTGATCAACGTCTGGCTCTGAGCATGGCTGCACTGACGTTGCGTCTGGGCGATTTGTCGGTGGGCTTCGTTCAGAGCCTGACCGACGCGGTCCGCAGTTTCGGGCACGATCCTGACCAGTTGCTCGATCAGTACGGGCTTGATGCAGCGCGTCTGGATCAGGCAGGTGCCCGGCTGTCGATCCCGCGTTATATGCGCTTGGGGCATGCCGCCATTCAAGTCACCGGTCAAGCGGGCCTGGGGTTGCGCATGGGCCAGCTCAGTCGGTTCGCTCAGGCCGGCCTTGCGGGCGTCACGGCAGCTCAAGCGCCGGACGTGCGCGAAGCGGCCCGTACCATGATCCGGTTCGAAGCCTTGTACGGTTCGAACTATCGGGGTCAGTCGAGCTTTCACGAAGACGCTGCCGGGGCGTGGATACGCTTCTACTCCATCAGTCCCTACAACACCTATAACCGCTTTGTGGTGGATTCGATTCTGGGAGGCTGGGTGGCGCAACTGTCATCTTTGGCCGGAGCGAACGTGCGCGCACAGCGGGTCGAGATCGAGTTCGAAGCGCCTGACTACGCCGCGCAATACACACACCTGAGCGACAACCCGATCGTGTTTGGCGCAACCACCAATCAGCTTCGTCTTGATCTGGACAGTCTGGCCCTGAAAAATCCTGACCATTGCCCGAGTACCTGGCGGCATTTGGTGCAACTGTGTGAAAAGGAGCTGGAGCAATTGACCCGCACTCGCAGCCTGCGAGAACGCATCACGCGTTTGCTGGGGCCGTTATTGAGTGGCGGTAGAGAACCGGATCTGGAAGAAGTGGCGGCTCGGCTGAAACTGCCGACCTGGACGCTGCGCCGCAAGCTGGCCGAAGAAGGCACTCGCTTTCGCGCCATTCTGAACGACACACGGCGAGATCTGGCGATGACCTATATTCGCGACACCGAACTGGCGTTCGGGGAGATTGCGTATCTGCTGGGGTTTGCCTCGGCTGAAGCCTTTCAACGTGCCTTCAAACGCTGGAACGGCCAGACTCCTGGGGAGTTCCGCCGCAGCCAGCGCCGAAGTGCCTGACGCGCTTCACAGTTCAGTAGCGTCGTCGGCAGGTTCTACCGGGTCCAGTTCGGAGGCGCGGTATTCGAGCAGTTCTTCTTGATATTCATCCATTTTTTTATCCTTTTGAGTGATTGAGTGGTTCACTTTTCGCTACGGTCAGTAAAGCTGGAATAACTGACCGTGGGATCAACATTAAAGTGCCAATGTGAAACAAAAATGTTGATACCCATCAATAAACGAAAAAGCTGACACGAACTTCAGACCTGCGGCGTCCTGTGGTTTCAACATTCGGGGCTTGACTTCAATGTTGCCGCCGACCTACTCTCCGATGCATGAACCCAATCAAGCAAAACCTCGGCCAAATTATTATTACCGTCATTCCAGTCATGGCGGGTTAGCCGACGTTTGCAAAAAAACCCGCCCTGGAGGCGGGTTTTTTTCTGCCTCCAGAGCTACCCAATGCTCAGTCAGGAGTCAGACATGATCGCTACCCATCGCGCCATCGCCTTCGTTTCAGCCATTAATTCGAGTGCCGCATGTTCTGGCAACGCCTCGGGCAACACGACGACACGCAAGGAAACGACGCGATGAGTCACGGCCAGCCTGATCTGCTCAACCATTACGCCCGCAAGATCCTCACCTCTCGCGCCTACGACGTCGCCATCGAAACCCCGCTGCACGGCGCGCGTCAGCTGTCCGAGCGGCTCGGCAATCAGGTCTTGCTCAAGCGCGAAGACTTACAGCCGGTGTTCTCGTTCAA
>NZ_RBTP01000058.1 GCF_003702045.1 Pseudomonas viridiflava
GCTGGTGCCCTCGCGCTGGATGAGCAGACTCAAGCCCGGACAAACCTTCAGTTTCGTTCCCGACGAGACCGGTCAGCCGCTGACCGCCACCGTCAAGCGCCTCGGTGCGCGTATCGATGAAGGCAGCCAGACATTGCTGCTGATCGCCAGCCTGCCCAAAGCGGAGGGCCTGCTGGGAGGCATGAGCGGTACTGCACATTTTGCGGAGTTCAAGTGAACGCCCCCGCATCCGGCGCGGTTGAACGGGTTTTCGCGCAGTTTCTCGACCTTGAACGATTGACC
>NZ_RBTP01000047.1 GCF_003702045.1 Pseudomonas viridiflava
GACGAATACTGGGACAATGACGCACACTCGGCCCTCGATCGTCCTCCTGGCCCCCAGCCTGAGCCCTACCTGGGCTCGCGGGGCAAGACGCCGCGCCAGGACATTTCCTGCATGCTGTCCGGGCCGGCCCTGTATGGCGTGCACAAAAACTTTGCCATTGCCTGGAACAAGGAAACCGGCGAGAACCTGCTCACGGCGCGTAACGCATTCGCGCCCCCCACGCACCTT
>NZ_RBTP01000025.1 GCF_003702045.1 Pseudomonas viridiflava
GAATCCCCTTACCCCGACCATATTTGGGTCGTTAGCTCAGTTGGTAGAGCAGTTGGCTTTTAACCAATTGGTCGTAGGTTCGAATCCCACACGACCCACCATTTTTAGCTAGTTTGTATCTGGCTGGATCTTAGGGAGTGATGCCACAAGCATCATCCAAATAAAAAGCGCCTCTTTTGAGGTGCTTTTTAGCATCATCGGGGTATAGCGCAGTCCGG
>NZ_RBTP01000053.1 GCF_003702045.1 Pseudomonas viridiflava
GCTGGTCGACCACCAGACAGGCCTGATCTCGCTGGTGCAGGACTTCACACCGAATGAGTTCAAGAACAATGTGTTGGCGTTGGCCGATGTGGCGAAGTTCTTCGAGCTGCCGACCATCCTGACCACCAGCTTCGAACAAGGCCCCAATGGCCCGCTGGTGCCGGAACTCAAAGAAATGTTCCCAGATGCGCCTTACATCGCTCGCCCCGGCCAGATCAACGCATGGGAC
>NZ_RBTP01000040.1 GCF_003702045.1 Pseudomonas viridiflava
GGGGTTTATGGATCGCATACGTTTGCTGCTCACCTCCGACGAGACTACGTACAGCCCATCCAAGGCTTTAGCTTTTCGTTCGTCGCCGTCCTAAGGGAGACGCTTCGAGAAACGCGTATAAAGACCGTAGCGCCGAGCTTCACAAGAACGCCGGCATGGCGACTGTGAAAACGGTCGATTAAAGAAAACGACAAAACTTTTGTTGCCAAGCGAGCGTTCGAGGCTTTGATGAACAACCTCAATTAAGTGATCGGTGGGGAAGGCGCTAAGGTACAGAACGTGGAACACAATTGAGCAAGTCCCGAGCCGATAAAGGTTGCAGCACATGCCAAAAGGACTCGTATGGGCAGCTTATGGCGCAACCTAAGTGAAGCATCAGGGATGGCCAGAGGGATCATGGGTAGCTCCATACACGTCCCTAGCAGCTGGCGAGGTGCCGTTTTATAAGGAGTGCACTGTGTCCATACCCATCCAGTTGACTTTCAAGGATTTGCTGACAGGCGATGCGCGAAGGATGCAACTGGTTTCAGTAGGCTCGCCTTGCCCTGGAGGCGTGCAACAGCATGCAATATTGAGCAACCAGCCGAATTGCGTACTTTGAACAATGCCTGCGACCTGTGCTCCAGACTAGATTTTGAGGCTGAGCGGCTTAAGATAAGCAGGCATAAAAAAAGGGCTTAGATTTCTCTAAGCCCTTGATTTGCAAAGCATATGCCTTGAAATTCGTGGTGGAAGGCCGGGGATTCGAACCCCGGGTGCGATTTCTCACACGCTGGTTTTCAAGACCAGAGCTTTAAACCACTCAGCCAACCTTCCATTTTTTACGATCACTCGCAACGTGTGTGTCAGTATGCAACCAGAATCGGCCTTAGATAAGAACTCTAGGACCTGTTACAGTCGGCAGTTTTCAAGACTGCTGCCTTAAACCACTCGGCCATACCTCCACTTCGTTGCGGGCGCCATAATACCGGAATGAAACAAGCTGTCAAACTCTGTGACTAGCCAGTTGCAGCGCCTCTGTTATGATCTTTGCAACTCAACATTTCAACAGGAAGGAGTTTCGCGATGCGCGAACAGGATTACGCCCTTAAAACCGGCATGCAGGCCGACCAGCTAGAGGTTAGTCGTGTCCTGCGCAATACGTATGGTCTTCTGGCCTTGACCCTCGCGTTCAGCGGTGTCATGGCATTCGTGGCTCAACAAATGCGGGTCGGTTACCCGAACATTTTCGTGGTGCTGATCGGTTTCTACGGCCTGTTCTTCTTGACCAACAAGCTGCGTGACTCGGTGTGGGGGCTGGTGTCGACCTTCGCCCTGACAGGTTTCATGGGTTTTCTGCTAGGCCCGATTCTTAACCGTTATCTGGGTATGGCCGGCGGCGCTGAGGTTGTCAGCTCGGCGTTTGCGATGACCGCTCTGGTGTTTGGTGGTCTGTCGGCTTATGTACTGATCACTCGCAAGGACATGAGCTTCCTGGGTGGCTTCATCACCGCAGGTTTCTTTGTCCTGCTGGCTGCAGTCCTGGCCAGCCTGTTCTTTCAGATCAGCGGGCTGCAATTGGCGATCAGCGCGGGCTTCGTTCTGTTTTCGTCGGTCTGCATTCTGTTCCAGACCAGCGCGATCATTCAGGGTGGCGAACGTAACTACATCATGGCGACCGTCAGCCTGTACGTTTCGATCTACAACCTGTTCATCAGCCTGCTGCAGATTTTCGGCATCATGAGCCGCGACGACTGACAGAGGTTCAACCTTCACAGAGGCCTGCCTCTGCTGAATGAACGCCTGGTTTGCCAAGCTCTAAACAAACGCCCCGACTCGTCGGGGCGTTTGCATTTCCGTTACTCGAAAAGCAGGGCCTCCCCGTGCTCGCTTACCTGCGAATTGCAACTTGTCCCTAAGGCACGAGTCGTGACTGATTCGGCGTCCTGTTTCCTGAAAATTAGCTGACTGATCAGTCATAAAAACCATGACCGATCGGTCATATTTATCAAGATTCTTACAGTCCTTTCAGCCATTTATGGCCGCTTGTCATATCACTAAAATAATTATCGGGTTATTCCCCAATGGCTGTAGGCATTTTCGCCTTTTGGCTTCTTGACATGCTCGCGGAGGCATAGACACAGGATTTCTGAATGTGTCAGTTTGCTTACGCTTCAAAAGGCGAGTGACAGGATTCTCTCGCTACCTGAGAGAGGCTGTCGTATCAAGCTGTTCTATTTGTAGACAAGGAAGTGACATGTCGAAAGTCAAAGAAAGTGCTGCACTCTCAGCTGTTCAACTGGCTGCAACCGGAAGCACAGCGTTCAACCAGATCGATACATTCATTCATACGTATGATCGCGGTGGCAATCTCACGATCAATGGCAAACCGTCGTATTCGGTGGATCAGGCCGCTGATTACATCCTGCGTGACGATGCTGCATGGGTTGATCGCGACGGCAACGGCACCATCAACCTCACCTACACGTTCCTGACCGCCCGACCTTCCGGGTTCGACACCTCCCTGGGAACGTTCAGCGCATTCAACGCACAGCAGAAAGCTCAAGCGGTGTTGTCGATGCAATCCTGGGCCGACGTTGCCAAGGTTAACTTCACCCAGGCGGCGTCCGGCGGTGACGGGCATATGACCTTCGGTAACTACAGCGACGGCAGCAGCGGTGGTGCGGCGTTCGCCTATCTGCCTAGCGGCAACAGCCGTTACGACGGTCAGTCCTGGTACCTGACCAACAACTCGTACACGGTCAACCTGACCCCTGACAATGGCAACTACGGTCGCCAGACGCTGACCCATGAAATCGGTCACTCCTTGGGCCTGTCTCACCCTGGCGATTACAACGCTGGCGAAGGCAACCCGACTTACAACGATGTGAGTTACGCAGAAGACACGCGCGGCTACAGCGTCATGAGTTACTGGAGTGAGTCCAACACCGACCAGAACTTCGTCAAGGGCGGCACCCCGGTGTATTCGTCAGGCCCGTTGATGGATGACATTGCGGCCATCCAGCAACTCTACGGCGCGAACATGAGCACCCGTGCCGGTGACACGGTGTACGGTTTCAACTCCACCGCAGGGCGTGATTTCTACAGCGCAACCTCCGCCTCTTCCAAGGTGGTATTTTCGGTCTGGGATGGCGGCGGTAAAGACACGCTGGATTTCTCCGGTTTTACCCAAAACCAGAAAATCAACCTCAACGAGGCGTCGTTCTCGGACGTGGGCGGCATGGTCGGCAACGTGTCCATTGCCAAGGGCGTGCTGGTTGAAAACGCTGTGGGTGGGTCGGGCAACGATCTGCTGGTGGGTAATGCGGCGGCCAACGACCTGAAAGGCGGTGCCGGCAACGACATCATCTACGGTGGTGGCGGTGCGGACACCCTGTGGGGCGGCGCAGGCGCGGACATTTTTGTGTTCGGTGCCAGTTCCGATTCCAACCGTGCGGCACAAGATACAATCCGCGACTTCACCAAGGGTCAGGATAAGATCGACGTGTCGGCCATCTCCGCGCTCACTTCACTGCAGTTCGTTAACGCGTTCAGCGGCAAAGTCGGCGAAGCCGTTCTGAGCTACAGCCAGAGTACTAACCTGGGCAGCCTCGCTATCGACTTCACCGGTCAAGGCGTTGCAGACTTCCTGGTGGGCACTGTCGGCCAAGCGCTCGCCACGGATATCGTGGTTTAATCCGTAGCATTCGTGGGCAGCTCAGACCGGGCTGCCCATGTTCTGGAACGCACTGACCATGATCACCCTGCATTTTTTTCGAAGCACGACGACGGCGCTTGCGCTGTTGTTCAGTATTTCTGGAGTCAGTATGGCGACGAGTTTGAAGTTACCCAGTGCCGCGGAGCTCAGCGGCAAGTGGCGGCTGTTCATTCAGACTGACTCACGTGAAGTCTGCGAACTTCACCTCAATACCAATGCACCGCAAGTAGGCGGTGACCCGGCCTGCGCAGCCCGTTGGATGGGCGAGGCGCCGACAGGATGGTATCCCACACCTGACGGGTTGGGTTTTACCGGCAAGGAAGGCACTGGCCTGATCCATTTAAGCCATCTGGGCAATCAGCGTTATCAAGCCCGCTTGCCAGACGGTGAGCTGCTGAACCTGGAACGCTTGGCCGACTAGGTGATGCGTTGCTCCATTCATGAATCGATAAACCTCCCTACCGATGTCACCCGGCACCGACTGTTGCCGTGAAGGAAATACCATGAGTGCGTTGCCTTTGGGTGCCCGCCCCCCTCTTTATAAAGCCCTGGCGCACTACAAGCATGCGCTGATCAGCGTGGGCTGTTTTACCGCCCTGATCAACGTATTGATGTTGGCCCCGTCTATTTACATGCTGCAAGTTTACGATCGCGTGCTCACCTCGCAAAACCAGACCACACTGGCCATGCTGACCCTGATGGTGGTCGGCTTTTTCGCGTTCATTGGCCTGCTGGAGATGGTTCGCAGTTTCGTGGTGATTCGCATCGGCAGCGAGCTTGAGCGTCGTTTCAACCTGCGGGTGTACCAGGCCGCGTTCGAGAGCAACCTGCACGCAGGTCAACGCCAGGCCGGGCAGGCTTTGGGCGATTTGACCTTCATTCGCCAGTTCCTCACCGGTCCGGCCTTGTTTGCGTTCTTCGACGCGCCCTGGTTCCCTATCTACCTGGCGGTGATCTTTCTTTTCGATCCGTGGCTGGGGCTGCTGGCGACGGTGGGCGCTGCGCTGCTGGTGGCACTGGCGTGTCTGAATGAATGGCTGACCCGTAAACCGCTGGGCGAAGCGAGTGGTTTTTCGCAACAGTCCTCACAGTTGGCCACCCGTCATTTGCAACAGGCCGAGGCCATTCAGGCGATGGGCATGCTCGATGCGCTGCGCCGTCGCTGGTTTGACGTACATGGTCGGTTTCTCGCCCGACAGAACGATGCCAGTGATACCGGCGCAGTCATCAGCTCGATCAGCAAGGCGCTGCGCCTGTGCCTGCAATCGTTGGTGCTGGGGCTGGGTGCGTTTCTGGTGATTCGCGGCCAGATGACCCCAGGCATGATGATCGCAGGCTCGATCCTGATGGGCCGGGTGCTGAGCCCCATCGACCAAGTCATCGCAGTCTGGAAACAATGGAGCTCTGCACGCCTGGCTTATGGGCGTCTGGACCAGTTGCTCAAGACCTACGCGGAACCTGCGCAGCGCATGGCGTTGCCGGTTCCACGAGGTCAGATCGGTTTCGAGCAAGTGAGCGCCGCGCCTCCTGGCGGGACTTTCCCCACGCTGCATCAAGTCAGCTTTCAATTGAAGGCTGGAGAAGTGTTAGGTGTATTGGGTGCCTCCGGCTCCGGCAAGTCAACGCTGGCGCGTGTGCTCATGGGTATCTGGCCGGTGCTGGGCGGCACGGTCCGACTCGACGGTGCGGATATGCATCGTCTGGACCGAGAAGCGCTGGGCCCTTACGTCGGCTATTTGCCGCAAGACATCGAATTGTTCAGCGGCACCGTCGCGCAGAATATCTCGCGGTTTCGTGAAAATGATCCAGGCGCAGTGGTGGCGGCGGCCCAATTGGCCGGTGTTCATGAGCTGATCCTGCGCCTGCCGCATGGGTACGACACTCGTCTGGGCGACGACGGCAGTGGCCTTTCCGGTGGCCAGAAGCAACGCGTTGCCCTGGCCCGTGCCTTGTACGGCGAGCCAAAACTGGTGGTGCTCGACGAGCCCAATTCCAATCTGGATACCGCTGGTGAGGCTGCGCTGACCCGAGCGATCGGCGAACTCAAGGCGCGTGGCTGTACGGTCGTGCTGGTCACGCACCGCACCCCGTCGTTGTCCCAGACCGATCAACTGCTGGTATTGAGCGAAGGACGGATGCAGGCGTTCGGCCCCACCGCGCAAGTGCTGCAAGCGCTTTCCGGACAGACTCCGCAGGCGCAACCTCAACCGTCAGCGCAGCCGCAGCCTCGTCCGGCGGTGGGGCTTTCCATGAGCCGCCAGTACGGCACACAGAACAGGCAGTCAGACGTATGAGTAGCCCACGCGATAACGATTACGCCGTTCCAGGCAAGGAACGCGGCGTGCATTTCTTTACCCGAGCCGGCTGGGTGCTGACCCTGGTGGGCGCTGGCAGTTTCTTTCTTTGGGCAAGCCTGGCCCCGCTGGACCAAGGCATTGCCGTACAGGGCACCGTGGTGGTGTCTGGCAACCGCAAGGCCGTGCAATCGCTGGACGGTGGGGTGGTAAGCAAGATTCTGGTCAGCGAAGGGCAGGCCGTCAAAGAGGGTGAACCCCTGTTTCGTCTGGATCAGACGCAAGTTGAAGCCGACGTTCAGTCGTTGCGCGCCCAGTACCGAATGGCCTGGGCGAGTCTGGCCCGCTGGCAGAGTGAGCGCGACAACCTGGCTGAAGTGAATTTTCCCGCCGAGCTGATCGCAGCCGGCCAGGGCAAAGACCCTGATCCGCGGCTGGCGCTGGTGCTCGAGGGGCAGCGCCAGTTATTCAGCAGTCGCAGGCAGGCTCTGGCGCGTGAGCAAGCGGGTTTGCAGGCGAGTATCGAAGGTGCCGCAGCGCAATTGGCGGGCATGCGTCGGGCGCGTTCGGACTTGTCGGCTCAGGCCGACTCTCTGCGCCAGCAATTGAGCAATCTGCAACCGCTGGCGCAAAACGGCTTCATTCCGCGCAATCGTCTGCTGGAGTACGAGCGGCAGTTGTCCCAGGTCCAGCAGGAGCTGGCACAAAACACAGGTGAAACCGGACGAATCGAACAGAGCATCATCGAGTCTCGCTTGCGCCTGCAACAGCAGCGCGAGGAATACCAGAAAGAGGTGCGCACCCAATGGGCCGACGCCCAGGTAAAAACCCTGACGCTGGAGCAACAACTGGCTTCAGCCGGTTTCAGTCTGCAACACAGTGAGATCCTTGCGCCTGCCGACGGTATTGCCGTGAATCTTGGGGTTCACACCGAAGGCGCCGTGGTGCGCCCTGGTCAGACGCTGCTGGAAGTGGTGCCGCAAGGCACTCGACTCGAGGTGGAAGGGCGCCTGCCGATCAACCTGATCGACAAGGTCGGCAGCCATCTGCCGGTAGACATTTTGTTCACGGCCTTCAACCAGAGCAGGACGCCACGGGTGACCGGCGAGGTGAGCCTGATATCGGCCGACCAGATGCAAGACGAAAAAACCGGTCAGCCTTATTACGTGCTGCGCACCTCGGTCAGTGATGCGGTCATGGAAAAGCTCAATGGTCTGGTGATCAAGCCTGGAATGCCTGCCGAGATGTTCGTGCGCACGGGCGAGCGCTCGCTGCTCAATTATCTGTTTAAACCTTTGCTGGATCGTGCCGGCTCCGCGTTGACCGAGGAATAGGATGATCCACTTCAACTCGAAGGCTGCCGTTCTGGCAGCCCTGCTGCTCTGTGTCGCTCCCACAAGCCATGCGATGGGACCGTTTCAGGTCTACGAACTGGCGCTACGCAATGATCCGGTCTTTCTCGGTGCGCTTAAAGAACGTGACGCGGGACTGGAAAATCGCACTATTGGCCGAGCGGGTCTGCTGCCCAGGGTTTCGTACACCTACAACAAGGGGCGTAATGATTCCAAGGCAACCTTGAAGGGAGGGCGCGAAGACACGACTGACCATCGGCATTACAACAGCTTCGGTTCCGCGCTCACGGTTCAGCAGCCCCTGCTGGATTACGAGGCGTATGCGAACTACCGCAAAGGCGTTGCTCAAGCGTTGTTTGCCGACGAAACCTTTCGCAGCAAAAGCCAGGAGTTGCTGGTCCGGGTGCTGACGGCCTACACCCAGGCCTTGTTCGCGCAGGATCAAATCAACATCGCCCAGGCCAAGCAGCAAGCCTTCAACCGTCAGTTCGAACAGAACCGGCAGATGTTCCAGCAGGGCGAGGGCACCCGCACCGATATCCTGGAGGCCGAATCGCGTAATGAGCTGGCCATTGCCGAGCAGATCGAAGCACGTGATGAGCAGGATGCCTCGTTACGTGAACTCGGCGCGCTGCTGGGTGAGCCAACCCTCGACATCAAACAGTTGGAACCGCTGAGGGACGGCTTTCAGACACTGGCGCTGGAGCCTTCAAGCTTCACCGAGTGGCATGCGCTGGCGATGGCCAACAGTCCGGTGCTGGCCTCGCAGCGGCAGGCGCTGGAAGTGGCGCGTTACGAAGTCGAGCGCAACCGCGCGGGTCACCTGCCAAGGGTTAATGCCTACGCGAGCATTCGTCAGAACGAGTCGGACAGCGGCAACACCTATAACCAGCGCTACGACACCAATACGGTTGGCATCGAGGTCAGCCTGCCGCTGTACGCGGGCGGAGGCACCAGCGCCTCGGTGCGTCAGGCCAACAGCTTGAGAGATCAGGCCGAATACGAGCTGGAGGGCAAGACGCGGGAAACCCTCATCGAATTGCGTCGCCAGTTCAACGCCTGCGCCTCCGGCATCGGCAAGCTGCGTGCTTATCAGAAAGCGCTGGTGTCGGCGCAGGCGCTGGTCGAGTCGACACGTCAGAGCATTCTCGGGGGCGAGCGCATCAACCTCGATGCGCTCAATGCCGAGCAGCAGCTTTACAGCACGCGCCGCGACCTGGCGCGGGCACGATACGATTACCTGATGGCGTGGATCAAGCTGCATTACCACGCAGGCACCCTGCGTGATACCGACCTTGCACGCATCGATGAAGCGTTCGTGGTGGCGCGATAACTGGCTGGCAAGTGGAATCTGTCATGGGGTTTGGGCAAAGCGTTGCAGTGAAAACGCCGACAGGTCTACTTCGCTGGCACCCTGCAGGCAGCGTTGCGCCAACGCCAGGCCCAGCCCGGCCGAGTGCTTGAAGCCGTGACCGGAACAGGCCGAGACGACCGTCACATTGTTCAAGTGCGGATGCTCGTCAACGATAAAGTGGTCATCCGGCGTCACGGTGTAGGCGCAGACCGACGACTTGACCACGTCTGGCTTGAGGCCTGCGATCTTGCCGCTGACCTGGGTCTGGAACATCACCTGTTTTTCCAGATTGCTGATGCTGCGGTCCAGTTCAGCGGGCGTCGATGACTCCCGGTATTGCTCGGTGGCGATCTTCATGCTGCGCTCGCCAAGAAGGGGTGGGAATCCGTAGTTGATGCCTGTCTCGCCCGGCCCGTGGGTCAGGATGAAGCTGGGTGATCGCGGCGCAAACACCGCATCGTCTTCCAGCCCGAACCAGAACAGCTTCTGCCGGCAGACCCGCAGCAGGTCGGTGAACGGTGCCCCCAGCAACTGCGATGACCACATGCCTGCGCTGACTACCACCTTGTTCGCGATGATCGATCCGCGATCCGTGATGATTCGTACGCGTTCGCCATCAGGCTCCATGTGGGTGACGGTTTCGTTCGTGCGAATGCGCGCGCCCATTTTTGCAGCCTGTTGAAGCTGCACGGCGATGCAGCGCTCCGGCCTAATGTAACCCCCTTCAGGTTCGAAATAGCCGATGGCGGTGTCCAGTACCGGGCTGAACTGCGGGAATCGTGTACGAATATCACTCGCCGACAGCACCTCGTGTCTGATCCCGTAGAGGCGGGCCAGTGCGAGTGTCTTGTGGGTAAAGTCTTCAGGGTCTTCGGAGGCATACGTCGGGCTTGAGGTCATGACCAGCACGCCGCACTGCTCAAACAGGCACTCACCCGTCAGCGCTTCCAGCTCGCGCCAGATGCGATGCGAGTCGCGCACCAGGGGCAGATATTGCGGACCTTCACCCACCGACAGCCGTGTGATGCGTGTGTCGCCGTGGCTGGACCCTTGCGTGTGAGGGGGTGAGTATCGGTCCACACCCAGAACGTCCGCGCCTGCTTTGGCCAGTTGATAGAGGGTGGCGGCACCCATCGCCCCGAGGCCGAGAACGGCGACTTCACAGTGATGCTCCATTTGCAGACCCACCTTGAGCAAAATCGCTATTTCAAGGGCAAGCGCATCGGGAATCAACCGCCAGTTTCGTATAACGATCAGCAAGGGCACGCCTATGCATATTTTGGGCTGGAATTGCAGGGGGTTGATGTAAGATTTTTGGCTTGCGCTCATCACGGGTTTTAAGGTTCGAAATTCACCAGAAGTTGTCCACGGAAATCGTGGGTATGTCTGTGGGTAACTTTTCGAAACCCTTGTATTTCGTGGTGTGTAGCGGTGTGGTTAATTTATGAACAGCATCGGTTTCGCGCCTCATGGATGCTGCCACCGCCTTGAAAAATCGCCCCGTGAAACGTGTATGCACGCACAAAACGGAAATTTTTCAGTACTGTTTTCTAACCCGGCCTATCGCTTGAGATTTCCTTTGGGCGTAAAAAAACGGCGCGCTCTTTGACAGGGCGCGCCGTTTTTTACTCAGTCATCAAGCGATCGGCTGATCGCTCCATTCGCCATTCACAAGGCGACGCAGACCCAGCGGGTTGGCGTTCTGCAACGCAGGTGGCAGCAGGCTGTCTGCCTGGTTCTGGTAGCAGACCGGGCGCAGGAAGCGGTCGATGGCCAAGGTGCCTACCGATGTACCACGGGCATCCGACGTGGCCGGGTATGGGCCGCCGTGGACCATCGCTTCGCAGACTTCGACGCCGGTCGGGTAGCCGTTGACCAGGATGCGGCCGACTTTCTCTTCCAGCAGCGGCTGCAGCCAGCTGTATTGGCTCAAGTCGGCAGGTTCGCCGATCAGGGTTGCCGTCAGTTGACCGCGCAGCGCCAGCAGCGCTTCTTTCAACTGCGCATCGTCAGCGACTTCGATGACCAGTGTGGTCGGACCGAAGACTTCTTCCTGCAGCAGTTGATCGCCGTTGAGCAGCAGGCTGACGTCAGCCTTGAACAGTTGGGCCTGAGCCTGCTTGCCTTCCTGCGGCTTGCCGGCCAGGTGAGTGACGCCCGGGTGCGACAGCAGGTGCTCGACGCCTTTGCTGTAGCTGCGCAGACCGCCCGCATTGAGCATGGTCTGTGGAGCCTGGCTGCCCATCTGTTCGGTCAGTTGCTCAAGGAACGACGAGAACGCCGGGGAGCGCAGGCCGATGACCACACCTGGGTTGGTGCAGAACTGGCCGGCACCCATGACAACGGAGGCTGCGAGTTCCTTGGCAACGGTTTCGCCACGTGCAGTCAATGCGCCTGGCAGCAGGACCACCGGGTTGATGCTCGACATTTCTGCGAACACCGGAATCGGTTGAGGACGCTCGGCGGCCATTTTGCACAGGGCATTGCCGCCGTTCAGCGAGCCGGTGAAGCCGACCGCCTGGATGGCCGGGTGCTTGACCAGGCCTTCGCCCACGCCGTTGCCGAAGATCATGTTGAACACGCCTTTTGGCATGCCGGTGCGTTCAGCGGCACGAATGATTGCGCTCGCAACCAGATCGGCGGTGGCCATGTGACCGCTGTGCGCTTTGAACACGACGGGGCAGCCGGCGGCCAAGGCAGCGGCGGTGTCGCCACCGGCCGTCGAAAAGGCCAGCGGGAAGTTGCTGGCGCCAAACACGGCAACCGGACCGACGCCAATGCGGTACTGGCGCAGGTCAACACGTGGCAGCGGCTTACGGTCCGGCAGGGCCTGATCGATGCGCGCACCGACGAAGTCACCGCGACGCAGCACCTTGGCGAACAGACGCATCTGGCCGCTGGTACGACCGCGCTCACCCTGGATACGCATTTGCGGCAGGGCGGTTTCCTGGCAGACGACGGCGACGAAATCATCACCCAACTGGTCCAATTCGTCGGCGATGGCGTCGAGGAACTCGGCGCGGCGTGCCGGGCTCAGTTGACGGTATTCAGGGAAAGCGTTTTTGGCAGCCAGGGCAGCAGCGTCGATTTCGCCGTCGGTGGCTTGATGAAAGCTGTAGGGCAGTTCTTCGCCCGTGGTGGCATCGAGGCTTTTTTGCAGGCTTTGGCCCAGAGCGCTGCGGCCGCCAGCGATGAAGTTCTGGCCGAGAATGTTAGGCATCGGTATCTCCTGTTGTTTTGAAGGTGGAGGCGGGGACCGTGTACATGGGCCTTGCGCTCCTTATGGGTTGCCGAGTTGCTTTACGGTGTTCGTGGGTCGCGGGCGCTCGTCGTGTGAGCGGGCCGGCGGCGCCTTGGATAAGTCGGCAGTCATCGTACAACTTGACTTGCTGACGATGCAACTGCCAGTCCCTGCTATAAGATGCGGCGAGTGCCAGCATTGCCGCTGCTCTTTATAGAGCAAAGGCCCTCACGCAGTGAATCATGACCCGTATTTATGACCCTTTCAGGGCCTGTAATGCGTCAAGCACCTGACGAAGTGCTTTGCTGACCGGTTTGTCCTGACGCAGAACGACGCCCAGCGTACGGCTCATTCCAGGTGTCAGTGCATGAACCTGCAAGCCGCGCCGGTGGTGGGGCGCGGCCACTGACATGCGCGGCACAATGCTATAGCCGAGTCCGGCAGCGACCATCTCCTTGATCGCTTCGACACTGCCCAGTTCCATCACCGGTTTGACGCGAATCCCAGCCTTTAGATACCACTCGGTGATCAAGAGTCGCGTGCTGCTCTGGGCTTCGAACACCACTAAGGGCAATTCGCTCAACTGCCCGGGGCTCATTTCGCTGGGCATGGGCTGGTGGTCGCTGGCGAAAATCGCGACGAATTCGTCTTCCAGCAACGGCGTGATGTCGAGGCTGCGACCCGAGGCTGGCAGTGTCACCAACGCCAGGTCGAGCCGGTTCTCTTCCACCGCCTTGAGAATGACGTCGGTGTTGCCGGTGCTCACCCGCACGTCCAGTTGCGCGAACCGTTGACGCAAGGTCTGCAGCAGGGGCGGCAACAGGTGAATGCACGCCGTGGCACCCGTGCCGATGGCGACCTGTCCGGCGATCCCTTCGGCGTGGCTGGAGAGCGCGAGCAGTGCATCCTCGACCACCGCATCGATACGCGAAACATGCTCCATCAGGGTTTCGCCGGCTGAGGTGGGTTTGATGCGTTTACCCACGCGCTCGATCAAGCGCAGATTCAACTGCTCTTCCAACTGCCGGATTTGCACACTTACGGCTGGCTGTGTGAGGTGCAGGCGTTCGGCAGCGGCCGAGAAACTGCCATGAGCGATGACCAGCGAAAACGTGTGCAAGTGATTGAGGTTCAATCGGCGCATGGCAAAATATTTCTTATGCTGAGGATGATAAATCATAGCTTTTTTAATGATGACACCGGACGCATCATTGCCCTCATTCCCTGACACCGCCAAGAGCCTGCCATGAGCCCGACTTTTATTCTGCGCGACGCCCACGAAGACGACATGCCTGCCATTCAGGCGATTTACGCCGAGCATGTGTTGCATGGCATTTCCAGCTTCGAGCTGGAACCGCCCAGCGTTGACGAACTGCTGCGCCGTCGCGCGCAGGTGCTTGAACACGGTTTGCCTTATCGGGTTGCGGATCGCGACGGCGAGGTGCTCGGTTATGGCTACGTCACGCCTTATCGACCGCGTCCGGCCTATCGCTTCACCGTGGAGGATTCAGTGTATGTGCGCCACGGCATGGGCGGCGTCGGTATCGGCCGGGCGTTGCTGGGTGACCTGATCTGGCACTGCGAACAGGGCGGCTGGCGGCAGATGATCGCGGTGATCGGCAACAGTGAAAATGCTGCGTCGATCGCCCTGCACGAAAGCCTGGGGTTCCATCGCGTCGGGGCGTTCGAGTCGGTAGGGTTCAAACACGGTCGTTGGGTGGACACTGTGCTGATGCAATGTGCGCTGGGCGACGGCGCGTCCACGGTTCCCGTTGACCCCAAGGTCTGACCGGCATGAGCAACCCTGATCTGTCCCGGCTCACCGTTTTCAGATTGGGGTTGGCGCAACTGATTATCTGGGGCACGACTTTTTATCTGCCCGGCGCGTTCGGTAACGCCATTGCTCAAGACCTGGGCTGGAGCGGGCCGCAGGTGTTTTCCGGCCTGTCGGTTGCGCTGCTGGTCATGGGGTGCGTGTCTCCTGCGGTGTCGTGGTTGATCCGGTTATGGGGGGCGCGCCAGGTGCTGCAACTGGGCACTGCGCTGGCAGCCTCGGGTTGCTGCGTACTGGCCATGTGCGAAACCGCGCCGACCTGGTTGTTCGGTTGGACGGTGCTGGGTGTCGGCATGCGCCTGTCGCTTTACGACGCGCTGTTTGCTGCGCTGGCAGGATTGATCGGCGTGCGGTCCCGGCCATTGATGGTGCAGATCACGCTCTTGGGCGGACTGGCATCGGCGGTGTTCTGGCCGCTGGGCAACGTGTTGCTGGAGACGCTCGGCTGGCGCAGCGCGGTGGCGGTCTACGGCTGTTTCGCGCTGCTGGGCGGCTTGTTGATGAGTGGATTGCCCGATGCGTCTTCAACCGTTGCGCCGCCGCTCGACGCGTTATCTGGCGAGCCCGCGACCACGAATTGGCTGCGCCAGTCGGGGTACGCGCTGTGCATGATGCTGATCGGTTTTATGTCTGCCGGGTTGTCAGCCCATCTGCCCGCGCTGCTGGCAGGCTTGGGGGTTCCGGTTGCTTGGGTGGCGCTATGGGGTATCGGCCAGACGTGCGCACGTCTGGTGAGTCGACTCATGGGGCAGAACCTGCCCGCGTTACGATTGAACGTCTGGGTCGCAGCCGCAATGGTGTTGTGTTTCGTGATGGCGCTGCACAGTCAGGGGCACGCTTTTCTGGCGTGCCTGTTTGTCTTCGGTTATGGCGCCATGAACGGTTTGGGCACACTGCTGCGCGCCGCTCTGCCGTTCGAGCTGTTCGCGCCTCACGATTATGGGCGCTTGCAGGGCCGGTTGTTGGCGCCCGGTTTCATGATGTCGGCGGCCGCGCCGTGGCTATACGCGTGGGTGCAGGCGGTGTCGGGCGATTCTGGAGTGTTGTGGCTGTCGCTGGGCATCAGTGGTGTGTTGCTGATGACGTCGCTCTTACTGCAGAGGTACTGTCGGCCAAGGCTACTGATGGCGGCCTGATCAGACCGATGTCGGAGGAAAGGTGAACTGATTGTAATGTGACCGACCGGTCATCACCGTTGCCACTTTTGTTTCGAATGGGTAGGGTACCCACCTGCTCAAGAAGGAACCTGATATGACACAGCATGAACCCAGGGAAACCGGTGCGGTTGCGATCCGGCAACGGCGCGCACCGAAGGGCGAGAAACGTCGCGAAGAACTGCTCGATGCGGCTTTGCAGGTGTTTTCACTGGAAGGCTATACCGGTGCTTCGGTTGCCAGGGTTGCGGCCATTGTCGGGATTTCGGTCGCAGGGCTTTTGCACCATTTTCCTAGCAAGATTTCTTTGCTCATGGGCGTACTGGATCGACGCGACGAGGTCAACGGGCGCATCGCTGCTGAAGTGCGTACGGATAACAGCCTGACCGGCCTGCTGGGCGGGCTGCGCGCAATCAATCTTTCCAACTCGACGGCACCGGGCGTGGTGCGGGCCTTCTCGATTCTCAACGCCGAAAGTCTGCTGGACAACCAGCCTGCTTATGAATGGTTCCAGACCCGATACGCGCGCATACATGCGCACCTGCTCAAGCAGTTCTCGGAATTAGTGGCGCGTGGGGAGGTGAGGGCGGATGTGGATCTGGACATGTTGATCCAGCAAATCCTGTCGATGATGGATGGGTTGCAGATTCAGTGGCTGCGCTTTCCCGAACGGGTGGATCTGGTCAAGAGCTTCGATGCCTACATTGCGCAGGTCGATGCCGCAGTAAGGGCTCATCCTTGAGCCTTGTTCCGTCCCTGATTCAGTCAGTCACTGCGTAACGCTTACTCAACCGTCTGATCGAACACGCCGCCGGTCTTGACCGGTGGCTTCTCGACGTTCACCGAGTTCAGCGCCGAACGTGGCAGCGGGTTGCTGGTGGTGGTCGACAGTTCCTGGCGGAACGAGTTGGTCAGCTTGGCGTTCAAGCGAATATCCTGCGACGAAGCACCCAGCGACAAGTTGAAGGTGTCGGCGTCGACCACCCACTGATTGGTCTTGGTGTCGAAGTAGGCCAGCGAGCGATCGTTGAGCTCGATGGTCACGCGCTTGCTTTCACCCGGCTTGAGGAACACCTTCTTGTAGCCTTTGAGTTCCTTGATCGGGCGCTCGACTTTCGGGTTCTGCTGACCCACGTACAGCTGTGCCACTTCCGAACCACCGACCTTGCCGGTGTTGGTCAGGTCGAACGACACCTTGATCGGCGTGTTACCCACCGCAACGCCAGGCGTCACGCTGATGTTGCTGTAGCCGAAGGTGGTGTACGACAGGCCGTAGCCGAACGGATACAGCGGCTTGATGCCTTTCTTCTCGTAGCCGCGATAACCCAGCATCAGGTCATCCTTGTAGCTCATTTCGGCCAGCGAGTTCTGGTTGTCGAATTTCGGGAAGGTCTCGAAAATCGGGTTGTCTTCGATGTTGCGTTCGATACTGATCGGCAGCTTGCCCGACGGGTTGACCTTGCCGAACAGGATCTCAGCCAGTGCCTGACCGCCGTTCTGACCCGGGTAGAACGCATGCAGCGCGACCGGAACCTGCTCGATCCAGTCGCTCATCTTCAGGCCCGTACCGCCGAACATCGTGACCACGGTGTTCGGGTTGACCTTGGCGATGCTCTGAATCAGCTGGCTCTGGTATTCAGGCAGGTCGAAACTGTGGTCGAAACCTTCACCTTCGTATTCGCTGCTGTTACCTACTGCAACCACAACTGCATCGTAAGCCGACAGATCCTGTGGCGCGTTCAACGACGCCCAGCTCATCTGTACGCCTACCAGACCGCCCATCGTCGACAGGTAGCCGGCACGGCGCGAGTATTCAAGCTTCACGTCGTAAGACTGGCCAGCCTGCAGATTGACCTTGGCGAATTCCGGGATGGTTGGCGGAATGCTGTTGCCCGGCAGTGGCTTGCCGTCACCGTTGTCGATGATCAGCTTGCCATTGACCCACAGGCGCACAGCGCCGTCGGCCCGGACCTTGAAGACCTGGTCGCCGCTTTCTGTCGGCGTGATTTTGCCGGTGTAACGAATCGAGGTCGACGAGGTGTCGCCGTTGAGCGAACCTGCGGTCGAGCCTTTGCTGGTGTAGGGGTCAGAGCCTGCGGCGTTGCTTTCGAACGGCAGGTTCTTGTCGTTGGCCCAGTCCAGATCGACATGCTGCTCGGTACGGGTCACGGCAGCATCACCGGACCAGTTGGCATTGCTGAAGTACTCGACCTTCATGCCCTGAGTGTCTTTGCCTGTCTGGTCAGTGCTGCTCCAGGCAGTGGTGCTTGGGTCCAGCGACAGGCCGTCGATGAACTCGACCTTGGCATTGGGCGCCATCTGCTGCAGACCGCTCAGCTCGCTGATGTAGTGGCTGGCCATGACATTGGCGCTGCCGAAACCGGTCGGCGGTGCGTACTTGGCCAGGTTGCCGACGACGGCGATGCGCTTGGCTTTCTGCTTGTCCAGCGGCAGCAGGTTGTTCTGGTTCTTGAGCAGCACGATGCCTTCGCGGGCAGCGTTCAGCGCAACCTTGTTGCTGGTGGAGCTGTTCATGTTGTGCAGGGTCGACGGGGTCTTGCTGTCGAACTTGTACAGGTAGATCTGCTTGAGGATGCGACGGACTTTATCGTCGATGGTCGCAGTGCTCAGCTCACCGCTGTCCAGGTAAGGCTTGAGAACATTGCTGTTCATCTGGAAGCCCATCATGTCCAGGTCGGTGCCCGCTTGCGCAGCGTTCAAACCATGAACCACGGCGTTGTAGTCGCTCTGCACGAAGCCCTTGTAGCCCCATTCCTTCTTCAGGATCTGGCGGATCAGGTGGTCGTTTTCGCAGGCGAACTCGCCGTTCACTTTCTGGAAGGCGCACATCATCATCGCGACGTTGCCGTTCTTCGACGCCGATTCGAACGCAGGCAGCGACATTTCACGCAGCACGCGCTCGCTCATGATCTGGTCGAGGTTGAAGCGGTTGCTTTCCTGATCGTTGGCCGCGTAGTGCTTGGCGTTGGCCCATACACCACGGGACTGGATGCCGTTGATCACGCCCGGTGCCAGACTGGCACCCAGGAACGGGTCTTCACCGGAGAGGTATTCGAAGGCACGGCCGCCGTATGGCATGCGGTACAGGTTCACACCCGGGCCGGTGACGAACTGGTAGCCGCCGACAGCGGTGTCATAGCCCAACGCACGACCCAGGTCGATGGCACGACGCGGGTTCCAGGTGGCCGCAAGGTTCGGGCCTGACGGGTAGACCACACCCTGTGCATTGCCTTCGCTGGTGTAGCGCACACCCACGCCGCCGTCGGCGCCATGAATCTGTGGAACGCCGTAGTTGGAAAGGGGTTTCACATCCCAGCCGCCTGTACCACCGATATAGGCCAGCTTTTCTTCCTGGGTCATCTTGTCCAGCGTCTTCTGCGCCGCTTTTTCAGCACGGGCTTCCCGCGCCTGCAGCGTCGAAGCGTCAGCAGCGTGTACCTGCGACACTGCCAGCGCCAGCAAGGCCAGTGCGGAATGCGCACCCATCATCTTTCGCTTATTCATACCGCTCTCCAACTACGTTTCAATTAAAAGTTTTCCCACAGGCCACCGTGATATTCCGCACGGGTCTGTGTTCTTTTCTTTCGGCAAGCGTTACCCGCTGTCGCGACTTATTCCAGTAGTCTGGAATGCGATTCATGGGGGTTTTAATCAAGTTTCAGTTTTTATTTATTATGTTTTACATTGTGGCGAGTGCCATCATACAGCTATCATAGATGGCACTTTGAATTCGCAAAGCGTTACAATTAAGTCTAAAACCGAGCATAAATGTCAAACAAAAGCGTATTTTTCTTGCTTTTGTTGTTTTTTTCTTACATCTCGGGAACTCCCCTTAAACCTACTGGTCGATGGGTTTAAGATTTTTCAGGTGTTGTGATGCTTCTGGCTTGTTTCCGGTAGTGGCACTGTGGTGTTCTTCCTGACTGTGTCGTTAATAGCCCTTCCTGTTGGAGGGCTTATTGTTTATCCAGTGGAGTAATTATTATGAAGTTGTCCAATATGGCAGCAGGTGTTATTGCGGGTCTGGCATTGAGCGGTGCAGTGTTGGCTGCCGAGTCCACGGATAGTGATACGGCCTCCGGTGCTGCGGATTCGACCGTCATGACCCAGACCACCGATGCCAAGGCGGCGCAAAAGGCGCAGCAGCAGAAGACTGAAACCACAAAAGGTGGTCGTCCACAGAACGCAACGCCTCAGAAACAGTCAAACTGACCGTTTGATGCTTCTGACCACGATCCTTGTCGGGCCTTACGAAGGCAGGCGAGGGTCGTGAACCTGTCCCTCCGAGTAGTAGATGTTCTCGCCCATGCAGCCAGCCCCCGTCGATGCCACCCAAATACTGATCCCCGATGCAGGGCAGGTGTGTGCCTGGTTGACCGAGCATGCTGGCCTCAAGCCCCAGGATCTTGAGCGCGCGCAGCGTTTGCAGCAGGAGTCCGAAGGCACCGAGTTGCTAGGGCTGCTGACGCGTCTGGGGGTGGTGTCCGAATTTGAACTGGCGCGTGCCTGGGCTGCGTTGTTGCAAGCGCCTCTATTAATGGCCGATGCATTGCCGCCGCTGCTGGATCCGTTGCCACCGCTGACCGAGCGCTTCATGCGGCAGTATCAGGTGGTGCCGGTCGGCTGGAATGAAGACGGCGTGCAGGTGCTGAGTGCCAACCCCTGCGTGCTCTATCCGTTTCAGGCAGTGGCGTACGCGTGCGAAGCGCCGGTGCAGGTTGCGATCGGCCCGCGTAATGAAGTGGAAACCCTGATCGAGCGTTATTACGGCCAGGGTCGCTCGGCGATGGGGACGCTGATCGAGAACCTCGATGATGAAGGCGGCTCGCTGGAAGACATCGAGCACCTCAAGGACCTGGCGTCCGAAGCGCCGGTCATTCGCCTGGTCAACCTGATTCTGCAGCGTGCTGTCGAGCAGCGCGCCTCCGACATTCATATAGAACCGTTCGAAAGTCAGCTCAAAGTGCGTTACCGCATTGACGGTGTGCTGCACGAAGCTGAAGCGCCGCCGTCCAGTTCATCCGCTGCGGTGATTTCTCGCGTGAAAATCATGGCCCGTCTGGATATTGCCGAGCGTCGACTGCCGCAGGACGGGCGGATCATGCTGCGTATTCAAGGCAAGGAGCTGGACCTGCGGGTTTCGACCGTGCCGACCAGTTTTGGCGAATCCGTAGTGATGCGTCTGCTGGATCGACAGACCATCGATTTCGACTTCCCAAGCCTGGGTTTCGATGGCGAACGCCTCGATCATTTTCTCGATGTGCTCGAACGGCCCCACGGTATTCTGCTGGTCACCGGGCCAACCGGTTCAGGCAAGACCACCACGCTCTACACTGCGCTGTCGCGGCTCAATACCGCCGAGCGCAAGATCATCACCGTTGAAGACCCGGTGGAATACCAGCTCGAAGGCATCAACCAGATTCAAGTCAAGCCGGCCATCGGGCTAGACTTCGCTGGCGCACTGCGCTCCATCGTGCGTCAGGACCCGGATGTGATCATGATCGGTGAGATGCGCGACCTGGAAACCTGCCGTATCGCGATTCAATCCTCGCTGACCGGCCACTTGGTGCTGTCCACCCTACACACCAACAGCGCCGCGGCGAGTATCACGCGTCTGCTGGACATGGGCGTGGAAAGCTACCTGATTGCCTCGACCGTCAACGGCATTCTGGCCCAGCGCCTGGTCCGCCGCCTCGACCCGGAAACCCGTGAAGCCTTCGATGCGCCGCCTGAATTGATTGCCGAGCATGGTCTTGAGCGGTTTACCGACGAGCGCCCGATTCGCTTGTACCGGCCGCGATCCGATGCGCCGGGCGGCGGCTATCGCGGCCGCAGTGCGATCACGGAATTGCTGGTCATGAATGAAGAGCTGCGCAGCCTGCTCATGCGCCACGCCGATGCCTCCACGCTGGAAGAAGCTGCCCGTCGCGGCGGTCTGCGCACGTTGCATGAAGAAGGTCTGCGTCAGGCAGTGGCCGGGGTGACTTCGCTGGAAGAGGTGTTGCGCGTCACTCGGGGTGAGAGCTGATGAGCCTGTTCAAGTACCGTGCGCTGGACGCCCAGGGCGTGCAACAGAATGGCACGCTTGAGGCCCGCGATCAGGACGCCGCCGTTGCGGCTCTGCAAAAGCGTGGCCTGATGGTCTTGCAGGTCGACAGCGCAGGTCTTGGTGGTCTGCGCCGTGCGCTGGGCAACGGTTTGCTCAATGGAGCGGCGCTGGTCAGCTTCACTCAGCAACTGGCGACATTGCTGGGCGCGGGGCAGCCGTTGGAACGATCACTCGGAATTCTGCTCAAACAGCCCGGACAACCACAGACCAAGGCATTGATCGAGCGCATTCGTGAGCAGGTCAAAGCCGGTAAGCCGTTGTCTGTCGCGCTGGAAGAGGAGGGCAGCCAGTTCTCGCCGCTTTATATAAGCATGGTGCGCGCAGGTGAAGCCGGTGGCGCGCTGGAGAGCACCCTGCGCCAGTTGAGCGATTATCTGGAGCGCAGCCAATTGCTGCGTGGCGAGGTCATCAATGCATTGATCTACCCTGCGTTTCTGGTGGTCGGCGTGCTGGGCTCGTTGGCGCTGTTGCTGGCCTATGTGGTGCCGCAGTTCGTGCCGATCTTCAAGGATCTTGGGGTGCCGATCCCGTTGATCACCGAGGTCATTCTGGACCTTGGGCAGTTTCTCGGCGATTACGGGCTGGCCGTTTTCGCCGGTCTGATCGTGCTGATCTGGGGGCTGGTGATTCGCATGCGCGATCCGCAGCGCCGCGAACGTCATGATCGTCGGGTGCTGGGCATCCGGGTCATCGGCCCGCTGCTGCAACGGATCGAAGCGGCCCGCCTGACCCGCACGCTGGGTACGTTGTTGAGCAATGGCGTGGCGCTGTTACAGGCTTTGGTTATCGCCCGTCAGGTCTGCACCAACCGCGCACTGCAGGCTCAAGTGGAGCAGGCCGCCGAGTCGGTGAAAGGCGGCGGCACGCTGGCCAGCGCCTTTGGTGCACAGCCGCTGCTTCCCGATCTGGCCCTGCAAATGATCGAAGTCGGTGAACAGGCTGGCGAACTGGACAGCATGCTGCTCAAAGTGGCCGATATATTCGACGTAGAAGCCAAGCGCGGCATTGACCGTATGCTCGCCGCACTGGTCCCGGCGCTCACGGTTGTCATGGCAGGCATGGTCGCTGTGATCATGCTTGCGATCATGCTGCCGCTGATGAGCCTGACCAGCAATATCTGAATTCATGAACGAGGAAATCACCCCGATGAACGCTAGCCGTAAACGCTTTACCCCTGCACGCCGACAGAGCGGCTTCACGTTGCTTGAGATGCTCGCGGTTATCGTGCTGCTGGGCATCGTGGCGACCATCGTCGTGCGCCAGGTGGGCGGCAACGTCGACAAAGGCAAATACGGCGCTGGCAAAGCGCAGTTGGCGAGCCTTGGCATGAAGATCGAAAGCTACGCGCTGGACGTCGGATCGCCGCCCAAGACCTTGCAGCAATTGACTGACAAACCCGGTAACGCCGCTGGCTGGAATGGCCCGTACGCGAAGCCTTCGGACCTCAAAGACCCGTTCGGTCATGCGTTCGGCTACCGGTTCCCCGGCCAGCACGGCAGCTTCGATCTGATTTTCTATGGTCAGGACGGTCAGCCTGGCGGTGAAGGCTACAGCGCCGATCTGGGTAACTGGGAGTAACTATCGGTATGAAGATGCGTGCTGCAAGTCGTGGTTTTACCCTGATGGAAATGCTGGTGGTGCTGGTGTTGATGAGCATCGCTGTCGGTCTGGTAGGGTTTGGCCTGCAGCAGGGATTGAGTACCGCCAGCGAACGTCGGGCAGTGGGCGATATGGTCGAAGCGTTGCGCGCTACCCGCGTACGGGCCATCGTGACCGGACAACCGGCACGCACCGAGTTCGACCTGCGCCACCTGACGTTCAAGGCACCCGGAAAGCGCGAGCAGCGCTGGCCTGAGCATTTGCAGGTGACCATGCAAACGGCGTCTGACCTGGGCTCGGCAGTGGAGTTTTACCCCGACGGCGGATCGAGCGGCGGCAACGTGATGGTGGCCGACGGTGATCGTCGTTGGCGCATCGATATCGGATGGCTTACGGGCAGTGTCCAGGTGCGCCCTCTTTAATGAAAACGTCGCAGTCCGGGTTCACGCTGCTTGAAATGCTTGCCGCCCTGACGGTCATGGCGGTGTGCAGCGGGGTTTTGCTGGTGGCCTTCGGACAAAGCGCACGCTCGTTGCAGCAGGTATCGCGCAGCGACCGGTTGAGTCATGCTGCGCGCACGGTGTTCGATCAGGAAAGCGGCGGCCCGCTTGAAAACGGAACACGCAAGGGGCGGGTGGCCGGTATCGACTGGAATCTGGACATCCGTCAAGTCTCGGGCAGTAACGATCAGGCCCGGCTGTTTCGTCTGGATCTGACGTTACTGGAACATCAGCGGCGTGTTCAGTTCAGCACCTTGCGTCTGCGCGGCGCCGTGACCGGTGCCGGATCTTGAAAGGCCGACAGCGCGGGTTCACCCTGCTGGAAGTCCTGCTGGTGATCAGCCTGTTGGGCGTGCTGCTGGTGTTGGTTGCCGGCGCCTTGCTGGGCGCCAATCGTGCGGTGCTCAAGGCCGAGCGCTACACCGTGGGGCTGGATGAAATGCGCGCTGCACAAGCTTTCTTGCGATCATCCATCAGTCAGGCGCTGCCGCTGGACACCTCCGCCGAAGATGACGCCAACAGCGGCTTTTTTGAGGGCACGGGTGAGCGTCTGCGGTTCGTGGCCACATTGCCGGGGGAATTGGGCGGCGGGATCCAGTTGCATACCCTGGAACTTAAGGGGCCTGAGGGCAAGCGCGATTTGCAGGTGGCGTTCGCTCGCATTCACACCTCGGCCAACGGCATCACCCTTGAGCCTTGGGGCGACCCGCAGGTGTTGTTGCACAACGTTGAAGCGTTGAATTTCAGCTATCGCGGCCTCACCCCCAAGGGCAAACCTACGGGCTGGCTGAACGAATGGCCCTGGCCGACACGCCTGCCCGGTGCGGTGCGCATCGATGCCAGGGTCAAAGGCTCCATTGCCTGGGTCAGCGAAGTGGTGGCCTTGCGTCTGGATCTTTCAGGCGGGGCGGGCGGCCAGTGAGCGGTTTTCATAAGCGCCAGCAAGGCGTGGCGTTGTTGGTGGTGCTCTGGGTATTGGCGCTGTTGAGTCTGTTGCTGGGCGGGTTGGCCGGCTGGGTGCAGCTTGAGAGTCGTCAGGCGCTCTGGCTGCGTCAAAGCACACACGCGCTGCTGGCCGCTGAAGGTGGCCTGAACATGGCGGTACAAGGATTGCTTGATCCGACCCAGCGCAAGCGCTGGGTCGCCGATGGACGGCCGGTGGCCTTGCGGCTGGATGATACGCAACTGCTGATCAGTATTCGCAGTGAGCGCGGCAAGCTTGACCTCAACAGTGCGCCCGCAGCCGATATCGCCCGGCTGCTGCAAGCCTGCGGTGCGTCGCGCAATCTGGCCAGCAGCATTGCGCAGACCGTGGAGGCGCAGCGTGACGATGGTCAGGCGCCGCTGCGTGTGGTGGAAGAAGTGCGTCAGTTGCCGGGGATGACTCAAGCGCTGTACGCCCGGCTGTTGCCGGAAGTGACGTTATGGAGCGGGCTGGACCGGCCTGACCCTGCTTTTGCTTCGGCGTTGTTGCGCCGGGCGCTGAATTTGCCGAACCAGAGCGCGGTGGGAGCCGATGCGGGTGAGGTGCTGGCCATCGACAGCCGTGCAGAACGACCGGACGGCGTAGTCGCCCTGTTACAAACCATTATTTTATTGAGCCCATCGGAGGGAAGCGCACAGCCTTATCGGGTATTGCGTTGGCAAGAATGAATGCATCCGTTTCAGCACGTCTGGCACCGCTGATCGCTCTTCGCGACCGGGTTGTCCAGCAATGGCGTGGCAGTCTGGGGCAACAGGCCTGGCAGTGGTGGAGCGCAGAATTGCGCGCCTGCCTGCCGCCGCGTGTCCGGCAGTGGCTGGTTCACGAAACCGTAGAGCAGGTGTATGCCTGGCCGCTCTTCGAGCCGGTGGTCGCCTCCGGTGCCGATGCGCAAAAGACCCTGTTGTTGCCCTCATCCCTGGTCTTGATCCAGACCTTGCAACTGCCGGTGGCGGCGGCGCGTAATCTGCCGACCGTGATCGGTTACGAGCTGGACCGGTTCACGCCTTTCGATGCCGGGCAGGTGTATTTCGTCGCCCGTCAGGAAAGTCGTAACGCCAGCTTCATTCAGGTCACGCTGGTCGCGGTGCTGCGCAAGAGGCTGGACGCCATTCTGGAGGCGTGCGCGGCGCAGGGCCTCAGGCCTGACGTGGTGGATGTCGGTACCCCTGAAGCCCGCATGAAAGTCGACCTGCTGCCAGGCCCCTTGCGTCCCCAGCAGTCCCGTTCAGGCCATCGCCTGCAACGCGGGTTGCTGTGGATGGCTGCCGGGCTGCTGCTGGGCACCATGCTGCTGTGGCTCAACGACCGCCAGCAGCTGCTTGAAGAGATGCAGGCCGAGGTCAAGGCGCAGAAGGCCCAGGTCAGCGAAGTCCAGCAATTGCGTCAACAACTGACCAACACCCGTGGCGCGGCCAATTACCTGTTGCGGCGCAAGGCTGCGCAACCGCCGCTGTCGGCGCTGCTCAGCGAACTCACCGCCTGCCTGCCGTCCGACACCTGGATCGATCATCTGGAAATCAGCGACAGCGCCGAGGTGGCTTTTGCAGGCCAGAGCGCCAAGGCCAGCGCCCTCATTGGCAGGGTCAAGGACTGTCGCAGTCTGGATAACGCCCAGTTCCAGGGCGTGATCCAGCCGGACAGCAAGACCGGCAAGGACCAGTATTCGCTGCGTGCGCATTTGCGCCAGAGCCAGCAGCCGGATCAGCCCCAACAGTCTGATCCCTCAGAATCGCAGGAGAGCGCCGATGCGTCGTCCACTCAATAGCCGTGAGCGGCGGGGTGCGGCGCTGATCATTCTGGCGCTGGTCCTTTATCTGGCCTACTGGCTGCTGATCGGCAGTTGGTTTGCCGGCCCGTTGCGCGACATCGGCGAGCAAACCGAACAGCTGCGTGAGCAGCAGCAGCGCTATGCCAGTCTGTTGAAACAGGGAGACGCTCTGCGCGAGCAACTGGAGCAGGCTCGCAGCGATCCGGCCAGCAGCACCAGTCTGCTGCCAGGCAATGATCCCAGTGCCGTGGCGGCTGACCTGATGCAGCGTGTCGCCGACCTGATCAGCAGCCAGGCCGACACCGGCGGCGGTTGTGCGTTGACCCAGCGCATGCCTATCACCCCGGAACAGGACAGCGCCGAGCCTTATCGGCAGGTGAAGGTCAGCTTGACGCTGGACTGCGCCATCGAGCCGTTGACCGCCATCCTGCATGCGCTGGAATACCAGCGTCCGTTTCTGTTCGTCGACGAGATGAGCCTGCGCCGCGACACCGACGCCCCTGCCACAGGCGGTGCCGGCAAGCTGGTCGTGCATCTGCTGGTGCGCGGCTACCTGCAACCGGCAGTTGCCGGGGAGGGCGAGCAATGATGCGTTCGATGCGTCCATTGGAGTGGACCTTGCTGGGTATCGCCGCAGTACTCGCCGCGCTGGCGGCGTTGATTCTCAGCGGTGCCGCGCATTCGCCGGACTGGCTGCCGGAACAGGCACCGCGCACTTCTGCCGACCGCCCAGCGCCGACTTACAGTGCGCCGACCGTGGCGCTGGATAGCCTGGCCAATACCTGGAAAACCCCGCTGTTCAGCACCGACCGCAGCCCTGATCTTGCGGTGCGCAAGAGCGATGTTCAGGCCAGCAGCCTGGCGGGCCTGACCCTGACTGGCGTCATACTCGACGGTACATTGCGCGTGGCATTACTCAAGCAGGCCAGCGGCCCTGCCGTGAAAATCAAACAGGGCGATACGCTCGCCAACGGCTGGACACTTGATCGACTCGACCCGATGCAAGCCACGTTCAGCCTCGACGGTCGCACACAGACCCTGCGCCTGCCCGCGCCGCGTCTGCCGCCGCCATCGACGACACCCCCCATTTCCCTTACCAACGATTCGACCCAGTGATGGGTACCTTTCCTGGAGTTTCCGTCATCGCTACCTTGCGCACCCCCCTGCTTTGTCTCGCCACTGCTGTCGCCCTTGGCGGCTGCGCATCACGGCAAGATACCCTCGACCCCGACAATGGCATGCTGCAGGAAGCGCTCCAGGGAACAGGTTCACAACGCCCGCCGGTGGATCCACGCAGCGAACAGCTGCCGGTTCAGGCGCAGCCCCCGTCGCCTGCGATTTCCCCGCAGCGCCAGATCATTCAGGGTAACCAGCGTTTCATCCGCCAGCCCGCAGCGGCCCCGGCCGCCAAGGCGGGTGAGACGGGCGACATCGTGTTCAACTTCACCAATCAGCCAATCCAGGCGGTGATCAACAGCATCATGGGCGACTTGCTGCACGAGAACTACAGCATTGCCCAGGGTGTTAAGGGGGATGTCAGTTTCTCCACCTCCAAGCCAGTCAACAAGCAGCAAGCGTTGTCAATTCTGGAAACCCTGTTGTCCTGGACCGATAACGCGATGATCAAGCAGGGCAACCGCTATGTCATCCTGCCGTCCAATCAGGCCGTTGCCGGCAAGCTGGTCCCGGAAATGCGCGTGGCTCAGCCCTCTGCCGGCATGTCGGCGCGCCTGTTTCCGCTGCGCTACATCTCGGCCAACGAGATGCAGAAGCTGCTCAAGCCCTTTGCCCGTGAGAACGCCTTCCTGCTGGTTGATCCGGCGCGCAATGTATTGAGCATGGCCGGTACGTCGGAAGAACTGGCGAATTATCAGGACACCATCGACACCTTCGACGTGGACTGGCTCAAAGGCATGTCGGTCGGCGTGTTCGGGCTGCAACGCGCCTCGGTCGGCGAGCTGATGCCCGAACTGCAAAAAATGTTCGGCCCGGACAGCGGCATGCCACTGGCGGGCATGGTGCGCTTCCTGCCTATCGAGCGGACCAACTCGGTGGTGGCGATCTCCTCGCAGCCTGAGTATCTGCGTGAGGTCGGCGAGTGGATTCACACCATCGACGAAGGCGGCGGCAACGAGCCTCAGATGTACGTTTACGACGTGCGCAACATGAAAGCCACGGATCTGGCCAAATACCTGCGGCAGATCTACGGCACAGGTGCGATCAAGGACGACTCGCCCGCCAAGGTCGCCCCGGGTCTGCGCACCACCAACCTGTCCTCGCTCAACGGCACCGGCAGCAACGGCATGAGCAGCTCCAGTGGCATGGGCAGCGGCGGTATGAGCGGCGGTGGCATGGGTGGCGGCATGAATGGCATGAACGGCGGCGGCTTCGGCAATAGCCAGGGCATGAACAGCCAGAATGGCAGTAACGGTGAATCCGAAGACGAGCAGGGCGGTGGCGAAAGCGACGCAGCCAGCGAAGAAGGCGGCTCGACGGGTAACTCCAAGTCCCTGGACGCCAGCACCCGCATCACGGCGCAGAAAAGCAGCAACCAGTTGCTGGTCCGCACGCGTCCGGCACAGTGGAAGGAGATCGAGTCGGCTATCAAGCGCCTCGACAATCCGCCGCTTCAGGTGCAAATCGAGACGCGCATTCTGGAGGTCAAGCTGACCGGTGAGCTGGACATGGGTGTGCAATGGTATCTGGGTCGTCTGGCAGGCAATGCCGGGACGCCCAACAACGTCATCAACACCCCTGGCAGCCAGGGTGCGCTGGGCGCGGGCGGCGCTGCACTGGCAGCCACCGACTCGTTCTTCTACTCGTTTGTCAGCAATAACCTGCAAGTGGCGTTGCGTGCCCTGGAAAGCAATGGTCGCACCCAAGTGCTGTCGGCTCCGTCCCTGGTCGTGATGAACAACGAGCAGGCGCAGATTCAGGTCGGCGACAACATTCCGATCAACCAGACCACCGTCAACACCAATGCCTCGGCCACGACCTTGAGCAGCGTTGAATACGTGCAGACCGGCGTCATCCTCGATGTGGTGCCGCGGATCAATCCGGGCGGCCTGGTGTACATGGACATCCAGCAGCAGGTCAGCGACGCCAATACCGGCACCACGGACCCCAGCGGCAACCCACGCATTTCGACCCGCTCGGTTGCCACGCAGGTCGCGGCGCAGAGTGGCCAGACCGTGCTGCTGGGTGGCCTCATCAAGCAGGACAACGCCGAGACGGTTAACGCTGTGCCTTATCTAGGCCGTATTCCGGGCTTGAAGTGGCTGTTCGGCAACAGCCAGAAATCCAAGGACCGCACCGAGTTGATCGTGCTGATTACGCCGCGTGTGATCACCAGCAGCAGCCAGGCGCGTCAGGTCACCGATGACTATCGCCAGCAGATGCAACTGATCAAGCCCGAAGCCTCGCGGACCAGCCTGCAGAACTGAGGATGTGTTAGTTTTTGACGCCTCGTCCACCCAAGACGCTGCCCGTGGGCAGCGTTCATTAGAGGTCTTCTACGATGCTGAAGTTTTTTGCTGCGTTGCTGTTTGTCTGCTCGGGTCTGGTTCAGGCGCAGGACACCCTGAACACCGACTTGCCACTGGATTACCTGGCGAAAGCCAGCGCCGACATACCTGACAAGCCGCTGGTGATCTTCATCCACGGTTACGGCAGCAACGCAGCAGACCTGTTCGACCTCAAGGCGCGTTTGCCGGCCGATTACAACTACCTGTCGGTCCAGGCGCCGGTGCAGCTGCAACCCGACAGTTACAAGTGGTTCACCCGCAAGCCCGGCGTCGTCGAGTACGACGGCGTGACCGAAGACCTGAAAAACAGCACCGATAAATTGACCGCGTTCATCGGTCAGGCGACGAGCAAGTACAAGACCCGGCCAGACAAGGTATTTCTGGTGGGTTTCAGTCAGGGCGCCATGATGAGTTACGAAGTGGCCCTGCGTCAGCCAGCGCTGGTGGGCGGAATCGCGGCGTTGAGCGGGCGGCTGTTGAGCGTGGTGAAATCCGAACTCAAGCCTGGTGATGAGCTGAAAGGATTGAACGTGTTCATCGGCCACGGCACCGAAGATCGTCAGGTTTCCTACGCCAGTGGCCCTGAAGCAGAAGCGACCCTTAAAGCCCTTGGCTTGAAGCCCGAATTTCACGGCTATCAGGGGCTCGGGCACAGCCTGAGTGAGGCAGAGATTGCAGACCTGGCGAATTGGCTGGAAAAGTCGGCGCGCTGACCGGTCTTCTCTCCAGCTCGCCACCTCTCACAGCTGTTCACCGAACTGTGGGAGGCGGCTTGCCAGCGATCTGCCGGGCACCGGCAGCGAAACCAGCGCATGCGTTGCATCGAACACAACCAGGGCCCAACGATTAATTGACCTTTACGTCCTTGAACTTGAGCACGTTTTCCTTGCTCTCGCGATCACGGAACGTGAGCTTGAGCGCGGGGGACAGTTTGAGTCGGCCCTTGGCTGCCTCGAAGGTCAACGTCAAGCGGGTCGGAACGTTACGAATTAACTGAAATGAATCCCAACGATCAAACTTTGCATCACCGACACGCATCTGGACCATGTTCAACGCGCCGCCGGTTTCGTCGAACAGACTGACCGGGTTCAGGAAACGGAAGTCACGGTCCGGACTCTTGTTCACCAACTCCAGCGTACAGGTCGGTGCCTGACCGTTCTGATCACACTCCAGCAGCTCCAGGGTCAGGTTGTCGACGGTCTCTGCACGCTTGCCGAATACATTGGCATTGTCGTTCTCAACGAACAGTTTCTGGCTGCGAGCAAACTCCACTGAGGGCTTGGCGTACTCGCCGCCCAGCTTGAAGAACACCCCGCAAAGGATCAGTGCCAGCAGCAGCCAGACGCCCAGTTTCAGAAAACCAGGCAGTTTTCTGGCCATGATCGCGATGACCAGCCCGCCGCACAGCGTCATGCTGGCGACGATGGTGATCAGAGTTTGCCAGTTGATCGAGTCGACGTTCAGGCCCAGCACGCTCGGGTCTGGAAAAAGGTAGGTGAAGATGCTCCACAGAGCACCGATCATGCCGCCGATACCTAACGATATCCTGGCAAAAATCGCTGAAATCTTACGGGCGGCGGGTGATGGAGTGGGTGCGGGTGGTGCTGCGTCCATTGCTGTTTTGCCTTGTTCGAAAATCGAGAGGTGCGTGCCGATGTCAGATCAACTGCATGGCAGATAAAGGCCTGGTCATGAGGCGTTTGTACGATCCGTGTTCAATCGCGCTGCCTGAGCTTTTTGATGCGCAAAGAAACAGAAGGGCGATCGAACCATGTCGGCGCGGCGCGATTATCCGGTAATTTTCGTGCAAAGTGCAGCGTTACGTCGTGCAATCATTGAGATAGAGCACGTCAGGCAGAAGAAGGGTTGTTCAAAGGAACGCGGACAGGCTGTTCTGTCCGCGAAAAAAGCGTTTGGCTGCACTCAGCTCTGGCTGATCCGCGCAGCTCGCTCACCTGTTGCATCTTTCAAGAACGCCAGCAGTGCAATCAGGGGTAGGACAGTGCCGACCACCAGCACCCAAGTCCAGCCGCCGTGATCGAACAGCGGGCTGGCCACGGCCGAGCCAATGGCACCACCGATGAAAATGCTGGTCATGTACAACGCGTTGAGTCGGCTGCGGCTGGCGGCGTCCAGGGCATAGACGGTGCGCTGGCCCAGCACCATGCTGGTCTGGACGCAGTAATCGAGCAGCACGCCGGTGATGGCCAGGCCGACGACACTGTAGGCGGGGTGGACCAAACCGGGCAAAAAGCTCAGTGCGCCGAACAACAGCGCGCCCAGTGAGACGATGCGTGTGTGACCCGCGTCAGCCAGTCGGCCACTGATCGGTGCGGCAATCGCACCAATGGCACCGATCAACGCGAAGAGGGCAATCTGGGTTTGCGACAGGCCATGATTGCGCGACAGCTCAAGCGGCACTGCCGTCCAGAACAGGCTGAACGTGGCAAACATGCACGCCTGATAAAACGCACGCTGACGCAGAACGGGTTGGGTGCGCAGCAGCGTCCACAGCGAAAACAGCAACTGGCCATACGTGGCGCGATGGTCAGGCACACGCTTGGGCATGGTGGTCGCGAGCACGACACTGATGCCGATCATCACCACCGCCGCCGAGCCGAACACCGCGCGCCAGCCGAAGTGGTCGGCCACCAGGCTTGAGATTGGCCGTGCCAGCAGAATGCCCAGCAGCAAACCGCCCATGATGCCGCCCACCACACGCCCACGCGATTCCTCCGGGGCCAGGTGCGCCGCCAGCGGGATCAGCATCTGCACCGACACGGAACTGAAACCCACCAGCAGCGACACCAGCAGGAACAGGTTCGGCTGCTGGGCAAATGCTGCGCCCAGCAGACTCAACGTCGCCACCGCCGTGGTCAGCAGCATCAGCTTGCGGTTTTCCAGCAAGTCGCCCAGCGGCACCAAAAAGAACAGCCCCAACGCATAACCGATCTGCGTCAATGACACGATCAGGCTCGCCGCCGTGCTGGACAGCCCGATGTCCGGCGCGATGAGTTCAATGATCGGCTGGGCGTAGTAGATATTGGCGACGATGGCGCCGCAGCAGAACGCAAACAGCATCACCAGACCACGGGTCATGGTGAGGCTGCCGTTGCGGGGATGGGTCGAGTGGGGCATCACGGATCTCGCTCGGGCAATCGGGCTGCACACGCATTCAATGACGTGCGAGCCGCTCAGGATGGAATGCGGAGCAGGCTAACGGTTTTGCACGGCATTAAGTAGGTGTGCCGAGGTGATACAAGATATTTCTGTGAGTGATGATGGAAGCCGGTTCGTACCCACGCCCCTGCCTGCCATCTTCTCAACGACCTTGCCCCTCCGGCCTGATCCCATAACACACCACATACAGCGCTGGCAGAAAGAACAAGGTCAGCAACGTGGCGACTGCAATGCCGCCGATCATGGCGATGGCCATTGGTCCCCAGAACACTTCCCGGGCAATCGGGATCATGCCCAGGCTTGCTGCGGCGGCGGTCAGCAGGATGGGGCGGCATCGATGCTCGGTGGCTTTGATGACCGATGTCCAAGGGGTTTCGCCTGTGGCCATGAACTCGTCGATCTGGGTCACCAGGATCACCGAGTTGCGGATGATGATGCCGATCAGCGCCAGCACGCCAAGTATTGCCACGAAACCCAATGGGTAGCCCGATATCAGCAGTGCGGCGACGACGCCTATCAGCCCCAGCGGTACCACGCTGACCACCAGCAGCAGCTTTTTCACGCTGTGGAGCTGGATCATCAAAAAGCTTATGACCAATAGCAGCATCAGCGGCACCACTTTCAGAATCGGTCCTTGCGATCGAGCGCTGGCCTCGACGGCACCGCCAGTGGCGACCGCATAACGCAGGGGCAGGCTGGCGCTGAACGCATCGACTTGCGGTTTGAGCTGCTTGACCAGCGCTGCCGGTTGCAGCTTGCCCAGCACGCTGGCTTTTAGCGTGATGGTGGGCAATCGGTCACGACGCCAAACCAGAGGCTGCTCCTGCTCATAGCTGAGGGTGGCGAAAGACAGCAGCGGCACGGTTGCGCCATTGGGTGTAGGAATCTGCAAGCTGCCAAGGGTCTGGATCGAGCTGCGTTCATCGCTTTCGGCGCGTCCGACCAGGTCGATCAGGTAAGTGCTGTCGCGCACCTGGGTGATGGTGGTGCCGCTGACCAAGCTGTTGAGAATCTGCGCCACGTCTTCGGAGGACAGGCCGAACTGACGCACCTTGTCCTGTGCGATATCGATCTTCAGCACTTTGCCCGGTTCGTTCCAGTCGTAGATCACCTGGCCGATGTCGGGATGGGTGTCGAGCAGGGCGGCCAGTGCCATTGCCTGACTGCGCACCTGTTCAATGTCCGGTCCGCTGATGCGGTACTGGATCGGCCAGCCCACGGGCGGCCCCATGTTCAAAGGCTGAACATACCCGCCGACGCCCAGGTAGTCGTCACGAAAGCGCTGACGCAGGCGCTCGATCAGCCGGTCACGCGATTCACCGCCACGGCTGACAATGACCAGTTGACCGTAGAACGGATTGCTCAGTTGCTGATCCAGCGGAAGGTAAAAGCGCACCGCGCCCTTGCCGACGTAGGAGCTCCAGCGCAGCACGTCTGGGTCGTCCTTGAGCGAGGCTTCAAAACGGTCCATCGTCTGACGCGTGCCATCGATGGAGCCGTTTTGCGGCATGTAAATATCCACCAGGACTTCCGGGCGATCCGAGTCCGGAAAGAACTGGTTCTGTAGCAGTTTGCTGGCCAGTAGCGAGCCGATGAAGATCATCGCCGTGACGCCGATCACCCACCAGCGTTGCTCCAGCACGCTGCGCAGGATACGACTGAAGCCGCGCATCCAGCGCCCCGGCGCAGCGTGTGCGGGAGAGGCCTTTAGAAGGTGTACGCCGATCAGCGGCGCAAACAGCACCGCCACCAGCCAGGACAGCACCAGCGCCACGGCAATCACCGCGAACATGGTGAACACGTATTCACCCGCCGAACTGTGGTTTAGACCGATCGGTATAAAACCCGCGACGGTGACCAGCGTGCCGGTCAGCATGGGGAAAGCAGTCGAGGTGTAGGCGAAGGTCGCAGCCTGTTCACGGGTGTCGCCGTGTTCCAGACGGGTCACCATCATCTCCACCGTGATCATCGCGTCATCCACCAACAGGCCGAGGGCGATGATCAGCGCGCCGAGGGATATACGTTGCATGGTGATGCCGCTGTATTCCATGAACACGAACACCAGCGCCAGCACCAGGGGGATCGAGCAGGCGACCACCAGCCCGGCGCGGACGCCCAGGCTGATGAAACTGACCACCAGCACGATCAGGATCGCTTCGAACAGGGCGCGGGTGAAGCCGCCAATGGCTTTCTCCACCACGTCGGCCTGGCTCGAGACGAGGTGTACGTCGATGCCCAAGGGTAATTCGGTGGTCAGGGCTTCAATGCGCTGCTGCAATTGCGTGCCGAAGGCCTGGATATTGCCGCCCTGTTTCATGGCCACCGCAAGACCGATGGCGGGCTGGCCGTTGAAGCGGAACAGGGAAGAGGGTGGGTCGGCGTAACGGCGTTCGATCGTTGCCAGATCACTCAAACGGAAAAAGCGTTCGCCGAAGCGCAGGTTGACCGCCAGCAGGTCCTGTTCGCTGGTGAACTGGCCGCTGGCCCGGACCGCGATACGCTCCGGGCCTGCTTCCATGACGCCTGCGGGCGTGACGGAATTTTGCGCTTGCAGGCTTTGCAGCACCTGGCGCTGGTCGATGCCCAGCGCCGCCAGCTTGCGGATGGAGAAGTTGAGGTAGATGACTTCGCGCTGTGCGCCCAGCAATTCGATCTTGCCCAGGTTGGGCACGCTGCGGATGTCAGCGCGCACTTGTTCGACGTAGTCGCGCAACTGGCGAAAGGATAAGCCGTCTGTGGTGAACGCATAGATGCTGCCGAACACGTCGCCAAACTCGTCGTTGAACGCCGGGCCCTGAATGCCGCTGGGCAGTTCGCCGCGCACGTCACTGATTTTCTTGCGCACCTGATACCAGGCTTCGGGAATGTCGGCGCTACGGGTTTCGCTTTTGAGAAAGACGAACAGCGTCGACTCGCCCGCCAGGGTGTAGCTTTTTACGTAATCCAGGGCGTCGATTTCTTCGAGCTTTTTCTCCAGGCGGTCGGTCACTTGCTGCAAGGTATCGTCCAGGGTTGCACCCGGCCAGCGGGCCTGGATCACCATCGTCTTGATCGCGAACGAGGGGTCTTCCTCACGGCCCAGATTCAGGAATGACCAACTGCCCATCAGCAGTGAAACGAACATCATGTACCAGACCAGCGTGCGATGCTTGAGGCCCCAGGCCGACAGATTGAAGCGCTCCCTCACAAGCCGACCTCTCGTGACATACGGACCTTCTGACCCGGTTGCAGGGTGTTGACGCCTGCGGTAACGACCTTGTCGCCGAGGTGCAATTCGCCGCTGACCTGCACGGTCGAGCTTTTCTGGGCGAGCACCTGAACCGCGCGTGGACTGAGGGTTGAGGTCAGTGGGTCGATCACCCAGACCTGCGCTTGTCCATTGCGCTGTAATACGGCGCTTTGCGGCAGTTGATGCGACACAGGCGCTGCGCCGCTGATTTCGACACTAACGACGGAGCCCAGGCGAAACAGATCCGGCGGGTTTTGCAGGGCCAATCGGACCCGTTGGGTGCGGGTGTTGGCATCGATCTGCGGGGACAGTTGGCGCACCTGCGCCGTGACCGATACCTGCTCGTTGAGGGGGGATGTCACCTTGATTCGCACAGTGTCGGTAAGCGACGCAGCGAGTCCGACCGGCAAATCGACCACGGCCTCACGGCTTTCTGGACGCGCCAGGCTGACCACCGGTTGCCCTGCAGACATCACCTGACCGACTTCGGCGCGCCAGTCTGTGACCAGTCCATCGAACTCGGCGAACAGCCGTGTGTACGACAGGTGATCGCGGGCTTGCTGCAGGGCAATCCCGGCCCGTTGTTGCAAGGCGTCCTGGTTGCGCAGGTCGCTGTTCAACTGGTCGAGCCGCGCTTGCGAGCCGACACCGCGCTCGAACAGTTGCTGATAACGCAGTTGCTCATCACGCACCTGTTGCCAGGACGACTGCGCCTTGCTCAGCTCTGCCTGTCGAGCGCGCAACTGATTGTGTTGCTCGGTGGGTTCCAGCGTGGCCAAAAGCTCACCCTTGCGCACCCGAGTGCCGATCTCGGCCTGGCGGGTGGCAATTCGCCCGGCAACCCGAAACCCCAGCGGTACTTCGTACTGCGGCTGGATGCTCCCGGCGAAGCGGCCATGCAACAGGTCATGCTGCGCGACGATTTCGGCAAATAGCACCGGGCGCTCGACGATTTCGCGAACCGGTTTGTCCCGGCAGCCGGGCAGGGCGATCATCATCAACGCACCGACCAGCCAGAGGCGTCGCGCTGCGATGCCGGGCGCGCTCATGGCTGCGGCTCCACGACGGCAAGTGAGGCAGCGGGTAGCTGTTCAGGCAGCGTGACGACCTCGACGCGTTGCCCTGCGTAGAGAAATTGCAGGCCTTGGGAAACCACCCGATCTCCGCTCGAAAGGCCTTCGGCCACGACGACTTGACCGTGTTCATAGCGCAATACCCGAACCTTTCGCAGCGAGACGTGTGATGTGTCATCCACCCGCCACACTGCCGCCTGGCTTTGGGTACGGGTCAGGGCCGACCAGGGCAGGACAACGGCGCGCTGCGAGCCGTTTTCCACACGCGCGCTGACGACGGTTCCCAGGCCGGGTAGGTCGGGTGCGTTCGCAAGTGCTATACGGACACGTAATGTCCCGCTGGCTTGCGAGACGATGGGTGTGATTTCGCGAATGCGGCCGGTCAGTCTGATGTCTGGCTGGCCAACCGGACTGATCGTCACCTCATCACCAATCCGGTCAGGGCTGAGCAGCGACTCATAGGCCGAAAACACCGCGTCGCGCTCGCCGTCATGCGCCAGGCTGAACACCGGCGCTGCCGCCTGCACCACCTGGCCTTCCTCTGCCTGCCGGGCGGTGATCACACCATCCGCGACGGCAATCAGTTCGGTGTAGCCGACCTGCTCGCGTGCAGTGGCCTGTTGAGCCCTGAACGAGGCCAGGTCGCCGCGTGCGCTGTCCAGATTCGAACGCGCCTGCTGGTATTCGCTCAGGTTGGTGTAGCCCTTGGGCAGCAAACGTTGCTGACGCTGGTAATTCTGTTCGGCAAGGCGCAGCCGGGACTCTCGGACGATGACGTCGGCATTGGCTGATTCAAGGTTCGTGCGCTGCTCGCTCGGGTCCAGTCTGGCCAGCACCTGATGGACGCGTACCCGGTCACCGACGTCGACAAAACGTTTCACCAGTTTGCCCGAGACACGAAACGACTGGTCCGTGACCTTGCGTGCCTGGATGTCGCCGCTCAGTACAACGTCAGTCGCAATGTTCTGCGGTTGAATCACCTGGATTGCGACCCGCACAGGGCGCTTCTCTTCCGGTTTGTCCGCAGAGCAGGCGCCGAGCGTCAGGGTTATCGCGACGGTGCAACCGAGAGACAGCTGCAACCTAAATGGAGGGAGGTGGGTCGGCCGGCTTGTTTTGCAAGCGCGGCCGAGCCGACGCACAAGATCTGCACAGAAAGACATCATCAATGAATAGCCACTGCCCAAAAAAATAAACGGTCATCCGTGAACCATTGCGCCACGGGGAGTGGCGCGGGCGTTTCAGGCCATTGCAGTCACGCTGGGCCATTCCTCGTTACAGGCTTCGGTGCCCAGAAAGGCGAGCACGTTACGTTGGGAGTGGTGCCAGGCCGCTTTGCTTTCCAGGTCCAGAAAGTGACCGGTATCTGGAACTACGTCGAAACTGCTTCGTTTGATGTAGTGGGCGAACGTTCGGGCATCTTCGACCGTGGTGTACTCATCTTTCTCACCATTGACGAAAAGCACCGGGATCTTGATCGATGAAAAACGCTCGACGTAATTGCTGGCGCTGAGTTGACGAATCTGGCCGATATGAAAATCAATCTGACCGTATTCGTGTTCGGCGAGGCTGATCAGGTGCTTGTAGTTGTAGAGTTTGAACAGGCGCGGCAAGTACTTGCCCACGGTGTCGTTGAGCAAGGCGCCGATCTTGCGTTTTTCGCGGGCGGCCAGGTAAACCTGGGCTTTGTCGATGTAGTCGAGCATGGGTTCGTTGAGCACGGGCGAGAACGAACTGATGATCGCCTTTTCAACCGACGCAGGGCACTGTGCAAGCGCCAGCAGGGCCGAAACACCGCCCCAGGACACAGACAGCAGGTAGTTGACCTCGAAACGCTCGATGAGCTGAAGCAGGATGCCGACTTCATCTTCCTTGGTCACAATCATGTCGTCGGCGTTGTGAGCCCGTGACTGACCGGAGAAGGGCAGGTCGAACAAAACAATGTTGTAGTGCGGTTGAAGGTATTTGACGGTTTGCCCGAAAGAGCCAGTAGTCGACAATGCGCCATTGACCAGCAAGATGGTCTTTACATGGCTGCCTTTCCAGTAAGTTTCGGTGTAAACCTTGTAGTTGCCCACGCTTAAAATAGTTGATTGTGCGCCCATAACAGCCTCCCAGCCGATGTCGATCCTACGAAATTAGTGCAGCATTCTCTGCCCCGGCGACCATGCCGAAAGCCTCGCCCTGTTCAGAGCGAAATCCGATGAGTTCTTGTTTTGGGTGCATCTGGACCGTGTATCACGGTGCCTATAGATAACGCAGTGTTGGTATACCGACAAGACACTGACGCCATAAAAGTGTCGATCTGGTCACGTTTTACTATCGACGGCGTGACGCATTTCTTGACAGTTAATTGAGTTAATTCGGAGAAAAACATCTGAACGATGCGCAAACGTTGAATTATTAGAGGGAACTTGCAGAAAGAAAAATGGTCTGCTAACACATTTTCTGAAACATTCAGAAACAAAATAGCGCTTGGCAAGGAGCGTCAGATTAACAACTAAACGCCCGAAAGCCTCGGGCTAGACGCCTTAACCTCGTCAAAAAGCAGGCGTCGCGGGGTATAAGTGGGGCCTTTAGACCAGTGGGCTTACAGCGCGACATTCCAGTTTCAAACTGGCCCCACCGTAGGGGCTGCTGCCGATCTGCAGCGTAAAACCATGCAAGTTGACGATGGCGGCCACTACCGACAGGCCCAGGCCAAAACCGCTGTGCTGGTTTCCGGTCTCGCTGCGATAAAAGCGTTGAAACACCGCTGCGCGCTCGGTGACAGGAATACCGGGTCCTGAGTCCTGAACATCGATGCAGGGGCTTTTACCGTCTTTTCCGGCGTAGGCGTTCACTGCCACGGTGCCGCCTGCGGGCGTGAATTTGATGGCATTGCTGAGCAGGTTGGCCAGTGCTTCGAACAAAAGGGCCCGGTCACCCACGAGGGTAGGCAAAGGGTCGGCCAGGTTCAGCAACAGCGTGATCTGGTCTTCCTCGGCCAGCGGCAGGTAGAAGTCGTGAAGCTCTTGCAAAAGGGGGCGCAGTTCAAGCTCGACGAACGCGGAGCGCCTCTGACGATCTTCCAGCTCGGAGATTCGCAGCAATCCCCGGAAACGGGCCATCAGCGTGTCGGCTTCACCAATCACCTGTGCAATCTGCAGGGCGCAGGGTGAGTCGTATTTGGCTTGCTGCTGAATGCGATAGAGCTGAGCGCGCAACCGTGTGAGCGGGGTGCGCAGGTCGTGAGCGATGTTGTCGCAGACGCCCTTGACCTCGTTCATCAGCTTTTCAATGCGGTCGAGCATGGCGTTGACGATAACCGCCAGCATGTCCAGCTCATCGCGCCTGTTGGACACCGGAAGACGGCCGGCCATGTCGCCGGCGATGATCGATTCTGCGCTGAGCTGGATAGCCCGGATGCGGCGCAGAGGGCGTTGACGTAACAGATGCCAGCCCGCTACGCCGGGAATGATCGTCAGCGAAATGCCCCAGAGCAGCGCATGCAGAATCAATGTACTGACGGCGAACAGCGAGCCGTTTTCCTTTACCAGCACCAGCCAGCGCCCATCAAGGGTCTGGGACGCCACCGCGTCGCAGCTGTCTTTGGGCAGGCCCGGGTCGTCCGAGTCGATACAGTTGCTCAACTCGTGTATCTGGCCATCGATGGGCAGCACTTTAGGCACGTGGGTGATGGGGCCGGCAATATGTCGGAATTGATCATCGAACAGGCCGTAAGCGTCCACGGCGCGCATGTCGAAGGTCATGCTGGTGGCCAGCGCATCGACCAGGGCCTGGCCCTGGAAGCGTGAAAAGAGTTGCTGGCGGTGGATCAGCGAATGGCGGGCGAGGGTGTCGAGGTAACTGGTCACCTCCCAATACAAAACGCCCAGCAAAATGGCGCTCCAAGCCACGAATAACGAGCTGTAGAGCGCCAGGAGTCGGCTGGAGGAAGAACGCCAGCCGTTAGACGGGTTCGGCAATGACATAACCGGAACCTCGCACGGTCTGTATCAGCGGTGCGATGCCGGGTTGGTCAATCTTCTTGCGCAAACGACCGATATGCACATCGATCAGGTTGGTGCCCGGATCGAAGTGATAGCCCCATACTTCCTGAAAAATCATCATGCGCGTGATGATTTGCCCGCTGTTGCGCATCAGGAATTCAAGCAGCTTGAACTCGGTCGGAAGCAACACCAGCGGTTCACCGCCACGGCAGGCTTCCCGCGAAATCAGATCGAGCTCAAGATCGGCCACTTGCAGCACTGTCTTGGCGGCACTGACCGGGTTGCTGCGGCGCAACAGCACTTCGACGCGCGCCGCCATCTCGTCGGACGCGAAAGGTTTGGGCAGGTAGTCATCACCGCCAGCACGCAAGCCCCGAACGCGCTCGTCCACATCGGACAATGCGCTGATCATCAGAATGGGCGTAGAGATCCCCTGCGCGCGCAGCTGGGTGACGATGGTCAGGCCATCGATCTCCGGCAACATGCGGTCAAGGGTGATCAAGTCGTAGTCGCCGCTAACCGCACGTTCCAGCCCGTCACGGCCGTTGTCGACCCAGTCCACTTCCAGTCCGTGGCTGCTGAGTTCCGCGACGATTTCCTTTGCGGTGATGGCATCATCTTCGATTGCCAGAATTCGGGTCATGGTCCCTGCCTGAATGAGTACGTTCAAGAGTCTAGTTTGCCCCTAAATGACCGCAAAGTTTCTGAAAGAAAGTTTAATGACGGGGATCATATTTCTTTCCGGCTCGCTGCATCGGCGTCCTTTAGCTTCTGCTCCTCTGCCAGACGCTTCTCCTCGGCGCGCCGATTCTTGTCCCGCTCCAGCTTGTCGCTGGTGTCCTTTTCACTGCGGATCTGCGCGTGGCTGATCAGCGCGAAAATAAAGCTGCCACCGATGATGTTGCCTGCAAGGGTAGGGCCTGCGAAGGTGAACCAGAAGTCCTTCCAGCCGATTTCTCCTGCAAACACCAGGTACGACACTTCCGCCGAGCCCACCACGATGTGCGTGAAATCGCCCAGCGCCATGAGGTAGGTAATCAGCACGATGATTGCGATCTTGGCATTTTCCATCGACGCGATCATCCAGACCATCGTCGCAATCATCCAGCCTGACACGATCCCTTTGGAAAACATCTGACCGACGTCGTTTTCCATGACCTTGCGGCCGATTTCCAGAAAGGCATGGTCGGTTTTGGCGTCGAAAATGGGCAGGTTGAGCATCACATACGCCACCAGCAGCGTACCCATCAGATTGCCGCCCAGCACCACGCCCCACAGCCGCAGCAGACGCCAGATATTGGCCAGGTTGGGTTTGCTCATGATCGGCAACACCGCCGTGATGGTGTTTTCGGTGAACAGTTGCTGACGAGCCAGAATGACCGCAAGAAAACCTGCGGAATAACCCAGGCTGGTGATCACGTGACTGCCGGGAATACCTTCCAGGTTTGACATGAGCAACCCCATCGCCATGAGCGACAGGCCCATCGTCAAGCCGGCGGCCAGTGCCGACCACCAGAGAGCCGCGACGCTGCGCTCCAGCTCGTGGTCACCCTGCATACGGATGGTTTCATGCAGTACCGCCGCGCGGGGCGGCTGGTTCTCATCGATCTCGCGCTCCTCATCGGCTGACAGGCCGGGGGTCTTGCCGTCTACTTCGTGGTCCATACCGTTTCCTGATGCGTTGCTGGTGCGCTGAAGATGAAGACGCGGTCTGCGCCGGTCCGATGCTTCAGACAGGCGCCGCACGCCGTCGTTCGTTGTGGACCTGTTGCATCGAAGGTTGTGCGCACCAGTTGGCAGAAGGAGCGGCAGACGACCCTGTTTTGCAGCCAAAAACCGGCAGAACGGCTTTAAAGTCTTTTTTGGTAATGTGTATCAGGCGCTAATAAGAATCTGTACTATTCGCGAAAAAATCCTGCCGGTTCCTATGGGTACCGGTTTTTTGCCAAGGGCTGCACATCGATGCGTCGTACCTTTCTGTCTCTTTGCGTCATTCAAGCGATCTCCCCGTCTGCCTGGGCCGATCAGATCACTCCCTCTCCTTCATCAATCGAGTTGCAAAACATCGACATCCAGAGCGCGACGGATATCGAAACCGCACAGGGACCTGTTCAAGGTTATCGGGCAACGCGGTCTGCCAGCGCGACCCGCACCGATACGTCGCTGCATGAGACCCCGCAGTCCATCAGTGTGGTAACCCGTGAAGCCGTTGAGGATATCGGTGCCACGCGCTTGCAGGATGCGTTGGATTACGCAGGGGGCGTCGGGCGGGCCAACAACTTCGGTGGCCAGGGCCTGACCACCTTTACCGTACGTGGCTTCACCACCGGCGAGTTCTATCGCAACGGTTTCCCGATCAATCGCGGTTACCCGAACATGCCGGACGCCAATGTCATTGAGCGTCTGGAGGTGCTGCGCGGCCCTGCCACTACGCTTTACGGGCGCGGCGATCCAGGGGGAACGTTCAACGTGGTGTCCAAGCAGCCGCTGGCCGAGCGCTCCGTCACGCTGGGCAGTCAGCTCAATGATCAGGGTATGAAGCGCGGCACGCTGGATGCGTCCGGTCCGCTGGACGATGAAGGACGGTTTGCCTATCGCCTGAACGTAGTGGGCGAGGGCGGCGATACGTTTCGCGATCACGTCGAAACCGAACGCTACGGTGTGGCGCCGGTCTTGAGCTGGCAGGTCGATGACGCCACGCGCATCACGTTCGAAGGCGATTTCATGCGCAACAACGCGCCGCTGGACCGCGGCCTGACACGTTATCCCGCGCAGACTCGCACGGCTTCCCGTGACACGTTCTTCGGTGAGAAAGATGCGGGCAAACTGCACAACGACAACAACATGGCGCAGATCCGCTTCGACCACGACCTGAATGCCGACTGGAAACTGGGCGGCGGCATCCAGATGCTCGACGGCTCGCTCAAAGGCGACGCCATTGAAGCCAACGGCCTGGCAGCCGACGGGCGCACGCTGGGGCGCAACTTCAACTACCGCAAACTGGAATGGACTGATCGTGACGTGCAGTTGAACGTCACCGGGCATTTCGCCACGGGAACGTTCGACCACACATTGCTGGCGGGTGTGGAGTACGAAGACTACGACTACAAGTCCATCATCCGACGCTCCAGCGGTGCGGTGAATGCCTACACCATCGATATTTTCGATCCGGTTTACGGAAAGGCCCGTCCGGCGCTGACCCGCACCACCACCAACGACAAGGAAAACCTCAAGACCTACGCGGCCTTTGTGCAGGATCAGGTGGCCCTGACCGAGCGCATGAAGCTGCTGGCAGGCGTGCGTTTCGAGCGTTTTGAACACGACTACGACACGTTCGGCGTCGGCGTGCCGTTCACCAATAGCGACAACGCCGTGACCCCGCGTCTCGGCCTGACCTATGACCTGACCGACACCGTGGCGGTTTACGCCAACACGGCGCGCTCTTTCAAACCCAATACGGGCGCGAGCCGTCTGGGCGGAGGCTTCAAGGCGGAGGAGGGTAAATCCTACGAGGTGGGCGTCAAGTGGGAAGCGCTGGACCGTCAGTTGAGTGTCGATGCCGCGCTGTATCAGATCGAGAAGCAGAACGTGCTGACCACCGACCCGGTCGATTCCACCTTCAGTGTGGCGGCGGGTGAAGTGCGCAGTCGAGGCCTGGACCTGAACGTGGTCGGCAACCTGACGCCGGAATGGCGCGTGATGGGCAGTTATGCCTATGTCGATGCCGAAGTCACCAAAGACAACACCCTGCGCTCGGGCACCCGCCTGCTGAACATCCCGGAGCAGACCTTCAGCCTGTTGAACGTCTATGAATTCCAGGAGGGTGCGCTACGCGGCCTGGGTCTGGGCGCTGGCGGGCGTTATGTCGATCAGCGTGCCGGGCAGACCGCCAATACCGCGTTCTCGATGGACAGCTATACCGTGTTCGATCTGCTGGCCTTTTATAAGGTCAACGAGCATGTGAAGCTCAACCTGGATGTGAAGAACCTCTTCAACACCGAGTATGAAGAAGGCGCCTTCGGCAACGTGTATGCCTACCCAGGCGCCCCGCGCACGGTGCAGGTCGGGATTGCCTACACCCTTTAAGCGTTAAACGACCGCGATCAGGCGAACACCCTGATCGGCAACCCCGCATGCCAGGCCTGGATGTTTTCGATCATCAGGCTGTAGAAGGTCTGGTAGTTGTTGTCGGTGACATAGCCGATATGCGGGGTCGCCAGCACGTTGTCCAGCGTGCGGAACGGGTGATTTTCCGGGAGCGGTTCGACGTCGAACACGTCCAGCGCGGCACCGGCGATCCGGCGTTGTTGCAGGGTTTCGATCAGCGCAGCTTCGTCGATGATCGGCCCGCGAGACGTGTTGACGATGAACGCGCCAGGCTTCATCCAGCCTAGCGCTTGGGTATCCACCAGCCCACGGCTACGGTCGCTGAGCACCAGATGCACCGACAGCACATCGGCCTGCTCGAACAATGCCTGCTTGCTGACATAGGTCACGCCACATTCGGCGGCGGCCTCGGGCGTCAGGTTCTGGCTCCAGGCGATCACCTTCATGCCGAACGCCTGACCGTAGCGCGCAATCCACTTGCCGATACTGCCCAATCCCAGGATCCCCAGCGTCTTGCCGTGCAAGTCGCCACCCAGCCCGACCTGCCAATGACCGGCGCGCAGCGAATTGGCTTCGGCCACCAGATTGCGTGTGATGCCCATGATCAGCGCCCAGGTCAGCTCCGGCGCTGCATGCTTGTAGCTGTCGGTACCGCACACTGTGATGTTCAGCCGCTTGGCAGCCGCCACGTCGATGGCGGCATTGCGCATGCCGCCGGTGGTAAGCAGCTTGAGGCGTGGCAGCTGGCTGAGCAGGGCATCGTCGAACAGCGTCCGCTCGCGCATCACGCAGATGATGTCGAAGTCTTTCAGGCGCTGGACCATAGTGGCGGTCTCGGCAGGGAAATCATGCAGGAAGCTGACGTCGCCAATCGCGCCGAGTGGCGACCAGTCCACCACATCGCTGGCCACGTTCTGCCAGTCATCAAGCACTGCAATGGTCAATCGGGTCATGAGTAGTGGTCTCCTTGGGCAGGTTCGGAGAAAGCGGCTAGTCGAACAGGCTGGCCGCGATGTTGATCGAGAACCCCAGAATAGCCGTGTTGAACACGAAGCAGATCAGCGACTGGGCCAGCACGATCCGGCGCATCTGACGGGTTGCCACGCCGACATCGGAGGTCTGCACCGCAACGCTCAAGGTGAACGAGAAATACAGAAAGTCCCAGTAATCGGGGTGCTTTTCCCCGCCAGCGAATGAAAGGGCCGGCTCTTTACTGGTCGACGTATAGAACAGGCGGGCGTAATGCAGGCTGAACACGACGCCGATCAGCAGCCACGAACCAATCACGGTGACGCCGGTGAACGCGTGGTGCAGTAATTGAGCATGCGGCGAAAGGCCTTTGGTGCCAGCAATTTCAACGATGATGGCGGCCAGGCTGGCCAGTGCAGCGATGGACACGGTCACCAGAATCGCGCCGGCATTCTCGTCTTCCATCATGGCGATGCGCTGCACATCGCTCGCATCGCTGCGCAGAGTGCGGATAAAGATGAGGATCAGGTAGAGCCAGACGCCCAGGTCCCAGCCAATGAGCAGATTCTGGGTGATTCTGGCGTCGGGAAGCACCCAGGCGGACGCAATACCACAGGTCAGGCCCACGAGGGCGGCGATGGTCAAGCGGGGGCGGGTATGAACGAGATGGCGCATGCGGGCTAGTCGTTACTGATTGTTGCAAGACAGTATCACGAGGCAGCGCGAAGCGAGAAAAAACGGCGCGCAAGGGGGTTGCGCGCCGTGTGCCAACACTGTGGCGAGTGTTTGAAACAGGTGAAAGCGGTTCAGCGCACCAGGCAGGGCTGCTTGTTGTTGAATGTCCAGTCCGGGATCAGAAACTGCATGGCCACGGCATCGTTACGTGCGCCCAGCCCCATGCCTTTATAGAGCTCGTGTGCCTTGGCCAACTGATCCATGTCCAGCTCAACGCCCAGGCCGGCCTTTTTCGGCACCTCGACCTTGCCGCCAACGATCTGCAAAGGTGCCTTGGTCAGGCGCTGGCCGTCCTGCCAGATCCAGTGGGTGTCGATGGCGGTGATGTTGCCCGGCGCAGCGGCGGCCACGTGGGTGAACATCGCCAGCGAGATGTCGAAGTGGTTGTTGGAATGCGAGCCCCAGGTCAGCCCCCACTCGTTGCACATCTGCGCGACACGCACCGAGCCTTGCATGGTCCAGAAGTGCGGGTCGGCCAGCGGGATGTCCACCGATTGCAACTGAATGGCGTGACCCATCTCGCGCCAGTCGGTGGCGATCATGTTGGTGGCCGTCTTCAGGCCCGTGGCGCGGCGAAACTCGGCCATCACTTCGCGACCGGAGAAGCCGTTTTCCGCGCCGCACGGGTCTTCGGCGTACGCCAATACATGATGCTGATCGCGGCACAGGCGGATGGCTTCTTTGAGCGACCACGCGCCGTTGGGATCCAGGGTAATGCGCGCGTCGGGGAAGCGTTCGGCCAGCGCCGTGACCGCCTCGATTTCTTCGTCGCCACGCAGCACGCCGCCCTTGAGCTTGAAGTCCTGAAAGCCATAACGCTGATGCGCCGCTTCAGCCAGGCGTACTACCGCCTCAGGCGTCAGAGCGACCTCATGGCGCAGACGGAACCAGTCGTTGTCGGCGTCCGCTTCGCTGCGATAGGCCAGATCGGTCTTGTTCTGATCGCCGACGTAGAACAGATAACCCAGCATCTCTACTTGGTCGCGCTGCTGGCCTTCCCCCAACAAGGCGGCGACGGGCACGTCCAGATGCTGGCCAAGCAGGTCGAGCAGGGCGGCTTCCAGCGCGGTGACCGCGTGAATGGTGATGCGCAGGTCGAAGGTCTGCTGGCCGCGACCGCCCGAGTCGCGTTCGGCGAAGGCCTTGCGCACGTCATTGAGGATCTTCTGGTACGTGCCGATGCTGCTGCCGACCACCAGCGAGCGTGCGTCTTCCAGTGTCTGGCGAATCAGGTCACCGCCCGGCACTTCGCCAACGCCGGTATGTCCAGCGTTGTCCTTGAGGATCACGATATTGCGGGTGAAGTAAGGACCGTGCGCGCCGCTGAGGTTGAGCAGCATGTCGTCGTGGCCCGCTACCGGCACAACCTGCATCTCGGTGATGACAGGGGCCTTGGCAGTGATGTTGGAATGCTGAGCGTTCATGGTGAAATCCTTAGCGAAATTGTTGTTGGAATGAGCGTCAGTGAGTGGCAGGCGTTTGCACGGCAGCGACCGGTGTCGAGCCGGGCTTTGGCGTGTTGCGGGCGGCGAACACGATGACTGCGGCGATCAGCGAGGTGGCGGTCAACCCATAAAGTCCGCCCTGGATCGAGCCCGTATGCTCTTCCAGCAGGCCGAAGGTGGTCGGCGCCACGAAGCCGCCAAGATTGCCCACCGAGTTGATCAGCGCGATCACCGCAGCGGCAATGCGAGCGTCCAGGTACGCCTGGGGAATCGGCCAGAACAATGACGAAGCCGATTTGAAGCCCAGCGCCGCGAAGCAAATGGCAACGAAGGCAAAGATAGGGCTGCCGGTGGTGGACATGAACATCCCCGCAGCGGCGATCAACAGCGCAGCGGCAACCCAGGCCTGCTGGCGCTTCCACTTGGCCGACAGGGTGGCGAAGGCGTACATGCCGATGATCGATAGCAGCCAGGGGATGGAGTTGAACATGCCGACTTCGAAATCGGTCAGGCTGCCCATCTTTCTGATGATGCTCGGCAGCCAGAAGGTCGCCGCGTAGATGGTCAATTGAATAAAGAAGTAGATCACGCAGAACAGAATGATCTGACCGTCCTTGAGCAGCTTGCCGATGGACGCCTTGACCGGCGTGGCGGCTTCGCGAGCGGCCTGTTCGGCGTCGATGGCATTGACCAGTGCGTCCTGTTCCTCGCGGGTCAGCCACTTGGCATCGTGCGGTTTGGAGTCCAGCCAGAACCAGACGAAGAAGCACAGGCCCACCGAGAACAGGCCTTCGATGAAGTACATCCACTGCCAGCCTTTCATGCCGAAGCCGGTGATCTGCAACAGCAGGCCGGACAGCGGGCCGGAAATCAGCGACGCGATGGCCGAGCCGCTGAGAAAGATGGCAATCGCCTTGCCACGCTCGACGCCAGGCAGCCAGCGGGTGAAGTAGTAGATCACGCCAGGAAAGAAACCGGCCTCGGCCACACCCAACAGAAAACGCAGGATGTAGAAGTGGGTTTCGTTCTGAATGAAGGCCATGCAGGAGGCGACCAGGCCCCAGGTGAGCATGATTCGCGTCAGCCAGATACGTGCGCCGACTTTCTGTAACAGGATATTGGAAGGGACCTCGAACAACGCATAGCCGATGAAGAACAGCCCGGCACCCAGGCCATAGGCCGCAGCACCGATGCCCAGATCGTGCTCCATATGCGAACGCACGAAGCCGATGTTTACCCGGTCGATGTAGTTGACGATGAACATGATGACGAAAAGCGGCAGGACATGACGTTTGACTTTCGAGACGGCTGAACTCAGGACCGAATCTGCGCCGTTGGCCATCCCGGAATTGGATGTGCTCACAGTTGAATCTCCCACTCGTTGTTTTTATGCGGGTCTGTGCGAGGTGTGTCCCTCGCATTGTCGGTCATCATACAAGTAAGGCGAGCGTGCGCAAGCCCCTTGAGAGGGGCTATCGTCATAAATTTTCGCGGCTGGCGACGAAAGGTTTAAGCGTTGGGTTCAGGGCTTGATCAGCCTGTAAATCACTTTATCGCTTGTATTCAAGGATTTAAGCCTGACTGGTGGCGCTGGGTAAGGCGGGCGTGCGCTATTTTTTTGGTCTGGCCGCAAGAGAACAAGCACAACAAAAAAAGGGTGTAAGTTTTGACAGCTACAGGCGACTTGTAATACAAGTCAGACAAGTTCCAGTGGCGTTAAAACGCAGGCCCCAGCGCCTCGGTCAGCCCGGCCGTTGCGTTGCGGGTTCGCTAAAGGCCCCACAATCAGACAAGCGCCAGATACGTTCAGGACAACCCTCATGCAAGAACCTTCAAGCACCGCGCCCAAACGCCGTCAGCACAGTCTGGCCACCGATCTGGTCACGGAATTGAGCCAGCGCATCCTGCTCGGGAAGATCGCGCCGGGTGAAAAGCTGCCGTCGGAAAATCAGATTGTCCGGGAGCACGGTGTCAGTCGCACGGTGGTGCGCGAGGCGATTTCCAAGTTGCAGGCATCGGGGCTGGTGGTGACCCATCACGGCATCGGCACCTTCGTGCTGGAGCGTGGCGACCAGACCGGGCTGCGCCTGAAAGTCGAAACGGTGTCCAGGGTGCGGGACATCATAGAACTGCGCATCGGTCTGGAAACCCAGGCCGTGGCGCTGGCGGCGGTACGACGCACCGACGAGCAACTGGCTGCCATGCGCCAGGCACTGGACGATTATCAGGACCTGCTGGCCAGCGAAGACAGCTGTGTAGAGGCTGACAAACGCTTCCACATGCTGATTGCCGAAGCCACCGGTAACCCGTATTTCATGGAGATCATGCAGCACTTGGGCAGCGCGATCATTCCGCGCAGCCGCATCGCCTCAAGCGAGCGGGCCGGAAACACGCTGGCGCATCAAGGCTATCTGGCCAATCTGGAACACGAAGCACTGCTCAGCGCCATCCGCCGCAAAGACCCCGACGCGGCGAGGGCGGCGATGTGGACACACCTGAGCAACAGCCGGGAGCGTCTGGTGCCGCTGGAAGAGTCTTAATTCGCTACGTTGAGCACACCCAGCATCAATTGCATTTGCCAATCGAAGTAGGGGTTGAAGGTCAGTCGCGAGTGAATCTTGCCCGGCTCCCGGTATCCCCAGTCTGAATACCACACCGTTTCACCCGCCGTGCACGTGGCGGTGTCCTCATCGGTCTGGCCGTTCCAGCAGATCCGTTGCGTGCCATTGATGCCGTACAGGGGGTTGTCCGGTGAGAACACCAGGCCCATGTGCGAGAAACGGCTGATGCGGTAGTCCGGCAGGTAATCGGTGCGCACTTCAACCCTCGGCGTGCGCGCAGCCTGGGCGGGCAGGTCGCCGTACCAGACCAGGCGACTGTCAGGATGGCTGAAACGCTCATTGAAGGTGTCCAGCACGTAGGCGGTGTCCAGCACCGAGTCGTGTTGGGCAATGGCAATGAACACCGGTTTATCGTAACGGCGCTTGAGCAGGCGATTCTGGGCCAGGGCGCTGCTGCGGTAGAACTGGGCAAAACCGTTGGTGGGCACATTCATGTAGCGCAGCGGCGTTTGCATCGGGCGCAGACTGTCCTTGGGGGACGCCAGCAGCCACGGTTTTGCCCAACCGATCCAGGGCGTCAGCCAGGCATAACTGCTGTCCGAGCGAAAAGCGGGAGAGAACAGTAGCAGGCCGGCGACCTCGTCATGGTCATAGGCGTAGTCCAGTACGAGATTGGCCCCGGTCGAAAAACCACCCAGATACACCTTGGGTACGTCCTTTTCGAGCAGGCGAGCCTGCTCGCGTACCACCTGTTGCCACTGCTCAAGTGTGACCTTGAGCATGTCTTCAGGCCGGGTGCCGTGGCCGGGCAGCAGCACGGTGCGCACCAGATAACCCTGATCGGCCAGCCGTTGGCCGATGTCGTGAAACGACCAGGGCGAGTCACCCAGCCCGTGAACCAGCAACACGCCACCCTTCACGTCGCCGCTTGGTGTCCACTGTTGCGGCGCATTCCAGTTCAATTCGGCTTCATGGTCGGCGGTCTGGAAGGCACGCTGCGAACGGATCAGCTCACGCGTCTGCTCGCGGTAATCCTCGAAACCTCGGGTGGGGTCTTCACTCTCGGCCATTGAGGTACACGCCGAAAGCGTGAGCAGGGACAGCAGGCTGGCGAGTCGGGATCTGATCAAGTTCTGAAAGCCTTGGGTTTGGCGAGTCTGGATTGGGTCATGCAAATTACAGGGCTAAGGCAGCAAGCTGAAACTGTCCAATTTTAGGGAGGCAGTCCAGAGCGTGGGAACGATCACAAACCGTGGGAGACTGCTGGCTGCAAGGGCACTATGCCATGCGCATCGCGCTCACCGGCCGTTTCAGGCACACTCCCTGCCTCAATAACTTCAACAAAATGTATCCGCATGTCTACTCACTCCAAGCCCCTCGTGGCACCGGGAGTTCTTCATGTTTGCGCTTGATCGGGACCTGGCTCAGGACATCGTCGACCGCGCCATGGCGATTCTGCCCTATAACGTCAATGTCATGGACTATCTGGGCATCATCATCGGCAGTGGCGACCCCGAGCGTCTATGTACTCGGCACGAAGGCGCGCAGCGAGTGCTGGCCAACGGTCGAGTGGTGGAAATCGATTCCCAGGCCGCGCTGCAATTGGGCGGCGTGAAACCTGGGGTCAATCTGCCACTGATGCTCGATCACAAGCTGGTCGGGGTGCTGGGCATCACCGGCGAGCCGGACGAGGTCCGGGTCTATGGCGAACTGGTCAAGATGACCGCTGAAATGCTCATGGAGCATCGCCGCCAACAGGTGGATCGCCAATGGCGGCAGCAGCGCAGTGAGGACCTATTGGCGCGCCTGTTGCTGCAGGACTGTCCTGAAAGCCTTGTGGATGAAGCCCGGCAGTTGGGGCTGCAACCGCAGTTGCCACGGCAGGCCGTACTGATCCAGCTTGAGGGGCAGAGTTCGATGGCCAGTCAGGTTGCCGGGTGGCTGGGTTCACGCTATGCCGACAGCTGGTTCGTACTGCGTGAGCCGACGTTGCTCTGCTGGTGCCGGGCGACCGGCAAGGACCGGGATGACGCGGCCTTGCTCAAGCAGTTCGACGAGCATCGTTGGCCGGTCGTGCGCATGGCGGTGGTCGAGCCTTCGGCGGACCTGCCGCAACTGCGCCAAGCCTGCGCGGCTGCCCGGGACCTGCTGGATTACGCCATTCAGGCTCGCCCCACCCACAGGCTGCTGCCTCTGGCGGACCATCGCCTGCCGGTGCTGTTCTGGCGCCATCGCCATGACTGGCTGGCCGCCGACATCGCCGAGCCCGTCGGCCGTTTGCACCACCAGGGCCAGTTGTTCGAAACCCTGTGCGCCTGGTTCGATTGCAGTGGTGAGAGCCAGGCCTGTGCCGATGCGCTGGGTATTCATCGCAACAGTCTTCGCTACCGGCTGGACAGGATTGCTGAATTGACCGGTTGGAATCCCTACAAGACCGAGGACCTGTTTCGTTTGTATGTGGGTGTCCAGATCAACCCGCGCCAGCGCTGAGCACCGGTTTTGTTCACATGCCCGACAAGTGCAGAGAATCATTGTGCGCCGGGCAGACGGCAGCGCGGGGCAGGGGTGAGAACATCCCGTCACGGACCTGGAGAACAAACAATGAAAATAGTCATCGCCCCCGACTCGTTCAAAGACAGCCTGAGCGCTCAAGCCGTGGCCATTGCCATTGCCAGCGGGCTGGCTGAGGTCTGGCCCGACGCCGAACTGATCCAATGCCCGATGGCAGACGGCGGTGAGGGCACCATCGAAGCACTGTTGGATGCCTGCAACGGCCAACTGATGAGCGCGCAGGTCAGCGGCCCGCTCGGTGACATCGTCCAGGCGCAGTGGGGCTGGCTGGCGCAAAGCCGTACGGCGATCATCGAGATGGCCACGGCCAGCGGCCTGCAACTGCTTTCCCTCTCACAGCGCGATGCCTGCCGCACCAGCACCGAAGGTACAGGGCAACTGATGGCGGCAGCGCTGGACGCCGGTGCGCAGCGGGTCATTCTGGCCATCGGCGGCAGCGCCACCAACGATGGCGGCAGTGGCATGCTTTCGGCATTGGGTGCGCGCTTTCTGGGCGTTGACGATCAGCCCTTGCCGCGTGGCGGTCTGGCGCTGGCCGATCTGGCGCGCATCGACCTGAGGGCTCTGGACCCACGGCTGGCGTCCGTGGGGGTCGAGATCGCCGCCGATGTCGACAACCCGCTGTGCGGCCCGAATGGCGCCTCTCATGTGTTTGGCCCGCAGAAGGGCGCGTCACCCGAACAGGTGCAGGCACTTGATGCCGCGCTGGCGCATTTTGCCGATCACTCGGCTCAAGTGCTGGGGCACGATAGGCGCGACAGCCCCGGCAGCGGCGCAGCGGGTGGGATGGGGTTCGCGGCCAAGGCCTACCTGAATGCCTCGTTTCGCGCGGGTGTTGAAGTGGTTGCAGACCTGACAGGCCTCGCGCAGGCGCTGGTCGGTGCCGATCTGGTCATCACGGGCGAGGGCCGTTTCGATGCCCAGACGCTGCGTGGCAAGACGCCGCTGGGCGTTGCACGGATGGCCCAACGTCAGGGCGTACCGGTCATCGTTCTGGCTGGCACGCTTGGCGAGGGCTACGAGCAGCTTTATCAGCACGGCATCAGCGCCGCTTTCGCCTTGACCGGAGGCCCGATGAGCCTTGAACAAGCCTGCCGCGAAGCGCCGCGCCTGTTGCATGACCGTGCGCGGGACGTGGCGCGGATCTGGCAGTTGGCGGCCTCGACGAAAGCACCTGTCAGCACGTCGTGATGATTCGATTGTAGGGGTGGACGTGTCCGCGAAAGGGCCTCCACGCCCGACAACGATTCAGTGGCTCGCGGCCAAACGAAACGCCGCCCGGTCCACTCCCACAGTTCAGTCGTCTCGCGGCGTAGAGGCATCTCAAGACAGGTTCGAGCCTCAACGCTCCAGTTTCAGCCTTTCGTGCCAGTCGGCAATCGATTCCTCGGGGTAGTTCTCAAACTGCCTGTCGCCCGGATGGGGATCGATCTCCACCCATGACGCTTTGGAGTCGAGCAGCATGTGTGTGCGCTCCGGCGGCATCGGCAGGGGCGTGTCGATGGCTGAGGCGAACGGGTGGATCAACTGCGGCCATTGCGGACTGAACAGCCACAGGCCGCTGCCGCAGAACTTACAGAAATGCCGCTCGGCGCTGCTGGTTTCCACGTGATGATCCTTGCGGATTCGTGCGTGGTAGATCGAGATATTTTCCTTCCCTTTGACCTTCATGCTCGCCGCATCGCCGCTCAGGTTGATGGCATAGCCGCCCGCGCCTTGAGTCTTGCGGCAGATTGAGCAATAGCAGCGTTGATACGGGTAGGGATGCGGGCTGTTCAAGCTGAACTCCACCGCACCGCAATGGCAGGAACCTTCCAGATGCATGGCAAACCTCCTCGGTTGTGCAAGCCGGTTTCGAGTACTTAGGGGTAGACAAGCCTGACCTCGGGTTGAGCGCGTTCATTCGTCGGGCTGTTCGCGTCGCCGTAAATGACTGCCGGTGCGGTTAAAGAACGGTCGGTTAATGTCGATACGCTGTGCGGTTGTCTGACGACTGTCGATCCCATTACTGCCTTCCAACAACAAAAGAGCCCTGCCCATGAATTTACGCACCCTCACTATCGCCCGCCGTGCGGGCCTGGGTTTTACCCTGATCTCCCTTCTGGTGGCGTTGCTGGGCTGGTTCGCGCTGGTGCAGATGTCGGCCATTCGCGAGAGTGAAGTGGCCGTTGAAACCAACTGGGTGCCGAGCATGCGAGTGGTCAATGACGTGCGGGAAATCATGCTGCGCATTCGTACGATTTCCCTGCGCATGGCTCTGGACACGGACCCTGCGAGCATTTCCACCTACCGCGGGCAAATGGATGTGCGCCTTGGCGACCTGACCAAGAAGCTGGGCATTCTCAACGGCTTTGTTGACACCCCCGAAGAGAAGGTCCTCGCCGATCAGTTTCTGGTCACGATGGGGCAGTACCGCACTGCGCTGGATCGATCCTTCGTACTCGCCTCTCAAGGTGACAGCACCGGTCTTAACAAGCTCTTGCTGGCTGACATGAAGCAAATCGTCGACGGATCGGGCAAGCAGCTCAATGACCTGGCCGATTTCTATGTCACCAAGGTCGATGCCGAAGGCAAGGCGGCCGAGGCTCAATACAAGGCCTCGCGCAGCATCGTGCTGATATTCGTGGTACTCGCGGCTCTGGGCACAATCGGCCTGGCACTCTGGCTGACCCGCAGCATCGTCGGCCCGCTGCAACGCGCCGTCAGCGCCGCCGAGCATGTGGCTCAGGGCGATCTGACCCATCGCATCGAAGTGGATGGCGATGATGAGGTCACCCGACTGTTGCGTGCGCTGGAGCAGATGCAGGGCAACCTGCGCGATGCCATGCGCCACATCGGCAGCTCTGCCGGTCAGTTGGCGTCGGCGGCTACCGAACTCAATTCCGTCACCGAAGACAGCTACCGCGGGCTGAACCAGCAGAACGCCGAAATCGATCAGGCCGCCACGGCCATCAACGAGATGACCTCGGCGGTTGAAGAGGTGGCCCGCAACGCCGTGTCCACGTCAGACGCGTCCAGCCATTCCAGTGCTTCCGCGCAGGCGGGGCAGACTCGCGTGATCGAGACGGTGCAGTCGATCCAGACCCTGACCGAGAATGTTCAGGCGACGTCGGTGCTGGTGCAGAGCCTGGCGGATCAGTCTCAGGACATCGGCAAGGTGCTGGACGTGATTCGCTCGATTGCCGAGCAGACCAACCTGCTGGCGCTGAACGCCGCCATTGAAGCGGCGCGCGCCGGAGAGTCGGGGCGCGGCTTTGCGGTGGTGGCCGACGAGGTCAGGGCGCTGGCGCATCGCACCCAACAGTCGACACTGGAAATCGACTCGATGGTCAATGCCATGCGCAGCGGTTCGGCCGAGGCGCTGGCGTCGATGACCACCAGCCGTGACCGTGCCAGTTCCACGCTTTCGCTGGCCAAGGGGGCAGGGGATTCGCTCAGCGAAATCACCTCGTCCATCAACCAGATATCGGAGCGCAACCTGGTGATCGCCAGCGCCGCCGAAGAGCAGGCCCAGGTTTCGCGTGAGGTGGACCGCAACATCGTCAACATCCGCGATCTCTCGATGCAATCGACCCAGGGTGCCAATCAGATCAGCGCTTCCAGCCACGAACTGTCGCGTCTGGCCGCCGATCTGAATCAGGTCGTGGCGCGCTTCAAGGTCTGAAACACCGACATCGACAGGGCTTGAGCGCGCTTGCCACTGACCGGCCGGGCGCGCATTATTGCACCCGGTCGCGAAGACCACCGTGCAGGTATGTCTTATCGATGGAGGCAGCTCAGCGTCATGAACAATAACAATCAAACCTTCAGCAGTTGGCTGCGCTCGCCAGCCCATCATCAATGGCTGGCGCACGAGGGCCGGCGGCTGCTGACCTTCGCCAAGGCGGCAAAACTGGAAAACGGTTTTGGCAGTCTCGATGACTACGGTCGCCTGATGGTGGGGGCGAAAGCCGAAACCATGAACACGGCGCGTATGACCCATTGCTTTGCGATGGCGCATGCACAAGGCATCCCCGGTTGCGCTTCGCTGGTGGATCACGGCGTCACGGCGCTCAGCGGAGTGTTGCGCGATGCCGAGCACGGCGGCTGGTTCAGCGCGGCGCTGCAAGACGGCGGCACCGCAGCCAAACAGGCTTACCTGCATGCGTTCGTTGCCCTGGCCGCCAGTTCTGCGGTCGTCGCCGGAAGGCCCGGCGCTCAGGCGCTGCTGTCCGATGCGATTCAGGTCATCAACAGCCATTTCTGGAGCGACGAGGAAGGCGCGATGCGTGAATCCTTTGCCCGCGACTGGAGCGGTGAAGAATCCTATCGCGGTGCCAACAGCAACATGCACAGCACCGAGGCGTTCCTTGCGCTGGCAGATGTCACCGGCGACGCCCAATGGCTCGACCGGGCGTTGAGCATCGTCGAACGCGTCATTCACCAGCACGCCGCTGCCAATGATTTTCAGGTCATCGAGCACTTCACCCGTGACTGGCAGCCGCTGCCCGACTACAACCGCGAAAATCCGGCAGACGGTTTTCGCCCCTTCGGCACGACGCCCGGCCATGCCTTCGAATGGGCGCGCCTGTTGCTGCACCTCGAATCGGCCCTGCGTCACGCGGGTCGCGCAGCCCCGGCCTGGTTGGCCGATGACGCCCGTCAACTGTTTGCCAACGCCTGCCGCTACGGCTGGAATGTCGACGGTGCGCCCGGCATCGTTTATACCCTGGACTGGCAGAACAAACCGGTGGTTCGCCATCGTCTGCACTGGACCCATTGCGAAGCGGCGGCCGCGGCTGCGGCGCTGTTGCAGCGCACCGGCGAGCAGCAGTACGAAGAATGGTATCGGGTGTTCTGGGAATTCAACGAAACGCTGTTCATCGATTACGAGCACGGCAGCTGGCGTCATGAATTGAACGAGCAGAATGTGCCCAGCGAAGACATCTGGCCCGGCAAGCCTGACCTGTACCATGCGTATCAGGCCACGCTGTTGCCGGTATTGCCGCTGTCTCCGAGCCTGGCCAGTGGCTTGGCGGGGATGGACTGAGACAGTGCCTGACGCCTCAGTGTGACGGCACGCGTTTATCGGTCAGGCGGATGATCTGGCGGGCCAGAAAGCTACCGGTCAGGATCACGCCGAACAGGCGCAAGGTCTGCATGGCCAGCACGAAGCCGACGTCGGCGTGGGTATCGATGGCGATGATTGCCATCGTATCCAGGCCGCCGGGGCTGGTGGCCAGGTAAACCGAGAGGTAATCCTTGTCCATCATCAGCGCGATCAGCCAGGCCGACAGGGCGCAGAGCACGATCAGCACCAGCGAGGCCAGAATCATCATCGGCAGCCGCCGCCAGACATACATCACGGTCGGGCGGTCAAAACGCAGGCCCACGTAGCAGCCGATGGCGCCGTAGCCCAATGGCAGCAGCCAGTGCGGGATGGTGATTTGCAACACACCGCTCAATTGCAGTGCGCCGCCCACGATCAAGGGCATCAGCAAAGCCCCTGCGGGCAATTTCGACCCCAGCAGCACGCCTACCACGATCACCGCCAGGCTCAAGCCGAAGTCCATCAGATTGAGCCCTTGCATCACCACGTTGTTGCTGGGCGCCTGAGCGCCACTGCCTGATGCGCCTATGAAGTGGCTGACCAGCGCACCGATCACTACCACGCAGACCACCCGCACGTATTGCATTGTGGCCACGACCCGCGAGTCGGCGCCGTAGTCTTCGGACATGGCAACCATCGCCGAAGCGGCCCCCGGTGAAGTACCCCAGGCCGCCGTGCTGCTCGGTATGCCTGCGAAGCGCACCAGCAACAGGCCAACCCCGGCGCTCAGCACAACGGTCAGCACCGTGGCCAGCAACATCACGGGCCAGGACTCAAGGGCGGTCATCAGCACGCTGACCGACATCGCATGGGCGATCAACACACCCACAGTGCCCTGGCCGAACTGAAAGAGTCGTTTGTTCATGCGGATGGTAGCGCCCGACACACCAAAAGCGATGGCGACCAGCATCGGTCCCAAAAACATCGCTGCGGGCATATTGATCAGTTTCAGCAGTTGACCGGCGCTGCCGGCAAGCAGGATCAGGGCCAGCCATTGGGCAGGCGGAGAAAGGGTGGGCAAAGACATACTGAAGGTACGTTGCAAGAAGGTTCTCCCTGTTGTTGCGAGTGCTGCGAGTCAATCAACGGGCGTTGAGCCCTGATCGAGTGAGACAAGTATCGACATCACAACCCATCAAGTCTATTTTCTAATAATGATGAATTGATAACTTTGGTTGATGAATATGGACCTGCGTGATCTAACGTACTTTGAAACCATCGCCGAACTGGGCCATCTGGGTCGTGCCGCTGAAAAGCTCAATCGCAGCCAGCCCGCGCTGACCAAAAGCATTCAGCGCCTGGAAGAGTCATTCGGCACCAAGCTGTTTCAGCGCGACGGGCGGAGGATCAAGCTGACACCGGTGGGCGAACTGCTTCAGGCGCGCGGCAAAGAATTGCAGCAGAGCATCGCCCAGACCCAGCGCGAGGTACGGGATTTCGCCAGTGGCATGGTCGGTAACATTCGCGTCGGTTGCGCCGCGACGATGGCTGAACACTTGATGCCCAAACTGACCTCGGCCTTGTTGCAGCGCACGCCGGACGTGACCTTCAAGCTGGTGATCGGTCAGGACGACCTGCTGCGCGAATCGCTGCGCTCGGGGCAGTTGGACATGATCATTTGCGCGCTGGCTCCCGATAGCGAGGGCGTGACGAGCTTCGCCGTACTGGAAGATGAAGCGGTGGTGATCGCCAGCAAGCAGCACCCGATCTTTAAGAACAAGCCCCTGCACATGGGTGACCTGTGCGCTTACCGCTGGGTGCTGCCGCCGGTCAGCGTGTCATCACGTAAATGGCTGGACGCGACCTTCGCTGCGCATGGTTTGCCTTTGCCAACGGTGCAGATCGAAGCCAACTCCATCTCGCTGCTGCCCAACCTGATCGCCCAGAGCAACCTGCTCAGTTTCGTTGCACGCGAGTCGCTGGAGTTCGGCAAGACCATGCAGCATTTGCGCGAGGTGCCGTTGGCGCAGACCACCATGAAACGCACCATCGGCGTCACACTGCGCAGCGGCGGCTACCTGTCGCCAGCCGCGCAGGGCATGCTGCAAATGCTGCGCGACAACGGCGGGGATTTTCTGGTGTGGGCCTGAAAATGTTGAACTCAGGCGCTGGACTTTGAACGCCGCTGGGTTAGCCTTTTGTGGTGCGGACACGTGGAACGTGTCTGATTGTTTGTCACTCACAGGAGTCACTCGCCATGCACACACCGTCTTGCTTAGGCACCTGCCTGAAGCACGCCTTACCTGTCCACCGGTTTGGCGGCGACCAGTCGCCTCTGAATGACGCCGACGCCGATGAAGACCGCGACCCCGAGGCCTACCTTGACCTGGACATCCTCGGCCTGGACGACTTTGTCGACGCAGACAAACTTGACCCCGTCGTGACCGGTGATATCGGGTCTTCCACGCTGGGCTAAGGGGGCCTGCGCGTGACCGGATTCGTCACCGCTTGCTCAAATACAACGCCAGCGCTTCGGCCCCAAGCTCCACCGTAGAGCTGGTCCCGGCCCAACTGCACGCGAGCATCAGGTTGCGGGGCAGGGCGAAGTCTTCGACCAGGAATCCACTGCCGTCGACTCCATCGTTATCGTGCGGTATCAGCTCGCGCAGCGAATCCACGGGTTCGAAATACGCCCAGACCGGCTTGTCGAGCGCCACCGCCATGCCCACTTCGAACGCTGTTCCCGAATCCGGCTCCAGCCCTCGAAAGACATTAAGGTTGGCCAGCACCGCTGTGCAGCGCTGGATCATCGCCACGTTCATCGTGTAGATCTGCCGTGCCATCTCGTGGGGCGGCAGTGCGGTGGGCACGTCGTTGTCGAACGGATACAGCCCTTCAAGACCGTGCGCAGTACAAAGCGCCTTGAGGTAGCGGCCATACTCGACCGCATCCGGTCTGAACACATCGAAGCCTGCGAGATAAATCAATGGCGTCTGCATCGTCGTCTCTCTACCTGTGAACATCGGCCTCGATTCTACGGCGGGTCGGGCTGACGTTGAAGTGTGCCATTGATCGGGCCGTACGCTCAAAACCGGTTTTTGCCGTGGCATCTGTACGGATAGCCAGTATCCTTGGCAGGTCTGCCTACTTGCTGTGTGATCGTTGGCCTTGAATACCTCACCCCTCGACAATCCGTTTTACTACCTGGAGAACTTCCGCCAGGTGCTGGGCTGGATTGCGCAACGCTACCCGGATCTGCTCGATGAATCGGAACAGCGTTTCATCGACGCTTTCGAGACACTGCCCGTCGCCTCTCAAGGGCTGTTGGTGCGCATGGTGATGCGCAAGGGGACCTTGTTTCGGGCCAGCAAGTTGAACTACGACGAGATCGGCGATGCCCGCCATGCCGTAGGTGCGCTGCTTGAGCTGGGGTGGGTCGACGCCCGGCCGGCGCTGGGTCTGGGCGAGTTGTTTCAATTGCTGCGCAAGGACGAGCTGGGTGAGTGTTTTCGCGCTCATGGCATCAAGAGTACCGAACGCAAGGAAGTCTGGCTGGAGCGCCTGTTGCCGCTCCATGCCTCGACGCAACCTCTGGATCAGTGGCATCCCTCGTTGCCGGATGCTGTGTTCGGCCTGACCGTGATGCCGTTGTGCGACCGTCTGCGGCTGCTGTATTTCGGCAATCTGTATCAGGAATGGTCGGAGTTCGTGCTGGCCGATCTGGGGATCTACCGCTACGAGAAAGTCGAGTTCTTGCCGGACTCGCGCGCCATCAATGCCCGTGAAGACATCGACGTCTGCCTGCAACTGCATGCCTGCCGCGAGGCGCTTGAGACGAGTCTTGCCCTGCACGACCTGGCCGAGCAGGCCATTGCCATCGAGTGCCGCAATCCGTGGTTGAAGATGCGTCGCGCCAAGTTGTTGTATCGCATTGGCCAGCAGGCCGAACGTTTGCAGGACTGGCCGCTGGCGCTGTCGGTGTATCGGCAATCGAGCTATCCGGGCGCCCGTTCGCGGCAGATCCGGGTGCTGGAACGCAATGCCGACTACGCCGAGGCGATGGATCTGCTCCAGCAGGCCAGGCTGGCTCCAGAAAGCGATGCCGAGGTGCAGCACTTGTCGCGGGTGCTGCCGCGTTTGCAGCGCAAGCTGGGGTTGGTGGCGCAACGGCGGCGGGCGGCACGTGTCGTGTCCAGACTGGACGTGCAGATCACGCCACTGCCAGGGCAAAGCGTTGAATGGCTGATTCGAGAGTATCTGGAACGGGAGCAGGGCGGCGAAGTGCATTATGTCGAAAATGCGCTGATCAATTCGCTGTTCGGCCTGTTGTGCTGGCCTGCCATTTTCGCGCCATTGCCGGGAGCGTTCTTTCATCCGTTCCACAATGCGCCCAGTGATCTGTACAGCCCTGATTTTTACGAGCGTCGGGTCGGACTGTTCGAGGCGTGCCTGAGCGAGCTGGATTCGGAGGCCTACCGCACCACCATCCGCGAGCGCTATATCAGCAAGTATGGGCTTCAATCACCATTCGTGTTCTGGGGCGCGTTAAATCCCGAGCTGCTGGAGCGGGCACTCGACTGCCTGCCCGCCGACCATTTGCGGCGCTGGTTCAAGCGACTGTTACAGGACATCAAAGCGAACAGAACGGGCATGCCGGACCTTATTCAGTTTTTTCCTGAACAGCGCAGCTACCGGATGATCGAGGTAAAAGGGCCGGGTGACCGTTTGCAGGATAACCAGCTGCGGTGGCTGGATTTTTGCGCCGAGCATGGAATGCCCGTGCAGGTGTGCTACGTAACGTGGTCGGTCGGCCATTCAAACAAGGCGGTCCTGGCTACAGTCGGGTTCGGGCCGCCGCATTCACTGCAGGATCATGGCGCTCTGTCGTCGTCATCCTGATCGTCGTTGTCGTCCATGTCCTGGCTGGAATCATTGTCCTGGCCATTCATTCCCTTGGTCGGTTCCGGGTCCATGCCTTTAGTGCCTGGGCTGGTGCCTTTGCTGCCGGGGGAGGTGCCGTCGACATTTTTTTCCATGCCGGTGCCAGGCACTTTTGGCCCATCGGTATCCGGATTGGTTGGTCCGGTCGAACCTGCCAGCGCGGTCACACTGGCACTGGCCACGATCAACGCCAGACCCCATGCACTGAATGTCTTCTTCATCATTTCAAGAATCTCCCCTAAGCGGGATTACTGAATGGATTGTCTTACTCATAGAGCGGTTAACGGCGTATCAGGTGCGGCGGATCCGACCAGCGGGCAGGGCGATCGCCCTGCCTGCAGAACTCAGACCAATTAGTTGGTCTTGGTCTTTTCGGTCATGTTGCCGCTTTTGTGCGCATCGCCATGACCGTTCTTGTCGTGGGTCGTCGAGTGGTCCATTGGCTGTTGATTAGTGCCGCCCTGGATGCCTGGCTTACCTTGAGTGCTCTGGGTGCCTTGGGTATTGGAGGAATTGCGGTCGGTCGGCGCGGTGTCAGTGCCCGGCAACTTGGTCGCGCTTTTGTTGACAGGATTGGCAGGGGTGGTCGTCGACTCGGCAAAAGCGGCACCCGATGCAACAGCCATCAGGCCAGCAAGGGTCAGGGCAGTCAGTTTGGTCTTGATCATAATGCTTACTCCGGTTTTTTTTAATGGACCCACGTTGGGCATTGGCCACTGGCCATAGGTGCCGAGGATGCCGACGAACGGTAGCACATTGCCAAATTTCTATTAATACCACCCCTATAAATACGCTGCTCGGTATCCCCCCACTGAAGGTGTAGCAAAGCGGGTTGAACAAGCAAGGGAGGGCGATTTTTCAGTCGATAGGGTTATAAGCCAATACTCCAACGCGGCGCTGACCTTCTAATAGGGAACAAATTCTTACATTTTTATAACGATGATGGCGTTGGGCTAGGTGCTAGGTATGGCATTTCGCTAGCCTGCCTGAAAGTTGCCTATCTCCCCGTAAACACTGGGTAAAACCAGATTTCTGAAAATTCTCGTGTAGGAAATTGACTATAAAAATCGGCTTTGGCTGACACGGCTCGACTGATTGTCATTAAACAGAAATATTTTAGGTTTTAAATCCGCCTCGGGCCTCCTTAAGTGGACCACCACACAATCTCCTGGACTGAGGTATTACCGTGATTCTGCTGACTAAAAAACGCTTGTCGCTTCTGATCGCTTCGCTGTGCCTCAGCGGTGTAGCCCACGCGACTGATGTTACCGGCGCTGGTTCGAGTTTCGTCTTTCCGGTCATTTCCAAATGGTCCCAGGACTACAGCAAAACTGCCGACAACCGCATTAACTATCAGTCCATCGGTTCGGGCGGCGGCATTGCTCAGATCAAGGCGGCAACCGTTGACTTCGGCGCTTCCGACGCCCCGATGTCCGCTGAAGACCTGCAGGCTGCCGGCCTGGGTCAGTTCCCCAGCGTCATTGGCGGTATCGTGCCGATCATCAACGTTGAAGGCATCGAAAGCGGCAAGTTGAAACTGGACGGCGAAACCCTGGCCAAGATTTTCATGGGCACCGTTAAAACCTGGAATGACCCAGCCATCGTCGCACTCAACCCAGGCGTTACGCTGCCAACCACCGCCATCACCGTCGTTCACCGTTCGGACGGCTCGGGCACTACGTACAACTTCACCAACTACCTGAGCAAAGCCAGCGCCGAGTGGAACGAGAAGCTGAAGTTCGGTTCGACCGTGCAGTGGCCAGCGGGCGTGGGCGGCAAGGGTAACGAAGGTGTTTCGGCCTACGTGAAGCAGATCAAAGGTTCGATCGGCTACGTTGAATACTCCTACGCTGTTACCAACAAGCTGTCCTACACCCAGCTGAAAAACGCAGCCGGCAAGTTCATCGCGCCGACTGCCAAGTCGTTCGCCGCTGCTGCCGATACCGCTGACTGGGCGAACGCCAAGGACTTCGGTCTGATCATGACCAACGCTCCGGGTGAAGAAGCATGGCCGATCACTGCCACGACCTGGATCATCATGTACAAGAAGGCCAAGAACGCAGAGAAGAGCGCAGCCGCTTTCGATTTCTTCAAGTGGTCCCTTGAAAACGGCCAGAAGCAGGCCGCTGAACTGGATTACGTTGCCTTGCCGAAATCGCTGGTCGATCGCGTAGAAAACTACTGGAAAGCTGAATTCACCAAGTAAGTGATTCAAGCCTGTACGACCCCTGTCATCGACCGCGATATCGGTCCGGTGCCAGGGGCTTTTCCTTGCGAGTGGACTCAACATGACTGAAAACACCCAATACCTGTCCGCTGCCGTTAACGCTGTCGAGACCGAAGGCGAGAAACGCGCCAAACGGGATCACCGCCATGACCTGTGGTTCAAGCGTTCATTGCAGGCCGCCGCGATGCTGGTGCTTGCTTTGCTGGGTTGTATTGCCCTGTCGACCCTCTGGGGTGGCAGTCTGGCTTTCCAGACGTTCGGGTTTAGCTTTCTGACCAGTACCGAGTGGGACGTGAACGCCGGCAAGTTTGGCGCGCTGGTTCCGATCTACGGCACCCTGGTAACCTCTTTTCTGGCTTTGCTGATCGCCGTTCCGGTGAGTTTCGGCATTGCGATTTTCCTGACCGAAGTAGCGCCGCCTTGGCTTCGGATGCCCATCGCCTCCGCCATCGAGCTGTTGGCGGGCATTCCGTCGATCATTTACGGCATGTGGGGGCTGTTCGTGTTCGGGCCGTTCATGGCTGAACACATGTCGCCGTGGATCACCGAGAACCTCGGCGCGCTGCCGCTGATCGGTCCTATGTTCCAGGGACCGCCTCTGGGTATTGGCATGCTGACCGCCGGCATCGTGCTGGCGATCATGATCACCCCGTTCATTACCTCGGTCATGCAGGAAGTTTTCCGCACCGTGCCTGTGGCCCTCAAGGAGTCGGCCTACGCACTGGGCGGGACAACCTGGGAAGTGGTCTGGGACATCGTGCTGCCTTACACCCGCTCGGCGGTGGTGGGCGGCGTGTTCCTCGGGCTCGGTCGTGCGTTGGGCGAGACAATGGCCGTCACCTTCGTCTTGGGTAACGCGCACCAGTTCTCGGCGTCGCTGATGATGCCAAGCAGCTCCATCGCTTCGGTCATCGCCAACGAGTTCAACGAGGCCTACACCGACCTGCACCGTTCCGCGCTGATTGCCCTTGGCTTCCTGCTGTTCGTCGTTACGTTCATCGTGCTGGCCCTTGCACGTCTGATGTTGTCGCGTCTGTCGCGTAAGGAGGGGTTATGAGTAAGGACCTGGCAGGCAGCGAACGCATCTACCGTGTTCGCAATATCAAGAACAAGATCGCGATGGTGCTCAGTTGTGGTGCCACGGCGTTCGGTCTGTTGTGGCTGGTCTGGATTCTGCTGACCACCATCATCAAGGGCATCGATGCCCTGAACCTGCAGCTGTTCACCGGCATGACGCCACCGCCAGGCACTGAAGGCGGTCTGGCCAACGCCTTCTACGGCAGTGTGCTGATGTCCGGCATCGGTTTGTTGATCGGTACGCCGATCGGCCTGATGGCGGGTATCTGGCTGGCCGAATTTGCGCGCTATACCAAGCTGGGCAACGCGGTGCGCTTCATTAACGACATTCTGCTGTCGGCACCGTCCATCGTCCTCGGCCTGTTCGTGTACACCGTGGTCGTGTTGCCGCTCAACGCAGTGACCGGTCACCAGGTGGGCTTTTCCGCCTTGGCGGGTGCGCTGGCACTGGCACTGCTGGTTATTCCAGTGGTGGTGCGGACCACCGATGAAATGATGCAATTGCAACCCTCCACCATGCGTGAAGCAGCGCTGGCGCTGGGTGTCCCTCAATGGAAGCTGACCCTGCAGATCGTGCTGCGTGCCGCCAAGGCGGGTGTTGTGACCGGCGTATTGCTGGCACTGGCACGCATCACCGGCGAAACCGCGCCGCTGCTGTTCACCGCGTTCGGCAACCAGTTCTGGAGCAGTGACCTGCTCAAGCCAATCGCCAGTGTTCCGGTGGTGGTGTTCCAGTACGCGATGAGCCCGTTCGACGATTGGCACTCCCTGGCATGGGCCGGTGCGCTGGTCATGACGCTGTTCGTACTGATACTGAGTCTGCTTTCTCGCTTAATTCTTCTGCGCAATAGGGCGTCCTGATGAACAACCTTTCCCTGGCCAACGAAAAGACCAAGATTCAAGTGCGCGGTCTGGAGTTTTTCTACAACAACCAGAAGTCGCTGAAGTCCATCGACATGACCATTCCCGAGAAGCGCATCACTGCGATCATCGGCCCGTCGGGTTGCGGTAAATCGACCCTGCTGCGTGTGTTCAACCGTATCTATGCGATGTACCCGAAGCAGGAAGCGCGCGGCGAAGTGCTGCTCAATGGCGAAAACATCCTGGCTCCGGGCTACTCGATGAACCGTCTGCGCAGCCATGTCGGCATGGTGTTCCAGAAGCCGGTGCCGTTCCCGATGTCGATCTACGACAACATCGCCTACGCCATCAAGCACCACGAAAAACTGTCGCGTCGTGAAATGGAAGATCGCGTCGAGCAGGCGCTGCGTGGCGCAGCGCTCTGGGATGAAGTGAAAGACAAGCTCAAGCAGAGCGCGACCGGCTTGTCCGGTGGTCAACAGCAGCGCCTGTGCATCGCCCGAACCATCGCGCTGCGCCCTCAGGTGTTGTTGCTGGATGAGCCCACTTCCGCTCTCGACCCGATCTCCACCGGCCGTATCGAACAACTGATTACCGAACTCAAAGAACAGTTCACCGTGATCATCGTGACTCACAACATGCAGCAGGCGGCGCGCTGTTCGGATTACACCGCGTTTATGTTCATGGGTGAGCTGATCGAACACGGCGACACCGACACCATCTTCACCAAGCCCTCCAAGACCCAGACCGAAGACTACATCACCGGTCGTTTCGGCTGATCAGCCGACCAGGGCGGGCGCTTCCCGGCGCTCGCCCATGAACGCCTCGATCCTGCTGCGCAACCAGCGTTCGGCAGGGTCGTTGTCCATCACGCTCAACCACGTCATCGACAAATCGAGCCCCGGTGTAGGGAAGGGCAGCGGTTCGTCATACACCAATCCCAGCGCACTCATGGCACTTGCCGCGTAATCGGACAGCCCCGAAATCAGATCGGTACCTGCCATCAGCGCAGGCAGTGTTGTGAACTGTGGCACCGACAACACCACCTGGCGCTTGCGTCCCAGTGCGGTCAGCCACTCATCGGCGAAACTGCTCACGCTGGCGACGTGCGACACCACCACATGCGGCCGTGAGCAGTATTCATCCATCGACATCGGCTCTGAGGGCTTGTCGGCCCTCACCAGACGTGGCTGCACGTTACGCAGTGTTTTTCGTTTGGCGTTGGCGGGCAACTCACGGGTCAGGCATACACCGACCGTGATGTCGCCGGACATCAGCACCTCGGAAATATTCAGGTAGTCGACGTGCTTGACCACGATTACCACGCCCGGCGCTTCCTGGCGGATCGCCTTGAGCATGGCGGGGAACAGGCCGAATTCGACATCGTCGGACAGGCCGATGCGAAAGGTCATCTTGCTCATCGAGGGATCGAAATCCGTGGTCAGGCTCAGCGCTGTAGACATGGCGTCCAGCGCGGGCGTCAGGTGCTTGAGGATTTCATGGGCACGGGCGGTCGGCTCCATGCGGTGACCGACGCGGATGAACAGCGGATCGTTGAGCAGGTTTCGCAGACGGTTGAGGGCTGCGCTGATGGTCGGCTGGCCGAGGAACAGTTTTTCCGCCGCACGCGTCACATTGCGCTCTTGCATCAGGGTTTCGAAGACCACCATCAAGTTGATGTCGGCCTTGCGCAGTTCATTGCGGTTCATTTGGATTCCTTGGCATCAGACCTGTCACCCGGATAGCGCCTACAAAAGGTCGGCTCAGTCTAGGTAAGCACCGCATGAGGCGTCCAGCGTTTTGCCGCATGATCAGAAACGTCTTCTTACGTTTCCATAGGCAGGAAAAGGGCGAATCTGTCGTGGGTTATGAGGTCTACTTGCGGGTCCGGAACTCGCGTGTAAACGAGATCCGATCATCTGACATACACTCCTGGGAGGTGCCCCCTTATGCGGGCTGCAAAGATTGCCGGTCTCTTGATGTCGATGGCGCTGCCATGCGCAGCGCTGGCTGAAACGCCCAGCTATGGTCAGCAACTGGAAGGCTTCACGTATCCCCATCCGCTTAAAACGTTCGATTTCCAGTCCCAAGGCCAGGCGCTGGAAATGGGTTACATGGACGTCGCGCCGACTGGCAAGGCCAACGGCCGCACCGCGGTGCTGATGCATGGCAAGAATTTTTGCGCCGCGACCTGGGAAGACACCATAAAGGGTCTCAGCGCTGCGGGTTACAGAGTCATCGCGCCGGACCAGATCGGTTTCTGTACCTCCACCAAGCCTGGCTATTACCAGTACAGCTTTCAGCAGTTGTCGATGAACACCCACGCACTGTTGGAAAAACTCGGCATCTATAAAGCCTCGGTTGTCGGCCATTCGACCGGCGGCATGCTGGCCACGCGTTACGCGCTGATGTACCCCAAGCAGACCGAGAAGCTAGTGATGGTCAACCCGATCGGGCTGGAAGACTGGAAAGCCCTCGGCGTGCCTTACCGCAGCGTGGATCAGTGGTACGAACGTGAGCTGAAAACCACCGCCGAAGGCATTCGTGCGTATGAGCAGAAGACTTATTACGACGGGCGCTGGAAGCCTGAGTACGACAAATGGGTCGACATGCTGGCGGGCCTGAACAAGGGGCCGGGCCAGAAAGCCGTTGCCTGGAATTCGGCACTGATCTACGACATGATTTTCACCCAGCCGGTGTTCTATGAGTTTCCGAAATTGCAGGTGCCGACGGTGCTGATGATCGGTGATGCCGACACCACCGCCATCGGCAGCGACATCGCGCCGCCGGAAGTGAAGGCCAAAATCGGCAAGTACAAGGTGTTGGGCAAGCAGGTGACCGAAATGATTCCGGGTGCCCGGCTCGTGGAATTCAAAGGCATGGGGCACGCGCCGCAGATGGAAGAGCCGGCAGCGTTCAACAAGGCGCTGGTCGAGGCGCTTCAGTAATCAGGTACTGATCGTGCCGATGCTCTGCGTCGGCCCGCATCCCGTGACGCTCGGCGTCACATTCGAGAGCGGACGCGGAGCGTTATGGGAGGCATTACCACGCGCAGCGTAGTAATGCTCATTACAGCCAGCCAGTCATTTAGCTCAACAACTGTGCAAACGCCTTGTCCGCCTCCAGCACCGCTGGCAATCCGGCGAACAGGGTGTTCAGGTCGATGCCTTCCATGATCGGGCCGTCGGACGCTTTTTGCGCCTCAGGTGTCGCACCGCCGTGGGCTTCCAGTGCATCGGAAATCACGATGGCCTGGGCGACGATACGCGGCAACGCGGCGTCTCCCGGCGCCTGCATGGGCTTGGCCTGATACGCGATGGCCTCCTGAATCACCTTGGGCAGTTGCCAACGCCGCGCCAGTTCGGTGCCCACTTCCGGATAACCAAAACCCAACTGCACGGTTTCATTGGCCGCACGTCCGGCTGTTCCGGCCTTGGTCGCACTGTTCAGGCGTTCGGCAACCTCTGGTGCGCCGGTCTGAATCAACAGCTCGCCAATGTTGTGCATCACGCCACAGGTGAAAGCGATCTCCGCATCCACGCCACTCTGTTTCGCAAGCATCCGGCAGATTCCGGCCACCTGGAAACTCTTCAGCCAAAATGCCTTGAGGTCAAAACTCGGCCCGGCCTTGAACGCGCCGGTCACAGCCGACGCCATGACCAGCGTGCGCAGGGTGTTGAAACCCAGCCGCATGGCGGCGTCCTCAATGCTCGACGACTCTCTGGAACCGCGAAAGCGTGCCGAGTTGGCAAGGCGCAATACCTTGGCGGCAATCACCGGGTCTTTCTCGATGTTGCGCGCAATACCTTCCAGGTTGGAGGAGGGGTTATCAAACTGCAACATCAGGTCCTGAGCCACCTTGGGAATGCTCGGAAGACTGTGTAATTGGTCAAACAGCTTTTCAATACTCATCATGGCGGGACCATCCTCTGGACGACGGGATGATTTGACCATAGCCAGTTTTTCCAGCTCTGCACGTTTTGCGGCCGTTTGTGGGAGGTGTTTCTCATCGGGCTGAAAAATAAAAATAAAAGACTCTTCAAGCTTGGCCGATATACCACCAAGGGGCTGTTTGACTGTTCCGATTCGTGTTCCAGAAGCCCCTTCGAAAAAGCGGCACCGTTTCTGAAGTTTGACTGGCGTTTTTTGAATCGTCCTTATCGTTTATGCCGTGGAAGTACTCGCTATGATGAAAAGCCTGGGTTTCAGCAAAAAAATCCTGTTGGCCGCTGCCTTGATTGTGATTGTCGCGTTCAGTGTGTTCATTGTCGTCAACGACTATCGACAACGGCAGTCGCTGAAATCCAGTGTGCAGTCGGAGCTGCAACAACTGGGTACGCTGACCACGCAGAACATTCAAACGTGGCTGGAAAGCCGCATTCAGTTGCTGCAGTCGATGGCCCAGCAAATCGCGATTGACGGCAAAGCGCTGCCTCAGTTGCAACGTGCCGTAGGGCTTTCGGTGTATAGCGATAACTTCCAGCTGGGTTATTTCGGCACTACCGAAGGGGTCATGCTCTCCAACCCGTCTGCCACTCGCCCGGCCGACTACGACCCACGCGCTCGTGGCTGGTACAAGGCAGCGCAGAACGCGACAGGCACCATCGTCACCGAACCCTACATCGCCGCTTCGTCGGGCAAACTGGTAATGACCATCGCGACTCCGGTCAAGGTCCAGAACCAGTTCGCCGGCGTGGCCGGTGCCGATATCGCGCTGGACAGCGTCAGCAAGATCATCAACTCGTTGAACTTCAACGGCCACGGTTATGCGTTTCTGGTCAGCGCCGAAGGCAAGATCCTGGTGCATCCGGACAGCAAGCTGGTGCTGAAAAACATCAGCGAGGTGTATCCGACCAATACCCCGAAAATTGCTACCGGCGTGACGGAAATCGATTCCGGCAGCGAGCCTGAAATCATCTCGTTCACACCGGTGCAGGGCGTCTCGACAGCCAACTGGTACGTGGCCCTGGTGCTGGAGCAGGATGCTGCCTATTCGATGCTCAGCGAGTTCCGCGCCTCGGCCATTACGGCGATGGTGGTTGTGGTGGTGGTGATCATCCTACTGCTGGGCTTGCTGATTCGCGTGCTGATGCAGCCGCTGCACCAAATGGGTCGTGCGATGCGTGACATCGCCGACGGTGAGGGTGATCTGACCAAACGTCTGGCGATCACCTCGCAGGACGAGTTTGGCGCGCTGGCTCAATCGTTCAACCACTTCGTAGAGCGTATTCACGCCTCGATTCGTGAAGTCGCCTCCACGGCCGCACAGTTGGGATCGGTCGCGAGCCAGGTGGTGAAGGTGTCTAACGCCTCGATGAGCAACTCCGATCAGCAGGCGCATCGCACTGAAAGTGTGGCCGCCGCCATCAACGAACTGGGTGCTGCCGCGCAGGAAATTGCCCAGAACGCAGCGCGCACCTCGCAGCAGTCCAGTGACGCGAGCGGGCTGGCCGGTGACGGTCAGGCGGTGGTGCAGCAGACCATCAAGGCGATGAACGAGCTGTCCGGCAAAATCAGCGAGTCGTGTGTGAACATCGAGAGCCTGAACGACAAGACTGCCAACATCGGGCAGATCCTTGAAGTGATCACCAGCATTTCCCAGCAGACCAACCTGCTGGCGCTCAACGCTGCCATTGAGGCAGCACGTGCCGGTGAAGCAGGGCGTGGTTTTGCGGTGGTCGCTGATGAGGTGCGCAACCTGGCTCACCGCACCCAGGATTCGGCCCAGCAGGTCCAGAAAATGATCGAGGAGTTGCAGGTCGGCGCCCGTGATGCGGTGATCAACATGACCGAAAGCCAGCGTCAGAGCGAAGACAGCGTGGGCATCGCCAACCAGGCTGGCGAACGCCTGGGCAGCGTGACCCGCCGTATAGAAGAAATCAACGGCATGAACCAGTCGGTGGCCGCGGCGACTGAAGAGCAGACCTCGGTGGTGGAGTCGATCAACGTCGACATCACCCACATCAATACCCTGAACCAATTGGGTGTCGACAATCTGCGCCAGACGCTGGAAGCCTGCAACTCACTGGAAGAGCAGGCCGCACGCCTGCAACAGCTGGTGGGCAGTTTCCGGATCTGATACCTGCACGCTCTGCGCTCATCGCCTCAACACTGATCATGCCCATCGCTCTGCGTGGGCATGCCTCCCGTGACGCTTCGCATTACAGATGGCACAGATTGCGGACTCAGTGAGCCGGGCGCATGGCTTACGTCTCATCTTTTCGTCCCTCGGCGACCTACTTTTAACACCTCTCAGGACGCTCCGTGTCCAGGCATAGGCACTGGCGCACCTGCAACGCAACCTGCGCAAAACTGTTACCGCTTCGTCATCCGCGCTTCACCTCTCTGCAACACCTCCGGTTCAGTCTGGCTGACAACCGAATACGACCTGCACCGGGCCGTAGGGCAGACAGAGACAGACCATGAACCCAGCTATCCATGTTGAAGGGTTGAACAAGAGCTTTTCCCGTAAAAGTGCTCTGGCTGGCCTGGAGTTGTCTATACAACATGGCGAGATGGTTGCGCTGATCGGTGCTTCCGGCTCGGGCAAGTCCACCTTGTTGCGGCATCTGGCGGGGTTGGCGTGCTGCGATCGGGAAAACGGCGGTCAGGTCAAGGTGCTGGATCGTGAGGTGCAGGCCTCGGGTCGTCTCAACCGCCACGTTCGCCGCCTGCGTGCGGACATCGGCTACATCTTCCAGCAGTTCAATCTGGTCAACCGCCTCAGCGTGCTCGACAACGTGCTGCTCGGTTGCCTGGGGCGCATGCCGCGCTGGCGCGGCAATCTGGCGCTGTTCAATGCCGAAGAAAAGCAGCGCGCAATGGCCTCGCTGGAGCGCGTCGGGCTGGCGGATCTTGCGGCGCAACGCGCCTCGACCCTGTCGGGTGGTCAGCAGCAACGCGTGGCTATTGCCCGGGCCTTGACCCAGCGTGCCGAGGTCATCCTCGCCGACGAACCCATCGCCTCGCTCGACCCGGAGTCCGCTCGCCGGGTCATGGAAATACTTGCCGACATCAACCGCCGCGATGGCAAGACCGTGGTCGTGACCCTGCATCAGGTCGATTACGCCATGCGCTACTGCCCGCGAGCCGTGGCGCTGAAGGGCGGACGCATCCATTTCGACGGTCAGGCGCAGGGCCTCAGTGCTGCGTTTCTTGACGACCTTTACGGTGCCGAACAGGGCAGCAGCCTAGTCAATAACGAGAAAAAGCTTCGCCTCGAAAAGCCTACGCGTCTGGCGCTGGCCAAAGTCTGAACACCTTTACCGTCAGGTCGTTTCCGTTCACTGACATCAACCGCTGTTGCACGAACCTCACTTCAGGAGTGCTTTCATGTTCAACCGTATCGGTCGCGTCCTCGCGTCTGCCGCTCTGCTGGCCACCTGCGCAATGGGCACTGCCCAGGCCGAAGAGAAGGTCATCAATTTCGGCATCATGTCCACCGAGTCATCGCAAAACCTCAAAAGCATCTGGCAGCCGTTTCTCGACGACATGAGCAAGAAAACCGGGCTCAAGGTCAACGCCACCTTCGCGTCCGACTACGCGGGTCTGATCCAGGGCATGCGCTTCAACAAGGTGGACGTGGCCTGGCTGGGCAACAAGGCCGCGATGGAGGCGGTCGACCGTTCCAACGGTGAGGTCTTTGCCCAAACGTCCGCCGCCAATGGCGCAGCGGGCTACTGGAGCCTACTGATCGTGCGCAAGGACAGCCCGATCAACTCCGTTGAAGACATGCTCAAGAACGCCAAGACCCTGACCTTCGGCAATGGCGACCCTAACTCCACCTCCGGCTATCTGGTGCCGGGCTACTACGTGTTTGCCAAGAACCACGTCGATGCATCCACCGCGTTCAAGCGCACGCTGAACTCCAGCCACGAAGTCAACGCGCTCAGCGTCGCCAAGGGCCAACTGGACGTAGCGACCTTCAACACCGAGAGCTGGGACCGTCTGGCGGTCACGCAACCGGACAAGGTCGAGCAACTGAAAGTGATCTGGAAGTCGCCGCTGATTCCGGCCGATCCGATGGTCTGGAGCAAGGCTCTGTCAGACGAGAACAAGGCGAAAATCCGCGAGTTCTTCGCCAGCTATGGCGATACCGCCGAAGAGAAAACCGTCCTTACCAACATGCAGTTGGGTAAGTTCCTGAAATCCAGTGACGACCAGTTGTTGCCGATTCGCCAGCTTGAACTGTTCAAGCAGCGCACCGAAGTGGCGGCCAGCACCACGCTCGATGCCAAGGAAAAGGAAACCCGCCTGAAGGACATCGACGCCGGCCTGAGCAAGCTACAGGAGCGCATCACCGAGCTTAACCAGAAAACGGCGAGCAGCACCGCAGGCTGAATGAACGGGGCGCGAACCTCCCGTTCGTGCCCCGTCAGCCGCCATCAGGACATCGACTGCTATGAACACTCATGTTGCATACGCCCAAGTCGTGGGCAAGCGCACCTGGCCTCGTTACCTGGGCTGGGGGCTGTTTCTGGCCGCACTGGCCTGGGCCTGGCACGGCGCTGAAATGAACCCGCTGTCGCTGGTGCGTGACTCGGGAAACATGGCGACCTTCGCCTCCGATTTCTTTCCGCCTGACTTCCGCGAGTGGCGCAGCTACCTCAAGGAGATGCTGGTCACGATCCAGATCGCGTTGTGGGGCACGGTGCTGGCCATCGTCTGTTCCATTCCGCTGGGCATTCTCTGCGCCGAGAACATTACCCCGTGGTGGATTCATCTGCCGCTGCGCCGCTGCATGGACGCTTTTCGCTCCATCAACGAAATGGTGTTCGCGATGCTGTTCGTGGTCGCGGTAGGACTGGGGCCGTTCGCCGGGGTGCTGGCGCTGTGGATCAGCACCACGGGGGTGCTGGCCAAACTGTTTGCCGAAGCCGTGGAAGCCATCGATCCGGGACCGGTCGAGGGCGTACGTGCGACGGGGGCCAGTGCGCTGCAAGAGGTGATCTACGGGGTGATCCCGCAGGTCATGCCGCTATGGATCTCCTACGCTCTCTACCGTTTCGAATCCAACGTGCGTTCGGCGACGGTGGTGGGCATGGTCGGGGCAGGGGGGATCGGGGTGATTCTCTGGGAGAACATCCGCGCCTTTGCGTTCGTTCAGACCAGCGCCGTGTTGCTGGTGATCATCGTCGTCGTCAGCGTGATCGACATTGCGTCGCAACGCTTGCGCAAGCAATTCATCTGACCGGAGAGGGGTGTCCCGATGGGCACTTTTTTTGACCATGCAGTTGTCTAGACAAACAGAGCCGTTGTACCGCGAACTCGCTGACACCCTGCGCGCCGAACTGGGCACTTACCGACCCGGCGACTACTTGCCTGCCGAGTTTCAACTGGCCGAACGTTTCAGCGTCAATCGCCACACCGTTCGCCGGGCTGTCGATGAACTGGTGCGCGAGGGCAGCGTGTTACGTCGTCAGGGCAAGGGCACTCAGGTGCTGGAACGCCCGCTCATCTACCCGATGCAGGCGGACAGCGCCTACAGCCAGTCACTGTCGGCGCAGGGTATTGGGGTCGAGGCGATCCTGCTGCTGCGCCGCGATTGCCTGGCCAGTCTCGAAGACGCGCTGCACCTGGGGCTGGCCGAGCAGGCCCCGATGATTGAACTGCGAACACTGCGCAAACTCGACGGCCAGCCCGTGAGCCTGATTTTTCATCGCTTCAGCGCCGACTACCGCGAACTGCTGGCCGATTACACCGGCGGTTCGCTGCGCCAGTACCTGGCCGAGCGTGAGCTGCCGCTGACCCGCAAGCAGAGTTTGATCGGCGCCCGACTGCCAACGCGCGAAGAAGCGGCGCAGTTGCTGATGCCGCGCCATATGCCTGCGCTGACGGTGCTGACCGTTTCCTGCGACCGCTCCGGCCAGCCGGTGGAACTGTCCCGTTCCACCAGCCGCAGCGACCGCTTCCATTATCAAGTGACCACCTGATGCCGAGGTTATCCATGCAATCGTCTCAGCAATCCCCTCAGCTTGACCCTGAAACAATCGCGCGTCAGCGCTGGATGGGCGTGCTCGCCCGGGCGCATGTCGATGAGCAAAGCCGTGAGCACCTGAATCGTCACGAAGCGGTGCTGCGTGACACCGACTACCAGATGATTCGCGCCCCGGAAATCGGCATGACACTGGTGCGAGGGCGCATGGGCGGTACCGGCGCTGCATTCAATCTGGGCGAAATGAGCGTGACCCGCTGCGTGGTGCGCCTGGCGGACGGGCGCACCGGCTACAGCTACCTGGCCGGACGCGACAAGCGCGTCGCCGAACTCGCCGCCCTGGCTGACGCTCACCTGCAAGGCGCGCAGCAGGCCGCATGGTTGGCCGAGCTGATCCAGCCCCTGGCCCACCTGCAAGCCCTGCACAAGGCCGCCAAGGACGCAGAAACCGCTGCCACCAAAGTTGAATTCTTTACGCTGGTCCGAGGAGAAGACTGATGAACGCTGTCCTGTTGCAACCTGCCTTCACCGACCCTGTCCTCGACGCCCAGCGCAGCTTTCGCGCAGCCCTCAAGGCGCTCGCAGGCCCAGGTATCGCCCAGACCTTGAACGCTGCGCATCAACCGCCTGCGCTGTCGGGACTGGACAGCGCCACCCACGCGCTGTGCCTGGCGCTGCTGGACCTGGACACGCCGGTCTGGCTGGCCCCGGCGTTCGATACACCGGTCATTCGCGCCAACCTGTCGTTTCACTGCGGTTGCCCGATCGTCAGTGAGCGGCAGAACGCCCGCTTCGCGCTGCTTGATGCCTCCGGGGCGCAGGACCTGGCCGGGTTTGACCTGGGCAACGATCGTTACCCGGATCAGTCCTGCACGCTGCTGATTCAACTGCCGGCGTTTGACGGCGGAACCCCGCTTGACTGGAGTGGCCCCGGTATCGAGCACCAGAATCGCGTGACCTTGCCACTGGATACGGCCTTCTGGACCGAACGGTCGTCGCGCAATGATTTTCCGCGTGGGCTGGATGTGTTTTTTCTGTCGGGCAGCCAGATGATCGGTCTGCCACGCAGTACCCGCGTACAGGAGCGTGCCTGATGTATGTCGCCGTCAAGGGTGGCGAACAGGCCATCGATAATGCCCACCGCCTGCTGGCGCGCAAACGCCGGGGCGATACCGCCATTGCCGAACTCGATGTCGAGCAGGTCCGCCAGCAATTGCCGCTGGCCGTGGCCCGGGTCATGACCGAAGGCTCGCTGTACGACGAACAACTGGCTGCGCTGGCCATCAAGCAGTCGGCGGGAGACCTGGTCGAAGCGATTTTCCTGCTGCGCGCCTACCGCACCACGCTCACGCGTTTTTGCGCCAGCCTGCCCATCGACACCTCGAACATGCAGCTCAATCGACGCTTGTCCGCCACGTTCAAGGACGTGCCGGGCGGGCAACTGCTAGGGCCGACCTTCGATTACACCCACCGTCTGCTGGATTTCACGCTGCTGGCCGAAGGCGAGCATCCGGGGCCGAGCGTAACGCCCGACGCTGCGTTGCAGCCATGCCCTCGGGTACTGGAGCTGCTGGCGAAAGAAGGCCTGATGAAGCCTGAAGTCGACAACGATGAGCCGATTGCCGATATCACACGCGAGCCACTGGAGTATCCCTCCAGCCGCGCCGAACGCTTGCAGGCGCTTGCGCGGGGCGATGAGGGTTTTTTGCTGGCACTGGGGTATTCGACCCAGCGTGGCTACGGTCGCAATCATCCGTTCGCGGGTGAGATTCGCATTGGCGAGGTGGAGGTATGGATCGAGCCGGAAGAGCTGGGCTTTCCCATTCTCATCGGCGATATCGAAATCACCGAATGCGAAATGATCAACCAGTTTGTCGGCTCGGCCACGGTGCCAGCGCAGTTCACCCGTGGTTACGGTCTGGCCTTTGGCAGTGCCGAGCGCAAGGCGATGGGCATGGCGCTGGTGGATCGCTCGTTGCGTGCCGACGAGTACAACGAAGAAATTCGCTCGCCGGCGCAGCAGGAAGAGTTCGTGCTGGCCCACTGCGACAACGTTGAGGCGGCCGGTTTTGTCTCGCACTTGAAGCTGCCGCATTACGTGGACTTCCAGTCCGAGCTGGAACTGATCCGCAAGCTGCGCAAACCCACCGAGCCAGGGGAGAACGAGCAATGAGCACCCTCAATCTGCCTGTCGAGCGGGACACCGCGTACAACTTCGCCTACCTGGACGAGCAGACCAAGCGCATGATCCGTCGCGGCCTGCTCAAAGCGGTGGCGATCCCCGGTTATCAAGTGCCGTTCGGTGGCCGCGAGATGCCGCTGCCGTATGGCTGGGGCACCGGCGGCATGCAACTGACTGCCGCGATTCTGGGCGCCGAAGACGTGCTCAAGGTCATCGATCAGGGAGCCGACGACACCACCAATGCGGTTTCGATCAGGCGCTTCTTCGCCCGCACGGCCGGTATTGCCACCACCGAGCGCACGCCTGAGGCCACGGTGATCCAGACTCGCCACCGCATCCCGGAGACCCCGCTGCATGCTGACCAGATCATGGTTTATCAGGTGCCGATTCCCGAGCCGCTGCGTTTCATCGAACCCTCGGAAACCGAGACCCGGACCATGCACGCCCTGGACGATTACGGGGTGATGCACGTCAAGCTTTACGAAGACATCGCGACGTTCGGCCATATCGCGACCAGTTATGCCTATCCGGTGATGGTCGATGAGCGCTACGTGATGGACCCGTCACCGATTCCCAAATTCGATAACCCCAAACTGGACATGAGCCCGGCGCTGATGCTGTTCGGCGCGGGTCGGGAGAAGCGCCTGTACGCAGTGCCGCCTTTCACTCGCGTGGTGAGTCTGGACTTCGAGGATCACCCTTTTGAAGTGCAGCGCTGGGAGCACTGCTGTGCGATCTGCGGCAGCCATGATTCCTTTCTCGACGAACTGATTCTCGACGACGCGGGCACCCAGCGCTTTGTCTGCTCCGACACCGATTATTGCGCCCAGCGGGCCAGCCAGCAGGAGAACGCCCGATGATCAGTGCCCTGTCGATCAATCCGACACCCGCGCCGCGCCCCGAATTGAACGAGGCGCTGCTCAAGGTGCGCGGCCTGACCCGTCTGTACGGGCCGGAAAAAGGTTGCCAGAACGTCAGCTTCGACCTGTATCCCGGCGAGGTGCTGGGTATCGTCGGCGAGTCCGGTTCGGGCAAATCCACCTTGTTGTCGGTGCTCAGCGGTCGCTGCGCTCCGGAAAGTGGCCGCATCGACTATCGCGGTCAGGACGGCGGTTGGCTCGACCTGTACAGCGCCAGTGAAGCGCAACGGCGCACCTTGCTGCGCACCGAATGGGGCTTCGTTGAGCAAAACCCGCGCGACGGCCTGCGCATGGGGGTGTCGGCAGGGGCGAACATCGGCGAGCGCTTGATGGCCCAGGGCGTGCGCAATTATCAACAGTTGCGCGGTGCCGCGCTGGACTGGCTCGGTCAGGTGGAAATCGATCCGCTGCGTATCGATGATCTGCCGCGCACCTTTTCAGGCGGTATGCAGCAACGTTTGCAGATCGCTCGCAACCTGGTGTCCGGCCCGCGGCTGGTGTTCATGGACGAACCCACAGGTGGGCTGGATGTGTCGGTGCAGGCGCGTCTGCTGGACTTGCTGCGCGGTCTGGTGCGCGAGCTGGACCTGGCGGTGGTGATCGTCACCCACGACCTGGCCGTGGCCCGATTGCTGGCCGACCGGTTGATGGTGATGCGCCGTTCGCACGTGGTGGAGGCGGGGCTCACCGATCAGATCCTCGACGACCCGCAGCATCCGTATTCACAGCTGCTGGTGTCCTCGGTACTGCAGCCATGATCCGCACAGAGAGATGAGCCTGATGACTACCTTGATCGAGGTCCGTGACCTCTCGAAAACCTTCACGCTGCATCAACACAACGGCGTGGTACTCAATGTGCTGCGCGGCCTGAATTTCTCAGTGCGCAGTGGCGAGTGTCTGGTGTTGGGCGGGGCGTCCGGTACGGGCAAGAGCACGTTGCTGCGCACGCTGTACGGTAACTACCTGCCCGCCGCTGGCAGCATTCGCGTGCGGCATGATGGCGAATGGACCGAACTGGTCGGCGCCACGCCGCGCCAAGTGCTGGAGGTGCGGCGCAGGACGCTGGGTTACGTCAGCCAGTTTCTGCGGGTCATTCCGCGTGTGTCGAGCCTGGACGTGGTGATGGAGCCGGCCCTTGCACGCGGCTGGCCGCGCGAGCAGGCGAGGGCGCGGGCCGAGTTGTTGCTGACCCGCCTGAACATCGCGCCGCGCCTGTGGCCGCTGGCCCCCAGTACGTTTTCCGGGGGTGAGCAGCAACGGATCAATATCGCCCGCGCCTTCATGGTGCCGTGGCCAGTGCTGTTGCTGGACGAGCCCACGGCGTCGCTGGATGACGCCAATCGCCAGGTGGTGCTGGAGCTTATCGACGAAGCCAAACGCGAAGGTGCCGCGCTGATCGGCATCTTCCACGACCGCGATGCCCGCGAATCGGTTGCCAGCCGCCAACTGGACATGACCCCGGTAGACCTGACCGCCAAGGAGTTGCTGCAATGCTGAACGAACAGATTTTCACCAACGCCTTGGTGGTCACCAGTGAGCAGGTTTTTTCCGGCACCGTGGTGGTGCGCGACGGCCTGATTGCCGAGGTGGATTCGGGGGCCAGCCAACTGGCTCAGGCGCAGGACCTTCAAGGCGACTACCTGCTGCCGGGGCTGGTCGAGCTGCACACCGATAATCTTGAAAAGCACCTCTCGCCGCGCCCCGGCGTGGACTGGCCTTCGACCTCGGCGGTCATCAGCCATGACGCGCAGATCATCTCGGCAGGCATCACCACCGTATTCGACGCCTTATCGATTGGCGACATCAACCCCAAGGGCAAGCGCATGCAGCAGTTGCCCTCGATGCTCGCCGCCATTGCCGCAGCCACCGACGCCGGGCTGACTCGCGCCGAGCACCTGCTGCACTTGCGCTGCGAAGTCAGCCATCCGGACACCTTGAGCGTGTTCCGTGACCTGATGGATCAACCGCTGGTGCAACTGGTGTCGGTCATGGACCACGCACCCGGCCAGCGACAATTTGCGCTGGAATCCAAGTACCGCGAGTACTACATGGGCAAGTACCACATGAGCAGCGAAGACATGGACGGCTTCATCGTCGAGCAAGTGGCAAACTCCATCGAATACGCTGATCGTTATCGCCGCGCTATTGTCGAACTGTGTCTGGCGCGTGGGCTTTCCATTGCCAGCCATGATGATGCGACGATGGCTCATGTCGAAGAATCGGCGGGCTACGGCATGAACATCGCCGAGTTTCCCACCACACTGGAGGCGGCCCGAGGCTGCAGGCGTCTGGGCATGAGCGTGCTGATGGGGGCACCGAACATCGTGCGCGGCGGCTCGCACTCCGGTAACGTGGCGGCCGCGTCGCTGGCGAAAGAAGGGCTACTGGATATTCTCTCCAGCGACTACTATCCGGCCAGTCTTCTGCAATCGGCGTTCATGCTGGCCGAACAGGACAACGCTTGCGGGTTGCCGCAGGCAATGAACAGGGTCAGCCGCACGCCGGCATTGGCGGCGGGGCTGGCCGATCGCGGTGAAATTCGCATCGGTCTGCGTGCCGACCTGATTCAGGCGCGCACTCATGGAAATCTGCCGGTTATCGATAAGGTCTGGCGACAAGGCAAGAGGGTATTCTGATGGCAGGCAGGTTGATCTATCTCATCGGGCCGTCCGGTTCAGGCAAGGACAGCCTGATGGACGCAGCTCGCGACACCTTGGCAGAACGCAACTGCCGGGTGGTGCGGCGGGTCATCACCCGTTCCGCTGAAGCAGTGGGCGAAGCGGCACAGGCCGTGGACGTCGAGCAGTTCGAGCACATGCGCGAACACGGCGCGTTTGCCCTGAACTGGCAGGCCAACGGCTTGCATTACGGCATCCCGATCGTCATCGATCAGTGGTTGCTGGAAGGTCATGACGTGCTGATCAACGGATCGAGGGCTCACCTTGAGCGCTCGCAACGACGCTATCCCAATCTGTTGGCGGTGCTGCTGACCGTGGATCAGGACGTGTTGCGTCAACGTCTGCTGGCACGAGGACGGGAAACCCTGCCGGAAATCGAGGCGCGACTGGACCGCAATCAGCAATTTGCCGGTGATCTGCTGGCCTCCCATCCGGGCGTTTACCCGTTGGACAACTCCGGCGAGTTGCAGCAAACCGTCGCAGCGCTGGTTCGCTACCTGGAGAAACATCCGGCGTGCGCCTGACGCTGTTGGGCACTGGCGATGCGCGGCAAGTGCCGGTCTATGGCTGTCAGTGCCCGGCCTGTGTGGCGGCACTGAGCGATAGAGGGCTACGTCGCCTGCCGTGCAGTGCGCTGATCGAGTTCGATGATCAGCGTTGGTTGATCGACAGCGGCCTGCCCGATCTCACAGAACGCTTCCCGCCGCGCAGCCTCAGCGGCATCCTCCAGACTCACTACCATGCCGATCACGCCCAGGGCCTGTTGCACCTGCGCTGGGGGCAGGGGCTGGTGATTCCGGTGCACGGCCCGGCGGACCCGGAAGGGCTGGCAGACCTGTACAAACACCCCGGCATTCTGGACTTCAGTCAGCCGTTTGCGGCCTTCGAAACGCGTGCCTTGGGCGCGCTGCACGTTACCGCGCTGCCGCTGCAGCATTCCCGGCCCACCTTGGGTTACCTGCTTGAGGGTGGCGGGCATCGGTTTGCCTACCTCACTGACACAGTCGGTCTGCCCGAGGCCACTCGCGACTACCTGCAACGCCAGCCGCTGGACGTCCTGATCCTCGACTGCTCCATGCCCCCGCAACCCCAGACTCCGCGCAACCACAACGACCTGACCCTGGCGCTGGACATCATCGAATGCCTGAAACCCGCCAAAGCCGTGCTCACCCACATCGGCCACACCCTCGACGCCTGGTTGCTGGAACAGCCCGCGCAGTTGCCGGGCAATGTGCTGATCGCACGGGATGGAATGGTGGTTTGAATGGCGGTTGATGCATGACCTGACACACCGCAGCTCATCCTTCTTGGTTTGCTGCGGCACGTTACATGGCAGCTACCCGATCATGCTCACCAGCCACATCCACAGCGGCAGTGTTGCGGCCGAGAGTACGGTGGTCAGGCAGATCGCCGAGCTGGTTTTCTGCACGTGGGGCACGCTGCGGGCGAAGCCCAGTACGTTGACGCCGGCAGGGCCTGCGGCCATCAGCACCAGCACGCCTCGCGAGAGGCCTTCGATGTTCAGCAGCACGCAGGCCAACAGCACCAGCAGCGGCATCAGGAACAGCTTGCCGAGGGTGATGCCCAGTGCCTGCGGGCTGGGTGTCAGCTTGAAGCTGGACAGGTTCGAACCCAATACGATCAAGGCGCAAGGCAGCGCGGCCTGGGCGAGCCATGTGGTGAGGTGATCGGCCCATTCAGGCAGGGCCAGGCTCGACAGGTTGACGACGATTCCCAGCAACAGGCCGATGATCAGCGGGTTGGCCAGACTGGCGAATAACGATCGGGTATTGAATGGCTGGTCGCCGGCCAGGCTGTCGTACAGGCTCTGGAAGGTGAACAGGGTCAGGCTGTGCACGGCAATTACGGTGAACAGTAATACCAGCCCCTGATTACCGAATACGCCGACCACCAGCGGGATGCCGATCAGGATGTTGTTGGAGAAACTGGCAGTCAGGCCGAAGGGCGTCGAGGTCGTGCCGGACCGGTGCATGATCAGATTGATCAGCATGAATACGATCAGGGCGGGAACGAAGTACGCCGCCAGCACCCGCAGGTCGAGGCCGTCGTGCAGCGGTGCATTGACCATCCCGGTGAACAGCACCATCGGCAGAAACAGTTTGAACGCCAGTACGCTCAAGGCTTTGGTGCTTTCGACAGTGAGGGTTTTGCGTTTGCCCAGCACATAGCCAAGAACGATCAGCAGGAAAACGGGCAGGATGGCTTGCAGAACGGCCACGGGCTCTGACTCCTTGAGGGCATGGCCGTGCAGTATGACCGAGGGGCACGACTTTACCTATGTGCGGGCGTGCCCTGCACGGCTTATGGCAGGGCCGCGATTCACATGGCCCCGATGTCGGGCCTGACCGTCTGCACGCCGTCGTAAACCGGTGGGTGAGTCACGATGTGGGTCAGGTCCACGGCCGAGGCCAGCAGTTTTTGCAGGTCGGGACACGGCCGGCACACCCGTGAATCCGTCAAGGTGGCCTGTTCCAGTGCATGCGCACAGGCCAGCAGCGCGGCATCGCCACGAAAACCGCCTATCAGTTGCAGACCGAACGGCATCCCTGCGTGATCGGTGCCGCAAGGCAGCGACAGGGCGGGGTTGGTAGTCAGGGTGATGGTGTAGCAGAGCGCCAGCCAGCGGTAATAGTTATCCAGCTGCACGCCGTTGACGTCGCGCAGGTACAGCTCGCTCCACGGAAACGGCGAAACCGGTGTAGTCGGTGCGAGGATCAGGTCGTAACGCTCGAACTGCTTCTGAAAGCTTCGAAACAGGCGGCTCTGTTCGGCATGTGCCTTGACGCAATCTTGCAGGGACATGGCTACGCCCATGTCGAAGTTGGCACGGGTATTCGGACCGAGTGCGTCGGGATTTTTGTCGTGAGCGTCCTGCAACCCGGCGACGAAGGCTTCTGCGCGCAGCACGTCGAAGGTACGGTGGGCGCTGCCCAGGTTCAGATCAATGGGTTCGCACGACTTGAACAGCGATTTCAGCACGCCGATCTTGTCTCGGAACACCGTGCGAATCTGTTCGTCCACGGCGCAGGTGCCGAAGTCTTCGCTGTAGCCGACGCGCAACTGGCTGAGGTCAACGGTGCGCGGTGCGAATTCATCGTCTGCTACGGCGTAGCTCAGCGGGTCGGACGGGGCCAGTCCGGCGCTGGCACGCAGTTGCAGCAGTGTATCGGCAACGTTGCGTCCCATCGGTCCCACCACAGACAGCGGCGTCCAGCCGAGCTTCTTGCGTTCACTCGGTACAAGGCCTGGGGAAGGGCGCAGGCCGACGATGCCGCACAACGCTGCGGGTATGCGCAACGAACCGCCCGTGTCCGAGCCGCTGCACAACGGCACCATGTCCACCGCCAGCGCTGCGGCCGAACCGCCGGATGAGCCGCCTGCGTTCAGCTCCGGGTTGAACGGGTTGCCGGTCGCGCCCCACACCACATTGCGAGTATTGGCGCCAGCGCCCAGCTCGGGAACATTGGTCTTGCCGACCATGATCGCTCCGGCACTGCGCAGCCGCGCCACCAGCAGGTTGTCCTGACTTGGGATATTGTCGCGAAACAGCTGTGAGCCATACGTAGTGAGAACACCTGCGGTCTCTTCCAAGTCCTTGATGCCGATCGGCAGGCCATGCAGCAAGCCGAGCGGCTTGCCCTGCATGACGGCCTGTTCGGCTTGCACCGCTTCTTTGCGCGCCCGCTCGAAACAGGTCGCGGCGAAGGCGTTGATTTTCGGGTTGAGGGCTTCAATGCGCTCGATGCTGGTGTTCAACAGCTCGACAGGCGATAGCTGTCGATTGCCGATCAGCGTACGCAGTTCGGTGGCAGATTTCTCAAGCAACTCGGATGAAACAGGCATGTGTTTTCCTCAAGTAATAGGGGCTGTCCGAGATCACACCGATCGTTCCCACGCAGAGGTGGAGACAATCAGACATCTGACTGCGGGACGCGGTTTGCCGGCGAAGACGCGTAAGAACCTGAATAAAAGTTTTTGTGGGAGAGGACTTGTCCGCGAAGAGGCCGGTATATCCGATAAGGATGCGGCGGCTGATGTGCCGCATTCGCGGACAAGTCCGCTCCCACGACGCCCGATGTTTGATGCGAGACAGCGCTACGTCGAAGACGTGGTGGGCCCGGTTAAACATGTACTCAGGCTCGCTCGTTTTGGCCCCGTTTTGCGCGTCTACCGGCCACAGCAACCCCATCATCATTCCGCCAATCCCACGATCGTCGCCACCAGCGCCTGGGCACGTGGCACAAGGGTGTCGAGTTCGAGGTATTCGCGATCCGTGTGCACTTTGCCGCCCACCGGTCCCAAGCCGCACAGCGTGGGGATGCCCAGGCTTGCGGTGAAGCCGGAGTCGGCGCAGCCACCGGTGAATTCACCTTCCACGCTGAACCCTAATTCAGCCGCCACGTTCTGGTAAATCCGCAACAGGTTGGCACTGTGCTGCGCTTCCATTGGCAGGAAGGTCGTGGCTTCCAGCAGCCTGGCCGAGGTGCCGGGCAGTTCCTCTGTATCGATAATGGCTTGAATGGCCGGGAGCAGTTCGTTCCACTGATGCAGTTCGATAAAGCGCACGTCGAGTTTCGCGGTGGCGGTGGGTGCCACGGTATTGCTGGACGTACCGCCACCGATAAGTCCGACGTTGGTGGTGATGCCTGCGGCATAGTCGGTCAGCGCATGCAGTTTGATCACCTTGTGCGCCAGCGCCTCGATGGCGCTGGCGCCGTCGGCGTGGTTGACGCCCGAGTGCGCGGCGCGGCCACTGACTTCGATGATCAGCGTCGCGCCGCCTTTGCGGGCGCTGACCACATTGCCGCTGGCCCGGCCCGGCTCTGGATTTAGCACGGCGCGGGCGGATCTGGCGTGGCGTTCGATGTGAGCGCGCGCGCTGCCTGAGCCTATCTCTTCGTCGCCGGTGTACAGAATTTGCACCGGAAACGGCAGCGGACCGGCGTGTTTGAGGGCCTTGAGCGCAAAGCAGTTCAGCACCAGCCCGCCTTTCATGTCGGCAACGCCTGGGCCATACGCCAGTTTTTCGTCCCGCGTGTAGCCCCGCGTTGCGGTCGTACCCTTGGGAAACACGGTATCGCGATGGCCCAGCAACAGGACCGGTTTACCCGGCCCACCCGCCAGTTCAGCCAGCAATACATCGCCGAAACCCTCCACCGCGATACGCTCAACGCTGATTCCGTCGGCCTGCAACTGTGCCGTAAGCAGGTCGCCGACGGCATCGACACCGGTCTTGTCGTAACTGTTGGAGTCGGTGTTGACCAATTGCCGCAGCAGCGTTTCCATCGCGTCGAATTGCCCGGCCAGCCAGTGGGTCGCATCGAGTTGTACCTGATTCATTGGCCTGTTTCCTGTGCCTGATGTTCGCGTGCCAACCGTACGCCGTCATTGCCCAGGTCCCAGAACAGTCCGGCCATGATCTGCAAGCTTTCTTTCACCACCGGGGCCAGCAAATGTTCATCAGGCGCATGCTGCGAGCACGCAGGGTAAGAATGCGGCACCCATATGGTCGGCAAGCCAAGCACTTCGGCGAACACATCATTGGGCAATGAACCGCCGAGATTGGGCAGTAGCGCAGGTTTCTTGCCGGTGGTTCTGCTCAAAGACTCCAGCGCCCAGTCGACCCAGGGGCTATCCGGTGACAGGCGCGTGGCGTGCATCACGTCCATGCGCGTCTGCTTCACCTCCACCTGAGTGAAACCGTGTGCGTCCAGATGCGCCCGTACCGCCGGAATGAATGTCGTGTAATCGCTGTCGACGACGAAGCGCATGTGGCACAGCGCATGGGCCTTGCCGGGAATTGCGTGGACCGGTGCATCCGGATTGCCGGTCTTGAAGGCCAGCACATCCAGCGTGTTCCAGCCGAAGACTTTTTCGCTCAATGAAAGCCCCGGCTCGCCCCAGTCCGAATCAATGACAGGATCACCCGGTCCGCTGCCCACTTCGATATCGGCCAGCGCCATGCGCACCGCGTCGGGAATCGAAGCGGGCATCAACCCGGCAACTTTTACCCGACCGTGTTCGTCGATCAGGCTGGCAATGGCGTTGGCAAGAATGATCCCGGGGTTGGCCAGCAGTCCGCCCCAATTGCCGGAGTGATGCGCGCCGTCGCGCAGGTGCACGCTCAGTTCGAAGTTGAAGACGCCTCGCGAACCGAGAAACAGCGTTGGGCGCGATGCCGCCAGGCGCGGGCCGTCGGAGGCAATGAAAATATCGGCGGCCAAGTCCCCGGCGTGCTGCTGGCAAAACAGGCTCAACCCCGGTGAGCCATCTTCCTCGCCCATTTCCAGCAGCAGTTTGACGTTGAAACCCAGCTTGCCTTCCCGTGCCTTGAGGGTTTGCTCAAGTGCCGTCAGGTTGATCAGGTGCTGGCCCTTGTTGTCCGCCGTGCCGCGGCCATACCAGCGTTCCCCGCGCTCGACCACCTGCCACGGAGACAGGCCCGGCTGCCATTGCGCATCGTAGCCGCGCACCACGTCGCCATGCCCATAGCTGAGCAGGGTCGGCAGGAATGGGGCTTCGATTCGCGTGGCAATCATCAGCGGGCCGCGTCCGGCCACCGGGTTGTCGTGAATACGGACTGTGAAACCCAGCCGCTCGACGTGCGGCGTGATGAACTCGTTGAGGTAACGGTACAGCTCGGACAGGCTTTCCGGTTCCTGGCTCTGGGTCGGATACGCGACGCTTTCGCCGAGCAGGGCGAAGAACGCGCCGTTGTCGAACTGTTCGGTGACGTTGTCGATGGCGTGCGAACGGCTAGTCATGAGGGCATCAGCTCCAGGGGTTTCGGGGTGTCACGCAAATGGCAACGCACGGTTCCGCCTTCCAGGGCGTCAGCGGCGGGGTATTGGTTCTTGCAGACCGTCATGCAACGGGGGCAGCGCGGGTGAAACGCACAGCCTGACGGCGGTGACATGGGATTGGGAAACGCGCCCTGCAGGCCCAGTTCGGGGATGCCCAGATGCGGATCGGGTGTGAGCACCGAGTCCAGCAGCGCCTGGGTGTAAGGGTGACCAGGCCGCGCAAACAACGATTCGCGGCTGCGTTCTTCTACGATTTTGCCCAGGTACATCACGGCCACTCGGTCGGCCAGGTGTTCAATCACGGCCAGGTTATGGCTGATCAGCAGATAGGTCAGGCCGAACTCCTGCTTGAGGTCCTGCAACAGATTGAGGATCTGCGCCTGAACCGACACGTCCAGCGCCGACGTAGGCTCGTCGCAAATCAGCACGTCGGGACGCATCACCAGCGCCCGTGCAATCGCGACACGCTGGCGCTGGCCGCCTGACAACTGGCTGGGGTAACTGTCGATCACCCGCTTGGGCAGGCCGACCACATCCATCATGTCTTCGGTGCGCTTTCGACGTTCGGCGGTGCTGCCGATGTCGTGCACGATCAGCGGCAGGGTGACGATTTCGCGCAGGGTCTTGCGCGGGTTGAGCGAAGAGTAGGGGTCTTGGAAGATCGGCTGGATACGCCGCGCCATTTCCTTGCGGTCCGTGCCCGCCAGATGCTTGCCATTGACCAGTACATCGCCGCTGCTGGGCACCAGCAAGCCCAACAGCATCTTGGCCAGGGTGCTTTTACCGCAGCCGGACTCGCCGACCAGCCCTAAGGTTTCGCCGCGCATCAGACGCAGTGACACGCCATCGACGGCCTTGAGCGTGGCAGTCGGTTTGAAGAAGCCCCGGCTGATGGTGAACTCGCGGCGGATGTCACACAGCTCTAGAGCGATGTCTTTTTTTACGCTGGTTTTCAATGCCTGACTCATGATCGTGCGCCCTCGCGATGAAACACCGGCTCTGCGCCCGATACCGCAAACAGGCAGCGGGTCATATGGTCGTGACCATTGATGGCCGGGACGTCGTCGGCGCAGGCTGGAATCGCTTGCGAGCAGCGGTTGCGAAACGCACAACCGTGCTGTTCGCCAACCAGGCTGGGCACCAGACCCGGAATCGAGCCCAGCGGTTGACCCGGCCGGGTGCGGCCCGGAATCGGAATGCTCGCCAGCAGGCCACGCGTGTAAGGGTGCTGCGGGTTTTCGAACAGCTCGACGGCGGGAGCGGTTTCGACGATCTGCCCGGCGTACATCACCGCTACCCGGTCGGCGATGCGCGCCACCAGTCCCAGGTCGTGGGTGATGAAGATCACCGCCAGCCCGAGTTCCTTTTGGATATCGCGGATCAACCGCAGGATCTGCGCCTGAATGGTCACGTCCAGCGCCGTGGTAGGTTCGTCGGCGATGATCACGTCCGGCTCGCACATCATCGCCATCGCGATCATCACCCGCTGACGCAGGCCGCCCGACAGCTGATGCGGGTACTGGCGCAACCGCTCGCCAGCGTTGCTGATACCGACTTTTTCCAGCATCTGCGCCGCCCGCAGCAGGGCGTCCTTGCGCGACACCTTGCGATGCCGGGTCAACACTTCGCTGAGCTGATCGCCAATGCTGTAGGCCGGGTTGAGCGAAGTCATGGGCTCCTGAAAAATCATCGCCAGCCGGTTGCCGCGCAGGTCGCACATCTGGCGTTCGCTCTGGCCCAGCATGTCGATGCCGTCCAGGCTCAATCGGGTTGCAGTGCGCCGGGCCTTGCGTGGCAGCAGGTCCATGAGCGCCAGCGAGGTCAGCGACTTGCCGCAGCCCGACTCGCCAACGATGCACAGCATTTCGCCGCGTTCGACCTGAAAGTCCAGACCGCGTACCGCGTGCAGCGTGTCGTGCCCCAAGGGGATATCGACACGCAGGTTTTCAACATGCAACAGCGCCATGTCCGAATCTCCTCTGTCAGTTGCGCCCGTCGGGCAGGATCAGATCACGCAGGCCGTCGCCGACCAGATTGATGCCCAGTACCAACACCATCAACGCGACACCGGGAATGGCGATGACCCAGGGGGAAAAGAACATGTACGGCTTGCCTTCGGCGATCATCAGGCCCCAGGACGGAATCGGCGGCTGCACACCTACACCGAGGAACGACAGCGCCGACTCCAGCAGAATGGCGTGGGCCATTTCCAGCGTGGCGACCACGATCAGCGCGCCGATGAGATTGGGCAGGATTTCACTGGCCAGAATGCGCAGGGTCGAACACCCCAGTGCCTGCGCCGAGGCCACGTATTCGGCGTCGCGAATCTGCTGCACGGCGGCACGCACCACCACGGCGAAGCGGTCCCACAGCAGGCAGCCGAGCAGAATGATCACCACTTTCAGCGAACCGCCGATCAGCGAGGCCGAGGCCAGGGCGATCATCACCACTGGCATCGCCAGGCGCGTGGTGATCAGGTAGCTGATAACGGCATCCACCTTGCCGCCGAAGTAACCGGCGAGCAGGCCCATGATGGTGCCGATGACGCCGGAAATCAGCGCTGCCGAGAAACCGATGAACAGCGAAATACGTGCGCCATACAGCAGTCGCGACAGGTAATCGCGCCCCAGCTTGTCGGTGCCGAGCACGTAGTCCCATGTGCCGTGGGCCATCCACACCGGCGGCTTCATGCGCAGCATCACGTCTTGGGTGTAAGGGTCGTAAGGCGCGAGCCACGGTGCGAACAGCGCGCCCAGCACGATGATCAGCAACAGCACGGCACCGATGGCAAAGCCACGATGGCCAAAGCTCTGGCGCAGCGTGCGCAACATGCTTCTTGCTGGCGGCTGGTAGTCGCTGATTACCAGCGACGAAGAGGGGGTTGTGCTCATGGAGACCTCCTATTTCACACGGATGCGCGGGTCGAGCAGTGCATTGAGCACATCGGCCAGCAGCGTGAGAACGATGTAGATCACGGCGATCAGCAGCACGACCGCCTGCACCACCGGGAAGTCGTCACGCGCAATGGCGTCCCAGGCCAGTTGGCCGATGCCTTGTAGCGAGAACACGGTTTCGATGACCACCGAGCCGCCGAGCATGAAACCGAATTCCACGGCAGCCAGCGCCACCACCGGAATCAACGCATTGCGCAGGGCATGCTTGAACAGCACCGTGCCGGGGCGCAGACCCTTGGCGCGGGCGGTGCGAATGTAATCGGAGTTGAGCACGTCGAGCATGCCCGCCCGGGTCAGGCGCATGATGGCGGGCGTGGCGTAATAACCCAGCGCCAGGGCTGGCATCACGAAGTGCGCCCAGGTCGAATTGCCCGACACCGGCAGCCACTTGAGCGTCACCGAGAACACCACGATCAGCATCAGCGCGAACCAGAAACTCGGCATCGCTTGTCCCAGCACGGCAATGCTCAGCGCCAGTCGGTCGATCCAGGTGTCGCGCTTGACTGCAGCCAGCACGCCCAGCGGAATGGCGATCAACAGCGCGATGCTCAAGGCCATCGCCCCCAGCCCGAGGGTGATCGACAGGCGCGAGGCGATCAGGTTGTAGACCGATTCCTGAAAGAAGAACGAGTCGCCCAGATCAAGGCGCAACACATCGCTCAGCCACTCGAAGTATTGGGTGATCAACGGCTTGTTGAGGCCGTATTGCACGCGGATCTGTTCGATCTGCTCGCTGGTCGCTTCCGGGCCGCCAATGGCCGTGGCCAGGTCGCCGGACAGGTGCAGCAGGGAAAAACTGATGATCGATACCGTAATCGCGACGCACAGGGCAATGCCCAGGCGGCGTAATAGAAATCCAGACATGGCACGTGACCCTGTATCCATGAGATGACAAGGTGAGCCGCGCTGCGGGCGGCGTCACCCATTGGTGTTACAGGGACTACTTCCAGCTCGACAGCGCGAAACGCGGCAGCTCGTCCGGGTAGGGCTTGAAGTTCAGTTCCGAGACGTAGGCGTAGTTCATCGAGTAGTTGAACAGCGGCGCCCAGTAGGCCTGCTCGCTGATGCGCTGCAACGCCTTGCGGTAGTTATCCTTGCGCACCTGCGGGTCCAGCGCGTTGTCGGCGGTCTGCAGCCAGCCCTGGACTTGCGGGTCCTTGATGTTGTCGTCGGGATTACCCTTGAACCAGGTGCCTGCCGAGGCTGACGTGTCGAGTATCGAGAACGAGCCCCAGGCCTGGAACGACATGGGCACCTTACCGCCGCGCTGCTGATCGCGCAGGGCGGCGTATTTCAGGTAACGCAGCTTGGCGTTGATGCCCACGGCACGCAGGTTGCCAATGATTGCCTCAACATAATCGCGGTCGCGGTAGGCGAAAATCTCGGTGTCAAACCCGTTCGGGTATCCCGCTTCGGCCAACAGTGCCTTGGCCTTGGCCGGGTCATAGTTGTAGTCCGTGGCCGCCGTGGTGTCGCAACCGAACTGGCCCGGATAGCAGGCCACTTGCAGGGGTTTGCTCTCACCACCCACCAGTTGTGAGGCCAGGCCTTCGCGGTTGATGGCGTGGTTGATCGCCCGCCGTACCTTCAAGTGCTTCATGGGCGAATCGGCCGTTGAGGTGCCGCGTGCGTCGAGGATCAGGAAACCGATGCGCATGGTCGCGCCGCTGGTGACCACCAGATTGGGCACGGCCTTGAGGTTTTCGGCCTGATCCGGTGCGACACGCCAGGTCCAGTCGATGCCACCGGTCATCAGCTCGGCGAGGCGGGTTTCGGCATCGGCGATCACGCGAAAGTTAATGTGGCTTATCTTCGGCTGACCTTGCGGGCTGTCTTTGAAGTAGTCCGGGTTCTTGTCCATCTTCACGCCTTCGCCAGTCGCGATGGCCGTGACCTTATACGGCCCGGTGCCGATGGGTTTGCGGCTGAAGCCTGCGAGGCCGACCTGCTCGAAATACTTTTTCGGAAACATCGGCACCGCGTTGGACAAATATTCCAGTGCGGGCGGGAAAGGCTTCTTCAGGTGCAGGCGAACGCTGTAGTCACCGAGTTTTTCGGCGCTCTTGATCCAGTCCACGTTCTGCACCGTGACCACCTTGGAGTCGGGAGCCACCACGTAGTTAAGGGTGAACACCACGTCGTCGGCAGTGAACGGGTCGCCGTTGTGAAACGTCACGCCTTCGCGCAGCTGGAAATCGAGGGTGGTGTCGTCGACCTGTTTCCAACGAGTCGCCAGCATCGGTTCGTACTGACCGTTGTCCGGGTTGCGATAGACCAGGTTGTCCCAGATCAGGCGACCGAGGATCACGCCTTCGCGCAGATCGTTGTGGTAGGGACTGATGTTTTCCGGCTCGCTGTCGGAGGCGTAAACCAGTGTGTCGTCGGCCTTGCCTGCGAAGGCAGAAAAGCTGCTGAACAGGCCCAACAGCGCGATGCTGCGAGCGAAACCCTTGATGCCCATGCCGTCGTCTCCCTAAGGCAAAGTGATTGGATCAAAGGGCAGTGGGTCGCAAATGCGAGAAGAGGGGTATGTCTTGAGCGGCGATGATTTTCTTTTGGTCTAGCCGACGGCCTCGACACGACTCTAGGCAAAGCGTATCAATGCCACAAGTACAATATTTCGAACCTTTCATTGCCAAAAAGGCAACCCAGGAGGCGTGATGCAGCTTTATGGCGTTCAATCCACGGCCCTGCGCTATTTCCTGGAGGTGGCGCGGTGCGGCTCGATCAGTGAGGCGTCGACCCGGCTCAATGTCGCCTCTTCGGCGGTCAGCCGCCAAATCAGCAAGCTGGAGCGCGAACTGGACGCGGTGCTGTTCGAGCGTCAGGCACGCGGCATGGTGCTCAGCGAAGCGGGTACGCGTCTGGCAGCCTATGCGCGCAAATCGCAACTGGAAGCCGAGCAGGTGGTGTTGGAAATCACTGAGTTGCAGGGGCTGCAGCGCGGTCATGTGCGGCTTGCGTGCTCCGAAGGTTTTGCCCTGGATTTCCTGCCGCAATGCATCGCCCGTTTCCGGCGGGTCTATCAAGGCATCCACTTTTCGATGGAAGTCTGTGCGCCCGCGCAGGCCACCGAGCGGGTGCGCTCCGGCGACGCGGATCTGTGCCTGACGTTCAGTCTCACGCCGCAGAATGAAATCAAGGTGGAGCACGTGCACAGCGGCGCGATCTGCGCGGTGGTCAGCCCCAGCCATCCGCTGGCGGCACGCACGGAGGTGGCGCTTGCCGAGCTGCAACCTTACGCCATTGCCCTGACCAACACCGATACTACGCTGCGGCAACTTTTCGACATCTGTTGCGGTGTTCAGGGCCTGATGTTCGACCCGGTGCTGACCAGCAACTACATCGGCGCGCTGCTGCGCTTTGTGCGAGAGGAGGGCGGTATCAGCCTGTCCAGCGAAATGACCCTGGATAAACGCGTGCAGGAAAAACAACTGGTGTCCCTGCCGATCAGCGATGAAGGCATGAAGGCGCGGCGCATCGAACTGCAAAGCATGGCAGGGCGCAACCTGCCAGCGGCCGTGTCGGCATTCCGGGATTTTCTGATCGAGGAACTGGTGAAGACCTGAAACCTGTCTGCGGATGTCCCGCCGGGTGCATCCGTTTGGGTTAATACGGGCAAGGTGTTCGGTTGATGCTGTCGGTGTTGATGATGTTATAGTGTAACGAATTTGCAGGGGCGGATATTTGCCCCATGACATCATGCGTCGCCTTCCAAGCGAGGCCAGCCACTGAGACGACCGACTCCCATGAACAGCTCTCTCCCCGATGTTGCCCTGACGGAAGCGTCCTCGGCCCTGATCGCCCTCGACTGGGTCGGCATGCAGGCCATCGAAGTGCCGATACGCTTGAGCGAAGAGGGTGTCAGCCATTCGGTGCATGCCTTCGTGGACCTGCACGTTGACTTGGCCGATCCGAGTGTCAAAGGCATTCACATGTCACGGCTGTATCGCCTGCTCGACCGGTTTGCCGAAGAGCGATTGCTCAACGTCGCGGCCTTGTCGGACCTGCTTGAGGCGATGGTTGAAAGCCACGCCAGTTGCCGCTCGACCCGCGCCCGCATCAAGCTGAACTTTAACCTGCTGTGTCGGCGCCCCGCGCTGGTCACCGAAGGGCTCAGCGGCTGGAAATCCTACCCGATCACGATTGATGCCCTCTGGGAAGCGGGGCGCCTGCGCCTGGACCTGTCGGTGGGCATCACCTATTCGTCGACCTGCCCCTGTTCGGCAGCGCTGTCGCGGCAATTGCTGGAAAGCGCGTTCATCGCTCATTTCGACCGCCAGACGTTCGTCGACACCATGCAGGTCGCGAACTGGCTGCGCGACAACGGTTCGCTTGCCACGCCGCACAGCCAGCGCAGCCTGGCGACGGTTCAAGTGCGGGTGCCGGAGCACGCCACCGAACTTGGCTTGATGGCATTGATCGACACCACCGAGCGTGCGTTGGGCACGCCTGTTCAGACGGCCGTCAAGCGCGCCGACGAGCAGGCGTTCGCCCGGCTCAACGGCCAGAACCTGATGTATGTCGAAGATGCGGCCCGCAAGATCCAGCAGGCACTGGAGGGCCTGTACGCCGCGTCCAGCGTCAGCGTGCGCCACTTCGAAAGCCTTCACCCACACGATGCCGCTGCACAAACGTCCAACTACCTGACCTGAGGTTTGCCACCGTGATCCGTAAAAACCCGTCCGGCCATTTGCCGGTGATTGCCGAATCCGCCTACATCGACAAGACCGCGATCATCTGCGGCAAAGTCATTATCAAGGACAACGTGTTTGTCGGCCCCTACGCGGTGATTCGCGCCGACGAGGTCGACGCCACAGGTGACATGGAGCCCATCGTGATCGGCGCCAACTCCAACATTCAGGACGGCGTGGTGATCCATTCCAAATCCGGCGCGGCGGTGACCATCGGCGAGTTCACCTCGATAGCCCACCGTTCCATCGTGCATGGACCGTGTCAGGTCGGTGACCGGGTGTTCATCGGCTTCAACAGCGTGCTGTTCAATTGCCAGGTCGGCAACGGCAGCGTGGTGCGCCACAACTCGGTGGTCGACGGCCGCGACCTGCCAGAAAACTTTTACGTGCCGTCCACTACCCGCATCGGGCCTAATACCGACCTGTCGCAATACCCGCCGGTGAGCATCTCTGCTTCGGAGTTTTCCGAGGACGTTGCGCACACCAACATCGATCTGGTGCGCGGCTACAAGGCGTTGCAGAACGAGTTTTAACCGGTGTCGACGGGCTTCCCGCGCTGGACCGGGAAGCCTGGCAATACCCAGGACAATCGACACCGCCCACCCAACCACGGACCTCGACCTTTCATGACGACAGCTGTTCATCCCACCCGCGCACCCAGTTCCCGGCTGCGCTCCATCGACGCTCTTCGCGGTCTGATCATTCTCTTCATGCTGCTGGACCATGTGCGAGAAACCTTTTTTCTGCACCGTCAGGTAGTGGACCCGATGGACGTGGCCAGCACCGAGCCCGATCTGTTTTTCAGCCGCTTGCTGGCGCACTTGTGCGCGCCGCTGTTCGTGTTGCTGACCGGTCTGTCGGCTTACCTGTATGGCGAGAAATACAGTGGCAGGGCGGACGTTTCGGCATTCCTGCTCAAGCGCGGCCTGTTTCTGATCGCCCTTGAGTTCACGTTGGTGAGCTTTGCCTGGACCTTCCAGTTCCCGCCGACCGTGATCTACCTGCAGGTGATCTGGGCCATCGGCTTGAGCATGGTGGCGCTGTCGGCGATGGTCTACCTGCCGCGTTGGGCGTTGGTGGTGATTGGGGCAGTGATCATTGCCGGTCACAACCTGCTGGATTCGCTGCACTTCGGCATCGAGTCCGCGATGCACATTCCCTGGGCCATCCTGCATGACCGTGGCTGGATCGACGTTTCGGACAACTTGCGCTTGCGTACCTCGTATCCGTTGCTCCCCTGGATCGGCATCATCGCGCTGGGGTACGCCGCTGGGCCCTGGTTTTCGAGCGGTTACGACGCTGCATCGCGTCGCGCCAAACTGTGGTTGTGTGGTCTCGGTGCGCTGGCGGGCTTCATGGTGCTGCGCCTGATCAACGGCTACGGTGAAAAACCGTGGAGTGTGGGCGAAACCGAACTGCAGACCGTGATGAGCTTTCTCAACATCACCAAGTACCCGCCGTCGTTGCTGTTCATCAGCCTCACGCTGGGCATTGGCATGCTGATTCTGATCGCGTTCGAGAAGTGTCAGGAAAAGGGCTGGCTGCGTCCGCTGGTGGTGCTGGGTTCGGCGCCAATGTTCTTCTACCTGCTGCACTTGTACGTGCTGAAGATCCTGTACCTGATCGCGCTGGCAATCTGGGGCAAGAATCAGGGCAACTACTTCGGCTTCGACTACATGTGGGGCGTCTGGCTGATGTCAGTCGCGCTGGCGGTGGTGCTATTCCCGGCTGTACGCTGGTTCGCATCGCTCAAGGCACGACGTCGGGATATCACCTGGTTGAAGTATTTGTAAGTCAATGCGGCCGTGACACGGAGCTAAATGTGGCAGGCTTCACCACGTCTTCGACGTAGCGCTGTCGCGCTGCGAACACAGTGGGAGCGGACTTGTCCGCGAATGCAGTAGTTCGGCCGATGAATAGTCGTCGGATGTACAGGCCTTTTCGCGGACAAGTCCGCTCCCACGAGGTTTACGGTAAGCACTGTCTTTCGTGGGAGCGAGCTTGCTCGCGAAGGCTGTTTATCAAGCCCTTACGCGAGCAAGCTCGCTTCTGCGGGGCCCGTGTTCGCTGCGCAGCAGCGCAGCGTGTCAGGGATCAATCGTGATGCGCTTCGCCCACGAAGGTCAGCGAGGTGAACAGGCCGCGCTCGGCGATATCGGCGTTGTCTTTCACCGGAAGAGTCACTTCGGCTGCGATGATGTTCAAGCCTTCGTTACGCACCACGACCGTCGCCATGCCCTGAGCATCCGTCTCGGCGCTGACTGCATCTGGCGCGCTGCGGTAATCGCCGATCAGCTTGATGCCCGCAGCGGGTTTGCCATCGACTAGCACCTTCACCGGCAGCGGTTTGCCGACACCCACCTTGAGCGGATCAGCCAGCGGCACGATGACGAAGTTCAGCTTCTCGAAAGTCGGCAGCTTCGCACCTTCTTCATAAATGGCCACGCTGTACTTGAAGGTATGGATCGAATCGGTGCCGTTGGGCACCTTGCTGCGTCCTTCGTTGATCCATTTCTTCTCGGCATTGCGGGTCCACATGCCGTTGTCCAGCGCGACCGACAGAACGGCCGGTGGCTTGATCGGCACCAGGCGTGCGTGATCGTCCAGGCGTTGCACGGTGACCGGAATCATCCGGCCCTGAAGGTCATACGCCCAGGCACCACTGACTTTCTGTGCCTTGAACGCATTGTCTTCGGCACCGTGGCCGTAGACCACTTCGATGTTGCCGCGACGCTGTTCGGTCCATAAACCATGAGCACTGACCTGAGCGGCGAACAGTGCGCTGAGCAGGCTCAAGGCCACGAGCGGTTTCGATGAAAGCATGATGCATCCTTGTTGTTTTAGTGATCAGAGATTCAGTGTGAGGCTGACTGTGAAGTTACGCGGCTCGCCCGGCGCGACCCAGTAATTGCTGAAGGAGCGCTCGTAATATTTCTCGTCGAAAATATTGTTGAGGTTCAAACCTACGGTCACGTTCTCGCTGGCCTTGTAGTGCGCAAGCAGATCCACCGTCTGGTAGGCCGGCAGCTCGAAGCTGGTGCCGGACTCGCCGGAACGGTCGCCGACATAGGTGTAAGCGGCGCCCACATCCGAACCGCGCAACACGCCTTCCTGGAACTCGTAGACACCCAGCAGACTGCCGCTGTGTTTGGCCACGCCCAGGATCCGGCTGCCGGTCGGGATGGTGCGGTCACCCTTGGTGACTTCTGCGTCGATGTAAGCGAAGGCGCCGATCACGCGGACCGCTTCGGTGACCTGTCCGGTGAATTGCAGGTCGAACCCCTGGCTGCGCGCTTTGCCCACGGCGCGATTGGTGTCGGTGGACGGGTCAAGGGCCAGCACGTTTTCCTTCTCGATGTGGAACGCCGACAGCGTGGTGCTCAGACGATCATCGAACAGCTCGCTTTTGATACCCGCTTCGTAACCAACGCCTTCTTCAGGGTCAAATGTGTTGCCGGAGGCGTCGAGCCCGTTGTTGGGTTTGAACGAAGTCGAAACGTTGGTGAACAGCCCGACCTGCGGCGTGAGCTGGTAAAGAAGCCCCGCACGCTGGGTGAACGCATCGTGCCGCTGGCCCGACGTTCGGTTGGTGGTGTAGTCGTCGACCTGCTGGTCGAAATGCTCGAAGCGCGCACCGATCATCCCGCGCAGCTTGTCGGTGAACACGATCTGATCTTGCAGATTCAACGCACGGCTTTCGATATGTTCGAAAAAGTCAGTGCCCGAGCGAGCGCCATTGGGTTTTGGCTGGCCGTAGACCGGGTTGTATAGGTCGATGGCGTAGCTTGTGCCCGTCACCGGCGCGATATTGGTGACGCGCTCGTTCTTGCGGTAGTTCTCGTATTCAGTGCCGATCAGCACTTCGTGCTCAAGGCCCATGCCTTCGAAGCGCCCGCGCAGCTCCAGTTGGGTGATGCTGTCATGCCAATTGTTGTCACGTTCGCGGTAGCGGCGGTTGACGGTGCGGCCGTCGGCACTCAGGGGACGGGCTTCACTGGCGTAACCCGACAGCTCGCCCTGCTTGTAGTGGCTGGCCAGACGCAATGACCACACGTCATTGAGCTGATGGTCCAGCGCGAACTGGACCATGTTGTTGTCGTTATCGATGTCGTCGTCAGGCTCGCCCAGGAACGTTGAACGCGATACGCCGCTCCACTTGTTATTCGGTGCAACGACGCCACGGTCGAACGTCGACTTTTGACGGACGAACTCGGTTTCCACCAACAAGTGGGTGTCGGGGTTCAGTTGCCAACTGAAGGAGGGCGCAACGAAGACACGTTTGCTCTCGACGTGATCACGGAAGCTGTTGTTGTCTTCAACGGCCAGGTTCACCCGCGACAGCAGGTTGCCCTCTTCGTCGAGCGGGGTGTTGACGTCCAGCGCCGTGCGGTAACGGTCCCAGCTGCCAGCGCTGGTCTGTAAGGTGGTGAAGGCTTCGCGCTGCGGTTTCTTGGTGACGATGTTGACGGTGCCGCCCGGGTCGCCGCGCCCGTACAGGCTGGCTGCCGGGCCTTTGAGCACTTCGATGCGCTCAATGTTTGCCGCGTCAGGGGTGGCGGGGTAGCCACGGTTGGCGCTGAAACCGTCCTTATAGAACTCGGAGGTGGTGAAACCGCGAATGCTGTATTCGTAGAGTGTCAGGCCGCCAAAGTTGTTCTGCTTCGACACGCCGCCCGCGAAATCCAGCGCACGCTCCACGCTGTTGCTGCCCAGGTCTTTCAATACCGTAGCAGGCACCACGCTGATGGACTGCGGGATGTCCTTGATGGCGGTGTCGGTTTTGGTGGCGGTGGCGGAACGGGTCGCCCGATAGCCTTGCACCGCACTGGTTGCCGTTTCGTATTGATAGTCGGAGGTGACGTTGACACTTTCCAGCTCGATGGTCTTGGGCTGTTCTTCCGCAAAACCGGTGTTGCCGAGCATCCCGATGGCCAAGCCTGCCAGAGACGCAATTTTACGAGACGACATGTGAGACTTCCTGATAGTTATGGATACAATATAACATCTCTGTTGAGAATTGTTTCCATACAGAAGCGCTCGTTTCCAACGAATTTTCAGAGCCGACGCGAACCAATGCTTGAGGTTTTATACATTCAGGATGAGGGAGAGGGGCGCACGATCGACACGAACGGAGTTCAGCCCCGTTCGTGCTTTTTGGCTGTGATGGGAGGCGATTATTTAACGCGGTTGCTCAGGGTGCTGACCGTGCTTTTCAACGAGTTCAGTTCGCTTCGTGTATTGCTGATGTCGTTTTTCAGGTCTGAGAGATCGCCGCTGCTGGCGCTCGACCCCGAATCGCGTTTCAAATCGCCGATCTGGCTCTGCAGCGCTCCAATCGTACGGCCCTGTTCGTCAATCTTGCTTTTTAGCGCGGAAACATCGCTGTCGTTGCTGCTGGACTGAGTGCCGTTGTTGCGTTTGAGTTCCTCGATCAGCCGCGCTTGAGCCTCGATGGTTTGTTTCAGGCTTTCCAGCTTCGCCGCATTCAGTTTGGCGTCGTTCAGCAGTGCCTGCAGATCACCCAGCGTGACATTGGTACTGCGCAGGGAATAGACCGAATTGGTTTCGTAATGGGTGGCAGCCAGGTTGTCTTGGGGGAATGCGCCGCCGGCATTGAAATCGAGCGCCTGCGCCTGGGAAAAGGCCAGGCCGCTGATCAATAACGCCGCGAAACGAGAACCCCACCGCGGTGAAAAAGAGTGACTAGCCATTACCTGAATTTCCTTGTCACGTACCGAAAATGGCACATTGGTATGACTAAAAGCCGGGTGTCTGGTTCAGGATCTGGCAGGGTTTATTTCTTTCCTCAACTGCCCTGTAACGGCCTCTCGTCCTGGAAGAAATAGTCCCTCAAGGACGCAGGCTTGTTCTGGGTAGCGCCGACGCGGTACAGGAATGCTGCCGACGGGCTGATCAATGATCTTGAGCCTTTCGGCCCGGTCGATGACCTGTTCGTCCAGAAGAAAATCTTTCCCCATGCCGTCAAGGTTGCAACCCTGGTTGACCGGGAGATAGTAGCGACGGATCGCGATATCACCTTGCGATGATGCCAGCCGCGTGTCGTTGGTGTAGTGTGCGCACCCAAAACAAGGGGCGCCTCCATGCAAGACCTGCTGAACGAAATCCTCGACGAAGTGAGACCTTTGATCGGTCAGGGCAAAGTCGCCGATTACATCCCCGCGCTGGGTGGCGTAAGGCCCGACCAACTGGGCATTGCGGTGTACGGCAATGACGGTCAGATGTTCAGTGCCGGGGATGCAGAAACGCGATTTTCGATCCAGAGCATTTCCAAGGTGTTCAGTCTGGTACAGGCCATCGGGCATTCGGGCGAAGACATCTGGCAGCGTCTCGGTCACGAGCCTTCCGGCCAGCCGTTCAACTCGCTGGTGCAGCTGGAATTCGAGCGGGGCAGGCCGCGCAATCCGTTCATCAATGCCGGTGCGCTGGTGATCTGCGACATCAATCAGGCACGCTTTGCGGCGCCGTCACTGTCGATGCGCGACTTTGTCCGACGTTTATGCGGTAACCCATCGATTACTTCCGACTCCAAAGTGGCCGAATCCGAATACCAGCATCGTTCGCGCAATGCCGCAGCGGCGTACCTGATGAAGTCGTTCGAGAACTTTCATGGCGATGTGGAAGACGTGCTGCGCAGCTACTTCCACCATTGCGCCCTGAGCATGAGCTGCATCGACCTGGCCCGTGCCTTTGGCTTTCTGGCCAATCAGGGGTTCTGCACCCACAGCGGCGAGCAGATTCTCAGCGCTCGGCAGGCCACCCAACTGAATTCGATCATGGCCACCAGCGGCTTGTATGACGAGGCGGGCAATTTCGCCTATCGCGTCGGTCTGCCGGGCAAAAGTGGTGTGGGCGGTGGTATCGTCGCCATCGTGCCAGAGCGGTTCTCGGTCTGTGTGTGGTCCCCGGAATTGAACGCAGCGGGCAATTCCCTTGTCGGTATGGCGGCGCTGGAAAAGCTCAGCGCCAGGATCGACTGGTCGGTGTTTTAACGCTAAAGCGCTCAGGCTTTAATCTTGAGCGCACACGCAGCGGGGTCATGGATTGAATAAAAGTCTGTTCAAATCGCTCACGATGAGCGTTGCGTTGTTGTTGCTGGCTGCTTGCGGCACCCAGCGCCCTCAGGAGCCGGAGTTGAGCCCCGAGCAGGCACGGGCGCGGATCCTGCGCCTGATGCCCGCCACGGTCAGTGATCGTCAGGCGTGGGCCACGGACATCCAGGCAGCCTTCTCGGCGCAGAAAATCCCGCTGACCACCGAGCATGTGTGTTCCGTGCTGGCCGTGACCGAGCAGGAGTCCACTTACCAGGTCGACCCGGCCGTCCCCAACATGGGCCGTATTGCGCGCGCCGAAATCGATCGTCGTGCGGCGCGTCTGCACATTCCCAATGCCCTGATTGCCACTGCGCTGCGCGTACGCTCCCCGGACGGCAAGACCTACGGCAAGCGCCTCGATGCGGCCCGCACCGAGAAAGAGCTGAGCGCGATTTTCGATGACTTCATCGGCATGGTGCCGTTGGGGCAGGCATTGTTCGGCAACTTCAACCCGGTCAAGACCGGCGGCCCGATGCAGGTCAGCATCGCCTTCGCGGAAAAGCGAGCCGAGGATTACCCCTACACAGTCGATGGCTCGATTCGACGCGAAGTGTTTACCCGGCGTGGCGGCATGTATTTCGGTATCGCGCATTTGCTGGGCTACCCGGTCAGCTACGACAAGTCCCTGTACCGCTTCGCCGACTTCAATGCCGGCTGGTACGCCAGCCGCAACGCGGCGTTCCAGGCGGCTGTCAGCCAGACGACGGGGATCAACCTGGCGCTGGATGGCGACCTGATTCGTTTCGACTCCACCTCGCCGGGCTCAACCGAGTTGGCGGTGCGTACCCTGGGTGACCGGCTGGGCATGAACAAGTCGCAGATATGGAGCCAGCTCAAGCAAGGCGACACCCTGGAGTTTGAGGAAACTGATCTGTACCGCAAGGTGTTTGCAATGGCCGACCGGGCAGCCGGCAAGCCGTTGCCTCGGGCGATCCTGCCGGGCATCACGCTCAAGAGTCCGAAGATCACCCGCAACCTGACCACTGCCTGGTTCGCCGAACGGGTAGACGACCGTCGTGAGCGCTGCGTACAGCGTGCGCCAGCGGGGATGTAATGAGGGCCGCGCTAAGCGAGGTGCCCTGAATGAACGCAAGCGTAATGTGGGCGCGACTTGTCCGCGAAAAACCAGTGCATGCTGATCGTCCCCACGCTCGGCGTTGGAAGCCTCCCACTGTTCGTTTATTGCAGCACTGCGTCTTTATAAACATCAGCGCTCTGTTTTGGAATCCGTTCAACCGCGTGCCAGCTTCACCGTCATCGCATCCGGCTCACCGTCAAAAAACGTATCCAGCACTTCTTGAAACACCGGCCTGTCAGGCGCTGCGAGTCTGAACAGGGTCATGCTCGATTGCAGCTTCATGTCGTCCGGCGAACTGAATATTTGTCGCGCCGTGCGTTCTACCTGAGGGGCAATGAGATGGGCGCATTGTTCAAGGCGTGGACCCAGCAGCGGATGTTGCAGGTAGGCTCGGGCTTCATCGAGGTTGCTGATGGCATAGCGCTGGGCCATGTCGCTGCGACCCAGGCCACGGATCTGGGGAAACACGAACCACATCCAGTGGCTGCGTTTCTTCCCGGTTTCAAGCTCCACCAGCACCTGTGCGAATACCGGTTGCTGAGCATCGACAAAGCGTTGCAGGTTGTAAGCATCGTTCATGATGAGCCTCCTGTTTTTTAGCGAGCCTGCGTCTACGGCCGTATGATGGCCGACCTTTCCAGGGTTGGTTCGGTATCGAGAGTTCTAGTGTCTATGCCCGTTTTCAAGCGTTTTTCATCGTTCATGCAGCAGGCCTTCCGTGCGATGCAGCTGGTCTGGACCACCTCCAGATGGCTGTCGCTGGGGTTGATCCTTGCCACGTTGGTGGCCGGCCTGTTGCCCGCCCTGGCAGCCTGGCTGGGTCAGCGCATTGTGGATGCCGTTGTCGCCGCCATGCAATTGCATGCCAGCACCGGTGAAGCGCCGCTCTGGCCCGTGTTGCGCTACGTCTTGTTCGAAGCGGGCGTGTTGGCCTTGCTGGCCGCTGCACAGCGGGGCCTGTCGGTGCAACAGGCGTTGCTGCGTGTGTTGCTGGGGCAGAAGGTCAACACCCTGATTCTGGAAAAAGCGCAGACCTTGTCTCTGATGCAATTCGAAGACTCGGAGTTCTACGACAAGCTGGTTCGTGTGCGACGAGAGGCGTCGACACGGCCGCTGGCATTGGTCACCAAGTCGCTGGGCCTGTTGCAAAACCTTATCTCGCTGATCAGCTTTGGCGTGCTGCTGGTGCATTTCTCGCCTTGGGCGCTGGTGATTCTGGTGCTGGGTGCGTTGCCGGTGTTTTTCGCTGAAGCGCACTTTTCCGGTGACGCATTCCGGCTATTTACCCGCCGAGCTCCGGAAACCCGGCGGCAGAATTACATCGAGACGCTGCTTTCCCACGAAGGCTATATCAAGGAGGTCAAACTGTTCGGCTTCGCGCCGCTGCTGCTCAAACGCTATCGCGAAACGTTCGAACGCCTCTACGCCGAAGACCGTCGGCTGACCGTACGCCGCGACGGCTGGGGCTTTTTGCTCGGGCTGTTGGGCACTGCCGCGTTCTATCTGGCTTACGCCTGGGTGGTGGTCGATGCGGTGCATGGCCGTATCACGCTTGGCCAGATGACCATGTACCTGGTGCTGTTCAAACAGGGCCAGGCGGCCGTCAGCAGTAGCCTGAGCGCGATCAGCGGTCTTTATGAAGACGGTTTGTATCTGGCCGATCTGTACGTTTACCTTGCCCAGCCCGTGGTGGTGCCCGCCGGTAACCTGAGCCAGGGCGCGTTGCCGGGCGACGGCCTGCGTTTCGAGGACGTGACCTTCACCTATCCCGGCACCAGCCGGCCGGCACTGGAACATATCGACCTGCATCTGGCACCGGGTCGCAGCGTAGCGCTGGTGGGTGAGAACGGTTCCGGCAAGACCACGCTGATCAAGCTGCTGACCCGCCTTTACAAGCCTGACCAAGGACGCATTCTGCTCGACGGCAGTGATCTTCAGGAATGGAACGAAGAGGCGTTGCGCACCCGCATAGGGGTGATTTTTCAGGACTTCATCCGTTACCAGTTTCTGGTCGGTGAAAACCTCGGCGTGGGAGACACCGACGCCTTCCATGACGAAGCGCGCTGGCGCGAAGCTGCTGCACAGGGCATGGCTGCGCCGTTCATCGAACAGCTCGACAAGGGGTATGAAACGCAGTTGGGACGCTGGTTTGCGGGGGGGCAGGAACTGTCCGGCGGCCAATGGCAGAAGATCGCGCTGTCCCGTGCCTACATGCGCCGCGACGCCGACATTCTGATTCTCGACGAACCCACCGCTGCGCTGGATGCCGGTGCGGAAGCGGCGGTGTTCGATCATTTTCGCGAGTACGCCAAAGGTCGCATGACGCTGCTGATTTCCCATCGATTTTCCAGTGTGCGCAATGCCGAACACATCGTTGTGCTGGAGCACGGCAGGGTTCTGGAACGTGGCAGTCATGACAGCCTGATCGAGGCGAAAGGGCGCTACGCCGGGCTTTTCGACCTGCAGGCCCAAGGCTACCGCTAGATGGAGGCAGTCATGAAAAGCGACAAAAGTTCTTGCAGTGCGTCATCGACAGGCGTTTTATAGGGCTCGTTTTTTACGGCACCCATGTGTGCTTTTCTTCTGAACCGGATGGAGTCATCAATGCAATTTCGTTCATTGGGCAAGACTGACCTGTCGGTCAGCGCCATCACCTTGGGCACCATGACCTGGGGCGAGCAGAACACGCAGGAAGAAGCGTTCGAGCAGATTCGGATGGCCAAAGAGGCCGGCGTCAACTTCCTCGACACCGCCGAGATGTACCCGGTGCCGCCACGTGGCGAAACCTACACCAAGACCGAAAGCATCATCGGCGAGTACTTCAAGAAGTACGGCGACCGCAGCGATTGGGTACTGGCCAGCAAAGTGGCCGGTCCCGGCCGCATGGAACACATCCGCGATGGCAACCCGCGTCTGGATCGTCACAACATCACCGCCGCGCTGGAGGCCAGTCTCAAGCGCCTGAACACCGATTACCTGGACCTGTATCAACTGCACTGGCCGGACCGCAAGACCAACTTCTTCGGCGCACTGGGTTACACCCATGACCCGGACGATGTGTCGGTCGAGATCGAAGAAACCCTGTCGGTGCTGGGCGACCTGGTCAAAGCGGGCAAGATCCGTCACTTCGGCCTGTCCAACGAGACGCCGTGGGGCACCCAGCGTTTCCTGCACTTGGCCGAAAAGCTCGACCTGCCACGCGCTGTGTCGATCCAGAACCCCTACAACCTGCTGAACCGCACGTTCGAAGTGGGTCTGGCGGAAATTGCCATTCGTGAACAGATCGGTCTGCTGGCGTATTCGCCGTTGGCGTTCGGCGTACTGGCGGGCAAATACCTGGACGGCGCACGTCCGGCCGATGGCCGCCTGACCCTGTTCGAGCGCTTCCAGCGTTACAACAATCCGCAGGCGGTCAGCGCAACGGCTCAGTACGTGGCTCTGGCCCGCGAGCACGGCCTTGACCCTTCTCAGATGGCGCTGGCCTACGTCACCAGTCGGCCGTTCGTGACCAGCAACATCATCGGCGCCACCAAGCTGGATCAACTGGCTGTCAATCTGGCGAGCATCGATGTCACGCTGTCGGACGATGTAATTGCCGGTATCGAAGCCATACACATTTCGCAACCCAACCCGGCCCCGTAAGCGGAACGCTACTGAACTAACTTTCAGCCTCGCCAGTCAGCATCTAACGCATGCCCTAGCAGACTCCGAGGCTGAATTCGATGCATATCTCTCTCAAGCAACAAGTCGCACTCGTCACCGGCGCCAGTTCCGGCCTGGGCGCTGCGGCCGCGCGCGCGCTGGCAGACGCCGGGGCGGCTGTGGTCATCAACTACCATTCCAAGGCTGAACCTGCTGAACAGCTGGCCGAAGAGATTCGCGCCGCTGGCGGTCAGGCCATCGCCGTCGGTGCCGATGTTTCAAAGGAGGATGAGGTCGAGCGGCTCTTTGCCCAGACCATCGAGCAGTTTGGGGCACTGGACATTCTGTTTGCCAACTCGGGTCTGCAAAAGGACGCCGCGTTCGTCGACATGAGCCTTGAGGACTGGAACACCGTCATCAACGTCAACCTCACCGGCCAGTTTCTCTGTGCCCGCGCAGCCGTGCGTCAGTTCATCAGCCAGGGCATGCGCAAAGACGTGTCACGGGCAATGGGCAAGATCATTCACATGAGTTCGGTGCATCAGCTCATCCCCTGGGCCGGTCACGTCAACTACGCGGCCTCCAAAGGCGGTGTCGACCTGTTGATGCGCAGCATTGCTCAGGAAGTGGGTGAACAGAAGATTCGCGTCAACAGCATTGCCCCGGGCGCTATCCGCACGCCGATCAACGCCGATGCCCGACAGGGCGATGCCGAAAAGAAAATGCTGGAATTGATCCCCTACGGCCGCATCGGTGAGCCTGAAGACGTGGCCAACGCAGTGGTCTGGCTGGCGTCCGATGCGTCGGATTATGTGCACGGCACGACGCTGTTCATTGACGGTGGCATGACCCTCTACCCGGAGTTCCGTGGCAATGGCTGACTTCCCCGAAGAACCGCAAAACGCTATCGAGAACCACGGCATCATTGGCGACATGCGCAGTGCCGCATTGATCGCCGACACCGGCAGCATCGATTTCTGCTGCTGGCCTGACTTTGACAGTCCGTCGATTTTCACCGCACTGCTGGACACTAACGATGCGGGGATTTTCCAGCTGGCGCCGGATCTGCCGGATGCGCGACGCTTGCAAATCTACCTTCCAGACACCAACGTCCTACAGACCCGCTGGATTTCGGAGGAGGCCGTGGTCGAGGTCACCGACCTGATGCCCATTGGCGAAGACGAGAATGACCTGCCGCGCATCGTGCGTCGGGTCCAGGTGCGCTTCGGTCAAGCCACGATCCGCATGCGCTGCAAGGTGCGCATGGATTACAGCCGCGCCGAAACCACCGCGCATCAGGAAGGCAACGACGTGTGCTTTCAGGCCGAAGGCCAGCCCGGGATGCGCTTGTCGGCGGCCACGCCGCTGCACGTCGAGCAGGACGCGGCGGTGGCCGAGTTCCGCATGGAGAAGGGCCAGACCCTCGAATTCATTCTCGGCGGTTTCGATGACCCCCATGTAGCGGCGGGCAAATGCTCACGTTACTTCGATGACACGCTCACGTTCTGGCGACGCTGGGCCGGGCAGTCGCAGTACAAGGGCCGTTGGCGCGAGATGGTCATGCGTTCGGCGCTGGCGCTCAAGCTGCTGACCTCGCGCAAGCATGGCGGCATCGTCGCCGCAGCGACCTTCGGCCTGCCGGAAACACCCGGCGGTGAGCGCAACTGGGACTACCGCTACACCTGGATTCGAGATGCCTCTTTTACCGTGTATGCCTTCATGCGGCTGGGCTACACCGAGGAAGCCAACGCCTTCATGGGCTGGATGCGCGGTCGTCTGGATGACAGCTGCGAGAACACGCAAAAGATGGGCATCCTCTACGCCCTCGACGGCAACGAAAAGCTGCCCGAGGAGCACCTCGACCACCTGACCGGTTACGGCGGTGCGCTGCCGGTGCGGATCGGTAACGGAGCCTACGAGCAGACACAACTGGATATCTATGGCGAACTGATGGATGCCGTGTACCTGGCCAACAAGTACGGCGACGCCATCTCCCATGACGGCTGGAAGCATGTCGTGCGTCAGGTGGATTACGTCTGTGAGCATTGGAGCGATCGGGATGTGGGCATTTGGGAAATGCGCGGTGGCGATCAGCATTTCCTGCATTCGCGGTTGATGTGCTGGGTAGCGCTGGATCGAGCGTTGCGCCTGGCGTTCAAGCGCTCACTGTCTGGCCCCTTCGAGCGCTGGACCAAAGTGCGCGAGCAGATTCACGACGACATCTGGGAAAACTTCTGGAACGAGGAGCTGGGGCATTTCGTGCAGCACAAGGGCAGTCGCAACCTGGACGCGTCAATGCTGTTGATGCCGCTGGTGCGTTTTGTCGGTGCGAGTGATCCCAAGTGGCTGGCCACGCTGGACGCCATTGAGCGCACGCTGGTGCGTGATGGCATGGTGTTCCGCTATCGCAACGATGACCACCATGACGACGGACTGGCAGGCGAAGAGGGCGCATTCGTGGCGTGCTCGTTCTGGTACGTCGAATGCCTGGCCCGCGCAGGGCGGGTCGGTCAGGCGCATCTGGAGTTCGAACAGCTGCTGCGTTACGCCAATCCGCTCGGGTTGTATGCCGAGGAGTTCGATCCGCATGCCCGTCATCTCGGTAACACACCTCAGGCGCTCAGCCACCTGGCGCTGATCAGCGCGGCGAGCTTTCTGGACCGCAAGTTGGGCGGCGGGCAGGCGCTCTGGCAACCCTGAGTCCTGCCGCACTATGGGCGTTGCGTTACTTGGTGTGTAACGCGAAGCCCACTGACAGGTCTTCCAGCGCGTAGTTGTCCGCGATCATTCCACAGTAACTCAGGCGTGCCAGATAGACGCCCGGATTGCCCATATAGCCGCGGATGTCGATGTCATCGCTACACATCGCCCATTTTCGGCCGCGCAACACGCCCACCGCCTGCCCGGAGCGAATCGCTCCTATCGGCGTCCAGTCGGCGACGATCAACGCGCCTTCCGGCACGGACTGCTCGTAGGCTTTCACGAATTGCTCGGCAGACCGATCGGGCAGGTAGGGCACCATGAAGTAGTGAATGTCATCGCGAAACGGCAGTTTCTCTTTGTGGGTCGGCAGGTTGACGACACCGATGGCGTAAAGCGTCCAGGCCAGCATGATCACCAGTGGGGAGGTCAGCACCGAGACATTGAGCAATGCGGTTCCAGCCGGATGACGTGCCAGCAGTGTGGACAGTTGAATCATGCCGATGATGTTCAGCATCGCGATGCCCGGCAGGAAAAACGTGAAACGGTCGGTGACGTTGTAGGACATCGCGAAGACCAGATTCAGCACCGCGGCGCTCCACAGCAGCCGCAGTCGGCTGTCATTGGGGAACGTCAACAGTCCGGCGATCTGCGGGCCGATCAGCGACAGCATCAGCAACGCCACCGAATTTTTCTCGTGCCACAGGTCGTCGAACCGAAACAGACTGCCCTCCCAATGCGGGCCTGGGACCACGGTCGAAGCCCCGGTCAGATAGCGTATGGCGATCTCCAACGGGCTCATTCCGGTGTTGATATCGTTGAAGACTGCCACGATGGCGGTGGCCAATCCAAGTACGAATCCGGGCACGGTCATCAAGATTCGCGCCTTGTGCTGGTGGAGCAGCTGGATATAAAGCGGCAGCAGCACAATGAAGGTCAGTTGGTGAATAGAGGCGCTCAGCCCGGTCAGTACGCCGATGACAAACAGCTTTTTAAACGGCGTCAGAGGTGGGCTGGCGCTGAAGTGCACGGCGTAGGCCAAGAGCACAAAGAGCATGTGCAGCAGATACACCTCGGCTTTCGTCGACACCCAGAACACCGCATGGGCCAGAAGGGTGGCGGTGGTCGCGAGCAGCGCCTGACGGGCAGTAGCACCGACGCGCGTCGCCAGATGGAAAATGATCCACGCCAACGGCAGCAGAAGCAGGGAGTTCATCAGGCTGAGCAGTCGTGAGCCGAACACGGCGTAAAACACCGAGCTGAGAAAGTGATAGAACGGATGATCCAGCGGCCCGAGCGACTGGCTGAAATACTCGCCGGTGGTGGCGTCAGCCAGAAACACACCGTTGTCCATCCACTGGACCGGACCGCTGGAGGCGATGAAGCTTGCGACGATGGCTGCGCATAACAGCAGCAGCGGGACGACGACCGAATGTTTGGCGTCGGATGAATGCATTGAGCGGCCCCTCCTTGGAAATAAGCAGTGGATATTCCTGTGTTGCTGAAGCAGTGCCCCCTCTCATCCAAGAACCGGTCACCCACTGAAGGCAGCCGATTGTGTAGGCGCGAACCGGGCGATGTTCCGCTTGCCCACGAATACTGCATTCCAGTCGATGAATCTTCGTCGGATGTGCTGGCCATGTCGCGGACTAGCAAAACAATGTCCGGTCCGCTGCTACGGGAAGACGTGGTGAAGTCTCCCGCTGAAAATCGCCTCTGCCACCAGCGGCGGGGTGTGTTTGCAGAACTCTTCCCTGAATTCCAGGCATGGACAGTGTCTCCTGTGCAAGTGAGTGCACTATGGAACGAAAATGGGCAATCGCCTCTTGAATAAAATTGAACACCCCGCGTTTTATTGTCGTGCAGCTGGCGTCAGAAAAGACCGGCCCACTACCGTGCCCAATGACTGAAACTATTATTCCACCCAACTGACCTGTCGTTTTTACCGAGCCGTGGGGCAGGGAAGTTGTACCGCAGGGTAATAAGGCATTAAGGGATTGATACCGCAGGGATGGCGTGCGTACTTGATGGCGGCTTAAACCTACCGCGCAAAGGTATTGAAACGGGTGTCGCATGAGCGACGAGGCGGGTCATAATGACCCCTTTCGTTTTGTCTTCCGGGAGTCATTATGACCCACCCTTTGCTTCGCGCGCTGGTGCCGCTGGTTGCCGATCTGTCACGGGAGATGCCGGACGGGGAACGCTATCGACGGCTGTTGCAATCGCTGCGGCAAATGCTGCCCTGTGACGCCACGGCGCTGCTGAGGCTTGAGGGCGACGTGCTGATTCCGCTGGCGGTCGATGGGCTCAGCCCGGATACCCTGGGGCGACGTTTCAACGTCGATGAGCATCCGCGGTTCAAGGCGTTGCTGGAAAGCCCGGTCCCGTTGCGTTTCGCACAGGACTGCCCGATGCCTGACCCCTACGACGGCCTCGTCGAAGGGCATGGGCCCCTGGAGGTCCACGATTGCCTTGGCTGCGTGCTGCATTTCCAGGCGCGGCCGTGGGGCCTGATCACGCTGGACTCACTGGATCCGGCGAGCTTTGGCAGCGTCGATCTGGACAACCTGCAAGCCTTCGCGAGCCTGGCCGCTGCGACGGTCATGGCCAGTGAGCGTATCCAGTCGCTGGCACGCGGTTTCGAGGATCAGCGGCAGTTGGCGGAGGTTTACAAGCGGGCGGCGGGTGGGCG